>NZ_QWGR01000098.1 GCF_003576475.1 Maribellus luteus | reverse complement strand
GCTGATTGCACCGCGCCGCCCGTTTTCTGAATGGCGGCTGGGCGGCAATGTTACGGCGGCGTGGGGCGCGGAGCTGCCCGGCCATTGACGAGTGGACGACGCCGGCACGGCGCGCTCCGTGCTTTTCCACCGCAGCGTTGCAGCGCAAAGCGATCGACCCGCACCGCCCATCCCCCCTAAGCCCTCGCCCACCGACATGTGGTATGAGGCTTGCATAGCACTTCGCAAACAACATCCGGGGCAAAGGGGGCCGTGGTATGCAGGCGCGTTACGCGTGGTCGATGGGGGCACTGTGGGGCCTGTGCTGGACGTGGGGCCACCCGGGCATCGCTCATGCAGGGGGCCTTCAGCAGCCGGAATTTCAGCTTGGGGCCGTCACCGCCAGTGGTTCTGCAGCCGCCGTGGCCGCCACAGGCGAGGCCGCCAACCAAGGCTATGTGCCGCGCGCCCAGTTGGAGAATCGCCCCCTGCTGCGGCCGGGCGAATTGCTGGAGAGCGTGCCGGGCCTGATCGTCACGCAGCACAGCGGCGACGGCAAAGCCAACCAGTACTTCCTGCGCGGCTTCAACCTCGACCACGGAACGGATCTCGCCACCACGGTGGCCGGCATGCCGGTCAACATGCGTACGCACGCGCACGGCCAGGGCTACACCGATCTGAACTTCGCCATCCCCGAACTGGTAGAC
>NZ_QWGR01000097.1 GCF_003576475.1 Maribellus luteus | reverse complement strand
ATGCCCATGGCCTGGAAATCCAGCATGGCCTGCACGTGCACGGCGCACGACTTGGCAGCCTCGTCGGTCAGGCGGGCGTGCTGCGACGGGTCACGTTGCGCAGCACGCCATTGCTCGACCGTCCAGCCCATCGGCAGATAGCCGTTGACCAGATCATGCGCCGAGGTCTGGTCGGTCACCAGATCCGGCTTCAGGCCACCGGCGCGGGCACGCTTGACCAGCTCCGGCAGGATTTCCGCCGCATTGCCGAGCAGGCCGATGGACACGGCCTCGCCGCGCTCGCAATGGTGGCGAATCAGGTTGAATGCGTCGTCGATGTCCTTGGCTTGCTTGTCGAGGTAGCGCGTACGCAGGCGGAAATCGATGCTCGATTGCTGGCATTCGATGTTCAGCGACACGGCGCCGGCCAGCGTGGCGGCCAGCGGCTGGGCGCCGCCCATGCCGCCCAGGCCGGCGGTCAGGATCCACTTGCCGGCCAGCTTGCCGTCGTAATGTTGGCGGCCGGCTTCGGCAAACGTCTCGTACGTGCCCTGCACGATGCCCTGGCTGCCGATGTAGATCCAGCTGCCGGCAGTCATCTGGCCGTACATGAACAGGCCCTTGCGATCCAGCTCGTTGAAGTGTTCCCAGTTCGCCCACTTGGGCACCAGGTTGGAGTTGGCGATCAAGACGCGCGGTGCATCCGG
>NZ_QWGR01000096.1 GCF_003576475.1 Maribellus luteus | reverse complement strand
CAAAGGCCTTGAGCTCGGGGCTGACGATTATCTCGTCAAGCCGTTTGCCTTCTCCGATCTGCTGGCGCGGGTGCGCACGCTCTTGCGCCGGGGCAGTTCGCCTGTCAGTGCGGACCGGGTTCAGGTTGCGGACCTGGTGCTGGACTTGACGCGGCGTCGCGCGTCGCGCGGTGGCCAGAAGATCGCCCTCACCAGCAAGGAATTCTCGCTGCTTGAGCTCCTGGTGCGCCGCCGTGGAGAGGTCCTGCCGCGCTCGCTGATCGCCTCGCAGGTCTGGGATATGAACTTCGACAGCGACACCAACGTGATCGACGTTGCAATCCGGCGCCTGCGAGCCAAGATCGACGACAATTTCGAGCCCAAGCTCATCCATACGGTGCGCGGTATGGGCTATGTCCTGGAAGGCCCGGAGGACCACGAATGAGGAGGCGTCTGCGTCTATCCCTGACTGCGCGGCTGACCGCCTATTTCTCGTGCTGCTCCGCGGCGGTATTGCTTGGCCTGGGCATTGTCATTGCCTTGGCCATGGAACGGCATTTCGCTGTCGAGGACTTCACCGCGCTGTACGAGAACGTGAACGTGATCCGCAAGGTCGCCGAATCCAGTTCGCCGGACGACGTTCGTGGCCGTATCCGGGATGCCTTGCAGCACCGCACGGATTTTGTTGCCCGCATCCAGAGCGCGGAC
>NZ_QWGR01000095.1 GCF_003576475.1 Maribellus luteus | reverse complement strand
GACAAGCTCAAGGCCCAAGCTGAGAAGATCATCGCCGCACTGCAAGCGGAATAAACGCCACCGTCACGGCGCAGCAGACGGCACTGCCGCGTTTGCCTGCGCCGTAATGTCGCCCGCCCATTCTCCTGTCGATAAGCCAGCCAGTCCAGGTGCTGGTCGACTGCTTCGGCCCAGCGGCAGCCGATCGCAACATCACCATCGACCTGCAGTGCGAAGCACAGCTGCGCCACACGCCCACCGGCGCGCGCATCGACGTGGCCATCGAACCGGTGCCGCAAGGGAACGCCATTCCCGTGTGCAACCCGGGGGCCGGGCATTCCGCACACCGCCTCGCCGCCGCTGTTCGAGCGGTTCTACCGGGGCGGCCCCTAGCAGGCGCAATCCAGTGCGCAATCAAGCCAGTCGACCGGGTTGGGACCGGCCATCTTCACAACCATCATGGACCTGCACGGTGGTAGCGTGCAGGCCAGCAGCTCGCCGGGCGGGCGGACCGGGTTCCGGCTGGTCTTTCCGGCTTGACGCAAGACTTACGTACCGATCCGCTGTGCCGACGGCGTACGCGTAGCGTCCTGCCCGTCGTCGCGCAGAATCTGCCGATATGCAGCCACGACCATCGCGCCGATAAACCGCAGCAGGCGGCGCGGGGCGTTGATGTCTTCGGTCACGGCAAAGCGCGCCGGTGTGCCT
>NZ_QWGR01000094.1 GCF_003576475.1 Maribellus luteus | reverse complement strand
GGTGCGCCAGCAGCAAGTCCAGCAACCCTTGCGCCGCCACCGAAAGGCTGCGCCCGTCGCGCCGGATGACATACAGCGTGCGCACCAGCCCCGGCAGGGGCAGCGGTCGCACCACCAGCTCCGGCAGGCGGAACTGGAACAGCGCCAGCGCAGGAATGACGGTGATGCCCAGGTTGGCCGCCACCAGCGCCGCCGCCGTGGCCAGATGTTCGACTTCCATGCCGCTGCGCAGCTTCGTTGGATGCAGCGCCGCATCCAGGTATTGCCGGATGCTCGTGTTGCGCGCAAGGTGGATGAACGGCGTATCGACAAGATCGCCCACGGCCAGCGCCGGCTTGCGCGAAAGCGGGTGCTCCTGATAGCAGACGAGGTGGAAGTCATCGGTGCAGAACGGCTGGGCGGCCAGGCCTGCCATGTCGGCGCCCATGGCCGCGATGGCGAAGTCCGCCGCCCCGCGCCGGACCATGTCGATGCATGAGTCCGACAGTTGATCGTGCAGCGCCAGTTGAATGCCCGGATGCTCTGCAGAGAATCTGGCCAGCACGCCAGGCAGAATCCCCGCCGCGATCGACGGCAGCGCGGCCACCGTCACGCGTCCGGTGCGTGCCGCGGCGCGATCGCGCAGCTCGGAGAACGTCGCCTCGAAATCGGCCAGCAGGCGCAGCGCCGATTCCGCAAAGGCTTCGCC
>NZ_QWGR01000093.1 GCF_003576475.1 Maribellus luteus | reverse complement strand
AAGTCGTCCCAGATCAGCGGATCGCCTTCGATGTTGAATTGCGTCGTCAGCTTGCGGTGGCCGTCGCTCGTGACGAAGAAGTGCACATGCGCCGGCCGGTTGCCGTGGCGGGCCAGTCCGTTCAGCAGTTGCTGCGTGGCGCCGTGCGGCGGGCAGCCGTAGCCCACCGGCATGAGCGTGCGGAATTCATATTGGCCATCGGCGCCAGTCCTGACCGCGCCGCGCAGGTTGAACGGGCTTTGCGCACCGGTCGGATCGAAATGCGAATAGAAGCCGTTCGAGTTTGCGTGCCAGCACTCGACCACGGCACCGGCCACGGGCTTGCCCTCCGGCCCTGTCACCGTGCCGTGAATGACCAGCGGGCCTGCGGCCGGGTCCGGATCAATGTCGATCCCAGATACGCTATCGCGCACCGTTGCGCCCGCCACGTACAGCGGGCCTTCGATCGTGCGCGGCGTGCCGCCATTGAGACCAAGCGCTTCGTCGGCCGCGTCCATGCGGATATCGAGATACTTTTCCAGGCCCACGCCGGCCGCCAGCAATGCCGCCTCGCCGTCCTGGCCGAGTTTGTTCAGGTAGTTGATGCCTGCCCAGACTTCATCCGGCGTGATATCAAGATCGTCGATGGCCTTGAATAGGTCAGCCAGCAATCGATGCGTAATCTGCTTCAGGCGGGCGTTGCCCTCCTT
>NZ_QWGR01000092.1 GCF_003576475.1 Maribellus luteus | reverse complement strand
GTGGAAGACTACTGACGCCCTCCAGCGCCGAGAGCCGGCGCCTCAGACCAGGCACATGTCGGACACTTCCTCGTCCGACAAACCCCACGTGGTGGCGTCTTCCACGGTCACGATGGAATCGTCGGATTTACCCAGGCTGATGCGCTCGGGGCGCACGCGCGTCTTGGTGTTGCCCGAATAGAAGACGACCACGTCCGGCTTCAGCGCAGACGCTTCGTTCTGGTGGACCACCACGCCCAACCGGTTGGTGCGCAGTTTGACCAGCGTGCCGACCGGGTAGATGCCCACGCTGCGCGTAAAGGCCTGGAAGACGGTGCGATCGAATTGCGTGTCGGTGCGCGCCATCATGTATTTCAGGGCCTGCGCCGGAGACCACGCATGGTGATAGGGGCTGCTCGACGTGAGGGTGTCGTACACGTCGCAAATCGCGCCCATCTTGGCCCACAGGCTGATGCCGTCGGCCTTCTGGGCGTCGGGATAGCCGCTGCCGTCAATGCGCTCGTGGTGGTGCAGGCAGATCTCGCGTGCAATCTCGCTGAACTGTCCGGTGCCCTGCAGCAGATGATGGCCGCCCACGGCGTGCGTCTGCAGCAGCGCCAGTTCGTCCTTGGTCAGCGCCGTGCTCTTGTCGAGCAGCGTGCGCGGCATGGCCGATTTGCCGATGTCATGCACCAGCCCGCCCAGCCCGCATTC
>NZ_QWGR01000091.1 GCF_003576475.1 Maribellus luteus | reverse complement strand
TGCAGCCTCCAATCTCGATGTCAGGGCGGCGGCGGATGCCCTTGCCGGCTTCGTCGAGACCTCGGGGCAGACACTCACCATCAAGCTGACCCCGCACGGCAAGCTGCCGGTGCTTCAACTCATGGACGTCCTCGACAACGAGCCGATCATCGCGCTGGCGCAGTTCAGGATCGAGGCATCGACGGGGCTGTAGGGCCTATTGCTGCGAAGGTGGCGGCAGCTGGCCTGGCGAAAATCTCTCTTCGTCTTTGCGAGGAGCCCTTGCGACGAAGCAATCCAGCCTTTTCGAAGAATGGATTGCTTCGCTTCGCTCGCAATGACGAAATTCCAACACGCCCTCAGGTGCGCTAGTACGGCAATCCGACATAGTTTTCCGATAACGACATTTTCGCGGCGTCGGATTCGATCAGGTAGTTCAGTTACGCGATCTGGATGCGCGAGCTGAATTCATCGGTGTCGGGGAAACGATGCAGCATCGACGTCATCCACCAGGAGAAGCGTTCGGCCTTCCACACCCGGCTCAAAGCGCGCCGCGAGTAGTCGTCGATGCCGGCGGCAGATTTCTCGGCATAGAACTCGCGCAGCGCGGTTGAGAGATAGTGCACGTCGCTGGCAGCGAGGTTGAGGCCCTTGGCGCCGGTCGGCGGCACGATATGCGCCGCGTCGCCCGCCAGAAACAGCCGGCCGAACCGCAT
>NZ_QWGR01000090.1 GCF_003576475.1 Maribellus luteus | reverse complement strand
TGGCGATCATCGTGTTCTTCGTGCTCAGCGCGGCCATGCGCTCGGGCGGGCGCGTCACGGGCAGCCTGCCCGGCCGACCCGGATCGCGCGTGGTGATGGGCAACCGCGGCTGGGGCCCGGGCACCATCGGCGGCTTGGGTGGCGGATTGGGCGGCGGCCTCGGCGGTGGCTGGGGACGCGGCGGCGGTGATTTCGGCGGCGGCAGCGGTGGCGGCGGAGGCTTTGGCGGCGGCGGTGGTGGTGATTTCGGTGGCGGTGGCGCCTCCGGCAACTGGTAACAGGCAGCAGGTAACGGCATCCATGGCTTCCAAGACCCGACACCACCACGGCGCACGCCGCGCCCTCACCCACCTGCTGACGACTTCGTCGCATGCCAGGCGCGCGTTTCCGCCGGCCGATCTGCAAAAGCTCGAAGCCGCCGTGCGAGAGGGCGAACAACGCCATCGCGGCGAAGTGCGTGTCGTCATCGAAAGCTCGCTGCCGGTGCGCGACGCGTGGGCCGGTGTGTCGCCGCGTCACCGCGCCCGGATGCTATTCGGGCTGCTGGAGGTGTGGAACACGCGCGAGCACGTTGGCGTGCTGCTGTACATCAACCTGGCCGACCACGCGGTTGAGATCCTGGCCGACCACGGTATCGCCGCCAAGGTGGACACCCACGCGTGGCGCACCATCTGCGAAACCATCACGCGCGGCTT
>NZ_QWGR01000089.1 GCF_003576475.1 Maribellus luteus | reverse complement strand
GAGCGCCTGCGCGCCAACGCCGCCTCGGCGGTGTACTACCGCCGCCGCGAAGCCAATGTCGGCCGCAAGGCCGGCAACATCGCCGACTGGGTCCGCCGCTTCGGCGGCGCCTACGAGCAGATGTTGATGCTCGACGCCGACAGCCTGATGAGCGGCGAGACCATCCTGCGCCTGGTCTCGGCCATGGAGCGCCACCCGAGCGCCGGCCTGATCCAGACCCTGCCGCTGGTCATCAACGGCGAGACCCTGTTCGCCCGCTGCCTGCAGTTCGGCTCGCGCCTCTACAGCCGCGTCGCCTGGGCCGGCCTGTCCTGGTGGTCGGGCGCCGAAAGCAGCTATTGGGGCCATAACGCCATCATCCGCGTGCAGGCGTTCGCCGACTGCTGCGGCCTGCCCGACCTCAAGGGGCCCCGCCCCTTCGGCGGCAAGGTGATGAGCCACGACGCCCTGGAATCGGCGCTGATCCGCCGGGGCGGCTGGGGCGTGCACCTGGCCCCGTTCATGGAGGGCTCCTACGAGGAGGCCCCGCCCACCCTGCCCGACTTCGCCGCGCGCGACCGGCGCTGGGCGCAGGGCAATATCCAGCATCTGAAACTGCTCGGCGCGAGCGGTTTCCACTGGATCAGCCGGTTGCAGCTATTGATCGGCGCCTCGGCCTATCTGATGTCGCCCGCCTGGCTGATCCTGATCGCCACC
>NZ_QWGR01000009.1 GCF_003576475.1 Maribellus luteus | reverse complement strand
AATACGATGCTGACGGAGTTCCTGTGCTTCCAACTTACGGCATGGATAACACAGATATCTACAGCACCTTTGCAAAGGTTAGTTACCAGCTATCGGAAAACCAAAAGCTGACATTGAACGGCAATTTTTACAAAAGTGCTCAAAAAACACCCTTTATCGCTGAATTGGCTCAAGTGCAGGTGCTCAACGAGGAAGGTGATTACATACTCACACCTGGTTATGGAGTGGAAGGTTCTATTCCTAGTCAGGAACCAACAGGAACACGATTAATCAATACGCGATTAAAATACGATGCAGACGAGCTTTTGGGGGGAACAACGCATTTTGAGACAGACGTATATTATCAGAAAACCCAAAATATCTTCTTTTATTCTGAAAGCTTTGAAAATGGAGGACAGTCGGTTATCAATGCGGAGAAATACGGTATTCGTCCAAACTTTAGTACACAGTTGAAGGCAGGGTTAAATTCGGAAATTTCACTCACCTACGGAGTAGACATTTTGCGCGATAAAACAAACCAGGGCTTGCTCGACGGGCGTCTCTGGGTGCCCAACATCGAAATGACCAGCTGGGCCCCTTACCTGCAATCCACTTTCAAACTGCATGACAATTGGGTGCTGAAAGCCGGGTTGCGCTACGATGACATGCAGATGAATATTGACGACTACAGTACACTGCCTTATTCTCCTAAGGCTGATGGTAATTTCACATCATCGGTAGATGTAAACGGAGGAAAACTAACGTTCAGCAATGTGGCCTGGAACTTCGGTATTCGTTACATTAAGTATGACGAATTTACCCCCTACCTGAGCTACTCGCAGGGATTTTCCATTGCCGATCTGGGGGTGATACTACGTTCGGCTGTCGCGGCAGATATTAACGACATTAACCTGAAAGCAGCTGTAACCGACAATTACGAGTTTGGTTTCATGTCTAAATTCAGAAACGTTAGGTTTGAGGCCGTTGGTTACTACAGTAAATCGAACCTGGGAACCGGTGTAGTGTTCAGCGATGAAGCAAACGCGTTTATTCCATCAAAACAACCGCAGAACATTTTCGGAGGAGAACTTGTGATGGATGTTATTCTTGTCAGAAATAAGCTGATGGCAGGTTCTTCCTATTCCTATGTCGAAGGTTTTAAGCATAGTGCGGACGACAAAAACGACCTGAGCTACCTGGGAGGAGATGTGATTGCTCCGGCAAAAACGACGGCCTATATTACCTGGACCCCGGGCAGTAAAATAACTACAACGTTGCGAATGACCCATCAAAGCAAACGCGAGCGGTTCAATCCCTACCAGGACACAAACGGAAACTGGGCGTTTCGCCATACCGAATTTCCGGTAAGTAGTTTTACCATTCTAAATTTTGCCTTGGATTACAAAGTCCGGTCGAACCTGTCGTTATCCCTGGGAATTAATAACCTGCTAAACGAGTATTACCTGTCGGCCCGTTCACAATGGGCTGCGCCCTTACGCACATTCACTGGAGTGGCTGAAGGAATAAACACCCGTTTGGGACTGAATTATAATTTTTAGTCAGTTAAAACTGTCATATGCGGATGAGCTCATTCGCATATGATTTTAAACTTCTTTATCCTTGAAACGAAAAATAGTCCTTGCAAAAAAAATCCACCTTTGGATAGGCCTGGTATGTGGTTTTGTATCTTCTATTTCCGGGCTAAGTGGCTCTTTATACGTTTGGCAACCGGAGATATTGCAGGCTCTGAACCCTGAGATTTTGACAGTAAGCAATATCGACACATTGAAAGAAGAGACCATTCATGAAACTGCGTCCAAGTTATATACCCGTTTTGGCAGAGATTTGTCGGCCTTGCACCTGCCTTACCGTGAGCAACAGAGTGTTCAATTGGTATTTAAAGACGGTAAGAACCACTATTTTCATCCCGGAACAGGGGGGGCGCTTGGTGAGAAAACCTCTTTTATCCGTTTTTTTGAACATTTATTACGTTTTCACCGAACCTTGCTGATTCCCCGTTATGGTAACTATTTAGTAGGAGGAAGTGCTATTCTGTTTTTTTCGTTACTACTTACCTCCGGGGTTTATTTGTGGTGGAAACGTTACCGTAAAAATCCAAGGAAAGGTTTTTCGGTATCGAAGAACCTGCCACGAGGAATTATTTATTACGATTTTCATAAACTGTTAGGTATCCTTTTTCTTATTCCCTTGCTTGTTATCTCTGTTTCCGGATCGTTTTTCACATTTATGCCTACATGGAAGGCAGCGCTTCAGGTTCTGGATTCACCAGCGAAGGAAACAAAAAGAATGTCAGGAGAAGCGTTCAGTTTCCATAGTTTGGAAGAAGCATTGAGCCTTCCATCCGAAGATGAGTATAAGCTGAGGTCTGTCTATTTCCCAGAGGAAACTTCCGGTAAATATCGTTTCAGGTATGTAAAGAACCGGTTTATTTCGGCGGGACTTCGTGAAACGAAGGAAATAGAAGTGAATCAGGATCTTCAGGTTACGATGTTTGCAGAATATCATCAAAATTCGTTAAGTGAAAAAATAGCCGCTCAGGCATATCCTGTCCATATTGGCGAAACAATTGGATTATTTGGACGGATTGCAGTATTCATTACCGGACTTATTCCATCTATTCTTTTGATCACAGGCTATCGTTTTTACAGATTCCGAAAGTCAAACAGAAGAACAGGATATAAAAAGTAGTTTTTTATGTTTTGATTGTTAACGATGACGATCTCTTTCTGGTAGATGAAAGCGGTAGTAAGGTTTGTATACATGAATGATGATCGCACACCAAAATCCTTAGATTATTGCTGAGTTTACTTTGGCTCTCTTATATTCGCTTTCCCGGTTTGGCATGTCGCTTTTGTTGTTCGCGTACTTAGGAAGCTTGTGTTTAAAAGTTAGCTGATCGCTACTATTGTACGGTCAACAATACCGTTCCATAAGAGAATCTTCCATTTTCCGGCACTAGCAGCAAAATCTTATCATTTGCTTTTAATCTTCCTGAATTATTTAAATCATCAAGAGCCGCAAAGATGGAAGCCGAGGCAATATTCCCGATTTCTGTCAGATTGGTGAACCATTTATTAGTCCCCAGATCTATGTTTCTTGTTTCAATTTCTTCAGCCAGCTTGCCGTAAAAGAACATGGATGAGACGTGTGGAATCACATAGTTGACATCTGCAGGGTTAAGGTCATATTTTTCCATACAGTACTGCAGGTGATCAACCCAATAACGGATAATATTGGGTTTTAGTAGTCGAATGTCTTGTTTGACAGTCAATACCGAACGGTTAACCAGCTCCTGACTTTCAAATTCTTTCCAGCTTTTAAGTTCTCCATCTTCCCGGAGTTCAGCACCCATAAACATACAGGTAGGCAATTCATGAGCATAAGAAGTCATTTCAATCCATTCAATTTTGAAGGAGATCCCCGTCTCGCTTTTTCTGTCAGAGAGCAAAACGGCACTCGCTCCGTCGCTGAGCATAAAGCGAAGAAAATCCTTTTCAAATGCCATATAAGGATCTGTACCTACCTGCGTACAATGCTCGTACTCTTCTTCGTAGTTTTTTGATAACAGAGTAGGAGAGGCCAGTTCAGAGCTTGAACAGATTGCTTTGGACGAAATTCCCGACAGAACAGACATGTATGCAACTTTCAGAGCCTGGAGGCATGTGAGACACACACCTGAAGTGGAATACAATTCCATCGGCCTGTTTTTCATCAGACCGTGTACCATGGAAGCGTGCGAGGGCAATAATTGATCCGGATTACCCGTGGCACAGGCCAGTACATCAATGTCGTCAGGAATCTTTTCGTCAGGGAAAAGTCTTTTTATCGAAAGGAATGCCAGCTCTGCGTTAGAGTGTGTGATTTTCCGGTTCTTATCCAGTGCATAGTACCTGGATTTTATTCCGTTTTGCTTTAAAACGATACGTCTTACCCTTGATGGTTTTGAATTAATTAATCCAAGATATTGTTCCATATCTTCGTTTTCAACCGGGGAATTAGGTAAGAATTCAGAAAGCAATACTGGCTCATATTCAAAAGCGGGAGAAGCAACTGCAAAAGGAGTTAAATCCGGGGGAAAAGCGTGTTGAACCGATTACATCTACGAGGGGCGGATATAGCACTTATCCTGTGAAGAAGGCCGTAAAACAACCCGAAAGAGTTCAGGATCAAGTCTTACAGACCGGAATTAAAGAGCTGGATCAGATCGTGGATCAGAACATCCGGCTGAACCGTGAAAACGATTCACTAAAATCTTCTCTCGGGCAGGCACGCTACCAGCTGGATCTGGTGGAAGCCCGGCAAAGCAAGGCATTTACGCTGGGAAAAGAGCTGACATCCGGATTTAATCGGGAAGAAAGCGAAGAACTTCCGGTGATCAGGGCCGAGATCTATGAAACGGCAACAGTACTTAGCGGAAACCGGGTAAAACTTCGGTTGCTGGAGGACACCCGTATCAGGGGGCAGAAGATACCGCGCAACACTTTTGTATACGGGATCTGCCAAATCAAAAATGAACGTCTGCTGATTGAGATTACGCAAATGCCGGTGAAGGAAAACTTCGTTCCTGTGAAACTCAGTATCTGTGACCTGGATGGCATGGAAGGGCTGTATGTTCCGGATAATGCCGCGCGAAAAGTCTACCAGGAAGTGGGCGCTTCCACCAATACTTCTTCACTGATGGGAGTGACAGCTGATCCGCTGACTTATGCGGGAATACGGGCTGCCGACCGCGCTGCCCAGACCATGCTGAAAAGGGTACGCCTGAAAAAAGTGACCGTAACCAAAAACACACGGGTTTATATCATCAATCAAAAATAAAATACCATGAACCGATCCATTTTATCATTCATTCTAATCGCGCTGACCACAGTGGTTTCCGCACAAAACCAAATAGAAATCTGTCAAAACAAAACCACTCACCTGATCGCAAATGAGAAGATCACTTATGTGCAGGTCGGCGATCCCGGCAAACTGATCGCCGAAGTGGTTCCGGAGCAAGCCAACATGGTCCGGGTAAAAGCCTTGGATCGTTACGAAGGAGAGTCTTCCCTGACAGTTGTTAGCGCCAACCGCTCGTATTCGCTGTTTGTAAAGTATGCAGATGCAGATAAAATCTCGTACAAACTGGAAGACTTTCACTGGGAGAAAGCCGGGGACATCAACGTTGGACCGGTACCTGAATACCTGTTAAAAGAACTTTGCGGACAGATACTAAACGACGGCACCCAAAAACCGGTAAGCTCAGTAAGCCGGAAAGCCGGGATCATTTTTCGCTTAAGAAATATCTACCTCAAACAAGAGCTGCTGTTTTTTGAACTTGAAGTTACCAATACCACCAACATCGCTTTGGATATGGAAACGTATAACTGGTGGATTGATGATAAAAAGCGCGTAAAAGCCACCAATGTGCAGGAATACCCGGTGGAACCCCTGTATCAGCAGTACAAATGGGAAAGTATTCCGGGAAAAACCACCCTTCGGGAAGTCTTTGTCCTGCCCAAATTTATTGTTCCCGATAAGCGTATCCTGAAAATTGAACTACTGGAAAAGGCATTGGGAAACACGGGCAGGAAACTGACCTTGGAGGTAAAAAACAGAGCCATCCTGAAAGCCAAATCATTCTGATATTCCAATAATCCAATATTCTGAAACTCTAAAATTCCATTACAGTGAATGAGTCCAATTCCCTGCAACGTCTGCACGAAGGCTTCCGCTTTTTTAGCTACCTGCTGCTGTTTGTAACACTGTACATTCAACAGGAGGATTACTTCCGGAACCTGGGGTGGTATATTGCTGAATTTGCACCGGTATGGGAGAAGTTGCAGCACATTAACTTTTTGGTGGCTGTGATCCCTGCCAAAGCGGTTTGCCTGAGTTTTCTGGTTATTACCTGTATTGGTACCAAAGCCAAGAAGGACCGTGATCTGAAAGTATCCAGCATCGTGGTTCAGTTACTTACCGGTCTTGTTTTGTACTGGGGAAGTTTGCTGTTAATTGAAAGGATGGCTGTTGTTTACCTGTTTTTATCCTTCGTGGGATTTGTGATTCTGAACCTGGCTTTTGACAACCTGTCAAAACTCATCAATGTGAACCTGATGAAGGACCGTTTTAACCTGGAAAATGAAAGTTTTCCCCAGGAGAGGGTCTATGAAGGGAATGAGTATTCGGTAAACCTTGAAACCATTTATCAATACCGGAACCGCCAGCACAAAGGCTGGATCAATGTGATCAATCCTTTTCGGGGAACCATTGTGATCGGCACACCCGGATCCGGAAAATCCTATTCAGTGGTACTTCCCTTTATCAAACAACACCTGGAGAAAGGTTTTTCCATGTGCGTCTATGATTTTAAGTACCCGGATCTCTCGGAAGTGACTTTTAATTATTTTCTGAAAGCCAAAAGGAAAAAGGCCTTACCTGAAACGGCAGAGTTTTACGTGATCAATTTTGATGATATCCGGAAATCTTACCGCTGTAACCCACTTTTGCCCGAGCTGATGGAAAGCCCGATTGATGCCTTTGAATCTTCCCGGACCGTTTTGTATAATCTGAACAGGGAATGGATCCGCAAACAGGGGGAGTTTTTCTCCGAATCAGCCGTTTCGTTTTTTGCCGCAGTGATCTGGTTTTTGAAAAAGCACCGCGACGGGGAATTTTGTACCCTGCCTCATGCCATAGAACTGTTGCAACTGGATTACGATGATTTGTTCGCTGTACTTTCCAAAGAAAAGGATGTGGAGAACATTATCAATCCCTTTATCAATGCCCATAAACGGGGTGCCAGCGAACAGCTGGAAGGCCAGCTGGGGAGCCTGAAAATAGCCATATCCAAGATCATCAGCAAGGAGATCTACTGGATTTGTTCAGGCAATGATTTTTCGCTGGACATCAATCATCCGGATCGTCCCAAGGTGATTTGCCTGGCAAACAATCCGCTTCGTATTGAGATGTACGGCGCCGTATTGTCCTTGTACATCACCCGGATGCTAAAGGTGATCAACCGGAAAGGCCAGCATAAAAGTTCGCTGATCTTTGATGAATTACCCACGATCTATTTTCGGGGGCTGGATACCTTGATCGCTACGGCACGGAGCAACCGGATATCCACTTTACTGGGCATTCAAACCATTGACCAGCTGATCCGGGATTACGGAAAGGAACAGGCCAATGCCATTCTTACCAACATCGGAAATGTTTTTGCCGGCCAGTCGGTGGGCGAGACGGCGCGTTTTATCCAGAACCGCATGGGCAAAATCCTTCAGGAACGGCAGTCAATCAATATCAACCGGAACATGCAGTCCACTTCGTTTTCCACCCAAATGGACTACCTGGTACCGGAGGGAAAGATAGCCACGCTTCCGCAAGGGTATATGGTGGGGCAGGTGGCCGATAATTTTAAGCAGCAGGTGAGCCAGCGCAATTTTAATTGCCTGATCAATGTAGATACCGAAGCCATCGAAAAGGAGGAAAAAAAGTACCAGTCGGTTCCTGGGGTGTATCACTTTGATAACATCAGCGAGGTACTGGAAAACAACCGAAACAGGATTCGTAACGATATCATCCGGATTTTGCAGGATAGCACCAATAACCCTCAATAATCAGCATATAATTAATCACTTAAAAATGAAAAATCATGGAACAAGAAACCCGTATTAAAAAAGAAGAGATCCCTTTTGACAAACTCGAAAAGGTAGGAGTAAACAAGAACTTTATCCAACACATGGATGAAAACGAACTGAGAGATTTTCTGAATGGTTTCCGTTCTCAGAAACTCTATACGATCAATGCTGTGATAAACGATCAGCAAATGCGAATCCCTGCCAAACTAAGGTTGAAAAAGGAAGATGACGGAACCGTGAATGTCCGCGTTCATCCCATTCAGCGCCTGCAGATACCGGAAGAATACATGGGGCATAAGTTTACCCAGGAAGAACGCAACCGCCTTCTTGCAGATCGAAACCTGGGAAAGACCATTGAACTGACCGGAAAGGATGGCAAGAAAGACAAGTATTATATGGCACTTGATCCCAAAACCAACGAGCTGATTCCACTCCGGACAAAACATATTAACATACCTGAAAAGATAAAAGGAGTGACACTGTCGGCCGAGCAAAAGCAAAAACTGGCCAAAGGAGAAAAGGTGTACCTCGATAAAATGACAGGTAGAAACGGGAAGAAATTTGGAGCTTCCTTACAGGTGGATGCCGCCAACCGAAGCATTAATTTTTCGGGATTTAAACAGGAAAAGGAACTGGAGCAGGAAAAGACCAAAAAGGAATCCAAAGGAGCGAAGCAAAAAGCGGGGTGATTCCCTGATCTGAGCAGGCCATGAAAGATCAATAGAAAGTAACTGCGGGGGAGGGGTGTGCAAGATGTGTTTATGTGGAACATAAACTCCTGTGTCTGCCGACGGCTTTAAGAAAACAAGAGTTGCATACCCCATCCCCCTTAACTGGAAAATGCGACCCAGAACCAGCGATATCGATAAACTAAATGAGGGCATCCGGGTTCGGCTGACGACCCTGGAAAAGAAGCTGCTTGTTCAACGTAGCAAACGGGAGGGCTACCGGACGGTCAGTGATTTTTGCCGGGCAAAGCTGATTCGAAAACGGGAGACGCGTAGAATTGAGGTCAGTAAAGAATTTAAGGAGCTTACGTTGAAGCTGGACTATGATCTGAATAAGATCGGGGTAAACCTGAACCAATTGGCCAAAAAAGTGAATTCTTTTCCGGATTACCGGTTTTCAGATGCTGACCAGGCTTTGCTGCAAAGGATTCTGACTGAGCTGGACAGATGTTTTACGGTTCTGCAGCGGTATATAGATATGATAGATTCTCAATAAGATGGTGATCAAAATCCATCAGACTGCCAATACGGAGAATGCTTTGCTTTACAATGAAAGGAAAGTACAGAAAGGCGTCGCTGAATTTTTTGACAGCCGGAATACCTTATCTCAGAATCCTTTTAGTTACACCGAAAAACACCGGCTGAAAATCTTCTTCGACATAGAGCAGCAAAATCCCCGGGTGAAAAACAAATGCCTGCACATCAGTATTAATCCCACAGCAGAAGATTATCTGAAAATAGGAGATCCAATCATTAAAACAGAAATCAATAATCTGCTGAACGATCTGGGCTATGGCAAGCAACCCTACTTTGTCTACAAACACGAAGACCTGGATCGGGTGCATTTTCATGTCGTTTCTACGCGGATTGACCGGGAGACCGGCAAAAAGATCAGCGACAGCAACGAGCGAAAGAAGGTACAGCAGTTTATAAAAACCTTGGAGCAGAAATACGATTTGACCAAGGCTCTCCAAAAAGAAAATCCCAACCTGAATTTTACAGCCGACAGCGGCAACCTGAAACAAAACTTGCAGGAATTATTCAGGGAATTGAATAGCATGAGATCAATCACGAATCGTGAAATGTATGATAGATCACTGGCCCGGTTTAATATTGAGATTCGGAGGTCGGGAAGGGGGCATGTAGTTTTTGTTACAGACGGAAATGGAAACCCTGTTCGTTACCCAATTCGGCTTTCGGAATTTGAGGAACGGCCGAGGTTCTTTATTTCCGCAAGGGCAGAAAAGGAATTACAAATCCCAAAGCCAGTGATTGATAAGTTTCAGTTGGCACAGTGGGCGAGGGATTTGAATCGGCTGGTGGAGCGGAACAAAGGCCCGGGTAAGGCAGCTAAGCCGAAAATAAGACGAAGAAAACAGGGCAAACGATACTAAATGCACTACATGATATGTTTGTAAAAAAAGAGCTACTAAACAGCAGCTCTTTTACTAATGTTAACCCCCAAATACACGGATAATTAGAACGATTATCCACTTTAACAGTAATGTTTTTTAGAAGTTATCATGATTTAAGCCGATCTGAAAAATCTATTGAATGGTATTTTAAATTTGAATTTCTGCTTTCTCTATATTTATTCACAGTGTCATTCTTCTAGTCGGAATAAGTCTTCAAAAAATAATGGTCAAATATTACATGTTGGGATATGCAAACATTGTGGGGAAAAACAATTGTTAATGTTAGTAAATCCCATCATGTATTGCTGAATATGTAGTGAAGTAATAAGTTTTATTTCTATATTTGTTGGGAAACACTCACAATAAGCACAAAAATGGAGGTTAATTATGGGAAATACCAACAATAACTGGATTGCAATGAGCGATAGTACTATTATAGCAGCTATTGGCGAGTTTGTAAAACATAAACGGCTTCAGCAAAATAAAACACAAGCCCAGCTGGCTGTGGAAGCCGGATTAAACCGTTGGACTTTGGGGCAGATTGAAAAAGGGGAGTCGGTTACTCTGAGCTCCTTAATACAGGTGTTACGGGCTTTAAACCTATTGCATTTGTTAGATGGTTTTACCATCGACGAAACCATTAGCCCCATAGAATATGCACGACTGCAGGAGAAAAAGCGAAAACGTGCCGCTAAAAAGAAAAATACGAAAACCGACAATAACGAAGATTTAGGATGGTAGATTATGCCTGGGTAAAAATATGGGACACTACGGTTGGCGTTGTAACCTGGAACAGCCAACGCCAGCTGGCCGATTTTCAATACGACAAACGTTTTCTGGAAAAGAACTGGGATTTGTCGCCACTAAAAATGCCCATTAACAACGGCGACAGGGTGTATAATTTCCCTGAGTTACTTCCGGCAAAAGATAGTCCTGAAAATACTTTTAACGGCTTGCCGGGCTTGTTGGCCGATTCGCTCCCCGACAAATACGGAAATCAATTAATTGAGCAATGGCTGGCGCAAAACGGCCGTCCGCCCAATAGTATGAATCCGGTGGAGAAACTGTGTTTTATCGGCTCCCGGGGAATGGGTGCACTGGAGTTTGAACCGGCTCAAATAAAAGCCGCGAAAAATACTTTTTCAATCGAAGTAAAAAGCCTGGTTGAAATTGCGCAGAAAATGCTGTCGAAGCGCGAACAATTCGAAGCCCAACTCGATCAGGAAGAGAAGCATGCTATGGAAGAGATTCTGAAGGTTGGAACCTCGGCAGGTGGTGCGCGTCCGAAAGCGGTTATTGCATACAACGAAAAAACAAAAGAAGTACGCTCGGGGCAAACACGTGCGCCCAAAGGTTTTTCGCATTGGTTGCTAAAACTCGATGGTGTTAGCGGTATTCAATTTGGCGACAGCCACGGTTGGGGACGTGTGGAATATGCCTATTATTTAATGGCACAAAACTGTGGTATTGAGATGATGCCAAGCGAGTTGCTGGAAGAAAACGGAAGGGCACATTTTATGACCAAACGTTTTGACCGCGAAGGCCACGATACCAGGCATCATATACAAACCTTGTGCGGTATTCAGCATTTCGATTACAACAGCCTGTTTGCCTACAGTTACGAGCAGGTTTTTCAAACCATGCGTTTGTTGCGTTTGCCGTACCCGCAGGCCGAACAAATGTTTCGGCGGATGGTATTTAATGTGTTGGCCACCAACTGCGACGATCATACTAAAAACTTTTCATTCAGGCTGAAGAAGGATGGGGTTTGGGAGCTGGCACCGGCTTACGATGTTTGTTATTCGTACGATCCTGCAAACGTTTGGGTTAATCAGCAAACATTGAGTATAAACGGTAAAAACCGCGATATTGAAAAGGCAGATCTGATGACGATTGCCAAAGCCAACAACATTAAAAAAGGAGAAAAGATAATTGACGAAATAAACCAGGAAGTAAAACAATGGGACGACTTTGCCGCCCAGGCAAAAGTGCATCCAGATTTACACAAAAATATCAGAATGAACCTGCATACTATTTAATACGAAAGCCAGTACCATACATGATGTAGCCAGAAGCATTGAAGACTTCCGTTCTCCCCGACTTAGATAACCTAGTTTAAATTCTATGTGAGATTTTCTGTTTTGAGGGACTTTCCACCAATTCAGTGCTGGTTCTAGTGCAGAAAAAACCTGGTATTTTGAAGAATGTTTATAGCTCCTAACATACTGAACCGCTTTATTGAGTTGTGATTCGGATGCCAGAATGGCAAATTTATTCAATCCCGTTTCATAAATACTATCAAAAACAAAGTTGCTTAGATCCTCAATCTCTTCAAAATTCAATTCAGTATTTGCGTTCCGTATATCAATTAAGATGGAATATTCCGTTCGAAAAAATGGATTGTTTTTTAAATCAGTAATTACTCGCTCAACACTTTGCTGATTGAGTAGATTATTATGGGAAACAATTATTAATCCTAAACTTTCAACGATATGAAGATTCTCATTTGAAGACAGCATCATATTTTAATTGGCAATACTGGGATCAAAGAAAACTAATTTTTCAATTTCTAAATAACTGTGGTTAGTAATAATATTTAGATTGATGCTATAAATTGTGTCAAAGATATTTTGCTGCAAGGAAAGCCCAGTAGGGCTGTAATTGCTTAACGAAAAATCGTCAGAATTTTTAATGTAGAGTTCCCGAGATAGGGAAGAGGATATGTTGTTTCTATTACTGACGGAAATGGAAACCCGGTTTGTCATCCCATCCGGCTTTCGGAGTTTGAGAAACGGCCGAAATCTTATGTTTCTGCTAAGGCTGAAAAGGAATTACAAATTCAAAAGCCAGTGATTGATAAATTTCAACTGGCACAATGGGCTAAGAATGTCAACAGGTTGGTAGCGAGAAACTACTGTACGCATAATAAAACAAGATTTACTGTTAAATTGCGATCAAGGAGAAAAAAGAAAGGTTTGTAGCCGGCAGTGAAGAAACATTGCTAAACAACATAAAATCTTTTACTGTTAGCAGCATTTTTTTAAAGCTAAATTGAATAGTTTTAAAGACAAACATAATCTACCCAATCCACCATGGCTCATGAGAGAACAAAATAAAGTAAAACGCCTGCTGGAGCTGCTCATTTTTCTTTCCAGCGGACTTCGGTACAGCCTGTCAGAAATTGCCGATCGTTTTCAAGTCTCCGAACGAACGGTGTTTCGGGATATTAAAGACCTGCGCGAAGTTGGTTTTATCATTCCCGAACCCACTGATGGCCGCTATTATGTGGATAAAAACACGCCTTATTTTCGGGAGATAAGTGAGTTGCTGCACTTCTCAAAAGAAGAAGCGGTGCTGTTGCGAAATGCAATTCATGCCGTTAGCGATGAGAATCTTTTAAAACGTAACCTGGCACGAAAGCTTTATGCGCTTTACGATTTCGACAGGGTGGTTGATACCATTGTAAAACCTCAGCATTCGGCCAATATTCACGAATTAATAAAGGCCATAAAATACAGGAACAAAGTAGTTCTGCGTGGCTATTCTTCAGCAAACAGCGGAGAATTAAAAGACAGGATTGTTGAGCCCTTCGATTTTACTACCAATTATGTGGCCACCTGGGCATACGATGTGGAGGACCGCTGCTGTAAAACCTTTAAAAATACCCGTATCACATCGGTACAATGGTTGCCCGAACCGTGGGAGCATGAAAAAGAACACAAAGCACTTCCCATTGATGTTTTTCGAATCAGCTCGGATAAGGAGATCCCGGTCAGGCTAACGCTTAGTATGAGGGCTGCCGAGCTTTTAAAAGAAGAGTACCCTTTATCGGAGGAATTTATACAACCGGTGGCGAACGAGAAATTTGTGTTCGAAGCAGAAGTAGCCGGTCTGGAGGGAGTCGGGCGTTTTGTGATGGGACTCTGCGATGAAGTTGCTATCGAATTCCCCGAAAGCCTAAAGGAATTTATCCAAAACAAAGCAAAAAATATTTTAACTGACAGAAGTTGACATGAACTTAAAACAACTTCACTCAAATTAACTTAATCGTACTTCAATGAGATTTGAATTAACACTTAACCGTACCACCAGGCAACGTATGTTGCCCATGGATTACCAGTATTACATCAGCGCCTGGGTTTATAAGGTGCTGAAACAGGCTGATCGCGATTTTGCCGGTTTTCTGCACGAAAAAGGCTATGGACAAAGCGAAACAAAACTATATAAACTATTTTGTTTTTCGCGTCTCAACTTCGGAAAGCCCAGGCTTTGGAAGGAAAAGAAACTGTTTGAAATTTCAGAACACCAGATCAGTTTACAGGTTAGTTTCGATGTAAACGAAGCTGCCTCTAATTTTATCAAAGGCTTGTTTTTAAGCCAGGAGTTTTACCTGGGCGATAAATTCAACGGCATCGACTTTAAGGTTACCGGCGTGGAAGCGCTTCCCGAGCCAATATTTGCTGAAACCATGCAGTACCGTTTGCAAACCCCGTGGGTGGTGAGCTTAAAAACGGAGAACGATAAACACCCGCAGTACCTGAAACCCTTTGAAAAAGATTTTTACGAATTGTCGGTAAAACATATTGCCGAAAAATACCAAAATACCAAAGGGAAGGTACTGGATGGCAGCACGTTTGGTTTTAAGCTGAAAACGGGCGTAAATGAACACGGGATTCCCTTATACCGCAAGCCTGAACCTGCAAAGTGGCTCGAAGAATCAAGAGGTTGGAAACGCGCCGGATTTCTGATGAAGCCCGGAACACCGGAGGAGTCACGCATTGTTGGAAACCTGTTCGATTTTGAACTCTCGGCACCTGTCGAAGTACACCGGATGATATGGAACGCCGGCACGAGCGAAAAAAGCAGCAGCGGCTTTGGCTGGGTGGAAGTATTGTAAAACAATTAAAATATGAGGATATGAACAAAAACATAAAGCGATTAGGTGCGAATTGTGGAAGACTAATAGGTGATGTCTTTGTATAAAAATTTTGGATTAACAAGTATAAGAACAATGGTAGTTGAAGACTTTTACAAATCGATCACAGGTTTTGCTCCCTATAAATATCAATTGAAGGTTGCTGATTTGTTGCTAAGTGGCAAGAATGTAATACTTACAGTTCCTACAGGTGCTGGGAAAACATGGGCTTCGGTTTTACCTTTTCTGTACGCCCAGCAAGCAGGGAAAACTGATTTTCCTCAAAAAATGATATATAGCCTCCCTCTCCGAACTCTAGCCAATTCCATATATTCCGATGTCACTAAAGTTCTAAATGAAAAGAAAATAATTGGCAAATCTTCAATTCATACTGGCGAATACAAAAATGACGAACACTTTGAAACCGATATTATCTTTTCAACTATCGACCAGACTCTGAGTAATTTTCTTTGCTTCCCGCTTTCTCTTTCGAAACGACAGGCAAATGTAAACGCAGGTGCTTTGGTTGGAAGTTATTTAGTTTTCGATGAGTTCCATCTTCTTGACCCCAAATTATCGATGGCTACTACAATTGGGATGTTGAAGACCTTGAAAAACCTGTGTCGGTTTTGCATCATGACTGCTACATTGAGCGAAGAATATATAAACAAGTTGAAAGAAGCTGTTAATGCAGAGGTTGTTTCAATCAATGATTTTCCCGAAGATGTCGCAATTATTAAATCGCTAAAAATACCTGAAGGACACAATACTAAGAAGTCTGTAATTGTAAAAGATGAAACGACCAACGCCCAAACCATATTAAAACAGCACAAGAAGAAAACGATTATTATATGCAACCGGGTTGAAAAGGCACAAAAACTCTATAGCGATATTGTAAGTTTAGACCTGACAGGTTTTGAAAACTTGTCAGGTCTTGAAAAATCGAACATCATCTGCCTCCATTCCCGTTTTTTCGACGAAGACCGCAAACAGAAAGAGGAAGAATTGAAACGTCTGTTTGGATCAAAAAATGAAAAAAGTGCCATTCTTATTTCAACACAAGTGATTGAGGCCGGAATGGATATTTCGTGCGACACCATACATGTTGAGATCTCACCAATCAACTCCTTTTTACAGCGTGCCGGGCGTTGCGCTCGTTGGGAAGGTGAATACGGTGAAATATTCGTGTATGATATTCTGGAAATTGAAGAACGGGAAATGCTGGAAATTGAAACGGATGATGAGGAAGAAGAAAGACAAAAAAAAGCGATCAATAATAAGTATTTGCCTTACGATCCATCGCTTTGCAAATTAACTTTTGAAAAACTTAAAGCAGTTTCAACATTAAACAAAGACATTTCACAAAAATTGGTTGATGAAATCCTGACGAATCAGGAATTGAGTGATTTTACACTTATCAGACAAGGCGACTTCAACCGATCCAAAATACAGCAATCGTGGGAGACTTGTGAAAAGAACATGTACTCGCAAACAATACGAGATATACAAAGCATCGAGGTTGCCATTATTGATGTAACGAAGGAGGCACGAGGGGCTTTTATACCATATAAGTACCAAACGATCGGATTGTATAAATGGTCGTTCATTAAGTGGGCAAAAGAAATTCTTATAGAAAATGAAGATGTCATTTTCAAAGCAGAAAGCAATAAAGACTCGCAGTTTATTGATTTTGATACTTTAGATAACGAGGGCTTTGCATTAAAACCCATCAACGATCCGTATTTACTCAAAAATTGCTACGATACCATTTTTGTCGACAAATCAATATTCAAATACGCATCTGGCGCAGGCCTCGAATTGGGCGCAGGAACAAGCTGTTCGCCTCTCAAACCTTATGAGATAAAAGAAAAAGAAACAATCGAATACCGGAAAGACACCTTTTCCCAACACAACAAGGCCATTATTAATTGCTACGAGCAGGAATTCAAACCCAAACTTAAGTTTGCTTTTCAACAACTGGATACATACTGGGGAGAAAGCATTGATTGGGACAAACTAATCAAAGCCATGATTTGCCTGCATGACTACGGGAAACTCAATTCCGCTTGGCAAAAACCAATGAGAGAGCTGCAAATACTCAAAGGCAATTATGAACATGGTGAAGTTTTAGCTCACAGCGATTTTAATGAGCTTACCGACAAAGAAATTGAAAAACAAAGCGGAGCAAAGAATAAACCGCCCCATGCTGGAGCTGGAGCATATGCATTTATCGAAAGTGCTGAGGCAATAATTGACTCGGATGATTATGAAGATCTCGCCAATTCTGTTTCAACAGCAATATTAAAACATCATGGAGTTGAAACTGAAACTTACGCGGATTTTGAAATCACACAAATACATTATAAGGAAATTGAACGATTACTTGGAGAAATTGATGTAAAAGCAACATTTCCGCAAAAAGCTAGAGGAGGAAATCTAAAAGATTATGCACCCCGTAATTGCCAAGAATGGGTAATTTATTTTTTACTCGTTCGGATACTTCGTTTATGTGACCAGAAAGCGACAATGAATTTTGAAAAATATCTAAAACTATAAGACCATGTATTCCAAATTCAAAGTAAAAAAAGGAGCCGGAACATATTCCGACACGATTGAAGCTTTTGGATTAGCCAATTTGCTACATGAAATCCAAAGCAGAACTGAACTTAATCGTCCAAAGCTGTGGATAGAGGATAAAGGATTGTATTATGAACTCACTTCAATACCTGAAATTCAACTTGAGCAAATTCAGGAGTTAAACTACTTTCCTTTATTCCAATATGTCGTTCGGGATTCATCCGAAACATTTGATGAAAACTATTTCGATCTTCCGTTGCAGGATGTATTAAAAAAAGAAAGGAGAAGTCTAATTCAGAAAGCCTATCAAGAATTTTTAGGAAAAGAAAAGGCCGAGCAATTAAGACTAAGAATGAAAGAAATAGATCGAATCTTTTTAGAAGAAAAATTTATAGATCCGCATTTGGATGTTTATAGTCAAGTTGCAACCAATAATAATTTTGAAGTATTCAAGAAGCTATATAACAATTTCTATTTAAATAAAAATTCATTTCCGGCTTTAATAAAATCCATCTTTGATTTTTATGCAGACAATCCAGTAGTCCTTAATATTAAAGATTTAAAGTCATTCAACAATAAGGTCACAGCATTGCAAATATACAATCCGAATTCGGGTAAAGGACAAAACAGAGCAAAAGCATCTGGTTCTGGTGCAAAAGGAATAGATTCAACATGGATTAGCGAAACAATGAAAATATCAGGGGCTTTAACTAGCATGCTCTGTCAATTGGTTAAGGTTGGCAGTAGTTACGACATGAAAGTTGTTGTGCCTGACTTTAAAAAAGCAGAATACAACTTGCAGAGACAAATTGTTTTGTCTTTCAAAAAGAATATAAAAGGGAATACACCTTTAAGAGTTGATATTTTAAACCTTTTAATCCTGAACAAACAACTTATTGAAAACACAGAAGAATATAAAGGTTTTAAGGCAAGAAACATCTTGACAGGTCTTCATTCTACCTATCAAAAGGATTTGGGACAAAACAAAGCAGTAGTGAACATATCTGAACTCCAGACTCCCGATTTTATTGAATTTGACAGTGAAGATGAAGCAAAAGATTGGGTGGAGCTCTTAAAAGAGCAAATCAATATTATTGGAAATATTAACGAACAGGAAGGAGACGCAACTCAAGGTTTGATTGCTTACCGCACATTTTTAACCAGCTCGCATTTCTCAAGTTGGGCTAGGTTTATTTTCTGGTATGCCGAGCATATCATGTCAAACTTTTCAAGAAACAAATATGCATTGCCATTTCAAGAAACTTCATTAAATAAATTCTTTAAGAATATGACTGAATTTAAAATCTCTGAAATCATCTCCAATGAGGGATTTCAGAAAGTGGCTTATGCCATTCGCAAAAGTACAGTAACCTTACAGTACACTCCCAAGGATCAACGAAAGTTTGAAATCCGTTATGGTTTAGCTCAGACTTTGCAAAACAAGTCAAAATCAGCACCTGATCTAGCTGGATTTATTGGTGAATTTATTGCCACATTTAATGCAGAAACTGCTCGTTATGCAGAAAAAAACGGAACCGTTCTTAGGGCCAATATTCGTGAAAACGAATTAAGTCTGTTTTATGGGCTTCTTGATAAGTATCCATCAAAAGTTGTAGGAGCCTTGCTCGCGTCCTATGGCTTCGCATTGACCGAAAAAGAAGCAAATAAGGCTGGGACTGAAGAACAAATTGAAAGTGAAGGATCAACAGAAGAATTATAACCATTAAAATGCGAATATCATGAAAAAACAAATTGCATCAATTTCTATCAGTGGTGAAATCACCCTTAACATGCACTCCTTGAACAACGAAGGAGGCGAAGGCAACCAAATTATGACCCGTCAACTAACAATTGTTGACAAAGAGGGTCAGGAACATACTGTAAATGGTATCAGCGGAGACATGTTTAAGCATATACATGCCGGGCATTTGGTCAACCATTGTGTAGACAACGGAATTGAATTAAGTCAGTATTCAAAAGCACTAAATCCCAATCGTATTTCATCGGCTGAGTTACTAAGTTACATCACCGAGAATAAGAAGAAAAATGAAAAAGCGGGGGTTGTTATTGATGCCCTTATCAACTCTTGTGCAGTTTGCGACACACACGGAATTCTAATTACCGACAAAGTCGGAGAAAATAAGGACAGCTCAAATACTCCTCGTAAATCAGTAATAGAATTTGGCTGGACAATTGGTGTTCCAGGTAAGAACAACACCGAAACCTATTTACACACAAAAGTTGTACATAGCTCCACTGGAGTAAAGGGGGAAAGTTCCAACGAAGGTCAGAACATCTTTCATCGTCCTGCAAATCATGGTGCTTATGCTTTTGTTTGCAATATCGACACCTACCGAATTGGATTTAACGACATTGATCGTAATTATGCGATAGATGATCCCAAGCGCCAAGCAAGATACAAAGCTATTTTGCAATCCTTATTGAGTTCATTTTTAAATCCAAGAGGAGCCATGACCAGCAGTCAGAAACCTCACATTACCGACTTCAAAGGGGTTGTAACCTATTCAGAAAAGTTGATCCCAGCTCCAACAATTAGTCCAATTAATCCAGGATACGAAAACGAAATCGGCACCATTGCAACAAACTTGAACATGATTGAACCTGGTGCAATAACGGTTAAACAATTTGATGGGCTTGGTGCGTTATCTGAAATCATTAAGGACCTAATTGCCGAAGAACCTTATAAACTAAGCTGAATATGAAGTTCTCTGTCATATATCAGCCAACAAACTTGTTCTCGTTAAAAGAAAGCAACTCGACCAATTCAGGCGCAAAATCGTTACTGATTCCTTCGCCTTATTCCATTAAGATGGCATTGTTCAATCAGGCCATTACCATTGATGGGAAAGACATTTTTGAGGAAAAGAAAAGTAAAGAATTCTCTTATATAAAAGATGCGACCATAGAATATCGGGTTTCAGGTAGCTTTTGTGTGAATAATTGCTTTGTAACCATTCAATCGTTGAGAGATGGAACGTATCGTGGGAAGCCTTCTTTCCGTGAATATATCTACCTCTCAGACAATATCGAAATCATATTCGATGTAAAAAGCGAAGAGGCAAAGCAATATCTGCAAAACTATCTGCACAGGATAAACTATTTCGGGAAACGAGGTTGCTTCTTTCAATTTGTTGGCTACCGGGACAACCCGGGCGAACCAAATGTGAAAGAATTTGATGCTTCTGATTTTTCACCAGGAGTTTTACAGGAGTTTGATGACATTTCATCAAAAGCGGATTTTAAGAATGTCGACAATTTCGATTCTGCCAATGCGAAGCGAGATAAAAAGATTCTTGTAATTCCTGTTCAGAATTTGAATTCATCAAAATCGTACACCCATTTTAGATGTTTCTGATCACAAACCTGACAGGTTTTCAAAACCTGTCAGGTTTCTGTACAATTCAATAATTTCAGCCCATGCAAATCACCGGAACCCATTTCAATTACTACCTTATCTGCCACCGCAAATTGTGGTTGTTTGCCAGCGGCATCAATATGGAGTCGACTTCCGACCTGGTTTACGAAGGCAAGCTGTTGCACGAAACTTCCTACCCGCGGCGCAGCGAGAAGTACCGCGAAATTGAGCTGGACGGTATCAAAATCGATTATTACGATCCTAAAAATAAGGTGGTGCACGAAATCAAAAAATCGGACAAACACGAGGAAGCCCACGAGTGGCAGGTGAAATACTACCTGTTTGTGCTCGAACAAAATGGGGTAGTGGGAGCCACCGGGTTGCTGGAGTACCCGCGTTTGCACAAAACCGACGAGGTGCTGCTGACTACTCCCGACCGCGAAGCCATCAGCGAAATGCTCGTACAGATTGAGGCGCTGATTGCCGGAGAACAATGTCCCGAACGAATACCAATAACCAGGTGCAAAAATTGCAGCTATTTCGATTTCTGCTGGAGCGGGGAGGTCTGAGCTATGATTAACCGGATTGAAAGAATACTATGATGGAAAAATACAAATACCAGGATTTGACCCACGAGGTGATCGGGGCGGCAATGGAAGTGCATCGTAGTTTGGGAAATGGGTTTCAGGAAGTGATTTATCAGAGAGCCTTGGCAATTGAATTGGAGCTTAGAAAAATAGCTTTCGAACGCGAAAAAGAAATGCCTTTGGTTTATAAAGGTTTTGATATTGGAACACGTCGGGTCGATTTCTTTATTGACGAAAAAATAATGCTCGAAATAAAAGCGGTCATTCAACTCGAAGATGTTCATTTGGCCCAGGCCATCAATTACCTGGAAGCTTATGGCATGGAAATCGGTCTGTTGATTAATTTCGGGAATACTTCATTGCAATTTAAGCGCGTAATGAAACCTAAATTGAATCAAAGTCCATCAGGCAATCAGTCAAAATCATAGTTCAAGACAATTATGAAGAAAACCTACTATCTATTCAATCCCGGACGTTTGCAGCGCCGCGACAATACACTGAAATTTACCCCTTACGACGAAGATGGCAACGAGCAGAAGCCCCGTTTTTTACCTGTTGAAAATGTTGGCGAACTGTATTGTTTTGGAAACCTCGATGCCAATTCTGCCCTGTATAATTTTCTGGGGCAATCGCAGATTCCCATTCATTTTTTTGATTACTACGAAAACTACACCGGTTCGTTTATGCCGCGCGAAGCGCTTATCTCGGGCAAAATGCTGATTGCACAGGTAAAATGTCAGCAAAACCGGAAAAACCGGATCGACCTGGCGCAGCGTATCCTGGATGGCGCCAGTTTTAACATGGTGAAAAACCTGCGGTATTACAATAGCAGAGGAAAAGACCTGGAGCCGATTATTGAAAACATTGAAGCGCTGAGTTCGAAAATTTGCCAGACTACCGCCGTTGACGAGCTGATGGGAATAGAAGGCAACATCCGGAAGAATTACTACGAAGCCTTTGAATTAATCATTAACGATTTTAGTATGGGCGGCCGTTCGTACCGTCCTCCCGAGAATGAAGTAAACGCCTTGATCTCGTTTGGGAACATGATGTGTTACAGTCAATGCCTTAGGGCGATACACCAAACGCAATTAAATCCAACCATCAGTTTTCTGCATGAGCCCGGCGACCGGCGCTTTTCGCTTTCGCTCGATCTGGCCGAAGTGTTTAAACCCTTGCTGGTTGACCGTGTAGTATTCAAAGTGATGAACAAGAAAATGATCCAGGGGCATCATTTCGAAGACCAGTTAAACCGTGTGAGTTTGAAACCAAACGGGAAAAAAGTTTTTGTACAGGCATTGGAAGAAAGACTGGAAGAAACCATTAAGCACCGTACATTGAATCGTTCGGTAAGCTATAAACACCTCGTGAAGTTGGAGTGCTATAAAATACAAAAGCATTTGTTGGGGATGGAAGAGTATAAACCGTTTAAAATGTGGTGGTAATGTATGTAATTGCAGTATATGATGTAGGACAGAAGCGTGTGGCAAAAATGCTGAAACTTTGCCGTAGGTACCTGAACTGGATTCAGAACTCTGTATTTGAAGGAGAAATTACGGAGGCCCGGTTGGAGGAATTTAAATTCAGGGCATCACAAATTATGGACGAGGATGATGACAGCCTTATTATTTTTAAGACACGCCAGGAAAAGTGGTTGGACAAGGAAATTGTAGGACATGAACGGCAAAATCTGGGTAATTTTTTGTAAGTGGAGTTGTCGATCCTGTCGTTGTAAACACTTATAGCGTTTTATACGCTTAAAAATATTTTCCTCAGGTTCTTTGACATATTGAAAATTAGCGATTTATATATACTTGTCGATCCTCCGGGCGAAAAACGTTTTGGAGGATCGACAACAAAATCATAGTAAAATACTATTTTTGAAAAACGTAGTTCGTTGAAAATGAACTATTTTTTTTGAGTCGTCGAACGGCTCGCAATCGTACCAAGCTGGAATTGAAATGGCTTAAGCTAGTGTTAAAGGCTGGCCCGCTGCCACTCGCAATCGTACCAAGCTGGAATTGAAATATACATTGTCGATGGTAGCAGCTGCTGCAGTACCGCCTCGCAATCGTACCAAGCTGGAATTGAAATAACGTATTTGCTCTTGTGCATTCTGATCCAACATAATCTCGCAATCGTACCAAGCTGGAATTGAAATACAGAACCGTTAGCATTGCCGGTAACCCTTACAACTCGCAATCGTACCAAGCTGGAATTGAAATTGTGATAAAATTAGGGAAGCCTAAGCGGATAACGGGCTCGCAATCGTACCAAGCTGGAATTGAAATGGCTTTGGGTCTGAAAACCAACGAGCACACTTTTACTCGCAATCGTACCAAGCTGGAATTGAAATTCATCGAAGTATTGAAAGCTGATTCAATGGCTAAAGCTCGCAATCGTACCAAGCTGGAATTGAAATGGCTTTGGGAATTACCCAGGCATTGGGTCGGTACGAACTCGCAATCGTACCAAGCTGGAATTGAAATGTTTAAGAAGATTTATTTCGAACCGGAATCCGGTTTCTCGCAATCGTACCAAGCTGGAATTGAAATTGGTAAAAACCAAATACTTTTATTTTAAATTCTCCTCGCAATCGTACCAAGCTGGAATTGAAATTGTTTCTTCGTTCAAATATTCACAGTGCTAATCGCTCGCAATCGTACCAAGCTGGAATTGAAATTGCAACAGGCGGCCGATAGTTATTACGACAAAATAACTCGCAATCGTACCAAGCTGGAATTGAAATGTATTCAAAAAAATCGTTCAACATTAAACTTCCGCTCGCAATCGTACCAAGCTGGAATTGAAATTAGTTAATAGTTAGTTAGTTATCAGCGAAAGCCCGCTCGCAATCGTACCAAGCTGGAATTGAAATTTGGCTGAAGGGAAATTTCCTTTTCGCCGGAAGATTCTCGCAATCGTACCAAGCTGGAATTGAAATTTCCATATCATCCGGGACCACGATCAAAACCCGCGCTCGCAATCGTACCAAGCTGGAATTGAAATTTCACATAAGAAGCCTTTAGCTTCCTTCTATCATCTCGCAATCGTACCAAGCTGGAATTGAAATGCCGGAGAATCAATCAGGACGATTACCGCCACTTCTCTCGCAATCGTACCAAGCTGGAATTGAAATAAAGATACTGGCATCTAACCCCCGCTGAAACGTACACTCGCAATCGTACCAAGCTGGAATTGAAATGCAATATTTACAATCCACCTTAAGAGGCCCAGCCGGACTCGCAATCGTACCAAGCTGGAATTGAAATTGGGATTACCCGATAGCTTATGCGTTAAATGAAAAACTCGCAATCGTACCAAGCTGGAATTGAAATGGCGTAACATCGGGGCTGGCCGATATCGACAAGACTCGCAATCGTACCAAGCTGGAATTGAAATAGGTCATATTTCCCGCCCTGTATTCTTATGCACTCCTCGCAATCGTACCAAGCTGGAATTGAAATTTTGTAGCCAGTTCGCGGTCGATCTCAACAAACTTGCTCGCAATCGTACCAAGCTGGAATTGAAATAACATTTCGTCGAAATAAACGATGAAATTGCGCGCTCGCAATCGTACCAAGCTGGAATTGAAATTGTGCCTGGCGGGGTTAAACAGGGCTGGTTTTTTTCTCGCAATCGTACCAAGCTGGAATTGAAATAACGTACCGCTAAAGACCTCATCACCTCACTAAAACTCGCAATCGTACCAAGCTGGAATTGAAATTGTAGTCGAGCGCATTGAGCGGTAGTTCTGCATTGCTCGCAATCGTACCAAGCTGGAATTGAAATGGGTGTTTTATCTTCGCGGTTTTCGAGTGCACGGTCTCGCAATCGTACCAAGCTGGAATTGAAATAACCTATCAGTAAGGCATTTTTTAGTTTTGCGAAAAACTCGCAATCGTACCAAGCTGGAATTGAAATAAAGGAAAAGAGCAGGATTTTTTGTTTTTCCTAAACTCGCAATCGTACCAAGCTGGAATTGAAATGTATGAACAGACAGATAAACATTCCAACCCGTTTCTCGCAATCGTACCAAGCTGGAATTGAAATTTCGGTGCGTGGCCGTTTGTCAAACATTGCAATGCTCGCAATCGTACCAAGCTGGAATTGAAATATAGTATTTGCAGCCCAAGCACTAAAAAGTATCACAGCCTCGCAATCGTACCAAGCTGGAATTGAAATATATTTTATACCACCGCGATCAGGCTGGTAAAATCCTCGCAATCGTACCAAGCTGGAATTGAAATATCCTAAAATGTGGACACCTAATTCGCTTTGTCGCTCGCAATCGTACCAAGCTGGAATTGAAATTAACGACGGGGGTTTCGTGGGGGGCCATTACAGGCTCGCAATCGTACCAAGCTGGAATTGAAATGACCTACGATAAAGTGGTGGAGTCAACGGATACTTTCTCGCAATCGTACCAAGCTGGAATTGAAAATTAAGAATAGCAGCATGAAAAAACTAATAACAATACTCGCAATCGTACCAAGCTGGAATTGAAATTAGTTTGTAACCCCTGTGCTAGTTTCTGACGGGTGCTCGCAATCGTACCAAGCTGGAATTGAAATTGATAAACAACCAAAGGTTCTCCATTCTCATCTACTCTCGCAATCGTACCAAGCTGGAATTGAAATGGAGCTACCAAGTGTGGCAGTAATTAGATGGATCCTCGCAATCGTACCAAGCTGGAATTGAAATTTGGTTGAACGTGTTAAACTCTTTGATATCGTGATTCTCGCAATCGTACCAAGCTGGAATTGAAATGGATAAAAACCGCGTGCTTTGGGTTGAGGGTGCTTACTCGCAATCGTACCAAGCTGGAATTGAAATTTTTCAAAAACATTCAGTCCGATAGCCAGAATCAATCTCGCAATCGTACCAAGCTGGAATTGAAATACAATAAAAATCCGATTATTGCCAAGTCGTTACCTACTCGCAATCGTACCAAGCTGGAATTGAAATCGCGGAGGATTAACTGGCAACTACTTGCAGTTGACCTCGCAATCGTACCAAGCTGGAATTGAAATATAATTCGTTATCCGTATTCACCGTTACCGTATACTCGCAATCGTACCAAGCTGGAATTGAAATTTCGCACACAAACGACGGCACAAGTTGCCGCGATAGCTCGCAATCGTACCAAGCTGGAATTGAAATTTCGTCATATTCAGCCTGTTCGGCATTTCGGTCGGCTCGCAATCGTACCAAGCTGGAATTGAAATCCGTGAGTTTTCTTCCGGAGGACCTGCAGGATATTCCTCGCAATCGTACCAAGCTGGAATTGAAATTTACTTCGCAGATCGCGGAATGAATTCCTTCAGGCTCGCAATCGTACCAAGCTGGAATTGAAATTTTAATATCGCAGCCGCCGGGGGTGCCCTCGCAATCGTACCAAGCTGGAATTGAAATACGGAAAACAGGAGGCATTTGTAAAAGACGTGGTCTCGCAATCGTACCAAGCTGGAATTGAAATTGCAACCTGGCTTCAGGAGAAGTATCCAATAGGCTCTCGCAATCGTACCAAGCTGGAATTGAAATCGATTTGAGTTTGACCTGGGCAACAGCGGAAACATTCTCGCAATCGTACCAAGCTGGAATTGAAATTAAGATTGTGAAGAACAAAGAGATAATTTCAAATAACTCGCAATCGTACCAAGCTGGAATTGAAATGAAAATAATGAGTGCTACGAAATTGGCGGCGTATGGCTCGCAATCGTACCAAGCTGGAATTGAAATACATATTGAAATATTGGTTCCCGGTAAGCTCTTTATACTCGCAATCGTACCAAGCTGGAATTGAAATAATGATCTCTCAATTCCAATATCTACGCCAAAATCTCGCAATCGTACCAAGCTGGAATTGAAATTTTTTGGCAGTGATTTGCTTAGGTGGGTATCCGACTCGCAATCGTACCAAGCTGGAATTGAAATAGCATGACGATGTTCCTGTCTGACTTTGATTTGCCGACTCGCAATCGTACCAAGCTGGAATTGAAATTTAAGCGACTTCCATCCGCTTTTTATTGCGCTTAGCTCTCAATCGTACCAAGCTGGAATTGAAATACGAATTTCTGGACCGTTGACGGTACGGGGGTAGCTCTCAATCGTACCAAGCTGGAATTGAAATTATTACAAAGTTATTAATTTTCGTATGTTTTTAACTCTCAATCGTACCAAGCTGGAATTGAAATCGTAAAGAACCACAGCCGGAAGGACCACGAAAAGGCTCTCAATCGTACCAAGCTGGAATTGAAATGATAGTGATTACGTGGTTTTCTCAAACTCTGAAACTCTCAATCGTACCAAGCTGGAATTGAAATAAAGTTGTCTATCACGGAACCATGAAACAGTTTGATCTCTCAATCGTACCAAGCTGGAATTGAAATGTGAATTTGAATGAACTTTGCTTGCAATCGATTTACCTCTCAATCGTACCAAGCTGGAATTGAAATAAGACATGTCTGCTTCAAATGGGCTTGCGCTTGGGGCTCTCAATCGTACCAAGCTGGAATTGAAATATCGACCCGGTTCGGGGATATCGGGTGCAGAACGGTCTCTCAATCGTACCAAGCTGGAATTGAAATGGACATACGCCAGCTACTAAAAGAGCCTGACAGACCTCTCAATCGTACCAAGCTGGAATTGAAATATCTTCTTTAGTCATAACTTAACTGGGTTTAGCGCTCTCAATCGTACCAAGCTGGAATTGAAATAACATTGCCTTTTCGGAGATGAAGTCTTTGGGCGCTCTCAATCGTACCAAGCTGGAATTGAAATATATCAGCAAAATCCTTCTTGGTCCGTTGAGCATCTCTCTCAATCGTACCAAGCTGGAATTGAAATAACGTTCGACCTGTATGTCCTGTAAAGGGGTGCTGTCTCTCAATCGTACCAAGCTGGAATTGAAATGTCCACATAATCTTCTACACTATTTAATCCAATGTACTCTCAATCGTACCAAGCTGGAATTGAAATATATCAATGGCAACCTTACGGGCCATTTGCGGATCTCTCAATCGTACCAAGCTGGAATTGAAATATGGTTGCATGAGTTGTATCCATCTCGACATATTGCCTCTCAATCGTACCAAGCTGGAATTGAAATTTCCAGAAGGAACAAGAACATCAACGGCAGTGGACTCTCAATCGTACCAAGCTGGAATTGAAATCACTGTTACAGGCGATATAGTTACCTGGGCGAAAGCTCTCAATCGTACCAAGCTGGAATTGAAATGTGCGAGGGCAGCAATAATAACTAAGATTGTTTTTCCTCTCAATCGTACCAAGCTGGAATTGAAATGGCTTTGGCATCTAGTCAATAAAAAGAAAAGTTGATCCTCTCAATCGTACCAAGCTGGAATTGAAATTATTTAAAGTTGTTATCTGTTGCTAAATCATACCCTCTCAATCGTACCAAGCTGGAATTGAAATGATTTAGATCATAAATTCCAACCTGTAATTGGTAAACTCTCAATCGTACCAAGCTGGAATTGAAATAGCAAATAACGGGGCTTATTTGGCAATCATTACCCTCTCAATCGTACCAAGCTGGAATTGAAATTCTTTTGCGCTGATGCTGCGTATATTTTCAATCAACTCTCAATCGTACCAAGCTGGAATTGAAATTCGTTAACTCCGGTACTGCCTGAAATCGGAATTTCGACTCTCAATCGTACCAAGCTGGAATTGAAATTTTTTTTGAAAGGTCGCCGCCGGCGTCCCAAATCTCACTCTCAATCGTACCAAGCTGGAATTGAAATGTGCGATGACGTTACGGGTTCGAAGGCGCTGGGTGCTCTCAATCGTACCAAGCTGGAATTGAAATTGATTTCCTTTTCGCGGTCAGATAGCGAAGCGTTGCTCTCAATCGTACCAAGCTGGAATTGAAATTAATTTGCCGTCACAAAAAACCTTTTCACCTTTTACTCTCAATCGTACCAAGCTGGAATTGAAATAGATTATCAACATGCTCGTCGTGTGCTGCTTTCGCTCTCAATCGTACCAAGCTGGAATTGAAATATCATCGCAACGGTTAATATCGAAGTCGGAGAATTCTCTCAATCGTACCAAGCTGGAATTGAAATGTGTACGGGCTACTGCGCTTTGCGAGTAGAGTTTACTCTCAATCGTACCAAGCTGGAATTGAAATTTCAGATGAGCGATTATGCTGCACTCGAAAAATCGACTCTCAATCGTACCAAGCTGGAATTGAAATATTACCTGGACGTAGGCAAACGCAAAATTTTCAACTCTCAATCGTACCAAGCTGGAATTGAAATTTGTAGCAAACACCCCCGCATTGCTTTGCCAGCGGCTCTCAATCGTACCAAGCTGGAATTGAAATGTTGATCGATGCGCTCTTCCAGTTCGCGCTTTCGCTCGCAATCGTACCAAGCTGGAATTGAAATTCAAATACAAGTGCAAAGCATGATATTACAGGTAGAGACTCGCAATCGTACCAAGCTGGAATTGAAACTTATTAACTATCAATATTGCAACGCTTGATCCTACCTCGCAATCGTACCAAGCTGGAATTGAAACATTTTAACCCGGCTGAATTGCTTTGTTTCTTTTTCAACTCGCAATCGTACCAAGCTGGAATTGAAACTTGTAAAAAACAATCCGTTATCACATACGTGATCCTCGCAATCGTACCAAGCTGGAATTGAAACACGCAAAAAAGAAACAAAAAAACATTTACCAAAACTCGCAATCGTACCAAGCTGGAATTGAAATTTAATATGACTTTCTGTGTTGCATACTCATAGTCCTCGCAATCGTACCAAGCTGGAATTGAAATGCGGATAGCCGTTGTCACTTTGCTGAATGGTAGAACTCGCAATCGTACCAAGCTGGAATTGAAATGTCAGCGATAACCGGGAAGCGCTTTAGAAATTCCACTCGCAATCGTACCAAGCTGGAATTGAAATATTGAATTGCCTTTAAATCCTGTCAAAGTTACTTCGCCGTCCGGAAAAGTCAATGGCGGCTGAAATTGTCCATTTTTAGCCAGCCGCCCTTCGGGTGCGTTCAGTTTTGTGTTTCGTTAACTCCACAAAAAACAGACATGCACCATTGACAAGAATCCATCCGGCTCAATGGCCTGCGCCAAAATTTAATGGCGTGCCAGTAGCTGAAAAAAATCCCAAGGGCATGGGTGGATTCAATGAGTAAATTTGATATTTACGAAACAGTAACTAATCTGATTGTAGAACGCCTGGAAGCAGGTGTTGTACCGTGGCATATGCCTTGGAAAACAGCAAGTGCTATTCCTCGTAACATGGTCTCTAAAAAGCCTTACCGGGGATTTAACTTCTGGTACCTGCTTAGCTTTGGTTTCGAACGTCCCTATTTCCTTACTTTCAAACAGGTTCAGGATCTTGGTGGAAAGATCAAGAAAGGAGCTTCCTCGTTCATGGTTGTATTCTGGAAAATGGTGGAATACGAAAAAGATGATGAAACCAAGGAAATTCCTATGCTTCGTTATTACCGGATATTCCATATTGATGATGTGGAAGGTATTGATCCAGATAAAATTCCTGCAAATACAGCTCATGATCAAGATTTTGATCCGATTGCTTCCTGTGAGCAAATCATTCGATTCTGGTCAGATTCACCTGTAATAAAGCTTGACCAGCAAAAAGCCTGTTATATTCCTTCCTTGGATGAAGTCCACATGCCTGGAGCAAGAACCTTTTTTCAGGATGAAGAATATTATTCCACGATTTTCCATGAGTTGGTTCATTCTACAGGCCACCGTAAACGTTTAAATCGACATGAACGGTTTTCTAACCTGAATTTCGCGAGTAACGATTATTCGCAAGAAGAGCTCGTAGCTGAAATGGGATCTGCTTTCCTATGTGGCTTCTGCGGAATCGAAAACGTGACGATTGATAACAGTGCTGCTTACATTCAGGGTTGGCTCAAAAAGCTAAAAAGCGATAATAAGTTTATTGTAATGGCTTCCGGATTGGCTCAGAAAGCTGTTGATTATATTCTGGATCATCAGGATTCAAATCTGAAACCGGTTCTTCCTGAACCTAAAAAGAAGAAAAGTAAATCAGCTTCTCTTTCAATGAAATTCTGATTATACAGCCAATGAAGCCCCCAGATTTATTTTATACTTTTCGCAGTTGATGCATATTGAAAGTTGCAAATATTTTACAAGAATAAAAACATAATAACACTCTACAATTCTGATCAAAAATACTTAAATTAGAGGATACATTATGGGAAATTTCAGAGAGTGACTAAATCGAGACCTGTAATACTTGGTGGTTATAAGTGGCAGTAAATGAATTGGTTGTCAAAAATATTCGAATCCCGTCCGGGGTACTAAAAGGTCTGTAAATACAGGCCTTTTTCTTTTTTGGGGTGGTTGGTCCCGGGTAATCAGAGAGTAAGCGGTTTTAAAATGAAACAAAAAGTAATGCCTCCAGTAAAGTAAAAACTTCCCGAAAAACTATTTCAATTTATCCTTAGAGTTTTGTTTTGAACTTGTCGGAGTTGGCTCTTGTCGTTTGTTTCTATCATCCAAAATATTCATTATATAAAACATTCGTATTTTCAATGTTTAAAAAAAGAATAGTTTTGTGTTTGGGGATTGGTTTTGAATAATATGCAAAAGAATTTCGATTATGAAATATGGCAACGGTTTAGAAAAGGGGATGAGAAAGCATTCTCATACATTTTCGATACTTATCACTTGCAGTTGTTTGAATATGGACAACGGTTTACGAGGAATGAAAACCTGGTTCGCGACAGTATCCAGGATTTGTTCTTCGAACTAGCCCGAAAAAAAGAGCGTCTTTCTCCCACGGATAATATTTCGTTTTACCTGCTGAAGTCACTTCGTATCCGAATTTTTGGAAATATGCGAAAAGAAAAAAATCGTGGAGAGGAAATAAAAGCAGAAATCCCAGACGAATTTTTTTTGACTTATTCAACTGATGTTGATGAGATTGAGAAAGAACTTAAGCTGGATTTATTGGCCGATGCCGTGAATAAACTGCCGGCTCGTCAAAAAGAGACTGTTTATTTGAAGTTCTACAAAAATCTTTCAAATACAGAAGTGGCTGAAATAATGCAGGTAAACTATCAGTCAGTAGGCAATAATATCCAAAAAGCTATCCACAAATTAAAGTCGATCCTTCAATCAGATTCAGACACTGTCATTTTGTTTCTTTTGGAAATGTCCTCCCGGAAACTCTAGTTGTGTTATACAGCATGTTTTTAAGGAGGGTATATTTTCCTGTTTTTTACTTTTAAGAGTAGAATGCAATATTCCAGGAAATGAAAAAGACAACTTCTGATTACTTATTCGATCCGAAATTCAAAAAGCGAATTTCGAAAGATTCCTTAAGCGGGATAAAGTCGGATAAGCATGAGCCCCAATTAAAATTAGCATGGATTATTGGATATGTGCTCAATTTCAAGAGAAATGAGTTTTTGGCAGGATCAAAACCTGATTTTGAAGAAATACGCGACGAATCGCTTGAAATATTCCGGCAGAACAAACCCGGTAAGTATTTAGACTTCAATGTTAAAAGAATGGCAGTTGCAGTATCTGTCTTAATACTCGTCGGATTGGGGGGATATTGGTTCGGACAGGCCGGTTTCTTTACAACTTCCGAAATGCAATCTGAGGTTATTGAATTTACGACACCCAGGGAACAACAGTCGGAATTGACTTTACCCGATGGAACTTTTGTTGCGCTGAATTACGATTCTAAACTGAGATATCGTCTAAGTAGTGATAAAAGCATACAGGAAGTTGAGCTGGAAGGTGAAGCATTTTTTCATGTTGCCAAGAATAAATCCCGAACGTTTCGTGTAATTACACGTGATATGAATGTGAATGTTTTAGGAACCCAGTTTGATGTTCGTGCCTATGCAAACGATTCGTACACCGAAACGACGTTGTTGGAAGGGAGTGTTGAAATCAGGGACAATCTCGGTCAGGAACAATCCGTTTTGTTGAAACCGGGACAGAAATGGTTGTATAGTAAAACTGACCGTCAGCAAAAGGTTGTTGCAGTTGACCCGAAGCTCTCAACATTATGGCGTTCAGGCGAATATTACTTTGATAAGCTACGGCTGGTCGAACTGTCTAAAACACTTGAACGTATGTACAACGTGAGCATTCATTTTCAGGATTCCAGTCTTGAAAATGAAGTGTATTCCGGAAGTGTATTCCAGAATGAGGAGATAGGTAAACTATTTGAAATCATCGCTTTGACAATTCCAATTGATGTCAGAACAGAAGGGCGGGATATTTGGATAACAAGAAAATAAAAGAAAAACCCGGGAAATGTTCCAGCATTGCCCGGGAATAATCAATGTAACGAATAGTTGACGCTATTCATTAGTAATTAATTAAGCATTACAAATTTATGAAAAAAAAGGTGAAATGTTATGACCTTCCATGGGAGGACATAAGTAAACTGTGGCGAATTATGCGACTAACTTTCTTCATTTTCCTGATAAGTTTGATAAACGTGTCGGGAAGCGTATTTTCTCAACAAAGTAAAATGAGTTTAAAGTACTCCAATCTGAAGATGAAAGAGGCTTTTCAGGTGATTGAAGACAACTCAAATTATGTTTTCTTTTACAACGCTCAGCAAATCAAACTGGATGAAAAAGTCAGTCTGAACATTGAAAACAAGGGTATCGAAGATATTCTGGATGAGTTGTTTTTGGATAAACCAATAAGCTATAAAGTTATTGATCGCAGGATTGTTCTCTATCCAAAGTCGAATGATGATGTTCCGGCTAGGCAACAAAAATTGCATCCGGTGAAAGGAAAAGTTACAAGTGATGCGGGAGAACCCATTCCCGGAACAACTGTACGGATAAAAGGAGAAATGATTGGTACGGTTACAGATATGGATGGGAATTATAACCTGACGGATGTTAATGAGAAATCAATTCTTGTGTTTTCATTCGTGGGAATGCGTACAGTGGAAATTCCGGTGAATGGCCGATTGAGTATCGATGTGAAAATGCAGATAGATGCGGTTGGTTTGGAAGAAGTAATCGCCATTGGTTATGGTTCGCAAAAAAAACGTGACCTAACAGGTTCGGTGGCGAGTATAAATGCTGATGATTTGCAGTCTGTGTCGGTTCCCAGTGTTGGCGATGCTTTGCAAGGGCGCGCTGCCGGTGTACAGGTTATTGCCAATGGAACCCCTGGAAGCGACCCTACTTTTAGGATTCGTGGGATGGGGACGGTTAACAACAATGACCCGCTTTTAGTTATTGATGGAGTCCCAACAGAATCAGGGCTGAATCAATTGAACATGGATGATGTGGAGAATATACAGGTTCTAAAAGATGCGTCAGCCACAGCTATTTATGGTTCGAGGGGTGCAAACGGTGTGGTAATTATTACCACAAAAAAAGGAACCACAGGTAAAGGACAGATTAATTTCAGTGCTTATTATGGGGTTCAGGAAACAACTAGTTTAATCGATATGCTTGATGGCTCGCAGTTTGCCGCGATGCACAATGAGATGATGGATAACGCTGGTATGGTCAAAAATCCGGCATACGGCGACCCAGAATCTTTAGGACGAGGGACAGATTGGGTCGGAGCTTTGCTCTCAACCGCACCAATGCAGAATTATTCACTGTCTTATTCGGGAGGAACAGAAAAGAACACCTATTATGTATCAGCCAATTATTTCGATCAGGAGGGGATTGTATTAAATACGGGGTTCAAACGTTACGCCTTGAAATTCAACGCTGAAACACAGGTTTTAGACAAAGTGAAGTTTGGAAATATGATTACCCTTAATCACGACGATAAGTACAGTGGCGATTATAGTATTTTGAATACCATGCGCGCACTACCTACTCAACCAGTGTATAATAGTGATGGAACTTATGCGGGACCAGAAGGAATTCCTTCGTGGGTGGGAGATGTGACTAACCCGATTGGTAAGGCCAGCCTGGTAGATAATTCCACTTTGGGATACAACCTTTTGGGGTCGGTTTATGTGGATGTTGAATTGATGAAGGGACTCTCGATTCGTTCCAGTGCCGGTTTGAAAGCCAACTTCTGGCAGCAACGTACTTGGTCGCCGAAATACGACTGGCAACCAACACCGCAGGAGCAATCGTATTTGGGACAGGCTTCTTATAAATCGATTACCTGGAACTGGGATAATTTGCTGACTTACCAAACAACGATTGGAGCAGATCATCGCTTAACGGTTATGGCTGGTACCAGCGCGCAAGAGAATAAATATGATTTAATAAGCGGATCGATACAGGAATTTGCCAGCGACCTTACCCAGCAACTGGACAATGGCTTAAGCCAGAAAAACGTTGGCGGAAATGGGAGTTCATGGGCATTGATGTCGTATATGGGCCGTATAAATTATTCGTATGCCGATAAGTACCTGGTAACAGCAACCGTACGTCGTGATGGTTCTTCACGCTTTGGGGCAAATAATAAATGGGGGATTTTTCCATCAGGTTCATTCGCGTGGCGAATCTCGGAGGAAGAATTTTTACAGAACGTTAGTTTCATCGACGATTTAAAAGTGCGTGCCGGGTTTGGTGTAACCGGTAATCAGGAGATTGGAAATTACTCGTTTGCGTCGGAATTAAGTACAATCAAGTATAATTTCAATAACAACCTGGTTAATGGAGTTGTGACATCGAAAATGCCAAACCCAAATGTACAGTGGGAATCGCAGCAACAAATGAATATTGGTTTTGATGCGACCATACTGGATCAGCGTATTAACCTGACCGTTGATGCCTATCAGAAAAATACCAAAGACATGCTTGTCCCCATGGCAGTTCCAATTACCACGGGATATTCTGATGTGGATGTTCCGTACATAAACGCAGGAGAAGTTGTGAATAAGGGAATTGAAATCAGTGTGAACTCGAGGAACCTGACCGGCGATTTTAAATGGGACACCAACTTCAATATTTCCTTTAACAAAAACGAGGTAAAAAGTTTGAACGACACCATTCCGATAAGCCGTGGCGATGTGGGGCTGAATCAAAAAATCGGACGTATCGAGACAGGAAAAGCAATTGATATTTTTTATGGTTATGTAACCGATGGTATTTTTCAAACTCAGGCCGAAGTTGATGCGCACGCATTGCAGGTGCCTGGCGAGGATATTTATGCCCGCACCTCGGCCGGAGACTTTCGCTTCAGAGACTTGAACAGCGATGGGGTGATTGATGACAGCGACCGCACTTACATTGGCAACCCGAATCCTGATTTCATTTTTGCATTGAGCAACCGGTTTGCTTACAAAGGGTTTGATATGACTCTTTTTATTCAAGGTGTTTACGGCAACGAAATTTACAACGCCAACCGCATATGGAGCGAAGGTATGGCTGTCGCCTACAATCAGAGTACAGCAACCTTGAATCGATGGAAAGGAGAAGGAACCAGCAATAACCTGCCTCGTGCAGTCTTTAATGATCCCAATAAAAATGTACGGCCATCGAACCGTTTTGTTGAAGATGGCTCATACCTACGCTTGAAAAACGTGATTTTGGGATATACATTCCCCAAACGCCTGGTCGAGAAAGTGAAAATGAGTTATGCCCGTTTGTATGTTTCCGGCACAAACCTGTTAACCTTTTCTGACTATTCCGGATTCGATCCGGAAGTTGGCGCAAGCGGGATCGATATCAACACCTATCCTGTAACAAGAACATACAGTGTTGGGGTAAACGTTAGTTTCTAATCGTTAAAATCTTTGATGAAAATGAAAATTTTGAATTATATACCGATACTTTTGATTGTTGTGGTGCTTACCTCTTGTGGCGAAGATTTTTTGGATAAATCGCCTCTGGATACAATCAATACCGAGAATTTTTACCAAACCGAATCGGATGCAATAGCGGCAATTAACGGTGCCTACCAGCCTTTACAATGGCCAAAATTGTATAACATGCGTATGTGGACTTCAGATATCATGGCTGGCAATAGCATAGTTGGCGCCGGTGGGGGTGACGATGGTCGTGAAACACAGGATATGGCCAACTTTGTAACCACTACCGACAATGAAGGTGTACTGGATCTTTTCCGCGGACCTTCTCCGGGTATTTTGAGATGCAATGTTGTTTTGCAGAAAGTTCCGGCCATTGTTATGAACGAAGATGTGAAAAACAGGGTGCTGGGTGAAGCTCATTTCCTGAGAGGATTGTACTATTTTATTTTGGTTCGCTATTTTGGTGATGTTCCTTTGATTATTGATCCCCAGGAACCCGGAGATGATTTAAAGCCGCAACGTGTGGATAAATCCAGGGTTTATGAGCTGATTATTGAAGATCTTAGTAAGGCTAAGGATATGTTGCCGGTTAAATCAACTTACTCGTCCTCCGATTTGGGGCGCGCAACAAAAGGAGCTGCAGCCGGACTGCTGGCTAAAGTTTATCTAACCCGGGGTGAATACGATAAGGTTATAACCCTGGCCAATGAAGTTGCCACATTAGGGTACGATTTAAATCCGAATTATGAGGATAACTTCGATGCAACGAATGAGAATTCGATCGAATCACTCTTTGAAATTCAATATGCCAGTGATGCAGGTGAAAACTTCTGGTCAAATGAAAACCAGGCTTCTTGGTTAAGTACTTTCACGGGCCCTCGTAATTCCGATATGGTTGCCGGAGGTTGGGGATGGAATCAACCAACGCAGGAATTTATTGACGCATACGAAGAGGGGGATTTGCGCAAAGATGTTACTGTATTTTACGATGGTTGCCCGTCGTTCGACGGAAAGGATTACGATCCGGCTTACTCAACAACTGGCTACAACCTTCGTAAATTTTTGGTGAGCAAAAATGTGTCGGCAACTTACGATAACAGCCCCTTAAACTTTCCGGTTTTACGTTATGCCGATGTGTTGCTGATGAAAGCTGAAGCACTTAATAGTTTGAACAGAACAACCGAGGCAGAGGCGCCCCTTAACCTGGTACGTGCCCGTGCCGGTTTGTTACCTGTAACCGGAAAGTCTCAACCCGAAATGAAAGAGATCATCCTGCACGAACGCCGCATGGAACTTGCTTTTGAAGGTCAGCGCTGGTTCGATCTGGTTCGTGTGGACAATGGGCAGTGGGGACTTGATTTTCTTCATTCAATAGGTAAGGTGAATGCTACCCAGAAGCATTTATTGTTTCCGATTCCGCTAAAGGAAATTGAATCAAACCCGAATTTATTGCCGAATAACCCGGGCTACTAAGCGGGTATTATTTCTCATTTTAATATAAATTATTAAACCGAAGAAAATGAAACACAATAGATTTCAACTGAAATACATCCAGGCAGCCAAGATGCTTGGAACAACAATTATGTTTATTACTTTGACTTTCTGCTTTGGGGGTTTCCTGAATTCCTGTCAGCAGGACGAAGATATTGTTATTTTGAAGGGCGACCCCGTAAGCTTATCGCTTTCTGCAAACGAGCTGGTGTTATCACAGGAAGCTTATGCCAACACATCGCTTGTTATTTCGTGGAGCAGGGGAAGTAACCAGGGGACAGGAAGTTCAATTTCGTATATTCTGGAGGTTGATAAAGCCGGAAACAACTTTGCCAGCGCCAAAACCTATGATTTAGGAAAAGGAGTTTATGAAAAAAGCTTCACCGTGTCAGGTTTAAACGACCTGATCCTAAACTTTTGGGACATTCAGGCCGGAACTACTGCTGAGTTTGAGGTAAAAGTAACAGCCAATGTTACCAACGAGGACGTTGAAGATGGCGTTACAGAAATAAAAAGCTTCACTGTAACTACTTATAAACCGGTAAGTCCGGAGTTATACATTGTAGGCGATGCAACGCCAAACGGTTGGGATATTACTGGTGCAACACCTTTAACTGCATCAACATCGAAGCCCTGGCTGTTTACTTACCAGGGGCAATTGACGACCGGGAATTTTAAATTTGCTGTGAGTCAGGATGAGTGCGGGTGCCAGGATTTTTACACACAAGATCCCGCATACGAAGGAAGGTTGGTATACAACGAAGGCGGAAGCGGGGATGATGTGCAATGGCAAATAAGCGAAAGTGGCAATTACAAGCTAACCGTTAACCTGGTTGATTTAACGATTGATGTTGAAAAACTGGCTGGTCCGGCTTTCTTAAATCTTTACATTATTGGCGATGCCTCTCCAAGTGGGTGGAATATTGGAAATCCCGAAGCTTTTACACGCGATGGTGATGACCCTTTTGTTTTTACCTATGAAGCAACACTAAGCCCCGGAGATTTTAAAATATCAACTTTTAAAGGGGATTGGTGCGATGGCGAATGGTTGAATGCCACGCAGAGCGATCAGGTTTTAACCGCCACCGATTATATTGTAACACAAGGTTGTGAAGGGCCGGATAACAAATGGCATGTTACAGAAGAAACCCAGGGGCGTTATAACATAACGGTCAACCTGTATTCGGGGACTATCGAAATAGAGCCTGTCATGCTTTATCTGATTGGCGACGGAGGACCGAATGGATGGGACATTGGGGCCCCCGAGCCGATGATCTATGCCAACGGCATTTATACTTTCACCGGGGCGTTGGGTGCTGACAATCCTACCGGCGAGTTTAAGTTCTCTAAATACCAGGGAGATTGGTGCGATGGCGATTGGCTGATTGCTGCAACACCAAATCAATCGGTAACCAATGGAAGTTACAAGATACGCCATGGGTGCGAAGGTGACGATAATAAATGGAAGCTGCAGGACGGCGATGCCGGAAATTACACAATTACGATTGACCTTGACAGTGAAAATATAACAATCATCAAACAATAGTTTAGTTAGATCAGTCCACGGGAAAGTCTTACTCTTCCCGTGGACTTCTAGGTCAAAAGAATTAACAGAGAAAAATTAATGAGGCAGTTTACGAAAATAGTAATCAGTTTAGTGTTTGCCGGATGGGTTATTGCTTGTGGAAAATCGGATGATGAGATAACTCTTGATCCCAATCTCGAAATCCCGGAAAATCCGGTAACTCCCAACTACTTAAATGTAAGTTTAGTAACAGATAAAGCAGCTTATGCCCCCGGAAGCATCGTGGTTTTTACAATTGACAATTCAAAATTACCAGGATCGGCACAGGTGCGTTATAAATACCTGGATGAGATTATTGATGAAACTTCGATATCAGGCTCCAGCTGGAATTGGCAAACTCCAACCATCGATTTTCGTGGTTATGCCGTTGAGGTTTACAGCAGAAGTGGGGAAGTAGAAACCATCTATGCCACTGTTGGCGTTGATGTATCATCTGATTGGACAAGATTTCCCCGTTATGGTTTCCTCTCCCGGTTTTCCCAGTTAACCGATGCTCAAATGGACGCTGTGATTGATAATCTTGCCAAGTATCATATCAACGGACTCCAGTTTTACGACTGGCAAAACAAGCATCACATGCCACTTCCAGTTGAGCAAGGAGTACCTGCCGGTAGTTGGAAAGACATTATTAACCGCGATATTTCATTCAGTACGGTAGAAAGCTACATTGAAAAAGCAAAGAGTAGAAACATAAAAACAATGTTCTACAACTTGGTCTACGGAGCGTGGGGCGAAGCAGAAGCCGATGGCGTTCAAAAAGAATGGTATGTATTTACAGATAATGGGCATCGCAATCGGGACTTTCATCCTTTATCGTCTCCTTTTTTAAGCAATATTTACCTGCTTGATCCTTCTAACACAGACTGGCAGCAGTACATTGCAGACGAGAATCAAACAGTTTACCAGTTTCTCGATTTCGATGGGTATCATATGGATCAACTGGGTGACCGGGGAACTCGCTATAAATACGATGGTTCTGTGTTGGATCTTTCACAAACTTACAAACCTTTTATTGAGGCGATGAAAGCCGGGCAACCTTCAAAAAATATTGTAATGAATGCGGTAAATCAATACGGACAGAAAGGAATTGCGCAATCTTCTGCTGATTTTCTGTACACTGAAGTTTGGTCGCCGAACGATACTTACAATGATCTGTCCTATATCATTCAGCAGAACAACACCTATAGCAATAACACCAAAAATACAGTGCTGGCAGCCTACATGAACTACAATTTGGCAAACAACCAGGGGTATTTTAATACGCCTGCTGTGTTAATGACTGATGCCGTTATTTTTGCTTTTGGGGGCTCGCATCTCGAATTGGGAGAACACATGTTGGGGAAAGAGTATTTTCCGAATAGTAATCTGCAAATGAAAGCTGATTTAATGGCAGCTTTGCCGGATTATTACGACTTTCTGGTGGCTTATCAAAACCTGCTGCGTGATGGCGGAATTTTTAATATGGCAACTGTAACGTCGGTTGATGGCAAAATGAAAATAGCCAATTGGCCGGCAAGCCAAGGGGAAGTGGCAACAGTTTGTAAGAAAGTTGATAACAGGCAGGTGGTTCACTTGATCAATTTTACAGATTCGAAAAGTCAGCAGTGGAGAGACAATGACGGAAACCAGGCAAGTCCAACCCTTATAAAAGATGCTCCTCTTTCTGTTGCATCGGCTCAAACAGTAAAAAAAGTGTGGGTGGCATCACCCGACATTATAGGGGGTGCTTCGCGTGCACTCGATTTTTTCCAAAGCAACGACCGTGTTGTTTTTACACTGCCTGAGCTGAAATACTGGACAACGATCGTGTTGGAGTTCGAATAGTCCCAAAAGTCATATTACTGTGTAAGCAGATAGAGCACTTTAGTGCTTTAGGCTCTAAATCAATAAGCTATGATTTTGTTTGTCAAAATCATTTAGCCGAACTCCTGTCCGTCTGGCAGGGATCTAGAGCTGTCTACTAACGGAGAGGAAACCCATTGGGTTGTATTCCTCGCACCTTGGTTTGAATAAAACAATGGTTGCCCAATTTGACAACCCGTCAGCTTGCTTCGAGGAGTTTAATTGGAGCCACTCCGACCTTCATTATAAAAGGTGAAATTTTAAAAATTAATGAATAGTACAAATACAAAGGCATGAAGAAATATTTTTTAAGACTAATTTTCCTTTCCCTTTTTGGGGGAATCATAATGCCGGTGCAGGCCGAAAATGTAAAGCCAGGCACCTGTCATTCTTATAAGATACAAGGCAATAAAGTAATCTTTGATTGTGAATATAATATTCAGGTTCAAATAGAAGATGTCGGTTCAGGCATTTTAAAAATATGGTACGATACCGATGGTTTTAAAAGAAACAATGAGTCATTTGCCGTGATAAAAAAAGGCGATGGGAACTCACACCTAAATATTTCGGAGCAACCGGGCAGTTACGAAATATATACCGGAGAACTGATCGTTCGGATTGAAAAATCACCTTTTCAAATAAGGGTTTACGACAAATACCAGAAATTGCTGATGGAGGATTTCCTGGACATGGGGTTTGTGGTCGATTCAACTCAAATGTCAAGTTATAAGACATTGAAGCCGGGAGAACATATTTATGGCTTGGGTGAAAAAAACGGACCGTTGGATCGTGTTGGAAGCCGGTTAAAAATGTGGAACAGTGACAAACCATGCTATTCTGTAAATGAAGATCCGCTCTACAAAAGCATTCCTTTTTTTATGAGTAGTTCCGGTTACGGGATTTTCTTCGATAATACCTATAAAACAACTTATGATTTTGGGGTAGAGTCGGATAACTATTATTCATTTTCTACTCCCGGAGGAGAAATGGAATATTACTTTATATATGGGCCAACCTATAAGCAAATTATCAGTGGTTATACAAAGCTGACTGGCCAGCCGATTATGCCGCCGGCCTGGGCACTGGGCTTTGCCCAATGCAGGGGAATGCTTACCAACGAACAGCTTACCCGTGAAATAGCAAAGGGATATCGCGACCGGGAGATTCCATGCGACATTATTTATCAGGATATTGGCTGGACACAGAACTTGCAGGATTTTGAATGGCGAGACGGAAATTACGAAAATCCGGCAAAAATGCTGTCCGATTTGGAGTCTGAAGGTTTTAAAGTAATTGTATCTCAAAACCCGATAATTTCGCAAACAAATAAAAGCCAGTGGCACGAAGCTGATTCTCTGGGTTATTTTGCAACTGATGTTCGGTCTGGTAAAACGTACGATATGCCCTGGCCTTGGGGTGGAAATTGTGGTGTGGTTGATTTTTCGAATCCGGAGGTAGCCGATTGGTGGGGGAATTATCAACAAAAGGTATTAGATGTGGGGGTACGGGGGTTTTGGACAGACATGGGTGAACCTGCCTGGAGTAACGAAGAAAGCTTCGACCGGTTGTCCATGAAACATCACCTTGGGATGCACGATGAAATTCATAATGTTTACGGATTGATCTGGGACAAAATTGTAACTCAACAATTTGAGAAACACAATCCAAATACCCGAATTTTTCAGATGACTCGCGCTGCTTTTGCCGGTATGCAACGCTATACTTTTGGTTGGTCGGGCGATGCGGGTAATGGCAACGACGTTACCGATGGGTGGAATCAATTGGCCGCTCAGCTGCCCATAGCGTTATCTGCCGGAATGGGCGGTATTCCATTTTGGGCAACCGATATTTCCGGGTACTGCGGCGATATTACCGATTACGGTGCAATGCGTGAATTATATGTTCGCTGGCTTCAGTTTGGTGCGTTTAACCCGCTCAGTCGCATTCATCACGAAGGTAACAATGCCGTAGAGCCCTGGTTGTTTGGGGAGGAAGCTGAACAAATTGCAAAAACAACCATTGAGTTGAAGTACCAGCTGTTCCCTTACATTTATACGTACGCACGGGAAGCACATGATACCGGACTTCCTTTGATGCGTGCGTTGATGCTGGAATATCCGGATGATCCTGAAGCTGCGAATCTTGATTCTGAATTTATGTTTGGAGAAGAGTTGCTGGTGGCCCCGGTTATGGAAGAGGGGGCAGCTTTCAAAAGAATCTATCTGCCGGAAGGAGAGTGGTTAGATTTCAATGATCCAGCGAATGCGTTTACTGGCAATCAATGGATTGAATATCCGGTTGAGCTTGAAACCATCCCAATGTTTGTGAAAAGAGGTTCGATTATTCCACAAATGCCAGTGATGCAATTTATAGGCGAAAAGGCTGATTATCCGCTTTTATTGAGTGTATTTCCCGCCGGTATCAATAAATCGGCAAAATTTGAAGTTTATGAAGACGATGGTGAGACGAATAACTATAAGTCGGACATATTCGTAAAGCGTAAAATTCAGTGCCTGGCAAAAAGAACAGGCTTGGAGATTGGTTTCAAGGCAATCGATTCAAATGGGTTTAGAGTCCGGAGCCGAGACTTGGTTTACCAGGTTTACATGGAACGAAAGCCGACATCGGTTCATTTATCAGATAAAAAATTAAAAACCTTCAAGGTTAAAAAATCGGAGAATATTTTACCTGATACCATTGAAAAAGCGGAATGGAGCTGGGATGAAGTCTCAGGAGCATGCTTAATCCGGATTCCTGCTTCCCTGGTAGGAGAACCGATAGTTATTGAAAAATAAATTGCAAATGTGTGGAAAGAGTTGGGTTTTGAATGGGAGTTTGTTAGCTGGTGTTAATTGTATCTAAACATTTGTGAAAAATACAGATTCCATTAGAGAAATCAACCTGATTTGCTTTCGTTTCAAGCAGTATGCGCCTTCCTTTTGGAGAATTAAAGCTAGTTGTAAATAATCCGCAGCACCATTCCTATACAAGACACAACAAAAAAAGCCGCTTCCGAAAACGGAGAGCGGCCTTTTTATATAGTAAGGTTTTTTTTATGCCTCTACTTCAGCTTCTGGCTGCGAGAAATCCATGGCTGCCAGTCGTTTGTACGAGTTGTGACGCCATTTTGCGTTGTCTTCAGCTGCCGAGAAAAGTTCGTCGGCTACTGCCGGGAACGATTTTTTCAGTGAAGTATAACGTACTTCGCCGTTTAGGAAGTCCTGGAATTTGTTCCAATCCGGCTCTTTTGAATCAAGCTGGAACGGGTTTTTACCTTCTGCTTCCAACAGTGGGTTGTAACGGTACAGCGACCAGTAACCTGCTTCCACTGCTTTTTTCTCTTCTTCCTGGGTACGTCCCATGCTGGCACGCAATCCGTGGTTGATACATGGAGAGTAAGCAATGATCAGCGATGGTCCGGGATAAGCTTCTGCTTCTCTCAGTGCTTTGAAGTACTGCGACTGGTTAGCGCCCATAGCCACTTGTGCTACGTACACATAGCCATAGCTCATCATCATAGCACCCAGGTCTTTTTTGCGAACGCGTTTACCGGCAGCGGCAAATTTAGCCACAGCACCCACCGGAGTTGCTTTTGACGACTGTCCACCGGTGTTTGAATATACTTCGGTATCCATTACCAGTACGTTTACGTCTTCTCCGCTGGCCATCACATGGTCGAGACCACCGTAACCGATGTCGTATGCCCAACCGTCGCCACCAAATACCCAGATTGATTTTTTTACCAGGTACTGTTTCAGATTTTTGATTTCGCTAGCGTATTCGCTGTTGCTGTTTTCGATTACTTCGAGCACTTTTTTAGATGCAACTACCGAACCTTCACCATCATTCTTCTGAGCGATCCATTCAGCAAAAACTTCTTTTTCTGCCTCTGAAGCACCGTTTGAAAGCGCAGTGTTCATGATGTCTTCAAGACGGTTGCGTTGAGCTGAAACACCTTCAGAAAAACCAAAACCGTATTCGGCGTTGTCTTCGAACAGTGAGTTTGCCCATGCCGGACCGTGACCCGATTCCTTGTGTTTACAGTAAGGAGTTGACGGAGCCGAACCACCATAGATAGAAGAACATCCGGTAGCGTTGGCCACCATCATGCGCTCGCCGTACAATTGGGTGATCAGTTTAATGTAGGGAGTTTCACCACAACCCGCACAAGCTCCCGAGAACTCGAACAATGGCTGTGCAAACTGTGAGTTTTTAACCGATTTGGTTTTGTCAACCACGTTTTCTTTCACGGTTACTTTGCCGTCCATGTAGTTCCAGCGTTCCACTTCGGCCTGCTGTGTTCCCAGCGGCTTCATGATCAAGGCTTTTTCTTTTGAAGGACAAACGTCGGCACAGTTACCACAACCTGTACAGTCAAGCGGTGATACCTGGATGCGGAAGTTCAGCCCGCCAAACATTTTGGAAGGAGTAGCCGTTTTTACTTCAGTTCCTGCAGGAGCTGCGTCTACTTCTGCTTCATCCATCAGGAACGGACGAATAGCAGCGTGAGGACAAACGTACGCACACTGGTTACACTGGATACAGTTGTCAGCCTGCCATTCGGGTACGTTTACTGCGATACCGCGTTTTTCGAAAGCTGCTGTTCCGAGCGGGAACTGTCCGTCTTCCGAACCAACAAAAGTAGAAACAGGAAGATCATCACCACGCTGACCGTTGATTACATCAACCACCTTGCGGATGTATGCCGGGCGTACTGATTCTTCTTCTTCGCTTTTCAGCACAATGTCTTTCCATTCTGCCGGTACTTCTACCTGTACCACGTTTTTACCACCGGCGTCAACTGCGGCGTAGTTCATGTTTACAATGTGCTCGCCTTTTTTGCCGTATGATTTAACAATGGCTTTCTTCATTTCTTCCACCGCCATTTCGTAAGGAATTACACCGGTGATTTTGAAGAATGCCGACTGCATGATGGTATTGGTACGGGTTCCCAGGCCAAGTTCTTCACCCAGTTTGGTACCGTTGATGATGTAGAAGCTGATATCGTTGGCTGCCATGTATTTTTTCATACTGTCGGGCAGCTGATTTTTTGTTTCTTCTTCGTCCCAGATTGAGTTCAGCAGGAAAGAACCTCCTTTTTTCAAACCTTTCAGTACATCGTACAAATGCAGGTAAGCCGGAACGTGGCAGGCCACAAAGTCAGGAGTGGTTACCAGGTAAGTCGAGCGGATTGGTTTGTCGCCAAAACGCAGGTGCGAACAGGTAAAACCGCCTGATTTTTTTGAGTCGTACTGGAAGTATCCCTGGCACGATTTATCGGTGGCGTCGCCAATAATTTTGATCGAGTTTTTGTTGGCACCCACAGTACCGTCAGAACCCAAACCGTAGAATTTGGCCTGGTAAGTACCCGCAGGTGTAATATTGATTTCCTCTTTCATCGGGAGCGATGTAAAGGTAACATCGTCAACAATACCGATGGTGAAGGCATTTTTCGGCTCCTTCATTTCCAGGTTTTCGTAAACCGAAAGAATCTGGGCCGGAGTGGTATCTTTTGATCCTAAACCGAAGCGTCCGCCAACGATTTCAGGAGCATTTTCTTTTCCGTAGAAATGTGAACGGATGTCGAGGTACAGCGGTTCGCCGGCAGCTCCCGGTTCTTTGGCACGGTCGAGAACAGCAATTCTCTTAACAGTTGAAGGAAGTGCTTCAACAAAATGTTTGGCCGAGAACGGACGGAACAAGTGAACCGAAACCAAACCAACTTTTTTGCCCTGAGAAGCCAGGTAGTCGATGGTTTCTTTGATGGTTTCTGTTACCGAACCCATAGCGATGATGATGTTTTCAGCATCCGGAGCTCCGTAATAAGTAAACGGACGGTATTTGCGACCGGTTAGTTCGCTGATTTGATCCATGTAATCGGCTACGATATCCGGAACGGCATCGTAAAATTTGTTGGCCGATTCTTTTGCCTGGAAGAAAATATCCGGGTTCTGAGCTGTACCACGGGTTACCGGATTTTCAGGATTCAGTGCCCTGTTACGGAATTCCTGCAAAGCTGTTTGGTCAACCAGCGGAACGATGTCTTCCATTGCAATGGCTTCAATCTTCTGGATTTCGTGCGATGTGCGGAAACCGTCGAAGAAAGCCAGGAACGGAATTCTTGACTTGATGGTGGCCAGGTGGGCAACACCTGCAAGGTCCATTTCTTCCTGAACAGAACCTGCTCCCAACATTGCAAAACCGGTTTGACGGGCAGCGTAAATATCGCTGTGGTCGCCGAAGATTGACAATGCATGACCGGCAAGCGCACGGGCACTTACGTGGAATACGGTAGGCAGAAGCTCGCCCGCAATTTTATACATATTCGGGATCATCAGCAGCAATCCCTGAGAAGCTGTATAAGTGGAAGTAAGCGCTCCCGACTGCAATGAGCCGTGAACGGCACCTGCTGCACCTGCTTCACTCTGCATTTCTGCCAGGCGAACAGGACGTCCGAACATATTTTTCTTACCAAAAGCAGCCCATTCATCCACATACTCAGCCATAGTTGAAGACGGTGTAATAGGATAGATGCAGGCAACTTCACTAAACATGTAACTCATGTACGCCGCAGCGTAGTTACCGTCACATGTGATGAATTTTTTTTGTTTTGCCATTTTATTTGCGTTTTTAATCTATTTAATTATTTGATTTTTGATTCTCGTTATTTGATTCCGGATACTCGATACTCGATACTCGATACTCGATCGTATTATGAATATTCTTCTTCTGGTTCTGTTACTATATTGTGTTTCTGTTGTACTGAGCGAATGAAGCTGTTTAATTTTTTTCCAAGTTTTTCTGTTAGCTCAAAAAGTTCTTTGTAAACCTCTTCTTCTTTTAGTGATTTGGTATTCCAAAGATTTTCAAGATGATCCGACGTTTCGTCATTTGATGCCTGTGCGTTGGTCAGAAACCGAAGAAAGTCCTGTTTGTAGGCCCGTCTTCCGTATCCTTCAACGATCAATGACTTTGCAGATTTTGATGAACGTCTTATCTGGCTCCCTTCTTCATACATTTCGAATGCAGGAAGAAGCTCAAGTGTCATCTTGTGTATTTTGATGACCAGTTCATTTGCTATCTGCCATATTTCAAGTCGTTTATAAGACATCCGTTATTATTGCTTTTTTAAATTCAATATCCAGTATCCAATATCTGGCATCTTGTATCCAGTATCGGGTATTTCGTATCTAATACAAAAATCCAAACAGCCAGAGTGGGATCTTTTTGCCTTGTCCGATTTCAATAACGTCAGACGCCGCGTAAATATCTCCTTCGGCTAGCAGTTTACGGCCACCCACGTTAAACTGGTATTTGCCATCGACACAAAAGTCGGCTATCGGCGATTTTGAAAGTTTTCGTTTGTACCCAACCTGGTTGTAAAAAAAGGTCTGGCGCATCGTCAGATTGTCGGTATTATCCGGCGCAATAGCGTGCAGCAGGTTGGTGTTGTGCATGTATACCTTGTCCGGTTTTTTCATCTGGTCGTCGTCGCCGCCACCGTTGGTATATAGCAGGTTGATCAGTTTGGCATTTTTCAGGTACTTCAGGTAATTCATTACCGTGGCACGCGAAGTCTCGATCGAACCGGCCAGTTTGCTCACATTGGGTGTAAAAGGTGTTTCTGATGCCAGCAAATGCAACAGCTTCCTCAGTTTCGACAGGTATTTAAATTCTATCTGGTTGATGTACGGAACATCAATTTCCAGGGCCAGATTTATATTCTTCAGTAATCGGTTTGTATAAAAGTTCGGATCATCCATGTAATAGGGGAAGTATCCGTTTTTTAAATATTCGTCGAAAAAAGCCAACGGGCGAACCTCCGCAACAATCTCCTGTGCTATGGAAATATGATCCGAAAGAATCTCCTCGAAGCTGTAGGTTCTAAAGTTCTTTCCAGCCAGGTGGTTCAGGTATTCGCGGAACGAAAGCCCTTCGAGGTGGTAGATTTTTGCAATCCCTTCCAGGTCAGGGTTACCCTCGGTAATTCTTAAAACCGGTGACGATGAAAATATGATCTGAATCTCCGGAATTTCATCGACACACTTTCTAAGGTCTTCCGACCAGTCGGGGTATTTCTGAATCTGATCCAATATCAGGATTTTTCCGCCCCGTTTGGCAAACTCGTCGGCAAACGAACTTATTTTCCGTTTGGTGAAATAAAAGTTATTCAGGTTGATGTAAAGTACGTCGTTGCTTTCGGGGTGGTATTTCCGGATGTAATCCAGCAGAAAAGTCGTTTTCCCAACTCCTCTGAATCCTTTGATACAGATGAGTCGCTGGCTCCAGTCAATTTGGTCCATCAACTCCCGCTTAATGGTCTCTTTCGGACTAATGAGCAATGATTTATGTATCTGCTGAAAAAATTCCAAGGTATTTACTTTTTTATGAGTTTGTTGAAATTGCTATCTATACATAGCAAAATTAGCATTTAAATGTCATTTAGAGAAGTTGAAATGATCCGTTTTCCTTTTTATTTAGCTAATTAATGTAGATTTAAACTTATACCAAACCCGAGAATCCCATAAAGGCCATTGCCAGAATTCCGGCGGTTATCAAAGCGATCGGAGTGCCTTTTAATCCTTTGGGTACATTCTGCAAATCAAGGTGTTCGCGAATGCCGGCAAAAATGATCAAAGCAAGTCCAAAACCGATGGCATTCGAGATCGCGTAAACGACTCCTTCGAGCAGGTTGAATTCTTTTTGGATGGTCAGAATTGCCACACCCAGGATTGCACAGTTGGTAGTAATCAGCGGAAGAAATATACCCAATGCTTGGTAAAGCGGCGGGCTTACTTTCTTCAGAATAATTTCGACCAGCTGAACCAGCGAGGCTATTACCAGGATAAATGCAATGGTTTGTAAAAAGGCCAGCCCAAATTTGTTGAGCACGTAGTTTTGAATAAGGTAGGTAACAATGGTTGCCAAAACCATTACAAAAGCTACGGCACCTGTCATTCCGATTGCGGTGGAGATACGCTTGGAAACCCCCAGAAAAGGGCAGATTCCCAAAAACTGCATTAACACAATGTTGTTAACCAGTATCGCGCCCAGTATAATTACAAAGTAACTCATATCCTTTCCTCCTTAATTCTTTTTAATGCGGTTAATAATGGCAATCAGGTAGCCCAAAACGATAAACGCTCCGGGTGCCAGAACAAACAGTAGTGTTACGAAATTCTCGGAATACAAAGTGATGTTGAAAAGCTTGCCGCTTCCCAGCACTTCGCGGATACCGCCCAGCAAAACCAGGGCAAAAGTAAATCCGAGTCCGATTCCAATTCCGTCAATGGCCGACGACAAAGGATTGTTTTTTGATGCAAAGGCTTCAGCACGGCCGAGCACGATACAGTTTACCACAATCAAGGGAATAAACAGCCCCAGGCTTTTGTACAAGGCAGGAACAAACGCCTGCATCAGTAACTGAACAACGGTAACAAAAGCTGCAATGATCACAATAAAAGCCGGGATTCTTACTTTATCCGGAATAACGTCTTTTACCAATGAAATAACAATGTTCGACATAAGCAGAACAAAGGTGGTGGCCAGGCCCATTCCCAGACCGTTTATCGCAGAAGAAGTAACCCCGAGAGTAGGACACATACCAAGTACCAATACAAATACCGGGTTTTCTTTTATAAATCCTTTCGAAAAATTTTTCCACTGATTCATATTTCTTTTGTTTAGAGTTTAGCGTTCAGTGTTCAGAGTTGAGAGTCGCTACTCCGAACAACTAAATCTGCAAAACTTATACTTGTTTACTTTTTATATTTATCACCTTTTAATTCACTTTCCTTTAAATGGCTAATCAAGCCTCGGTCTAATTTTCCGACTTCATCGGCTAAATTATATGCCTTTTGGAACTCGTCCGGGCTAATATATCCATTGTCCAAGGCACGATAAAGTTGAGAACGGACTTCTCCTGCTGAACCTTTTGAAATAAACAGAAACTGAATGAACTCTTTATTTCCACCTCTTTCAAAACCTTCGGCAATATTATCCATGGCTGAACCAGACGAACCTTTTATTTGACTCACAAGTTTAAAGTCCTTTGAAAAAGCATGGTAGCCAGTGTAAACGTTTATAAGTTTACAAAGCTCTCTGGCTTTTTGCCAGGCAATTATATCTTCGAACGTATTAAATGTTGCCATACTCTAAACTCTGAACTTTAAACTCTGAACTATTTCTTCTCTGAACTCTGAACTATTTCTTCGTTTCGTAAGCCGTATAGCCTCTGCGCAAAGCATCAAGGAAAGCGCGTGAGGTGATGGTCGAAGCCGTGATGGCATCAATGTCACCACCGTCTTTTGATACGGTAAAGTTCGTGGTATTCGGGTTTTTCCCGATTACATTCTGATTGGGTTTGGAAGCGTTGTTAAACCAGGTGTCCATTTTAGAACCCAAACCCGGTGTTTCAGCATGGTCCAACACCGAATAACCGGAGATGTTTCCATCCTTGTCAATTCCGGCCATAATGGAAATGTAACCGCTAAAACCAGTGCGGGTGTATGTTTTTATCGCAGTTCCGGCCAGTTCGCCGCCTTTGAATGCGGGAAACAGCTCAATGCTGTCGCCACCTGCTTCGCTCGGAACTTTATAGCTGGTTCCCAGTTCATCAAATTCGGGAAGAACCTGGGTGATCGCTTCGGTTTGTGCTTTAATTTTTGCTGCCTCGATGGGGGCTTTGGTAAAGTCGTACACAAAACCCAGTGCAGCTGCGGCAATTCCGGTAACCAAAACCAGGGTTGCCACCATACTTGTAAAAGTCGATTCTTTCTTTGCCATTTTATTGTCCTCCGAATCGTTTGGGTTTAATGTAGTAGTTGAGTAAAGGTGTCACCGCATTCATAATCAGAATGGCAAATGAAATACCTTCGGGGTAAGCGCCAAACATACGAATGCTGATGGTTATCAAGCCGATTCCGATTCCGTAGATGATCTGTGCTTTCGGGTTCATGGGTGAAGTCACCATGTCGGTGGCCATAAAAATAGCACCGAGCATTAACCCCCCTGTCATAATGTGGAAAGCCGGGTTTACATACATTTCAGGATTGATTCCCCAGAAGATACCCGAGAATACAAATACTGTTGCAAGAATGGAAACCGGAATATGCCAGGTAATTACTTTTTTCCAGATCATATAAATTCCGCCCAACACCAGCAGCAAGGCTGAAACTTCCCCCAGCGAACCGGCATTCATCCCGATGGCCAGATCAGTTAGATCGGGCAAACCCTGAACTTTTGCAATCGGAATGCCGTTTTTCACGCTTTCCTTGATCAATGCCAGCGGAGTAGCCGTTGACACTGCATCAACCGCTGCCATTTTAATTCCGGGCCACGAAGTCATCTGAACCGGGAACGACAACAGCAAAAACACACGACCTACCAAAGCCGGGTTAAAAATGTTGCTTCCGAGGCCGCCAAATGAAAGTTTACCAATTCCCATGGCCGCCATTGCACCGATTAGGATGATCCACCACGGCAGGCTCGACGGAACGTTAAACGCCAGTAATATACCTGTAATGATGGCAGAACCATCGGTAACCGACGGGGTAACTTTCATCAGGTATTTTTGAATAAGGTATTCGAAAGCCACACAGGCAGCAACCGCTATCAGGGTTACACGCAAGGCATCGATCCCGAACATAAACACCGACCAGATCAGTGCCGGAACCATGGCGTAAATCACCCGGTACATAATTTTCTGTGTCGAGTCGCTTGAATGTACGTGCGGCGAAGGCGAAACTGTTAATAATTTACTCATTATGCAGTTTTTGATTTATTTTTTTCTTGAACGAATGATTTGACCAACTTTTCCCTTTCCAAAGCGGATGTAGTCCAGCAATGGCCGGTTGGAGGGACAGGTATAACTGCACGAACCACATTCAATGCAATCCATCACCCTTTCACTTTCGGCGCGGTCATAAATTTGTTTTTCTCCCAAAGTCATCAGCAGGTAGGGTTCCAGTCCCATCGGACAAACCGATACACAGCGGGAACAACGAATACAGGCGATTATTTCCTCCCGCTTCGATTCTTCTTCCTTCATCAGCAAAATGCCCGAGGTTCCTTTGGTAACCGGAATATCCAGCGAGCTGATAGCGCGTCCCATCATGGGGCCGCCGCTAATGATTTTGCCCGTGTTTTCGGGTAGTCCGCCTGCTGCTGCCACCAGTTCTGAAGTAGCTGTTCCGACTCTTACCAGGAAGTTCGAAGGCTTGGATACCCCTTTCCCGGTAACGGTAACTACACGCTCAAACAGTGGTTTATTTTTTTGAATGGCTTCGTAAACCGCAAAGGCAGTTCCCACGTTGCTCACCACGGCACCCACTGCAATGGGCAATGCTCCCGACGGAACTTCGCGGCCCGTAACTGCATTGATCAGCTGTTTTTCTCCTCCCTGCGGGTATTGAACTTTCAGTGCAACCACGCTAACTCCGGCAACTGATTTGCATTTCTCGGAGAGAAGCTGAATCGCGTCCGGTTTATTGTTTTCGATACCGATTACTGCCTTGTCAACATTCATGGCTTTCATCAGCAGCTGAATACCCACCAAAATTTCATCTGCTTTTTCCAGCATCAGCCGGTGGTCGGAAGTCAGGTAAGGCTCACATTCCACGCCGTTGATCAGCAGAACTTCGGCTTTCATGCCCTTTGGCGGAACCAGTTTTACATGCGTTGGGAAGGTAGCTCCCCCCAAACCTACGATTCCGCATTCCTGGATCTTTTTGACGATTTCAGCGCCGTCAACCGAGATATCTTTTACCAGTGTTTCGGAACGGTCGATGTCTTCCATCCACTCGTCACCTTCCACATCAATAAAAATTCCTTGTTTGGGATAGCCTGAGCTATCGGCCGAGAAATCAACTTTTTTAACTGTTCCTGAAACGGAAGAATGAATGTTGGTGGAAACAAAACTGCTGCTTTGCGCAATTACCTGTCCCACTTTTACCTTGTCGCCTTTTTTAACAACCGGTGTTGACGGTGCTCCGATGTGCTGTGCCACCGGAATAAAAACAGCCGACGGAATCGAAAGAACTTCGATTTTCCGGTCTTTCGACAATTTATTTTCGGGAGGATGTACTCCGCCTATTTTGAACGTTTTTAACATCCTGAATTATTTAGCTATTGGTTTCAACTTCTACTTCGGGTTTCACTTTTCGCGGTGGAAAGTTCAGCTCGATAATGGCATTGGTTGGGCACACCGGCACACATTTGCGACACAGTTTGCATTTGTCTGAGTCGATAAATGCCAGGTTGTTCTCCATGGTGATGGCGTCGAACGGACATTCTTTAAAACACTTGCTGCAACCAATACAAGCTACGCTACAAGCTTTTTTCGCCACGGCGCCTTTGTCCATGTTCCGGCAGGCCACCACTACTTTGCGGTCTTTAGGCATGCGTTTGCGTAACTCAATCAGGTCTTTCGGACAAGCGTCCACACAGGCTCCGCACGCCACACATTTGTCGTCGAGGACAAGCGGAACGCCCATTCCGGCACGCAGGTCGATGGCGTCGAATTCGCAGGCGTCGTAACAATCGCCGTAACCCAAACAGCCGAACTGGCAATCGGATTCGCCACTGTAAACAGACGAGGCGATGGCACAGGTTGTTGCGCCGTCGAACTGGCTTGTTTTCGGACGGTGGTCGCAGGTTCCGTTACAACGGATAAACGCCACACGCGGGTCTTTTGCAACGGCCTCCAATCCTAAAATGGTTGCCACCTGCCCCATGGTGTCGTTTCCGCCTACCGGGCAGTTCAGGTCGCCCAGGTCAGACGCTTTAACACATGCTTCGGCAAAGGCCCTGCAGCCTGCAAAGCCACATCCGCCACAATTGGCTCCCGGAAGCGATCCTTCCACATCGTCGATGCGCGGGTCTTCCACGACCTTGAATTTTTGCGCCACAAAGTAGAGGATTACAGCCGCAGTTGCTCCAATCACTGCCAGTGTGACAATCGTATATACAACGGTGATACTCATTTGTTAATCAGTTTCTTCAAGTTCGAATTTGAATATTTTTTTTAATAAATGCCTAAAAAAATATAATGTTATATAGTAGGGTATCAGAATCGCCAGCGATACCAGCCCCGATTGCAACTCGTTACCGGTAAGCGACTGCATAACGATCAATGTGAGCAATACCAGTAAAAAGGGAACAACGTAGCCCCAAAGCAGCGCCGTAAAACCTTTTGATTCTTTGAAAAGAATGGTGACTTCCTGACCGGGTTTGTAAGCGCCTTTAAAATCGGTGATTTCAATTTCCTTGTCCTGGTAATCGGCCACCGTACAGGCTCCTTTTGCATGGCACGAAGAACATGCAGACTGGTTGATGATGGTAACAATCAGTGAGTTGTTGTTTACCTCCTTTACAAAACCTTTATGTCGGATATCTGTAGTCGTAGCTTTCAATTTTGCTATTTAGAGATTGCAAATGTAGGTATTGATTTGAATCTACAAATGACAAAAAAGCAATTTTTCTGAAATCCGGGAAATTTAGAAATAGTCTAATTTAGCTTTTGGAGTTCAGAGTTCAGAGTTCAGGGTTCAGGGTTCAGAGTTCAGTGGATGGGGATCCAATATCGGGGTTCTGTAAATTCTGTGCTACCGGCTTCTGTAGTCTTTCGGGGAGGAGAGAACGTTTTTCAATGGGGACCGGAAGCTTTTCTATGAATATAAAATGTGTTTCGATGTAGATAGAACTTTCTTCGATAGGGATAAAACAAGCTTCAATGAAGATAGAATTGCTTTCAATGAAGATAAAATGGAATTCTGTGATGATAGAAACAGTTTCGAGCTTGACAGGTACAGTTTCGATGTTGATAGAATTCGTTTCGATGAAGATAAAACTGTTTTCGATGTTGTACAGTAAGGCTTCTAACTCAATAGATCTCAGACCTTGAAGGTTTTCAAAACCTTCAAGGTCTGGCAAGCAGTTTTTTTATTCAAGCGGTTCTTCGGGTTCCTGTATTTTTTTACCACCGGCATTCATATTGGCCACTACGCGGCTAAAGGTAAACTGTGCTTTTAAAATTTCGTCGTGCTGGTAGTAGGCCGAGGCAATTTTGCAGATACCGATTATTTCGTTGTAGATTTCGTTAAGAGCGGCAACCGCCGTTTCCGACACCGATTTTGTTGTCGACTTTAAACTTTCCTGTGCCAGGTTTGCCTCGCTGAGCTGGGTGGCGTACCCGATTACGTTGTCGATAAGTGCCGGGTTGGTGCCTTTGGCCACCATATCGTCTTTAAGCGCGTTGGTCATTCCTTTTTTGAAGGCAAACAGCAACTGGATCAATGCTTCCTGGTCGCCGGCACGTGCCGCTTTCAGGTATTTGTCGTAGCCCAGTGTTTTAACGATTTCGTTGGCATCTTCGCCAAAATCCACTTCAATCTGGGTTTTCAGAAATTGGAGGGCCTGCAAAGCGGGCGCCTGTATTTCGGTAAGGGCAGCCGTGGCATCACGCAGGGCTTTCTTTTTGTCGAGGCCCAGGTAGTCTTCCATGGCAGTGTCGATTTTGGTGTGCAGGGCCTGGGCGTATTCGGGTGTCCAGTTGCTGCGCACCATCGAAAGATCGGGCAATTGGTTGCTTAGCGAAGTGGCAATTACTTTGCTTGCCATTAGCATGTCGCTGTCTTTGCTTACGTAAACTCTTGTTTGTGTCATGGTTAAAAATTTAGGTTAATAAATAATTGTTTTAAAACTGCTCGCCCTTTTCCGGCACGGGTTGCAAACCCGCACCAGCCGGGTTACTTTTTTATAAATTTGAATGAAGACCGTTCCTCAGAAGTAGTGATTGTGACATAATAAACACCGGATGGCAAATTCCCAACGAAAAGCCTTTTCGCAGTGTGCCCGGTTTTGAGCAATGAGCCATTTATATTCCTGATTTCAACCTGAACGTCTCCGTGAGCCCGGGCATCCGGAAACTGAAGGTTCAGGTAATCTTCTACCGGATTGGGGAAATATCGAATCCGGCTGTCTTCTCTGTCAGTAACTGCGGTGTAGTTAAACAGAGCGTCGCAATTGTACTCCGATTTATCCCAACGCGTGGATTTATAATTTCCCAGAAAACTATCGCTGTAGCATCTTAATGGCCCCAGGTGGCTGGGGATATCAAGTACACACTCCAAAGCTTGTGGCAGCATATGGGTAAGGCAACCCACCTGTTCAATTATTACATCATTAAAACCCCAGTTAGACGAAGCAGCAGGCGAAGTGTAGAGTAGTTTGAGCTCTTTGTCGTTGATGGTAATGTTTTTAACCGAATCAACCACAATTTCCCCCAAGGGATCATAATTGCAGAAATCCCCCAGGTTGTCATTCCCATAGATCGTCCAGCTATCTCCGGCCCGGGCATTGAAATCATACAAGGTAAAAAACTGATCGTTCTTTAAATAAAATACCTTGTTGTTTTCCTGGTACATGTATTCGTTTCCCAGGTCAGAAACATCAATACCATTCGAATGGTAGTATGTTTTGCTGATAAGCCGTACTGTTTTTTCCTGAATCAGGGTATCTTTTACCGATTCGTACAATACATATCCTTCGTTTGTCGGCATGGTTCCTTCATTTCTGGAATAATGCCATTTGGCACCAACCGGAGCCCACTCGGTTTGTGAACTAACTCCATTGTATAGCATCAGAAGTACGATCATTAACTTTATTTTCAGGATGATCGGTTTGCCGGGATGAACTAACGCGTGGCTGGCTGCGTTGTTTTTTCTTTTCGAAATAGAAAACAACGGGACGGAGGCGAATCTGAGAGGGTGTTTGTTGTAAATCCGGAGTTTCATTGCGTTGCTTTTTGGGTGGCTCACAAAAATATTCGGGAGCTGTATTTAATGCTCTGAAAATAGTGATTTTCAACCAAAAAACCGTCTCTACGCAATAATATTCAGTATGTTATCGAACAGTTATGTATCGTTTTCGGAAGGCGTGTTTTGTTGCTTTTGCAGTGCTTCTTCTTTCAATGTATCCACATCCCAGGCACATTCCGATTCGTGGATCAGGTAGTCTTTCTCGGCTTGCAAAGTTTCTGAAACCTGTTCCGAGAAGCGTCGTGTTTCCTCGATAAAACGGTTGTGGTCTTCGAGCCAGTGCTCGTACAGCTCGTCGGTTATCTGGTTTTCGTGGTGTTTAAAGGTACGTGCCGTGCGATAGGCTTCGTACCTGCTAAACCCGAGTTCGGTAAGGGCGGTGGCGCCCATTTCGTTGGCCGAGTCAAACATTTCGCGCTGAACCGAGCGAACATTCAGTTTGTAAAATTCGAAGGTGTGAAAGATGTCTTTTGCGCGCGCCAGTATTTTTACATGCGGGTATTTTTCGCGTACATATTTGGCCACCTTTAACGCATCGTCGTGTTCGGCCATGCTGAGTATCAGCATACGGGCTTTCTGAATGCCGGCTTTTTCGAGCATTTGCGGCCGGGTTACATCGCCAAAATACAGTTTGAACCCGTACCGGCGCAGTACCTCCACGTTGGTGGGGTTGTTGTCGAGAATGGTCACTTTAATGTTGTTGGCCAGCAGCATACGCCCGATAACCAGCCCAAAGCGGCCAAAACCCGCTAAAATCACCGGGTTTTCGGGTTCGTCCATCTCGTCGTATTCGGGTTTGTTGTAGCGGCGCGCCATGATCGGAGTTACCGCTTTGTCATTAAAAATAAGCAGCAGAGGCGAAACAGCCATCGAGAGGGTTACAATCATCAGCAGCATGGAAGAAGTTTTTTCGTCGAACAACTGGTTTTGTTTCGAGAAAGAGATCAGTACAAAACTGAATTCGCTGGACTGCGCCAGTAAAAAGGCAAACAGGAAATCGAAGCCTTTGCGCAGTCTGAAAATCCGCCCCAAAATCAGAAGAACTATAAATTTGATGACAATGAGTAAAAGCACAAAAAAGAAGATCATTCCGGGATTCTGGATGAGCAGGTTAAAGTTGATGCCCGCGCCCACCGATATAAAAAACAGTCCCAGCAGCAAGCCTTTAAACGGATCGATGGTGGTTTCCAGTTCGTGGCGGTATTCGCTGTCGGCCAGCACCACACCGGCGATAAAGGTCCCGAGTGCGGGCGATAGGCCTAATTTATCCATTCCCAGCGCAATGCCAATTACCATCAGCAAAGCCAGTGCAACAAACACCTCGTGGAGGCCGGTTTCGGCAATCAGCCGGAACACGTAGCGCGCCATAAAACGGCCGATAAAAACCACTGCAGCTATTGCCCCGATGATGATCAGCAATTGAATCCATCCCGGAAGTTGGGCCATGCCGCCGATCTTGCTCAGGGTAGATTCGGATAAGGTGGCCGGTTGCCCAAGTGTGGCAATAAGGGGCAACAGCGCTAAAATGGGGATGACCGCCATGTCTTGGAAAAGCAGTACCGAAAAGGCCGATTTACCGGCAATGTTTCGCATCAGTCCTTTTTCCGATAGCGTTTGAAGTACGATGGCCGTTGACGACAATGCAAATATCAGCCCGATGGCCAGGGCGCGGTTTATCTGGAACTTGAAAGCCAGCGCAACAAAGGTGATGACAATGGCAGTAATAAGAACCTGCAGGCCGCCCAGCCCAAAAATGGATCTTCGCATTTTCCACAGCAGGGAAGGTTCCAGCTCCAACCCGATGATAAAAAGCATGAGCACCACGCCAAACTCTGCAAAGTGCATTACTTCGCCGGCTTCTTTCCCGACAAGGCCCAGCACAAACGGCCCGATAAGAATTCCTGCCAGCAGGTAGCCCAAAACAGAGCCCAGCCCCAGTTTTTTGGCCAGAGGAACCGAAACAACCGTTGCTCCCAGGTAAATAAGCGCTTGTAAGAAAAAATCCTGATTATGCATTTGTCAGCGTTAAGTGGTTGGAATATTCGATGTTTTCAAAATCCTTTTCAGTGTACTTACCATCCCGCAGGCCGGTGATAAGCTCGCGGTAATGCGCTGCCTGCCTTTCTATTTCAGCTTGGGTGATGGTGTGTGCGCCGTGGGTTACAAAAGGAGGCAGGTAACGCATGCGGCAAAGGGTGGCAGATTGGTTGAAAGGCGCCAGAAACTGATTTACGCTAAAGTGGTTGGCCCCGGTAGCGGTGTAAACTTCCTGCCGCCCGCCGGTTGAAACGGCCGACATGGCCCATTTTCCCTGCAGGGCAAACCCGTTTCTTCCGTACGCAAATCCGTGCTGGAGAACCAGGTCCATCCACTCTTTTATAATGGCCGGGGCACTGTACCAGTAAAACGGGTGGTGCCACACAATTACATCGTGTTCCTGTAGCAGTTTCTTCTCTTTTTCCACATCAATGAAAAAGTCCGGGTAATTCTCGTACAATTCATTAATGGTAACATTTTCCAGTCCTCGTACAGCATCGAGCAAAGCCCGGTTGATAATCGATTTATGAAAAGCCGGATGGGCAAATAAGATCAATATTTTCATTTCGTCTGTCATTGTTTGTTTTAATGGTCCGTCAGCTGACGGATGTAACTCGCCCGGGAGTCATCTTCCTGTGTGGTAAAATTTACCATGCTCGTTTCTTCATAATTTATCGATAGTATCTTGCGTTAAAGCATAAGACCAACTAATAAGTGGTAAAGTAATCATTTTGAAAAAGACCTCAACGCGATTCTTTAAAAAGCTTAATTTTTTTTTGGAATTGAATTTGCAGACCGGGGGCAAGTCAAACAAATTAGCTAATTTTAAATGCCGAAAATTTAACAATAACATATAAAAAACAGCCTGTGTTTATCCCGGGCACGTTTTTCTCTCGAAATTCTGAAAAAGTACAAACAATTATAGCCCAATGAAAAAGTTAATTTTCCCCATTGCCATTTTGTTTCTAATGGCTGTTTCATGTTCAAAAAGCGAAAAGAAAGCCGTAACCACCGACGTTGCTTTTGCGCGTTATGTGCAGGCCTTTACCAGCGGAGTGATCTCGAACGAATCCAGCATTTCGGTGTATATGACCCAGCCTGTTGAGGGCGACGTGAATACCGAAGAACTGTTTCGGTTTGAACCCGAGGTGAAAGGAAAAACAGTGTTGGTGGGAGGCCGTGTTTTTGAATTCAGGCCCGAAAAGCCGCTAAAGCCCGGAACTACTTACAAAGCCGTGTTTGCTTTGGGGAAGGTACTGACGGTTGACAGCAAACTTCAGACTATGCCTTTTGAGTTTGCCACTGTAAAACAAACGTATTCCATAACCGTCGAGGGCTTGAAAAACTACGAGGGGCTGAATTCCACCCAAATGCAGTTAACGGGGTATGTTTTAACCGCCGATGTAGCCGATTCGGAGCCAATTGAAAAAATTGTTACGGTTACGGCAAACGGAAAGGAACTGCCTGTGTTATGGAGCCACGACAGCGGACGCCGCAAACACTTTTTTACGGTCGACAGCCTTGCCCGTATGCAGGACGATGCCGGGAAGGTGATCGTAACATGGGAGGGGAGTGCACTCAATACCGATGTTTCGGGAACAAAAGAACTGGAAATACCGGCATTGAGTACTTTCAAAATTCTGGATGCCACGGTTGTTCAGCAGCCTGAACAATGCATTAACGTTCGTTTTTCCGATCCGCTGCTTAAAACGCAGGACCTGGAAGGTTTGATTGAACTGGACAACTCAAAAGACCTGCGCCTCGAAGTGGATGGCAATGTGGTGAAAGTGTGGACCAGTAAACGTGTGTCGGGCACGCAAACCCTGCATGTTTACGAAGGAATAAAAAGCGCCAACTACGCACGCCTGAAATCGGGCGAGAATTTTCTGCTTCAATTTACCAATGCCGAGCCGGCACTTCGGCTGATCGGCAAAGGCGTGATTGTTCCGCAAACCGATCATCTGGAGTTTCCTTTTGAAGCGATTAGCCTGAATGCAGTCGATGTTCGTTTAATTGAAATTTACAAAGACAATATTGCGCAGTTTTTACAGGAAAACCGTTTGAGCGGAAGCTCTGACCTGAAACGTGTCGGAAGGCCGGTTTACGAAGGAAAAGTGGACCTGATTTCCACCAACCCGGTGAATTATAATCAATGGAACACTTTTAAGATAGACCTGGCCAAACTGGTGAAACTTCAGCAGGGAGCGGTTTATCGTGTCGAACTTCGTTTTCGGAAAGACTATTCGCTTTACATCTGCCCGGAGGATTCGGCCCAAACCGAAGTTCCCGATATTGATTTGTCAAGCGGTGAAGACTACAGCACCGAGTGGGACACGCCGAGCTGGTACAGCGATTATTATTATCCCGAAGGATACGAATGGGAGGAGCGCGATAATCCCTGTCATGTGGCGTATTACAACTCCGATCGTTTTGTGAGCCGGAACATTATGGCTTCGCAACTGGGGATTGTTGCCAAGGAAGGCCGCGACCAACGCATGTTGTTTGCCGTGTCGAACCTGGTTTCAACACTGCCGGAAGCCGATGTGGAACTTCAGCTTTACAACTACCAGAACCAGTTGATTGAAACGATAAAAACCGATGCGCAGGGGTTTGCTCGGGTTGACCTGAAAAAGAAGCCTTTCCTGCTGGTGGCTAAAAAAGGCACTCAGTTTGGCTACTTGAGGTTAGATGACGGAACCTCGCTTTCGGTAAGTAATTTCAATGTGGCCGGACAGGAGATCACCGATGGAATGAAAGGTTTTATTTACGGTGAACGCGATGTATGGCGCCCGGGCGACACCTTGTTCCTGAATTTTATTTTGGAAACGGCCTCGGATGATCCCGGGAATCACCCCGTGATTTTTAGCCTGATCAATCCAAAAGAACAGGTGGTTGAACGCCGCGTTGTAACCAGTAATGAAAACGGTTTTTACCTGCTTTCCACACAAACCAAAAGAGATGCCCCCACCGGAAACTGGAGGGCCCAGGTGCAGGTGGGGAACAGCTTTTTCTCGAAGCGGGTGAAAATAGAAACCATCAAACCCAATCGATTGAAGATTGAACTTGGTTTGCCAGGCGATAAGTTACTGGGGATTGATGACAAGAGCTTGCCCATAAGCGCCTCGTGGTTACACGGGAGTCCGGCGAAGTCGTTAAAAGCAAAGGTGGAGGTGCTGTTTACAAAAAGCGCAACGCAGTTTCCGAATTTTCAGAGCTATACTTTTACCGATCCTGCTTCCCGCTTTTCGGGTAAGGAAGAAACCATTTTCGATGCGCAACTGGACGAAGCCGGAAAAGGAAGCATCCCTTTAAAACTGGAAGGTTTGGACAATGCGCCGGGAATGCTGAACGCGTGGTTCACCTCGCGTGTATTTGAAACCGGTGGCGATTTCAGTACTTCCATTACGAAGGCCCGCTACTCGCCTTATTCTACCTATGTGGGGCTGCGCATGCCCGAGTCGGAAGACAATTGGTACAAAACCGATACGGATTATTTACCGGAAATTGTACTGGTGGATAAAAACGGAAAAGCTGCTTCGGGCAACGACCTGGAGGTTCGCCTCTACAAAGTAAACTGGCGCTGGTGGTGGGAATCGGGCTCTGAAAGCCTGGCTCATTACGTTTCCGGAAGCTATTACCAGCCGGTTGATTCGTGGGTAATCAACAAGGCTGAGCATAAATCGCAGATCCGCCTGAATGTAAAATACAGCAACTGGCAAGACAATGGCCGTTATTTCCTGTGGGTAAAAGACAATACTTCGGGACATTCTTCGGGTATAACCTTTTACATGTCGAAATGGGGCGGCTGGCGCTCCGACGGAATGGCGGAAGGCGCTACCATGTTGAGCATTCGTACCGGCAAGGAAAAATACAATGTGGGGGAAGACATTGAAGTGGTCATTCCTTCTTCCAAAACCGGAAAAGCTTTGGTGAGCCTCGAAAACGGAACCAAAGTGCTGGACATGTTTTGGGTGGAAACGGCCGATAAGCAAACCCGCTTTTCAATCAAGGCAAAACCGGAAATGGCACCTAATTTCTATGTACATGTTAGTTTGATTCAGCCTTTTGGTCGCACCGAAAATGATGCGCCGCTGAGGTTGTACGGGGTGATTCCGGTGGAAGTGGAAAACCCGGAAACGATTTTGAAGCCCTTGATCAAAGCTCCGGCAGAGATTGAACCGGAAACGGATTATTCGGTAGAAATTTCAGAATCCAACAACAAGAGAATGACCTATACCCTGGCCATTGTTGATGAAGGATTGTTGGGATTGACCAATTATACGACGCCCAACCCGCATGCTACTTTTTACCAGCGCGAAGCCTTGGGTGTAAAAACCTGGGATTTGTATGATTATGTGGCGGGAGCTTACGGTGCACGGCTCGAAAAAGCTTTTGCTGTAGGGGGCGATGGTGAGATGGTCGATTCTGAAAAGAAAGAGGCCAACCGCTTTAAGCCCGTGGTGCAGTTTGCCGGTCCCTTCACGCTCGAACCCGGAAAGAAACAAAAGCACACCTTCAAAATGCCAAATTATGTGGGCGCTGTGCGTATGATGGTGGTAGCCGGAAATAGGGGCGCTTACGGTGCCGAAGAAGTTTCGGTTCCGGTTCGGAAAGGCTTGATGTTGCTGGCAACCGTTCCGCGTGTGCTGGCCCCGCTGGAAACATTTGATTTGCCGGTGTCGGTTTTTGCCATGAAAGACAATGTAAAAGATGTTTCGATCGCGGTAAAAGCTAACGAACTGTTTGAGGTTGTCGGCGATCAGGAGAACAAACTTCAGTTTACTGAAACCGGTGAGAAAATGAGTTATTTCAAGTTGAAAGTAAAAGCTCAGAGCGGTGTCGGTAAAATTGTGGTGGAAGCAAAATCGGGCAAAGAAACGGCCAGTTACGAAGTGGAAGTTCAGGTGCGCAATCCAAACCAGGCGGTAACGGTTCAGCAATCCAAACTGGTGAAAGGTGGTGAAAACTGGAACACCGAACTACAGAACCCGGGAGAACCGGGCAGCAACGAGGCATGGGTGGAAATATCGGGCTTCCCGCCATTGAACCTGGGCAAATACATCGATTACCTGATTCAATATCCGCACGGCTGTGTGGAACAGATAACGTCGGCTGTTTTTCCACAATTGTTCCTGGAAAATCTGACGGAAGTTGATGCTGATCAGAAACTGGAGATTGAAACCAATGTTCGCCAGGCTTTGGTGAAATTGCAGGCGTACCAGTTGGGAAGCGGTGGGTTTAGCTACTGGCCGGGATCGTCGTATGCCAACGAGTGGGGGACCAATTACGTTGGGCATTTCCTTGTTTGTGCTGAAAAAGCCGGTTATTCGTTGCCTTACGGAATGAAGGACAAATGGGTGCGTTACCAGAAATCGGCTGCCCGAAACTGGAAAAAATCACAAAGCGATACCGATATTTATTATTACCGGAATTACGACCTGAACCAGGCGTATCGTTTGTACACGCTGGCGTTGGCCGGAAATGCGGATTTGGGAGCCATGAACCGCCTGCGCGAGAAAACTACCAAATTGCAGGACGTGCTTTGGCGCCTGGCTTCGGCCTATGTGCTGGCAGGTAAAAAGGAAGTGGCACAGCAACTGGTGGCCAATTTATCGACAGAGGTAGAAGAATACAACGAATTCAGCGGAACATTTGGCTCTTCGTTGCGTGACAAGGCCATGATTCTGGAGTCGCTCGTTTTGCTTGATGAGCAGGAGAACGCTTTCGGTATGTTGCAGGAAATTTCCGAAGACATCAATAAAAGTAGCTGGTTAAGCACACAAACAGCGGCGTGGAGTCTGTTCTCGGCGGCTCAGTTTTCAGAGAAGTTCTATAAAAACGGCAACGAAACCGGTTATGAACTGACCGCGAATGGTGAAAAAGCCGACGCCCGTACCAAAATTCCTGTAGTTAAAGTTCCGGTAAAAAATAACAATACCCGGCAGGTTGCCTTGGAGTACAAGAATACTGGCGCAAATGCCACTTTTGTCAGGCTGGTTACCCGGGGAATTCCTGCGGGTGTAGATTCTACTTCTGCTGCCAGTAATTTAGCGCTGGAGTTAAAATACCTTGATGCGGCCGGTAAAACGATCGATCCAACTTCTGTTTTGCAGGGAACGGATATCAAAATGGAAGTAACTGTGAAACATCCGGGCAAAAAGGTGAACTACGAAGAAATGGTGCTATCGGTACTGGTTCCTTCGGGTTGGGAAATCCTCAACAAGCGATTAAGCGATGCACCGCAAAGCGATGCAAATTATGAGTACCAGGACATTCGTGACGACCGGATTTACACCTATTTTGATCTGGACATGGGGAAACAAAAAACATTCACTTTTTACCTGAATGCTGCGTACAAAGGGGAATTCTACCTTCCGCCGGTAAGCTGCGAAGCCATGTACGACAATAGCGTGAATGCCCGCAGGGGTGGGAAGATGGTGATTGTGAAGTAGAAGGATTATTTCTGTGCGTAAAAGGAAAATGAATATAAAAAAAGCAAGAAGAACAGTTTTGATCTTCTTGCTTTTATTGTTGGTATTGTTCTTTATCGGAGGCTGGTTGGTACCGCGTCCGCTTTTCAATACTTCGTACTCCACCGTTTTGGAAAGCAGTGAAGGCGAATTGCTGGGCGCCCGTATTTCGGACGATGAGCAATGGCGTTTCCCTCCGGTGGATTCGGTTCCGGAGAAATACGAAAAATGTGTATTAAATTTTGAAGACAAGTATTTCTATCTCCATCCCGGAATCAATTTGGTTTCCATGGCCCGCGCTTTGGTTCAAAATATCAGGGCAGGTAGAATTGTGAGCGGAGGCAGTACGATTACGATGCAGGTTTGCCGTTTGGCTCGCAGCCAGAAAGAACGATCGCTAAAAAATAAGTTGATCGAAATGTTCTGGGCGCTTCATGTGGAGCTGCGTTATTCAAAATCTGAAATTTTGGAGCTGTATGCCTCGCATGCACCGTTTGGCGGAAATGTGGTGGGCTTGGATGCTGCGGCATGGCGTTACTTTGGCCGTGATCCCGGTGAGTTGTCGTGGGCCGAGGCGGCTACTTTGGCGGTTTTACCCAATGCCCCTTCGCTGATTTACCCGGGGAGGCTTGATTTGCGGCTGAAACAAAAGCGCGATTTTTTGCTGAACCAGTTACTGCTTGCCAGCGAAATTGACAGCATCACCTATGAACTGGCCATCTCAGAACCTTTGCCCGAAAAAGTGAATGCTTTGCCTGATATTGCTTTTCACATCACAGAAAAAGCCAATGCCGAGAAACATGGACAGCGCGTTAATTCCACCATCCGGTATCAACTTCAGGAGCGGACGAATGAAATTGTTGCCCGGCATCAGCAACGCTTGAAATCGAATTTTATTCACAACATGGCGGTGCTGGTCGTAGAAATTCCGTCGAAAAAAGTGTTGGCTTATGTGGGAAATACCAGCAATGCAGATAGTACCGCTCACGGGAACCAGGTGGATATTGTGCAGGCTCCGCGCAGTTCGGGGAGTATTTTGAAACCCTTTCTGTATACCAAAATGCTGGATGAAGGGTTGCTTCTTCCATCGATGCTGACACCTGATATTCCGATTCGTTTTGGTGGTTTTACCCCGATGAATTTCGACCGGGAATACAACGGCGCTGTTCCGGCCGAAGAAGCACTGGCGCGTTCGCTGAATATTCCGGCCGTGCATTTGCTGAAAGACTACGGAGTGGGGCCTTTTTATTCTTTTCTGAAAAAAACAGGCATGACCACGCTGAATAAACAACCCGAACATTACGGACTGTCGCTGATTTTGGGGGGCGCTGAAGTTAAACTGTGGGACCTGGCCGGAATGTATGCCTCGTTAGGAAGCATCCTGAAATGCTACAACGAAGAGGATGGCTTTTATTCCTCTCAACCTTTTAGCCCGTTGGTGTGGGAAGATGATGTGGAACATAGTGAAGAGGCCGGAACCCAGCCTTCTGTGCGGGCATCGGCAGTTTATGCTACGCTCGACGCTTTGTTAAAAGTAAAACGTCCGGAAAGCGAGGCTGGTTGGGAGCATTTTGCGCACACCCGGAAAATTGCCTGGAAAACCGGAACCAGTTTTGGTTTCAGAGATGCCTGGGCAGTGGGAGTAACTTCGCAGTTTGTGGTGGCCGTTTGGTGCGGGAATGCCGATGGAGAAGGGCGGGCAGGGCTCACCGGCATATCGGCTGCAGCACCGGTAATGTTCGATGTGTTCTCCGTTCTTCCGTATTCTGAATGGTTTCAAATTCCTACAGATGAAATGACGAACATTGAAGTTTGTGCGCAGAGTGGTTACCGCCCCGGAGAATTTTGCACTGAACGGAAAGAGATCATGGTTCCTGCCGGCAATAAAGTGGGAGTATGTCCGTGGCACCGGCGCATTCATTTAAACAAAGAAGGAAGCTATCGTGTTAATGCCGCTTGCTACCCGGTTTCGAAAATGCAGCATCAAAACTGGCTGGTGCTGCCTCCGGCAATGGAATACTACTACAAACGTCAGAATGTTTTGTATGCCACTTTGCCGCCGCTTATGCCGGGTTGTTCCGAAACAGAACAACAACTGGAGTTTATTTATCCGCGTGAATGGAACCGGCTGTTTATTCCGGTTGACCTCGATGGAACACCGGGGAAGATTATTTTTGATCTGGCGCATCGTTCAAATAATGTCACCGTTTTCTGGTATCTCGACAATCGCTTTCTGGGTACCACCCAAAATGTACACCAGCTCGAATTACGTCCCGATGAGGGCTGGCACAGTATTACCGTTACAGATAATTTGGGAAATTCGATGACCAAACGCTTTAAGGTGGTAAACCGGTAAGCACTTCAATGCAAAATGATGTAAGTGTTATGTATAAGGCATCGGAACCCTGCTTCTAACTTAAATCATGAATTGATTTCGTAAAAGTTTGTAATTTTGCCCCTGATTTTACAGATAGGTATGACAGACATCAAGCTTAATACAATACCCGAAGCCATTGCTGCCATTAAGAAAGGCGAAATGATTATTGTGGTAGACGATGAAGACAGAGAGAATGAAGGGGATTTAATTGTCGCTTCGGAACTGATAACAACCGAGATCGTTAATTTCATGGCCAGCCAGGCAAGAGGCCTGATTTGCGTGGCGTTAACCGAGAAAAGATGTGACGAGTTAAGTCTCGATTTGATGGTGGGAAAAAACACATCATCGAATGAAACCAATTTCACGGTGTCTGTGGATGCTATTCACCCGGAAGTTACAACCGGTATTTCGGCTGCTGACCGGGCCATCACCATTCAGATGCTGGTAGATGAAAAAACCAGGCCCGAGCAATTAGGGCGTCCCGGGCACATTTTCCCGTTAAAAGCCAAAGACCGTGGTGTTCTTCGCCGAAGCGGCCACACTGAAGCGGCGGTTGACCTGACGCGTTTGGCGGGCTTAAAACCTTCGGGAGTTTTGGTGGAAATAATGAACGAAGACGGAACAATGGCAAGGTTGCCGCAGCTCTACGAGTTCGCGCAGAAACATAATCTGAAAATTGTTACCATAAAAGACCTGATTTCTTTTCTATTTCAGAGCGAAAGCCTGATTGAAAGGGGAGAGGAAGTTGATTTGCCAACGCAATACGGCGATTTCAGAATTGTTCCGTTTCGTCAGAAATCAAATGGCGCAGAGCACATTGCTCTGATAAAAGGAACCTGGGAACCCAATGAACCGATTTTGGCGCGGGTTCATTCGTCGTGTATGACGGGTGATATTTTTGGCTCAATGCGTTGCGAATGTGGCGACCAGCTGCACAAAGCCATGGAAATGATCGATAAAGCCGGGAAAGGTGTGATCGTTTACATGATGCAGGAAGGTCGCGGAATTGGCCTGTTGAATAAAATTGCCGCCTATAAACTGCAGGACCAGGGACTGGATACGGTGGAAGCCAATCTTCACCTTGGTTTTAAAGCCGATGAACGTGATTACGGGGTGGGAGCGCAAATTCTTTCCAATTTAGGGGTGACCAAAATGCGTTTGATGACCAATAACCCTGTTAAAAGGGTTGGCCTGGAAGGCTACGGGTTGGAAGTAACCGAAATTGTTCCGGTTGAAATTCCGCCCAACGAACACAACCAAAGGTACATGAAAACAAAGCGCGACAGAATGGGACATCACCTAAAAGGCTTTAATTACGATAAGTAGTACCCTTGTTCGCTACTGTTTCTTTGTTAAAATTACCTGGAGGTCTTTTTTTGAACTCCGTGTACGTTGTTGAATTAGAATGGTGTATGCTTTGGGCATAGTAAACGTATGAGGGAAAGTCAGTTTCCCTTTTGTTAAATACCATTTTTATTCCGTACATTAGTCGAAATTTAAATCTCAAAAACAATGGATGGAAAAACTAAAGCAATTGTAGCGCACATCTACTGGATTGGTTGGGTGATTGCTCTCATTTTGAATTCAAGTGACAAGGATGAACTTACGAGTTTCTATATTCGGCAATTACTTGGATTGTTTTTACTTAGTTTAGTTTTAATGTTTATTCCAATTATTGGTTGGTTAGCCAATATTATAATTTTTGTTTTTTGGATTATAAGCTTAATTGGTGCAATCAACGGAGAACAGAAACTTGTTCCTGTAGTTGGGAAATTATTTCAGGATTGGTTTAAAGGCCTGTAGTAACATTATAATCTGCTGATTTGATTGAAATAAATCAGCGGTTGTAGCAAAAAGGGTTAAAATCGGATTTTAACCCTTTTTAGTTTTTGGGATTATGTTAATGGCATAATCTTTGACCGAACTCAAACTCATATGAATCATAAAACATCTTTAACCTATTCGTTATGATCCGCCGAATATCCATCATTACAATTTTAGTTGTATTGGCTGTAATCACGGTAGTGTTCGCACTTAAACCATCGCATGACGATGAAGTCATGTTGACAGCCACCGCTCAAAAAGGAAAATTTGAGTCAATGGTTTACTCCTCCGGACAACTGGAGTCGCAGGAAGCCGATTACATTACTGTTCCCGCAGTGTTCAGAGACAACCGCTTAAGGATTTGGGAAATAACCATTGCCGATATGATTGAAGAAGGCTCCCGCGTTGATTCGGGAGATTATGTGGCAACCATTGACCATTCAGCCGTGGATGAGCAGTACAAGACCGCCATGGACGAACTCGACCAACGCTTTACCGAGTACGAGGACAGCAAAATCGATTCGAACTTAACCCTCAGTAATCAACGCGATCAAATCGTAAATGCGCAACTCGATCTGGAGGAAAGACAGATCATTATCAAAGAATCAATTTACGAGGCACCTTCAGTAAAAAGAAAAGCTGAGATGGATCTTGAAAAAGCCGAACGTAAATACGAGCAAATGAAGCAGGCTTATGTGCTGAAGCAACAGCAGGAAGCCAACAAAGTAGACCGGCGATTTATTAATTATAAGCAGGCAAAAGAGCGCGTCGACCTGCTGCAAAGCGTTTACGACGCGTTAACAATCCGCTCGCCCAAATCGGGCATTATCGGTTATTACCGTTACTCGGGCAGAGGAGCAGCTGTTAAGGCTAACTCCACAATTTCTACGCGTAGCCCGGCCATTGCTACTTTTCCGAAAATGAACACGCTTATATCTACTACCTATATTAACGAGATTGATATTTCCAGAATCAAAGCCGGGCAGAAAGTAGCGATAGGCATCGATGCCTTTCCGGAGAAAATGCTGGAAGGTGAAGTTAGTTCGATTGCCAACGTAGGGCAGTTGCTTCCGCGAAGCGATGCCAAAGTTTTTGAAGTAAAAATTAAAGTGATTGGCGACGATGAAGAGTTGAAACCTTCAATGACTACCAGTAATGTTATCCAAACCGGTTATGCTGAAGAGGCTGTTTTTGTGCCGCTGGAGTCGGTTTTTACAAACGACAGTCTTAGTTATGTCTATTTGTCGGAGAAAGACGGTCGAAAAATTCAAAAACAAGTGGTAGAAACTGGTATTCAGAATGAAAACTTTGTGGTGGCACTCCAGGGAGTAAAGGAAGGAGATCGCGTGCTGCTCTCAGAACCTGAAAATGCCGAATCACTGACATTCGAGGGCATGGACATTTATCAGTCGATAAAAGATGATGCGGATCAGGCAGCCGGGGAGAATTCCCAGGAAGCAGCTTTGGTACAACCGAAAGAGTTCACCTCCAAATAATAGGGTCTCATGTTTATAAAACGTTATCTACACGACATTAGCATTGCCGTAGAGGCGATTATTGCCAACAAGGTAAAATCGATGCTTACGGCGCTCGGTATTATTTTCGGAGTAGCGGCGGTTATCAGTATGATGGCCATCGGAAACGGAGCCGAGCAGGAGATTCTGGACCAGATAAAACTGGTGGGCGTAAATAACATTATTATTACGCCAAGCACATTAACCATTGAAGGAGGCAGCGGAGGCGACGGCGGCGATGAAAAAGCCGGAGCCAATAAGTTTTCGAAAGGCTTAACGCTTATGGATGCGGAAGCCATTCGTAAAATTATTCCTTCCGTTCAGCAGCTTTCGCCGGTAATATCATTTAATTATTCTGCCTTGCTCGATGCGCACAGTAAACCGGTGGTACTCGAAGGCGTCAATAACAGCTATTTCAACCTGTTTAATATTCGACTAAGCGAAGGGACACTTTTTAGCGATCAGCAAAATGAAAATGGTTACCCGGTATGCATTATCGGGGATAATATTAAAACCGAGTTTTTCAGAGGAAGAGAAGCTGTGGGCGAGCTGATTAAATGTGGTCAGATTTGGCTCAAGGTGATCGGAGTGGTGGAACGCCGCGATTTTACAGCCTCGGCTTCTGATGAAATGGGAATCAGTAGTTCCGACAATAAGATTTTTATCCCGGTGCAAACCATGCTCCTGCGTTTTAAAAACCGTTCGCTGGTAAGGGCCGACGAGGTCGCAAAAGCCAACAAGGGAAACGGCCCCGGTGGAGGCGGTATGGTGGTTTTCAGGATGGGAGAAGAACCTGCGCAGGAAGATAATGATGAAACGGATTCGAACCTGAACCAGCTCGACAAGATTGTTGTACAGGTGAAAGAAACCGAACAACTGAATGCTACTGCATCATTGATAAAGCGGATGCTTTTAAGACGTCATTCTGAATTGTACGATTTCGAAGTAACCATTCCGGAGTTGCTTTTAAAACAGCAGCAGAAAACCCGCAACATCTTTAATATTGTACTGGGAGTTATTGCCGGTATTTCTCTGATTGTAGGCGGAATTGGTATCATGAATATTATGTTGGCTTCGGTGATGGAACGTATTCGTGAGATCGGTGTCAGACAGGCGGTTGGTGCCAAAAAGAAAGACATCATTGCCCAGTTTCTGGCCGAATCGACGCTTATCAGTCTTACGGGTGGATTAATCGGAATTATTCTGGGTATTGTTCTCTCGAAGATCATTACAGGAATGTTCGAGATTAAAACCATCGTTTCTTTTTTCAGTGTGTTCATTGCCTTTGGAGTTTCGGTATTGGTGGGAGTTACCTTTGGATACCTGCCGGCTAAACGTGCTTCCGACAATGACCCGGTTGAATCATTACGTCAGTAAAAAACAAGCTTATGAGACATTTAATATTAATGCTGTTCATTGTTGGCAGTACAATCGTTCCAGGCTTTTCGCAGGGACCAACACTTCGTTTAACATTGCCTGAAGTAATCGATCTGGCAACAGAGCAGTCGATCGATGCTTTCAGAAATAAAAATATGTACCTGGCCCGTTACTGGGAGTTCCGTTATTACAAAGCGGAACGTTTACCCGGGTTGTCACTTAGTTCGTCACCGGTTGATTTTAACCGGTACAGCAGGAAGGAATACAATTTTGAAACCAACCAGGACGAGTACCGCATGCGTGAGTATTTTAACTCCGATGTATCGTTGTCACTGGTTCAGAATGTCGCTCAAACAGGTGGACAGATTTTTCTTCAGTCGGGGCTGGGAATGGTGAAAAACCTTGGCGACGATGGAAGTACATCGTATACCGCAACGCCTATTAGTATTGGTTACTCGCAGGAATTGAACGGGTATAACGCCTTGAAATGGAAGGCGAAAATAGAACCGTTGAAATACGAAAAGGCGAAAAAGCAGTTGATTGAGAATAATGAAACCCTCAAGCAAAGAGCGGTTTCCGTATTTTTTAACCTGGCGCGTGCGCAAATACAAAAATCGATTGCCGAAACCAACCATGCCAATGCAGATACCCTTTATAAAATAGGGCAGGGACGCTACCAGGTAGGGACGGTTACACAGGATGAATTACTGAAACTGGAACTAAGCCTGCTGAATGCCAGCCAGGCGCTAAACCAGGCAAATGTGAATGTTAAACGCTTGCAGTCGTCGTTCAACTCATTCCTGGCACTGGAAAAGGAAACAACAGTAGAATGCATTATGCCGGATGTTATTCCTGATTTTAAAGTCGAAGCCAACGAGGCCATTTCTTTTGCAGTTGAAAACAATCCGGCCATCATTGATCATGAGCAGCGTGTTTTGGAAGCCGATCGGGCAGTGGCTTCTGCCAAGTCTGAAACCGGCCTAAATACGAGTGTTTTTGCTTTGTACGGATTGAATCAGGACTCAAAAGATTTTGCAGATGTTTATGGGAAGCAAAACAAAAGCCAGCGTTTAAATCTAGGTGTAAATATACCCATTGTAGATTGGGGGCGTAGAAAAGGACGTTTTGAGATGGCCAAATCCAACAGGGAAGTGTCTCTGGCTGAGATCAGGCAGGAACGAATCGATTTCGAACAAGAAGTTTACCAGCGAGTACTGGAATTCAACCTTCAGGGGGGACAAGTTTACAATGCCGCAAAGGCTGACACGGTAGCAAAAATGGGATACGATGTAACATTTCAGCGTTTTCTTATCGGAAAGATTGATGTGGTAGTATTGAATATTGCCAGCACTGATCAGGAGAACGCCCGTATGCAATACGTGGATGCGTTAAACCAGTTTTGGACGAAATATTACCAGCTCAGAAGCTTGACGCTGTTTGACTTCGAAAATAAAAAACAGCTTGTTGCAGAATACGATAAAATCCTCCAAAAACAATGATATGAGTAAAAAGCGAATTATTACAGCCGCTATAATACTGGTTGCCATTGTTGCCATAGCTCTGATTTTTAAAGAAGAGGTTTCCAGTGAGCCCAAAGGAATTTATACCGTGCGAAGTGGAAGTTTTGAAGAAGTGATCAAGTGTAAGGGCGAGATCAACAGTGCCGACGTAGTAGAGATCAAAATTCCAAAGACTCTGGATGATTACACTTTACGGGTTTGGTCGTACCGCATTATGGATATTGTGGATGAGGGCAAAGAAGTAAAAAAAGGTGACTTTATTGCACAGTTGGACCAGAGCCAGCTAACGACCCGCATGCGTGAGGTGACGCAGGATCTGGAGCGACTCACCGCAGATTTGAAAAACGCAGTCATCGACAGTACGGTAATTCTTACGCAGCTTCGGGAAGAGATCAAGGATGCTCAGCTTGATTTGGAATACAATAAAATCGACCTCGAACAATCGGTTTTTGAGTCGGAAGCCTATCAGCGAAAGGTACAGATGAATTATCAGAAAGCGGAGATTGGAATTGAGAATAAGAAACGCAACTACCAGCTGGAAATCAACAAACGTAAAGTAGGGATTAAGCGTCTTGAAAATTACGTTGAAGACCGGAAAGAATCAGTGGCGAAAATTCAAAAGGCCATTGCTGCCTGCCGGATTACTTCGCCCGACAATGGAATTGTAATGCTGGCCAAAAGTCCTTTTGAAGGGAAGAAATACAAAAGAAATGATAACTGTCACCCGTTCATGCCGGTTCTTGCTGTTCTCCCGAATCTGGATCAAGCTAATTCTGAAGTTTATGTGAAAGAAATTGACATTTCAAAAGTGGCAGTGGGCGACAGCGCCCGTGTTTCTTTCGATGCCCTGGAGGGCGTAACTCTAAAAGGGAAGGTTGTTTGGATTGCCTCGATGGGAGAAGATCATAAAGATTTCGACATGAAGGTTTTTAAGGTTCTCATTCGTTTGGAGGAAACAGATCCGGGCTTGAAACCGGCGATGACCAGTAACAGTGAAATTATTGTCAGCAACCTCGAAAATGTACTTTCAGTGCCTGTTCGCTCGGTATTTTCCGGCGACAGTGGAAAGTTTGTTTGGCTGAAACAGGGAAGTAAACTGGTGCAGCAGCCCGTTACCACAGGACCTGAAAACGAAGAATCTATCGTGATTACCCAGGGCATACAGGAAGGAGACCGGATTGCTACTGAAGCGCCAGCTGTTATGTAAAAGATATTATCTCAGACACACATGCACAAAAAAACCGGGAAGCTCCCCGGTTTTTTTTTATGTTTTTACAAAACAGTTTTTCTGAGATTAATTGGTCAGTTTGATTTCTCCGTAACGGCTTCTTACAAATACTTTGCCTCCTTCGCCCGAACCAACTTTTCCTTTTACTGTCTGCGAGTTGTTTTCGCGAATGCGGTTTCCTTCAAAACTTTCCTGCGGGTAAGAAATTCCGCAATAATCACAACTGGCATCGATCGAGTAATTGGCATTGTTTAAGCCCAGCGATATTTGCCCGTAGCTGTTGGTAATATCAATAAAGTCGAAAGCCGGGTTAATGGTGCCCACTTTTACACCTCCATAGCCCGATTCAATTTTAATGCTTTTTGAAAGTTCATCGATACTTACCTGGCTGTATTTGGTTGTCGCAGTAACACTTTCTACCTTGCCAAAGCGGAATTTATCGTATTTCGATTCAATCTGAATATCCTTGCCTTCTCCCAATTCGAATGAGGAGTATTTTGATTCGAGTTTCAATGATTTCAGCGTTTCAACGGTCATAGGAGAGTAGGCTACCTGAACATTCATATTGGTGGCTTCTCCAATACTTGCGTTTCCGTATGCGAGGTTTACGTTTAAGCTGCCGCTTTCGGGAGTTAGCAGTTCGTTGGCGCTGAGGTTTCCGTATTTGATCTGAAAATCGCCGTTTGCTTCCAGCCGGTTCACCAAAGTGTTGCCGTATTTGTTCTCAATCATCAGGTTTTTATCCGAAGGGATATTTACCGTATAATCGATGCTAAAACGTTTCTGGCTTTTGAATTCATTCGCAATCTTAGTTTCAGCCTTAATGGTTTTGCCACTTTTTTGGAACTGTACGTCGATCAGGTCGAGCAACTCGTTTGTTTTTTTCTCGTTGGCGGCTTCTACCGTAACTTTTACTTCAATGGTAACTTCGCTGCCACCGTCGTTGTTGATTTTTATTTCACCAAATTTATTGATGATCTGCAGTGTTGAAACATCCGAAACCGCCCAGGATTCTTTGTACTCTTTTGATTTTTCTTCTGCTTTTGCTGTAATGCCGGCTGTCAATAGCCCGGCTAACAGACACACTGTTATCCATTTAAAGGTTTTCATAACTTGTATTTTTTTGTTGTTTTACTTCTTCTAATTTGTTTACGATCATGTTGATTAAACTCAATTTTACCTGGTAATATTCGAGCATTGCGTTAATTACTCTTTCGTCGTTCGGATTGGCGGCTAAATCTTTTTGCAGGGTTTTATACCGCGATTCAAACTCATTGAGTTCCTCGTGCATCATGGTTTGTTCTTCTTCCGATACAAAGCCTTCGCGGGTAAGCTCGTCCCACTGGTTCAGCCCCGAGCGAATAGAAGTTTGATAGTAAAATTCGGTTTCTTCGTATTCAGGAGAAACAGAAGCCAGGGTAAATTCCGAATTTTCTCCTGAGTGGCGAATCAAGCCCTGCTGGTTGGGCGAGAAATAAATAAAAGCCTGGTTGGTAGCCAGCAAGACAAATACAACAGCTGCTGCAACTTTCCCTACCAGCGACCAGCTAAAACGGTACTTACTGTTTTGCTTTTTTAGCCTGTCTTCAAACCTGTTGAAATGCCCGTCTTCGGGTTCGTTGTCATTCAACGCCTCCAGGTTTTTTAAAATCAAATCTTCTATGTAATCTTTTTCTTTCATGGCTTTCTTAATTGTACGAGAATACTTCTTTTCCTTTTAACAATTCGCGCAGCTTGTTTTTGGCCCTTAACAACTGTGTTCTCGACGATGAGTTCGAGATGCCCAGTATTTCACTGATTTCTTCGTGATCGTAGCCTTCTATCAGAAATAAACTGAGAACCACCCGGTAGCCGTCCGGAAGTTGTTGAATAGCTTCCTGCAAAACCCTTACATCCACTTCGTGGGTGGGCATTTGGTAATCGGCAATTTCGGTGGTGCGTTCGTTTACTTCTTCAAACTTTACCTTGTTCTTTTTTAAATAATCCAATGAACGGTTTACCACAATCTTTTTCAGCCAGGCTCCAAAACTTACTTCGCCTTTGTAAGTGTCCATCTTTCTGAATGCGCTTAAAAATGCTTCCTGCATCACATCTTCGGCTTCCATCGCGTCGTTTACCATTCGCAGACTCACACTGAACATGGCTTTGTAATAAAGCTTGTACAAGCTGAACTGTGCTTTTTGATCGCCTGCCCGGCACTGGTCGATGAGCTCCTGATGGATGTTTTTGTAAAGCGTATTCACACTCTTGTTTTTCTGATTCAATGACGAAAGCAAAAATGCAATGTTGCACCTGTTGCAAAATTATTTTTCTCTTTTAAATAATTTATCAGAAAAAGTACAATGATCGGTGGAGAAAGGCTTGTTTTTGACTGATTTGAGTGCATTGGCTATTCGGTAGAAAGATGTTGCTTTTTAAAAGGAGGATTTCACCCAAAATTGCAAAAGAAGAAACGGTAATGAAAGTCGAGGATGTTACAACGAGTTGTAGTATTCTACCAGCGATTTTAGTGCATCTTCTTTTGCCGGATTTATTTTATTCTTTTTTACAAAAGCTTCCAATTCTTTTTGATGATTAGGGAATGTTTCAATTAAATCTTTCTTGTTATCGATTCGTTGTGCTGCCGCAGTTTCGATACGAATGTAGTAGGCATCGCTTCTGCGTTCAAACTTTGCAGGTTCCGGCTCTTTGTAGGCACCGGCTTCGGTAGGTTTTTGGTAAAAAACTTCAGGTTTGGCATACAAACTAGCTTTACCTTTGGTGATAAGCAACATATATCCGTTTCGAGCTTTTTTAACGTTTGTGTATGGAACATATTCGATCGTGTAATCTCCAAACGTAATTTTATCGATGGTTTCGGGTGCTGCGATGGCCAGTATTTTGTTTTCAGGAGTCTTAAATTCAATGTTGTCGTTGAAGATATTATAGCGAAGTGGTATATCGGCATATTGAAATTTGTTGGTGGTATAAACCGAACCATTTATGAATTCCTGGTTGAGAAAAGGTGAACCTTGGATGTCTTTTTCAGTGAGTTCACTGTAATATTCTCCCGAGGCTATTTTATAGGTTCTTACAAAGTCTACTGCCGAGCTAAGTTGGTAATTTACCTGTGCGAAGGAAGTAACAGCCAGTAATAAGAAGGCGACAATAATCAGTCTTTTCATTTTTATTGGTTTTTGTAGCAAAATGCTTGTTAATGCTTCTGCTAAAGTTAGTTAAAATAGAAAAAAGAGCCTCAAAAATTACGCCATTAATCAAAGTTGTTTAGGAAGTGATCAAAAAAAAGCAAGCCTTGTGAGCTTGCTTTTTATATTGCTTTTTGATGACTTTTTATCCGTCGTTCATTGATGCGAGGAACTCTTCCAAACTTGCTGCACGCATAAGTCTGGTTTTCATGAATTCCATGGCTTCCAGTGAGTTCATATCTCCCAGGTAATTGCGGAGGATCCAAAGTTTGTCGAGCACATCTTTCGAGAACAATAAATCTTCCCGACGGGTACTTGAAGTAGGAATATCCACAGAAGGGAAAATACGTTTGTTCGATAATTTCCGGTCGAGCTGAAGTTCCATGTTACCGGTCCCTTTAAATTCTTCGAAGATCACTTCGTCCATTTTCGAACCGGTTTCGGTAAGTGCTGTTGCCAGAATGGTTAATGAACCACCTTCCTCTATGTTACGGGCTGCTCCAAAGAAACGTTTGGGCTTGTGCAGTGCGTTGGCATCCACACCACCCGACAATACTTTACCCGAAGCCGGCTGAACCGTATTGTAGGCACGGGCCAAACGGGTAATTGAATCGAGCAGGATTACCACATCGTGCCCGCATTCTACCAAACGTTTAGCTTTTTCCAGTACAATGTTGGCCACTTTTACGTGTTTTTCTGCCGGCTCATCAAAAGTCGATGAAATTACTTCGGCATTAACGCTGCGTGCCATATCAGTCACCTCTTCGGGACGTTCATCGATCAACAGAACGATCATGTACACCTCGGGGTGATTGGCCGCAATGGCGTTGGCTATTTCTTTTAACAGGACGGTTTTACCAGTTTTGGGCTGGGCAACAATCAAACCACGCTGGCCTTTTCCAATTGGAGCAAACATGTCTACAACACGTGTAGAAATATTGTCGTGTCCGTTTCCGGTTAACTGGAACTTGGCATCAGGGAAAAGCGGTGTTAAATGATCGAAAGGAACACGGTCGCGAATGTATTCCGGACTGCGTCCGTTGATCTCCAGTACTTTAATTAGCGGGAAATATTTTTCTCCTTCCTTTGGAGGACGAACCGTACCTTTTACGGTGTCACCGGTTTTCAATCCAAACAATTTGATTTGTGATTGCGAAACATAAATATCATCCGGAGAGTTCAGGTAGTTATAATCAGATGAACGAAGGAAACCGTATCCATCCTGCAGAATTTCCAGCACACCTATGTTGGTAATGATTCCATCAAATTCAAATTGCTTTTGTTTCTGACGAACACTTTGATTTTGGTTCTGGTTTTGCCCCTGATTATAATTATCAGACTTTTGATGTTTTGGCTTATTATCGTTTCTTGGCTGCTCCTGTTTTTGCTCAGCCTCTTTACGCGCAGGTTGGTTGGCCTGTTGCATATTTTGCTGTGGTGCGTTTTGCTGTGGCGCATTTGGCTGTTGCCTTTCTTCTTTTGGCTGAGGCTTTGCCTGGAATTCCTTTTTCTCAAATTCCTTTTTTTCAGCTACAGGAGCTTCCTGTTTTATGTTCTCCTGTTTATCCGGTACTGGCTGTTCTGCCGGTTTTTGAGCCGGAGTGGCCGGCGCCTTTTCTTTGTTAAAGCCTTTTATAATGGCTTTAATTTGTTCCTGGCGCGAAGAATTATCAGACTCTTGTTGTTTAACCGGTTCTGCTTTTTTCTGGTCGCCTTTCTTTTTAGGCCCTGATCCTACTTTTTCCCGTTTCACGGTTTCAATTCTATGGCGTGGCCGCTTACCCCGGCGGTCGTCATCCTGTGCCTGTTCTTCCGGAGCAGGGGGCGGAGGAGATGATTTCTTTAGGAAGCCTCCCAAAATGCCACCTTTCTGTTCTTTTGGGGCAGGTTTGGTTTTCTTTTCTGCCTCCATAATGGCCTGCGTGTCAAGGATTTTATATATCAAATCCTGTTTCTTAAAAGACTCGACACGTTTGACGTTTAATTCTTTAGCTATCTCCTTTAGCTCAGGCAGAAGCTTTTTATTCAATTCTAAAATGTCGTACATAGACTGTGCTTAATTCGTTTTCCCGATTAATAATTGTTTGATAAAACTATTGGAACAATATACGAGGGGAGTGATTTCAACGGAAATCGTGTGCAATTATAAAGAATTACTGTTTACAAAACAAAATTCTATAACGCTTTTTTCAAATTTCCCCCTAATTCAAAAGTTTTTTAGTGTTTTCGTAAAGTAGGACTGCTATAATTACCTTTCTTATAGTAATTTATTGACTTGTTTGCAACGTATAATGCTATACGTTTGAACAGGGCAAAAGGTTCATTTAATTTTGCCGAACAGTTCCTTCGTATTTTTCAAACGCGTGTCTGTTGCTGTTATTATTCTTCAGAAATTACTTTTTGCCAATTGCCCGAATTACTGATGCAAGTCCCTGATGAAAAGGTCCTTCGTCTAAAATGGTATTGGTTTCTTCCATGCGCAAGGAAGATAGATCCCGGAAATCATTTCTTAATTCTTCGGCAGAAAAAAGCATTTCCCGGTCTCTTGGGCCTCCTGATTTGTAATTGATTTGTTCTTTGCTGAATCCTTCGAGAATAATGGTTCCGCCCGGCTTTAAAAATTCCAAAAGGTGTAGGTGGTTTTTCTGTCTTATGGCTGCAGGCATATGAGCAAAAATTAAAACAATGCAATCAAAACTTTCGGGTAGAAAGCCGATTTGTTCATAGCTTTCAATCCGGTAGTCAATTTCAACTTCATGTTTTTTAGCCAATTGCAGTGCTTTTTCCCGACCTTCGGTACTGGTGTCAAAAGCGCTTACCTGCCATCCTAAGGTTGCAGCATAAATGGCGTTTCTTCCTTCTCCTTCGGCCGGAAATAGTATGCTTCCCTGTTTTAGCTTTGAGATTTCTTCTTTAAAAAAACGATTGGGCTTTTCGCCGTATGCATATTCTGTTGTACTGTATCGTTCGTTCCAAAAATTATTCATGTTTTCTGAAAGTTTGTAGAAAGAACATTTGGAACGCAAATTAGTTGAAGATTGTTTTAATTGCTAGTGGTGCAGTACTGAACATTTAATTGAATTACATAATAAGGGTAATAAGCGGAGGTGATATAGAAATCATCGTACAGCTGTTCAAGGGGGCCAGATTCTAATTCGGTTAACTCTCCTCCCGGTGTATCGCATCCGAAAAGGCTTGCGATGGGAGTATTGCCAAAAAATGACCAATCCTGCGAGAAATTGAAAATGATTTTTCCTTCTTCGTAACGGACACTGCCAATCAGCTCTTCATTATCAGCTGTAATATGTTGCGTGTTTTCTTCCAGTGTATTGTCGAAATAGTAATTTCCGTTCGATTCCGGGCCGCAAAATGCAAGGTGGGGAAAACAACCGCCACCGCCTGTCGGAATGCAGGGATAATATTCGGTATACGAAGCTCCACTTTTGGTATTCAAAAGTTGCCCGCAGCTCCAGGCCGATTTTTTTTCTCCGGTTTGCTTATCAATTGCTTCGGCATGGGCTATTATGTATAGTTTTTTCCCTTCCGGAAAATAATAATTAGGGCCAATCATGTTTTGATCGATTATCAGGTGGTATGCATCCTGTTTTGCCATTTTATAAGGAAATTGACCCGGCAATGGCTGGTCGTTTTTGTTGGCCGGAAGCAGGGAAAACTTGTTACCTGCCCATAGTTGTATGCTTTCAATTTCGAACTGATCATTTCCCTTTAATTCGATGAAAAGTTGTGACTGACTGTTTGAAAGAATCATTGCTCCAACTTCCAGCTGATCTTTGTGTAGCAGTGGAATCCAGACTGGTTCGCACATCGATCCGGGAAGTATTTCAGCGCTCTTCAACCCTGTTTCATTTGTTTGAAGCATTTCCGAAGATGCCAAAAGTTCTTCGTTTTGAGGCAACAAATAGCTATCGTAGTTACAGCTGGTGAAACAGCTTAACAAAACTACCAAAGTGGTGATTAACAAAATTGTCTTCATAATATCCCATTTAAGTTATTATCCTGTAAACCGAAGGGCAGAAAGCCATATGATTCACTTTGCTATTAATAATTTGTAGGGAATGTAAAAGACATGCAATCTCTTCGGCGCATAACTCTGATTTGGTTTAAAACCGGAGTACCTAAGGAGCGCCTGAAAAGAGATCCAATAGACTTCTGCAATGAATAATTGATTTCTCTTCAAGATAAGCTATTTTTTAATGATTTGTATTACAGCGAAATGGAAAGTTTTTAACGGGCAAAGATGAAAGAGGGTAGTCGGTTGTGGACAACTTTTTGAGAATAATCTTTGACAGGTGGGGTTCGAACAAATCAACACGACCGACAGAGACAAAAAAAAACCGGCAGTAAAAGTACTGCCGGTTCAACCATGCTTTGATTTATTCTGTTCGCGCAAGAACAGTTCTACTGCTCTTGTTTATTCTCTTTTGTAAATGAGTTTGCCATTGAAAACTGAGTCTCCAACTTTCATTTTGTAGAAGTACATCCCGCTCACTTGGTTTTCGGGTTTAAATTCGGCATTGTAAACCGTATTCTCTTCCACGAAGCCATCGTAAATGGTTTGAACCATCCGGCCTGCCATGTCGTAAACATCGATTCTGGCCTGCGCAGCTACCGGCGAAACAAATTCGAAACGTGCCTGTTCGCTAAACGGATTCGGATAAACGCTCAACTGTGTTTCGGTAACGATGGTTTGACTGGAGGTGGCTATCTCTGCAGATTTGTTTTTACCAGGCTTGGGTGTACTTTCACCCGAGGTAGTTCCATCTGTCTTAACTTCAATTGTACCAACGTTTAGAAACTGTTCTTTCGTAATTTCATTGCCATCAAGACTGTAATTGCTAGAGAACCAGATGCCTCCGGCACTGTTAAAGTAGGTAATTCCTATCATCTCATCACCTGCGTCTATTTCCCCGAAATCAGGATCAGTCATTGTTACATGAAGAGGAGAGTTACCATCGACTCCAACATACACCCCATCAATAAGTTCTGATAGATTTGCTTTGGCATCGAAAATTGCTTTTCCTGCGTCTAATTTGCCGTAAGTTGGGTCTTGGTCACCACTTAGTACCATTAAGTTGATGGCATTGGTTTTTAGTTGATATTCATGGATAACTCCATCTAAAGTGCCATCGGGCTTATACCAACTACTCCATCTTATGGTCATTTTTCCTTGAGGATTTGTCTTTTTCTTGTTATAAGTAACATCAAACTGGAACCAGGTTAGTTCGTTATCAGCACCTTTTAATTGACCATTGGAATCTTCGTTTAACAAGTTTCCAGATCCAAAAATAGAACCTCCAGGTATTGGTTTGGCAACAGTTACCATCACAAAATCGTCACCATTGCCATTATAATAAGCACCAGATACTTCAACATATATTTCAAAGCTTTCTGCCTGTGAATTGCCAATGTCGAATTGAACATCAGCACTTGCGATACCTACAGTGCCATCAGTCATATCAACCAATCCAACTGGTAAATTTTTGGCACTTGGGATAGGTGTTTTTTTATCACCTTCAATTGTGTAAAAGGTAACTTTTGCACCACGTAAGTCTCCAGTTGGTGTGTGGCTGTCCTTAAGAACAGTTGCCAATGTGATGGTTCCTGTACTTGAGTTTTCTCCTGTTGTCCATGCCAGTAATGTACCGGTATAGAATCCTGTTTCAGAGTTGTAGGCATCAGCTGACCTTGCTAATATCAGAAATGAAGTTGGCTCGCTTGTACTTCCGTCGTAGTAGTTGGTGGATGGAGAGAATTTGGCAACAAGTTCATATTCTCCCGGCATTTCAGTAATCTTGTGAATTAGTGTTGCCCTGAGTTTTGTAGGATAACCTTCTTCGTCGTATGGAATTGGATAGGCCGGAGCCGAACCAACCGAAACATTATTCAGGAAGAATTCAACCTGACCTGCAAAATCATTTGATTGACAATTGGATTCTATTTCTGCATAGAAAGTGATGTCATCCATGTAACGGGCTGATTCAGCACTGATTTTGGCAACGGTTGTTGTCGGTACATACACGGTTACGGTTGCTGTTGCATTTGCGGAATTGTCACATTCGTCGGTTACGGTTAAGGTAACAGTGTTTTCTCCAATATTATCACAGCTAAATTCTGTTATATCTAATTCCATTAATGGATCAGAATCACAATTATCAGAAGAGCCATTGTCAATATCTTCCGGTGAAATGGTTACCGTTCCATCGGGGCCCAGACGAACTTCGATGTTTTGCGTGGCTACCGTTGGAGGAGTTTCGTCGCCTCCGCTAACCTTATAAACCTGACCGGCAAGTGGGTTTCCACATTTGTCCTGAACCTCAAAAGTGTAAGTGATAGTCCAGTCGCAATCATTTCCTGAAACCACAGCAGTTGATAAGGATACGGATAAATCACCTCCACAATTGTCAGTATAACCACTGACGGCAAGGTCAGAGTCAAATCCTGCGTCTGCTTCTTCCTGCGTGGGTTTGCAGTCGTTTACACCGCTAATGTCTGAAGGAGGAGTACCTGTTGGTGCGGTTAAATCACCACCCTGGTGTTGGTATGTCAGACCTTCCAGCGGATTGTTGCATTCATCAAACACAGTGTAATAATAGGTTACTGTCCAGTCACAATCATTTCCGGTTGTTTTTGTACTGTCAAGCGATGCCGAAACATTCTGTCCGCAATTATCCGTGTAACCAGTAATTGCATTGGTTTCACTCCATGCCGGGACTGTACTTTGAGCATCTGTCATGCAGGCATTGTATTCGGTAGGATCGCTGAATGGTGTTCCTGTTAAGGAAGGTGCTGTTTGGTCACTACCGGAGTAAGAAACAATTGGAGATGGATCAACATGATTCCCCGCATCGTCATAAACATCGTAAGTATAGGTTACTGACCAAGTGCAATTATCGTTATCTGGTGCTTCCTGCGTGATTTTGTCGACATTTACCACACCGCAGTTATCCGAGAAGTAGGCTTTTATTTCGTCGGCAGTCGGCCCGGCAGGCATGTCAGAATAACAAAGATTCATATCGGATTCTCCGGTTGGTAAAGAGCCGTTTGAAACGGGTGCATCATCGTCGGTAACTGTTATGGTAAAGCTACAGGTTGCATCATCGCCTACGCCATTGCTGGCTGTCAGCGTGACGTAGGTAAGACCTTTCTCAAATACGGAACCGCTTCCATCGCCGCTTCCGCTTCCTGTTGTTGCACCTGTAAATTCATAGCTAATGTCAGGTGTTGGGTTTCCGTCAACAGCTACAGCATAACTTACCTGCGTATTGCAAGCATCCGTATCTGTTCCGGTTTGAATGTTCCCGGGGCATGTGGTAAACGAAGGGGGGACTCCAATTGAGACCACGCCATCAATTTCAGCCACAGCGTTATCCTCTGCAGGGTTACTGCAATTATGGGAATCCGGCTTGTTATCTGGAAAAGCATAGGTTAAAACACCAAAACTGAAACTTCCATTTGTTAATGTTCCATCAGAAAATACGGTTAAAGTACCTGCCAGTTCTGTTATTGAATTATCATTAAAATAAAGCACTCCTTCCTGATCTCCATTTATCCCGGAACTTGCCGGAGAAAATGAGTAGGTGAGTCCGGAAGGAAAATTTGAAGCATCAATACATAAATTGGCATAGAAATTTGCATTTGAATTACCTCTGGTTACAGTTACGTCAAACTGAACACTTCCCGAAACTCCGGATTGAAGAATTCCTTGTTGAGTACCGATTGTAATGGTGCCAATCTTTGGAGAGTCGGTAAAATACCAAACAGCAACTTCTTCGCTTACAGTTCCTGTTGCTGTTAGCCGGTAGGATTCGCCCAAATCATAGAACTGGACCTCAAAAAGGTCATCCAGAATATTACCATCCTGATCTGCAAATGTCGTATACATCTCAGGTTGATGGTCGAAAGTTAAATGTTCTACCTTCAACATAACCATTTCATTGGGCTCCCATCCTGTTCCGGTAACTACGACTATTTCTCCCGGATAGTAATCATCTTTATCGGTCGAAATGGTTTGTCCAAAAACAGTGTTAGCCGATAGCAATAAAAATCCCGTAAGCAGCAGCATTAGTGCCGTTCGGGGCGTTCGTAATGTCATGTAGATTTTGTTCATTTTTAGTTTGTTTTGAGTTAAGGTTTTTTGAATTGGAACACATTCATAGTTTGAATGCAGGTTACTGACATTGAAAAATGTCAGTAAAGAGTACTTATAAGAAGTGACGAATTTTTTACTGAAGAAGTAAATGTTAAGTCATGAGGTTTGTTTTAGAATGGCAGCAAATTTCATTTGCGCGCCACCGAAGGAGTGGTACGTCTTTAATCCCTTGTAATTTTTGAATTACATCCAGGCTTACAACAATACAACAGGAAAAACATTGGACGTATTTTTCCATTGGTTCTGCGTTTAAAAAGTAAGTGGTGTTAAAGGAAGAGAAACCCTTATTTTTTATCTTCAATTAACAGTACGTAAATTACGAAATTTTATAATGTGCTGTATTTCAGGTGTGTCCCAATATGAAAAAATAAACATTGTAATAAAAGGCCTGTTTTTACAGTGTCTTTAGATTCTACTATTAGCGGAAAATGCACAAAAAAAGTATTTAGTTTCTAATTTTGAGAATGTATAAAATGAAACTTGTGACTTATTAAAGCCATATCCTTTGTGTTTTTTACAAGGAAGTTTGGGTAGGAGGGTGATAATCAGTAATTAATAGTTCTTGGAAAGAAAATAGACCGCCAGAGATTGCCTGCCGGTCTATTATTCTCGGGATGAATCTATTTCATCCTAACATAACAAACGGTGTTAGATTTAATTTCTGCAACCTAGTGTAAAACTATTGTTTGACCTGTAATAATTTTCCAGTAAGTTGTTTGTCTCCTGCCTTTAGTCTATAGATCAGGGTAGTAGATTGTTGTCCCGACAGGCTCACTTCAAAGGTGTTGATGCCGGCATTCATATGCCCCTGATGTATGATTTTCACTTTTTGTCCCAGCATATTGAATAGTTCCAGGCTTCCATTACTTTCTTCGGGAAGGTTAACTTCAAATTTTACCTGATCGCTGAAAGGATTTGGATAAGCTTTCACCGAGAATTCGGAATTTAGATTCTCTCCAATAGCTGCTGACTTGACCGTCTGGGTAATGGGTGTAGATTTTACAACTTGCGCAATCGTTGCTGATTTAGTAGGTAATCCACATGATTCGGAATTAAGAGAAATACAATCACCGATTTGAACTGTTACCTTGTAGCCCGAACCAGCCGGAATATTGCTAAAAGATGTGTCGCTCTTATTAACTGCAACAATGGAATTTCCGGGGAATACACCCGGAATATCATCTCCGTTCTTATCTTTTATAGTATATGTGGCATCCTTAACCACGTTTGTAATTGTAACACTAAATGTTGAATCATCACAAGCAGGTGGATTATAAACAACTTTTGGCGCTGCCGGAGCCGGATTTATTATCAGGGTATCTGCAGTCCGAGACAGGCTTTTGCACCCAGTTAGGTCATCTACCGCTTCTCCGTATAAAATCAGGGTGTCAGCCACTGTGCTGACCAGGGAAGCGGGGTCTGCAATATTGCCATTGGTCTCGGCATCGTACCACACAATTGAAACACCATCGGGGACGGTAGCTGTAGCCGTTAAAGTTTGTTCTTCTCCTGTTTCACATTCGGTAACATTAACCGGATTGATGGGTGCCGCCGGAGCCGGATTTATTATCAGGGTATCTGCAGTCCGAGACAGGCTTTTACAAGCAGTCAGGTCATCTACTGCCTCTCCATATAAAATAAGGGTATCCGCAATTGTACTGACAAGAGACGCGGGGTCTGCAACATTGCCATTGGTCTCCGCATCGTACCACACAATTGAAACTCCATCGGGAACGGTTGCTGTAGCCGTTAAAGTTTGTTCTTCTCCTGTTTCACATTCGGTAACATTAACCGGATTGGTTGGCGCTGCCGGAGCCGGGTTTATTATCAGGGTATCTGCAGTCCGAGACAGGCTTTTACAAGCAGTCAGGTCATCTACCGCTTCTCCATATAAAATCAGGGTATCAGCAACTGTACTGACAAGGGACGCAGGGTCTGCAACATTGCCATTGGTCTCCGCATCGTACCAAACAATTGAAACTCCATCGGGGACAGTTGCTGTAGCCGTTAGAGTTTGTTCTTCTCCTGTTTCACATTCGGTAACGTTAACCGGATTGATGGGTGCCGACGGAGCCGGATTTATTATCAGGGTATCCGCAGTCCGAGACAGGCTTTTACAAGCAGTCAGGTCATCAACAGCTTCTCCATATAGAATCAGGGTATCTGCAACAGTACTGACCAGGGAAGCAGGGTCTGCAATATTGCCATTGGTCCCGGCATCGTACCACACAATTGAAACACCATCGGGGACGGTAGCTGTAGCCGTCAAGGTTTGTTCTTCTCCTGTTTCACATTCCGTAACATGAATCGGATTGATGGGCGCAACCGGAGCCGGGTTTATAATCAGGGTATCCGGAGTACGATCGAGGCTGGTACATAGCGTTAATTTATTCACGGTTTCACCATATAAAATCAAGGTGTCTGCCACTGTGCTAACCAAGGCGGGTGGGTACACTTCATCGCCACCGGTCGGTGCACTGTACCAAATAATTGTATCGCCATCCGGCACAGTAGCTGTAGCTGTCAAGGTTTGTTCTTCTCCGTTTTCACACACAGTAACAGGAACTGCATCAGTGGGCGCAACGGGGTTATCAAATACTTCAACGCTAACGGTATCATCTTCCAAACAGCCATTGGTATCAGTAAATGTGTAAATCACTTCGAAAGTGCCGACTCCGGCAACGGACGGATCGAGGCTCGCTGTTCCGTCTCCCTTATCTGTAAAGCTTTCTGCTGGTGCATTTGTGCTGAATACTCCCGAAATGCCTTGGTTGGGTTTCGGTGAACCTTCAAACGACATCGCACTGCCATCAAAACACACATCCGATGGATCTGTTAATGTAACTGTAGGGCTCGGATAAACAATTAAGGCAACAGTAGCAACAGAAGACGGATACGGTGGTATTGTGCTGGTGACCTTTGCGTATACATCTTCTTCAGCACTCTTGGTGGTATAACTTTCAGGAATACTAATTAGAGAATCTGTTGCAAAATCTTTATACCATTCAATGTTTACATCGGTTGATTTTGTAACAAGAGTGTCAAGGCTTCTCAAATTAAAGGTGGCTGTGGTACCTCCCGGTACATCAGGACAGCTCTCATAAGAAAAGTTTTTTGCTGTTGGGATCTCGACTGCAATATAATCACCGCCAGGCAACGAAAAACATTTAGACGGGGTTTTGGGACATTGGAAAGCTTCACCTTCACAAAAATTCTTATTTCCGGTTCCCCAGGCAATATAAACATCTGTTAGTGCAATTGCCGTTCCGCATGGCCAGGATAGCGTTTGATTAAATGTTACTCTATTCAAAGGTTGGTTTAGGGTGTCGCCAAAACACTGACTCATAGAATCGAGTGTTCCACGGGGTACTCCAAGATCTAATTCTTTAATTTTAGTGTAAATCGAAACACCTACGCGCGGTGTGTTGGTTGATAGCTCCAAAGTCAAATAAACGATAGCATCTTGGCCGTTTTCACAGACAAAATTTGAATCTAACGGATTTCCAAATTCATCCGATAAATAGGCATTCTCAATCTGTATGTCGTTGGAAGTACAGCCTGACACGCAATCAGCAGGCGTTGTTTGTGCATAAGTGGTCATGGAAGCCGCCATAAATAGTCCCGTAATCAACACTATTATTGCTGCGCGGGATGAACTAAAAATTAGGTAAATTTTTTTCATCTTGTTTGATTTTTTGTTAAAAATGAAGTAAGATACCTAGAGCCCAAACACAGCTTTACCAGACTTTCTATTGGGTAGAGTCTTAAATTGCAGTCGTAAGAACACGGAGTTTGATAATATGAAAGAGGTTAATCTGAGATGCTCTCGACGTGCTTTGCCTTGGAATACACGTTGGATTTTTATGAAGTACGTTCCTGTAAGAAATTATTTACTGAATTTCTTATGCACCAGGTTCAAATAAAAGGTGGAGAATTGAGATGATACCCTATTTTTTATCTTAATTCACCCTATTCAAGTTAAGAATATTTTTCTGTTTATTGAATGTTTACCAGTCCTAATTATAGAAAATGGCGAGGTAATGGAGTAAATACCATTAAAAAGGCGCAAATAATTCTTTTAGGTAGCCTAAAACAACCCCTGGCTGAACCAATCATGGGCCAGCTCCAAGTACTGTATTTACTTCAAATTATGCCAGTGCTTCGTACAACACTTCCACCGGGTGCAATGCTTTTTTGCCAGTGCCGTCTTTTATCTGGTGGCGGCACGAAGTCCCCGGTGCCGAAACAATGGTTTCTGCTTCAGCATTTCGGACGGCCGGAAACAATACCATTTCTCCAATTTTCATCGACAAGTCGTAATGTTCTTTTTCGTAGCCAAACGAACCGGCCATACCACAACATCCCGAAGGAATTTCATCCACCGTGTAGTTGGCTGGCAGGGAAAGCATTCTTTTGGTTGGATCGGTTGAAGCAACGGCTTTTTGCTGGCAGTGCCCGTGGATCAGGATTTTTCTTTCTTCTTGGGAAAAAGCAGTGCTGTCAATGTTCCCTTTTTCTGCTTCTTTTGCAATAAATTCCTCGAAAAGCAGCGAGTTTTCCCCCAGTTTCTCTGCGTCTTTTTGTAAACCGTCTTTTACCAGTTCCGGGTATTCATCGCGGAAAGCAAGAATGGCAGAAGGTTCAATGCCAATAAGTGGTGTTTCCGAAGTGATAATGTCTTTTAGTAGCTTAACATTTTCGCTTGCAATTTTTTGGGCTGTTTTTACCAGGCCTTTCGACAAAAAGGTACGGCCCGATTCTTTGGTTACCGGAATTTTAACTTCGTAGCCAAGTTTAGTTAACAGCAGGATCGCCTTGATACCGATATCGCTTTCGTTGTAGTTGGTAAACTCGTCGTTAAACAGGTAAACCTTTCCTTTGGTAGCTGATTCAGGTTTTGGAATCCCGTTTCCCACCCAGCGGTTGAGCGTAATTTTTGACAAGGACGGAACGCTTCTTTTGGTGGAAAATCCAATGGACTTTTTGAGCAGCGAAGTGTTCATCATTAGGTTGGATATGGGCCGGAAAACCATCGCCAAGCGGTTTAATCTTGGCAGGTAGGCAACAAGCTTCGACCGGAGCGGGATACCGTGAATATCGTAGTAATGTTGCAGGAATTCGGCTTTGAGTTTGGCCATGTCAACATTCGACGGGCATTCACTTTTACAGGCTTTACAGGAAATACACAAATCCAGAATATCATAAATTTCGCGGTGATCAAAAGCCTGCTCTTTTTCGTTGTTGTACAGATATTCGCGTAGAATATTGGCACGGCCCCGCGTACTTTTGTCTTCGTCGCGGGTAGCCATAAAAGTAGGGCAGAGGGTTCCCCCGATTTTCGAAGATTTCCGGCAGTCGCCCGAGCCGTTGCACTTTTCAATACTTCTGAAATAACCGCGGTTGTTTGAAAAATCGAAGCTGGTGTCGTAGTCCGGAATGGCTTTCCCGGGAATTACCCGCAGGTTTTCAGTAATGGGCGGCGTATCCACAATTTTCCCGGGGTTAAAAATATTGTCCGGGTCCCAGGCTTTTTTGACCGACTTGATCAGCTGGTAATTTTTTTCACCCAGCATAAACGGAATAAATTTTCCGCGTGCTCTGCCGTCGCCATGTTCGCCACTCATCGATCCGCGGTATTTCTTCACCAAGGCCGCCACTTCGTTCATTAAAGTGTCGAACAGTTCCACGTCTTTCGGATCCTTGAAATTGATCAAAGGCCTGAAATGTATTTCGCCGGTGGCAATGTGTGCGTAGTAAATGCTGCTGAGCCCGAGTTTTTCCAGTACCTTTTTCAGGTCGGCAATGTATTCCGGTAAATACTCCGGGTGAACGGCGGTATCTTCAATTCCCGGAACACCCTTCCGGTCGCCCGGAACATTGGAAAGCAGTCCGAGGCCTGCCGTTCGCAGCGCCCAAACGCGTTTGATGTTTTCAGCCCCGGTAATCAGCGGGTAATGATATCCAAGCCCGGCTTCTTTTAACTCGTTGGCAAGTTTTTCAGCAGTTGAAGTAAGCTCATCTTCGTTTTCGTACGAAAACTCGATCATCAGCATAGCGCCCGGATCTCCTTGTACGAACCAGCGGTTTTTTCGTTGTTCGATGTTTTGTTTGGCGGCTTGCATCACCGGATCGTCCATTAGCTCGATAGCCGTTGGCTTGTATTTTAGCGCAATCAGGTTTCCGTAAATCGATTCTTCCAGCGTTTCGAAATGCGCACACACCAAACCTCGGTGCTTGGGTGGCAGCGGAATGACATTCAATTTCAGGCGGGTTGAAAAGGCCAGCGTTCCTTCCGATCCTGCCAGCAGTTTACAAAAATTGAAACGTTCTCCTTCCTCGCTAAACACTTCGAAATCCATCAAAACATCGATGGCATAGCCCATGTTTCGCCGGGTAACCCGCGGGTCCGGAAATTTCTCCCTGATTTCGTGCTGGTTTGAAGGATCAGACAGCATTTCAAAAATATTGGTGTAGATGGCCTTTTCCAGCGCATTGGGATTGCCGTTCATTTTTGCCCTGAATTCTTCTTTGCTCAGTGGTTTAAAAGTGGTTTCCGAGCCGTCCGACAAAATAGCATCCACTTCCAGGATGTGTTCGCGCACGCTGCCATACACCAGCGAATGCAGCCCGCAGGAATTGTTTCCAAGCATTCCGCCCACCACACAGCGGTTGGCGGTCGATGTTTCGGGGCCGAATTGCAGCCCGTGCGGGGCCAGAAACTGGTTTAACTCGGCCAGTACCACACCGGGTTCAATAATTACGTATTTTTCTTTTTGGTTGAACTCCAGGATGCGGTTCATGTACTTTGAGATGTCCACTACGATTCCCGAACCAACTACTTGTCCGGCCAGCGAAGTTCCTGCCCCCCTTGGGATGATGGATGTATTGTTTTCGCGCGCAAAAGCGATTATTTTTTTGATATCACCAACCGTTTTGGGTTTGGTTACAGCCAGGGGCATTTCCTTGTACTGCGATGCATCGGTTGAATACAGAACACGTTGTACGTTATCGATAAAAAGGTCGCCGTCGAGTTGGTCCTTTAGTTCGTTAAATTTAGCTGTAGTTGTCATCTCAAAGGTATTTTGAATTGCAAATATATGTAAGATGTCATACAAGTCGCAATTCTTTTTCTGAAATTTAAAAATAGAAAATAAGCGGACAAGAATTTGTTGTATTGATTCTTTTTTTATTCACGGATTGATGTTGAGCCGGAGACTTTCCGTTGGCCGTCTCAAAGGCTGATCGACTTGGATAATGCTGCATTTACTCCTGCCTGGAAAAACGTAATAATCTCCCAAACTATTTCGGGAAAAGGTTACTTCGGACAAATTCCGTAGTTCTTCGAAGTAGTTTTGGAGTGCTTTGCATGGATCACGGAGTTCTCTGAATGACTCTCGACGATCAATGCATCGCCCGTGGAGTTAAATGTTTTGCAATGGCTGATGATTTCTTAACATCGCGACATCTCCGAACAAACTTTGGTGATGAATTTGCAATCTCCGCATTACAATGTTTTTACCGTGGAGTTAAATGCGATGGGCCGTTCCATTAATGCGGTAACCTTGTTTTATCGAACTCTCTTCGTCGATGAACCGGATAATATCTATATTCGGACCGTTTTTCATTTGTAATAAAGTTGTATGGTAACTGTATTGGTGTTAATGACTATTGGTATTTTTCTGGGACGGTTTTTGGGCCGTATTCCCGATCTGCTGAAAGTGGTTGAAAAGTTAATTTCGTATGCCATTTTCCTGCTTTTGTTTTTGCTGGGGATTTCGGTAGGGGTAAACAAAACCATTATTGATAACCTGGATAAAATAGGAATGAAAGCAGTATCCATAACTTTTGGGGCGGTAGCCGGAAGCGTACTGGTATTGTGGGTATTGTACAAAACCCTGTTTTCAACCGACACAAAGGAGGGACAGGATGAAAAATAGTCTTATAATTCTGGCGTTTTTTTCGATAGGTGTTCTGGCGGGCGTTTTCAATTTTTTGCCCGGGTTTATTGTTCAAAACGATTACAGCATGTATGCCCTTTACGCCCTCATGTTTTTGGTGGGTATCAGTATTGGTGCCGACAAAAATTCGTGGAAAGTGATCAAACAGATGAATGTGAAAATTTTGCTGGTGCCTGTGGGTGTTGTGGTTGGTACGCTGGGGGGCACTGCATTAACCGGTCTTATCCTTTCTGATTTGAGCATAAAAGAATCGATGGCTGTTGGCGCAGGTTTTGGCTACTACAGTTTGTCAAGCATTTTTATTACGCAGATTCATGGCGAAACGCTGGGGGTGATTGCCCTTTTATCAAATATTTTGCGCGAGATTTTTACTTTGCTGGCCACCCCGCTGTTGGTGGTGTATTTTGGAAAACTCGCCGGGATCGCATCGGGGGGCGCAACTTCGATGGATACCACCATGCCGGTTATCGTTAAATATTCAGGAAAAGAGTGGGGGGTAATTGCCATCTTCAGTGGGGTGGTTTTAACTATAATCGTACCCTTTTTAGTGAGTTTTATTCTCGAAATTTTATAGCTTTTTGTTACCTGTACTTTCTGAAAAACTGATCGAGTTCGTTGCTAAGCCGGTCGTAAATGGGCCGGGTAAATTCAATAAACAAGTCCTGGTGAGGCGGAAGCGGTATTGCCTTGTTCTGTGTTAGTGCAAACTGTTGGTCGGTTAAAGCCTGTTTGTCGCCCACGTAAATGGCGTAACGGTTTTCCCAGGTAAACGAACCGGGGATAAGCTGGTCGCGCAATAAGTTACCGCTGTTGAAATCGATAATGCGATAGTTCAATCTTCCGCCCGAAATCACTTTGTCGGAGAAGGTTTTGAGCTTTGCCTTGTAGGTTTTGTAAGTTACCCGGGTGGTATCTTTTGTTGCTACTTTTACTTTGTTAACCAGTTCCTCTTCTTTTTCACCACGCACTAAATTTCCAACCGAAAAATCGAAAAACTCCATTTGTACGATAAAATCCGGATGTTTAATTTGAAATCGTTCAGCTTGCTGAGGTGAATAGAAGTTGACAAAACTTCTCTCGGTATATTTGTTATTCAAATATTCAAATACCTGGTTGTAAAAAAATTCAGAACTCAGTTTATAGGTTCTGCTCTGAACAGTGGCGGCTTCCACCACAACCTTGTAAGTGGCCATGTCTTTGGCTGTTTCCATTTCCTGCAAAACATTTTTGTAGCCCGGAATAAACTGGTCAGCCTTAAGAAAATGGTTGAATGCGGTTCGTGCTGCTTCGCGGGTATTTTGTTCCAGAAAATGAATTCCGGCCTGGTATCTCTCTTCCGCTGCTTTTTCGTAAGCCATGTTCAGTTCCGAAGTGTAGGTTTTCGGATCGGCAATCAATTTACGTGTTGCCGGAGTGCTTCTTAACTGATCTGATAAATGATTTACCTGGTGCATAATGTTAACGGCGCGTTCCCATTTGAAGGCAGCATTCGACGAAAGCGCCAGATCCAGTTCTTCCTGCGACCACTCAATGGCCATTGGGTATCCTTCTTTTACAACTGTGGTTGCTTTTCCGTTATCCGGATCCGACTTTAAACGATCAACGGCTTGTGCAACGGCCTGGTAATAGTTGCCCTTTTGCAAGGCTTTTTTACCCGAGGAACACGAAACAAAAAACAGAACGAGCAGTAGTAGAAAGAGATTTTGGTTGTTCATTTTCAATTGTAAAAGTTTAGGCGCAAATATAAACTTTTAAGGTCTTGGACTGGATGGAAGATCACGAATAATCGGTTTTAGGTGCCTTATTTTTGTTAACACCTTTCTTTTTGTTGACAAACAAGCTCAAATACCTGATACGCCCACTCAGTTTATGGGTGTTGTTGTGTGTTTTTCGAATTACAATAACCTTGTAAATGAAGTAAATGATAAAAGTTTAATTGCTCTGTTTTGCGGAAGTACGCTAAAAGAGACGACTTTAAAGGTAAAGTTGTTTTCCCAGTTCGGTCATTATTTGGGCCGCATCGCCCTGTAAAAAGATATCCGTTATTTCGCGGGTGAAGTGTGTTTCTTCAATGTTGATTTCAATAATGGTAGCGCCGTGTTCTTTTGCCTTAACCGGAATATCAGCAGCAGGAAGTACTTCGGCGTTGGTGCCAATGATCAGAAAGACATCTGCTTTGGCGGCCTCCTCAAACGATCGTTTTTTGGCAAAAGCCGGTATGGGTTCGTTAAAAAAAACAATGTCGGGTTTAAGAATTCCTTTGCAAACAAAACACGTTGGAGGTAAGTAGTTCAGATCCGCAAAACTCATGTCGTATTCGGTACTGCAAGCGGTGCAAATCAGTTGAGTGTAGGTGCCGTGTATTTCATACACATGCTTGCTCCCGGCTTTTTGATGCAGGTGATCAATGTTTTGCGTAATAATCGATTCGAGGTACGAACGTTGCTGCATTTGTGCCAGTATCTTGTGGGCTTCGTTCGGGAGGGCATCGCCCAGTTTATCGTAAAATATCTCTTTGATCTTTAACCAGGATTGCAACGGCTTTTTTTGGAAAAATTCGATTTCCAGGAAAATCGGGTCAGTGGTATTCCACAATCCGTTTTCTCCGCGAAAAGGCGGAATTCCACTCGGTACCGAAATGCCTGCACCTGTAAATGCCACAGCATACTTGGCTTTCCGAATGAGCTCGGCCGCCTGTTTCACTTTTTCAATATCCATATTTTTGTTCCCTGTGTACTAAACAAACCGTTTTCTACACATTTTGTTCCTCCTCTTCCAGATTTTTACTGACCGATACGGTGGTGTCTTCGTTAAAACGGATTTTAAAATTCAATTTTCTGAAAACGGATATCATCGGTTTGTTGTCGCGGGTAGTTTCCGCCACCAGTTTTTTTATGCCGCGTCCTTTGGCAACATTCAGGCAATATTTGGTGAGCGTGTAGCCCAATTCTTTCTTTTGCCAGGCGTCGGTTATGAGAATGGCATATTCCATAATTTCCACATCAGGATCGGCAATAAGCCGGCCAACACCAATAATTTCTTTTGTGCCATCGTCTTTTTCGTGTTCGGCAACGATAGCAATTTCACGGTCGTAGTCGATAAAACAAAACTGGGATGCCACTTCGTGCGAGTCGAAATAGAAATCGTACCTAAAGCGGTGGTAGATCGATTCTTTTGAACAGCTTCCGAGTAGCTGAAGCCACATGGGTTCGTCTTCGGGGCGAATCGGTCGCAGTAGTACCGGAGTTTCGTCTTTTAGTTTGCATTCGCAGATTAAACTTTCGGGATACGGGCGTAATACCAGGTGAGAATATTCTTTTACCGGATTTTTTAAAATTTCCTCGTCCACCACGATTCGGGCATCCAGCGCAATAACGTCGGTTGGTGTTACAATCAGCGGGTTGATGTCCAGCTCTTCAATCTCCGGGTAATCGGCAGCCAGGTACGACATGCGGATTAGTACTTCAATCAGCTTGTCGATGTTTTTGGGGCTGTCGCCGCGCCATCCTTTCAACAACGGATAAATTTTTAGGGAACGAAGCATCAGGCGGGCCAGGTGTTCGTTAAGCGGTGGAAATTCAAGCCTCTTGTCTTTGAACAATTCGGCAGTAGTTCCTCCCATTCCAACCAGCATTACTGTGCCGAAAACCGGGTCTTTCTTTGTACCCAGAATCAACTCAATACCGTCTTTCGAATCCACCATTCGTTGAACAGTAACTCCTTCAATTCTTGCATCCGGACGTTTTTGGGTGGCTGTTTTTACCATGTTGCGGAAAGTGGCCCGCACCATTTCGGCATCTTTTATATTCAGCGCTACTCCGCCAACGTCTGATTTATGCGTTATGTCGGGCGAATAAATCTTCAGTACCACCGGGTAGCCTTTTTGTTCGGCAATTTGCACCGCCTCATCTTCGGTGGCAGCCGGGGTGGGGTGGGTGGTATCAATGCCGTAATCGTTGATCAGCATTTTTGAATCGTCCTCGTTCAGAATTTTAGCTTTGGGGAAGACTTCACTCAGGTATTTTTTTCGAAGTTCATTCCGGTCGTATTGAAACGAAACCGGAACTTCCCGCGGCGTTTCATACAACATTTGCTGGTTTTCCGAGTATTCAGAGAGAGTCATAAATGCGCGGATCGCCTGTTCCGGAGTTGCGTAACTGGCAATTCCGGCCTGGTTAAAAATCTGGATTCCATCGCGCATGGCGGTTCCTCCCAGCCATCCGGCCATGATGGACTTGGTTGTTTTTACCGACATTTCAGCAATGGCACGTGCGGTTGCTGTGGGATCTGTCATTGCCTGCGGAGTGAGAAGAACCAGCACCGCGTCCACTTTGCCATCTTCCAAAACAATTTCGGTGGCTCGTGCAAAACGTTCGGGCGTGGCATCTCCCAAAACATCCACCGGGTTACCGTGCGACCAGAAAGGTGGCAAATAATCATTTAGCCGCTGCATGGTTTCATCCGAAAGTTTGACGAGTTTTCCTCCCATCGCGATCAGTGAGTCGGTAGCCATAACACCCGGTCCGCCCGCATTGGTAACAATGGCCAGCCTGTTTCCTTTGGGGATTCGCTTTCTTCCCACCAGGTCGGTAAAATCGAAAATATTGCCAAAGTCAAAAACACGCGCAAGGCCGGCACGGCGGAACACTGCATCGTAAATAGAATCTTCGGAGGCCATGGCACCCGTATGTGAGGCTGCGGCAGCCGCTGATTCGGGGAAACGCCCCGATTTGTATACGATGATCGGTTTCTCGCGCGAGAAAGCCCTGGCGGCCGACATAAAAGTGCGGGCATCGGCAATCGACTCCACATATAGAACAATCGATTTGGTATTCGGGTCTTGCCCAAAATAATCGATAAGGTCGCCAAAACTAACATCCATGGAGTTACCGATGGAAACAAAATTGGAAAAGCCAATATTGGATTCATATGCCCAGTCGAGCACCGAGGTACACAGCGCCCCCGATTGCGAAATAAAAGCCACATGTCCTTTTTTCGGCATACCGGCAGCAAAGCTCACGTTCATGTTCAAACCCGGAACCAGAATGCCCAGACAGTTGGGACCAATGATGCGCATATCGGGAAATTTGGCTTTTTCGGCTTTTACCTGCGCTTCCAGTTTTTTCCCTTCTTCGCCCGATTCCTTGAATCCGGCAGACATAATGATGAGGCCATGGATACCGGCTTCGCCACATTCTCTGACCAGGTTGGGCACCCACTGAGCAGCCGTCATAATTACTGCCAGGTCTGGTGTTTTAGGAAGACTTTTAACATCGGGGTAGCACGGGATTCCAAAAACTGCTTCGCGCTTTGGATTTACCGGGTACACCACCCCGTTGAAACCTCCTCCTACCAGGTTGCGGAGGGTAATTCCTCCAACGCTGTCGGGATTGTTTGAAACACCAATTAAAGCAATTCTCTTGGGCTTAAAAATGCTGTCGAGTTTCTTGATGGCCATGGTCTTAAGTTTTTGGTTGTCGTGACTTGTCTTTCACCTGATTTGGTGCCGAACACCGTTGCTTGTTCTTTGCTATAAATTTCATCAAAAAAAATCATCAAAAAAAATGATCCTTTATTTCTGCTTGATTATCTGTTTTTGTTACAATGTTCTTTTATTCAGAGTGTTGAGTGTGTTGTTGGGTTGGTTTGATAGCCGGAATATGTTTAATAACAACCTGAAATTCAGCTGTTTTATAGCACAAAAAAAAGGAAAATAAAAAGCATCCCGAATCAGAATGCTTTTTATTGGGAAAGACTGTTAGCTATGAAACCGGTTTTTTGACAAAAATGATCATCAGTGTTCCGATTAAAACGGCAATTCCGGATACGGTAAAAGCCATGGCAAAATTATTCAGATCACCCATTTTTCCTCCAAGAATGGGACCCAGTATTCCTCCAACACCATAAGCCAGAAATACAAAGGGGTAGTTTTGTCCCACGTTACGTGCCCCAAAAATATCGGCGGTAATAGTAGGGAATAGTGCAAAGTTTCCACCAAAATTGAATCCGATCAGTGTGGCGCCGATGTATAATAATGCCACATTTCCGGCCATAAAAGAGAACAGGATTACTGTTACACCCTGAATGGCTGTCATCAGTGCAATGGATCTTTTCCTTCCAATTTTGTCGCTGATCATTCCCCAGAGAATTCGGCCCAAACCATTGGCCAGGCAAAAGAATACCGCCATGGCAGTGCCTGAAATGGCGCTTGCGGCCTCTTCACTAATTCCGGATTCCATGAGTGCCTGCATGGGGTAAAGTTTCATTAATCCGATGGACATTAACCCGGCTCCGGCGCTAAAAACAAAGGTCAGAAAAATAAGGTAGAAGGAAGGATTTCGTAGCATTTCGCTGCTAGTAAATTCTTTTGATTCCTTTTCTCCGGAACTTTGCTGCATTTGTTTTTCCTGAAAACCCTCGGGCTTCCAGTCTTTGGGCGGAAATTTCATCCATAAACTTCCAACGACTACCATCAGGGCAAACGCTATCCCGTAAATGGTAAAAGTATTGGAGAGCCCCAGGTTTTCGATCAAATGCCCCCACGAACCAGCTAGCTTTACCCACAACATAGCGCCAAAACCAAAACCGGCCACGGCTAACCCGGTGATCATTCCTTTTTTATCCGGAAACCATCTCATGCCAACGGCAATGGGGACTACATAGGCAAGGCCAATTCCGGCTCCTCCTACCAGGCCGATCAGCAACAGCAAGGCGATAAAGTTTGAACCGCCTGTTAAACCTGCCAGCAGGTAGCCTGCTCCTAAAATTATACCCCCCAGCCAGGTTAGCGTTTGAGGGCCCCAGGCTTTTAATCGTTTGCCGGCAAAGACCATTACAATAGCAAAGGAAGCCAGACCAACGGCAAATACCCATTGGGTATTCTCGCTCGACCAGCCCTCTGATTTTAGCGCGGGTGTAAAAACCGACCAGGCATAAATAGCACCTAAAGCCAGTTGAATAAGTATGGCACCCAGGATCACATAACCACGGTTTAAAACTTTTGGGTTTTTCATTTGGTTGAATTTTTGGTTTTTTTAGGTCGTCCCGAAAAGCCGGGAAAATTCACAAATCCGTCAACTGACGGCTAATTATCATGTTGTAGTGGAAGAAAATGCTGCATGTGAAATTTGGTATTCATGCTCATTTTCGAAAGGTTGCGGTTGATTTTTTAAAAAGAAAAAAGACACCCTCAGGTGAAGGTGTCTTTTGGTATGTCGCTTAGCGTTTTACGGCTACTTTTGCTCCATCTATAATTGCTTCAACAACTCCGGGGTCGAGCAATGTAGAAGTGTCGCCAAGATTGGTAGCATCGCCTTCTCCAATCTTCCGGAGTATCCGGCGCATGATTTTGCCGGATCGGGTTTTGGGAAGGCCACTCACAATTTGTATTTGATCGGGTTTGGCAATGGGCCCGATAAATTTGTTTACGGTTGCGCGAATTTCGTCCTCAATGGAAGCCAGCTCGGCATCGGTCATATCTTCACAAATAACGTAGGCATAAATTCCCGATCCTTTTATGGCGTGCGGATAACCTACCACTGCCGATTCTACCACTTTCGGGTGCTGGTTGATGGCATCTTCCACTTCGGCAGTGCCAATCCTGTGTCCCGAAACGTTGATCACATCATCAATACGGCCAATGATCCGGTAGTAGCCTTCTTCGTCGCGCTTGGCACCGTCGCCGGTGAGGTAATACCCCCGGAAAGATGAAAAATAGGTTTGGTAGCAGCGTTGGTGATCTCCCCAGGTTGTGCGAAGCATGCCAGGCCAAGGGTATTTAATACACAGGATTCCCTCCACGCTGTTTCCTTTTAATTCATTTCCTTCGTGATCCAGCAACACGGGCTGGATTCCGGGCAATGGTAAAGTCGCCAACGAAGGTTTGGTGGGTGTAATTCCGGCAAGAGGAGAGATCATGATTCCGCCGGTTTCGGTTTGCCACCAGGTATCAACAATCGGGCATTTGGATTTTCCCACCAAATCGTGGTACCAACGCCAGGCTTCTTCGTTTATTGGTTCACCAACCGTTCCTAAAACTTTTAACGAGCTAAGATCGTGTTTGGTAACCCATTGATCACCCTGGGCAACCAAAGCCCGAATGGCTGTTGGGGCGGTATAGAATTGATTGATTTTGTACTTATCCACCACGTCCCAGAAACGTCCGGCATCGGGCCAGGTCGGAACTCCTTCGAACATTACCGAGGTTGCGCCGGCCAGCAAGGGGCCGTAAACAATGTACGAGTGTCCGGTAACCCATCCAATGTCAGCTGTACACCAGAAAATGTCACCATCGCTGTATTGAAATACGTTTTTAAAGGTATATTCAGTATACACCATGTAACCGCCGGTGGTGTGAACTACTCCCTTGGGTTTCCCGGTTGACCCGGAAGTATAGAGAATAAACAGCACGTCTTCGGCATCCATGGTTTCGGCTTTGTTTTCTGTCGAAATGTCTTTGATCAGGTCGTGCCACCAAATATCCCGTCCTTCTTCCCAGCTTACATCTTCGCCGGTACGTTTAAAAACCACTGAATATTTTACTGATGGACAGCTTGTCAGTGCTTCGTCAACAATACTTTTTAGCGGAATGGATTTGGCTCCCCTAAATCCTCCGTCGGAGGTGATAACCACCGAAGCTTCCGCGTCGATTACCCTGTCGGCCAGCGCTGTGGCTGAAAAGCCAGCGAAAACGATCGAATGAATGGCGCCAATACGGGCACAGGCCAGCATGGCGATGGCGAGCTCCGGAATCATCGGAAGATACAAAGCCACCCTGTCTCCTTTTTTTACACCCAGCTTTTTCAAGCCATTGGCAAACTGTTTTACTTTGTCGAAAAGTTCTCCGTAAGTAAGCCGGACTTCTTTTTCTGCCGGGTCGTTGGGTTCCCAGATAATAGCCACCTGGTCTTTTCGGGTAAACAGGTTACGTTCAAAAATATTCTCCGTAATGTTCAGTTTCCCGTTTACAAACCAGTTTACATCGGGAGATCCTTCGCCTTCAAATTTGTATTGAAGTACCTGGTCCCATTTTTTCTGCCAGTAGTGGCTTTCAGCAATCTTTCCCCAAAAAGTATCAGGATCGGCCACGCTTTCCTGGTACTTTCTGAAGTATTCTGCTAAACTTGTAATTTTATTTACCATCGTTATAACTTTATAGTTTTTAATGATTTAATTGATTTATGAATACGCAAAATGTTCAGATTAAGATTTTCACATAATTCTTTACAGCAACCGGATAAATTGGAGAAATCAGGTACGTAAGTACCATTATCCGAGTTTTCGAAGAGAGTGGAAAAAAGTCGGTATGGTTGATCAAATCGAATCAAGTAGAAAAGGTTTCAGTTACAACTTTTTTATACGGCTTATCAAGTTAGTACAAAAAATGTTTTCAGAAGAACTATCGGAGCATATTATAAAACAGCTGTTTGCTTTTGAACAATATATAGGGGGTTCTTTGTTGTAATCAGGTTTTGTTCGAAGCCCAAAAGCAAATTTTTCGAACACATAGGTTAATTGTTCTTTTAAATGGAAGATTTGTTTTCAAAAAAAGTGATAAAAATTTCAAGATGCGATTAAAAATTTTTTGCCGCGAAAAGAAGCAAAATAAAACCAGATAGAGCGGATTTGATAATAATGTTTGCCAAAGCGAACTTTTGAAGTATCCATTTGAAAGCTGAAAGGATCAGTTCATGGTATAAAACATAAAAGAGAATGAGAAATACAGGTGCTTTGTGTCAGCGAATTGCACTAATTTTCGGGTAAAAATGGAGAAGATGCAAATACGTAATTTTGAAGATCTGATCAAAGCCGTACAAAAACAGGAAGCCAGAAGGGTAGTAGCTGTTAACGGTATCGACGAGAACACGCTCGAAGCAATGCAGGATGCGGTACAGCTCGGATTTGTAAAGCCCATTGTAACCGGCGACCGTGAAACCATTGAAAAATCGTGTAGCAAGCTGGGGATCGATGTCAGTTCTTACGAAATCATTCATGCATCTGATTTACAGGAAGCCACCGCGAAGGCCGTTGAGTTGGTCCACGAAGGAAAAGCAGATATTCTGATGAAAGGCCTGATTTCGACCGATAAGTTTATGCGTGTCTTGCTTCGAAAAGAATACAACCTGATTCCATCGAAGGGAATGCTGAGTCACATCGCTGTTGTATCGAATCCGAACTACCACAAGCTGCTGTTGTTTAGCGATGCGGCGGTGTTGCCATACCCCGATCTTAAACAGAAACTATTAATTACTAATTACCTGATATGCGCTGCCCGTGCAATGGGAATAGAAAAGCCGAAAGTGGCTGTGATCGCTCCAACCGAGCAGATTATTATCTCTATTCCATCGTGTATGGATGGTGCTACCATTGCAAAAATGTCGGAACACGGGCAGATCGAACACGGAATGGTTGACGGCCCCATGGCGCTCGACGTGGCCATCAACAGCGACGCAGCTGCCATTAAAGGCTTTACTTCGCCGGTGGCAGGTGATGCCGATTGTTTGTTGTTCCCAAACATTGATGCGGCCAACGTGTTTTACAAAACCAATTCGAAACTGGCCAAAGCCGAAATGTCGGGGATTATTGCCGGGGCGAAAGTGCCGGTAGTTGTTTCATCACGGGGCGATAGTAGGAAAACCAAGTTAAACTCTGTTGCGCTGGCATCGTTAATAAGTTAGAATGATTCGGATTCTTGCCATAAATCCAGGTTCCACCTCCACCAAATTTGCTGTTTATTTCGAGCGTGAATGTGTGCTGAATAAAACCATCCGGCATTCGCTCGAACAGTTGATCCATTATAAAAATGTAGAAGACCAGTTTGAATTCAGAAAAGGATTGATCATAGATGCCTTGGTGGAAGAGAAGATTGATGTGGATTCCATCAAGTATATCATAGGGCGCGGTGGTTTGACCTATCCGCTGGAGTCGGGAGTTTACCGGGTGAACAACCTGATGCTTGAGGACCTTCAGCAAGGGGTAATGGGGCACCATGCGAGTAACCTGGGGCCGATGCTGGCCGATTACATTGCGCTTCAGATTCCGGGGGCGAAGGCTTTTATGGCCGATCCGGTTGTAACAGATGAATTGCAGGATATCGCCCGCTTTTCAGGTCATCCGATGCTGGAGCGGCGTTCTATTTTTCATGCATTGAATCAAAAAGCTACGGCACGGATTCACGCTAAAAAAGTGGGCCGGAATTACCGGGATTTAAACCTGATCGTTGCTCATCTGGGGGGAGGAATCTCGGTGGGAGCGCACAAAGGCGGAAGAGTAATTGATGTGAACAATGCACTGGATGGAGAAGGCTGTTTTAGTCCGGAGCGTTCGGGAACTTTGCCGGCGGGGCAGTTGATCGATTTGTGTTTCAGCGGAAAACTGGAACGTGACCAGGTACGAAGAATGGTGCTGGGTGAAGGCGGCTATGTTGCCTACCTCGGAACAAACGATGCGCGGGAAGTCGAGAATCGCGCGAAAGCGGGTGACGAAAAGGCGCGCATTATCCAGGAGACACTTTTTTACCAACTCAGCAAGATGATTGGTGAAATGGCGGTTGTTCTCGAAGGAAATGTAGATGGAATTCTGCTTACCGGCGGCTTGGCTTACAGTAAGGACCTGGTTGAATATGTTCAGAAAAGAACGGCATTTATTGCAGATATTTTTGTTTATCCGGGTGAAGATGAACTCGATGCACTGGCAATGAATGCTTTGCTGGCCGCCCAGGGCGAAGTGGAAGTAAAGGAATATCAAGGCCGGAAATAAATGCGGAAATGAGCAATGAGCTGCGAGTCCTGCGCTTAGCGGATTACGGCCGCTTAGCACCTACCCAGGCAGGTTGCAAAGAGCATCGAGTTACTGTTTATTAGTTACCTGTCATTTTAGGAGATGCAAAAATGCATCAATGTTATAATGCTAGAATAAGCTGCGAGCCGCGAGGAGCAAGTGATTGGTTATTCAATATTGATTATTCTGTCTTCATGCTCACCAATCTCCCTATCAATCCATCAATCTAATTCAATCTACTTCCGTTGTGGGGGTATTTGTATTTTTCGGCATAGTTCACTAAATTGTATAGCGTGATTTAACCGGGGTAAGGCAGTTTTACATTAAATCAACCATTATCATGTGCCCGGTTATCAAAACAAGACGCTTTGCATCTGTTGCAATTTGTATTCTGATTTTCGAGAACAGAATAGCTACACTTTCCGAGTTAAAAAACTTTAAACCCCTCGAGTTATGGCTTCCATAAATCGTTTTGCCGACTTGCATTGTCATCCGCACATGCGGTCGTACAATTGGCTGCATAAAAGCCGCAGACCCGAATCAAAAAGTAAATACAATCCCTGGTGGATCATTCTGCCCAAGAGAAAAGCCGAAGAGAAGGGAAAACGCGCGGCCGCTTATACGCAATGTGATATGGCCAAAATCAGCAACGGACATCTCAAACTGGCTTTTGTCTCGCTTTATCCGCTTGAAAAAGGGTGGGTGACCGGGCGAAAAGATTCAACGGAGGTAGTGGCTAAAAACCTTGAAAAATACCTGGGAGATAATTTGCTGAATGAGGCAGTGAGTACTTTTCTAAACCGTTTTTTACAGTTTATCGGAAATGCCAAAGGAGGCAACCTGGCGGTTCGGGATTTTATTCAGGCCATTTACATGAAGATTCCTTTGCGGAGAATCAACTTTGTACAAAGCAGGAAGTACAATTATTTTGAAGAATTAAAACAGGAGCGAGAGTTTCTGCTGAAAGCAAATGCGACGGAAAGCAGCACTAAACTATATATCCCGTTTTACAAGCGAATTCTTGTCAGTAAAAAGAAAATACTGCAAAAGGAACAGGAAAGCCTTTCTGCAACAGGCGCTTATTACCTGGCTTTGAACGGAAAAAACGTTGAAGAGATTATTGCGCAGGACAAAACAGCATTTGTATTGACTATTGAAGGTGCGAATGTTTTTAACAGTCACGAAGATTTTGAGGCCATCAAAAAAAGGTTAATAGAGGTGAAGAGCTGGGAGCAGCCCGTATTTTTTATCACTTTCACACATCATTTTTTTAATTACCTGGCCGGGCATGCACACAGCATTCCCGATGCCGGAAACTTGTTGTTGGATCAATCGGAAGGCATTACAGAAGGGATTACCGAGAAAGGAATGAAAGTGATAAATTTTCTTCTGGCACTAAACGAAGAAGGGAAATATGATCCGGAAAAACTGGGGCGCAGGATTTTGATTGACGTAAAACACCTGAATGCCAAGGCACGAAAAGCTTACTACGAGAAATTTGTAATCCCCAGTTTTGAAACGGAACATCCAATCGCGGTAATCGCGAGTCATGTGGCCTATTCGGGGGTTGAAACGCTTGATCAGCATATTAAACGAATGACGCTCGAAACCAATGGTGACTTTTCAGAGCGTTACGGGCATCCGTTCAACAATTGGAACATCAATATTTGCGACGAAGATGTGGTCACCATATTCAAATCGGGTGGTGTGATCGGAGTCAACTTCGACCAACGCGTACTGGGACTTTCCAAATCGGATGCAGAAGATGAATCAACGCACGCTTACTACGTTTGGCAGCACATCAAATGTATGATGAAGGCTGTGATACATTCAGCCGATGACAAGCTTCCGGCGAAGAAAAATATTGTAAACACATTTTGCCTGGGAACCGATTTTGATGGTTTTATTGATCCGATCAACAAGTACGCAACAGTGCTTGATTTTGGGCAGCTTGCCAACGACCTGGTCAGGGAGATAAGCAACGATCCTGAAAAAGAAGCGCTTTTGTTTGGTTTGTCTTCCGAAGAATTTGTCAGAAAAGTGTGTTTCGACAATGCCTACGACTTTGTGGTTCGGCACTTTCATTAATCAACAGAAAATTCACTATTAACATAACTAATAAACATGGAACTATTTAAGAAACTTTTTGGAAAAGGGATCACCGAAGTTGTGAGCACTGTAGGTGATGTTGTAGATCGTTTTACATTAACGAAAGAAGAAAAACAGGAGTTTAAACTCGAGATGCAGAGCAGCTTAATGAAGCTGGAAGGTGAGCTGGAAGAGACGTACCGAAAGGAGCTGGATGCGCGGCAGGAAATTATCAAAGCCGAAATGGCACAAGGTGATTTGTATACCAAACGGGCTCGCCCGACGATCGTATATGCCGGTATGTTGTTCATCTTTTTTATTTACGTGCTGGTACCTGTAATTGCTTACATCGGAGGGGCAAAAGAAATGCCTGCCATTGAGCTTCCTCCTGAATTTTGGTGGGCCTGGGGAACCGTAGTAGGAGTGTATGGTGTTGGGCGAACGGCTGAAAAAATGGGCGTTACCAACAAGCTTACTAATTTTATTACCGGCTCGGGTGCCAGCAATGTGACAGGCAAAGTAACAACCAACGTAAATGCAGAAGGATGATCACAATTGAACAACACAAACTGGTAGATACCGATGGAAAGATCAAGATTTCTTTTCAGGAAACACCCAATGTGTCGGGGCCTTTTAATGCGGGCCTGCCTGATACAATTATAATCCATTATACAGCCGGAAGTTCATTAACTTCTTCTGCAAAATGGCTGCAAAATCCGGCGGCAAATGCATCGGCTCATTTGGTACTTGGTAAAACGGGGGAAATCATTCAGCTGGCTCCTTTTAATGTAAGAACCTGGCATGCCGGGCGAAGCACCTGGAAAGGACGATCCGGTCTCAATCAATACAGCATCGGAATTGAAATTGACAATGCCGGGCCGCTGACTCAGACGCCGGAAGGATACCTGACTCATTTTGGCAAGAAAGTCGAGAATAAAGATGTGGTGCTGGCAAAGCATAAGTTCGACAGCAGCGAACGGGGGTGGGAGGCTTATACTCCGCAACAGCTCCAGGTAGTAGAGGAAATTTGTCAGGCTTTAAAAGCGGCTTATGGAATAAAGGAAATTCTGGGACACGACGACATTGCTCCATCACGGAAACGCGATCCCGGACCGGCATTCCCTTTGGAATCGCTTCAGGGCAGGGTGATGTTTGGCCGCAACGAAGACTTGCCCGACGAGCCCGATGACGAAGCTTTGATAGACGCCGCGGTGGTTTTTGCCGACAATCTGAATATACGATCTAATCCCAGTACGAATGCTTCAATGGTTTCGAACCCGCTTTCAAAGGGAACGAAAGTACGGATTCTAAAATCGCAGGGAGGTTGGTCGTATGTAAAAGCCGATATTGAAGGCTGGGTGAGCAATCAATGGCTCCGAAACGTATAGAAAGCCTATTTCCGTTCATAGCATAAAAGCACTTGTCCCGGTTTTCCGGGGTAGGTGCTTTTTTATACCAGGCTAAAAATTTTAGTGACGATCAAACCCAGCAACTTGTTTTTCAACTCGTCGATTTTGATTTTAGCCAACCCAATATTTTTAAGCCCTACCATCTCAATCAGGTCCTTTTTCGCCATCACAAGCCATTCCAGATCACCTTTCGAAAGTTCTCCGTTCAGTACCATTAAAGTCCAGCTTTTTATGTCGGTTTGCAGTGAGTCGATCAGGTTAACGGCGTCTTCTTTTGCCTCGTTTTTAAACTCGTTCACCGTGTTGAGTGCGAGCGAAATTCCTTCGTCTTTCAACTCCTTTAAAAGTTTTTCTAAATCTGCCATTGTTCAAGTTTTAAATATCTGAAGGTTTAATTTTTTTACTTTCCAGTTGTGCTATCTGGTCAAACGCAGGACCGATTATCTTCTTGGCTTCTTCAATAAACACTTTGCTTTGTTGGCCCTGTGTTTTCCATTTTAAGAGAAATCCACCCAAAAGATGGTCGTCTTCGTTGAGCATCTTTTCCCACATTTTTACGGTGATCTCGTTCTTCGGACGATTCTTTTCGTATTCGTAAATCTTCTGAAGACCGGAAGTGAGCTGTAAAACCTCGTCTTTGTGCTGATCAAAATCATCAGTAGCAAGGTCCATCACGCTCAACGCATCCACTTTCAGTGAGGTCGTTTGCACATACGCATATTGGTCGAATTGCGAAATGGTTGCGCAAGCCCAAAATGCGATGAAAAAGCTGAGCAAGAGCAATTGCTTACTCATTCTGTTTAAATGACTTTTCTTTTGCATGTTGTTGATTATTAATTTGATTTAATGGATTCGCTATTCAATTTACGGAAAATAGCTTGGAAATCAATACTCAAATTTTGGGATGACCTTTAAGGTGTTCTGACCACGAAAAACTTAAGCGAAGGGAAAACATGAATAGTTGCATAGTGAAAATGATCTGTTGACAAAAAAATCATTTCAGACAGGGCTTGAATCATCTGTCTTTATTTATGAATTTCATGGAATAAAAGGTATTTTAGCCATCCTCATAATATCTTGAACCATGAACAAACTTTATACATTAATTATGGCCGGAGGTTCCGGAACGCGGTTCTGGCCACGAAGCAAAACTATCCGTCCCAAACAATACCTGAATATTTTTGGAGATGATTCGCTGTTGCAGGACACGATTGGCCGTTTTGCGACCTTCACCGAAAAGGAAAATATTTACATTGTTTCGAGTGCTACGCAGGCAGAAGTTCTGGAGAAACAGGCTTCGATGCTTCCCAAAGAAAACCTGATTTACGAGCCCGTAGGGCGAAATACTTTACCTTGCATTGGGTTGGCGGCGATGTATGCCGAAAAAGACAATCCGGAGGGAATTATGGTGGTTTCACCGTCGGATCACCTGATTCAGAACAACGAGCTTTTTAAAGACACGGTATTGGCTGCCGTGAAAATTGCTGATGAACGCGACGGTATTGTCACGATCGGAATCACGCCTGCTTATCCGGCAACCGGTTACGGTTATGTGCAAACTGCCGAAGATATTACGGGAGAAGAAACGATTCGCCAGTTTAAAGTGGTACGCTTTGTTGAAAAACCCAACGAAGAAGTAGCTTCCGGCTACCTGAAACAAGGCGGCTTTTTCTGGAACAGCGGGTTGTTCGTATTTAAAGTTTCGGTGTTTCTGGATGCTGTTGAAAAATTCGCGCCGGCGCTCTATGCCGATTTGCGAAAAATTCAGGCTGATCTTGGGAAACCGGAATATCCTCAAACCCTCGATACTATTTATCGTGCAGTGCAAAGTATCTCGGTGGATTACGGCATTATGGAACATGCCCAGAACATTTACCTGGTGGAGGGAAATTTCGACTGGAATGACCTAGGAAGCTGGGAGTCGGTTTATTTAACGGATAAAAAAGATGAAAATGGAAATGCCGGAGCCGGTGAAGCTCTTCTGCTGGATACTAAAAACTCGTACGTATATTCCGACGAAGGGTTGATTGCAGTAGTAGGCCTCGAAGATGTGATTGTGGTGAAAGATGGGAATACAACACTGGTTTGCAGGCGGGATAAAGCCGAAGATGTTAAAAAAATTGTGGAGCAGTTAAAAGCCACCGGAAAGGACGAGTTCCTTTAAGGTGCGCTGCAAATATTCGAAAATTAAGAGGAGGGACAGGTTAGTACAGGTTAGTGTTTCGGCTTTGATTTTCAATATTTGCGTTACACAATGAACAAAAACCAATAAAACGATGAATGATCTGAAAAAGGTAGTGGTGGACAAAAAAGTAATTGTCCCCTTTATTTTAATTACCAGTCTTTTTGCACTGTGGGGCTTTGCAAACGATATTACCAACCCCATGGTAGCCGCTTTCAAAACCGTGATGGAAATATCGAACGCCAAGGCGGCAATGGTTCAGTTTGCCTTTTACGGTGGATATGCGACCATGGCAATACCTGCAGCACTAATTATTAAGCGTTATTCCTACAAGCTTGGTATTTTAATTGGCCTGGGTTTGTATGCCGTTGGCGCCTTGTTATTTTACCCGGCAGCCAGGTTCGAGATTTTCGGATTTTTCCTGGTTTCGCTGTACATTCTTACCTTTGGGCTTGCCTTTCTTGAAACAACTGCCAATCCGTATATTTTGTCGATGGGATCGCCCGAAACTGCCACCCGCCGTTTGAACCTGGCACAGTCGTTTAACCCGGTGGGCTCGCTAATGGGAATGATTGTGGCTTCGCAGGTGGTTTTACCCAGCTTGAGATCGGATGCGAGGGATACCGCTGGTAATCTCGTATTTGAAAGCCTTAGCGTGGCAGAAAAGGCAGTTATTCGTACAGAAGATTTGGCAACCATCCGCAACCCGTATGTTATTCTGGGCTTTGTGGTTATTCTGATGTTGGTTGTAATTGCTTTTTCAAAAATGCCGGTTCGGCAAAGTGCTGATCACGAAATTCATGCAAAGGATTCTTTTAAACGTCTGGCTAAAAACAAAATATACCGAGAAGGAGTATTGGCACAGGTTTTCTATGTAGGTGCACAAATTATGTGCTGGACTTTTATCATTCAATATGCTGAAAACCTGGGTTTATCAAAAGCAGAGGCGCAGCGTTACAACATTATTGCGATGGTACTGTTTCTCTCCAGCCGTTTTATAAGTACCGCCTTAATGAAGTATTTGAATGCGCGTTTTATGCTGATGTTATTTGCCATGGGGGGTATGATTACGATAACAGGTGTTATTCTTATCCAGGGAATGCTGGGATTGTATCTGTTGGTAGCTACTTCAGCCTTTATGTCACTTATGTTCCCAACCATTTATGGAATTGCGCTCGAGGATATTGGAGATGATGCAACATTGGGGGCGGCCGGTTTGGTGATGGCCATTGTTGGAGGCGCGTTGTTGCCCATTCTTCAGGCAAGAATTATCGATATTGGCGGAAATGGTTTTGCCGATTTTAAACTGTTTGGGTTTATCCCGGAAGTAAATTTTTCGTTTATTCTACCTTTTATATGCTTTGTTGTTATAGCTGTTTACGGCAGGAGAACCTACAACGCACTCAAAAATTAAGGATTGCCTCTTTATGAAATCCAAAAGATACTGCAAAACACTACAATTGGAGAATGATCCGCAGTTAATGGAGGCGTATAGAAAAGTACATGCTCCAGGGGCCGTCTGGCCCGAGATTACGCAGGGGATGCGCGAAGTGGGTATCATCGATATGGAAATTTATTTGCATGAGCATACGCTTTTTATGATCATGGAAACAGTTATTGATTTTGATCACGACACAGCAATGACTGAATTGGCCTCTAAATCACGACAGGCAGAGTGGGAAGCTTACGTCTCACAATTCCAGAACGCAAGCGATAGTGCCAGTGTCGACGATAAGTGGCATGTAATGGAGAAGATCTACAAAATGGATCTTTAGGCGGCAATGTCCGAGTTCTATACAAGAGATCAATAAAAAAGGGGGTGAAAACACCCCCTTTCTGATTACCACTTAACTGAATTTTTGCCTAAAACCTGAATCCAAGCGTAAGCAAAATATTTTGATTTGTATTATCTCTTTTTACTTGGTAATAGTTGGGTTGAACACTGCCATCTGATATTTTTGACAGGCTGCTGGTATAGGCAACGTTTATTGAGAATGCATTTACCGTGTAACCAAAACCACCCGAAATTACCGAGGTATTATCGGTTAAAGTAGACTGGTCATCCAAAATGCTTTTAAACGGATTGCCATAGTTTTCGTACCCGGCTCTTACCGCAAACTGATTGGTAAGTTTATACTCAGCACCGATTCTCAGGTTCATTACACTGTTAAAGTGGTTACTCATAACAGAGTTCAAATCATTGAAATTGTCCGCTCCGTTGCCACCTCTTCTGAAACGCATGGAACCGTAATCCATATATTCTGCGTCGACACTGATAAGGCCTCTTTTATTGAAAATGACAGCTCCGCTCATGACCACTTTCAGAGGAGTGTTGAAATCATAACTGTAACGGTTTACTCCATAATTAGAGTGATTTTCTTGTAGTTGTGATTCCATACTTAAGGTTGATTGTTCATCAATGTTGTAGAAAGTAGGAGAGTGGAAGGCAAGTCCTAAGCGAACGTTTTGTGCCGGCTTGTAAATAGCCCCAATTTTAAAGTTGAATCCACTGCCATCCATGTAATAATCATCCCAATAGCGGAAAGAATTATTGTCTAGTAATAATTCCTCATACATGGAATTACTTTCATACTGAATATCATGAAACCCGATGGTGGCCCCCAGGTAAAAATTATGATTGAAATTCAGACCCAGATTAAAAACATATTCATCGATGTGTCCTTCCTGCGAATAAGTTTTAAATTGGTCAACTTTTTCTCCATCTAAAAGTATATTTTGGTACTGACCATCGATTTTATTTCCTTCGTTGTCACGAGCATAATCAATCAGGTAAGTATCAAAAGCCAGTTTTGTTGTCCAGTCGCGGTATTGAATAGCTCCGATCTCTTGGTCAAGATAGGAGTGAGCTAAAGCTTCACTATTGGCATAAGCATTAATATCATCTATCCAGGAAACTCCCGACTGACTAAAGTTGGCAAAGGCGTTATTATTAAAATTGGCCAAACGGTTGTAGCCAATACCATAATTTACGCTAACAATTCCTGCTTCCGAACGGTTGGTTTTAAAGGTACCTATCGCTCCAACGTTATTCAAACTGAAGTTTTGGTCGTTATCGGAGAAGGTATTTCCTCCCATTGTCATTTTCGACTTATTGATATAGTACCCGGGAGTTATTACAAACTCGCCCGTTTGGTAAATGGCGCTTCCCGCAGGGTTAATACTCAGCGAAGTGAAATCGCCACCCAGTGCACCAAAAGCATTTCCCATACCAGCCGACCGCGCAGTACCCTGAATCTGGTTATACGACATGCGAAATGCATCGGCAAAATTCTGGGCCATCACAAAACCTGGTAATACAAGTAAGATGGCTATTAAAACGGAATATCGTTTCATGGCATTCGTGTTTTTATGATTCTTTACTTCGAATTACGAGGATCGCAATTATCTACGTCCTCCACTTCTGGAAGATGATCCGGAAGAACTTCTGCTTCCCGAGCTGCTACTTCCTGATGATCTGCTACTGCTTCCTGAACTGCCCGAAGAGTAAGATGATCTGGAAGAAGATGAACTACTACTACCGCGGTAACTACTGCTGCTACTACTACGTGATGGCGTACTGTAGCTGCTTGACTTTGTAGAACCTGAAGATGACGGAGCCCTGTAACTTCTCGAAGAACTTCCACTGCTGGAACTTCTGTTGTAGGTAGAACTGGATCTGTAAGTTCGGTTGTAAGAAGACGAAGAACGCGGAGTGGTATAGCTATTACCGCTATTACCTGATTTAGTATTGCTTACTACTCTTGGTTTCGAATAATCGCTTCTTACACTTGAGCTTGAACTGGGTCTGGTATAAACCCTGTTTTGAGAAGAGCTGCCAGGACGGGTATAACTTTGCGTGCTGGAACTATTCCCACTGCGTACGGAGCTGTTTGTGCTACCAGTGTTTCTTCTTGTATATTCTGAAGATGTACCGCTTCTTCTTCCCTCAGTAAGAACTCCTGATGAGGAGCCTGATTTGAGATCGCGTGTACCTGAATTTCTAACATTTGTACCGGTTGACCTTCTTCCATCAGTAGTGCCGCTTTTCAGATCACCAGATGCAGTGGTTCTTCTGCTTCCTGAAATAGCAGAGGCATCGCGCGAGCCAACACTCCGGGCTACACTTGAACCGGTGGTTGTACGTCTTCCGTATCGGTAATTATCTCTGTTAACTGATACTCCTCCAGGGTAATAACCATCATTCCAATGACCTCCGTGCCAATGGCCACCCCCCCAGTATCCACCTCCGTACCAGGGGTATCCCCAACTGTAATAAGGTGAGTAATAACTCCATGGACTATACCACCAGCTGTTGAAACCCCAGCCCCAACCCCAATTCCAGGATAGAGACCAGGAAGGTCCGTAAGAATAATAAAAGGGATCGTAATAAAACGGGTCGTAATAAGCCCAGCTATCCCAGTAAAACGGATCGTAGAAATACGGGCGATGGAAGCGACGGATGCGATAAGCATAATCGAGTTCATCGCCGTCGTAATAATTGTTGATGACGTATTTCATTTCGTCATCGTTATAATACACGGTGGTGTCGCTGTCCTGCAATTCCATTTGATCCATGTTGTATCGCAAAACGTCAGCATCTTTTTCGGTGCCGTCGAAAATGTAATTGTTCATGGTTGATTCATCGTCATTTCTTTCGATCTGACTAATGATCAAGGCATTTCCTGATTTTTCTGCCGGCTGAACGCTGGGCTCTTCCACTATACTTACCGGAGGAGGTACGTCGCCAGGAGTGAAGTAAATATCATCGGTGTAGGAACTGGAAACGTAACTCCCGGTGGTGCAAGCACCCAGGAAAAGTGCCAAAACCCCTGCTATTGTTAATCTTGATTTCATAACCTATCCTCCCTTTATTTAATGTCAATAATAATTACTTTCTTTGTAAGCTCAAAATTTAAATAACAAAAACAAAATCTGTACCAAAGATTTGATTATGGCTAAGGAACTTACTTCGCGGAGCGAAAATTATTCACAATGGTACCAGGATCTGGTGATAAAAGCGGATCTCGCAGAGAATTCGGCAGTTAGAGGGTGCATGGTAATAAAGCCTTATGGATACGCCATTTGGGAGAAGATGCAGGCTCAACTCGATAAAATGTTCAAAGATACAGGGCACGTGAATGCCTATTTCCCTTTGTTTATCCCAAAATCTTTTTTTAGCAAGGAGGCCGACCACGTGGAAGGTTTTGCAAAAGAGTGTGCCGTTGTAACGCATTATCGTTTGAAGGTTGATGAGGAAAATGGTGGCGTAGTGGTAGACCCGGACGCCAAACTTGAAGAGGAACTAATTGTTCGTCCGACTTCGGAAACCATTATCTGGAATACGTACAAAAACTGGATTCAGTCATACCGCGATCTTCCGATTCTGATCAACCAATGGGCGAACGTAGTACGCTGGGAGATGCGTACCCGCTTGTTTTTGCGTACGGCCGAGTTCCTGTGGCAGGAAGGTCACACAGCCCATGCTACCAAACAGGAAGCGATCGAGGAAACAGAGAAAATTATTAATGTTTATGCCGAATTTGCCGAGAAATACATGGCAGTTCCGGTTGTAAAAGGGTTGAAGTCAGCCAATGAGCGTTTTGCCGGTGCCCTGGAAACGTATTCGATTGAAGCGTTGATGCAGGACGGGAAAGCTTTGCAGTCGGGGACTTCTCACTTTCTTGGGCAGAATTTTGCCAAAGCATTTGATGTAACTTTTGCCAACAAAGAAGGCAAGGAAGAGTATGTTTGGGCTACCTCATGGGGAGTATCCACACGTTTGATGGGAGCTTTGATTATGGCTCACTCTGATGACAACGGATTGGTACTGCCTCCAAAACTGGCACCTTACCAGGTTGTAATTGTTCCGATCTACCGGCAACTGGAGCAGCTCGCTACCATCAGCGAGAAAGTGGATGAGATCATAGACAAGCTGAAAGCAAAAGGCATTTCAGTGAAATACGATAACAGCGACAACCGGAAACCGGGCTGGAAATTTGCCGAGTATGAGTTGAAAGGCGTTCCGGTGCGTTTGGCACTTGGCCCGCGCGACCTGGAAAACGGAACCATCGAAGTGGCCCGCCGTGATACGCTGGAGAAAACCTCTGCACAGCTTGACGGAATAGAGGAATATGTTGAAAAGCTTCTGGAAGATATTCAGGCTAACATTTTCAAAAAGGCCTACGATTACCGGGAAGAGCACATCACCAAAGTTGATTCGTGGGAGGAGTTTAAGGATGTACTGCAAAACAAAGGCGGATTTATTTCTGCTCATTGGGACGGAACTCCTGAAACCGAAGATCAGATCAAAGCAGAAACCAAGGCAACCATTCGTTGTATGCCTTTGGAATTCGAACCCGAAGAGGGAAAATGTGTATACTCGGGTAAACCATCTGGCAGAAGGGTTCTTTTTGCACTCGCATACTAAAAAGAATATACTTAAAAACATAGGGAAGCAGCTGAAAAGCTGCTTTCTTTTTTTGACGGCTTTTGCTATTTTTATCCGTCAAACAACAGGCAAACATGAAAGACAAAGAAATCAGAGCCTCGTTTCTGGAGGCACTGGTAATTAAAACCAGCGTAAAACAGGACGTTTACAACAATACGGTAAACACTTTTACCATAATAAAAAAGGTACTTTCGCAACTCGAAAGGGATTATCACAAAGCCGTTCAGGGGAGGGTGCCGCAGACTTCTTTGCCGTATTATAAAGATCGTGGCCCGTTTGAGGCAGAGTTTAAAGTAGCCGGAGATCTATTGTTTTTCAGTATGCATTCCAATGTTTTTCAGTTTGACGATAAACATCCCGTGTGGAATACTCAATACTTGAAAGACGATCCGATGTGTTCGTATTGCGGGACCATCAATATTTATAATTTTCTGGCCGATTCATTCAAATACGACCGGATGAACGATATTGGCTACCTGGTGGCACGAATTTTTGTCAACAAAGACAACCACTTTTTTGTAGAAGGAAAGAATCAAACAGATGAAGTGGTCAAGGATTTTGCCATCGATACGATTTCCCCGGGAGTACTGCGCCAAATCATCGAAACAGCCATTCAGTTCAGCATTGAATTTGATCTTTTGTTGCCACATTACGACCAGGTAAAAATGGCTACTGTAGAACAGATGAGACAAAAAATGAGTCACTCAAAAATGTCGACAGGAAAGCGGCTGGGCTTTACCTTTAGTTCCGACGATGTTTGAAAGCTTTGTCCAATTTACGTTAACTAAAGCATAATTGGGGGAAACATTAAGAATTCGTTTTGGTACTTTGTCGTTGAGAAGAATAATCGAGCCTAAAACTCTGATAGTATTTTATCAATTGTTGCAAGGATATCTTTCATATCGTTTTCAAAAGTTGCTTTGAAATTTTCCCAGTCTTCCTGCTTGATATTTTTAATTTCATGCATTCGTTTATTGATCGAAGCTTGTTTTACCTCAAATTCATCCAAAGCTGCATTCTGGGCATCGGTTAACTTTTCTCCGTTTTTAATTTTGTCATTCAAATCTCTTACTTTCTGGTTAATATTTGCCAGTTCTTCGTTTGCTTTGGCAAGCAAATCGCAGTGAGCCTGATGAAGTTCTTCACTTATCGTATTTTCAATGACATTCGACTGTTGATCACTTTTCTTTTGAGAGTTGTTACTACAAGCCGAAAGTATCACTATACAAATTCCTGCGATAAAGATCCATTTTAGCTTTTTCATGGTTAATTGAATTTTAGTTGATTTTTATGTTAGCTATTACGTGCTTTAAGTAGGATGGTTGTGGTTTTTAATATGTTTTATAGTTAAGTTTTACAGCATTTTTTAATCCGTTTTACGAAGTATGCCGTCTGACCTTTTTTGCTCAGGATTACTTCATTTACCGGTTGCAGTGAGGGGTGAAAAATAGCCGCTGGTGTTTTTAATTTGTATATTTGAGGCTTACAAAATTCAAGAAAAGATATTAGTGATATGGAAAAAGTAGTGGAACGATTTATCAGCTATGCCCAACAATATACCACCTCCGATCCGGAAAGTACCTCTTACCCAAGTACCAGCCGTCAGCTTGATTTTATGAAAAAGCTGGTGGAAGAACTGAAAGGAATCGGTTTGGAAGAGGTGGAAATGGATCAATACGGTTATGTAACGGCTACCATTCCGGCTAATGGTGTGGATGATTGCCACGTGGTGGGTTTTATTTCTCATGTGGATACCAGCCCTGATTTTGCAGGGGAAAATGTAAAGCCGCAGATCATTGAAAAATACGATGGCTCGCCGGTGAAATTAAAGAACGGTGTGGTGATCGATCCCAAAGATTTTCCTGAAATTCTGAATTACAAAGGACAAGACATCATAACTGCTGATGGAACCACCTTGCTGGGAGCCGACGACAAAGCAGGAGTGGCTGAAATTGTAACGGCTGCCGAAATCATCCGCAATACCAAAAGCTTTAAACACGGAAAGATCAGGATTGCCTTTACTCCCGATGAAGAGATCGGAAAAGGAACCGACCATTTCGACGTGGAAAAGTTTGGGGCCGATTTCGCCTACACCCTAGATGGCGGGGAAATTGGTGAGTTGGAGTTTGAGAACTTCAATGCGGCGGGTGCCAAAATAACAATCAGCGGACGGAGTGTGCATCCCGGAGCGGCCAAAAATAAAATGGTGAATGCATTGCTGGTGGCACACAAACTTGTGGGCATGTTACCGCCTACCCAGCGCCCTGAACATACCGAAAAGTACGAAGGTTTCTTTCATTTGCTATCCTTGAACGGAAATGTGGAAAAAGCTGAACTCCAGTACCTGATCCGTGATCACAGTTCCGAAAAATTTGAGGAAAAGAAAAAACTGCTGAGAGAAGTGGTTCAGCTGATTAACCTTGAATACGGAAAAGAGGTGGTGGATCTGAAAATGGAAGACCAGTATTACAACATGCGGAAGAAGATTGAGCCGGTAATGCACGTGATCGACATTGCAAAAGAAGCAATGAAACTGGCAGATGTAGAACCCAAAATTAAAGCCATTCGCGGCGGTACCGACGGGGCACGTTTGTCGTACGACGGGTTGCCTTGTCCGAATGTGTTTGCTGGCGGGCACAATTTTCACGGCCCCTTTGAATTTGTTCCGGTCGCTTCGATGGTAAAAGCTGTGGAAGTGATTCTGAACATTGCACAATTGGTGGGGAAATACAAATAAGAAAATAAATACGCGGTGCTAAAAAACTTTATTCAAAATATTAAAGAGAAAGGACTGATTGCTCCCGATGAGCGCGTGTTACTGGCAGTTAGTGGCGGTATCGACAGCATGGTTCTTTTACACCTGTTTGAACAATCGGGTTTTGAATACGGAGTGGCGCACTGCAACTTTCGGCTACGTGGTGAGGAGTCGGACGGAGATGAACGTTTTGTAAGGGAATACGTGCAAATGCACGGAATTCCCTCGTTTTTCGAAACCTTCGACACCGAGGAATATGCCCGGATCAGTGGTATTTCCATTGAAATGGCTGCCCGCGAATTGCGTTATGCCTTTTTTGAACGAATCCGGCGGGAGAACAACTACGACAGAATTGTAACCGCTCATCACCAGGACGACCTGATCGAGACGTTTTTCCTGAACCTGTCGCGAAAAACGGGTATAAAAGGGTTGACCGGCATCAAGGAAAAGTCGGGCTACCTGATTCGCCCCCTCTTGCTGGCCGGAAGGGCAGAAATTGAACAATATGCTGCACAAAATTACCTCGACTACCGTGAAGACTCTACCAATAACGAAGTGGTGTACCAGCGTAACTTTTTGCGGCATAAAATTCTTCCATTGTTTAACGAATTGAATCCCGCTTTCAAAAAGAACCTGCTGGCGAGTATCGACAACCTGCGTGATGCCGAACAGGTATACACTTCGGTGTTAAACCGCGATAAGGAAGAAGTGGTGGAAGAAACAAACGATGAAATGCGGATTGACATTGAAAAGCTCCGCACCACAGAGTTTCCTCACTTACTCTTGTTGGAGGTGCTTTCGCCTTTGCATTTTAACCCTTCGGTGATTGATGAGGTGTTTCAAAGCCTCGATGCCGAACCCGGTAAGCAGTTTTTTTCGGCCACACACCGCTTGGTAAAAGATCGTGCATTTTTGTTTGTGGCGCCCATTAAAGAGCCGGGCGAGCAGCTTTACTACATCGAAGAAGCCGATATGGAGTTGTTTGAACCTGTTCAGTTGAGTATTGAAAAAACGGTAGCGGCTGGTTTTAAGATCGTCAAATCTCCCGATGTGGCTTGTATCGACCTTGATACGATTCAGTTTCCGCTACTGATACGAAAGTGGAAACAGGGCGACTATTTCCAGCCACTGGGAATGCAGGGTATGAAAAAGATAAGTGACTTTTTTATCGATCAAAAAATTCCTTTGCACGAAAAGGAAAACACGTGGTTGCTGTGCAGTGGAAAGAAAATTGTCTGGATTATGGGTCACCGCCTTGACGACCGCTTTAAAGTGACAAACAAAACTCAAAAGGTGCTGGTATTCCGGAACCTATCCATAAAGAGTTTGTTTTAGTCGAAACTCCACACTAGATACATACGGCACCATAACTAGTAACTTCCACTGTCCAATATTTTAAACGAGTGTCAGTCAATTTTTCGTAGGTAGGACATAACAAAAACTTGATAATATCTTCACATCGAAACTTTTCCACCACAGAAAAAATAGTTCATCTTCGCGCAGAACTTGAAAAAAAATATGGCTACCGAGATTACCATTATCCGACACGGAGAAACCATCTGGAACGTACAGCAACGCATACAAGGGCAGCGTAACAGTAAGCTGAGCGAGAACGGAATCTTGCAGGCTGAACTGGTGGCAAATGCTCTGGCTAAACGGGAATTCGATATCCTGATCAGCAGCGATTTGGAACGGGCTGTTGAAACAGCAAAAATCATCAACAAACAACTGCATTTACCTTTTGAATATAATGCCAATTTGCGCGAACGCTCTTTTGGCAAGGTCGAAGGAATGAGCTTTGCAGAAATAAACCAGCAATACCCCGTTGAGTTCCATAGCTATAAACAACGCGATCCGAAGTTTGCTTTTTCCGGCGGTGAAAGCATTGAGCAGCTTTTTAAGCGGGTAACAACCGAAATAGAAGTAATAGCCGTTAAATGTATTGATCAAAAGGTGCTACTTGTTTCGCATGGACTTGTGCTCGAAATGATGATGTACAAAACCTTTAACATCCGGCTGAGTCAGCCACGGGTCTTCTCTATCAATAATTCTTCCATTAGTTCGTTTTACATTGATGGCGATCGCTGGTTTTTAAAGGAATGGGGCGTGATTGAACACCTCGTTTCGTTAAATGTATTAAACGAACTTTAGCTTTTAAATTGTGACTTTACTTTTAGTTATAGCATAAATTTTGAAAAAGAAAGGCTGCATTTAATCCTCACTTTTCATCTTTACACGGCACGTAAACAAAGATCCACGTTACAAACGTTCTGGATCCTCATTTTCATTCACAATAATCAACGGTAGCGACCATTTGTAATAAACCGCCAGGATACGCAGCACGATAATCATCAAAACCGGGATAAGCTGGACCAGGATAAAATCGAAGCCCATTTTCCGTAATAACAAGTAGCAAATACCTCCCAGTACGGTTACTGTAGCATAAATTTCTTTTCTGAAAATAACGGGTACTTCGTTGGCAAAAATATCGCGGATAACACCGCCAAACGAACCGGTGATGGTGCCGAGGATAATGCAACTAACGCTACTGAACCCGTGTTGTAGAGCAATCTCCACGCCGGCAATGGTAAAAAGGCCCAGTCCTGCGCTGTCGAAAAGCATGATGGTTTTTCGCAGGTACGACAGTTTTTTCCGAAAGAGGATGGCAAAGATGGTTCCGGCAACAATTACATACAAATATTCAAGTTCGACCAGCCAAAAAGCGGTACGTTTTTCAATCAGCATATCGCGGATAGTACCTCCGCCTACCGAAGTAACAAAGGCCAGGATCAGGATACCAAACGGATCAAGTTTCTTTTTCATGGCGGTGAGCGATCCCGAAATGGCAAAAGCAAAAGTTCCCGCAATGTTTATGTATTGAAGTAGCGTTTCCATATTCTCAACTATTCCATCATTTTTGTCGGTACAATACCTTGTGTAAGTTACCGCGACGGACCTAAAAATCCAAAAAACGGCGAGCGGCAAAAATAATGCTTATTCCATAGAATTTTCACCCTGGTGATTTTTCCCGTTTAAAGCAGGAAAATCATAACCATCAATTGACCTTGCTTTCTTGCCACGGAAGGAGAGAGGCTAAAAACTACGTCTTGTTATAGTGGTATGGAACTTTGGATATGACTTGAGAGTAGGTGGGTAGGAACAGAATAATGGAGAGAGTGCCTGACTTTCGTCGCTTAACGAAGGTCAGGCACCAATAACCGTTCAATCAACTATTTTGATGCTTCTTGCACTTCGGCTCTGGTGGCATCGCTCCAATTGTCGGTACGGAACGAAGAGGCTGGTAGCATATTGGTGTCAAACAAGGTTCCAACAAGCCAGTTACTCCAGCCGTAACGTACTTCAACAGGGGTGGGCACCTGATCACTGGTTACCAGCACGTCTTTCCGGTTTACAATTTTTGCCTGGGCCGGATAGAACACTTTGTCGGGACCTGCGATTTCAAAGCCCTCGAGTTGGGTAGGAGTAAACAAACCCATTTCAGCATGTTTAAAATGAAGCAGCAGACCGCCGTCTTTTTCCTCTTTAGAGTCGTAAGCGGGGCCTGCACAATCAACGCTTTCGTAGCCATAAGTCTGGTTTAACGCAAAGTAGAGCAAGCGTTCGGCCACCTCTTGCTTTTGGGGAGGATGAATGCTGTACTCTTTGCCAATGTCAAGTGTTACCGCCATCCCTGAGTTGGGTATCAAATCGGCCGATTTTAACTGTGCTTCGCGGATGAATGCAGAGTTTGCATTGGTTTCATATGCTTTGTGATCGTTGTACCAATAAGGTGCAATTTGAACATAGTAGAACGGGAAATCGCCAATTCCCCAGCGAGCGCGCCAGTCTTTTACCATTGCAGGGAAAAGTTCGGTATATTTCTCCGGCTCCGTACGATTGGATTCGCCCTGGTACCACAAAGCTCCTTTAATCGTGTAAGGAATCAATGGGTGAATCATGGCATTGTAAAGGGCTGTAGGAATCTGGTTGGTCGATTTAGTGATATCTGTTTGCTCCAGGTCGACTTGCTGGTATTGGCTAATTACCTCTTTGCTGATCCATGCCTGAACGGAACTGCCTCCCCACGATGTATGAATCATTCCCACGGGAACATTCAGTATCTCCTGAAGTTGTTGTCCGAAAAAGTATGCAATAGCGCTGAAATTGCGAACATTGCCTGCATGGGCTTGTTCCCATCCTGTGTATTCCTCCAGGTCGGAAAGTGGTGTTTTGGAGCCTTTACGATTGGCGGTAAATAATCGTAAGTTGGGATTTGCAGCATGGATAATGGCTTTGTTTGCCTCAAAGGTTGGTTCGCCTGGATAGCCGTTGAGCGGCTGTTGCATGTTCGACTGTCCCGAGCAAAGCCAAACCTCCCCAAAGAGAACATTGTCGAGGGTGATGTTGGTATCCGAACTGCTTATTTTTATTACCTGGGGATCGGTTGAATCGTTGGTTTTTACTTCAATCTGCCAATTCCCATCTTTATCGGCTGTTACTTGCAGCGGAGTTGTTAACCAGCTTGCGTCGATGCTTAACTGTTGGTTGGCATCGGCCCAGCCCCACAATACTACAGTTGTGTTTCGTTGCAATACCATGTTTGACGATACAATAGCCGGAAGTTTTACCTTGGCGGTTGTTGCCTGAAAAAACAGCACAGAGAACAAAAGGGTGAAGGTTAGTTGGGTAATTCTTTTCATTCTTATTTAATGTTAGCGTTCTTAATTCAAGCCTTTAAGATCGTACATAAAATGCAATACTGCAAAACATAATAATGAATTGTTGGAAATTATTGGCCGTTATCGCTCGTATTTGGCGCAATTTGAAAACAGTTGCGATATTTCGTCTGCCGGCGGCAGGGGAATTTACTCAGAGACACAAAAAAAGTTGGGAAGTTCCCTGCGCCATCATGAAAAGATTATTTACATAGAAATGAGCGCTTAAAGGCAGTCTAACAAGGCTTTTATTACAAGGGCGTGGTTATGATTTCTGTCTTTTGCTGCATACACCAGTGTTAGCTGGTTGTGTTGCAACTCCAGTTTTTTCAGTTCTTGTAAAGTTTGTGGCTTTTGTTTGAGTTCGCGGGTGTACAAAAGTTTGAATTCTTCCCATCTGGGGATTTCGTGGTTAAACCACTTTCGTAGTTCCACAGAAGGTGCTACCTCTTTCATCCATAAATCCCATTGAGCCTCCTGTTTCTTTAAGCCTCTTGGCCATAGCCGGTCAAAAAAAACACTGAAAACTTCGTCGGGGCTTTTTTGTTCATATGCACGTCTTATCGCAATCATTTCTTATAACATCAGGTTGAAAACATACCGTGGCTGTTGTATTTTCTTATTTCAGTAACAATTGTAATCTGTTTATTCCGAAATGCCTGCGCTAATTTGTTGAGGTTTTGTTTAAAACAGTGGCGGAAATTTGCCATTTCCGGGAAATTTCCGCCAGTGAAATATCACTAATCTACTTTTCTCATAATCATCAAAACTTCTCCTTGCTTATCAAAGAGCGAAAGTTTGAGTTCCGAGATTTTATAGCTGCGAACCTTGGGAAGTAATTGGTTGAATTTGTCAGGAATGTTCATGTCGGCACACATCATCCGGGTGCCTGCCATAACGCCAAATGTCAGCTGGGTGTTGGTTAATTCCGAAATTCTCCCGTGCAGATTATTGCAGCCATCGGTTCCGGCAACTTCCATTTTTGTGCTGTTAATTTCCAGTCGCGGAAAGTCGGTTCCGTTGTCAAGGTATTTACCATCCATCCACTCGGTTACCCATAGGTCGTTTAGCAATACTTTTGGCTCGGTACCTTTCGTAAATTCAAGTAGCTCGTTTCCTGCTGCATCTTTTAGCACAAGCTTGGTATCGAGTGCTGTATAATGAGTGGCCTTGTTCATGGCTTCCATAAAAGCTGTTGCAATGGTCATATCGGGGCACATTTTTTTGGTTTGAGCCAAAGGTCCCATGTTTATTTCGTTATCGGTAATCTGTTGAAGGGTTCCTGTAAAATTGTTGCATCCGTCTGTTCCGCTGATCCGGCCTTCAAGCATATCGATATTGAGTTGCGGAATTGCACCGGCACCACGTATACGCGGTAATTTTATAATCGACCCGTTTATTTTCAGTGCATCCCAATTGCCGTTTAATTTCCATCTGGGGTCTTCTTTTTTCTCGATCACTTCTTCCAGTATATATTTTACTGAAGAAGCATCGGCAGGTACATTTTTCAGTTTTTCTTCCTTTACTCTCAGTTTGTAGACATATCCCGGTTCGTACTCAAAGCCTTCAATTTGAGTATAAAAGTTTTGCCATTCATTGTTGTTAAGTTGTTCTCCTTTTTGAACCTGAAGGCATTTCATTGGGCCTACACCTACGCAGTCAACCTCATAACTGTTTACCCAGTAAATAGATCCATTACCGCTCTTAAGGGTACTACAGGCTGTCAAAAGCAGTATCGCCCCGAATGTGAGAATTTGTTTCATGTCTTTTAATTTTAATTTGTTTCTGTTTTCTTATTTCACGTTTATTCGTCCGCCTTTGGTGATTGGCAATATAAGACTTGTTATGCTAAAACGACAACATTAAAGCAATGAAGATCGATGTTGTGAGCAATGGAGTACGAAAAAAGGACTTTTGGTATTTACACGAGTTGTTACTATGGACTTGATTACCGTATTATGCATTGATCTTAAAACTTATTTCGTAGGATGTTCATGAAATTTACAATTACAATTAATCCACTTTAAACATTACCTTTAAAAAGTTTAACATGAATAATTTATGAAGGTAGCAGTAAACAGGAAGGACATAAAATTTATACCGGATTCATCGAGGGTAATTGCACGGTTTCTTTATACCGGAGATGAAAGGGCGCTAAACACCATTCGCGCAGTGATTGAAATGTCCGAAAACTCGGTATTACAGGTGTTAAGTCCTGTATTGAGAGATTACTCGCTACGGCATAGAAATATCTCCAAAATATTTGAAAAGCATTTTAACAGGGTCGCTCATTTGCTGGAACGCTTAAAGGTTGGGCCTGATTCGCTTAGCATTTCCACAAAAATACTTATTGGCTCCTATTTTACCATGGAGTATTCGATTGAATCCGCTGCATTTTTTAACCCTTCCATTGTCGAACATCCCGATCAGTCGGAAACCGGCCCGGATGAGAAAAGAGTGATATTTAGTTTCAGAGCCACTGGCGAAGGACATATATCGTCCATTGTTTTCCGCACGGGCGTGCTGGATAAAAACAATAATCTTTCCATTGAACCGGTTGGGAAGATGCTGGAAGAAGCGGAGCACATCAGGCGATATGTCTATGAAAAGAAGTCTTTCAAAAAGAAATTAAGCGAGATGAAGGATGTGCATGCGATTATCCCCTCCGACTTAATTCTTGATAGGTTAAAGGATACATTTACTTATGGTGAACTACGCGATTGTATAAAAGAAGCAAGAAAATCGTTGCATCTTACCGCAGAAAAAGAAGCATTATTTAATCAGATTATCTGGTTGGCCTCGTCGCATTACGAACTGGACTTTTCGCTGGATACCAACATCTCTGAACGGGTAATTTTTCCGGTTTCTGCCAACGAGAAAAATGGAATTGAAGATGCGCGCTTCGTAAAATTTGTTGATGATGACGGAAAGATCAGTTATTATGCAACTTATACTGCGTATGACGGTACTACTGTGATGCCCAAAATGATCGACACCACTGATTTTTATCATTTCCGGATTTTGCCGTTGCATGGAGAAATTGCCCAAAACAAAGGGATGGCGCTTTTTCCGCGAAAAGTGAATGGTAAATATGCCATGCTTTGCAGGTTAGATGGATTCAATAATTACATTGCTTTTTCTGATAATATTTCAGTTTGGCGCAACGCAAAATTGCTGCAACAACCTAAATTTCCTTGGGAGTTTATCCAGGTAGGAAATTGCGGCTCGCCCATTGAAACATCCGAAGGCTGGCTGGTGATAACCCATGGGGTGGGCCCGATGCGCGAATATGCGCTCGGGGCATCGTTGTTTGATCTTCAAAACCCGGAGAAAGAGACTGGCCGTTTGAAATCTCCTTTGCTGATGCCCAATGCAGAAGAACGTGAAGGATATGTCCCAAATGTGGTTTATTCCTGTGGTTCGATCATTCATAACGGTGAATTGATTATACCTTATGCCATGTCTGATTATGCATCTACTTATGCAACGGTCAATTTACAAGAACTATTAAATGAATTGAAAAGCTCATGAAAAATGGGTAGTTCTATAGAAACTGACAAGCAGCGGTGGCTTGAGATTGCTGCAGTAGTTGCAACCGGTTTGCTAAAACATGTTTTTATGGACTGGTTAAACCTGCGGGCATTTTATATTGGTGTTGCCTGTATTTTTTGGTCGGTATATATTTACAAAAGATACCGGAAAAACAGGCAGATTCTTCAGCAGTGGGGCTTTCGTAAAAATCATTTTAATCGATCGTTTCTTTTTCTTACACCTTTTGGTTTACTGATGAGTGCAGCCATCGTTTGGTATGGCCTTACTCACAATGCAGTCTTTCTTAACTGGCATATTATTCCCGTTTTTATTTTTTATCCGGTGTGGGGATTGATTCAGCAGTTTTTAATGCTGTCGCTGATTGCCGGAAATTTAGTGTCCATCAGCACAATAAAACGTAGTAAAACTCAGATTATCCTGCTGACCTCTGCGTTATTTGCCTTGGTTCATTACCCCAGCCTCCCGTTAATGGTTTTTGCTTTTTTAATGGAATTGGTGTTTGCATTTGCTTTTTTCAAGTGGCGAAATCTTTGGGCTTTGGGGCTTTACCACGGATGGGTGGCGAGTTTGCTTTTGTTTTTCGTGTTGGGCAGGGATTTATGGAATGAACTGTGGACGGTTTTATGAAATTTCAGATATGAAAAAAGCGTTTCAGATCGGTTGCTTTTTTCAAGCGGTAGTGAATATAGAACAAAGGTAAGCTAACAAACAAAAAGGACACCATCACAATCAGGCTCCATCCAAAAAGCATTGAGCCCCGTGCATAAACGGATACGATTCCTTCGATGCAAATACATAACACCCCTGCTGCAATCATTGAATAAGCGATAATATTTAGCCCTTTCTGCTTTGCTTTACGGATAAAAAATATCAAAAGAAAAACAGTTAAGTATGCTGCCAATATGATGGGAACTCCCAGCTTTATCTCCCAAGCGGTGCCGCCGGCATAAACATCGAACAGCATAAAAAGGCCAGCTGCCGACAAAAAACTGAGGCCGCCCGCGAGTATGATTTTTTTGTGTAAAAATGTGTTCAAAGTAAAATTGACAAATAAAACAAGACATACGGTGGCGGGGTATCTCGACCATGTGATGCTTTGATTTCCAATAAAATCAATAAGCAAGGTGATGATTATAGCAGAAATGAGAATCAGTCCTGATATTTGCCAAAAAATTATCCTTTTTTGACGGCCGGTTAACTGCTGGTATTCTGTGAGCCGTTTTTCTTCTCTCCGTTGTTTCCCCGATCTTATGAAAGTCTTGTTGTCAGTGATAATATCAAGTAGCGGTTCTCCACATAATGAGCAAAAAATAGCATTTTCTTCGGTTTCTACCCCGCAATTCGGACATTGTACCATAACCTTCAATTAATTAGTTTTTAATTCAACCGAAACTTCTTGTTGACGCAAAAATCGCAGAAACTTTTCTTCAAATTCCTCCGAAAGTGTAATGTTGCCAAAACTCAACGTTAGGATATTGCCAAACCCGACCACGCCACAATTAATTTTCAGCATTTTGTTGGGCGGTGGTGGTGTTATTACAAAATAATCGATCAATTGGGCGGTTTCATCAGGTAAATCTACCAACCCGAGGTTGGTAAGTACCCCGCTGTACTGGCTTGTGCCCAGCGAGTAGTATTTCATTCGCAGGATCAAACTTTTAATAAATAACGGTATCCCCCTGATAAACAGTTTTCTTTCGCTTCCCACATTTCTCGCTATATTTTTATTGATCAACTTTTCATCCGTTTCAAGCTTCATCTGGTGGTACACTGTTTTAACTATTTCATCAAAAGAATAATGGCCCAAACGCAAATCAATTTCAGGCAACACAAACAACGAAAAATTCCGCATGGTTTTCGACGGAAAAATGGTTCGCAAGTTTAAAGGAACCTGCACACGAAGCCTTTTTTGTTTCTTATATTTACTGAAGCCATTCAGATCTTCATAGATTTCCTGTAAAACATACAGGTAAACCGAAGTTAGATAAACGGTTAGGCTTACTCCTCTAAATTGGGCCATTTCCTTTATTTGTTTCAGCGGAACCATTGCATAATGCCGGGTGAACCGGGAGCGCGACCTTAACGGATAAGGCAGGTGAAAGGCCTTCGACCGTTTTACCATTGGCGGAATTTCTGCCTTAAAATAGCGGTTGTAGGCATCTTCGTATTCCTCTTCCGAAATCTGATAATCTTTATCGCTGATCCGATATTCAGCAGGTATTTCAGCACCGCATTCAGCCGAATAAAGGATGAGAATAGTTTTGAAAAACTCAAGTGCCCCGGCACCATCTGTTAAAATGTGCGAACATTCAAGACTGATATTGTTCTCCTTTACCAGTATTCGAATTAACAAACTTCCTTTTTGAAATTTCCGGCACAGGGGGCGCTGATCAGGCTCAACGGGAATGTGTTGCGGAAGATGCTCAAGATAATACCAGAAAAAACCTTCCTGAAGTTGAACCCTGAAAAACGGGAACCGTTTTTCAGCCTTCAAAACTGCTTTTCGAAAGGGTTTTATTTTAACCGCTTTTTTCAATATGGCCGTCATCCTGAAAACGGCAGTATTATTTTCGTTGATAATAGCCGGATATATTTTGGCAGCATTATCGAGTGCAAACCAAAATTTGCCCGAATTTGGAACGGTATTTTTGTTGTTAGTGCCCAAATAATAAATCTTAGATTTTAAATTCCCCCTTAGTTGCTCAAATTTATGAATTAATCGCAAACCAGGCTGTCATCTGTAAAGGTGACAATTAAATGTGCGAATGATGTAACTCCTGCCTTGAATTGTGTAATGAATTTGAGGGTATTTTTCTTTCGATGAATACTTGTTGCAGGTATGCCAGAGAATCTGTATTATCTTCCATTCAGTAATTTGTTTTTGTTATTCGTTCGTTGAACTTTTATGGTTATTAAATTAACAAAACCATCTCTTAATTTTTATACCCATCTGTTCTAATTAGGGTGAAGACTTATATTTGCTTTTTTAAAAATTATTTCTCTTAGAGAATGTTAAATATAAACTATCAGCCTACTATACTTATTGTTGATGATAACCCGGAAAATCTGGACATACCCACTATTGTGCCCGATAAACTAAATGCCAAATTAGTTTGTGCCATTTCGGGTGCCGATGCGCTGGCAAAAATAGATGGAGCGGAGCTTGCTTTAGCCATTATTGATATGCGTATGCCCGACATGACGGGCTATGAGCTGGCCCTAAAACTGAATGACGGCAGAGCAAATAACAAAGTACCCGTAATATTTTTAATCGCTGATCATTTTGATCCCGAAGAGGTATTGAAGGGCTATTCTTCAGGTGCTGTTGATTACATCATTAAACCCTTTTCTAAGCAAATACTATTAAGTAAAGTAACTGTTTTTCTAGATCTTTTTAACCAGAAACAGATCATAAGTAGAAATGCAGAACAATTAAAAGAAACCCTTGAAAAGTTGACGAAGGTTAACGAGAAATTAACAGCACACGAACAAAAACAAGAAAGGGAATACTTATATAGTAAAGCATTACTCAAAAGCATACCCGGGATATATTATCTATGCACTTATCCTGAACTAAAGCTGGTTGACTGGAATGAACAGTGTGAAAGCATTTTGGGATATGATGCAAGTGATATGAAAGGAAGCTCTATTTTTGACTTGCTTTTGTTTGAAAGTAAGGAGTTGATAATGAAGGAGATTTGTAGTATTAGTGAGCATAGTCAGACAGTAATTGAAGCATCTTTGAAAACCAAAGATGGTCGTATAATTCCATTTCTGCATTCTTCGGTTAAGTTTGAGAGCGAAGGCCGGCAATACCTGATAGGAATAGGAACCAATATAAGCGAGCGAATACAAGCAGAGCAGGCATTACGTGATAGTGAATGGACATTGACCAAGGCGCAGCAAATCGCCCATGTGGGCAGTTGGGAGTATGATTACCAAACTGACCAAATGAAATGTTCGGATGAGACATTCAGAATCTTCGGATTTCAACCGGGTGAAGTAAAACCATCTCTTAAACTCTTTTATGATATGGTGCATCCGGAAGACTATCAATCATTAATGGAGAGTATTGAGGATGTTAAAAACAAACATATTCCCTTAAGTATTGACCTTCGAATACTATATTCGAATGGAGACCAGGGATTTATACACGAACAGGCAGAAATGACTTTTGACTCAGACGGTGTTCCTGCTAAATGGATTGGAACGGTTCATGATATTACGCAAAGGAAAAAAACCGAAGAAGAGTTGCAAAAGTCTTTGGAGCAACTGCATCAATTGTCGAAACACGTAGAACAAGCCAGAGAGAATGAAAGATTAAACATTGCCAGAGAATTACATGACGATTTGGGGCAGGCGCTTACTGCGGTAAAAATCGATCTGGAAATCATTAAGCAAAATACTTCAGATTCAATAGCAAAAGAAAAACTGCAAGATGTTAAAGTTTTAGTAGGCGATGCAATCCGGACAGTACAAAGGATTACTTCGCAGTTAAGACCCGAAATTATTGATAACCTAGGTTTAGAGGCCGCCATTAGTTGGTACACCGAAGAATTTTCGTTACGCTACGGCATTGAAGTGTTTCTGGATATTGAAAACGGAATTGCCATTTCTAACGATGATGCGCTACCCCTTTTCAGAATTATGCAAGAATCGCTTACTAACATCGCCAGGCACGCTGATGCAACTGAAATCGAAATTGTACTCAGGAAACAAGGTGATTTTATTCATTTTGAAGTAAGAGACAATGGAGTGGGTATCACAGAAGCTGAAGTCAATTCGAAAAAATCGTTTGGAATTATGAGTATGAAAGAAAGAACGGCTTCGTTGGGAGGCACTTTTAGCATTTCGCGTAGAGTTAAATTTGGAAGCAAAATAGTGATTTCATTTCCGATAAATAAGGGATAAAACTTGCTATTACCAAAAGCTTTTGAGGTAAGGAGCAGGATTAGTGCGAGATACGTGAGTCACCATTAAAATAAATAGTTATAGAGGAATGAATATACTAATTTGCGACGACCATAAAATTGTACGCGACGGACTACGAAGAATACTCGAACAATATAAAGAGGTTTGCTTAATTGATGAAGCAGCAAACGGACGCGAAGTACTCAAATTGTTTAGCAAAGGCATTTACGACCTCCTGTTGCTCGACATTTCGTTGCCCGACCAAAGTGGTTTGGATGTACTTCAGACCATAAAATCAAAATGGCCGGCAGTTTATGTGTTAATGTTAAGTATGCATCCGCAGGAACAATACGCCATTCGTGCTCTTACTTACGGTGCTTCGGGCTATCTTACTAAAGATGCTGCCGCCGAAGAACTGCTGCTGGCGGTAAGAGAAATATCAAAAAACGGCAAATATATCTCCCAGTCGCTGGCTCATTGCCTGGCGTTTCAGCTCAACAACGAAAACAACCAGCCAGCACATGAAAAACTATCGGATCGTGAATTTGAAATTATGATTAAAATTGCGGGAGGAAAGTCGTTAAAGGAAATTGGGACTGAACTTTGTATATCAAGCAAAACAGTTAGCACGTACCGGAGTAGGATTATGGAAAAAATGAAACTGGAAAAGAATACTGAACTTGCACGATATTGTATTGAAAATCGTTTAATTTAATAATATAAATTATTGAGTCTTTTTTCCAGGTTTAAGTTCCTGTTATTCTTTTCGTTGGTTTTTTGTCAGAACCCAAGAAAGGCTGGGATTAAAACCTTTGGAAGTTGCAAGATCACATTGGCTTCACTCTCTGTTCTTCCACTAAAACACTTTACTTTGTAAGTTTTCACCTACAATACAATCAGAATTACCCTACAAATATTTCGTCTTTGCCCTACAAACAAATTTCTTATATCTGAGCATTTTTGTATAACTTTTTTTTAAAAGAAGAGTGGTGATGGCCGATGATACAATTGAATGTGAAACCGGCTGCAACAGAAGATGGATAGCTTGTTGTTTACATAAAAAATAAGGACACATAATTTAGCATAATGATAAGGAACCCCAAAATTATCTCCCAAAACAATTTTTCAACTAAGGGTTTAGTATTCCTCTTAATTTGTATCGTATTTTTTGGTTCAGAAGCAGTTTTTGCTACCGATTTAAATGTAACCAAAACCAGCCTTAAAATTAGTAACGATGCCGGGGTAGCAATAAATGGCAGCCTTAAAATTAATAGCAATGTACTGTTTAATAATTCGGGTAATATTTATTGTACTTCAGGCGGTACGCTTGAATTAAATAGTTCTATTCAGGGAAGTGGTAATTTCTATTTGTACGGAGATGAAGATTATTCGGTATCGGGTAGTTCCGCCTTAGTTTCAAACTTGTATTTGTCACGTAAAGGCACAACATATATAAATAGCCGGTTTTTGGTAAGCAATTCACTTCACCTTACTTCGGGGCTGATTGATGTTTTGCCCGGTAGCGAGTTATATGTTGAAAATTTGTCCGCCGATGCCATTTCCTGTTCAGATGATTTAAACTCTGAATCTTATGTGATTGGAACAATCTCAAGGAATGTAAATCCATTTGATACTTATTTTTTCCCGGTGGGAGATAATAATGGTATTCGCTCTTTTTATATTGAAAGCTGTTCTTCATTGGATAAAATAAGTGTGTCGTATTTACCCGATATTGAAACAACCTGGAATGCAGCCCAAACAGAGGTGAGCCTTACTTTGCCTGGAGGATGGCAGGTTGATACCGAAAACGCGACTACTGCTTTTATCCCTGGCATGTCGTTATTCGGTGTTGATGAATCGGAGAAATATTCGCTTAGTGTATTGAATATTTCTGATTTAGAGGTACTCCCGCCTAAATTTGTAATGGATTTTAATTCCGTTTTAACCCGCGATATGCTTTACCTGTCAACCAATACTCCGAATAACAGTGGTTTGCTGGCACTTGGGCAGTTGGGAAAAATAACAAATCCAGGCATTGAAAATGAGGGACCGAAGTTGGTTAATTTTTTGGTGGTTAACGGCACGGCACGAAGTACGTTTGAAGTGCCTGGTATAAATAACTATAAACAAATTACGCTAAAAGTATTCAGTCGGCACGGTAATTTAGTTTACGAAAGCGGTAATTATAAAAACGATTTCGATGCTATTAATTATAAAGAAGGAACCTATTTCTATGAAATGAATTTGGAGAATCTTGAAGGAGAAAAAATATTAATGCGCAACATAATTGAGATCGTCGGACGGAATTAGTCCTTCCTGAATGGGACTATCTTAATAATTGGCAAATGCCAATCATCAGTTTATTATAATGGAGAAGAACAAAAGAATACTGTTTTTTAGTGGAATTATGCTGCTTTGTTGCGGGCTGTTGGTTTCTCAGCAAGCGAAAGCTCAGGATGTCCCTATGCATACACAAGGTCTGTTGCTACAGGAATTCCTAAATCCTGCATATAACTCTTTTAAAGAGAATGTATCGATAAGTTTGTATAACAGAGCACAGTGGGGCAATAAATTCAGGTATAGTCCCGAAACATATGTGGGTAATATTTTCCTTCCGATTAGAAAGACCAGACTCGGGGCAAACATAAAGGTAATTGTTGAAGATATTGGTTTGCGTAATACTACAGAGTTTAATGCAGGCTTTTGCCATAACATTAGTATCTCTGAGAAAATCCACTTAGCTTTGGGCTATAGCGTGGGATTTTTGCAAAGTTCGTTTAATGAAAACGAAATAATCTGCTATCCCGATGAAGATTTAAGTTTTTTGTTAGCCCAGTCTGATTTAAATAGAGTGTACCCAACAACCTCGGTTGGTTTATATCTTTATTCTGATATTTGGCATTTAGGGCTAAGTTCGATGACCGCCAGTTTCGGGAAAGATAAAGATGATTCTCAATATTTTCCCGGGTTTGATTTTGCCTTGGGAACAAAGTTCAAATTATCTCCATCGATTGAGTTCCGCCCAGAGTTTATTCTGAAATACTACAATGAAAAGTCGTATTCTTCAAACAATGGTGTAATTGTTAAAACAGCAACTGTGCCGATGGTTTACGACCTTGCAGCAAATTTTATCTTACGCGACAAAGTGTGGCTGGGTACCAGCCATCGTTTTGGGCAGGCACAAACGTTCATCCTCGATTTGAAAGTATTAAACAATATGAAAGTGGGCTACATCTTCGAATTGGGTATTGGCGATGGTTTAAATCAGTTCAACTCGCACGGATTACGTCTGGCTTACGAAATAATGAACCTAAAAAGTCATAAAAAAGAAGTTAAGTCTGAATCTACTGCGAGTAGAATAAACTCAGCAAAATATAAAAGCACTGCTTCAATTGCGTTCTGATAAATCTGACGAAGCATTGAGGAAATTATTATTGAAAAACAAATAAAAGAAACATAACTAAAAATAACCGTTGTGAAAAAAGTTTACCTGATATTGATAATTTGTACTCTGGGGATACCGCTTAACCTATTTGCACAGGATGGTGGTGTTAGCATTGGAAAAGGAGGAGTTGATGCAGAACGGAGTGCGATTTTGGAATTAGTGTCGAAAAGCAAAGGTTTTTTGGCTCCACGTATGACAAGTGCCGAACGAGAGGCAATTGTTGCCCCAGTCAATGGCTTGTTGGTTTACGATTCTTCAGAAGATTGCTACTACTGTTATGCTTCCGGAAAATGGAGCCATATTGGAGATGTGCAAATAAGTATAGGCACTTCCTATCCTGTCAAGGCGCAGGAAGGTGATTTTTCCTTTAATCCTGAAACCAGACTTTTATATGTAAAGTCAAGTACTTCCTGGGAGCAAGTAGGTTCTAAGAAACCTGAGTTGAAATTGGAAGGTTCTGTTTTATCGGTACGGGAACAAGATAGTGAAAGTAGCAGTTCGGTTAATCTTGCCGAATGGCTTGATCGTTATATTGATGCCTCACTTGTAAATCTTACTGCACAATATGTAAAATCTACCAACGGTGGTGTTTTGGTTGCAGGAGAATCGATTCAAACTGCTTTGGGAAAACTAGAGAAGAATCTGGAAGATGTTAGTATTAACGGAGGTGAGGCAAATACAATTATTAACTCGAATAAAACGCATATTGCCGACAATTCGCAGGCAATAAAAGATACCGCCTCGCAAATACGTGCCGACATGAACAGCAACAGTGCAGGTATCGAAGCAACATTTACCAGTTTGGAAACAAAGCTGGAAGCCGACAGCACATTAACAAGAAACTTGATTGAAAGCAATACAACAAATATTACGATCAATACTTCAGCTATTGCCGACAATTCGCAGGCAATAAAAGATACCGCCTCGCAAATACGTGCCGACATGAACAGCAACAGTGCAGGTATCGAAGCAACATTTACCAGTTTGGAAACAAAGCTGGAAGCCGACAGCACATTAACAAGAAACTTGATTGAAAGCAATACAACAAATATTACGATCAATACTTCAGCTATTGCCGACAATTCGCAGGCAATAAAAGATACCGCCTCGCAAATACGTGCCGACATGAACAGCAACAGTGCGGGTATCGAAGCAGCATTTACCAGTTTGGAGACAAAACTGGAAGCCGACAGCACATTAACAAGAAACTTGATTGAAAGCAATACAACAAATATTACGATCAATACTTCAGCTATTTCTGATCTTGAAAACGAAAAGCTGGCAAAAGCAGCAATTTTTAATGGAGATGTTACCGGAACCTACAATGCAACAGTGATTGCAAACGATGCGGTAAATTCGGCTAAAATTGATGACGGGACAATTGTTGCCGCAGACTTGAACCAGATGGCTGCCACAAATGGGCAGGTATTAAGCTGGAATGGCACCACAAGTACATGGGAGGCCACAAGTGTTGCAGCTAGATCGTATACTCAAAAGTTTGAAGAAGACGATTCAGTTCCTACAACACACTCGTTAGCTAAAACTGCAATTGTAAACGATGCGAGTAATAGTTGCAGTGTTGCACTAAACGGAGAAACTCTTGATCCGACAAGTTACACGTTTACCACAAGCACTTTAAAACTTTTAGTTCCTGTATATACTTACGATAAAGTGACGGTTACCTATTGCTATTAATAAGCAGAATAAAGAATACAAACTGGATAATTTTAAAAATACAAACGTGATCAATCCAATCTCGAACGAATAAATTAGGGCTTATGAAGATATGGTAAAGTAAAACATTACCGACAAATATCAAAAATGCAACTTCAGGAACGTCTATTCTCTTTTTACATCTGGTTAGTTGTACTAATGGTATTTTTTGTAGTGTTTTTAATGGTCCTGTCCGTTCGTTTTTTATGCACTGAAATAAATTCGTCCATGGTAAAGCAAGGCTAACATCAATTGTAAAAGCTGAAATTCGAAGGGCAAACGATGGGAATGGTTGAAATAGAAGCTTTGACAGGACAACAAGATTAAGTAAAAAGGAAAGCGTAACTGAATTAATAGTTGAATCAAAGGCGACAAAATTGTATGTGATTTCAGAGCCAACAGAAAATAGAAACAAAATGAAGCGACTTTACTACTTATTCATCATTCTGCTTCCAGTTATGCAAACAATGGCTCAGGAGCCTGTTACTGGTCGGTTTACAGCCTGTCCCAACCAATCAGTTTCCTTGTCGGTTTATAATGGGTTTAAGCGGGAAATAGTAGAAACGGTAAACACCGACAGCTTTGGCAACTTTAATTTTAAATATCCCGCCAACTATTCGGGAATGGGCTATCTGTTGTTTAACGAACAGCAGGGATTTAATTTTATATTACATAACGGTGGAATTCATATTACAGGAATAAGTGCCGGTAATCCCGATAGTATTAATTTTAAAAATAGCCCCGTGAATACCCAGCTTTACCGCTTTTTATACGAGCAGCAAATTCGGGAAAGTGCATTGGGTGCATGGAAGTATCTTGAAAAATTATACACCGTGATACCTCTGCTGAAGACTCAAAATAAAGCACGAGGGATAAAAAATGAAATAGACATACTCGAAAAACAGAGCCTGGATTTTATTCAACAACAAGAAGCAGGAACTTACCTGGCCTGGTATCTTCCTTTGTATACGCTTATTAACGATATGCGGGTGTCCATTCACAATTATCCGGAACGTATATCGTCGCATATCAGTCAATTTAGAAATACCGACTTGAGTAACCCTTTGTTTTATAACAGCGGCTTGTTTCCCGAACTCTTGCAGCAACATTTTTTTATGCTCGAAAATATGGGTGTGCCACTCGATTCGGTTTATGTAGAAATGAATAATTCAACCGATTATATTATTAGTAGTTTAATTGACAGAAATCCTGAGCTACTTGACCAGACAAGCCTGTTTTTGTTCAACCTCTTCGAGCAAAGAAGCCTTTTTACATCTGCCGAACATTTAAGCCTCGAAATGCTGAATCAAAACAGTTGCTCTATTTCACCCAAAACCAGCAACAGGTTCGAATCCTACCGAAAAATGAAAATCGGCAATAAGGCACCTGATATTATTTTTGGCCCCGGTATCGATTTATCCGATAATGAAACGGAGCCAAACAATCAGGAGGAATGTTTAAGCCGGGTTCCAAATAAATATAAACTATTAGTTTTTATTGCATCGTGGTGTCCCAATTGCCAGCAGGAGTTAATAAAACTGTCCGCCATGTATCCGAAACTAAAAGAAAATGATGTTGAATTTGTATTTATTTGGCTCGACAAAAATACCCTCGATTTTAAAGGATACGCTAAGGCGCTGCCCTGGATTAACTATTGCGATTACCTGGAGTGGAATAGCAAGCCGGCTATTGATTACCATGTATTTGGAACACCAACAATGTATTTACTGGGTGAAAACCTCGAAATAATAAGCAAAGTAATAAATGCCGGCCACTTGGAAGTTCTTATAAAACAGATGACAAGCAAGTAGCAATAATAACATGAAACGAGCAGATATAAGTTTCCATATAAAAGGAAGGAGATGATAAGCGAGTTTCACATGACGCAAAATAAAATAAGGAATTGTAACCATATGAAAAAAATAATCTTCTTTTTAGTTTTATTACTTGGCTTGCAGCATGTTTTTGCACAGGTAACAGCTATTCGGAGAGTGCGGATAGCCAACGCTACTAGTGCATTTGGAGAGAACCTTAGTACAGGTACGCTAGTTTATGATGTTGCTACTCAAAATATTTACCAGGCCACCGATAAAATTATCGATACTTTTACCATAACTACAGCACTTACAGCCGGTAAGCTCGCTTTTTTTAGTGACGGATATTCGCTCGATGCCAATGACGGCTCGCAGAAAGATGCCGTTTATGTAGATGCCGATGGCGATATCGGCATCGGAACTACCAGCCCAAATGCTGCCGCAGTATTAGATGTCAGCAGCACAAGCAAAGGCATGGTGTTTCCCCGCTTGTCTTCAACGGCAATTAGCCTACCGGTTGCAGGTATGGTTATTTTTAATACCGATATTAATTGCCTAAGCTTTTACGATGGAAACGATTGGAAAAGCCTGTGTTCAAATACCGCTCCTGTTGCCAGCAATGTAACACAAAAAGGTACAGCCCAGGTGAATGAAATACTTACTTGTAGCTATACGTATATCGATAATGAAGACGATATTGAGGCGAATACCGCCTTTCAATGGTATCGCTCTGATAATTCTGATGGTTCGTTGCCAACTGTTATTAGTGGCGCAACGGATATTAGCTATACTTTAACCGGGAGTGACATTGGCAAATACATCGGCTCTGTTGTTATTCCGATCGCAAAGAGTGGAATTTTGGTAGGTAGCCCGGTTGTTGCAAGTACCTTTACAGGGCCGGTTTTAGACATTCCTCCCCTTGCCAACGATGTTACTCAAAGCGGTATTGCTCAGGTGGGGGAAACCCTCACGGGTAGCTATAATTACTTTGACAGCGATGGCGATATTGAAGGCAATTCAATACTTAAATGGTACCGTTCCGACAGTCCTGATGGCTCGTCGCCAAACCTTATTAGCGGTACAACGGGCATTAACTATACCTTAACAAACAGCGACATTGGCAAATATATAGGTTTTGCAGTTGTTCCTGTTGCCAAAACCGGAACTTCGCAGGGCAATGAGGTGGTTGTAAGTACCTTCTCAGGGCCGGTTGCTGATAATGCTCCTGTAGCCAGAAATGTTACACAAAGTGGTACTGCTGCTGCAGGCGAAACTCTAACAGGTAGCTACACCTACTTCGATGCGAATAATGATCCTGAAGGTACTTCAGTTTATAAATGGTTTCGCTCTGAGGGTTCCGATGGGGCGTCACCAACTCTAATTAGCGGAGCAAACGGCATTAGTTATACCCTCACAAACAGCGATATTGGCAAATGTATAGGTTTTTCTGTTACCCCTTTTGCAGGTACCGGAACGTTGTCTGGTGCCGAGGTGGTGGCAAACCCTTTTGCCGGACCGGTTGCTGACAATGCTCCTGTAGCAGATAATGTTACACAAATTGGTACGCCTCAGGTGAGCCAAACCCTGATATGTACCTATTCTTATAGCGATGCCGACGGAGATCCCGAGGGCACATCCGCCTTTCAGTGGTATCGTTCCAGTACTTCCAGCGGTTCTTCGGCTACTGCTATTAGTGGTGCAACAGCCAGCAGCTATACTTTAACCAACAACGACATTGGTCAGTATGTAGGAGCTTCCGTTAGGCCTGTTGCCAGCAGCGGGACTTTACTCGGTAGCGTTGTTGTTGCAAATACTTTTTCCGGGCCGGTTTTAGATAATCCTCCTGTTGTAACGAATGTGTCACAAAATGGTGTTCCTACTGTAGGTGAAATACTTACTGGTAGCTATACTTATTACGATGCGAATGACGATACCGAAGGCTCTTCTATCTTAAAATGGTATCGTTCCGACAGCTCTGATGGTTCGTTGCCTACTCTAATTAGCGGCGTAAATGGCAGTAGTTATACCTTAAGTAATAGCGATATTGGTAAATACATCGGTTTTTCGGTTACCCCGGAAGCAAATTCAGGACTCTCACCTGGAAGCGAGGTTAAAGTTACCTCCTTTTTCGGACCGGTAGCCGATAATCCTCCAATGGCTCAAAATGTGACACAAACAGGAGATGCTATCGTAGGCGCAACTCTAACCGCTAGCTATAACTATTATGATGCGAATAACGATGAAGAAGGTAGCTCTATCTATAGATGGTATCGTTCCGATGGTTATACCACTACCGTCATTAGTGGTGAAACTAACCGAACCTACACTTTAAGTAACAGCGACATTGACAAAATGGTATATTTTTCCATTACTCCGGTTGCCATTAGTGGAACCTTGCAGGGAAGCGAAGTTGTAGCCTCGCCCGTTGCTGGTCCTGTAGCTGATAATCCACCTGTCGCCAGTAATGTAACACAAAGCGGAAGTTTAGCTGTAAGTTCAAAACTAACAGGTAGCTACACATACTCCGATGCAAACAACGATGCCGAAGGTGCGACAACTTTCCGCTGGTACTATTCCGATAATTCCGATGGTTCGTCGCCAACTCCCATTATCGGAGAAACGAGTAAAAGCCTAACCATAACTAATGAATACATTGGTAAATACATAGGTTTTGCCGTTACTCCTGCCGCCAACAGCGGTACTTTATTGGGTGGCGAGACAATAACAAGCACCTTTGCCGGGCCTGTTTTCAACGTTGCCCCGGTTGCCGGTAACATAACACAAAGTGGTCCGGCAAAAGAATATTATACCCTCACAGGAAATTACACCTATTTCGATGCCAATAACGACCCTGAAGGTACTTCTGCTTATCAGTGGTATCAGTCTGATAATTCTGATGGTTCGTCGCCTACACCTATTAGCGGAGCAACGGCCACTAGTTATACCTTACGGAACAGCGATGTTGGCAAATACATTGGATTTTCTGTTACTCCTGTTGCCAGCAGCGGAACATTAATCGGTAGCCATGCAGCCAGTCCTGTTTTTGCCGGGCCGGTTTCTACGAATACTCCACCTGTTGCTACCAATGTAACACAAAATGGCAGGGCAAAAGTTAATTACATCCTTACCGGAGACTATACCTACACCGATGTGGACAATGAACCTGAAGGTGCTTCTGTTTATAAGTGGTATCGTTCTGATAATTCCGATGGCTCGTCGCCCGTCCTTATTAGCGGAGCAACGGGAATAACATATACTTTAACAAGTAGCGATTTTGGTAAATACATTGGTTTCGAAGTTACTCCGGTGGCAACTGCTGGTCTTCCTGGAAGTGCTGTCCGGGTTGCTGCCTTTTCCGGGCCTGTTATTGATAATTCTCCTCCTGTTGCCAGCAATTTAAGAATGATTGGTTTGCCCAAGGTGGGGACAATGTTTTTAGGTTTGTATGACTACTACGATGAAGATGGAGATGCTGAAGTTCTATTTTCAAACTATAAATGGTACCGTTCTGATAGTCCCGATGGTTCTTCGCCAACCGTTATCAGTGGCCAAACACTCAATACTTATAACATAAATAGCAGTGATATAGGGAAATACATTGGTTTTTCCGTTCAGCCTGTGGCAAGTACAGGTGTTTCTCCGGGCACAGAAGTTATGCTCGACTTTTTTATGGGGCCGGTTACCGGAAGCGGAAACCTTGCACCTGTTGCCAGTGAAGTAAACCAATTTGGTACGGCAAAAGTAAATTATGAACTGGGAGGGGAATATTTATATTCTGATGCAGAAGGAGATATGCAAGGTGCTTCTATTTATCAATGGTATCGTTCTGATAGCTCCAATGGTTCTTTACCAACTCTTATTAGTGGTGCAACCGGATTTACTTATTTTTTAACCAGTAGCGATATTGGCAAATATATAGGTTTTGCAGTGATACCGGTGGCTTCCAGTGGTACTACTCATGGAACCGAAGTTAAAGCTGCCACTTTTACTGGCCCGATTACCGCGAATCTTGCACCCGACGGAGTTACTCAGGTAGTTGAGGTAACCAGCGCCACAGGAAGGGTGTGGATGGACCGCAACCTGGGTGCCAGCCGGGTTGCTACCAGTAGTACCGATGCGCAAGCCTACGGCGACTTGTACCAGTGGGGGCGCGGTATTGATGGGCACCAGTTACTTGCCAGTAATACTACTACCAGTGCTTCAGACAGCGATGACCCCGGGCATGGCGACTTTATTAATAACGGATACAATTGGCGCAATCCACCCAACCACTATCTATGGCTGGGCTCTAATGGCACCAACAATCCATGCCCCAATGGTTTTCACGTGCCCACCTCGGACGAGTGGGAGGATGAGATGGCTACTTGGTCTGGAAAGAATTCCTTAGGGGCTTTTGCTTCGCCACTAAAACTGACAACAGCAGGCCGTCGCGACCCCCAATATTTTGGTCTCACAGTGGATGTTGGCTCCGAAGGTAACTATTGGTCCAGGACGATTGTTACCCCAGATAATGTTGAACATGGAGGTTATAACATGGAAAATAAAGCCAAGTACCTGCGTTATTCCTCCGGCGCAAGCATAATGTACGAATGGTATCGCTCGTATGGTCATTCCGTACGTTGTATTAAGGATTGAATATTTATATCAATTATATGAAAAAAGTACTACTCATTATAGTCGTATTGCTAGGTTTGCAGCATACTTATGCACAAGTAACGCCAATAGAGGCGGTGCGTATCGCCAATGCTTCCACTCCATTTACAAGTAACCTTAGCGTAGGTACATTAATTTATAATGTGGCTACCCATAAGGTGTACCGGGCTACCGATAAGATTGTTGGTACAACGAATATTACCACTGCACTTGCGGAGCGAAAACTGGTCGCTTTTGGAAGTGCGCATTCGCTGGATGCCAGCAACGGCTCTTCGACCGATGCCCTTTATGTGGATGCCGATGGCGATGTGGGAGTTGGAACTACCAGCCCCGACGCTTCTGCAATATTCGATGTTAGCAGCACAAGCAAAGGATTTATGGTTCCCCGCGTTTCAACCAAAGCCATTAGCAATCCGGTAAGGGGAATGGTTATTTACAGTCCCGAAATTGATTGTCTTTGTTTTTACGATGGAAGCGGCTGGGTTGATCTATGTTCCGGTTCGTCGTTAAACCTGCCTCCTGTTGCCGGTAGTGTAACACAAAGCGGCATAACCATGGTTGGCAAAATAATGACAGGTAGCTATGCCTACACCGATGATAATGGCGACCCGGAGGGCTCAAGCACTTTTCAGTGGTATCGTTCCACAGGTTCCGATGGTTCGTCGGCAACTGCGATAAGCGGCGCAACGGGCATAAACTATACCTTAAGCAACAACGACATAGGTAAATACATTGGTTTTGCTGTTGTTCCAGTGGCCCGCAGCGGAAGTTCGCCGGGCAGAGAGCATAAAGCGTCCATCTTTTCCGGACAAGTTCTGGATAATGCCCCCCTTGCGACAAATGTAACTCAAAGTGGTATGGCTACCCTGGGGAATACTCTTACCGGCAACTACACTTACTACGATGCTAATGGCGATCAGGAAGGAGCTTCTACCTTTCAGTGGTACTATGCTACCGGTTCTGATGGTTCGTCGGCAACGGCGATAAGCGGTGCAACGGGCCGAAGTTATGCTTTAAGCAACGTCGATCTTGGTAAATTCGTAGGTTTTGCTGTTACGTCGGTTGCCCGTACCGGTACTTTATTGGGCAGCGAGGTAAAGGTGCTTCCTTTTTCAGGGCCGGTTACCGATAATGCACCAGTTGCTACAAATGTAGCCCAAAGCGGCACTGCCAAAGTAGGTGAAACTCTTACAGGTAGCTACAGCTACTTCGATGCCGATGGCGATGCGCAGGGAACTACTACCTTTAAATGGTACCGATCAGCCAGTTCCAACGGTTCATCGGCTACAGTCATAAGCGGCGCAACGGGCATCAGTTATACACTTAGCAACAGTGATTTTGGTAAATATATCGGTTTTGCCGTTACCCCTGTTGCGGTCGAAGGTGTTTCGCCGGGTATCGAAGTGAAAGCCGCTACCTTTGTCGGCTTGGTTACTGATGATGCACCAGTAGCCAGCAATGTAACCCAAAGCGGTATAGCCAAAGTAGGCAGCACCCTTACCGGAAACTACACTTATTCCGATGCCAATAACGATCCTCAGGGAACTTCTGTTTTTAAATGGTACCGTTCAGCCAGTTCCAGTGGTTCGTCGGCCACTGTCATAAGCGGCACAACGGGTAGTAGCTACGTATTAAGCAACAGCGATTTTGGTAAATACATCGGTTTTGCCGTTATCCCTGTTGCCATTACAGGTACTTCGTTGGGTAGCGAAGTTAAAGTTGCAGCCTTCGCGGGACCGGTTACCGACGAGGCGCCTGTCGCTTCTAACGTAACCCAAAGCGGTATAAGCAAGGTAGGCTCTACCCTTACCGGAAACTACACTTACTCTGATGTCGATGGGAATGCCGAAGGTGTTTCTGTCTTTAAGTGGTATCGTTCTGCGAGTTCCAATGGTTCTTCAGCAACAATAATAAGCGGCGCAACGGGCCGTAATTATACTTTAAGAAGCAGCGATATTGGCCAATACATAGGATTTTCGGTTACTCCGGTTGCAAGCGCCGGTACTTTGATAGGCAACGAGGTAAAGGTTGTAACATTTTCGGGGCCGGTTACCGATGATGCTCCGGTAGCCAGCAATGTAACCCAAACAGGTAGTTTGAGTGTCGGATCTGTTCTTACGGGTAGCTATAGCTACAGCGATGCCAATGGCGATGCTCAGGGTGCATCTACTTTTAAATGGTATCGTGCCACCAGTGCAGCCGGAGCTGGTGCTGCTGCCATCAGCGGGGCAACGGGTAGTACTTACACCTTGACCAGTGCTGACGTGGGGAAATACATCGGTTTTGCGGTCACTCCAGTGGCAACTACAGGCGCTCTGCTTGGTAGCGAGGTGAAAGCCTCTGCCTTTGCAGGGCCGGTAATATATTTGTATGCCCCCGATGGTACTCTTGTGGTTGAGGTAAGGAGTGCCACCGGAAGAATATGGATGGACCGAAACCTGGGTGCCAACCGGGCTGCTACCAGCAGTACCGACACAGAAGCCATTGGCGATTTATACCAGTGGGGGCGTGGCCCCGACGGACACCAGAAGATTACCAGTAGTAGTACTAATACCCTTAGCAACAGCGATACACCGGGGCATAACAAATTTATTACTACAACTACTTCTCCTCGCGATTGGCGCATACCTCAGAACGAGAACCTATGGCAGGGCAGCAATGGGATAAACAATCCGTGTCCCAGTGGGTATCACGTACCCACCAAGGCTGAGTGGGAGGCTGAAATAAATAGCTGGTCAACTAAAAATACTGCAGGCGCATACGCGTCGAAGCTCAAATTACCTTTACCATATTGGAGAACCAATGTTGGTGGCGGTGTAAGTAATAATCGATTTGGCACTTGGACGTATTGGTCAGCGGACCGAATATATCGAAGCGACGTGCATGGAAATGGAAATTATTATTTTGGACTTCAAATGACTATGAACGAAACAAGTGCTTTCGTTGGAGACGGACCTGATAACTCTGAAGGAATTGCCGTCCGTTGCATTAAGGACTGACCAGGACCTATACTAAATACCTTTTTGTGGTAACGTTTGTAACGCTAAACCATTGGAGTATATTAACTGATAAGTTTGATAGAACATTTTTTATAAAATAGAGAGCAAAGAATCAATGTGATTTTTCTTTTTATCTCACTACTAATAACGAATAATAAATCCATGAAATGAGCATGATTCCGGAAAACGCCAATCGGAATGAATATTTTCCAATCATGCGAATTCCATTCAATAAATAAAAATAAATTATATACGAATGAAAAAGTTACTATTCATTTTAATACTATTGCTGGGTTTGCAGCAGGCTTTTGCTCAGGTAACGCCCATTCGGGCAGTGCGTATCGCCGATGCTTCCTCTTCATTTATAACCAACCTTAGCGTAGGAACGCTAATTTATAATGTGGGTAACCACATGCTGTACCAGGCCACCAGTGAAATTACCGGTACATATAGTATTGCCACCGCACTTGCGGGGGGAAAGCTTGCTGTTTTTGGTGACGGGCATTCGCTCGATGCCGACAACGGCTCGGTGACTGATGCCCTTTATATTGATGCCGAGGGCGATGTTGGTGTTGGAACAGTCAGCCCCAATACTTCAGCTATATTAGAGATTAACAGTACAAGCAAAGGTTTTCTTGTCCCCCGCTTGTCAACCACAGCAATTGACACTCCGGCAGCGGGGATGGTTGTTTTTAGTACCGATATTGATTGTCTTTGTTTTTACAATGGAAGCGGATGGATAGACTTGTGTACGGGTTTGGATTTAGATCTTTCTTCGACTTCAGGCAATTAAAAAGCGGTGCTTCCAGAGTGGAGAAATATTGATACAAGCGAAGATATGTTAGTTTCGTGATATAATATGATGAAGAATATATGGATACTGGAAAGGTCATTTATTTATCGGATACAATTGACAAAATAGTTTTGGACTGGTTGTTCTGCGACTGAATGATTAGAGAAAGTAATGATGACTGTCACCGGCTCGTTATTGTTGAAAAGTTAAGTTTGAAAAACAAAAGCTTGCCCTGATGAATTTCATCGCGGATAATAATATGAGAATATCCATGATTCGTTAAAAGAGGCTAGCCCGAAATTTGAATTGTATTTTAAGAAATATACAGTGGATAAATCAAAAAAAAGTGATTTTATAATAAACGAAATATTGATAAACCGTTAGCGTGCCTGTATGGATAAACACTGTCAATACAGGCCTTTCAATTATCGAACGGAACATCTCCTGTTATACTCATAACAAATTGGCCCACGTTTGATGCAATACTCCAATCACCACGAATAGAAACCCGAAATGTTTCTTGTTACTTTTGCCTCAATACTAAACAGAATTACGGTTACATCCCTGAATATCTTCTAAATAATGTGTGAATCATGTAACTCTTATTTAGAATTGTGTAACATTAACATAATCACTCTGAAGTAACTTTATTCCGACAAATAATCTCAACAATGAGATATCGTTATAGAAAGTCATGAAAAATTCACTTTACATTATTGCCGGGCTACTGGTACTTCTTTGGACAATAGTAACTTTTGGGTTTTATTCATTCAGAACACTCGACATTCTGCTGCCAATAGCAGCTTTTATTGTATTGCTGTCGAGAATTCTTTTTAACAAAAAATCACAAAAGAAATAACAATGGAAACAAAATTTGATATGAATGAATGGAGAAGAATAAAGGAGCGACTTAAAAAGAAGTATCCTGTACTTACTGATGTTGATTTGTCCTGGGGGCTCACTTCAAGAGATGGTTTGTTAGAAATGATTTCAGCCAAATTGGGTAAAACGAAGAAAGAACTAATAGATGAAATTGACTCATTGGAGTATTCTTCCTAATTGGAGCTAGTTAAATAATAAAATAAAACCATTAAAATGAATTATTTGTATTTGATTCTTCCTGTCGTAATTTTTTTGCTGTTAGGCATTCGAATTGTTAGGCCGACACACCGCGGTTTAATCGAGCGGCTTGGAAAGTATAAAAAACTTGCTAATCCCGGATTTCACTGGATTATCCCGGTTATCGACCGGCTGTTCCTGGTGAATGTAACCGAGCAAATGGTAGATGCCGAACCGCAGGAAATCATCACTAACGACAACCTGAATGCCAGTGTGGACGCACAGGTTTATTTCAGGGTAAAATCTGACGAAGAGAGCGTAAAAGGCTCCATCTACAATGTAAACAATTACAATTGGCAGATTGTAAACCTGGCCCGCACCACCTTGCGTAATATTATTGGTACCCTCACACTAAAATCGGCCAACAGCGAACGGGGGAAAATTAATTCCGGACTATACAAAACCCTGCACGAAGAAACCAAAAACTGGGGAATTGAAATCGTACGGACCGAGCTGAAAGAAATCGACCCGCCGCGTGATGTGCAGGACACCATGAACAAAGTGGTAAAAGCCGAAAATGAAAAAATTGCAGCCATCGATTCTGCCACCGCTGCCGAAACGGTTGCCGATGGAGTAAAACGAGCCAAAATTAAAGAAGCTGAAGGTTACAAGCAATCGAAAATTTTACATGCCGAAGGAGAAGCAGAGGCCATAAAACTGGTAAATGAAGCTGCCGATAAATATTTTATTGGAAATGCTCAGTTACTGCGAAAACTGGAAGCGCTGGAAGCATCGCTCGGAAATAATGCCAAAATAGTTATCCCTACAGGTTCTGATTTGGTAAATATTATTGGGGAGATGGCCGGGATTGTGCCTTTGGAAAGGAAACAAAAGGAGAAATGAAAAAAGTATTGATTGCACTGGACTTTGATCCAAGTGCTCAGAAGATAGCAGAAACAGGTTTTTCATTTGCCCAAAGAATGAAGGCTGAAGTTACCTTGTTTCATGTGTTGGCAAATCCGCAGCATTACAAGTTAACTGAGCACGTTACTATTATGGGGTTTGCCGGGCGTTTGAATACCAATGAAGAATTATCGGAGAAAGCGCTGGAGCCCCAAAAAATATCACAGCTATTTCTCGATAAATCGAAACATTATTTAGGAGATAATCACATTCAAACGCTAATAGGTGACGGTGACTGCTCTGAAGCTATTTTAAAAGCGGCCAATAAAATTGGAGCCGAAGTCATAGTAATGGGGTCACATAGCCGGAAGTGGTTTGAAAATACAACCATGGGGAGCGTTACAGAAAAAGTTTTACAAAATACGACCATTCCGGTATTGATTGTCCCAACAAAGAAGCAAAGTAAGTCTTGATTCCAACAGTATTAATAGTCTGCCTTTAGCGGGTAAAATCATAAATCAAAACGAAATGGAACTAGTTAAGCGCTTAGGAATCAGGATGGACCATTCACAGCCAACATAATGGAACTATCGAATGATAATATAACAACGGTCAGATAAGAATCAATCCCGGCCTTCCCCGAGCAGTTACAAAAACTGAGAATGAACGAAAGACTGATGTACAATAAGTTACAAAATCATAAGACCACATTTCCCTGGTTATTCTGTTCCGCAGGAAACAGCTTTAATTTGTTAGCAACATTAATTTTTTGAATAATGGGGAGTACATGGGTGAATTATGAAATTACGGACCAGATTTTGTATTAAAAAACAATCTTTATTTACCGATTGAGTATAAATTCATCAATAAATTTTAACTTGCTTACAATTAATAATTTAATACAATGAAAAAAGGAACAGTAAAATTCTATAATGAATCCAAAGGTTTTGGGTTTATTAAAGACTCCGAATCTTCGAAAGAATATTTCGTTCATTCTACCGGATTAAAAGATAATATCGGGGAAAATGATGAAGTAACTTTTGATTTGGAAGAAGGAAAAAAAGGATTAAATGCAGTGAATGTTAAACTTGCTTAGTTTACAACGATTACAATCATTTATATTTTTATCCCGCTAATCGCGGGATTTTTTTTATACTAATCTTAAATCTGATTTATGAAATTCTTCGTAAGCCTGTAAAACTGTCAAATGCGAAATTAAATAGGCAAGCGAACTTTCTGCACCCTGGTTCCGGTTAACGCCATACCTTTCGAAACCATCGCAACAACCTTTGGTTTCGAAATCATACAAACTCATCCGCAAATCATTTTCACCCAGAAACCACAAAAAGGAGGTGTACAGTTTATTCAGGAAATCTTTGTCTTTTGTCACAAAATAGGCTTCGTGGTACATTAAAACCATCGCCATTGCATCTATAGGTTGTTGAGCAAAGAGCGAGCGTTCGCCTTCTTTCTTGTACCATTTTTCATTGCCAATTACCGATAGATAATTGTCTTTTAATGTATGTTGTGTCAGAAAGTTCATTGAGTCGATAGCCGTTTGCGTAACTTTATCATCATTCAGTATTTTGGCTGAATGCAACAATGCCAAAGGAAGAATTCCGTTGTCGTAAGCGAGTAACGATTCAAACCAATTCCACCCGGGACTCTGATTTTCGGTGTAATGTTTGATTAATACATTCGCCAGGTTTCTCAATCTTTCGGTCATCGAATCGTCGGATGGATTGCTTCTCAGGTAATAACAAATTCCGATCATAGTATTGGCAATTCCCCGGATGGATTTTAAACTTTCAAAATTGGGAGCTGCATTGAAAAATATAAGCTTTCCTGTTTGATAATAAGCATCGTTTGGTGCATTCGCGAGCAAATAACCCAGGGCCCAGATTGTCCTGCCAAATGAATCTTCGGAACCAATTTCATCCAAAAAATTACGGTTAAAACTCAGGAAATTACGGAATGTGCCGTCAGCGTTTTGCATGTAATGAATGTAGCTTAGGTAAATCGGCGATAACTCGAGTGCCCGCATATCTTTCATTTGCTTGTACGCCATCAAAACCATCAGTAAGGCGCGCGAGTTATCATCCAGACAATAGCCTTCTTTTAAATTGGGAATGCCAAATTTGGCATGCTGAATGATGCCGGTGTCATCGGTGAGCCGGTTAATATGCGCAAGGGAAAAGGGGGGAAGGATGAGTAAATCTGGTTCGGTTTCCTTCTTTGCAGGAACGGGACGCTCATCCTTCACAATTTTTTCGGCAAGCGCAACATATTTTTCGCCGGTTTTTGGCCAGGTAATATTTCTGCCATATTCCGCCGCTTTGTTTTTTAACTTCACTTGTTCTTCGGGTTTATCAAGGAGTTCAGTTAATGTGTTTGCAAGGTCGTCCGAATCATTAAACTGAAATAACTTTCCTCTCCCGTGAGCCAACAATTCCGCCGCATGCCAATAGGGGGTTGAAAGCACAGCGGCGCCAACGCCAACGGCATACGAAAGGGTTCCGCTGGTAATCTGGGCTTCGTTCAAATAAGGTGTTATGTATATATCGCAGGCATATAAATACTTGAACAAATCCTGTTCGTCAATAAATTCATTTAAAAAAACAACGTGATTTTCAAGGTGCAGGTTTTTCACCAAACGAAGAAGAAAAATCCGGTATTCTTCTCCTGAATGCCGGAGTACATTCGGATGGGTTTTCCCCAAAACAATGTAAATAACTTCAGGGTATTTCTTTACCACTTCAGGCAAGGCTTTAATTACGGTTTCAATACCCTTGCTTCGGCCAATAAAGCCAAAAGTAAGCAGCACTTTCTTTTTCTCAAGTTTAAACTCCTTTTTCGATTTTTCGGGGCTAAAATGAATGTCCGGTACACCATGTTCAATCAATGCGATTTTTTCTTTGGGTACATCGTAAATTGTTGTGAGAAACTCAATTGCCTTATGACTCATCACGACTATTTTGCATGCCATTTTGCAGATTTCCTTCAATACTGCTTTCTCGTTGTACGAAGGCGTTTTAAGAATGGTATGGAGCGTAACAATGAGCGGAATTTCAAGCCGGTGAAGTAACGGAAGGATATATACGCCGCTTTGGCCACCAAATATTCCAAATTCGTGCTGGAGGATACAAACATCGGCACCACTAAGATTTATGTACTTTACGGCTTTCAAATAATCTTCCTGATGATCTTGCCGGATGGTAACTTTTACTTCTTCGGGATATTTGTATGTGAGCTCGTTGTCGTTTAATGCAACCACAAAACCTTCATTTGTTTGTTCATGTTGCTCGTTTTGCCGTAACATCGATTTGAACAGGTTGTTCGTAAAGGTTCCGATACCACATTCGCGGGGCGGGTAAGTTGCAATATAAGTGATCTTCATTTATTGATGATTATGTTTAAGGAAGTTAATAAGCCAATATCCTTTATTTCGGGAGGAAGGAGTTCCCGTTCAAAATAAACCAAATCTTTATGACTGGGGTTTTCCTGTATTTTGCAATAATAAATCCGGTCAACATATCGTCTGACAACCAGATTTTGGTTCGGATTAACCTTCGCCCGCACCACTTCGCCTTCTTTAAACTTGTTTTCCATGATTAATCTCTTCCGCTTTCTGTTTTGTTCTACTTAAATATCTACCGGCAGTGAAATGGTAATTGGCCTTAACACAGTATGTTTTTTTTGCAGTTCAGCATTTGCCGGATCGTCAATGATTGACTGTAATTTTTCCATGTCCGTAACTTCAATTACCAATGCAATCGAATTGGGATCATTAGCATCTCGATATGTTTTGAAACTGCTAATCGCGGGGGCAAAAACCCTTTTCCGGTCCTCATGCCCTTTAAGCCATGTATCAAAGTCTCCTACCTTATGTCGTGCTACAATTGTTGTCATTATATTATCTATTTAGTTTTTCCTGCCTACTCTAATCGGTTTTCGGCCTTCCCGCTATAAAGCTGCTTCCAGTCTTAACTATTCTGATATATATGAATACAACAGGTTAAATTATACCTGAATCTCTTTTACCGGCTTTTTTGGCTGCCTTAGCTGCCCGTTTTTCTTTTATTGTCATAACAGCTTCCTTCTTCTCGTTTTTCCGTTCTTTTCCTTCTTTACTTTTTGCCATGATATTTATTTTAAATTGTGTTTCCTTCGTATCCGCTTTTAATCACTGTTGAGATCATTTTGAACCGACCATTTGCTTTTACAATATTTGAAGTGTGGGCGGGGATAATTATGCCTTCTCCAGTATGAAGCAAGTTGGGCTGATCATCGATTACAACTACTGCCATTCCTTCAATAATTTGAATGAAGGTATCGAACGGAGAAATTTTTTCTGCCAGCGCTTCTCCGGTATCAATGGCAACAACGCATATATTTCCGGTGGTCTTCCGAATAATGGTTTTGCTCACCACCGAATTGGGTACATATTCAATAATTTCGATGAGGATATGGATTTTTGATTTTTCTATTTCTTTCATTTCCAATAATCTATAGTATGAAAGTTAAATCAAAGATACTCCTGCCCAATTTTGAAAGTGTTACACAATTGATGTTTTAATTTACATCATTCACACATTTCAAAAAAAAATGTAAACTGTTCTTTCGTATTCGGGAATGACTGACAGGTTAGAGTTGTTCACACATCTTCAAGCGTTTCGCGACGTTTGTTTTTCAGTTTCTTGAAATGAGTAGGGGTAAGTCCTGTGTATTTTTTAAACTGATTGGAAAGATGAGCCACACTGCTGTAGTGCATTTTGAAAGCGATTTCTGAAAGATTCAGCTCATCATAAACAATTAATTCTTTTACCCTTTCAATTTTGTGAGTCAGGTAAAACTTTTCAATGGTAATGCCTTTCACTTCTGAAAAAAGGTTGGCAAGGTAAGTATAATCGTAATTGAGTTTCTCGCTGAGGTAGTCCGAAAGATTTACCTTGATTTGATCTTCGGTATAGTGAACCAATTCGATTATGGCACTTTTTATCTTTTCAACAAGGACACTTTTTTTATTGTCCATTAAAACCAATCCGGCTTTTTTCAAATCTGTTTTTAACCGCTCCAGTTGTCCCGGCAGAACATCTCCGATTATATCGGCTTCACCAATCCTTACATAAACATATTGCAGACCGAGTTTTTCGAGTTCAGCTTTCACCACCATCTGGCAGCGAATACAAACCATATTTTTAATGTATAACTTCAAATCAAGTTTGTTTAAACAAGCTAAAGGTAAGTTATTAAAGTTACGTAACCTTTGATTTATTGTTTATCCCTTTATCAATGCTCCGCTGCTGAACTCTATTGCTACATGAACAGATGCTTATATCCAAGTAATCTGAATTACCAATCAGGAAATAATCACTCCGACCCAGACCAGAAACCACCTCAGAATAAGCACATTTTTTTCAGTACCTGTTTATAATCCTTCGTCGTTTGCTCCAGCATTTCAATTTCAGCAGTTAAAATTTCCAGTAGTTTTTGTTGTGATAAATTTTTTCTCATAACACTAAACTCCAGCAACTTTCCCATCCGAAGGATATTGGGTAACAGAACAGCTTATTCAAAATCACACGGCATTTAATTATTTTCTGAAGGATGATCTGAATGATGAGTTTATTGAAAAGGTGTTTTCAGAAAGATTGTTTCAAATATGCTTCAACCACAAAATAAAAAAGGAGTTAGTATGTACACTAACTCCTTTAATTTTATGTCGGGATGACAAGATTTGAACTTGCGACCCCTCGCCCCCCAGACGAGTGCGCTACCAGGCTGCGCTACATCCCGAAACTTGTGGGTGCAAATGTAATGCTACAATTTATTTTTACAAAGCCTTTTTTCATTTTCCGGGAAAAAAGTTCGAATAGAATTCATTGATCGCATATGTTTAGAATCAATAGAATTTATTGGGTCTGAATTGCTTTGTTTTGTATTTTTGACGACTAAAAAAATAGCACTATGTTTAAACCACTTGATATCAACGAGAATTCAGAAAAGAAGACAAATGTAGCGGGCGATGCCGAACGTGTAAAGTGTTTGGTAATCGGTTCCGGTCCTGCCGGCTATACGGCAGCTATTTATGCCGCTAGAGCTAATTTATCGCCTGTAATGTATGAAGGGCTTCAACCTGGAGGACAGTTGACTACCACCACCGAAGTTGAAAATTACCCGGGCTATCCGGAAGGAGTAACCGGTCCGGTGATGATGGAAGACCTGAAAAAGCAGGCACAACGCTTTGGAACGGATGTTCGCTGGGGAATGGCTACCAGTGTGGATTTCTCCGGAGACATTCACAAGGTTTGGATCGACGACTCGAAGTTGATTGAAGCCGAAACGGTTATTATTGCAACCGGTGCAACCGCCAAGTACCTTGGCCTGGAAGACGAGAAGAAATACGCCGGTGGCGGCGTTTCAGCCTGTGCTACCTGCGACGGATTTTTCTACCGGGGTAAAGACGTGGCAGTTGTTGGGGGAGGAGATACCGCAGCTGAAGAAGCCATGTACCTGGCCGGCCTTTGCAACAAGGTGTATATGATTGTTCGCCGCGACGAACTTCGCGCTTCCAAGGTAATGGCCGAGCGCGCCATGAAAACGCCGAATATCGAGATCCTCTGGAAACATCAAACCAAAGGCTTGTTTGGCAACGGAGTAGTAGAAGGAGCAACGCTGGTAAAAAACCAGGGTGAAAAAGACGAAGAGGAAGTAAACATAAAAATCGATGGTTTCTTTTTGGCCATCGGGCACAAACCCAATTCGGATATTTTTAAAGAATACCTGGATACCGATGAGGTGGGCTATATTAAAACCGTTCCCGGAACATCGAAAACCAAGGTTCCCGGGGTGTTTGCCTGTGGCGATGTGCAGGACCCGGTTTACAGACAGGCAGTTACTGCTGCCGGTTCGGGGTGTATGGCAGCCATTGATGCTGAACGATATTTATCAGAAAAACACGGATAAAAGTAAAAGAGGCTGTTTATTAAAACAGCCTCTTTTACTTTTAAGCAGCACCTGCTATTCCTTTTCTTCCTGTGGAAGGGTAAACGACCCCAGGTTGGTTATTTGGTAATCAGAAAAGGTGATCTTCCGGTTCGAATTCTTATCCACTTTTGTTACCGTCATTAAACTGGTGTCTCCGGTGTTTTTGTCGGTCGATTTTGATTCCATTACATAACCGCCGGACAGTAAGCCATTGGCATACAGGCTGGTTTTGAATAAAGTGCTGAAAAAGTCCTGTGTGCTTACTTTTAATTCATCGGTCAACCATATTTCGGCATCGGTTTCATCATCGTTGTAAACATATTGTTCGCATTTGTAGCCGGCTATGGTTTTGGTTTTGCCTGTTTTTTTGATGTTCGGATTGGCCAGGTAATCTTCTTCCGGTTCTGTCGCGTCCTCGTCTTCAAGGTAAGTTTCTCCAATCGACTCAAAGAAAGAACCGATTCCGTAAACAATGCCTGATTTTTCCTTGCTGTTTAAAACAATCATGGCTCCGTTTTCAGAGTCGATGATAAACAATCCATTGTCGTTTTCGCTAACATCACCCGAAATGGCTTCGTAGGAAATACTTTTGGTCTCCGGATCAAGCATCGTCAGAAATTCGCCGGTGCTTGGTTTGTTTTTCGATTTGTCGTAGGTTTCAATGTGCATCTGAATCAGAAAGGGAAACGAATAGCTGGTGTTGTAAGGAACGGGTGTACCCGACAAGCCGGCACCTTTCAGCAGGTTTTGCATAAAAGCTTGCTGCTTCTTTTCTGTAGAAGAGGAGTCCTCTTCATCTGAACTAATGGATTCTTCTACCTTGTCAAGGCTTTCATCCATTTTCTGATCCACTTTGTCCTCCACTCTCTTTTCGATTTTCTGCTGAGCTTTTTCTTTTAGTCTGTCGAGGAATTTCTGGGCATGGGCCACTTCGGCCATTCCAAATGATAATAGAATAATTAAAACAATGCGTGCAAGTGATTTCATTATGTTTATTTTGAAAGATTATTAAAACCAAAATTCGGGATAAATCTGATATGAGTCAATCCCTGCGAATAGATTTATTGATCAATAAGCAAACTTTTTGTCCCGGCATCAAGATACCACAGGATACCCGGAGACCAAAGAAATGCTTATTTTGCAGAAGGATAAATTGAACCTGAATCTACAATGAGTAAAAAACATTTTCTGGCCTTTGACCTCGGAGCATCGAGTGGGAGAGCAATATTGGGAACACTGGAGAAAGGAAACCTGGAACTTCAGGAAATACATCGGTTTAAAAATCAAATGATTCGTATACATGGCAGCTACTACTGGAATATTTACAGCCTGTTTGATGAATTGAAGACCGGTCTGAAAAAATGTGTCAACGAATACAAAATACAACCCGACTCCATCGGGATCGATACCTGGGGAGTTGATTACTCGCTGGTTTCTGCATCGGGCCAATTGGTGGGCCTGCCTTTTGCCTATCGCGACCACCGCACTGATCATGCGATGGAAGAATTTTTCGGGGTAATGCCGAAAGAGGAAACTTATTTACTGTCAGGCATTCAGTTTATGCAGTTTAATACCTTGTTTCAGCTGTTTGCTTCGAACAAGGAAAGCCACTCCCGGCTAAACATTGCCAAAAGCCTGCTTTTTACGCCCGATACACTCAACTACCTGTTTACCGGGGTTAAAAAGAATGAATATACCATTGCCAGCACTTCGCAGATGCTGAAACCCGGAAAAGCGGAATGGGAAGAAAAGCTGGTTAAAGCCTGTGGAATTTCAAAAGAACTATTGGGAACGATTGTCCAGCCGGGCGAAGTGATCGGTACCATTTTGGCAGAAATACAGGAAGACACCGGAAGTGCCGAAATACCGTGTATTGCGGTTGCTTCGCACGATACGGCTTCGGCCATTGCTTCAGTGCCTGCTGAGGACGGAAACTGGGCGTACCTGAGTTCGGGAACCTGGTCGCTGCTGGGAATCGAAAGTCCGACTCCGCTGGTATCGGAAGAAACGCTTCGGATGAACTTTACCAACGAAGGCGGTGTGGATGGTACAACACGTTTCCTGAAAAACATTATGGGAATGTGGCTGATCCAGGAATGCAAGCGTATTTGGGACGAGGAAAAGGAAATGGACTGGCAGGAGATTGTTGACCTGACCTGCGAGGCTGAGCATTTTAAATGCCTGATTAACCCGGATGATCCGGTATTTTTGAACCCGGGAAACATGCCCAAAGCCATTCAGGAATTTTGTGCAAGAACAGGGCAGGTAGTTCCCCAAACAAAGGGCGAAGTAGCGCGTTGTATTTACGACAGCCTGGTTTTAAAATACAAATATACCATTCACCAGGTGGAATCGGTCACCGGAAATAAAATCGAAAAACTTCATATCATTGGCGGTGGTGCGCGCAATGAAATGCTGAACCAGCTAACCGCCGACGCCACCGGAATACCGGTTTGGGCGGGCCCAACGGAAGCTACAGCCATTGGCAACCTGATGATACAGGCAAAAGCGCTGGGTGAGGTTTCTTCTTTATCTGAAATCAGAACGATCGTTAAACGTTCGTTTGAACCACAGGAATATGTACCGGCAGCTAACCTTGATTGGGAAGCTGCTTATGAGAAGTTTTTGAAATTAACGTAGTTTTTAATGTTAACCCCTCAACTTTATAAATCAAAAAAGATTGAACACAGCTTGATAAAAGATTGATACAGTTTGAGTCAATCCTTTTAGGTGTGTCCCGGAATTTGGTGATTTGCTTTAATTGAGGCTGTATAAAACAGAGAAGAAATGCATAATGCTTCCGGCCAGTACAAACAGGTGCCATATTCCGTGGCCATATTTCAGGTTGCGCCATGCGTAGAAAATAACACCTACTGAGTAACATCCGCCGCCTGCAAACAAAAATACAATACTTGAAGTGGGAAGGTTTCTGACCATTGGCACTACTGCCATCAAAAACATCCAGCCCATAGCCAGGTAAATCCCAACCATCAGTTTTCTGAAACGGGTAAGGTAAATGGAACGAATGACAACACCAATAATGGCCAGCGCCCAGATAATGCCAAACAAAGTCCAGCCGAGCGCCCCTCGTATGGTGGTCAAGACAAAAGGGGTGTAAGTTCCGGCTATCAGTAAAAATATGGCAGCATGGTCGAAGCGCACAAACAGGTTTTTAAGCTTTTCTTTTGTAAAACTATGGTACAAAGTCGAAGCCAGGTAAAGAAGCACCAGGGTAGAACCAAAAATGCTGAAACTTACCACATGCCAGGCAGTCCCTTTAATGGCTGCAAACACCACTAAAAGCACAAGTGCCGCAATGCTCAGCAAAGTTCCTATTCCGTGGGTTATGCTGTTGAAAATTTCTTCTCCCAGTGTCAGAGTTCTGTATCCTTCCTCAGATTTTCTATACTTCGCCATGAATTCTTCTTTTTGATAGAACGAAAAATGATAAACGAATGTATGCAAAAATTACCACCACTGTTCGTATAGGCATCTGATCCAAATAAATATTAAGGCTAATTTGTTATACCTCAATTTTTTTGATGAACTGCTGCGACTACTATTTAGAATGATTTTTTATGTTCGCAAAGGAGTTTTCAGGAAGCGATAAAGGGGGAGGTGGATAAAGCATAAATTGTATCTTTGAAAAAAAATCAAGACATGGATCTTCCACAGGTAACCAATCAAAATGTAGATGTGCTGCTAAGCAGGGCGGAAATAGTACAACAAACTGCCGAGCAAATTATGAAAGACTTTGGCATGTTTGGAGTGGAGATCACTTTCTCGGGCGATACCGAGCATGCTTACGAAGAGCTGCACCATCAGCTCATTCATCAAATTGCCACTTTGGTTGAAAGGAACTACGATTTACTGCTTTCCGTGCTTTACCAGGTCGATATTACCGATCGCGAAATCCAGAAAGCCCAGCAGGAACTCCCGCATTATTCCCACCTGGAGATTATCGCCCACCAGGTAATCGTACGCGATTTGAAGAAAGTTCTGCTTCGCCGGTATTTCAAAATGAAAGAAAATGATATCCGATAAATAATTGGCGTGTAATCATATACCGTTTTATTCGAATGTCGCCCTTCATTTTTATTTAAATGAACATAAACAATCCTTTTCTCATCCGTGTTATTATGCCTGTTAAAATCAACTAACAGGAAAACTATTCAATACACCAACGCTTAAAATTTATTGTTAATGCCTAAATGAGAGGCCGCACTATGGTTGTGTCTCTTCAGGGATTTTACACGGTAATTTGTTATGCAAAATGCAGAGTATAAATAATAAATGTTAATCAATTTAATCTGGAAAATTATGAAAAAGAGAATTTTATTTTTTGTGATGGTTTGTTTAGTAAGTTTTGCATCGGTAGCACAGGCACCTCTTGAAAAGGGAGCGATGCAGATTAATACGGGTATTGGTTTGTCGAGTTGGGGATTGCCGGTTTACGGCGGTCTGGAGTATGGCATTGGCAACAATATTTCGGTGGGTGGAGAGCTTTCGTACAGGAGCAAGTCGGAATCTTACAGTTCCAGCAAGTGGAAAACCAGCTATACTTCCATTTCAGGCTTGGCAAACTATCACTTCAACGAAGTATTGAACATTCCTTCGCAGTTTGACTTTTATGCCGGTTTATCGCTGGGGTATTCCGTTTTCAATTCGAAATACGATGGCCCTGGTGGTGATTATTACAGCGGAAGCGGTTCTTCTGGCTTGTATTTGAATGCCCAGGTAGGTGGCAGGTATTTCTTTTCCGATAAAATTGGGGTGAACCTTGAGTTAGGAGGCGGAAACGTTTTCTCTGGCGGTAAAGTAGGAGTTACTATTCTGTTGTAATCCATTGTTGATGAGATACAAAAAGAGGCTGTTCTAAATGAACAGCCTCTTTCTTTTGTATTCGCTTTTTATGCTAATAATTGAATACGTAGCGAATGTTGAGCCCAAATCCACCGGCATGAAAGTCGGTTTCTTCTACAAGGCTAAGTTCGGGCCTCCAGTCAACACTTAAGGAAATAGGGATGGAATTGAATTTGTATTCCAGACCAATCTCACCGGCAGCACCCAACCAAAACGGGTCGTCAAAAACGGCGTAAGGTCCTACGCCCAGGTACCAGTTAAAAGCTTCGTCGGTGATAGGGCGGTAAATAAAGTCCCATATTAAATCCACTCCCATGCCATCGCCAAAAGAAACGTCGGCATGAATACGGCTAAATTTTCCGGTACTAAAAATCCCGTCGATCGCCACATTCCCTCCGGAAACATCGCCGAAACGAACCCCTAGTTCCTGTGCATTTCCAACAATAACACTCCCTACAATAATACTTAATGCAAGTAAAGTCCTTTTGATTGTTTTCTTCATAGCTTCAAAATTTATTATAACTACTGCAAATTACTTAATTCAGTTTAATCTATTTAACTAAAGTCTTTGAAAAATTCCAATGTTTCAGGTTTATTTAGTTTTGATTAAGGCAAAAAGCAGCCATTAGGGCCTTGCAACCATTATGCCGGTATTGCTTTTTCCTCCCTTTAGATACTCGGAGAGCGGCTCTTCCGAAATCACCACTTTCATCAGTTTTGAAGACGCGTGCATCAGGTGTATTCGTCCGTTTACTTTTATCAAAATACCCACGTGTGTCATGTCAAGCCCTTTTACGGAGGTAGTAATGCCAATAATATCTCCGCTTTTTAGCTGGTCTTCCACTTCTTCCACTTTTTCAACCGGAACATAATACATCGTTCTTTGGCTGATAGCCGCTTCAATAGCTTTCATTTCCTCTATCCACGCGCTATTTTGTTTGAGTTGTTTGTAGCTGTCGGGGTGCGTACTCATAAAATCTACCTGAAGTGGAAAAGGAGTGTTACAAACCTGTTGAGTTACATCTTTAATCGCTCCGTTTTGAGCGTTCTCGTAAATCCAATCGCTGAAATAGTGCAAACGCGAAGGGTATTCCTCAATTTTTCCGTGGCGGTACCTTAGTTGCTGCAATTCGTTGGTAAAGTTTTCAAAGGTGGGTTGGCCGCTTTTTATCGTTCGGGCAATGGCAAGACAGTTCTCGGCAAAAGTGGTACAATCCAGTTCGCGCAGGTTAATGATCAATTCTTCTTTTTCCGATTCCAAGGTGTGGGCCACATAAGGCGTATTCAGAAACTGCATGCCGGTGGCAACTACCAACTCGGCTGTCGACGCCTCTTTTTTTGTTTTGAGCGCCTCAAAAACATTTTCAAGCACTTGCTTGTCGGCTTTTTCATATTTAACCGGGTCTGCTGCCAAAAGCTTTCCGCTTAGCAGGCAAAACAGAATGAGAACCAGGGTATTTTGCATCTTGTTAAAATTGTCAGTTTGTTATTCGTGCTTTGTATATCCGATGCTAAAAATAACAATTTTGGCGCTTCTGAATGGTTTCAGAGACAGGAAGATGTAAAAAACGGAAAACAGTGTTCAGTTACATGTACGATAAAGCGGTTGTGATCCGCTAAGCGCTTTCCTCCGGTATTGATTGTTGGATAGTAAAAGAGCCAACCAGCCTCAAAAGATGTTTACTTTTTCTGGCGGTCTTTCACTCGCATAAACCGGAACAGCTTTAACACGTAGTCGGGCAGCGGGTGATGGCCCCGTTTCCGGAAATCGATGTACCAGCCTATTTTTTTGAGAATCGGAATTTTATGGGTTTCTACAAATTCGATCAAAGTTCCTTCCGGAGCCTGGATGTAGGCAAAGTTACCGGCGGCTTCTCCCATGTCGAACGACTCCATCGCTTTGGCGCTGTCGACGGTAAAAGGATGCCCCAGTTTTTTTGCCTTTTCACGGAAAGCATCCATTCCGTTGATATCAAAACAGAGGTGGATAAATCCGGGATCGCCCCAGATTCTGCCTTCGTAAATGTCACGTGGTTCGTAATCTTGTGCTTCTACCAGTTCGATAACCGATTGGCCGAAAAACGGACTGAATGCCCCCTGCTTTACATCGGAATGTTTGAGCAGTACACGGCGGAATGTTTTATCGCCTCCGGGCAATCCTTTGAAGTCTTCAAACTGTCCGGTTTTATCGTAAACAATCTGATCGTAGCTTAATATATCCTGGTAAACGGGGAGGCTTTCCTCCATGTTCTTAACACCGATAATGGCTCCGATTACCCCGCCACTCACTGATTTTTCCTTTTTCCTGAAAACTTCCTTTTTGGTTTTGAACTCCCAGATATTCTGGTAAATGTCTTTCAGAAAGAAATGATCGTTACCCGACGGATCTTTGGTGATTGGGGTTAAAATATTGAGTTTCGATGCTTTGAACTTGTCGTAAGCCGCCTGAATGTCAGCCGTTTTTATTTTGCCGATGTTAATTCCCAAGTCGCCCAGGTTGAGGTCGAAAGGGCAGGGGGTGGGTTTTTTCCCGGTGTGCTGCCAAATTTCAAATCCGCCTCCTCCCTGCATGTTCAATGCAAGAACGGCATGTCTTTTCCGGGGTTTGCCATCGGTGTGAGCCAGCATTAACTCTGCAGTTGCCTCTTCTTCAAACATCCTGATGTCCATCGCAAAATGCTTGCGGTACCATTTCCATGCTTCGTGAAAATTTTCAACCCCAACTCCTAACTGTTGTATGCCATTAATCTGCTCCTTCATACTCTGACTTCCATTTAAATATCACATCGGTTTTACACGCGACGCAAGATAGTAATATAATCGCGGCAAAAACCTGCGAATGTAAACCATTATAATTTCCTTGTTACCTACCAGTATCTCTTTCTTTTCCCTTTTTAATCCTTTGCAAATGATTTTTGCACATTGATCAGCGGGCATTCCTCCGGCCTGGTTTTCGTCGAGCTTGCCGTGTGCCTCGCCCGAGCTGTTCACCGCATTTACCGAGATATTTGTACTGATAAATCCCGGGATGATCATTGAAACGCGGATGTTGTTTTGCTTATTCTCGGCTAAAAGGCTTTCAAAAAAACCATGCAAGGCCTGTTTGGATGCCGAATACGACGAGCGGTACGGGAATCCGAATTTACCAACGATGCTTGATGTGGCTGCAATGTGGCCGTCGCCTTTGGCAATCATACCCGGTAAAACCAGTTTGGTAAGGGCGATGGTGCCAAAATAATTCACTTCAAAAATTTTCCGGTCTACGTGTAGCGGCGTTTCGCTTACCAGTGCGCGCTGACTGATTCCTCCAAAATGGTACAAAGCATCGGGAACAAGGCCTTTTGCATTTACTTTTTGATACGCGGTTTCAATGGTGGGTATGTTTCCCAAGTCAAAAGAAACCGGGTAAGTGGTGCTCCCGTTGCCAGTGCAAAGAGAGGCAACCTCTTCCAACGCGGCTTCGTTTCTGCCCGAAAGAATGAGTGTGCATTTTTCTTTTGAAAGTGCCAGTGCAACTTCTTTTCCGATCCCCGAAGTAGCTCCGGTCACCCATATTGTTTTCCCTGAAAAATCCATAGTATTTTAGCCGAGGCACGAAGATAACAGTTTATTTACGGGCTTAAAACAATTTTTTCGGAATTAACTTTGAGAAATCAGTATTGTAGGAGCTATTAACAAATTGAGGGTATAGGTTCTTTCGCTTCTTCGTCGGCTGACGAATTCGCTCAGAATGACAAAGGGCTAGTTTGAGACAGGCTTCAAGGATAGGTGGTTTGGCGGCACAGCCGCCAAACCACCTATCCTTGAAGCGGACACCTCCTAAAGCCAGTCATTCCGATTCGTCGATTGACGGATCGGAATCTTTTCATAACTAGTCGAGTAATCGTTTTATGAACTACTTTTCGGGTAATTCCACGTATTAAGATTTTCCGGTTTGCCTGGTCTCTTTTTGTTCCGGAAATAAAAGGCTGAACACCACTGCCAACGAAAAGGCGAGCACATAACTTGCCAGACGTTCTGATATACCGGTGACATCAACCAGCCAGGTTTTCCACACTACCGCGGTGATGGTGCCGGTGACGAGGCTGGCAAATACGCCGGCCCTCGATAATCTTTTCCAGAAAACCAGTAACACAATGGCGGGACCGAACGATGCTCCGATTCCACTCCAGGCATAAGACACCAGGCCGTAAACCGTGTCTTCCATGGTTATTGCCAGCAGAAATCCCACCAAGCCGACTCCCAGCGTGAGCAGCTTGTTAAGGTTGAGCATTCTTTTTTCGCTGATTTTCTTTTTGGTAACATGCAGGTAAAAGTCTTCGGTCATCGATGACGAAACCACCATCAGCTGCGAGGAGGCAGTGGACATCATGGCAGAAACAGCACCGGATAAAAGGATTCCGGCCAGGATGGGGTTCAACAAAGTCATCACCATAACAGGCATTATTTTTTCGGCATCGTTACTTACCGACGCGGCTGCTTCGCCCAATAAGCCGGCTTGTACCAGTTTGTAACCAATAATCCCGATCAGAAAAGCACCGATATAGGCCAGCAAAGTCCAGAAAATAGCCAGCCACCGGCTTTGTTGGGTTTCTTTTTGGCTGCGCATGGCCATCATCCGGGTAAGGAGCTGCGGTTGCCCGGTATAACCAAAGGCCCAGCTTAACCCGTTCAGAATAAGCAAACCTCCGGTAGCCTGTTTTACCGTACCGGCATTGAGCGGAACGGTGTAGCTGGCCTGCGTAATGGCGCTGGCAATGTCGATGTTGTTGGTGGCCGCAATGCCGAGCGCAATAATGGGCAAAACAACACAGGTAATGACCATTAGAATGGCCTGAAAAGCATCGGTAGCCACCACGGTAATAAAACCGCCGAGCATGGTATACAAAGTTACTAGCGACGAGCCGATTACCATTCCCCAGAAAGGATCGATACGAAAGGTGTCGTTAAAGATTTTTCCGGCACCGCTAAATTGTGCCGCTATGTACAAAACAAAAAAGAAGATAATGATCAGCGACGAAAGAACCCCAAAACTTCGCTGTGTGCCTTTGAACTTTGCAGAGAACAACCCGGGAACGGTTAATGCCCCGGTTTTTTCGGTGAGTTTTTGCAGCGGTTGTGCCAGAAAAGTCCACAAAAATAAAATGCCCGAAACACAGCCCAAAGCCACCCAAATAGCGGCCATTCCTTCGGAATAGGCAAGCCCGGTTAGGCCCAGCAGCAACCAGGCTGATTCTCCGGTAGCTCTTTCCGACAGAGCCAGCGAGAACCCGGAAATCTTTTTTCCGCCTATGACAAAATCGTTGTTGGTTTTAGAACGTCGTGCCGAATAGGCTACAATGGCTATCAGTACAAGCAGGTAGGCCACAAAGACAATAATCATACATTTTCTTTTTGTGCGTGCTTTTAAAGGTAAGAAGAAAATCACTACTGAACGTGGAATACACTAAAAGTTGGGCTTACTCTCCGTAAGATTGTTCCTTAAAACGTCAGCAGATAAAGCTTGAAAGACTGTTTGGTGATTCCGTGTCTGTCAGACAAAACCTGAAAAAATGATTTGTGAACTCATGTCTGTCAGACAAACCATGAAAAACTGTTCGGTCATTCCGTGTCTGTCAGACAAGCCATGAAAAACTGTTTGGTCAGCGCTCGTCAGCCAGACGATGCATAAAAATCCGTAGAATAAGTTTTGGTAATTACCCGCTTAGTTTCTGATTCAGGTTCTGAAAGCCTTCACCCAGAATTTCCTTGGTATCCATGATGGTGATAAAGGCATCGGGATCGATTTTACTGATGTATTCTTCCAGAATGGCCACTTCGCGACGACTTACCACCGTGTAAATTATCTCTTTGTCTTCGTCGGTGTACATGCCTTTTCCTTTAAAATAAGTGCCACCACGTTCGAGGTCGTTCAGCAGTTTATCTTTTATAAGCGCATGTTGTTTCGAAATAATAAAAAGCGCCTTGTTGTAGTCGGCTCCTTCCAGTGTTATGTCGATCACTTTCCCGGTTATGAAAATCACTACCCATGAATACAGGGGGATGGCCCAGTCGCCAAAGGCCAGCAAGCCAAAAAGAACGATCACCGAGTCGACATAGATCATAAGGCGGCCCAGTTGTAAACGCGTGTATTTGGCAATAATCATGGCAATAATATCCGATCCGCCCGAGGTAGCTCTCGATTTAAAAATCAGTCCCAACCCAAATCCGGCCAGCACGCCTCCAAATACGCACGACAAAAGCACGTCGTTTACCAGCGGTACATCGGCAGCAACCGGACGCATCCAGGTGATCACATCGTTAAATGTGGCGGTGAGTATCGAGCCCATAATGGTTTTTACGCCAAAGCGCGGCCCCAGAATTTTTATTCCGGCAATAATCAGCGGGATATCCAGCAATAAGGCAAACAAACCCACGGGGATACCGTCGGGCCAGAAAGAAAATACGCCCTTGGTGAGGTAGTGAACCACGATGGAAATACCGTAAACACCTCCCGGAACGATTTTATGCGGTGTAATAAAGAATACAAAAGAGGAGGCCAGAATAAAAGAGCCAATAACAATAAACAAATAGTGTTTGAACCAGAGTTTACTAAAAATCTTGTCTTTTGTCAGAAATGCCATGATCTGAAAATTTTTTGCAAATGACTAAAAAAGCACGGGCATAAACATTGATGATTGTCAGAAATTATACATAATGTGTTCTCTGTGCTTCGAGTACAAAGGAAATGATTTTAACGCTAATCGAGTACGAAACGGTAGGATATTGTTCCCTGCTGGAAAGCGGGTGCACTTTCGCTTACATTGAAGCGTGCTTTTAGCGCTGCCTGTTTGGCTTCGTTCCAGAATTTCTGGTCCATAATGGTTGTGCCTCTGACACCCGCTTCGGCGCTGGTTACTTTCCCGGTTTTGTCTACCGTAACTTTCACCACCACTACTCCGGCATCGTTGCCCGGGTATTGAGGTTTCGGCAGGGAAATGGCCGACCGGCCCGATAAACTGAATGAAATACCAGAGCCCTGGTTACCAGAACCGCTGCCACCCTGGCCGTAGTTCCCCGCATTCGGATCGCCGGTGGGCACACCCTGGTTACCTCCGGGGAATGTAACTCCCTGGCTTTTTCCGTCACCGCTTCCGGTACCGCCGGTTCCGTTGCCGCTTTTGGCAAAAGCTCCCTGCGTACGCGAGTTTATTTCGTTTATTTTGCGTTGCTCTTCTTCCAGACGTTTCCGTTCTGCTTCCTCTTTGGCTTTGCGTTCTGCTTCCGCTTTCGCTTTTGCCTGTGCCTCGGCTTTAGCCTTGGCATCTGCCTCTGCTTTTCTCTTTGCTTCTGCGTCTGCCAATGCTTTTCTTTCGGCTTCTTCAGCCTGTTGTTTGCGGCGTTCTTCGGCTAACTGCTCTTGTCTTTTACGCTCTTCCTCCTTTTTTTTCTTTTCAGCGGCTTCAATTGCCACTGTTTTCTCGTAATCCTGAGTCATGGCCACTTCTTTGGCAGGCTGCGGATTCGACTTTGGAGCAGGCGGTGGAGTAGTGGCCGGCGGAGGCGTTGCCTTTTGTTCTTCGCGCTTGGGCGGAGCAGGCGTAGGTGTCGGTTGTTTCTGCCGTGCCGGAGCCGGTTCGCGGTCGCCCAAACCATTTTCAGAATTACCAAAGTTTACCAGAATACCTTCCTCGCCCGGCAATGGTAGCGGGGTAAAGAATCCAAGGAATAGCAATAACATGAGCACAATCACGTGAAATACGATGGTGCCGATGATTCCTTTTTTGCGTTCGCTATAGTATTCTGTTTCCTTCATGTTCTGATGCAATGCCAATATTATTCGGGCGCGGTTGCCAGTATCATTTTATACTTGTTCCGGCGGGCAATGTTCATAATTTTTACCACTTCGTTTACCGGCACACTTTGGTCGGCATGAAGTGAAATGAAAATATCGTCGTTGCCTGTGCCAAACTTGTTGCGCAGAAAAGGCTCAATTTCGTTGAATGCTACTCTGTTCAGTTTATTATCGTCGTTGATGTAATATTTTATGTCTTTTGTGATCGAAATGGTCGTGATCGGCTTGGCGGATGTTTGATTGCTGCTTTGGGGCAAGAGCAGTTTCAACGCATTGGGCGCAATCAAGGTGGACGTGACCATAAAGAATATCAGCAAAAGAAACACAATGTCGGTCATCGACGACATGCTGAATGCTGCATTTACTTTATTTCGTTTTTTTAATGCCATTGAAATTGAATTATACCGGTTCGTTCAACAGATCCATAAATTCAGAAGTGGTAGCTTCCATTTTGAAAACCACTTTTTCTACGTTTGAAACCAGAATGTTGTAGGCAAAGTAAGCGATGATACCCACAATAAGACCGGCAACCGTAGTTACCATGGCCTGGTAAATACCGGTCGACAGCAAAGTAACATCGATGTTGTTTCCGGCATTCGACATGTCGTAAAAAGCCTGGATCATCCCCATTACCGTTCCGAGGAACCCGATCATGGGCGCACCCCCTGCAACCGAAGCCAGTACCGGAAGTCCTTTTTCCAGTTTGGAAATTTCCAGGTTACCAACGTTTTCGATGGCTGCGTTTACGTCGGTTAGCGGACGGCCAATCCGGCTGATTCCTTTTTCCAGCATGCGCGATGCAGGATTGGTGTTGCTGCGGCAAAGCGCAATGGCCGCGTCGATTTTCCCGGTTGAGATATAAACTTTGATTTTGTCAAGCAGTCCCGAATCAAATTTTCCGGCTTTTTTGATGGCAAAATAGCGGTCGAAAAAGATATAAACCGCCACCACTGAAAGCGCCAGGATCGGTATCATAATCCAGCCACCTTTCAGTGCCAGATCAATAAACTTGGTGGAAATTCCTTCCGGTTCGGTAACAGCAGCTTCCACGCCTTGCGGAAGATCAGTTTGGATCATCAATAGATTCAACATATTTTCTTACTAATGTTTTACAATTCTTATCAATAGAAACGGGGTATAATCTTAATTATTATACCCCGCAAAAGTACGTAATATTTTAAATGCTTTCCGAGTCGCAATTGCTCATAAGAACGGAGTTATGAACAATCGGATTTTAATTCGCTACAATCCGAATTCGATGTAGTAGAAAGCAGCACCTGCCAGATAGCCTACCAAAGCCAGCCACGATATTTTTTTCAGGTACCAGATAAAGTCGATTCTTTCGAGTCCCATTGCAGCAACACCGGCTGCCGAACCAATGATGAGCATGCTGCCTCCGGTTCCGGCAGTGTATGCCAGGAATTCCCAGAATGCACCATCCTGCACAAAGAACGCGTCGTAACCGGTTACTCCAAGCTCGTGTACCGGGTACATACCCATTGCTCCTGCAACCAAAGGCACGTTATCAACCACTGAGGAAAGTACACCGATTGCCAGGTCGATCAGGAAGATATTACCCAGTTGTTCATCCAGGTATTTGGCCAGGATGTTCAGGTGACCCGCCGATTGCAAAGCAGCAACGGCCGAAAGTATACCCAGGAAGAACAGCACGGTTGGTACGTCAACACGGCGCAGAATGGCTGTTACTTTTAGTTTGTTCCTAACTTCTTTGGGCTTGTCTTTGTGCTTAATTTCGCTCACTACCCACAAAACTCCCAGCGAAAGCAACATGCCCATGTAGGGAGGAAGGTGGGTCAGGGTTTTGAAAACCGGCACAAACAACAGGCCTCCAACTCCCAGTATCAAAAACAGTATGCCTTCTCCTTTTGAAATATGATTTTCTTCCTCTTCTTCAACGGTCGGACGGGTTACGTTTCCTTTCATCGTAAACGACAGAATAGCCAGCGGAACCACCATGCAAACAAGACTGGGGAGAAATACGCCCATGATAATTTTTGCAGCGGTTATCTGCCCGCCAATCCAAAGCATAATGGTTGTTACATCTCCAATGGGCGACCAGGCGCCACCCGCGTTGGCTGCAAGTACCACCATACTGGCAAAAAACCAGCGGGTTTGCTTGTCGTCGATCAGCTTGCGCAACAATGCTACCAAAACAATGGTCGTGGTTAGGTTATCGAGCAGTGCAGACATGAAGAAAGTCAAAAAGCTGAGGATCCAGAGCAGTTTTACCTTATTGGTAGTCTTAATCTTATCTGTGATAATCTTAAAACCTTCGTGCTGGTCAACCATTTCAACAATGGTCATTGCACCCAATAAGAAGAACAGGATCTCGGATATCTCTCCCAAATGGTGAATGATTTCATAGTCTACAATAAATTCATGAATGGCATGAAGACCATGAACTTCGGGGTTTTCGGCAAGAAATGTACTCCAGGACGGGCTGAACCCGAGGTGAATAATCGATTCTCCACCAAGGATATAGGCCACCCAGCAAAGGGTACCGATGATTAAGGCTGAAGCTGCTTTATCAACCTTTAACGGATGTTCCAGAGCAATTGCCGTATAGCCCAGAACAAAGATCACAACCATTAATACAAACATAGTTTTGATTTTATGAGATTAAGTTTTGTCTTTCTTTTCAAGACCACAAAATTATTTTTTGATATGGATATTTAAAGGAATTTTGTCAGGAATTTATGAACCTTCCAACTAATAATCAGAAATATACTTGTTTCTGGCTTCCTTTTAATCACTTTTTGGTTCTGAAAAGGCTGGTCACTTTTTTATACAAATCGTTGATGGTATTGTATTCTTCGGTGAACGAAAGCCCAATTCCCTGGGTATAAGGCGCTGTTTCGTAAAATAAATTATTGTTGGAGCGGCTGTAAGCCTTGAGTTGAATTTTGCCGCTGGGTACCAGTTTTACATTAATTTCAAAATCGCCCACAATCTGGCTGTTGTTGGTGCTGTACTGGTTGGCGTTATTGCCAATGTTCCCGTTTAGCGTAACACGGTCGTTAAAGATTTGTGTGCTTAATGCCAGTTCAATCTCGTCATCGCTTACCTGGTTGCCGGGGCGGTAGTTAACCCCCACATCCCAGTGCTCGTTGATTTGCGACAACCAGTTACTCAGCTGGTTCGAGAACAGTTCGCTGGCAGTAGATCCGAGCATGTTGTTGTTTTGAGCTTCGTAGGTTCCCCGCAGGTATTCCGGGGTAAAAAATTTCCCCATCACGATCAGCGAAAGTATTTGTTTGTTTAGCTCTTCTTCGGTGTTGAAGAATTGCTGCAGGTCGTCCTTGGTCCGTTCTTCGGCGTTGGGAAAATTAATTCCGAAGTTAATGGTGGGGTTGGAAAGTTCGTCTTCCAGGTGAATGATGCATTCTACCTGTATCCGCTGGTTTTGCGCCGTGTTGGTGATGTCGTTCATAAACAGGTCGTAAAGCGAGGCTTTCAACTTGTAAATCGCTTTCAGGTCGATGTTGGCATTATACGGGTCGCCCGACCAGGCAATGGAGCCTCCCGGTTCGATGGTGAAACGCTTGTTGATAACATTTTGCAGCGTAAAAAGATAATCTCCGCGGGTGGGCTTGTAATTTCCCGACAGGAAAATGTCGCCGTCTTCGTTCATTTCGAAAACCAAAAGCCCTTCGCCCTGGGCCTTAATAACGTCTCCGATTCTTGAATTGTAAATAAGCTGAACTTTGGCATCCGAGGTAGCTTCCACCGATAAACTGAGGCTTAATTTGCTTTCTTCCTCCGGTTGTTTCTTGTAGAACTCTGACTCTTTAACCTGATTCGGAATCACAAATTCGATGAAATCGTACTTTTCTACTTCGCTCTCGCTTTCCATCGATATGTTTACATCAGTGCCGGCCAAAGAAGTCATAGAGCCCGAAAGTCTAACCGTTTTTCCTTTGCCGGTAATATCGAGCCGGCCACGGGCAATGGCCACTCCGTAAAATTTTTCATTGTCGCGGGGACCGGTGTTCAGAGCCCTGATGCGGTTGGTGGTGGCATGCAAATCGTAGAGCATGTTCCCAAAGTTCTCATGAACAATGGTGCCGAAGAATTTTCCCTGGTTTCCCTGACTGTCGTAGGCGGTTAAGTTGTCAAAAAGAATGGTATCGTTGCGGAAATAAACACTGTCGTTAAACGTGTACGGAACCTGGGTGGCAACAATTGTAACACCCGCATTTATCCCCATTAGTGCGCCATTTATCAGGATCTTATCGGCTGTACCACCGATGTTTACTTTGCCCGAACCATAACCTTCGAAGTTGGAAAAACTCTCGCCCATAAAAGTTTCCAGAACGATCAATGAAACACTGTCGAAACTGGCATCAAAATTCAGCCCCTGGGTGGCGGGAAGGTAAGTTCCGAAAGCATCAAGCTGAAGTTTTCCCTGCTTCATAACCCTTAGCCGCGAGTCTATTTTCGACTGGTTGCTGTTCCACTGACTGATCAGGGAAACGTCGCCCATCAGCTGGTCTTTGTAGTAAAAATCGTTGATCGACAGGTCGGAAAGTACCGCAGGTTTATCCAAAATGTTGGCAAAACCAAAGGTTCCGTTGGCTATTCCTCTTATTTCCAGGTCTTTTTTTGTGTAAACGTTGAGGTTGGAGAGGTCGATGTTTTTTAAACGGAGGTTTAGCAAATCGGGATGTCCTTTGTGGGAGTGTCCGTCAATGGCAATTTCCTGGTTTCGGTTGTAGATTAGAAAGTCGTTCACCAAAAGAGATGAAGAATCGATCGTAACCGTGTACGGCGAAATGTTCCAGATCGTATCAGCGATAAAAATCCTGGACGGCTGGCCTTCCACCACCACATGCAGGTTATCGGTACTATCAGATTTTGAAAAAAGTGTGCGTGTTTTTAGCGTTCCGCTGTAGGTTAGCTCGTCGTAATTGCTCCACGAAATGGTATTGGTCAGTTCATCGTGTGCCAGCTCCGAGTCGATCCTGAAATTATACAGCTGAATCTGGTTGTTCAGGCGGATTTCGCCAAATCTGAACTTGGAAGTGTAAGCCTCGTCGATGGTCTTGTTTCCGATAAAAATATCGCGGGCAAGAATTCCCTTGTAGCGAACTCCGGGGATACTTCCTTCCAGATCAATTTCTTTGTTGTCGGAATCAAATTTTCCGTACAGCAAAAAGGGCGTATCCATTTTTAGTCCAGGAGCGAAAATATTTGCCAGCGGATTGATGTCTTTTATGTTGATGTTAAACCCGAAATTATTGGATGACCCGTTTCCTTCTTCGGTTGCTTCATAGGACGGAATATAACGCTGAATGGTTTGCTGTACCGCATAAACGATGTTTCTGAAATGGTAGTTTCCTCCAATATCGATGTCCATAAAGTCCGATTGAAAGACCAGCGAATCGACACCGTCTTTTTTAGCGGTTTTTAGACTCAGTCCACCCAGGTCGAATGAGCCGTTTTTGTTTTTGTAGTACCCTTCGTTTACGTTTATAATTCCCTCCAGATTGTCTAAGGTGTTGCCGGTAAAGTTGGCATTCATGTTAAACGAAATCTCGGCATCCGGGAATCTCCGGAAAAGGTTTAAGCCCGCCGGATGTGCTTTGTTTAACTGGAGCGTAAAGTCGAATTCCGGCATTTGGGGGTTCAGGTCAACCTGGCCAAGGAATGAAAACTGCAGGTTTGAGTCGTTCATAACCAGCAAGCCATCAAACATTTTATCCACCAGTATTCCGTCGAACTCAATATCGTTGTAAGGGTAATTGTTGATTTCAATGGTTTTTATATCGCCTTTGAAAATACCTGAAGCCGATTCGTCGTATTTGTTGTACTTCCCGTCAACCGAACCGTTGAAAGTTAGTTTTCCAAAACTTTCTTCCCTGAGTAGTTTTCCCAGTTGAAAATTGCTGGTGGCAATGTTTCCCCGGTAGTAAACCGAACCTTCCTTTTCGGGTGCTACCAGGATATCGGTGGTCAGGGTTCCCACTTTACTTTGGAGGGTTCCAAAAGTGACAAAATCATCAAGAAAGCCGCTGAAGTTTCCTTTGAAGTTTAAAATGCCCGCCTGGTAAAAGCTGCCCGGAAATTGCAAATAATCAAAATTGGCTGATTTCGGCAGATGAATATTTGATAAATCGTTAAAGGTGGTGGACGATTCTTTTACATCAATAAAAAGGTACATGTCGTCGGGGTTAAGCAAATCGTTGATGTAAAAGTCGATGTCTCCTTGGGTGTTTTGCCCGGTACTAAACCGGATGTTTTTTCCTTTAAGGTCGTTGATGTCGCCAAAAATCTGTCCCGACAAGTTCACCATTTGGTCCATCCCCTTTAATGCCGGAATAATTTGCCCGAGTTCCAGAAAGCTTATGCTGGATTCCGGAATTTGAAAATCGACCTGCAAGGGAGTTGCCACCGAATCGCTTACCGACGGCAGGTCCAGGACCAGGGACGCACCGAATATTTGAGAACTCCGGCTTTCAAAATTCCAGTTGGAGAGTTCCAGTTTATGCGGTGCGAAACTAACACGGGCATTTAGGTTTTTAACCTGGATATTCTGGTTCGAATTCAGTTTTAGCTGATTTACCTGGAAAGTGGTTAAGCCATCCCTGCTTTTGAAATTCGTCACATCCAGGTTCAGGTCGTCCACCGCCAATGTCTTGTTTTTATCCGTAACATTGTCGGCATACTGAACATGAAGCGTATTGAAATGAAAGGTTTTGCACTTGATAAACCAATCACCATGCGTGTTTTTGGTGGAATCATCAAAGGCATCGAGCAGAAAACTGAAATTGTAAAGATCAGCTGAATCGCGCGACAGGTTTACCTGGTTGCCTGTAAAACGAAGTTCGTCGATGCTGATAAAATGCTTTCTGAAGCGGAGGGTGTCCACCTTTGCTGTGATTTCTTCGGCAAAAAGAAGTGTGTCGCTTTTTTGATCTTCAATTAAAATATCTTCGAGGTGAATAGAGCGAAAAAAGCGAATGTTAACATGCCCCACGCTGATTTTGGCGTTAAGCCGTTCGGATAAAACAGTGGCAATTCGCTGGGTAAGCCGGGTTTGTATCCTGCTGTTTTGTAATGCAAGATATCCGCTTATCGGCAGTGCCAGTAACACTGAAACCACGATGATGAATATTTTCCAGCCTTTTTTAATAATTTTGCAATTTTTAAACGAACATACCCTTTTTCGGACGATAAATTCATTGCGAATTTATTCTTTTATGAACGAATCGTTTTTAATAACGCAAAGATATAAACCGAGGGCGTTTGTTCGTGTTTTATTAGAACGTAAAAAGAGAAATTACAGATATTTAAAGACTGTGTAAAATATTTGTAAAACGGGGGAAAGTTTAAACGTTGATACCGGAGTCAGCAAAAAGTACAATTTAACAAATGGAAAATAAAGGAATTACAATATTGGGTATTGAGTCTTCGTGCGACGATACCTCGGCTGCGGTTATTCGCGACGGAGTGATTTTATCGAACGTGGTGGCCAGCCAAAAAGTACACGAAGAATACGGGGGAGTGGTGCCCGAACTGGCTTCGCGTGCTCATCAGCAAAATATTATCCCGGTGGTGGAACTGGCCATCAAACGGTCAGGTATCGACCGGTCTGAGGTTTCTGCTGTTGCTTTTACACGGGGGCCGGGTTTGTTAGGTTCGCTCTTGGTTGGAACTTCGTTTGCCAAAGGTTTTTCGCTGGCAATGAATGTTCCGCTGATCGAGGTAAATCACCTGCAGGGGCACGTGCTGGCCTTGTTTATCAAAGAAAACGGGATGGAATTCAACCCTCCCAAATTTCCGTTCCTGTGTTTGCTGGTATCGGGCGGAAATTCGCAGATTATCCTGGTACGCGATTACCTCGACATGGAAGTGATCGGGCAAACCATTGACGATGCAGCCGGCGAGGCTTTTGACAAATGTGCCAAAGTTATGGGACTTCCTTACCCGGGAGGCCCTCATGTTGACAAGCTGGCAAAAGAAGGCAACCCACTGCGTTTTGAGTTTAGCCGCCCGCGAATACCGGGGCTCGACTACAGCTTCAGCGGCCTGAAAACCAATTTTCTGTACTTCTTGCGGGATGAACTAAAGAAGAACGAGCATTTTGTGGAAGAAAACAAGGCGGATTTGTGTGCCTCTCTTCAATATACCATTATTGAAATACTGCTGGGCAAACTAAAAAAGGCAGCCAAAGAAACGGGGGTGAGGGAAATAACCGTTGCCGGTGGCGTTTCTGCCAACTCGGGTTTGCGAAGTGCCCTGGTTGAGAATGCCAAAAAGCACCGTTGGAACCTGATCATCCCAAAGTTTGAATACACCATGGACAATGCTGCGATGATCGCCATAACCGGTTATTACAAGTTTTTGAAACAGGAATTTGTCGGACAAAACACGGTTCCGTTTGCCCGGACTCAGTTGTAAAGAACTGAGATGTTGAAGGACAGAGGGACTGAGTCAATGCTTTAATGCGGAAGTGCTTAAATGCTTCCTCAGCATATAGCTGTGAACTGCAAGCTTTTATCCTGAACTTAACTTTGAACTCTCAACGCTGAACTTTAAACTACTTTCTGCCATGCTATTCAAGACAAAACTGGTACACGGAACACTGATAAAGCGTTACAAACGCTTTCTGGCAGATGTGAAGCTGGATGATGGTTCGGTGGTGACGGCACATTGTACCAACTCCGGAACCATGAAAAGCTGCCTGGAAGAAGGGGCCGAAGTTTATCTTTCGCCGGCAAGCGACCCGAAACGCAAGACCCGTTTTACCTGGGAAATGATCAAAATAAATGACAGTTGGGTAGGGATAAATACATCGAACCCAAACTTGCTGGCCTATGAAGCCATTTCTGCAGGAGAGATTCCGGGGCTTGAAGGTTATACAAAAGTTCAGCGGGAAGTAACGTTTAGCGACTCGCGCTTTGATATTTTTGCCGGGAACGATACCGAAAAATGCTTTGTGGAAGTAAAGAATGTTTCGCTGAAAGAAGGGGAGTACGCTTTGTTTCCCGATGCGGTAACAACCCGCGGCCAAAAGCACCTGAAGACGTTGCTGGAAGTAAAAAGGCAGGGGATGCGGGCAGTGATGCTGTACATTGTTCAGCGCACTGACGTTGCTATTTTTGCTCCGGCAGCGGACATCGATCCGGATTATGCAGCAGCATTAAAAGAGGCTGTAAACGCCGGGGTGGAAGTTATTCCGATGCAGGCTTTGGTTACACCCGATGAAATACGGTTGGTACGGAAACTTCCGTTTGAAATATAAAAAAAGGAATCCCAATGGATTCCTTTTCTATTTTTCTTTCTTGTCTTTTTCAATTTCTGTAATTTCTCCCTGGTAGGATATGTGCGCCCTGTCGGTGCTGTTTACACTTAGTGTGGCCGAGCCGGAAGATGCAATGGTGAAGGTAAACTGCATAAAATCGCTTTTGTTTTTTACATTGAAATTCACAATCCAGCCTCCTTTTTTCCAATCCTGAATGTTGTAGCTGTCAATTTCTCCTTTAAAATCAAGCGGAGAGTTGGTGCTTCCATATTCTGCTTTGTAGGCTCTTCCGAAAAATGGGAGATAAGATTCAATCTTGTCAGAAAGTAAATCTACCCGGTAATCGGTAACCAGCGTTTTGCTCGGACCATTGGACGGCAACATCCTGTCGGCATTAAATCTCCAGGTTTTATCCGAGATCAGTTGCTTAACTTTCTCTTTCTTTTCTGCTTCTATTTTCGCCTTTTTTTCTTTTCGTGTCAACTCCTTCTCCTGGGCCTGTAAGACGAAAGATGCCCCAAGAATTAAAACAATTAGAATTACGTGTTTCATGATCTTTCTCTTTTAAATTGTTATTATCGTGTAAGTTAAATAAGTGTTTATTGATAGTTCGTCCCAATAAAACAAATTTGGTACCAAAACCGCTCACCTGTTTATTCGTTTAATGTTAAAAAAAGTTATGGCTTTTTCGTTGAATAATAATCATGAAAGTCGAACCAGAATATTAGTTTTGAGCATTATTTTATCAGACAGAAATCACAAATGTTCTTATGCCTGCAATTAGCATTTCAACAGAATTAGCGTTAAAAGTTCCTGGATTGAAACTATCGTGTATTGAATGCGATGTTCGTACTTCGGAAAAAAATGAAGAATTGTGGCGCCGGATTGAAGCTAAAATTCTGGATCTTCAATCGCAGCTGAAAATAGAAGACATTAGCCAGATACCTTCCATTACATCCTCGCGAAAAGCCTACAAAGCCTGTGGAAAAGATCCGGCACGTTATCGTTTGTCGGCCGAGGCATTGTTGAGAAGGGTGGTAAACCGCGGAGAATTGTACCAGGTAAATAACGTGGTTGATTGCCTGAACCTGGTTTCGATCTCTACCGGATTTTCGATAGGGGGCTACGATGCAGAGAAGATTGAGGGGAAGATTGTTTTTGGCATTGGAGCCGAAGATGAACCTTACGAGGGAATCGGAAGGGGCGTGCTGAACATTGAATACATGCCGGTTTTCAGGGATGACCGCGGTGCTTTCGGTACACCTACCAGCGACTCGGTACGAACGAGCGTTACCGCAGATACCAAGCGTTTTCTGATGATAATTATTGACTATGCATCCTCGGAGATCCTTTCCGAAGCAACGGTTTTGGCCCAAAAATTATTGGAAGAATACGCGGATGCATGTAATTTTGAAATTAAGACGGTTGAGAACTAACAAGTAAAATGAAATGAAGAGATTTAGCAAATTTATAATGAAACTGATGGGGTGGAAGGGAGTTTACGAAGGAATTCCTGACGTTCCGAAATGTATAATAATAGGGGTGCCGCACACCAGTGCCTGGGATTTTGTTATTTCGTGGTTGTATTATACTTCTGCCGGAAAAAAAGCAAATGTGCTGGTCAAAAAGGAATTCTTTTTTTGGCCTTTTGGCTATTTTGTGAGAAAAATGGGAGGACTTCCGATCGACCGTTCCCGCGGGGCCAACGTGATTCGCCAAACCATTCAGCTGATAAACGAACACGATTACGTGCACCTGGCGCTAACACCCGAAGGAACAAGAGCTTTTACAAAAAAGTGGAAAGCCGGTTTTCATATAATTGCCCGGGAAACGGGTATTCCGGTTTACCTGGGGAGTTTCGACTGGGGCAGTAAAACCATTTCCACCGGTGAGCGAATGGAGCTTACCGACGATGCCACGGCCGACATCAACCGAATGAAAGATTACTACCGCGAAAAAGGCATTAAAGGAAAATTTCCTGAGAATTTTTGCACCGAACACCAGTAGAAATTCGATAAAAAGCTTTGTGTGATTAAGTGTCGAAGGTTATTTGTAATTCTTCCAAATTACCTCCTTCCAAAATCCTTTTCCTCAATAATACGTTATACCTTTACATAAAATCAACAACTTTTAAATTTTATAATTATGGCTTTTAGTTTACCAGAACTTCCATATGCAGCGAATGCATTGGAACCGGTGATTAGTGAGAATACAATCAACTTTCATTACGGGAAACATCATCAGGCGTATGTAACCAATGTAAACAACCTGGTTGCAGGAACCGAATTTGAAAACGCCAGCCTGGAAGAAATTATCCTGAAGGCAGAAGGCGGAATTTTCAACAACGGCGCGCAGGTGTGGAACCACACGTTCTATTTCATGCAGTTTAGTCCCGACGGCTGCAAAGAGCCAAAGGATGAACTCAAGGCTGCCATCGATGCCAAATTTGGATCGTTTGATGCCTTTAAAGAAGCTTTTTCGAAAGCTGCGGCCACTTTGTTTGGCTCGGGTTGGGCCTGGTTGGTGGTGAACGCTGTAGGTGAACTGGAAATTGTACAAACCAGCAACGCCGGCAACCCTTTGCGCGATGGAAAAAAACCACTGCTTACCTGCGATGTATGGGAGCATGCTTATTACCTCGACAAGCAAAACGCCCGTCCGAAATACATTGAAGATTTCTGGAAAATAGTGGACTGGAAAGTGATTTCCGAAAGATTCGAAAACTAATCCTGAAAAAGTAGCGCTATGAGTGAAGAAAAAGTACTGGCAGCCATGAAAGCTGCGGGAAAACCAATGAGTGCAGGCCAGATTGCCGAAGCGGCCGGAATTGACCGGAAAGACGTTGACAAAGCAATGAAAGTACTGAAAGCCGAAGAGAAAATTATTTCTCCGAAGCGTTGTTACTGGGAACCAAAATAGCTTTTACGCAACTGAATACAGGCTGTCTTTTAAGGCAGCCTTTTTTGTGGCCGCAAGCAGCCTTATTTCTTCCTGTTTTTGCGTTTGAACCCGATATAGACCGCTATAAGCACAAGCGGAAGTACAATAAACACAATGATATTGAAAAGATCGAGTTCGAGCGGTTCGGGTTTTCCGTACGGAACTCCCGAGGGGGCCTGGGCCATCGATTGAACAGCGACAAGCAGGAAGGCAGCCGGTAAGAAATAGTTTCGTAGCATATTGGTAGTTGTTACATTGTTTTCACTACCAGTAAAGCAAATGGGCGGTGTGGTTTGTTCATTTGGTGGTTTGTTGCAAAAGCGGGCTAGCCGGGCGGAAAATAAAACATTCATGATTCCAATAGTCAATAACAGAGATGGAAATTCATTTTAGTTGCCGCGTATTTACCCTCTCTCCTGTCTCTCCATTTCGCGAAGGGAAAGACGATTTGCCTCTGAAAACAACAACACACGTTTACAAAATGAAAGTATTATTTGTTGATGGACAATCGTCCTTCCTTGCTTGCAGGGAAGGATAAGAGGATGGGTATGAAATGTGATCAGATATGGTTTGACTTTTAGTAAGTAAAGCCCTTGTGGACGCGGATTCCTGCCTGCTGCAGGCGGGTGTAATCCGTGCCTCAACCAACGGCTGAAAGTTGTATTTAGGTTGCTTCCCGATAGTTATGGTAGGCGCGAGCGGGGGAGTATATCTTTCCAGCCGTGGTGTTCCGGAATGTTTCGCCCCGATGGGGCTTAGTATCTCTCCTCTGGATTTTCCTATACATATTACCGCAACGCTGTTGCTCAAAAAAAACAGCTGCAGCGCAGCAATATATTTATAGAAAAAAGAGATAAGAAAAACAGCCGAGCTGCAGCGCAGCGATATAAATTTAATGGCCGAAAAGGTTACTTGCTGGCTTCCTGTTTCAATCCTTACGGATAGCATAGGGTGCTTCCCGATAGTTATGGTAGGCGCGAGCGGGGGAGTATATCTTTCCAGCAGTGGTGTTCCGGGATGTTTCGCCCCGATGGGGCTTACTATCTCTCCTCTGGATTTTCCTATACATATTACCGCAACGCTGTTGCTCAAAAAAAACAGCTGCGGCGCAGCAGAATATTTATAGAAAAAAGAGATACAAAAAAACAGCCGAGCTGCAGCGCAGCGATATAAATTTAATGGCCGAAAAGGTTACTTGCTGGCTTCCTGTTTTAATCCTTACGGATAGCATAGGTTGCTTCCCGATAGTTATCGGGAGGTGCGAGCGGTGCCTTGTTGTGTTTAGTATTTTTCAAACTTTAAATGCTCATTTAGATGGTATTTTCTTTTCACTACTACGCAATCCAAGGCTTTGTATAAATCTGCTATGGCAGAATTGGCTTCTTCGGCATAGACCCCTTTATTTTTAAAACAGGGTGACGTAATTATAAAATAATCTGCTGTCTCTCCATAATAAACAGGGATGCAATGGGAGAGGTATTGCTGCGACTTAATGAATCTCGACAATTCATTTTTACGACTGATCGGATATAAATTCAAGATCAATGAAGGATTCACCCTTTCCTGCCCAATGCTGTTCATGTTCTCAAATTCTCTGTTCGGGTGGTAATATTTAACAATGGCTTCCGGGGTAGGCGTATGTTTGGGAATGTCATCCTCCGAGAAGTTTTCTTTGATAATTTGGCATTCCCATCCGTCGGGTACAAGCTCGCAAAAAACGTTTGTTTTACATTCGGTTGTATCCTGACCTTGGCTTAGCATTGTCAGCAACACCAAGGTTAGCATTAAAATAAAGGGTATTGGTTTCATATGTTTAGCATTTGAGTGAATCGCTGTAAATTTTTCTACCTCGCCGGCGCGGACTCCTGCCTGCTGCAGGCGGGTGCAATCCGTACCTCAGCCAATGACTGAAAGTTGTATTTATTACTCCTTAGGGATGGCGCACTGGTTGCTAATCGGCGGGGGCGAGGTCGTTTAGAATTATTTCAAGTCTTTCGTTTTGTTTCCCATTTAAATAATTTATGTGAATGTTGGAAATTAGAGCTTTAGAACCAATAAACGGAATTGAGTCTTTATAATCAAAGAGTATGGTATCTGCATTCATTTTAAAATTGCCAGTGTAAATTCTTTTGTTTCTTACTCCTCCTGATATATATTCAAATGTGCTGTCAGGATATAAATTGAGCCAAATCCATCCAATAGGTGCTTCTCTTTGAGCCACCAGAATAGGATTTTCTTTATCGCTTGTCTTTTGGTTGTTACAAGAACTTAATAATCCTACTATTAATAATATCAGTATTTTGGCTTTCATTTAAGATTATCCATAATCTGTGCCTCAGCCAACGGCTGAAAGTTGTATTTATCCAACGTTACGGATGGTGCACCTGTTGCTAATTGGCGCGAGTGCGGGCCGCGGCTGGCACACCATCAAACCCCGCTATGCAATATGGCACTGTGTTAGCTGTAGTTGTTTTCTTTTCTTAAGTCAAAGTAATATTTTATAAATAAATTTCTAAAAACATAAAACTTATATTCAATGATTTTTACTTTTTTACTGTCATGTACTTTTGATTCATAGTCATGCTTGCGTAATAAGAATCCTGTGTTATAAAGAAAAGGAAAGATACACCAGAAAATGAAATGTGTCGTTGTATATCTAAGAGCTGAACTATAACCTCCGTGAGGAACATAATCCCATTCTTTTAAATCAGTGTCATATGGGAAAACATCATAAATTACAGACATTGGCTCGCCATGTACAAAATTGGAGAGGTGATTGTAATAGTAATCTTTTTTTAAAGGTTCTAATATATCTACAAAGTCTTTATTGAAGTTTACACTATCTAAAGCATTATTAATTATTTCTCGTATTTTACTTGGTTTTATGTATTGCTCATAAAGCTTTCTGATTTGTCTATCATTAATCTTTCCATCAACATCATACGCTTTACTGTATTTTAAACAAAACTCTTTATCTCCAAGAAAGGCATTAAGGATATCAGCGACCTCGATGTAACCTCGAATGAGTATTTGTACTTGATAACAAAACCCACTTAAAACTAATTTCCGAATGCTTTTTAAAAAATTGTTTTGAATTGATAACAAATACAGGAAAACTAAAGTAGGGGAGCGATTTTCATTTTCATGATTCCAAGTAATTATTTCTTTCTTATTGGCTATAGATTCTTCTACGGTTATAAATAAATTTGAATTAATATTTGAAAATAATTCTAAAAAGAATAGTTCTCCGTTTAGTTTCTCTTTTATTTCATTTTGATTGCTTAAATCAAACTTGTCAAATGCTTCATTATGAATTCCTAATTCATCTAATATGTATTCAAAATTAGATGAATCAGCCGATATTCTAAAATCTTCTTTTTTATCGTATTGAGAACATATTTTAGAAAAATCCTTTAGAATATATTCTTTAATAAATTTCATCTTTTTTGTAGTATTTGTTCACAATTACAGGTAATGTATATGCATATCTACCACATTCATTTCGCTACTATCGATCCATGATCTAAGGGTGGCAAATCTCTCGCTGCTGTTCGTTCCGGGTGTCACCTAAAGTGGAGCCACTAATTTAACAAAAGAATTGTTTCGGTGGTGCCCGGAGTAAAACTTTACGAAAACAGGAATCGGGGGCTAAAGCCCCTTGGGGCCGAGGTTTACTTAACCCCGGCATTAATGCCGGGGTCAAAACGGAGAGCTTTGTTGGCGGGCTTTAGCCCAAACCCGTCGTTTTCACTGGACAAAAGCCCACCCATCAATTTTTCATGGCTTGGTGAGTTACCATGCACCGGAAAATCATTTTTTCATCGCGTGGTGATTTCCCATACACTGAAAAACCAATTTTTCATCGCGTGGTGATTCACCATTGACAGGAAAATCATTTTTTCGCCCCGTGGTAAGTCACCATTCATCAAAAAATCAATTTTTTGCCTCGTGGTAAGTCACCAAGCCTTGTCCAACCATTTTTTCAGGGCGTGGCGATTCACCACCGACTTCCGGAAACCGCAGTGTAGCGGTGGCTGTGCATGAAACCCGGAAAATAAGATGCTCAGCAACATGTTGTATAATGTTGTGTTATTCAGTTGATTAGTGTAATTTGAGTTGCGATAAAAGTTATCAGGCACCCAAAATCATGTCGTACGAATGTGTTACGGTGCTAATGTTAAACCAAAATTTAAAGTATGTCTATTCAAACGTTAATTGCAAACAGTCGCACCACCGAGGTTGACGGTGTTGCCACACAACTTATCAGGGGCTACGATGGCAGCACCCTGAATTTCGACCCCAATATGGAACACATATTTGGTGAACTGAAACCGGCTGAGGTTCTGCTAAACGCCGGAATACGCCGGATGAAAGAAAAGAGCGAAGCCAAGGCTTTCGACGAGACCCGCGACGATAAAATCGACGCTTTCTACTACCTGCTGCTGAGTTTTTCGCATCACCCCGACGAGGCGATCCAAACAGCGGCGCTCTACCTGCTCGACATATTTAACAATTACGGCCTCGAAATAAAAGTGGAAAGCCTGACACGCGAAAGTTCGCTGATTAATTCGCTGCTGGCCGACCTGGCTAAACCCAAAGCTGTGACCAACATCGCGCTTCTTCCGCAATGCGACACCTATGTGGCTGCACTGCAAGCGGCACAGGCCGATTTCGAAGCCAACCGCCTGGGCTACGAGGAAGCACAGGCCGAAGAAGGTACGCTCGAAAACGCCACCTTACTGAAACGACAAGTGGTGGAACTGGTAAACAAAAAGCTGGTACCTTACCTCAATGTGATGGAACAGATTAACAACGCCACCTACGGCGCTTATGCCCGCACGGTGGCCGAAATTATTGCCGCCAACAACGAGGTAGTGAAAAAACGAAAAAACAAAACCGATGTAGAAGAAGAAATTGCACCAGGGGTGTGAGTTTTTGGGGATTATTTTAAGTGGCACTCCTGCGGGGGTGCCTTTTTTTTTGACCGTCACACAGCACCTTTTCATTTGTTCGTATGCTGTCATCCTTCGCCACAGGAACTAATCTTTAAAACATTGCTGGCGTGGGTTCCCGCCTTTCGCGGGCGGAGAGTGTATCTTTCCAGTCGTGGTGTTCCGGAATGTTTCGCCCCGATGGGGCTTAGTATTTCTCATCCGGAATTTCCTACACATATTACCGCAACGCTGTTGCTTAAAAAAACAGCTGCGGCGCAGCAAAACATTTATAGAAAAAAGAGAAACAAAAAACAGCTGAGCTGCAGCGCAGCGATATAAATTTAATTGCAGAGAAAGTTACTTGCTGGAACCTCTTTCAATTCTATTGGATGGCAAACCGGTGCGGGCGGGGAGTATATCTTTCCAGCCGTGGTGTTCCGGAATGTTTCGCCCCGCTGGGGCTTAGTATCTCTCCGCTGGAATTTCCTACACATATTACCGCAACGCTGTTGCTCAAAAAAACAGCTGCGGCGCAGCAAAATATTTCTAGAAAAAAGAGATACAAAAAAACAGCCGAGCTGCAGCGCAGCGATATAAATTTAATTGCAGAGAAAGTTACTTGCTGGAACCTCTTTCAATTCTATTGGATGGCAAACCGGTGCGGGCGGGGAGTATATCTTTCCAGCCGTGGTGTTCCGGAATGTTTCGCCCCGCTGGGGCTTAGTATCTCTCCGCTGGAATTTCCTACACATATTACCGCAACGCTGTTGCTCAAAAAAACAGCTGCGGCGCAGCAAAATATTTCTAGAAAAAAGAGATCCAAAAAACAGCTGAGCTGCAGCGCAGCGATATAAGTTTAATCGCCGGAAAAGTTACTTGCTGGCAGCCTCTTTCAATTCTATTGGATGGCAAACCGGCGCGGGCGGGGAGTATGTCTTTCCGGTGGTGGTGTTCGGGAATGTTTCGCCCCGCTGGGGCTTATTATTTCTCATCCGGAATTTCCTACACATATTACCGCAACGCTGTTGCTCAAAAAAAAGGCTGCGGCGCAGCAAAATATTTATAGAATAAAGAGATACAAAAAAACAGCCGAGCTGCAGCGCAGCGATATAAATTTAATGGCTGAAAAGGTTACTTGCTGGCAGCCTCTTTCAATTCTATCGGATGGCAAACCGGCACGGGCGGGGAGAATATCTTTCCGGTGGTGGTGTTCGGGAATGTTTCGCCCCGATGGGGCTTACTATCTCTCCTCTGGAATTTCCTACACATATTGCCGCAACGCTGTTGCTTAAAAAAACAGCTGCGGCGCAGCAGAATATTTATAGAAAAAAGAGATACAAAAAAACAGCCGAGCTGCAGCGCAGCGATATAAATTTAATGGCCGAAAAAGTTACCTCTCGTAGACAATATTAATTTTGGAAAAGCTTTCAATTCGTAAATAACTACACTCGTTTCTTACCCCTAAGTCGCTGCCTGCAGGGGCTTTTTTTACTTTATTCTTATAAATGTACTTCCTATGCCATCATAACTATTGTCAGAAATTGTTAATGTATCATTTGAGATAACAGCTACTATTCCCTTCAAGACAATGTTTTGATTTTGATAACTCTCTGAAAGATTGATGTATTTTTCTAATTCTCCAGAATAAATCGATTTCTTCAGAGACAATTCATAGGTACACTTTAAAATTACATTGTCATCCTCTGTCAATGTAAATTTGGAATCATTTGTCAATTTTATTCGGATTGATTTTCCTGTTGATTCAGGAGTTTCGTGAATATTGAAATCCATTCCTCCGTCTGTTCTTGTCCAATTCCACTCTCCAATTATAATATAATCTGAACGGTCAATTACTTCATTTTTGTCACAGCTAAAAATAAGAAAGAGAAGAAAAGGTATGATAAGAAGTTTGTTCATAGTTATTGGTTTTCTAACAAGATGAAATTTGCTTCCTTTTAGTTGCGTTAATGTGTAATATTTTCATTGTTGGAATTTTATTTATCCTGGGAAAAGCCCCCGGATTTTTAGGTCATTTCAGAATGTTGGTAAAACAAGTTCTCGCAAAGGCGCAAAAGAAGCGCAGAGGCCGCAGAGTACTCACTATCCGTTTCTGTTTTTGCGTTCTTTTGCCTAAGCCTTGGCGTACTTTGCGTGAAAGTTGCTTTTGGCCCCTTCAAAAAGAATAAGTTAAGATGGATACTCCTACCCGGGATTTGTTTCTATTTTTTAATGCAGAATATCCAATAGCCAATTTTCCGGATTTTGTTGGATATTTTTAAAAATTGATTTTCATAAAAAAACCGCTCCATCGGCTGACGGAACGGTTTCTGAATATCGTTAAGAAATACGCTTACTTCTTGTAGATTTTTTTGTATCCGTAGATAGCGCTATCGCCCAGTTCTTCTTCGATACGAAGCAGCTGGTTGTATTTAGCCATACGGTCGGAACGGCTCAAAGAACCTGTTTTGATCTGACCCGAGTTGGTTGCCACAGCAATGTCGGCAATGGTTGAATCTTCGGTTTCGCCCGAGCGGTGCGAAGTTACCGAAGTATAACCGGCGCGGTGTGCCATTTCAATCGCATCCAGTGTTTCGGTTAAAGTACCAATCTGGTTAACTTTGATCAGGATAGAGTTGGCAGCATTCAGTTCGATACCTTTTTGCAGGTATTCAACGTTGGTTACGAACAAGTCGTCGCCCACCAACTGGCATTTGTGGCCAATGGCAGCGTTCAGTTGTACCCATCCGTCCCAGTCGCCTTCGTGGCAACCGTCTTCAATCGAGTCGATCGGGAATTTTTCCACCAATTCGGCCAGGAAAGCAACCTGCTCTTCGCGTGAACGTTTGGCACCGCCTGCGCCTTCGAATTTGCTGTAATCGTACACACCGTCAGAATAGAATTCTGAAGCAGCACAGTCGAGCGCGATCGAAACATCGCCACCGTCTTCGGCACGGCCCGGTTTGTAACCTGCCAGTTCAATGGCTTTGATAATGCTGTTCAAGGCATCTTCAGTACCATCCAGTGCCGGCGCAAAACCACCTTCGTCGCCTACAGCAGTAGACAGATTGCGATCGTGCAATACTTTTTTCAACGAATGGAAAACTTCAGCACCCATGCGCAAACCTTCGCGGAAAGAAGGAGCACCGATCGGACGGATCATGAATTCCTGGAACGCAATAGGAGCGTCGGAGTGAGAACCACCGTTGATGATGTTCATCATCGGAACAGGCAGTGTTTTTGCGTTGGCTCCGCCAATGTAACGGTACAATGGAAGCTCTGAATATTCGGCTGCTGCTTTTGCTACTGCCAAAGAAACACCCAACATAGCGTTGGCGCCCAGGTTCGATTTTGTTTTGGTACCATCCAGTTCGAGCAATTTACGGTCGATGGCAACCTGGTCTGTTGCATCCATACCAACCAGCTCTTTGCAAATAATTGTATTTACATTTTCAACTGCTTTCAATACACCTTTTCCAAGGTAACGGCCTTTGTCGCCATCGCGCAATTCGAGCGCTTCGTTTTCACCGGTTGACGCACCTGATGGAACGGCCGCACGACCGAATGCACCACTTTCGAGTAGTACTTCAACTTCAACGGTTGGGTTACCGCGTGAGTCTAAAATTTCTCTTGCTTTTACGTCGCTAATTAACATCGTGAGTAGTTTTTTATTAATTACTGAACTATTCGATTTATTTATAAATTTCAGAAAAGTAAACGCGTCAGCTCCTAAATTGTTTCAAGCATTGAGCGAGATTAATGGAGAATTAACGCTGATTCAGGCCGTCGGTTTATTTTGAACGAAAGGTAGTGTTTTTCGTACAGGTTTGCAATGTTGCCTGTGCGTGCTATACAATGTGTTAATACTGAGGAAAGGAGAGGGGCTTTACTCTTTTTAATACAGTTTTGGCGGAAAGATTACACTCCGATTTTCTGACTTTCCTTTAAAATGTCGAAAACAAGCCCGGTGGCATCGCCCACAAGCTGCCGGCAAATAAGCTTGTGGTGCTGGCGGTCTTTTACCTGTTGTTCGGAGGCGTGTTTAATCAGCAATTGTTTGCAGTTGGAGGTGCCATGAACTTCGCTTACCCGTTTGTTTAGTTCGCGTACTTTTTTGTAGCTGTTGAGCTTTGTTTCCATGTCGTTCGGGATTTCATTTCCAAAGGCCAGCCCCAGTACCATAAAGCCCCCTGTTACGGCTCCGCAGGTTTCGCGCAGGCGTCCCATTCCTCCGCCAAACGTGGACGAAATGAGCTTAGCTGTGGTTTTATCTAAATCGAAATCATCGGCAAAAGCCAGTAATACTGATTGCGAGCAGGCGTAACCTTCGTCAAAGAGCTTTTGCGCGTTCTGAATATATGCTTCTTTGTTTGGCATTTTTAGCGTATGTTTAAAATGAGAAGTTGCAAAACTATATATTTTCCTCAAATTTCAGCTACAACATTTAAATTCTCCCTCCTCAAGCCGGAGTGGCTCTTCATTTTGGCTTGAACCAAAACGAAGCAAAAGTTCAAGGCTGCTTTTGCTCTTCGCACTTTATCTTCACAACGCCTAACTTCGGTCGGGTGATCTCCTCGTTTCCTCGGAGCTTCCCGTTCTCCGTAAGACTTTGTTTCGATTCAGCACTCGACCAAAAGAGGCCGGCTGACGAACGAACGTTATTAAAAAGTTGTATGGTTTGCAGCCCGCAAATCCGTCCTCAGAAAAATGTTTTAATTAATCGTACAGTATTAACGTCACTGGAATTTTAATATGATGCGAAGTTGGTGAGATATTCTTCCCATTTTCAGCGAATAAAAAAGCCCTGCCAGGAAACCTGACAGAGCTTGATATATATCGAATGGTTTTTTAGCGATATTAAGCCTGGCTGATTGCAACAGCTACAGCTACAGAAGCACCCACCATTGGGTTGTTACCCATTCCGATCAATCCCATCATCTCAACGTGAGCCGGAACCGAAGAAGAACCTGCGAACTGTGCATCAGAGTGCATACGACCCATGGTGTCTGTCATACCGTAAGAAGCAGGACCGGCAGCCATGTTATCAGGGTGCAAAGTACGGCCAGTACCGCCGCCCGACGCTACCGAGAAGTATTTTTTACCTTGCTCAATGCATTCTTTTTTGTAAGTACCTGCAACAGGGTGCTGGAAACGGGTTGGGTTGGTTGAGTTACCGGTAATCGATACATCCACACCTTCGCTGTGAAGAATGGCAACACCTTCGCGTACATCGTTGGCACCGTAGCAGTTTACTTTTGCACGGTCACCGGCAGAGTAGGCTTTGCGCTGTACTTCTTTCAATTCGCCTGTAGCAAAATCGAAATCAGTTTGAACGTAGGTAAAACCGTTGATACGGGCGATAATTTTTGCAGCGTCTTTTCCCAATCCGTTCAGGATAACACGCAATGGCTCTTTACGAACACGGTTAGCCGATTTTGCAATACCAATGGCACCTTCAGCAGCAGCGAATGATTCGTGTCCTGCCAGGAAAGCGAAACATTTTGTTTCTTCTTTCAATAACATAGCCGCCAGGTTACCGTGACCTAAACCTACTTTACGGTCGTCGGCAACCGATCCCGGAATACAGAACGACTGTAAACCTTCGCCTAAAGTAGCGGCAATGTCAGCAGCAGCAGTTTGTCCACGTTTAATGGCAACAGCAGCACCTACAATGTATGACCACATGGCGTTTTCGAATGCGATAGGCTGAATACCTTTAACAATTTCGTAAACATCCACACCTTTGTCATCACATATTTTCTTGGCCTCTTCGATAGAAGAAATGCCGTTTGCGTTTAAGAATGCATCAATTTGTTTGATTCTTCTGTCGTAACTTTCAAATAATGGCATAATAAATTTCTCCTATTCTTTACGTGGGTCAATAACTTTAACTGCATCGTCGATACGGCCATATTTTCCGGAAGCTTTTTGTACTGCTTCGTTGGCGTCCATACCTGTTTTGATCATATCCATCATACGACCAAGGTTTACAAACTCATAACCGATAATCTCGCTGTCTGCATCCAAACCGATTTTTGTAATGTAACCTTCAGCCATTTCAAGGTAACGAGGACCTTTGGCTGTAGTTCCGTACAAAGTACCGGTTACACCACGAAGACCTTTTCCTAAATCTTCAAGACCTGCGCCAATTGGAAGACCACCTTCAGAGAAAGCACTTTGTGTACGACCGTATACAATTTGTAAGAAAAGCTCGCGCATGGCAGTGTTGATTGCGTCGCAAACAAGGTCAGTATTCAAGGCTTCCAGGATAGTTTTTCCGGGAAGAATTTCAGAAGCCATAGCAGCTGAGTGAGTCATACCGGTACAACCGATTGTTTCAACCAATGCTTCTTCAATAATACCGTCTTTAACATTCAAGGTAAGTTTACATGCACCTTGTTGCGGAGCACACCAACCTACACCGTGGGTTAAACCCGAAATGTCTGAAACTTGTTTGGCTTTTACCCATTTTCCTTCTTCCGGAATTGGAGCCGGGCCATGATTTGCACCTTGTGCAACACAAATCATACCTTCAACTTCGTGTGTAAAACTCATATTAATATTTATTTTCTGGTTTTTTTGCTTGAAACAGATGAAGCTGCGTTTGAAAACCACGAATCTTTCATCTGCCTGAATGCGGCGTGAAAATATAAAATATTAGTCCATTACTGCCTGAAGGATTGCTTATTGAAGTCTGTAAAAACTTTATTAACATTTAGTTAAAATATTGAAATAAAGGATGTTGAGGTGTTTTATTTTGGGTGTGTGCTTGTAATTCGCTGAACTTCATTGAGCAGATGCTACTTAAGTGAAAGTACGACCCGTCTTGTTTTGAATGATTATAAATTCAGTAAAACGATGATTTTGTCGTTCAAAGTTATCTGGTCGAACTATCCCGGAGCAAGCTCGAAATTACGGAGGCAGTATTTACGTAATTATGGCGCTGTTTTGTGTTCAGCAATCCTGTGAATTCTCTTCGGTTCGCAGCGGAGGGTTTTATTTTTCGTGGATAAAATGCAGGTCGTAGTGCTTATTTGTACTTTTCCCCTTTTTCGTAGCGGACCACACTCAATTCCTGGAAAGTTACCAGTCCGCCGCGTTTGCTGGCCTCCATAATTTTGTTCACCTTTTCAGAAAACTGATCGAGCTTCTCAATGTTGTCGATGATTTCGATGATCACCGGCAAATCGTTAGATAACGCAAAGATTTTCATGGTGTGAATCGAGTGGCTGGCTCCGTACGACATAATGCCTTTGTAAACGGTTGCACCTGCCAAACCTGAATTTCGTGCTTCAAAAACAATTTCCTCGAACAGCACCCTTCCGTTGATTTTGTCGGATTCTCCTACATAGACTTTAAGAATCCCGGTTTTTTCAGAAATATTCATAGTTGTATGATTTAGATGGATGTCTTATCAATTCGGTTTACCGATTTTGTATAAAACAGGTTTCAGCTTAGACTGAAATTTTAGAATAGAAAACAGGGGAACTTTGTTTCTAAAAAATAACTTTTACCAGGATCATCCCAAGATACACTGCCAGCAATCCAAAAACCAAACTGCCTCCAACGTTCCAGATAAACTGCCCGTAAACACCGTCTTTCAGCATCATTAAATTGTTGTAGGCAAACGACGAGAAGGTGGTAAAACCCCCGCAAATTCCTACTGCCAGAAACATTCTCCATTCGGCACTCAGCAGGTTTCCTTTTTGTGCCAGGGCAAAAACGATCCCGATAATAAAACTGCCCGCGATGTTGGCAATAAAGGTTCCCCAGGGGAAAGTGCTCGATAAACCTTTTTCAACAAACAGCTGAACCAAATAGCGCAGTACGCTTCCGATAAATCCTCCGGTTCCGACAATTAAAATGGTTCGCAGCATATTATTAGCTATTTTTGAGCTTTTCAAAAGTAATAAAAATGATGGTACGCATTTTCCTCCTTTCAATATTTGGGTTTTTATTCCTGAATGGTTTGGCCCAAAATCAGTTCTCAAACGCGGTTTCTGAATTATTAAAAAAGCCGGAGTACAAGAATGCTTCGGTAGGTATGCAAGTTGTGGAACTGGAATCGCAAAAAGAGATTTACAACCTGAATGCGAATCAATTACTGGTTCCGGCTTCCACTATAAAACTTGTAACCACCGCTACGGCTCTTGAGCTGCTGGGCGACGATTATGAGTTTAAAACCATTATTGGTTACGAAGGAAATATCAACAAGCAAGGGGAGTTAAAAGGCGACCTGGTGTTAAAAGGAGGAGCAGATCCGGCGTTGGGATCGGAGTATTTCCAGGACCATTATTTCAGGTTTCTGCAAAACTGGGTGCAAAAAATATCGGATGCCGGGATTAAACGTGTAAACGGCAACCTGGTACTGGATGCGTCGGTATATGATTCGGAAAAGGTACCGGCTACCTGGATTTGGGAAGATTTGGGGAATTATTACGGTGCAGGTGCCGATGCATTTACGGTTTACGACAACCTGTTCCGGATTACCTTCCGGTCGCCCAAAGAAATAGGAGCGCCAACACAGGTGATCATGACGCAGCCCAAAGTACCCGGGATTGAATTTAGCAACGAGGTTGTTTCGTCGGAAGTGAACCGCGACAATGCCTATGTTTTTGGTAGCCCGCTCGATAAAAACAGGGTGATTAGAGGCAGCATTCCAGCCAACCGGAAAGCTTTTACCATCAGGGCTTCAATGCCCGATCCTTCGGGCGTACTGGCAAACGATTTGACCGTAGCACTGGCCGAAGCCGGAATATTTATTGAGGGGAAAGTGGAGTTTCGGAAAACAGACGACAAACATTTTCAGAAGATTTATATGCAATTGTCTCCAAAATTGGCGGACATTGTTGAGGTACTAAACCACGAAAGTGTAAATCTTTTCTCAGAGCATCTTCTGAAGCAGTTGGCAGTTGAAAAGAATGGATTGGGGAACCGGGATGCCGGGATTGACATTGTAACGGATTTTTGGAAGAAGCAGGGATTGGATACCGAAAGTTTGCTGATGGAAGATGGAAGCGGTTTGTCGCATTTCAATGTGGTATCGCCTCATTTTTTTATTGAATTGCTGACATTTATGGCTGATAACAAATCGTTCGTGGCTTCTCTGCCATCTCCCGGAAACGGCACCATGTATTTGTTTGATAAGAACCTTTTTCCCGGTAATTCATTGCAGGCCAAAAGCGGATCGATGACCCGGGTACGTTGCTACTCAGGTTATTTGGTAGCCGATTCCGGGAAGAAATTGGTGTTCTCCATCATGTTCAACCATTTTCATGGCTCGCATTTCTCGCTTGTGAAGGAAATCGAAAAATTACTGCTGACCTTAAAGCAGGAAAACTGATAAGATACGTGCATAAAAAAAACAGGAACCCGTTTTGGATTCCTGTTTTTTTATTTCAGAGATTTTATTTCTTATTCAGAATGAGTTTTCGCACATAAACCTGATTTTCGGCCCTGACGTTGACAAGGTACATTCCTGAAACCTGGTCAGACAGGTTAAAGTCGATTCGCTCGCCTGCCAGGTAGGTTTTCTGCAGAATCCGTTTTCCTCCCATGTCGCTAACCATCAGTTCAATGTCTCCGCTTAGCTGGGCATCAAATTCCAGTGTAACCAGGCCTTTCGACGGGTTGGGATACATATTCAGGCTTAGCCCGCTCGTTGGGATGTCAATTACACTTACCGGGAAATCGAGCGCACAAACCACAAAGGTATCGCTTGCCGAAGCCATCGAAGGATCGGTGGCGGTAATAACCAGTGTCACACAGCCGGTATCTGCAATAGCAGGCATGGCCACCAGTGTATCGTTGGCAAAACTGATCCAGGCGGGTAGGGAAGTGCCGTCTTCCATGGATAGTTCCAGGGAAAGCATATCGTTGTCCGGATCCCCAAAGGTTTCTTTCAGCGAAACGCTTAAGGTGCGGTCGGCAATCACTTCCTGGTCAGCTACCATAGTAAGAAGCACCGGAGCCTGGTTGGTGTCATTAATGATCACCACAAACGTTTGGGAAACAGAGGCGCCTTCGCTGTCAGTAAGCGTTACGGTAATGGTGTCGCTTCCGCTAGCCAAAGCCGGGATGTCGAGAAGCAGTTCCCCCTCAGAATCGGGAGAAGTGTACATTACACTGATGTTTTCAACTACTGCCGGGTTAACCCCGCTTGCTGTTACGGTGAGATCCTGGTCGGCACAATCGGCACCAAAAGAGATTCCCGACAAAGCAACGGTCAACTGCGGAACCTGCCCGGTGGTGTCGATATCCGCAATCGGATCGAGGGTTGGATTGGCATTTTGAGAACTTACAATCA
>NZ_QWGR01000088.1 GCF_003576475.1 Maribellus luteus | reverse complement strand
TCACTCCATGCCGGGACTGTACTTTGAGCATCTGTCATGCAGGCATTGTATTCGGTAGGATCGCTGAATGGTGTTCCTGTTAAGGAAGGTGCTGTTTGGTCGCTACCGTTGTGTTCGTATGTTTGTTCTTCCAGCGGATTGTTGCATTCGTCAAACACGGTATAATAATAGGTTACTGTCCAATCGCAGTCATTCCCGGTTGTTTTTGTGCTGTCAAGTGATGCTGAAACATCCTGTCCGCAATTATCCGAGTAGCCAGTAATTGCATTGGTTTCACTCCATGCCGGGACTGTACTTTGAGCATCTGCCATACAGGCATCGTATTCAGTAGCGTCGCTGAATGGTATTCCTGTTAAGGCAGGTGCTGTTTGGTCGCTGCCGTTGTGTTCGTATGTTTGTTCTTCCAGCGGATTGTTGCATTCGTCGAACACGGTGTAATAATAGGTTACGGTCCAGTCGCAATCACTACCGGTTGTTTTTGTACTGTCAAGCGATGCCGAAACATCCTGTCCGCAATTATCGGAATATCCTGCGATTGCATTGGCTTCACTCCATTCCGGAACTTCACTTTGGGCATCCGCCATACACGCATTGTATTCCATAAGATCGCTGAATGGTGTTCCTGTTAAGGAAGGAGCTGTTTGGTCGCTACCGTTGTGTTCGTATGTTTGTTCTTCCAGCGGATTGTTGCATTCATCGAA
>NZ_QWGR01000087.1 GCF_003576475.1 Maribellus luteus | reverse complement strand
AAAAGCGTACCAACCGGCTGCTGTCCGCCGCGCTGCTGTTCGTCGGCGGCTTCGCGGTCGGCATCATTGCGACGCATGTGCTGGCCTGGATGTCCCGCTACTGACCCGTGTTGAACTCTTGAGCGCCATGGCCGAACCGCCCGTCTTCCAATCCCGTGACGCAGCCGAGCCCGCCTTCTGGGACGAACGCTTCACGCGTGAGCACACCCCGTGGGACGCGGCCGGTGTGCCCGCCGCCTTCCGGCAATTCTGCGAAGCGCAGCCTGCGCCGCTTTCCACACTGATCCCCGGATGCGGGAACGCCTACGAAGCCGGCTGGCTGGCCGAGCGTGGCTGGCCCGTCACGGCCATCGACTTTGCGCCGAGCGCCGTGGCATCGGCCAAGGCTGTGTTGGGCCCGCACGCCGAGGTGGTGGAACTGGCGGATTTCTTCGGCTTTTCGCCGGCTCGCTCGGTCCAATGGATCTATGAACGCGCTTTCCTGTGCGCGATGCCGCGGCGCCTCTGGTCCGACTACGCCGTCCGCGTGGCGAAACTGCTTCCGCCTGGCGGATTGCTGGCCGGTTTCTTTGCCGTGGTGGAAGGCCGTGAAGCGGTGTTGAAGGGGCCGCCGTTCGAGATTACGCAATCCGAGCTGGATGGGCTGCTGCTGCCTGCGTTCGAGCGCGTCAGCGATATGCCTATCGCCGAGGCCGATTCCATT
>NZ_QWGR01000086.1 GCF_003576475.1 Maribellus luteus | reverse complement strand
GCGAGCGTCGATGAACTCGCCACGGTGGAGGGCATCTCGCAGACCCTGGCCGAAGAAATCTACCGTCAGCTGCATTGATCGGCGACAATGCCCCATCGTGTCGCGTTGGTTTCAGCTCGCGCGGCGGTTGTCCTCTCGATTTGCCATGCCTTTCAACTTCCCGATCCTCCTGACCTGGTTGCGTGTGGCCATGATCCCGCTGGTGGTGGGCGTGTTCTACGTGCCGGACACTTGGATGGCACTGCCCGCCAAAAATCTGACGGCCGCGGTGTTTTTCATCGTTGCAAGCCTCACCGATTGGTTCGACGGTTTCCTCGCCCGCCGCTGGAACCAAACCTCCTCCTTCGGCGCCTTCCTCGATCCGGTCGCCGACAAGCTGATGGTGGCCGCCGCGTTGCTGGTGCTGCTGTCATTGGGCCGTGTGTCCGACGTCATCGCTCTCGTCATCATTGGCCGCGAGATCACCATCTCCGCCCTGCGTGAGTGGATGGCGCAGATTGGCGCGTCGAAGAGCGTGGCCGTCAACTTCCTCGGCAAGCTGAAGACGACCTTCCAAATGATCGCGATTCCGCTGCTGCTGTTCGAGGGCCGCCTGTTCGGCATGATCGATGCGCAGGTGTGGGGTACGTGGCTGATTTACGTGGCGGCGGTGCTCACGCTGTGGTCGATGGCGTACTACATGAAGCTCGCCTGGCCGCAGATTC
>NZ_QWGR01000085.1 GCF_003576475.1 Maribellus luteus | reverse complement strand
TGAGACCTTCGGCGAGCGGCTTCAGCAATTGGGCGCGGAAGCCGAGGAGAACGGCGACACGCGCGCGCAGACCATCCTGCAGGATCTGTACGACTACGCGCAGCAGATCGTGCCCGGCTGACGTAGCGGGGGCGCACCAAGAAAAACGGAGGCCGAAGCCTCCGTTTTTTTATTGGCAATGCCGAACGCTTAGCGCCGTTCAGGCCGCCTGCTGTGCCGCCGCCGGATCGCGCCACTGTGCCAGCAGCTTATTCCAGCGGATGCGCGCCGCAGCCAGGTTGGCCTCCTTCACATGGCCGAAGCCGCGGATGTCCTCCGGCAGGCGAGCCAGTTCCACGGCCTGCGCCAGCTTCTGCGCCGTCAGTCCCTTCGCCAGTTCATCGACCAGCGCGCGGTATTCGCCGATCAGCGCGCGCTCGGTGCGGCGCTCTTCGGTCTTGCCGAAGATGTCGAACGCCGTGCCGCGCAGGCCCTTGAGCTTGGCGAGCACCTTGAAGATGCGCATCGTGTTCGGACCGAAGCGTTGCTTGACCAGGTGGCCCTTCTCGTCACGCTTGGCCGTCATGGGCGGCGCGAGCCAGAAGTTGAGCTGGTAGTCGCGGCCGGGTTCGCCTTCAAACTGGGCGCGCAGCTTGTCGAGGAAGGCCGGATCGGTGTACAGGCGGGCGACTTCGTATTCGTCCTTGTACGCCATCAGCTTCGACAGGTTGCGTGC
>NZ_QWGR01000084.1 GCF_003576475.1 Maribellus luteus | reverse complement strand
TCGATCACCACACGCGCACCGGCGTCACCGAGGCGGTTGTCGGCCAGCATCATGTCGATGGCGCTGTGTGCTTCTTCGGCCGTCATGGCCACGACTACGCCCTTGCCGGCGGCCAGGCCATCGGCCTTGATGACGATCGGGGCCCCTTCCTGGTCAACGTACGCATGTGCCTGTGCAGCATCGCCGAAGGTCTGGTACTTGGCGGTCGGAATGCCGTGGCGGTGCATGAACGCCTTGGCGAAATCCTTCGACGATTCGAGCTGCGCCGCGGCCTTGGTCGGCCCGAAGATGCGCAGGCCCTTGGCGCGGAACAGGTCGACGATACCGGCGGCCAGCGGTGCTTCCGGGCCGACCACCGTGAAGTGGATGCCTTCGCGCTCGGCAAAGGCGGCCAGCACTTCCGGATCCGTGATCGGGAGGTTTTGCAGGCGCTTGTCGAGCGCCGTGCCGCCGTTGCCGGGGGCCACATACACCACCTGTACCTTGGGCGAGCGTGCCAGCTTCCATGCCAGGGCGTGCTCTCGACCGCCCGAACCGACCACCATCACTTTCATGCTGTACCTACCTGAAATTGCAAATCCGATTCGAAATCTGGAAAACAAAAACGGCGATCGTGAGGTCGATCGCCGTTATGCGCGTGCCCGGGGCTTACTCCCCGATGACCGCGTTGGTGAAGACTTCCTGTACGTCGTCCAGGTTTTCCAGGACGTCGAGC
>NZ_QWGR01000083.1 GCF_003576475.1 Maribellus luteus | reverse complement strand
TCTTCGGGGCGTACTCGCCGATCTCGGCGCGGGCGCCGTCGATCGCCTTGTTCATCTCGCCGAGGATGTGCATGCGCCCGGCCTGGGCCTGACCCAGGGCCTTCTTCATGATCTCCTCGGTGATGCCGGGGATCTTGATGTCCATCTGCAGCGAGGTGATGCCGGCTTCCGTGCCGGCCACCTTGAAGTCCATGTCGCCCAGGTGGTCTTCGTCGCCCAGGATGTCCGACAGCACCACATAGCCGTCCTTCTCCAGGATCAGGCCCATGGCGATGCCCGAGACCGGCTTCTGCAGCGGCACGCCCGCGTCCATCAGCGCCAGCGACGAGCCGCAGACCGTGGCCATCGACGACGAGCCGTTGGACTCGGTGATCTCGGAGACCACGCGCACCGTGTAGGGGAATTCGTGGTGCGGCGGCAGTACCGGATGAATCGCGCGCCAGGCGAGCTTGCCGTGACCGATTTCGCGACGGCCGGGCGAACCCATGCGGCCGGCTTCACCGACGGAGTATGGCGGGAAGTTGTAGTGCAGCAGGAAGTTTTCCTTGTAGGTGCCTTCCAGCGCGTCGATCCACTGCTCGTCGTCGCCGGTGCCCAGGGTGGCCACGACCAGGGCCTGGGTCTCGCCGCGGGTGAACAGCGCCGAGCCGTGGGCGCGCGGCAGCACGCCGACTTCGGCGACGATGTTGCGGACCGTCTTGACGTCGCGGCCGTC
>NZ_QWGR01000082.1 GCF_003576475.1 Maribellus luteus | reverse complement strand
AAGACCAGGGGTATAATTCGTTCAGTGGGAGTTAAAAGGGCGAATGGCGAATAGTGAGTGGCGAATAGAGAAGCACTGAAGCCAGTCCGTTCCCGTTCGCCACTCACTATTCGCCATTCGCCTTCTAGGCCACCTTCCGCTGGCACAGCGCCGCTACCGCCCCCAGCGCCAGCAGCGCCGCCGACACGTTCAGCGCATAGCTCAAGCTTCCCAGCGCGTCGGTTATCGCGCCGACCGCGATAGGCCCGAGGGTCTGGCCGAGGCCGAACGAGATCGTCATCGCCGCAATCGCGGTCGGCCATGCCTCGGGCGGATAGTTGAAGCGCACGAAGGCGGTGGTCGAGCCGACCACCGCGAAGAAGGCGACGCCGAACACGACGGCCGAGACCGCGAGCCAGGCCGGCGAATGTCCCAGCATCGGCAAGGCTGCGCCCAGCGCATTGGTGCCGAGGATGATGGCGGTGGCGAGCCCGCCGCGATCGAGCGCCAGCACGCCGCGCCAGGCCCAGGGCGTGACGAAGGCGGACAGACCGATCAGGCCCCAGAACGCTGCCTGCGCCGCGGCTCCGCCGCCGCTGTCGCGCACATAGGCGATCATGAAGGTCATGTAGGCGATGTAGCCGGCGCCGAACAGGAAGTAGCCGGCGAGATAGATCAGCACCGGCAGGATCGCGAACGAGCCATGACCGCCTTCCGAGAAGCGGACGCTGCTCTC
>NZ_QWGR01000081.1 GCF_003576475.1 Maribellus luteus | reverse complement strand
CGTCAACGTCTCCGGCGAGGTGGTCGACCAGGACGGCGCCGTCCGCAACTTCGCCGTCCCCTCGTCCTATCTCTACTATTTCCCGACCAACGCCGCCGGCCAGCCGGTGTCGCCCGGCCCCGGCGCCTCGCTGCCTCCCGGCGCCACCCCCGACCCGCGCGAGGCCGGCCGCGACCGCGTCGCCTGGAAGAACATCGGCGTGCAGCCGTTCACCACCCAGTCCCTGGCCCTCGACGCCGGCGCGCCGATCAACGACAAGGTCGAGGCCTACGTCTTCGCCACCTATTCGCACCGGCGCGCCGACGCCCCGCAGAACTTCCGCACCCCGACCCGCGACACCAATGTCCGCGCCATCTATCCGGACGGCTTCGCCCCGGTCGAGCAGATCCGCGAGAACGACTTCGCCCTGACCGGCGGCCTGAAGGGCCAGGACCTGCTGGGCTGGGATTGGGATTTCAGCAGCAGCTACGGCGCAACTCGCTCAATCCCACCCTGGGCGCGGCCAGCCCGACCAGCTTCTATGACGGCCGCCTCGACTATTCGGCCTGGACCACCAACCTCGACCTCCGCCGCGCCTTCCAGACCAGCATTCCACTGGACGCCTCGGCGGGCGCGGAATACCGACGCGAGACCTACGCCATCGAGCCCGGCGAGGTCGCCTCCTATGTCGACGGCGGCTCGCCCATCCTAGACGGTCCGAACAAGGGCAAGCCGCTGAT
>NZ_QWGR01000080.1 GCF_003576475.1 Maribellus luteus | reverse complement strand
CGGTGCATCGACGATGGAGCGCTTGGCCAGCACGATGACCGCGCCGGTAATGGCGCCCACGGCCGCCGCTGTTACGCCATCAACAAAGGCCAGAATGGCCGGCAGCTTGCCGTATTTCTTGAAGTACGGCGCCGGCAGGATGGTGAACAGGTAGCACGGCAGGAACGTGCCGAACGCGGCCACGCACGCACCGGGCAGGCCCGCTACCAAATAGCCGATAAAGCCGACGGTGATGACCACCGGGCCGGGCGTGATCATCGCCACGGCCACCGCGTCGACGAACTGCTTTTCGTTGAGCCAGTGGTGCTCCGTAACCACGCCGCCGTAGAGGAACGGCACGATGGCCAGCCCCGAGCCGAAGACGAATGCGCCGGCCTTGGCGAAAAACGCGCCGAGCTGCGAGAGCAGCGGCCAGTCGATCGAGCCAAGCACACCGCTTGCCGCTGCGACCGGGGCAACGGCAATGGCATTCGCGCGGCCCTGGCGCAGCCACCGGGGCGGCGCGCGCCAGAACCACACCAGCACGCCCGCCGCCAGGAACAGCCACGCCACCTCCGATTCGGTGATGACCGTCACGGCCGCCAGCAGCAGGTAGATGGCCCACAACAGCTTGTCTTTGCCGACGCTCTTGGTGGTGAGCTTGTGCGCGCTGATGGCGATGATGCCGATCACCGCCGCGCCGACGCCGTAGAACACGGATTGCATCCACGTCAGGCCGCCAAAGCGCGTAT
>NZ_QWGR01000079.1 GCF_003576475.1 Maribellus luteus | reverse complement strand
ATGGACACAGGCGGCGGCGCGGCGGCCTGGAACCCCGCCTGGCAGGCGTGGGAGATCACATCGACCCCCGCCGCGACCACCTCCTCGGGCGTCGCGGGAAACAGGATGCCGTGCGACCAGACCCGCATCCCCTGGCGATGGGCCTCGGCCGTGATCCGGGCCAGAAGGCGACCGGAAATGTCCGCATAGGTCTTGATCCCGCTGGCGGAAGTCCCCCGGGCGAGGGCGACGGCCAAGGGCAGATCGGTCTGGCTGGTCACCGCCTGCATCCAGGGAACCGCGCCGGCCGTGGCGCCCTGCGTCGCCGAGACCGTGCGTTGGTCGGCGAAGAATCCGGGGCCGGCCATCAGGGCGGCGTAGAAGATGTCCGGGCCGGGAATCTCGCCCACCCGGGAGGCTCGCGCCAGGTCCGCGAGGGCGCGGCCGTCCCCGGCCATGTCCCGGACCGCAGTGACGCCCCCGTAGACCTCGCGCCGCATCAGCGCCTCCGCTCTCTTGCGGTTGGGCGAGGTGGCCAGATGGACGTGGGAGTCGACCAGCCCGGGCAGGAGGTAGCGTCCCGACAGGTCGACGACCTCCGCCCCCTTGAGATCGGCCTTGCTCAGCTGCTGGTCCGGCAGGACGGCCTTGATGACGGCGCCTTCGACGATGACGGCCATATGAGGCTTCACGCCGCCGCCCAGGCCGTCGATCAAGCCGGCGTCGCGATACACGACCACCTGGCTCGCCGGC
>NZ_QWGR01000008.1 GCF_003576475.1 Maribellus luteus | reverse complement strand
CAAGTACAACAGACGTTTTATCCATCGACATTCCGGAGGTAAATAAAAAAGAATTGCAACCCTTAGAGGTTTATATTACCTCTTTTTAGTAACTAGGGAAAGTAGTGTTAATGAATAGTGATTTGAATTTGATATTGCTTTGGCTTTCCTGTATAGTCGTATACTCTAATCTGAAATAATCATACTACACCTTGCATGAATATTCTTATAGCCCATGAATTCAATAGGAAGCTAGGAGAGAATTTATGTTAATATCTTTATTCCGATGAAAAGAAAAATAGACAGAAGACATTTTATTAAAGGTTCAGCTTTTGCCGGAATGGCTGGATTAGTTTCAATAAACTGTATGGCTGGTGGTTTCACGCCGGAAAGACAGCCCGGTGTAAATAAATTTTCCGGGACAAAATTGTCGTTCAATAACGATGGTAAATTTAAAATTGTCCAATTTACAGATACTCATTTTATTGCGGGAGATCCTCGCTCTGAAAGAGCTTTAGAAAATATTAATCAGATATTGGATCTGGAAAAGCCTGATTTAGTCATCCATACAGGTGATTCGATTTTTGGAAAGCCAGCCGAGGCATCCATACGTCAAATTCTGGAACCAATGTCCCAAAGGGGAATTCCGTTTGCCATTACTTTTGGGAACCATGATGATGAGCATGATAAAACGCGGGAAGAATTATATGAAATTGTCAAAAGTATCTCTTCCAGCATAATTTCTACAACAGAAGGTATCTCGGGCGTAACCAATTATATACTGACTCTCCATTCATCAACAAGTGATTCAATTAGCCACGTATTTTACCTTTTCGACTCCAACGCCTATTCAACCATTAAAGGCATAGAAGGATACGGACATATTCATTTTGACCAGATTGCCTGGTACCGGGAACAGAGTGAAGTATTCGCAAAAATGAATGGAGAAAAGCCGGTGCCATCGCTCGCTTTCTTTCATATCCCCCTGCCCGAACATAAGGAAGCAGCAAAAGACACAGCACGGGCAATATTGAAAGGAACACTGGGAGAAGATGTGTGCTGTCCGCAAATAAATTCAGGAATGTTTGTTGCCATGAAAGAAATGGGCGACATTCAGGCCACATTTGTAGGGCATGATCATAACAACGACTATGCTGTTTATTGGAATAATATGTTTTTCATTTATGGACGTTTTAGTGGATGCGATACTGTCTACAATGATTTGAAACCCAGTGGCGCCCGCGTTATTGAACTGACTGAAGATAAAGAAGGCTTCCGCTCCTGGATTCGTTTGCATGGAGGTGAAATTATTCAGGACTTGCAGTATCCTAATGATTTCTTAGGTGATTAACAGTCAAATTCTTTTTACAAGCCAGGAGATTAATTGTCCTGCTTGGTAATGTATGAGCAAGATTAACTTCAGTGTGATCTCGGAATGTTGAAAATTTTCCCAAAATTGTCAACATTCCAAGATCTGCTCATACCAGGAATCCATTATCTCACCTAACAGTAGAAAAACAACCTTCGCTACACCTAAAAATCAACTTCTTTACTGTTTTATTTCAAACAAATAAGTTCCCGAAACAAGTTGAAGCTTAACCTGTTTGTCATCCTTTTGTACAACCACAATGTTTTCATTTACAGAAAGATCTTTTCCGCTTTCTGTTATTGCTGAAGCACTCAGGATAAGTGTTGCTGTGCTGTTCGCCGGAATTTGCACTTTGTATTCCACTTCCTCTCCCGCTTTTTTCCAGGCCGAAACAATTTCGCCGTATGGGCTTTCGTGTTTGGCTTCAAAATGATCGAGCCCCGCCACAAAGTTGGGTTTCAGGATCACGTTTTTAAAGCCGGGCTTTTCTTCGTCGGGAAAAATCCCGCCCAAAGCTTTGTAGTACCAGGCATCGATTTCGCCAAACATGATGTGGTTCATCGAAACATCACGTTGGGCATCCAGCGGCCAGTTCTCGTAAAATGTGGTAGCTCCGTTTACAATCCACCATCCCCATGAAGGAAAAGTCTCTTGCGCAGCTACTTCGTAGGCAAGGTCGGGATAACCGTTTTCACTCAGTGCATTTAAAATGGCTTTTGTTCCCAACAGCCCCACATCAATGTGTTTGTTATCGGCTTCCACTCTTTTAGCCAGATTGGCGGCTACCTTTTCACGCATATCTTCCGGAACAAAATTCCATTGCAGCGGAAAACTCAACTCGGTTTGCAGCCCGCTTCCGTAAATGCCGGTCTCGCGGTCGAGGTATTTATTGTTCAGTGCTGTTTTTATTTTCTCTGCCAGGGAGTAATACTTTTCAGCATCGGCTTGTTTGCCTAAAATCTCAGCTGTTTTAGCCAGAATGGTGGCATCCACAAAATAATAAGCGGTAGAGGTAAATTCTTTGGGTGCTTTCGATTTTACCGGAACCCAATCGCCCAGCCCCCAGTCGGTAATTCCGGAAGGGTACAAATCGCTGATATGATCAACATAAAGCCGGATATTTTCGTAACAGTCTTCCAGAACTTTTGTATCGCCGTAAAACAGGTAAATATTCCACGGAATAATAGCAATCGTGCTGGTCCAGTCGGGGCCGTTTGCCCAGGTATAGCCCCAGCCATCGGTGGGAATAATTGCCGGAAGCACGCCGTTTGGCTGTTGTTCATCGCGGTGATCGGCCATCCATTTTTCATAAATGGTAATGGCATCGTAATTATACAAACCGGTTTCAATATTGATCTGCGCGTCGCCGGTCCAGCCGTTTTTCTCGCGTTGCGGACAGTCGGTAGGGTAACCAAACAAATTGGAAAGGTACGATGCATTCGCTGCCTTCCAGGTTTTATTGAGCGTTTCGTTGGAGGAATGAATGGTTCCCACAGCAGGAACATCGCTGTGCATAAAATAAGCCGTCAGGTTCTTTTCTGTCAGTTCAATGGGTTTGTCAGAAGTCACTTCCACAAACTGAAACCCTTTGTAATTGAATTTCGGCATAAACACATCGTCATTGCCGCTCAGAACCACAATATCGGTTTGAAACGGATCGGAATCGTCGGTTGGGCGATAGTGTACATCGATATTCGACATATCAACATGCTCGTTGTCATACAAGCGCTCGCCGTGTTTCAATCGAACCGTTGTGCCCTCCGCACCTTTTAGTTCCAGTTTTGTAACACCGGCCATGTTGCGCCCAAAATCAACCACATAATTACGGTCGCTAAACTTTGTAACAGTTTTTGCCGGAATTTCAGTAACGTTCCGGATCGGATGCAAAACCTGCGCCGTAATGTTATTCGAAGGAGCATTGGTTTTCATCGAACCTCTCCATTTCGAATCGTCAAAGCCTGCCTGGTTCCAGCCTTCCTGCTCCAAACGAGCATCGTAATGTTCAGCCGTATAAATACTGTTAAAAATAACGGGCGACAGCGAAGTTTTCCATCCCTGGTCGGTTGAAAGAGTTTCCTCCGTTCCGTCTTCATACTGAATCCTCAGATCCATGCAAAACTTTGGACGCGCCCGCCACGGTGCTTTGTCGAAATACCAAACCGCCGTTGACTGATGGTTGTACCAGCCATTCCCCAGAATAACGCCCACCGCGTTTTCTCCTTCCGAAAGATTTTTGGTCACATCATAGGTCACGTATAGGACACGGCGGTCGAAGCGGGTGTACATCGGATCGAGGCGATGATTCCCTACTTTTTCACCGTTTAAATAGAGTTCGTATAATCCGGCAGCTGCAATGTAGGCCCGCGCCGATTTTATCTTGTTCCCAACCGTAAATCCTTTCCGGAAATACGGAGCCGGTTTTATATTGAAGTCATACGAATCTGAAATCCAATCGCCTTTCCAGTTGGCCGGATCCATCATTCCGGTTTCGAAACTGGCTACTTTCGAGTTGGCGGTCCAACTCCCGTTCTGAAGCTGAACTTTAACTTGCCAAAAATACTTGGTAAAAGGCTGCAACCCGGTACCCTCGTATTTTACTGGAATGGTTTCAGACTGAATGCTGCCCGAATTCCAGGCATCTCCGTTCCCGGCTGCAACATTCGAAGAATCGGTTCCGACAATTACCTGGTAGGCTCGTTGCTGAATTCCGGATTCTTCTGCCAATAACTGCCAGGTGAATCGTGGATTTTTGGTGTCGATCCCAATCGGGTTTACGAGGTACTCACTTTTCAGATTCTCAGGTGCAAACTCAACAGACTGCCGGCTGCATGAAAGCAGCAATACAGCCATTAAAACGGGTAAAATGGTTTTCATTGGACTTAGGTTGTTTATTTGAAAATCAATGTCACATAAAAGTGCTATAATTTCCGGTATTATTCAAATGCAGTATTATCATCCAGAATTCGCAAGATTTTGTTATTTCACGCAGATGACGCAGATTACCGCAGATTTTCTTTCACCCGTTTGTATGAAAGGGTTTCAGCGCAAGCTCCGTCACTTGCTAAACACAATATTTTACTTGCGGAAATAAGTTATCATCTCAGTATCATTAAAGCAATCCACAAAGGGCTAATTTACCTTGTTCAACTCCAAAGAACTCAAGTTTTCAATGTTGACTTTGAAGCCTGTAGGTACTTTAACCGAATAATTTAGCTGGTTACCGAAACGTTCCCATTTCAATTCAATCGCCTCATCTTCCACCGGCATTACTCCGCTGCATTTGTTCAGATCGAGATCCGCAAAGCGAATGGTCACTTCTTTTTTGAGGTAGTCCACCGAACTAATTCCCAACACATCGCGGTACAAAACATGCCCGAGATACGATGCAAATCCGTGATTACAACTCGCATATGAACCCGTATTTTCCCACAACGTCCCCGTTTGTTCAGCCATGTAATAGAAATAATCCTGGATTTCTCCCAGCATTTGTTTCTGCAAACCATAACGCGAAAGAATGTCCATCCGGAGATAGTTTCCTATAAACGCATTGGCCCGGAAGACATCGGGGTAAGTAACTTTATCGTCACGCTTGGGGCCGAAATCTGTGGTCAACTTCTTCCAAAGTTCCGGGTGCGTTTCCGGTGTGGCAATATTGAAAAAGAAAGCGTAATACTGGCACGCTTCTGTTGTATTTGTAGTCACCTGAAGCTTCCCATCCGCTTCCCGAACGGCATTGTCCACAAAGAAGCTTCCGTTAAACGACTGCTTCAAAATAGTCTGTTTTACCTTGTCAGCTTTTTCTGCCCAGGTTGTATTTTGATACAGTTTGCCAGCCTTTTCCAGGGCAGCACTGTAAAGCATGTTGGTCGGGTAATTTACATCCTGCACAAAATCGTTGGCTTTCGACCATTCTACAAAAATCCAGCTTTGAAGTTTTTCGAGCAGCCCGTCTTCGTTTTCAAACTGAACAAAATAATCGAGCAATTTCGACACCCGCGGCTCCAGTTTTGCAATCAACTCCGGATCGCCGCCACGGCTGGCATAATCTTCCACCTGCACAATAAACCACATTGCCCAGTTGGGAATAAAGACCCCGTCGTTATGGTCGGCCGGGAAACACATGGGGAGCATCCCATCGGGCAAAAAGGCAAAACTGTCGGGCAGAGCAAAGTTTTCGTAATAATTATAGGCAATGGCCGATTTCCCGGTGAAGCCCTTTTCCATAATGGCCATAAAATAGCTGTCGCAAAGCCAGCCCGCTCTTTCGCGCGATGGGCAGTCCATGAAAATATCTACCGAATTTTGACGGAATGTTTGCTCAGCAGCCTCGTATATGGCGTTCAGCTTGGTATTGTCGCTCTCAAAGCTGGCCAGCGAATGTTCGGGATAGGCATATTCGCGCAGGTGAACATCGTTGAACTTACATGCTCCTTGCAGCACCATTATTTTCAGGAACTTAAACGTGTAACTTTCAAAAGATTCAAGATTATAAGTCCCCGGCTCCAGTTCGTATACTACGTAATTGTTTACGCTTCCCGATCGTTTTTTGGGTTGTACATCGCCATCGGTCAGTATTTCATCAAAAAAGAATACCAGCTTTGACGGTTCTGAACAGCTCACTTTCCCGCCAATAAAACCCGAAAGATTGGTTCCAAAATCGCAGGTTACAAACGAATTTTCACTTACCGGAAAAGAGGCTCCGCTATACGGTTCACTTATTATTTCATGAGAAACAGTGACTATTTCCTGCAACCAAAGTGAAGGGATTGTTTCCAGTTTGTCTTCCGGAAAACCTTTTAAGATATCACTGATGTTGGTAAGCGACCGGTCTTTCCCATAGCCTTCGGGAACCTGTTTTGACAATGTCCCCTTTGAATAAATCGCCTGCGGGCGGACCACGTCAAAATCGGGCAACAGTAAATTACGCGGAAGCAGTTCTCCTCCCGCTTGTACGGCCAACTCCAGAGTTTCGGCAGGTTCTGCTTCCGAACTTCTCCACGCACGCGAATTCTCGTCCAATCGGTAATATTCGGTAAACGGCCGCTGAAAACTATAGCGTTCTGCTTTTTGCAAACGCTCTTTTAACACGAAAGCGCTGAAACCAGCATCTTCTCCGGTTGCCAACAAAACATCGTCACCCGCTACCACTTCAGCCTGCAAAAACGAGGGCTGATCCATGGTGTAATAGGAATTTACATTGTATCCAGCCACCTCAACTGCTACGATGTTTGCCCCGGACTTCAGGCGGTCTTTCAGTTCGTATTCATCCACACGAAAAAAACCTTGCGCTGTACGCGCCGGACCGTAGCCCAGAAATTCACCGTTCAGAAAAACACGGTAAAGTGTAGAACCGGTTATTTTTAGTTTTACATCCTGTCCATTCTCTGCCCGAAAAACCCCGTGAAAGCCAAGGTTCAGGTTCTTTTCGGTTTCACGGCCTTTGGCCCAAACGGGAAGCGCTTTCCCGATCAAAACCGGCTCGGCAGGTTTAGGAGAATCGCACGATATTGTTGAAATAGTAAACAGAGACAGCAGTATTAAAACACCCCACCGCTGAAAAATAAAACTGGATAAAGCACTCATCTTAGGTTCATTTAATTTAGGATACAGATTCTTTTTGATTGATTTCATCAAACTTAAAAGAATGAATTGAATTGTGCATCCTGTAGAGTCTGTTTAACCATAAATATTCTTTCTTTAATAGGATCGCCTATTTTCTTAAAGTAAACTAATACCTGCCAACACTTACTTTGCTTACATTAAAAGGGGGCTCAGCTACTTGTATGGTTGAGCCCCCTTTGTTACGTGCACATTACAGTACAACATCTTTATTTTAAACTGATACGCCTAGCTTTTTCCATTCCAACAGATGTCTTCTGAAGAATTCTAGAAGGTACGAAGAAGCAATCTCTTCGATGTTATACATACTCGCAATAAACTTTAAAATATCTTAGTTTGTACCCATATTACTCGGGCTAAGCAAAGTAACTTCTTCTATGCTAAAAACGGCACTATCGTATATTTTTTGGAGTTTGGGATTAATACCTTCGTTAATAAGATACTCGCCGGTGAATACCATACCATCTCCCCAAAAGACAGAGTTCTTGCCCGGGTTATTTATCTCCTTTACCGTATAGCTCTTTTTCGGGTCAAGTCCTCTCAGCCGAAATTTTGGAGTAAGTCCCCGTCCCTGGTAATTTATACAATAACCATAAACCACTGCGCGTTGCTTTTGCTTATCAACATACATCAACGAATAGTATCCTTTCCCATCATATGGCGAGGCAAGCCGGTATAAATCGCCATACATCACCAAGTCCCTGACATCTTTATAGGTGGCTATTGCCTGTTTGGCAAACTCCTTATCTTTTTCATTCATGTCTTGGGGCTGTAACTCCATTCCCAAGCGACCACTCATGGCAATGTCGAAACGAAACTTCAGGGGTGTTTGGTTATTGGTTTGATGATTGGGGACTGCTGACACATGGGAGCCTGTTACTATTGCCGGATAAATCAGGTTGGTTCCGTACTGGATAAAAACGCGACTCAAAGCATCCGTATTATCACTTGTCCAGACTTCTTGCGTGTACTTTAGCACTCCATAATCAACCCGTCCTCCACCTGAAGCACAGGCCTGGATTATTACATCCGGATACTTTTCCCTGATTCGTTCCAGTACACTGTAAAAGCCTAAAGTGTAATTCACCCAAAAGTGAGACTGTTCATCAGCCGGCAAAAAATCGGAACCTACACTTTCAGCATGCCGGTTTGCATCCCATTTAATGTATGAAATGTCTTCGGACTGGCTCATTACTTTATCAAAAACATCGTAAACAAAATTCTGAACCTCCGGGTTACTCAGGTCGAGTAACCATTGACTGCGAATTGTTGGCATATCACGGCCCTTGCTTTTTACAATCCACTCCGGGTGCTTTTCTGCCAGTTCACTTTTCGGATTAACCATTTCCGGTTCTATCCAGATACCGAACTTCAAACCCTTTTTGACTGTGTATTTGGCTATGTAATCAATTCCGCGGGGTAACTTCTCCCTGTTAACCTGCCAATCACCAAGGCCAGCTTTTGAATCATTACGCGGATATTTATTTCCGAACCAACCATCATCCAATACAAACATTTCAAGGCCCATGGATGCTGCATCATCAACCATATCCGTTATCGTTTTTTCGTCAAAAGTAAAATAGGCCCCCTCCCAGCTATTGAGAAGAGTTGGACGAATACTCCCGCAATCGTAAATACCATAACCACGGGCCCAATCGTGCAGGTTACGACTTATGCCACCAGCTCCTTCTGCGCTGTAAGTGTAAATCGCATCCGGTGTTTCAAGACTCTCCCCCGAAGAAAGATGATACTCTGAAGCATACGGATTGATACCCGCTGATATATTTACCACATCAAATTCATCGAGTTCAAAATTCAGTTTATAATTACCACTCCAGGCCAATGCTCCACCGATTACCTCGCCATAGTTTTCGTCCATTGGCGCATTGAGTGACAATAAAAACGAAGGATTCTCTGTTCGGGTGGTTCTCATCCCTTTTTTGCTCTCAATACTCTTTATTCCATGAGTAAGTCTTGTCTCTTCCAGCCCCATTTCTCGGGCCCAATCACCAGCAAAGGAATTTAAATAATATTTGTTCGCTTTTACCGGCAAGTACATTGAATAGTAGTTGTGCAGAACAACATTTGAAGATTCCCTGTTTTCGATCCGAACGCTTTGGCTAAATACATTCTCTTTCCGAAATGCCTTGATGGTCACATAAACGAACAAGGGCAATTTACGATCACGCAAAGTAATGACAGTTTCCTGAACATTGGAATCGTCCAGCGTCTTTTGACTATGATTTAGATAGATCAACTCTGTATTCAAATCTCCATTGCTATGCGTAACCCGCAGGGCCGGTTCTCGGAAATTCTTCCCTCCTGCCGTTGAATAAGCTTCCGGATCAGTTCCGTAATCGGAACGGCGGTAGCTTTGTTTTTGCAAGAAAGGAGAGGGGGCACCTATTTTTTTCCCGAAATATTGAAAAAGAAGAACACTATCCTTATTGACAGATAATATCAATGATAAATCTTTTGTTTCTTTCTTTATCAGCTTCACCGAATTACAAAAGCCAGTGAACGCAATAGCTACGGATGCTATCAGTAAAATAAATATCTTTCTCATGTTTGTTTTTATATAATCTGAAAGCTTTGTTAAAGACGAAAAATATGCATTTCATCCTTCAACAGTAAATTCAATAAAATACGGACCGATGGACTTTAACTCACTTCCACTGCATTGGCAAGCCCGGAAATATAGCACTCTGAACACATTTACCTGTAATAACTCAGGGATCCAAAATACCCCTGCATCTTTCCGGTTATCCTACTTGAAAAACTTCAATTAGGCTTCACTAACAGTCAACACTCGCAAGTATTGTTACATGGAAACCAATCTACCAGTTTCGGCTATAAGATAAAGACCAAATGAGCGATAAGACATGGTCTTAATGCACCTGATTCATTGTACTGCCCATTTCTCAATTTATTTCAAAGATTCCAACAACAGGGAAATGATCAGATTCTTGATTTGCCCAGGTATAAACACTGTATATACTAGGAGTAAAAGCATTGAGAGGTGCGTACAATATGTAGTCGATGGTTTTAGAGGCATTCGATGTAGGAAATGTATATTGAGTGCAATTCCCATTTGGGCATCCCATTGAAAAATAGTCTTTTAATATCCTAATCGTTTTTGATTCCGGAGTTGCATTTAAATCTCCGGCAACAATAACCGGCCATTCGAAGTCTTTTGCCAGTTCAACAAAATCGTTAGCTTGCTTTATCCGGTTTCGCTCATCACTCAAGTGATCAAAATGAGTCGATACGAAATAAAACACTTTGTCTTCTTTTGTAACTTTAATGCGCGCAACCGAGCGTCTTTCACCGCCAAGTGCCGGTTCAACTTCGAGATTGAATGCTGATTTCTCCAGTACAGGAAGCTTAGACAGCACTGCATCGCCATACTCTCCGCCGTTATAATCCATCGCTTTTGCAAAGAAATAATCCATTCCGGTCAACTCTCCCAGTTTTCGGGCAATATCTCCGTGCTTCTGGTTTCGATTCGTAAACTTATCCACCTCCTGCAATGCTACCAAATCGGGGTTCACTCGTCTAATGACTTCGGCAATAGGTTCTAAATCGGGGATCCCTCCACTTCTGGCCCCATAAATATTATAAGTCATAACCTTCACCGATATTTTCTCTTCCGGCTCATCAACAGGCGGAAGATTATCGTTTGACTTTCCACAAGAAAAGAGCAAGCCCACAATCATCAGGGCATAAAAGAATTTATTCATATCTATACAAAAAACAGAAAAGTTTGTGCACTGCAAATGCAGCACACAAACTTTTGTACTAATTTTTAAAATGCCACTATTTCAGTAACTGCAGTGGTCGCGCCACCGCCTTTGCTACTTAGCGTGGTAAACTTGAAATATTGTGCCTGGACATTTTTCGCGAAATACATGGTAGCTGAAGTATCATCTGCAGAAGCCGTGAGCGTATAGGTTCCGGCCGGAGTCCAGTTTTCTCCATCCATACTTGTTTCAACAAAAACATCTTTTGGGAAAAGATAAGCATATTTTGACCCTACTCTCCCATAAATTTTAATACCATGCAAGGTTAAGGTTTCATGCATATCTATCGCGATAAAGTGTGGGTGACCCGGGCGCCATCCGTTTTCATCTTTTCTCCATTGCGAATGCCAAAGAGTAACAATATTGCCATCTATGGCGTGGTGAGCGCGTCCTCCAGTGGTCGCTCCATCGTTTTCGTCATCCGAATAATCATGAATTGTCCAGTTTTCCTGAGAGTATGGTTCAAATGGATTGTTTTCATAGAATCCGGAAACTAAATAATAAGTTGTACCCAAGCCCTCAGTAATGGGAAGATTGGCTGAATTGCTTGTTATTGAGATAGGTATCAGGTATTCCTTTGTGCCTTGCAAATTGAAAGGATTTACTTCAAGATAAATTGTATTACTTCCGGTAGCTCCCCCTGGTATAGTTACCTTATCCTCTGTTAACCTGAAACTTCCTTCCGGAGCAAGAGAATAGTTGGTTGCATTACCCTGGTTATATTCTGCTATTGCCTCTTCATCAATCTTAAACCCTATTTCAATATCCTGGCTCAACAGCTCAACTCCTCCACAACCGGCGCCAAACCCAAAACGCTGCCAACTGTCTTCTATTGCCATTTTGTTTTCGATAACTCCGTTGTTTGCCAATTGCATAAAAACTTTCGTGTAACTGGATGCATCTTCTATCGGGTAGTCAGCTTTTTTGCAAGCAGAAAAAACCAATATAAGCAACGATCCCAACAAGAAATATTTCTTTTTCATCATTTTCATTTTGTTTAAGATTTAATTACCATCCTGGATTTTGCACCAAATTTTTGTTACGCTGAATTTCGGTTTGTGGTATTGGGAACAAATAGAAACTTTTACGAAATACACGCGTTTCGAATCTTGTTCTTTTGAAAAAAGCGGGATCACTATTAGATGTTCCACCTTCTGCATTCATTCCATAAAATGGTCCGGCATCGGTCTGCTCTGCAATTTTCCATCGCCTGGTATCGAAATACCTTAAATGCTCCATCGTTAATTCAATTCTACGCTCTGTTCTGATCTTCTGTCTCATCTCCTCCTGGTTTAATCCAGTCTCAACAGCAGGAATTCCTCCTCTTTCTCTAATCTGATTAAGGTACTTCTCGATATCCGGATGTCCGGGACTATACTCATTTAATGCTTCTACATAGTTTAATAATATTTCGGCATAGCGCATCATTACATATGGCCTGGAAACTTTATTTTGAATTGGATGATAGGTTGGTGAAACATTCTTTCTGAAAAGATAACCGGTTTCGGAATAATCGTGCGATCCCCCCTTGCCTGATTCCCCTGTATAATACAGTTCTATTTCGCGCACTCCTACACTGGAGGTGGAATTGATCCAATCGCTGCCGCTATACGTAACCGTTGCGTAGAACCGGGGCTCCCTGTTAACATACATATTAAACGTATTTTTTGCACGTGTGGCTCCGGGAGCTTCAAAGGTGGAAAAACCGTTTTCGGAATAACCAGAAGACACATCTATTATAGGCTCGCCACTAGTAGTATAGCCTGTAATAGGCGACTTTCCGTTATCCATTCGATATGTATCGATCAATTGCTGCGTTGGCCCCATTGATGCATAACCGTTTGCCAACCGCGGAGTACAGGACCGCTGATAGCTGGACAGATTATTGTTTCCCCTTGCCTGAATCCATTCGATATTCCAGGAATCCAGAAAGACATCACGGTAAGATAAAAAGCCATCAATTGCACCGTTACCATTATACTTTTTGTATAGACCTAATTTACCTCCGCTCGATTCGGCATAGTCAATAATTTTTTTGGCTGCCTCAGCTGCATCTTTCCACTTATCGGCATCATACACGGTATTTATAAGGAGTTTGCCATCGTGGTTGCTAAAATCAGAATAGTCCATATTACCATTAAAAAGAGGACTGGCGGCATAGAGCAACAATTTACTTTTTACTGCCTGGCACAAAAGTTTGCTTGCGCGTCCCATATCTGTTTCCAACAACTGATCACCTCCAATATACTGGTACACATCTAAATCAGCTTCAGCCTTGTTCAGCTCTGATACGATGTAGTCCACACATTCATCGTACGAACTCCGGCTCATCTGCATTAACGGATCATTTAAGGATAAATCAGGATCAATTTCCTGATCCCCGATAATGATAAAGGGGCCGTATTGTTTCAAAATCTCTGAGTAGAAAAATGCCCTTAAAAAACGCGCCTCAGCTTTTCTTCTTACAATTAATGCAGGCCCTTCCCTGTCTTCTAGGATCTGCTCGTTACCATCAATGTTGTTAAGAAAAGTAGTTGCTGAACGAATACCTTTGTAGTAATGATCCCAAAAATTCCAGTAATTAGAAGAAGCATTCCAGTTTCCCAGATTTATCCGAAAAGAAGCATTTCTTTGAGAAACATCGTTATCATCGGAAAGAATATCCCACGGTACGTTATTCGTTCGGTGAGATTCGTCCTTGATATAGTTGTATACATTCGCCAGCCAGGATTCAGACAAATCTCTTCGGTTAAAGATTTCTTCAGTGGTTAACCTGTCATCCGGGACCTGATCCAGAAAATCTTTATAACAAGAAGAAAGCAGAACGGAGAGTAGTATTAAGACTAATGGTCTGTACATATATTTATAGTTGAAATACATAAGTCTAGATTTAAAAATTAACATTAATACCTACTGAATACATTTTGGTACTAGGATATCGGGTTCCACGCCCATCACCTAATTCAACATCCCAAAATTTAAAGGGGCTCCAGGTTAGTAAATTATAACCGGAAAAGAATACATTGGCATTGGAAAATAAATTCTTGGTAAAACGCTTTGGAATGTTGTAGGTCAGCTGGAGGTTCTTTAACCTCACATATTTACCATTTTTAAGCCACCAGGTACTTGTCGCATAGTTATTGTTGGGACTACCATCTGAAAGGCGCGGGTAAAACACATCCTGACTTGGGTTATCGATGGTCCAGCGGTCTTCAATATTGCTAAGCAGGTTTCCCCTGCTCATGGAAATAGAGAAAGGCATTAGTCCTTCTCCATTCATCAGAATGTCGACATTTCCGACTCCCTGAAACAATGAAGAAAGAGATAGATTTTTATAACTAACTGTAAAACCCGCGCCAAAAACCAGTTCCGGAACAGAGCCGTAGCCTATGGCAACTTTATCAAAATCATCGATTTTTCCATCTCCGTTAACATCCTGGAATTTAATATCTCCCGGCTGCACCAGTCCTGGATGTAACGGCCCGTTGTTAATTTCATCTTCCGATTCGAATAATCCCAAAGCCACAAGCCCAAAACGCTGACTTACTTTTTTTCCTCTCTGGTCGAGCCATGGATACAATGGAGTTGGTTGGTCATTCTCAATTACTTCATTCCGGTTATAAGTAATGTTCCCCAGTACTTGCAACGAAAAATCATTGATCTTTTTTGAGTAGGTAAGAGAACCATCGAACCCTTTATTTTCGATAATTCCAAGATTACCATATGGAGCATTCTGGACACCAACATAGGAAGGAACATTGGCTCTTCGCAAAAAGATACCATCCCTGTACTCTTTAAAAAGGTCAAATTGGAGCACAAACTCATTATCTCTGGTTTGTAAATCAATTCCCAGGTTCGTTTTCGAAGAGGTTTCCCAGGTTACGTTCACCCCATATTCCCCAATGTCGTACCCACCATAACTGTTGTTTCTATCCTTCCCAAAAGTATAACCCCCTGTTGAATTTACAGTAGATATATAAGCAAAACGACGACCGCTAATGTTGCTGTTTCCAACTTTTCCGTACGAAAATCTAAGTTTGGCCATTGGGAAAAGTGTTTTCAGGTTTTCAAAAAAGCTTTCCTCGCTAAATACCCATGCCAGACCTACCGAAGGGAAGAATCCGAACTGGCGGTCCGGAGCAAAGTTCTCCGACCCGTTGTAACCAAAATTGAATTCGGTAAAGTATTTATTGTTGTAATTATAAGTCATCCTCCCCGACACTCCCAAATACCGGTATGGAAGAGAAGAAATAAAATCGCCCGCCTGAGAGTTTAGCAAATCACTCTTATTGAACAAAAACATAGCAGTAGCGGTATGTTTATCAAAACTCCTGTTGTAGTTTAGTGCCCCCTCCATGTAAATGGTTCGTTCGCCTCTGCTTGATCGTGCGAATTGAAGGAATCTTTCACCTACACCCGTTTGCTCGTATTGCATCTCTCCGTTTTCATCCCGACCCGTTGCCAAATACGTATCCGGATTTTTAGTACGCCTCATACTGGTATAGTTATAAACGTCAAATGAAAACATGGCTGTTGCAGATAAGCCCTTGGCAATAAAAGGCAAGTCTTGTGTTAAACGAAGATTGGAGTACAGTTGATTTCGCCATTGGTTTGCATAACCTGTTTGGGTTAAATGTCCGTAAGGATTGATCAATCCCCCGGAACGCTGATCTGCCATATACCCGTTCTCGTATTTTACCGGATGGATTACTGGAGTCACCAACCACGCGTTTTCAAAAATTGTCCCCTGCCCCGAGCCAGGGTAATTTGCATTTGCCAGATAGCCCTGAATTCCTAAATCGATTTTAGTTAGTTTTGATGCAGTGATCTTTAAGTTTGACGTTAGGTTATATCTTTTATAGCCAACCTGCTGATTATAATCAACCAAATCATCCTGTTTGTATAGTCCTTGCTCATCAAAATAACTTAGCCCCACATAATAAGTTGCTTTATCTGCCCCTCCACTGATGTTTAGATTTCCTCTCCGTTGATGGCCAAACTTCCGAAATAGCTCATCCATCCAGTCGACATTTGGGTAGAGATAAGGATCTGTTTTATCTATTGTTTTCTGGATACGGTCTTCACTGTAAATGGGAGCTGCGCCTCTGTTTGACAATGCTTCGTTTGACATTCGCATGTATGTCACCCCATCGGCAAACTCAGGTAATGTTGTAAACTGAGTTATACCTTCGTAATACCGAAAGTTAAACTTAGGCCGTCCCGGATCTCCACTTTTTGTTTTAATAATAACCACACCGTTTGCTCCTCTTACGCCGTAAACCGCGGTTGCCGAAGCATCTTTCAAAACCGTAAAGCTTTCTATATCCTCCGGGTCTACATTTGACATACTTCTCGGAGTTCCGTCGACCAGGATAAGAGGCGAGCTCAATGCCTGGCTAAATGTGGAAATTCCACGTATCCAAATATCCGCGTTATCAAATCCGGGTTCACTGGTTCTTTGTACCGACACAACGCCCGATATCTTACCGGCCAAGGCACTGGTTAAATTGGCTACCGGTAGTTGCAAACTTTTAGCCTTAATGGCCGATTGAGCACCAACCACACTCACTTTTTTCTGGGTACCAAAGCCAACAACAACAACTTCCTCCAACGATTTGGCATCTTCTTCTAGAACCACGCTAAAAGATGTTTTTCCAATCGTTGATACTTCCTTGGCAAGGTATCCGATAAAAGATACCTGGATAACGGCATCATCCGGGACCAGTAAAGAGAATTTTCCATCTATATCTGTCACCGTTCCGTTTGTAGTTCCTTTTAGTATAATATTCGCCCCAACTAAGGGCTCTCCCGACACATCCGTAACAGTACCTATAATTGCTTTTTGTTGTTGTTCTACTGAACCAACCACGGCTCTTGATGTTCCGTTCGTACTTCTTAAGGCAATTTGCCGGTCATCTACCCTGTATGTTATTCCCGTGTTTTGAAATAACTTATCCAGAACATTGACAACATTTGTGTCCTCACAGCTAATGGTCCTTTTTTGACTTAGATTAACAGAAGTAGCATCATACATGAAGTAGAATTCCGACTGTTTTTCAATCTCATTAAGGATATTTACTATTGCTTCATTCCTGAAGTTTAAATTTAGCCGGGCACCTTGCGAATAACTGTTTAATGCAAATGTTTGAGCAATACTAAACATAAAAAGAAGTAAAACAATCCTCATAATTCTCAATGTTTTTGATTTCCAGATATTGAGTATCGAGGAAATCATGAAACAACAATTTTTTTCCATAAATTTGTTTTGATTTGGATTTATAATTCAAGTTGATTTGCCTTAAGTTGTCGAATCCTGAGGCAATAGAAATTTTAGAGGGAGATGTTAGCAGCATCTCCTTTTTTAGCAATTCATACTTTCATAGGCTTTTCTAATTTAGTTTTTATAGTCTGGTTATAATTACTTTGGGAATTTCTCCGGCATTTGCGCCATCAACGACCCTGCATTGCAAAGGACAGGAGAACTCAATAAGCTTAAAAATCTGAGAATAATCTTCGTTATTAATAACTGTTCCGGTAAATATTGAGCTATAAACCTCCTCATCTAAAACCTCAATATCAATATTGTACCACCTCTCCAATTTCTCAAAAACAAGTTTCATGGGGTCATTTTTAAAAATCAGTTTTCCATCTTTCCATGAAGTCAGTTTTTCGATATCAGCCTGATGAACAGACATTTCATTGGATTTAACAGCATAGTCTGCCTGCTCACCTGGCTCCAACACACAATCGAGCGTAAGTTGATTGTGTGACAACAAAACACTACCTGACTCAAGCACAACACTGATCTCTTCATTTTCAGGATAGGCATTAACATCAAACCTTGTCCCCAGCACCTCAACCTGTAAATCACCACTTTGTACCACAAAAGGTCTGTTCTCATCCCTGGTGATCTCAAAAAAGCCCTGGCCTTTTAGCTTAACCAGTCTGCTATTTCCTGAATTATAATTGTAAGAGAGTGTTGTGCCTGAATTCAACCAAACGATTGAACTATCGGGGAGCACTACCTTAGACCGTTGGCCGTTTTCCGTAATAACTAAAGTGTAATCGTTTTTATCGGTGTCAGATAACTGCCTGTTATAGGAATTTATTACAATAGTGAGAGCAATCAGCACAAACAGCACTGCGGCATAAGGCAAACGCTTCATTAGGTTTATCCTTCTCTGCTTGTTTTTTTGCTTTTGAATACCAATTCTGATATTTCTTAACAGTTTATCAGAATCTATTTCGACGTGTGCAGGCTCATAGTCAAAACTGCTCCAACCGTTGTCCAGTGATTTGCTGATCTCATCCCTGCCTTTCTCACTATTGAACCAAAAGAATAAGCTTTCCACATCCTTTTCGGTATACGATTGGGAGAAGAATTTCTTAATGGTCGCAATAATTTGTAAATGCATTTTTATTTTGTTTAAAGGTTATACACATAAAAACACATTCACTACTACTCCAGAAACAAAAAAAATGGAAAAACAGAAAACAATCAGTATTCCAATCAATTCAGAATCAAAATAAGTATCAACAGGCTGTATTTTTTAAATTGCTCCTTCAAAAAAGAATTAGCCTTTGTTAACTGATTGTCAACGGTAGGGACGGATAAACCCAACTTGTCCGCAATTTCATTACGGGTTAAACCATCTACGCGCCGAAGGATAAAGATTTCTTTTCTTTTGGGAGGTAATTCCTGGATAATCGAGTTTATTATATTTCGTGTCTCTTGATATATAATATTATCATCAGCTTTTCCTGATGAAATTCTTCCTAATAAATCAAGGTGATCCTCCAGTACTCTATGATTAACTTTTTTCCTGTTGAGATTCAAAAATGCATTTTTAGCTACAGTAAACAGAAAAGATTCAAATGACAAACCTTCAATAATATCCTCTCGTTTTTCCCATATCTTAATAAATGTTTCCTGAACAATCTCTTCAGCATCTTCTTTAGATCTAAACAAGTGAAACAAAAAAGCGTATAGCTTCTCGTGATATGTGTAGAAAAGTTTCTCGAATGATTTTACGTCACCTCTTTTAAAAGATCTGATCAGTTCTATTTCATTCACCGCTGGCTTCAAGTCATTAGTTTTGTCTGTTACAGATTCAAAAATAATTTTAATTTTTAAATCGCGATCGTATTGAGAACGTTGAATCTGACAAATATGACTCTGCGGTGATTAAACCTCAAAATACTTCTCCACGGTTTCCAGCAGCTTTTCGCGTTGAACAGGTTTTGTGATGTAGTCCACAAACCCTTCGTCGAGTGCTTTATTCTTCTCATGTTCAAACGCGTATGCCGACAATGCGACTACCTTTGCCGCCGGATCGTACCTCAGGATTTTCCGGGTTGCTTCGTAACCATCCATTACCGGCATTTTTATATCCATTAGCACCAATCCAAAATCACCGTCTTCGGTGTACCTTTTTATTGCTTCCGCACCATTGTCGGCAAAAATTAGCTCGTCTGCTACATCTTTTAGCAAGTAGAAGAATAAGCGTTGATTGATTTTATCGTCCTCAGCCACCAGAATACGTCTATTCCCAATGGCCCTCTCCTTTATGGGTTCTTCCATCTCCCTTACGAATACTTTAAAACTTAATTATTTGCAAAAACGTCCCTAGATTTTCCGATTCCGGAAAGAAAACATAAAGATAAACTTAAAATAGAATAAACAATCAAAAGGTAGCAAATGACTTGTTTTATTTACTTTTGAGCAGAATTTCGGAGAACATAAATAAAAAACCGGGAAATGAAAATTGTAGTACTGGATGGATATACCTTAAATCCGGGCGATCTTAGCTGGGATGCCATAAAAGAATCGGGCAAGTGTGAAATTTATGACCGCACCCCCCGGGAGCAGGTTGTGGAAAGAGCCCAAAAGGCCACTGCAATTTTCACGAACAAGGTGATTATTGATGCCTGGATTATCAGTCAGCTACCCGACCTGAAGTTTATCGGAGTTTTGGCTACCGGCTACAATGTTGTTGACGTTGATGCAGCTCGTAAGGCCGGGATTGTCGTTTCAAATATACCAGCCTACAGCACCGAATCGGTCGCCCAAATGGTATTTGCACACATTCTTCATTTTACACAAAGCGTTGCCGAACATGCCGAAACTGTTTCGAACGGAAAATGGGCCGATAGCATCGACTTTAGTTACTGGATCAGGCCGCAGATTGAACTGGCCGGAAAAACCCTGGGAATAATCGGGTTTGGACAGATTGGGCAGGCAGTTGCACGTATCGGCCTGGCCTTTGGGATGAAAATTATTTTCAACAACCGGAGTAAAAAAGAAACCGGACTGGAAGCCCGGCAGGTGGACCTGGACACGTTACTGGAGGACAGTGATTTCATCAGCATTAATTGTCCGCTAACCGATGACAACAAAGGATTCATTAACAGGGAGTCGCTTAAAAAGATGAAGAAAACAGCCTTTCTGGTTAACACCGGAAGAGGCCCGCTTATCAACGAGCAGGACCTGGCGGATGCTTTGAACAATGGTGTCATTGCCGGTGCCGGTCTGGATGTTTTGTCTGTGGAACCTGCTACCAAAGATAATCCGCTACCAAAGGCAAGGAACTGTTACATTACACCGCACATTGCCTGGGCCACTTTCGAAGCCCGTGAGCGCTTGATGGAAATCGCAGCCAATAATCTGAAAGCATTTATCAAAGGCAGCCCAATCAATGTTGTGAATTAAGAAAACATCAAGGATAACCCACTGTTAATCATAATACTTACAATTGCTGTCAGATAAAGGTTAACTTGCGCTAGCTTTTTGCTAAAAATCGTTAAGAAGGATGAATTGAGTTCAATTGTTGTGAAACAAATCAAGACATCTAAACGTTCTAGCAAGAGTTTGGGAAGAGAAGTCTATGGCGTTAAAAGTCCTTCATATTGTAATACTTGCATCGGTAAAATACATGTTGACCTTGCCTTACGCAATGATCATCGGCATGGAGTATAAGTATGCAATCCTTGCATTACTGGGTGGAGGTATCGGTGGCTTTCTTTTCTTTTATTACCTCAGTAAGCGGGTTTTGAAAGGATGGCGCGTGTTGCTTCCACAAATTTGCCAACGAGTCCCGGTGGGCATCAAACAACGGGTTCAGCTTTTTTGCAGCAGCAAAAACAAAAAACCACGTAAGCGTTTTACCCGCCGAAAGAGATTTTTAGTGAAAATAAAAACCACCTATGGTTTATGGGGAATTATTATCGCAACTCCCTTTTTTCTTACTATTCCGGTGGGTGCCTTTCTGGCCAATAAATATTATTCACGCCGCAAAAACATTGTGTTTTATATGATTCTCTCGATTGTAAGCTGGGGGATGGTTTATTCAGGAATTATCCTGCTTTTTCCGCGCATATTCTTCCAATAGCCTCCAATTATTTGTTTCTTCGAGCAATGCCCTGTCGGCGTCTGAAAGATCCATTTTCAGCAGCTCTTCAGGCTCGCACCATTTACTGTTTAAATGATCATTCAGTGCCAGTGTTCCACTCTTTACCGAACATAAAAAAGGAATAAGACAGATCTGCTTGTGCCCGTAATCAAATTCAACCGGAGCCAATCTCTGAATAATCGCAACTTCTATTTCCAGCTCTTCCCTTATTTCCCTGACAATACAAGCTTCTTCGCTTTCATTCCCGTATATTTTCCCTCCCGGAAATTCCCATTGAAAAGCGTGATCAGTATCGGCCCTGTTTTGCGCCAGCAGAATTTTTCCATCCTCAGCAATAATTGCACATGTTACCTGTATCATTTTCTAAAAATAGAAAAGTTTACGGGCAATTGGTCTTTCTGTCTATCTTTGTTCAAAACCATGGGGCATGACAGAAAACGACCTACTGAAGGTGATAGAAAGCTGGCAGAATTTTCAGTTTGCACTTCAGCAAATCGAACAAAATCCGGAATACGTTCCTGTTTTAATGAAAGTTGCTATCCATAGTAGCAATCCCAACAGCTGGAGGGCTTTGTACCTGGCTGACAAGCTGCACGACAGTCGGCCGCAAGAAATTATACCTTATCTGCCGGAGATGATCGCACAGCTAAAAACAGAAAAACACCATGGAAAGAAACGACATTTACTAAAGCTGATCAGCCAGAACCGGGTTCTTCCGAATACTTCGGGTTTTCTGATGGATTATTGCCTGGATACCTTTACTTCAGATAAAGAGCCCATAGCCAACCGGGTTCATGCCATGCAAATTCTTTACAATATCTCTGAAACCGAACCGGAGCTAAAGCCCGAGCTGCTCGAAATTATTTTGCAGGAAATGGAATTTCATCCCACTCCCGGAATTGTAAGCCGTGGAAAAAAGCTGGTACAGAAACTTCAAAAACAAATCAGGGCGCGTTAATGCCTCTCTAACTCGAAAGCTTCGCTATTAACGCCTGCAACTGGTCGTCAATTTCCTTGTTCAGTTCTTCCTGTTTGTAATTACGGGTAATCACAATAAGGTTTCTCAGGTTTCTCATCTCCGTGTCTTGATCCGACTCTATCGCTGCGGCCAGCCTTTCAGGTAACGAAGCATAATAATTTAAAATCCCCAGGCTGTTTTGGGCCATTATACGAACCACTTCATTGGCCTTATCCGATGCACCTGCCCGGTAATATTGTTCTACAGCCGGGAACGAGTCGTAGGTATAAGGAATAGCCTCGTTCGGGAAAAGTTCAAACAACCGGTCAATCACTTCAACGGCTTTTTCCTTTTCTCCTTTCTGAATCAAAGCTTCAGCCAAACGCGCAAACATATAACGGGTTTGCATAATATTGATCTGCTTCCGGTTGTATTCGTCCATGTGAATATTCGGATCGTTCACATTCCCCCACACAAATTTGTTCATCACATTGTCGTAAAGAATATCAGAATCAATACGGCCACTCATTATTCCCTGGCGCTGTGTTTTTATCGGCACAAAACGGTAGGCAAGCCCTTCAAACTGCAGCCAGTCAAGAAAATGAACATTCCCGGTATACAGAAGGCTGTGGTCAATGTAAATCGGACGCTCCCAGTTGTTGGCAGCAATCATGTTCAGCACCGCCATTTCGCTTTTCCCGATCATGCTTTTATTGATAGAAAACTCAACGCGGTCGGCAATCAAATTTGCATTTTCAGGCTTTACGGTTCCGGTTTCCAGTACCTTTTGCTTGTCAACAGTAATATGAAAATCTTTAGAAGGCAGGTAATCGATCATCTCACCCGAAGTAACTTTTACTTTTGTACGAACATCATCGCTTCCCAGAAATTCCATCGCATCGCTTAACTCCACTGATTCTTTAAATCGCTCCTGGAACAATATGGCATCCATTCGCCCCATGTAATATTTATCGCGGGAGAATGTGAAGGGAACAGGCGGAGCATCGTTGGTAGTGAACTGTTGCTGGTAAATATACCAATCCATCCCCAGGTAACTGATGTTGATGATTTTGATATCGGGACGCACGCCTTCCACTTCCTGCACATACCAAAGCGGGAAAGTATCGTTATCGCCGTAGGTAAATAAAATGGCATTGGGCGCACACGATTCAAGGTAGTTTTTGGCATAATCGCGGGTCATGTATTTACCCGAACGATCGTGATCATCCCAGTTTTGCGAAGCCAGTATTCCGGGCACCAAAACCAACGACAACGCGGTAACCAATACGGCTCCCGGGGTTCCTTTCAGCACTTTACGTACAATGCTGTAGAGCGCGGGCACTGCCAGCCCAATCCAAATGGCAAAGGCATAAAACGATCCGGCGTAAGCATAGTCGCGTTCGCGAGGCTGGTAAGGATTCTGGTTCAGGTAAACCACAATGGCGATCCCCGTGAGTACGAAAAGCATCATGGTAACGGCAAATGTTTCCTTCCCTTTTTTTCCCTGGTTGTATTGGTAAAACATACCTATCAACCCGAAAAGAAGCGGAAGAAAATAATATACATTTCGGCTGGCGTCGTTTTTCATGAAATCGGGCATTTCTGCACGCGGTCCCACTTTCACCTTGTCAAAAGCCTCGATGCCGCTCACCCAGTTTCCGTTCGAAAATTCGCCGTGTCCCTGTACATCGTTCTGCCTTCCCACAAAGTTCCACATAAAATAACGCATGTACATGTGCCCCAGTTGGTAAGAAAAAAAGAACCGCAGGTTTTCAGTAAAAGTGGGTTTCATCAGTGTTTTTACTTCGCCCCGCTCGCGAACCCTGACCGGCGTTCCTTTTATCCTGCCCCAGTCTTTGTAAGCCCGCACGTGATTATCGGTGCTGCTGTACATCCTCGGGAAAATGGTTTCCATTTTCTTGTCGTAAACCAGCGAACCGGGCATCGAACCGGTCATTTTGTATTTTCCGTCAACTTTATTGTATTGATCTTTTGGTTCGCCATTGGCAATTCTCGGAGCGTTGTAATAAGGACCGTAAAACAACGGACGGTCGCCATATTGTTCGCGGTTTAAATAACGCACCAGCGAAAAGGCATTGTCGGGTGCGTTTTGGTTCATTGGCGGGTTGGCCGACGCCCGGATCACAATTAATCCAAACGACGAGTACCCGATAATGATGACCATTACTATCGTGATGGCCGTATTCCAAACCACCATTCTCCGGTTTCGGGTATAGCGAAGTCCCCACACCGCAGCTGCAGCCATCAACACAAACATAAAAATGATACCCGAATTAAAAGGCAATCCAAAGCCATTCACAAAAATCCGGTCGATCACAAAAGCAATATGAGGAAGTCCGGGAATAATTCCGTACTGAATTCCGAGAAGAATACCCATGGAGGCAATTAAGGCGGAGATAACGCCTTTCCATGAAAATTCGTATTTCTTAAAATAATATACCAACCCAATTGCGGGAATAGCCAGCAGGTTGAGCAGGTGAACCCCGATTGACAAGCCCACCAGGTAGGCAATCAGAATCAGCCAGCGGTTCGAATGTTTCTGGTCGGCCACTGTTTCCCATTTCAGAATGGCCCAGAAAACCACGGCTGTAAAAAATGACGACAGCGCATACACCTCGCCTTCAACGGCTGAGAACCAGAATGAATCGGTAAACGTAAAAGCCAGCGCGCCTACCAAACCACTTCCCCAAACAGCCATTTGCTCGCCTGCCGACAACTGCTCTTCAGCAAACAGCTTACGCGCAAGATGTACGATGGTCCAGTAAAGAATCATAATGGTGCCCGCACTTGCCAGGGCCGACAGGGAGTTCACCATCACTGCCGCTTTGGTAGGATCGGGTGCAAACAGTGTGAAAATCCGCCCTAAAATCATAAATGTTGGAGCACCCGGAGGATGGCCCACTTCGAGCTTGAATGCACTGGTAATAAACTCGCCACAGTCCCACCAGCTTACAGTAGGTTCCATGGTTACCAAATAGGTAACGGCGGCAATAACAAATACAATCCAACCAAGAATATTATTGATAAGTTTGGTGTGCTGCATAATCGGCATTTTTGATTACTGGCAAAGATAAAGTTTTAAACCAATTAACACCCCGAAATCGCTTCGGAGGTGAATTTTTGAGAAGGTCATAGATTATTTACCGGCAAAATGCCCCTTTTTTACAGCTTTTACGCCTTTTTGCAACTTCTAACTCGCACGTATACACCCCGGAAAGAATGAAAAATTAAAAAATAACAGTAGGGTCCTTGCAGAATAAATTTTTTTTATACTTTTGCACCGTCCTTAACAAAAGGGCACAAAAGGACTGACCTGTGGTGTAATTGGCAACACGTCTGATTTTGGTTCAGAAGAGTCCAGGTTCGAGCCCTGGCAGGTCAACCAAAGAGAGGAATTCAGCAATGAGTTCCTTTTTTCTTTTTAAATTAGGGTGCAAATCACATTACAACTCAATATGCCCTACTTCGCCTATGTTTTATATTCTCAAAAATACAATCGGCTCTATAAGGGACATTGTCAAGATATCCAGATAAGAGTCAATCAGCACAATACCGGACAAACACAATCTACAAAACCCTTTATCCCTTGGTCCTTGGTCTATTTTGAAAAATTTGACACCCGGGAAGAGGCAATAAAAAGAGAAAAATATTTCAAAACAGCTTCAGGGAGACGATTTTTGAAACACAAACTCAGACTACCCTAATTCTACTAATATTGATATAAAATTGGAACACGTCTGATTTTGGTTCAGAACCCGCCCGTACCGAACGAGGGAAAAACATTATCGGTCAAAAGGAGCATGTTAGGTAAATTCGGGCGGGCCCGCCCGTACCGAACAAGATAAAAATATTAGAGGAAAGTAGGAATTAGGTACGTTCGGGCGGGGAGTCCAGGTTCGAGCCCTGGCAGGTCAACCAAAGAGAAGGAATTCAGCAATGAGTTCCTTTTTTTGTTGGTAAAAATTGCGATTCCAGAATGTGTGGAGATAGTAAGTAACAAATAAAATCATCCCAAATCCCTCTTTTCTTGAGAAGAATTAAGTTCGTGGCAATTCCCGGGGGCTTCTTGATAAATCAGGTAAAAGGGCTTTGTAAAAACGAATCGGCTTTTTGGGTGGTGATATTGACTATGCCGGGGTACTTAAGGCAAACGAATGGAAAAAGAAAAGGCTGGTAAGAACCAGCCTTTTTATTTTAGAAATCGTCGTCGTCTCCTTCGTCGTCTCCACCATCATCATCGTCGTCATCGTCATCATCCGGAATATCCTCATCATCGTTTAACTTGTCGGCGATGTGATCCAGCTCAGAATACTTGTCTTCGTATTCCTGTTTTACTTCATCCTTCAGGAATCCTTCATCATCGTAGTCATCGTCCTCGTCAACCAATGCAACCGCTTCGTTTTCTGTCATTCTTAACATGTAGTACTTATCCTCTGTTTCGAACGGAAGAACGGTAATTTTTTGCCCGTTTTTGTCAAAGAAATGGATAAGGTTGTCGGCGAAGCCATCGGCATAAATCAGCTTGATTTGTTGTTGTAATTCTTTATCAAGCTTGTTATAATCTTTTATTACTCTGGGTTTGCTAATTGTCATTTTTGTAGCCAGTTAAGTTATTGTTTACTAAATATTTCATAACACAGACGCCGGGGCATCCCTTCATTGAACTCGTACAATAAACTGTCATTTTTCTTCGACAAATAAATATCCTTAATCCGACATTTGCAATAGTACCTACCTATTTTTTTTGAATTCGTGAAAAGTTTAGTTAAAACTTACTGATATATATAAGTTTACTTGGTGCGTTTTATTCGGCGGAAGATACAGTTGGTGTCGGAGCACCACTTGCACTGATAGCCTTTTTGCGTAAGGCCGGTGCCAATTCCGATAATTCCGCTAATCGATTTGATGGGGTGCATGAGCGATGAGGCGGAAAGAGTGACGCCGCAAAAGTTCTTGGGAAGCAGGGAGAAAAGCTTCTGTTGCTCGCTCACACTCCAGTTGCAGTACCCGGGCGAGTAACGGTCCGAAATGTTCATGCCTTCCTGTTTTACCTCATGATTCAATTCCATTTGAATGTTATCCATCGCTTTCTCCACCGTTACTGATCCCAGTACGTCAAAAATATAGGCCAGCACCGGGTCATTTTTTGTTGTTTTAGCTGCATGGTTTGAAATACCTTCGCCTGCAGTGCAAACAAAAAGGGCTGCAGCGCTTGATTTTCGTAGTTGGGTAGTAACAATTTTCGACGGATGAAAAAGCTCATTTTCCAGCTTCAGTGTTTCATTTAGGAGATTTACTTCAATGCTTTCAAACCGTTTGAAGCCACCACGGATGTTAAAAAGTTGGGGAGCCTTACTAAGCGCATATGCAATCATCTCGGGAAAAGGTTCAGGAAGATCTTCCTCAAACCCCATCAAATCGTAAAGGTCGGCGGGGATTACGCCCAATTCTTCAAATTCATATGTAAACGCGCGGATCATAATTTAAATGAGAGAGCGAAAGATACAATAAAGATGCGAGCGCAAACAAAAAAGGGGAAATGTTGAACACTTCCCCTTTTGTTATATGCAATTTTGCTTAGCCTTCGGTAATGATGATTTTCTCAATTACATCTCCTGCGCGGATGGCATCAATCACTTCCAAACCTTCAAACACTTTTCCAAAACAAGTGTGATGACGGTCGAGGTGTTGGGTGTTTTCGCGGTTATGGCAAATAAAAAACTGCGAGCCACCGGTATTTCTTCCAGCATGAGCCATTGAAAGTACACCGCGGTCGTGGTACTGATTGTTTCCGTCGAGTTCGCATTTGATGGTGTAACCCGGGCCACCGGCTCCGGTTCCGTCGGGGCATCCTCCCTGAATTACGAAATTGGGAATTACCCGGTGAAAGGTAAGACCATCGTAATAACCGGATTCCGACAAATTGATAAAATTCGAAACGGTTCCCGGGGCATCTTCTTCGAAAAACTTAACTTTCATTACCCCTTTCTCGGTGTGAATTTCTGCTATTTTCATATTACTTAAATATTGTTTGTTTTTAATGCTACGTCAATCGATGCATGAAATTTGCACGCCCGTCGTGCTGACGGATAATCAGTTGTAGATCTGAACTTTTTATCATGCTTATTTCATATTAATCAACTTTAATTCAATGCAAATGTAGAAAAAGTTGCCGGATTTCCCGGAACTGCAAATAATTGCAATGTTGGCTTAAGGATAGAATGTTACTGGATGAATCGGAACGGATTGGGATTTGGGGAAAAGAAAGAAGGAGACTCATCAGTCTCCTTCTCAAATGTTAACCCCCAAACACACAATATGGGATGAATCCCAAATGCATCACAAAGATAGCGAAAATCGAAAGAGGGTAGAAATGACATATGTCATTGTCCTGTTATGTTGTGTTCTGATTTGCAAAAGTATGTTGTACAAAACATCGTGGAAAGCGCGACCTGGCATATTTTCGCCGAAATATTCTAACTTTATAACTTCTAAATCGACGTTAAATGAAACTTGAAAAAAGAATACTACTGTTTGTTTTCTTGCTATCTGTGGCGGTAAGTGTTAATGCCCAGTATCCACCGGTTGAAACCAAGCTTGATAAGAAAATCATGGCATTCCTGGAAGACAATGCCACCAACTGGAGAGATATGAATGTGCCTATTTCTGACGGAAAGGCTTTGTACGACATCATTGTAAAGAATGGTTACACAAAGGCCGTGGAGATCGGAACTTCTACGGGGCATTCGGCCATTTGGATTGCGTGGGCGCTTAGTAAAACGGGAGGTAAACTGGTAACCATCGAAATCGACACCAAACGGTATCTCGAAGCAAAGGCCAATTTCAAAAAAGCCGGTGTTTCCAAGTACATTGATGCGCGGCTGGCCGATGCACACGAGCTGGTGCCGGAATTGGAAGGCGAATACGACTTTGTTTTCAGCGACGCCGATAAATACTGGTACAAGAACTATTTCGTGGCGATGGATCCGAAGCTAAAGGTGGGCGGATGTTTCACCGCGCATAATACAGCCATGAGAGCCAACGGTATTCGCGAGTTTCTGGAGTACGTTGAAAGCCTGAGTAATTATGAAACAACTTTCGACGAAGACAGCCGGGAGGGAATTTCGATCAGCTACAAAAAGGCGTCTAAATAAAAGCCATTGTTTGATTCTAATCAGCAACTTGAACGAAAATTAGGCCTGTTTCCGGTCACTAATATCGTGGTCGCAAACATTATCGGAGCCGGAATTTTTACCACCACCGGTTATATTATGGACTTTTTGGGAAACCCCTGGATGATGATCATTTTATGGTGTGTGGGCGGTGTGATTTCTTTTTGCGGAGCGCTGGCCTTTGGCGAACTGGGGGCAGCCTATCCTGAGGCCGGCGGCGAATACGTATTTATTTCCAAATTGTTTAGTCCGTTGCTGGGTTTTTTAAGCGGATGGTTGTCACTGCTGGTTGCTTTTTCCGCACCCATTGCGGCATCCGCCATTGGTTTCAGTAAATATGTAACCTGGGCTTTTCCCGGTTTTCAGAACGAATTAATGCTGAACGGAGTAATCACTCCCGAAACTTTCAGCAGTGTTTTAGCCATTTTGTTAATCCTTGGTTTTAGCCTGATTCATTCTTTGGGAGTTGTTTTTGGTGCCCGTATTCAAAATGTGCTAACCGTTTTTAAGGTTCTGCTTTTGATTGGGCTGATTGTGGCCGGTTTTGCTTTTGGTGAGGGGAGTTTCGCGCATTTCCGGTCGTCATCGCCTATGCGTTTTGATTTTGCCAGCTGGAAGGAAATTGGATTAGCGCTGGTGTTTGTCATGTTTGCCTACAGCGGTTGGAATTCGGCCACCTACATTGGTTCCGAAATTAGAAATCCGCGGAAAGTCATTCTCCGCTCACTTTTAATTTCAACGCTGATTGTAACGGTTTTGTATGTTTTGCTGAATTTGTTTTTTGTGTACGCCATTCCTTCCGACCAAATGGTGGGAGAACCCGAAATTGGGGGACTGGCAGCCGGTAAAGCTTTTGGCCCGGTGGCCGAGAAAATCATTTCGTTGCTAATTGCCTTTGCACTGTTTTCTTCGCTAAGTGCCTTTATTATTTTGGGGCCCAGGGTGTATTATCAGATGGCGCGTGATGGCTATTTATTTAAAAGCATTGCTGCCATACATCCGAAGAAAAGAGTGCCGGTTAACGCTATTTACCTGCAGGCTGTTATTGCCATTGTACTGGTTTTGTCGGGTACCTTCGAACAGATACTGGTATACATGGGCTTTGCATTGGGCATCTTTCCAGTGTTGGCGGTGGCAGGAGTTTTTGTTTTGCGAAAAAGGGAAAAGAGTGTTTTGCCATTGTGGGGATATCCGTGGGTACACCTTATTTTTATCTTCACAGGCATCGCAATGTTGGTGCTGGCTTTTTTTCAGCGGCCTGTTGAATCGTCGGTTGCCATCCTGACTGTTCTTTCCGGAATACCGGTGTTTTATTGGTTCAATGCCCGAAAGAAAAAGTTGGAAAACTGATCACATTTCTTTGAGCATGTGGTCGATGCTTTCCTTTGTTTTCGTTTGCAGCTCTTTGTAATCAGCAAGAATAAGAGGTGCTCCGTATTGAATCTCGACGTGGGTTACGGGTTTGCTTATTTGTCGGAAAAAATGTCCTAAGAATGTGTCGTCGCCCACCCAGGCATCTTCCCTGTCTTTGTACTGAATGGCCATCGGAATAACCGGGATCCCGGTTTCAGCGGCTATTTTAAAACTGCCGTTTTTGAAAGTCTTGGTCAGCGGGCCTTTATAGGTGGTGCCTTCGGGAAACAAAGTAACCGGAATTCCCTGGAAAACCGATTCTTTTATTTTTTTCATGGTATTGATCAGGCTGCTGGTATTGTTGCGGTCCACCAATATGGAATTCGAAACGGTCATGGCCAGTTTACCCAACGGCCATTTGGCAATTTCTGCTTTTCCAACCATGGCCGAAGGCGTTAGCCCGGCAATAATGAAAATATCGAGGTAGCTGCGGTGGTTCGACATTAAAATAAAATTGCTGTCGGCAGGGAAAGCTTTTTTATCGAGCCGGATGCCACAAATCCAGGTAAGCGACTTGCCCCAGTTACCCATGGTCCAGCGTTGAACTTTCCGGCTGAACCCGGATATCTTCATCCAAACCAAAGCGATGGTCGAAAAAAAGAGGGTGGATAGCAGCACCAGTAGCAAGCGGATAAGCGCCAACGGGCTCAATAAAATTATTCGAAGTATTTTCATCATAAAAAAAGTCTGTATTTGATAACAGATTTCACGTTCACAAATATGCTAAAAGAATTTTTATCGGTTCGCGTAATTTTCTTTTACTTTATTATGTAAATTTCGAGTTCAATCTGTTTTTACAATCACTTGATATTCCTATTTTTATACTTCACAAAACAAAACCTTTAACAAATAATAGTATGAGTAAAGAAAATTTTTCGAGAAGGAGGTTTATCGGTACTACCGCCGTTGGATTGGCCGGTATTACTATTTTGCCTTCTTTGAGTTCTTGTGCAAAAAAAGCAGTGGCAGAAGAGGGGATTCGCCTGGGGATTATTGGTCTGGGACGACAAGCCATGTTTTTGCTGAATGGTTTCCTGCAGATTCCCGGTGTAAAAGTGGTGGCAGGTTGCGACGTTTACGGCCGCAAGCGTACCCGCTTTGAAAACAAGGTGAATGAGTTTTATGCTTCGAAGCAGCAAAACGTAGAAGTGAAATCGTACGAACGTTTCACCGACTTGCTGGCGCGCGAAGATATTGATGCGGTTGTTATTGCGGTGCCTGACCATTGGCACGCACTTATTGCCATTGCCGCATGTAATGCCGGAAAAGATGTTTACCTGGAAAAACCGATGACCTTCACCATTAAAGAAGGCCAGGAGTTAATCAAAGCAGTGCGCGGAAACAACCGGATATTGGGTATTGGCAGTCAGCAACGCTCGGATCCAAACTTCCAGCACGCAGTTAAACTGGTACAAAGCGGAGCCATTGGCAAAATTGAAAAAGTAAACGCTTATGTTGGAGCTCCTCCAACGCCTTATAATTTACCGGAAGAAACCGTTCCGGAAGACCTGAACTGGGATCTGTGGTTAGGGCCTCTGCGCGGAGATATTCACTTTAACAAAGAGCTGAATCCTCCTATTTCGCTCAATCCTCCAAAAGATGAAGAATTCTGGGGCGGATGGCGCTGGTACAAGGAAATGGGTGGTGGTTTTACTACCGACTGGGGCGCACACATGTTTGACATCGCTCAGTGGGGACTGGGAATGGATAACAACGGCCCGGTTAAAATTGCACCCATCGGTGACGGTTCAGAATTTATTCATTACGAATACGCCAATGGTGTGATAATGACTTCAGAAACTTTTGACGAAGCAAAAACCAAAGGCGTGAAATTCTGGGGCGACAATGGCTGGATTGAAGTATCCCGCGGGCACTATAAAGCTTCGGATGATTCCTTGCTTCCAACCGACAGCGGACAAGCAGATGACGACACGCCGTATGAAACCAAAATTCCGCACCAGGTTAATTTTATTGAAGCGGTTAAAAAACGGATCGATCCGGTGGTGCCGGTGGAAATCGGACACAGTTCGTGCACCGTTTGTACGCTGGGTAATATTGCCTGCGATCTGGGACGCGAAATTATCTGGGATCCAAAAGCACAGTCGTTTGGAAACGATGAGGCCGCGGTGGCATACATGCAATATCAATACCGTGAACCCTGGAAATTATAAGATACGATCGGATAAAAAAAGAAGGGCAGTCTTTTCAGATTGCCCTTTTTTTGTGAGGTTCCAGACACAGTTTATGAAAGAGTGCTCTTTTTTATCGATGGGATAGTAAATTTATTTGTAGTATTTAAATGGTAAACTATTCATTAAGAGCGTCCTACGATAGGATTCTATTTGTTATGATCAGACAGTTCTGGTTTTAGCGTCTTTTCATAGCTTATATTTCGTGCCCTTTGCCTTCTTTTGAGTCAAGTCTTGATATAGCCATTCAGCAATAGTGTCAACCACATCTTCCACATTCTCATCATTTATTTCATACAAATCATTCATTACAATAGCATTAAATAATGAATCCCAAATTTGTTCTTTTTCCATGATACAGTTCAATTTGCAGTCTAATTTTTGTCTAAAAATTCAGTTGTCAGTAATGCAATATCTCGTGTAAGCAGGGTAGGCGAGTTGCAATCGCAGTTTGTGAGTCCTACTACATAAATATCATAGCAGGGCAGATAAACTGCCTCCGATTTGAAACCAAAGATATTGCCACCATGTTCGCAGCTCAGCGTGTTGCCTATTTCTTTTAGGGGGCAGCTGTATCCATTTTTGTTTTTTCGTGACTTCTTATTGTTTTGTTTTCATTCAGATGCAGTATGGTTTGTGTAGGCTTGTCGTGAATTGCCACGATTGGATGCCAACTGAAGCGATATCATTCTATTCTTAAAAAATAATACCATTACAACACCTGAAATAACTCCCAAACCTCCAATTAGCTGATGGGTATACAAGTGTTCACTCAAAAAAATAGCCCCACCCATAATTGCAATTACAGGATTAAGATTGTTGTAAATACTTACAGCACTTGTAGGAACAAAAGCTAATGCATAGTTGGTAAGAAACGAAGTAACAACCGACGATAACGTCCCCAGATACAAGGCCGAAAGCAAGAAAGATGGTTCATAAAGCGGTTCGAAATAGGTAATTAAATCTCCGCTGCTCAGATGCCTAATAATCCCTACAGTATTAAACACAATAAACGCAATACAAATCATTATGGCTGTGAGGCTTGAAGATTCATAGCGTTGCATGAGTTTTTTGCCAATCATGTAATAGCCAACTGTACAAAGCACAGAAAGAATCAGAAACAAGTTTCCCATCCAGCCTTGAGTTTCCAAACTGCCTTTGTACAAAAAGATATACAACAGGCCGAGAAACGATAATGCAGCGCCTGTTTTTTGCAATAAGGTAGTTTTTTCTTTTAAAAAGAGCGCTCCGGCAATAATGGTAAATGTAGGCGATAAAGCAAATATAATTCCGGCTTGCGATGCGGTGGATGTTTCCATCCCTATGGTTTGAAAACCAAAAAATAGAATAGGGTAAAAAAGCGAAACAAATAAAATAGACAGCCAATCTTTTGAACGTATCTTTGGCATCTTAATTTTCCCGAAAATAGCAAGTATAAAAATCAATAACAATGCAATTGTAAAACGATGCGCCAGTAAATCATAGGCATCAACATTGCGTAATCCTATTTTTACAAAAATAAAAGATAGGCCAACGATAAGTGTAACAATTCCCAATCCTATGTTTGCCAGAACCTTCTGATTTTTTATGTTGTTTGTTGTTTTCATGATTAACCCTTTTTAATAATTTATTCGTAAAAAAAGTCCGTGGTTGGTTAGTGTTTTTTTGTTGTAGTTAAACTGGTCGAAATTACTTGCCCACCCGTAAACCAGCTGTTTATTTTTAATGCCAGCCCTAAATTGTTGCAGGGCGCGTGTGATGCCTTTTGAATTCATATTTAGCGATAAAGTTGCTTTGAAAAAGGCCGTTAAGTTATTCGTGATTTTTGGAGCATATAAAGCTGTTGCAAAGCTTTCCGACGTCCAACTCTTTTGATAGGTTGCACCTGTTTGCAAAAGGTATGAGAAGGCATTATATTTCTTACCTAGCTGAAGAGAGCCAGTAGTATATAATCCTGGGTTTTTAAATCCGAAAGCAAGGATAGAAGACCAACTTTTCACCAAATCGTAAGAAATTGTGTTACGAATATTGTACAAATTCTCCTTGGTACTGTAGTCGCTGTCGAGATAGGCAAAACTCGAAAACCATAGTTTTTCCGAAATCTTTGCACCAATAATATGCTGATAATTGTTGGAGCGATTGCCCACAAAATTCTCCTGGCTAAATTGTAGTTGTGATTCACCTCCGGCCGAGGCCGAAATTGACTGCAAAATTGTGAATCCGATCAGTGTATTCTGAACGATGTATTTTATAAAAAACGCTCTCATGATTTCTCAATTCTAATTGTTTCAGGATGATGGGAAGGTTGATGCGCCAACTCTAACACCTTTTATTAACAGGAAGAAGCAGAGCGAAACTTCTGCCACAACAGCAACTGTCATTACAAGAAATTCACTTAACGAAGCCAATTCAGGGAATAAGAAGTTAACCACAGCATCGAGCAGGTAACTTATTCCGGCGGCAACTACCAAAGCTCCCAACCACTTCGGGAAATACACCGCTTTATAAATCAGATGGCCCAGGATTACACAACTTACCCCAAAGAATACACCGCTAATGAGGTATCCATACCTATGCGCATTCAGAAAAAGAAGTACAAGAGAGTTTAACTGTTCGCCTGAAAAACCTGTCATTGCTTCGCTGTTGCCGAGTATCAGCAGCGGCATATAATAATTGAGCAGGTTTAACCCGATTACTGTTGCCTGCGCCAAGCGGAAAAATGCGGTCAACAGAGCAAGCCCCTGATTTACCGGTTTCAGCACCAGGTAGAAAAACAAGGCCACAGCAACATCGCACATTCCCATTGTCAGGTCGCTGATGATACCGATTCGGAATAAAAAAGAGTTGTCAGCAATGTTTTTAGCGGTTGCCAAAGCATCGTCTGAAACAATGATTCCAGAACGTACAAATAGTTCGCTAAACAAACCTGTGATAATTATAAGCAAGTAGAAAATACCTGCCGCATGCGCATTGGATTTTATAGACTGAATCGTTTTCATGGCTTTATTATTCTGAAATAATTATTGTATCGCGGCTAACCGTATATGCACCAAAGTAACCCAGCACATCTCCCGAAAGATTGGTTATTGGATTGGCCGGATTTGCGCTGCCGATCATCCCGCTTTCGAAAAGAGCAGACAGTGTGCGATAGTATTCGTAAGTCGATTCTGCCAGCGTTTGCAGTTCAACCACGACTGTATCTTGCGGGAAAAACTGCTCTTCGTCCCACCGCAGTGTAATCTGGTTACCGTTAACATAAGCATCGTCGTAAACAACGAGAACATCGTCTGGTTCCTCCAGATCATTAACAAGTGAAACTTTTAGTCGATAGAAATTTTCGACCCCAAACGGATCGTGCAAATGACAATTTACAAGGTAGCCTCCTGAGAACTCCAGGTAATCGGGAGTTGGTTCAACCGAAATTGAATCGATTAAAACTTTGTATGGCATTTCTACTTCTGCAGTATACTTTTCTCCTTCAACCTCAACTGACAATGTATATTTGTTGCCTTCAGTACCGGGCAGGTAGTCGGTGTACACGCCCGAACTCGTTTCATTGAGTTGGTGTGTATTTCCCAAATTGTCTGAAACGGCGATAACAGCGCCCGGTACAGGAGGATAAATGCCCGGCTCGAAATAATCGACAGATTTTGTTAGCTGAATAACAAGTGTGTCGTTTATGTCGGTAACAGCTCCGTCGATTACCAGCTTGGGCTCAACAGAGTCAAGTTCAATGTCGATAATATCCCGGCAAGAAGTGAACAGGGCAACGATGCCCAATAGTAATGTGAATGTTTTTATTGTATTCATGGCTTTAAAATTTAAAATTGTAGGTAACAGATGGAATCATTTGAAACAGAGCTAAACGTTCTGCTTCCGTTTGTGTTGGATTGTTTTCATTTTCCTGGAAAGTGATCGAAAAAGCATTTTTTCTGCCGTAAGCGTTGTAAAGCGAGAAACTCCAGCTTGATTCAAAACGCTTTTTCTTTTTCGGCATGTAAGTGGCTCCCAAATCCAGGCGATGATAATCGGGCATGCGGGAAGCGTTACGCGAGGTATAAACCGGCACGGTAAATTTGTTAACCGAATATTTTCCATTTGGGAACGTCACTGCATTTCCGGTATTAAAAACCCAGTTGGCTGACAGGTTCCATTTTTGATTTAACTGGTACATCCCCACTACCGAAATATCGTGCGTACGATCCTGCCTGGCAGGAAACCATCTGCCATTTTCAATTTCGTCCATCGACCTCTCGGTCCTGGAAAGCGTATAGCCAAACCAGCCGGTTAATTTGCCGGTTCTTTTTTTTACATAAAGTTCGAGGCCGTAAGCTCTTCCTTTGCCAAAAACCAATTGAGATTCAACATCCTGGTTTAACAGAATTTCTGCCCCATTCTGATAATCGATCTGGTTGTAAAGATCTTTGTGGTATACCTCAACCGAGGTTTCAAACATATTGTTTTTAAAGTTTCGAAAATAGCCGGCCGCAATTTGATCGGCAACCTGGGGTTTCACATTCCTGCTGCTTGGTATCCAAACATCGGTTGGTAGCGATGCCGACGAGTTTGAGAGCAGATGAATGTATTGGGCATTTCTGGCATACGAAAGTTTCAGCGAACTATTCCTGTTAAAAATGACATTGAAGGTTATCCTGGGCTCGATCTCCTTATATTTCTGAATAACATCGCCATTGGCAAAAACTTCGCTGTCCACTCTTTCATCTTGCTCGTTATAGGTATACACGGTGTCGGGGCCAACTGCCATAAAACCCGAATAGCGCAATCCGTAATTTACACTAAAATGATCGGAAATATTCCAGTTGTGTGAGAGGTAAACAGCTCCTTCAAACGATTGTTTTTCTCCCATAAACACTGAATTGAACACGTCATTATTTTCGGCATTGATTTCTCCCGGACTGTAGGTGTGGTAAATCGTATTAAACCCAAATTTCAATGTATGTTTGGCATTAATATAGTATTGCAGATCTTCTTTCCAGTTTATATCGCGGATACCGGAATTAATGTAAATCATATTATCCGAAAAGTTGTATCCAAATCCGTAATCGTAGTTGCTGTAAATCAATGAACTATTCAGGAATAACTGATTGTTAAAGATGTGATTCCAGCGGAACGTTGCTGTTTTATTTCCCCATTTCAGCGCAAATAAATCATCGATATTAAATACATCGCGTCCCCAATATCCCGACAAATAAATCCTGTTATTATCATTGATCTTGTAGTTTGCTTTGGCATTCAGGTCGTAGAAATAAAGGTCGGTTTCCTTTTGTGATTTGTCGTTCGGAAAAATCAGAAACATATCGGCATAACTTCGCCGCCCTGAAATAATAAACGAGCCTTTATCTTTTACAATTGGCGATTCAATAGTTAACCGCGAAGCTAAGAGCCCGAGGCCGCCCGATGCACTGAATTTTTTGGCGTTGCCCTCGTTCATCTGGATATCGAGAATGGATGACAAGCGGCCACCATAAACAGCAGGAGCATTGCCTTTGTACAGTTTCATGTCTTTAATGGCGTCGGAATTAAATACCGAGAAGAATCCCATTAGATGAGAGGCGCTGTAAATGGGTGCTTCATCAAGAATAATCAGGTTTTGGTCTACACCACCACCGCGCACATAAAATCCTGTAGTACCTTCTGTTCCGGAACTCACGCCGGGCAACAATTGAATGGTTTTCAGAATATCCTGTTCGCCTAATATCACCGGAATCATTCTCGTTTCCCTGGGCGATAATTTTATAACACCCATTTCTGCCGTTCTGATGTTTTTATCTTCGGCTTCGTTGCGGACAATAATTTCCTCTACTTCAGCAGATGACGGCAGTAGTTCGACATCTTTACTGTTGTTCCTGGTTAAACTAAGTGGAAGTTGGTTATGCCTGTAACCGATGTACGAATATCGAATGGTGTAATTTCCTTTCGGAATTGTTAATGAGTAGAAACCATAGGCATTAGTTGCCGTTCCGGTTTTAAGTTCTTCTACATAAATGGTTGAACCGATCAGGCCTTCGCCGGTTTCGGCACTTCGCACATATCCGCTAATGGTAACCGTTTCGTCGGCTAAAACCGACGATACAGTTACAAAAACCATCAGCAGTGTAAGTGCGATTTTGTTTCTCGTTTTCGAATTGTTTTTCATCTTGTTTAATTGTTTCTGTTTTCATTGTTTTTGTTCCCAATGGCTCCGAGGTGCGTAAAATTGAATCCTTCCGAATATTTTAAGCCGTAACCAAATAACCTGTCGAACGAGCTGTGTCCGAATAAAATGGCTCCTGCAAAAGCCAGTTCTTTTATTGAAATAGCAAATCCGATAATCCCGATAAACACTGCCAAAAATTTGTAATGAAAGATGTTGTATATAGCGGCGCCAATTTTCTTTCCCAGCAAGTAGCCAAACATGCTGATATCCGGAGTAAATAAGAAGAGTATAAATAGCCACCATTCGTATCCCAGAAGTAAACTCACATAGAATGAAAGGAATAGCATGCTTATCTCTTCTATTTTTAGAAAAATCATCATCGTTTTGATTTTGAATAAATTAGAATCAAAATTACATTGCAGAGATATGGCATTCGACGTATTTGGAGAAGTCGGACGTTCGGATTTCGAAAGTCAGACCATCCTTTCTTCAATCGCTAAATGAATCGGGTTGAAAATAAATTTTGCAGCACGTTTGGGCTATGTGTTTTTTGGATCAACAATAATTACAACATTGCCTTTTTTATGCCCTGAAGCTACATAGCGGTGTGCTTCACTAACTTTCTCAAGCGGGTACTGTCGATCGATAACTGTTTTTAAATGCCCCTCGGTGAAAAAGTTTGACAGCTGAGAAATTAAATTGCGAAGTTCACTGTCAGAAAGCAATCCTGTTGCTCCAAACATGGCTTTCTTTTTACTGAAAACTGCGGTCCAAAACATTTGCATTAGCAAAGAGAATTTTAGTACCGGCGACACATATTTTCCTGAATCAGTAAGAATGTTTTTGCTTTTTGAGTATGAACTTTTTCCAACGGTATCAAAAACAAGGTCGTATTTAATTTTGCCGGTAGTAAAATCTTCGCGGGTGTAGTCAATAACATGATCGGCCCCCAGCGATTTTACCAAACCTACATTTCGCGAGCTGCAAACCCCGGTTACTTCGGCGCCAAAATTACGGGCAAGCTGAACGGCTGCCGTACCAAGACTTCCGGATGCTCCATTGATCAATACTTTTTGTCCGGGTTTTATTTTGGCAATCTCTTTCAGAAAGTTTAACGAAGTTACATGCCCATCGCCATAAGTGGCGGCTTCGGTGTAGGTCATATTATCAGGCATAGGCAGGATAACTCCGTCTTCTGGCACCGCAACAAATTCGGCATTGGCACTCATTCTCAAGGTGGTTTCACCAAATACCCGGGTGCCGAGAATGAATTTTTTAACTTTTAAGCCGGTTTCTGCAATATAGCCGGCAAAGCCGGTTCCGGGAATGGCATGTTTGGGCTTAAACAACCCGGTCATTAAACGTCCGAAATAGGGTTTCCCGGTACGCATCATTCCATCGGCAGTTGTTGAGGTAGTGGCCACAACTTTTACTAAAACTTCATTTGCTTTTATTTGTGGTTTTGGCACGGTTTGTAATTTTAGAACGTCCGGACCTCCATAAGCTGTTGCTACAATTGCTTACATTGTTTTTTTCATGACATCTATTTTTAGTATTTGAAATTCTTTTCTTTGATTTTCAACGAAATCATGAAACAAAGGTAGAGCAGTCAGATGCACGAGTCGTTCGGGAAAACTTTGCAGAAGTTCGGAATTATAATTAGGGGCTAAATAGCAATAAAAAACCTCCACTATGGGAGGTTAAGAAATATTAATCCAACATAATGGAAGCTACTTATTCAGTTCGTAGGATCCATTGTGATATCTCCACTAAAAAATCATCCACAAATTTCTTTTCACGCGTTGCATATTCTTCTCTGTTGCCGGTTTCTGCTTCTTGGAATAAATGATTGGCCTTATCAAAAGTTAATAGCTGATAATCTGTTCCTGATTTGAGCAGTGCATTTTCCATTCGGTCTTTGTTTTGATCGATGGTAACCTGTTTATCTAAACCGCCAAACAAGCTCAATACCGGTACTTCCAATTTTTCAAAATCTTTTGCCGGGTCATAGTAAAGAAAGGATGTAAGTGATGGCAAAGCATAAATTATTTCGAATTCATTCGTCTGGGCGGTAGCCTCCTTTTCTATTTTTAGGGTGTCCGCAACTTGTTCTGTCGATGACAACTCATACAAAATGGCCTTTGTACTTTCCCGGAATTCATGAAGAACTTCTTTTATATTTCTATTGTCCTCAATAGCCCTCATTAATTTGTTATGTGCCGATACATTGGCTTCAATAATCGACTTCGGGATATTCGTCTGTCTATATTCCTGCCTTACCTGATAAAGCACAACGTCAACAAGCGGAACTGCCGTTGCACCCATTAGTATTACTTTTTTCACCGCCTCATTTCCAACTGCAACTTTGGCAGCAAGAATTCCACCCTGGCTATGGCCAAACAAGGTGAATTCATTGAATTGATGTTCTTCTGCTGACTTAAAATAATCCATTATACTTTCCAGATCGGCCACATGATCTTCCAGGGTGCTATTAACAAAATTTCCGGTGCTTGTGCCAACACCTCTGTCATCATAACGAAAAGAGGCAATTCCTTTTGAGGCCAGATGATCAGCTATAATTTTAAAAACTCTAAAACCATCCAGTGTTTCATCTCTGTCCTGATCTCCACTCCCCGAACTCATTATAACCAAAGACGATGTTTCAAGTTTGTTCGGAATCGTTAAGGTTCCGCCAAGCTGTGTTTCACCTGTATTTATTACCAAGTCGATATCTTCCCATTTGTCATCAAGCAAACCAGCTTTTGTTTCTGGCTTTCCTGCTGCAATTAAGATCTGGTTATTGTCATCCTGTTTTTCAATACGAAGTTTCTGTTGTATATTTTTTCCATCAGCAAAGCATGAGAATGCTATGGTCAATATTCCTGTAATCATAAACAATTTCGTCATTCTTTTCATAATGAGATAATTATAGTTCTTCATCTGGTTATAATTTTTTCCCAATAGGCATATTGATTTACTCTGTTTTGAACAGGCTATCAACCTTGGTTTTCATTTTTTCGTTTGGTAAGACTGCATAAAACTCGGCAAGTAAATCCAAAGAGGTTGGTTTCTTTGGATATGAATTATTCTTCAAAAAATTCCGGAGGGCAAGGTTTACTTTATCCTCTCCAATTAACTCACTTAATTCAACCATAATCATAGCTCCTTTTGAATATGATATATGTATATTCTCGTGGGTAACTTTGTAAAGAGGCTGGTCACCATCTAATCCTTTCCGGGTTTCATAAATTAGCTGATGGATTCCAACTCGCTCCATCATTTTATCCTTGCCATACATCTTTTTGTATAGCATCATTTCAGTATACATGGCCAATGTTTCAGTGAGCATTGCAGCTCCTTCTCTGGCATCCGGCTTTATTTGGTTATTTCCCCACCATAAGTGCGATAATTCATGTCCTGCCAGTTCATTAATCACATCCTGTTTTTTATCTGCAGTAATATTCGCATGGAAGAGTTTATTCTCGGTCATAAATACAGCAGAGGGATATGCCGTGGCTGCAAAACCTTTGGTAAAAGAAGATACTTCAACAAAATTGATACTTGTAAAAGGATATTTACCAAAATTCTCGCTGCAATAATCTAATGTAATTCTTGCGTTTGTGATAAGTTGATCAACATTTTCTGCATGATTTTCATCGTAAAAAATATTGATTTCAACGTCTTTATGACGGACCTTTTTATGCTGATAAGCTGCAGATGAAATCGCGAAACGGAAAGGAATATTTTTTGCACTGTACTCAAAATAATTCCTGTTATTTGCTGACCATTGTTTCTTTAAATCACCGGTACCTAATGCAGTTTGACCTTTTACTGTAGAAAGAGTCAAATTTAAATTGATAAAATCCCTATCAAATACTTCCGGGGCTTCCAATTTTTTTAATTCAGATGCTTCACCTAAATCATATTTTGCTCTTTGCTGATCATCGCCAACCTCCCTGTCTTCCTGATAACCTATTAAGGGAAAATATCTGCTTATTCTCACAAAAGATCCATTGCCTATAATTGCATTGACAGATTGGTGTCCGTTAACAGCAAACCATTTATACGATAAGATAAAGTTCAATTTCGCTTTTTCATTTGGCTGTAATGACTCGTTTAAATTGATTTCGGTTACAAATTCATTTATCGCAATGCTTTCATTCAAGCTGTTCAATACTGCAGATTCAATTTTTAAATCCGGGCTAAAGTTTATCAACACCTTTTGGATGGGAAATTTTGTTTGATTTTTCAAGACATATTCTCCCTCAACCTGATAGGCATTTCGAGACGGGAAAAGATGAACTTTCGCTACAACATCTGTAATGGTCGGTTGTGGTTTGTTTTTATATGCCCGGAAATTTTTTTCATAATGAACAGCTTCTAATATTGTGCTTTCCTTATCTTGAGGAACATATCCTTTCATAAAAAGCACTCCATTTAATACGCTCATAATAATCAATATAGATGCGGGAATAGATTTGCGTATGTTCCATTTTCCTGTTTTGGCATAATCATTTAAGAACCATAACAATCCAATAAAACCTAATCCGAACAACAGTCGTTGAGAGAAAGCAGAAAGATAGATTCCATAGCCATTAAAGTCGCTGAAAACACCTTTATATCCCGAAAATATCTGAAATAAAGGATATTTGATAATTGTTTTTGAAAAAGGACTAGCCAAAACAAAAACACTTACAACTGAAACTCCAAGGCTAATATACCGATTGCTGATATTATCATTTATCAGCAATAAAAAAGCTGAAAAAAGAATCAATGGGAAAGTATTGAAAACTACCACTCCCCAATAGGCATAACAATCAATCCTTGTGTATGAGTAGCTGAGTTGAAATATCAATCCTTCAAGAATTAATATCCCAGTCAGGAATATCAATAGAATACTAACTGAAAGAATGTGTCCTGCTAATTTGCTATTGGAGAAATAGGTGTTTTTTTCAATCAATAGAAAATTGGAGCCCTGACTTCTCCAATACAAATCGTTGACAAAATAAGCCAGTATCAGCAATCCTAATAAATGGAAGTTTGAGGAAACAGAGGTAGCCATTAATCCGGAACTAACATATTTTTCCGGTAATCGAATACCTTTATCTATTTCGGCAAACATTTCCATTCCTATATAAAACACAAGTAAGATGGAAACAGCAACAATGGTAATACTTTTAAACAAATAGCTTAAGTCGGTTTTCATGAACGACAATACGGATTTAAAACCTGCCAGAATTCCAAAGTCGGGTTTCTGAGTTTGGAAATTGTCTAACTTTCCGATTACTGCGGAAGACTCCAATTCATTTCCTTTATTTGCTCTTTTACCAGGTCGTATTGAAAACGAAAATAACCTGAACCCGATTGGTAAGAACAGTATCGATACCAGAAAAAAAGCAGTTCTGTTAATTAATAGCCATCCCGACAAAGGAACGATTAAGTTATTCTTCTGCTGAACGGAGAAAACCCCGGCTTCAAAGAAATAGGCGGACAAGCCAAACGGGTCTAATAACGCAGAGATCTGTTGTGCTTCTGCAGATTGGGGTGTACTGCCTGACATGAAAGGCGAATTGGAAAATACCAAAAGCACCATGTAAAGCACATAAAGCAACAAGCCTCCCACAACTACCAATAACTTTTTGCGGGTTGTATAGGTCAGAAAAAACAAAAAGCTACATACAAAAAAACTATTTAGCAATCCAAAAATCAGGAGAGGATACAGATAATGCCAAAGATTTAAGCCTGCCTGCATTTCATTTCCTCCCCTCAAAGTCTGACCAATCACAAATCCTAAAACCAGAAACAAAAAGCTGGAAAATGTTTTCAGATAGAAAAACCAGAATTTCCCACTCAAATAAGTCATTTTGGAGAATGGAAGTGAAAAAAATACAAGGTCGAACTTTGCATCCCATTCCTTAAAAAGGAATTGAGTTGAGTATAAAATCGCAAAAAATATAATGGATAAACTCAACATGCCCAACATAAAACCAATGGAGTAAGGTGAATTAAGGTAAATTCCTTCTCCGGCAGTAAGCGTAAACTTGTTGCCACCAAAAACACCTGACAATACTAAAATAATGGCAAAGAAGTAGGTGAGCCAACTCCTTGAGGTATTCACTAATTCGAATCTAACGATTGAATTCATAGCTATTTATTTTTAGTTAGCGCATAAAAATAAACGTGCTCCAACAATGGTTTTGTGGGAATAAAATCATTGGGTTGTTCTTCCGAAAATACGGTAATTTGCAATTCCCGTTCAATTAATTGCTGGCTGATAACCTGGCAATTTGTTTGGTAAAAATCCAGCTCATCCGCACTGATTGTCTTCGACCAAACTCTATTTTCCAGTTCAGCGATTAACGATTTGGGATTACCCGTGGTCAGAATTTCACCTTTATTAATGATTGTCATTTCCGAGCACAAATTTCGTACGTCTTCAACCAAATGTGTTGAAAGAATTACGATTACTTCTGTGCTGATGTCGTTTAGTAAAGCGTTGAAACGATTGCGTTCTGCCGGATCAAGCCCTGCCGTTGGCTCGTCCACAATAATAATTTTTGGATCTCCAAGTAATGCCTGAGCCACGCCAAAACGCTGCTTCATCCCACCCGAGAATGTATGAACTTCTTTGTTTCTAAAATCCCATAAATTCACTTTATTCAACAGATATTGAATTTGACTTTTGCGTTCGACACGGTCTTTGACTCCTTTTAACAGGGCAATATGATTTAAAAGATTGTAGGCACTAATTTTTGGATACACGCCAAAATCCTGCGGAAGAAATCCCAAGCTTTTTTTTATGTAACCAGGATTATTAATGATATCAATATCGTTGAATAATATACTACCGGATGATGGTTTCTGCAGGCCAACAATTGTTTTCATTAAAGATGACTTTCCGGCACCGTTTGGACCTAAGATACCAAACATTCCGTTACCAACTTTTAAGGAAATATCTTTAATTGCCTGGTGATTATTTTGATATGTAAGACTGAGATTTTTAATTTCTAAAGTATTCATAAAGCAGTATAATTTTCTGGCATGTCCATATCTTTTTATAACCACAAAAGTCTGGTAGTTGCTAGTAAAATTCGTTCGGGAAAAAATTTCCGAAGTTCTGAATTATAATTGCGAACCAAATGGCAATAAAAAAACCTCCGAAAGGGAGGTTCTAACAGGGGTGAGAAAGTATGGAAATGTTATTGTATAATTTATCTCATCCAATTGATGATGCTAGGAATTGTCATTTAAGTTGTAGTAATTTGTCAATGTCTGAATTTTGAATCGCGTCAAGGTTTTGTTCGATTTTTTGCACTTCCCAATTCCTCCATTTTAATTCAAGAAGCGTTTTTATATCCTTTTCAGTAAATCGTTTTTTAATTGCTTTGGCAGGATTCCCTCCTACAATTGAAGGCTCAACATCTTTCACAACCACCGAACGAGCCCCGATAATTGCACCGTCGCCGATAGTGACACCTGGCATTACAATGGCCTCCATCCCAATCCACACATCATTCCCGATAATGGTATCTCCTTTCTTCCCGGGAAACTTAAACATAGCTTCAATTTCGTCAGGCGTAGTTTCCGGTGTCATCATAAAAATACTTCTCATGCAAAATGGTATCCTTTCGGATAAAAATCAATGCTGTAGTTTGCGATTTTTCGGCCCACTCATCAAAAGTTTTAAAACCTGAGTTTACAACCCTGTCCTGAAACAAGGCTTCAACATAAGCCTCATCCAATTTTTTCTCGAACTGAAAAGTATCATCCGATCCTTTAATTACGCGGTTCTCGTATTTTTGGTAGTCATAAACATCGGCAACATTCTGACTAATTAGTCGATAAACATAGGTTGGAGAATATTTTACTGGTAATATGACCAGTGCTGCAAGTATTATTACAAGCGGAGAAAGAAGTATAATTTTTATAACTTTTTTCATAGCCGGTCTATTTGTCTGATAATCAAATCAACACAAATATAAACTCAAACTCCGGTAATTGTTCTGGATTCTAATACCGAGCTTAATTTGTTATACTATATAAACAGCCCCGATTTATTAGGCACTTTACATTATTAATTTTTCTATTTACTTAATACCGCAGAAGCCTTAGCAAAACCAACCGTTTCGCGGTAATATTGCGGAGATACATCGGCATTCTTTTTGAAAAACCGGCTAAAATAATATTCATCGTTATAACCTAAATCGTAAGCAATTTCTTTAACCGTTTTATTGGTGAGGTATAATTCTCTTTTGGCTTCAATAATTATCCGTTCAGCAATTAAGTTACTTAAGGTTTTGTTGAAATGAGTTTTGGTAATCCGGGTTAATGCTTTGGGTGTTATCGCTAAAAGATCGGCATACTCGCTGGCACTGTGTTTTGTCTTGTAGTGCATCTCAATAGCGTTTTTCAGGTTTCGTAAGATAAACGGTTCTTTCTCTTTAGCTGTTGCTTGTTTGGCCTTCGTTTGCTGCTCCGCTTTCAGTCTCGATGCTGTGATCAGGAATATCTTTAGGTACGAAATCAGCAACTCATACTGCGCCAATGCCGGATTTTGCATTTCGGCTTTAAACTGTTCGATCACCATTTCAAAATTTGTTGAAGCTTTTTTATCGATGTAAACAAATGGGGGATTGTAAATATTATTAAACAAAACGCCGTGGCATGCTACTTCTTTGTGGTGCTTGTGAATACAGAAAAAATCGGGATGAAAATTGATAACCCAGCCCCTGATTTCCCCTTTCAGATTAAGCATAAAAGGTTGGAAAGGTGAAAATGAAAGCAGAACGTTCTCCTGAAAACTATATTCCGAGAAATCAGCTTTTACATTACCCGTTCCACTTTCCAACCAAATCATTGAATAGTAATTCAATCGTTGAATATCATCAAACGGATTATTCTTTTCAAAACGAAACAGTTTGAAAGCCTGGTTGCCGTTTTGCGGATCGATAAGCGCGAAATCGTTGTTCTGTATCATAAGCATGAAGTTAGGTCAACTTTCTATCTTTTTCTTCAATCATTAAGTCGTTAATACTTGCGAAGCGTTTTTGCATCAATCCGTTTTCATCGAATTCCCAAAGCTCGTTTCCATAGGCACGGTACCACTGGCCGTTTGCATCCTGAAACTCATATTCAAATTTTACTGCAATACGGTTCTCTCTAAAACCCCAAAGCTCTTTCTTTAGTTTATAATTTTTTTCTTTTCCCCATTTGCCGGTTAAAAATTCAACTATTTCTTCCCGCCCATTTATAAACTGAGTCCGGTTTCTCCACTCAGAATTAATGGTATATGCTTGTGCAACTTTTACCGGGTCTTTGCTATTCCACGCATCTTCTGCTTTTTGTACTTTTTCAAGGGCAGTTTCCATTGTAAATGGCGGCAGCGGATATCTTTTTTCGTTGTTATTCATTTTGTATTAGTTTTAAGAAAGGAGAAAATCGATTACCTCTATTTCTCCTCTCCTGAGTTGTAAATTAAAGAACTGATGCAATGGGAAAATCTACCGGTATTTTGGTAAGATTATGGAGATAATTCATGGCGGTTTTATCGCTAATTTGAAGAATCAGATCTACCAGGTTTTCTTTGGTATAACCCTGTTCGAAAAAGTCTTCTACATTAGCGGCATTTGCATTCCCTCTGTTTTCGGTTAAATCTGCTGCCAATTTTACCAGGGCGTTTAGCTTAGCATTTTCGCTCTTTGCATGACGAATATCCAGTAGCTGCTCGTCGGTGAAGCCATTCATTTTACCCAATACAAGATGTGCACTCTGGCAATAAATGCATCCATTTACCTGGCTAACGATAAGATTTACGGCTTCTTTCTCTTTGTTCGATAATGATGTTTTGGCATTTTGATAATCCAAAAAGCGCTTTAAGCCATTATCCGAATAAGCAATTGTTGCATAAAGATTCGGGACAAAACCCAAAGCTTTCGTTAATGCATCAAAAATCTCCTGGTTGGTTGCAGATACTTCTTCTCGTGTTGGGACATTAAATGCTGTTTTTACTAAGTTTTCCATTTTTAACTGTTCTATGTTCTGTGTCATTATTGACAGTACAAAGATGCGGGGTAATCTACCGCTGTAAAATGGACAAACTTCGTTGGTGGATGGACAATTTTCTCCGTGGATTATTTTACTCCTATTATTTATGCATTCTGCTTAAGAACTCCTTGGGAGTCATTCCTGTTTCTTTTTTGAAATAGGTATTAAAAACGGTTTTTGAATTAAAGCCGCTTTCATAGGCCAATCCTATTAATGAAATGTGATTATTCTTTGGATCGAGTGCCAGTTCCTTGAAATACTCGATTCGGTAAAAGTTAATGAACTCATTAAAGTTCTTCCCTATCCGTTCATTTAATAGCCACGAAAGTTTGTTCGGATGAATTTCAACCTGGTCGGCCAACAACCGGAGTGAGAGGTTTGGAATTAAGAAGGGTTGTTCTTCTGCTACAAACTGCGTTAATTTATTACAATAAATCTCTACTGTTGCTGCATCCAGCAGGGGAGTTTTTTCTTTAGCGCTGTTTACTTCAACCTGATGATATTTATAAAGCCTGTTTTTATATTCAACGAAGCGAGGATCATCTTTTAGAGAATTGGCAAGCGGATCGGTATAATTTAACAAAAGTACCGATGATTTTAATTTGATCGTTTTTTTCAACAAATTAAACGCTTTATCAGTTTCCTTCAAATTTGCATAAGCCAGATACAAATAGGAATGTGCCTGAAATGATTTGGGATTCTGGGCAGCTTCGAATAACTGGTCAAAATATTCTTCAGGGTTTACAGCATCTTTTTTGAGGATGTAAGCCAGATTCAATATCCCTAAACGTTCATCATGCACCACAATTTCATTTGGCATATTTTCAAGAAAGGAAATGGTTTCGTTGTATCGCCCCAGTTTTAAAAGACAATAACTACGAACAATGTATGCCGGAATATTTTGCGGATTATTTTTCAGTGCTTCATCGAATAATGATAAGGCTTCTGAGAAATTCTCAGTGCGGTACTGATAATACGCACGGTAAAATAAGGTTTCCTGCGAAAGCGGATCAATACTGTGTGCCACATCCAAATGTTCTTTGGCTTTTGCTGTTTCACCCGATATTAAATACAACAACGAAATAAATTGTTGTGCCTCGGGATAGTTGGGTTTTAATTCAACTGATTTTAATACGTGTTTAAGCGCTTGGTGGAAATTGGCGTCGTAAAAAAAGGAATAATTAGCCAGCAAATAATGTACACCTGCATTGTCCGGATTTAAAGCAAATGCTTTATCCATGTATTCCCACGACTTTTGCCAGGCTTCTTCTTTGGGCATCAACTCGGTAACTGCAAAAAAGCTATAAGCATCTGCAAGACCAACATACGCATCGGTATGTTTCGAATCAAATGCAATGGCTTTTTCATATAATTCAATCGCTTTATTCGCATCCTCCGGATTCCATTTGTTAAAATGAAAACGGGCTTTCAGAAAATACTCATAAGCATGCAAATTGTCTGTTTTCTTTTCCACCAAATGATCCTGAATCTCGAAGTGCCCATATTGTTCGCGTAGCTTGTCAGCAATTAACAAACTAATCTCATCCTGGATTTCAAAAATGTTTTCCAGTTTGCGGTCCCACGATTCCGACCAAAAATGAAAGTCTTCTTCTGCATGAATCAGCTGTGCCGTAATTCGAATGGTTTTGGCTGCCAGCCTGACGCTTCCTTCCAAAATAGTTGCCACATTCAGCTCCCTGGCAATTTGCCCGATTGTGATGTTTTTGTTTTTGAAGAAGAACGAAGAAGTTCGGGAGGTGACTTTTAATTGTGAAATACCGGCAAGTGCATTAATGATTTCTTCGGTAATTCCATCGCTGAAATATTCCATTTCTTCGTTCGCACTCATGTTTACAAACGGAAGTACGGCTATTGTTTTTTCCATCGATGGAGATTTTAGCATCGGTTCCTACTTCAAAAATACTTGTTACACTTCTTGTTCTACCAATTGTCGCTTCCGGTATTCGCTGGGTGTTATACCTGCAAACTTTTTAAATGCGGTGTTAAACGACGATTTTGAATTAAATCCACAATCCATGGCAATCCCAAGTAATGAAAAAGAATCAGATGCAGGATCTTCAATGCGCAACTTGATTTCTTCAACGCGATGACGATTTACGAAATCGAAAAAAGATTCATTGTAAAGTCTGCTGATCAATTCAGATAGCTGGTAAGCCTGGATGTTTATGCGTCTACTCAATTCAGCTAAAGACAGCTCATTTTCGATAAAAACCTTTTCTTTCTCAATGGCTGTTTCAAGCCTGGTTTTATAATCCTCCAATTGTTCCTGATTTAGGACAAAAACGCTGCGTCCTTTGGTTTTACTTTCTTCCAGGAGAGGATTGTCACTAATATCTTCTGTATTATCAACCAGCTTTGACGATACCATTGTCCGAATATCTTTTTTATTCCAGGTAGAATAAGCCAGTGCAAAAATAGTGATGCCGATAACCAACCCAATAATATTATTTGATAAGCTAAAACTGTAGGAAAACAAATACCCAAAAACAAATGAAATGCAGGCTACAACAAGTGCAAATAAAAAGAAATAGAGAATATTTTTTGCCTGGTTCAATGAAATCTTTTCGATATCAGAAAAATTGTCCTTAATCTTTTTTTGGTATTTTTTTACTGTAAGAAGACTAAAAACAATGTAAACAGAAATATGAACGACGCGCAACAACTGCATCAGCAGTCCTTTTAGTGGCACATGATCGTTAAGGAAAATATATTCGGCCCATTCAATTTTTTCCTCCCCACTCTTCATATATAAGGGAATAAACGAAATTATGTAAATAAGAAATGGCAGGCCGTGCAATAAGTAATTACGTGGTAAACGGTTTTGAGTGAGCGCAAAAATATAGATAAAAAGCAGTGGCCCGTAAAGTAAAAATAGCGGATCGGCAACATTGGTGAAATGTGGGAAGCTTTTGTAAAAACCTGACATTCCATAAATACCCCCTAAAAGACTTAACGAAAGTACAAAAGTAAGCAACCCCAAAACAACCGATTTAGTATCTTTTAGCCGGTTATGTGCAATTATATACGTTAAAAACAGGCCTTGAATGGCCGCTGCAAAATTTAATAATACCAAAAATTGCATTTAATAAATTAGTTTACTGATTGTGATGTAGTTAAAACAGTATACCTTTTATAAATGTTTAGAATTTCCTTGTCCAATTTGACTGAAATAAAAAAGACTGCCGAAAATAGCAGTCTTTAATCTGTGTGTAATCGCGTGGTGTCTAATTTCTAATCTTTCACACTTAATGGTATGTTGGTGTTTGCTGGAAATATTTTTTTCAATTCAACAATAATTATTTCTGACAAATTTCTTTTTTGTTCCTTGGGCTTCTTTCCATGATGTCCCAAACATGTGGATGAAATCATCTGTAGTATTTCCAACAATATAATCTTGAAAAGGATGAATATGAACTTTAATTTCTTCTTTCTTAAATGGTTTGGTTGAAGCAGTAGCATCACAAGCTTTGTTCATAATCCTTTAGGGCTGTTCCAGCTCTATTCTGTTTTCTGAGCAATCAATTAAAAAATTAAAGAGGAAGAAATACCGTTTGTTTGATTTCTTCAAATAACTCATCCATCGACTTTCTGACTTTTGGGATATAACGTGAATTGTCGCCCGGAATTCGGTATCCGATGGTAGCAATCACGCAAGCGTTGAGCCCTTTTTCTTCCAGTCCCAGAATTTTATTGTATTCATCAGCTTCAAAACCTTCCATAGGGCAGGCATCAATTTTTAGTTCAGCACAAGCCATTAAAAGCGTACTTAGCGCCAGGTAAGGCTGTCGCTCCAACCAGTTGCGTTGTTGTGCTTTTGTCTTCTCGTTCAGTTTCGATTCAATAAAATCGCCATACCCTTTTAAATCGTTATAATCAATATCTCTGGTTTCGGCTGTTAACCGAATAAATGCATCAATATCCTCCTTTTTAACTTCGCTGTAATTACAAAATACAAACAGATGTGATGCGTCCGTAATCTGGTTTTGATCCCATGAAACTGGCTTCAATTCTTTTCGAATTTCCTGATCTTCGATAATTAGCATTTTGTAGAGTTGAAGTCCGTATGAGGATACTGACAGTTGAATAGCGCGTTTTAGTTTTTCCATTTCAGTGGGATTGACTTTCTTCTCCGGATCAAATTTCTTTGTGGCGTAACGCCATTCCATGTTCTTTATTAATTCCATAACTTTTAAACTTTAAGTTGATAATTTTTCATTGTAAATTCTTCTGTAAATCCGTATTTGCGGTAAAGTGGTTTACCGGTTTTTGAGGCCTGTAAAACAGCATAACTAAATCCCAGGTATTTCGAGTTCGTGAGGATTTTTCTTAGAATTTCTTCTGCAAATCCCCTTCTCCTCATTTCCGGGATAATACCCATGGCATGAATTCCAATGATTTGTGAATTGTTGTGGTATAAAAGGCAGACTCCAACCGGAGAATTATTGCAGTAACAAACAAAATAATTCACTTCTGCAGAACTTTGAACTATCACCTTTTGACTGATTTTATATCCAAATGAATGAATGAGTAATTCGGACCAGAGAGTAGCCTGCTGTTGTGTGGAAACTTTCCGAAGTTCAATGCCCGGATCGGATTCATATTCAGAAGTTAGTTTCACTGACATTCCTGTTTGTTCTGATATTTGAGCAAAATTGTATTGAACAAACAGCTCGTCACTGAAATCTGAATTGTGCCACGATGAAACTTTCATTGGCACTTTTGATCGTAAGAGAATCTCTCTCGCTCTTTCTATTATCGACACGTTGAAACTTCCTGTAAACCACAACCTGTTCGGCCATTCGGAATTAGTAATTGTGCAATATTCAATATTCTTCTCTGAATGAAACGTGGCTGTTCTCATCCCGACAGTAGTCCACAACTGTGTTATGTTGTCGATATTTGCGTTTATTAAATTCATTGTTGAAATCCAAATTCTATTTTGCTGTAATCTTTTCGGGGATTGCAATTGGTCGCATTAAAGATCCACTTCCTCCTCTTAATTTTAGTACGCTGCCGTAATACAAACATCTATTTTTGGGTATTCTCTTGCTCCAACCATTTTAAAATAGCATGGTTTGTTTCCTCTGGCCTCTCTTGTTGAATCCAATGGCCGCAATCCAGGCTAACCACATCAAGATTTGGTGCGAAATTTTTTAGGCTTTGAGACTTGGGGATTATATCTCGTTCGCCATATATCATCAATGTCGGCTGTAGAATCATTGGCTTCACATCTGCCATAAAATGCCAATTGCGGTCAAGGTTTCTATACCAATTTATACTTCCTGTAAAACCTGATGATTCGAAAGCAGAAACGAAAACAGACAGTTCGTTATCCGTCATTATCGGCTCACCAAGTGGTTTAGCTGCTCTGGCTAGATTTATCATTAACATTCCAGACTCTGGCGGTGCAGGAGGTATATTCTTGCGAAACAGATTACGAAGAAACTGAGAAGTATATTTTTCAAATATATTATCTGCTACTCCCGGTTTTCTGTTAAAGTGTACAAAATAAAAGTCCTCACCAAATACCTCTTCCATAAACTCAATCCAAGGTTTTTTCCCTCGCTCTTGATAAGGTAAAGCCAAATTTATTATTTTGTTTACCCGCGTAGGGTGTAATAGCGCAAGATTCCAAACTACATTTGCTCCCCAATCATGACCAACGAAAGTTGCGTCATGATACCCATAATAATTGAGTAATGCCACAAGGTCACCTGTTAAATGTTCTATGTCATAATATGTTACTTCGATCGGTTTAGATGAGTTCCCATACCCTCTTTGGTTTGGAACAATAACATGATAACCGGCTGCGACTAGAGCAGGGATTTGATACCTCCATGAAAATGCATGCTCTGGAAAACCATGACAGAGTATTATCGGTTTACCCACATTTTGCATACCTGCTTCAAATACTTCGAGCTCTACACCATTGACTGAAATTATGATGGGCTCTGGAAATTCGATTGAATTAAGACTTATGTTAGCTACATTTGTCATGCTTTTTGTTTAAAGGTTAGTATTCGAAATTATCGATGTTTTCTAATAATTCAGGTGTGCCGTCTGAAAAATCTATCCAGGGATTTTTCCCCATCCATTTATCTAATTTAACCCCGGGGTCTTGATAGCGCATTACAAATCTTTCAGGGCCATGAGCAAATGCTACTACCAAACCATATTCAGCATCAAAAAAACCTCCGTGCGGGCCAAGTCCAGGGTAGCTTATTCTCCATCCTAATCCATCAACCTCCACATGCCCCAAAGTTAGTTTGCCAACAACGTTATCTGGCAATACAAAAAACCATGTCCATGGACCTCCAGAAACGATCGTCATAACTTCATCGATTCCCATTCCATCATCATTGCTGTTTACATGTAATTTTCCAAATTTATCCTGAAGAAACACTGTTAATTCGGGCGATAATGCTTTCATATCATACACTTTAGGATAAGGAGCCATGTTGTCTTCTCCAGTAGTTAGAGAACCTCCATTTTTTGCAACTGGCTTTCTACCTGCTCTTTCTATCTGATTGAGTAAAGCATCTCTGTCTAAATGAAAGGCAGCAATCAAATTTTTAGCCTCGTCCTCATTTAAAGCTCTTGTTTTTGATGTCTCAAGAATTGGTTTTACCTTTTCCGGCAATTCTACAGTGCTTACTTGCACGCCAACTGAACGCAATACAGCATTAATATCTACTATACCTACGGCATCTTCTCTACCATCACTAAATGATAGTGTGATATCTTCTTTATTTGCCTGTTGAGCGACTACTTTGGCTTGCTCATTTTGGTTGCCTTTTTTTGATGAAACTTGAAATTGAGATTTTTCGGGCATCTTAATAAGTGTTCCAATCTCGTCTTTTTTCCCCCATGGGCTTATTCCGATTTGCTTATCTCGCGGAATAAAAAAATTTCCAACTGAGATGGAAATAATGAATAGAACTGCAAAAATTGTTTTCATGACTTTTAATTTTGATGATTAAATTTTTCACCAAAATTATCGGGGTAAACCTGGGCAATCGACAATTTTCAGAAACTCGGACGTTTTAATTTGGAAAGTAGGACGTATTACCCGTTTCCACAAACAAAATTTGAAAAAATGAGGTAGGGCATGCAAATGCTTGGGTATTCATGTCTCGGGAAATAAATTGTAAAAAAAATACAGGATTGCTTAGATATTTTCTAGACTTAAAAAAAGAGAACCGTTAAGGTTCTCTTTTTTTAAGTCATTGCATTTTTGTGATGAGGTTCCTGGCGGATTCGAACCGCCGTACGCGGTTTTGCAGACCGCTGCCTAGCCACTCGGCCAAGGAACCTTGTTTGTTTCGGTGTGCAAAAATATAAATTTTATTAGTTCCTGCAACAGGGAACGATAAATCGTGCTTATTTCCGCAATTTTTGCCAGTGAGAATTTACATGTGTGCCTTGTGCAACATACGCATTCTCTTGTGTCGACTTTGGGTTCTTTCCCTCCTGCAACTCTCTCTTTCGTCCGCCGAAACACTTGTCGCGGCAGCCTCCTTCGCTCAAATTCTTCGTACTCAAAAACATGGTTGTAAAGGTTGATATTTGTGTTTTCGAAAATACGAATTAAAAATTTGAAAAATTTGATAAATGTCAGGATTGCATTGGTAATTAAATATTTGATAACATCCTTGTGATTGATTAACGGGGGAAGAGGATTGATTCGACGGATGGATTGCGGTAGATTGAGAGTTGAGTTCCCACTCTCATTCTTCAGGCATAAAGGAATTTTCAATATCCAATATTGAATAACCAATCACTTGCTCTTTGTTGCTGGTAGCTTATTTTGTAATTTATGCATTTATGCCTTCAATAACGAAGCCTGTTGACTTAACCATAAAGGAGTAAACATTTCGAACATCTGCGCCTCCGCCTTAGCCTCCGCCTCCGCCTTTTTGCTCCGCCTTTGCCTTTTTCTCCACCTTTCCCTATCTTTCCAGCGTTACACTTACGCGTTCCATTTCGCCTCCCATTGGCGGGTTCATTTTCGAAATTTTGATTTTTGCTTTTTCAATGGACGGAAATTCAGCATACAGCGCGTCAAGAATCCGGGTAGCTACGTTTTCGAGCAGTGCCGATTTTATTTGCATTTCTTTCTGAATGGTTTCGTATACCGCCTGGTAATTCAGTGCATCGTCCAGATTATCACTTTCTCCGGCTTTGCTGCAATTGGCCTCAATCCGTGCATACACCTCAAAATTATTCCCAACAATCTGTTCTGCTGCAAAATGCCCGTGATAGGCATAAAACTTCATGCCCTCGATTTCAATAACTCCCATGTTTTTTAAATATGTGGGCACAAAAGTAATAAAATGAGAGGGTAGCCGCCTTTCTCACAAATCATTTTTTAATTTTGTAGGCTTTTAAATGAGGGGTTAATTCTAAAAATATGTCAGAAAATAACACAGCCAACAATACGGAAGCCAAAAAGAAGGCCAACTTTATTAACATGCAGATCGATGCTGATCTGGCAGCCGGGAAGAATGACAAGCGGGTTCATACGCGTTTCCCCCCGGAACCAAACGGTTATTTGCACATCGGCCACGCAAAGTCTATCTGCTTAAATTTTGGCCTTGCCCAGCAATACGGAGGTAAAACCAACCTGCGTTTCGACGATACCAATCCTTCGAAAGAAGAGACCGAATATGTGGAATCCATTATGGAAGACGTACACTGGCTGGGATTCGACTGGGAAGACCGCCTGTATTATGCTTCTGATTTTTTCCCAAAACTGCACGCTTTTGCGATTCAGCTGATCAAAGCGGGAAAGGCTTATGTTGACGATCAGAATGCGGAAACCATCAGCAGCCAGAAAGGAACCCCTCAGAAGCCGGGGGTGGAAAGTCCGTACCGGAACCGCACGGTGGAAGAAAACCTGGATTTGTTTGACCGGATGACAGCCGGCGAATTCAATGAAGGTGAAAAAGTGTTGCGGGCAAAAATTGATATGACTTCGCCCAACATGCACATGCGCGACCCGATCATTTACCGGATCATGAAAGCGCATCACCACCGCACCGGAGACAAATGGTGTGTATACCCGATGTACGATTTTGCCCACGGGCAGTGCGATTACTGGGAAGGAATTACACACTCCATCTGTACGCTGGAATTTGAGGTGCACCGCCCCTTGTACGATTGGTTTATCGATCAGCTAAAAGATAGTGACTACCGCCCGCGCCAGATTGAATTTGCGCGTTTGAACCTGACTTACACAGTGATGAGCAAGCGTAAACTGCTCGAACTGGTAAAAGACGGGCACGTAAACGGTTGGGACGATCCGCGGATGCCCACCATCTCAGGCTTGCGCCGCCGTGGTTATACTCCCGAATCGATCCGGAATTTCTCGGATAAGATTGGGGTAACAAAAGTGGACGGAATGATCGATGTTTCGCTGCTGGAATTCAGTGTACGCGAGCATTTAAATAAAACAGCACAGCGGGTAATGGGAGTGATCAACCCGCTGAAAGTGGTGATTACCAATTATCCGGAGGATTTGGTGGAAGAATTGGATGCGGTCAATAACCCGGAAGATGAAACTATGGGAATGCGTAAAGTGCCTTTTACAAGAGAACTTTACATCGAGCGCGATGATTTTATGGAAGATCCGCCACGTAAATTCTTCCGTCTCGGACCAGGCAGAGAAGTACGGTTGCGTTACGCTTATTTTGTGACTTGCACCGATGTGATCAAAGACGAAAACGGAGAAATCACAGAGTTGCATTGCACTTACGATCCGGCTTCAAAAGGTGGCAATTCACCCGACGGGCGTAAGGTAAAGGCAACGCTTCACTGGGTGTCGGCTACACATGGCGTAAAATCAGAAGTACGTTTGTACGATCGTCTTTTTAACGATGAAGATCCCAATGGTCACAAGGACGTAGATTTCAAGGAATTTATGAATCCTGATTCGTTGAGCGTACTGAGCGATTGTTACCTGGAGCCGTTTATTAAAGATTCGAAACCGCTGGACCATTTCCAGTTCGAACGACTCGGGTATTTTAACATGGATCCGGATTCGACTCCCGAAAAACCGGTGTTTAACCGAACGGTTGCATTAAGAGATTCGTGGGCAAAAGCCCAGGGCAAAGAATAAGTAGAAGGCGGGATCATTTCCCGCTTTTTTTATGCTTTCGGTTTGCGATCTTCCTTTTACCGACATATCCCCTTTGTTAACCGAATGCAAACTGCGCGGTGTGCAGGTGTTTCCTACCTTTAATCCCGAAATCATAAAACATCAACATCATGCAGGAGAAACCACACAACGACAACTCAAAAAAACTGCTGGCGGTATTTTTGATTGTATTCGGAATTTTGTGGCTAATGAAACAAGGCGGGGCTTTTTCGATGTTCCCGTTTCATCATTTTCAGAATGTTTTTATTCCTTTTCAGCTGACAGCCACTAAACTGGGACATCTGATTTTCTCCTGGCCGATGATACTGATCATTGTCGGGCTGGTGCTGATGGCTGGGCGGCGTCCGGTCGGACTGGTACTTTTGGTAGTGGGAGGCATCTTTTTAATCCCCAAATTGTTCTTCCCCGGAATTACAATTTTCCTTTTATTACCGCTTATTCTGATCGGATTTGGAGTGGCAATTGTTGCCCGATTGTTATAATGTGTATCTTAACCGACAATTATGCTTTGTTTACCGAATAGAGAGCAGGCATTAGAAGCAACGAACCTAATTTTGAATTTCTAAAATTCGAGAGCAATGGAGAGAAAAGAATCATCGAATAAAAGAGTATACTTTGGCGTATTCATGATCGTTATCGGCGTATTGTGGATTATGGAACGACTCAACCTGATTCCGGATTTCTGGAACGATATTCTTATCTCCTGGCAAATGCTGCTGATTGGTATCGGAGTGTTTTCACTTATCGGAGGAAACAAAACAAGCGGAACCGTATTGATCGTTATCGGCGGTTTCTTTCTTTTGCCCGAGATGATGAGCATTCCGTATGAACTGAAAAGAATTGGCTGGCCATTGCTGATCATTCTCATCGGGGTGGTTTTGCTTGTTACGCATTTCGGAAAGCACAACACTCAACCCGAACAACCGACCTTCGATCCCGGACGAGCATACGGAATTAATTACTTTGATGAATTTGTAATGTTTGGCGGCAGGGAAGTGTACATTGATTCAAAAAGTTTTGTGGGCGGAAAAACAACTTCTGTTTTTGGTGGCGCTGATTACGACCTTCGTCAGGCGCAGCTTTCGCAAAACGGAGCAGTTATCGACTGTGTTTCCATATTCGGAGGATGCAGTTTTAAAGTTCCGCCCGACTGGACCATTAAAAATGAAGTTACAGCTGTTTTTGGGGCATTTACCGATAAACGCGGATCTTCCATTAATCATATTGTTTCCGATCCTTCAAAAACGCTGGTCATAAAAGGATTTGCCGCGTTTGGGGGAGTGGAAGTAAAATACATGTAAAATGGACATCCGCCATCCGTTTATATCCAATCCAAAGCTCACCATCGCTTACGGACTGTTCTGGATACTTGTTTCTACGGTTCTGGTGCTGATTGCCACATTGGTAAACGGAGTTCCGCTCGGCAACTCTGTTGTTGAAACCTTTACATTTCTTATTCTTTATGCCCTGATTGGAGCGGCTATCTGGTACGTGATCAAGTTCAGTACACTCGAAGACAACAGCATTCTGCGGGTTATTCTGGCGCATCTGATCGCAGCCACTATTATCGTTTTTATCTGGATGTACATTGGGGTTGTGTTTGTAAAAGCCTTTCATCCCAATGCGCGGCAGTGGCTCGATCAAACCGTTTTAGGTCGCACGGTGGCCGGATATATCATGTATATTGGCTTTGTGGTTTTTTTCTATGCCGTAAATTACTACTATGCCTTCAAAGAAAAATCGAAGAACGAAACACACCTGAAGGCGCTTGTAAAAGAGGCTGAATTGCATGCTTTAAAATCGCAGATAAACCCACATTTTTTGTTCAACAGTTTAAACAGTATCTCGTCACTTACCATGACCGATCCCGCAAGGGCACAGGAAATGGTGATCAACCTGTCGCAACTGATGCGCTATTCGCTCAAACACGACCAGGATGAGAAGGTAACTGTTATGCGCGAGCTCGAAAATAATAAGTTGTATCTCAGCATCGAAAAAGTACGCTTCGGGAAAAAACTGAACCCGGTTTTTGCCATCGAAGAGGATTGTATGAAAGCCGAGATTCCGAACATGATTCTTCAGCCTTTGTACGAAAATGCCATAAAATATGGGGTTTACGAAGCCACTGAAACCATCGATGTGATTACTCACTGTCGCCTCAACGGAAACATGCTCGAAATTGTTATCAGCAATTCCTACGATAAAAATGTGGTGAGTAAAAAAGGGGAGGGCATTGGTTTGCGCAACATTCGCGACCGGCTGCAGGTGATTTACGGAAACCCGCATTTGTTAAGGATCGAGGACAACAACAACGAATTTACCGTAACTTTGAACATACCACAAAAACAGAAATAAAATGACCGAAAAATTGCGCACCATCATTGTGGAAGACGAAGAGCTGGCCCGCAACCTTATGAAGAATTTTTTGTCGGATATTGAATCCATTGAGATCATTGCCGAATGTGAAAACGGGTTTGAAGGGGTGAAAATGATCAATGAATTAAAGCCCGACCTGGTTTTTCTCGATATTCAAATGCCCAAAATTACAGGTTTTGAGATGCTCGAATTACTCGAACATAAACCGCAGATTATATTTGCCACCGCTTACGATCAGTATGCGTTAAAGGCTTTTGAGTACAATGCTGCCGACTACCTGCTGAAACCTTACTCAAAAGATCGTTTGGTGGAAGCTGTGGCAAAAGTGGAAGAGCGTATGCAGACAGAAGGGCGCGAATCGGACGTGGCAGAGAAGGTGAGCGATTTTCCGCGCGAAGGTTATCTCGACCGTGTGGTAGTGAAAGACCGTCATAAAATCCATATTGCGCCGGTGGATGCCATTCGTTACATCGAGTCGATGGATGATTACGTGATGATCTACACCACCGAAGGCCGCTGGATGAAGCAAAAAACCATGAAGTATTTCGAAACATCGTTGAATCCCAATGATTTTGTACGTATTCATCGTTCGTACATTGTTAAGGTGAACGAAATTTCTGAGATTCAGCAATACGAAAAAGAGTCGTATGTGGTCATTCTTCACGATAAAACCAAGCTAAAAGTCTCCAAAACCGGGTATAAAAACCTGAAAGATATACTCAACTTCTAATCCCTTAGCCGACGGCTCGTCGTCTTGGGTGTTGCTGTGTGCTGCGGTCAGTATGGGCTGGCGGCTCACAGCCTGTAAAATTCTCTTCGTTTGTTGTGAGTTTTCTGTAAACTCTAAGCCCTTTACCCCTGAAACTTTTCCCTTCTGTCTCATCCTGAATAGCTTTGTGAGTTTTGTCTTATTTCTGAAAGCAGATAATTAGTATATTCAGGATCTTGATTTGAATCATAAACCATTGAGATGATGACCGGAAATGAAAGATCGTTAGACATGCTGACTTTCCTCAACCTCATTTCGCACGGCATTTATCCTGACTTTACCACAACTTGAATTTTCACAAAAACGATAACTTATGAAGAAACTGTTACTATTACTGGCCGTCGTATTTCTGTTTTCGACGGTGGTGAATGCAAAAAAGAAAGAAGACGAGAAAAAAGAGGAACCCAAATCCTTTATTAACTCCGGCCTGGTGAGCGGCCTAAAATGGCGAAGCATCGGCCCGGCCTGGGCAAGTGGTAGAATTGCCGATTTTGCCGTAAACCCCAACAACACCAAGGAGTATTATGTGGGCGTTGCCAGCGGCAATGTATGGAAAACCGAGAACAACGGGACTACCTGGAAACCAGTTTTTGACAACTACGGAACTTATTCGATTGGTGTGGTGGTACTCGATCCCAATAATGCAAACGTAGTGTGGGTGGGTACCGGCGAAAACAACCACCAGCGGGCGTTAGGGTATGGCGACGGGGTTTACAAGTCGCTCGATGGCGGAAAGTCTTTCAAAAATATGGGGCTGAAGGAAAGCCGGCAGATTGGCGGAATTGTGATCGACCCCCGGAATTCGGATGTCGTGTTTGTTGCCGCCGAAGGCTCGGCCTGGGGACCGGGCGGAGAACGTGGTCTTTACAAGTCGACTGACGGTGGCGAAAACTGGAAAAAAGTACTTGAGATAAGTGAAAATACTGGTGTCAATAATGTAAAGATCGATCCTTCGAATCCGGACATTATGTATGCCACTTCGGAACAGCGGCGTCGTACTTCGTTCACTAAAATCGGTGGCGGGCCAGAGTCGGCGGTGTACAAATCAACCGATGGCGGCGAAAACTGGCGCAAGGTTAGCAAAGGTTTGCCAGGCGTTCAGTTGGGAGGTATGGGAATTGATGTTTCGCCGGTAGATCCCAACGTGGTTTACCTGATTGTGGAAGCTGCTGAGGACAAGGGTGGCTTCTACCGTTCGACCGACAAGGGGGAAAGCTGGGAGAAAATGAGTAGCCATTCTTCGAGCGGACAGTATTACAACGAAATTTATTGCGATCCGAAAGATGTGGACAAAGTTTATTCGGTGGAAACGCGTTCGGTGTATACAACCGACGCCGGAAAAACCTGGAACAACATCACCACCAAAACCCGCCATGTGGACGACCACGCGATTTGGATTGCTCCGAAAGATACCGAACATTTTATCATCGGTGGTGACGGCGGGATCTATGAAAGCTGGGACGGCGGAGAGACCTTCGATTTTAAGGAAAACCTTCCGGTAACCCAGTTCTACCGGGTGTTTGTTGACGATGCTGAACCATTTTACAATGTGTACGGTGGCACGCAGGACAACAACTCCATGGGAGGACCTTCGCGCAATACCAGCCGCAACGGTGTGATCAACGACGACTGGTACATTACCATGGGCGGCGATGGTTTCTGGGCGGCTACCGAACCTGGAAATCCCGACATCGTGTATACCGAATATCAGTACGGTAATATGTTCCGCTACGATAAAAAAAGCGAAGAAACCATCAGTATTAAACCACGCGAGCGAAAAGGTGAACTTACCTATAAGTGGAACTGGAATGCTCCGCTCATTGTCAGCCCACACATGAAAACGCGTTTGTATGTGGCAGCCAACAAGGTGTTCCGCAGCGACGACCGCGGAAATACCTGGGAGGTGATCAGCGATGATCTTACAGCGCAGGTGGATCGTAATTCCTTCCCGGTAATGGGCAAATACTGGCCGGCTGATGCCGTGGCGAAAGATGTCTCTACTTCGCAGTGGGGAACCATCGTTTCGCTCGACGAATCAAAGTTAAAAGAGGGCTTGCTGTATGCCGGAACCGATGACGGCGTAATTTCCATCACTGAAAACGGCGGCGATAACTGGACGCAGGTAAAATCTTTTCCCGGTGTTCCGGAATATACTTATGTGAGTGATCTTGTGGCCGACCGCTACGACGAAAATGTGGTGTATGCCACTTTTGACAACCTGAAACGCGACGATTTTAAACCATACGTGTATAAAAGTACCGACAAAGGAAAGACCTGGACCTCCATTACAGGTAATCTGCCTGAAAACGGAACCGTGCACACACTTGCACAGGATTACCTGCGCCCTGAATTGTTGTTTGCCGGTACCGAATTTGGCATTTATTTTACCGTTGACAACGGGCAAAACTGGGTAGAACTGAAAGCAGACCTGCCCACCATTGCTGTTCGAGATATCGCCATTCAGGAGCGCGAAAGCGACCTGGTGATTGCTACCTTTGGGCGTGGGTTTTACATTCTGGATGATTACAGCTCTTTACGCGAAGTAACACCCGATCTGGAGAACAAGGCAGCGGCAATTTTCCCGGTGAAAGATGCTTTGATGTACATTCAAACCGATGGAAAAGACAACCAGGGCGATACGTATTTTTATTCGAAAAACCCGGAATACGGAGCTACTTTTACTTATTTTCTGAAAGAAGTTCCGAAGACGAAAAAAGAACTTCGGAAAGACGAGGAAAAGAAATTGTTCGAAGAAGGAAAACCGATTCCGCAGCCCAGCTGGCGGGAACTTCAACTCGAAGATCAGCAGGAGAAAACACACTTGATTTTTACGGTTTACGACCAGGGAGGAAATGTGGTGAGTCAGTTTAACAAATCACCTTCCAAAGGAATCAACCGGGTAAACTGGAACATGACCTACACTGCCACGGCCGGTATGCGCTTTAGCGGTAAGTTCGATCCTATTTCTTCGGGGCGCAATCGGGGTATTATGGTGCTGCCGGGAACTTACAAAGTAGGAATGCAGCTGTGGCACGAAGGCGAACTGACTACTTTGGTGGAGCCGCTTGAATTCACTTGCCGGAAACTGAACAACACTACGCTGCCGGCTGAAGACTACCGCGAAAATGTTGATTTTGCGGCCAAAGTCAACAAGCTCGCCTTGTCGGTGGTGGGAGCCGGAAGGTTGATCAGCGAATCGATGGATAAAGTGGAACAGATAAAACAAGCCATCTATTCTACACCGGGCGCCGGCCAGCAGTTGATGGATAAAGCGCGTGCATTGGGTGTGGAACTGGAAGCACTGAACTACAAAATGAACGGAGTTCCGGCCAAGGCCAGTGGCGAAGAAGTGCCACCGGAACAGGTGCCGCTGAACGACCGCCTGGGACATATTACTTACACCCACATGGGTTCGACCAGTGGAATTACCACCACCGAAAAACGCGGATACGAAATTCTGAAGGAAGAGTTCCCGCCGGTACTGGAAAGCCTGAGAAAGATCGTTGAACAGGAGATTCCGGCATTGGAAGCCGAACTAAACAAGATCAATGCCCCGTGGACTCCCGGCCGACTGATCGACTGGAAGGAATAGTTTTGCAACAGGCATAGCTACGAAATAATTCACCCGGTGACTCTAAGTCACCGGGTGAATTGCTTTTGTAAGCTAGCAGCGCCCATGGCAAGTTTGTGTCACTATGGGCTGCTAAACTACAGCAGCCTGGGTTACCGACCAATGGCTGTGGATGATCTTCCACTCCTTGTTTTCTTCGAGCCGGTACACTTCGGTGCAATTCTCTTTCCAGAGCGTTTCACCCGAGTAGGAACGCAGGTTGTAGGTAAGAACCGCCATTGTATCGCTTGCCTGCACTACGGGATCTATTATTTCGAACTTATCCATTTTTACCTTTCCGCGCATGCGTTCGTAGAACTCTCTGATCGTGTCCCACCCGTCGAGCCGTTTTTCATGCGCCGGGTCGAAATACGTGAAGTCTTTTGAATAAAGTGCGAGATAGGGAGAGGGATTGCCCTGGTGCCATGCATCAAGAGCCGCTGTCTCCAATGCAATAATGGTTTCTGTAGTGGTGCGCTTATCCATGATGTTTTATGTTGTGTTGCTAATGGTCGCTTGCAAGTGGGAAGCCCCACTTTGCAATTTACCCGGTGTTTATTTTATTAAGAACCTGGTTTTGAATTCCACATCTTTTGCATTACCCACAATTTCATCGTTAGTTAAGATACTGAGATTACAATCGAATGTCCCCGTAATAATCAGTGTTGTATCTGTTTCGAACTCAATATCCAATATCTCAACTTTGTTATCATCATTGTTTGAATATGTTGAATGCATTATCCATTCTTGACCTGTTTTTTCAGCTACACTAAACCGAAAAGGAGAACTTGAGTTATAACTACCAACTCTTTCAAATCCGTATTGCCCCGTTTGTTGAACCGGAAATAATAATGAGTTAGACGTAGAGTCTTTGGGTATGGCAAAACTCAATGAATAGGATGTGTTCCCTTTTTTAAATATTGAAACGAAAGTCCTGCTATTAAACGGTCCGTCTAAATCAATAATATCTACAAACGACAAGTTGTTTTCATTCAGAGATATCGTTTCACCGAGGATATCTCCTTTAAATCTGATGTCTGAGATTTCCAGGCTATCCTCCTGACAGCCCATTAAACTGAATAGTACAATAACAATAATAATGATGGGAAATTTTTTCATATATGATTAGATTAACATTGTGTTAGCGCTAGCATTTTAATTTATTTAGTCATAGCTCGATTGCAGTATGATTACATTTTCAAAATATTCAAGGCGTTACATAAACTGAAGCATTAATTCGGGGGATGGAGAAATCACCATAAACATCAAAAATCTCCGAGCCACCACAGCATTCGCGCCAGGTTGTATGAAAACTTCCATTAATTCGGTCGCTTCCGATGTATGAAATTTGACAGTAACTATCACTCGAATTTCCACCCAGATAGAGGTAAGTACTTGTATTATCAGGCACAGGTACGTAGTGCTCAATATTCATTCCTGCTTTATTTTTCCATGGATTAGCCCATTGATAATCAGCAAAAGCCAAGGTAAACAGGGTATCTGTTTCAATGTTAAAATAGAACATTACACTGAGGTTTTCACCTGTTTCAGAATCCGAAAAAATCACTCCTTGAGATGACATTCCAAGGCTCGGCTGTGATGGATGCCGCCATACTGTCATATCCTGAGTTGTTTCTGTAAAAACTAATTCCTTACTTCCTGACGAACCATTTTCTTTAAAGTCTACACGTATATAATACTCCCCCTGATAGATATTTAAAGTATCGGGCTCAATCATTTCTTTCATATAAACTTTTGGTGGGAGTTTTTCATTTATAGGCTCTTCGTCTTTCTTATTGCACGAGGCAAATAATAGAATTAGTAAAAGAGATAATATCGTTTTCATGATCTAAAATTTTGAGTGTTTTAGTTTTCTATAATAATTATCAATGATTTATTCGAATGCTAACATGGTTACACTATTTCAAATCTTCAATGTTCCCGCTGACGGTGGTGGTATGAGGTCGTGGCGGTCCCGAATACTCGGGATTATCCGACCGAAACTGAGGTTGGCACGAGATTCGACCGTGTCGAATAGAGCTAAACCCAGCCGTTACTTTAACCACTTGCTATGCGCCGGTTTTAATATTTTAATTTGTTTTTATCATTGATTTAATCTCTTCTATAAAACTCTTCGTCAACAACACGATATCCAAAAACAAAGAAGTGGTCCGATTGGCGCAATGAATCATCATCTAAATCTGCCGGAATGAAATTCGGTCCACAATATTGACGAACCAATTCTCCTTCAAAATTTATTTCCCAACCAGCGTTGAATAATAGCAATGGTATATCTTTTCCAATTTCAAAATTTGTTTCTTCAAACTTTATCAGATAATAACATTCATAAATTGGTCGCGGTAATATACTTGTTGTGAATTGGAATTTGCCTGAATTTAATGAAACCTTGAGTCTTAGTTTATCTGATTTGTCATTAAAATCTGGCATTTCACTAATAATTCTTAGGTTTTTGATATACTGAAATTCTGCCCTACTATTCTCATCGAATCCCCAAAATTTTGTTGTCCAGGTTCTAACTACACTATCTTTTATAAGTTTTGCTTTTTCATATTCCTGTACATAAAATTCTAATTGGTAGTCATTGTCTCTTGGAATAGGCATATCCCATTTATAAACATTTATGCCCAATTGCACCAAAGCATCCCTAAAGTCGTTCATATTGAAGATTGTAAAGTTCTCATCTTTTACCGTATCTCTTATCTTAAAGTCACGGTAATCATTTTGTGCGTTGGTTGAGGTAATGAAAGATGTTGCAAAAAAGATTGCTAAGATTAACGAAGATGTTGTTTTCATCATTTTTATTTTTGGGTTTTAACTTGGGCCTAACGTACCTGTATATCACACTGTGCGATACACTTTAGTTGTTGTTGTTGTTTTAAGTCGTTGATTTCGTTGGCTTTGATCCTGAAAAACCAAGTGTATTTGTGTTTCGTATTTGCAAGAGATATTTTCAATGTATTGGGAATGATTGATTTTTCGTGCTCTAAAATAAACATAAAGATTGTTGGTAGTACAGCGGCCGATATGTTATAGAGTAGTTTTCAGTTTAATAGGGGTACTTCCGAAGTGCGATTCCCGGTGCACATTTTTTCCGGAGCTCGAAGAAAAATACAAACGTTTCTTAATCATTGCTGTCCGGGAAAAACAACTATTCCGACGATTAAATCGATTACGCTGCGCTGCCGCTTAACGGTTTTTTTGTCTGTTTGTCTACAACGATCTTGCTGCTCTGCAGCTGATTTTTTAGCAACAGCGTTGCGATGCTATTAATCGAAAACTCCAGGTGAGAAAAAATAAGCCCCATCGGGGCGGAACATTCTGCAACAGCAAGAATGAAAAAATAGCATTAGGGGCCGGTTAACCTTACAGATTGCTTCTGCGTTCCTGATCCGACGAACAGATCGCAATGACGTACAATTCAAGGCTTTTTGATAGGGAGAGGGGTACTTCGGAAGTGGGGGGGGGTACTTCAGAGGCCCGCGTTTGGGCCTCCGAGGCTCAACGTTGAGGCTCCGAGAAACTAATTTTAGCCTTTTTTGTTAAAAGCCGGGGCTCTGAGGCTCAAGCGCGGGCCTCAATTGTTAAAATTCGGGGCAAAAAGGCTCTCGTTTGAGGCTCTGAGGTTCAAATTAGTTCTTCCGAGGCTGAAATTAGTTTCTCTGAAGCCCAAAGGAGTACTTCGGAAGGGTGACATTGGGGCTCGGAGGGGCAAATCAAGTTACACATGTCAAATTGATGCCAGAAATTTCCATTTCGTATTTTAACTGTCCCGATAATTTTCACAGTGGTCCTCTGGTTGCATCGAAACTGTATTGCGTTGTTGCCTGATTGGGGCTTTGCCCCAAACCCCACTTCATTTTTCTCCTTAGATGAGAAAAACGAAGCAAAAAGAATCAAGTCAAAATTAACCTTGGCAATTTTTCAATGAAGCTATTTGGCCCGATTGACGGAATTTTGACGTGCCCGCACAAGGTTAAAGCATAAAACAAAAATAATGGCAACTTTCTTTATTCAGCATTTTCGTTTTTTTGAGTTGCGTAACAGGCCAAAAAAAAGGTGCAGACTTGCCGCACCTCCTTTTTTCACTAAAAGCTCTGTTATTAAGCTTGCTCAGCGTTACTTGCCGGGCGGCTTTTCGTAAATCGTTTCTTCAGGTCCTCGAAAATGGCTTTGGCGCCGGGTACATTCATTTTGGTGGCTTGTTTCACCGAGCTGTAGTAGCCCAGTGCATTTACGTAGCTTTCGCCGCCTGCCGCCATCAGCGTGTCGTCGAGCCCGTCGTTAAGCTGCTCAACCATCCGCAGCAGCGGAACCAGTTGCCCTACCACCTTCATATCGTTGGCCAGTTCCTGCTTATCCATGTAAGGCGGTGCAAACTGCGGGTCGGAGGTGGTGTAATCAAGTGTTTTCTCCACAAACGGAAGGGTTTTGTCACTCATTTTTGGCACGGTGCGCCGCTCCTCGGGCGTTAGTGCAATTAAATAAGGCTGTAAAGCTGTTTGTACTTCGGCTAATTTTGTTTGGACGTCGGTAATTACCTCGTCGGGAATAATAAAATCTACGATGTTTTCCATGAGGATTAAATTTAAATGTTACGAACTAGAATTTTGTTTAATGGTGTATTCAAGATAAGCCGATTGCTCGTTAAAAACAAGAAATGTTTTTTAAAACATAAAAAATAGATGCCTGATACAGTGCATTGTACGTGTTTTTGATAAAAAGTTTTCCCGAATAACTATGAAAAATAGTTTGAAAACTAGAAAATATAGTTACATTTGTTTTGAAAGAGGTTAGAGTTCAGAGTGATCGAAGCTCACCGCCTGCTGATTTGTCCCCCTTTTAGAGGGGGACGAGGAATTCCGGGGCATTAGCCACCGGAATGACGGAGGGGGTGATACTCGACACTCGATACTCGAAGCTCGATACTCGAAGCTCGATACTCGAAGCTCGAAGCGGTTTCAGATCCCTCTCCCTCGTCAGTTGACGAACGGGATCGGGATGACGAACCGGGATAATGGTTTGGCGGCGCGGTGATAGGTATAGCTGGTTAACGATTGTTTTTGCGCCGCGGATGAACAGGGAAATCCTTGTCATTCCGACCCTGGGTATTCGGGGGAAGGAATCTGGTTTATTACAAGCTCGATACTCGATACTTGATTCTCGATACTTAAAATACTGAAAAGATGAAAAAACTGACACAGAAGGAAGAGGAGATCATGAACTTTTTTTGGGACCGCGGGCCCATGTTTGTAAAAGAGTTAAAGGAGTTGTATGCGGGGCAAAAGCTGCATTACAACACGCTTTCGACCATGGTGCGGGCACTCGAGGAAAAAGGTTTCATCGATCACGAACAGTTTGGAAATACCTACCGCTATTTTGCGGCGGTAACAAAAGAAGAGTACAGCAAAACTACGCTGGGCAGCGTGGTGAAAAAGTATTTCGACAACTCGTATAAAAACGTGGTGTCGCTGCTGGTGGAAGAAGAAAACCTTTCGCTCGATGATCTGAAAAAGCTGATCGAAGAAATAGAAAATCAACAAAACAACCCGCAATGAACCCATTCCTGGTCTGGCTGCTAAAATCGTCGGTAAGTCTGGCGCTGTTGTATGCGGTGTTTAAGCTGGCGGTTAGCCGCGACAAAATGCACACCGCCAACCGCCTGGTGCTGCTGGGTATTTTGCTCACATCGGTGGTGCTTCCTTTTGCCGATGTTCCGCTTATTCGCGAAACACAGGTGATCCCGCCGTTCGAAGTTATTCACGAGTGGGTAGCGGCACCCGTCGCAAGCGAGCCGGTGGTTGTTACCGAAAACCTGCCGCTGCGTGAGTCAGCTCCCGTAAAAGCGCCGTTTAACCCGTGGGTGGTGTTTTACCTTTCGGTGATCGGACTGCTGGTTGGTCGGCTGGCCTTTTCGGTGGTGCGGGTGTGGCAAATCATACGCCGGGCCGAGAAACAACACTTCCGCGATGTGGTTTTGGCCATTGTCAAAGATTTTATTCAGCCCTTCTCTTTTTTGCAGCACATTGTTTTGTCGGAAAAAGATTTCACAGAAAACAAAGACATTGTGGTAGCCCACGAATACGCCCACATTCAACACAAACACGCGCTCGACCTGATGATCTGCGAGCTGTTTACCGCCCTTTTCTGGTTTAACCCGGTGGTGTGGCTGTTGCGCCGCGATCTGAAACTGATACACGAATACCAGGCCGACCAGGCCGTACTTAACCAAGGCATCGATGCAAAAACATACCAACTGTTGGTTCTTAAAAAGGCTGTAGGCGAAAGACGTTTTGCCCTGGCCAACCATTTTACACAAAAACCAATTTTAAAACGAATCAAAATGATGCACATGAAAACCAATCGTCGTCGCACAAGCCTTAAACTGGCTTTGTTTGTACCGGTTGTAGCGCTGCTTTTACAGGCTTTTGCAAGACCTGAGATGATCCCTGATAAAATCAGTGATCTGGTACCTTCATTGAGTGTTCAGAAAGACAGCTCCGAAGTTTGGCTCGATAACTGGAACATTCAGAACCTGTCGAAAATAAGCCACGGACTAGAGATGAACCAATTTGAGCTTGCTCCTCCACCGCCGGGAAGCAAACCATCGAATTTGCCGAAGTATGATAAAACAAAACACGGTGATCCGGTACCGTCGGAGAATATTATGACAATCCTTGTTAACCGGGAAAGTAAGATTTTAGCCTGTGGTTCTTTCGCAACTGTTGATGGAGTACTTGAAGGGGTAACGAAATTCTTAAACGGAAATCCTCCTTTTGAAACGGTCAAAAAAGGGCCGGAAGCAATAAGCAAAAATATGCCACTCGTGGGAGACGTGAAAATCTCAAAAGGGGTAATTGCCTTGCGATACGACGTTGAAACAGATAAAGCCTTTGTTGATAAAATGCTTCGCTCCATCGGGAAAATTTATCTTGAAAAGCGGCAGAAACTGGCGCAGGAAAAGTTTAATCAGGATTATTTCTCCTTGTCTGCCGAAAAGAAGGAGGTAATCAATCAAATGCTTCCGGTACGCGTTTCGATCATGGAGCCAAAGGTTACAACTTCAGCAACTCCACCACCACCTCCTCCGCCATTTGTAAATCTAAAAATTACAAAAGATGGAGGTGTTTATGTTGAAAGGTATTATGTCGAGCCAAAAACAAAAGAGGAAAAATGGCAGCTGATAGAAAACAAAAAACTTACAATCGAAGAACTAAAGCGTTATTTAGTACAACGGAATCAGTTGAATGATGCAGCAAATCGAAAGAATGAGACCAATCACGAACAGGGAGTAAATGTAAGCGTCGAAAATGGCGCCAGTGATAAAGTAGTTGCCGAGCTAAAAGAAACTTTGTTTTTTGCCGGGATAAAAAACGCAAATTTTAAAAGAGCAGCAGATGATACATCTTCTTTGCAAAATATTGGAAAATACGATGTGAGAGTTTATCCAGATAGATTGGAGGTTTTTAACAAAATATCTGCCGTTGAAAACGTTAAACAGAAAGTCGAAGAGTCTGTAAAGTCAAGGGATGATAAAACGACGATTTCTGTTTTGTCTTTCAGCGATGTTCCTAAAGAAAAACTGAATAACGTTCTAAATGAGCTGAACCAGGTTCCTTTCGTAAAAGTCAGCACAACGGTTTTGAAGATGGAACAGAAACCGGCCGCTGTGGCACAGCACAAAGTTCTGGTAAAAGCAAACGGTAAGATTGACCTGGATAACCGGGAATACACTTTAACGGAGTTTGAAACAAAACTCAGGGAAATGGGCAAACAGCCCGCAAAAACAAATGTTGTGTTGGAAGTTGAAGACGAGGTTACGTATCTTCAGATAGAAACTGTAAAACGCATGCTAAAGGAAGTAAACATCGACCAGGTTGGTTACAGTATTCAGCAGCATTCGGTTCGGGAAACAAATCCGGGAACAAAAGCAGGAGAACCGTCCCAAATGTTTGGATTTGCATGGTCGGGGAGCGGTCTTCCTGATTTGGATAAGGTTAAGCGCGAAGCAGAAGCTTTTTTGTCAAAAAATGGGAATTATAGTTTGTACACCAGCATATCCCCCGATAAAAACGCTACGCAAGCAGAAATAGATGCGGTAACGAAAGTGTTGCTGGAGGCCGGTTTTCTGAAGGTGGATGTTCGGCGAAATTAAAGGTAAAGTTCTTCGCCGAGTGTAAGTTTCACTTCCAGTTTTTAAATCATTTAAATCAGAGACCCTATGAAACAATTGTTTATTACCATTGCACTGGTAATGGTTTGTCATGCCTTGTTGGCTCAAAAAGGGCAGGTAACCAAGGCTGTCACTTACAAAGATTCGGGCGAATTGGAGAAGGCCCTGGGATGTATACAATCAGCTACTGATCCTGCAAATGAGAAATCAGCGAAGTCGGTTAGCTGGCCGCGAACCTGGCAGGTACAGGGCGAAATATATCAGGCTATTTATAAATCGGCCGATAAGAAATACGGCACTTTAAGCAGCGATCCTTTAACCGATGCTTTCGATTCGTACAAAAAGGCGGTAGAACTGGATATCAAAAATCGGTACGGGAAAAGTTTGAAAGTGAATCTTGTTTTGTTGGTCAACGATTTGCAGAGCGATGCAATAAATGCATACAACGACAGTGTATATAATAAAGCGTTAACCCGTTTCGAACAAATACTGGAAATTAATGAAATGCCTGTTGTGAAGGATGATAAAGATGCTTTGGTTGACACGGCTATTGTTTATAATTGTGGACTGGCAGCGATGAATGCCCGCCAGCACGACAAAGCTATTCATTATTTGGAACGGGCAGCAGAACTGGGGTACAATGAGGAAACCGCTCTCATCTGGATTGCCAATGCATACGAAAGTGAGCAAGATACAGTAAAAGCACTGGAAACCTTGCAGAAAGCATTGCTCAAATATCAGAACGATGAAAGAATCATGAACAGCATGATTCAGATTTTATTAAACCTTAACAGGCGAGATGAGGCGATCCAATATCTCGATATTGCGATTACCCAAAAACCGGATAATATAGATTATTATCTTACCAAAGGAGACTTGTATAATAAAATTGATGATGAAGAAAATGCAATAAAACTTTACGAGGAGGCGTTGAAAGTAGATTCAGTGAATTTTATTGCTTTGTACAATCTTGGTGTTATTTATTATAACCGGGGAGTTAAACAAGTTGAGTTGGCAGCAGATGTTCCGGTAAATGATCAGGAAGCATATAAAAGTTTCATCAAAAAGTCTGAGATATGGTGGGGAAAATCATTGCCGTATATGGAGAAATGTTATCTGATAAATCCAAATGATGAAGTTATACGTGAGTCATTGAAAAACGTCTATTACCGTTTAAAGATGATGGACAAATACAAGGAGATTCAAAACAAATTATAACGGGTCCATGGAGTCATTGAATTCAACCAATTCCATGAGTAAGTAGCTTTTCTTTTATCACCGTTAAAACTGAATAAAGAATGTTGGGTTTTGGCAGAAGCTCATTTGAAAGTGACTAACTCGAAGTTATGTAAAATTGTGGTCCCGTATGTGTTGCCAAAGAAACATGATCCTTTCAATATGATTATCAATGAAACATATAAAGAAACTGAAGATCTTATGGGCAAATAGAGATTTGTCATAAGTTGGAAAATTAAGTTTGACAGAAAGCCCGTAGAGCCGGGCTTTTTTATAGTTGGACATCGAAAGCTATGCGTTAATTATTGGGATTGCATGTAACCTTCTGAAATATTGTGACATGTTGTTTGGTATTTGTTTGATTTGATTCAATTGATAATTACGAATGTCCTGAAAGGACTTAACATGAATAACCGTGTGTGAAACGCACGGTAGAAAACGGATTCGAACACCAGCCCTGAATAGGGTTGAATAAAATAAAAAAAGAATGTTACTGTCACGTGTAATTCCTATTGGGAAGAGATAACCTTCATTCAAGCACCATCGGTTATTCCGTCAGTTGACGGATATTCAAATCCAGTCCTTTTGCAAAGAGGATATTTCAGTTTCTGTTTTTGCGTTCTTTTGCGTAAAGCTTGGCGTGCTTTGCGTGAAATCTACTATTGCAATACTCTGCTACCTGTTTCGCTTGCTTCTTTTAAAATAAGGTTTTGGTTTTTTGGTGAAATTCCACGTGAGTTTGGTTCCCACCATACGGGGCGGGCCGGGAACAAAAGTCGGCACCCCAAACAAACTTCCGGTATTTCCGGCGCTGGTAATGTATGGTTCATCCAGCACATTGCTGGCCCACACCGACAGGATAAGATTCGGATCATCCAATTCCAGTCCTCCGTTGATGTTTAGTAAACCGTAAGCATCCTGTTCGAGCCCCGGAGTGTTGGCATCTTCGAAGTACATGTGCGATTTCCATGCATACGATGGCGTTACAAAAAGCTGAATGGTGGGCGTGATGTTTACCCGTGCATGAAATCCCACGTTCAGGCTGTGTTCGGGCGCGAGGCTAAATACGTTTCCGGCGTATTCCTGGGTTTGCCCGTCCACATCGGTAGAGTCGAATTCGGTCTTTAGCCAGGCGTAATTGGCAAATAAGTGAAGCTGCTCAATAACCGCTACCCGAAGACTGGCTTCCGCTCCGTACGAAGTGGCCTGTCCTCCGTCTTTCGAGATGTAATTAAATTCACCTGTAGATGCATCGGCCACCCAGGCACGGGTCTGAAAGTTTTTGTAGAGCTGGTAAAAGCCGGTAACATCCACAAAAATGCGGTCGAAGAAAGCAGCTTTAAAACCCGCTTCAAAGTTGTCCAGTGTTTCGGCATCCAGTACCTGTTTTTCGCCGGTAGAGGTAAATTGCAATACGTTGGGCCGGCGTCCGCGCGAATAATTGGCAAAAAGGTTTCCGTATTCGTTCAAGCGGTATTTCACCCCCCCGTGGTAGGTAAACGATAAAGTGCTTTTGCTGATCTCCTGCCAGTCGCTTGGGCGGAAAAATACGTTGGGAGCATTGCCCAGGTATCCGCCCAAAACAGAGGGATCACCACCGGTCATACTGGCTTCATTTCCTAATTTATAACGATCGTAAACAATGCGCGCACCACCCGAAACAAAAAACTTCCGGCTTAGCTGGTAGCTTACATCGATAAAACCTTCGAGGGCCGAATTGGTTGCCTTGCTGTAGTTTTCTTCCTGGTGATTGGTGGGAAGATCAACATAAATGGGAACGTTGTTTATAGAGTCGTATCCCACGGGAATGACGGGGACTGATATTGGCTGCCCGTTGTTGTCGACCAAAGGCATGGGCGGACTGGAAAGCAAAAGATTGGCCAGTTGTTGCTCGTTGGGCGAAAACCAGTAAGTCTGGTCGGCCGTTTCGCGCCAGTAACTTCCGCCCAGCACTCCGTTCAGGCGGCTGTTTTGCGAGAAATTCCCCCTGATCTCCTGGTAAAACTGGCTGGCACTCGAATTTTCTGCCATGTCAATGGCTGCCGATGCCGTTCCGTCGCCGTCCCAGCGCGCCGAAGCATCGTTGGTGCGGTACGAGGTAATGGACGTCCAGTAATTGTGTTCGCTCATGTAGAGACGGTAATTCAGCGTGACGTCAAAAACTTCCTTCCCGGTTCCCAGGTTGGTTCCCTGTTCGTGCGAGGCTACGCCGCTAAAGATTCCGACTGTACCGTTGGTGTTGGCCAGACTGTCGGGCATAAAGGCAATTCCCGGGGTATCGTCTTTCTGGTAATTCACCACCAGGTCGAATTTGTGGTTCCAGGCCGGTTTAAAGCGCACCGAAAAACGTCCGCCGTAGGTGTTTTTTCCCATCAGGTCGCCGCCAAAAGTATTTTCAACATAGCCGTCGCGGTAGTTGTAAATACCCGCTGCCCGCACCGCCAGTTTGTCTTTTATAAGGGGCAGGTTTACAAAACCGCGCACTTCTTTTTGTCCGTATTCTCCGTATCCGGCAGTCATACTTCCATTGAATTCTCCGGTAGGCATTTTGCTGACATAATGCACGGCCCCGGCCTGGGCACTCCGGCCAAACAGCGTGTTCTGCGGGCCTTTTAGCACTTCCACACGGTCCATGTCATACAATTCGAGCGAGGCCCCGCTTGCACGGTTGATCGGAACATTGTTGAAATACACCGAAACACGCGGCTGGGCGCTCGGGCTTACTTCGTCGCTGCTGAGGCCGCGGATTGCAAAAGTGGGGCGGTTGGCGCCCTGTTCGCGAATGTACAAGCCGGGAACAAACTCGCTCATCAGGCTAAGGTCGGTAATATTCGATTGTTCCATGGCTTGGGCACTGACCGAACTAATGGCCGTTGGAACATCGAGTATTTGCTGTTCGCGTTTTTGTGAGTTCACCAAAATGGGTTCAAGATGAATGTTGTCGAGCGGTAGCATGACGTTTTTTACGTTTTGTCCCTTACGTAAAATAATGTCGGCCGTGTGGGTTTTGTAGCCGATAAACGAGACCCGCACCCGCGTCCGGCCTTCAACCAAACCGGTAATCAGGTATTCCCCGTCTTCGTTGGTATTTACGCCCTTTGCTGTCCCGTCGATGGTAACCGTGGCACCCGGCAGTGCATTGTAATCTTCGTCGTACACCGATCCCCGGATAAAAACCGAAGGCATTTCGTTGGTAACCGCTTCGGTGCTGCGGTACTTGCGTTTTACCTTGTCGCGTTTTTTTGATTGGGTAAAAGCGGTGGTTGACAGCATAACAAGGAGGAGTAAAAGGCCGGTTATCTTCATGAATCTGAATTTTTTACTGAACTGAATAACTAAAAAACGAAAAGTAAGGATCATTTATTTTTACGCTCACGAATATAGTATGATTTATCTGCCTGAATAAACGGTTGGGGAGGGAGAGATGTTTAAGCGGGCCGGATACTGTTTTTACTTCGGAGAATAAACCGGTTTGTGCAGCCAGATGGCAAATTCATCCAAACATTTGTAACCGTCATCTTGTGTTTTGCATTTTTTGATGGGAATGGCCGGGCGTTTGGCTTGGTTCACCAGGTAAATCCGGTATTCGGTTTTATGCGAAGTGTTGCTTCGGTTAGAGCGGCTGTACATCCGGTAAACTTTTCGTATGGGAACAAGTGTTACGCCAATGTATTCGTCGAGCGATCGCCAGCGCCCGGTTTTAAACAGCCCGAATTGTTTGTTGTAGTTTCTGAATTTCTTTGTTTCCGTATCTATTTCCACTCCGGAATAGGTGGCAAACAAATAGGCTATGGCCAGCGAACTGACTCCGGCCAGGACTGGATGATGCTCGAGCAAGCCCATCAAAAGCAGGGGTATAAAAAGAAAGCCAAAGAAAATATACGGGCCGGTTAAAAAGTGCGATATTTTGTTGTCGATCTTCATGGTTCAATAATACTGGCAGCAACAATTCGTATGTCGCTGAATGGCCGGCTGAGCGAATCAACAGGCAGGGCCGCAATCGAATCCACCACACTCATGCCGTCGATAACTTCTCCAAAAACCGTGTAATTCTGATCCAAATGCGGGGCGCCTCCAATGCTTTTGTAGACTTCGCGGTGAGGCTCCGGGATCGAGTATCTTTCAAAATTTGTATAGTTTTTACTTCCCGACTGTATGCTGTCTGACCATTTCCGGTTCGCTTCTTCGTTTTCTTCCTGCAAGGCCAGTTCCAGCGAATCACGAAGGACTTTGTTGGCCGGGTCGTTTACAAAATAATGCGCTGCCAGCCAGTCGTTGATTCTTTGTTCGGCTCGCTCAAGCGTACTGTCGGTTTGAACTTTTCCCTGAACAATAAAAAACTGCGAACCCGATGAGGCACGGTCAGGATTGTTATCGCGGGCAGCAAGCAGTACCCCGCGTTTATGGAAAAGTTCCGCATTTATTTCTGCCGGAATGGTATAATCGGGGCCTCCGTTTCCGAGCGCTTCACCTGCCTGGGCATTTTTGCTGTCGGGGTCTCCCGACTGTATCCCAAAACCGCTAACGACCCGGTGAAACAGCATTCCGTCAAAATATCCTTCTTTTACCAGTTTTACAAAATTGTCGCGGTGCAGTGGAGTTGCGTTCGACAATTCGAGCAGTACATTTCCCTTGTCGGTGCTTAATTCAACTCGAAGGGGTTGTGGTTCGGGTGTTTTTTTAGGGGAAGAAGTACAGGCGTAAATCAATGTAAACAGAAACAGAAAGTATTTTGGACGAGTCATGGTTTTTGCTTGTTGATTCTCAAAGCTACGAATTTTAGCGGTTAAGCAAAACTGTTTATTCCAGTGTTAGTTGGCGCCGTTGAATGTAGGAATGCCATAAAATGTAAGTAGCCACCGAACGGTAAGGGGCAAATTTCTCCATGTAGCGGATGATCTCTTCTTTTGACGCTTCCGGTGGAACCAGTTTTAGTTCGTACACTGCTTTTATGGTAGCCAGGTCGCCGGGCGGAAAAATATCGGAGAAGTGCAGGCTCATCAGCACATACATATCAACGGTCCAGTGTCCGATTCCTTTTAGCCGGAGCAAGCTTTCGCGGATGCTTTCTTCGGGGAGTTGATTTAGCGCATCGAGATCAAGTTTTTTGTCCACAATCTCGCGGGCCAGCAAACGGGTATAAACGGTTTTTTGACGGCTGAAAGAACAGGAACGCAGCTCTTCGTCGCTCAATTTCAGAATATTTTCCGGTGTTATTTCTCCCACTCGTTCCCGCAGGCGAACAAACGCCGCCTTTGCCGAAGCCAGCGAAACCTGTTGCTCCAGAATGGTAAGTACCAGTGTGGCAAAATTGGGATCGCGGTGCCAGAACGGCGGATAAGCATATTTCCGGATCACGGTATCCAGCGCGGATTCCTGCCCGGCACACCAATCACAAAGAACCAAAAACTCTGCTTCATCTTTGATTTTCTTCATCCCATAAAAATAGGCATTTCTGAAATTTGAATGTTGGCCTGAATGAAAGGGGAACGAGTAGGATTATTTTCTCCGTGTGTCTCCGTGTTTTCTTTGCGGTTCTTGGTGTCACGCTTTTTTTTTACACAAAGTTGCGCAAAGAAGACGCAAAGTCCCCAAAGGTCTTCCACAGAGTTAACTGCGCCTCCATTGTCGGAGATTAGTAGGAATCCGTAAAAAAAAAAGAGGGATGCAAGCACCCCTCTTGAAGGCAATACCGAATTAAATAAATTAAAAAATCTCAATGATTTTCTGCCTTCCTGCTTTAGAAACGGCAAATGAATTTTTTTAGTATTAGATAAAATCGATTATTTTGATTGATTTGATATTGAAAATTCAATAACTGACTCATTGTCTGCGAATATGCGTCTTCAGTTATATTTTGAATAAGGCCGAGAACATGAAATTTACTCCCGGTGCCACAATCCCGGAAGAATAGGATCGGTAACCTTTGTCGAATATGTTTTCAACGCCCGCGCTAAGCGTGATTTTAGGGTGGATCCTGTAATTCGACTTCAGGTTGAGTGTCCACCATGAAGGCAGGTGCGGATTTCCGTTTTCATCCGGCAGGTACAAGTGTGGCTTGTCTTTTTCGTCGGGCGCCAGGTCGTTGTAGCCGAGCTTTCCGTTGTAGTTGAGGTAAAGGTCAACATACCACAGTTGATTTTCAAAAACAAGGTGCGACGAGCCAAAGGTGGGCGGTACGTGTCGCATCGGAAAACCATCCGAATCTTCTCCGCGGGTAAGGCTGATGTCGTGGCGGGTACGCCAGTTGTTGCCAAACAGTATTTCCAGGTTCAGGTTTAGCCCGTAAATTTTGGCTGATTCGGCATTTACCAGAGCTTCCACTTTGCTCAATTCCCCGTCGTACATGATATAATCCTGCCCGTTCAGCGAGAAATCCCTCCGCACCATGGCATCTTTCAGCCAGCTGTAAAAACCGGTGATCTCGAATTTGGCATGGTCGTGAATATTCCGGAGAACGTTGATTTCCAGGTTTCGTGCATATTCGGGCTTTAGATCGGGGTTCGGCACCACCACGTTGCCCGGTTCGGAGTCGAACACTTTGGCGATGTCGTCGATGTTGGGGGAGCGAAACCCCGTAGAACCGTGCAGGTTGATTTGCCATTCTTCCGTCGGGTGCCAAACAACTCCCAGGTTGCCGTTAAAAGCCGAGTTGTCCATGTCAAATCCGTCGAAGGGGAAATTGTAATACTGTTTGTCAAAAACTCCTTCGAGTTGAGTGTAGGTAAAACGCGCACCCACCTGGAAAATAAACTTCGGGCTCACATTGTATTTAAAGGAAGAATACACAGCAAAGCTGTTGTATTTCGAGCCATCGGGGTAGCGTGGGGCAATGTTTTCCGTTTCACCTGAAAGCAGGTCTTTGGATATTCCGCTTGAGCCAACATCGTTCAGGTAGGCTTCCAGACCGTAAAACAGTTCGGCTTTTTCGTCAAAATCTTTTCCAAAGTCGAGGTTAAAAGAAAGAACCTTTACGTTTTCCTCCCGGCTTCTTCGGTTTTCGTAGTTCAGTTTCCGGTCGTTACGGCTTTCGGTGTAGTCCTGGAAGCCCACTTGCAGGCTAATGCGGTCGAAGAGCAAGTGCGGAGCGGTGTACTGCGCGCGGGCCGAAGCCAGTGTCCAGATCTGCGGGCCGTAATACCATTCGGCGTAGGCCAGCCTGTCGTTCTTGTATTCAATCAGCCGGTCGTAGCGCGGAATATCGCCGGTACGCGAATGGTTGGCGCTAAAAACCAGGTCGAAACGATCCGACGGGCGGTAACGCAGTTTTCCCAGTAGATTGAACTGGCTGTAGCCTGTGTATTTTTGAACCAGGTCGTTGTCGTTTGCCACAATTCTGTCAAAGCCATTGAACGGGCCGTTCGCAACATATTGGGGACGAAGGTATGCGTCCGGCCCCTGGCTTCCCATCCGGAGGTCGTCGAAGTCGGTGTAGGTCGTGCTCAAGACAGCTCCCCATTTTTCGCCGCCCAGGTTGTAGGTACCATGAACGGTTTGTTCCATGTTGGCACTCGAATAGCGGGTGAACACCTTTCCCGACGCCTCGGGGGTCGAGGTGGTGGAAAGCTTGGGATTTACCGTGTTGAAGCTCATTACTCCCCCGAGTGCATCGCTTCCGTAGATGACTGAGCCGGGGCCAAAAATAACTTCGGCGCTTTCGAGGCTTTGTGCATCTACCGAAATTACATTGTGCAGGTTGCCGCTGCGGTAAATGGCATTGTTCATCCTGATTCCGTCAACAACAAGCAATATGCTGTTGGCTGAAAAGCCACGGATCATCGGGCTTCCTCCGCCCATCTGGCTTTTTTGAATAAAAATGCCGTTTTGATTTCCAAGCAGATCAGCAGAAGTTTGCGGGTTGTAATGTTGTATTTGCTCTGCCTGGATGCTTTGAATGTAATGCGGGATTTCTGATTTTGATTCGGCCCAGCGGTTAACAGAAACCACCACCTCGTCAAGCCGAACCGGGTTTTCTACCAATATGACCTGGTTGCCCTGTTTGCTGATCTTTTCTTTGGTAGTAGTGAGCGACAGATAGGAAGAATGTTTGAACAGGATTTTTTCGCCCGGTAAAAAGCCGTCCATGTTGGCTTTTCCGTTTTCATCCGATTGCGAGGAAAAACTGTCGGAAATTAGTACAACGCCTTCAATGGGGGCGCCTGATTTACTGTCGGTTATTTTTACATAATTTTGTGCGTGCAAGGAAAGGGTGGTCAGCCATAAAATCAGAACAAAGCAGAAACTTTTTATCATGGTCGTTTCATTCGTTTATATTTAGTCGTCAAGTTTTGGCAAAAGTATAATTACGCGCGATTGTAACAAAAATCGTACCTGTAAACGGGTGTGGTGATGTGCGGATAAAAAAATCCGGTTCCCCTGAAGAAACCGGATTTTTGAAATTATGTATAATATGTTTTATACAAGTCCCTGGGCAATCATTGAGTTGGCTACTTTTACAAAACCTGCAATGTTTGCTCCCTTAACATAATTAACAGAGCCGTCAGGATTTTGACCGTATTTTACGCAGGTGTTGTGGATGTTAACCATGATGGTTTTCAGCTTCTGATCCACTTCTTCGCGTGTCCAGTTGATGCGCATGCTGTTTTGAGTCATTTCGAGACCCGAAACTGCCACACCTCCGGCGTTTGCTGCTTTCCCCGGCGCATATAAAATGCCTGCTTCCAGAAATTTATGTTTGGCTTCGTAAGTCGAAGGCATATTCGCTCCTTCGGCTACCACAAAACATCCGTTTCCGAGCAAAGTGTCCGCATCTTCACCACTAATTTCATTCTGAGTGGCACATGGAAGCGCTACGTCGCATTTTACACTCCACGGACGTTGGTTTTCAAAATAAGTTACGTTGTACTCTTCTGCATATTCCTTGATTCTTCCGCGGTATCCGTTTTTCAGGATTTTTACGTATTCCAGTTTTTTACGGTCAATTCCTTCCGGATCGTAAATCGTTCCGTTCGAATCAGACAGGGTAACCGGTTTTCCACCCATGTCGAGTACTTTTTCAACGGCATATTGGGCTACGTTTCCTGAGCCAGAAATGGCTACTGTTTTTCCTTTAATGCTGTCGCCACGCATTTTTAACATCTCTTCGGCAAAGTATACGGTTCCGTAACCGGTTGCTTCGGGTCTGATAAGAGAGCCTCCCCATTCGATTCCTTTTCCGGTAAATACGCCGGTAAACTCGTTGCGTAAGCGTTTGTATTGTCCGAACATGAAGCCAACTTCGCGACCTCCAACACCGATGTCTCCGGCCGGGATATCGGTATTCGGACCAATGTGACGGGATAATTCGGTTGCAAAGCTTTGGCAAAAGCGCATTACTTCGTTGTCCGATTTGCCCTTGGGATCAAAGTCAGAACCACCTTTTCCGCCTCCCATTGGCAGAGAGGTAAGGCTGTTTTTCAAAACTTGCTCGAAAGCCAGGAATTTGAAAATACTCAGGTTGACGGACGGGTGAAATCTTAACCCACCTTTGTAGGGGCCAATGGCACTGTTCATTTCAACCCGGTATCCGCGGTTTACGTGTATATTGCCAAGGTCGTCGCTCCATGGAACACGGAACATGATAACCCTTTCCGGTTCCACCATTCTTTCGAGTATCTTGGCCTGCAGGTAGCGCGGGTTTTTTACCAGAAATTCGGCAAGGCTTTCCACAACTACGGAAACAGCCTGGTGAAATTCATTTTCTCTTGGGTTTTTTGCTTTTAAATACGAGATAAAATCTTCAGTGTACTGAGCTGGATCTCTAAAATTCATACGGTAAAAAATAATTATGTTATTCTGTTCAAGATTAAAAGTGCAAATCGATTTCCGGATAACCCGGTAAAAAAATTTAGTCTGTTTTATATACTGTCAAAGTGAAGGTATGTTGCCTACGAAATTATAAGAATTTTCGGGTTTATATTTACAAATGATAAATAGATTCGTTTAGATTAAACGGAAAATTAATATTCTGAATCCTGCTTTCCGGTTTGGTCAACTTCCCTTTCACATCCAACAAATTGTGTATCTTTGCCGCTTGAACTTTGAATCGTGTATAATCATTCGATAAGATGGAATATAAATTTGCGGAAATTGAGCCGAAATGGCAGCAGTATTGGGAAAAAAACAAAACGTTTAAGACAGTAGACGACTTTTCGAAACAGAAATATTATATCCTCGACATGTTTCCTTATCCTTCAGCGGCAGGTTTGCATGTGGGGCATCCGGAAGGTTATACGGCAACAGATATTCTGAGCCGTTACAAACGGATGAAAGGTTTTAATGTGTTACACCCGATGGGGTACGACGCGTTTGGGCTTCCGGCCGAGCAATATGCGATTCAAACCGGAACACACCCTGCGGTTACAACCGGGAATAACTGTGATAATTTCCGCAGACAAATCAAGGCCATCGGATTGAGTTACGATTGGGACCGGGAGATTAATACCACCGATCCGAAGTATTTTAAATGGACGCAGTGGATCTTCAAACAACTGTACAATACCTGGTTTGATGAAGAACTGCAAAAAGGCCGTCCGATCTCTGAATTGGTGATTCCGGAAGAGGTAAAAGCAAACGGCGAAGAAGCCGTAAAAGCATACATAAGTGAGAAGCGCCTGGCTTATTACGACAATGCACAGGTTTGGTGGTGCGATTCGTGTAAAACCGTTTGTGCCAACGAGGAAGTTTTAACCGATGGCTCTCACGAGAAATGTGGCAATCCGGTTATCCGGAAAAACCTGAAACAATGGTTGCTGCGCATTCCGCACTACGGCGAACGGCTGCTAAACGGTTTGGACACACTTGACTGGCCTGCTGGAGTAAAAGACATGCAGCGTAACTGGATTGGGAAATCAACCGGGGCCGAAGTGGATTTTGAAATCGATGGCCTGGGCAAAAAACTACGGGTTTACACTACCCGTCCGGATACACTGTTTGGCGCAACCTACATGGTAGTGGCGCCCGAGCATGCGTTGGTAGGCGAACTGGTAACCGACGACAAAAAAGAGGTAGTGGAGGCTTATATAAAGGCAGCTGCGTTGAAATCGGATCTGGACCGTACCGACTTGGCAAAAGAAAAAACGGGTGTTTTTACGGGGCGCTATGCCATTAACCCGGTGAACAATACAAAAATCCCGGTATGGGTGGCCGATTATGTGTTAACCGGTTACGGAACAGGCGCTATTATGGCGGTTCCTGCGCATGATACCCGCGACTTTGAGTTTGCCAAGGAATTTGATATTCCGGTAATATGTATCCTTGATCCAAAAGAGGTGGAAAACCGTGATGAGGTTTTGACAGGAAACGCTTGCTGGACCGAAGACGGTGCTTACATTAATTCTGCCAGCGCCGAAACCGGTATCGATATAAACGGTTTGAACAAAGCCGCCGGTATGGCAAGAATTATTGACTGGCTCGAAGAAAAAGGTATCGGAAAGGCGACGGTGAACTTCAAACTGCGCGACTGGTTGTTTAGCCGTCAGCGTTACTGGGGCGAGCCATTCCCGGTTATTCACTGGGAAGACGGTGAAGTTACTTTGGTGGAAGATGAGAATCTGCCATTGGAGTTGCCCGATCTGGAAGAATACAAACCCAGCGAAACAGGCGAATCGCCACTGGCGAATGCCGAAGACTGGCTGATTGTAACCGATAAGAACGGAAGAAAAGGCCGCCGCGAAACCAATACCATGCCTCAATGGGCCGGATCGTGCTGGTACTACCTGCGTTACATCGATCCGATGAATGCAGATTCGATTTTTGATGTTAAAAAAGAGCAATACTGGATGCCGGTTGACCTGTATGTAGGTGGAGCTGAACATGCCGTATTGCACCTGTTATATTCGCGTTTCTGGCACAAAGTGCTGTTCGATCTGGGAATTGTTTCGACCGACGAGCCGTTCCAGAAGTTGTACAACCAGGGAATGATCCTGGCTTTTGCTTACGAAACGCTTACCGGAGCAAAAGTAACTTCTGATTTGGTAGAAGAGAAAGACGGGAAATATTTCCATACCCAAACCGGAGAAGAGCTGCGACAGATCGTTGCCAAGATGTCGAAATCGTTGAAAAACGTGGTAAATCCTGATGATGTGATTGAACGTTACGGGGCCGATTCGCTGCGTTTGTACGAAATGTTTATGGGACCGCTTGACGAGCGCAAACCCTGGGCTGAAAACGGTGTAAAAGGAGTTTTCAATTTTCTGGCACGTGTTTACCGCTTCTTTTCCAATACTGAAAACATTGTGGAAGGGGAGGAAGATCCCGAAGTGGCAAAACTGTTGCACCAAACCATCCGGAAAGTGGGTTCCGATATTGAGAACATGAAATTCAATACGGGCATTTCTGCTTTGATGGTGTTTAACAACCTGGCCATCAAAAAAGGCAAGGTAACCAAAGCAACCGCTGAAACCTTTGCCAAAATTCTTGCTCCGTATGCACCGCACCTGGGTGAGGAGCTTTGGTCGATTTACGGCAACGCCGAAACACTGGCCTACGAACCGTGGCCTTTGGTGGACGAGAGTTTGCTTACCGAAGATACACACGAATACCCGGTTTCATTCAACGGTAAAATGCGTTTTAAAATGGAGTTGCCGCTCGATATGCAACAGGCAGAAGTGGAGAAGGCCGTTTTAAGCGATCCGCGCGCCGAAAAATGGATCGAAGGTAAGTCGGTTCGGAAGTTTATTTATGTTCCGAAAAAGATCATCAACATTGCTGTAGGATAATCAGTCAATCAAAAAAATACTAAAGGGACGGTCCATTTAAAACGGATCGTCCCTTTTTTTATGTCGAAAGCTACTTGGATTATCTATTTTTACCCATCCTCTTTTCCTTTTGTGCGAGCAAGGAAGCCTGCCTGCGGTAGGCAGGGACGATAAGTCAGTTGTTCTTTGATAAAAGTCGATTTATTCATTTTTGTACTTATTCTCACCGGCGAATCATCTTTCCCTTTGTAAGGGAGATCCACCCGGATGACCTGGTCGGACGGGGACAGGAGAGAGGGTAAACTAGCAGAAAAATGCGCTTCCATTATTTTTATAAAAAACTGCAACCACCGGAAAACTCCAGTGATTGCAGCGATCATAAAAAAGTACCTCTTTGTTAGAAGCTCAATAAAGCTGCTCCCTCTTTTACTCGTTCGTGAATGGCCACCGAGCCGACTATTTTTACGCCTTCCACCAGGTCTTCTTCCGAATAGCCTCTTACCTTGGCACAGGGTGGGCAAACACTGATACTGCAACCGTTGCTAAACACGTTCCGGATCATTTCTTTCATGGTCGGGTCCTCCGGATTGGGCCGTGCTTTTTCGGCGGCTCCCTTGCGCACCCAGTCGATGGCTGAGCTTACCAGGAAGATGGATACATCGAGTCCGTTGTTAATACCGCCGTTTGCAATGCTCCATGCTACGGATGAACGTTCGTCGTCGTGACCTCTCGAAATAACTACTACTAATTTTTGTTTTGCTTTCATGATAAAAAGTTTTAAATGATTAATTATTAAATGGATTGCTTAAAAAATATTCTTGCTAACTGAATTGGCCGAACCGGGAGTGTAAACGTGCAGGCTGACTGCCGAAGTGCCAAACGGATTTCCCACCGCATGATATCCCAGCCGGTCGTCGATGTAGGCGATGCTGCCTGCTTTGTAACCATTGGATGCCAGTATTCGTTGCTTTTCGTCGGTGGAATACCGCAACTCTTCCAGTTTGCCATGCAGCACCTTAAAAACGCAACCTCCGGCCGGGTGACCGTGAACGGAACTTACCTTTCCCGGTTTCCAGTGGATTAAAACAACTTTCATCCATGTGTTATCAACCAGTACATGGCGGGTTTCCCTGGTCTTTACAAACCTTTTTAGCTGCTCCTGATCCAGGGCGCGTACCTGTTGTATGACCGGCAAAAACTGAAGTGCCGAGTAAGGAGCCCGGGAGGTGTGAAATGTGTTGAATAAGTCGCGACATACCGAATACAGATTAGGAACTATTCCGGCACTCATTTTAAGCGATGCTTCGGGTGTCAGTAATCCGCTTGCATTAAAAGATGTCTGTACATTGTTTGCCAGTTCATCGTTTGTTTTATGGTTTCCTTTTAGAAAGAAGAAAGGAGAGAATCCTTTTACGGAGGAGGATTCGTTTGCTGTGGTGTAAATCAAGTTTTTCATAGTTTTCTGTTTTTCGTTGGTACAAAGTTGCGAAGTATTGAGAGGCTGGGCTTTGCTGAAAAGTCCGAAGTGTTGTCTATTTGGTTCAGCGGCTAAAAAAGTGCCAGAAAATGCCTTGGATGTGTAGTTTCTGATGCTTTTGAACAGGAGCTAATATCTGTTTTTTGTAGTCGTATAAACAAAACCGCCGCCTGACAGTCGACTGTCAGGCGGCGGCTCCCGTTCATTGTTCTTGTTTTCAATAACTCCAACTCTGGTGATCGAGCATCCAGGCTTCCAACTTCAATGCAGGTTCCATTTCCGTTTCAATACTATCAATGGTAGGGATAAACGTTGTTGCTGCAAGCATCCAGACTTTCATTTCAAGCCTGGCTTCGGGCTCAACTTCCAATAAGCTGACAGATAATTCGGTATCGTTTTGCAAAGGTGCACTTGTATTTACACTTGCTTTTTGGTCCGAATCAGGAGAAAGAAGGTAAATGTTTTTTACCTCACCTGCCGTTTCCGGTAAAGTCAGCGCATTTACTTTTGAGTTGATAAGCGAAGCAATGATTAAAATCGCCAGCACTTTGGTGAATGCACTGTAACCACTAACAAGTTGGAGCTCATTTTTTGTTTTTGAAGTTCCTTTCAGAAAGGTAAAGGAAAAGAATCTTTTTAGTTTCGAAGATTCAATGATGTTGGTGTAAATCAAGTTTTTCATAGTTCTCTGTTTTTGTGATGGTACAAAGTTGAGAACTATTCTTCCGAACGAATTGGCTGAAAAGTCCGAAAAATGGTCTGATTGGTTCACGAGCAAAAAAAAGTATCAGAAAGCCAGCGATTTTTTGTAATCCGAAGGGCTTTTGCCGATGATACTTTTGAAAACACGGCTAAAATGAGATACATCTTCAAAGCCGCTTTCGTAGGCAATTTGTGTGACACTCTGGTTTGAATTGGCGATAATATGCGCGGCATGTTCAACACGCCGTTTTTGTATCCATTTCCCGGGCGGCTCGTTAAAAATACTGTTGAACTCTCTTTTGAAAGAGGAGAGGCTGCGGTGCGAAAGCTCGGCAAAATCCTCAATCTTGAGGTTGAAACAGAAATTCTTTTCCATAATTTGCCGAAGCGACGGTTTGTCGGTTTCAGTGAGGGCGATAAAATAGGATGTTAAAATCGGGTCACAATTCACCAGGTTGATTAGTAACTCTTTTAGTTTTAGCACCAGGATGGGATCGGGCGGGCGGTTGATTCCCCTGAAATAGGTGAGCATCGAATTGAAGTAGCCTTCAAGGTAATCGGAAGCCTGCACGGGCCGGGCGGCAAAATTATTGCTGTCGTTTCCGGCTTTAAGAACCTGGTTTCCCTGAAGTTCTTTTATGGTTTCGCGAATTAACTCATCCGAAATAAAAAAGCCCAGCATGCAATACTGGTCATCAAAATACTGATGGATAATTTCTGCTCCTTTTTTCAGGTAGAGTGTTTGTCCCGGCTCCAATGTCCATTCGTCGTGAAGCGTTTTATAGGTTTTCTTTCCGCTCAAAACGTATACGATGTAATCGTTTCGGGAGAAGATCCCGATTTCTTCCGCTTCAATCGGGCAGGTGTATTCGAGGCAGACTGTTTCTTTGAACTCAAAGCGGTTAAAGTTCAGGTTCTCTTTTACTATTTTGTAGAAATTGAGCATGTTACGCGCTTTTTTTGATTCAGTACAATTTAAGACATTAAGGTCTAAAATCAAAGAAAAGCACCTTTGCAGGGCTTCCTGAAAACTTACATTGGAATTTTCAAATAGCCCTCTTTCCTTGAAAGCAGGTGAGAAAATCATTCTGACAGGTAACTGTTTTTTATCTGGCATAAACTGCATATATTTAAAAGGATCAACTAGAATGTATAACACCTAAAAAGAGATTAAATGGCAAGTATCTTAAAAAGTAAAGACAGGGAGTTTAGAGAAGATGCGAATAAAATCGATCCTTTTCGTTTGATGTCGGATACCTCCAGAAGCCGAAAAGGAATAAAGCCTCAAAACCTGAATTTTGATCTCCGGCAATTAAATCCCGGGCAGTTTTCGGCACCCTATCACTTTCACCGGTATGCCGAAGAATTGTTTATGATTGTTTCCGGAACAATGACGCTTCGGTGTCCTGAGGGAATGGAAGTTGTTGAAAAGGGAGACCTTATTTTCTTTGAAATGGGAGAAGCCGGGGGGCATCAGTTTTACAACCATAGCGATGAGCCTTGTATTTACCTTGATGTCAGAACTTTTATCGGGTACGACGTATGTGAATATCCTGATTCGAATAAAGTATTGCTCGCCCCTTCTTTTGAAATTTTTAGTAAAGAAACGGCCGTGCAATATTTTAAAGGAGAAGAAAAGGTGATGGAGAAATGGAAGCAAGCAGGAGGCAAAGGAGAATAGAGCCTGTTTAGTAGTTTGTGCTTTTTGCAAGTAATTGTTAATTAGTGTTTTTATAGGTATTTCTTGTCGAATCTTAACAATTGGTTAATTCCATAATCCCTGACAATCATCACTATTTATTCAGTTTTACATATGTTCTTTTGCGGCGAAATTTAAGCTCATAAAATAGTTAAGCGATGTTTACAGAAATGTTGGCAGCCAATCGTAGTCTGGTGAAAGTAATCGAAGATTATGCGATCATGACCTTTGGCTTGTTTTTGTTTGCCATGGCATGGGAAGTTTTTATTATCCCGGCACAAATTACAGGTGGTGGAATCACCGGTGTGTCTGCAGTGGTCTACTATGCTACCGGGTTTCCGGTGAGCCTTACTTACCTCGCCATCAATGTGGTGTTGGTATTGATAGCTATTAAAATTCTGGGAGCCAATTTTGGGGTAAAAACCATTTTTAGTATTGGCGTTGTCACTACCTTTTTTGTGATTTTCGAGAACGTGGTAAAAGAACCTTTGGTAGACGACATGTTTCTTTCGTCGGTTATCGGGGGGATGATCAGCGGCGCCGGATTGGGCGTTGTTTTCTCGCGGGGAGGCAGTACCGGAGGAACCGATATTATTGCCATGATCGTAAACAAGTACCGCAACGTAAGTCCCGGGCGTGTAATTATGTTGTGCGACGTGGTGATCATTGCTTCGGTATATTTTGTTTTTCAATCGGTTGAAAAGCTGGTGTATGGCTATGTGGTGATGTGGGTGGTTTCGTACTCGCTCGATTCGTTTCTGAGCGGTGCCAACCGGTCGGCGCAAATGTTTATCGTTTCAAAAGAATACAAAAAGATTGCGGAATACATTAGTCATGAAGCAGTCAGAGGCGTTACGCTCCTCGACGGTTCGGGCTGGTACACCAACAAGGAGGTGAAAGTGATCATGTCGGTGGTGCGAAAAAAAGAAAGCGGTGCCATTTTCCGTTACATCAAAAAAATTGATCCCGATGCATTTATCTCCATGGGAAGCGTAATGGGCGTTTACGGGAAGGGCTTTGAAAAGATCAAAATATAGCCCCGAACACGGATTGAACATAAATCTATCCGTTCTAAATAATTAAATTGGGGACACTTTTTTTAAAGTTGCACAATGAATGGGTGCTTTTTTAAGTTTTCTTATTTTTGCCACTTATGAAGCGAAGCAGGATGAGGAAAAATTGGAAAGTATGGATGACAATGTTGGGCGCCGTTGTTATTTTTATGATGAATGCCTGTGCTCCAAAATCACCACCAAGAGAAGAAACAACGATTACGGATACAATCGCAACCATCAAAGAACCCGTTCTGAAGTATGGCTTGCCGGTTGATTCTTTTAACCTGGAAGATGGCATCGTGCGCAACAACGAGTACCTCAGTCAGATTCTGAACGAGCGGGGGGTGAGCATGGCTACCATCGACCGGATTGCCCGGAAATCGAAAGAAGTTTTTGATGTCCGGAAAATAAAGAGCGGAGGAAAGTACACCATTTTTTCTACTTCCGATACCTTGAACGAGGCCCGCTATTTTGTTTACGAAAATTCCGCGGTTGATTACACCGTGTTCGAATTGTTCGATTCGCTGGGTATTTACCAGAGTAAAAAGGATGTAGAAACGCGCAGAACCTTTGCGCAGGGAGAAGTAAAATCTTCGCTTTGGAATGCCATGATCGACAGCAACCAGGACCCGATGCTGGCGATCGAACTTTCCGATATTTTTGCCTGGACCATCGATTTTTTTGCAATCCAGAAAGGCGACCGTTTCCGCGTAATTTACGATGAAATTTATGTGGATTCCACGCGGATCGGGATTGGCACTATTCACGCGGTAGAATTTGATCACTACGGTGAGTCGAATTTTGCCTTTTTGTTTGACCAGGATGAACGTGCCGACTATTTCGACGATAAAGGACAGAGTTTGCGAAAAGCATTCCTGAAAGCCCCGCTTCAGTTTTCACGGATAAGTTCGCACTTTTCAAACAGCAGGTTGCACCCGGTGTTGCGCATTCGTCGCCCGCACCACGGTGTTGATTATGCTGCCGCCAGCGGTACTCCGGTAGTAACCATTGGCGACGGAACGGTGGTTGCCAAAGCGTACCAGGCAAAAGGTGGCGGAAATTACCTGAAGATCAAGCACAACTCGGTTTATACTACTACTTACATGCACCTCAAGGGCTTTGCCAAGGGCATTGCCAATGGCAGCCGTGTAAAACAGGGGCAGGTGATTGGTTACGTGGGGGCCACAGGGCTGGCTACCGGACCTCACCTCGATTTCCGGGTGCAAAAAAACGGAAGTTATGTGGATCCTTTGCGCGTAAAAGCACCGCCGGTTGAGCCGGTAAAAGAAGAAAACATGCCGCGCTACATGGTTCTGAAAGACTCAATGATGAACGAGTTGGAAAAGATCCGCTGGGCCGATGAGTTGATCCTTCCAGAAGCGGGCGGCGAAATAGCTTCCACTTCTGATAAGTAGAGCATTAGAATTCTCAATGCTGATTTTTCATTACGCTTAGTGCTTCCCATATCCAGGCTTCTCGTTAGCAGATGAACGGCTGTTTTTTTGAGCAGCCTTTACTACTTCTGTAGCGAGAGATTTTAAACGATTCATTTGAATGCGCTGTCTTTGCGTCTCTAAGTATCTCATTAAATGACTAGATACTCGGAACCATAATTCCCAATTTGCCCCTTGTCAGATTGAACAACAATTGCTTAAGTACTTAATTTGGAAAAGATCTAAAATACTTTTTCACAGTGTGTTGACGTATATAGATATGGGAATATCACTAAATTTAACTGAAACAAACTTAATAGTATGGGACGGATCGCACACAAAGTCTACCTGGGTTTTATGGTCTTTGTCACCCTGCTTGTGTTTTTTACGCTGACTTTTTACGGTGCTGATTATTACCTGACACGCTTGCACGACCGGCCTGTTCATGCAAAACATGAACTTTTGAAACCGACCGGATTGATCGGTCACGGGATTGGAATGCTGGGATCGGCTTTTATGATCATCGGCGTTTTTAGTTACATGGCCCGGAAACGTATCCGTCGCCTTTCACGCTTGGGCGTGCTTAGAAACTGGCTCGAATTCCATATTTTTTTGTGTACGCTGGGGCCGATCCTGGTGCTGTTTCATACTTCCTTTAAGTTTGGTGGTTTGGTGGCAGTCAGTTTTTGGAGCATGGTCGCGGTGGTTTTTAGTGGAATAATCGGCCGGTTTATTTATTTGCAGATACCGCACACCATCGAAGGGCGGGAACTTAGTTTGAATGAGTTGAACACAATGGAATCGGAACTTATTTCCGGATTGAAAAACAAACATCAGATAGATGCAGGAGTGATTGTTTCGATGAATGTGGCACTGGCCCAAACAGGTGAAAAGGAGGGAGTCAACTACCTGGTACGGATTTACCGGAGATTTGTGTTTGAGCATAAATTGCTTGGGCAGTTCAGGCAAGAACTCCGAAGAAAAAACATCAAAGGGAAACACCTTCGGAGTGCTGTCCGTATTTTCAAATCAAAGATCATTCTGAACCGGAGAATTGCGTGGTTGTCGTCGATGCAGAATTTTCTGCGATACTGGCACGTGGCGCACTTGCCGTTTGCACTGGTGATGCTGGTAATTATGATCATTCACGTGATCGTTGCGGTGCTGTTTGGCTACAAATGGATTTTTTAGCAGATGGAGAGTTTCTGGGAAAAAATATGGATTTACGGAGGAGTTGCCTTTTTTTTGATCGGTGTACTTTATGTCTACATCCGGAAGCTGAGGCGTGAATCGAAAAGGGTAGAGGAGAAGATCCGTGTGGCCAAAGAAGAGGGGCTGCACGAGCCTGTTTCACTTCATCCGGTGGTGGATGTGAATTCGTGCATTCAGAGCGGTGCTTGTATCCGTGCCTGTCCCGAACACGATATTTTGGGTATTCGCAACGGAAAAGCCACGGTTATTAATGCCAGTCGCTGTGTTGGGCATGGTGCCTGTTTTCATGCCTGTCCAACCCAAGCAATTTCATTGTTCATTGGTACCGAAAAGCGCGGTGTCGACCTCCCGCATGTCAACCAATATTTTGAATCGAATGTGAAGGGGATTTTCATAGCAGGTGAGATGGGAGGAATGGGATTGATCAGAAATGCGGTGGAGCAGGGCCGGCAGGCTGTCAACAACCTGGCTAAGGGAATTCAGCACGACAGTAAAGCCGATTATGATCTGGTGGTGGTTGGTGCAGGTCCGGCTGGTATTTCTGCCACACTCGAAGCCCGTCGGCTGAATCTGAAAACAGTGACCTTGGAACAGGATACGCTGGGAGGAACCGTTGCTTCCTTTCCCCGTTCAAAAATAGTAATGACTTCGCCCATGGATTTGCCGCTTCACGGAAAGGTTAAGTTGTTTGAAACCCAAAAAACAGAGCTGCTGGATTTGTGGCAAAAAGTGACTGCCGATAACGGGATCAGCATTCAGGAAAATAAAAAGGTGGACAAAATCGAAGCACGAAACGGTCATTTTAAGGTGTTTTGTCACGATGGAGAAGAATACATCACGCAAAAAGTGCTGCTGGCGATTGGCCGCCGTGGGACACCTCGAAAACTGAATGTTCCCGGTGAAGATCTGCCTAAGGTATATTACCGTTTGCTTGAACCGGAATTTATTTCCGACAAAGATGTGCTGGTAGTGGGTGGTGGTGATTCTGCGGTTGAATCGGCGTTGCTGCTTGCTCCGCAAAATAGGGTAACCTTATCGTACAGAAAGGAAACGTTCTCGCGCCTGAAGCCCAAAAACAAACAGAGTCTGGAAGAAGCTATTTCCGAAAAGAAACTGGATGTGCTCCTGAATTCAAATGTTACATCGATTGGCGAGACAGATGTTTCACTTCAATTTGAGGACGGTAAAGCGTTGGAAATGCAGAACGACCTGGTGTACATTTTTGCAGGTGGAGAATTACCCACAGAGTTTCTGAAAAATGCAGGAATCGCAATCACCCGGAAGTTTGGTGAGGCCATTCTGAAACACGAAAGACGCTGAGCATGAACAGAAAATTGAAATATGTGCTGCTTCTCGCTGGTTTTATGTTGACCGGCGGGATGCTTTTGGCGCAGATTTCACCGGGTGAATTGAGCCAGGTTCATGCTCATCTCGAAGGATTGAAGAAATGCACCCAATGTCATATTTTGGGTGAAAAGGAAACGACATCGAAATGTTTGGAATGCCACAAGGAAATCAAAGCCCTGATGGATCAGAAGAAAGGGTATCATGCTTCAGCTGAAGTTAAAGGACAGAAGTGTGCTTCCTGCCACGGTGAACACCTTGGCAAAGATTACAAATTGATTCGCTTTGATGCTGAAAAATTTGATCATCAATTAGCCGGTTTTAAGTTGGAAGGAAAACATGGCACCATCAATTGTAATGATTGCCACAAGGCGGAGCTGATCCGGAATCATATATCTCAGAAAAAGCAAGGCGGCACCTTCCTTGGGCTGGGAACAAACTGTGTGGATTGTCACGAAGATGTGCATCAGAATACGCTTTCCAACAATTGTTTGTCGTGCCACAACCAGGATGCCTTCCGGCCTGCTAGCGGTTTTGATCATTCCAAAACCCGGTTTCAGTTGGTTGGGAAACATCAATCGGTCGATTGCGCCAAATGTCATTTAAAAGAGGTGAGGAACGGCAAAAACTATCAGCAATTCGCCAGGGTGAAGTTCGATAATTGTAGCAATTGTCACGAGGATGTACATCAAAATAAATTTGGCAACGATTGCCGGAAATGCCACAACGAATTTTCATTCACACAAACCAAAACCACCACCGGTTTCAATCACGATCTCACTGATTTTCCACTAAAAGGAAAACATGTAGCGGTGGATTGCAGAAAGTGCCACACCAGCGGAAGTTATACCAGGGCTTTGAAACACCAGCGCTGCACCGATTGCCACAGCGATTACCATGAAAAGCAATTTCAGAAAAACGGCGTTTCGCCCGACTGTTCGGCATGCCACTCTGTCAATGGGTTTTCGCCTGCTTCTTTTTCCATTGAACGACACAATCAGTCGGGATTTAAACTCGAAGGTGCACATTTGGCCACGCCTTGTTTGGCCTGTCATAAAACCGGGGAGAAATGGAATTTTAAACTTCCGGCACAACGCTGTGCCGACTGCCACGAAAACGTTCATAAAAATGCCTTGGCTGAAAAATACATGCCGGATTCAGAATGCCGTTCGTGCCATTCGGTTGAAAGCTGGAAATTGATTGCGTTCAACCACGATCAAACGTCGTTTAAATTAAGCGGGAAACATACTACGGTTGGTTGTCGCGATTGTCATTTCAGGCAGGATAACGGAGTTGTAACGCAGCAATTCTCGAGCCTGGCTGGAAGCTGCGAGAACTGCCACGAGGATATTCATTTCAATCAATTTGAAGCTCTGGGGAAAAATGATTGTACGCGGTGCCACACGTTTAACAACTGGTTGCCCGACAAATTCAATCATGACAATGCACGGTTCAAACTCGACGGAAAACACAGCGGCCTGCAATGTGTGGCCTGCCACCAACCGACCGATGATTTGATCCGGAATTACATCGTTTACAAATTTGAAGACATATCATGCGCAAGTTGTCATTAATACTGGGAATGCTGTTAACTGTTAGCGGACTAAATGCACAGGACAGTCCGCACGGTGATGATCTGAAGGTTGATTGCCTGGATTGCCACTCTACGGAAGGATGGATCTTCTCGGCCTCAACAGCAAAATTCAGTCACGATCAAACTACCTTCCGGCTCGAAGGCGAACATCAAACTACTGACTGCAAATCGTGCCATACCTTGCTGGTTTTTTCGCAGGCGAAGTCCAACTGTGTGGATTGCCACACCGATATGCACAATACAACGGTCGGGATGGATTGTGCCAGGTGTCACACCCCCAAATCGTGGCTGGTTGCCAACATCACGGAGTTGCATCAAGGCAGTCGCTTTCCCTTGCTGGGAGCGCATAATACTGCTGATTGTTTCGACTGTCATATTTCCGTTTCCAACCTCGAGTTTCAACCGCTGGGTGTGGAATGTATCGATTGCCACCGTCAGGATTACCTGGCCACTACCAATCCCAACCATCAACAATCCGGGATATCCGTAAACTGCTTTGAATGCCACAGGATCGATGCTTTTAGCTGGACTTCAAAGGGATTTAACCACGACTTTTTTCCGCTTACAAAAGGACACGAACTAAATAGTTGTACTGCCTGCCATACAAGCGGGGTGTTTGAACCTGTATCAACCGATTGTTACAGCTGTCATCAGAATGATTTTGCTTCGGCCACCAATCCAGCACATAACAATGCCGGATTCACGACCCAGTGTACCGATTGCCACACCACCGATCCGGATTGGAAGCCTGCGAAATTTGACATTCACGATGATTACTATTTTCCCGTTTATTCGGGAAAGCACCGCGGAGAATGGAACAATTGCGCCGATTGTCATACACAACCTGCTTCGTATGCGGCTTTCTCCTGTATCACCTGCCACGAGCATAATCAAGCCGAAACAGACAGCCACCACCGTGAAGTGAATGCTTATACTTATACGGCAACGAGCTGTTATTCCTGTCACCCCACTGGATTTGCCGAAGATGATTGATCCGGGAAAACATATCAGGTTGTTGATGTTTCTGTTCTTTTTTATTTCAGGGACATTCGTTTGCAAAGCCCAGGAATCAGGGGATTTGACAGAGGGGCGTGTTTCGTATCTTTCGGGAGAGAATATTTATGTGAGATTTGAAAGTACCGAAGGCATTGAAAGCGGAGATACGCTTTATGTCCGAAATGCAGAAGGGCTTTTCCCAGCGCTTCTGGTTCAGCATAAATCTTCCATATCGTGTTTGTGTAATTCGATTACTGAAGCAACAATAAAGGTTTCGGATTCCGTTTTTGCCCGCTCAAAACAAAGCCGGTCCATCTCTCAAAAGACGATACCCGAAGAGGCGGTTCCTGAAAAAGATGTAAGCGAAGAGGTACTCACCGCTCCGCAATCCAATCGGGAAACGACAAATACGCCCAGCTTCTCTGGCAGGTTAATGCTTTCTTCGTATTCGAACTTTAGTAAGCAGGGAAGCGATTCGCACCGGTTTCGGTATACCTTTTCATCGAATTATTCCAACATCGGTCATTCAAAAATATCCTTTGAAAGCTATGTTTCGTTTACGCATAAATTGAACGAGTGGCAGGTTGTAAGGGATAATCTGAACGATGCCCTGAAAATCTATGCCCTTGCTGTAAAATACGATGTGAACAAGCAGGCTTCGGTTTGGTTGGGTCGAAAGATCAATCCCCGGATTGCCAACGTTGGGGCGATTGACGGGATTCAGTTGGAATATGCTTTTAAAAGTCTGTTTGTTGGAGTTGTTGCGGGATCACGACCCGATTATCTGGATTATGGATTTAATAGTCATCTATTTGAATACGGCGCTTACCTGGGGCATAGTCAAAAAACGACGAATGGCTATGTGCAGTCGTCGCTGGCCTTTTTCGAGCAACGGAATTCGGGAAACATCGATCGGCGCTTTCTGTATTTTCAACACACCAATTCGTTGGTAAAAAACCTGAATCTTTTTACGTCGGTTGAGCTCGATCTGTACAAGCTGGAAAATGATCAGCCCACGAATTCCTTAAGTCTCATTGGTTTTTATTTTTCGTTGAATTACCTATTTTCGAGGAAAGTTTCGCTGTCGGGTTCTTACGATAACCGGAAAAATGTGATCTACTACGAGACTTTCCGGAGTTATGCTGATGAGGTTTTAACACAGGCGAGCCGTCAGGGAATACGCGGAAGGATCCATTACCGGCCTTTGGATTACCTCTTGTTTGGGGCGTCGGCCGGAACGAGATTTACAAAAGATGACCCGCGAAACACGAATACCTACAATGCTTTTGCAACGTGGTCGCGTGTTCCTGTACTGGATGCCTCGCTGAATATTTCAGCAAACCTGATGCAAACTTCCTACCTCGACGGACAGGTTTACGGAGCCCGCCTGACAAAGGATTTCTCGCAGAAAATGAGCATGATGCTGCATTATCGCTGGGTGGATTTTAAGTACGTAAACAGTCTTTCTACACTTATTCAGCATATTGGAGAGCTGGATTTTAGTTATCGCTTCAACAAAAAAATCTATCTGTCTGTTAATTTTGAAGCAACTGTTCAGAAAGAAGATATTTATAATCGATTATATTTAAGCCTGAGAAAAAAGTTTTGAATCAATATCACAAACAGAATAAATTAAAAAATGATGTACAAGTTAAGACTAATCTCGTTAATCGTACTGGCCGTTTTTGTGCTGGGTGCATGCGTTCAGAATAAAAACCCTCAGCAGGCGCAGAGTGTGGCGCAAGCCAATCAAAATCTTTTTGAAGTGACAGAGGTGGTTCAGGGTAAAACCTATACCTATCTGAATGTAAAGGAAAACATGGCCGACCGCTGGGTGGCAGTTAGCTACCAGGAAGCAAAGCCGGGTGATGTATTTTATTACGATGAAGCGCTTCAGATGACCAATTTCCACAGCAAAGAGATCGATCGTACCTTCGAAGTGATCTATTTTGTAAATCAAATAAGCAAAACTCCGCTGGGAGGCGAGGGTGGACAAGCTATGGCTGCTGAAATGCCGGCCAGTCACAGCGGGAAAGTAAGCGTCCACAGCGAAGAAGTGGAAATGGAAAAAGCCGAAGGCGAACTTACCATTGCCGATGTTTTTGCCAAAAGAGCTGATTTGACCAGTGAGGAATTTGAAATTCGCGGAAAGGTTGTAAAGGTAAATGAACAGGTAATGGGGAAAAACTGGGTGCATATCCAGGACGGCACGTCAAGCGGCGATAAGTTTGATTTAACCATAACAACACAGGCCGAAGTGGAAGTGGGCAGCGAAGTAACTTTTAAAGGAAAACTTACGCTTGAAAAAGATTTTGGTGCTGGCTATTTCTACGATGTAATCATGGAAGATGCCACGCTGGTTACCAAAAAGGTTTCCTAAAAAGCGCTGCTAAGCTGATTTTCGCTGGATTTCTTTTTTCAAAACTCAAAACTTATATCTTTGTATGTAAATATTTAGATATTTGAAATGGAATTCAAAAAGCTGGAAATAAAAGAAGAAGGAAACTGGATTCAGCGCAAACTGAGGAATCCGCACTTCCGAAAAACACTTATTTATATGGCAATCGGTGCCGTTGGAGGATTCGTATTTTATTATGTTTCCGAGGGTATTAGCAGGGATGTTATGCCAACGGGCGATATAATACAAAGTGTTGGAGTAGGTGCTTTTCTGGGGTTCTTTATAACCAACAGCCCGTGTGCAAGGGGCAGGTGCTGAACTTTAAAAACAAAAACATACGTTTCGATGAAAAGGCCGGATAATTATTATCCGGCCTTTTCATTTTAGGTAGCTCAATATTGATATTCAGACAGATTGATTTTGTAATTTTAAGTCAAAATCAAGACTATTAATTTATAAACAAACGACTACCGGAATGAAATTACCACTTGCTCTTGGATTGATACTTGTTCTGATGGCCTGCTCTCCCCGTAACAAAGAACTGCAAAAAGATGAAGCGACTTTAAAACACGATCAAAAAATGGAGTGGTGGCGCGATGCGCGTTTCGGAATGTTCATTCATTGGGGACTTTATGCCGAACCGGCCGGCGAGTGGAAAGGAGAACGCATTCCGGGAATCAGTGAGTGGATTATGTGCAATGCAAAAATTCCGGTAAAAGATTATGAAAAGCTGGCTGAGACCTTTAACCCGGTAAAGTACAATGCTGAAGAATGGGTAAAGCTCGCCAAATATGCGGGGATGAAATACATTGTGATCACTTCGAAACATCACGACGGATTTGCCATGTTTCATTCAAAGGCTAGCAAATACAACATTGTAGATGCTACACCTTTTGACCGCGATCCGTTAAAAGAACTGGCGGACGCCTGTAAGAAACACGGGATAAGGCTCGGTTTTTATTACTCGCAGGCGCAAGACTGGCACGAACCCGGTGGAACTTACCGAAACAGTGACAAGCAGCCTCACTGGGATCCGGAGATGACAAAAGCTCCGCTGATGGATTATATTGATTCGAAAGCTTTGCCACAGGTAAAGGAAATCCTGGAAAACTACGGAGGCCTTGATATTCTTTGGTGGGATACGCCTTGGGAAATGACCGAAGAAGCTGCCCAAACGCTTCAGAATGTGGTGAATGATTATCCGGACTTGATTACCAACAACCGGCTTTACAGACCCTGGCCCGGCGATTTCTCTACTCCGGAGCAGCATGTGCCGCCAACGGGGCTCGATTACGATTGGGAGGTTTGTATGACCATGAACACCAGCTGGGGGTACAAGTGGTACGATGATAATTGGAAATCGGGTGAAGAGTTGATTAAAATGCTGGTGGATATTGCGAGTAAAGGAGGCAATCTTCTCCTAAACGTGGGCCCAACGGCTGAAGGTGAATTTCCGGAACCCAGCATCGAACGGTTAAAAGAAATAGGAAGTTGGATGCAGCAAAACGGAGAATCGATATACGGAACTTCGGCCAGCCCGTTTTTTAAACTCCCCTGGGGAAGATGCACCATGAAAGAAACCAAAGGCGGAACCAATCTTTACCTGCACGTTTTCGACTGGCCGAAGGATGGTATCTTAACCGTTCCCGGGCTGGATACACGGGTAAGTAATGTGTATTTGCTTGCCAATCCCAAACAGTCATTTGCCTGGAAATTTGAAGACGGAAACCTGAACATTCATGCTCCTTCGGTTATCTTCGATGAAATAAATACCGTGGTGGTGGTGAAAACCAAAGGTGGAATAAAAGTAAATAGCAACCAACCCAAATTAGTGGAAGGACGGGTGTTGCTCCCGGCTGACTTTGCCGACATTTACAACCCCGGTTACGGACAGCATGCCGTGCTGAAAGGGAAAGGCACCGAATCGGTTATCACAGGTTGGGTAGACAGAAATGCCCGTTTAGAGTGGGTGTTTACATGCGCAGAAACGGGTACCTATAAACTGGAGGCGCTGGTAAAATGTGAACAGGATAACACGCTGAATATATCCATCGGAGACAATAAGCTTCAGGCAAATATTGCGGCAACCGGTGATCGCTTTGATGTGGTCAACCTGGGGACCATTACCATTGGAGAGGCCGGAGATCAGCTTATCGGGCTAAAACCGGAAGCTTCCAACTGGAACGGAATGGAGTTGATGTACTTGGAATTGATAAAGCAATGATCAAAAAAATAAGGAGCCGCTCTTGTTCAAGAACGGCTCCTGTATCATCCTAAAATGTTTTGATCTATTTATTCATTTCCGCAAAATACTTGTAGAACAGCGGAATGGTTTTAATGCCGTTGTAAAACTGTTCCAGCGGATAGTTTTCGTTGGGTGAGTGAATCGCATCCGACTCCAAACCAAATCCCATCAGCACCGATTTGATACCCAGGATTTTTTCAAACGAAGAAATAATCGGGATACTGCCGCCTGAACGTACCGGAACCGGACGTTTGCCGTACACATCGGTGTACGCTTTTTCGGCAGCCTGGTAAGCCGGAATATCAATCGGGCAAACATAAGCCGGACCGCCGTGCAGCGAAGTCACCTCTACTTTTACTGATTTGGGGCCAATGCTTTCAAAATGCTCCTTGAATAGAACCGCAATTTTTTCGTGGTCCTGATCGGGCACCAAACGAGTTGATATTTTGGCAAATGCTTTGGACGGGAGTACGGTTTTTGCTCCTTCTCCGGTATAACCTCCCCATATTCCGCAAACATCAAACGAAGGACGGATTCCGGTGTGTTCCATCGTTGTAAATCCTTTTTCACCGGCCAGCTCTTCTACGTCAATGGCTTTTTTGTATTCATCAACATTAAACGGAGCGCGTCCGAGCAGTTCACGTTCTTCTGCCGAAACCTCCAGTACATCGTCATAGAATCCGGGGATGGTAATCCGGCCGTTTTCATCGGTCATTTGTGCAATCATTTTCGAAAGCACATTGATTGGGTTGGCAACTGTCCCGCCAAACAAACCGGAGTGCAGGTCGCGGTTGGGGCCGGTTACTTCCACCTGCCAATACGCCAGTCCGCGCAAACCGGTAGTAATCGATGGTTTGTCAGGTGCGATCATCGAAGTGTCGGAAACAAGAATCACATCGGCTTTCAGCATTTCCTTGTTGGCTTCGCACCAGGCAGGTAAATTGGGTGATCCAATCTCCTCTTCACCTTCAATCATGAATTTTACGTTGCAGGGTAGCGTATTGGTTTTTACCATCAGCTCAAACGCTTTTGCATGCATCATGCTTTGCCCTTTATCGTCGTCGGCACCGCGCGCCCATATTTTACCTTCACGGATTTCGGGTTCAAACGGCGGCGACTTCCACAGGTTAACCGGATCAACCGGCATAACATCCATGTGGGCATACACCAAAACAGTAGGCAATGCCGGATCGATTATTTTTTCGCCGTAAGTAACCGGGTTACCTTTGGTTTCATATACTTCGGCTTTGTCGGCCCCTGCCGAAAGCAAGGTTTGCTTCCAGTATTCGGCAGCCTTGTACATGTCTTCCTTGTGGCTTTTTTCTGAACTGATCGACGGAATCCGGATCAATCCAAAAAGATCTTCCAGAAAACGGTCTTTGTTTTCTTCAACGTATTTATTGATATATTCCATAATAGTGCAGTTTTTTATGAGCGTGGAAAATAGGGTTTTTCGGCGGGTTAACAAAGTGATTTTGTCATAAAAGAAGTTTAAAAAGGCTAAGGCTGAGGCAAAGACACGGTATGGGATTCTATAATCAGATATCAGGAGATAATATTTCAATGGCAACAAAAAAGGCAACCCGGAACTCCGGATTGCCTTTTGGTATTTTGTCGATACTTACTTAGTCAACAATTGCTTTGAATTTAGGATCGCTGAAATATTTAGCGAATTCCATATCCACTTTTGCTTCGGCTTTCAAACTTGGGTTGATGTCGCAAGCTGTTTTCAAGCTGTCGAACAACAAGCTTTCTTTGGCTGTGCGTGCACCGATTACTGCTTTCAGGTATTCAGTCATCCAGCAATTTGGAATTTCACAAGCATCCAGATCTTTCAATGCTCCGTTGTTGTCACCAGCCAGAATTTTTGCCAAACCTGTGTTCGGATCCTGGTATTTACCGTAGTAACGAACCGCGCGGTCGTATTCTGCTTTTTTAACGCTTACAATACCCAGGTTGTAGTTCACTTCTTCGCCTGCTCCCGAAGCAGCACCAAACAATGACTCAGCCTTGGCAACGTCGCCTTCAACCAATGCAATGGCACCAACGTTGTTTTTCACGATCGGCTCGCTGTTTTTCAGTTTTTCAGCTTTTTCGAAATGAGGTTTTGCGTCGGCATATTTCATTTGTTTAGCCAGTACATAACCTACGTTGTTCGGACCTCTCCAGTCGTTCGGATAAACTTTTACAAACGATTGGAAAATTTCCAGTTGGTCGTTCAGGTCTTCAAACAAAGTAGCTGCATAAATCAACTCAGCAGGAGTCAAAGAAGCTGGATCTGCTTTTGCAGCAGCTTTCAGCTCTTCGTCTGTTTTTCCGATCAGGTCAACCGAAGTGATCATTTTTGCACGACGCAGTTGCGGAAGAATGTCAGCAGCAACATCGGTAAACGTTTCACTCAGGTTACGGATTTCGCGTTCACGAACTTCAGGATCGTTGTACATAGAAAGTACGCGAAGGATGAGTTCTTTGTCCTGGATGTTTGATTTTTCCATCAATTCCTTGAATCCTTCCCAGTCTTCCGGAGTGTATTTTGTTTTCAGTTCAACATTTACACCGGCTTCTTTTAATTTTTTAGCCAAAAATGCTGAAGAGGTATTCTTTCTTTCTGCAGCCAGTTCTGTGTTCAGATCAATGCTTCCGTCAGGAGATGCATAAGCTGATACTTCCACGTCTTTCAGATCAATGCGATCGTTTTCGTTGGCTTTTTTGGTATAGTCCTGTAACGCTTTTACTTCGCTTTTTTCTGTTTCATCTTTTCTCAGGTTCGAGCGGTTGATGAGGTATTTGATGTCAGCCATCATTTCGTCCGGAACAATTCTTTGGAAAGCGTCGATGTTCGGATCGTATTTGCCCGAAGTATTGGCTTCGCGAACAACACCCATGATCGGTTTTGGAACGCTTGCCACTCTTTCGCTGGTTGCCAGTACACCGTCAGCAACTTTGATCGGAGCAAAATCAACCGACTTCGCACCTTGCGTTGCAGTAATGTTTACATACAACTCCGATTTTGACATGTCTTTTTTGAACGGAACGGCATCTTTGTAAGATACGCTACCACCGTTGTACGAAATTACTTTGTTGTTGGCCTGAACACTTTCTCCCTGTACAGTTACGGGTTGGTATTCCGTTTCGCCACCTTCGTATTTCAATACCGGAGTAGCGGTTAACGTAACTTTTTTGTGGAAGTATTTGGCGGGGAAACGGCCATTGATTGCCACATCAACTTCGCTGGCGTGCGACTCCAGAACTTCGGGAGTAACCTTGAAGTTAATCTGATCGGCATTTTTTTTCATTTTATTAAGCCCTGAACAGCCCGACAACACCACAGCAGCCGCTAGAATCAGGACAGAAGGTTTAAAGTTGATCCTCTTCATAACAGATAATATTTCAGTGATTTTAAAATTATTAGTAAGCCCACAAAAATAATAAGCTTTTTAGTTTTTGAAAGTAGCTAAAGCTTTTTTTGTCACAATATTAAACGGTTGATGCCAGATTTATATTTAGTGTCAAAAATTGCTGATTTTAGCGTCTCATAATCCCGCGGGTTTTTCACAAAATCAATGCCATTTGTGTCGATTATCAGCATGGGAAATGAGTTTATTTGTTTAAAAAAATTAAAATAGCCTTTGGCAATGTTGTCGAGGTAGGAAGGAGTGATGTGTTTTTCGTAATCGCGGCCCCGATTGGCAATATTATTCATGAGCCGGTCTACGTTTGCATGCAGGTAAACATAGAGATCGGGCTTGGGCATCGACTCAAAAACAATGTCAAAAATCTGGCGGAACAGCCTGTACTCATCCGACTTCAACGTGTTTTGGGCAAAAATGGCGGTTTTCGCAAAATAGTAATCCGCTACCAGGAAAGAGTGAAACAAATCGAGGTTCAGTACCTCGTTTTTGATTTGTGTATACCGGTCGGCTAAAAATGATAACTCGAGCGGAAAGGAATAACGTTCCTGGTCTTCGTAAAACTTGGGAAGAAAAGGGTTGTCAGCAAATTGTTCCAATACCAGTTTGGCATTGTATTCTTCTGCAATCATTTTGGTGAGGGTTGTTTTCCCTGCACCGATATTTCCTTCTATAACAAGAAACTGCATCTGATTTTTACTCGTGGTTCCCAAACAGCTCCTAAAATTAGAAGCTTTTTACGAATTGGCCTTTTTTTGTTGAAAACTACATGATTCTTTTTTCGTGTCGGATCTGCTTGTCTTTGATACTCCCGGTGATGTAGGTAATAATCAACCCGATACTGACAGCTGTGGCCATCAGCTCGAAGCCGTAAGCAGGCACCAGTTTCATCAGTGCGAATCCAACCAGAAATCCTGCTACCAATCCATAAAGCGCATGCTGGTAACTAAAATGGAAGGGCGGATAGAATCCATGTTCCTTTTGCATGTGTTTTGATAGGCGACTGATCAACCGGTCGTAGTTGCGGCGCGTTCTTCCGGGTACTCCAACAGCCTCGTCAATCGAGTCAACAGCTTCCTTAATATTGATCTGTTCTTTCTGGCACAAAGGACAGGTTGTCGAGAATTGATCCACGCGCCCGATGTTTCTTTTGAATTCCTCGATCCGGAAAAACCGAAGCTCGCGGTCTTTTTCATTTTCGAGTTTCGAATCAATTGTTTGTATAATTTCTGATGACCAGGATTCCATACCAATGAATTTAGATAGCGAAGGTAGGAAAAGGAATGGAAAATAGTTCAGGGTTCAGAGTTCAATGTTCGGAGGAGTTTGCAGTTTCTAATTGGTTGTTTGCAATTTTACAATTTAGCAGTTTAAAAGTTCGTCACTAAAGCATTCTTTCCTTCAGTCCTTCAGCCCTTCAATCTAACAAAAAACGCCCCACCAATCGGCGGAGCGTTTTTATATGCTTTTTGAATAATAATTCAACTATTCTTCGCGGCGTGGGCGGAACTCTCTGCGGTCGCCACCACCACGACGGTCGTCTCTGCGATCGCCACCTCTACGGTCGCCGCCACGGAAATCCCTGCGGTCACCACCTCTGCGATCACCACCACGGCTATCCGAGCGAGGCTCTCTTGGAGGACGCTCTACATAACCTTCGGGTTTTGGAAGAAGCACTTTGCGCGAAAGTTTCAGTTTACCGGTTTTTTCATCTACACCGATCAGTTTCACTTCCATCATTTCTCCTTCTTTGCAGAAATCTTCGGCTTGTTCCACGCGGTTCCAATCCATTTCCGAAACATGAAGCAAGGCTTCTTTTCCGGGCATAATTTCGATGAAAGCACCAAACGACACAACCGATTTAACTTTTCCTGTGTAAACTTCGCCTACTTCAGGAATGGCAGTAATAGCTTTGATTTTAGCTTTTGCAGCTTCAATTGGTTCCTTGCCGGCACCTGAAACCTGCACCATACCCAAGTCTCCCACTTCCTCGATCACGATCACGGTCTGGGTTTCTTCCTGGATAGCCTGGATAACTTTTCCACCCGGTCCAATCACGGCACCAATCATGTCTTTCGGTATCTGAATAGTTTCGATACGTGGTACATTTGGTTTGTAATCTTCGCGTGGTTCAGAAATTACTTCCATCATTTTTCCCAAAATGTGCAAACGTCCTTCTTTTGCCTGTTGCAGCGCCTGCGACAACACTTCGTACGAAAGACCGTCTACTTTAATGTCCATCTGGGTAGCGGTAATACCTTCGGCACTTCCGGTTACTTTAAAGTCCATGTCTCCCAGGTGGTCTTCGTCTCCAAGGATGTCAGAAAGAACTGCAAATTTATTGGAGCCTTTATCAGTAATCAATCCCATGGCAATACCCGATACAGGTTTCTTCATTTTGATACCCGAATCCATCATGGCCATTGTGCCCGAACAAACGGTTGCCATCGACGATGAACCGTTTGATTCCAGGATGTCGGTTACGATACGAACCACATAAGGGAATTCTTCCGGCATCATATTTTTCAGTGCACGAAGCGCCAGGTTTCCGTGACCAATCTCGCGACGTCCCACACCACGTGGTGTTTTAGGTTCGCCTACACTAAACGGAGGGAAGTTGTAGTGCAACAGGAATTTCTCTTTTCCTTGTACGGTTACACCATCAATAATCTTTTCATCCATTTTGGTACCCATGGTTACTGAAGTCAGTGCCTGGGTTTCGCCACGGGTGAAAATAGAAGAACCGTGTGCTCCCGGAAGGTAATCCACTTCTCCCCAAATTGGGCGAATTTCGTGGGTTTTTCTGCCATCCAGACGCATGCCTTCGTCGAGGATCATGCGGCGCATCGCTTCTTTTTCCACATCGTGGTAGTATCTTTTGATCAGGTTAACTTTTTTATCCAGCTCTTCGTCTTCTGCATTTTCTGCTTTAAACTTTTCAATCCACTCGTCGCGAAGGGCTTCGAAAGCTCCGTAACGTTCACTTTTATTAGTGATTTGTTGCGTTGCAATTGCATAGCACTGTTCGTAGAGCTCAGATTTTACGCGACTGCGAAGCTCCTCGTCATTGTTTTCATGACAGTATTCACGTTTTACGACGCCCAATTCTGCTGCTAGTTCTTCCTGAACTTTACAGTGTTTCTTGATTTCTTCGTGTGCTACTTTAATTGCTTCCAGCATTACTTCTTCCGAAACTTCTTTCATTTCGCCTTCTACCATCATGATGTTGTCGTGCGATGCACCCACCATAATGTCAAGGTCGGCTTCTGCCAGTTGAGAGTAAGTTGGGTTGATAATGAATTCGCCGTTTACACGAACCACGCGAACTTCCGAGATAGGAGTTACGAAGGGAACGTCAGAAACTGCGATGGCGGCTGATGCTGCCAAACCTGCCAGTTGATCAGGCATTTCATCTTTTCCCGAAGAAATCAATGAAATCATTACAGCTGTTTCAGCGTGATAGTCGTCAGGGAAAAGCGGACGGAGTGCACGGTCAACCAGACGTGCCACCAGAATTTCGTCATCGCTCGGACGAGCTTCTCTCTTCATAAACCCGCCGGGGAAACGGCCTGCGGCCGAGAATTTTTCGCGGTAATCCACTGATACCGGCATAAAATCAACGTCTTCTTTGGCTTCTTTGGCTGAAACAACCGTAGCCAGCAACATGGTGTCACCCATTCGTACCACTACCGAACCATCAGCCTGTTTGGCCAACTTCCCGGTTTCAATGGTAATCGTCCTGCCATCGGCAAGTTCGATTGTTTTAACTGTTGCGTTTACCATAATTTTAAACTAAATCTTTAAATATTAAATTACAATGGGTGGTGAGGTTTTGCAATTTACTAAAAAAAGAAAGGCAACACTCATTGCATTGCCTTTCCATATGAATTACTTACGTAAGTTCAATTCTTTGATGATCGCACGGTAACGTTCGATATCTTTTTTGATCAGGTAGTCAAGTAAACTTCTGCGTTTACCAACCAATCTAATCAATGCACGACGAGTGCTGTGGTCTTTTTTGTTTTGTTTCAGGTGTTCAGTCAGGTGATTGATTCTGAATGTGAACAATGCGATCTGACCTTCAGCACTTCCTGTGTTGGTTGCGCTTTTGCCGTGTTGAGCAAAAAGCTCTTGCTTTTTTTCTGCTGTTAAATACATTTTAAAGAACTTGTTTTTGTTATACAATCTTTAAGTCGCAGCATCGCTATCAATTACAACGACTTAAAATTAATTCGGCGCAAAAATAGGCAAAAGATTTTGATTTACAAACAGATAATTCTCAGAATATTGTAGCTCTCAAACTAGAATAAGGCCAGCCGATCAAAGAGAACAGAAAGGAATATGTTTTTGTTAGTGGTTGGTTTCGAGGATATTCACCAAGATATGTTAATAACTACACATGTAAATACTCTTTTTTGAGAGCTTGAGTTAGTATTATTGTAGTACCCTTATTTTTTATCATTAATTAGAGTTAGGGGTGGCTGGTGAGCTGCCCTTTTTCTACGCCTGCCGATCATGCTTGCCTTTTCCAATCAAAACCAAACTATTCCCCTGATTATTATTCGAATGTTTTGAAACAGGTTGGCTGCTTTTGCAGGTTGACTATTAAACTTTCGGGCGTGTTTCGCGTCCAATCCTCAGATCAAACGGTATGAAACAACATTCACTGTTTTCAAAATTCATTTCGTGGCTGAGCTCGCCGGAAGTTTTTGGGAGTGCTTCAAAGAATCTCGTTGGTACATGGCTCCTTTTTGAATACTACATGGATGAGCGAGAAGAGCTTGTTCATATGCGTGAAATTGACCTTCGCCGTGAAAACCAAAAGGTAGTGATAACTTTCGCCAACGATGAATTTGAGGTGAACGCTCAAATTTCAATCCCTTTGATTCAGCAGCTGAAAAAGGGGCGGTGGAATATTGCAAAAAACTTTATCACCTTTATCGATCCGGCAAATTTTCGCAACAATGTTGAATTTCAGTTTGCTTTTGAAAAAGGCAATCTCAAGCTCCTGAAAAAAGATGAAAGGGGAATGATCGAATTTTTTGGATTCTTTAAACCTGTGGCTGATACTCAGAAATTAAACTGAACGGTTAGCAGGATTTACTTTTGTATAGCTCCAATGCAGCCGGAAAAGGTTGCAGCGCCCGTTCAAAAATCCCCAAAGAATACGCAATGGTTAATCCGTAATTGGTGATGGGTACTCCGGCCTGCCGGGCTTTCATAATGCGGCTGAGCATTTCTCTTCTGTTCCACATGCAGGCTCCGCAATGAATAATTAGTTTGTATTCCGAAACATTTTTTGGGAAATCGTGCCCGCGCATGTTGTCAATCTGCAGTTTTCCTCCCACGTACTGCGTCAGCCAGCGGGGAATTTTTACCGTGCCGATGTCTTCTCCGATCGGATGATGCGAACAGGCTTCGGCAATCAGTACTTTGTCCCCGGCTTTTAGCTGATCAATCGCCATGGCGCCTCGTACCATTTCGGTAAGATCACCCTGGAAGCGCGCGAAAAGAATCGAAAACGAAGTCAACGGGATTTCCGGTGGCGTGTCGGCGGCCACTTTTAAAAACGCCTGCGAATCGGTTACCACCAGTTTGGGCGGCTTGTTGAACCGCGATAAAGCTTCTCTTAATTCCCGTTCCTTTACCACCACCGAAAAACAATCGTTGTCCAGCAGATCGCGGATGCTTTGTACCTGGGGAAGGATCAATCTTCCTTTGGGAGCTTCTTTGTCGATCGGCACGACCAGAACGGCGGCTTCACCCGGGCCTACCAAATCACCCAGGATACTGGGGCGGTTGATGTAATCGTCGGGAGCCGAACGCAAAAGCTTTTGTCTTAAATCGGACATGCCGGCACCGGTTGCAACCGAAGTCTGTACATAGTTGACTTTTACCGAATCAAAATCTGCGGTTAACGATAGATTCTCGGCGTGCAGGTCGCATTTGTTGAAAACGATGATAAAAGGAATGTCGCGGTCTTTCAGCTCATCCATTAACTTTTGCTCGTATTCTCCAAAATCCTGAAAATTGGTAACAATCAGTCCAAGGTCAGTGCGGTCGAAAACAGCCAGTGTTTTAGCAACTCGTTTTTCTCCGAGGTCGCCCACATCGTCAATCCCGGCAGTATCGATGAACAAAACCGGGCCCAGCGGGAGCAACTCCATGGGTTTTTCAACAGGGTCGGTAGTGGTTCCGGCCACTTCCGAAACGATGGAAACCTCCTGTTGTGTAAGGGCATTCAAAATACTCGATTTTCCCGCATTTCTTCGTCCAAAAATGCCAATGTGTAAACGAAATGTTTTTGGTGCCCTCATGTTTAATCTATTGTTTTTATGGATTGTAACCAGAATTGTGTTGCAATGATAGCCAAAAAAAGGGCGCTGTTCGCACCCCTTTCAGAATTATAATCGTTCTTCGATTACTTCTTTGTTCCGCAGCAGCCTTTTTTAGCCGGAGCTTCCTGTTTTTCAGAACCGCAGGTTTTTCCGGAAGCAGCACAGCTTTTCTTTTGTGTTTCCGTGCAGCCGGTTGCTTTTTTTGCATCTTTTTCTTTTACTTCTGCTTTTTTCTTTTCAGTTTTCTTTTTGTCTTTCTCTTCTTCTGAAATTGCAGAATTATTGTCGTCGTCAGCTACAATTGTAACAGCATCTTTTTCTGTTGAAGCAACATTGGTTGAGCTGTTTGCTATTGATACACCGTAGACTGCGACCAAGGCAAGGATCAAGAAAATTTTCTTCATTGTGAATTTAATTTAAGGTTAATGATATTTGATTTTTTACATTAGTTTAAAATGAATGATTTTTTGAATTTTAGTTGTCGGGAAATATACGATTTTTTCCTGAAAATCAACGGAGAGGCATTCAAAACCCCATAAAAAAAGGCCACCTGCCGAATCGACAAATAGCCTCTTTTTGTATAGGAAAAGCTTTCTTACTTTTTCTTGTCGCCGCAAGATTTGCTGCAATCAGCGCTTTTCTTTCCAGCGCAAGCTTCTGACTTAGCAGATTTGTCTGCACATCCTTCAGCTTTCGCGCCAGAACAATCTTTTGATTTGGCAGTTGCGCATCCTTCCGATTTGGCAGTCGCACAACCTTCTGACTTGGCTTCCGATTTGGCAGCTTTTTTCTCTTTCTCTGCTTCAACGTTCTTTTTTCCTTCAACTACAACTGTTGCGTTATCGTCGTAATTTACAACAGGAGCCGAAGTCATTGCCATCGACAAGCCATATACTGCAACAAATGCAAGTGCTAAAAATACTTTTTTCATGATCATCAATTTTTAAGTTATAAAATGAAATAATTCTATCTGTTTTAATTTAGATTCAATATTAATAAGATTCAAATAAAAATCCAAATGAATATTAAGATATTTTTATATTAAACAAGGTTGTTTTTATTTGGAGCTGGATATCAGTTGGTTGGAAAGTGTTAATGACCTGTTAATGCCAATTGATCAATTAGTTGCCTAGTTTGCATACAGCTTCGGGACTGGTATATCCTTCAAATTCTTGTTCTGTTAAATACCCCGATTCAATGGCTGCAGCTTTTACCGTTTTTCCCTGTTCTTTGCAAAGCGTTGCAATTTTACTGGCTTTCTCATAGCCGATGGCAGGGAGTAGGGCAGTAATGGTAGCGGTTGAACTTTCGATGTTGTTTTTGCATACCACACGGTTTGCGGTAATGCCTGTGATACATTTTTGAGTGAAAATCAGCGCAGCATGCGACAAGAGGTCCAGCGAATTCAACAGGGAGTCGGCAATTAAGGGCATGAACTGATTTAACTCGAGATTTCCGGAACTACAAGCAAGTGTAATTACCTGGTCGTTCCCCATTATTTTTATGGCAGCCTGTGCCACAGCTTCGGGAATAACAGGATTGACTTTACCGGGCATGATGGATGATCCGGCCTGTAACGCGGGAAGGTTTATTTCGCCCAACCCGGCATGTGGCCCGCTGGCTAAGAGCCGAAGATCATTGCTGACTTTAAGCAAGTTGGTAGCACAAGCTTTTAAAATACCGGAGACCTCCACAAATACATCGGTATTTTGAGTGCCATCGATCAGGTTTTCACTGCGTGCGAGACCGATGTTGGTGTTTTCGCGAAGTTTGTCGGTTACCCTGAAAATAAACTGCCGCGGCGCCCCCATTCCGGTTCCAATCGCTGTTCCTCCCAGGTTTACCACCCGCAAACGCTCTTCGCATTTGTAGATGCGCCACCGGTCACGGTTAAAGGCTTCCGCGTAAGCACTCATTTCGCGTCCCAAGGTCGTTAGTAGGGCATCCTGTAACTGTGTACGTCCGATTTTAACTACATCTGCAAATTCCTTTTCCTTTTGCTGAAAGGCGTCCTGTAAAGCGAGTATGTTTTGCTCCAGTATTCGAAGCAGACGAATGGCTGCTATTTTTAGCGCAGTTGGATAGGTGTCGTTAGTGCTTTGGTGGAGGTTGACATCGTCGAGAGGTGAAACTGCTTCGTAATTGCCCGGAGCTTTATTCATGATCTGCAAAACGCGGTTGGCAATCACTTCATTCACATTCATGTTCGTGGAAGTGCCGGCGCCACCCTGCATGGCGTCTACTAAAATATGTTCATTCAGCAATCCTGCCGACATTTCGCAACAGGCTTTTTCAATGGCATCCGCTTTGGCTTCATCTTCCCAGTACCCCAATTGATGATTGATCTGCGCACAGGCCAGCTTTACTTCGCCGTAAGCCTTTATCAATTCAGGATGAACCGGTCTCCCGGACACGGGGAAGTTCTCCACGGCTCTTGCAGTGTGGATTCCCCACAAAGCATCGGCGGGAATTTGCTGGGTGCCAAGCAGATCAGTTTCTATTCTTGTCTGTACCATGATTCACCTGATTTTAGGATGAAAGGATTTTGTTAGTGTGAACCCTTTTGAATTGGAGGCTATTAGCTCCAAAATTTATATTTTGATGATCGAATTCAATAGCTAAAACTCTTCAGTAAATTACTTCCTGAAAACGATTTCCGAGAGCCCGGTGAACTTGCATGACACAACCTATTATTTTATGGGTAAGTTCTTCGTGTTCCATATTCTGCCTGATTTCCCATAAAGTTAGGATTAATCAGGCAATCAGGAAAATCCTTGAAATCAGGGTTCAGACTTTTGTTAGCAATAAACATCGTCTCTTCCGGCTTCTACCCGCTTCACCAGTTTTTCAGCACGCTGACGTGCCACGCCCGACATGCTGTCGATGGTTTGCTGAATAAGCTGATTTCCTACTTCAACCGTTTCGGGAGAGGCAAAGTTTTGCAGGTACTCTTTGAACGAACTTACAGCATTGGGGCCACAGTGCAGCTTAATATCACCGGGTTTGGCCAGGTCCATAAAATCCTGCCCGGTGCGGCCAAGCCGGTAACAAGCGGTGCAGAACGACGGGATATAGCCCATTGCAGCGACATCGCGAATTACTTCGTCGAGCGAGCGGTGATCGCCCAGACTGAATTGTCCGGAAATATCGTCTTCTTCCTCGTAGCCACCCGGATTGGTTTTACTTCCGGCAGAGATCTGGCTAACACCCATGGCAAAGGTTTCGCGGCGCATTTTGGCCGTTTCGCGTGTCGACATGATGATGCCGGTGTAAGGCACTGCCAGGCGAAGAATCGCAACGATCTTTTTGAAATCGGCATCCGAAACCGGGTAAGGCGGATTGGAGGCCATATCGCTGTTGGTGGCCGGTTCCATACGCGGAACGCTGATGGTGTGGGGCCCGACTCCGAATTTATCTTCCAGTTCGTTGATGTGCTGAATCATCGCCAGAATTTCAAAACGATAATCAAACAAGCCAAATAAAACGCCGATGCCCACATCGTCGATTCCTGCTTCCATGGCACGGTGCAGCGCCCAAACACGCCAGTTGTAGTCTTTCTTTTTCCCGCCCTTGTGTACCTTGGCGTAAGTTTCGCGGTGGTAGGTTTCCTGGAAAATCTGGTACGTGCCAATATTTGTGCTTTTTAGTTGCTTGAACTCATCCAGGGAAAGCGGCGCCACATTTACATTTACACGTCTTATCTCTCCATGTTCCGATTTTACACTGTAGATAGTCTTTACCGAATCCAGCACATATTGCAAGCCTTCTTTTGGGTACGATTCGCCGGCTACCAGCAAAATGCGTTTGTGTCCCTGTTTGATCAGCACCTCCACCTCGCGGGCAATGTGTTCCTGCGACAAGGCATGGCGGTTAATGCCTTTGTTTGAAGCACGAAAAGCACAGTACAGACATTCGTTGGCACAAAGGTTTGAAATGTAAAGCGGCGCAAACAAAACCAGGCGCTTTCCGTAAATGGTGTCTTTTACCCGGTTGGCGGTATTGTAAAGCTCTTCCAGCATTTCCGGCTCTTGGATACAGGTAAGGACGGCCACTTCGTCGAGTGTGAGGCCTTTCATTTCGGTGGCGCGGGCCAGTATTTCGCGAATTCTGGATGGATCCGGGTGCTGGTTGTTTTCCAGTGCATCCCAAACTTTTTGTTCGTTGATAAAATCGGCAGGTACGTTATACATGGTACTTAAATGTTTAAAGTGGATGTTATTGTTTGGCAAGTCCTGATTTTACTGAAACTCCCGGAATGTTGCCCAGTTTTCCGGTCATTTGCCCCAGTTCGTCGGTAGTGGCATCGATTACGAGAGTAATCACCGAAGCATTCTCTTTTACTTTCGGAAGACCGGTGCGTGCCAGTATCAGTTCCGAAAAATCGCTTAATATGGCATTTACCCGTGCCGCACATTTTTCGCGGTCATCGATGATAATGCCAACAAAACCCAAACGTTTCATTTTATTGAATACTTAAGTTTTAGTCCTGAACGATCAGACTAAAACGGATTAAACAAATAAAACTGCGGGAATACACGGAAATCAGAAGAATCAATAATTCTTTCTGATTAGATGATTTGTATTTTCCCTAAAGTCAGCCGCAGCCTTCCCGCAGGAATCTGATGCAAAAGTATTTACTTTTTCAAGAAAACTATATGAGTTTTGTCGTTTTTGAGAGATGTTATTTATCCCAACGAAGTTCAAAATTAATCGGAGCCGTGTACGCTACCCTGACGGGTTTTCCGCGGTGAGTGCCGGGGTGCTGCCAGGTTGGCATGTTTCTTATTACCCGCAATGCTTCACGATCAAGAACGGGATGTACGCTTTTTATTATTTTGGCACTACTAACCGAGCCATCCTTCTCAATGATGAAAGAGACGTATACTGTTCCCTGGATACCTTTCTGCAGGGCCTCCATCGGATATTGTACCCTATTGGCTAAATATCGTCTAAGTGCTTCACTGTCGCCCGAAAACTCGGGCATGTTATCTACTATGAAAAATACTTCATCGCTGGCGGGGGATGGAAATTCGAGAAAATAGCAAGGCTTTTTTTCCGGATTCCAGGAGGTATTTATCATATCTAATCCCGAGCGGCAGGCATCAAACCATATGATCCGGTTGCTGCAAACCGGGAAGGATATATCCAGGTAGCTGTTTCTGGGAAAACCATCGTATTGGAAAGCAGTGAAGTCATTGAGAGTAGCCAGCCATTCGTTGATTATTGGTTCGATGCAATCAGAATGTCTGAAACGATACATTTCAAGTTTTGCCTGGCCCAGCGTGTCTATATCAAGTACTAATCTGAAGGTTAGGGTATCGGTATTCGTTTGGTTAAAACTCCAGTCGATATTTTCCAGTTCTTTTTTTATAGCCTCCAAACCTCCCGGATAGGTTGGTGGAGAGGAAAAATCAGGACAAGCAATCTCGTTCCCGTTTTTATCGTAACATGTTGTCGAAGTTAAATAACCTTTTTCGAATTTAGCCTTTCGCAGTGTCTTGCCATTTTTGTAAAACGATTGATACCTGCCATTTAGCTTGTTATTTTCATAGGTGGCTGACCATTTCTTTTGTTCATTCTCATAAAACGCATTTTCTTCCCAATTGGGCAGGGCATTCGTGAAAAACTGTGTTTTCCTGATTTTTCCATTTTTGAAAAATACATCTGTCTTTATACTGGAATCATCACCAGGCGTTGATGTAAACATTGTTTCTCCTGTTAAGTAATATCCTTTTTTCTCTCCATGTTGCTGTCCGTTTACATAGGGAACCTCGGCTTTTACCCGTGTTGACGAATAGAGACGATAACACTTGCCGTTAGGGAAAATCAGATGTCTTTGTAGCAGGTCATTGTAGTTGTTTTCATCTATATCCGATACCCTTGCTCCCATTTCCCAAAGTTCAGATAGTTGTAACGTTGATTTAGAAAACAGTTTTACAATAAACTTTTGACTGTCTAAGGGGTGGAGATTCAGTTGTAAAATTTTGTCCCCGGTATAATATTGCGAATTTGCGTTTAAAAATGAGATTGAAAGCAGTAGGACGAAAAGTAGGATTCGGTAGTTCATTAGTAGGTTATGTTTTTATGTACAAAAGTAAATTCTTTCAATAGGGAGACAAATCTTAGGAAGAGTTTTAGTCAGAAAAAACTATTTTTGCTGCACATTCAAAAGCATTGGAAAGACAAGAGATCATACAATTGTTGAAACTGAAAGGTACGGAACGCACAGCTCTGTTGCAACGTGCCCGCGAAGTGAAAATCAAAGAAGTAGGCAACAAGGTTTACTTTCGGGGGTTGATCGAATTCTCGAATGTGTGCTCGAAAGATTGTTTGTACTGCGGTATCCGGAAAGGCAACGAAAAAGTGTTGCGCTACGATGCCAAAGACGATGAAATACTGAATGCCTGCCGCTTTGCGTGGGAGAACCGTTTTGCTTCGGTGGTGTTGCAATCGGGCGAATTGTCGTCGCCTGCTTTTGTGAAGCGCGTGGACGATCTGCTGAAAAAGATCAAGCAACTTTCGAACAACGAGTTGGGAATTACGCTGAGTTGCGGCGAGCAGTCGCTCGAAACTTACCGCCGCTGGTTTGAAAGCGGTGCGCACCGTTACCTCTTGCGGATCGAATCATCAACCCGGGAATTGTACTACAAGATCCATCCCGAAAACGATCATCATTCGTTTGAGAAAAGACTGGAAGCACTGGCTTCTCTTAAACAGGCGGGTTACCAGGTGGGAACAGGTGTAATGATCGGGCTGCCGTTTCAAACGTATGAACACCTGGCCGATGATCTGCTGTTTTTCAAAAAAATCGACATCGATATGTGCGGAATGGGTCCGTACATCGAACACGCCGACACACCGCTTTACGAACACCGGCATGTGCTGATGAGCAAGCAGGAACGTTTTGACCTGGCGCTGAACATGGTGGCGGTTCTGCGTTTGCTGATGCCCGACATCAACATTGCGGCGGCTACGGCTTTGCAGGCCATTGATCCGGCGGGGCGCGAAAAAGCGCTGGCTGTGGGGGCCAATGTGATCATGCCCAACCTTACTCCCTGCGAATACCGCGAAGAATACCAACTGTACGAGAACAAACCTTGCCTCGACGAAGATGCTGAGCTGTGCAGGAACTGCCTCGAAGCGCGCATTAGTTTAGCCGGTGCCGAAATTGGCTACGGCGAATGGGGAGACTCCAAGCATTTTCATCAGCGAAACAAAACAAACATAATTCTGAGGAATCACCAACAGAAATGAAAGTTAAAATGTATACTCCTGTCCGGGATTTGTTTTTGATTTTTAATGCAGGATATCCAATGTAGAATTCCCAATATCCAATTTCCTGCATTTTGTTGGATATTTTACATTCAAAATTGAGAATTGGATATTTTTTAAGATTGACTTTCAGAAAAAAATTAAAGCGAATAGACGCTTAACTATCAGCGAAAACATCGCAGTGGTTTGTTTATGACGCTTAAAGAGGCATTCTGTAATGACTGTTTTGCGGTCTTTGCGTTTTCTTATTTGCTTTGCGTGAACCTTTTTGTGTGTCAGGATGAGGCGCGGGTTAATCGGTGACCGTGATGTGAAAACAGCGTTCGTTGCGTTCGGTAACCACCACGCAGCGGCCTTCTTCCCGCAATTCGCCAATGGCTTCGGAAAGTAATTTACTGGCCCGGCCGTCGGTCACTTCCGCCTCGTTCCACAAAAGCGTACGTTTTACCACCGTGAAATACGGAATATCAAAAGTAGTGGCATACAAATGCGAGGTATTGGGTGACGCATTTCCGTTGCTGCGGCTTAGCTTTTTCTGGTTTTCGGTGGTGCGCAGCAGCGAACTTACCTGGTAATAGTAATGCGGCAGATCGTGCTCGTCCAGTTTTTGCGAGAAGCGCTTGCCCAGTTCTTCCAGGAAATTTTTGGCAGAAGGTGTGAGGTAGGGATGTGAATGAGTGAGCGGACAAATGCGGTAATAACCGTTGTCAGAAATGTGTTCCAGTTTCCCGGTTTTCAGCAGTTCCGGAACACCGGCTTCCAGCTCTTCGTTGGTTTTGAAGCGTGCTATCCCGTTCTGTTGGGCGTATTTCAGGTGTTTTTGGTTCAGGTCTTTGTACCAATCTACTTTTACCGTGCCGATGGGAGCCGGGTGAAGCATTTCGGTTACCTTCTTTTTGGCCGGAAAATAAAGAACGAGCGCTGCAATGGCTATTACGGCCAGTACAATTAAGCGGATCTTGTATTTCTTTTTGAGCCGGCGTTTTTTACGTTTTGTGCGTTTTTCTGCTGTCAATGTTGTCCTGTTTTTCTGAGGTGGAAAATTATCCGAAAATTACGCTGCATCGTGCAACGAACGTTCATCCGGGTGCTAAAGTTGTAAACACGCTTGTGTTAGCCGGGGAAACTCCGCTCTCAGGCTTTCTGCTTCAACAAGCGATTGTAATGGTCGATGGCCACAAAATAGTTGGGGTCTTCCAGCACATTTACATCGCAGATTTTTTCGGCTTTCTTTACCAGCTTGATGCAGTCCTTGCTCAGGTGGCGCAGGTGAATGTTTTTCCCCACTTTCTGGTAGCGCTCGGCGAGTTTGTTGATGGCTTCAATGGCCGACTGGTCCATGATGCGTGATTCCTTGAAATCGACAATCACTTCATCCGGATCGTTTTGAACATCGAACTTGGTTTGAAAAAGGGTCGTCGATCCAAAAAAAAGGGGGCCAAAAATCTCGTAATGTTTGATTCCGTGTTCGTCGGTGCTTTTGCGCGCCCGGATGCGTTTGGCATTTTCCCACGAGAAAACAAGCGCCGAAACAATTACGCCCGATAAAACCGCCACAGCCAGGTCGAAAAGAACGGTTAACCCGGTCACCAGTACAATCACAATTAAATCAGACACCGGAATTTTATTGATGATGTTGAAGGTGCTCCAAGCAAAAGTGCCGATCACCACCATAAACATCACCCCCACCAGGGCGGCAATCGGTATCATTTCAATGTAACCCGACGCAAAAAGAATAAACATAAGTAGCATAATGGCAGCAACAATTCCGGAGAGGCGACCGCGGCCGCCCGATTTAATGTTGATGATGCTTTGCCCGATCATGGCGCAACCACCCATTCCTCCAAAAAAACCGTTGATGATGTTGGCCGTTCCCTGTGCCACGCACTCGCGGTTGCCGCTGCCGCGTGTTTCGGTGAGTTCGTCCACCAGGTTCAGCGTCATCAGCGATTCAATTAAACCCACGCCCGCCAGGATCAGCGAGTAAGGCAAAATCAGTTTCAGGGTTTCGAGGCTAAAGGGAATCAGCGGGACATTAAACGTGGGGAGCCCGGCTTTGATGCCTTCGCCGCCGCCCGACTGGATAAAGGATTTTACGGTCTCGGTTTCGATGTTTCCAAAAATAACAAGGGCCGAAACCACCAGTATCCCCGCCAGCGCGGCCGGTATGGCTTTGCTGATTTTGGGCAGCACAATCATAATGGCCATGGTGAGCGCCACCAGGCCAAGCATGGTGAACAGGGGCGCGCCGCTGAGCCACTCGCCACCCGCTTTGAACATGTTCAGCTGCGAAAGAAAGATCACAATGGCGAGGCCGTTTACAAAGCCCATCATGACCGAATGCGGCACCAGGCGAATAAACTTTCCGAGTTTAAAAATGCCAAAGAGGTTTTGGATGATCCCGGTCAGGATGAGGGCGGCGAACAGGTATTGCAGGCCCTGCATTTCGCCCATGGCATTTCCTTTTTGCACCAGGCTTACCATCACCACCGCCATGGCGCCGGTAGCTCCCGAGATCATTCCCGGGCGGCCGCCAATGAGCGAGGTCACCAGCCCCATCATAAAGGCACCGTACAAGCCAACAATGGGCGAAACTCCCGCCACAAACGCAAATGCCACGGCCTCGGGTACCAATGCCAGCGAAACGGTTAGTCCCGAAAGCAGGTCGTCTTTAACACTTCCTTGTTTTTTATCGATAAACTGAAATTGAAACTTCATAGGTAATCGTTTTGGCGGAACGGTTGCCTGTGTTGGCCCGCAGCAGATTGTTTGCTGATTGTGCGGCTGTCCGTTCGCTGAATATTTGTAATGTGATGTTTTTTGAATCAGCGCGCGAAAATAGGGCTTAATCCCGGGAATATGTTGTTGAGCATGTTTTTTCGGGGATTGTTAATGTAGAGGTAAAGTGCCTGACTCTTTGTTTTTAAGCCGTTGGAAGGCAGCCGGTATGCGTTGTTCTTCTCTGTCCGTTGTTTAGTAAGGAAGCCCGCCGGATATTACTTTTCGGATTGGCGGCAGGTTTGCAAAGGGTCAGGATGATACTACTCTCAGCTGCGGGACGTTTGCAAAAGGTCAGGATGATACTACTCTCAGCTGCGGGACGTTTGCAAAGGGTCAGGATATTATATTTCTGAACAGAGAAACGTTATCCTGACCTCAGGATGATGCATTTCTGATTTGCGACGTGTTTGCAAAANGGTCAGGATGATACTACTCTCAGTTGCGGGACGTTTGCAAAGGGTCAGGATGTTATATTTCTGAACAGAGAAACGTTATCCTGACCTCAGGATGATACATTTCTGATTTGCGAGGTGTTTGCAAAGGGTCAGGATGATACTACTCTCATTTGCGGGACGTTTGCAAAGGGTCAGGATGTTATATTTCTGAACAGAGAAACGTTATCCTGACCTCAGGATGATGCATTTCTGATTTGCGAGGTGTTTGTAAAAGGTCAGGATGATACTACTCTCAGTTGCGGGACGTTTGCAAAGGGTCAGGATGTTATATTTCTGAACAGAGAAACGTTATCCTGACCTCAGGATGATACTTCTCTGAGTTGCGGGACGTTTGCAAAAGGTCAGGATTTCATTACTCTCAACTGCGGCGGCTTCTTTAAATCAGTTAGTTAGCTGTTTTTGGGGTTTCGGAGAAAAAACGGGTATCCGGCACTGACGGGGCGCAGGCTGTAATTCCTTTTTAGCTTATTGTTTGCCCTGGCGAAAGTGGTTGTTGCCTGGTAAGAACTAAAAACATCAGCGGGGTGTTATGCTACTGTATTTCCAATTGTGTTGTTTTTTCGTGAAACAATTCTGAAGGATGGAATTCACCCGGGTAAACAAAAGTTATGCAAGATAAAGTGCGGTTAAGCGATGTGTTTGTATGTGCCGAGGGCAGGCGGGAATTTAGTTTGCCTGAATTGGTGCATTTGCCCTGGCAAAAAAGCTTTTTGCGTTTGATGGAGCAGCGTTTGCAAATGGTTTTTAGCGCCGAAACCGGGGACGTGAATGTATGTTTTGCCGGCGACCGGGGTTTGCGAAACGACTTTAAAACACAGTTTACAGCGGAAGAATTGCGCAGGTACGTGGCAGCGTGTCTTCCGGATGAACGTTTTGTGCTGCACGAAGTCGAGTTACCATTGCCGGCCAACCCGGCGGCCTTTTTTAGCCGGATTGAAGGCAAGCCCTGACCTGGTTCGGAAGCCTGGTTGATTTATCGTGCCGAAAGTGCAGCCTTTTGATGCTGACCGAATGAAAATGAATAAAATATGAAAGACAAAAATTACGCCTGGGCCATTGCGGCCGTATTTATCTGGATCGGTTTTGTGGGGGCCATTAGTTTTATGGAGGCCTGGCTTAAGTTCAGGGCGCCCGGGATAACGGTTGCGCTGGGTCTTGGCATTGGGCGTCTGGTGTTTCAGGTGCTCAACAAAATCGAAATGGTGCTGGCGGTCGTTGTGATCGTAAATTTTTTGTGGCAAAAAATACCGCTCCACCGGAAAGGCGGCGTCCTGTTTTTGGTTGCACTTGGGGTGCTGGTACTTCAAACCGTCTGGCTCCTTCCGGCACTTGACGAACGTGCCGTAATGATGATGGAAGGGCAGGAGGTTCCGGACTCGAAACTGCATTTTGTTTACGTCGCCCTGGAACTTATAAAAACCGTGTGTCTGTTTGTTTTTGGCGCCAAACTGCTAAAAGCAAATAACGCCGGAAGGTAATTGGAGGCCTTCAGCATAAAAATGGAAATTAAGTATTCGCACAGTTGTCAATCTTTTCTGTGCGGATAGTTCTCGCTTTTTTATTATACTTTTATCAATCATTTTATTCAAAGAATGGCAGCTAGTCTTGATTGTCAACAAGCTGGTTTTGTTCGTTCTTTTCAATATTCGACTTTTGACAACTTCATAAAAATGGATACTAATTCAGAAATACTTCTTTATCAGACTGAAGACGGACAAACCAAAATTGATGTCAGACTGGAAGAGGAAACGGTTTGGCTTTCGCAGGCACAAATGGGCCAGCTGTTTCAGAAAGAACGGTCGGTAATAACGAAACATATCAATAACATTTTTAATGAAGGCGAACTGGAAGAAAAAAGCAATGTGCAAATTTTGCACATTAGTGGGTCAGACCGGCCTGTAAAATTTTTCAGTTTAGATGTAATAATTTCGGTTGGTTACAGGGTTAAAAGCCATCAGGGGACAAAATTCCGCCAATGGGCAACTGCACGGTTAAAAGAATACATCGTGAAGGGATTTACCATGAACGACGACTTGTTAAAGCAAGCCGGTGGAGGAAATTACTTCGATGAGTTATTAGCCCGTATACGGGATATTCGTTCATCAGAAAAAGTGTTTTGGCGAAAAGTCCTTGATATTTATGCGACAAGTATCGATTACGATCCATCGTTGGAAATGTCGGTGGTGTTTTTCAAGACCATACAAAATAAAATGCATTGGGCAGCGCACGGACATACTGCTGCGGAGATTATTTATCAGCGGGTAGATTCAGGTAAGCCCCACCTCGGGTTAAGTAGTTTTAGAGGGAAGAAACCTACCAAACAAGAAACGGTCATAGCCAAAAATTACCTCACTGAAAGCGAACTGGATATTTTAAACCGGATTGTTACTGCATATCTGGAACTTGCCGAGCTTCAGGCACTCAACCAGGAACCAATGTATATGAAAGACTGGATTGAGCAATTGGATACATTTCTGAAAATGACAAGGAAAGATATATTAACCCATTCAGGAACAATCAGTCATGAACAAGCGTTGAAAAGAGCTCATGTTGAATATGAGAAATACAAGGAGTTGAAGAAAAATGAGATTTCGGAAGTAGAAAAACATTTTCTGGAACAGGTAAACGATACCGAAAAGAAGTTGAAGAATAAGAAGAAGCAATAGAATGAATCATCTGGTATCATTGTATTTCAATGCATAGAGGTTTAGTCAGTTATTCATCGATAATAAAACCAAAACAGGCCATTTCTTTTGTGAGAAATGGCCTGTTTTATAACTTGCCGGATCGGTGTTTTATTCCACCGCCGATATTTTTACCGCCCAGGCAAGGTCGCAAGGCAGCTTGGTTCTTATTTTTTGCGGAACATACACTTTTACTCCTTCTGCAGTATTTTCCCATTTCAGCGTTCCGGAGGCGCCGAGCATGCTAAGTTTGGCACCTTTGGCAGCTTTTATTCCTTTAACGGTAAACGAAGCGGGCAATCCTGCACCGTCTTCCTGCTCCAGGTAAAGCGCGTAAACCGCTTTGCTGTCTTTTTGCTGGGTCAGGCAAATATTGTCGGTTTTGAAAGGTGCAATGGCACGTGTCGAGTAAATCGCTTCGCCGTTTACGTCAATCCATTTTCCCATGGCATCGAGCAGTTTGTAGGCATCTTCGGGCCACGAACCATCGGGTGCCGGGCCAATGTTGTAAAGAAGGTTGCCCCCTTTGGCCACAATGTCGATGAGCATATGAATGGCTTGTTTGGGTGTCATGTATTGCGGATTGGGCACCCACGACCAGCCTCCTCCGGCAATAATGCACGACTCCCACGGGTAAGGAAGCTGTGTATCCGGAACCCGGTTTTCGGGTGTCAGGTAGTTTTGGTTGGGGCCTTTTACCGCGCGGTCAACCACAATAAGTCCGGGTTGTTTCTCGCGGGCCTTGGCTGCCAGTTCGTCCATGCGGATATCCTGGCTGATCACCCGGTTTTTGATAAAACCACTGGGTGCTTTGGCGTGGCGTCCTTCGTAATAGGCTTTCAGCGCTTCGTCCGATTGCTTGCAAACCCAGCCGCCATCGAGCCACAAAATGTCAATCTTTCCGTAGTCGGTCAGCAACTCCATAATCTGGTTGTGGGTAAAGTCGACAAACTTCTCCCATTTTTCAGGATGAAGATCCGGATCGTAATTTACGTTCCGGTCGAGCGGCGGAAACTTCGGGTCCCAGTAGTTGGGGTTGTTCCAGTCGGGTTTCGAGAAATAAGCCCCTGCCCACATGCCTTCGGTGCGGAAAGCATCAAAAACCTCTTTGGCAACATTGGCTTTCGGATTTATACTAAACGGACAGTCTTTGTCCGTGATTTTGTAGTCGGTGTATTTCGAATCGAACATGCAAAAGCCATCGTGGTGCTTGGTGGTAAAAACCACGTATTTCATCCCGGCATTGCTGGCTGCCTTTGCCCATTTCCCGGGCTCGAAGTTGACGGGGTTAAAAGAAAGTTTCAGGTTTTCGTATTCTTTCTTGTAGGTAAAATAATCGTCCGGATTACTTCCTTTTTTACGGGCACACCAGCCTTCGTCTTCGGGGCAAATCGACCACGATTCAACAACTCCCCACTGGCTGTAGGTTCCCCAGTGCATCAGCAAACCAAATTTCAGGTCTTGCCAGTCTTCGAGTTTTTGCAGCACTTTTTCGTCGGTAGGCCACACATAGTCGGTTATTTCGTGTTCCAGCTGCGCCTGTGCAAAAAAGGCAAACAGAAGCGGAACAATAAAGGTTAATTTTTTCATGATACTATAATGTTTAGAATTTTGATTGTCAATTAAAACAGAATGCGGAAGGGCTAAATCAGCTCCCCTACAATTTTTCTTCCGTGCAGTTCGCTGGCTCCGGTCAGCCGGCTGATTTCTTCCACGTTCGAGTCCAGCACTTTCCCGGCCACTAAAATGATGATCTGTCCTTCGGCTTCCTGTATCATTTTCCGGATGGTTTCCTGTCCTTCCAGTGCGGTAGCTTTACCTCCCGAAGTGAGGATACGTTTGATTCCCGGAATGGTTTTCAAAACACGTACGCCTTCCACGGGGTCGTCCATTTCGTCGATGGCTTTGTGGAAAGTTACCGGTAGAGGCTGTGCATATTCAGCCAAAAGCCGGGTGTTTTTTTCATCGATTTTATTGTCCGGGGTCAGCAAGCCAAAAACCACTCCGTGTGCACCGGCTGCTTTGGCCTGGTCGATGGCCACTTTCATTTGTTCCACCTCTTCCGCAGTATGAACAAAATTACCACCCCGCGGGCGTGCCATGGTCATAACCGGGATGGGCAGCTCCGAACAGGCCTGCTTCATTAATTCGAATGAGGGGGTGAGTCCGTCCTCGGCCAGGTCGGCGCATAACTCAATGCGGTTGGCACCTCTTTCGGCTGCCATTTTTGCTTCTTTCAGCGATTCTACACATGCTTCCTTTATCATAAAATAAACCGGTATTGATTCTATCTCTCAAAGATAAAGAATTGAGGCTTCGTCTTTGAAACTTTTAAGAATAATCGAAAAATTTTAAAAAGTCTGCCGGGTTTTAGTCATATAAAATTCCCGGGCTTGCCAAGGGGTATCCTTCTATTCTCCCTGAACCTCATGAGAGATATCATCCGTCAGCTGACGGATGGAGAGGGGGGAAACAACGAAAATTTGATTTTTAGCTTTTTTCTGAAATAAAGTTAGAGTAATACCTTCATCGTTCTGCAAACACTTTTTATTTCCCGCTAATTTCGCTGATTGCCGCAAATTTTATTTCGCCATTTGGATGACATCATTTTCTGCGTAAATCTGCGTTATCTGTGTGCCGTTTTATTCCGCTTGCGGAATAAAGATACCACTTGCCTTTTACAGGGATAGTTAACTTCAAGAATTTTCTTTATTACTTGAATATTCGGGCAAAACACTTAAATATTTGTTTCTTTGTTTTCAAAATCGATTTAAATTGAAATACAATCTGCTTACCATATTGGGGCCAACAGCTACGGGCAAAACCGGACTGGCGGCACATGTTACGGCTCGTTTGAAGGGAGAAATAATTTCGGCGGACTCGCGCCAGGTGTACCGCGGAATGGACCTGGGCACCGGGAAAGATTATGCCGATTATTTTGTGGATGGTGTGGAAGTGCCGTCGCATTTGGTGGATATTGAGGCAGCAGGTGTGCATTACAATGTATATCGTTTTCAAACCGATTTTATCCGGGTTTACAATGAGATCCAATCGCGGGGGAAATTCCCGGTTTTATGCGGGGGCAGCGGCTTGTACCTCGAGGCTGTTTTGAAAAACTACCGCTTGATTGAAGTCCCGCCCAACCGGGAACTACGCAAGGAGCTGGAAGGGAAAACGCTGGAGGAGCTGACCGGAATTTTAAAAAGTATGAAGCCCCGCCTGCACAACGATACGGATGTGGAAACCGACCGCCGGGCTGTTCGTGCCATCGAAATTGAAAAATACTACGCCGAGCATGCGCAGGAAGCTTCGGAAATGCCGGAGATCCGCAGCCTGAATATCGGGATTGATTTTGACCGCGAAATGCGCCGCCAGCGAATTACGCTGCGCCTGAAGCAGCGCCTGGAAGAAGGCATGCTCGATGAGGTGCAAAAGCTGCTCGACTCGGGACTCACCCCGGACCAGTTGATTTATTACGGCCTGGAATATAAGTTTCTGACATTACACCTGATTGGCGAACTGAGTTACGATGAAATGTTCCGGCAGCTGGAAATTGCGATTCACCAGTTTGCCAAACGCCAGATGACCTGGTTTCGGGGCATGGAAAAACGCGGCACCAAAATTCACTGGGTAAACGGACACCTGCCGATGAACGAGAAAGTGGAGGAAATACTAAATCTTTTGGAGTAGCTGAATTATCGGTAATCACGGGTTGTTTGATATTGGTGTCATTTTAATACGCGACATTGAAACAGACAAAGTGCCCGTGCAATTTCTTTTGTATTCATAATAATAATCCTAATTTTAGGGAGCTATACTTACTAAACTTAAACGGCCCGGTAATGTATCCCAATCAAGAGAAAGACAAATTCCTGTGGATGGATTTTCTGGAAGGAAGCCAAACTGCCCTTTCTACCATTTACCTGAACAACGTAAACGATTTGTTTGCGTACGGCTGTAAATTTACGGTCGACCGGTCGCTGGTAAAAGACTGTATACAGGAGCTGTTTGTAACCCTTATTCAATCGCGGGGCAAACTTTCGGCCACCGATAATGTGAAAGCTTACCTGTTTGCTTCCCTGAAGCGGATGATTTTCAGGGAGTCCTTACGCTCCAGTAAGCTCGAAGAAATCATGAAAACGGGTGATTATCGTTTTGAGACCGGTTTGGAGGACCTGAACCGCGAGGATTTCGAGAACGATCATTATTCCAAAAAACTACTGATTGTGCGGTCGGCGGTTGAGTCGCTGACCAGCCGACAGAAAGAGGCTCTGTATCTGCGTTTCTATTTTGGGCTGAGCCACAAGGAAATTGCAGAAGTGCTTGAGCTCGAAGAGCAGTCTTCGCGTTCGCTGATCAGTCGGGCAGTTAATAAAGTCCGCAGCATTATTAAAAGCGATAAAAAGCGTGTTTCCAATTTTCTTTTGGCATTGTTTTCTGTTTCTGTACGGGAAAAATGATCCTGTTTTCTCTCATTAAATCAGTAAGATAAGTTGGGTGAGTAATTTTTTCTTGAATTTTTTTCGAAAAAAGTATCTACACTTTGGAAGTTCATGTCTTATAGAATTGAGAAACTTTCAGAATGAACCAATTCAAGACATATAACTCTACCGACTTTTTGAACGAAGAATCGTTTCTTCAGTGGTTGTTGAAAACCAATCAGGCGTCCGAAGTTTTCTGGGAAAACTTTCTGGCAGAGAATCCCGATAAAAAGGAAGAGATAGATGAGGCAATCGAGATTTTTAACTATTTCCGTTTCAAGAACGAAGAGCTTTCGATTGCGGAAGTCTTTGAATTGTGGGACAGCGTGAAGCACCGCACGGCAGCACCACGGAAGAACAGGTTCATAAGCCTGCTGAAGTATGCCGCCATTTTTATTTTCGTATTTGCCAGCGGTGGCCTCAGCTATTATTTCTACAGCAAAGACAAGGATTGCAACGAGTTTAGCATGGCGGAGACCGTGCCCGCCAATTTTACCGATGCACGGATTATTCTGGCTGATGGCAAGTCGGTTCCGCTTGAATCAAAAGAATCCAACATTAAATACGACGCCAGCGGGGAACAGGTGATCATCGACAACGACACCATCCGGCAGCAGGTATCAGAGAAAGTAAACAGCACCAACCACGTAATTATTCCCTATGGCAAAAGCTCAAATCTTACGCTGAGCGACGGAACCAAAGTATGGTTAAACGCGGGTAGCCAGCTCATGTATCCTTCGGTTTTTGATAAAAAACAACGCGAAGTATTGCTGATTGGCGAGGCCTTTTTTGAGGTGGTGAAAGACGCGCAGAAACCTTTTGTAGTGCGCACCGAACCGGCAGATGTCGTTGTTTTGGGGACCACTTTTGATGTGTCGGCCTACCCCGATGACAATATCTTCCACACAGTGCTGGTAAGCGGGAAGGTAGATGTAAAGATCAGCGAGCATGGCTTGTTGAAAGGAAAGAAAACCAACACACTTCACCCCAACGAGATGTTTTTGCTTGATCGTTCAAGTGGAGTAAATTATGTAAACAAGGTAGATGTGGCTTCGTATGTTTCGTGGAAAGAAGGCATGCTTAACTGCGACAGGCTGGACATGAACCGCGTGGTACGGAGGCTGGAAAGGTATTACAACAAAAGAATTCACATAAAAGACCCGATGCTGGGTACGTACAAAATATCCGGTAAACTCGACCTTAAAAGCGATATATCGGAAGTGCTGGATGTGCTTCAGGCTTTTGTCCCGATTGACTGGGGTAAACAACAAAACGGAGATTATTTTATTGTCCAACCAAACTAATCTAAATGCCTATGTAACAATTCTGTAAAACTAATCGCGCTAACGTATGAAAAAAGAACCGGAGAGTGTTCGTACCACCCGCCGGTCCTGAGATTAATTAATTACAATGCTTAATTAAACGCTTAAATTTATGAATAAAATTTGTAAGAATGGCTTTGCTGTGTACTCGCAGTGGGTCAAAAAAACTTTCCTTGTCATGAGGCTAACTATCATCCTATTACTTTCAGTTATGTTTGCTTCAGCGGCAAACAGCTATTCCCAGACTGCAAAATTCTCGATGAAACTGAGTAATGTTACCCTAAAGCAGGTGTTTCATGAGATTGAAAAAAACAGTGAATTTATTATTGTCTACTCCGACGACCTGGTGAACGTCAATCAGAAAGTTGACGTAAGTGTTAGCGAAGTAACGGTTGACAACCTGCTGGAACAGGCATTGCAGGAAACGGATCTGACTTATAAAATTAGTGACCGCCAGATTGCGGTGATGAAAAAAGCAGGGAATATGCTAACTATTCCGCAAGAGAAGAAAACCGTTACCGGTATTGTAAACGACTCAAAAGGCGAACCTTTGACAGGGGTTACCATTGTGCTGAGAGGTACGATGACCGGTACGGTAAGCGATGCCGACGGAAAATTCACCATGGATGTTCCGGCCAGTGGAGGAGTGCTTTCCTTGTCGTTTGTTGGTTTCCAGACCCAGGAAGTTGAAATTGGCTCGCAAAGCATGTTCAACATCGTACTGCGGGAAGACATAATGCAACTCGACGAAGTAGTGGCCATCGGTTACGGTGTTCAGCAAAAAAGAGAGGTGAGCGGATCGATCAGCAATGTTTCGGAAGATGAGTTCAACAAAGGTTTGACCAAAGATGCGGTGGACCTGCTAAAAGGAAAAGTGGCTGGCTTGTCGATTACTTTGGGAAGCGGCGATGTTACCAAAGAGCAAACCATCCGTTTGAGAGGTACTTCTTCGCTTACCGGAAGCAGCCAGCCTTTTATTGTAATCGACGGAGTTCCGGGAATGAGCCTTTCATCGGTTGCACCTCAGGATATTGAATCGATCAGTGTGTTAAAAGATGCTTCTGCCGCGGCTATTTATGGTTCGCGTTCGGCCAGCGGTGTAATTCTGATCACTACTAAAAAAGGAAAAGACTACGGAACTGTTATTGAATACGACGGCTATCTGGCAGCCAGTACGGTTACCAATGTACCGGATGTTTTAACAGCCAAAGAATGGCGCGATTACGCAGCTGCCAACAGCATTAACACCGAAGGGCTGGATTTAGGCGCCAACACCGATTGGTTTGATGCCATTATGAGAACCGGTGTCAGCCAGAACCACAATGTATCTTTCTCTGGCGGCGGACGCAACAGCAACTACCGCGCGTCGGTTTCCTATCTCGACCAGAAAGGGGTGGTGAAAGACAATGAGATGAAGCGTTACAACGTTCGTTTTTCGTTTAATCAGAAAGCACTGGACGACAAATTGAATGTTTCGTTTACCGGTGCCATTACCAGCCGCGACTATTCTCCAACCGACACACGGAATTTCGTATTGGCTTACAACATGATTCCGGTTGTACCGATTAAAAAGGACGATGGAACCTGGTACGATACACAGGAGTACGACCAGGGAAACCCGGTTAGAAATATCGAATACAACAGCAGTTTGCATAAAAATTCGCTGTATTTCGGAAACGTAGACGCTCAGTTAAACCTGTTTGAAGGGTTTACCGCCGGAATTAAATTACACAAGCAAAGAGCCACCAACGATTACGGACAATATTACGATTCTGATACGGAACGGGGACGGAACGACCAGGGTTTTGCCAAGCGCGAAAACTGGACCAGTGACAAAGAATTGCTGGAAACAACGGTTAACTACGAAAAATCAATCAACGATCATAAAATAGCATTGCTGGGTGGTTATTCTTACGAAGAAAACTATTACCAGAATTCAGGAGCCCAGAACCGTCAGTTTGTAACCGACTTCTTTGGATACAATAATCTGGGGGCAGGCGAAAACCTGCGTCCTTCGGATGTGTGGTCGGGTAAAAACATGAACAAGCTGGTTTCTTTCTTCGGAAGGGCTAACTACAATTACAAAATGAAGTACATCCTGACGCTTTCGATGCGTTACGACGGTTCTTCAAAATTTGGAGACAACCACAAATGGGCTACTTTCCCATCGGTTTCGGGTGCCTGGCGTATCAACGAAGAGTCGTTTATGCAAGGCCTGACCTTCCTGGATGATTTGAAAATCAGAGCCGGTTACGGTGTGTCGGGTAACCAGGACGGTATTGATCCTTACAAATCGTTACAGCTTTATGGCAACTCGGGTCAGTACTACGACAACGGTAAATGGTACAGGGCTTACCAGATCAGCCAGAATGCCAACGAAAACCTGAAATGGGAAGAAACTTCGATGTTCAACATTGGGGTGGATTACAACATCCTGAACAGCCGGATCAGTGGTACCATTGAATACTACGACAAACGAACCAAAGACTTGTTGTACACCTATAAAGTTCCGGTACCTCCGTTCCTTTATCCCGATATGCTGGCCAACGTAGGGGAGATGTCGAACAAAGGGATCGAGATGTTGATTACCGGCGACATCATTCGGAAAGATAAGCTGCGTTGGACGGCTTCTGTAAACCTGGCGCACAACAAAAACAAAATTACCAAACTCTCCAGCGATGAGTTTTCTACCAGTTCCATTCTTACGGGTGATGCGTGGATTCGCGGAGGTTCCAGCAATACCACTCACATTGTGGAAGAAGGCCGCGAAGTGGGAACTTTCTATGGTTGGTTGTGCAAAGGTTTGGACGAGGACGGAATGTACATCATGGACGATATGATTGACGGAAAACCCGGACTTACCAACGACGACCGTACTTACATCGGTTCGGCTCAGCCTAAACTGACTTATGGTATTTCCAATACGATTTCCTATAAAAACTGGGATTTGAATTTCTTTTTCAGAGGTGTTTATGGCAACGATCTGCTGAACTTCTCGAAAATGTCGTATGCTACCACCCAGTGGTTGCCGGGTGCCAATGTTTTGCACGACGCTTTAACCATCGGGTTGGCCGACAATCCAAAGTACTGTAGCTATTATATCGAAAAAGGCTCGTTCCTGAAGTTGGACAACATCAGCCTGAGTTACACTTTCGATGTGTCGAAAATTGAAGAGATCAGGAAAGTAAGGGTGTATGTAACCGGACAAAACCTGTTTACCATCACCAACTATACAGGCCTTGATCCTGAAATTGAAATGGCTGGACTCGATCCGGGTATTGAAGGACGGGAGTACTATCCAAAATCAAGGACTATTTCCCTGGGTGTAAATGTTAGTTTTTAAACTTAAACAACTTTGAATTATGAAAAACAAGAAAATATTATCACTGGTCTTCGTCATTGCATTTTCTTTCCTTTATCAGGGATGTACCAACCTGGACGAAGAAGTTTTTGATAAACTGCCCGTGGATGAATTTGGCAATACCGAATCGCAGATAAATTCACTGATTGCCCCGATATATCGCACCCTGAAGAATGTATTTCCATCGAACTATTTTCTTTTAAGCGAATGTTCTGCTGACATGGCTGTTACTCCTACCCGCAAAGGTGGCGACTGGTGGGACGGTGGTCAGTTTAAAGAGCTAAGATTCCACACTTGGACGCCTAACACAAGCCTGGTCAGGAGTTCGTACAACGCAGCCATGGAAAGTATTTCGAGTTGCAACAAGATTTATTCGATGATCGAAGAAAATGAAAGCATCGGCAACAAAGACGTTATTTTGGCTGAAATCAGGGGAGTGCGTGCTTTCTGGTATTATCTTTTGCTCGACTATTACGGAAATGTGCCGATTGTAACTGATTTTAAAGACTCTTCCAATCCGGTTACCAAATCCAGAAGCGAAGTTTACGAGTTTGTGCTGACTGAACTGAATGCGATCAAAGATGTGGTGCGCGAAGATGTTACTGCAGCCAGTTACGGGAAAATTACCAAAGGTGTAGTGTATACTTTGCTCGCCAAAATGTACCTGAATGCATTGGTATGGTACCCTGAAGGAGGCGCGAAATGGCAGGAATGCGCCGATGCCTGCGATGAGGTAATGGAGCTGGGATATGTTTTTGAACCCAATTTTAAAGCCAGTTTTGTGGTGCAGAACCAGAATTCGAAGGAAATTATCTTCCCGGTTGTATTTAGTACTGCCGACGGTGGCAACCATATTCACAAAAGAACTTTGCACTACCTGGATCCCATTCCGTTGAACCTGAAAGTAGGTACCTGGAACGGTGTAAGTGCGATGCCTCAATACATAAAAGACTACGATGCGGAAGACAAGCGGGTAGCTTGGTCGTTCCTGCTTGGCCCGATGTACAATACCGACGGCAGTATTCTGATCACGGCACATGGCCGCCAGCTGATTCACTCCGTGGATATTGAGCTTAAATACAACCTTGACGAAGATGGTTGGGGGCAGGTAGAACAGGAAGAAGGTGGACGTTGCTCGAAATGGGAATTCGAAAGCGGTTTGAACGGCGATATGGAGAACGATATGGCTATTTTCCGTTTGGCGGATGTGTACCTGATGAAAGCAGAAGCTTTGGTTCGTTTAGGAAAAGAAAACGATGAAGCCACCCGCCTGGTTAACCTGATCAGAGGACGTGCTTTTGACAATGCGAGCAAGTTGCTAAGCAGCACAACGCTTGAAGATATATACAAGGAAAGACGTTTTGAACTGGCGTGGGAGAGCAGTGCGCGTCAGGATATGATTCGCTTTGGCACTTTCCTGGATGAAATACCAGGATGGAAAGGTGTTACTCCCGAAAAATGTTTGTTGTTCCCGATTCCGCAAACAGCATTGGATGCGAACCCGGAATTGGATCAGAATCCCGGCTACTAAAATTGATTCTTTTTGCAGAAGATGGGATTGTCAGATACTGGCAGTCCCATTTTTTTAAAGTTAAAGCCAAACTTTCGGTCGTTACCTCGAGGCCCAAAGCAAACGAGCCCTGATTAATTCTGCCCCGTCGCTTTCTCTGACGACACTGCAAAGATGATTTTGAGCGTCGGTGAATTGCTTTTTTACTGACAGAAAATCACCCGGAATACCTTCCTTGGCAAAATTGATCTCAAACTCTATCAGCCTGTTTTTGTCGTGAAAATCAAAGTCGTAGCTGTCAATGATCCGTTCGAGGTAGCGGCCACTGTTGAAATGCTGGTTTACGTCGATTTCATTTAGGAGTACGGGCGTAAATACAAGCTCCTTTTCTGATTTTGGCGATGGTACCTTTCCGGCAAATCCATCAAAAACCCGCTCGTCGTGAAACGGAAAATTATTAAAACTGTCGAAACGAAGAATACGTTTGGTTTTCAGATCAAGTACCAGCCAGCTTGTGGTGGCCCTTATAATGGTTGTTCCGCTCTCGTCAATAAAACGAATATCGCGGTGCGCTAAAAACCCGTCGGTTCCGGCGGGCCATGTTTCCAATCGGAATTTCTCGCCCCACCGCGGACGCCGGTCAATTTTTACCAGCAGGCGCGACAGTACCCAAAACTGTTTATCCTGCTGAAGATTTTCAAAACCCACTCCCAGCATCTCGGCATGTTCCCAGGCAATCTCCTGGATTTGCCAGAATAAATAGGAAGTAGACAGTTCTGCGAACCGGTTTACAAAATACGATTTGGTAGACAGTTCCTGTCGGTGAATATTGACGATTGTACTCATGGTTTTCGATTTATACAAACGATTCGGTTTACACAAGCTTAATGGGCGGGTAAACTTTTTTGCAAATTTATTGTTCGGTTTTGAAAATCGGTAACAAATGTTCAATTTTGCGTGCATATTTAAGGTTTATGGGAAAGATTGTAATTAAAACACCGGAGCAGATCGACGGCATCCGAAAAAGTGCCAAACTGGCTGCTCAGGCCCTGGATTATGCCGGGCAATTTGTAAAAGAAGGTGTAAACACAGAGTTTATTGACGACAAGATCGAAGAATTTATTCGTTCCCATGGAGCTATTCCCGCGACCAAAGGATACAACGGGTATCCCAAATCGAGCTGCATTTCGTTGAACAATGTTATTTGCCACGGAATACCTTCAAAAACTACAATTCTGAAACCCGGAGATATCCTGAACATTGACATCACCACCATTCTGGATGGTTATTATGGCGATACCTCAAGAATGTTTACGGTAGGACAGATCAGTTCAGATGCTGACGAACTGATTGACGTGACCTTGCATTGTCTTGACCTGGGGATTGAGCAGGTAAAACCCGGGAACCGTTTCGGGAACATTGGTTTTGTGATCAGCCGTTATGCCAAAGCCCAGGGATTTAGTGTGGTGTATGAGTTTTGTGGTCATGGTGTGGGCATCGACTTTCACGAAGAACCACAGGTAGACCACGCTGCCCGCCGTAACTCAGGGCCGGAAATGCGACCCGGAATGATTTTTACCATTGAGCCGATGATCAACCAGGGAAAACCCAAGGCAAGCATCGACAAGAATGACGGCTGGACAGCGCGTACCATCGATAATAAACTGTCGGCACAGTTTGAGCATACGGTTTTGGTAACCGCCACCGGTTGCGAAGTACTGACCGATATTCACAACGAATATCCGATTACGTAGATCGTCCTTCAAAGTATTTTTGATTCTGTTTTATTAACCCACTTTCCTGTATCTCCCTTAAGGAATGGAGAGACGATCAGTTTTATTTCCTGATTTCTTATTCCTTATTCGATGTTTCTTATTCAAATCATTTGTATTTTCTTCAAATTCAAATAGCCAAAAGAGTAAGTAAAAGGGGAGCTGTAAGACGGAAGGATATGAGGATGGGTATAAAATCTAATCGGTGAAAATTTGGCATAAAAAAACCGCTGTCTCTCTTTCGAAAGACAACGGTTAAAAAATGAGTTATTCGCTGTTTAAAATTTCCAGGCTAAGTTGTTTGTCATCCAGTCTTTTACTTCCAGTTTGCTTTCTACTTCGTTTTCCACTTTCAAAGTGCCGGTTTTAAAGTTTGCCTCGTCGGTCATCCAGCCTTCCAGTTCCAATGCTGTGTCTTTGTCCACTGTCAGCAAACTGGCTGTGTTGCTGAAAAAACTTTCGTTTACCATCCAGTCTTCCAGTTCAAGTGCACTTTCTGTTTCTGTTAGAATAGAAGTGGTAGCTGAAAATCTGTTCACATCTAACATCCATGATTCCACCTGAAGGGAAGGTTCAGCTTCTGCTACAAAAAGGGAAGCCATGTCGGCGTAATCGGCAACTACTGCTTCTGTCGGGTAAATAGTTGCTTCAGTGCTTTCTTCAGCCATTGCATAAGCTATTTGGCTAAAGCTGTTGTTTCTCAAAATGTTTTTCCAAAACTCCTGAGCGTTTACGGTAATGCTTAATAAAACCAGGCTCATGATGACTGCCATTGTTTTGGTAACTGCTTTCTGAACATTGTTTCTTGTTTTCATGACTCTTTCCTCCTGCTTCTTGTTTTCTTGTTTCTTGCTTTGCTTGTTTTTTTGTTTTCTGCTATTAAGACGATCAAGTTTTTGTTTCGTTACAAATTTTTAGAACTTTTTTTAAAAATGTACTGTACTAAACATTGAACATTGTATTGCAAATATATAAATAAAAGATAATACCATGCAATACATAGTAGTGTAAAAGTTTAAAGTATTTTCAGTGTTTTGTTTTAACTGCTTGTATTTTAGTGGTTTATTTGGTTTGTGTAATTTCGTTTTTTTTTTTCATGATTAGGGGAAATACATGGTGTTTTTTGATTCTTTGCTATTTTTATACCCGTAAAATCAATTGGCGAAGAGAATTTTTGTTATTCGGAATCGGAATAATTTTATTTATTTGATTGAAAAAGGAAAGAATATGTCATTAGTAATTGAAGAAAAGGATCTCGAAAAATTTATAATGGTTGGCGACAGGGTTTTGGTAAAGCCGAAGAATCGCAGCGGAAAAACAAAATCGGGCTTGTATTTGCCGCCCACTGTGCAGGAAAACGAGCAGGTACAAAGTGGTTATATTGTGAAAGTAGGGCCTGGATACCCGATCCCGGCAGTGAGTGAAGAAGACGAAGTGTGGAAGGAAAGCAAGGAGACGGTTAAATACGTTCCGTTGCAAACGCATATTGGCGACCTGGCCATTTATTTAAACAAAAGCGGGCACGAAATTGAGTTTAACAACGAGAAGTACATCATTGTTCCGCATTCGGCCATACTGATGATCATTCGTGACGAAAACCTGTTTAAATAAAAAGGTAATAGTACATTTTCATTTATACCCATCCTCTTATCCTTCTCTACAAGTAAGGAAGGATGACTGTCAAGTAGTTCAAAGCAGATCAAAATCAAGTATTGCGACTATTGTTTCTTTTTGAGACTGATCGTCTTTCCCTTGCGTAAGGGAAAGACAGGAGAAAGGGTCAGCATTCTACAATAAATCTGCTTTCATTCTTCGTTTTATTGAAACGCTTTTTTAGTGGCTTTGTAACCCATTTCGTAAAGTTCGTCGGCGTGTTTCCGAAGAAAGATATCGTATTCATCAATGCCGCGGGGTTCAATGTAATAAGTAGCCTGTTTTTTTATCTCTTCAATTTTGGCATTTACGCTCATGTAAACTGTGCGCGTGGCAATCTGGACGAGGTTTTTCAGTTTGGCTTTTGGGTTAATGGGGCTAATGTTGGAAACGATGATTTGTTCGCAGTCGTTTTTTATCGGCTCAATCGGGACATTGTCTACCAGCCCGCCATCCACGTATAAATCGCGTCCAAGCGTTACCGGGGCAAATAATACCGGAATAGATGATGAAGCCAGCACCGTTTTTCCAAGCGGCCCCTTGTTTTTATATTCAACCGTACCTTTGTTGAGGTTTGAAACTCCCACAAAAAAAGGCACTTCTAAATCTTCGATCTTTTTCACGTCAATCTCTTTCTCGATGATCTCTTTAAGTCCATCCAGTTTTAAGAGTCCATCCACCGGAATATGAATTTTGGTATATTGAAAGAACCAGCCTTTTTTAAAGATTTCCACGATCCGTTCGGGGGGTGTTCCGGCAGCAATAAAAGCGCCTGCAATTGCACCCGCGCTTACTCCTGATATAACATCGGGTTTTATACCCAGGTCGTTGAGGGCGGCAATTACACCTATATGGGCGAATCCTCTGGTTCCGCCGCCGCTAAGTACCAAGCCGGTGTTGTATTTTTTTGACATAGCGATAAAGATACAAAAGCGATGCTTTGCAAGAATCGGAATATGTAATTTATTGAAAGTTTGTGATTGCTATTCCGCTTTTCTTCGGAACAAACCATGACTGCATAAAAACGCTTAATCCAGCGTAAACCATCTTTGCATCAGTTCATCATCGCCCTGATCGTCTTTGTGCATGTACAGATTCTTACGGTTCAGGTACTGATAGTCTTTCTGGTATTCTCCAATGTTCGAAACAATGTCGGCCAATGCTTCCATCATTAAATCAACTTCTGCATCGGTCATTGTTGGGTGTAACGACCAGCGCACCCAGCCCGGTTTCTCAGAAAGGTCGCCATGGCTGATCTTATCTGTTATCTCCTCCGATTTTTCATACGATACTTCGAGCAGGAAATGCCCGTAGGTTCCGGCACAGGCACAGCCACCACGGGTTTGGATTCCGTATAGATCGTTCAACAGGCGTACCAACAGGTTGTAGTGAATTCCCTCCACATAAAAGGAGATTACACCCAGCCGGTCGCGAACATTGTTGGCAAGGATATTCAGGCCCGGTATTTTATCCAGCCCGGCAAAAGCTCTTTCGAGTAATTCTTCTTCGCGTTGGCGGATATTGTCCACGCCCATTTTGTCTTTCAACTCGAAACACAGCGCGGTGCGGATTGATTGAAGGAATCCCGGAGTTCCGCCGTCTTCCCGGGCTTCAATGTCGTCGACATATTTATACTTTCCCCACGGATTGGTCCAGTCAACCGTTCCTCCACCCGGCTGATCGGGCACTTCGTTTTTGTACATCGATGCATCAAAAACAATCACGCCGGAAGAACCCGGTCCACCCAGGAATTTATGGGGCGAAAACATAACCGCATCCAGTTTTTCCATCGGATCTTCGGGGTGCATATTTATTTCGTCGTAAGGAGCCGACGCAGCAAAATCAATAAAACAAACCCCGCCGTATTCGTGCATTATTCTGGCCATTTCGTGGTAGGGCGTGCGAACACCGGTTACGTTGGAGCAGGCTGTGAACGATCCGATCTTAAACGTTCTGTCTTTGTACTGCTCCAGTGCTTTCCGGAGGTTGTCGGTATTTATCAGCAGGCCTTCTCCGGGCTCAACCACCACCACATCGGCACTGGTTTCGTACCACGATGTTTGGTTGGAGTGATGTTCCATGTGCGTGATAAATACCACGGGCCGCTCGCGTTCGGCGATACAACTTTTACCGCCTATTTTACCGCAGTATTTCAGCCCGAGAATTCGCTGGAATTTATTAATAACGGCAGTCATCCCAAAACCTGCGGTGAGAATCACATCATCGGGACAGGCGTTTACGTGTTGTTTGATCAGTTTGTGTGAAAGGTGGTAAGCATGCGTCATCCGAATGCCTGTTTCGCTGGTTTCGGTGTGTGTATTTCCAACAAACGGCCCAAGATCGTTGGTGATTCGGTCTTCAATAGGTTGGTACAACCTTCCGCTGGCGATCCAGTCGCCATAAACAATTTTCTTGTTACCGTAAGGCGTTTCAAATTCCTGGTCGATCCCAACAATATTTTTCCTGAACTTTTCGAAATACTTCTCCAGCATGCTTTCCTGATAAATCATAAGTGACGCAAAATAAGCGACTTTGGCGGAATAAAAAAAAGGGGAAATGTCATAAAATTTTAAAGGTAAGGATCAGATCCAGCCTTTATGGGAAATATTTGTAGATATCTTTCCGATGGAGAAATCGTTTAAAAACGATGGTTTCATCGACGACAGAAAAGCCCAAACGAAAGTTTCCAAGCCTAAGCCGAAAATCTTTTTCCTTCAGACTGAAGTTTTTTTATGTTTGAAAGTTCATCAAGAGAGGAAGCATCCTTAAAACGCCTGATTACCTCAAGAACCTGAGTTCTGTATTCAGGGTATTTCCTTACATCTTTTTCGAATTATTTGGTATAGAGCGTTTTCATTCTTTGAGCCAATTCTCAAAGTCGGTTAAATCGGGATCTTCCAAAATATTCTGGTCGCCGTCCTGCATAGCACGGTACATCGCGGCATCTTCCTCTTGATCATTCACAACAAAGTGTTTGATGTTCAGTTTATCCGCCAGATCCGTAAAGATCTTCAACTGTTTCTTGTTTAATTTTAAAACCAGTTCCATTTGATGAAGTGAATAGTTCAAAATTAGAATAAAGAGCTGAATAGATGAAATCAATTCTATACCATTCTGTCTGATTTCTAAAAGTGCTGCTGTCAATTCGTCACTAAAAGACCGGTTGGCACAGGGTTTGACTTTTTGCCCCTCGAACAGAAAAAATAACATAAAAATATATTGAATATGCAGACAGGAAAAATTGGAGTTACCAGCGAAAATCTGTTTCCGGTAATCAAAAAATTTCTTTATTCTGACCACGACATTTTTTTACGCGAGATTGTTTCGAACGCCGTTGATGCAACTCAAAAGCTAAAAACACTGGCATCGAAAGGTGAGTACAGCGGCGATTTGAGCGGAGCAAAAGTGGTTGTAAAACTCGACAAAGACGCAAAAACCATCACCGTTTCTGACAAAGGTATCGGTATGACAGCCGAAGAAGTGGAAAAGTACATCAACCAGATCGCTTTCTCGGGAGCCAACGAGTTTTTGGATAAATACAAAGAAGACGCCCATGCCATTATCGGTCATTTTGGATTGGGTTTTTACAGCTCATTCATGGTTTCCGAAAAGGTGGATGTCATCACCAAATCGTATAAAGACGGGGCAAAAGCAGTGAAGTGGAGCTGTACCGGAAGCCCAGAATACACGCTCGAAGAAGTTGAAAAAGATGGCGTAGGTACCGACATCGTGATGCACATCAGTGAAGAGGAGAAAGGCTTCCTGGATGATCAGAAAATTTCAGAGATTCTGAATAAGTACTGTAAGTTTCTGCCGATTCCGGTGGTTTTCGGAAAGAAAAAAGACTGGAAAGACGGTCAGCAGGTAGATACGGAGGAAGACAACCAGGTAAACGATACAACACCGGCCTGGACAAAAGCACCTGCTGATCTGAAAGACGAAGACTACAAAAACTTCTATCGTCAGCTGTACCCCTTTGGCGAAGAGCCTTTGTTCAACATTCACCTGAATGTGGATTATCCGTTTAACCTCACCGGGATTCTTTACTTCCCAAAAATCAAAAGCAACTTTGAGGTTCAAAAAAATAAAATCCAGTTGTATTGCAACCAGGTTTTTGTGACCGATTCGGTGGAAGGCATTGTTCCCGAATTTCTGACACTTTTGCACGGTGTGATCGATTCTCCGGATATTCCGCTGAACGTTTCGCGTTCGTATTTGCAGAGCGATTCAAACGTGAAAAAGATCAGCAGCCATATCAATAAAAAAGTGGCCGACCGTTTACACCAGTTGTTCAAAGACAACCGCGAAGACTTCGAAAAGAAATGGGACGATCTGAAGATCTTTATCGAATACGGCATGCTCACCGAAGAAAAATTCCACGACCGGGCCATGAATTTCTTCCTGCTGAAAAATGCGGAGAACAAATACTTCACCTGGGAAGAATACGAGAAACTGGTAAAAGAGAACCAGACCGACAAGGATAACAACACCATTTATTTGTACACCACCAATGTTACAGAGCAGTATACCTTTGTGGAAGAGGCCAAAAACAAAGGGTACGATGTGCTGGTGCTGGATGATGTGCTGACTCCTCACCTGATCAATAAGTTTGAGCAGCAATACACCGACAAACGTTTTGTGCGTGTTGACTCGGATGTGGTGGAGCACCTGATCCGAAAAGAAGATTCAGCCAAGGAAGAGCTTTCGTGGGAGCAGAAACAGGAATTGTCACCGATCTTCCAGGCAGTTTGTCCCGAAGCTACTGATTATTCTTTTATCGTTGACTTCAAGGATTTGGGAGAAAGCGGATCGCCAATGGTGATTACCCGTAACGAGTTTATGCGCCGGATGAAGGACATGAGCGCGATGCAGGGAGGAATGAACTTCTATGGCGATATGCCGGAAAACCTAAGTCTGGTGGTGAATACTTCGCATCCGTTGGTGAAGACGGTGCTGGATGCCAAGGACAAGAAACTGGGCAAAAACCTGGAGGAACTCACTGCTTCTCTTGCGGTGAAAAAAGACGAGATTGCAGAGTTGGAGAAAGCCAAAGAAGGCAAAAAAGACGAAGAAATTCCGCAGGCTGACAAAGAAAAGCTGGACACATTGAACAGTGAGCTGGTGAAACTGGAAGAAGAAAAGAGAGGGCAGCTGACTGAATTTGGCAAAAGCAATAAACTGGCCAAACAAATGGTTGACCTGGCATTGCTGGCCAACGGTTTGCTAAAAGGTGCCGACCTCGACAAATTTGTAAAACGAAGTGTAGAACTGATAAAATAGGATTGTGCATAACAATCCGGTCAAGGAAGAGTGAGAACTGACGCCGGTCTGTCCGTCAATCGACGGATGGATCGGCGTTTTTTTATTAGGGACTGAAGGGGAGATGGATTGAAGGACTGATTTGTTAAAGGATTGAGTAATGGATAAATGCGTTAATAGCAAACTGCTAAATTGCGGAATTGCCAAATTGCAAGCTCCCCAAAAGAAGACTGTACACTGAGACTGTGACTGACAACTTTGACGATTCATAAGTCAACAACCCATTGCAATAAATCACTATCAAACTCTACCAATAACTTTGACTCACTTCCCCTCCGCAAAATCCTGTAAATAAGCAAATCGCTCGGTTAGTTTCCCGCCTTTCGTAATCGAAGCTCGTTGAACGATACCATCGATATCTTCTCCAAACAGGCTTGGGAACACTTTGTCGATCAGGTTTCTTCCAAAGTCGAGCGAGGCGTCTTTGGGTAATTCGCAGGGCAGGTTGTCAACCGCCTGTACCGAAATATTTCGTGGATTAGAAAACGCTGCTTCCAGCTCGCCTGTTTCCGGATTGTAATCGTAAAACGGATCGTCGATCAAGGAAGCCCGTTTGGTGGAAGGAATGGAACCTTCGATGTCGCAGGTAATATCGGAGATAACGCTGATTCGGAAATCTTCGGACCGGGCATCTTCTGCCGTAAAGAGTACCGGTGCTTTTGGATCCCAGTAAGCAGCGGCAATCAGCAGATCGGTAGCTTTTGTGTAGGCTTCGAATGCATTTTCATACATTTCCGGATGGTTGAAAAAGTGCATCAACTCAAATGCTTCTCCGTCTTTTCTTTGGGCATAATTATTCGGAAGCAGCTGGGTGTAAATCGCCTCCTTGGGATCTGTTTCGCTCAAAAAACTGGCTGGAGTAACCCGGACGATGTTCATGTGGTTCAGTATTTCCAGAACGCCGCCCGCCACTCTTCCGTCTCCGGTAACCGCTATTTTAACCGGGGGCAGTTGGATGCCGTCGAGTATTTGCAGCATTTCTGCAAGGTCGTGACACTGGTGCGCCGGTTTTAAGTTGAAAATATTATTTCGTAAGCCGAAAGCCCGCAGCCCGTTGTAGACACCTACCAATCCGGCAAATCGCCCGAAACCAATGATGCGGAAACCTTCTTTATTGGTCAGCACTTCGTAATCCACCAGCTGGATGTTCTTTTCCAAAACCGTTTGCAGCAACTTCCGGTTGTAGGCTTGTTTTTTGATGGTGTGCGAGAAAAACAAGTAGATCTTTCCGGGAATAAAATCCTGGATACGCACTTCTTTCACACCTAGCAGGACGTCGCAGTCGCTCAAATCTTCCTGTAGTTCAATGCCGATGCTGGTATAGTTATCATCCTTAAAACTACGGATAGGACTGGGTTGAACCACCACTTTTACCGATGGAAATTTCTCCATTACTTCCAGGCATTGTTCCGGGGTTAAGGGTACTCTTTTATCGGGGGGAGTTTTACCTTCTCTTAAAATTCCTACTTTCATCTGTTTATAATTGTAAATTATCTAAGATAACCCGTCAGTTGACGGATAATCATCCTCTTGGGCATGAATTACATGCTTGTTTCATTTCTGTTGCTTTACATAAAAGTATTGAATTTAAATTATTTCCGGACACGATCGGTTAAAATATTTCAATAAACGAAGTGTCATGTTCCATAACGAACACGCGAACGACCCTGAAGAATTGGAGAACCCGGTGGGTATTTCGGAATATAAAACCGTGCCGGAAGAAGTAAGGCAGCGGTACGAATCGATTCAAAATAAGATCAGCAAAGAAACCGCCGGATTAGAATAAGTAATAAATTTGTAACGCATCAAGGATTGTCTTTTGTAAATGATTGGATCATTTACCCGAATGGAGAAAAGAAATATTTTATAAGAATGGAACCTTATTGGAAAGTGCCAATAAAGTTGAATCCAAAAAATTTAATCAAATGAAGTCTGTTTTATTGTCATTGAAGTCAAGCTATTTCGTGTTGCTGATCAGTGTTGTTTTTACTGCCTGTAATCCGGTGACCGAAAAGCAGTCAGCGCAACGCCCCAATATCGTTTTTATCATGAGTGACGATCACGCGTTTCAGGCCATAAGTGCTTATGGCGGTCCGCTGGCGGAGTTGGCTCCTACGCCCAACATTGATCGTTTGGCCAGCGGGGGAATGCTGTTCAACCAGTGCATGGTTACCAACTCGATTTGCGGCCCTTCGCGGGCAACTATTTTGAGCGGCAGGTACAGCCATAGAAACGGATTTGTGGATAATACAGGCGGATCGAAGTTCGATTTTAGCCAGCAAACTTTTACAAAAGTGCTTCAGCAAACGGGCTATAAAACCGCTGTGATTGGGAAACTCCATTTAGGCGGAACTCCTTCCGGCTTCGATTATTTTGATATTCTGCCCGGGCAGGGAAAGTATTACAATCCCATGTTTATCAACCAGTCGGGTGAGTACAAGATGGAAGGTTATACAACCGAAATCATCACCGATAAAACGATTGAGTGGATGCAAGGCATGAAAGATTCAACGCAGCCGTTTATGGTAATGATGTGGCACAAGGCACCCCATCGTTCGTGGGAGCCGGGACCCAACGAACTGGGTATGTATGAAGATGTGACCTTCCCGGAACCTCCGACTCTTTTTGATGATTACGAAGGAGACCGGAAAGCTGCCGCCTTAAACAACATGTCGATTGCTCAAACGATGATGCCTGTTTACGATTTGAAATTAAGCGATCAGCCAAGGGGCGGATTAAACGCCGAGCAACAGAAACAATGGCAGGCAGTGTACGGGCCCATCTACGAAGAATTCAAACAAACAAACCCGACGGGCGAAGACCTGGTACGGTTTAAATACCAGCGTTACATGCGCGATTACCTGGCCTGTATTGCTTCGGTGGATAAAAGTGTCGGGAAGGTGCTCGACTATTTAAAGGAAAGCGGTTTGGATAAAAACACTATCGTGATTTATTCTTCTGACCAGGGATTTTATTTAGGTGAGCACGGCTGGTTCGACAAACGCTGGATGTACAAAGAATCGCTGCGTACGCCCTTGTTGATCAGCTGGCCGGGCGTAATTGAGCCGGGAACGGTGAACAACGACATGGTATCCAACCTCGATTTTGGAGAAACACTGATTGACATTGCCGGGGCAGAGATTCCGGAAGAAATGCAGGGACGAAGCATGTTGCCGGTTTTAAAAGGGGAGACCCCGGCCGACTGGCGGAAGGCGCACTATTACCATTATTACGAACATCCGTCGGAACACAACGTTATGCGCCATTACGGAATAACCACCGACAATTACAAACTGATTCATTTCTATTACGACATCGATGAATGGGAACTGTTTGATTTGACCAAAGATCCCCTGGAAATGAAAAATGTTTACAACGACCCGGCCTATGATTCTGTCAAGGAAACCCTTCATAAAGAGTTGGAAGAATTACGCACTCAATACGAGGACAGTGATTCACTCAATCAGCATTTTATTGATGAATACAAGGAGAAGGTAAAAAAGAATCCACGGATAGAGTACTGGAAATGATCCCGTTCGGAGTTTCAATTTGATAAGAACAAATCTGTCTGTCAGACAGAAAGGGAGCTAATTAAATTCATTCTTACGCAATAAATTACAATATTTGCTGTGTCAGAAACCAAAAAGAGAAGAATGAACCGGCAAAATTGGATAGTGGGGGTAATCACTGTATTCACCCTTTTCTCATGCACCCAAAGAGGTGCGCAACCAAATCCTGATGGAGAATTTGTAGGCTCGCAGAGTTGTAAAGAATGCCACGAAAAGTTCTACGAGCTGTGGTCGCCGTCGTACCATGCGCAGGCGATGATGCCTGTCAATGCCGAATTCATGGCCAAGCACCGCTTGCCCAACAGCGAACCGATTGCTGTGGAAGGGAACCTGTTTCAGGTGGAGTTTAAAGATTCGACCATGGTAATGTACGAGCGCAAGGGCAAGGAATTGGTTACTACCTACGACATACTCTGGGCCATGGGCGGACACAATGTATACTGTTTTCTGACGCCGTTTGAAAAAGGCAAACTTCAGAATATTCCTTTGGCTTATGATGCCAATGCAAAGAAGTGGTTCAACTATCCTGAGTCGGGCGTTCGTCATTTTAACGACAATTCTCCCGCAGATGAGGCTCTGCCCTGGAAAGACGACCAGTTTGCGTTTAATACCGGGTGTTACAGCTGTCATATCAGTCAGCTAAGTACCAACTTCGATTTGGAAACCGACACCTACCACACTACCTGGAAAGAACCCGGAATCAACTGTGAAACCTGTCACGGGCCGGCAGGCGAACACATTCGTATTTTCAAGAACCTGAAAGAAGGGGAGAAAGCCAAAGAGTTGGGGCTGATCAGCACATCGGTGTTTACAAAAGAGCAGAACAACGATGCTTGTGCTACCTGCCATTCAAAAATGCAACCCATTACCCCGAGCTACATGCCGGGCGATAAGTTTTTTGACAATTACAACGTGACCACGCTCGAAGACCGTGACTTTTATCCCGACGGGCGCGATTTAGGTGAAAACTATACGCTCACAGGCTGGATGATGAATTCATGTACCGAAAAAAGTGAATTGCACTGTGTTTCGTGCCACACATCCAGCGGGCGCGACCGCAACAAAGACAACCCCAACCAGGCTTGTCTGAAATGCCACAACAATCGCAACGAAGACCTGGAAGCGCATACGGGACACAAGGCCGAGGCCGGTTTAACCTGTTTAAGCTGCCACATGCCCAAGCGCGAATTTGTGGGGCATTTCCTGCGCAGCGATCACTCGTTCCGCCCGCCCATGCCCGAGGCTACCATCCGGTTCGGATCGCCCAACGCCTGCAACCAGTGTCATAAAGATAAATCGCCCGAGTGGGCCAATAAAATCGTAAAAGCCCGTCCCAACGGTAATTACCAGGAAGAAACACTGAAATGGGCACAGTTGATCAAGGAGGCCCGCGAACTGGAATGGAAGAATGTGGACAAGATGTTCGCACTGATTCGCAATCCCGAAACCGACGATGTGGTGGCCAACTCACTGGTGCGCCTGTTGAACAATTACCCCGATGAATCAAAAGCAGCAGTGTTGATGGATGCGCTAGGCAATCCGTCGGAACTGGTACGTTCGTCGGCAGCTTACGGCTTGGGCGGAATTGTAAGCGACGAAACAAAAAATGCGCTTCTGAAAGCTTGTCAGGATGATATTCGTTTGGTGCGCATACAGGCGGCAAATGCCATTCTCACTTTTCCGGAAGACCTGTTTAGCGCCGATCAGAAAAATATAATTGCCGCTGCCGAGAAAGAGTATGTAACCTCGATGACATCGCGGCTCGACAACTGGAGCAACCACTACAATCTCGGGCTCTATCATCAGAATAAAGGAGATGTACAGTCGGCATTGGGAGCCTATGAAACGGCCACCCGTTTGTATCCCGAATCCATTTTGCCTTTGATCAACAGCAGTGTGCTCTATTCTTATGTGGGCAACCCGGCAAAAGCAGAAGAGAACCTGCGCAACGTAATTAAATTCGACCCCCGCAACGAAGCGGCCAACCTGAACCTGGGGCTTTTGATGGCCGAGCAGGGACGAATGGACGAAGCTGAACAGGCACTGAAAGCTGCACTGGAAGCCAACCCGGCAGGACAGGCCGTAGCCGCCAAAAACCTGAGTGTGATTGTGGCTCAGCGCGGCGACCTGAAACAGGCCGTGGAATATGCCGAAAAGGCACACAAGATCAGTCCGGAGGATGGCAGCATCGTTTATACCCTGGCATTCTACCAGCTGCAAAACGGACAAAAAGCAGCAGCGGTCAATAACCTGAAGAAAGCACTTGCCCTGAATCCCGGCGATTTAAGAAACGTTCAGTTTCTGGCCGATATTTATTTGAAGGACGGAAATAAAAGCGGTGCCATAAAGTTGTATTCTGATGCACTGAAAGCAGAAGGGCTGTCGGGGCAGGACAGAGCCGCGCTGCAACAAGCCATTTCCGCCTTGCAGCAAAACAGCTAAACTGGAATCATACCCTTAGGTGTAACAATAATACGTTTTGAATATGTGGATCGAAAAACTCCTGGATTATAATCCCGTGATACTGGCGCTCGGAGCGACGCTTTTTACCTGGTTCCTGACAGCTTTGGGAGCCGGCATGGTGTTCTTTTTTAAATCAATTAAGCGGAAAGTGCTGAACTCGATGCTGGGTTTTGCATCGGGGGTAATGATTGCTGCCAGTTTCTGGTCGCTGCTAAACCCCGCCATTCAAATGGCAGAAGCCAGCGGCCTGGTGCCGTGGGTACCCGCCGTAGTGGGGTTTTTGGCCGGTGGAGCTTTTTTGCTGGCGGTCGATAAAATTCTTCCTCACCTTCACCTGGGGCAACCCCGTGAAAAAGCCGAAGGAATTGAAACTTCGTGGAAACGAAGCGTGTTGCTGGTGCTGGCCATCACCTTGCACAACATTCCCGAAGGACTGGCGGTGGGTGTGGCTTTTGGCGCACTTGCCAACAACCCCGATGCCGGAATGCTGGCCGGAGCCATTGCGCTGGCGATTGGTATCGGTTTGCAAAACTTCCCCGAAGGTGCTGCGGTTTCCATCCCTTTGCGGCGCGAAGGTTTTTCGCGTTTAAAAGCCTTTAACTACGGACAAATGTCGGGAGTGGTGGAACCCATTGCCGGTGTGCTGGGGGCTTACCTGGTTTTAACCATGGAGCCTTTGCTGCCTTACGCACTTTCGTTTGCTGCCGGTGCAATGATCTTTGTGGTGGTGGAAGAACTGATTCCCGAGTCGCAGTCAGGCAACGAAACCGACCTTTCCACCGTGGGAGCCATCATCGGTTTTGCCACCATGATGCTGCTCGATGTAGCATTGGGCTAGGCCGATAAAGAACATTTTTTTTCTGATGGATTTTGGTCCTTTTCAGTACCGGATTTAGTAGATTTGTAGGAAACGCATCGTTTTAACTTAAAAAGTTATCCTATGAGACTCCTGCTTACCTGTTTGGCCGCTGTGTTACTGCTTACCTCCTGTGAGCGGGAGAAAGCTTCGAAACCAAAGGATTTTAAGACTTCCGACCGCGAGACCTTGTTGCCTCCGGCCGACAGCCTGGAGTACGGCAAAACCTATCTGCCCATCTACTCGCACATTTACCACGTGCACGAACACCGCACCTACGACCTGACGGTTACCGTCAGCATTCGAAACGTTTCGTTGTCTGACACCATTTTTATTGTGCACGGAGATTACTACAATACCAAAGGCGACAAAATAAGGGAATACTTCAAAAAGCCCGTTTATGTGCAGCCCATGGAGACCATCGAGATTGTGATTGCCGAAGACGACAGCGAAGGAGGATCGGGCGCCAATTTTGTGTTCGACTGGGCCATTCGCGACCAAAAGAATCCACCCTTGTTCGAGGCGGTGATGATTTCTACCTACGGCGAACAGGGCGTTTCGTTTTCGTCGCGCGGCGTCAGGATTTATGAGTAGCCGGAAACCCCGTAAAAGCTACCTTCTATGCACAAATCTGAAAAGCCAGAGAATAAGAAATAACGAATAAAAAAGGGTCGAAAACGGAATATTTTAAGCCCATATTTCCTGATTTCTTATTCCTTATTCCATGTTGCGTATTAAGCCATCCGAAAAAATCATCAGACAAGCTTTTGACCGTGTCAATGGCATGAAAAATTGCTTGGACAGCTCGTTGACCGTGTCAATGACATGAAAAATTGTTTGGACAGCTCGTTGACCGTGTCAATGGCATGAAAAATTGCTTGGACAGCTCGTTGACCGTGTCAATGACATGAAAAATTGTTTAGACAGCTCGTTGACCGTGTCAATAACATGAAAAACCGTTTGGTGAGGCTTTTGTCCGCGACAATAGCATGAAAAATTGTTCGGTCAGCCCATGTCAGCCAGACAAAGCATGAAAAACTGATTTGCCACCTCTCGTCAGCCAGACAAGCCGTGAAAAAATGATTTTTTACCTCGTGTCCATCAGACAAAGGATGAAAAACTGTTCGGTCAGCCCGTGTCTGTCAGACAAAGCATGAAAAAATGATTTGTCACCTCTCGTCAGCCAGATAAGTAGTGAAAAACTGATTTTTCACCTCATGTCCATCAGACAAAGGATGAAAAACTGTTCGGTCAGCCCGTGTCTGTCAGACAAAGCATGAAAAACTGATTTGTCACCTCTCGTCAGCCAGACAAGTAGTGAAAAAATGATTTTTCACCTCATGTCCATCAGACAAAGCATGAAAAATTGTTCCGACGAGCCGTTGTCCGTGTTAAACCTCAGAAAAGCGATTCTTATGCCCTCTCCGTTTGTTTGTTGACCTACGGATCGTTTACCCGCGCTTACGTTGGTTTCCCTTTTCCGGGGTGAATTCTATTCCAGCCTCTTCAGCCAGAAACGGAAAATTATGTTTATTTTTAGTTCGGTAGCAATTACTGTTAAAACAAGTAAAACGAAAACCTTGAGCTCAGCTTTAGCCACTGGAAGAAGTCTTCAGAGCCCGAAATACATAGATATAAAGCACGATCATAAGAAATTGTTTGAATTATAACATATAGTTTTAGATACGTTAATGCCAATGTAGATGAATGCAGTTGAACAAAGAGAAAAGAGAATTCGTGATTTGGTAAATAATCCATGGAAACTACAATCCCTCATAGAAGATAAAGCCAAATGGAATAAATTATGTGCTTCTATGGATGTTATAGGAGATACTCAGATTGCAATTGATGACTTTTTTGCTTTGCCTCCATTTTCATCTAATAATGGAGGATATCTATTTTTGTATGGACTATTACAAGCATTGTTTCTACAGCAAGATGCTATCAATCATTTATCTGAGGCTTTATTTAATAAGCCAATTGATTGGAGGAAGGATTATCCAGATATTCATCAGGTAAGAGAATTAAGAAATGATTCGATAGGACATCCTACAAAGAGAGGTAAAGATAAATCATTTCATTTTATCGCCAGATATTCGATATCTAAAGGGAATTTTAAGTTAATGTCGCATTACTCTGATTTGAATAAACATCTTTTTCGAGATGTCCAGATTCAAGAACTAAGAGAAAAGCAAGAGAAAAGTGTAATCGAGATTTTAGATAATGTAGTTGAACTTATGGAAAAGGAATACGAAGGCCACAAAAAACAGTTTAGTAACAGTAAAATAAGTGATTTAACAAACGGTATTGGATATTCCATTAGTAAAGTTTACGAGGGAATTTATAACAGCTACCCTTTGGCAGAGATGAATTTTTCAATAATACAATCTACAATTGACTCAGTTAAAAAAGAAATAGAAAAGCGTTATGGAAAAATTTCTGCATTACAGGGTTTAGAAGATGTGATTAGACGAGTAGACTACATTGTCGAACGAATGGATGGGTGGATTAAGGAAAGTAATTTATTTAACAATAGTGACGCAGAGGTTTTTATGGATAGTCTTTCTGACAGAATTGATGAACTTGAGAAAATGTTGAAAGAAATAGATGAAGAATTTAAATAAGCAGATGTATTAACACGTTAGATGTCGCGTAAAATCTTTCCATGAGAAAAGGAATACTAGTAGCTGTCCTACTGATCTTACTTCCGTTTATTCACTACGGACAAGAGAGAGAATGGCTTTTAAACAAAGATTCACTTTTTACTTCCATTGCTTCTGAGCATTTTACATTGTACTCGGTGAAAGGCCACCTTTCCGCAGAAATCCGGCAGGAAACATTAAAGGAAAGGGAATTGGCTTACCGGGAGATCTCGTACTTTTTTAAGATGAAGGTTGATCTGTCAATAAATATTTTTCTTTTCGGGAGCGAGCAATTAAAGTATAAAATAACCGGCCACAAAGGATTGGGTTGGGGCTTCGACAACACCATTGTGGAAGTATTTAACGATTCCATACGTTTGGACCCTTACCATGAGTTAGCTCATGTGCTGGGATACGCGATTAATCAGCCTCCGGCATTGATTGATGAGGGCACGGCCGTTTATCTTTCCCAGTTGTACGGAGACAAGGCTTTTTCAAGATTAACCGGTTACCCGGCAAAAAGTATAAATGAAATCCTTTTAATGCTGAATGAGAAAAAGGAGTTGGTAAAGCTCCCGGCTTTGCTTTTATACGACGAAATCGGACAAAAAAGAAATAGCTTTTTGGAATATTGCCAATCAGCGTCGTTTGTGGAGTATTTGATTACTCAATTTGGAGAGGAGAAGTTTCTGAAGTTATACCGGTCATTATCCAATTCAAATCATGTCGGGAATGAGATGATGTTCGAACTGATTTATAAAAAGGACATCCGTGAACTTGAAATAGACTGGAAAACGCAGGTTGGATTAGATAAGGAATAATGTACCTTCTTTCTGCTATGCAAATAAAAGGAGTTAAATACACGTTTAAGGCGGAGCCCTGGCAATACGGGGCGCCGGGTGGTTGGTTTTTTGTCTCTTTCCCTGCCGGATTGGCCAAAGAGATCAGAAGTATATTCGGACGCGAAGAGGAAGGATGGGGAAGGTTAAAGGCCACTGCACAGATCGGAAACAGCGAATGGAAAACGGCCGTTTGGTTCGATACCAAACAGAATACCTATATCCTGCCGTTAAAGGCCGAAATCAGAAAAAAGGAGCACATTGCGGCCGGGAATGAAATTGAAATTGTGGTGTGGATTTAGCCGGATGGATGCATTTGTTGCCGATGCGGAAGGAAAGGGCTGGTTTATTGTAAAATGTTTTTACATTTGCGTCAGAAAAAACAGATACATCTTTTTATGAATTTTGCTTCCGTGTAAATACCATATTGCGAGTTCGCATCTCTGATCAGTGAGGTGCCGGTGGTGCAGGATTGCGCCGGGTCGGAATATGGGAAATCTCCAGTTATTAGTAATACTTTTTATTAACTGTATATTGGTCTGTCAGTATACTGAAGGCTGACGGCTGGTATCGTATCATTTTAAGAGAAGATGATTTACCCGGATAATTTTGAACAAAAAACTGGCATTGAAGAAATCCGCCAGTACATTACCGAGAAATGTTTATGCCCGCTTGGAGAAGAATGGGTTGCCTCTATGGCTTTTTCAACAGATTATTCAAGCATTAACCGATGGTTGACACAAACCGACGAGTTACTGCAAATTGTTGGAAACAAAGAAGATTTTCCTTCTGACTTTTTTATCGATGCGCGTACTCCCTTGCAAAAGGTTGCAGGCGATGTTACACGTTGGTTTTATGAAAATGAGATAGCCGACTTGATGAACTCTCTCCAGACGGTGAACCAAATAGTCGACTTTTTACAGAAGGCCGTCACCAAGGCAGGCAAGCCCCGCTATCCGGCGCTTACGGCAATGGCCGCAAAAATACAGGTGTTCCCTTCGTTGGTAGAGCGGGCCGGTTCTATTCTCGACAAATCGGGCCAGGTGAAAGACAATGCCTCGCGGCGGCTGGCCGATATTCGCAAAGACAAAGCCGAAGCCACCAAGGCGGTTACGCGCAACATGCAAAAGGCTATTCGCGATGCGCAAACAGCAGGGCATATCAGCCGCGATATTCAATCGACCATGCGCGACGGCCGCATTGTAATTCCCGTGAGTGCCTCCAACAAACGCAAAATAAAAGGAGTGGTGCACGATGATTCGGGCAGTGGCAAAACCGTTTACATTGAACCCGAAGCGGTGGCCGAAGCCAATCGTCGTTTGCGTGAACTGGAAACCGACGAGCGCAGGGAAGTCATCAAAATACTGACTGTTTTTACCGACCAGGTAAGGCCGCATATCCCCAAATTGTTGAAGTCGTACAGCTTTTTGGGGGAGATTGACTTTACACGTGCCAAGGCTTTGTTTGCATCCCGCATTAACGGGGTTAAACCTGTTTTTGAAGACCGCCAGCAGGTGGAATGGAGCCACGCGGTTCATCCTTTGCTGAACATTGCGCTCCGGCAGCAAAACAAGCAGGCCTTGCCGCTGGATATCAGCCTGAATGCCAAAGACCGCCTGTTGATTGTTTCGGGCGCAAATGCCGGCGGAAAGTCGCTTTGTTTAAAAACCGTGGCCTTGTTGCAATACATGCTGCAATGCGGGCTTCTTATCCCGGTAAGCAAAGATTCGCGGGCCGGAATATTTGAACATATTTTTATGGACATTGGCGACGGGCAAAGCATCGAGAACAGTCTTAGTACCTATACTTCGCATTTGGGCAGCATGAAGTTCTTTGTGGAAAACTGTACCGCCCAAACACTGATTCTGATTGATGAGTTTGGCAGTGGAACAGAACCTCAGATTGGGGGAGCGATTGCCGAAACCCTGCTCGACCGCTTCAACCGGAAGCACAGCTTTGGCGTGATTACCACGCACTTTCAAAACCTGAAACACTTTGCCTACGAAACCGATGGGATTATCAACGGGGCAATGCTTTACGATGCGGAACGAATGCAGCCGCTGTACCGGCTTTCCATTGGTAATCCGGGAAGTTCGTTTGCCATTGAAGTAGCCCGGCGAATTGGCTTACCGGAAGATATTATTGTAGATTCGTCGGCCAAAATAGGGGACGATTTTATCAACATGGATAATTTCTTGCAGTCGATTGCCCGCGATAAGCTTTATTGGGAAGCCAGGCGGAAAGAAGTAAAACAACAGGTGGATAGTCCGGTTGTTGTTTCAGAAGTCAGTCCTGTCCAAACAAATAAAGCGGCAGAAGATAAGCCGCCAATAATCAATGCCGTAATCGAAAAGGGAGATACCGTTTGCCTGGAAGGCCAAACCGCTCCGGGACTTGTGCTGGAGATGAAAGGGAAGAAGGTAACGGTAGTATTTGGTAGCCTGAAAAGCACCGTTGCTTTGGAGCGACTGAACCTTGTCAGCAAAAAAGGCCACTAGATACAACGGAAGAACGAGCTGTCCATTACGATATGCTCGTTCTTTCTTCTTCTGAAAGTCTCTCAAAAACAACAGAATGTAGTTATAATATTCAAACTCACCCAGATTGTGCCTTCGAAACAATCGTCCCTGAATTTTCGCGGATACTATTGACGGTCTTTTAAACTTTCCTGTGTTTTTCCTGTTAATTTTGGAAACAAATAATCAGCTATACTGTCATGTTAATAGTAATATCTCCGGCCAAATCGCTGGACTTTGAAACCGCCCCCACTACAGCAACTTTTACCCGGCCCGACATGCTGGACGAATCGGAAAAGCTAATGAGTCGGTTACGGAAAATGAAACCCAAACAACTTTCGGAGTTGATGGGGATTTCGGCTGCCCTGGGGCAACTGAACTACGAGCGTAACCAAACCTGGCAACCGCCTTTTACGCCCGAAAATGCCAAACAGGCAATACTGGCGTTTAACGGCGATGTGTACCAGGGACTGGATGCGCCTTCGCTTACCGAAGATCAGTTGATGTTGCTGCAAAACAAGCTGCGCATTCTTTCCGGTTTGTACGGGGTGTTGCGCCCGCTCGACCTCATTCAGCCTTATCGTCTGGAAATGGGGACCAAGCTGAAATACCTGCGTTCGGATGATTTGTATGCGTTCTGGAAAAGCAAAATCACGCCCAAAATAAAGGAAGCGATTGCAGAATCGGGCAGCCAGGTATTGATCAACCTGGCGTCGAACGAGTATTACAAAAGCATCGACCCGAAAAAACTGGGAGCCGAGATTGTTACGCCGGAGTTTAAGGATATGAAAAACGGTGAGTACAAAATGATCTCCTTTTTTGCGAAGAAAGCCCGGGGTTTAATGACGCGTTTTATCATTGAAAACAAGGTGGAGAAAGTGGAAGATTTGCAGGCTTTTGATTCGGAAGGCTATGTTTTTAATCCGCGTTTGTCAAAGCCCGGAAAGCCTGTGTTTACCCGGGGGTAATTAGTTCCTGAAACGAATAAAACAACCATGATTCAGACGAATCAGCAGAAATAAAAGGGTCTTAATTTTAAAGCTCGTTTACCTAAAAAAGCTGGAGAATAAGAAATAAATAATAAGGAATAACGAATAAAAAAGGATCGGAAACTTTTTATTCTTTATTCCATGTTTCTTATTACGAATCTTTCGTATTTTCTTCAAATCTCATAAAAAGATGTTTATAGAGGGTAGTGCTTGCAGGGAAGGATAAGAGGATGGGTATAGACAAAGCTTAAACCGATACATATTAAGATAAGAAAGCCGGAAGTTTTTGAAACCTCCGGCTTTTTATTGTATTGGAATAATTCTTTCCTATTAGAACGGCAGATCACCTGCCGCATCGTCTCCCGGCTCCGGCGGGATATCTTGCATTCTGAACTCCGGTGGTGGTTCCGGGAAGTTCTGATCGTCGGTTGCGCGGTCAATTTTCCATGCATTTACGTTGGTAAACCAGCGCCCGTTAAATTCGCGCGATTCAACGTTAAAGGAAACCTCCACACTTTCGCCTGCATTCAACCCGTTCAACAGGTCCACTTTTTCACCAAACAGCGTGAAACACACTTTCCGGGGATATTGCTCTTCCGTTTCCAGTACGAATTCCTGTTTCTTCCATTCTTTTCCTGCACGGCTCACTCCCGATTCAGGCTTTAAAATCTGATCTACTTTTCCTTTTACGCTTAATGCCATTTTATCCTTTCTTGTTGATGAGGCCCAAAAATATAAAAAAGAAACCCTTTGCCTGAACGAGACAAAGGGTTTTTATCAACATGATTTCCCAAACGGGAATCTTATTTGTTGTCGTCTTTTACAATTTCGAGTAATTCAACTTCGAAAACAAGTGCCGAATTCGGGCCAATATTGGCACCTGCACCGCGTTCGCCATAAGCAAGTTCTGCAGGAATGTAAACTTTCCATTTTGATCCAACCGGCATCAGTTCAAGGGCTTCTGTCCAACCCGGAATAACCCGGTTAACACCAAATACTGTTGGTTCACCGCGATCAACTGAGCTGTCGAAAACAGTACCATCGATTAAGGTTCCGTGGTAATGTACGCGCACCTGATCAGTAGCAGCTGGTTTTTCACCACTTCCTTCAGTCAGTACTTCGTATTGCAAGCCACTTTCGGTAGTTGTTACGCCTTCGCGTTTACCGTTTTCTTCGAGGAATTTGTTACCGGCTTCCAGGTTTTCCTGAGCTTCACGGTCGTTTTCTTCCATAAAGAATTTCTGAATCAGTGCATTGGCATCTTCTTCCGAAATTTTAACTTCTTCTCCCAATGAAGAAGAACGGAAAGCCTGAGCCATTGCTTCGATATTCATTTCCTTACCACCGGGAGCTCCTTCCAGTTGTTTTTTGTTGTTGGCACCCACCAGTACACCAATGGCATAACTTGCTGAGTCAACACGGGTTTCAAGTTTTACATCAGGCGCACCGCCAGGTTGGCAAGATGTTGCTGCGATCATCATTGCTACGACCGCTACAAAAAGAATTGCATTTTTCATTTCTATTAAATTTTATGTTTGATCTAAACCACGAATGTCAAGGACAATCAAATTACATAATCTCGAGTAGTTCCACTTCGAAAACCAAGGTGGAATTCGGGCCAATGGCACCGCCTGCACCACGAGGTCCGTAAGCCAGTTCCGATGGGATGAAAAGTTTCCATTTCGATCCGACCGACATCAACTGAAGTGCTTCTACCCATCCCTGGATCACGCCGTTAACCGGGAATACTGCCGGCTGGTTACGTTGTACCGAGCTGTCGAAAACAGTGCCGTCAATCAGGGTGCCGTGGTAGTGACACTTTACCTGGTCGCTGGAAGTTGGAATTTCGCCTTCACCTTCTTTCATCACTTCGTATTGCAAGCCGCTTGGCAGCACAACCACTCCGCTTTTCCTGGCATTTTCAGCAAGAAAAGCCTGTCCTTCTTCCAGGTTTTTGTTGTTTTCTCCGGCTTGCGACTGTGCAACAAAAGATTCCAGAATCTGGTTGGCTTCCTCGGGCGAAATCTGTGGTTTCTCACCTGTGAAAACATCTTTTAATGCTGCTACAAATGCATCGGGGTGAATGGTTTTAACTCCCGACTGGATAAGGTTTGCAGAGATACTTAAACCCAATGAATAACTAAACTTTTCTAAATCGTCGCTTAATTTGATTTTTGACATTATTATTTTGATAACTAATTAGGTGTGCGAATATAAAGTAATTTTTTGGCAATTGGCAGAATGCTTTCCTTTAATTTCATGCGTGTATAATTAATTTGAAGCGCTGTATATCAATTCATAAAGAGTAGGTTTGTTTTATCCGGCGCCTCTGGTTTGTGAGATCGACACTTTTGGCATTTGACTGTCTGGTAACATTTTATCCAGCTCTTCCGTGGGCCCTTAAAGTGGTCAAAAATAATTGAGATGCTTTCGTAATTATAGCAAGCCAGGCTATACTTATACCATAATTAATAGCACATAATTCGGGGCATAGGTTTATTTGCTTTTAGATGTGACAGATTACACCCGAAAGATTGTTATTTTTACTCTGAATTGAGACTTGTTTATGCGGCGGACCACACTTTTTGCAGAAAACATACGGATTGCTTTAATTTCGATCAAGAGCAATTTATTGCGTACCGTTTTAACGGTGCTGATTATTGCGGTGGGTATTACCGCACTGGTGGGAATTCTGACAGCCATTGATTCGATTAAAAATTCGATCACCCAGGAGTTTGCTTCTATGGGGGCCAATACGTTTTCCATTTCGAGTCGTGGAATGAATGTGCAGATTGGGGCCAAACGTTACCGGGCTAAAAATTATTCCTACATATCTTATTACCAGGCAAAAGAGTTCAAAGAGAACTTTAATTTTCCGGCACAAACTGCTATATCGGTGTATTGTACCGGAACAGCTACTTTAAAATACGGGTCGGAGAAAACAAATCCGAACATTACGGTGCGGGGGATCGACGAGAATTACCTGGCCACTTCAGGATATGAGGTGGGCAAAGGCCGGAGTTTTAGTGGTCAGGACATTGCTTCGGGACGTAATGTGGTTTTGCTGGGAAGTGAGCTGGCGCGTCGCCTGTTTAAATCGGGGGAGGAGCCGGCGGATAAAGTAATCAGTATCGGAAGTGGAAAGTACAAAGTGATCGGTGTATTAAAGAAAAAGGGAAGTGGTTTTGGAATGAACAGCGATATGGTGTGTTTTATTCCTTACTCCAATGCACGCACTTATTTTTCCCGTCCGAACATGAATTTCGGCGTGCAGGTAATGGTCGATCGTCCTGAGTTAATGGACGCGGCTGTTGGTCAGGCGGAAGCAACTTTTCGTGTTGTCCGCGACCTTGATCCGCTGGATGAATCGGATTTTAACATCGAGAAAAGCGACAATCTTGCCAACATGTTGCTGGAGAATATAAAGAACATCACCTTTGTGGCTACCATCATCGGACTGATAACTTTGCTGGGCGCAGCGGTTGGTTTAATGAATATTATGTTGGTTTCGGTGACCGAGCGCACGCGGGAGATCGGCGTCCGGAAAGCAATCGGAGCCAAAAGTTCTACGGTAAAACAACAGTTTCTGGTTGAGGCAATTGTAGTGGGGCAGATTGGAGGTTTCGTTGGGATTATCCTTGGGATCATCGCCGGTAACCTGGTTTCTTCGCTGATCGGCTCCTCCTTTATCATTCCCTGGACCTGGATTATTCTGGGGGTAATTCTGTGTTTCTTTGTAGGGATTATTTCGGGTTACTATCCCGCTCAAAAAGCTTCCAAACTGGATCCGATTGAATCGCTTCGCTACGAGTAGTTTAGAGTTCAAAGTTCAGTGTTCAGAGTTTAGCCTTTGTTTAGTAGTTTGTGTCTAGCGTCTGTTATGCTGTGCTGCTGAAAACATTTACGCATTTACGCATTCAATAATCCAGTCCTTCAATCCTTCACTCCATCAGTTTGGTTTTAGCTCTTGGCTCGAAGCTAGCAGCTCTCAGCTTGAAACAAAAAAAAAGGGAACCTTTCGATTCCCTTTCATTTATACTCGTAGTGTGGAATTACTTTACAGAATCCATGTACTGAATCAATTCGCAAACTTTTGCAGAGTAACCCATTTCGTTGTCGTACCAAGAAACAACTTTTACGAAGTTAGGGTTCAATGAAATACCAGCACCTGCGTCGAAGATAGAAGTACGAGTGTCGCCAACGAAGTCGTTAGAAACAACCTGATCTTCAGTGTATCCAAGGATACCTTTCAATTCGCCTTCAGAAGCTTCTTTCATAGCAGCGCAAATTTCTGCGTAAGTTGCACCTTTTTCCAAAGTAACAGTCAGGTCAACAACTGATACGTCAGGAGTAGGAACACGGAAAGCCATACCGGTAAGTTTTCCGTTCAGTTCAGGAATAACTTTACCTACAGCTTTAGCTGCACCTGTAGAAGAAGGGATGATGTTTTGACCGGCACCACGACCACCTCTCCAGTCTTTCATCGAAGGACCGTCAACAGTTTTCTGAGTAGCAGTAGTAGCGTGAACAGTAGTCATAAGACCTTCTTTGATACCGAATTTGTCGTTCAATACTTTTGCAACAGGAGCCAAACAGTTGGTTGTACAAGAAGCATTTGAAACGAAATTCATATCGTTAGTATATGAAGTGTGGTTAACACCCATAACGAACATTGGAGTATCGTCTTTAGACGGAGCAGACATGATCACTTTTTTCGCACCAGCGTCGATGTGACCCTGAGCTTTTCCTTTTTCCAGGAAAAGACCGGTTGATTCAACAACATAGTCAGCACCTACAGCTCCCCAGTTGATATCAGCAGGGTTTCTTTCTGCAGTAACACGAATTTCGTTACCGTTTACAATCAGTTTACCGTCTTTTACTTCAACAGTTCCGTTGAACTGACCGTGAGTAGAGTCGTATTTCAACATGTAAGCCATGTATTCAACATCAATAAGGTCGTTGATAGCTACTACCTGGATTGTTCCTTTGGCAACTGCCTGACGGAAAACAAAACGTCCGATTCTTCCGAAACCGTTTATACCTATTTTAATCATAGTTGAGAAAGTTTTAATTATTTAAAAGAAAATATTTCTAAACATTTCATGCTCAGGATAAAAACCTGAGTTTTATAAAGCCTCACAAAGTAAATACATTTTGCGAACAGACACAAGCTGTCGATTTTCTTTTAGCTCTAACCTTAATAATTACTTAAAGTGTTTAGAGTGGCGTATTTCGTTTATTTGCGGGCTGTTGTTCGCTTTTTGAGAAATATGGAATTCTCAGGGGCTTAAAATTGGAGTAAATAACTTGTATTTAACGAAATAGTTTGATTTTTTATGTTCGATATTTAACTTCATCTGGAAAAAAAGCCCGCTTTCCCGCATAAATTGGCCGCTTTGCGCATATTCTCTTGCCCATACCTTTGAAACTAACTGTCGAGAGAGGAAGGGTATGTCACAGGAATTTTGGCAGCGGGTGATTCCGTTTTGGGTTGCTCACTATACGCCGGACATTTGCACCCTTTGCACGATTCGAGAGCCAACAGCAATATGAGCGCCAGTATTATCAATAAATTTCGAAAGAGGGAGGATAATTCAGGTGCTTGCTTATTTATTAACATACAACTTTTTTTTTAGGTTGGCATTTGATAATATTGTTAACAAAAGTATTGTTTGTATTCATTTTTAGTTAATGGTTATTTATTTCAACGAATAACGCTAAAAAATAGTGTTAACCTAGGTTGTAATTAAAAAAAATAGTTTAAAATTGTAAGGAATTACAAGAAAACACAGAATCGGGACAGTCGTCTAATCCCTTTTAGCCTGAATTGATTTAAAGAGTTAAACATTTAAGTCCCTAACTGTTGAAAACATTAGTAGTAGCGGTGTATATTATGCAGCATATATTTTGTACATTGACGCAAATTTTTATACGTTTGTAAAGTTTGCTATACCTGTAAGCCAAATAAGACACGACGGATGATTAAAGAATTAAATAAATTAAGATCAATCAATTAAGTTCAATTAAAAGCAAGTTGCTATGAAAAAATTTACTTTAAATTTTTTGTTCGGTAAACCTGTCCTTAGCAGTGTTTTTCGAAAGGTTGGCTTAAGCATGATTGCGATTCTGATGACTGTTGCCGCTTTTGCGCAGCCTCAGGATACCTATCATGTTTGGGCTGAGAGTGGTAACGGTGACAATCCTTATTGTTATCGCTACGATAATACCTATGAGGTGAACGTTTATATGCGTGACTTCATAAAAATAGACACATTCTCACTCGTATTGAATTATTCAAATACGAATGCATTTAGTTATGTGGGGTATGATGTCGCAAGTTTGCATCCTACTCTGGCTGCAACCAGTACTTTTAGTGTTACGGAATTGTCATCCAGCTCATTGCGTTTAGAGTGGGATAGCAATAATGATCCAGTAAACAATGGTACAATTGGAAGCACAGTTGAAGAACAGAATCAAAAGACTTTGGTAGTCAAACTGAAGTTTAAGTTAGATGGTTATCCTCACACTTATGGACCGGTTCCAAATTTTGATTTTGCTTCTGCTCTTACGTGGGGTGCAAGTGCATTTTGGAATGTATATCCTGCGGATGTGACAGATATTTTAACAGAGATGACCAGTGGTGGTACATTGGCTGTTAAACAAGGCATTGAAGATGTAGTTGTAGATGCAGGTATGGCTGATTGTAATGGAAATGATGCCATTGCTACGGTTACTTCTCCTGCTGCGAACGGATATACTTACTCTTATAATGGCAGTTCTTTTACTGTTAGTCCGTCAGCAGACGTTGTCGCTCCTTCGGTAGAGAACTCAGTTAGGGTAATGGACGGCGCATGTGTATCTTACTATAAAAAGTTTGATGTAGATGCACCAGCTGTTTTATCATTTACAACAGAAGAAATTGTTTATACTAATTGCCCTGGAGGTAATGGCGATATAGAAGTTTTTGCTGCTGGTGGTACCAAGGAATATACTTATTTTATTGTTCCAGATGCTAATTGGGCGCAGGTGCAGGCTGATTTTGCCAACACCAGCAATGCATCACAGGGAATGGATGTTGTTGCCAGCTATGCAAAAACGAATAATATATTTGAACGCGGTGTTGGAATGTACCATGTAGCGGTTCAGGATGCGAATGAGTGTCAGGACATCAGAGATCTTGCATGGTGGCAAACTGTAGAAGTACAGGATACTCTGGATGCTTTTGATATTGTAACAACTCAGGTTAACCTGACTTGTAATAATGTTGCTACAGGGCAGATTTCAGTTACTTCTATTACTGGAGGAACACCTTTTGTTAACGGTTACAATCTTTGGATCGACGAGGTTTACATCGGTCGTCAATTAACCTACACAAAAACTGGATTGGCAGCGGGAGCTCATACAGTGACCGTTATTGATAGCGTGGGTTGTGATTACTCAGTTACTGTTAATATTACTGAACCAGCTGCTATTGTTTTCAACCTGTTGGATCATACCGATACTGGCTGTGAGACACCTAACGGAACGATTACGCTGGATGAAGCTCCATTTTTAGCCGGTACCAACGGTGGTACTTTTGAAGGTGGTTCTGCTCACTGGCAATTATTTACTACTTCTGATTACTCAGGGACTCCTGTTGTTGATCTTGCTTTAACTGCCGATGCAACAGGTTTGGCTCCGCATGTTTATTATGCCAAGATTTACGATGATAATGGCTGTTCGGCTACTTACATGAATGCCAATGGCGACAATGCCATCAAGATCTTTACTTATGAAGTGGATCTGGATATGGATGAAATTCTGTGTAACGATGAATCAGCCGATGTAAAAGTGGTGATTAGTGGTTCTAATGCCAGTCATGATATTGAATACATTCTTTATGACGTAACCAATGATGATACAATTCAGACAGTAGCTTCAAATAACGGTTGGACACTATCGGCCGGAAACTATATTGTAACGATTGTAGACAATACAATTGGTTGTAATCTTGAGTATCCATTTACGATGGAAGAACCTGCTCAGTTGAACGCTTGGGTTAATTTCTTCCAAACCTTGCCTCCCTCGTGCCCGGATAATACCGATGGTCGCTTGGTAGTAAATGCCTGGGGTGGAACTCCTTTCTCTGATGGAAGCTATAAGTACAAAATGGACGATGGTGACTGGATCAGCTGGGTTGGTTATCCTGACTTTGCAATAGATAATGAACCTCATACCGTTACAGTTATGGATGCAAATGAATGCACAACAACTGTAATGATCGACCTGCCCGACTCTGAAAATATGATCGATTTTGTGGATAAAATCTACACTCCATGTGCAGAGGCAAAAATCAACCTGTTTAATGCCGAGCCAGGAAATAGCTGCCCTTATTTTGGAGATGAGAATGGTCCGTTCTATTTCTGGAATCCCGCTTTCTTCAATTGCGATGAAGGTGTTGACATGGATTTCGACTACCTGAATGACTTCGAATGGTATGGAATTCCGATGGAACATTTCACCGGTACTATGACCATCGATATTAATATCTGGACTTCTGATTCAGGTTGGGTAACCCGTCCGCTTCAAGGATTCCAACAACAAAGAAATCCTGTTCTTTACATTACTGATGTAGATCCTGCCGGAATGGGTTCCGCTGTTGTTTCTACTGGTGAAGTGGTAAATCATAACTCAGCTTTTGGCGCCGGTACTTACTGGTTGGTTGTAAAAGATGAGTGGGGATGTTATTCAAACATTGAAAAAGTACAGATCATTGATCCGCTGCCACTTGCGCTTACTGAACCTATAGTAGTAGATGCCGGTTGTGCCGGAAGTACCGATGGTACTATTGAGTTTAAGGCTCTTAACGGACGTTACCTGATTCCTGGAGTTCTTGGTGCGAAACGTTACCAATATGTGATGACGCAGCAGGCTGAAATTTTCACCAACGACAACTGGTGGGAAGAAGTTACTTGGGCTGCATTCCAAAATGGTGACCCAGCTAACGATAGCTTGTTGGTAAAAACAGTACAAGATGGTACCTACCATTTTGCAGTACGCGATTTCTGTGGAATTGAAAATCCTGCTCTTATCCAGTTCCATACCGTTACTGTTGGTGGCGCGGATGCGATCGAAATAGATTGGAATGCTGTTACGAAGAAAGACCTTACTTGTAATATTTGGGACGGAGAGGTATCTATGCCTTCTAACGACGGTATGTTAACAGGTCTGCTCGCTGCTACCACAGGTGGTTATGGCGAATATGAGTATACGTTAACATGGTTAGGCGACTGTGATGACGCGGATGTAACGACTCCTAGTGTAAATCCATTGGTAAATACAACAGGTGACTTTAGTGATTTAGTTGCTGGTTGTTATACATTAACAATTGAAGATAAAAATGGCTGTAATGTAACTTACGAGTTGAAATTCACACAGCCAGAACCTTTACGTTTGGAAACTACTTTGGTTTATCCAAGCTGTTTTGAAACACATGATGGTATCTTACGTTATAAAATTTCTGGAGGAACTGCTCCTTATTCAGAAGTAACTGAAAATGTGAGCGTTTTCGAAGATATTAATACTATCCCTGAAGAAAGATGGGTTAATACAGCTGGTGAAGGTTGGAACGAAGGTGGACAATACATTTTCGACCGTAGAGTGCGGGCCGATGTTAAGAAAATCTGGATTCGCGACGCCAAAGGTTGTATTTATGGACCTGTTGTTGTAGACATTGAACAGCCTGCAAAATTGGATGTGATTAATGTTGTTTCTAACATGGTTAGCTGTAACGATCAGAGTGAATTGCACGAAGGTGTAACTGATGACGGATCTATCACATTTAACATAGCTGGCGGTTGGAATATCGCTGAGCTTACTAACGTATTTCATTATTATGTTGAATTGTGGCAAGGTGCTAACAAATTAGAAACTCAAACTGTGAATGTAATTCCTGTAAACGGATTCGTATTTGATAATTTAGCTGCAGGTGATTATGTAATCAAAGTTTACGAGAGAAGCACAGATATCGCTGGTACAGGATACGCAAACCCTGTGACTACTTATAGCGGCTATGCTAGCAACGAGTCAGTTTGGGGACAGTTTGCTCCTTATCAGAACTCAAATAGTGCATGTTTTGCTATTGAGGAAGTTACCGTTGGTGAACCTGCTCCTATTGCCTACAATGTAAATTGGGTAGATGTTCAATGTCATAATACCGCAACTGGTAAGATTGAATTGACAAACATCAGTGGTGGAACTCCTGGTCTTACAAGCGACAACTTCCAAGGCTACTTGGTTGGATTGGAAGGGCCTGCTGATTATGATGCGTCGTTGCAAACTTTAGCACCTGGTACTTATTCTGAAGTATACAACAGCGTAACATGGTTTGAAACAACTGACGATGCTTTCACTTTTGACAATTTAGTGTATGGTCACTATACTATCCATATTAAGGATTATAACGGTTGCTGGATCTACAAAGAGTCTGGTGAGATCGAAAATCCTGATACCCTGAAACTGGTTGTAGTTGAAAGACTTGAGAATGCACTTTGCTACGACGGTAAAGGAAAAATCGAAATCCATGCAACAGGTGGTGTTCAATACAGCGACGGTGGGTACATGTACGCGGTGGATTCAACTTTGGTTCCTAGTCCTGGATCACATTTGTTCCCAGATCATTTGGATTATGCTACTTATATCAATGGTTTGAAATGGCAAAAAGATCCTGTTTTTGAAGTTACTGCTGCAACTTGGGTAGGTTATGTAATGGACTCTGTAGGATGTATTGTTGGTTTCTCTACCGATGAAAATGGTACTCCGATTATGCATCACAGAACAACTGTTTTGGAACCAGATCCAATTGTAGCTGCTAGCCTTGGACAGATAGAAGCTGAGTGTTATGCTTATGCTGACGGTAGCATTACTATTGGAAGCATTACAGGTGGTAACGGTAGTCCTTGGACAATTCGTGTATATGGTGTTGCTTACGATGGTGAAACAGTAGTAGACAAAACATATACTAGAACTGCTAGCTCAGGCATCAATTTAGAAGGTTTATTGGCATCAACCAATAAAACAAATACAGCAACGATGACTGCTGCTGATAAATACTCAATCGTCATCACAGATGCTGAAGGTTGTGAATCTGTAGTTTATCATCAATATGTACTACAGCCAGAACCGTTTGTTGTAGAATTAAAAGACAAACAAAACTCATTTATTTGTCCGAATGATCAAGGTGGCTTGTTTGAACTGGAAGTAGTAAGCGGTGGTACACCATTTGGTACAGGTCCTGATAACAAACCATTGTATGAATACAAATGGGAAGCTTTCACTGACGAAGCTCTTACTCAAAGAGTAGACAGCTTGTCTGATGATATTTGGGGATACACCAGAACATTCAATGGCTACGGTGATCTTTACTATACTATTTATGCAAGGGATGCAAACGGATGTGAAACTTCAGCTGATACCTTTGTTGTAGCGCCTGTTGAAGTTGAAATGACGGTTAAAAACACTACTTGTAAAGACGATCCAAAAGCATCTGCACTGGTAACTGCTACAGGTACTGAAGGACGTTCATTCCAGGTTTGGTACAAAGAAATTGAAGATCAGGTTAATCCTGCATGGACCAAACATCCTGTATGGTTCACTTCAAGCATTCCTTTGAACCAGATGTTTACTTACGATACTGAGAATGTGGATGACAAACATTGGGTATTCATGGTAGTAGATACTTTAGGTTGTATGTCTGAACCTGATACAATGACTTTCGATTCAGTATTCTCTTCTACTGCTGTTTCTTATGAAGTAGCTGCTACTGAAGCTTGTCAGTCGATCGTAACTGTAACCGTAAATAGTGGTGTAGCTCCGTTTGTGGTAACACTTGGTGATGAACAAGCCAATGTTGCTGAAGTAGGTGGTAGCGCAGCATTCACTGTTGATCCGGGAATGTACGACCTGAACGTAGAAGCCAGAATGTATTGCGGTTATAGCGGTTCTGTAACTGTTGAACGTGCAATTGAGCCGATGGCTTACGATACTATCAGTATTTATGTTGATGATTCAACAACTTATACTTATACTGATGCGGGTGTTGAAATGGATACTGTAGTTTATGGAGGTGATTATGAAATCCCATACATTGATACAGAAACCGGATGTGATGTAATGTTGATGTTACATGTTAAAGAAATGATGCGTTACCAACCTGAGTTGGATACAGTTAGTCCAATGGGTACTATCACTGACAACCATCCGACATTTGTAATCACATTTAAAGATGATGTTACTTTCAACGAAGCAGGTGTTCTGACTGTTACTAAGAAGGATTCAGCCAATGCAACTTTGACTATTACGATAACACCTGAAATGGTTAGTGGTAATACTGTTACTGTTGATTATGTATATGACTCACAACTAGGTGGTCTGGATAGATTCACAACTTATGTAGTTGCAGTTGATAGTGGCGTAGTAATGGGTGATGGTCTGCCATGGGATGGTAAAATGTCTTATGCTTGGGAATTCACAACTGGTGATTTCGTAACTGATATCACAGATATTGAAACTGTTGAGTTCAAAGTATATCCGAACCCATTCAGCAGCTTTATCAGAATTGACAATGCACAAAAACTTGACAGAGTGATTGTTTCTAACATCGCTGGTCAACGTGTACTGGATATTGAAAATCCAACTTACGAAATACGTACTGGAAATCTGGTAACTGGCGTTTACGTTGTTACATTAATTGCTAACGACGAAATCGTTAAATCAGAAAGGATTATTAAGAGGTAATACCGAATTGATTGATTAAAAAGGGGAAGCCGGATGGCTTCCCTTTTTTATTTTTAATAAGATACATCGAATAAGGAATAAGAAATCAGAAAATGTTGGCTCAGATTATTCAATCTTCTATACCTCATTATTCGTAATTCCTTATTTTTTATTTCTTGTTCTCTTACTTTTTTCAAATTCTTGTGTATATATGAGTTGCTATACACTGAATGGAGAAGAGGGAGAGTTAAGTTAGGTCCGAATAATACTTTTGTGCCTGTTGGTGACTTCCTGGAGTCATAAATGTTTTATTGGTAGATGCCGGATAGTAGCTTACAAAATGTACTTTTGCACAAAACTCGCATAAAATGGAACTATTAAATAAGCACGTCACCATTCGGAAATTTAAGGATCAGGAAGTGGATCAGAAGTTACTGGAGTCTATTATTTACTCAGGCACAAGAGCTTCAACAACTGGTAATATGCAGCTTTATAGTGTGGTTATTACACGGAAGGAGGAAATGAAAGCTCAATTGGCTCCCTTGCATTTTAATCAACCCGTTGCCAAAAATGCCCCTGTACTGCTAACTATAGTTGCAGATTTTAACCGTTTTTCAAAATGGTGCACAGCAAGTAATGCTGAACCCGGTTATGATAATCTTTTGTCGTTTACCACTGCATTAATTGATGCGCTTTTATTTGCCCAGAATATTTGTGTAGCAGCTGAGAACGCCGGGTTGGGTATTTGTTACCTGGGGACCACCACATACAATGCAGGTGAAATTATTGAACTATTGAATTTGCCGAAGCGCACTTTTCCTGTTACGACCATTGCATTGGGCTATCCTGCCGAGAATCCCGAATTAACAGACCGTATTCCGTTGAAAGGGATCATTCATGAAGAATCTTACCAAGACTACAGTAACGACGATATAAGCGGCTTATATCGCTTTAAGGAAGGGCTGGAGTCGTCAAGGAAGTTTGTGGCGGAGAATGCAAAGGAAACCTTGGCACAAGTATTTACCGATGTTCGCTACAAAAAGGCCGATAATGAGTTTTTCTCCGCAAAAATACTCGAGGTATTAAAGCAACAAGGCTTCTTAAAATAGGCGTTAATCAGCTGAAAAGCGGTTTATAAAGTCAAAAAAATCCTGGCGGTAGCTGTTGCCTATCGGAAGTTTGTTTCCTTCGATCGAAACCATGTTTCCTTCCACTGATTCGATGTTATGCAGCGAGATGATGTAGGATTTGTGGATACGGTAGAACAAATCGGCAGGCAACAGATCCAATATCCGTTTCATTGACAGGTTGGTGACGTAGTGATTCTCTTTGATGTGTATTTTAATGTAATCGCCCAGGCCTTCGACAAACATGATGTCAGCGAAATTGATTTTGTAGTTTTTCTTATTTGATTTTATAAAGAGAAATTTTGCGTCCGATTCACCTGGTTGAGTCACTGCTTTCCTTTTTAACAGCAGAAGTTCTTCGGCCCGGTAAAAGGCTTTGCAAAAGCGCTCAAATGAAAAAGGCTTCTTCAGGTAATCAACCGCATTTAATTCAAAACCTTCGAGTGCATACTCCGAATAAGCGGTAGTAAAGATCACCAAAGGTGGATTGTTCAGGTTTTTTAAGAAAGAGATACCTGACAGTTTGGGCATATTAATGTCCAAAAATATCAGATCAATGGATTGTTCCTGCAAAATCCTGTGGGCACAAATTGCTTCGCTACAGGTGGCCGCAATCTTTAAATCAGGCAATTTTTGAGCATATTGTTTTATTACGTCCTGTGCCAAAGGTTCGTCATCTATAATCAGCGCATTTATATTCATATCAGCTTAAAATTTATTTTAGCTTAAGATGTAGTTTTACTCCAAATACAGGATATTCCCGTTTTATATCCAGTTTAAATTCATCCTTTTTATAAAGAAGCGATAAGCGTTGTTTCACATTTTGAAGCCCAATACCTGAATGTTTTGTATTCCATTTCTCAACCTCCGAGTAATTGTTTTCAATATGAAAAACGACGGAAGAGTCCTGTTGGAAATCAAAACTTATCCGGATATAGTCCTTGTCAATATCGCCCGGGATACCGTGTTTAAATGCGTTATCGATAAAGGGTTCGAATAATAAAGGGGCAATTCGGGCCGAAGGTACATCACCTATTTTCTCGTAAATGATACTGGTTTGATCGGATACCCGGATCTTTTGCAGGGCGATAAAATTGTCGACAAACTCGATTTCTTTCTGCAGGGAAATAAAGTCTTCCCGCGATTCGTAAATAATATGGCGCATTAAATCAGAGAGCTTCAGAATCAGTTCAGGCACCTTGTCTGATTTTACCAGCGCAAGAGAGTAGATGTTGTTTAATGAGTTAAAAAGGAAGTGAGGATTTAACTGACCTTTGAGGGTGGTTAACTCCGCTTCCAGCTTTTGTTTTTCAATTTTTGCAAGCTTGAAATTCAAATCCTGCATGGCAATCCAGTCTTTCACCATTTTAAAAAAGGAGAAAATACCCACATAAATGAGGGTTACAAAAAAGAAGGCTGAGTGGGTGTTGGTATTAAAACTGGCGAATTCTTCAGAAACGTGCAGTACATTTCGCAGCGGATAAACGATGATCAGCTGCACCAAAAGGCTGCTGGCAGATAGCGTTACAATCAGCCAAAAGAAATAAAAGATATAGCTCTTCTTTTTCAGAAAGCGTGGAATTAGTACGTAAAGGTTGATGTAAACGCTGGCTGCAAACCCAATGTTGGTGATAATTGCCTTAGCTACCAATGATGTATTAAAGCTTTTACTGTTGAAGTAAAAGATAATGCAAAAGAATGAAGCGCTTATGATCCAAAAAACAACGTGTCCGATTATATAGTTTCTTTTATTTAGTATCCTTTCCGACATTCATTACTTATTTTGAGTGTTAAAGCTTTTAAGAATCATTTTTTATTGGTTTGCTTCGTCGTTTCCATCGGTCTGAATTTTGGTCCGGAAATTACACCGCAAGGACATATTGGCTCTTTTTCTTTCATGATACATTTCCGCTTGCAGGTATTTTATTTCCCCGCCGGGGTTTATCTTTCTTTCGGTTCTTCGGAAATTGATTACTTTTAGCAAATCAGACCGACTAAGGTCAAAGGGATAAGAACCATAGCAAATTTAGCGAAATTCAGCGTACATTTTTATGGAAGTACCACCGATATTAATACATACGCATTTTCACGGACGAAGAACCGGAGTTACCACGAGCCTCGAAAATATTATGCCTTTTTTGCAGACCGATTTCGATGCATCTATTTTGGGCTATGGTGTTAAGGGAAGGAAGATTTCGTTAGTCAGCGTGTTGAAACTGGTGGCTCAAAAGCAGCGTTTTGTATTGCATTGTCATCGGAACAATGAAATGCTTTTTGCCTTACTTCTTCGTTTGCTGGGCGGAAATTTTAAGCTTCTTTTTACCAAGCATGCCGACAATATGCCGTCGGCAATTACCCGCTTTCTTTTGAAAAAGGCCGATGTGGTGGTTTCGCTCACGCAACGAATGCTGAGTACTATTCCGTGCAAAGCGGTTGTGATCGGGCACGGGGTTGATCAGCATGTCTTTATCCCCGGAGAGAAAAAGTCTGTTCCCGAAATACAACAGCGTAATATCATTCTTTGTGCCGGAAGGGTGCGGGAAGCTAAAGGACAAAAACTTTTGGCAGAGGCTTTGGCCCCGGTTATTGGTGAGTTTCCGGAGTGGGCGCTGGTGATTATTGGGAAGGTGGATAAACCTCCGTTTCTAAAAGAGTTAAGGAAGATTGTGAGCGATAACAATGCCGCAAATCAAATCTATTTCTTAAATGAAACAACGGGTATTGTTGACTTTTACCAGGCGGCTCACACGGTTGTTGTACCTTCTTATACCGAAGGGTTTTCGCTGGTATGTGCCGAAGCAATGTCGTGCAGCTGCAACGTTGTGGCAACAAAGGATGTGGGCATTCACTCCGATTTAATTGTTGACGGCAAAACCGGCTATCTGTTTGAGTCAGGTAACCGCGACCAGCTGCAAGCCATCCTGGTGCAACTAATGGACGGAAAGCTAAGTCATTTGGGAGAGGCTGCCAGAAAAGAAGTTGCTCAAAACTGGAGCTCCAAAGTGGAGGCTGCCCGTCTTTCCGAAGTTTATTCCTCGCGGTGAAATTGCCGGGTGAAGGCCTGAGCGGTTGGCATAATTAACACATCGTCGATGTTTACATGCGGTGGCCTTGTAACAATAAAAAGGATCGTTTCTGCAATGTCTTCCGCAAACAATGGGGTAAAACCTTTGTAAACACCATCAGCTTTATCATTGTCGCCTTTAAAACGCACCACCGAGAACTCTGTTTCAACAGCGCCAGGAGCCACTGAGCTTACTTTAATTCCGTGTTGCAAAAGATCGATACGCATTCCCTGGGTAAGAGCCTGCACGGCATGTTTGGTGGCGCAATAAACGTTTCCTTTGGCATAGGCTTCTTTTCCTGCTATGGAAGAAATGTTTACAATATGCCCGGATCCCTGTTTCACCATTTGCGGAGAAACCAAACGTGTGATGTAAAGCAAGCCTTTTACATTGGTGTCGATCATGCGTTCCCAGTCATCGACAAAACCTTCCTGTATGGGCTCCATGCCAACAGCCAGCCCTGCGTTGTTGATCAGCACATCAACTGCCTTCCATTCTTCCGGCAATGCGTTGTATGCCTGGGTTGTTTCGTCAAGATTTCGGATGTCAAAATTCAGGGTAATAACCCGGCAATTGCTTGTTTTTTTGATTTCTGTTTCCAGTTCATCCAAACGATCTTTTCTGCGGCCGGTAAGTATGAGATCAAACCCATTTGCCGCGAGGGCTCTGGCAGTTGCCCTGCCAATACCTGCAGTAGCACCTGTGATTAAAGCAATTTTGTTCATTTTTGAAATAATTTTGACGTGATGCGAAATTAAAAAAAACATCTATTTTTATGGAGAAACAAGGGACTTAATTACCTTTGTTCGTACTTAGTATCTGAAATAACAAGGCATATGAGCGAAACAATCCAAGCAGAGGAACAATTCACGATAGAGAGTATTCCTGAGCCTGAGAACATTGAGGAGGTGATCTATTCATTAATGGTGAATCCAAATTTGTCGACCATTAACTACTTTAACGATTTCAGTGAGCACAATATTTCTCCCGACGCAATCGGGGATAGCGACACAGATGAGACGGGCTTGTTTGACCTGGATAACAATGGCACCAAAATGGCGATGAGCACCCACGCTTTGCACCATCACCTGGAGAGCGATCCGCAAAAGGCTACTGAGATTCTTATTTCAAGGGCAGTTCGGAACATGTTGTGCTACGGGGCTACTCCCAGTGTAGTTAGTGCCTTTTTGTATCACATCGATTTTGCCGACCCCAATGGATATTTGCTTGCTTCAGGAGCAAAAAAGGGCCTGGAGAATGCCGCACAAAAATTTAACCTGAAAATTTCGGACCGTAAAATTCGTTTCGATCATTTCTCGAAACATGGTCCGGTTCCGCCAACCATCATTGTAAGTATGCTTTCGCAGGTGAATCCGGGGGCATCGCTAACAACACATTCCTTTAAAAATAAGGGGAATCATATTTTTATGATCGGCAGGATGGTGGATGATATCAATTCTTCGGAATACCTGGAATTTTACCACGGCATTTCGGAATCGCCGCTGCCGGCTTTCAGCATCGAAGACGAACTGAAGATTCAGCAGTGTTTAAAGAAACTGCACGAAGAAGCTTTGATTGAAAGCGCCAGTCCGATCGGAAAAGGCGGATTGTTTTTCACCTTGCTTCGGGCGGCTATTCCCAACGAGTTGGGTTTTGATATAACCACGAGTGCCGAGACCCGTATCGATTCGTTTTTGTTTGGCGAAGCGATGGGACGCATTTTGGTGGGGGTAAACCCGAACGATGAAGAAAAGTTTGTGGATGCCATGAGCGAAATGAACGTTCCTTTCTTTACGTTGGGACACGTCACCAAAGGAGAGATCAGAATCGACGACGAGTCGTTGGGGTTTATTGATAAAATGAGCGCCGGAGTTTAATGGCTCTTCCGTATAAGCAATCACAGCAATCGAAAAGAGGGCAGGTCGAGGAGATGTTTGACAATATCTCGCCGAAATACGACCTGTTAAATCATCTGCTTTCGGTGAATATCGATAAGTTGTGGCGCAAGCGTACCATCAAAAAACTGAAAGCTTATCAGCCCGGCCGTATTTTGGATGTGGCCACCGGTACCGGCGATTTTGCCGTTGCCGCCACAAAACTGGGCCCGGTAAAAGTAGTGGGAATCGACATTTCGGAGGGAATGCTCAACGTTGCCCGCGAAAAGATCAGTAAAAAGCAACTTTCAGATAAAATAGAGGTACAAAAGGCCGATTCTGAAAACCTGCCGTTTGGCGATGGTGAGTTTGATGCCGCTATTGTTGGTTTTGGAGTTCGCAATTTCGAGAACCTGGAAAAAGGGTTGGCCGAAATTTGCCGGGTAATAAAACCGGGCGGAACTTTTTTTGTACTCGAGTTTTCCAAACCCCAAAAAACACCGTTCAGGCAGATTTACCAGTTCTACTTTAAATACATTCTTCCGGCAATCGGCCGAATGGTTTCGAAAGACAAAAGTGCGTATACTTATTTACCTGAGTCGGTGAATGAATTTCCGGATGGCGATGATTTTTTAGCTATCTTGAAAAAGGTGGGTTTTGCGGATAACCGGTGCTTCCGGCAAACTTTTGGGATTGCTTCGATTTATGAAGCTCATAAACCTAAAAATTAGCGGAATAACAAAAAAGAATACAATATTTACACTTTTTAGCGTTTGAGAAGATAAGCAATTGCCAATTACAGTGAAGAAAATTATTCTGTTCATACTTTTAATCGTTGCGGGAGGAGCTGTCATCGCCCAAAAACAAAAGATCAATTATCTGACGACCTTTGATGATAAATTGATCCACTTTGGTTTTACGATTGGTGTGAATACGCTTGACTTTAACATCGTTAATTATGAAAATACTGATCTTGCGGGAATCAGTCCAAGTGACATTCCTGATGAATTAGTCAATAATATTCCCGAAAGATCTTCAGGTGGCTATATTCACTCCGATGTTGCGACTCTGGTTCCGGGATTTACCGTTGGCATTATCTCGAGCCTGCGTTTATCGAAAGATTTCAACCTGCGGTTTTTACCGGGACTTTCGTTTGGCGAGCGGCAGATAACTTACAATGTTCCTGTTTATGACATCAACAATTACACGCAGGCTGCAGAATATTATTCCATAAAATCTACTTTTTTGGATTTCCCATTGCTTCTGAAATACAAAGCAAGAAGAATAAATAACGATCGTCCTTATGTAATATTGGGCGGTGCATACCGGCACGATATTTCAAAAACAGCCCAGGAAGACCTTGTTAAGTTAAAAGGTGGCGGGTTTTATGCCGAAGTGGGTGGTGGCTGGGATCATTATTTCCCGTTCTTCCGCTTTTCGGTAGAGGCTAAATTCAGTTTTGGACTGAATGACCAACTGGGAGGCTTACCTGGTGGGGTCCAGAAAGGAATGTATGCTAAATCCATTAAAGAATTACGCTCGAAGATCTTTACCCTTTCCTTCCATTTTGAATAAATTGACAGCTGTTGCTGTTGATGCAATAATTGAGTCGTAAAACGAGCTATGTTTTGCTTTATTCGTTTTGTCTTTTTCGTGAATGGTATTTTCTTCATCTTTGCAGAAGAAATTACAGAAAGGTAGTTTGGCCTGAAAAATGACGACACGGTTGGCCTTTTCGTTAACCGGATAATTTACAAAGTATGGTTGATAAAGATTTAGTTAAAAAAGACAGCAGGTATTACGAAAGTTTTCTACGAAGAGTATTGAACAAGATACTGGTACTGTTGCTAAAAATAATCTCGTTTTTACCGTTTCCCGTTTTGTACCTGATTTCCGATTGTATGTACGTTGTTTTGAGGTACGTTGTAAGATACCGGAAGAAGGTAATCTTCGAAAACCTTTCTTATGCATTCCCCGAAAAAACGGAGGAGGAAATTAAAGCGATTACAGGGAAGTTTTACCGTCACTTTTGCGATTTTTCGCTGGAAACAGTAAAGCTTCACAGTATGACGGTAGCAGATATGGAGAAGCGGGTGAAGATTAAAGGCCTTGAAATTGGAAATGCCATTGCCGACGAAGGAAAGAGTATGATCACTCTGGGGTTTCATTACAGTAACTGGGAGTGGGGGAGTTATTTGCAGGCCAAGTCAAAGCATAAGCTTTTGATGGTTTACAGCCCGCTTCGTGGCAACAGTGCCATGGAACATTTTATTTTGCATTCGCGCGAAAAATGGGGCGGAGAATCAATTCCTATTCACAAAATAGCAAGGGCTTTACTCGAATACATGAAAAACAATATTCCGAGTACTTTGTGGCTTGCCTCCGACCAGACTCCGCCGGCTGACTCACCATTCTGGACGTATTTTTTAAACCGCGAAGCTCCGTTTTTTATCGGGCCCGAGAAGATCGCGATTAAAACCAACCAGCCCATTGTTTTTGTTTACATGAAAAAGACCGGCAGGGGACATTATGAAGCCAATGTGGAATTGTTGATTAAAGAGCCGGGCAAACTTCAGCATAAAGATATTTTGCTGGCCTACATCCGGAAAATGGAAGAAATTATTCATGAAGCACCGGAGCTTTACCTTTGGTCGCACCGGAGATGGAAGCATAAACGTCCGGAGAACATAGAGCTTACCCTTTAACTTGCTTATTGTTGCAAGCTGAGCAGGCATTGTTTGAGTTCAAGCGGTCAATTGTTACGCTCTGAGCGGTCAATTTCCTTTTGATGAATGCTTACTTCTTCTGATGTCATCGCCATTTCCTTTTAGTGAATGCTTACTTCCTCGGATGTCATCGCAGTTTCCTTTTAGTGAATGCTTACTTCCTCGGATGTCATCGCAGTTTCCTTTTAGTGAATGCTTATTTCCTCAGATGTCATCGTAGTTTCCTTTTAGTGAATGCTTATTTCCTCGGATGTCATCGCCATTTCCTTTTAGTGAATGCTTACTTCTTCCGGTGTACCCATGGTTTCCAAAAACGGGGAGCTTGTTTGTTCCCATTCAGGGGGACGAAGAATTCAGGCGGCTTTGACGTCGGAATGACGGAGGGGGTGCTGTAGTCGCAGTTTACAGTCTCAGTATTCAGTATTCAGTTGGGAAATGAATACCTGACAAACTTGAAGCTTGTGGCTAACAGCTCGTAGCTTAGCTTGTTTTGCAGTTTGACAATTTCCTTCGAAAGAGTTGGCTTCGCACGCTCGCCATGACACCAAAGCGGAGGTATTCGGGCAGCGGACAGCAGCTGACAATTTCCAGTTACGACACCCTATGTCCGCTGCCAAACGAAAACAAAACCGGACGTCATTGCGATTCGTCCGGCAGCCGACGGACGGAGAAGCAATCTGAAGGAAAGGTGTTGCTGTGATGCGGTGTTTTACTCGAAGCTCTAAGCTCGCAGCCTGTAGTTCAGAGTTCAACGTTCAGGGTTCAGAGTTGTCCTCCATGCCCTTTGCCTCATGCCCTTTGCAATTTAACAGTTTCACAATTTAGCAATAGCCTGAAGTTCGGTGTTGCTATGTCGCCGTATTGCTGTGTTGCAGATCACTCTGAACTTTAAACTCTAAACACTAAACTCTGCCAACACTCCTTTTAAACTCGGAACAAAGAATGGCCGTTGCTACCGAAACATTGAGTGACTCGGCTTTGTGTTCATTTTCCGAGAAATTGGGAATACTGATTTTCTGATCAACTGCGTTCTTAATGGCATCGCTGATTCCGTTCCCTTCATTTCCCATTACCAGCACCGATTTTTTGGATAAGTTTTCGGTGTACACATTTGAGCCTTCCATAAAAGTGCCGTAAATGCATGCCCCGGAGTTTTGGGCGATAGTTCTGAACTGCATAAAATCGCACTCGGTAACGCTTACCCTGGCAAACGATCCCATGCTGGCTTGGATAACCTTGGGATTGTACGGATCGACAGTTTCAGCGGAACAGAAAATATTCCGGATGCCAAACCAATCACAGATTCGAATAATTGTTCCCATGTTTCCCGGATCCTGGATGCCATCCAGGTAAAGCGTCAGGTCGTCAGACAAGGTTTCCGGAAGCGGTTTCTGTTCGGGTATGCGGCAAACAGCCAGACTGTTTTGAGGCGTTTTTAACAGGCTTACCTTTTTTAACTCATCTTTGCTGACAAGGGTAATGGTTTCGGCCCGCAGACCATGGTTGTGAACCGACTGCTCAAATTCGCCGGTTACAATAAGTTCTGCAATACCAATGTGCGATTTTGCCAGTTCCAGTACCATTTTATCACCTTCAACCAGGAACAAACCTGCACTGTTTCTGTATTTTTTTATCGCAAGCGAAGAAAGTTGTTTGATTTTTGATTTACTTATCATCGAGAAAAAATCACCTTCGTATATTATTTGGAGTAAAGTTACTGTTTCTGTTAAAAAGTCTTCTTTATTTTTGTGCATTAAAAGAAATTTGAATTTGATTTTATACCGTTATATCACCGAAAGGATTGGGAAGGGTTTTATTGGCGTGTTGGCCGTGTTGATACTTGCTTCCTGTTCAACCACGAGATTTGTTCCCGAGGATAAGTATCTTTTGAATAAAGTGGAACTGGAGGTGGATAATCCAGAGATAAACAAGGACGAAGCCAAATCATTTATCCGGCAGAAGGAAAATTACAAGATACTTGGGTTTGTAAAGTTTTACCTGATATTGTACAATATGTCGTCGAAAAAGAAAACGGACGACTGGCTGAAGCGAATTGGGGAAGCACCGCAACTGTACGACGAGGTGATGACAGACCGGTCGAAAGAACAGTTAAAGCAATACCTCGATAACAAAGGATATTACCGCGCAGATATTACGAGTGGACTGGACCTAAAAGATAAAAAGAAAAAGGCGAAGCTGACCTTCAACATCGAAACGGGCGAAAGGTACACGATAAACGATGTCCGTTATCATTTTGCCACGCCAAAACTGGAGGAGATTTTCAAGAAAGATTCCATGAGCCTTCAATTTAAGAGAGGAGTTCCTTTTGATATTTATGATTTACAAAAACAGCAGGAGCGGATCGTAAAGTTGTACCGGGACAAGGGATATTTTTATTTTTCCAAAAACCAGGTAAGGTACAAAGCCGATACCACGCAACTTGAAAAACGTGTAGCGCTGGATTTGTATATTGGCGAAACGAGAAATTCGCAGGTTGATTCTACAAAAATACTCCGGCCCTATTATTTCAATAATTTCTATTATTCCATTATTCCGGGAACAGCGCCTAATCTTTCTCAGGGCAAGGCTGCCAATGTATTTGCCGATACCCTTGAGTGGGACAATGCCAGGTTGTTTCTGGCTCCTTCGATTTACTATCCGGCCAATCTTTTTCGACGGACCACACAAATGCAAAGTGGCGATTTATACAACGCTACCGATGTAGAAAATACGTTTAACGCGCTGAACCGCTTGAGGCAGTTCAGGTATGTTGATATTCAGTTTGAAGAGGCTGCAGATAATCCTTACTCCAACTTGCTGGACTGTAATGTGCGTTTGTCGCCACTAAGTAAACAATCAATATCACTCGACCTGGAAGGGACCAATACCTCGGGAAACCTCGGGGTGGCAGGAAACATTTACTACCAGCACCGGAATTTGTTTCGGGGGGCCGAGGTTTTTCAGATCCGTTTAAAAGGTGCTGTTGAGCGAATGCAGCGGCAGGTGGATAATGGTTCAGAGTCGTTTAATACACGCGAATTTGGTATCGAGAACAGTTTGAATATTCCCAAGTTGCTGGGGCCTGGTAAGTTTATCCGAAGCTTTGAAAAGAACCTTCCGAAAACGGTGTTAAACATGGGCTTTAACTACCAGCGAAGGCCGGAATACACACGAACCATCACCAACCTAAGATTTGGATACGACTGGAAAACGTCACAAAACTTCAGCCATTTGTGGAATTTGATGGACGTTAATTTTGTCCATTTATTTGAATTTGATCAGGCTTTTATTGATTCTATTCAGGATTTGTACATCAAAAGTAGTTTTACCGATCATTTTATTTTTGCCACAAACTACTCGCTGGTATACAACAATCAGCATTTAGGCGTGAAAAGCAATTACACCTATGCTCGGTTGAATGTTGAATCGGCTGGAAACTCATTGTGGGCTTTGTCTAAAATCACCGGGCGGAGTAAATATCAGGATCCAAACTACGAAAACAGCCTGATCGAATACTACCGGTATCTGGGAACCCCGTTTGCCCAATACCTGAAGGCCGATATTGAGGTTCGCAGAGCCATTGAGATCGACCAGTATAACAGCATTGTGGGGCGCGCTTTTTTCGGTATTGGTTTCCCTTATGGGAATTCAGGATTGCTGCCTTTCGAGAAGCAGTATTTTGCCGGAGGTGCCAACGGCATACGTGCCTGGCAGGTGAGGTCGCTGGGACCTGGTAATTATAAAGCTCCCGATGGCTTTTACCCCAACCAATCGTCTGACTTAAAGATTGAAGCCAATCTGGAGTATCGTTACAACCTGATTGGGAGAATGGAAGGAGCGCTCTTTCTGGATGCCGGAAACATTTGGGCCATCAACAAATATTACAAAAGAGAAGGTGTTCGCTTTCACATAAATGAGTTTTATAAACAGATTGCAGTTGGTACAGGTACCGGTTTTCGTTTCAACCTGAATTATTTTATCCTGCGCTTCGATTTGGGAATGAAATTACGCGATCCGTCTGCTGAGGCTGGCAAAAGGTGGATCATTGGCACCCGGAAACTCACCGGAGACGATTTCAACCTGAACTTTGCAATCGGTTATCCTTTTTAATTTTCCCTTTTTTGCCAGGTTTTATATCGGATAGAATTATTTTTTTGCATTTTTGGTGCGCAAAGCATGAGAAATCGTAAGCATATCTGAGTATAAAATATTTAACTGAAATTTTATGGCAAATCTTCCTTCCGGAAACAGAGACTCTTTTAGCTCTAAATTTGGTGTTATTGCTGCAGCTGCCGGTTCTGCGGTAGGCTTGGGGAATATCTGGAGGTTCCCGCTTGTAACTACTCAAAACGGAGGGGGAGCTTTTTTGATGCTTTATATCGGGTTTATCATTCTTATCGGGATTCCGGTAATGCTGTCTGAGTTCACCATCGGGCGGCGTGCCCAGCTCAATGCCTTTGGCTCGTTTAAGAAGCTTGCACCCAAAAGCCCGTGGTATTTGGTAGGCTCGCTCGGAATTATAACCGCCTTTGCCATTCTTTCGTTTTACAGCACGGTGGCTGGTTGGACTTTGGAGTACCTGGTGCAGGCAGTCAGCGGAAAGCTGTTACATACCGATGATATGGTGTCGAATTTTGCCGGTTTTAGCTCAAGTTCGGCGCGTCCTGTTATCTGGCAATTGGTGATTATGGTAATCACGGGATTGGTGGTGTATGGCGGAATCAAAAAAGGAATAGAGAAGTTCACCAAAATACTTATGCCGGTATTGGTTATTCTGATTGCACTGGTTGTGGTGCGTTCGGTTACTTTACCCGGTGCCGGCGAGGGGATTCGTTATTTGTTTATCCCCGATTGGTCGGCCGTTAATTTTAAGACGGTTTTAATGGCCCTGGGACAGGCAGCTTTCTCATTGAGTATCGGTATGGGAACGCTCATAACCTACGGTTCTTATATTCAAAAAGACAATCACCTTTTAAAGACTGCCTCTCAGGTAGCTTTTACTGATACCTTCATCGCCATTCTGGCAAGTCTGATGGTAATTCCTGCCATTTTTGCCTTCTCGGTCGGATCGGTTGATCAGATGTCGCCCGGCCCGGGATTGGTTTTTGAAGTGCTGCCCAATGTTTTCAAAGCTATGCCCGGAGGTGTGGTGTTTGCCGTTATTTTCTTTTTTCTTTTGTGTGTGGCTGCGCTCACTTCCACCATCTCGGTGCTGGAAGTTGTGGTTGCCTATTTGAAGGAAGAATTAAAATTATCAAGAGGAAAGGCTACTTTAATTGCATCCGTTTCGATTAGTGTTTTGGGAGTGTTGGCAACATTGTCGTTTGGCGTATTGAGCAATTTCCTCATTTTCGGAAAAACAATATTTGGGCTGCTCGATTTTGCTTCGGCCAACATCATGTTAACTTTTGGGGCCTTGTTAATTGTAATATTTGTCGGTTGGAAGTTGGGCAAAATCAATTTCCTGGACGAGCTGAGCAATCAGGGACAGTTGAAATCATCGCTTTACAAAGTCGTCTTTTTTATCATCCGGTACATCGCTCCGGTAGCCATCGGGATAATAGCCGTTGCTGCACTTTTCATAAAAGGAATTACATAGAAACGATACTTGAAAATTATGAAAGCCGGTAGATCCGGCTTTTTTTTTGCGTTGCTTTACTCGTTCATTTTTAATAACTTGTAATGTGCTAATCTTCATCTTTATTTCCGAGCACAATGAAGAAGTTCCTACAACGCATAAAACGTCAATACCTTACTTATTCGAGGTCGGATCGAAATGCCATACTTATTCTGGCCGGTCTTCTTTTTGTTTCTGTACTTATAAACGGCCTGGTAGATTACTTGCCGCCAAAAGAGGGAACCGATTTTTCTGAGATAAAGAAACTGCTAGAAGAATGGGAAGCTGAAATGGAGATCCCGGAAAATGAATCAAGAAGGCTTTTCTCATTTAATCCCAATAGTATTTCACGCCCTCAACTTGATTCACTGGATATTCCGGAACCCATAAAAAGAAATATAGTATCGTACAGGCGTGCAGGAGGTCGGTTTAAAACAGCCAGTGATTTCCGGAAGATATACGGAATGACTGATTCTATTTATGAGGTGGTGGAGAAGTACCTGGAAATTCCTTCAGAGAAGTTAAGATCTTCTTCTTCGGGAATAGATAAGCCCGAGATGAAAGCTCTTGACTATTTCGATCCGAATACAATTACAAAAGAAGAGTTGAGAACTATGGGCTTTACTAATTACCAGGCAAGCAACCTGGTGAATTACCGTTTAAGCGGTGGCGTATTTCGAAAAGCTGATGATATGCTCAAAATTTACGGAGTGGACTCTGTTCTGTTCATCAAAGTAAAACCATTCATAAAGCTTGATTCGGTAAATGAAGTGATCGTACCTTCTTTCGATGAGATTCCAATGGTTGAGTTAAATAGTGCTGACTCTGCTTTACTGATTAAATTGCCGGGAATTGGACCAGCCTATGCAAAAAGAATCATTCGGTACCGTGAATTGTTGGGAGGCTATTATACCCCCAAACAACTGCTGGAGGTTTACAACTTTCCGGAGGATACTTTCCACAGGCTCGAAGACTATATCTACACCGATACTCTCCAGATCAGAAAAATGAGGATCAATTTTTTAGAGTTTGCCGAACTGTTGCGTCATCCATATTTATCTAAAGAGCAGGTAGCCCAGATTTTGGACAGAAAAGAGAAACTGGGGGCATTCAAAAGTATTGCCGAAGTTGCTGCATTACAGGGGTTTGATGACGTGACATTCGAGCGAGTCAGACCGTATCTTACCTGTCGTTAAAAATCCTAAAACTGAATTTAGCAGATAGGAATTATTATTTTTTTACTTTAAATTTGATATAGTATGAATAATTTCTAAATTTGCGCCTCAATTTAAAAAAGTTAAAACCGATAGATATGATTATTATTCCGGTAAAAGAGGGCGAAAATATTGAAAGAGCCTTGAAAAGGTTCAAGAGAAAATTCGAAAAGACAGGTGTAATTAAGGAATTGCGCGAACGTCAGAAATTTACCAAACCTTCGGTAAAGAGAAGGGAAGAGTTGAAGAAAGCAGCTTACGTACAAGGTTTGCAGCAACAGGAAGACTAACTAGTTTAGTGGTTCCTGATTTTTTGTAGAGATGGCCGATGAGTTATCAGGAATCGTTTATCAACTATTTGAAGTATGAGAAGAGATACTCTCCTCATACGGTAGTGGCATATAAAAATGACCTCGATCAGTTTGTGGATTTTTACACAAAAGTGATCGGGGAATTTCATGTTAAAGAGGTTGATTTCGGTTCGGTGAGAAGTTGGCTGCTTGAGCTTATGGAGCAAGGATTGACTCCAAGAAGTATTCATCGGAAAGTAACCTCGGTGAAGTCTTTTTATAATTATTTGATGCGCGAAGAGATTGTTGTTTCCAACCCGGCGGTAAATCTTACCTTGCCAAAAGTGAGGAAGAAACTGCCAACCTTTGTAGATGAAAACAGTTTGAATCATTTACTGGATGACGGGTTGGTTTTTGACAGTACCTTTTCTGGCGTTAGGGACAAGTTGATACTTTCATTGTTTTACGGAACAGGGATGAGGTTATCGGAACTGATTGGATTGCGTGACCGGGACATCGACTCAAAAGAATATTTGATCCGGGTTTTGGGAAAAAGGCAAAAAGAAAGAGTAATTCCTTATCCGCGCGAGATAAACGAGCTATTAAATGATTATATTGGAGCACGGGACAAAGAGTTTGGGCATAAGACCGAGTATTTACTGGTGACAGATAAAGGAGAACAGGTTTACGAAAAGCTTGTTTACCGTTTGGTAAAGAATAGTTTGGGGAAGGTTACCTCATTGGAAAAGAGAAGTCCCCATGTTTTACGCCATACTTATGCCACTCATTTATTGAACAGAGGTGCCGATTTAAATGCGGTAAAAGAGTTGTTAGGACATTCAAATTTAGCAGCTACCCAGGTATATACGCATACAACCTTCGAGAAGCTGCGCGACAGTTATAAACAAGCCCACCCTCGTGGTGATAAAAACGATTAATTATGGAAGTAAAAATTAATTCAGTACATTTTAATGCCGATCAGAAATTGGTAGATTTCGTAAATAAAAAGGTAGGGAAACTGGATACTTTTTTTGATGGCATTATCAAGGCTGAGGTGACTTTAAAAGTTATTAAGCCTGAAGCAGCAAATAACAAGGTTGCTGAGTTAGAGCTTTCAATTCCTGCACAAGACAATTTATTCGCGAAGAAACAGGCTGATTCTTTTGAGGAAGCAATTGATTTGGCGACAGATGCACTCAAAAAGCAAATCGATAAATACAAGGAGAAACTTAAAAACAAATAAAATTTAAAATTTGACGATCAAGTTTTAGGTTTTTAAAATATAATTTTTACATTTGCAAACCCTTTTTAGGGGCGTTCTTACAACAGCTGAATATATTGGGCTTTCGAAGAAAATCAGGTGCGAATTGGTTACATGGTTTTGCTTGATTTTTACCGAAGTACAAGAAAAATTTACCGATTTTATCGGATAGTGAATTTTTTATTCGGTAGTTTGGAAAAAAGTTGTAATTTTGCACCGCATTTTTTGCGTGGAAAGTATAAGCGGGAATAGCTCAGTTGATAGAGCATTAGCCTTCCAAGCTAAGGGTCGCGGGTTTGAGTCCCGTTTCCCGCTCAATTTAGGGATCGGAATTTTGAGTAAATAACTGCTCTTAATTCCCATCTCTTCTTGTGTGTAAGGCCGGAGTAGCTCAGGGGTAGAGCGCATCCTTGGTAAGGATGAGGTCACGAGTTCAATTCTCGTCTTCGGCTCAGATGAATTAAAGATAAATAAATTAAAATTTTGCAATTATGGCTAAACAAACGTTTGTAAGGGATAAGGACCATGTTAACATTGGTACTATTGGCCACGTTGACCATGGTAAGACTACCCTGACTGCAGCTATTACTATGGTATTAGCTAAAAAAGGATGGTCAGAAGTTAAAGCATTTGACCAAATTGACAATGCTCCGGAAGAAAAAGAAAGGGGTATTACTATAAATACCGCGCACGTAGAGTATCAGACAGCTACTCGTCACTATGCACACGTTGACTGTCCTGGTCACGCCGACTACGTTAAGAACATGGTAACTGGTGCTGCTCAGATGGACGGTGCTATTATCGTTGTTGCCGCTACTGATGGTCCTATGCCACAAACGCGTGAACACATTCTTCTTGCTCGTCAGGTAAACGTACCTAAATTGGTCGTATTCATGAATAAAGTGGATATGGTTGACGATGAAGAGTTATTGGAACTTGTTGAAATGGAAATCCGTGAGTTGCTTGATTTCTATGAGTTTGACGGTGATAATACTCCTGTTATCAAAGGTTCTGCACTTGGTGCATTGAATGGTGAACCAGAATGGGAAGAAAAAGTATTGGAATTGATGGAAGCTTGTGATACTTGGATCCCGCTGCCTCCACGTGATATTGACAAACCATTCCTGATGCCGGTTGAAGACGTATTCTCGATCACTGGTCGTGGTACTGTAGCAACAGGTCGTATCGAAACTGGTGTTGTTCACACTGGTGATGAACTGCAGTTGATTGGTTTGGGTGCAGAAGGTCGTAAGACTGTATGTACAGGGGTTGAAATGTTCCGTAAGATTTTGGACGATGGACAAGCTGGTGACAACGTAGGTTTGTTGTTGCGTGGTGTTGACAAAAAAGAAATCAAACGTGGACAGATCTTGGCAAAACCAGGTTCAATCACTCCTCACAAAAGATTCAAAGCTGAGGTTTACGTATTGAAAAAAGAAGAAGGTGGACGTCACACTCCATTCCACAATAAATACCGTCCTCAGTTCTACCTGCGTACATTGGACGTAACTGGTGAAATTCACCTGGAAGCTGGCCGCGAAATGGTTATGCCTGGTGATAACGTATCAATCGAAGTAGAATTGATCTACCCAGTGGCTCTGAACATTGGTCTTCGTTTCGCAATCCGCGAAGGTGGACGTACAGTAGGTGCTGGTCAGGTAACTGAAATTGTTGAATAATACAATTCGATAAGATATTAGTCCCGGGTTTCGGCCCGGGACTACTCACGAAAGAATCTCAGATGGGAGTGGTTGTAAACAGTAAGTTCGAAGCTTACCTTTCGTACAAAACAATGAACCTTTAGAATGAAGCATGCATAAGTTTTTCTCTTAAGGAAAGAGAAGATTACGCAGGTTTCATTTGTTGCGTAGATAATAAAATTATCACATGAAATTAAAAATTTACTTGCAAGAGGCGTACGACGAACTCGTACACAAAGTAACATGGCCTACTTGGAAAGAGCTACAAAGTAGCGCACTGGTAGTAATGATTGCTTCCTTTATTATATCATTAGTTATCTTCTTTATGGATCTGTCATTCAGAAACATAATGAGTTTTATTTATGGATTATTTTATTAATCAAAACCTTTAAGTCGAGATGAGCGAAAATAGTAAAAAATGGTATGTTCTGCGTGCGATTGGAGGCAAGGAGAAGAAGGTAAAGGAATATATCGAAAACGAAATCGCAAACGGAGATCTAAAAGGTTTTGTTGATCAGGTTCTCATTCCGACGGAAAAAGTCTATCAAATCCGAAATGGTAAAAAAATCAGCAAGGAGCGAAACTTTTTCCCGGGGTATGTTTTAATCGAAGCCGCTTTAGTGGGTGAAGTTGCACACACACTAAGGAATTTTCCTAACGTAATCGGATTTTTAGGCGACACCAAGGGTGGAGATCCGGTACCGATGCGGCAAAGCGAGGTAAACAGGATTTTAGGTCGTGTGGATGAATTAGCTGAAACCGACGAAGAAATCAATATCCCATATGTGGTTGGAGAAACTGTGAAAGTTATCGATGGACCATTTAACGGCTTTAACGGAACCATTGAGGAAATCAATGAAGAGAAGAAGAAGCTGCAAGTAATGGTGAAGATTTTTGGTCGTAAAACGCCTTTGGAACTTAGCTTTATGCAAGTCGAAAAGGAATAGTAACGCTTTAATTTATTGTTATGGCGAAAGAAGTTGCTGCATTAATTAAATTACAAATCAAAGGTGGTGCTGCTAATCCATCACCACCGGTAGGACCAGCATTAGGAGCCAAGGGGGTAAACATTATGCAGTTCTGCAAGCAGTTCAACGGAAGAACACAAGACCAACCAGGGAAAGTGCTTCCGGTGATTATCACTGTTTATGCAGACAAGTCGTTTGACTTCATAATTAAACAACCTCCGGTAGCTGTTCAGCTGTTGGAAGCTGCTAAAGTAAAAAGTGGTTCATCAGAGCCTCACGTAAAAAAAGTGGGTTCAGTGAACTGGGATCAGGTAAAGCAAATTGCCGAAGGCAAAATGTCAGACCTGAACTGCTTTACAGTGGAATCAGCAATGAGAATGGTAGCTGGAACTGCCAGAAGTATGGGAATTGCCGTTAAAGGTACTTCACCATTCTAATAACTAAAAATATCTTTTACGATGGGCAGAATTACGAAAAATAAAAAAGCTTCTTTGGAAAAACTTGAGAAAGGAAAAGTTTACTCAATTGATGAAGCGGCACAACTGGTGAAAGAAGTTACTTTTACTAAGTTTGATGCTTCTGTTGACATTGACGTACGCTTGGGAGTTGATCCAAGAAAAGCTAACCAGATGGTTAGAGGCGTAGTTTCGTTACCCCATGGAACAGGAAAAGAGGTACGTGTTTTGGCGTTGGTTACTCCTGACAAAGAACAGGAAGCCAGAGACGCCGGAGCTGACTATGTAGGTCTCGACGATTTTGTTGAGAAGATTAAAGGTGGCTGGACAGATATTGATGTAATTATCACTATGCCTCCGGTTATGGGAAAAGTAGGTGCGCTGGGTCGTATCCTTGGTCCGCGTGGTTTGATGCCAAACCCAAAGAGCGGAACCGTAACCATGGAAGTTGGTAAAGCAATATCAGAAGTTAAGCAAGGTAAAATTGATTTCAAAGTAGATAAATTTGGTATCGTTCACACATCTATCGGTAAAGTATCATTTACTCCCGAAAAGATCAAGGAAAATGCCGTTGAGTTTATCAACATGATCAACAAACTGAAGCCAACAGCTGCAAAAGGAACCTACATTAAGAGTATCTATTTATCCAGTACCATGAGCCCTGGTATTCAGGTAGAATCTAAGTCGTTTGCAGAATAAAAATAGGAATTATGAAGAGTTCAGAGAAACAAGTTATTATCAATAATTTACAAGAACAGATAGATTCATACGACCATTTTTATCTGACAGACACTAGTGGACTAAATGCTGCCGATACCAGTGATTTAAGGAGACTATGTTTTAAACAAGATGTAAAACTGGTTGTTGTTAAGAATACTCTTTTACGTAAAGCTCTTGAGAATTCGTCAAAGAATGCTGAAGAGATTTTCGATGCACTTAAAGGGAATACAACGGTAATGTTTACCTCTACAGGTAACGTTCCTGCAAAACTGATCAAAGAATTCAGCAAAACGAAAAAGAAGCCTGTTTTAAAGGCTGCATTTGTTGAAGAATCAGTTTACATGGGAGCAGAACAACTCGATGCGCTGGTTTCAGTTAAATCTAAAAACGAGCTTATCGCAGACGTTGTGGCCCTTTTACAATCACCGATCAAAACAGTTGTTGGTCAGCTGCAATCAGGTGGTACTATTATTCATGGTGTTCTAGAAACACTGAAAGAGAAAAAATAATTTTTTACGAAATAATTTAAAAAGTAATAAAAATGGCAGATTTAAAACAGCTTGCAGAAGAGTTGGTAAACTTGACTGTTAAAGAGGTTAACGAATTAGCTGGCATCCTTAAAGATGAATATGGTATTGAACCAGCTGCTGCTGCAGTTGCAGTTGCAGGCCCAGCCGCTGGCGGTGGCGAAGAAGCTGCTGCTGAACAGACTGAGTTTGACGTGATTCTGAAATCAGCAGGTGCCTCTAAACTTGCAGTTGTTAAACTCGTTAAAGAATTAACTGGTCTTGGCTTAAAAGAAGCAAAAGAAGTAGTTGACAGTGCTCCAAAAGCTTTGAAAGAAAAAATTTCAAAGGAAGAAGCTGAAGCGCTGAAAGCTCAGTTGGAAGAAGCCGGAGCTGAAGTAGAATTGAAATAACGCATTGCTACCTATTTTTATAGGTAATATGGTTTAGAATCCCGCGGAAGTTGGGTTCTAAACCTTTTTGTGTATTTATATTTTATATCATTAACCTGTATAAATACATGACAGTAAATACAACACAAGAGAGGATTAATTTTTCCTCAACACAAACCAGGTTTGATTACCCTGACTTCTTAGAAGTACAAGTTAAATCATTTAAAGATTTTTTCCAGTTAAGAACCACTCCCGATCACCGGAAGGATGAAGGTTTGTTCAAAGTCTTTGAAGAAAACTTCCCGATTTCAGATACCAGGAACAACTTCGTTCTTGAGTTTCTGGATTACCAGGTAGATCCTCCTCGATACAGCATCGAAGAATGTATCGAACGTGGTCTAACTTTTAGTGTACCATTAAAGGCGAAGTTAAAACTTTACTGTACCGATCCGGAACATGAAGATTTTGATACGGTAGTGCAGGACGTTTACCTTGGTACTGTACCGTATATGACCGAAAAAGGTACCTTCATCATAAACGGAGCAGAAAGGGTTATCGTTTCTCAGCTGCACCGTTCTCCCGGGGTATTCTTCGGGCAGAGCATGCACGCCAACGGTACCAAACTTTATTCAGCACGTATTATTCCGTTTAAAGGCTCGTGGATCGAATTTGCCACCGACATCAACAGTGTGATGTTTGCCTACATCGACAGGAAAAAGAAATTACCTGTTACCACTCTTTTACGTGCCATCGGTTTTGAAAGCGATAAAGATATTCTTGAAATATTTGATCTGGCCGATGAGATTAAAGTTTCCAAAACAGGTTTAAAGAAATTAGTGGGTCGCAAACTGGCCGCCCGTGTGTTGAAATCGTGGGTTGAAGATTTCGTTGATGAAGATACAGGTGAAGTGGTATCAATTGAGCGTAATGAGGTTATTATCGATCGTGAAACAGAGATCGAAGAAGACCACATTGAAGAAATCCTGGATTCTGGGGTGAAAACCATTCTTCTGCACAAAGAAGATCAGAATCAGCAGGATTTTGCTATTATTTACAATACCCTTCAGAAGGACCCGTGTAACTCTGAGAAAGAAGCAGTGTTGCACATATACCGTCAGTTACGTAACGCCGAACCGCCGGATGAAGCGACTGCCCGCGACGTAATTGATAAATTGTTCTTCTCTGACAAACGTTATGATTTGGGAGAAGTGGGGCGTTACCGGATCAATAAAAAGTTGGGTCTGGATGTTGACATGGAAAACAGAGTGTTGACCAAAGAGGATATCATTGAGATTATCAAGAACCTCATTCAGTTGGTGAACTCTAAAACCGATGTTGACGATATCGACCACCTTAGTAACCGTAGGGTACGTACCGTAGGCGAGCAAATGTTCAACCAGTTTGGTGTTGGTTTGGCTCGTATGGCCCGTACCATTCGCGAACGTATGAACGTACGCGATAACGAGGTGTTTACTCCGATCGACCTGATCAACTCAAAAACACTTTCGTCGGTTATCAACTCATTCTTTGGAACCAATGCACTGTCGCAGTTTATGGACCAAACGAACCCGCTGGCCGAGATGACACACAAACGTCGTATGTCGGCACTGGGACCTGGTGGTCTTTCGCGTGAAAGAGCCGGTTTCGAGGTTCGTGACGTTCACTACACCCACTACGGACGTTTGTGTCCGATTGAAACACCTGAAGGTCCGAACATCGGTTTGATTTCTTCGTTGTGTGTGTTCGCCAAAATCAATGATCTTGGTTTTATTTCTACTCCGTACCGTAAAGTTGAAAACGGTAAAGTAGACCTTTCTCCCGAGGGAGCTGTTTATTTGACAGCCGAAGAAGAAGAAGGAAAAATCATTGCTCAGGCAAACGCGCCGATTGACGAAGAAGGATACTTTGTTAACGAGCGTGTAAAAGCACGTTTGGATGGTGACTACCCGGTGGTTGAAAAACAGGAGGTGGAATTGATGGACGTAGGTCCTAACCAGATTGCTTCTGTGGCAGCATCACTGATTTCTTTCCTTGAACACGACGATGCCAACCGAGCCTTGATGGGATCGAACATGATGCGTCAGGCCGTACCACTGCTTCGCCCTGAAGCGCCAATTGTTGGTACCGGTCTGGAAGGAAGAGCTGCCGCCGACTCAAACATTATGGTGAAAGCCGAAGCCGACGGTGTTATCGAATTTGTAGATGCCAAGCAAATTATAGTACGTTACGACGTTTCAGAAGACGATCGCTTTGTAAGCTTCGATCCTGAAGTGGTAACCTATAATTTAATGAAATATACCAAAACCAACCAGGGAACTACAGTTGACCTGAAGCCGATCGTTGAAAAAGGCCAGCGCATTAAGCAGGGCCAGATTTTGACGGAAGGTTACGCAACTGAAAACGGGGAACTGGCATTGGGAAGGAACCTGATGGTGGCATTCATGCCATGGCAGGGATATAACTACGAGGATGCGATTGTGATTTCAGAAAGAATCGTTCGTGAAGATGTCTTCACTTCGGTTCACGTGGACGAATACAGCCTCGAAGTTCGCGATACCAAGCGTGGCGTGGAAGAATTTACTTCCGATATTCCAAACGTTAGTGAGGAAGCTACACGCAACCTTGATGAGAATGGTTTGATTCGTATCGGTGCAAATGTAAAACCGGGAGATATCCTGATCGGAAAAATTACCCCAAAAGGTGAGTCTGATCCTTCTCCGGAAGAAAAACTGTTACGGGCGATTTTTGGTGACAAAGCCGGTGATGTGAAAGATGCTTCATTGAAAGCTTCTCCTTCATTAACAGGTGTTGTGATCGATAAAAAATTGTTCTCGCGCGTTACCAAAGACAAAAAAGGGAAAGCTACCAAAACACTGCTTGATCAGATCGATGAAAAACTGGATCGTGACATTGCAGCTTTGAGAGCAAAACTTGAAGACAAACTCTTCACGTTGGTAAGCGGTAAAACCTCGCAAGGTGTTAAAGATTATTACGGAACCGAAGTAGTTGCCAAAGGTGTGAAATTCACTTTGAAACAACTCCAGGAGATCGATTACATGAACATTAATCCTGCAAAATGGACAACGGACAAAGACAAAAACGATCTGATTTTCCGGGTAATCAACAACTTCATCATGAAGAGCAAAGAAGCCGAAGCGGTTTCTCGTCGCGAAAGATACAATGTTACCATTGGAGATGAACTTCCAGCCGGTATCATTCAGTTGGCGAAGATTTACGTAGCTAAAAAACGTAAACTCCAGATTGGTGATAAAATGGCAGGTCGTCACGGTAACAAAGGTATTGTATCGCGCGTTGTTCGCCGGGAAGATATGCCGTTCCTGAAAGACGGTACACCGGTTGACATTGTTTTGAACCCGCTGGGTGTACCTTCGAGGATGAACCTTGGACAGATTTACGAAACGGTTCTTGGATGGGCCGGAAAAGAACTGGGGCTGAAATTTGCTACCCCGATCTTTGACGGTGCGAGCCTGGAAGAAATTAGTGAATATACTGACAAAGCTGGTGTGCCACGTTTTGGTGAAACGGTACTTACCAATGGTGAGACCGGTGAGCCATTCGACCAACCTGCAACCGTTGGGGTTATTTACATGATGAAACTGGGCCACATGGTAGAAGACAAAATGCACGCCCGTTCAATCGGTCCGTACTCACTTATTACACAGCAGCCATTGGGTGGTAAAGCTCAGTTTGGTGGTCAGCGTTTTGGTGAGATGGAAGTTTGGGCGCTGGAAGCTTTTGGTGCTTCTCATATCCTTCAGGAAATTCTGACCGTTAAGTCGGACGACGTAATGGGTAGGGCAAAAGCATACGAAACCATTGTAAAAGGTGAACCAATGCCGCAGCCTGGTATTCCGGAGTCGTTGAACGTACTGCTTCACGAATTGCGTGGTCTTGGACTAAGCGTTCGCATGGAGTAGGATATTTTAAAGGTTCAGTTTAATTGAATTTAATTTGAATTATGGCATTCAGAAAAGATAATAAAGCAAAAACGAGTTTCTCAAAAGTTTCGATCAGTTTGGCTTCACCGGAAGAAATTCTGGAAAGATCATACGGCGAGGTTTTGAAACCGGAAACCATTAACTACAGAACCTACAAGCCTGAAAGAGACGGTTTATTCTGTGAGCGTATCTTCGGACCTGTTAAAGACTACGAATGCCATTGCGGAAAATACAAGCGTATCCGTTACAAAGGGATCGTTTGCGACCGCTGTGGTGTGGAAGTAACCGAGAAGAAAGTACGCCGCGAAAGAATGGGACACATCTCGCTGGTGGTGCCTGTAGCACATATTTGGTATTTCCGCTCGTTGCCAAACAAAATTGGTTACCTGCTGGGTTTGCCAACTAAAAAACTGGATTCGATCATTTACTACGAACGTTATGTTGTGATCAATTCAGGTATTAAGAGACAGGATGGCGTAAAGGACCTTGATTTTCTTACCGAGGAAGAGTACCTGGATATTCTGGATACACTGCCAAAAGAAAACCAGTTCCTGGACGATGATGATCCAAACAAGTTTATTGCAAAAATGGGAGCAGAAGCTCTTTACGATATTTTGGCAAAACTTGAACTGGATGAACTGTCGTACGACCTGAGACACAAAGCCAATACTGAAACATCTCAACAGCGTAAAAACGAAGCGCTGAAAAGATTGCAGGTGGTAGAAGCTTTCCGTGCCAGCAAAAACCTGAACCGTCCCGAATGGATGATCGTTCGCGTGGTTCCGGTTATTCCTCCGGATTTACGTCCGTTGGTGCCGTTGGATGGTGGTCGTTTTGCGACATCCGACTTAAATGACTTGTATCGTCGAGTGATCATTCGTAACAACCGTTTGAAGCGATTGATCGAGATCAAAGCTCCTGAAGTAATCTTACGTAACGAAAAACGTATGTTACAGGAAGCGGTTGACTCTTTGTTCGACAACTCAAGAAAAGTAAACGCTGTTAAAACGGAGAATAACCGTGCGCTTAAATCGCTTTCGGACAGTTTGAAAGGAAAACAGGGACGTTTCCGTCAAAACCTTTTGGGTAAACGTGTTGACTATTCAGCACGTTCGGTAATCGTTGTTGGGCCTAAACTGCAGATCCACGAATGTGGTCTTCCGAAAGACATGGCAGCGGAACTTTACAAGCCTTTCGTTATTCGTAAGTTGATCGAAAGAGGTATTGTAAAAACAGTAAAATCAGCGAAAAAAATAGTTGACCGTAAAGACCCGGTTGTTTGGGAAATCCTTGAAAACGTATTGAAAGGACACCCGGTTATGCTGAACAGGGCGCCCACGCTGCACCGTCTGTCAATCCAGGCTTTCCAGCCGGTTTTGATCGAAGGTAAAGCTATTCAGTTGCACCCTTTGGTATGTACCGGTTTTAACGCCGACTTCGACGGTGACCAGATGGCCGTTCACCTCCCGCTGGGAAATGCCGCCATTTTGGAAGCTCAGTTGCTGATGCTTGCATCACACAACTTGTTGAACCCGGCTAACGGTGCGCCTATCCAGGTTCCTTCTCAGGACATGGTATTAGGTCTTTACTACATGACCAAACCGCGTAAAGGTGGAAGAGGTGAAGGGATGACATTCTATTCTCCGGAAGAAGTAATGATCGCCTACAACGAGAAATCCATCGACCTGCACGCAATTATCAAAGTAAAAGTAGAGGATGTGGACGAGAACGGTGAGTTCTTCAAACACATCATCGAAACCACTGTTGGTCGTGTTATTTTCAACGAAGTTGTTCCTCGCGAAGCCGGTTACGTAAACCAGCTTCTGACCAAAAAATCGTTGAGAACCATTATTACCGATGTGTTCAACACAAGTGGTAATGCGGTTACTGTTAAATTCCTGGATGATATTAAACACCTTGGTTATACAATGGCTTACCGTGGCGGTTTGTCGTTCAACCTGGGCGATGTTATTATTCCGGAAGACAAAGAAGTAATCGTAAGCGATGGTTACGAGGAAGTAGAAGAAGTGATCAGTAACTATAACATGGGTTTCATTACCAATAACGAACGTTACAACCAGGTTATTGATATTTGGACACATGCCAATGCCAAGCTGACACAGTCGGTAATGAAAACTTTGAGTACCGACCGTCAGGGTTTCAACTCTATTTACATGATGCTTGACTCGGGGGCTCGTGGTTCGAAAGAACAGATTCGCCAGTTATGCGGGATGAGGGGTTTGATGGCAAAACCACAAAAATCAGGTTCTACCGGTTCTCAGATTATCGAAAACCCGATTCTTGCGAACTTTAAAGAGGGCCTTTCGGTACTGGAGTACTTTATCTCTACCCACGGTGCCCGTAAAGGTTTGGCGGATACCGCCCTTAAAACAGCGGATGCTGGTTACTTAACCCGTCGTTTGGTGGACGTTGCACAAGATGTGATCATCTCGGAAGACGACTGTGGAACACTGCGTGGTTTGGTAGCTGCCGATGTGAAGAGTAACGAAGAAGTAGTTGCTTCTCTTTTCGAAAGAATCATTGGTAGAACAACTGTTCACGATATTTATCACCCGTTAAATGGTCAACTGATCATTAAGTCAGGTGATGAAATTACAGATGATATCGCAAAAGTAATTGAAGATTCTCCGATTGAAACTGTTGAAATTCGTTCGGTACTGACTTGTGAGTCCAAAGTAGGTGTTTGTGCCAAATGTTATGGCCGCAACCTTGCCACCGGGCTTAAAGTTCAGAAAGGGGAGGCTGTCGGCGTAATTGCTGCTCAGTCGATCGGTGAGCCTGGTACACAGCTTACACTGCGTACCTTCCACGTAGGGGGTATTGCAGGTAACATTTCGGCTCAGTCAACCATCGAATCAAAATACGACGGTTACTGTGAAATTGAAGAACTTCGTTCTGTACAATATAAGCTGGAAGATGGTAAGGAGATGGATATTGTGGTTAGTCGTTTGGCTGAACTCAAAATCATCGACAAGAATACCAACATTCCGTTGTCGACGCATCCGATACCTTACGGTGCAAAACTTTATGTGAAAAACGGTCAGGAAATCCGCAAAGGTACCTTGATTTGTGAGTGGGACCCGTTCAACGGTGTTATCATCACAGAGTTTGAAGGTAAAGTTGAATTTGACAACCTGATTGACGGTATTACCTTCCGTGAAGAATCGGATGAGCAGACCGGTTATAGCGAAAGAGTAATCATTGAAACGAAGGATAAAACGAAGAACCCGTCTCTGAAAATTATGGACGACGCGGGCGAAATGATTCGTTCTTACAACCTTCCGGTAGGTGGTCACATTTCAGTAACTCCAGGTCAGAAGGTGAAAGCAGGTACTATTCTGGTGAAAATTCCTCGTGCTGCTGGTAAAGCAGGCGATATCACCGGGGGGCTTCCACGTGTTACCGAATTGTTCGAAGCACGTAACCCCTCTAACCCGGCAGTTGTTTCCGAGGTGGACGGTGAGGTTTCACTGGGTAAAATCAAAAGAGGTAACCGTGAGATTATTGTTACCGCTAAAAACGGCGATGTGAAGAAATACCTCGTACCGCTGTCAAAACAGATTCTGGTACAGGAAAACGACTATATCCGTGCAGGTATCTCACTTTCTGACGGTGCTACCACTCCTTCAGATATTCTGGCGATCAAAGGCCCGACAGCTGTTCAGGAATATATTCTGAACGAGGTACAGGATGTTTACCGCATGCAGGGGGTAAAAATTAACGACAAACACTTTGAAGTGATCATCCGTCAGATGATGCGTAAAGTAGAAATCGTTGACCCGGGAGATACCCGTTTCCTTGAAAAACAAGTGGTTGACAAGAACGAATTCTCTTCTGAAAACGACTGGATTTACAGCAAGAAAGTTGTAGTCGATCCGGGAGATGCAGAGGGAATGAAAGCTGGTCAGATTATTTCTGCCCGTCGTTTGAGAGACGAAAACTCTCAGCTTCGTAGGAAAGATAAGAAACTGGTGGAATCCAGGGACGCAATTCCTGCCACATCCAGCCAGGTTCTGCAAGGTATCACCAGGGCTGCACTTCAAACACGCAGCTGGTTATCGGCAGCATCGTTCCAGGAAACTACCAAGGTACTGAACGAAGCAGCGATCAACGGTAAGGTGGACTACCTCGACGGATTGAAAGAGAACGTAATTTGCGGTCACTTGATTCCGGCCGGAACCGGTCTGAAAGAATACAAAAACCTGGTTGTAGGATCGAAAGAAGAATACGACAGGTTGGTTGACGGAAGACATTCATAAAAGTTAAGCAGATATGGAAGACAACAAACAAAAGTCACAGCAGATCAATATTGAATTGAGTGAAGAAGTAGCTCAGGGGACTTATTCGAACCTGGCAGTTATTACGCACTCGAGTTCAGAGTTTGTGGTGGATTTTGTCCGGATTATGCCCGGTATTCCAAAGGCGAATGTCAAGTCGAGAGTTATTCTTACACCGGAACATGCAAAGCGTTTGTTATTGGCACTTCAGGATAATATTGCAAAATATGAAGCCATGCACGGGCCGATAAAGAACGTAAAACCGGGATCTGACCCCATGATGCCGCCAATGAATTTTGGTGGTCCTACTGCACAAGCGTAACAAAAAGCTTACACTAAATAGAAAGAGGAATCAGAAATGGTTCCTCTTTTATTTTTAGCCTGTTTTAGAATGATCGCCTCCTGCAAACTCGCGCTAGCACCTTGTTTTGTTCTCTGAATGTTAAATGTTGATTCATTGTTTGTGTTTTGGGAAATAAAATTGTGCACAATATAATTGTGGGCTATATTTGTGCTCGCTTATGGAGGAAAAGTTACAGTTAAAGAGTCAGGTTTGTTTTCCTATATATTCATTATCAAGGGAAATCATTAACAGGTACCGTCCGTTTTTGGATGAGTTGGATATTACCTATCCGCAGTACCTGGTTCTGATGGTATTGTGGGAGAACGAAGTGCAAACCGTCAACCAGATAGGAGAGAAACTTAACCTGGATAGCGGAACACTTACACCACTGTTAAAAAGGCTGGAAGCGAAAGAATTAATTCACCGGTGCAGGAGACGTTCCGACGAGCGGGTGGTTGAAATTACACTCACCGAGAAAGCCGGTTCGTTGAAAAACAAAGCAGTGCTGGTTCCTGAAAAAGTGGTGAAGGATATCGGTTTAACAATCGAAGACCTCGAAGATCTGAAACGAATTGTTACCAAAATCTTGAACAAGACTAAAAAGAGTCTGCCTTAGCTGAAAAAGCAGGTACTTCTTTTCCGTAGCAAACGATTTAGCAAATCAATAAACTTATTTTCCTAATCTTATTCGACGATGTTTTGATTTACTAATAATTGAGGAGACAGAAAATGTTATTGGAGAATTTAAATTGGCGTTACGCCACAAAAAAGTACGACCCTACCAAAAAAGTATCGCAGGAAGCTGTGGAAAAAATTGTGGAAGCTGCCCGTTTGGCACCTACTTCTTCGGGTTTACAGCAGTTCCGGGTGATTGTTATTTCGAACCAGGAGTTAAAAGACAAGATTGTGCCGATAGCCTGGGGACAGCAAATCGTGGCCGATTGTTCGCATATCCTCGTTTTTGCAGCATGGGACCGGTATACCGAAGAAAGAATAGACCAGATTTTTAATTATACCACTGATCAGCGGGGGTTACCACGGGGACGTTTTGATTCTTACACCAGCAAATTAAAGGATTTGTACCTGCCGCAAACAGCGGAGGAGAATTTTAATCACACTGCGCGGCAAGCCTACATTGGGTTTAGTTTGTCCATTACACAGGCCGCCGAGTTAAAGATCGACAGTACCCCGATGGAGGGTTTTAGCAGTGATGAACTCGATGAGTTACTGGGTCTGAAAGAAAAGGGGCTGAGAAGCGTTACCATGCTTCCTATTGGCTACCGGGACGCAGAAGGCGATTGGCTGGAAGGAATGAAGAAAGTGAGAAATCCCAAAAACGAATTCGTTTTGGAATACGCATAATTTCGTGTCGAACCAACATAAAGGCTTTCACAATAGTGGAAGCCTTTTTTATGGACTCCCGGGAAACACGCTTACTCAGTATCACCACTTTTTTTCTGGCTCGGGGAAAAGAACCATTGGCAGATGCTTCGTCAGATGGCAAAAAATTGTTAGCTTGGTGCCAATCTACCGGAAATCAAAAACGCGGGTATGTTTGTACAAGCGTATCTTTTCCGGTTCGCTAAAAACGAATAACAATGAAGTATCTGATTCTTTTTGCCATTTTGCTGATGGGTATTTCGGTAAATGCCCAGCAGCCTTATAAATACGTACTAATTCCTACTCATTTTGATGATTTTGGGAACGATATTAACCCATACGGCCTTAGCTCTGTTGTGCAGGCCGAGTTGGACAAACAATCCATTAAAGGCATTTTTGCCACCAACCAGATGCCGGAAGATTACTGCGAGACTTTAACCGTAAACCTGGTGAAAGCATCGAGTTTGCTGCGAAACAAAGTAAAGGTGGAATTAAAAGACTGTATGAGCAAAGTAATATGGTCGAACGAGGGAACCGGGCGTTCAAAAGATTACCGCGAAGGGTTTGGTGAAGCGGTGGTGGATGCATTAAAGGACCTCACTGAGTTGCCTGTCAACACAACCATAAGCGGACTGCCTCAGAAAGCGAACACAGCTCCTAGAGTTACCGCGTTGGTAAAAACCGAAAAAGCGCCGGCGGTTACACAGACCCAGACCGAAAGAGAAGTGGACGAAAATTATAAACCGGTAAGTCCTTACTACAACGGTACTTATTTGGTGGATGTCGTGGATACCGGTAACAGCAAAAAGGAACTATTGATCTTAAATGGTGAAGTGCTGGGGTATAAAAAGCAGCAAAGAATAGCGACACTAACGCCTTCGGGTCTGGAAGATGTGTTTACAATAACCTGGATAAATTCCGACGGAGAGAGCGTTAACGGCGTCGCCAAATTAACGGCTGCCAAACTGGAAATTTCGCTGAGTAAAGATGGTCAGGAAGAGGTGATTGTATTGCAGAAATTATAGCGGATAAAGTCATCGGCCTTCTTTGGAATGGCATTGTTTAAAAGCGCCTGATAGATTCCAAATGCTTGTGCTACACTGGTTTCGGCAAAAAGAGAAGCCGGCTCTGATGAACCGACTTCTCGTTTTAATTTGGTTAGATTTGGTTTGAAAACCCAAGGGTTGAATATACTAAATTATTCAGTACCGCAAATTCTTGATAACATAATTCGATGCTATGTTATTCTGCCGGGAAGGCGATTCTAGACGACGAAAGATCTGCTCGTATGCAGGCACTTTTTTCCCACTTTGGTTGTTCCCGGTAAAACTTATGGTGTAGCTGTGCTTTGGTAAGTGTGACTCGTCCTAAAAAAAGTTTACAGGTTATAACTCCAAATTTATTTGTTTTCTGTAGTAGTTCTTCCATCTTTTTT
>NZ_QWGR01000078.1 GCF_003576475.1 Maribellus luteus | reverse complement strand
TGCGCTCGCGTGGCGGCGATTGGGTCGAGGTCGTGCTGCACGGTGAAAGCTATTCGGACGCGTACAACCACGCCGCCCAGCTGCAGGAAAAACACGGCTACACCTTCGTGCACCCGTTCGACGACCCGGAAGTGATTGCCGGCCAGGGCACGATCGCCATGGAAATCCTGCGCCAGCATCCGCAGCCGATCCATGCGATTTTCTGCTCGATCGGCGGCGGCGGGCTGATCTCGGGCATTGCGGCCTACGTGAAGGCCGTGCGGCCGGACGTCAAGGTCATCGGCGTGCAAAGCGTGGATTCCGACGCGATGGCGCGCTCGGTGGCCGCCGGCAAGCGCGTCGAACTGAAAGAGGTGGGCCTGTTTGCTGACGGCACGGCAGTCAAGCTGGTTGGCAAGGAAACCTTCCGCATCACGCGCGAACTCGTCGACGAGATCATCACCGTGGATACGGATGCCATCTGCGCGGCGCTCAAGGACGTGTTCCAGGACACGCGAAGCCTGCTGGAGCCGTCGGGCGCGCTGGCGCTGGCCGGGCTCAAGCAGTATGCGGAGACGCACAAGCTGAAGAACGAGTCGCTGGTGGCCGTGGCCAGTGGTGCGAACATGAACTTCGACCGCCTGCGCTTCGTGGCCGAGCGCGCTGAAGTGGGCGAGGCGCGCGAAGCCGTGTTTGCCGTGACGATTCCCGAAGAGCGCGGCAGCTTCAAGCGCTTCTGCGAACTGGTCGGCTGGTCG
>NZ_QWGR01000077.1 GCF_003576475.1 Maribellus luteus | reverse complement strand
CGGCTTGCGGCCGAAGATGTCGCCCAGCTTGCCCCAGATCGGCACCATCACCGTCGAGGTCAGCAGGTAGGCGGTGGTCACCCAGGCGTAGAGCGACAGGCCGTTCAGCTCGGCGATGATGCGCGGCATGGCGGTGCCGACGATCGACTGGTCGAGGGCGCTCAGCAGGAAGACGATCATCACCCCGATCAGGGTGATGCGGCGTTCGTCCTCGGTGAAGGTCTTGGCCTGGGACAAGGCGGGTCCGATCGAGGTTCTGGGAATCCAGCCCGGTCGTAAGGGCGTGCGCTTCGAGGGCCGCCCGGGAGGGCGAGGTTGCCCCACGTCGCGCCGAGCGGCGTCCGCGGTCAGGCGCGCCGGAACCCGGCCGCCAGGGCCTGGAAGGCCGGCTTGGGCCGGCCGGCGTCGTCGAACAGCAGCGGCCGGTCGGCGCCGTCGCCGGCGTTGGGCGGGCGGCGCAGCCAGGAATCCTCGTCGCGGACGCCCCAGACCGTGAAGGCGTAGCGCTGGGCGGGCGGCAGGTCCATGAACGCCTCGACCACCTCGCCGACCACCCGCGCCTGGCTGTCCAGCGCGGCCGGGCCGGACATCGGTTCGAGCGAGAACCGCGTCGGCCGGGTGGAGACGTCCAGCTCGGAGACGTGGATCGGCAGGCCGAAGCTGGCCAGGGCGCGGATGGCGCGGGCGGCGTAGCCGCGGGGCAGGTCGGCGGACAGGTGGCTCTGTATCCCGACGCCGTTCACC
>NZ_QWGR01000076.1 GCF_003576475.1 Maribellus luteus | reverse complement strand
GTCGGCGGCGTGCTGACCTACGTCTCCTTGCTCAGGGTCGGCATGGACTGGCCCAAGTGGCTGCGCTTCGGCCTCGTGATCGTTGGTGGCGGTGGGCTTGCCTACGTGCTGGCCAAGTTTGCCGATCTCCTCTGGAACATCATCCTGACCCTCGTGCTGCTGGCCGTGCTGTGGGGCATCGGTTCATGGCTCTGGAAGGCCGTATAGGGCCACCACGCAGCATAAAAAGAGCGGCCCCACCGGGGCCGCTTTAACTTCGCCGGGCGAAGCCCGTCCAGGGAGGTAAGACGGGGGCCAAAAAAGGGAGGAATGGCCGAAGCCGATTATCCATGCAACACACTGGGGTGTTGCATCTGGAAACCACCCGGCCACGGATGCCTTGGCCCTGTCAGAACTGCGGCATCTTGCCCGGCGTGCAGTTGTAGAGGATGGCCAGCACCGGAGCCACGATGGTGACAGCGGGCACCTGCATGTCGTCGCTGTCGGCCTTGGTGCGCAGGTAGGCCACCACGCGATCCGTCACCTGCTGCGAGTTCGTGCCCTCCGGGACGCACACCTTCACCTTGGCGAGCTGGTCGTTTTGCATCATGGCCGCCACGCCCGTGATGAAGCCTTCGCACTGTCCCAGTTCCGCGCTGCGGCTCGACGTGCAGAGGTTGTAGAGCCCCTGCGTTTTCATGAAGGCCAAGACCCTGCCGGGTTTGGTGGGTTCGGCTGCGTTGGTCGCCATCGCCGACAGCAGTAGGCCAAAG
>NZ_QWGR01000075.1 GCF_003576475.1 Maribellus luteus | reverse complement strand
CAACGAGTTCGCCAAGCCCGAGAAGACCGGCTTCTTCGGCACCGTGCTGATCAGCCCGAAGCGACACGGCTATGAAACCTCGCTCAACATGTACGAGTGGATCAAGAACAACAAGGCGCCGGACCCCCTCATCCTGACCAGCGGCCGCCTGATGACGCGCGACAACGAAAAGACCGTCCGCCAAGAGATGGGTCTGTGATCTTGCGGATGACGTTGTTGAAGGAGACTTGCCATGTCGGCGTTTCTTGAGTTTCGTGGCATCAGCAAGGTGTTTCCGGGTGTGCGGGCGCTGTCCGATGTGTCGTTCGGCATCGAATGCGGTCGCGTGCACGGGTTGCTGGGCGAGAACGGCGCGGGCAAGTCGACGCTGTTGAAGATTCTGGGTGGCGACTACCAGCCCGATGGCGGGCAGATCGTCGTGGAGGGAAAGCCGACGGCGTTCCCAACCACGCGGGCGGCCCTGGATGCCGGCATTGCCGTCATCCACCAGGAGCTGCAGACGGTGCCCGAGTTGACGGTGATGGACAACCTGCTGCTGGGCCACCTGCCGGCCAGCGGCGGGTTCATCCGTCAGCGCGAGGCGATGGCGTGGACGCGCGAGCAGCTCGACCGCATCGGCGTCGACCTGGACCCGCGCGCCAAGCTGAAGCACCTGTCGATCGGCCAGCGCCAGATGGTCGAGATCTGCAAGGCGATCTTGCGCGATGCGCGTGTGATTGCGCTGGACGAGCCGACGAGTTCGCTGTCGATCCGCGAGACCG
>NZ_QWGR01000074.1 GCF_003576475.1 Maribellus luteus | reverse complement strand
GGGGTCGATTTGAAGGGCCTCGTGCATGAGCGCGTGTTTCAACACGATGGATTGCCTGGGCAATCACGCGGGGCGTTGCCTTTTATCGCCCCCATCCTTTCGTAGAAACGGGTTTTGCCGCCTCAAGTTCGCGTGTGCGGTGCCGTAGCAGCTTGAGTGGCCCCCGACAGCCAGCAGTCGGTTCTGGAGGGCGCTACGGCAAATACCGTACGCAGTCAGATTCATGGAAAAGGTTTGGCCTAGAAGAATCATGATCTCCTCTCTCCGCACCCGAATTCTCCTCATCTCATCGGCCACGGTCGTCGGCGCCCTCGCCCTGTCCGGCGCTGCCACCTATTCCATCGTGCGCTCCAACACGATGGAATCGATCGACCAGAACCTGGCTGCCATCGCCAGCGGCAATACGCTCGCCATCGACAAATGGGTCGCGGCGAAGGCGCAGGCCGTCAAGGCCACCGCGGGCGTGATCGAGCACGGTGACCCGCAAGGCTTCGGCAAGCACATGGGCGACGCCAACGGCTTCCCCATCATCACGATCGGCTGGACCGACAAGAGCTTCATCTCCACCAGCGCCACCACGCCGAAGGATTACGACCCGACGGCCCGCCCCTGGTATAAGCAGGCCCTTGCCGCAGGCCAACTGCTCGTCACCAAGCCCTACGGCGACGTGTCGACCGGCGTGCCGTACGTTTCGTTTGCAGCGCCGCTCGTCAAGAACGGCGAAACCACCGGCGCGCTCTCCGGTGCCGTGCCGCTCGACGGCGTG
>NZ_QWGR01000073.1 GCF_003576475.1 Maribellus luteus | reverse complement strand
TGGTTGATGGCTTCGACCGTCTGCGGCATGACGCCGTCATCGGCCGCCACCACCAGCACGACGATGTCGGTGACCTTGGCGCCGCGGGCGCGCATCGCGGTGAACGCGGCGTGGCCGGGGGTGTCGATGATGTTGATCTGGTGCTTGTCCCAGAAGCAAGTCACGGCGGCAGACGTGATCGTGATGCCGCGCTCCTGCTCCTGCTCCATCCAGTCCATGGTGGCAGCGCCATCATGCACTTCACCGATCTTGTGGTTCACACCGGTGTAGAACAGGATCCGCTCGGTCGTGGTGGTCTTGCCGGCGTCGATGTGAGCGGAAATACCGATGTTACGGTAGCGCTCAATGGGGGTCTTACGAGCCACGGTTAATCCTCAGATTCGTCAACGGGGCGCTGGCCTACGGCCAAGCGCCCCTAATACAAATGGGCGAGATGTGCGCACACAGCCCGCCCAGCAACCAACAACGTTGTCGCGTCGCTTAGAAGCGGAAGTGCGAGAACGCCTTGTTGGCTTCAGCCATGCGGTGCACTTCGTCGCGCTTCTTCATGGCGCCGCCGCGGCCTTCCGAGGCTTCGAGCAGCTCGCCAGCCAGACGCAGGGCCATCGACTTCTCGCTGCGCTTCTTCGCAGCTTCCCGCAGCCAACGCATCGCCAATGCCAGACGACGCGACGGCCGGACTTCGACCGGCACCTGATAGTTGGCGCCACCAACACGACGGCTCTTCACTTCGACCACCGGCTTGATGTTGCCGATAGCCAGCGTGAACACC
>NZ_QWGR01000072.1 GCF_003576475.1 Maribellus luteus | reverse complement strand
ATTGGCTGTGGTTCGTCATTTACCGTAATGTTCAGGATTGTATCGGGTGCGCAGTTTGCACCTTCGTAATGAACGGTTGTGTCTCCGTCGGTTCCAAGGTATTCCACTCCGTCCACAGTCCAGGTGTAGGTTTCGTCTTCACAGATTGTTTCGTTGGTAACGATTGGCTGTGGTTCGTCATTTACCGTAATGTTCAGGATTGTATCGGGTGCGCAGTTTGCCCCTTCGTAATGTACGGTTGTGTCTCCGTCGGTTCCAAGGTATTCCACTCCGTCCACAGTCCAGGTGTAAGTTTCGTCTTCACAGATTGTTTCGTTGGTAACGATTGGCTGTGGTTCGTCATTTACCGTAATATTCAGGATTGTATCGGGTGCGCAGTTTGCCCCTTCGTAATGAACGGTGGTATCTCCGTCTGTTCCAGGGTATTCCACTCCGTCCACAGTCCAGGTGTAAGTTTCGTCTTCACAGATTGTTTCGTTGGTAACGATTGGCTGTGGTTCGTCATTTACTGTAATGTTCAGGATTGTATCCGGTGCGCAGTTTGCCCCTTCGTAATGAACGGTGGTGTCTCCGTCGGTTCCAGGGTATTCCACTCCGTCCACAGTCCAGGTGTAAGTTTCGTCTTCACAGATTGTTTCGTTGGTAACGATTGGCTGTGGTTCGTCATTCACCGTAATGTTCAGGATTGTATCGGGTGCGCAGTTTGCACCTTCGTAATGAACGGTTGTGTCTCCGTCGGTTCCAAGGTATTCCACTCCGTCCACAGTCCAGGTGTA
>NZ_QWGR01000071.1 GCF_003576475.1 Maribellus luteus | reverse complement strand
TGATCGCACTTGGCTACACCATGGTCTACGGTATTCTCGGCATCATCAACTTCGCCCACGGCGATGTTCTGATGGTCGGTGCAATGTCTGCCCTGACTGCCATCAACTTCCTCCAGAAATATTTCCCCAATCTGCCTGACTGGCTCACGCTGGTGTTCGCCTTACTGTTTGCGATGCCGGTCTGCGCCATCGTGGCGTACACCATCGAACGTGTCGCCTACCGGCCGCTGCGCAACGCGCCGCGCCTGGCGCCGCTGATCACGGCGATCGGCGTGTCGATCGTGCTGCAGACGCTGGCGATGATGATCTGGTCGCGCAACCCGCTGACCTTCCCGCAACTGCTGCCCTCGAACCCGATTGATATCGGCTCCACGGGCGCGACCATCACGGGCAAGGAAATCGTCATCATCTTGGTGTCGATCCTGGTGATGGTCGGCCTGATCCTGCTGGTCAACCGCACCAAGCTCGGCCGCGCAATGCGTGCGACCGCCGAGAACCAGCGTGTGGCCGGCCTGATGGGCGTCAACCCGAACTTCGTGATCTCCGCCACCTTCATGATCGGTGCGGCCATGGCTGCGGTTGCCGGCGTAATGATGGCGACCAACTACGGCAACGCCCACTTCTACATGGGCTTCATCCCCGGCCTGAAGGCGTTTACCGCCGCGGTGCTGGGCGGCATCGGCAACCTGGCCGGCGCCATGGTCGGCGGCATGCTGCTGGGCCTGATCGAAGCACTGGGTGCCGGTTACATCGGCGATCTGACTGGCGGTGTGTTC
>NZ_QWGR01000070.1 GCF_003576475.1 Maribellus luteus | reverse complement strand
GCGCCGTCAACGATCTGCGCCACGTCGGTCAGGCGGATGGGCGCGCCGTTCTTGTAGGCGACGATCATCTTGCCGTACTCGGCGGCCGACTTGAGCTGGTCGTTGGCGTCGATGGTGGAAGCGCGCATCGGGCCGTCGAAGCTGCCCTTGGCCCCGTTCACGTTGGCGGTGCCGATGGCGCTACGGATGTCATCGATCGACAACCCGAGCGCCGCCAGCGCCGACGTGTTCGCCTGGATGCGCACCGCCGGCCGCTGCCCGCCGCTGATGCTGACGAGGCCGATGCCCGGCAACTGCGACAGCTTTTGCGCGATGCGCGTGTCGACCAGGTCTTCCAGCTTGGGCAACGGCATCGTATTGGAGGTGATCGCCAGCGCGAGGATCGGGGCGTCCGCCGGATTCACCTTGCTGTAGATCGGCGGCATTGGCAGGTCGGTCGGCAGCAGATTGCCCGCTGCGTTGATGGCCGCCTGCACTTCCTGCTCGGCAATGTCGAGCGAGAGCGACAGATCGAACTGCAGCGTGATCACCGAGGCGCCGCCCGAGCTGGACGACGTCATCTGTTTCAGGCCGGGCATCTGCCCGAACTGCCGCTCCAGTGGTGCGGTGATGGACGACGTCATCACGTCGGGGCTGGCGCCCGGATACAGCGTCGTGACCTGGATGGTCGGGTAATCGACTTCGGGCAGCGCTGAGAGCGGCAGCATCCGATAAGCCACCAGGCCCGAGAGCAGGATGGCGACCATCAACAGCGTGGTCGCCACGGGCCGGAGGATGAAGATT
>NZ_QWGR01000007.1 GCF_003576475.1 Maribellus luteus | reverse complement strand
TCGTTAATCTTATCTTTTCTCATTTTTAGGGTTAAAGAAAAAACTAGTCTCGATTATTGCTTAAAAGTACCCTTTTCAGAGCTTGTTTTCAAGTTCAAATCGAGTCAATTTGCATCAATTTAAATGCTGAGAAAGAGAGATTTAAGAGAATTGTCGAGACTGGTTTATGCGAAAAAAGCACTAGTCTCGGTAAAGTCTCGTTTAGAATGACTTTTTTTGTGCTTTTTTGATAATTGTGGAAAACAAAAAAGCACTTAAAATATTGATTTTAAGTGCTTTTGAAATTCCTTGGTTTTTCCAAAGTGCCCAGTAAAGGACTCGAACCTTCACATCCATACGGATACTAGTCCCTGAAACTAGCGCGTCTACCAATTCCGCCAACTGGGCATTTTATTATATTGGCGCGTTTACCTCCCGATAGCTATCGGGACCGCCAACTGGGCAATACTTATTTGAACTTTCCAAATCTCCCCGGGCCGCGCCCCGTTTGATTTTGGTGGTGCAAATATATAAAAAATCCGCTCTCTGCAATACCAAAAAGCGGATTTATATCAGATCAGCAAAAAATTATATCATCCGGATCTGCTCCTCGGTTGTGATCTTCTCGCAGTACTTGCATTTTAGCGCAATCGGAGCCTTGCCGATGACCTTGAAACAGGTGGTAATTTTTTCATTGTTGGTAATACATTTCGGGTTGAAACATTTTACGATCCCGGTAATTTTATCAGGCGTTTCAACAATTTTCTTTTCTACTACCTCGTAATCTTTAATAATATTGAGTTTGGCGTGAGGAGCAATAAGCGCAATCTTGTTAATTTCCATGTCTTCGAAAAAAACATCGCTTACCTTAATAATCGCTTTGGCTCCCAGTTTATGGCTGTCGAGGTTGGTTCCGAATGTAATCTGGTTTTCGATTTTGTCAAGGCCCAGAATATTAATCACCTTAAACAGATTTTTTGCCGGAATATGATCGATTACAGTTCCTTCTTTAATGGCGCTAACTTTTAGCTTTAGTTTCTTTTTGGCGTTATCTTTTGCTTCCATTGGATGTTTATTTAAGGTTCATAACATGCGAAATAATTGCTTCTCGGGCGAAAATACCATTTCGGGCCTGCTCAAAGTAGTAGGCTTTTTCGTTGGCATCCACATCGGTGCTGATTTCGTTTACCCGTGGCAGCGGATGAAGGATCCTCATATTAGGCTTGGTATTTTTCAGCATTTCGTTGTTCAGGATGTAAACGTCTTTAACTTTTTCGTACTCAATCGGGTCGGCAAAACGTTCTTTCTGAACACGCGTCATATAAATAATGTCGGCGGCAGAAATAATATCGGTGAATTCTTCGTGCTCAAAATAACGAATTCCTTTTTCCTGCAGGTGATGCAGGTATCCGGGAGGCATTTTTAGGTTGGGAGGGGCAATAAAATTGAAAATAGGATTCTCAAATTCCGACATGGCTTGCAAAAGTGAGTGTACGGTTCGCCCGTATTTCAGGTCGCCCACCATAAAAATGTTAATGTTGTCAAGCGTTCCCTGCGTTTTCAGAATCGAATACATATCGAGCAGAGTTTGAGTGGGGTGCTGGTTGGCCCCGTCGCCGGCATTAATAACCGGAACATCCGAGACTTCGGCAGCATAACGGGCTGCTCCTTCCAGCGGATGACGCATCACAATCAGGTCGGCATAATTACTTACCATTTTGATGGTGTCGTGCAGGGTTTCTCCCTTTGTTGAGCTCGAACTGTCGGGGTCTGCAAAACCGATAATACGACCGCCCAAACGACTAATGGCGGTTTCAAAGCTTAAACGTGTACGGGTTGACGGTTCAAAAAAGAGCGAAGCTACCACTTTGCCTTTTAAAAGATCCTGATTTGGGTTTTCTTCAAATTCGGCAGCCAATTCGAGGATACGCAGGTATTCTTCTTTCGAAAAATCGGTAATCGATAATAAATCCTTCTTCATTGCCATTATTTTTGGTTTTTAATTACGGAATTACTAAACAGAAAAAAACCAACACTTCGGTTAAGAAAATGTTGGTTTTCATTTGTTTGAAAAAAAGTGCCTACTTTTTTATCAAAATATACGATCGATAGTTCTAATCGTTTGATGCATTTTTCAGGAAAAAGAACCTTCTTTCGGAGACTAGTGATGCCTCGTATCAGAAAAGGTGGCAGGAATATCGCACTTTGCATCATGGCTCAAAAATAATTTCTTTCAATAACTTTTAATGGAGTTGGAGGCTTGTACTTTTCACCATTTTATTAACAAAAACTTTACATGTTTACTTCGGAGATCGTCAAACCGTAAATCTGGTCGAAGATGTTGTAAGCCTTTTCTGCATCGCCTTTTCTAACCTTGAAAACCAGTCGGCAGGTTTCCTGAAAATCCGTAACGACTATGTCCAGGTTTTCCTGTTTGATGTGGTACATTACCGTGTTGAGCAAATCGTAGCCAAATTTTAATTCATAGCCTTTCTCAATGAGTTTGGAAACAATTTCGGCATTGTTTAGTGCTTCAACAGTGGCGTTTCGGTACGCATTGATCAGGCCGCTTACTCCCAAAAGCGTTCCGCCAAAGTAGCGAACAACCACCACCAGTATATTCGTAACCTCGTAACTTTGAAGTTGCCCGAGTATGGGTTTCCCTGCAGTTGACGATGGCTCGCCGTCGTCGTTAGCCCGGGTTGTAATTTCTTCGGTTCCCAATCGCCACGCATAGCAGTGATGCCGCGCGCTGTGGTGTTCTTTTTTTAGCTGCTGAATGATTTCCTTGACTTCTTCTTCGGCCTGAATGGGGTAGGCATACGAATAAAACTTACTCCCTTTGTCTTTGAAATATCCGGTACTTGTTTTCTCAATGGTTTTGTAAACGTCGTTCATCACAATAAAAAATACAAGCTGAGCAATGCCAGCAAAATTCCTGCAAAGTTAACTTTATTCAACTGTTCTTTAAAAATCACTGTTCCGAAAACAGTGGTAAGCGCAACGATCAGCATATTATTTAGGGCAAAGACCAGCGAGCTGTCCATTCCGGTTTTGTTTAATGCCTGCAAAAGAAAGTAGAGCGAGCCAAAGTTGACCATGCCGAGTATTGTACCCAGCAAAATAGTGGGGAAGTGGCGTTTTTCCTTCAACTGACCGGATACCAACAGGAAACATATTCCGCAAAGAAACGCTGCAAAAAATACGAGTGTGGTGTATAGGCTTACCTCATTATCGTCGATTTTAGTGGCCTGGACAAATTTGACAAGAGAGTCAACCAGGCCAGTGCCAAGAAATATGGTGAGGGGAAGAAACACAAACTGCAGATTGGTTCTTCTTAGATCCTTTTTGTAGACTGTAAGTGCTACGGCCACAACAGCCGATATAATTCCGATGATTTTTAATACAGATAGTTTTTCGTTGAAATAGAACAGCGAGAAAATAACCGGAAATACAAGTGACAGTTTGGCTGCGAGCGTTGTTACGGTAATACCGGCTTTTTGTGCGCTTTTGCCAATAAAGAAAAACATGACAATAAACAATACTCCGAGCAGAATAGCATAAGGCATCCAGCGAATGATTCTTTCGGGAGCGACAGGCTCGCGAGGAACTAAAAGAAAGATTCCGAGTAGAGTGGCAGCAAGGTAATTGACGGTAATCAGAACCGCCAGTCTCGATTGATAGTTTTTGGCCAAACGAAATACCACAAAGATCATTGAAGAGGAAAGAATGCTTGCTGCGAGGTAGATCATGGGGCAAAAAAAAGGCAGACTTTAAAGCCTGCCGTGTATTTTACATTTTTAATTTCTTTTCTATTTCTTCCACAAAAACCCGGAAGTTTTTGTCGGTGTCCTTCAGGTTATTTACCGTTTTGCAGGCATGTAACACTGTGGCGTGGTCTTTACTTCCGATTTGCGCTCCAATACTCGCCAGCGAATACTTGGTCAGGCTCTTCGAGAAGTACATGGCAATTTGCCGGGCTTGTACCACTTCCCGTTTCCGGGTTTTAGCCTGAAGCGCATCAACCGGCATGTTGAAATAGTCGCAAACAACTTTCGAAATATATTCGATCGACAGTTCGCGTTTCGAGTTCTTCACCAGCTTGGTAATAAGTTTGGCTGCCAGCTCGAGTGTAATTTCGCGTTTATTCAGCATGGATTGTGCCAGCAACGAAACCAATGCACCTTCCAGTTCGCGTACGTTATTGGTTACATGCGACGCAATATACTCCAGAACTTCTTCTGAAAGCGTAATTCCATCCTTGTAAACCTTGCGACGTAGGATTTCCATGCGGGTTTCAAAATCAGGTGTCTGCAAGTCAGCAGTTAGTCCCCATTTGAAACGCGACAACAATCTTTGCTCCATTCCCTTCAGTTCGATCGGCGGCTTGTCCGACGTCAATATCAGTTGCTTGCCCATCTGGTGCAGGTGGTTGAAGATGTGGAAGAACGTCTCCTGTGTCTTTTCTTTTCCGGCAAATTCATGCACGTCGTCCAGAATCAACACATCCACCATTTGGTAGAAATGCAGGAAGTCGTTCCGGTTGTTGTTCCGTGTTGCTTCGGTATACTGAGTTTGAAACTTGTTCGCATTTACATAGAGAACTACCTTATCGGGGAAGCGTTCTTTTACTTCAATCCCGATTGCTTGCGCCAGATGTGTTTTCCCCAGCCCCGAGTTTCCGTAGATCATTAACGGATTAAAAGCCGTTCCTCCAGGATTTTGGGCTACGGCAAAGCCCGCACTTCTGGCAAGCCGGTTGCAATCGCCTTCCACAAAGTTTTCAAAAGTATTGTCCGGTTTTAACTGCGGATCAATCTGAAGCTTCTGGATGCCCGGAATAATAAACGGGTTACGGATGGTTGGTTTTTCATCCGATTTTAACGGGATTGTTAGCGGCTTGTTTTGAATTTTAACATTGTTATTGGTTGGGTAACTAACAGTGTACGGTTGATTACCGTTCTTGTTACCCATAACAACATTGTACTCCAGTTTTGCCCCCGGACCAATCACCATACGCAGTGTTTTTCTCAGAATATCGATAAATTGCTCTTCCAGATATTCATAAAAAAATGCACTGGGCACTTGAATGGTCAGTACTTGATTTTCCAGTTTTACCGGTTCGATTGGCTCAAACCAGGTCCTGAAACTGCTGCTAGGGACGTTATCTTTTATAACGTCGAGGCACTTTTCCCATGCAGATTTGTATTCGTTGCTCATTTACAATTGCAGGATAATTGAGGTTCTACAAAAATTTCCTTAGTGGTATTCCTAAGGACAAAAGTTGCAAAAAAAAAGTGAAAAAAAAAATAAGATCTCTATTGTTTTAAACCTAAATTATTTATCGGTTTCTTTATCAGTCATTTAAAAAGATAAAAAAAGAGGATATTTTTAAATTGCTGATAATCAGCAATATGTATTTAATGTTCTGATAGCTAAACCTATAACTGGTTGGTAGTAGTCTGATATATTTTTTGTTAAGTAAAAGCCTGTTTTTTCGCTATCCCTTACTGTATCTTGCGTAGCGCTTTTTCGAGTGTAATTATGCGTCCGTTTTTGAATGCAACAATGCTTGAGTCGGGAAATTTTTTCCTCACTGAACTAAAAAGAAGTTCAATTTCTGAATAAATCCCCGTGCTGCCTGCCAGGTAGGAATAAACTCCGCCCGAATAATATTCTTCCACATTTTTTATCCCGTCAAAACGCTCACTGTTGGGATCGAGTTTTATTTTGCTGGAAACAAGATGAACTTTAAACACAATATCTTTTGCCGAGAGGTCTTGTTTTGTGTTTACGTAAACATCTTTTCCAAAATCAAATGCTGAGAATTGCAAATATCTTTTCGGATTTTTTTGAACATCGGCTATAAGAAAAGCCATGTTTTCTGATAGCATATTAATGGAGTAATACAATTCATCGTCGTTTAGTAAAAGCCCGGCTGTATTATCGTCGCTGTTCAGCTTGTCGAGCGTGGCGATTAACTGTTCTGAAATGTTTTGAATGTTATCGAGAACCGGCGAAACCGAAATCTGCGACAAAGTATCGCTAAACGAATGCAGGTTGTGCACCGTAGCTTCAAAGGCCGAAGAGTTGTTTCTGAACATGGTTGTTATGGAGTCGATGTTCGTAATAATACTCTTCATGCTTTGTTTTTCGGCGGCTACTACTTCCTGAAGATCGGCTGTTGTGGCTTCAATGTTTTTGATGCTTTGGTTGATGTTGGCAAAGCTCGATGATAAGTTGGCCTGTGCATCTTCGTTCAGGATGGCGGTAAAAACCGTGAGGGCCGAATCAAGCGTACTTAAAAGTTCTTCTGCTTTGTTTTTTAACGGAAGAACCTGCATACTTACCTGTTCTTTCAAATCGTGTTCGATGGAGCCGCGAATGGTGTCGTTGGGATGATGATAGGTAAGCTCTTTGCTCATCTCCAGTTTTACAGACCGGGTACCCATAATATCGCTGCTTATGATTTGGGCTACCGAATTAGTGGGAACCCCGAATTCTGAATCAATCGCTAAAGTAACCAGCAGGCGTCCGCTTCGATCCGATGCAAAGGTGATGTCTCTTACTTTCCCAATCGGAAACCCGTTCATCATTACTTTGCTCGAAGGAGCCAGGCCGTCAACGCGGTCGTAATAGACGTAATAATAATTGGTACGCGAGAAAAAGTCGTTTCCCTTTAAATAGCTTAAGCCCCAGAAAAAGATGGTAAGGGCAACAACAATAAGAACTCCCAGTCGCGTATATTTTGATAATCTCATGGTCAGGTATAACTAAAATTTATTGTAAAATTAGCGAATTCAGTCCTCACTTCTCCAATTCCAAGGCCATTTTTACTGAAATTAACTGATTGTTCAGGAAGGCAACCACAAATGCAGAGGGGTATTTTTTCTTAATTGTTTCGAGTTGAAGCTCGGCTTCTTTCAGGCTTTTATACTTCCCCGAAAAGTAACGGCTAAGCTTTTCTGCATCTTCCCGAAAAACATTCGTCAACCCTTCGAAATTTTCGGGAGTGGTATCCAGCTTCTTTTTCAGTGCTGCTATCTGAACCGAATAAAACAAGTCATTTTCTTTTGTTGCTTTTGTTTCTGTTACTGCCGGTTGAGTGTTGTTTTGTTTTGTTTCTTCAGCGGGTCTGGGAACTGGCTGTGGTTTTACATCGTTGGTTGCCAGGTGGAAACTGCTCTTTTGTTCCACTTCCGTTTTGTAGGCTTTGAAAGCCCTGAAAATGGCCTCAGCCATATTTTTCCGGCCGTTTTCGCTGCTGAGGTAGTTTCGTTCAGTGGCATTGCTTAAAAAACCTGTTTCAATCAGAACACTGGGCATGGTTGTGCGCCGCAGTACTAAAAAGCCAGCTTCTTTTACACTGCGGTCTTTTCGCATGGCCCGCTCCCTGAATTCATTCTGCACCCGGTTAGCCAGCGAAATGCTTTGTTCCTTGTATTCGTCCTGCACCAGTTCAAACATGATGTATGATTCGGAAGAATTCGGATCAAAGCCTTCGTAGGTATTGGTATAATCGTCTTCCAGTAGAATCACCGAGTTTTCTTTTTTGGCGACTTCCAGGTTATCCTCGCTCCGGTGTTGCCCCAAAACAAAGGTTTCTGTTCCGTAAACATAGCTTTGTTCAACAGCATTGGCATGTATGGAGATAAACAGGTCGGCATTGTTTTTATTGGCAATATCGGCTCTTTTGTGCAAGGGAATAAAAACATCGCTTTTGCGGGTGTAAACCACATTTACCTCCGGAAACTCGTTTTTTATCTGGTTGCCCAGTTTCAGGGCTATGTCGAGCACCACATCTTTTTCCTGTACTTTTCCTCCCACTGTACCTGGGTCTTTTCCTCCGTGCCCGGGATCAATAACCACTACAGAAAGCCGGCGCTCATCTTTATCCTGAGTTGTTGCTTTTTTAAACGATAGCTGTTGGATAGAAAGAAGAAGGATTAATGGAAGGAAAATATGTTTTTTTAAGCTGGTTTTCATGACCACTGTGATATTTATATTTATTTAACCCCAAAAATAGTTGAGTAGTATCTCGTGTCGCCGGATTTTGTCTTATTTAATAATGATTCCGGCTTAAAAGGTTAAAAATAGAAAATTAGAATTATTTTACATTTTCTAGGCAAATAGTCTTAGCCATATTTATATTTTTGTCCAGCCTATTGGTGTTGAAATGCAGAAAACATTTTGAATAAATCAATTCTTACATATCTTTTTATTGTATGCCCCTGGCTGATCTTGTTTGGACAGGAGCCGGGAACGAATTTTTCAGTACAAAATTCAGCTATAGATACAATCAGCGCGTTAACATTGTCAGACACTGTTGCAATGGATACCATGGCAATGGATTCAACTCTCGCATTGACGGATTCCTCGAAAACCAAAGAAGCTTTTTTGGTGGATCCCATTGTTTACAATGCCGAAGACTCGATGATTGTTTCGCTTGACGGGCAAAAAGTGTTTTTATACAACAATGCCAAAGTAACTTATCAGCAGATAGAACTTACGGCTTATTACATTGAACTCGATCTGGAAACGAAGGAGATTTACGCCGAGGGGGTGATTGATTCAACCGGAGAGATGGCGCAAAAGCCGATTTTCAAACAGGGATCTGAGGAGTACGAATCGGAAACTATGCGCTATAACTTTGATACGGAAAAGGCTTTTATTACCCGGGTAGTTTCGCAACAGGGAGAAGGTTATATTCACAGCGACCGGACCAAAAAAATCGGAAAGGATGTTTTTATTACCGAAAAAGCCAAGTATACCACCTGCGATGCTGATCATCCGCACTTCTATCTTCAGCTGAGTAAAGCAAAGGTGATTTCGAACAAAAAGATTATTACCGGGCCAGCTCACATGGTATTGGAGGATTTTCCTATTTATTTTCCGTTTTTACCCTTTGGGTATTTCCCCAATTCACCCACCTATTCATCGGGAATTCTTATTCCTACCTATGGTGAAGAAAACAACCGGGGTTTCTTTTTGCGGGATGGTGGATATTATTGGGCCGCCAGCCAGTACTTCGATTTGGCAGTTCAGGCTGATATTTATTCAAAAGGTTCGTGGGGTGCCCGGGCAAAAACCAGTTACCGTCAGCGTTACAAGTTCAGCGGGAATTTTAGTTTTGATTATGCCATAAACAAGTACGGAGAGGAAGGATTTGATACCTACTCAAAATCAAAGCAATTTAAACTGGTATGGTCGCACACACAGGATGCCAAGGCCAATCCGAATCAGACGTTTTCTGCGAGTGTTAACCTTTCTTCGAGTGGTTACGACAAGCAAAACGCCTATAACAGCCAGGATTACCTGACCACCACAAAATCGTCTAGCATATCGTTCTCTCGTCGTTTCGAGAACACGCCTTTTAATATGTCGATGAACCTTCGGCATTCGCAAAATACACGCGACAGTACCATGTCGCTCTCGTTTCCGGAGACAACATTCAGTATGGCGAAAGTTTACCCGCTGCGAAAAAAGAACAGGAGCGGGAAACTGAAGTTTTACGAGAACTTTGGGATCAATTACACCGGAAATTTTAAAAATACGATCACAGCAAAGGAAGATGAAATCCTATCCAGTTCTTTTGCTACCGACTGGAAAAACGGAATAAAGCACAACGTTCCTATTTCGTTCCCGAGTTTTAACCTGTTTAAATACATTAATTTCAGCCCGGGTATCAGTTACAACGAAAAATGGTACTTCAAAAAATACGAGTACGAGTACGAAGAAGGGGCCAATTACGCCAATAATCCGTCAGGAATTCCCAGTACCGTGCGGGTAGATACCGTTACAGGTTTAAACCGTGTTTATGATTATGCCTACAGTGTAAGTGCATCCACCAATATTTACGGAAGCTTTTTGCCACGCAACCCCAATTCAAAGGTGGTGGGTATCAGGCATAAAATGACTCCATCGATTTCGTTTAGCTACCGCCCCGATTTTGGACAGGATAAGTTTGGGTACTGGCACGAAGTTCAGGTGGATAGTTTGGGGAATACCCGGTACCTGGATTCAAATTTAGGCGGTATTTACGGTGGTTCTCCTGGAAGGGGAGAGTCGGGATCGATTTCGTTCTCGTTGAGCAATAACCTGGAAATGAAAAAACTGGACACCCGCGATAGTACCAAAACGGATGGAGAACAGAAGTTTCGGAAGGTAAAGCTGATCGATAACCTGAGTCTTAGTACTTCTTACGACTTAATTGCCGATTCTTTAAACCTGGCTCCGGTCTCAATTCGCGGGCGTACAACGGTTGCCGGGGTTAGTATTAATGCCGGTGCCACACTTGACCCGTATATGCTGGATGATAACTACCGGAAGATTCATAAATATACATGGAACGAAAGAAGTGGCTTGGGAAAATTAGGACGCTTGACACGTGCCAACCTTTCGTTTGGAATGACGTTCAAGTCAAAAAATAAATCAGGGAAAAGCAATCAGGGCGGCGATGAATCGGGTGATATGGAAGTTGTAGGAAATGATGAAAATATTCCTCCGGTGGAAGATGATTTGCTGCCGGTTACGTTTGATAACTATGTTGACTTTAGTATGCCCTGGGATTTTGGATTCGATTACAGCATGAATTATACAGGAAAATCTGCTTCGACTCCAAATGGGCGGGTATCTCAAACGCTTGGATTTAGAGGAAACGTTAGCATTACTGAAAAATGGAAGCTGAGTATGAATACCAACTTTGATATTCAGGCGGGTGAATTTTCATTTACAACTTTCAACCTTACGCGCGATTTGCACTGCTGGGGGATGTCGTTTAACTTTGTTCCCTTTGGTTTCAGGAAGAGCTACAGCTTTACCATCAATGCAAAATCTTCGATGCTATCGGATCTGAAGCTGCAGAAACAAAAAAGTCATTACGACAATAACTTCTAAAATTCAATATTATGAAACGTATTATTGCTACAGATAAAGCTCCACAGGCCATTGGACCATATAGCCAGGCAGTAGAAGTTAACGGAACGCTTTATATTTCCGGTCAGGTACCGCTCGACCCTGCAACAATGAAGGTCGTAGAAGGCGGAATTCAGGAACAAACACAACAGGTGATGAAGAACATTGGCGCCATTCTGGAAGCTGCCGGTTATTCGTTTGAGGATGTGGTGAAATCAACCTGCCTGCTAAGCGATATGGCCAACTTCAAACCCATGAACGAAGTTTACGGATCGTATTACACACAAAACCCTCCGGCAAGAGCTGCTTTTGCGGTAAAAGAACTTCCGTTGGGAGTTTTGGTCGAAATTGAGACTATTGCGGTGAAAGCTTGATAAAGATAAATTCATTTTGAAAGAAATAAAAAAGGGAGAACAGTTACTGTTCTCCCTTTTTTATTTTATCGGCCGGGATAAAATCAATTGATACCGAGTTTACGCAATGCCGGGTGTTTTTCCGGGTAAATCCTTCGCCCAAAAACACATGCCCCAAATGGCCGCCGCAATTGGCACAGGTAATCTCGGTTCTACGTCCGTCGGCATCCACCGATCGATGCACAGCTCCCTCAATTTCGTCATCAAAACTGGGCCAGCCACAATGCGCATCAAACTTATCTGAAGAACGATAAAGTGGCGCGCCGCAACGTTTACACACATACACACCGTTCTCTTTAAAATCGTAGTATTTTCCTGTAAACGGTCGTTCGGTGCCTTTTTCAACAATTACGTAATGTTCAAAATCTGTTAGTTCCTTCCATTTCATGTCTTTATTTTTATGCTGAACCGTTGAATCCGCTTCCTGGCCAAAGGCGCTTAATCCCGCGATCATTAATACTAAACTTACTATTGTTTTCATACCAAGTAAAACATTTGACAAGCGGCAAAGTTTACGAGCTTCCGCTGAAGTTAAAGAGTAGGTAATCCCGCATGGTTTTATACCTTTGAGAGCTTAGCGATAAAAAATGGAAATACCTGTAATTTACCGGGATGAACACCTGATGGTTGTTGATAAACCGGTTGACCTTCCGGTTCATAAAAATGATTTTATGCCTCATGATGCCGATTACCTTACAAAGCTGGTGGGAGACATGACCGGACAGTGGATTTACAATGTGCACCGGCTCGATTCAAAAACCTCGGGCGTAATTGTGCTGGCGCTTTCGAAAGAAGTGGCGCACGAATTAACGCTGATGTTTGAACGCAAGGAAGTGCAGAAGATTTATTATACAGTGGTGCAGGGCGATCCCGGCGAAGGTACTTTTGAAAACAAGGTGCTGGTAAAAAAGAAGTCGAAATTTAAAAAGCCGGCCACTACACATTACAAAACCTTGCGGACCGTCCAAACCGCTTTGTCGCACGGTGAAAAGTTGAATATAAAACTTAGTTACGTTGAGCTCCGGCCCGAAACAGGCCGCTGGCACCAGCTTCGCCAGCATTTTGCTCAAAATCATTTTGATATGCTGGGTGACTCGCATCATGGAGATTTTACGCTTAACAAGATGGTAACCGAAATTACAGGGATTAAACGCTTGTTTCTTCATGCCGGAAAACTTGCTTTTATACATCCGGTTACCAGGGAGCAAATGGAGTTTGAGGCTGCAGTTCCGGAGACTTTTTTTGGGGTATTAAACCAACTCGAGGTAGGAGTTTAACGACCTGAAAACCTTGTTGGTCGAAATCTTTTGAAGCGGCCGGTGAAATTCTGCAAATTTGATGTAACGGAACAACCGCAGTTTCCGTCTCAATGTAAAACCTACTATGATGAAAAGAATTTTACCACTTCTGGCCCTGTCTGTTTTTCTGCTCGCTTCGTGTTCATACGAGCCCGGAGTTTCTGAAGCTTTTAACAAGTACCGGTTTAAAGACGGAGTGGTTACCGTAAGTGTTCCGGGGTGGCTTATTCATTTGGCTGCCAACTTTGGCGAATTGGAAGAGGGTGAGCGAGAGATGCTGGAAAGCATTGACAAAGTAAAAGTAATTGCAGTGGAAGACGATCATCTGAATCAAAAAATCAATCTTCACGAAGAGTTTTACGAACGAATTAATAAGAATGAAAAATTTGAAGAGTTGGTGGTGATAAGAGAAGGAGATCAAAATGTGACCATTTTTGGCAGAATGGATGAAGAGGTAATTAAAGAATTACTGATTTTGGTAGGGGGAGAGGATAATGCACTGATTTATTTGAAGGGAGAAATAAGCCCTGATCTGCTAAACGATAAAATAAATTTAACCGATCCTGACAGGTTTCTAAGTTTTAAAAATTAGCGATTGCCAGCTATAGCAGAAGACCCGGATTTCAGTAAAAATCCGGGTCTTCTTTTATTAAGTCGTGAAACGATTGTTTAGTTTGCAAAAAACTTTTGCTTGTGCTGTTCTGCCAGCTGCAACAAATGTTCAGCGACTTCAGGGTGCTGGTCTAGCACATTGGTTGTTTCATACGGATCGTTTTCCATGTCAAACAAGGAAAGGTCGATGTGAGCTTGCTGGTATTTGCCCGGTAATCCGTCTTTTCCTTTTATTTCCGACATTGTCCGGTAGTTGTGCGGTAAATGAAGCTTCCATTTTCCATCGCCGCTCATAATCGCCTGAAATTCGTTGTTGTTGGTAAAAGCATAATAATCGTGAGGGTTTTTCGCGTCTGGTTTTCCCGAAATCAGGTCCCAAACATTTTTTCCGTCAATCTCGGTTTCAGGAAGCGGAACATTGGCCAGGTGGCACAAAGTAGGCAACAAGTCGATTGTCATCAGTGCATCGGTCGATTCTTTATTTCCTTCCAGCTGGGCCGGATATTTTATGATGGTTGCCGAGCGCGTTCCTCCGTCAAAAGTAGTTCCTTTGGCCTCGCGAAACGGGGTTGTTCCTGCATGGTTGCCATACGCAATCCAAGGGCCGTTATCGGAAGAGAAAACAACGATTGTGTTTTCATCGAGGCCATTTTCTTTCAGCGCCTTGTTAATTTCGCCTACCGACCAATCGAGCTCCGAAATCACATCACCGTATAATCCAACGCCGGATTTTCCTTTAAACTCGGGGCTGCAAAACAACGGAACGTGCGACATCGAGTGCGGAACATACAACAGAAATGGGTCATCTTTGTGACGATTGATAAAATCAACAGCGTGTTCGGTGTACCATTTGGTCAGGTATTGCTGATCCGAAGAATCCACGTCTTCAATAATCACTTTGCCGTTTTCCCAGAATTGCAAAGGAAATCTTCCCCAATATTCAGGACTTTCAGGATGATGTTTCCACATGTCGTTGGAGTACATGAGGCCGCATGTTTCATCAAAACCACGGCTTTGAGGACGCGTGTCTTCCTGGTCGCCTATGTGCCATTTGCCAAAGAATCCGGTTTTGTAACCTGCTGCTTTAAAAACTTCGCCAATTATCGGGAATTTAGGATCAAGACCTCGCTCTTTGGGACCATGAGCGCCAAACACCTTGGTTCTTCCCGGGTAACAGCCTGAAAGCAGCGCTGCGCGCGAAGCCGAACAAACCGCTTGCGGAACGTAAAAGTTCTTGAATGAGACACCTTCTTCTGCCAGGGTTTTCACATTCGGAGTTTCAATGAAAAGATCTCCAAACGGTGAAAAATCGTTGTATCCCGAGTCATCCAGAAAAATGATAACAACGTTGGGTTGCTTATTCTCTTCCTGCTTTGCCGGTTTCTGGCTACACGAAGAAAGAAAAATGGTCATGCAAATGAGGCTAAATGCGACGAGTGATTTCATACTATGATTTTTGTTTTTCCGTTTCGTAACGGATTGATATTTTATTGTTTAATACAAGTTACTGAGCTTGTTACTTTCTTTTCGAAGGATAAAATTAGAATATAATACTGAAAGACTTTCAAAAAAATATTAAAAACCAGTTTTAGGCTTTATAATGATATTTTGGTAAAAGTTGCGATATGTGCGGGCAAGTGCTAATTTTAGGGCAAACTGAAAATTTATTCATTCTCTATTAAATAGCATATGAACTGGCTTACGTTGAGTGTTTTGTTGTTGGGAGGCCTTGCCATTTTTTTGCACGGCATGACGGTGATGACGGATTCGCTGAAGATTGTTGCCGGAAACCGTATGAAGAGTTTTCTTCAATCGATGACCCGAAACCGGTGGACTTCTTTGCTGGCGGGAACAGGAATTACGGCCGTTATACAATCTTCATCGGTAACAACGGTACTGGCCGTTGGCTTTGTTTCTGCCGGATTGCTATCTTTTCAAAGCACATTGGGAGTAATTCTGGGGGCGAATCTGGGTACCACTATTACTGCTCAGATTATTGCCTTTAAAATAACAGGTGCCGCCTGGGTGATGGTTGCTTTTGGGTATTTATTCAGCGTTGTTTTTTCAAAAAAGTCGTACAAGGAAGTTGGGACAATTATCCTGGGGCTGGGGCTCGTATTTCTCGGTATGAATGTAATGAGCGAAGCAACCGAGCCCTTAAAAACTTACGAGCCTTTTGTTCGGACGATGACGGGTCTTGACAATCATCTTTTGGGGATATTGATCGGAACAGTGTTTACGGCTGCGGTCCAAAGTTCTTCGGCTACAACCGGTGTTGTTATTGTACTTGCCTCGCAACAGCTGCTAAATGTGGAAGCGGGCGTTTCGATTATTCTGGGTGCCAATATCGGAACCTGTGTTACCGCAGTACTTTCGGCTTTGGGAAAACCAAGGGCTGCTATGCGCGTAGCGGTTTCGCATGTGTTGTTTAAAGTGGTTGGCGTTTTATTGTGGTTTGCTTTTATCGGTCAGCTGGCCGATTTGGTGGCTTATATTTCTCCGGCCGACAAAGCTCGTCAGATAGCCAATGCACATACCATTTTTAATTGTGCCAACACTTTTGTGTTTATTTGGCTGGTAACTCCTGTTTCGAGGTTGGTACTGCGACTGGTGCCTGACCGGAAGAAAGACGAACAGGTTTTATTCCCGGAACTTCACTCGTATTATCTCGACAATACTTCCATTGCGATTGATCTGGCCAACCAGTCAATTTATAAGTTGGGCAAACGTACACTGGAGATAATCGAACAAGGTTTGTCGCTGGCACTCAATGGCACTTCCACTCAATTGTCTTCTTTGCGGAAAAACGATGTAATGATCGACAGGGGACACATTGAAATTCTGGAGTTTTTGAAGCAAATTCAGGCAAAGCAATTGCCGCAATCAGAAAGCCAACGTTTGGAAAATATGGTGGAAGCGGTTAACATACTTGAAATGTCGGCCGATTTAATTACAACGCATCTTGTAGAGGCTGCCCAACACCGAATTGATATGGGATTTAAAACAAGTGAGGAAACCATTACCAAACTTACCGCTTTGTACGGGATTTCGGTGAATGCATTTAGCGATGCTTTGAATATGTTTGATGGCGGGTCGCGCGAAAGAACAGCAAATCTTACGAAGGAAATTTTTAAAGACCGTTTTCAGGAAGTTCGATCCTATCTGCTGGGGCGTTTGGCCGGGACCGATGAATTGCGAATCTCGGTTTACAGGTTCGAATCGGAAGTTTTGGAGGCGATCCGGAGGTTGCATGGACTCGCCAGAAGATTAGAAAGGAAAGCAGGATGACTTCTGTTCCATAGTACCCTGCTCTCCAAGTAGTTGATTTGTCAGCACTACTACTTTCTAATTATCTTACTGGTATAAATATGGTTTTTAGCTTTTACAGTAATAATGTACATTCCGGGTGGCTGGCTACTCAGGTTAATAACGTTAAGTGCCGATGAAATCTGATTTTCCATGATTTTTGACCCGACTGAGTTGTAAACAGCATACGAATCATTTTCCCCAACTTCACTTAATTGAAGGTTTACGTTATCCTGGGTTGGATTGGGGTAAACCGAAAGGAAGTTCTTGTTTATCACATCCATCGAATTATCTGAAGAGGCCATTCCTTGTCCCGGAAGACTTCCAAATGATACTTCATAATCTTCCACTTCGCCATCAAAATTATCGTCGCAGGAAGCGGGTGCTTTGCCACTTTTCATGGTTATGCGGAGGCGGGCTGTGCCGTTTGCATAAGAGGGGATAGCAATGGATGAAATAACACTGCCTTTATGATTGTTTACGGTCAGCAGAGTTTCATCTGAATCATCAAAATCTCCGTCGCCGTTGAAATCCACCCAGATTCTCCAGAAATTCCGAACCGAATAATCTGAAGGATAAAGTTCAACATTGTACGTACCGCCTGGATTGAGGTTGATTACCTCATGAGAGAATGAATACTTATCGGCTCCTGATTGGGCAGTAAAATTACCCACTGCAATTTCATTAATATAGCAGCTTGAACTATTGATATTTACCGGAGTACAGTAAGTAGCTTCGCCTTTTGCAACAACGTTTATAAAACTTGTCTTTGTGAGACTGGAAGTTCCCAAAGCATTGGCAACGGTTAACGAAACATTGTAAACACCGGCGGTAGGGTAAGTGATGGTTGGATTTTGCTGCGAGCTGCTTGTTGTAGCAGCACCCGGGAACGTCCATGACCAGCTGGTAGGATCGTTTGCCGAAAGATCGGAAAACTGTACACTTTCTCCTTCCGTAACGGTGTAAATGTTTGCCGCAAAATCAGCTACCGGAGGTTGAGGAACCGGTTGCGAAATAACTACAGTGTAGTCTTCCACTTCACCCAATTGATTGTATTCACAGGCAGTTGGATCAACTCCACCCATCGCAATACGCATCCGGGTTGTTAATTCCATAGATGTCGGAATGTAAATCTGCCCGCTTACCATCGTCTTGGATTTTGACGCACTGTATACTTTTTCATCTTCGGTAAAAGCATAATCCTGGTTGTAGTCGATCCATACTGCCCAGTACTCAAACTTACTTCGCGGATCAAATCCGGGCGTTAGTTGAACGCTGTAGCTTGATCCGGCCTCCAGCCTAAAGGTTGTGGAAGTAAAATCAGCATAACCTTCTGAACTGGAAGAATGATAATTTCCGCCAATCTGTACTTTCGAAATCCATTCGCTTGAAGCGATGGGAGAGGGGATGCAATATTCGGGTTGAGGTTTTTCAACCAATATATAATTATCGATGATTTTGGTATTCGTACCACCGTCGTTTTTAACGGTTAGGGAAACTTTATAACTGTTCGCATTTTTGTAAGTTACGACCGGGTTTCTTTCGGTTGAAGAAGAAGGAGTACCTCCTTCGAACACCCAATTCCAGGAAACAGGATTATTAAGAGACTGATCAGAGAAACTAACCTGTTCGCCTTCCATGACCTTGTTTCTGTTGGAGGCAAAATCTGCAACGGGTTCCAAAACCGGATCTTTTACCTGAATAAATCCCTCGAGTGTTTTTGTGTCCGAGCCATCAGCGTTGGCAACGGTTAAACTAACAGAATAGTTTCCTGCCTTTGCATACGTAATGCTTGGATTTTGTAAAGTAGATGCTGAAGGTGTTCCACCGGCAAACGTCCAGCTCCTGGAGGTAGGCGCATTGGTTGAAAGATCACTGAAATTGATAGTTTCTCCGGAGTTAATGGTTGTTTGGCTGGCTGAAAAATCAGCAACCGGTGGTGTTTTAATAACAGGTACTGCTGTTACTTCAATCAGGTTGTCTGCAATTTTGGTATCAGAACCGTCAGCATTGGTAACCGTTAGTTTTACCTGGTAAGTTCCCGTAGTACTATAAGTTACAATTGGATTCTGGTCTGTAGATGTACTCGGGCTTCCACCAGTAAACTCCCAGAACCAGCTGGTGGGGTTATTGCTCGATTGATCCTGGAAAGATATGGACCCACCGGCCGTAACAGATGTTGTGTTCACGCTAAAATCAGCTACAGGAAGAATTACCGGTTTGCTTACGGTAATAAAATCGGTAATGGTTTTGGTGTCAGATCCATTAGCGTTCGTTACTGTCAGGCTAACATTGTAAGAACCGGAAACAGCGTATGTAACAACCGGATTTTTAGTACTGGAACTTGCCGGATTTCCTCCTTCAAAAGTCCATGACCAAGAAGAAGGGACGTTGGTTGACCGATCAGTGAAGGCAACAGATTCACTGGTGTTAATATCTGTACTGTTGGCGGTAAAGTTGGCAACTGGGGTGGCATTCAAAGGAATGCAATAGCCGTATTCATCCAACGGACCAAGGTTCGGGTCTGAATCATTTCCGTCAGCCTGATCAGGAATATTTAATCCTTCTGGTTTTGCTCCAATTCCCCACCAGTAATAACCATCTCCATCTCTGTCTTCACATACAACTTTGTAGTCATTTACGAGGCTGGTGATTGGTGTTTGAATAGCATGCGTCCAGCCAATGTTTGAAATAGGTGTTTCTACATAAACATATCCCTGGTCTCCATGGTAAATTCCCCAGCTGTTTTTGAAAATCCATACTGTTTTCCCAATCAGGGGATCACCGGCCTGAACTTCCACCCAATATCTTTGCAGGTTCAAGTCGCGGTAATAGAATCTATCTCCTTCTTCCACAACTTTATACCCCACCAATACCATGGCATGGCTCCAGTCATACAATCCACCACTGACAGGGCCTTTTTCGATCAGCATTTTTTTCAGGTTATCATCCGATTTTGGGTACAAAGTTGAACCAAAGTCGACTCTTCCCTGAATTTTGAATTTCTGTGAAGGATTATTTCCTTTCAGGGCACAATCGAGATCTGCCTGCTGGTAAGGGAACGTGTTTTCGTCTACAATGCCAGTGTTCTTAATATAGTCGAGAGCCCTGCTTGGATAACCGCCACTGCAGGTTCCTCCAGCACTACAGGAAAGAACATCTTGTTCTGAAAGGTCGGGATTGATCTGCTGATTGAAATAAACATTTACCATTGCTTCTACCGCACCGGTTGAAGCAAAGGCCCAGCATGAGCCACAGGCTCCCTGGTTGGTTATCGGGCTGATCCAGTTTTTCCCGTGTCTGTTACGCCAATCCCATTCTCCAACGTACGGACTTGCAGCAGTTGCTGACTTTAACGAAATAGTTGTGGTAGATTCTGTAGAAATAACCCCTCCGGCATAAAATTCAAATCCGGAAGGGAAATTGCTTTGTCCGTAAAGGCTCTTACGTTCTGCGTATGAGAGCTCAGAAACAGAGGTTATCCCGGCAACCCACTTTTCTCCTTTTTCTTTTAGGTAGGAATTAATGCGCGCTACTTTTTCCTTGTGTTGTTCTTTTACCCGCTCTTTTCTGAGTTCATTAACATTCTGAGCAAATTCTGATCTGTCGGAGTATTGAAAGCTTTTTACCTGAACAGAAGCATCATTGATGATTACTTTAACGGATTTAATTTTAACTCCATCAAGGATACAGGTTTCCTCGCTAACTGCTTCTATATCCTCCTGCAGGTCTTTCGTAATACGCCCATAACTCTCATAAATAAGGTATTCGTTGAAATTTTCATCCAACAGTACGAATTCAACTTTGCTGTCTTCGCTGTTAAGCTGAATGGTGGCACTAACTGCCAATCCATAGATCTTGTTTACATTCCTGTCAAAAAGATTAATTTCTGATGACTCAGTAAACGCTTGGTTCACTTCTACTGTTTTTGGGGATGATCCTAGCATCTTAAAATGCTGGTTTTTCGTTTGTGCAGATGCATGTGCTGACAAAAAAACAAATGCAAAAAACACTAACAAAAGCTCTGGTCTTTTCATGTCAATAGTGTTTATGATTTAATGGTATTAATAACTAACCGACATAAAACTCCCGGTTAGGTAATAAATTCAATTAAACCCATTATGAGTTTATCACAACTTAATAACTGTGGCTTTTCAGCCTTTTTAATTCAAATAATAAATCGAAATTTAGCGTCTCGTTTTAATTACTATTTCAAGGTTTGCGGTGGGAAAATTATGACATAGTATATTAATTACCAAGAGTTTTAATGAACAAGAATTACAAATGTAAATTATTATACTGTTCATATCTCGTGAAATATCCTGTATTTGCTGGCATTTTAAAACTGGGCTTTTATAAAAATAGAGCAAAAAATATATATAATTTAGAATCAGTCTTTTACTCTTGTTTGAACAGTTGTTTACTTATGTAAAATACTTTTTGGTCTGAAACAACGCTTCTTTCTTTGTTCTTGTAAAAGACACGTACCGCTATTTGTTATTTTACGTTTGCAATGTATAGTCTAAGAAAACATTTTGTGTAATCGGGAAGGTAATAAAAGACATGTTTGTATTTTATGTGCGGATAAAAACGGATATTCATATCCGGATATATACGTATTGTATTTTTAAGGATAAATTCGTAATTTACCTACGTAAGATTACAATTCCCGCATTTCTCTAATTAATCCATTTGTTTTGAAGATGATTGGTGGTTACAGTAGGTAATTACAATTACCTTTTTTAGGTAGAAATGATAAAAATAAGGGTATCATGAGCAACATTGCCATATTGGAAGATTATGCACTGTTCTGTTCCGGAATTAAGCCGGTTTTGGAGCAGAAACATGACTATAAGGTTGTTTTGGAAGCCAGGCTGCTTGCTGATTTTTTGCTTGGTTTAAAAGAACGTAATGCTGATGTGATTATAATGGATGCTATCCATTGCTCAAGTAACGGGTTGGCTTCTGTAAAGAAAATAAAACGAAGGTATCCCCGGATTCCCTTTCTAGTAATAGTAAATTCAGATTTGTCTGATTGGTTTCAGGATTTTATTTCGCTGGGGGTGAACGGAATTATTTTTAGTTCTTCAAACTCGGGCGATTTACTGGAAGCTGTAAATACCTTGCTAAAAGGAGATGATTACTTTCCGCCAAAGGTTTGGGTAATCCTGAAAAATTATTTACGCAGCAAACGGGTGGATATGGAGCTTGAAAGATATGATAAACATGAACTTACGCTTCGTGAGGTTGATGTTCTGCGTTTGTTTTGTAAAGGGCTGACGTATAAAGAAATCGGAGCAAATTTAAATATTAGTCCAAGAACGGTAGAGACACATAAAAAGAATATATCCTCAAAGATCAATGTTAAAACTACGGCAGAGATGATCGAATTTGCAATCCAGAACAATCTAAGTTAAGATTATTTACCCACGGATTTTGTATTGAACCTCAACTTGAATTTTACGGAAAATTACTGATTGACACCTGATATATTTCATCCTAACTTGTCTTTCGAATTGGCAAATGCCAGATTAGTTGAAAAATAAGGGTCGAAATCATAACCTTACCCCAGGTGTGATTTTGTAAAATCAAACAAATACTGCGGACGTGCATACTTGAAGTGCCTGTGCATAACAGGGATTGATAATAATTATGAACTGAATTTAAAGTAAACCAAATGGTTTTTAGAATCTTCAAATCAATAATTATTAAAGTATGAAAAGAAATTTACTGCGAACAAAAAGAAAATATCTTTTTGTAATGCTTGCGTTTTTTTGTATGTCGCTATGTAGTTGGCAGACGAAAGCGCAAGATACTCCCTGTATTGATGGGATATCAAATGATTGGGGCGATGGTGGATTTATGTCTGGTCAGTCATCTTACGAGCTGAATCATGATGTCTTCATTGGTAACGATGACGATATTTTTACCGGAGGTAAAGACTTTAAGGATTGGGGATTGCCTTCCCCAACACCGGATTACAGCAACTGGACTTTTAGTCCCATGCAGGCAAAGAGTGATATTATGAATGCATCTGCTGCTATAGTAACCGGACTCACACCTGGGGATGGTTGTGGCGGATATAGCGGTACTCCTTATGATCCCACTCACACTTATTTGTTTTTTGCCGGCGACAGGGAAAGTAATAAAGGAACTGGTTATATTGGGTTCTGGTTCTGTTTAAACGGTACTGAACCAGTAGATATTGGAGGCGATAAATATTTTGCACCTGAGCATTTTACAAATTTTGGTGAGGATAATGGTGAAGGAGGCACTTTTGATGCTGAAACTTGTGCTGGTGATATATTGATTTTGGCCAATTTTGAAAATGGTGGACGAATTGCAGATGTTACCGTATTAAAATGGGTAGGTCCGGGTAATGGCACCGAAGGTAATAACCTCTCTCTATATCCAATTGGCCTCACTTCACAAGTAGGTACAAATAATGATACACCAACTCCGGTTCCTCCGGGTTGGATAGTACCTGACGGACAGACTGAATATGACTATTTCGAATTTTTTGAAGGAATAGTAGATTTAACACCGATATTTGATTTGGTAGGTGATCCAAAAATACTTTGTAAGGCTACCTGGATGTTGGAAACAAGGTCATCAAAAGAAATAACCGCAGATTCCAAAGATTTTGTTGGTGGTAATTTCAACATAGCACCTATAGTTGAAGTAAGTGACGATGCCGTTTGTGAAGATGGATCTGCCAGCTTAACGGCTACGCTTAAGGATGCAAATGGCAATCCGCTCTCTCCCGTAGGTTATACATTTACATGGTCCGGACCTGGCAGTTTTAGCGGTCAGGGAGACACAACCATTACTTTTTCTTCAGCGCAATTAAGCGATGCAGGAGACTACACTGTAACGGTTACAAGCGAAACATTCTGTGAACCTGATGAACCTGACACGGCTACTTTAAGTGTTTATGACAATCCTGTATGTAGTGTTGTAACGACTGATCAGTCAGGTTTTTATGCAGTGGATGGTACGGCGAAGGTTAATGTTACAGGAGCAGGTGTTGATACTTATTATTGGACAGATGGTGATGGAATTGCAATTCCCGATGCAAACGGACAAGGAACTGATAGTATCTGGGGATTGAGCATGGGGCGTTACTATGTTTATATTACCGATGTAAATGGCTGTGAGACTTCTTGTGATGATTCTCTTGGTTGGGTGCCAACAGCTCCAACTTGTGCGGTTACTCCAACACCGGTTACTTGCTTTGGTGGAAGTGATGGATCGGTTGAGGTCTACATAACCAGCTATCCCAATGTTCCGCCATTTACATATATACTTAAAGACGTATCAGATAATCCTTTGGATACAATTGTAACCAGTGATACATCTGCAGTTTTTGCAGGCTTGTCTGCAGGTATATATTTATTTGATGTATATGATGGTATAGATCCTAATGCAACATTTTGTAATGGAGAGATTACAGAACCCGATGAAGTAACGTTGACTTGTCCGGGAGATATTCAACTTGGCTCATGCCTGACTCAGGATTCTGTTAATACGGCCTTTGATAATTGGTTGGCAAGTGTTTCTTCAAGTGGCAGTGATTCCTCTGTAACAAATAACTGGAATCAGGTATATCCTGATGTATGTGGTGATTCCATTACGATTCGATTCACCTTAGACGATCCATGTTTGGATCCAAATTATTGTGATGCAACATTTGTTGTTTCAACAGCACCGGAGATTTCAGCGACTCCACCTGAAGATCTGACCTTGGGAACATGTCTGAGCCAGGATTCAGTAAATACCGCTTACGATGCATGGGCAGCGAGCGGAGTAGTGGAAGGCGGTTGTGGTCTTGTTGTGGATATCGACAAGCCAGCGGCACCTGATGCTTGTGGCGGCGAAGTTGTAGTAACGTGGACAATCAGCAGTGACTGTGCGGATACGATAGTTGCCATGCGTACCTTCAAGGTAACGGCAGCACCGGCGATTTCAGCGACTCCACCTGAAGATCTGACCTTGGGAACATGTCTGAGCCAGGATTCAGTAAATACCGCTTACGATGCATGGGCAGCGAGCGGAGTAGTGGAAGGCGGTTGTGGTCTTGTTGTGGATATCGACAAGCCGGCAGCACCTGATGCTTGTGGCGGCGAAGTTGTAGTAACGTGGACAATCAGCAGTGACTGTGCGGATACGATAGTTGCCATGCGTACCTTCAAGGTAACGGCAGCACCGGCGATTTCAGCGACTCCACCTGAAGATCTGACCTTGGGAACATGTCTGAGCCAGGATTCAGTAAATACCGCTTACGATGCATGGGCAGCGAGCGGAGTAGTGGAAGGCGGTTGTGGTCTTGTTGTGGATATCGACAAGCCAGCGGCACCTGATGCTTGTGGCGGCGAAGTTGTAGTAACGTGGACAATCAGCAGTGACTGTGCGGATACGATAGTTGCCATGCGTACCTTCAAGGTAACGGCAGCACCGGCGATTTCAGCGACTCCACCTGAAGATCTGACCTTGGGAACATGTCTGAGCCAGGATTCAGTAAATACCGCTTACGATGCATGGGCAGCGAGCGGAGTAGTGGAAGGCGGTTGTGGTCTTGTTGTGGATATCGACAAGCCGGCAGCACCTGATGCTTGTGGCGGCGAAGTTGTAGTAACGTGGACAATCAGCAGTGACTGTGCGGATACGATAGTTGCCATGCGTACCTTTAAGGTAACAAGTGATGTAGAAGCACCTGTTATAGAAGCACCTGACGATTATGAGTTATGCAATGGTGAACTCCCAAAATTCATTGTTGCAGAATGGACAGATAATTGTCTTGGTGCAGGTGTTGATACTGCATGGATGCAAACCAGGGAAGATGATGATATCTGCTCTGAAACAGCTGATTATTACTTCATGGTAGTAGATTCTTGCGGTAACGTTGCAATGGATACAACAACGATTATTAATCGTATCGACAAATATGACAATTGTGAAACTGCCTTTGGAAAAATGGCCGGAGAAGGTGCAAACTGCTTCCTTGACAATGGTTTCGATCGTTGGGGATGGTCTAATTACATCGAAACCGGAGGGCAGGATACAACAATTTATCTGACACTTTGGGCAGGTGCTGCTCATTGTGAAACAGATAAAGGTGATTCTGTAGGAACAGTTGAAGTGACTTACGATGCAGTTGCACAGACAGTAACGGTTGAGTATCTGATTGCTGATGGTTATGCAATGTCCGAAGCTCATACTTATGTAGGATGTGGAATGTTCCCGTTACAAAAGAAAGGGAAATCTTATGTTCCTACCGTTGCTCCGGGGCAATTTACGGCTAACAGCGGATCGCTTGAGCATTCGAACAATATAGTTGTAACCTTCACTGATGTCGATGAAAGCTTCTATATAATTGCTCATGCAGTTACCTGTGAGGAGGTTTGCAGATGTAGTGAAAGACCAGGTGTTGATGATGGCAACATGTACGATGCAGTATTCGATGATACTACATGTGATAACAACACTGCTGAAGAACAGACAAATTCTAAAAAGAAGAAATCTGCAAGTACTATTGAACCAAATCAGACAGTTGAATCTGAATTGAAAGTATATCCGAATCCATTCAGCGATAGAGTGAACATCGAATTCGTATCTCCGGTAAGCGGACATGCAGTTCTGGAAATTCACAATATGGTAGGTCAGAGAGTGGCTACCTTGATGGATCAGTATATCGAAGCAGGAGTAGAGCAGAAAGTTCAGTACAGACCTGATTCAGAGACTTCAGGAATTTACCTCTACCGACTGAATGTGGAAGGAAATATCCAAATTGGAAAGATCGTTTACCGAAATGAATAATACTCATACGACTTTAAATAGATCAATTATTGCAAATATTAAGAGTAGTTGATTTCGGGAGGTTCTACTTTAAAAAGTAAGATTAGAGGCTGGCTCAGAGGAGCAGCCTCTTTCTTTTTATCAGGCATAGGTAAAAGCGATCAAACATCTTCGAACATTTGTTTACCGTGCTTGTTTTTACTTCGATTATTCATTTATGCGATAGTGAATTTTAAAAAATTACCGATGAAAAAAACAATACTGTTGAACTTACTCATGTTGATCGTGATAATGTCCTATGGTCAATCTGGCTTTTACGACTTTGTTGTGAAAGATATTGAAGGAAAGGATTTTAAACTATCATCACTAAAGGGAAAGAAAGTTTTAGTGGTTAATACTGCATCGAAATGTGGCCTGACTCCTCAGTATAAACAACTTGAAGAATTATATAAAACGTACGGAGGAGAGCAATTTGTTATCATTGGATTTCCTGCCAATAATTTTGCCAACCAGGAGCCGGGATCAAATGAAGACATAATGGAGTTTTGCGAAAAGAACTATGGGGTTACTTTTCCGATGATGGAGAAAGTCTCGGTAAAGGGCGATGATATTTGCCCGCTTTATCAGTGGCTCACCCAAAAAAGCAAAAACGGAAAAATGGATTCGAAGGTGAGCTGGAATTTTCAAAAATATTTGATTGATGAAGAGGGGAACCTGGTTGATGTAGTTGAGCCAAAGGTCAAACCCGATGACGTTAGGATTGTTGGTTGGCTCAGGAATTAAACGAACGATTGCGCTGAAGTTTATCAAAAGGTTATTCCTTATCTCAAGAGACAATCTTATAATTTCTATTTTTGGCGAAATTTCTGATTCATGCTGATTATTGATTCACCTTCGAACGATGCCTATTTTAATATAGCATCTGAAGAGTACTTGCTAAATAAATATCCCGACGAAGAGATATTCTTATTGTATATAAACGCGCCTTCGATTATTGTGGGCCGCTTTCAGAATACTCTTGCTGAAATTAACCTTGAATACGTTTCGAAAAACAATATAAAGGTGGTGCGAAGAATGTCGGGAGGAGGAGCTGTTTATCACGATTTGGGAAATCTGAATTTTTCATTTCATGCACCATCCGAAGTCGATGATTTTCTTGATTTCTCAAAATTTACGCAACCGGTAGTTGATTTATTAAATGGCTTGAATGTTCCGGCCAAACTCGAAGGCCGAAACGATTTGGTAGTAGAAGGGAAAAAGTTTAGCGGGAATGCCAAACTGGCCCGCAACGGAAAAATCATTCAACACGGCACTATTTTGCTGAACTCAGAAATGAGCGTTTTAAGTGAGGCCCTAAAAATAAATCCATTAAAATTTAAGGATAAAGCAGTTAAGTCAGTTCGGGCACGTGTAACCAACCTGATTGAGTATTTACCGGAAAAAACGACCGTGGATTCGTTTAAAAAGCTATTGGTCGATCAAATTCTGAAAGAAAACATAGAGGCAAGAATACATCAATTGCTTCCGGAGGAGATGGAAGGGATTAGAAAGTTGGCAAGCGAAAAATACAGTACCTGGAAATGGAATTTTGGTGTTTCTCCTTCCTACGATTTCAATAAAGCAATTAAAGTGTCGGCTGGTTTTATTGAACTTCATTTAGACGTAAAAAGAGGGATTATTCAGAACATTAAGATCTTTGGCGATTTCTTTGCTTCGAAGCCCATCGAAGAGTTGGAAGAGAGATTACTTGGCGAAAAGCACGAAACGGCACACATTCACCAAATTCTTTCGTCCGCAAATTTGACCGACTATTTTGGTAATGTAACGGTTGACGAAGTAATTGATCTGTTTCAGTAATTTCTGAAGGATTCTTTTTTGTAGGAAAGATGCGGAAACTCATTATCTCTCGTTCAAGATAAGTTCACCCAGGAGAGATTTTCCATAAATGCTTCATTTGGAGAAAATAGATCTCACTTATTTTCCGATACAAAAATTCTTAAAAATGTGCCCCAGTACTTCGTAGTTGCTGATTTCTCCGGTTATTTCAGAGAGATAATGCAAACATTCACGAATGTCCTGCGAAAGAAAATCACCTGTAATTCCGGTATCGAGTCCGTTTAAAACACGCAAAATGGCTTCGTGTGCATGTTTTAATATTTCATAGTGCCGCGCGTTGGTAACAATCACATCCTGCTCAACGGTGTCGATGTTTACCGAATGGGTCATGTGGTCGATCAGTTCATCCAGGTTTTCTTTCTTTCTGGCGGCAATAAATACTATTTTTTCGTTATCGGCCAGGTCCAGTACTTCCAACTGCTGGATGGTATCGCGTAATCCCGAATCAATTTTATTGGCGACAATTATCAATGTTTGTCCGGGGGAAATACGCTCCCTGATTTTGTCAATCCGGCTTTTTACAAGCGGGTAAGGGTTATGGGTATCCACTACCAATAATACCACCGTGGCTTGCTCCAGTTTACTGTAACTTCTTTCAATTCCCAGAGTTTCTATGTGGTCGCTGGTTTCGCGGATGCCGGCCGTGTCAAAGAAGCGAAAAGCAGTTCCGTGAATGTTCACTACGTCCTCGATAACATCGCGGGTGGTACCATGAATGTCAGAAACAATCGCTTTGTCCTCATTCAGCAAGGCATTTAACAGGGTTGATTTTCCAACGTTGGTTTCACCCACAATGGCTACCGGAATTCCATTTTTAATGGCATTTCCCAATTGAAACGAGTTTTTTAGCTTGCGCAGGAGGCGTTCGATTCTTTCTGTCAGGCTGCGAAGTTCGCTTCTGTCGGCAAACTCAACATCTTCTTCGCTAAAGTCCAGCTCAAGCTCCACCATGGCGGTAAAGTGAAGCAGCTGTTCACGCAGTGCTCCAATTTCTTTTGAAAATCCTCCACGCATCTGGTTAATGGCGAGTTTATGTGCGGCAGCATTCGACGAAGCAATTACATCGGCCACGGCTTCTGCCTGCGAAAGGTCCATTTTGCCATTCAAAAATGCACGCTGCGTAAACTCACCAGGCAAAGCCATACGTGCTCCATTTTCAATCAGTACTTCCAGTATCTTTTGCTGAATAAAAGTAGATCCGTGACAGGATATTTCCACAATATCCTCACCCGTAAAGGAGTGGGGCGCTTTAAACAGTGCCATAACAACTTCGTCAATAATCTCCTGTTGGTTAGTGAATTGTCCAAAATGAAGCGTGTTTGGCGCTTGCTCAATGAGCTTTTTATTTTTGTTCGGACTACGGAACGATTTACCGGCAATTGCAATGGCTTCGCTACCCGAGAGCCGGATTACTGCAATGGCTCCCATTCCCGGCGAAGTAGAAATGGCACATATGGTGGATTGATCAAGCATTCTTTTCAATGTTTCCGCAAATTTAAGTCATTTTTTTCAACTGATTTTATATCTGGTTTGTTGAGTGATAATCCGACATTTATTTATCTTATCAAATCGTGGTGCATAAATAGACCCGTTTTAAGGAATATGGTTGAGCGATAATTTCTAAATTTAGATTTTTCAAAACACAGTTAAATGGATTTATTGATAAAAGAAACTGCCAAACTACTCAAGGAATCAGACTTTACGATTGCTTTTACAGGAGCCGGAATATCAGTGGAAAGCGGCGTTCCGCCGTTTCGGGGAGAGCACGGCTTGTGGAACAAATACAATCCGGAGGTGCTGGATTTGGGGTATTACCTGGAAAATGCCGAAGAGTGTTGGGTATATATTCGCGAGATATTTTACGATTTTTTTGCTGATGCAAAACCGAATCCTGCACATTTGGTGCTGGCAAAAATGGAGGAAGCCGGACTGTTGCAAGCTGTTGTTACTCAAAATATCGACAATCTTCATTATGAAGCCGGTAACAAGGAAGTTTACGAATTTCATGGTAACTCTAAAAAGCTGAAATGCCTGAAATGCGGATCGGTTTACGATGTGAATGAGGTGGATCTGGAGTCTCTTCCTCCGTTGTGTAAGAAAGATTCAGAAATTCTGAAGCCCGACTTTATATTCTTTGGAGAAGGAATCCCGCATGAGGCGTATTCCAATTCCTTCGCAGCTGCCGAGCGGGCAAAGGTTTGCCTGATTATCGGGTCAACCGGAGAAGTTACGCCGGCGTCGTATGTGCCGCGAACCGCCAAACAATCAGGTGCAACAATTATTGAAATCAATCCCGAAGAGTCGATGTTTACTTCGCAAATCACCGATATTCATCTAAAAGGAAAAGCTTCAGAGATATTGACAAAACTGGCCAGTGAGTTGTTTTGAACTTTTCAACCATTGGTTTGAAGTTTAGTGTCTGGGGCGGAATTGTTCGCGGCAAAACTGCATATTCGTTATGCTGTTTTTCTTTTCCGATGAAGAAAAATTATCTTTGCCACGCAGTTTTTCGCTGCAAATATCGTTGATAGTATAACAGAACAAAACATAATTTAAAATGAAACTACTTGAAGGAAAGACCGCGATTGTTACCGGCGCCTCGCGCGGAATTGGAAAAGCAATCGCTGTAAAATTTGCACAAGAAGGTTGTAACATTGCTTTCACCGATCTTTTTGAAGATGAAAACATGAAGGCAACCGAAGCAGAATTAACGGCTTTAGGAGTACAGGCAAAAGGTTATGCTTCTGATGCCAGCAAGTTTGATGATACAGACAGAGTGGTAACGCAGATTGTAAACGACTTCGGAAGAGTTGATGTTTTGGTAAACAATGCCGGAATTACAAAAGATACGCTGTTGATGAGAATGACAGAAGACCAGTGGGATGCAGTAATCAATGTAAACCTGAAATCTGTTTTCAACTTCACAAAAGCGGCACAGAAAACCATGCTGAAACAACGCAGTGGTTCGATCATTAACCTCAGCTCGGTTGTGGGGGTTAGTGGAAATGCCGGACAATCCAACTATTCCGCTTCAAAAGCAGGTATCATTGGTTTTACCAAGTCTATTGCACGCGAACTGGGGTCTAGGGGAATTCGTTCGAACGCCATCGCACCTGGTTTTATCATTACCGAAATGACCGGTAAAATTCCGGAAGAAGCGCGTAAAGCCTGGGAAGAATCAATCCCGATGAAACGTGGCGGAACTCCCGAAGAAGTAGCCGGAGTGGCAACTTTCCTGGCCTCTGATTTATCGTCGTATGTAAGCGGACAGGTAATTACTGTTTGTGGTGCGATGAACACATAATAAAAGAGCCAAACAAAAAGCTGTTCGAAAAGAATAGCTTACTGGAAAAATATATTAGCTGTCAGAAATTCTCTGGCAGCTTTTCTTATTTATAGAAGGCGACTCCATTCTAAAATTGCCTGTAGTCGAACCTTATCTTTTTAAATCTTTAACAGATGAAATTTAAAGGATTGTTTGTTGGACTTACAACAATTGACATTCAGTATTTTGTTGATGTATTTCCGGAAGCCAATCAAAAAGTAAAAGCTGGTGCTCCTGAGATGCTTGTGGGTGGCCCGGCAACCAATGCAGCTGTTACTTTTTCTGCCTTGAATAACGGGGCATTTTTAATTGGCTCGGTAGGGGAGAACTCGTTTTCAGACCTGGTGCGAGATGATTTTGAGATACACAATGTGCATTTCACGGATCTGTCGGTAGAAAAGGCAAATCAACCGGTTATTGCCACGGTGGTAACTTCGGGTAATGGCGACCGGAATATATTTACCCATCATCCGCTTCCTCTGAAACCAATTCATTTGCCAGAACAAATACTGGACGAAATAAAACCCGAAATTGTAATGCTGGATGGTTTTTATCCCGAGTTTAGTCTAGCACTTGCCCGGGAAGCCCGAAACCGGAAAATCCCCGTTGTACTTGACTGTGGCAGCTGGAAACCGCATCTTCCCGAATTACTCCCGTTTGTTGATATCGCCATTTGTTCTTCCGATTTTTATCCACCTTTTTGTTCGTCACCTACTGAAGTTTTTGACTTTCTGAATGAGTTGGGCATCCAGGCCGGCGCTATTTCGCGTGGCGGAGAAAGCATTCTTTTTAGAAAAGGGAAAAATGAAAGCGAAATTCAGGTGGAAAATATACTACCATTGGATACTCTTGGCGCCGGTGATGTTTTGCATGGAGCTTTTTGCTATTATTATCTTTTGCAACGCGAATTTGCCTCTGCATTAGCGAAAGCTTCCCGAATAGCATCTTTCAGCTGCAATTTTAAAGGTACCCGACAATGGCTGACTTATTTAGGTGATTATTTATCAAAAAATACCTAAATTGTATTCCGGAAGATGAAAATCAGTTACCATGTTAGATAAATCGTTGGCCTATCGCCTAAGTATATATATTTCACTTGCGGTAGTGGCTGTCTTTATCGCATTTATTGTCATCTATTTTCTTTTTAACATGAAGATAATAGAGGAGAATATTGACAATAAGGCTATTAGTTCAGAGGCTGAGGTTGCCGCCGAAATAAAAAAATATGTTATTACAACAAAAGAGGTTACACAGAATGTAGCCGACCAGATTGTATTTTACGATCAGAAAGATTATGTACAGCCTTTTTTTGACCATCTTTTAAGGAAGTACGAGTTTATTAATGCGATTCATATTAATATTGATTCAACTTTGGAGTTGAAGTACCATAACTATTTTAGCTATCGAGAAAATGATTCAACCTATTTTTTTGAAGGTAATCAGCCCTTTGAAAATTGCGTGAGTAATCACCCAAACTATAAAGTGCTGGCAGAAGGAAACGAACAAAATTGGTCGGAGCCTATTTTTTGTGAAAGGAACAAGCGCATTGTTGTTGCTTTCTATTCGCCAATTTTTTACGTTCGAAATGATAAAACAATACAAATTGGCGACGTTGTTTGCGAATTGTCGCTGTTGCAACTTCACGAGTCCATCAACAAAATAAAAATAGGGAAAAACGGCTATTCTGTTTTAATGTCAAAAGATGGAACCTATATCTCTCATCCCAAAAAAGAGTGGATTCTAACCCGGAATCTTAGGGATATACCGCCCGAGGTTTTTAAGAATAAACAACTGCTTGTTGACGATTTTCTTACGGGGGTAAATGCGGGGTCTATTGTCGCTTATCCTGAAACTCTGAATTATGAGAAGAGTTTTGTATACCATTCGCGCATTGAAGAAAACGGATGGATACTTTTGCTGGTTATTCCGCATAAAGAGCTGTTTGAGCCGCTTTATGTCCCCATTTTGAAAATGTTGTTTTTCTCGGTTCTGGGCATTCTGATCATCTACATTCTGGTTACCTATATCTCCAATAAACAGATTCAGCCACTTAGCAGTGTTACCTCGCAGTTAACGAAGTTTACCAATATTTCAAGCGAATCATATGCCGGAGAAGAATCGATGAACGAGATAAAACAGGTTGCTGACAGTTTAAACCTCATGAAGCTTTGGTACGAACAGTACCAGTTAAAAGCTTTGAAAGAAGAAAAACTAAATAAACTACAGCATACCGATTTGCTACAGGCAGCTGAAATTCAGAAAAGTTTAATTAAGGTTGATTTTCCTGCATTTCCCAATATTGCAGAGATTGACTTGTTTGCTTCTTATAATCCGGCAAGAATTGTTAGTGGAGACCTCTTTGATTACTTTTTCAAAGATGAAGACCATTTGGTTCTATCGATGGGAGATGTTTCCGGAAACGGAGTTCCTGCGGCGCTTTTTATGAGTGTTTCTCAGACAGTTATAAAAACCATCGCATCTGATCTGACGATTAAACGATGCTCTTCGATAGTGGCCCGAATCAACAATGAGTTGCATTCAAATAATATGCACCAGTTCTTTTTGACTTTATTTTTGGGAATCCTGGATATCAAAACCGGAAAACTGAGCTATTGCAACGCTGCACATAATTCCACCTACATTGTTAAGGCTAACGGGAATATCGAAGTGCTGGTCGAATCGCATGGTTTACCTCTGGGGTTGTACCGCGATAAAGGATACCGTGAAGGAAGGTATCAGCTGGAAAAAGGCGATTCCATTGTTTTGTACACCGACGGTGTTACCGAACGTAGCGATTCGAACAGACTTTTTTATGGGCATGAAAGATTAAAAGAAAACCTGAAGAGCCTGGTTGGCCTTGAACCAAAAGAAATGGTGAAAAGAATTGAGACGAGTGTTCGGTTATTTGCTGGCGATGCAGAGCAAAATGATGATATCAGTATATTGGTGCTAAAATATCATGGATAAAATAAAAGGCCGGGTTACCGGCCTTTTATTTTATTCTTTCAATGCTTTATTATTGGATAATATTCGCATTTGTAATCGGTCTTTCTTTTTGTCGTAACCTACCGAAATAGTGTCGCCATCGCTAATCGAAGCTTTGATAATGATTTCCGCCATCTCGTCTTCCAGGTATTTCTGAATTGCTCTTTTTAACGGACGGGCGCCAAATTGCGGATCGTATCCTTTTTCTGCGATAAAATCTTTGGCTGCAGGTGAAATCTTTAACTTGTAATTCAACGCTTCAACACGTTTGTACAAACCATCTATTTCGATATCAATAATCTGGTGAATATGTTTTTTCTCCAGCTGATTAAACATGATCACATCGTCAATCCGGTTCAGAAACTCAGGAGCAAACGCTTTTTTTAGTGCCTTTTGTACAATATACTTGGCATGCTCGTTGTCCTGTTCCGGTGTTTGATTGGTGGCAAAACCAACCCCGCGGCCAAATTCTTTTAACTGACGCGATCCAATGTTGGAAGTCATGATAACAATTGTGTTTTTGAAATCCACATTGCGTCCCAGGCTATCGGTTAGCCTTCCTTCATCCAGTAATTGCAGTAATAAATGAAAAACATCCGGATGTGCTTTTTCAATTTCGTCAAGCAAAACAACCGAATAAGGCTTTCTTCTTACTTTTTCGGTTAATTGCCCGCCTTCTTCGTAGCCGACGTATCCGGGAGGCGCACCTACCAGTCTTGATACGGCAAATTTTTCCATATATTCACTCATATCAACCCGAATGAGGGAATCAAGGGTGTCAAAAAGATAGGTTGCCAATACTTTTGCAAGCTGGGTTTTTCCTACCCCGGTTGGTCCCAGGAAAACAAAAGAACCAATAGGCCGGTTAGGATCTTTTAACCCTGCGCGATTTCGTTGGATAGCTTTTACTATTTTTTCGATCGCCTCGTCCTGTCCAATAACTTTTCCTTTCAAATCGTGTCCCATGCTCATTAGCCGCTTTCCTTCGGCTTGGGCAATTCGCTGCACCGGAACGCCTGACATCATGGCAACTACTTCTGCCACTTTATGCTCGTCTACAATCTCGCGGTGATTGATCAGTTCTTTTTCCCACTTTTCTTTTTCCTGTTCAAGCAAAGTCAACAGGTTTTTCTCCTTGTCACGGAAATTAGCTGCCAGTTCAAAATTCTGACTCTTAACCGCGGCTATTTTTTCTTCCTTTGTTTTTTCGATTTTTTCTTCGAGCTTAACAATCTTTTCCGGCACATTAATATTGGCAATATGAACGCGTGAACCCGCTTCATCCAAAGCATCAATCGCTTTATCCGGTAAATACCGGTCGGTAATGTAACGGGCTGTCAGTTTCACACAGCTGTCGATCGCTTCCTTTGTATAGATTACATTGTGGTGATCTTCGTACCGTTGTTTAATATTGTTGAGTATTTCAATGGTTTCATCAATCGATGTGGGGTCAACCATTACTTTCTGGAACCTTCTTTCCAGCGCACCGTCTTTTTCAATCTGTTGACGGTATTCGTCAAGTGTAGTGGCGCCAATACATTGAATGTCGCCTCTTGCCAGAGCAGGTTTAAGCATGTTGGCTGCATCAAGCGACCCGGTGGCTCCCCCCGCACCAACAATCGTGTGAATTTCGTCGATGAAAAGGATAACATTATTTACTTTGGCCAGTTCATTCAGAATAGCTTTCATCCTTTCCTCAAACTGCCCGCGGTATTTGGTGCCGGCAACAATCGAAGCTATATCGAGGCTAACCACACGTTTGTCAAAAAGAATCCGGGAGACCTTTTTACTAACGATTCGTAAAGCCAGACCTTCGGCAATGGCCGATTTTCCTACCCCCGGTTCTCCGATAAGAATCGGGTTATTCTTTTTCCGGCGGCTTAAAATCTGTGCCAGTCGCTCAATTTCTTTTTCGCGGCCTACGATCGGATCCAGACTGCCTTCTTCTGCCAACTTGGTGATGTCGATCCCAAAATTGTCGAGCACAGGTGTGTCCGATTTTGCTCCGGCACCTTTTTTCCCTGCCTGTGGTCCCGATGGATTTTTTGAAAATCCTTCCGGCCCGTCGTCTTCTCCCTCCGGAAAATCCGATTTTGCTTCCGGGAATTTATAATCCTGTAGTTGCGACTTTACCATGTAATAATTAACTCCCATCTCTATTAATAGTTGAGTTGCCAAACAATTACTGTCTTTCAGAATTGCCAGTAAAAGATGTGCACTGTTGGCAGTGACACTTTTAAAGGAACGAGCTTCAAGGTATATAAGCTTCAGCGTTTTTTCAGTGGACTTAAGCATGACAAGGTCTGCTTTTCCATTGATTTCTTTATCTGTCCTGATCTTTTTTTCAACAAGTTGTTTGATTTCTGCCAGATCGACACCCAGATTTTCCAGTATGTCGGTGGCAATCCCTTCACCGTCTCTCAGAATTCCAAGAAACAGGTGCTCTTGCCCGATATAATCATTTCCCAAACGGATAGCTTCTTCCCGGCTGTACCCTATGATGTCTTTTATCCTTGGTGAAAATTGTGAATCCATATAATTTTTCTGTGTTTTACTTCGTTTCAACAAATTCTGTTCCCAAAAGGTTGAATGCACAAAATACTTAAAAATTCACAGGCGGTATTACCGAAATGGCAGAAGTTATTAAATCCTTCAGTTTATTGTGTGAATTTATGACAGTTGGGTTGTTAATATCTTCTGCTCAGCGGTTTCCTAAAAGAGATGGGCACAGGACCTAAAAACCAATGATTTTACTATTTTTGTGGGTCTTTTGAAAATGATTTTAAGGATTAAAAGGAGATATAATGTCAGAAGGAGAAAAGATTATCAGAATAAACATTGAGGAGCAGATGAAATCTGCTTACATCGATTATTCAATGTCTGTGATTGTATCCCGTGCATTGCCTGATGTACGAGATGGTTTTAAACCGGTGCATCGCCGTGTTTTGTTTGGGATGCACGAATTAGGAATTTTATCAAACAGGGCTCATAAGAAGTCTGCCAGGATTGTGGGAGAGGTGCTTGGTAAGTATCACCCTCACGGAGACTCATCAGTATATTTCACCATGGTTCGTATGGCGCAAGACTGGTCTTTGCGTTATCCGCTTGTTGATGGTCAGGGAAACTTTGGCTCGGTAGATGGTGACAGTCCTGCAGCGATGCGTTATACCGAGGCCCGAATGTCAAAAATTGCCGAAGAAACGCTGGCTGACCTCGATAAAAATACGGTCGATTTTCAGCCCAACTTCGATGAGTCGCTGAATGAACCAACGGTTCTTCCTACAAAAATTCCGCAGCTGTTGATTAACGGAGCTTCGGGTATTGCAGTAGGTATGGCTACCAACATGCCACCTCATAACCTAAGTGATACAATTGACGCTACAATTGCTTATATCGACAACCCAGACATTACCATAGATGAGTTGATCGATATTATTAAAGCGCCCGATTTCCCAACCGGTGGAATTATCTACGGCTACCAGGGAGTGAAGGATGCTTACGAAACGGGGCGTGGACGTATAGTTGTTCGAGGTAAGGCTCACATTGAAAATGAAGGAGGTCGCGAGAAAATCATTGTGACCGAGATTCCTTACATGGTGAACCGCGCAGAAATGATTCAGAAAACAGCCGATCTGGTTAACGAAAAGAAGATTGAAGGAATCTCGAATGTTAACGACGAATCGGACAGGGAAGGTATGCGCGTTGTTTATGACCTGAAGCGCGATGCAATGAGTAACGTGGTGTTAAACAAACTCTACAAATATACGCAGTTGCAGAACAGTTTCAGTGTAAACAACATTGCGTTGGTTCACGGACGCCCTAAAATGCTTAACCTAAAAGACCTGATCCGCTACTTTGTGGAGCACCGTCACGAAGTGGTTATGCGCCGCACCCGATACGAACTGGAACAGGCAGAAAAACGTGCACATATTTTAGAGGGGCTCATTATTGCTAGTGACAATATCGACGAGGTAATAGCCATTATTCGTGGTTCATCTACACCTGACGAAGCTCGTTCCAGCTTAATGGAGCGTTTCGAGTTGAGTGATTTGCAGGCCCGGGCCATTGTTGAGATGCGTTTGCGTCAGCTGACAGGTCTGGAACAAGACAAGCTGCGTAAAGAGTACGAAGAGATAATGGTGCAGATAGAGTACCTGAAAAAAGTGTTGGAAGATGTTAACTTGCGGATGGATATCATCAAAGAAGAACTGCAGGAAATGAAACAAAAGTATGGCGATGGACGCCGTACAGAGTTGATTCCAAACGCAGAGGAATTCAATCCTGAAGATTTCTATGCCGATGAAGATATGGTGATTACCATTTCTCACCTGGGCTACATCAAGCGTACTCCGCTATCTGAATTCCGCACACAGGGACGGGGAGGTATTGGTTCAAAAGGAAGTACAACGCGTGACGAAGACTTCCTGGAACATCTCTTTATCGCTTCCATGCATAATACTCTGCTGTTGTTTACCGAAAAAGGAAAATGTTACTGGTTAAAGGTATACCAGATTCCGGAAGGAACCAGGGCATCAAAAGGCCGTGCAATTCAGAACATTCTGAACATTGAGCCGGATGATAAAGTGTTGGCATTTATCAAGGTGAAAACGCTAACTGATCAGGATTTCATAAACAATAATTATATCATTTTAGCTACCAAGAAGGGGATCATCAAGAAGACAACGCTGGAAGCTTATTCTCGTCCTCGTCAGAATGGGGTTAATGCAATTACCATTAAAGATGGAGACCAACTACTTGAGGCAAGACTTACCAACGGAAACAGCGAAATGATGCTTGCGGTACGTTCAGGAAAAGCCATTCGTTTTAACGAAAGTATTGTTCGTCCGATCGGAAGAACAGCTTCGGGGGTACGTGGTATAACCCTTGGTAGCGCTAACGATGAAGTGATTGGTATGATTTGTGTACAGGACGAGAACGAGGATATCCTGGTAATTTCCGAAAATGGATATGGAAAACGTTCTAAGATTGATGATTACAGGGTAACAAACAGAGGTGGAAAAGGAGTAAAAACCATCAATGTTACCGAAAAAACAGGTGAGCTGATTGCGATCAAAAACGTTTCGGATCAAAACGACCTTATGATCATAACCCAAAATGGTATTACAATTCGTGTAGCTGTCGGTTCTATCTCAGTTTTGGGAAGAGCTACACAGGGCGTTCGTGTAATTAACCTGAGAGGTGATGACCGGATTGCATCAGTAGCACGTGTTGCGATGGACGAAACCAGTGGAAGCGATGGCGAAGAAGCAGGTGAATCGATCGAAAATGAAGAAAGCAATTTGGATCAGGAATAATCTTCTGATTCCTAAAGCTTAAGCTTGCAGTAAAAGTGAAAACATCTATTTTTGCAAAATATTTAAGTAACAAAAAAATTCTGAAGTGATGAAAAAAACTATTATTCTACTTGCCTTGGTGCTTTCTGTTTCAGGAGCATTTGCTCAGAAGGGAAAAGTAACAAGTGCTCAGACCTTTAAAGATAGCGGCAAATTGGATAAAGCGCTGGAGGCCATTAATGAGGCCACTGATCCGGCAAACGAAAAAGCGGAGAAATCTATTCCATGGTCTAAAACATGGGAGGTACGTGGTGAAATTTTCCAGGCTATTTTCCAGAGTAAAGATGCAAACATTAAAAAACTGGCTGACGATCCATTGACAACAGCTCTGGAGTCGTATAAAAAAGCGCTTGAACTGGATGAGAAAGGAAAAGGCAGCAACAGTGTTAAGATTAAATTAACACTGCTGACCAACGATCTTACCAACCAGGCGGTTGAGGCTTTTAATAACAACGATTATGCAGCAGCATTGAAATCGTTCGAACAGATTTTGGAGGTTCAAAATCTTGATATTGTAAAGGCTGATAACCCTGAGGGTGTGGATACGGTAATTCTTTTCAATACTGGTTTGGCAGCTTATAATTCAAAAGATTATAACAAAGCAGTTAAGTATTACACTGAAGTAACCAAATATGGGTACAACGGTGCACGTACTTATAGTTTGATTGCTGATTCGTACATGCAAATGCAGGATACTGCCAATGCACTAAAAACGGTTCAGGAAGGTTTTGAAAAATACCCGGAAGACAATGGTGTTTTGACTGCCATGGTTGACCTGTACATGAAGTTGAATAAAAATGAAGAAGCGTTGAAATACCTGGATATGGCTATTCAGCAAGATCCAACAAACGTAACTTACTACTTTGCCAAAGGTGCATTGCTTGAAAAATTTGGTGATGAAGAAAAAGCTGTAGATGCATACCAGAGAGCTACAGAGGTTGACCCCAACTTCTTTAATGCTTATTACAACTTGGGGGCCTTGTACTATAACAAAGGTGTAAAACAAATTGAAGTGGCCAACAGCGTTCCTGCCAATGATAATGCAAAATACGAAGCAGAGTTGAAGAAAGCAGACGTATGGTTTGAAAAAGCATTGCCTTACATGGAGAAATGCCACGAACTGAATGCAGAGGAGACAAGTACTCTTGAGTCGCTGAAAAACTTGTATTATAGAATGAAAGATATGGATAAATACAACGCTATTCTTGAAAAATTAGGTCAGTAAGAAGTATTTACAAGATAGTAAAGCCGCTCCTCCGTCAGTTGACGGGCGAGCGGCTTTTTTCTGATGTGGAAGACGATGATTAAGAAACATTGATCATTTAAAATATAGAGTTCTATGGTTCGCCGAGAGGTGTGTAATAAATACAATACAGTCTCGTTTGTTTGAGAAAGCCGTTTAACATGAAATCAAAAAGAATTATTGCGGCCATTTTGGTGGCCTTTACCTTTTCAGTATTTACAAGTTCCTGTCGCAGTGTGGTTTTTACCGGTCATCCCAAAAGGGAGGTTAAAACCAATGCCAAGGGAGAAATTCCGCCGGGGCAAATGAAAAAACTCACCGGCGAAAAAAGTGCGAAAAAGTATGCTCCCGGTCAGCGAAAAAAGTAAGCCCGGTTTTTATTCTCGCAACTTAGGCTTAATTTGAGGAAGTTTTTGGTACAAATCGGAAAAAACAGAACAAATAAATGAAAGCGATAGTACGTGAAGAATATGGTAACTGGCAAGTGTTTCATCCCTCGGAAGTGGATATTCCGCTGCCCAAAGCCGGCGAGGTGCAGGTAAAAGTGCATGCCGTAAGTTTAAATGCTTCGGATGTGGAAAACATGAACGGTTCGCCGTTATACATCCGCGCTTGGGGATTATTTAAACCTAAATACAAGATACTTGGTTCGGATATCGCCGGAACAGTGACAGCAGTGGGAGAGGGCGCCGGTCGTTTTAAAACGGGGGATGCCGTTTACGGAGATGCGCTTTATTTCTGGGGTGGTTTTGCCGAATATGCCTGTATTCCGGAGAAACTGCTGAAACGAAAACCCGAACATCTCTCTTTTGAAGAGGCAGCTGCGTTGCCACAGGCAGGTGCGGTGGCCGAACAGGGAATTCGTTTTAAACGCAGGTTGCAACCGGGCGATAAAGTGCTGATCAACGGGGCCGGAGGTGGCGCCGGGAGTTTTGCGGTGCAGCTTGCCAAACTGGCGGGAGCCGAGGTAAGCGGAGTTGACAGTGCCGAAAAACTGGCGTTTATCCGTTTGCTGGGGGCGGATCATACCATCGATTACCGGGAGTATGATTTTACGCAAAACCGCCATTCGTACGATTTTATTCTCGACCTCGTAGCTTCGCACTCCATTTTTCATTACCAGCGTGCGCTTACGCGGCGGGGAGTTTACTGCATGGTGGGCGGAAAAATGCGTCATCTTTTCCAGACCCTGGTAGTGGGAAGCCTGCTTTCCTTGTTTGGGAGTAAACAACTCGCGGTGATTGGTGTAAAGCCCAATGAAAAGCTGGAGTATCTGGAAGAACTTATCCGCGACGGAAAGCTAAAACCCGCCATTGACCGGGTGTATCCACTTGAGCAGGTGCCGGAGGCCATGCAATATCTTTCGGAAGGAAAAGCGAAGGGGAAGGTGGTGATAAAAGTGAAATAGTGATGCTGCTTCTAAATTGTTGGAGAATAAAAACTCATGACCAGCCCTCAAAAGCTTTAAAGATTTTGGTGTCGGTCATGAGTTGGATTGTTTCTTTCGGCTTCTTAGCCGAAAAGTCAAATGCTTATTAAAATATCCGGATAACTTCTCCGGTAAACATACCTTCCACACTGCGCACGTAGCCGTTGGCAACTTTGTTCATCGGAACCGGAGTATGTCCCGGAAATGCATCGCCCAGTCTTTCTGCCGAATCTTCAACCAGTCCGGGTGCAACCACGTTCAGACGCAAGCCGTTGGCGAGTTCGGGGGCCACAGCTTTTACAAAGCTATGTAGCGCACCGTTCACCATGGCGGCATTCGAGCTCATATAAACCGGATCGTCGGCCAGAACTCCGGAAGTAAGGGTAAACGAAGCACCCGGTTTTACAAAGTCTTTTCCGATGCGTACCAGGTTTACCTGCCCCATCAACTTGCTTTTTATGCCTACGTACAAGTCATCTTCCGACATAGTGCTGAAAGGTGCCCATTTGGTAGCTCCCGAGCAGCAAACCACCGCATCGAGGTCGGGAACAGACGCAAACATTTGCCGGATGGATTCTGCATTGTTTATATCCACCTGAATATCGCCACTTGTTCTTCCTGCTGTTATTACTTCGTGTTTTTTACTGAGCCGGCCGGCAACACTTTTGCCAATCGTTCCGCTATTTCCGCCAATTACCAGAATTTTCATTTTTCTTTGTTTTTGAATCGTTTTCTCAAAGAGACAAAATATTGTTCACCCCATTTGGGTGTTGTGTTTATTTTGTTCTTTCTGATAAAAGAATTTAAGATTGAAAATGTTCAGTGGTATCTTTGGTTAATCCTGAAATAGCTAAAGAACAACGATTTTTCGTATAAATTATTGACCGCTGCCAGGATAGACAAAATAAGAGTAGTGAGCGTTGGTATTCTTCCGTTTCTCACTACTCATCCCGCAGTGCCCTTTAATAGCTACTGTTTCGTTTTAATTTCCATCAACTTTATAAGGATGGATTTTATCCAATGTGGCTTAGTTTTTCATAATTTCAGCTGTGTCAACGGCCTGAAAGAAAGAAGCCGGTTTCCCGTCTTTGAAAGTCCAGGTGTGGGTTGCATTGGCTTTAAACGGTTTCCCGGATGCTTTCCAAACACCCGAATAGTATCCCACCATTACTATTTTTTCTTTTCCTTCCACAAAATCGTCAATTTCAATCTTGAAATTATCGTAGTACCTGGGCAGATTCGAAAATACTCCTTCGGCAATGGCCTTGTGTCCCACATAGGTTCCGTCGCCTTCTACAAACGGAAATCCGGTACATTCTTTCCAAACCATGTCTTTGTCCCACATGGCCAGAACTTCGTCAATTTTTCCCTCAGCAAAAAGCTGGTATCCTTTTTTTAACGTTTCCAAATTACTCATTGTGTTGTATTTTAAATTTTTTCTGAATTCAGCGAACTTTCATGATTAGTTGGGCAGCTTCCACTCCTCTCATGTCCCGTGTTTCAAGTCCCTGCTTAACGGCCAGCCCGGTCATCAGTTCCATGGTTCCGCCGCCGCTGCCGTCCATATCCTCAGCCAGTTGTTTGTAGCTGCTGTACATGCTGTAGGTCATGTGCGATGCGAGGGCCTGACTCCCAGCGGGCAGGAGAACCCTGATCAGTCCCCAGGCTTCCTTTTGCCCGTTATCAACCAATTGCTGGTGCCAGGGTTTGAAAACCTCATTCTCCACTTTTTCATAGCTGTTGTCCAATTGTTTCATTAGGTCAAACTTTAACAGCGTTCCGACCGGCATATCAAAATCGCCGTCTGTGGTACTGATCTCCTTGCAATACACCTGGTGTGCAATATCACGCGAGATCACGGTTTTTTCCATCCATTCGCCTAACTCCTTGTCGCTCAGTTCTGGATGTGCTTTTTGCAGGTAATCGTTAAATTTTCCACTGGGAAAACCTTCTAACATGGCTTCGAGGCTCGAAAACAGGGTAACTGTAAAATACTGGGAACCTTGTTCCGACCCACCCGGCGACATGGCCCAGAGATCCCAACCAATAATATTTCCGTCAGCAACCCGCTGTTGGTGAATGTTGGTCCAAAATTGTTCCACCTCCAGGTAGTCAGAGTTTCTCTCATCGTTCACTTTCATGAACTCAAAGAGCAGGTACAAAGGTTCATTTTGTGCCTGAACAAATGCTCCCAACGAGAGCAATAAAACAAATGTTAACGTGGTAATCTTTTTCATCGTTTTAATATTTAAAGTGAGAAAACTTCCTCGCTGTGAACGCTTGCAACACTTAACTGAAAAAAAACTTTAGCAGGAGTTTGATTTTAAAAGCAGGTGAAGGAGTATCAACAAAGAATTGCCTTCTTCATAAGTGTATGATTCTTATGAAAGTTACTAAGAAAGCCTGTAAAACACCAAATACTCTTTTAATAATGTTTTGGCGCAGATTATTACTTTACATAAGTGTTAAAACACTGGGATGGGGGAAGGCAGACGTTTTGGTGCAATAGTGGGAGAAACCTTCTGATGGGAAGGTTGATTTAGTTTGCCGTCGGGAAGAAATGTGTGGTCTTAAATGACTGTCGGATTTAATTTTCTTAAAGCCAGTAGTTTAACATAGACTTTTTTCGAATCAGAAGGGTTTTTGTTCGATTGGAATATTAACCGAAAAGCAATGACCTATGGTATCATCCGAGAAACAAGGCAATAGACACGCCGATAAAGGTTCCGATGATGTATCCCAAAATACCGGTAAGAATGCCCGGAGTGATGAGCTTTTTTTGCCCCAGCGATGCCGCCATGGGAGCCGCTACCGACGGGCCCATTATATTGGCGGCCGACGAAACTACCACCTCGTAAACATCAAGTTTGAAGAGCTTGGCCAATGCCAGCAACAATACAAAATGGAAGAGCATGATGGTAAGGTAGAAAAGCAGCACCGGAAATCCTACCTTGAGAATGTCCTGAAGATTGGTGGCAGCTCCGATCACAGCCAGGAAAATGTACATCATCCATAGGCCAATGGAAAAAGCGGTATTCTCCAGTTTCTTTAATGATTTGGGGAACAGGTTGGCCAAAACGATCGAAAAAACGGTGATCAGCAGTATACTCAGGTTGAGTTCGGTTTGAAACAATTGCTGAAAGAAAGGAGAGACGATGGTTCCGGCACCGGCCACCAGCAGGGCGATAAAGATGGATACCGCAAATCGTTCCAGCGTAATTTCGTGCTTTTGTTCTTCCTGGGCTAGCAACTCAGGCTGTTCGTCATCGGATGTTTTCCTAAAAAAACGGGCCAGAAGACCAACAGAAGGTACCAGGAATAACAACAATACATAAATGTTGGCGGCAAAATTATCGATGGCAAGTGTGGCAGTAAAAAGCGGATTGGAACTAAAATTCAGGATTTCGGCGGTGGTTACAAAATTGATGCTTCCGCCAATCAGGGTGGCAGCGATAATACCTGCGGTGTTGGCACTTCCTTCACCCAAATCAATTAGCTGATACGCCAGCAGACACCCAAGCACAATGCCTGCGGCACCTATAATGTAAGCCAGTAAAAGCTTTCCGCTTTCGCGGATGATTTTAACAAGGTTGGAGCCAAACAACATCAGGGGAATGGCAATCGGGATGAAATAATCGAATACCATGGAGTAAACCTCTACTTTGATTTTAGGGTTGGAGGCTACGGGAACAACTCCTGTCATCGATAAAACCGACATGGAAATCATGGTCACCAGTATTCCGGAGACTTTTCCAAACCATTTTTTGTGCTCTGAATAAATCCCGAATGCGGCAGCTCCGGCAATAATTAACAGGAGAATAAGATGTTTATCGGGTGCTATCAGTGAATTCATTTACCTGGTATTTTTTTCAGCTTTTGAATATATCTGAATAATTCAAAAAAAGGAAAACAGTTGGTACTCAATTTTAGTTGAGCGAAAAGATATTTTAAGTAATATCCCGCCATCTGAAAAAGTCAAGGGTATTTCAGAGAGAATATTTATCTGATTTGTGCATATGAGGAATAGATCCACACAAATATATTATTGAATCCGTATCGGTTTATGCTGAATGAGGACACATAATTATCAATCAAAACCAAAATTTTTATGAGTACTTTCGGAGATATTTCAAACAATCTATTATTCAACTTTTCAGAATTCTTTTCTCCAAATTTTTTATAGCTGCCAAAATGGTCTCCATTTCAGAACGGGCCTCCGGAAATTCCCTGCTGGTATAAGCATAAAACCGCCAAATCTCCATTACATCTCCAGATTCTACCAGGTAAGGTTTATATTCAGGATTAAGTGATTTTAAAAGAATAGTTCCGTCCTTATTTACCGTTATCATCTTAAATACAAAATCCTGTTGTCCTTTCAGAATAACAATACAGGGAGTATCTGGCCTGATAGCTGTCCAGTCCGGCACATATTGTGCAATGATGTCGCTGCCTTCAGGAATAGGTACCATGGAATCCCCGGTTGAAGGGAAAATACGAAAAGTTCCCTGGGCTGGCAGATTGGGAATAGAATACTTCGGCAGGCCTGCGATAAACTCCGGGTCGTTGTAGCCTGCCATATAACCTGCTTTAGCTTTTATCGGTACATATTCTACATTCTCGTTATTCGACCTGTCCACCGAAATCGCCAACACCCGCAGGTTCCCGCCACGGATATAAACATCGTTCCCGGTTTCCAGTTCCCGCATCTTTAGCTCTCCCAATTTTGAAAGGTCGATTTTTAGCAGAGTGTCGATGCTTATTTTAAAAAAATCAGAGAAGTTCAGGTAGTCCTCCGGCTGCGGTGATTTGGTATTCCCTGCTTCAATAGCAGCAATTTTTGCACGGGTTAGTTCCAGTGTAGAAGCAAGGGCTTCCTGGCTCATTTTTTTTCGTTCGCGGAGAAATTTGATGTTACCTGCGAAAAATATTTTTTGTGTTCTTTTATTCATTTGTTATATTTATAAACAGTGGTTTGTTATTTATAGTAACAAATATTAATAATCTTTTTGGATTATGAAAGAGGGGATGGGGAAAAATGAAATCATCAAGCAATTGAGAGAGAAGATACTTGTGATGGAAGGATTCAATAGTGGGAAGGATGCCCGGCAGCTTGATTTTGGATTGGGACCGGTAAATAATTCCTTTCCCGGTGGCACTTTTCCTGTTGGTGCAATACACGAATTTGTAAGTCCTACCGAAGCATGTTTTGCTGCCGCGAACGGTTTCATCTCCGGCTTATTAAATACTTTCCGGAAGAAGGAGGGCGTTTGTATGTGGATAAGCACGAGGCGTAAACTTTTTCCCCCGGCCCTGAAGTCTTTTGGACTTGATCCTCACCGTATCATATTCATTGATGTCAAACAGGAAAAGGAGGCACTTTGGGTCACAGAGCAAGCCCTGAAATGCAACTCCCTTTCAGCTGTGGTAACAGAATTGCCAAATGTCAGTTTTTCCGAATCAAGGAGGTTGCAACTGGCCGCCAGCGAAAGCGGGGTTACCTGCTTTTTACACCGTCATAGTCCATATCTAAATAATACGCTGGCCTGTGTGTCCCGGTGGCAAATTCGTCCTGTAGCAAGCTGGTTACCCGAAGGACTTCCCGGGGTAGGATTTCCGCGGTGGGAGGTGGAGTTGCTAAAAATACGCAATGGCAAGCCCGGTTCATGGCTGTTTGAATGGCAAAATGGAGGGTTCAGGTATCTGCCCAATCAAAAACGAGTTGTTACTGCTTCGGTTACAGCAAAAAAGGAAAGGTATGCATAAGCGCTATATGTCCATATGGTTTCGTTATTTTGCTACCGACAGGATGGCCAGGTCGCACCCCGAACTTAAAGAAAAGCTTTTCCTCTTATATGCTCCCCAGCGTGGCCGGATGGTGGTGAAAGCTTCCTGTAAAACTTTAAGCAAAGAAGGAATAATACCAGGCATGGTAGTAGCCGATGTAAGGGCGATATTACCTTCAGTAGAAGTGTATTCTGAAGAGCCTTATGCACAAGCGAAGCACCTGAGGGATTTGGCAGAATATTGCTTTCGTTATTCTCCTGTTGTTGCCACCGATCCTCCGGATGGGTTGATACTGGATATATCGGGATGTCCTCATTTGTGGGGTGGGGAACTTCCTTATTTACAAGCAATCATAACCCGTTTTCACAAAGGCGGATACGATGCGCGTGCAGCAATAGCTGATACAATTGGCACGGCTTGGGCTGTGGCACACTACGAAAGTAATAATCCAATTGTAGCTCCTGGCAGACAGGCCGAGGCACTTCTTTCACTACCCCCTGCTGCTTTAAGAGTTGAAAGTACTATCCTGAAACGCATGGAGAAACTGGGATTCAGGGAGATCGGACAGTTTATCCATATTCCGCGAACAAACCTGCGCAGGCGTTTTGGTGATGTTTTGCTTACCCGGCTGGAGCAAGCATTGGGAACAGGATATGAAACTCTTCAACCTGTTACTCCGGCTCCGGTTTACCTGGAACGCTTACCTTGTTTAGAACCCATACGGACGGCCAAAGGAATTGAAATTGCACTCCAGCGTTTGCTGGAAACTTTATGTGAACGGTTTTTCAAGGAAGGAAAAGGTATGCGTGCCGGCATTTTCAAAGGATACCGCATTGACGGGAAAACCGTGCAAATCAGTATTGGGACAAACAGAGCATCCCGGAGTGCAGTGCACCTGTTTAAACTATTTGAACTTAAAATTCCTGAAATAGAACCGGCTCTTGGTATCGAATTGTTTACACTGGAAGCCACGCTGGTTGAGGATGTTAGCGAAACGCAGGAAGCTATATGGAATACCGGTTGTAATAATCCCAAAGCCATTGCAGAATTACTTGATAACATTGCGGGGAAGGTTGGGATGCAGGCCATTCACCGTTATCTGCCACAAGAACATTACTGGCCGGAGAACTCCGTAAAGGAGGTCAACTCCCTGGAGGAACAGCCGGAAACGGAGTGGCGTACCGACCAACCCAGACCCCTTCATCTTTTACCTGAGCCTGAACCGGTAGAAGTCATGGTCGTACTTCCCGATTACCCTCCGTTACATTTCCGGTACAGGGGAGATATTATCCGGATTGCCAAAGCTGACGGACCGGAAAGGATAGAACAGGAGTGGTGGCTACAAACAGGGCCTCCGAGGGACTATTACCGTGTAGAAGATGAAGATGGTGCTCGTTACTGGTTATTCCGGCTGGGTTTATATGGAAGCGAAAAACCTCAGTGGTTTCTTCACGGATTTTTTGTCTGACAAAAAGAGGAGAGGGCGATGGATTATACAGAACTACAGGTAACCACAAATTTTTCGTTTCTTCGTGGCGGTTCACACCCGGAGGAAATTGTAGAACGGGCGGCAGAACTGGGATACAAGGCGCTTGCAATCACCGACAGTAATACATTGGCTGGTGCTGTAAGAGCGCATGTGGCAGCACGTGAAAGGAATATCCGTTTTATTCCCGGATGCCGCCTCGATCTGCTTGACGGTCCACCCCTGTTGGTTTATCCCACAAACAAATCAGCGTATTCCAATTTATCCGGCTTGCTTACCAAGGGCAACCTGAGGGCTGAAAAAGGGGAGTGTTTCCTGTATCGGGCGGATGTTTATAAATATGCTGATGCAATAAAATTTATTGCACTGCCACCTGCATCGCTAAATAAAGGTTTTGATTTTGAACCGGGTTTTATAAAAGCTCTGGAAGAATATAAGGAAGCGCTGGGAGACAGCCTTTATCTCGGAGCAAGCTTTGCATATCATGGCGACGACCATAAAAAACTGTTTCGGCTTTCCCGATTGAGTAAAAGGCTTAAAATTCCGATGGTGGCAACCAATAATGTATACTACCATGTGCCTGAGCGCCGGGAGTTACAGGATATCCTGACTTGTGTTCGGGAGAAATGTACCATCGGTGCTGCCGGTTTTAAACTTCATCAGAATGCGGAACGTTACCTGAAACCTGCTGCGGAGATGCAACGTCTTTTCCGGGATTATCCAAAAGCAATGCATTATACACAGGAAATAGCCGATGCCTGTCAGTTTTCATTAGATGAATTAAGATACCTCTACCCGGAAGAAATTACCAGTGAAGGGCGTACGCCAATGGAAGAATTAATCTACCTGACCTGGAAAGGCGCCAATGAGCGTTTTGGCGAAGAGATTCCTGAAAAGGTAAGCGACACCATCAAAATGGAACTGGAATTTATAGGACGAAAAGAATATGCCTCTTATTTTCTGACCGTATATGACTATGTGCGTGAAGCCCGGAGCAGGGGAATCCTCTGCCAGGGGCGGGGATCGGCAGCCAACTCGGTTATTTGTTACTGTCTTGGTATAACATCGGTCGACCCTTCTAAATTCAAATTACTGTTTGCCCGGTTCATGAGCGATGAACGGAACGAACCTCCCGATATAGATGTGGATTTTGAGCATGAACGCCGCGAGGAAATCATGCAGTACATCTACGGGAAATACGGACGCGACCGGGCCGGAATTGTTGCAACCGTAACTCAGGTACATTGGAAAGGTGCCGTGCGTGATGTAGGAAAAGCAATGGGGCTGTCTACCGATACCATCAATGTGCTTTCAAAATCAAAGTATGAGTTTACAGAAGACTGGTTCGGAGGGAAACCTGCACCATCAGGAAGTTTTAACACCAAAGACCCCCATCTTCGTAAAGTGGTGGAATTAACGCTTCAATATATCGGCTTTCCCCGGCAGTTAGGGCAACATACTGGTGGCTTTGTGATTACCAGGGAAAAACTACATGAACTGTGCCCCATTCTGAATGCCCGCATGGAAGACCGCACCTGTATTGAATGGAACAAAGACGACATTGAGGCATTGGGCTTCATGAAAGTGGATGTACTGGCCTTGGGGATGCTGACCTGCATCCGTAAGGCATTTGACCTGGCCAAGCAACATTATGACCTGAACCTGACATTGGCCAATATTCCGCAGGATGACCCGAAGGTTTACGAAATGATTAGTCATGCAGATACGCTCGGGGTTTTCCAGATTGAAAGCCGGGCGCAAATGTCAATGCTGCCACGATTGAAGCCCCGAAACTTTTATGATCTTGTCATCGAGGTAGCTATCGTGAGGCCTGGCCCGATACAGGGGGATATGGTGCATCCTTATTTAAGGAGACGCAATGGACTGGAGCCGGTGGATTTTCCTTCCAAAGAACTTGAAGATATTTTAGGGAGGACTCTGGGGGTTCCTTTGTTTCAGGAACAAGCAATGGAGATAGCCATAGTTGCGGCCGGTTTTACACCGGCAGAAGCAGACGGACTACGTCGAAGCATGGCCACCTTTAAGTCAAAAGGGAAGGTAAGCTGGTACCGGGAAAAACTGGTGAGTGGTATGGTAAAAAAAGGTTATACCGAAGAGTTTGCCGAACGGGTATTTAAACAGATTGAAGGATTCGGAAGCTACGGTTTTCCGGAGAGCCATGCAGCCAGCTTTGCCCTGCTGGTTTATATCTCCTCCTGGATCAAATGTTATTATCCCGACGTATTTGCAGTAGCGTTGCTCAATAGCCAGCCCATGGGGTTTTATCAGCCTGCACAAATTGTTATAGATGCCCGCAAACATGGTGTGGAAGTAAGACCGGTAGATATTAATTATTCGCAGTGGGACAATACACTGGAAGAAAAACAAGGTTCATATTGTGCTGTTCGTCTGGGTTTTAGGCAGGTAAAGGGGCTCCGCGAAGAATACATGCAGGTGCTGATATCTGGGAGACATATTTTCTATAGCAATATCAATGAACTACTTAATGCAGGCGTTACACCATTCGCTCTGGAAAGGCTTGCTGATGCGGATGCTTTTCGTTCCGTCGGTCTTGACCGGAGGCAGGCTTTATGGGAAGTGTCGGCCTTACATGATCATCCAACCGGGATGTTCACAGGTACTCCCTCGCAAAGTGAGGCAGAAGGACTGATCGAGTTGCCACCCATGACAGCCGGGGAACATGTGATACAGGATTATGCCAGCACTTCATTATCGTTAAAAGCCCACCCGGTTAGTTTTTCCCGGGCAAGGCTGAATCAACTACAGGTTACGCCTACTTCGGAATTAGGGAAGATGAAAAACGGCATGTTTGTGAAGGTATCTGGATTGGTAACTGTCCGCCAACGTCCGGGGACAGCCAGCGGTGTACTGTTCATTACCATTGAAGATGAGACTGGTTTTGCCAACCTGGTTGTCTGGTCCACTGTGTTTGAGAAATACCGCAAGGTGATTCTGCAGTCCCGATTGCTAATGGTCGCAGGTAAATTGCAGATTGAAGGCGAGGTCATTCATGTGGTTGTCAATGCCTGCTTTAATATGAATGAACTAATGGCTCCGGATACCGGTGGGCGCAATATCGGTTCTGTTCGCAAGCCGATGGACATAGGAAAAAAGAATGGAGGCGAAACCGTGCAAGGAGAGCTCTTCCCGTCAAGGGATTTCAAATAAAAGATCTCAGCCATTGTTGAAGTTTCTTCTTTAGAGAAAAGAATTCAGAAAGTAGAGAATTTAAATATGCATATTGAATTGTAAATCCCAATTATAGACATGATTATTAACTTCATAAAAATAAAAAAGCCCGCAAATCATTTGATTTACAGGCTTTTGACTTTCTTTGACTTTTGTTTCAGTCGGGATGACAGGATTTGAACCTGCGACCCCGTCGTCCCGAACGACGTACGCTACCGGACTGCGCTACATCCCGAATTGATTATTGAATTGTACGTTTCTAATAATCGACTGCAAAAATAATCTTTTTTCCTTTAACACAAAGAGGGAATAGGCTTAAGTTTACAAACAATGGGCAATATTTCTATATTTACTTTATTTATCATAATATAAATTATAAGACAAGCGCATCAATATTATATTTAAGAGTACTTTGCATAATACGCCCAGCTCTGCTGGTTTGCATAAAATCAGTTATGTGGCTGATAAGTCCGATAATGTCAAAGATTTTATGTAAAAGTTTATTCAGTGTTTCTTTACAAGTTGTTTTCCCTATAATTAAATATTATGTCTGCGCTCATTCTTCGCTAGCTCGTGTTTAATCCATTTGATTTAACCAAGAACACAAATCAGTGCCTCTAAACTCCGCTAATCTGAATAATTCAACAAGGGAATATTTTTAAGCGATTCTCAGAGACTTTAATATGTAGGTCATTCATTCGTTAACTCAAAATACAGAACGCTCAGCGTTTAAAACAAAAAAGCCGGTTTAACCGGCTTCTTGCTATTCATCGTGATCTAACTCGTCAATAACTCTAATTTTATCTTTCAGAAATTCTATCTTCTGTTTGGTAACTTCAATTTTCTTCTTCACGTCTTTGATCAATGCTTCAGCATTCTTCGATTTGGCAAAGAAACCAATGTTGTTATCCAGCAAAACTAAATCGTTCTCAAGTTGTCGTAGTTTTGTCATATATTTCTCACGCTCCATACGCATTTTGTTTTGTCCTTTCATTGATTCTGAGTAATTACTCATTTTCGTTCGGAACTTCAACATATTTCGTTTTTCTTCATCGATATTCAGATCATCGTACAACTGGTTGATCAGCTCTCTGAAGGTGGATTGTAATTCGTCTTTCTTTTTAAACGGTACATGGCCAATCTCTGACCAACGACGCTGAAATTGTTTTAATTGTTTCAGATTTTGCTCTACATCCTCAGAAGACTTAAAAGCCTTTAATTCTTCTATTATCTGTTCCTTATCTTTTAGGTTGTCAATTTGTTCGCTGTCGACATCCGAGAAATGCTCCGATTTTTTGTCAAAGAAATAATCGCATGCAGTTCTGAAACGCTTCCAAATTGTGTCGGATTGTTTCCTTGGAACCGGGCCTATTTCTTTCCATTTCTTTTGAATATTGATAAAATCCTGGGTTGTTTTTTTCCAATCCATGCTGTCTTTCAGGGTTTCTGCCTGCACACACAGATCTATTTTCAACTGAAGATTATTCTGTTGTTCTTCCTTGTTTTTGGAATAGAAATCACGTTTGGCATCAAAAAACTTGTCACAAGCCGAGCGGAAACGTTCGTAAATACGGTTGTTGTCCTTTCTCGGGGCAAAACCAATTGTTCGCCAAACCTTCTGTAAATTAATGAGTTCTTTTGAGAGATCGTCCCATTCTTTGTGTGTAGCTATTTCTTTTTCAAGAATTTCTTCCACTTTTTCGCAAAGAGCGGTTTTGGCGTCCAGGTTATTTTTCTGCTCACTTTTGCGGTCTTCAAAAAACTCCTGGTGCTTTTTATTAATCTTCGCGGTAGCTGCTTTAAAACGCTCCCAAATATCGTCTTTTTGCTCTCTTGGAACCGGACCGATTTCACGCCATTGTTCGTGGTATTTTTGCAGCGTATTAAACGCTTTAATAATCGACGGATCGAGTAAAAGCTCTTCTGCCCTTTCGCATAAACGAATCTTGGCTTCCAGGTTTTTCTTTAAATCCAGGTCGCGTAATTCGCGGTTGATTTTTATGTAATCGTAAAAGTTTTCTACATGAAAATGATAAGTATCCCAAAGATTTTTCATTTCCGATTGAGGAACCAAACCTATTTCGCGCCATTCTTGCTGAAGATCCCGGAATTCGTTAAAGGTCTTGTTAATCGACTCTTCGTTATTAATCAATCCTTTAATCTTTTCGATTACTTCGTATTTCTTCTTGAGATTTTCTTCTTTCTCTTGCTCCAGCTGTTTGTTTTGCTCAATTCTGATCTGGCGATAATCTTTCAAAAGCTCCTTAATATCTTTTTCGTAAGGATCTTCTTCTGCCTGGAAATCTTCTTCGGCCCCACCCTCTTCAATAAACTTAGCGAGGGCAGCTTCTTCATTGTCTTTCAGAATTTTGTAAAAACTGGCTTTTATTACTTCCACATCCGATCTGATGTCGCGCGTCTCTTTCTCGTCCAATACATCGCGCAAAGCATTAACCAATTCTATTTGCGTATAAGTGGAATAATCTATTTTCTCCTTTTTTTGTTCCTGCTTTTCGGGCTTTTCTACAGAAGGAGCCTCTTCAGCTTTTTCTTCTGCAACAGGCAATTTTTCAACTGTCTCTTCTTTTGTAGCTTCTTCCAATTCTGCGGATAACTCTTTTGTTTCCTCCGGAGTTGGCTCAGAAGCTTCTTCCTTCGCTTCGTCTTTCCCAGAAACACTTTCTTCCTCTACAGCCGCCTCCGTGTTTACTTCTTCTGGTTGATCAGCTTTTTCTTCCACGCTCCCGGCTTCAGCATTTACAGCAGGTTCTTCAACTTCAGCAGATCCTTGTTCTGTTACAGTTTCTTCAGCATCCGCTTTTTCCACTTCGTCTGATACAACATCTGCCTGCACTTTCTTAAGGTCCTCATTTTCCGGACTTCTTAACTCTTCAGAGTTTTTTAGATCTTTAGGTTCCATTTAAACGATTTTTTTGCCATCCCAACGACAGCGTATTTACTACATTCCTCTACGAAAATAGATAAAAGCGAATTAATACTCAATTTTTGAATGGAAATAAAAATTCATCATTCTACTTGTTTTTGACTATCAGTAATTTAACTATTACCTTAATCATGGAAGCCCCCCGGTAAATCATTCATTTTTAGTGCTTTTTTACGATCAATGTATTTTATTAAGCTTGTATTACTGAGTTTAAGGCGATCCGGAATTCGACAAGTCGTTTTAAAAGAATCCGTTCTGATTTAAGCCCATATTAAAACAATAGCCCAAACTACAAGCCACACTGCAAACATCTGTGCACTTATTTCAATCCGATAAACAATTATGCTGAAAAACATCTATAACACATTCTATTTCAAGACATAATGCATTATTTGTTTTTGCATTTTTCTGTATATTGTTTGCTCACAAAAATCAAGTAACCTTAAAGTATTACGCATGGGATAAGTGTTTTCTTCTTAAGCAACCGAAATTCCTGTCGCAGCCAAATGGCTGAAGCCATTCTGAAAAGTCTGGATAAAAACCTGGAAATATATTCAGCCGGTCTGGATCCTGTCGATCATGTAAGTCCTATTGCCATTGAAGTGATGAAAGATATTGGGATTGATCTGCAGCCCAGTGTTCCAAAATGTGCTGATGAATTCATCAATCGGGAATTTGACTACCTGATCACCGTTGGCGAAGGAACATTGGAAGAATTGAAGATTCCTCCAATCAGGTACAAGCGAAAAATGCACCTGGGGTTTCGCAGTCCGTACAAAAATTCCAAATCGCACGAAGAGATCAGGGACAAATGCATGAAGGTGCGCGACGAAATAATGCTCGAAATGCGTTATTTCTACGATCATATCCTTAATCCTCAGCAAGGATAATACGAAGTAAAAACGCAGCCGGGACTAGCTAACTTTTCCCGGCTGCGTTTCAATATGTTTAAAGTGTTATAGCAGAAAAATACTAAGGCTTGCTCATTTTTACTGACCATAACACATTTACAGCATTAGCCCTTTGCTACAACTGCCTCTATTTCTTCAGGCGTAATCGGCACCCGTTCTCCGATGATTTCGGCACCGGTTTCGGTAATCAAAATGTCGTCTTCCAGACGAATGCCACCAAAATCGCGGTATTCATTTACTTTATCGAAGTTGATGAAATCTTTGTTGATGCCTTCTGCCTGCCACTTGTCAATAAGCGCGGGTATGAAATAACATCCAGGTTCGTTGGTGATCACGTATCCCGGTTTCAGGCGTTTACCCATGCGTAAATAGGCTGTTCCAAACTGATCTACCGGACGAACTTCGTCGTCATATCCAACATAAATTTGTCCCAGGTCCTCCATATCGTGAACATCCAGTCCCATCATATGACCCAGACCATGAGGCAGGAACATAGCATGTGCACCATTTTTAACCGCCTCTTTTACATCACCTTTCATCAGTCCCAAGTCTTTCAACCCCGCAGCAAGCACTTCGCAGGCCGCCAGATGAACTGACAAATAAGTGACTCCCGGCTTTGAAAGTGCGGTGGCAGTGTTGTTGGCCGCCAATACAATTTCGTAGATTTCGCGTTGTTTTTGTGTGAACTTACCTCCCACCGGCGTAGTACGGGTAAAATCAGAAGCATAGTGCAACAACGATTCGGCGCCGGCATCGCAAAGCATTAAACGACCTTCCTGCAAAATTTGTGAGTGGTCGTGATTGTGCAGTGTTTCGCCGTTCATCGAAAGAATAATGGGGAACGAAGTCATTCCACCTCCGGCCAGGGCAATTCCTTCGATTGTTCCTGCAATTTTTTGTTCCCAGTTTCCGGGGAGCGCCATCTTCATCGCCGCAACATGCATTTGATAACCCGTGGCACAAGCTTTCTTTATTTCTTCAACTTCCTGTGCTTCTTTTACTTCACGAAGCGAAATAACCGCTTTGATCAAATCGAGCGAAGCATGGGTATTGATCGACTGTGCCGAAGTTCCCAGCAGATTTTCGAGTAACAATTTGTTCTCGGCCCGGTAAGGAGGAAGAAAATGTACTTTTCGTCCGGCATCTTTTGCTGCTTTTACCAGGTCAAAAACTTTGGCAAAAGGTGCAGTATTGGTAATTCCCGCTTTTGCGGCGTTTTCCTGCAATGTAACCTGTGGCCCCATCCAAATAATGTCTTCAATGTCCACATCGTTTCCAAAAATAAAATCTTCGCCACTGTCGAAATCCACAATGCCTGCCAGCCCGGGAAAGTCAAGGCCAAAGAAATATAAAAAATTGCTGTCTTGTCTGAAATGATAGGTATTATCCCTGTAATTCATCGGAGCTTCCATATTGCCCAAAATCAGCGCAATGCCAGTTAATCCTTTTGTTTTCAGAGCCTTCCTTCTGTTACTGTATGTACTTTTGTCAAACATAGTATTTGAATATTGTTATGAGTTTTCGAAAATACAATTAATCTCACCAAATGCGTAAATGCAAAATTTAATAAGTCTTAAAAATAGACTAAATCATCTGAAATTTGGCTGACGCCTGTCAGGTTAACTTCACGTCTTAATCGATCATTTTTTGTTAAATGCATGCTTTAAAAACATAACATATTTAAATGAATCGTCGTAAATTAAATTGATCAACTAAAAATCTAAACGTCATGGGCAACTCGTTAATGAGCTATTTAAACAGCCGCTTACAGGAGGAGAAATCCTTTCAGAAAGGGCATGTCGGAGCTGCCGGGCCTGTTATAACCATTTCGCGGGAAGTGGGTTGTAACGGACTAAAAGTGGCCAATCTGCTGGCAACAGAATTAAACAAACAGCGGATGCTTGCCGACTGGAAAGTACTTAGCAAAGAGATCTTTTATGAAAGTGCCCGCGAACTGAATCTGGCACCTGAAAAGGTATTAAAAGCACTCAATAAAGAAGACAGTTACACTTTTGAGCAAATTCTGACAGCATTTGGAGAAAAGCGTTACAAAAGCGAAGCGAAGATCGCGAATACCGTAAAAGAAGTAGTCCGATCGCTGGCAATAAACGGGTTCAATATCATTGTTGGAAGAGCGGGGCACATTATTGCCGCCGATATCAAAAATGCGCTTCATATCCGCTTGGAAGCACCGCTTGAATACCGGCTCAAAAACATTATGTGCAACAACAATTTATCGCGCGCCGAAGCAATCGCTTTTATTGAGCGGGTTGAAAAAGAACGGGTAACTTTCCGAAAAGCAATCAGGGCCGAACAATCGCACGAAGTGCATTTCGACCTGATGATTAACCGGGCCTCTTTCTCCGACCGGCAGGTAGTGGAACTAATTCTGTTTGCCATCGACAAAAAACAAATACTGGCCGATTACAAGCAGAAAATTGACTTCTTTTAATCGACCAGCACACTATATAATTATAGATCTATTTAGCCCGTAATATGGGCAGGCAGACCTTTTACATTGATCGGTTTCTCAGCATCCGGTTTCACCTCAAACATATCGCCGGGTGTAAGTCCGCATTCCTGAATCATTTCAAGGCAATACTGCAAATGTCCCAGATCGTTGGTTACATTATTGGTTCCGAACGAGAATTTCACACCGGCCTCTTTTGCCATTTTAATCATCTCTGCATGCGGAGTTTTGTACCGTGCGTTGATCTCCAGCGCAATTCCGTTATCCGCCAGAACTTTTATCACTTTCGCCATGCGTTCTTTTGTCCACAACTGGTCGTATTCGGGCATTAACTGTGCCGGCAAAACCGTTGGGTTCACATAAATATCGACCGGTTCCTGCGAAAAAATCGCTTCAATTTTAGCCACCAAATCATCCATAAACTGTTGCTTGTCATCCACCCAAACTTCTTCCGGAATCCAGATCCGGTTCCGGCGTCCTTTGCGGTCGGTAAATGTCATGGCATCCGTAAATACATAATCAAATTTTGAAATGGCTTCGGGCGAAAACAAGGTCACCCATTCCCTGCCCTCGGCCTGCATTCCTTTAAAAGTAGGGCTGCCTTTAACTTCTTCAATGTACTGATACAACGAAGCATCGTCGGTAACCGGGAAATGCAAACCGCAATTGGGCGCTACTCCGTAGTTAATTCCCAAACGTTGTGAGTTCGCCACCACTTCTTCAATGGTTAAACCGCCTTTCAGATGCACATGGTAATCAACCAGTGGAAATCCGGCCCGCATTAGTTTGGTAACAATGGCATCCCACTGCACATCTTCCACTTGCTTTTGCTCTCCTTTGGGCAAAGCACGAATCCGGAGGTTCCGGTAATAAGTGGTACTTTCCGGGTCGTGCGACTGCAAAGCAATGGTTCCTTCGCCAAGCAGGTAATTTTCTGCACCTTCCCAACGCCAGGGATTTTCGGGTTGTGTATATTCATTCACTTTTACATCGTTCAGAAAAACCTCCACCACGTTCTCCACCACTTTTATTCTTATTCTGAACCACTCGTTGTCTTTTACAAAGGGATAGTAAACATTCCGGATACCGTTTATACTGCCTGTTTTTCTGCGTTCCGGATGTGCTTTCGACGGCCCCCGGTGCGAATTGTTAATCTGAATTTCATAACCACTCTCGGGATAACCTTCCGCCTGGTATTTTGTGGAAATATAAACGCCGGAATTGGCTTTTTCAAGTGTTTTCACTTCGGCTTCCCATTCAAAGTTGGTGAAGTTCCCTTTGTAAAAAAGATGACTCCGTTCTCCCGAACATTTAATGGCATTGTCTTCAACGGTAAAACTTTCGGGATGCTCGGCAGCTTTTTTCCAGCCATCAAGCGTTTTTCCGTCAAACATAGGCTGCCATTCTCCCACGGGTACAGATGGCCGGCAGGCTGCTAAAAACAGCACAAGCAGCATCAAAACACAGTTACTAACTGATCTCATTGTTGTTGGTTTAGATTATACTTTTATGAAATTACACTGTTAATTCGAACTACCCGATTGCGGAATGAAACGTGCACTCAGATCGGGTGTATCCATGTCTTTGTCCAATGGAAACATCGGACGAATAATACGCTTGTAGCCGAGCCGCTCCAGATCCTGATCCACACCACCAGGAGTCAGTGCCATCAGCCAGTCTGCCCGCATGTTGTACAATTCGGGAACCAGGTAGCCAATTTTAACCACTACGATATCGGTTTCTCGCGGGTTGAGATCCAAGTCGGTAAAATCCTTTTCATAGTGATACGGCTTACGTTTCTGTGTAACTATCACTTTCACACTGCCCGTTTGAACCACCACTTCTGTTTTTGCGTTCTGATCGCCTTGTTTGATGGCAGTTACGGTACCGGTAAGTTTCACTGGCGGCGCATAGCGATTGTCGACCTGCGCACCAACCAATTCGCTAACCTGTCCTCCCACTCCTACTTCCAGTGCTTTTTCTACCAAAGCAGGACCTGGAATGGATGCATAGATCAGTGAAGGACCGTCTTCTTTTTGAAATTCTTTTCGTTTTAATATTTCGGTTAGCGTCCAGGTTACATCACCAGCGCCTCCTGCAGTAGGGTTATCACCCATATCGCTGATGATAAAAGGCTGCCCTTCAAATGCAATAGCGGTATTCAAACACTCATCCAAATCGGCTACAGGCGCCACGAACTCGAACTGTTCGCGCACATCCCAAAAGCTTTTTGCCAGTTCTTCGGCTGCTTTACCCACTGCCTCTTTATCGTCGCCATAAGCCATTACCACGCCACGGTTGCGGGGCTCGTCGGCCCAGGCATAGCCAATCCAAATGGCAGCATCAGTCACTCCCTCTTGTTCGGTGAGCGGCTCAACTTTGGCATACAAACTTTTCCCGGGCTCAATGCGGGTGCTGGTTTTTTCTCCGGGAAGTAAAATCGGAACCGGAATCCAGGCTTTGTATTTGGGTTTTCCTTTGCCGCTCTCCAAACGGTCGAGCAGGTTTTCCAGGGCACGTTGTTTCGATTCCAGCGCATCTTCGTGAGGTGCCATCCGGTAACAGGTAATCAGGTCGCTTTCGCGTGCCAGTCGTTCGGTCACGTTTCCGTGTAAATCCATCGAGGTGGAAATAATGGTTTTGGGGCCCACCACTTCGCGGATGCGTTCAATCATATCGCCTTCCGGATCGTCGAGACCTACCACACTCATGGCTCCATGAATATCAAAGAAAAGACCGTCGTACGGAAGGTTCTCACGCAGGCGATCGAGCATTTCGCCCAGCAATGTTTCGTAGGCTTCGCGCGTAACTATACCGCCAGGCAGCGCATGGCCGCGTAAAGTCGGGAACCACTGTGCCCGCTGACGATCGGGGGCACTGTCGGCCATAAACGGGTAGTACGAGAAGATCTCTTCTCCCCTTCTTGCCTTAAAAGCATCGATCCCCGATTGTGCAGGGGAAAAGGTACTGGATTCGATCGCCAGGCCTGCAATGGCTACGCGTGGCAATTCTTTTGCTTTCTTGCTGTTGCACCCCAGTGAAAGAACCAGGCCTGCCAGCATTAGTAAGTGAAGCATTCTTCTCATATTGCTGTAAATTTTATTCCGTTAAGCATTTTTACAAGCAAATTTAATGAAAAGTGTCAAGCATCGCGGATAAAACCGGAATGAATATAGGAATCACCAGCGGGACAAAGCTGTGTACGGAATAATGAAACAGTATCGGGTTCGCCTTGATAGAATCATTCCCTGTTTCAATCTAACCTTTATACACACCTTCTTTTTATTGAAATTTGAAGAAAATATGAACGACTTTAATAAGAAACATGGAATAAGGAATAAGAAATCAGCAAGGGTTAGCTCAGTTTATTCTGTTTCCGACACTTTCTTATTCGTTATTCCTTATTATCTGTTTTTTATTCTCCCGTTTTTTGAAAGTCATATTTGTGAATAAAGAGTAGCTATTTCAATGGAACAATGGAGTAATTATACCATCAGATTCTTTTCCTGCCGAAAATTAAGAGAAAGCAGGTTCTTCCTTCAGACTGGCATTGATAAGCTGCTTCCGATACTGGTAAATGTCCTCAATTGTGGCAACGGTTGTATCATGCTTTAGTGCGAAGTCCATTACTTCGGGCAAACGTGCCATGGTACCGTCTACATTGGTTAGTTCGCACAAGATGGCAGCCTCTCCCAAGCCAGCCAGGCGCACCAAATCCACACTGCCTTCGGTATGTCCGCGACGATCAAAAACGCCGTTGTTTTGGGCTCTCAACGGAAATACATGCCCCGGATGCGACAAATCCTCCGCCCTCGCATCATCCGCAATAGCTGTTTGAATGGTAGTTACCCGGTCTTGCGCCGAAACGCCCGTGGAAACGCCTCTTTTAGCCTCGATGGAAATCGTAAAAGCCGTTTGATTTTTGCTTGTATTCGATTCAACCATTGGCCGCAAGCCCAGCGCCTGGCATTTCTCATCGGTCAAACACAAGCAAACAATTCCGCTGCATTCGCGAATCATCAGAGCCATATCTTTTGCTGTCATTGTTTTGGCCGGAAAGATCAGATCGCCCTCATTTTCACGATTCTCATCATCCACCAATAAAATACCTTTTCCTTCCTGCAGTTTTTGAATGGCCCGTTCTACCCGCTCCCGGCTGCTTGCTCCAAATGTTTCCAGTGTAATCATCTCTACTCCTCTTTAATATTGTAACCATTAAAATCCCCGGAGCAAAGTCAATGCTACAGCCCAACTGTACAATGCGAATTGCACAGGCTGCCGATTGCTTATGGATTCTTCTCTCATCCAGACTGTAACTGTCGGTTTTGGAATTTCACCAAATCAATCCTCTTGCAAGGAGTCGCGGACTATCACCGCCGGTAGGGACTTGCACCCTGCCCCGAAGAATATCGCGCCAAAATTAGCTGTTTCGTACTTCTCAATCAAGCTAAAAGCAAATTGTTTTTTGATCGCCCAACCTTTTGCTTGGCATTATTGATGACAACAAACAAAAAGGCCGTCCCAATTTTGAAGTTGAGACGGCCTTTTGTTTGAATCCCGATACTGAATTCCGGATGCTTGATACTGGATAGTAGATAAATAACCAAGCCTAAACGGACAAGCCATAAAAGATTGATATTAGATTGAAAATCAGATTGAGGTAAACCCGTTCAATCTTATCAATCCATTCAATCTAAAACCAGTTGAAATATTTCGCTCCCGAAAACGAATACTGCGCTCAGCCTAAAGCGTTTCGGTTTTTAAAATGGCTTTTTCGATGATCACATAAACTACGATGGAAGTAGCCACACTGTTGACCGGTGCAACGCCCGGCAGATAAGTGGCCGCTATAACACCGGCGCCCCAGGCAGCCACAGCCGACCAACGGAATTTACTGATCTTCTTTTGGGCAAAGTCAATGTATTTGGCTTTATGAACCAGGAAGTAATCCGCGATCAGTACACCGCCAATCGAAGGCAACATCGAGTTTAATACATTCAGGAAGCCCACAAAATTGTTGTACAGGTAAAGCGCCAGCAGCGTTCCGATGATCCCGTTCACAATTACCATGATCTTTTTCGGCAAACGGGTAATGTTCGAGAAACCCAGTCCCGATGCATACAGTGCATTGTCATTCGTGGTCCAGATATTTAAACCCAGAATAATCATCGCCCACACAATCATCCCCTGGTTCATCAGAACGTCACTGATATCCGACTGCTGGTAAAAAGCCGATCCCACTGCGCCAAAGAAGAACATCAGCGAGTTACCCAGGAAAAAGGCAATAAGCGTGGTGGATACAGCGATCTTGCTGTTTTTTGAGAAACGGGTAAAGTCGGGAGTTAAGGTTCCGCCGCTGATAAACGAAGCCACACAAATGCCAATGGCGGCATAAAGTGTCATCGGGTTTTCAGGAACGATATCGAACCAAACGGCTGTTCCTCCGAAATCGTTGAAAGCTTTTCCTACCGACATTAAACCCAAAACGGTAATCGACGGAACGGCAATAAAGCTGAGTACGGTAAGCGCCTTGATTCCAAACCAGGCCGTAGCTGTCATAATCAGGCCGGATGCAATAACCAGCAGGTAGATATTTAAGCCCGTAACTTTTTGCACCGGAATGGCAAACATGGCCACTCCCACGCCAAACCAGCCTACCTGGGTTATTCCGAGTAAAAACGAAGGAAGCACTGAGCCTCTTTCGCCAAAGGAATAGCGCGCCAGTAAGTGGGTTGATAAACCTGTGCGTGAGGCAATCAGGGCCAGTAATCCGGTGTAGACACCCAGGATCAGGTTACCGGCAAGTACCGCGGTTAAAAACTTCGATGCGGTTAAGCCGGCTCCCAGTTTTCCGCCGGCCCACATACTGGCCGAGAAAAAAGTAAAGCCCAGCATCACCAAAAGCATGGCCCAAAATCCTTTTTTACTTTTCGGGTCAACTGCCGATAACGAAAAATCGTGATCGTAGTGCGATGGTTTTTCCATAGTTAGTTTTTTATAGTTGATTTTTAAGAATTTGCAATGCTTCGAAGTTTTGCCAGCTGGGCAGCAGCCAGTTCCTCCAGATCAATGGTACCAAAGCGGCTGCGGTCGAGTAGCGGAACGCGCTCCCCTACCTGCTGGTCGAAGGTTCTGCCGCGACGGGCCATGGTATGCACCTGTTCCCAGTATTCGATCGCATCTTCGAGGTAATCGGGCAACCAAAATGCCCGCGAACCGGCATCGTAAATCACACAACGCTCCATCGGGAACGCCGGATTTTCGTACTGGCTTTCAATAAACTCGGGTGCCATCAGCGCGTCGCGCTTTACCAGGTCGGTTCCGGTAAGCTTTATGGTTAAAGGCGTTGAAACAGTGGGTACCGTAAAACGTCCTTCGATGTAACACAATGTGGTAGACTGGTAGCCTTCAAACTTCGAGCGGCAAAGCGCATCCACATTTTCCAGGATCTCTTCGGTGCGTTTTCCGCCAAAGGTAAAGAACAGGATCGATTCGATGTTGGTGTTGTTCATTTCGGCTTGTTTTACCAGGGCTTCGAGGCCAAACTCGAGGCTGGTGCCGGTGGCCACCACGTCGCCAATCACAATTTGCGCCGAATGAGGCATGTACACTTTCTGGTAGTCGCTTTCAATAATGTGCCACTCTTCCGAATCGGGGTTGATGCGGGCGCGCTGTGCACTGATAAACGACGACCCGTGTAAATTCCAGCCGAAAGCATCGGCAATGGCCTCGCGCAAACCAAAATTAAGACCGCCCCGCAAAATATTAAACACAATGGTTTTTCTTTCTTCCAGGCGAATCACCTGTTCTTCCTGCAAACTCTTCATCACCGCCGAACACGCCGTGCGCAGCTTCCGGGTATAATTCACCCCCATTACCGTGGTATCGTTGCAAATGGCGCGTGTTTCTGCGCTGGAAATCACCAGGCGGTTGACACTCGTTTTCCCCTCCTCTTCAATTTTGTAAATTGAACAGTCGTTTCTCATTGAAATTCTATTCAGCATTTCTCTCGTACGTTTTTAAAAAATAATTGGGAAAACAAGAGACCGGGATGGTCTCCGGGCGTGTCCCAGAAATTCAGAAATTCCCCAAATTCCGGGCGACAAAAATGCCTTTTTTAATCCGAATGTCAAAAATAAATCTTCAAAAATCGTTCAGGGAATGGCAGTTTTATGAGATGGCCCCTCGCTGGCACAAATTTGTATTCCGTGCTTTAATAGCTTGGGCAAGCTTGCAAACCTGCCCGGAAACAACTTTCACGCAAAGTGCGCCAAGGCTTAGGCAAAAGAACGCAAAAACGGATAGTGTGACGCAAATGCGCTTAGCGGTTTCGAACCGCTTAGCGCTTATAAAGTTGCAAGATCATAATGCGTACATTTCGAGTCGGCAGCAAAAATCTGTCATTGCCGGGAACTTGTTTTACCAACATTTTGAACCGCCTCACAATCCCTCTTACTTGTGCGGATTTGTAATCGTACTTCAGTTATGGTATCTGCCCAACGTTTTTTTTAGAAGCCCCCTTAATCTTTCTTTCATACTGGTTAAACTCAATGCTATTATTCCGGCACCAATCCATTAAGTCAACCTGTAGCTGCTTGTCATACAGATTATCAAATCTAATTTCGCTCTTATCTTTTAAGTGAAAAAGATAATAATTCGAATAGATTTTCACTTCACCACCGGAGAACTTTGCTGCAGACCTGAATTCTATTTTTGTCTCGTCAACTAAATCGATACGGTTTATGGATTTAGAATCGATAGTGGTCTTAGCATATCCATTTACCATTTTTCCTAAACTGATTGAGTTTTTTGTGATACTAACCGGTTTGGTTGTTTTAAGGTTTTTATGAGCTATGAACGCAAGGCAAAAGAATAGAAGCGATAAAATCAAATTCTTTGGAAAGACCGGAATACCAATGAGCATTAAAAATCCGAATACAACCAAAACTCCCGTAACAGTGATATGATTGTAATTGTTATACAGTTTGAGTTGATGATGTATTCTTCTGTCTTTAGTATTCATTGTTCTTATGCGAATATATGTTTAGCTAAAAGTAACAGCGTCTCTGGTATCGGCAAAGCTTGCAAACCCTAAAAGCCCATCAAGCCGCGGACTTTGCCGGCATTTTCGCTGCTTGTGAGTAGCTCCAGCAACAGCAAGGCCACATCGATCGCGGTCGACGGGTTCCACGAAGTGATCATATTATCGTCGAGTACGATGGGCTGATCCAACACCTGCACCCCAAAGCTGCGCAACGCTTCGCGCCGGACGGCACTGTTGTAAACCGTAGCTGTTTTCCCCTGAAGGACGCCGCTTTTCCCCAATGGTAAAGCCCCCACGCAAATGGTGGCAATGATTTTATTATGCGCCCTGAAACTCCGGATCAGCTCCAGAAATTTTTCGTGGTAGGCATCCTTGTAAAAGCCGTATACCTCGAACCCGCCGGGTATGGTCAGGGCATCGAAATCGCGCACATCGATCTCACCAACCTCATAATCGACAATAAACCGTTGGTTAAACGAGCTTTTGATTTCTTTTTGCAGCGCACAGGTAAACAGTTGGGTGCTTTGGTCTCCTTCTTCGAGGTTCCACCCCATTACATCGATAAAAACGCTTGCTTCAAAAACCTCAAATCCATCGGCCAGTAACAACAGTACTTTTTTCATATCGTGCTTCTATTGTAGTTTATTGTTTGTAATTCGTGCTTTGTGTGTACCGCCACAGGTTGCAAACCTGCGCCAGCAGGGTTTCAATCCGATTGGTGTATCCAAATATAAATTCCATTTTTTAAAGTAATTACTCCACCTCCTGCTTCTTCCTTTCTAACAACGATTGATGGATTTTTAAGGCTAATAATTGTGTCTCCCAGAATATCAGTTTCATTAAAAACCATTTCATAGGTTGTCGAGTCTTTAACAAGTCCCCAAAAGTCGACCCAGTTAAAATCGGTTAAATGTGCAAAGTCTTTTCCAAATCCCAAACTGACAGTTTCTTCCGTTTGTCCATGTTTTATGATTATTCCTGAGGTTTTATTTTCTTTTCTAAAAACTGCTGTATCATTTATTCCGTCACCGTTGAAGTCGGCAATTATTGACTCATCAATGGAGAAATGAATAACATTCTCAAAGTCACATTCCAAAGACTTTTTTTGAAATTCAATATCTTGAGCAAACAACTTTTGCTTTAAGCTTAATGTAAAAACGAATATTGAAAAGTATAAAATGTACTTCATCTCTTATTTCAAACATCTTATTAACCAGCCCACGCACCTCTCGGTTATTTACAGTACGGCCACAGCTCACAAACCTACACCAGCCCGCCCCTTCTCATCGCCCACTAATTTAACAAAAAAATGGCACCCCGTCGGATGCCATTTTGTTCGATAACAATGGGTCACTCTTCCGGAGTGTCACTGTCATCGCCTCCCGTGTTTTTCCCCTGGCGGATGGCCAAGCTATCGTTGTATCGTTTTATTCTCTGGTTCATTACCACCACAAAATTTTCCATTTCGGGGGTGGCCAGCCCAATGCTGATGTACGAATTCACCAGGTTGACCACCTCGCGGTAAAGCGGGTCCATTTTCAGGCGCACGGCCCTTACGTCGCCGCTGGCTTTATAACTGGCTTCGGTGTCGCGCTCGTTTTGCAGGGCTTTAAATTCGTCTTGCTGGGTTTTGTACAGCGGCAGCCAGGCATCGAGCCTGATGCGGGTAACATGTTCGCTGTTTTTGTTTTTCTCGAGGTCCTGGATCAGGTTGCGCGCCTCGCTCGATTCGCTGTCGTACGAGCGTTTTCTGAAATCGCCGTACACATCAAAAACGCGGCGGATGATTTTGGCGCTTTCCACTTCTTCGGGCACGGGGCTGTTCAGGTGGGCTTCCACCATCAGGTCCATGGCTTTCCAGGTGGTTCCGCGGCTTTCGTCGGCCGCCTGTACTTTTTCGGTTAACACAGTCCCGCGGTCGATGCGGGTAGCCGTATCCAGTTCGTCGTAAACGGCATTAAAGCGCGTAATCAGGTCGTCGCTTACCGGCGTGGAAGGAAGTATGCCCGCCATTCCGGTTTTCAGATCGGTGATCAGTTCAAAATATTCGCTGTTGCGCAAATAAACTAATGTAATCGGATTAACAAGGTTCATAAGACAAGTTTTAAGGATTAATATTGGAAAATATTGGGGTATCTTCTTGAAAATTTCGATGATGAATGTGTGTTCATTGACGGTCTATTTTTGTTTTGCTTATTAAAATTAAACCATTCCGGGAAGAATGTCAATTTTGATTTTTATGTTATACAACAATTATTTTTGTTTGTTCGGTGCTGACAACCAGCTGTATAATAGCCGGATGTAAGGACTCGCGGCTGCGGAAAGTTTGCAAAAGCTCAGGATGATGCTACTCTCGCAAGAAATGCATTTGCATAAGGTCAGGAGGATGCAACTCTTGTCAGAAATGCTTCTGCAAAGGGTCAGGAGGATGCAACTCTCGTAAGAAATGCTTCTGCAAAAGCTCAGGATGATGCTACTCTCGCAAGAAATGCATTTGCAAAAGGTCAGGATGATGCTACTCTCGCAAGAAATGCATTTGCAAAAGGTCAGGAGGATACAACTCTTGTAAGAAATGCATTTGCAAAAGGTCAGGAGGATGCTACTCTCGCCAGAAATGCTTCTGCAAAAGGTCAGGATGATGCTACTCTCGCAAGAAATGCATTTGCAAAAGGTCAGGAGGATGCAACTCTTGTAAGAAATGCTTCTGCAAAGGGTCAGGAGGATGCAACTCTCGTCAGAAATGCTTCTGCAAAGGGTCAGGAGGATGCAACTCTCGTCAGAAATGCTTCTGCAAAAGCTCAGGATGATGCTACTCTCGCAAGAAATGCATCTGCAAAGGGTCAGGATGATGCTACTCTCGCAAGAAATGCATCTGCATAAGGTCAGGATGATGCTACTCTTGCCAGAAATGCTTCTGCAAAGGGTCAGGAGGATGCTACTCTTGCAAGAAATATATTTGCAAAAGGTCAGGAGGATGCTACTCTCGCAAGAAATGCATTTGCAAAAGGTCAGGAGGATGCTACTCTCAGCAGAGAAATGTTTGCAAAGGGTCAGGATTTCATTACTCTCAACTGCGGCGGCTTCTTATAATCAGTTAGTTAGGTATTTTTATCGATTTTCGGAAGAATGTGCATCCAAGGCGCAGCGCCGAACGGAGGCGTTTTTCAAAAGTCCTGAAAAGGGCTTAATGTGAATAACCCCCGTTTCTCCGTCAGCTGTCAGAACGAATGCTGTTCAAAAAGAAGATTTCACGCAAAGTACGCCAAGGTTTATGCAAAGAACGCAAAAACAGATAGCGAACATTCTGCGGCCTTTGCGCTTCTTTTAAATCTTTGCGTGAACCTGCGCATCTTAATCAAAAATAGGCGCCAGGTGCTTGTTTTGATACAATTCGTGCATTTTCAGGATCTGTTGTCTGGTAACGCGGCGCTCCGACAGCTCGGGCAAATCGGTGATATCGAAAAAGCCCACATCGCTGGTTTCGATGCCGCTTTGCGGCTGGCCCCCAATTATCTCGCATTCCATAAACAACTGGTACACATCAAACGGAAACGGCCTTTCCTGGTGTTTGTTGTAATCGATCAGGCCCAGTATCCGAAGCGGTTTTACATCGTAGCCCGATTCTTCCTTTACTTCGTTTACGGCAATTTCGCTGGGCAGCATTCCGGTGTCGGCATAACCGCCGGGCAGGCTCCATTTGCCGTCCATCTTTTCTTTTACCAGCAGTATCTTTTCGTTTTCGAACACCACCGCGCGTATGCCCACTTTGGGGGTTTGGTACCCGATGTCGCGGTTAAACACAAAGTTGAGCTTCCCGGTATCGATATCCGTGATGTTGTTCAAAATCTCGATGCTTAAATCCAGCAGCTCGGTGTAGCGTTCGCGGTCGAACTTATCTTTGGTAAAAGCCAGGCCCGTTTGGGCGATCGAATTTATCTTCTTGGCAATGGTCAGCCAATGCTGCGGTGCTTGTTTTTCCATCTTTCAAAATAAAAATCTAATTTATTGAATGAAATGATACAAGCGGCTGTATCGGGATGTTTTTTTGGCAGCGATTGGCTGAAATACCCCTAAACTCCTATAGAGGACTTTAAGCCTTCCGTCAGCTGACAGAACGAATGCTGTTCAAAAAGAGGATTTCACGCAAAGTACGCCAAGGTTTATGCAAAGAACGCAAAAGCAGATAGCGAGCACTCTGCGGCCTTTGCACTTCTTTTAATCAGCTAATTAGATGTTTTGTCGATTTTCGGAAGAATGTGTATCCAAGGCGCAGCGCTGAACGGAGGCGTTTTTGCAAAGTCCTGAAAGGACTTAATGTGAATAAGCTCCGGTATCACCGGGGGTACTTCGACAGCTCTGCTCCCAGCCCCGAAGGGGTTGAACGAAGTGCTTACTTATTCACCCCTTTCAGGGCTGAAGTACGGACTCTGCTTTTACCGTGCGGTTCTCCGTCAGCTGACAGATACTCACGTTACGTCCCTTCGGGACATTCGGTAACTTGCTTCGGGATCGCTACTTTACTGAAGATGAAAATAATTTGGTGGGCAGCAGAATCGCGAATGCGGGATTTTTTTAGATTTGCGAACCTTCCGGATGAATCGCATCCGGAGGCCATTCCAATTACCTAGTTCGAACCAACTTATTTTGTGCATTGAATACGATGTACCATAAAATTCAACGTGTGCAGAAAGTCTTGAACCGTGCTGCAATGCATGCGGATAGATTTGGCAAAACAAGCGGCCTTACGTGCGCCGCGGGGTGTAACCGGTGTTGTGTAAAAAAAGACATACACGCCAGTCCGCTCGAGTTTTTTCCGCTGGCTTACCACCTGGTCAAAACCGGCCTGGCCGAAAGTTTTTACGAGCGGCTGGAGCAAATTCCCGACAACGATATGTGCGTTTTGTTTTCGGCACTGGGCGAAACTCCCGGTTCGTGCAGCAACTACGCTTACCGCGGCCTCATTTGCCGTTTGTTTGGCTTTTCGTCGGTCCCCGACAAGCAGGGCCACTACCGCATGGTAACCTGTAAAACGCTGAAAGAAACACCTGCTTTTGGCCGGCTAACACCCAAAATACTTGAAAAGGCCCCGGTGTTTTCGGCGTATTACATGCAACTGGCCGCCATCGATTTTGTGCTGGCCAACGAACAACTGCACATTAACAAAGCCATCAAACGGGCGCTGGAACTGGTTTCCTCCTACTACCTCTACCGCCGGCCGGGCAAGCGGGCCTAACCCAGCTTGTTGGTGTTTGATTTGTGTATAAATACCGGGGATGTACCTTACTTCATGCGGGAACTTCGAAAATGGACCCGATGCGTGGATACTCCACCTTTTGATAGTAAGCATCCACATCCGACATTACATAAACCGTTTGGCCGGGGTAATCAGCCTGCAAGCATTCCACCAGCTTCTTTCCGATCTCTTTTCCTCTGAAGGCCGGCTTTACCAGCAAATCGCAGACATATATGTAAAATCCGCAATCGTTTAAAGAGCGTGAATATCCGCATAAAGTACCGCCCTCGCAGGCCACATAGGTAACGGAAGACTCCAGGGCTGCCTTGTATTTTTCGGCCATGCTTTTATCGGCATAATCCCAGCCTTCTTCGTCGCAGATCATTTGCATCAGCTTCGCTTCGTCGGTAATCTTGTTGTATTTTCTTATTTGCATTTTGAGCGTTTTGAATCATGGCAAAAACTTCTGCCCAACATTTCTTATTTGTTTGGTTGAATCGTTTTGTTTCAGATTGAATTCGTCCGGCGCTGTTTTATGTGTTTTCCGGGTTTAGCCACACTACTTTTTGCTCGGGTACATGGTTTTGCCCGATAATGTGCTTGTACAGTTCCGGCCGTCGCGCCTGTATGTAGCGGTATCCGCCGGCCTGGCGTAGTTTTTCGGGCGAAAGTGTGGCAGTCACCATTTCGTTGTTGAACGAGCGGCATTCGGCAATTACATCGCCAAAAGGATCGATAATCATCGAACAACCATTTTTCAGCTGGTCGTCGTCCATACCAATCGGATTCGAGAATACGGCATAAATGCCATTGTCGTAAGCCCGTGCCGGGAGCCATTTCATCAGCCAGCTTCTCCCCTTCATTCCGTCGAACTCCAGCCGCAGCGAAGTCGGGTCGAGTGCGCGGTTCTCCCATAATTTGGGATCCACAAAACCGGCGCCCGGCCTGGTTGATGGCGTGCACATGGTTACGTGTGGCATAAAAATAACATCGGCCCCCAAAAGCCGGGTGGCCCGCACATTTTCGATGACGTTGTTGTCGTAACAAATCAATATGCCGCATTTCCAGCCCTTGATTTCAAATACGCAGTAGCTGTCGCCGGCGGTTAAATGCGGATTAATAAACGGATGTAACTTGCGGTATTTGGCTACCAAACCGTTTGCATCTACGCATACATAGGCCTTGTACAGATTATCGTGTTTGTCTTTTTCAAACAGTCCGGCCAAAACCACGATGTTATTCTGCCGGGCAATTTGGGTTAACCGTTCAATAGTGGGGCCTTCGGGTATCAACTCGGCCAGGTCGAGCATCTGGCTGCGCGAAAGCTTCCGGGCAAAAGTATAGCCGGTAAGCGAGCATTCGTGAAAGGCAATAACATCCGATCCTTCCTGCGCTGCCTTTTGCGCCAGGTTTTCGATTACCGATAGATTGTAGTTTTTATCGCCGCTCTTGTTTTCAAACTGGGCAGTTGAGATTTTTATTGGTTGCATGGAGTAATTGTTTCAATTAAAATTATGGGTAGTGGATTAAACAAACGCCTGTATAAGCGGCCTTTATTGTTTATATAGCTTTTTATTTATGAATTCGAGGCATGCCGTGCCATTACCGTTGACTTTCCTCTGTCAGATGTTCGAGCCGGAGCAGATACGGAGGTACCGACGCTGCTGCGCCAACATCCAGCCGTTCGTTGTACCCTTCGCCACCCCGGACTCCGGCCAGCAGTTCAGGATTGGCTCCCATACCGGTAGACAAAGTTCGTTCTGCCGGGTTTTCTTTTCGCATACTCCGCATGATCCGATCAATTGCCGCCTGTAAATTTACGGTTCCGGGCTGCGATGCAATAAGGGCATTGTACATTCCGGCCCCGGCTTTCGACCGCGAGGCCAATGCTGTTACGGCTTCTCTGTATTGCGCTTCATCCACACCGCCCGAATAGGGATTGTCCCGGTATTTTTTTGCCCGGACAAGGTGGGGAGCTACTTCCTGTCCACCTCCCTCAATTGTCATGTCACGGGCCAAAGTCCCCAGCAACGGAACCTGACCGCCAGCGTCGTTGTGGTAATACTGCTGATGCATGTCCATGTCTCCCAACCCGATATCCACGTCCATGTGATGGCCTCCTTCGGCATGCAGGTACATCAAACGGGCAATGTCGGAGAAATATTTTAGATCGTCGTAGCCACGACCGGCATTTACCGAGTTTGCAGCCATCCCTGAAGCCAGGTTTAATTCGTCAGCCGTTACTCCGGATGTAGAAGGCCCCTCAGCCACCAGTTCTTCGATAGCCCGAATGTTATATCCGCTCTCTATCAGCTGTCTTCTTTGTGCATCTCTTTTCGTAATTTTTGATTGATCGGCCCTGTAGTCTGTTCCTTCCTGACCAAAAAGTGCCCAAGGTTTTTTTATGCCTTCTTCAAAGTTTCGTGAATACCAAAGAGTGTGTGCCCAGGGAGTACCCTCTGTTTTTCCGGATGCTTCCAACATGGTTTCCAGGGCCGATTCCGACAGCGGGCCTCCCGACCAAAAGCGGTGGATCGACGGCGGAATTGCATGGTCTGTTCGCTGGCCAACGGGGCTTCCCAAAGCTTCCGATAAATGTGTTGCATCATCTGCCTGGGGCACAGGTGCCATTAACTGCTCCTGGTACTCTCTTCTGTAAGCTGTAATTTCAGGGAGTTTAGCTACATCCTCTTGTACAATCTGTTCAATGAGTCTAAGTATGCCCTCTTCATTATGATCATCGATCAATTGCCGGAGGTAAGCTTTGATAGTAGCCATGCCCTCTTCTTCCGTGTCCAACTGCGGTCCCTCATATCCTTCTATGTTGATAAGCACCCGTTGAATAATACCGGCGGTTTGAGCCGACTGTTTTATTTCCGGACTGTTATTGGCAGCTTTCCGGTAAGCCCTTAACTGCGTCGTCTGCGGAGTGTTGTTGCTTATCTCCCGGAGTCGGCGCTGGGCAATTGTTTCGGGTCGATGATCCACTACCTGAAGTGCTGATCCCCCGGTATTTTGCTCTTGAGCGCCGGCACTTGCAGCCGCTTGGCTTTTAGTATCCTGTTTATTTTCAACGTGGCTATGCATAACTTCTCTTCTCAGGTTTTGATCTGCTGCGTGTTGCAAACAGTATTTATTTCGTTAGTATTCCCTTTTTTACGCTGTCACTCAGAAGGTTTTCTGCGAACTCCCATAATTCTTTGGAGCCGTTTCGGATCGCTTTTTTCTTCTCATAAACCGTTTCATATTTTACCCCGAATTCTTTCCACGTTCCTCCGTTATTGGATGTATTCTGCAACAAAGGTTCAAGCCTGTCCATTGATCTGGCAAACTTTGCTTCGTTCGAAATCCCGTCTTCAAATTCGGTCCATAGTTCGATGAATTCCGCAGCTTGCTTCTCGGGTAAAATCCCAAAAATCCGTTTGGCCGATTTTAGTTCTTCCGCTGTATTCTCGTGATTTTTATTTTCATCGTAAATAAATGTGTCTCCGGCATCAATTTCCACAATATCGTGTATCAGTACCATTTTTATCACTTTACACAAATCAATCTTCTCGTCGGCATATTCGCTTAAAACCATTGCCATCAGGGCCAAATGCCAGCTATGTTCAGCATCGTTTTCATTTCGGTCGCTGTTAAACAATTTGGTCCTTCTCCGGATGTATTTTATTTTATCAATTTCCTTAATAAACTCTATCTGCTTTTGTAAATCCTCCTTTATCATATTTCATCTCCTTTTTTGTACTGGTGTTAAGATTGGACAAATTGTGAACTTGACTATATAGAAAGCCAATGCACTAAATAACCTGATTGCAATAGTAATCTTACCACGTCTCCTATTCTTAGTTATTAGCCCAGTTTTCAAATTTTTCAAACTCGGCTTTATTATCTTCAATCCATTTATTTATCTCCTCACCTTTCGATAAAGATATATAATAGCTATATGGTTTTGTTAAATCATTATTTGCTATCTCATAAAAGAAGGTAACATAAAAATCCCACCAGAATCCTGAGTTATCTTTTTTTAGTTCTCCCAAAATTTTGAAAAGCCCGTCATTATTTTCAGCAAATAATTCAAACTCTGATTTTCCTTTGTTTTCTTCCAAACTATTTGATGCTTTTGATAAACTGATCATCATTTCAGCTGCGCCAAAATCAGGGTCATTGTTCATTGGAACTACGACGTCTATGTTTTTTTCTGAAGTTTGTGAAACTCCATGATCAATATAATTTCTCAGAGTTTGATATTCGATTGCCGACCTGCTTGAATTTGGTTCCAACAACAAGAAAAAATACAACGGAAGCATGGCCTTAATTCTTGAACCTTTCTTTTCCATTATTTTACTCAAAACTAAGTGGCTACTGGCATGTGACGAATTATTATTAATTGCCTTTAAAACTGAGTCATAAGCTTTATCTGTCTCACCCGAATTAAAACAGGTAATGGCATAATTGTAATACAAAAGATAATAGTCAAAATCTTTCATCGCTTTCTCGTAATATTTTATTGCCTTTTTGGTTTGCCCCTGCATGTCAAGCGCATTTCCGTAAGTAATGTATGCAGCTAAAATATTCCCGTCGTTTAGGTCAATGACTTTTTTACTATATGATTCTGCATTCTTATAGTCTTTGTCAGAAAAATAAGAGAACGCAATTTCATAATTTACAAGACTTGAGTTCGGATCAATTTTTAAGGCTTTTTGATAGATTTCTATTGCTTTTTTATATTCTCCTTTGTCATGAAATTCAATTCCTTCTTTGACAAGATTTTCTATTTCTTGATTTTGGCCAAAAATGTAGCCGCAAATGAAGATCAATGAAATAGTGATTAGCAGCTTAGTTCTTTTCATAGTATTTGGTTTTTAAATATGTGCTTTATTTCGGGCATATGCAGCATTCTATTTTTCTGGTTGTTTTGTTAAATGGGCTCTGGTCGTTTATAAGTATTTGTACTTGCCTATATACTTACAAACGCGTACTAATTTAGTAAAAAACGATGATTGAAATTGCCCGGGAAATGAATTTAGACCGGATGCTAAGTTCCGGCATGCACTTTATTTTACTTCGACCGGTGTTACCGTGTACCCCAAATCCTTCAGCTGGCTGATCAACCCGCATTGAAACATTAAGTGGCTCAACCCAACTGCGATAAAGCAACTTTCGGTTTTTACATGCTGCTGAATTTGCTGCATCCATTTGTTATTGCGATCGGTTAGCACCAAAGTGTTCCGGCAGGGCTGGTCCATTCTGAAGTCAATATCCATTTTCCGGTACCATTCAACTTCCGGGCAAAGGTCGCGGCTTCCGGCTTTCATTCGGGCAATCATTCTGCTCAGCCTCTTTCTATGCACTTTACGGGGCATGTCTTCCACGTCTTTGTTGATAAGCGAAACCTGGTCTTCGGTGGTTTCCAGTCCGAGTACTTCCAATTGATTTTCCCGGGCAAGCGATTCAACGTAATCATCGAGCGAGCCATAATTGGCTGTCGGATCTTTCGCGATACACACCTTTTCCTTGTAACGCCGGCTTAAAAAGGCATACAATTCGGCCGGAGTCATTTTATCAAAGTCGAGCCTGCTGCCTCCAAAAAGAGCCCGGGCGTAGCTGTACTCATCCTTTTCGAGGTAGCGTTCCCATTTGGTGGGGGTTGTTCTTCGGTTAATAATGTCTTCCGCCAAACTACCGGGAATATTCAGGTTCTCCTTGATCAGCAAGCGGCATGAAAGAAGCGCCTCACTGGCAACCGTCAGGGAATCAAAAAAAGGCTTTCCAAAAGCATGGTGGGTTCCGAACAGGTAGGAAATGTGCTTGTTATCGGGAGAAGTAACTTTAAACAATACCGTATTGAAAGAATCAGTCTTTGTTTCGTTTTCCGTTTGAGCTGCAACAGCCTGCGCCCAAAGCACGGAAACAATAAACAGTAAATTTCTTATCGTGATCATGGTAAACTCCAAATTATTTGTTTGTTGCCAGGCCCTTTGAATAACACCAAATGCGGCCGGGGTGTACTTCCGTCAAATATCAGCTCAGAGGAAAACAGCAGTAGTTCATCACCCCAAAAAGACACCCAATGCGGTGTGAGTGGTTCAGACTGCTGCCAAATGATGTTCCGTTTTCCCGATTCACCGATCATAACGAACGACCTTTGTCCCCAGTAAGCCAGCAGCAGTCTTCCCTTGTGGTAGTCAGCATCAAACACCTGGTTCCGGTTAAGCGGTGCGTCCGTTACGGCCTTGTCAATTAAATCATCCCATTGTTTTACGATTGTCCCGTCGTGCTGAACCAAATAGCAAGCCTCATTTCCGAGCAAAAGAATTTGATTGTTTTCATTGGCTCTTATCCTTTTTACAGCATCGCTAAACCCGAAATACTTTGTGGGCGTTCCGCCCTTTGTCAGACTGTAGACTTCGGGATAACTGCCAAAAACAATTTGAGTGTCGGAAACCATAAAAAAGCCTCCTTCTCCCAGGCGCCATTCGTCTTTGAACCAACTCCATATTTCTGTTGGTTCTTCACCTGCCTTTGATTTTAAAATCCTTGTTTCAAACTCTTGCCGGGCCTGCAAATAGCGTCTTTCTATGATGTAAATTTCATTCCCTTTGTGAGACAACATATAGTCGCTGGCAGGATACTCTGATTTGAGAAACAGCTCTGGTTCCGAATCTTTCTCCGCAATCATTATGCAGGCGTGATGACTGGGATCGTCTACCGGGTGGATGTACGACCAAAGAACTTTTTCGCCTACCTGAATCATGTTACCGGTCGGGTGTGCCATTGCCGGTAAGGTTACGATAAGCGTTAAGATTATCAGAACGATGCTATGGATTTTAAATGCCTTCACCCTGTAAAATTTTTGTCTACCTGCCATGGTGCAGTTTGCCGGTTTTAAACTCAATCATTATTATACCTACAGTTTATAAGTATTGCCAGGCGCTAATAATTACGTGTTTACGCGTAAGACTTTGAGCGAATGAAGCAGACGATGGTTCCTTCGGATGATTTTACTGAACGGGTTACTGCTACCTGCTTCGGTATTGGTCGTGCAAGCCTATTCCCTTAAAAATATTGTCTTTACAGGCTTCTATACGGCTCAGGCGGGTTTCTGCCTTTTTCGGTTGCGAAAAGTAAAGAATGTATCCCCGTTGCCGCCCGGGAGTGAGGGCATAAAAGGCTTTCTCAAATCCGGGATACTCGATGAATTGTTGAAGAAGCTCAGCAGGCATTGGTTCGGGGTTCTTCTTAAATTCCACTTTTGCTCCGGATTCTTCCAGCTCTATGGCTTCCTGAACGTACTCTTTCAGAATATCCTGTTGCCAGACGATATCCGCAGTACTCGTAAATTTCACCAAACGGACAGACTGGGAACTTTCGCCATGCTGACTCAGAATTTTGTGCGAATCTTTTAGCAATACGCCTTTGAAAAAGCTAAGAGAGGCATACTCTTTAAAAGCGCTTACAATCAGTACATTTTTTCCGTCCAGGGTGTAACACGGTACCTCCCATTTTATTTCTTCGGTTAGCCCGCACTCCAATACGATCTGCCGCAAAGTCTCCAGCTCTTCCCGCCAGCTGTTTACTTTGCATTGGGGAGTCCCTCCGTATTGGCAGCGCATACATCCGTCAACCAGGTATTTATCTACCTGTGGGTTTAAGTCTATCTTCATTCGCGTGAATATTGTTTAGTGAAACTCCTGGCAGCAAGCTCTCGAGGTCTCACTGATTCAACAAAAACAATTTACACAATGTTTACCGGAAAGCGGTAGCGAGCTTCCAAGCACGAACTTCAGATATTTGAAATCGAGGGACATAAAAACTTCAAAAAGAGCCGGCTAATTTTCAAGTTTATCCTGAGGATTACAGGCCTTGTAGCTCATTGCGCTTAGTGCCACAATAAACAGAACCATGCTGTAAATTCCGTAACTGTAGCTTCCGAGGCGGGTGTAGGAAAGGCTGAACAGAATGGGCCCCAGCGCACTTCCGAAGACAATCAGCGACATTACAAAGCCGGTGATCTTCCCGAGGTGCTCGCGGCCATAGTAACGGGGCCAGGTAACCACCATCAGCACGTTGTAGATTCCGCTTACAATGCCGTTGCCAATAATAAAGCCCACGTAGTAAAAACCGGGAGACATATGCGCCATGCAAACCAAGGTTAGCAGTTCGGCAAACAACATCAGGTAAAGGAGGTAAACCAGTTTAATCCGGTCACTTATCCAACCACCCAGCAGGGCAAAGCTTACCGAAATAAACGAAGCCGGAATAAAAACCGCCAGTGCCTGGTCGCGCCCCATTCCGGCAGCTTCAAAAAGCGAAACCAGGTGAAAGGTAAAACCGGTAATGTAAAGGGCATAAATAGCCAGCGGTAAGGCGAAAAGCCATAAGGTAAGATTATTGCGGGCTTCCTTTAAGGTAAACTGTTTAAAGGGCTTTATCGTTACGTTGTGCTCGCGGTTGCCGTGTTTCTCCCCATCCGGGATCATCCCCAGATCTTCGGGGTTATCGCGGAAAAAGACAAAAACAAAGGCAGTAAAGAAAACGCCGATCGCCAAAGCCATCCACAGCCAGGCCATTCGCCAGGAAGTTCCCTGGATCAGCATATCGAAAGTAAGCGGTGCCACCGAAAACCCGAGCGCCACAAACACAGAGGAAATGCCGTTCACCAGCCCCCGGCGTGCGATGAACCATTTCATAAGCATATTGCGCGAAACCATGGTCAATACCCCCTGCCCCGCAAAACGAAGCATAAAAAAGAACAAAATGAGTACCGCAATGGCTACTCCCACATAGGCCGGCGAAGCAGCAGGAGCCAGCAGCCGGATTATTCGGTCGGACTGGCTCAGCAAAACAAGCACTGCTCCCAGCAACAAAGAGGTTCCCATTCCCACCCAACGGGCACCGTAGCGGTCGTAGATCTTTCCGGCATAAGTCAATATAAGCGAACTGCCAATGGTTCCAAACATATAAGCAGTGCTAAGCTGATCGCGGCTGATACCGATACTTTCAAGCAAATAATCGGTAAATGTGGAAACGCCCATCGTTTGCCCGGGGGCGCTTGCCAGAATACCCACGGTTGCCACCACCAGAACCACCCATCCGTAAAAGAAAGGAACTTTCGCGGGTTTCAACAAAAAGTCGTTGTAGCGTTGTTTTATCGAAGCCTGGTTTTGCATGGCGCAAAGGTAAGGCTGTTTTGCCTGAAAGCAACACGCTTTGCTGATCCGGTTAAAGGATGAACGGATTTTGCCTTATTACCTCTGTCGTTTTACCTGCTTTTCGAATGTCCATTCCGGGTTTTTATGACGTTTATTCCCTCTTTCTCATTTCAGAAAATACTGTAAATAAATTGTTTTGAGAACAACAACCGTTACTGGCAGCCAGTTTCAGCCCTTCGCAGGCAGGTTTTGTACTCCCAATAAAAAGACGTACTTTTGATGCTTCTTGATTAGAATCGTAATAGAATTATTATTCCCGATAATAAATGTGTTTTTTTCTAATTGATTAAAATGATCAGTAGCTCATAGGCTATACGAAAAAAACATAGTTCTGCTATTCAATTTCTTATTTCTACCTGCTACAAAGTAATAATCAGGCAAAATCAGAATCAAACGTTCTGATGGATGCCAGCAATAGTTTTTTATATGAATATTTATGTTGGAAACCTTGACTTCAAGGTAAATGAAAATGACCTCAAAGAAATTTTTGAGGAGTACGCTACTGTTAGCGATTCAAAAATTATAACAGACAGATACAGCGGACAAAGCAAAGGTTTTGGATTTGTAACCATCGACAATGCTTCGGATGCCAATAAAGCAATCAGCGAATTAAATGGAGCCACCCTTGAAAACCGCGAGCTTGTGGTTAACGAAGCACGCCCAAGAAAAGAATTCTAGGATGAGTGCAGGCAAAGTAAAATGGTATAACGAAGTGAAAGGCTTTGGTTTTATCGAATTGGAAGAAGGAAAAGATGTATTTGTACACCGCACTGGTTTAGCGAATCCCATGCGAGGACTTACCGAAGGTCAGCAGGTAAATTTCGAAACCAAAACCGGTAATAAAGGAATAGAGGCTATTAACGTAAAATAGCCTGAAATAAGCCAATACCTGCGTTAATTTAAAAAATTAAGCAGGTATTGGCATTATATGCCTCTCGAAACGCTTTAAATGTACGTATTCCCAACAAATTGAGTAACTTGCAGGTTCTTAACCAAATTACCGGATCAGAGTTTTAGTACCAAAGGAGCGTATTGCTCTACCTTGTTTGCATACTGGAGATGACAAACAGGTTCCGCAGAAATAATGCAATTTCGCCGCAGCTGGGAGGCATTTTACCCGGCCAGGTGTACTACTTTTTGCATCGTAACTTTTGAAGCCAGCATTGTATAAAATGATCAGAAAAACAATAACAACAGAAACAGAAGAAATATGCGGCAGTTAAAAATAAACCAGCAGATTACCCATCGAAACGAGAACTCTGTTAACATCTATTTTAAAGAAGTGGCCAGGCATTCGTTTGTTTCTCCGGAAGAAGAGGTGGAACTGGCACGGAGAATCAGGGAAGGCGACGAGGCAGCCTTGCAAAAACTGGTGGAAGCCAACCTTCGTTTTGTAATTTCGGTAGCCAAACAATACCAGAACCAGGGCTTATCCTTTGTCGACCTTATCAACGAGGGGAATGTCGGATTGGTAAGAGCTGCCGGAAAATTTGACGAAACCCGGGGCTTCAAATTTATTTCCTATGCTGTGTGGTGGATACGCCAGTCGATTATGCAGGCCCTATCGGAACAAACCCGAATTGTAAGATTACCGCTCAACCGAATGGCTTCCATTTCCAAAATAAAAAAAGCCACCTCATTTCTGGAACAGCGGTTTGAACGAGAACCCACCAACCGCGAATTAGCGGATTACCTGGAAGTAAAGGAAGACCTGGTGGCTAAAAACAATGCCATCAAATTTCACCACATTTCATTCGACAAACCTTTGTCGCACGATGGAGACAGTGACTTTACGCTTTACGACCTCATACAAACCGACAATACGCCTTCTCCCGACACCGAGCTGCTGGTCGAGTCGACCAGGATCGATTTGATTCGTACATTGCGAAAACTGGACAAACGAGAAGCGAAAATCATTATCCTGCATTATGGTTTAAACAATCACAAACCACACAGTCTTACTGAAATATCCGAGATTTTACAAACATCTACCGAGCGGGTCAGACAGATCAGAGGTGTTGCCCTGTCGAAAATGAAAAAACTGTTATCGGGAACAACCTGTATTTACAACGACATTTAACACTGCACTTGCTGCCATTTTCATCAACTAGCTCATCCCAATCTTTTGATGACTGTTGATTTAAAATTGTATTGATTCACCTCCTGCTTTTTCAGGGCAAACCGGGTTGTATCCAGGTATTTTTCAATAAACGGCAAATCGGGGGCATAGTAAAAACTTCCGCCGGGTTTTAAGCCATGCAAAATATCCATGTAGGCTTTTGCATACCCAATGTAGTTACCGTCTTCCCGTAAATGGTGGTGGTTAAAATGATTCGAAAACCCCAGGTTGCTAATGATTGTCCCCCACTTTGCGTGCCCGTAATCAAACTCCAGCCAGTCGCCGGTGAATAAATTGGCCGCCTCAAACAAAAACCGGTCGATCCCGAAAACTTCCACACCCCGCTCGTGCAGAAATTTTACCAGGTTTCCCTCTTTCCCGCATCCCACATCCAACACCGGCTGCATCAACGATTCGGGATCAATTGTTAAAATCCCGAGTTGCAAAGCTGCGCTGTACTCCGAACAGGCAACCGGCTCAATATAAGGCCCGGCATTTTCGTACAACTTACCGCCAAAGGCATTGTACTCCTGCAACCAGCTTTTTAGCTTTTTATAATGATTTTCGGAGATGGCGTCGACCGATTGGTCCTTTTGCTGAATGGAGGCCAGTAAATCGGCATAAACGTCGCGTAAAGCCTTTTTCGATTCGGCACCAAACGAGTAATACTGGTTTACCCGGCAAAACTCTTCATGCGCTTTATCGGCGGCATAGTCAATCAAAACACACTGCTGTTCCGGGCTTAGCTCATTGAGTTTTGAAATAGCCTCAACCGTTTCACGAATAAAACGAAGCAGACCGGGCTGGTCGAGAAACAGATTCTTTCCCCGGTTGGAGGCGATTTGCTTATCAATACTTTCAAGGAAATTATTCATGTAACTTTTGTTGTATCCTTAATTAATCGCTAAACTTTTTGTTTATCATTTTAGAACCCCAAGCAACTCCCACCTGAAGAACAATCATAACAATTGCCCATAACAATGACGCAAATGTTTCCTGGGTACTTATATCGTCGTAAACTAAATGCACTTTGGTACGAAAATCTGTTTGCAAACGGTTTATTTTCATAAAATCTGTATTCCCCAAATATTCTTCACAGTTGAGTTTAACATTGGTTCTTACTTTATTGTGTAAAATAAAATTCTGAACCGAGTCACAATAAGAGACCAATATTTCTGCATCTGCTGGCATGTCGGAACGAATGTGTTGAAACATTCTCATTTCGAACAAAATAAACTCATCAGAAATTCTGTCTTTTTTTATCCAATTTAATAAAAGGCCGCCTACGATAATTAAATAAACAACATTGAGCAATGTCTTCAGGGCAATTCTTTTTTGCTTCATTTTCAGTTTTTGGAATGTTGGTCAATTTTGATTTTAAAGATAATCTTTTATGTTAATCCCAATCATTTCCAGAGCAAATGCTTCTCAATACGTTTATTTCTTCATTGCCTCCTGCCTCAATTCCCTGGGCATTTTTTCGATGGCGTACCGCAAAGCCGTTCGCGGCATCACGGCTTTTTTTTGCATCACATACTCAAAAACCCTTTGCTGATCGTACTGACTGGCGGCTTTTAACATCCAGCCATAACCTTTCTGGACCAGGTCGTCGGTATCGAGCAGCAGCAAGTCGGCAATTTCAAAAATATCGGTATGAAACCGTCCTTTCCGTGCAGGAATGATAAAGGTAACGGCTGCCGCACGTCGCATCCACCGGTTTTCGGATTGGGTGAAGGTTTTCAACTCTTGTACATAATCGGGGTACATTTCCATAAACTCAGCCAGCGAATGGTTGCAAAAGGTATCGCACGAAGCCCAGTTGCTGATGTACGAATCCACCCAATGCCGGAACAGCTTAAAATCATCGGGCTGAAATTGTTTTCGAAGAGCATACGTCCAGTTACAGGCAATAAACGACTCTTCAATCATTCCCGATTGCCACAGCGTTTCGTTAAGGGCGAATATTTCGGCTTTGGGCAGGTGTTTTATATCGGCAAAGCATTCCTTGCTGATCTTTTGCACCACAGCGGTTTTAACGCCGTAAAAACGAATGGTTTCCTTGAAAAAGCGCTGGCTGTTTTTTTGGGTGTTTTCGTCGGTGCTTTGCAGCAAGCGCTCCCGAACGCGGTTAATTATTTCATGCATAGCTGATGGTTTTAGTTGAAGGTATCTGTTACTTTCTTTGCAAAAGTAATGCTTTTGTTAACCGGGAAGCTTTTCAAATTGGGGAATTTCTCCCAGGTTGTTATCCCAGTTGGCTTTGTAGGCCAGAAAAATATGTCCCTTGGGTTGTATCGGCACATCGGTGTTGAGGCTCCCCGCAGGCACTACCAACAAAGCTCCGTCCATTTGCGTGTTGGGCAGTGCCGAGCCGCAGTTGGTACAAAACGCTTTTACGTGCTGTGTTGATTTGTACTGAAAAGACTTGACGCTATCCTCGCCCGAAATCCATTTAATGCTAGCGGTTGACGAAAACAGATTGGCGGCGTGCGCCGAGCCCGTATCTTTCCGGCACCACTTGCAATGGCAAAGAAAAAAATCCTCGAAATCGCCGTTTACTTCAAAAACTACTTCACCGCAAAGACAAGATCCTTTATGTGTCATTCTATTTTATTTTTAAGCTTGAAACCCGAAGATGTAAATATTTTTTTCTCTACCTACCAGCAGGCAGTTGTCTTAGGCCCCATTATCAATTAATTAAATGCAAAGTGCTTTCTTTTTATCCCCGGAGGAAAAGATTAACCAAAAAACAAACGCGCTTGTTGGCTGATTGTTTTGTTAAATTGATTGAAATTGCCTGTGTAATTAACCGGCCTCAGTCTCCGCAAAAACGAAATAGTTGAATTGAAGGATCAGGAATCCAGAGGATTCAAATATTTGTAGCCAGAAAATGTGCCGAACAAATATTCGACTCCGGCCGGAGTCGCACCTTCAACGAGGGGTTCTCCTTTTTACAGACATGCAATCCTTCCGGGATTTTGATTCATTTAAATAAAAACTAAAACATTCAATGTATGAGGATCAGGAATCCGGAGGATTCAAATGTTTGTAGCTTGGAAAATACGACGAACAGCCATACGACTCCGGCCGGAGTCGCATACAGAACCACTACCCTTTTTTCTACAAATATGTAATCCCTCCGGGATTTTGTTATGCGGGCTTTAGCTATCGTCCTGCCAGTTGCGGCTTTCAGCACCATTACCCATATTCGAACATCGTGTAATTATCTGTTTTTCAGGCTTCCTGCAGCCGTGTAATTGTCCAGCCACGATTGTGGCTGGCTTGCCGCAGCCGTGCGACAAAGGAAAAAATGTTCCGGAAAGCTTGCTGCAGCGCTGCAACAAGGAAAAAAATATTGTGGCTCGCCTCCCGCAGCGCTGCAACAGGCAAGAAAAAGTTGTGGCTGGCGTCCCGCAGAACTGCAGCACCCAAAAAGCAAACGTAGATTGCCTCCCGCAATTCTGCAACAGGCCATTTAAAACTGTGGCTCGCCTGTTGCACAGCTGCGGCAAGGGTGGAAAAACATTTTTTTGCCTCGATCTGTATTGTTACACGCCCTCTAAAGCATTGGCAAATCCATCCCCCCTTCAGCGTTCGGCATTTTTATATTTCGCTTACGTGCTGCCGATAAAACAAACAGGAGCGGATAATCAATACCCGCTCCTGTCCTATTTTCGCTCCGAAAGTAATTACAACTTTACTTATGCTCCCGTTCCTGATGCTGTTCGTGATCATGATCGTGGCCGGCTTCCTTTGCGTGGGCCACTATTTTTTTGTACTCCTCCTGGCTGATCTTTTCGGCTTTGTAGCCCTTTTTCTCCACAGCTTTAGCCATGTTTTCGTCACTGCTTTTTCCTTCTTTGTACTCAACCATAATGGTATTCGAAACGTGATCAACCTTCAGGTCTTTCACCCCTTTCTCAAATTTCAGGTACTCAGAAAGCGTTTTCTCGCAATCAGAACAGTCCATGTTGCTTTTAAAGCAAACAACTTTGTTTCCCTTTTTTTGCGCGTAAAGCGGATGGGTGGCAAAGCCTGCCAGCAACACGATGGTAAGAATCAATAGTTTTTTCATTTTTTTAGTTTTTTAGTTTCCAACTACGAGCGTCGAGTCTGTTGCCTGATCGCTCCTGACTCACAGCCCGCAGCTGATTATTCATAATTCAAATTAAATCGTAATCCGAGGTACACTTTTCGCCCCATTACCGGCCCCCAAACTTTGGTGGCGTCAAAATTGGGCCCGAACGGATTGTCAGCTCCCTGTATCGGGTGCGACTGTTTAAAATCACCCAGGTTTTCAGAGCCAAAGTAAACACTCCAGTACCTGAAATACTTGGTAACCTGTGCATTCATCACCACATACGGATCGAAAGCAAGGCCGCCTGCACTAACTTCGCCGGGATATTCCGGAATACGCCCGCCGCCGTTAAACTGAACCGTGTAATCAAACATCCACTTTTTCAGGTTGGTGGTGTAATTCAGGTTGATCAGCCCTTTGTAATCGTTGGTAAGCGGTTTATCCACCAACTCTCCGCCAATGGTTTGTTTGATGTTGTTGATTCGGTAAGCCAGCAACAAATCGAGCCTTTCGATGGGTTGCCAGCGCACATCAAACTGCAGGCTGTTGGCAAACGAAGTCCCCTGTAAAGGTGTCAGCATCACATAATCAGGAGATGTTTCGCGGTCAACAATCAGCTGCGAATCAAAACTGGTGCGGAAAAATTCCGCATTCAGTGTCAGCTCGCGTCCCAGCAAAGTGTAATTCTGAATAAAGGCAAAACCGTAGTTCCAGGCTTCCTCCTGCATCACATCGTCGGTCCACTGCAAAGGGCGCGATGAAGAGAGCAAATAAACATTCTCCGAAAGCACATTGGCCGTACGGTATCCTTTCCCGGCACTGGTACGAATGGTAAAATGATCAGCAAAATGATAACGGAAGTGCATACGCGGCGTCACAAAAGTTCCGAACAGGTTATGAAAATCGGTACGCAAACCCGCCATCAGCGTAAGGTTCGGATTGGGCTTGAACGTATATTCAGCAAACAAACCGGGCACTTTTTCGGTGCGCTCGATGTTCTGATCGTAAATAGCTTCGTTGAAATCGTCGTACACAAAACTGGCTCCTGTATTCAGAATATGACGGGCATATGCGTCCAGGTCATGGGTTAGAACAGCGTTGGCATAAAACCGGGTTTCATCGGCATTGTAAGGCGTTAATCCGTAGTATGATTCGGTTTCGTGGCGCGAAAAGTTCGACAGCCAGGCGATGGCCGATTTGCCATTGTTAAAAGTATAGCCCGATTTTAGAAAAGCATCTATCCGGTCGTTTTTGATGTTCACCCCGAAAGGGTTATTCACCGAAGGCTGCATGTTCCAGTCAACCTCCTTCTGCCCGCCCAAACGTTCTTCGGTCAGGAAATTAACATAGGCCTGAGCCATGAAACCATTCTGATTATTGTACTTCCACCGGTTTGCTACCTGGAACATTTTCGACAGCGGCTCGTCCAGAAAACCGTCGTGGTTATGATCGTTGCGTTTCGAGAGATCGTGCCCGTGCACAAAAATCCCCGTTGTCAATGTATCGCCTTTCAGCCGAATGTTCCCGTTTCCGTTGTATTCGAGCCGGCCATCGATGTTTCCGTACAGGTTCAAAAACAGCTTTTCATCCGAATCGGGCTTTTTGAGCTCGGCGTTGATCTGCCCGGCAATGGCATCGTAGCCGTTAACCACCGAAGCAGCGCCTTTCGACACCTGGATGGATTCCATCCACGGTCCGGGAATGTAGGTCAATCCCGAAGCCGTAGCCAGTCCTCGCAGGTTGGGCATGTTTTCAATCTGCATCAGCGAGTAAGTTCCGTCGAGCCCCAACAGTTTGATCTGTTTGGCGCCGGTAATGGCATCGCTGTAGCTCAAGTCTACCGAAGGGTTGGTTTCAAAACTCTCGGCCAGGTTGCAACAGGCCGCCTTGTGCAGCTCCGCACTGCTGATGTTTTCTACCTGTATCGGGTTGATTGTAGATAAATAAGTTCCGCGGTTCTTTTTCACCACTTTTACTTCTTCAATCTCCAGGTTGGGCTCAAGCACCACTTCCAGTGCGCCCATTTCATGAACATGAACCACCTGCTTTTCGTAGCCAACAAAACTAAACACCAACATGTGCTGGTTGTTTTTCTGACCGATGCTGAAACTTCCGTCAGCCACCGAAGTGGTTCCCTGTGTACTTCCTTCCCAGTAAATATTTACTCCGGGAAGTGGTTGTTTTCCGTTTCCCTCTTTTGCGTATACAATTCCTTTTATTTCGTCGGCAAAAGAAAGGCCGGGTAGTATCATTAAAATAAATAATAAATATTGCTTCATTGCTTAAGATATTACAACCGGAATAGGATACAAACGTCCGTATTCCAACTGTTTAACATTGGTTAATACACTTATTACCCACCAAAACGATGGGCATCAGAAAAAATCTTAAGCCAGTGAAGGGATTTTTAGCTGTTGAATGCTGATTAGAAACTCGAGCGAAGACTCAAGCCTCGGTGGCGGAATGTGAACTTCAGATTCGTTCTCAAACGCTTCGGTATCCGGAAGTAAAGTTTCCGGCACATCCACCGTAACTATTTGAAGGGGCTGCGGCGTGGAAGCAAGAAACTTCACTCCCTCGTTAATCGCATTGTCCTTCAATTTGAAAAAGTAAATCTCGGGCGACTCACATCCACATTCGCTGTGGTGCCCGTGACAGGTGTCGTTTTCGTGGCATTCTCCGGCAGTGCATAACTGTTCATTTCCATCGGCATCGTGGGTGTGATGGCTGTGAAACTCGGTCTCGCAGGTATCCGGCCGAACAAAAACACTGGTGTACTTCTCGCCCGAACACAAGCAGGTACTGCTATACAAAACATAGCCCGACGAAGATATCAGAAAGATCATCGCCAGTAGTACAACCAATATGTTTCGAAAAACTTTCACCGTTGCAAATATAACACAAAAGGTTAAATAGCGTTGTTAACAGCTTGTTAAACGCCCTTTTGTATTCGCTTCCGGCTCGGCCCTCAAATAAAAACTCCCCGCAGCTAAGCCGACGGGGAGTATCATTTTGTTAAGGATTTCTATTCCCAGGTGATGATCTCATGGCAGGCCACGAGAAGTTATTTGATTAACTACTGTTCGAACTGCATCAGTTCGGCCTGGGTTTGGTGCAGATCTTTTTGAATTTCGATCATGTTGTTAAAGCTTTCGTAATACACCGTCAGCTCCAGAATGTAATCGATCATCGATATTTCTCCTGCTTCCAGAGCTTTGGCAGCCAGCGTGGTGTTGTTGCACAATTCCAATTCCTGCTGATAGTCGCTCAGACTGCTTTGCAATTGCAGACCTTTTGCATGTAAGGCTTTCAGCGAGTTATAAAACCTGAGTTGGTTGTCCTGCTCTACCGCCCTGGAAACTTCGGTAAGCGCGCGCGCTTCTTTTACTTTATTCTTGCTCTCCCACAGCGGCACCGACACTCCAACCGAAATCCCCTGAAAACGTTCTCCCACCACTTTTTCACTCATATAACCGGCCTGAAACTTTGGCAGAGCAAGGGCTGAGTTCAGTTTTTCATTTTGCCGGCCTACCTCGGTTTCAAGTTTAAGCCATGCCAGCACCGGGTTGTTTTGTTCGGCCTGCGCATACCAGCTTTCAAAATCATCGGGAATAATGATCGCCGGAAAGTCAGCGAGCTGAAGATCGATCTCTTTTCCACCGTTCAGACGAGTCAATTCTGCCAGCTGCTCCTCGCGGGTTACTTGCAGCGCTTCTGCTTTTTTGCTCAGATCGAGCAAGGCCAGGCGCGCTTTGTTGTAATCCAGCACATTGGCTTCACCTGTTTCAAATTTTGTTTGAAAAAGATCCACCATCCGGCGGGCATTTTCAATCCGCTCATCATATTCTTTCAGCATCGAATTCAGGTAAATCACTTGATTGCAAACCTGGCGGGTATGCAAGAATAATTCTTTTTGCTGACGTTTGTATTCCAGTAACACCTGCTCGTTTCTTAAATTCGAAATATCGCTTCGGCGGCTGTAAACCGTCGGGAAGTCAAAGCCTTGTGTTATGCTGATGTCTGTGCGGTTCCCGATGGACGAAGGACTTCCGAACAGGTAATTAAATTCCACTTCGGGATTGGGTAAAAAGAGGTCGGTTTTATTTCCGGCTGTCTCCGCATCCACTCTTCGTTTTAAAGCCACCAGCGTGGTGTTGTTCTGCTCTACTTCGCGCAATACCTGATCGATGCTGGTTTGCGCTCCCGCATCAACAGCCATTACGATAGTTGCCAGCACATAGATTATTAGTCGTTTCATTCTTTTTCGTTTTTGATGATTCCACGTTTTCTCAATTCAAAGTACACGATGGGTACCAGGAAAATATTCAGCATGGTGGACGTCAGCAGTCCGCCAAGGATCACTTTTGCCATCGGGCTTTGGATTTCGTTTCCTGACACGTTTCCGTTCAGTGCCAGCGGAATTAGCGCCAAAGCCGCGGTGAGCGCCGTCATTAGTATGGCGTTCAACCGATCTGAAGAACCTTTGATGATCGTTTCTTTCAGTGAGTTGGTACCATTGTCCAGTTTTTGGTAGTTTGAAATAAGAAGAATCCCGTTTCTGGTGGCAATTCCGAACAGCGTAATAAAGCCGATAATGGCGGGTATACTTAGAATTCCCGAGGTGAAATAGATGGAGAACACGCCGCCAATCAGTGCCAGCGGCAGGTTCATCAATATAATTCCAGCCAGTTTAAAGTCTTTAAATTCCTGGTAAAGCAGGAAAAAGATCAGCAACACGGCCAGTATGGAAGTCAGCAACAAAGTGCGCGATGCAGCTGCTTCGCTTTCAAACTGTCCGCCGTACTCGATCCGGTAGCCTTCGGGTAACTCTATTTCCTGTTCGATGTTGTTTCTAATGTCGGTTACCACTCCGCGCAAGTCCCGCCCGGCAACATTGGCCGAGATCACCACTTTTCGCTGAACATTTTCGCGCGAAATGGAACTTGGTCCGGCCACCGAAACCACATCGGCCACTTGCTCGAGGGGCACTTTTTTGCCGTTCTCCGTGTCAATCAAAGCCGATTTTATGCCCTCGATGCTCTCGGTAAAATCTTTGTTCAATCGCAAAATCAGGTCGAAACTGCGCTGCCCTTCGTAAATATCGGCTTGCTTTTCGCCCCCAAAAGCCACATCCACAAACCGGTTGAATTCCTCCAGCGAAATTCCATATTCGGCAAGTAAATCGCGGTTGGGCCGGATTTGAATCTGGGGAATTTCCACCTGCTGATCGACGTTTACATCTACCAGTCCTGCCACATCCGCAATCGTGGCTTTTACTTGATTTCCGATGGCGAACATCCGGTTCAGGTCGGTCCCAAACAGCTTGATCGCAATGTTTGCACGTGTTCCTGAAAGCATGTGGTCAATGCGGTGCCCAAGTGGCTGCCCCACCGTAAAGGCAATCCCCGGAACATGTGCCAGTTTATCCCTGACATCTTCCATAAACTCCTCTGCATCGCGTTTGTCAAGCGCAAATTTTACATCAATTTCGGCACTGTTGGTTGTCTGCGAATGTTCGTCCAGCTCTCCCCTGCCCGTTCTTCGCGCGGTGTGCAGAATTTCGGGTACCAAAAGCAACTCCGTTTCCACCAGGTTACCAATCTTGTTGCTTTCTTCCAGCGAAGTCCCAGGTTTGGTAATGACTGAAATGGTCAGCGATCCTTCGTTAAACGCAGGCAAAAAACTACGGCCGAATCCGGATAAGGTAACAAGGGCTAACACCAGGATGGCCAAAGTTGAAAATACAATCACCCGCTTGTGGTGAAGCGACCAGTTCAGCGCTTTTTCGTAAGCAACTGAAAGCTTTCTCACCAGCCATTTTTCCTTTTCGTTTTTCTTCAGGTATTTTTCGTTGGTAAGCAAAATCTTCGCGAGTAAGGGTGTTAATGTCATGGCAACAATCAACGACACAAAAAGCGACACAATGAATGAAATTCCCAGCGGTTTCAACATGCGCCCCTCCATCCCCGTGAGGAAAAAGAGCGGTAAAAAGGCCACCATAATAATCAGTGTTGCATTCAGAATGGAAGCACGGATTTCCTTTGAGGCTTCAAAGACCACATCAAAAGCCGACCGTCTTTTTAAGGCCGGTAATTGTTGGTTTTGCCGTAGGCGTTTGTATACGTTTTCCACGTCGATAATGGCATCGTCAACCAGCGATCCGATGGCAATGGCCATTCCGCCCAAACTCATGGTATTGATGTTCATTCCCATCAGTTTCAGCACAACAATGGCACCTAGCAGCGACAGCGGAATCGCCAGCAATGAAATGAGCGTAGTCCTGAAGCTTCCCAGGAAAAGGAACAGGATGATCACCACAAGGATACTGCCTTCAATCAAAGCTTTCTGCACATTGTTTACCGAAGTTTCAATAAAATCGGCCTGGCGAAAAATGCCGGTATCCAATTTTACGTCGGGAGGCAATGTTTTTTGAAGCACTTCCAGGTTGGCCTGAATTCGGTTCGTAACATCAATGGTATTGATATTCGGTTGCTTCGAGATCGAAATGATGACTGCCGGTTTCGCATTTTCAGAGGCATACCCCATTTTTACGGCACTCCCGATCTGAACCGTTGCCACATCGCGCACACGAACCGGTTTTTCGTTATTGGATTTGATGTACGAATTAGCCAGCGTTTCGAGGTCTGACGATCTTCCGATGCCCCGAACCACGTATTCGTTACCAAATTGGCGCACCACGCTTCCGGTTGAATTTCGGCTCATCGACTGACAGGCTTCTGCCAACTCGTCCATCGAAACTCCAAAATAGCCCATTTTGTGTGGATCAGCCAGTACCTGGTACTGCTTGTAGTCGCCACCGATGATCGTAACCTGCGAAACTCCGCCGGTAGCCAGTACCAGGGGCTTTACGTTCCACTCGGCAATGGTGCGAAGGTCCATCATACTGGTGCTGTCGGCCTGCATTCCGATAAAGAAAATCTCGCCCATCACACTCGATTGCGGCGCCAGCATGGGTTGTCCCACGCCCAGCGGCATCTGCGACGACACGCTGATCAGTTTCTCGCTCACAATCTGCCGCGCTTTAAAAACATCGGTTCCCCAGTCAAATTCAACCCAAACAAAGGAAAAACCATAGGCAGAACTTGACCGCACCCGGCGCACATCGGTAGCGCCGTTTACTGCGGTTTCGATAGGAAAAGTTACCAATCTCTCTACTTCCTCCGACGCCATTCCGTGTGCATCGGTCATTACCACCACTGTAGGCGCGGTCAGGTCGGGGAACACATCCACATCCATTCGGGAGGCCGTGCGGGTTCCCACCACAACCAGTGCCAACGAGCAAAAAAGGATGAAGTATTTATTGTTGAGTGAAAATCGGATTATATTATTCAACATGATTTCCGGTTTTAATGTACGTGTCCGGCGTGTGGGTCAAGCGCCCCGGTTGCCTGCGACAGTTTAATAAACATCGCTCCCTGTGTAACAACTCTCTCGTGCGAAGAAAGTCCTGCTTTTATCTCTGTTGAAAGTCCGTCGGTAGTCCCGGTTTTTACTTCCCGTTTTTCAAATAATTCAGGCGTAAGCTGAACATACACAAAGAAATATCCCTGTTCTTCGAGTAAAGCCGAATTCGGAACCACTACTTTATTTTCTTCCGAGGCCGTTTTAAGGTACAATTCAACAAAATCGCCCGGGATCAACTCCACTGAAGCATCTGTTCTTAAATGTACCGGAACCATGAAATTCCCTTCACCGGTGCTGTTTCCGGTGGCCATCAATTCACCATTCAGATCCTTCAATGCGTAAGATTTATTGCTTCCCATAGTCCGGATTACCGCATCCGAATAATGCTTCATACATTCGCGGTATTTGGGCTGAATTTCGGCGTACAACATATACCCCCGGTTCCGGGTTATGGTGGCCAGTGCCTGTCCGGGTTCGGCGTACTCGCCATTCTTCACCAACACCTGCCGGATGTAACCATTGGCAGGGCTTTTTACCCATTCGCCGCGATCGTTAAAGTTATCCTCCAGGTTCTGGTAAATTATTCGTGCATTTTCGTATTTATTCCGCGCCTCAAGCAAATCCTTCTCCGAAACAATCTTTTCCTTTGCCAGCTCCTGTTTGCGCTCGTAATCCAGTTTAGAGGTTGCGTAGTTGTTTTTGGCCTCGGCATACATCACCGCCGAATTATTCACTGCCAGCTGATTTCCGCTAATGCTGAATAAATTTTCACCGGCCGCAACCGTTTTTCCAGCCACCAGGTTATGGCTTACAAACTGCACCATTCCGTTTGATTTGGCAGTGAGTGTGATTTCATCCGAAGGAACTGACTGAACCTGCGCCACGGTTTTTATCACCTGCCCGAAAGGTTCGTTGGCGGGCAGTTCTGTTCTGAAATCGATTTTCCAGGATTGTTCTTTAGTAAAAACGGATGCATTAATCCCTGAAATTTCCGCTTTTTCTGCCGCTTCGTGGGCAGCTTCATCGTTCTGATACACCGTAATATTGGGGACTTCCAACCGAAACGTTTCTTCGCCTGATTGGATTTCATAAACCAGCTTTCCGCTTCCTGCCATTTCCGACTTGAGATTGAAACTGTAAATCCCCGGCCGATCCGTTTCTTCCAGTGTCTCGCTCACTTCGCTTGTATTCACTTGCAGTTTAAGCGTTACCCGTGTGTTATTGACAGGTTTAAAATTGCTCAGCCACGAAAAATGCGATAAAACATTGCTCTCTTCCCCCAAAACAAAAGGATCGGCTTCAGCAAAACACTCCAGGCTTTCGGAATAACCGGTGTATTGAAATTTTACTTCCTCGTGTTCATGGTCGTGATCGTGATCAGCCTCATTCTCCACCTTCGCGTTTTCTTTGCAGCCCCATGCTAATACGGATAACGCGGTAATAAAAAATAATATTCGTTTCATTTGTTTATGATTATACTAAGTATTGAAACTGTGATCCGGTATTGGATCTTTTGAAAAATAAGTGCGCATTCACTCTGAAATACAACCCACTGCCAGGTTGAATCAGATTCAAACCCATTTGGCATCGTACATCAAAAAGAAAGCGAAAGATTCCGGTCAGAAACCAGCATGAAATGTTATTCCAGTCTACCGGAATTTAGCCGACAAAAGGAGGACCTCTTAAGCCAAAGGCCTTGCTGGCCAGCGAATGATAAATGGGAAGTTGATCGTTGAAAACAATCTCGATAAAGAAACGGGGATTCAAAATCCCTGAATTTTCGTTGCCTTCGAGTGCGACAAACGATACATTGCTCAGCAAATCATGTGAACTGATGTGAGCTCGGATGTTTTGTTTGATATCTCCGTTGAAAAGCGCAATAATGTGAGAAAGCGTGCAGCAGTCAGACTCTTTATCCGGATCATCCGGATGATTCTCTTTGGTACAGATTCCGCTGCAGCAGGTTTCGGTGTTGCTCTGCTCCGTAACGGTGAGGTCGAAACAAAGGTTTTCGCTGTGATGATGATGCGGAATAACAGCATGCACCAGCAAAACCAGGTTTGCCAGAAGAATTAAGAATGCTGCCAGAATCCGTTTCATTGTGCGAATTTTAGTGCAAGATAAAAAATTTCCGGAACTAGATGTCTTTCAACGAAGTAATTGGCCGCCACAAAAAGCAGCTACACGTGCAAATACAAAAAAAATACCTGCCGGAAACTTTTCCTGACAGGTATTTCGCTTATGATTTTACTATTGATTTACAAGCCGAGTGCTTCCGGTCCCTGTTCAAAAACGATGTCGCGCGGAATTCCGGCTTCACCGATTCTATCCAGGTCTTTTTGCAAAGCTTCGCGGATGTTCCCTTTTTCGTCGATCATCTTTTTAGCCGTTTCGTAATCGCCGTCACCCTGGATTTTTAATACCGTTTCAGAAAGTCCAAGCATGGCCTGTTTCATTTTTTCAAAATCAACACGGTAGGTTCCTGTTGTTTCATCGCGCGTAAAAGCGCCTGTTTCCTGGAAGTAATAAAAACGCATCATGTTGGCTTTACCATGGGCGCTGGCGGCTCCAAATCTTACCGAACGGAAAATGCCCGCCATAAAAGTCACAAAATTATCCATCATGTCTTTGTCGCCCAGTTCTCCCATTTCGTTGAGCTGGTAAACGCACCACAAGCCCAGAATATCGGCTTTGTTTTCTTCAATCGAAGTATAGGTTTCTTTTAATGCCTCGCGCACCGTAGTGCTTTGGTCAACGGTATTTCCCAGCCCCAATCCGTGTGCTACTTCGTGAAACATGGTATTTTCAAAGAAAGCATCGAATTTAACGTGCGAACGTTGATCTTCGGCAATCAGAAGTTCAGCAATCGGAACCAATATCTTGTCAAATTTTGCCTGCATCGAATTTTTCAACTGAAGTTTGCGGCTTCCTTTTGATTCGCGCACCCGTTCGTCGTTGGGCAGGTTAATGGCAATGGTTTTACTTCCCGAGTTGCAGTCGCCGGCATAAAAAACGGCATCGTAAACATTCATATCCGAATCCACACCGGGTGTTTCGTTTTTGTATTTGGGCTCGCACGGCAGGGCTTTTTGTAGTCCCGGTAACAAAGCCGCATATTTTTCCAGCTTAACGCTCCAGTTTTTGTCTTTAATAAGAATGTACGATTCATGCGCAGCTTTGTAGCCATACAATTGGTCCTCGTAGTTTTCAATCGGCCCAATCACAAAATCGATGGTATTGTTTTTCATCTCCATCCAAGCTACATCGCTCTCGTAATATTCGTCGGTAAGCAAAGCTTCTGCCCTTTTTTCCAGGTAATTTTTCAAGCCTGGGTCTTCAGCCAGTTCAGCTGCTTGTTTCAGCAATGCCGAGGCCTTATCCACCTGCTCCTTAAAAGCGACGTGATATGGAATCGATTTTAATTCCCCGTCTTCGCCCCTTCTGATCAAGGTATACAAGCTTGTTTTTGTTTCATCTTCCCAAGCGTCAAATTCTGCCTTTGTCATATCGGCCGGATAGAAATTGGCCCCTGCAGGCTTGGCTCCAAAGCCCGGCAAAAACGGCTCATTGTTGTGCAATCTTTCCCACGGACCGTAATTGATGCTGATAAATTTCCGGGTGTACTCATCCCAGTCTTTTCCAAGCAATTCTTCTTTATTGCCGTAGGCTTCCTGCCAAAAAATGTCATCCATAATTTTAGCAGCTTCAAACAACAACGGCAGCATTTGTTTTTCTTTTTCTGAAAGAACAGACAAGTCGGTGGTTAACTTGAAAGAGGCAAACTCATCCGCCTTGTTCTTAATTTCCTGGTTCACTTCCATTTTATCTTGTTTTGTTTCCTTTTTAGAGGAGTTTGAACAACTGAATGTTGCCACTGACAACAACAGTATTAGAAAAGTGTTTCTCATATTTCTAGGTTTATGATAAATGATGAAAAATTCCAGTTCAAAGCTATAAAAGATCGAACGAATTCCAGCATCTAACGGGTGCTAAAGTTTATGAAATGCGAATGATTAACAGCATATTCTGTAGTAATCCGCCTTAAAGCATTGGCAACAAATCACAAATTTTAAAAGTGTTTTTATTCATTTGGCAAAGTCTTCACTACCAACCAGAAACCGCATAATATCTGTCTTCTCAACGAGGTCAATGTTAAAAAACAAACAAGTATCTGCGGTTTTCTACCCATTCATATAAAACTTAATTTTTGAACAGTTCTGAACAATATTCGGCGCAAACAGTTAATTATAGGCGAGTTTCACACGTAAAAAGTACATTCTTTATTCGTTTTATTTAAACTCAATTAAATTTGCAACTCATTATTTATAATTAAAACCATCATGGGTAATAACTTATTAAAAGGAAAAAGAGGAATTATTTTTGGGGCTCTTAACCCCGATTCCATTGCCTGGAAAGTAGCTGAAAGAGCACACGAAGAAGGTGCCAAAATTACGCTTACCAACACGCCGGTGGCCATCCGGATGGGTGAAACCAATGGACTGGCCGAAAAGTTAAATACCATCGTAATTGGAGCGGATGCTACTAATACAGATGATTTAACCAACCTTTTTAAGGAATCGATGGAATACCTGGGAGGAAAAATTGACTTTGTTCTGCACTCCATCGGAATGTCTCCCAACGTAAGAAAAGAAAGACATTACAGCGACCTGGATTATAACTACCTGGATAAAACGCTGGATGTTTCCGCCATATCTTTCCACAAAGTAATGCAAACCGCCCGTAAACTGGATGCCATCAACGAATGGGGTTCGGTAGTAGCACTGTCGTATGTGGCAGCGCAGCGTACTTTTTACGGGTACAACGACATGGCCGATGCCAAAGCGCTGTTGGAATCGTTTGCGCGTAGCTTTGGTTACATCTACGGACGTGAGCGCCGCGTAAGGGTGAATACCATTTCGCAATCGCCCACCATCACCACTGCCGGAAACGGTGTGAAAGGTTTTGACCGTTTGCTCGATTTTGCCGAAAGAATGTCGCCGCTGGGTAATGCATCTGCCGCAGAATGTGCCAATTACTGTATTACCTTGTTCTCCGACTTAACCAAAATGGTTACCATGCAGAACCTGTTCCACGACGGCGGTTTCTCGAACATGGGTATGAGTTTAAGAGCACTGGAGCAGTATGAAAAAGGACTTCATCAGGATTGTGCCTGCGGATCAGCCAATGACGATTATCCGTCAGCTGACGAACACCGTTACGATTGAGCAGTTTAAAATCACTCCATATAAAAAACCGTTCTTCTTGAGAACGGTTTTTTTTGTGAAAGTCAATTTTTAAAAATATCCAATTATCAATTTTGAATGTAAAATATCCAACAAAATCCGAAAAATTGGATATTCGGAATTCAACATTGGATATTCGGCATTAAAAAATAAAAACAAATCCCGGACAGGCGTATGCTCCTTAACTTTCATTTCAGTTAGTGATTCCTCGGAATAATAATTGCTTTACGCCCGGTACCAAAAAAAACAGCGACATAAATGCCGCTGTTCCTGAATTATCTTTTCTCTGAATTATTTTTTGCGTTTCTGCATTTGCTGTTGCTGCTTGGCCATTTCTTCCAAACGCTTTTGAAATCCGGATGCCTTTTTAGCCGGTTTCTTTTTATTGGCAGTCAGCTGTGCCCTGATTTTGTTTTCGTCAACAAACTGACGGATGGCGTAAGTTTGCCCGATGGTGATTACGTTTGCCAGGAAATAGTAATAACTCAATCCTGACGGATAGCTGTTAAGCAGGAAGAAGAACATCACCGGCATTAAATACATCATGGTTTTCATACCCGGCATACCCGGCGTACTTGCTGCCGATTGGCTCAACCTGGTTGAAATGATGGTTGTTATCGTCATCAAAACGGTAAACAAGCTGATGTGATTTCCCATGAAATCTCCGATTAACGGAATATTAAAATTCCAGCTAATGATAGAGTCATAGGTAGAAAGGTCTTTTGCCCATAAAAAGCTTTCTCCTCTTAATTCGATTGAAGTCGGGAAGAAAAAGAACATCGCAAACAGAATCGGCATCTGGAGCACCATTGGCAAACATCCACCCATCGGATTTACCCCGGCTTTTCGGTAGAGCGCCATCGTTGCCTGTTGTTTTTCCATGGCTTTTTCTGAACCGCTTCCAAACTTCGCATTAATTTCATCCACTTCAGGTTTTAAAACCTTCATTTTAGCCTGCGACATGTATGACTTGTAAGTGAACGGGAAAAGCACCACTTTAATCAACACAGTCAGAATCAGGATAATCAATCCGAAGTTATCGATGTATTGTCTCAGGAAGTTAAACACCGGAATGATCAGGTATTTGTTTACCGGACGTACAATGGCATAGCCCAGATCAATCTGGCTTTCCATATCCAGATCGTACTGTTTCAGTGTTTGATAGTGGTTAGGACCAAAATAAAACCGCATTCCGATGTCCTCTTTTGGAGACGCATCATATGGAATGGCTATATCGGCCTTAAAATTGGCCAGGTAATCCTTGTTGTCTTCGTAGTTGTATTTTTCCTGCTGAACCGATGCGTTCGGGAACGATTCTCCGGCAATAATGGTTGAGCTAAAGAAAAGTTGTTTGAATCCAACCCATTTAACACGGGTGGCCAGTGTTTCCGCGTCCGATTTGTTTTTGTTCAGGTTATCTACATCGTCCTCAAAAAATTTGTAGGTCATGTAAGTGTAACGGTCTTCACCAAAACGGGAATAGTGCTCCTGACGCGGAACATCGTATGCCCAGATAAAATTCAGGTACGATTGATTGCTGGCGATGTAGTTATTCATCCCTTCCATTTTTACGTCGAAACCAACCATAAACGAGTTGTGTTCCAGCGTGTAAACATATTCGATGAACTTGCCCGGTTCGGGCTCCAATCTAAACGTAACCGATTCTTTTCCACCCGGATGCTCCCGGTTGTACTTCATTTTTCCTTCGTTACCCTTTTTTACATCGGGGCCGCTCACTACCACATTCCGTATTCCACCCACCTGCTGGAAAAATAGCTGATCGGTTTCAACACTTCTGTTCTGCGCAAAAAAGTTCAGGCCAAATTTGGTTTCGGGCCCGTCGAACAAAACCAGTGCGGTAGAATCATAACGACTGTAATCTTTTAATTCAACTGAATAAATACGTCCTCCCTTGTTCGAGAAAGTAATCTTCATCCGGTCGTTTTCGAGTGTCGAAAATTCTTCTTCCCCAATGGCCTGGGTTCCAAAAATTCCGAACTCGTCTATTTTTTGTTTCTGAATGATGGAGTCGCCTCCCATCGCCACTTGTTGACTGGCAGCCTGTTCGGCCAGAAACTTTTGTTGTTCGAGCGCCCGCTGCGCTGCAACCTGTTCTATGGAATCGCGTCGGATCTTTGCCGCTTCAATTTCTTCTTTGGAAGGTTGGTTGATGTACGAAAACACCACCAAAATCAAAAAAATAAGAGCGATTCCAATTATCGATTTTTTATCCATCTTCTATTTTTCAACTATTGCATTTTTAATGAAATCAACAAACAGGGGGTGAGGATTAAGCACCGTACTGCGGTATTCAGGATGAAACTGAACACCTACAAACCACTTGTGCCCCGGTATTTCCATAATTTCAACCAGGTCGGTTTCCGGGTTTACGCCCACCGGTACCATTCCTCCGTCAATAAATTGCTGACGGTAAGTATCGTTGAACTCGTAACGGTGACGGTGACGTTCGTAAACTGTGAGTTTATTGTAAGCCGAGCAAACATGAGAGTTTTTATCAATAATCCTGCACTCATAGGCTCCCAAACGCATGGTTCCCCCGTAATGAGTGATGCCTTTTTGTTCTTCCATCAGGTCGATAACGGGATACTGGGTTTTAGGATTCATTTCTGATGAATCCGCACCTTCCAGCTTCAGAACATTCCGGGCAAACTCAATCACTGCCACCTGCATTCCGAGACAAATTCCAAAAAACGGAACATTGTTTTCGCGGGCATACTGGCACGCAACAATTTTTCCTTTCATACCGCGGTGACCAAACCCCGGGGCAATGATTATCCCGTTTAAATGTGACAGACGTTCTGCAACATTCTCACTATTAATTTCTTCCGAATGAATCCAGTTTAACTTAACCTTGCAGTGATTTTCAGCTCCTGCATGTGTAATCGCCTCTGCAATTGATTTGTAAGCATCGTGAAGCTCAACATATTTTCCAACCAAACCGATTTCAACTTCCCGCGTTGGGTTCTTATGTTTTAACAGGAAATTGTTCCAGGCAGACAGATCAATGTCTTCTTTAATGGCCAAATCCAGTTTCTTTAAAACTGTTATATCCAGTTTTTCCTCCAGCATTTTAAGCGGAACCTCGTAAATCGTTGGCACATTCACCGACTGAATTACTGACTCCAAACCTACATTACAGAAAAGTGCTACTTTTTTACGCACTGCAAGGTCAATGTCATGCTCGGTTCTAAGCACCAGAATATCAGGTTGAACTCCTGTTTCCAGCAGCATTTTTACCGAATGCTGTGTAGGTTTTGTTTTTAACTCGCCGGTTGCGGCCAAAAACGGAACCAGTGTCAAATGGATCACGATTGCTTTGTTGCCCAATTCCCATTTCAGCTGACGAACAGCCTCAATGTATGGAAGAGATTCGATATCGCCTACCGTGCCACCAATTTCTGTAATAACAATATCGTAATTCCCTTTCGACCCCAAAATTTTTATCCGGCGTTTGATCTCGTCCGTAATATGAGGTATAATTTGCACTGTTTTCCCAAGATAATCACCCCGTCTTTCTTTCTCAATAACAGACTGATAGATTCTCCCGGTGGTAACATTGTTGGCCTGGGAAGTTGCTTCGTTCAAAAAGCGCTCGTAATGGCCAAGATCCAGGTCGGTTTCGGCACCGTCTTCGGTTACGAAACATTCTCCGTGTTCATACGGATTCAGAGTTCCAGGATCTACATTAATATAAGGGTCGAGTTTCTGGATGGTAACATTGTACCCCCTCGACTGAAGTAACTTAGCCAGCGAAGCAGCTAATATTCCTTTTCCAAGCGATGAAGTAACTCCACCGGTAACGAATATGTATCTTGTTTCAGGCACGGTAAAAACTTTAAATTATTTGAAGCCACAAAATTAATTAATTAAAGCTAACCGAAAACTTTAGCAGAACGATTTTAGGCTATATCGCAAATAGTTAATAACAAACTTTTTTTAACAAACCATTCTATTTAACAATAATTAAACTAATTTCCTTTCCATATTTAGATCGCAGCGAGCAGCTGTTCGAAAATTTGGAATTTACTTCAATCGTGTGTTTAGGCACCAAATAATATCGGAGCTGACTAAAGAACGGGACTTCGTAAAAACTCATTTTACAAATGTATTTACATATGTAAAAAACAATCCATCACCATAGCAGAGCCCTTAATGCTGCATATCAATAACTTACAGCAATGAGCGCTTAAATGTAGAATAATCAAAAATGATCAACTGACAGACTGACAGTCCGGAAGATTACATTTGTAATAAGTATTTATTGAAACAACTTTTTCAGGAAGGATCAGTTGCCAACAATAAGAAAAAAAAGACAGGAGATTAACTAATCTACTGATAAAGAGTGTGTCATCCATTCAGCCTTGGTCCATTTTCTTTTGACCAAAAAAAGGCCATCCGTCCGTCAATTGACGTGCAGACAGCCTTCGCGATTGCAAATAGAAAATTCTTTTTAATTAAAGAATTCCTCTTTTAGTTTTTCCACCCACTTTCCAACTCTCTCTTTGGTTAAACGTGCCTGGTTTTCCTGATCAAGCGGAAGACCAATAAATTGATTGCCACGTTGTGCCCTGGATGCTTCGTAGGTATAACCTTCCACTGAAGTCTGCCCTACTATCTTGGCTCCGCATCCTTCCAGAATCTCGGCCAAAAGACCGATCGCATCGCAGAAATTCTCAGGATATCCTTTCTGATCTCCCAAACCAAAAATGGCAAAGGATTTCTTTGAAAGATCCATTTCTTCCAGATCCGGAACAAATTCATCCCAGTAATTGGGCAACTCCCCGTCGAACCAGGTGGGTGCACTTAAAATGAAGTGATCGTATTTTTCAATGATTTCTTTTGTCAACTCTTCGGCATTGACCGCTTCCAACTGGTCTTTTCCAAAAGCCTCCATAATTTTCTCGGCAACTTTTTTAGACTTTTGCGTGTGAAAGCTATATATAATCGCTGTTTTGCTCATGATTCAAAGATTTTAGTATTCAATTAATTCTTTTGCAGCATTGTAAATTCTTTCCACATTTGGCAACACGGCACGTTCCAGTATACGGTTGAAACCTACAGGAGTGTAAGTGGATCCCACTCGTTTAATCGGTGCATCGAGGTATTCAAATGCTTTTTCATTCAAAATAGCGCTTAATTCGCCACCAAATCCACCAAATACTTTGTCTTCGTGTACCACCAGCACTTTATTGGTCTTTTTAACTGAATTAAGAATGGCTTCTTCATCCAGGGGAACCAGCGAACGTAAATCGATTACCTCCACATTTGCCAAACCTTCTTCGGCCAATTTCTTAGCAGCATCGAGACTTAAATGTGTGGTGTTTCCGTAGGTAATAATAGTAAGGTCTGTACCTTCTCTTCTTACACGAGCTTTTCCAAAAGGCACTTCAAAATCATCCGGAACAACTGTTGCTGCTTTCGGATCCTGGTACAATGTTTTTGGCTCCATAAACATGGTTAGTCCTTTTGAACGCAAAGATGTGCGCAAAAGGCCTGCTGCATCATCAGCAAACGAAGGATATACGATACGCACTCCCGGAATGGCAGCCAACGAACCTTCGATGTTTTGCGAGTGGTACATACCACCTCCGATATAACCTCCGGAAGCTAAGCGAATGGTAATGTTCGGCGAAAATTTTCCGTTCGATCGCCAGTAGTCGTGGCTAGTATCAACGTATTGCTCCATGGCAGGCCAGAAATAGTCAGCAAACTCGGCCCCTTCAACAACCACACGGATTTTCTCGTCGTAACGCGACATTCCGTTGGCAGTTCCCAGGATAAAGTCTTCGGCAATTGGTCCGTTAAATACACGCTTCTCGCCAAATTCCTGCTGCATCCCTTTTGATACGTTGAAAATACCACCTTTGTCCTTGTTGGCCATATCCTGCCCCCAAATAAAGGTATCCGGATTTTCTCTGAATTCAGCTTTTAAGGTTTCATTCAGCGCTGTGATAAATTTCTTCTTTTCGCCTTCTTCGTTGTGTAGTCCTTCCGGGTATTTTTCAGAAACCATTGGTTCGGCAAACACAAAATCATGGATCGATTCCGGCGTCGGATCCGGAGCTGCCATTGCCGCTTTGTGTGCAGCCTTGATTACGGCTTTGGTATCGGCCTCAATGGTTTGCAATTCTTCTTCAGAAAAACGATTGTAACGCAACAATAACCTTCTGAATTTTCCCAGCGGGTCGTATTCGGTCACATAGTTCCTTTCAGCGTCAGAACGATAGAGAAGATGATCATCCGAATTTGAGTGTGACCCCATTCGCACACAGTTGGCTTGCAAAATAACGGGTTTGCTTTCTTCTATGGCAAAACGCTTGGCTTCGGCCATTGCATTCATTGAATCGAACACATCTTTTCCGTTACAATGGATGATCCGGGTGTTTTTGAATCCTGAAAAGTTATTGGCAACTTTTCGCTGAGCTGTCTGATCTTTCTTTGGAACAGAAATTCCATACCCGTTATCCTGGAAAACAAAAACAACCGGTAATTCCTCTTTATCAGCCCCGGTTATTGCTTCGTAAACATAACCTTCGCTAACCGATGATTCTCCCTGGCTGCTGATTGAAACCACCTTTTCATCGTAGTATTTAATCGCCCGGGCAACCCCTACTGCATGAAGCGTGTGGTTTCCGGTAGCCGACGAAACACTGTGGATGTTCCATTCAGGCTTTGCCAGGTGGTTCGACATATGACGTCCGCCACTTGAAGGGTCAGTCGCCTTTGAAATACCATTCAAAATTATTTCTTCGGCTGTCATTCCACACGAAAGTGCGGTGAGCATATCGCGGTAGTAGGGGAAAATGTGGTCTTTATTTTTCTCGAAATGCTGTCCGATGGCCAACTGAATACCATCGTGCCCGGCATAAGGCGCATGATACGACCAACCAATCGCCTGTTTCAGGTAATTGGGGGCTTTTTCGTCAATTGCGCGCCCAACAGTAAGTAAACGGTACCATTTCTCCAGCGTTTCTTTTGGAGTTGTTTTGATCGTATAAAGTTTTGGTACTTTTAAATCCTTCATAATAAAATTAAATTGCGCGGTTTGTATCAAAATTTTCTAAAATATCAGCTATTCGGCGCAGAAATGCTCCGCCCAAAGCACCATCAACTATGCGATGGTCGTACGATAACGACAGAAACATTTTGTGGCGGATTGCAATTACATCGCCGGTTGGAGTTTCCAGAACAGCTGGTTTTTTCTCAATAATACCTGTGGCCAGAATGGCTACCTGTGGTTGGTTGATAATGGGCGTTCCGATGATATTTCCAAAGGAACCAAAGTTGGTTATGGTAAAGGTTCCTCCCTGAATTTCAGCAGGATCGAGTTTGTTGGTGCGTGCAGCATTTGCCAAGCGGTTTAACTCTTTGGTAATACCAATCAGGTTACGTTGTTCAGCATTTTTAATTACCGGAACAATCAGGTTTCCATCTGGTTTTGCTACTGCGATACCAACATTTATATCTTTTTTAAGGATGATTCTGTCGCCGTCAACCGAAGAGTTTACCATCGGAAATTCGGCCAAAGCCATTGCCACAGCTTCTGTAAATACCGGCATGAAAGTGATCTTTTCACCGTATTTTTGTTCGAAAGCATCCTTGTTTTTCTTTCTCCAAAGTACCAACTCGGTTACATCGGCTTCAACAATTGAAGTTACATGAGGTGAAACCTGTTTCGACATAACCATGTGATCAGCAATCAACTTCCGGACACGATCCATTTCAATTACCTGGTCGCCTGCTCCTACTGAAACCGGCATTGGAGCCTTTCTTTCAACCGCAGGAGTAGCCTTAGGTGCTGAAGCTTGTACGGAAGGAGCCGCTTTGGGTGCTGGTTCCGTCCCTTTGTTCTCCAGGTAAGCCAGTATATCTTTTTTCTGAACACGTCCGCTTGCACCTGATCCTTCAATGGATTCCAGTTCTTCCAGTGAAACATTCTCCTGTTTTGCAATTGTTTTCACAAGCGGAGAATAAAAACGATTGGACAATTTACGGCTGTCATCCACAGAACTTTCTTTTGTTTCAGCCTGAGCTTCAGTCTTTTCATTTTTTGCTTCAGCCGGAGCAGCTTCTTCTGACGATTCTTCCACTTCACCGTCTAAACTAATAACAGCGAGAACTTCCCCCACAGCAACAAGGCTGTCTTCGGGATATAAGATCTTGGTAACAACTCCGTCAACCGGAGAGGGAATTTCTGAGTCCACTTTGTCCGTGGCCACTTCAAATAACATGTCGTCTTCTTCGATTGTATCTCCCTCTTTTACAAACCATTTGGTGATTGTTCCTTCCTGGATACTTTCACCTAACTTGGGCATTACGATGTTAAAGCTTGCCATACTATTAGATTCTTTAATTATTTTATTTTGCTATTTGCAGTTTCTATAACGAATTTAAAATTGAAATGTTCACATTGCAATTTTAAATCGACGCAAAAATATAACTAATAGAAGGTCTACCCTAAAACAAGCCCAGAAAAAACACTAAAAAGTATTTATCTATTATAGATTTTATTGAAGAAGATAACCGTGAATACAGTTATCACATTTGAGATTAAATCAAAATGACTACTTTTATTTCATGACAACAAATGTAATCTACACTAATTATATTTGTAATTCACCAATTAAATCATTCACTGACTGCACTTTATGTCGAAGCATATAATCTTCCAACTCGTTGATGATTTGAACGGGAAGTGTTGGGTCTTTAAAAACTGCGGTACCGATCTGTACAACAGATGCACCAGCCAGCATAAATTCAATGGCATCGGCAGCATTCATAATTCCTCCCATTCCAACTACGGGAATTTTTACAGCATTGGCCACCTGCCATACCATCCGAAGTGCAATCGGTTTAATGGCCGGCCCGGATAAACCACCGGTGATGGTTGATAGTTTTGGCTTCCTGGTTTCCGCATCAATTGCCATTCCCAGGAAGGTGTTCACCAAAGAAACCGCATCGGCACCCTGCCCTTCTACAGCCCGGGCTATTTCACTGATATCCGTAACATTTGGCGACAGTTTCACGATCAGGGTTTTATCATAAACCTTCCGAACTTCTCGCGTAACCATCTCTGCTCCCGGGCAGCTTACTCCAAAAGCCATCCCTCCTTCTTTTACATTGGGGCACGAGATGTTTAATTCAATACCGCGAATCTTGTCCAGTTCATTCACTTTCTCGGTTAAAGCAATGTAATCTTCTACCGTTGAACCGTTAACATTAATAATTAACTGTGTATCGTAATCTTTTATTTCGGGGTAAATATTTTCGATAAAATAGTCGATCCCCTTGTTTTGCAGCCCCACAGCATTTAACATTCCCGAAGGAGTCTCAGCCATGCGGGGATACTCGTTTCCATCCCTGTTTTTAAGCGTGCTGCCTTTTAAAAAGAATCCACCTACTATCGCCGGATCAAAGAAATCGGCCATTTCGCGTGCAAAACCACAAGTGCCAGACGCCAGGGTGATTGGGTTTTTAAACTCCAGGTTGTGGACTTTTACTTTTAAATCTACCATTTCAACTCATTAATATTAAATACCGGTCCATCAGTACAAACACACAAATTTCCTTTATTGGTTGGCTCAATACAGCACAGGCACACACCAAAGCCGCAGGCCATGAGGTTTTCAAGGGAAACTTCACAAAAAACATCCGCTGCTTTGGCAACTTTTGCAATGGCACGCATCATTCCGTCTGGTCCGCATGCATATATTTTATCGTATTTATTAAGATCATTTACAAAAACCGAATGTTGCGTCACGAAGCCTTTTTCGCCCAGTGAACCATCCTCTGTTGCATAATGCAGGTTGGCATATTTCGAGTAAGATTCAACATCTATATGGTCTTCTTTGGTTCGTGCTCCCAGCAAAATATCAACCTGCGTTTTATCTAAACCCGACTCTTTCGCCAAGAACAACATAGGGGCAACTCCGCTCCCCCCCCCAATTAACAATACTTTGTCAGTAGCAGCGGGATACGTAAAACTTTTTCCAAGCGGATATACCAGGCTAATATTGCATCCGGCTTCTATCTCAGTCAGCTTTTTTGATCCTCTTCCCAGAATCTTAACGATCATGGAGATAGTATTTTGGTTGTAATCCACCTCGAAAACAGAAAAAGGTCTGCGAAGAAATATTTCTTTTGCATCGTTAATCTCCACATTTACAAACTGTCCGGGAAGTATAGTTGGTAATACCGAATTGCTCCTCGCTTTAATCAGAAAATTGGTAGCATTCAGAGGTTTATTGTCGACTACCACAAAATCAGCTACAAATTTTTTTGCCATGCGTTTAAATTTGCGCACAAAGATAATAGATTATTTCTGCCGAGAGACAATAAAAAAGACCGTACGAAACGGTCTTGTATAGAAATTTATAATTAGATAAAAAATAAAGGGTCTGACTTGATTTAGTACAAATGTAACTATAATATTTACATCTGCAAATTATTTTCAATTTTCTCTACAATTTATATACAATCTTCATAAAAACCAGAAAGGCCACTATTACTAGTGGCCCAAGCGACTTCTGGATTTATCAACTTAAAATTGGGTTTGTAAAAATTATAATCTGTTAATCATCTTGTCTTTTGTTATTGTTGTAATTTGATTACGAAACAAATGTAAATAACAAATTTCACATATGCAAACTATTGTTGATTTATTTTTGTAAACAGCGTAATAATTTGCAAAAACAATTGTTAATGGCTTGTTTGCATATGTTTTTAATATAGTATGTTACTTATAATACAAATGTTTATAAAAAATAACTAGAGAGATAGTCAGATAATTCAAACACAAAAACCTTTGTCTTTTAGATAAAGTAGGCAATGAATGCGTTTTATCGAGTAAATACATATAAACAAAAACAGAAAGACCGATTTTAAAAACCAGTCTTTCTGTTCTTTTACCTCTACTAACAATTAGATACAGGTAGCTAAATTGACCAACAAAGTTCTTTACAACAACAATTAGTTACAAATGTATGCATTTGATTTTACATTTTCAATACCTGCTGGCAGATTATTAAATAAAAGTATATTACAATATTTTTAGAAAGAGTATTCCGTTACTTCTTACTTTGAAAGGTAGAGAAGGTACCATCTTTATAAAGTAAGATGATCTTCTCAACAGCATCCGACGAAAGAATTTGAGCGGTATCGATTTCCGATTTGGGTTCAATCTTTTCGGATCGTTCTTCAGAGGAAGTTTGTTTTGGCAAAATGTCCTGTTGAATTGGCTGTTTAAGCTCTATCGTATCATTTTTATCCGAGCTACTAACGCCGTCAATCATCTCCCCTAAACCGGTTAGTAACCAACGCGCATTAAGATCCTGAAACACTAAGAGCATTTTCTCAATGAAAGCAGCCCCTGGTTTGTTTCTGCCATTAAGTATATGGGAAATATTTGAACGTTGGACTTCTAACATTGACGCAAGTTCCCCTGCATTAATGTTTTTATAATCCATATACTCTTTGATTCTGTCTTTCATTTTTTCATAATTAGATTAACACTTGGGCAATCCAATTAAGTTGTGCGTCCAGTTAATCCATCGCTTTATTCACAACAAATGTAACATTAATTTTTACTTTCCCAATCAAATTGAAGTCATTTTTTTATACAAATAAGCCTACAAATTCAATTTAAATCCAATAATTAACTTCACTTAAAGTTTATATATTATTGAATAATAATGATATATGATTAATTTATGGGCTGTATTATTCGACAATATAGATATGTAATCAATATATCCATATATGACTTCAGTTAGTCGACATAAAGAATTGATACAATGAATAGTATGATAACAAACTTTCAACATAGCGAAGTTATTGTAGTTATACAAAAGATGATTAGAACTGTAAAAGCTTAAACATTTTCTTTTGTAATAAAACATGTTGGTGAATCATTTTAACTGATTACATAGTTATATCTGGCATGAAACTACGCGACACAAATGTAACGATGAGATATTTGTGCTATTAATTCATCTATACATATGTAATTACCTCCTACTTGTTAGGTTGTTACAAAAGTGATACTAATATATCTTTTAGGTCTCAAGCGAAATGATGCCTCTACTCTCCTTTTCGAATGAGTTATACCTTGTCAGTAGCCACTATTTATGTACACGGAGACACAATCTGAAAAATATTCAAATCTCAGAGGCTTAAAAATGACTATAGCTTCCCGTAAATGACTGTAAATATTTCGATTACATTAGATATGATATATTGCCCGTTTGTAATCAGATATTTTAATTGGCGGTTATTTCTTAGTTTGTACCCAAAATTTTCTAGAGTGATGAAAAATCGACCGATAAAAGAAGCGCAACATTCGCGCTCTTCACTTCGGGTAAATATGAAACACGACCTCCTATCTGAACCGGTGCATAAAAGCGCAGAAAATTGACATCATTCAATATCTCCACTCCCAAGGAAGAAATATTCTGAGAAAAGGTCCCGGTAACCTGACCGTTTGAATAATAATTGCGAATCATGTGCGCATAGTCGAAAAAGAGCGACGCACTTATTCTTTTCACATATGCGAGTCCACCAATGCTCCAGTCGGGATTTAGCAAAGGGAGTTTATAATCTACGGCTCCCACCAACATTTCTTTGGTGGAAGTTCGTTTCCATCCCCTTGGAAACCGAATATCATCGGAGTAACTGTAATGATCTCCATTTAGCCTTTTCTGGGCTCCTCCGTAAAGTCTCAATCCGTGATTTGCTTTTACTCCCGGCAAATACATAATACCTTCGCCGCTTAGCAGGCTTCCCAAATTGTGATCGCCAAAGGGAGAATGAACATAACTACCGTCCACTATTATTCCAAAGTCTGGTAATATGTCCTGGTAACTACGTTTCCTGATTTGATGGTAATACATTCGGTAGGTTAGCGACTGAAATGAGCCGCCTGGAAAACCGTCCGGAACCGAGGCATCGGCCTTGTAATGTGTGAAATCATAGCCAATTTCGGGTTGTAGCAAACGATGAAAGATACCGCGGGTAAGATTTACCGGAAATTGAATTGTTGTACTCAGATTGATATCCCGCCAGTCAAAACTCCTGACACTTGTGTCTCTGGATACTACTTGTCCATTCTGCACATATTCCGTAACCTGGCTGTATTGGGAAGACCGGCTTGCCCGGCTAATTTCAAAATCGATTACCGGATACCAGCCTTTGTAAATATAATGTGCATACAAGCGTCCGTAACTCTCGGCACTATCCCATTTGTATCCCAGCACCGTTTCCGCAGTCCCCAGCTTATTTTGAGACATAAGGCTAACGCCTGATTCAAATTCGTATGTATAAGGATCAACAAAAACCGGTGCCCAGCTATGAAAATTAAACAGATTAGCAGCCTTGCTGTATTTTTTTGATGTATAACTGGCGTTATCACTGGTGTGGAGATCAGGAACACCTTTTTCCTGGCCGGCCAGCGAACCAGCCAAAGGATAAGTCTCTTTCTGAACGTGGGTCAACTCTGCCGATCTCAATTCAACCGGTTGAATCAAACGATATCCGTTGGCAGTGTAATCGCTTAGAATTATCCCGCCAGCAGCATTAACAGCCGGATAAGCAACTCCAAAACGGGGTTCGTAAACCTCCTGAATTTTACTTGTATTAAAATCGAAAGTATAGAGTGCGTCTTTCCCTGAATAAGCACTTATAAAATACAGCTTGTCTTTGCTGATGTGCAACTGTTTTATATCTCCCATATCCCGGTCAAACAGTATATCGAATTTCTGAGATTCCAGGTTAAACTTTGCCAAACGTTTGCCATGCCTGGTAAGCAAAACTGCAATCGCTTCTTTCTTATTTAACCACTGGGGCGATAAAAAATAGTTATTCTCCGGAGTCTGATAGCGGCTTACCATTTTACCCGATGCCACATCGTAAACAGTGAGGTAATAATTACTTGAAAAATCGGCTTCAACCACCAGAATCTGATCGTGAGTGGAAGAAAGCACCGGAGCAAAAGCTTTAAATTCGGTATCAACACTTGTTTTGTGTTTAGTTTTCACATTCAACAGTTGAATACGCGAACGCCCGCTGTGCGACCAGCGAAGATCGGGTATCTGTTCCGACCAAACAATCCATTCTCCTTCATAACTGACAGATTCGTAAAATATAACCCCGGGACGATGAATCACTTCTTCCTCACCTTCCTGATTGATTTTTACAAAGGCCGGGATATCGTCAAAACTGGTTTTGTAAGAGACCATTTCATGGTCGTTAAGCCAATGATTGTACTCGTAATTTTTGTGTGTATTGGATGGTTTTGAAATGGTCAAACTTCCCGGCTCCACATAGGCTGCATCTTCACTTTTCCAAACATGCGCCAAACTGTCGAACACCGATTGATAAAGTTCAACCTTGTTCATTCCGGTTTCCGTTTTTAGAGCAGTATTAAACGGAGTGAGCGAAAAAGGTTTCCTGCCAACACGCTCCATCACTTTTTCCCAAAGGTCAGCGCCATAACGCTCACGTGCGTTGCCCACTAAATAATAGCCTAACTTGTAGTGGTTCGGAACGTAATCTTTGAACGATCCCAAATACGCTTTATCGTACGAATCCACTCCTTTTTCAACCGCCAAAGCGCGGTGTTCCATCAGAAACGAAGGCAAGCGCCCGCGACCGTAAGAACTAAGTGCTGTTTCTGTTACCACTGCATCTCCTTCAATAAACCACCACGGCAGATAAGTGCCAAAAACCAGCGCCGTTCCCTGTTCCCCCAAAAGCAGTTTGATAATCTTTGGCAGTTCTGAATTTATTTTATCGATCTGAACCACGTGCCTGAACTCGTGAACCGCCAGCTGCTCCAACCAGTCGAGTGCATAAATTGCCTGGTGTGGCGTGGTATAGAATTCAGAACGTTTGGGCGCATAAGCCACCAAACCATTCGAATTTACGGTTTGCGTATGCAGGATCACCGATATTTTTTGTGGCTCGTATTTCAACGAATAGCTTGCATAATCATACACTTTCTCCAGTTTTTGGGCCAATAGCTGTGCCTGACTTTCATAATAGTCAGGAAAAATAAGTTGAAAATTTTCAGTGTTGATCTGGCGCCATTTTATGGAAGAAGGATCCTGCCCCGTTTGAAAATATTGCGCCTTCGCTACAACTGCTGCCAGTAGAAAGAGAAAAAAGAGTAATTTTTTCATGCGGATGATAATTGGCATCCAAAATACTCAAAGCAATTCAAAAAAAAACAAAAGCCCGGAAAAATCCGGGCCTTCTGCCTGCTTTTGTTTTTTGTTTCAAATCTATTGTTCGTTCACACCAAGTATGGGTATTGGGTTGTCATCATCCGATTGATTTAACACCGACTGATAAAATGTAGCGAAAGCTGAATGTCTCCACATCCGGGCAAAAATGATCCCCACAAAGAACACCATGAGCCCCCCGATTGTGATAAAGAAAGAAAGGATCAGCATCGCAAATATTTCCCATCCGTGCCCGCGGGTCATCTGCCAGCTCTTCTCCACTGCTTTCATGGCTTCCAGATTTTTGTCCATCACCAGGTAAGGCACAAATATTAATCGGCACAAAACAATAATACCGGGGATAACAAGCATAATAAACCCGATCGCTACCAATGCCACCACAATCAGGTTGGCCAGTATAATGTTCAGGTAATTTTTCCGGAATCCTTCAAACAATGTTTTCAAATCAGCGTCTTCGCCGCGCATTGCCTGGAGAAACATTAAATCTCTGCCATATTTAATAACGGGCAAAAATAAGAAAGCATAAGCCAGTCCAAACAAAGCCATCGGCAATAAAATTAGCCCGGTAAACAGTGAATGATGATCATCAAATTTTAATCCCGCTGACGGGCCGTTAAGCAATCCCATAATTATAACAGCCACGAAAAGCATCAGAAACGATTTCCCAAACATCGTACGCCATCCGTAACTGAAACTTCCTCCGACAGAAGGAATCTGATTGTAATAATTGTCGCGTTCCATTTCTTGTAATTTTAATTTGTTTCTAAACTTCGTTTTTTGTTTTCGTTGACTCAAAGCTACGGCATCCTTCAAAATTTTCCTTCCTACTTTAGTTGGATTTCTTAAATTCACTACTTTCGTAGTTAGCAGTAAATACTGGGAGTTCGTAAAATTGTACGACACTACTTTAGTTTCAGAATCATGTGGATCGGCAACCTTGTTTACATTATCGTTTTTATCATTTCCGGCGGAATGGCGGCCTTGGGAATCCTTACCGCTTTCCAGTTATACCAAACCGAGAAAAAGCCGGCAATGGCCATGTTGCTTTATCACCAGATTTTCCTTTTCTCGTTTTTGATTTACAGCATTTGGGGAAACGCCGTTCTGCACCTTTTGCTCAACGACCTGCAACTAAGTACCGAGCTTAGCTCCAAGCTGGCGTTTTTCTTTCCTATGATCGGCATTCCTTTTATGGTCGTAAGTTGGTTTATGTTGCTGAAATTTTCCTTCCTGTTAAACGCACGCGACACTCAACCACTCTTTGCCTATCTCTTTTTCCCTATTTTGGTGCTGTTGGTTTTTCTGATTGATTTTCTGATTTATAAAGAAGTCATTGAAATGCCAGACAACGCTACCCTTTTTGTTATCCGCATTATTCTTGGGCTGAATTTACTGATACACTTGTTGTTCCTGCTTCCCTTTTTTATTATTGCTTCGCAGAAAAGGCTTACCAAAGAAACAGGATTTGGGAAAAAACAAGCGCTGCTTTATTTTCTATCCGTGTGCGTTTACTCCCTGGCAATGAATTTCTACGACACTTTTGATTTCATTTCGGGCGGAATTGCCATTGTCCTGCTTTTTGCCACGGGGGTTTTTATTCCTTTAACCGTAAAACTGGGGCAAAAATTACCTTCCGCTGAGTTGAGCATTGATTTTGAGGCTTTTTGCCAGGCTTACGAAATTTCAAAACGCGAAGCTGAAATCATCCTCGAGATTTGCGAAGGCCATAGCAATAAACTGATTGCTGAAAAACTATTCATCACCCTTCAAACGGTGAAAGACCACAATCACCGGATTTTTACCAAAACCGGCGTGAAGAGCCGCGTACAACTGGCCAACCTCGTTCGCGAGAGAACCGGCAATTAGAAAAATCAATCCGCTAGTTTCTTCAAAGCGATCAAAACCGTAGTTGGCGATTCAAACAAATCTTTGCCTTCATATATAATTTCGTACTCCGGACCAAGGTTGGCTTGCTGTATTCTTTTTCGTGTGGAGATCAAAATTCCATCCGGATACTCCTGAAAGAAAGCCCCAATTTCTTCCTTCTCGAGCGGGTGAATTGTCTTTTCCAGGTAGAAAGGATAAGCCGGATTGAACTTTTCAAAATAGGCGACTTCCCTATCTTTAAGCAAATCCAAACTTTGCAACACCGGGTTTTGATGACTGAGTTTTGGAGCCAGCACCCCAACAAAAATCAGGGCTGTTACAATTCCTGAAAAACCGGTAATCAAAAGCATTTTTTGAACCTGTTTTCGGAAAAACCAGGCTAAAACAAGCAGTATCGGAAACGCCAGTAACCAGGCATAACTTTCTTTTACTGGGGCAAGCGAAGAATCAAACTTTATTGAAATAAAGCCACCGATCGGCAATAAAATCCCGAAAAATAGAAGAACAACATAAGATGTGCGAAGCGACTTGAATTCCCGCAACTTTTGGGTGATAAAAAGCGCTATAAAAAAGGCCCCAAAAGGATAGGCCGGAACGGTGTAATTAGGAAGTTTGGTTTGTGAAACCGAGAAAAATGCAACAATACTTATTGCTGCAATCAGAGCAAAAAGCACAAAATCGTTTTCACGTTTTTTGAAAGCATACACAATTGCCTGTGGCAGAAAAACGGCAAACGGAAGCAGTCCAAGAAAAACATAAAGAAGGGGCACCAGGAAAAATCCATCGTGTCCTTCCATGGTATATGAAAAACGATGCAGGTTATGTTTCAGAAAAAATCCGCGTGTCCACTCCCAATCAGTTTGCAGGCCATTCAGAAAAAACCAGGGAAAAGTTATGCCCAGAACAATTGCCAATCCCCAAAGGGGCCTTAAACTCCGGATTGCTTTCCATGTAAAATTCCTGGAGAAGATCAGGAACAGTAAGAAGATCAGTCCGGGTAGCAAAATGGCCACCGGACCTTTGGAAAGGATGCCACAAGCCATTGCCACATACATAAAAACAAGCTCCCGGTTTCGCCCGGTTTTGAAGGCCGAGAAAAACGCCAGCAAACTCCAGGTAAAAAAGAAAACCAGGTACGGATCGGGAACAGCCAAATGAAACTGAATGGCCAAATGAATGGAGGAAAGAAGAACAAAAGCAGTCCAAAAAGCAGTTGGCAAATCACAAAAACGCCGGATGTACTGAAAACTAACAAGAATTGTCAAGGCCCCGAATACCGCAGAAAACAGGCGGGCGGCAAAAGGATTCACGCCAAAAACACTGTACGACAGCATCATAAAAAAATAATGCAAAGGCGGCTTGTCGGTACGCAAAACCGAATTAAAGCTTGGAACGAGCCAACTATTATTTTCCAGCATTTCGCGGGCGCAACCTGCATTTTTAGCTTCGTCGAGAATAAAAATACTTGTATCCCAACTGCCAAAAGAAAACAATCCCAAAGCAAATACAAACAGGTACAATGGAAACAAGGTGTGTTCAACCAGTTTCTGGAGCGTTTTCATCGTTCATCAAACTCTTTAATTGAATTGAATTCACCTGCAAGTTATTGAAACTAAAGTGATACATGAAAACCTTCCTGTTAATTTTTTGTGAATGAACGATTGCAGTATCTCCTTAAATATTTCAGAATTATTTCAGTTTTATATTTCTTACTTTGCATAAAAAAGGCGTGAAAATATTAATTGTTGAAGACGAACCTTCCTTAAAAGAAATTATGGAGCGCTACCTTACACAGGAACGCTACATTGTGGAAACGGCTGAAACATACGTGGATGCAATGAGAAAAATGGAAGATTACGATTACAGCTGTATTCTGCTCGATATCATGCTTCCGGATGGTAGCGGCTTGTCGCTGTTGAAGAATTTGAAGGCTCTGAACAAGAAAGACAATGTTATCATTATTTCAGCCAAAGATTCAGTGGACGACAAAGTAGCCGGGCTGGAACTTGGCGCCGACGATTATCTTACCAAGCCCTTTGACCTCTCGGAACTGAATGCCCGCATCAAAAGCGTTATTCGCCGAAACCAGGTTGGCGGACAACTGAGCATTGTACTTGGAAACGTAAAGCTTTACCCCGATAAATTTGAAGTACATGTAAATGAAACGCCTATTGAGTTGTTGCGAAAAGAATACGACATTTTGCATTTCTTTATGATCAGGCCGGGTTACCTGGTAAACAAAACCAACCTGGCTGAATCGGTTTGGGGAGACCACATTGACCAGGTTGACAATTTTGATTTTATTTATGCGCAAATCAAAAACCTTCGAAAAAAACTGAAAGAAGCAGGTGCTTCCATCGAAATAAAATCGGTTTACGGCCTGGGATACAGGCTGATTGCCGAATAAATTATGTATCTGCGGTAACCATTAATATAAAAGTAAATGAAACTTGTCCATCGAATAACCATACGTATATCCACAGTGCTGCTTCTCTTGCTCACTGTATGGGCCAGTATTTTTTATTTTATTCTGATGGATGAAATAAACGACGAAACGGATGATTCGCTGGAGGATTATTCGGAACAAATTATTACCCTGGCACTTGCCGGCCGGCAACTCCCCTCGGAAAACAACGGAACAAACAACAGCTATTTCATTCGGCCGGTAACCAACGAGTATGCCGCACAACACGAAGGCTTTCGCTACAGCGACGAAATGGTGTACATTGAGTCGAAAAAAGAAACAGAGCCGGCGCGCATCTTAAAAACAATATTTCGGAACTCAAACGATCAGTTTTTTGAACTAACCGTCGCCATTCCAACCATCGAAAAAGATGATTTACAGGAAACCATTCTTTATTGGATAATTTTCCTGTATTTGCTGCTATTGGTAAGCATTGCCCTTGTTAATTTCTGGATTTTGCGCCAAAGCTTCAGGCCTTTGTACGCACTTTTAAGCTGGCTGAGAAGTTATACTATCGGCCAAAAAATCCCTGTTCTTTCCAATTCTACCAAGGTAGAAGAATTTAAACGCTTAAACGAAGCAATGCTGAAAACTGCCCGGAGAAATGCGGAAATGTATGAACAGCAAAAGCTATTTATCGGCCATGCTTCGCACGAAATACAGACGCCACTGGCTGTTTGTAAAAACCGGCTGGAGTTGTTGATGAACGATCCTGAGCTTTCGGAGAAACAGCTGAAAGAGATCTTAAAAACATTAGAGGATTTGGAGCACCTGGTTAAGCTAAACCGGACACTGCTTCTGCTTACCAAAATTGACAATTTCCAGTTTCAGGACACAAAAACCATCAACATAAACGACCTGACAAAAAAACTTCTGGATGATTTTAATGAAGTTTTTGCCCATCAAAACATCGATGTCAACATTGAAGAAAGCAGCATTTTACAACCCCGAATGAATGAAACCCTTTCCAATATCCTGATTCGCAACCTTCTTAAAAATGCGTTTGTACATAATCAGGAGTATGGACAGGTAAGTGTTTTTATACAAAAATCGGAATTGATTGTTGAGAACAGCGGACAAACCAGGGCTTTGCCTGAAGAAGAGATTTTTAAACGTTTTTACCAGGGAAGCAAAAAAGCAGGGTCTACCGGGCTGGGACTGGCACTTGTCAATTCTATTTGCAAATTATATAACATCAAGCGGGAGTACACTTTTAACAATGACAGACATCGGTTCCGGCTTGTCTTTCCGGCCTCGATACTGATTTAACAGCACCTGGTTCATCCCTGAAACTTTCTGGAAAATTTTGTCAGTGTGCGCTTATTTCAAATTTATTTCAGAATTGTCCCTCATTTTTGTCCCCGTAATCATTAACAAAAAACAGAAACCATGAAACATTCTTTTTTAATACTGTTCTGCCTTTTTGCTCTGAACAGCGGAGTAAAAGCCGGCAATTATAAAATGATTCCTTTTGAGCAACTCCCGGAAACTTCGCGGAAGTTTATAAAAGATCATTTTCCCGATCTGAAAATATCGTACACAGCCAAAGAAGTAGATTTTCTGGAGCTTAGTTACAAAGTAATCTTTGCCGACGGAAACAAACTTGAATTTTCGAGGAGCGGACAATGGAAAGAAATTGATTTCAAGTTTTCAGCCATTCCGCCGAGTGCTGTTCCTCAACCAATTCTGGATTTTGTAGCACAAAACCACTCACAGCAAAACGTTCTGGAAATAGACCGGGAAAGATGGAAAACGGAGGTAAAACTAAGCAACGAGATGGAACTGAACTTTGACAACGATTACAACTTTATCGGGTTAGATGATTAATCTTACAAATCAATCGCCCCACCAAAAGACAGTATAATCATAAGTGCTGGAAAGCCACATTATCAATTCATATTAATTCATAAAAACAATTAGAAATGAAGAAAACAATTTATTTCGCATCAATTCTTTCGGCAGGCCTGTTGGCTGCTTCGTGTAGCGACGACGACAACTCAGTTTCAGTAAATGCAGCGGTAGAAAGTACTTTTGAAGCCAAGTACCCCAACGTAAACAAAGTTGACTGGGATTTGAAAAGCACCTACTATGTAGCCGAATTCGCGATGGAAAACAGTGAAATGGAAGCCTGGTTCAGCCAGGATGGAAACTGGATCTATACCGAAACCGATCTGGCATACCAGCAGTTACCGGAAGTTATTCGTAATTCTTTTGAAGCAGGAGAATATGCTTCGTGGGAAATCGACGACGTTGATAAAGTGGAACGTCCGGAAGGAGAAAGCTTGTTTATCATGGAAGTGGAAAGCGGCGACAAAGAACTGGATCTGTATTTTACCGATGAAGGCGAGTTAATAAAAGTAAGCGACAGCTCTTTAGATGACGATTATATTCCGCTACCCCTGTCGGAAGCCATCCTTTCGCACCTTGCCGATAAATACCCCAATGCGGTTGTTGTGGAATCGGAACTGGAAGACGGAGTATTTGAAATTCTGATAAAAGATGGTGATACATACCGGGAAGTTGAATATTCGGAGAATGGCACCTGGATAAAAACCACCACCGATGTAAAACAGGCAAATGTTCCGGAAGCGGTAATGACTGCACTTGCCAATTCGGAATATGCTGCTTACGAAATCGACGACGTTGAATTTGTTGAGACCGCCGATGCTGAGTTCTACCTTTTTGAGCTGGAGCAAAACGACACTGAAGTTTATCTGAAAATTTCTGCTGACGGTACAATCATCACAGAATAGTCAAAATTTGACGGTTAATACTTTTACAATCTATAAATACTTACTACGGAGCTATCCTGCTAAAAAAGGATAGCTCTTTTTTTGTATACTATCATAAGTTGGCCTCTATCCACGCAAACACAAAAAGATTACACAATCATCCCGATTTTTTAACGTACAACCTGTTTCCCAAGATTAAACTGCCTTCAGATAAACCTTTTGTTATCAAACAGGTAACAAACAGCAAACATTCCCCCCCTACTTTCATTGTAGCTTTGAACTAAACAAACCAACAATAGCAAAAGTGAAGAAATTTGTATTCAGGAACCGTTTTTTTCTGATTCCACAAGCGTTGTTCATCGTGATAAGCCTTGTTTTTATCTCCCTTTTCCCGAAAGTTGAAATCCATCTTTTTCTCAACCAATTACACGCTCCGGTTTTCGACCACTTTTTCAGACTGGTTACTTACCTGGGAAACGGACTGTTCTACCTGGCTGTTTTTCTGTTTCTAATGCAGCGAAAGTTTAAGTTCTTTATCGTATTTATTACGGCCATATTGCTAAGTAACCTGCTTGTTTTCGTATTTAAACAAGCTTTACTACCCGATATGTACCGCCCTTCCAAATATTTTGAATTGTACGAAACACACCAGCTGCATTTTGTTCAGGGAGTTAAACTGCATTCGATTCGCAGCTTTCCTTCGGGACACACCACCACCGCGTTTACTGTTTTCCTGATGTTGGCAACACTCACAAAAAACAATGCTACCAAATTTTCCTTTTTCATAATAGCATGGCTAACCGGTTATTCCAGAATCTACCTGTCGCAGCATTTTCTGATAGATGTAGTAGCGGGCTCGGTCGTCGGGAGCGGAAGTATTATCCTCAGTTTCAAACTGTACAAATACTACAAAATGCCTTGGATGCGCAAATCACTCACTCGCTTGTACCGAAAGGCACGAAAGAAAAGAATTCCGGCACGCGAAATACCTGCCGGAATTTCTTTACAGGAGGCTACTCTTCAAAAAAGAGATCTTCCTTAAGTTTTTCAATCCGGTCGAGGGCGTAAGAAATGTTCTTGCCGCCCTCTCCGGCTTCTTTGATGTATATATTATAGTAGTTTAGTGCCAGTGTTTTATTGGAGTTAAATTCCTCGTAAGTAGTCGCAATTTCAAACAGAACCTCCACTTTTTCCGGGTTGAGTTCCAATGCTTTATTCAGGGCTTCAACCGACTCTTTGAACATTCGCTGCTGTCCGAATATTTGCCCCAAATGATGATACATTTCGGCCACATAATCCGGCGTTGAAGCATCAATCGCCCATTGCATCAGTTTCCCGGCCTGCTCAAAATCCTTCATCTTTTTGTAGCATAAACTTTGGTAATAGATGACCAATGCATCGTTCGGATTTAACTGGTTCAGTTTATTGAAAATACCCAGCGCTTTGTCTTCAAAACCCGCAAAATAAGTGGCAATACCGTAGTTCATTTCGGTATCGTACTCCGGTTGTTTTTCCGCTTCCAGGTACTTTTCAAAATGAATCATGGCCGGCCCGTAACGTTTGGTACGGTACAGAAACATGGCTTTTTCCAGCAACAAATCAGGATCACCCGGAAACTGAATCAGGCCTTTTTCGATGGTCGCCATAATCTGATTCCCTTCTTTCTGCGGGTGATAGCAATTAAGCAGGTTCAGATACGAAGTATAGTCGCGCGGGTTGGCTTCCAGCACGTTTTCGTATAAATAAACGGCCTGCTTACGTTTAAAAACCTTAAACGCACAATAGGCCAGCTGTTTATTCCAAAATACATTGGACGAATCGCGTGCATAAATAGAAGAAAAAACATCGTAAGCTTTGTTATGGTCTTTCAGGTTGATAAACACACGCCCCAGTTTCCCGGCCAGCACCAGGTCGTCGGGCGCCAGATCAACCGCTTTTTGATAAAATGAAACGGCATCCTGGTTGTTTCCTAAAATGGCAAAACTTTCGGCTGTCTCTCCCAGCATTGTTACATTTTCGGGCTCATACATCAGTCCTTCTGAAAATGCTGCCACGGCCTGCTGGTAATCCTGCAGGTTTTGATACACCACGCCTTTTTTCAGGTACAACTCTGCCGAAGGAGCTTTCTCCAGCTGTTTATTGATTTCTACCAATGCTTTGGGGTAGTTCTTGTTTATAATCAGCTGATCGATGGAATGCTGCGCTTGTGTTAAAACGGGAAGCATCAGAAAACTGATCAGTATGTATTTAAATGCGTGTGTCATGTCTGAATCTTTATATTCGATTTTTTCTATCTGAAAGTGAATACCCAACGTATCCAGATTCCTCATTATAAGTGGAGTAAAGTAGACTGAAAATATTCTCCGCGTTTCTGACTGACTTCAATATCTTAAACAATCTACAGATAGAATACGACTAATAATCAAAGCTTTACTGCAACGCAAAATTGATCGGTACCGTGTAGCTTACGTCCACAAATTTTCCCTTTTGTTTTCCCGGTTTCCATTGAGGCAAGGTATTTACCACGCGTAAAGCCTCTTTGTCAAGCACCGGATCAACACCTCGGGCAATTCTGGCATCTTTTACGTAGCCGTCTTTTCCCACCACAAAAGTTACATATACTTTTCCCTGAATACCGTTTTCCTGCGCCAATACCGGATATTTAACTGTGTTCGCAATGTACTTGCGCAAAGCAAGCTCACCTCCCGGAAACACGGGCATATCTTCTACAATCAAGAATACATTGTCCGTGTCTTCATTTCCAACATAAGCTGATTTTTGCGATTTTTCGCTCCACATGTAAGTATTTCCCAGGCTGTCTTTGGACACCCGGATATTTCCGGCCGACAGAATTTCTTCAATTTTCTGAATGTCCGCATCTTCGCCGCTAAGTTTTATTTTCCCGTCTTCAATTGACAGTTGCAGGGAAGCCGACTTGTCAGTATTCGCTTCCATATCCATTGTTTCTTTGTTCTCGCAGGCAAAAACGGTTACCAGCGCGATGATGCTAATAGCACCTGCCACATATTTAATGTTGGCTAACTTCGATGATTTAATCTTTGAGATCATTTTAATGCGTTTTTTTATTAATGATGAGTTGAAATGATTGGCAACTTCAGGTTGGAGGCCCAACGCCTGGTTAAGCAGCAACTGCTTGTAACGAGCAGCATTTACGCCTGAATTCAGTACGGCACGATCGGCCAAAAACTCGTGGTTTTCGCGGATCACGCTTTTCAGCATCCACATAAAGGGGTTGAACCACTGCAGAATGGTCAGTACTTCCAGAATCAGCACGTCAAATGTGTGCCCCTGGCGAATATGTTCCATTTCGTGGGCCAGCACTTCTTTGTAGTCCTTGTCTTCTCTTCGCTGCGGGTTAACAAACACATAATTCAAAAAAGAAAAAGGACTCATTTCGGTTTCCAGTAATACAAACTTTATTTTTCCGCTTGTCTGAACCGGATTTTTACGGATCAATTTGAAAACCTGGTTTAACTTCAGCGCAAAGCGAAGGGTAAAAAAGAGCAGCCCCAGCAAGTAAACAAACATTATAAGCCAGTTGGAACTGATGGTTTTCACAACGCTTCCGGATAAGTCCTGCCCGTAAATGGTAACAGCTTCCATCAGGTTTCGGTAGGGAGTAACTGTAACCTCGGCCAGCATAATGGGTTGTGCTTCATACACCCGAAAATGCAGGAAAGGCAACAATACTGAAAATGCCACTGAAGCCAACAGGAACAGCCTGTTTAAACGAAAGAAAGTCTCCTTTCTCAAAAACAGGATGTAAATGAGCGAGAGCATCGACAAACTGATGCCCGATTCTACCAGAAAGTTAACTGCGCTGTTCATTTTCTTCCGGATTTTCGTTTTCAAGATCACGCTTTACATCTTCCATCAACTCGTCCAGCTCCGAAATACTCATATTGTCTTCGCGGGCAAAAAACGAAACCATTTCCTGAAAAGAACCGCTGAAGTAATTGCGCATGAAGTTCTTCATAAACGATCGCGTGTATTCCTTCCGGCTTATCAAGGGATAATATTCGTGGGTTTTCCCGTAAGCATTGTGCCCTACAAAACCTTTTCGTTCCAGTATCCTGATAATGGTTGACACGGTGTTATAGGCCGGTTTCGGTTCATCCATTCGCTCTACAATTTCTTTTACAAAGGCTTTTTCCAGCTCCCAGAGAAACTGCATAACCTGTTCTTCTGCTTTTGTTAATTCTTTCATGAATATTTAATTGATCTGATGTACTTATTTTTCTATGGATTAACGATAACTCTTCCTGCTTTCGGGTAACGAACCGAACAATATTTCATCCTTGTTACCCTGTTTCATTCTTGTTATGCGCTTCATAATCCCCTACCCTTGATAACAAATACCATACCTAAAACTAAAGAAATAGTTAAAAAACTATCTCTTTAGTTAATTTATTGCTGAAATATCGTTTTTCTTTCATTTTCTACTGAAGCTGAAAATTAATTACAGCTGTGTAATAAACCTTTACAGGCTTCCCCCGCTGTTTCCCGGGTTTGAACTTAGGTAAACTGTTAATCACACGAAGGGCTTCGGCATCAAGCGAGCTATCTACCGGACGGGCAATTTCGGCATTAACGGCGCTGCCATCCTTATCTACCACAAACTTTACGTACACTTTCCCCTGAATTCCGTTTTCCTGTGCAATTACAGGATATTTTACCTGATCGCTGATGTATTTGTACAAAGCCCTGTCTCCTCCCGGAAACTCAGCCGGTTCTTCAATAATGTTGAAGAAGATTTCTTCCGCCACTTCTTCCTCTTCCTTTGTTTCGATAACCGGAGCCACGTTTATCACCGTGTTTTCATCGGCTTCGGTATCTTCAATTTCAAGGTCGTCTTCAATTTGCACTTCATCGTCAACAATGTTCAGCACTTCCACCACTCGTGGCGGCGGTGGCGGTGGCGGTGGTTGCGTTTGTGGCTCGCGGGTGATCGGGATAAATTCTTCTTCCACTGCCTGCGCTTCCAAAACCCCGAGCGATTCAGCCTTCGCGGGTTTGGTGGTCCACTCAAAAGCCAGCAAGGTAACGCCGAGGGCCACTACCAACCCAATCAAAAAGAGGGTGTTTCGTTTTCCCTCCAAATCAGCTTTTAACGTTTTTTTCTGTTCCATGATTTAATAATTACGGTTTAACAATACTCCGTTCAGTTTTGCAACCACTATAAACTAAATCAACTAAATACTGTGGCAGATCAGATTGAGACAAACATATAACTAATTGTTTAGTTTTCAAACTAATTTATTAGTTATATGTTTGAGAAATTAAATACAAATAAGTTAAATAAAAGATTATTAATAAGATAGTTTATTGCAACTGGAAGTTAATAACGGCTGTATAGTATACCTTAACGGTCCTTCCGCCTTGTTTAGCAGGTCTGAAACGAGGTAAGCTTTCAATTACGCGTATGGCTTCCGCATCAAGCGAAGCATCGCCGGCACGCCCCACTGTTACGTTGATTGCATCGCCGTTTTCATCCACCACAAAGTTTACATAAACTTTTCCCTGTACCCCGTTTTCCTGGGCAATGATGGGGTAGTTCACATGATCGCTGATGTATTTGTACAAGGCACGCTCGCCACCCGGAAATTCGGCAGGTACTTCAACTGTGTTCACAAAAATCTGTTCTTCAGGCTTATCTGCCGGAACCGTAGGAAACACAGGTAAATCAACAATTACAGGATCACCCGGCTCTCCTAAATCGAAGATTGGATCTTCAGCTATGGCAATTTCGTCGGGAATAATGTTGATGAGCTCAATAACCTTAGGCTTCTCCGGTTCCGGAGCTTGTTCTTTGGGCTCTTTTAGAATAGGGGGAATTTCATCTTCCACGAAATAAACAGGAGTTCCGCCTTGTAGTTCGGCTTTTCGGGGTTTGGAAGTCCATTCAAATGCTGTAAAAACCAGCCCCAATGCAACTACCAACCCAATGAGAAAGAAGGTGTTTCGTTTTCCTTCCAAATCTGCTTTCAAAGATTTTTTTCGTTCCATGATTCTTAAAAATTTGGTTTAACAATACTTTTACCGCTCAGTTTGTTATACCCTCTTTTCAAATCACTCCAACACTCACAAATGGTGTATTAACATAAACCTGTAAGGAAGAATGACTGACTCACGAAAAAAATAACTTGAATTGAACTGATGATTTCCTGACTTTAAATTTAGCAGGCACTTTCAATTTAAACACTTTTTAACAATAACTGTGCCGTGCTTGGGTGCGCATGATTCTGAAAAAGAATTTAAGAAAACTTGCCATAAAGAAGGCTAATGAAGTTTATGAAGCTACATATGACCGGTTAAGATTGGTTGCTGGCAGTCCTTTGTAATCACAAGCAATTGCAAAAAGAATTACACTTACGCTTCTATTTTAAAGCTATCCCGGTCATCAAGTAAAGGAAAGCTTTTTCGAAACTTGTGAAGATCATCGTACGAAATCTCAAACGTCTGCACACTTTCTTCTTCGGGCAGAAAATCGGCAAAGCCTTTGGGCGAAATGCACGCTGAATTTCCAAGGTAACTCAATCCGGCGCCGTCAGACCCCGAGCGGTTTACACCGATACAATAACATTGATTTTCGATGGCACGCGCCACCAGCAGGTTTTTCCACACATGATGTCGTGGCGATGGCCAGTTAGCCACATAAATCAACACATCGTAGTCTTCTGTGTTGCGCGCCCACACCGGAAAACGAAGATCGTAGCAAATCAGGGGGCAAAACTTCCATCCCTTGTATTCCACAATCGTTTTCGAGCGTCCGGCCGCATAATGAAGGTGCTCCTTCCCCATTGTATACAAATGCCGTTTATCGTAGCTCATTGCTTTTCCATCCGGAAAAACCCAAATGGCCCGGTTGTAAGTCAGGCCTTGGTCTTCAATTATCACGCTCCCAACCACTGATGCATTCTTCCCGGCTGCCAGCTTCTTCATCCAATCGATTGTTGGGCCGTCCATTGGCTCTCGTAACTTTTGCGGATTCATGGAAAAACCAGTCGTAAACATTTCGGGCAGCACAATCACGTCTGTTTGAATATATCCGTCAAGCAAACGAGAATATTTTTCCAGGTTGGCTGCTGTATCTTCCCAAATAATGTTGGGTTGAACGATGGTTATTTTTAGGTTTTCCATGGTATTTATTTTATCCACTGCTCTCTTTATTTATGATAATCGAAACTCCGGATACGCTGTTCAACTGGCAGAACAAGTTCAACGTGCAAATTAGCTATTATTCGGGTATTCCTTCTTATTTTCGTCCAAATCCCGACAAAACTCATAATTCACAAGCACTGTGCTTTTTATCTTCACCTCCGTTAATCAGGGAAAAAACTGCGCGGCATCGTGCAAGAACAAAAACAGAATGACCACAAGAATTGATTACGGCGCCATCATCAACGAGATATTTGAAGCGGTTAAAAACGAAGAAAATACAGGCGAAGTGGCCCAGTATATACCAGAGTTATCGGGGGTTGATCCGGAGAAATTCGGAGTTTATCTTACCACTCTTTACGGCAAAGGCTTTGGAACCGGCGATTGGGAGACGCGTTTTTCCATCCAAAGTATTTCAAAGGTTCTGTCGCTGAGCCTTGCTTACAGTATTTTGGGCGACAAAATATGGGAACGCGTGGGTGTTGAGCCGTCGGGAACACCCTTCAATTCGCTCATCCAGCTGGAAACCGATAACGGTATTCCGCGTAACCCGCTGATCAACGGAGGTGCACTGGTAATTTGCGATATGCTCATTAGCGAACTCAAGGATGCTCCGATTGATTTTCTGGCCTTCGTGCGCAAACTGAGCGGAAATCCTGATCTGGAGTATTCTGCCGGAATTGCCCGTTCTGAAAAGTCGGTGGGCTACCGGAATATTGCGCTTTGCAACTTTATCAAATCGTATGGCAACATCCGGAACGAACCTGACAAAGTACTGGATTTCTATTTTAACATGTGTTCGCTCGAAATGAACTGCCGCGAACTGACTCAAACTTTCATGTACCTGGTGGATACGCATCATGTGACCAGTAACAGTGCCACTTTGCTTAGCATGAGCCAAACCAAACGCTTAAATGCCCTGATGCAAACCTGTGGATTTTATGACGAATCGGGTGAGTTCTCGTTTAAGGTAGGATTGCCCGGGAAAAGTGGTGTTGGTGGTGGCATTGTGGCCATTCATCCCGAAAATTACTGCATTGCCGTGTGGAGCCCGAAACTCAACCTTAAAGGAAATTCGTACCGCGGCATGAAGTTTCTGGAATTGTTCACCACCCGCACCGAACTATCGATATTTTAACCCAACGAGGCTTGCGTGAAAACGAACCGAAGCAATGTTTCCTGTTTGTTATTTGTCATTCATCAAAATACAGGAATAGTGCGTGTTCGTAACAACATTTTCAGAATAAACCTGTTTTTAGCAGTGTAATAGTATGTAGATTTAAAAGTTGAACCGTTTGAATCGCTAACCGAAAAGAATTACCTGTAAATGAGAGCCAGTATATTTTTATTGATTCCCCTGCTTATTTTTATGTTGCTCGTCGACTTTTATACCTGGCGCGGCATAAAACCACTGATCGCCCGGATACGGATGAATCGGATTAAGTTATTGTTAACCACAACCTTCTGGGGAATTTCAATGTTAATTTTCGCAAGTTTTGTTGTGTTTATGCTGGGTATCAAGCACGTAAAACAATCGGAAGCATACCTTTACGCCGGATACCTGGTGGCAGGTTTTGCGCTCTTTTATTTTCCAAAGTTTGTGTTTATTGTCTTTGTACTGATGAATGACATTCAGTTGGGTGTCCGAAAAATAGTTGGCTGGTTAAAAAAGAGTGCCAACAAAAAGGAAACAAAAGTTTATACGGGGAGAAAAATGGGGAGATCAGAATTTTTGTACCAAATGGGGCTGGCTTTGGCAGCCATTCCTTTTGCCTCTATTCTGTACGGAGTTACAAAAGGAAAATTCAATTTCAGGGTAATGCGTGAGAAAATCCGCTTCGAAAACCTTCCGGCTTCGTTTAGAGGATTGAAAATCGTTCATATTTCCGATATGCACCTAGGCAGTTTTAACCGAAAGTTTGAACAGGTTGCCAAAGCAGTGGAACTGATCAACGAGCAGGAACCCGACCTGATTCTTTTTACCGGTGACTTGGTCAATAATTTTGCTGAAGAAACCAACGACTGGGCGCCCGTTCTTGCTCAGATGAAAGCCAACCTGGGGAAATATTCGATTTTGGGAAATCACGATTACGGCGATTACTCCGAATGGAAATCACCTGCAGAAAAGGCCAAAAACCTGGCAGCAATCAAAGGTTTTCATAAAGAAATGGGCTTTCGGCTACTGCTAAACGAATCAGAAACCATTCGAATTGACGGGGAAGAGATTGCATTGATTGGCGTAGAAAATTGGGGAAAACCACCCTTCCCGCAACACGGAGATTTAAAGAAAGCAACGGCTGAAACGGATGCGAACCAATTTAAACTGTTAATGAGCCATGATCCTTCGCACTGGGATGCCGAGGTTTTGGATAAAACCAACATTGATCTGACTTTTTCGGGGCACACACACGGAATGCAGTTTGGAATCGAACGTGCCGGAATCAAATGGAGCCCCGTTCAGTACAAATATCCGCGCTGGGGAGGCCTGTACAAAGAAAGCAAGCAATACCTGTATGTGAACCGGGGTTTTGGCTACATCGGTTTTCCGGGAAGAATTGGAATGCCTCCCGAGATTACGGTAATAGAGTTAGCCTGAAAAAATTTGCAAGCAAAAAAAGAACCGTTCTCTTTATAAGGAGAACGGTTCTTTTTTTATATCAGTTCAGAATTTACAGCGCTTTAAAGAAGTCTTTCCCTTTATCATCCACAATAATAAAAGCAGGGAAATTCTCTACTTTGATTTTGCGAACAGCTTCCATCCCCAATTCAGGGAAATCTACTACTTCAACTGATTTTATGCTGTTTTTCGCCAGAATTGCAGCCGGTCCGCCAATCGACCCCAGGTAGAAACCTCCGTGTTTTTTGCAGGCATCGGTAACAGCCTGTGAGCGATTGCCTTTGGCCAGCATAATCATTGAACCACCGTGATCCTGGAATTCATCCACATACGGGTCCATACGTCCTGCAGTGGTAGGTCCAAAACTTCCGGAAGCCATGCCTTTTGGTGTTTTGGCAGGCCCAGCATAATACACCGGATGATTTTTGAAATATTCCGGCATTGGTTGACCTTCATCCAGCATTTTTTTGATTTGTGCATGCGCAATATCGCGGGCAACAATCAAAGTACCGTTCAAATTCAGGCGGGTTTTGATCGGGTATTTGGTAAGTTCTTTCAGCACTTCTTCCATCGGACGATCGAGGTCGATATCCACTGCCGGTTGCATAGCCGGAGCTTTCGATGGCAGGAAGCGCGCCGGATTTTTCTCCAGTTGTTCCAGGAAGATTCCGTCTTCAGTAATTTTTGCCTTGATGTTGCGGTCGGCACTACAGCTCACCCCCAGTCCCACCGGGCAAGATGCTGCGTGACGTGGCAAACGAATCACTTTTACATCGTGTACAAAATACTTTCCGCCAAACTGAGCACCCACGCCACTCTCCTGGCAAATTTTTGTCACTTTTTCTTCCCACTCCAGATCACGGAAAGCTTGTCCGCCTTCGTTTCCTTCAGTCGGCAAATGATCGAAATAACCCGCCGAAGCTTTTTTCACGGCAGCCAGTGTAGCTTCAGCCGAAGTTCCGCCAATTACCAGTGCCAGGTGATAAGGAGGACAAGCAGAAGTACCCAAATCCATGATCTTATCCTTTACAAATTTGGTCAGGTTTTCTTCGGTCAGCAACGATTTGGTTTGCTGGTACAAGTAGGTTTTATTTCCCGAACCACCACCTTTGGTCAGAAACAGAAATTCGTATTTATTACCCTGCTCAGCATAAATATCGATCTGTGCCGGCAAGTTGGTTCCTGTATTTTTCTCTTCAAACATGGTGAAAGGAACGACCTGCGAATAGCGAAGGTTTCTTTCGTCGTAAGTTTCATATATACCTTTTGACAAATGTTCGGCATCGTTGGCCCCGGTAAAAACGTTTTCCCCTTTTTTCCCAAGTACAATGGCCGTTCCAGTGTCCTGGCAGGTTGGAAGTTCGCCTTCGGCCGACACTGCCTGGTTCATCAACATTGTGTGCGCCACAAAGCGGTCGTTATCGGTTGCTTCCGGATCTTCCAGAATTTTGGCCAGTTTTTCAAGATGAGCAGCACGCAGGTAAAAAGAAACATCAGTAAACGCCTCTTTTGCCAATACTTCCAGCGCTTTTGGCTCCACCTTTAAAATCTTACGCCCGTCCACTTCAACCGTAGAAACATAATCTTTGGTAATCAAGCGGTATTCAGTATCGTCTTTTAAAATCGGAAATGGTTTTTGATATTTAAAATCTGCCATGGTAAAATCGGTTTAAAATGAAATTTCTTCAAAGATAAAACTATTCGTTGGTTTGTCTTTCTTTTAAACTTTTACTGACCATAAATTTAAAATAAATCAAGGAACACAATCTACGTTTGTGGAAATCGCCGGTTATAGACGAGAGCCCTCTACTACTGATTTGTTCTGCTCTTCGCACAGCCGGATATCTGGACTGAATTGCCTCCAAAAAGTTACGTCAACTAAAAGCGAATCATCTTCTTTTGGCAGAATATTTCCGCATTGGTTTCATTCATTTTAATTAGATTTGGCAAAACTTAAACCATCTCATAACAATGAAACAGAATAAACACCTGATCCTTCTGGCCTTCTTATTTTTTGTACTTAGCGCCAGCAGTGAGGTAAAAATGCCGCGTATTTTCAGCTCAAACATGGTGCTTCAGCAAGGAATTGAGATTCCTGTTTGGGGATGGGCAAGTGCGAATGAAAAGATAACTGTCATTCTCACTAAAACAGCTTCTCGCGAAGATTCATTAACGGGAGCAAAAGTATCAATGACCAGTATAGTGGCGTCTGCAAAAACAAAAACAGGAGAAAATGGAAAATGGATGATAAAACTTCCGGCACAAAACTATGGCGGGCCATTTACGCTGAGAATAAAAGGCGAGAACACGATCACTTTTGATAATGTGATGATTGGCGAAGTTTGGGTTTGCTCCGGCCAGTCGAACATGGAATGGAGCCTTCGAAACACCAATAATGCAGAAGAAGAAATAAAAACAGCCACACATCCGAATATCCGGCTTTTTACCGTACCTAAACGAGTGGAACAATCACCAAAAGACGACCTGGAAGGCGGGGAATGGCTCGAATGTTCTCCGAAAACCATCCCTACTTTTTCTGCCGTTGCCTATTTATTCGGACGCGAGCTTAGTGACAAACTGAATGTTCCCATCGGATTGATCCATACATCGTGGGGCGGAACAGTGGCCGAAACCTGGACCAGCGAACAAACCATAAAAAATGATCCTGATTTAAACGAGCCTTTGGCCAAATTACAAGCACTTGATCTGGACACGTATCGCGAAGAAAAAATAGCTTCCCTCAAAAAAATACTGGGTGGAGAAATCCCTGAAAAGGATCTGGGCATGCAAAACGGCAAAGCAGTTTGGGCTGCACCTGATTTTGATGACAAAGACTGGGGAACCATTCCAACACCGGGGCTGTGGGAAGAACAAGGCTATACCGATATTGACGGAATTGCGTGGTACAGGACCGTAGTGAACTTAACAGCTGACCAAATCAAAAAAGATCTGACGTTGCACCTGGCCAAGATCGATGATTCGGATATTGCGTTTGTAAATGGCAGCAAAGTGGGGCAAAGTCTTCAGTACAACACAGACAGAATTTATCCGGTTAAGAAAGAATACCTAAAACCGGGACGTAATGTGATAAGCATTCGCGTGGAAGATACCGGCGGTGGCGGAGGTATTTACGGAGATGCCCGGGAACTTTACCTGACTGATGGAGAAAACCAAATTAATATTGTCGGAAACTGGAAATTTAAAATTTCAAAAGCCACAATAGGCAGCTTTAACATTGGCCCCAACTCCTATCCTACTTTGCTGTACAACGGCATGATAAACGCACTTATTCCATACGCCATAAAAGGCGCCATCTGGTACCAGGGCGAATCAAACGCTGGCCGGGCCATGCAATACAGAAGAGTATTTAAAAACCTGATCACCGATTGGAGAACTCACTGGGGGCAAGGAGATTTTCCCTTCCTCTATGTTTCGCTCGCAAATTTCAGACAGCCCGTTGATCTTCCTTCAGAAAGCCAATGGGCTGAACTTCGCGAAGCACAAACCATGACACTCCGGCTTCCGAACACCGGAATGGCCATGGCGATCGATATTGGCGAAGCCGACGATATTCATCCGCGCAACAAGCAGGACGTTGGGAAACGACTGGCATTAAATGCATTTAAAATTGCCTATCAGATGGATGTAGTTAACTCGGGGCCCATATACCAATCGGTAGAATTCGCTGATGGAAAAGCCATCATTACTTTTTCGGAAACCGGAACAGGACTGGTGGCCAAAGATAAATACGGGTATGTAAATGCCTTTTCGCTGGCGGGAGCGGACCGTAAGTTTTATTGGGCAAAAGCCAAAATTATCGACGGGAATAAAGTGGAAGTAAGCTGCCATGAAGTAAAAAATCCGGTTGCTGTGCGCTTTGCCTGGGCTGATAACCCCGACGATCTGAATTTGTACAACAATGAAGGTCTGCCAGCAGTTCCATTTCGAACCGACGACTGGCCGGGCGTAACAAAATAGACGAGACAATTAAATTTTTAGACCTTCCTTCACAATTAATTTATCAATAAGAAGTTGATAATAAAACCTGATTTGTAGATTTGCGCCTATGAAGCACCTATATTCTATTCTCTGCCTTCTTCTAGTGGCTTTTACAGCCCTGGGCCAAAGCAACAATGCAACGCTAAAAGGAACGCTGAAAGACACCAAGGGAGTTCCGCTCGACATGGTGAATATTGTTATTAAAGAGTATCCTACGCTGGGTACAACCACCACTGCGCGCGGGGAATTTTTGTTGCGTATTCCGGCGCAAAAACACTTAACCATTGTATTTTCGTCGTTGGGCTATCAAACATTTCAGGATTCGGTTTATGCCAAACCTGAAGAGACAGTCATCAAAGAAATTGTGATGCCCGAACAAAACCTGGAACTGGCCGAGATTGTGGTAAAAGAGCAACGACGCAACGGCGGCAACCTAACCAGCATCGATCCGAGGGTGATCAATATCATCCCCAATGCTTCAGGGGCTTTGGAAACCATGCTAAAAACCTTACCGGGCGTTTCATCCAACAACGAATTAAGTTCGCAATACACCGTGCGTGGCGGAAATTTTGATGAAAACCTGGTGTATGTAAACGACGTGGAGGTTTACCGCCCGTTTCTGGTACGTTCGGGGCAACAGGAAGGACTCAGTTTTATCAACAGCGATATGGTTTCCACCATCGATTTTTCGGCCGGTGGCTTTAATGCAAAATACGGCGACAAAATGTCGTCGGTGCTCGATATTAAATACAAAAAACCAAGCGATTTTAAAGGATCGGCAACCGCAAGCATGCTGGGTGCTTCCGCTCATTTCGAAGATGTGGCTTTGAAAGGAAAGCTTTCACATATTTCCGGGATTCGTTTTAAGACCAACAGATACCTGTTGGGGAGCCTTGATGAACAAGGCGAATACAATCCAAATTTTCTGGATTTTCAGACTTACATTAGCTACCAGGTTTCGGAAAAGCTAGATGTTTCATTTTTAGGAAACATTGCTCAAAACCAGTATAATTTTATTCCTCAAACACGCGAGACCACCTTTGGAACCTGGCAAAACCCGTTGAATACCAAGATTTATTTTAGCGGACAGGAAGAAGATGTCTTTAAAACCTATCTGGGCGCGGTAACTTTTAACTACCATCCGTCAGTGAACCTGAACCTGAAATTTATTGCTTCGGCGTATCATGCCAAAGAAGAAGAAACCTACGACATTCAGGGGCAGTATTACCTCAACCAGCTGGAGCGCAACATGGCTTCGGGCGATTTTGGCGACAGCGTACTAAATCTGGGGGTTGGAACGTTTCTGAACCATGCCCGCAACTACCTCGATGCCACAGTTTACAGCATCTCGCACAAGGGAGCTTTTAATTCGGAGAATCACCTGTTAAACTGGGGAATAAAATACCAGCATGAAAAAATTGAAGACAAGCTGAACGAATGGATCTATCGTGATTCTGCGGGCTATTCTATTCCTTATTCCGATTCAGAAGTGCTGCTGTATTACACACTGAATGCCAAAAACAAGCTGAGTTCAAACCGAGTTACGGGTTACATTCAGGATACCTGGAGTGTTCCTGTAAAAAGTGGCGACTTATACCTGACGGGAGGAGTTCGTTTTAACTATTGGGATTTTAACGATGAGTTGCTGATCAGTCCGAGGATGACACTGAGTTATTACCCTGAGTGGGAAAAGAAAATGTCGTTTCGCTTATCGGCCGGAATGTATCACCAGTCACCTTTCTTCAAGGAGCTTAAAAACAGCGACGGCAGCATTAATTACAATTCTAAGGCTCAAAAATCGTTTCAGATTGTTGGAGGAAGCGACCTGATTTTTTCGGCCTGGGACCGCCCGTTCCGCTTCACCACCGAAGCCTACTATAAATACATGAGTCACCTTGTTCCCTACCAGGTCGACAATGTGCGGATTCGTTATTTGGGCGAACAGGAAGCGACCGGTTATGCCACCGGGCTTGATATGAAAGTAAACGGTGAATTTGTGAGCGGCTTGCAATCGTGGGCCAGTCTTTCCTTTCTGCAAACCAAAGAAGATGTAAAAGGCGACGGTCATGGTATGATTCCCCGTCCTACCGACCAGTGGATGAATTTCAGCCTTTTCTTCCAGGACTATCTTCCGGGAAATCCCAGCTACCGCATGCAGTTATCGGGCTTTTACGGCGCACGTCTACCTGCCGGACCACCCAACGGCGAACGTTACCAGGATGTGTTCAGAATGCCCTCGTACCGGCGTATCGACCTGGGATTTTCGAAAGTGTTTATCAGTACTGCCCAACCAAGCGAAGCTCCGTTTTTCAAACACATTACCGACATGTGGCTGAGCCTCGAAGTATTCAACGTACTCGACATCAACAATACGATTTCTTATTTCTGGGTTTCGAGTATTTACGGCGATCAGTTTGCCGTCCCCAATTACCTGACTGGCAGAAAATTCAATTTAAAACTAACCCTTAAGTTTTAGCATCTTAAACAGGTACAATCAACTTTATAAAGCTTGAAAGGATTAAAGAGATTGATGAGTTTGATTCCATTCTTCTTAATCTTTTCCGGCTGTCATGCCTGAGCCTACAAAACAAAAGTGTTAATTGTTGAAAATGTTGATTTTCAAAAAGTAGAACACCACGTTTGATCCTCGTTGCTGAGAAATTAAAGTAAAAAGAGCCCTTCCCCACTCCACATTTCCGTAATTCAATAATAATTAATAAGTTGCATAACTTTTTAGAACAAAGTAACTGTTGCAGCGATGAAATCAGAAACATTAAAACATCTTCCTCAGAAGATAAGCCTCCCTGTTTTTCAGGTAGATGCCTTTGCAAGCCAGGTTTTTTCAGGGAACCCGGCCGCTGTTGTTCCCCTTAAAGCATGGTTACCCGACGAAATCCTGCAAAAAATTGCGCAGGAAAACAATCTTTCCGAAACGGCTTTCTTTTGTGAAAGTGGTGACGGATTTGAAATTCGCTGGTTCACACCGCTCGTAGAGGTTGATCTTTGCGGGCATGCAACGCTGGCTTCGGCCCATGTTCTTTTCAATCATCTTGGGTATCCCAAAAAGGAAATCGCGTTTGAATCGCGAAGCGGTACATTGCGTGTCAGCAATAACGATAGCCTGATTTTACTTGATTTTCCAAGCTCTCCCATCGAAGAAATACCGATGCCGGCGGCCATAAAAGGAGCCTTTAATATCAATCCAAAATCGTGCATAAGAGGACGCAATGATCTGATGCTGATTTTTGAAGACGAAGATGACGTTGTAAAATTAAAACCCGATTTCGACTGGTTGGTGCAAGCGCAAACCCGTGGGGTAGTTTGTACTGCAGCCTCAAAAGAATTCGATTTTGTTTCGCGTTTTTTTGCACCCGCTGTCGGCATTAACGAAGACCCCGTTACCGGCTCAGCACATACGATACTGATTCCCTATTGGGCACAACAACTTGAAAAAACAGAAATGGTCGCCAAGCAGGTTTCCCAACGAGGCGGTATTTTATATTGCCGGCACTTAAACGAACGGGTGGAAATCGGCGGGAAAGCGGTTACCTTTTTACAGGGTGAAATTACGCTTTAGCCTTGATGTTGTAAGCCATTAACGAATCGCCGTGGCGCACATACAAAACGCCGTTGTGAATCACCAAATGTGCCCAATGTTCAGCTGTTCCCATCGGAACGCTAAAACGGCTGATTATTTCAAATCCTTCTTCAGGATCAGCTTTTGCCAAAGCCACTTCTCCTTCGCGCTCGGCATAGCAATAAAAGCGCTTATCTGCATAAATAACTGACCCGCCCCCAAATTCCTTGTTCTGATTCAAGGTTTCTCCTGTGTTCCAGTTAATCACCTGCCAGTCTTTTTTCAGGTACGACGAGCCATACAAACAGGTATCCATCTGAATAAGACCTCCCATCAGATTAATGAACTTATTATTCCGCCACACTTCAGAAACACTTTTCCCGTCCTCTGCCAACTGAAACTGCACCATGCCCGAATTCTTTGTTCGACCGGCAGTAACCACCAAAATTTTCCCATCGGCATACAAGGGCGTGTTGGCATGAATCCGGTTTTGCTGCACCTGCTCCACGCGCCAGTATTTTTCACCGGTTTTTGCATCAATTCCCATAACCGATTCTGAAGTCATCGCAACGACTAGTTTTAAGCCGTTGTGCTCAATTAAAATGGGCGAATTGTAAGTAGCGATTTCACCTTCACCCGGGCAGCTCCAAATTGTTTCGCCGGTGAAGCGGTTCAACGCAACCACGTTATTCTCCTTCCCTCCCGGAACACAAATCAGTTGATCGCCATCGATTAAAACCGACTCAGAATACCCAAACTGGATCACCGAATCAACACCAAAATCCTTTATAAAATCTTTGGCCCATATTTCTTCGCCGGTTTCGGTATCCAAACAATAAACCGCTCCCATTCCGCTTTCAATGTAAATACGGTCGTCAACCACCACTGGCGCAGAACGTGTTCCGTGAAAATTCAGACTAAAATCCTTCCCGTATTCTTTTTCATACAGCCGGGTTCCCTGTGTATCAAAAACAAACAGTGCCCCCATGGAAGCAATCGTATCTTTCAACCCCGTAACAAAAACACGATCGCCAATAACCGCAACCGAACTATGGCCGTAGCCTAATCCGTTGGCCGACCAAAGCAAGTCAGGACCTTCATCCGGCCATTTTTGCATCAGGCCTTTTTCCATGTAAATGCCGTCACGGTTGGGGCCCCGCCAATCTGAAATTTTAGCTTGTTTTTGACACGAAGCCATTATAAATGGGAATAGAAGAATCGGGAAAAAGAAATACTTCATTGTTTTGGTTTTTGTAAGAAGTGCCAAATTTATATTTATCAAAGGATTTGTATCTTCGCGGTGGTCAGAAATTACAGTCTGTACCCGATAAAATTCAGCATTAAACATTTTGCATTGATGAACGATCCGTTTGGCACAGCCATAAAAGAGTATTTTGAAAAGGGAAAAGCCCCTGACCTCGTGGTAAATTCAAACTACACCGAAGATGAAAACATCCCGGTTTCTTATTTTTTCAGAAATGCAAATGAGATGCCTGAATTGGAAAAAAAGGCTTTGCAATTATGCCGGGGCAGCATTCTGGATGTGGGAGCCGCAGCCGGTTGTCATGCGCTTGTACTTCAAAACAACCAACAGGATGTAACTGCGCTTGAACAATCGGAACTGGCTGTGGAGGTAATGAAAACCCGGGGCATTAGAAAAACCATCGTATCCGACATTTACAAATTTGAAGGAGCGCAATTCGACACCATTCTGTTGCTGATGAACGGTGCCGGAATTGGAGGCACCGTAAACGGATTAAAAAAGTTGCTTTTTCATTTAAAACCTTTGCTGAACGAGGGGGGACAGATTCTGATAGATTCCTCCAACATAAAATATCTTTTTGAAGAAGAAGACGGTTCGATGTGGATCGACCTGTCAAACGATGGGTATTACGGTGAAATGGAGTACGAAGTGTTGTTCCGAAATATCAAGTCAGCATTCGACTGGCTCTTCATCGATTTCAACTTATTGCAAAAAACAGCCATGGAAACCGGTTTTAAATGTGAACAGATGTTTGAAGGTGAACATTACGATTATTTGGCCAAACTTGAGATATATAAGTGATTTCCTCCTGATTGACAATGCATTTTAATCCTTAAAATTTTCATTTCGTAGAAAAAAACGTGTCGTTTGCAGAAAAACGGGCTTTGTTCACCGAAATGATTTCTCACTTTTAAGTGATTTACATAATTTGCATGAGAAATTCGAAAACAGAAATCGACAATGAAAACAATCATCCTTATCTCTTCCATCTTTTATATCCTCGGATTAAAAATCAGCAATAAGTTCGATTTCGTAAAAAGAACTACCCCTGTGGAAAAGATAATTGTTCACAAAGCCCAACCTGCTACACCGGAAAAAGCAATTGATTACAAGGAAGCTGAAGCCGACAAACCGGCCACAGATACGGTAAACGGTGGTTGCCCTACGGATAAAATACTTGAAAAAGAATAACCATTCGAAGAACAGACGAATATTTCATTACTCACATTGAGTGACCAAAGGGGATGTTTCATCCCCTTTTTTAGTACCTTGGGAAGAGTTAAATCTTTAACCGATGAATTGCAAAATCACCTCCAACGATATCAGAATTTCGAGCTGGGATCAGTTGGTCAACGAAGTATACCACGATTCATGGAAGCCGGAAATGGGCCGCTTCAGAAGCGATTATGCGTTCCGGGGGCTGTCGGATTGCCAATACCAGCTGGAAAACAGTTTTCTCCGGAATTGCGGACTTCGTCCCGAACTCGAATACCACATTCTTCGCAATTTCAGAAAGTATGCCCGCACCGAAGAAAGTCACCAAACCAGCACACAACTTCGTGCTTTGGTACTGGCGCAACACCATGGCCTGTCTACCAGACTTCTAGACTGGACTTATTCGCCTTTTGTTGCCATGCACTTTGCCACGGCCAATACGGAAAAGTTCGACATTGACGGAGTGATTTGGCAGGTGGACTTTGTTAAAGTAAACGAACAAATTCCCCGCCCCCTTAAAGTTTTGCTCGACTACGAAAAATGCAACGTTTTTACGGTTGAATTGCTTGAATCAGAAATACCTTCGGTACAAAAGCTGGATGAAATAATCGGTGCCGGTCATGTTTTGTTTTTTGAACCACCATCGCTGGACGACCGCATTGTAAACCAGTTTGCCTTGTTTTCGATTATGACAAGCCCGACCGCCATTTTGGACGATTGGCTGGTAAAACATCCCGAAGTGTACCGGCGCATCATTATTCCGGCAGCATTAAAATGGGAAATACGCGACAAACTCGACCAGGCCAACATAACTGAAAGAGTTCTTTTCCCTGGCCTGGACGGACTGGCGCGTTGGCTAAAACGTCATTATCAACCTAAAATCCACTAATTTGTTATCTTTAGTGAGAGTGAAAAATTCCGGGGTGAGTTTTTCTTTGGAAATACCATTTAAATCTAAACAAAACAATATGTCAGGCTTAAACATGAATCGCAGAAAGTTTATCGGTGCTCTGGGGTTGGGAACTGCCCACCTGCTCTTTTCCAACCCGTTGTACGCCGCAGACACCCGCTTTAGCAGTCTTGATCCGCTTCAAAAAGTTACATTGGGAAATTCGGGCATTCAAACAACTTTACTCGGGATGGGGACAGGTGTTCATGCTACTAACCGGTCCAGCTTTCTAACACGGCAGGATGAAGCCAAAAGCCTGGAGTTACTGCATCATGCGTATGAAAAAGGCATCCGCTATTTCGATTTGGCCGACACTTACGGAACCCACCAAATGCTGGCAAAAGCCATGGAAAAGATGGATCGGAAAGAGCTGACCATTACCACAAAGATATGGGAACGTGGTGGCGGAATTCCAGAGAACGAGCGTCCTCCTGCCGATGTGGTAGTGGATCGCTTCCGGAAAGAGCTGAACACCGATTACATCGATCTGGTGCAGTTGCACTGCATGGTGGATGACAACTGGACCGACAGCATGAAAGCGCAAATGGATATATTGGAAAATCTAAAAGCCAAAGGGATTATCCGCGGACACGGAGTTTCGGTTCATTCGCTGCCGGCGATGAAAGCGGCGTTGGAAAGTTCGTGGGTAGATGTCATTCATGTTCGGATCAACCCTTACGGAATTGCCATGGACAAACCAGACCCGCAGGAAGTGGTAGAGGTGATCCATCAGCTTCACAATTCGGGGAAAGGTGTTATTGGCATGAAACTGGTTGGCGATGGGAAGCTGCAAAATGACAGCGAAAAGATTGACAATGCACTCAACTTTGTGCTTGGGCTTGGCAGCGTCGATATGATGATCATCGGGTTTGAAGAAAAAGAACAAATCGACAATTACATTGGCCGAACACAAAAAGCACTGGCGAAGCTCCATAATTAGTGCCGGATGCGAGATACTTGATTCCGGATACTTGATACTGGATTCGATGACCAGTGACTACTGGTTCAAGGATTGATGGATTGAAAGACAGAATGCTGTAATGCTTAAATGCTTATGATTCGATACAGGATTCTGGATTGTCGATGCTCAATACTCTGTACTCATTACTAGTTTCTTTTGACTCTCTACCTGTTTAGCGAATTTCAACGGTTCGCTTTTCACGGTTGCTTTGCAGGCAAGCTTCCAAAATTCGGATAACACCGGCGGCCTGCTCCGGTTTCACCAACAATTCACCCTGCCTCCGAATAACATCGTACACATTATCGTAAAAAAGACCGTAATTCCCGGGAATCGTTTCCACCAGCTCTTCCACTTCATCCCCGCCTTCTTCGTAAAACAATGTTCCCCACTCTTCTGCCGGTTCTGAGCCCCAGGCCTCACCGGTTGGCAGATTGCCGGCTTTCAATAGCTCTTCCTGCGGATCGATCCCTGACTTGTAAAAAGTTCCCAACTCGCCATGAATTGTATACCGAGGCCCCGGATCTTTCACCAGGTAAGAACACTTCAAAAGAGCAGCAAATCCGGCATATTCGAGCCTGATATCGTAATAATCATAGACCACTCCCCCTTTTCTTACAATTCGCAAATGAGCGGTAACTTCTTTCGGCATTCCAAACAAGACAACAGCCTGGTCAACCATGTGCGAGCCCAGGTTGTAAAGCACTCCGGAATATTCGTCTCCTTCTTCCTTCCAGGTGTTGGGAGCAACGAAGGTTCGGTAGCGATCAAAATGAGACTCAAACTCAACCAGCCGGCCAAATTTTGCCTCCTTTATAACCTGCTGAACAGTTCTGAAATCGGCATCCCATCTCCTGTTCTGAAAAACCGTTAGCATCCGGTTCTTTTTTTCTGCCAGATCGATCAACGCTTCGGCTTCTTCACATTTTAAAGTCATAGGCTTTTCCACCACCACATGTTTCCCTGCTTCCAGGGCTTCTCTGGCCATATTGAAATGAGAACTGTCTGGCGTATTTACCACCACCAGCTCTATCTCGGGATTATCGAGGATCTCGGAATAACTGCGAACAATGGTCGCTTCCGGGAAAAGCTTTACGGATAAATTTTTTGTTCGCTCCAAAACACTTACGACCTCAAACCCGGGATTCACCTTCAATAAAGGCCCGTGAAATACCTGGCCCGACATTCCGAAAGATGCTAAAGCAGTTTTTATGGTTGTTTTCATAATCCGATTCTTTTGATTTTCAACAAACAAGCACACTCGCAAATATCCTTCAATTCAAATACCCAAGGTATTCGCGAACGTTTTAAAAGTAGCTATTTTGCATGACTCAGCCAGAACTTGTTAAAAAACATCTCCAAATTCACCTATTCTATAACATGTTTTATGTGTTTACAGAATATTTGATTGTAAATTAGTTTTGATGAACCAGTTGCTTAACTAAATCAAAAAATGGATAACTTCTTCAATAACTATTTACAGAACTACCGGCACATGAATTTTGAAACCGGTGATTTCCCAGGCCCTTTTATTACAATCTCCCGCCAGGCGGGATGTTCAGCCAAGCGAATTGCCATAAAATTGTCAAAGATTTTAACCGGATACAGTTATATGTCCGATACAAAAACTGATGCAGATTGGAAATGGGTTGACAAAGAGGTTTTCTCGCAGGTGGTTGACGAAATGATAACAGAAGTGGTTGAAGGTGGATACGACAACGAAAAAGGCGATGCAGTCAAATTCCTGAAAACCGTTGACAATGCATTTTCGGAAGAAACCATTTACGATATCTCGGACCAGAACCTGATCCTGACGCTTAAAGGTATCATTTGCAGGCTGGCTTGCCAGGGAAGGACCATCATTGTTGGGCGGTCGGCAGGCGTAATTCTCAAAAATGTACCCAACAAGCTTAATATAAGGCTCGAAGCACCAATCGATTGGCGAATCAACAGGGTGATGCAAATCAAAGACCTGACACGAGCCGAAGCGGAGAAGTTCATTGTTGAGATGGATGAAAAGCGGGATTCCTTTATCGAAAAAGTGATCGGAAGAAAAGCTGAAAACAACGATTTTGACGTAATTTTTAATTATGCTTCGCTGGAAGATGACCTGATTGTTGACTCCATTGTCAATATTTTAAGAAACATGCAGATTATTGCCCGTTTAAATGACTATTAGACGTTCTTGTTTAAATTTCCGCATTAGTTTGAGAAAACCTTATAAAACAATATATTTGAAGATCAATGAGAATAACAACTCCCGTAAACCGGGAGAATTAATACTTAAATCTCACCTTACAGAGGCCTTTTTTCGGAAAGGCCTTTTTACTTTCAAAAATTTTTCTAAAAAAAGAGTTGTAGGTATAGTGTAAATCTGATAAATAGTACTTTTATTTGCATATAGAATTTAATACGTTCTTCACCAAATTGAAACCTTGTGATTTTCTGTCTTAATTTCTAACGTTCTTCTTAATTCATTGATTTTAAAAGGTGTTAACAGCACCAGTGTTTTACAATTTATACATTACTTTATTTTTCTATTTTTTTTATGAATTTATTTGTTGCAAGGTTAAACTCATCTACTACAGATGAAGACCTACTGAATCTCTTCTCTGCTCACGGAGAAGTATCCTCTGCCAAAGTTATTATTGACAGAGAGACCGGGAACTCGAAAGGTTTTGGTTTTGTTGAAATGCCAAACGATGAAGAAGCAAATGCAGCTATTGCGGCTCTGAACGAAACGGAATTAGACGGGAAAAGCATTGTTGTTAAAGAGGCCAATCCTCAACAGGAACGCCCCAGAAGGGACTTTAACCGTGGTGGCGGTGGCGGCTTTAACCGTGGCGGTGGCTTTAACCGTGGCGGCGGCGGCGGTGATCGTCGTGGTGGCGGTGGCGGCTTTAGAAGTGATGACCGACGTGGCGGCGGAGACCGTAAATTCGGTGATCGCAGAGGTGGTGGTGCAGACCGCAGAGGCGGCGGAGATCGTCGCAGCGGAGGCTACGGCCAAAGCTACGACGAGCAATGGTAGACAACTAATGCTCTGATAGTATAAAAAAGGTGTTTGGAAGTCCAAACACCTTTTTATTTTTATCGGGTATAGGATTCTTACAACTTTTTTAACCAGGCTTCGGCATCTTCCATGCCGGTTTTCACCTCATTTTTAATCGCAAAATTAAAACCAGGCTGAATACAAAAAGAGCCATATTCACCCTTTTTGTTCAGCGCTATATAACCAATCTGGTGATTTTCATAATCCGGAATTTTTCGGGCAATACGTTTAACTGCTTCTTCGCAGGCTTCAGACGGAGACATGCCGTTTCGCATTAACTCTACCACCAGAAAAGTTCCCACCGTTTTCATTACCAACTCTCCGGAACCGGTAGCTACCGCACCACCTACTTCGCCATCCACAAACAAACCGGCGCCAATGATGGGAGAATCGCCTACACGGCCAGGCATTTTATACCCCATTCCGCTGGTGGTACATGCCCCCGATATTCTGCCGTCTTTATCAATTGCCAGCATTCCGATGGTATCGTGGTTGTCTTCGCTTACATTCTCAATATTTATTTTATTGCTGAACTTGTTTTGCTCTTTCTTCCACTTTTTCCATTCTTCCTTGCGTTTTTGGGTGAGCAGCTTCTCTTTTTTAAAGCCATTCTCCAATGCAAATTTCAAAGCTCCTTTACCGCTCAGCATCACATGTGGCGTTTTTTCCATTACCAAACGGGCTACAGAAATAGGATGTACAATATGCTGTAGGTAGGTAACACACCCGGCACGGCCTTTTTCATCCATAATGCAGGCATCAAGCGTTACTTTACCCTCGGCATCCGGAATGCCCCCTTTACCAACAGTAATCACATTAGGATCGGCTTCGGGAACACGCACACCCGCTTCCACCGCATCGAGCGAATGACCACCTTTGGAAAGTACCTTCCACGCAGCTTCGTTGGCTGGCAAACCATGATTCCATGTAGAAATTACAACCGGAATATTTCCGCCGTTTTCGGTACCAACTGATGACAGTCCCTGCTTTGCAAGGCCAATTCCGGCTAATGCCAAAGAGCCTTTCACCAAAAAAGATCTTCTTGAAGTCATAACTATCTGTTTCTAAATGTTCATTCAAAAATACGTAAAATCCACACACTCCTTTGTTGAATTGCTAAAGCATACATGGCTTGCAACTCCCGGAATCAATCGTGTGAAAAGTACTCCAATGTTTTCCGGTAGTTGGAAAATACCAAGGCACGAGAGATAAACCCAAGGTATTTACCTTCGTCAATAACGGCCAGGTTGTAGCGGTTCGAAGTCTCAAACTTCTCGGCCACGGTCTCCATGCTGTCCTGCGACGAAATATAAAACTCGGGCATGAACATTAAATCCTTCACCTTTACCTTATCATATAATTCCGGTTCAAAAATCAATGATTTGATCTTTGATAATTTGACCATGCCTTTTAAATAACCTTCCTTATCCACCACCGGAAATAAGTTTCGGTTCGATTTTGAAATAGCTTTTACGAGGTCTCTTAATGTTCCATCGGGCGAAAGAATAACAAAATCGTTTTCAATCAGTTTTTTCACTTCCATCGACCTCAACACCGCTTTGTCTTTGTTGTGGGTAATCAGTTCGCCGGTATCTGCCAGGCGTTTGGTATAGATTGAATGTGGCTCAAATGCCATAATGGTTACATAGGCTACGGTGGAGGTGATCAATAGCGGAATAAACATTCCGTAACCACCTGTTATTTCAGCCGTAAGGAAAATTCCGGTAAGTGGTGCATGCATTACTGCTGCCATCATTCCGGCCATTCCCGCCAGGGCAAAGTTGTTTTCCACTACATTAAGTCCGAATAAGGTATTCAGCAGTTTAATGACAAAATAACCAGCCAGGGCTCCTGAAAACAAAGTAGGGGCAAAGATTCCGCCATTACCTCCTCCCCCGGTGGTAGCTGACATGGCCAGCACTTTAAATATCAAAATACCGGCAACTACCAGTAACACGATATACGGATTATCTTTCCAGGGAGCAAAAAGAGATGAATCGAGCAATTCATGCCCGTGATTGTTAAAAACGGTAATAATACTGTCGTACCCTTCCCCCCACAGCGGAGGAAAAAGAAATATCAGCACTCCGACGATGAACCCACCGGCCAACATGCGAATAAACCAGCTATTAATGCCCTTAAACCGACTTTCGAAGTACATGGTGCCACGGGTAAAGTAAAGGCCTAAAAACCCCGTAAAAACGCCTACCAAAAGAAAAATCCAGATAGTGTTGATTTCGAAGGGAGCAACCTGAACGAATTTTAAAAGTACTCCTTCGCCCATAAAAAAGTATGCTAACACGGTGGCCGTTACGGCTGAAATCAACAGTGGAATTAAAAAGGCCATGTTCAGATCGAGCATCAAAACTTCGAGCGTAAAAACGATACCTGCCATTGGGGCGTTAAAGATACCGGCAATAGCACCGGCTGCTCCACATCCCACCATCAGCGTGATGTACTTGTAGCGAAGTTTAAAGATACGAGCCAGGTTGGAACCAATCGAAGCACCTGTAAGCACAATGGGTGCCTCCGATCCTACCGACCCTCCAAAACCAATGGTAAGCGAACTGGCCACCATCGACGAATACATTTTATGTGGTTTTAGCTTACTGCTCTTCTTGGATATGGCATACAAAATTTTTGAAACACCATGCCCGATATCGTCCTTAATAAAATACCGGATAAACAAAACGGTCAGAAAAATACCAAACATCGGAAAAAACAGGTACAGGTACCGGAATCCCTCCAAATCAATGTAAGAAGTAAGTCCTTCTGCCACAAAGTGAATACTCCTTTTCAAAATAAGAGCAGCCAAACCACTCAATAAACCCACAACCAAACTCAGTATATAGAGAAAATTCTTCTCACTGACTTTAGCTATCCTCCAAGCAACCAATCGGTTAAGTAACCTTTTGGGATTGTATTTTCTAAACATGTGAAACATTAATTATTTGTTTTCGGTAGCGGGTAAACACCCTCGCACGCGATATAAAACCTATATATTTTCCTTCCTCTATTACAGCCAAATTATACCGACCTGACACCTCAAACTTATTGGCAACCACCTCCATGTTGTCGTTTGGATCGATCGAATATTCAGGCATGTACATCAAATCTTTTATCATGATCACGTCATACAATTCATGTTTAAAAATCATATCACGTACATCGTCCATTTTCACCATGCCGATCATTTTTCCGTCATTTTCAACCACCGGGAACAAATCACGGTGAGCTCTTGCGATGGCTTCCGTAAGATCGCGCAAAGTAGCGTTAGGTTTTAGTATTTCGAAGTCGGTTTCAATCATTTCCCGTACGTCCATCATTTGCAATACATTGGCATCCTTGTCGTGCGTCAGCAGCTCTTTCCTTTGTGCCAGCTGAATATGGTAAACCGAATTAGGAGTAAAAGCTCTTACAATCAGGTACGAAAAAGTACCCGTAATCATCAACGGTACAAACAGTTGATAGCCCCCCGAAATATCCGCAATCAGGAAAATGCCTGTTAAGGGAGCATGCAAAACCCCGGCGATAAGCCCCGCCATGCCAATCAACGCAAAATTATTGGTATTTATCTGATGAAGGCCCGTTTGTTTAACCAGCAGAGAGAAGAGCATTCCGGTATTTACCCCCATAAACAGGGTTGGTGCAAAAATTCCACCAACACCACCTGCTCCAAAAGTAAGCGAGGTTGCCACAATCTTCAATAAAATCACAGCAGCGATCAGGATCATAGCCACCCAAAGTTCATCTTTAAATCCGTAAAACAGGCTATTGTCGAACAAATATTCCAGGTTTCCCGCCAGGCAATCGTTTATGGCCTCGTAACCTTCGCCGTACAAACTTGGAAACAGGAAAATAAGCAGTCCCAAACCGGTTCCTCCAATCAGCAAACGAGTACGCTTATTTTTGAGTTTTTCGAACAAACCGCCAACAAACAGGTACATTTTGGTGAAATAAACCGAAACAAAACCGGCGATGATCCCCAGCAAAATATAATACGGAAGATCGTTCATATTAAATGCCTGTTTTACTTCAAAAGGATACAACACATCCTGTCCGAGGAACAGATACGAGGTAACAACACCGGTTGCTGATGCCAGCAACAAAGGCACCAGTGAAAATACTGTAAGGTCGATCATAATTACCTCTACAGCAAAAACAATAGCTGCGATGGGCGCCTTAAAAATTGCGGCCATGGCCCCTGCGCATGCACAGGCCAACATCAGTATCGTATTTTTGTAACTCAGCCGGAAAGTAGTAGCTAACCACGACCCCCAGGCCGTTCCGGTAGCAACTGTAGGTCCTTCCAACCCCACAGAGCCCCCAAATCCTACGGTTAGTGAACTGGTAAGCACAGAGGAATAGAGGTTGTGCAAACGAATCTTTCCTCCCTGCTTCGAAATGCTGTGCAATACGTTGGGAATCCCATGCCGCACTTCGGAGCGAACCACATATTTAATGACCAGTACTGAAAGAAAAATACCAATAATAGGTAAGGCAAAATAAATATAGTTCTCTACATCGGTTGTTACCACCGAATGCACGATCCGCTGAGTCAGCCAAACCGTATTTTTAATAATAACCGCAGCAACCCCGGAAAGTATCCCGACAACGATACTCAAAATGGTGAGAAACCCCCTCTCGCTCAAATGTTTCAGACGCCATCGGTGTAAACGTACCCAAATATGTAAGTTACCTTTCATTTTCAGAAAAGCAAAAGTAACAAATAGGTGCTTCGCTTAACAATTTTTAAGAACTAAAAACAGCCAAAACTTGTTAGCTTAACAAACGTAAATTACAGAATTCTGCAAGATGAACGAACAAACGAAAACGGTTGTTATTACAGGGCAAAGCGGTTACCTGGGAAGTCTTCTGACAACCCAACTGAAAGCTGCCGGTTTTCCGGTGAAAGGTATCCCCCGCCCAACACTGTACCAAAAGGATGAATTGATGAACGAAATTCGGTCGTGTTATGCAATTATTAACCTGGCCGGAGCGCCGGTATTGCAACGCTGGACCCCAAAAAACAGAAAAATAATTTACGAAAGCCGGGTGTTTAGCGCCCACAACCTGGTTGAAGCCATCAATGAGCTGCCTGCCGAATTTCGTCCGAAGAAATTCATTTCGGCTTCTGCTATCGGAATATACAAAAACGGACTCCTTCACGACGAAAACAGTACTGTCTTTGACGATGGTTTCCTCGGAACCGTTGTTCAAGACTGGGAAAAGCCACTCGCTGAATTACCGGCACAGGTTCAAAAAGTGATATTCAGAATTGGCCTGGTGATTGGAAAGCAAGCCTCAACCATCACCAAACTGTTGTTGCCATTCAAACTTGGTCTGGGAGCAAGCATCGGAAACGGCCAACAAGCTTTTCCATTTATTCACCAGGAAGACCTGGCCCGTGCTTTTGAATGGGCGATGAAGGAATATTCAGAAAGCAATACTTTCAACCTGGTTGCTCCCGAAAGAATTGACAACACTACTTTTACCCGAAAACTGGCACACCAACTCAGGCGGCCTGCCTTTCTTTTTATTCCTGAGATAGCAATAAAATTAGCCTTAGGAAAAGCTTCCGTTCTGTTGACGCAATCACCCGAAGTTTCATCCCAAAAAATACAAAAAGCCGGTTTTAAGTTTCATTACCCCGATATCGATGCTGCTTTGCGTGAAATCCTGGGATAGATCGGCCTTATATTTCTTCAACATTACCGAATCGTTTCTTTATATTTATTTTAAATAAGGAAAGGACAGTGAATAAAATAGATGTCAACTTCATTCACTAGCTTTGCAGCAGAATTCATTTAATAACAACCAAATAGTAGAATTGAAATGGAATACCTGCAAAGCAACCTGAAAAAGCTCAAAAACGTTTTCTGGCGTCATCCTGACCGCCTGTTTGCTTTGCGTTCCACCATTTCGATGGGAGTTTTGGCCATTCCATTCATTGTAGCAGGAAAGCCATTCTTTGGGGTAACACTTGCTTTGGGAGCATTGGCCGGAGCACTTTCCGAAACCGAAGATCATCCCAAAGGACGAGTAAAAGCCTTGTCCATTACGGTTTTCAGCTTCTTTATCTCCAGTTTTGCCGTTGGGCTGCTAAATAATTACCCCTGGCTGCTCGGAACTGGTTTTGTTCTTTCCACCATTGTATTTATTCTTTTGGGCGGACTGGGAGAACGCTACCGCGCCATAACTTTTGGCTCTGTTTTGGTGGGAATTTATGCCATGCTGGGTATCGAGATAAGTCCTGCCTGGTACTGGCAGGCGGTGTTGTTGCCTGCAGGTGCCCTGTTTCATGGCATTCTCACGCTCATTTTGATGTATTTAAATCCCTGGCGTTTGTTGGACGAACAATTGGCCAAAGGCTTTACTACTCTTTCCAATTACCTCGAAAAAAAATCGATGCTTTTCCCCAGCGAGGAACAGGAACAGGCAAGCATCAACAAAGACCTGGCATTGCTAAATATCAGTGTTGTTAATTCGCTCGAAAAAATAAAAGAAGTACTCAATAATTACGGGAAAGAATTAAGGAACGCCGAACCTTTGCGTCCTTACCTGCAACGATTTATGCTTTTGCAAAGCCTCCACGAGCGAGCCGCCTCCAGTCACGAGCGTCATGATAAGCTCAGCAACGAAAAAGAGAACCTGGAAGTAATGGAAGGCTTTGGTGAAATGCTTCGCCAGCTGGCTTATGCTACCCGGCAAGTGGCCAACAATGTCCTTACAGGATCTTCGTATCATCATCCAATGGCTCTGGAGTGGATTTCAAATGCAATTGAAGAAAAGCTTAAACACATTGACGCAAACACTGCTCAGCCACTTGTATTGCTGCATCATAACCTGTACCGTTCGCAATTGTCGTTAAAGTATCTTGATGACACCGAAGAAGGGACAGCTATTCCCCGTTTAAAACGGGACAAGCGAAGCCCGATAGAGCGCTTTCGGTCGCTTTTGTCGTTCAAACATCCGCGAATGCGTTATGCGCTGCGACTTAGCTTAAGCTTTATGATTGGTTTTATCCTGGCAAAATCACTTCATCTCGACAAAGGAGCCTGGGTAATGCTTACCAGTTTATTTGTCAGCCAGATAACCTACAGCGATACGCGGCGCCGGCTTTTCCAACGCTTGCTGGGGACCGTAACCGGAGTGGTACTGGGAGCCTTGCTGTTGCATATTTTCACCACCACTGCGGCGCAGGTTCTTTTGATGCTGGGCTCGGCGATGGCCTTCTTTTATTGGCTGAAAACCAACTATTCGGTGGCAGTGATCTTTGTAACTACTTTTGTTATCAGCGCTTTTAACCTTATTTCGAAAGATGCCGGGTTGCACATCCTGGAGCCTCGCCTGATCGCCACCTTGCTTGGCGCATCTTTGTCGTTTATCGTCATACGTTTTCTGTGGCCCGGATGGCAGTACCGCCGTATGCCCGAACTGATTTCGAAAGCCATGCAAAAAAACAGGGCCTATTTGCAGGAAATTTTGCGCGAATACAAAGAAACCAGCAAAGATGACCTTGCGTACCGGATTGCCCGCAGAGAAGCTCATTTGGCAGATAACGAACTGGCACTGGCCTGGAACAGCATGCGCCAGGAGCCCAAGAGCAAGCGCAAATTAATGAAACATACTTTTACCCTCACTTACCTGAACCATGCCTTGCTCTCGCAGATTTCGGCTTTGGGCGCTCACCGCGAAACCCATCTTCCGGGTATCGAAAACATGCAGGAAATAATGGAACGGGTAAATAAGGTACTTAACGAAGCGGGCTGCTACCTGCAAAGCCAAACTCAGGGAAATACAAGTAATCTCTCCCCTACACTACTGGAGTTAAAACAACAGATTGTTACAACCGAATCAGGACTAAAAAAACAGCAACTCCGGCTTTTATACAACATTGCCGATTCTACGGCCAAAATAATGCAGGAACTTCAGGAAACACAAGTTGACAGGGCTGTCAATTAACGCTTAAGCTTTTCAAAAAATAGCACTTACTACTTCATTTAATCGGCAACACAAAACCTCAGTAAAATTTATTATACCGATTGGCAGTTGCTTTTTGATACTAATTCCGGGATAATTTCATCGTTTCCTTTAAAGCTAAAGCTGAAAAACAAGTGGCAATCTCACTAAATATTGGAAAACAAAAAGCCTCCCGTTTAACAACGGAAGGCTTTGTATAATAACTAAACCAATAATTAGTCAAGTTGAGGACCAGCAGCAACCAATGCTTTACCTTCTTCGTTATCAGTATATTTAACGAAGTTTTTGATAAAACGGCCACCTAAGTCTTTAGCTTTAGTTTCCCACTCAGCAGCATCAGCATAAGTGTCGCGTGGATCCAAAATTTTAGGATCAACACCTGGCAATGCAGTAGGTACTTCCAGGTTGAAGATTGGGATAACTTTTGTTTCAGCTTTTTCAATCGAACCATCCAGGATAGCATTGATGATACCGCGTGTATCTTTGATTGAGATACGTTTTCCTGAACCGTTCCAACCTGTGTTCACCAGGTAAGCTTCTGCTCCGTGCTCTTCCATTTTCTTCACTAATTCTTCACCGTATTTTGTTGGGTGAAGTGTAAGGAAAGCAGCGCCAAAACAAGCCGAGAAAGTTGGAGTTGGCTCAGTGATACCACGCTCAGTTCCGGCTAATTTTGCAGTAAAACCTGACAGGAAGTGGTATTGTGTCTGATCCGGAGTCAGTTTAGAAACCGGAGGCAATACGCCAAATGCGTCAGCACTCAGGAAAATCACTTTCTGAGCATGACCAGCTTTTGAAGGAACTGCGATGTTGTCGATGTGGTAAATTGGGTAAGAAACGCGAGTGTTCTCTGTTGTAGAACCATCGTTGAAATCGATTTTACCATCAGCATCAACAGTAACGTTTTCCAACAATGCGTTACGTTTGATAGCAGCGTAAATTTCCGGCTCTGAATCTTTGTCCAATTTGATGGTTTTAGCGTAGCATCCACCTTCAAAGTTAAAGATACCAGCTTCGTCCCAACCGTGCTCATCGTCACCAATTAACTGGCGGTTAGCGTCGGTAGAAAGAGTAGTCTTACCAGTACCAGACAAACCGAAGAAGATAGCAACATCACCGTCTTTACCAACGTTAGCAGAACAGTGCATAGAAGCCATACCGCGCAGTGGCAGGTAGTAGTTCATCATCGCGAACATACCTTTTTTCATTTCACCACCGTACCATGTACCACCAATCACCTGCATTTTTTCAGTCAGGTTGAATACAGTAAAGTTTTCTGAATTCAAACCTTGCTCTTTCCAGTTCGGGTTGGTTGTTTTGGAACCGTTCATTACAACGAAGTCTGGTTCACCGTAGTTAGCCAATTCTTCTTCTGTTGGACGGATAAACATGTTTTTTACAAAGTGTGCCTGCCATGCCACTTCCATAATGAAACGAACTTTCAAACGAGAATCTTCGTTGGCACCACAGAAAGTATCAACAACATACAATTTTTTACCTGACAGCTCTTTTGCTACCAAACTTTTCAATTCGGCCCAAACTTCAGGAGTTGTTGGCTTGTTGTCGTTTTTAGCTTGTTCTGAAGTCCACCACATTGTATCTTTTGTAGTGTCGTCCATAACAATAAACTTGTCCTTAGGTGAACGGCCAGTGAAAACACCAGTCATTACGTTTACTGCGTCCAATTCAGTAAGCTGACCTTTTTCAAAGCCTTCCAATTCAGGTTTCATCTCTTCTTCGAAGAGCTGTTCGTAAGATGGGTTATGTACGATTTCCTTCACATCAAGGATGCCGTACTTGGTTAGATCCAAATTTTTCATAACTACCTAATAATTAACTTTATAAATGTTTCGTTCGAATTATAAACGGGTAACAAAAATAATTTTTTTTTCGGATCAGCTCCTCTAATCCCGGGCAATTAGTTGTATTAGCAGACCAATTAAACAATCTGTTAACATTGGATTTTTCTTTCAAAAAGTGAATATCTGTGCGAATAAAATAATCATGATCACCTAAATCACCAATAGAAATGAAAGTAAAGATTTTTACTCTCCCTCGCTCCCTCTATATTCATTGAGAAGGAAGATCCGTCAGTTGACGAACCAGGGTGATTATGAATATTTAAACCATATTTTGCTGTTGATTTTCGATAGACTTTCACAGAAAATAAAAAAGGGTGCAACATTTCTATTGCCCCTTGCCATACTTTATACTAAAGATATTAAGACCGAGGATGATACTGATGAATGGTATTCCGCAGGTAATCCCTGTCCAGGTGGGTATAAATTTCTGTTGTTAAGATCGATTCGTGCCCCAGCATCTCTTGCACGGCTCTCAAATCAGCCCCACCGTTGATTAAGTGTGTTGCAAAAGAATGCCTGAATGTATGCGGACTGATCTTTTTGCCGAGCCCAACTTTTTCAGCCAGGTTCTTAATGATGGTGAAAATCATTACCCGGCTTAATTTTCTACCTCTCCGGTTCAGGAATAAAATATTCTCACTGTCCTTGCTTACCCGTAGTTTCTTGCGGTACGTGGTCAAGTATTTATTAATCTCCTCAATGGCACTTTTACTGGCCGGAACAAGACGCTCTTTCTCCCCCTTTCCTTCTACCTTGATAAAGCCCTGCTCAAAGAAAAGATTGGTGATCTTCAGGTTAACCAACTCCGACACCCGTAACCCACAGCTATACAATGTTTCGAGCATTGCTTTGTTTCGCTGTCCTTCCGCTTTGTTTAAATCGATCGCATTGATCAATGTATCAATCTCTTCCATCGTTAAAATATCCGGAAGTTTTCGTCCGATTTTTGGAGATTCCAATAATGCTGTCGGATCATTGGTAATCTTCCCTTCAATAAGAAGGTATTTGTAAAAAGATTTTATCCCCGAGATTGTCCGGGCCTGGGTGCGCGGGCTCACGCCCCTTTCGTTAAGCCATTCAACAAAAGCCTTGAGTTGGTCCAGCTTCACTTTATCGGGAGCCACTCCTTTATACTTATTTGCTAAAAAATCGGTCAGCTTATTGATATCGTTTATGTAGGCTGCTATCGAATTCTGAGACAAAGACTTCTCCAGTTTCAGATAATTTTCGTAGCCCTTTTTACTATCCTCCCATTTCATAATCTACCAAATTAAGTTATTTTTAATGTCTGTTTCTTCCCTACTGATTGTCATAATATTCAGAACCTACAAGTTCGTTTGCAATCATTAATTACGATCAGCCTAGAATAAAGTTACTATAAAAAAAATTAAAATTGAAATAAATGAAAATATTGATTATCAATGGTCCGAATCTCAATCTATTAGGTGTTAGAGAGAAATCGATATACGGCTCTGAAAGTTTTGAATCATTTTTTCAACAGTTAAAATCTGAATTTCCGGAGGTGGAGTTTACATATTATCAATCAAATGTTGAAGGAGAAATTGTAAACAAATTACATGAATTTGGTTTTTCGGCTGACGGCATCATCATCAACGCGGGTGCCTACACCCATACCTCGGTTGCCATTCGGGATGCCATTGCCGGAATAAACACACCCGTAGTGGAAGTTCACATCTCCAATACGCTCACCCGCGAAGACTTCAGGCATAAATCCCTGATCGGACCGGTTTGCAAGGGTTGCATCATGGGATTTGGATTAAAATCATACACACTTGCAGTAAAAAGTTTTGTAATTTAGGTAATGCATACTGAGCATTAAATTTAACTTCCGTTTAACGGAATATTAATCGTTGCCAGTGCTTTTATTGTACTTTTGCAGCCTTAAAATTTCGAAGATATGAGAGAGACAAAAATTGTAGCAACAATATCGGATCAGAGATGTGAAGTTGATTTTATCAAGTCGTTACATGAAGCCGGTATGAATGTGGCAAGATTGAATACTGCCCACATTACTACTGAGACCGCCAGAAAAGTGGTGAACAACATTCGGAGTGTTTCGGATAAAATTGCGATTATCATCGATACCAAAGGTCCGGAAATAAGAACCTGCAGTATTCAAAATGATCTGGAAGTAAATGAAGGAGAAGAAATTGCCTTTTCATTCTCACCTATCAATACCATCAAAAATGTTTGCGTTAACTACGAAGGTTTTGTTGACAACCTGAATGTGGGTGACAAGATTTTGATCGACGACGGAGACATTGCCGTTACTGTAAAAGAAAAACGAATTGATTATTTGCTTTGCAAGGTAGAGAACAAGGGGATAATCAAAAAGAAGAAAAGCGTTAATGTTCCGGGGGTTGAAATCAAATTGCCTTCGTTGTCGACCCGTGATGTGGAATTTATCCATTTCGCCATCGAAGAAGACGTTGATTTTATTGCCCACTCTTTTGTGCGCCACAAAGAAGATGTAAAGGAAGTTCAGAAAATTCTGGATGAACACAACAGCCTGATCAAGATTATTGCCAAAATCGAGAACATGGAAGGCGTCGATAACATCGACGAAATTCTGGAATATGCGTATGGAATTATGGTTGCCCGTGGCGACTTGGGAATTGAGCTGCCCGAAGAACGCCTCCCGGCCATTCAGCGCAACCTCGTTCGCAAAGCAATTCTGTATAAAAAACCGGTAATTATCGCCACACAAATGCTTCACTCGATGATTGATCATCCACGTCCGACCAGGGCCGAGGTAAGTGATGTTGCCAGCGCTATTTACATGGGAACGGATGCCATTATGCTGAGTGGAGAAACCGCTTACGGAAAATACCCGATCGAGGCAGTAAAAGTGATGAATAACATTGCAGAAAAGGTAGAACCGGATCGTGACAAGCGTGAATTACTGGTTCCCTTAAAACCGGATATCCCTGCATACCTGGCACAATCAGCTATTCGTGCAGCCCGCGAATTAAAACCCGATGCCATTGTGACCACTACCACCACCGGAAAAACAGGACGTTACCTGGCAGCACACCGTTCATTCTTCCCGGTATTTGTGAAATGCCACTCACACCGGGTAGTTCGGGAGTTGGCTTTGTCATTCGGAATTCATGCTTCTTTCCTTGAGGCCAAAAAGAACAAGATGAAGATACAAAAGGCCGCCATTCAGCAACTGCTAAACGAAGGCACCGTTCAAATGGACGATCTCATCATATACGTAGGAGGTCGTTTTGGAGAAGATGCGGGGGCTTCCTTTATCGAGATATCAACAGCTGACAAACTTTTTCTGAAACCGGTTGAACAACGTTAAAAAGCAAACGTAACTACATAAAAAAACCGCGGTATACCGCGGTTTTTTTGTTCCCTTAAACTTTACTTATTACTACTGTTTATTAATTTAAAAGGTGAGTGTAGCCTTTATTAATAAGGTCGGGCAAATAACTTGCGATCAATCCCAACGCAGTTTCATCGTCTACTTTTGCCGGAGTTAAAATCTCCTGGCGAGCCAATTCCTGCTGATTGATAACTGCTCTGTTAATTTTCTTTGGAACAGCACACCAGGCTCCTTTGGCTGCCTTGGCACCAAAGCCTGTTGGTGTTGAGCTGTAGCAAACTGCAAAATATTCAGACTGAACAAGGTATTCCGTTCCGTCTATTGTTTTTCTTTTCACCACAGTTACCGGAGTTTCGTTTTTACTGTAACTCAACTGCCACACTGCTTTTACCTGTTTTCCCATGTGAAGGTCCTGAACAAGGTTGATTTCGTACTCTGTGAATGCCGAACGGTTACCGGTTGCATTCGCCAAATTTGCACTCAAAAAAAACACAAGGATAAATGCTGCTAGATAGCTAATTCTTTTCATGACTTTAAGTTTTAAATTGAACAATCGTTTCTGTTTTCGTTTAATTTGTATGCAAATGACGTATAAATTACGCGTCCGTTACAACATTTACTCCTGCTTTATAACATGTTCTGTTCTTGGCTAATAATCAAAAAATGAGAAACTTATTTTGGCAAATCAAAGACGGGTAATAATTGACAGAAAATTTCATTTTTTTGAAAAAGAATTGAAACAAAGTGATTTTTTTACTTACGATTTTTGAAAGATGAAAAACGCTAAATTTACACGATGACACTACCTGATATTATCAAAAAACGCTTTTCCGTACGAAAATTCAAAGGCCAACCTGTAGAAAAGCAAAAGCTTATACAGATTCTTGAAGCCGGTCGTATGGCGCCATCGGCCGTAAATTACCAGCCGTGGCATTTTATTGTGGTTGAACAGGAAAAGCTCGCAGAACTCTGCACCACCTATTCCGCCCAATGGTTGCAACAGGCCCCTTTGGCCATTGTGATATGCTCAGATCATTCGCAATCGTGGAAACGGGGATCAGACGGTAAAGACTCTGCCGATATTGATGCTGCCATCGCCATTGATCATATGACTTTAATGGCCACATTTCTGGGACTTGGAACGTGCTGGGTATGCAATTTCAATGCAAACCGCTGTTCTGAAATACTTAAACTTCCCAGAAATATTGAGCCAGTGGCACTGCTGCCCTTCGGGTATCCGGATATTAGCGCTCCGAATAAACAAAGAAAAAGCCTGGATGAAATCGTTCATTACAACGAGTTCGGACAAAAGCTTAGCTAAAGTTTTCCTTTAAATACGTTGCGAGTCTGTTCATTCCTTCCTCAATGTTTTCGATTGAATTGGCATACGAGAAACGAATAAAACCTTCGCCGTTTGCTCCAAAATCAATTCCGGGAGTCACACCCAGATGAGCTTTCTCCAGTATATCAAAAGCCAGTTTGTAGCTATCAGTGGAAAGGTGTCGTACATTGACAAACACATAAAAAGCTCCGGTTGGCTCCACTTTTATGGAAAACCCCATTTCTGTCAAACGTTTTATCAGGTATTGGCGGCGTTTGTCGTAGGTTTGCCTCATGTGTTCAATATCTTCCCCGGCGGAACGCAAAGCTTCAATTCCCGCCCGTTGAACCGTAGAACCGGCACAAATAAAAAGGTTCTGCTGCAACTTTTGCATGCACCGCACATATTCAGCCGGAGCAATTACATAGCCCAACCTTAGCCCGGTCATAGCATATCGCTTGGAAAAGCCACTCAAAACAAAAGCGTTTTTGGTGAACTCCAGAATCGAATGGGCATTCTCGTTGTAAACCAGCCCGTGGTAAATCTCATCGGATAAAACAGGAATGTTAAATGCGGCTATCTCTTGCATTACTTCAACCGACAAAAGATTACCGGTAGGATTCATCGGACTGTTTATTACAATCGCCCTGGTTCTGTTTGTGATTCTTTTGGCAATTTCAGCTGGACGGTATTGAAAACCGTCTTCTTCAAAAACAGGAACTGCCACTGGCTTCGCATCAATAAAACGAATAAAATTGCTGTAGCAGGAATACCCGGGATCTGAAATAATCACTTCGTCACCGGCATTGCACAAAACGCCCAATGTCAACAATATGGCAGGAGAAGATCCGGAGGTAACCAGAATCTGATCCGGCGAAACCTCGACATTGTATTCCTGTTTGTATTTTAAAGCAATGGCAGAACGAAGCTCCGGGTCGCCCAAACTGTGGGTGTAGTGCGTGCGGCCCTCGGCATATGCCTTTTGAACAGCGGCCGACACACACGAAGGAACAGCAAAATCAGGCTCCCCCACCTCCATGTGAATCACATGGATACCTTTTTGTTCCATCAAAGCTGCTTTCTCCAGCACTTCCATCACAATAAAAGGGGTAATTTCTCCGGCTTTTTGAGCAATCATTCAAACGATTTTTGGTTTTCCAGCAAAGCGAACGTAAGATTTATCCGGCAAACTCGTTGAAAACAGGTCATCCTTTTAAGTGAAAAGCCACCTGTTTTCATCCGAATCTACAGTGTTATAAATCTTTATTATTTCTGATTTGTAAGTTAGTTCTTTCAGATAAAAAATGAACCACCATGCATAGAAATACGCAGGTTTTAATGCAAAAAGTCCGAATAATTGAATTAGCTCGATGACAATGAAAGTACACAAATGTAGGTTACTGCCTGTCTTTTGAGGGAAGATCAACAATCGTTACTTTTTTCCCAACCTCAAAAATCGACTTAACTTTCAATTTATCCAGCAAGTATTCAGCGGCAAAGAAAAAGATTAGCGGGTAAGTAAGCGGACTGTAAACTGCATCTACCTTGGCATCCTTTAACTCAAACACCTCCCCTCCTGCTTTTTCAATGGTTTTCAAAAGCTGCCGGGTCCTGCTCTTTTCCGGCCCTTTGTGGTTGATGGCAATCACCAAAGTATTCTTGGAGGTCTCTTTGTATCCGTGATCGTAATTGGAAGCCGAAATTGATTGTACCGGTTTCTTTAAAACCTCACTTAAAATCATGGCAGCCAGATCGGCAGTTGCAATGTTGGGCCCGTTGCCCAAAATATAAATACTCTTTTTGTACCAGCCTTTTATTCTGCGGCGTATCAATTCGCCCAGTTCGGCACCGGTTTCTTCAAAATACGAAAGTTCCTTTTTATATACCTGAATAACCTCTCGCGGATCAAAACCAAAACCCAGGTATAAAACCAAGAGAGTATTTAAGTAGGTTTTGGAAGGAATACGTTTTTCGATGCCGGAATGTAGCAGAATTTGATTTTTGCAATTGAGATGCGCCGCCAGTTTACTTTCTTCACTGTTTACAACCGCAGTAAACGACGAAAAATAATCGGCACACCAAAGTGTCTCAGAACTTTCTCCCGACTGGGAAATTAAAACGCCATTGGATAGTGTCCGGTTTTTAACCAGGTAATTAAAATAATCGGAAGCCCTTTCCGGAAACAGATCGATTCCGAGATACCTGAATGTTTTGGATGCAATGTACGAAGCGCCCATGCCAATATAGGGAACACCTTCCGGAAGTATTATCCCCTTATTTTTCTGATAGCAAAGCTCCGAACAGTAAGGAATTTCGTATAATTCATTCAACACCATTTTGTTTTCTGTACATTGTTTATCTTCAATATACAAAAAAGACCCCTAATACTATATCATTTACGCTGTTTTAACAAACTACAAATAACTTCGGGCTACCGACAAAGCCTGAGACCCATAGCCACCTCCAAATAAATAATAATGATTCAGAATATGGTACAGTTGATAAAGCCGGTTTCTTGCCCGCCAATCTTTTTGCAGAGGGTAGACATCGTTGTAGGCGTCAAAGAAACGCTGCGAAAAGCCACCAAACATGGTAATGATGGCAAATTCCATTTCCCGATCGGCATAATACACAGCCGGGTCGATAAGCGCCGGTCCCCCCGGGGTAATCATGTAGTTTCCTGACCATAAATCGCCGTGAATCAGCGAAGGCTGCGCATCCGGAGGAAGTAACTCAGGAATTCGCTCCATCAGTTTTTCATAGGTTGATTTTTCACCCGGAGTTAGCCCGCGTTCGCTTTCTATCAGCTTCAGCAGAAAGCCTATCCTTTGATCCCGGAAAAATTCAATCCAGCTGCTGTTCCATCCATTATCCTGCGGTGTGGCTCCGCAGTAGTTGTTATGATCAAAGCCAAAGCGTTTGTTTTGAAAACGGTGAATATGCGCCAATCCCCGCCCAAGCATTTCATCCGTATTTTTCCCCGGATTTCCGGTGGGTAAATACTCCTGCACCAGAAATCCGGGCGTTTCATTCTCTTCCTTACAGCAAATAACCGCCGGTACCAGCAGGTGAGCATCAGTGGCTTTTGCAAGCTCCTGCATTCCCTCGGCTTCCCGCTCAAACATATCAGCTGCACAATTGGCATTCGATTTCAAAAAAAACGCTCCCACATTGGTTTGCAACTTTGAAGCATTATTGATACACCCTCCGCCCAAATTTTTCGACGAAAGAATTTGCACTTTTTTATTCAATGCCCGTGACATAATACTTTCTATATCTCTCCAAAACAGATTCATCTTATTCTTTGAATTGTGATTCAATACCTAAAATAATACCATTTAAACGGGGCTTGCAAAAGAAGATTCAACTTAATGGCTTGAATTATGATTTCTGACTACTAAAAAAACTAAATCTTTTTTTTAGATTTGTTAAAAGCGACCAAAAAGATGCAAACCTTGACCAAGACTCTTTTAGTTCTACTTTGTTTTATGCATTTAAGTGCTTTCTCCCAATACAAAGTAATGATCAGCGATAATTATCCCCCATACAGTTTTAAAGATTCAGAAAATGAAATCACCGGTTTTAATGTTGATATAATTAAGGCCATCAGCACTCTTTATGATATAGATATTGAACTTGAAACCGGTACCTGGGACCAAATAAATCAGAAACTGAAGAACAACGAAATACAGGCGATCGGAGGAGCCAATTATCCCGGCTATCCCGACAGCGAATATCTTTATACACGCTCCATCGTCAATACGTCTCACTGTTTTCTTTACAACCACAATTTTGTAAAAAAAATTACACCTGAGTTTATTCGCACAGCGCATAAACCGCTTATAAGTCTGTATAAAAACGATGTTTTGGTGCATTACATTCTTTCGTTAAATCCCGATGCCGAATTCTTGTACGTAAACAATTACAGCAACCTGATCAGTAGTCTCGACCGCCCGGATGTAACCTGTGCCATTTCCAAAAGAGCCAGGGGCTTGTATTTTGCTGATTTAATGGGGAAAGATTACATCTACAACACTTCTCATGTTTTACTGGAACAAAGTATCGGTTTCAAAGTAAACCGTTCGGCCCCGGAGTTGGCCGACATGTTGGACAACGGCCTTGAAGTTATTATGGCAAACGGTGAATACAATCGTATTTACGACAAATGGATCGCTCCGTATTACCAGGAAAGAAACGAATGGGCAACTTATCTGAGGTACATCATCTTTGTGGGCATCCTGGCTACGCTGAGCATTTTTCTTCTAATGGCAGCCAACCGGTTATTGCAGATGAGAGTGAAAAAAAAGACACAGGATTTGCAACAACAACTGGAACTCAACTCACACATATTATCAGAACTAAAAGAGCAAAAGCAAAAGGCGGTTGAGAGCGAAAAAATGAAATCGGCCTTCTTAGCCAACATGAGCCACGAAATCAGAACTCCCATGAACGGTATTCTTGGTTTTGCTGAACTACTGAAAGAACATGCTCAAAACAATGAAGAACAGCTCCAGTTTATTGATATAATCAGGCAAAGTGGGGAGCGCATGCTAACAACCATCAACAACATCATTGAAATATCGAAAATTGAAGCAGGCGTAGAAAAAGTAAAGATTGAGAGCATTGATTTTCGAAAAATGATCAGAGAATGGGAACGTTTTTTTACCATCGAAGCTCGGCGAAAAGGCCTTGTGCTGCTTTTCCTGGACAAAAATCCGGAAAGTGACAGTTACTTCTGTACCGACGAACAAAAGCTGAATTCGATTGGCATGAACCTGATCAAGAACGCCATCAAATTTACCAGGGCCGGGCAAGTAACCGTTGAATACGAGTTTAAATCGAACAAGCTTCATTTATCGGTGACTGACACAGGTATCGGTATCCCGGAAGAAAAGCAAAACGATGTGTTTGGACAATTTATCCAGGCCGATCCCTCGCATTCCAGCGGCTACGAAGGTTCCGGATTAGGGCTTTCCATTTCAAAAGGATATGTAAAACTACTGGAAGGTTCTATCAGCTTGCAATCGACTCCCGGAGTAGGCAGTACTTTTGGGGTGGTTCTTCCCAACCTGAACAATCTGCATGACTGTGAAAAGAAACTTTCAACCAGCCGTCTTTTAAACAATACGGTTTTAAACAACCTCCGGATATTGATTGCCGAAGATGACGATATTTCCTACCGTCTTCTGGTGCATGTGCTTCAGGATATTGCGGCCAGCATAAAGAGAGCTAAAAACGGAGAAGAGATCGTACAAATGATTAAACAGGAGCCGGATACCGATCTTATTCTAATGGATATGAAAATGCCTGAAATGAGTGGAAAAACGGCCACTCAGACCATTCGCACTTTCAATTCTAAAGTCTGCATCATCGGGCAAACAGCAGAATCGCTGGAAAGCAACCAGTTTGCATTCTTAAAAGCCGGATGCAATGCATGCATCGAAAAACCGATAAACCGGAATAAACTTCTTCAAACCATCCAGACATGTATGGCATCTGCTGAAGAGTTGGCATAGATTGGACGTAGGATCTTACGAAAAAAGCGAATCAACAAATTCCCGGCGACGGAAGATTTGCAGATGCTCTAGTTTTTCACCAATCCCAATGTATTTTACAGGAATTTTAAATTGATCGGAAATACCGATCACCACTCCCCCTTTGGCTGTTCCATCGAGTTTTGTAAGTGCCAGCGCACTCACCTCTGTTGCTTTTGTAAATTGCTTGGCCTGCTCAAAAGCATTTTGCCCTGTTGAACCGTCCAATACAAGCAATACCTCCTGCGGGGCATCCGGAACAATTTTTTGCATCACTTTTTTGATCTTCGACAGCTCGTTCATCAAGCCAATTTTGTTGTGCAAACGTCCGGCGGTATCAATAATCACCACATCGGCGTTACTCGCCACAGCCGACGATAAAGTATCGTATGCCACGGAGGCAGGATCGGATCCCATTTTTTGCTTCACAATGGGTACATCTACTCGTTGCGCCCAAATTTCAAGCTGGTCGATGGCGGCAGCCCTGAATGTATCAGCCGCACCCAATACAACCGATTTACCGGCTTGCTTGAAATTATAGGCCAGTTTGCCAATGGTAGTGGTTTTGCCTACTCCGTTAACACCAACCACCATAATTACGTAGGGTGTATCAGATTTGGGAAGATCGAAGTCGGTAATATCTGCCGAATTGTTTTCCTCCAACAAGGCGGCAATCTCTTCTTTCAAAATGCCGTTTAACTCGCCAATACCCATATATTTATCACGCGAAACACGTTCTTCAATACGACCGATAATTTTAAGCGTGGTATCAACACCCACATCCGAAGTAATCAACACTTCTTCCAGATTATCCAGCACTTCGTCGTCAACCCTTGATTTACCAACAACGGCTCGACTTAATTTTTTGAATACGCTTTCTTTGGTTTTAGAAAGTCCTTCATCCAGACTCTCCTTCTTCTCTCTGCTAAAAATGCCAAATAAGCCCATTTTTTTAATTTGATTTGCAGGCTAAAGTAATACAATTATTTTGATTGTTCCCGGTTCTGACGAAGCTCGCCTCAAATTCTTAACAGGGAAAACAACAGGCTCGTAAATTCCTGTTTTTACAAGCACTAACAATGCACAAAAAAAGCTTTCATAAATATGAAAGCTTTCCTGTTATACAGTATATTTTCTTATTTTTTAAAATAAGTTTTAACGTCGTCGTTCGGAACAATTTCTTCCTTAAAAGTGTAGGCACCGGTTTTTTCCGATTTTACCATTTTAATCACTTTTGAATAGCCTTTACCGGCACCTTTCTGTAATGTTGCAACTGCTTTCTTTGCCATGTTTCAACTTATTTAATTTCTTTGTGAACCGTTACTTTTTTCAGAATCGGATTGTATTTTTTCATTTCCATACGATCCGGAGTATTTTTTCTGTTTTTAGTAGTAATATACCTTGATGTTCCTGGCATACCACTGTCTTTGTGCTCTGTACATTCCAGGATTACCTGGATCCTGTTGCCTTTACTTTTTTTTGCCATCGCTCAGATCTTTAAATGTTATCGATAAAACCTTTTCCCTGTGCTTCGGCCAAAGCGGTCTTCAAACCCTTTTTATTAATGGTGCGCATGCCGGCAGCAGAAACAGTAAGTTGTACCCAACGATCTTCGTCAGGCAAATAATACTTCTTTTTGAACAGGTTAACGTCGAAGCGTCTTTTTGTTCTTCTTTTAGAGTGCGAAACATTGTTTCCCACCATTGCTCTCTTCCCTGTTATTTGACAAACTCGTGACATTTTATTTTAATTTCTTGATGATCAAAACTAACACGTTACTCAAAACGGAGTGCAAAGAAAATACTTTTTTGGAAAACAATCAAATAGTTACACCAATTTTTGTAAAAACAATTAACAAAAAAATGTTGATTATTGTCCCCCTGGTCGGTGCGAATCTAAAAATTCACACAAAAACCCGTATTCAAGGTTGACTTTTCAACAATTATTTTCAACTAAAGATCATATCCGGAAATCATATTTTACTGAATAACAGGCGAAAGTAATCATTTTATAAATACCTCCTTCTCACAAATTCCAAACATCCTTCCTTTTACCACATCGGCCTTTTGTTCAATTCTGCACAAAACAATAGATTTTTCCAAAGAAACATCAAGAATTACAATGAAATAGACACAACCTTTATCAAGCGAATGTTCTTTTAATATTGTAAATTTGTTTGGTACACTTAAAATAAAAATTTAAAAAATCATGGAAGAACAAAACGTAAGCTCAATGCCAAGAATTGGCGACATGGCTCCCGATTTTAAAGCCAATACCACCTATGGTCCCATTCAATTTTCGGAATACATTAAAGACAGCTGGACCATCCTTTTTTCACACCCGGCAGATTTCACCCCGGTTTGCACCACCGAAATGAGTGGTTTTGCGGTTCGTGGAGACGAATTCAGAGCATTGAATTGTAAACTCATCGGTTTAAGTATCGACAGTATTCATGCACACGTGGCGTGGGTTAATAATGTTAAGAAGAACACCGGCGTTCTTTTCGACTTCCCCATTATTGCCGACATCGACATGAAAGTATCTCAGTTGTATGGCATGCTGCAACCCAACGAAAGTGAAACAGCTGCCGTACGCGCCGTATTCTTTATCGATCCTAAAGGCAAAATTCGCCTGATTATGTACTACCCGCTGAATGTGGGCCGTAACATGGATGAAATCCTTAGGGTGTTGAAAGCACTTCAGGTTTCCGACAAATACAGCGTGGCACTTCCGCTAAACTGGACACCGGGCGAAAAAGTGATTGTTCCGCCACCAAAAACAGTGGCAGAAATGGAAGAGCGCGAAAAGAGCGACTACGAAATGGTTGACTTTTACCTTGCCAGAAAAGATCTCGACGTTTAATTACGATACAAAAAAATGCCTTGCTTTTGCAGGGCATTTTTCGTTACTCCCCGGCCGCTTTGCATTTTCGATCCTTCAGGCTTTTTTCACTACCTGCCATTGAAGTTTTTCCGTATTCTTATTTGAAAAAGCAATCAGATTTAACTTACTTGCACGCTCTTACGAAGGCACAAAAATATGATACAGAAGGATCCCGAAATAAAAAGATGGTACGCCATTTACACCCGTTCGCGTGCCGAGAAAAAAGCACACGACGATCTTCTCCGGCAGGGCATCGAAAGCTTTCTGCCGCTGCAACGCAAACTCAGGCAATGGAAAGACCGCAAAAAATGGGTGGAACTCCCGCTCATGTCAGGCTATTGTTTTGTTAATATCACCCGGCACGATTACGACCGCGTACTGCGAACCAACAATGTTGTTTGCTACATTACGTTCGAAGGATCAGCTGCAGAAATCAGGAAAGAACAAATTGCGGCACTGAAAAAGATGTTGGAGCAAAACGAATTTGAAGTAGAAATTAACCACGAAACGTTTAGCCCCGGCAAAAAAGTGGAAATCATCCAGGGACCGTTGGTGGGCTTACGAGGCGAACTGGCCGACATCAGGGGTAAGCACAGGTTTTTACTTCAAATCGAGCAGATCGAACAAAGTTTTACGGTTGAAGTTCCGTCAGAATACCTGAGTGCAATCCCCGAAAACTAAAAAGAGCTTATTCCGGCGAGTGTAAAAACAACAAACGATAAATTTACCTTACCTCCGAACTATCAATCCACTAAAACAAGACAATAACACAAATAAATATTTTGTTTTGTTGAATGTTAAAATGTAAAATCCGAACCAGGTGAAAAAAATAAACATTGTCACTTTTCTTCTACTGACTTATTCAATTGCTTTTGCTCAAAATCCAACTTCAGGAATTGTAATCGGAACCAAAGTTGGGGCTTCCAAAATGATTACGGAGATCACCCCCGATTTCAAAGAGCACCTCACCGAATTTGACCACAAACCGGGACTTGCCATTGATCTGGAAATTTCAAAACTGCTACTGAACCACTGGGAAATTGGGACAAACATCTTTCTTACCAATCTTCGGGGAGAAAACGACAATCCTGATTTTACTGCCGAAGGATTTCACTACAAAATGAAAGACCCGATCGACGATCCGGTAGAATACACCAACCGGCTAATGGGGCAAAAATTTTTCGTAGGCTATTATTTCCGGTCGTTTGAAAACATCAATGCTCTCTTTACTCCCGAACCTTTTCTTCGTGCCGGCATCGGATACCTCCAATACGGTGTTGAATTAAAATACCAGGACCCGGAATTGGGGTCCATCTTTGGAAAAGGCACAGGAGATTTTACCAACTTCTCAACATCGTCCATGCTGTTTTTTCTTTCTGCAGGGGTAAAAAGCTACCTCTCCCCCAACTTCTTTATCAATACAACACTCAGCTGCAACTATACCAATTACGATTTTCTGGACGGTGTATACAACTATTACAACGATGGTACGCGCGCCGATCTCAGAGGAATTTATACCGAATTCAAACTCGGATTCTACTTTCAAACAAACGGCAGCGGAAAAAGCCGCCGACACGGAAAAGGAAGCAGTGCAGATCCCCTGCCATTTTCACGTTGATTGATCCTTTTTCCAAGTCCGCATCAGCAAAAACCTTAAAATCTGATTCACAAATTCCGATTTTAAGGTTTTTCTTCAAAGCTAAATACTACTGCCCGTTTTATTACGTATTATTGTCGGTCGAAAACAAGAATGAGTATTTTTGCTACTCAAAAAACTAACGTCCACTCATGCATTTTAATGTAACTGAGGAGGCGAAGCTGTAAGAAGCAACGTCACTCCAGCCAAGCACAGAAACACCATTTTCTTACCTCATTACAACAACATGCTTCAAACAATTATTACCAGCAAAACACGCATAAAGCTTTTGTTAAAATTCTTTCTAAACAAGGATACCAAAAGTTACCTGCGCAACCTGGAATCAGAGTTTGGTGAGTCGACCAACGCCATTCGAATTGAATTAAATCGTTTGGAATCAGCTGGATTACTGACATCTGAACTTTTGGGGAACAAAAAATTTTTCCAGGCCAATACGCGTCATCCGCTGTTTGCTGATATTCACAACATTTTAAGAAAGACAATTGGCATCGACCAGATTATTGAGCATATTACCTCTAAAATTGGCGACCTGAAAGAAACCTACCTCATTGGCGACCTGGCAGTGGGACGCGATTCGAGTGTAGTAGACCTTTTATTGATAGGAAAAGAGATCAACCAAACCTATGTTTCGGAGTTAATACAAAAAGCCGAAAAATACGTTGATCGAAAGATCCGGTATTTAATTATACTCCCCGAGGAAAAAGAAGCGTTTTTAAAATCCAATTCTTCTTTTTTAATTTGGACAAAAGAGTAAACAAGTAAAAAGCTGTTATCGTGAAAAAATCAATGATAATTGCCGTGGATTTTGACGGCACCATTGTAGAACACAAATATCCGCAAATAGGAAAAGAACTTCCTTTTGCCTTTGATACGCTGAAAGCGCTTCAACGAAAGGGCCACAAGTTGATTCTCTGGACTTACCGGACCGGGAAGGAACTTGATGATGCAGTTGAACTTTGCCGGGGAAAAGGCCTGGAGTTTTATGCCATAAACCGTAATTACCCGGAAGAAAAATTAACCGAAAACATTGGCCGGAAGATTTTGGCCGATCTTTACATCGACGACCGAAATTTTGGCGGAATGCCACAATGGACAGATATTTTCCAGACACTGCACCCGGAAGAAACTTTTAGTACTCATAAATATTCAAAAAAAAAATGGTGGAAAATATAGCAAATGGGAACCCGGGAATAATGGACGCCGGAAGTTTACCCAACAACTTAATTTTCAGCTTTAATCATACATTCAAATCCAATTATTTATCACGATGAGAACATTAAGAATAAAAAAGATCATTCTTCTTGCTGCAATCGCACTGTCATTATCGCTCTTTTCGTGTCGAAGCAGCAAAGAACTGATGTACATGAAAGATGTGCACAACAACCAGCTGATAAAAGCACTGGCCGACACTGCCACCGAATACATCATTGAACCGGGAGACATTCTGTATGTCAGCATCAAATCAATGAATGCCGAAGTAAACGCTCTTTTCAATCCGGAATCAAACATGGAAATGCAGAGTTCCAACTCGTACCAGAAGTATACAACTCCGCAAGGAGCTTATTTGTACGGATTTGAAGTAAACGACTTGGGGAACTTAACCTTGCCCATTATTGGCGCAATACCCGTTTCCGGCCACCCCAACTCAAGAATTGAAAAAATTGTTCAACAATACGCCGATAAATACCTAAAAGAAGCCATTGTGAAAGTAAAGCTTCTGAATTACAAGGTGACAATAATGGGCGAAGTAAAAAGTCCCGGAGTTTACTACAACTACAACAACAACTTCACCATTTTGGAAGCACTGGCCATGGCCAATGGCAATACCGACTATGCCAACATCACCAACATAATGGTGATCAGGCCCCAACCCGACGGGCAAAAAGCGATGATACTGGATATGTCGACTTCCAATTCATGGGCTCAAAAAGGCTTTTATCTTCATCCCAACGATTACATTTTTGTGGAACCCGATAAGCACAAAAATTTCCAGCTCAACGCACAAGCCTACTCCATGATCATTTCCTCAGCCAGTTTATTGCTGGCCGTAATCGGATTATTGAGGTAATATTTTGCAATTGCCCAAACGCTGAAACAGTACAAAATAACACTTGCACTTGCAAGAGTAAAAATGTTTTTTTTATCCAAAACATGATTCATATCCAACAAGGTTGATATTCGAACAAAAAACACTTGTTTTGAATCGATAAATCGATAATGACAGGAAGCCCTACAAAAATTAAATGGGTACCACATCTTCTAATAAAAACAAAACCATATGTCAGATAACACTTTAAACACCCAATCACTGACTTCCATTCAGGAGGACGAGATTGACATAAAACGATTGATTTTTCTTGTATTGGGAAAATGGTACTGGCTGGCCATTTGCCTTTTTTTAGGCTTAGCCGGTGCTTATTTCTATGTAAAATATACACCTAAAAAATTCCAGGTCGACACCAGCTTGCTGGTTACCAACGAACAAAAAGGGCTGGATGTGCAAAACATGTTCATGGAAAGCATGATGGGGGGTACCAATAAAGTTATGCTTCAGAATGAAATTGAGTTTCTTCATTCTTATACATTGACCAATCAAGCCATCAACAATCTTAACTGGCAAACGTTTTGGCAACAAAAAAACGTGTTTGTATGGAATGGCATTTACCTGAACGATCCTTATATGCTGAATAAGGCAGAAGGAGCATTGAATCCCGAAGGTGTTTCGATATTTATTACTCCCCTGTCATCAACTCAGTTTCGTGTCGAAGCTGACGATGAATTGCTTATTGAAAACCAACCGGTGAAAATTAAGTTCAATGAAGTTGCCGACTACAACAAGCCTTTCAAAAATGAATATTTTGGATTTACCCTGCACCCAAAGGAAAATCCGGAGAACCTGATCGGGAAGGAATATAAATTCAGTTTTATCGATAAAAACAAGCTTACACTTTCCTACTTAAAGAAAGTAAATGCCAATTTCAGTAAAGACAGCGAAGTAATCAAACTAAGCCTGGAGAGTACAGAACCCCTGCGCGATATTCATTACCTGAATGAGCTAGTACGGGTATACCTGGAACAAAAGCTGGAACTGAAAACCCAAACGCAAAAGCGTTCACTTGACTTTATCGACAGTCAGTTGTCGGGTATCTCAAGCGATCTGAACAAGGCAGAAAATACCTTTACCGAATTCCGTTCAAGAAACCAGATCATCGACCTGAGCAGCCAGGGAAGCCTGATCATGGAGCAGCTCAAGGAAATCGAAAAAGAAAAATCGCAGTTGCAAATGCAGCTGGAATATTTCAAAAGTCTTCAGCGCTACCTGGGCAATATTCAAAGTGCCGACCAGCTAATCGCTCCATCGGTGGTAGGCATTACAGATGCCTCCCTAAATTCGCTTGTAATCAAGCTCAGCGACCTCTACAGCCGCCGGAAAATAATGGAGTTTAGCGCACGCCAAAACAATCCTACGCTAATTCTTATGAACCAGGAAATTGAACAGATCACGGTACAGTTGCGCGAGATACTGGTGAACCTGGTCCAAAACACCGAAGTGTCGGTAAAAGCACTTAACGACCGGTATAACCGCATCAACAAGCAGCTCAACAACATGCCTGAACAGGAACAACAACTGATCAACATTCAGCGGCAGTACGACCTCACCAACGAGATCTACACCTTTCTGCTGCAACGCCGGGCCGAACTCGAAATCTCGCTGGCAGCAGCAGTGGTTGATATTCACATTATTGATCCGGCCCGTTACGAACGCTTGGTTCCAATAAACAAAAGCACGCTGCTTATTCTGCTCATTGGGGCCTTCCTAGGATTATTGATCCCCGCACTTATCATTCTGATTCAAGATTTCTTTGACAACAGCATCCAACTTCAGGAAGACGTTGAAAAATTAACCCCGCTTTCTATTTTAGGAAATGTCTTTCACAGTAAAAACAATTCAGAACTGGTGGTAATCAAGGACCCCGCAGCAGCAATTACGGAATCGTACCGAACCATTCGTACCAATCTGCAATATAAATTTACAAGTCCTAATCAAAAAATCATTGGACTGCATTCCGTACAACCATCCGAAGGAAAAACCTTTACCTCCATTAACCTGGCCAGCATCCTGGCCATGAACGATAAAAAAACCGTGCTGATTGGTGCAGACATGCGAAAACCAAGACTGCATCGTATTTTCAATTTAAATAATAAGAGCGGGCTTAGTACTTATCTCACAGGTCAAAACGAGATCAATGAGATCATTCGCCCATCTCAAATCGAACACCTGAGTGTAATTACCTCCGGCCCCATCCCTCCCAACCCGGCCGAATTGCTGGAGCGCGAAGCTTTTAAAAAATTACTCGATACATTAAAAAGCCAATTCGACTATATCATTATTGATAATGCTCCGGTATCGCGGGTAACTGATGGATTAATAACCAGTAAATCTTCGGAGCTCAACTTATTTGTACTCCGCTATAAAGTCAGCAAAAAAGACCAGCTAAAATTTATCAACGAAATCGCGGGCAAAGGGGGAATGAACAATCCTGCACTCATTATCAACGATGTAAAAATAAGCCGGTTGAGCTATGGATACTCCTATTCTTACAAACATGCATACGGGAAAGGATATTCTGATTAATGTTTAAGGAGAAAGAGAACACCCGTGATTTTATCCGGAGGATCATCCCGTTTAAGAAGATTGAATACATGCTGTCAACATGATAAATTTTCATAGAAAGAATTCATATAAATTCGCATTTTTACAGCTGGAAACAAGAACGGGACCGGATGAACACTTCCCAAAGAGGCATTTATCAGCCAACGGAGGTGATAATTCATCCGGCAAATACGAATAAACAAGAACGATAATACTTATAAACAGATGAAGCATACCATAAAAACCATCACCTGTATTGGCGCCGGATACGTTGGCGGGCCAACCATGGCCGTTATTGCCCAAAAGTGCCCGGAAATAAAAGTAAATGTGGTAGACATTAATCCCCAGCGAATTGCCGAATGGAACGACACCGATCTCGACAAGCTTCCCATTTACGAGCCGGGATTAAAGGAGGTGGTAAAAGAGGCACGCGGCCGCAACCTGTTTTTTTCCACCGAAGTGGAAGCCTGTATCCGCGAAGCTGAAATGATTTTCATCTCGGTGAACACTCCCACCAAAACCTACGGAGTTGGAAAAGGCATGGCTGCCGATCTGAAATACGTGGAACTTTCGGCCCGGCAAATAGCACGCATCGCCCCCGAGGGAAAGATTGTAGTAGAGAAATCAACCCTGCCCGTTCGTACCGCACAGTCCATTAAAACCATATTGGAGGCCGAAGGAAACGGCAATAAATTCCAGGTGCTTTCCAACCCTGAATTTCTGGCCGAAGGAACAGCTATCACCGACCTGCACAACCCCGATCGCATCCTTATCGGAGGAGATCAGGACGAAGACGGGCTCGCAGCCATCCAGGCCTTGGTGGATATTTATGCACATTGGGTGCCACGCGAGCAGATCATCACCACGCGGCTATGGTCTTCCGAATTATCCAAGCTCACCGCCAATGCATTCCTGGCACAACGTATTTCGTCCATCAATGCCATTTCGGCCTTGTGCGAAAGAACCGGTGCCGATGTCGACGAGATTGCACATGCCATAGGCGCCGACACTCGAATCGGACCTAAATTTCTGCGCTCATCCGTTGGCTTTGGCGGAAGTTGCTTTCAAAAAGACATTCTGAACCTGGTGTACCTCTGCCGGCATTTTAACCTGCCCGAAGTAGCCGATTACTGGGAAGGGGTGGTGAAAATGAACGACTACCAGAAACACCGCTTTGCCAAACAGATCATCGACAGTCTTTTTAACACGGTATCCGGAAAGAAAATTGCTTTCCTGGGCTGGGCTTTTAAAAAAGACACCAACGATACCCGCGAGTCAGCGGCCATTTATGTGGCCAAAGAATTGCTCGACGACCTGGCCGAGATCCACATATACGATCCCAAAGTAAAAAAAGAACAGATATTCAGGGACCTGGAGTATGTTTATTCACAGGATCCAACTCAATCCTTCGATCCATCAGTCCTTCAGTCGCTGATCACGATTCACGAGGAGCCTTACCAGGCATTGGAGAATGCACATGCAATTGCCATTCTCACTGAATGGGACGAGTTTAAAACCTACGACTGGCAAAAAATACATACCCGCATGTTAAAACCAGCCTTTGTTTTCGATGGCCGGAACATTCTGGACGCATCCGAAATGAAAAAGACCGGTTTTGAATACAGGGGAATCGGGAAAGGGTAAGTTAGCTGCAAGCTACTAGCTTCAAGCCGCAAGCTTCGAGAATCCAGCATCAAGTATCCAGTATCGAGTATCCATAATCGAATAACTGAAAACTGAGACTGAGACTGTAAACTAAAAATCCAGCTTTGAACATCGACATCCTGATAGCAATAATTGTAATCGTCTACATCCTGGCAGCATTCCTTTTTCAATGGCTGCGCCCGGGGCTGATTCTTTTTAGTGCTGCCGTTATATTTCTGGCCACCGGAATCATATCGGCACAGGAGATGATCCGTGGATTTTCCAATCCCGGCGTTCTCACCATCGGTGTGCTTTTCCTGGTAAACGAAGGAATCAAACAATCAGGGCTGATTACACGGCTGGCACAGGCCTATCTTCCGCGCAAAAAAAGCAGGATGACCTTTATGCTCCCCCGGATCATGGTGCCGGTTTCCTTTTTATCGGCCTTTTTAAACAACCTGCCCATTGTGGTTAACACCACTCCCATCCTGTTAAAATGGGCTAAAATGATGAACATTCCCTACAAGAAACTGCTCATTCCGCTGGCCTATGCCGCTATTTTCGGGGGTATGTGTACACTCATCGGCACCTCTTCCAACCTGGTGGTGCACGGTTTGATGATCGAAAACGGCTACAAGGGCTTTCATCTTTTTGAACTGGCAAAACTCGGGCTGATCATCGCCGCCTTTGGTTTTATTTACATGTCGGTGCTGGGTAACCGCCTGCTCCCCGGGCAACGGGTGCTTGCCAAAGCCAAAAAGAAAGCTGGCGTAAAAGACTATTATTACAACGTTCTGCTTAACGATGACAGTCATTTTATAGGTGAAACCATCAACAACGGCATGCTGAACAGTTTAAACGGACTGGAAGTTTACTCGGTTGAACGCGATGGAAAAATCATTCGCCCCGGACACGGACAGCTAACATTGCTTCCGGGTGATGAGTTGCTGTTGACCGGCAATTCCGACCGTTTGAACTACATCCTCACCCACAAGGAGATCCGCTTAAAAGGAGTCGACTTTCTGAAAGACACCGACCCCAACGAACTAAAAAATTACGAGGTAGTGCTGGCGCCGCGCTTCCCCGGGCTGGGGATGACACTGACTGAGTTCAACTTTTTTGAACACTTTAACGCAGCAGTGCTGGCCGTGCACCGAAACGGAGAACGCATTACCGCCAACCTCAACAAGCTCGAATTAAGAGTGGGCGACAACCTGGTATTGCTCGCCACCGACCATTTTGAGAAAAACTGGGGCAGCCGTTCCATGTTCTACCTGGTCAATTACATGCAGGACATGCCTGTTGAAAAAACCAGCCGCAAACGTTGGATCGCGCTCTTCATTCTGCTCACCATGGTGGCCGGTATCCTTATCAACGAGATGGTAAGCTGGGGCTTTGGCGTTCGGCTCAACATTTTTGTAATGGTAGCAGTAGCTGCCATGCTGCTTGTCTGGACCCGGATATTGCCCGCACAGAACTATACCAAAAACATTACCTGGGACCTGCTTATCGCCATTGCATCGGCTTTTGCCGTGAGCGCTGCCATACAAAATACCGGTATTGCGCAGGCGCTGGCACGCGAGTTCATCGAAACCGTACGCTCGCTCGGCCCCTGGGGGGTACTCGCCCTACTCTACCTGTTTACAACTGTTTTTACAGAAATAATATCCAACAATGCAGCCGTGGCACTGGTGTTCCCGGTGGCTATTGTTGCTGCCCAGATGTTGAACGTAGACCCGAAACCCTTTTTTGTGGCCATTGCCATTGCCGGAGCCTCCAGCTTTATGACAGCCCGTGGTTACCGTGCCAACCTGATCATCAAATCCATTGGCCACTATTCCGCCAACGACTTTGTCCGGATTGGCCTCCCGCTGCAGGTAATGGTCTTTATCCTCAGCGTACTGCTGATCCCTTACATCTGGAGTTTTTAGAAGAAAGCCACGAGCCACGAGCTCTGCGCTTAGCGGATCACAGCCGCTTAGCGCATAAACAGGCAGAAAGCACAACGCAAAGAGCATGGAGCAAAGAGCAAAAAAAAAGTAATGAGTAATTAGTACAGAGTAGTGAGCCGCGAGCTGCGAGTATCAAATAACGAGAATCCAGCATCAAAGATCAAGTATCCGGCATAAAGGTCATTTTCGTATATTTGTAAAAAGAATAAATCATGGATTCCATCATCATACATCCGAGAGATAAAAAAGAATTTCTTTTTTTCGTAGAACTGGCACAACGACTGGGCCTCGAGATCAATACCACCAGCGACGTCATCGACGCTCAGTTACTGGCAGATATGGAAGCAAACAAAAAAACCGGATATGTTGCTAAAGAAAAAGTTTTAAGCACGATCCAAAATATTCTTAACGAGCAGAAAACAGACTATAAAAATGAGGATTAGCTTTCTCAGCGGTTTTGAAAAAGACCTGGCTCGAAGTAAAGATCATGCACTGGCTAAAATTGTCTTTCAGTGTATTCAACAATTTGAACAAGCCGATACCCTCGATGAAATACCTAACGTCAAAAAACTAAAAGGCCACCCTACTGCGTATCGTTACCGAAAAGGAAAATACCGGATAGGTTTCTTTTTTGAAAATGATACAATAATTTTCGCAGCATTTGCACCACGAAGTAAAATATACAGTAAGTTCCCTTAAACGGCAGTTTCTTGAAATTAATCCCGATCCGTCAGCAGACAAGCATTGGGGAATCAAGCATCAAGCCACAAGCTTTGCGCTTAGCGGATCACAGCCGCTTAGCGCATAAACAGGCAGAAAGCACAACGCAAAGAGCGAAGAGTAAAGAGCATGGAACAGAGAGCAAAAAAACAAATAGTGCGTAGTGAGTACAGAGTATCAAGCATCCAGTATCGAGAATCAAGTATCGAGAATTCAGTATCAAATACAAAATCATCGAACATTAACACAGCTACACAGCAACACGGCAACACAGTAATCCCTGCCAACAAAAACTTTAGTATCTTTGTTTTAAACAGCATAAAATCATAAAGATGGAAACAACAATAAAAATAAATACCGATTCAATTACTCCGGAATTTATTGAAGGCATAAAGAAGTTATTTCCTCACAAAACCGTTGAAATAAATATACGATGCGCCGATTCCACCGAATACATCCTGAGTAATCCGGAATATGCCCGCGAACTGCAGGAAAGAATTGAAAGATATGAAACAAAAAAGAAGGTCATTTCTTTAAAAGAAGACGACCTGGTATGAAAACGATTGAATTTGTACCCGAAGCATTTGCCGAATATCAGAAATGGATTGAAACCGACCGCCGTGTTGCGCTTCGAATAGGAGATTTAATACGCGATATTCTTCGCCAGCCATTTAGCGGATTAGGTAAACCCGAAGCCTTAAAACATCAGTTTAAAGGGTATTGGAGCAGAAGAATCGACCGCGAACATCGGCTTATATACAAAATAACCCAAAATTCAGTAGTAATCATTTCATGCTTTTCGCACTATCAATAATGACAGAACAACAGCTGCCAGCCACGAGTATCAAGTATCCAATCCATCAATCCATCAGTCCTTCAGTCATTAGTCATTGGTCATTGGATATTCAAGCATTTTCGCATTAACAGCTTCAAGCCACTAGCTGCCAGCCACGAGTATCAAGTATCCAATCCATCAATCCATCAGTCCTTCAGTCATTAGTCATTGGTCATTGGATATTCAAGCATTTTCGCATTAACAGCTTCAAGCCACTAGCTGCGAGCCACGAGTATCAAGAATCGAGTATCAAGAATCGAGTATCAAGCATCCAGTATCGAGAATCCAATCCTTCAATCCCTCAGTCCTTCAGTCATTGGTCATTGATTATTGGATATTAAAACACGCATTAACAGCCACAAGCCGCAAGCTTCAAGCTACGAGCTCTGCGCTTAGCAAATACTCAGGCATTACAACAGAATACTCAAAAATCAAGTCAAAAAAATAAACCATAAATAATGCAAGTACAATTTATTGGCTTAGGCTATATCGGATTGCCAACAGCAGCAGTCGTTGCACAAAAAGGAATCCATGTACACGGTGTGGATGTTAACCCCAAAGTGGCTGAAACCATTAATCAAGGGAAAATTCACATCATCGAACCAGGCTTGGAAGAAGTCGTCAAAGAAGGGGTTGAAAAGGGTTTCTTCAAAGCCTCAACAACACCGGTCGAAGCTGACGTTCATTTGGTGGTCGTCCCCACTCCTTTCAAAGGAAACCATGAACCCGATATTTCCTTCGTAGAAAGTGCCACCATGGCGGTGTTACCTTTTTTGAAGGAAGGTGATACTTATATCATCGAGTCCACATCCCCCGTAGGGACCACCGAAAAAATGGCAGATCTGATTTTTCAGAAACGCCCGGAGTTAAAATACAAAATATACATTGCATATTGCCCCGAGCGCGTATTACCCGGAAATGTGTTGTATGAATTGGTGCATAACGACAGGGTGATTGGAGGAATCGACAATGCTTCCACCGAAAAAGCCAAAGCGTTTTACCGCACCTTCGTACAAGGTGAATTACACAGTACCAACGCGCGAACTGCCGAAATGTGCAAGCTCACCGAAAATTCCTCGCGTGACGCTCAGATCGCTTTTGCCAACGAATTGTCGTTTATCTGCGATAAGGCAGGAATCAACGTTTGGGAACTCATTGAACTGGCCAACAAGCACCCCCGTGTTAACATCCTTCAACCCGGTGCCGGAGTTGGAGGTCATTGTATCGCTGTAGATCCTTATTTCATTGTTTCGGATTACCCGCGCGAATCACGGCTTATCAATACCGCACGCGAGATAAATAATTACAAGGCTTTCTGGTGTGCCGAAAAAACAAAAACAGCGATGCTGGAATTTGAGCTAAAAAACGGACGGAAACCCACGACTGCCATTATGGGTCTCGCCTTTAAACCCAACATAGATGACCTGCGCGAAAGTCCCGCCAAATACATTGCCCAGAAGGTAATGCAAAGCGAACAAAACAACTTCCTGGTGGTTGAGCCCAATATCGAAGAACATTCGGTATTTAAACTTACCAACTACCGCGAAGCCTACGAGAAAGCAGACATTATCGCCTTTTTGGTGGCTCATAATGAATTCAAAACACTGGAATACAATAACGACAAAATAATCCTCGACTTCGCCGGAGTCTTCAAACGATAAGACCACGAGGGATCCGTGCAACCAAACCAGGTTAAGAAGTAGGAAAGTCCCTATTCTAAACAATGTTTAGTGCACGACTTTGCGAGGGAGTGAGACATGAACGACCGCGGCAAACTCCATTCCCCAGCAGAGAAACTTTTAAAACAAGCCACTCGGCAGCCTTACTACCTCAGCAGAGGACTACTTATGACTGCCTGGACCTACATAACAACAAATAAACACAACAAAGTTCTCTATACCGGAGTAACAAGTGAGCTAAAAGAACGCATCAAGAGCCACAAGGATAAAAAATACCCTAACGCTTTTACAGCACGATACCATGCCGACAAACTCGTTTGGTTCCAGAAATTCGATAGTATTATAGACGCTAGAGAAAGAGAGAAGCAAATCAAGGCAGGCTCCAGAGCTAAAAAGATAAAACTCATCGAAGAGATGAATCCTGAATGGAAAGACCTCTTTGAAACATTGTAAGGTGCTGGGGGGTGAGACCGCTTCGGTCGTGCCTCCCTCGCGGAACCTTACTACAAATAAAGTTAAGAAATAGGAAAGTCCCTACACCTAACAACGTTTATAGTACGACTTCCCGAGGAGCGCAGCGACGAAGGGAACTCATTACCTCAGCAAAAAACAATTAATAAAATGACAAATACAATAACAAAAAAACGCGTCCTTCTGGTCTTCGGCACGCGCCCTGAAGCCATAAAAATGGCGCCACTCGTCAAAGAATTTGAGAAGCATCCTGAGCAATTTGAAACCCTGGTGTGTGTTACCGGGCAACACCGCGAAATGCTCGACCAGGTGTTGCAGTTATTTGAGATCAAGCCACAATACGACTTGAACATTATGAAAGCCGGTCAGGATCTCTATGATGTAACCTCCCGGGTATTACTAGGAATGCGCGATGTATTAAAAGAAGCACAGCCAGACCTGGTACTGGTTCATGGCGATACAGCTACTTCAACAACGGCTGCACTGGCTGCTTTCTACCAACAAATACCGGTAGGCCATATCGAGGCAGGATTACGGACACATAACATCTACAGCCCCTGGCCAGAGGAGATGAACCGACAACTCACCAGTCGTTTGGCGAGCTATCACTTCTCCCCCACACCACTCAGCAAGCAAAACCTGCTGAATGAAGGAGTAAGTGAAGACAAAATTCACATCACCGGCAACACCGTGATCGATGCGCTTTACTGGGTCATCAACAAAATGAAAACCGACCACAACATCAACGAAACAATAACAAAAGCACTTGTTGACGTTGGACTTCCTTTAGATAAATTAAATTCATGGCACGACCTCGCGAGAAGCGATGAAGGAGCGACGAAGCGACCTCATGCCGATATGCAGAACTCAGCGAGCGAAGCGACGCTGCCTCTCCGCACACCCCGAAAGCTTGTTTTGATCACCGGCCACCGACGTGAAAATTTCGGACAAGGTTTTATCAATATGTGCGAAGCCATCAAAGAACTGGCAGAACAACACCCTGATGTCGACTTCGTCTACCCCATGCACCTCAACCCCAATGTCCGCAACGCCATCTCAAACGTATTCGGCAACCACGTCATTGCGAGGAGCGACGAAGGAGCGACGAAGCAACCTCTTGACTCACACTCCGGCTATCTTGAGAACACCTACTTCATCGAGCCCCTCGACTATCTTCCCTTTGTTCACCTGATGTCCAAAGCCTACCTGGTACTCACCGACTCGGGCGGCATCCAGGAAGAAGCGCCCGGCCTCGGCAAACCCGTACTGGTCATGCGCGACACCACCGAACGCCCCGAAGCCGTTCAAGCCGGAACCGTAAAACTGGTCGGAACCGATAAAGAAGTGATTATTCGTGAAGTATCTGCATTAATCAGCGAGCCAAAGGCATACGAGGCCATGTCGAAAGCGAATAATCCTTATGGGGATGGGATGGCTTGTAAGCGGATTGTAGAAGAATTGAAAAAGTAATTCGTGCTTATTCGTGATTTCCCTGTAGGGATGGAAAGGATGTGAGAAAATAGTGGTAGCATTATTAGATATAGAACTAAGGTATCTAAATCAACAACCGACATATGTCATCTCGAAATAATAGACGAATAGCAAAAAATACCATGATGCTGTATTTTAGGATGCTTCTAATGATGGGGGTATCTTTATTTACAGTACGGGTGGTCTTAGACACATTGGGAACGGTAGATTATGGACTTTACAATGTAGTTGGTGGTATTGTAACTATGTTTTCTTTTTTAAGTGCCACGATGTCTGGAGCATCTCAACGTTTTTTCTCTTTTGAATTAGGACGCAAAGACTATACTCAATTAAAAAGGATCTTTAGTATTACATTACTCATTTATGCAATATTTGGAGCAATTGTTCTTTTCTTAGCAGAAACAGTAGGTTTATGGTTTTTAAACCACAAACTGACTATACCCTCAGAACGAATAAGTGCTGCGAATTGGGTATATCAGTTTTCTATCTTTTCTTTTATTGTAACCATGTTTCGCACTCCTTATAATGCTATAATTATAGCTAATGAAAAAATGGATGTATATGCTTATGTTAGTATTGTTGAAGTAATATTAAAACTGTTAATTGTTTATCTTCTATTACTATTTTCTTTCGATAAATTAAAATTATATGCTGCTTTAATGTTCGTTGTAACATTAATAGTTGCATTGGTATATATAATTTATTCGCGACGAAAATTCGAAGAAACAAAATTTACATTTTATTGGAATATATCTCTTTTTAAAGAGATTTTAAGCTTTTCCTTTTGGAACTTATTTGGAGCTATTGCCGGTATATTCAAAGGGCAAGGAGTTAATATTGTTTTAAATATGTTTTTCGGTCCGGCAGTAAATGCGGCACGTGGTATTGCTTTTCAGGTAAATAGTGCACTCAACCAATTTGTACAAAACTTTATGACAGCGACAAAACCTCAAATAATAAAATATTATGCAGAAGGAGAAAAGGGAAAAATGTTTAAGTTAGTTTTTTTAAGCTCTAAACTATCTTTCCTATTACTCTTTATTGTTACAATGCCGGTCATACTTGAAACCAATTTTGTATTTAATCTTTGGCTAAAAGAAACTCCTGAATATGTCATTTTATTTAGCAGATTAATTCTTATTAATACGTTAATTGATTCTTTATCGTACCCATTAATTACAGCTGCCCAAGCCACAGGGAAAATAAAACAGTACCAAGCATTAATTGGAGGTGTAATGTTATTAAACTTACCTGTTTCATATTTCTTTTTAATGCTAGGCTATTCCGCTCAATCCGTTTTTATTATTGCAATTATAATTTCTATTATAAATCTATTTCTTCGTTTATTTATGTTGAAAAAGATGATAGGTTTATCTTTAAAGCAATTTGTGTCTGATGTTTTGATTCGTATATCCATAACTGCTGTTATTGCTTATATTCTTCCTTGTTTTGTTTTCATAAAATTAAGTTATGGCATCTCCCGATTCTTTATCGTTGTTTTAATGGGGTTTGTTTCATCTTGCATTGTAATTTACTCTATTAGTCTATTAAAAAACGAGAGAAAATATATAATTAAATCTATACTATTCATAAAAGACAAAATATTTCATTTAAACTAAAGAACCCATACAGGCTCTGCCTTGGGTAGTTTAGTTATTTACTAAAAAATGCCAAAGTTTATTCATGAAGAGAATTTTATATTTAATTGGTCCCTATGATCGATACAATTACGGTGATATTTTATTCCCGATACTTATAACGAAAGAACTAGTAACTCATTTCGATTCTATCGAAATTCTTTCAACGACCAAATCAGATCTTACAAAAATAGGTGGATTTAAAACAGAAGATTTTAAAGGTCTAAATAGGCTTAAATCAAATAATAAAAACACATTGGTTGTTGCTGGGGGTGAAAGTTTATTTGTTAACTGGGGTATACTCGCCTCATACCTTATCAAGCAATTCAGACATTTAAATGTAATATTTGTAATCATAAGGCGTATTTTTGGATATTCAGCTAAGTATAGACTTCAGAATTTCATTGGAAGAATACTTCTAGGTGGAAAAACATATATTCCACTAGCTGTTGGAAAGCATGAAATAAAAAATTTAAATTACTTAGTATATAATTCACTTGGAGGAACAGCTTTAAACAATGATCTACTAAAAAAATTCCCTAAAATAATAAGAAATTATAACAGTGTGGATTATTTGGCTGTTAGAGATAAAAAAACAAATCTGGTTTTAAAAAAGAATAATATAAAATCTCTTTTAGTTCCAGACATTGCAATTTTAATTTCTAAACATTTCAATAATACCTTTCTAAAAAGTAAAATTTCGAATCAAGTCAAAAACGAAAATATAACGAACAAGTCTTATATATTTTTTCAAATAAGTAAAAGCATAGGGAACGATAAAATAGACATAATAGCTGATCAATTAAGAATAATTCATGAAAAAACAGGTAAAGAAATTGTTTTGTGTCCTATTGGCATTGCTTTAGGCCATGACAATCATCTGGTATTAACTAAATTAAGTAACCAACTAGAATTTAATCATTTAATTTTTGACGAGAATGTGAATATTTGGGACATTATGTACCTAATTTCTAACAGCTGCTTATATATAGGGACAAGTCTACATGGAGTAATTACATCAATGAGTTATGGAATACCCTATGTCGGGCTTGAGATATTAAAAGTTAAAGCATATATAGAAACATGGGGAGTAAAGGAGATGTCAAAAATCTCTAATGTTAATAATTTCACAAATGATGCTATTAAAGCTTTAGAATTGAATTCCTATGATCAATTACGTAAATCATTCGAAATGCAAAAACAAATAGTTGAAGATTTTCTTGATAAAACGATAAGAACTTTAAAATGAAAAAGCTCATAAGTATCATTATAGTTACTTACAATTCTCAAAAGCTGATTTTTGATTGTTTGTCATCAATTATCGCACAAAATGATATTGGTAATAGTCTAGAGATAATTGTCGTTGACAATTCTAGCGATGATGTTGACAATATATTCGATCGGATAAAGGATCAATTTGGGGAAAACATCATACTTGTAAAAAACAAGATTAACGGGGGATATGGTCAAGGTAATAATGTGGGAATAAAAATTGCGAGTGCACCTATAATAATGATTATGAATCCAGATGTCAGGTTGTTTATTCCAATCTTTCAAAAAGCCATAGCTCATTTTTCAAAAGAAAACGTAGTTATGCTGGGGATGAGTCAATGGGCATCACCTTACAAAAAAGTTAGAGCGTTTGGATTTGATTCTGTCAAAATAAATTACTACACAGAGCTATTAATATCAAAAATCGCCTTTAAGCTTGATTTGTACAACCAAAAGTTAATGCACATTTCGGGTGCTTGTTTTTTTCTTCGAAAAGAATCATTTGAAAACATTGGAGGATTTGATGAAAATATATTTATGTATGGTGAAGAGGTCGACATAAAGTTTGGCTTATTAAGTAAAAATTGCAAGAATAAGATAAGGTATGACAACAAGATGAAGTATATACATCTTATGGGTAATAGAGAATACAATTTTACAAAAGACAAAAAGATTATTCATTCGCGAATTTATGTATGTAATAAATTCAATATTACTTCTATTAAATATATTAAAAATAAGATATTATCTATTAAGTTCCGCTTAAGCAAGATCAAGGAGAATAATGATTTAAAAAAAGAATACCGCAATACTCTTCAATATTTAAATGAAAAAAAACATGAGTGTTCTTAATATTCAATTATCCGATTCTCAGAAGAATTATTCATTTGATTTTATTTTTATTGCGCTATTAACTAGTGTTCTCTCTGGAATCATTGGTCCTTTGCCTGTTATATTATATCTAATTTATAAATTAGGTAAGTCAAATAATATTTCCGCTGCAATTGTATTACTCCTTTATGCAAATCACTCAATTGGAGCTTTTTTTAAATTTGTACAATTCCCTATTCCTGGTGCAATCGTAACATTATTGCTTGGAATACTTTTTATTAGAAAAGAAATATATTCTTTAGTCCGTTCGAATAGTTATTCCATTATATACTTTATAATCGTAATTGTAATTTGCCTATTTGCATTTTTATATGGACCAGTACATAGTTATAGCATAGCTAAGTTAATTACAATAACATTTAAAGGAAGCGTTTCGTTAATTGCTTTTTTACTGATCACAAGCAGAAATTTTAGCAATCGAAATGTTGCAGAAATTTTAGCAATAATTTGTTTGTTGTACCTAGCAATGGCATTTCAGTATGCGCGTTTCCCACACCCAACATCTGTTTTTGATTTTTCGTTTTTTCGCCAAACTGCTGTTCTCAACATGCATGACGATAACAGTATCTCAATTTCATACCACCACCTTGGTTTAACAAGTATGATGGGGATTGCATTTCTAATTTATGGCAATAATAAATCAGTCGTAACAAAAACTAATATTATTTTATTTATTCTTTTCCTGTATATAATTCTTTTGTCACAGGCAAGACAAGCCATTTTGGGTACAACAATACTTATTGGTGCCAAGATGTTTTTATCATCGAACAAACCAACCATAACAAAAACATTAAGATTATCACTTTTCTTTTTATTTGCGATTGTTCTGCTTCAGCTTATTAAAACCACTGAAATGCAGAATTCTTTGACTTTTAATCAAGGAATTGAAAAGGCAATTAACCGGGATTTTGCGGATGCTTTTAGTATTATTAAACAGTATCCAATCTTCGGAAAGGGATTAGGCGGGTACTCTAGCACAGGATTACGGAATTATCCACATAATATAATTCTGGAGATTTTATGTGAATTTGGAATTATTGGGTTCATATTATTAACTTTTACGGTAATGTCTTATGTAATGCTAAAAAAATTTAGCATTACATATTTTACACAAAATAAATCATTTTACATGCTAATAATTATAGCCTTTTTTATTCGTGCGTTGATTAGCAGTGATTTAACTGAAAATATTGCCTTGTTTTCTGCCCTATTTGCAATTCAATGTAATCCTTTATTCAAAAGAATCAACTAACATAATAATACATCATCGATGAAAAAAATTAACTGCCTAATATATTTATGCGTTGGAAATCCTTCTGTTCTTGAAGCTCAGGTATTAGAGCTTCTAAATTATTATAATTCGAACAACACTTTTCCAGAGGTAATTTTATTGCAAGGGTATAAAAATAAAAAGGAAAAAATTGCAATAGAAAAAAAATTACAACCATATCCTATAAAATATATATGGTTTAAATATTATCCGATATACTTTTTACCTTCAATATTTACAATCATCTCTTTATATAAATCACTGAATAGAATTATAAAGGATAAAAAATCATACTTCCTGCATATTAGGAGTGATATGTTTGGTTTCTTTGTCAAAATAATATTTGGAATAAAAAAATGGCCATTAAATATTCTTATTGACGTTCGTGGAATCGGTACTGCAGGATTAACATATAAAAAGAGATTATCTAATACCGCTTATGTTCGGTCTTATTTCAAAATGAAATTAATAAAATTCGAATACAAGCATCTTTTCAAGCAACCTTATATTCATTTATCTGTGGTTTCTCCTGCAATAAAAAAGGAATTTATTTCAAAATATAATTATCCTGAGAAATATATTACGGTTAATCCTAATATCTCCGGACAACAATTTAAATTCGACCCACTATCCCGAAAAAACATACGAAAAGAATATGGGTTCCGCGATAGCGATTTGGTTGCTATTTGTTCTTCAAATGGTGGAGCTAAATGGCAAAAAGATTTTGAAATTATTAAACATCTGGTAAACATCGGAATTAAGGTTGTAAACCTATCGCCGCATCCTGTTAAAATTGAAGGTTTAATTAATAAAATAGTACCGTTTCAAGAGATGCCCAAATATTTGTCTGCTGCAGATATTGCAATTTTATGGCGTGAAAATGATTTTATGAATGAAGTGGCATCTCCCTCAAAGTTTAGCGAGTTTGCTTCTATGGGTTTATTTGTAATCCATAATGGTTCTGTAGATATTGCTCAAAAGCACATAATCAATACTAATGCTGGAACTATTATTAAACAGCCCGAAGAAATAACCTATGAAAAATTAAAAAATATTGATTTTAGTAAAAGAGCGTATTGGTCTGATGCTGGGATTAGTTTATTCGGTATTGAAAATATTGCTGAAAACTATGTTTCAAAATATAACGAAATATACAATTCATAAATAAAACTATTCATGAAGCGCAGTATTTTATTTTACTACATCAAAACGTTATTGTCTATACTGCTTTTTTATTCAGGCAGCATATTTTTATTAAAATTATTCTTTTCAAAACGTGAATCATTGTTAATTCTCAACTACCATAATTTCTCAAAATACAACAACTACAAAATCAAACGCGGGAATATACAGGAAACCGGTTATGCCGATAATTTCGAAAAGCAAATGCGTTTTTATAAGAAGCATTTTAATTTTTGTTACCCCGAGGATTTTTTTGCTGGCAAATGCGCCAAAGGCATCAATGTGCTCATCACCTTTGATGATGGCTACAAAGACAATTACGATATTGCCTTACCCATATTGGAAAAATATAAAGCAGCGGCTGTGTTTTTTATTACAACCAATTTTATTGGCAGTAATAACTGGTTGTGGCACGACAAGGTGCGTTACCTGGTTGTTAAAGGTAAAATGAATGCAAACGAAGCGGAACATCAACTAAAAAAAATGAACCTTGGCTTTCCGGTTGATATTGCTTTTAAAAATAAAATTGAAACACTTTTTCATGAGACACCAAAGCGTTTGATAATGAGCTGGGAGGAAGTTAAACAATTGTCCGATAATGGTTTTGTAATTGGAGCACATACTGCTAATCATAGAATTTTGGATTCACTGGATGAAAATGAACAGCGAAATGAAATTAAACCCTCCATAAACAAGATTAAAGAAAACCTGCAAATCAAAACTGAGCATTTTGCTTTTCCAAATGGCTTGTACAATGAAACAACACTTGATATACTTAAAAACAACAAAATTAAATATGCATACACTACAAAAAATGGCTTTAATAAATTTGAGAATTGCTCAAAAGTGCGGTTAAAACGCATCGGGATAAATGCTTCTGATACTATTGATATGGTACTTTTAAAACTTTTACGCAACGCAAAAAAATGAGCATAAAAGCCAAAATAAAACAATACGGAATTAAAAACAGCTTAAAGCGGGCTGTTAAAGCAATGCTACGACGTATTGGCATTCAATACGAATCGTTTTGGTATATGGTTTATCATATCAACGAAGCAGAACTTTCCGGCAAAATGATGCGATACGACTATTCTGATGTGCAGGAACTGAAATACGAGGATTTTTTAAAAGGTGACCCACAGATTTTTACGAATAAAAAAATGGAACTGATTCAACAACGTTTCAAAACGGGGAAATATTGGGCTTATGGAATTGTGAAAAATAATACCCTTGCCTATTCATGCTGGGTAAATGCTGAAAAATTGCAATATCCCACCGTTATAAATAAAACAACACCTTTCAGCCAGAATGAAGGTCTATTGCAAGATGCTTATTGCCATTCTGAACACAGAGGCATGGGGTATCATTCAAAAATGAACCTCTACCGCTTGTTTAAGATGAAAGAAAAACAACTGAAGAGAGCAGTCGCAATCGTTCTGACTGAAAATATTCCGGCATATAAAACGCAACTAAAGTCAGGCTTCACTGCATCAAAAAAAGTTACTTTTTACAAAATACTCAACAAAACCTTCTTATTTGAAAAAGAACTGTCATGATTGAAATACAAGACGCAAAACTTTTTTTTGAAATACAATCAAAATTTGAACGGATACCCTTTACACAATCCGAAGCCTGGTATAATTATTCGCAAGCGAAAGGCGAATCCATCGTTTTTTTTGTTGATGATGAGAATGATACGCAAATTGCATTTTGGGGAAGAAAAAAGAAACTCCCTTTCTTTTCAAAACATATTTTACTTGTTGATACTCCTTTGTTGAAGCCAAATCTTACGGAAAGAACTATCCGTAAACGGTTTTTATCGATGATAGAATACAATTATATTGGATTTGAAATTGATTCAATTTCTGAATACGATGTCGAATACGAAGTTGGATTACGACGAGCTGGTTTTCTGAGACCTTTGGGATTTTCCAAGTGCCCTCTTTCAATAGAAATGGACTTAACTCAACAATTTAATTATGATTCGAATTGGAAGCGAAATGTCAAACAAGCTAAAAGTCTAAATATCACAATAAATGAAGTCAAAAATCCAACTTCTCATGACGCTCAAATTTTTTGTGATATTTTTAATGAAACAAAAAGAAATAAAGAACTAAGCTATTCGTTTAAAAATAAAGAGATTTTTAGTCTAATAAATAGCCATTCCATAAGCCTATTCATTGCCCAAGATAGAAACAATAAAATTGTTTCTTCTCAAATATTTTATTCAACCAATAAATATTGTTATTCCATTCTAAGAGCAAATAGTACAAGCTCAAGGAACAATAATGCATCATATTTATTATACAATGATATTTTTGAGACTTTATCAAAAAGTAACTATAAAACCTATGACTTTGGCCGAATTCCTCCAAGTAACCATTCTACAGACTCTGTTTATGTATTTAAAAATGCCTCGCGGGGAAGAAAAATTCAATACAATGGAGAGTGGGTATTCTATAAAAAGAAATGGGTGGAATATTTGATGTTCGTTTATAAACAATTTGTATTGAGAAAGCAACGCTATTAAAATGCTTAAAATATTGTTAATAACACCCAATCTAAATATTCCCGGTGGTGTTACCGAATTTAATAAAATGCTACTGCATTACAGTTCTCTCAAAATTATTTCATTTAACCTATGGGGAGCAGGGAAAAAACAAAATAAGGTCACAAAGTTCTTCGCGTTAATCCTTAACATTTTTCGATTTACAGCAATTGTAATTGTATCCAAAGCAAATATAGTTCATCTGGGCCCATCGCTTGGATCTAACTCCATTAAACGAGATGGCATTATGTGTGTTATCGCAAAGTTTTTCAACAAAAAAGTATATCTCCATTGGCATGGGTGGAATCCGGACAACGAGTTCTTACTTGAACCGCCAAAACTTAGATTTATACAAAAAACCATTTTTAGGGCAAATCATATCACGTTTCTGTCTTCTCACTTTCAAAGCCTTTTTATTTCAAAAGGCTATAAAAATAGTTCAAACGTGGGTAATACCTTTGTTGACGATAATTTATTAAAAGATTTCAAATTATCGTCTAATTCAAAATCAACGGTAAACATCTTGTTTCTTTCAACAATTTCGAAGAATAAAGGAATTTATTTAGCATTAGATGTATTTTCAAGCTTAGCTGATGATCATAATATTACCTTCACAATAGCAGGTAGTGGTCCTGAGTTAGAGAATATAAAAATGCAAGTTCCAAAGAATTTACAGAATAAGATATTTTTTCTTGGACACGTATCCGGCGCAAAAAAGGTAGAAGCGTTTAATGAAGCTGATATATACATTTTTCCATCCTACTACGAAGGGATGCCAACTTCGGTTTTGGAGGCAATGGCATTTGGGTTGCCAGTGGTTTGTAGTAAGGTAGGTGCCATACCCGACTTTTTTGAAAACTCAAAAATGGGTTTCATTCATGATAAAAATGACATTGAAGCATTCAAAAATTCAATCAAAAAACTAATTAATGACGAAGCGTTGCGAAACTCAATAGGCAGATTTAATCACAAATTTGCAACAGAATATTTTTTAGCATCAAAAGCTGTAGCCCGGATTGATGCAGATTATAAACAACTACTTATCCATGGATGCTAAAACACTCAATTCATTTCTTGCATTAAAGTCATATATAGAATCCCAAAACTTCGCCGGGTGGGACCCCTACGATGGCCTCAACTCCCGGGTATTCCAGGCTACGCCATTAAAGCATTGGGATTTGGCTCGTTTAGCCTGGATACAGGGTTTTAAACGCTCCCCCATTAATTTAAGAAAACTGTTGTTGGTGCCCAAAGAATACAATGCCAAAGGCATCGGCTTATTTTTAACAGGCTATTGTAATTTATTCAAAGCACAAGCATCTTCTCAATCCACCGGTTTTGGAACACAACAAGAGATACGAACGACCATTGATCATCTGGCGGAATTGCTCATACAACTGCAAAGCAAAACTTACTCGGGCGCTTGCTGGGGGTACAATTTCGACTGGCAGGCACGGCGCTTGTTTCTTTTTCCCAAAAATACGCCAACAGTTGTTGCCACTTGTTTTTGTGCTTCCGCTCTTTTTGAAGCTTACGAAATAACAAAAAACGAAACGTATTTGGAGACCGCATTGTCGGCAGTTAACTTTGTTATCAACGATTTAAACCGGACACCGAAAAAGGAGGGATTTCTATTTTCATACTCACCTCGGGAAGGTAATAATACGGTTTACAATGCTTCGTTGCTGGGTAGTAAGTTGCTGAGTTTATGTTATAAATACAGCAAAAAAGAACAGCACAAAGAACTGGCTAAAGAAAGTATTATTGCTTGTTGTAATGCACAGGAAAAGGATGGTTCGTGGGTGTACGGTGAATTACCCGTGCAGAATTGGATCGACAGCTTTCATACCGGATACAATTTGGATGCGCTGCAAACTTACCAGGAGAGCACAGGAGATCGTTCTTTTTCAGAAAATATTGAAAAGGGGTTTGAATATTATATCAAAAACTTTTTCAGGAAAGACGGAACACCTAAATATTATCATAACAGCACATATCCGATAGATATACATTGTCCTGCCCAGCTTTTTGTAACGCTAAACCGCCTGCACAAATTCGACGAAAATAAACAGCTGGCCCATACGGTGATGAATTGGACAATTAAAAACATGCAGGATAAGAAAGGATACTTTTATTATCAGTTAAAGAAAGGAATTAGTTCAAAGATTCCTTACATGCGTTGGAGCAATGCTTTTATGTTCTATGCCATGTCGTACTATTTATTAAATACCACTTCCAATGGATAACACCACCATCAACGGCGTTAATGTTTATTCATTTTCATCCCGAAAAGAATTAATCCGTTACGTTTCCACACAAAAGAAAAGCTTGATTGCAATAAATGCAGAAAAGATATTGCACGCCAACGAACAAACACGTTCCTTGATCAATCAGAATATTGGCTATGCGGATGGCATTGGTGCTGTTTGGGCCTTAAAGAAAAAAGGGTTTAAAGAAGTTGTCAAAATCCCGGGCTGCGAATTGTGGCTGGATATTGTAAAAGAGTTTTATCAATCAAAAAGCTTCTACTTAGTTGGTTCCAAAGAAGAGGTTATTCGGGCAACAGTGAAAAAGCTTCAGCAGGAATACCCGGGTATCAATATTTTGGGTTATCGTAACGGCTACATCAAAACACCAGAAGAACAAGCTGAATTAATTCGAACAATTGCCGAGCAAAAACCCGATGTTGTTTTCGTAGCCATGGGCTCACCCAAACAGGAATTAATCATGCAGGAAATGCAGCAACATCACCCTGCTATTTATCAAGGCCTGGGAGGTAGCTTTGATGTGTACATAGGCAATGTGGAACGTGCCCCCGAATGGTGGGTAAAAAATAACATGGAATGGACCTACCGCCTGATCAAACAGCCTTCCCGTATCAAACGGCAGATTCATTTGGTACGCTTTGCGTTTCTCTTGCTGATAGGAAAGTATTAAGGTTTTAGACCCCGCTGCCGCGACATTGCATCTCGTGATGAACAAACAACACCACATTACTTGCGGCGCATACAGCGCCCAATTTCTAGTAAACGATTTAATTGCGCCGCTTTTATTCGCTGCGCTCATTACCCCCGGGTTAAAACCCGGGGCTACAAAGGCCTGTCCGTCAACTGACGGATTCCGCCCCGCCGGGGCTTAAAACCCCGCTGGTGCGCGATTGCATCGCGTTCCCTCTCAAACCAGCAATAAAGAATAAGGAATAAAGAATAAGAAATAACTAATAAGGTTTTACCATTGCAAGAACTACCTTGAAGTGTTTTGAAACGACCATGACAAATATTTGCCACAAATAAGCATTATTAAAATCATGGGAGTTCCATCTAATACGGTTGAAAGCTTTTAATTTTAATTAGATGAAACGAACATGAGAAAGGTTTCACACATAAGAGAATGATTATAAGTCTGCGGGTTCTCCCGGGTGCTCGGGATTACCAACGAAAATTATCTCTTATAAACAGATGTAAACCTTCAGGGTTTAAACCGGCTACAATATATTTTAAGTAAATTTTCTACATTTGTATTATGCGGCTCACCAGCTACGAAATAGCATGTATAAAGGAACAAGCTACCCGGTATTTTGGGAAAGATGTAAAGGTGCATTTGTTTGGTTCCCGCACCGACGATTCGAAACGCGGTGGAGACATCGATTTGTTTATTCAATCGTATGAAAGGCAAATGCTCTCTGTTCGGAATAAGATTAAATTTCTGGCTGCTTTAAAGCAACAGTTGGGAGAACAAAAAATTGATGTTGTCCTTGATAATTCTGCCGAACGCCGCAAAACAACCTTTTTTCAAACCATCAGTAAATATGCCGTTGCTTTATGAATGTTGCCGATAAATCCGATAAACTGAGGGAAGCATTTTTGATTTGTGAAGTGCATTGGAAGCGTATTTCCTTTGCCCGTACTAAGGTGCTTAATTTTTTCCCTCTCACCGAAAACAACTATAAATCACTCGCGCCGGAAGACCTGAGCTATTTCGACCAGTTGATATTTCGCTTTTCAAAATTTCAGGACAATATGGGCAACCGTTTGTTTCCGGCTTTACTCGAAAACCTTGGAGAAGACACAACAGGTATCCCGTTTATCGATCTCCTTAATAAAATGGAACAATTAAAGCTTCTGGAAGACCACAACGAATGGCTTGAATTACGCGAAACACGTAATATTGTAACCCACGAATACCCGTTTTTTACCCCTGAAATAATTGAGGGATTAAACCTTTTAATTGAACAATTGGAGGTACTGCAAAAAATATGGAAGCGCATAGAAACATTTATTCGTTCCAGGTTCGACCTGGCGATTTAAGTTTTGCTGCGAATTTCCACCGCTGGTGCGCGATTGCATCGCGTTCCCTGTCAAACCAGCAATAAAGAATAAGAAATAACCAATAAGTAATAAGGTTTTACCATCACAAGGACACCCTGCTGATGAGAAATTACCCCGCTGCCGCGAGATTGCATCTCGTGGTGAACAAACAACACCACATTACTTGCGGCGCATACAACGCCCAATCTCTAATAAACGATGTTATTGCGCCGCTTTTATTCGCTACGCTCATTCCCCCGGCATAAATGCCGGGGCTACAAAGACAGCGCCCCGCTGGGGCTAATAACTAGCTGCTGCGTTATTGCATCTGTTTCAACAATACAATTTACGATGCCGCCCTGCAGCCGGTTCTTAAGCAACAGCGTTGCGGTACTATTTATAGAAAATTCCAGGAAAGAAAAAATAAGCCCCAGCGGGGCGGAACATCCTGCAACAACGCTGGTGCGCGATTGCATCGCGTTCCCCGTCAAACCAGAAATAAAAAATAAGAAACAACCAATAAGTAATAAGGTTTTACCATTACAAGGACACCCTGCTGATGAGAAATTACCCCGCTGCCGCGAGATTGCGTCTAGTGGTGAACAAACAACACCACATTACGGCGGCGCATACAACGCCCAATTTCTAATAAACGATTTTATTGCGCCGCTTTTATTCGCTACGCTCATTCCCCCGGGTTAAAACCCGGGGCTACAAAGGCCTGTCCGTCAACTGACGGATTCCGCCCCGCTGGGGCTAATACCCAGCTGCTAACACCGCTGGTGAGCGATAGCCTCTGTTTCAACAATACAATTTATGATGCCGCCCTGCAGCCGGTTCTTAAGCAACAGCGTTGCGGTACTATTTATAGAAAATTCCAGGAAAGAAAAAATAAGCCCCGGCGGGGCGGAACATCCTGCAACAACGCTGGTGCGCGATTGCATCGCGTTCCTCGCTAAACCAGGGACAAAATATAGAATAAGGAATAACAAATAAGAAACGAGTATCAAACATCAAGAATCGAGTATCAAGCATCAAGAATCGGGTATCAAGCATCCAAAAAAAGGCCCCGCAGGGCCTCTCTTTAATCCATCGCCGGCGCCGGGTCCGGAGTTTCTTCCTGCGAAGTTCTTCGCCCGGTGTAATCAACAATGATTCGGGCATTTTTGTACTTCGCATAAAAATCGGGATGCATAAACTGAAACGGAAGCATCAGCGTATCGATCTCTTCGCGCAGCAAACGGCTGGTTTCGGCAATCAAAGCGCCAATGTTGGTGGTAGAAGCTTTCCGGGTACCCGCAGCTACGCGGTTTTGCGGAATCGCCAGCTTAAAAGCAGCTGTTTTTTGCTGCAGTTCATCCAGCTCGGCCTGCGTTACAAAATAAGGCTCCAGTTCGGTCACCACAGGCACAGCCAGGTTATAAATCACCACTGCAATGTCGAACAATTCAGGATCAGAAACTTTGCTTAGGTACGAAGGGCTGTACTTCACCTTCTTCCGCAAATTGGCATCTTTGGTGGCCGTTGCAAAAGCAGCCAATGCGGCCGTCACTCGTTGTACCAGTTGGTTAAGGTCGATACGTAACTGCTCTTTTTCCAGGGTAAGCCCCGAAATCGCTTCTTCCTGCACTTGCCGGTGTCCTTCCAGTTCGCCCAGCTGCCCTTTAAACACCTGGTGCGTTAAAGTTAGCACCCCCGAAGAGGCAAACAGCGTTGAATGGTCCTCCAGCACCTGGTTAACAGCACTGAACATCCGGATCTTGTTAATTTGTTTTAAGTTCATACGTCTGTGATTAAATGGTTAGAAATTATTTCCAGCCCTCAATGATTTTTCCGGTTCGGATGCATAGTTCCCAACTGTTTGCTAAAATGGATGTTTGGAAAGAATACATGTTTACTGAATAAAAATTGAGTTATGGATGTTATCTTTTTCAAGATAAAACCTTCCGGATAAAAATCAAAATAAACACAACAAATTAACATACAAAACACTAGAATACTGATACTTGAATACAAACATCCATATAAAAGCGTCAACAAATATCAAACGAATGATCAATAAAAAAGAAACAACGACAATACTCTATTCACGGCAGGCAATCTTTTATGATCAGGTGTCATCACATCCCGCAGCAGTGCCATTCTTCCCCGCACCGCCGACAGAATAATATGCAGTACCGACAATGCTTTTCCGGTAAGTGTCAATTTGTTTCCGGCAAGTGCCAGCTGACAGCGCGTCATGTTCAGTTTGTTTCCGGCTACCTCCAACTGACAGCGCGTCACTCGCAACTTATATCCGGTCGCTAACAACTCGTTTCCGGTAAGAGACAATGCGTTTCCGGGTAATTTTTAGATACGAAACAACACCGCGCCGGATCGCATCTCCCAGCTGGTGCGCGATTGTCTGTCAACTGACAGATACTTCTTTGGGCACAAAAGAACAAATAGAAAATACGCAAGCCAGTAGCTTAGTGCTTAGCGCATAAGTAGCGAGATAGTCAAGAGCTTCAGGCTTCGAGCCACAAGAATTAAAGCATTGAATTGGAATACCGACATTTTTCGCTGACGGGATGGCTGTTTCCCCGTAAGCATGAAAGAAATAAGATCTTTACCATTTCAATAACAACCCTCAAATGTTTTCAAAACCTTCAAGGTTTAAATAAACAGAAACACGCTGTTGATGAAAAATTACCCCGCTGGTGCGCGATTGCATCTCGTGGTGAACAAACAACACCACATTACTTGCGGCGCATACAACGCCCAATCTCTAATAAACGATGTTATTGCGCCGCTTTTATTCGCTACGCTCATTACCCCCGGGTTAAAACCCGGGGCTACAAAGGCCTGTCCGTCAACTGACGGATTCTGCCCCGCTGGGGCTTAAAACCTGCTGCTGCGCTATTGCATCTGTTTCAACAATAAAATTTACTATACTGCTCTGCAGCCAATTCTTTAGCAACAGCGTTGCGGTGCTATTTATAGAAAATTCCGGATGAGAAAAAATAGACATTGTAGAACAACCCTGAAGCGTTTTCAAAACCTTCAAGGTTTAAATAAACAAGAAAACCCCCGCTGCTGAGCGATTGCATCGCGTTCCCTGCTAACCCGGCTGCAAAAAAATAAGAAATAAGGAATAACAAATAAAAAACAACGAATAAACACTACGCTAACAGGATGGTATTAACAGCACCACCTCCCCCTAATTCCGCTCAGCTACATTAGGGTACTCCCTGCCTGAACTACGAACGGCAGGCAGGCTCCTGGCCAGGAAGAGAAACGTTCGTAGTTCAAAAAATACAATAACCATAGCGGCGTATCCGCAAAATTTGCACTGGCAGAAATACAACAACGCCGTCGTACTAAAAAATAGCCGTCATTGCGAAAGAGGCGCAGCCGATTGAAGCAAACCATTCGCGAAGTCCGTGCAATTCGTGGATAAAATAAACACACCCGCTGCTGCGCGATTGCATCGCGTTCCCTGTCAAACCAGAAATAACCAATAAGTAATAAGGTTTTACCATTTCAAGAACAACCCTGAAGTGTTTTCAAAAACTTTAAGGTTTATAAACAGATGAAACCATCATGCAATTGCACCTCACGACAAATGCACATCAACGTATTCCGGTACAATTGACCAGTTGATCAATTTAGCAATTTTACAATTTAACAGTTTCGCCGTTTAACAGTTTATCAATTTATAAAAAATGACAACCATTGAAGAACCCAAAGAGGCATTTCCCTATACACCTCCCACAACTGAGATCAGGGAAAAATATGCCGAGATTTTTGCCTTGAAAGAACCGCTAAAGGTGCCTTTCCCAAAGCTCTTGTTTGATAAGGCAGTGGCCTTGTTTTTTCTACTGCTCGCCTCCCCCATACTCTTGTTGCTGCTTATTGCCAACTGGGTGGAAGGACTGCTGATCAAGGAAAACAAAGGACCGCTTTTCTTTTATTACTACGGAATGAGTCACGGTCGCAGGTTTAAAAAATGGAAGATCCGGCTGATCAAGGAAAGCTACATCGACAAAGAACTGCAGGCGATGGGTGACTGGCATGCCTACCAAAACGAATGGATGCCCGAAGCCAGAACCTACGTTGGAGCCTTTGTCAAAAAGTTTTACCTCGATGAAATACCGCAGTTCTACCTGATCCTAAAAGGCGATATGTCGTTTGTGGGGCCGCGTCCGCTGGCAGTGCATCACTACGAGCGCGACCTGGCACAGGGCAATGTCACACGCCGTTTGATTCGCGGCGGTTTGCTGGGCTACGGACACGTAAGAAAAGGCACCTCCGAATTCGGGAAACCCCTGTATGAATATGAATACGTGTACCGCTACCTTCACTACTCCCCTTTTCAACTTCTGATGACCGACCTTTATGTGATCTGGCGTGGCATAGTGGTGGTACTAAAAGGAGGCGGACATTAAGAAGATTGGAAGGGTGGAAAGTTAGAAGATTAGGAGATTAGAATGATGAGTAACGATGGTCGATTTCAGACCTCCGCCACAATGCCCCGCTGCCGCGAGATTGTATCTCGTGGTAAACAAACAACACACTCTAGTACAATTTATCAATTTCCCCTCCTGGCAGGAGGGGTGTCAGCGTGGCTAAACAAAAAAATTGAAATACCTACATATTTACGCTGACGGGGTGGTTGTTTTACTGCGACACACCACGGCGGCGCACACAACGCCCAATCTCCAACAAACGATTTAATTGCGCCGCTTTTATTCGCTTCGCTCATTACCCCCGGATTAAAACCCGGGGCTACAAAGGCGGCGCCCCGCTGGGGCTTAAGAACCCGCTGGTGCGCGATTGCATCGCGTACCTTATCAAACCAGAAATAAAAAATAAGAAATAACCAATAAGTAATAAGGTTTTACCATCACAAGAACAACCTTGAAGCGTTTTCAAAACCTTCAAGGTTTAAATAAACAGAAACACCCCGCTGGTGCGCGATTCCATCGCGTTCCCTCTAACCCGGCAGCAACAAAAAAATAAAGAATAAAGAATAAGAAATAAAAAACAAGGGATTCCAGCCTGGCTGACAGGCAGAATTCAAAAATCCGCGCAATCCGTGGATAAAACCCTACCGGCGCGAAAGCATCCAGAATCCAAAATCAAGTATCAAGTATCAATCTTCAAGCCTTAACTCAATCCATCAGTCCTTCAATCCCTCAACCCCTCAGTATACAATCGTTTTCCTTGTTACTTCTCCAAATAATAAGTAACATTGAGGCAGCCAAATTTTAGCCAAAACCAGTGATGCAATGAAAAGAATTCTAGTAACAGGAGGTGCGGGATTTATCGGGTCGCATCTGTGCCAGAGACTTTTAAACGACGGGCACGACGTGATATGCCTCGATAACTATTTTACCGGCTCGAAACAAAACATACTTCCCATGCTGGGGCATCCGATGTTTGAACTCGTTCGGCAGGATGTTACCCACCCCTATTTTGCTGAAGTGGACGAGGTGTACAACCTGGCGTGTCCGGCCAGTCCGGTGCATTACCAGTACAACCCGATCAAAACCATTAAAACCTCCGTAATGGGGGCAATTAACATGCTGGGCCTGGCCAAACGTGTAAAAGCCAGGATACTGCAGGCCAGTACCAGTGAAGTGTATGGCGATCCTACCGTTCACCCGCAACCCGAAGAGTACTGGGGGAATGTAAACCCCATTGGTCCCCGCTCGTGTTACGACGAAGGCAAACGCTGCGCCGAGTCGCTGTTTATGAATTACCACGTACAGAACGATGTTAAAATCAAGATCGTACGCATATTCAACACCTATGGCCCCAATATGAATCCCAACGACGGCCGGGTGGTTTCCAACTTTATCGTACAGGCCTTAAAGGGAAATGACATTACTATTTTTGGAGACGGATCACAAACCCGCTCTTTTCAGTACGTCGACGACCTGGTGGAAGGAATGGTGCGAATGATGCAAACTCCGGATAACTTTTTAGGGCCGGTGAACATTGGAAACCCCAACGAATTTACCATGAACGAACTGGCTGAAACCATACTGGAGCTAACCGGCTCCTCGTCAAAAATAGTCTTTCAGCCCTTACCGCCCGATGATCCCAGGCAACGCCGTCCCGACATTTCTCTTGCCCGGGAAGCTCTTAACGGTTGGGAACCTAAAGTGCAACTTCGGGAAGGACTAAAAAATACGATTGCTTATTTTGAACAGCTGCTGAAACAATTGGAGGAATAGACAATCATTTTCTTTTTTAAACAATAAAACAATATTTCCGACCTACGCTTTGTTTATACCATATCACTGGTTTACAAATGCCATCTGTGAATTGAAACAGTTTTTTACAAACCCGAGTTAATACTTGTCAAGCTGTCTGGTTCAGTTTTTTTATTGATTTAACCAGTTAGCTGTTATAAAGCAGCAAATATTTTGCATTAAACAATAACTTTGACAGTCGTTAGCAGAAACAGAAACTTAAATGAAATCCCGCGAAACCGAACTACTTATTCTTTACCTGGCGATTGATCTGGTCCTTTTAAACACGGCATTAGCCATTATGGCGTGGCTCAGTTTTGATATATCAGCCAGGGACTACCGTACCATGAGTATTTACCTCTTACACGGAAACCTCGCCTGGATCATATCGTACCTGGTATTTTCCAAAAAGAACCTGTTCCTTCGTGACAGCATCTTCAATCGTCTGGCTCGAATTACCAAGCGGCAGCTGGTATTTTACCTGGTAGCGGCCGTAATCGAATTTGTTTTTATCCCGGGGAATTTTTTACGGGTATTTTTCTTTCAATATACACTCCTGTTTTACCTCGGAAAAATCCTGTTTTACTGGGGCTTCTATCATTACCTGAAGTACCGGAGAAAAGACAGCACCAAATCGTTAAATACGGTGGTTATCGGATGCAACGAAACAGGAGAGATTCTGAAAAGAATCATTGACAGCAATCCATCACTGGGTTTTCGTTTTTCGGGCTATATTGGCTCTGTCAATACCGATATTGAAGGCTACCTCGGACACCCCAATAATCTGGAAGAGTTGATCGATCAACACGATATTCACTTTATCTACTACACGATATCGCTCTTTAACGAGGAAAACAACGAAGAAAAAGCAAAAAAAGTACTAAAGATCTGCAACCAGAAAGGTGTACGGCTTCGCTTTGTTCCCAAAAGCCAGTGGTGGTTCAGGAGTCATCAAAAAGATGTGGAATCGATCGGTGATTTGCTGGTGTTAAATCCGCAGGAAATCCCCTTGGACAAAGTAGCCTTCAGGGTACAAAAGCGTTTGTTTGACATTGCGTTTTCCCTGTCGGTGATTGTTTTTATCTTTTCCTGGCTCTTCCCCATTCTGGCAGTTGCAATAAAACTGAGCTCGAAAGGCCCTGTTTTTTTCAAACAGCAGCGAACCGGCATCAATAACCGCACTTTTTTCTGCTATAAATTCCGTAGTATGAATCCCAGTAACGATGCGGATAAAGTGCAAGCTACCGCAAACGACACTCGCATTACCCGCATCGGGCGCTTTTTACGCAAAACCAATATCGATGAATTTCCCCAGTTTATCAATGTCTTAAAAGGTGATATGTCAGTTGTCGGTCCGCGTCCGCATATGCTAAAACATACCGAAGAGTATTCAGCCCTGATCGATCATTACCTGGTGCGTCACTATGTAAAACCGGGAATAACCGGCTGGGCGCAAGTAAGAGGATACAGGGGGGAAACAAAAAGGCTCAGCGCCATGCAAAACCGTGTGAATGCGGATATGGAATACATTAATAACTGGAACTTTAACTGGGACATAAAAATTATCTGGTTAACGGTGTTCAGTAAAAGAGCCTGGAGAAACGCGGTATAAATGAAGACAGTAATTCCATCATTTGCGAAAAAGATCCTTGGGAAAAGGCTATTATTTTTTGCCTTTCTGTTTTTAAGTGTTTATCAAGGCAGCGGACAAAACATGGATCTCAGCTTCCATTCGCTTGCCGGTACCAACAACCGATTACCCTTTTGGCTGTGGGCCAATCAGCTGGGGCGTTATACTTCCGAAAACGAGACGATTCAGAACCTTGAATTCAACGGAAACTATAACAAAGCCATAGGCGAATCTGCCTTCCGTATTTCCAGCGGCGTACGTTTAAATCTGCTGCTGGCAAACAATAACGATGTTCGCTTTACTGAACTCTACGGGGGTTTGGGATGGAAAAGCCTACAATTAAATTTTGGAGCCTTTTCTGATCAGGAGAGATACGAAGGATTATCGACCACCAATGGCAATATGGCCTCTTCGCGCAATGCTCGCCCGCATCCGAAAATACGCGCAGGCTTTAACCGTTTTGTTCCGGTAAACACCTGGTTTTCGATTTACGGTTTTTACGAAGAGGGGCTGCTTAACGACAATCGCTACGTAGAAAACAGCCATTTACACCGCAAAGCTTTGTACCTGCGTTTTGGCCAGGCAGCATCGTGGCAGTTAACTGCCGGGCTCGAACACTTTGTGATGTGGGGCGGTACCCATCCCACCTACGGAGAGCTTCAGGAATGGGAAGCTTATTTTGATTATGTATTGGGAAAAGCAGGAGGCGAAAATGCTTTGCCAACCGATAAGGCAAACGTAGCCGGCAACAGTTACGGAACCTATCAACTCGAAATAAAAAAAGAATGGAACCGGTTTGCCGCAACCTTATACTTAAGTCATCCTTTTGATGATAAATCGGGGATGGAATGGGACAATTACAAGGATAACCTTTATGGCCTTTACCTGACAGGAAAATCGGAACGGCCGTTGATCAAATCCCTGCTGCTTGAATATTTCCATACAAAAAATCAAAGCGGAAGCACTCACCTTGTCCCCAAACCTGATGGAGAATTACACGGCCGGGGTCTGGATAATTACTATAACCACGGCGTTTACCGATCGGGGGTTACCTATCATCAAATGGCAATGGTAAGCCCACTGTTTGGCCCGTTAAACGACAGCGAAGGCATTTCTATGGGATTCGAAAATACCCGCTTCTCAGGATTTCACATCGGAGCCATTGGTTTTCTTACTGAAAGCATCCGCTGGAAAACGATGCTGACCTACAGCAACAATTTCGGTCAATACAAAAGCGGAGGTTTGGACACCTATCAACCTTCGCGGAAACAGGCCATGTCGCTTCTAGAGCTATCGTGGCAACCTTACGGAAAAGACCTGGAATTTGGTGCATCAGTAGCGGCCGACCATGGCAGCTTGTACGACCAGGGAAAATCAACAACCCGTTTGGGTGCTATGCTGTCGGTTAAATGGCATATCCTGAAATGATCCAAGGACTGAAGGATTGAGGGATTGAAGGACTGAAGGACTCAATTCCGGATACTTGATACTTTGTACTCATTACTTGTTCCTCTTTGCTCGTGGCTCGTAGCTGGATACCCGGTACTTGCGTCTTGGATTAAAAACAGCTACAAAGCCTTTGCTGCCGTACAATAAAAAACGCCCCGGGAAGACCCGAGGCGTTTTCTTTTGTTCAACCAAAATTAACTTACATAGCTGCTTTGCAAGCTTCAATCAATTTTGTTGCGTTGGCATTGCTTGCATCCAGTTTCAAAGCTTTTTCCAATACTTCCAGTGCTGAAGCAAATTCTTTTTTAGCCTTGTTTACTTCGGCTGTATAAGCTTCGTCGGCAGTTGATAAACTACCGGCGTTTACTTTTGTATTGGCCGCGCTTAAAATCTCTGCACCTTTTTTGTACAACTCGTTTCCTTCAGATACATACACATTGGCCAATCCTTTGCCAAGTTTGTCATCTTTCGGAAATTTAGCAACACCTTCTTCCAACGCTGCTTTGTACTCAGCATCTTTGTTCAGTTTGTTCAAAGCAACAGCTTTGTAATACTGGGCTGTTTCACCTTTGTAATTACCCGCTACAGAAGCAGTAAAAAAGTCAACAGCTTTTTGATAAGCTTTCCCTTTGTAAGCCACAATACCTGCATTGTACGACAAGCTTGCTTTTTCTTCCGGATTGGCTTCAATCGCTTTTGCGTAAGTTTCCAACGCTTCATTGGTTTTATCCAACTTGGCATAAGAACCAGCCATGTACTCGTAAGCCTTATCTACATTTGCCTTGGCAACAACTGCTTTTTCGAAATATTGAATAGCTTTTTCATATTTGTCGGCGTTATAGGCAGCCAAACCAATATTGAAATTGATGGCTTCAGGTACCTGAACATCTCCAAGATTAGCCATTGCCGATTCGTATAACTCCAATGCTTTTGCATACTCTTTGGCCTGCAATGCATCATTGGCCTGATTAATTTTTTCCGCAGCATCCTGTGCAAACGAAACCACAGCAAAACATACTGCACAAAATAACAATACTACTTTTTTCATTTTTTCAATTCGTTTAATTCTTATAAAGTCTAAAATTTTGACGTTTTTTTTGGATGAGCATCAAAAATAACAAATCTGATCAAAAAACCTAAAAAGCCGGTAGCAAGAATCTTGTCATACCACCAGACAATTGCGTTCAAATCCAACTACACCACAAAAATGGCCGCTGACACCCTTCCACTAAACAGTTCACCTTTAGTATGCTAAGGATTGTATTGATCAGGATTCCAAAAATTCAAAATATTTTGAATCAAATGGAGATTATTTTTCGCCTCCTCGTTGTCCGGATCTATTTCAATCACCCGGTTGTACGCATTAATTGCCTCTCCCCAATGCTGAAATTTCTGTTCAATACTTCCCTTCACTAAAAAATAGTCCACGCTGTTAAAAGCACCTATCAAATCAAAAGCCTCTTTTGCTTCCGAAGCTTTTTCATTCTTTAATAACACTTTTACCCTATTTAATTGTTCTGTTATTTCCATTTTATATTGATTGACAACATTTTATTTGCGTGATCCGATCCCGGTCAGAATTTTCACTGTTTTGGCAAACTCGCTGCCAAAAGCGTACAACAATTCAGGTGTATTGGCCATGGCTTCTTCCAGTGTCATTGCACCGTTTACCAGCGAATAAATTCCGTCGAATGCCTCCGACGCTTCGGCTTCTGTTTTCCCGCCAATGGCAAAAACAGGTTTTCCGCAGGCACGAGCCATCTTCGCAACGGCATAAGGCGCTTTGTTGTTCAGGGTCTGACCGTCAATCTTTCCTTCGCCCGTAATCACGATATCTGCCCATTCAATTTCTTCTTTCAGCTTCAGCTGTTCCAGCACAAAGTCGGCACCCGGCACAATCTCAGCCGCAAAAAAGGCCATCAGCGGCAAAGAAATTCCGCCGGCAGCACCCGCTCCATTAACTGTCCGCAGGTCTTTACCACTCTCCGACTCCAGGATTCCGGCCCAGTTTTTCAATCCGTTTTCCAGCTCAACCACCATGTCGGGAGTAGCACCTTTCTGCGGACCAAATACAGCGGCTGCGCCACTCTTGCCCAACAAAGGGTTATCCACATCGCAAATGATTTTAACGGTTACTTCCTGTTTGGTATCCGGTTTTTCAACAGAGGCTATTTGCCCAAGAATTCCGCCTTTGGCATTTAGTTGAACACCATTTTCATCCAAAAAACGAAACCCCAGCGCTTCCAGCATGCCCACTCCCCCGTCAACCGTTGCGCTGCCACCAATAGCGAGGTAAATTTCCCGGCAACCATTACCGATAGCGTCGGCAATCAGTTCGCCCGTTCCGAATGACGATGCTTCCAGCGGATTTAATTCGGAGCTGTTTACCAGTTTCATTCCGGAGGCGTCGGCCATTTCAATAACAGCTGTTTCGCCTGAAATCGCATATTTTGCCTGAACCGGTTTTCCTAAAGGTCCGGTAACGGTCAGATGCACCTGGGAGGCCTTTAAACTTTGTGCCAGTACTTCGCCGGTAAAGTCGCCCCCGTCGGCTACCGGAACTGTGTGCACCTCAAATTCGCCGGAAACTTTACTAAATGCTTTTTCCAGCACATCACAAAAGTCAAAGGCATTCAAACTGCCTTTCATCGAATTGGGTGCGATCAATATCTTCATAGATTGTATTTTCTTCTTTTATTTTTCGCCTCTGAAAACCGAGGTAATTCCCTTCACTTTTTGCAAACGTTGAATCAAAAATTCAAGATGTTCCAAACCGTGTACAAACACCTGAAGTTTTCCTTCGAAGTTTCCTTTATCCGTTTCAATGTTCATCGACCGCATGTGTGTGCCCACATCTTTCGAGATAATGTGTGTTATTTCACCGATGATTCCCACTTCGTCGGTTCCCGAAATGTGCAGCGTGGTAAGAAACGATCCTTTGTTCGACAGGTCTTTCCATTTTGCCTTGATAACCCTGTACGGATAACGTTCTTTCATTTGCAGTGCATTCGGGCACCTGTCGCGGTGAATCTTAATCCCGTGTTTAATGGTAACAAAGCCAAAAATACGGTCTCCGAAAACCGGATTGCAACACTGCGCCAATTTATAATTTACATTGTTAAGATTGTTGTCGATTACCAGAAAATCGTCGCCGCCACCGTAATTAAAGTCTTTTGTTTGCGACTGCGGCAGCAACTCTTCCACCGTTTTGCGGGCATCTTCTTCCTCTTTCTCCACAAACAGCGCCTTCACCTCCAGCGGATCTATTTTGCCACCCGCAATTTCGTAATAGAAATCAACGGCCAGTTTAAAATTGAAATGCTTTAGGGCTTTCCGAATGGCATCGTCGTTTAAATCCAGCTTCCAGTTTTTAAACTTGCGTAACAAAATCTCACGCCCGTGAGCAGCCTGTGTATTGCGCTCCTCGTTCAAACTGTTCCGAACTCTGTTTTTGGCTTTTGAGGTTACCAGAAAATCAAGCCAGTCCAACTTGGGCTTTTGGTTGTTCGAAGTATCGATCGAAATCTGGTCGCCGTTTTTCAGTTTATATTTCAGCGTTACCTTTTTTCCGTTCACCAGTCCGCCCACACAGGTATCTCCCAATTTTGAGTGGATTTCGTAGGCAAAGTCCAGTAAAGTAGCCCCCTGTGGTAACTTTCGCAAATCGCCTTTGGGTGTAAAAACAAATATTTCGTCGCTGTAAACATCAGTTCTGAAATGATCAATAAAATCCACCACATTCAAGCCTGGATTCTCAAGTACATCGCGAATGCCGGTTAGCCACGAATCAATGTTCGACGACCTTCCGCCTTTGTATTTCCAGTGTGCGGCCAGTCCTTTCTCTGCAATCTCGTCCATTCGCCGCGTACGAATCTGTATCTCTACCCATTTGTTGTGCGGCCCCATCACCGTAGTGTGCAACGATTCGTAGCCATTTGATTTCGGAATCGTGATCCAGTCGCGCAAACGGTTTGTATTTGCCTGGTACTCCTCGGTTACGATGGAATAAGCCATCCAGCAATCCGTTTTTTCATCCTCCGGTTTTGAATCCAGGATTATCCGAATGGCAAACAAATCCATTACTTCATCAAACGACACATCCTGCTTTTTCATTTTGTTATGAATGGAGGAGATGGATTTGGTACGCGCTTTCATCGAAAACTGAAGGCCTCTTTTCGCCAGTTTCTTTTCGATGGGTTTTACAAACTCGGCTACAAAACCCGCCCGTTCCTTTTCGGTTTCCTTTAGGCGGGTTACTACGTAGTTGTATTCTTCGGGTTTCTGAAACTTGAGGCTCAAATCCAACATTTCGGAATTAATGTTGTACAAGCCCAAACGATGTGCCAGCGGAGCATACAAATGCAGGGTTTCGCTTACCAGCTTCGGCTGCTGCTCCTCGCTGTACCATTCGAGGTTGCGCATTACCTGCAAACGGTCGGCTATTTTTATCAGGATCACACGCACATCACCTGCCAGGGCCAGCATCAGCTTCCGGTAGTTCTCCGAATGCAGATCAATGGTATCGGTCCCCATGGCATTGATTTTTGCCATGCCGTCGAGTATCGAAAAAATATGCTCGCCAAACTTACTGGCTATTTCTTCGTGTGTTGCCTTTTCTTTTAAGCCGGCATAACGAACATTGTGCAAAAGCCCGGTAATTACAGAATCGGGCTCCAGGCCAATTTCCATGGCAATTACGGAAGCTACATCCAGCGAATGCCCCAGAATTACCTCGTTGTGCGAGAAACGGTGTTCGCCCAGTATTTCGCGGGCAAAATCGAAGGCATTTTCCAGCCTTATCATGGATCCATCGTCCCAGGTAAGCTGGCAAAACTCCTTTAAATGCTCGTACCTTGTTCGTATTTCCTCCTGGATTGTCATGTTCGTTTGCTTTATATTTTGATTAAGAGCCCTGCTTTATCGGACTTAAACCTCTCCTCACCCCTTTTGAATGAAAAAAAAAAGGCTACAACATTGTAGCCTCTTCCTTATTATATAATTGTACTAATTACTTGGCTACAGTAGTATCCACAAACTTACGGGAACGCATTTCACGGTCGAGCATGAAAATACCGTTACCCTGTCCGTTGATAAGCTTCAGCGTATCCAGAATTTCTTTCACGTTGGCTTCTTCTTCCACCTGCTCGTCAACAAACCACTGCAAGAAACTTTGTGTTGCGTGGTCTTTCTGTTCGAGTGCAATATCTACCAAATTGTCGATTAAAGTAGTTACATGTTGTTCGTGTTGCAATGTGGCTTCGTACACCTCAATAATACCACTCCACTCGGTTGGCATTTGCTCAATCCCTTTCAGCACCACTTTTCCGCCACGCTCGTTTACATAGTTGAAAAATTTATTGGCATGTGTCAATTCTTCCTGGTATTGCACATACATCCAGTTGGCAAATCCGGGAAGCCCTTTATCCTGAAACCAGGATGACATGGACAAATATAAAAGGGAAGAGTATTGTTCTGCGTTTATTTGCTCATTCAGAGCGTTTAACATTTTTTCCTTCAACATGATTTTGTATGTTTTTATTGTTCTGCGTTAAAATTAGGAAAAAGCCAACAGATTATAAAACTAAATCTCGGTATTTGACGCTTTCTTAACGATCTTAATGCAATCAATGCCTTTCATTCAAACAAAAGAACGGGTACATCTGACAACGGTAATTACTCCGGGAAAGAGACCAAAAAGTCTTCATTAACACTAAGTTTACAAAAACATTCGAACACTCATAATTAATATTCGAAAAACGACCAAAGATAATTGTTTTCTTACCTTTGCCGCCTGAACTATAAGCTGATTTATAAAAATCCAGAAAAACATGAAGAACATAAAATTCATCTCAGCTGCGGAAGCGGTAAAAGTTGTCAAATCAAACGATCGTGTGCACCTGCACAGCGTAGCGGTGACGCCCCATCCGCTAATCAAAGCGCTCGTTGAAAGGGGCAAAAACAAAGAATTCAGAAACGTACGTATTCAGCACATCCACACCGAAGGTCCGGCTCCTTATGCCGATCCGGAATTGGAAGGAATCTTCCAGTTGGAGTCGTTTTTTGTGGGACATAATGTGCGCAAACAAACACAAGCTGGTTTTGCTGATTACATCCCGGTATTTCTCCAGGAAACACAACGTCTGATCAGAGAAGGTTACCTGAAGGTAAATGTGGCCATGATCCAGGTTTCTACACCGGATAAATTTGGTTACGTTTCGTTGGGAACTTCGGTTGATGCCACATTGGCTGCCGTAGAAAATGCCGATACTACCATTGCGATTGTAAACTCAAATGTACCACGTGCATTTGGCGATGCAATGATTCACATTGATGATATTGACCTGTTTGTGGAAGACAACAGCGAACTGGTGATTGCTGCTCCCGGACCGATTTCGGACACCGACCGTAAAATTGGCCGTTATGTAGCCGAACTGGTGGAAGACGGTGCTACCCTTCAGATGGGTATTGGTGCCATTCCAAACGCCGTTTTGAGCATGCTGGGCAACCACAAAGACCTGGGAGTTCACTCTGAAATGTTTGCCGATGGTATTCTTCCGTTGGTAGAAAAAGGGGTGGTTAACGGAAAAAACAAAGCCATCGACAAAGGCAAAATGGTAGCCACTTTCCTGATGGGTACCAAAACGCTGTACGATTTCATCCACGACAACCCGGGAGTTGCCATGATGGATGTGGAGTACACCAATAAAGTAAGTGTAATTGCCCAAAACCCAAAAGTAACAGCCATTAACTCGGCTCTGCAAATTGATATTACAGGCCAGGTTTGTGCCGACTCTATCGGTATTGTACACTACTCGGGTGTGGGTGGTCAGATCGACTTCCTGCGTGGTGCTTCGTTAAGTAAAGGTGGAAAACCAATTCTTGCGATGCCATCAATCACCAATAAAGGAATTAGCAAAATTGCACCAATTTTGACCCCGGGTGCGGGTGTGGTTAGTACACGTGCCAACATCCACTGGGTAGTAACTGAATTTGGTGCTGTAAACCTGTATGGAAGAACCTTGCAAGACAGGGCAAAATTGCTGATTTCGATTGCGCATCCGGATCATCAGGAAAATCTTGACAAGAGTGCTTTCGATAGATTTGGGTCGCATTTCCATTTTGTTTGGGACCAAGATTAAAACCAAAGATAGGAGAGCAGACGTAGGTCTGCTTTTTTTTATGATAGAAATCATGTGTTCAAAATGAATCGCGTTCGAATATTAACTTATTCTGAATTCGGCGTATGTTATAAATCAGTTTTTGATTTTCAATTGAAGCATGAAAACTATTACATCTACCTTTAGAGCTGTTTAAAAAATTGACTATTAATCTTTTATAATCATTCTAAATAATTATGAATATTTCACATATAGAACACATCGGAATTGCTGTTAACAGTATTGACGAAGCGATTCCATATTACGAGAACATGCTTGGCCTAAAATGCTACGCTGTAGAAGAAGTAGCCGACCAAAAAGTAAAAACCGCCTTTTTTATGGTGGGCGACACCAAAATCGAATTACTCGAATCAACCGATCCGGAAGGACCCATCGGAAAATTTATCGAGAAAAAAGGACCGGGTGTACACCATTTGGCTTTTGCCGTTGACAACGTAAATGACTCGCTCGCCGAACTCGAAGAAAAAGGCGTGAGGCTAATCGACCAAAAAGCAAGAAAAGGCGCAGAAGGTTTAAACATTGGTTTCCTTCACCCAAAATCAACAATGGGAGTATTAACCGAGATCTGCGGAAAAGAATAGATTACAATTAAACAACCGATTTTTTTATGAGTACCCAGGATAAAATTAAAAAGCTTATTGACTTAAGAGCTGAAGCGAAGCTTGGTGGTGGTATAAAACGTATTGAAGCACAACACGCAAAAGGAAAATATACCGCACGCGAGCGTATTGAAATGTTATTGGACGAAGGTAGTTTTGAAGAATTTGACATGTTCGTAACCCATCGCTGTACCAACTTTGGTATGGAAAAATCAAAATTTTTGGGTGACGGCGTTGTAACCGGTCACGGTACCATCGACGGACGTGTGGTGTACGTATTCTCGCAAGACTTTACTGTTTTTGGAGGTTCACTTTCCGAAACCTTTGCCCAAAAGATTTGCAAAGTAATGGATATGGCCATGAAAGTGGGAGCACCGGTTATTGGTATCAACGACTCGGGTGGTGCACGTATCCAGGAAGGTGTTAACTCGTTGGCCGGTTATGCCGAAATTTTCGAGCGTAACATTCTGGCTTCCGGAGTTATTCCGCAAATCTCAGCCATTTTTGGCCCATGTGCCGGTGGTGCAGTATACTCTCCTGCCCTAACCGACTTTATCATGATGACCGAACAGAACTCGTACATGTTCGTTACCGGCCCCAAAGTGGTAAAAACAGTAACCGGAGAAGATATTTCAGTAGAAGATTTAGGTGGAGGTAAAGTTCACGCTTCAAAATCGGGTGTAGCACAATTCCTCGTTGAAAACGAAGAAGAAGGGTTACTGATCCTTCGTAAACTGATCAGCTATCTTCCACAGAATAACCTGGAAGACCCGATCGTTACTGAAAATACAGACCCGATCGACCGTTTGGATGACGCCCTGAATCAAATCATCCCTGAAAATCCGAACCACCCGTACGACGTAAAAGATATTATCCACATTTTGGTTGACTACTCTGAATTCCTTGAAATTCACCGTAACTACGCCAAAAACATTGTGGTAGGTTTTGCTAAATTCGACGGACAACCCGTAGGTATCGTGGCCAACCAGCCTAACTACCTGGCCGGTGTTTTAGATATCAATGCATCGATTAAAGCTGCGCGCTTTGTTCGTTTCTGCGACTCTTTCAATATCCCGATTATTACGCTGGTTGACGTTCCCGGATTCTTGCCTGGAAGCAAGCAGGAATACGGCGGTATTATTACTCACGGGGCAAAATTAATGTTTGCTTACGGTGAAGCTACTGTTCCGAAAATCACCATCACTTTACGTAAATCATACGGTGGTGCCCACGACGTAATGTCGAGCAAGCAACTTCGCGGCGACCTCAACTATGCATGGCCAACTGCAGAGATTGCGGTAATGGGTGCAGCAGGTGCAGTGGAAGTACTTCACGGGCGTAAACTTCGCGACATCGAAGATCCGGCAGAACGCGCCAAGTTTATTGCCGATCACGAAGAAGAGTACAACGAGAAATTTGCCAATCCATACCAGGCTGCGTCTTTCGGCTACATCGACGATGTAATTGAGCCTCGCAACACCCGGTTCCGGATTATTCGCGGATTGCAAAGCCTTGCTACCAAAAAGCTGGTGAATCCTCCTAAAAAACATTCAAATATTCCATTATAAAAAGAACACCTTATGGAACCATTAAGTATTTTATTGGCAAGTTCTTACGACTTTGGATTCACGGTAGCAATCGTAGGTTTTTCTATCGTGTTGTTCTCGCTTACTGCTTTGGTACTGATTTTCTCCAGGTTGCCAAAGATTATTAACATGAAGTTTAGTCGCAAAAAAGCAAGCAGCGAAGACAAGAAGAAAAAAGAAACTACTGAAAGTGATTTTGTTGAAGGTAACGTTACCGCAGCTATCAGTTTAGCTTTACATATGTATTTTAACGAATTACACGACGAAGAAAGCAATGTTGTTACGATCAAAAAAGTAAAAAAAGCCTATTCGCCGTGGAGCTCAAAAATTTATGGAGTAAACAACAACTGGCCGCGTTAAAAATCAGATATCTGCTGCCAAACAGCAATTTTGTTACCTTAAAAAAACAATTATAAACAGATGAAAAAATATAAATTCACAATAAGCGGTAACCAATACGACGTTCACTTAAAAGGCATCGAAGAGAATGTTGCAGAACTGGACGTTAACGGTACCATATACGAAGTTCAAATTCATGGAGAAGTAAAAACTTCAAAAACTCCCACTCTGGTGCGTAAACCGGTAGAACAAAAACCAGGTGAAGGTTTGATCAAAAAAACCGAATCATCAGGCAAATTCAAGGTTACTGCCCCACTGCCGGGAACCATTCTAAAAATCAACATTAAAGTGGGCGACGTAGTTAACGAAGGCCAGAACGTGATGGTTATGGAAGCCATGAAAATGGAAAACCAGATTCAGACAACCAAAGGTGGTGAAGTAACTTCTATTAAAGTAAATGTTGGCGACAGTGTACTGCAGGACGACGTTTTAATTGAGATTGGTTAACCTTTACTTTTTTTAGAAGATGAGAAAAATATTGCAACTAATAGTATTGCTGATTTTTGGGGCGACAACGGCATTTGCCGGGCAGCCCGAAAAAATCAGTGATGTACTTACCAGCGGAAAATGGATCAATTATTCCGATGGATATGTACCGATTCCGACCTACAAAGAGGACGGAACTCAAACCGAAAAGCCCAAAACGGTAAAGCGTTACAAAACGTTTTCGTTTGAAGAAGACGGAGCTTTTATGCTCGATTCGGCTAAAACTCGTTTTACGGGCCATTACCGGATTTCGGGCGATAAAATAGTGCTCGATTTTAAACCGGTTAAAGTAACGCACCTGGGAGCCAATACCGATCCCAACCGTTCTACCGGGTACGATATGGTCGATGAAACCGTTCATCTTCCGCAACGTGAATTACAATTAACCAAGGACGGAAAACTTGCCGGCGACGGATTCGAGTACAAGAACTACAGCGGCGCTGTTTCGGGGCTGTTTAACTTCTACGAATTCTCGGGTTTTGCCAACATTGCATGGGGTAATATCGTCATGATGCTGGTAGGATTTGTATTCCTGTTCCTGGCCATCAAATACGACTTCGAGCCGATGTTGCTTATCCCCATTGGCTTTGGTATTCTGATTGGGAACATTCCCATGTTCCAGGTGGTTGACTTCAACCTGAAACTGGGTGTATACGAGCCGGGATCGGTTATGAACATTCTATACCAGGGGGTGGTACAGGGATGGTATCCTCCCCTTATTTTCCTGGGCATTGGAGCGATGACCGACTTCTCATCCTTGATTTCGAACCCGAAATTAATGTTGCTGGGAGCAGCCGCGCAGATTGGTATCTTCCTGACTTTCCTGGGAGCTCTTTACCTTGGCTTTGCTCCTCCCGAAGCAGGTGCAATTGGTATTATCGGTGGCGCCGACGGTCCAACCGCTATCTTCCTTTCGTCGAAACTAGCGAACGGACTTAACGTAATGGCCGATGGAACAGTCGTGAAAAACCTGATCGGGCCTATCGCCATTGCAGCCTATTCGTACATGGCGCTGGTACCGGTAATTCAGCCTCCGGTAATTAAACTGATGACCTCCAAAAAGGAACGTCTGATCCGTATGAAACCTCCACGTGCGGTTTCGAAAACAGAAAAAGTACTGTTCCCGATTGTTGGTTTGATTTTAACAGCTTACATTGCTCCTTCGGCTCTTCCGCTGATCGGTATGTTGTTCTTCGGAAACTTGCTGAAAGAATCGGGTGTTACCAAACGTTTGGCAAATACAGCTGCCAACCCGCTGATCGATACCATTACGATCTTGCTGGGGCTTACTGTGGGTGCTTCAACCCAGGCTGATGTGTTCCTGACTCCTTCTTCAATTAAAATCTTTGCATTGGGTGCAGCTTCGTTTGTAATTGCAACTGCCGGTGGTGTTGCCGGTGCAAAAATCATGAACCTGTTCCTGAAAAAAGAGAACAAAATCAACCCAATGATTGGTGCTTCGGGTGTATCTGCAGTACCCGACAGTGCAAGGGTTGTTCAACAAATGGGACTACAGGAAGACCCAACCAACCACCTGCTTATGCACGCCATGGCACCGAACGTTTCGGGTGTTATTGGCTCAGCAGTGGCAGCCGGTATTCTTTTGAGTTTCTTGATGTAAAAGCCCTTTGGGTTATAATATTTCAAAAGGCCGCTGAAAAACTCAGCGGCCTTTTTTGTGAAAGTCTCCCTGTCAACGACTGCAGTAATTTTAAGAAAATCATTTTCTGTCCGTGCTCTATGGCAACAATGATTTGTTCGATAAGTCTGCTATCTGTTTTTTCTGTTCGTTCCAAGACACCCAAGAAAAACTCAACTTATCTGGTTATACCGCTTTCATGCTGATTGGTGGCAAATTATTTTCACGAAGTTTTTTCTGAAAGTCAATCTCAAAAAATATCCAACAAAGTCCGGAAAATTGAATATCGGGAATTCTATATTGGATATTCTGCTTTAAAGATTAAAAACAAATCCCGGATAGAAGTACACATCTTAACTTTCATTTCTGTTGGTGATTCCCCCAAATCATGACTGTCTTGCTTTATTGATTCCAATACTCTTCAAATATCTTCACCATTTCGGGATACTGTTTGTCGGTGTCTCCAATATCTTCGCGCAGTTTCATTAGTTCATTCTTCATTTCAGAAATAAGGCCTTGGTACTCGGAGTCTTTGTAGGCATTGTGCAGTTCGTTCGGGTCTTTTTCAAGATCGTAAAATTCCCAGGCAGGTTGTGTGGTTTTGGGCTCGGTGCCTTTCATATCCAGCGGCTGACCGTAAAAGAATGCCAGCTTGTATCTTTTATTACGGATACCAAAATGCCCGGGTCGGTTGGTTTGGTGCTGCCAATAGCGGTAATACATCTGATTACGCCACCCCTCGGGTGCTTCGCCTTTCAGATTGTTTCGGAAGCTTACTCCGTCTACAAAGTCAGGTTTATCAATACCTGCATAATCGGCAAGTAAGGCGGCAAAGTCAATATTCAGAATGATATCGTCGATTCTGGAGCCTCCCTTAATTTCTTTTGGATAACGTATTACAAATGGCATGCGCAATGATTCTTCGTAAATCATGCGTTTATCAAAAAAGCCGTGCTCACCCAGAAAATATCCCTGGTCGGCGGTGTAAATAACGATGGTATTGTCAGCAATTCCTTCTTCTTCCAGAAAATTCAAGAGCTTACCAATATTGTCGTCGATGGCTGCCCCGCTTCGGATCATGTCTTTTACCAGTTTCTGGTAAACTTTTTTTCGCACAGCCACACTATCCAGTCCATCTACAATAAAAGGCAGATCGGGATACTGCGCCCAGTAATTTGGGTTTTGGGTATTTTCCAGAAAACGCTTGCCCAGGTTATCGATCGATTGCCCAACAAAAGAACGCCCGGTAGTTTCCGGACCATAATCAAACAAGGAGGCCGGTTCGGGAACTTCCACGCTATCGAGTAAATCTTTAAAGCGATCGGGATAATCATACGGTTCGTGTGTCGCTTTAAAATGACACATCATCATAAACGGTTGTGATTTATCCCGGTTTTTGATCCAATCCATCGTCAGTCCGGCAATCACATCGGTTGAGAACCCCTCGTATTCTGCTCCTCCTCCATAACCATCCTGCCAGTTTTCCTTGGTTTTCAGAATCGGGTTCCAGTATCTTCCCTGACCGGGTAAGACGTTGAAATAATCGAAGCCAGCCGGTTGTTTTTTCAGGTGCCACTTCCCCACTATGGCCGTTTGATAACCGTTGTTTTTAAACACTTTGGCAATGTTCATACTATCCGGTTCCAAAGCATCTTCCAGCGTAAATATTCTATTGTGATGACTGTATTGCCCTGTCAGAATCGCTCCCCGGCTGGGCGTGCATATCGAATTGGTACAAAAGCAATTATCGAGTACACATCCTTCTTCGGCCAGGCGGCTGATGTTGGGTGTGTGAACATAATCCTTTAAAATTCCCCCATAAACACCCCATGCCTGGGCAGTATGATCATCACTTAAAATAAACAGAATGTTGGGTTTTGGCTCCGGTTTTTGTTTGCACTGATAAAAGAACAAAGGGATCATGGTCAGTAAAACAAACAAAACTTTTGATACTCCTTTTCCTGATAAACTCATCTTATAAAACATTTTAATTTCATTCATTTATTAAGTTCAAACTGTGTTTTTAAGGAGTTGTGCAAAGATACACGTGCTTAATTTTTAAAACAAGCCTTCTTTGTTGTGCACTTGCAAGATCGTTTGGGAAACGGGTCGTTAAACGTAAAATCTTTAGCCTAATGGGTGGCGGAAATATTTTTCAAGATTATTTCCATTTGCTCCTGACTTTCAAAATCCGATTTATTCACCCAACCGGCATTTACTTCTTCTCCCCGCATAAAACGGTTGTAGAAATCCACATCTGCTTTATAGGAATAGAGATAGCGGTCAAAAATGTCTCCCTTACCCAGCATTCGGGGATCCTGCTGCTTTGTAAGTTCTGTTACCAGTTGGTTTTCCAGCTCCAGAATAAGCGGTTGAAGCGATGGTTCATTGATCAGATTCACGATACAGTCCGGATCATTTTTTACGTTGTATATTTCGCGTTCGGGCCTTTTCCCAAAGCAGTAACTCCAGAATTGATTACTGCCGGTCTCTCTTCTGTCGGCCAGTATCTGACTCTTTGTTGCACCTCCATCGCAGTTAAGATAGCCGGTTTCCGGGTTTCCGGAGGGCCAGCGATCTGTTTTATAATTGTGGAGAAACAAATAATCGCCTTTTCTGATTCCGCGAATGGGATATCCAACATCGTCGGGCCGGCCCACATCGTGCCGTTCTTTGCCGATCAGCACATGATCGCGCTTTTGAGAATTACGTTTGTTGTACAACAAATCAGTTAGACTTTTCCCTTGAATGGTTTGCATTTGAGAAGCCTGCTGCTCAATTCCGGCCACTTCCAGGAATGTTGGAGCAAAATCAATAAAACTTACAAAATCTTCTACTATCCGTCCCGGCTTTTTAATACCCTCTTTCCACATTACTGCCATAGGCAAATGGTTGGAATACTCATACGCCTGGCCTTTTACCCGCGGAAAAGGCATTCCGTTATCCGAGGTCACCACAATCAGTGTATTGTCCAGCATTCCCTGTTCTTCCAAAACGGCTAACATTTTTCCAAGATGTGAATCAAAGTATTCAATTTCAAAAGCATAATCCAGCATGTCGGTACGGGTAGATTCTTTGTCGGGCCAAAAGGAAAACACTTCATCTACGTCTTCCGGATTTTTGTTTCCCTTGGCAATTCCGCTTCCATATTCGTAGCGGCGGTGTGGCTCCATGCCACCATACCAAAAACAGAACGGCTGATCGCCGGGTTTTTCCTTCAGAAATTTCTCAAAATTGGCTGCATAATCAATGTTCGAAATCTGCGAGGTTGGCGGTGTACAACGTTCCGAATTGTAAGCTTTCCCAAGGAGTAAGCGGTTTTCTCCGCTTTCGGTTTTTGCTACCACCGGTGCCACTCCTTTGGCAGTATAACCTACGAAGTAGCCATTTTCTTCCAGCGATTCGGCATAGGTTTTAAATTTTACCGGGAAATAACTCCAGTGGTTACCTGCTTCTTCCAACTGCCACGAGTTGCGGCCGGTTACAATACACGAGCGCGAAGGCGCACACTTTGCATTGGGAGTATAAGCATTTGCGAACAATATGCCTTGCTGGGCTATCTTGTCAAAAGCAGGAGTGTTTACCCAGGCGCATCCGTAGGCGCCCATGTGTTTATAACTTGCATCGTCGGCAATACAAAAAAGAATATTGGGACGTGTTTTTTCGGTTGTTTGTTTTTCGGTACAGGCAAACAAAAGCGAGCACATAGTCAACAAAAGAAACAGACGGTTTAGATTCATCGGTGAGATTTGATTTAGTTTCTAACTGATGCAAGTTAAAATTTATGCTGGTAAAAGCATCATTGCTTCCCTATCGTTTGCTCCTCAATCGTATTTTACCGAACCGTCTAATGCTCCATATGAAGTATGTGAATTGGGTACAGTTTAGTACAGATGGTTAAGAAATTTGACCAGCCCGATTACATCTTCACGTGTTGAAAACGGATAAACTCCGTTCATTTTCACGGTGTAGATATTGTGGTATAAGATGCTTTCTTTTAGCGGACTTGTGTTTTCAATCAGGGCAAGGGCCTCTTCGTATAGTTGTTCTCTTTTTTTCATGAAAATACTTGGTTGGTTTCACTAACTCTCCATCCACTCTTTAAACTCGGCGGCTTTTAAACGACTGATCATTATCGGCTCATCAAAAGGATGGATCAAGCGCAAAATTAGTTTGCCTCCGAAGTGGTTCTCAAACTTCCGGATGGCATTAATGTGTACAATGGTACTTCGGTTGGTTCTGAAAAACTGTGTCGGGTCAAGTTGTTCTTCCAGCTTTTCGATGGTTAAATTAATAGTGTATTCTTTTCCTTTAAAAGTAACGGCATTTGTTATCCTGTTTTCGGTATAAAACCAGGCTATTTCTTCTGCATCCAGCTTAAAATAAGAAGTGGCCCCACTAATAAGAAAGCGTTTCCGGTATTTCCGTTCGCCCCTGATTATGGCTTCCAGCAGTTCTTTATAATCAGGTCTGCTTTCGGTGCTTTTACGCTGAACGTTTAGTACGTTTTCAAATTTATCGATAGCCTGTTCCAGTTTTTCGAGTTTAATTGGTTTTAGCAAATAGTCGATGCTGTTAACCTGAAATGCCCTGAGTGCATATTCGTCGTAAGCAGTTGTAAATATAACCATACTATCTACCTGCACACTATCGAATACCGAAAAACTTATTCCGTCCGTCAGTTGAATATCCATGAAGATCAAATCGGGAGCAGGGTTGCTTTTGAGCCAGTCTACCGTTTCTTTAACACTGTCTAAGCCTGCAAGAATGCTCCAGTCGGGCCGCAATTTTTCTACCATTCCTTTTAATAAACGGTAGTTATGCAATTCATCTTCCACTATAATCACTCTCATAATTACTGCCTTTTTACGTGTCCTTACAGCAGAGGAACCTCTACCTCGAACTTTTTATCGTCACGATGAACCTCTATTTGTTTTTCCGTCAGCATTTTATACCTGCCAATCAGGTTCCCCAATCCTGTTTTAGTTGAATACGAAGTGGTTCGAAGATTTAAATTATTCGAAACGGACAAATATCCGTTTTTGGCAAAAACAGTTATTTCCAGTGGTGTTTCCTTGCTTGTTATGTTGTGTTTTATGGCATTTTCGATCAGCAGTTGACCGGTTAAGGGAGCAATCTCTCGATCCAGTTCCTCGGCTGATATATCATGTTTGAACAATAAACCTTCGCCCAGCCGTTCCTTATGCAAGGCAAAATAGGCATTCATAAATTCAAGCTCATCTTTCAACTTTACCAGCTTTTTGTTTTTGCTTTGAAGTACATACCTGTAAACATCGGTAAAATTCTCGGTAAAATACACAGCAGCTTCCGGGTCGTATATAATTAACGATTTTAAAACACTCAGGTTATTAAACAGGAAATGCGGGTTTAACTGGTCTTGCAATGAATTGTAATCCATTTCCAGTTTTTCTCTTTTCATTTTGGCAATGATTTCCTGTGCGTTGAGCCACTTTATACTTATCCGGGCCAGGGTAAGCGAGTTAGCCACCATTTGCACAAAGATCAAACCGGCAGCCATTCCAAGGATCACTCCCGGGCGTGAATTTTCGCCCCCCAACTCGGGTTCTATAAAATGCATGATAACCCGGTGTGCCAGAATCAAAAAAAGAAATCCTACGCTGATCTGTAAAATAAAACGCAGTTTCATTTTTGTTGGAACCGGAAGAAAGCGTTCCAGAACATTGTCCAGAATAATTTGCAGCTCCACGGCCAGGTTAAAAGGAATAATTACAGCCACGTATATAACCGCCGGAATGCGCAGGTTTACGCCAGAAGGTCCATCAATAATATAAACAATAAAATGAAGTATCAGAGTGGCAATCAGACTAATAACAGTGAACCTGATCATTATACTCGGAGCCGCATAACTGGGCAAACGCAACGCCAGATCTGGTTTTCTCTTCTTATTTTGTTCTGTATACTTCATTTAAAACGATCTATTCCTCTCCTTCTGCTTTGTAAAGATTGCCGGTAACATTCTGCCAGCGGGTTTTTAGCACTTCAAAATTGGCCACTGCCTGTGTCAAGCGGGCTTTTGCTTCTGCCCATTTGGCCTGTGAACTTAGCAAATCGGTGGTGGTATTTAACCCAACGTCGAAACTGGCACGGGTTTCATCCAAACTCTCTTTGGCTTCTGTCACACTTTTCTCTGCAATCAGAATAGATTCGTAGGCTTCTTCAACCTGCACCTTAACTTGCATGACCTCAAGATTAATCAAATCATTTGTATGTTGCAAATCTGTTTCGGCCTGTTGTACTTTCAATTGAGCGGCCCTCATTTTCTTTTTCCCCTGTCCCCACTGAAAAATGGGGATAGATACCTGTGCCGCGAGCATCGGCTGAAAATCTATATCTTCATACAAATCCCGAAGCCAGTAGCTTGTGTATTGTGCACTCACTCCTACCGTTGGAAGATAATCGGCCCGCGTGATTTTAGCATCCAATTCGCTCAGTTCCTTCTGCTTCTCCAGAATTTTGAGTTCGTTTCTGTTGTTCGCAGCCTGGTTAATACCGTTGTTAAAGTTGATTAACTGAACGTTTCCCAGCTCTTCTTGACTGATCTGGATATCTGTATCCAATGGCTGTCCCATCAACTGGTTCAGGTACATTTTGGCCACTTTCAACCCATTTTTGGCTTTTAACAAGTTCAAGGCAGCCTCGTTTTTCTGAACGGTTACCTTAAGCTTTTCGCTGGCAGGCTGAAGCCCGACCTCGTACATTGCTTTCATCTGATCTTCCAGCTCGGTCAGCATTTTTATGTATTCATCCGCAATTTTAATGTTCTCCTGAACGGTTGCCACCTGCCAAAAGGCTTTGTCGGTTTCTTCCACAATTTCTGAATACTTCAGATTCAACGCCAGGCCGGCTATTTCCACACCGGCATCAGCTTGTTGATTGGAATACCTGATTTTTCCACCCACATAAATGGGCTGGTTCAATGTAAAACTGCCGTTGATCATCGTAAGGCTTTTCATATCAATGCTTGTACCGGGTTTCCATACATTGCTCGTTCCTGAAAAGTTGCCATTCAGGGCATCTTCCTCGCTGGCGGCAGTGGGCAGAAAGTAACCGGGGATACTGATTGGATCCATATTCGGGCGGTGCATCAGCGAAGAAGAAAACCCCAGCGACGGAAGATAGGCCGTTCTCGCCACTTCCTGGTTAACTTTGGCTTCCCTGTTCTGCAAAGCTGCCTTTTTTAGTTCTTTGTTGAATTCAACCGACTGCTTCCTGCAATCTTCAAGGGTCATCACTTTTTGCCCAAAAGCAGGACTGAAGGCAAGCGTTGTTACCAATAATACAAATGTTCTTATAATGATTTTAACTGATCTCTTCATTTTCGTTTTCCTGTTAAATTGAATTTTTAACTGCTTCCGGGCAGCCCGATTTTAGTCTAAACGTTGACTGTGGCCGGCACTGTATTTTTTCCGTCGACCTTGTACAATACGGTGTATAAAACCGGTACCACAACAAGCGTAATAACCGAACCAACAGCCAGACCAAACATTATAACGATGGCCGTTGAACTAAACATTGAATCGGTGATAAGCGGCGCCATTCCCAAAATGGTTGTGAGTGAAGCCATCATTACCGGACGCAAGCGCGACAAGGCAGCATCAATGGTGGCAGTCAAACGATCTTTGCCTTCCCGGATATTTCGGTTGATCTCATCCAGCAATACCACGGCATTTTTGATCATCATACCAATCAGCCCAAGAGCGCCGATGATACCCGCAAATGTCAGGAAAGTACCTGTACTTACCAGTCCCAGAACGATTCCCACAAAAGCAAACGGTACGATCAGGAAAATAATAATGGGTTGTTTCAGGTTGTTGAACAAGCCAATTATAATGATCGCCATTAAGCCGATGGCCAGCGGCAGAAACATAAACAGGGCCTCGTTCGCTTCGCTTGAGCTTGCAGTAGCTCCCTCCCATTTCATTACGTATCCGTCAGGCAATTCAATGGCTTCCACTTTTTCCTGAAATTTAGTCTGTACTTCAGCCGCTGTATGACCTTTAACAGCATCGCATTGTGCTTTTATCGAACGCTGGTTATCCAGGCGGTTTATAAGCTCGTAATCCCAGGTAACCTTCATCGTGTCGGCAATTTGCGACAGAGGCACACTTGCCACACTTCGCTGCCCCCACACAGGAATATTCATCAACTGTTCTACATTGTCGCCCAGTTTGGTGTCGGTGCGCAGAACAATCGGAAGCATTCTTTCCCCTTCGTAAACAGCGCCAATAGGCATTCCGTTGGTAGCAACAAGAATGGAGTTTCCCATATCGGAGCGAGTTAAGCCCAGCGGCTGAGCTTTTACAACCGAATATTCAGGAACAATCTTTTTGGTTTGATTTTTCCAGTTATCGGTAACATTGGTTGCAGTGGGTTCATCTAAGAATATCTTTTTTGCCTGGTTGGCCAGATCTTTCAGAACAGCAGGATCGGGTCCGGTAAACTGTGCTTCGATATCTGCATCAGCAAAAGCGGCTCCGTATTCCTGAACTTTGAAAAAGGCATCCGGGTAATTTTCAGCCAGGTATTTCTGAATCTCAGGAATAATCTCCGGTACGCGTTCCGTATTGTCGGTTTGGACGATGATGTCGCCGTAATTAGCGCCACCTGTTTCCATATGCCGCATCAGCAGGTAGCGCGCCGGTGGCCGCCCCACCGAAGCGGTAACCGAGTGTACGCCGTCCATTTCCAAAATATGTTGCTGAATTTTCAGCACATCCTTTTCCACCGCCTTTATGTCGGATCCCTGGGGTAAATAGTATTCAATAAAAAACTGGTCGTATTCGATTTTCGACATAAAATCAACTTTCACAAAACGGAACGACCAGAAAGCAAAAATCAAAATGGCAAACGATCCCAATGCAAAGGGGTATTTGTTTCGGATCCCCCACTTCAGAAACCTGCCGAAAATCCGGTAGAATTTTGAATCGTAGGCTTCGGCATGTTCGCCTTTGGGCCGTGTTTTCCGGTAGAAATACTTGGCATTAAACGGGGTTTGAATCATGGCAAACACCCAGCTTAGCGAAAGAGAAATAATCAATACCGAGAACAACGAGGCCAGGAATTCACCGGCAGCATTTGGTGACATTCTCAAGGGCAGGAAAGCCAGGATGGCTACAGCTGTCGCCCCCAACAAGGGCAAAGCCGTTTTTTTGGCTGTGTTTACAAAAGCTTTGCTTCGGTCCATTCCTGCTTTCAGATCGACCAGAATACCGTCAGCCACCACAATGGCATTATCCACCAGCATCCCCATGGCAAGAATAATGGCGGCCAGTGTTACGCGGTGCAACGGCAAACCGATGGAAAGCATCACGATCAATGTTCCGAGTATGGTAAATACCAGTCCGCTGGAGATCAATAATCCGGAACGCAGCCCCATGGCAAACATCAGCACGACAATTACAATCCCCACCGACATTACCAGGTTCATCATAAAATCTTTTACCGCAGCATCTACGCGGTCAGGCTGGTAATACACCTGGTTGATTTCAATTCCGGCCGGAAGCTCTTTTTCAAGCTCGGCTAGTTTTTCATCCAGCAACTTCCCCAGTTTTACAACGTTGATTCCACTTTCGTTTGACAAACCCAGCGTTAATCCCGGCTTATTGTTGTAGTACAAAGCTTCATTTTCAGGTTCCAGGTACGATTTTTTTATGGTAGCAATATCTCCCAAGCGAAAATTCCCTCCCCCGGGAACCTGAATCAGAAGATTCTCAATTTCTTCGAGGCTGGAGATTTTTTGCCCCACTCCCACGCGGATGGATTCGGTACCCGCCACCACCGAGCCGGGATTGATAATGGCCGTTTCGTTTTGAATGGCTGCGGCAATAAACATGGGGTTAACACTCAGTCCGGCCAGTTGTTCCGGAGAAAATATGATATCGATGGTTTGCGTGTGCTCCCCAAAAATCTGCGAACGCCGCACACCATTTACACCCAGCAATTCACGTTCGATGTATTCGGTATAATTTACCAGTTCCTCGTGGCTGTATCCGTCTGCGGTTACCGCATACAAAATTCCGTAAACATCGGCAAAGTCGTCGTTTACAATGGGCTCCATTGCTCCCGATGGCAACGAACCTTTTACATCGTTCACCTTTCTGCGCAGATGATCCCAAAGCTGTGGTAACTGGGGCGTTTTAACCGTAGGCTGTATATTAACTGTTATAATAGATAGTCCCGGACGCGAGACAGAGGAGATTTCATCGATATTCTCCAATTTCTGAATGGCTTTTTCAAGCACATCGGTTACTTCCAACTCTACTTCGTGTGCCGTTGCTCCGGGATAGACGGTGATTACAGTGGCTGCTTTGATCGGAATCTCTGCATCTTCGAGTTTCCCTATCTTGTTGTATGCAATTAAGCCGCCAACCAATACTGCGAACAGTATGGTTGAAATCATGGCTTTCTGGTTTAAAAGCTTTTCAAACATTACAGCAACCCTCCAATATTCGTTACTGAAGGTGTTTTCAGCGGTTTTACCTTTTGCCCTTCAACCAGGTAGTGAACACCGGCAGTAACCACCTGCTCACCAATGTTTAAGCCCGAAGCAACATTTACCCGCCCCTGTGTGCCGTCCAAGTCAATTTTTACGGAACGTTTTTCAACTTTACTGTTCGAAGGATTATAGACCCAAACATAAGTACTTGTTTTTTCATGAAAGATGGCTGTTTGAGCCACCGATAACTGGTTGGCATCCGTTTGGCAAAAAATGTGCACTTCAGCCGTCATTCCGGGAGCAACTTTCAATTCATTTTTGTTTTCAAACGAGAATTTTACTTCGTACAAACCATCCTGCATGGCTTTCTCGCTTACGCTCAATAACTGAACAGGAAGCTGATGAATCCCGGCATTGGCCACATTTACATAACTTTTTTTGTCGCTTTTCACCCTGTTTAGCTGGCTTTCAGAAACAGAAACAACAACCTCCAGATGCGAGTTGTCGATGATGGACACAATGGGAGTTCCGGCACCGACCGTTTGGTAATTTTCTACAAACTTCTCGTAAATGTACCCCGAAAACGGAGCTTTCAACTCCGTATCCAGCAACTGGTTCTGAGCATTCTCAAAAGCTGTTTTTGTCATCAGGTAACCCGATTTGATCTTTTCAAAAGTGTTTTCCGGAATTTTCTTTTGCTCAATCAATTGTTTGTAGCGCTGGTATTCTCCTTCTATCTGTTCCAACTGAGCTTTGGTTGTTGCCAGCTGAAGCTGATAATCGCGTTGGTCGATTTCGGCAATCACCTGCCCTGCACGAACATAATCACCTTGTTTTACATTTAATTTGGCGAGGGGGCCACCCACCCGGAAAGAAAGTGCCGTAAGGCTTTTTTCCTTGATCTTTCCGTTGAGTGTCATGGCATTCTGAACAACACCATCGCTAATTGTTTCTACTTTAACGTTTTTAATTGTTTCGGCTTGAGGCGTTTCTCCCGTTGAACTTTTACATCCTGCAAATGCAAGAGTAGCGGCCACCATAAAAAGAAAAAATCTTTTGAACTTCATTGTTTAATTCTTCTTTGTTTCTGTTTTTAATCGGTCAAAAGTAGCTTGTGCACTTTTTCATTACCATTGAAAGTGTGCCAACTGCTAAAACTCATGCCTGAAATGCAAAACAGAATACCCGAATTTTCAGGATCAATGTTGCGCACTTAATAATGTTGATCGGTGATTGGCCCGGAAAGCCTTAAGAAAATATGATAGCAACTGAACCAGAAAACAGAAATGTGGTTTAGAGTGGTCTGAATGAAAAATAAGAAGTAGCATAATTGAGCTTCTTCTTACTGTTTGTTCGGCGTCTTTTGTTTGGGTAACTTTTTACTGACTATTTCCCAAACTGGTAGGCAATGGAAATTTTTACGACCCGGTTTCTGGCAATGGTTCCATTCTCCTGGTTGGCCGCTATGTTGGCAAAGCCCAAATCGTACGACAAGCTTAACTCCACCTCTTCAATCTGAATTCCACCGGCAAATGACCAGCCCCAGTCCAGTTTTTTAAAGTCGTCACTTTTATTGCTGCCCCACTTCACATCTTTTTTTTCACAAACCCTTTCTCCCTGGTATTCGGTTGTGGTCTGCGATTGGCCACTTACTCCCATCCCCAGATAAGGGCCTGTTGCTCCAAATATTTTCTTGTCATTCCCCCAATTATAGCGGGTTTTTAGCATTACCGGCACGTCAATGTAATACAATTTTATATCCGACGAAATGTTGGAATCATCTTCACTGAAATCATATTTCAGCCCCTTGTTGGTTAGCAAAATTTCGGGACTTAAAGCAACAACATCATTTAGCGGAAACTCAAAGGTAAAGCCAAAGTGAATTCCTGAGTTCGCAGAAAAGTTATCGCTGTAACGGTTGTCGTTGTCCTTCGAGAGCATGGTTGCGAGGTTCATCCCACCTTTTATTCCAAAGTCTTGAGCAGGCAAGAATTCGCTTTGGAGAAATAAAGCAACGAGAATCAGAAGTTTAAAAGCCTTGTTCATTTTGGTCTGAAATTTAGTTTTATCACTCTAATGGTTGTATTTCAATCGTACCGGTTTCTACGAAATGAAGACCTCAAAAGTTAACGAAATCTGTGGATTTCAACAACTGAACGAAACAGAGTTTAACGACATCGGGAAACACAGTTATTCCTGGGCGAAGACTTTTGCAATATCCTCAGGCAACAGTGGCATCGCACCTTTTTGGGTGCATACATACGCCGAAACGTCCACTGCCAGCTGATGAACCCTATTTACCGGCCATTTCATTAAAATCCCCATAGCTAAAGCGGCGGTAAATGAATCACCCGCTCCCACCGTGTCAGCAATAGTTACCTTTGGAGATTCCAACCAGCTTCTTTCTGCATTTGTCCGAATTAAACTTCCTGCTCCACCTTTTGTAAGGGCAATCATTTCAATTCTGAAATCATTCAATAAGCGATCAAGAATATGCGTCTCGTCCCCTTCTATCCCAAATAGTTTTGCCACAACCGGAAGTTCATCTTCGTTCAGTTTTAAGATGTCACATTTCTGAAGCGATAGCTCTATCACGTCTTTGGAATAAAACGTTTGCCGGAGATTGATGTCGAAAATCTTCAGGCAATTTACCGGAAGTTCATCCAGTAAACACTGAATGGTATGAAATGAAACAGAATCGCGTTGAGCCAGCGCTCCAAAACAAAATGCGGAAGCCTGATTCACAAGTTCACTACGTTGATTGCACAAGGGAATTTTATCCCAGGCAACGTTCGTTTCGATCGTATATTCCGGTACCCCGGAGGAATCAACCTGAACATCTACCCTGCCTGTGGGGTATTCTTCCAATTGCGAAATAAAACGGGTATCCATCCCTCTTTTACTCAACAGATCAATTATTTCATTTCCCAATTGATCTTTTCCGACACCGCTGTATACAATCCCCTGCCCTCCCAGTTGAGATGCATGCCAGGCAAAATTGGCAGGTGCTCCCCCCAGTTCCTTGCCTCCGGGAAGCATGTCCCATAAAAGCTCTCCTGCTCCAACTACAATGGACTTATTCATATTTTTGGTTCAATGTTCGTTTTATTTGTAATTAAGGTTCACTAAAATAATGATTTCAGCTTAGCTATTCTAATTCTGTTGTAATCTACTTGCTTCTGTTTTTCTCTTATCTGCGCCCAAATTCTGGTTGGAAACACGATCAATCACAAATAACTTTCAGATAAGTGTTCAAATGACGATAATTATTTATATTTAGGAAATCAAAATTTAATACATTCAACATGATCAAACTTAAACCACTATTAACCATGATATTAGTTACCTACATCAGCGTATCATGGGGACAAACTAAACTTACCCTGCATACTGAGCAAAGCGATACAAAGATCAGCAAAGACATTTACGGCCATTTTGCCGAGCACCTCGGACATTGCATTTATGGTGGAATTTACGTGGGTGAAAATTCAGAGATTCCAAATGTGCGAGGCTTCCGCGACGATGTAATCGGCGCTTTGAAAGAGATGAAAATTCCGGTTTTACGATGGCCCGGTGGTTGCTTTGCCGACACTTACCATTGGAAAGACGGTATCGGACCGCGTGAAAACCGTCCGTCGATTGTAAACGTTAACTGGGGAAATGTTACCGAAGACAACAGTTTTGGAACACACGAGTTTCTGGATTTTTGCGAACTGATCGATGCAGATGCTTATATTAATATAAATGTAGGATCGGGTACCGTACAGGAAGCCAGCGAATGGGTAGAGTATGTTACTTCGTCCAACCTCAGCCCCATGACTGAACTGCGCAAAAAGAACGGTCGCGAAGAACCCTGGAATGTAAAATACTGGGGGATTGGAAACGAAAACTGGGGCTGCGGAGGAAACATGAGCCCGGAATATTATGCCGATCTGTATAAACGATTTGCCACCTTTACACACGGTAATCTTTATAAAATTGCATGTGGACCGAGCGAAGGCGACTACAACTGGATGGATGTTGTGATGCAAAAAACAGCCAGCAACTGGGGTCTGATGCAGGGGATTTCGCTTCATAAATACACGATCCAGACGCGTAACTGGGGAAACAAAGGAAACGCTACCGGTTTTGGAGAGAAAGAGTGGTTTGAAACACTTCATGAAACCCTCGATATGGAAACACTGGTAACCCGCCATTCAACCATTATGGACAAATACGATCCGGGCAAAAGAGTTGGCTTAATTGTGGATGAATGGGGGAACTGGTTTAACGTGGAAGAAGGCACGAATCCCGGCTTCCTCTATCAACAAAACTCTTTACGCGATGCCTTGGTTGCCGGGGTTAACCTGAATATTTTTAATAACCATGCCGACCGCGTGAAAATGGCCAATATTGCGCAAATGGTGAATGTATTGCAAGCCGTAATTCTTACCAAAGGTGAGGAAATGGTGCTCACGCCTACTTATTATGTATTTAAAATGTACAACGTGCACCAGGATGCGAACCTTGTGCCGGCCCATATAGAAACCGGGAAATACAGTTACGAAGGAAAATCGGTGCCCAAAGTACATGCTTCGTCATCAGTAAAAGACGGGGTACTTTCGGTTACGCTCTGCAACCTCGATCCCAACAATTCGGAACAGGTTGAGATTGTAATCTACGGAAATGAATATGCCTCAGCTACTGGGCAAATCATCACTGCCGAACAATTAAATGATTACAACGACTTTGGAAAAAATGAAAACGTTTCGATCAAGGAGTTTTCGGTAGTCCAACCCAAAGGAGGTAGATTATCTGTAAACCTGCCTTCAAAATCAGTTGTGCTGGTTCAGCTCCAATAAGAGCAATTCGAATAAAACAGAAAAGGAGGCTTAGGCTTCCTTTTTTTTGGTACAAAAAAACCCGCAGGAAATTCCTACGGGTTCAATGTATTTCACCTAAGTAATAGTCTTCTTATTTTACTTTTTCTACGATTGCTTTGAACGCTTCGGGCTGATTCATTGCTAAATCGGCCAAAACCTTGCGGTTGATTTCAATATCGTTCTTTTTCAACAATCCCATGAATTGTGAATACGACATTCCTTCGAGGCGAGTAGCTGCGTTAATACGCTGAATCCACAATCCACGGAATGTTCTTTTTTTCGCTTTTCTGTCGCGGTATGCATACTGCTGACCTTTTTCCCAGGTGTTTTTTGCAACCGTCCACACATTTTTACGCGACCCGAAATAACCTCTAGTTTTTTTCAGTAATTTTTTTCTCCGGGCACGTGATGCTACATGATTTACACTTCTTGGCATACTTTTTACTTTTTTGATAATCGGCGCTCCCAACCGTCGGTTGACAGAGGAATACTTTAAAGCACAATCATCTGGTTTTTAACTTTTTTTACCTTTCTCGTTAAAAGGATAATTGAAGGTAAGTCCGTCAGCTGACGGATTACTTCATGCACAACAAAAGTTTAACGTTGCTTTCGTTTGACTTATCGATGGTTGTCCAATAAGTCAAATTACGCTTACGTTTTGTACTCTTTTTAGTCAGAATATGACTTTTGTAGGCGTGCTTCCTTTTAATTTTACCACTTCCGGTGAGTCTAAAACGCTTTTTAGCTCCGGAATTCGTTTTCATTTTTGGCATAATTCCTACTAATTAAAATGTTATCAAAGAACTATATATTTCGTGCACATCGGAAGCTCCTCTGTACACGCGAAATAATTCCGTTAAAAGAATTATTTCTTCTTAGGTGAAATAAACATTGTCATACGCTTGCCTTCCAGCTTTGGCATTTGTTCTACTGTTCCAAGCTCTTCGAGAGCTGTTGCCAATTTCAGCAACAAGATTTCTCCCTGTTCTTTAAACAGTATCGACCGACCTTTGAAGAATACAAACGCTTTCACTTTTGCTCCTTCCTGAAGGAATTTCTCGGCATGACGCAACTTAAACAGGAAGTCATGCTCGTCGGTCTGAGGGCCAAAACGGATTTCTTTTACCACAATCTTGGTGGCTTTGGCCTTCATTTCCTTTTGTTTCTTCTTTTGCTGGTAAAGAAACTTAGAGTAATCAGTAATTTTACAAACGGGCGGATCGGCCTTTGGCGAAATTTCTACCAAATCCAATTCCATCTCATCAGCCATTCTTAATGCATCACGTAACTGAAATATACCGGGGTTTTCAATATTTTCCCCTACCAGACGTACTTGCGGAACACGGATTTTCTGGTTAATCCTGTGTTGTGGTTCTTCTTCTCTTCTCGGCTGAAAGTTTCTCGGGCCTCTTCTTTTAATAGCTATTTTACGTTCCTCCTAAAGTTAGTTATACAATCCTGATAATTGCTCTCTTACCTCGTTTGCTATAAATTCAGCAAATTCATTTATTCTCATTGTTCCTTTATCTCCTTCTCCCTGGCGCCGTACCGAAACTGTTTCTTCTTCGGCTTCTTTTTCGCCTACGATCAGCAAATAAGGGATGCGTTTTAATTCGTTGTCGCGTATCTTCCTACCAATCTTCTCGTTACGGTCGTCAACGACGGTGCGAATATCGGAAATATTTAGAACTTCTGAAACTTTTTTAGCATAATCGTTATACTTTTCACTGATTGGCAGGACAACTACCTGTTCTGGTGTCAGCCACAAGGGGAACTTACCGGCAGTATGCTCAATAAGCACAGCCACAAAGCGTTCCATCGATCCAAACGGTGCACGGTGGATCATTACCGGGCGGTGACGTTTGTCGTCGGCTCCGATATATTCCAACTCAAAACGTTCGGGCAGGTTGTAATCTACCTGAACAGTTCCCAGCTGCCAGCTCCTTCCCAACGCATCTTTGATCATGAAATCAAGCTTCGGGCCGTAGAAGGCAGCTTCTCCCAATTCGGTAACCGTATTTAATCCTTTTTCTTCGCAAGCTTCAATAATTGCCTGTTCTGCTTTGTCCCAGTTCTCAGGCGTTCCGATGTATTTTTCCGGTTTTTCAGGATCACGCAACGAAATCTGAGCCGTGTAATTTTCAAAACTCAATGCTTTGAAAATGATAAAGATAATATCGATTACTTTTTTGAATTCGTCTTTTACCTGGTCGGGGCGGCAGAAAAGGTGGGCGTCATCCTGGGTAAAACCACGCACACGTGTCAGCCCGTGCAATTCACCACTCATTTCGTAGCGGTAAACCGTACCAAACTCGGCCATGCGAATCGGTAAATCCTTGTACGAACGCGGCCAGGCTTTGTATATCTCGCAGTGGTGCGGACAATTCATCGGTTTCAGCAAGTACTCTTCGCCTTCGGCAGGAGTTGTAATCGGCTGAAACGAATCTTTTCCGTATTTCTGGAAATGCCCGGAAGTCTTGTACAGCTTCACATCGCCAATATGGGGAGTGATCACCTGTTCGTAGCCATATTTCTTTTGCACCTTTTTCAGGAAGGTTTCCAGCTGTTCGCGTAACTGGGCGCCTTTCGGGAGCCACAACGGAAGCCCCTGCCCTACATTCTCAGAGAAAGTGAACAGTTGCATTTCTTTTCCGATTTTGCGGTGGTCACGTTTTTTGGCTTCTTCCATCATCACCAGATACTCGTCCAGCATTTTCTGCTTCGGAAAAGTAACCCCGTAAATACGGGTCAGCATTTTATTGTGCTCGTTACCACGCCAGTAGGCACCTGCAATCGAAGTTAACTTAATCGCTTTTATATAACTGGTATTCGGAAGATGTGGTCCGCGGCAAAGATCGGTGAAATTCCCCTGGTTGTACAAGGTAATGGTTCCGTCTTCCAATTCGCTGATCAGTTCCTGTTTTAGCTCGTCGTCTTTTTCGGTGAACATGTTCATCGCATCGTTCTTCGAAATTTCAGAACGAACAATGTCATTTTTCTGACGGGCCAGCTCCAGCATTTTCTTTTCGATCTTCTCCAGATCTTTATCCGAAATCGTCTTTCCTTCCGGCAGGTCAACGTCGTAGTAAAAACCGGTATCAACAGTTGGGCCTATCCCAAACTTGGTTCCCGGATAAAATGATTCGATCGCCTCAGCCATCAGGTGAGCCGACGAATGCCAGAATGTATCTTTTCCTTCCCGGTCATCCCACGTGTGCAGCTTAACTTTTGCATCGTGATCAATTTTTCTGGTGAGGTCCCAAACCACACCGTCAACTGAAACCGACAATACGTCTTTAGCCAGCCTCGAAGAAATGGATTCTGCTACTTCCATTCCGGTAACTGCCGCATCAAATTCGCGCACACTGTTGTCCGGTAGTGTTATTTTAATCATTTTTATGTTTGTTTTCGGTTCTCACAAGATGTTCGTTCTTCCAACTCCTGCAGTCACGCTGCTTTCAGAACAGACAAGGATAAGAACAGTTTAAACTTACTAATGCTCCTTAAAAAAGTGGGGCAAAGATAATGAATCCTTTAAGATTTCAAGCTTTCAAAGGATTTGTAACGAAGAATTTTAACCCAAATTTTCAACACCTTTCTATTGATATCTTCGCAGCCTGACATCGTTCTTATTTACGACTGCACATCTCCCCCTCCTAATTCACTGTTCTATTATAGATTACTGCTAAAGATTGATTAAAAACAGAAAATTAAAGGCAAAGTGATGATTTTAGTGTCACAATAATACTTGCAAGAGAAAATTATTCCGTTATTTGTATTTCTGAAAATTACATGCGGGTTTTAAGGTTTCGGGACATGGCACATAAATGGCTCCGCCGAATGTAGTTTTCAAAAGTATATTTTTGGTGAAATCCAGATTAATTTCATAACTCGACCTATTTAGGTACAAATGCCGTCCGGGTGAATTCCCGGGTGGCATTTTGTTTTAGGGCGTTTATTTCAAACCTGAAATGTTAATTTTCCCATTGGTCTTTTGGCTTCATTAACATTTGTTATTTTTGTCCGGAGTCATAAATATTAATGCAAAACAAGATGAAACAATTTCTGTTTATTGCGCTTCTGTTTGGAGTGTCATTTGCCCTTCATGCACAAGAAGCTCAAAAAATTACACTCGAAGATATTTTGGTAAAAGGAACTTTTCGTGCCTCGTCGGTTTACGGACTTCGCTCCATGAACGACGGTATTCATTATACAACCATGGAAGGAAATACCAAAGTGGTGAAATACAGTTACCAAACCGGAAAAGAGGTGGAGGTTCTTTTTGATATCAAAAGTGTAAAAGATGCTCCAATTGCTTCGTTTACTGACTATGAATTTAGTAAGGACGAAACCCAGATACTTTTTACCACCGACATAAAACCTATCTACCGCCATTCTTTTACGGCCGAATATTATATCTGGAACTCAGTAACCAAAGAACTTACGGCACTTTCGGATAAAGGTGCGCAACAAGGAGCTACTTTTTCGCCCGATGGTAACCGGGTGGCTTATGTGCGTGACAACAATATCTTTATTAAAAACCTGAAATTCGGAAGTACAACACAGGCTACTTTCGACGGGAAGAAAAACGAAATCATCAATGGCTTGCCCGATTGGGTGTACGAGGAAGAATTTGGAGATTTTACTTCGCTCACCGGTTTTAACAAAGCGATATGGTGGTCGCCCAACAGTGAGTTCCTGTCCTTTATCCGTTTCGACGAACGCGAAGTTCCGGAGTTCTCAATGCCCATGTACGCAGGTGCTGCTCCTGAGTATGCAGCCTTTAAACTGTACCCCGGCGAAGCTAGTTGGAAATATCCTAAAGCAGGTGAAAAGAACTCGGTAGTTCAGGTATTGAGTTACGAAATACGAACCAAGAAAACAATCCCAGTTAATACTGGAACCGATACCGACATTTACATTCCGCGTTTGAAATGGTCGCCTGCAAACGACCTGGTGGTAATGCGGCTTAACCGCTTGCAAAACCAGCTCGACGTACTTTACGCCAATCCTTATACCGGCGAAGCGCGCGAGGTGCTGACCGAAAAAAACAAACGCTATGTGGATGAAGATTTTCTGGATGCATTTACTTTTTTAGACAACGGCAACTTTGTAGTTCTGAGCGAACGGAATGGCTGGTCGCACCTGTATTTATACGACAGCCAGGGCATTGAACAAGCGCAGTTAACCGATGGCGAGTTTGACGTAACCAAGTTTTACGGCTACGATGCGGCCAAAAAAGTATATTACTACCAGGCAGCCGCTGAATCGCCCCTTCGCCGTGAAGTGTACTTTATCAGCCAGGACAAAAAACTACAAGGCAAAACGTCTAAAATGGAAGGCACCAACGATGCCGTTTTCAGTAAGAATTTCAACTACTACATCAATTATTTCAGTAGCAACACTGTGCCCAATTACATTACGCTTCACGAAAACAAAAAGGGTGAAATTGTGCGCACATTGCAAGACAACACGGTGTTGAAGAATACTCTGAAAGCCATGAATGTTCCGCAAAAAGAGTTTTTCAAATTTAAAACTTCGGAAGGTGTTGAGCTGAACGGATACATGATCAAGCCCCTTGATTTTGACGCTTCTAAAAAATACCCGGTGTTTATGACACAATACAGCGGCCCCAACTCGCAAAGTGTAAGCGATTCGTGGGGCGGTGTTGGCTGGAACCAATACCTGGCTCAGGAAGGTTTTCTGGTGGTTTGTGTCGATCCGAGAGGAACAGCCGCGCGTGGTGAAGATTTCAGAAAGGTTACTTACCTGCAGTTGGGAAAATACGAATCCGACGACCAGGTGGAAACGGCCCGTTACCTGGGAACACTCCCCTATGTGGATGCGTCGAACATTGCCATTTTCGGGTGGAGCTACGGTGGTTTTATGACTTTGCTTTCGCTTGAAAAAGGAGGTGATCTGTTTAAAGCGGGTATTGCGGTTGCTCCGGTTACCAACTGGCGCTTTTACGACACGGTTTATACCGAACGTTACATGCGTACACCCCAGTTAAACCCTGGAGGATACGACGATAATTCGCCCCTAAACCATGCGGGCAATATTAAGGGAAGGCTGTTGATTATTCATGGAACAGCTGATGATAACGTGCATGCCCAGAATACCTACGAAATGACAGAGAAGCTGGTACAAGCCGGTGTTCAGTTCGATATGGCTCTGTACACCAACCGCGATCACAGCATCAGGGGAGGAAATACAACAATGCACCTCTACACTAAAATGACCAACTTTTTAAAGGAGCAGTTGCAGTAATTTCCAATATAATCAGTGCATTTCTCTGTTTTTTTCAATCGGTAAATATCCATCATGAGTATTGAAATCATTTCAATGGCAGTATTTCTGGCGTTTATTGTCGGAGTGCTAATGATTGACCTTGTGTTTGTAGGAAGGAAGGTGCATATTATTTCGGCCAAAGAGGCCATCGTGTGGAGCGTTGTCTGGATATCTCTTGGACTATCGTTCTATTTTGTTCTGTTTTACTTTGGCCATTTGCTCCATGGCATTACCACACCCGAAGAATTACGGGAAATATGCAGACTTTACAATCCCTATCTCGAATTCAAAACCAATACTTTTGACCAAATGCTGGCAGAATACCGGAAAGCACAGGCCATTAATTATCTCTCCGGATATTTTATTGAAAAGACCCTTTCGATCGACAATATTTTTGTGATGATGATGATTCTTACCGGATTTTCCGTGCCGCAAAAAGACTATAAACTCATTCTTTTCTGGGGGATTTTTGGTGCGATTGTTTTACGTTTTGCGTTCATTTTTGCCGGTGTGGCTATCATTCACCGTTTCGAGTGGGTGCTGTTTGTTTTTGGTGGATTCCTTTTGTATCAGGGCATAAAAATCCTCTTTGAAAAAGACAAGAAACCCAAAGACCCCAAAGATTCCAAATTGGTAAAATGGGTAAGCCGTCACATAAACGTTACCACCGAATATGGGCACGACAGTTTTTGGTTCCGCGAGAAAGGGAAACTTGTATTCACCCCGCTTTTCCTGGTGCTGATCATGATTGAATTCTCGGATCTTATTTTTGCATTCGATTCCATACCGGCCATTTTTGCTGTTTCACGCGATCCGTACATTGTATTTTTCTCTAACGTTTTTGCAATTCTGGGATTACGTGCACTGTTCTTCCTGCTGGCCAATCTGATCAACAAATTCCGCTTTCTTAAACCGGGAGTGGCATTACTGCTTGTGTTTGTGGGAGCCAAATTATTGTTTCACAAAAACCTGAGAGACTGGGGCTTTCAACCCGAATATTCGCTTTATTTTATCGGAACAGTGCTGGTGATAAGCGTTTTGCTTTCTGTGCTTTTCCCGAAAAAAGAAGTTAGTAATTAGCAATAACATGGCAGCAGGGCTAAAACCAACCTCCATTTTATGTTTGTAAAAAATGGAGTACTTTCACAAAACGGAATAATCATAAGGAATATGAAAAAGTTGGGCAGTTATTTTTTTCAGGGAGTGTTGCTGGTAGCACCGGTAGCCATTATCATTTACATTCTTTACACTGTTTTTGTAACCGTCGACGGCTGGCTGGCCAGCAACCTAAAGCCCGTAATCGGCGTTCATATTCCAGGCCTCGGAATTGTTATTTTGGTTGTATCACTTACCATTCTTGGGTTTATTGGACAAACAGCGCTTGTGTCGCCCATTAAGCGTCTTGGCGAAACTTTTATCAAGCAAATTCCTTTGTTAAATCTGCTGTACACTTCACTGAAAGATCTTTTTTCTGCTTTTGTGGGCAACGAAAAAAAGTTCAATGTCCCCGTAAAAGTTCACTTCAATAAAGAGAATAACCTCTGGAAACTGGGTTTTATTACCAAAGATTCGCTGGACGAATTCGAACTCAAAGACATGACAGCGGTTTACTTTCCACATTCCTATAACTTTTCCGGCGAATTGTACCTGGTTCCTGCCGAGCGCGTGGAAAAACTATCCATATCTCCGGCAGAAGTAATGAAATTTGTGGTTTCGGGAGGGGTAACCCGTATTTCCCAACTGAATGAATAGCTGCTTATACATCCTTTAATTATTACAGTATTTGTGCATTTCTGGCAAAATACAATCAATTTCTTACTGACCGCCGAAAAACCAAAATCGCTGTAATCAATTCAATCTTCATCCAACTATATTCAGTCTGAAACTAATGTTTTCTGGCTTGTCCAGGTTCAATTTATCTATAATACAGCCCCTTAAACTTTCCCAAAAGCTAAAAAAATGTTCATTTTATGATGTTCTAACACATTCTGAATTTCAGAAAATCACTAACTTATAAGAGTGATTCGCTATAAACAAACAAAAAATGAACAAACCAAACTTAACAAAAAGCAGATTAATCGTTGCTTTTATGATTGCATTCTCACTTTTTGGATGCAGACAGACAGGCGTGAAACAAATGCCCCCCGTTAATGTAGAAGTAGTAAACGTAAAACAACAAAACATTGTTGAGAAAGTCGATTTTGTTGGAGAGGTATCCGGTTACCAGGACATTTCTATCCGGGCCCGCGTACCGGGATATTTGGAAGGAGTACATTTCAAGGAAGGATTTCCGGTAAAAAAAGGACAGCTTCTTTATACGGTCGACAAACAAGTCTACGAGGCAGAAGTTGCCGCCAAGCAAAGCCTGCTTGCCGAAGCAAGGTCACAGTTTGCCAAAGCAAAGAGCGACTTCGATCGTTACAAGCCACTAGCAGAATCAAACGCTGTAAGCATGGCCGATCTGGATGCAGCCAAACTACAATTCGATGCAGCAACATCAATGGTTGAAGCCGCCGAAGCAAATCTGGAAATCGCTAAAATTAACCTCAGCTATACCCAAATAAAGTCGCCTATCGACGGAATTATTGGAAAATCACAGGCCGATGTGGGAGAATTGGTTGGTCAATATCCCATCGTTGTTTTGAATACAGTATCTAAAATGGACGAGATCTTCGTGGAATTCTTCTTGCCTGAAAACCAATACCTCAGGGTAATTAAAATGGCCGACAACAGCAAGGATATTTTTGATGCATCCCGTTACCTCAAAGAAGATATGGAACTTGTTCTGGCCGATGGCAGCATACACGATTACAAAGGTTCAGTAACATTTATCGACCGGGGGGTAAACAGCAACACCGGAACCATCCTGGTACAAACACATTTCAAAAATCCCGACAGGATCGTTCGTCCCGGTCAATATGCAAAAGTTCGCATTCCGATCGAACATAAAAACGCCTTGCTGGTTCCTCAAAAATGCATCAAGGAACTTCAGGGGCAATATTCGGTTTTTGTCGTAAATCCTGAAAACAAGGTCGAAACCCGACAAATCACCCCCGGCAACAAAATTGGGGATCTATGGCTAATAAAGGACGGTTTGCTGGCGGGAGACCGGATAATAAGCGAGGGAATCCAGAAGGTTAAAAACGATATGGTCGTAAATCCGACCGTAGTTGAGTTCAACAGTCAATACCACGAACAGTAAAATCGAAGTTATGTCGGAAAGTAAAGGCAACCTTTTTGTTCACAGGCCAATTGTAGCCATGGTAATCGCCATTGTAATCGTGATTGTTGGCTTTGTTATGCTCAACGGCCTTCCTATCGAACAGTATCCCAACCTCACGCCTCCCATTGTGCAGGTCCGTGGCTCTTATACCGGCGCCAATGCGCTAACGGTGGAAGAATCGATGGCCACACCGCTCGAACAGCAGATCAACGGCGTTGACAACATGATCTACATGAAATCAACCAACGCCAACGATGGCTCCATGAATATTCAGATTTCGTTTGAAGTGGGAACCGATCCGGATATGAACACCGTTCTGACACAGAACCGTGTTTCTGCCGCTACCGCCAAACTACCTGAGTCGGTAAAAAAAATGGGCGTAACCACAGTAAAATCATTGTCAAATGTTCTGATGCTCATCACCCTAACCTCTGACGGAAGATACGACCAGGATTTCCTGGGGAACTACGCACTTATCAATATCAAAGACCAGCTGGCGCGTATTCGCGGAATCGGGCGCGTAAATGTTATTGGTGCATCCGATTATTCCATGCGTATTTGGGTAAAACCCGACCGGCTGGCTGCCATTGGAATCACGATTCCCGAAATTCTGGCTGCCATTAATCAGCAAAATGCTGTGGTTCCGGGTGGAAAATTCGGGGCCGAACCCGCTCCTCCGGGAACGGAATTCACCTACACCGTGCGCATGCCCGAACGCTTTAACTCTCCCGAAGAATTCGGAGACATCGTAGTCAGAACTGAATCCGACGGTTCTCAGGTTAAACTGAGAGATATTGCCGAAGTTAAACTGGGCGTGGAAACCTACAGCACGTTCAACCGCTTAAACGGAAAAAAATCCTCGATCATCGCACTTTACCAGGCTCCGGGCTCCAATGCCGTAGAACTGGCTTCCCGGGTCAGGGATGAAATTGAAAACCTATCAGGCAGTTTTCCGGAAGGAATAAAATACGATGTGTCGCTCGATTCAACTGCTGCCATTAGCGCCGGTATCAGCGATATCGTGGAAACACTCATTATTGCGTTGATTCTTGTGGTTTTGGTGGTATTTCTTTTTATCCAGGACTGGCGTGCCACCTTGATCCCAACCATCGCCATTCCGGTTTCGCTGGTGGGGGCTTTTATCTTTTTCCCTTTGCTTGGATTCTCGATCAATGTACTGTCACTACTTGGTCTGGTGCTCGCCATCGGAATTGTAGTTGACGATGCCATTGTGGTGGTTGAAGCGGTTCAGGTAAATATTGAATCCGGAATGAATGCCAAAGAAGCAACCCTCGATGCCATGCGAAAAGTAACCGCTCCGGTAATTGCAACTACCCTTGTGTTGGTAGCGGTATTTATCCCGGTAGCAGGAATGGCAGGTATTACAGGGCGCTTGTACCAGCAGTTTGCCATTACCATTGTGGTTTCGGTGTTGGTTTCATCGGTTAATGCTCTGACACTGAGTCCGGCGCTTGCTTCTCTTCTATTGAAAGAACCCAAGCCCTACAAAGGCCCGCTTGGCTGGTTTTTTGGCAAGTTCAACAAATGGATGGGGAAATCGACCGAAAGCTATATGACGCTGACCGGTATTTTGAGCCGCAAAATAAAGCGGGGAGTTATTTTTATTGTTATGCTTACCGTATTGGCCGGACTATTTGGCAAGCTTGTCCCCGGCGGGTTTATTCCGGAAGAAGACATGGGTTATTTCTTTGTGAATATGCAGTTACCCGATGCCGCCTCTTTACAGCGATCGGATGTGGTGGCTAAACAGATTGAAGGAATCCTGGCTGAATACCCTGAAATTGAGTTCGTAACCACCGCTACAGGTTTTAGCCTGCTGTCGGGGGCCATGGCCACCAATACAGGTTTTATGTTTATAAATCTGATCGACTGGGATGAGCGCGAAAAAACAGTAAAGGATCTGATGCAGGAAATCAATATAAAATTAGCCACCCAAATTAAGGGAGCGCAGGCTTTTGCCATCGGACCGCCAGCCATTCCAGGCCTTGGAAACGGTTCAGGTTTTAGTTTCATGCTACAGGATCGTGCCGGCAACACACCGGATTATCTGGCTCAAAATGCCAGTAAATTTATTCAGTCAGCCATTGCACGAGAGGAAATTGCCAGTGCGTTTACGACTTTTCAGGCCAATGTTCCGCAACGGTATTTAAATATCGACAAAGAAAAAGCTTTGAAAATGGGTATTTCGCTCAATGATCTGTATACTACAGTTGGGGCTTTTATGGGCGGTGCATACGTCAACGATTTTACGCGTTTTGGGCGGCAGTACAAAACCTATATTCAGGCTGAAAACCAATACCGTTTATCCGAAAAAGACATTAACAGTTTCTTTATCCGGAACAACAACGGAGATATGATTCCGCTGGCAACACTTGCAACCGTTGAACCTGTTACCGGTCCTGAATATACCAACCGCTTTAACTTGTATCGGGCCGTGGAAATAACCGGAACACCTGCCGCGGGATTTACGTCAACACAAGCCATGGATGCCCTTGAAGAAGTGGCGGCAGAAGTTTTGCCGGAAGACATGGGCTACCAATGGAATGCTATGTCGTACCAGGAGAAAAAAGCCTCCGGTTCGCTCGGAATTATTATGGCTTTCTCGCTCTTGTTTGTATTCCTGATTTTGGCGGCACAATACGAAAGCTGGTCACTACCTTTCAGTATCTTGCTCGGAACACCTTTTGCCATTTTCGGGGCGCTGTTTGCGCTTTGGAGTGCCCGCTTTCTGAGCACTTCATTCGAGAATAACATCTTTGCCCAGGTAAGTTTTGTGATGCTGATCGGGATGGCGGCCAAAAATGCCATTCTGATTGTGGAGTTTGCCAAAGAGGAATTTGACAAAGGGAAATCGTTGTACGATGCAGCTATCGAAGCTGCCCGCTCACGTTTTAGGCCTATTTTAATGACAGCCTTCTCGTTTATCCTGGGTATTCTACCGTTGATTGTAGCCTCGGGATCGGGAGCTGAAGCGCGTAAAGTGATGGGAATGGCCCTGATGGGAGGAATGGTGATTGCCACTTTCCTGGGCGTTTTTCTTTACCCGATGCTTTTCATCTTTATTGGCAAACTGGCCGGTTACGAAAAGAAACGCGAGAAGAAGCTTCAGTTGGCTGCAGAAAAGACACAATAAATCAACTAATCTGAAAATGATGAAACATCACATACTTCAAAAATCGGGCACTATCATTTTATGCCTTGTGATAATGACGGGATGCATGGTAGGTCCGAATTTTCAAAAGTCGGAAATCAAAAGCCCGGAAAACTTCCGTGCACAAACAGCAGCCACCGACACAAACGCGCTTCCCGACTGGCAAAGTATTTATACGGACAAAGCGCTCGCTGATCTCATTGATTCGGCCTTACAGAACAACCTGGATGCGCGAATGGCGCTTTCGCGGGTAAATGAATCGCGGGCTTACCTGGGCATGGCGCGGGCCGACCTCTACCCTTCCCTTATGCTTGGAGGAAACACAATGTATGGCAACACACTGGGTGCTTTCCCAACAGGAAAAACCAGTGCGTCGTTAACGGCAACTGCCAATATCAACTGGGAAATTGCCTTCTGGGGAAAGTACCGGCGCGCCAACGAAGCTGCCCTGGCAGAGTTAACCGCCAGCGAATACGGGCTGAAAGCCATACAGCTTAGCCTGGTGGCCGGTGTAGCCGAAAGTTATTACAGCCTGCTCGATTATAAAAAACGGCTGGTAATTGCCCAGCGAACATTGGCAACACGCACCGAGTTTCTGCGAATTATTCAGGAACGTTTTGATAAAGGAATTGTACCGGAAATTGATCTGAACCAGGCACAAATACAGGAAGCGTATGCCGCATCATCGATTCCGGTGTACAAGCGCTCCATTGCATTTACTGAAAATGCCTTAAGTGTTTTACTCGGAAAAGCTCCGCAAACGCTGGACAATGTATCAGAACTCGACAAGCTGACACCTCCGGAAAATATTCCCGTTGGAATGCCCTCTCAATTGCTTGCGAGAAGACCAGACATTCTGGAAGCAGAACAACAGCTGAAAGCACAGAATGCACGAATTGGTGTTGCACAGGCTTTGCGTTTTCCGTCGATAAGCTTAACCGGTTTATTTGGGCTCGCCAGTACCGACCTTGAATCGTTCAATACCGGTGATGCCGTGATGGGATCGGTAGGCGCGGGTATTTTGGGGCCCATCTTCCAGTTTGGCAAAAACAAGCGGAGAGTTGAAGCAGAAAAAGAACGAACACAGCAAATGCGTTTGAACTACGAAAAAACGGTGCTTGCTGCCTTTCGCGAAACAGAGGATGCATTGGTAACCATACAAACATTACTGGAAGAAAAACAACTGGTGCAAAAGCAGCTGAGCGCTTCCGACAATGCCGCCAAACTGTCGAAACAACGGTACGACGGCGGCATAACCAGTTACCTGGAAGTATTGGAAGCCGAACGTACTTTGTTTGAAATTGAACTTTACTATTCTGAGCTTCAGAAAAGAGTTTTCACCGCTTATTCAAATCTATACAAAACGCTCGGCGGTGGTTGGGCTGATGATTTGTAACTCACCCACCGATTTATAAAACAAATGCAGCACAACCAGGAATATCCTTTTTATGCTGCATTTGTTTTATTGATCATCCGGAAAAAATTACTGAGACAAATATTTTTGATAGAAATCCACCTTTTCTTCGTCTCCAAAACGCGCGTAAATATTCACAAAATAACCTGCATATTCTTTGCCCGGCTTTTGAGCCCACAGCTTTTCCAGGTAAGGAAGGGCTTTTTTGAAGTCGGCGGTTACCAGGTCAAGTTCTTTTAGTAATGCTGCGTATTGTTTGCGGGTTTTGTTTTGCTCGTATTTTTCAATTTCCACCTCGTAACGCTTCTGCCCTGCCCGGTAATATTTCTTTGCCAGCCAGTCTATCGCTTCCGGCTGATCCGGATTCAGGTTCAAAAGAGCGGTCGCAACCGAATCGCATGTCGCATTATTTTCGAGCTTTTTATTTACTTCCAGGTAAGTGCCCAGGTTATTTTCAGTCTGCTTTGCCGTTGCGTTCATCTTTTCCCAGAATTCGTTAGCCTTTTCCCACGAACTTATTTCGGCATACATTTGAAAAAGGCGTTCATTTACCGTCGCGTTCTCACTACCAAATTTTTCAGAATAGCTTTCCAGTGCGGATAATTCTTTGGAAAGATTGCCTTCTGAGCGGTAAATTTCGGACAGGGTTTGATACATTTCGGCATCAGCAAAGTTTTTGTACCGGGCCTGATCGAACCAGCTTTTGGCCGCTTCCGAATCGCCTGCTTTGAAAGCCAGTTTTGCGGCCTTCGCAAAGTCAGCACCCGCGATCTGCTCCAATGGAGTGGTTTCAACAAATGACTTCCACTGCGCCAATGCAGCAGCATAGTTTCCGGCTGTTTCGTAGGTTTCCGCTTCGGTTTTTGCGTTGGTCAATACTTTGGGAGCGCCGCAGCTATAAATCAATAAGATGAAAAGCAGCCCCGGCAGTAGTTTGTTTAATCTCATAGTTGTTTTTTATTGCGTCGCAAAACTAAGCATTTCGCAAAAGAATCGAAAAGAGCTATGGATTATTACTTTGAAACCGGCCAAAGTTTCAGTCTTTGCTTACTTCTATTTATGAGATCTGACGGAAATACGCATCGATTTTTGTAGCCAAATAAAAATCCTTTTCGGTTAAACCACCTGCTGAATGTGTAGTTAAGGCAATATTTACCCGGTTATAACTATTCTCCCAATTCGGGTGATGATCTGCTTTTTCGGCCAGCAAAGCCACTGCTGTCATAAACGAAAAGGCTGCCGTAAAATCTTTCAGCCGAAACGAACGCTTTATAAACTGTCCTTCCAGTTGCCAGGTAGAATCGAGCTGCTGTAAATTTTCCCTGATTTGTTGATCACTTAATGTTTTCATGTCCGCTGTTTTTCTGTTTATACTAGTAAAACAGACAACACTTCAACATGTTCTGATCCAATGGTCCAGATCATGACAATGCCCTAATAACTCAATACCTGTCCGGCTTCCAGCAGCTTTTTCTCTACCGCTTCGTAATCGATATTCTGAAGATCCTGCTTCTTATTCAAAGCCATCTCTGCCATTATCGCTGCACTTTGTCCGAGGATCATAAAAACAGGCTCCATGCGAATCGATCCGTAGGCAATGTGCGAGCTGGAAACCGCAACGGGTACCAAAAGATTGGTGCACTCATTTTGCTGCGGCAAAACCGATCCCATCGAAATCTGGTACGGTTGCTTTGGATGAACGCCAATATCGCCCTCGTTTTGCACATAGCCTTCCGGTGTAATGTAGCGTTGCGTATTGTGAGAATCCATGGTGTACGAGCCCATTCCGATGGGATCCAAAACCGGATTTTTCCCCAACACTTCGTTTTCCGTCATTACAAATTCGCCTCTCATTCTGCGCGCTTCCCGCACATAAATCTGGTGTGGCCAGTTTCCGTTATCGGTAAATTCATCCTTTGCCAGCCCCCATTGCTGCATTTCCTGCTGTATCTCTGCCGGAACGCGCGAATCATTCGCATAGAAATACAAAAGCCCTTTTTGATAGTTTTCATGCTCCCGGATAATTTCGGCCCTGCGTTCGTAGCTCGCCTCCGGGTAATCGTAATTCATCCCGATGTTATCAAAGCTGAAAGGACCGTGGTTATTTACATCGGTTTTGTGGTTCGGAATGGGATCAAATTTCTGGAACGTTTCCCGCCAACCGCTGTCCAGCACCCGAACCAGCAGTTCGTATTGCGTTGAATCGTAGTCCGCAGGACGTTCAAAAGGAACACGGTTTTCGGGTGTTTTTGTCAAACACATGCGAAAACAGTAGGCCTGCAAACGTTGATCTGCATCTCCTCTATTCCCGGGAAAATCGGTGGAAATTCGCGGTAACACACCGCTTTCCGGATCGCCGGGAATAACATACGGACTGATCTTCAGGTTTCCGAAATGATGACTGTGGTGCAAAACTCCCACCTGCACGCCGTTCCATTCTTCGTTGTATTTTTTGTTCGATTCCCGGCCAACGGTATAGCTTATGCCCGCAGCAGCCATCAGGTCTCCCTCGTAAGTGGCATCCATAAATATTTTCGCCTTAAACGTTGCTCCGCTAAGTGTGCGAATTGATGTGATCTTTGCCTTATCTTTGGTTACTCCAGTTTGGCGGTCGAGCCAGTGGTCGCGAAAAACCCGGATGTTGTTTTCACGGATAAAATCCTCAAAAACCTTTTCGGCTACGTGCGGTTCAAAAATCCACATGGTGCGTTTATCGCCGTCCATTGCCGGAGTTCCCTGCCCCTTGTTGCCATAACTGTCTTTTGTTTGCCACTTCCAGGCTTCGTCCTGTTGGTAATAATCGTAAACACGCTGGTAAAATTCGCGCGCCAAACCTCCGATAACTTCTTTATTCCCGGTATCGGTAAAACCCAGTCCGCTGGAACTTAATCCTCCCAAATGCTTGTCGGGGCATACAATAATCACCGATTTATTTGACCGGGCCAGTTCCACCGCAGCAGTAACAGCTGCCGACGTTCCGCCGTAAATCACTACATCGGCTTCATGCGAGTCTTGTTTGTCGGAATTACTACATCCGGTGAGTAAGATAAAAAAGCTAAAAATGAAATAGATTACGTGGTTTAATTTCATAATGGTTCTTTGAATTAATTATCGATGGTTTTTGTTCTTTGCCCCAAACATCGGGTTGCCGATTAAAGCCAGTTAGTTCATCTTCATGTTAAATCTTTCAACAGCATACGTAAGCCCGTCGCCGGAAACAACAGCAATTATGCATTTACGTTTTCCCGGAATTATCACTTTATTTAATGATAAGCAACAATATCATCGAATTAAGTGATTTTTTAAAATATCATTTATTCAAAAGATATAAATGAAAAACGTGACGTTAAAAAGTAACCGTTTTATCGGCCCACTCTACCAAAGCAACACAGTCGATCATGGTCGAAATCGGGCACGCCTCGGTACTCTCGAGTTGTCGCGATGTCAAACAGGTGCCGCAGGCCAGTATTTCACCACCCGCACCAATAAAGGCTTTTAACTGCTCATCAACATTGTAAGTCTCGTGAACCAGTCCTTCGCATTCCACCGCTTCTCCCATCAAAAAAACTTTTACATCGTGTCCTTTTTTTCGGGCTGTTACTGCAAAGCGAAATGCATTCCATGCTTTTTCGTATTCTTTTGTTTCAATGATAATTCCAAGTTTCATTCGTCTATAATTATTTATCTAATTTGCATTCGATGGTACTCCATGATCTCAATAGTGGTTTTCATGAAGCATTTCTACAAATTAACCGTAAATTTCTGATGTGTGTAAGATACTTTATCTTCTTCGGAATTCTTTTACCTCCAGTTTCTTTTCTTCCTCAAATCCCCGACCTGCTATCTTTATGATGTATTCCCCGGCTTCCACGAATTCTTTGTCATGGTTCTGAAGATTCCAGTTCACGTAGTTCAAACCTTTTCCGGCGTTTTGATCTTCGCTGAAAATAATTTTTCCATCAGTATTACTTACCATTGTTGTCACGGTTTCTCCATTTTTCAAGTAAAACGGAATTTTTAAACCGGGAGCATTTCTCCAATACCGTCGTCCCCGGGGAGAATAAACTTCCGGAATTTCAAGAATCTTTGCCACGGCATCTTCCGCAGTAGCTTGTGCTACCTCACGCATAATCCGAACATCGAGTGCCCACATACCGCGCCCGTGCGTGGCAATCACGGCAATGTCATCGCGCTGATGAATGTTGATATCGTGCACATAGGTCGTAGGCAAATCCCCCACAAGCGTTTGCCAGCTTTCTCCTTGATTGGAAGAAACAAATACACCATAATCAGTCCCCACATACAATATGTTTTCATTTTTTGGATCCTCGCGAATCACATTCACCGGTCCGTAAGGAAGGTTGTTTTGAATGCTTTCCCATGTTTTTCCGTAGTCATCCGATTTCCAGATGTAAGCGGCAAAATCATCGTCACGTTTTCCGTTTTGTGTCATATAAACCCGGCCGGGAGCATAACGCGAAGCTTCCATATGTGATATCCATTTATGATAGGGCAAGCCTTTGTTGATCTCTTCCCATTTTTCTCCGCTGTTTAACGTCATCCACACCCGGCCATCGTCGGTACCGGCATACAACACGCCAAATTTCAGCGGCGACTCGCTGATCGTAAAAATGGTTTGATACGGAATGTCTCCTTTTTTATCCGGTTCGTTGTAAGTGAGATCCCGACTGATCCGCTCCCAGGTTTCTCCTTCATCCATGGAACGATGCACAAACTGGGTCCCGTGGTAAATAATGCCGGTGTTATGGGGTGACAGAATAAAAGGCGCCAGCCATTGACCTCTCAGTTTATCCACACCCTCCGGTACTGGTGGCATTATCTCTTTTGATTCACCGGTACTAAGCACACTGCGGGTGATGGTTCCGTAAAACCCCGCAGAATACATAATGTCGGGATTCTTTGGATTCACCACATGAATGCTTCCTTCTCCTCCCGGCGTACTCTCAAACTCCACGGCCGGAATCCGGTCGCGGCCACGATGCAAATCCACCACTCCCCGGTAACTAAAATGATCCTGAATAGAACCGTAAACATGAAAAGGATTCGAGTTATCCATGCCTACGTTGTAAAACTGAACCAGGGGCAGATTATCATAGAAGGTGCGAAAGTTCTCGCCGTCGTACGAAATTGCCATGCCACCATCGTTTACATTTACCAGGTAGTTGGTATTAGCCGGATCAATCCACAAACCATGGTGGTCCATGTGCATATTCCCGATACGCCGGTAAGTCTTCCCTCCGTCTTCCGAAACATTCAGAAACAGCCCCATCGCATACACTTTATCCGGATTTACCGGATCGACACGCACCTGCCCGAATACCCATCCGTAAGTCCCCGACATGCCTTCCATGTATTCGTTTTGCTCGCTTACCTGGCTCCAGTTTTCTCCGGCGTCATCCGAACGGTAAACAGTTGCGCCCTTAATTCTCCCGCTGCTTGGCCGTCCGTAGGCGTCTTCTTCCTCGTTGAGCGAATGATCTTCAGCGAGTTTCTCGTAATTATCAACAAAAGCATACAGTGTATTGGGTTGTGCCCGGCAAAGATCTATCCCGATTCTGCCGCGTTGATTTGGCTGCGGCAACCCGGTATTTATTTCCTTCCAGTTTCTGCCCCCATCCATTGTTTTGTACAATCCGGTATTTTTATAATCCGCCTCGGTACGCGGATCGTTCCATTTTTTACGAATTCGCTGCCACATGCTTGCATAAATCGTGTTCGGATCATTCGGGTCCATCACAAGATCGTAAGCCCCTGTCATTTCATCAACATATAGAATTTTCTTCCAGTTTGTACCTCCGTCAGTAGTTTTGTAAACACCCCGTTCCTTGTCATTGGTCCACTCATTTCCTCCGGCAGCCACATAAACAACCTCCGAATTATTCGGATCAACCAAAATACGGGCAATGGTATTGGTATTTGTCAAACCTTTGTGTGTCCAGTTTTTGCCACCGTCCTTCGAAACATAAATTCCGGCACCTGCATTCGAACTTCTGAAAATATTGGCTTCTCCGGTTCCTGCCCAGATTGTTTCCTGGTTTTGCGGATCGAGAGCGATGTCGCCAAAAGCCGTTGACATACCGTGCTCAAATACCGGAATCCAGGTTACTCCTTCGTTTTCTGTTTTCCAAATTCCGCCTGACGCTCCGGCCACATAAATTGTATAGTTCTTTCCCTTTGGCTGCACAACTTCCACATCGGTCATACGTCCGCTAATGTTGGTGGGGCCAATAAATTGCCACGGAAGTTGCTTGTAGTCTGATGTTTTTTTCATTACTACAAACTCACCGTACCATTTCTCCCGCTCTTTGGCAGGTGTTTTTTCAATTATCTGCTGAGCCATCAACTGGCCGGACAGAAAAAGCAAGCATATGAAGATGGGTAAAAGTTGCCTGATCATAAGTTTGGTTTTAAAGATGTGCTTTAAAGCTAATCATTCCATTCATTGTTCGCAAAACAATAATGGCTTTGGAGAAAACGTGTTAGCTTAAGTTTTCACACAGAACAATAGCACCACCAATTATTTTGAAGTGGTTTGGTATGACCAGGATAGCCGCCTCCGCTCTATCTTTTGTGTTCACTTTATCCGAAAGTCGTTATATCTTATTCAACGTACAGCTCTTTACCTGTTAAAGTCAGGTTTGCCGATACTGAATTGGAGTTTCTCACATTCGGTTGTCCCCCACCTACAAACAAGGTAAAATCACCGGGTTCGATCACACGCTTGTCCTCCTTCCCAATAATTGAAAACTGACGCGGATCAAGTTCAAACTCCACCGTTTTTGATTCGCCTGCTTTTATGGCTATTCGTTGAAATGCTTCCAGTTGGTATTGGGGGCGCGGTGTGCTTGCGACCAGGTCTTTCAGGTATAGCTGAACTACTTCTTCGCCATCGCTGTTCCCGGTGTTGGAAACCACAACATTTACGATTATTTTTTCACCGGTTTTGGCCTTTTTAGGCACTTTCAGCGAAGAATATCCGAAACTGGTGTAACTCAGCCCGTATCCAAAAGGATACAATGGTTCTCCTTCAAAATATTTGTACGTGCGTCCTTTCATATCATAATCTTCGAAAGGCGGCAACTGATCTGCCGATTGATAGTAGGTAACCGGTAAACGTCCGGCGGGATTATAATCTCCAAACAAGACATCGGCCACGGCAGTTCCCCCTTCCTGCCCCGGGTATCCGGCAGTCAGTATGGCATCCAGGTTATCGTTGGCCCAGTTAACTGCGAGCGCGCTGCCATTCAGCAACACAAGAACAACCGGTTTCCCGGTGGCTTTTACTGCCTCCATTAACTCACGCTGTGTTTCCGGTAATTTGAGATGCGTACGGTCGCCACCTTCAAAACCATCCACTTTTATGGGCATCTCTTCGCCTTCCAAACGTTGTGACAAGCCCAGCACCAAAACAACGGCATCGGCTTTCCGCGCGGTGGCCACCGCTTCCTCAAGCATGTTATCGTTGGGCATGGTCCACATTAATTTGGCATCACCATCGCCGTGCCAGTTTTTGTATTCATAAACAAACTTGTATTTCTTTCCGGCCTCGAGTTTAACAGCCTTTTCGTGGTGAAAGGCATGATGCTCGGTGTTGTGTTGCAGAATCTTTTCTCCTTCCAGCCAAATATCGAGCGTGGGCATGCCCCAGCAACCAATGTTGTAAGTTCCGCTCAGCGGAGGAACCAGGTAGCCGGTCCAGCGAATGCTAAAATCATCATCGTTTAATTGCGGAGCGGGAGCGCCATTTTCCCAGTAGAAATCAATATTCTTATCTACACGCGTAAAAGCAGGTTCTCCTTCCAGTTGGGCATTGGCAAAATATTCGCCTGCAACTCCCGGGTTGCCATCAGGGGTTTCAAGATACGCTCCCGGAATTACATGTAGGTTGCTTACCCCTTTTGCCAGGTGACTTCCTTCAGCATACAGGATTTCGGTATCCGGAAGCTTTTCCTGCAAGCCTTTCAAAACCGTTATCGGATGCCTGGCTATTCCGTTGTAGTTGCCTACCAGCGATTCCCAGTTATCGGCGTTCGGGCCAATTACCGCCAGCGTTTTTATGTCTTTCGAAAGCGGCAAAACCTGCTCCTTGTTCTTTAGCAACACAATACTTTTCCGGGCTGCTTCGAGTGCAAGATTCGCATTCTCTTTTGAAGTATTCACCGAAAACGGAATCCGGGCATAGGCCACATCTTTATCAGAATCAAACATCCCTAGTTTGAAACGCGCCATAAACAAGCGTTTCACGGCCACATCAATTTCATCTTCGGAAATCAATCCTCTTTTAACAGCTTCAGGCAAATGAGCGTAAGCAACGCCACAATTCAGGTCGGTGCCCGCCTTTACCGCAGCAGCAGAAGCTTCAGCCGCATCTTTTGAAAAGGTTTGAAACATATAAAAATCAGAAATGGCCCAGCAGTCCGAAACTACGTATCCCTGAAATCCCCATTCATTGCGGAGAATGTGAAAAAGATCGGGACTGGCACAACACGGATAACCTTTAAACTGGTTGTAGGCGCCCATTACTGAATAAACATCTGCCTCTTTTACCAGTGTCCGAAATGCAGGTAAATAGGTTTCTCTGAGATCCCGTTCGCTGACCACGGCATTAAATTCATGCCGCAATGGCTCCGGACCGGAATGGACCGCGTAATGCTTGGCCGTGGCAACCACTTTGAGGTATTTCGGATCATCTCCCTGCAAGCCTTTTACAAAGGCAGCTCCCAAAACGCCCGTCAAATAGGGATCTTCACCATAGGTTTCATGGCCTCTTCCCCAGCGCGGATCACGAAAAATATTGATGTTTGGCGACCAGAAAGTCAAGCCCTGGTACATGCCCCGCTTGCCATCTCTTACAAACTGGTGATGTTTTGCCCGGGCTTCATCCGAAATGGCGGTAGCCGTTCGGTGCATCAGGTCTTTGTCCCACGATGCAGCAATGGTAATCGACTGCGGAAAAACCGTTGCATAACCGGCACGGGCCACTCCGTGCAAGCACTCGTTCCACCAATTGTATTCCGGAACCTGCAAACGATCCACCGCCTTTGAATTATAGAGCAGCTGATCTACTTTTTCTTCCAAAGTCATTTGAGAAACAAGAATATCCACGCGCTCATCAACGGGCAAACTGGGATCCAGAAAATCGAAATTTTCATTCTGTGCCAAAAGAACGCTGCTGTAAATCAGCAATATTACCGGGAGAAATAGTTTTTTATTCATAGTAGTTCATGTCTTACTGTTCTGTACTGTTCTGGCAAAAATAATGATTTGGAAATGAAAACACAGAAGTTTACTTTTATTTTGAATGATTTTACTACTCTTGCCAAATGGAAAATAAAAACATATTAGAAAACTACAGAAAGCAACGGGATCAGATAGATGCTCTTGCTGCCAAACTCGCTGAAAAACACCAAAAGCACATGATGTGCAAGGCCGGCTGCGATCTGTGTTGCATGGATTACAGCATTTTTCCGGTTGAATTTTATTCCATCCGCGAACGGCTGAAAGAGAAAGAATACCAACACGATGTTCCTGCGACCAAAGACGAGAATAGCTGCGTTTTTTTGAAAGATCACAAATGCGCCATTTACGACGAAAGACCGGTTATTTGTCGCACCCATGGGCTTCCCTTACTTTATATGAACGAAGACGGCGACTGGGAGTTATCGGCCTGCGAATTGAATTTTACGGAGTTTGACATGGATGAGTTCTCGGAAGAAAACACCTTTCCGCAGGATACTTTTAACAGCAGATTATTTATGCTGAACAAGGAATTTATTGCTCATTTTAAAGAAAAACAATACAACGAATTTGACCTGATTCCGGTAAAAGAACTATTGAAACATATCACCTAAAATATACGCATATGAAACGGTCGATTTTTTTCCTATTTGCACTTACTTTATTTTCAGGAGTATTTGCACAAAACGAGACAGAAATGAAAGACAATTCAAACAAGCTGGCGGTGCTTTGGACCAGCGGAGATCCGGAAGTGGCCGAAAAAATGGCCTTTATGTACACCTTAAATGCCAAAAAGCAAGGCTGGTTCGACGAGGTGGTGCTGATCATTTGGGGGCCATCGGCAAAACTGGCTGCCGAAAACACCATGATTCAGGAGTATATAAAAAAGATGCAGGATGCCGGTGTTAAAACAGAAGCTTGTTTGTACTGTGCCAAAATGTACGGTGTGGATAAAAAGCTGGCTGATTTGGGTGTGGATGTAAAAGGCATGGGAATTCCCTTGTCAGATTATCTCAAACAAGGATGGAAGACATTAAGTCTTTAAAAAGAGGAATAAGAGGAAACAAAAAAGCATCCAAAATCATGGATGCTTTCTATCTTGTGTTTTAATACTCGTCTTCGTTAAAGAAGAAATCGTCTTTGCTGGGGTAATCCGGCCAGATGTCTTCGATACTTTCGTACATTTCACCTTCATCTTCAATTTCCTGAAGGTTCTCAATCACTTCCAACGGAGCGCCTGAGCGAATGGCGTAGTCGATCAATTCGTCTTTTGTGGCCGGCCAAGGCGCATCTTCGAGTTTCGAAGCCAGTTCCAGAGTCCAGTACATGTGTCTTAATTTTATGAAGTTAAACTCGTTTTTAAAATTTTCGCGAATATAACAAAAAATCAATACGAACAAACTTTCACTATAAAAAAATATCAATACTTCCAGGGAGTTTCGTCCACACCTTTTTGATGTCCCAGGTAACGCGCCAGTACAAAAAGAAAGTCAGAGAGCCGGTTAACATATCTTATCAGCTCGGGCTGCACCGCGTCTTGTTCTGAGAATTCAACAATGCGACGCTCGGCCCTTCGGCACACGGTACGTGCCACATGACACTGAGCTACTGACTGTTCACCTCCTGGAAGAATAAAGTTGCGCAACTCGGGAAGCTCTTCCTCGTACCGGTCGATTGCCTTTTCAAGTACCTCAATGTCTTCTTTTTGCACCACCAACCCCAAGGTAAATTCATCCCCCTTTTCGTCGGATGCTAACCGCGAACCTATGTTGAAAAGTTTATTTTGAATTTGTATCAGCAACTCAACTATTTCCTGCGGAATGTCCATCGAACGGATCACACCCAGGTGCGAATTTAACTCATCAATTGTTCCGTAAGCTTCCAAACGAGGTGCATATTTCTTTACGCGGGTCCCTCCTACCAGGCCGGTTGTACCGTCGTCGCCGGTTTTTGTATAGATTTTAAATTCCTTTGTCATAATTCTGAATTTGTCAGCAAGTAAATAAAAAATCCCGGTAATCAATGCTACCGGGATTTACAACACATACTCACTTTTCTATTTTAATTGCACTTACTTTCAATAAATAGGATTTTTGTTGATTGTATCCGATTCAATTTCACCGTCTTTCAACCGAATGATCCGGTGCGCATGTTTGGCAATGTCTTCTTCGTGTGTCACCATTACCAGCGTATTTCCTTTGCGGTGAATATCGGCAAACAACTTCATGATTTCTTCTGATATTTTGGAGTCGAGGTTACCCGTTGGTTCGTCGGCCAAAAGCAATGCGGGTTTATTGATCAACGCACGCGCAATGGCTACCCTTTGCCGCTGTCCACCCGACAATTCGTTGGGACGGTGTTCCATACGGTCTTCCAAACCTACTTCAGTCAGGGTTTTCTCTGCCATTTGTTTGCGCTCGGCTTTTTTAATTCCGGCATATACCAGCGGCAGCATAACATTCTCGAGGGCAGTATTTCGGGGTAACAAATTAAAAACCTGGAATACGAAACCGATTTCCGAATTTCTGATTTCAGCCAGGCTGTCGTCAGTAAGGCGGCTTACGTCTTTTCCGTTTAATACGTACTTACCACTGCTTGGCGTATCCAGGCATCCCAGAATATTCATAAGCGTTGACTTTCCCGAACCGGAAGCTCCCATAATGGCGACATATTCTCCTTTGTAAATGTCGAGAGATACTGAACGCAGCGCACGCACAACCTGGGTTCCCACCCGGTAGTTTTTGACGATATTCTCGAGCTCGATGATTTTTTCCTTCATTCGTGTGGTTTTCTATATTGGTAGTTATTTTTGAATGCGCATTACATCTAACAAAAATCAAGCCATAAAGATATCCCTTTCTTTTCAGAAAAGTCAATGAAAACCTAACTTTTAGCAAGCGATTTAAGCCGTTTATCCTCAGCAGCATGAGAGAAACTGGTACTCTTTATGAATATTTTGTTTAGTATTTCAACATTTCAGATTCCGGTATAATAAGCTGAATAATTATCTTTGTTTTTATGCCGGTTTTTCTTGATCAGGAAATAAAATTCTTACCCGGAGTCGGGCCGCAAAGAGCCGAGATTCTGAAAAAGGAACTGAAAATTACCACTTTCAGGGACCTGATCTATTATTACCCGTACAAATACATCGACCGCACCAGGTTCTACAAAATCTCCGAGATACATTCGCAGATGCCTTACATTCAGGTAAAAGGAGTAATTCGTGCGATGGAAACCGTCGGAACCGGCAATAAACAACGCCTGAACGCCAGGTTTTACGATGAAACCGGGAGTATTGAACTGACCTGGTTCAGGGCGATAAAATGGCAAAAGGAAAACCTGAAGCTTAACAAAGAGTACATTGTATTTGGCAAACCGACCGAGTTTGGAGGTAAAATAAGTGTGGTTCATCCGGAGTTGGAAACCGAGGAAGAAAAACTGCTGCAACCATCGGGACTTTTTCAGGGGTATTACAATACCACCGAAAACATGAAAAAGAAATACCTGACCTCCAAGACCATTCATAAAATGCAGTTGACACTGTTGAATGTTGTGAAGGGCAAAATACCCGAGACTTTACCCAAAGAACTGGTGGCGCGCTTAAAACTGATGTCCCTGGAAGCAGCCTTGACCAATATCCACAAGCCCGAGACAACGGTGGAACTGAAGAAAGCAACTTTCCGCCTGAAGTTTGAAGAGCTTTTCTTTATTCAGCTAAAAATACTCGCCTTAAAACACAACCGGAACCAAAAATTCAAAGGATTTCGCTTTGAACATGTAGGCTACAATTTCAATAAGTTTTACAGCGATTTTCTTCCTTTTGAGCTAACCAATGCGCAAAAGAAAGTAATCAAGGAAATACGCAGGGACGTAAACCAGCATACGCAAATGAACCGCTTGCTGCAGGGCGATGTGGGAAGTGGAAAAACGCTGGTGGCACTAATGACAATGCTTCTGGCAATGGACAATGGTTTTCAGAGCTGTTTGATGGCACCGACTGAAATCCTGGCCCAGCAGCATTTTCAGTCCATTTCCAGGTTTTTGAATGGGATGAATATCAAGGTGGGGCTCCTTACCGGCTCTACCAAAGTGAGCGAACGAAGAGAAATACATGAAGCTCTTCAATCGGGTGAAATGCAGATCATTATCGGAACGCACGCGCTGATCGAGGACGCGGTGATGTTTGACAAACTGGGCCTTGTGGTCATCGACGAGCAACATCGTTTTGGCGTAGCACAACGTGCCAAACTGTGGCAAAAGAACGAGCTGATTCCGCCACATATTTTGGTGATGACCGCCACCCCTATTCCGCGAACGCTCGCCATGACCGTTTACGGCGATTTGGATGTTTCGGTAATCGATGAACTACCTCCGGGCCGAAAACCGATCCAGACCATGCACTTCTACGAAAACAGGCGAAAACAGGTCAATAATTTTTTGAAACAGCAGATTGATAAAGGCACACAGGTTTACATTGTTTATCCGTTGATTTCAGAATCGGAAAAAATGGATTTAAAAAACCTGGAGGAAGGTTACCGGCATATTTCAGAAAGCTTCCCGGAATTTAAGATCAGCATGGTTCACGGCAAGATGAAACCCGCGGTGAAGGAAAATGCCATGCAGCATTTTAAAAACGGCGAATCACAAATCATGGTGGCAACCACCGTCATCGAAGTAGGCGTTGATGTGCCTAATGCATCGGTGATGGTCATCGAAAGCGCCGAACGTTTTGGACTTTCGCAGTTGCACCAGTTACGCGGACGGGTTGGCCGCGGTGCCGAGCAATCGTATTGTATTCTGATGTCGTCGTATAAGTTGAGCAACGAAAGCCGCAAACGACTGGAAACCATGGTACGCACCAACGATGGATTCGAAATTGCCGAAGTGGATATGAAATTGCGCGGCCCCGGCGATTTGGAAGGAACGGCTCAAAGCGGAATGGGATTCGACCTGAAAATTGCCAATCTTGGAAAAGACGGAGAAATTCTTCAGATGGCGCGCAACGTAGCCAATGACATTCTGGATGACGATCCGTTTCTGCAAAAAGAAAACAACCGTTTATTGCTGCAAAGTTTACTGTCTAACAAAGAAACCGAATTCGACTGGAGCTCGATCAGTTAAAACCTCCGGGATTTTTAATGATGATGGGGATGATGATCGTGGGAGTGGCTTTCTTTCATACCCAGTAAAACCATCCCCGAATCTTTTAACAATCCGATGGACCACTTTATGATAACCGCCGAACTGATAACGGCAGCGATGGTATCAATAAAGGGAATATCCCAAATCATGGCAGCGAGCAATCCCAATATTGCAGACAAACTGGTCAGCGCATCGGCAATTACGTGCAGGTATGCGGCCCGTATGTTGTGATCGGAATGCTCGTGGTCGTGATGCAACAGAAAAGCGCTGACAATATTTACCACCAGTCCAATCACCGCCACCATAATTGCGTCGCGATAAACAATGTCGGCCGGTTCAATAAAACGCCTGACTGCTTCGTACAAAATAACAACAGCGAACAATAGCAAAATAAGGCCACTGCTGTATCCTGAAAGCGAAAGAATTTTCCCGGATTCTCCGTTAAATTTTCGGCTGTTTTGGGCCTTTCTCACCAATACATAAGCCAGCCAGCTCAACCCGATTGCCAATACGTGTGATCCCATATGAATTCCATCGGCCAGCAAAGCCATCGATTTGGTGCTTAATCCAAATGCAATCTCCACCACCATCGTTGCCATGGTAAGCAGTACTACCCAAAGTGTCTTCTTTTCGTATTTCTGAACATCCATATCTTCTTATTTCTGAACCGAACGCGCGGTATTAAGCTCCAATAAACCGTTCAGTTCTGCCACTTCTTTCGCTAACTAACAATTGGGGTTCAAAATTGCTCATCAATTTTCTGGTTCATTTTATTAATCTTCAAAAAAGCGGGATACCAACTGATGATATCCCGCTTTCAATATGAATAAATTACCGGTTTTATTTCTTCTTTTCGATGGGGTGTGATTTTTGTTCCAGTTGCGGCAGCGCCTGTTTGAAGAAGCTTTCCCGCAGCGAATCCATTTGCTGAAACATTTTATCTACGTCAAAAAAGTCCTTTTCCAAACGGTCGTGAAAATAATTGTCGCTAAAGAAATCGCGGCTTAATAACGAATCACCAAACATCGGATTCATTAAACTTTCGCCCCAAAGCGACGGCATTTTTTCATTAAAAAACGATTTGAACGACTGCATCAGGCTGTCTGCATTTACATCAACCGAATCGCCTTCGGTGTTGGTGTACGACCATGTATAGGTGGAGTCGTACGCAATTACATTCCCATTTTCATCCACCTCTTTGTTTACTATCCAACGTTCTTCGGGCTTGTTTTTTGAATCCTTTTTTCCTGTCAAATTTTCAACGCCCTTTCCTGATTGATCCTGAGCCTGGCAACCCAGGGTAAAAAGGGCAACTACCATTGAAACAACCAGTGTTTTCATTTTTCGTTCCTCCTTTATTTTAGTTAAACATTTTCAAGAAAATTACCGGGCAACAGGGATCAAATCCTGTACCATGCCCGTGTTAAAAGCGTTTAACAGTTAGGAGCTTTAGCAAAGTTTAACACTATAGAAAAAATGTAACACTTATTTAGATTTCTGACCAGAATCAAGCTGAATATCTGTCAGTTATTTCAGAAACTACCATTTCTTTACTGCCTCAAAAAATAGTTGTTGAATCTTCCTGGTTACCGGGCCCGGTTCAACGTTGCCAATCCGAACATCGTCAACTTCCACAACCGGCAGAATTTCGCTGCCCGTTCCGCAAATAAAAACTTCGTCCATTTCTTTCAATTCGGCTTCCGTAAACAGCTTTTCTTCCACCAAAAATTGGTTTTCGGCACAAATCTCCAACACCACTTTGCGCGTAATGCTGGGTAAAATCAGGTTCGAAAGTGGCCGGGTAATCAAAACTCCGTTTTTTACGGTGAACAGTCCTGAATGAGTTGCTTCCGTAACATAGCCGTCACGTACCAGGATGCTCTCGCCTGCCCCCTTTTTTACGGCTTCGTTGTACAGCATGGTGTTGGGCAAAAGCGAAACCGATTTTATGTCGCACCGCTTCCACCGGATATCTTCCTGAACGATCACTTTTATGCCTTTTCTGAGTTTCTCTTCGGCTGATGGCAACGGAAAAGCAAAAGCATACAACGTTGGTTTTATATCACAAGGGAAATGATGAACCCGCGGATGGGCTCCCCGGCTGATTTGCCAGTAAACACCGGCATGTATATTTAACAGGTTGTTTTTCTCAAGCAGGGTTAAAGAAATAGCTTCCAGTTCCGACACATGTTCGTATTCAATATCAATCTCTTTCAGACTACGTTTCAGGCGTTCCAAGTGATCTGCCATTCGAAAAGGCTTTCCATGGTAGAATTTGGTTACTTCGTATATTCCATCGGCAAAAATAAACCCGCGGTCGTCGGGCGAAATGCCGGCTTTTTCCCGCTCAACATATGCCCCGTTCAGAAAAACTATTTCATTCATTTTATCACACTTTCAAAGCTCCCGAAAGTAGGACTATTCTATAAAAAAGAAAAGGAACTCTTTCGAATTCCTTTCTTTATTTTTTCAACTTGTGCAACTCATTCCAGGCTTTTCCGGAATAAATGCCAAGATTTATTTCAACCAATTACTAGTAACGGCTTCTTTGACGGAAACCACCACCACCTCTGCGGTCGCGGTCACCACCACGAGGATTGTTTTCGCGTGGTTTAGACTCGTTTACTTTAATGTTTCTTCCGCCCACTTCGGCGTTGTTCAATTCTTCGATAGCTTTTTTAGCGCTATCATCGTCGTCCATTTCAACAAAACCGAAACCTTTGCTACGGCCAGTCAGTTTGTCCATTACAATTTTTGCAGAAGTTACTTCTCCGTACTCCTCAAAAATCTCTACTAAATTTTCTTCGCCCAGGTTAAAGGGCAGATTACCAACGTAAATGTTCATTTTATACTGTTTTAAAGTGAATATTAGTTTTTCTACCAGCAGTAAACCATTCAAAATGGATTACCCCCTAGAGGTTACTTAAATACAGTACAAATGAAAATTGAAAGCAATAGAAATAACTTCGGGAAAACACAAGAAAGATGAACTGACCGGTTTGAAATAATCAATAAAAAAAGACCAACTTTGTTAATTATCAGAGACATACTAAATTGACTCCGACACTATTAACATGCCAAAGGTAACGGAATCTTTGAAACAACAAGGATTTTTACGCATTTTCTTTCAAAATACTCCATTAAAAATATGTTTAGGAGCCTGCCAAATCGCGAATTACGGCACTGGCAATAAAGCATCCAAACATTGGAGGCATGTACGAAATAGTTCCCACGGTTGATTTTTTATTACGGCTTTCTTCAAGTTTCACGGCATTTTCGTCTATCTCTTCGGAAGAGAACACCACTTTTAGGCCTTTCTTCACCCCTAAACGGGAAAGTCGCTTCCGCATCATCTTGGCCAGTTTACAATTGTAGGACTTGGAAATATCGGTAAGCTCAATTTTTGAAGGATCGGTTTTTCCTCCGGCTCCCATTGAACTAACTACCTTCAGCCCCATTTGCAGCGCATGATACACCAAAAAAACTTTGGGTGACAGCGTGTCGATGGCATCCACCACATAATCGAAAGGCTGGCTCTTAAGGAGCTCAATGGTTCGCTCGTCGCGGATAAAATCGTTGACTATCGTCAGTTCAATCTCTGGATTTATGTCTTTGAAACGTTGAGCCAGTATCTCGGCTTTGGGCAATCCCTTTGTACTAACCAACGCCGGAAGTTGCCGGTTACGGTTGCTTTCTTCCACTACATCGCCGTCGACAATCGTCATTTTTCCAATTCCGGCGCGGCACAATTGCTCGGCGGCATAAGCTCCCACTCCTCCCAGGCCAACCACCAAAACGTTTGCCTGTTTTAATTTCTCCAGCTTCTCCTTTCCGAAAAGCAATTCAGTTCTTTCTAACCAACCCATTTAGTAATTCAATAACGTCCGGACAAGGTTTTTTCAATGCGGTTGAAATTTTTCCAGACGGCTGTTTTTAATTCTTCCACCGGGATTTGTTTGAGTGCAGCAGCCCGGTTGTAGATATGTTCCACTTCCCCATCCATTTCGTCGGTCTCCAAAAAAATCCGGTTTAGCGGTAAATACTGAAACGACTCGATCGCTTTTGCATTTTCCCGGAATAAAATATCTCCGAACGAAAACATAAAATCCATTTCGGCCAGTTGCTTTGTCATTTCCAATCCGGCAGTGTATCCATGGAGAATCCAGGTCATGGAAGGTTTCATTTTTTTGCGCAAGGCAATCACTTCGTTGTAGGCTTTTACACAATGAATGATCAAGGGATACTGGTATTCTTCGGCAATAAAAGCCTGCGCTTCAAACACGCGACTCTGTTCAGCGAAGTCTTTTCCGCACAACTTGTCGAGACCGGCTTCGCCCACAAAAATAACATGATCGAATTCGAGTGCTTCTTCCATCAACTGCAAAGCTTCGTTGTTTTCTTCTGCTGTGCCAATGTGCCACGGATGAAGCCCCACCGAATAAAAATTACGGCCCGAGAAAGCAGCAAAACCATCTCCCGGATAAATGTTTTGTACCGTAATTGTATCCGTTTCGTAATGACTCGGATGGGTATGAATATCAATATAAGGAACAGGTGTCATTGTGTACCAAAAGCAAGTTACTATGCCATTTCCAGAACTTTTGCCACCACGTTGTTTGCACCGTCTGCAATTTGACTGATTGTAGCATCCAGCATGTAGCAAGGCGTTGTCACCACTTTGTATTTGTTGTCCACCACAATTTCTCCGTGTGTCGTTGCAATATGTGTTGCCCCCAGTTTTTCAATGGCTGCAGCAGTTCCTGCATCCTGTCCGATGGTTACTTCCACATCACCTAAAACTTTGGTAATTAAAGCAGGTGAAATACAAAGCGCCCCCACCGGTTTTTCTGCTACTACCGTAGATCGGATGGCACCTTCCACATCCGGATTAACCGAACAATCGGGGCCATCGAACGCAAAGGTGCACAGGTTTTTAGCCGCACCAAAACCACCAGGAAAAACAATAGCATCGAAATCAGAAGCTTTGTATTCTGAAAGTGGCTTAATATTCCCCCGGGCAATACGGGCAGCTTCCACCAGCACATTCCGCGACTCCGGCATCTCTTCCCCGGTAAGGTGATTCACTACATGTGCTTGCTTTACATCCGGAGCAAAACACTGGTATTCGGCACCCTGCTGCGAAATGGCCAACATCGTTAAAGTGGCTTCGTGAATTTCGGCGCCGTCATATACGCCACATCCGGCCAAAACAACCGCTATTTTTTTCATGATTGTAATTCTTTGATAGGATTTTATTTTCAATCAAAATTACAGTTTAATACTGAATTTTTGAAATGAAAAGGCCCTGATCCCTCAACGCCTTTTATTATAAAATCCTTTCAACTAACTGATTTCATCCAGGTTGTACGGAGTTTCCTGGTATACGTAATAATTCAACCAGTTTGAAAAGAACAGATTGGCGGTCGATTGCCAGCGCATCAACGGCTTCTCCTCCGGGTTATCCTCCGGGTAATAATTCACCGGAACTTCAATCGGAAGTTTCTTTGCCTTGTCACGATGATACTCTCCATCGAGCGTATTTCGGGCATATTCAGCATGCCCGGTTATAAACAACTGCCGTCCGTTTTTGGCTTTCAGGATGGTAACACCGGCCTCCTCAGAAGAAGCAATGATTTTTAACTCATCCACTTTTTCAATGTCTTCTGCCCTGATTTCTGTATGACGGGAATGAGGCACAAAAAACACATCATCGAACCCTCTGAAAATGGGCAGATTCTCTTCGATATGTGTATGTTTGAATACGCCGAACATTTTCTTGTCAAGCGGGTATTTCTGGATGCCGTAATGGTGATACAACCCGGCCTGAGCTGCCCAGCAAATAAACAAGGTAGAGGTTACGTTTTTCTCGGCCCAGTCCATAATTACTTTCATCTCTTCCCAGTATTTTACTTCCTCAAAAGGAAGCTGCTCTACCGGCGCACCGGTAATGATCATGCCATCGTATTTCTTTTGTCGGAGTTCATCAAACGTCCGGTAAAAGGCCTTCATGTGCTCCATGGAAGTGTTTTTCGGCGTATGCCCCTTGATCTTCAAAAAATCGATCTGAATCTGTAACGGAGAGTTCGACAACAATCGCAGCAGATCGGTTTCTGTGGTTATTTTCAAAGGCATAAGGTTCAGGATCACAATTTTCAAAGGTCTGATATCCTGATGAGAAGCACGTGATTCATTCATCACAAAAATATTCTCCTCTTGCAGTATTTTTATGGCCGGCAGTTTATCCGGAATATTCAACGGCATCTTTTATCGATTTTAGATTTGAGTAATGAGATTTGAGAGGTGAGAATTAGTGAGCAATTTTCACTTCTTACTCACGACTCTTAACTCACTACTCATATCTCATTACTTACTACTTTATTTTTACTGAACTTTCTCCAAAGCCTGTTCAAAATCGGCGATAATATCGTCGATATGCTCCAGACCAACGCTAACGCGCAACAATGTTGGGTATACTCCCGCAGCAATCTGTGCTTCTTCCGACAGCTGCTGGTGCGTGGTTGCCGCCGGCTGAATGATCAGGGTTTTGGTATCTCCCACGTTTGCCAGGTGACTTACCATTTGCAAGCCTTCCACCACCTGGTTGGCATGGCTTTTATCTCCTTTTACATTGAACGAAAGAACACCACCGGCACCCTTCGGAAGGTATTTTTTCGCATTCTCGTACGAATGGTTGCCTTCCAGCCCGGGATAATTTACACTTTCCACTTTCGGATGATTTTGCAGCCATTTGGCAAGTGCCAGCGTATTTTCTACGTGGCGGTCCATCCTCAGCGAAAGTGTTTCCAGCCCCTGAATCAACAGGAACGAGTTAAACGGACTTAAAGCCGGTCCCCAGTCGCGCAAGCCTTCAACACGTGCCTTGATAATAAAGGCAATGTTTCCGAACGGGCCGTCAAAGTTAAACACATCCCAGTATTTCAATCCATGATATCCCTCAGATGGCTCGGTAAATCCGGGAAATTTTCCATTTCCCCAGTTGTAAGTACCCGCATCAACGATTACACCGCCAATGCTGTTACCATGTCCGCCAATCCATTTGGTGGCTGATTCAACCACGATATCGGCTCCGAAATCAATCGGACGGCAGAGGTAGCCTCCTCCGGCAAAAGTATTGTCTACAATAAACGGAAGATCGTATTTTTTGGCTACCGCCGAAATGGCTTCAAAGTCAGGAATACTGAACCCCGGGTTGCCAATGGTTTCCAGGTAAATTGCCTTTGTTTTTTCGTCGATCAGCGCCTCGAACGATGCAGGTTCCAAATCGGCTGTTAAGCGAGCCTCAACACCCAGTTTTTTGAAAGAAACCTTAAACTGGTTGTACGATCCTCCATACAAATAAGGCGAAGAAACAAAGTTGTCTCCCTGGTCGAGTATATTGTTTAATGCGATAAACTGCGCGGCATGTCCCGATGATACTGACAAGGCAGCCACTCCCCCTTCCAACGCAGCCATGCGTTGTTCAAACACATCGTTTGTCGGGTTCATGATGCGGGAATAAATGTTGCCAAATTCTTTCAAACCAAATAAATTGGCTGCATGCTCGGCATTGTTAAACACATACGAAGTGGTCTGATAAATAGGTACTGCCCTTGAATTGGTTGTTGGGTCAGGTTGTTGACCAGCGTGTTGCTGGAGGGTTTCAAAATTAAGTTTTCTTGTTGTCATTTTAATTTCTTTTTGGGTTAATAGCTTTTAGTTTAACAATCTTTGGCGCTTCTTTCTTTTTCAAAACCTCAATAAATTGATTTAACCAAAGAATGCACTGTAAATTTCCCGAACGCTTTTTTCTTTGTCTGATTTACTAACTACCAGGTAACTAACCAAATCGGAAGCTCCTGACCCGCTGATCACCACGTTTATATGGTTGTTGGCAACGGCTGTAAAAATTTTAGCCGACACACCGTAAGCATGTTGCATACCGTGCCCAACGATCCCGATCAGGGAAAGATCTTTTAGCACCGAAATATCGGTTACCGACGAAAATCCCATTCCCTTGACCAAGGAAAGTGCCTTGTCGCCGTTTTCCTCACTTAAAATAAAGTTAATGGATGTTTGCGAAGTAATCACCGACTTAATGTTTATACCCGCTTTATTTAGCTGGGTGGTTACCCGGGCCAGAATACCGGGTTTTAAACCAACGCCGGGGCCATCGAGTTTCAGCAGTGAAATATCATCGGTACAGGCAACACTCTTTACAATCTGATCTTCAATAAATGTTTCCGTATTAATAACGGTCTCAACCACTCCATCAGAAGATGCCGAACTTAACACCTCGATCGGAATATGTGTACTTTCCAAAGGTTCTACGGTTCGCGGATGAAACGAATAATGATCAAAATAGGCCAGTTCGCTGGCTTCGGAATAGGTCAAACGCTTGATTACCTCCGGATTATTGATGATTGCGGGATCGGCCCGCTGAAAATCAAAATCCAGATCCCACAGTTCGAGCCGTTCAACGCCCAAACTGCGTGTCAGAAATGCAGCGGTGTAATCGGCCGATGTTTTTCCGGTACGCGCGATTTTATTGTTTTCAGTAATTCCGTAGGTTCCGGGAATGATAAAACTTCCGGCAGGCAACGACTTTAAATAATCGTTATTAGCCGCCAAAAACGAGGCACTTCCATAATCAGCAGTTGTTTGCAAGCCAATTTGTTCAGGCAAAAGAACCTGCGATTCCGGCCAAATGGTTTTGACGATTTCAGCCGTAAGTTTTTCAGAAAAACTCAGCACCTGATCTTTCAGTGCCCTCGAATAATCACCTATCAGCGCAATTCCTTTCAACAAACCACTGGCCTGTTCCGCCAGCTGACGGTAAGCATCGCTTGCTTCTTTGCTGGTAATATTCCGGTGTACCGAAAGTAACTGTGTCAATAACACATCATGTTCAGGCTCTCTTTGCAACACCGTTGCCATATTACCGCTCAAAATAGCTGACAGTGCAGGCACTGCTGAAACAACGATAAACTTTCGCCCCACAAAATGTTTGAGATACTGTGCTAAATGCCCCATCGATTCAGGGTTGCCAAGATGGCCTCCGCCCAATCGAATAACCTTATCCGACATACGAATTTAAGTATTTAAGTAAAAAATTTATTTGCTTTTAAACGCTCAGGATATGAATGCCTTCAATCAACGGAAACCATCGAGTGAAGGCTAGCGCATAAACATAGAAACCGACGACATGAGCATGGCGCCACAGTAGTTTACTGTAACCATCGAAACGTTATTTCCGAAATCCATTTTCATTCCTGTCGATTTTGTTTGCCCCAAATATACTGTGATTTTTCTATCCGGCAACCCTATTTAAAATGATTTCAGATAAATTTCACATTAAGCTCCTTTTTTCATTTTTCGCCAAACAGAAATCATGAAGTCGGTTTTATTTCTATTTTTCAAGATCCCGGCCATCAAAAGTTGCAAATCTCAAAACATTTGTATTTTTGTTCGTATGGAAACTACTGACATTCTTATCAAAATTCGCAAGATCGTCCGTTCCATCGATATTGAGTCGAAGAAGATTCAAAAGGAGTACGGAGTAAGCATTCCCCAGGTGCTTTGTTTGAGTTATTTGCACCAGTCGCAGAATTACCGGTCGACGCAAGGAGAAATCAGAAAGTTCCTGAACCTGAACCCAAGCACCGTTAGCGGAATCATCGACCGGCTGGAAAAGAAAGGCTACCTGGCGCGTTTGCCCAAGTTAGGCGACAAAAGAGTGGTGAACATTGTACTCACTTCTTCGGGCGACAAACTTTTAACACGTATTCCTGAACTGCTTCACATGCAGCTTTCAGAAAAACTTGAGTTACTGAACGAGGACGAATTACAGGTGGTTGAATCAGGGCTGAATACACTTATCCGCATCCTGGATATAGAAACGCTGGAAGCCTCTCCCATGCTCACCCTCGAGGATGAGCTGGAAGATCAGTAAAGAACTTTTAGTTCCTATTGAATGGCTTCAAGAATTTGTTCGTCTTCAGTAAGTTCTCCTTTTGCCAGGTTAATGGCGGTTTCAATCAAAGCCAAATGCGAATAAGCCTGCGGAAAATTCCCCAGCAAGCGTTTGGTTTTAAAATCAATGTCTTCGCTGAACAGCCCCACATGATTGCTGTACGAAAGAAGTTGTTCGAACATTGCCTTCGCCCGTTTCTTTTCTCCAATGGCATTCAATGCATTGATTAACCAGAAAGTGCAAATGGTAAAAGAAGAACTTGGCAAGCCAAAGTCATCCCTGTTTCGGTAACGATACATCAGGCCATCCACACACAATTCTTTTTCGGTAGCTTTTACGGTTTGCACATAGCGCGGATCGCGGGCATCAATAAAACCATAAGATTCCATTAAAAGCGTGGCTGCATCCAGATCGTCGGAACCATAAAACTGTGTAAAAGCTCCCATTTCAACGTTCCAGGCTTTCTCCAGAATTTCGTTCCGAATGGTATCGGCCAGCGGCTCCCACTCTTTCACATATTTGTCTTTATGAATAAACCCGGCAATTTTAATGGCTCGGTCGATGGCCACCCAACACAGCACTTTTGAAAAAGTAAAATGTTTTTCGTCGGTACGGATTTCCCAGATTCCCTTATCCGGCTTCTGCCAGTTGTTCTCCACAATCCGAACAATGCTTCTGACGATGGTCCAAAGCGATTCACTGTCTTCGAGTGAAATTTTAAAATCGGTAAATTGCTGGTAAATCACATCCACCAGAATACCATAAATATCGTTCTGCTTTTGCAGATAAGCTGCGTTCCCAACCCTTACCGGCGACGATCCCATGTAGCCGGTCAAGTGGTCAAGGGTTTCTTCGGTCAACACCTTTTCGCGGTTAATACCGTACATTATCTGGATTTTTTCATCCTTGTCGGGGATAATGTCGATAATAAAACGCATAAAGCGCTTCACCGTGTTTAAATGCCCCAGGCTCGACATTACTTTTATCACCATCGAAGCATCGCGTATCCAGCAAAAGCGGTAATCCCAGTTTCGCTCTTCACCAATGGTTTCAGGCAGCGAAGTGGTTGCTGCGGCTAAAACGGCGCCTGTTTTGTCGTAACTGAGCAGTTTTAGCACCAAGGCACTCCTGATTATTTCGTGGTTGTATTTTGCATACGAAGTAAGCTTGTTGGCCCATTCGAGCCAATACACCTTTGTTTTTTGCAGTTTTAAATATTGCCGGTCGAGTGTTTGCGAAAGCAATTTCTGATCGTACGACATTAACGCAAAACAATCCTGTTTCAGGTAAATGGTATTCTGCTGAAGAATATCCTGCTTGTTAAAATCCGTGTACAAATACATCGAATCATAATCGCCCTCGGTGGTATAGCATTTTATGTATTCGTCTTCATCTTCGAGCCGACTGTGAAAGCGGGCATACTCTACCCGCGGGTCGTATTTTAGCCGAAAAGCCGGGTTTCCCGAAATATATTTAAAGTAACGTATGATTTCGGCCGGATTAAAGTAACCGGAACCATTTAAATAACGAGGCATAAAATCAAACACCTCAAAACAATCGTTCCCACTTTTAAAAACAGTAGAAACGATATTGGTTGTTCGCTCGTACGATTGCTGAACCTGGTAACTGTCATCCACCAAAATCTCAAAACTCCCTCCTCTGTTCTCATCCAAAATTTTTGCGAAAACTGAAGGCGAGTTAAAATCCGGAAGACAACACCAGTCAATCGATCCTTTATCTGAAATTAATGCGGCACTTTTGCAATTCCCGATTATCGCATAATTCAGGTTATCCATTCTTTACTTTTTTGAATTGCCCCCATTAAGGGCCCGTTTAACAATTTTTTTCTAATTCTTTCGGGGGATTTTATTGTTCGTATTTTAGTGTATGATCTCGGTTAAGAAATTACGTACTTCCCTGTAATTGGTGAGGTAATATTTCGCAACCGAGTTTTCGCTTCCCACCTTAATGGTATGTGCACTTTCGGGCAATTCTCTGAAAAGAAATTCATCGGTCCAGTCATCGCCAATGGCCATACAAAAGTCAGCCGGGTATTCGTGTAAAAATTCGGATGCTGCAATGCCTTTGTTTATTCCGGAAACTTTTATTTCAATTACCTTCTTACCTTCCAGTATTTCCAGGTCCTGGTTGTAGATCATATTGGAAACATCGTGTCGCAGTTCCAGCGCGCGCAAAACTCCCAGGTCAATATCGGTTTTCCTGTAATGCCAGGTCAGCGAATACGTTTTTTCTTCGATCAGACTTCCGGGCGTTCGGTCCACATACGACTCCAGAACAGGCAAAATACTCTCTTTCCACTCCGAGTTGATGGGTTTTCTCTCTTTCCAGCCTTCTCCCACCTTTTTAATCCAGGCACCGTGTTCTGCAATTAAGGTGTAGTTGTGATTTCCAAACCAGTTGTTAAACGTTTCGCGGTCGCGACCGCTTACCAGCACCAAACGGGTATTTTCTATTTTTGCCAGGTTGTCGAGTATTGTATACAATTCCGGATCAGGGCCGGCTGCCTGCGGATTATCGTAAAAACGCTGCAAGGTTCCGTCGTAATCCAGAAACACGACCTTCGATTCTCCCTTTTTAAAGTCCTTGTATATTTTATTTTTGATTGATACCGAAACTTTTCGGGCATGGTAATCCGATTGTTTATCCACTGTGCTTGTCAGCGATTTCATAAATTCGTTGGCCCATTTATGAATGTCGTATCTTCTGATTCGCTTTTGCATGGTTCGCATGGCTTTTGTCCGCTCTTCATCGTCCATGGTCAACGCGTGATAAATCGCATCCGCTGTATCGGCAATGTTGTTGGGATTTACTGAAATAGCCTCTCCCAACTCTTTGGCCGCACCTGCCATTTCACTCAATACCAGCACTCCCCGTTGTTTTACTTTCGAGGCAATGTATTCTTTTGCCACCAGGTTCATTCCATCGCGTAAAGGAGTCAGCAAAGCCACATCGGCCGAGCTGTAGAGCTCTATCAAATTTTCCAACGGCATCGACCGGTAAAAGTAAATCACCGGGTTCCAGTTCAGGCGGCCAAATTCGCCGTTAATACTTCCCACCAGAATGTCCACTTCATTCTTCAGATTCTGATACTGTTCCACATCCGTTCGCGACGGAACAGTCAACATAATCAGCGATACTTTCTCCAGGTATTCCGGGTATTTCTGCAAAAAGTGGCGAAACGCTTTCAGTCGCTGGGGAATTCCCTTTGTGTAATCCAAACGGTCAATCGAAAGAATCAATTTACGGTTGGGCATACTCATCAAAAAACGATCAATGTCCTGGTGAACAGGCGACCGGTCCTGTATGGGTTTACTTTGAATCTCGGAAGCCAGCTGGTCAAACTTTTTATAATCGATCCCCATCGGGAATACATCTACAAAAACTTTCCGGTTATCAAGCTTTATCTGGCTAAACTCCACATCGTGGCCCAACAAGCGTTTAACGGAACTGATAAAATGCCGGGCATAATCGTAGGTGTGAAAACCGATTAAATCGGCCCCCAGCAGTCCCTCTATAATTTCTTCACGCCAGGGTAAAATTCGTATGATCTCGTACGAAGGAAAAGGTATGTGCAGAAAAAATCCGATGGTCAGGTCAGGACGTCTTTCCCGAAGAATTTGCGGAACCAGCAACAGCTGGTAGTCGTGTACCCACACCTGGTCGTTTTCTTTGGCATTGTCGATAATCGTTTGCGCAAAACGTTCGTTTACCTTCCGGTAGGCTTCCCAGTATTCTTCGCTAAACTCGGTAAATTCGGTAAAATAATGAAAGAGTGGCCACAGCGTAGCGTTGCTGAAACCATCGTAATAATTGGAAATCAATTCTTCATCCAAAAACACTGGCAGACATTGCTCCCTTTTTACCAGTGCTGTTACTTTTTCTGCTTCTTCTTCCGACTCCGGAATAATACCCGGCCAGCCAATCCAAACGCTGTTGTTCGCTTTGTGGTACGACTTTAAACCTGTTGCCAAACCTCCGGCACTAGGCGTAATATACATTTCATCGTCATTCTTGTCAATCTTCACCGGCAACCGGTTCGAAGTTATTATTAATCGTGTCATATGATTATTTCAATAGGAATTATTAATGATACAAAGATAAATAAATTGTTTTAAACCATTCTAAATATCGTGTTAATGCATTGTAAAGTAAGTTAAATGCGGGATCAGCGATTTTTAGGGTTGGTTTTATTTTTATATTTTTGTTCGTATAGAAACTATATGAAATCAGTTTTATCGGATTATTTTCAGAACCGACAAACAAAAACAGACGTACATGATTTTTACCAAAAAACAACAACTTATTGCCAACCAAATTGAAAATGAATCACAAATATCAAAATGGAAAGACTGGAAATGGCAACTAAGCCACTCCATTAGAACATTGGACAAATTTGAGCAGCTTACCGGAATTACTTTTGAAGAGGAAGAAAAAGAGCAGCTTCGGGAAACGCTTGATAAATTTCCATTGTCTATCACCCCCTACTACCTGTCGCTCATCGACAAAACACATTTCAGAAACGATCCCGTATTTAAACAATCCTTTGGCAGCGTGGAAGAACTTATTACGCTGAAGTCGGAACATGCCGACCCCTTGTCAGAAGAAAAAGACAGCCCGGTTGAAGGCATTACACACCGTTATCCGGACCGGGTGTTGTTTCATGTAAGTAACATCTGCTCGATGTACTGCCGCCATTGCACCCGAAAAAGAAAAGTAGGCGATATTGACTACGTGCCTTCAAAAGCACAGTTAATGAAAGGCATTGAATACATCCGCAACACACCCCAGGTAAGGGATGTGCTTTTATCGGGCGGCGATCCGTTTATGCTGTCTGACAGCAAAATAGACTGGTTGCTTTCTGAAATTTCGCAAATAAAACATGTGGAAGTCATCCGAATCGGAACGCGAATGCCGGTAGTGCTCCCCTACCGCATTACTGACGATTTGGTTAAGATTCTAAAAAAATATCAACCGCTGTGGATCAACACACACTTTAACCACCCGAACGAAATTACTTCGTCGGCAAAAGAAGCCCTGGCCAAACTGGCCGACGGTGGATTTCCACTCGGAAACCAGTCGGTATTGCTGGCCGATGTAAACGACTGTCCCCGGATTATGAAATCGCTGGTGCACAAACTGGTTCAGAATCGTGTACGCCCGTATTACCTATATCAATGCGATCTTTCGGAAGGGTTGTCGCATTTCAGAACACCCATCGGAAAAGGTATTGAGATAATGGAAAGCCTGGTGGGCCACACCAGCGGGTTTGCGCGTCCTACTTATGTTATTGATGCACCTGGTGGTGGCGGAAAAATACCGGTAATGCCCAATTACATCATCTCGTGGTCGACCAACAAAGTGGTACTTCGCAACTACGAAGGCGTTATAACCACTTACCAGGAACCCGATGCTTATGAGCAAAAGTTTTGTGATCGCGACTGCGAAAATTGTAACCTGGATTTGAAATTGAACGAAATAGATGAATCGTATGCAATCGGTATCGAAAAGTTATTATCAGACACCAACGATACCATTTCGCTGATTCCGGAAGACAACGAACGTATTTTGAGGAGGGAATAAATGCAGGACAAGATCGAAAAAATAGGCACCGGAACGTGGATTCAGCATGGTGATTTGAACAAGCGGGTTTACCTGATGAAGCTGGCAAAACAAGACTGCCCACAAATAATACAAGAGATAAACGAGCTGGCAAACCGGAAGCAATACTCAAAGATATTCTGTAAAGTACCTCAGAGTATGGCACCTTATTTTACGGCTAACGGATTTATCGTGGAAGCCCAAATCCCTCGTTTTTTCAGCCATTCGGAAACGGTGTTTTTTATGTCGAAGTTTCCGGACCCGGACCGTTTGTTGTCTATTGAGACCCAACAACTCAACCAGTTGAGCAGCTTATTAAGAGAGACAAAAGCAATTGATAAGGAAACTCTCGGCGAGAATAACTATATTGTAAAAATGCTGAAAGAAAACGATTGCAAAAATATTTCATCGGTGTATGAAAGGGTATTTGAAAGTTATCCTTTCCCAATTCACGATCCGGATTACATACTGCAAACCATGAACAATGCAGTTCGCTATTTTGGTATTGAACACAAGGGAAAATTGATTGCACTGGCATCGGCAGAAATGGATCGACAAGCACAAAATGCTGAAATGACTGACTTTGCCACCTTACCTGATTTCCGGGGGAAGGGACTGGCGCTAAAGTTACTGGCCAGCATGGAAGAACAGATGAAACAGGAGGACGTAAAAACCCTGTACACCATTGCCCGGTTAAATTCGGCAGGAATGAACAAGACGTTTTTGAGGCTGGGTTATTCCTATTGCGGAACGTCTTTAAAAAACACCAACATATCCGGGAAAATTGAAAGTATGAACATTTACTATAAACACGTATGATGAATTTAGGAAGTAGATGCAGGTTTGCCAGGGAATGCGACATATTTCAGGGCAAAGTGGCGGTAAACACCCCGCTACCTATTTACAGAAATGTATTTTGTAACAGGGGAATAAAAGGTTGGAAAAATTGCGAAAAATACAACGAGTTAATAACAGAAAACAGGATAACAGAGAAAAACTTCAAGGCCAATGAACGATAAAAAAGAAGTAGATATAAGCCGAGTGAATAACCCGTATGAAAAAGACGTTTTAACTTTTTTAAGCCGTAACGGAAAATGCATATACGGCGATATTATTAAAGAATTGAAGATATCCGCCAGCAAAGGCCAGGAAGCCATTTATTCCCTTCTAAACAAGGGATTCATAAAACATCAAGACAAAACATCCTACATTGAGCTAAATGTTGATCTCAAATAATGAGTTGGATTGACATTAAACCCAAAAACACATACAGCACAGCTCGTAGGTATGAAAATAGATGCCTCATGTTATATGAGCCAGATGGGAGTCTGTCATTTGAATCAGATCAGAAAAACCCGGCTTTGTGTTCTCTGATTATTGTGGGAAACAAAGAATTAAACTACATTTAAAAGTAAAAATATAGTTTACATGGGATCCTTAGAACAAGCACTCGACCACACGATTTTTAAATACAAGGAATTTGTTTTCAGCCTGAAATCATTTCTGGTTATTTTGATGGCGATACTGTTCACAATGGCTTTGCTTTGGGTTATCAAAAAAATTCTTTTCCGGAAAAGAAAGGCCATGGACGCCTCAAAACACGGAAGCCTGATCAGCATATTCCAGATTATAAAATACGTAGTCTGGATCATTGCAATTCTTATCATCCTCGAATCGTTTGGCCTTAAACTAACTGTTTTGCTGGCAGGTTCGGCCGCTCTGCTCGTTGGTGTTGGGCTGGGGTTGCAAAGTACCTTCAACGATTTTATTTCCGGTATTATTCTCTTGTTTGAAGGTTCCATAAGGGTGGGCGATATTCTGGAAGTAGACCAGGACTTGATAGAAATAACTAAAATCGGCTTAAGAACTTCGGAGGCACTTAACCGCGATGACATTGTCGTAATCATTCCCAATTCTATCATCACCAATAACAAAGTGATCAACTGGAGCCACCAGTCGCACAAAACCAGGTTTCGGATAAAAGTAGGCGTAGCATATGGAAGTAATATCGATTTGGTGGAAAAACTACTGAAAGAAAGTGCACAAGAGCACCCCGAAGTAATTGAACACGACAAAATAAAAGCCCGTTTCCTCGATTTCGGCAACTCTTCGCTCGATTTTGAACTGTTGTTTTTTAGTCAGAATATCTTTCGTATCGAAAACGTAAAGTCAGACATCCGGAAAGCCATCAACCAAAAGTTTAACGACAACAAAGTAAATATTCCTTTCCCGCAATTGGATTTGCATATAAAATCAGGCAAATAAAGAAAACACATACTTTCAAAAGGATGAACACTAAGGCAGACTATGGCATTGTTCGTTCGAAACAGAACCTAAAACGAGGTACTTTTTAGTAGCTTTGTCCTGGACAAAAGAAAATACCTGCGTTAAAAGGGTCTGTAGTCAATATTTTAAAGCATACAAACCGATTATAATTAACTTACATCCATGACAAAGCTTCAATTTGCCTCCATTATTTTTAGCTTCCTGCTCTTATCCTGCAATACCAAAAGTCCTGAAAACTCTGCTGAAGAACAAGCGGAATTAAAACCACCGTTAATGGGCTGGGCCAGCTGGAACCACTACCGGGTTGATATTGATGAGAATATTATTAAATCGCAGGCCGACGCAATGAGCGAGCTAAACCTAACACAGTATGGCTACAATTATATAAACATCGATGATGGTTTCTGGGGAGGAAGAGATTCTTGCGGACAAATAATATCGCATCAGGAGAAATTCCCAAAAGGGATGAAACACATTGCCGATTATATTCATTCGAAAGGCTTGAAAGCCGGGATTTATACAGATGCCGGCATCAACACCTGTGCCTCCTATTGGGACAATGACACCATTGGTGTTGGCATGGGATTATATGGTTATGAAGTACAAGACCTAACTACTTTTTTAAAAGACTGGGACTTTGATTTTCTGAAAGTGGATTGGTGTGGCGGAGAGTGGCTGGGACTTGACGAAGAAACCCGCTACACTGAAATCGGACAATTGGCCCGGGCGATAAAACCATCGGTTAATTTTAATGTATGCCGTTGGAGATTTCCGGGAAAATGGGTTACACAAGTTGCCGATTCGTGGAGAATTTCGGGAGATATTGCCAACAGCTTTGGCTCTGTTCTTCACATTATCGATCAGAATGCAGATCTCTGGAAATATTGTTCCTATGGCCGCTATAACGATATGGACATACTGCAGGTAGGAAGAGGTATGTCGTACGAAGAAGACAAAACGCATTTCACCATGTGGTGCATGATGCATTCGCCCTTGCTTTTGGGCAACGATTTAACCCGCTTGTCGGAACAAACAAAAGAGATCATTACCAACAAGGAAATAATTGATTTAAACCAGAGTAAATTTGTTTACCAGGCACGCAGAATAATAGATTATGGCGATCTGGAGGTATGGGGAAAACCACTCGTTTCAACGACCAGCGGACAGGTTGCCATTGCACTGCTCAACAGATCGGCCGAAAAACAAACCATAAGCTTCGAGTTGGAAACTGTGGGCATAAACCCGGAAAAAGGTTACATCGCGAAGGATTTATGGTCGAAAGAAACTTTTGAACGTTCTTTTCATACCACCATTTCAAAAGAAGTTCCTTCGCACGGTGTAGTGGTTTTAAAAATCACCGGAGAATCAATTCCCTTTAATGTATTTCAATACAAGGATAAAGAGTAGGTTGGAAAATTTAAAGGAAGCCCAAACCTCTATATTTTTCTTTCTCTGACTCTTTTCTCGTTCTGATATTATCCCGAGATAAATCCGCCAAGGAAACTCTTAAGTTTGCGTATATGAAAAGACTTCTTTAGACCGAATGACTATAGCAGACTTTCCCATTATTAGCACTATAAGGATTGATGCGATGAAGTAAAGCTTCAAATTTAGCTAGTTTTTAAGCATGCTCGCAAGAATAAATCCTAACCGACATAAAAAATCCCGGAGGAACAGCACCCCCGGGATTTATATTGCAAAGACTATACTCTTTTACGTCTTTTTAGAACTTGTTTGTAATTTCAAATGTATCGTTATAAACACCAAAGGAACCAGCACTTACAGTCCATTTAATTACAAAAGTATAAGTATTGGTAGCACTGTTGAAACTTGAACCAGCTTGTGCTGTTGCCGATACCATACCATATGTACTATGTACATACCCTGTTTCAGTAGTCTCCGGCACCTGGGTAATTGTTCCGTCTTCTGCTACTTTGAATATGTAATTATATCCAGTTTCCCAACAGTCTTTAAATCGATATTGATCTGTAGCTGGAGAGTACTGCAAAATTGTCTCCCAAGAATCTTCAAAGAATTCTGTTGTAAAAACTCCTTCAGCATAAGGAGCAAAATCTTCTTTTGTAACAGTAAGCTCAATTCTGGGATATACATCTTGCTGTACGTAAGGCTTTGTTTGCTCCTGATCAATTACAATGGCCAGATGATAACTTTCCATCAGTACAATATCCTCATTAACTTCAACTGATATGCTCTTTTGTGATTCACCAGCTGCAAAGGTTACAGATTCCGGAATACTGAATAAATCACTTCGTACGTTTTCTGCACTTAGTAATACAGTCTGTTCTGAAGCGCTAACTTCTCTTGAAATAATAACATCAAAACTAGTTGATTCAAGTGGCAGCACGACAGCAGAAACATTATCCTTTGAAAAATACACGTTGGTACTATTGGGATTTTGCTCGGGAGAAAGTTCTCTTTCAACATCATCCTCGCAGGCTGCCGATAGTGCTACAACCGCTAGTATTATAAAATATTTTAATGCCTTCATATTCTATTACAATTTATTTTATATAACACCATCAATTAAAGAAGCTCCATCTCCTTGCGACGGCTGAGCTCCGCCTTCATTTTGTTCAACGGCTACATTGTTATTGGTTTCACCCTGAACAAAACGTAACAACAGCCACGGATCATCTTTTGATAAGTTAAAACGATAATCTTCAGGAACATTTGTAGGTTGATTCGGATGGTAACGAATAATATTTCGTCCTAAACGCATTGCATCGGACATTCCAAAACCTTCACCCCACAATTCGATACGACGCTGCAACCAAACTTCGTTCTGAATATCTTCTGCAGAACTGGCCTCAGTCGTGTACGACGGATCCCGGTATTCTTTTACAAAATCTTCGAGTATTTGCTTACCCTGGCTGGGGTTTCCACCCATTGCAATTGCTTCTGCTTTGATCAGGATCATTTCTTCTGCACGCATCATACACCAGTCACCATCATTGTAGGCAGAACCAATACCCGAACGTTGTCCGAATTTAACATTAGCATAAGCTTGCATTGGTTCCTTAACATTCGCAATACTAGCTGTTGCAATAGCCTGCCCTTCATGAACAACACCAGAAGACGGATCGACCCAGGAAAGTCCCTCAAGATAAGGAGATGTCCTATTCTCATCCAGCCACCAGTTTTTTCTTACGTCAGTATCATTGATTTTATTATACAATAAAATGTTGATCGACCTGTAAATACCGGCATAAGCAACGTAGGCATCTCCAGAAAATGAACCTAACTGAGAAGGCCATGTGGCATAATTAGCCGCACTGATAACATCGGTAGGTAAAAGTAATGCCCATATCCAGTTATGGTCCGTTGCCTGATTGAAACCTGGTTGTGTTAACTCAGAAATCTCATAAGGATTATAATTTGCCATTGCCTTATCAGCATCAGCTGCAGCATTGCTCCAATCTTCCATATTCAGGTATGCTCTTGCACGCAGACCGTAAGCAACATTCTGATCAATCGCACTTTTGTTAGGACGTACATATCCGTCAAGGTCAGCGATAGCGTCAGTTAAACTCGTTAAAATATAATCATACAGATCAGTTAAAGAAGCTCGTGGATTATTCCTAAAATCAGTACCCTCCTCAACAATCGGAACCGATGGTTTGTCTTCATTACCAACATATTTAAATTGGAAATACGGAGCTAGCGACAGATAACAAAATGCTCGCATTGCTTTTGCCTGCCCACGCGCATAAATCAATTGTTCATTATCCGTATCTTCCGGAATTGCGCTTAATACATCATTGGCTGCATAAATAATTTTATAAAACAATCCGTAACGAATACGAGGATTGGCATAGGTAGGAGTACGGTCAGAGTATTCTAAAGCGGTAGAAAACCAATCATAACCGGAAACAACATTTACCATATTCCCACTATTCAGGTCCTGACTTAAAGCAATACCCGGATAACCAACATCATCCGCTCTATAGTTATCGCCCCTATCAAAGAATCCATCTGGTTTTCCTAATAATGAGTACATTCCGCTAATAGATGAATTAATTCTATTGGGTAAAGCTTCTACAGTTTCCTGTATCTGATCATCATCTAAAGTTCCACCTTCGTAGTGCCTTTCCAAAAAATCTTCATCACATGAAGACAATAAGGCTACTGCAACAATTGTTGCAAATACTAATAAATAATTTTTTATTCTCATAATGCTATATTTTTTCTAGAATGAAATAGATACACCTCCGGAAACTACCCTTAATTGGCTATAAACGTAGTTACCTGAAGAGGTTGAAATGGCTAAACCTGATCCGCGAGAGTTTTGAGTCTGACGTGGATCGAATCCTTTACGTGCAGAGAATAGAGCTAAATTATCGCCCGAAACATATATTCTAAGTTTCTGAACATTCGCTTTACGAGTGAGTGATACGGGGAAAGTGTATCCCAACGTAACATTATTAAGACTCAAGTAATTAGAATTAGTCAGGAAGCGGCTAGAGTTTTTCTGATCAAAATCATCAGACGATGAAATACGGGGAACGTTGCTATCCTTATTATCCGGAGTCCAGGCATTCAGAATATCTGTGTGCCAGTTACGACCTATCTCTTTTCCTGTATGCATCAGTTCCTGGTAAGTTCCCTCATAAGATTTTCCTCCTAATTGATAAGCGAACTGAACGCCTAGGTCAAATCCAAATGCGTTAAGGTTTGTTCCAAAACCACCGTACCACTTAACACTAACATCTCCCAAATCAGCCTGTTTTGCAGAACCGTAATCTGTTGTTGTCGTATAGTCGCCATTATCAGGATCGACATAATACAGCGACATTCCTGTTTCACTGTCAACACCGGCATATTCAACCAGGTAAGCCTGATTTAAGGAGCCGCCTTCTTTCAGAATAAATGAAGAGTTTTTAATACCACCCGATGACTTAGTATATTCAGGTAATTCCTTAATCTTGCTATTAATATTAGTAATATTTGCAAATACACTCCAAGTCAATTCATTTGTTCTTAATACATCCGATCTCAAATCAATTTCAAAACCGTGATTAAGTACCGCACCAACGTTCTTTGGAATTGTTGACAAACCAGATGAAACAGGCTGTGGCTCATTAAATAACATATCAGAATTATAACGGCTAAAGTAGTCAACGCTACCAGTCAACACATTATTTACCAACGAAAATTCGAATCCGGTATTAAACAGCTTTTGTGCTTCCCATGTTAATTCCGGATTTCCTTTTTCAGAAAGTACTTTGGTGTACTCACCTGTATCACTGTTGTAAGAAATCTGGTACCTGTTTCTGTAGGCATAGTAGGTTCCAATTTGATCGTTACCCTGCGTTCCGAAACTAACTTTGTATTTTAATTCACGAAGCCAGCCAGAAGTAGACTGCATAAATTGTTCTTTCGTTAGCATCCACGCTGCACCAACACTCCCAAAAAGTCCCCAACGGTTGTCTTTTGCAAACCGTGATGATCCTTCATACCTCATAGAAGCATTAAAAAAGAAACGTTCCTGGAAATCGTATTGTGCACGGCCAACGAAACCTTGGGTTGCATAGTTATCCGTAAAAGAGCTTGCATTTGCGCTAGTAGGTTGTGTACCAAAAGCGTTATCTAATTCAGGAATAAAAGGATCATACAGATGATCATTTTCTGCTGATAACTCCTGATTTTTTAATTCAAAACTCTCAAAACCTACTAAAAATTGTAAGCTATGCGAATCTGAAAAAGTTGTTTTGTAATCAGCCAAATATTGCTGATTCAAAGTAAACAGGCGTCTATGACTCACAAAAACAGAACCTTCAGTTGGAATAGATCCATAGAAAGGATTTGATAAATAATTTGAACGGATATTAGAAGCTTCCGGAGATATACGTGCCGTGAAAGAAAATCCTTCAAACGGAGTTAATCTTGCATAAAATGACCCTGTAAAAAGATCCCTTACTTCTTTATCTGTATCTAACTGCAAATTAATTGCATTGTTCCCTCTGGGAGCAGATCCCGGTCTGGTGAAATTTGTTGAAGTTCCCTGATCATAAATTTTGTTTCCATTGCTATCGTATGAAATAGTACCGTCAGGATTTCTAACATAAAACGGATAAATAGGGGCCATCATGTTACTTGCATAGAACACATTACCTGTGCTTCCCCACGATGTTTGAGAGCCCGGGCTTTCCAGCTGTGTATTTACATATGCAGTTGACAATCCTACATGCAACCATTCTTTTGCCTGAGCATCAATTTTTCCGCGAAGAGTAAAACGTTTAAAACCCGAGCCATCGATAATACCGGGATCATCCAAATAACCTCCTGAAATAAAATATTGAGATTTATTCTGTCCGCCGCGTATTGAAATATTATATTCTTCACGAAGATTGTCTGTTGCCAGCGTTTCATCTTCCCAATTATCTGGTGTGTAGTAAAATTCGCCATCAGAATAGCCTAAAGTTGCTTTAGGATTCAATTTAAAATTGGTACCGATTAAACGTTCTCCTTCAGGATAAGAATAAATCTGATAACCAACACCTTGCTGTGAAAAAAAGTTAGCATCGGCGTAAGCAAATGCATCAGCCGCAGAAATTCCATTATAGGCCTGCGAATTATACAATGCTTTATAAGCTGTTTCATAATACATAGCAGGGTCAGTCATTACGTCATAGTTTGGAACACCACGGGTTGAGTGTCCCCATTTGGCGTCAACATCAATAACAACGTTACCATCTTTAGATCCATTCTTTGTGGTAATAAGAATAACACCGTTCGCCCCGCGAGCCCCATAAATCGCAGTTGAAGCCGCGTCTTTTAAAACGGTCATCGACTCAATGTCGTTGGGGTTTATTGTGTTTAAGTTGAACTCGTACGGACTTCCATCAACAATGTACAACGGGGTTGTTCCACCATTAATGGAACCAACACCGCGGATACGAATGGTGGCTTCAGAACCTGGTTGTCCACTACCATTCACAACCTGAACACCAGCAACAGCACCTTGCAAAGCATTCGTAACGTTTGACGTAGCTTTCATGGCCAGCTCCTCCCCTTTTACTGCTTTCGCAGAGCCTACAAATTGAGAGCGTTTTGTAGTTCCATAGGCTACTACCATTACTTCATCTACTCCAATAACATCGGCTGATAAAGAGGCATTCAGGGTAGCTCCCGAAATTGGAAGTTCTTCTGTTTTCATGCCCACAAAAGAAAAAACTAAAATTTTAGCGTCACCGGGAACATCTAAAGTATAGTAACCGTCTATATTAGTAACGGTACCAATTGTTGTTCCTTTAACACTTACTGAGACACCAGGTATACCAGAACCATCTTCCGTACTTGTTACCGTTCCGGTAATAGTTTTAACCTGAGCCTCAGCTACAAGCATGCCAAAAAAGGCAATGCTAAACAGCATTAGCGCAATTTTTTTCATAGAATAAAATTTAAATATTAATAACTCACTCACTCAATAAGTCGACTAAAATAGAAAAAAAACGAAAGAGTTAACATATTTTCACAAATTATTAGCTCTATCTTATTTTTTCTAAAACAAATAGCCAATTGCTTTATAGAATAGTAATGTTTATTGACTTTTCGCGATAAAATCGCATTCCCCTTCTAATAAGCTGATTCTAAATTATGTTTTTTGAAGGAAACATTAATTGATCTTTATCATAAAAACGAACTGACCATAAGATCAATTGGTTAAAAGCTTGTTAACACAAACTTAAAACTTCTGTTAAAAGGATTAAAATGAAACAAAGCAAATATTTATTACAACCTGAGCTGAACCTTTATTTTCGCCAGCTTCATGGTTAAAACAAGCATTAGTAATGCCCATACAATGGAACCAATTATTGCCAGTAAAGGAGAAAAAGACTGTTTGTAAACAAAAAGAGGAATATTTGCATACCAGATAATATAATAAATTACACTTGGTACCAAATAAGTGGTTAGTGAATTGGTACCTGCCTGCTGAAACAGGAAGGTCCAGTTGCTTTTATGATACTTATCGATTATTACATATAATAATACAAATACCAAAATACTGATTCCAATGCAAAGCATTCCCCAGCTGGGAGTGCCTTTTATTTTGGATATAATAAACCAGTTTCGCAGGATAAAGCCCAGTAAAATGGCAAGTCCCCCTACAATGGAGGTTATTAGAATAAACCTGTCCGGAAACTGTTTTAGTCTTCGCAAAAGAAGACTGATGATCAACCCGGAAATCACAATCAAAGGAACATTGCCCTCCAGAACAATCCCGAACAGAGGTTTTACGGGATCCAAAAATTCAAGATACCCCAACTGTGAAAAAATATTCAACATGAGAAACAGCATCCAAATCAGTGTAGTAACAAACAAGTTATCGCGGGCAAAAAGATAGGTTAACGAAGTTGCCAGGTATCCCCAACCTATCAATCCCAGTATTCCCCACCAACCGGTGATTAACCAGCCCGGTTCCTCTTCCGTGCCTGACCTGAATAACACAAGAAGCACCATCAGACAAAGAACAGCCGGGATCTTTAAGGCAAAGGCTTTGGACGAATTACCCTCAGGATAACGGTTCCAAATAACAAATACACACACATACATTAATATAGCCCACAAATATTTGTGCATCCCTGTTAAGGCAGGATTTAAACGCCCGCTGTTTAGCATTAAAACGCCAATCAACAACAGGCTGAAGGTCCGGATAAAAATATGCACCAGTATTCTGCCAATAGAATCTCCTTTTTTAAGCCTGTTTTGAACGGCAAAAGGAACTGCCATTCCAACCATAAACAGGAAACCGGGGAAAACCCAGTCGGCCAGCCCCATGCCATCGAAATCAGCCGGGCGGTGCGTAAGCCATTCGGGAACGCCGTCAACATATAAATCGTTTACAAATAGCATAAGAAAAAGCGTGATCCCACGCATAACGTCAATCGAAAGTATACGTTTTGATGCTGCCATATTTAACCTATTTGATTTAAAATCTATTTTCCAAGAATGCGACGTTGCTCTTTCTTACTCATTTCAAGGGCGCGAATTTCCCGCGGGTGAGTAACAACATAGGTAGTACTGGAATTTAAGATCCCCTTTCCGTTCTCATCTGTTACAAATTGCGGAATGACAAAAAGTAAGTTCCTGGTATGCAACGAATCGTGGAATATTAGAAGTTTTATATTGTCGGCACCACCAGCTACCTTACCTATCTCCTGCCCAGCATACAGAGTGTCGCCTACTTTCAACTTTTCAGAAGAAGCCAAAACGTTCCGGTAGCAGATCAGTGTTCCATCGGGCTGTAACAAAGTGATCGAGTTATTCCAGGCGTGGTACCACGACTTTGGATCGCCTTTTCTTTCTGCTCCCACAATTTCTACCACAATCCCGGTTCTTGCCGCATATACAGCATCTCCCGGCTTTGCCTCATAGCCTGTTGCCGACCAGGAGTCAAGTCCGTCCTTCCCCCGGAAACCATTGATTTCCTTCACATCAAAAACCGTTACTTTACTGCCCGGTGCAAATGGGATTAAATAGGGAAAGTCAAGATCTACCTGGGCCATCGGATCAGAACGAAACATTTTTATGTCGTAATTAAACCGGGGAACATCGGCATCCGGGTCGCGCGGCAAAGTAAACAGGTTATTAAAACCCGGCGCAAGCCTTTTAACGTATGGCAGCGGCTCACTAAAATAAGTATTCTCCAAATCAGCAAAATTTATTTGAAGATAAACCGGTACCGTTGCGTTATTGTAGGCCGAAAACAAACAATCGCCCAAAGCATTGTAATCGGCCTGAACCTGGACTTGAGCTTTTAGATTGTGATGGCTTAAAAGTACTGCAATAAAAATCAGGAGTCTTCTCATAAGTTGCGTATTTCAAACTCAAAAATAATCATTTAAACCAATAACTTTGCCGCATGTATTCTAAAGAAGAGATTAAGCAGTTACGGGTCAGCTTTTGGGAGAAATTTGGACAACGTTGTGAAATTCACCCTGATTTAATGTTCAAAAAAAGAAAGTGGATTTTGCACCGTACCAAAATTAAAGATGTGGCTTTTCGCTTCGATGTTAACCGCCAGAATGCGCAGGTTATACTGGAGCTGGGAAACCGTAACGAGAACCTTCGTTTGCGGGCCTTCGAATTTCTGGAACGTTACAAAGTAGTAATGGAAGATGGTTTTGAGGATGGTTTGATCTGGGAGTTCTTTCACGAGCGTGAAGACAGCAACAAACAAGTTTGCCGGATTTACACCCAGCTAGACGGAGTTGATTTTCACCGCCAGAACCAATGGCCCGACATCTACAATTTCTACATTGAAAACATGCTCCGTTTGGAAGACAATTTTATGTCGATCAGAGATCTTTTGCAGGAGGAACTAAAGCAGGAGTAAAAAGAGAAATGCTAGCATTTTATTAGCGAAGCAATGTCGGCTGCCAGCCCAGGGAATTCATCCAGCAGTTTTGCGTCTGCCATTTCAAAATCGTCAAACTGAAAACCGGGAGCTACCGTGCAGCCCACCAATGCAAAACCGCTCCTATCGGTTAAGCGTGCAGCAAACCATGTATTTTTAGGAACAACTGCCTGAAAAGCATCTTTCTCACCCACCCCAAGTACAAAACACCTGAGGGTTCCCTTATCGATCCACAAAACTTCGATCGCCGAAGTTCCGGTGTAATAATGCCAAACTTCGTCCGACTTTATCCGGTGGAAAGCAGAGAAATCGTCCCCTTCCAACAGATAATAAATGGAAGTACAGACATTCCGCTCGCCACTTTGCCGGAAACAGGCCGCATCCGGCAGCATTTGCTCTTCAGACCGGTACACCTCCTTAAACCAGCCGCCTTCCGGATGTCGCGCCAAATCTAACTTTTCAATCCAATGTTGCGGGGAATAGTGCATCAGATAAACAGTTCGTTCAGTGCACCAAAATAGTCTTCGTCCCAGCCATCCGAAATGTTTTCATAGGCATCGTCCGGAATGTTGGTGTGGATCAGCTCAACACTTGTTCCTTTTTTATGGGGATGAAGTTTTATGGTAACAATCGACTCCTTTTCATCGTCGCCAAAAAACCATTGCTGAACGATCTTTTTGTTCTCCTCAAACTCCAGGTTGACTCCGCTTATGCTTCCGTTCCACAACGAAAATTCGGTATTTGGCTCGGTTTGCATAAGCACCTCTTCGCCGGTCCAGATTTCAAGCATTCGCTGGTTGGTAAGTGCATTGTAAACATCCTTTGGATCGGCATGCAGGGTATAATATCTTTTTAAATCTTTCATTTATTAAATACTTTTATTCAAAAGTAGTTTTTCCGTTCAAAGCCTGAAGAACAAATCTCAGAAAAATAACCTGCCATCTGCACAGGCTATCTGATTCTCCGGGTTTTCATTACTTTTTTGTTGATCTTGTAGTTAAATCCGATGGTAATGAATTCTTCCAGCTGAAGTTTTGCCTCGTGACCAACCACCTTGCCTGCATCGTCCTTAATCGGGAATAACACATTGTCATCGTAAATCAGATGAAGCATTATTCGCATGTTCATATGGTCCGTAAATTTTACCTGCAACTGGTTTTCCAAATCAATATCGAGGTTGTTAAACGGATCGTTGTAGTTAAAGAACGTTTTGAACTTTGTCATCAAGGTAATATCCTCCGTAATCTTGGTATTCATCTTCAGGTCGGCGTTCAAACCGATTTCCCAGAAAGCCCTTTTATCGGCATCAATACCAAATTTTGTCTGATCGATCAATGCTGTATCCTTTACAAACACATTCTTGAGTGATAAAGGAGAAAGCAACATCGAAAACCGATTGTTGGGTTTGTAGTCCATACCCACTTTGAATACGGTTTTGGATGGCCCCAAAAAGGCAGAAATAGGCGTTGGATTATTGGCTTTCGGATATTTATACCCTCTGAAAAACTGGGTATTAAAGTTTAACTCAGTACTGTAGAACCACTTTTTGTAGGCACTTAAACCAAAGCGCGAGGTAAATTCAAATTTATCGTCGTTTTTACGCACTTCTTCGCCACCGCCGGGTTTCATCCAGCCGTTGCGAATCTCGGCCGAGTTTTCCCATTTCTTTTTCCCGTTGGCGCTGTTGTAGTTGGCAAAGCCTTTTAATACCAACAATATAGAGAGTGCACTTTGTCCCCCTTTTTTCCAGTTTTCGAAATAGGTTTGCGTAAATCCTGCATTGCCATCACCACCAATCACCCAAGGGGTTTCCAGTTCGTAACTTTTCCCCAGTTTAGAGAATTTTGAATGATCGGTTTTCAAGGTTTCAAAATCAAATCCCTTGGTCTGACGGGTCGAGAAACGGCTAAAAGTCACCCCGTCATTAAGCAGAAACTGCATTTCCCGCTTTCCGGTAGACTTAATCAGCAACTGGAGCGAGTCTTTCTGTTCGTTTTTCAACCATACCCGGGCAAAACGTTCAATGTTGTTTTGCAACACAATGTCACTCCCCTCTCCATTCAGGTTCTTCATCCGGATCGAGGTTGTGTCGATATAGTCGGCATACGCAGTTAAAACTTCAATTACGGCTCTGATGCTGTCGTTAACCATCGCAATTTCGCGGTTGTTGTACTCGTTCAGCACCTCGTAATTATTCAGGGTTACTTCGTCTTTATAGCGCTTTATCCTAAACCGAAGTTGTTCTTCAAACACCAGTTTTCTGAAATCGGCCACCCGTTTGTTTACAAACTCATTGGTAACTGAATCGTTGTAGGCCAGACGTTTATTTTCAACATATACATTGCGAAGGCTATCAATTGCCACCAGCTTTTTGAATTGTTCGGGCGAGTTTAGCACCGAATCCGGGATCACTTCGGGAATGATCAGTTCTTCTGGAAACGAATAAACTGAATCGGCAAAAAGATCCAGTCCTTTTCCTTCCGGAACTACCGGGGCCAAGCGCCTGGCATCGTCAATCACCCGCTCGGGAACCGAAATCGGATTTTTTTCGACTTCGCTTTTGAAATCGGAGGCTATTTTTTCAACATTCTGCTGAACGAGTGCCGATGAAATATACCCCGGTACCAGCAAACTGTCTTTCACATTCCCGGGCAAACGGTATACATAAATACTGTCGCGTTGTTGTGCCTGATTCAGGTTACTCAGAATCGAGTCAATCGGTTTATCTTCCAGGAAATTTATAAGCCCAGAAATGTTTGAATGCACATCTGGCTGAGTTAAATGCCAGTTATTATCTTCCAAAAAATAATTGCGAAGAATACGGATCCCGTTCTCCAATACTTTTTCATCTTCACTTTTTACATTCTCCTGCGCAAACGAGTATTGAAACAGAAATACGCCAAAGAGAACAATGAATATTGATTTCTTTTTGAAATGGAACATTGACTTGTTTTTTAGCTTTTAGTTGGAAACGTAAAATTAGTATTTATGTTATTCAGGAGCATAAATATTCAGTTTTACTATCAACAATTAACTATTAATAAATTATTTAACGCTGCAACACAATTTCACCAGGCCGAATAAGGCGTTTGAGACATGTACGAATTGTAATACCGCAAATCCTGTGTCACTTCTTCCCCAACCCATCCTGGCAATTGTACCTGTTCATTTTCATGTTGCAACTCAATCTCGGCCAGAAGCAATCCCTCATTTTCACCTTCAAAAACATCTATCTCCCACCATTTTCCGAAATGAAGTTCTTTGTAGCGGGTTTTCTCAATCGGATAATTCAAACACATTTTTAACAATGCAAGCGCATCATTCACAGGAATTTCATACTCAAACTCGGTTCGTGTGATTCCCTGCATTTTTCCTTTAATGGTCAGAAATGCCTTGTCGCCCTTTGTGCGCACCCGCACCACTCTTTCCTTGTCGGTCGACAGATATCCCTGTCGTATTTTCTCGCCGGCAACCGATGGCTTCCACTTGTTATTATCTACCAGAAACTTGCGTTCAATTTCCAACATATTCAACAGATTAAATAATACTACAGCCGAAGCAAATCGCTGTCCGGCAAAATTATTATTTTTATGATGCCGTAAAAAATATCATTTATGATTTCAAGAGAAGAAGCCATTCAGTTACTCGAAGACTGCATTAAATCGGAGAACATGCGCAAACACTGCCTCGCATCAGAAGCTGTATTGCGGGCAGTGGCCCGACGTTTGGGCCGGAACGAAGAAGAATGGGGACTGGCCGGACTGTTACACGATATTGACGTGGAAATCACCAACGCCGATCCGTTTACTCACGGTCCGTATGCCGAAAAACTACTGAAAGGCAAGGTTAGCGACGAAATGCTGGATGCCATTGTGATGCACAATGAAGTTGCCACCGGCAAAGAACGAACCACCGAGTTTCAGCATGCCTTGGCGGCCGGTGAAACAATTACCGGATTAATTACGGCCACAACCCTGGTTTATCCTGATAAAAAGCTGGCCAGCGTGCAAGCCAAATCAGTTACCAAACGCATGAAACAAAAGGCTTTTGCAGCATCGGTTAAACGCGAAAACATTCTGGAATGCGAACAAATCGGAATCCCGATTCATGAATTTGCAGAGCTATCCGTCAATGCCATGCGCGATGTAAGCGACAACCTCGGTCTTTGAACCGCTTGCGAATCAATTTTTATCTGTTCATCCATTCCTCTCCACTCACATCCTTGACATAATCATGCAATTTATCCTTTTGGAAATTACCGGCTGAGTGTTGTAAAATCAACATGTGTTTTTACTTTTGTACACATCAACACCCGATAAAAACCAGAGCATGAAAACGAACATCCTGTTAAGCCTCAGCTTTCTCATCCTGTTTCCCGTCTTTGCATTTGCACAGAACGACATCCGGCAGCAAATTATTGGTTATACCGATTCTACCGAAATAATAATCCGAAACGGAAGAAAAATGGTCGTCGATAAAACCATTCACGGAGACAGCCAGGGAGCCACCGAAACCATCAATTTTCTGAAAAACAATGTCAACAAAGATTATGTGATTTTTTACCCGGTAGAGGAATTATTATTAGCACTTGCCAACAGCAACTTCGAGCAATTTCTTTTTGCGGCTGCCCATTTTGATGATCTTCTGGAAGGAAAAACCAACTACATCCAGGTAGAAAACATTACGGGGCAGTTACAAATGTTTCTGGGGCAGGAATTAACACTGATAAAAAAAGACCTGGAGCGTACCAACCTCCCGGCGGCTGACAAAGAACTTATCGAACTTTACATCCGCTACTTCGAAGGCGAGGACATTTACAAGATTAACCGTTCAATTCTTGCCTATCGCAAATCTTATCCCGACACAAAGTACGGTTCATTTCTGGAACTTATCCAGGGCTATGTGGCACCTTATGCCATGAATTTTTGCCTCGGTTACGGACATGAGTTTTTGAGCGGAAACATCAGCCAAAACTTCACCTCACATTTTCAAAGTATGAATTTTGAGCTGGAATGGTTTTTTAACCAGCTTTACATTTCCCTGTTTTTCCAGGGCAGTGTGGGGCTAGTGCGTTCAAAGGTTGACATGCCGGTTAAAAAGCACGACCTTATTCACACACCCGACGACAATGTATTCAGCATAAAATACGGGCTAAAGCTTGGTAAAGCATGGGTTACAACGCGCCACATTAATTTTTTCTCGTATGTTTCGCTGGGTAATTATCAAATGAAATCCGACAAATCGAACTTTGATATTCCGGATGACGAAACAGCCAACCTGAAACTTACCAGTGTTTTTAGTCCGGGAATTGGCACTGCCTGCGATATTAACCTGAAACGCTTTAAGAGCAAATTCAGCGGCGAAAATGTTGGAAAGTGGTTTATCCGTCCCAATATTTCGTACGACTTCTTTTTAACCGGAAAGGAAAAAGCCAAAGGCGGAAGTTTGTTTGCCGGCATCACCATGGGCATCGGAATTGGGAATTAAGCACTTCATACGGACGCAAAACGCTGCATCGCTAAAAGCTCTCTCTGAAAAACATTTGGTTTAATAAGTATAGGAAACAAAAGCCACCTTTTTTGAATCGGGACTCCACGAAGGCACATTCAGCGTTCCCTGTCCGCCGTATAAAAAGGCCATGCTTTTTATCTCTCCACCAGAAGCAGGCATTACACGCAGCATCACCCGCTGATTATGCGGATGTGAACCTGCCGGGACTTCTTTGAGATAGGAAATCATGATGAGTTGTTTTCCATCCGGAGACGGGTGTGCAAACCAATTCTGAAAGTCATCAAAAGTCACTTGTTCCTGGTCTGTCCCATCAGGCTTCATTCTCCATATCTGCATCATTCCGGTGCGTACAGAATTGAAATAAATAAACTTCCCGTCCGGCGAGTATTCCGGGCCGTCATCAAGGCCTTCAGCGTTTGTCAGACGAATTTCCTCCCCTCCTTCCGATGGAATTTTATACACATCGTAGTTTCCGTTTCTTTCGGCACAATACGTCAGCCATTTGCCATCGGGCGACCAGCCGTGCCAGTACGAGGGGCCTTTGGCTGTTATTCGTTTGGGGATACCTCCCTCAAGCGGAACCGTGAAAATGATGGAATGACTGTTGCCATTTTCCTGCACGTGGTTGCTAATGGCCAGCGTTTTCCCGTCGAATGAAATTCCGTGATCGTTGTTGTTCGACTGCGCAAAACCGGTGTTGATCTCCACCGGAGTTTTTTTATCCAAATCGAAACGGAACAACTTTCCGCCCGAATTATAGACCAAGAATTTCCCGTCGCGCGACCAGTTGGGAGCTTCAATGTGTGCATCGGTTTCGTAGACGATGGTTCTTTGTCCCGTTTCAACATCGAGCACCTCCAGTCGGCTCGGCGATGGTGTCCGGTATCCGTCAACACCTGCAGCCGCCGGAATCTCGAGGCGAACGTTGCTAAACCGAGCTGTTTCAATCACATCTTCGTCGTGCGAACAAATAAATAATCCGGCCAGCACTTCTTCTCCCAGCTCCAACTCTTTTTGTGCAACGGTTATCAAGGCCTGTCTGTCTTTAGAAATCCGGACAATGTAGCTATTTCCTTTTCTTTCAAGCTGAATAAACCCAGGTGCTGAAACATCCGATTTTACTTCCTGCGTATTTTCACCGTCCTTTTCACGAAACTGCATCCCGGTAAGCCCGTCGCCATGTACACAAGCATCCGCATATGCAGAACCGGCCCCGGAACCGGAACGCGCCATTATCCCCATCTTCCGGTGGGCATTTACGCCCTCGCCAACAAACTCAACATTGGCAGAAAGGATAAAATCACCTTTGATTTTGGTACATTCAAACCAGCATTCGTCGCGGTCAAACCACATGTTGGCTCCGGCTCCTTTCAGGGTAAACACCTGGCTCTGCACGTCAAAATCAGTGCTTCCTGTTAATTTTGGATCACCTAGGGAGATGCCGGAAAACCGCTCAAACATACCCTGGCTGTTTGAATCAGGCGAGAATGTTAAGAGGCTCATCGTAAGTAGAAAAGTGTAGAGTTTCTTCATCATTTTAAGGTTCAAAGAGAATCCCTTAAAATTAACGAAGTTGATAAGACTTTTCCAACTTTGTGTTTATGTTGTACAAACGTTGCCACCTCTTGTCCCATTTCTTCAAAATTGGTGGAGATAACCGTAATTCCGCCGCCCACAATCTGTTTCATGGGCGTATCGTTGTACGAGATGATGCCCACCTGTTTTCCCAGCTCCAGTTGGTTGGCACGGCACGATTTAATCACTTCCACCAAATCAGCATCGCGGATGACAAAATAAGCCTGGCCACTTTCTAGCTGCGAAGGATTGAACCTGCTGACACGCGAAAATTGAATGGAATGTTTTTTACAAAACGACTGAATGGCCGGAACCACCTCTACCGGATGTGGCGTATCTTTTTCGGAATAAATCAAAACCAGCTCCTTGTATTTGCTAAGTCGCCCGACACCTTCTTCCAGGCATTTCACTACCGACTCACCAAAATCCTGTAACAGGTAATTTACCTTGTCGTTATCAGGTTTTCCCATGTCGAGCAGCAAAAGTTTATTGGCATCAATTTTATGCAAAATGGGATCCATCGACTGGTGATCGATGTTCATAACCACATACATACTGTAACGCCCCAAGCTGCTTTCGATCAGTTGCGCAAATACATCGCGGTTGTAATGATGAAAAAGCAAATCGACGGAATACGATTCCGGAAGATTTTGACGCAATGCCTGGTAAAGCTGTTCTTTGAAGGCACTGAAATCATCGAGTAGCACAAAAACCCGGTACGATTCGTTGGCCACAAAATAACCTTTCGTTGGCGCCGACTCAACAATGCTGCGCTGCTTTAAAATGTTGTAAGCTTTAAATACGGTATCGCGCGAAAAACCACTTTCGCTGCTCAACTGATTCACCGAAGGAAGCGGATCGCCCGCCTTTAATTCACCCTTCGCTATTGCCTCTGTAATGGAATGAACCAATTGTTGCAACTTGGTTTGCCCTGCCGCTATTTGTGTCGATTGCAATTTCATGAAAGGTTCTGACTTGTTTTTAGAAAAAAGATGGCAGCATTTTTTGCCACCATCTTTTATTCATCCAATGTTTATTTATAGATCGGACCAAAATTAGCACATGCGCGGTAATCTGATCCTTCTTTGTCTTCACCAAAGGCATTCCAGGCACTCGGACGGAAGATCTGATCTTCCTCTACGTTGTGCATACAAACCGGAATCCGTAAAATAGAAGCCAGCGTAATCAGATCGGCACCAATGTGTCCGTAACTGATCGCACCGTGGTTAGCTCCCCAGTTGGCCATCACTGAATATACATCTTTGAAAGCCCCTTTCCCTGTAATTTTCGGAGCGAACCAGGTAGTCGGCCAGGTTGGATTGGTACGTTCATCAAGAATCGCATGAACATCATTGTCCAAATCAACTGTATATCCTTCCGCAATCTGTAACACAGGCCCCTGCCCTTTTACCAGGTTTACACGGCTCATGGTAACAGGCATTTGACCATTTGTTTTGAATTGACTGGAAAAACCGCCGCCACGGAAATAGCCCTTATCTCCCGGACAGAATTTTGTATTTTCCAAACATGCTTTTACATCTGCATCCGAAATTTCCCAGAACGGTTTCATTACTGAATTTCCATCGGCATCTTTTTGCTGGCCGGTAGCATCCATGGTAGTTGAGCCCGAGTTGATCAGGTGAATAATACCATTTTGGGCAATACCTGTTAACTCTTTGCCGGTTACGCGTTTCACTGCATCGGGGCTCCAGTAGGTACGAACATCCGAGAAAATCTGCGCGGTATTGGTCAGCAGGTGTCCGAACAACATCGGAACAGCATTTAAACTATCGTTTTCGGTAGCAAATACGAAAGCCTCACGAATTCCGTTCCAGTCAAAAGAAGTATTCAGGATTGTTTCCGAGAAATCACCGTTCGGGTAATAATCGGTCCACTGACGTTGCCCCTGGAAACCACCTGCAATGGCGTTATGTCCGTGCGATTCTTCGCCAAAACCGGCTTCCTTCAGTTTGGGGTTACCAATCATCAGATCGCGCATGATCAGGGTCATCTTCACCACCACTTCCCATTCCCAGTCTTTGCGGGCACGGTCCGATTGTGCTTCCGGTGCGTTGTAATCATCACCTTCCGTAATATTTTCGTTGGTCCAGGCCATTGCCTTTTCAAACTCCGCCTGGTCGTAAATACCTTCGTCCAAACGACGTTTTACTTCCACCATGTCCACAAACTCGGTACGCATTCCCAGATAATCCTGGAAGAAATCGGCGTTTACCATCGAACCGGCAATCCCCATCGAAGTATATCCCAGCGACAGGTATGATTTTCCTTTCATTTGTGCAGCCGCCAACGCAGCTTTTACAAAGCGGAGGAGTTTTTCACGCACATCTTCCGGGATGGTTTCATCGCCCGAATCCTGCACATCGCGGCCATAAATGCCAAAAGTCGGAAAGCCTTTTTGCGTATAACCAGCCAATGCTGCTGCCAGGTAAACCGCACCCGGTCTTTCAGTTCCGTTAAAGCCCCAAACTGCTTTCGGGATCAGCGGAGTCGCATCCATTACTTCGGTTCCGTAACACCAGCAGGGTGTAACAGTCAGCGATACTCCAACCCCTTCGCGTTCAAACTTGTCGGCACACAAAGCCGCTTCTGCCACGCCGCCAATGGTAGTGTCAGCAATTACGCACTCTACTTTTTCACCCCCCGGAAAACGAAGGTTTTCTTCAATCAGCCGGGCTGCATTTTTAGCCATGTTCATGGTTTGAACTTCAAGCGACTCGCGTACGCCTCTTTCGCGCCCGTCAATTACCGGACGAATCCCCACTTTGGGAAGTCTTCCTATTAATCTGTTTGCCATTTTTGATTATTTATTGATTCAAAATTTCCTTGTTGACAGGCCTGTTATGCTGTCCTGTACTGTGCTGCAATTTATCAATTAAAACAGACAGAAAAAATAGTTTTTACAACATGTTTTGTCTTTAATTATCGTAAAAGATTAAAATAATAACCACACTACATTCAACAAAACCTTTTAGAGAAAATTAGCAGTGTTTGTAGTAGAATCAGGCGCCCAACCGTTATAGTAGTGTGTAAGTAAATCCTATAAAATCTTAAGGAAACATAAAATACTCTGACGCTTATCGTAAATTTGTTTACTTGTAAGCCGAAAACAAAAAACAGAACTATGAAACCCGGAAACCTTACTTATTCTTTTGATTGGATTTTTCTGAAAACCCTTCTTATCTTCCTTTTTGCTATGATCTTTGGGGCTGCAAAAGCACAGGTCATTTACGGAAAAATAAGCGACGAAAACGATAAGCCCGTTCCCTATGCCACCATTTTTATCAGTGAAACCAAAGAAGGCACTACCTCCAACATCGATGGAAATTTTCACCTGCAACTCCCCAAAGGAACGTATCATTTTACCGTTCGTTCGATGGGCTATCTTCAGCAAAACAAACAGATCACGCTGGATCGCGACAGCCTCTACCTCCCCATTACCATGCACGTTCAAAAATTTGAATTAAAGGAAGTCAAGATCTTTCCCGGGAAAGAAGACCCGGCGTATCTAATCATGCGAAAAGCCATTGCCAAAGCCCCCTATTTCCGCGACCGTATCAAACACTACACGGCCGACCTTTACATAAAAAGTAATTTTGAGTTTCAGAATATTCCGAAGATCATCAAGCAACAGGAAATGGATGATGGCCGGAAATTCAAGGATTATTTCAAGGAGAATGTGACCTACGTAATTGAATCGCACAACAAAATAACCTATGATTATCCGAATTCCTACAAGCAGCAGGTAATCAGCAAACGTACTTCGCTGACAGGCATCGACGAACCTCCGGTAATGGGACTAATGACCGAAAGCTTTTACCAGGAACGCCCGGCTGAAGTGATCTCGCCGCTTGCTCCCATGGCCTTGCGCCATTACGAATTTCAGTACGAAGGATTTATTACCGTGGGTGATTTTGATGTTTTCAAAATAAAAGTGACACCAAAACGCAAAAGCGACGAGTTGGTGGATGGTTACATTTACATCGTTGATCAGCTTTGGTGCATCTACAACATCGACTTTAGCTCTACCATAAAGTTTGTGGAATACCGCATTAAGCAGCAATTTGAAAACCTGGGGAACGAAAACTGGCTCCCGGTAACCCACCATCTGACCGGAAACTTTGGCGCACTCGGCATGCGGGGAAATTTCTACTACGGTGCTTCGGTAAAATACGATTCGATTGTTGACAATTACACCTCGGGTGTTTTGCCTGAAGTGGCAGAAATTGATACCGCCAAAATAGAAACGGTAGTTGAAAAAGAGGAAAACGAAGACATAAAAAAAATGCAGCAGGAGGTAGAAAGCATCACGCAAAAAGAGCACATGAGCAATGCCGATGTGCGCAAAGTAGCGCGTTTAAACCGGCAGATCACCAAAGAACAATTCAAGGAAATGGAAACCACCAACTATTTTCAGAGTTACGACATTGAGGACAAGAAAACCACTGCAAGCCGCGAAGAAGCCTGGGATTCGATCCGCACCATTCCTTTAACGCCTGCCGAGGTACAGAGCTACCAGATGGCCGATTCTATTCAGGCCCTGCACAACATGAGCCGGGATACTTCTGCTGTAGGTTCCAAAGCCAAAAACAAGTTTGTGAAAACACTTCTGGCCGGTAGTTTCGATTTAAGCTCTGACTCCCTGATACGCCTGCGATACCGCGGCTTACTCGATCCCAACAACTTCGATTACAACGCTGTTGACGGGTACAAATTCATGCAATACATGCGCCTGAGGTACAACCCTGATACGGCAAAGTTCCTGAACTTTGAAGGCCAATTGGGATACGCTTTTAACCGAAAAACCTTGTTTGGAAACTTCAATACCAGCTTCATCAATGTGTTTGGTAAAATGAATCGCGTCGATTTGTCAATTGGAAAAGAAAGCCGCGATTTCAAAGGAACAAATGGAATCACCCCTGTAGTAAACGCGGTGAGTACCTTCTTTTTTGCCGAAAACTACATGCGGCTGTACGAAACATCTTTTGTCTCGATGAATATTAGTCAACGCCTGCAGAAAAACCTGACATTGCGGGCCAATGCGGCCTACAATCATTTTTACCCGCTTAGCAATCATGCCTCCTTTCCTTTGAGTGACAAAAAACACTACGCCCCCAATATTCCCAAAGGTTACGAGGCTGACAGTCCGTATTTGAGCCAACAGCAAAGTTTTTCGTACGCTGCCGGAGCCACCTACCGGAAGCGTATTCGAAAGCCCTGGGCACAACAATCACCTTTTCTGTTTTTGAGTGATTTTTACCGCTTCGACCTGAATTTCCAACAGGGAGTAAAAGATATATTCTCCTCGGTGTCCGATTTTAGCCGGATTGATTTTCGTTTTCAGCACCAGGCAAACCTATCCATCAGTACCGGGATTGACTGGAGTGTGAATGCCGGTTACTTTTTCAATGCCGACCAGTTGCATTTTTCGCAATTCAAGCATTTTAATACATCCAACATTCCGGTTAGCATGAAATCGTTCTCCGGAATGCTGCAATTGATCGACGATTACCAATACAGCACCAACAAAAGCTATGTTAATGCTTCTTTTGAACTGCGTTCTGAATACCTCCTGCTACGTTATTTGTCGCTGGTTAACAGAAAGGCATGGAGCGAAAGCCTGCATTTTAATTACCTGACAACTCCCGCATTGCATAATTACTGGGAACTTGGATACAGTTTGAACAACCTCTTTTTTGTGGGAAATCTGGGAGTTTTTACCGGGTTCGAAGGAGGAGAATTTAAAAGCGTAGGCTTTAAATTCTCTCTCTCCTTAACCGATTAAATGAATGAACCTGAAAAGATTGAAAGCAGATTGATGTAGATTGAATCAATCTGCTTTCAATCTTTTCAATCGAAAACCAGTTAAAAGTAATTTGCCTGTAATTCACGAATATTTTTAAAATACTTAATTCTTCGTTGCATTTAAACCATCGCGGGCTTCCTGGTTTTCAGGATCGAGTTCCAGCGCTTTTTTGTACCAGAAACGCGCTACGTTCATGTTTCCTTCGTCAAAAGCCTTTTTCGCGGCAGTATTGAGTTGAAGCACCCGGTCAGCCGATCTTCCCTGCAAACGCTCCTGAACCATCCGTTCAATTTCTGCCAACTGGTCTTTCGGGTATTGTTCGGTTGGCTTCTGGCTCAGTGCCTGGTTGTACCATCCACGCGCAACGGCCAATTCAGCATCCCGGAAATTGGTGTCGGCCAAGTCGATAAAACGCTGGTATTCGCGGTCGCGCTGACTGGTCATCATTCCGTTTAACAAGCGGTTGATTTCATCGATTCGCTGCTGCGGATAAGCCTCTTCCGGCTTCAGGTCAAGCGCTTTGAAATACCAGGCACGCGACACATTGTACTGTGTATCGTCAAAGAAGGCATCAGCCTTTTGAATCAATTGATCGTACAGGGCATTTACGCCCGATTCTGCCAGAATCTTCTGTTCGTCGATCTCTTCCTGCATCTTGGCAATGTTGGCCCGGCGGCGATCCACATCGGCAGCCGCATTGGCCTCTGCCTGTTTACGCGCTTCGGCCTGTGCCAGCAGTTCATCTATCCTTCTGATCTGCGACTTCGGATATTCTTCCTCAGGTTTTAGACCCAATGCAATTTCGTACTGAACCCTTGCATCGCTGTATTTTTGCGTACGGAAAAATCCATCGGCCACCACAATTATGTTGCGGTACTTTTCATCCTGCGCGCGCTGTTCCACGATCCGGTCAATTTCCACTATCTTATCTTTCGGATAAACCTCTTCCGGTTTCAGGTCAGAAGCTTTCTGGTAATGTTCTTTTGCCGGTGCAAAGCTGTTGGCAGCAAACATCCGGTCACCTTGCTGGATCAGCGTCGCATATTGTTTATCAAGCGCTTCCTGAGCTGCTTTCGCATCGGCCAGTTCTTTCAAAATATTGCCAATCTCGTCGATCCGTTGTTGAGGATAAGCCTCTTCCGGTTTAATATCCAGTGCTGCACGGTATTCTGTTCTTGAGTTATCGTAATTCTTTTCGTTGAACAAGTTATCAGCTTTGGCAATCGCATCGGCGTAGTTTTTATCTTTTTCAGCCTGAATAGCAGCCAGACGGGCAGCTTCGGCTTCGGCGGCTTCTTTTGCCAAACGTTCGCGGGTAGTTACAATCGAATCAATTTTCGCCAGCTGTTCATCCGGATAAGCTTCGTCAGCCTTGGCTTGCTTGGCATCGTTGTAAGCAGCAATCGCGGCTTCCCAACCTTCGTTTTTAAACTCATGGTCGCCTTTTGCCACTGCATCTTCATAGGCTTTCTGTGCCGCTGAAAGTTGCGCCAGAATGTTGCCGATCTCATCGATCCGTTGTTGAGGATAAGCTTCTTCCGGTTTAATATTNCAATGCTGCACGGTATTCTGTTCTTGAGTTATCGTAATTCTTTTCGTTGAACAGGTTATCTGCCTTCGCAATTGCATCGGCATAATTCTTATCCTTCTCTGCCTGAATAGCAGCCAAACGGGCAGCTTCGGCTTCAGCGGCTTCTTTTGCCAAACGTTCGCGGGTTGTTACAATCGAATCAATTTTAGCCAGCTGTTCATCCGGATACGTTTCGTCAGCCTTGGCTTGCTTCGCCTCGTTGTAAGCAGCAATGGCAGCTTCCCAACCTTCGTTTTTGAATTCGCGGTCGCCTTTCGCTACCGCGTCTTCATACGCTTTTTGCGCAGCCGAAAGTTGCGCCAGAATGTTGCCAATCTCATCGATCCGTTGTTGCGGGTAAGCTTCTTCCGGCTTAATATTCAATGCCGCACGGTACTCTGTTCTTGAATTATCGTAGTTCTTCTCGTTGAAAAGGTTATCAGCCCTTGCAATCGCATCGGCATAATTCTTATCCTTTTCAGCCTGGATGGCGGCCAGTCTTGCAGCTTCGGCTTCGGCAGCTTCTTTTGCCAAACGTTCGCGGGTGCTTACAATCGAATCAATTTTTGCCAGCTGTTCATCCGGATACGTTTCGCCGGCCTTGGCTTGCTTCGCCTCGTTGTAAGCAGCAATGGCAGCTTCCCAGCCTTCGTTTTTGAATTCACGGTCGCCTTTCGCCACTGCATCTTCATAGGCTTTTTGAGCCGCTGAAAGTTGCGCCAGAAGGTTGCCGATCTCATCGATCCGTTGTTGAGGATAAGCTTCCTCGGGTTTAATATCCAGTGCTGCACGGTATTCTGTTCTTGAGTTATCGTAATTCTTTTCGTTGAACAGGTTATCTGCCTTCGCAATTGCATCGGCATAATTCTTATCCTTCTCTGCCTGAATAGCAGCCAAACGGGCAGCTTCCGCATCTGCGGCTTCTTTTGCCAAACGCTCGCGGGTAGTTACAATCGAATCAATTTTCGCCAGCTGTTCATCCGGATACGTTTCGTCAGCCTTGGCTTTCTTGGCATCGTTGTAGGCAGCAATCGCAGCGTCCCAACCTTCGTTTTTGAATTCACGGTCGCCTTTCGCCACTGCATCTTCATAGGTTTTTTGAGCCGCTGAAAGTTGCGCAAGAAGGTTACCGATCTCGTCGATCCTTTGTTGAGGATAAGCTTCCTCGGGTTTAATATCCAGTGCTGCACGGTACTCTGTTCTTGAGTTATCGTAATTCTTTTCGTTGAACAGATTATCAGCTTTGGCAATCGCATCCGCATAATTCTTATCCTTTTCAGCCTGAATAGCAGCCAAACGGGCAGCTTCGGCTTCAGCGGCTTCTTTTGCCAAACGTTCGCGGGTGCTTACAATCGAATCAATTTTTGCCAGCTGTTCATCCGGATACGTTTCATCGGCCTTGGCTTGCTTGGCATCGTTGTAAGCAGCAATCGCAGCGTCCCAGCCTTCGTTTTTGAATTCTCGGTCGCCTTTTGCTACCGCATCTTCATAGGCTTTCTGAGCCGCTGAAAGTTGTGCAAGAAGGTTACCGATCTCGTCGATCCTTTGTTGCGGATAGCTTTCCTCGGGCTTAATATTCAATGCCGCACGATATTCAGTTCTTGAGTTATCGTAGTTCTTCTCGTTGAAAAGGTTATCAGCTCTGGCAATCGCATCGGCATAATTCTTATCCTTTTCTGCCTGAATAGCAGCCAAACGGGCAGCTTCCGCTTCAGCGGCTTCTTTTGCCAAACGTTCGCGGGTGCTTACAATCGAATCAATTTTCGCCAGCTGTTCATCCGGATACGTTTCGTCAGCCTTGGCTTGCTTCGCCTCGTTGTAGGCAGCAATGGCAGCTTCCCAACCTTCGTTTTTGAATTCACGGTCGCCTTTCGCCACTGCATCTTCATACGCTTTTTGCGCAGCCGAAAGTTGCGCCAGAAGGTTACCTATCTCGTCGATCCTTTGCTGCGGATAAGTCTCTTCGGGCTTAATATTCAATGCCGCACGATATTCAGTTCTTGAGTTATCGTAGTTCTTTTCATTGAACAAATTATCAGCTTTGGCAATCGCATCGGCGTAGTTCTTATCCTTTTCAGCCTGAATCGCGGCCAATCGAGCGGCTTCGGCATCAGCGGCCTCTTGTGCCAGGCGTTGCTGTTCGGCAACCAAGCCGTCAATTTTGCCGATCATTTCGGGCGGATAAGTTTCTTCGGGTTTTATTTTTCCGGCATCTGCAAAAGCTGTCCGGGCATCCGGATACTGTTTTTGCTGGAACAAGCGGTCGGCCTTAGCCACAGCATTCTGGTAATCGGCATTGGTTTTGGCAATGGCTGCCAAAATAGTTGCAATCTCCGTCAGTTTTTGTTTCGGATAATCTTCCTTCGGTTTTATGCCCAACGCTTCGTTGTATCCATTTCGGGCACTCTCGTAATTTTTCTTGGCAAACTGATCATCAGCCGAAGCCAGCACCTGTGCGTAACGCGCATCTACCTCCATTCCGGCCACAATCTGATTGATTTCGGCAATCCGGTTCCGGGCGTGTTCATTTTTTGCATCCAGTTCCAAGGCCTTTTCATAGAGTGCTTTTGAATCCGGATATTTCTGTTCATCAAACTTTTTATCGGCCTGGGTCAGGTAACTATCAATGCTTTGTTTGGTGTAAAGAATCTGCCGAATCTCTTCCACCCGTTTTTTGGTACGAGGTTCATCGGGAACCAGCGTCAAAGCCTCTTCATAATTCGAGAGCGCGCTTGCATAATCTTCTTTTTTGTAGGCTTTGTCACCTTCTACAATCAGGCGGTCAAAAGTCATTTGATTCAGGATGCCTTGCATGATCTTCCGTGTATCTTCAATCCTGCGGGTGGCTTCCAAATCGCCCGGTTTGTAACCCAGCGCATTTTCAAACTGGGTAAGTGCGCGGTCGTAAAACTGCTTCGAGAACTGACGCTCCCCTTCCATCATGGCATCTTTGTAGTTCTTTTGCTTCTCGGCATCTTTCGCCTGGTTGGCAATCAAGCCGTTTATCTCATTGATCTTGTTTTTTGGGTATTGCTCATTGGGTTTTATCTCCAAAGCCTTTTGGAACAAGCCCAGCGCTTCGTTGTAAAGTAATTCTTTAATCGATTGGTCTCCGTTGGCAATCAACTCCTGGTACTCCTGATCCAGCAGCTGCTGTTTCTGAAGTGTGGTTATTTTCTTGATCTGATCGTTTACGTATTCATCAAACGGCTTGATGGAAAGTGCGCGGCTGTACGAATTTTTTGCATCGGGGTAGTTACGCTGCGAAAAAGCCAGATCGCCTTCCTGTACCAACTTATTGAAACGCTCGAGCATGGCTTTGTCCAGCTCTTCGGCGGCCATAATCAGGCCCAAAAGATCGTTGATTTCATTGATGCGGTCTTTCGGAAACTGTTCCTTCGGAAATATTTTGCTGGCCGCTTTATAACCATCAAGCGCATTCAGAAATTCTTCGTTTGAATATTCTTTTCCGGCCTGCTCCAGCAATTTGTTGTACTCCTGCCGCAACTCAGCCAGTTCGGCACGGGTGAGCTTCGACATGTAATCGGCCCGTTTATCCACAATCTGTGCCTGCAAAACCGCCTGTTCAATCAGCTTTTTTATCTGGGCATCGTTGTAATACAGCTCCTTGACAAAATTATCGACACTCGGACTGTAAAATATTTTCAGAATATTGTTTTCCGAAAAAGAAGCGTCTATTCCGGGAATTTCGGTAAACAAGGTTATATCAACCGGAAAGGGAGGAAAACGCGGATCGGTATCCAAAACATTTTTCGGGACAGCCGTTTCAACCGCTATTTTTTGCGAGAAATGCCCCGCATGTTCAAAAACCAGCTCGTACTTGTGGTTGTATTCCAGCTCCACTTTGTAGTGCCCATCAGCTCCAACTCCGTAATTATCCAAACGCAGGCCGTCGCGGTGCATCTGAATAATGGCACCTTCGGGCGAGCCATCTTCAACCGATATTTTACCTTCAACAGCCAAACCGCTACTTCGCTGAGCAAAAGCGGCGTTCATACTAAAAATCAATACAATAACAGCAAATGTCCGGACGTAAATTCCCCTCATAAAAACGCACTTAATTATAAACAAACGAAAATAAGACTATTTAATTATCCAATCTTAAAAATGCAGGCTGAATTTAAAACAGCAACATCTTTTTATAATTTGCAGGAAACAGTCCGCATTTTTTGACACTTTTAAATTCAAAAGTATTATTTTGCCTTATCCTAAAATTTTCGACATACAATTATGGTCAAAAAAGAAGCAACACTTCTGCTGGCATTGCTGCCAATTCTCATCCTGATTTTTCTGCTTACCCTGAATGTGATTTTATTTGAAGACACGCTGGCCGGCGCCAACCAGATTGCCCTGATGCTTGCTGCTGCAGTGGCCGGTTTGGTAGCCACTAAACTGGGGTACGGATGGGGCGAAATCAGCGCGAAAATTGTTTCAACCATCGGATCTGCCATGCCCTCTATTTTGATTCTTTTACTGATTGGTTCGCTGGCCGGTACCTGGCTGATCAGCGGTGTTGTTCCCGCCATGATTTACTACGGACTTGATCTGATCAGCCCCAAGCTGTTTCTGTTTACGGCCGTTGTGGTAAGCTCGATTGTGAGCGTAGCCACCGGAAGCTCCTGGTCAACGATTGCCACCATTGGTGTGGCACTGTTGGGAATCGGGCAAGCCATTGGCATAAACGAAGCGATTGTGGCCGGAGCGATTGTCAGCGGGGCCTATTTTGGTGATAAAATGAGCCCGCTGAGCGATACCACCAACCTGGCACCTGCCATGGCCGGAACGGATCTTTTTACCCACATTCGCTACATGATGTTTACCACTGTTCCCACCCTGATCATTACCCTGATCATTTTTCTGGTGATCGGATTTCGCTACGATTTTTCAACGGCTGTGGTAGATGTGGAAAATGTAAAAACAGCCATTGCCGGAACTTTCAATACTTCTCCCCTGCTTTTTGCTGTGCCGGTAGTGTTGCTTGGTGTCATCATTTTAAAAGTACCGCCGCTGCCTTCGCTTTTTATCGGAACCTTGCTGGGGGGTATTTTTGCCGTCATTTTTCAGCCGCATATAATCGAAGAAGTGGCCGGACACCTGGAAAATTATGCAACCGCCTCGTATTATTCGGTTATGCAGGCCATGTTTGGCGACATTAGTCTTACCACGCCGGATGAAAACGTAAACGACTTGCTGAGTACATCGGGAATGAGCGGAATGCTCGATACGGTTTGGCTGATCCTGTCGGCCATGATTTTTGGCGGCGTAATGGAATCGGCCGGATTGCTGAAACGAATTACCCAGCCCATTGTAAAATATGCACAAAGTACGGGCAGCCTGGTGGCTTCAACGGTGGGCACCTGTTTGTTTTTCAATACCACTGCCTCCGACCAGTACATTGCCATTGTGGTACCGGGCCGCATGTATCGCAAAACTTTTGAAGAAAAAGGTCTGAAGCCCGAAGTACTGAGCCGTACCCTGGAAGACAGCGGGACCGTAACCTCCGTGCTTATCCCGTGGAATACCTGTGGGGCAACGCAGTCGAGGGTGCTGGGTGTGGACACCTGGGCTTACGCACCCTATGCTTTTTTTAATATCATCAGCCCGTTTATGACCATGTTATTTGCCTACCTGAACATCAAAATCAGAAGGTACGCCGCCGGCGAGAAAAAAGCGCTGGCCGAGGTGGAAGATTAGTTAGAAGTTGCAGTTGGGCATTGGGAAATAGCCACTGGCCCCTGAACTCTCAATCCTTCAACTACAATGCGTGAATGCAAGAATAAGCTGCGAGCCACTAGCTGCGAGCCACTAGCCATTGGCAATTGGATATTGATTATTGGAAATTCAGTCCATCAATCCCTCAGTCCTTCAGTCCTTCAATCCCTGCCTACTGCGACTGAATACTGATCACTTCCCTTCAATCCTTCAACTACAATGCTTGAATGCGAAAATGCTTGAATGCATGAATAAGCTGCGAGCTGCAAGCCACTAGCTACTAGTCGAAAGCTTTTGAGTATTGAATATTGATTATTGAATATTGACTATTGGGAATTCAATTCTTCCTGAAAACTGAGACTGCGACTGATCACTGCACTCTCAATCCCTCAGTCCTTCAGTCCTTCAATCCCTGCCAACTGCGACTGAATACTGATCACTTCTCTTCACAATGCTTGAATGCTAAAATGCTTGAATGCATGAATAAGCTGCAAGCCACTAGCTGCGAGCTGCGAGCCATTGGCAATTGGATATTGATTATTGGAGATTCAGTCCATCAATCCCTCAGTCCATCAATCCCTGCCAACTGCGACTGAATACTGATCACTTCCCTTCAATCCTTCAATCACAATGCTTGAATGCTAAAATGCTTGAATGCATGAATAAGCTGCAAGTCACTAGCTGCGAGCCACTAGCCATTGGCAATTGGATATTGATTATTGGAAATTCAGTCCATCAATCCCTCAGTCCATCAATCCTTCAGCTACAATGCGTGAATGCAAGAATAAGCTGCAAGCCGCTAGCTGCGAGCCACTAGCCATTGGCAATTGGATATTGATTATTGGAAATTCAGTCCATCAATCCTTCAGTCCTTCAACCCCTGCAAACTGCGACTGAACACTGATCACTTCTCTTCAACTACAATGCTTGAATGCTAAAATGCTTTAATGCGAGAATAAGCTGCAAGCCGCAAGCCACTAGCTACTAGTCGAAAGCTTTTGAGTATTGAATATTGATTATTGAATATTGACTATTGGGAATTCAAT
>NZ_QWGR01000069.1 GCF_003576475.1 Maribellus luteus | reverse complement strand
ACACGCGGGAACAGTTCGCCCGGATGCCATTCGATCTTGGCGATCACCCGGCGTTCCTTGTCCCAGGATGCCGCCTGATACTCGAAGTCTTCGTAGAAGCGCTTGACCTTGGTCAGCGAAGGTCGCCCGACAGGGCGCGTCAGCCGATGCGCGATCTTCTCGCGCAGGACGTTGTTCGCAGGCAGCCGGATGGCGTAGAAGAATCGGGCTTCTTCCAGCCGCTCATAGATCGCGGGGATCGCGTAGGCGGCGTCAGCCCGGAAGAACCGGCCGCAAAGGTCGCGCTCCGCGTAGCGGGCGATGACGGGGTCGAGAACGTCCCGCCAGCCATCGGCGCTGTGGACGTTGCCATGGCGCAAGGCGCAGCGCTCCAGCATGCCGAACTGGTTGAACAAAAAGTTCGGGTGATAGCAGGTGCAGTCGAAATGCCCGTTCCAGGCCGCGCCCTCCTGATCGCCATGGGTGGGGCTGACCGAACTGTCCATGTCCAGAACGATGTACTTCAGCCCGTTACGGTCATGGAACCGGTCGATCCATTGGCCATTCAGGTCGGCCAGCGCGGCACGGTTCTCGGGCTGTGCCAGTGTCTCGGTCTCGAACCGTCCCATCTGCGAGGCCGAGGCCGCTTGCGCATCGACAGCCCTTCCACCCACGACCTGGCGCATCACCGGATCGAGGGCCAGGCGGTCGGCGTCGTTCACATCCTCGTATCCGGCCAGTCGCCCGAACACCGATTGCCGGAACAACCCGTCAAGCCGGTGGACCGTGTTCTTGCCGCGCCGGG
>NZ_QWGR01000068.1 GCF_003576475.1 Maribellus luteus | reverse complement strand
AATATAAACCTCTAAGGGTTGCAATTCTTTTTTATTTACCTCCGGAATGTCGATGGATAAAACGTCTGTTGTACTTGTGTTTGACGCAATGAAGTACTTTTTACCATCCTTGCTTTCCTTGATCATAATATGTAAGTTGTCGTGTGCTTTCCAGTGTTTTGTTTCGAGCTTAACAATGGGCAAATTGTCGTTTAATTCCTTTAGCATCGGAAGCAGGATGTCAAACACTTCCGGTGTTTTTCGCCAGTCGTTCCAAAACAGAATACCTGTGGCCCCGTGAATAATGGAGGTATAAATCTGGCATTTCACGTGGTTGATGTATTCCTGCGGAGTCATTTCAGGAGGCCGGGCATAGCCGTTGCCGTCAAAATAAATCCATACGGGCGTTTTTTCGCCTAGGCCTGCCTTAAGTGCATCGACCGTAATGCCCGACAACACGGGATGGGCAAAATAATCGCGGAAAGCATTTATGCCAAATACATCTCCGTTGTTTTTATATCCCTGCGCTATTAACCGGGTATTTTCGTACCAGATCGACTTTAGTGTTTCAAAATCATAATCGGTGTACGAATATTCTCCATTGCTAAACTGATACACCGGTATACCATCATGGGACTGGAAAAATCCCAGCAATGGTATTTTACAGTTACGCGCCTCGGGGTCGATTAACTCATAAGGCGGGTTGTCTGGAAGAGCACCGTGTTCTTTTAAATAGTTCTGTTCAAAGAAGTAAGTACTTCCTTTGCTATGTCCCAGCAGGTCGACAAAAACGAGTGCATTCTTATCCTGTTTCTT
>NZ_QWGR01000067.1 GCF_003576475.1 Maribellus luteus | reverse complement strand
CGACCAGCACCTGGTTGGCGTGCCAACCCAGCATGTGGGACACCATGTGCTGCATCTCGGTCGGATGCTGCGTCGAGCACCACACGTGCATGCCGTTGTCTTCCTTCGGCACGGCGTACGAGATCTGGCTTTCGAGATAGAACTGCTCCTGCCCGCCCAGCGACATCTTGCCGGCTTCGGAGTGGGGCGCTTCGGCGATGCGCTCGGCCGGCTCACCACGCTTGAGGTGCATCGGCGGCAGCACCGACTTGCCCGCGGCGCGAGCCTCTTCAGGCGTCAGCAGCGGAGGCAGGACTTCGTATTCGATATTGCCCAGACGCGCCGCACGGCGCGCCGCATCGTGCGACGTGGCGACCACGATGAACATCGGCTGCCCGACGAAGTGCACCGTGTCGGTTGCGAGGATCGGATCGTCGTGAATGATCGGGCCGCAATCGTTCGTGCCGGGGATGTCGGCCGACGTGAACACCGCCACCACGCCCGGCGCGGCCTTCACGCGGTCCAGGTCCATGTTGACGATGCGCGCATGCGCCTGCGTGCTCATGCCGAGCGCCGCGTGCAGCGTGCCGGCCAGCTCAGGAATGTCATCGGTGTAGGTGGCGGTACCCGCAACATGCAGGTGTGCAGACTCATGCGGGCGCGACACGCCGACCACAGCGCCGCGCTGGCCAGACACGGCTCCAGCAATATCGGCTTCCGCCAGCAGGAAGGCTTCGGTTTGCTTGTTCATGTTCTTAGGCTGCCGTGAGGGTATTCAATTCGACCGCGCGCACGTTGATCTGTTCGGGCGCGAGCGGCG
>NZ_QWGR01000066.1 GCF_003576475.1 Maribellus luteus | reverse complement strand
CGGAGGGGTTTTCATGGCACTCGGTACGGTCAAATGGTTTAACGACGCCAAGGGTTTCGGTTTCATCTCGCCTGACGAAGGCGGCGAGGAGCTGTTCGCGCATTTCTCGGCCATCCAAATGGCTGGCTTCAAGACGCTCAAGGAAAATCAGCGCGTCTCGTTAGAAGTGACGCAAGGCCCGAAGGGCAAGCAGGCCACCAACATCCAGGCTGCCTGATTGGCGTTGTGCGGCACCTTGCCGCATGGCGAGGGCGCGCAAATGCAAAAAACCCGGCGACATGCCGGGTTTTTTGTTGCCCGGGCGCAGGACTATGATGGCGGTGCACCGCGCGTAACACGTCGTTTCGGGCAATCCGGGTTCCATCGAGGGCACAAATGGCATCCTCACCGGCTCAGATGGCAACACATTCGACCTGGGCAGCCTCAGATCGCAGATCACCCGGCACGCTTGGGAGAAGATCCTGTCGCAGGGCAAATCGCTGCTTTAGGCCGCGGCGCAGGCGAGCGCGCACTACACTGCAATATCGATTCACCGTTCGCCGGCCCCTTCTTCGCTCCCAAGGAACCTCATGCTGGAAACCGCCGCGCTGGCAGCCGGACTCTCCTGGACCAGCGGATTTCGCCTCTACTTGGCCGTATTTGCTGCGGGCGTGCTGGGTCGCACGGGTTGGCTGCATTTGCCGCCCGGCCTGCAGATGCTGGAATCGTGGTGGGTGATCGGCCTGGCCGGTGTGCTGGCGGTGGCGGAATTTCTGGCCGACAAGATTCCCGGTTTCGATTCCGTGTGGGATGGCATCCAGAC
>NZ_QWGR01000065.1 GCF_003576475.1 Maribellus luteus | reverse complement strand
TCTTGTGATGAAGCAAACGCTAAATCGAACGAACGATCGGTCAAAGAATCAGATTTAAGTATTACGAACTTTCCACGATTGTTCACGGAAGTTATGCTTCATCACCCCTTTTCAGAAACCCCTAGGCGACCAACATGCTGACATCCGAAGAACGGGACGATCCGTGGACGGTGGAGCCGTCGCTGGAAAGTCTGCTCCCCAAGCATCGGCCCGGGTCGATCGATCGGCCGATCTACTTCCGTCATACCGATACGCCCGACGGCCACGTCATCAAGCAATTTCCTGACGGCTCGCGTCAGCTCGTGCGTTTTGTCGGCCTGGAAGAGCAGGTCGTCAAACATTTCCTTTAAAGCCCATCTTTGTTTGTGTCGCTCACAAATAAAAACGCCGCCGTGCATGACGGCGGCGCTGATGGTGCGCGCTGATCCGTTTAATCAGCGACCTTGTCGCTCGGATATTTGAAAGAATCGCGCAGCAAAAAGCTCATCGGGATATCCAGCTTGGCATTGTGCGGCGGAATCGGCTGCTGAAACCACTTCTTGTAGAGCTTCTCGGCGTCGTAGTCGAGGATGATGTTGGTCATCGCGCGATCCACGAGGCGTTTGAACTCGGGATCGTCCTTGCTCAGCATGATCGCGTAGGGTTCAACCGTCAGCATGTCGCCGACCACGGCATAGTCGCTTGGCGTCTTGGTATTTGCTCGGAAGCCGTAGAGCAGCACGTCGTCCATGGCAAAGGCGTCCGCCTTGCCGGTTTCGACCATCGCAAAAGATTCAGCGTGGTCCTTGGCTTCCAGGAACGTCATGTTCAGGACGCGCACAT
>NZ_QWGR01000064.1 GCF_003576475.1 Maribellus luteus | reverse complement strand
ACCCGCGAACGTTTGGCAAAAGAAGCTGCCGAAGCCGAAGCTGCAAGACTGGCCGCCATCCAGGCTGAAAAGGATAAGAATTATGCCGATGCGATTGCAAGGGCTGATAACCTTTTCAACGAGAAGAACTACGATAATTCAAGAACAGAGTACCGTGCGGCATTGAATATTAAGCCGGAAGAAGCTTACCCGCAACAACGGATCGATGAGATTGGCAACATTCTGGCGCAACTTTCGGCTGCGCAAAAAGCGTATGAAGACGCGGTAGCGAAAGGCGACCGCGAATTCAAAAACGAAGGTTGGGAAGCTGCCATTGCTGCTTACAACGAGGCGAAGCAAGCCAAGGCTGACGAAACGTATCCGGATGAACAGCTGGCTAAAATTGATTCGATTGTAACAACCCGCGAACGTTTGGCAAAAGAAGCCGCTGAAGCCGAAGCTGCCCGTTTGGCTGCTATTCAGGCAGAGAAGGATAAGAATTATGCCGATGCAATTGCGAAGGCAGATAACCTGTTCAACGAAAAGAATTACGATAACTCAAGAACAGAATACCGTGCAGCATTGAATATTAAACCGGAAGAAGCTTATCCTCAACAACGGATCGATGAGATCGGCAACATTCTGGCGCAACTTTCAGCGGCACAGAAAGCCTATGAAGATGCAGTGGCAAAAGGCGACCATGAGTTTAAAAACGAAGGTTGGGAAGCCGCGATTGCTGCTTACAACGATGCCAAGCAAGCCAAGGCTGACGAAGCTTATCCGGATGAACAGCTGGCGAAAATTGATTCGATTGTAACTACCCGCGAACGTTTGGCAAAAGAAGC
>NZ_QWGR01000063.1 GCF_003576475.1 Maribellus luteus | reverse complement strand
CTTGACGATGCCGCGCTCGACACGGCCGGTGACGACGGTGCCGCGGCCAGAGATCGAGAACACGTCTTCGACCGGCATCAGGAACGGCTGGTCGATCGGACGGTCCGGCTGCGGGATGTAGGCGTCGACCTGCGTCATCAGCTCAAGGATGCGGTCCTCGCCGATCGCCGGCTCGCGGCCTTCAACCGCCGCCAGGGCCGAGCCCTTCACGATCGGAATGTCGTCGCCCGGGAAGTCGTACTTCGAGAGCAGCTCACGGACTTCCATTTCCACGAGCTCAAGGAGCTCCGGATCGTCGACCATGTCGCACTTGTTGAGGAACACGACGAGCGCCGGCACGCCGACCTGGCGCGCCAGCAGGATGTGCTCGCGGGTCTGCGGCATCGGGCCGTCAGCGGCCGAAACCACCAGGATCGCGCCGTCCATCTGCGCCGCGCCCGTGATCATGTTCTTCACATAGTCGGCGTGGCCGGGGCAGTCGACGTGCGCATAGTGACGGTTCGGCGTCTCGTACTCGACGTGCGCGGTCGAGATGGTGATGCCGCGCGCCTTCTCTTCCGGCGCCTTGTCGATCTGGTCGTACGCGGTGAACGTCGCACCGCCGGCTTCGGCGAGCACCTTGGTGATCGCCGCGGTCAGCGACGTCTTGCCATGGTCGACGTGACCGATGGTGCCGATGTTGCAGTGCGGCTTGTTACGTTCAAACTTTGCTTTGGCCATTTGACTCTCCGTTCAGTCGTTGACTGGTATCAACGACAATCAAGCAAACTTCTTCTGGACTTCCGCCGACACGTTGGCGGGTGCTTCTGCGTAGTGGTCGAACTGCATCGTAAAGGT
>NZ_QWGR01000062.1 GCF_003576475.1 Maribellus luteus | reverse complement strand
TCCTTATTCCGACTGGGCGCGCAAATCGCTGCTGATGTCGGCCTATTCCTTCTACAGCGCCGGCGACTATGACAGCTGCATCGGCGCGGCGACCCGCTACGTCACGCTGCATCCCGGCAGCCCGGACGCCGCCTATGCGCAGTATCTGATCGCCGCCTCGAACTTTGACCAGATTCCGGACGTTTCGCGCGACCAGGGCCGTACCGAGAAGTCCATCGCCGCGCTTGAGGAAGTGATCCGCAAGTATCCGACCTCGGAATACGCCAGCAGCGCCAAGCGGAAGATCGAAGCCGCCCGCGACCAGCTCGCCGGCAAGATCCAGGAGCGCTATGGCTATACGAAGGAACGCGCTGAAGACGAACTCAAGGCGTGGGAGCGCGACACCCGCTGGTAATGCCGCGGTGATGTCGATGTAATGACAGGCGGCCGGTTGTTTATTTTGCGACCGGCCGCTTGCCCAATTTGCGCTGCAGCGTCCGACGGTGCATGTTGAGCGCCCGCGCCGTGGCGGAGATATTGCCGCCGTGCTCGGCGAGTACGCGCTGAATGTGTTCCCACTCCAGGCGCGCGACGGACAGCGGCGCGGGGTTCTCCATCGTCTGTTCAGCCACGGCTTCAGACACGCCGACTTGCAGCGCCAGCAAAATCGAGTCGACATTGGCCGGCTTGGCCAAATATTCATCAGCGCCTAGCTTGACCGCCTGCACGGCGGTGGCGATGCTCGCATAGCCCGTGAGGATCAACATGCGCGCCTCGGGCAGCGCCTGGCGCAGTGGAGCAATCCAGTGCAGGCCCGAATCCGTGCCGCCATGGGGCATCAGTCCCTTGTCACTGGTG
>NZ_QWGR01000061.1 GCF_003576475.1 Maribellus luteus | reverse complement strand
GGAACGCTTCTCCATGCTGGTCGACCGGGAGATTGCTTGGCGCGACACCCGGCGGCTGGAGCGGCTGCTGCGCTCGGCCAAGCTCAAGCACACCCAGGCATGCCTCGAGGATGTGGTCTATGACGGCAGCCGCGGCCTTGACCAGCGGCTGGTCGCCACCCTGGCCAGTTGCGACTGGATCCGCAATGCTCAGAGCCTCATCCTGACCGGGGCGACCGGTGCCGGCAAGTCCTGGCTGGCCTGTGCGTTTGCCCAGCAGGCCTGTCGGCAGGGATTCTCTGCGCTCTATCTGCGGGTGCCGCGACTGTTCGAGGAACTACAGATCGCCCACGGCGACGGGAGCTTCACCCGCCGCCTGGCGCAGCTCGCGCGCATCGACGTCCTGGTGCTGGACGACTGGGGCCTACAGGAGCCTTCTGAAAGCGCCCGCGGCGATCTGCTTGAAGTTCTGGACGATCGCGTCGGTACCCGGTCAACCATCGTGACCAGCCAGCTCCCGATCGAACATTGGCACCAGTGGTTGAATGATCCGACGCTGGCTGACGCCATCCTGGACCGGCTGGTCCACCAGGCACACAAGGTGCCGCTCAAAGGCGAATCCATGCGCAAGCGCACGTCAACCGACGCCAAGAAACGGGCATCGTGATCACCTACGCTACAATCTCCTGACCGCGCAGTACCACCTTCCTTCCCTGATCACGTTCGCCGAAACCGCTGATCACCTTCACCGAAATCCGCAGCAAGCTGGCTCGCCGCCAACTTCTCACGGATGAGAAGATCCTCGACCGTTCTCTGGCAGAGCAGTACTGCCTTCCCGACACCCGTCGCGCTGAGGAAGAT
>NZ_QWGR01000060.1 GCF_003576475.1 Maribellus luteus | reverse complement strand
TTTGTTTACCGGCCGGCCGGCGCGCGGCATCGTCAACCGGCTGATGCGCGAGATCGGTCCCATGAGCACGTTTGCGCCGGCCTTCCCCACGGCCGGCGGTGCATTGGCACCGCTGCGCGCCAAGACGGAGCCGACCGGCTCGGGCGATTTCATCAACCTGTGGTCGGGCCAGGCTGGGCGGCTGGCCACGGAAGACTCGGCGGAAGTCATCACACGGCGCATCGCAGCCCAGGCGCTCGAGCGGCTCACCTGAGTTTTTCTGCTGCATCGTTTCCCGCGCGGGCACGCCAGACGGCGTGCCCGTTTTGTTTCACATCACAAATCGGCATGCGAGCAATGGGAAAATTTCATGTAACTTGATAAATATCGTTTACGTGGTTACGATGGTTTCGTTGTTTTTTCTCGAAACCCATCCGGAACCGTGCCATGAACGCCCCTGTCCGAGCCGCTGATTTCGTTGTCGATGCGTTTGCCGCCACCGCTGTGCGCCACCGCGCGGTGGATGTTGAAGGTGTGCGCGTGTTCTACCGGGAGGCGGGCCCCGCCGATGCGCCGACCGTGCTGTTGTTGCACGGCTTTCCGAGCGCATCGCATATGTTTCGCAACCTGATTCCGCAGTTGGCCGGGCGCTATCACGTGGTGGCGCCGGACTTTCCCGGCTTTGGCCTGACGCAGGCGCCGAACGGTTTCCGCTACACGTTCGACAACCTTGCGCATGTGGTCGACGGCTTTACGCAGGCGATTGGCCTGTCGCGGTATGCAATCTACGTATTCGACTACGGCGCGCCGGTCGGCTGGCGTCTGGCGATGGCGCATCCGGAGCGCATCAGCGCCATCGTTACGCAGAAC
>NZ_QWGR01000006.1 GCF_003576475.1 Maribellus luteus | reverse complement strand
TGGGCTACTTTCATTAACTGAGATCAACTTTACTAAAATGGAAAGGGTGCGAAGAAAATAAGTATGCAAATCCTAAAGGGAGATATTGGCTCAAGGGTAGATTAAAGTCATAACTTTTATACATGAAGCAATTTCGCACATGAAGCAAACTACTATATATCAACACATCCGCTCATTATCTTAATTCATTTTGTATTTATGAATTTCAAGTATTCATAACTTCTGGGTAAAATATTTTCAATGGAACCCCTAAATGTTAAGCATATTTCTGCATGAATAGGAATGTGCTTTTCTACGGTTTCAAATTTTTGTATAAAAGTTTTCCCGTCAAGCGAAGAAAATGGATGCTTGTTCTTATAGGAGTCTTGCTGACAACTAGCAATATTCCTGTGAGCCTGCAAGCATTGGTTCAAATCAATGTCCTGCCAAAATCATACTTTATCAGTTTGATGCGTCCTTTCGACTTTCCCATTTAAATGGGAACTTTGGGGCCTATATCTAATTTTTATAAAGTGTTTTATAAATCATATTGAAAAATTCGTTACCACAATCCGTTTGAATACACTGGATTGGAAAATCCGAAATCATCCTGCAATTCTCAAAAAAATGAATCGAACTTTCACTCTTTTTATTCCAGTATGGCCTAATCACTTTCAAACGAGTGCAACCATCAATCGCTGCAAACTGATAAACTTTATTACTAAGTTTTGCTACATTCAATTAAATCCGCTCACCTGGCAACAATTTATAATATCGTCTAAATTCTGACTTTTCCATCTTTGTAATACGGGCTTTACGTTGTTCCAGAACTTACCAAATTGTTTCTTACGATACTCCTAATCTTTTGATACAGAACAAACGCTTTGTGATTCTTTGATGCTGTAAGGAGGGCTCCACTCTATTGAAATGCAGAAAGGTTATGATGTAAATATATGGATAATAATCCATTCGGGAAGTCGAAACATCGGGATGAAAGAGGCCGAACATTATTGTAAACAGGCAGTTGTCATCAGCAAAAGACGTCACATAATCGATATGCTATAGAATGCCTCTCTCAACTTGAAAAACGGTTAAATTGAAAGTTGGGACTATGAGATGTTCTTGAAAAAGCTACTTTTGCGCCGTCTCGATAGGGAATAAATTAGCTTGGCCATCAATAAAATTTGGCAGGGATGTGTTTTGAGGAAATCTATAAAGTATATTATAAGCGATCGTTTTTATATGTAAAAATGAACGTACACGATAATGCTGTAGCTGAGGATATTGCCTCGGAAGCATTAATAAAGCTATGGGAAGCCACTGAAACAGATTCTACCCTGAATGTCAAGCCATTCTTATTTAAGATACTTCGAAACTCATCTATTGACTATTTAAGACGGCTAAAGGTAAGTCAGAAGGCTCTTAAGGAAATACATCAAAACTTAAACAGAGAGCTGGATTTTCGAATTTCAGCGTTAGAATCATGTGACCCAACCAAAATTTTCACTGTCGAAATTGAAGAGCAATTTAAATCAACATTATTAAAGTTATCTGCTAAAACAAGACAGGTAATTGAAATGAGCCGCACTGAAGGAAAAACCAACGCCGAAATTGCAAAAGAATTAAACATTAGTGAAAAAGGAGTAGAATACCACATTACTAGGGCTTTGAAAGAACTGAGAGCAGTCTTCAAAGATTATTTACCGATCATTTTATTTTTTTTTGATAAAATTTCCTAGGGGTAAACTCAATTGCTTCGTCTTTTTATTAACGCCCAACAAAAAAGAAGGTGTGAAAAACGATGAAGAAATTATTGGAGAAATACATAAAGGGAGACTGTTCGGCAGAAGAAAAAGCTAAAATTATTGATTGGCTTGACACTGACGAAAACAATAAAAAAGAATACTTTGAGCTTCGAAAATCTTATGAGTTTAAGTTATGGTATCTTGGGTCAGAGTATAACAACATCCGAAACCAAAATAACATTTTAAAATTTGGGCGACAACTATTAAAAGTTGCAGCCATTTTTGTATTAGTAATTTTAGGGACCTATATATTTCAACGAAATCCCAATCTGATTTCTTCGGAATATTGTGAAATAACTGTACCTCTAGGAGAACATCAATTGGTGAACCTTCCTGACGGATCAAAAGTCTGGTTAAATTCAGGAACAAGCCTACGTTTCCCGGAAGCGTTTGATTCAAAAGAAAGAAGGGTCCAAATTACCGGAGAAGGATTTTTTACGGTACAACCCGATAAAGAGAAGCCTTTTATTGCAACATTCGAAGGATGTGAGATTAAAGTACTTGGTACTGAGTTTAATGTTAATGCCTATCCTGGCCGCAAAGAAAAGATTGTCTCCTTAATCGAAGGATCAGTAGAATTAACATCTGTTTCGAATCAGAAGAGAATAATACTAAAACCTTACTACGAAGCTCTTATACAAGAAAATAACATGGAAGTAAAAGCCATTGATTCGCTTGATAAGTTTATGTGGAAACAAGGTATTATTAGTTTCCAAAATGAATCATTTGAAAATGTAGCAAAGAGATTACAGGAGCTTTATAATATCAAAATTGAGATCAAATCTTCTGAATTATATAAAATCAAAATATCTGGAAAATACCGGCAAAAGGAAGGTGTGATGAATATCCTTTCTGTAATTCAATGCAGTAACAACTTTAGCATACGCCAGAACTCCGAAACCGGGGAAATAGAAATTTATTAATTAAAAAATCACTCTATGAAAAAAACTTAATCAACATGTAATAAATAGGCAGGAGAGTCACCTCCTGCCAAATGAATTCGATACAGACGTCCAAAAATCTAGTACCTAACATTCAAAAACAAATGTATGAAAAATTATTTGTCAGGATTTTATTTTGACTTTTTTAAAAATGTATTTAGAAAAATGAAGATTACTTTCTTCTTTTTGATTGTTTTTTCCTCCCTTACTTTTGCAAATGATGCAGCATCACAGGTTTCCTTAGTAACACTTAATATTCGAAGTGGAACCTTAGAAGAACTCATAAGCCAAATTGAAGAGCAAACAGACTATCTGTTTTCCTTCAATGCAGAAGATGTTGATCTAGAAACTAATATTTCTGTTCATACAAGAAATGAATCTGTAGAAAGTATTTTGAAACGTATTTTCAATGAAAAACGAATATCTTTTAAGATACAGGGAGACAATATCATTCTTATTAAAGAAGATGAAACCAAATCAATCCAAGAACAGGGTAAAAAGGTTACAGGAAAAGTTACTGAAGAAAATGGCCAGCCACTTCCTGGTGTAACGATTACAGTGCTGGGCTCAACAAAGGGAGTTATTACCGATGTCGATGGAAAATTTGAGATTTACAATATTGAACCATCCGATAAACTTGTATTCTCATTTATCGGTATGGAATCTCAAATCATTGATGTGGGAAATCAAGATAATTTTAAAATCGAACTATCTTCAAAAAGCGAACAATTAGAAGATGTTACCGTTGTTGCTTTTGGAAGGCAAAAGAAGGAGAGTGTTTTAGCTTCAATTACAACTGTAAAACCTGCTGATTTAAAAGTTCCATCCAGTAACCTAACAACGGCATTAGCAGGTAAGTTATCTGGGATAATTTCGTATCAACGCAGTGGAGAACCGGGACAGGATAATGCCGAGTTTTTTATTCGTGGGGTTACAACGTTTGGCTATTCAAAGAGTCCACTTATTTTGATAGATGGAGTGGAGAATACCACTTCCGACCTTGCAAACTTACAGCCTGATGACATTGCAAGCTTCTCTATTATGAAGGATGCAACAGCAACCGCGTTATACGGTGCTCGAGGTGCAAACGGAGTTATATTAGTTACTACAAAAGAAGGTGTTGAAGGTAAAGCAAGAGTATCCGTTCGCTTTGAGAATTCAATATCCTCGCCAACAGACCGCGTTAAGTTAGCTGATCCGATTACATATATGAAACTGCATAATGAAGCAGTTTTAACACGCGATCCATTGGGGATATTACCTTATTCGCAAGAGAAAATTGATAAGACCATTGAGGGTAAAAACCCTTTGTTATACCCTTCTGTTGATTGGTACAATGAACTATTTAAATCGTCTACTGTTAATCAACGCTTGAATTTTAACGTTTCAGGTGGTGGTAAGGTATCCAGGTACTATTTGGCAGCAACAGTAAACCAAGACAATGGTAATCTAAAAGTTGATGGGCAAAACAATTTTAATAATAATATCGATTTAAAAAGATACCAGTTACGCTCAAATATTAATATCAACATTACTCCGACCACTGAGGCGATTATACGTTTCAACGGTGTCTTTGACGACTATTCTGGACCTCTCGACGGAGGATCTGGCATTTACAACAAGGTAATTAGTTCCAATCCTGTTCTGTTTCAACCCTACTACAAAAAAACAACAGAAAACCAATATGTTAGACACATAATGTTTGGGAATTATGGCCAGGGTAATTATGTAAATCCATATGCCGATTTGATAAGAGGATATAAAGAATATGATAAAACAAAGATATCAGCCCAATTCGAGATTGAACAAAATTTAGATTTTCTGTTAAAAGGGCTGAGTGGCCGGGCATTGGGCAGTATCAACCGTTATTCAAATGCAAGTGTTGAGCGATTTTATAATCCTTTTTACTACTCGGCCATATACAACTACGCCACCAATCAAGTAGACTTGAAACCCTTAAACGAAAATGAAGGAACAGAGTATCTCGATTATTCAGAAGGCACGAAAGATATTAGCTCAGACATGTATATGGAAGGTGCCCTGCAGTATAATAAGGTATTCAACAAAAAACACAGCATCAGTGGCCTTTTGGTATATACCCGACGAGAGGAAAAAGTTGCCAACGCAGGAAATCTGCAAAAGTCACTACCGTACCGTAATCAAGGGCTTTCTGGGCGTTTCACCTATTCTCACAACGAAAAATATTTCTCAGAGTTTAACTTCGGCTATAACGGCTCTGAGCGTTTTGCCAAAAAAGAACGTTTTGGCTTCTTCCCTTCTGCAGGATTGGGATGGATTGTTTCCAAAGAAGATTTCTTTACTCCTTGGACTGATAAAATAAATGTGCTTAAGCTTAAAGCAACCTATGGTCTTGTTGGTAATGATGCAATTGGAAGCGTAGATGACCGATTTTTTTATATTTCACAAGTTAATTTAAATGATGGCGGACGAGGAACTGTTTGGGGGGAAAGGTTGGATTACTACGTAAATGGCATTTCAATACAGAGATATGAGAATGACCTGATTACATGGGAAACTGCAAAAAAACTCAATGTAGGTTTCGAACTCGGGTTATTTAATGCGATTAATATTCAAGCCGATTTTTTTAGAGAAGACAGGGAAAATATTCTGATGAATCGTTTACGACTTGCAAGTATGGGTTTAGAATCTAATGTAAGTGCAAATGTTGGGTCAGCATACAGCCAGGGCTTCGATGCATCTATTGATTTTAACAAATACTTTACTGAAGATTTTTGGATCACCGGGCGTGCGAATTTTACCTATGCAACTGGAAAGAAAAAAGAAGTTGAAGAACCTGATTATTCTGACACTCCTTGGTTGTCTGCCGTCGACCGATCTATTAACCAGTCATGGGGCTTTATTGCCGAACGACTGTTCATCGATGAAAAGGATGTGGCAAACTCTCCATTGCAAACTTTTGGAGAATATGGTCCAGGCGATATCAAATACAGAGATATAAACGGAGATGATAAAATTACCGGCCTTGACAGGGTACCGATAGGTTATCCCACTGCACCTGAAATTATTTATGGGTTTGGGATTTCTACTGGTTACAAAAATCTCGATTTTTCATGTTTTTTCCAGGGGAGTGCCAGAAGTAGTTTTTGGATAGACACCTATAAAACAGCTCCATTTATAAACAGCGGAGAAAATGGAAAACTAGTTAATCAAGCTCTGCTGCAGGCTTATGCCGATGACTATTGGTCAGAAAACAACCGTAATATTTATGCTCTTTGGCCTCGCCTTTCGGATGAGATTGTACAAAATAATAATCAGTTAAGCACATGGTTTATGCAGGATGGTACATTTTTGCGTGTTAAATCAATAGAATTTGGTTATTCCTTGCCCAAACAAGTTATCCAAAAAATAAAGCTAGACCACTTACGCATATACATCAGCGGAACCAATCTTTTCACATTTAGCAATTTTAAAATCTGGGATCCTGAAATGGGCGGAAACGGATTAGGATATCCAATACAAAAAGTGGTTAATATGGGTATACAGCTAAACTTTTAAACGAAAAAAGATGAAGAAAATTAAACTAATATATTTACTATTGATCATTACTTTAATAACCTCTTGTAATGATTACCTTGATGTTGTTCCAGATAATGTAGCGACAATTGATAATGCTTTTACCGACAGATACAATGCCGAAAAATATTTAGCTACGTGCTATTCATACTTGCCTAATTTTGGGGGTTACAATAATAACCCGACTTTAATTGCGGGAGATGAATTGTGGATGCCTGAAAAATATAAAGGTGTATATGGTGCATTAATTGCAAGAGGAAACCAAAGTGCAACATCTCCCAGTCTTGACTACTGGCGTGGTACCAATGGTGGCAAGAACATGTACCAGGCTATACGTAGTTGTAATATTTTTTTGGAGCGTATAACCTCAGTTCCTGACTTACGCAAAGATGAGCTTACGAGATGGATTGCAGAAGTAAAGTTTTTAAAAGCTTACTTCCACTTTTATCTGATCAGAATGTACGGTCCAATTCATATTACTGACCAAAGTATTCCTGTTTCTGCTGAAACACAAGCGACAAAAGTATACCGCGACCCAGTAAACGATTGTTTTCAATATGTAATAGATTTACTCGATGAGTCAATATCAGATCTGCCCCTTGCAATACAAATCTCTAAAACTGAGTTGGGACGTATTACCAAGCCAATTGCTGTAGGTATAAAGGCGAGAGTTATGATAACATGGGCAAGTCCCTTGTTTAACGGAAATCCCGATTATGCTTCTCTTGTTGATAACAAGGGCACTCAATTGTTCCCAAGCAACTATGATGAAGAAAGATGGCAAAAAGCCGCGGAGGCGACCAAAGAAGCCATTGAAATTGCACATGAAGCAGGCATTAAACTATACCAGCCAGATGACGTTGAAACACCATATAATTGGTCAGACACAACAGTTATGAAGGTAGCTTTACGAAATAGAGTTAGTGAACGTTGGAATGTTGAAGGGATTTGGGCTTCAACTACAGGTATGGTCGGGCATGAATTGCAGCACCACGTACAACCCCGCTTTTTTGCACTCAAAGAGAACTCAGTTCGTTCCAATATGGCAGCAACTTTTAATGTTGTTGAATCATATTATTCTAAAAATGGAGTACCAATCGAAGAAGACAAAAATTTTGATTTCGAGAATCGTTACAAAAGAAAAAAAGCAGAATACCCAGATCGATATTTTATTAAGCAGGGTGAAGAAACTGCCGTGATAAACTTCAATCGCGAGTTTCGCTACTACTCAGATATTGCTTTCGACCGTTCTATATGGTTTGGTAATGGAAGATCTGAAAACGAAAACGATCCATGGTGGATGAAAATGCGTAAAGGGGAGTTTGGTGCCGTCTACGACCAATGGGATCAGGGCTTAACCGGTTATTTCCCAAAGAAATTGGTGAGTGAACAAAGTGAATTCAACTCTGATGGCACCCAATATTATGCAGAAACTTACCCATTCCCTGTTTTAAGACTTGCTGACTTATATCTTTATTATGCAGAGGCACTAAATGAAACCTTGGATGCACCAAATGAAGAAGTTTACCAATGGATAGATCAAGTTAGAGAGAGAGCAGGCCTGAAAGGTGTTGTAGAAAGTTGGAGGGAGCATTCAATAGATCCGTCAAAACCAACAACAAAAGACGGTATGCGTAAGATCATACAACAAGAGAGAATGATCGAATTTAGTTTTGAAGGTGGACGATTCTGGGACTTAAGACGTTGGAAACGTACATTCGAATTTCAAAACAGACCGGTTCTTGGATGGAATGTTTTTGCCCAAGAAGTCGAAAACTATTACAAATTAAATACTGTATTTGTGCAAAGTTTTACAACCCGAGATTATTTATGGCCAATTGCTGAAAATGAAATCATATTGAATCCGAACATTATTCAAAACGTTGGATGGTAATAACTTAAAAAAATAATAATGAAAAAAATAGTTACACTACTAATATGGACTCTGGCTGTTTTATGGAGCTGCGATGAGAAAGAACTAGGGCCAACAGTTAATGGAGGAAAAGCCCCTGGTAAAGTGAAAATAACAAATATTGAGAATATTGCCGGCGGAGCAATCATTCACTATGATATTCCCAACGACGAAGATTTATTGTATGTAAAGGCAGTTTATAGTTATAATAACCGGAAAAGTGAAGCTCGCGCATCGTTCTATGATACAAAACTTTTGCTGGAAGGATACAATGACACGTTGGAACATGAAGTTGAACTATATGCCGTAGATAAAGGTGAAATGATATCTGAAGCAGTAAAAACAAAAATTAAACCACTCGAATCACCACTACAGAAAACGGCTAAATCGGTTAAAATAGAACCAACATGGGGAGGAGCGCAATACTCCTGGCTCAATACCGAAGAAAGCGAACTAAACTTTCTACTTTTTTCTACCGATTCAGTGGGCAATATGGAGCTAATAAGTACTGTTTATTCTGCACAAAAAAATGGAAAAGCTAGCTTGCGTGGATACGAATCCGAAGAAAGACCCTTTGCAATGATTATCCGCGATAGATGGCAGAATTATTCTGATACAATCTGGCCAAGTGATGGAAAAACACTTACTCCACTTTTGGAACAGAGATTGGATAAAACAAAAATTCGCAAAGTCATATTAGCTAACGACGCTAACTGGAGTGTTTGGGGAGGCGTATTTGAACAGGCATATGATGATAATATATTGACCATAGCCCACACCCAAAGTGGTACTGGCTGGCCACATTACTATACTGTTGATCTGGGAGCAAAAATAAAACTGAGTCGCTATCATATGTGGCAAAGACAAGATACTCCCTCTTTTCAAGCATATGCGCACGGGAATGTTCGTCGATGGGAAGTTTGGGGATCGGCTGAAAAACCAGACCCAAGTGGCTCTTTTGATGGCTGGACTAAGCTACTTGATTGTACGATTGAAAAGCCATCAGGACTGCCTTTAAACCAGAACAGTGAAGCCGATCTCGATTTACTAACTAGAGGTCACGAATTTGAGGTACCTCAAGATAAACCTGAAATAAGATACTTGAGGTTTGCAATACTGGAGACTTGGTCAGTTACAGATTTTGCATACCTGGCAGAGTTTAATTTATTTGGAAACATCACGGATCTGTAGAACCTTTTATTATCGAATTATGAATAAAATTATTTTATATAAACTCCTATTAATTGCAGTAGTAGGTGCTTTTATGTCCTGCAGTGATATGGATGAAATTCATCAAGAGTACACTGAAGGAGGCGAAATATTATACTTGACCAAAATTGATTCTGTTGAATTTTTCTCTGGCAACAACAGAGGAAAACTAACAGGCATACTTGATAACGCTATAAGAGTAAAAGAGGCAGTAGCCTATTGGAATCAAATGAAAGATTCCCTGCTGATGCCACTTACTCCTACTAGCGGTATTGATAGAATTGAATTTAATCTTGAAAATCTACCGGAGGGAACTCATGAAATTCAGATAAAAACCAAAGATGATAAAGGGAATCAATCCATCGGAGTTACTGTGTTTGGTGTTACCTATGGAGATAAATATCAAGCTACTCTTAAAAATCGTGATGCTCAGAAAGTAGAAGTAAAACCAGGCTTTATTGGCATCGATTGGCAAATTGCACCTGAAAATTCAGTTGCTTTTGAAATCTGTTATATCAATTCGGACAATGAGCAAATATGTAATCGATTAAACGTTGATGTACTCCATACTGAAGCAACTGATGTAAAAATGGGTACCACACTCAAACATCGTTTATTATATATGCCCCAGCCAACCAGTATAGATACGTTTTATACCGAATGGCAAGAAATTAAGGTGAAACTGCCTGAAGGAGAATTTAAAATAAGCAGTGCCGATATTACTGAAGAACCTTTAAAAAACGATAACCTGGGCCGTTCTTGGGGCGGACATATCGATCATTTATTCGACGGTATAATTGATGCCGGAAATCATTACCATACTGGCCAGTGGAACGATGGACCACCATTAACTTTTACATATGACTTGGGAGCTTCATACAAAGTTACCCGTATTAAAATTCATGGCAGACCTAATTGGGCGGTTAGGCTACCGCAGAATCTTGAAGTATGGACAACTGACAATATTGAGGGAGCTGATATAGATGCACAGGTAACAGACGAAGGCTGGGAGGCAGAATCGATAGCTAAGGGATGGAAAAAAGTGGCAGAGTTTCATGGTGGAGAACAGGCTCCATCAGATAATATAGTAGATATTGTAAACTTCAATATGGATACAGGATACTCTAGATATATTCGTGTTCGGGTATATAATATCTGGGACAACACTATATTTCTTAATATGAGTGAGATTGAGACCTGGGGTATGTACTAGTACATTAGTTAGGTTAGAGAAAGTGGCTATTTGTATCTTCAAATAGTCACTTTCATAATATATACCCCAAAAACTGTCAATACTAGTCTGACTAAAGTTTTAAAGAACAAAATACATCTTTCATATAATTTAAATTAAGAATCGCCAAGCTAGCTCATTCCAGAAAATTGAATCAAGAAGACAAGCGACTTTCTTCCCGATCAAAATCAGGCTGGTGAAAATATTTGTTCATACACTAAAAAGCCAGATCTGAAAACGGTCGAAAAGAAAAAAACGTTTCATTTTCAACTAAAAATAGTTCTATTCGGCTTAATAACTGACAGACAATTAGAATTGAAATTTAACATTAGTCGGAACGTAAAAAACAAATCAACTATGCTAAGAATTTTTAAATAAAAAAATATGACTAAATCATTTTGGATACTATTAATTACAATATGCTTTATTGCCTGTGTTGATCCTCATAACAAGGATTTTCTAGAAAATGATCTTTTCAAAATCACACTAGACAAAGAAGGAAAATTAACAGAACTACTTGATAAAAAAACAGGAAAAAACTTGTTAGTTCCGGGCCATAATATCTCTTTTTTAACTATTCAGCAAAATGGAATCAACTATCCGGTTACCAGCTGGAAGCAGTCTGGCGAAATGTTAACTTTTAAATTTGATGGGTTAGCAGCAGAAATTACCACAAAGGTTAATAGTAAAACGAACTATCTAACTCTTGAGATAGTTGAACTGAATAGCAAAGAACCTATTGAAAAAGTTGTGCTAGGACCATACAATGTTCTTCCTTCTGAAAAAGTTGGTCAATCGATTGGAATAGCCTATAACGATAGTATTGCCATTGGGCTAATGGGGCTAAACCTTAAAAGTCGCGGAGGCTTTGAAATTTTAGAACGTGAAAGATTTGGAAATGCTGCAAAAAAGGCTAAAACAGGTGCCAGTTTAACCGGGTTTGTGCGCGATCGTTCGACCTATCGTATTGTTGATAATTGGGAACAAAAATTGGGGCAGGCGGTGCCGGTTAACGATCGTGATGCTGAAATTGCAGGCGCAAAATTTGCGTTATACTGTATACCTGCGAATGAACTTAAAAATGTTGTTGAAGAAATAATTCTTGAAGAAAAATTACCGCATATAAAAACCAATGGAGTATGGAATAAAGTGTCGAACTACTCAACTTCTTCAAAATTTATTATGCCTTTTAATGTTAGCAATATTGAGGCGTGTATCGATGTGGCTAAAAAAGCAGGCATTACATGTATATATCATGGCGGAATTTTTGAAACTTGGGGAAATTTTAAAGTAAATGAGCAAAACTTTCCTAATGGTTACCAGTCTGTTCGCGAGTGTTCTGACAAGGCAGAAAGAGTTGGAATTAACCTTGGAGTTCATACGTTAACAAATTTCATTACTACAAATGACCCGTGGGTCACCCCAAAACCTCATCCGGGCTTAGTATTGGCAGGAATTACTGAATTAGAAAAAAGTATTTCAGCAACAGATAATGAATTGCTATTGCACGACGAGCAAGTACGTCCTGCTTATCATGAACCGAATTTAGATAAAGTCAATCCCAATTGGCGGGAGCACAAAGCCGTTAGAATAGGCGATGAAATTATAGAATATTCTTTTTCAACGGCTAATAACCAATTGGTTTTAAAAGATTGTAAACGTGGCGCCTTTGGCACTAAAGCTGTTGAACACCCAAAAGGAGAAAAAGTGGGTCGCTTGGTTTCCCATGGTTATAAAGTATTTTTCCCTGATATTAACCTGCAAGATCAAATGGCAAAAAATCTGGCCATTTTTTTTAATGAGGCCAATTTGAAGAGGATCAGTTTTGACGGTATTGAAGGTGGACTAATTACCGGACATGAGCGTTATGGCAGTGACCGATTTGTAAAGGTATTTTTTGACAATTTGAACGATCCTAATATTGTGGCTAACTCTTCTGACGTTACCCATTTTGGATGGCATTATTTTGCAAATGAAAGCTGGGGAGAACCATGGACATCCCATAACTTTAGAGAGGCACATTTAGATCATCGTTTGAATGTTCAAAAAGCTTTAAAAGAGGATTTACTACCTCGAAAAATGGGGCAGTTTAGTATTAATGAGAAAACAACTAAAAAGGATATTGAGTGGGTTATGGGTTTATGTGCAGGTTACGATGCAGGTGTTGATTTTTACATAGAACCTAATTTTGAGGATATTAATAAAGATGCGAACTCAATATTATCAGAGATTAAAAAGTGGGAAGAAGCAAGAATGAAGGGTGTTTTCTCAGAAGAACAAAAACAACAACTTCGGGATCCGTATACATTCTACGGGCTTGAGTTGGCTGAAGATAGTGTGCACTTGGTGTTTATTGAATCATGGATACCAGAGGGAAAAAGAGATCAGGAAACGAATAAAGTTAACACTTTGTCATCATCAATATTGGGCAATAGCTCTGATGCACCTGTTTCTTTTGACTATAAGCATACAAATATGACCACTGAACCAGGATTGCCAACTTCTTCTGTCTGGGAATACATTTGTGTAGGCCCCAAGCAAAAACTACAGTTCGTAATTCGTCTTCCAAAAACTTCAAAAGAAACAGTAAAGGGCGTTTTCTTAAAAGTAGGAACTCAAAAAAGAGTAATCCCTTTTGTTCTAAAACCAGGAGACTATGTAGTTAATAAGGGAGACGATACTTATCGTCATTTTTCAGAAAATCACCAAATTGAGAATGAAATTGTATTATCAAATGGGAGCTTGACTGTAAATGAAGGTCTAAATTTGATCGAATTCGATTACCAAGGTACTGGAAGAACAGCTGGCCCTGAAATGATCGTGAATTTTTGCACAAAATCAAAATAAATTCAATCTTCCCATAGAAGGAAGAATTCGTTGGTGTGCTTCATTTTCTTTAGTTCAACGGCATAGGCAACAGACGAATTCTTCCTCCATAGAAAATCCCATCCTAAATCTCTACGTCTGAGAAATAAGTGTTGGAAAACCTACAATTAGGAGCAAACTTTTACCTCTAAAAAAAGAGAAAATAAAAGCTGCCACTTATTTTACGGCTATTACCCGTATTTATATTCTTTTTGCTTTAGGCTGAAGATGAGTTAAACCGGCAATTCTTACAGGCGTTCCCGACTCAATACTTTTACGAGCAGCAATCCCAATCAGTACAGACATTGCACCATCACGAACCCCTGCCATGTGTTTGTATATGTCTTCCTTTTCAGGATTCTTAAAAATCTGGTCATGCAAGCGGGTATCACCCCCACCGTGTCCAGCATGACTATACGGTACATACACTGTTTCCTGCTCTTCCCACAATTTGTGAGAAATAATCGGTTTCATCACGTGCTCCACGTCACTTTGCTGGCTCATTTCAACAGCATGAAGCTCTTCCTGAGATAAAACATTCGCATCCAGGTAAGGCACATCCAAAAAGGCCTCCAGCCTTCCTTTTGTTCCGTTGAATGCTACCCGCCATCCTTCCCATGGAGAGTAGGTTGTAAGCATATAGTTTACAAATACATTGTTTGCATATTTAATGTTCACATTCATTTTGTCATAAATATTGATCTCTGGTCTGAACAGACAATTATCACGTATATAGCCATCCACATGCTCATGCTTTACGTATCTTTCGAAATCATCCTTACTTTTTGTTATATCCCAGTAGAAATTACAGGATTCCTTTTCATCACAGCTACGACAGTTCACTCCTTTCTTTTCCGGTCGGCCTCCGTAAAACTCCAGATCGCCATAAGCAAAAACTTCCGCAGGTTCTGAGTCAAGCCACCAGTTAATAAGATCAAAATGATGTGTTGCTTTATGTACCAAAAGTGTTCCGCTGTGCTCGCGTTGTCCATGCCATCTGCGAAAATAAGATGCTCCATGACTGGTATTTAACATCCATGAGAAATCAACGGAAACAACATCTCCAATCGTCTTATTCATCAGCAGTTCTTTTATCTTAGTATTGTATGGGCTCCACCGGTAATTGAACGTAACAATAACCTTGCGTTTGTATTTACGTTCGGCATCAAGAATAGCCTGACATTTATCTTCATCCGTTGTCAGCGGCTTTTCGGTTAAAACATCAACTCCATTTTCAAGAGCCTTAATTATGTACAAATGATGGGTTGCATCTGTTGTTGTTACCATGATCAAGTCGGGAGAATTCGCTGCAATCATATCTTCAAAAGTTGTATACAACCCACAATTTTTGTCAACGCCTATAAACGTTGCAGCATATTGCAAGCGGCTTTCATTGTGGTCAACTAACCCGATGAACTCCAAAACATCACCGTATTCATCCACCAACCTTTTGCCCCAAAACTCGCTACCTCTAACCCCGGTACCGATTAAAACCACTTTTAGTTTTTCTCCACTGGCATTTATGGCAGCCCGTATTGGATTTGAAATTGCTACTCCAGCAGCAATTGTTCCAACTGCTGCCAAAAACTTTCTTCTGTCTATCATAACGATTATTTTAAATGATTAAATTCTTCCTTTATTTCTGTGGTATATGTGTAACTACCTGATTCAGCATTAAAAAACGTGTATCCGTCCCTGTATTCAAAATCGTGCGATACTGTATTCTCTTTCAGTTCACCATTCACCTCTTCCAATCGTTTAACATCTTTTCCGGGCATATGAACAGATGCTGAAGTATTGGCCGGTATGGTAAAATGGTAAACAAACCGGTTACCATCCAATTTCCAATTGACCTTAATTTCTCCTGAAACAGAATGATAACTTCCTTCGGCCCAAGAAAGTGTACCTCCGGGCAAAGGTTTCAAAATAAAATGTTTGTATCCGGGAGAGCTACTGTCCGGTTGTATTCCCAGAATATTTTCATACATCCATTCCCCAATGGCGCCAAAAGCATAATGGTTAAATGAGTTCATACTTGAGCTGTTTGGTCCGCGCCCTTTCACATAGCTGTCCCAGCGTTCCCACATGGAAGTAGCGCCCTGTTCGATTGAATAGCCCCATGAAGGAAATTCTTTGGTTTCGAGCAAATCAAAAGCTTTATCGGCATACCCCCGACCGACCAGTTCCTTCATCAGGCAAAGGGTGGAGTGAAAGCCGGTATTCATGCGCCCGCCATAAGGAACAAATTTTTCGATCATCCGCGTTTCAAAAGTTTTTTCCAGCTCTTTGGTATAAAGCCCGTAATGCAGGGCCATGGCGTAACAGGATTGCGCGTCGCCTTCTATTTCCCCGTCTGCCTTAACAAACTGTTTGATAAACGCCTCTTTGATTTTTTTTGCCAGCACGGAGTAATTTTTTGCTTCTTCTTTCTTCCCAATCACGCTGGCTATTTTTGATAAGGTGTTGACTGAATTATAAAACATGATGGTTGAAAATACTTCGGACGGGATTTGTGCCCCTGTTTTAGGGAAACCTTTTGCATCTATGGTGTTCCCATTCAGCCAGTCGCCATAATTCAGGCCAAGCCCGCTTCGCCATATCAAATCTGGGTTATTCTTCCGTATATTTTCGATGTACCGGGCATAAGCATCAAAATGTTCTTCCAAAATTTTCTTGTCCCCGTAGTTGAGGTACATGAGATAAGGCAACCTGATGGCAGCATCGGCCCAGCCCGGGGAGTTGGTAAAATGCTTCTCAAGCCCGAAGGGATGTGGGGCGATATCCGGAAATGTTCCCCTCTCCGACTGTGCATCCAGCACATCAATCATCCACTTGTTGTAAAAAGCAGCCATATCGCGGTTAAACATTGATGTTTGAGCAAAAATGTACACATCGCCCATCCAGCCGCAACGTTCATCGCGTTGAGGACAGTCGGTAGGCACCCCGTGCATGTTGCCCATATGCGACCGGTTGATATTCCGGTACAGTTGGTTCAGCATCGGGTTAGAGCAGGCAAAATGCCCTGTTCGCGGCAAGTCGGAAGCAACGACACGTGCCTCCAGAATGCCCTTGTCTGGGTTGCGCTGCAATCCCTGTACTTCAACAAACTGAAAACCATGATAGGTAAACCTCGGTTCGTATATGAGTTGCCCCGAGCTACCAAGAATAACCGAATCAATTTGAACGGCTGCCCTCAGATTCCCGGTATATAACTCCCCGTTTTCATCCAGAATTTCGCCATGCCGCAACACGAATACATCGCCGGGCTTGCCTTCCAGTCTGATCCTGCACCAGCCAGCGATATTCTCGCCCAAATCGAAAATATAATTGCCCTCTTTTGTTTTGATTACAGATTTTGCGGTCCAGGTATCAATTGTGCGGATGGGTTGGTTGGTTTGAGGAACCAGGTTTACCTGAACCTGCTTGTCAACGGTAACTTTCTCCCATGCAGCATCATCAAAACCGGAGGTTTGCCAGCCAGTTTTTTCTTCGCGGGCATCGTAGGTTTCGCCCAGGAAAATATCAGCTTTTCGAATTGGTCCGTCCGGTTCTATCTTCCAGGAACCATCGCTGACAAAAGTTTCTTCCTGACCATCTTTGTATTTTACTTTCATCTGAAAAAACAAACGGCGGTTTAACCCATACGCCCCTCTTTTGGGGAAATACGGACTCCACCTTGTGGGGCCAAGCATTCCGGCATACCAGCCATCGGCCAGTTGTGCCCCTATCACGTTTTGCCCCTCTTTCAGCAAATGACTGACATCGAAAACCTGGTATTGCACCCGCTTGTGGTAATCGGTCCACTCCGGAGCCAAAATCCGGTGATCAACAGCTTGAGCATTGAACGAAACTTCGTAAGCCCCCAACGCAGAAACAGATGCAAGCGCCTGAACCGGTTCACCCTTTAACTCGATAACTTTTCTCAACAAAGGACACGGAGGAATGGGTCTTCTTTCCGGAGGAGCAGGAGTATCCAGTATCCCATCGGTAAGCATGTCTGCGTCATAGCCATCCTCCCGGTCCATTTTTATCAAAGCATCTTTATAACTTACCTGACTGCCCGTTGAAAGCACATTTCCCTGACTGACAACCTGAAGTTCGGCAAGCGAAAAAGCGAACATTTTGCTTTTGTCGCCCTGGTCTTCATAATCGTGAACACGGAAATTGTATTTCTGCAATTTTGTAGCAGTAATACGGACATACCGAGCCTGAATTTCCTCAACAGTAAATTTTACAGGCTTGCCTCCCGGTGTCCCGGCTTTATCCTGCTTTATCAGCTGTTTCCAGGTGTTGGTATCATCACTCGCTTCAATCCGGTACGAAAGAGGGAAATAGTAATCGCTGATTTCCTTTTTATTATTGAAAGATGGAAACAACCTCAGTTCGTCGAACTTTTTGATTTCACCCAGGTCGATTTGCACCCATTTTTCCTCGTTTTCATTATCAGTATAAGAACTCAAATAACCAATGTGTTTGTACAGCAAAGGATATTCAAGCGGTGGCTCGGGCTGATCGCCAATCCATTCGGCTTTCCAGTCGGTTTTGCTGAAGGCGCCGGTTATAAAACTGGCCGTTTCACTCCATTTGGAGACATTTCCATCGCGGTCCCAGGCCCTGACTTTCCAGTAATACCGGGTAAACGACTGTAATTTGTCGCCCTGGTACTGAATACCAAAAGTCTGGTTTCCCTTCGTTTTGCCGCTATCCCAAACCGACCCGCTGGCTACAGCAATTTCTTCGGGATTATCGCTGACAATGACTTGCCAGGCGCTTTGTTTTTGTCCAGCCTGCCCGGACTGAAGTTCCCAACTAAACCGGGGAACATCTTTAACAACAACGGCCTCTGGCATGTATTCGCACTTCAGGTTCACAACATGAAAATCGGCTGAAATCTTGTCGGTGCAGGCCACCATCTTCAGGAAAAAAAGTACAAGTAATATCTTACTAATAAATTGCATATTCATACTGAGTTTTTTATTCTGCATTCTTCACATTTTCATGGAATCGCTTCACGTAAGCATCCCCTCTTTCTGAAAGATGGGTAATTCCTTCGCGCTCCACGATCCGGCAAAAGCGGTCATAAGTCCCGTCAATCTTGGCTTCAACCGGATTTTTTACGCATTTCAGGTACATCAGGGGCAGGCGTGCCATTTCAACCCGTTTCAGAATTTCATCGTTGTCGGCAACCCGTTCTGCCTTATCCAGAAGTTTTTCAGCTTCTATTGCAAATTCACTGGTAAACAGGTTGTCATCGTGCCTCAGGTAACAACCAAAATGAGTTTCAGGCGTAACGATGTTCTGCAACAAATCGAAATAAGACCGGATGTATTGACCGCTGCGCCCATAATACCCCGCCATGAAATCGTCGACCACCGTGTTTACATCAATCTCTGAATTCCAAAGCAATTTGGCAATCAGATAAGCGCGCAATTCGGCAAACTCGCCGCCCCGGCTCTGGTATGCCGCCTGCTCCATGATGCCAATGGCATTGTTTTCCTGAAAAGTTTTAATGTTCGGCTGAAGGACATTGAAATTTGGGAAAGGCAATACATATTCGGTAAAACTCACCACATAATCCCAGATGTACATATGAGGCGCGATGGCTGCCCACCCCTGCAGGTCTTCCAGAAAATCCTTGTTCTGCGGACAGCTTTTAAAGTCGTGCGCAAAACAACATTCGATACTGCATAAACGCACCACCACATTCTCGCGCGGCTTAATATTTTGCGGAGGTTTGCGGGTATACTGGTAAGCAAGCGTACCAACATATTTGCCGGGAAATTCATCTTTAATTCGTTCGGCCACCTGATTAACAAACCAGATCATCAAGCCTGATTCACTTTTTTCTTCTTTTACAATAGACTGGCATTTTTCACACTGGCAGGGCGAATACCAGTCGTTTTGAGAAACCGAATAAATCAGGGATCCCGGGTTTTCGCGCATCACCTTTTTCAATCGTTCGGTAATTATATCCAGTACATCGGGATTGGTCAAGCAGAGCTGTGCGCGTTCATGCGTCCGCTTTCCATCAATCAGGCTATAATACTCGGGATGAGCTCCGAAGAACTCAGAAGGGGGCATGAACTGATAAAACGTATGTACCCCCCAATATCCTTCTACCCCACCATGTTGTTCCCTGAAATTCATCGCCCCGTTCACTTTGTTGCGGGCTGCCCAAACGGGCTCAAAAGCTTCGTGGTAAAAATCGTTCCTAACCCTTATCGAAGGCGATTCAGCATGATTCAGATACTTGAAAGTATAATCATTCCATTCAGGAATAACACTTACCCTGGATGTGTACCATCTGCACCCCAATTCATTTTCGAGAAAGGAAAAAACGGCATACATGGCGCCCCGTTGCTTTCCTCCCAGCAAAAGAATATTTTCGTTTATGTTCTGATACACATAACTGTCATCTGTTTCGGCAGGTATTTCAACGTTGCCCCCCAGAAGCGCCAGCGAGCGTTTGTTGTACCCCACAATGATCTCATGCCCGGTTATTTCCTCATCGTCGGTCTTTATCGGAAAAGTTGCTTTGCTTATCTTGGCCAGCCAATGCTGAAGTTCCTGAGCCGCCCATTGTTCACTTTCCGAAGCATCGGCAGCCACAATGATGCGATAAGGCGTTGCCCTGTCTTTAAAAAGTGTATAGAGAGAAGGCATTCCTGAATAAAATGAAATTTCTTTTTGCCAGGGGCTACCGTTTGTCAAAGTAGCTGAGATCGTGAGTTTATTCTCCTGGTACCGCTTGCTGATTGGCAAAACCAGATCTTTTCCGAAGTCCCAGTTCCCTTGCCAAACCTCCTCTTTCCCCTTATCGGTGGTCACCTTTGCATCAATATTTTTAAACAACAAATCCAGAACCGGCTTCTGAACAGACGATTTCAACAAGGCGCTACCATCTTTTTTAACAGATACATCGAACAGTTGCTGCCCGTTTACAAAATCGGACAAATTGAAGGGTAGAAACCGGGCCGTGAATGCCCAAGCCGAAGTGCGTTCTTCGACTTTCAACAAAATCGTGTTTTTCCCTTTGAGGATGCGAACAGGAATTAAATCATCGTCGGGTGCTACAGCGCGCGCTTTCGTGCAGTCCCACACCTGTTGCCCGTTCACCCATAATCGTCCGCCATCGTCGGTTCCCAACGAAAAAATGTAAATTCCTTCGTCGTCAGATTCAACTTCGGTATAAGCATAAGCGGTCACGTACGAAGAGCGCGTAATCTCCCGGTCGAGATCGACAACCGACTCCGGGCTTTCGTGCTTTTTCCACCGAACGGTAGCGCCTTTAAATTTAACCGGCGCTCCCTCTCTTACAAGCACCTTGGCTTCGCCCCCAACTTTCTTCAGAAAATCAATGTCAAAGTCAGGCAGATGTTTGTTTTCATTCGTACTCTCAACCAACGGAAAAGGTCCTGCCAGATACCAGTCGCGCAACCATTCTCCGGGTTTCAGCTTTGTACTTTGTGCAGCGGAGCTCAACAAAAGGCAAACAAAAATAAGCAGTAGCATATTTGTTTTTAGAAGTTTAAGTCTGTTCATGGTTCGTATTTTCTAATTGGTTTATATTCTGATTCTATTCACCTACGTTGCCAAAAATCTGCACTTCCCCTTTCGACTGGTTGTCAACACGCAGGTTTCCTCCTTCAACACTATTCCCCATGACGACAGCAGCACGAACATCTTCTCCGAGAACGATGTGTGCATCAGGCGTGTTCCCGTTGTCCTGAAAACGGCAATTCATCATTTGAAGCGTTCCGTTTGTCATTTTGATGAAAGGGATTTCCGGTTTCCAGTGGCATTCAACCCAATTTTTGGCATTGAAATTACAGGCCGTCAGGTAAACCGTCCCCTTTCCTTTATTCACAATATGCGTTCCGCCCAGCGTTTCAGCCCATCCCCAAAAGCCGCAATTCACAAGTTTTACCGGCCCCTGGTTCTCTTCTTCAATCAGTATTCCATCCATAAACTGGCAATTGGAAAATGCGATTCCACAGTGGTATTGTGTTTTTTCAACCAGCACGGCCAAAGGACCGACATCGGAACCACTTTGCGTAATCAGGATATTGGACTGCGGATCGTTCCCGCGGGGATCACCCTTGGTTTCGATAAAACGAAAGCCCACTTTTGCCCAAATCACAAAACAGTTTACCATGTATTCCCAGTCGCAGCGACCAATAATAAAGCCTTCAAGATGCTCCTGCGTGAACTTATTGATGAGCTCGATCTGGCTTCCCATCCTTTCCGGGTAATTGATATCCCACCAGCTTACACTGTGAATATGAACATTTTCGATTCGCCCTACATCCGTTGTCCGGTCAACATAAATTCCCCTGCGGAGTGCACACATATTGATGTCGCGCAAATTATGTGCTTCCTGATATACCGAACCGCAGTCGATCCCGTTGTAGGCATTCGCGATGGTGATTTCCATCACATTGCACCTGTTTCCGGCAATATGAATGCAATAAGGATAAGGAGCTATGTTCTCGGGAACCTGTTCCGGATAAGCAATGCCAAGGCCTTTGACCGTGGAAGCTGACTCCATTGTAATAAACGGAGCGGAGTTTTCATTTCCACGACCGGCATAGGCCATCAATACGGTATTCTTATCGTAAAAAACACTTACCGGCCCCACGTTGGATCCTTGTAAAACAACCGCCGGAGGAATTATTAAGACGCCGTTGAAGCGAAACTTTCCGGACGGGACATGAACGATTCCTCCCTTTTCAGCCGCTTTGTTCAGTGCTTTTTGAAACGCTTCCGTATTATCGATCTTGCCGTCGCCCACTGCCCCGAAATCAAGGACATTGTAATCGGAAGTAGTTGCATACAAAATGCAGGGAGTAAGCAACAGAAGAATGATCCATTTAATTTTTTTCATTTTTGTAGGTTTATTATTATTCGTTGGTTGTCGCTATTTTCAATGTCTCATTATTTTACATTTTCATATTTATTACTCGTTGACTACTTCTATTCAAAAGTCAGCATCACTGATCGTTGAATGGGAACATCCAGAACCTTACAATTCTGTTTATCTTTTTTCTGCTGGAATGCAGGCAATTTAGCTGCCCGACCATTCATTTTCGTCAAGGTTTTATTTGTTGATTTTGGTAACATCACCGAAATACAACCATCAGGAAGGTCGCCGTCAAATTCGATTTTCATCTCCATCTTTTCCGAAGTTGTACAATCTACCGTCAGGTTTAGCCGAAGGTCGTTACTGCCCGGTATGCTGAGGCGACGGATGGAAATAACCTGCCCCTGCAGTTCTTCCGGAATGTGAGGAAAAATAGACAGCCGGCTCTCAAAATGATTGTATTGAATTCCAAAAAGGTGTTCAATAATCCCCTGCACATATTGGGAAGCAGTCCAGCCGTAACGCTTTACCCCTTCGCCGGAACCGATGCCCGGGGTAACGTATTCACTGTAGTTGTTGTTAAACATTTTGATGGTCGCCCAGTTTAATTCTGCAGCCAAATCATGCTTTCCTGCATCTTCCAGTCCGGCAACAATGAACAGGTTGCGCAGTGTCCACACATCGCCAAACCACGCTGTTCCGTCGTAATTACCGGTAGCCTCCACAAAGTCAGGATCTGTTTTGGCAATGCTTGTAAGCGGACGGATTCCCCAGTTAAAAATGTCGGGATTCAGCAGCGTCGGGATCATTTTTTCGATTCGTTCTTCCGGAGCAATGCCCAATCGCATGGGATCAAACGTGGTGCAAATAAGTCTGTCCTTTTGTTTATTTTCCCGGACATCGTAATTGTAGTACCCCTTTTTCTCTTCATTCCATAAATGCGTATTAATTGCAGCAGAAAGTTGCTCAAACAAAAGGGAGTACATTTTCGCGCCTTCTGTGTTGCCCAGATAACGGGCCAACCTCGAAGTATTATAACAACCCACGGCAACGGCCACATTCAAATCGACAGGGGCCAGTGTTCCCGGCCTGGCATTCCGGTCGCCAAACGATTTATCGCTGAAACTTTCCTCAAACACCGCGGTAATCAATCCACTTTCGGAATCCCTTTTAACGGGAGAAAACCAATAGGCGAGGTATTTCTTCATAACCTCCAGAATCAGGTGTTGCAACGATTGATCCCGGGTTCGGGTTGCCACATCAAAGGCAGCCTCAAAAAATCGGGGAAGGCTGCTCACATTTCCCGGCATACCTCGCATCGGACTTCCCCCCCACAGGTCAATCCGTCCGTCAGGATTCTGCGCCTGAACTCCGGCAAACCCCCTCATCATGTTTTCAACAAGCGTCTGATTCACCCATTTTGCCCCCGCAATATTCAGGCTTGCATCGAGTTGCCACCACGACTGGCCGTATTTTCCTCCCGGCGCCAGAAAAGGAAAATGGAAGCCTTTCAGCGGAACGTCGGTAACCAAACATTCATCCAGCACCACAAAGGCCTGCCGGAAATCTTCCTGTGAAATACCGGGCAGGCGAATCTCCGGTACCACTTTTTCACTGCAAAGACCGGGGCGAGGTAACTTTTCCTCAGGTTCTCCATGTCCTATTCCTATCCAATCAATCCAGATATCGCCCCTCATCCACATTTGTGCGGGCCTGATTCGTATCTGGTCAATCGTTCCATGCCATGAATCCGGAAGGTAACAGGTCACTTCCTGCCATTCCGGGTAATCCGGCTTCATCGAAAAATGCGCCTGCCCGGCATCCGACTCCGAATCATCGCGGGTTCTCCAAAAGATTAAACCATCGGTTTCCGGAGACAGATTACGGATGCGCATTTGAATTATATTGTATTTCTCAGCAGTAACATTTAATTTTTGGGGAGAAACAATATCATACTTTGGATTGCTTCCCCACACCTGATAAGCCCATGAATCCATGTCTTTCCCGGACTTTCCCCCTTCAACAGAAATCCAGAGGGTACCACCCGTAACTCCCCGTTTAATCGGGTCAGCAACAACCCATCCGTCATAATCATTCCACCCACTAAAATCCCAAAACATTTCTTTCGGAAAAGTATCAACAGAGGGCAAATTATCCTGAAGCTCTTGATGTTTTTCAAATAATTCACAAAGAAGGAGTTCCTCTGTCCCGGGACTTTTATCATTCATGGAATAGGAATATCCTGAAACAACCGACGCTATACCCAGCAATAATAAAATGATATGTTTTTTGCGTTTCTTCATATTTATACAGTCGGGCTACTTTTCAATAATAAAGTCATATACTCCTGAACCGGCTTGCAAAACCGTATAAGTCCCGTTTATTCCGATAATCGAAAAATCGTTCGACTTGCCGATCAATGTTTTTCCTTCACGTATCTTGGTCTTTTCCACCGATGGAATATAAATCTGCGCGGTTGTGTTGGCCGGAATTTCTATATGCAATTCCAACCGGTCATCCCTTTTTTTACAGTTAGATACAATTCTCCCGTTAATGCTGTTGTAACTGGCATTCATGAATTTTACCCCTTCTCCGATGCTGGGTTTAATGATAATTTTCCGAAACCCGGGGCCGTCGGTGTTTATTCCGGCTGCTTTGGAAAACATCCACTCGGCAACAGCGCCAAATGAATAGTGACTAAAAGAGTTCATCGCCGACCGGGTTTTACCTCCCAGAAAACCGGTTTCTTTGGTATAGCTATTCCAGCGTTCCCAGATTGAGGTACTCCCGTTCACAACCGAGTATCCCCAACTGGGATATTCCGTTTGCGTAAACAGGGAGTAGGCCAAATCATTGTACCCAAAGTCGGACAAAACCAACATAACATGCTTGGTACCAATAAATCCGCTGCTAAACCTGTTTCCATTCTCCGTAATCATTTTGGCAAGGAATGCTGCTCCCTGTTCTTTCAGATTCTCCGGATACAAGCCCATGTATAACGACAAAGCATAAGCAGTTTGGGTATGTTCCTTCAAGCTTCCGTCTTCATTCATATATTGCCGGGCATAGTCCTTTTTTATATTCTGAAAAAGATGCTGATAGTACGCTGCATCTTCTTCCTGATTCAGGCATTGCGCTATTTCAGACATCATTTTTGTATCGTACGCAAAATAGGCGCTGGCAATCAAATCTTTCGAGGTTTCTGCGCCCAAACTCAGCCAATCGCCGTAATTATTGCCTGAACCGGGTCTCAGAAAACCGTTACTTTCAGAAAGCTGAAAGTCCATGAACCGCTTCATCCCCGGATACATCCGGCGAAGCAAAAGCGTATCGCCATATATTTTGTACATATTGTACGGAATGATAATACCGGCATCGGACCAGGCCGGTGAATGCGGCACATGGTAGGGCCGGATGTACGGAAGAGGGGCAAAAATGGGATACGCACCGTACCAGAGTTGCCCATCGTCAACATCCTGCATCCATTTGGTAAAAAATGCGGAAACATCGGCATTGTAAGCCGCCGAAACAGAATACAACTGTGCATCGCCCGTCCAGCCAAGGCGTTCGTCGCGCTGGGGACAATCGGTCGGAATGTCGAAGAAATTGGCAAACTGGGTGGTCAATATATTTTGGTACAATTGATTGTTCATTTCAGAAGAGCACTCGAAGGTACTTGCCGGTTTGGTGTCCGAATTCATAACAATCCCGGTTATAGTGGACAAATCAGGTTTCTCAGACAAACCGGTAACTTCCACATACTGAAATCCATGATAGGTGAATCGGGGTTCCCAGGTTTCGATACCTTCACCCTTCAGAATATATGTATCGGTAGCCCGTGCTTTCCGCAGGTTTTCAGTCATTAGCGAACCATCATCGTGAAGCATCTCGCCGTAACGAAGTGTAATTTTTGTTCCCCGTTCGCCGGAAACCCGGATGCGGACAATGCCCGCGAAATTTTTCCCCAGATTGAAAATGTAAGTCCCCTTTTCGGGCTCCGTCATCTCTATTGGCTGAATTTCTTCCATGTGTTTTACCAACACCCCGGGATATGCCTCCAATGCTCCCGACAACTTCAATCCTAAATCTGCTTTTTTCCAATTTGCAGCATTAAATCCGGCTTGGTCCCAGCCAGTTTCTTCGAGCCGGGCATCGTAGGTTTCTCCCATCAGAATATCGGCTTCGCGAATTGGCCCCAGATTGGCCTTCCAACTCTGATCAGTAGCCAAAATCTCACTGGTTCCATCGGTATAAATAATTTCCAACTGCCCGATAAATGAAGGCGACTCGCCATAAAAAGCTCTCACTTTATCCAGTTTTACATACAGCGCGTATCCGAGGTAACCCGAATACCAGCCATCGGCAAGGATAGCGCCAATCGCATTTTCGCCTTCCTTCAGCAGTTCCGTTACATCGTATGTGTTGTAGTACACACGCTTGTTGTAGTCGGTCCAGCCCGGCGTAAAACAGGCATCGCCTACTTTTTGCCCGTTTAACCTCAACTCGTAAAGCCCCAATGCCGAAGCATAAACTTTGGCACTTTTTATTTGCTTACCGAGCTTAAAAGACTTCCGCAGGTACCTGGCCGGAGGCAAATAAAGTTCCTCGTATTTATCGCCGGTAAAAGGTTCTATATTGTGTGTAATCCATTTTGCTTTCCAGTCGCTATAATTCAGCAGCCCAACCGAAAAATTTGCTGCTCTGCTTTCTGAAACCACCCCGTTTTTATCCCAAACCCTGACCTTCCAGTAACATTCGTCCCGCGATTGCAGCTGCTTCCCGTTGTAAACAATTTGATTGGTTTGATTGGAAAGAATTTTTCCTGAATCCCAAAGGTCTGCATTATTGCTGGCAAGTTTTTCAGGCGTTGAACTCACCAAAATCTGATAGGCCGTTTGAACCTGGTTTCGTTCTTCGGATGTTAGAATCCAGCTTAATCTCGGATTTGTATTCTGAATACCCAGCGGATTTACAAGATACTCGCAGCGAAGATTATCAACCGACAGGCCGGCTGAAACAAATTTTAGCGATAAAAAGAAAACCAATGGCAATAACAAGACATACTTGCCATATCCCTTCAATAAAAACTCTTCCCTTTTTGAGGTTTGCATGATTATATAGTTAAAACGATCTTTTGAAATATTGCACATCACTGTTGATTGATTCATTTCTTTTCAAACAATACCTGAATTTTATACTGCCCCGGTATTCCCATCGCTCCGTCCATCACATGATAAATGGGTTTCAGTTCGGTATCTGTTCCGGCTATTAATAACTTTCCGTCGCCCACGTCGTTTATCTCCGGATGATCTGCCAATGCTATTTTCTCTGTCGGATTGTATGCTCCCATCAGCAACGGTCCTTTTTGAATTTTATAAGAACCGGCACTGTGAGCCTGAAGCACCTGTGGTTTTTGCTTAAAGCGAAGAGAGAGAATATCTCCTTTGACAAGATGATCAGAAAAAATTAAATAGTTCTTTTCCCGGCGATAGTCGATTTCTGTTCCCGATTTATGAAGTGTTATATCGCTAAACCATTCAGGGATGAAAATTTTAAAAACAGTTGGGTTTTCCCCTGTCGATTCTGAAACAGTAAATGTTACCTTCTCGCCAAATGGGTAATCTGTTTTCTGCGAGAGACACAAATGCCCGCCGCGTAAGTCGATTTTTGCTTTCGAGGGAGCAAAGTCGGGGATAAAAATGGTATCGTCATGGGTATAATACAGCGATTTTATTTTGGTTGCAATGCCTTCTGCCCCTCTCATGGTACAGCACCAGTGTGCCTCGTACATAAATGCTTCGAGGTTGACGTGGTCACCATTCAGACAAGTGCTTAATCCAAAACCGCCATTGGCGCGCTGCCCCACGCATATTCCATTGTACCATATCAATTGGGCATCGGAAAGATACTGCGTATCTCCGGTGTGTTGCCAAAGTGAAAGGGCAGCCAGGTAAGAATCGACCACCGCGCAAGGTTCTGTCCAGGTGTCAGTACGCTGAAACCAGTTAAAATTCTCGTAGTTTTCAGTCATCCCTTTGTCTTTATACAACTGAAACCGCTCGATTGCTTTTTCCAACAGATTGCGATCACCGGTCAGTTCATACAATCTGATGATGGCCCGGACCGCTGTTAACGATGCATGTGTTTGAGCCTTGATAGCATAGAGATCCACCTCAAAAAAACGATTTACCAGTTCGTAACTTAATTCTTTCAGCTCCGGAGTTTTCAGGATTCCGTATGCCTGAACCACCCCATCCATAAAAACAAAATCGCACCCCACATCAGAAGATAAAATCCATCCATCCAGCTTTTTGGTTGATTGTCCCAGCATTTCTTCGGCATGTTCACGCAATTCCGGCTTAATTGGGTAATCCTTATGAGCCCCGAGAGTTGGCAAAGCCAGGCCATCGACAAAACCTTGCAACAGCGCAAGGGAATATGCATCGCCTTTCCACTGATATTGTTCGCAAAGGGAGCGAAACATCCAGCTGTTCCCGGCCAGTTGCTGTTCGCTGATGAACTCGCCATAATCTTTTCCCATGTAGCCTTTCGCGTTGATATGATCGGGCAGTCCGGTCATCAGTTCGTCCAGGTACTTTGCCTTTCGTCCGGTGGCCTGCTCTAAAAGTGTAAGCGCAAGAATGGTACGTCCGGGCATATCGCCAGGCCATTCTTCCATGTGATACTGACGGGAAGGAATGCAGTAAAGGGTATCCGGAAGGTACCGGCCTTTCTCCAAACGGCTCATGCTGGCTGCCGCACGCGACCACAAAGCTCCCTCCACTTCAATAGTGCCAAAGCCCACCGGTTGGATGCCGTTATTCCCCTGTTTGGGTTTTTCCTCCTTGCATGAAAAAACGGTTATAATAAGAAGGGCTATAAATAAAATATTCAATAATTGAGACATCGCTTTGATTCGTATTTCTTTCATGCTTAATTAATTTTAGTCAGATATGCTTTTCCGATGATTCCTGAAGGCGACGGTTCCCAGCCCGAAGCATCGAAGGGTTTGTATTTGATGTCCACAAAATTTATTTCTTTGAATTTCTTCCAGGCCACTCCCGCTTTATCCATCGCTATTATCTTATTGGCGGATAAATTCTGCACTATTATTTCAATTTGATTTTCCGCCTTCAAAACAGTACCCGGAATTTCGAGCTGAAAAGGAACAGACCATATTGTCCCCATGTTAATCCCGTTTACCCAAACTTCTGCCGACTCTCTTACATCTTCCAGACAAAGGAGGTAAGCCGATTCCGGTGACGGTTTTCCGTTCAAACTAAAAGTACTGGCATATTTGGCTTTTCCTGAAAAATACAGAAGTGCTGAATCTCCCCATTCGGTCCACGACGAGAGTGATTGAATGTTGTATTCACCTGCCAGCTTATCGGTGTTTCCTGAAATAAATTTCACGGTCCACTTTCCCGATAACACAATCGTATCCGACGGATTGGAATACTTCCATTCTTTTAAGTCAGGCTTTGTTTGATGTGGAAACAAAATGCACGATTTTCCGGGAGCTAACTGAAAAAATATTTTGCCTGATTCCGTTGTCCCGTCCACATCAACAAAGCCTCGTTTGTTGGCAAGCGGATCGTATATTTCAAGAAAGTTACACCCACTGGAAATACTTACAGAATCTTCGTAAAACCGGTCAGAAAGGTTTGTTACAAAATAAAAAGGCGTTCCGTTTTTTTTCTTCCGGATAAAATCAAGCCCCTGAAGTTTCATTCTTTCTTTCCTGATTTTCAACTTGTCAAGTGTCGCCAGAATTCCCTCATTTTCAATATAAACATTAGGTAATTGCGCCAATCGTTGCTTTGCAATGCTCAATCCCGGACTATTCTCCAGAAAGGCTTTGTAACCCGCAAAGTGTTTGGGCAAACCACCTGCAAACACAACGCTTGCACCTTGCTGCGCCAGTTTCTCCAGCTTTGCCAATGTTTCTTTACTAATAAATTCAAGCTCAGGAACAATGACCGTTGAATAAGTTGAGTTTCCATTCAGAAGAAGGTTCTTTTCATCATTTACCTGAAGCTTCGCTATTTGCCTGTCGGAAATATAATCATACGAATATCCCTGTTCCCATAAAAGTTTTGACAAATCCCCGAAAGCCGTTTCACCAAACCACTTCGACCATTTATGCACATCAAGCTGCAACAATAGCTGGCCTTTATCTTTGGTCCACAAATCGTGTATCGGGAAGTACAGCAAAATATCGTTATCCGGCGATGAGTTCTGCAACAACGACTGGCAATTTTGGATGTATTTATTCAGCTTGGGCAACTCATCTTTAAAATGAGCATTCCGGCCAAAATTGGTTGATGCATAAAACAACCATCCTGGAAAATCTTCGGCTACCGGGGAATACGTCGATCCGTGATAAAAAATGTGATTAATCCCGCCAACAAATAATTCGTCAATCTGCGGTTTTATTTGCGATAAAGCCACTTTAAAATGATTTCCAAGCCAGGTTGCAGTTTCGGAACTCACCAGTTTTTTACCACACAAATGTGCCGGCGACGAAGCAAACTTCATCATCAACGGACTGGGACGGCCAAAACGTTCTTCTTCATAATCTTCATCAACCCGGACACCGGGGATTGCAAACTGACTGGAGCCAAACGATTCGGTTTCGGGAATAGTCACTTCAGCATAATAGTCCAGAATATTGCCCGGCGAACCATGCGCCTGGTTTCTTGTTTCAAACTTTTGTTGGTGCGCCCAACGGCTCCACGGCCGGGTAAATGATGTCAGGAGTAAATCGGACAGCGTTTCCCTGACATCGCATTGTACATACCGATGTTCGGGGTGTTCCTCATCAATAAATACCGGCAATACATCCGATAAATCGTATCCCCGAAGCGCTTCAAACTGGCTGAAAAAATTGGTAGTCCAGTCTGCCCTGTACACTTCATACGAATCGTGGTAAACTGCTCGTGGCCTAATCTCAAATTGAGAATTTGTAAAAACAGAATCGAAATGATTGAGATAGTTGTCCACTGACTCAGAACTGAAATAATCCATTACCAATCCCTCTCCGCCAGGAGCTGCACGCTTTACTTTTTGCCTGGTTAATCCGGCGCAGAAAAACACCAGTTTCCACGAACCGAAAGGAACATCGCATTCAATTTTCCGTTTTGTTTTGAATGACTCCAAATCAATGGATTTCCCTTTCCGGTTCACCGCAACTATTTTCAACAGCTCATAAAATTCAGGATTCGCGTTGATGGAATCCATATCAAAAACGATTTTTGAGGTATTTCCAAAATCATACGTTTCAAGCTGAAGTTTTTTGGCGGCATTTTCTTCTTTTACAAAAGGTCCACCGTATGGCCATCCCGTGCCTAAAGTAATGTCCACACCCAAACCGTTCTTTCCGGCTTCATCGATGGTGTATTCAATCATTTCCATCCATTTTTCGCTTAAGAAAGAGATGTCGTTCTGCTCATTGTCTTGTACACCATAAATTGGGATGATGTGCACTCCGCCGATTCCTGAAGCTGAAAATTCCTGAAGCTGAATTTTGATATCCTCTTTGGTTGCAGCACTTCCCATCCACCACCAATAAGTCCAGGGGTTGGTAGTGTTAACCGTTTTTTCTGAATCAGGTACCGGTTGACAACCCTGAACGATAAACAAGACCAGAATTAATATGAAATGGATATTACTCATTGACTACCACTTAAACTTCGTTATTTGGAATTATGGTTTTAGATATTAAAGCAAGTGTCACAAAAATATGCGACGCAAAATAGGTTGGCAGAATCAGAAAACTTAGTTGCGGCAGAGCAGCAAACTCACGGAAAGCGATGATTGTATCGGAGAAAAAAAGCAAGGCAATCCCTATTGAATACCACTGCCTGACCACAGGAGAGTTATTAATGCCTAAAGCTGCTCCCAACGAAATACAGGAAATTAACAGATAGAGTAACACGGAGACCATCAACAAAGTACTCTCAATGGCCGGATACAGCCAGAAAATATAGAAAACCAGATACACCGCCAGTAGTACAGCAGTAAATACCTTTTTTATCCGGCCGTTCTTCAAGGCAAAAGCCAGAAAACCAACATGCGCCAGAAAAAACGCCCCCACTCCGCTTGAAAACAATGCAAAACTGGATCCTTTGTGCGACATAAACCAATCGCCAATAATTGAAAAAACAAAGGCTGCTAAAACATACCAAACATCAGGGTTCTGCCCCAATCTTTTATAAAATAAAACGGCTGAAATGATCAGGCAACTGCCGGTAACTGAAGCCCGGAACACAAAACCATAGCTATTACATGCAAAGTACATGAGTATTGCCGGAATGGCTAATAACAAGAACGGAATCTTCACAGGTAACTTATTCATAACTAACTATTTTTCGAAACTACCAATCATATTCAACATTGCTATTTCGGTTCAAGAAGACTTATTACCACAAGTGTCGGTTCTACAATATGTAAATTGTTTAAAAGAGGTTCTGTATATTGTATATCACCAAATTCTGCACCACCAAAATGATGCTGTGCCCCCACATGATTGTTCCAATCAACTCCTTCCGTTAAAAATCCATGTTCTCCATGATGATGTTTTGAAATAGCCACAAGAATTACAAACGCTTCCTCTAAAAATGTTTCTTCTTTAGTATCATTAAAAGCTTTTATATAGGCTAACGCAGCTTCAGCATTTTCCCATAGGTATGCGGTGTCCCAACTTTCTTCCATAATCAATAATCCGGCACACTGTACACCATTCTTATCTTCTGTAATTTTAAACCGATCAAGGCCTTTTAAACATTTTTGGTATGCAAACTGACGAATAGCTTCATTATCCAACAGGTATGACACTTCTAACAAGGTGAGGAAGGCAACTGAATAAGCCACTCCTTCATGTTCATCATACGTATCATGGTTAATGCTACCGAAAATACCTCCCATTTGAATAAACAAGTTTGTTTTCTCCTTAATACTAATGGTATAATCTGCCAAACCTCGTTTTGTTAATTCTGTATTCAGCTGAATAATAAATAGTCCATCTCCACTTTTCTCAAACAATGGGTCATCTTTTCCATCAGGTTTATAAGGGTAAATACTACCATCTGGAGCACTGCGCCTGGGATACCAGCCATTAGAAGCCAGCTTTACATTAGAATTAATCCAGTTAGCAGTTTTAATAGCAATACTTCTCATTTTTGTTTTTCGCTCTTCATCTACATGATCACTGAATATTAAAAGTTGATATGCAATCTTAGCCATGGAACCAGGGCAAAACCAATCATTATTATGTTCATAGTTTTGTAAAAGGATATCCGTATCAACATTGCGATACCCTGTAATAAAACCGGTATTGTAATCTACAAAACCATCTTCCAACACATGATCAAGAAGCATAATTGCTTTATTGACCATGGAGGAATCATTAATGTATTTCCCAAATGAAAAAATTTCGTAAGCTCCACCAACAGCATTAGCAGCCCATCCAGGTCCCTCAAGTGCAGCAAAAGGATGCCACTTTATACTTTCCATTACTTCTCCATTTAAATCAACAAAACTTGATTTGCAACAGAGGTTCGTTTTGTATGGAACTAACGTTCTTTCAACTGCAAATTTTACGGAAGCATTTGCTGATTTAAGTATTGTTGGTATATCAAACTTTTGTTTTTGCTCATCACCATTAAAGGGAATTATAGGGTTTCCGTATGTGCCTTGAAAACAAAGCAGGAAGCAGGAAACGAATGCTATAAAATATGTTATTATCTTGGATTTCATAATTTAATTTGATAAGAAACACCAATAATATATTGATTTAGATCATGCATTTGTGCCACCAATCCATACAATTCGATATCAGTTGAATCAGTTAGTGGATATAATGCTGAAAGGCTATATCTTATTTCATCTAAACGATCAGATACTTGTTTATTGGTTAGTATAAAGGTTTCAACCCCAATTACCGGTTTCACCTTACAGGAAGGTATTTCATAACTTATTTTCATCTTATTTCTCCAGTAATTCAGATATTCAGGCGATTCAAGATTGTGTCCGGGATACCTTGTAAGCTGGTAACGTTCTCGTAATGAAAACCGGAGATTAAATACCTCCCATTTAAATTTTACATTGGCATAAAACCGGTGCCTTAACTCATAATCCTCTGTTTTATTCTTATTCATCAACAGGTACCCTACGCCTGCTTTCATAAAGCTAAACACATCGCGATCTCCCTCCAAGCCAATGCTTATCCGATCTATCGAACGATTGTTATTATAGGTGTAAAATTCACTATACAGAGAAAATTCAGATGAACTGTACTTTTTATTGGCAAAAGCCTCCAGCCACAGTCCAAAATCATCATCCTGTGCTGAAGCATTGCAACTTAAAATTGTTAGCACCAGAAATATAAATACGTTCCTCTTGATCCTCATTCTCTCACTTTTTAATTCCAATTAACACAGGAAGGGCATTCCTTTAAAAACTTCGATTTGTCAAACAAAAATTAAAAATCAGCATCCTACCTACTGAAAGGTTTATCTGTGTTCCTGAACCATGATTTTCTATTTTACCACAAGATTCAGTTCTATTTTTTTATTTGTGTTTTTAACTGTTACTGTCTGTGCCTGTGCATCCAACTCCAAATTTACATCAGAATCCACAGAAACAATTTTTTTATCTTTTGGCAGCCGAATATGCAACACAACTTCTTTCGCCGTATTGTTGGAAAGATCGATGTAGCCGCTTACTTTCTTTTTACTGCTTTGTAACTCATAGGAAACCGGGCCAAAATGCGTTGGCATGTCCAAAGCGCTGATTTTTTTTCCATCGTCCAACCACTGGCGGGCAGTTCCCCGCGCCAGATGCAGTTTTTTGCCATCTTCCATTACCAGGGCATCTCGTAAAAAACGCCCGACCGACAATGGAGTCCACAAATGCTGAAGATCGCCCGTAGCGTCTGTTGCCCCGGGCTGCTGACCACGTTCCTCGCACCACGAGATCAAGGGAGAAGCATGGTTCAGGGTAGCATACAGGTATTGAATGGCTTTATCGCCTTCGTTGCGGTAAAGAAGTGCTTCGGCCAGGTTATCCAGTGCAATGGCCACCCACAAACCATCTTTCAGCCAACCCGTGTTTACCGGTATTCCACCCGGACTGATAAACGATTCGATTTTGCTGATGGTACCGTTGATCAATTCATGATGAGCAGGCAAAGTCGCACAGGGATAAGCAGCATAAAGAGCTCCCCATCGGCTACCATCGGTCTTATTGGCAACACCGGGAATCCAGCGGTAACCGTTTTCCGAAATAGCACCGTCTTCCAACGACCATTTTAAATCGGTTAGCGCAGTGCGGTGAATCTGCGACAGTTCTTCAACATCATTGTCTTTTCCTAAAATACGTGCAGCCTCAAGCGTCAGCGAGTCGGCAAAAACCGCCCATATATTGTGAGGAAGAAACACTCCAAACAGATCGTCGCCATCCCATAATCCGCAATCGCCCATGCCCCTCGGCATTAAACCATAATCAGGAGTGCGTTGACCATCGACCAATTTCCGGGTTTTCGCCCGCTGTGTTTCCTGCCAGCGCGAACTGGCCAGCATTCTCGGGTAAAGGCTTTTCAAATAATCCACGTCGCCCGTCATACGATAATGTTCCATAAGTGCCCAGGACTTAAACCCCGACATTGCCCACATGTAATGCGCCCAACCTTTGGGATCGTTCCAGTTTCCGTCTTCCCCCTGCATATCTGCAATCAGCTGAAAACCTTTCTCAGCATCGAGATGTAAACCAACCTGGTCTAAAAAAATAGCCACGATAGAAGCTTCTCCGGTATTTGCAGCCCGGTATTTTTCTGTTCCCGGAGTACTGGCAACATATTCACTGCTTACCGGCTCACGCATGATAAAGCAATCGGCCAAACCAGCATAAAAGGCGTTTTGCACAACCGGATCGGGTATATGAATTTCAACGGCTTCCTGGATAAGATCATACCAGGCTTCCTTTGCCTTGTTGAACTCTTTTTCCCAATCCTGTTTTCGCAGTGTATTTAACTGAGAGTGATAGGCAACATAAGGACGCACAATCCATGCGGTCCGCTTTTCTCCCGGCTCCAGGTTCCACACCTGTGAAATGGTGGTTATGTCTTTTACTGGCTGCTCATCACCTCCAAGCATAAAAAGGTTAATCCGGTCGGCACGGTCTTCCATTCCGGCAAGCAACACATCGCTGTCCCATTCGGATTGAACCCATGCGGGATTGTATATTGTTGTTTTCCTATCGTTTGAACAATCAATGGAGATACTGTGCTCTTTTGTATCGTTGTTTGCCATGTCGATGCGGACAAGCGCTGCCGATTCGGCTCCAATAATCTGCATTTTTGCTGTTACTGCCTGTTCTGAATAAACCGTTTCAACGATGGGCAACCAGCCTTCGCCACGCTGCCAGTTGCAGTTTTCAAACTTCTTTCCATCAAGTTCAGGAGTTATAAATACATGCCATTTGGGGTTCGGTGTACAAAAACTGCCTGCCGGAATGCTCAACAAATTATCGTACGACCATTTCAGTCGCAATTTGTCAGGATAAACATCAACCAGGGTTTTATCACTGGCATTGGGCATTGATACGGTCAACCGGTGAGGAGTTGAAAAGGCATAGCCAAAATCCACCTCCATTTTTTCCCCCTTATTCAAAGCATTCGCGTTTTTTGTTTGGGCTGATACAAACAAGCAATTACTAATCAACAAAAAACTGATAACTATATTTTTCATCCTGTTTAAATTCTTTTTTTACTCCGGCAAGAACTCTTGCGCGAATTGTATATCCTTTCTTTTTAATTTATTTGTTCTTTCAACCAGGCAGGCCTATCGGTTGTAATCTGTCTGACACCCAAACTGATGAGTCTCCGGGCTTCTTCCGGCTTGTTCACCGTGTAGGTGATCACTTCAAGCCCCAGTTGATTGGCGCAGTCCATTACTTCCTGGCTGATAATCGTGTATTTGAGGTCAACACCCCGCAAGCGGGAGGCAGCAATCTGTTCCCATTTTTTTGCCAGTTCTTCGCTGTTGTCGCACAACCAGTAACAGGCATTGGCGGGAAACAATTTCTGCGTTTCAACAATGGTTTCCCAGTCGAAACAGATAAACACCATTTGATTCAACTTGCCGTGTTTGTCAATTTCCTTTTTCATCCACGGAATAACTTCTTTCCGGCTTTTCAATTCAATAACCAATTTTTTCCCGGGAGGAATCAGCCGGATAATCTCCTTCAGAAAAGGAATCCTTTCGTTTTTGAATTTCTCGTTTTTGAATGAGCCAACATCCAATTTCCGAAGAACTCCGGATTCGGTTTCGGGAACTTTCAGCAAGGTTCCTGAAACTCTTTTAGTGTCTCCGTCGTGAATGACCATGACCTTATTGTCCTTTGACAAATGGATATCAATTTCGACAGCCTCGGCACCCAATTCCCAGCCTAACTTCGCTGAAGCGATGGTATTTTCAGGCGCCAGGTATGATGCACCACGGTGTGCGATGAATTCGATTTGTGCATTTACAACATTGCACAACAAACCCAACAATAAAACATAATATACTCTTTTCATTATTATCCTATTTCTTTAGCGGTTCCTTTTTGCTAATATTTCCTCAAGCCTGTTTACCACGAAATCCCTGCTCCCAGCAATTGTCCATATAAACTAATACCAACTGAAGTTTCATTTCCGTGAAACACTTTATCTTTTAAATATCCACAAAGCAGGGTTTCCGATAGTCCAGCAGGGCTATCAACTCTATTTTTTGATAAAAGAGTCGGGATAAGACACGAAGAATTTGGGTTCACTGTCTTTAGCCGGGAACCAGGTATCTTTATCACGGTCGCCTTCATACAATTTAAGAACCCAGGTGTCGAATTTTCGCTGTCCCTCGTACAATTCGATCACACGTGTGCCCCGGCCTATTTTTCCGTAGCATTGTCTGCCGGTTACATTCCCGTATGCCAGGCAAATACCGCGCAAGCAGGCAATGTAATTGTTGTTGTGATCGTGCCCGACAAAGGTCCCCATCACGTCTTTTGCTTCCAGCAAGGCGGTATAAAACCCGGAATTGATTGCCGGGGAGCAAACAGTCTCTTCCTGTATCCCCACTTTATCATTCAATACTTCATTGTATTCAGGAAGCGGAATATGAAAAAAAGCAAGCGCTGGCAGCGGGTTTCCCCCGTTTGCGTTGGTTAGCTTCTTGCTCTGATCGCGGTACCATTCGATCTGGTCGAACTTGATCCACTCGTATTTTCCCATCCCCAGATCTTTATCCAAACCGGAATGCGAATCCAGAAAATAAAGGGCCGCCGCTGTTTTTGAGTTCTGTGACGACTGTACCGTTAACACATAGTTCCCATTCCCCGATAGATTCTCCGGGCCATTCACCGTCAAATTATACGGAAGCCCTTCGATGGCTTCCATGATTTGCTTGCCAGTCATTTCGTATTCAATATCATGATTACCCAGCACTACCGCCCACGGAACCCCGGCTTCAACCATCACCCGCGAAAAAGCCTCCCAGGCCTTTCGTGTATTTTTCGAACACACGATATCCCCGGTTAATGCCACCAAATCGGGCTTCTCTTTATTGATTACCATTTTAACAATCGCCAACGCACTGTCGGAGCGATATGAATCGTATTGAAAATGAATATCAGTAAACTGCACTATTTTAAATTTGCCATCCTTATTGAATTTCAACACCGAATTTGGCTTGTTATCTTTTCCCCACGAAGACAGTACAAAAACTGCCAGAATCATTAAAAGTCCAATCGTTCTTTTCATCTCTTTTCTTTTTAATTAAAAAATAAAGTTTCTACCTGTTTGGAAGCCATTCATCAAAATCCGAATCGATCTGAAACTCAGTGACACCACAGGCTTTAAGGAACTCAATATCCCGTTTGGCTCCCCTTACCGCATTTTCAAAACGGTAATGCCCGAAGTTGACCGACGGCACCACCGTAATGTTTGCTTTCTGACACATCTTTATCAATGAAGAAGTCAGGCGTGTTCCCGCGTCGAACAAAAAATAATGACACGAAACATCTTCACCCTTCGAGTATTTTTCCTGAATAAGACTGGCTTCGGTCGCACGGATTGAAAATTTTGCTTTTCCCCAGAAATACTTTCTTGCCTCATTATCGATAAAGTAGGCTCCCTCGAACAGCTTATACTTCTCCATTATATTGCCGAGTTTATAATAGAAATCAGCAGAAGCACGATCCACTTTCACATCAATCATCACTTTCACTTTTCCAGAGCACATCCGGGCTACTTCTTCAAAGGAAAGAGGAGCGTAATCGCCAGGGAATGCCCTGAGCGACTGTATTTCGTCCCAACTCATCTCCTTCACGCTGCGCGGATCGTTGAAAAACCGTTCGAAATGATCATCGTGGTTTACCACCAACACTCCGTCTTCTGTTTCCCTCACATCAATTTCCAGCATGTAATATCCCTGGTCGATTGCAGTCTGAATGGAAGCAGGGTCAAATTCGTTGTACTTTTGTTCGACAATTCCTCCCCGGTGGGCAATCAGTTTGTATCCTTTGAATGTCCCGTTATTCTTGAGCATACTGGAAAAAACATCGGGATTATCGAGATTCACCATGTCAACATTTTTTTCGATGGCAATGCGGTATGCCTCCCAATCATCACCGGGAATCCAGGGCATTACTTTCATCCCCTTATCGCGGCACGAACGCATGAATTCATCGGTCAGATCGTCCACCGAACATTCAATAATCTGCGGGTTGTAGATTGTTTTCAATGAATCAAGGGCATCCACCGACGCAGCATTCACTTTTAATGCCAATTCGGGATACAACATTCTGAATTCCCTGGCCTGTGCCCAATCCGAAAACCAGAAGAAACAATCGTTTTCAAAGCCTGCCCCCTGAACCATAGAAATAAACTCTGCCAGATCCACATCTTTAACATCGAAATACACCTTGGCTTTTCCTTTCACCCATTTCAGAAACTCGTGCACCCGCGGAACTTTCTCCCCGGCATACGTGTGCGAGAACCAGGCTCCGGCATCGAGCGTATCCATTACGGTGGATTCTGTTTCAGAAATTAATCCGGAACCGTTTGTGGTACGGTTGAGCATGCCATCGTGCATGATGTAGTAAACTCCATCCTTGCTCCGGCGCACATCAACCTCGATATAGGCAGCCCCGTGCTCAATGGATTTCTGAGCTGCCGCATAAGTACACTCAGGAGCAAGCCGGTTGGCTCCCCGGTGACTTACAACAACAATGTTGTTCTTACTTGTCTCGGTCTTCTGTTCTTTGGCCTTCTGACACCCGGCCAAACCAAACAGCAAAACAGCGAAGATCAAGGGAGGAAATATCTTCCGTCCATTACCTGCAATATTTGTGTTGTTCCTGAATGCTCTCATTTTATCTATTTTTTCAGATTTATCTTCTCCTTTTTTAAGGAGTGCTTTTCACTATCGCGCTGGCAGCCCTGAAACGCATGGCTTGCAACAGCGAGGTACTTTGCTCGTAGCAGGTCATACTTTGCACCAATTCGTCACGCGCATCGTTCAAAACCAATTTGGCGATGTTACCCTGTTTCTGTCCGGATGCTGATAGTTGGGATAGCAAGTGCAAATATTCCATGTCTTCCAGCCCGTCGCGGATGCACTCAAAACGAATAGAAGTAACAGGGCCTTCGAGAACCGGGACCGAAGACATTTCCCGGCGGGGCGGATAAACCAAAATGCCATCGCCATTGCCCCAAATACCGGTTCCCTTATCGTTGATCGACATGGTCTGTTTCCAGGGATTATGCCCGTCCCAATAAGTGATACGCCAATACAAATCTCCTTGAACACCAAGCTTGTCCATCATCCAGTAACGAATGCGGTGGTTAATGGCTGGATGATCAATAAAATTTCCAGGATAAGGTCCTTTAGGAATACAGCAAACATACCACCACGCTGTTTCTCCCAGTTTTTGCCGTACACGGGCTTTTTGCTCATCATACCAATGCATAACCGGCACCCACAGGTTCACGTAATTATAAAAATAATTGACCGGAGCATGTTCCAGGTGAAGAGTCAATAAGCGGCGAATATCCGGACAGGCCCATTTTAACAATTCCGCCCCTTTTTTCACATCAGCATAGGCCTCTTTTGCGGGTTCGTCGGTCCAGTACCAGTAGGCTTTGTCAAGCCAGCCCTTTTCGCGCAAATGCTCCTGCACCTGCGAGTATATACTTCTGAAGAGCCTGTTGTATTCATCGGTAAAGCGGGCATGACCATCGATCTGCCCCGGAAGGCCTCCCAAATTGAACGATGTTAATTTGTCCTGATCGAGATAAACAGCCATTGCCGAGTCGAAAGCTGCAAAATTCAGCACCGCTTCTTTCGGGTTGCCTTGCAAAGTGTAGCTGAAATTTGAATACTGATGGGGCGAGTAAGGAGAAACCCGGTGCGAAGAACATAACTGCACATATTGATCCCAGACTTTCATCCGCTGGTCGCAATTCAATTTGCCATGATAGTTTTCATTGATATTAATTCCAAAGGCAGTTGCCGTGTGCGTTTCTCTGGGTAAGGCAAAATCAAACACCTCAACCTCGAGCGGAATTTCGCTGATTGCTTTTCCATTCGATTTGATTGTTATCTGCCCTCTGTAAATCCCCCCGGCTTGTTGTGCCGGGGCATAAACAGTAATCCACACCGGGGTGTTCTGTCCGGCAGTTGCGGTAAATGGCTCCCTGACCGGCGGCAACGGATCGGGCCACATACCTGCTGTTCCAAAAGATTCAGGACTTATGCCAACATCTACCATTTTTCCATTAACAACCGTCACATTCGCGTTCGATGCCATCTTGATTTCGACATATTCTACATGATTAAATGCGATATTCGATGCATCCAGCACATTGCCTGCCTCATTGGTAAGCGGACCAGCCTCAATCTCCAGGTTCTTCAGTTCTTTCCGCGGACGAAGGATTAGCTGCACCGCTTCGTACTCGTGTTTTGCCAAAGCAACATGCACCGCATCCAGTTGATCGACTGGCAGAGCTTCGTCCTGACTTATTTTTTCCATTGAAGAAGCAGCCCAGATGTTTAAATCCGATTTCACTGAAACCCGGTATTTGCAGGTTGATAAGCGTTCCAGCCCCGAATAAACTGAAGCGGCATTGTTTTCCAGCCCTGCCAAACCGGTTCCTGCTATTTTCTCTTTCAGATTATCGCGGTACCACTTTGGCAACTCGCTTTCGTATTTCAACGAATTTTGAAGATTGTCAGCCAGGCTCTTCAGCGCTTCCAAAGGCAAATTGAGCTGAACGGGAGAACCTGACGAGAAATCATATCCTTTTCCCTGGTTGTCGGCCAAAAACCAGCGACGCCCCAGCGACGGCACATCGATCAATACCTGGAAACGTACATTCTGAATATCCGGTCGCAGAAAAACATATTCGCCTCCAGGCAGCTCCTCAATCGCATTTTCAATTTCTTTAAAGTTATCATTCAGCACTTTGATGGTCAAATGCTTTTTATCTCCTTTGGCAGTATATCCCAGCAAGCGGATGTTTTTCGCCCCGTGATAATAAGTAACTTCCTGCAATGGCAGGATTTTGTTTCCCAGATGAAAGCCGGCAGAAACCCCGTACAAGCCGTTCTTAAAATCTTTCAACGAACACTCCAGTGCCTGTCCAATGTTTGCTTTTTCTGAAAGAATCGTATTACCGTCAGAATCCGTTATGACCACATCGCACTCGAACCGATGCCCCTGCACCGAATAAATGGATTTGTCGCCAATTACAATCTTCAGCGAGTTATTGTTGCTTTCTTCTACCACGATTTCGGGCAAAGACATGGAAGTCAGCTCGGCCAGTCGCAACCGGGCATCCACAAAACGGGTATAAAATCCCCAGCCGCCTGTTGATTGAACGATCTTTACCAGCAACAGGTTTTTCCCCTTTTTTACGCTGACGGGAAATAAATCCTCATCAACAGAAGCAAACCGGTTGCTCTGGTTTTCCCAAACCAGGGTACCATTTAACCACACTTTAATACCATCGTCGCTACCAGTGCCGAGCCACACTTCCTGCTCTTTTTCCGACTCGACCTCACAAGCCGCATATACTACTGAATAAGGACATTCACCATAAAACGATTTCAGGTCAATGTACGAAGCCGGAGAATTATATCTTTTCCATTGATAGTTTTTCCCTTCGAACGAAAACGAAAGGCCCTCCGATATTCCCGTGCTGTTTTCTCCGCCAGCACCTTTAAGAAAATCTGTTTCGTATCTCTTTTTTCCAAGCTGATCCCCGGCTTCAGGATTAATTAAAAAAGGGCCACAAGTAAGCCAGGATTCGATAAAATCATCAGACTGTACCGATACCGAAGGAATTTGCGCCAAACCAGGCACACTGATTATCAACAACAAAAAGCACATTACAGAAGCAATCCGAATCAATATTTCTATTTTAAAATTTCTATTCATATTCAAATTTCAAGCTAATTGATACATCCGGTTTTTAATTCATCCCCCATCGCATATTGGGTTCAGGGCCCATCTGGTAAACGAGCTTTCCGCCCCTTGCAATTTCTTCATGGGTAAGCGACGAACGGTTATATGGTTTCCCATTGAGCGTTGCCGATTGAATGTAGATATTGGTATCGCTTAAACCTTTGGCTTCGATAACAAACTCTTTTCCCGGATAAGTGGGATCGTTCAGTTTTATTTTAATGCTTTCGAATATCGGAGATGTTAACTGATAAACCGGATCGCCGGGACACATTTGATATAAGCCCATGGCACTCATGTTGTACCACGCGGCCATGCACCCGTAATCGCAATCCATCTCTTCGAGATAACCATCAGGAGTGGTTTTATATATCCTGTCGAAAACAGGTTCCGGGAAGAAATCGTGGGTTCCGTACCTTTGAGTAATTGGCTGAGTCAGGATTTTTGTTGACCATTCCTGGGTGAGCCATGGTTTTCCTGCATAGTTAAACAGGAAAGGAGCCTGAAGGTCGATCTGGTTTCCTGCCGTGTACAAGTCGTTATTAAAAAAATACTCCAGTTCTTTCGCAAAAGCGTCTTTTCCTCCAAAAGCCCCGATCAAACCGGGCACATCGTGGATTACATTCCATCGCCATTGCCATTTTGATCCTTCGTAGGTATATTTTTCCCGGTTTATGGCAGGATCATCAGGAAAGTCGAGCCAGGTTCCGTCGGCTTCACGAGCACGGAAATACCGGATGGATGGATCCCAGGTGTTCTTCCAGTAATCGGCACGTTTCGTGAAATAGTTATAATCGGCATCATTTCCGGTAGCTCTGGCCAGTTGTGCCATGCACCAGCTGTCCCAGCAAAATTCGCCGGTTTGGTCGGGTCTTGCAGGGATGAACCCAATCGAATCGTAGCGTTCCGGCATTTGAATCATCGCCTCATGCCGCATGTACGGGTAAACCGACTTCAGGTCCAACGGAAAAATCCCTTTGGTATATGCATCGGCCATTACCATTAACATGTGCTCGTGGCGACAAGTATTGAATACCTGATAACCGCCAATTCCTTCGGGACGAAACCCCACGCTGCCGTGAGCTGCATGATCGCTATCCTCGGTGATTCCCCAGCTTTGAGCCTCTTCGTACAGATCGCGGATCGACTTGACAATATCGCGGTAAACCCTGGGTTGCCACAAACTGTACAAGGGGAATTTGGTGCGAAAATCGTCCCAGAAAGCATAGTTATTGTAATGCTGGTATCCCTTAGCAATGTGGTTCTTCTGGTCAAGCCCGGGATAAGTTCCATCAACATCGGAAATAACCTGTGGCAAAAAGCAGCTATGGTAAAGCGCGGTGTAAAAAATCGTTTTGTATTCATCTTCACCTGACACTTCAATGCCACTCAACGTGTGATTCCATGTTTCCAACGCATTTGACTGGATTTGCTCAAAACTTATTTCGTCGGGGCATTCTGCCTTAAGATTTTTATGAGCCGCCGCTATACTCGTCAGCGACACACCAACCCTGACTTCCAGTGGTTTTCCTTTCAGATCGCCAAAATCGAGCACCATTCCTCCCGCATGCTGTTTCTCCAGCGATGCACCTTCGGCCAGCGCAGTTCCATTCCAGGTTTTGGATGAAATAACCGGAGCACTGAACTTCATCGTAAAGTAAATACCCCCGTAACTGTATTGAATCCCTTCGATGCATTGACTGTCTTTCATCGAGAAAGTAATTCCACCCGACCGCGACCGGTTTCCTTCATATAAAAACAGGCGGACAGGCGGACCTGAAGGATACGAATACCTGTGCACCCCCACGTGGGTTTCTGCAGTCAGTTCAGCTTTGATTTGGTCGTCAGGCAAAAAAACGGAATAATATCCCGGCGAAGCTTTTTCTGTTTTCTTGTCGATATTTACAATTGGGCTGAAATAAAAACTATCAGGCACATTGATAAAAGGGAGCAGCGAAAGCAAGCCGGCTCTATCGGTTACAGCAGTTCCCCCTGAACTCCCTTTGTGAAAATTACTAAATCCACGAACCTGATTATCTGAAAAGTCATATCCGGAATGGGCAAAATCGCCATCAGCAGTCAAACTCCCGGGATAGGTATCAGGACAAACTCCGACCATACCGAAAGGGACCAGCGCTGCCGGCAACCAATGCCCGTGATCGCCCTGAGAACAAATAAACGGATCGACATAATCGACAGCCCGTTTTTCCTGGCATGAGCTAAACACCAGCAGGCAAATAATGCTTCCTATGAAAAGATATGTTTTAATCATCATTAAGAGTTTTAGTTTCTGAACTTTATTTCACTTCCACAACTTTGGCTTCCGGACGTTCGTTTAACTTTACCGCCCATTTTTCCTGAGGAACATCTCCCATGGTGAAATCAAGAGAACCTCCTTTCTGCAGGTCTTTGTATTTGATGAATGATTTGGAATAAGCTTGTCCGTTCAGGCTGGATGACTGGATGTAATAGTTGCTTTCAGTAACATTGCCGGCCTTGATCTCAAATGTCTTTTCATTGGGAAGGTGCAAGGTTGCGCTTTTCACTGAAGGACTACCGATCACGTAGTAGTCTATTCCTGGGGTTACCGGATAAAATCCCAACGAGCTAAATACATACCAGGCCGACATTTGGCCGCAGTCGTCATTTCCACACAATCCATCGCGTGAGCTGGTGTACAAGGTTGTCTTTATTTTATTCACCATTTCCTGTGTTTTCCAGGGCTGACCACCGAAATTGTACAGGTAGGCAATATGATGGCTTGGTTCGTTACCATGTGCATATTGCCCCACCAGGCCGGTAACATCCCAGGCCCGTTCGTTGTCGATGGTTGGATCGGTATTAAACAGAGAGTCCAGCTTGGTACAGAATTTTTCATCACCGCCCATCAGTTCAATCAGGGTATTCACGTCCTGAGGAACATAAAATGAATATTGCCATGAATTTCCTTCCGTGAAATCACCTTGATTTAAGATTGATACCGATTTCGGGTCGAAGGGAGTCACCCAGTTTCCGTCGGCTTTTCGCCCACGCATAAACCCGGTTGAAGCATCGAACTGATTTTTGAAATACTGTGCCCGCTGAGTAAAATAGGCAAGATCGTCCATTTTCCACAACTTACGGGCGACCTGGGCCAGACACCAGTCGTCGTATGAATATTCCAGCACTTTCGATACCGAATTGCTTTCCAGCTCACTGGGAATATATTTGTATTTCTTCATGTAGCCCACCCCGCGACTATCGTCCATCGCGCTATTTTTCATGGCTTCGTAAGCCAATTCGTAACTAAACCCTTTGTGGTCCTGCATGATGGCTTCTGAAATTACCGGAACCGAATGGTACCCAATCATGCAATACGTTTCGTTCGACCCGTATTCGTTGATCGGCAGCTGCCCAATTTCATTGTATCGCTGCAACATTGAGTTGATAAACGCGATGTTTTTATCAGGGTACAACAGAGAGTACAAAGGATGGCTGGCACGGTAAGTATCCCACAAGGAAAAATTGGTATAAAGGTCGCCTGTTGTGCTGGTATGCACATCTCCGTCCCATCCCCGGTAAACTCCATCCACGTCGGTAACCAGATTGGGAGAAACCAGACAGTGATATAATGCGGTATAAAATATTTTCTTCTGATCGTCATTGATGGTTTGAACATCAATCTTCGATAAGTATTCGTTCCATGTATTTTGTGCTGAACTCAATACTTTTTCAAAATCCCAGTTGGGGATCTCAGCATCGAGGTTTTTCATGGCTCCTTCGGCGCTGGCGGTTGAAAGTCCTACTTTCACCAGTACTTGCTCATCTTTGCTTGTATTAAAATGAAGGAAAACTTTGCAAAGTTTTCCTGAAAGGTTTTTTTCTTCCCCTTCATCGCCATCGATGAAAGAAGAAACTTTTTCAAATGGTTTGGAAAAACGGGCACAGAAATAAATATGCTGATCCCTGATGAACCCACTGGAATTACGGTACCCGGTAATGGTTTGGTCGTCGATAATCTGAATCGTACTTTCTTTGGTTACATCTTCTATTCCATGCCCCAGATCAATTATCATCCCGGCATGTGAATCATCACGAAAAGTATAACGATGCAAACCAACTCGCGGCGAAGCAGTCATCTCTGCAAGAATATTATAATCTTTCAGTTCTACCGAATAGTAAGCAGGAGATGCAGACTCATTGTCGTGCGAAAACCGGGATCGGTAACCCGAGTCTGGATTTTCACTTGTTCCCGGATTAAATGTCGGGGCACCGGTAACAGGCATCACCAGAATATCGCCCATATCGGCTGCACCCGTTCCACTCAAGTGCATATGAGAAAAACCGATGATCGAACTGTCCTGCGAATGATACCCCGAACACCAGTCCCATCCTTTTACCCCGGTATCGGGGCCCACCTGTACCATGCCAAACGGCGTGGTGGCTCCCGGATACGTGTGCCCGACGGTGGCTGTGCCAATAAACGGATCCACAAAATCTGTTTTATCCCCAACTTCCTGTCTGGCTTCTTCTTGCTCACCAGAACAACTTAAAAGCACTAATAGAGGGGCCAGTACTCTGATAATTCGTAGTTTCATCTTATTTAAGAATTGTTTGTTTTTTAGAGATAAATGGAACTCGCCCTAAGGTCAGTAATCAACCAAAACTCGTTTCATTCTAAAAAAATAGGATAACAACAGGATATGATAATCCCATACCTATATGCACGCACATAAATTTGGACAGATAATGAACCGGGCAGACAGAGAAGACTCTATCTCCCCGGTCATTATTATTTATTCAAATACGTCAGAAAGAAATTATCTATTCATAAGATGGGTTCTGTTCCAACAGTGGATTACGATCTATCTGCTCCTGAGGTATTGGGAATATCCGTTTTCGAACATCTGTACTCGTTTTCACTCCCCAGGGCTCCTCGAACTTTCCAAACCTTATCAGGTCATTCCTTCTCCAGCCTTCATATGCCAATTCCCTGGCACGTTCGTCTAGTAACTCATCGAGATCAAGAGTAGTGTAAGGCATAGCTTTGGCGCGCGTCCGTACCATGTTTGCAAGAGAAACAGGCGTATGCCCCATTGTTGCATTAGCCCCCCGTAAAATTGCTTCAGCCTTTAACAACAGGATATCTGCATAGCGAAAAATAGGCAGATCATTGTTCTGATTTCTAGTAATCGAATTTTTATCGGGATAAAATTTATTGCAACGATATCCCACTGCTTTCCCCAATTCGTCATTTCCGGTATCAAAAGTTACAAGATTTCGGAATTCAATTTCGCGGGTAAATTCGAGATGATAATCAACCGGAGCATTAGGATTTGGGCCATTGTATCGGTCATCAAGCCCCGAATTGGTTGTTTCAATAATAATAGGTGAGCCATCAAACATATATTGTTTCCCTGTCAACCAAATTCCTTTCCTGACATCGTTATCATTCCACACTACAAACTTATCGTAATACTCGGGCAATGCTTTAACAGATCCGCTGGGGTTAAATGGGAGTTCGTATTTATAGCGAAGCCCCCGGTGAAGCCAGTAACGGGCAGGAATATGTTCTTGCATATGCACCCCGTCACAGGGAATTGCAAACAAAAAATCTTTAATCTGCGGACCGTTATCAGGATAAAACATGGCTAAATAATCAGGATCAAGGGCAATAGTCCCATTTGTTTGAGCTTCTGCAATAATCTTATCACAGGCAGTTACTGCATCGTTCCACCTTCCCGCTTCCCCGGTATAAACTTCCCAATTCATATAGAGTTTTGCCAATAATGCATAAGCAGCCCATTGAGTCATCCTTGCATAGGTTGCGACTCCTGTTTCACCACTCAAATTTGGCAACACCTCCAATAGTTCATCTTCGATAAATTTGCAAACATCTTTCCGACTGTCTCTTCCCTTTAATTCAACTTCGGGCCCGAAATCAGTTACAATGGGAACTCCTCCCCAGTTATCCTGAAGAATAAAATATAAGTATGCCCTGAAAGCACGCAATTCAGCAATAGCCAAATCCCTCACTTCTGATTCTTCTTTTCCTTCGAACAGGGGAAGGATACTGTTTATTTTGGAAACACCGTTGTACCAGGCTGCCCACGATTCTCGGAGAAACCGTTGGTCGGGTGTAGGAGTATGCAGGTGATAGTTCTGATATCTTCCATCATCGTACCAGTTTCCTCCATTGGCTGTTAATATGGCCATATCCCCCGTCAATTCCTGTACTAATATTTGATTAATCGTATAGAACTTATAATGCAAAAACCGATAGGCAGGACCTGCTATTGCAATAAAATCTTCCTCTGTGTTAGGGAAATTTACCGCTGTCAGTTCAGATTCAACCGGGACTTCGAGGTCGGTACAGCTCCCGGCAAATAACAGTAGTGTTAAAGCAATTAAATAAATGCTCTTATATATAAATTTCATATCTTCTAATTTTTTCATTGTTATAAAAAACTAAAAATCAACACTTACCCCAAAAACAAATGAACGGGTTTTAGGATACAAAGGATTTAAATTCGAATCGTCAACACCGGGTGTAAGTCCTCCGATATTAACTTCGGGATCAACTCCGGAGTAATTTGTGATTACAAAAGCATTATTAACCGTAGTATAGATTGTTAATTTCTGAAGATAAGCAGAAGATATCTTTGGAGAATAAGAAAGCGTTATATTATCCAGCCTCAGATAATCCCCTTTCTCCAGATAACGGGTTGATGTATAATTGGCCCTGGTATTGTTTACTTTTTCATTAAGTGCTAATTTCGACACATTGAAGCGAACAACTTCCGAAGGATAGTTCAAGTCAGCCGCTGTTACATTCAGTATATGATTTCCTGTTACACCTCGGAAAAGAAAATCAAGAGAGAAATTCCGGTAAGTAAACATATTATGCCAACCAAATATGGCTTTGGGTTGAGCATTTTCATCTGTAACGATTCGATCCTGTGTCGAAGGATTAATTGTCAGATTACCATCCTTGTCCAGAAATTGTGAGATTCCGTCTTCATTTTCACCTGCATATTGCCAAAGGCAGAATTGCCCGATCGGATATCCTTCCTGTATTCTGAAAGCCCTGTTTCCTGATTGGCCATGCTGTCCGACTCCGTATATATCGACATATTCAACCTGGAATACATCATTCGACAGGGAGACAATTTTATTATCATTGAACGCTACATTCGCAGAAGTAGTCCACGAAAAATCTCGGGTCATAACAGGAGTAGCACTAAGTGCAACTTCCCATCCTTTGTTTTCAATCTCCCCAACATTCGCTACTATTGAATTAACAAAGTACTGAGTTGCCGGGACTTCATAATCCCAAATCAGGTCTTTGGTAACTTTATTGTAGTACTCAACCGTACCGCTTAACCGGCTGTCGAACAGGGCAAAATCAAGTGCAAAATTAAGCATACTTGTGCGTTCCCATTTCAAATCCGGGCTTTCGTTCTGCGTAGGCGTGATACCGGTAAGCCACGCCCCTTTATAATAGAAGCTGCCACCCGATCCGTAGCGTAGAATACTTATCAATGGATCAAATCCCATGGAATTGCCGCTTTCTCCATAACCTGCACGCAACTTAAGATTATCAAAAACATTCATATTCTTAATAAACGGTTCTTCCATTACTCTCCAGCCAACAGATGCCGAAGGGAATGTCCCCCAACGTTCGTTTCTCCCGAAAGCAGATGAACCGTCACGACGAATGGTTGCCTGTAAAAGGTATTTGTCCATTAACTCATAATTAAGACGAGCATACCCAGAAATCATGCGTAAAGTCCTCATTGTGGTAGTACCGTACTCCGCAACATAACCGTCATAACCACTTCCAATTCCCAGGTTATTATACTTCAAATCATCTGAAACAAAATTTATGTTTGAGGATTGAAAACCGTCGCCTGACTTATCTTCTTGCCATGAATAACCAGCCATTAATTTCAAACTTTGGTTTTGAAATTCTTTACTATAGGTAGCAAATGTTTCCATCAGTTTACTTTCGCTACCATAAGAAGATCGTATTGCTCTGCCATTACTTCCCTGATCGACCCGTGAGTTTTTGGAATAATACTGCCCTGACATGGATTGACCAGTATTGTATGAAGCATTAAAAACATAATCAAGTCCTTCAATTATATTTAATTCAGCACGCGCATTTCCAAACATTGATTTACCTGTAACATCGTAATCGTGCTGATTAACTAAAGCAACCGGATTGTATGGTGAGGTCGAAACCCTCTCAGCATAAGAACCATCGGGATTCTTAACAGCATACGTCGGTTGAAACTGAAGCATATTGAGTAATGTTTCGTGCTCGTTTAGAAGTCTTTCTGAGTTGCTGATCACACCCCCCACCTGAAACTGCAATTTCAGCTTATCGTTAAATCCATACTGCTCAATAGTCCCGCGCATATTCAGCCGGTCGTAGCTGGTCCCAATAATGATACCTTCCTGCTTAAAATACTCAATACTGGATATGTAGGTTGTTCTGTTATTACCGCCACTAATTGATATATTGTTTTTGTGTGAAACACCTACTCTGGTCATTTCATCCTGCCAATCGGTATTGGCATTCATTTCATCCTCTGGGTTAAGACTTAAGCCATTATCTGATAAATAGGCTCGGTATTCATCGGCCGAAAGCATATCTATCTTATTTGAAATAGTCTCAACTCCCACATAACCATTGTAAGAGATAACCTGTTTGCCCGATTTCCCTCTTTTGGTTGTTATTAGGATTACACCGTTTGCCGCACGTGAACCATAGATCGCTGTGGCCGATGCATCTTTTAAGATATCGATTGAAGCAATATCATCAATAGGAGGCATTACGGCATTGGTCATTCCATCCACGACATAGATGGGCGATTGCGATCCTCGCAATGTAGAAGCTCCTCGCAAAAGGATGGATGTTCCTCCATAGGGACTACCATCCTTGGCAATATTTAACCCTGGGACTTTACCCTGAAGTGCCAGGACCGGATCGCGCACAACCCCTTTGTTCATATCCTCAGGAGAGATGGTCACGACCGAACTGGTCAGGTCTTTTTTCTTTAAAGTACCATAACCAATAGCTACTACCTCTTCGATTCCAACGGCGCTGGCCTCCATGGTTACATTGATAGTAGATTGTCCTTTTACCTCGATTTCCTGCGTCCTCATTCCAACAAAGGAAAACTGCAAAACAGCATCCTCCGGAAGATTCGCAAATGAATATTCTCCCGAAGCACTGGTTACCGTACCCTGAGCAGAACCTTTTACAAGAACGGTCACTCCAGGCAGAGCTTGCCCAGATTCATCTTTGACAATTCCGGAAACAGATCTTTGCATCACATCCGTCGCATCACTTCCCATAGCTTCTGGAGTAGTGAGCAAAATAAAACGGTCCTGAATCTTATAATTCACACTTGTTCCTTCAAACAACTCGTCTAATACCCAATTGATTTTTTTGTTTTGAAAGTCAACCGAAACTTCGCGCTGTACATCAACCAGCTTTTCGCTGTACATAAAATAGAATTCGCTCTGATCCTCAATCCGTTGCAGCACCTCCTTTACTGTTTTGCTTTCCAGTTTAAGGTTTAATACTTTCGTTTGCGAATACGTTTTATTCGCAAACACGCTAATTACAGAAGTCAATAATAAGAAGATAGTAAGTTTCATAGCTCTTAATACTTCTTGCACCCCGGGAATTTTCCATTCCCAAGGAATACGTTCATTTTTTTTCATACTTTTGTATTGTTTAGATTATAAATTACCCGGTACAATTCTACCGGGATGATTTTTGAACTTTTCAGGGAAGTGTTGGCGCATTTCCCTGTTCTTTTTAACTCATAGGCAAATAGTTATTGTTCATCAGTTTATACTTTATCAGTTTTCTCAATTTTTATTCTTTGCTTCGAATATGTGCCATCTTCAAGTTTTTTTCGTGGAAATACCTTATAAGTAATCGGGGTTATTTCAGTCATCAAATCAAGAATAAGAAATAAAGGATCATCTCCAAATGTTACGGTATAAGTTAAGTCCTTTATATTGTCAGCAATATCAATATCTACATTATACATTTTCCCCAGCTCTTCAGCCACCTGAACGATAGGAGTATTATCAAATATCAGTTTACCATCTTTCCATGCAATGTATTTATAAGTAAGATCATTTATCGAAGTCATTTCACCGGTGGCAAAATTGTATTCGACATGTTGCCCAGGAACCATTGTGCCCAGATTTTGGATTTGATTATCAGCATTTACCTTCTCCACCACTACCTTTCCTTCTACCAGGGTAGTTGCCACAATATCATATTCAGGGTAAGCACGTACATTAAATTCTGTTCCAAGTGCCTTTACATTCACTTTTCCGGTTTTTACAATGAATGGTTTATCCGGATTGTGAGCGACATCAAAGTAACCTTCACCAACCAATGTAACTTCTCTTTTATTTCCGGTAAAATACCATGGGTATTTCAATTTGCTTCCATAATTTAAAGTTACTTGAGTACCGTCCGATAACTCGACAACTGTTCTGGAACCAACAGGAGCAATAACTTCCAATGAATCTACCGTTAAATTTGCAAGCTTTCCGGCTTGCAAATTGCTTGTTGTGTACCAATAAAATGTAAGAATAACCAATGGAATAAAAAGAACCGCAGCTACCCGATTGAACCATTTTACAACGGTCGAAAAAGTAATAATTTTGCCTTTGCTGGTCTGATTATTTTGAAGATTTATTCTATGATGGATTTTATCAAGTAATACATTGTATGTAGCCTCGCTCTCGTTTATTATAGAAGGTTCAAAAGTCTTCCATAAATTACGACTCCAACTTTGGCTCGTTTCACTACCGGCTTCCTTTTTCACCCAACTTACAAACTCATCGAATTCACTGTCTGAACATCCGTTATTTAAATATTTTATGAGTGTCTCCTTATTCATATACATTTTCAAATAATGTACCTCCCCTGAAATAACCGGGGAGATACTCTAAGCTACAAAACTAAACCTATGAAACACATGAGTAAAATCTCAGCGATTTGATAGTAATACGCATAGCCCAATGATGATAACTATGTGAATTTGCTTTTTTTTATAGAAAAAGATAGAAAAATAAAATATTGGCTGCTAAACTATTGTCAATATGGCACTTTAAGTATTTTAAAACTGCGACCAAGTGATTATTTACAGTACTTTCGGTAATGTTCAGGTTCTCAGCAATCTCTTTGTGGGTCAAACCATTTTCCCGGCTTAAAAGATATATTTCTTTTTGCCGCGGACTTAATTGATCTAACAAGTAGGATAATTTATTATTCAACTCGTTGAATTGTAACTCATCTATTACGGGAACTGAATCGTTGACTTGCTGAAGCGATTTTAAATACTCTTTTGATTTGATTTCGCTTACTCTTTTTCGGAGTAAACTCATCGTGGCATTATAAGTAATGGTAAAAAGGAATGACTCAAAAGATGCATAGATATCGATTTTACTTCTGGAGTTCCAAATTTTAATAAAAACTTCCTGAACAATCTCTTCAGCATCTTCTTGTTGTTTGAGATATCTTAATACAAATGCATGCAATTTATGGCAATACTTATTATAAATGGCATCAAATGCCGCCATATCTCCTTTCTTCAGAAGCTTTACAAGTTCAGTATTGGAATTGCTTTTTCCCAAGAATAGCTAGAATTAGTCGTACAAATATATTGAATCGGAGATAATAACCAATATTATAGAAAATATATAATTACTTTCCATCAAATAACTTAGACGCATTATTTACATAATTTAGTCATGAATCAATTTTATTGTTTTACCAATTTATCCCAATTTCATCCAGAATAATAATACAACATATATTCGAACAAGCATCCTTTCATTACGTACACTCAATACAAAATACTTCAGCTTTATCACAAATTCTATTTCCTCGTGGTTTTTAAAAACGACTTGGGGTTTTCGCCGATGTGTTGGGTGAATAGCCTCGAAAAATAAACAACTATGGATTCGAAATCCATAGGTTGAAAAGAAAAATGAGATTTTTCTATTTTACTCAAATATCCAGTTCCCCTTCTCGGTATTTGGCTTCTCTCGATGATGTTCCAGATATTCTTGAACCATCTCATCGGTTATTTGCCCAGTACTCCAAGCACCATATCCAACTGCCCAGAAGTCACGCCCCCAATATTTCTTCTTCAGACTCAGAAATTCATTTTATAGAATAAATGAAGTTCAACCTTTCAACCTCTTCTCCAGATTACTCACACTCAACGAAGGTGGATATTCAATATGGACATGAACATGATCCTTACTCACAACTTCCCTTTAGAATCAGAACATTCTCCCCATTGCAAATCTGGATTATCAAATCACGCGTTCGTTGCTGAATATCTCCTTGCAGAACATGGTAACGATACTTCGTCAACCAAACAAGATGAACCGATAGTTTACTTACACTATGGCTTGTCTTTCGATATTCAACCATACTGTAAATCTATCAAATTTATAGAAACTGAAGTAGCTGCAATGAAATTGCAGGGTTTAAACCATTAGCCATAAAATAAAACACAAAATCGTCCTTTACTGGCCTTTTTGCTTTTAGGGGAACGAAAATGCAAGCGATGTTCAATTAGTTATGCCCCATTAAACCCAAGATTTCCTCAGGAAGTTAAAATTTCCAATACCAACTCTTTAGTCAACTTTTTTCCTGCAGCTTTTTCGCGAATGGCATCAAAAGTGAATTTAAAATCGCAGCCTTCTTTCCAGTTGCTGCAACCGTAGGCCGTTTTCCCTTTTATAATGATCCCTCCACATTTCGGACATTTGGGCGTTGTATCAACAGCCTTCGTCTTTACCGGAGTTTCCTCCACCAACTCCACATTAAAATCATTGGTGAGTTGCAGTACTCCATCCACTTTTTTGTCGCCCAATTTAAAGCCTTTCAGTTTTGTGGTAGCGCCCTTTTCCAGCAGTCGGGCCACTTGTTTTTCGGTCAGCTTTTTCTCCATAAAAACAAAGGGTAACCTGAAATCACAACCATCTTTCCACCGGTTGCATCCATAGGCATTTTTCCCTTTCAAAATCAGGCCTTCCGAACATTTCGGGCATTTCATTTCATCACTAGCGTCATCCTTCTCCTTTTTTTTCTTTTCGGCTGGTTTCTTTGGTTCCGGTTCGGGAGCCGCCAACTTTACCGTTGTACGATCACTGAGCACTTCCACCACCAAATCGTAAACCATACGCTTCATTTCGTTAATAAACTTCGATGCGCTGTATTCACCCTGTTCAATCTCCCGCAAACGCTTCTCCCACTGCCCCGTTAATTCTGCCGATTTCAGCAGCTCATTCTGAATGGTATCAATCAACTGAATTCCCATTTTTGTGGGGTGAATCTGCTTTTTCTGTCGCTCGATGTATTTTCTGCGGAACAAGGTTTCGATAATCGCTGCCCGCGTTGAAGGCCGGCCTATTCCATTGGCTTTCATCAGATCGCGCAATTCTTCATCGTCCACATTTTTACCGGCGGTTTCCATGGCACGCAGCAAAGATGCCTCTGTGTAATAACGCGGCGGTTTGGTTTCTTTCTCGGTAAAGGCGGGTTCGTGCGGACCGTGTTCTCCCGCTTCGAATACAGGAAGAATAGTGTCGCCATCGCCACTTTTGCTATTTTCATCCTGAAAAACAACACGCCAGCCCGGTTGCAGAATTTGCTTGCCGTTAGCCACAAACTGCACCGTGTCTACTTCGGCTTTCACCTGTGTTTTGGCTACCGTGCAATCGGGGTAAAAAACCGCCAGAAAACGGCGCGTGATGGCATCGTAAACGTTTTTCTCGTTACCCCCCAGCAATTTTTCTTCGCCGGTAGGAATTATGGCGTGGTGATCGGTAACTTTTTTATCGTTAAAAACATTGGTTGATTTCCTGATTTTTTTCTCCAGCAGCTTCCCGGTATACTGGGTGTAAGCTTTCAATCCTTTTAAAATTTCGGGTACTTTCGGATATAAATCGTTGGGCAAAAAAGTGGTGTCAACACGCGGATAGGTAACGGCTTTCATTTCGTACAACCGCTGAACAGTCTTTAAGGTTTCGTCGGCAGTCAATCCAAAACGTGTGTTGCAATACACCTGTAAACTGGTCAGGTCGAAAAGCTTGGGCGCATATTCTTTCCCGTCTTTCTTTTCCACATCAGTGATAAACAAATCTTTGCCCAACACCTGATTCAACAATTTTTCTCCGTCTTCTTTTTTGAAGAACTTTCCTTCGGTGTTGCTGAAAACCGTATCGCGGTAAGTGGTTTGCAACTCCCAGTAAGGCTGTGGCTTAAAATTTTCGATTTCGTAATGACGGGTTACCAGCATGGCCAGTGTTGGTGTTTGTACCCGCCCGATGGACAACACCTGTTTGTAACCACCGTATTTCAGGGTGTACAATCGGGTGGCATTCATTCCCAGTAGCCAATCGCCAATGGCGCGTGAGCTACCGGCATAGTACAGGTTATCGAACTCGGTGGCAGGCTGCAATTTTTGAAAACCATTTTTTATAGCTTCGTTGGTCAGCGACGAAATCCACAAACGTTTCACTTCGCCTCGGTAACCAGCCTCTTTCATCACCCAGCGCTGAATAAGCTCCCCCTCTTGCCCGGCATCACCGCAGTTGATTACCAGAGTTGCTTTACTTAGCAGGTTTTTAATGGTATTAAATTGTTTGGTCACCCCGCTATCACCCTTCATCACTTTGGTTTCGAAACGTTTGGGCAACATGGGAAGTGTCTGCAAATCCCAACGTTTCCATTGGGCGTTATAATCCTCGGGTGGCCACAACGTACAGAAATGGCCAAAGGTCCAGGTTACCTGGTAACCATTTCCTTCGAAATAACCATCTTTCCGCGAACCTGCCCCAATTACCTGGGCAATTTCTTTGGCTACACTTGGTTTCTCTGCAATACAAACAATCATACGTGCTGCGAATATACAAGGAATCGTTTGTGATGAAAAAGGGAGTTATTAACAGCACCGGAAAATCCATACCTCAAAAATGTGTAGCAATGGTGAAATTCATATTCCGGGATCCGGCAAAAGATATTATGGAAACTCCGCTGGCAAACTTAATCTCAAAATTAAATTGGTTATTGAACAACACGTCAAAACCACAGAAACTCTCATATACAACACCTCACTCCTGTTTTCATTTTAACAAATTAAAGTACAAACTATATTTCAACTCTTCTTTTCGGACTGAAATAATGTGTTCGAAAAATTACTTCTCCTGAAAAAATATTTTCCGAAGCATTTTGACGTTTTATATTTCGGTGCAGCAAATGAAATCGAAAAAAATGAATGTTTCGACATTGAAAAAGGCTTTATTTGCAGACCGAATTTTGAATAAATTATCCAATTAAGTGAGAATAAAACTGACGCTGGCAATGCTTTTGTCATTTATGACTGGTTTTGCCCAAAACTATACGCCAAAATCTCCCGGCAAAATCGTAAATCATAGTTCTTATTCATTAGCCTATTCAGAACAGCACGAACAAGCCATCTGGGTGCTGTATCATTTAACGCCGGAAATGGTGACAGGTGCAACCGGCAGATCGGATGATTTTCGCCCCGACCCGAAAGTCTCGACGCAATCAGCATCACTTGAAGATTACAAGGGGTCCGGTTACGACCGAGGACACTTGTGTCCGGCTGCCGATATGAAACAGTCGTCAACAGCCATGTCCGAAACTTTCTATTTATCCAATATGTCGCCTCAGGTGCCGGGCTTCAACCGGGGAATATGGAAGAATTTAGAAGAAACGGTTCGAAAATGGAGTTTGGAGGAAGATGGAATTTGGGTAGTTACCGGAGCAATATTTAGGGATAATAAAGGAACGATTGGGAAAAATAAAGTTACTGTTCCCGGTTATTACTACAAGATTATTTATGACTACTCAGGAGAAGAAAAAATGATTGCGCTGATCCTGCCCAATTCAGAAGGGAAAAAGCAGCTATCGGATTATGTCGTATCAGTTGATCGCGTGGAAGAACTTACCGAAGTTGATTTCTTTCCGCAGCTGGATGATGCAATTGAAAAAAAGCTCGAGTCCCAATCTGATCCCGGCAAATGGTCATTTGACAGAATGGTTGTACAAGTAAAAGTTCAGCAGAAGTTAAGTACATCTGTTCAATGCACGGGTACTACAAAGAGTGGCAACCGATGTAAGAACAAGACCAATAATACCAACGGATGCTGCCATTTGCATCAATCGCAGGCGAGGCAATCATCGTTATAAAATGAACAGATTTATCAAAGCTTGATTAACAACCAGCAAACAAAAAAGGTAGTTTTTCGACACAAAGGATACTCAATCGCACATTAATAAATTAGCTATCTCCCCGGACTGTATTGTTTCAAATTTCTAAACTTACAAGATGCCACTAACACAAATTCAGGAAATCTGGCAGTTTGAGACCGTAAACAGTTTTGAATATTCAGAATAGTATATGAAGTATTCAGTAATAAACACTGAGTACCGGAACAGCCAAACGGCATCACAGTAACACAGCCCCCTACCCCTGTTTGCAGAATCTGGCATTCTGTATCCGGATCAGGTATTCACCCCCAAATAACAACTAAAAATCACACCTCATAGATACAGGATATATCCCATAAAATATTCATATATCTATTTATGTAGATATTTATATTTTATAACATATATTTGTGCCGAAAATTAGAAATAAAACCATTTGCATATGTTTAAAGATCGATTTACCAAAGTACTGATTTTTTTTCTTGCCATACCTATATTGAACAATGCCCAAACCAGGCAGCTAAGTCTGGAGGAAGCGTTGAACCTGGCAGCAGAAAACAATCTGAACATTAAAAGTGCAGAAGCGCGAATAAACACCGCCAAAGCATCGTACCGAATGACTAACTCCGTTTTTCTACCCGGAATTGAAGCCAGTCATACCGGTGTTACTACCAACGATCCTCTCTCTTCGTTTGGATTCAAATTAAAACAGGAGATCGTTCAGCAAGCCGATTTTGACCCGGCCCGCCTAAACGACCCGGGAAGCAATGAAAACTTCGGAACAAAAATCGAAATTCAGCAGCCACTGCTTAACCTCGATGGAATTTACGCCCGAAAAGCAGCCAGGAAGCAATTTGAAGCCATAACTTACCAGGCTACACGGGTGCGCAAAAATATTGAGTACGAAGTAAAGCGTGCCTATTTTATGTTGGAACTGGCTGAATCTTCGGTGAATGTGCTGGGGCGTTCGGTTAAAGTAGCAGAAGAAGCGCTTCGTTTAACAAAAAACAACGAAGAGCAGGGATTTGCCAAACACGCCGATGTGCTGGAAGCTTCGGTTCGCTACGAGGAGCGCAAAAACCAGCTTCTGGAAGCACAGAATCAGCGCGAAGCAGCCCACGATTTTCTGGCTCATTTACTGGGACTGGAACTGAACGAACAAATTACCACAACCGATTCACTGGCTCAAGCGCCTACACAACTGCTGGGCACTCAACCCGATTATAATTTGGAAAACCGCTCCGACTTGCTGGCCTTTCAAAAACAAATTGAAGCAGGAGAAAACATGGTTCGCAGCAACAAAATGAAGTTTGTTCCGCGAGTAAATGCCTTTGGTGCGGTAGAATGGAACGACGATAAACTGTTAGGCACCTCGGCCAATAATTACATGCTTGGTGCCTCACTCAGCTGGAAATTATTTAATGGATATAAAAATGCCGGCGCTGTGCAGCAAGCCAAATCCCAACTGGACGAAGCACGTTTTAGCTACCAGGATTACCTGTCACAAAGCCAGGTACAGGTAAACAATGCCATCAGAAACGTAAACCTCAACTACAGCCGTATTCAATCAAGTAAACTGGCCAAAGAACAGGCGCAGGAATCACTCCGGATACGCACCAACCGTTTTGAGCAGGGGCTCGAAAAAACAGCCGATCTGCTGATGTCGGAAGCACTGGCCTCCGGAAAAGAACTGGAATACATACAATCTATTTATAACTACAGGCAGGCCATTTTCGAAATGGAACTGCTCATGGAAAAAGATATTAATCAATAAAAGCCTTATAAAATGCAAGTAAAATCAATTAATAAAAACCTTTTCATCGCCCTTGCCGCGATGGGATTATTTGTTGCCGCGTGTGGCAAAAAGGAAAACACCGCAACAACCAGCAATCCGGAGAAAATTCAGGTGAAAGTAGCGACAGCTAAACTGGAAGAATTTCCGATGGAAAACAGCTTTTCAGGAAAACTGGAAGCTGACAAGCAAAGTAACCTGAGCACCCGAATGATGGGACAGATTACAGCTATTTACGCAAAACCAGGCCAAAAGGTAAGCAAAGGCGACCTGCTCATCCAGATCCGCAACCAGGATATTCTGGCAAAAAAAGCACAAGTAGAAGCCAATAAGGTGGAAGCAACTACCGCTTACGAAAGTGCCGAAAAAGACCTGAAACGTTTTGAGGCCTTACACGCAGCCAACAGCGCTTCGGACAAAGAGCTGGACGATATGCGTACTCATTATCAAATGGCTAAAGCACGTCTTTCGGCGGTGGAGCAAATGGAACGTGAAGTGGACGAAAACATTCGTTATACTGCCATAAGAGCACCTTACAACGGGACTATTACCGGCAAATTTGTCAACGAAGGAGACATGGCCAACCCGGGAATGCCTTTGCTGAGCATGGAAAGCCCTTCGCAATGGAAAGTTTACGCTCGCATTCCGGAACTGGAAATTGCCAACGTAAAATTGAATGATCCGGTAAAAGTGCAATTTACCGCATCACCCGGTACTGAGGTGGCAGGAGTTATTTCCGAGATCAACCCTTCATCTGCCAATACCGGCAGCCAGTTTGAAGCAAAGATCTTGCTGGATGCCGATGCTGTAAAAACCATCGATCTGTACAGCGGAATGTACGCAACTGTTCTGCATGCAAAAGGAACCGAAAAAATGATCCGCGTTCCCCAAAGCAGTTTGGTAAAACGCGGACAACTCACCGGACTTTATACGGTTGGCGCCAACAACAACTCGGTGTTGCGCTGGATCCGAACCGGTAAAACATACAACGATTCCACTGAAGTTCTTTCGGGACTTAGCGATGGCGAAAAATACATTCTGTCGGGTGAGGGTAAATTATACGACGGAGCAATTGTTGAAAACAAATAAGTAGTAAAATGAAGACAGGATTTGCAGGCGGAATAGCCAAAGCATTTATAAATTCGAAGCTGACACCGCTTCTGATGGTCGCTTTCCTGGTCATCGGAATCTACAGCTCGTACCTTACACCGAGGGAGGAAGAACCTCAGATTGACGTACCCATAGCCGACATTTTTTTCCGCTATCCGGGAGCAAGCCCCACGGAAATTGAGTCGCGGGTAATGCAACCGCTCGAAAAAGTAGTAGCCAATATACCCGGAGTTGAGTATGTGTATTCGACTTCGATGCCGGGCCAGGCCATGTTGATTGTACAGTTTTATGTGGGCGAAGACATCGAACGCTCGCTGGTAAAAATGTACAACGAGATTATGAAGCACATGGACCAAATGCCGGCCGGAACTTCGTTACCGCTCGTAAAAACCCGCTCGATTGACGACGTGCCGGTGCTTGGCCTGACTTTGTGGAGTGAGAATTACGACGATTACCAACTCAAGCGGATAGCCCAGGAACTGAACAACGAAATTGAGCAGGTAACCGATGTTTCGGAGACCAAAGTGATTGGAGGCCGTTCGCGCGAGATTCGCGTGGTACTGGACAGCGAGAAAATGGCTGCCGCCCATGTGGATGCACTGATGATTGCCCAGCAAATTCAGCTGGCAAACAGTCAGTTCCAGGCTGGTTCCTTCAGCAAAAACGATACAGAATACCTGGTGGAAGCGGGTGATTTTCTGAAATCGTCGGAAGATGTTGAAAATCTTGTTGTGGGCGTTGTTAACAATCACCCGGTTTACCTGAAACAAGTGGCCGAAATTATTGACGGACCACAGGAGCCCGTTCAGTATGTAGAGTTTGGCTATGCCCAAATGGACCAGCAAAAAGCTGATTTTCCGGGCGAATATCCGGCCGTAACTATCTCGGTTGCCAAACGCCGTGGCGCCGATGCAATGCGCGTTTCTGACGAAATTTTGCAAAAGCTGGACGTTCTGAAAAAAGACCTCATACCAGAAGATGTACAGGTAAGCGTAACCCGTAATTATGGAGAAACTGCCTCGCACAAGGTATCCGAACTGCTGATGCACTTATTTGGTGCTATCATCTCGGTAACCATAGTGGTAATGCTGGCCATGGGCTGGCGCGGTGGTCTGGTGGTGTTCCTTTCGGTACCTATCACCTTCGCCTTAACCATGTTCAGTTACTATTTTCTGGATTATACGCTGAACAGGATTACTTTATTCGCGCTGGTATTTGTGACCGGAATTGTTGTGGACGACTCCATTATTATTGCCGAAAATATGCACCGGCACTTTAAAATGAAAAAGTTGCCCTTTATTCAGGCAGCGCTGCGCTCAATCGACGAAGTTGGTAACCCAACCATCCTGGCCACATTCACCGTAATTGCTGCGGTGCTGCCCATGGTTTTTGTGAGCGGATTAATGGGCCCTTACATGAGCCCGATGCCAATTGGCGCTTCCATTGCGATGATCTTCTCGTTGTTGGTAGCGCTGACCATCACTCCTTACCTGGCTTACCGCCTGCTGAAACACGATAACAAAAAGACGGAAAAGGAATTCCGCATGGAAGATTCAGTTATCTATAAACTGTACAAGAAAACCATCAATCCGATGCTGGAGTCTCCTTTTAAGCGCTGGGGATTTATAATCGGTGTTACCGTGCTGTTGTTCGGATCGATGACACTGGTGTACTTCAAAATGGTGGCCGTTAAAATGCTTCCGTTTGATAATAAAAACGAATTCCAGGTAATCGTCGACATGCCCGAAGGAACGACACTGGAGCGCACCGCCGTTGTAACAAAAGAACTGGCTGCCTACATTGCTCAGCAAAACAATGTGCAGAATTACCAGACTTACGTGGGAACCGCTTCGCCGATGAACTTTAACGGCCTTGTACGTCATTACGACCTGCGCCAGGGATCCAACGTTGCCGACATCCAGGTAAACCTTATTGATAAAGGAGACCGCAGTCTGCAAAGCCACGACATTGCCAAGGCCATGCGCCCGGGCTTGCAGGAAATCGGAAAAAAATACAATGCCAATGTAAAAGTGGTGGAAGTTCCTCCCGGACCTCCGGTATTGTCGACACTGGTAGCCGAAATATACGGTCCCGATCTGCATACACAGACAGAAGTTGCCCGCCAGCTGAAAGCTTTGTTTGCTGAAACAGAAGATGTAGTAGACATTGACTGGTATCCTGAAGACGACCAAATAGAATACAAATTTGATGTACTGAAAGAAAAAGCTGCTTTGCATGGTCTGACCACACAACAAGTTACACAAAGCCTGGCAATGGCACTGGGCGGACAGGAAGTAACCCAGCTGTACCAGGAACAGGAATACGAGCAAACCGGTATTAACCTGCGTTTGGGCGAAAAAGACCGTTCGGGATTGAACGAGTTGAAAAACATCAACATCATGAGCCAAAGCGGGCAAATGGTTTCGCTGGGCGATGTGGTGGAAATAGAACAAGGCGTGCAGGACAAAAGCATCTACCGGAAAAATCAACGCCGCGTGGTTTACGTAACCGCCGATGTGGCCGGAAGCCTTGAAAGCCCTGTCTATGCAATCCTCAACATGTCGGAAAAACTGAAAGATATTCAGGTGCCCGAAGGCTATTTGCTTAGCGAAGAGTACACACAGCAACCTTTCACCCAGGAAAATTACAGCCTGAAGTGGGACGGCGAATGGCAAATTACCTACGAAGTTTTCCGCGACCTGGGAACAGCCTTCGCGGTGGTACTGCTGGTTATCTACATGCTGATTATTGGCTGGTTCCAAAACTTCAAAGTGCCGTTTGTCATGATGATTTCCATTCCGCTATCGCTGGTTGGGATCCTGGTTGGCCACTGGATGATGGGTGCTTTCTTCACCGCAACATCGATGATCGGGTTAATTGCGCTCGCGGGCATTATGGTCCGAAATGCCATATTACTCATCGACTTTATCAACCTGCGGCTGGCCGAAGGAATTCCGCTCAAAGAAGCCGTAATTGAAGCCGGAGCGGTGCGTACCACCCCTATTCTACTCACCGCAGGAACCGTGGTAATTGGCGCCGTGGTTATCCTGTTCGACCCTATTTTCCAGGGGCTCGCCATTTCGCTGATGGGTGGTAGCATCGCGTCTACCTTCCTAACGCTTGTAATTGTTCCGCTCATCTACTACATGACTGAAAAGAAAAAATACCAGAAACAGGAGGCGGAAATAATGATTGAAGAAGTAAATAACGATAAAGAATAGAGGACTATGAAATTTGTAATGATTCAATGTGTGGAAGCACATCACCACAACCTGGCTCACATTTTAGAGCAGCTTCACATTAACTCGTACAGCGAAACCGAGGTGGAAGGCTTTATGAAAGATGTGGAAGGAAAACGGGAAATTGCCAACTGGTTTGGATCCGCAAGACGTCCTTACCGCTACATCATATCTTTCACATTTCTGGAAGAAGACAGGGCCAACGAGTTGCTTCGGATGGTAAAGGAATTTAACGATTCGTTCGAGGCCATCAGCCCGATAAACGCTTACATTATGAACGTAGAAAAATATGTTTAAAAAGAATAAAATTATGAGGGAGAGAATTATACGCGGAGTAGCCGGAACTTTTGTTCTGACAAGCCTGCTTCTGGCCATTTTTGTTCACATCTACTGGCTGGGCCTGGCCGCATTTGTTGGGCTGAACCTGTTTCAGTCGTCGTTAACAAAGTTCTGCCCGCTTGAGTATTTTTTGAAAAAAGCGGGAATTCAGTAATTGCATTTGATTTTTTGACAAGCAGAAGGTTGGTGATTTGTTTCATCAACCTTCTTTTTTTGTATCGACTCAAAAATCCTCAAAACGAAGCATTCTACGGGAAATCCCAAGTCCTTCCATCCTGATAAAACAGGCTTATTTTTAAATTTTATTATGCACATATGTTATTTATTATTTTTTACACTATCTTTGTTTCAGACTTTTAGAAATAACAAAGCACAAAAAGAACAATGAAAACAATTATTACATCTACCGGGAATAACCTACAATCCGTTTTTGATCCCAGATTTGGCCGTGCCGGATGGTTTTGCGTGTACGATCCTGAAACCAAGACTACCAATTTCATTGAAAACAGTTTTAAAAATGTAAACGGCGGTGCCGGAACCAAAACATCGGAAATGGCTGCTGAGCTGGGTGCACATCAGGTTATCTCCGGAGACTTCGGACCTAAAGCCAGAACCATGCTCGAAAAGTTTAAAATTCAGATGGTGATTCTGGAAGACAAGGAATTAAGTATCCAGGAAATTATAGACAGAATCAATAAAAATTAAAACAATGCCAGGATTAGATGGTACCGGTCCATTGGGACAAGGTTCCCAAACCGGAAAAAGACAAGGAAAATGCAGAACAGCAGGAACAACTGAGGTCGCAACCGCAGAAAATGGATTACGACGCGGTTTCAGAAGAAGGTTTCAGGCCAGCGACTCGGAAGAAATTACTGGAAGAGGGCGAGGAAAACGTCAGGGAAAAAACTTAGGAGGTCGTGGTATGAACCGCGGTAGCCGTTAACACTGAATAATAAAGTATAAAATGAAAAAGAAAGTTGCCATACCCGTTGACGAAAACAGCGTACTGGACGGGCATTTCGGACACTGTCATTACTTTTCGTTACTGACCGTGGAAGATCAGAAAATTATTTCCGAAGAAATAGTAACTCCTCCCCCTCACGAGCCGGGGCTACTTCCCAAATGGCTGGCACAACAGGGAGTAACCGATGTGCTGGCCGGAGGAATGGGCCAAAAAGCCATCGAGATTTTTAAATACAACGATGTAAACGTGTTTGTTGGAGCGCCCAAATTAACGGCCAACGAGTTAACAGAAGGCTTCCTGAACGGAAGCATCAGTTTTACAGCCAACTACTGCGACCATTAATATAAGTAAACCGGAAAGGTAGAACCTTTTAGTCCGGATTTTGAATTAGCTACTGAGATTTCCCCGGAATCATTTTTCGGGGATTTCTTTTCATGCCCGGTAGCTTTCCATTTATTAAAAAGAATTTTATGCGCATTGCCATTGCCAGCGGAAAAGGTGGGACAGGAAAAACAACTGTGGCGATTCACCTTTACCAGTATTTGTCGAAACTTTTGGATGATCAGGTTCAGTTGATCGACTGCGACGTGGAAGAGCCCAACGATTTGCTTTTTATCCCCAATGCAGTCAATATTTCTGAAAACACGGTGTTTACAATGGTTCCGGAGATTGATACTGCCCAATGTACATTTTGCAAAAAGTGTTCTGACTGGTGCGAGTTCAACGCCATCACCCTTGTAAAAAATCGGAAATTTGCGGAAATAAACAAAGACCTGTGCCATTCGTGTGGTGCCTGTCTTCATGCCTGCGAGTTTGCCGCCATTCGTGAATACAAAAATCCCATCGGAACAATCAGCGGCTACAAAACAACTTTTGGCACGGGGATTACCGAAGGCCGGCTTCGGATTGGCTCTTCGATGCAGACTTCGCTTATCCGTGCGCTAAAAAAGCAGACAGCCGGCAGCGCTGTACTTCAAATACTCGATGCTCCGCCGGGAACCAGCTGCCCGGTGGTAGAAACCGTTTCCGGAGCAGCCTATGTAATTTTGGTAACCGAACCAACGCCTTTTGGCCTGAACGATTTAAAACTGACTGTAGACTTGCTAAACGATCTTAAAATTCCGTTTGGCGTAATTGTCAACAAGGCCGGGTTGGGAAACAAAGCGGTGTACGGCTATCTGGAAGCAAATAATATTGAACTGATCGGCAAAATACCGTTTTCGAAAGAATATGCCGAAAGCTATTCCAAAGGAACACTTCTGAACAATGTTCCGGAAGAACTCGAAGCTTTTTACATCAAAACAGCGGAAAGATTGCTGGAAGTGACCGGAATAAAAAACTGACTATTCAACAAATGAAAGAGATAACTATTGTAAGCGGAAAAGGCGGTGCCGGAAAAACCAGCATCACAGCTGCTTTAGCTTCGCTGGCAAGCAATGCCGTGTTTTGCGACAACGATGTGGACGCCGCCGACCTGCATCTTATTTTTAAGCCCGAGATACTGGAAACTCACCCATTCTCCAGTGGTTCAGTCGCAGAAATTGATCCTGAGAAATGCACGCAATGCGGGTTGTGTGAAACTTCGTGTCGTTTTGATGCCATCCACACCAACAAGGCTCAGTTTCCGGAAGTCAATCCGTTTCAGTGCGAAGGATGCCGCCTCTGTGAAAGAATTTGTCCGGCAGAAGCGATTTCAACGCACCAAAAATTCAACAACCACTGGTTTGTTTCCGATACCCGCTTTGGCAAAATGATTCACGCAAAAATGGGCCCGGGAGAAGAGAATTCAGGGCACCTGGTTACCCACATTCGCGAGCACGCCAAAAGCATTGCCCGGGAAATAAAAGCCGAATTTCTGCTCAACGACGGCCCTCCCGGAATCGGTTGCGCAGCCATTGCCTCCGTAACCGGAACCGATGCGGTATTGCTGGTAATAGAGCCCACCGTTTCGGGCCTGCACGACGCCACGCGTTTAAAAGAATTGGTTAACTCGTTCCGGATTCCTATGTTTGCGGTGATCAATAAATACGACATCAACCTGGAAATGACAAGCACTGTGGAAGAGTTCCTGAAAGAAAATCACATTCAACTGCTGGGCAAAATTCCGTTCGACAAAAAAATGGTGGAGTCGATGGTACACAGTCAGACAATGATGGAATATGCACCGGATTCTGCAAGCGGGAAAGAGCTTCAGCATGTTTGGGAAAAACTAGAAGAAACCATCCGATGAAGCTGACAGTATTAACCGATAACACCGCCGGCGGCAGGTTTCAGGCCGAACACGGTCTTTCTTACCTGCTTGAAACGGACGGTGAAAAAATCCTTGTGGACACCGGCCACTCAGATGTTTTTCTGAAAAATGCCCGTAAAATGGGAATCAACATTCAACAGGACGTACCGAAAATTGTGCTAAGCCACGGACACTGGGACCATGGCAATGGATTAAAGTTTCTTCGAAATAAAACACTGATAACGCATCCCGGATCTTTACGGAAGCGCTTTCGAAAAAGGGACCACTCACCTGTAGGTATTGAAATAAGCAGTCAGGAAATGGCCAGTCGTTTCCATTTAACTCTGTCAGAAAAACCGCTTAAAATCACCGACAATCTTTGGTTTTTGGGAGAAATACCCCGCAAAAATTCATTTGAAAGCCAAACAACCGGTTTTGAATTTGCAGACAATTCGGAAGATTTTGTTAGCGATGATTCGGCATTGGCAGCCGTGGTAAGCAATCAACTTGTCATCATCTCGGGCTGCGCACATGCCGGCATTTGCAACATTTGCGAATATGCCAAAGAAGTCACCGGAATTTCAACAATTAAAGCCGTCATTGGCGGTTTTCACCTAAAGGAGCCCAATGAGCAAACGATGCAAACCATCCGATACCTGAAAGAAAACCATGTAGAACACGTACTTCCTGCGCATTGCACCGAACTGCCTGCACTGGCTTTGTTTCACAAAGAATTCAATTCAAAACAGGTAAAAACGGGAATGACACTGGAGTTCGCCTAATAAACCATTTGAAATACGATCTCACTTAAACCGGCTACTTTTTTATTTTCGGGATCCACATAAACACGAACCGTTAGTTTTCGGTCTTCCACTCTTACGGTCCTTTCATCTGTCCATTTTTGTTCGCCTGCCGACAAGGAGAAGGTTTTATCGGACACGCCCTCGTACTCTAATTTTTGCCACGATTCGGCTTTTAGATCACCCACTTTTGCCCGAATCCGGTATACTCCGTTTCGCACATTGATTTCGTAGTCAAAATAATCATTCGGATTAATACTTTCCGCCGGCGTTCCGGAGAACACCTTTTTCGCAAGACGAACATTGCCTCCTTCGCGCACAGAAACCGCTTCAACTTTATCCGAAAGATTCCAGCGCCCGAAAATCCATCCTTTGCCCAGGTACTCTTCAAAAGCCGCATTGTTTTTATCATTTCCGAGATGCGAAGCCGCCCTTCCAAAGCTAATTTTCCCCTTAGAATACGACTTGCCGGAACTATAGGTGAAAGAATAATACAACTCGTATAGTTGCGGAAAAAAGTTGACACAATTCACAAAACGGTCGCCAAAAGCAGGAATCGTATCGTTGTAAACAACCGCCAGGTGTGCGTGCCCCCAATAGGCATTTCCCCAGGCAGTACCAATCAACTCGCCCCGCACCAGTTTTTGCCCTTTTTTTACTTCCAGCGTTTTTTCGTACAGGCAATCGTACACGTAATAAATTCCCGGACTTAATTCACTTGCCAGCAACACACAAGCTGTTCTTCCATCCTTTGCCTTGTCGACCCAAATCACAGTGCTGTTCCCGATGGCTACCAACCAGTGTTTTTCAATGCCTCGTGCATCTTTCAGGTCAATTCCAATTCCTGGATACGTTTCGTACTTCTTTTGTTGATCATCAAAAACATACGAAAACATGTAGGTGTCTTCGTCGCCGTTCCAAACAAAACCCTGGTTAAAGCTAACCGGGAAAACGAACTCCTTTTTATCCAGCATTTCCCTGTTTCTGTCGGAAATACACAGCAGAACATCTTTTTTCAGCAAACCATGGATGGAATCATTGCCCGACAAGGCTTTCACGTTTCGGTTGTCGGCCACAAAAAGTTGTAAGCCGGCAGTGCTGTGCGGCAGCGAACGCCCGCTTACTTTTACTTCAAGTGTATCGGCTCCCATCTTTATCAGATTGTATTGATTTTCAATGGACAGTAACCGTACACTGGTACTGTCATACAAAATGCTGTCTCCAACATTCAGACTAAAATAAGCACAGTTTCCCCATTTAAAGTCGGGCTTGGTCTGGGCAGCAATTTTGAATGTAGTGCCCAACAATCCCAGCAACAACAGTATGGGAAATATGCGTTTCAAATCAATCGATAAAGCAAAAACGATGAATTAACGGTGGAAAGATTGCGCCATAAATTTTAATCCATCAAATAAGCCGGTACGCCAGTATTCCCACTGGTGCCCGCCGTTTCTGACTCTGTATTCGTGCGGAATGCCAAGGTCGCGCATTTTTACATGCAAGGCCGAATTTCCTTTGTACAAAAAGTCGTCATCGCCACAGTCGATATAAAATCGAATGGATTTGAGTTGTTCTTTGTCCACACTATCGAGCAGGTGAATCGGGCTATTGGCTTTCCAATAATCGCTCACGCCCGTTTCGGGTTTTTCGCCGTAAATATTTTTGAAATAGTGATCGTAACGACCATTGCTGCTAATCTCTTCATCGGTAAACGTTCCGGCACTCATGGCTACACAAGTTGAAAATAGTTCGGGATGGTGCATAGAAAGCAACAAAGCTCCGTTTCCGCCCATCGAAAGCCCGGCAATTGCGCGGAATTCCTTTTTCGAACGAATCCGGTATTTCTTTTCCATAGCCGGGATAAACTCCTGGATAAACATATCTTCCCAGGGATCTTTTCCGTCAAAACTATTCACATACCAGCTAACTTTTCCGTCGGGCATGATGATAATGCAGGGAGGAAAATCTCCGTTGGCAATTCCCTTGTCGGCAATCAGGTTGGCTTCGCCAAACTGGATCCAGCCGGTTTCATCGTCAGAATAACCGTGCAAAAGGTACAAAACTGGATAACTACGGTTAGAAGTCTCATAATCAGCCGGCAGGTAAACCGAATATTCTACCGGGTATGAAACCAGTTTACTCTCAAACTGAAGCGACTCCATCACTTTCCCGCTTTGAGCAAAAATTGAAAACGGCACAACCGCCAAAAGAAAAATCAAAATGTGTTTATACATGATTCAGGTTTTTAAAGAATGTCCTACAAATCTATTATTATTTGATTCATTGTCCTACTGATTCCAGGCTGTTTCTGAAGCAATCAGGCATCATTAAGGACAGATATTTCAAAAATGCTTTATTTTTCGGAATATTTCTAATTAACATTCCGTAGATTTTGTAAATTTGGTTGTGTTCAGAATGTAGGCGGAAAAACCATGAAATGTAGACTTCTCCTTAGTTTATTTCTATTGTTAATCGGCATTCAGGGAAACTCCCAATCGGTGGGCGTGGTATTGAGTGGCGGCGGTGCCAAAGGTATGGCGCACATTGCTGTTTTAAGAGTGCTGGAAGAAAACAATATCCCGATCGATTATATTTCGGGGACCTCGATCGGTGCGATCGTTGGTGGCTTGTATGCAGCAGGATATACACCCGACGAAATGGAAGAGTTGTTTAAATCGGACGACTTCTATTTTTGGTCGACCGGGAAAATTCAAACCGGTTACCGTTATTACTTCAAACAGCCCGAAGCCGATCCCACCTGGCTTCAGCTTAGAATTACCAAAAAGAACGAGAAGGTTAAATTACTCCCTCCTACCAACATTATTCCGGCCGAGCAAATGGATTTTGCGTTTATGGAGTTAACGGCTGCCACCAGCGCTGCCTGCGACTATGATTTCAACCACCTGATGGTCCCGTTTTTTTGTGTGGCTGCCGACGTATATAACAGCAAACCGGTTGTTTTACGAAACGGCGACCTGGGAAATGCCATTCGCGCATCGATGACCGTGCCCCTGTATTTTAAACCCATTGAAATTAACGGCAGCCTGTTGTTCGACGGTGGCTTGCTGAACAACTTCCCCACACAGCAAATGAAGGAAATCTTTAAACCCGATATTATTATCGGGCACAAAGTGGCCAACAATGTGAGGGCCGCAGAGGCCGACGACCTGATGCAGCAAATCTCCAACCTTGTTATGCGGCCCACCAATTTCGAGATTGATCCGAAAGATGGTATTTTGCTCGAAACTAGATTTGAAGATGTTGGTTTGCTTGACTTTGACAAAATTGATCAGGCCATGGAAGCCGGAGGAAAAACGGCCATGAATGCCCTCGACAGCATTAAAGCACTGGTTACCCGAAGAGTTTCGAAAGAGGAAGTACAGGAGAAGCGAAATAATTTTGTGGCGCGCAAACCGGCGCTTTATTTCCAAAACATACAGGTGGAAGGTGTGCAAGACAACATGCAACGGCAATTTATTATCCAAAGTATGAAACACGGAATGCCGATTGTTTCGTTGGCCGATCTGAAAAAGGAGTATTTTAAACTGGTATCGGATCAGCAGGTAAAATCAATACAACCTATTACCTATTACAACAAGGAAACAGGTTATTTCGACCTTCATTTAAAAGTGGAACCCGAAAAAAAAGTGGATGTAAACATTGGCGGTAATATTTCAACCAAGCCCATCAACCAGGGATATGTGGGGGTAAATTACCGGATGTACAACCGCAGGGCTTATTTGCTTAACTCGAACCTGTTTTTTGGTCGTTTTTACAGTTCTTTTAAACTGGGAGGCAGGATTGATTACCCGTCGAGATTGCCGTACTACCTGGCATCTTATTTCACCTTGAACCGTTGGGATTATTTTGCTTCCAGCTCCGAGTTATTTTTCGAAAACGTGCGGCCTCCCTACATCATCCGCGACGAGCTTAGTTTCAGGGTTGAAACGGGCTTTCCGCTTGGGCTGAACAGCAAATTTTACACGGGAGTTGCTTATTCTTCCGCCTCCGACCAGTACTACCAAACAGAGATTTTCAACAAAGAGGATGAACCGGATGAAAGCACTTTCAATGCCTTTGTGGCCGATGTAAGACTTGAAACCAACTCTTTGAATTACAAACAATATGCAACAGAAGGGCTCCTTCGGATGCTGGATATTAAATATGTTGTAGGTGAAGAAGGACACCTCCCGGGAAGCACATCCGAAGTACGGGGAAGAATCCTGCAACACCAGGAGTATTTCCAGGTGAATGCCAAATTGCTTCGCTATTTTAATTTTGGGAAAGCCTTTACCTTGGGAGTACATGCCGAAGGAATGCTGGGTACAAAAGATCTGTTCAGAAACTACAAAGCAGTGAAATTAAGTGCACCCGGTTTTCAGCCAACGCCGCATAGCAAATCACTGTTTCTGAACAATTTTCACTCCAACCAATTTACCGCAGGTGGACTAAAAACGATCTTTAACTTTACGCCCGACATACACCTGCGGCTTGAAAGCTATGCATTTTTACCCATCAGGGAAGAGTTGATAAAAGAAGACCTGACGGCATACAGAAGCGACAATCTTTTCCACAATATCTACTGGCAGGGAATGGCAGCCATGGTTTATCAGACCGGAATTGGCCCGATAAGTCTGGCCGTTAATTATTACGAGAAAGAAAACACGCAGTGGTATGTAACCCTGAATTTTGGATACATTCTGTTTAACAAACGTGGATTGTAATAGGTGCCGAATGCCAATATTGCTGTGTTTCTGTCTGGCCGTTCGCTATACTAAGAACAATGCTTGAGCCTATTTCCTAAAGAAATGAGGCATGGACGTATCCAGTTGAAAAGAAATCTCAATCACTCCCCGAAACATTCCTTCCTGGTACCATGGAGTTTGATAAATGATTTTTGTAACGCCATCTTTCTCGGTTGTGTACATGTTGTCTACCGGCTTTTCCAACATCTCTTTCAACTTTGTTTTGGAGGGCTCGGGATGACAATCGAGCAGGTTGCTTCCCAAAAGATCGGCACCACCGTATTTATGAAATTGCTCAATAGAACGACGATTCATGTACACAATTATCCCCTTTCGGTCGCAAACAGTAATGGCCCCGTTAAACTCTTCGGCCCAGTCAACATTCCAATTGTTCTGCATCATTTTCTACGATAGCATTTTACCCATTCAATTTCGAAATTAACGGCTGATGAAACCGGATTGATCACCAGGCTGGAAGCTTCAATAAACAATTGCTTGTTCATTTCCGGCTTTTCCTGTTTCAAAATTTCCACTTCGTTAATTTTCCAGGTGAATGTTGAGCCTGCCTTTTCAACACTAAAAATGTAGGTGTTTTTCTTGAGGTTTGAGATATCGATTCCCTGGCTTTCCACCTTCCCGTTGCCATTCATGAAAGTAAACCCCAGATGGTTTCTGGCACCCATTTCCAATAAATTTACACGGTTGGTTGCCTTTTCTCCGGTAAGGTACAAAGAACTGACAACCTGTTTTACGGGATCGAATTTTATTTTGGCTTCCAGAATTCCGTCTTCCACCATAAATTTTGGTGCGCTCGAAACGAGTCCGGATGTGTATTCAAAATCGGTAGGCACAAATCCTGCCGGCATCTGCCACACTTTTCCTTTTGCTTTCTCCTTTTTTACCTGGATCACCAGTTTATCTTCCACTTTCAGATTATCTCCACTGGTAAAAATATTGAGGTCGCCCGGCATGGCATAATTCTCGCCCAGCAGTTTACCGGCCACCGGAGTAGCAGTCGACCATTTTTCGGAATCCAGTTTCCTGCCCGAAAAATCATCTTCAAAAACAACTTCCAGGTTTTTAAACAAATCAAAATCGTTGGAATCCTTGTATTTGAAATAATTGACAAAATCAGGTATTTGTTTATCCTTCAAATACTGTTGATACCTCGCGTATTCCGGCGTTTTTTCCCAGCGCTTTTTGTCTTCCAGCCAGGCTTTTTGCTTTCTGTATTCTTCCGACTGCAAAAGTGCATCCAGCTCGTGGTAGCGTTTCAGGTCGAAGGAATCTTTTACATCGAGGTAATTTTTATACAACGAAGACTTCTCGTATTTCAACACAAACTTTACTGTATCGTCCGCTGCCAGCCGTTTAAACTCGGTCTGCTTCTTATACGCCTCACTCTTTTCAAACTTCTGCTTGTCTTTCAAAAAAGCTTCCTTTTCCCTGAACTCTTTCGACTCCACCAAAGCCTTTAATTCGTGGTATCTCTTCAGATCATGACTACTGCTGATCTCTTTATAAAGTCTCAGTTTTTTTGATTTTTCCAGCTTAAAATAGGCTTTGATCTCACTGTCGCCCATTATTTTTTTGAACGCCGCTTTGTCTTCCTTGCTGCGGTCAGAAGCATTTTTCAGTTCGTTGTATTCTTTGAATTTTTCAGAATTTGCAAGGGCTTCGTGTCTCTTCAAAACCTCGAGGCCGTGCAATTCCAGGTAAGCTTTTATTCCTGCCGACTTTGCCAGCTTTTTGTACTCGAGCAGGTGCTTCTCTTCTACCGAACCTTTAAATACCTGGCTGGTAATTTCCTTTTTATCCTTCTCAAACTGCCCCTCTTTCATATAATCGAGCAGCGCATAGTAACTCTTTAGTTTATCGGACTCACGTTCCTTTTCAAACCGTTTTAAATCAGATGAGCCTTCCACCAAAAAATATTTTTTGATGGACCCCGACTTCTTAAGCCGCTCAAATTCCTTCCATTCTTTTTCTTCCTTACTTCCTTTGAAGCTAAGCCCCTCAATCTCTTTTTTCTTGTTTTTATAGGACTCCGAGTTTGCCCAGGCTTCCAGCTCCAGAAATAGTTTTAATTCTTCTGAGCTTTCGGTCTTTAAAAAGGCATCATAATCAGCTCTTAACCGGGCTCTCTGTTGTTCAATGGTTGCCGTAGGTTTAATTTTACCGGTAAGTTGAAGTGAAAAGATTTTGAATGACATCCGTTTGTATGTTAGATTCGTTTCTCAAAAATAGAAATTTCGGTCGTTATTTTACCTAACCAGGGCAACACATTTCCCACTGCGGACATTTTTTACCAAAACCGTCTCTCAAAAGCCAGTTTTTAACAAAATAAAAAACACAGGTAAATTTTCAAGATCGGGTTGTTTATATGTTTTCCCTGTTGCAATTGGCTATTCATCTTATTTTAAATAGTTTTGATTTTCATCAAAATTTCCGCTATGATCAGGAATTCTGAATTAATATTGAACCCCGACGGATCCATTTTTCATTTGCATCTGAAACCTGAAAACATTTCAGACAACATAATCCTGGTGGGTGACCCGGCCCGGGTTGACACCATTGCCCAGCTGTTCAGCAAAATTGAGTTTACGACCCAAAACCGTGAATTTAAAACAGTTACCGGCTGGTACAACAACAAACGTTTTACCTTACTTTCAACCGGGATTGGGACCGACAATATCGACATTGTTGTGAACGAACTGGATGCGCTGGTAAACATCGACCTGGAAACACGCGAAATAAAGAAAGAGCATAAAAGCCTGAACATTGTTCGAATTGGCACCTCCGGAGGGCTGCAAACTGATTTGCCGGTAAACTCATTTGTGGTTTCCGAAAAGTCGATTGGTTTCGACGGGCTGCTTAATTATTACTCGGGACGAAACAATGTGGTAGACCACGCATTTGAAGAAGCCTTTAAAGCTTACACCGGATGGGATGCCTCACTGGCTTCGCCCTACGTGGCAGATGCTTCTGCCGAACTTTTGAACCTGTTCAGCGGAAAAGAATTCTCGAAAGGTGTAACCATTTCTGCTCCCGGTTTTTATGGTCCACAGGGTCGGGAATTAAGAATTCCACTGGCTTTTCCACACTTAAATGAAAAAATTGAATCGTTCTCTTTTAAGGGACTGCGTATTACCAATTTTGAAATGGAAAGCTCGGCTATCTATGGTCTTTCAAAGCTACTGGGGCACAATGCCCTAACCGTTTGCCTGATTATTGCCAACCGGGTAACACTCACGGCAAACGAGAATTACCGCGACGAGATGAAAAGACTCATCCAACTTGTGCTCAACAACCTAGCTAAATAAATATATGGACAAAACCCGCCTGGAAGCACTCATTAACCTCCTCGACGACCCGGATGAAACGGTATTTGGGATGGTCGAAAAAGAGCTGTTAAAAACCAAAGACGACATTATTCCTGAACTGGAGAAAAAGTGGGAAGCAAGCTTTGATGAACACAGTCAACAACGGATTGAAAACATTATTCAGCATTTACAGTTCAAAGAAACCAAACGGCGCATAAAAAAATGGCTGGGTCATCCTGCCGAAGGCAGGAGTTTACTAAACGGCTTTTGCCATGTAGACCGCTTCCAGTATCCCGATTTGAATCCACTGAACATTCAGGTAAAAATTGAGAACCTCCGGAAAAGCATTTGGCTGGAACTTAATAATTCGCTTACGCTGCTCGAGAAGGTAACCATTCTGAATCACTTTCTGTTCAACATAAACGGATTCGCGATTAACCTCTCCAATCCGCATTCGCCGCAGAATTGTTTTTTGAATCAGCTGTTGGATACCAAGAAAGGCAACCCGGTTTCGATGAGTATTTTTTACACCATTGTTGCCCGTCAGCTTGAAATGCCCGCTTATCTTGTTGATTTTCCCAAAAATCCGCTGGTAGCCATTGTGGATGCCGAACTGGCGCAAAAAGTACATGGGCCCTCGGTAAGCTCCGATGTTCTTTTCTACGTTAACCCATCCAACAAGGGGGCCATTACCAGCCGCAAAGAAATTGAATACCACCTGAAAAAGCACGAATATCTTCCCCTGCACGATTATACCGAACCCAAACCCGACACGCTGTTTTTGGTGCGTTTACTCGAATCGATGATGGAAGCTTATCAAACAGTTGGTTTTACTGACAAGGAAGACAAAATAAAACAGCTGCTGCGTTTGTTTAAAACAGCCTGAATTTCACTGAATTTTCACCTCAAACAGGATTCCCATTTTAATTCCGAAGGAACGACGGCTTTTTCATAAAGCATGTTGAAAGTCTCTGTGCAACTCAGGTTTACTCGGTGCAACTCTTTGGCAAAAGATTATCAGCAAAAGTTTAAAGCAAAAAAAAAGGCCTCTGAACCAGAGACCTTTTGAATATCGTAGTAAAAGACTAGAATCTTTTTTCTTTGATACGGGCTTTTTTACCTGTAAGACTGCGTAAATAGAAAATTCTTTTACGACGAACGCTACCGCGTTTGTTCACTTCAATTGAATCGATGAACGGAGAGAACAACGGGAAAATTCTTTCCACGCCAATGTTACCTGACATTTTACGAATGGTGAAAGTTTTGGTGGTTTCTCTTCCGCGAATCTGAATAACCACCCCACGGAAATTCTGAATCCTCTCTTTTCCACCTTCCGCAATTTTATAACTTACGGTAATCGTATCACCGGCGCCAAACTCCGGATGCTGAGTAACTACCTCAAATTCCTTTTCTACTGCTTTAATTAAATCCATTTTCTTGTAGTTTTTATAAGTTGGCAATGTAATCCGTCAGCTGACGGACAAGAGATTGCATAAAATCGGCTGCAAAAATAGCATTTCTTTTTATTTCAACAAACTTATTTTTATGTCAAAACTCAATTTTAGTTGACTGATTTTCAGCTACAAAATAATTTGTCGCGCTAAGTTACAAAAAAAGGCCTCGCAACGGAGGCCTTTTTCTATCTGTTTTAGGATGAAATGCTTAATGACTTGAGCCAATCACTTTAAAATGATCGCCGGTTGCATTTACGATAGCTCTGTACCACCATTCCGGATATCCGGCAAAAATGGGTGAAGCCGGCATACCTGTTTCCGTACGTTCAAACTGACCGTCTTTTTCTTTTTTGATGTTGCCGTCAGTGTATTTTACCACCAGGTAATTACGGAGTTCTTTCCAACGTTTAGTCATGTTGTTCGCCTCGTTTACCGAAAATTCGGAAATAAAACGACGGGCTTCCGCATCCCCTTTTTCTTTGTACAGAATTTCAGCCGCTTTGTCAATCACCGGAACATAACTTACAAATTTGTCTTCCAGTTCCGACTGAACCACCTGCACATCCTTGATCATATCGTCGTAACGCAGGTAAGCCATGTTGGCCACCTGGCTAAATGTCCAGAAAGCAGCAGTTTCGCTAAAAGTCAGCATGTCGCCGTTGCCAACTGCAAAGCACTCCGGAATTTCAGTTATTCCGCAATACATAGGAGCATAACAGGTGCTATAAGCATCGTCTACACCAAACCACAGGATTCCACCGATCGGATCGGGCAACCAGCTACGGCTCTGCGTAACAAACGAGAAACCGGTTTGCTGAGTTGAAATGGCCCTTTCGTTGCAGTATTGAACTGAATCCACTTCCCAGGTCAGTCCTCTCCAGCGGTAAGGCAATTTATAAGGGCCTGCTCCCAAATCCTGTGTCATATCCAGTTCAGTACCTTCAAAATGATCGCGCATCATTCCCATTACATCCTGAACGTCTAACTTTCTGTCAGGCTTAATCCACAACGGCATACGGTTGGTCGGGAAATTGTGCTCGCCACCATGCTCCACAATACCTTTGGCATATTCGGTATATTTCTCCATTCCGGAAGCTACCATGTTAAAACCGGCCCAAACGCGGGCGTCGCAAAAACGGGCGCCACCAAAATCAACGGGTGCATACACGTCAGAAAAACTAAAATCTTTGTTCGGTCCGTCGTACCATCCTTTTTCGCGGGCAAACGAAATTACGTCTTTGGCATACACGCAATTTTCCTTGTCGTCAAGCGGAAATGTAGTAATACGTGCCTGGTTGGCATGTCCGCTGATGTATCCGTCCGGAATACGCATGGCTACCCAAACGGCTCCTTTTTCGCCTTCTCCCTTGCCAATCAGTTCCAGTATCCATGCTTCGTTCGGATCCGAAATAGAGAAAGATTCGCCGGAGCTGTAATATCCGTACTTTTCCACCAGGTCGGTCATTACATCAATAGCTTCACGGGCTGTTTTGGCACGCTGCAAAGCCACATAAATCAGACTACCGTAATCCATAATCGCACCAGCCTGGCTGGATAATTCTGAACGGCCTCCGAAAGTAGTTTCAGCAATTGCCAACTGAAATTCATTCATGTTTCCCACCACACTATAAGTATGGGCTGGTTGTGGTATTTCGCCCAGGTAAGTACCGGTATCCCACTCGTAAATCTTACGCATGGCACCTTCGGGGTGATCCTGTGCCGGCTGGTAATACAATTCACCGTAAAGAGTGTGCGAATCGGCTGCATAGGTGATCATTACGGAACCATCTACCGACGCACCTTTGGTGATTAAGAAGTTAGTACACCCATTCGAAACCTGTTGGTTGATAATCAGAAATGCAAAAATCAGCATTCCTATCATTGAAATTTTCTTCATTACTACTACTTATTTATTTTGCGAAAGAGACAAAGATAATGAAATCAGCTTCCCTTCTTATGATATTTTGCAGCTTGAAAACTTTACTTTGTCCAATCTAAATGAAAACAATAAATCAATTCAGTTAAGCTAAGCAGCTTTTAATTCGGTCAAATACTTCTTCCATGTCTTCGTCCAACCCAACCGACAGTCTGACCAATCCGTCAGATAAGCCCATTTCTTTTTGGACTTCCACCGGCACTTCCGACGAAGTACTGTGCCCCGAACAACTAAACAAGGTACGGAAGTAGCCCAAAGAAACAGCCAGATAGCCCACGTTGGCCTGCTGCAGTTTGTACATTACGTGATTGGCATCCTTTTCAGTTCCGAAATCAATCGCCAGCATTCCTCCGTATCCAAAACGCTTGTTCATTAGCTGGGTATGCAACTCGTGCTGCGGATGGCTTTTCAACCCGGGATATTTCAGAGCCAAACCCATTTCTTCCAGTTTATGAGCCAAATACATCGCATTCGCACTGTGTTGCTTCATCCGGAGATGCAGGGTGTGAATGTTTTTCAAAATACTGGATGACCGCAGCGGATCGAGCACCGGCCCCAGCAACATGGCCGTACCGTCGTTTACATTCGATAATTTTGCGATAAAGTCTTTCGATCCGCAAATGGCTCCTGCCACGCAGTCGTTTTTCCCGTTAATAAACTTGGTCATGCTATACACTACAAAGTCGGCTCCCAGTTCTGCCGGGGTAAAAATCATGGGTGTAAACGTATTGTCGACCATTAGTTTGGCACCGGACGCATGTGCAATTTTGGCCAACTCCGGAATATCGGAAACCTGAAGCAAGGGATTTGTAACCGTTTCGGTGTAAATAACTTTTGTGTTCGGACGCATGGCATTTTGCACCTGCTCCAGGTTAGTGATATCCACAAAACTCACCTCGATGTTGTACCTCGGCAACCAGTTCTTTAAAAAAGCATAGGTGCCGCCATAGGTTGTAACACTGGTGACAATATGGTCGCCCGAGCTGCATAATTGCAGGAGCGCACAGGTAATGGCAGCCATCCCTGACGATGTTACCCAGGCTGCTTCGGTATTCTCCATGGCAGCCAGCGCATCGGCCAGGTATTTATTACTGGGGTTCCAGTGTCTCGAATACAGAAAACAGCCTTCCATGTGCCCCAAAAACGTTTCTTCCATGGTTTCGCCTTCCAGAAAGGTATAGGTGGACGAATCGGTTATCGATGGGTTCACATCGCCAAACTCACCAAATTGCTGAAGGTCGTAAATTCTCTTTGCAGGATTAGATTTCATAACTCAGGTAAATTAGTTTTCGCCCAAGTTAACAGGATTCGCGGCCCCGAAGAATGACGAAAATCTGTTTTTCACCCGGCAGCCTTGCTGTTAAAAAACACCTTCTACGCCGGATTCAGTTGTTTCACTTCCAGAAACCGGACTGGTAAACCGAGATATTGTCTTTGTAATCAACTACTCTTAAAACCAACTCATGCTGCCTCCCGAATTCAAACCGCGTTTTATCAAAATAATGGGTTATCAAACTGTTTTTGGCATCGTATTCAAACAAAGCCCATTTCCCGTCGAGGAAAGCTTCGATGTTTTTTATTCCTGAAAGATCATCACTGATTTTAAAACGAATTCGTGTTTGTTCGCTTAAACGACCTTCGCTTATACTGAGCGGTCTGATAAGCGGAGGAATGGTATCCACCATCAAGGCATACCTTCCCAATGTGCGGATGCTTCCTTCCACCCAACCGTTGTTAAAAGTCCCTCCCACAGCGCTGGGCTGGCCGCTTTTAGAGTTCAGACTAACGATCAACACTTTCGGCTCCAGTTCCGACGGTAGATGGCACGGTTTTATTTTTAGCTCAGCCGGAATATGAAGCGGCACTTTTTCATCTTTTAATACCTGAAAGTCAGAATAAAAAGCATCGGTAGTCGGTTCTTCTTTGTACAAAAACCGGCAGTCGGAATAAAGTGCGCCTTTCGGAATATTCAGCATACAATTTTCCGATTCAAACAAATTATCCTTGTCATATTTCATAGCCACGCTCCCATTCGGAACACTTGCCTGTATTTCTTTGAACTTTCCTTCCACCTTAAATTCAAGCAAAGAAGAATTTCCATAGGTATCAGCCATTTCGAGCTGAACTTTGTGACGACCATTGCTTGCCACAAAAACACCTTGCGAAAGATCGTAAGTATAAATGGGTAGTTGATTTCCGGGATCGACCCAAGTTTTAATAAAACGCCGCCCCGATTCGATGTATTCGCCGTAAACCACATGGCTGTTAATATACCGCGAGTTGCCAAACGAAAAACGCTTAAGCTGAAAAGCAAAACGTGTAAGATCGTCCACCGAAAGAGTGAGCCCAGTGATACCGCACTTATTGTAGCTTCCATCCAGGTAATCGTTGGCCTGAACAGCAAAGCCCACCGGCCCATACACCGGAATTATCGGGTTTCCCTTTACCCAATATTTTCCTTCGGATAAAACCAGCGGATAACTGGCGGCCACCGGCTGATAGTTAACATGCGAAGTGTCGGATAGTGGGACTACCAGTAACGAGAACATTTTGGGCGCAATATTATCAACTATTGAAAATCCGTATTCCAGGGGATTTAGTGGCTCTTCGGACCGTGTATCCCGGATTTCGAAATGCAAATGAGGACCACCCGAACTGCCACTGTTTCCGCTTTTGGCAATTTCCTCTCCCTTTTTCACCGGAAACAAAAATGATGGCACCTCCAGGTCAACCCGAAAAGATTTTTGCTCGTATTGCCGGTCTGTCACATATTTCTGAATAGCCGGAGCGAAACGTTCCAAATGCCCGTAAACCGAAGTTGTTCCGTTGGGATGATGAATATAGAGCGCATTTCCGAAACCGGAGGGAGATACCGAAATTCGGGAAACATACCCCTCTGCAACTGCATAAACCGGAAATCCGGTAACTCCCTGCGTTTTAATATCAATCCCGGAATGAAAATGATTACTCCGCAGTTCGGCAAAACTACCGCTTAATAACAAAGGTATCTTTAACGGATCGCTGTAATATTTCTCCTGTGCACTTGTTCCCAGTGCGACTATAACCAGAATAAACAGAACTAAAGTTCTCATAAACATCATTTAGTTGGCCCGCAAATTTAACTTTTTACAGGCTTCAATTCTTATTACAACGAAGGGCAAACTATTTTATTTGCACAATCTTACGTCACTGGTGCATCCATCTCATTAACACAGAGATGTTAGCATTATTTGTCCCCAAACAAATACTTTTACTTTCTTGGTATTGAAAAAAAGTTAACTTTGCCTCTGAAATGCAGCTATAATGACCGAAGAAGATCGTTTGCTTCTGAAAGAATTAAAAACGAATGTGCAGCAATTATTCAGCAGTTTCAAGCATTTGGAAAATGAAAACCGATTGTTGCACGACGAAATTTCGAAACTCCGTAATAAAATCGGGGAATTGGAGCACGAAAAGTCGGAGATCGGTCAAAAAAACGAGCAACTGAAAATTGCCAACCAATTGTTATCTGAGAAACATGGCAACGGGGAGGCAAAACAGAAAATTAACTTATTGATACGGGAGATTGATAAATGTATCGCATTACTAAACAAGTAATGTATTGTGAAAGACAACGATTTTAGAATAAATATTAAGATTGACGAGCGGAATTATCCGCTGACCATCAATCGCAGAGATGAAGAGAGATACCGGAAAGCTGCAAAATTTGTGAACGAAACCATTAGTGAATTCAGAAAAAGGTTTCAACACAACGACCAACAAGATATAATGGCAATGACTGCATTTCAGGCGGCTTTGAATTACAGCATTTTACAGGATCGCCAGGATTATTCTCAATTCATCGATGATATTAAGGATTTAAATGACGACATTTCTGATTTCTTAAAAGAGCAGAATTGGAAATAGAACTATAAAGTATTTATCAAAGCCCGTATTGGGCCTTTTCCGGACAGAAAAGGTTCTCTACGGGTTTTTTAGTATTTAAATTAAAAATTCATGGACATAAATTTGATATTTGCAGTAGCTGCGGGTTTTGTTGGAGGTGGTGGATTGGCCTACTTCGCATGGAACAAAGCCCTGAAAGCAAAGAAAAGAAAGATAGTAGCGGAAGGCATGGCCGAAGCTGAAGTGATCAAAAAAGACAAGATTCTACAAGCTAAGGAAAAATTCCTTCAGTTAAAGTCGGAACACGAAAGGTATATTAACGAGAAGAACTCGACGCTGTCAAACCTTGAAAACAAACACAAACAGCGCGAAAATATGCTTAACCAGCGTCGCGATGAAATCAACCGAAAGGTTAAGGAATTTGAGACCGAAAAACGTGAAATTGAAGTTATTCGTGAAAACCTGAATGCCCAATTACAACGGGTAGAACACAAAAACGAAGAGCTCGAAAAAATCTACAAACAAACACTCGAAAAACTGGAACAGGTTTCGGGATTATCTGCTGAAGATGCCAAAGCGCAACTGGTAGAATCACTGAAAGAAGAAGCCAAATCGGATGCGGTGGCTTATATCAATGAAATCATGGAAGAAGCCAAGCAAACCGCCAATAAAGAGGCGAAAAAGATTGTGGTGAAATCCATTCAGCGTGTGGCAACCGAAACAGCCATTGAGAATTCTGTTACCATTTTCCATATTGAAAGCGACGAGATAAAAGGAAGAATTATCGGACGTGAAGGACGTAACATTAGAGCTCTTGAAGCTGCTACCGGTGTTGAAATTGTTGTAGATGATACTCCGGAAGCCATTGTGCTTTCAGCGTTCGATCCGGTGCGTCGTGAGATTGCCCGTTTGGCCTTGCACCAACTGGTGACCGACGGACGTATTCACCCGGCCCGTATCGAGGAAGTGGTTCAGAAAGTGAAAAAACAAGTGGAAGAAGAAGTGATCGAAACCGGGAAACGTACCGCAATCGACCTTGGAATCCATGGCCTGCATCCTGAATTGATCCGTTTGATCGGTAAAATGAAATACCGTTCGTCGTACGGACAGAACCTGCTGCAACACTCGCGCGAGGTAGCTAACCTAAGTGCAATTATGGCAGCTGAGCTGGGATTAAATCCGAAAAAAGCAAAACGCGCCGGATTGCTGCACGATATTGGTAAAGTGCCGGATGATGAACCGGAATTGCCACACGCAGTACTCGGTATGAAGCTGGCCGAAAAATACAAGGAAAAACCGGACATTGCGAACGCCATTGGTGCTCACCACGATGAAGTGGAAATGCAGAGCCTTCTCGCTCCTATCGTTCAGGTTTGCGATGCTATTTCAGGTGCCCGTCCGGGAGCCCGTCGCGAAGTAGTGGAATCGTACATTAAACGATTGAAAGACCTGGAAGATCTGGCTCTCTCCTACCCGGGCGTTATGAAAACATACGCCATTCAGGCAGGACGCGAATTGCGTGTAATTGTAGGTGCCGACAAGATGAACGATCAGGAAACCGAACAGCTCTCGTACGACATCTCAAAACGTATTCAGGACGAGATGACTTACCCTGGACAGATCAAGATCACGGTAATTCGCGAAACACGTGCTGTGAGCTACGCAAAATAAGAACAAAGAAACTTGAAATATCCGAGCCTTCCGTTGAAAAACGGGAGGCTTTTTTGTTTCTGAAAGTTTAAGCTGCCCATTAAAGTTCATCCTGAAAATTTGTTGGATCTTAATTTATAAGAGTACAGGCATACCTCATAATGAAAGTGCCGCCATAGCACTTTGTTTCAGCTTAATCAAGCCTATTAAGAGAGCAATTTCAAATTGCTCAAACAGTTTCTCTTTAGCAATCTTTACAATTGGAAAGTATGAGTTTGGAACTCCAAACAATTAAAGGTTGCGGAAAGAGGAAGATAATTAACATTCATTGGATACTTGAATATGAAAGCGATGCTTGGGGGCTGACAAGTAATTTAAAATAGAAAAAGTATCCGGCCGCCAATACAGGCAAAAATGAACTCTAAAACCGGCATATTGCTTTCACCTATGTGAAACAATACCCAAAAAAAGAAGGATGCAAATTGATCGTTTTGCATCCTTCTCCTTCCAAATCAGTATTGTTAGCCTCAAAGGCCTTTTTGTGCTGATAAGACTTTACAGTTCTTTTACTTTCAGTCCTTCGATAAAAAATACCCGTTCGGCGGCAGCCTGGTTTTCAGCAATAATCTGATGAGCCTTTGCTGTTTCAGTATCCTCTTCAGCTTCTCCTTCGCCAGTACCGTGTTCGGCTCCCGGATTGTGCGCATCTGCCTCGGTTTTTACTTCTTTAAGTATACCGGCTATTTCCAGCTCGCTTCCCATTTGTTCCTGGGTAAACGCACCGATTTTTTCTCCGGCTTCTATGCGGATACTGATGCCTTCACTACTTCCCATTAAAAAGCAGCGTTCGCCGCCATGCTGGCAAACATGAAACACTGTTCCTTTTACTACTACTTCTTTATCCGCCAGTTCGGGAGCTTGCTGCAACAGCTCGTCTACGGTTAATACAACTACTTCTTTCGGAGCTTCTTCCGTTTTTACAGGCGCTTTTTTGGCTTGTTGTCCACATGCAAACACGATTAGAGCCAACATACTTAACATCGCGATTTTCTTCATAATCAGTTATTTTTGGTTAAATGTATAAAATTGCAAAAATTAAAGGTACGATAAAACCGGCAAGCGTCAACCACCATCCCCATCGGGTCAGGCCGCGCTTTCCTTTTAACAGAAACAGCCCGGAAATGGCCACAAACAAAAGAATAACTGCCATTAAATCACTCACCCACTTCCAAACGGTTCCGAGCGTCGCCTTGTGCAGTTTATTCATCTCAAAAATTAATGGACGTCGTTGCAGAAACTGAAACCTGCCTTCTCCCGTTTCCGGATCCAATACAGCTTCGCCACTCTCGATAAAAACCTTAATGTAACCTTCGTTATTGGTATAGTGCTTTTTATACGTCATCTCGTGAGGTAATTCAGATAAGATACTTCTGATGTCATCTGCGCCATAAATTCCATCCTCCTGAACCGGAAACCGGAAATCTTCAATTATGATGTTGTAGTCGGGATTAAAATCGTGCCGGTGATTCAGAAAAATTCCTGACAGGGCATAAACGATGGTCATTCCTACAATAAAATATCCTAAATCGCGGTGAAGGATCCGTAAAAGCTTTCTAATTTTCATTGGTTTTTTCTTCCTTTCTTCAAACAATCATCGTAAACAATTGTATGACTGAAAGTTATACTTACTAATCAAATCAATTGCCTCCGAATTCCTGCTAAATAGTTAACGCACAAATATATATGATAAATGGAATACGCAAATTTTTCGGAATACAAAAAAAAATAAAAAATAGTTTGGAATGACTCTAACTGACGAAAGCAGGATGAGCTAAGGGTTACATGGAATTTCAGAAAAAATAAAAGAGCAAAGTATCTCCTATTCGGTCACTTTGGTATTGACATGAAAGCTTATTCGTCGTAAATTGCAGCCGATCCTAGTGTACTAGGGCTCTGGTTTTATCACAACTTAATTGGGTACCTCCGGCTGTTGAGCCGGAGGTTTTTTTTAATCAGAAAAATATTCGTTTAGTGATATAATATCTTCAGAATTACAAACCGGACAATTCTTTACTTCGTCGGAATAATCGCTAAAACTGGCTTTACAAGCATTGCATTTATACCAGTTCTTATCAAAGTAAACGTCTCCGCCCCGGAAGATCAAATCTCTTCCTTCAACAAATGCAGTAGCTACTTTATGCCGCGCTTCTTCGTAGATACGCGTCAGTGTCGGACGGGAAACATCCATATATACCGCTGCTTCTTCCTGTGTCAGGTTCTGGTAATCGAGCAAACGAATCGCTTCATACTCTTCAAGATGAAGTATTACCTCGTTTGATTTTCGTCCGCGAATACCATAAACCGACATTCCCTTAATTACCGGCGGGACCTGAATCCTCCTGTTTCTTTTTCTTCTGGGCATAGTTACATATTTGTTTTATTCAGTAAATAGTGGTCAACTAAAACAAGTGCCGCCATTGCTTCAACAATAGGGACAGCACGTGGCAACACACAGGGATCGTGCCTTCCTTTTGGATTGATCGTGGTTTCTTCGTTGGCCCGGTCAACCGTTTTTTGCTCTTTCAACAAGGTTGCTATCGGTTTAAATGCCACCTTGAAATAAATGTCTTCGCCGTTGGAGATCCCTCCCTGAATGCCTCCTGAGTTATTCGTCTTGGTCCGTATGCCATTTTCGGTCTTAACAAAAATATCATTGTGTTCCGAGCCACTTAATTTCGTGCCTTCAAAACCAGAACCGTACTCAAAGCCTTTTACAGCATTTATTCCGAGCATGGCGAACCCCAAGTCGGCATGTAGCTTATTAAAAACCGGCTCTCCCCAACCTGCCGGCACGCCGGTAGCAACAGCGGTGATAACGCCGCCAACCGTATCGTGCTCTTTTCCTGCTAAAACAATACGGGCAATCATTTCTTCAGCTATTTCCGGATCAGGACAACGCACAATATTTTCCTCCGTTTTTGTCAGGTCCAATTCAAGGTACGATTTATTTAGCTGAACTTCGCCAACCTGTGAAACAAAAGCTTGAATATGTACACCAGCTTTTGCAAGAATCTGCTTGGCAATGGCGCCAGCCACTACACGAGCAATGGTTTCGCGTGCCGAAGACCTGCCACCTCCCCGGTGATCACGTGTTCCGTACTTTTGAATATAGGTATAATCAGCATGAGAAGGACGGTATACATCTTTCAGATCGTTGTAATCGTTCGAATGCTGGTCTTTGTTCCAAACCGCAAATGCAATGGGCGTTCCCTGCGTTTTTCCTTCAAAAATACCCGACAGGAACTCTACCTGGTCCGGTTCTTTTCGCTGGGTAGTAATTTTCGACTGCCCCGGCCTTCTTCTCGATAAATCTTGTTGAATTAACTCTACATCGATTTCCAGCCCGGCAGGACAACCGTCAATAATACCTCCAATTCCCCTGCCATGAGATTCGCCAAACGATGTTAAACGAAATAAATGTCCAAATGTGTTCATACTTTATGCAAAAAACCCTGTTCTCTTATACGTGTTAAGAAAACAGGGTTAAAGATATTAAATTGAACTAATTCTGAAAATTATATTAGCATCCGCAACCACATCCGCCGCCATTACTTTCAGTACCACATCCGCCGGAGCCGCAACCGCCTCCTTCGCCACTGCCACATCCGCAGCTTCCGCCACCGGAAAGTATTTGTGCCACTTCTTCGTCAGAAGCTTCGCGCACTTCAACAACCTTACCGGTAAAGAAAAGATCTTCGCCTGCCAGTGGGTGGTTAAAATCCATTTTTACGGTTTCATCGGTCACTTCGAGCACCAAACCATTCAGGCGTTGGCCGTTGCTGCTCATCATCGGAACAGTATTGCCTTCCTGAATCAGTTCTGAATCAAACTCTCCGTTTACCAGGAAAACGCTTTTAGGCAGTTCAACAATTGCATCATTGTTTACTTCACCATAAGCATCGGTGCTTCCCAGTTTAATTTCAAACGGATCATCTGTTTTCAACCCTACCAACTCAGTTTCAAATTTGGGCAGCATCATACCTGCACCGTATAAAAACTGTAACGGATTTTCGAGGGTAGCGCTTTCCACCAGTTCCCCGTTTTCGTCGTCAATACGAAGATCGTATGTCAACGTAACCATTTTATATTTTCCTATCTCTACCATATTCCTGAAATTTCTGAATGTTGTGCAAATTAAATCTTTTTTATCAGTCGAAACAAAACACCTTGCAGTATTTTATTCAATATTAACAAATAATTATCAACGATTGTTAAACACCACTTCCGGTTTTTTAATGGCCCTGATAACCAGGGTTAATCCGATCAATACAAACGGCACACTGAGCCACTGCCCCATGTTTAACATCATACCTGATTCAAAGGCCTCCTGGTCTTCTTTAATGAATTCGATAAAGAACCTGGCAGTGAAGATTAAAATGAAGAAAGCTCCGAGCAGTAAACCGGGCCTATTTTTGGCACTGGTTTTCCGGTATAAAAACATTAATATTCCAAAACTTAACAGGTATGCCAAGGCTTCATAAATCTGGGTGGGATGTTTGGCGAATTCCTCACCGTTGCGTTCAAAAATAAAGCCCCAGGGCAAGCTGGTTTGAATACCGTATATTTCGGAGTTCATCAGGTTTCCTGTACGAATAAAGGCCGCTACCAGGGCTGTTGGAACCACAATCCGGTCAAGAGTCCAGAGCATGGTACGCTTGGTTACCAAGCGCGAATGGATGTACATTGCCAACAGAATACCGATGGCTCCTCCGTGACTGGCCAAACCTCCGTGCCATACTTTTATAATTTCGCCGGGGTGCTGCGAGTAATAATCCCATCCGTAGAAAAACACATGCCCTAAACGCGCTCCCACAATGGTGGCGATAATGATGTAGAAAAACAGGCTGTCAATCCATTTCTGGCTAACATTTTCCGATTTTAACATTCGTTCGCCAATGGAATATCCCAGCAGAAAACCACCCGCAAACAACAGCCCGTACCAACGAACCGACAATGACCCCAGGTGAAATATTTCGGGATTGACATTCCAGTGAATAAAGTTTAAAATATATGTCATTTCGTGCTTTGTTCTTTAGTTTATGCCTCGCCCCTTCCGTGACATTGTTTGTATTTTTTTCCGCTTCCACACGGACAGGGGTCGTTTCGCCCTACACGTTTCTCTACGGTTACCGGCTGAGGCCTGGAGCGCTCCTGCGTTTGCGTATTGGCTCCTTCCATTGGGTTTTCAGCTCCCGGAAGTTCAGATTTCTGTGTTTTGTAACGGCTCATATCCGTACGTTTCCGCACCTCCGCTTCTCTCACCTGATCCGGACTCTGAATCGGAATCTGTCCCTTCATCAGGGTTGAAACCACCTGTTTATTCACTTTATTAACCAGCTCTTTGAACAGGTTGAACGATTCAAATTTATAAATCAACAGTGGGTCTTTTTGCTCGTAAGTGGCATTCTGAACCGATTGTTTCAAATCGTCCATCTCTCTTAATTGCTCTTTCCAGCCTTCGTCGATGGTATTCAGAACAATCTGTTTCTGGTACGATTTTACGAGTTCTTTACCTTTATTATTGTAAGCCTTTTCAAGGTTGCAAATAATCTGGAAAATTCGTTTTCCATCGGTAATCGGAACTACAATATTCTTGTAAACCTCTTTTTTGGTTTCGTATACATTTTTAATAACCGGGAATGCCTGCTTTGAAATTCCTTCTACTTTCCGGTTATAACCGCTGATCATTTTATCGTAAATACGATCTGTTACTTCACTTGCGCTCAGCTTTTTGAACTCTTCTTCGTTCACCGGCGACTCCATCGACAGCAGGCGCATCAGCTCCATGTTGTAATCGTCGAAAAGATCGGAACCGTGATACTGATTTACGATTTCTTCCACTGAATCATACATCATGTTCAGTACATCCACTTCCAAACGTTCGCCAAACAAAGCGTGTTTACGTTTTTTGTAAATAACTTCACGCTGCGAGTTCATCACATCGTCGTATTCCAGCAATCGCTTACGAATACCAAAGTTGTTTTCTTCCACCTTTTTCTGCGCGCGTTCGATCGATTTGGAGATCATCGAATGCTGAATCACTTCGCCTTCTTCCAGACCAAGACGGTCCATAACTCCTGAAATACGGTCGGAGCCAAACAAACGCATCAGATCGTCTTCCAACGAAACATAGAACTGAGAAGAACCGGGGTCTCCCTGGCGACCGGCACGACCACGCAACTGACGGTCAACACGCCGTGAATCGTGGCGCTCCGTTCCGATGATGGCCAAACCTCCGGCGGCTTTTACTTCATCCGTCAGTTTAATGTCGGTACCACGACCTGCCATGTTGGTAGCAATCGTAACCGTTCCTTTTTTACCGGCTTCGGCAACAATGTCAGCTTCCCGCGCATGTAATTTTGCGTTCAAAACATTGTGCTGAATACCTTTTATTTTTAACATACGGCTAAGCAATTCCGAAATCTCTACCGAAGTTGTACCTACCAGCACCGGTCTTCCGGCATTGTGGAGCTTTACGATTTCATCGGTAACCGCATTGTATTTTTCGCGTTTTGTTTTGTAAACCAAATCCTGGTAGTCTTTACGAACAATCGGACGGTTGGTAGGAATAACCACAACCTCTAATTTGTAGATATCCCAGAATTCGCCTGCTTCAGTTTCTGCCGTACCGGTCATACCTGCGAGTTTGTGATACATCCTGAAGTAGTTCTGAAGCGTAATCGTTGCGAAGGTCTGAGTAGCCGCTTCCACTTTTACGCGTTCTTTTGCTTCAATGGCCTGGTGCAGTCCGTCCGAATAACGACGGCCTTCCATAATACGACCGGTTTGCTCATCAACGATTTTCACCTTGTTGTCGATCACCACGTATTCCACATCGCGTTCAAACATGGTGTATGCTTTGAACAACTGGTTGATGGTGTGAACACGTTCTGATTTTATGGCATAATCCTGTAATAACTTATCTTTCTCATCTTGTAAAGCTTCGGGTGAAAGCCCTTTGCTTTCCAATTCCGCTATGCGGCTTCCCATATCCGGCAATACAAAGAACTCCGGATCATCCATTCCCTGCGAGATCAGATCGATACCGATGTCAGTCAGTTCCACTGAGTTCTGCTTTTCTTCAATGATGAAATACAGCGGATCGGTTACAATGTGCATGTTCTTGCTGTTCTCCTGCATGTAGAAGTTCTCTGTTTTCTGAAGAACAGCCCGCATTCCCTCTTCACTCAGGAATTTGATCAGCGACTTATTTTTGGGCAAACCTTTGTGTGCACGAAGCAGTAATAATCCGCCTTCTTTCTTTTCGTCGTTGGAGGCATCCGGTTTGGTAAGCAACCTTTTGGCATCGATGAATACTTTATTCACCAAATCACGCTGTGCTTTGTACAGCTTTTCAACGTAGCCTTTCAGTTCTTCAAACTGCTGGTTTTCTCCTTTCGGAACCGGACCTGAAATGATCAACGGCGTACGGGCATCATCCACCAAAACAGAGTCAACCTCGTCGACAATTGCATACTGGTGTTTGCGTTGCACCAGGTCTTCCGGATTAATGGCCATGTTATCGCGCAGGTAGTCGAAACCAAATTCGTTGTTGGTTCCGAATGTAATATGGGCATTATAGGCTTTCCGGCGCGATTCGGAGTTCGGCTGGTGTTTGTCGATACAATCAACTGACAAACCATGGAACTCATAAATAGGTCCCATCCACTCGGCGTCACGTTTCGACAGGTAGTCGTTCACGGTCACCACGTGCACACCTTTCCCGGTTAAAGCATTCAGAAACACGGGCAAAGTAGCCACCAGCGTTTTTCCTTCACCGGTTGCCATCTCAGCAATGTTTCCCTGGTGCAGCACCACCCCGCCAATCAGCTGGACATCGTAATGAATCATGTTCCAGGTGGTTGGGTTACCTCCTGCCAGCCAGGTATTGCTCCACAGTGCCTTTTCGCCTTTTATTACAATGCTGTCGCGTTTGGCAGCCAGGTCTTTGTCAAAATCATTGGCAGTAACCTCCAGTTCTGTATTTTCCGCAAAACGACGTGCCGTATCTTTTACCACTGCAAAAGCTGTCGGAAGAATTTCATTTAAAACCGTTTCCAGTTTTTCATCAATCATCTCTTCCAGCTTATCAATCCGTTCGTAAATCTTTTCAGTATCCTGAATATCCACTTCCTCAACCTCAATCTTCAAAGCAGCAATCTCGTCTTCCTCTGGCTTAACACGTTCGGCAATAATTCTTTTCAGTTTTGCTGATTCTTCCCGTAATCCGTCGTTACTAAGCTTTGTTATTCGTTCAAATTCTTCTTTGATTTGGTTGACGATCGGAGTGATCTCTTTTATATCTCTTTCTGATTTATTTCCGAGGATTTTTCCCAGAATTTTAGTTACAAATGCCATGTTGTTTCTTATTGATCTTTAAAAATAAAGCTCCGCAAATTTAAATTAAAAGTGCAGGCTATAAAAACTATTGTTACACTTATTTATAATAATCGTGCCATTCACTTTGCCTGCCATTTGCACGACAAGATTACCGATATACCTCAAATAATCTGACATAACAGGTAAAGTTTTACGCAGTTTAATATTTTTGCAGGCACATATTTACACAATGGGAACATTAAATACAAGATGTTTTGTTTGCAAAAAAGCGGTCACTCCCGAAACTTCCACTCTAAATCCGGTTGTTAATTTACCGGTTTGCCAAGTATGCAAAGGGACCGGGGCCGAACAAAAAGAAGAAAAAGACGTGCTCGACAGCCTGGCGGATGGCTTTGTTTGCGGATGCATCTGATGAAAACAAAAAAAGCTGTGAAATCACAGCTTCTATCTTAAATCAATTTCTTCTACGTCAGCATGTTTGCTTTTATCAAACACAAATTCAGCGTCAGTAAAACTCTTGTTTGTTTCGAGCTTGTTAACCACAATTCCATACAGATTTTCATCGGTACCGTGCAATGTGGCTGAGCTAAGCATCATGGTAGCTTTGTCAATAAACACATCGATTTTTTCTACCTGAAATTCATCCGAATCCGGAAAAAGTTCAATTTGGTAAAGGGTTTTGCCACCCTCTTTCTTTTCAGCAATAAATTTGGAACGAAACCCGCGCTCGTAAATACTAAATATGGAAGACGGATCCATCAGTTCGCTTCCGGCGTCTTCTACATTTGTAATGGTTACCTGATTGCCCTCTTTCATATAATTCCAGATTGTTTCTCCATTGGAATAAATTTCCAGCCCGGCCCCCGGCAAACTCACCATGTATTTTTGTCCTGTTACTTTTATTGTGCCTTCGTTCTGTTCGTTGATGTCCATTTCCTTGTTCACCATCGAAAAAACAAAATCGGCCGACATGCTGGTAAAGGTTTTTGTTTTGGCACTTACCTGGTCAAGTATTTCTTTTGCTTTTGCGTCGGTTTGAGCATACAGCGTTACTGTAGCTCCCAAAACGATGGCAAACACCATCCCCCATTTTCTCTTCATATCCTTTATTAAATTTTGGCTATAAGTTATTCAATAATTGTTCCAAACTGTATTCGTCGGAAATTAACACCTGGCGTGCTTTACTCCCTTCACTTGGGCCGACAATACCGGCAGCTTCCAGTTGATCCATCAAACGTCCGGCACGGTTGTAACCAATCGCAAAACGACGTTGAATCATGGAAGTAGATCCCATCTGATTCATGACCACCACACGGGCAGCATCGTCAAACAGATCGTCGCGGTTATTCAGGTCCACATCTCCCGGACCGGGTTCGTCGTCGCCAACGTATTCAGGCAACAGGAAAGCCGTAGGATAACCCCGCTGATCGCCAATAAAAGCACATATTTTTTCCACTTCGGGAGTATCTACAAAAGCACACTGAACACGTGTGATTTCGCTGCCCGAAGCAATCAACATGTCCCCTTTTCCGATCAACTGGTTGGCACCCGGGGTATCCAGAATGGTACGCGAGTCGATCATCGATGCCACCTTGAAAGCGATCCTGGCCGGGAAGTTGGCCTTGATCACACCTGTAATAATATTGGTAGACGGGCGCTGTGTCGCAATAATCATGTGAATACCCACCGCACGTGCCAGCTGGGCAATACGTGCAATCGGCAATTCGATCTCCTTACCGGCAGTCATAATCAAATCGGCAAATTCGTCGATGATCACCACAATGTAAGGCATGAATTTGTGCCCTTTTTCCGGATTCAGGCGCCGGCTGATAAACTTCTTGTTGTACTCTTTGATGTTTCGGGCATGCGCAGCTTTTAACAGATCGTAGCGCGCATCCATCTCAATGTTTACTGAATTCAGCGTATTTTTTACTTTCTGAATATCAGTAATTACCGCTTCTTCTGTATCCGGAAGTTTAGCCAGGTAGTGTTTTTCAATCACCGAGTAGATGTTTAATTCCACTTTTTTCGGGTCGATAAAAACAAACTTAAGCTGAGACGGGTGCTTTTTATACAGCAAGGAAGTGATGATCACATTCACCCCCACCGATTTACCCTGACCGGTAGCACCGGCTACCAGAATGTGTGGCATTTTGGCCAGGTCGAACATATAGGTTTCGTTCGAAATGGTTTTACCCATTGCAACCGGCAGCTCGGCCGTGCTTTCCTGGAATTTTTTGGAACGAACGATGGAATGCATCGAAACTACTTCCGGATGCTGGTTTGGCACTTCAATACCAATGGTTCCGCGCCCCGGAATAGGTGCAATAATACGGATACCCAGTGCCGACAAGCTCAGTGCGATGTCGTCTTCCAGGTTTTTGATTTTGGATATTCGCACTCCCGGCGCCGGAACAATCTCATAAAGCGTAATGGTCGGCCCGATGGTTGCACGTATCTTGGTAATTTCAATCTTATAATGCCGTAGAGTTTCAACAATCTTGTTTTTATTGGCCACCAATTCTTCCTGCTTCACTTCAGCATTATCGAATTTATGGTCTTCCAGCAATTCGAGCGTCGGGAACTTATAGCTTGCCAAATCCAAAGTAGGATCATAATCCTCCAATTCCTCCGGCTCAATTTCATCCACTTCTTCTTCCTTTACCTTGGGCTCAACGTGAAGGCTTAGTTCCTCCTCAGCTTCCACTTCAACAGGCTCTTCTTCTGCCACTACCTCCTCTGGCTCTTCTTTTTGCTCCACCTCAAAGTCTTCGTCACCATCTGGCTCAAAAATAGCCCGAACCACGTCGTCTTCGCCAATTACAGTCGAAATATCATCGTGCCCCACAATTTCATCTTCCTTTTCTTCTTCAAAAGGCTCCAGGTCATCGTCTTCTTCCGGATCTGCCAAAGGCTTTTGTTTTGGCTTTTGTTTCAGCAGGTTTTTCAAAAACTCGTAAGCTTTATCGAAACGCACTACCACATAAACCAAACCGATAATCAGTAAAATAAGAGCCATACCGATAATACCAACCAGCGAACGCAGCCAGTTGCTAAGAATAAAACCGTAATGTCCGCCCGGGTAAAGGAAAGAATCAGCACCTGTTTTATTGAAAATAAAGCCAAGCGTCAGCGAAAGCCAGATGATGATCAGCAAACTATCGAGCATGTGCTGGCGGTAACGCGCGATGCTTCGTCCCAGAATTTTCAAACCGGTTAATGCCGCCATGTAAATAAAAAGAAACGAAGCAAGGCCAAAGCCTCCGTTAATGATCTTCTCCGAAAGAAGCGCCCCCACTTTCATACCGCTGTTTCGCACATTTTTGGAAGAGTCGAACAAAAACTCTTTCCAGGGCGCGTCCATAATACTCTGGTCGGCAGCACCATAAAATAAAAACGAAACAAAAGAGATCAGCAAAAATGCCGAAAAACTCAAAAGAAATATTCCGAGTATAAAGTGAAATTTTTCATTTCGAAACCAGAATTTCTTTTTCCCGGTAGATTTTGTTTTTGATTTTGAAGACTTTTTTTGTCTAAATGCCATGGAGTCTTTTTTTCAATTGTGTGCAAATTTAGTTAAAAAATATCAGCCGCCCCCTTCTCTTTCTCTCTCAATAAATAAATCATATTAAGATCAAACTGTTAACAAATTAACCCGGGATAATTTGAATTTGAAAGTGAGATAAATACCTGTTTTTCAATTTTAAATCCCGCTCAGCCATTAGCTGTTGTATAATATGCCCGGCCAGCCAAAAAACGTAATATTGGTCAGATTTATTTCGCGCTCGATTTTTTAAGTTTACCCATGACGCGCAATTGTTTTCAATCCGATGCTACCGGAACCAAAACAAGCGTCGTTAAAAACTAAAACCGTAAACAAAATGAACAGACTGGCAGTAGTGGCTCTGGGAGGCAATGCGCTTTCGAGGGGCTCTGAAGACGGCACCATCGAGCAACAGGAAAAAAACTCGACCGACACACTTGAAAACCTGGTATATCTGGTCAAAGAAGGCTACGACCTGGTAATTACACATGGCAACGGTCCGCAGGTAGGAAATATACTGATGCGAAACGATGCCGGGGAACAACTTTATAAAATTGCCCCCATGCCGCTTGATGTGTGTGTGGCCGACTCGCAGGGCGGAATCGGATACATGCTCGAACGCATGCTCCGGAATGTTTTGAACAAACACGGAATCAACAAAAATGTGGTTACCCTGGTAACCCTCGTGGAGGTAAACCCCGATGATCCGGCATTTAATAATCCTTCCAAACGAATCGGGAAAATCTACCAAAAAGAAGAAGCCGACCAACTGGCACAGCAAAAAGGCTGGATTTTTAAACCGACCGACAAAGTGGCGGGAGGCTACCGTAGGGTGGTTTCGTCACCCATGCCCATCGATATTGTGAACAAAGAAATGATCGAGATGCTGACAAGAGCCGGCAACATTGTCATTGCAGCCGGTGGCGGCGGTATTCCCATTTACTACGACGAGAACAGGGATGTCCGGACGCTGGATGCCGTAATTGATAAAGACATGGCCTCAAGTCTGCTGGCAGTCAACATCAATGCTGATGAATTGTACATTCTAACCGATGTATCGTTTATCTTTAAAGATTATGGAAAACCAACCCAGGAAAAGCTTGAATTTTTGAATTATGCCGACACCATAAAACACCTCGAAAATGGTACTTTTGCTGAAGGCACCATGGAACCCAAAATTCGCGCCTGTCTTCATTTTATTGAAAAAGGTGGAAGCAAAAGTGTGATTACAGAAGCCACGAAGCTTGAAGACCGATCGTACGGCTCCAAAATAACCATGGAATACGATTAAAAAATAAGCAAAACAAATAGTAATCAAAATAAAGTACAAAAGCAGAGCAACATGATTAATCTGAAAAACCGTAATTTTTTAAAATTACTCGACTTCACCCCCGATGAAATCCGTTACCTGATCGACCTTTCCGGTCAATTAAAAAGCGACAAGTACAACGGAAAAGAACAACAGCAATTAAAAGGAAAAAACATAGCGCTGATTTTTGAAAAATCGTCGACCCGCACGCGTTGCGCTTTCGAAGTGGCTGCCTACGACCAGGGAGCCTGTGTTACCTACCTTGGGCCTTCGGGCTCGCAAATCGGCAACAAGGAATCGATGAAAGACACAGCCCGTGTTCTGGGACGGATGTACGACGGCATCGAATACCGCGGCTTCGGACAAAACATTGTGGAAGAACTGGGGAAATATGCGGGTGTTCCGGTATGGAACGGACTTACCAACGAGTTTCACCCCACTCAAATTCTGGCTGATTTTCTGACCATGAAGGAACATTCTGACAAACCGCTGTCGGAAATAAAATTCTGCTACCTCGGCGACGCCCGCAACAACATGGGAAACTCGCTCATGGTGGGAGCTGCCAAACTGGGAATGGATTTCAGGGCTGCCGCACCGCAAGAGTGCCAGCCCTCAACCGAATTACAGCAACAATGCCGAGAAATTGCCCAGGAAACCGGTGCTAAAATACTCGTCACCGACAGGGTTGAAGAAGCTGTAAAAGACTGCGACTTTCTGTACACTGACGTTTGGGTATCGATGGGCGAACCCGACGAAGTTTGGGCCGAACGCATTAAACTGCTTTTGCCTTATCAAATCAACCAGCAAACCATGGAGCTCACCGGGAATCCGAATGTGAAATTCTTGCATTGTCTTCCGGCATTTCATAACCGCGAAACCAAGGTGGGTGAAGAAATCTACCGGAAATTTGGATTGGAGGCCATGGAAGTGAGCGAAGAGGTATTTGAAAGCCCCGCTTCGGTTGTGTTCGACGAGGCTGAGAACAGAATGCACACCATAAAGGCCGTGATGGTGGCCACACTCGGATAAAGAAAAACGACCACATAGCAAAAAGCACTTCGGGTTTACGAAGTGCTTTTTTTTGTGCTTGAATGCGAAGAATATTCTAATGCGAGAGTAAACATAAAATAGTGGCTCTCCATACTCCCGAATCACTACGTGATACCCTCCACTTCTTCTTATTTATTTTGAATGCCTTATTTGATTTAAGACAATTATGTCGTAAATTTTCATACTCAAAATGAGCACAATACAGCTTCTGCAACCAAAATCAACTCGCTTTTACAGTTAGAAAGTAACGTTCTTGAATAATATTTAAACTAAAAGATCAAACTATGAGAATGAAAGATTCTACTACTTTTTTACTGGGAGTGTTTTGCTTGGCAGTTCTGGCTGTTTCCTGTAACAACGCACCCAAGACAACCGAAGAAGCCGAGGCTGCTCACATGCTTACCGGCGATGAATTGGTAAAACGGGGCGAATACCTGGTAACAAGCATGGGTTGCCACGATTGCCACTCACCCAAAAAAACGGGAACGCATGGGCTGGAGTTGATTCCGGAAGTGATGCTGTCAGGTTTTCAGGCTGATAATCCGCCCATGGTAACGGACACCTCCCTGACCAACAAGGGATTTGCGATTTTCTATCCCGACCTGACTGCCACAGCAGGCCCCTGGGGAATATCGTATGCCGCCAACCTTACGCCAGATGTAACCGGAATCGGCACCTGGACAGAAGAGCAGTTTAAAAAGGCGCTCACCCAGGGAAAGTTCAAAGGGCTTGACGGCACCCGCACGCTGCTTCCTCCGATGCCCTGGTTTAACTTTTCTCAACTTACCGATCAGGATGTAAAGGCAATTTTTGCCTATTTAAAGAGCATACCGCCGGTGCGCAATGTTGTACCAGCGCCTGTTCCGCCAAACGAAATGTAACACTTAACTGAATGCTGAAAAGTCATCCGATAGCCGGGTGGCTTTTTTTTCTTAAAGTCTAGCAGACATTTTAATTTATACCCATCCTCTCATCCTTCCCTACAAGCATGGAAGGACGATTGTCAGCTGGTTCAAAGCAGATTGAAATCGAGTATTTTGCCAGTCGTTTCTTTTGAAGACCGATCGTCTTTCCCTTTATTAAGGGAAAGACAGGAGAAAGGGTAAGTCCTCTACCATAGATCAACTTTCATTCTCACTGATTATTCCCTCGAATAAGGATTTTTTATTCCTCCACAAAGTAACGTAACTGATCGAGCATAATGGGCACATCTTCCCGGTTAACACCCTGCGCCAGCAAATGATGCAGGTCTTCCTCAAACACTTCAAAAAACTCCTGTTCTGTAAAGTCGCTTCGGTCGATCGACCGTTTATAGAAATCCAGCGCTTCTTTCCGGTTCCCAAGGCTCCACTGCACATGTCCCATGTTCATGAGGTCGTGTTTGTTGGGCTCATCGTCCACCAGCATGTGGAAGTATTTTTCGGCCTGTTCTTTTTTTCCCACCACAAACGAACACCACCCGATCGGGCGCCACACCTTTTTATTCCCCGGCTCCAGGTATTCCACTTTAAAGTAACACTTCAGTGCCTCTTCGTACTCGCCAAGTTCCAGCAAACAATGCCCGATATTTAACTGAATCGAAAGATTTTCCTCGTCCAGCATTTCAGCTTCACGGTAATACTCCAGCGCTTTATCAGGTTGTTTCAGGTTGCGGTAACACAAGGCTATTTTATTGAGGTTCCACTTTTTATTCAACTCGTATAATTCAGCCTTCTGATAGGTTTCCAGCGCTTTCCGGAAATCATTCATCTTCTGGTAGCAAAAGCCCAGCTTCTGGTACATTTCTCCGTTTTTTTCGATTTCCAGCAGGTAAGTGAACACCTCGGCGGCTTCCTCAAAATAATTTTTCTGAAAATAGAATTCAGCGACGTTGCGAAGTATTTTTTCATCTTCTTTCAGGATGGCTCCCAACGCAGGTTTATTGTGAAAATCAAGCCGCCAGTCAAACAAGTCTTCAAAATCGCTTTTACGCGGATGAAGCTTGAAAAACCGGTACAAGTCCTGGATAAACTGATTGGAAATAAAACCGACCTTTTTCCCCGGATCTGTCAGTTCTTCATCGTTTTGCAATTCTTTAAACTGATCCATCTCCGCTTTCATGGCTTCGGCCATAAACTCGCGGTTTTCAGCGGGCAAATTGCGCAGGCTAAAACAAAATGAATATTTATCGGAATTACACAAAATAGGCGCAGAATCAATCACCCGGATAAAGCGATCCGTAAAATCGTCGTGCTGCTTTAGCCCCATTTCGATTTCAGGATTGGAAGCAAAGAAAGGCATAAACCAGTTTGACAACTCGCTAAAAAACGGAAACATCTTCAGCATGGCAAACGAACTCATAAACACATCGGCACCTTCCATCTGCATTTCAGAGAACTCCTCCATCTTGTTCATCAGCCCCGGCGAGTCTTCAAATATTTTCTCCCATTCCGGGTTTTTATCCTCTCCCATGCTATCGTCCATCAGGCTATCGAGATTGATTTTGTCCTTTAGATTCGGGCTAATGCGGATCATCTCCGGAATAATCTCGTCGGTGATTTTCTTTTGAATCTTCTCGGTCTCCTTGCTTCTGATCAGCTGAACAATAACGGTTTCCAGGTTTGTTTTGAATGCCGGATTTTCGTCCAGGAAACGCAGGCGAGCCGTTATTCCCGGGTAATTTGCCAGGCGGCGGTCGTAACGATAAAAAGCCAGTACCAAAGCCACCAGCGCCCGTTGATTTACTTCCGGGTTTTCATTTCCGTATCCCTCAAACAGGAGGTCGAACTTGCTTTTATCGAAATACCGCAGCAAACTCAGAAAAATCCCGCTTACAATAAATGCTTTGTACGGAACATCAATAAGTTCACTTTTCAGAAAATCTCTTACAAACTCTGTTTCTTCCTTTTTCAGCTCGTTCTGAAACCAAAGATGATAAAACAGTTTGACGATCTTATCCTGTAAATCGGATGGATCGGTAGTACTGCTTTCAGTTTTTAGTTCCACCTCGTCAACCAGCGAACGCAACTCGTCGTGCAGGGCATATGCCTCCAGTTCATTCAGGAAATCACTGAAATCGATGCTGCCGGCAAAGCTTCTTTTCTTTTCGTACTCAAGCGCCGAAGAAAAACGAAAGCGCGCAGCATCGTATACTTTATCGGCCAGTTCATACACCGAAACAATCAGTTTTCGGTAAACCTTCTGTCGTTCCGGATCTTGTATTCCCTCTACCGTGTATTTTAACATAAAATGATAAGTCTGATCCAGGTTGCGCCATTCATCCAGAAAAGGCAACTGACCACTTTCATTGATCAGTTTTTCCAAACGGTCAAAAGCGGGCTTCAGCCGGCGCCTCGCCAGGTCGTCGCAAATCGCATCGTATCTTACTTTCAGTTCTCTATTGGTCATTGTCTGTCAAATTTAAGGCAATAAGCGGAAGCAGTCAAAAAACACTCCAAAAATCGAAATCGGTTGTTTTGGCTGAAAACCAGTCTTTCAGAACTGACAATATTGCGAGATATTTCTTGTTTAAGCTTTGCATTTGCTATGCAGTGCGTGATTTTTTGTTTAAAACATTGATGTATCTTTGCACGATGTTGTTAAAATTTTGGCTGGAAGGAATAATTATCGGAGTGCTGGCATCGGCACCGCTGGGTCCTATCGGGATTCTGGTAATTCAGCGCACCCTGAATCACGGCCGTACCACCGGCTTCTATTCCGGACTGGGGGCTGCCCTCTCCGACACTGTCTACGCTGCTTTTGCCGGTTTTGGCATGGCACTTATCATTGGCGTTATTCAGCAGCACGAACTTTGGGTGAAGCTGGCAGGTGCTGTTATCCTTGTCTTGCTGGGAATATTTATATTTTTTTCGCACCCGGAAAGGCAATCCGTAAAAAAGCTGAAAAAGAAGGGAAATCCTCTAAAACACATGGCCGGTACTTTTGCGGTCGGGATCTCCAATCCTCACATTATGTTGTTGCACGTGGCTATGTTTTCAGGTTTTGGAATAGTATTATCGCATAAAAACCTAGGCGAGGCATTTTTTGTCCTGCTGGGAGTTACCATGGGATGCCTTTTGTGGTGGTTTGGGCTTACCTGGATCATTGATTTGTTCCGAAGCCGCTTCAGCCTGAAAATTCTGTTATGGTTCAACCGCATTGCCGGTATCGCCATCATTCTTTTTGTTGTTGTTTACATGGTCAAAACCATGATGCAATAAAACCTCTTTTACTTCAGAAATTATTTTAGCGGAGAATCGGGTTCGTTTTTAAATACCTGGTAAATAATCTGATCAACCAGCCATGCCCACAGTTTGGCCATCAGTACGATCACCTTTCCATCCCACAGCGAAATGATCATTTTCCGTCGCCGGTTTTTAATGGCACGGTACATAATGCTGGCACATCTTTCGGCCGACATCATCCGGCTTTCGTTTCGCGGAGTTTCACCCTGCTCACGACCGTCGCTCACCAGTGCTGTTTTTCTGATTTCGGAAGCAGTAAAGCCAGGTGCTGCCACCAAAACATGTAGACCCGAACGCAGGTATTCAATCCTGACCGTATCCAAAAATCCGCGAACCGCAAACTTGGACGCCGAATAACCGGTACGACCCGGTAAGCCAATGTATCCTCCGGTGGAGATAACTCCAACGATGGAGCCTTTTTGTTTTAAAATGTGTGGCAGGGCATATTTGGTGCAATAAACCGTTCCCCAGTAGTTGACATTCATCAGACGATGCAAAACATCCAGCTCCACATCCTCAAAAATGGCCCGCATCGAAATGCCCGCATTATTAATAAGGACATCAATTTTCCCAAATTTGCTTACCGCCTGATCAATCAGATTTTTGCAGTCTTCCGGCGAGGTAACATCCGTTTTTACGGGTAAAACATCAACCTTATTAAGTTTTTCTTTGAGAGCTTCGAGACGGTCAATTCGTCGGGCAGCCAAAACAAGATTAAAGCCTTTTTCGGCAAATTTCTCCGCCAGCGCTTTTCCAATTCCGGAAGAAGCACCGGTTATAACGACTACTTTTCTTTGCATAGGTAATGAATCTGAAGACTGCTGTAGTTCTAATAAAACCCGAAATTACACATTTTTCTATATTCTCGGCGGTTTCAGAACTATATTAATCGGTTTGACGAACGAAGCTTCAATTATTTTTCAAATAACTTAAGAATGCCCTTCCCCAATTTATCCAGCGAATTCTTCATATCGTCTTTGGTGGCATCGGCCACCGCTTTGGTCGTTTTCGAAAGATCGGGACTTACCTTTGGATTCCCCACCGGACCGTTGATCACCACTCCTGCCGGAAGCATTTTGATCTTCTCGTTTCCGGGGATCACTGCCAGTATTTTCTGAATATCCGGACCAAAAGCCTCGCGTTCTACGTTGAAATCCAACCTCAGATCAATCAGGTTCTCCACGTTCAAAGTACCGGCAACCGTGGTTTCCTGTCCCATCACTTTGGTTTTGAAGGGTTTTAACAGCAGGTTTCCGTTCTCCACGTTCAGGTTGGCTACAAAGTCAGCCACTCGAATGTCTTTTAGTTTCTCCTTTTTAATGATTCCGCTTAGCTGATTAAACACCGGCGAATTAACTATCTCCAGGTTCTGTGTACTGAAAGTTCCGGTGCCATTGGCTGATGCCGGGATCAGGCTCAGCTTTTCACCCAGTTGTCCTTTTAAGGCAAATTTCGAATTCAGTTTGCCCGTGCTGTTCCCGGCTCCGGGAATCATGTTTTTAAAGCCCGCCAATGTTCGGAACATGGTAGGAATATCAAAACTGTTGATGTCAAAACCAAAATCGAACAGCGGCTTATTTTCCGGTGTGTTTTTATACGAACCATTCAGATTCATTCGCCCTTCCAGCATGTCCATGGTCAGGTTTTGAAGGGTTAATTTCTGATCCGCAGCTTTTATCACCCCATTGATGTTCCGGATAGGAATTCGGTTAAATACCGCATTTTCAATGTCCGACCGGAAAGTTACATCCACCCGTTCCGGAACACTAAATGCCAGCACATTCTCTTCCTCCTCTGTTGTATTTTGAGCAGCCGGTTTTGTTTCGGCAACCGCCGCATCTTCAACTTGCAAACGCAGCAACTCATTCAGATTTACCCGTTTTGAATTCAGCTGTAAGTTGGCATTCAGCACGCCTTCCTTCAGAAAATAATTCAGGTAATTGCTTACTGTTCCCGACAAACGGAAATCGCTTTCACCCAACTGCATCAGAAACTCACTTAATAATATCTTATCCGGAGAAAAACTCAGGTTTCCCTTGGGAACCAGTACCGGCTGTGTCAGCTCGGGCGTTTCATACACAAAATTCTGAAGCAAAACCGTACCATCCGAGCGGATCTTATCGTATCTCTCTGCTTCCACATCCGAATAACTGCCACGAGCCATCAGATCGGCATTAATTACGCCCGACATGTTTACACTGTCCATTGGCAGCGCATTCTTCAAATGCGAAAGGTCCACTTTTCCTTTTAAGGCACCGTCAAAATACGGATCGCTTACCGGCGTGCTTATCGCCAGTGTGAAATCTACCGGATTCTGGCGAATCTCGGCATGTGCTTCGTTTACATTTATTTTGGTCAGGTCCAGGTCTCCCTGCGGCTTGGAAATATCCACAGCAGCCCTTATGTTCTTGATTTCTTCGGGCATATCAGCATAGCGCAGGTTACCATTCTGGATGTTCATATTGAGGCTAAACTCCGGATAATCTTCGCCGTAATAAAAGCCGGTAAGTGTGCCTTTAATATCAGCATTTCCCTGCGCATGAATGTCTTTCATGTACGACTCATACACCGGCGGCACCAAAGCCAAGAAGTTTTCAAAGCCTGAAGATTTGGCATTGAGTTGCATATCAAAAAACACAGTATCAGAAGGCATTTGTAACGAACCTCCCAACTCCAGTGGCAGACGGTTTACCATCAATTCATTTTCGGCAATGGTAAAAGTCATCGTCTCAAAATTCACATCCAGCAGCGTTTTTACATTCAGTGTAGTTTTTGAGATGTATTGAACTCCGCCGTATTGCAACGACAAATCACCTACATTTCCATCGCTTTCCAGGCTGGTCCCCTGCCCGTACATTTCACCGCTAATATCGAGGTTCACATCCAACAATGCCAGGTTCATATTCAGCGATTTGTCGGTGTATTTCAAGTCAGAATGAAGTATTTCAATTTTATCCAGTTTTAACTGAAAGTCATCCTCCGAAGTGGTCTCAGCTTTCGTTTCTGACGGGGCATCTCCGGCCGGAACAAGATCCCAGTTGGCCGCTCCGCTCTCGTTCACCAAAAGATTGATAAATGCCTGATCCACCACAATCGACTCCACTTCCATGTTTGACGGATTGAAAAGCGACGAAAGGTCGATGGTCGTCCGCAGCGACGGAATACTAAGCAAAGTATCGTTGGCAAAGGCACCGGTTCCGGTGATCAGCATGTCTTTCAGATCGACGCTTGCTTTGGGGAAATCGCGAAACAGCGAGATTTTAAGATCGGCCAGTTCCACTTTGGCATTCAACTCTTTGTTCAATGTTCGCTTGGCATACTCCAGCAGGTTTTGCTTAAAGAAAACCGGAATGGCAACCAGCGCGCCAACAATCACCAAAACTATGATTAACAGGATAATTATAATTCTCTTCATGGACTTTTTATTTACGTCAAAAATACATAATAGAAACGCAAGCCGTGCCTTGTTGTTGTTAAAAGAATGAAAACTGTGTTAAGGCGCTGTTCTAGAGCAAACATACAGAATATTTCAAGCTCGTCTGCAACAGTCTGCGGACAATTGTACCAAATGCATGAATGCTATAATGCGGAAATGCTTTAATAATTAAATACAGATTCCTTTCTGACTCACGGCTTTTTATGCTTTAACCAATTCAATACGATAAAGTAGTGCTTCGATGCTGAGTTAATTTCGAACCAGGACAAGCCAAAAAAGATGAATCGTAGATCGAAAAGTAGATTGAAGTAGATTGTTCAATCTCATCAATCTATTCAATCCATCATTTCAATCTAAAACCGGTTGAAATGGTTTGCAGGAAAAATACATGAGTATCGTTGATCTGATACTTAAATCAATGACTGGTTTCTTCCAAAATCAGTTGCCGCAACAGTTGTAAGGCCGTTTGAGCAGAACGAACAATGTTTCGCTCGCGGTGATCGCCCACAAAAACATATTTCCGCGCAAATGTTTTGTTCTGTCCGGCCAATGCGATCCACACCGTACCCACAGGTTTTTCTTCGGTTCCTCCGGTTGGGCCGGCAATACCCGTAGTTGCCACCGCATAATCTGCATTCAACAGGCGTTTGACACCTTTTACCATTTGCAGTGCCACTTCTTCGCTCACTGCCCCCACGCTTTCCAGCGATTCAGCACTTACTCCCAGCACCTGTTGTTTTACCTCGTTGGCATAGGAAGTAACACCGCCTTTGTAGTAAACCGAACTCCCCGACACAGAAGTGATCAGATGCGAAATATAACCACCCGTGCAGCTTTCTGCCACCGCCAGTGTTTTTCCGTTGGCAGACAGCATCTGACCCGTCACACTTGCCAGCGTATCCTCGTCGTAACCAAAAATACTTTCCGCAATCAGCGGTCTGAGCTTTTCAATCTCGGCTTCCACCTCTTTTCTGAGCGTCGCTTCGTTGTCGCCATAAGCTGAAAGTCGCAAACGTACCGACATCGGATTCGGCAGATAAGCCAGTTTGATGTGTTTGGGCAGCGCATCTTCCCAGTCCGAAATGCGGTCGGCCAGCATCGACTCAGGCACGCCCTGTGTCAACACGGTTTTGTGAAAAATGGCTTTTGTTCGGCCGGTCTCGCGCAAACGGGGCAGCAGCTCAAACTCCACCAGGTACTGCATTTCAAAAGGCACACCGGGCATCGAAACAAAAATGGTATTGTTGCGCTCAAACCACATTCCCGGGGCAGTTCCCAGTTTGTTGGGCAAAATCGTGCAGGATTCGGGCAGCATCGCCTGGTCCTGGTTCAAACGGTTTACATCGATGCCGCGGTTGGCAAAACGCACTTTTATGGCTTCGAGCGTGGGCTCGTGAAAAACCAGCTGCGTGTCGAAATACTCACAAAGCACCCGCTTGGTAATATCGTCTTTGGTGGGGCCCAAACCTCCGGTAATCACCACGAGGTCCACTTTTTCCTCGGCTTTTCGAATGGCTTCCAGAATGTGCTCACGGTCGTCGTGAACCGAAGTAACCTGGTAAATTTCAATGCCGTTTAAACTGAATTGCTGGCCGATCCAGGCCGAATTGGTATCGACGATCTGACCGATCAGAATTTCGTCGCCTATGGTAATAATCTCTGCCTTCATCACAATGTTTTCTTTCTGAAGCCAAAATTAATATTCTTTGGCCGATATAAAACGCTCATGAAACTGATCCTAACAGATAATACAGCGGGAATCAGCAAAATCTGAGTTATCAGCGTTCCATTGAACCACTTCAGTATAAAAAACTTTAATCCACTTTCTCCAATTCAATCCAAAACGGAAGAATCTTTTTGCCGGACGAGAAATAATTTGCCATCAACTCTCCTTCGTATCCGGGAAGATCCACATTTTTCATTTCCAGAACATCCGTATTTTCGGAATTATCCATCCTGTTCACCACCCCGTTTGTTTCCAGCAGCAAGGTGCCGCCTCCTTCAATCGCCTGAACAAATTTGAATGTAACATTGTATTTCCCAGGGTTGACTCTTACATTCCATTTTCCAAAAACATCTTCCTGCGCCCAGATACCGCGTTCGCCGTCGGCCTCATTACGGTTCAGGATGATCGGATTTTCATTTTTATTTCCAATCTCAATCAAGGGCTGGTGAAGGATGTTTTCTGAGCTGATTAAATCGCGGTACGTCAGATCCAATTCTGTCTTTAGCTTTTTCGCAATGTCCTTATTTTTCGGAAGGATGTTCTCTTGCTCATACGGATCGTCTTTAATATTGTACAGTTCGAAATCGCCGATTCCGGCATCAAACGAGGTAAAACCCACCAGTTTATAATCGCCCTTGTACAAAGCCATATTGTTGTAGAGCTCGGGATAACGACGCGTCCAGTAGAAAAACAAGGAGCGCTCCTGCCGGTCGTAATTATCTTTTGTAAGCAGCGAAAACAAGCTTTTACCGTCGATCACACGCTGTTCGGGAAGCTTGGCACCGCAAATTTCGGCGATGGTTGGCAACACGTCGATATGCGCCGTTGTGGCATTTACCTCTTTACTTCCCATGCCGGGATAACGCATAAAAAAGGGCACCCTGACTCCGCCGCGGTACACACTCCCCTTTCTTCCGCGCATTCCGGCAACGTACCTCGGTTGCTGCGGCCCGTTATCGGTCATAAAAATGACAAGGGTGTTTTCACTCAGCTGCAACTCATCCAGACGTTGTAAAAGTTTGCCAATGTTATCATCGATGTTGGTCACCATTCCATACACTTTCCGGGCGTCTTCCTTGTCTTTTTCGCTCATTTCCGGGAAAGGCCGGGAATCGTTTTCAAAACCGGAAGAAGGATCGATGTCCCTGTACATTTCATAATACTTCGCAGGCACTTGCAGCGGTGTGTGCGGAGCATTAAAAGACAGGTAGCAAAAGAAAGGCTTCTCCTTGTTCGACTCGATAAACCGGATGGCTTCGTCCGCAAAAATATCGCTGCAATATCCCGTGTAAGGCTCGGGTTTGCCGTTGTGCCAAAGCACCGGATCAAAATAACTGCTATCGCCCTTAAACCAGGTCGTAATGTCTCCCACCTGTCCCATTCCTCCCGAAAGATGGACGAGCGATTCGTCAAAGCCCTGATCCATCGGCCGCGAAGGATAACAATCACCCAAATGCCACTTGCCAAAAATTCCGGTATTGTATCCCTCTTCCTTCAGCATTTCGGCGATGGTAGTTTCCGAGGCCGCCATTATTGATCCGCCGTTGTAGGTGTCTCTGACCCCGGTTCTCAGGCTGTAACGCCCTGTCATCAGGCTGGAGCGGGTGGGCGCACAAACCGGCGACACGTAAAAATTGGTAAAGCGAATGTTCTCTTCAGCAAAACGGTCGAGTACGGGCGTTTTTACATGCGGATTTCCGGTGCATCCCAAATCGCCGTAGCCCTGATCATCTGTGATGATCAAAACAACGTTTGGATGAGTCGCCTGCTGGGCAGAAACTGCCTGGAGAATGGCTGCAACTACAAAAAATGTCAGCCATGTTTTGGTGAGAAAGTTGGTCATTGGTTTTGTTGGTTTAAAGTGAAACAATTTATTTTTTTAGCTTCGATTCATAAAGCTCTATCCATTGTTTTGGACTGAGTTTCGCTGCCAGTTCGCCAAGCAAATCAAACGGAATCTGGCCGGGCTTTTTAAAGCGAATACAACTTTTGCCCATGTCCAGCTTGGTTTTCGAATGCTTTGGATATTCCCCCACAAACCAGTCATAAATTCCGGGATCGGCATACATGGCAAAGTGGTACACGGCCATAAAATTCTTTTGCGAAGCGAGGCTTATAAAAGGTAGCGGCTCAGCCGGATTTACATGGTAACCCGCCGGGTAAAGCGAATGAGGCACCACAAAGCCGATCATGCCGTAACTCATGGTTTCCTGAAAGCCATCCGGCAGATTTTCGCGAATCACCTGCCGCAACTTATGCAATGCGGCTTTTCGTTCTTCCGGAACCTGTTCCATGTATTCTTCGGGCGAATGAGCTTCCATCTTCATTTTCGTTGAATTTCACCCAAGTTACAATTAATTTTTCAGCTGTTGTTTTTTCAAAAAATCGCTAAAATCAAGTTCTCACAAAGGAGCACAAGAAGCGCAAAGATCGCAAAACACAGAATATAAGCTCCTGAATTTGGGCAATTTGTGTCAAGCTTAGCATTCTTTGCGTGAATCGTTCCTTTTGAGGCACCTCATGAACGACCCTTTATGCACAAATATGAATTTGCAGAGAGCTAGAGAATAAGAAATAAATAATAAGGAATAACGAATAAAAAAGTGTTGAAAACGGAATAACTTGAGCTAGTATTTTCTGATTTCTTATTCCTTATTTCATGCTTCTTATTAAAAGCCATTTATATTTCCTTCAAATTCCGGAAAAAAAGATGTGTATTGAAATCTCCTCGTGAAGGAAAGTAAATATCCCGACTTTGATCGCTGTTGGTAATTCCTATAAAAGATAATCGCCGAATGCTTCACGACTTTGGGACACCTGCTCCCGGCTTATTTCTCAAACTGCTTCAGATGATCGAGGCGTTGCAAAAGCGTTGGGTGCGAATAATGAAAAAACACATACGCTTTGTGTGGCGTGAGGTTGCTTAGGTTGTTCACCGACAGCTTTTTCAGGGCCGAAGCCAAAGCCTCTGCACTGTAGTTTTCCGCAGCAAAACGGTCGGCCTGGTATTCGTTGCGGCGCGACAGGATGTTCATAAAGATCCCGGTAAAAAACGAAATGGGTGTATAAAGCACGCCAAAAGCCACCAGCCCGATGTGAAAGTTGGGTTGCTCCACTCCCAACGCACGGCTCAGGTGCGGGTTGTTGATCAGCAGCCCCAGAATAAACAGCACAACACCGGTTTGCAGCAAGCCAATGACCAGCCCCTGTACCACGTGTTTCTTTTTGTTGTGGCCAATCTCGTGTGCCAGCACCGAAACAATCTCTTTGGTAGTCATGTCCTTGATAAGCGTATCGTACAACACAATTCGCTTTTTGGAACCCAGCCCGGTGAAATAAGCATTGGCTTTGGTGGAACGCTTCGATCCGTCGATCACAAAAATATTGTCGAGCTTAAAACCTACTTTTTTCGAAAAATCGCTGATGGCATCGCGCAGTTCACCTTCTTCCAGCGGCGTTTGCTTGTTGAAAAGCGGCACGATCAGGTTGGAATAAAACATGGCCATAAAAATGGAGAATACCGACACCACCACCCAGGCATAAAACCAGAACCCGGTTCCCGTCTTTTGGTAAATAAAAACGATCAGTGCCAGCAAACCACCGCCAATGATACCACTCACCAGCCAGCCTTTTATTTTGTCGAGCACAAAAATTTTGGGCGTGGTTTTATTGAAACCGTATTTTTCTTCGATCTTAAAAACCGCATACACCGAAAAGGGCAAATGAACAAGGTCGGAAGCAAACATCAGAATCCCGAAAAACACCAGCGCCGCTACAATGGCACTCGATGTAAGGCTCCACGCCCAGCTGTCGACCAGTGCAAAGCCAAAAAACAAAAACATTCCCAGCGTAAGTACCATGCTGAAACTCCCCGTCAGCATTCCAAAGCGGTGGTTTTCGCGCTGGTAAGCCTGCTGTTTGCGGTACTTCTCTTCGTCGTAAATTCCCTTCACTTCTTCGGGCAGGGTATCGCTCCATTTGGTGGTATTCAGGTAATCGAGGTATTTTTCAAAAAGAAAATCGACCACCAGGATCGCAATAATGAGCCAAAACAGAAATTCGTGCATATGCTTAATTTTTCGCCTGTAAAAGAACTAAATTTTGAATAAAAACCGGCAAAATTTCCCGTACAGAAGCAAGTGTTCACCCCTTGGCATTGGTTTCTGAATAACTTTTTTCACCCATTTGTTTGAAATATGTACTGAAAAGCTTTATGTTCGTTTTTGAAGCCACAAAGCATACTCCGACAGAAAACACAGCCTGCGGGCCTTGTTTGTTCGGGGGAAAGCGATTTCAGAAAAATGAAAAAAAAAGAGAATGGGCGCAGATATGGTTTTTTTTATCACATTTGCACCCTGAATGGATAATTTGTATGAATCGTTACATTGATTTATTAAAGACGCTGATCGCGACACCTTCGTTCAGCAAAGAGGAAGCAAAAGCGGCTGATATAATGCGCGCATTTCTGGAAAAGGAAGGCGTTCTGTATCACACCAAGGAAAACAATACCTGGGCGCTTTGCAAACATTTCGACAAACACAAACCAACCGTTTTACTCAACTCCCACATCGACACGGTACGCCCTGCCAAAGGTTATACATTGGACCCTTTTGCACCGATTGAGGAAGGCGACATTCTTTACGGACTGGGAAGTAACGATGCCGGCGGACCACTGGTGGCGCTGCTGGCAGTGTTTGTACATTTTTACGAACGCGAAGATCTGCCATTCAACCTGATCTATGCCGCCACGGCCGAAGAAGAGATTTCGGGGCGCCGCGGGCTGGAAATTGTTCTGCCCGAAATTGTGCCGATCCAGTTTGCCATTGTGGGCGAACCCACACGTATGGAACTGGCCATTGCCGAAAAAGGCCTGCTGGTGCTCGACTGTTACGCCCGCGGAAAATCGGGGCATGCAGCGCGCGAAGAAGGCGAAAACGCGCTTTACAAAGCCATCAAGGATATACAGATACTTCAGAGCTACGAGTTCGAGAAGGTTTCCAAGGTACTCGGAAAAGTAAAAATGTCGGTAACGCAGATCGAAGCCGGCACGCAGCACAACGTGGTGCCCGATATCTGCCATTTTGTGGCCGATGTGCGTACCAACGAGTTTTACTCGAACAAGGAAGCGGCCCGTATCATTAACCAACTGATTGAGTCGGAAGTAAAACCGCGCTCGGTGCGGCTGAACTCTTCGGGAATCAGCGAAGAACATCCTTTTGCACAGATTGCCAAACGCAGGGGAATTCGCATTTACGGCTCCCCCACTACATCGGACCAAGCGATTATGTCGACGCCTTCGGTGAAAATGGGCCCCGGCGACTCGGCGCGCTCACACACCGCCGACGAGTACATTTACAAAAGCGAAATTTTAAAAGGAATCCAGCAATATATTGATATGCTGGAAGAGTTGAAACTATAACGGCGAACTGGTAGAACAGCGGGTTTCCAAACAACCACGCGAGGAGACTCGCACGGGAGCGGGGAAAGACTTGAAGCTATAGGATTTTATCTTTTACGGCCTGTTCCAGCCTGCCCAGTTCAACAAAGGCAAGCAGCACATACAATGCGGTCATGGCAACAAGTACCACCAGGTAAGCGGTGGCTCCCAACGAGAGAAATGCAGTCGAAAATAAAAGGATTATTACCAGCCCCGTAAACACACTCGAGAACCCGATGGAATACCTGAGCGAAAGGTGAATTTTATCCGCCTCCTGTTCGAATCGGAACTTTGCGATTACGTCGGGGCGTAGCTGAAACAGCTGTTTCCGGTATTTCGACAGCCAGAATCCATTGGGGGTCCAGTTCCCGACAAAGGTTTTTACGGTGTAGCCGGTGTAACTCTGTTTAAAAATCAACTGCGGGTTTACATTGGTTTTGCACGTTTCTTCGGTAACCTTGTCTTTTATCTGTTGCGCGGCGTGCAAATCCAGCTGATAGTTTTCGCTTTTAAGTTTTATCATAGTTTATTGGCTTGTTGGCTGCAATGTGTGATGCTGTTTTCCAAACAACCACGCGAGGGGACTCGCGCGGGAGCGGAGCACAAGTAGCTTTATGTATTTATTTTATTTTCAAATTCTTTTATAAACATGAAAAGTTCCTTGCCGTATACCAATTGGGCATTTTCATAAGTCTGATCTTTAAAGAACTCCAGAAACTTCTCCTTTCCATACTTTTCAATAAGCTCTTGCACAAATAGTCCAGCTAAAGGATATAATATTTCATAAGAATATTCTTTTCCATTTTTCCAATAGTCCTTAATTTCAATTTTCTGATCATTTGCTTTGATCCAATTTTTTATCCTTTTTAATCTATCTTGACCTGATTGATCGAAACAAACAGCTGTTCCTTCATTAATAAAATTGGTCTTTTCAGCAATAGCCGAGGTGTAATTTGAAATTACATGCGTTAGCTCATGGCCTTCTGTTTGTTTAAAATAAGAGTGTATGATACACAAGGTAGGATTCGCAAATCCCAAATCATTGTGAAGGATTCGTTTTGCATCGTCTCTTGAATTCCATACAAAAAAGTCAACCTTTTTAGGTAAAGTACTTTCAAAGAACTGATTAATTTCATTGAACGCATTTTCTCTTAACTCAACATATTGCTTGATTTCCTCCTCATTCATGTTTTGAAAATGAAAACGAATGTTTTTAGACTCTTTTATTGTCCAACTTTTGAAAAATTCATCGTATCTAAAAATCGCAATACTTCTGGAAGAAAATTTCGTAGCATTTTCTGTAGCATTTAAATCAATACAAGACCTTAAAGCAGACTCCGATTTTTCATAGTCAGAAAGCATGTAATAGCAGGTACCTAAATAGCCAAGTGCCCACGCCTTTTTCCACGAGCTATCTCTTTCTCTAACAAACTGAAGGGGTGTAATGGCTTCTTTGTAATTACCTATATCTGTCAATGCCCGCCCCAGGACCAAGTGATAAGTCAGGTTTTCAGGGTCACTCTTTAAAAACTCATTGGCCTTGTTAATTACCTGGTCTAATTTTCCTGAACGATAAAGGTCGCCTAGCTCCTGTTCCTGGGGGCTTTGTCCATTTGCAACCAAGCAGATGATGAATAAGAAGAAAGTTAATTGGGTTTTCATTTTATTTTTTTTGATTTGAGTTGTTTGTTTGGTGTTTTTACTAACGGTGATGCATGTAGCGTAACCTTGTCTTTTATCTGTTGCGCGGCGTACAAATCCAGCTCATATTTCTGGCTTTTAAGTTTTATCATAGTTTATTGGCTTGTTGGCCGTAATGTGTGATGCTGTTTTCCAAACAACCATGCGAGGGGACTCGCGCGGAAGCGGGAATGCTGTTAATTGTCAAGGTTCAGGTAGTAAAGTTTTGCAGCCTCTTCAATTTCGTCATCAAAGGTGTCATCAAACTTAAAACTTAAAAGTCTCCACTTATCTTTTGGCCTGTAAAATTGAAATGTTAATCTTAAAAATTGTCTGTCGAATTTCAAAAAATATGACTCCAGAACATACGAATCCCCTAATTTCTTTGAAACTATTTTCTCATATCCATAATACTCTCCAACAAGTTCTTCATCAAACCTCTCCATCTGATTTTTAATGTTGTTTATTGCGTCTTGTATTCGAGATGTCCAGGGATTTGTTGCATAAAGATCGTCTAATGCTTTTGATGCACCTTCTTTCTCATAAGTTTTAAAAAAGTCATTAATTATTGAGTCTGGTAGTTCTTGTGCATGATTCTGAAGAACTGAGATCAATACTAAAATGATTCCCAAGGCAATTTTTTTCATCATAGTTATTAAATTAGTTTTTATAAACAACAATCGATTTCACGACTAAATCATGAATTGCTTTTCCCTTTTTATTTCCGGAAACTGTAAGAAGTGAGATCCACCCTAACAAAGCTTTCACCACAAAGCGTATTAATGCAAATGGAAAAAGAATGTTTTTTTGCTCATTCTTTTCTCTTTTCACCCTAACACCCAAAATAAAATGTCCGATGGTTCCTCCGAAAGTGCTTGTCAAAAGCGGATCGTAAAGAATGAAAATAAAAACAAATGCAGCTATTCGCGCAAAATCGGGAACGCTTTCAAAACTTTCAAATAAATAGCTTACTCCCACTATGAAAATTATAAGCATAATCGAATCAACAACAACTGCTTTTATTCTGACGGAAACTCCAGGGTACTTTACTGTATTCATATTACCAAACAATTAAAATGAATGCTTTTGTACTTATTCCCTATTTATAAAGGAATAAACACTTTTACTTCTCCTTGGGGTGGCAAATCTCTCGCTGCTGTTCGTCTCGGGTGTCACCTTAAAGTTCAGGCACTAATTTAACAAAAGAATTGTATCGACCGCACTCGGGGAATAAAATACACGCCGGAATGGCTTCAAACAACCACGCGGGGGGACTCGCGCGGGAACGGTTTTTTTTGCAGATTGTTAGCGGCTGTAGTGTTGGTCTCTTTCTCTTATTGCTTTTTCTTTTAGTCTAATCATCTCGTTTAAATAGTCAGTGCTACTTTTCGGTCCTTGTTTTTCAATATTGAACTCGGTGTTTTCATCAAAAATATCAACTTGTTTTACTTGTAGATATATATTGTTCTCTGACAATCGGTGGCAGATGCACCAATCTTTCGTCCGGAACTGCTACATGTGCTTTTAACCACTCATCCCGCCGGACGAGGGGCGTTCATCGCTTTTAACCCGGCACTGCGTACCGGGCTCGTAAGCTCCGGCACTTTCAGCGTCGGGGAAAACACGGAATCGAATGGAAGGAACCGTTCGCTCAAAAAAAGAACGGTTCCCTACTCCGTTACCAAAAGTCTATCTCAACATTTGGCAGATGCACCAATCTTTCGTCCGGAACTGCTACATGTGCTTTCAACCGCCCATCCCGCCGGACGAGGGGCGTTCATCGCTTTTAACCCGGCACTGCGTACCGGGCTCGTAAGCTCCGACACTTTCAGCGTCGTTCTTATACATGGGCTGTATATCCGGAATTTTCGCCGCCCATCGCTTAACCGGCAACAAAAAATTCCTCTTCCGCGCAACAGTCCGGAGAGAGGAATTCATCCATTTTCAGCATTACGAAAGAGACCCGTTCTCTATGGTCATCAACACATAAAGAACGGGTCTTTTAACTAACCAGATGCGCGAAAATGTGCCGGTTAGTATATCCTGAAAACTACACCCTTGGCAAAGGCCAGTCGGGATTGTAATTCAGTTTGGCCAGTTGATTGGCGGCGTCTTCCTGAAACGATTGGGTGGCATTGTCCCAGTGAATGCGTTGTCCGACGCGGTAGGCAATGTTCCCCATCTCGGAAACGATCGCAGTTTTGGCACCTACTTCCACCGGGGCATTCAGGGTATCGCCCTTGCGAATGGCAGCCAGGAAATTTGCCACATGCTCATCCAGCCCATCACCATATTCTTTTTGTGAACGGGCTTCAAAGAAGGGGCCTTTGAGTTCGTTGCTCCGGTCAGGAATCAACTCGTAGCCGTTGCGGCTCACCACCAGGGTTCCTTTTTGCCCCACGTAAGCTACACCGTGCGCCCGCTGGTAAGGACCAATTCCGGGGTTCAGGCCACACTCCCAAATCAGCGTATGATCGGGATAGGCATAAATTGCCTGCTGAATATCGGGTGTTTCAATGGCGCCTTTTTCGTGGTAGAAAATTCCGCCCCCGGGAGAAACAGATGTTGGCATATCGGCATCCATTGCATACAGTGCAAAATCGAGCAGGTGAACGCCCCAGTCGGTCATCGCGCCACCGGCATAATCCCACCACCAGCGGAAGTTGTAGTGAAAGCGGTTCATATTAAACGGCCGCCTGGGAGCCGGACCAAGCCACATATCATAATCCACGTAATCGGGTGTTTCCGAATCAGCAATGTACGGATAGGGTTCGTCGTAGCCTTTGTAAATCCAGGCTTTTACCAGGTGCACATTTCCCAGCTCACCCGATTTCACAATTTCGGCCGCCTCGAACCAGTGTTTCGAGCTTCGCTGCCACATCCCCACCTGTACTTTTACGTCGGGGTATTTTGCCTGTGCCGCCACCATGGCATTGCACTCCTCAATGCTGTGTCCCATCGGTTTTTCCACATACACGTGTTTGCCGGCCTGCAGCGCCTGTATCATCATGTTGGCGTGCCAGTGGTCGGGCGTACCAATAATCACCGCATCCACTGCCGGGTTTTCGAGCACCTGCCGGAAATCCCTGTACTCAGCCGGACGTTTCGAAGTCATTTTCTCCACCTCTGCCGCCTTGCTCTCCAACACCTTGGCATCCACATCGCAAAGTGCCACACATTCCACGTTGTTTTCGGTGCGTAAAAAGCTTTTCAGGTCGCTAAACCCCATCGACCGGCAACCGATCAATGCCACATTTATCTTCTCAGCCGGAGAAGCACAGGCATTCAAAATAGTTGGAGCAACACTTACTGCCGCGGCTGCAATGGCCGAATTCCGGATAAATTCTCTTCTGTTAGAACTCATGTCTGATATTTTTCTGATTTCTGCGGCCTGCTTACTGAAAATAACTTTACGATGACAGACCACGAAATTTAGGTTTATTGGATATTGCCCTTAAAAATAAGCTAAATCTGAAGAAATCCCGGCAAACCGCTTGACCGATTCACCTTGAATAACATTTTATTTACGCATTGAAAGCCAGTTTACGGACAATTCCGCCCCATGATCTTTTCAATTTTATTTCTGTTCAGTTTTCCCTGGTATACCAAAAGTGAATATTTCAGTACCACCGGCTCATCAGTAGAAACAGCCACCGCTTCGCGACCGGGCCAGACTGCATTCTGCATGCTGTTTTTTGCGCGAAGAATCCAGGGCTGCGGATATCCGGGATTTTCGGAATGATCGACCATGACCACACCGCTTTCTTTTTCTTCCGGATCAAAACTGCCCGACACTTGTACATACCCGTTTGAGGGAACAGCCGTTTCCTGCGGTTTAATTTTACCGTCGGGGCCAGAGAAAGCAACATCTTTGGGCAAACCGAGCCGAACGGAAAAGCCACTGTAGCCTTTTTCATTTTCTGCTCCGCCCAGCTTCAAACCTTCTTCGAGGGCCAGTAAGCGGATTTCAAAATCGATTTTCCGCACATTCCCGACAGTTGGATGAACCGTGATTGATGCTTTTTCCTGCAAATAGGGAACTTTCTTTCCGTCCTTTTTCCATTTTTCGGATTTCCACTCCACTTCGGTTCTTATTTCCACCGTTCCGGAGGCATTTTTCATGAACTCAAATTCAGTAAGCGTTTGCTCGAAGTCTTTGATTTCCCATCCGTCGCTTATTCTTTGTTCACCGATCCACACCTGGTGCCAGGCCCAGAATATGCCCCGGTGATGTGGATGATCAGCCGGAAAATCTTTGGTCAGCACCTTTCCGTTCAAGCTATACAAAGGGTGAATGTAATTTGTGCGTTCGTACTCGCCGTTCAGGCTTTTGGGAGTGGTACGATACACTAAAACCTCTTTTTTATTTTCGGTGATCAGGATTCCTTCGCCGGTTTTCTGCATCGACAACTGCGCCGAAACAGCCGTTATTCCCAACAAAAAAACAACAAAGGGTAGCAGGATAACTTTACTCATCTTCCCCCTCTCCGTTTAGTATCGTTAGCTTGGTCCGGATGTCATCTTCCAGGTACTCGGCTTCAAATATTTCAATATCGCGCAACTGATCGGCTAAAATCGATTTATCATTTTCAGGAAGGATCAACCACACCCTTGCCAGAAAAGCGCCCATGGTGGCCGCACCGGTTTTTACTGAAACCGTTTTTACACCCTCCACCACTTCACCGCTTTCCGGATTCACAAGCACTCTTTCCTGCATTCCCTCGGCATCTTCCCGAAGAAAAACGGTTCCGTCGCTGATACAGGCGCTGTCTTTCATCTCAAAAAACTGCAAAAATTCGTGTGGGTCCTGCATGTTCCGAATCCCAATGGGCCAGGCCTCTCCTACCGGATGATGCCCAAGCGCCAGTACGGCCCTCTCCTCAAAACTGACGATGGCATTTTCCACGCCCTCATCTTTTAACATGGGTTTAAGCAAATCGAGCGCATACGCCAGTTCAATAAAGGAGAAATCGAGTTGCATCCCTTCTTCCAAAAAACGAAACCGTAAATGTTCGGGATCGAGCTCCACTTTATCAAAACCACAGCATTGTTTAACCGCCTGTACTTCTTCGTCCGACACTTCTTCTGAAGAACTCCATAATCCAGCAAGCGGCCCCATTGTAATATCGAAGGCACCGTTGCTCATTTCATAAAAATCGGAACAAAGCAGCAACACATCGAAAAAGTCGGGCGAGCATTTGATCCATTTATCTTTGGGTGAATGATCCGTTTTCAGGACAAAGGAAGAAGGATTGGAACGGCTTATTTCGCGTTCGAGTTGTGCCAGTTCGGTTTTTAATAAATCCGTGACTCTTCGGGCGTAGTCTTCCTCCACTCCCACCAGCACCACATCGGTGTTTACCCCAAACAGGCCGAAAGTATCACTGTAAATAGTAGGCTCTGACATAAGTACTGTTTTATTGGTTTATTGCATTGCCGGTAAAATTAAGAATCTCTCTGACAAAAACTATCAAAATGCCCGTAACAAACGAAAGGACCTCCGCGAGAAGGCCCTTTCGTATTTTTTATATCAAGTCGCATTCTACAATTTCGGTTCCCAGGCAGGATCGTATTCGCGCCCCCAAAGCTGCATGGCTTCACGGTCGAACATCAAACCTGTTTTGGTACAGATATCAAAACCATGCCCGATGCGGTAGGCAACGTTGGCGTGGTGCACCATGGCCTGACTTACGGTTGCATCGGCAATCGGTGCATTCAGGGTCTGTTTTCCACGGATTCCCTCCAGCCAGTTGGCCACGTGATCGGTAGAAGTGTCGCCGCCGCCACCCAGGGCAGTTCCGGCCTCGCTCGACGAACCGCCGGATTCGCGAACCACTTTTCCGGCACGGTCGTACAAAATGTATTTTCCGCGGTCAACAAATACGGATCCCTCGCTGCCAAAAATAAGGGTTCCACGGCCTCCAAAACCGTAAGTATCCTGTCCCGAGCGGCTTCTTCCGTCCCAGTTGATCACTTTATCTTTGTCGAACTTAAAGGTTGCATACATTGAATCGTACATTTCCCAGCCATCTTCAAAAAAGTGGCGTTTCCCAGCTTCCACAAACACATTGTTCGGATAATCTACCTGCAAGGCCCAGCGCGCCACGTCAAGCTCGTGTGTGGCATTGTTTCCCAGTTCTCCGGTACCGTAATTCCATCCGTACCAGTGCCAGTTGTAATCCCATGTTTCCGAGGTATAATCGCGGTGAATGGCAGGCCCCTGCCAGATTTCCCAGTCCAAACCTGCAGGAACAGCTGCTTTTTTCTGCACAGGCACTTCGCCTCTTGTGTTGATGTAAAAAGCAACCGCACGGTACGGCACTCCAATTGCTCCGTTGTGAATATCCTTAATAATCTGAATGGTATGCCCCGAAGAACGCTGCTGGTTCCCCATTTGCACCACTTTGTCATATTTTTTGGAAGCCATAACAATCATTTCATTTTCGCGCATGTTGTGGCTACAGGGCTTTTCAACATACACATGTTTTCCGGCCTGCATGGCCATAATCGATCCGGGTGTGTGCCAGTGATCGGGCGTGGCATTAATGATCGCATCTACTTTCGGATCTTCCAGAATTTTTCTGAAATCGTTTTCCAGTTTGGGCTGGTAATCCAACACCTTGGCAAAGCGAGCTGCGGCATTGGTACGCTGATGTTCCATTACATCGCACAAATAAAGCAGTTCCACATTGCTTTCCTTGCGGGCAATCGGTTCGGTGAAAGCCCCCAAACGACGCCCCAACCCCAAAATTGCAAGGTTTAGCTTATCGTTGGCCCCGATGATCCGGTTGTAACTTTTTGCCGACATGCCCATTGCGCTGCCACCGATCGCTACACCAGCTGCCCCTACTGACATTTTCTTTAAAAATTCTCTTCTATCAGACATATTCTTAATTTTTTGTATTTGATAATTCCGTTCTGCTATTTTTCTCATTAGCAATTCACAAAACTATCAAAAGATTTATTTCTTAAGCGGATAGCTGAAGTGGTATTTCCCGGAACCGAGCTCTACCACCACATCATCTCCTATTTGTTTCACTTCTTTTTCCGTATCAACCAGCTGTGCTTTTACGGCTTCCAGTCCGGCATTGGGCAAAACTACCTGTGCACTTGTGTTGGCCGGAATATCTACATCGTAAACGAAAGTGCCTTCTTCCAGTTTCCAGTTGGAAGAAATGGGTCCGTGTACCGACTCAAAACTTGCGTTCACATAGGTAAGTTCACCGCCCGGATGGGGAGCGAGTGTAAAATGCTTGTACCCGGGATGGGCCTCATCGATGCTGATCCCGGCTACCCAGCTGTACAGCCACTCACCTATGGCCCCGTATGCATAATGGTTAAAGCTGTTCATGCCCACATCCTGGAAAGTTCCGTCGGGCTTTTGTCCGTCCCAGCGCTCCCAGATGGTGGTAGCCCCCTGTGTTACCGGATACAACCACGACGGGTATTTTTTGCGGTTTAACAACATAAAAGCCAGGTCGTCGCGTCCGATTCCCGAAAGCGTATGACACAGCAAGGGAGTTCCCAGAAATCCGGTAGTAAGATGACCGAACTTGCTGACATCCTGCGCCAGGTAAGCCGCGGCATTTTCCATCCGTTCGTCAGGAATCAAGCCAAACGAGAGAGCAAGCACATAAGCCGTTTGCGTGTGCGAAACCAGGCGCCCGTTGGGCGTTACAAACTCTTTTGCAAAAGCCTCCTTGATGTTGGCGGCCAGTTCCCCGTATTTCTTTTGATCTTCAGTTTTACCCAGAATACCCGCCATTTTTGCAGTGAGCGTAGTGGTGTAATAAAAATAAGCAGTGGCCAGCAGGTCTTTTTCAGTGGTAGCTCCCGGATAATCAGAACGCGTGGTGGCAAAAGCCAGCCAGTCGCCATAATGAGGATCGCCGGTCCACAGGTAATCATCACCGGCACGGGCTTGCATGTACCCTACCCATTTGGTAACTGCCGGGTAGCTTTCTTCCAGAATACGGGTATCCCCATAAATTTTGTAAACCGTCCAGGGAATAACCGCTACGGCATCGGCCCAACCGGTTGCTCCGCCTTGTTTGTTAAGAACATCCGGAATTACATGCGGAACTTTTCCGTCTTCCAGTTGATCGCTTTCCACATCTTTCATCCATTTGGTATAAAAACCGGCCACGTTGAAATTGTAACCTGCGGTCATACTAAAAACCTGTGCATCGCCGGTCCATCCCAGGCGTTCGTCACGTTGCGGGCAGTCGGTTGGCACATCCAGGAAATTTCCTTTTTGGCCCCACTGAATATTGTGCTGCAACTGGTTGATCAGTTCGTTGCTGCATTCAAAAGTACCGGTAGCGGGCATATCCGAGTGAATCACCACTCCTTTTATATCCTCCAAAGCTGGCTCTTCGCTCACTCCGCTGATTTTTACAAAACGAAAACCGTGAAAGGTAAAATGAGGTTCGTAAACCACTTCCCCGTCCCGGGCAAAAATATAGGTGTCGGTACATTGGGCGGCACGCAGGTTGGCGGTGTAGAAATTCCCGTCCTTATCCAGTACTTCCGCGTATTGCAGAACTACCTTATCTCCTTTGTTGCCTTTGAGATTGATCCGGATATTTCCCACCATGTTTTGGCCCATATCGTACACCAGTTCGCCTGCAGGGGTATTAATTTTTTGGATAGGATGAAGGATTTCAACGGCCCTTACCGGCACTCCTTCCTGCGCTACCAGCCTATCTTTCGAAAGCGATAAAACCGCCGCCTGTTTCCACGAAGAATCGTCAAAATTGCTTGATTTCCAACCGGGCATTTCCAGGTTCGCATCGTACATCTCACCGTTGTAAATATCCGAAGCAAGAATAGCGCCCGTTGTCACGTTCCAGCTGTCGTTGCTCGAAATTACATCGCTGCTTCCATCGGTATAATCGATTTTGAGCATCACAAGCAACGATGTTTTGTCGCCATAATAACTTCGTTGTCCGCTAAAGCCAATGTATCCGCGGTACCATCCATCGCCCAAAAGTGCGCCGATGGCATTGCTCTTGCCCAACCTATCCGTAACATCGTAAGTCTGGTATTGCAGGCGGTTTTTGTAACTTGTCCATCCGGGAGTAAAAAGCTGGTCACCCACTTTTTCGCCGTTCAGGTACAGCTCATACAATCCGTGCGAAGTGGCATAAATCCTTGCCGACTTCACCTTCTTCGAAGCAGCGAATTCCTTCCGGTAATAATGCACCGGGAGCGAGGTTTTGTTTTCAGGTTCATTGGGTAGGGTAATCCATTGAGCCTCCCATTCCGAAGGCTGAAGAACGCCGGTTTCCCAGTATGCAGGCTGGCTCCAGGCACTGGCTTTTCCGTCCTGGTCCCAAATGCGAACTTTCCAGTAAACGCGTTGCATCGACGAAAGAGCAGGTCCTTCGTACACCACATTCACCGATTTGTCAGAGACTACTTTCCCGGAAGTCCAGATAAGTTTGCCCGCGCTGTTTAATGCGCTCTCCGAAGCGGCTACGCGTATTTCGTAGGCCGACTGCATAATGTTCTGCCCGTCGGACTGTAACTGCCAGCTCAAACGGGGCTGTACCACATCAATCCCAATCGGATTTACGTGGTATTCACACGTTTTATTCACTACCGTAGTTTTGGCGGCTAACACCAGCGAAAAACAACTCAAACATAAAATCAGGAAATTCCTTCTGATTAAAGATTTCAGGCTCATGCTATTAGTTTTTGGTTTAGATTATTTCGAAAGGTTAAATATATCTTTTCTCGCGAGGACAAGCAACTTATCACTCTCCTAATTTTGATTCGTTCTTTCGATACCGTTGCAAATTAGGGGAAGAGTGCAGAATCCGGCTGATATCCGTTCATTATCAGAAGTATTCCCGGAAAAAGAATCGCAGGCATTTACTATATTTTTTAGAAAAAAATGTAATTTAACAATCTGTTCTGATTACAAATTGAACTTACAAGATCCTAATAAATCAATTTTTGTTTTACGATTCATTACTTGAAAAAACACAAATTATGCACAAGAAACTGTTCTATTTGTTGCTTTCGGTTTGCCTGTTGTATCCGGTCAGACATTTAAAGGCACAAACTACTGCTTCATTTGAGAAGTATCACACTCCCAGCGAAGTACAGCAAATACTGACTCAATTATCGGGGTCGGCAAATACAAAGCTGCATCAAATTGCTGTAAGTCCGGGCGGAGCGGCCGTCTCAGTACTCGAAATCGGGACAAACCTTGACGACGCACCGGCTGTTTTTGTTGGCGGCAATTTCGAGGGAAATGTTCCGCTCGCTACCGAGGGAGCGCTTTACCTCGCTCAAATGTTGCTGGATTCAACGCAGTACACCCAAAACCTGAAGTGGTACATCATGCCTCAGCCCAATCCCGATGCTTCAAAAGATTACTTTGCTGCGATCAAAACAGGAGCGGCAACGAATCTTTATCCGGTGAACAACGATGCCGATGAAGCCACCGGCGAGGATGGCCCCGAAGACCTGAACGGCGACGGATTGATCACTCAGATGCGAGTAAAAGATCCGGAAGGCGAATACGTGGTATCCTCAAACGACCCGCGTATTCTGGAAAAAGCGGATGCAAATAAAGGAGAACGCGGAATATACAAGCTGTACACCGAGGGGATTGATAACGATAAAGACGGTACATACAATGAAGATGGCCCTGGCGGAATCAATGTGGGAATTGGCTTTCCTCATCTTTTCCCGTACAAAAATGCCGAAGCCGGACGCTATTCAGGAGAAACTCCGGAAGTGTATGGCATCTTGCGCTTTATTTTCGACCGCCCGCAAATTGCCATGGTTTATACCCTGGGCACTTCCAACTTTTGCCTGGTTCCACCTAAGGGAGGCAGAAAAGGTGACGCAAATTTGCAAAGCATCCGCATACCGGGCCGCTATGCACGTATGCTGAATGCCGATGCCACGAAAACCTACACCATGGACGAAGTAATGGCACTGGTTAAGGAACAAATGCCCGAAGCTGAGCTAACGTCAGCCATGGTAGCCGGCATGCTGGGCCTGGGAGCTGCTGTTAATCCGCTGGAAGAGGATCTTGTTTTTTACACCGCTTTATCCGATGATTACAAAGAATACCTGAAAAACAGAAATTTCAATACGGAAACGCTTGAGCCAACTCCGGCCAAAGACGGCTCTTTTGAATTGTGGGCATACTACCACCTGGGAGTGCCGTCGTTCAGTATGAACCTCTTCTCTGTTCCAAAAATAAAAGAAGAAAAAAGTGAAAAAGGTGATGTGCTTTCGATAGACGAAGTGGAAAAAATGAGCAGTGAGGATTTTATCGCTGTCGGACCGGAAAAGATCGACAACTTTCTGAAAGCCAACAATGCTCCTGAAAAAATGAATGCAGAACGGATCATCAAAATGATGAAAGAAGGAGATTTCACTCCTAAACAAATGGTGGAAATGCTGAAAAAGGGGCCTAAAAAAGAAAAAGAAGGAAAACCCAGCGAAAAGGATAAAACATTGCTTGCCTATTCCGACAAAGAACTCGAAGGAAACGGCTTTGTCAACTGGAGCAAGGTGGATCACCCCACACTGGGCGAAATGGAAGTAGGCGGTTTTGCGCCGTATATCGAAACCACACCCAAAGCAGAGTTGATCGATTCCCTGGCAAAAACCCAGCTTCCCTGGTTGCTGCAGCTAACCCGGCAAATGCCCAAGATCGCCATCGAATCGGAAAAAATTACCGATTTGGGTGCCGGAATCTACAAACTGGAAATAGTTATAGCCAACAATGGCAAGCTTCCTTACCCAATAGCAATGGGAGTACGCAACAGTCAACCCGCACCGGTTGTTCTTATTTTGACCGGCGAGATTGAACTGCTGGAAGGAAAAAAACGTACACCCATCGGGCCAATCGGAGCCAATCAGCTTAAGAAATTTACCTGGCTGGTAAAAGCCGATAGAAACCAGAAAGTAACTGCAAGCCTTGAATCGGCAGTGTTTACAGATGTTGTCAAACAATTTAATATCGGAGGTTAATCATGAAACGAAGCATATTTTCAATCATCGCGATTTTTTCACTGGCGTTTTCAGCATGGGCCACCGGAGAAGGAAAAATTGAGGTTCCGCTGCGATTCGACAGGTACTACAATTACGAGGAAGTTGTAAAGGCAATGGAAGTTTTACACGCGGCCTACCCCGATTTAACCCAACTGGAATCGTTGGGAGAAAGCGAGGAAGGGCGCAAGATCTATGTACTGAAAATCAACAACTCAAAAACCGGGGCAGAACTTGAAAAACCAGGTGTTTGGGTAGACGGAAACATTCACGGAAATGAAATACAGGCGGGAGAAGTTTGTTTGTATTACGCCAATATGTTGCTCACGAAATACGGCACCAACGAAAAAATCACGAAAGTGGTTGACCGGAATGTGCATTATATAGTTCCGGTGGTAAATGTCGACGGGCGTGCTCACTTTTTCGAAGATGCCCACACGCCCAGTTCGAGCCGCAGTATACGCGTTCCCAAAGACGATGACAACGATGGACTGTTTGATGAAGATGCTCCCGACGATCTTGACGGAGACGGAAACATCTGCCAGATGCGCATTAAAGATCCGAATGGCGCTTACAAGGCTGATCCCGAAGATCCCCGAATTCTGGTCCGTGTTAAACCCGGCGAAAAGGGAGAATACACACTTTTGGGATCGGAAGGAATCGACAACGACGGCGATGGCCGTTTCAATGAAGACGCGGAAGGTTATCTTGATCCGAACCGCAACTGGGGATACCACTGGATGCCTCCCTATGTGCAACGGGGCGCAGGCAATTTCCCGTTGTCAGGGGTTGGACTAAAAGCCACCAACGACTATGTGGCGAAACATCCGAATATCATTATGAACTTTGCCTTCCATAACGCGGGTGGAATGTGGTTGCGTGTACCTTCCGAAAAATCCATCCAGATCCCGGCATCGGACATTGCATCATATGACGTAATTGGCAAGGAAGCCATCAAAATTACTCCCGGCTACGTGTATATGCCTTCACACGATTTGTACCCCACTTACGGGGATACGGATGGCCAGTTCTTCTTCGTTTTTGGATCGTATGCATTGGTTGGTGAGTTATTTCAAAACCAAACCCAAACCTATTCAGAGGCAAAAAAGACTCCTGCCTCCGGCGAACAAGCCCAAGGCGGACGTGATAACCGTAACGAGCAGGAACGTGAACAACTCAAATTCAGCGACAATGTTACCCAGGGCGAGCTGTACAAAGACTGGAAGCCTTTTAAACATCCGGTGTACGGCGATATCGAAATCGGTGGCTGGGTAAAAATGAGCTCCCGGCTTCCCCACCCGTTTATGTTGCCCGAACTGGTACACCGTAATGCATCGGTTGTACTGCTGGCTGCCGACAATACCCCGGAAATATCGATGGAAGTTTTTGAAGTAAAGAATATGGGAAAAGATCTGCACAAGGTGCGAGTGCGCCTGAAAAATGAAAAAGGTCTGGCATCGATGACCGCACAGGCTGTGAAAGATAAGCTTTATTCCATCGATCATCTAAAGGTTACAGGCGGAAAAGTCATTGCCGGTGGAAAAATCGCCAACCATCGTTTAGACCAGGTTTCGTACAAAGAAGTAAAACCGGAAATACAGTTTTTTGCCATGCCGGGCAACAGTATTGCTGAATACGAATTTATCATAGAAGGCAAGGGTAAAGTAAATTTTGATTACATTTCAACAAAAGCAAAAAATGTGAACACGTCTGTTACGCTATAAATGCTGTTTAGTTTTTGTTAAGGAGGACTTGGTAACCAGGTCCTCCTTTTTTTCATTTTGGGACTCGGTATTCTTTCTTATTCAACCATTTACCATTATATTGTATACCTCAAATTAAACCAAAATTACAACATCATGAAAACCCGACTTTTGTTAAGCACACTTTTGCTGTTGCTATCTTTCAACCATTTGTTCTCGCAGGAAAATAATCCTAATTTCAAAGCGCCGCAAACCTGGATCACGGATGATTGTGGTGTTTTAATACAACTTCCAACTTCAGTTTTTGAAGAATTTATTTATTTCGGTGGTTACGCTTATTCGGAATGCGGAATAACGGAAAATAGCTTGTATTCCTATTTCACTACCTACTATGATGAGTTTCTGAAAAAGATTACCATTGAAACTATTTATGTTATTGAAGATTCCTGTGGCAACACAATGGAATGCACTGATCACTATCTGTTTCGACCAACGGTTTTTACTCCGCATGATATTAATGCAGTTGTACAAATTGATTCATTGTACGAAATAGATTCAATTACCGGCTTACCGTATTCACCCTATTATTCGCCCATAACTACCGAGCAATTTATAAATGCGGGTGGTATCGTAACTGAGACCTGCGGTATGGGCTATCCTGAACTCGCATATACAGATTGGGATACCTATTATGATGGAAACGGGCTTCCGCAACGTTTTACCCGAACGTTTCTGGTATTTGATCCGATAAACGGTCTTTTCTATGAGATGAACCAATACATTGATTTAAATAATCCTTATTCGCCTGCTCAGACTATAACCATTTTACCACCCAATAGCTTTGGTGTTGATGAATGTTACAATCCAATATTCCCCTGGATATTCAATTACCAGGAATTTGTTGATTTAGGAGGTCTTATAAAATCAGAGTGTGGTATAAACGAGAGTTCATTTGCCAGTTCCCAAAACTCATACTATGATGAATTTTGGGATAAATTTGTTATCAGCAATTTTTACTATGTTGAAGACAATTGCGGAAACTACCAAGAATATGAAGACGCGTATTTCTTTGAACCGACAGTTGAAATTCCAAAGAATGTATACAGTAATTCTGCCTGTACAACAGATGACATTGAAGCTTTAACGGGGCTTCCCTATTACAATTACTATTACTCCACCGATATAACTAAAGAGCAATTTATAGCCGCCGGCGGATCGTTCAAAGATTGTTGCGTAAATCAGGATCAATATTATATACAGTACAACGATTACCCCAACTACAACCAAACCTGCCCCTTTAGTTTTATCAGAAGTTTTATGATTCACACCCCAAGCGGATTTCCTATACATATGGAACAACAGATTACCGTTGAAGACCTTGAACCTCCGGTTTTAACTGCCCCAACCGATACCGTTCTCTCGTGCATTGACCAGTTACCGGAGCCTTTTTCCAGCATTTCGGAATTTGTACAAGCCGGTGGAAGCGTTTCGGATAATTGCATCCTAAAAAAGCAATCGTTCCAGCTGATCAACGAAACCAGGAATGGCACATGTCCGCAAACCGTCACCCGCACCTATGAAATACAAGATACCTGCGGAAATTCGGCTACCGCAGATCAGGTAATAATGATTATTGACGAGAATCCACCTGCGGTTGCACTGGCACCAGATATTTATGTGGAATGCAGCGGTGATGTTCCACCGGCGTATGCCAACTACGATGAGTTTATCACTGCCGGCGGATTAATGACCGACGATTGCGGATTAGAAGAGGACTCTTTCAGTCTTAACAGGGAAACGATTACGGGCTCGTCCTGTTCCAAAACAATACAACGCGAATACCGGATTGCTGACAACTGTTACAATGTCACTTATTTCATCCAGAACATTTACGTTACAGATACCATGCCGCCAACGATATCAGGAATACCGGCTCAGATGTATGAATGCCACTCCGATATTCCGGCACCTTTTAACTATTTTGATTTTGTTAGCGCCGGAGGTCAAATCGATGATAACTGCTATGTAAATCATTCTACTTTCTGGTTTGTCAGCCAAACTTCAACAGGCACATGCCCTACGCAAATAAAACGCATTTACGAAGTGAAAGACAGCTGTGGAAACACCGGCACCTGGCAACATCTACTCACGGTGGTTGATACAACAGCTCCGTTTTTTATCACCCAGCCCCAAGCAATACCTGCCATTGAATTTGGCAGCATTTTCCCGGCGTTCGAAACACTTGAATATGCTGATAATTGCGGAATACCCGAATTAAGCACCTCTGTTTTACCATATACTGAAGACGAAAACGGATACGAAGTAACTTATGTGTGGACCATAAGCGACTCCTGCGGAAACACAGCGCAAACCTCCACCTCTTTTAGTGTTCTTCCCAAACCGGTTACCTATTGCGAATCTTATGGAAATCCGGTGAACGAATGGATCAGGTCAGTGTCGGTCAACAATCAAACCTCCACTTCGGGAAAGGAAGGATATGCTGATTTTACTGAGTCCTTTGAATTTGAAGTTGAAGCCGGTTCTGTTAATGCCATTGTTTTAACACCTGAATTTGCCAAGAAGGCAACTTTCCTCTACTGGCGAATTTGGATCGACACCAACGAGGACGGCGAGTTTACCAACGACGAGCTGGTATTTTCTGCCGACAGGAAAAGAACAGCCGTAAGCGGGACGATATCCATCCCTGGCGGACTTTCAACCGAAACCCGAATGAGAGTTGCGATGAACGAAAGTGGCAGCCCGAATTCCTGTGGATCGGTTGGAAACGGCGAAGTGGAGGATTACAAAATTATCATCACCACTGCGGAGCCACAACCGGCAGTAGCAGCATTTAGTTCGAATAAAACAACCATCACTGTTGGCGAATCCGTACAGTTTTACGATGAATCGTTAAACAACCCCACCTGGTGGGAATGGAGGATGCCTGGAGCAGACATTGAACTTAGTGCACAACAAAACCCAATTGCAACATACAGCTCAGCAGGAACCTATGATATACTGTTTTTTGCACGTAACTCGGTTGGCGGTGATTCAATTGTTGCATTCAATTACATCACAGTAACCGATCCTCCAATAAATACCTATTGCGAATCCCAAAGTTTATCATCAAGTAAAGAATGGATAGCAGAAGTAGTGTTGGGTACCATTAATAATGCATCGGGAAGTAGTGTCTATTCCGACTTTACAAGCGTTGAGACTTCTCTTGACGCCGGATCGGGCTACAGCATTTCATTAACACCGGGCTTCTCGGGCAAAAGCCAGCGGGAGTTCTGGAAAGTCTGGATCGATTTCAACCAGGATTCAGACTTTGATGATGCCAATGAAGAAGTTCTTTCAATGGCCAACTTCAAATCAACCGTAGTGGGAAATATTCAGATTCCGGCTGATGCATTGCCCGGAACCACCCGAATGAGAATCGCCATGAAAGCCAATGCCTTTCCGACTGCGTGCGAAACATTTGATCGTGGAGAGGTGGAAGACTACAGCGTTTCCATTGCAACAAATAAAAGTGCTGTTGTTTCTTCGGTTTTGGATGAAACCACTAATAACTGGCTGATTTATCCCAATCCGGCCCATTCTGTGCTAAACATCCAGAGCCAAAGTACGGTTCCTTCCGAGATATCAATCTATCAATCAAACGGAGTTATGGTATTCCAAAAAGAATATCTTGATGCTACGGTCCAAATCGATATTAGAAATTTGTCGGATGGCGTCTATTTTCTACAGATAAAAACTCAGGACGATAACTTTACAACGAAATTTATTAAACAATAAGTCTATCCTGATTGGATAAATGAAAAAGGAGTATCGGTACCGACACTCCTTTTTTTACAGAATTTAAAATAACCCCAAGGCCAATTAAGTTGCCGTAAGCAATCCCTCATGCCTCAGGGATTGCCACACATTATTTAAGTTAATTGGGCCCAATTGTTGTAAAAAGAACTTGTTGTAATAATGAAATTTTGCATTTCACTAACAAAAATAAGTTCCTCTAATTATTTTACATAAAATATAAAACTGAATTGAGAAGCGAATAAGCTGAAAATGAAATTCAAAAAACCCGATTAAAACCTTCAAAAATCCTTATTTAACAATAAAGAGATTTATCGCAAATGGCCCAATCTAAAAGTTTATACAAACGTACTTTAGATTTAAAATAAATAATTTAAACCGATATAAAGACCGGAATCGCCATCGCGTTCGTTGGCTGCCACGCCGTAATCGCAGCGAACAATAAAGTTTTCATTCATAACCACACGCAAGCCCAGGCCATAAGAATAGTGCATTTTTTCAGCATCATTTTCAAAATAGTTCCCCGGTAACTCATTGTTAATTTCGTCATTAATTAGTCCGGCCGTATTAACGTCAATCTTTTTTGTTACCTGACCAAAATCGAGAAATCCATTCAGTCCTAAATAGAAATTATTATTGATAAAGCTAAAACGGCTAAATTTCCAACGGGCTTCGATGTTCCCCAGAAAAACACCGTCGCCAACAACCCGGTTACGCAAAACTCCTCTCAACGAAGATGCGCCTCCAAGTCCTTCTGAAGTGGCACCTTTTAGCACCGATGTAATCAGTTGCGTTTGGTAATAAAAAGGTGCATTTCCGCCCAAGGTGGTTTGATAGTCCAAACGATAGGCAAACGAAAGGTCGTTGGGAATTATGGTAAAATACTGGCGGTGAATCAGGCTCAGTTTGGCAAAGTTTTGTTCACCCCCCAGAAACTCAGGCGATCCAAGAATAACTGCCTCTGTCCAGATCCCTTTCATTGGGTTGGGTTTGTTGTCGCGGCTGTCATACACCAAACCCGCTTTTACGGTCGGAACAAAACCACCGCCGGCTTCCTTCTCCGAGATAATACCCCATTCCTGGTATTTTTGAAACAAACCGGGCTCCGTTTCGTGCGAAGGAAGTTTGTCTGCTTCGTCTTTGCCCTTGTTCAGTTTGTCAATATCAACAAGCCCCAACTTAAAATTCAGCAAATTGATCCCTCCAACCCATTTTAGTTTTTCGCCGTGAAGTTTTCCGATTAAATCTACTTTGAAGCGGAACAATTTCCGGTCGTATTTATAAAACATCCGCGTGCGGTAATCTGTCTTCTCGTCGTCAAACCAATCTTTGTTCACCACAGCATCATACCCGTTAAAACCAAAAAAATCGTACGCGCGGTCTGACAAATAACTGATGTCAAGCGATGTTTGCAATCCATCGATCAGCTGATCAGAATCGTAATACAAACGGTTAATTCCGCTTCCCTTTGTATAGCGCGAAATTTCAAGGTACAGCGAATGGTCGTACTTGGGATACCTGCTGCCATCCCCGTAATGATAAAGATTGATCAAACCACCGTACTGGAACCCAAGGTCGGAATCAAAAGTAACGGTTGGCAAGGCACCAAAATTCCACCCCTGTTTGGTAAACTGGTCTTGCGCATATGCGGAAAAAACGGTCAAAATGGTGATTAACAGGCAAAGTGCTTTCTTCATCCTTTTGGTTTTTAGATTAGATAATCAAACGAACATAAAATATTTTTACCACATAATTTACTTCGCCCAATGAAAAAATTTCATAAAAAAGACCAGTAAAAAATTTTACCGGTCTTCTATTTCATTGGGTCGGTCGTCAAATCTTTTATTTTTCGGCTTCGGCATCGGTTTTCATCCAATCATCCGAGTTCGCAAATTGCCAGGTATTCAAAAACCCTATTTTGATAATATTCAACATCTTTTCCCAGTTGATATTGTTAAGCTCATCAGAAGGCTGGTGATAATCGGGATGCATAGCAGCCATAAAGTAGAAAACCGGGATATTTTCAGCAGCAAAAGGAGTATGGTCGCTCCCACCCCGCGGACGGTCGGAAGCCCGGTAACTTACATCCAGATTTAGCTTGTATTTTTCAATAAACTGCTTCGTTGTTTCTTCTATCCGATAATTTGCCTTGGTATAACTCATCCCGGCCTTGTTTTTTGCTGAGTCCGACTCAGCATCGCGGCCAATCATATCGTAGTTGAGGTTGAGAACCACATTCATATCGTTTTCTTTTGCCTTCTCAACAAAATACCTTGATCCGTACAAACCTCTCTCCTCGGCTGTCCAGGCAGCGAAAATAACCGAACGTTCCGGTTTCTTGCCAGTGGCCATAAACGCTTTGGCAAGGGTCATTACCCCAACCGTTCCCGAAGCGTTGTCATCAGCTCCGTTCCAGATCCAGCCATCGTGTTTTCCAAGATGATCGTAATGACCTCCCACCACAATAAATTCATCCTTTTTCTCGCCTTCAATAAAGCCCACTACATTTCTGGCTTTAACAATTTCTGACTTTACCGTAGTCTTAAAAGCAATTGATTTTTCACTCAACTCCACCGATTTAGGAACGGGATTAGCCGCCACCTCCTTTTCAAATTTTTCAAAATCGACATTGGTACCTGCAATTATTGCATTGGCAACACGCTGTGTTATAGAAAAGACCGGAAGACTAACTCCCACTTCTTTTCCGGGCATCATCATCCGGGTACTGTAGTAGTTGTTTAAGGCTTGGTCGGCTTCGTAATAATTTCCTTTCACCGGATAAATCTGGTTGCTAGCCCAAGTCTGCGTCGGATCTATATCAAGCCTAACCCGTATTACCGCAATTGCACCGGCTTTTTCAAGATTCTCATATTTTCTGCCTCTTATTCGGGAAACAGCATACCGATCCTTCGGCACAAATTTTTTGAATGCTACCGAAGCAGAATCCCGATGTCCCGGAAATCCGCTCAGCACAACCGCTATTTTTCCTTTAAGGTCAACTTTTTTCAGATCGTCGTAGCCCTTTTCTTCATCCTGAAAGCCATAGCCAAGAAAAACCAATCCTCCTTTACCGGATTGTCCGACAGAACCGGTATTTACATAAAAGTCAGTTTTGAAGTTAAACTCGATCGAACTTTCACTCCCCGTCTTACCACTTATTACTGAAAGCTGTTGTTCATCCCCGGGTTCGTACTCAATCAGGCTAAAATTTTGAAAATAACTTTTCGAAGCCGTTGGTCTGATTCCTGCCATGAGCTCGGCACGTGTGGGTCTTGAATAAACCTGGTCGCCAAATGGCTTTACGCCGTAGGTTTGGAACATGGCTGCAATGTAATCTGCCGCCATATAAGCTCCTTTGGTTCCAACAGCACGCCCTTCGGTCCAGTCCGATGCCAAAAATCCCAGCTGTCCTTTAATCGATTCGATGGTAATAGCCTCCAACCCTTTTTGTTCCTCGACTTGCGCAAATAAAGCAGTACAAGCAAAAAAGAGGAATAACAAAGCAGTAATTTTTTTCATGAAAAATCAGATTAGTTTATTTTCAATGGTAATGTATAAAACAGTCTTAGCCCGATAAAATTGTTTCGTGTCTCCCTTGTTGACGAATAATTATCCGTTAGGTTTAAATGGGCCGGGCATTTATTTCAAAATCCCGTTTCAATTAATTTATTGCAATTCAAGGTTTTCAAAATTCATTCTGAAGCTTAACATTGCAAAATCAAATGATATCATCCGTTAACAAAAATCATTTTTAATGGAATTGCCGTCTCCAGGGATCCGACTTAAAAACGAACATTCGTTAACAATAAATTTTAAAGCCATTCGTAACTTTCCTGTACATTTTATCGTTTTCATTGCAAAAGAATCAACACTAATCCTACTGTCATGAAAGCACTTTTAAAAGCCTGTGGCTCCATCTCCAAAGTTGAGATGCTGAGTCCACTCAAAAGCCATATCCTGGCAAATACCTGTGTTGCAGAAGCCTCACTGCCCTATGCTCACTATTATGGCCAGCTGCCGCTGAAAAATGCGCAACCCAACTCCATTTTCTTACTGGTAAAGAAGTTTTACTTTCTGGAAGAAATATTGGCCCTGTCACTAAGTGTTGAGAAATGCCTGCTGGACAAGATTAACTTTGCATCTGCGATTCTCGATTTTAACGGAAAACAAATTCCCGCCGTACGAATAAAATTTTTTCCGGATTATGACCAGCTGCAAAGCTTGCAAAGCTGTCTTCAAAAAGAAGGAATGGAATTTTTAACCGGTACCGATATCTCCGGAAATGTGCACGCACGTATTCATAAATTATTTGTTTTGGAGGAGGTGGAACCCGGCTTTTATTTTGACCAACAGGAAACCAACAAAGGCTACTTTCTGCACCATCACAGAATACCTGTACAAGAATTTGAGACGGTATTGACAACCATTCGAAACAACAGTTCGTGTAAGTTGTTTGATGCTGTTCAGGGTAAATTTATTTTGGACGGAGTGGTGAAAGAATTTGTTCGTGTTTTTGCGGAGGGGATAAACCTGGATTTGATGAAATGTATTCAGGAGCAGTTTACTAAACTTGCGGAGGTACACAAAAATAAAAAGATGTCTGCGGCTTTCTAAAAAATAAAAACCCCGGAGCCCTCTGCTCCGGGGAAAAAACCAAAAATCAACTAACCTTTAAACCGCCTGGCGACTTCATCCCAGTTGATGAGATTCCAGAATGCTTTCACATAATCCGGACGTCTGTTTTGGTAGTTCAGGTAATATGCGTGTTCCCACACATCAATCCCAAGAATCGGGGTTCCCTGAACTTCGGCCACATCCATCAGCGGATTATCTTGATTGGGCGTAGACGAAACCACCAGTTTATTATTTTGAAGAACCAACCATGCCCAACCTGACCCAAAGCGAGTCAAAGCTGCCTTGGTGAAGGCTTCCTGAAATTTCTCAAATGATTCGAAGGATTCTTTTACTGCATCCAGTAAAACGCCTTCCGGAGCAGGTGAACCACCGGGAGCAATAATATCCCAGTATAAGTTGTGGTTGTAAAAACCTCCCCCGTTATTTCTTACTGCTGCTGACAGGCCCGAAACTCCGGCAAGCAATTCTTCAACGCTTTTGCTTTCCAATTCTGTTCCTGCTACTGCTGCATTCAGATTTGTTGTGTAACCACCATGATGTTTATCGTGGTGAATTTCCATTGTTTTTGCGTCGATATATGGTTCCAACGCGTCAAAACTGTATCCTAATTTTCCTAATTCAAATGCCATGTCGTATATTCTTAAAAGATTAAAACATATTTAATTCTCGTTTACAAAAATAAAGGCTATTTAGAATTATTCCAAACACAACGACTAATAAAACACATCGAAATCTTTTATTGTTCATAGACTCCGTAAATAAATTTTCAAAACACGCTGATTAATAACGTTATGTTAGTTAAAAAAAGCCGCTAACCCATTATTTTTTGACTTAACACTTCCGTCGAAAAGGCCAATAATCGATAAATATCTACCTTTGCGGCTTATTTAAGAACACCGGATGAACCAGAAAATTCTCAGGCTTGCCGTTCCCAATATTGTCAGCAACATTACCGTTCCCTTGCTGGGCTTGGTTGATTTGGCATTGATGGGACATCTCGATTCGGAGATATACATTGGCGCCATTGCCCTTGGCGGTGTGATTTTTAACTTCATTTACTGGGGCTTTAGTTTTCTGCGAATGAGCACTACTGGTTTTACAGCCCAGGCTTACGGCGAAAAAAACACAGTGGAAACAATTACCATTCTGGCCCGCGCGCTTCTGCTGGTTGCCATTGTCAGTGTTCTGATCCTCTTGTTTCAGGCTCCGATTGCCTGGGCCAGTTTTAAAATAATAGGCGGAAGTCCGGAGGTCGAAAGCCTGGCAAAATCGTATTTCAGCATTCGGGTGTGGGGAGCGCCCGCCGCTTTGAGCTTGTTTGTTTTTAACGGCTGGTTTTTAGGTATGCAAAATGCGCGAATTCCGATGATCGTCGCTATTTCGGTGAATGTCATTAATATATTACTCAGCGCATTTTTCGTGTTTGTACTGCACATGAATTCTAGCGGTGTTGCATTGGGAACAGCCATATCGCAATATGCCGGACTGTTAATCGCAGGTATTTTCTTTTTTAAATATTACCGGCATATGACTGTTTTTGTGTCGCGGAAAGGGATAATGGATCTACAGGTACTCACCCGATTTTTTAAAGTAAACACTGATATTTTTATCCGGACTTTCTGCATTATTGCCGTTTTCACTTTTTTCACTTCTAAATCGGCCAGTATGAACAACACCATTTTGGCGGTCAACTCGCTTCTGATCCAGCTATTGTTGTTCTTTTCGTTTTTTATTGATGGTTTTGCGTTTGCAGGTGAAGCACTTACAGGCAAATACGTAGGTGCCAGGAAGTTGACAGAACTAAAAAAAGTAGTAAAGCTGTTATTTTACTGGGGAGCCGCGCTTGCGCTGGGATTTACGCTTTTGTACCTCCCGGGAGTACGTTTGATTTTACGGATACTGACTTCGCAAACAGAAGTAATTGAAAGCGCCAGACCTTTTCTCCCGTGGATCGTTTTAGTACCGATCGCCAGTTTTGCATCATTTATCTGGGATGGAATTTATATCGGAGCAACAGCATCCCGTGCGATGCGTAATACCCTGCTTATTTCAACCTTTGCGGTGTTTGCACCGGTGTATTATTTTCTGGCTCCTTTGTGGGGAAACCACGCACTTTGGCTCGGAATGCTGTTGTTTATGCTTTTTCGAGGCTTGGTTCAAACCATTTTGTACAAAAAGGCGATTTTGAATCCACTACACAATACAAGATTAGATTAAATTCCCATCCATTTTTTTATAGCGCTATGAAAACTTCTTCCCGAAACTATTTTACTTTTGTATTTGTCGTTTAACTGAATAGAGAACCTACTGTTAAAATAGGTTTGTACTTCCACAACTCTATTTAAATTAACAATGATTGAACGGTGAACCTGCAAAAAATAATCAGGTAACTTGGCATTTAACTGTAAAAGTGTTTGATCTGTAATTTTCTCTTCCCCGTTCTGAAGATATAAGCTCACATATTTATCTTCTGCCTTAAAATAAGCAACATCAATTAATTTTATAAAAGAAATGCGGTCTTTATTTTTTATGGCAATCGATGTCATTTCCTTTTCCTCTTCCCGAGTTGAAATCTGTTTCAAGAAATCCAATATCTTCTCCGGTTGGCTTTTTACTCCAAAAAGTTCGAGTTTGGAGACCGTTTGTTCCAAGCGTTCTATTTTTACCGGTTTTAATAGGTAATCAATACTATTTGTTTCAAAAGCTTTCAACGCGTATTGATCATAGGCAGTACAAAACACCACAATTGGAATTTTCTTAAGCCTTGCCAGCATTTCGAATCCTGACATTCCAGGCATCTCAATATCCAGAAAAATCAGATCCGGGTTAAGTTCATCCACTAATTGCAAGCCTTCATTTCCATTAGCAGCCTTCCCTATTACTTCAAAAACCTGAGGAAAATGTGCGAGCAGTTGATTCAAACGTTCCAGCGCCGGAGGTTCGTCATCGACAATAATTGTTTTATACAAAACTTGGTTCATACTTCGATGGAATTTGATTTAGATGGAATTCTAACTAAAATGTATTTATCTGGAGAATTTTGCCAGTTTACTTCTGCTTCTCCTTTATAACAAATTTCTAGCAAATCGTACAAACTTTGTAATCCATAACCTGCAACCAAACCTTCAGAAAATCCGGGACCATTATCCGATATTTTAATTTCTATTTTATCATTTACCAATACAATTGAAACTGCGATAAATCCCTGACTCTCGATTTTTGAAATGCCATGTTTAATCGCATTTTCAACCAGAGGCTGTAATATAAATTTAGGAGCTAAATACCTGCAGGTCTCTTCATCTATTCTAATTGTAAAACTCATCCTTTCTCCAAACCTTATTTGTTCGATCTCAAGATAAGAGCGTACCATTTCAATCTCATTATGTATTTCAGTCATCACCTTGCTCTCGCGGTTTAACGAATAACGAAACATATCAGAAAGCGATAAAGCCATCTTCTCTGTTTTGTCAGCATCGCGGTGAGCAAGACCAGCAATCGAATTCAGCGAGTTGTATAGAAAGTGCGGGTTGATTCGGGCGTGCAAACTTTGAATTTCAGCCCGTGTATTCGCTTCCTTTAATGCGACTAATTCAACTTCCTTTTCCCGAACCTCCAAAGCACCAATATTTTTAAGGTAAATAACCATTCCCCGCACAGTAGCAATAGTAATTCCAATAATCCATAAATACACTTGAAGCATATTATCATATCCATCTATAAACGGTAAGGCAATTGAAAGTGGCAAAACTATTATTACAAATACCGATAATACCTTTAGAAATAATTGGTTTTTATGGCTCAACTTATCCTTCACCAACACCTTTTCAATAAGAAATAGAAGGGATGACAGCAGAATTGAAACAAAATTAAGAATCATCCACTGAATCAAATACCCGCTGTCTAATATCACATATCTTGTTGCGAGAAAACCGTACAAAACTATCGCAACTATCAACGTGTTTGTAACCAACAATCCTGAAATTAAATAGCTCCAATACTTATTTCTGTAATTTCTTTTTAAAACCGGATTATATGAAACCAAAAAAATAACAATGGCAAACAAAAAACATGTTAGATACGCAATAGGACTCATCAGGGATTTATAGGTAAAAACCAAATAGTAACGCCACGAGTAATTGACCAGCATATAATTCCTAAACTGCTCCTTAAAGTCATAGGCATACAATTTACTGATAACGAATTTATCAACATCAGAAAATTCGGTGTTTAGCGGGTTATAATCAAAATCATTCAATATGGCATTCTCGAAAAAAGTACGTGCTTCTAAGGGATTTCCTTTCAGCACGCACATCGACATAACAATGGCATATTCGATGTAACGCTTTCGCTCAGTAAAAGAAATTGAATCATTGAACTTGACGTTTACATTTTGCCCAAAAATATCGGGTTGATAAATGCCTTTAAAGCCATCGTAATATATTTGGTTCCCGCTAATATTTTTGGAATGATGTACATACCCATTTGAAGAAATTATTCCTTCATCATTAAATCCAATATGTATTGAGTGAATTATTTGGTTATTTGCATTAACCTCATAATATTTATTCGAAAACCTGACATTTCGATCAGGAATAAGTTTTTTCAGTTCTTGCATCAGGTTTTCAACAATACTGCTATCCTGCTTTCCCGCACCTTTGAGATAAATTAAAATATCTCCCTGAAATGAAGAAACAAAGGCATTCTCCTCATCAAAGAGTCGTTCCCGAAGAAAATCCCAGTAAACTTTTTCTTCAGGATTATAAGGCGTTACGGCACCAGTTTTGGCGAAAAGATTCCCCGAAATAAATATTCCAAGAATGGCGATAAAAAGTAATTTTTGTTTCATAGATGATGAATTAGAATGTTCATATTGCCACAAATGAACATTCTAAAATCAATTCAATAAAGCGCTTTCCGACAGACTGCAAATTGAACTGACCAACTGCAGAAAATCAATAGCTTTTACTTTACTACTTTCAACCAGGCTTCCGCCATCAGCTGCGCTCCCGCCATCGAAGGATGCACACCGTCACCGGTCCAGTATGCTCCGGGGGCATGTTTAATGGCTTCGTCATATACTTTCTGAAAAGGCACCCAAAGTGTATCAAATGCATCAGACACATGCTTTGCTGCTGCCTGGTATTGCTTCATCGGTTCTACCCAGGTTTCATCCACGGCAGTAGTTTCCAGCACATAAAAAGGTTCGCACAAAACAAGTTTCACACCGGGCAAAGCCGCTTTTGTCCGCTCCAGCAATTTCATGTAGTCATTTTCGTAGACCTCCACAGTGCCGTCGTAATGACCGTTTCGCTTGTGCCAGTAATCGTTTACACCGATTAAAATACTCAACACATTGGGTTTTAAATCCACGCAGTCTTTGTCCCAACGATCGGCCAATTGAAAAACTTTGTTCCCGCTAATTCCCCGGTTGTATATTGTAAGGTTGTTTTCGGGCATAGCATTTAATAAGTACGAAGCGGTTAAAAAAGCATACCCGCCTCCAAACGAACTGCCATTATTGGGCAACTCCTTTGTTTTCTCACGGCCGGCATCGGTTATTGAATCACCCTGAAACAAAACAACATCATCCTTTTTAAACAAACCTGCCTTTTTCTCTCCCGGTATGGCAGCCGATACAATACCCGGAATACTCGCTAAAGCGGCTGCTCCTGCACTCGATTTTAGCAGGAAATTTCTTCTTGAAAGATTCATATTGGTTAAAGTTTATATTTTTTGAATCTGATAAAAGTAGAAAAAATCCGGCCAAAATCAGACTGAACATAAGATGATCTTCCAAACACAACACTGATTAGTGTTTATATCCTGAATTTCGTTTTGAAACCCCTTATAATCTATTAATTTAGACAGAAAGTTTGTGGTAGGTATCCACGAGCAATCAACCTAATAAATAAGATTATGATAACGAAAGAAGTAACCCGCTTACTGACAGTTCTTGCCCTGTCATCAGTTGCACTATCCGCCTGCCAGGTTTCCGTAAAAAAAGCAGAAGAAAAAGCAGCCCCTGCCAACACCGCACTATCCCAGGAGGTTTTCAGCCCTGAAAAAGAAGGATATACCTTATTCTGGGAAGATCAGTTTGACGGTTCGGAGCTGGATCAAACAAAATGGAAAATAAGGGGAACCGGCCCGCGTCGTATCGGCTACAACGATCCGTCGATGGTAAAAGTAAATAACGGGCACCTGCACCTGATGTACGACATCAGAAAAGACAGCATTATGGGCAGCGCCGTAGGTACCTACGAAACTTTTAATACCACTTACGGCTATTTCGAGTGCCGCGCCCGTTTGCAAAAAGGCAGTGGCCCCTGGGCAGCTTTCTGGATGCAGTCGCCGCAGATATCGCAGGGAGAAGACCCCGCAACCTTTGGCGCCGAAATCGACATTTTTGAATATTTCAAAGGATTGGGAGACGACCACCTCACCCACTGTATACACTGGGCTTACGGCCCCAACCAAAAAAGTTCGGGAGCTATGAACAGCACCTTGCAAGGCTTGTCGGAAGGCTTTCATACTTTTGCCCTTGAGTGGACACCCGAAAAATATGCGTTTTACATCGACGGGCTGAAATACCACGAACTGAGTGAAGGTTTGTCACACATCGACCAGTACATGATCCTGAGTATGGAAATCCCATCAACTCTTGAAGGAATAAAAAATGCCTGCGCGCCTGACACCTTCCTGGTTGATTATGTAAAAGTTTACAAAAAGTAAGGCTCGGAAAAAACTGAATCATCGATACAAAAAAAGAGCTGCCCACGTGGACAGCTCTTTCAATATCGTTTCAGCCATTAACTGAATGACTTTCTATTTTTCAGCCTGAGATGATTCCAGCAACTTATCGGCCATGGCATTGGCGAGTTTAATCAGTTCTTCGCTGGTGTTGGGTTTCATGTTCCCTTTTTCTTCAATCGGATCGTACACCAAGTCCCACTTAATGTTCTCGGCAAACGTTTTCAGGTTTTTCACACCGCCACCATTCCACGAATAGTTTCCAAAAATTCCGAGGTAGTGATTTTTCGGAGCCATGTGCTCTACGGTAGTCAGCAGCGTTTCCACGTTCGGGAACATTGCGTTGTTGTAAGCAGCACTACCAACAATAAAACCTTTGTATTTGAATATGTCGTTGATGATGTATGACGAGTGGGTTTTTGAAGCATCGTAAACCCGGATGTTTTTGATGCCGCGAACTGCCAGCTGACGGGCAATGGTCTCGGCCATTTTCTTTGTATTTCCGTACATCGAACCGTAAACAATCACCACCCCGCAGTCGAGATCATAAGAACTCCACTTGTTGTAACGGGTCAGAATCCAGTTCAGGTCGCTGCGCCAGATCGGGCCGTGAGTGGCGGCAATCATTTTAATATCAAGCGGCGCCAGTTTTTTAATCGCACGTTGCGTGTGGGCACAGTATTTTCCAACAATGTTGGTGAAATAGCGCATCACTTCCACCTCGTAAAATTCGAGGTTGATCTCGTCGTCAAAAATACCGCCGTCAAGTGTTCCGTAGCTACCAAAGGCATCGCCCGAAAACAGAATTTTGTTGGTTTCTTCGTAAGTAACCATGGTTTCGGGCCAGTGAACCATCGGGATGGTTTGAAACTGAAGTTTGTGTTTTCCAAGATCCAGTACCGAGTCGTCGTGAACGATCAACGTATGATTCGGCTTCAGGTAATAACTTTCCACATAGTCAAAAGTCTTTTTATTCCCCACCAGCGTAATTCCCGGGTAGCGGTGAACAATCGCCTTCAAAGCTCCCGAATGGTCGGGCTCCATGTGGTTAATGATCAGGTAATCTACCTCGCGGTCGCCGATAATTTCCTCGATCGAATCCAGGTAATCATCGATAAACGCACGTTCAACGGTATCAACCAAAGCCACTTTTTCATCAACAATCAGGTAACTGTTGTACGAAACTCCGTGCGGAATGGGCCAGATATTCTCAAAAAGATGGGTCCGGCGGTCGTTAAAACCCAGGTAATAGATATCCTCGGCAAGATTAACTTGTAACATAATTTTCAGTTTTTCAGAATTTTCGGCCAAAATTAATGAATTTCGACTGATCAACCAGTAAAAAATTATCTACAGGGGTTATTTAGAATATGCGTTAAGTGTATGTTAGTTGGGATTGAAGGAGATTGAAAGAGATTGATTGCAGATTGAAAGAGATTGATTGCAGATTGAAATCATTCTATTTTGAAACTCGTTTTCGCATAGAGGCAAATATCTTTAACAATTCCATACTTTCAGAATGCACTTCTTTTGTAAAAATGTTGTTTAATATGCCTGAATCCATCATCAAATCCAGCCACATTTCCGTTTCATCAGCTTCTTCGACAACGATGGATAATTTTGAAAAGAATTCGGCCCTGGATCTGCTTCTTAATGCAGCACGATAATTAGCGTAAACCGAAGTTCCAGATTTTGTCAGTTGGTTATTTAATATCCTGCCTCTTTCGGAGTTTGGAATCATTTCAGACAATTGCAGAATTTTTAGAGCAAACATTTTAAGTCTGTCCCTAATTTGAATTTTATATTCCAGCCAAATTAGATTTGTCATGATAGGTATGGGTTTAATTTGAATTCCAAATTAGTTAAAAGTCATAAAATCTTGAAGTTATCAATCTTTTATTCCATCTCTCCTCTATCTCGCTCCATCTTTTTAATCATTTCTATTTTATTCCCTCTTTGTGAAAGAGTTTTATCTTTGAACGGTAAACTATCATATTTATGACGATCGAACAAAAAAGCAGGGCTATGACGTTTCCAAAAATCGGGAAGTTCATCATTATTTTCTTTGCCATAGCCTTTGTAATTGTGGGAGCGCGTGCCTACAAACTCTATCATTATACTTTTGACGCCAACGTAAAAACCGACTATGTTTTACTGATCAGGGAAAACCAGGATTTTGAGGAAGTGTACAAGGAACTGGAAAAGGCGGCGGTACTCAACGACAACAAAGCGTTTAAATGGGTTTGCGATAAAAAAAGCTACCCTTCGAATGTAAAACCGGGGCGCTACCAACTGAAAGCCAACATGACCACCAATGCGCTGGTAAATAAACTCAGGAGCGGCAACCAGGACCCGGTGGACGTAACTTTCAACAACGTTCGCATAAAAGAAGATCTTGCAGGCAAAGTAAGTAAATACCTGTGGGCCGATTCGTTGTCGATTTTGCAGCTTTTCTCCAACGAGCAGGAAATCAGGGAAAGAGGCTTTGATGCAGAAACCTACCGTACCATGTTTATTCCGAACACTTACGAAATGTACTGGACCACCGATGCAGAAGAATTTGGCACCCGCATGTACCGCGAATACGAACGTTTTTGGAACGAAGACCGGAAAAACAAAGCAAAAGCACTGGAGCTCAATCCTGTGCAGGTTTCCATCCTGGCTTCGGTGGTTGAATCGGAAACTGCCAAAGCCGATGAGCTGAAACGGGTTGCGGGTCTTTACATCAACCGGTTGCGTAGAAACATCCCGCTACAAGCCGATCCCACCATTAAATACGCTGTGGGCGATTTTTCGCTCCGCCGAATCCTCAACAAACACCTCGAAATTGATTCGCCTTACAACACCTACAAATATACAGGCTTGCCTCCGGGCCCCATTTGTTTTCCTTCGGTTATCTCGATTGATGCCGTACTGAACTACGAGAAACACGACTTTATCTACATGTGTGCGAAGGAAGATTTTTCGGGCTACCACAACTTTGCCAAAACACTGGCTCAACACAACCGAAACGCTGCCAAATACCGCGCGGCACTTGATAAAAACAGGATTTACAAATAGAAGGAAAGGCTATAACTATTGTGTTGGAAAAAAACTGATTCAAGAGTGCAAATTCCAACGAAATCATTCAGGGGAGATTCTATGCTGATTTTATACTTCCAGTCCTGATTCAAATCGAGAAAAGTACGGGTTTGGTTGCTCCGAACTCATAGTTAAATAATAAACAATAAATTGTTAAAACAAGCATGTACCAGTGGGTCGTTATGTGGAATCATTGTATATTTTTGCGCCAAAATCAACTATTTATTTTATGCTTACATTTAATGACCTTAAAATCCGCCACAAACTCCGGATTTTAAGCATTTTCCCGTTTCTGGGGCTAATCCTCCTCGGAGCCATCTCCAATTATTTTTACAACACGGGCAAAACGCTGAGTTTAGTTATCAATGCCGAGCGAATTCATAACCTTACTTTCCAGGAGGGCATTGAAGATTATTACCGCTATCATATGTTTCACGACGAAGCAATGCTCGACCAAGCCATTGATCGAATTCAACGCGCCAATGAAATGTCGTATACTTTTGGAACTCTCGATCAATTAACCGGGCTTCCCAAAAAAGAATTCATCGACACATTGTACGATCATTACAAAGAGGCGTACGACTATAAACGCTCAAATGCTGAATTGATGGCAGGAAGGTTAAAACTGTTGAGTACGGTAAAACCTGATGAACTGGCACAGGCGCAGCAAATAGCCCAGAAGGGCTACCAATTGGGGAAAGAAATTCAGGATCTGATTGTTGACTCACAAGTCGACAAAAGTGAAATAGATGCATCCTTAGGACCGAAACTTGACCAGATGCGGTTGTTTTACAATGATTTTGCCACCTCTATTAATGATCTGATTGCTTCTGTTAACAAATTGCTGTACCTCGGAATTATTCTCATTGTTTTACTTCTGATATTCAGTATTGGCTCCGTATCCCTTTATATCTCCCGGTCGATTAACGTTCCTGTTCGGGAAATGGTAAAGCAATTCGATCTTATAGCAAAAGGGAATATTAAAACCGAGCTTGCCTTTGATTCGAAAAATGAAATTGGAGAGTTAGCCCGGTCTTTTCGCAAACTGCAACACGGGTTCCGCGAAGTGATCGACTATACTAAAAAAGTGGCAGGTGGCGATTACAGCAGCCAGATAACGCCCCGGTCAGAAGAAGATGAATTAAGCATCGCCCTGAATCAGATGGCCCAAAACCTGAAGGAAACTCATGAGAAAATAACACTGGATACGTGGTACAGGGCGGGCCTCAATACCATCAACGACAAACTCAACAGTAACGATACGCTGCAGGAAATTGCCCGGCAATCCATCCTGTTTTTAACGGAACGTTTGCATTCTCAACTGGGCGGAATTTATTATTTCAACCACGACAGTCAACACCTTGAACTATTGAGTTACCTGGGGATTGACCCAGAGAAAGCGAATAAGTTCATAAAACTAAATGAAGGAATTGTTGGCCAGGTGGCAAATTCAAAGCAAATAAAAACGCTTGTTGACATACCGGAAGATTTGTACGCTACTTTTTCGGCAACCGGTAATTACAAACCCAAGCAAGTAGTTATTGTACCGTTGGTTTTTAACAATTTATTGATTGGAGCAATTGAACTCTCCTCTATTTATGCCTACACCGATATCGAGTTGGAATTTCTGCATCCGGTTTCGGAAATCATTGCGATAAAACTCAACTCGGCTGCAAGCAGAATAAAAACAGACGAGCTGCTAAAGGAAACTCAAGATCAGGCCAGCGAATTACAGGTTCAGCAAGAAGAACTGCGGGTAGCCAATGAAGAACTGACTGAACATGCAAAAGTGCTGACCGAAAATGAAAAGAAATTACAGGTTCAGCAAGAAGAATTGCGCGTGGCCAATGAAGAACTGGAAGAGCGTACCCGCCAACTGGAAGTACAAAAAGAAGACATCAGCATAAAAAACCAGGAGTTAACTGCCACCCAGGAACAACTTGAAAACAAAGCCCGGGAACTGCAGCAGGCCAGCCAGTACAAATCGGAGTTTCTGGCGAACATGTCTCACGAACTTCGGACACCGTTGAACAGCTTGCTGATTTTATCGAACCTGCTAAGCAGCAACAAAAAAGGAAACCTTACGGAAGACCAGGTGCGATCGGCAAAAATCATTTACAAAAGCGGTTCTGATCTGCTTCATTTAATCAACGAGATTCTGGATTTATCAAAAATTGAAGCCGGAAAAATGAACATTGAATTTTTGGATGTTCTTTCTTCCGACCTCCAGGATGAGATACTAATGAGCTTTAATGCATTGGCCGACGACAAAGATCTAGCGTTTGAAGTAACCATTGATTCTGCTTTCCCGCACAAGCTGCTTACCGACCGCTACCGGTTGATGCAGGTGGTAAAAAACCTGGTATCGAATGCATTTAAATTTACCAGTAAAGGTAAGGTGGCCGTTGAATTTATGCCAACGCCCGCTAAAACCAAATTCAGATCAACAGATTTAACCATTGAAAACACCTGCTGTATAAAAATCTCGGATACCGGAGTTGGGATCCCTCAAGAAAAGCTCGAATCCATCTTTGAAGCTTTCCAGCAGGCAGATGGCAGCATCTCCCGGAAATTTGGAGGAACGGGCCTGGGGCTTTCCATTTCACGCGAACTGATAAAAATACTGGGTGGCGAAATCCAACTGGAAAGTGTTGTTAACCAGGGATCGTCGTTCTATGTTTATCTTCCGGGCGAGAAATCGCAACAAGTTCAGCCAATTGAACCAGGCAATAACCCGGCAATAAAAGAAGAAGTAAAAAAGGTTAAAAAGGAAATAGCTGCTGACAAGGGGCCAGCCATCCTGCTTCCTTACCTGGAAGACGACCGCAACGAAACCGGCAACGAACAAACGGTTCTCGTTATTCATCCTGTCAAAGAACAGGCGCAAAAGCTCATGCAACAGGCCCGCGAAAGGAAATACAAGGTGATTGTTTCTCCTTCCATCCGAGACGGAATTGCCTTAGCCGAAAAGTTCAAACCGAAAGCAGTAATGCTGGCTGTTGAGCTGGCCACCGGCAACCGCCAGGATTATTTAAAACTAAAGAACCACAGACTGCTGGGCAAGTTACCGGTTCATGTTATCAGCCCCATCGAGCACGACCTGGAAAAAGACCAATCAGAATTAAAAACGCTGGAAACGGTAGAGTTTGCAGATGCACTGAAATCACTGGAAAAGCATTTCGACAGTTCACTAAAGAAGATGTTGATCATTGAAGACAATCTTCAAACCAGGGAACTGATCAAAACCTTGCTGTTTGACTTCGACTTGACCATTATCGAAGCCGGACTGGCCGAACAGGCCTTCCAGTTAATGAAAAATGATTCGTTCGATTGCATCATCCTTGATTTGGGATTGCCCGATTATTCAGGCAAAGAACTGTTGGAGAAACTAAAATCGAACAACGTCCCCATCCCGAAAGTGATTGTATACACGGGCAAGGAAATGAGCCAGCAGGAAATAAAAGAACTGGAAAGTTATACGAATACGATCATTTTAAAAGGGATAAAATCGGATGAACGCCTGATGGACGAAGTGACACTCTTTTTACACCAGGTATCACAAAATATTCCCGGCATCAAAACCAAAACAACGCTTGCCAATGACGACCTGATTTTCAAAGGCAAAAAGGTGTTGGTGGTGGACGACGACATTCGTAACGTTTTTGCCTTGGGACAAATGCTCGAAGAACGCGAAATAATTGTTTCGGAAGCCGACAACGGACAAGCGGCGCTCGATATCCTGAAACACAATCACGACTTCGACCTCATACTGATGGATGTAATGATGCCGGTTATGGATGGTTACGAAGCCATGCAGATAATTCGCCAAACCAAGGAGATTAAAAACATCCCAATCATTTGCTTAACCGCCAAAGCAATGAAAGAAGACCATGAAAATGCGCTGAAAAACGGAGCAAACGACTACCTGGCCAAACCTTTGGACGAAGAAAAGTTATTCTCGATGCTGAAGATATGGCTGTATAAGAATTAGTATTGAAAAAGAAAAACAAATGAAGGACGCAAACAAACCCCAAATTCTTATTGTTGATGACCTCCCCGAAAACCTGATCAGCCTGGAATCTATCCTGGAAGATTTTGATATACGAATTGTGCGGGCTACATCAGGCATAGAAGCTTTAAAGCTTACCTTGAAAGAAGAATTTGCGCTGGTTATACTCGATGTGCAAATGCCCGAAATGAACGGATACGAAACCCTGGAACTGATGCGCCAACGCAAAAAAACCAGATACCTGCCGGTTATCTTTGTTTCGGCCATTCACCAGAGCGATTTGCACATAATAAAAGGAATTGAAACGGGCGCGGTGGATTTTATCCCCAAACCGGTTATTCCGGACATATTGCGGGGCAAAGTAAAAATCTTCCTGGATCTTTATAATCAGCGGGTAAGGCTCGACCGCCTGCTCAGAGACATGGAAGAAGCCAACTTGAACCTAAAAGCTGCAAAAGACAAAGCAGAAGAAGCTACGCGTGTAAAGTCAATGTTTCTGGCCAATATGTCGCATGAGATTCGCACGCCACTAAACGGGGTTATTGGTATTTCCCGGCTGTTGCAGAAATCGGAGTTGAACGCCGAACAGCAGGACCTGATCAACATCATCGCCAAATCGGGTGAAAACCTGATGCTGATCATCAACGACATTCTCGATTTCTCGAAGATTGAATCGGGCCAGGTTCAATTCGAGTCCATCAGTTTCCAGCTGAGAGACATGGTGAAAAACATTTACCAGTTACTTCGCTTTAAAGCCGAAGAAAAAGGCCTCAACTTCAGTTATACCATTGACGAAAATGTTCCTTCGGTTCTTTGTGGCGATCCCTTGCGGATCAACCAGATTCTTATGAACCTCGTCAACAATGCGATTAAATTCACTCCCCAGGGAAAAGTCGAAATCCGCATTGAATTAGTGGATGAATACGAGCAGTCCTCGCGCATTCTTTTTAGGGTTATTGATACCGGCATCGGCATTTCAGAAGAAGGCAAACAAGTCCTTTTCAAGGAATTTCAGCAAACCGAATCATCCATGTCAAGAAGATACGGAGGAACCGGTCTTGGACTGGCCATATCAAAAAACCTGGTAAACCTGATGAATGGCGAAATCAATGTGATAAGCACCGAGGGAAAAGGCACTGAATTTTATTTCAGACTTCCGTTAAAAAAATCCACCCTGGAAGAACGGGAAAAAGAGTTGCAGTATCAACTTCCTGAAGATATCCGGATTTTAGTGGCAGAAGACAATCTAATCAACCAAAAAGTGTTTAAATTGTCGCTTAAACAATTGGGTTACAACAGCGATATTGCACAAAACGGACAGGAAGCCTTTGATATGCACATAGCCAATCCGTACGACATTGTATTTATGGACATGCAAATGCCCGGCACCGACGGACTACAGGCAACGTCCATGATCCGCGCATACGAACGGGAAAATGCAGATTTCCCGCGGACTTACATTGCTGCGGTTACGGCCAATTCATTAAACAAGGATAAAGATAATTGCCTTAGTGCAGGAATGAATAACTTTTTAAGTAAACCATTTTCGGAAAAGGAACTTATAACAGTATTGCAGGAAGGATTCAAAGTTAAAGCAAACGGGTTTTCGCTGAAATATGAATAACTACTATGATTCAAACACCGAATTACTGGCCATTGAGCTAAAATTGCTTTTTGAGGGCATTTACCTGAAATACGGTTATGACTTCAGAAATTACAGCAAAGCTCATGTTCGGCGCAGGGTACTCAACTTCCTTGGCTTGAATAGTCTGAAGACAGTTACAGATCTGCAAAACAGGATATTGAGAGAGCCCGACTTTTTCAGGGAATTACTGGATGAGCTCTCGATCAATGTTACGGAAATGTTCCGCGATCCCGAATTTTACCTGTCGTTTCGCGAAAACATTGTCCCGAAGCTAAAAACCTATACATTTTTCAAAATATGGCATGCCGGGTGCGCTACCGGCGAGGAAGTTTATTCCCTGGCTATTCTTCTTCAAGAAGAAGGATTACTGGACCGCTGCCAGATTTATGCCACTGATTTTAACCGAAAGGTGCTCAAAATAGCCAAAGAGGGGGTTTACCAGAAGTCAGACATGCAACAATACGAGAACAACTACCTGAAAGCAGGCGGGAGGAAAAAGCTGGACGATTACTACAAGTCGATGTACGGGTCTGTTATGTTTGACAAAATGCTTTCGAACCGCATTGTTTTCTCGGACCACAACCTGGTAACCGACAGTGTTTTTGCGGAAGTAAACCTGATTTTGTGCCGAAACGTACTGATCTATTTTGAAAAACAGTTGCAGGATAAAGTGCTGAACCTGTTTCATGAGAGCCTTACTCCTTCGGGTGTATTGTGTCTGGGTACCAAAGAAAGTTTGAGGTTTACCAGTGTAGAGGATAAATTTGACATCATCGATCAACGGCTGAAAATATTTAAAAAGAAAATAATCTGATGTATCGGGCGATTGTAATAGGCACCTCTTATGGCGGGCTGGAAGCTTTGAATATGATTTTGCCGGAACTAAAAAAAGATTTCCCTGTTCCTGTAGTCATTGTATTGCACATAGGCGAGCACAGCAACGACATTTTTATTCGCCACCTGAATGCAATTTGCGAACTGGAAGTAAAAGAAGCAGAAGCTAATGAGCCCATACTTCCGGGCTTTGTCTATTTTGCCCCTCCCGGTTACCACCTGCAAATCGAAGATGATTACAGTTTTTCTTTATCAGCTGAAAAAAAGTTGAATTTCTCCAGGCCATCCATTGATATTCTTTTTGAAACAGCCGCCTGGGCTTACAAAAACCAATTGATCGGGATTGTGCTCACGGGAGCCAATTCGGATGGAACCAATGGTCTCAAGACCATCAAACACTTTGGAGGAAAAACCATCATTCAGAATCCGTGCAAAGCCACTTCGCCGGTAATGCCACGATTTGCCTTAAAAGCGGTTCAACCCGACCTCAAACTAAACCTCGAAGAAATAGCTGACAGTTTATACCAACTTGTGCGAACAAAATAAACTCCGGCACCGAATTAAAACCTCCCCGCAAACGATCAGATACAGTTTACTTCCCGCTCCAGTTCAACGCCAAATTTTTCATGCACCGAACGTTTTATTTTCTCCGAAAAGTCCCAGACTTCTTTTCCGGTGGCATTGCCATGATTTACCAGCACGAGCGCCTGTTTTTCATGAACGCCCACATTGCCTTCGCGCACACCTTTCCAGCCGGTCTGTTCAATCAGCCAGCCTGCCGCCAGTTTCGCTTTCCCCTCTCCTGCCGGATACACCGGGAGCGTTTCGAATTCCGTTTTCAGGCGTTCTGCCAGCGAAGCCTCCACCACCGGATTTTTAAAGAAACTACCGGCATTTCCCAACTCTTTTACATCGGGTAATTTTGAAGAGCGAATTTCAATCACCGCCTCGCGGATCGTGTGCAAACTAACATCGCCCTTTTCCTTCACTTTTGCTTCCAAATCGCCGTATCCCAGCTTAAACTCCGGAAATTTTTCCAGCCGGAAAACCACCGAAGTGATGATAAACCTGTTTTTCAGGTAGCTTTTGAAAATACTGTCGCGGTAGGCAAAGCGACATTCATTGGCCGAAAACTCCGCAATTTCCTCTTTCTCCAGGTCAAAACCCTTTACTTTTTCCACAACCGCGCAAACTTCCTGTCCGTAGGCACCAATGTTTTGAACCGGTGCAGCCCCCACTTTTCCGGGAATCAACGAAAGATTTTCAACGCCTCCCAGTCCGTAAGTCACGCAATATTCAACCAATTCGTCCCAGCTTTCACCTGCTCCGGCCTCAATCCACACATTCTGACGGTCTTCGTGTACCGGAAAAATCCCGGGTACTTTGGGATGAATCACCAAACCATCAAAATCATTCATAAAAAGAATGTTGCTGCCCTCCCCCAGCACAATCAGTTTTTCTTCGCGCCAGCTTTTATTGCTGCGAAAAAAAACAGCCAGGTCTTCTACCTCGGTAAATTCGAAAAAGTATTTGGCTTTGGCGTCAATCCCAAACGTATTGTGGTCTTTCAGTGAGTAGTTTTCAAAAAAGCGGATCATTTCAAAATTTTTGCGCAAAGATAGATGAATTCACAAAACATGTCAGCTCAAAGCAAGTCCCTTGTTTCGATTTGTTCAAAACCCTTCCTGAAAATGCCAGGTTGAAAAATATTCTGACGATGCAAAAGTTCTATATTTACAGTTCCAAATCCGTCCGCTAATTGAAAACAGCAAAAAAACGAATCATTGTTTCGGTAACCAACGACCTGGTTTCAGACAACCGGGTACACAAGGTTTGTACAAGCCTCCTGAAAATGGGTTTTCAAGTGTTACTCATTGGCCGGAAATTACCTCACAGCCTGGACGTAAAAAGAGATTATTCAACCAAAAGGATGAAACTCTTTTTCAGGAAAGGGCCCTGTTTTTATTCCGAATACAACTTCAGGCTTTTTGTGCACCTGCTCTTTGCGAAGTACGATATTTTGCTTGCCAATGACCTGGATTCGCTACCTGCCAACTATCTTGCTTCGCGCTGCAAAGGCAAAACATTGGTGTACGACAGCCACGAATATTTTACACAGGTTCCGGAGCTGATCAACCGCCCGCGGGTTCAGAAAATATGGGAACGTATTGAACGAATGATCCTCCCGAAAATAAAGCATGCCTACACCGTTTGCACTTCAATTGCAAATGTCTACCGCGAAAAATACGGTGTCGATTTTAAAGTGGTTCGAAACCTTCCTCTTTCAAAGGAGCCACAAACGCCGACTGCTTCCTCCGGTTCGAAAATGATTTTGTACCAGGGCGCTGTGAATATAGGTCGCGGCCTTGAACAGGCAATCCGGGCGATGCACCACATCAACGATGCAACACTGGTAATTGCCGGCGATGGCGACATCCGGACACAACTACAGGAGTTGGTTATAAATGAAAAGCTTGAAAACAAAGTGGAATTCAAAGGGCGGCTGCCGCTGGAGGAACTGGCAAAACTAACTGCACAGGCTGATTTGGGACTTTCGATCGAAGAAGACCTGGGCCTGAATTACCGCTATGCACTTCCCAATAAACTTTTTGATTACATCCAGGCCCGGATACCGGTTTTGGTGACCAATTTACCAGAGATGGCCGCCATTGTGAATCAATATAAAGTAGGAGCTATTACTGATTCTCTGGAGCCGGAGGTGTTGGCACAAAACATTCAGGATGCCTTAAACGACCAGGCAAAAAGAAAAGAATGGAAGGCTTACCTGTCAATAGCTGCAGCTGATCTTATTTGGGAGAAAGAAGAAAAAGTAATCCAGGAGATTTTTTCTGGTTTTCTATAAAAACGATTTAATTGGTTGAGTTTAAACCCAATTTAAGCTACTTTTGTTTCAGGAAAGAAATTATGCAAAGAATAGTACTTGACATACCGGATAATAAATTCAACTTCTTTATTGAATTGCTGAAAAATCTTGGAATTAAAAAAGTCAAAAGATTATCACAACAACAAATCGAATATGTTGATGGACTAAACAATGCTTTGGATGAGGTAGAAGAACATCTTCAGGAGAAAAAATACCTTCAAAATGCAAAAGACTTTCTCGAAGAGGTTTAATCTTGTTGTTATTACATTTCTGATACAAAATTACTCAATAAATACTGGTTCACCTGACTTCTGGTGTCAAACTATTTAAATACGTAAGATTTACTACTTCTATTTGTCGTTGGCTTATCAGCCGGATTTTACTCTTTGTTTTGGCACAAAGAGTAAACAGAAAAGCCAAGGCTGCGTCCGCTTCGCTCGAAAAAACTACGTGTAGCCGGCTAAGAGTTCGGAACTCCCCCGAATACTCGGGGTCAAACAGCCGAACTCTTTTAACGCCGTCTTCACTTGTTTTTCGGCTCACCGACCGAGGCCAACTTTCGCGATCTATCGTTAGCTCGAAGCGCAATGGCCTATTTTTATCGATTCCGGGATCGAAACCCAGGGTTAGTGAGAGCGGGAAGCTCCGAGGAATCGAGGAGATCACCCGCCCGAACTTAGCCGGGGTGAAGATAACGGATGAAGGTAAAAATCAGCCTTGCCCCGAGTACTCGGGGCTGCTTCGTCTTTGTTTTAAGACAAAGATGAAGGCCTCCGGCAGGATAAACTAAAATGCATTTATTGAGAAGGTTAAAAGAAAAGATTATCGGATAAAGAATTGGATGCCTTACTTGAGATTGCCGGCTTAAATATTTGATTCCAATAAGTTTTCAAACTCAATTACCTCTTTATTTTCTTCCGAATCCGACAGTTTTCCATGGGCACACACCAAGGTTCGTGCGGGTTTCTTGGCAATCACGGCATAATCGTGGGTAGCCATCAAAATCGTTTTTCCTTCTTCGTTTAGCCGGATAAAAAGATCGAGTATTTCTTCCGAGGTTTCCGGATCAAGATTTCCGGTGGGTTCATCGGCCAGTATGATTTCAGGATTGTTCAGAATAGCCCGTGCAATAACTACCCGCTGCTGCTCACCCCCACTCAGTTCGTAAGGCATTTTGTCTTTTTTCTGAAGCATTCCAACCACATTCAGCACCTCAATCACGCGCTCCATAATGGCCGTTTTTTGCTTCCAACCGGTGGATTGCAAAACAAAAGACAAATTCTGAAAAACATTACGATCGGTAAGCAAGCGAAAATCCTGAAAAACCACGCCCATTTTTCTTCGCAACTGAGAAACTGCACGGTTTTTAATGCCTGCCAGCTGAAAGCCCAGCACCTCACCTTTTCCCTGAAACAGGGGCAATTCGGCATTCAGGGTTTTAATCAGGCTCGACTTACCGGTTCCCACCTTCCCGATCACATAAATAAACTCACCCGCTTCCACCTCAAGATCCACATCCAGAAGAATGAGATTTTCCCGTTGATAGACAGCGGCCTGCTCCAGTTGTATGACTATTTTCTTGTCCATTCTGAATGATTGACGTACCAATTTAAACGGAAAATATTTGTCCGAAGGTATAATAAACAAAAGAAATAAACAGTTTCTTGTTAAGAATTAGAACAATTAGTAAACAAGGGCCAAATTGAGATTGACTATCTTAGATTTTCAATAAAATACCGGCAACTGGAAAATCAGAAACACTTCCACAGCCGATTAATTCACTAATAATGAGACTATAAAGCATGAAGACAATACCATTGATTTTATCCTTCGCGCTCATCCTTATTTTTCAACCCTTTGCAAATGCCCAGCAAACGGCTTTTTATACTCAGCTTGAGCAAAAAATTGCTGTGGCCAAACAACTTTACGAACAAAATAAATTTGTTTCGGCATTTCGCGAGTTTGAAAAAATACAAGAACAGGTGGAGGACAAATCGGAGTTTTATTCCGAAGCAGAATTTTTTAAAGCCGCCTGTGCTTTGCACGCAGGCTACCGTTCGGGCGACCAGATGATGGACAATTTCATTTCGGCTTACCCGGAAAGCCCGTACATCAACACCGCGTGGTTCGAGATCGGAAAAGTTCAGTTTGAAAAACGCCAGTATGCCAAAGCAATCCGTAGCTTTGAGCATGTTGACAGAAGCGACCTTTCGGAAAACGACCGGACAGAAATTCAGTACCAAAATGGCTACTCGAACCTGATGCAGGAAAACAACGAAGCTGCACTGGCCGAATTCGAAATAGTAAGAAGAAGCAACAATCTTTACAGCAAACCCGCGGGTTACTACTGGGCACACATCCAGTATTTGAATGGCAACTACGATGCTGCCCTTCAAGGATTTTCGGATCTGAATAACGATCCGGCCTATTCGCAGGTAATTCCCATTTACGTAAGCCACATTTACTACAAGCAGGCCAAATACAGCGAAGTGGTAAACTATACCGTCCCCATTATGGACGATGTTCAGGATGAACACAAAACCGAACTTTCGAGGATTGTTGGCGATTCTTATTTTCATTTAAGAGACTACGACAAAGCCATTCCTTACCTGGAAACCTATTTCCAAACTTCGGGCCCCAAAACGCGGGAAGAAAACTATATTCTGGGGTTCTGTTATTACCAGGCCGGGAAATACGCGGAAGCCGCTCCCCTGCTTGAAAAAGCAGCTACCGGAGAAGACGAGCTGACACAAAACGCCTGTTACCACCTGGCCGATTGCTACATAAAACTCAATCAGAAAGAAAAAGCAAAAACCGCTTTTAATGCAGCTTCCGAGTTTGATTTCAATCCTAAAATCAAGGAAGACGCCTTGTTTAGCTATGCAAAACTGACATACGAGCTTTCGTATTCACCGTTTAACGAAACCATCAAGGCTTTCGACCGCTACATCAGCGAATATCCGAATTCAGACAGAAACGCGGAAGCTTACCGCATTCTCGTGGATGTTTACATGGTAACACGCAACTACAAAGACGCCATCGAGTCGATCGAAAAGATCCGGAACAAAACACCCGATGTGCTGAAAGCCTACCAACGGGTAACTTTCTACCGTGGTCTGGAATTATTCAACGCGGGAGATTTTGGACAGGCGATTGAGTATTTCAACCTGTCGCTTGACAACGGCAAATACAGCCGCGATTTAAATGCCCGCGCCCAATACTGGAAATCGGAAGCTCTTTACCGCTCGGGCGATTACAATGCCGCAGTATTGGCTTACAACCGGTTTGAGCAGACTCCCGGTGCAACAACCACTGCCGAGTCGGGCACTGCCGATTACAACCTGGGATATGCCTACATGAAAATGGATGACCCGGAAGCTGCTTTCCGCCATTTCAGCAAATTTGTTTCAAAAAACAAGAGCAGCAATGCACCAAATCTGGCCGATGCCTACAATCGTCTGGGAGATTACTATTTCCAGAAAATGAAATACGACCAGGCAGTGGAAAACTATCAGCAAGCCTACAATATGCACATTTTTGAAGCCGATTATGCACTGCTGCAAATTGCTTTCTGCCAGGGATTGCAAAGAAAACATACAGAAAAGATTGACAACCTGAACCGGCTGCTCGGCGATTTTCCGCAGTCGGAATATGCCGATGATGCACTGTATGAACTGGGTCGCGCCAACGAACGTCTGGGAAAAAACTTCGACGCTGTGCAGCAATACCAGAAACTGGTTGCCACTTATCCTGAAAGTTCGTACTACCGGAAAGCCTTGCTACAACTTGGTTTGATCAACTACAACAACGGCGACTACAACAAAGCGCTGCAGCAATACAAGGAAGTAGCCGAAAACTACCGAGGCACACCCGAGGCCGAATCGGCGCTTCTGGGGATCAAAAACTGCTACGTTGAGCAAAACAATGTGGATGAATATTTCGCCTACATCCGTCGTTTGGGAGGCGGAGCTACGGTTAGCGCCACCGAGCAGGACCAGATGACCTACATGGCTGCCGAACGTCTCTACATGGATGGCAAACCGGAAGCCGGAACACAGTTACGTCATTACCTCGAACAGTTCCCCAACGGAGCATATCAGCTAAATGCGCATTTTTACCTGGCTGAAATGCTATACAAAGATGGCGCCTACAGCGAAGCAAACGAACACTACACCTGGGTAGCCAACCAGCCCGATAACCTGTTTAGCGAGCCGGCGCTTTCAAAAGCTTCTGAAATGCAGTTTAAGTCAGAAAACTACGAAGCTGCGCTTAACATGTTCAACCGCCTGGAAAAAGTAGCAAACAGCAAATGGAACATCCTGAAAGCCAACATTGGTCAAATGAGGTGCTACCTGCTGGCCAGCCAGTACCAGCAAGCCATTGAGGCCGCCAAAAAAGTGAAGAAACAAGACATTACCAGCGACGCATTGAAATACGAAGCCGATTATGCCATCGGAAAATCCAACTACGAACTGGGCAACCTCAGCTCTTCCATAGATCCGCTGAATGATGTGGCAAAAAACACACAGCTGGAACAGGGAGCTGAAGCCAAATACCTGCTGGCCGAGATTTATTACAAAAACAAGAATCTCGCAAAATCGGAAGAAACAATCATTGATTTTGTTGAGAAAGGAACACCCTACACTTACTGGCTCGGAAAATCATTCCTGCTTTTGGCCAGCATTTACGAAGATAAGGGCGATCCGTTCCAGGCAAAACATACGCTAAAAAGTTTGTCGGAGAATTACAACGAAGACGATGACGGCATAAAGGCAGAAGCCAACCGCCGACTGGCAGCCATCCAGGAAAAAGAAGCCCGCCAGCAGCAAAATGCTGTTGACAGTTCGTTTCAAATGGAAATTAAACAAAACTAAAAGCAGAAGACATGTACAGAAGATTCCAATATATTCTACTTTTCATTATTGCCGGAGCAGGTCTTTCGGTGCAGGCGCAAACACAAACCGACACACTGAGGCGCGAAGTGGAAGTTACGCGGGCATACGTTCCCACCATTTCGGATGCCAACAAGCTGAACAGCATGCCCAAGATAGATGAAGAACAGGCTGAAAAGCCAACTTTTCAATATTCCATTCAGAGCCAGCCGGTTTTCAGCACTTTTTCGGTAACGCCGCTAAAAGCCGCTACCATTGAAACAACACCCCACACACAACGGGGATACGGACTGGTTCGGGCCGGTTTTGGAAGCTACTACAAACCATACGCAGAAGTTTTCTTTAACAACCTGAATTCAAAAAATACCGTTTTCGGAATCCATGGAAAACACCTATCATCATACGGAGATATAGAACTTCCTGGAGGAAATAAGGTAGATGCGCCGTTTATGAACAACGAACTGGAGCTTTTTGTAAAACACTCCGTTCAGAGTTCGGTTCTATCCGTAAATGCCAACATCAAAAACGACGGGTTCAATTACTACGGTTACCCCGTGGTAGAAGTGCCCGAATTACTTTTACGCGACGATCAGCAGATCAACTATTTTGGCACCAAACAAGCATTTACCAAAGGAAGCTTTCACATTGATCTGGATGACATAAACGCCGACATTGATGAGCAGGAATTCGGTTTTTCGTTCGACTACCATTATTTTGGCACCAAAACCGAACAAAAAGAACATTTTGCCAATTTTACGGCCAATGTACGCGCCCCGCTGCAGGTGGGAATCGGAATGCTCGACGCAGGGCTTGAATACACGCAGGCCAGCAATATTTTTGTTCCGTCAGACACTACGCTTAATAAGCACTCGATGACCGTATTATTTGCCAAACCGGCCTGGTACATCGGAAACGAAACAGCCAACCTGAAACTGGGAGTCAACCTTTGGTTCATCATGGACAACACCACGGACACACAAGCCAAAATAGCGCCCGTCGTCCGTGCCAACTGGGCTCCGGTTAAGGAAATCATCAATCTGTACGCCGGAATCGACGGTAATTTCATCAACAATTACTACTCAAAAGTAGCCTACGAAAATCCGTTTGTAAATCCAGACCACGACCTAAAAAGCTCGGTGGAAAAGATTCGTTTTTACGGTGGCTTTGATGGCAAATTCTCACGTAAAACGGCCTTTAAATTTTCAGCCGAATATTCCATTACCGGAGACCAGCCGCTTTATTACCTGAACGAAACATATTATGCAAGCACGGAGATTAATCCAAATCCTCGGATCGTTGACAATACTTTTGCGGTGCTTTACGACGATATCGACCGCTTAAAACTAAATGCTGAGATCTTCCATGCATCGTCGGATAGACTGGATCTCGCACTTTCGGTGAATTACTACAAGTACAAAACCGACAAGCAAGAAGAAGCCTGGAACCTTCCCGACTGGGATGCTACCTTTTCGCTGGGCTACAAAATAACGGAACAGCTAAGCGTTTCAACCGATGTTTATTTGATGGGTGAAAGAAGTGCACTGATTCTGCAAAGCCAGGATTTTGATCCGGCTATCCCTGGAAGAACCGAAGATGCCGTATACAAAGTCAACAAGCTTAAATCTGCCTTCGACCTGAACCTAAAAGCCAATTACCAGATCACCAGCAAGTTTTCAGTATTTGCACAGTTAAATAACTTTGGGTTCCAGCAATACGAAAGATGGCTGGGTTATCCGGTACAAAGCCTCAATGGGCTGGCAGGAATAAGTTATGCATTTTAAAACAGAACAATAAAAAAGGGAGCTCAAAAGCTCCCTTTTTTATTGTTCTGTTACCTGACTTTATCCCGCTCATTTTCACGTTAATAAGTTGTTAACAAATACACCTGCAAATACCATCAGAACAAGCGGTATTCCGGCTATTTTTTTTATCTTTGACGGGTGATTTCAAAATCTTTTTCCACACAAGACAAGAACTTGAAAATCAACTAGTTTCCTTCAGTGACTATTCAATAAGTCTGCCGGGAAACTATTTTATTTTAAAGCATCCTTAAATGGATCAAATATTTAAATAGAAGAGATGAGCGAAATTGAAAAAAAAGAAGTCCGGAACAACGGCAACGGTAACGGAAACTATTCAGCTGATAGTATCCAGGTGCTCGAAGGTCTGGAGGCTGTACGAAAAAGACCGGCCATGTATATTGGCGACGTAAACGAAAAAGGTTTGCACCATTTGGTTTACGAGGTGGTGGACAATTCAATTGATGAAGCACTTGCCGGTTATTGTAGCAACATCGATGTTATCATTCATTCAAATAATTCAATAACCGTAAAAGACGACGGAAGGGGAATTCCGACGGAGAGACACACGAAAGAAAACAAATCGGCACTGGAAGTGGTAATGACCGTCTTGCATGCCGGTGGTAAATTCGACAAAGACTCTTACAAAGTTTCCGGAGGTTTGCACGGTGTGGGTGTTTCGTGTGTGAATGCACTTTCTACTCACCTGAGAGCAGAAATTCACCGCGATGGAAATGTATGGGTACAGGAATACAGTATCGGAAAGCCTCTTTACGATGCAAAAATTATTGGCGAAACCGATATTACAGGAACCATTGTAACGTTCCAACCCGACACAAGCATCTTCCTGTCAACGGTTTACAAGTACGAAATACTGGCAGCTCGTTTGCGGGAGTTGGCATTTTTGAATGCAGGAATCAGGCTGAATCTTACCGATGAGCGTCAGCAGGAAGAAGACGGCTCCAATAAAGCCGAAACTTTCTATTCGGAAGAAGGTTTGAAGGAGTTTGTGAATTATCTGGATGGAACACGTGAAAAACTGATCGACGAAGTGGTTCACATCACCACCGAGAAAAACGGAATTCCGGTGGAAATTGCCTTGCAATACAACACCTCCTTCTCGGAAAACATCCATTCGTATGTGAACAACATCAACACCATTGAAGGAGGTACACATCTTACCGGTTTCAGAAGGGGATTGACCCGTACACTGAAAAATTATGCCGATCAGTCGGGCATGTTGTCCAAACTGAAATTTGACATTAGTGGAGACGACTTCCGTGAAGGCTTGACTGCCATTATTTCGGTGAAAGTTGCCGAACCACAGTTTGAAGGCCAGACCAAAACAAAACTCGGAAACTCGGAAGTGAGTTTGTCGGTTGACCAGGCCACCAGCGAAGCACTGCAATATTATTTGGAAGAAAATCCAAAGGCAGCCCGCCAAATCGTAAACAAAGTGATTTTGGCAGCACAGGCTCGTCATGCGGCTCGCAAAGCCCGCGAGATGGTGCAACGCAAAAATGCACTTTCAGGCGGTGGACTTCCCGGAAAATTGAGCGACTGTTCGGAAAAAGATCCTTCCAAATGCGAAGTTTTCCTGGTTGAGGGTGACTCGGCAGGCGGAACGGCCAAACAAGGCCGCGACAGGCGCACACAGGCAATTTTGCCACTCCGCGGTAAAATCCTGAACGTGGAAAAAGCTATGCTGCACAAGATCTTCGAAAACGAAGAGATCAAAAATATTTTTACAGCACTGGGGGTTACCATCGGAACAGAAGAAGATTCCAAAGCTCTGAACCTGGACAAACTGCGCTACCACAAGGTAGTAATCATGACCGATGCCGACGTGGACGGAAGCCACATTGCAACCTTGATTATGACTTTCTTCTTCCGGTACATGAACGATCTGATCAAAAAAGGATATTTATACATTGCCGCTCCTCCACTCTACCTGCTAAAAAAAGGAAAAAGAGAAGCCTATGCATGGAACGAACAACAACGTCTGGCTGTGATCCAGGAATGGGCAGATGGAAACGAAAGCAGTGTTCATGTACAGCGTTACAAAGGTTTGGGAGAGATGAACGCCGAACAATTGTGGGATACCACTATGAACCCGGAAAACCGCACACTTCAGCAGGTAACTATTGAAAATGCGGCAGAAGCCGACCATATTTTCTCTATGCTCATGGGTGATGATGTTCCGCCACGACGGAAATTCATTGAAGACCACGCTACTTACGCCAAAATTGATGCGTAATTCGGAATTGAAATTTTTAGAACTGAAGTGAAACAATCCACTTTCGCACTGAAAATTTCATTTAAAATATGCAGAAAACCGGGAACTTCCCGGTTTTCTTTTCAGTATCCAATATCACAGTATTTAAAATCAAGTTGATGAATATTTGCGTTTTTTGTTCTTCCAGCAATGCCATTCCCGATGTATATTTTAAGGAAGCCCAACAACTGGGTACACTCATTGGGCAAAATCATCACTCGTTAATCAACGGAGGTGCCAATGTGGGACTAATGGAAGCGGTTACGATTGCCGCCAGCAAGGCAGGCGCCAAAACAATCGGTATTATTCCTGAAAAGATGATACACCGGTCGCTGGCATCTGACAACTCGCACGAGGTGATTGTAACCAAGGATATGATGGAACGCAAAGCACACATGCGTGAACTATCGCATGCATTCATCGCTTTACCCGGCGGATTCGGGACACTCGAAGAAATCCTCGAAGTGATCACACTTCGTCAGCTTTCGTACCATCACAAGCCCATTGTATTTATCAACACCAATGGCTTTTTCGATCACCTTTTCAAACAATTTGAAATTTCCTATACCGAACAGTTTGCCAAACCGGTTTACAGGGAATTGTATTACGTGGCCAAAGATTCGGAAGATGCCCTGAACCACATTGTCAACTACAAAGAAATTGAGCTGGACTCAAAGTGGTTTGTTGTACCGGAAAAATAAAAGCAAAACTGTAATTTTCAGCCAACAACCATGTCAGATAGGATAAAAAGCCGGCAAGGTATGCATTCTGACATTTTTACAGTCCGCACCTAAATCGGTTGTATATTTTTAACAAACATGCAGCACTGTTGTTAAATTATGCAAAATAGAACAAAAGCATAGTGTCATCACGACATACTGGCAGTAAATTTGATTGCAGGGAGTGCAATTATTTAATGAATTAAATTTTACTATCATGAAGAAGTTTGGGAGAATATCATTCACATTTTTACTTGTGATTGCAGGTGCATTTATTGCTGTTTGGGCTTACAGCACCTTCTTCAATGAACCACAAGTTGTAACAGTAAAAGAAGAATCAGCCATCCGATATGCCAGCTTACCGGCCGACAGTGAGCAGACACTACCCGATCTAACCTTTGCCGCAGAAAAATCGATACATACCGTGGTACACATTGCCACTCAATCCGTTCGCACCGGACAGTGGTCGAGCGGAAATCCGTTTATCGATGAGTTTTTTGGTTTAAGAAGAAGTGAACCTCAGGTACGTCAAGGCTTTGGCTCAGGAGTGATCCTTTCGGAAGACGGTTATATTGTTACCAATAACCACGTTATTGAAGACGCTCAGAAAATTAAAGTGATACTCAATGACAAACGCGAATTTGAAGCACGTTTGGTTGGCGCCGACCCTTCAACCGATTTGGCTTTGCTAAAGGTTGACGGAAAAGATTTACCTTATCTGACTTACGGAAACTCGGAAAGCTTAAAATTAGGCGAATGGGTACTGGCTGTCGGAAATCCGTTTAACCTTACCTCAACGGTAACTGCCGGTATTGTAAGCGCCCGCGCCCGTAACCTGGGAATTAATGAAGACACTTATTCAATAGAATCTTTTATACAAACCGATGCAGCCGTTAACCCGGGAAACAGTGGTGGTGCACTGGTAAATCAGCAAGGAAATCTGGTGGGAATCAATACTGCCATTGCATCCAGAACAGGCTCATATTCAGGATATTCATTTGCCATTCCGGTAACCATTGTAAAAAAGATTGTGGAAGATTTGAAGAAATACGGCGAGGTACAACGCGCCTTGCTTGGAGTAAATATTGGCGATGTTAATGCAGAAATTGCGAACAAATTAAACCTTGAGCGTGTTGAAGGAGTCTATGTAGGAGCGGTTACCGAAAACGGGGCAGCAAAAGAAGCCGGAATTAAAGCTGAAGATGTTATTATCGCCGTTGGAGGAGAAAAAGTGAAGACATCTGCTGAGTTGCAGGAAAAAATAAGTCAGTACCGCCCCGGTGATGATGTAAAAGTTGATGTTCTGCGGAACAATGAAAGGAAACAATTTACCGTTACTTTGCGTAACAGACATGGCGACACTCAGATTGTAAGAGATAACGTAAGTGTTTTAGGGGCTGAGTTTGTTACCATTGATAACGAATTGAAGGAAAAATTAGACATTGACCATGGAATAATGATTTCAAAACTTGATAAAGGAAAGCTGAAAGACGCCGGACTTGAAAAAGGATTTGTGATCACCAGCGTGAACAAAAAACCTATTTACGAGGTCAATGATTTTAAGAGAGAGATTGGAAACGCGAGAGGAGGAATTTTAGTAGAAGGAGTGTATCCAAACGGTGAACCGGCTTATTTTGTTTTTGGAGTGAGTAAATAACAAGACAAATCATTAAGTTTGTATTAACAACAAATAGATCATTTGTTTCTCCTTGACCGGTAATAATTTATGTTCTATATTTGCACGATTTTTTAAGAAAGTTATATGAGACAGCTAAAGATCACAAAGTCAATCACTAACCGTGAGAGTGCCTCTTTAGACAAGTATTTGCAGGAAATTGGTAAGGAAGAACTAATTACTGTCGAAGAAGAAGTAGAGTTAGCACAGCGGATTAAAAAAGGAGATCAGGCTGCTTTGGAAAAATTAACCAGGGCGAACCTTCGCTTTGTGGTTTCGGTGGCAAAACAGTACCAGAATCAGGGACTTAGCCTACCGGACCTTATCAACGAAGGAAACCTCGGTTTGATTAAAGCAGCAGAAAAATTCGATGAAACCCGCGGTTTTAAATTTATTTCTTACGCAGTATGGTGGATCCGCCAATCCATTCTTCAGGCTCTTGCAGAGCAATCGCGTATCGTTCGCTTGCCTTTGAACCAGGTAGGTTCGCTGAATAAGATCAATAAGGCTTATTCAAAATTTGAGCAAGAACACGAGCGCAAACCATCGCCCGAAGAATTGGCCGATTCACTGGAACTACCTGCCGATAAGGTGGCTGACACATTGCGTGTTTCCGGACGTCATGTGTCTGTTGACGCACCGTTTGTTGACGGAGAAGACAACAGCCTGCTCGATGTTTTGGTGAACAACGATTCGCCAAATGCCGACCGCAGCCTTATCATGGAATCATTGTCGAAAGAGATTCATCGCGCGCTAGCGACATTGACAGAACGTGAAAGCGACATCATCAGATTGTTTTTTGGCATAGGGTGCCAGGAAATGACATTGGAGGAAATCGGTGAACGATTTGGATTAACCCGGGAAAGGGTTCGACAGATAAAAGAAAAAGCTATCAGACGATTAAGACATACATCGCGAAGCAAGTTATTAAAAACATATCTGGGATAAAAATTTTGAAAAAAGGTTGTCAACTGTTGGCAGCCTTTTTTAATGCCCTCGAATCGCCTACTCCTCTACTTCGGCTACACCACCTGGCACCGTAGCAAAACCTTCTTCAATCCCCCTGTTTTCTTTTTTACGATAGGCAATTAATGCAGATGCCATAATAATACTGGTGGCAATAATCACAAGAAAAAGAATACCGTTTTCAAAGCTTTCGATTCGAAGCGAATCGGGAATCGCAAAAAACAAAAGTATCGAAATCAGACCACGCGGAGAGATCAACGCCTGCGGAAGAATATCTTTCTTTTCGATTACTTTGAACAAAGCAAAACGAAGCGCGTAAGTAACCAGCAAAAACACTGCACTAATCAACCAAACCCTCCCGCTCAATAGCGTTTCTAGAGGAAGTGTCATTCCAAAAACAACAAAGAAAAAGGTACGCACCACAAAAGATGTCTCGATGGTTATCATCTTAAACTGATCATAGAGGCGTTCAATACGATCGTCTCTCAGCCATTCTTCGAGCTTCCAGAACAGCAGGTGTTTGTGGTTTCGCAGCAACAAGCCAAACATTAAAATAATCAGCAGCGACGACAAATGAAAAAGCTTGCCCACCGAATAAAGCATGATCAGCACCGCCAAAAACAAGAAGAATTTTGCCTCTCCCCTAATGTTCTGAATTATGTACAACAACACATAACTTAAAACCACCGAAACAGAGAGCGTTAGCAAAATGTTGCCAATCACAACAAAACTGAGTTGCCGCATGCCTTCCACGTCTACATTCTCCACCATCATGTAAAAAAACATGATCCCCAAGATATCGGAGAAGGTTCCTTCGTAAATCAGAAATTCCTTTTTGTATTTTACCAGGTTCCCCACGCTGGGAATAATGATGGCGCTGCTCATGATCGATAAAGGAAGCGCATACACCAATACCTGCATAAAACTTTTATCGGTCATGTAGAACTTCAAAAGAGAAGCCAGTGTAAACGAAGTCAGTACCAGCGAGAGTGCAGCAATGGTAAACGATTTCCAGATAATCGGCCATTTTTCGCGGGTCAGCTCCAGGTCCAGGGCAGCCTCCAGTACAATCATAATCAGCCCTACAATTCCAAGTATTTCGAGCGAACTAAAAAAGCTGGGAACAATCTTTAGTGAAAGCAGAAGCTGGTTAATGCCGATCCCCATCAGAATAAGTACCAGCACGCTTGGCACATTGGTCCGTTTAGAAAGAATATTGGTAAAAAACGAAATGATAATAATGACACAGAGTCCTATTATAAAAAGATATGCATTCATAAAATTCTTGCTTCTTTGCAATCAAGCACGAACCTAATTGAGATACGAAAGATATGCAGAAAATCAGAGTATCCGGAAAATCGAGACATAAAAGATGCAAATGACCAACACAAATACCGCAGCAACGGCGAAATTAATCCGGCAAGTTTTATAGATGTCACTGTCGGTCAACTTTCGCGGATTCTCTCCGATAAAAGGCTTGTTCACCCACTTTCCGTGATACATATTGGGGCCGCCAAACCGGGCATTGAGAATACCAGCCAAAGCTGCTTCCGGATAACCGGCGTTGGGGCTGCTGTGTTGCCTTCCAAACCGAAATAGGTACTGAAAACCTCTGCGGCTGAACGTCACCAGCACCATTAGAAAAGCCGTTAAACGCGCCGGAACAAAATTCAACACATCGTCAAGGTGGGCGGCAAAAAAGCCAAAATCACGGTATCGTTCGCTTTTGTAGCCAATCATTGAATCGAGGGTGTTAACCATTTTGTAGGCCAGCATGCCGGGAATACCTCCCAGCGCATAATAAAAAAGCGGGGCAATCACTCCGTCGCTTAAGTTTTCGGCCAGGGTTTCCAGTACTGCAGTTCTTATTTGCTGTTCATCAAGATTTCTTGTGTCGCGGCCAACAATCATACTCAGTTGCTTCCGGCCGGCTTTAATTCCTTCGCTTTTTAAGCGGCGAATTACCAGCAACGATTCGTAAATAAGTGAGCGGTTGGCCAGCCCGTAAAAAACAAAAACCGAAGTAATTACATAAAAAACGACTGATTTTTCGGGCAGTAACTTCAGACCCAACCAAAGCACAAAAAACACAAATAGAACCAGTACAAGCGTCAAAAAGGCGCCTTTCCATCTTCTCCCATCGCCTTTGTTCAGTTGCGCTTCTCCTTTAGATATTAGCCAGCCAAACCAACGAACCGGGTGCGGCAACCAGTGTGGATCACCGATCAGCAGATCGAGAACAAAGCCAGCCAGTAAAGGATATACTATCTCGGGGAAGTCAATCAATTTGAATGCTTTTGTAAATGTATTCCATGTCCACATTTTCGCGGATCAAGGAGGCCAGTTTATCGTATTGTTCTTCTTTGAAGCGCTTAAAATCAACCTCCGAACCAAGCTTCTTCCCAATGGAGTCTAACACACTTCTTATGATTTCACTGTTGTCGAAAATTCCGTGAACATAAGTGCCCCAGGCCTTGTCATTCAAATAGTAACCGTCCTTCTTTTTTCCGTTGATAATACAAAGCGGGCTGTCATTTTCCGCCACTGTTTCCCCCATATGAATTTCGTAGCCGCTTCCTTCAATCTTCGTTTTCTGAAATGTAAAGGAACACTGCTCGGTTACTTTTTCATTGGTGATCGTAGTTTCCACCGGCAAAATCCCCAGCCCCGGAACAGCTTCCACGGCTCCTTCAATCTGAAGCGGATCGCGCACCCACTTCCCCATCATCTGAAAACCTCCGCAGATTCCGTAAACCGCCATTCCCTGTTCGTGCGCTTTTTTAATGGCGGTTGCCATGCCCTGCTTTTGCAAAAACAGAAGATCGGAAATCGTATTTTTTGATCCCGGCAGAATAATAATATCTGCCTGAGTCAGGTCTTCGGGAGTTGCAGCGTAAAACAGGTTGACTTCCGGAATTTGTTCCAGCACATTGAAGTCCGTAAAGTTCGACATATGCCGCAAGAGCACAACTGCCATATTAATCTTCCCTTCCACCGAAGAAAAGCGCTTTTTATCCACCACCACCGAATCTTCGTCGTCGATATAAATGTCGCGGAAATGCGGAATAATTCCAACAACCGGAACTCCGCAAAGCTCTTCCAGTTTAAGCGCACCGTCTTGAAACAGCGAAATATCGCCTCTGAATTTATTGATAATAATTCCTTTGATCAGTTTTCGCTCGTTCTCCGGAAGCAACATCATGGTACCGTAAACGCTGCCAAAAACGCCGCCTTTGTCAATGTCGGCAATCAGGTAAGTGGCAGCATTTTTTTCCACCGCCACACGCATATTGGTAATGTCCTTCTTCCATAGGTTTACTTCGGAAATACTGCCCGCACCTTCCACCACCACCGGGTTAAATTCGGCCTCCAGTTTCGAAAAAGCCCTCATCGCTTCGTTAAACAGAAAATCGCGGTCGGTTTCGTTGAAATAGGCTTTGGCCGATTTATTTGCCCAGGGCTTTCCGTTTAGCACAATCTGCGAATCCATGTATCCCGTGGGTTTCAAGAGTATGGGGTTCATCTCAACCCGGCAGGGAATTCCGCAGGCTTCGGCCTGCACTGCCTGTGCCCGGCCAATTTCCAAACCATCGGGAGTCGGAAAACTGTTCAGCGACATGTTTTGCGCCTTAAACGGAGCGGGCTGTAAACCATCCTGTTTAAAAATGCGGCAAAACCCGGCGTTGATTACGCTTTTCCCCACATCAGAGCCGGTGCCCACGAACATAATCGGGCGGTATCGTTTTTTATTTCTCATTGTTCTTCTTAAAGTCGAAAATGGTGACACTTCCGTAAGGCGGCTTAAACTCAGCAAACAACCCGCTCATTGGCTGCCCTTCTGCTAAATGTTTTATTATACGAATTACACCAGCATGTGTGATTACCGCAACGGCTTCAGTTCCGCTTTCGTTCAGTTCTTGCAGCCACGCGGCAATCCGGTCCTGCATTTGCGGATAGGCTTCGCCGTTCAAGGTCGGCAAGCTTTGGTAATTGTCCATCCAGTTCTTCCCTTTTTCTGAATTGTAAATATCGTCCCAGCTTTTTAGTTCCCAGTCGCCAAAATCAAGTTCCTTAATACGTTCCTCAAAAAGAATATTCTGAGCCGGGAAAAGATATTCAGCGAGTTTCCGGCACCGTTGCAATGGGCTGCTCACAATCTTATCAAAATGAAGGCCGGACAGTTCTACTTTCACTGCTGTCCTTTCCCGGTGAAATGATTCAGCCACATCCACATCGCTTTGTCCGTAGCAGATTCCGGGCTTCACATCCACACTTGTATGACGGATCGCGTATAGTTTCATTGGTAATACTGAATGGCTAAAACTGCCAGGTAAAAACATACTTCGCACAATTGCTGCAATGCTCCGAGCACATCGCCTGTGTAACCTCCCAGTTTCCGGGTAATGTAATTCCGAAAGAAATAAGTGAGCAATAAAAGCAATGCGAGAACAACTACAACTTCTTCCCAGTGTAAAAACACCAGCGACAGTGCGCCGAAGGCAATCGCAACAACCAGCGAATAGGTGGAATCAGCTTTCCCGACGGGCTTGGTTTTACTGGTAGCATCCAAACGGGCGTATACCGATGAATAAATCATCAACACAGGAAAAATGCGGCTCACAGCATGCCCGGCCATCAAAATAAAGGGAATCCGCACCGCTTCGATGTGAGACAAAGCCAGAAACTTTGTGGCCAACATCATCAGCAAACCAATGGTTCCGTAAGTACCAATACGTGAATCCTTCATTATTTCGAGAATGCGTTCGGGAGTATAGCCGCCACCAAAACCGTCGCAGAAATCAGCAAAACCATCTTCGTGAAAAGCACCTGTAAACAGAATTGTTGCCACTATGCTTAGTAAAACCGCCAAAGATAACGGGAGAAACACCGACAGCGCCCAGAAGATTAACGCTCCAAAAGCTCCCACCAACCATCCAATCAGCGGAAAGTAGCGGGTTGCTTTGTTCAGCATTTCCTCGTTCCATCCAACAATGTTGCCTACGGGAACCCGCGAATAAAACATCAGCGCTGTCAGAAATATTTTAAATTCGTTTTTCATTTTCTGAATTTAGATACAGGATTCCGGATACTTGATACAAGACAGGCATGCTGCTATATGATCATTTTTGTACATGCTATTTTTACCATGGTTATTTTTACAATTTATACGGCGAATTGCTTGTTATCTGCAATCTCCAAAAGCTTCCATGTGTACCTCGTTTGTCTTACTAATTCCTGTTTATTTGAACTTATTTTGTAATTTTTTTCAAAGTTAATCATCTCCCTGCTGTGTCTTCTGTCATTTTCTAATATACAGAATCCTATTTGTTTATTTCAACTACTCTTTCGGTCGGTCAGGTTGCTTTATCGATGAATCATAATGCTCTTTTGAACAATCAAGATGCTTTATCGATGAATCAGAATACTCTTTTGAACAACCAAGATGCTCTATCGATGAATCAGAATACTCTTTTGAACAACCAAGATGCTCTATCGATGAATCAGAATACTCTTTTCAACAACCAGAATGCTTTATCGATGAATCATAATGCTCTTTTGAACAACCATGATGCTCTATCGATGAATCAGAATGCTCTTTTGAACAACCAAGATGCTCCATCGAATAAACCCTGTGTCTATTTGTAAAATGTTTTTGCTTATTTGCATCCGTCCGGCCCCGTTTTGCAGATTGTTTTAATGAACTACCCCGCTGCAAGCAGGCGGGGTATCAAAGGCATGATATTTCTTAATTCGCCCCAAGGGGCGGGGAATAAAACCCATTAGATCCCGATTGCGGTGCATCGGGATCAGTTCGACTTCATAATTTCAGTTCACTAGCGCTCCTGAAATCAGAGTCTCACTGATTTAATACAACACCGCCTATTCTTTATTGGAAACGCCCGCATCTTCCATGCTGCTCATTTGGTTTAAAAAGTTTACGGCCGATTTCACCAGTGGCATGGCAACTGCAGCGCCTGTTCCCTCACCCAAACGCATTCCCAGATGCAGCAATGGTTTCACACCCAAATACTCCAGCATTATTTTGTGTCCTTTTTCATCGGAACTGTGACAGAAAATACAATTGTTTTTAACCGAAGCATCCATTTGAATAGCTGTAATTACTGCGGCCGTAGAAATAAAACCATCAATCAGTATCAGCATATTTTGCTTTTTAGCTTCCAGATATGCCCCCACCATTGCGGCAATCTCAATTCCGCCAAATGTGGCAAGAATTTCTTCCGGAGTTTGCGGGTTATACTTTCCGGCCACTTCTTTCAGCACATTAATTTTATGCTCAACCTGGCTGTTATTTAGTCCTGCTCCCGGCCCGGTACACTCTTCAATGGTGCCTCCGATAAACCGGTGCATTAACAGCGACGATGCCGAAGTGTTTCCAATTCCCATTTCGCCACAGGCAATGGTGTTGCTTCCGTTCTCCGCCTCTTTCCGAACGGCATCGGCACCAACTTTCATTGCGGCGCTGCATTCTTCCGGTGTCATGGCAGGTTCAATTCTCATGTTACGGCTTCCGTAGGCCACTTTAGCTTTCTCAATGGGCAATTCGGCCGGAAAATCGTAGTCTACACCCACATCGTACACCTTCAGGCTGATGTCGTTCTGATTACAAAATACATTAATTGCTGCGCCACCTCCACAAAAATTCATCACCATTTGCCAGGTAACGTCTTTTGGGTACGGACTGATTCCTTCGTCGGCCAGTCCGTGGTCAGCAGCAAAAACCAGGTGCGCCGGTTTTTCGATTTTGGGAGATAAGGTATTCTGCACCTCCCCTATTTGTAAAGCCAGTTTTTCCAGTAATCCCAGCGAACCAAGAGGTTTGGTTTTGTTGTTTATTTTGTGTTGAAGTTGTTCTTTAATTGTCATAATTTTTAGATTTTTTAATTTCCCGCAGATTGCGCAAATAACCGCAGATTTCATTTAAACCATCAGGACCCGAAGAATAGTTCTCTCGTGAAGGCGCTAAGTCGCCAGGCATTCTGAAATCTGAAATCGTTAATCATCATTCGATATTCATTTTATTTTTACCGGTATTCCTGAAACCATCAGAACTACTTCGTTGGCCAGTGAGGCAATGTATTGGTTCATCCAGCCTTGCAGGTCGGCAAATTTCCGGGCCAGTTCATTTTCAGGATGAACCCCCATTCCCAGTTCGTTGCTTACAACAATGGCGGTAAAATACTGTTGGATAAACGCATTCCATTCGTTTTTTGCCTGCGCCAGACTGAGGTCTACATCGCTGTTGTTTTGGTAAAAAATATTGGTGAGCCACAGCGTGATGCAATCCACCAGCACTACCTTTCCGGTAAGCTCCAGTTTACTGATGTTTACTTCTTCTTCGAGCGTGGTCCACTGCTCTCCCCGGTCCGATTTATGACGATCCACGCGCTTCTGAAAGTCGTCGTCCCAGATGTGGGCCGTTGCCAGGTAAACCGGGGCATCCGAAAGCTGTTCGGCCAGGCTTTGTGCGTAGCGGCTTTTTCCCGAGCGTTGCCCGCCTGTTATAAAAATGATTTCAGCCATTGTGTTTTATTAAAAAACCCCCAACCTCTGTCGGGGGCCATTCTACAATCCGGTACTTTTCAGTACCAAACTTAAGCAATCATATCTTAAATTTTGTTTCAAGGCTTTTCGTTTAAAAAACCGGAAGTGGCCTGAACAGCCAAACTATTCCGGTTTTTTACGATTTTCAAAATGAACTATAATACATGAAGATTTTTATTCTGATGCAAGGAGCATGAAAGGTGCAATACCTGTATTATACTCCTTTAGTTTGGTTCCGTCTTCGCTGTAGGTAATTGCCTTACCGTTCCCGGTAACTGATTCTGAAATAAAACAAAATACTTTGTTGTCATAGAAATCAACTCCATTTATAGCAGAAATACCATCAACGAGGTTTTCTGATTCAAAACTCTTGCTTTCAACATCAAAAACAGCAATACTTCCACTTACATTATAATTAGCATCGTACACCGACGACATCACATACAACTTCGAAAAATCTGCATTGGGCTCCATTACATTGTCATAAGAAGTACCGACACCATCTAAATTGTAAATAGCTTCTAACTGATCTGTTGCAGTGTTAATGTAACCGATTCCGGTTTGTGTTACATAGTCATCCCAGTCTCGTGTAAGTGTAACATATAAATTACCTTCATTGTCTTTTTCAAAATTGGTCGTGCGCGCCGGAGTCTCAATATAGCTTACACTCTCATTCGTAAGATTCAAAATTGCAACACTATCTTTAAATGTCAATGCAGCATATAGTTTATCATTAACAATCTCAAGGCCTTCAGGTCCGCCGTGTAAACTTATTTTCGACACTACATTATTCGACCTTAAATCTACTTTTGCAATGTAAGAAACAGTCAAATCACCATTAAATATAGCATCACTTTCCCAACAAGAAACATACAAATAGTCTCCATAACCGATACAAAAACGTGGTTTATTAATGTCAGTGGTTATTGCATTATTCGTTTGTTCGAAAGTTTTATTATTAACCCAGGAAATACCATCTGCATTATTATTCATAAAATAGATATTTCCTTTGTAATTGTATGCATACTGAACATTTGAAGTCATACTAACACCATTTACTTCAGTATAATATCCATTAACTACTATATCGTCATATCTGTTGTAGGCAGCAATTGTTGATTTAGCGCCGTTATAACTTCCATAATTTATGATATAGCCAAAATCAACTGCCACATTAACCTTCTGCGTTACTGTGTTTGCAACACCTCCGTTGGTGGCAACCAGGGTAACATCATAAATTCCGGGCTCGGTATAAATATGAAAAGGATTTTCCTCTGTTGATGTTTCTGTATCTCCAAAACTCCATTGATAAGTTACGGCATCAATTGAAGTGTTTGTAAAGAAAACAGTATCACCTGCCTGAATATTTTCTTCTGGAGAAAAGGTAAAACCAGCTTTTGTGTTTGAATCATCTTCGCTACATGAAGCAAATGCAACTGCAATAGCCAGGAAAAATAGAATCTTTAGTTTGTTTTTCATTTTCTTTGAATTATAGATTTTTATCACGATTATTTGAAATTGTAAGTAATACTCAGCCGGTAGTTGATTCCGGGCATGGCATACCCCCAGCTCGACTGGTAATCTGTATCAAGAACATTGTTTAACATTCCGGTGATACCCAAACGATTCTCGTTGTTTATACTAAGTTTATAGCCAACGGCAAAGTTTAACAGAAAACAGGCATCAAGAATGTTTTTTTCTTCTTCATCGGTAAACTGTTCGCCTTTAAAAATTCCATCAATTGAAAAATCGAACTTTTTATAAATTGAAGAAGTGAAAAAATTAGCCAGGTGTTTTGGCACATATTCCAACTGTCTGCCAATGGCATTTGTTTGATTCAACGATTTTACACGATTGGTTGAAGTATAAGAGTAATTCAGCCCCGAGCGTGTTTTCACACCTGCCACGGTATAGCTCCAGTCGGTCATAAACTCAATTCCCTTGCTTTCCACTTTCTGAACATTTTCGGCATACCAAAACGATCCACCATTCCGCCAAAGAATCCAGTCATCGACATCCATAAAAAAGGCATTTACCGAAATATTTCCCGAAGTATTTCCAACACAATAGCTCCATTTTGTACTCAGTTCATAGTTCATTCCCCTTTCCGGAGCCAGGTCAGGATTTCCGCCGGGGACCCAAAAACGATCGTTAAAAGTTGGAACACGATAGCTGCGGGCTATGTTACCGCTAAAATTCAAAATGTATTTTTCTTTTGACACGGCCAGGTAGTTCATTCCAACCGAAGGAGTGAAGGGCACATCATAATCGGTTACAAATCCCTGGCGCAGATTTAAAGTGGCTGTAAGCTTATTAAAAAGGCGGTGATAATAAGAGGCATAAAAATCCAGCCGGTCTTCGTAGTCCAGTGTTTTGGAATATGCATACACCTTTGGACGAATCCGGATGGCCTTTACACCTACTTTGTAACTTGCATTACTCGCAAAATCATGTTCGAGAAATGCTTCCCCTATTATGCGTTGAGTTGAAATGGTATCCTGCTCATTTGTATTGTACTCGGCATTATCATACACATAGCCTCCGTTAATCTCGAACTTAAGCGGGTTTTTGCGGTTTTTATATCCCGTCCATACACGGATATGGTTATCCTGGTATTCTTCCCGTTTGTCGGGATTAGATAAATTCGACTGCATATTTTGCTGAACCAGGTGCCAGTTCTTTTCAGCCCATACGTTGAATATAAAAAACCTGTCTTTTTCAAACTTATAATTGAATTCCTGCAGGAAGCCATAATTTTTAACGTCGGCGTTGCGCTGTGTATCTTCAATCTCAAATACCTGGTTTTCGAAATCACGATAATTCGGATTGGTAAATTTAAAATCGTTCTTTTTATAGTAGTAATAAGCCCGCGTAACACTTTCAAATTTCCCGTTTCCAACAAAGAGTTTTGTACCGTAAAATTGTTCGCCAAATGAACCATTCGAAATTCGCGCCTCACCTTTAAAACCATCCGTCCAGTTATTTTGCAAACCAAGATGAATGGCACCACCAATACTTCCCGATCCATTTACCGAGCTTGCGCTACCGTATTGCACTCCAATATTGTCGAACAAATACATGGTCAGATTACTTGCATTGGAATGCCCCAATGTCAGCGAATTCAGATTTATACCTCCAAAATTGATACTTGTATGATCGGGCGCTGTTCCGCGAATACGAATCGTTGAAAGTCCTCCGGCATTTGCTTTAAATGCTATGGGCATGGTTCGCGAAAGAAGCTGCTCCATGTTTCCGTCTTGTCCCAGAAAAAACCGGTTTGCCGGTAAAGTCACAATCTTTGCCCCCGACTGGTACCTGTTTAATTTACCGTAACTAACAACTTCTTCTACATGAACCGTATCAAGCAATGTAAATTGTTCCTGGCCAGCAGCACACACCGCAGCCAATATGAACATCCCAAAAATTACAAACCTCCTCATCTAAACTTTTTTAAGGAGCTTTGGATATCAGTGAAAAATACTTTCGAATATTTCTCAAGCTTTTTATCCCGAAGCTTAATTATTTAACAGGAATTGTGGCAGGTCTTCTGGCTTGTTCTCTGACTTAGACCTTCTCATCCGTCAAGCGACGGATAATGGTGTAAGAAAAATCAGTTTGTTACAGATCCCTCGAAAACCATCGCTTTGTTTGATTTTCTTCGGGATTCTGTTTTTCTAATGATTTGTTTCGATTCTCTCGCAAATCTTAAGAAAAACTAGAACTTACAGCTGCGGGTACAGCTCCGGTTTTACACCGGATTCCCTTTTCATCGTGTTCATGATGCATGAACATTCGAACCAAAATTCGCTGACAAAGATAAACACAAACTTTTCTTCTGTGCAAGCATTGTTGATTGTTTCCTTCTTTTGTTAACAATGTTTTATTGCGGAAAAACACAAGCAGGAAGAGTTAAACCTTATCAATCCCTTGCTTTCTTTTATACTGAAAATCAATCAGTACTCTATTCCTTCCCGGCTACTGATTCCCCGGTCGAAGGGATGTTTCTCCTTGCTTAAATTTGTCACATAATCCGCCAGTTCCTTTAATCCGGCGGTGGCTCCCCTTCCGGTAAGCACCAGTTCCATCGAAGCAGGTTTTTCGCTTATGAACCGCTTCAATTCATCCTCTTCAATAAAATGGCATTGAATCGCAATCAGAATCTCATCCAGTACAAGCAAATCAATTTTATTGCCGGCTATGTATTTCTTCAATTCTGACAATCCGCTCTCAACCGCCGAATGGTATTCTTCGCGGCTGATGTGTTTATTGGCCATCGGCATCCCTTCCGAAAAAGAAAACACCGTAGCTCCCAGCTCCTTTAACACGCGTACCTCGTTGTACCCGCAGGTGTCGGGCCTTTTGAAAAACGAAGCATACACCACTTTCCACCCGTGACCGAGCGCCCGAACCGCGAGCCCTACCGATGCTGTGGTTTTTCCTTTTCCGTCGCCGGTGTAAATATGTACCAATCCTTTTTCCATTTGTTTAGTTTTTAATGAACCGGAAAACATCTTCGAGCGCACTTACAAAGTTTACGGGGCTTGGGCTGCACGAAGTTTCAGAAGAAATCAGAAAAACCTTTCCGTTTTTCACCGCGGGAATGGAACCATACGTTTCCCAGACTTCCTTTTCGTTTTTACCATAGCCTCCCATTTCGGCAATTATGATCACATCAGGCTTTTTCAGCACCACACTTTCGCGCGACAGGGTGCCCACCTTCAACCCTTCGGCAATATTAATGGAACCGCAGAAAGTAATGTAGTCGTTCATGTAAGTATTCTGAAGCACCGTGTAAATGGGACTGGCGCCAATCTGGAAAAACACTTTGCCCGAAGGTAAGGAGCGCGATTGCTGCTTTATCTCGGCCACCCGCTGTTTCGCAGTAGTTACAATCTCTTCGGCCTTCTCGTTTAAGCCAAGCAATTGGGCGATAGTCGTGGTCTGCTCACAAATCTCTTCAAAAGTTTTGGGGGTTTGCATTACCTCCACCCGAATGCCCAGCTTCCGCAAACTCTCGATATCCTGCGGCTTGGTTAGCTGCATGGTTAGTACCAGGTCGGGGCGCAGTGCAAACACTTTCTCCACATTCACCTGAACGGCCGAGCCCACCTGTGCCACGCCGTCGTTCACTGCCTGCACGCAGTAACTGGTGCAACCCACCAGGCGGTGGTTGCCGCCAAGCAGGTAAATATTGTCGGTAACCGACGGGGCGAGCGAAACCACCCGCTTCACTTCCTGCGAAAAAACAGAAACCGAAATCAATAACAGAAATAAAAATACAAACCTCCTCATATCAATAATTTTTAAGGAGCTTTGGATAAACCAGTGAAAAATACTTTCGAATATTTCTCAAGCTTTTATCCCGAAGCTTAATTAATAAATACGAATTGTGGCAGGTCTTCTGGCTTATCCCGGTTGTTGAGCCTTCCCATCCGTCGGGCGACGAACAGTGGCTTGCAGTTCAACAACACAATCCGTCAGTTGACGGATGGGATTCACAGCTGCGGGTACAGCTCCGGATTTTCCGTCAATTGACGGATCACCGGATTCCCTTTTCATCGTGTTCATGATGCATGAACATTCGAACCAAAATTCGCAGGCAAAGATAGTCACGAACTTTTTATTTATGCAAGGCTGCGTGATTCTTTCGGCTTAAAATAAAACACAACCGGGTTCCGAAACACCGGTAAGGTTCTTAAAATGAATGATTGTCTTTGTTAACAAAACCCGGTTCCTCCTTCGTGTGCAATTGTAAAACAAAAAATATTTGCACTTTTGATCTCTCAAAAACCGAAAGAGATGACATACTTTAAACTGGACCTGGAAGAATACTTATCACCGCATTTTGTACACCGGAGCAACTGGCTCAGAGCAGCAGTGCTGGGAGCTAACGACGGTATTTTATCGACAGCCAGTATTGCCATTGGCGTGGCAGCAGCCAGCAGCACCCGCGAACCGGTTGTACTGGCGGCAGTGGCCGGCTTGGTTGCCGGAGCCTTATCGATGGCAGCCGGCGAGTATGTTTCGGTAAGTTCGCAAACCGACCTCGAAAAAGCAGACATTGAGCGCGAGAAACAGGAACTGGAGGAAGACCCCGAAGGTGAACTGAAATACCTGGCCGCTATTTACGAAAAACGGGGACTAACCAGAGAAACCGCTCTGCTGGTAGCTACCGAAATGACTGAAAAAGATGCGCTGGCAGCCCACGTGCGCGACGAGCTTGGTATACACGAACTCAATCAGGCCAACCCGATTCAGGCCGCACTTGCTTCGGCCCTGTCGTTTACGGCCGGTGGCATATTGCCTTTACTGGTGGCCATCTTTTTCCCCTTAAAACATATGGAGTATTCGCTCTACGTATTTTCGATTTTATTTCTGGCCGTCATGGGTGCTTTATCGGCCCGAACAGGCGGATCAAAAATATGGAAAGCCATTGTTCGCATTACCTTTTGGGGAACGGCCGCCATGGGAATGACCGCCCTTGTTGGTTATTTTTTTGGGGTAAACCTCTAAAGAAATATGTTACACAACACGGATTTTCCCATCAAATTTTGAGGAGAAAATTCTCTATATTCACGTACAGTTGAGCTGTACGTAAACAACATTGTAGCACACACATTTTTCAACTGTAACACAAATAAAACCAACAATATAAAGTCTGAATAACGCCTATGAAAAGACTATAAACCTAAGTAGGCACAATAATTAATTTTAATCCTAATCAAATGAAACTAAAAACAACCGCTTTTATCCTCGCAGTTCTGCTACTTACCAGTTGCGCAAGTATTGTAAGCAAGAGCATCTATTCTGTTAGCATTAACAGTAACCCCTCTGAGGCTAATATCTCGATAACCACAGAAAAAGGGAAAGAAGTCTTTAACGGAAACACTCCTGCTGTAGTTGATCTTAAGGCAGGTGACGGTTTTTTCAAGAAAGCCAGTTATAGTGTTAAGTTCTCAAAATCGGGTTATGAAGAGAAAGTTGTCCCTATCCACTTCAAACTTGACGGATGGTACTGGGGAAATATCATTTTTGGAGGACTTATCGGAATGCTGATTGTTGACCCGGCTACTGGCGCCATGTATAAACTGGATAATGATTTTATATCTGAGACACTTAGCCCGCAAAACATTTCGGCAGATCAAACCAGACTTCAAATATATGAGTTGAATGCAATACCCGATCACTGGAAAGAACATTTAGTGGTATTAAGTGAATAATGACCAACAAAGGCTCAGAAAAATCAATCCTCTGAGCCTTTGTTATTTTCAGTAATGGCTCAAAGCTAGTGGCTTGCAGCTTGCAGCTATTCTTACATTTTTGAATGGATGATTGCTTCCGGGTATTCAATATCTACCAAAAACAGTCCGTGCGCGGGTGCAGAAGCTCCGGCGGCGCCACGGTCTTGCCGTTCAATGATTGCACAGAATTCCGCAACCGAAAGCTTTCCCTTACCTACTTCGAGCAGGGTACCCACAATGGCGCGCACCATGTTCCGCAAAAAACGGTCGGCCTTGACCACAAACACCAACCGGGCGCCTTCTCTTTTCCATTCGGCCCGATAAATTTTGCAGTTGTTGGTTTTTACGTCGGTATGGAGGCGGCTGAAACTGGTAAAATCTTCGTAGTTGAAAAGCATTTGCGCTGCTTCGTTCATTTTATCCACATCCAGCGGAAGCGTGTAGCGGTAAGCCGTTTCGTTCGAGAACGGATCTTTTTCGGTGGTAATAAAGTAGTGGTAGGTGCGCGAAGTGGCACTAAAACGTGCGTGCGCTTCCCCGCTTACAGGCCAGCATTTTTGTACGGCAATGTCGTTCGGAAGATAGCTGTTGAGTTTGTACACCAGATCGTAGCCGGCAGCCACCGGCTTTTGCAAATCGAAGTGTAGAATGAAGTACGAAGCATGCACCCCGGTATCGGTACGTCCGGCGCCCACCACCGACACCGGCTCACGCAAAAGCGTCGACAGCGCCTTTTCGATGGTTTCCTGCACCGACACCGCATTGGGCTGCACCTGCCAGCCATGATAGCGCGTGCCGTTGTAACTCAGTTGTAAAAAATACCGGTGTAGCATGGTTTCCTGCTTTTGCGGCAAAGGTAGTATTTAATTGTGAGCTGCGAGCGACGAGCCAATAGCCACTAGCTTTTCTACAGTAGGGTAATGCGGGAATGCTAAAATGCTTTAATGCGGGAATAAGCTGCAAGCCGCTAGCTACGAGCCACTAGCCATTGGCAATTGGATATTGATTATTGGAAATTCAGTCCCTCAGTCCCTCAGTCCTTCTGTCCTTCTGTCCTTCAATCCCTGCCAACTGCAACTGAACACTGATCACTTCCCTTCAATCCTTCAACTACAATGCTTGAATGCTAAAATGCTTTAATGCGAGAATAAGCTGCAAGCCGCAAGCTACTAGTCGCAAGCTTTTGAGTATTGAATATTGACTATTGGGAATTCAATTCTTCCTGAAAACTGAGACTGCGACTGATCACTGCACTCTCAATCCCTCAGTCCTTCAGTCCTTCAATCCCTGCCTACTGCGACTGAATACTGATCACTTCCCTTCAATCCTTCAACTACAATGCTTGAATGCATGAATAAGCTGCAAGCCACTAGCTACGAGCCACTAGCCACTGGCAATTGGATATTGATTATTGATCATTCAAAATTCTATCCGTCAGTCCCTCAATCCTTCTGTCCTTCAATCCCTGAATACTGCGACTGATCACTGCACTCTCAATCCCTCAGTCCATCAATCCTTCAGTCCATCAATCCTTCAATCCCTGCAAACTGCGACTGAATACTGACCACTGCCTGTTGTATCAGCAAAAACTTTTGTTAAATTAGTTCCCGCAAGTACAGGTGACACCCGAGACGAACAGCTGCGAGAGATTTTTGCCACCCTTGGATGAATAACGGATAATTTCTGATTGTTGATGCTTTTATACGTTTGTAATTAGTTGTAAACAGGTAACGTGTTGTTTTAGCAGAAGTTTGAGTTGCGATAGAATAGAAGTTCCAATAGCGAAATAAATGTAATGCATTTCCACATACGTTAGCATTAATTTTAAACAAATGAACCACTTACGCAAAATATTCATTTCACTGACAATAATCTTGAGCATATTAAATCTGAATGCTCAAGAAAATGTTAATATTAAAGATTCTCATACAAAGAATGAATCATGTTTCACGTTTGATATTTTTTCATCCTTGAATAAATACAGCCCCAGATGGCGAGTCGGATATATTCAGGATATCCATCCAAAATGGAAAATTGGGTTCAATTTCGGATATGGGAATGAAAATATATCCTATACACAGTACATTGATAAAAATTTTGAAGAAGATTATAAATTATGGGAAATACGACCAGAGCTTTATTATGTGATTAAGCAATCACAAAAGGCTACAGGATATTGTTCGTTCGAACTCTACTATATTCATCATACAGATGTTTTTCACAATTTAAGCTATGCTCCAACTGGTGGTGGGTATTTTAGTTATGACCAGGCGGACTATCTAAGACAAAAGTATGGGTTCAATTTCAATATTGGAACATTTAGTAATCTGGGGAGAAAATTGGGATTGAATTTTTATACAGGCTTAGGTTTAAAGATTAGGAATAATTCATTTTCTAACATTATCAACCCAATGCCAACAGAATATTTTGAACGCGACATGTATGATGATTTCGAATTCAGAGAAAAGGAAGGTGTAAAAGCCGGATTTAATTTTTCAATTGGATTAAAATTATTTATAAAATAAAAAACTAATGCTAACAAACCATAATGACTGAAGATTTGCAATATGACACAATATTTAAAGACAAATTGGAATTATGACTCGAAAAAACTGGTTGAAGTTTATGACGAATTACCACTATGGGCAGCACCATTTGGACTAAAATTACTTGATGGAATCAAATACAAAAAAGGAATCAATGCAGTTGACATTGGATTTGGTACAGGTTTCCCTTTGACAGAAATTGCAATGAGATTAGGCAGTGATTCAAAAGTCTATGGAATTGACCCCTGGAATACCGGTATTGATAGAGCAGAAAAGAAAATTGAGTTCTATGGAATAAAAAATATTGAAGTTATTCGTGGGATAGCAGAGGACATTCCAATAAAAGACAAATCAATCGATTTAATCGTAAGCAATAATGGATTAAACAACGTAACCGACCTTGATAAATCATTGTCAGAATGTTCTAGGATAATTAAAACAGGAGGTCAATTTATTCAGACTATGAATTTAAATGACTCCATGATTGAGTTTTACTCAATAATGGGAAAAGTATTGACCAATCTAAAACTTAGGACTTGTCTTGAAGCGATGCAGAAACAAATTTATAAAAAGCGTAAGCCGCTTGACCAATATATTAGACAAATTGAATCTCATGGTTTTTTAATTGAGTCGGTAAAACAAGATAAGTTTGAATACAAGTTTGTAGACGGAACAACAATGTTAAACCATTACTTTATTCGACTTGCATTTATCGATGGGTGGAAGGAGATTGTTCCGATTGACAAACAAGAAGAAGTGTTTAGACAAATAGAAATTGAATTAAATAGACAATCGCAGACTGATGGAATATTCAAGCTAAGTGTGCCATTTGTATTAATTGACTGTGAAAAAAAATAAATTACGGTGGCTAACTCAGTGCATATGGCAGGGCAGGGTTCGGCGGTACGCCAACTGCCTCCCGACAACATGTACCAACTATTATCTTTGTCAAGAATAAAAATTAAAAGAGACAAACTACTAAGTAATTACACCCACAAAACAATTCTATAAAATGAAACTAAAACCTGTTTTACTGTCACTTGTTATAATGCTTACACTGTCGGGATGTTATGGAAAGTTTCTCAGCTTTGTGTATAGCGACAAAGAAATTGAGGTAGTTCGAATACATGGAAAATATCCTGAAGTTGAGGTATTTGATTTAAGACAACATATTTCGGAGCAAGAGATTAAAAGACCTGGTTTGTTTGCGATGCCAGGATGGAAAGATATGGCTTACCCCAAATTGACAGAGGAACACAAAGCTGAAATTACAAAAGCAATAAGAAGACAATTTACCAATGAAGGAGAGAATTATAAAGTAACTTGTGTTCTTCGAAATTCAATGCAAAAAATCTCTGTTCGCTTTTTCAAGAACCGTATTTTTGTTACTGTTGAGTTAGAAGTTTTCCTGAACGATGATAAAAACAAATTAATCGACTCGTTTAGAACAATTGAATACTTAGAATATAAATCGGGCTCGATGCTAAAAGAGAATATTGATTTACTCTACAATAAAGCATTAAGAAATGCAGTGCATATTTGCTTTATTAACTTAAATAAAATCGACAACATTAAGAGTAAAAACCAGTATTACAGAAATAGTAATATCATTAAGTATAGTAAGTAATATAAAGTATATTAGATGGTGCTGTTGACTTAACCAAATTAACAATTGCTAACACAATGCCATTTTGCACAGCGGGGGTTGTGGTACGCATCAATATACCGAGACGTCAGGATCGCTCCAATACATTTATCAACCTTAGCATCAAAGAACAGAAATGAACACAATAAACAAAGAATCTTTCCTGCGGGAGTTTATGCACGAAATCTGGAATGAAAAGAATTTGGAGAAAATTGAAAAGTATATCCATAATCAGTACACCATCCATCTCGACCCAGGCGACCCCTGGCAAGGGAAGACACTATCCCGTTCAGAATTTAAGAATCGATTGGAGTCAGGTTCTTTTGAACCATTTCCGGACATACATTTTGAAATAACTTCCGCAATTGAGGAAGAAGATTATGTGGCGGTAACCTGGATTTTAACCGGAACAAATCTTGGAAAGATTGGGGAACATCCCCCAACAAAAAGAACCATTAATACAACAGGAATTACCGTCTATCACTTTAAGGACGATCTGATAAACGGACATACGCAGATTTTCGACAGAAAAACAGTTATGAAACAACTAGGATTTATATAAATGAAGACAAAAAAAGAACTGAAGGACGAATACAAACAAATGAAGTTTCCAACGGGTGTTTTTCAGGTAAAATGTACTGTAAACAAAAAATGCCTGGTAGACAACAGCGTTGATATGGAATCGAAGTGGAACCGCCATAAAATGGAACTTAAATTTGGAAGCCACAGGAACACGGAGTTGCAAAAGGATTGGAATCAATTTGGAGAAGACAAATTCGCTTTTGAGGTTTTATCCACGTTAAAGAAAACGGATGAAGCAAACATCAACTACACCAGGGAGTTGAAGAATCTTCAAGATACGGTAATCAAAGAGCTAAAGATTGAAAACACTTATTGAAAAGCAGGTGCAATGAGGGCTCCGCTGCGCCTTATCAACAGAGGCCTTCAGCATTTTTCAAACTTCGGGGAAGATAAAAATCCGCTTGAGGATGAGAGTTTTTACCAGGGTAATCAGAATTATTACCTCGAGGATCATAGAGATTACCTTGGGTAAGAAAACAATCCTTTAGGTAAAATCTATGGTTACCTTGGTAATCGGAACAATTACCTCGAGGATGATACAGATTACCTTGGGTAGCGAAACAATCCTTTAGGTAAAAAGGATCATCCGCTTGGGTAAAGAAGCAATTACCAAGGGTAAAAGTCTGATTACCGGGCTTGGAATGAAGCAAAAGACAATGCAGAAGTCATTTGCCCAAAAGAACCATCCCTGGAAAAAGAACGCCATCTGTTTCAACCAACTAAAACCAATTATGAAACCAGTAAAAACAACGCTTGATAAAATTCAAAAGCTCCGCACCGATTATTTACATTCATTGCCCCAGTTTCAGGAACTGTTTATTGAACTAATGATTGGCGATGCTGAATTTTACAGTCTCCAAACCAGAACCCAACCAATGGGATATGCCATTAAAACCAGGGGCGGTGTTTTGCTCGAATTTTATATAGCCGGCCCATACATACCCGAAAGCAAGCGATTTTTCCGGCAGCTGATCAGCGATTTATCCATAACTGACATTTACTGCAAATCGTTTGATTCCCTCCTGCTGTGCAATTGTTTAGAGAGCCTGCTCCCCTATTCGGTAATTGGGATACTTTACCGCGATTATGCCCACCCGCTGATCGAATCCGATCCCGGAATAAGCATGAGAAGGGCCTGCCAATCATCCGTTGCCTTGCTGGACGCGCAGGACGATTCGATAAAAGAACTTTTTGAGACCCGCGAACAATTGACTGGCTTTATTGAAAACGAACATGTATTTGAGTTTTACAGAGGGCATGCATTGGTTGGTTGCGGAATGGCGGTTAGAACCATTCCCGGATGGAATTATTACGATTTGGGAGTGTGGGTGCAGCCGTCGGAAAGAGGAAATGGCATTGGCGCGCAAATATTGCTGAGCTTACGGGATTTCGCACTCAAAAACAACATGAAAGCCAGCTGTGGTTGTGCTGCCGATAACCATGCCTCGCAAAGAGCCATCGAAAAAAGCGGCTATGTGAGTAAATACCGAATGATTCATTTCGAAACAAGAGAAACAATAAAGCACACGAACAGATAGTACGGGACTTAAGAATTCCACATTGAAAAGCAATCATAAAACACCAGCAAAATGGACAGGCATTTTTCCCTACCGCCATTATTTGCAATATTTGTGATCGTTTTCTTTCTTTTATCAATAAACATCTGATGCAACAGCCTGAAAATATAAAAGCGCTTATCCTGGAAGAACTGAATAAGATGATCCGGGAAAAGACAGACCTGCTGGAACAAACCATTAAAGCAGCCAAAGAATCGCGCGATAACGAAACCAAAAGCAGCGTTGGCGACAAATACGAAACCGGGCGGGCCATGGTACAAATGGAACTGGAAAAAAGCCAGGCCCAGCTCGCACAAACAGAAAGCCTGAAAACCAGTCTTTCCAGGATCGATCCCAACTCAAAATTTACAAACGTTGCATTTGGGAGCCTGGTAGTAACCAGTCAAGGCACCTATTTCTTTTCCATCGCCCACGGGAAAGTAGTGCTAGACAAGGAAGTTATCTTTTGCCTTTCCCCTGTTTCACCTGTCGGGAAATTGCTGGCAGGCAAAAAAGCCGGGGACGAAGTACAGTTTCAGGGAAAAGAAATTAAAATCATACAAATAGATTAAAATGAAAAAAGGCTGCTCAACAGCAGCCTTTAATAAAACCTAAACCAAACCTAAGAATAACCGGCCTATGAATACCGGTTTGTAGTATTGTAAATTTCTTTAATCTCTTGATACGGAGCCGAGTCCTTCGATGTTTTGGCTTACACGCGGCTCTCCTTTGTACCGGATTTTCCCCACTCCTTCTATCCTTGCATTCAGCGTTTCGGTGGCAAACACACTTCCGGTGCCTACTCCTTCTATCTTAAAATCAACGTGTTTTGCTTTCAGTTCACCGGCATCTACATGCCCGGCACCCGAGAGTTCAACCGAAAGACTTTGGGCCACTCCGTTCAGATCGATCATCACGCCGCCCTCGCCGATCACTTTCACATCGTCGGCCTTCATCCGCAGATCCACTTTGGCACCGCCTCTTACATGCAGCAGCAAATCGTTTAAATCGAGATATCCTTCAGAATAAACATTTAAGCCGCCTTCCATTGTAAGTTCGCGCAGTTTGTCAAAAGTGATGTACAAACGGATTCTTTCGTACGGCAAATATTCACGCGTTACCTCAATCCGGAGTTCATCGCCCCAATTGTCCACATCAATTTTGTCCAGCACATCGGCGTCCCGGGTTTTTATGACCAAACCGGCTTCAGAATCCTGCATCAGGTAAACCTTGAAACCGCCTTTCAGGTACACACTCGAAAAATCCTTCACGGAATACTCTTTCGAACTCCAGTCGCTGTCTTCCTGGGCGTAAACCGATACTGTTGCAAAAATCAAAAGGAAAAAAATGGATGATAAAATCTTCATGGCTTCAATTGTTACAGGGTCAAAGCTAAAACAATGCCTGCAAAGCAACACTTTTATTTCGATGAATTGTTGAAAATGGCGGACGAACGGAAGAATGAGCAGGAAGAAAGAATCAGGAGCTACTTATCGGAGCGTCTCATCAGCACCAGGTAAAAAAGCCCGTAAGTGACCAGCACAAAAAGCGCCCCGGCAATAAATAAATCCAGGAACAGTTTTTCGGAATGCAGGACAATCCTGAAAAAAACATAAGCTGCTCCGATAACATCGCAACCCAAAAGCCCAAACACAAAATTTTTGTGATAATGTCTGTTAAGTTGAGCGGCCAGGAACATCCACAGAAGTCCAAACACCAGAATCAGACTGCCTTCCCAGCGCACTCCCCGGTTCATTTCCAACATGCCGTAAACCAGCGGAATTACACCGGCGATCACCAGGCTGCGGGCGATACTTTTGCGGATTTTCGCCCGCGTAAAAAGATCGTGAATGCGTGGAAACCATGTAAACGACAGCTCTTTTTCCTTGTACTCCTCTGCAAACAGATCCTGTTCCGAATGTATGATTCCACGTTTGATCGCTTCAGTGATTGCCAGTTCGGCCGCCTCCGGAATATAGTAGCTTCTCTTTTTCAGAATTTGTACGATTTCCTCGTCGCTGGCCTCCGGTATCGATTCCCGAAAATCAGTGTCTGTCTTTTTTGATTTTCCGCGTAATATTTTAAAACTTTGAAGCACTTGTTTTACCTTTAGACGAGTTCAAACTGAATATTAAAAATAAAAGTCATGTACAATTTTGAATACAAAAATCCTGTAAAAATAGTTTTTGGAAAAGGAACCATCCCAAATGTTGTGAATGAAATTCCGAAAAATAAAAAAGTACTGATGACCTATGGAGGCGGAAGCATCAAACGCACCGGGGTTTACGACCAGGTAAAAACCGCATTGAAAGATTTCGATTTGCTGGAATTTGGCGGCATAGAACCCAATCCTCATTACGAAACCTGTATGCAGGCAGTGGAGTTGATCCGGAAAGAAAAAGTTGACTACCTGCTTTCGGTGGGAGGCGGATCGGTGCTTGATGCCACAAAATTTATTGCGGCTGCCGTTTTGTTTGAGGGCAGCGATCCGTGGGATATTTTAGACAAACCCGCTACCTCGCCGGTAAAAGCAGCGCTGCCTTTGGGGGCTGTTCTCACACTTCCGGCCACGGGTTCCGAAATGAACGGAAATGCCGTAATCACCCGCAAAGCAACACTGGAGAAAAAAGCGTTTGGCTCGGCATTGGTAATGCCCCAATTCTCCATTCTTGATCCGGAATGCGTATTTACCCTGCCCGACCGCCAGGTAGCCAACGGGGTGGTAGATGCTTTTGTGCATGTGATGGAACAATACCTTACGTTTGATGTAAATGCACCGCTGCAGGACCGCTTGGCAGAGGCCATTCTTACAACACTTATTGAAGAAGGCCCGAAAGTTCTGGCTGACCGCAACGATTACCAGGCCGCTGCCAACTTTATGTGGTGTGCCACCATGGCGCTCAACGGGCTAATTGCTGTGGGTGTTCCGCAAGACTGGGGGACTCACCTGATAGGCCACGAACTGACTGCTTTCCATGGCATTGATCACGGACGAACGCTGGCCATTGTTTTGCCGGGAATGATGAACCTGAAGAGAGCCGGTAAAAAAGACAAAATTCTGCAATACGGAGAACGGATTTGGGGCATTACAGAAGGTTCGGACCAGGAAAGAATTGATGCCACCATTGCCAGAACCATTGCCTTTTTTGAATCGCTGGGAGTGCCCACTACCCTGCCCGAATATGACGTACCGGCTGAAACCATCGACAAGATCACCTTTCGTTTTAAAGAAAGCGGGATGAAGTTTGGCGAACAACGCGACATCGACTACCAAACAGTGGAAGCCATTTTAAAGGACCGATTGTAAAATGATCTAAATATGTTGAAGGTGATCTGACAAATGGATCACCTTCGTTTTTTTTTATGGTTCCGTACGTATTGTTCAATACATAGATCAAACTGCTTCATAAGTTTCCGAAGCAAGGTATTTTGCACATCAAAATCAGTTATACCAATTTTAGAAACCGGAAGAATATTGGGCGAAGTTCCGGTAATAAATACCGCATTAAAACCGGGCAAACGTGTAAGCGAGATTTCTTCTTCTTTTACATCGATACCCAAATCCCGTGCACAATGAATAACTTTTTGCCGTGTAACACCCAACAATACTTTTTCTGAAGGCGGCGTAATCAGCTGACTCCCCTTTATAAAAAATGCATTGCTGCGGCTCCCTTCGGTAATATTTCCGTTGTGATCGACCAGCAACACCTCGTAATATCCTTTTTCTGCGATCATTTGGTTGGCACGTCCGCGAACCGTGGTTTGAAAAACCTTGGCATTCGGATTTTCCCGCTCTGCATGCAAAAGCCCGCACTCAACTCCCGACCGATATTGCTCTTTAGTGGGGTAAGAATGGGCAATAAAAAAGGCCTTTAGATTCACTTTACAGGAAACCAGCACATTCCCGTTGTAAACCTTATTTTCCCGGATCAAATCCTGCAAGTAATTGCTGACATCCGTTCCGGAATATCGGATTTCCCGCCCCGCTATTTCTGCCGATCGGCTAAAACGCGCCAGATGCTCTTCTAAAAAAAGCGGTTTTCCATCCACTATCCGGATGACTTCGTAAACTCCTCCTTCGTTTTCTGCCGGTTTGAACTCATCGTTGGTCTTTAGTTCACCATTCAGAATAAAAAATTTATGAATTGGGTAAAGAGCCATTTTGGTGTTTTCTGTAAATTTATTGAATTGTTTCCAAAGCGTTCAAAATGCAGGCAGAAATTCCACTACCGGTAACTTTTAATCCCTACAAACATCATTTTCACTTTTTGCTCGATGAAATAAAGGACTGGAATACGCCGGAACAAATCAATGGAAAACTACTTCCGATCGGAAATAACTTAACTGATTTTTATCTCGGAGAACTATGTGTTTCAACCATCTGCAAGGAATGTAAAGCTTATTTTGAAAAGCAGAATATTAGGAATCAAAGCACATTTTGTACATGGTTGGGCAAATCAGCCTGGAAGAAAATCAACTTGTCCGACGGTTCTGACTGGCTGATCAAAACGGGCGATCAGAAAGAACGCTACATACATCTTCACCCGGCCAAATTTTCGAAGCACACCATTCGGGTAAGAGCCACCACCCTAAAAACGGTACTGGCCCTGGTAGCTACTTCAACTGCCAAAAGTGAATCAGCTGCCGAAAACCTACTGGCTGTAAATAAAATACGGACAGAAATACTTGGCCTCTCCCCTGTCAAATCTCTTTATCCGGCCAATTCAGGCATATTGAGGCTTTGGAATCTATTTGAAGGTGGTGATAAAACCGAATTTCATCACTGAATCTGCAATGCTTCGATAACCGAGTTTTTGTAGCTCCGCCCAATCGGAAGTTCCTTGCCCGGCACTTCAATACTGCTGGAAGTAAAAGCTTCGATACGCGACAGTGAAACAATGTAGGATTTATGAATCCGCATAAAATTAGAGTCCGGAAGTTTGTCAGCCATGTGGTTCATACTGCATTTGGTAATGATCTTGCGGCTGTCGGTGTATATCTGAACATATTCACTTAATCCTTCCACGTACAAAATCTCATTCAGGTGTACTTTTAGCACTTTCTTGTTTTCTTTCACATAAATAAACGCCTCGTCCATTGTGCTATTTACCGCTACCGGTTTCACATTCTGGTTATCTTCGAGGTTAATTTGGTAATATTTGTTGACCGATTTCAGGAAGCGCTCAAAAGTGATCGGCTTTAAAAGAAAATCCACCACATCCAGTTCAAAACCGTCAATCGCATACTCGCGATAAGCGGTGGTAATAATAACTTTCGGAGGATTTTTTAGCGTTCTTAAAAACTCAATGCCCGTAATCTGCGGCATTTGAATATCCATAAACATCAGATCAACGTTGTGGTTGTGGAGCTCCCGAAGCGCTTTCATCGCATCGCCACATTCAGCTACAATCTGAAAATTTTCGAGTTTTTCGATGTGGCTTCGCATCAAATCACGCGCGAGGGGCTCATCATCGACAATGAGGCATTTAGTTTTCATGGTAATTACGAATAGCTTTTGTTTTCTGTTTTCTGCTAACGAATAAGTAGTTATTCTCTAAAAAATATTACAGGTTTTAAGAATAAATTTCAAGACTTATTTCCCTGAAGTTGTCATCCATATTTTCAATCAGGCGATGCTTATTCCGAAACCAGTAATTCAATCGTTGTTTTGTAATCTCCATGTTGTCGTTGTCGCTCAAACGGAAACTGTTTTCGCTCCACATGGTAAAAGAAAACAACAGGTATTTTCGTTCCGCTTTTATAAGGACTGTCGTTTCGAAGAAATTGTTACACTCGTAAACAATTTTTAACAAATCGTTGATAAAGGGCAACAGCATAAGCGGGGGAACCACAAACGGTTTTAAGTTCCCGGTAACCACACAATTTATTTTCAGCCGCTCGTTTAATGCAAAGCGGTGAATATCCAAAAACTCCTCGATCAGTTTCACTTCCTGCTGCAAGGGAATCATGGTTTCTTTCCCCTCAAACAGGAAACGGTTCAGAAAGCCGGATAACTTTATAATTAAGTCAGGCGCTTTTTCGGGGCTTTCAGCCACTGTATTTTCCACTTCGGCGATCAGCGAATAAATCAGTTTGGGCTGCAATTGGTACTGGTAAATCTCCAGATCGGTTTCGGTTTTTGATATCAGCAGCTCTTCTTTTTGTCTTTCTGAAAAATACCAGGAACGGCCCGCTTTTATGGCCAGAAATACAAAAATAATATAGTGGTTGCCCAGTCCGCTAATCAATATATTTTTAAGATTTAAATAGCCCGGCGAGAATACTTTTGAAGAGTCGAAAACTTTAAACACCAGGTTGTTGCTAACCACCAGTTCAATAATGGAAAAGACCACCAGCAATGCAAATCCGATCAGCAAAAACAACAAATATTTTCCTTTGAAGAAATAATCAGGCACCAACCAATAGGCAATAAGATAGGTATGGCACACAAATACCGGAAGGGTGATCACGTAATACATGAACCACACAAAGTATTCGCGCGACGGCAGCCCCAGGCTTTGGATGAATACAAATGAAACAATCCAGACCAGCCAAAAAAGGCAATGCAGAACTACCTTTTTTCTATCGATATGTGCTAAAACTGACTTCAAGGTTCTTTTTCAATTCCAATTTTACACGAAACAGACGGTCTTCGCTGTGAATATCCAGGTGATATCCGTCTTTGTGGTACAACAACATGAGCCTTTTTTCAAGGCTTTTTAATCCATGCCCGGCATTGCGTTTTATTTCAAGACCGGCAATTGTTTTGGGCTTACTGTTCTCGGTCGTTAACAACACTTTTCCCCCATCTACTTCCACTTTTATATCAATCCAGGGAATACCTGCGTCGAGACTGCTCCCGTGTTTAAAACAGTTTTCAACCAACAGAAACAGGATCATGGGTGGTATGCGAACTTCCTCCAGGTTTCCTTCGGTATGGAGGGCTACTTTCAACCGTTTGCCATAGCGCAGCTTTTCCAGCTGAATATAATTTTCGATTAAAGTAATTTCGTCGGCCAGCAACACCGAAGTTTTCTGACTCTCGTCAATTATGTACTTCAGCACCACTTTTATCCGGTGAATTACTTCCTTGGTTTTCTCCGGATTCAGTAACGACAAAGCGTACAGGTTGTTAATGGTATTAAACAGAAAATGCGGGTCAAACTGCGATTGCATAAGTTTTTGCTGCGCCTGTTTTTCCTGCTCTTCCAGTTTTTTCCGTAAACGCTCTGCAAAAAGATAATCTTTCACGTATTTGGCAATGCTCAGAACAGCCACAATAAAGGTCATGTCTTTTGCATTCACCACAATAAAGCGAAGGTTCATAATGCCCGATTCAGGTATAATTCCCGGAGAAATAGACGCATAAAAGATGGTTTCAGAAACCATCAGCTTCAGAGCAGATAAGGCAATACCTACAAGCACAAAAAAAAGGATGAAATACAACACCTTCTGTTTTAACAGGTACTCCGGGATAAGCAAGAAAATGGTAATGTAAGCGTATGCCAGAAAAAAAACTGCATTTATCGCTGTAACTTTCAATAGGGTGAAATAAGATTCGTGCGGTTGCTGGCTGCGAAGGATAAAAGAAAACAACAACACCAGTGAAACAAAGAAAAGCAAATGCCTGCTTCCCCTGTACCATAACCTGTTATCATACAACAATTTGTTCATCCGTTGCTCCGGTTCTTGTTTGATCTTTAAACGCTCTGTTGCCAATTATCAATCGAATAAAGATAGAAAGTTATTGAAAACGAACACTTGACAAAGCTCATTCTGCGAACAGATAAATGCAGGAAAAATAAAAACCCTGTGCAATTGATGCACAGGGTTCTCTTGTGTAGAGCGTGTACTTACTCTTCTATTCTATATTACCCGTCCTTTGTTTCAATAGAAAAACCCCGCCCTCTGGCGGGGTCCTGTAATTTCATACTTCTATGAAAAAAATTGCGCTGTTTAAGTCTTGTTAAAAACTGGCTGAATATTCATCATTCACCAGGTCAGGAAAGTAGCATGCGATCAATCCGAGTAAATCATCTGTCGATTTCTGGTTCTGACAAATTACGCGTTGTGCATAATAACTTACCTTATTCAGTTTCATTTCCATTTCTTCCTTTGGGATTTCCTGGAAACGTTTTTCGATCTTTTTCACTCCAAATACGCCGCTATTGCAGGTGTACTGGATTTCAAACTCGTCGTTACGCACAATAAAAGTTCTGCATTTCTTTTCCTGCACTACGCCAATTCTTACCGGATTGGAAGTGTTTTCGTAATTCAGGTCGTACGTTTCAAGAACTTTGTCTTGATAAACCATTGGTGATTCAGAATTTGTTATGGTATATTTACCAAACTCACTCAGAGAATTACCTGTCATTGCCTTTCCGTCCTTAATTTTTGCATTTACATTTATGCTAAGAAGGGCGGCACAAATTGCGAAAAGAACCAGTTTTGCTTTCATGATGTTGCTGTTTAAATTGTTTCAATGATCCAAATTTACGTAACACATTGATGCGACGTCAGTTAATTCAGCAACCGACAAATAAACAACTACAAACGGGGTATTTTTTCCTGCAAACTTCATTCACGGTCATTATCGATTAATAATCGCAAATATTTGTCGTTCGTCGTTTCTTTGCAGATAAAACGGCCTAAATCGAACAGGAAGACCCCGTATTGGAAGAAACACAGGAAATAATCAGACACGGCACTTCTGTGTTCTTTGAGGATCAGTTTTTATTGATTTTCTTTGTATTTATATGGAAACAGCTTCTGTCAGTCATATCAGAAAAGAACTTAGCCACCTGCCGCCAGAAGCCTTACAGGAACTTGTCCTCAGGCTTGCCCGGTTTAAGAAGGAAAACAAAGAACTGCTTAGCTACCTTTTGTTTGAGGCAAGCAACGAAGACGAATATGTTCGGCAGGTAAAGGAAGAAATCGACCTGGAATTTCGGAGTATGAACCGCAGCAGTTATTACCTGGCCAAAAAAACAATTCGGAAAGTTTTAAAAACCACCAACAAGTACGTTCGTTACTCGGGTAAAAAGGAAACGGAAATTGAGCTCTTGCTTTATTTTTGCAAGAAACTGAAGCAGTCGAAACTAAATTACAAAGCCAACCGCGTGGTTTTCAATCTCTACCTAAACCAGGTAAAACGTATTCAAAAAGCCATTTCCGGCTTGCACGAAGATCTTCAGTTCGATTATCAGGAAGAGTTGGAAGCTCTGTAATTTTTGTTTACTTTATTGAATTAAAAAATAAACAAAAACAACTATCACCTGTTATTTAAAGAAATTTGAACAGCAATCTTTCTTCTAACATTTAAACAGGTAGTTTATGCTGAAAATAATAAATACCCATTTTGCAGGAATAGCGCTTCTTTTTCTGATTGTCAATCTTGCGGCCCTGGGCTTGGGGAGTTACCTCATGAACAATGGTCCGGCTTCGCAATGGTACCTGCAACTCGACAAAGCACCGTGGACACCGCCGGGCTGGATGTTTGGTCTTGCCTGGACAAGCATTATGATCTGTTTCTCAGTTTTCATGGCTTTTTTATGGAAGCAGGAATCCAATAAAACAACATTGTTGCTCTTGTTTGTGCTTCAACTGATTTTAAATGTTGGCTGGTCGCCGGTATTTTTTCGTTTTCACCTCATTCTTTCGGCGTTGATCATTATCGTTGCCCTTACGTTAGTAGTAGGATTATTTATGTTTAAATACATGTCAGGATTAAACTGGAAAACGATATTTGTTGTACCGTATTTTGTATGGTTGTTGCTGGCAACTTCGTTAAACGCCTATATACTGGTTAATAATTAAAGAGATGAACGCTGTTTTCTGGTTCAGAAGAGACCTCCGGCTGGAGGACAACACCGCACTCGCAAAAGCACTTTCCGGGACACTAAAGGTGATCCCTCTTTTTATATTCGACACAAACATTCTGGATGAACTGCCTCCTGACGATGCAAGGATTACGTTTATATACCGGCAATTGGAAAAAATAAATGCTGAACTCAAAAGACACGGGTCGGGGTTACTTATCAAACACGGTGATCCGCAAGAGGTTTGGAAAGAAATGATTCAGCAATTCCCGGTTAAAGAGGTTTACTTTAACAAGGATTACGAACCTTACGCCATCCGGCGCGATGAGCAGGTAAAAACTTTTCTGGCAGCTGCCAACATCCCTGTTTTTTCGTTGAAAGACCAGGTTGTTTTTGAAGAAAGCGAAGTGATGAAACCAGATGGAGAATGTTATACCGTTTTCACTCCGTATAAAAGCAGATGGCTGCAGCAACTGAAAACACAAGGATTGCCCGCTTTTCAAAACACAAAATGGGAAAATTTTGAAAAGAAAAACTTCGACTTTCCATCCCTTGAGGCAATAGGCTTTTCAGAGAATCCCATGCCTGTAAAAGACGCGAACTTTTCGGTAATCGGTAATTATGAGCAAACCCGGAATTTACCGGCCCTGGAAGGCACATCCAACCTAAGTGTTCATCTTCGTTTTGGCACCGTCAGTATCCGGGACATTGTTCGCAAAGTCTACGATAAATTCCCGGTATTTTTGAGCGAACTCATATGGAGAGAGTTTTTTATGCAGATCCTTTTTCATTATCCCCGGGTGGTTCATCATAATTTCCGGGCCAAATACGACGGAATTCAATGGCGGAACAACGAAAAGGAATTTGAACGCTGGTGCCGCGGCGAAACCGGCTATCCGATGGTAGATGCCGGCATGCGCGAATTAAACGAAACCGGTTACATGCACAACCGTGTCCGGATGGTTACGGCAAGCTTTCTGTGCAAGCACCTGCTGATCGACTGGCGCTGGGGAGAAGCTTACTTTGCCAAAAAACTTTTGGATTACGAATTGTCGTCGAACAATGGCAACTGGCAGTGGGCAGCGGGTACCGGTTGCGATGCCGCTCCTTATTTCCGGATTTTCAATCCAGCCGAACAACAAAAGAAATTCGACAAAAAACTGGATTATGTAAAACGCTGGATTCCCGAACTGAATTCATTTAATTACCCCACTCCCATGGTCGAGCACACTTTTGCCCGCCAGCGGGCGCTTGCTGCTTATCAGCAGGGAATCATCAAGTAAATCACAGACAATCAACCATCTATTGGAATTCCCAAACAATTTGCATAATATTGAATTTACTTTATGATTTACAACTCAAAACATTCAACAAGTGAAGATTATTTTATTCCTTTTAGCCCTTGTTCTTGGACAGCTTACTTTACTGGGAAATACCAGCCGGAAAGACACCTTACAAACAAATCAGGAGCTCAAATTTAAGCCGGCTGCACTTGCTGTTCCCTCCGCGCTGATTACATTCGGGGTTATTGGACTGGAAAGTGATTTTATAAAAGACCTCAATTCTGAAGTAAGTGAAGAAATAACCGAACACATCGATAAACGATTTACCATAGATGATTTTTCACAATATGCTCCTTTTGTGTCGGTATATGCCTTGAACCTTGCCGGAGTGGAAGGGAAACATAATTTCAGAGACAGGACAACCATTTTAGCCACCGCCTATTTACTGATGGGAAGTACGGTAACAATTCTGAAAAACTCGAGCAACATTCTTCGCCCCGACGGTTCTTCCCGGAATTCGTTTCCTTCGGGACATACAGCGACTGCTTTTATGGGTGCCGAATTTCTTTACCAGGAGTACAAAGACGTATCGGCTTGGTATGGTATTTCGGGTTACCTGGTGGCCGCCGGAACCGGTTTTTTCCGCATGTACAACAACCGCCACTGGCTAACCGATGTTGCTACCGGTGCCGGAATCGGGATGCTTAGTACAAAAATTGCCTACTGGGTTCACCCCTTCATCCGGAAAACGTTGTTTAAAAGAAGCGACAATATTTCTGGTTGTATTGTGCCTTACTACAACGGCGAGCAAATGGGCCTGGGAATGGCTTTTACTTTCTGATTTCCGTTTTCCTAAGTATTTTTTCGGATATACCTGGTTTGGACCACCTCGTCCAGGTAAACTTCGGTTTTCAGCCGGCTGAATTCCAGCAGGGCCGGAAGTTCTCCAAACAAAGAAATACCTCCGCCAAGAACTACCGGAATGGTGGTGATAATCATTTCATCGATTAAATCTTCTGCCAGAAAATACTGAATCGTCTTGCCTCCGTCGATGTACAGATTCTCGTAACCTCTGTCTTGTAAAGCAGCGCATATTTCCTCCGGAGAACCGGCCATTAACTCCACTTCTTCCTGTAATGTATCAGGAATCGTTTTCAACGAGTTACTGAGCACAAAAACAGGTTTTTCGTAAGGCCACGGAATGCCAAATCCCAAAACGGTTTCAAAAGTAGCCCGTCCCATCACAATGGCATCTACCCTTTCCATAAAAGCCTTATACCCCATGTCAATCTGATCGGGGTTGGGCACGCTCTCCAGCCATTTAATACCGCCGTCTTTGTCGGCAATATATCCGTCAATACTCTGAGCTATAAATACGTAATTCATGTTGAAAGCAGTCTAAAGTTGTCGTGTAATATAGGGAGAATTCATTACCTCGTCAATAAAACACGGCAAAATTCATTTAGCGCTTAACGGTGCAGAATTTTTATACTTAGCCCCTTTTGCGTCGACCAACCAGCCTTGTCAGTTAAACTGATAAAAAAGTGATAATCGCCTTCATCAAAAGGAATAGTTCCTTCGCCCAACGGAATTTCAACACTCATGTTTACTTCGTATTCTTTGGTTCCTTCCGGAATGGGGTAATCTTCAATAAAAGTAAACGCGTTAACCGGAGTCTTTACGGGTCCGAATACGCACTCTGTTACCTCGGTGCTGTGCGAATGATGGTCGAAATTATTGTGCATGGCAATACTGAAAGAACCGAGTTCCTGGTTATCCGAAAAGTGAATCCGGAAAGTGAAGGCTTCCCCAAAATAGAGCGTATCACAGTTATTCGGAAATACTTCAGTTCCTGACATACTTATTACAGGTTTCTGATCGTCTTTGTCGTCGGTTTCGGAACAGGCAAAAGCAGTTATTGCCAGCATTAGTAATAAAAGAATTTTACTTTGCGTCTTCATCGTTTCAATATTTTAAGAATTAAATATTTGCAGAGAGAGCCCGCAAGTGCCTGTCGCCGGCTCTTCCCTGCATTTTTAGAAATAAGTTAATCTTCGTGGGTATGTTCACCTTCCTCGTGAGTAGCCACAAGTTCCCGCTCAATGGCCGTCACGTTTCCGGCTTTGTCTGCAACCATCAGGTGGAAATGATACGCACCTTCAGCTGTTTCCTCGGGCACCATAATGTTGTGATGATGCACCGTATGATTGCGCAAACCCGAAACCTCTGTAAAGGTGCTGTCGTAATCCCAGGCCAGTTCTCCCAAAGCACTTTTATTGTGCCCGTTTTCCGGATGAATCTGAATGCGGTAATAGTCCAGCAAGCCATCGTCTTCAGCATCGAATTCCAGGTGAATTCCTTCACCAATGTGAATCGTATCGCCGTGCCCCACTTCCAGGTTTGACACCAAGGGCTTCTGCGAATCATCGTCGTCGCTGCAACTTGCAAGAAAGAATACAGTGAACATTGACAATCCGTAAATAATTGTTTTCGCCTGAGGCAGTAAGAATCTCAAATTTGTTTTCATAATAATTGTTTATTTTATTTCGCCCGAAAAGGGAATGGAAACATTCAAGATAAAATTCCGTCCCGATTCGGGTAAATTAATCAGCCTGTAATAGCTGGTATGATTAAAGTATCTGGTATTAAACAGGTTTTGTACCTGCAATGACAGTTTCAGGTTTTGTTGCCTGATTTTCACTTCTCCCCCCATTCCGAGGTTAACTGTCTGATAAGCATCTGTTGTTTCTTCGGGAGGCACAATGTTGTTTTGAGCGGCTGTTAAACGGTAATCAACCGAGGTGTAAGCATGCTGAAAAAACAGGAACTTTTCTTTCCGGTACTTCAGGTTAACAATTGCCGAAGCCGGCGGAGAAAACGGTAGTGTAAATCCTTTCTTCTCGCCCGACAACTGCTCCGAATAAACGTACTCCCCCATTATTCCCACCTGAAGCGATTTCAAAAGCTGGTAATGCGCATGCAACTCACCCCCCAGCCGAAAAACTTCACTTTGCTGATAGATATAAACCTGGTTCCCGTTTCCGTACAAACGATCGTGCTCCGAGGTTGGGTTCAGGTAAATATAATTCGGAAAGTAGTTCAGAAACGGCGTTATCCCCACTGCCAGTTTTTGAGAATGGTATTCCACGCCGCCATCCAACTGATACGAAACTTCGGCCGACAAATCAGGATTTCCCACCTCGTAACTAAAATGATGATAGTTCACCCCGTTTGCTGCCAGCTCTTTGGCAATGGGCATTCGAAAGCTTTTCCCAACATTTACTTTAAGTAGCCAGTGCTCGGGCGAGTAGCTATACCCTGCCGACCACGAAACATTGGAGAAACTTCGGTCTAAGTCCTGCGCCCGTTGCAAATACGAGCTGCCATTTTCGGTTGGCGACGAAAACCAGTCGTAATAAGCTTCTGTTTTAATCGTACCGTAATCGAAACGCAAACCGAACTGCAACAAGCTTTTTTCAGAAAAAGAATGTTTCGCAACCAGAAATCCGCCCAGCGTAAATTGCTGAAAAGCCGGAATAATAAATCCCCGCCCATCAATGCGATTCTCCTGGTATTCGCTGCTTATTCCGGCCGTATAGGTCGTTTGGGTATTTTGCTCCAAACTGGCCTTTAAAGTTCCAGTATACACATATTTATCAAATTCACGCTCCAAATCGGCCGCAAAGCTCATCGTATCAGGGAAAACGGGTGGCATGTATCCATGACTTGTGTAATAGCTTTTTTCCTGTCTGAAATTTCGCTGAAAACCCAAATCGGCTGTAAAACTGGTTTTTCCATATTTCCACCAGTTTTTATTGACCACTTTAAAATGATCGACCTGTTGAAAGGGATACAAAATATCGCGATTGGATTTATCGTGTAGTTCAGTGTCAACATTTCGTGGTTCCAAGCCGTGCGCATTGGCAAAAAAGCCACTCTTACTACTGATATTGCTAACAAAAAAACGGCTTTGGAACCGCGGTTTTACAATGCCGAACGATAAATGCCAGTTGCGTTCGTAACCCGCAGTATTTCGCAAGTGATTTTTGTAAAGCGGCACACGGTACGAATAAATATCAACGCTGTCGGCAGGCACTTTATAATCGCCGTAATCGAGAACAGTTGCCTGTAACCTTGCAAAAAACCAGTCCTTTCTTCCGGCAACCTCCACCGAAGTCCCCAGCAGGTTGTTGTTGGTCTTTCCAACCAGGTTTACCTCGCCGTTTATTGAATGGTCAACCGGCAGGTGATTTTGTTTGATATCGATAACACCACCAACGGCATCGGAGCCAAACATCAGCGAAGCCGGGCCTTTGATCACTTCCACATTATCAACAGAATATTGATCAATTTCCAGTCCGTGGTCGGCCCCCCATTGTTGTCCTTCGTGTTTTACTCCGTTTTCAACCACCACTACCCGGTTAAAACCCAGTCCGCGAATGACAGGTTTTGAATGCCCTGAACCAATGTCGATGGTAGAAACTCCCGGAAGCCGCTCCAGCGACTTCATCAGGCTTCCTCCCGCGTTTTGGCGCAGAAAATCATCGTTAACCACTTCCACATTCAGGGTTTCTTCCTTTTTACGTGTTTCAGCATAATTATCGGTAACCACTACTTCCTGCAGGTTGAGCGGCACAAACTTCAGTTTACAGTTAAAAGTTGAGTTCGAGCTGACCTGAACCGAATCCGTAAGCTCCCGGTACCCGATAAAAGACACCCGAACCTGGTATTTTCCTTCAGTTATTCCGTCGATCCGGTAATTGCCACGCGCATCGGAAACAACTCCCTTTTCTCCCGGGCTTACCACAATGGCAGCCCCTGGAAGTTCTTTGTTTTTCTCGTCGGTGATCTTGCCGGAAAGCACAAAAGTATTTTGAGCCGAAACAGCACACCACACAACGCTCATGCTCAACAACACGAGTATTTTCCTCATTTCAATAAAATTGAGTTCGTATAATTCTAAAAAATATGGGGGAAGAATGTTACGCTACAGATGGCGGCGCGCGGGGCGATTTGATGAGTACAATACAGGGAACAAACTTTTCAGTGACCGCCTCGTTCCTAGCTATTCTCACTGTCGGCACATAGCTCTCGGCCACAATATGAACCGCAACACTGTTTACTGAAAACTGGAAATCACAAACCGGGCACTGATCCTCTTTTTCGACAAGTCTCTCGCCCGATTGATTTTCCCGGTTACCAATGTGACAAACATGTGCTTCGTGGCAACAATCAGCTGATTCGCGATGGCCATGATGCCAGACGATGTGAAGGGGCTGGTACGTTATTGGAAACGCAAAAACCACCCATAAAACCCAGGCTATATGTTGAATGTGTTTTGTCAATCTATTCGGCTTTCTCCTTGCACAGTTTGCAGGTTCCCTTTATTACAAAATCAATCTCTGAGCTGCTGAATCCTTCGGGCAATGCCGGCTTTTCGATGGTTACCGATTCCAGGCAAACCACCGAATTACATTCGTTGCAATAAAAGTGTGCGTGTTCATTCTTATGGGTAACCTGGTTATCGAGCGCATATTTCACCAGGTTGTTATCCACCACTATTTTGTGAACAATGCTGCTTTCAACCAGGGTTTTAAACGAACGATAAAAGGTTGTTCGGTCATAATTTCCAAACAATCGGTCGCGTATCTCATTTTCTGACAATGCTTTATCTGATGACATAATCACTTCAATTATGCCTTCGCGACAACTGGTACGCTTCAGATTATGACTATTCAGAATTTCCTTTGGATTCATTGTTGCAAACATATATCAAATGCAACAATGTTGCAAATATTTTAAAAAGTAAATTTGAAGATTATGAGGACTTGAATAAACAGGGTTTATAATTGAATAGAAAACTTGAACGTCATATTGTTTGTCAGTTGCGAACCAGCATTCCCGCCTACCGGACAAGCACAAGTTCGGCTAAATGATTTCAAGGAACAAAATCATAGCCTCATTGATTCAAAGAACGAATCATATAAAACAAAAAAGCGCTTAATGTAAGCGCTTTCTTATTGGTTATAACTGGTAAAATTCTTCCCAGCCTTTTCGTGGTGGCGGTCCCTGTAGCAATTCGTTGGCAACCGTATGGTTAGTTATCTGCTGCGTGTCACGGTCGAAAGTCAGTTTTGTATTTAAGCGCTGTGCCAGCGTACCTAGAACAAACACCTGGCTCAATGGCCCCGAAACCTCAAACGGCGACCGGGTCTTTTCTTCGCCTTTACACGCCAGCAAGAAATTCTTAAAATGGTTGGATGTACTTTCCGGAACTTCCGGTAGATTTTTCATCACCTTTTCAGCATTCTTTGATGGAAGAATCGATAGCGTACTTCCGTGTGAACCTCCTTTGAAGATCAAGTCTTTGCTATAAATTATCTTCCCAGGATTGAGTTTTCGCTTTTCAATCTGGCCCGTACTGGCAGCGGGAATATTGGAAGCCAGTTCCGATTCACCATAACCTTCAGGTAATTCCGGAAGATTATCCACCCCGTCGTACCAACTGATGGTAAGCGCCGGCATCCCCTTTCTTTTTGGGAATTTAAAATCGAGTGTGGTGGCTTGCGGATAAAACAACGGATTGTGCCCTTCGATCTTTACCGGGTCAACTTCGTAGGGCAAGCCCAGCTCCAAAAACTCATGAACCGTATCAATCAGGTGCGCTCCCCAGTCGCCAAGTGCCCCCATACCGAAGTCGTACCAGCAACGCCATTGTCCGTTAACAAAATCCTTGTTGTAATCGTGGTACTGAGCCGTTCCCAGCCAAGTGTCCCAATCCAGTGTTTCCGGCATTGGTTCAGCCTTTGGGAAAGTCTTCATCCCAGTGTCCCAACCATGCCATCTGCGTGCACTGTTCATATGGGCTACCACTTTTGTTACGTCTTTTATAATGCCTTTTTCCACCCAGGTTTTAAACTGAAAGTAATTTCCATCCGAATGCCCCTGGTTTCCCATTTGGGTGACCACCTTGTATTTTTCCGCCGCCTTCATCAATAAATCAGATTCCTGAAAGGTACGGGTCAAAGGTTTTTCGACGTACACACCTTTCCCCTGCGACATGGCCAGAATGGTGATTGGGAAATGTGAGAAGTCGGGCGTGCCTACAACTACAGCATCAAAGGTTTTCCCGGCTTTGTCAAACATCACCCTGAAATCCTGGAATTGTTTTACATCCGGAAATTCCTTGATCGAATCGAGCGTGTGCTTGGCTCCCATATCGGTATCGCACATGGCCACGTTGTTGGCCAAGCCGGTTCGCATAATATCTTTCAGTATCTGCCCACCACGGTTTCCTATTCCGCAAAAAGCCACATTTACTTTATCACTGGGCATAACACGGCCCGGCTTTCCGAACACAACGTGTCCCGGAACAATCGTCATTGCTCCCAGCCCCAGCATCGAATTCCGAATAAACTTTCGTCTGTTTGTTTGCATCTTTAATTGGTTTATCGTTAAAAAGGTCCTGATTTATAAAATCAGCTAATTCAGTTCTTTGATTTTTATGTTTTTAAAACGCACTTCGTCGCCATGATCCTGAAGAAGAATGTGGCCATCTTCGAAATTTCCAAAGTTTTCCCATTTCTGGTATTTGCTGTAATTCACCAGTGCCTGCCACTCCTGGGTATTTCTTTCGTATTCCACTACTTTAGAACCGTTTAAGTAGTGTGCAACGTGGTTTCCGTTTACTTCAATCCGTGCACGATTCCAGCTGTTTACTCCGTTAAATCTCTTTACCTGAAGAAAGGGATTGAAAAACTTTCCGTTGGCCGGAATCAGGTCGTACAGCGAAGCCAGCGTGCGATTGCCCTGCAATCCATTTTTTGCATCGGGGTGATTCTTGTCGTCAAGTATTTGGAACTCGCAACCAATGGCCGATCCTTCTCCTTTGTTAAGATCTGCCTGCACAAAATACTTTATGCCGCTGTTGGCGCCTTCTGTCATATTGAAATCCACCTCCAACACAAAGTTTTTATAGCGCTTCTCAGTAATGATATCGCCACCGTTTCCCGATTCTGCACCATCGGCTTTTTCAACTACCAATGTTCCGTCTTCGATACGCCATCCTTTGGCCGGGAACGACTCTGCTTTTGCTCCTTTCCATCCTTTGGTGGTTTTCCCGTCCCAAAGCAGCTTCCATCCATCATTCTTTTCGTTTTCGGTAAGCGTATTGGTTAAATAGCTTACTTCCCGCACATCATCGGGCATCTTCATACGGGCACTTTCCAGGTTTTCTGTCATGATCCGGATATTTTTCCAGCGAATGGTTTTACCCTCGTGTTTCTCATTATTCCCAATGGAATGTACCTGCAGTCCGATGAAACCTTCGGCAGTCAGGTCATCTACCAGGTTGGCCACCGGCTGACCGTTGATCCAGGTGCGTATACTGTTGCCAATGGCTTCCACACGGTATTTATTCCACTCGCCGTTTTTAAAAGCTCCTTTAGCGGGCTGGTTGTATTCCAGCGAGTAAAGCCAGCCGCGGCGTGCCTCATCGTAAATTCCGCCCGACCACTTTCTTTCCGAATCGTCGCACTCTACCTGGTAACCATGCACGCGGCCATCTTTGTAGTCTTTCAAACTATTGCTTCTGATCTGCACCCCGGAATTAAGACCGGACTCCATTTTCATTTCATACTCAAGAATAAAATCTCCGTAGTTTTTTTCGGTGGCCAAAAAGGTGTTGGGAGTACCTGTTTTACTGGTCCCGATTATCTCGCCGTTCTCTACCTTGTATTCGGCTGTTCCGTTTAGTACTTTCCAGCCCTTTAGGTTTTTACCGTTAAAAAGATTGGTCCAGTTGTTTTCTTTGTCAGCTTTTGCACTTACCAGAAATCCGGCAAGGATCAGCAAGGTGGTAAATTTTGTTAGTTGCTTCATTTGTTCACTATTTAGATTCTATGATTCGTCAGATCATGATTATAAAAGACTGGCTCGTTGATTCTTTAGTTATAATCAGAATGTGAATCTCCTTCAGTACTGAAGCGGTGACCTACTCAAAAATTGTATTTCCAAAGCGCCATTCTTACTACTTCTACTGATTCGTTACCGATTTAAACCCCAGCTCCGTGTACGTGCACGAAAATAGAAAAATTATTTAATTCCTGAAAGAGCCTGTTAACATTCTATTCAATGTTGAAAATGTGATTCCAGACTACTTTAATATTCTACAAACTTGTCCCTAAAACCTTTTAAAATGACATGAGCGTGTGAAACCCGAGCAAACAAGAAGATGGCAGTCCGTCAGCTGACGAATCTTTGAAAACAAACAATTTAATAGATGAAACTATTCTGTTAGTCAAGAAGAGTCTACGCTAAAAGTATGCAGGTCGCAAATAAAAAATACCGGGAAAGTATCCCGGTATTTTCATTGAGCCAACTAACAAATAGTAGTAAATAATAAATAGTTATTTAAGAAAATCACTTCATTTAGAAAGATACTTTTAACCAGGTACTGGAACGCATATCTTCGCAAAGCGATAATAATTCAGTTTTTCCTTCTTCCGGATTAACAAAGTCGGATAAACCAACACCAAAACGAATACCATCAGTGTTAAAATTGACCAACTCCTCTTTTGATAGCGTAATTGCCAGTTTATAACCGGAATCTGTAGCCGTTTCAATTACTTCAACCCCATCAGAAGAACCAGGTATCCAACTACCTTCTTTACCATCCCAACGAACAACCTCGCCTTTTGATGAAATCCAGAATTTGAAAATACCTGCGTCCACATCAAGTAAAGAGCGATTTGGCGCGTCAATATACAGGTAGATACCGTCTCCATTTTCCGTGCCTGCTTCAGCTAAAACCGGAGTCGGATCAATGGCTAGTGCATCCACATACAGGTTGGTTTCATCAATACCAAGACCTACCCGAATATTTGCTTCAGATTGTCCGCCCACAAAAATTGGATGGTTTTCAATCTCACGTTTATTTATCACGAGTTCATTTACCAGGTATCCTTTAATCATCCACGGTGCAAGGGTTTCATTGTTTTGAAAATCGGTAGAAGTTAAAGCGACCACAGAGCTGTCGTTAAAATACAGCAACGAATTCCCTACTGCCTCTGTATCCAGCGAGAAAGGGAAAGGCCGGGTACGATGTTTGAAATCCATCGCATTCTCGCTACTGATTGCGACTTCCATTATTTTTTTATCACTGGGTCTTCCGGCATTGGTTTCGTAGGCCAAAATAGTCTCGCCTTGCGGAAGTGATACTAAATCCGGAACTCCCATATTGTATTTTTCAGGCAGGATTTCATATAGAGCATAATCGCGGTCAGGCGTATCGCCGGTAATCGGATATGGCCAGTTATTGGTAATAGAACTGCGTACAACGTAGGGTTTGTAAGTTACGGTGTTGTTATCACCATAAGCAATCACAATATCGTTGTTCACAATCGTAGCTGAAGGACAATTGTTATTTTTATTTGCACGAGATGCTATAACCTTACTTCCCGTCCAGGCAGAATACATACCATCCGGGCCAAATTCTTCAACAGCACCGGACCATGTTTGTCCTCCATCGCCGGAACTTATCATTTCGATCCGTTGTTCTTCTATATCCACTGATAATTCAGTCGAACTCATCATCTCTAGATCCACAGAAGATGAACCGTTTGAAAAGTAAAGTTGAACTACGCCATCAGGAAGTTGCAAAAAATCAGGATGTTCGCACCCTAAATTTGTATATACTTCCTGAACAGGCTCCATAACAGTTCCATTTTCGGCAATGCGTCTCACTCGAATGGAAGCTGGAAATTCAATATCTGAGTCCGAAACGGTATATCTGTATCTAACTCCGCATGCGGCCAATAAGTCACCATTCTCTAATAGTACAATGGTCGGTTGCACCATCAAATCGGTATAAGTAAGCTCATATTCCCCATCATAGCCTTTATGTGTAGATTTTGAGAACAAGACCGAAGAATTATCCCAGGAAACACCATTGTTCAAACTTTTCTTCAGATGAATGCTTCCTGCTGATTCATATACCATTACCAGCGATGAATCAGAAAGACGGATCATTTCCGGACTACTCCCCTCATCAGCCAACTGCTGCAAAGAACTGTAGTCCCACGCAATACGAAGACCACTTACAGGCGTCATCTCTACCGGTGTATAAACATCATCTACAATAACCGGAACATCATCATCGTCGTCACGATCACAAGCAATAAAAAGTGTACTTGATGCAATCGCGAAATATATAATTGACTTATAAATTCGAAATATATTCATGATTCTAAATTGAATGTTGTTAATCATTAGGAGTTTTACATAAACGGAAGTCAGCGATGTAAATAACCAGCTGCTTTTCTTCATTATAATTCCATGTTACGCCATCTTCGTGTCCAATATTCACGACATAAACACGATTGCGCTTGTTGGAATTGTCCCCACCATCATTATTACTCATATTTATTGTATACTCCCGCCACGAATTTTGAATTTCGTCATCGGTCATCAAATCTTGACGACCGGCATCCCAACTCTCCTGTCCATAGTCACTATTTTGTCCAAATGACCATAAGCTGTTCATTGGGCGTATCCAAGGTGCCCGGAATACATGATATCTATTTCCTCCCACATTAGTTAGTAGTGATTTATCACTTCCAATAAACATTTTGAACTTCAGATACGGATAACGTTCATTATCAAAGCGCCATTGCCTGGGCAATGCAAAGAAGAAAGAAGGATTGTGTCGCTCAATGACACCACGGTAAATATTTTCACCATCACTCTGAATCAGTTGCTCTAAATGCAAGTCGACAGGTTTACCATTCACCATGTCGCTCTGTGGATCAAAATTAGTAATATCTGAAAGGCCTGGCCGAGGTAAAAAGTCGCCAGAGTAGGCAAGCTTCATATTCCAGTTTGTTGTCTGTACAGTACCGTTAGCAAAAAATTGCGGACCTACGAATACATGATCCGGGAAAAACGGATTGTCATTTGTAAGCAATTCTACCACACCTGACTCAACGTAAGGCGCCAGAAACTTATCAAAATCAAAACCCATTGATTTCGGGATGTATTTAATGTGGGTAATTTGCCCGGCATCCAACATATCTTTCAAAGTCTGGAGACTTTCAGGCCCGTTTATCTTGGATGGCTGATCAACCGGCATCAAAAATTCCTGCCATTCTCCTCCTCCAACAATACTATGTTCATTATTTCTTGCATAGGTCAAGGTTTCCAGTGTTTCAGGTAGTCCTTTGCCGGTGAGGTTAAGTGTTGAAACGTTTGGAAAGAAGAATAGATCCGCAAACGTGGTCATATTCATCGGATATACCAACTCGTTGATATCTTGCACTGCTTCAGTCGTAAATGTACTAATGCCGTTAGCTTTTAGGATTTTTAATTCCTGGGGAATAAATTGCTGTTCAGGTGTAGGCATTTGTACAATATAAGGCTTTGCCACTTCAAGCGTATCCAGCAGTTTAGAGCCATCTTCAAGGATTGGAAGTACCTTGTATTTCATATTGAAAGTCATTTCCTGTCCTGCAGGCAAATTGCCGCAATAAATACGAGGTTCCTTTGAACGTATACCATCCTGAGATTCCCCGTCCTTATCAGAATATTGAAAACTCAAACCATGGTACTCCATCATTATTGTATTCAAACCTGTTGGCCATTCCATAACCAAAGCATTTGGCGCCACCGAGACGGTTGGGTCTAAAATCCCCAATTTAAGCACATCCCGATCGTAAGAAGTATAAGGAATCAATGAAATTTCCTGTGGAATTGACCTCGATCCATATTCATCTTCGGTATAAATTTTAAACCGGTAAAGACGTGGTTCGGTAAGTCCGGTAATATTTACATATGAACAAACACTGTCTATTCTGATAACTGTAGGTTCCGGCGTGTTTTCATCATAAACCACCACCGTTTTCTTTGCCTTGCCCATACTAATTTTACTGGCCGGAATCCGTCCGTCTTTTCTCAAATCGATTTCGACTCTCTCGTAGCCAATAGTACCATAGCAAGTATCAAATGCTGCAGGATAAACGATCTCTTCTTTCGAAAACTCCTTTATATTATCGTAGATACTATCGACACACGAACTATATATCAACAAGGTCAGAAATATGCCAATAAATACACCGCCTAAACGGACAAGCGTATTTTGCTTTTTTGAAAATATCTTCATCATTTTTAGTCTTAATTAGTTATTAATAACCTTCAGATTTTCGCCCGTAAAGAGTAATTTCTGACAAACAATTACCATTTAGCGACTTATAGTTATCATTAAATCCTGCGATGGCTTCATAACGGAACCAACGCGTTGGTTTGGTGAATTTCGGAGACTCGGGATACATATATGCCATATCTCCCTGTCGTCCCAATATTCTGTACTGACGATCAGGTAAATCAACCGGGAAGGTGATTTTATGAGTAGTGATGGAGTCCCACTGCTGTGTTTCTTCATCCCAACGCCACATCGCATAAATTCCCACGTTTTCTCCGCGGTAATAATCTTCCCGTCCACTGTACTCGTTAGCTCCAGTGTGTCGGTACCGTTGATGAGTCACAATACGGCTTAACTCATAATAGTCACCTAAATCGATGATATAGTTCCAGGGCATATTTCCATCCCTTGAGTTTCCAGTACGCCCCCATCCGTAAGCATGCGTAAAATTGACAAAGGTTCCATCACTAACAATATCATCAATGGCCATGTAATCACGTCCTTCCAGTCCATTAAAAAAGCCCATTGGAACACCGGTATTTACCACTTCGCCATCTCTGTTTATAATGGTAGAGTCATTTGTGCCCGGGATTTGCCAAATATCTTTTGGTATTTTTAGATCTTCCAGCAATGTTATCGTTCCAAGATCAAGCGTATTACTTGTGTTTCCAAATTCGTCTTCCACCCTCACTTTTACGCTAACCGGTGCTGTTACCGAGAGCCCGGGATCGCGGATAAATCTTCTTTCTTCTGCTTCTCTTGAGGTATAGATTATATGACTTTCCTGTAACTGCCCCTCTGCATTTTGATAGGAGTAATCAAGAAAAATATTCATACTTTGCATCAAACCATTTTCCCAGTTGATGTAGAAAGAACTAAAACCGGCAATGCAGTAAACTGTACTGGCCACTTGCTTAACTGCCGGTTCCAAAGGCTCAACTACAACAGGAACTTTTTCGGATCGATTGCCTGCCCTATCTACCGCAAACAGCTGAATGGTATAAGGTTCTTCTGTATCAAAACCATAAACATCAATGTAGTTTTCGTAATAAGACACTGAGAACCACATTTCTTTTCCTTTCTTGTTTATATAAGTTGCATCAATAGAAAGAAGGTCTTTATCGTTGGGCTGCGTATAAAAAATGCGAGCTCCCCCATATGTTGGCTTATATCTGACAAACTGGGGAGTAGCCGGTGGAATATCGTCGCTGTATCCGATCTCGAAACGTTCATTTTCTTTACAGGCCCCAAAACCTAACAGAATAGCTGCCAGGATACTTATGTATATTTTCATTCTTTTTTGCATGAGATGATTCATTTTAGAATTTTTACTCTTGTTGAAGATTACCAACCTGGATTTTGAATAAGATTGGCATTGGTATTCATTTCATTTAAAGAAATAGGCCACAAATAATTACGGTTAAGAAATCTTCGGCGCTGTTTAACCTCCAAGCGGAAGAAATTCTGCTGCCCATAAGCATTCCCTGTCCACCCGGTTACTGGGGTGTTAAACTCAGCGGTTGCTTTTTTGTAACGAACTACATCCCAGTAACGGCTTCCTTCAAAAGCAAATTCGATGCTGCGCTCACTCATAATGATCTCTCTTAATCCATCCTTCTCCAAATGCCGGTTTAGATACATACTGTTACACAAAGTAGGATCAGACCATACTGCCTCAACATTTGGAATTCCAGCACGCTGACGCACTTTATTTATTTCTTCAAAAACCTCTTGTCCAGGTCCGTTAAGTTCGTTAAGTATCTCGGCTTTCATCAGGTAAAGATCGGCCATACGGATAATCGGATACGGAAAATGTATTTGACGAATCCAGCTTCCGGACTTTGATTCGGGGTGAACAAACTTCTGAACACCAACACCGCTCCAAAGAAAATCAGTGGGGCTAACACTCGGATCATATCCTCCCGGAGTCCCTCCATACATCTCTGTATCAATCCTGTACTGATGTCCTCTCCAATAACCACCTGTTATCCCTAAATTGGCATAGAAGCGAGGCTCACGGTTCAGATACATACTAACGGTCATAAATCCGGGCTGTAAAACTCCACGAAGCGGATCATACTCCTCAGAATCTTCTGCCGGAGTAGATATAAGGCGGTACATATTATTTTTATCAAACGTTTTATCTACCTCTATAGGCAAACCATTTTGCGTGTAGTACCTGGCTACCATTTGGAAAGTTGCTCCGGCCCAGTTATAAGAATTAGCTGTTGTTTCCTGCACTCCGTTTGTAAAAGTTCGAGGCAAACGAATGTTACTTGCATCCTGAATTGTATTGCTTTGCCCTGTAGGATAAGTACGCCCCCAAATACATTCCTTGTTCCACGGATCTACAATCAACATTCTCAGCGTATATATCCGTTTCAAAGCTTCAGGATTGGCGGCCCAATCTTCCGTATCAAATTTATAAGGCTGATCGTCATATTCATACAAACCAAATCCTTCGGTCTCGCAATTGTCAATTGCCTCATTTACTGCAACCAGTGCATCTTTCCATTTTTGTGTCCATCGCTCCGATCCTTCTTCATCCATCGGAAAATATGTTTCTCCGTCATGGTCGTAGAAGTCGCCATACAAATCCTTGTTTCCATTGAAAAGCGGACTTGCCCTAAAAAGTAAAATGCGTGCTTTAATGGCCTTTGCAATTGATTGATTGATCATTCCCAATTCATCTTCAAAGGTTTCGTCATCCAAATCAGGAATGGCCTCATCGATTAAATCCAGAACATAGTCAAAGCACTCATCGATTTTTGAGCGATTGACAAATAATTCATCTGAATGGGCATTGGGTTTAACGTTTTCTTTTACCAACGTAATAGGCCCGTAATGCTGAATCAATATAAAATGGTAATAGGCTTTCAGAAACTTTACCTGGGCAATCCACTGGGCTTTCTCTTCATCTGAAAGATCTTTCACCAAATGAATATATTCCAGAAAAGTATTGGCTGACCGGATGACTTCATACAAGTCTGTTGCGTAGTTAGATCCTTGCCAAAAACCAAGCAACGGACTTGTTGTATTTTGGTTCCCTTCCATAATACGTGTTCCGGCTAAACCACTTTGTGCTTTTGTTGCATCTCTTTGTCCCAACCAGTCGTCACCTAACAACCATTCGGAATTGTGTATAAGTTGATTATTCGGAATTCCTGCATAAACATTACTCAATGCATTATAAGCAGTTTCCTTGTTTGTAAAATAGTCTTCCAACGTAATCGTATTGTCTGGCACAATGTCCAGAAAGTCGCTGCAAGAGGAGAAGAAAAGTAAAACGATTGCCGTACTTACATATCTTCTGATATATTTATTCAATGCGTACATTTTATTTATTTTTTTAGTTAGAAGTTCAATTGTAATCCAACATTAAACCGTCGGTTAATAGGATAAGCTAATCCGTTTCCACGCATCTCGGGATCCCAAAGTTTAAAGGAGCTAACAGTAAAAATATTCTCTCCGCTGAAGTAAAGACGCAAACTATCCATTCCCAATCTTTTTGCAAATGGCAAGTTGTATCCCAGTTCTACGGTTTTAAGACGCAAGAAACTCCCCTCTCTTAACCACCAGGATGACTGCTGAATATTGTTATTCACCTGGTAGGTAGCCAACCGTGGCCAAAAAGCATGTACATCAGGATGTGTTTCGCTCCATGAATCACGGGCAATAATCTCTGGTGCATTTCGCCGGTTAACAAAAGGAGCTATGCCTTCGGGATTGATATAAAATGAAACTCTGGCATTCCCCTGAAAGAAAAAGGAAAAGTCAAAATCTTTATATCCTGCTGACATTCCAAAACCATACTGAATTTCGGGGACGGTCGGGTATCCCATCGGAATACGGTCGTTGCTGTTAATAACACCATCGTTGTTTACATCCAAATATTTGATGTCACCTCTCATATATGAACCAAATTCCTGTCTTGGTGAGTTATCTATTTCTGCCTGGTCAACAAAAAGTCTTTCGGCTACCAATCCCCATGTTTGATTAATAGGATGACCGATGGAACTTAAATATTTATCCCGGTAATTTTTCTCGTCTTTCTCCAGGTATTTATTGGTGGCATAAGTAAAGTTGGCTCTCGACATTAACCAGAAATCAGAATTAAAAGAGTATTTAAAGTCTAATGAGCCATCAAGGCCTTTGGACAATACTTTGCCAACATTTCCGTGAATTGCTGTTTGAAAGCCGGCAGTTTCAGGAAAGTTCTCGCGCACCATGTAGATATTATTACGATGGTCTTCAAACAAATCTACCTGAAGTTTCAATGCTTCATCCTTAAATAATCCCACTTCTATTCCAAGATTATATTTGTCGGCCACCTCCCACGAAATATCCGGATTGGCATAGCGGGCAAACTGAAACCCGGAGTAAGTCTGGCTAAATATTCTACCCCACTGGTAATCACCTCCGCCGCTTACAATTCGCGATAAATAAAAGAAACGACCTTCACGACTTGCAATGGCATCGTTACCTACCTTACCATAAGTAAACTTAAATTTCAATAAACTAATTGTATTCTTTAAGCCTGCTCCCCAAAATGCTTCGTTCGAGGGAATCCAGCCGAGTCCGTACGAAGGAAAGAAACCAAAGCGCTTTTTCCCATAGAATTTTTCAGATCCATTGTATCCGTAAGCATATTCCACGAAATAACGTTTATCGTAATCGTAGGAAAAACGTCCTGAATTTCCCAGGTTTCGTTCGGGCAAAGTATAATAAATAGAACCTCCTTGTCCGTTGGTCAGGATTTTTTGTTCTTTAATTCCAACGGTCATCAATGATACGGTATGCTTATCCCACGTTTTATCCCAGTTCAATCTGCCTTCAAAGTAAAAATGGGTATTACCATCCCTACTCGCCTCGGTATCACCAAGGTAAGGCACTGTATTGGGAGTAAGATTATAAAGGGTATAATTTTCAGTAAAAGAATCGTATTGCTCTAATGCATAATATACCGGAGCATATCTTCTGGCTCCGGAGTTGTAGTTCCATGTATTGGCAGAAGCTTTTAATTGCAGTTTCAAATCAGGAGTAATAAAATCCAGGTCTTGCATTAATGTAGCCTGCACCGAAATGGTACTTTCGTTGTTCTCCCGGTAACCACGAACCATCTCTGCAAACGGGTTGGTTTTCATTGGATCAGCATTACCAAAAAGAGTCCATCGGGTTGATAGATTACGTGCATCTGGCTTCCACACAGCAGGAAAATCAACAGGGTTGCTATCCATTACTCTGTTAAAAATCTCACTGGCACCGGTATAAGGCCCATTATATTTCTCAAAACGGCCATATATACGTGTGTCTAATTTGGTAGTAGGACTTAATAAAAAGCTCACATTACTACGTAAATGAACCCGAATGATGTTAATATTACTATTGAAATTATTAAGATTATCCTGGTTATCAACCTTTAACAATCCTGTCTCATGATCAACTCCACCCGCTACATAGTAGTGAGCCGACTTTCCCCCTCCGGATAGATTTATATTGGCCTTTGTGTTGGTGGTACCATTTTTAAACAGCATATCATACCAATCAACGTTCGGATAAATCATCGGATTATCGCCACGTTCCGTAGCCCTTATTTTCTCCTCACTATACCATGGCGGTGTAGGAATCTCATCTACGCCGTGCTCCATATCGTCGTAACGCGAAACAAGTGCCTCATTGTATAGACGCATATATTCCACACCGTCAAGCAGCTTAACCATTTTGGTAGGTTTTGCCACGTTAAAGTCAACACGGGCAGAGATTTTAACCTTTCCTTCAGCCCCGCTTTTTGTGCTTACCACAATGATTCCGTTTGCACCACGCGCTCCATAAAGTACGGTAGCCGATGCATCTTTTAACACCGAAAAACTTTCAATGTCATCTGGCTGAATGCGGGCTAAATCATTTGTACTGGCCTCAAAACCATCGATAAGGATAAGTGGATCACTTTTATAACCAAACGTTGTAACTCCGCGCACAAAAAACTGGGCATTATCGGCACCAGGCTCTCCGGTTGACTGATAAGATATCACTCCCGGAATTTTTCCCGCAAAGGCACTGGTAAGATTCGATGAAGAAATTTTCAGATCTGAAGCCTTAACTGTTTCAATAGAAGCAATTACACTTTCTTTGCGTTGTTTACCAAAAGCCACTACTGTTACATCATCCAGTTCTTCTGTCTTTTCTTTCAGTTTAACATTAATGGTGGACTGGTTCCCAACTTCTATTGTTTGACTCTCCATCCCAATAAACGAAAAAACAAGCTTATCTGATGGTTTAGCGTCAATAGAATATGTTCCATCATTGTCAGTTATCACGCCCCGCGTGGTCCCAACAATGGTAATTGTTACACCTGGTAGCGGAAGCCCTTCAAGGTCAGTCACTGTACCTTTTATCTTTGTATTTTGATCGGGCACCTGCGACTTTTCAACCGTCACATTTTTTGTCCCGATAACAATTTGCCGGTCAATTATTTTATAGGCCTTATCTGTGGATTTAAAAACTTCATCCAGTATTTTTTCTATTGACTGATTTCTTACATCAATGGTTATTCCATTGTCAAAGTCTGAAATCCCGTCGTAATAGACAAAAATAAACTCGCTTTGGCCTTCAATGGCATCAACAAAATCTCTAAAACTCGCGTCTTTTAGTTGTAAGGATAAAGCAGCGTTTTGTGAATACACACTTTTCCCCAAAAGCGTTGAAGTTGAGATAAAAAATAGAAGCAGACATAGTTTCATAGTCAGCAATAATTTTTCGTAGTTCCCAAAAATGGAAACTCCATGCTTGATTTTTTTCATAAATTTGTTTGTAAGTTTTAATTACGATTCTAAAATGTGGTTAAGACAAGGGCAGGATTAGTACCAGTAAGCCTGCCCTTTTTTAGGTTCATATCATAGGCCTGAAACTTTAGGTTTATTTTAAGTTAAAAATTATTCTTCCCTCTTCTTCGGTATATTTAACAGGGGCTGAAAAGCATATAACATCCAATACATTTCTGTAATCAGATCTTAAATCCAGTTTACCGGTCATTGTCAGCATCTCTGCGTTCTTATTCTGAAAAACAAATTCGAGGTTATAATACCTTGATAGTTTTTTAGTTATATCTCCAATCGACTCGTTGTTGCAGTACATCCATCCATCTTTCCAGGAAATATATTCGCGAACATCTACAACGGCTTTTTCAATACGGTTGACTGATTTTCTAAATGTTAGCCTTTCGTTTTCTTGCAGTAACACGTTTTCATCGTTAAGCTGCGCTTCAACACTACCATTTACCAGTACAACATAACTGGTATTCTCTTCGGCATAGGCACTTACATCAAACTCTGTCCCCAATACTCTTACATTCATTTCGTTGGTATTTACATAAAAAGGCATTTCGGCATTATGCGACACCTTTAAATAGGCTTCTCCTTCCAAATAAATTTCCCTCTTTGCCCCCGTAAAAGTTACCGGATAAATAACATGACTCCCTGAGTTCAGAATCACTTCTGTTCCATCAGCCAAGAACAAAGTCGACTGTTTTCCAAAGGGAATGATCAACTGGTTGAATTCCTGATGCGAACCTGTTGCTTTACCGTTGGGCTCTGTTATTAGCATTGTTGAGTCAACCATTACCAATCCCGACTGTGAATAGGAGAAAGAAGTTTGCTGAGCAGTAAATACTTTTCGACTGCCATCCGACATAACCAGTGTTATATCGCTTACGTCGGTACCGGTAACCGCAATTTTACTATAATCTATATCTTGCCGGTCAAAGTTCAGGTAGAACAATCCGGCGAGCCCAATAATCACTGCAATTGCAGCTGCTACTCTCCACCAACGAAACAACTTCAGGTTGTCTGTTTTGGGCTTCAGGTCGGACTGAATGCTATCCCATATCTCACGAACATTATCGTCATCAATTGCTTTTCTCTTTCGCTGAAGCGTTTTTACGACATACCGTGCCTTTTCAAACTCATCCCGGATCGATGGATTCTTCTGTACAAAACTTTGCCAGTACTGCTCTGATTCCGGCGTTGGATTGCTTACCCAATCAATAAAATGTGAATTCGTTATTAGTTCTTGAAAATTTCCAGGCGGACTATTCTCCATACAAGTAAGTTTTATACTATAATGGAACGAAAGTTTGTTTTGTAACCACTTACTTTCGTTTTTTTTCTAAAAAAATTAAAGACGCTGTATTTTTCCGCGAATAAATAGGTCAACGAATACACGAAGACGTGCAATTACGGCACAAATGGGATAAAAGAAAGAGCAGGGTATTTTATTTTCGTTTTGCTCGGTCAAGACTAACAAGCAAAAGTACCACTACCTGATTTTCCTTCAGAATAACTCTCAGTTTTTGAATCGCTCTGAATATTAAATTGCGGGATGTTTGATAGTTCAGGTTCATTACCTTTGATAATTCCTCGTAGCTTAAGCCCGCTGAATACTTCAAATGAATAGCCTCCCGCTGTCTGGGAGTCAACTCATCAAGTGCTTTTTTTAATCTTACAAAATTATCGTCACCATCAGAGTCTGTTTCATCTTCGCAAATATCCAGCATAAATGGTAAACGTTCGATATCTAAAAGCCTGTTCGTTTCCTTTTTACGAAGTTTCTTTACCAAAATTCGTTTGAGGATAACCATCAGATAAGGTAATATTTTATCCGTTTTGCCAAGCCGGCTTCGGGTATTGTGTAATTCAACAAACAAATCATGAATGCTGTCCTTCACTACCTCCTGATCCTGACAAAAGCTTCTTCCATAGGCCAACAAATCGTATATCGACCTTTCATAGATCAATTTAAACGAGGTTGAATCTCCCAACAGAAAATTCTCCCACAGTTTCTTATCCGGTAATGTTACTGAATGTTTGACCACAGCACCAAATCTAGGGATTTTTAAACAAAAACAATCCTACCCTGGATGAAAGGCCTCAACAAAAAACGAAGCTGAGCTTATGATATAGAAAAAACATCGCAAAAATAAATCAAGCCAACTCCGGCTCTATTCACAACACTACCAGTAAAAGAATAGTATTGTCACTTTGCACCCTCTGCCAGCGTTGCCAGTTTTTGCCGGTATTCATTTAACACATCTATATAATCCTCGTTACCAGCAAGATTTGTTTTTTCAAGAGGATCACGCTCAAGGTCGTACAATTCTTCAAACGGAGTGCCTAACTCAGGATAGTTTATGTATTTGTATTTTTGAGAGATTACGGCTTCCGACTTGGGTATTGTCGGGATCTCAACTTTATGTTCGTAGAAAAACTCTTTTCGTTCCGAGGCATTTTTTGTCACTAAACCCAAGGCATTGACTCCCTGCACATCTTCAGGAATGTCGACACCGGCCAGCGCAAGAATGGTAGGAGCCACATCAATATTCAGCGCAAAGTCATTCACTTTTTGCCCCCGGAACTGATCATCAAATCTTGGATCGCAAATAAAAAACGGCACTTTTACCGATTCGCGGTGCGCATACCATTTTCCGGCAAGCCCGTGCTCTCCGAGATAAAAACCATTGTCGCCCATAAAAATTATGACCGTATTTGCTGCCTGTCCTGTTTCTTCCAGCTTCTGCCTTAAATTTCCGATTACATCGTCCACGCCGGTAATCAGCCTGTAATACGACCGCACCGACTCTTGGTACTTCTCTTCGTTCGGGAACCGCAACTTCCAACGTTTCCGGCCTTCGTTCAGAAAAGTAGTTCCGTTCTTTACAGGGTTTCTAAAATCTTCGGGGAAGAAATTATAAAAAGATGAATCGGCGGTTTCGGGCAAAGGAATTTCCACATCGGCATACAAATCTTTATACCGCTCGGCATAAATAAACTGACGCGGATCACCATCCTCGCAATGCGGTGCCTTAAAGCTAACCGACAAACAAAACGGACTTTCCTCTTTTCCGTAGGTATCGAGAAAATCCATGATGCGTTTGTTTACAACATCCGTGTAATGAATAAAATTTCCGCTTTCATCTTCATTTTCATAATTGGGTTGATGTTTGGCATCGCAAGCCCAGTAATCATAGAGCGTATCCGGAAATTGAGCAGGATTACCGATCCCGTATTTTCCAATAAAGCCGATTGAATATCCATTTTTCTTTAAAAGCAAAGGATAGGTTTCCTGAACAGCTTCTTCTGAAAAAGGTGTACTGAATCCATTGATTCCGTGTCTGGAAACATATTGTCCAGATAAAATGCTGGCACGGCTGCAACAACAAATAGAAGTGGTTACGTGGGTATTGGTAAATAAAACTCCGTTGTTGGCCAATTCATCCATATTCGGTGTTTTGATAATGCTATTTCCCATGGCACCCATCGCATCCCACCGCTGATCATCGGTTAAAAGGAAAATAATATTGGGCGGCTGTTTTTGGCTTGAGTTCTCTCCTGTGCCACAGCCTGTCAAACTCAACGATATTGTATACAAAAAGCCGACAATAATAAATAGTTTCGTTTTCATCGTCAATAAGTTTAGATTATCCGCATCCGAATGGCTATGTTTTCGGACAAAGCTTTTTTGTTTTAATCAAATAACTACTTCTCTATATTTGAATTCCCCTAAGCCAGTACCAAGTTAATACATACGAATCAAATGAAACAAAAAAGCAATAGCCCTTTTACGGACTATTGCTCACATGCTAATATTTATCTTTTTGATCATTCAGATACCCCAGCTTCTCCCAAATCGTTTCAAACGCCTTTAGTCGCTCTCTAAAAAATAAATAAGAGCCTTTGCGTTCCGGAGCCACCCATCCAACCTCGGCATAGGCAGCAATACGCGGAAAAGTTTGATAATACAAGCGTGCGGTTGTTGGGATAAATTCGCCCCACATTTGACAGCCAACACCTAATATCTTTTCCTTATCCTTGTCAGCTATCCCTTCCGGAACAGGCATTAAACTGTAAGCCTTTTCCAACGGAATTGCTCCGTAGTCATAATCCAGGTATGTATAAATCCGGTTGGAATTCACCACATCGTAGCCTTTGTCAATGGCTTTATTAATAAGCGAAACTTCACCATCCCAAAACTGAACCACAGTCCCCGGAGCCAGCGTCTCAGACTCACTTTTTTGGATATGGGCATCGTTACGAATATTTTCCCCGGTTATCTCATTCCAGCCCATCATTCTTACATTTTTGGAAGACAGGTATTTTGAAACCCGATTATTGGCCCACATTTGCAAATCGGTATACGTAGGAATATTGTTTTCCTGCATAAAAGTATTAATAGCCGGTGAGTTTTGCCAATGCACATAATTGGCCTCATCTCCGCCAATGTGCACAATCTTTGAAGGAAACAAAGCTACAACCTCGTCCAAAACATCATAAAAGAACTGCTCCATTTTTGGGTCAGTAACATCGTAAAGATCGCCTGCAACAGTTTTCCCATGTTGCTTACTTGAAGCACCCAGCCAGGGATATGCATAAAGTGAAGCAGTGACATGCCCCGGGATTTCAATCTCCGGCATAATACTAATACCTCTTGCATCGGCATAAGCCACAATTTCCCGAATCTCATCCTGTGTATAATACCAACGATCCGTTAAACTTAAACTTGCTGAATCCAAAGGAGTAATTCCATCGCACATCATCGTAAAGTTTCCTTTGGATCCGATCTCGGTTAAAAGCGGATATTTTTTTATCTCCAAACGCCATCCCGGGTCATCAACTAAATGCCAGTGAAAAACATTCATTTTAAGCCGGACCATCTCATCCAATAATTTCTTTACCACCTCTTTTCCATGAAAATGCCTCGATTCGTCCAACATGTATGAGCGCCACATAAATGCAGGATAATCTGTTATTTCACATGATGGAATTTTCTTCTGAGCGCCATAGCTGACAATAAGTTGCCTAAAAGTCTGCAACGCATATAGCAATCCATTTTTCGAGTTTCCAACGGCATAAATCTGCTTTTTCCGTTCCGGACTGTACACCATCAAATGATAGCCATCTTGTTCGGGTACAACCTTACCGTCCATTTGAAAAACAAGGTCAGCAGCTTTTTCTGAAGTTACCACCCGAATGTCAAATCCCTCCTCCGTTAATACTTGCGTCACATAGTCTTTATCCAGTGATGACTTCTTATCGATATACACTTTCAAATTTCTTGTCAACGAAACCTCCTTTTGAAGATCCACTACACTGCAAGGTTCCGGAAGAATATGAATATCAGCCGCCTGAACCATGAATGGGAACATAGCTACTAATAACAAAACAATGGCATAAAACTGTTTGAAAGGTGAAGCCATAAGCTTATTCTCAACTCCCCTGTCCAAAACCTCTCCTCTCTTTTTTTTACTTCTCATATTTACAATTACTTAAAGATTAGTATAATTTTATCTGAATTGACTCTTTTGCAAGATCAAAATGATCAAACTTAGTTTTGTTTTATCATCTTACAATTTTTACCTCTTTGGGAGCTTTACAAGTTGTTTTTACTTCTCCGTTCTCCAATTTTCGGTGCTCAATTTCTACAACCCCATATGGTGTAGGAAAAGTTCCTTTAACCCATTGCAAATCACCTAGGTGTGGTTCCAGTTTTATTGTCTTACATCCAGGCTCCAAAACCTTTACACCCAGCACATATTGCGAAAGCCAACTAGTGGGCCCCGATGCCCAACCGTGGCAAAAGCTGTGGCGAAACTGCTTGTAGCAATAGCCTCCATATGTTTTATGAATATCAACTTTCCCCTCGGGTACAAGCTCGTCAATGCGTGTTGCATTTTGAGTCCAGTCAATATCAAAATCTTCCCAAAAGGTAGTGGCTCCCAAGTCGAGCATAGCTCCCCAATACTCACGAATATTGTCAATAGCCCCTTGGTAATCGCCGGCCATAGCACGCGCAATAAGCATGTAGTACCCATAAAAAGTCGACATTTTATGTACTCCGTCCCGGGCGAGAACCTCATTGTTTGCCTGTGCAGCTGTCACTAATCCGGACATGGCAAGCAAAGCAGCAGCCTGTTTTGATCCGGCCATACCGGGAACATGTTTCTTTAATTTTTCAACCGATGCGTGACAAAGTTTAGCGGTTTCCTTATCGCCCAGTATTTCACACAGATCAGTACCGGCTTCAAAAGTCATCACCATCATCGATTGTAAACCCGCATGAACCGCCTCCTGGTTTTCGCTGGAAGGCCAATCCAGGAAGCGACCTCCGTCCAGCGTTTCTTTGCCATTAGCATCGATGTTAGTAGACAACAGGTTTAACAAATCAACCATGTAATTTTGCTGCTGCTTCAGGTAAGCCAAATCGCCGTGGTAATAATACCAGTCGCGATGAATCAGAAGCCACCACATTGAATAGGAACTGATTCCATTCATCCAGTTGGGCAGCGGTGTAAGGTCGCGGGCAAGATCAAGGCTTTTGGGCACTACTTCGTTGGCTCCAAATACTGAGTTAATGGTCATCACTTCGGGGTGCATGTCGCCTACCCAAACCAAACGGTCGCGTTTTACCCCGTCCCACAGGTAATCCTGCATGTTCAGATGCACGGTATAAGCGCCGGTCATCCATATTTTATTGAGCCGTTCGTCGTTACAGGTAAATGATCCCAGGTAAGGAATGTCGCGGTACCTGAGAACCGCACTTATTTCCTTAATTTCAACTTTTGTATCCGGGTCAAGTAAATCAATCCTCATAAAACGAAACCCCGATTCGCCAATAATCTGACGCCCCAGCCATGGAAGTTGCATTGTAAAATCTCGCATCGCATGATCGTTTGTTGCCCCCCCGGGACCAGTTTCACTCATGGTTTCACTCACCGACTCGCCAAAACGAATACGAATACGCCCGGTCGGATTTTGATTGTTTATTGTAGTAACTATTTCAATTCCCCCTTGTATTTCACAGCCAAAATCAAGAATCAATCCTGCTTTCAAATCCTGATCGTTGATAAGCGTCAGGTATTTCCCCTGGTTCAGATCGGCCTGTCCGATACCGGGATTCAGAATACTCTCTGCATTAAGCACCTGCTTACCTGTCTCATCCGATTTCCATACAATGCGTGTTGGACTAAGAAATTTTTGCGTTAAGACAGTTGAGCGAACCGAATTGTTGGAAGCTTCCACCACCGGCGGAACCTGGCTATAGGCTCCGGTCGAAATGCCTAGAAATAATAAAATAAATAAAATCTTGGTGTTCATATAGTAAAAGTTAATGTTGCGATGTTGTGTAAATCTCCTTTGTTTAATCGACTAATTCCTGCTCTTTCATCCATTTGAAAACGTCGCCCAACCAGTTGGAAGCAGCCGGCTCAAGCGGATACCCGTGTTTGCCTTTCGAAAACAAATGCATATCTGCCGAAACGTTCTTTGCTTTTAACGCTTCGTAAAAACGAAGGCTGTTCTCTACCGAAACCACGTCATCATCTTGCGCATGCGTTAAAAAGGTGCGCGGCGTTTTTTCGGTAACCTGTTTTTCGTTGGAGAAAAGCTCCAATAATTCAGAAGAGGCGTTTTTCCCAAGCAGGTTATCACGCGATCCTCCGTGTGTCAATTCCGGCTGCATGGAAATTACCGGGTAAACAAGCATCATAAAATCAGGTCGCAGACTGGTGCCCTCTTTGTTTTCGATGTAACTCTTTGAAAAGTGAGTACCGGCAGTCGCGGCCAAGTGCCCTCCGGCCGAAAAACCCATAATCCCGATTTGGTTGGGATCAATCCCCCATTTTTCGGCATTATCACGAACAACCTTAATGGCTCGCTGCGCATCCTGTAAAGGCGCTATTGACTTATTTTCGCAAGTATTGTCATTGGGCAAACGGTATTTAAGCACAAAAGCAGCCACTCCTTTTTTATTCATCTCCTTGGCTATTTTGTGCCCTTCGTAACTGGCACAAACCACGTGATAACCACCTCCGGGACAAATTACAACGGCTGTTTTTACTTTGCTATCAACTTCCGGAAGATAAATGGTCAGGTCAGGTTTTGAAACGAAAGAATAGATTCCGTTATCATCGTACTCTTTGTTCTCGTGTTGTTTTTCTCCCGGAATAGCGCCCTCGTAAAGCGGGATAACGGTTTGTGCACCGGCACAGAAACAAAGTACGAATAAGAGATAAAATAAGAATCCTATTATTTTCATGAAAAAATATTTTAAAATCAAACTCACTACTCCCTTTGCCAGGGAAAAGGCAAATTCTGTTTTATTACTTACAGCTTAATATTTTATACCATAAACGGCAACCGGCCCAAACAAACCGGAGGCTTGTAAAGGACTATTGGCATTATACCTATTTATTGGGCACCATGTTTTCCGTTGGTCTTCGGGCAGGTTCCAATCACCGATAAGCCGGTTTACCCAAGTGTTTACCACCTCAATTTGAAGCGTGTTTTCGCCTTGAGTTACAAAATCCGTGATATCCAGTTCGTACGGAGGTGTCCAAACTCCACCGACATATGTATCATTCACATACACTTTTGCCATGGCTGTTAAATCGCCCAGCCCAAGCAAAATATTTTCTCCTCCGGGCAAAGCTTCCAAACTAAAGTTTTGTGTATAGGTAGCCGTTCCAGAATAGTATTTGATGCGCTCGTCAGAAGATTGCGCCCAGTCCTGCAGCTTATCAAAGATCACCGGTTCTTCAGGGCCACGTTGCGAAGCGTCGAATTGCACTTTCCATGCTTGCCCGAAATCTGCCAAAACAACTTTCACCGGATAGTTGGCTTCCACACCCTGAGCGCTTGCTTTTCCTGCTTTTTGGCGGAACACAATAAATACACTTTCATACGGAGCCAGTTTTAGAGGAACCGAAGTTATGTTTTCCAGTTGTTCATAAGCCGGAAGTTTGCGCGCCGAACCAGTGGTGGCATCCCAAAGCTCAGGTTGGTAACCGCTTACCCGAAATTCAGGCGTTATCTCTTTGATTTCGCCGGTTTGGTTGCTTACAAAATAAACTTCCGTATCTTTTGTAGTGCGATGGCCAAAGTGTATGCTATGATCTTCGGGAAGTTTACAATCGGGCACACAGTTGATCAATGCAAATGCTTCTTTCATCGACAAACCACTCATGATAAGCCCTTTGCCCACTTTGCGCGATTTTACATTTTCTCCATCCACATCGCCCCACAATTCGGCAGCCATTTCCGCCACCTGCCGGTCAGCTTCGGGCTGGTTTTGCTGACTGGGTGAACGCCTGGGCGCCGGGCCCAATACAACAGCTCCGTCGTTGACCAGCTGGCTGATCTTTGCCAGTAATTCAGGGCGCATGGTTTCGAGCCTGGGCAAAACTAAAATACGATATTGCGTTCCGTGCGGAAGTGTAATCAAGCCATCCTGTACTGTCATGAATTTTTCGATTACTTCGGCATTCATGTAATCAAACTGGTAGCCTACCGGAAGCTCGGGATCAGTAACGCCGGTCATTTTAGGAGCATCTTCCCCAATAAAATAAGCAGCATCAGCCACATTCAAACCTTGCTGAAGCATGTAATTCGAGCGTTTCAGGTAGTCAACAAAAACATCCAGTTGCGGATACCAGGTATTTTTCCGGTTAAATTCATTTCCAAACCAGGCATTTACTCCCGGCGTTTTATCTTCGTAAGGTTGTGAGATGTAAACATGCAAAAGCGTATTGTTGATCCCTTCCGCAAAAAACCGGTCGGTGCGTTGTTTAAATCGGGCAGGGTACCGGCTGAAAGAGCCACCGGCAACCGTATTAGATTCAGCCGAAATTTTTGTTTTCCCGTAAATATGCCCACACGAAGTGGCCGCCCTGTTTTCAATATCTCCCAATTCTCCTTCGCTCCAAAACTCGCCGCCAATCTCGTCCGACTGGCCTCCGTACATTAAAAATTCGCCGGGAAATCCCCAGTGTCCGTAGTTTTCGAGCCAGGTGTGCAAGCCGTGTTTATGACTTACGTCGCGTAAGCCACCCACGTAATCGTAAGCCACTTTATCGGCTACCATGCGTCGCATATCCCACAAAAAGCGATCGGATTCCAGCTGACTGTTTACTACAAAACCATTGTAAACAGGCAAGAAGGGAAGCGGATCGTACCCATATCTTTCTTTAAATTCATTCAGAAAATCATCGGTAAAATTCTGTCCCCCGGTCTCGTAGCTATCCTGAACGACCACTTTAAATGTTTTCCTGTCAGCTTCCGGAATTCGTTTCAGTATCTCGCCAATGTAGGCGTAGAAGTGTTTCTCCACATGCTTTTTGCTCATTTTATCGATCTCCAGCCCGGTTGCCTCAGGTGAAGCAGGAGCATTGGTCACCCCGGTTGGGGTCATACCGGTTCTCAGAATTACCCAGTTTCCTTCCGGTACCTCCCAATTCAAAGTACCATCGGCCGACATTTGAGCAGTAAGATCAATCACTTTCGAAGCGTCGATCACCGCATCTTTCACTTCGGGTTCTGCTTGCTCGCGCCACTGGTATTCTTTCCAGTAAGGCAGCGGGGTCTGATACATTTTTGCCAGTGTTTTTTCGGGGTAACGTTCTACCCGAGCAGCAGAAGAAAGTTCCACTTCTGTTAGCCCCATCCCCGGGTTTATATTTTTGATGACAAGGCGAAACGAAGTAGCCGTTTCGGCGGGAAAAGATACAACGATTGGCGCATAGGGATTAAAACCAACGTTTAACGCTGAGTTGTACCGGTCGATGTTAAATTCGGAAATTGTGCGATAGCTGCCGTCACTTTCCTTCACCTGAAGAACAGCGGGATTGTTTATGGCATTTTCGGTAGAAGTTACCGAGAGACTGCGTGCAGTAAAAGGTTCCCCGGCTTCGAAATCGATGATGAAATCGCCATTGCCCGGGAAGTTAATTCCGGTCGCAGAATTTCTATCGGTTATTTTTGACAAACCTGCCACTTTGGGCGATGACGAGATGCTTCCGACTTTGGAATCAAAAATCTGCCCGTAGAATTTAGGTTCGGGATAGGCAATCACTTTTACATCCTGGAAAGGTTCAACCGGAGCATCCAGTTTCTGACTTAATTTTTGCGGGCCTTTTACGTGCAATTCCGAGGTAGCAAGATAGCGCATGGCTTCGTTGGCTTCTACCCACGGGCCACCCGACTGGCTCCAACCCGGCGAATTGAAAATACCGATTTCGATGTCGAGCTCGGTTGCTTTTTTTAGCGCCGCATGAAGTATTTTCCACCACTCATCGCTGAATATTTTTACGTTTCCGTAAGGCACATCATCCTGCCCGATGTATCCGATAAATGCCCGGTTAATGCCGGCCTCTTTCATCGATTCCAGGTCTTTCTCCACCCCATCCTTTGATATATTATCTGAAATCCAGTACCAGTAACAACTGGTTTGAATGGAGTCGGGTGGATTCACAAAAACAGTTTCCATTTCCTTGGCAGGCACTGCACTGTCAGACTGTTCGCAGCTGACAAAAAGCGCCGATCCTATAATAAAAGAAAGAACTATTGATAAAGTAATTTTCATGGTATATTATTATTAGTTGGTTAAACTATCTTATAGTCAATCTATTCTGTATATACGAAATTGAAACGCCCGCCGGGAGCCGTGTCCCCGTTTACATAAAAATCCATAATGTTCCCATTCTCCTGCATGTTATCATTCCATTTAAATTCAATGTCAACGCTTTTCCCATCCAAATCCAGGATATTTCGGGGAATTTCCAATTCCAGCTTATTTCCGTTAACCGCATAATTTGTTCCGGTAACTTTCTCCCACTCCCAACGGTTTCCGATATTTTTTTCCACGGTTGCCTTTTTGTCTGGTGCAATCCGGTTCACAATAAAGTCATAGCCATTCCATCCGGTTGATTTATCCCGGTCCGAGTCGATCAGCAACATCATCCAGTTACGGTCGGTTTTGGGGCTCAGCTTTTCTGCAGTTTCAACATAGAAATAAATGTTTTGAGCATCGCGGGCTACTTTTGCTCCCACAATATCATTTCGTCCGGTATTATTTACATAGTATTGATCGTAACGTCCCCTGTGATCTCGGTGCTCCGTGTTGCCCTTGTAATGGGCATAATATGGCTGCACATCGTTCCATCCATCTGCTTTTCCGATCTTTATTGTTTTAGCTGCAGAAACCTTTTCGGGCGGTGTCATCCCTTTAAATTTGCGTACCTGATCAATCAGCTGGAGGTAGTACACATCTCCCTTGTCGCCCCAGCCTTTGTTGGGTTCAATATCGCGGCTGTGTTCCCAGTCATACTGATCGACAAAAGAAAACGGATCACCCGTCCAGCCATGTTCTGGCAACCACTGTCCGGCTATAAATTCATTCCAACCGGTAACAAAAACGAGTTCCGGGTCCAATTCAAAGGCACGGTCCCACTGTTCCTGAAAATTCCATCCATACAGGTATCCATCCACGCGCGGGTCAAAGCCCTTTTGTTTGCTGAAATGACGTCCCTGTGCCCCCGGAAGGTTAAAGGCACAGCAATGCCCGTTGGTTTCAGGACTGGCATTTTGTGCCACACCTACCGTCACCTGTTCAAAGGTTCCGTTCTCTGCCTTCACATAACCGTGCTGCGGGTAGTTTTCGAGCCATCCCCACTGATCGTTTCGCGAAGGCCCGTCAACATAATCGGGTTGTCCGGGACGAAAAGTGAAAAATTCGGCAATCTCTCGGTCTTCTTCCGAATCAGTTAAATTATCGGGGTACCCCATTATGCAGGGTTTTCCTTTCCACATAAACCAAAGGTTTTTATACCGGCCGGGGTTGTACACATCGCGGTAAAGTTGACGGAGTGACACCAGCGAATGAGGAGCCGGTCCAAATGGCAACATATAGGCTATTTTCGGAACGTTCACGCCATCTTCCTGCGCCTGATCCCATGATTTCATCAAAGCTTCGTACGAATCTTCCCAGGTAAGACTACCGTTGGTGCAATCGAAGAAAACAGCATCCACTCCTGCATCAGCCAACATTTCAGCATGTTTCCGAAGCACCCATGGATCAGTGGTTTTGTAATATCCCAGCAGCGGTTGTTCCCAGAAAAAAAAGCCGGGTTGTTTGGTTCCCCATGCCGGATGATGGTAGTCTTTCATCGCCTCGGGAAACTGGCGGACTATTTCGGTGATGTTTTTCACCTGGTAGGTAGTGTCGTCATTTCCCTGGTGCCAGGTCCAGTAAAACATAGCAATGAATTTGTCCTTCTTTTTATCTCCGGCAGTTTTGTAATTACGCAACTCGCGTCCGAGTGCATCAGTTGCCGCCCACTGGTCGCTAACTACAGATTGAGCCATGCCTGAGCTGGCATGAAGAAACAACAATACAAATACTATTTTTAATAACTTATAGTTGATCATTTCTGTCAAATTGTTCTTTAGCAATAGTTTTCCACTCAGTCACAATAAGAAATGGTAAAAACCAAACCTGATTACTTTTTCTTTTCAAGACGGTTCTTTAACTCATCCAGTGTTATCACCAGCAAACGGCCAATCGGGTTCCCGTTCCTATACGAAATTGCCCATATTTCAGTCGCTCCTGACGGAATAGAAATAGGTTTATCTTCGTATTTGGGATAAAATTTATCGGGGAAAGTCATATCAAACGAGTAATAAATATCCAATCCCTTAATTTCCGGAGTAAAAATAATCTGATATTCCCCTGTATCTGATTCCACCATCTTAATATCCGGGTCATAAATTGCGGGAGAATAATTCACATCGGCTTGTTCGAACCGGGGGAAATGAGCTTCGGCACGGGACACAAATTCGTCCCAGTCGCGGTTTCGAATTGGCGACCACATTATTTCAGATAAAGCCATTCCACGTGGCCAGGTCATGTATTCTGCCCTCCGGTAATTCGGGACCATCTCTGTCCAAAGATTTCCCTGTGCCCCCAACACATAAGTTGAATCAGCTACACCTTCATTCGGATTAAATTTATATACTTCGCGCATCCGCATAAAACAACAGAAAAGGATGCCATAACGTTCGATTACATTTTCGCCCTGAGTATGGTCGAGATAACAAAATTCGTTTGGGGTCATAATCACCGGATGCCCGGCTTTTGCTGCAGCAGCTCCCCCTTCGGTTCCCCGCCACGACATCACGGTTGCATCGGGTGCCAGTCCGCCTTCAAGAATCTCATCCCATCCAATCAGTTTTTTCCCGTTTGCTTCCAGTATTTTACTTACCCTTTTTATAAAATAACTCTGAAGTTCATCTTCATTCTTCAGCCCTTCGGTTTTCATTCGCTGCTGGCATTTCGGACACTCCCGCCAATAATCCTTTTCAGCTTCATCGCCACCGATATGAATGTATTCTCCGGGAAACAGCGAAGCTACTTCTGAAAAAATAAGTTCAAGTTTTTTGAAATTATCTTCGTTCCCGGCACAAAGAACCCGGTCGACAGGCATGGCAAAACCTGCGTTTACCGGATATTTTAGCTGCGTACACGAAGCATCGGGATAGGAAGCAATAAACGCCAGACTATGCCCCGGAATATCAATTTCAGGAACAATTGTAACGAAACGTTCCTGGGCATACTTTACTATTTCGCGAATGTCTTCCTGTGTATAAAATCCGCCATCGGTAGCCTCTTCTCCCGGATAAGGAGGTTGGAAATGGCCAAAATTTCCGGTGCGTGGAACCCGCAGGGAACCCACATTGGTTAATTCAGGCAATCCCTTTATTTCAATCCGCCACCCCGGATCATCGGTCAGATGCCAATGGAATACATTGTATTTGTACTTTGCCAATTGATCGATATACTGTTTCACTTCTTCTTTGGTAAAGAAATGGCGGCTTACATCCAGCATCAAGCCACGCCATCCGAAACGCGGATAATCAATCAATTCGGCACATGGGATGGACACCTCAGCTGCACTATTTGCAGGGATCATCTGTAATAATGTTTGTGCTCCGTAAAAAATCCCTTGTGGTTGATTGGCCAGAATAAGAACATGCCCGGGAGCAATTTTCATTTTATATCCTTCGGTACCCAGCAAAGAGTCGGACACCATGTTCAACCTAAACTCAATGGTACTTTTTGCCTTTCTCTCCCCTTTCTCAATCGAAATTCCTGAAAGTTCTGCAATATCGCCAATAAACAGATCGGCTATTGTCTGTAATTCTGCGTTATCCGAAGAAACCTGCATTTTTGTTTTTCCGGAAAGAACAAACTGACCTGAACGCCTGGTTTCTGATACGGGTTTGGGAATCAGTGCTTCGTTTTCCTGCCCCCAGGAAACATTTATTTGTAAAGAGGAAGCCAGCGCAAATAAGATAAACGCAGACCATTTGTTTATTTTTGTTTTTCTCATTTCATTTTTCTATTGTTCAGAAATATTTTTCAATACTTCGTTCCAGCTCTTGATCCCAATATTTGATTTGTAAAGATTTTCCTTACTTCCATTTTCCAATCAACAGCAAGATTAAAATTCAATTCGACTACATTTTTCGGCCAGACTGTTACTTGTTTCGAGACAGCCATTTTTTAGTCAATCTACTTGCAAAAAGAATCACATTAAAATTAGCTGAAAGTAAGGCAGCCAAGATGGCTGCCTTCACCCTAATTATTTTTGCTTTTCACTTGATAAAACATACAGTCTTTTCAAGTTTTTCTATTCGAGTTTACTCTTCAATACAATACATCCGGAATTCTGACATATTAAAGAATGTGGGTGCTACACCATCGTTTGTCTTATATACTACAAACCTGAAATGTGTAAACGGCGTTTCCGAAGTATAATAGTTCGATTCATATGTCTCTGATGGTCCTGTCGGTAACCCAGAAGTGATGTGTGTCATTTCGGTCCATGTTTCTCCATCGGCGCTAACCATTACCGACACATCTGTTGGCTTGCCATTTCCGTTGTTTCGGTTTTGATACCAGAAAATACAACCAGAAATTGGCTCATCCAGTTTAACCTGAATATAATGAGCCTCACTTATAGAAAAAGACCAGGCAGAATGGAAGAACGTACCGGGGTCCCCATCCAACAGATTCGCGATTGGCCCTTCATATACTTCCTGCGCGTTGGAAGAAAGCATATCAGCCCTTAAAGGAATTTCGGTAAATACTATTCCGGCTTGAGCAACAACAAATGATGCAGTATAGGCATAATTGTCAGAAGACTGAAATGTCACCATACTGTAACGGGGATTTCGGCTCATGTTTTGATCCACTTTGAATGTCACTGTTTTTACATCAGTATTTCCTTCGACATCTGTAATAGATTCAAAATGAACAAAATTGGCGGTATCGGGAATCAAGAAGTTATTAATATTCATATTTGATTCTACCTGAACAGAAAAAGTTGCGGCAGTTGAACCAAGCGATTTTACTACACCGTTTCTTTTGCCTTCAACTAAAAGTATGGGGCTGTTTCCTTTTTGATTAACATTAATGTAGTACGCCTGATGTCCGTATTCTATAGTAATACGGGCAATACGAGGTGCGTAGGTTGGATTGCTTCCGGCAGTAACGGCAACAATACCTTCCTTTTTTTCAACCTTTAACCATTCAGCATTAGAAGATGCTGACCAGTTGCTTAACTCCACGTTTGTTTCTACCACCGCTTCAGCATTTCCGCCTTCGATAGGAAAAGAAATCGGGGTTAAGCTTTTATCCGGAACAACCAATGTTTTCACTTCGAACTCCGTTTCGTAATCGGGAGCACAAGAATTCATAGTTAATGCACTGATCAATATTCCGATTAATCCGAACAATAATATATTTTTTTTCATAGGATTTTTATTATTATTTCTAATTGGCACGGGGCCTTTCATGATCATTACAGTAATTCCGCCCTTGGGCTATATTCCATACGTAAGATTGCTTTTACCTCCCGGTAAGGATCAGCATCGCTCAACCTGTATTTATAGTGAAGACGAAACTCTTTATAGTAGGTGGCGCGACCGTCGGGTGTTGAGATTATATTGATCAAAAATGTATTGTCATACATATCAACAGGCGTCATTTGAACCACATCGATCTCTTTGTAAGGCTCTATCGTCACATTGCGTGCTAATGGATTAATCGAGGTTTGATCTCCGATTACCACTTTGATACTTTTTTTATTTATTCGGTCATACGCAGTAGTATAGCTGCCAAACGTTTCATCTCCGGCCATCATTCTAACAGAATTGCCTCCCAGTGCAAACACTTGATTCGAACTTGTGGGACGTCGTGTTTCCATATTATTCTTGTATAGCGTAATGATAAAGGACGAAGTGTAGTTGTAGTATACATTTTCTTTCGTGGTAGAGAACTCGTTCTCTTTATAAATACGCAGTAAAACCTCGCTCTTCTCAGGATTGAACTCGCTTGTTTTGGAAGGATCTATTTGATAGTCCAAAAAATAGAGAGAGTCGGGAGAGAGTTTGTTCAGATTTTGCAAATAAATCGGGAACTTAACCTGTGTTTCACCTGCTGGAATCTGCATCTCAAAATTAGGAATTGTATAACACTCTTTCGGTAGCAAACGTGCAAAGCGTGATGAATCAATATCGAAATTCGATTTATTATAGGCATTGAACAGTGAATCAGCCTCTATCAGTGCAACGTTGAACGTTTTGTCAGAGTTTTTTGTACCACTTAAGCTAGCTACCAGATAAATTGTATCGCTACTTTTAGTTAAATCTGCTACCTGCTTGTCGTAGATCATTTTAGAATTACTGAGGAGATTAATCTCGTTTTTGTATTGCTCCTGTTCGAAATCGTATGAGTCACAGCCAGCAAAAGCGAGTCCCAGCAATATGCTGTAAATAACTTTTATACTATTTTTCATATTAAAAATCATTTAATTAGTTTATGATTCTAACAATTATCTATCCCAACCAGGATTTTGATCAATGGCAGGAACCTTTAACAATTCATCGTGAGGTATTGGCAATAACACCATTTTAGGAGAAGCTACACGATCGCGAATGTTTTGCGTGTTAATGGTTATGATATCAAAGAATCCTTCGTTGTTGTTATTGTTTGTTCTGTCTCTTTCCACATTAAGGCCTCTCCAGTTTGATGAGTTGGCATCTTCATCAAGGTATATTCCCCACCGACGTGTGTCAAAGACACGGTAACCTTCGTTGAACAATTCGACCTGGCGCTCATTCATAATAATTTTCTGAAACTCCTCCTGGCTAGTCAACTGTGTGTCGGTAGCGCCCGGAAGTCCGGCACGATAACGAATCATATTAAAATATTTGGCCATCTCAGCTACATCGCGTGTAATGGTTACTTCAACTGTTTCGTTACCTACCGCATCAAATGTTTCCACGGTTTCAGATCCTTCTACATTATTCAATGCTTCAACATATTCGAGCAGCACTTCGGCGTAACGAATAATCGGAAACGGTTTAGGACTGGTGACGAAAGCCGATTTTACGTTTCCTTTACCATTCGCCCACGAGTCATCGGGATGGATATATTTAATCGGAGAATAACCGCTTACGTTGTAGTCGTTGATATTATTTCCTGTACCTGTGATACCCGATACATCATCATACGAAAACCAAAATTGTCTTTTTGTGTAGGAAGCATCCTGCGACGCGGAGTTCATTTGCCAAATAGCACCGGGAAAGCCAATGGAAGCATAAAAACGAGCCTCGCGGTTATCGTACATTTTAGGAACATCAGCTTTAAGGACATAGGAACCTAATTTTTTACCACTTCCACCGATGGTGTTTGTCAAATCTGCATCATAGGAATATTCCGCTGATGCGTCATGAATGGTTCGCCCATCCGCCATCAGGTAACAGTCGACCACGCGCTGAGGAACGGCCATTCCTCCCCATCCTCCAAAATAAACCGGAAATGAGTGACGGGTGTAATTGGTGACATTATGAGACGTCATTGCCCAGATAAATTCCTTGTTGGTTTGGATAATTCCTTCGCCGTTAAACATATCGTGATATGAATGAAGGGGATCAATACCTCCGGCACCATTGGGGAAAGCATCTGTTGGAACATTCGATGCCAGTGGATATGGATTTTGCGGATCTACATCTACGGTGTGTAACTGGTAATAATTCATATCAATAACCGCCTTTGCAGCAGCTGCTGCAACAGCCCAACGCCGTGCATCGTACACTTGGTTCACGTAAAATACACCATCACTCTTCCGTGTCCAACTGCCAAAACTTCTGCGTGCAGCATCACCTCCGTTAAACAGAGGAGAGGCCTGATAGAGACGCAAGCGTGCAATCAGAGCCAATGCGGCTCCTTTGGAAGGGCGATCGGAAAGGCTCATTGATTGTTGAGCTGCAGTTGGTAACACTTGTGCCGCCAACTTGAATTCGTTGCAAATGTAGTCAACTGACTCATCGTAGGTTGAACGTTCTTTGTTATAATATTCAGCAGATTCTGAATTCGGGATAACTTCATCACCCACAATTAAACAGGGACCCCAGTTCATCAACAAATGGTAATAAGCATAACCTCGCAAAAAATGAACATAGCCTTCATAAATCTGTTTCTCGCGTGTTGACATGTCACCAATCTGATCAACATTGGCAAGCATGGTGTTGCAACGACGAACTACCCGGTACATCCGGTACCAAATATTCATGCTCCATGGAACGTTTCTTTCGTTTATTTCTCCCACAGTAAACAAAACACCCGGGAATTCAGCAGTTCTCCATCGTGTCGTAATCTCATCGGATGCCATCTGCCCGAGGTTCCATGAATTACCCCAAATAGCCCCCGGATCAGGAAAGTCTTTGGGTGTATTCCATAGATATCCCTCAGCATTTTTTGTGCTGTTGAAAATAGAATCTTGTCTGAATGTATCTTCAAAATAGCTATCTACATCCAGAAAACTGCAGGAACTAAGTGCCATGCTTGAGATGGCAGCCACTGCTATCAATATTTTAAATATACTTTTCATATACAGTAATAATTAAAAGTTCAGGTAGATTTGGAATGTATAGGATGCAGGTATTGGATAAGCGCCTCCATTGTAAGTCGCTTGTTCAGGATCAAAGTATTTTACCTTGTCGATAGTAAACAGGTTGTTTGCCACAAATTCCAGATCGATGGATTGTAATCCAAGTCTGCTCATCCACGAGTAATTGTCCATTTTATACCTTGCGCTCACCTCTTGCAGGCGAAGATAGGAGCCATCGCGTTTCCAGAAGGTAGAAAGTTGCGAGTTGTTGGTATTGCTACCGTAAGAAAGACGAGGGAATTCGGCATTGGGGTTTTCTGTTTCCGTTGTACCCGAGTACCACGCCGGGGTCCACCTGTTGGCCGGATTGTTGGCCAGCTTGATCACGTTTCCTAAGTCTCCGTTATAGAAAGGTATCCAACCGGCATCGTTACCCAGTCCTGCACGGTAGTAGTCCACTTTTGCAGCACCTTTAAACAAAACGGCAATTGTTAGTTTCTTGTAGCGGAAATCGGCGCCAAAACCATACATTACGCGTGGTACCTGGTTACCATAAGAGAGTGGCACTTTGTCGTCTTCATTGATCGTTCCATCTCCGTTAACATCGCGGTATTTAATATCTCCGGGACGAACGGTTCCAAAAGCACTCTGGTCGGCCCTGGTTTCAATTTCTTCCTGGCTGGCAAAAAGTCCTTCCGAAATATATCCGCGAATAATCCCATAAGGTTTACCGGTCACACTCATATAATCGTAAGGTAACTTGTTCTCTTCGTAGTAATCAATAACGTTCTGAGAGAAGGTATAGTTGCCCCGCAGGGTGAAATCCATGTCTTTGTTGATGGAGTGGAAATACGAAATATTCCCGTCGGATCCGAAACTGTGCATACTTCCCACATTCGATTGGGGAGTGGTTACTAATCCAAGATAGTTAGGAAGAGTTACACGTGGCATAAAAATATGATCACGCTGATCGCGGAATATATCAACGACCAATTTCAGGTTATCGTCAAAAAAGTTAGCTTCAACACCAAAGTTTGCTTTTTTGGCCACTTCCCACTTCAGGTTATCAGCTCCTTCCTGTACTTCAACAATACCGGCCCCACGGTATCCCCAATAGCTTCCTGCACGGTTATCGATCAAGGTTAAATACGGGAAGCGGGCAGCACCCGAAATCTGGTCATTACCAGCGAGTCCGTACGATCCGCGGAATTTCAGGAACGAAAGTGCCGGAAAATTGTTTTTTACCCAATCGTACCCGGTAACTACCCAACCAAGGGCAAGAGACGGGAAAAACCCAAAACGCTTACCCGATTCAAACTGCGATGAACCCGTGTACCCAAAGTTACCATCAATAAAATAGGTGTTGTTATATCCGTATGAAAGGCGCCCCGAAACATTCTGGCGACGAGCAGGAATAGAACTGATTCCCAAATTGTCAGCATAATCTCGCCACCGGGTATCCTGAATATTCTCCATGTAGTAATACAAAAGTGCACCAAGATCGTGGCTGCCAAATGAACGGTTCCAGTTCGCTTTTACTTCGCCGTAGTTTTTTCTCCACAGGTCGCTTGAGTTTCCATAATAAAGAGCTGTTTCAGCAATGCGCAACGATTTAATAAGGTTTCCGTATGAATCTCTGCCTGAAGCGCGGTACATATTGGGCCATATACGGCGATATTCGGTGAAAAAGGTTTGATAATCGGCCATTACCTGTGCCGACACTGTAAGTCCTTCGAGAAAACCTTTAAAATCTTGAGTCAGGCTCAAGGTAATCATGTTACGAGAGTTGTTTTCTTGTGTGTATCCGCTGTAATTGAGTGCGGTGTAGGGCGACGACAGGTCATAGGTACCATAAGTAGGCAGTGTTCCATCGGCATATTTAACCGGGAACATTAAAGGTGTAAGACGACGAACTGCACTCCACAGGGTGTTGGTATTTTGTGATCCGGGCAATGTGTGATTGATCATATTTCCATCTACACCAAAATAGAGTTTGGTTGTGGAAGTTAAATTCATGTCGATATTGGCACGATAAGTCAGCTTGTTATATGCCACCGGTTTTTTGAATTTAGAGTCCTCTTGTTTGTAGGCAGCATATTCCTGCTGTGCTCCAATTGAAATGAAATATTTCGCCAGGTCGCCTCCTCCTTTTGCACTTACATAATACCTGTGCTGCAAAGAAGTTTTTTTCATAATTTCATCGATCCAATTAACATCCGGATAAAGCTCCTGATCAAGTCCAGACTGGATTACATCTAAATCGAGACGAGTGTATAAATCAGGATCGCCAGACATTGCCCTGGCTTCGTTGGCCAGTTTGGCGTAGTCGTAAGCTCCCAAATATTCAGGTAGCCTTTTCAATCGGTTTACCTGCAGGGTGGCACGGCCTGTAATTTGCAGTTTGCCGGCAGCACCACGTTTGGTTGTGATAATAACCACACCGTTGGCTCCACGCACACCGTAAACAGCTGTTGCCGCAGCATCTTTCAAGATTTGAAATGATTCCACATCGTCGGGATCCACATCTGACAGATTACCTTCAAGACCGTCGATCAATACCAATGCTCCTGAATTTGCACCAAAGGTTCCGATACCGCGAATCCAAAAGTTTGAGATATTTTTACCCGGCTCACCCGATGTTGTCATTGACATAACACCAGCTACTCTACCGCCTAACATATTGTTCAGCGATGCAGCCGGTGTTTTTAGCTCCTCCACATTAATGCTGGTGATTGCACCTACAACTGATACCTTCTTCTGTGAAGTTAAACCGGTTACCACCACTTCTTCCAGACTCTGAGCATCGTCTTTCAGTACGATCTTCAAATCGTCCTTGCTTTTTTCAGCAAAAAATTCTACGGTTGTCATACCAATCATCTGGAAGACCACCGTTTCTCTAAGTCCTGCTTTTATTTTGAATTCACCATCAACATTCGATATTGTTCCAACTCCGGGAACGTTTTTTATGTATATGGACACTCCGGGAAGAGGAGCACCTGTGGCATCAGATACGATACCTGATATTTCCAGGTTTCTGTTTACCTTATTTTGTCCGTAGCTTATTTGGGGATATAGCCCAAGCAGGAGTAAGATGAAACATATTATTTTTTTCATATCAATTATATATCTAAAATTATTCAATAGAAAGTTTACGGATTACTTTGTTCCTATGATCGGCCACATACACTATACTCCCGTCGGCATTTACAGCTACACCTGTTGGGTGATAGAATTTAGCGATTTCGGGTCCACCGTCCCTGAATCCAGGACTTTGAGGCAAGCCAATAGCTGTGCTCACAGTGGCCTTGTCTTTTGGAGCAGTGGTATCAATCACTCGTATACAATGGTTTCCTGAGTCTGCGATATAGAGTTTACCGTCAGTAGTAAAACAGATTTGTTTTGGACTCAGAAAACGTGCGTTTTCGAGTAATCCATCTTCCCATCCTCTACCGTTTACTGGTCCTTCAATAAAGGATCTTCCAGCATAAGCTTCGCCTTTGTAGGTGGCCTTGTCTTTATTGGCTAATTTTGATACATCTACCCGGCCAATCATATTGTATTCTTCCATGGCGAAATACAGCATATTGGGATCTGTTGGAGAAAAGATACAGTAGGTGTTACAACCTGACTGGCCTCTTGCATTCGGAATGTCAGGTATTACTTTGTCAAGTAGTACCTCTACGTTACGTGTTGAGGGATTAAAACGCACCAATTGTCCCTTCCACATCACGGAATAAATCATGTTGTCGACTTTATTTGCCACAAACGAGTATTTCCAGTTGCCTTCGATAACATTTTTGGTATCAGGACCGGTTATCAAAGAGCGGCGGCGTGGCGCATAACTCAAACTCTTGAGCAACTGATAGAAGTACAAACCGTCGTCTTCAGGCATATAAACCGATTCGTTTCCTGCTTCGCCCGAAAAAGTAGGGGCATTGGTAAAATTGGCATTATAGAGAATTACTGTAGAAGATTGGCTTTTAGTGTCGGCAATAACAAGATTACTGGCAACGCCTTCCCCTTTTTCATTTTTTGGGCCTTGCCCTCCATATCCGGATTGAGTATAAAAGCTACGTTCTGTAATAAAAATATTGTCTTCATCATCTAGTACAATAGCGAACGGAGCAGAAAGCGTTGCCGATGAAAAATCACCTCCAACCGTTGGCATCGATTGGTTGTCGGGTTCAGGTTTTCCTAAGACTGTACTTACCGTTGTTTCTGTTTTGTAAACAAAATAATCTTCGGCTGTACCGGCATATGTTTTAGCATTCTTATCGGTTCGCTCCACAATAATATTCACCTTTTTTAAATAGGTCAACTTTGGAACCATGGCAAAAATCTTGTTTCCGTTCGATCCTACCAAGCCAGCGGGATGCTTTACCCCCAGGGAGTCTTTAAAGAACACTTTTAGCCCTGTAGTATCAGAACCAAAGTTGCTTCCTTCTATAATAATAGGTGTTGCAATCCCTCCTGAGTCGGGATAAAATTCATTTATTTCAATCGGTTTGGTTGGATCATACGGTTGTCTGTCAAGACCCGCTCCGTCATCATTACATGACACGAGAACTGAAAAGCATAGGCATGCAGGAACCAGGAACCTCTGCATGACATACACCATAATCAATTTACATTTTTTCATACATACAATATTTTAGTTTTAGTATGGCACAATTATAATTTTTATCCCAGCACTACTGTAGCTCAATTATTCCAATTAAATGCTCAATTTGGTCTATCACTACTTTAGTTACATTTTCTGTTCAATTCCTTATACTATCTGTTCAATGTAATTCTCAGACGTTAATCGTCTAATCAAAATCCATACTTTTACGAGCCATTAATTAAGGCACAGATATGCATGCAATATTTCTATTTATCCTAACCAATTTTAACCTTTTCATATTAGATGCTTATCGTTCAAACACCTTTTCACAGGAGCATTTTCAACAAGAATCTACTCACATTTCGAATTTAAATATCAAATCATTTTGCCAGGATTCACTCGGGTACATGTGGATTGCCACTCCCCGGGGATTGAACCGGTTCAATGGCTATGAATTTGTCCAATATTATCACGACCCAAAAGACTCAAGTACGATCGACAACGATTTTGTTCTTTCTCTTTACCTTGATTCATCTCACCGACTATGGGTAGGGACAGTTAGCGGTGTGAATTGCTTCAATTTTAAAACAGAGAAATTTGAACATTATCCCCTATCGACAAAAAGAATTCCGTACACTCTTTTCTTTTATGAAGACCACAAAAAGAATATCTGGATAGCAACCCAAGTAGGCCCTGCGTATCTTGATTCGATAAAGAAACAGGTGATTTTAGAGCCTACTGCGGTTCCTTTAAGCCCCAATCTGATTTGGGAAGACGAATCGAAAAGATTATGGATGGGAATGGATCACCCCGCAGGACTTGCAATGCGGAATACCAGCGGAGAATGGGAACTTTTTTCGCTTCCTGACAACAAAAGAGTATTATGTAAATACAACGATCCTCAAGGCTTTTGGTGGTTAGGTACAGATACAGGAATCGTACTTTTCGACCCAATACTCAGACAATACAAAGACCTCCCCAAATCACTAAAAGACAACACATTAATCTGCCATTCTCAAATAAATTTCATACAGGAAATAAGCCCTTTAAAACTTTTGATAGGCACTGCATCGCAAGGCTTTTTTCATTACGACATTCTTTCACAATCATTGTCACACAATCTTCCTCAAGCACTGGCAAACCTGCAATCTTCTCATCTTCTTTCCTGTACCGTTGACAAGGACAAGAATATTTGGATCGGATCATTTGACAAAGGATTTAAGGTATGGAATAATAGCCTTAACTTTTTTAATTCGGATCAAGATTTAAGTAATACTTTTAAAGATAAATTTGTCACACAGCTTGTTGAAGATGATTATGGAAATTTATGGATCAGCACCCGATATTATGGACTCTTCCATTATTCGGGTTCAGGAAAGTTAACCAATTATAATTTTGATAACTCGCACTTGTTTTCGAGCAATAATTGTTTGATCGAGTCGCTGTCCATTGATTCAAAAAACCGATTATGGATTGGCTTAACCGACCAATTGGTTGTGGCCGGTATCTCAAAAGAAGGTTTGCTCAATATAATTGCCAGAAAAAATATAAAAATGGCAGGAGCAATAAAAACCGACTTATCGGGCAATATTTGGATAGGCTCAACATCGGGTTTGTACAAGATAAAAAGGGGAGATATCTCCGATGCCCCTCAACTGATTTTTTCGGGAAATATCCCGGAAGTGTTTATTATTAACGATGACAGTCTTCTCTTTTCTTCTTTTAATGATGGGGTATACTTTCTCAAGCCTGATCAAAACAACGACATTATTCCTTTAGAAGCTCTCTCATTGCAGGCAAAACGAATAATAAAAAATTGCATAACAATCTATCAGGATAAGCAGGGATATACATGGTTGGGCAGTTATGGGAACGGGGCTCTCCGTTTCTCGCCCGATTTCAAACACCATCAGATTCTTGATAAGCAACAAGGATTACCCAGCAACGATATCTTGGCTTTCGAACAAGACAACCACGGATACATCTGGATGAGTACTTCCTTTGGAATTTCCAAATTGAATGTTAGTGACACCACAATCGTAAATTACTTTGGCAGCGATGGTACTCTGGGAAACCAATTTCATGAAAAGGCAAAATTGAAACATTCTGACGGGCGTATTTTTTTTGCAGGAAACCACGGACTGACATTTTTCAACCCATTATTTAGTTTGTCTCCCAAAAATTCTCCTGTTGTCCAACTAACAGATTTTAAGATTCTAAACCAAAGTATAAAGCCCTCATCGAATTCTGTTCTACCCCAAAGTATTCCATTTGTAAAACAGATAACACTTAATCATCGTCAGAATGTGTTCTCTATTGACTATACCGGAATTGATTTTTTATTCTCTTCCAAATTAACTTATGCTTATAAATTGGAAGGATTTGAACGAGACTGGAATTATGTTGGCAACTACAGAAGGGCTACTTATTCAAATTTAAAACCGGGTAAATACCTTTTTAAAGTAAAAGCTTTTAACGGTGAAGGTCAAGAGTGTTTGGCTCCCGCCACTCTTAGAATCAATATTAAGTCAGCCCCTTGGTTTTCATGGCCTGCTTGGGTAATTTACATATTCACAATTTCAGGCATTGTTTACATACTTTTTAAATTAATCCTAAAAACAAGATTAAACCAGCATCAACTGGAGGCAGAACAAAAAGAAAGAGAAAGAGAAAGACAGATTTCGAATATGAAAGTAAACTTCTTCACTAACATTTCACATGAAATAAGAACTCCTTTAACACTGATTTCTGCTCCGTTACAGCAATTATCGACTTCAAATAGCTTTTCAGAAAAAGAAAATCATTTGCTAAAAATAATATCCAAAAATGTGCACAGCATGTTGCGATTAATCAACCAACTGCTCGACTTCAATAAAATGGAAAACGGAATGTTTAATCTAAAGGTCCAACAAACCGACATTATACAATTTGTAAAAAATATCCATTCTATTTTTTTGGACACTGCCAATCGGCAACAACTTACGTTAAGCTTTACACATCTCACTCCTAGTTTGTTCCTTTGGATAGACACAGATAAAGTTGAGAAAGTTCTATACAATTTATTATCTAATGCTATAAAATTCACCCCCCGGGGAGGTATGGTTCATATAAGCTTAAACATAATCACCCCCGATGAAGCAAAACAACACTATCAGGCTCCGTCTTATTCTTTTATCGAGATTATAGTAAAAGATAACGGACCAGGAATACCCAACGATAAACTTCATGAGCTTTTTATCCGGTACCGCCAAATAAACGAATTAACAGATAAGGTTCCAGGAAATCATGGAAGTGGAATTGGTTTAAATTATTCTAAAAGATTGGTAGAAGCGCACAATGGAAAAATCAAAGCCATAAATTGTCAAGAAGGAGGCATGCAATTCTCGTTCATCCTTCCAATGGGAGATATTTACCCTGAATCCAATAAAATTACTGAAGAAAAAGAAATACAAGAGATTATACCTATTAAACAAGAAGAGAAGATTACAGATAAAAAAAATAAAGATTACACAATATTGCTTGCTGAAGACAATACCGAATTGAGAAGTTTTATCCGAAGCATATTAAGCGGTCGTTATGAGCTTATTGAAGCACCAGACGGCCTCATTGCATGGTCACTGATTCAGAGCAATTCTCCTGATCTGATCATAAGTGATGTGCTAATGCCAGGATTATCCGGCTACGAGTTGTGCAATTCGGTCAAACGCCACCCCGAATTCAGTCATATTCCAATCATATTGCTGACAGCAAAAACTTCGGTCAATGAACAGTTAGAAGGATTAGAACTAGGGGCTGATGCCTACATCTGCAAACCTTTTAATCTTGATTATTTATTACTGACCGTTAAAAATATATTTACCAGCCGCAATAATATCAGAAAATACTATTCTGAACCTTCAAATTCAAAAGTTGAGACTCCTCCTCCGTCATTGGGCCCTCACGACCAGAATTTCATGGATAAACTAATTCAAATCATTCAAAAAGACTTAGCAAACCCCGACTTAAATATTGATTCTATTGCGAGAGAACTAGGTTTCAGCAGAACCGGATTCTATCGGAAAATAAAAGGACTCAGTGATATGCCTCCGAATGATTTTATTAGAACCTATCGACTAAAACGAGCCGCAGAACTTATTAGAGAACAAAAACTAAGTTTAATTGATGTTGCTAACAATACCGGCTTCAACCACTATCCATATTTCTCAAAATCATTTAAAAAACAATTTGGGGTTTCCCCGAAAGATTATGCATAAATATATTTGTTACCAATTGTGCCCTGGAAACTTTGGCGACAGGCTTATTCTACAGATTATCTAGCTCTGTTCATAATCCAGATACCCCTCATCCTAAGTGATCAGGATTGAGTTTATTTACAGTTCGTAAGGGATTGTTCCGGTTTCATCCACCTCGTATCCCCACTTTTTTATGTACTCTTCACCGGGCAGAAATTTATCCTTGTTTTTGCGCAATTTCTGTTTCAATTCTCTTTCGAGCTTCCGTTGAATCTTTGAGTATCCCGGGTTTCCAATCAGGTTATTTTGCTGATAAGGGTCTTTTTCATTATCGAAAAGCAGCCAGGGGCCATCCAATTTCCTGGTATAGGTATACCTGCTTGTCCGCAAGCCTCTGTATTCAACACCTCCATAGTTCCGGCCCCATTGGCCAAAAGGAGTAACGCATGAGATCAACGCCGTATTATCAATCCCTTTCTTCTTTCCTTTCACGACATCCGAATAGTCGTTGCCTTCAATTGTCTTTGGAATATCAATATCAGCTAATCCAAGCAGCGTTGGTAAAATATCGGGCGTCCCAAATGGCTCTTCAACCAGCTTTTTTGTGTTTTGGTGAATTTCAGGATACCTCAGCAAGAAGGGAACTCTTATCGACTCATCGTATGGCTGTTGCTTTTTTATCTTTCCCTGAGAATAGATCATATCTCCATGATCGGATGTAAAGACAAAAATCGTGTTCTCATCAATATTTTCGCGTTCCAGCGTTGTTAACAACATATCCAGGTAATCATCCAATGCATTGATGTGCGCATAATAACCTTTTAGTTCATTCTCCGCTTTCTCGGCAAATTCCGAAGGCACATTCGGACGCAAACGAATGGAGACATCACGGTATTTTTCGCGGTACTTTTCAGGGGCGGTTTGGTAAGGTGCATGAGGAGGTCCCCAGGACAATACCAGCAGAAAAGGCTGATCGGTATTCGCATGCTCACGTATGTAATTCATCGCATCCAGTGTTTGGGCATGTGCGTCGTATCCTGACCACCTGGAAGGAACGATATCATTGTTTGAATAGTACAAGGAATTGTTGTAATTGTGGGTACACTCCAACACTTTCCAATAGTCGAACCCGTGTCTTCTGTTTGGGGGAATATACGCCGATCGTCCATTTCCGTCGAGATGCCATTTCCCGATATAGGCAGTATTGTAACCGGCCGCTTTAAAAATCTTCCCCATTGTGTTGGCGTTCGGATTAAACCGGACATCGTTCATAAACACCCCGTGGGTTAACGGATACTGCCCGGTTAACAAACTTGCCCTGTAGGGACAACACACCGGCATATTGGCAACTGCCTTTGTGAAAACAACAGATTTTTCAGCCAGTTTATCGATGGTTGGAGTAACTACATCCGGATTTCCGGCAAACCCGGTACTCTGCGCCCGCCACTGATCGGCAAATACAAAAACAATGTTGGGACGCTGTACTTTTTTGGAAACAGCCTGCCCAAAACTAAAGCCAGAAAAAAGAATGATCAACAACACTCCCAGGTATTTGAATGAATGGATACTGTTATTCTTGTCCATCTCTTTGCTACAGAAACTTCTTTTTGACAATGATCCAGGCAAACAGCTTTTCAACAACAGGTTGACGTTAAAAATTTTATTCTTCATAATTTTATACTTCTGTCAATAAGACGTTAACGGATGATGAATTTCACCCCAATCAGAAATTCCGATAAGCGTTTTATACGGATCAAAAACAACATCCTCCTGATTTCAGGTCACAACCGAATAAGCTAATATTTATCGTATTTGCCATCAACCATCACCTCTTTTACTGCTTCGAGATAACCAAAACCGTTCAGCATATCGGGCAGCAGGTAGCTTCCTTCCACCCATTCATTCCAGGCATTTATGGTAATCAGTTTGGGCTGGTCCGGATGCTTGTCGGCATATTTTTTTGCTTTCGAAAGTAAGGCGGCAAAACTGTCGGGTGTGTTGTGATAATGCACTACGTCCTTTATTCCTTTGGCCGGAAAGCGTGGCGTATCGTCCCAGCCAATTGATACGCAAGGGAAAACAGGCACGTCCAGAATTTCATTCATCTGTTCACGAATTTTAACCGAGTTGGCGCCATACACAAGGTAATCTTCGTTCATTCCCCCCATATTGTACATGGCTACACTGTTAAAGCCCATCGCATCCACATTTTTACGGAATTCCTTGGCTTTTTCGTCCGACATAATTGAACCACCGCCCTGATTCCACTGAATATGCAACCCGGGAAAACCGGCTTTCTTTACTTCGTCTCTAAAATAGTCGAGCGCTTTACGGGTTTCCTGCGCGCTGCCACCAAAGCTTTCCATCAATTTATGAATACTAAACACGGAGAATACCGGTTCGCCATTAATTTTGAAATAGTTGGGCTGTTTGAAATACTGGTTGATCACACGGTCAACAATAATTTCAAAATTCTTCCGGTCTACTTTGGCATCCCAAAGAATGGAAGTATCGTCACCGTAGCGGTGGTAATTCCAGTAATTACGCTTTACATCGTGGTTCGCCCACATAATGTAAAACTGCATTTTCGAATTGTTTTTTGCTTTCAGAAAACCATCATTGAGTGCACTTTCCAGGTACGGACCTTCTTCGTACCAGTACCAGTCGTAAACAAAAACATTCACTCCGTGGTCGGTGGCAACATCGATCCAGCGTTCCACCACTTCGGGATCATTGTCCATCTCATAGCCCCACAGCGGCTGGCGGGGCTGGTAGTGTCCTTCGTACCGAGGATTCCCTTTTTTTATCACTTCCCACTCGCCAATCCCTTCCGACCATAATTTTTCCCTTCCCAACAGATCGTCATGACACGAAGGCCAAACATACGCCGCTACATAGTAGTCGCTTTGCGGTGTTTCTTTCTTTTGCTGCGATTGTGCGGGAAACACACTTCCCAGAACAATAAGCAATGCCATTGCTTTTCCGATAAAAGTACCTCTATTTTTCATGCTTGTCAGATTAGTATAATGTTCGTTATTTAATTCAGCAACCTTAGTTTAATATCAAAGGATGACAACCGTCCTAGTTTACCAAACGTCGGGAATATCAGCTCCTTAGAATCAATTATTTCGATAAAAAACAATTTCGCTGCACATGTCGTTACCTTGCCGACGTTCACAGAATTCAATTTATTATGTAACCAATGCGTTGACACTCCGAATAATTACCGGAGTAATTCTGTCATAAGCTATAACAAGAAATTAAATACAAATATACTTTGCATCCTGTGCTATCCGTTATTGATGTTTTTTAATCATCTTTTTGATATCCGGACAGCCCAAGAAAAAGGAAAACCTACCTAGAAGTTCGACTTTTTAGCACAACTTCATACTTCTCCTCCTGAAATGTTTTTAGAACCTAAATGAGGTGCGGCAAAAGCTAATCCGTAAACTCAACTTTCCACAATCCCCTGAAATCGTTCAGTTTGTATCCGGTTGCCAGATCCTGAGGATACAAAGTTTGAATCTTTTCCAAAGTAGCGCCATTGATGTCATTTACCGGATCGCCGTGGCACTTTAAACAGGCAGGCATGGCAGTATTAATGCGTTTGTAGTAGGTGATTTTATTATTGACCTTCAGCAAAGTATCAGCCTGAGGATTCTTTGCAAACAGTTTCCAAAGTTCGGCTTCGGTTTTATTCAAAGTATTTTCCGGATTTCGGTTCCTGTCTGAAACCCGCGAGATGTTGCAGGAAAAGGCCTGGCTCAAACTATCCACCAAAGTAGTGGCTTTGATGTTGCAAAATTCAACGGCGTGTTCAGTTCCTCCTTTTTGAATGGCACCGGCAACATTCGAAAGTAAAACACCCTGCACCTGCGAAGTAATCGCATCTCCTTCTTTCTGAAATTTCTGATAAGATTCAGGCGAAATACCCGGTTTTGTTTGACATGCCAACAAGCCCATCAACAATAAAATACATGTAACCCGCATTATTTTCATATTATTCTTTTTAGTTAACCAATGTATCAAAATGCGGTGTTATTTCCAAAACAGACAAGCTATTGTCTGCTTTTGTTTTTTTGATAAATTTATGCACAAAACCAACTTCTTAACCGACAACTATGAAAAGAAATCACCACCGACTTCCCGTAACTATTTTATTCATAACAACGGGAATTTTACTTTTTCTATCAGCGTGTACTACTAATGAATGGCCCCAGTTCAGGGGGGCAGGAGCAGATATGATCGTTGCCGGAAAAGATTTGCCAAGCGAATGGAACGACAGTTTAAACATCCGCTGGACACAAGCAATGGATGGGGAAAGCTGGTCGTCTCCCATCGTTTTTGGTGACAAAGTCTTTTACTCATCTGCTGTGCTGGTAGAAAAAGCCCCCATTAAAGAGAACGAAACACTGCCGTCGCAACCGGAAGATGTTTACAAGTGGCAACTAACCTGTCTGAATTTGAATACCGGCAAGAATCTGTGGACCGTTGTTTCGCGCGAAGGAAAACCGCGGATAACAAAACATGCCGGAAGTACCTACGCCTGCGAAACCCCCGTTACCGACGGGAAACACGTATATGTTTGCTTTGGTATGCACGGAGTATATTGCTATGATTTAAACGGAACCCTTGTCTGGGAAAAAGACCTCGGAGCCTATGAAACACAAAGGGGCTGGGGAACCGGTTCTTCGCCTGTGCTTTACAAGCAGCTTTTGTTTGTTTTGGTCGACAACGAAGAAAGTTCTTTTCTGGTGGCTTTGGACGCACTTACGGGCGAAGAAAAGTGGAAAGTGGCACGCGATGAGAAAACGACTTATTCCACACCTGTTATTTGGAAAAACACGCAGCGAACAGAATTGGTCACCCTCGGGTCGCTGGCGCGTTCGTACAATCCGGAAAACGGAGAACTGATTTGGGAACTGGCTTTTGAAAAAGGCAGAGCCGTAGCTTCACCCGTTTTTGACAAGGAAAAGATATATCTGGGACTATCGGGCGGACCGCGCGACATAGGTTCGCTATACGCAGTTAAGGCAGGAGCCGAAGGCAACATTTCTCCGGCGCCTGGAGAAAGCACCAGCGAATTTGTTGCCTGGTCCGATTCTCTGGCAGGCCTTTGTTATCCTTCGCCCCTTCTTTACAACGGCTTGCTTTACGTGCTTTCCGACCGCGGAGGTGAAATCTCGTGTTTTGATGCCACCAGCGGAGAAAGGCTATACAAAAAGAGTGCTGGAAAATCGGCCGCTTGCTGGGCTTCACCCTGGATTTGCAATGACCGGCTTTATTTTTACGATGAAAAAGGCCTTACCTATGTATTAAAACCTGGTCGAACGTTTGAGGTCCTTAGCTCTCATTCAATCGATGACAAATTCTGGTCATCCATAGCTGCCACAAATGATGCATATATTTTAAAAGGAGTTAAAAACATTTATTGTGTCGGGAAATAAGCAGTCGACAAAGGCACTAGTAAAAAAGGCCCTGCCAAACGACAGAGCCTTCTATAATTATCTTAAAACTTTCTTACTGACATTTAGGGTCTGAGCCTTTACCGTTTTCATTGCCGGTTACCTCCCAGGTGTTTCCTGAACGTAGCAACTGATCTACGTTCTTAATTTTACATGTTTGCTGAACCTCCTCGATCTGAGCTTCCATTTCCACGTCGTAAACAGGCGCGGAAACGCTTCTGATCACACCAAAAGCTACCGGAAAATCGGGCAACTTCATGTTGATCAGTGCCAAATGTAAGGTAGGATCTTCTTCGCAAGCATCGTGAACCAGGATATCCGATTCCTTCACGCCGTTTTCACCTATCTTCACCACTTTCAACTTGCCTTTGTCAAAAATAAGCCCTTTGTCGTTTTCTTCACCAAAAAGCATTGGCTTGCCATGTTCCAGTATCAACTGACGGTCGGCACGGTGATTTGGGTCGGTAATGGCAGCATGAATACCGTTGTTAAAGATCACACAGTTTTGCAGCACTTCCACCACCGAGGTTCCTTTGTGTGCTGCAGCACCTTCCAAAACCGACTGACTCAGTTTCAGGTTTCCATCGATGGAGCGGCCAAAGAATGTTCCGCGCGCACCAATCACCAACTGTCCGGGAACAAACGGATCTTCCACTGTTCCGAACGGCGAAGTTTTACTTACAAAACCACGCTCCGAAGTAGGCGAATACTGCCCTTTGGTTAATCCGTAAATGCGGTTGTTAAAAACCACCACATTCATATCGAAATTACGACGAATCAGGTGAATAAAGTGGTTCCCACCAATAGCCATCGAGTCTCCGTCGCCGGTCATTACCCAAACACTCAGTTCAGGATTGGCAGCTTTTACCCCCGAAGCAACAGCTGTTGCACGTCCGTGAATTGTATGAAAACCATAGGTACTCATATAATACGGGAAACGGGAAGAACAACCGATACCGGAAATAACCGCAAACTTTTCGCGCGGAATGCCCAAACCGGCCATTGCACGTTGTACGGCGTTTATAATGGCAAAGTCGCCACATCCGGCACACCACCGGATTTCATTTTCGCTTTTAAAATCTTTTATCGTGTATTTCAGATCAGTCATGATTAATCCTCCAGCAATTTGTTGATACTTTCTTTCAGCTCACTCACCGTAAATGGCAAGCCTTTCACTTTATTGGCCTGGAAATAATTAAATCCGGGCATTTTATCGCGCAAATAACCGGCAAACTGTCCCATGTTAAGCTCGCAAACGATAATCTTTTTGAAACGGCTGAAAACTTCCTCGGTATTCTTTGGAAGCGGTTTTATGTAGTTGAAATGTGCCAGGCTTACATCTTTGCCTTCCAAACGTAACTGACGCACGGTACTGATCAGGTGACCATAAGTACCACCCCAGCCCACTACCAATACGTCGCCTTCTTCGTCACCACAAACTTCCAGATCGGGAACCAGCTCAACTACGCGCTGAACTTTTTCTTCTCTGATCTCAGTATTCACCTGGTGGTTTTCAGGATCATGACTAACCGTACCGGTAACATTCTTTTCCAATCCGCCAATGCGATGTTCAAATCCTTTCATACCAGGGAAAGCCCATTCGCGTGCAAGTGTCTTTTCGTCTCTCTTGTATGGCTGAAATGCTTCTGCATCTTTAGCTAAACGAGGTGTGATGGAAGGTAATTCTGCCACACTCGGAATTTTCCAGGGTTCGCTTCCGTTCCCTAAAAATCCGTCGGTAAGAAGAATAACCGGAACCATACGTTCCAGAGCTATTTTAGAAGCCATGTAGGCATAGTAAAAACAATCAGAAGGCGTACTGGCAGACAATACAACAACGGGGCTTTCGCCATTACGTCCGTAAAGCGCCTGCAAAAGATCCGACTGTTCCGTTTTTGTAGGAAGTCCGGTTGATGGACCACCACGCTGAACATTTACAATCACCAGCGGAAGCTCTGCCATAACCGCCAGGCCGATCGCTTCCGATTTCAAAGCCAAACCTGGCCCCGATGTGGTTGTAACGGCCAAATCGCCGGCAAATGCGGCGCCAATGGCAGAAGCAATTCCGGCAATTTCGTCTTCAGCCTGAAAGGTTTTTACGCCCAGGTCTTTTCTTTCCGATAAAGCAGAAAGAATATCAGTGGCCGGTGTAATAGGATAAGAACCAAGGAACAGTTCCAGCCCCGCACGTTCGGCTGCAGCCAAAAGTCCCCAGGCAGTTGCCTGGTTTCCGTTCACATTGCGGTAGGTCCCGTTTTCAATTTCTGCAGGATGCACCAGGTAAGTAGGTGTCATATGCTGCATGTTCATTCCGTAGTTGTACCCGTCGTGCAATACCTTGATATTCGACTCAACAACCACCGGTTTTTTCTTGAATTTGGAACGGATAAATTCATCCACAAATTCGAGTGGGCGGTTAAACATCCAGCAAACCAAGCCCAGTGCAAACATATTTTTACTGCGAAGAATACTCTTATTATCCAGTCCGAATTCCTTTAAGCCTTCCTGAGTTAATGAAGTAATTGGAACCGCAATTTTGGGATAATCTTCAAGTCCCAGTTCCCCAAAAGGATCATCGGTTTTGAAATTGGCCTTTGCCAGGTTCTTCTCGTTAAAGGAGTCAGAGTCATAAATAATGGTTCCGCCCCGCATCATAAAACGGGCATTTGCCTTTACAGCTGCCGGGTTCATGGCAACCAGCACATGTGCATAATCTCCCGGAGTATTTATCTGTTTGTGCCCAAACTGTACCTGGAATCCGGAAACACCGCCTACAGTACCTTGGGGTGCACGAATTTCCGACGGATAGTCGGGGAATGTTGAAATATCATTTCCAAGAAGCGCTGTAGCATCTGAAAACAAGGTTCCGGTAAGCTGCATTCCGTCTCCGGAATCTCCAGAAAACCGTATCGCAACTTCTTCCAGCTCAATTACTTTGGTCTCTTTCATTGTTAATAAAATTGCTTTTGATTTAAGGTGTAGGAATTTTGCTCAACTGCACTGAAATAACGGGTATTTTAGCCAGCCCTAAGCATATTCGTTCATTTTTAGTTCTTTACTCTGTTCCTATTATTAATGTTTCATTTGTATATAAACTCCCATTAAAAAATACACTTACCAAATGGCATGTCTAAATAACGGATCAATTTCATTTACACACTAAAAAAACAATCTTTCGTTTATTCCATAAAAAAAACGACTCTAAAACTAATAAATCATAATTTCAGAACCGATTTTGCTGATGGTTGATCAATCAAATGACAAACAAATGTAATCATTATTTAACAAGTGAATGATGACATATGCGATAGTTTTAGGGTTTTCGTATTTTTGTATTCTATTTAAATTCAATACAGATAATGGCTTTTATTAAAGAACTAAAAGGAAAAAATCCAAAATTTGGTAAAGACTGTTTTTTAGCAGAAACAGCTGCCATAATTGGCGATGTTGAAATAGGAGACAATTGCAGTGTTTGGTACAATGCCGTTTTACGCGGAGACGTTCATTATATAAAAATTGGGAATAACACCAACATACAGGATAATGCAACCATTCATGCCACTTACCAGAAGTCACCCACCAATATCGGGAACAATGTTACCATAGCGCATGGAGCAATAATACACGGATGCACATTGCATGATAATGTAATGATTGGTATGAATGCCGTCATTTTGGACAATGCAGTAATTGAAAGCAACTCGATTGTTGCTGCCGGTTCGGTTGTAACCAAGGGAACGATTGTTGAATCGGGCACTGTTTATGCCGGAATTCCTGCAAAAAAAGTAAAAGACATCAGCCCGGAGCTATTACACGGGGAAGTAAACAGAATTGCCAATGCCTACAGTATGTATGCCAGTTGGTACAAAGAGTAGCTGCACCTATCAAATAGGTGAAAGTACATTTGGATACACCTACATTTAAAAATAATAACACAACAAGAATAAATCTTTTTAATATTTTTAAAATCTCTGCCGAAAATATTTTTTACTTTCGATAACTTTTTATTCTTTCGTAGTTGTGTTATTCTTATCCGATACATCCCTTCCGTGTTAAACTTTGTAAAGAAGTTGACACCCAATGAGGATTACGATTATGAATCACTTATAACAAACTAAAATGAAACCAACATTATTAATTCTTGCTGCCGGAATGGGCAGCCGTTTCGGAGGTCTTAAACAAGTTGAGCCAGTGGGGCCAAACGGTGAAGCGATTATTGACTATACTATCTACGATGCTATTCGCGCCGGTTTTGGCAAGGTCGTTTTTATTATCAGGGAAAGCTTTGCTGAGGCGTTCAAAGAAAAATTTGATAAAAAACTGGAAGGCAAAATCGAGGTTGATTATGTGTACCAAGAGTTAGACATGCTTCCGGAAGGCTATACATTGCCCGAAGGCCGTGAAAAACCCTGGGGAACCGCCCACGCCATTCTGGTAGCAAAAGGCGCGGTTAAAGAACCTTTTTGCGCTCTGAATGCCGATGACTTCTATGGAAAAAACGCTTACAAGGTAATGGCTGATTTCCTGACTTCTTCAACTGACGATTCTGAATATTCAATGGTTGGTTACCAACTTAGAAACACCCTTTCTGACCACGGATCGGTTTCGCGGGGTTTATGTGAAGTGGATAAAAATAGCAACCTTGTTAAAATTGTAGAGACTACCAAAATCTTCAAAAAAGAGGAGGCTGCCTACTCGGTAGAAGAAGATGGTTCGGAAAAACCGCTCACAGGCAACGAAAGTGCGTCGATGAATATATGGGGCTTCAAACCCACTATTTTTGCAACGCTTGAAAAACGCTTTGTGGATTTCCTCGAAACAGAAATTTCAAAACCCAAGTCGGAAATGTTCATCCCTTCAGTGGTGTTCGACCTGATTAGCGACGGTGAAGCCAGCGTAAAAGTGCTGGAAGCTGATTCGCCCTGGTTTGGTGTTACTTACAAGGAAGACAAGCCATTGGTTGTTAACAAAATAAGAAACCTGATCGATGCCGGAGAATATCCTGAGAAGCTCTGGTAATTGACTGACTATAGTACAAATCAATAAAAGAAATCATTAATGAGTATTGAATTAACCGCAATCGCACGGAATTTCAGACTGGAAGGACAGGTTGAAGAAGTGAAGCCACTTGGCGAAGGCTTTATCAACGACACTTTCATCATCAAAACCGTTGGCGATTCTCCCAACTACATTCTTCAGCGCAAGAATAAGAATATCTTCTCGCCTATTCCGGCGATGATGGATAACATCCAGAAAGTTTGTTTGCACATCAAAAAGAAAGTGGAGCAGGCTGGCGGAGATCCCTTACGGGAAGCAATGACCATCATTCCGGCCAACGACGGGAAGCTTTATTTTCTGGACGAAGAAGATGAATACTGGGCGGTTTGCTTGTTTATTAATGATACCATTGCTTACGATGCTGCCGAAACTCCGGAACTGGCTTACGCCGGTGGAAAAGGAATTGGCAAATTCCAGTCGCTGGTTGCTGACCTGAATGAACCTTTGGTAAACATACTTCCAGGCTTTCACGACATTCGTTACCGCTTTAAACAGTGGGATGCCGTGTTGAGCAAAGACCCGGTGGGAAGAAAAGCACAGGTTGCTGAAGAAATTGCGTGGATTGAGGACCGGAAAGAAGAAATGCTGAATTTCTGGAAAATGGTGGAAGACGGGATTATTCCGACTCGTATCAGCCACAACGACACCAAAATCAACAACATTCTTTTTGACAAAAAAGGAGACGTTCTTTGTGTGATCGACCTCGACACTGTTCTGAGCAGTACCGTTCTGAACGATTTTGGCGATGCCATGCGTTTCTACACCAACACCGGTTTGGAAGATGACGAGAACCTCGACAATGTTTCAATGAACCTTGAAATATACAAGGCTTTTGCCAAGGGCTACCTCGAAGAAGCCGGCTCTTTCTTAACTGAAAAAGAATTGGAATACCTGGCTTTTTCGGCCAAGTACATCACCTACGAACAGGTGCTTCGTTTCCTGATGGATTATATTGACGGCGATAACTATTACAAAACCAAATCGCCCGAGCATAACCTGATCCGGACACGCGCCCAGTACAAACTTCTGCAAAGCATGGAAGAACAGTACGGGCAAATGCAACAGGCAATTACAGAATTTGCGGGTTAAAAGATACAAAGCCATTCGATTTTCGGATGGCTTTTTTCTTAGGGTAAAACGATGGTGGAAGCTTTTACATCCTGTCCCATAAAAAGAGAGGCTTTGCTTTCAAAAGTTCCGGCCGATTCAGTGGTTCGGTAGTCAATACTTCCTCCTGTCGACAAACGCACTTCCATTTCAGGATGCCGCTCCAGGTAATCGGTCAGCTTTTCCGCCACAATGTGTCCCTGCTTTAATATTTCAATTTGCTCCGGAACATATTTTCGAATCAGATCTTCCAGCAAAGGATAGTGCGTACACCCCAAAATCAGCGTATCGATCGTTTTATCTTTCTGAAGAATATTCAGGATGTTCTTTTTCACAAAAAACTCTGCCCCTTCGGTTTCAATTTCGTTGTTTTCCACAATGGGTACCCACATGGGACAGGCTTCCTGCACGGTTGACTTCACTCTCCCACCCGACCACTTTTCCAGTTCAATGGGATACGATTCTGAACTTACCGTACCTACCGTACCCAACACGCCAACATGTCCGTTTTGTGTAATTTCTGCTACTTTCTCCACACTGGGGCGAATAACTCCCAGTACCCGGTTGTCGGGTGCCAGGGTGGGTAAATCAAGCATTTGAATGTTGCGAAGCGCCTTGGCCGAAGCCGTGTTACAGGCAATAATTATTAGCGGACACCCCTGCGAAAACAGGTATTTCACACATTGCAGCGTGTATTTGTAAACCACATCAAACGAACGGGTACCATAGGGCGTGCGGGCATTGTCTCCCAGGTACAGGAAATCGTATTCAGGCAGCGTATCCACCAGTTCTTTCAAAACTGTCAGGCCGCCGTATCCTGAATCAAAAACACCAATCGGGGCGTATTTCATATTCTATTTTGTTAGCGCTCCAGGGCAAGTTTATAAGCGTCGTCGTAATATTTCCCCAGATTTGACCAGTCGAAGTGCATCGAAGCTTCCTCGCACCGGTAACGAAGGGCAATCCTTTCGCGCCGCGTCATGTTTACAAAGTCAAACAGCATGTTGGCCAGTTCCTCCGCCGTCCGGTGGAAATTTCCGTCGGTCCGGTCGATAATGTACATTCCCTGTTCATCGTGCTGAGGCAGGTTATTAACAACATAATCACCAAATCCGGCCAGGTTACTGGTTACCGAAGGCACCCCACTGGCAAGACATTCGAGCGGTGTGTAGCCCCAAGGCTCGTACATACTCGGGAAAATCCCCAGGTGACAACCTCTTACAAACTGCGTATAATCCATCCTGAACAGCGGATTGGTAGTCGCAATAAAATCGGGGTGATATACAATTTTCACCTTGTCGTGACGATGGTTGACCAGATTGGAAGTTCGCAGGAAATTCAGGATTTCATCTTTTGCATCATCCACCAGGCTATGCGTTACCACTTTTGGCAAACTGTTGGTTTTCCAGCTTTGCACGTTGCGGCGCAGTTTCAACCGCAGGTAATCATCCACCAGTTCACTTAAATCAGGAAATGCATACGAACCACTGGCGGTGGTAACTTTATTGTACAAACGCTTCCCTACCTGCTCTTTAATCTCTTCAGCTACGCGGTGCACGTCTTCGATCTGTGCCCTCGACTGCAACACCTCGGGATTGAAAGAATAGAACGGCCGCTTGGTAATAAAGAACGAAACCACGGTCATGTCCGACCCCGCCTGTTGCATTTTCCAGTTAAGACGCGCCAGCGCTTCCAGTGTCAGGTCGTAGCCCTTGTTCTGGTATTCGTAACGCCCCGAAGTAAAAAAGTACAGGGTTTTATCGAGGTCGAACGAATAGCTCTGGAAAAAATGCCCCATTACAAATTCGTGAATCCGGTCTTTTATCTGCACGTGCTGGTTCTGCATCTCATGCAAAACCTCAAAACGCTGGATGTTTAGTCCGTTGGGCAATATTTTGTCGGGGGTGCGTCCGAGTAAGTATACACATTCGCGGGCCGTGACTTCACTCACTGTAGTAAAAACATGGGCACCATGTGCCGAAGCCCTTTCGATTTCGGCAATAGGGCGCACATTGAATTTATTGGCTTCCTGCTCCCAGTTGTAAAACGGAAGATGGTCGTAAAACTCATGGTCGTTCATGGCCAGGTAACGCCCCAGCAAAGTGGCATGCGTGGTGAAAACCACTTTAACATTCAGGTTCGACTTTCTTATTCCCGGAATCGGAATCCCGGCCATCCACTCGTGAAAATGTGCAATGGTATTGGTGCCGCAGAAACCATTGTTGCATAAATAATGAAAGAACTCTTTCACCTGGAAACCAAAGGCCGCCACTTTATCCAGCAACTCATCCCCGTCGGGGATCGAAATGTGATAATCCTGGTACAGGAAGTGCTTGATCTCGCCCAGTTTGTCGTACACCGAATACGGGTTAAATAACACCACATTCGGGCGTCCCGAAACAATCCATTTCCCGTAATGCACATCAAAGCCTCTCGACTGCATCTCCAATACGGCTTTCCCGATCGGGGTTGAGTAGTCGGTTGCCGGATCGAAATGCGCAGCTGCCTGCTCCTCAAAATAAGGACCGACCAAAAAATAATTGTCAACCCCCCATTTCTTGATCACCGACGGCACTTTGGAGCGTATTACGGTATAAATTCCTCCCACCTGGTTACAAACCTCCCAGGCTATCTCAAATAGTTTCGTATTATTCAGAGCTGCGTTATCTTCCATTTCGTAAAGTTTTAGACATGATTGAAAAGGCCTTGCAAAGTACATTATTACTGCCATTAAATATAATTGATATCGTCTATCCGAACAACACGAAATACCGAAAAACTTTACTGAAAGCCTTACTGCTGCGATGTTGTGGAATATCAACCAGATAGATGCCCGCAAGCACCTGCCCGACGAAAAAAAGCCACCTGTTGTACAACAAGTGGCCCTTTATTTGCGAGTTTTTGGCGGTTATTTATTATCTGAAGCTAGGAAAATCGCCCCAAAGCCAATCTGTTGGCCCACGCGCTGAAACGGGATCACGCTCACCGCAGCCTTTTCAGGTTCACTTTCAGATACATTTGCAGGTATTGATTGTAATCCTTCATTTCTGGTTGACTGTCGCCCTGCGTCTCACCGGCCCAAAACACGTTGTCGGATGTTTGCGTTAGTCCGTGGCTGTAACGCAGGCCAAGCTCGAGCTTACCGCCCAATTTATAGGCACACCCGATCACCGCTGCCAGCTCCGATTTCCGGTTTAAGTCGGTAATATTTTCTGTTCCGTACGCCGATTTATTTGTTGCCTTTACGAGGTAATTCAGCTCGGGGCCTATGGAAAACACCCATTTGTCAGTCGCATGGAAGTCGACCAAAACAGGCAGTTGAAGGTAGTGTAAGCGTATTTTATTTTCAAGCTCCTCGCCTTTGTTCGTCAACCAGCCTTTCTTTACAATTCCGGGTTCGGCGGTAATTCCCAACCATCCTTTGCTTTGGTAACAAAGGCTTCCGTTTACACTGTACGACAGCACCGGGGAAAAAATATCCGAATGCTTTACGTTTTCAGGAAGCGTGGTAATGCGGGTGCCGGCCATGCCCACGCCTGTTTTTACGCCTAGCTCAAGGCTTTGTGCTTTCAGATAAACTGCGGCAAACACAATTAATCCGATGGTGGTCATCATTCGTTTCATATGCTTGTTTTTTAGGTTTTACTGCAAGGTTGTTATTATCCGCGCCAGCAAAGGGTTTAAAGGGCTTTCGGCTTTACCTGGTATTGTTTTCAATGCATCGGGTTTTGGTTGATATTCTGTTAACCAGCGGATTAAAAATAAACATAAAATTCAAGAAAACAGCGACCGATTATCTCAAAAACGATCTGAAGAATCCGGCGAGTGTGTAACCGTTCTAGCACTCTTTCCTTCAGTTCGAAAACAGGCGCTAAACGGGTTTAAACTGCTGAGCGCTTCGATAGCGAAAGTCTCTTCGATACCTTGAGGATATTGGTCATAAAAAAAGCCACCCGTCGGCTGACGGATGGCTTTTATATCTTAAAGGAAATTGCTTACTGAATTCCCAATTTTGCTTTTACTAAGGGAAGCAGGTCCAGGCTTTGATTTGATTTGTACAGAATGGTACGGTTGGCCACACCTGCGTCAAATACGTAGATCAAACCTTTTTCCTTGGCCACTTCTTCGATGGCTTTTTCAGCTTTGTCGAAAACCGGCTGTAAAAGTTCGCCTTGTTTTTGCTGAAGTTGCTGCTGAGCAGTTACCTGGTAGTTCTGAATACGTTGCTGGATTTCCTGAATCTCAGTTACCTTTGCATTTCTTTTAATTTCAGAAGCATCGGCACCCAATTGTTCAAATTCGCCTAATTTGGTTTGATATTGCGTTTGCATATCTCCCAAAATCTCTTCCAATTCGGCCTGGAATTTATTGAATTCTTCTTCAGCAGTCGTTCTCTCGGGCATTACTTGTATCAGTCCCTGCAGGTCAATGTGTCCGAACTTCAAAGTCTGTGCGTTAGCAGCAGTAGCAGCGGTTACAGTAAACAGGAGCACTGCGAGTAATTTCATTAAATCTTTCATAATTAGCGTGGTCTAAATTTTTGCTTGCAAATATAATTTTATTTTACTTATATCCGAGTTTTTGTAAAACCTGATCACTCAAATCGTACCTCGGATTGGTGAAGAACAAAGTAGTGCCTCCGGCTTTGTCGAAAATAACGGCATAACTGCCTTCGGTTGCGATCTCCTGAACGGCATTAAAAATATCGTCCTGAATCGGTTTTACCAGTCCCTGGCGTTTGCTGAACAAATCGCCGCTGGGGCCAAAATACTTCCGTTGCAGTTGTTTGTAATCCTTTTCTTTCGAGATGATCACGTCTTCGCGTTTCCGTTTCATATCTTCTGAAAGCAACACACTTTCGGCCTGAAAATCCTGGTACATCTGCTCAACTTCGGCATGCATCGCCTCCAGTTCTTTCTGGTATTGCGACGACAGCTGATTTAACTGTTCCTGGGCAGCTGTATAGGCAGGAATGTTCTCCATTATGTATTCTGAATCGATGAAACCATATTTCTGTGCCTGCGATGCAAACACGAACGAAATAAGTATGGCTGTTGTCAAAATTAATTTCTTCATGGTAAATCAATTTAAATTATTCTGGTGTCGATCTATCATATTTTATGCCAAATCGTAAAACGTTTTTCTAGAACTGCTGTCCGATAACAAAGTGGAACTGGCTTCCGGCAGCGTCTGAATAGCCTGGTATATCGTCAAATCCGTATCCCCAGTCGATCCCCATCAAACCAAACATCGGGAGAAAAATACGTACCCCCAACCCTGCGGAGCGATGCAAATTAAACGGAGAATAATTCTGGAACGACATACTGGTGTTACCACCTTCAATAAAAGCCAGTGCGTAAATCGTAGCACTTGGTTTCAGGGTGATCGGGAAACGAAGTTCCATGGTAAATTTCGAGTACATTTTCGACCCGCTGGAAGGACTCAAACTGTAATCCTTGTAACCTCTTAAAGCCACATAGTCGGTTCCGTACATGTTATAGCCCGACATACCCGAACCACCCACGATAAATCCTTCGAACGGCGATTGTCTTCCCTTGTCGAAATATCCGAGGAATCCCATCTCAAAGGCTGTACGCAGTACAAGTGTATGATCTGAATTAGGATTGGTCAGCGGGTTATATATTTGTCCTTTTAGCAACCACTTGTGGTATTCGATCCATTTGTAGCGATCTTTATTCGACAGGTTCTCGTCCGAGTAATCGGTATTGGTAAACCATGAATAAGGCGGTGTCATTTTCAAGGTCAGTGATAAATTAGACCCCCTACGTGAATACAGTGGGTTATCGATAGAGCTACGGCCCACAACGGTTTTAAACCCCAGGTTGTTAAATGTTCCGTTTACTTGTCCGCCCTCGTCGGCCAGGAACGCAAAATAACTTCCCATGTTCCTTAAATTATAGTGTTCGAGCGAAGCTTCGTGGTACACAGTAAAGTAGTCATCGGGCCACGACAACCGGTAACCGTATCCGAGTGCCAACGCTGTTGTTTCCCAAATCTGGGCTTCATCTTCGTTATCGCTTTCCGATCCGTAGTTATAGTTATAGCTGGGGTAATAACTTCCGTAGCCATAACCGTAAGGATTGTAGCCGCCATATCCACTGTAACCGCCATAACCGCCATAACCACCGCCGTAACCGTAAGGATTGTACGACTGGTAATATTTATTGGCGCTGTAGTTGATTCTTGAATGCGAAAGCGACAGCGAAAGAGAGTTCGGTTTTTTACCTCCCAGCCAGGGCTCAATAAACGACAAACTTACCGTACGGTAGTATTTTCCACTGGTTTGATAACGCAAACTAAGCGTTTGTCCGTCGCCGGTCGGGAGCGGACGCCAGGCTTCCTTGTTAAAGATGTTACGCACCGAAAAGTTGGCAAACTTCAGACCTACCGATCCAACAAACATACCGGCTCCCCAACCTCCTGAAAGCTCGATCTGGTCGTTGGCTTTTTCCTGCAACTGGTACTCAATGTCAACCGTGCCGTCTTCGGGGTGAGGTTGCACATCGGGATTAATCGCTTCCGGGTCGAAATGCCCGAGCTGCGCCAATTCACGATACGAACGCATCAACAATGTTTTGCTGAAAAGATCGCCCGGATAAGTACGAACTTCTCTACGAGCCACGTGTTCGTGCGTTTTGGTGTTCCCCACAATGCGTACTTCGTTGATGGTAGCCTGTTTGCCTTCCATAATACGCATCTCGTAATCGATGGTATCCTTGTTAACATTCACCTCCACCGGTTCGAGGTTAAAAAACAGATATCCCTGGTCGAGGTACAGGTTGTTCAAACCTTCGTCGTTGTCAAACAAGCGTTTATCCAGAATCTTCTGGTTGAAGACATCTCCCTTTTTAATTCCCAACACTGTACTCAGGTACTCTGACGGGTAAACGGTGTTCCCCACCCATTTAATATCACCAAAGTAATACTTGTCTCCTTCTTCCACCGTCATGTCGATATTGACACGGGTCTTGTTCTTTTTCCCCACCTGCACCTGGAAAACAGAGTCGTTGGTAACCACGGCATCGCGGTATCCTTTTTCGTTGTATTTGTCAACCATGTTTACCTTATCCTTTTCGTACTCTTCTTCAAGGTACTTTTTGGTTTTGAAGAAATTACGCAACGACTTCTCGTTGGTTTTCTTCATCGCTTTTTCCAGGGCATTGTCCGACAAGGCTTCGTTTCCTTCAATCTCGATGTTGTTGACTTTTACCTTTTCCTTCTTGTCCACATATATATCGAGGACAACGCTGTTGTTCTGCGTGCTGTCATCACGCTGAACAATGTTTACATCGGTATTGAGGAAGCCTTTCGCGGTAAATATTCCTTTAATGGTACGTTGTGCACTGTTTACCTGGTGGTCGGTAATCTGGCTTCCGCGTAACAAAAGAACCTTTTCGGTGATGTCGTCTTTTTCTGATTTGGAAACACCGTAGAAATTAACATCCGACAGACGGGGCCTCTCCTGTAAATAGATATCAAGCCAAATGTCTCCTTCTACAATTTTAGTGGCGGTTATTTTCACATCCGAAAACAAACCCTGTTGCCATAATTTTTTGATTGCTTCGGTAATTTTATCTCCTGGCACCTCGACATAATCGCCCACGGTAAGCCCGGATAACTGAATCAACACGGTTTTATCCAGGTAACGAATCCCGGAGACCTGAATGTCTGCAATCGTGTACTTCCTGGCACTGGAATAATACACCGAAAAGTTGGTACTATCGGCTTCCTGCGCCTTTGCATGCGGTAAAAAAGTTACAAATAGGAATAAAAGCCCTATTATCGACTTTTGTAGTTTAATCATAAAATTAGCTCATTAACTGTTCACTTGTTTTTCCAAATCTTCTCTCTCTGTTCTGGTAATCTACGATCGCTTCAAAAAGGTCATTTTTCCTGAAATCAGGCCATAACTTTGAAGTAAAATACAATTCAGAATAAGCAATCTGCCACAGTAAAAAATTACTGATCCGGTACTCACCACTGGTTCTGACGAGCAATTCCGGATCCGGCACGCCGGATGTGGACAAATAACTTCTGAACAGTTTATTATTTATCTCTTCTGGTTTCAGTTTATGTTCAACAACGTCTTTTGCAATTTTCTTAACGGAATTCAGAATATCCCACTGTCCGCTGTAACTCAGGGCTAAAATCAGGTTCAGCCCGGTATTTTTGCTCAGCCGGAGGATACATTGTTCCAGTTGTTTACGTACCGGATCGGGCATGGCTTCAATATCGCCAATGGCATCCAAACGTACGTTGTTCTTCATCAGGGAATCGGTTTCCATCTCAATGGCATGTACCAACAAGCCCATCAAGGCATCGACCTCTGCTTTGGGGCGGTTCCAGTTTTCAGTAGAAAAGGCATAAAGCGTAAGATGCTTCACCCCTATTTCCCCGGCTCCTTCCACAACCGCACGAACAGCTTCCACGCCATGTTCATGCCCTGTCATACGGGCCTTGCCATGCCGCTCAGCCCATCTGCCATTCCCATCCATGATGATCGCAACGTGCTGTGGTATGTTGTTGATATCTATCTTATTTCTGAACGATTCCATTTTTATTGTTTGCTTTCGTAAGCCGGGCAAGCTTTCTTGCCAATGTATATCTTGTAAGTAAGGTGAACGCCCAAATAACCTACCCAGTCGTTGTTATGACTATTCTGGTTATATGAGACCTCCTCATTCCCGTTTTTATATGCCAGCGGATCATCCAGGTCGTCCAGGCGGTCACTCATGTATTTCCGCATCTGGTATTCAATTCCCAATCCCAAACGCTCGCCAATGGTGTATTTAAAACCAAAACCGAACGGAATGGTGGGTACCACTTCCGACTCTTCCCCGCGGGCCACAAAATTTCCGCTACCGTCAATCTCAATCTCGGGATGATCGGGATTAAACACATAAACGTCTTCGGGACGAAATGTGTAAGAGAAATACGATACCCCAACGCCTATGGTAACATAAGGACTAAAACGGAGTTTCTTCTTCCCCAGAATGTACTTCAGGTAATTAATTTCGGCCTGCAATGTCAGGTCCTGGGCGCTTTTGTCAAATTCCCAGGGAGCTTCCTCCACTGTGCCTTCGCGCGACATGCTTCCGGTCAGGAACATGGCTCTTAATGCCACCCGCGCATTAAAATTATACCTGAAATAAGCCCCGAAAGTAGGGTTGAATGTTTCAAATGCGGCGTTGTTATCCATGTCTCCCCAAACGGTTGACGTTCCGCCCCAAATCCCGATGTCGGCTGTTCTTTGTGCATGTCCTGATACCGTCATCAAAACAATTGCAAACACCAATGCTAGTCTTTTCATATTGGCATTCCATTTCGTTTTTTTAACTCTGATTTCAGGCATGTTATTTTTATCCTTGTTGCCGAATTGCTTTTAGAAAGGTTTGGCTTTGTTTCAGATTCGTTAGGATCAAAAAAACGGGGTTAAATTACAACTTTTCACTCCCGGCCAGCAGCTTTCATAAACAACTGAATTTCAACATTTTTAATCGAAAAAATCGATCTTTCCTTCGTTTTTCAAAAGCTACAAAAGTAATATAATTCTAAAAATAACATAACCTGTCGCTCTTATAAAACACAAACAAAGATTAAAAATTGTTAAGCATTGGATGAAATTCAATTTCGGCGGTCAACGCCCCACATCAACTTATTCCGTAAGGTGCTGAAAAAGGGCTGTTCAGGAAGCTGCAGGGTTTTTAATTTGAAGGATGCCTTACGGATTTTGATAAGGGTCGAAAACTCGACTGCCTCCGAACGCGAATCAAGCGAAATGAGGTAATTGGAGCCACGACCTTCCACTTTAAGTACAATTTCGCAATTGTCGGGTACTACAATCGGCCGGATGGTGAGGTTATGCGGTGCCAGCGGAGTTATTATAAAATTCTCGGAGTCGGGTGTTAAAATAGGGCCTCCAACACTCAGCGAATAAGCCGTTGATCCGGTTGGGGTGGCTACAATCAAACCGTCGGCCCAGTAATTATTCAGAAACTCCCCGTCAATAAAAGCCATCACGTTTAACATCGACGAGTTATCAGTCTTTAACACCGTAGTTTCGTTCAGCGCATAATTAAAATCCAGGTTTTCGCGGTCAGAAAACTCAATTTCGAGCATCGAACGTTCCACTACTTTATAGTTGTGTTTAAAGATATGGATCAGGGCATCCCTCATATGGTCTTCTGATATATCGGCCAGAAACCCCAGTCTCCCGGCATTTACTCCAATTACCGGCACCTCGAAATTGCGTATGTGCAGCACCGACTGAAGAAAGGTACCATCGCCTCCCACACTGAAAATAAATGCATTTCCGCTGTCAAAATCATCATGCGAATGAAAGAACGATGAATAATAAACATCTGCATTTATATCCTTTATCAGGTGGTCGTAAAAAGGTTTGTACACCTGCACCTGTATATTGTGTGCTTTCAGAAAGCCAAAGAAATCCTGCAAAACAGGTGTAAAATGCTCCGAAACATGGGTTCCAAAAACCGCTACCTTCATTTAAGAGTTGCTTTAAATATTCATAAATTTCATGAACTGGTCGTAACGATCTTTGTACAAGTCGTTCAACATCGAGCGGTCCTGGTAAGTGGCCTTTACATTGTAATCGTAACGCATCAGCGCCTGCACCACCGCCGAAAGTTCTTCTGTATTGAGTTTAATAATCACATCAAGCATGTTGGTTCCGGGCCTGCGGTCTACAAAAAAACTAAGAATTTTCACATCGTTGCTTTCGATGATCTGGGTGATTTGTGCCACCGAATAATCATTCACATTCATTTCCAAAACCAGCACGCCACCGGGCTCCTGAAGCGAAAACAAACTGGCAAATCTCCTGGCCAGGTCATACAAGGTAATCGACCCCATGTAATAATGGTCTTTATCCAGTACCGGCAAAACACTAATTTTAAGTTTGTACATCAGTACTGCCAGCTCAAAAATATGCTGATCGATGTGTGCATGAGTTGTATCCAGCTTGTCCAGTTCCCGGCTAATCGGTTCGTCCATCAGATTCAGGTCGTAAATCAGCTTATCCGAAACCAGGCCCAGGTACTTCGATTCGTCCACAACCGGGATATGCGACACACGGTTTACATCCATGTAATTCAAGGCTTTCTTCCCGGGATCGCTGCTGCGCACCGGAATAATTGCATCTGATATGAGTCGATCTGCCAACAAAACTTTACGGTTTATCGTTACTGGTTATACCCGAAAATTGTAACTTGCGTTCCAAAAATTTTAAGGAATGACCAGACTAAGTGTAAATATAAATAAAATTGCCACACTGAGAAACTCACGTGGCGGCAGTATGCCAAGTGTGAAAGACGCAGCCATCCGCTGCCAGCAATTTGGAGCACAGGGAATTACCATTCATCCACGCCCCGATGAACGGCACATCACCCGCAAGGATGTTTACGAGATTAAACCGCTGATTACAACCGAGTTTAATATTGAAGGCTACCCCAGTGAAGATTTTTTGAAAATGGTGATCGAAGTTCAGGCCGACCAGGTAACGCTGGTTCCCGATTCGAACGACCAGCTGACCAGCGACCACGGATGGGACACCTGGAAACACATGGGCTTTTTAAAAGAAGTGATTGCCCGTCTTCAGTCGCACGGAATCAGAACGTCCATTTTTGTTGATCCGGAAGAAAAAGCGGTGGAAGGTGCTGCAGAAATCCGTACCGACCGCATTGAGCTGTATACCGAACCCTATGCCACGCTCTACCCGATCGACAAAAACCAGGCAATCGAGCCTTTCGTACGGGCAGCCAAGGTGGCAGAAAACCTGGGGATCGATGTAAATGCCGGGCACGATCTCAGCCTCGAAAACCTGCCGTTTATGTACCACAAAATACCCAACCTGAAGGAAGTTTCGATCGGACACGCCCTGATTGCCGATGCACTCTACCTGGGACTCGAAACCACCATTCAGAAATACCTCGACTGTCTAAAGTAGGAACACAAAACTGTTTACTGAGACTGAAAACTGCGACTATCGTATGGAATTGTTTTACAGAAAAGAAGGCAGCGGATCGCCGTTAGTGGTGGTTCATGGATTATACGGTTCGTCGGACAACTGGATGAACATTGGAAAACGTCTGGCCGAAAAGCACACGGTTTACATGCTCGACCAGCGAAACCACGGGCGCTCTCCCTTTGCCGCGTCGCATACCTACAACGACATGCGGGCCGATTTGCTCGAGTTTTTTGACCGGCACAACATCGAGAAAGCAACATTGCTCGGGCACAGCATGGGCGGAAAAACAGCCATGTGGTTTGCCGCCGATTACCCCGAGCGCGTCGAAAAACTGGTGATTGCCGACATTGCCCCCAAAGATTACCTTTTACTGAAAGAAGACAGCCAGTTTTACCTCCACCGGAATATTCTGCTGGCCATGCAGGAAATTGATTTCTCGCAGGTTAAATCCAGAACCGATGTGGATGATTTCTTGGCAGAGAAACTGGACGATGCCCGCATCCGGCAGTTTTTGCTGAAAAATGTGGAGAAAAACAAAGCCACCAAACGCTACCAGTGGCGGGTAAACGTGGAAGTACTGTACGATCACCTGGATGAAATAGTCGGCGGGGTTAACCTGAACTGGCTTGACGACCGCACGCCGATCACGGCCTACCCGGTTATTTTTATCCGTGGCATGTTGTCGCGCTACATTTTGCCCGAGGACGAAACCCTGATCAAAGAAATTTACCCCGAAGCCAAAATCGTGGACATTCCCGGCGCGGGGCACTGGCTTCATGCCGAACAACCCAAAAAATTTATGGAAGCAGTAATGCTTTGCTGCTGAGAAAATAGTACATTCTAAATATCCATGAAGCAAAATTAAAGTCACAAACTACTAATGCTTTCATTTCTGTTGGATTCCCGCGAGCCATTTATCGGCGGTCGCGGGCGCGGATTTCCACGCGGCGGATTTTGCCACTGATGGTTTTAGGCAACTCCTCTACAAATTCAATCACCCGTGGGTATTTATACGGTGCCGTAACCTGTTTTACATGGTCCTGTAGTTCTTGTGCCAGCCCTTCTCCAGCCTGCTCTTTGTATTCCTTTGCCAAAACGACAGTGGCTTTTACCACCTGTCCGCGGATTTCATCCGGAACGCCGGTAATCGCACATTCCACCACCGCCGGGTGCGTCATCAAGGCACTTTCCACCTCGAACGGGCCGATGCGGTAACCCGAACTTTTGATCACATCGTCGGCACGGCCTACAAACCAGAAATAGCCATCCTCATCTTTCCACGCCAGATCGCCGGTATAATAAATCCCTTCCGACATGGCTTCGCCGGTCAGTTGCTGATTCCGGTAATACCCTTTAAACAGTCCCGCCGGGTAATTTTTATCGTAGCGTATCACAATCTGCCCCTGTTCGCCGGCTTCTGCCGGACGTCCGTCGGAAGTAAGCAGTTCCATCTCGTAATGAGGGCTGGGAAGGCCCATCGAACCGGGCTTGGGTTCTACCCAGGGCGAAGTAAACACCGAAAGCGTGGTTTCGCTTTGTCCGTAACCTTCACGCAGTTTTATACCCGTTAACTGGTAAAACCGGTTGTAAACTTCCGGGTTCAGCGCCTCTCCGGCAATCGTGCACCATTCGAGCGCCGACAGATCGTACCGGCTCATGTCTTCACGGATCAGAAAGCGAAAAATAGTTGGCGGCGCACACAACGACGTTACCCGGTGTTTCGAAAGCACTTCCAGAATGGCCGACGGCGTAAATTTTTCATGATCATACACAAACACGCTCGCTCCCACCAGCCACTGACCATAGAGTTTTCCCCAGACCGCTTTTAGCCAGCCGGTATCGGCAATCGTCAGGTGCAAACTGTTTGGGTGCAGGTTCTGCCAGTATTTTGCTGTAACAATGTGCCCCAGCGGATACACACTGTCGAGCACCACCATTTTCGGATCGCCGGTGGTTCCCGAAGTAAAACTCACGATAATCGGATCACTGTTTTTGGTTGGTTCCGCCGGACGTTCAAAAGGCGTGGCACTTTCAATTCCCTGCTGAAAATCTCCCCAGCCTTCGGGGATAAGCGGGCCAATCGAAATCAGGTGTTCTACCGAAGGAGACTGCGGCATGGCTGCATTTACATGATCCATAATCAGCTCGTCGCCATCGCAGACAATGGCTTTAATCGTTGCCGCATTGGCACGGTAAACGATGTCCTTTTGGGTAAGCAAATGAGTTGCCGGAATAATTACCGCCCCGATTTTGTGCAGCGCGATAATGGTAAACCAAAACTCCACCCGGCGCTTTAAAATCGCCATCACCATATCGCCTTTTCCTATTCCGAGCGACGAAAAATACCCCGCCGTGCGGTCGCTTATTTCCTTTAATTCGCCAAAAGTAATGCTGCGGCACGCTCCCTGGTCGTTGGTCCAAAGCAAAGCTCTTCGTTGCGGCTCCTTTGCCGCCCATCCGTCCACCACGTCATACGCAAAGTTGAAATCGTCAGGGATAATCAATTTATAATTGGCCTTAAAATCTTCGAAATCAGTAAAGGTCGTCTGTTTTAAATAGTTCTCAATCATGCCTTTCTGTTTTAAAAAATTGTTGCGAGAAACCGCACTCTTTTCCCGTCAAGCGCCTTCATTCCATGCGGAAGCGTCGCATCAAAATACAAACTGTCGCCTTCATTCAGTACCAGTTCGTGCCCGCCAACCGTCAGCAACATTCGTCCTTCCAGTACCAGGTCAAATTCCTGTCCGTTGTGGCTGTTTAAATGCACCGGTTTGTCCTCCTCCGGCTCCACGGTTACGATAAAGGGATCGGCTTTTCGCCCCACAAACCCCGCAGCAAGCGCTTGGTATTTATAGGCCTTCGTGCGTTCAATGGCTGGTCCCTGCCCTGCCCTGGTAAGAAAATATGATTTCATGTTGGGTTCGTCGCCAAACAACAAAGTTGTTAAACCCACCTGGTATTTTTTCGACACGTTTTGCAGCACGCCAATCGGAATATCGGTATTACCGCTTTCATAGCCCAGGTAATCCTCTACCGAAACCTTGCAGGTTGCCGCCATTTCCTCCACCGGGATATCCAGCACCTCGCGCAAGCCACTTAACCGCCATGCAATTTCGCGAATCTGTTCGTTCATGTTGGTTTTAATTGATTTAGTTTTGGCTAAATATACTTGTTTTGCCCGATAAACAGGGACCTTCAGCCGATAAGTTACCTCCTCTTTTTACAAATAAATCAGAAAAGAGCAAGAAGCTGCAAGACACTAGCTGCAAGCTACTAGCTACTAGCTGCGAGTCATTGGCAATTGAATATTGATTATTGAAAATTCTGTACTGTCACTCAGTCCTTCAATCCTTCAGTCCTTCAACTCAATGCTTGAATGCTAAAATGCTTTAATGCATGAATAAGCTGCAAGCCACTAGCTGCAAGCCACTAGCCATTGGCTATTGGTCACTGGCTGTTTAAAATTCAATCCGTCAGTACTTCAGTCCTTCAATCCCTGCAAACTGAGACTGAATCCGGAGGATTCAAATGTTGATAGCAAAAACGATGAATCGCGAATACGACTCCGGCCGGAGTCGAACGAACGCATTTCTTTCAAAGCTACAAACATGTGATACCTCCGGTATCGGAAAACCAGTCTGGAAATCCGGGTAACTCCTGCATCCCTTACCAACAGCCCCTTTCTGCGCTTTTCAAACCTCGGGTAACCTAAAATCCCGGGATACAAGAATTTTTTCGAAGCAATCAGGCTGCTCCTCAGCGGACCATAGAGATTTGTTCAAATGTATTTGTGGAAGTTTTTTGCTGAAAGTCAATCTTAAAAAATATCCAATTCTCAATTTTGAATGTAAAATATCCAACAAAATGCAGGAAATTGGATATTGGGAATTCTACATTGTATATTCTGCATAAAAAAACAAATCCCGGATAGGAGTATACATTTTAACTTTCATTTCTGTTGGTGATTCCCGTAATCATGATGGTTTTGTTACGGTGACATCCATTCTTTCGGGAAATAAGAAAATTCCAAGGCAAAGCGGCTCTCACCATCGCGAAATGCGGCCAACCAATATCAAAATGCAAATTTTCAACGCGAAATGCGCCAAACCAAAGCGGAATGGAAATTCCCACTGCGGAATGCAACAAAACCTCGGAGAAATGCAATTTCCCATAGCGGAATGCAAATTTCCACAGCGGAATGCAATCGTACCCCGTAAATTCCGTTTCGCACTGGTTTTTCTGTTTCCGCGCCTGGTTATTTTGATTTACCGGGGTGTAATGTTCCGGCTATGCAAGTGCGCTAAACCGGCGATAATTTCCTGTTTTCGTGGGGTACAATCACATCGCAAGCAACTAATCTGTTAGGATAATCTTTTCCAAAGTTTGAAACTTTGGAAAAAGCTTCTGTTCAAACTGCGACTGAATACTGGCTGCTCGCATTTTATGCTAAACGCGAATAAACTGAATCCGGAGGATTCAAATGTTGATAGCAAAAACAATGAATCGCAAATACGACTCCGGCCGGAGTCGCACGAACGCATTTCTTTCAAAGCTACAAATATGTGATACCTCCGGTATCGGAAAACCATTCCGGAAATACGAGTAACTCCTGCATCTCTCGCCAACAGGCACTTTCTGCGCTTTTCAAACCTCGGGTAACATAGAAATCCCTTGGGGACAGGAGTTTTTACCCAGGTAATCAGCCTGATTACCTCCGGGATTATAGAGATTACCTTAAGGATCAAAGCAATCCTTTAGGTAAAAGCTATGGTTACCGGGGTAATCGAAACCATTACCTCCAGGATGATAGAGATTACCTTGGGTAGCGAAACAATCCTTTAGGTAAAAGCTATGATCCGTTTGGGAAAAGAAGCAATTACCAAGGGTAAAAGCCTGATTACCGGGCTTGGAAAGCAAAAAACGGTATCGGTAACCTTTTGAGCTTTACCGGTTGTATTTCTCTATTAACGATTTCAGCAATCTTCTCTGATGGGTTTTTAAATCGCTCCAGCGAAACCGCCAGGCCCAGTTTCCGCTGGGTGTTCCGGGCGTATTCATCCGGGCTTCTTCGCCCAGTTCCAGCACATCCTGCATGGGAACCACGGCAGTTCGTGCCACCGAAGCCAGCGCCATTTCCAGCAACTCCGCCAAAGCTTCCTTGCCTTCGCCTTTCAGGTATTGCTTCACACAACGCTTCTCCTCCCCTTCCAACGCATTCAGCCAGCCAAGTGTAGTATTGTTGTCGTGTGTGCCGGTGTACACCACAAAATTCTTCCCGTAATTGTGTGGCAAATCCTTATTTTCAGCATCGGTGGTAAACGCAAATTGCAGCACTTTCATCCCCGGCAATCCAAAGTCTTCGCGCAGCTTGTCCACTTCGGGTGTGATGATTCCCAGGTCTTCGGCAATAAACAGCAGTTTTCCCAAATGACTTTTGATCAAACTCAGCAGGTTGTGGCCATGCGCCGGAATCCACTCGCCGTTGATAGCTGTTTGTTCGCCGGCCGGCACCGACCAGAATGACTCCAGTCCCCGAAAATGATCGATCCGCACCAGGTTAAACATCCGCAGGTTAAAGTGCAGCCGCGCAGCCCACCAATCGTAACCGCGCTTTTGCAGACGCTCCCAATCGAAAACAGGGTTTCCCCACAACTGCCCGGTTTCCGAGAAATAATCGGGCGGAACGCCTCCCACTTCCGTGGGTTGCAGGTTTTCGTCGAGCACAAAAATATCGGTATTCGCCCACACATCGGCGCTGTCGCCCGAAACATACAACGGCACATCGCCCAGTATTTCCACACCGTTATCGTTGGCATAAGCTTTCAAAGCGTGCCACTGCCTGAAAAACACAAACTGCAAAAACTTCCGGAATTCAATTTCTTCCGCCAGTTCCTGCTTCAGATCGTTCAACCCGGCTTCTTCCCTGAACTTAACGGGCCGCGGCCAAAGGTGCCAGTCGTCGTTATTGAAATGCTGTTTGGCAGCCATAAACAGGGCATAATCCCCCAGCCACCAGTTGTGCTCGTCCAGAAAACGTCCGTATTCGTCGCGGTACCTTTCAAAATTTCGATCCCTGAATACCTGAAAAGCCTTGCGAAGCAGCGGCATTTTCCAGCGTTCCACTTTATCGAAACTGACTTCTTTTGCCGGAAATCGCGGAACTGCGGCCAGGTCTTCATTCGGAATTAAGCCTTCCTGGCTTAATACCTGTAGATCGATCAACAATGGATTTCCCGCAAAAGCGGAGTAACACTGGTAGGGCGAATTTCCGTAGCCCACCGGCCCCAGCGGAAGTATCTGCCAAATTTTTTGCCCGGTTTCTTTCAGGAAATCGACGAACTTAACAGCTTCCGCTCCCAGCGTTCCAATCCCCTCCTTCCCCGGCAGGGAAGTAATGTGCAGCAATATTCCGCTTTTACGCTTGTTCATTTTTGAATTTCTTTCTGAAAGTGGACAGATGATCAGCTGTTTCCCGTACAATGCGTTGCACGGCCAGTCCGTGGCGCAAATCGGCGATATTGGCAGCGGCATCATCACCCGAGAAAAACAGGTAGTGCGCATGCACCAACGAACGCAACCAGCCCGGAGGCACGTGTCCCGACGGGAAGCTGGTGATCGGTTTATAATGGCTGCCCACAATCTGCTTTACCCACTGATTGGAGCCTTCGAGGTAATATTCGTAATATTCGGAGTGCTGAGACGAGTAGCGAAACGCCCCTTTTTCAGCATAAATTTCGAGGTGCACCAAATCGCCGGAGCCCGAACTAATGCGGCTTGCCGACATGTTGCCAACCGCGCCGGTTTGCGGTTCGAACAACGACAGCGAACTAAACAGGTCGGAACCGGCAGGAACGCCTTCAAAATCGCCTGCCTGCAAAGCACTGGTAATCTGAATCTCTTCGCCCATAAAAGCCATCAACAGGCTGATTCCGTGAGAGCCCAGATCGGCCATTGCACCGCCATCGGGTGCCGGAGTAAGGCGCGTTACCCTTTTTTTGCGGTACTCTTCGTGCAGGTAGTCGCCGTGGTAATATTTCAAATCAAAATGAACGGGTTTGCCCAGCGCCCCCGACTTCCAGAAGTTCAAGCCTTCGCGCACGGCCGAGGTTTGCAAATATTGAAATCCCACCTGGATCTTCACTGACGAACCGGCTTCTGCAAGTAATTCCTTCATTTTCTGCTCCTCTTTCAACGACGAACACACCGGTTTTTCAAGATAAATATACCGGACACCCGGCATTTTCAATGCTTTTTCAAAATGCTCGAAATGGACTTTATTGGGCCCCAGGATAAATACGGCATTGAGTTTCGGGTTGGCAAAAAATGCTTCCTGGCTTTGCGCCTCACGAAAACCATATTTTTGCGCAAACCGTTCCCTGCTTTCGGGCCTTGCCGAAGACACTGATTCCAGAATAATCTCAGGAATCTCATTGTAATAAAATTTTAAAGCCTCGATTGCATAAACATGTGCCTGCGCAATGCCGCCTGCCCCTATAAAACCAACGTGTATCTTTTGCATTTTTTCATTTAATTGATTGTGTTGCAAAATTAAAGTTTTGATTGAAAATGATTAGCTTTAACCAAAATTATGATACAGCTGTTAAAAGAGCTGAATAATCTAAGCCTGCTAATGAAGTAAACGAGACAACAATCCGTTACTTTTTTATGTTTAGTCATTAAAATCATTATTCTGATTGGTATGGTGAAACGATGGTATTTGTTCATTTTTCTTTGGGCCATTTTCTGGTCGTGTGGAGATAAACAATGGAAAGGCCAGGAAGCCATTCAGCGGGTAAATACCGAAACCCGCCCTATTCAATATCAATGGAAGCAAACGTATCACATTGGGAAAGGGCTGCACTTTTCGAATGAATTTGACGGCGCCCGCCTGAATGGCATCGCCATGACCGGTGAAGACCATGTAACGGTACTGATCACGCCCGAGAATACGCCGGTTAACGCCAGCCCGTGGTATGCGTTTAAGGTGTGGAGCGACACCCCAAGAAACATCCGCGTTAAAATTACTTACAACGAAGGAGTCAGCCATCGTTACTACCCCAAACTGAGCCGCGACCAAAAAACCTGGGCAAAAATAGATTCGGCGAGTTACCAGCTTGATTCGGTTTCGCTTTCCCGAAAGCTTGCACCAACGTTTTGTGAGTTTGATCTTTCGGTGAGTTCAGACACCACCTGGATTGCGGCCCAGGAACTGATTGTTTCGAAAGACATCGACCGCTGGGAAGCGCAACTGGACACATTTTCGTTTGTAACACAACAGGAAATAGGCAAAAGCCGGAACGGGAAATCCATCAGCCTCTTGCAGATAGGCAACCCGGAAAGCAAGAAAATGGTGATGATCCTGTCGAGACAGCACCCACCGGAAGTTACAGGCTGGCTGGCGATGCAAGCCTTTGTGGAACGCCTGTGTGCTTCGGATTCACTTACGCAAAGCTTCCGAAACGAATACCTGACCTATGTTGTTCCGTGCATAAACCCCGACGGAGTGGATCTCGGTCACTGGCGGCACAATGCCGGTGGCATCGACCTGAACCGCGACTGGGAAGCTTTCCGGCAACCGGAAACCCAACTTATCCGCCGGTTTATGCAGGACAAAGTCATCAAGGGAGGTAAATTCTACCTGGCCATCGATTTTCACTCTACCTTCGAGGATATTTACTACACCATTTCACCCAAGCTGAACGGCAATATGCCCGGATTGGTTCCGAAAATCATAGCAGCCACAGCTGGGCAGATACCGGGTTATACGCCTAATGTAAAGCCTAACGAAAAGGATGCACCTCACATCAGCTCTTCCGAATCAATTTTCCATGCCTTTCATGCCGAGGCTTTCACCTATGAAGTGGGCGATGATACACCGCGCGATCTGATTCGGGAAAAAGGCGGGGCAACGGCTGCATCTTCAATGCAATTGCTACTAAAACCAGAGTCAAAATGAAATTATTTCCAGTCTTCCTGTTCTTACTTCTCTTCACTTCCTGTATTCAAAAAAAGCCGTATACCGTCGAAAACCTGTACATTTTTATACAGAATGCCGACCGTAGTGACCAAGAATGGGAATTGGTTTGGGAAGATGACTTTAACGCGGCCGAACTTGATACGCAGAAATGGACAAAAATAGTCCCCAACAATGCCGACTGGGGAAAACATATGTCGGATGATCCGGCTTGCTATTCTTTCAAAAACGGGTGTATTTACTTGAACGGCATTCAGAATACGGACACCATCAGCGATCCCCGGCCTTATTTAACCGGAGGTATCTACACCAAGGGAAAATTTGCTTTTCAGTACGGAAAAATTGAAATATGTGCCAAGCTGGAAAATGCCCGTGGTGCCTGGCCTGCCATGTGGATGCTGGCCGAACAAAAGAAATACGGTAATTATCCGCGAAACGGAGAGATCGACATAATGGAACACCTGAATTACGATACAAAAATATACCAGACCACGCATTCGTATTACACGCTCGAGCTTGGGCAGAAAGACAATCCGCCGCATTACGGCACCGCTGAAATCGACACGGCTGCTTTTAACGTGTTCGGGCTGGCATGGTATCCCGACAGACTCGAGTTTTTATTGAACGGGGAAAATACCTTCACCTATCCGCGGGTTGCGGATGTTGATTCCACTCAGTGGCCCTACGATCAACCCTTTTACATCCTGATCGACCAGCAGCTTGGCGGTTCCTGGGTGGGCGAAATCACCCCCGAAGACCTGCCGGTGAGCATGATCGTGGATTGGGTAAAAGTGTACCAATAAAAAAATCGCCACCCTTTTACAGATGACGATTCTCTTTATGCTGTGAAATTGTTTATTTCAGATACTTATCCAGCCAGTTAAAGAAAACGCGTTGCCACAGAATTCCGTTCTGTGGTTGCAGTACCCAGTGGTTTTCTTCGGGCAAATACAGCATTTGTGCAGGCACGCCGCGCAACACGGCAGCATTAAATGCCGCCATTCCCTGCTCGGCCGGAACGCGGTAATCTTTTTCACCCTGAACGATCAGGATCGGAGTATCCCAGTTTTGAACATATTTGTGAGGCGAGAAAGAGTACGAACGCTGAGCGGCTGCATTGGTTTTGTCCCAGTAAGCACCGCCGTAGTCCCAGTTTACAAACCACATTTCTTCGGTGGAGGTGTACATGTGCTCGAAGTTAAAAATACCGTCGTGTGCAATAAAAGCTTTAAAACGCCCCTGGTGATGACCGGCCAGGTACATTACAGAGAAACCTCCGTAACTGGCCCCAACCGCTCCCAGGTGTGCTTCATCCACATAAGGCTCTTGGGCCATTACGTCGATAGCTGTCAGCAAGTCCTCAATATTCTGGCCGCCATAATCTTTTGAAATCTGCTCGTTCCATTCCTGACCAAAACCGGGTAATCCTCTGCGGTTGGGCGCTACAATAATGTAATCGTTGGCCGCCATCATCTGGAAATTCCAGCGGTACGACCAAAACTGGCTTACCGTCCCCTGCGGACCGCCCTGGTTGTAAAGCAAAGTCGGGTATTTTTTTGCCGGGTCGAAATGCGGCGGGTAAATCACCCAAACGGCCATTTGTTTTCCGTCGGTGGTTTCCATCCAGCGCTTTTCTACTTTACCCATGGTCAGCTGATCCAAGATGCCTTTATTAACCGTTGTCAGGGCTTCATCTTTACCCGTTAGCGGGTCAACCAAATAAAGTTCTGCCGGTTGCGACATCGAAACTTTTTCAGCCAAAAGCTTATCTCCTACCGGCGTTGCGCTGTGGTAATCGTGCACACCATTTGTTAAGCGTGCAATCGAACCATCTGCCAAATCAAGCCGGTGAATTTCTTCGGTAGCATGAATATCGCTGATAAAATAAATGGATTTGCTGTCGGCACTCCAATTCAAGCCAGCTGCATTCTGATCAAAATGTTCGGAATAGTCTTTTTTCTCGCCCGTTTCAAGCTCGGCCACAAACAGCCGCACTTTGTCGGCCTCGTAGCCGTCGCGCTCCATGCTTTCCCAGGCCATGTATTTGCCATCGGGCGAAAACACCGGGTTCTGGTCGTAACCCATCATTCCTGAAGTGAAATTGATGGTTTTCCCGGTTTCGGTATTGTACAAATAAATATCAGAGTTGGTTGAAAGTGCGTATTCTTTTCCCACCTTCTTCTTACAGGTGTAAGCGATGGTTTTGCTGTCGGTGCTCCAAACTACTTGTTCGGTACCGCCAAAAGGCTTCATTGGCGCATCAAAACGCTCGCCTTCCATAATGTCTTTTCCTTCGCGGATCTTTCCTGAATAGTCGGCCACAAAAATGTGCTGGTAGGTATAATCGTGCCAGGTATCCCAGTGACGATACATAATATCGTTTTCAATTCGTGCATTGGCTTTTGGCAGATCGGGGAAAAGGTCCTGAACGCTCGGATCGAGCTTTACGCTTTTCAGGTAGTAAATTTTAGCCTGGTCGGGTGAATACTGAAATCCGAAAATGCCACCTTCAATATCCGAGATCTGTTTGGCACTGCTTCCGTCGGGATTCATTTCCCACATTTGCACACTGCCCGAAGCACCGGATAGATATCCGATCTTCTTCCCGTCGGGCCGCCAAACAACGTTCGATTCGTTCCCCACCGAGTTGGTAATGTTTGTTGCCTCACCGCCCGACACCGGAACAGTATAAACATCCCGGTAAGATTTGTTCTCATCAATGTTGTAATAAGTAACCGTGTAAAGCACTGTTTTCCCGTCGGGCGAAACCTGTGCACCTCCCAACCGGCCAAACGACCACAATACTTCCGGTGTCATTTTGTCGGACTCAAGGACAGGGGTTTCAGGAACGTAGTTTTTTGTTGTTTCCTTTACCTGTTGTTTTTGCTGGCAACTGTACAAAAGTACCGTCAGCATAAAAATTGTTGCGATAGTTCTCATCATATTTATTTCGAAATGAAGTTTCAAATTAAATAAAATACAGGCAGCTTAACAATGATTACTGCCATCATTATCAACAAAAAAAGAGGTACCTCACGATACCTCTTCCCTGATTCTAATCGAATGTTTAATTGTTTTTATGGCTATGGCAACTCGAGATCCGAATAGTTGAACACCTTTTTATAAGTGTGGTCTACATCTTCATAGTCAGTGGATGTAATTTCCACTTTAATGGAATCCATGCCTTCCACACGCAATTGGTTCAAACTAAACGACACGAATGCCGAATACGGGTAAGACTCTGCGTCGCCGTTGGCATTATGACGCAATTCAAGTTTCACTGTCCCTTCTTCCGAAGACGTATTGTCAGGATTATTAACAAGGTTCAGAAAATGAACTTTGTGGTATCCCCAGTATTTTAACTGGAAATTCAGCAAACTGTCTGTCATCCAAACATCCTGCACGATAATCGGATCATTCCCGATACTATCAGCATTTTCAGGAGTCAGATCCAAAATTCCTTTTTTCAAAATCTTGCGTACTTCGTTCACTCTTACAAAATAAGTAGAGATCTTTCCGTCTTCGTCTTTATCATCCCCCAGTACGGTATAGTTGATCCAAACCCGCGACCCAGGCGTAAAATCATCATTCCATCCCGAATGATGATCCCAACCTATGGGTTTTAGTTTAGTGTCATCATCCATGGCAAAAACGGAAGTCCCATCTTCCTCCTGTAAAATCCCAAAACCTATCCAATAATTCCCCAATGAATATCCGTCATCATCATCGAGACACGATACGAGCGTAAAGCTCATCGCGATCAATAACCCAAATACTACTTTTTTCATCACTGTTTAATTTTAATTCTCATCACCAAGATTTAAATTCTGACCAAAAGGTTGCGTCATCTGAAAAAAAAATCTGCTTATTTATCATTTTGGCAGGTAAAAGTGCTGCTCAGACTATGGCACAACAATTGTTATGCACACATCTAAATATTTACATATATTTGTCAAATGAAAGAAATTGACTCTTTTCAATCGTTAAAAGATGAACTGGCAAAGAACGAAAGTGTGTGGCTTTTGTTGTATAGAAAAGGCTCGGAGCAAAGTGATTGCGCGTATAAAAACCTTAGCGAACTCACCCCGGAGCCCATCCAAAAAGTTCTTTGTTCGGCTGATGTGAATCATGTTCGCGACATTCACCTCGAATATGAGGTAACAGGTGTTCCTTCCCTTTTATGTTTCGAAAAAGGGAAGCTGAAAAACATTGTCAGGGGGTGTCAAACCCCGGAACAATATAAAAACCTGGCGGTGCAGGCAGGCGCGGTTTCAAAAGAAAATGTAACTTCGAAAGCGCGTAAAAACGTACTAGTTTACACCACTCCTACCTGTAGTTGGTGCACAGCGGTGAAAAGGCATTTTCAGGAACATGGCATTGCTTACCGCGAAATAAACGTAGCGGCAGATGAAAAAGCAGCCACCGAAATGATGAAAAAAAGCGGACAGCAGGGAGTGCCGCAAACCGAAATAAACGGCCGGATGGTGGTAGGATTTGACAAAGCAACAATTAACAATTTACTCGAAATAAATTAAATATAAATAAGATGAAAAAAGCACTTTTAAGCATTGTTATTGCCGGTGGAATCTTGTTGGGATTTAGCAATTGCCAGGCAAAATCGGAAAATAAAAACGACGGAGAAAAGTCTGCTGTTATTGCAGCTGCAGAAGAAGGAGGCAGTGTAAAACTTACCAAAGCCATGTTCCTGGAAAAAGTATGGGATTATGAAGCATCGCCGCAGGAATGGAAATACAAGGGTGACAAGCCGGCACTTATTGATTTTTATGCCGACTGGTGTGGCCCGTGCCGCACAGCTGCCCCAATCCTGGAAGAAATTGCCAAAGATTACAACGGGAAAGTTCACATTTACAAAATTGATACACAGGTAGAGCGCGAACTGGCTGCTGTTTTTGGCGTGAAAGGAATTCCGGCTTTTCTTTACATCCCGATGAGCGGCAAACCAACCATGACTTCGGGCATTGCGCGCACCAAAGAAGACACAAAGAAGATGTTTGCACAAAACATCGATAAATTGCTTTTGGCGAATAATTAAAACGGTATAATTTTTAAAATCACGTGTAAAATGAAAGAATTACAGCCCATTAACCAGAATGTGTTGTTGGAACTCACTGAAGACAAATCAGAACAAACAACCGCTTCAGGGATTATTATTCCCGACTCTGCCAAAGAAAAACAGGAAGTTGCGAAGGTTGTCGCAATCAGTAACATCGAAAATGCAGAGATAGCACCTGGTGACGAGGTTCTTTACAAAAGGTATGCAGGTACCGAAATCGACTTCAACGGAAAAAAATTCCTGTTGTTGCCGTATTCCGAAATCCTGTCGAAAGTTGTAGTTACCGAATCGATTTAAGCTGAATTCAGGATTTTACAAAATCTGCCAAAACATTTTTCAGATATCGACATACAAAGTCGTTCCTTTACCGGGAGCGGCTTTTTTATTGGATCAAATTGAAAGCTTTCAGAAATTAATTCATCGAAGGATTTTCCGGAAAGTTTTTCCAGACCGAATAGCGGGCTCCCGCCCTTTTTACAAAGCGGAACCAGGAATTGGGATCCATCTCTCCCATCACCGACTCCTGATCGACATCGGTCACCAGCCACGAGTCATCTTTTAGTTCTTCTTCCAGCTGCCCGGCATCCCAACCCGAATAGCCCAGGAAGAAACGTATCTCGGAAGAATCAATGGTACCCAAGCGTATTTCCCGTTTTATAACCTCAAAATCTCCCCCCCAGTAAAGGTTCCCCATCACATGGATACTTCCGGGTATGCGGTCGCCCAGCTTGTGAATAAAATAAATGGAATCGGTAGCCACCGGCCCGCCCAGGTATACCTGGGTATCAAAATCTGGGAAATCGGGAAACGCTTCGTTGATCGGGAACTCGACCATTTTATTCAAAATAAAACCCACTGCCCCTTTTTCGCTGTACGTTACCAGCAATACCACCGAGCGGTTAAAATAGTTGCCCGACAAAAAAGGTTCAGCAATCAGAATACGCCCTTTTTGTGGTGCAACGTTGTTCGTTTTAATTTTGAATATGTCGAGATTACTAGCCATTTAACAGCAATATAAGAAAATATTACTATGCATCAAATAGTTGATTATTCTTACTGAGTAGAAACAGGCAGGCCCCAAAAATGTTCTATTCTTCCACAATTATGAAAACATCTTCGTCGGGTTTGGACATGTAATACTGCTCCCTGGCAAATTTTTCCAGTTCAGCTTTTCCTTTGTGAAGCTCCTCGTATTTTCGCTTATCGGCTGCAATCCGCTCTTCGTAATACTCTTTTTGCTGAACCAGTTCGCTCAGCTGCCGCCGGTCTTTTAAATGACGCGTGATACTGTTTTCGTCGAAGAAAAGAATCCATACCAAGAAGACAACCGAAGCAATTAAATACTTATTGCCCAAAATTTTAGAAGCCCCCGACTGTAACAGTTCCCTGATCATTTATAACAAATTGATGCACAAAAATAAGGATCGTTTGGCTCAAAAAAAAGAGGAAGCGAATAATTCGATTCCTCTTTATGAACAACTTAAAGTTGGTATGTTTTATTCGTTATCCTGTTGAAAATTCGGATAGGTATATTCTACCGGTGGAACAAAGGTTTCCTTGATGGTACGGATAGAGGTCCAGCGAAGGAGGTTAAAGATCGAACCGGCTTTGTCGTCGGTACCCGAACCACGTGCTCCGCCAAATGGCTGTTGTCCAACCACGGCTCCTGTTGGCTTATCGTTGATATAGAAGTTACCGGCAGCATTTTCGAGGCGTTTCGTGATCTTCTCGATGTTGTAACGGTCTTGCGACATTACAGCACCGGTCAAGGCATAGATCGATGTTTTGTCCAGGATGTCCAGAGTTTCATCCAGTTTTTCGTCGTCATAAACGTAAACGGTCAGCACCGGACCGAACAACTCTTCCTGCATCGTAATATAATCCGGCTTTTTAGCAAGAATTACCGTTGGTTCGATAAAGTAACCTACTGATTTGTCGCAGTTTCCGCCAAAAATCACTTCCGCATCTTTGTCTTCACGCGCGCCATCGATAAAACTTTTTAGTTTGTCAAAAGAATCTTCGTCGATTACCGCGTTAACAAAGTTGGTAAAGTCTTCCGGAGGTCCCATTTTAACGGTAGCCAGCTCGGCACCGAAAATTTCTTTTACTTCGGGCCAGATACTTTCAGGAACATAAACGCGCGAAGCAGCAGAGCATTTTTGCCCCTGGTACTCGAAAGCCCCCCGTAACATGGCAATGGCAAGTGCCCGTTTGTTGACGGTATTATCAGCAAAAATGAAATCTTTTCCGCCGGTTTCCCCTACAATTCTTGGGTAAGTTTTGTATTTGTAAATGTTCTCGCCAATCTTTTTCCAGATGCTTTGGAAAACTCCCGTTGAACCGGTAAAATGAATTCCGGCAAAATCAGGATGCGTAAGAACGATATCTGCCACAGCAGGACCTGAAGCAAAAACCAGGTTGATAACTCCATCCGGCAAACCGGCTTCCTGGAAAATCTCCATGATTACCCCTGCTGAATAAACGGCTGTTTTTGAAGCTTTCCAAACAACTACGTTCCCCATCAATGCAGGTGCTGCCGGAAGGTTACCGGCAATCGACGTAAAATTGAAAGGTGTTAAAGCATATACAAATCCTTCGAGCGGACGGTATTCGTTGTAGTTCCACATTCCCTTGGCAGATTCCGGCTGAATTTTGTAGATATCAGTCATTACCTGTACCCCAAAGCGGAAGAAATCGGCCAATTCACAAGCGGCGTCAATCTCGGCCTGAAAAGCATTTTTTGATTGCCCCAGCATAGTGGCCGCATTGATTTTTGCACGGTAAGGACCTGCAAGAAGATCGGCTGCTTTCAGAAAAATAGAAGCACGGTGCTGCCACGACATGTTCGCCCATTTCTCACGTGCAACCAAAGCCGCATCAATCGCCATCTCCACATGCGAAGCATCTCCCTGGTTGAAATACCCCAGCGTGTGCTTAATATCGTGCGGAGGAGACATCCGAACCTTACGATCGGTATAAACTTCTTTTCCTCCGATAATCATGGGCTGATCAATTTCCTGTGCACGCAATTCGGCTAATTTTGCCTGCAACTCTTTTCGCTCCGGCGATCCGGGAGCATAACTCAAAACCGGCTCGTTTTTGGCAACCGGTACATTAAAAATTCCTTTTGGCATAATTCTATTATTTTGTTACAAAATTCCTTCGTTTGCTACAAAACTATAAAATAGCGCCCGCCCAAATCATAACAAATATCAGGGCTTGCCAAAAACTCCCCGGAATAACCAATTATCAGGCAATACAACGCAACATAAAACTTTCGCCCACAGCGGAGTAGAATACCCAGGCAACTTTTAGGGCAATTTTCCGTGCGATTCCAACCCAATCAGGCGGATTAAACTGACTTCACAGAGAAGTGCACAAATCCATTATTTTCACCAATGGAAATTATATATTAGCGAAATAAAATCTTCTGAATGTGATTTGACACATTTTTAATACCTTTACCTTATTGTTAAAAAGATTATCTAAAATATTGAGTGATAGGTTTTGGGCTGCGCTCCCTGAGGCTAAACAAAAGCAGCTTTTTTACCTGCTGATGATATGGAGTTCGATCGGCGGTATCATGCTTGCTATTTTGATAAGTCATCTTTTTGTTCCCAATGCAACTTTGTGTCTCATTTGCGACTTTCTTTTGCTGGCCGCATCTATTTTATCGGTTGTGTGTGTGCTAAACGGGAAAAATAACTGCGCCATTAACATCGTTTTTCTTACACCGGTATTTATTTACGGTTACTATATTTCAGAATTCAGCGCTCACCTTCCCCCGGTCGAAACCATTCATTATTCCACCTGGTGGCTTATTGCTGGGCTGGTTTTCCTCTATTTCTTTTCCAATAACGACAGTAAAATTCTGCTTTACTTTTTATTATCGGTAGCAACCATTGGACTTCAATTATTCATAGCCGATCATTTGCTGGATTCGTTCAGCTACTTTGATCCCATTGTTACCAATCCGTTTTTTGTTTTTCTCGCGTTTTTCCTGTCCACTTTTTATCTCAGACGACACTTTAATCACGCTATTGAACGTCTGAAAGAAGCACTTCAGCGACAGACCGTAAGCTTAAACAGGGTTATTCAGAATTCTCCTTTTCTGATCTCGCGCATTAGTGCCGAGCGCGATGAAGGCGGAAATGTGGTAAGGCTGGTAATCGACAAAGTAAACAATGCCTTTGAAGCAGCTTTCAAACTTAACCTGCACGAAGTTCAGGGACAGGATGCACATTATGTTTTCAACCTTATATTTAAAGGAAAGCTGGACGTGAACAAAACGGTGCTTTTCAGCCGAAAGGGAATTTCGGAAATACAGGCGCCACATATCGACAAATGGTTTAAAATCCATGTTATAAACCCAAGCTACAATCTATACTACCTGATTTTTGAAGACATCACCAAGGTAAAAAAGAAAATGGCAGAACTGGAAGCCAACAAACGACGCTACAAAGTGTTGCTGGAAGCCATCCCCGATATTTTCTTTGTTATTGACAAGGACGGCATTTACGAAGACTTTGTGATCAAGGAAAGCGACCTGTTTAAAGTGGAAGATGCCAACATTATCGGAAGCTCGATATTCAACACGGGTTTTCCCGAGAACCTGGCCAATAAAATATATGCCTGTATCCAGAATTGTATCCGGTCCAACTCGATCGAGAGTATCGAATATTCGCTGAATACACCCAACGGAACTTTTTTGTTTGAAATGCGGCTGGCCAAACTGAATGCGCATTCGGTTATTTCGGTGGCCCGGGATATTACCAAGCGAAAAACTGCGGAGTTCAAACTTGAAAAGGCATTGAAACGCGCCGAGGAATCGGATCGCTTAAAATCGGCTTTCCTGGCCAATCTGTCGCACGAGATCAGGACACCGATGAACATCATCACCAATTTTACCCGGATGTTGTCGGACGCTGAGATGGAACAGACTGACCGGCTGGAACTGACCGACGCCATCACCGAAAACGGGAAACAATTGCTGAACATGATCGACAACACCATCCATCTCTCCAAAATTGAAACGGAAGCGATTGAGGTGAAGCATGCATTTTGCAGAATTAACGGGCTGCTGCGCGACATTTACAACCAATACGCGCCACACATCCCCGACTCAAAAGACGTTCGCATTCGCATGAACCTGGATGTTCACAACCCCGATTTTGGCTTTAGCACCGACAACCAACTGCTAAAAGAGGCATTAATGATCTTGCTCGATAATGCTGTAAAATACACCACCAAAGGAACTGTAACCATTGGTTACGAAATGATCAGGAACGAATACATAAAATTTGTGGTTGCTGATACCGGTATTGGCATCCCGAAAGAAGAGTTTGAAAACATTTTCAGTCGTTTTTACCGGATTCCCAATGCCATCAACCAAACGACCTCAGGTTCCGGAATCGGCTTGCCGATTGCCCAACATTACGTGGCACTTTTGGGAGGCGAACTCGAGTTTGATTCCACCCTGGAACAGGGAAGCCAGTTCTGGTTTTCAATACCATTCAGCGACGGGCAAGGCTATATGAAGATCGTAAGTTGATTCTCGGCCTTTCAACGCTTGTCTACTTCTGTTATCTTTCTTTTGCCCCCTTCTATTACATATCTTTTTCTTTCCGGAATTTGAAGAAAACAGGAATGTTTTTTAATAACGAATATGGAATAAAAAATCAAGAAGCATTAGCACAAATCACTCATCCACAAACACTTCCCCATTCTTTATTCCTTATTGTTTATTTGTTATTCTCCAGCTTCTTCCAATTCATATTTGTGTAAGGACAATTTAAAACAAGGCAGAAACAAAGGTACTTTCCGCCTAAAAATGCAGGCCAACTATAGATAAAATTATGAATGTTGTCTAAAACCTGTTTACCACCGAATTTAACTGACGATAACCCACCAGTCGGTCGTAGCGCCCCGCCAAATCGCGGTAATACACAAAAATCTGGTAATCATTCTCGGTCTCCCAAAAACTGCCTTCGATATTGGTATGATCGGCTACCCGCGCCCCTTGCGGCACATACACATACATAAAGTTATAGTAGCCTTGTTTTAAAAGGAGTGTTAATTCGTAGGTGCTATTGTCGAAATTGTAGGTCATCTCGTTTCCTTTGTTCGCGTTCCACTGGGTGAGTGCACCAAACACATTAACGGTCCCTCCTACCAGCGGCGATTCCATGGGCAAACTAAAATGAACAAACACATAATCGCATTCGGTATCATAATCGCGCACTTCCTGATCCTGACTTTCGACGGAATACTTTCCGTTCATTTCCTTGTAAGGGAAAAACCTTTTATTGGCCCTGATTTCATCTGTTTTGAGCGTTTTGTGGAAATACGGGCGAAAGAAATCGGTAGAAAACACATTTTCCCCGTTCAACCGATTGGAACGAATATCGAAATACCGGAATTCGTTGCCTGCTTTGAAAACATTTTCGCGGTTATAATCATACACCAATTGCCCGTCGCGGATATAAAGCGGTTTTAGATTTTTTATGGCATTATCCCAGCGGTCGTTTTGCATAATCACCACTTTCACTTCTTCCTGCGGATTCAAAATGGCCAGGTTGGGATGATTAATCGTAAAATCTATCTCCTGGCTTTCGCCTTTAAATGCATCGGTAGTTGCCCGCCTCACAGTACCGGCAATATCAACCACTTCTTCGTAAATGTAGAACCGTTGCGTCAGCACAACCTTCTCTTTGTCGTTATCCTCAAACACCACCAAAACGTAATTTCCTGAAACTTTGAATTGCACGTGTTCGTTGGGCAGTACGATCTGGTAATTAATGTAATCGAAAGTGGTATTAAACGACTTTGCATAATCATCCACCGGATTTTCCGGGAAACCTTCAAGGTAATCAGGTTGCGGAATAAAACTCTCTTTCCAGTCGGCATCGCAATGGATGATGGTATAATAATAGTCTTTTACATCTGTCACAAGATCGTCAAATTTCATCACCAACCGCTGGTCTTCGTTTAATCCCAGAACCGGATTCGACAAAACAAAGCCTTCACGAAACATTTTAGCCGACTTTATTTCTTCCTTGTAAACAGCTGTTTCATAATAAAAATCGTTGGTTTGAGCATTCACAAAAGCGAACTGGGCCAAACAACCCATTATCAGAGTCAGGAATTTTCTCATTTTCAGTTGTATTTTATAGTATCTTTCTCCAAATATCGGAGAAATAAAACCGGGCAGAAAACTACTCAAAAAGTCAAACGAACTAAAGTTTAAACTGTTGCACACCACTGCTTACAAAATAAAAATTCGTTCCGTTTTCATTTATTTTTCTGCAAATATCAAATTTATGAATTTCAAATAAAAGCGGTAAATCTGTCAAAATATATTCCAAAATACAATAAGCTCAAAAATGTTAATTTAATCTGAAGCCTTTTCTCCTGTTTCAAAAGATATAAATGCACTGATTATTTGACAGTTTCCAAATCAACTTAACTTATTAATATATTCACATACTTTGATAACAACTCTTTACTATTTCGCATTGTCTAACAGCAATTAATTATTACTTTTGCCAACCTGAAATAATTCTTAGTCTTAAATCAATATGTCAGAAGTGATTAGGTTAAAAAAAGGGCTGAACATTAAGCTAAAAGGCAGTGCTGAAAAGGTACTCGAAAAATTGCCGGTCCCGGCAACAGTCGCTCTGAAACCAACCGATTTTCCCGGACTTACTCCAAAACTCAGTGTTAAAGCCGATGCCATTGTAAAGGCAGGCGATGCGCTTTTTTACGATAAATACCACCCTGAAATTGTCTTTACGGCCCCTGTTGGCGGTAAAGTGGTTTCAATCAACCGTGGTGAGCGTCGTAAAATTTTGGAAGTAGTAATTGAGACAGATAAAGATGCAGGTTCCGCTTCTTTCAAGAAAGCTGACCCGAACACTTTATCCGGAGAAGAGGTTAAAGAGCAGATACTGAAAAGTGGTTTGTGGCCATTTATTAAAAAGCGGCCGTACGGAGTGATTGCATCTCCCGATCAAAAACCGCTATCGATTTACATTTCAACATTCGACACGGCGCCACTGGCACCCGATTACAATTTTGTAATTGCAGGACAGCTTGAGACGTTTCAGACCGGAGTAAACGCCCTTGCCAAACTTACCGAGGGAAAAGTTTACCTGGGAGTAAATGCAAACTCAGCATTTACCGGCGTAAAAAATGTAGAGATCAACACATTCGAAGGGCCGCACCCTGCCGGAAACGTTGGAGTACAAATTGCCAATACCAAGCCGCTTAACAAAGGCGAAGTGGTATGGACATTAAACGTACAGGACGTTCTGCTGATCGGCCGTCTTTTTGAGACCGGAAATGTGGATTTCAGCAGAATTGTAGCGCTAACCGGCTCGGAAGTATCAGCGCCCAAGTATTACCAAACGGTTGTGGGTGCACCGGTAGCTTCGCTTGTACAGGAAAGACTGGTGGAAGCCAACTACCATCTGCGTATTATCAGCGGAAACGTGCTTACCGGTAAAAAAGTAGGTCCTCAGCAATACTTTGGGTTCTACGACTCGCAGATAACTGTGATTCCGGAAGGTGATGAATATGAATTTATGGGCTGGGCATCGCCTGGTTTTGATAAATTCAGTGCATCCAAAGCATTTTTAGGCAAACTGTTCCCGAAAAAAGAATACACACTTAACGCCAATTTACACGGTGGCGAGCGTGCATTTGTCATGTCAGGTCAGTACGAGAAACTGGTTCCGATCGACATTTTGCCGGTTCACCTGCTGAAAGCGATCCTGGTGAACGATATCGATAAAATGGAGCAACTGGGTATTTACGAGGTAATAGAAGAAGACCTGGCCCTTTGTGAATATGCCTGTACTTCAAAAGTTGAAGTGCAAAAGATTCTCCGCGACGGGATCAACATTATGATTAAAGAACTTGGTTAATTTTTACACGTAATCAATTCAATCTTAAAAGATGAAGCAAACCTGTTTACTGTTATTCTGAAATGACGAATACACGGGCAAGTTTTATCGAATACAATGGAATGTAAACAATAAAATGAAATGAATTTTATAAAAAACATTTTTGAGAATACGAAACCTTATGTGCAGAAAGGCGCCAAGTACCACTGGCTTCATTCCGTACACGATGGTTTCTTCACACTGTTCTTTGTTCAAAAGAACACTTCCAAATCGGGAACGCACATTCACGATTACATCGATCTGAAGCGTACCATGGGAATGGTAGTGTTGGCACTGGTGCCGGCCATCCTTATGGGGATGTACAATACCGGGTACCAACACTTCAAAGCAATCGATGAACTTGCTTCAACCGGTTTTTTTGAAATTTTCCTTTTCGGCTTGCTGAAAGTACTTCCGATCATCATCGTTTCGTACGGCGTTGGTTTGGGTATCGAGTTTGTGTTTGCGCAAATTCGCGGCCACGAAATACAGGAAGGATTCCTGGTTTCCGGGATGCTTATTCCGCTGGTAATGCCAGTTGAAACGCCGCTTTGGATGATTGCCGTGGCAACAGCCTTTGCAGTGGTCATCGGGAAAGAGGTATTTGGTGGAACCGGAATGAACATTTGGAACCCGGCTCTGGTAGCACGTGCCTTTTTGTTCTTTGCCTACCCGGCGCAAATGTCGGGTATTAAAGTGTGGGTAGCCGGCAGTCAGGCAACTGATGCCATCACCTGTGCGACTCCGCTGGGCGATGCAGCTTCCGGAGTTATTTCCTACACTGCTTCCGATGCTTTCTTCGGACTGGTTCCCGGATCGATCGGCGAAACTTCAACACTGGCTATTTTAATCGGTGCAGTCCTTCTAATCGTTACAGGAATCGGAAGCTGGAGGATCATGCTTTCGACCATTGCCGGTGGTGCAGTTATGGGACTTATCCTGAATGCTTTTGCCGGTAGCGCTTCCCTTTCTGAAGCCAACCAGGTATTCTTTGCAATTCCGTTCTGGCATCACCTCATTTTGGGTGGATTTATGTTTGGCGCCATTTTTATGGCCACCGATCCTGTTTCAGGTTCGCAAACCGTAAGCGGAAAATGGATTTATGGTTTCCTTATTGGTATTCTGGCAGTATTGATTCGCGTTGTCAACCCCGCCTATCCGGAGGGAATGATGCTTGCCATTCTGTTAATGAACACCTTTGCACCGCTGATCGACCATTATGTTGTTCAGGGCCACATTAAGAAAAGACTGAAACGTGCAACCGTTAGTGGAAGAACTGCTTAAAAATTAAAGATCATGAACAGAAACGGTAATACATATACAGTTTTATACGCCGCAATCATGGTAGTCCTGGTTGCAGCGATTCTGGCTTCCGTTGCCATGGCGCTTAAGCCCCAACAGGTACGGAACATCGAGGTGGAGAAAAAGCAAAGTATCCTGGCATCGGTAAACATTGCCAGTACTCCTGCTGATGCAGAAAAGATCTATGCTGAAAAGATAGTAAACGAATACGTTGTAAATGTAAGCGGCGAAAAAGTAGAAGGCGATGCGTTTAACACCGACCTGAAAAGGGAGTACGCAAAACCCGTCGAAGAAATGCATTTGCCGGTTTTTGAATGTCAAACAGAACAGGGCATCAAATATGTGCTTCCGCTGCGCGGGGCAGGTCTTTGGGGACCTATCTGGGGCTTTGTTGCCTTAGACGAAGACATGAACACCATTTACGGTGCCAACTTCGACCACCAGGGGGAAACTCCCGGATTGGGTGCTGAAATTTCCACCCCGGTATTCGAGAAACAATTTATTGGTAAGAAACTTTTTGACAACAAAGGTCAACTGGTTTCCATTATCGTAGCAAAAGTTGGACAGGATGCTCCCGCCGACCACAAAGTAGATGGCATCTCAGGAGGTACCATCACCAGTAAAGGGCTTGAGCAAATGCTCCTCGACGACTTTGCCAGATATGAAGAATTCTTAAAAAAGAAAAAATCTTAAGCCATGAGCGAACCATTATTTTCAAAGAAAAATTTAAAACTGTTATCCGATCCGCTGAATAGCAGCAACCCGATTACCGTGCAGGTATTAGGGATCTGTTCGGCACTGGCGGTAACAGCCCAGCTAAAACCTGCCGTGGTAATGTCGATCTCGGTTACCATCGTTTTAGCTTTTGCAAACGTTATTATTTCGTTGTTGAGAAATACCATCCCTAACCGGATTCGTATTATTGTTCAGCTGGTGGTTATCGCTTCATTGGTAATTCTGGTTGACCAGATTCTAAAAGCCTATGTTTACGATGTAAGCAAGCAATTATCGGTATTTGTTGGTTTGATTATTACCAACTGTATCATCATGGGACGGCTCGAAGCTTTTGCCCTGGGTAACAGGCCTTGGCAATCGTTCCTCGATGGTATCGGAAACGGTGCCGGTTATGCAGTAATATTAATCATTGTTGGTTTCTTCCGCGAGCTGCTTGGCTCCGGTTCGGTATTTGGCTTCCAGGTTATTCCTGACAGCTGGTACATTACAAACGGTGGTTTCTATGCGAACAACGGTATGATGATCCTGCCTCCGATGGCACTGATCACTGTTGGAATTATTATATGGGTACAACGTAGCCGTAATCGTAAACTAATTGAAAACTAACCCATAGAAATCAGATTATCATGGAAAATCTAATAAATTTATTTGTTAAGTCGATTTTCATCGAAAACATGGTATTTGCCTACTTCCTGGGCATGTGTTCATACCTTGCTGTTTCGAAAAAAGTGAGTACGGCTGCCGGATTGGGAATAGCAGTAATTTTTGTGTTGGGTATTACCGTTCCGGTTGACTACCTGCTCGAAAACTACGTATTAAAAGAAGGAGCACTTACCTGGCTCAGCCCTTCGCTGGCCGACGTGGATTTAAGCTTCTTGTCTTTTATCATGTTTATTGCCATCATTGCATCAATGGTACAGCTGGTGGAAATGGTAGTGGAGAAATTCGCTCCGGTTCTTTACACCCAACTGGGAATTTTCCTTCCTCTTATTGCTGTTAACTGTGCAATTTTGGGAGGTTCGCTATTTATGCAGCAAAAAGCCTTTGTAAACATTGGCGAAGCGTCGGTTTATGGTTTAGGTTCGGGCGTAGGCTGGTTCCTGGCTATTGTTGGCGTTGCCGCTATCCGTGAAAAAATTGAATATTCCAATGTACCGGCTCCCTTGCGTGGGCTGGGAATCACCTTCATTGTTACAGGCTTGATGGGGATGGCATTCATGGGATTCATGGGTATTAAATTGTAAAATTGAATAAACAAACGGACAATGATAATACTATCGACAACAACTGTAGTTCTTGCCAGTGTAGTGGTTTTCCTGAGCGTTATTATTCTTTTGGTGGCCATCTTGCTTTATGTCAAGAAAAAACTTACTCCGTCGGGATCTGTTAAGGTAAACATCAACGAAGGAGACGTAGTTTTGGAAACCGAACCGGGAAACACCCTTCTTACTACGTTGGGAAACAATAAAATTCTTCTGCCATCAGCTTGTGGTGGCGGTGGTACCTGCGGCATGTGCCGTTGCCAGGTAGAATCGGGAGGCGGGTCTATCCTTCCTACCGAAACCGGCTTCTTCACCCGCAAAGAACAAAACGAAAACTGGCGTTTGGCTTGCCAGGTAAAAGTGAAGGAAGACATGGCCATTGAAGTGCCGCACGAAGTGATGGGCGTGAAAAAATGGGAATGTACCGTGGTTTCGAACCACAACGTGGCAACCTTCATCAAAGAATTTGTGGTGAAACTTCCGGAAGGCGAAACGCTCGACTTTAAATCAGGAGGATATATCCAGATTGATGTTCCAAAAGTGGATGTCAACTTCAAAGACATGGACATTGAGGAAGAATACCGCGAAGAGTGGGAAAAATTCGGCATGTTTGATTTGGTAATGAAAAACCCGGAACCAACCTTCCGTGCTTATTCAATGGCCAACCACCCTGCTGAAGGAAACATTGTAATGCTGAACATCCGTATTGCAACACCACCGTGGGACCGTGCCAGCAACGGCTTTAAAAAGGTAAATCCGGGTGTATGTTCATCGTACATCTTTAACCTGAAACCGGGTGACAAAGTAACCATATCGGGTCCTTACGGAGAATTCTTCCTGAAAGACAACGACAGCGAAATGATGTTTGTGGGTGGTGGTGCCGGAATGGCCCCGATGCGTTCTCACTTATTCCACCTGTTCCATACGGTTAAAGAAGCCAAAAAGAAAGTTACTTTCTGGTACGGAGCACGTTCGTGGAAAGAAGTTTTCTATTATGACCAGTTCAGAGAAATAGAAAAGAACTTCCCGAATTTTGAGTTCCACCTGGCACTCGACAAACCGGACCCTGTTGCCGATGAATTGGGTGTTAGCTATAAAACAGGATTTGTGCACCAGGTAATTCACGACAACTACCTGAGTCAGCATGAAGAGCCCGAAGAAATCGATTTCTACATGTGTGGGCCGCCAATGATGAACGATGCCGTACAAAAAATGCTTTACAACCTGGGTGTTCCGGATGAAAACGTACTGTTCGACGATTTCGGAAGCTAATTCAGCTAAGTATTTCAAAAAATATAAAAGCCACTTCTCAATTGAGAGGTGGCTTTTTTCTGAAAGTCAATTCAAAAAAATATCCAATTCTCAATTGTTAATGTAAAATATCCAACAAAGTCCGGGAAATTGGATATTGGGAATTCAACATTGAATATTCTACATTAAAAAATAAAAACAGATCCCGGATACGACTATCCATCTTTACTTTCATTTCTGTTGATGACTCCCCGGAATCATGATTCTTTTATTCCCAATCCTCATCCAATGAACTGCTATAAAAACTCTCCCACCCTTTTTCTAACCTCACCGGCCACATTTTCGTAAACCCGGGTGCATTGCACTTCTCTTTTTTGAGGGTGCAGATGAACAAAGTATCAACTAACTAAAATTCATAGCCATGGAAAATCATTATTACCTGGTTGCTACTCCCGAGTCGCTGATCGCATCGCACCTAAGGCCGTTTGAATTTGGGAACTACCTGGCCGTAGGTACCAAGAAAAACCTGCGTTCGCAGTCGGTATACTTTGAAATCGATCCTTCGAAAGTTCAATTGCCGCTGGATTATGTAAGAGAAAAGCTGGTACCGTATGAAAACGGAGAACCCAAAAGATCGGTTTATTTATCGATCTATCGTGTGTTTGAATCCATTCCGCTCGATGCCTTGAAGAATCTCTACCTGGCCACCGACGATGGTAAAGTGCTGGAAATACGCGCCGCTAAATATGCAGCCAAAACCCCAAAAGACATCCATTTGTACCAGCAATACAATCCGTTTTCTACCATGGTAGCCAGTAAGCTCAATCCGGCCGAGTTTATTCAACACCTCACCAATGGTTCAACACCGGTTTCGGTGCCCAAACTGTTCTTTGTAGAGTTACAGCTCAACCAATTGGCCAACGACCCTACCCTGCCACTTAATAACCTGCCGTACCGAAATCCGGCCCACCTGCGCGAATGCCTGGTAAAGTTAAATGAGACTTCGGAACGGCTTACTAAAACCGTGCTTCGGGTGCGACAAAGCGAACTGCCCTACCGCACCATTGAAGACGGCTTTTTTATCGGCGACAGCAGCAACTTTTTATTCTATCCTTTTCCCAGCCAAAAAGAATTGGAGTCCACTTATTTTTCATGGTGGAGATCAGCTTTGGTGCAACATTTTTAACAGGCGAAAAAAAAGGGCTATTAAGTATTAAATCAGGGTATTATTCATTTAAGTGAACTTAAAATACAATTTCGTTAACCCAGTCTTAACTAGTATCGGCAAATTAGCGAATCGAATGATCGTAGTTTAAAAAATACTACTTTTGCGCCATCAAAAACATCAAAGCAGGGAAATGGGCTATACAAGCAACACACACATCATCCGCCGTGAATTACTACGACAGATTGTACAACTTTTTGCCGATGGCCGGCTGGAAGACGAGATTGATCGGATTCCGATAAAAATGGCGCCCAAAAGAAAGCCTGCACAGCACCGCTGTTGTATCCACAAGGAAAGAGCAGTGATCAAATACAAAATGTTTCCCCTGCTTGGATTTACAGTCGATGAAGAGCAAGACGAACTTACGCCGCTTCGTTATTATGCTAAGCAGGCCAAAGAACGTCCATCGTTAAAAAACGAAATACTTACCGTAGTTGACGAAGCTTGCACCAGCTGTGTGAAAGCGCAGTACGTGGTAAGTAATTTATGCCGTGGCTGTGTGGCACGCCCCTGTATCATGAATTGCCCGAAAGGCGCAGTAAGCATGCAAAACGGACAGGCAAAAATCGATCCGGCGAGCTGTATCAATTGTGGCATTTGTAAGAAACAGTGCCAGTACCACGCCATTATTCACGTGCCTATTCCGTGTGAAGCGGCATGTCCGGTTGGTGCTATTTCGAAAGACGAATACGGTGTTGAGCGCATTGATGATGAAAAGTGTATCTATTGCGGGAAATGCCTCGTAGCTTGTCCGTTTGGCAGTATTTTCGAAGTCAGCCAAATCATTGATGTGATGATGGCCATCCGCAACGAAGAACACCTCACTGCTTTGTTTGCACCGGCGATACACGGACAGTTCGACCTTACCACCGGACAGATTGAAAGCCTGCTGAAAGAAATCGGGTTCAACGAAGTGGTGGAAGTGGCCGATGGAGCCCGTCAAACCGTAATTCATGAATCGGCCGAGTTTGCCGAGCGTATTGAACACGGACAGCCTTTTATGACCACCAGTTGTTGCCCCAGTTACGTGGAAGCCGTCGACAAGCACGTTCCCGGTCTTCGCCCCTTTGTGTCTGACACTCCGTCGCCCATGATGTACGCTGCCGACATTGCCCGAAAAGAGTATCCGGGAACCAAGACCGTTTTTATCGGCCCTTGTATTGGCAAACGAAAAGAAGCCCGCAAAAACGATAAAGTAGACCTGGTATTGTCGTTTGAAGAGCTGAATGCGATGATTGTGGCACTGGATATCGACCTTGGCAAGTTGCCCGACAATGAAAAACGCAATAACGCCAAAACACTGGACCGTGGCTTTGCCTTGTCAGGCGGAGTAGCTGCTGCGGTGAAAGCCGAGCGCCCCGACATAAAAATTGACGAACTGGCCATAAACGGCATCGATAAAAAAGCGTTGGGAATGCTGAAAGCCTACGCCAAAGGAAAAGCGCCTGCCAATTTTATTGAGGTTATGTGTTGCGAAGGTGGCTGTATAAACGGCCCGGCCTCGTTAGGTGAACTGGCCGGAAACCGTAAGTTGTTTAATGTGAATTTGAAATAATTTTAGTTCCGTTCGCTCTCTACATAGAAGTACGAAACTACAGCACAACCTCTATTTCTGCCTTGCTTTTGACACAGGCATTCCATGTTTGTTAAACCATGTAAACAAGTCTTTTTTCATGGCCATACTTAGTAAGGCAACGGTGTTATTCATATCGTATTCACTAATTTTATCTTTGGTGGCGTACTGACGTTTCAACCTGAAGTAATCAGCCAGAAAATCGGGATTTTCTTTTCGCAGCTGCTCAAATACCCAATAAGTTTTTCCCCAATGAATATTGTTTTTAGCACCTTTATCAAGCTCTTCTCCTTTGCCGGTCAATTCGCCCCTGATATCATAATTTTTCATATCCGGGTCGTATTTCATAGCACGTTGAATGGTTTGCTCAATACGTTTCAAGGCTTCTTCGCCGTAGCCCATATCCATCATAACAAGGTTGCCAACATACGTAGCAATGGGTTCATTCCAAACCTCGGCAAATGGCAACACCCATGAGTGCACTGATTCATGCGTCAGGAATTCAATCATGCTGTCTTCTTTATCCGGAAAGCCTCCCCACCAAACCGCAAGCGCAACAACAGAGCCACTCGAGAAACCGCCACCGCCAGTTGCCAGCAAAGTTATTTTTGATGCCATTCCCGGAGAAAGTGCGACACCCATTCTTTTCTCAATGTAAGGAAAAGAACGTTTGTATACATTAACCATGGCTTCTGCATACGGTTGCATATAATCATTGTAACTCAATTCAAATGTACCATGATCGTCGTTGTGTTCCAGGTCTTCAATACCTCTCGAATTGAAAGCTTTTAATGGATCGACACTTTTCCCGGAGGCAACCTCCTGCAATAATGGCACCCACATTTCTTTATTGATCGAATCGCGGGCACTGGGGTGATTTCCGGCTAAAGAACGCGACGATACCAGCAAGGTTCCTTTCCCTACTTTTTTGCGGGCCAACACCGCTTTATCAACGGCATCATGAATCAAAACTTCCCAGCTTGCAGGTTTTTCAAGTGACAGTACTGATGCCCCATTCGAAATAAATTCGCTTTGTGCAATTGCTTCCGATCCTATTAACGGTAATTGGGCAACACCGGTAAACCCGGCACCAAATGTTCGTAATAAATCGTTTTGCGATTTGCTGCTTTCGGTACCGAATATAACTACACCTCCTCCGTCGTGCAGAAAATCAGAAATTGTATTTAAATCTTTTTCGTTGTACGCAATCCGGTCATCACAATCCAGTAAAACGAGCAGGTTTGCATTCGAAAAATCGAAATTGTGTAAGTTACACCAGTTGGTTGCCCATTTTTGTCCGGGCAAATATTGCTGATGAAACCGGTTATCGGCATAAAACGAAAACTCGTGCGACAAATCGGTTACAACATGTATTCTATCCGCCTTCTTCAGCTTTTTATCTGCATTAGTACAGGCAACCTGAGCAATGCACATCATTATTAAAACATACTTAGTTATATTCATATTTTTCAGTAAAAAAAAGCCGTTCCCAAAAGGAAACGGCTCCCATTAATTTCTATGAAAATTATACTACTAAACGCTTAGCTGTCCTTCAGCGTTGGCATCTACAAGATTGCGTACTTTAGTGTTTCCTCCGCCGGCTGAGAAATCAGGTTCAACCGGTTTGTTTGTTTTCCATGCTCCACGTGTGAAGTCAGGAATTTCAATTGGTTTTGAGCCATTGGCGATCGACCATTCACTTAGAGGCCAAATACTACTCCAGGCTGCAGCATCGTATACATCCATATCAACCGGAAGCCCGTTGCGCAGGCAATCGATCAAACGCCAGTCCATGATAAAGTCCATACCTCCGTGTCCGCCTACTTGTTTGGCCATTTCGCCTACCCTGCGAACAATTTCCGGAGTATATTTTTCCTCCAGCTCTTTTCTTTTGGCCTCGTCAGCCACGCTGTGACCAAAAGCGATATGCTCCAAAGGCCATTTCTGGGCAAAACACTTGGTACCGCTTAACATATGTATTCTTGAATACGGACGGGGTGATGAAATATCGTGTTGAATAAGGATGGTTCTTCCCTTGTTGGTGCGGATCATTTGCATGTCCATGTTTCCGCGCATTTCCAGCCCCACAAACTGTTCAAAGAACGGATCTTCCTTCGCCTTTTCTTCTATTCTGTTTTTTAGCGTAAAATCGTTTGAGATCATGGCTGTCAGGTAATCCATTTTATCGCCACGGTTGATATTCATTGCCTGGCAAATAGGGCCAAGTCCGTGAGTTGGATAAACATTGGCCTGGTGGGTGTTCTCGCGCAAACGCCACATTTTGTAATAAGCACCATCCGACATTTGTTCGTCCTTCGGTTTGTTGAAATGCCAGTAATCCAAATCATGAATATAGGCACCCTCACCATGAATCAGGTCACCAAAAACACCCTGGCGAACCATGTTCAAAGTAAGCAGTTCAAAGAAATCGTAGCAACAGTTTTCGAGAATAACACAATGTTTTTTTGTACGTTCCGACGTTTCAACCATCTGCCAGCACTCGTCCATGGTTTTAGCAGCCGACACTTCCAGCGCAGCGTGTGCGCCACCTTCCATAGCAGCAATTCCTACCGGCACGTGCCATTCCCAGGGAGTAGCGGTATAAATCAAATCGCAGATTCCGTCTGCTGCCAGCTTTTTAAATTCAGTTTCGCTGCCAACATATTCTTTGGCTTTTGGCAAACCGGCTTCGGCAAGTATTTTTTGCGCTCCGTCAACAGCCGATTGTCTTACATCGCACAAGGCCACAATCTCAACGCCATCAATGTAAGTCATTCTTTTTACAGCACCCGAGCCGCGGTCGCCAATTCCAACAAAACCAACCCGCACTTTATCGAGTTTTGGTGCAGCATAACCACACATATTGAAATTCATGGCCGGAACACGCTCCGCTGATTCGCGGATGAATTTTACCTTTTCTTCATCCGATGTTGTGTTGCACGAACTCAACAAAGGAGTGGTTGCAGCAACACCGGCTCCCATACCAATGTGCTTCAGAAACGTTCTACGATTTGTACTCATTACAATAATAAATTATAGATATTATACAGAATATATGTCAAACTTATTAAATTTTTTCCAAAGATTACTTTAATCAATGAAAAAATTTATGACTTTTATACACCCTCTACTTGATTGCAGCGGCAGCCCAATCAGGAAAAACGGAAACGTCGATATCAAAAACCACCGTTCCCCAGAAATACATAATAAGGGTGGCAATAATAATCCCCGCAAGATTTAGCAGAAAACCGGTACGAACCATGTCTTTTACCTTGATCCGTTTGGTGCCGAAAATGATAGCATTGGGGGGCGTGGCTACCGGAAGCATAAACGCAAGCGAAGCCGCCAATGTAGCAGGAATCATCAACAACAGCGGGTTTATTTTTATGGTAGTTGCCAAACCTGCCAGAATCGGTAAAATCATTTCGGTGCTGGCCACATTGGAGGTTAGCTCAGTTAGAAACGACATTAGTGCAACATCAACAAAGGTAATGACAATGGGCTGTACATCCGCTAAACCGGCCATTTGCTGCCCAAACCAAACCGATAAACCCGATTCCACAAATCCTTCGGCGAGTGCAAATCCTCCTCCAAACAAAAGAATAATTCCCCAGGGCATCTTCCGGGTGGTTTCCCAATCCATGATCCGCTCCCCTTTTTGAGACCTTGAAGGAATCATAAAAAGTATCGAAGAAATGAAAATAGCCACTGTTCCGTCGTTGATATAGGAAGGGTTTTCGAACAATTGCGACCACCCAGGAATAACAAACGACTGAATACTAAACCCGCTTCGGAAGATCCATAAAAATGCCAGTATTGAAAAAAGCGCCAATACAATGCGTTCTTCAGTCTTCATTTTTCCCAAAGCCTTGTGTTCTTTTTTAAAATCATCGATTTGCAGTTTCTCCCAGCTTTTTTTGGGCTTGTACATAAAATAAAGCAGCAACCAGGCGATAATAAAAATCAGTACCGTAACCGGCAATGCAAAAATAAGCCAGTCGGCAAACGATATTTCAGGCATTTCAGGAAACATGATATCCACCACACTAACCAGCAAAGGATTGGGAGGTGTACCCACCAGCGTAGAAATTCCGCCAATGGAAGAAGAATAAGCAATACCCAGCAACAAGCCAATGGCATATTTCCCCATCTTCTTTTTCCCCAGGCTTTCTTCCAGTTTCATAATTATTGACAAAGCAATCGGCACCATCATCATCGCAGTTGCGGTGTTCGACATCCACATCGACAAAAAGGAAGTGGCGAGCATAAAACCCAGTAAAATCCGGCCCGGACTAATTCCGAAAAGAATCAGAATTTTCAGTGCAATACGCCGGTGCAAATTCCAGCGTTCCATCGCAAATGCCATCAGAAATCCACCAATAAAAAGAAAGATCAGGTGATTGAAATACATGGACGAAACCGTTTTTCCATCCACCACTCCCAAAAGCGGAAACAAAGCCACCGGCAACAAAGCTGTAACTGCCAATGGAATAGCCTCTGTGATCCACCACGCAGCCATTAACAGGGCAATTGCAAAACAATAAGTAACCTGTGGATTTCCGGGATCCAGATCAGCAAACAGAATAATGGATAAACTGATTAGCGGGGCAACTACCAATGCAAGGATCGATGATTTCTTTTTAGCCGGTTCAGCAAGTTTAGGCATAACAGATCGTTCAGTTTGATTTGCCATAAGTTAGTAAAAGATAAGTTATACATCAATAAAAGAGATAAAGACAATTGGAAATTTCTTCTCCACTTTCCAACAAAATCCGTAAGATCAAATGTAAAACGAATGGCTTCTGAGTTCCTTCTATGAAAAATATATATGAACGGAAATTTACTATTTACCGCTACATTCCTTATCTTGATTTAAATTATGTGCTAAAAACAAATCATACAAAAAACATTACCATGTACACTTATCGAGCAAAAGTTGACCGCGTTGTGGACGGAGATACACTGGACCTGGTGATCGATCTTGGATTTAAAATAACAACGCTTCAACGCATCCGGCTTCGCGGAATTAATACCCCTGAAACATACAACGTAAAGAAAGACAGCGAAGAATACAAAAGAGGAATGGAAGCAAAGGAATACGTACTTAAACGCATGGAGGAAAACAAGTACGAAGTGATGGTTGAAACCAATAAGGATGTGGGTAAGTTTGGGCGTTACATCGGGGTAATTCGTTTAGCCGACAGTTTGATAAGCTTAAACGACGATCTGGTGGAGAAAGGCCTTGCTGTTGTTGCGGAATATTGATCGGGACAATTGACAGAATAACATAAAACATTTTATCTTCGATCTGTCTTATAGTATTACAAGATTGATTCTTTTATGATAAATCAGACAAAACAATTTGGCACGGCTCCGGTATTTTTCACGGCAATTTCTACCATACTCGGAGCGATACTGTTCCTGCGTTTCGGATTTGCAGTCGGGACACTTGGTTTTTGGGGAGTTGTACTGATCATACTTTTGGGACATTTGGTAACCATTCCAACAGCTCTGGCTATTTCTGAAATTGCCACCAACAAGCGCGTGGAGGGTGGTGGCGAATATTTTATTATTTCACGGTCGTTTGGCTTAAACATCGGAGCCACCATTGGCATCGCATTGTTTTTTTCGCAAGCCATCAGTGTGGCTTTTTACACCATTGCCTTTACTGAAGCTTTTGAGTTCTTCTTTAATTTCCTCGCCAGCAAGTTTGATCTAATCCTGCCTCGTCAGGTGATCAGCCTTCCTGTAATGCTGGGACTGGCGGTTATGATCGTAAAAAAAGGCGCCAACCTGGGAGTAAAAGCGCTCTATTTTGTGGTGGCTATTTTATTTATTTCGCTGATCATGTTCTTTCTTGGTGACACCAGCCATGCTGCCAATGCCGACTATTCGCTGGCCGACAGTAAATTTCGCAACTCTGAAAGCTTTTTCCTGGTGTTTGCCATTATATTCCCGGCCTTTACCGGAATGACCGCCGGAGTTGGGCTTTCGGGCGATCTCAAAAAGCCGTCAAAATCCATCCCTCTCGGCACCATTCTGGCAACCTTTTCCGGAATGATCATTTACTTTTTTGTGATTTTCAAGTTGGCGGCATCGGCACCGGTTGAGGATCTGCTGAACAAGCAATTGGTGATGGGAGACATTGCCATTGCAGGAGCGGTAGTGATTCCCTTAGGGTTGGCAGCGTCGACTTTCTCTTCGGCCCTGGGGTCGTTTATGGTTGCCCCCCGTACGTTGCAGGCACTGGCTTTAGACAAAGCGTTCCCGTCGAAAAAAATAAACCTGTGGCTGTCGAGGGGAAATCCCAAAGACAATGAACCTCAAAACGCCTCGCTGGTAACTTCGGTTATTGCCTTTGTATTTGTGGCGCTGGGTAACGTAAACGCTGTAGCATCCATCATCTCCATGTTTTTTATGGTCACCTACGGATCGCTCTGTTTAATATCCTTTCTGAATCATTTTGGATCGTCACCATCGTACCGGCCTACGTTTAAATCGCGCTGGTACATTTCGCTGGTGGGCTTCCTGGTTTCGGGTTGGGTAATGTTTAAAATAAGTACGGCCTATGCCTTGCTGGCCATTGTGGTTATGACCTTGATTTACCTGTACATCAACCATTATCATAAAAACAGGAAGGGCTTTGCTTCCATTTTTGCCAATGCCATTTTTCAGCTGAACCGCGACATCCAAATCATGTTGCAGAAAAGACGGACAAAAGTATCGCAACAGGAATGGCGCCCGAGTGCGATCTGCATATCGAGCAAACCCATTCATAAAAACAAAGCCTTTCAGCTGCTAAACTGGATTTCGTATAAATATGGTTTTGGAACTTACCTGCACCTGATCGAAGATTATTATTCAAAAAATACGGTTAAACTGGCCGAGAAAAAGCTGTCTGACATTCTGGAGGCCATTAATGAAGTGGACAACTTTGTTTATGTGGATACCATCATTTCTCCGTCTTATACTTCGGCTATTTCGCAGGCCATTCAAATACCGGGTGTTGCCGGGATGGAAAACAACATGATCATTTTTGAATATGACAAGGAACAGCCCGACAACCTAAAAAAAGTGGTGGAAAACTTTGCACTGGTAAACAGCGGCAGGTTTGACATTTGTATCCTGGCCTGCTCCGAAAAGCCCATGAACATGCGAAACGGCATTCACATCTGGATCAACTCGCTCGACACCGAAAACTCCAACCTGATGATCTTGTTGAGCTTTATTATCCTGGGACACCCCGATTTGAAAAAAACGGAAATCAAAATCTTCGCACTTTGCAAAGAAAATGAGCTGAACACCACAAAAACCGAACTTAAAAACCTGATAATTCTTGGGCGGTTACCTATTAACGAGAAAAACGTAAGGGTGATACTACAACCTGCCGGTGTTTCGGCCAAAACAATTATTGCGGAACATTCGCAAAAAGCAGGCCTCACTCTTATTGGTCTTCGGGAAGAACTGGTAAAACACGGAAAAGAAGATCTGTTCAAGGGATACGATGATTTGGGAACGGTACTATTCGTTCATTCCAAAAACCAAAAAGCCATAGAATAAGCTAAAATTTCAAACTGTTTTTTTGTATTTTAAACCGACTGTACTGACATGGTTATTATGAATCAATTCAACGAATTTATCACACACCACATCGGGTTAAACACAGAGACATTCAGCAAAGTAGTTGTTTCTGTGCTGATCATTATTTTTCTTTCGGCGCTTCGCCTGCTGATCTTAAAACTGGTTTGGCGCCGCACCGAAGACGTAAAAGTGCGTTACCAGTGGAAAAGATCGCTCTCGATGACTTTGCCCTTTATCGGTTTGTTGATGATTGCGGCAGTATGGATTAAGGCTTTTGAGGAATTCGGGACTTTCCTCGGACTTTTTACCGCAGGTATTGCCATTGCACTGAAAGATCCGTTAACCAACCTTGCCGGCTGGCTTTTTATCATTTTCAGAAAACCATTCGGCGTGGGCGACCGGGTTCAGATTGCCGACAACGTAGGCGATGTTATCGACATCCGTTTGTTCCAGTTCACCATCCTGGAAATTGGAAACTGGGTGGAAGCCGACCAAAGTACCGGGCGCATTGTCCACATCCCCAACGGAAAGGTTTTTCTGGAACCGCAGGCCAACTACAGCGCCGGTTTTGAATACATCTGGAACGAAATAAAAGTAAACATCACCTTCGAAAGCAACTGGGAAAAGGCCAAAACAATACTGGAAGAAATCATTAACGAACTGGAAGAAGGCATTCCTGAAAAGGCAAAAAAAGAGATATTGGAAGCCAGCAAAAACTACATGATTTACTACAAACACCTCACTCCCATCGTTTACACCTCGGTAAAAGAATTTGGTGTGCGGCTGACCATTCGTTATCTCTGCCATCCGCGTACCCGCCGCGGTTCTGAAAACCAGATCTGGCAACGTATTTTAACAGCCTTTGGCACAGAAAAAGATATTCACTTCGCCTATCCTACCACGCGTTTTTTTACTGCGGGAGAATAATAGTTCCTCAAAATAGATTCTCTCCGAAAAACAATTGGTGCCTTAATTCCGTAAGAACTTATTATTTCACGCAGATTGCGCTGATTACCGCAAATTTTATTTCACTCAAATGGGTGAAATCATTTTCTGCGTAAATCTGCGTTATCTGTGGGCTGTTAAATTCCGCAAGCTGAATTAAGGTGACATAACACTAAGAAACGTTAAATCCAGCGTTTGGAAAAACAATTCCTTCCAAACGGGGTTTATATGAACAAAATTTCGTAAAAATCATTCACTTAATACCACTGACAATGCATTTCAAAAAAAACGAAGTTTTGATTGGTATTCTATTCGTACTTTTTACCCTCACACTTTCAGCCCAGGAAAAAACAAGCGACTTTGACAAGATCAAGGCAAAAGCAGCTGCCGAAAACAAAAACATTCTGCTCATTTTTCAGGGCTCCGACTGGTGTGCCCCCTGTATGAAACTGGAAAAGGAAATCTGGAGCTCGGATGAATTTAAACTTTACGCAGCCGATCACTGGGTGGTTTACAAGGCTGATTTTCCGCGTAAAAAACAAAACCAGCCCGACAGCGAACAGCTTACATTTAACAAGCATTTGGCCGAGAAGTACAATCCCAAAGGATTTTTCCCTTTTGTAGCCATGCTGGACAAAAACGGTAAGGTACTCGGGGAAACAGGATACAAAAAACTGTCGCCCGGGGAATACCTCGAACATCTGGAATCAATCAGCAAGAAATGATGCGTTTGGCATGGCCCATATTATTGGTTTTTCTGACCGGTTTTTCACTGGCCAATCAACCTTATAAACGCACGCTCAAATTAATGGGCAGCCGTTTTGAAATAACCGTAGTGGCCAACAGCGAAACCGAAGCCAACCAGTTTATGGATATGGCTGTTGAAGAAATTACACGCATTGAAAAACTGATCTCATCGTGGGATCCGAACTCCGAAACATCGGCCGTAAATGCCGCAGCCGGCAAAAAACCGGTAAAAGTTTCGCCCGAGCTTTTTAAGCTGATACAAAGAGCCATCAGTGTTTCAAAATTAACCGACGGGGCCTTCGACATCACTTATGCCTCCATGGATCGCATCTGGAAATTTGACGGCAGCATGAAAGAAATGCCATCAGAAGAAATGATCAAAGCATCGGTGGAAAAAGTCGGTTATCAGAACATTGTTCTGGATGAAGCCAACTCAACGGTTTTTCTGAAAAAGGAAGGCATGAAAATAGGTTTTGGCGCCATCGGCAAAGGTTATGCTGCCGACAAAGCCAAAGAGTTGCTGATTAGCAAAGGGGTTGTGGCAGGAATCATCAATGCCTCGGGCGATATGAACACCTGGGGTAAGCAGCCCAACGGAAAAGACTGGATGGTGGCCATTACCAACCCGATGGATAAAAACAAAGCTTTTGCCTTGCTTCCCATCGAACATGGGGCTGTGGTTACTTCAGGCGACTACGAAAAATATGTGAATTTCAATGGAAAAAGGTATGCACACATCATTGATCCCAGAACCGGTTACCCCGCCACCGGGATTATCAGTGCCACTGTTTTTGCGCCAAAAGCCGAACTGGCCGATGCGCTGGCCACTTCTGTTTTTGTAATGGGAATTGAAGCAGGTATCGACCGCATTAACCAGCTTCCGCATATCGAATGCATTATAGTAGATGATCAGGGAAAGATTCATCAATCAGAAAATATAAAAATTGAAACAGAATGAGAAAAAAACTTTTGGTATGGATGGTTGCAGGCCTTCTGCTTTTTAGTTCGTGTACCGTGCTAAAAGAGTATGAAAAGGTGAACATCAACGATCCGGACATGGCATTGAGCCAGCGTTCGATCGATAAATTTCAAAACAGTTTTCAATCGTACCGCGAAGCGGCATCAGGGGCCAACGGTGGCAAAACCGGCGGAGGATGTGGCTGCAACTAAATTCAGGTAGCATGAAAGTAGTACTGAGCTTATTTTTAATTCTTTTATCGGGCGCTTTACTGGCCCAATCCGAAACAGATAACAACGGGTCGTATAAAAAACGGGTCCTGGAAAGTGCCGAAGTCGAGTTCCTGATGAACTATTACGACCAGAGCGGAGAAAATGCGGCGGTTACCGGCGGAAAAGGAACCGAAGACCTGCAGGACCTCTCTCCCACTATCCTGGTTAGTGTACCGCTGAACGACGACGATGTACTGACAGTACAGGCAAATATCTCGGCTTATTCGTCGGCCTCGTCCAGCAACATCGACCCGTTTGACGGGAAAAAACCGGCCGATCCTTTTGTGGCAAGCAGCGGTGCTTCCAGAAGCGATGTATGGGTCAACGGCATTGTTGGATACAGTCACAGCTCCGACGACCGGAACCGTGTTTGGTCGGCTGATCTTTCGTTTTCTGCCGAGTTTGACTATACTTCGGTGGGCGGCGGCGGCTCCTATACCTGGTTGTTCAACGAAAAGAACACCGAATTCTCGCTTCACGGAAATGTTTACATCGACACCTGGAGCCTGATCTATCCGGTTGAATTACGGCCGTCGATGATTGGCGGAACTCCCGGAAATCAGTTGATACAGGGAATTCAGATACAGGGAAATTACCAGCCGCAATTTACGGAGATAAGCAGCAAAGGCAGGAACTCTTATTCGGCGGGATTTGGATTTTCGCAAATCCTATCGTCCCGGATGAATGCCTATTTGTCGGCTGATTTTATTCTCCAGGACGGTTTGCTTTCAACACCCTTCCACCGCATTTATTTCAGCGACGTGGAAGACGCCTTTGCCGAAAACTTTCACCTGGCTGAAGGCATTGAACGCTTGCCCAACTCGCGTTTTAAAACCGCATTGGGCGGCAGAATCAATTATTTTGTAAACGAGCGGATAACGCTCAGAACTTACTACCGCTATTATTTCGACGACTGGGGAATCAGCTCCAACACGGCAAGTATCGAAATCCCGGTAAAGATTACGGACAAATTCACGATCTATCCGTCGTACCGATATTACGATCAAACGGCAGCGGATTATTTTGCGCCTTACAACCAGCATCTGTCAACCGAACAATATTACACTTCGGATTACGACTTGTCGAAGTTTCATGCCAACAATTTTGGAATTGGGGTCTCCTATACCGATGTGTTTACCAGCAAGCACATTTACAAATTCGGGCTGAAAAGTGTCGATCTGAAATACAACAAATACGACCGGAACTCGAAGTTTAGCGCCTCGATGTTTTCGTTCGGGTTGAAATTTGTTTTTGACAACTAATCAGATAAAAATGAGTTCATTCGCATGCGGGGCTGAGGGATTGAGGGACTGATCAGTTCAAGGACTGAGGGATGGAAGGATTGAATGCAAGAATAAGCTGCAAGCCGCAAGCCACGAGCTACGAGCTACGAGTACAAAACTGCAACACAGCAACACAGAACTTCAGGCTATTGCTAAATTGTGAAACGGTTAAATTGCAGAGGGCATGGGGCAAAGGGCATGGAGGACAACTCTGACCCCTGAACTCTGAACTACAGGCTTCGAGCTGTGAGCTGTGAGCTTCGAGTTTTTCCCACGTACTATCCTTTAACTGAATACTGAGACTGTAAACTGCGACTGCAGCACCCCCTCCGTCATTCCTTCGTCGAAGCCTCCGGAATTCCTCGTCCCCCTCGAAAATGGGGACAAAGAAGAAGCGCTGCGAGCCACGAGCTTCAAGCTATTGGAAATTGAATATTTATCATTGAAAATTTTTCCGTTTCAATCCTTCAGTCCTTGCGAAGGCAATGCTAAAATGCATAAATGCTTTAATGCGGGAATAAGCTGCAAGTTGTGAGTTACGAGCTGCGAGTAGAATACAGCAACACGGCAGTACCGCAAAACCCTTCAGATTGCTTCTCCGTCCGTCGGCTGCCGGACGAATCGCAATGACGTCCGGTTTTGTTTTCGTTTGGCAGCGGACATAGGGTGTCGTAACCGGAAATTGTCAACTGCTGTCCGCTGCCGGAACACCTCCTCCTTGGTGACATGGCGAGCGTGCGAAGCCAGCTCTTTCGAAGAAAATTGTCAAACTGCAAAACTGTTAAATTGCACAGGGCATGGAGCATGGAGCATGGAGCATGGAGCGAAGGGCGAAGAGCTCAACTCTGAACTACTAGCTTCGAGCAAGATACAGCATCACAGCAATACGGCTGCACGGCAACACTGAGCCCTGAACTCTGAACGACAAGCTTCGAGTAAAATACAGCAGCAGTGCATCACCGAATTTTACAGCGAATACGAACGGACCCGAACAATTGTGGATTAAAGTCAATCAATGATCAAAATTTTTAAAACAAATATCGCGGAGTAAAAAACAAACTAC
>NZ_QWGR01000059.1 GCF_003576475.1 Maribellus luteus | reverse complement strand
GACCGTGCTGGCGCTGCTGGCGTTTCCCGCGCTGTTTGTGTCGGCCATCATGATGCTGCTCGACAAGACGCTGGGCACCAGCTTCTTCATGCCGGCGGTGGTGTCGATGGGACAAACACTCCAGCATGCCGGCGGCAGCCCGCTGCTGTTCCAGCACCTGTTCTGGTTCTTCGGGCACCCCGAGGTGTACATCATGATCTTGCCGGCGTTCGGCATCATCAGCCAGATCGTGCCGGCCTTCGCGCGCAAGCCCCTGTTCGGCTACAGCTCGATGGTGTACGCCACGGCGTCGATCGCCATCCTGTCGTTCATCGTGTGGGCGCACCACATGTTCACGACCGGCATGCCCGTCACGGGTCAGCTGTTCTTCATGTACGCGACGATGCTGATCGCGGTGCCGACCGGTGTGAAGATCTTCAACTGGGTGGCCACGATGTTGCGCGGCTCGATGACGTTCGAGACGCCGATGCTGTTTGCCATTGGCTTCATCTTCGTGTTTACGGTGGGCGGGTTCACGGGCCTGATCCTGGCCGTAGCCCCGATCGACATCCAACTGCAGGACACCTATTACGTCGTCGCGCACTTCCACTACGTGCTGTCGCTGGGCGCCGTGTTCGCGATCTTCGCGGGCTGGTACTACTGGTTCCCGAAGATGTTCGGCTACATGTACTCGGAGACCATCGCCAAGCTGCACTTCTGGGTGACCTTCATCGGCGTGAACCTGATCTTCTTCCCGCAGCACTTCCTCGGCCTGTCGGGCATGCCGCGCCGCTACATCGACTACCCCGATGCCTTTGCCGGCTGGAACCTGGTGTCGTCGATCGGTTCCTACATCTCGGGTTTCGCCGTGCTGATCTTCATCTATGGCGTGATC
>NZ_QWGR01000058.1 GCF_003576475.1 Maribellus luteus | reverse complement strand
GAAGGGGTGGGGGTCGGCACGCACCGCGCCGGGTTGCGGGTGGTTGTGCTGTATCCGCTCGACGCGTTGCAGACCGAAGGCGCCAACGCACTGCTCAAGACGCTGGAAGAGCCGCCGCAGAACACCGTGTTCCTGCTGGTGACGGATCGCATCGACCGCATCCTGCCGACCATCCTGTCGCGCTGCAGGCAGTTTCCGCTGCAGCCGCCCCAGCCCGAGGCGGCGCGCCAGTGGCTGGAGCAGCAAGGCGTGCCGCACGCGCAAAACCTGCTGGCGGAGTTCGGCAATGCGCCGCTGGCCGCGCTGGCCGCCGCAGAATCCGAAGACCGGCCGCTATTGCAATTTCTGCTGGAACAGCTCGGCCAGGGCGCAAAGCTGGACGCACTCGCCACGGCAGATCATTTACAGAAATTGTCGGTGCCTGCCGTTCTCAGTACCATGAACCGGTGGGTCTTTGACCTGATGGCGGCACGGCTGGCGGGGCGTCCGCGTTATTTCCCGGGGCAACGCGATGCGCTGCAACGTTGCGCGAATAGCATCCCGCTGGATCGCCTGGAACGTTTTGCGCGTGCCTTGCCGGAGCGGCGCCGCACCGAGCAGCATCCGCTTGCCGCGCGACTTGTCATCGAAAGCCTGTTGATGGACTACCGGCAGCTGTTTCCCGCTGCCTGAATCCGAACCTGCACCTGAACGTTTGCACTGAGTGGACACCCTGTGAGCACTGCACCTCTTCGTACGCCCGGCACTCCCGTCACCCCTGGCACTCCTGCAGCCGCCGGCACGGCCACGGGCGCACCGACCCGCCCGGGCATCGTTTCGCTGGCCATCAAGGATGAAGCCGGCCTGCATGCGGCGTATATGCCGTTCCTGAAGAACG
>NZ_QWGR01000057.1 GCF_003576475.1 Maribellus luteus | reverse complement strand
AATGAAAGATAACTGCTTACTCTCCGGGATTATGCTAAATTTGTTAACAAAACCTGGTGAGTTGTGCAACAGGCACACGGTACATATTGCAGGGCGGGGTTTGGTGGTACGCCAACTGCGGATTCTCGCATCACAGTTCCGTGTCCTTCGGACAGGAACGCTCTCCGATATCCGCCCCGACAACATGTACCAACCGTTATGCCCAAGCTTGAAAACGCAACCAGAATGATATCTAAATCATCATAGTTTATGACAAATAATTTAAAAACTAAATCATGAAAACCATAAAAATTTTAATCTTGATTGGATTCTTTGCTGGACTCTTAAGTTGTAGTAAGGATGACACAGAAGAAATTAATAATCCTGATGTTGAAACATACATAGAATTGTTGAAAGCAAATCAATATGATTCTTTTAAACTACCAGAGTTTTCTTCCGACGATATTCCTGCACTTTTGCAATACACTAATGATTTCAGTGTAGTTAATAAATTTCCATCTAATCCAATTTCATCATATGCCGAACCAAATCCGGACTACAAATTAAGTGTTCTCGTTCTATGGACAATTGAATCTATACGGTTAGCCGCTACGGATAACAAACGTGTTTTCGGGTTTGCTTCTCAAAATCCTTTTGTTCAGACAAAATCAGAACCAATAGAGTGGTTTACTGACCATGACAGTGAAATTTACAATACGATAAGACAAGCCTATTCTAATTGGTGGGATGAGAATAAGCATAAAAAATTTAGTAGTTTTTGCAATATTGACCCACTATCAGAAACAGAATATAGATGGCACTAAAATATAAAGTCGAGTAGGTAAAGGGGAATCACACCCCTAAACCTCTCACAGAACCGTACGTGATAGTCTCCCATCATACGGCTC
>NZ_QWGR01000056.1 GCF_003576475.1 Maribellus luteus | reverse complement strand
CTGCTCGAAGGCCTGGCCCGCATGCAGACCGCGTTGACCGATACCGTGCGCCGCGTGCGCACGGGCTCCGAGTCGATCGGCGCAGCCACCAAACAGATTGCCGCCGGCAATGCCGACCTGTCGCAGCGCACGGAAGAGCAGGCCAGCTCGCTGGAAGAAACCGCGTCGAGCATGGAAGAGCTGACGAGCATCGTGCGTCAGAACGCCGACAACGCGCGCCAGGCCAGTACGCTGGCGGGCAACGCATCGGACATCGCCGTGAAGGGCGGCGAAGTGGTCGGCCGGGTGGTGGACACCATGGCGGGCATCAACGACAGCAGCAAGAAGATTGCGGACATCATCGGCGTGATCGAAGGCATTGCGTTCCAGACCAACATCCTGGCGCTGAATGCCGCGGTGGAAGCCGCGCGCGCCGGCGAGCAGGGCCGCGGCTTTGCCGTGGTGGCCAGCGAGGTGCGCAACCTGGCGCAGCGTAGCGCCGCAGCCGCGAAGGAAATCAAGGAAATGATCGAGGCGTCGCTCTCCAAGGTGGAGACCGGCAGCGCGCTGGCCGAACGTGCGGGCAGCACGATGGAGGACATCGTGTCGTCCATTCGCCGCGTGACCGACATCATGGGCGAGATCAGCGCGGGCTCGGCCGAGCAAAGCACCGGTATCGAGCAGATCAACGAAGCCGTCACGCAGATGGACGACGTGACGCAGCAGAACGCCGCGCTGGTCGAACAGGCGGCCGCTGCCGCGCAGTCGCTGGAAGAACAGGCGCAGAACCTCACGCAGGTGGTGTCGCAGTTCCGGCTGGATGGTGCCGAGACCGCCGCTGTAGCCGTGCAGAAGCCGGAGAAGGTTGCCAAGCCTGCGGCCAAGGCTCCTGCCAAGCCGGTCAGCGCAGC
>NZ_QWGR01000055.1 GCF_003576475.1 Maribellus luteus | reverse complement strand
TGTCCAGATCAACCTGCACATTGGCGTCGGCATCGACCTGCTGCACCGCACGGGTGACAGCTGAGACGCAATGGCCGCAGCTCATGCCGCTCACGGAAAAGGTCGTGGAAGACGTCGTCATCGTTTGCTCCTGAAAGAGGGAAGTGGGATCACGGCAGCAGTATGAACCTTCCCATCATTGGAAGCGCAAGCGTAAAATGGGCTTGACCTTGCCAAGATGGGAAGGTCTAGGCTGATGCCATCTCTTCAGAACGGACGCTTTCATGACTGCAGCCAGCCTTCCCGACGTGCCTTCGACCGATTTCGATATCGGTGGGATGACGTGCGCTGCCTGTGCGGGCCGCGTCGAACGTGCCTTGCGTGCCGTGCCCGGCGTGACCGAAGCGAGCGTGAATCTCGCGACCGAGCGGGCGCGCGTGCAAGGCGGCGCGGCCAGCGATGCGCTGATCGCCGCTGTTACCGCGGCCGGCTATGAGGCCCGCGTCGCTACTGATGAAACCGCTGCGCCCGCTGCTGCCGAACCCGATTTCTGGGAAGGCGCCGGCCCTGTGTGCATTGCCGCCGCACTGTCTGTGCCGCTTGTTTTGCCGATGATTGTCGGGTGGTTCGGTGGCGACTGGATGTTGCCGGCCTGGGTGCAATGGCTGCTGGCAACGCCTGTGCAGTTCGTGATTGGCGCACGCTTCTACAAGGCCGGCTGGAAGGCGCTCCGTGCGGGTGCCGGCAATATGGATCTGCTGGTCGCGCTCGGCACGTCGGCGGCGTATGGGCTGTCGCTGTGGCTATGGTGGCGTGCCGGGGCGGACGGGATGCACCACGCGCCGCACCTGTACTTCGAAAGCGCCGCCGTGGTCATCACGCTGGTGCGGCTTGGCAAGTGGCTGGAAGTGCGT
>NZ_QWGR01000054.1 GCF_003576475.1 Maribellus luteus | reverse complement strand
AATATTTCTTCATCTAATCTACAGTTATGTAACTCATTATTTCTTAAATTGCATCCTTGAGTTACGCAGGACACACAGCCAGTGGGTAACAAATTGTAAATTGCATTGCGGGGTTCGTGGTGTGTCGTTCGCTGGATTCTCGCAACATCGTTCCGTCCTCCCGGACAGGAACGAGCTCCGAAATCCGCAACGACAACTTACAAGTGACCGTTAGGCATAAGCTTGAAAGACCAAAAAACAAACTGAACTATGAGAACACTTTTACCTTTTCTTTTTTCAATTATTATTCCAGGAGCGGGACAACTCTACCTTCGAGATTATTGGAAAGGAATTCTTATGATTTTCTTATCGCTGTTTTTATGGCTATTAGTTTCCTTTATTCCCTTGGCGTATCTATTCACAGGAACAATGATTTGGTCTCTAATTGACATTTATCTGAAAACAGAAAAAAAAGAAGGGAAAAGCAAAGCTGTGAAAAATCTAATATTCAGCTTCGTAGTAGTTATTTTTATTATCCCTGGTATTTTCTATTTGTCCTTGGTTTCTTTTACAAAAGGTGGAGAATATGTATCAGACCACTACTTTAATGAAAATAATACGCAGTCCGAAATGACTGAAATTGCGAAACAGTTGGATTCATATTTTTACAACGTTAAAAAATATCCATCTGACTACGAATCCTTTGTTAGAACTAAACCAATTTGGAATGGTTGGCTGACTGATAGTTGGGAAAATAAATATAAATACTCTCAAACGGATTCTTTAAACTATACTTTAACATCTGCAGGACAAGACGGTGAGTTTGGAACATCCGATGATATTGTAAAAAGAAGTAAATGAAAGTCGAGTAGGTAAAGGGGAATCACACCCCTAAACCTCTCACAGAACCGTACGTGATAGTCTCCCATCATACGGCTC
>NZ_QWGR01000053.1 GCF_003576475.1 Maribellus luteus | reverse complement strand
AAGGGCGCCGCCTTCATCTCGGTCGGAAACACACGGCCCGAGCTGCCGACAAATGTGTCGATGCCCAGCCCATGAATCCAAGCGCGCAGGGCGTCAGGGCTGAAGCGGCCGATGAGCGGCGCCAGTGCCTCGCGCCGCGTGCGATAACGCCCGAGAAACGCATCGAGCGGCTCCGAATGCGTGATGTTCATCCCGCCAATACCCGCCAGCAGGAATTTGCGCCCGGCCGACGGCATGGCGTCGAACACCTCCACACGCACGCCGTTGCGCGACAGGACTTCAGCGGCCATGAGCCCGGCGGGGCCGGCGCCGATGACGGCAACGAGGGGGGCGTTGGGTGTTTCAGACATGCGAGGATGGATGGCTTACGCGGGGCGGACAAGCGGGGCGCTATTGTCACATCCCGCCCGAACGCGGGCAAACCAGGCCGCGCATGACGCCCCTTGGGGTGCGCTGGCCGTCGCCCACCCTGCTTTTCGGTAAACTGGCGCCCTCTTTCCGTTTTTCTCCGCGCCGCCGCACCGGTCCCATTCCGTGCGACATGTCGCCCAGGCTGTCCTGACGATGTCCAACAAGACCCACGAAATCCGCCCCAACCAGTCGATCGAGCTGCTCAAGGAACTGCACATCCTGACGCGCGACGGCAAGATGAACCAGGACAGCCGCCGCAAGCTCAAGCAGGTCTATCACCTGTTCCAGTTCATCGAGCCGTTGATGGCCGACGTGCAGCATTCCAAGGGGCACGTCACGCTGGTCGACCACGGCGCGGGCAAGTCTTACCTTGGTTTCATCCTGTACGACCTGTTCTGCAAAGAGCAACCGGGCGACGGCACCTCACATATCTACGGCATAGAGACTCGCGAAGAGCTGGTCGCCAAGTCGACCGAGCTTGCCGCGCGGCTGGGCTTCAAGGGGATGTC
>NZ_QWGR01000052.1 GCF_003576475.1 Maribellus luteus | reverse complement strand
GTAGGTGCCGTTGTGCTGGACGTAGGGACCATAGCGCCCGATGCCGGCCAGGATGACCTCGCCGTCCTCGGGGTGGGTTCCGACCTCGCGCGGCAGCGACAGCAGCCGCAGCGCCTTCTCCAGGTCGATGGTCGCCGGCGGCCAGCCCTTGGGCAGGCTGGCGCGCTTGGGCTTGTCGCCGTTGGCTTCCTCGACATAGGGGCCGAAGCGGCCGACCTTCAGCCACACCGCCTGACCGGTGGCGGGATCGACGCCCAGCTCGCGGTCGCTGACCTCGGCCTCGCCGTTCTCGCCGTCCGGCGTCGCCAGCGGGCGGGTGAAGCGGCATTCCGGATAGTTGGAGCAGCCGATGAAGGCGCCGAACTTACCGGTCTTGAGGCTCAGGCGGCCGGTGCCGCAGGTCGGGCAGCTGCGCGGATCGGTCCCGTCGCCGCGATCGGGGAAGATGTGCGGTCCGAGCGCCTCGTTGAGCGCCTCCAGCACGTTGGTCACGCGCAGCTCGCCGATCTCGCCGACGGCGGCGTGGAAGTCGTTCCAGAAGTCGCGAAGCAGCTGCTTGTAGTCGAGGTCGCCGGCCGAGACCTGGTCGAGCTTCTCCTCCAGGGCGGCGGTGAAGTCGTATTCGACGTACTTGCGGAAGAACTCCTGCAGGAAGGCGGTGACCAGCCGGCCCTTGTCCTCCGGGATGAACCGGTTCTTGTCCATGCGGACATAGGCCCGGTCGCGCAGCACGGTCAGGATCGAGGCGTAGGTCGAGGGCCGGCCGATGCCGAGCTCCTCCATCTTCTTGACCAGGCTGGCTTCCGAAAAGCGCGGTGGCGGTTCGGTGAAGTGCTGGGTGACGCTGAGGCTTTCGCGCTTGAGTGCTTCGCCCTCGCTCATGGCGGGTAGGCGGCGGCTGTCTTCATCCTCGGGATCGTCGTCGCGGCCTTCCTGATACACCGCGAGGAAGCCGTCGAACTTGATGACCTGACCAGT
>NZ_QWGR01000051.1 GCF_003576475.1 Maribellus luteus | reverse complement strand
GAGCCGTATGATGGGAGACTATCACGTACGGTTCTGTGAGAGGTTTAGGGGTGTGATTCCCCTTTACCTACTCGACTAATTTCCATTGCTTTGTTACTTAGAAATCCGTTTAATTCTACTATTCCTTATTTTTAAAGTTATGTGTCTTTCAGTCAAGTCATTGTTGTTTATATCTCAATAAGTTGTCCGTGATAAACTTAAACTATCTAAAGGTTTTTCTCGCATTTCCTATCTGTTTTTAGAATATCAGTCTTCTGGTAGTTATGTAAAGTCCATAGTTTCTCAAAGTTATTTTTTGTTCGTGGCTTTCCAATTCTTAGAAATCTTCCATTTGAAACTCTTTACTCACAATTACTTTGGCAATGAACTTTGATTTGCTTTTGATTAGACTTTTTTTAATTAAAGACAAAATCTTTCATGAGTCCAATCGTAAGTGCAATAAGGAAAATCGCAATAAAAAGTAAACAACCATTTTTTGGGGATTCTACAATTGGTTTATTGTCTTTGTATAAGTTAAATACAACGCCATGAAATCCAAATCCAAAATCAATTTTGCATTCTACATTTTCGTCATTTTCTTTAATTGTGAAATTGTGTTCTGTACCAAAAATTGAGAATTTTCGTGAAACAATTTCGCCATTTACTTTTATCTTTTCGATTCCTAAAAGTGTGTTAAATACTTCAATTTTGTTTTCTCCTATATAAACGGTTGTAAATTTCATACTATATCATTTGTTTGGTTAATTGATTGTCATTCTTTTTTTTACACTTGCTCATAACTAGCGCATAACATCACTAGTCATGTTATTTTTATTATCTCATTTTTTTCGCTGGTTTTGCCCGGTTTATGCCCCGGTAACGCGCGCATATATCGTAAGCTGGTTCCCTGTTCCGAAAAGCGGGGGACATAATTATACCGGGGCAACTGATTGCACGGCTGGCGGTGTTGTTCCTGTGTGGGCTTTATTTGCGGGCGTGTAGTCAAAAGGTTTTGTTTT
>NZ_QWGR01000050.1 GCF_003576475.1 Maribellus luteus | reverse complement strand
AAAAACGCGAGAAACAGCTTATTCCCCTTCGTAGTTTTAACAGGTACTTAAAAATTAGAGGGTTGTGCAACAGCTACACGTGTTATACACTGGTTTTTATTTTTCTCCATATCTATTGGTATCAAAGTACTTTTCAAATATCCAATCAATTTTTGGCATTGGATGATGTCTTCTAATCAAGTCTACTCTTTGTTGAGTAGTAAAATTTGGAATATTAGTCCACCCCCTTGGGTAGCCAGCTTGTTCTTCAAAATCTTCAATTGTTTTGTTTGTTTCACGAAGGTTCTCGATTGTAAAGAATTTTTCTGGGTCAATTAGTTTTCCAAATTCTTTATAACAGTCCATAACAACGATTAACAACGTTTTGAAATAGTCGACACAACAAGTCAAAACATCTTCTTCAGGCACATAACTTAATTGATTTGAATTTTGGAAGGTTTGAAAATAATAGTGCATTTTTGAGTCACCATTTTCATCGGTGTAAGATGAGCCTCCTCCAATTAGATAGTATCCAATTTTCTGTGAGAGATTTCTTGCTTCCAAAAAGAATCTAGCCAATTTATTTAGTTTCAATTTCTCTTGTTGCGATTTGTACCATTTGTCAAACCCGGATATATCAGAAATTGATGCTTGAATTGTAAAAGTTATACTCCTTGTACAAGAAGCAAAAGCACTCAAGTAAAATTGGGCTTCATCATAAACTCTTTCTTCTTCTAACGATTCTGTAATTTTAGATAGAAAGAATTCTGATTCTTCAATCTTCTGCTCAACTATTCCAAAACTTCTACTCATGAATCTATTTCTGTCTTTTTAAACTTGTGTATAACGGTTGGTACATGTTGTCGGGGCGGATTTCGGAGAGCGTTCCTGTCCGAAGGACACGGAACTGCGAAACGTGCCCCGAAGCTTCGGGGCGCAGTTGGCGTACCACCGAACCCCGCCCTGCAATATGTACTTCCTAAGTTTACATTTTCTTATCTTCTAATAATTAACTGAAAGAACGAAAGAGTGGAGTAAGGTTATTATGTACTGTG
>NZ_QWGR01000005.1 GCF_003576475.1 Maribellus luteus | reverse complement strand
AATGAAAGATAACTGCTTACTCTCCGGGATTATGCTAAATTTGTTAACAAAACCTGGTGAGTTGTGCAACAGGCACACGTGGTATAAGGCATGGCTGGGTTTGTACGGATTCGACAAGTCGAATCTCGTCCCAACCTCAGTTTCGGTCGGACTGGTCAGACTCTCGTCTGATCGCCACGACCTCATACCACCACCGTCAGAGTGTCTAAAAACCTTTTTACATGAGGGTATTATTCGGATAGCTGACTTCGAAAAGAATGAAATATTGAAATCTCAACGGCTTAATTTTACTTTTTAGACAGACTGCCGTTGTGGCCAATAAAAACAGACCGAACATGCAGAGAATTTTGATTATATTAATAATACTGACTTTTCGATTGACTGGTTTTTCACAGATTGAAAATCAAATCAGCGTTGATTCTCTTGCAGTAGACGAAGAAATGATAACCTATCTTGAGACTCCACCGATATTTCACGGAGGAGAGGATTCATTATGGTGTTTCATTGAAAACAACCTTGACTTTAAAATCTTAAATTACAGCAATCTTCAAGGTAAAGTTTTAGTTTTCTTCGAAATTGACACAACTGGAAAGGTGATTAATATTCAGACAAATCCTGACTATACGCAACGACTGGAATGGTTAGTAAATGATAGCCTGATTGAAAATGAAATTAAAAGAGTGATTAAACTCTTGCCTGACTGGGAACCAGGATTGCAAAGAGATAAACCAATTCGAGTAAAATACACCTTGCCGATTAAGATTCCTTACACTGATTATAAATGCAAAACGATTGAAAATCCGACAACGACTTATTGGAAAGTTGATAAATACGCACAATTTCGATACAAAGGAGAAAAAGAGACAAAGGAAAGTATCGAGAAATTTATTGGTGAGAATGGCATTTGGCCAAGTCAAGACGATTGTATTGGAAAAGTATATGTTAGAGTGATAATAAATGAAAAAGGAGAATTGTCGGACTTTGTAATTTTGCGAGGACTTGATGGTTGTCGAGGATTTAATGAAGAAGCATTGAGGCTTGTCGGATTAATGCCGAATTGGAAACCAGCAGAAATTAATGGAAAACCAGTTAAATCATATACTGTGATTCCGATAGGTTTTATACTAAGATAAATAATTACTGGCCACAACAATGTATAAAAATAATAGCCGAGATATTAGTAAATTCAAGGTTTGTAGCCCGCTTCAACTTTCTTGTATCTTGACAGGAAAGTGCAATGCAATCGGCTACTATTCTTATACTAAACGTTATAAGTCATTTATGAGAACAAACCTATTCATACTAATAATGATATTTTTCACTTCTTGTCAAGGGGTAAAAGAAAAGAATATTGCACTTTCAAAAGAAGAGAAAGAAGTTAAGATAGAATTAAAAGAAAAACCTCTGAAACTTGAAAAAGTAGAGATAAAAAAAGAAGTGTTGGGATTTGACACATTGAATATTTTTCCTATTGACACTCTGGTTGGAAAACTTCAACTGAAATTTAGACAGATAAATTTGGACGAATTTAAAAGCAAAAAACACACTCAAATTAGGACTACTTTTGAACAAGATAATGCAAGTGAATATTTACAAAGAAAGGATTCTTGCTATTATTTAACTCTAGGTTCAAATCAAATAGATACTCTTTGTAGTTTCGATGATGGAGAATATCATGAGAGTTATAAATTTAGTGGATATTCAAAACGAATGAACACCATAATGTTTGATTGGGAGAATTGGGAAGAAGCTCATTCATTTCTAATTAATTTAAACCAAAAAAAATATTGGCTATTAAATCCTAAAGTGGAATTGTCTCCTGATAGAAATCGAATAGTCACATTTTCAAATTTTATAGATGATCCTCTCTACGAAGGAAATAATTTTTACATATTCGAATTAACAAAGGATTCTATTATAACCAACTATTCTTTCTCGAACGTTGACTATGGAATATTTTATTCTAAGTGGATTGGGAAAAATGAAATTATTCTACATTTTAAAAGAATAGATAATGAAAAATTTGAACCAAAAGAATCATATTATTTTGAAATAGAAATTAAAAACGACTTATAACAAAGTGCCATATTGCATAGCGGAGTTTGGCGGTATGCGAGCCGCAGGTTCTCGCATGAACGTCATGTCCTACCGGACACTGACGCTCTCCGAAATCCACCCCGACAACATGTACCAACCGTTGTGCTTCATGCTGAAAAAAGACAATGCAGACAGATTGGATTAAAATAATGAAAGAGACTGGAAAGCTAAAATTAAGCTTTTGGAATTACGTGAATCATTATTTCATTGTGATATTCGTGCTTCTAATTCCAATTTTCTCGTTGGTTAGTGTATTTGAAATCTACGTGACAAAAACATACGACGGAGTGAGAGCTGCGAGTGAATTACTGAGCTTCTCATTGCCATGGATAATTCCAGCAGTTTTATTCTTTTTCATTCAAAAAAATCAGTTGAAATTCAAAAAATTCAACATCCAATATACTGACGATGAGTTTAAGGAAGCAATTGAACGGACAGTCAAAGAATTGGAATGGAGAATTGAAAGGAATAACAAAACATATCTCAGAGCACATAGACCATGGAATTGGACTGGTAGTTGGGGAGAAATGATAACAATTATAAGATTAAAAAACGGAATTTTAATTAATAGCATCGGAGACCCCGACGCTTGGGGGTCTGGACTTGGATATGGCTGGAATAGAAAAAATATTCGAGTTTTCTTAAAAAATCTGTCTGACGTAAAAAATCAAATACCATTCAAAGACATTATTGAAGTTCAAGAAAATGAATGGTCATTAAAAAGAATAATTGTCCGACTTTTTATGTATCCACTGTGTTTAGGACTCATTGCAGTTGGACTATTTGTAATTGCTAATCCGACAAATTGGAAAAGTCAAGGAGCAGGATTAGCGGCAATTGTATTTGCAAGCTATTATTTATACGCAGACATAAAATTGATTATAAAACAAAATAAAGCACGAAAGCACAACAAATTGTAAATTGCATTGCGGGGTTCGTGGTGTGTCGTACGCTGGATTCTCGCAACATCGTTCCGTCCTGCCGGACTGGAACGAGCTCCGAAATCCGCAACGACAACTTACAAGTGACCGTTGTATGTAAGCTTAAAAACTGCACAATTCGAACTTAAAATATAGACGAGAATATTCATAACCACTATGAAACTAAGTTTGATTATATTATTAGTACAATTAATGAGTTCTACCAAAATTTATTCGCAACAAGATTCTTTAAGATTTGATGAGCTTATTGATTATTCTTTTATTATCAATGGAAAGAGCAATTCTGAATTCCAAACGAGCGGGACAGGAAGTATATTGAAGTACAAAGACAAATTCTATTTAATTACAAACTTTCATGTTCTTACTGGGAAAGACTCCAAAACAAATGAGAAATTTCCAGACCTTAAAGACACTAATTCAGCAATATCAATAATTTTTCAAAATGCTGACAGAAAATCAAAATTTATTGTAATAGTTTATCCAATTTATAATTCAAAAGGAGAAGAACTTTTTAGAACATATATGTTTAAAAATCAAATTATTGACATTTCCGTATTACCCATAGATGTTCCTGAGAAAGTACTAAAATCATTTTTTGAAATAAACGACTTAGATACAACATGGAGTTACGAACCCGATAAGAAAGTATCATTTTGGGGATTCCCTGATGGCAATTTTAAAAATTCATGGCAACCAACAGAAATGACTGCTAAAACTGTAAGAAACTCTCAAGTCGGTGAATTTATTTTTGACCCTTATGTTTTTTTCGATAACGAGCCAATTAAAGGAATGTCAGGTTCACCTCTGTATATTATCGATAACGACAATAAAATAAAATTCTTATCTGTGGTATCTAATGTTGTTGATGATAACCCAAAAATAAAAGGAAGGTCAGTTTATTCCTTATGTGCATTGCAGTTAATAAAAAAAATGTACGAGGAGAAAATACCTTCCGTTATTGGTGAAGAATATGATTACTAACTTAATTTTAGAAAAAAGCCAACTTACAACAAAGAACTAAGGTAAAAACCTAATATTTTGGTTATAAGTTTTCTTTTCAAATTACTCTGCTATCTATGGGAGTAAATTCAAAAAGAAAAATTATTGGATGGGTTTACCGATAGCTATCGGGACACCCCGACAAAATGTATCAAGCGTAACCTAAGGTCGCAATGAAAGTTTGTAGTTTTTGTGAGGACTATTCAATAAAACTATAATAGAGTAATAATATGAAACGAATTTATCAATTGAGTATGATTGTGCTCATAATTACTATTTCATCTATTATCATCCAGAGTTGTTGTACTGAAGATTTCAAGATTATTGGGAAAGGAAATATTGGCGCATATTATGATTATTTTAATGAACGAAATAGAACGGATACCGTCGACAGAGCAATTTTGATTCATTGGCATCTTGAATACAGAGTAGCTTCTCTGAATGATTTCGGGTTGATAAGGAGTTGTTATGCGACACGCTGTGCAGAGACTTTTGAAAATGAATTGATTGAGTCGACTCTGGAAATTTCTTGTGATAAAGATTTTGAATACAATGGAAACACAATAGATCATGACTCTAACTTTATTGGTATTGATGAGTTAGAGCTATTTTTTATTAAAACATATGGCAGTGTTGAAATCGTATTCACGGAAGATTTTCTGAACAAAACTAATTTTGATGCTTCAGATTATGTGTTTACGGTAAAAATACATACGACCGATGAAAAAGAGTTTATTCATAGCTTGAAACTACATATGGATTTATAAAAGCCTGCACACAATAACTAAACGTTTTGCATGGCATGCCAGTGGCTGTCGGGACCCAAATCTCAACGATAAGACATGAGACACCCTGAATGAAAAAGAACTGGCAGCAAAGCAACTCAGCCGAAAGGCTCCCAAAATTATGTAAAAGATAATATCTGCTTTTAAAGGGTGGTAAAGTGTGTTTAAGTCTCTGGTGATTTTTTTACTTTTAGGACCTCAATATTTTCAAACCTGTAAACTATGCCAATAGCTGAAGATAATTTCGCACATTACCGGAATCAATTCTACGAATTTATAAAAGCTACCAGTCCGGTTTCTGATGCTTCGTGGGCAGAAATGTGCGACTTAATGTGTTTGCGCAAGGCGGAAAAGGGAACCAGGCTGTTGGATTACATGCGGGTGGAACGTGTTGTGCGTTTTCTGGGAAAAGGAATTGTGAAATGTGAAGATCATTTTAACGGAAAATCCTTTATTTACGATTTCCGGGTGGCGCCGATTATCCTGTGCGAGACCGTGTCGTTTTTTAACAGCAATCCTTCGCGCATTACTTTGGAAGCGGTAACCGACTGCGAATTTATCGAACTTCGCGGAGATCTCTTTATTTCGCTGCTGTTCTCGAACCTGGACCTGGCGCGGTTTGCCACTACCGGTGTTGCCAATTACCTGGGGATGACCCACTACAAAATGGCGTTGCTGCGCACTCTGTGTGCCGACAAAAGGTACAAACACTTCTTGCGCGAGTTTCCGGCTGTGGCAAAATACTGCGAGCTAAAAGATATCTCGTCTTATCTCAATATTACGCAGCAAAGTCTCAGCCGCATCCGGAAGACCATTCAGTGGGCCGAAGACGAGAAAGAGCTGGAGGTGCTGAGCAATGAGCTGAATGTGGTGAGTAAGAACTATTCGCCTTCCGAAGTGTAGTTTTCGGAAAACCTGCCTGCCTTACACATAAATCATCTTCGTTGTCATTCCTCCGTCGACCACAAAATTTTGTCCGGTAATAAAGTCGTTTTCGGGTTGTAAAAGAAAAAGTACCATGTTGGCAATGTCGGAAGCTTTTCCCACCCGTCCGGCAGGGTGCTGCGAATGGTCTTCTTTACTCAGTAGGCATTGCCGGGCGGTTGCTTTCTTTCGCACTGCCGACACATCAATCCAGCCGGGGCTGATGCTGTTTACTTTTATTTGGGGGCCAAGGCTGGTTGCCAGCGCGTGGGTAAGTGCCATAATTCCGCCTTTGCTGGCCGAGTAGGCTTCTGTGTCGGCTTCCGATTGCAGGGCGCGGGTGGAAGCCATGTTAATGATCCGGCCATCTTTCATAAACGGAACCACGTGTTTCGAACACAAAAATGCCCCTGTCAGGTTGGTTCCCATTACGCGGTTCCATTCTTCCAGGCTCAGGTCGGTGAGCGGTTTGTTGGCCGCAACGGCTGCGTTGTTGATCAATCCGTATATGTTGCCGTGTATTTCAGCCGACGATGAAATGGCGTCCTTTACCGAATTCTCATCCGACACATCCACACAAAACATACTCACGGTTTCTTCCGGGATCTCTTCTTTTAGTTCATTGATTGCTTCTTCGTCAATTTCAAACACCGTAACAGCATATCCGTTTTTCAACAGGCTTACAACCATTGTTTTGCCAATGCCCTGCGCACCTCCGGTAACTATTATGTTTTTCTTCATCTTACTTGGCCAGTTTAATATCTATCAGTTTTTTAATGTCGTTTATCTGGGAGTCGTCGAGTATGTCGAGCCTGCAATTTACAAAATAAGGCGAAGGTAGCCGTCTGTTTTGTTTTGGCCACCCTAAGAAAATACCCGGATTGCCGAAAGGAATGCGATGGGTTTTGATGAAAATGTCATGATCGTCGAATTTATTTTGACAAAATGAATGATTAGTTAGTGTTTTTTGAGAATAATATTCCGCATGGATGTTTCTGGAGAATAAAATGTTTTTTCAGAGAGGTGCCTTTCGAATTTGGAGGGGTATTGTTGATGAAAGGCGTTTTTTCTGCCGAAGGTCTGTGTCGTGAAGGGGGTGTTTGCGGGAATAGTGAATATTAAAATGTTTTTTATTTTGTGTTGTTTGAGTCGATGTGTTTTTGATAGATTAATTAAAAAAGAAAAATGTCGTAAAATATTTTCATATTATAACAAAGTGTTTATTTTTGACGAAGTTTTATGAACGATTATTAGCAATAAAAAGATATGTGTGGAATTGTAGGAGTATTCGATTTGAGGATCAATGCAGAGGATCTGCGTCCTCAGGTGCTTAAAATGTCGCGGAAATTGCGTCACCGCGGACCAGACTGGTCGGGAATTTATTGTGGCGAAAAAGCCATTATTGCCCACGAACGTCTTTCGATTGTCGATCCTGAATCGGGCGGACAGCCTTTGTTCAGTAAAGACCGGAAACTGATACTGGGAGTAAACGGCGAGATTTACAATCACCGCGAGATTCGGAAAAAATACGATGGGAGTTATGAATTTCTGACCGGGTCGGATTGCGAAGTGATCCTGGCTTTGTACCGTGACAAAAAGGAAAAGTTCCTGGATGATATGAATGGCATTTTTGCGTTTGCCCTCTACGATGAGGAAGAAGATGCCTACCTGATTGGCCGCGACCACATCGGTATTATTCCTTTGTACCAGGGCTGGGATAAATACGGCAATTACTATGTGGCTTCGGAACTGAAGGCCCTGGAACGGTACTGTTTCAAGATTGAAGAGTTTCCTCCCGGGCATTACTTTTACAGCAAGGATGGCGAGATGAAACGCTGGTATGTGCGCGACTGGACAGAATACGACAACGTGAAAGACAATCCGGCGGATGTGGATGAGCTTTCGGAAGCACTCGAAAAAGCGGTGCACCGGCAGTTGATGTCGGATGTTCCGTACGGGGTCCTTTTATCGGGCGGATTGGATTCGTCGATCACTTCGGCACTGGCCAAGAAATTCTCTTCTACCCGTGTGGAAGAGGACGACCAGAAAGCCGCCTGGTGGCCGCAGTTGCACTCATTTGTAATTGGTTTGGAAGGATCGCCCGACCTGGCAGCTGCCCGAAAAGTGGCCGATCACATCAACACCATCCACCACGAAATTCACTACACCATCCAGGAGGGACTGGATGCGATCAAAGACGTTATCTACCACATTGAAACATACGATGTAACCACTGTCCGGGCTTCTACGCCCATGTACATGCTGGCGCGGGTGATAAAATCGATGGGAATTAAAATGGTACTGACCGGTGAGGGCGCCGACGAAATTTTTGGCGGTTACCTGTATTTTCACAAAGCACCCAATGCGCAGGCTTTTCACGAAGAAAGCGTGCGTAAGGTGAGTCGCCTGAACATGTACGATTGTTTGCGCGCCAACAAGTCGCTGGCTGCTTGGGGAGTTGAAGGCCGCGTGCCTTTCCTCGACAAGGAATTTGTGGATGTGGCCATGCGTTTTAACCCCGAAGCGAAAATGGCAAAGGACGGAAAAATGGAGAAACACTGTTTGCGCGAAGGATTTGCAAAGTACCTGCCCGAAGAAGTGGCCTGGCGTCAAAAAGAACAGTTCTCTGACGGCGTGGGATATGGCTGGATAGATACGCTGAAAAAAATTGCGGCCGAAAAAGTGACCGACGAGATGATGGAGAATGCGAAGTACCGTTTTCCGGTTAATACGCCCATGAATAAAGAGGAGTACCTGTACCGCGAAATCTACAGCGAGCATTTCCCTTCGGATGCGGCAGCCAAATGTGTTCCGTCAGAAGCTTCGATTGCCTGCAGTACTGCGGCAGCGCTTGAGTGGGATGCTTCGTTCAGAAACAACGCCGACCCATCGGGAAGAGCTGTAAATATGGTTCACGCGCAGGGAGCCACTTTTAGCGATGTAAAAAAATGATACGGTAAATAAATATGTGTTAATTCACAGTTTTGGGAGACCATCTGCACTTGGGCGGGTGGTCTTTGTTTTTATTCGTTTAACGGACACACAATGCTACGAAGTTTTTGATCATTTGATGGTTGTAAAACTCAGGGTGAAACTGCGTGGTATAAAGCAATTTCTTTTTGTGTTTCATTACCTGGTTTTTGCAGGTTTCTGCGGTAGCCAGCAATATAAAATCCCGGGGGAGTGTTACCGAGTCGTTGTGCATTTGCCGTACTTCGAAAGTTGGAGGAAGGCCGTTAAAAATCGGATCGTTACAAAGTATTTTTACCATGAAATCTCCCGATTCGGGTTCTTTGCTGCGCAAAAGTGTTGAGCCGTATAAATAGCCTGTGATGTGGTGGCCGGCGCATATGCCCAATACCGGCTTTTCATAGGTTTTTATCCACTCAAAATAGGGGAGATGATGTTCCACAATGTCATCGCCCTGCGGCGAACCTGTGAGAATAATCCCGTCAAAATCATCCAGTGCGGTGGTTAAGCAATCTTTGTACTCAATAAATTCAGCGTGTGCTCCTGTTTCCTTCACCGTTTGTTCGATGGGAGCGGCAAATTCGCGGATACCCGGTTCCGCATTGTTTATAATCAGTATTTGTGTCATATCCGGTCCAGTACCTGGCGGGCTGCCAGTCTTCCTGTTTCAATTATTTCAGCAGCCTTGTAAAAGTCGTACGTTCCGCAGGTATCGCGCGAAATTTCTACCAAAATATCCGGGTTGCCGCTTGCAATGCTAAGTTGTGCCAGCCGTAACATGCCGGTGGTAAGTGTATTGTCGATAAGCGATAAAAATCCAAGGCTGTGTTCCTTTTCCTTTGAATTTCCCAAAAAATCGGTAAAACTGGTCAGCCACCTCTTATGTGCGCTTTCTTTTTCTTTTATTTCTTTTTTACTCAAAGCCGGTTTTAGTACCGGAACATTGGCGCTTACATGCACCACCGCGAGCAGGTCGCCGTCGGTGCGTTTTACATTCGAAATAGGCACGTTGTTCATCACACCCCCGTCAACCAGCACCATCCCGTCTTTTTTTACCGGAGTAAGAACCGTGGGAATGGCAATCGAAGCACGGATGGCATCGTACAGCATTCCACTGCGAAAAACCACTTCGCGGTGCTTGATAATATCCACTGCCGTTGCCGAATAGGGAATCGGAAGGTCTTCAATCCGGGTGTCAGGAATAAACTCTTGGATGGTGTTCAGCACCCTTTCTCCTTTTACCAGCCCTGCAGCGCTAAACGTAAAATCCACCAGTTTAAACACCTCAAACTGATCGAGCGTGGTCATCCAATCGCGAAACTCGGTGAGCTTTCCCTGGGCATAAACACCGCCAACCAGGGCTCCCATCGAGGTGCCGGCAATTGAGGTAATTTCGTAGTCCCTTTTCAGTAGTTCTTCGATCACGCCAATATGAGCCAGTCCGCGTGCGCCTCCGCCTGATAAAACTAAAGCAATTTTTTTGGTCATGGACATTTGTATAATTGAACTCCTAATTTAAAAAGAATGTTGGTAGCTCCAATCTTTCGCTCCTAACGATTGACTAAAAGGGGAATACCAGCCGCGCTTTTCAGGCCATATTGAAGTATCTACCCAATTTTATATATGCATAGTTATTTTTCTGAAAGAATGCATAAGATGTTAATTGACTGCTGAATATTATAATTATCTTCGAATCTTAAAATTCGACATTCTAAAGAGAACATTTTAACGAGAATCTCTTCATTTTTGTAAGAAGTTTTTGAAACACCTGAATAAAACAATCAACTTAAATAAAAAAACGGAGAAGAGTTTCCATTGAATTTTAAAATATAAACGCATGAAAAAGTATTTCGCACTATTTGCTGGTATTGTATTGTTTGCCTGTTCCAAGCCAAGTGGCTTCAAGATTGATGTAAATCTGGAAGGAGCAGACGGAAAAATCGTTCTTGAAGAAAGAAAAGAAGGCGCTTTTGTTGGTATCGACACGGCCGATGTTGTGGACGGAGTGGCTGTGTTGGAGGGAGCCGTTGAGAACCCAAGTATGTACTACATTTCGGTTTTGGGCCAACGCGCAAAAGCCCTGATCTTTGTTGAAAACGCTAACATGAAGGTTACCGGAAAGGCTGATTCAATCAACTTTATCAAGATTGAAGGTTCTGCCACGCAGGATGAGTATGCTGCATTGGACGAACAGTTAAAAGCCATTCAAAAAGAATACATGGATTTGTACCAGGAATCGGTTGCTGCCAAGCAGGCCGGCGACACAGCGAAAGCCAGTGAGTTGATGGCAAAAGTGGAAGAAATTTACGAAGGCGCCAGCGAGCGGATGAATACGATCCAGGAAGATTTTGTGAAAAGTCACCCGGCTTCGTATGTAACGCCGGTTATCCTGAGCCAGCTTCAGTATGGCAAGCAGCCGGAGGAACTTGATTCAATGATCAATGCACTGGATCCAAAAATTCAGGAAGTGCAGATGATTGTGGACATGAAAGCTCAGATCGAAAAAATGAAAAAAGTATCGATCGGCCAGATTGCTCCTGATTTTACACAAAACGATCCGGATGGAAATCCTGTAAAATTCTCGGAGATTTATTCGCAGAATGAACTGACATTGCTTGATTTCTGGGCATCGTGGTGTGGTCCGTGCCGCAGGGAGAATCCCAATGTGGTGGCTGTTTACAACGATTTTAAAGATCAGGGATTTACTGTTTTCGGTGTTTCTCTCGACCGCGATAAAGATGCATGGTTGAAAGGAATTGCTGATGACGGCCTTACCTGGACACATGTTTCGGACCTGGCTTACTGGAACAATGCCGCCGCACAGGAGTATGCCATTCGCAGTATCCCGAGCAGTTTACTGGTAGACAAAACCGGAAAGATTGTGGAGAAAAACAAACGGGAAGACGAACTCAGAGCTTTTGTGGAAGGTTACTTTGCCAAGTAATTTCCATTGGATTCAATGATATTTTGTAAGAGCCATTCTTTCCGGTGAGGAAGAGTGGTTCTTTTTTTAGATTGAAAGCTTACAGGATTAATAAGTAAACCGATTGCTTTATGCAAAATCATTTTGGAGAAATAGCAGGTGTGCTAACCGCGGTGTTCTGGACGGTCACTGCATTGGCTTTTGAGTCGGCCGGGAAAAAAGTAGGCTCGCTGGCGGTGAATCTGATCCGTTTGGTAATTGCCTTTTTTCTGATAGGCGCTTACAGTTGGTTGGCACGTGGCTTTTTCTTCCCGACTGATGCCACACTTTACAGCTGGAAATGGCTGGCGCTTTCGGGAGTGGTGGGTTTTGTGATCGGCGATTTACTGCTTTTTGAATCCTATCTTTTTATCGGAGCCCGGGTGGCCATGCTTGTTATGGCGCTAGCACCGCCCTTTGCTGCCTTGATTGGCTGGCTAATGCTCGATGAGGTATTGTCGCCTAAAAACTGGATCGGGATGCTGATTACCATGAGCGGAATTGTGCTGGTGATTCTGAAACGGGAGAAGAAGGAAGAAAACGGTGCAATTGTTAAGAAACTAACATCCAGTTATTCGATCCCGGGGCTTTTGCTGGCATTGGGTGGTGCACTGGGGCAGGCAGCCGGCCTGGTGTTAAGCAAAAAAGGCATGGGCGACTACGATGCTTTTTCTTCTACGCAGATCAGGGTACTTACCGGTATCATTGGTTTCTCCATTCTTTTTGTATTTATGAAACGCTGGCCGCGAGTGTGGGCGGCCTTAAAAAATGGCCCGGCCATGAAACGAATCTCGCTGGGTGCTTTCTTTGGTCCTTTTCTGGGGGTGTCGTTTTCGCTGTTGGCGATTCAGCATACAAAAACAGGTATCGCTGCTACTTTAATGGCTATTGTTCCGGTATTGATCATCGCTCCCTCCATTCTTCTTTTCAAGGAAAAAGTAAACTGGAAAGAAATTGTGGGAGCAATAATTACCGTGAGCGGTGTGGCGCTGTTTTTCCTGTAGCTATTCGATATTGACTTTCATTTGCAGCCAGTCTTCCAGGGTTTGCTTCACTATTTTCTTCTGTGCTTCCGGAAGGTTGTTGATCCGGGCAGAGTGGCTTCCGCCTTCCTTTACAATCCGTAGCAGATTGTTTTTTTGAGGTACTTCAAAACCGCTGGCAAACCAGGGATCCCATCCTCCGTACACAAACAGGATTTTAGCATCGGTTGTATCAATAAATTTCTTTACCTGTTTGGCAATCTTTTTATCGTAACGGATTTTTAAATCATCCGGAAGAAAAATCTTTGGCAGATAGTTTTTAGCCGATTTGATGGAAAGATAGCGTTTAAAAGGTCGGGTGTCGTACCCATAGTAACCCAGTTCGCGCGCGGCCTGTACAAAAAACGACTGGATTCCTTCCATGCCTTCGATGGCAAAATACGAAGGATTGGAAACGATCATCAGGTGTTCAAACAGGGAGTCAGCATCCTGGTCAGCAGCGGGAACCTGGTTGACAAGATTTCCCCATTGCCAGAGCGCAAACGGATATTCAAGCACACAATAGTCGAGTACTTCATCCATGCTGATCCGGAAGGTGAATTTCTGCTGTTCACAAAAGGCTTTTAGTTTAGGCAGATAAACCGTGCGGTTTTTTAGTATTTCTGTTTGAAATTCAAGTATTTTTTTGCGTTGTTCTGCAGTGCCCGGAATGTTGGCAATAAACGGTTCGTGGCGGCCGTCTTCTACTCCAAAATTCAGCGGAGCTACATAGGGTATTGAAACATCCACATCATCGGGATACAGCCAGCGGTGGTACACCACGGTTTGCCCTCCTTTGCTAATCCCGGTATTCACCCATTTTCCGCCGTAATATTTTTTCATGATTTGTACAATGCGATGATGATCGGCAGCGGCGTTTTTAACGGTCAGGTAATCCCAGTTAAGCGGCTCGGGCCACGAATCTCCAAAATAACGATGTTCCACACAAATCTGGCTGGCACCGAGCATGGGGCTTAGCTCGTTCACATACCGCGGACTACCGGCATAGGCTGCTCCATAGCCTTCGGTAATAAAAACCACCGGGCCTTCCTGGCTTTTATCGGCAACAAAAACGCGTTGCAGGAAAGTGCCTTTTTCGAGGTGTTCATGATCAAGTGGCTGTTCTACCATAATTTTGTAGGTAGACGTAAAAAAGTCGTTCCCCTCAATTTTTTCGACGCTTTTAATTTCAGGTTGTGCTTTTAAAAAGGCGTCAATAGCAGTTTCCTGTGCAAATGATAGCGAGTAGGCCAGTAGTAAGGCAACAAAAAGTACCAGTTGTTTCATTCTTGAAAAGATTTTGTGGATATAATTATTCTTCTTGTATGAAAGAAGACCAACCATCGGTTTTCTTACTTTTGAAAGCAAGTAAGAAATAATATTCAGTTTAAAAAATGAGAAATACAATACTCTTTATCTGGTGCGTATTTATGTTCTGTGGAAACGGAAACGCCCAGCAACTTCCAAAGGTGGAAATAAGAACCAAGTTTGGAGTGATTACTGCCGAACTGGATACCATTCGTGCGCCGCTTACGGCCAAAAACTTTCTGATGCATGTGGAGAAAGGAACGTATACAGATGCTGTTTTTTACCGGACGGTGCGTTTGGACAATCAACCCAACAACGATGTGAAAATTGAAGTGATACAAGGGGGCCTTTTTGACGATGAACGGATTGAAGGAGTTCCGCCGATAGCGCATGAAACTACCGAAATGACAGGAATAAAGCACAAAGACGGTACTTTATCAATGGCCAGAAATGCCCCGGGAACAGCTTCATCTGAATTCTTTATTTGCGTGGGCGATCAGCCCGAACTTGATTTTGGAGGAAAGCGAAACCCCGATGGTCAGGGATTTGCTGCTTTTGGGCGTGTAGTCAGCGGAATGGAGGTGGTCAGAAGAATTCAAAAAGAAAAAGACACAACGCAGTATTTGGTTGAGCCGGTGAAGATTGAATTGAGTCAGGAGAAATAAAAATGGCCCCGAAAGGCCATTCTTATTCTTGTTTTTTTCCTGGATTAATATCCCGGGTTTTGTTCCAATGCACTGGAAATGTCTGTTTCCCTTTTGGGGATGGGGAGAATTGCCCGGTTAAAATCGGCCTCAATGTCTCTGTTCAGACTTGGAGAATAAACCGATTTCCCATTCCTCCATGCATCCCAGCAACGATGTCCCTCTGCTACCAATTCTTTTCGGCGTTCGGTTAAAATATCGTCTAATGTAACGGCTGAAACATCGGAATAACCAGTGATCCGGTTTTTTCGAATTTCGTTGATGTACCACTGTGCTTCACTTGCGCCCGATGCAGTGCCTCCTTTTAGTTTAGCCTCTGCGGCTATCAGGTATACTTCTGACAGGCGAATAACGATCGGGTTGTTCAGAAATAGGTTGCCATCCCTTCCCGGGTATTTTTGGGTGTAGTAACCTTCTTTCTCTGGTTCATCATCTTCCCATTCAATAAGTTGAGAGCGGATGTCGTTTGCGTTTTCGGTTAACAGTTCGTAGCCTTGGTCCGAGAAAGCACATTCGCCGTAGCCGGATGAGTGGGTGTAGTAGCCGATAGAGTTTCTTTGCGAGCTATGGCCGGGTGTAGTAAGGATTTCGAACATGGATTCCGAGGCACCCTCAACTCCCCAAACCTTGAGGTAATTATCAATGGTATACAGTGAATATGGAGAATTGCTGATAACATCCTGGGCAGCACTAAGTGCATCGTTGTTTTCTTCGAGGTATAAATGTACGCGGGCAAGAAGTCCCTTGGTAGCCCAGTAGTTGATTTTTCCCAGGTTCTCGTCACGCGACAAGAGCCCGAGAGCTGTACTTAAATCATCTTTTATGAATGTATAAGTTTGTTGCAAAGTCGCCCTGGTTGGTTCATAGTCAACAGGGTATTTTTCATTGGCAATCGGAATACCCGAGTTTACAGCATTTAAATCGGCATTGGCTGGCAGTTTGGCAAACAAACGAGCCACATCAAAATGCATAAGGGCCCGAAGAGCAAAAAGCTGTCCTTTCAGGTCGTTGTAGGCGTCTTCTTCCCCCGATTCTACATTTAGATCGTCTACGATACTTAGGATGTCGTTAATCCTTCCGATAAGCGTATAAGGAATTTGCCAGAAATGCTCGGCAAAGTCCGATTCTGCTCCGTGTTCAAATCTGGCCATCGGCGAAATTTGGTTGTTGGATGCAGTAAAGTCAAGGTCTCCTCCCTTGAGATCGGCATAGGCAATAAAATCTCCGCCGTAATAGGAATAAGGTTCGGTATTGTCTCCTAACCCAAGGTCAAAATCAATCATTCCTGTGTATACACCGTTCACAGCATAGCCGAGATCGGTAACGGATGTTATTGCTTCTGTAGTTGGTAAAGCATCAGAAGGGCTTTGTTCAAGAAAGTCCTGGCATCCCTGAAATAATAAAGCAAAGCCTGCTGCTAGTATGAATATTAATTTCTTCATGTCGTATTATTTAAAATTCAACATTAATTCCAAAAAGGAAATTTTTAGTAATTGGAGTATCTACGGTACGATATCCGTTAAGCGTAACTTCGGGCTCAATGGTATCTTCTTTTGCCCATGTCCAGATGTTGTTTCCACTCACCATTAAGCGAACGTTGTTCATATACATTTTTTGGACGATACTTTTAGGTAACGTGTAGCTCAGGGTAATGTCTTTTAACCTGATGTGGTCGGTAGACAAAACATGGCGGGAAGACCAGCGGTCGGGGCGGTCGCCATTCCAACCAACCGGACGGGGATTGTCAACAATATCGCCGGGTTGTTTCCACCAGTTGTTTTCCACTTCTTTGGCCAGATTAAAGGTTCCCAGTCTTACTCCGTCGTGGTGGAAGAAATATCCCGGGTAATCAAACAGGTTCCCCCCAAACTGGTAAGTAAATAAAAAGGACAGTTCGAACCCGTTATACGAAAGTGAGTTGGTAATACCTCCCATAAAATCCGGAATCGCTTTTCCTTGGATGGCTGGTTTGGCAAGTGCACGGTAATACGTTAGCTCATCCGAATTTTCAGGATCCAGGTAGAACTGGGCCATTCCGTTATCCGGATTAACACCAGCCCATTCGGGTAAGTAGAAAGTGTTGATTGACTCACCTTCGCGAAGAAGATACATGCCACCATCTCCACTTAGAATATCACTTCCGTTGGGTAGTTTGTCAACAATAGCGCTAATGGTAGTAAAGTTAAAGTCAGTATCCCATCTGAATTTACGGGTTGAAATGTTGGTTGAATGCAGTTCTATTTCAATACCCTTATTGGTTAATTCTCCAATGTTTTGCCACGAAGTTTCAAAACCGGTTAGATAAGACAGCGGAACCTGCATTAACAGATCTTTTGACTTTTTGTGGTAGTACTCAACGGTAGTGGTTAGCTTGCTAAATAATCCCAGTTCAAATCCAAAGTTCATGTTGTACGATTTTTCCCAGCTTAGATCAGTATTGTCAGGCTGAATCGTATAAATTGCACTTTCAGGGCCATAGGCGCTACTAAACGAATACAACCCAAGGTGGGCATAATAATCGATCGGTAAAGTACCGTTTGTCCCGTAAGAAGCCCTGACTTTGAAGTCATCCATCCACTCGGCGTTCGAAAGGAAGTCTTCCTGCGACAAGCGCCATGCAGCTGATGCCGACCAGAAAGTACCCCAGCGGTTGTTGGCACCTAAACGTGATGAGCCGTCGGAACGAATACTGGCAGAAGCATAGTATTTATTATCGAAATTGTAGTTGGCATTTCCGATAAACGACATAAGGTTTGAAGAAGCCGTTTCGCTTCCTACTGTAAGCGGTTGCCCGTTGGACAACTCGGGTAATTTGTAAGTTGAATATTTTTCGGCAGATGACTCTATTGTTTCATAGGTCAGGCCTTCTGCTTCGTAACCTCCTATAAGCTGAAGATTGTGCTTGTCGAAATCTTTTTTGAAGTCGCCAACAAAAGACGCATTTTTAGCAATAGTTGTATACGTGAGCAACTGTCCCAAACCGTTGTAAACCTCTCCGTCAACACTTTCCGGGGCCCACCAGATAAAGGTTTTTGAATTGGAATAATCGAGCCCGAAAGTTGAGCGCAACGAAAGAACAGGAAGTATCTGCATGTTTACGTTCGCATTTGACAAGCTGCGGTAGCGTTTTACAGAATATGTCTGATCAGTACTTGCCCCGGTTGGATTCAGGATTTCAAGTGCGTTTCGGACATTGCTCATTCCGGCATCCTGATTTAATGATCCGTCTTCGTTGTATACCGGCTGTGTCGGGTTCATGGTAAAGGCCATGCTTAAGGGCGAAGCATTGTTTATTCCCTGTTCCTGGTCCGATTGGTCGCCAAAACCGTTTTGAATGGTATGAGAGAGTAGTTGTTTGACTCCAAATTCGAGCCATTTGTTTGATTTGTGGCTCAGGTTTAAACGGCCGGTGTATCTTTCGAAATCACTGCCGATAATAATCCCATCTATTTGGTTGTAGCCAACACTGGTGTAGAAGTTCGTTTTGTCGCTGCCACCCGAAGCCGAAAACTGGTAATCCTGGTTTTTACCGGTTTTGTAAATTACATCTCTCCAGTTTGTATTGGCCGAAGGTGTTTTGATTCCCCATTTCCCATCGTCGGGGTCTTCTTGTGCATAAGCCATCGCACGTGCCAGAACCTCGGGGTCATTGTATCCCGGATCATTGGGGTAGAGCCCCGGTTCGTAGTAGTACAAATAAGCACCTATCAATGCATCGTTTACATAATCCAGGTACTGGTCTGCCCCCATGTGCTGATACACCTTGTTCATGGCTGTTTTGGATGCGCCAAAAGTGGTTTTAAACGTGAATTTTGTTTTTCCGGCCTCTCCTGACTTTGTTGTAATCAGCACTACACCGTTAGCTGCGCGGGAACCATAAAGCGATGCCGCCGCAGCGTCTTTTAAAATAGTAATGCTTTTTACGTCTTCCGGGTTAAGGGTCGACAAGATGTCGGATGAAAAACCCTGATAACCGTAAGTCCCGGTTTCCATCGGTACTCCGTCAATAACGTAAAGCGGCCTGGTGGAGGCATTAATGGAACCTACCCCCCTGATTTGTATTTCGCCCGATGCTCCGGGAGCTCCCGTTGTTGAGCTTACCCTTACTCCGGATACTTTTCCTGCCAGCATTTTGTCGACAGATTCGGAAGTGGTAACGCCCACCAGTTCATCGGCATCAACTTTCTGGGCCGAACCGGTAAACGAAGACCGTTTGGTAGTACCATAAGCAACTACCATAACTTCATCAACTCCTATTACCTCGCTTTCAAGAGTAACGTTGTAAACGCTTACAGAGGTAACAGGAATCTCCTTGCTTTTCATCCCGACAAATGAGAAAACAAGGACCTCGTTTGCTGGGACGTTCAATGTGAACTTTCCATCGGCATCGGTTATGGTTCCAAGTGTTGAACCTTTAACGACTACCGAAACTCCGGGAATAGGAGAGTTGTCTTGGGCAGCCCTCACCGTTCCGCTGATTTGCTTTGCCTGGGCGAAAACGGAACTTACGCCAATAAACAAAGCTAAAACTAAGAGAAGTAGTTTTTTCATAGATAAGAATTTATGTTAATAATCGAGCACTACTTCCAGTTTTTCAATTAAAAACTCCCGCCGGGGAAACGGGAGCCTGAATATCTGCCAGCCGGCCAGATATACACTTTCTACATTTTTAACGCTGTTTAATTCTGTTTCTATGTAAAAAAGTGGAGTGCCTTTTTATGTTTTCCCCGGGCTCCCCGTAATAAATTCTTTTAATTGAAAAATCTAGAAATACAGCTTTTTGATTTCTTGGTTTTTATCAAACATATAGAATGAAATTCAAGAAGTTAGCGAGGAGTCAGTAAACAACTGTAATTATCGATAAAAAGGGCAATATTGGGGTAAAAGGCTTTTGAATGAAAGAATTAGGATGTTTGTGGGTGAAAATGGTTCGTTGGCAGACTATTTTGTTTAATTGGTCATGAAAAAGGCGGGAATTACCCCGCCCGTTTATCTTCAAGCCGCGATGTCGGCGAATGCTTCCGCCAGTACATCGGGATACAGATCATTAAAATTTTCATAACACCAGCGGTAAAGTTCCATTCGCTGATCGGGTTCTACCCAGTTAATACATTTGTTTAATTCCTTTCTGAACAGATCCTTGCTAAAACTTACTTTAGGAAGAATCACTTTAGCATACTCCATCATGGTCTTTTGTTTTTGAACTTGTTGCCTTTAAGATAACATGGAAAAGCCTAATTGAGTATGCTGTAGAATATGGTTTAACACTTATTAAGTTAAAATAATCAACCGACGCCGGTTAATGGATTGTTGTTTAGTTGATTACAGCAGAGTGTTAAATCCCTGTTTCAAAACATGCTTTTTACGTGAACATTGAGGAGGTGTTTTACCTCCCCGGATCAATGCTTTTTACAAAGGTTGCAATGTCTTTCTCCAGATTATCGGAGTCTTTAATGGCGGTTACAAAGGCACTCCCAATGATGGCTCCCTGTGCATATTTACAGGCATTTGCAAAGGTGGCCTGGTCTGAAATTCCAAAACCGATGACGCGCGGGTTTTTCAGGTTCATGTTCTGCACGCGTTCAAAATAATCCTGGTGAAAGTCTTCCACTTTTTTACCGGCTCCGGTGGTTGATGAGGATGAAACCATGTAAATAAGACCGGCTGATGCGTCGTCGATCTGGCGGATTCTTTTTTCGGATGTTTGCGGCGTGATCAGCAAAACATTGTGCAGGTTGGCCGCTTCGTAATATTTCCGGTATTCTGCATCAAATTCATCCAGCGGAAGATCGGGGAGAATGGTTCCGTCGATTCCCACTTCTGCACATTTTTGGCAAAAGGCTTCCATGCCGTATTGGTACACCGGGTTCAGGTAGCCCATCAAAATCAGCGGGATGTTGACTGATTGGCGAATGTCTTTCAGCTGCTCAAACAAAAGCTTGAGGCTCATCCCGTTTTTGAGTGCCACTTCGCTGCTGCGTTGAATGGTGGGACCATCAGCAGTCGGGTCCGAGAAGGGCATGCCGATTTCTATCAGATCCACGCCGTTCTTTTCCAGTTCCTGAATAATTTTCACCGTGTCGCCCAGCTTGGGAAATCCGGCAGTGAAATAGACCGAAAATATATTTTCCTTTTTTGATTCAAAAAGTTGATTGATCCTGTTGTTCATGATGTTTCTTGTATTTATTGTCATTTCGACGATCCGTCAGCTGACGGAGAGGAGAAATCTGTTGCTACAATGCCTCGTAAATTTTAGAATTAAGAAAATTCCATTTAGGATTAAACTGGTTTATCAGGTTTTCCTTTTTCTCCCGTCTCCATTTTTTTATTTCTTTTTCTCTTGCAATAGCATATTCAATTTGGTGGAAATGTTCATAGTATACTAAATGCCTGCAGTTGTATTTTTTTGAAAACTTTGGAATTAATTCATTTTCATGTTCGAATGTACGACGTTGTAAATCATTTGTAACACCGATATAAAGGACTGTTTTATTTTTGTTCGTAACAATGTAAATGAAGTAATTATGGTCTTTCATCGTTTTTAAGTTACAGATTTCTCAGTCGTACCTCCTTCGAAATGACAGATTCAGAATTAATATCCAAAATAATTCAAATAAGTTTCCATATCCTTGTTGCCACTCCCCGAAAGGTTGACGACGTTCACATCGTCTGGATTCATTTTTATCTTGTCAAGTGCTGCCAGAGCATGTGCTGATTCCAAGGCGGGAATGATACCTTCCTTTTGGGTAAGGAGTAGTACAGACTGAAGAACTTCTTCGTCGGTGGCCGCCAGAAATTTTGCCCGGCCGGTTTTGTGCAGGTGTGCATGCAGCGGGCCAATTCCCGGATAATCGAGTCCTGCCGAGATGGAATAAGGTTCAATAATTTGTCCGTCTTCGGTTTGCATCAGCATGGTTCGCGCTGAATGTAAAACTCCTGGAGAACCAACGGTGAGAGTGGCGGCTGTTTCATTGGTATCCACGCCTTTTCCGGCAGCTTCCACGCCAATCAGTTCCACCTGTTCGTCATCCAGAAAATGGTAGAAAGCCCCGGCTGCATTGCTCCCTCCTCCCACACAAGCCAACACGCGGGTGGGCAGTTCAGAGCCGGTTTGTTCGAGCAACTGACTTCTCATTTCTTTACTGATCACCGATTGAAAACGCGCAACCATGTCGGGGTAGGGGTGCGGCCCCACTACCGAGCCAATGATGTAATGCGTATCTTCCGGATTGTTGATCCAGTCGCGCATGGCTTCGTTGGTAGCATCTTTTAAGGTTTTGTTGCCGCTGTGTACCGGCACAACTTCGGCACCCAGCATTTTCATTTTTTTTACGTTGGGTGCCTGACGCGAAACATCAAGCGCGCCCATGTACACCACGCATTTTATCCCTTTCAGCGCACAAACCGTGGCAGTTGCCACACCGTGCTGACCGGCGCCGGTTTCTGCAATGATTCGTGTTTTTCCCAGTTTTTGTGCCAGTAGGATTTGCCCAATCGTATTGTTTAGTTTGTGCGAACCTGTGTGATTCAGGTCCTCGCGCTTCAGGTAAATGTTGGAGCCGTAATGTTCCGACAAACGGCTCGCATAATAAAGCGGAGAAGGTCTGCCCACATAGTCTTTCATGAGTTTATCAAACTCAGTTCTGAACTCTTCCGATTCAATGATGCCGAGGTACCTGGTTTTTAATTCTTCGATGTTGGTATACATCATTTCCGGAATCCAGGCACCGCCAAACTCTCCGTAATATCCTTTTTCGTTAACTTGATATTTCATTTTGTTCTTCTTTCATCGTTACGTCATTCCCGCGAAAGCGGGAATCTGCTGAGTTTCCTGCTTTCGCAGGAAAGACAAGCATCTCTTATTTTAATGCTTCAATAAATTTCTTTAGTTTCTCAATGTTTTTTAGTCCCGGTTCATCTTCAAAACCACTGTTTAGGTCCACACCCGTAAGTTTCGGATGATCGATCTTTTTGATGTCCGCGGCATCATCGGGTCCGATGCCACCACTTAAAAAGAAAGGCTTGTATCCCTTGTATCTATTAAGTATTTCCCAGTTGAATTTTTTTCCTGAACCACCGTGCAGCGGAGTTTTTGTATCGAACAGAAAATAATCCACTTCTTTTTCGTAGGCTTTTGTTGTATCAAACCGGAAGGAATCATCCACCGAAAAAGCTTTAATGACCGTTAATCCCTGTTTTCTGAGTAAAGCGCAGGTTTTGGGGTTCTCCTTTCCGTGAAGCTGTACAAACTCAAAGTTGAAGTTCTTGGCCAGTGCGAGTATTTCAAAAGCATTTTCATCGACAAACACGGCAACCTTTGGTTTTGAGGCCTCAAAAAGCGCAGCTTCAGGATGTTCGCCCACGAAGCGACGCGAGGGTTCATAAAAAATATAGCCCAGCATATCGACTCCAAGCTTTTCCACTTCCTCGCGGTTTTCTGTGAATTTCATTCCACAGACTTTTATCTTAAGTTTTCTTTCCACTTCTTTTTTATTGTTGTCATTTCCAGAGAGTATAAGCGGAAAATCTGTTCTTAAATGGAATGATTCTCCTCTTTCTTCAGATGACTGTTATAATTGTTGAATAAACTTCTTGCAGGCCTTTCCCGGATCCTGTGTTTTCATAAATGTTTCGCCGATGAGGAAGCCTTTGAAACCATGCTCACGCAGGTAATGAATCTCTTTTACACCGGCCAGTCCGCTTTCCGAGATTTTTACAAACTTCTCGGGAATCAGTTTCGACAGCTCCACCGATGTTTCGACACTCACATCAAAGGTTTTCAGGTTGCGGTTGTTTACTCCCACCATATCAACGAAATCGTTTACAATCTCGAGTTCTTCTGCATTGTGAATTTCCATTAAAACCTCCAGCCCCAGTTCTTTGGCATCTTCTGCCAGTTCCAGCGCCAGTTCTTTCGAAAGACAGGCTGCAATTAGCAGAATTACATCGGCTCCGTATGCTTTGGCTTCCACCAGTTGGTAGGGATCGATCATAAAATCTTTCCGCAGGATCGGAATATCGGGGTTGATTTCGCGTGCTTTTATGAGGTTGGCCTGCGAACCGCCAAAAAAGTTTTTCTCGGTAAGCACCGATAACCCGGCAGCACCAGCATCGGCGTAAGCTTTGGTAACATCTTCCACCCTGGCCGACAAATTGATATCGCCTTTTGAGGGAGAACGTTGTTTGAATTCGGCAATTATTCCCGATGAACCGGCTTTTAGCAAGTTCTCTTTCAGTGAATTGCAATCCCTGAAGAAATCAGGTATGTCCTGTAATACCTCAATGTCAACCACTTGTTTCTGGTGAGCGACCTCTTCCTTTTTGGCTTCAATGATTTTGTCGAGAATTGTCATTTTTGTATGTTTTATTCGTTTTGCATTTCCGTTTTTACAGGAACATTTTCTGATTTTATTTCCTGTTGAAACAGAATAACAGGTTAATTGATCACGGCCTTTAGTTTTTGCAGGGCTTTCCCGCTTTCCAGCGATTCGCGCGCCATTGCCACACAATCGGTTAGTGCACGGTCGGGATAAACTAAATGCAGCCCGAGTGCGGCATTGGCCAGAACTGCATTGGCTTGCTCCGCAGTGCCGGTTCCATTCAGAACATTCATAAAGATCTTTGCCGCATCTTCCACCGATTCTCCACCGTAAAGTTTCTCCGGCTCAATTCTGTTCATCCCAAAATCAGCAGGAGCCAGTTGTCGGTCGTTTCCGCGCGTTGCAACGCGTGCTTCCGATGTCAGTGAAATTTCGTCGTAACCGTCATTACTGTTCACAATTGCAAAGTTAATATCCAGTGTTTCATAAACCTTCTGATAATGGCCAAAATTTTCCGGGTTGTTTACCCCCAGTAACTGGTATTTCGGAGCCGACGGATTGATCATTGGTCCCAATATATTGAAGAAAGTGGGAACTTTCAACGCTCTTCTTACAGGGGCGATGTGTTTCATGGCCGGGTGGAAGAGGGGAGCGTGCAGAAAGCAGAATCCGCCTTGGTCAAGATCGTTTTTTAGTTTATCTGTGTCGTTGCTGAATTGATAGCCCAGGTATTCCAGCAGGTTGGACGATCCGCTGTTGGAACTCACGGCATAATTTCCGTGTTTGGTAACATTTACACCGGCTCCTGCAATCACAAAACAAGCCAGGGTAGAAATGTTAAAGGTATTTTTTCCGTCGCCGCCGGTTCCCACAACATCTATCCCGTTGTATGCCGACAGATCTACTTTCGAGCATAGTTCAAACATAGCATCGCGAAAACCGGCAAGTTCCTCCGACTCCAGCGGACGCATTTTAAAAACCGTCAGAAAAGAAGCAAATTCAGCCTCGGAGTGAAGTCCTTTTCCCACTCCGATCAGGCTGTTTCTGGCCTCTTCTCGTGTCAGTTTATTTCCGTTAAAAAGGTATTGTAAGGTGTCTTTCATAATTCGATTTTAAAAAAAAATAAGTGTTTTAATTGATCTGCTTACTGTGACCGGAAACTGAGACTGCTCCCTAAGATTTCAACCAGTTCTCGATCATTTTTTCACCCAGCGGCGTTAATACCGATTCGGGGTGAAACTGTACGCTCTGCAAATCGTAATCGCGGTGTTTCATCGACATGATTTGTCCATCGGCATCGTAGCTGGTGACTTCAAAACACTCGGGAAGTTGGTCTTCCTGAACGATCCACGAATGATAGCGTCCCACGTCAAATGTTTCGGGCAAGCCTTCAAATAAAACAGATTTGCTGGCTGTGAGTTTAACAGGAGTGGCTACACCGTGCAACACCCGGTTCATGTTCAGGAGTTTGCCTCCAAAAGCCTCGCCAATTGCCTGGTGTCCCAGACAAACGCCCAGCATACTTTTCCTGGAGCCGTACTCTTTTATGATGTCCAGTAACAAGCCCGATTCTTCGGGTAGTCCCGGGCCGGGAGAGAGAACGATCTTGTCGTATTTTTCCAGGTCTTCCAGCGTAACCTCGTCGTTGCGGAACACATCTACCGGCAACCCTGAAATTTTTTTGATTGCATGCACCAGGTTGTAGGTGAATGAATCGTAATTATCGATTACTACTATCTTCATGATTTTATTTACTAAAAGCTTGTTATTAATTGATCTCTTTGGCCATTTCGATGGCTTTTTTTAATGCCGCCAGTTTGTTGTTCACTTCCTGCAGTTCACTTTCTTCTTTCGAGTCGGCCACAATGCCTGCCCCGGCCTGGTAGAAAAGCTGGTTGTTTTTACTCAGGAACGAGCGAATCATAATGGCGTGGTTCACGGTGCGGTCGAAACCCAGGTAGCCGATGCAGCCTCCATAGTAACCGCGGTTCTGGTTTTCGTAGCGGTCGATCAGTTCCATGGCCTTGTATTTGGGTGCCCCCGACAAGGTTCCGGCCGGAAAGGTTTCTCCCAAAACTTTGATCAGGTTGGTATCGTTTGAGATTTTTCCGGACACCTGCGACACCAGGTGAATAACATGCGAAAAGAACTGTACTTCGCGGTAGGTTTCCACAATCACGTGGTCGGCATTTCTGCTCAGGTCGTTTCGTGCCAAGTCGACCAGCATTACGTGTTCAGCATTTTCTTTGGGGTCTTTGCTGAGTTGTTCGGCCAGTTCGCGGTCCTGATCGTCGTTACCGGTGCGCTTAAAAGTTCCGGCAATGGGGTGGATGTAGGCCTTGTTGTTCATGATGCGGATTTCGGCTTCGGGACTGGAACCAAAAATGCGGTAGCTGCCATAGTCGAAATAAAATAAATAAGGCGACGGATTAATGGACCGCAAAGAACGGTATACATTAAAATCGTCGCCTTTAAATTCCTGCGAAAACTGCCGGCTGAGTACAATCTGGAAAACATCGCCGCGGTAACAGTGTTCTTTTCCTTTTGTAACCATGTGCTTGTACTCATCATCAGTAATGTTCGATTTTTCTTCACCGGTGGCTTCGAATTTGGCCGTGGCAAAATTCAGGTTGATCAGCAGGTGGTGAATGTAATCGATTTGCGACTGCTCGCCTTCCATCAGGTTTTCCACCATGTGGATCTGGTTTTTATGATGATCGATGGCCACCACGTATTTGTAAAAGCAATACCTCACTTCGGGAATCTGGTAGTCTTCTTTTTTATCCGAACTAAAATGAATGTTTTCGAAATGCTGAACGGCATCGAAACCCAGGTAGCCAAACAGTCCGTTTGCCGGAAGTTCGATGTCTTTGCTTTCTACGTTGAAGGTTTGAAAGAAATTATCCAGCTCGTCGTGCAGTTTTCTTTCTTCCGAGAGACGGAAGATTTCCTTTTCTTTTCCGGGAAGTTCTTTTACAGCCTCGCCGTTGTTGACCGTAAAACGGGCCAATGGACTGAACGCGATAAAAGAGTAGGCGTTTTCATTTCCGTGGTAATCGGAGCTTTCCAGCAGGATCGATTTCGGGTACAAAGTTCGCAACCGAAGGTAGATGCTTACCGGGGTGACCGTATCGGCCAGTATTTTCCGGACTATCGGTTTGAATGTCAATTTTTCCATGAGTGTATATGTTATAATTTGTTGTTACTGTTTTGTTTTTTTGAATTTGAGCCAAAAAAAGCGGCTCATCGTGAATTCGATGAGCCGCTTCCTTTATATAAATGGCAGTACCTCTTTTCACGAATATTGTAAAAAGTTGTTACGCCACCACCAAATGTTATTGTTAATTCTCATTGTTGCTTTTTGTGTACAAAAAAACCTGCTCTTTGGTAGGAGCAGGCCTTCTTTGAATATCTTTAAAAAATACCAATATGGCTCTTTAACTCCTAACTTACGTAAGAAGACCCCACCACGGAAGCCATATTGTATTTATTTTTCTCATTGTTATCAATTAACGAATGCAAGAAAGACGATTTTTTCCAAAAATCAAAATAAAATCCCGACAAGCTTTCAAAACTTTTTTCATCGTAAGCTTTTCTTAACATCTAATTGGCCAGTGTAAAGCGGAAACTCACACCAAAATTGGCATTGGTTGTACGGTATGCAAGCGATGTAAACGGATTGTTTAGGATCCGGTCGTAAAACACGCGCATTTCAAATTTGTCGCTTAAGCGATAATCTGCATAGGTTTTTATCGTGAAATTTCCTTGCCCTGATGTAATCTGGTTGTCGTCCGAATCGAGCTGACGCAATATGGTTTTGTTTCTCCGGTACGAAACATCGGCCCGAATATTCAGGTCGTTGGAATAGGCCTGTTGCGAATTTTTGGTTTTGATGATCAGATCCATGTGCGTGAAACGGTATCCCATCCCAATGATGTATTCGTTGCTTAGTACTTCGGTCAACTGATTGTTGGCAAACGACAGGTTGAGGTTACGTGTGCGTTTGATTTCGCCGCGCGTTGTAAAATCGCTCTGCCACATTACATCCACGTTGATCAATGGGTTAAATGCCTCAATGATGCTAACCGAATTGAAATCGTAAGCCGGAACAAAATTGTCGGCAAGGTCGCGAATGTAGCTGAAACCATCGCCCGTCGCCATGTAGTTCAGGTTGGTATTGAACGATCCTACATTGTAAGTGGAGCGATAAGCATGCTGGAAGTTGAGTGAGCGCATAACCTTGTTCAGCCCCGGAATGCGCGACACCATTCCTTCGTAACGAATGCTCCAGTTCGGGCGAATGTATTTCAACGACGGGAACAGGCTCAGTGAAACTTTCTCGGGGTCTTTTCCCTGGTAAGCTGCCAGGAAAGCAGGCACCAGTACTTCTACCGAGTTTGGACCATAGCCGTCAGGATAGTTTTCGTATTGAGAGTGCGGAGCGTTCGGGTTGTAGTTGGCACTGCTACCTCTTTGCTTTGCCAGGCGGTTGGCAATAGTACCGCGGTATTCTTTTAGCTTCTCAAAAGCTTCTGAGCTCTTTACTTCTTCTTTTCCGCCTATGGCAAAGAACGCTGTTCCCCATGTTAGGGTCGACATGCTGAAATTACCGGTTTCGGTAAAGCTGTTGGCATTGAAGCGTCCGCTGGCGTTATCGTAATCGTAGAATTCGGTAATGTTTTTTGATATCGAACGGTCACCTGTCAGGTCGATACGTAAATCGGGGAGGGGCTCCAGCATTACGCGCAGGTTAATGCGTTCGTTCTGGCGGAACATAAACGGCTGATTCAGTGTTGAGTCAATGGTCAGCCATCCGTGCTCGGCAGCTTTTACAGCAAAGTCGCGGTCCTGCCATCCGAAAAGGAAAGGAAGACCCGGGGCCATGCTGGATTGGATGTTCGGAATACCCCATTCACTGTCTCCCGAGAAACGCCCTGCACCAAACAGCGAAGGTTCCGGCAAATAGCCCGGTAAAATGGTACTTCCGTTTTTGCTGTAGTTTACTGACAAGGTGCGTACCCCGATTGCAATACGGGTGGTAAAATCGAGTACATCTTTCATAAACGACTGATCACCTCTTTTCCCGGAAACCGTTAACATGGCCTGGTTGGCATTTGCCATAGGCGTAAATTCAATGGTATTCGGGTCCAGGATGTTCACCTTGCCGGGAACCACTTTGCCTTCGGTATCGGTTACCAGTACTTTTATTTTCTTGGTGTTGAGTTTATGTGTGATTTTCTGCGCCTTGTCGGCCACCAATTTTACATTGCTGCTGAAAGTTTCTTCCTCTTTGCGCTGCAGTGGTTGGTTATCCTGCTGACGCCCTCCGCTGGTGTTGCGGTTCAGGCTGCCCCTGCTTCTTCCTGTTCTCCGGAATTTCTGGTCTACTTCCCTGAAATAAGGTACCTTATTAAACAGGGTTTGCAGGTTGGCATTTCCGGTGATGGTCATGTTCCTTGAGTTGGAGATTGTATTCCCAAGGTTGATGTCTTCATTGGTCATTGGTCCGGCTATCCAGTCATAGGTTCCGGCATAACGTATATTGGACGAAAGGAAACTAAGCGCTTTAAACGAGCGCAATGGTACCTGGTAATTAACATTGAAATTGTGGTTATACAAGGTGGGGCGTCCGAGGTCCCAAAGATTGGTTAGGATCGAGTCGCGTTTCCATTCGTAATCGTCGTCGCGTTTGTTGATTCTTCCTTCCGGCTCATCAATACGTGAGGTTCCGCGCGATGAAAAATCAAACTTCAGCGAACGGGTTACATCGTAGCGAATATCGAGATAGCGGTTCCAAAGGAAGTCTTTCTCGAACGTGGCCGGCAAAATCAGGTTCGGATTGGTAATGTTTCTTGTTTGCGTTTCGTGGTAGCGCCTGTACAAATCGGTACGGTACGAAATCTGCGTTGGCAGCGGATAGAAGTTAAAATCACCAATCAGTTTCAACGGGCCTTTTTGCAAAAGTTTTGCATTGCGGAAAGGCTCGATCAGTTTAGGACGGCTGCTGTAATTGTACGAGAACATGAAACGATGTGTCTTGTCCACGTTGTATTCTGTGGTTACATTGTGTTTCGAGATTTCGTTGTACGAATAGGTTACCGCAAAATTTTCCACATCCCATAAATGCGTTTTCTCCTTTTGTTTTTGTGGTTCTACCTTTACATTGGTGAAGTTGATACTTTTTCGTTCCACTACGTCCTGAACCAGGCTTTTAAGCGAATCCTTGGCGCTTCTGGTTTCCAGGCGTGCCATTGATTCGTCCAGCTCAATGTCGGGTTCCAGCGGGTTGTACTTGGGATTTACAGTGCTTTTCGAATATCCGTAATACATAGGAAGTCTAACGCCGGCTTTTTCGGGGAAGAAACGTCCCCAGTCGACGGTAGCTGAAACATCAATGTCGTTTTGGTCTTCGAGCGAACGGCTGTTTACGTTTTGGTCAATGCTTCCAAAACCTGAAGTACGTTTTCTGCCGGCCACTGTTACGCTTCCCAGGTCGGCAAGCCGTGCCGAAACACGTGCATTGGCAGCCCATCCACCTTCGTCGTCAAAATCGGTCAGGCGTAATTCGTTGGCCCATACTTCCACCGATTTTGGGCCTGTGTTGATTTGCCCGCGGCGGTTACGTATCCCCATCATAAATACTTCCACATTGCCCAGGTTGGGGCTACCTTTCACTTTCACCCGGTTTCTACCACCGTTCCGGTCAGGATCCGATTTCTCGTAGATGTCGGTAATTCTTATCGGTGAATTGACCACCCGCATCGCATCGTTACGATCGAGTTTCAGGTTGGTGAAAAGATCCAGCGGAATGTAAATCCTGTTTTGCTCGGGCCATACAATTAAACGGTCGCTTTCACGGTCGTTGTTGTACCTGCCCTCAGGAGTCAGTTTTAATGGGATTTCGTATTCGTAGTAGTTGTAGTTGTAGTCTGATCCCATTCGGATAAAGAAATAAAGCTCGCCATCTTTCAGGGATGAGCCTTCTATTTCTTCGGCGTGTACATCCAGTTTCAGGGTTTTGTAACGGCGGAAATCCATGTACAATGATTTGTAGGCTGCTCTTGAATCTCCCTGTTCCAACTCTTCGGCTTTCAACACAATTGATTGCTCATTTAGCTGGCGAAGTTGCGGATTAGCGGGGTCGATTACCCGCGAAATTCCGGGAGGAAGAATATAGTTTACCGGCTCGCGGCTTCCGTTTTCTTCAATGCTTACGGCCGATACTTCAAAATCAGTAGTCATCGAGGGCGCTGCCAGTTCGTCGGTTAAATCGCCGGTGTATCTTCTCCATTCTGCCCGAACCAGGTCGAGGGTGGCAAAACGCATGATGGTGGAGTCGCGGAAACCATGCATGAACATACGCATAAAACGGATGGACTTGAAGTCGCTGATGTTTCCAACAACTTTCTCCGGAGTATTGACCGGAATTTTGAACTGGTACCAGCTCACTTCTTCCACTTTACCGTTCTTTAGTTCCACCGGTCTGCTTCGTTTGTCGGCAATGTAATTCTGCCCAACCACCATGTCTTTTTTGCGGATACTTACCTTGTACTGGTAGTAACGCTCGTATTCGTTTAAGGTGTTATCGTTGTTGATGTCTTCAACATCGGGAAGCGAGTTGGCTGAAGTTGTGTAGCTTTCATTCGACATTCCTGAAGTTGGAGAGTTACCGTCGGGGCCGTTGTAATTTTTGTAACGTGCCAATATGGGCAGTTGTTGTTCGTCGTAATCACTGCCACGCGGGTAGTGGAAGTTATCAGAAGAAGGGTCGCTCATTGCTTTGGCGTAAACATCGTCGTTTACTTTCAATTTTAACTCTTCCAGGTATTGGGCGAAGAAGCTGCGCTCGTCGGCGTTGTTCAATCCATCAAAACCAATGTCCTGGAAAGGACGCGCGCTCTCGTTGTTGTCAAAGGCGTTTACCAGTGATTGCAAGGTGGAAACCCTTCCCCAGATAGTGGTATCTACATTGTTTACCAGTTCAGAGGTGGGCAAACCCTGTTCAAATCCTTTTCTTGAGTCTTTCAGGAAGTCTTCTGAAATATCACCCAGGTTAAAGTACAGGTCACCACCCGGTTTAACATCAAAGCTATCGTAAACAAAGGGGTCCATCAGCCAGAATTCGATGTACTCGATGTTGGCGGTTTCAAAATCACTGGTTTGAATGGCGCGCATGATGCCCCCCCAGCGTGTTTCCGGGTTTTTCAAAGTACCATCGGGATTTACCCCGGCTGCCAAATTGCTGTTTCCTGTGTCGTAGTTGTAAGGTCCTCGTTCCGACGGATAGAAGGCCAAATCCAGTACCGGAATATTGGTTGGTTCGCCGGTAACAAATTCTTTTTCAGGGAAAAGTTCCTGCTCAAATACCTCCCGAACAAAATGGTTGGATTGCTGATTGGGATCGTTTTTAATATGAGAAGGAGTAAGTGAGTTGTTTCGCAGGAAAAGCGGGTCAATATTGTAAAATGCCAGTTTGGCGCGGTTCATTCCGTATTCAAGCGATTCGATGGTCTTGCCTTCCGGGAACAGGTCCTCCTGGAATTGCGGTGTACTGGCGAGCATCCAAGCTTGTCTTGCCTTCAAACTGATGGGGGTTTTGGTGGCTTCAAAATCGTCGATATAGGCAGCGCCTTTAATGGATTTACTGCTTCCCGGAACCAGTTTGGCAAATTCACCTTCAAAATCGATGGACGATTTAGTGTTGGTGCTGTAAAACGGGAGCGCATCCAACGCCTTGGTGATGAACATACTTTCCGTATTGTAACGCGCATCAAAACCATACATCAGGTTTGAGATGGGGTCTTCGCCGTAGTTTACCTTCTCGGTAAGCGGCCGTTCCTGCATGTACAATAAAGTGGCTCCAACATTGAAATTGTCAGAGAATGCGTAGTTGGCGTAGGTTCCCATCAGGGTTTTGCGCTGCATGGTAAACAGGTCCTCGCTTTCGGTTGAGACCTGGATGGGTGTTCCGGCTTCGAGCAATGCCTGGTTGATGATTTTTACCCGCCCCAATGTATAGTCAACGGTGTAGTCAACATTTTCAGTAAGCACTTGTCCGCCGGCGGTCACTTTTACAGATCCCTGTGCAAGGTTGACAGATCCCAGCGCAATATCGGAACTGGAAGATCCCTTGTAGCTTCCCACCAGTTTGAATTTATTATGCTCGGCATCCTGTTCCGCTTTCACCCTTGTTGAATCGTACAGGGTTTGAAAAGTAAAGCGTTCGATGTCGGCCGGGTTTTGAAGAGAATCGGCCAGGTGTTTTCCAAAAGGTTGTACAACCGGGAAAATAATACGTCCGTTGTTGGAGTCAACCGTAATGCCTTCCACATAGTCGAAAATACCATCTTTGGTGGCGTCGAGTTGTTTGTTCAGCATATCGAGGCGCATTACTTCGAGCAGAATATGGCCTTCGAGCCGGCTGGCAGGCAGGTAATTGATGTAAGTTCCGGTAGAATCGTTCTGGTACATTACATTCAATTCAAACTCTTCGCTGGTCAGCTGGTAAGCATTCAGGTTGTAAATGTTTTTCATCATCAGCTCCCAGGTTGGTTTTCCGGGAGAGAGGTTGGTTCCTTTCAGCAGTTTCAGAAACAGTGTTTTGGGAGCATCGATCCCGTCGGTTGAGAATTCTCCCACCTGAAAAGTCTGTCCATTGGAGGTGAAGTTGAATGCTACAGCCAGCACCTCGTCGGCATTTAACGAAGAGTTCAGCGAGATATATCCCAGTCTTTCGTTCACCGAGTACTCCGATTCACTTAGCTTGCGCGCGTGTTCAATTTTTTCAAAATCGGTTCCGCCTACAAAATCATCTCCAAACTGGGCCATTGTACTGGTAATTCTTTCAACCTGCCGCACATCGACGTAGGTGGTTGACATTTCGCTGTAAAGCCCGTTTGCCTTGTTGTCGGGATAAATATTGAGCGGATAGGGTAAACCTAAATTTTCCCCAAATTGGTTGAGTTCGTTGTAAATATATGGCTCGTGTTCTCCGAGGTCCTGAAGGGCAAGGATATGCCTCGAATCAGTGAAGTCGCTTGATTTGTTGGTCACCCACACCTCAATTTTGTTGATGGTGATTGGAGAGCGGGGGACAGCGGTGTTCTTTAACCACTCGTCGTAGTGCTCGCGAAAATAATGCGCCAGGAAAAAGTGGCGGTTGGCATCGTAGTTGGAGGCCGAAATTTCGAACGTTGCTACCTGTGCGCCCCCTTCGGTTTGAACCGTTTTTGATTCTCCCTTGTGTTGCGAGAAAATGGTGGTCAGGTTAAGTTTCCCGAACTGCATTTCGGTTTTTACCCCAAACAGGTTGGAGGCGCCGGTGATCAGCGATCCGTTCAAGGGCAGCGAAACGTTACCGGCTTCCACACGTTTTATGATTTCATCTTCGTCGCCGGTATATTCGATGTTCATTTTGTTCTCGTAGTCGAACGTTGCTTCGGTGTTGTAATTCACCCGCATGTTCATTTTTGTACCGATCTGACCGGTAACATTCATCTGAATTTTCTGGTCGAAATCGAAGGTCGGTACTCTTTTCAGCCTTTCCGGAATGGAGGGGTTGTCGGTGGTATTTACCTGGTAGCCAAAGCTTACTTCCACATATCCCTGGGGCTGAATGTTGATGGTGTTTCCGCCAAAAATACGGTTAAAGGCCTCGCTGCCAACAGTAAGTTTTGGAAGCAGTCCGCCTCGTTGATCCTGGTCTTCCAGCGCTGCCCGGTTTTTCCAGTAGGCTCGTACCGACTGATCAAAATCATAGCTAATGTAGTCTTGCAGCGACATACTTTGCGGAAGACGGTAGTTCAGGCTACCCACTTTTTCATAAAAAACATATTGCCCCAGTACCGGGTCGTATTCAATCTGGTACTTGAGGTTGCTCGGGTTGTTTAGAAAAAGCTTTTGAGAATCCTGTTTGGTATAGCCAAATGCGGGTTGGTCTTTAAACGGATAGGGTAACTGACCTGTTGTGTCGATTACAGGTACATCCTGTGCGGTTCCTGAAAACGGAAGTGCAAGGGCAAAAATTAAGAATAAGCAGAAGTATATTTTTCGTAAACTTCGGTTCAGTTTCATACAAATATTATTACTACGTAAAAGGCAGCCCGTTTTCAGGAGATCACCTTTGATAGTGATAAAAAATTCCTGTGTTTTTTCCTGGTTAGAGCCTTTTTAATGCTTGTTTAATCACACTCTCTACGGTTGCATCCGGTTGTTCCTGAAGGATTTTCGAAACCACTTTTTCGGCATCCTTTTTCACAAAGCCCAGCATGACTAAAGCTGATAACGATTCATTTCGTATAGTATTGTCTGTTGCAAGGAAAATTTGACCACTTTCAGCTATTTTTCCGAGCTTGTCTTTCAGGTCGATAATGATTCTTTGGGCGGTTTTGGCCCCGATGCCTTTAACGGCTTTTAAAACTGCAACATTTTCGGTGGCTACAGCCGATCTTATTTCATCCGGAGTTAAGGACGACAACATCATAATGGCAGTGCTGGCTCCCACGCCGTTTACCGAGATCAGGTTTCTGAATAATTCACGTTCACTCAGGTCGGCAAAGCCGTATAAAATGTGGGCATCTTCGCGTACAATCTGGTGGAGAAAGAGCTTTGTGTCTTTCTTGCCGCTCAGTTGGCTGTAGGAATTCAGCGAAATATTGATGAAATACCCCAGCCCGCCGGCTTCAATTACAATGTTAGCCGGACTGATGTCAGCGATGTTTCCGCGGATGTATTCGTACATAATGGCTTGCTTTATAACTCGTCTTCTTCGCTGGCTTCAATATCAACGCTCTCGTCTACCTGGTTCGGGTTGATCTCGTATTTTCTTAGCGGATTATGTGTTATTTCCTCGTAAATCTCCCGGCTTTTGTAAATGTCGATGGCCAGGTAAAGCGCCTGACGGAACGATTCGGGAGATGCTTTGTCTTCTCCGGCCAGTGCATAAGCGGTGCCATGCGCCGGCGAAGTACGGATTACCGGAAGTCCGGCAGTATAATTGACGCCTCTTTCAAACGAAGCCAGTTTAAACGGAATCAAACCCTGGTCGTGGTACATGGCCAGGATGGCATCAAATTTCCGGTAATCTTCCGAACCAAAAAATCCGTCGGCCGGATAAGGGCCCAAGGCCATAATGCCTTCTTTTTTTGCCTGCGCAATGGCCGGAATGATGATGTCCTTTTCCTCGTTGCCCAAAAGCCCGTTGTCGCCGGCATGCGGATTCAAACCAAAAACGGCAATGCGCGGCTTGGTAATGGCAAAGTCTTGCTGAAGCGATTTGGCAATGATCCGGATCTTCGAAAGGATGGCTTCCTTGCTCAGGTTTTGTGCCACCTGCGAAATCGGAATGTGAGTAGTAACAACACCCACTTTCATCGTTTCGCTTACCATCAGCATGGCATAATCATCGGTGTTGAATTTTTGTGCCAGGTATTCGGTATGTCCCGGAAAATGGAAATTTTCATTCTGAATATTGTCCTTGTTGATCGGGGCAGTGATAAGCGCATCGATGTATCCGTTCTGCAGGTCAGAAACGGCTCTTTCCAGCGCCTGGTACGACGACATCCCGGCTTCGGCCGTTGATTTTCCCAACTCCACCCGGATGTTTTCATCCACACAGTTGATGATGTTCGCTTTCTGTGGATATACTTCCTTTGTATTACGAATGTGGTTGAAGCTTACGTCGTTAATGTTTAGTGCTTTGCGGTGGTAGGCGGCAACTTTGGGAGAACCGTAAACAATGGGAGTGCACATTTCAAGAATGCGTGGATCTTCCAGTGTTTTCAAGATTACTTCATAACCGATTCCGTTAATATCGCCGTGGGTTATACCTATTCTTATTGATTCCTGCCTATTATGTTTCATTTGATTATCTTTTCACTTTTAAGCCGTTTTTAAGCGAGCGGTGCAAAGTTAATTTTTTAATTGAAAGTTTCCTATAAGCGATGTTCACGCGGACGAGCATCTGAATATCCTGATTCTTAGCCGCATGAAATCTGTTTCGCGGGTTAAATCATCGATTTTAGAAACTGGTACAAAAGCCTGGTGCCAAAGCCGGTTCCGCCAGCCGGCCGGTAGGCATCGGCTTCCTTCAGAAAGGGAGTGCCTGCCGAATCGATGTGGATCCAGCTGTAGGAAGTAAAATGTTCCAGAAATTTTCCAGCAATGGTTGATTGCCCTTCGCGGCTACCCAGGTTGTTCAAGTCCGCAATTTTTGATTTCAGCGGCTTGGCATATTCTTCCCAAAGCGGAACTTCAATGAGCCGTTCGTAGGTTTTGAAACCTGCTTTCTTCATATTCTCAATATTTTCGGGAGAATTTCCCATAACCACGGCAGCGTGTGGTCCGGCCACGATGTCTGCTGCGCCGGTTAGCGTGGCATAGTCGATCACCAGTTGCGGATCGTATTTTTTTGCATAGCTGAGTGCGTCGGCCAGAGTCAGTCTGCCTTCAGCGTCGGTGTTAAGTACTTCAACCGTTGTTCCGTCGAACATGGTAATGATATCACCCGGAACATAGGCATTGCCATCGGGGCGGTTGTCGGTCGCGGCAATTAATCCTACCACATGGAGCGGAAGTTTGTTCAGGGCCATCGCGTAAATAGCCGTGGCAATTACGGCAGCACCGGCCATGTCGGTTTTCATGTAATCCATCGAATTGGCGGTTGGTTTGAGACTCAGTCCGCCGGTGTCGAAGACAATTCCTTTGCCCACCAGTACAATCGGTTTTTTGTTTACCGCATTTTCAGGCTTCCATTCCAGTATATTAAATGTTGGCGGATCGATGCTGCCTTTGTTGACCGCCAGCAGTCCGCCCATTTTCAGCGCCTCTATTTTTTGTTTGTTAAAGACTTCAATGGAAAATCCTGCTTTTTCGCCCAGGTTTTCGAGTTCTTTCGAAAGCTGAATGGCATTCAAAAACGAGTTGGGCTCGTTTACCAGGTCGCGGGCCACAAAAACGGCTTTTGTCAGGTTCAGGAGCTCCTCCACGTCTTTGTCAGAAACTTCTTCGCCAACAACGAAAACCTCTTTCAGTTGAAACGTTTCTTTTTCTTTGAGGTATTTGTCGAAAGAATAAGAGGCCAGCAGCAAACCTTCGAGAAAGGCCTTTAAAAGGGGAGAAGTGCATTGGTTGACCAGTTGGATGGAAGTGATGTCGGCGTCCTTTAGTTCCTGGTAAAGTTTGGCTCCGGCTTTTCGCGCAGCTTCCTGTTCAAGATAAGCTTCCGATGCTTTTATTTTTCCAAAGAAACGTAGCTCGGGATATTTTAGGAACGAACATTCTGTGCCTTTTTCCAGCTTTTTCGAAAGAAATTCTTTTTCATTTTCGCTTAGGCCGGCAAGGCTTATTTGCTCCGTTTTTTCGAAAAGTGTTGCGCTTGAAATACCCTGTTTTGGGTTTTTTATTATTGAAATTGTTGGAAACATAATTTTAAAATTTCATCAAAATTAAACAATTAAGTGAATTCAGAGGAATAACGCAGAAACACGCAAAATGATTTTGAAAAGGCGTTTCTCGCGTGCTTTTTTCGGGTGGATGCGATTCTGATTACTTGCTTTTGATGTATTCCCTCACATCGTTCATTCCCAAAATTTCGAAACCATGCAGTAGATAAGTTTTGATAAAAGCATCGACTTTGGGAGCGCCGGCCGTTTTGGAAAGAACATTGTCCACCGCTTTTAGGTAGGCTGCCGACCGTTGTTCCTGGCTTAAGCCGGGTTGGTTGAAAAGTACCAGATAATCGAATATTTTGTCGGTATAGGCTGAGGAACGGATTAGGCTCTCGTCGGAAAAATCAACAGGGTCGAGAAAGTTTTTCTGCAAAGATTCTTTGCGTTCTTCTTTCGATAAAAATGCATCGGCCATCGGCTTTCTTTTGAGTGCAATAAGCTTTGCCGCAAAGGTACCCTGGTTTTGTTGTGCGGTTTGTGCCACCCGCAGATCCCAATCCATTTGAAGCCGGTTAAATTCATCAGCGGTTTGAATGGCTTTAGCGGAGTCGTTCTTTTGCCAGAGCAGGTCCACTTCTTTTTCCATCAGGCTTAACGCGTTTTCGTATTCCATCTGGCGCCTCATAAAATCGTACCAAAGCCTGTTTTCTTCCGATCGAATAACTTTCAGGCTGTTGACCGGATCTTTGAAGCTAAGTTCTACCTCTATGTCTTCTTTGTTGAAGATGAGATCCAGCTGTTGCGGGTCTTCCTTCATGATCCGGGCATAGGGCGTAAGTCCAAAAACCAGCCGCAGTACTGCAGGGGCAGCTTTTTCGGGCAGCGAAAACTGAACTTGTCCGTTCACTGCCGAGGCGCTGTCGGTTTTGGTGAAATTGTCTCCTTCCACCCAGCCAAGTATAACGGGATTGTCGGGTTGGTTGCTGATTTTTACCGTAAGTGTATTGTTTTGCGCCTGTCCTTGTCCGGAAACTCCAAGTAAAAGAAGGCCGAGTGCCATTATGGATGCAAATGATTTGTTCATGTGAGCCGTTTTTGAGTGATCTAAAAATACAGAATCGGTGGAGAATCACGAAACAGGCTGAAAAGAATCTCAGAAAATAAAAAGAAAGAAATTTTCTGATTTTTTTAGAAAATAGTCAGTTTGTGCGAACGGTTTGATTGACAGGCACTCGTGAGGGGACGGGGGCTTGGCGCTTGAACTCCGATGATTTTTTGATGAGAAAAATGAATGTTTTTTTTAGAAAAATATTTTGAGTTTTAAGAAAAGCTATTACTTTTGCATCGCTTTTGAAAAGCAAACGTTCTACAGAACAACAAAATATTCCCTAGTAGCTCAGTTGGTTAGAGCGGCGGACTGTTAATCCGTAGGTCGTAGGTTCAAGTCCTACCTGGGGAGCACCAAAAAAAGAGGTCTTTTATAGACCTCTTTTTTTTTACTCCACAACTTGAATAAGTTGGAAACTACCCGACGAAGTTCCTGCAACCTTTTGGCTCTTCCCTTTTTGTGACAATAACGTAGCTGTGTAGGTATAGGTACCAAGCGGTCCATCCAATGGTAAGTAATTATTTGGGAAAAGCATAGTTGAACTTCCTCCCGGAATTGATACTGAAAATTCGGGCACCTCTACCACCTGGCCATCCGGTTGAGTAATACTCAAATTTACATTGTAAATCGTGGATTTAGGTTTCGGATTTTGTACCAGGATAATACCTTGAAATACCTGAATGAATGTTTCCGGTCGGCCTCCACGAGCATAGATTTCATGAGTAACTACCCGTTGGCTTCCTCCGTCACCATATCGTAAATAGCTAAAATAGGTGTACCCGTATTCTTTGGCAACTACATCAGTATATACATAATCGTAGTGCACAATCTCTGATGGATCATACAATTCAGCCACTTCAGTTGGAGACATCAAACTGGTGGCGCCGGCAGTGGTTGACCAGAGGTACTCCGGGAAAACCCCAAATTGACCGATACGAATAAAATCAACTGTATCGTTATTGAAATGTACCGTGATGGGACCGGTTTCGGCAGAAAGACGAAAAGAGCATTCTTTGGATGAGAAGCAATCTATCCCGGTGGTAATCTGACTGATATCTTCACGACTCATACCCAAAGTAACGACATCTCCAAGACCTTGACCTTCGATAATTTGCAAATCCATGAGTTCTGCAGAGCTGAATGAGGCACTTTTTTCAGTCAATTCGTTGGGCATGTTTATTTCTTCACCGACGAATTGTTTCTCACAGGCTGCAAATGCCAAAACAGCGAAAATAAAAAAGACGATTTGTTTCATGATGTTTACTTTTATTATTTATACAAAAATGAACAGGCAATTGTTTAAATGTCTGATTATTTGATATAAAGCTAGTAGACAGAGATGTGTAATTTATCACGATTTTATAACATTTCTGTAAACTTTTAATTGGCTACGTTTCCAACATCAACCAGATATTCTCCATTTCTAGGGGCTTAAATTATATCCTAATAATACATCGCAACTTAATCGGGGCAAAAACAAGACAAGAGATCATTTTTAACCTTTTTTTGTGCCTGAATTTTCGCCCCCCTTTACTTGGTTAAAGTAGTTTTAGGTTAATTATCAGCTACCTGCTGGCGGATGATTCATTTTATCTAAAATCGTTTCGAATGAAAACCAGGCTTTTTATATTCTCTTAATAAGATGTTCAATATAAGATTGCGCGAACAACTTTAACAAAACGTACATTAAATTGATACATTAGGAGTGCGTTTTTTAATCAAACCCAGTTTTTAAGTAGATTTGTACTTAAGCGAAAAATTCGCATTTATTAATTGAACAAAATATTATCATGAAAAATTTAAAAGCATTCCTGTTATTATTTGTATTTGCCTTAATTGGCTTGGTTCCTGCGCAGGCACAACGCGTTGAAAGTGACTCGAAAGTGATCGGTAAATGGGATTTGACGATAACCATGGAGAAGGAACAGTTAGAGAATCTTGGAATTTTCAGACACGGTTTAATGGCATCAGATGGCTTCCCCGGATGGTTGGAGATTAAATTGTCCGGTTTTTCAACTCTTGTCGGATATTATGTCGGATATGAAGGAAGTGCAAGGCCAATTTCAGAAATTCATTACGATGCCGATAAGGATAAGTATCATTTCACAATCCCTCCGCAATGGATGGATATTGAAGACTTATATTTTGAGTTTTCTTTAAAAGACGATAAACTTACGGGGTATCAAATGCTTAAAGGCAATAAGCTGGAATGGACTGGTGTTCGGGCGCCGTCTTTGGAAAGAAAAGAACCTCCGGTATGGGGAAATCCGATCAACCTGCTCACCGATAACATGGACAGATGGATCATTCCGGCGAACAATAAATTTCAGATGGTTGACGGTGTAATGGTGAACAAAGAAAAGGGTGGAAACCTGGTTACCAATCAAAAATTTAACGATTTCAAACTGAGTATCGAATTCAGGTACCCTGAAGGAAGTAACAGTGGTATTTATCTTCGCGGCCGCTACGAACTCCAGATCGAAGATTCAAAAGGAAGAGCTGACGCGGTAAGTATCGGCGGTATTTACGGGTTTATAGCTCCTTCGGTTAACGCCGCTAAAAAACCGGGCGAGTGGCAAACTTACGAAGTAACGCTTGTTGGCCGCCATGTAACAGTTGTTCATAACGGTATTGAAACTGTTTCGAACCGTCCAATCCCCGGAATTACAGGAGGTTCGCTTGACAGCAAGGAAGGAGAGCCAGGCCCTATTATGGTACAGGGCGACCATGGTCCTATCGAGTTTCGCAAATTTGTAATTACACCCGCTGTTAACTAAGTGGTATTGTAAAACTCATATTCATTAAAAGTGGAATTCGTGCAAGCATTAACAAGTAGCTTGCAGATTCCTGTTTTTGTGGAACTGAGAAAGGCCGGAAGTGATTCCGGCCTTTTTTATTTTTCTGGCCCCGGCCTACGGAATAACACCGATCAATTGCAAAAAAGTGTTCCAGTCCCAGTAATCTTTGTTCCAGATTATTTGACCGTTTTCAATTTCCATGACAGAAATTCCCGGTAATTCAAAGTATTTTCCGGTGGGCGGAATGCCCATTGCTGGCCAGCCAACGGTGTTGGTTCCTTTCCAAATCCATTCAACAACTGCAAATCGCTCATTGGCCACGATGGAGACTACTTCAAAGCGGGTGTCGGGTATTCCGGCAATTGTGGCATTCAAATACATGGCGAGTGCATCTTTGTCGTTATAGATGCGGCCCGTTGTTACTTCGGTGTAGGTAAATTCTTCTGCAAACAACGAAGTTAGTAAGTCTGCATCGTGTATGTCCCAGGCTTCAATAAATGATCGGGCAATCGATTCATTTTGTGTTACCGTTGCATTTTCGCCGCGATGGCTGCTCCCAACATTTGAGATAATGCCGTCTATTTGCATGTACATGGTTGTGATGTTCATGGCATCATCAGCATAGCCGGTAAATTCCATGGAGCCTTGTGCCTGGCAAAAACGGCCGGTGCCGCCATCAAAAACAGCCTCTCCCGTTATTTTATTTTCGGGAATGCTAAACGCTCCTGAAAGCGTGTATTTCAGAAAATCGCCATTGGCCGCACAAACCGATCCAAACATTTCCCACGAAATGGTCCAGGTCTGCTCATCCATTTCCACGAAAATGGTATACCACGTACTTTTATCCGAGATCAGCTTCCCCAGGTGTGAAATATTTCCGGATAAATTGCCAATTACAGGAACACCATCTAGTGATTCCGTTACATGCGATTGTATCTCGCCTTTGATGGGAACCATTTTCATTTCGGCTGATTTCATGTCTGTATCGATTTCGTTAGATAATGAATCGTTCATATCGCAACCTGCAAAAAGCAGGCTTATGCTCCATAATAAGAAAATCAATCGTTTCATTTTAGTTGAATTTTAAAGGATTAGAATGTTGATTTGTATAGCTGAGAACGTACGGTTAAAGGTACGACAACGCTGAAGCGCGTGCTTTGGTAATTGTCTCAGATGTTTTGGCGTTTGTCTCGAATGTTGGTTGTGCTAGCGAACAAGCTTATGGGGAGAGAATCCAAACTCTTCGTGAAAGCAGGTGCTGAAGTGGGACAGGTTTTTGAAGCCGGTTTCAAAGGCTGTCTCTGTAACATTTTTACCCTGTTTCTCCAGCAGTTCTTTGGCTTTGTGCAAGCGAAACGACCGAAGGTACCGACCGATGGAATTATTGGTGATGGCACTGAATTTCCGGTAAAGTTGTGCCCGGCTCATGTTCATTGAAAAACAAATGTCGTTGATTCCAAAGTCTTCGTTTCCCATTTCTTTTTCAATGAGTGTATTGATTCGTTTTATGAATACGTATTCCGGTTTAAACTCGCTGTTTTCATCCTGAGATTGAAAGGGAAAAGTTCCGAAGTGTTGTTGCATTTTCCTCCGTAATTCCAACAGGTTTCCCAGTTTAAACAGTAGCTCTTTTTCGTTGAAGGGTTTAACCAGGTAGTGGTCGGCGCCAATTGATAGCCCAGCGAGTTTCGAATCGAAATCACCACGGGCGGTTAAGATTACAACCGGAATGTGGTCGGTACGAATATCTGCTTTCAACTTTTCGAGCATTTCAAAACCGTCCATCAGGGGCATCATTACATCAGAAAGAATAATATCCGGGATGATTTCCAGTGCTTTTTCGAGCCCGGCCTTTCCGTTGGGTGCAAGTTCTATATTGTATTCTTTTTGAAGAATTTCCTGAAGGTATTCGACTACATCTTTGTTGTCTTCTACAATGAGAAGAACGGGTTTTTCGGCCGATTCATGATCTGTTTCATCGGTTTTGTCTTCGATCCTGGTCTTGGTAATTTCAGGATGAGCTGTTTCGGAGCAGATCATTGATATACCATGATCTGCAACTTTTTCGGCTGTTTTCGAGATGGGTAGCAGAACGGTAAATTCCGAACCTTTGCCTTCCCGGCTTTTTACACTAATCTTCCCCTTCATCAACTTGATTAGTTCATTGGTAACAGCCAGGCCGAGCCCGGTTCCCGGAGTTTGATCGTGTTTGTCGGGGACCTGGTAGAAACGCTCAAAAATCTTACTCACTGATGCTTCGGGAATGCCTCGCCCGGTGTCGCGCACTGAAATAAGAGTGAATTTCTTGTCTTTTTCAAACGTTTTGGAAACAATAAGACTTACAAGACCTCCGGGAGGCGTGAATTTAATGGCATTGGATAACAGGTTGGAAAGTACATGCATCAGTTTGTCGGGGTCGTAATCGGTGTAAATTGGTACCTCCTGTTGGTTCAGAATTAGTTCAATCTTCATGGTATCTGCGAGGCTTTGAAAGGTTGCAGCAATATAGCGGATAAACCTGCAGATGTCTCCATGAATTAACTCCAGGTGCATTTCATCAGCTTCTATTTTGGCAATGTTCAACATTTGGTTAACAAGGCGAAGCAGAAGCTGGCTTTGTGCTTTTATCTTTCCCGGGGCACTTTGCATCCATTTTTCAGGATGTTGTTCCATCTGTTCCGCTATTCCCTGTATGACTGTTAGTGGTGTTCTGAATTCATGCGAAACGTTGGTGAAAAGTTTGGTTTTTGCTTCGTCGATTTTTCGAAGTTTCTCTGCTTCTGATTTTTCATAACGGCTTTTGTCTTTCATAAATAAAATGACAATCAGTAAAATGCAGGCGTTAATCCAAACAGTAAGTCCGACAAAGGATAGGGTATTAATACGAGGAGTAATGTATTCGGGTGTGGTGAGCGAAGATTGGAAGAGTCCGAGAATGATAATGGTCATGCAGTAAGTGACAAACATTCCAATGGTCCAGCGCAGGTTTCCGGCCAGCATGGATCCCATGGCACAGTTCATCCCGATGAAGATAAATCCCAGGGAAGTGGTTATCCCTCCGGTTTGCAGCATGGCAAACAGCGCCGCGACAATAAAGACGGTAAAAAGAATGTTGATCACCAGATCGAAGCGTTTCATTCTTCGGTACAGCGGAAAACCGATCAGATAGCCGGCCCAGAATACGATGCCGAACCACCAAATGGGCCATAGCTTTAGTACAACGAGTTCAACAAAAGAAGTGATAATGACGAATACGCAGGTAACAACCATCCAAATCCAGGCCCAACGTTTACGAAGTTGCGCTTCAGCGTCAAGACGTGGATCAGCCAGGTAACGGTCGATCCATAAGATGATTTCTTTGTTGGAAATGCCTTTCATTATTATGGGGTCTTTGTTAAAACTGGTACCGAAATAAATACGTTTGGCAGCCGGGAGAGTTTCGCTTTAGGGTGATCGGCCCATAAAGAGTTGAGATGTTCTTAGGCCGTTGATCAACAGTAATGGCCATTTCTCTTTTGCAGCCTTAGTTCTGAAAATCTCGGTTTCAATCAGGAAGTTTGGGCGATTTTTATACAAAAAGGGAAAAATTGATAAGCTCAAGGGAAAAACCTTCATTCCCGAGGTCATAAATCCACCACATCTTTGTGCCGTATATAATAACCTTTTAATTTTTAATAAAATGAAGAAAATTATCGTTCCAACAAAAGATGAGGTAGATGCAAAAGCAAAAACAATTTTTGGAGACCTTGAGAGTAAATTAGGCATAGTGCCTAACCTTTACGCCACAATGGGTTATTCGTCTGAGGTTTTGGCAGGTTACCTGAGTTACGCCGAGGTGATAAGTGCCTCTAATTTCACCAAAAAAGAAACGGAAGCCATTAAACTGGCCGTTTCCGAAGTAAACAACTGCGAATATTGCAAAGCCGCTCATACTGCCATTGCGAAAATGAATGGTTTTACCGAGCAGGAAACCATTGCCATCCGGAAAGCGCAACTTTCTGATAAACGAACCAACCTGCTTGTAGAGGCTGCGCAGCAAATTGCGGCAAACAAAGGGAAGTTAAGCGAAGAACTAAAGGAGTTGTTTTTTGAGGAAGGCTTTGATAATAAGGCTTTGGTTGATTTGGTTGCCATCGTTAATGTAACCAGTTTTACCAACTTTTTACACAACGCGACCCAAGTTCCGATTGATTTCCCGCTGGCCCCCGATTTGGAAAATTATGCGGCATAAGAATCCACTCTGGAGTTTTCCAGGACGCAAGTATTGAAGTCCTGTTGCTTTTGTTTGTAAACCTGTGTTTTTAGCCGGTAGCGAAGGCCAGGAAAGGTTTTTGTTGAAAGTAATTGACCGCAGCGTGGAGCGATAAGGCACGAGGTATTATCCTCAAGTTTTTAGAGATAAATATTATAGCACATCAAATAAAAAATACTTACCATGAAACAGTTATTATTTGTATTACTACTACTTGGCAATTCTGCCATTGCACAAATACCGGAACTTCCGGAGCAGGTTTCGCCCTTGCTAATCGGAGAACAGGTTCCTGATGCAGAACTAAAATCGGCGAACAACACAACTCATAAGTTAAGTGACGTTTTGGCCGAAAAACCAGGTGTTTTGCTTTTTTACCGGGGCGGATGGTGTCCGTACTGCAACGCTCATTTGTCGGATATCCAGGAAGTTGAGAGCGAAATCATCAGCCTGGGTTACCAGATTATAGCCGTGAGTCCGGATGCGCCGGAGAATCTGAAAATTACAGAGGAAGACAAAAGCATTCGCTATAAACTGTATTCTGATGCCGACGGCGAGCTAATAAAAGCCATGGGAATAGCATTCAAAGCCCCCGGGCAGTATTCCGGGTTATTGAACGAGAAAAGCGGAGGCCTGAATAAAGGTATTCTGCCGGTTCCATCGGTTTTTGTCGTTTCTCCATCAGGGAAAATACTGTTCGAATACATTAATCCCGATTATTCTACCCGCTTATCCGGGAAGCTGCTATTGGCCATTTTGAAAAACTTGTAAAATCCGCAAAAAATGAAGCAATTAAAATATCTGGTAATTGTTGTTATAACTTTTCTCACAGTAAATACCGGTAACGCAATGAATCAGGAACAAAAGAACTCGCAGGAAGACAAGTTGGTTGTAGTATGGACAAGCGACGATCCGTATGTGGCAGACCGGGTTGCATTAATGTATACACATGCCGCGAAAACGAACAAATGGTTTGAAGATGTTACCTTGATTATTTGGGGGCCGTCGGCAAAACTAACATCCGAAAATCGGAAGATTCAGGAAAAACTGAAAGCCATGAAAGACGATGGAGTTGAGATACGAGCCTGCATTGCCTGTGCAAGTGCTTATGGTGTTACCGATGATCTGAAAGGACTTGGTTTTGAGGTAGCAGGAATGGGAAAACCGTTGACTTATTATCTAAAAGATGATTCCGTAAAAGTGCTGACTTTTTAATTCCATTATACGCTGGAGACCGGTCTTGTTGCTTGCAAGCCGGTCTTTTTATTGAAATTCGCTGGGGCTTTCACCCGTCACTTTTTTAAATAGCCTGCTAAAATGAGCCGGTTCAGAAAAACCCAGCTCAAACGAAATTTCTTTAACCGATTTATCGGTGTAGTTCATTAATCTTTTGGCTTCGAGTACTATTCTTTCCTGTATTATTTGCAGGGGAGACTGACCGTTTAATTTTTTGAATGTGTTGGATAAAGTTTTAGGCGATTTGTACATCATTTCAGCATAATCAGCCACTTTGTGTTTTTCCCTGAAATACTTTTCTACCAGGGCCTGAAATCTTCGGATAATGTCTGTTTCCTCCTGTGGAAGGTCGGTAGTGTTAAACAATTGTTTTTTGGCAAGCCTTACACACTTTATTATTAATTGCTTTAATAAAACACGTAGCATATCGCCCTGGTTACTTTCGGCATAACTAAACTCTCTTTTTAGCATTTCAATCAGCCCGATATTGTCTGTAGCTTCTTCTTCCGGAAAGCTCAAAACGGGAGGTTGTGGCAAAGCCCCGAAAAGCAAGCCGTTACAGGATAATTCCTTGTCGTGCAACTCCAGGCAGTAAAAAGCCTGGTTAAAATCAATAAAACAATGTTTTTGGTCTTTACTGCTTATTTTCGGAATAATACTCCCCGGGTTGATACAGCAAATCTGATTGTTTTGAATCTGGTATTTCTTCAGGTCGATCTGGATATCGATTGTTTCCCCGTAATTCAGTACAATACAAAAGGTTGACAATGGTTGGCCGGCATTTCGCTGAAACCAGTTATCGGCAACTGACATGGAAAAGAATCCATTAAGTTTATCGTTGTAAATCAAATTCATTGTTTATGCTGAAGTGGTTAAAGTACTGTAAAAAGAAATAGCGACTGTTGCTGACACAGCGAAAGTAATTTAAAACTCAAAAAATGCCATAGGCAACGACACTAAAATCAATAAAACACATGCGGTGGTTTCTGGAATAAAAAGACGTAACAGGTTGATTTTACTCCTGTTGTTGTGCAAGCAAGAATGCCAGGCGCTGGTTCTAAAAGAGAAAATGCAAATTAAAGCTTCGGTAAAAGAAGGTTCGTCTTTAATAAGTTTGAGTACTGATACCGAAGGAAAGTCTTTGGGCGGCGATTGGTTCTAAAAAATTCCAAAAATAATGAGGGCATAAATAATAAAGCGCATGTAACGGAACAGAGCCCAAAGCAGGTAGTTTTTGAAGTTGTATTTGATCAGCCCCGAAGCCAAACTTACAATAGAGTGGGGAATGGGCGATACCGCACCCAGAAAAACGAAAATACCACCCCATTTTCTCAGGTTGATGATGTGCTTCTGTATTTTTGTTTCAATGTGCGTTTTAATAAAAGGGACGAGAAACAGGCGGGTTCCCAGAAAGTAGGCGATTACTCCTCCGATGTACGATAACGAAGCCAATACGAAAAGAGCTATCCAGGGAGTGTTGAGTTTGGCGGCCCAGGCAATAAACATTTCGGGTGGCAGTAGTCCCAAAGCGGTTTCTGACAAAAGAAAAACCGAGTAAATTACTTTGGGCGAATACATCGTCACCAGGTTGTTGAGTAGTAAATTAAAATCCAGCAGAAAAATCTCCAGGCTAACCAGCAACAATACAAAAATGGCAGTTACCGTGCCTCCTTTATAAGCAGTACTTTTCAGAAAAGAATAAAACTGAGTGATTTTGTAATATCGGTTCAGTATCGATAGGCGCCTGGGCGAAAAGTTGTACAACAGATTTTTTATCATCGTTCTATTTTGATCGGTATCAGTTCACAAAAAATGACCTTTTATAACAAGGTACCGCCGTGAAATGTTGCGCAAAACTAGTATTATTTTGTTCCGGTGAGTTGGTATTGATGCTGTGACAAGCACTTTTCCGCATTTTGTTTTTGTGGGTGCGGGGAAAGTTAAGATTGTTGAGAATATTTACTGGATAGAAAACTCGGGAATAAAGGGTGGTGATTCTGCCGGCAATCTTTTTCCGGTGCCTCTTGAACGGTTCTTTAGCATTGTCAAGGTGTAGCATAAATTTGTTGGTTTAATTTATAGTTTATACTTTCAGGTCGACACTAAACCGTAAAACCTATGAAACCTGCGATTTTATTTTTCAGCTTACTTTTTTTTGTAACGATATCCTTTGGGCAAACTGCCAGTAAATCAATTGATAATGTGGTAATAACGTTCGAAAAGAGCAAAACAGCGGTTCAAACAACCGGGAATGGGGAGATGCAAATAAACGTATCTCCAAAAGATTTGCGGAAGTTTAAAGCTGACGGAGTTGTGCGTTACAGCGATTTTGGTGCTGCAGGCGACGGGAAAACGGATGATATGGAGGCCCTGGTTGCAACACACGCTTTTGCTAACCAGGAAGGTCTTGGTGTAAAGGCTGACGATGGAGCGACGTACTACCTGGGAGGGAAGAACCGCACCGCAGTTATTCGTACCAATACCGATTTTGGAACAGCTACTTTTATTATTGACGATACAAAAGTGGAGAACCGAAATTCGCCTGTTTTTCTGGTGAATTCTGCTTTGGAATCGTTCAAGCCTGACGGAATCGTTTCGTTGAGGGCAAACCAGAAAAAAGTAGATGTTTCACTCCCTGCCACTTGCCTGGTTACTGTTACCGATTCAAATGTAAAACGCTACATCAGGTTTGGACCGAATCAAAATAACGGATCTTCGCAAACCGATATTTTTATTGTTGACAAAAACGGGAATGTAAATATGGATGCTCCGATCATTTGGGACTTTGATCAGGTCACAAATGTAACTGCGCTTCCCATTGATGAGGAAACACTTACCATTACCGGCGGACATTTTAGGACCATCGCGAACAGAGCAGAATCGAAATACACGTATTACAGCCGGGGCATATCCATCAAGCGCTCCAATGTGGTGGTAGATGGATTGGAACACCGTATTGTTGGAGAAGGTGACCATGGTGCGCCTTATGGTGGCTTCTTCAATATTAGTGAATGTGCCTGGGTAACGATTAAAAATTGCGTTCTAACGGGGCACAAAACCTACCAGACAATTGGTTCGGCAGGTGTTCCGGTGTCGATGGGAACCTATGATATTACAGTGAATCGTGCGCTCAATGTTTCCTTTATCAACTGTAGCCAGACAAATGATATAAACGACAACAGGTATTGGGGCATAATGGGATCGAACTACTCCAAGAACCTTTTGTTCGACGGTTGTACGTTTTCCCGTTTCGACGCGCATATGGGCGTTGCCAATGCGACCATTCGTAACTCAACGCTCGGCCATCAGGGAATTAATGCCATTGGCAGCGGCACTTTTACCGTTGAAAAGTCAACCATTAGGGGACGAAGTCTGATCAATCTGCGTTCGGATTACGGCAGCACCTGGAAGGGAAAAATGATTATTCGCGATTGTGTTTTTGTTCCGGCAAACGGCAATAAAATCAGTGCCTCTCTCATTGGTGGTTCCAATTCAGGCAAGCACAACTTTGGCTACACCTGTTACATGCCCGAAGAGGTAATCATCGATGGGCTTTATGTCGACGACACGAACCATCCCGATAAATACGAAGGGCCCGCTATTTTTTCCAATTTCAATTCGAAAATGACCGACGAAACTTACGAAGAACCTTTCCCCTATGTCAGAACCCGGAAAGTGACCTTAAAAAAGGTAAGCACAGCCAGCGGTAAGAGTTTAAGACTTAGTGATAATCGCTACATGTTCAAAGATGTAGATATCATTAACGAATAAAGGGGGCAGGCTCTCTTTTTGTACAGCCTCTTCTTTAATTTTGAAAGTGGGGGAGCCGATTTTAGGGCATTATTGTTAATCGTAGTGTTTCTTTTGGGATCAAACATTATCGTTAAAACATAAATGACACGTTATTTTATGGAAAAGCCCTGCACCTTTCCTAAGGTCTTATAAAACCATTTTTGTAATTTGAAATAACTTTGCCGGCCAAACATGACGAGAAATTCATTAATCCGGGTTTTATGAAAGGTAGTGTTCAGAATTCATTAAGCAGGTTATTTCTCTTAATGGTAGCACTTTTAATTTTTAGTAGTTGTGCTACTATTTTGGAGGGAAGGTCGCATCGCCTGGTATTTTCCAAAGAAAGTTTACCAAAGGCTGAAGTTATTATTGACGGTGAGAAGGTCGGTGAAGCCCCGGGAGTAGTGATGGTTCCTAAAAAGAAAATACAGCACGGAAGCATTCTTGTACTGAAAGCAGAAGGTTACGAACCCAAAGAATATGTTTTGCTTCGAAAACAAAGTGCGGCCTACTCAGTTGTCGACTTGCTTATCGGGGGCGTTCCGCTTATTATCGATTATACAACCGGGAACATTTACCAACCCAGTCCCCGAAGATTCAAATACGAACTTATAAAGCAACATTAAAACGGCAGCAATGAAAAGATTTATAAGTTCAGTTACGGCTCTGTTTCTCCTGCTAGTAGTAAATGCACAGGAGTTTTCAACTTTCAAAAAAGAGGATTTAAAAAAGGATGATAACTACGGTTGGTTCAATTACATTCAGGTTACCGGCTATAAAGGCGGGCACATGGTAGAAGGAGGTGCTCCGGGCGTGTTACGGGATGGATTTTGGGGAACAGGGATACGCTTAGGTACCCAATCAACCGGGAGAAAAGAATGGCAAAGGGTACATGGATATCCGCAATATGGCTTGGGAGTTTCGTATTTCGACCTGGGAAAAACAGTGGTTGATTCGCTCTTGGGAAAGCCGGCTTCTTTCTATTTTTTCTATGGCGCGCCCATTGCAAGGTTTGGCAAATTCAGGCTAAACGGAGATGTGGAGATTGGTATTGCCACTGATTTTGTGCCTTACGATGCCGAAACCAATCCTTACCAGAAATACATTGGAGCCAAGAGTAACCTGCATTCAAACTTTTCGCTTCAGTTGTATTACGAATGGTCGGACCGGATGGACATTGCGCTTGGCTTTTCGTTCCTGCACTTTAGTAACGGGCGGTCGTTTACTCCGCAAAAAGGTATAAACCTGGTGGGATTAAACCTGGCCACTGCCTATCATTTCAACCCTGTGAAAAATTTCACCAAACATACTGATCCTGGCTATCAGCCTGCACTTCGTCCTACCTACGTTGATGCAGCTATAAGCGAATTTAAGCCAAAGCATGAGTTTATTCTGATGAGTAGCATTGGAACCATGCAGGAAAGCCCCGGGAAATTTAAGAATGATTTTGGCGAAGTGGATACAACCGGGGCAGAAGGTCCCAGGTATCTGACGAGTTCGATTACTGCTGAGTACGCCTACCAGTTTTCGCACCGCTTAAAGGCAATCGGAGGGCTGGATGTATTTTACGACGGATCGGTTGAGAATTATTACGACGATTTGCTGCCACAGGAAACCGCATTTTCCGATAAAACTTTTTACGGGGCACATGTGGGATTTCATTACCTGATTGAGCGCATTTCCTTTATGTTTAATTACGGAAGGTACATCTACAAACCGTTCACCCAGCGTGGAAAATGGTTTATGAGAGTGGGAGGGCGAATAGGTATTTCAGAGCACACCGATATTCATATTGCACTGAAAACCCGCAACGGGGGAAGTGCCGACTGGATTGAATGGGGAGTAGCCTACAAATTTTAAGAATGTTGTAGCCAGAGATATCTGCGAGCAGTTCTGTTTCTTAATCCCGCAACTGGAATAAAATACCGGCTACCTCTATGGAGGGTGGTTCTACTCCCAGGGAGGCTTTGGTAGTAGTTGCCAGTTCTGATTGCCTGAATTCTTCCAGCGATTCATGGGAATCCCAGATGTAAACACCCCCAAACTCACCCGGCGTATCCAGCTTGATGTAATATTTCTGAACCAGGCCGTTAATAACGTTATTTGAAAACGAGATAAACTTTTAATCAAACAAGCGGCTAAAATGATTATCGAGGTGTTTTCGCATGGCTTCCCTGAACTTTTTCGGATTGCCCGTTTTTAGGATTTCCACCAACCCCTTGTGCGAAATGTGTTTCTTCTTTTTGATGGGTTTGTTGATCAATCCGCTGTCGTAGGTAAAATTGAAAGCGGGAAGCAAAATCGTCTGAAAATTTTTTAGTGTTTCATTGTTTGTTATCTCGTACAATTTGCCATGAAATTTGATTTCATGATCAATATCAAACAAAACATCTTCGGTTGACGTGGGTTCCGATTCTGTAATTTCTTCCAGCTCCCGGATGTCGTCGTCGGTGATATGATGGAAAATAGAGTCGGCCATTCCTATTTCAAGAATCAGGCGAATCTCAAAAATATTCTTCAGTGTTTCGTCGTCCAGTATTTTGGGAATCATAGAGCGCTGAAGTATTTGTGCCAGGTTGGGGCTGGTGAGGATGGTGCCTTTGTGTTTCTTTGAGTCTATCAAACCCATTGTTTTTAAGCGGGTTAGTGATTCTCTTATCACGGTTCGGCTCACGCCCATGGCAGCGGCAAGTTCAACTTCTTTCGGAATTACATCTCCGGTTTTAAGGCCCCGGTTGATAAAAATCTCCAAAAGCTGCATTTCAACTTTGTCTACCAAACTACTGGTATCAATGGTAGGTATATGATGGATCAAATCCTGATTTGTCATAACGAATTAGATTTTAGCACTGTAAATGTCCTACAAATTTGGAAAATGATTTTGAATTAAAAAACTAATCTTTATATTTGTTGCGCATTATGTCATACATAAGTCGAATTTCAAAAGGGCCTTTTGATCTTCTTTAAGTGAACGGCTCAAGTTAAATCTAACTTTAAAAAGAACTTTATGAGTAATTTGAGAGAAAAAAAACTAAAGCTTAGCGGGTTGGTTCTCAGGTGTAAGGGAATTCTTCTTGCTATTATTTGTTTGGTGCTTTTCCAGGCAGAAGGGTTTGCCCAGGCAAAAAGCGTTTCGGGGAAGGTGACTGCAGAAAATGGAGAACTTTTACCTGGGGTATCAATTGTTATTAAAGGAAAAACAGCGGGTACGATCACCAATATCGATGGCGAGTATCAGCTAAACGTTGATGAAAATGATATTCTTGTTTTCTCGTTTATCGGGATGGTGGCTCAAGAGTGGGGTGTAGTCGGAAAGCAAACATTGGATGTTGTTTTGAAAACCGCTACCGAGGCTTTGGACGAAGTTGTGGTAACCGGTTATGGGGGGAAGCAGAGTCGAGCAAAATTAACGAACTCAATTGCTTCAGTAAAAGAAGAAACATTAACCGGTGGTGTGCATGCCAACCCCGCACAGGCACTTACCGGTGCGGTATCTGGGTTAAAAGTTACCACTGTTTCGGGTAATCCGGGAGCAACCCCGTCTATTTATCTACGCGGAGGTACCAATTTTGATGGAACCGGTTCTCCCTTGGTGTTAATTGACGGTCAGGTTGGTGCATTTAATGATATCAACCCGAACGACATTGAATCGATCGAAGTATTGAAAGATGCCGGTGCAACCGCATTGTACGGTGCGCGCGCCAACAACGGTGTAATTTTGATTACTACCAAAAAAGGTGGACAACCCGAAATAAAAGTGAGTGCTAAATTCGGTTTAAACTACCTGACTCATGAGTATGACTTCTTAGGTGCCGAAGATTATCTCTACTGGGTAAGAAAGGGCTATCAGAATGCTGCTCAAATGTACCAGAATTCGCAAGGAGGCTGGGTCGGATATGGCAGCATGTCATCGTTGAGCGGCGCTGCACCTTATGGTATTGGCAACCGTTACTACGACGACAATGGTAATGCACTGGACGGAAACAAAACATCGTTGGCGGTATACAGCCCGATGGTTTATAACTCGGATTTGGCTTTCCTGCTCAACGAAGGCTGGCAAACCATGATTGACCCGGTAACCGGTCAGGAGATTATTTTTTCGGAGTTCAATAAAGAGGACGATGCTTTTAACAATCCCGCTTTAACACAAGACTATAATGTTAGTTTTAGCGGAGCAAACGACCGGGGAAAATATTATGCCGGTATTGGCTACTACGATGCAGAAGGACAGCCTGCCAAAACCTGGTACAAAAGATTGAATTTTACGTTCAACGGCGAGTATAAAATTCGTTCGTGGCTTACTTCCAACAGTAATTTCCAGTTTACCGATGCGAAATGGTACAATGTTTCAACAACCAATGAAACGAACTATTTCGGAAGAATTCAGAGTACACCGCCAACACAGCGGCAATACAATCCTGACGGTGAGTTGATTTTGGGAAACAACGTTGGCGATGGAAACCCCTTGGTAAACATTGACAAGCTGAAGAGAGATAACAATACCAATAAATTCATTATGGGACAAGGCTTCAGGATTGACTTCCTTTCGAACTTAAGCCTGAAAGTGAATGCCCACTGGTTGTTGGATCAGGGATATTACGAGTCATTTAACAAGGACTACCTGAGCAGACCTGGTATTTGGTCTACAAGCCGCAGCTCATCGGCCAGCTACGACAAAGAGCTAAGCCAGACTTATAATGCGGTATTGAATTACGACCTTACCAAAGGAAAACACACGGGTAGCGCCCTGGCGGGTTACGAATATTACAACAAGAAATGGAACGGCTTAAGTGCCAGCGGTAGCGGTGCTCCAACCGACGATTTCAGCGACCTTGGACTTACTTCAACGGAAGAAGGAAAGCGTTCGATTGATACCTATCATACCGAGGAACGGATTCGCTCTTATTTTGGACGCGTGAATTACGATTACGCTGAAAAATACCTGGTTTCAGGAACCTTCCGTTACGACGGCTATTCGCGCTTGCTCGGTGATAACCGTTGGGGATTCTTCCCGGGGGTATCAGCCGGTTGGATCGTAAACAAGGAAGATTTTATGAAAGATTACAGCTCCTTGATTTCTTTCCTGAAAGTAAGAGCCAGCTACGGATTAAATGGTAACGTATCCGGAATTGGCGCCTACGAATTACAGGGAAGTTATGGAACAAGGAACTACAATAATCAGGTTGGATATGTTGTTGGTAGCATCGCGAACCCCGGTTTGAAGTGGGAGCGTACCAAAACTGCTGAAGCCGGTATCGACATCAGTTTCCTTGAAAACATGATCAATACCAACTTTACGTATTACAACCGTTTGACATTGGATAAATATGCAAACATTCCTTTGCCCATATCTTCTGGAATCAGCTCCATCCGCTCCAACAACGGAGAGTACAGAAACAAGGGGCTGGAAGTGGATATGTCGGTAAAAGCCTTGAGGAAAGGAGACTGGAAATGGGATGTTTCAGCCAATATTTCGTACAACAAAAGTATTGTGGAAAAGCTTCCGGACAATGGTTTGGAAAGAAACCGCCAAGGTGCATTTCAGGTTTACGACGGAGCTTCTGGAAACCTGATTTGGGTTGGCGGATACCAGGAAGGTCAGCAACCCGGCGATTTGTACGCATTTAAGGCTTTAGGTGTATTCAGCGATTGGGACGAAGTGAACGCAGTGGCTGCCGACCGCAAAGACATTACAACCGGATGGTTTGGATCAAATGCCCGTCCGGTTTATGGACCAACGGCCTGGGATGCTTTAGGAGAAAGCAAAGGCAATGGCCTGGCTTTAAAACCCGGCGACATGAACTGGCTGGATGTAAACGAAGACGGAGTGATCGATAATTTCGACATGGTAAAAATAGGAAATACCCGTCCGAAATGGTTTGGTGGAATTACTTCTACGTTGGCTTACAAAGGATTTAAATTCTATGCCCGAATGGACTACTCGCTTGGTTTTGTCCAGGTAGACGCTCAGCGTGCCTGGTTCCTGGCCATGGCGCAAGGTACCTACAATACCACTGTTGATACCAAAAATACATGGACTGTCGATAATCCGAATGCAGAATTTGCCGAATACCGCTGGGCCGACCAGTTAGGATCAAGAAACTATGCCCGTCAGTCGACACAGTGGGTTTATAAAGGCGATTATCTGGCATTCAGAGAGCTTTCGCTTTCTTATTCTCTTCCAGGAACGCTGCTCGAAGGAATCGGTATGAAAGCAGTGACATTGTCAGTTACAGGACAAAAACTCGGCTATCTGACTGCATCCAAACTAAACAATCCTGAAAATTTTAGTTCGGGCGCTCAGTATGCTGCGTACTCTGTACCAAAGACTGTAATTTTTGGCGTAGATGTTAAGTTCTAAGAGGCATTAATTTAAAAATTGAAAAGAAATGAAAAAGTATATAATAAAAACAAAAATTCTAATTCTTTTTTTGGTTTCATTAGTGTCTTGCGATTCGCTGGATTTGGGGCCGATAGACTACTATGGAAGTGAGAATTTCTGGCAGAACGAAGCACAGGTGAACGGGTATATACTTGGCCTGCACAGCCAGGTGCGCGACCTGCACTCAACATTGTATCTCTTGGGAGAAGAAAGAGGTGGACTTATGAAAAGCGGAACGGGATCAACCGGTACTTCTCTGAATGATTCAAGCCCGGTGAAAGACCAGGACTTTACAAAAGATAAAACCGGTATCAGCGGATGGGGCGGATTTTACCAACGAATCCTTCCTGTGAACCTGGGAATTTATAAGCTCGAGAATGAAGTGGATTTCCTGACTGATGCCAGTAAAAACTATTACTTGGGACAGTTGTACGGATTGAGAGCATTCTTATACAGTTACCTGTATAAAACTTACGGCGGTGTGCCAATTATTACCGATCCGAAAGTATTGCAGGGCGAAAACAGCGCAGAACCTTTGTATACCGAGCGAAGCACTCCAAAGCAGGTATTTGATTTTATCAAAAGCGACTTAACGCAGTCGGAAAACTATTTTGGATCGAACGTTGAAACCGGGAACCAAAAGGGAACATGGTCTAAATATGCCACTTTACTGTTAAAAGCAGATATCTACCTGTGGTCGGCAAAAGTAACAACCGGAGATCAGTCTCCTGCTTCTGGCGATTTAGCAGTTGCAGAAGCTGCCTTGAACGAAGTAAAGGGAAAATTCTCGCTGTTGGATGATTATTCTTCTGTTTTCGAATACGACAACAAGGGAAACAACGAAATCATCTTTACCCTTCGTTTTCTGGATACAGAATCAACAACTTTTCACTACTTGTTCCGGTATCAGCTAAACACAATTGCAACCAAATACTTAGCCGATGGTTCGGCTGCTGTGGACCCGCTTGAAACCAAAGGAAATGGTTTATTGCGTCACGAATATATTTTCCCCTTGTTTGAAAGCTTCGATGAACTCGATTCACGCAAGTATTCCACATTCCTTGATATTTACGACAAGGATGGAACAACGGGGGACCTGATCAACGGAGGCTTAATCATGCGCAAATTTATGGGGCTGATTAATGCGGATGGCAACCGGGTTTACGCTGACGATATTCCTGTATACCGATATGCCGATGTGTTGTTGATGCTGGCAGAGGTTGAGAACATGAAAGACGGCAACCCGGCACAATACATTAATCAGGTGCGCGAAAGAGCTTATGGAGATAATTACAACCCGGCCCTACATGCCTATACCAACGCCGGATTTGAAGCCAACGAAATGGCCATTCTGGAAGAACGCGACAAGGAATTTGTTTGTGAAGGGAAACGCTGGTTTGATGTGCGTCGCATGCAGGATGGTTCGGGAAAACCGTTGGTGTTTTCTGACGAGGTAAACTACGGAAACGATGCTGTTTTAAGTGCAAGTGAGTCGCACAAATTACTGTGGCCGGTTGATGTAAACACATTGAATGTGGATCCGAAGTTGGAGCAAACACCCGGATATTGACATGCTTTTTTTTCATAAATTATAAAAGTTTAGTTGGAATTAAATCAGGAGCAAGCCTGCTCCTGATTTACTCCAAAAAACAAATGCTGATGCGGAGTTTTTATATTTGTGATAACCATAAAATTAATTAACATGAAAAATTACCTGCTTATTTTACTGGGGGTAGTTGCAGTAAGCTTTTCGGCTTGTAGCACTTCACTTCAAACCGAATTGGAAGGAGTGAATAAAACACAGTTTCAGGAAAAGAAAATTCCGTTGTTCATCGAAAAAGAGAATGCGGATGTCTTTCAAATAAACCTGGATGTTGAGCAGGGAGTAAGTTATGATCTTAAAAAAATAAGCTTGGTACTTTCTGAAGGCAGTCAAACTGATTTCTTAAAGTCAGCCGATGTTTCATGGATGGCTGCTTCGGCTCAGGATACCGTTGAAACAACCTTTGGAACAGCAACACTTTTTGCTGATCAGGAGATGGTTGTGGAGGGAAAAGGCAAGCTGGAAAGTGGAAGGCATACTCTTGCTTTTAACTTGCAGGTGAAAGAAGAGGCGGTGCTGACACATCGTTTTTCTGTTGAACAGGTGATTTTGTCGCTCAACGGAAAGCGTCTGGCAATCGACGTTGAAGAGCCCTTTCAATACCGTCCGGCAACGGTGGTACGTGCAGCCGGGCAGGATCAGGTGGATACTTACCGGATTCCCGGTTTGGTGACAACCGCAAACGGAACCCTGATTTCGGTTTATGATATCCGGCACAACAACAGCAAAGATTTACAGGAGGACATCGATGTGGGCATGAGTCGCAGCACCGATGGAGGCCAAACCTGGCAGCCGATGCAGGTTATTATGGACATGGGCGAATGGGGCGGCCGGCCACAAAAACTGAACGGCATTGGCGATCCCTGTGTACTGTACGACAACAAAACCAAAACCCTGTGGGTAGCTGCCCTGTGGATGAGCGGTGTTACCGAGAAAGATATGTTGTGGTGGGCTTCCAAACCCGGAATGAAACCCGAAGAAACCGGGCAATTTATCCTGGTAAAAAGTACCGATGACGGATTGACCTGGTCGGAACCAATCAATATTACCGAACAAATAAAGGATCCGGCGTGGCAGTTGCTTTTGCAGGGCCCCGGCAGAGGAATTTGCATGAAAGACGGCACCCTCGTTTTTCCGGCTCAGTTTAAAGCCGATGTTGGCGAGAAATCGCTCGATGGCGGACAGTTTACCTGTCACTCCACCATTGTTTACAGCAAGGATCAGGGCGAAACCTGGCACATTGGAACCGGTGCCAAAACCAATACCACCGAAGCACAGGTGGTGGAACTAAGTGATGGAAGCCTGATGTTGAACATGCGCGACGACCGCAACCGAAAGGATAAATCGGAAACAAACGGCCGCGCCGTAGCAGTAACAAACGACCTTGGCAAAACCTGGGAGCTTCATCCTACGTCGAACTCGGCTTTGCCGGAATCCAATTGCATGGCGAGTATAATCGCGGCAAATCTGAATGATGAAAGTAAACAGGTGTTGTTCTTTTCGAACCCAAATAACAAGCAGCACCGCACCAACATGACCATCAAGGCAAGTCTGGATGAAGGAATGACCTGGCCCGAAGCCTGTCAGCTGGAATTGAATGAAGCAGGAGGCTTTGGCTATTCCTGCATGACAATGGTGGACGAAAATACGGTTGGGATACTTTACGAAGGAGTAAAAGAACTTTACTTTCAGAGTATTCCTGTTTCGGATATCATACCAGAATAGAAACCTAAAACCTGAATCTTGAATACAAACCTATTGCATTATCGATTACTGACAGCGCTGCTGGTTGCGGCAGTGTTCTTTTCGTGCAATTCTGAAAAGGACCTTACGCCGGCTTTGCTTCCCATGCCTCAGCAAGTGGAGTGGAGCACGCATTCGTTTGATATGGCAGACAGCAGCAGCCGTTTTGTACAGCGAATCGTTTCGGATATTCCCGATGTTCAGTTGAACGGTGATGAATCTTATCGTTTACAAGTTTCAGCTGAGTCTGTGGTTCTGGAAGCTACAACCGAAACAGGACTTTTTCGTGGACAGCAAACCATAAAACAGCTGGTTTACGAAAAAAACGGTAAACGCTACCTGAAAGGCTGTACCATCGTTGACTGGCCGGCATTCGCGATTCGTGGTTTTATGCAGGATGTGGGCCGGAATTTCCAGAGCATGGAAATGCTGAAAGAGCAAATCGATGTAATGGCCGCGTATAAATTGAACATTTTTCATTTTCATGTAACTGAAAATCCGGGGTGGCGCCTGGAAAGCAAAATATATCCGCAATTGAATTCGGCGGAAAGCATGACCCGGCAAAAGGGCAAATTCTATACGCAGGAAGATTTTAACGAACTCGTTGAATATTGCCGGGAACGAAAAATTACACTGATTCCCGAGTTCGACATTCCCGGGCACAGTGCGGCATTTCGCAAGGCCATGGGATTTGAAGCCATGAATGATCCCCGCGTACAACCGGTATTGATCGATCTGCTTGATGAATTGTGCAGCCTGGCTCCGGCAGAAGTAATGCCCTACATTCATTTGGGAACGGATGAAGTTTGGCACAGCAACGAAGAACCGTCGCCCACGCTGTTGCCGGCATTACTTGAGCGGGTAACCCAACACCACGGCCGCGAACTGATTGTTTGGCGTCCGGGACAAAAAATTGAAGGCGATTCGGTTTCCATCACGCAACTCTGGTCGTCAGGCGGGCAACCAAAACCGGGGTACCGCTACATCGACTGCCGCTTAAACTACCTCAATCATCTTGATCCGCTGTCCGGTATTGCACAGTTGTATTTTGAGCGTATTAACGGTGCGGCCCATGGAGACTCACTGCGTCTGGGAGGTATTTTGTGTTGCTGGAACGACAACAACGTGAACGACGAATACGACATTTTAAAACAGAATCCCGTTTACCCGGGAATACTCACCTATAGCGAAACTTCGTGGACGGGCCAGAAAAGAGATATAGGCGAAAACTACCTTGCTAAACTGCCGGAAAAAGGAAGCGAACTGTTGAACGAGTTCAGCGCTTTTGAGGACCGGATGATTCAGCATCGTGATAAATATTTTGCAGGAAAACCCTTCCCATACGTAAAACAAACGAAAATGGAGTGGAAGGTTTTAGGACCGATGGCAAATGGTGGGAATGTTGATGCTGCGTTTCCGGTGGAAGACGAACTGCAGGAGACTTACCTGGTTGATACAGTAATTTATAACTGGCGAGGTCCTTTTTATGGGGGAACGATTCACCTGAGTCACTTCTTTGGTTACCCGTCTTATTTTCCAAAAGAAGAAGGAACCTATTATGCCTGTACCCAAATTTGGTCGCCTAAAGAACAAACAGTGGGGACCTGGATCGGTTTTCATGACTGGTCGCGCTCGGGAGGCCGCCGGGGAGGCCCGTTTCCGCAAAACGGAGAATGGCACAATACCCATCCGAAAGTTTGGCTCAACGGAGAACTGCTGGCCGCACCCAAATGGAATCAGCCCGGTTTGGCAAGTAATACGGAAGAAATCCCATTTGCCGATGAGAATTACTTTTTCAGAAGACCGCATTCCATTCACCTGAAAAAAGGCTGGAACGAGGTGCTACTCAAAATTCCGGTTAAAAAAGATACCTGGAAACGCATGTTCACTTTTGTACCGGTTCAGGAAGATAATGGGACGATGAGAGAAGTGGAAGGGCTGAAGTTTTCAGCCGAAATAAAATAAAAATTCAAAACATTAAATAGCTTGCCGTCAGCAACTCAACGGGCATTGACGAATAGTAAAATAGAATTTCAACCAAAAATATTGACGACTTAAAATATTGACAAAATGAATAAAATTAACGGCCTTATCGCAGCACCTTTTACCCCGATGGATAGCAGGGGAGAAGTGGTTTTTGAAAAAATTCCGGATTACGTAAGATTGCTGGAAAACAATAAAGTGGTTGGTGCTTTTGTAAATGGCTCAACCGGAGAGGGAGTTTCCCTTTCGCAAAAGGAAAAAATGCAGATTACCGAAGAGTGGGTGAAAGCGGCTTCTGAGAAAAAGGAACTTAAAATTATTAACCTGATTGGCGGCACTTCCTACAAAGAGTGTATTGAAAATGCGAAGCATTCGGAAGAATGCGGGGCGGATGCCATTGCCATGCTGGCGCCTTATTATTTCAAACCCGGTTCGGGTGGCCAGCTGGCTGAATTTTGTGCGAAGGTTGCAGAGGCTGTTCCTACCGTGCCTTTCTATTTTTATCACATTCCGGTGCTCTCGGGTTGCTTTGTTTCCATGTATGATTTCTTACAGGAAGCTTCGGGTATGATTCCCAACCTGGCAGGTATCAAATACACCCACGAAGATTTTATGGATTTTCTGACTTGTATCCACTTTGCTGATGGAAAATACGACATGCTTTGGGGCCGCGACGAGAACCTGTTATCGGCATTGGTGCTGGGAGCGCGCGGAGGAGTGGGAAGTACATTTAACTATGCTGCACCACTGTATTACCAACTGATTGATGCGTTTGATAACGGAGACCTTGAGAAAGCCCGCAAGTTGCAGCAGCAATCAATCGATATGATTCGTTTGTTGGGAAAATACGGCGGAATTGCCACCGGAAAAGCCTACATGCGGTACATTGGTTTTGAATGCGGTGAATTCCGTTTGCCCGTAAAAAATATGAGCAATGAAGCATACAAACAGTTTGAAAAAGATGTTGAGGCTTTGCAAATTCAGGAACTTTTCAGCACGCTTTAAGCGAAACATAAAAGTATTTTCAGTAATCGTTCTGGGAGGAGTTGTTATGCAATGTTCTCCCCGGGAAAAAGAAACTGCTATGAAAATCAATTGGGAGAGTTTACCGGATATTCCTTCGGCCAACAAAGAGACGGTGCAGAAGGGGCTTGCAGGCCCATTGGCAGGCATTGCATCGAACGTATTGGTGGTGGCTGGAGGAGCGAATTTTCCGGATTTATTACCCTGGGAAGGAGGAGCGAAGAAATACTACGACGATATTTTCTTTTTGCCATTGAATGAAAATGATACCGCCTGGCAAATCACCGGAACAAAACTTCCAGTTCCTTTGGGCTACTCAGCCTGCGTTTCGCTTAACAATGAGATTATTTGTGTAGGAGGCGAAAACCTGAACGGGCCGCTTTCCGGCGTATTAAAGCTGAAGTTCGACAGGGGTGAAGTGCAAATTAGCACACTGACCGATTTTCCGGTAGCCGTTTCAAATTGTGGTGCGGCCGCCATTGGCCCGGTGGTTTATGTGGCAGGAGGCTTAGGCGCGGAAGGTTATTTGTCGACGTTTTACTGCGCCGATGTTTCCAAAGACACGCCCGAATGGGTAAAACTTCCTGATTTACCACAGCCCGTATCCAACGCAGTGGTGGTAAGTCAGTGGGACGGAAACGAGGATTGTATTTATGTGTTGGGAGGACGCAACAGAGACGGTGAACTAAGCATCTTTTTTAGTTCGGTGTTGAAATATTCACCTTCAGAAAAAGTGTGGAAACAGGTTGGCAATATAAGCGGTGCTCAAAATATGCCGGTAACCCTTGCCGCCGGAACAGGTGCGGCAGTCGGTAAAAATCACATCCTTCTTTTTGGGGGCGACAATGGGCGGCTTTTTAACAAAACCGAAGCGTTTATTAACGCTGTTGCCGCAGCCGAAACTCCCGAAGAAAAAGCGGAAATCAACAGCCGGAAAATAAAGCACCTGGAGAGCCATCCTGGCTTTGACCGGCAGGTGTTTTGGTACAACACGCTTACTAATGAATCGGGCCTGATGGAAGGTCTTCCTTTTTCAACGCAGGTAACAACTGCGGCAGTTAAATCGGGAAACAGGATATACATTCCCAACGGCGAAATCCGACCGGGCGTGCGCACTCCCAAAGTGAACGTTGCTGATTTATCCGGCGACAAGTTGGAGTAAGTATATTTTCATAAATAAATGAATCAGAAGATGGACATTAAAAGGCTTTCGGAACAGTATAAAAACGAGCTTTTAAACAAAGTCATTCCTTTTTGGGAAACCAATTCTCCCGACAAGGAGTTTGGAGGTTATTTCACCTGTTTGGACCGGGAAGGAAAGGTGTTTGATACCGATAAGTTTATTTGGCTGCAAGCCCGCCAGGTGTGGATGTTTTCAAAGTTGTACAACGAGGTGGAACAGAAACCGGAGTGGTTGCAGATGGCCCTCGACGGCGCAGCGTTTCTTCAAAAGTACGGGCACGACGGGCACCAGAACTGGTATTTTTCGCTCACGCGTGAAGGACTGCCGCTGGTGCAGCCGTACAATATTTTTTCGGATTGTTTTGCGACAATGGCTTTCGGGCAATTGAGCAAAGCCACCGGAAACGACGAGTTTGCCACGATTGCAAAAGATACGTTTCAGAATATCCTGAAACGAAGTGATAATCCCAAAGGAGCTTACAACAAGTTGGTGCCGGGAACCCGCTCGTTAAAGGGTTTTTCGCTGCCCATGATTTTGTGCAACCTGTCGCTGGAGATCGAACACCTGCTGGCTCCCGAATTGGTTGAGAGTACAGTTGAAAAAGTATTGCACGAAGTGATGGAAGTGTTCTACCAGCCTGATTCGGGACTGATCCTGGAAAATGTAAATCCCGACGGCAGCTTTTCCGATTCTTTCGAAGGGCGTTTGTTAAATCCGGGGCACGCGATTGAAGCCATGTGGTTTATCATGGACCTGTCGGAACGACTGAAAAGACCCGAGTTGGCGCAAAAGGCTGTCGATATCGCCTTGCGAACGCTGAAATACGGCTGGGATGAAAAATACGGGGGTATTTTCTATTTCCTCGATCTAAAGGGAAATCCGCCGCAACAACTGGAATGGGACCAGAAACTTTGGTGGGTGCACGTCGAAACATTAATTACGCTGATAAAAGGATATGCGCTTACCGGCAACGAAGAATGCTTGCGCTGGTTTGAAAAAGTGCACGACTACTCCTGGGCGCATTTTGCCGATGCTGAGTTTGGCGAATGGTTTGGTTACCTCAATCGCCAGGGCGAAGTACTGCTTAACCTGAAAGGCGGAAAATGGAAGGGCTGTTTCCACGTTCCGCGCGGTATGTTCCAGGTTTGGAAAACACTGGAGAAAATCAACAGCAACGGATAAACAATAAATGAATCAAATCGAACAAAAATGAACCAAAGCAAAGTAAAATCAATATATCCCTGGATTGTAGTCGGACTTTTATGGGTGGTAGCCCTGTTGAATTATATGGACCGGCAGATGTTATCGACCATGAAAGTGTCGATGATGATCGATATAAAAGAGTTGGAAACGGCGGAGAATTTTGGCCGTTTAATGGCCGTGTTCCTCTGGATATACGGTTTTATGAGCCCGGTAGCCGGACTGATTGCCGACCGCATCAACCGCAAATGGCTGATTGTTGGAAGTCTGGCTGTTTGGTCGGCCGTTACGCTGTCGATGGGCTATTCAAATAATTTCCAGGTTTTGTATGTGTTGCGGGCCGTAATGGGGGTTAGCGAGGCACTGTACATTCCTGCAGCACTGGCCTTAATTGCCGACTACCACAAAGAAGGTACCCGTTCGCTGGCTGTGGGAATTCACATGACCGGTTTGTATTTCGGGCAGGCAATCGGTGGGTTCGGAGCTACAGTGGCGCATCAGTTTTCGTGGCAAACGGCGTTTCATTCGTTTGGTTTGATCGGAATTGCCTACAGTCTTGTACTGGTTTTCTTTCTGCGCGAGAAAAAAGATCGTTTTGCACCTTCTTCACAGCCTGCAACTCAAAATAAAATCGTAAAAATCAGTGGCTTTTCATCCATTACAAAAAGTCTGGGAATGCTGTTGGGAACCATGAGTTTTTGGGTGATCCTTTTTTATTTTGCTGCACCCAGTTTTCCGGGATGGGCCACCAAAAACTGGTTACCTACACTTTTTTCCGAAAGCCTGGGGATGGACATGTCAAAAGCAGGCCCGTTGGCCACCATTACCATTGCCGCTTCTTCGTTTGTTGGGGTGATTTTTGGCGGTATTTTGGCCGACCGCTGGATCATGAAAAACCTGCGGGGACGAATTTACACCGGCGCCATTGGCTTAAGTTTGCTTATCCCGTCGCTGCTGTTGCTCGGATTTGGCCACGGACTTATCAGCATTCTCGGCGGAGGTGTTTTGTTTGGCGTTGGTTTCGGAATGTTCGATGCCAACAACATGCCCATTCTTTGTCAGTTTGTATCACCGCGGCACCGGGCAGCGGGTTATGGCTTAATGAATTTGACGGGTGTTTTTGCAGGTGCGTTTGTTACCGAACTGTTGGGAAAGTCTACCGATTCCGGTCATTTGGGCAGGGATATGGCCATGCTTGCCATTCCGGTGGCTGCCGCAGTTTTGCTCCAGTTGCTGACACTTAAACCAACCACTGCCAACAAGGAGAACGACTAAAGAGGATAGTGCATTCTGTATATTTTATTGAAAAAATATCGATGGGAAGGGTTAACTTTAAATCGAATTTTTAAACAATATCAAACCATGAATAAAACCTTCTTTTCTTTGCTGGTGGCCGTTTTTAGTGTTTTTCAACTGACGGCGCAAACCAATAATTTTAGTACTTATTACAATCAGCGGTATACACTTTTTGAAAGCCTGCCCGATACGCCCAACGAAATTGTTATGCTGGGGAACAGTATCACGGATGGCTGTGAATGGAGTGAGCTGTTTCAGAATCCGAATGTAAAAAACCGCGGAATCAGTGGTGATATTACCGAAGGCGTTTTGTATCGTTTGGAAGAAGTAACCCGTTCGAAGCCGGCAAAAGTATTTCTCTTAATAGGTATCAATGATTTGTCGCGCAACATAGCGGCCGACACGGTTTATCGGAACATTTGCGAAATAGCCACCGAGATACAAAGCGCATCGCCGGAAACGCAGGTTTTCGTACAAAGTATTCTGCCGGTGAATCCCGCGTTCAGCAAATTTTCGAAGCATATTGGCAAAACGCCTGAAGTTTTGGAAATCAATAAAAAACTAAAAGAATGGTGCGCCGCCAACAAGGTGCATTTTGTAAATCTTTTTGATTCTTTTACCGAGGCCGGAACGGATTATTTAAACCCGGATTTCACCAACGACGGCCTTCATTTAACTGCAAACGGCTACCTGAAATGGGCCGAAATAATTACCCCGCTTATTAATGATTAGGTAATAGCAGGAAAGATGTTCTGAAAATACATGAATAAAATAAATGTCCGTTCATCAGTGCTTTTGATGGACGGGCATTTGTTTTTCTGTCTGTCCGAAATGGTGCCACAATGAGAAATACGATTCTTTTGAACCTTTCTCAGTCCCTTTCTTTGCAAAGAGGCATTTAACCGTAATTTCCCCTCCTAAAAGGAGGGGTGACAGCGACATTAAATTTGCCAATAAAAACAAACGTCAATTCGCTGGCAGGGTGGTACAATTTTCTTCCAGCAACGCAAATGATTAAACTACCACCTCCCTCAGTCTTCGCAAGCTTCGACTGAGTACTCCTCCTCATTAGGAGGAGAAACGGACCTAGTGATAACTTTAATAAGCTTTGATGTTTACTTCATCTTCTCCACTTTCGCATAAACCTGGTCTTTGAAGTAGTCTTTCACCACCTCGGGCATGGTGCCGGCCACGCTTTTGAAAGCTTCGCTGTCGTGAATTATTTTATAGCTTTCCGCGTTGTTCCAGTTGCCTTTGATAAAATAGTTGTAGGTGTCGTTGCTGTTTTCCTCAACATTGAACAGGGTATAGCCGCAATTCCAGTATCCGAGCGAGGAAATGGCGGCATTCAGTTTTTCGATGTTCTCCTGAAGTTTTTCAATGCTCAGGTCTTCAGGTATTTTTAGCAGATGAACAGTGGCAAAGTCCGTGTCCTCGGGATTGGGCAGATGAGAACTGTGGAAATAATGCAGCAGCCATTTGCCGTCTTCTTTTTTCAAAACATAATTTTCATAGGTTGTAAAATGAATTTTCGCCGGATCTTTTATAAAATGGGCATCAAATTCAACAACCGAAGTGGCCATATTGCCGGACACCTCTGTTTTCACAAAATTCAGTTTCATGTCAATGGTAGCTCCTTCCAGCGATTTGAAAACATCCATAAAGTCGTTGATGTTGTTGAAAAACATTCCGTCTTCAAAAGCTGTAAAGTCAGTGGTGCAAAAAGTTGGGATCGCTTCGAAATCAAATTTCTGGGCAGCCGCGTAGAATTCCTGGATCGCGGTTTCAACTTTTGCTTTCTCCTGTTCAGGATCGGGTGCAGTGCAACCAAGCACAAAAAGTGCAATTCCGGCAATAAAAAAAAGTCTTCTCATATCAGTTAAAATTATGGTTTAACGATATAAGTTACGAAATAATGCGCTGGAATACAATTGGATAGAGGTCCGTGTTTGCTGCCCCTGTTTTCCGCCTGTTAAAACCAAAAGCCGAGGCTTCCGGTAAACGTAGGTTTTTTGTTTTTTTCTGAATATCCCATTCCAACATCAAGAGGGCCGATGAGGGTGTTTATGGAATACTTAACTCCTGCTCCGCCAACGGTGGAAAAATCGTCGGGTTCGCGCCAGTCGTTGCCTTGTACCATTAAATTGTACTGGAAGGTAAGGTACTGGAGTTTGGCTACCTGCAAACGCAAACCAAGGAAACCGATGTTGGTAACACGGCCTGAAATGGTTACCGGCGACAGGCCAATAAAGGGCATGTGATAGTTGAAATACTGCGAGTACGGCTCGCCTCCGACAAAGGTTGTTTTTACCAGCGGGAAATCAGGATCGAAAAGCGTGCGGCTGTGCAGGTTGAAAAGTAAAACCGTTCGGGGTGAAAGCGGAATTACCTTGTTCATATTAAAAAGCAGGGCTGAGGTTATATTGCCGTTGTTTTTGAAATCGGAATACAAGGAAAACTCCAGTTCCAGCCGGGTTCCGTGGTTGGGAAAATAGAAATTGTCCAGATTGTCGAAAGAAACCTGGGAATAGAGGTTCCCCAATACCATTTCAGTTTTTAATTCGCTGATAGTCGTAGTATTTTGCGAAAAAATGTCGCCGTTAAAATATTCGAGCTGTCCTCCAAACCCGACATTTAAATGACGGAAAAAGCTTTTGTAGGTGTAGGTCTTCAGCGAGCTAAAAAACAAATCGGCGTTGTAAAGCTTATCTCCGCTGTCGAAAATATGGTAGTTCTGGTATTTGGCATTCAGTTCAAAGCCCAGGGTCGGAAAATTCAGCCGGTTGGCTTCTGCCGTAAAAGTAACGCCCGGATTGGCTGAGATCTCGGCACTTGCCGAAAGAAATGAAAATGTCTTTTCATAATTCCTTTTGGTGAAGTTAAGTAGCAAAGCCGCAGCGTCTACCGTATTGGCTTTAAACCCGACGCGCTGGGCATATTCTTTTTGCGGCACTACATTTAAGTTCAGGGTTTTGCCCGCGGTATTGTTGGTTAAGTAGTAATAGGCCAAATCAAAACCTCCGTGGCCGTACAGCCTGTCAATCGCGTCTTTGATCTCTTCTGCTGAATATTTCCCGGGAATTTCGAGGTTGAGCAACGATTTCAGAAAAGTTTTGTCAAAATGATAATCACCGTGAATCCGGACATCTGTTATTTGCCATTTGCCGGATACTACGTATTCGCGGGAATAAACAGGAGGCTGGAGCTTGTATTTATCTTTTATTTCCCTGATTTCACTCATATGGCGCAGGGCGGCTTTTTCTCCCCGGATGATCAGGGTATCGGCAGCTTCGCGCGAAAAACTTCCCGTTGAATACCCGGAAATATCGGGGCGGATAAGGATGTCGCACAAACTGCTGTTGGCGGCATTTTTTTCCTTGTCCATAAAGCCAACGATCTGTCCAAAAATCTCATCCATCGATTTCAGCTTTTCCTGGGGGAGGTAGTCGCTTCGGATGTCAACACCGATAACGATGTCAGCACCCATTTCTTTGGCCACATCCACGGGAAAATTATTGATAAGACCTCCGTCAACCAGTAACAATCCGTCACGTTTCACAGGTTGGAAAACTCCGGGGATCGCCATGCTGGCAAACAAGGCAGTGGGAAAGAAGCCGTCTTTCATAACCACTGCATCACCGGTTTCCATGTCGCCGGCTACGCTGGCAAACGAAATCGGAAGCTGATGAAAATCGGTATGAGGCGGAAGATTGCCGGCCAGTCCGCAAAAAATATTCAGCACATTTTGCCCCTTAATAATACCCTGTGGCAAGCCGATGGATTTTACATCGGAAAAGGGAAGTGACAGCAAATAACGCTGTTTGAGCATTTTATCGTTATGCGACAGGTATTCCCGCTGTACATTGTCCGAAAGAACTTCTTCCCAGTCGAGCTTTTTTACAATGGCTTCAATCTCCCCGGCGGTATACCCGATCGAATAAAATCCCCCGATCAGGTTGCCCATGCTGGTGCCCACAATAATATCAATCGGAATCCCCTCCTTTTCGAGCATTTTCAATATGCCAATGTGGGAAAAACCTTTGGCACCGCCACCGCTCAAAACCAAGGCAATTTTCGGACGATCGGGATCATTCTTTTGATCCGTTGGAGTGTTGGACAACGTTTGCTTAGATAAAAAAGCAAGCAGGAGAAACAGCAGTATGATCGATTTCCGGAATTGCATTTCAGTTGTATTGTTCAGAATGAAAGATTGCAGCAATAGCAGCACATTCAAAAGTAGTGAAGCTTTTTAAAGCCTGAAATGATTAGCGGATAATATTCCCAAAAAATACCGAATTGGTAAAAAGCTTGGTCGTTCCAAGCCAGGTTCCTCTGAAATTCAAATTGTCGTAGTAACTGATCAACCTGCCTTTTCCGATGGGCTGAACCGAAATTACGGGAGCATTGGCAATACGCTCCAGGTTTTCTTCCGAAACCCAACCACTTAAGTAAGGTGACGATGTAAACTGAACGGGCTCAGCATATTTTTTGTCGAGAGTGTTGGCCACCAGGGTAGTGGATTTAAAAACCGGCAGCTTGTTTTCGGTGTAGCCGTAACACAAAGGATGGCTGAGGTCCATCTGTGCCTGAAAAATCGCGCCGCTGATGTAATTCAGGTTTCGTTCTTTGCCGCGTTCATTGTATTTCAGGTACCTGGTTTTATCGGGTTCTACCTGCTTTTTGAAGGTGACTGCTCCGAGTTTCATGCGCGAAGCCCACTCGCTGGCATTTTCACAGGCAATCAGTGTGCCTCCGTCCGAAATCCAGTCTTTTAATTTGGCGGCATCAACTTCGGTCCATTCTCTGAAATTGCCTGCCAGGACAATGGTATTGTAGCGGAGCAGATCCATTCTGCCCAGGTTTTCGGTTTCAGTCAGCGTAAGCGGTATTTGAAAACGCTGATCAAACAGGTGCCAGATTTCGCCCACATCTAGACTGCTGGTACTACCACCAACAAAAAGCAAGATATGTGGCCGCAATAATTTCTCAAAACTGTTGCTGCCCAGGTCAATCCCCTGCGGCGATAATCCGGTGGGAAGGGCATAAAAGTCGATCCCGGAGTTTTGAGCCACCGATGCCACCAGGCTTTTTATTTGATCGGGTGATTTAGGCTGGTCATACACCGAAACCAGGATGGTGCCGTTTTCAAACTTTTCATCCTTGTTATTAACCGGAAACATAAATTCGCCGGTGGCTACTTTGGTTGTTAGTCCTGCCGCCTGCAATTGGTACAGTGCCTTGGGAGCAGAATATTCATTCCACCTGAAAACATAGGCCACGGGCTGACTACTGCCCATTATCTTTCCTTCCGGCAGAAGTGCTTTCACCTCTTCGCTTGAGAGGCTGATACCTGCCAGGCTGCTTAACGATGCACTTTGCAGATCGTAGGCGTGTGTGAATGTCCAGGTAGATACATCGTAAAAAGTGGTGTCGCTAAAATCGTGTACTTCTTTAAAAATGGAAGTTAGCAAGCGGTATTGCTTTTGTTCGGCAGGAACAACAAAGCTGCTTCCTGCCTTGAATTCTTTCCCATCAATCGTGGCGTCTTTGGTGTTGGCGTAAACCTCAATCTGGTGACGGTTCAACAGGTCAACAAACAGCTGGGTTTTCACCTTGTCGGTTTCGCTGCCAAAAATGTAGGCTTTGGTTTTGCTTTGTTTTGCCAGTTTGAGGGCGTCGTTGTAAAAGTCCTTTTGCATATCAAGCAGCTCGTCGTGCAGATTCATGGCTGCGTCGAGCGTTGACAAAGAAACCGTGAACTGGTTGCGAATGCCGTAGGCCAGTTTTCTGATTCCGTTGGATGTTTCGCGTACTCTCCCTCTGAACCCGGCCTGTTCAAACAAAATGCCGATGCTTCCGTTGATGTCGGGATACGACGAGCCTTTCCCAAAATAATAGTCGTCGAACTGTTCCTCTGAAAAATACGGAGTACCAATCTTATCCAGATATTTGGCATGGAACTGTGCGATTTCGTGGGTTAACTCATAATTTCTTTCCGGCGTAAGCGGGTTGTTGCGGCTCGGAACCCCGGGTTGAAAAAAGAAAGTAGAGTTGGCTCCCATTTCATGATGATCGGTGACAATATTGGGCTTCCACTCGTGGAATTTCTCCACCCTTCCGCGGCTTTCCGGATGAACCAGCAACAGGTAGTCGCGGTTCAGGTCGAACCAGTAGTGGTTGGAACGCCCGCCGGGCCACACTTCATCAAATTGCCGGGAATACGAATCGCCGTTGGCCACGCTGCTCTGATGCATATTGGCCCAGGTGCTGTGCCGGGTAAATCCATCCGGATTCAGACACGGATCCACAATCACAATTGTATTTTTTAGAAGCTGATCGATCTTCTCTCCTTCTGCCGCAGCCAGGTAGTAGGCGGTAAGTACCGAGGCATTTCCACTGCTCGATTCGTTGCCGTGCACCGCATAGGTAAGGCTCACCACCAGCGGAACATCTTCTTTGGCAGTTGGGCTGCCCGGCTCGGAATACTGGTAGTGCCGTTCTTTTAGCTGATCAAGATTTTGCTGGTTCTCTTTCGATGTAAACACCAGGTGAACCAGCGGCCTGTTTTCGTACGAGCGCGCATATTCATAAAAGATGGCACGGTCGGAAAGCCGGGCAATTTCTTTTACGTAGGAAAGAAGCTGGTCGTGCGAAAGATGCCATTCTCCCATTTGCTGATGAAAAAAATCTTCCGGTGTCGGAATCTTTTCATTGTACGAAACATCGTCGGGTAAAAAGTAGGAGAGTTTTTCCTGTGCCTCCGAAAGTAAAATGGTGGCAACAAGAAGCAGCAATGGCAGCAATTTCTTCATAAGAGACTTTTTAGGTTTTGTAAACAACAAGTATTAAAAACCTAAAGGTTGCAAAAAAGTTTTTTGGATGAGTGAATTGTCGGTAAAAAGTTGAGCGTATGTAATTTATTCCGGCTGTTTTCAATAACCAGTTTCGCTGTTTTTTGCAGTGATGGGACTTTTCACGCTTTTCCTTTGGCACTTTTAACAAGGTTCAGAACATTTGTTTGCAAATGAGTGTTTTACGGTAACCTGCTTTGTTCCATACGAAGCAGTGGGATTTTTTGCAAAGGCAGTGCAGGTCTGCTATTTATTTACTATATTGATTATCTTTTATTTACTTAACCAGTAGAGAACAATCCTATGACAATTTTCAATCTTAAAATCAACAAAAAAGAATACCAGGTCGATGTTGATCCTTCTACGCCCGTGCTTTGGGTGCTTCGGGATCATTTGGATCTGATGGGAACCAAGTTTGGCTGCGGAATGGCACAATGCGGTGCCTGCACCATTCATCTCGACGGGAAAGCGGTGCGTTCCTGCATCACGTTTGTGGATTCGGTGGGCGACAAGGAAATTACCACCATCGAAGGACTTTCTGAAAACGGGGAACACCCGGTACAAAAAGCCTGGCTCGAACACGATGTGCCCCAGTGCGGGTATTGCCAGTCGGGGCAGATTATGTCGGCTGTGGCTTTACTGAATGAAAATCCAAATCCAAGCGACGAGGAAATTGAGACGGCGATGAACGGCAACATTTGCCGGTGCGGAACCTACACCCGGATTAAAGCGGCCATCAAAACAGCGGTCAATTCGTAGTGTTTTTTTCAGAGATAACTGGTTAAACTAAAATCACAAAACATGACACTTGTAAAAACGACATACAACCGACGTTCCTTTTTTAAAACTTCGCTGGCAGCGGGTGGCGGACTACTGATCGGTTTTAACTGGCTGGCTTCGGCCTGCACGTCCGACACACCCAAAGGTCTGGTGATACCCGACGAGTGGTTTGACGTGAATGCGTACCTGAAAATAGGTGAGAACGGTGTGGTGACGATTCTGTCGCCCAATCCCGAAATCGGGCAGAACGTAAAAACTTCGATGCCCATGATCGTGGCCGAGGAACTGAATGTGGATTGGAAAAATGTTATCGTCGAGCAAGCGCCGCTCAATACAAAAAAATACACACGGCAGCTGGCCGGAGGAAGCGATTCCATCCGAACCACCTGGACAGCGCTACGCACAGCAGGAGCTTCCGCTTGTTACATGCTGAAGAAAGCAGCTGCTGACGCCTGGAGTGTTCCGGTGGAAGAAGTAACCACCGAACTAGGTGTCATTCATCACAAAGGAAGTGGCAAAAAAGCCGGTTATGGCGAATTTGCATCGGCTGCCGCAGCGGTTCCTGTTCCGGAAGAAGTGGAACTAAAAGACCTGAAAGATTTTCGGATTGTCGGAAATTCACAGAAAAATGTGGACGGGCTCGGAATTGTTACCGGGAAACCATTGTTTGGCCTCGATTACAAAGTGGACGGTATGTTAACCGCCATGATTGTTCATCCGCCTGCATTTGGGATGACACTGAAATCGTTTGATGCAAGCGATGTAAAAACAATGCCCGGCATCAAGGATGTTTTTGCTCTGAAAGTGTACAACGATGATTATGCCCGCCAGTGGTGTGATACTTCTTCGTTCACCGAACTGGTGGCGGTTGTGGGTAATTCAACCTGGGAGGTGATGATGGCTAAATTAATGTTGAACGTGGAGTGGGAACCTTTTGCCGAACAAAAATACGCTGCAGCCGGCTGGGGCGGAAATACACAGGACGTAACCGTGCCCGGAGGTTTGGAAAGTACCACTGAGCATAAGAAAAAGATGATAGCCGAAGCTGCCAAAAGCGCCCGCGTTGTCCGCAAGGATGGAAACCCGGAAGAGGCATTTAAAAAGGCAGCCAAAATAATTGAACGTACCTATACTGCTCCTTTTTTGGCACACAGCCCGATGGAACCCATGAACTTCTTTGCCGATGTGAAAGAAGACAGTGCGGTTTTGGTAGGCCCTATTCAGTCGCCCGAATACATGGCCAAAACGGTGGCCGACCGGCTGGGATTTCCGCTTGAAAAAGTGGAGGTGCAAATGACCCGGATGGGAGGAGGTTTTGGCCGGCGCTTGTACGGTCACTTCATGGTGGAAGTGGCGCTGATCTCACAAAAAATGAAAGCACCGGTAAAACTGGTGTACTCGCGCGAAGATGAAATGACGGCCGGGATTTACCGTCCGATGTACCATGCGATTTACCGCGCGGCACTGGATGCGGATAATAAACTCACTGCTTTCCATGTAAAAATGGGTGGAATTCCGGAAAGTGCGCTGCATGCCAACCGTTTCCCGGCAGGTGCACTCGATAATTACCTGGCAGAAAGTTGGTCGATCGAATCGAATATCAGCGTAGGAGCGATGCGTGCCCCGGCTTCCAACTTTAATGCGGCAGCCGAGCAGTCGTTTCTCGACGAACTGGCCGAAGAAATGGGAGTCGACCCGATTCAGTTCCGCCTCGACCTCTTGAAGCGTGCGCAGGAAAACCCGGTGGGTGAGAACAACGATTACGATGCCGCCCGTTATGCCGGAGTGCTGGAACTGGTGCGCGAAAAATCGGGTTGGGATACGGATAGCCAGGGAAAACACCGCGGAGTGTCGGCTTATTTTTGCCACAGAAGTTACGTGGCCCAAGTGCTCGACATTGTGATGGAGAACGGTGAACCGAAGGTGGATCATGTGTACAATGCGGTTGATTGCGGAATTGTAGTCAATCCCGATGCAGCGGTGAACATGACCGAAGGATCGGTGGTGGACGGGATCGGGACCGCGATGTATGGCGAGCTTACTTTTAACAACGGTGAACCCGAACAAAGCAATTTTGATGGTTATCGTTTGATCCGTCATGCGGAGGCACCCCGGAAGATTGACGTGGCTTTTGTGGAAAACAAAATTCACCCAACGGGATTGGGCGAACCGCCGTATCCGCCGGTGATGGCCGCTTTGGCCAATGCGCTGTACAAGGCAACCGGAACCCGGTATTACCATCAGCCCTTTGTTAAAAATACTTTTGAGGTTTAAAGTCGATTTTAAATAAAACCAAAAAATGACACACGAGCTGAAACTTCTTTTCCATACCCTTGTTTCGTGGCAAAAAAAAGGGAAAAAAGCCGTTTTTGTTTCGGTGGTTGCGCTTGACGGCACTTCGTACCGCCGGCCCGGTGTGCGGATGATCATTGATGAGGACGGTGAAGCCGTGGGGGCGGTAAGCGGTGGTTGTGTGGAGAACGAGATCGTGAGACAGGCAGCCAGCGTATTCCGAAGCGGCAAGCCAAGAATCATGACCTACGATGGCCGTTTGCGTATTGGTTGCGAAGGAATTATTACCCTGCTGATTGAACCGGTTTTTATCTCCGAAGAATTACTTCACGATTTTGAAAAGCAACTCGAAAGCAGGCTGCCCTTTGAAATGGAATCGTATTTCAATCCCGAGGTAGGAGAATATGAAAATATAGGATCGGTTATCAGCCTGAATGGGAAAAAATATGCACTTCGTCCTTCTTTTGAACCCAAAGGTGATTTGCAGGTTTTCAAACAGACTTTTGAACCTTTGTTTCAGCTGTATATTTTCGGTGCCGAACACGATGCGGTGGAACTCAGCAAGGCTGCCCAATTATTGGGGTGGGAAGTAACCGTGGTCGCGTCGCCGGATGAGCAGAAATCCTGTGATTATTTTCCGGGAGCGGGTGCCCTGATTACACCTGCCTACGAAGAAATCGACCGCCTCAAAATTGACGGGCAAACAGCCCTTGTGTTGATGACACACAGCTTTAACAAAGATGTGCAGTACCTGATGGCGCTGAAAGACAAACACCCGGTTTACCTTGGGGTACTTGGATCGGTTAGCCGCCGCGAGCGGGTGCTTTCGATGGTACTGGATTACATGCCCGGTATTCCGCCCGAATTTCTGGATCAGATCCATGGCCCGGCCGGAATCAATATCGGTGCCGAAAGCGCTTCCGAAATATCGGTTTCCATTTTAGCCGAAATCCTAAGTGTGATCCGTCAGCAACAACCCGTTTCCCTGCGTGATAAGGTGGGGGCGATTCATGGGTGATATGTTGAAATCATACAAAATATAGATTCCGGCAGGTTGAGGCTAACAAACGAGTTATTTCGCAGGGTTGTATGGAAAAACATTTCGTCAGCGGCATCGCCGCGAAATCTTTATAGCTCGAAATCGTGGTTGCAAATAAAGGTGCGGCGCACCGGGATATTCTTCGATAAAATCATGTTTCGTATAACGAATATTTCGGTGCTCTGCACCTCTTTTTTATCTTACGCTATCTGTAGCTACAAATGTTAGCGGTGCTCTGCACCTTTCTTTTTTTGTTCTTTTTGCATATCCACATTTGATTAACGGTGTTGTTTTAGCGGCATCGCCGCGAAATATTTATAGATCGAATCATGATGGGGAATAAAGGTGCAGCGCACCGAAACCACTAATCATCAAAAAAATCAAACAAATAATCGGCATTGTATTTAATATCGTTTTTATGTAAGATTTCTAAATATTCCTCCCTGAATGATTTCTTTTTGTGGTGTGTTTCCTGGTTTAACACATATTTTACTACCGCATCAATTTGTGAATTTGAATGCGTAAATGCCCCATACCCTTTTTGCCATTCAAATTTATACTTCGATAATTTATTCTGCTTTATCCATGCATTACTGGATGTTTTAATGTTTTCCACCAAATCGGGGATGAGTTGGTTTACGTTATAACCAATAAAAATATGGATATGGTCGGGCATGGAACCTATTGCCAGTAATTTATGATGGTTGTTTTGAATAATTCCGGTTATGTATTTTTCTAATTCATTAGCCCAGACCTTAGATATTAAGGCATCGCGGTTTTTAGGGGAAAATACCAGGTGGAAATATGCCTGGGAATAGGTATTTGCCATATTGTTATTATTTGAAAGGTTATTGGTACGCTGCACCTTTTATTCATTTGTGCTATATAAAGTTACAAATATTTCGGTGCTCTGCACCTCCTTTTTATCTTGTGCCATCTGCGCTACAAATATTTCGGTGCGCTGCACCTTCTTTTATTTTGTCCCTTCTATACTGTAAATGTTGGTAGTGCGCTGCACCTTCCTTCTTTTTTCTTATGCTATCTGTAACTACAAATATTTGCGTGCTCTGCACCTTCTTTTTACAGATGCTATCTGCACTACAAAGGTTAGGGTGCTCTGCACCTTTTTCTTTTTTTGTTCTTTTTGCATATCCACATTTGATTAACGGTGTGGTTTTAGCGGCATGGCCGCGAAATCTTTATAGGAATAAATTCATCAATGGAGATAAAGGTGCAGCGCACCGGGATATCTTTCGATAAAATCATGTTTCGTATAACGAATATTGCGGTGCTCTGCACCTCTTTTTTATCTTACGCTATCTGTAGCTATAAATGTTAGCGGTGCTCTGCACCTCCTTTTTACAGATGCTATCTGTAACTACAAATGTTTTCGGTGCTCTGCACCTCCTTTTATTTTGTTCCTTCTATACTGTAAATGTTGGTAGTGCTCTGCACCTTCCTGCTTTTTTCTTATGCTATCTGCACTACAAAGGTTAGGGTGCTCTGCACCTTTTTCTTTTTTTGTTTTGGTTGGATATCTATATCTGGGTAAAAGGTTGGTTTTAGCTGCATCGCCGCGAAATCTTTATAGCTCGAAATTGTCGTTGCAAATAAAGGTGCAGCGCACCGTGATATTAGTCGTTAAAGTAGTTTTGCATTTTTAAGAATCCGGAGGATTCAAATGTGTGTAGCTGGAAAATGTGCCGAACGAACATCCGACTCCGGCCGGAGTCGTACATCGAACAAATGCATTTTTTCTACCAACATTTAATTCCGCCGGGATTTTGTTATTTGGCCCCAGCCTCGCATCAGCCGTGGCTTTTCGAAAATTAAACAATCTTGCAGCGCTTGTAACTTGCTGATTATTGGGTTGCTGCAGCCGTGTAATTGCCCAGCCAACTTTGTGGCTGGCTTCCTGCAGCTGTGCAACAAGGGAAAAAATATTGTGGAAAGCTTCCCGCAGCGCTGCAACAAGGAAGAAAAAGTTGTGGCTCGCCTGCTGCAGTGCTGCAACAGGCAAAAAAAAGTTGTGGCTGGCGTTTTGCAGAACTGCAGCAAGCAAAAAACAAATGTGGTTGGCCTGCCGCAACTTTGCAACATGGAAAAAAATTCCGTGGTTTGCCTGCCGCAGCGCTGCGGTAAGGTAACAAAACCATTTTCGCGTGTTTCGCAATTGTATTTCGCGCCAACTGGCCCCGATGTTTTTGTGTATGGGCTTAGTGGTTATCGGTTTAGATGCTGTGTAGCATGGTTTTAGGTATTGACTTTCGTACACATTTGCCCTAATTTTATTCAACACAAAATAGAACTCGCAGGCAACTACCAGTTTCCGAAACTGAAATTAGATAACCTTTTAAAACCTATTTATTAATCCTTTAAACAAATTCAGATGAATAAAATTTTAAAACTCGTATTGTACAAACTCCGCAACGGAGAATACTTTCAGTTTATGAGCGACTTTAAAAGTTTGCTCCTGGCACTGACCCCGGCTGCGATACACTCGGAGGCCGAATTTGCCGATTTTGACACAGCCCTTACCCGGCTCGACGATGAACTGCGCGTGGATCAGGGCAGTGTGTTGACCGAAGAATTACAGATTATTGACCTGGACCGCGACAATGCGTGGCGGGCCATCGATATGCGCATCAATGCTACTTTGCTGTGCACCATTCCCGAAGAAATGGAAGCTGCCAAACGCCTCAGACGGGTATTCGATCTGTACGACGATGTTCGCCGGATGACCTATAACGAAGAAACGGCAAGCCTGACGAATTTGGTGGGCGATTTGACCAAGCCGGTAAATGCCGGTTTTGTTACCACATGCAGCCTTGATACCTGGGTGACCCGCTTAAACGATCTGAATGTGGCGTTTAAAGCCAAACAGAATGAACGCGACACCGAGCTGGCCAACAAAAACAGCGGCAATGCAAAAGTGGTTCGTCTTGAGATGGATCCGTTGTACGAATTGATGGTTGAACGTGTAAACGCTTTGGTGAGCTTAAATATGCAGACTCCCGAAATGGAGGATTTCGTAAAGGAGCTCAACCAGAAGATTAAAACATTGGAGATTACGCTGGCTACCCGGGAAGGCCGGAAAGACAGCGGCGAGGAAGAACCTCCTGCACCTGAAGTCAGTTAGATTAATTTACAGGCATAATTTTTGGTTTTAAAGGTTAACAAAAGCATCCTTCCTCCGGGGAGGATGTTTTTTTATGTTTTGGAGATAGCCGGTTCAGTTGTCCGGCTGTTCCATTTCAGGATAACAACCATCAGTAAAAAGATAAAGGGCAGGTTGATCAGCAGCAATACCTGCCAGCCCACAGCAAAAATAAACCACCCGGCAGAAAGCGAGGCAACCGCCTGTGTTCCGAAAATCACAAAATCGTTTACCGCCTGTACCTTGAAGCGCTCGCCGGCACGATAGGCTTGCGGCAGCAGGGTGGTGCCGCCGATAAACAAAAAGTTCCAGCCAATGCCCAGCAAAACCAGCGACACCCAGTAATTCAGCAAATGATGTCCTAAAAAAGCAATGGCAATACAAGCCAGGTAGGCCACCAGCCCAATCATCATCATTAAAGGGATTCCCAGTTTGCGGATGATCCACGCCGTAATCAGCGAGGGCAGAAACATGGCAATAATGTGGCTTTGGATCACCCACTTGGTGTGTGCGAGCGAATGGCCTTCCATTACGTGCATGTGCACCGGAGTGGCCGTCATAATAAAACTCATTACCGCATAACCGATGGTGGCGCTCAGCAAAGCCACCCAGAAAATACGTTGCTGAAAGATCGCTTTTAAAGGCCGTTGCGGGCTTTCCGCTTTTTCTTCCCGGATCACCGGGTTTCTGAAACCCAGAAGAAACAGCATGGCCACCACAAACAAACCACTCAGCATGATAAAAGATCCGGCGAACTCCACCTTTAGCAGGTCTTTCCCGAAAACCGCGATCTCGGGCCCCAGAAAAGCCGCCGCAATTCCGCCCACCAGCACCATGGATGCCGCTTTGGGAATCAGCGCCTCGTCGACACTTTCCATCGACGCAAACCGAAACTGCATCACACAGGAGTAGGTTCCGCCAAATAAAAAAGTGCTGAAACAGAAAAGGTAAAAGTTGGATAGGAGGATGGAATAACCCGCGAGAAATGCTACTGCAATCGAATAGGAAATCATGATAAAAAAGGATCGCCTGCGGCCGATGGTATTCATCAGCAAGGTAACCGGCGGGATGGCAAGGGCTGTACCAACTACAATGCTGGCAACCGGAAGCGTAGCCAGGTTTTCGACAGGTGCCAGTTGAGTGCCCACCAGTCCTCCCACAAATACAACCAGCGAACTTACCGATAAAATCAGTGCTTGTGCAATGGTCAGTATCCATACATTCGAAGGGAGGCCGGCAATCGTTCTTGAATGATTCATAGGGTTCTGTACTTGTTGAAAGTTGTTCCGTTTATTGATTAACCAGAACAACAATCGGCATGTCGGGAATGTTTCGAAGCTGATGTAATGAGGGAGTTAATCTTGCGCAGGATCGGCCTTGTTGCTTTTCGGATGAGGATGTGACGAAATAACCAGACTTTCAACTGTTTTGATGGGGTGTTTTCTTGGATGCAGACGCAAATCTTTTGTAAATTGAAACTTTCGTTGATGAAACCGGGGTATAAGCAATGATTATGAGAGCATAAAATTTATAAATAGAGGTTATTGTATCTTGAGTCAAACTACTTAAAATTCTGAGAATATGGAAAACAACAAGCATCCCGAATCATCCGCAAATAGCGAAAGCAAATGCCCGTTTCACGGAGGAGCCGCGCAGCACAGTGCCGGTGGTGGCACGTCTAACCGCGACTGGTGGCCCAATCAGTTAAAGCTGAATATTCTGCGGCAACATTCGTCGTTATCGAACCCAATGGGTGACGATTTTAATTACGCCGAGGCGTTTAAAAGCCTGGACCTGGCCGCTGTGAAAAAAGACCTGGAAGCCTTGATGACCGACTCGCAGGACTGGTGGCCGGCCGATTACGGGCATTACGGGCCTTTGTTTATCCGAATGGCGTGGCACAGTGCCGGGACCTACCGTACGGGTGATGGCCGCGGTGGAGCCGGAGCCGGGCAACAGCGTTTTGCACCGCTTAACAGCTGGCCCGACAACGTGAGCCTCGACAAAGCACGCCGGTTGATTTGGCCGGTCAAACAAAAATACGGGCGGAAAATATCGTGGGCCGATCTGATGATCCTCGCCGGAAATGTGGCGCTGGAATCGATGGGCTTTAAAACCTTTGGATTTGCCGGTGGCCGCGAAGATGTTTGGGAACCCGAAATGGATGTGTACTGGGGCGCTGAGAAGACCTGGCTCGAAGACGAACGCTATACCGGCGAACGGGACCTGGAAAACCCGCTGGCAGCTGTGCAAATGGGCTTGATCTATGTAAACCCGGAAGGCCCGAACGGAAACCCGGATCCATTGAAAGCGGCTATTGATATTCGCGAAACTTTTGCCCGAATGGCCATGAACGACGAAGAAACCGTGGCATTGATTGCGGGTGGTCATACCTTTGGCAAAACCCACGGTGCCGGTGATGCATCGCTCGTAGGCCCCGAACCCGAAGCGGCTCCGATTGAAGAGCAGGGGCTGGGATGGAAAAGCAGTTTTGGAACCGGAAAAGGCGCCGATACAATTACCAGCGGGCTGGAAGTTACCTGGACCAAAACCCCCACCAAATGGAGCAATAACTTTTTTGAAAACCTGTTTGATTATGAATGGGAGCTTACCAAAAGCCCGGCAGGTGCTCACCAGTGGAAACCACGGGGGCAGGCCGGAATGGGAAGTGTACCTCATGCTCACGACCCGGAAAAACGAATAGCACCTGCCATGCTGACCACCGACCTTTCGCTGCGCTTTGATCCGGCTTATGAGAAAATTTCCAGGCGTTTTTATGAAAATCCCGATCAGTTTGCCGATGCATTTGCCCGGGCGTGGTTCAAACTTACGCACCGCGATATGGGGCCTCGTGCCCGCTACCTGGGGCCTGAAGTGCCCGAAGAAGAACTGATCTGGCAGGACCCGATACCGGCCGTTACACACGAGCTGGTAAACGAACAGGACATTGCCGTTTTGAAAGAAAAAATACAGAACTCTGGTTTGTCGGTTTCGCAGATGGTTTCTACTGCCTGGGCGTCGGCATCTACTTTCCGTGGTTCGGACAAGCGGGGAGGGGCAAACGGAGCCCGCCTTCGATTGGCGCCTCAAAAAGACTGGGAAGTGAACAATCCTAAACAGTTAGCCTCAGTTCTTGGGACGCTCGAAAGCATTCAAAAAGAATTTAACGGGCAGTCGGGGAACGCGAAAGTTTCGATGGCCGATCTGATTGTACTGGCCGGTTGTGCCGGTGTGGAGCAGGCCGCTAAAAGTGCGGGCGTGCATGTGTCGGTTCCTTTTGTTCCGGGCCGTGGCGATGCAAGCCAGCAACAAACCGATGTAGAGTCGTTTGGTGTGCTGGAACCGGCAGCCGACGGATTCAGAAATTACATGAAAAAGAAATACTCACTATCAGCAGAAGAAATGCTGGTGGACAAAGCACAACTACTGACGCTCACTGCGCCGGAAATGACGGTTCTGGTGGGTGGGTTGCGCGTATTGAATGCCAATTACGATCATTCGCAGCACGGAGTGTTTACCCAAAAACCGGAAGCTTTGAGCAATGATTTCTTTGTGAACCTGCTGGACATGGCAACCGTGTGGAAGCCGGTTTCGGAAGATGGAGACCTGTTTGAAGGCCGCGACCGCAAAAGTGGCGAGTTGAAATGGACGGGTACCCGTGTGGATCTTATTTTTGGTTCCAACTCCGAACTTCGTGCCTTGGCAGAGGTATACGGAAGCGCCGATGCCAAAGAGAAATTTGTAACAGACTTTGTTGCAGCCTGGAGCAAAGTGATGAACCTGGATCGTTTTGATCTGCAATAGAAAGATACATAGAATAGAAAAGGTGGTTCGGAAAGATCCACCTTTTTTGTTTTTTGCAGGTGTAATATCATCCTCTTACAAATGTTTTAAACCTTTATTCTGGAATAGGAAGGAAGTGAGACAAATTACATAGGTTGGCCTCGGGCGGTGAGCCGAAAAACAAGTGAAGACGGCGTTAAAAGAGTTCGGCTGTTTGACCCCGAGTATTCGGGGGAGTTCCGAACTCTTAGCCGGCAATACGTGGTTTTTTCGTGCGAAGCGGACGCAGCCTGGACTTTTGTGTTTACTATTTGTGTCATGATAAATAGTAAAATCCGGCTGATAAGCCAAAGATCGATAAAGAAAAATCTCCTTATAAATAGATAATCTAATCGGACAATAGTGCTTAAAAATCAGTAATTTTCTTCTTCAAAACTACTTAACTATATGCAGAATGCTATTTTCTGACAAGACAAGGAAAAAAATCAGTCAACTGTTTGCTTCGCGCAGGTTTATCTTTTTTGTGGGTTTTGTACTGGTGCTGCTGGTTTCCACAGTTAAGGTAATGGACGACCGCTACAAGGTTTTCCTGGTGTATAAGTTCGGAACGCTCGATTTTTGGAACAATATCAATCCATACGCCAACTGGCAGCATCCGCTCGACCGGTACTTGTATGGCCCCGTGTTCTCCGTGTTTTTCCCGGTTTTTGCCTTTTTGCCTTCGTGCTTAGGAGCTGTGCTGTGGAATGCCTTCAATTATACTTTGTTTTTCCTGGCAGTTTTTGCGCTTCCGGCACCGCAGTTTGATTTTAAAAAGAAACGTTTTGTTTTCTGGTTTCTGTTTCCGATTGCGCTGACGGATTTGGTTTATTTTCAGTCCAATTTGTTGGTGGCATCCCTTTTTATGCTGGTCTATTCAATGCTGGAACGAAACCAATTCATGTATGGGATTTTACTGCTGTCGTTTTCTGCTTTCTCCAAAATTTACGGTTTGATACAATTGGGAACCTTGTTGTTTTACAAGCGCTTTACACGAAATGCGGTCGTTGCTGCATTGTTATTTGCGGGCTTGTTTTTGGTGCCGTTAATTAAAATACCGGGCCCGGAACTGCTAAGTTATTATCAATCGTGGTTTACGGCTATCGGGCAGCGGCACAATCCCCTTGATTTTGAGGTGATCTATCGCCTCTTGTACCTGTTGGGGTATAAAAGTGTAGTAGATCATGTAGTTTATATCCAGGGAATATCGTTGTTGTTTATTTGTGCGGGCACGTTGTTGAATTACAAAAGATACCACGAAGCTACTTTCAGAACACAGGTGCTTGGCATTCTGTTGGGCTGGGTGATTTTGTTTAGCACCACCGCCGAAAAACACACCTATGTAATAGCAATGGCCGGACTGGTTTTGTGGTATCTTTCCGGACCCAAACCGGCATTCGACAAAATACTTTTGTGGCTTAATTTTTTCCTGATTATACTGGTTCCGATCGATGCAATTTTTCCCAAAGCCCTGATGCGGTTTTTGTATGATACCTTAGGATTGAACCTGGTATTGTTCTCGCTTACCTGGATAAGGATGTTTTCATTTACTTTTGGAGCCCGCGTGTTTAGCCTGAAAAGCAAATAAACCCGGGAAAGCCTTTGCGGACAATCGAAATAGACGTATTTTCAGCATCCGAAAATCAGATAAATCTTACCATGAATAAAATCAAACACCTGACCCTTGCCGCGGTTTTTACTTTGCTGGCAGTTTTTGTTTCCCTGGCCCAAAATGTTGTACTGAAACAAAGCAACGCAGACGGTATCTATTCGAAAGGAGAGAAAGTAAAAGTTAGTTTGCTGGTTAGTGAGGTGGAAACAGATTCTATTTTGGTGAAAGTGGATACAAACTTTTCGGGAAAAGCAGAATGGAAGCCAATTAAAACGCCCGGGGAAGAGCTGGTTTTGCTCGACGAAAGATTTGACAAGCCAAGGTCGATGATATTTAGTGTAAAAGCAGGTGATGTGGTAACATCCACCGGTTTTGTAAGTGATCCGGGAGGTTTTTCTCCGGCCACAAAACGACCCAAAGATTTTGACCGGTACTGGAGCCGGCAAAAGAAGGAATTAAGAGCTTTGCCGGTAGAGATCGAAAGTGTTCCGGTAGTGTCTGAAGTACCAGATTTTATTTGCTCCGATGTGGAGATCAATTGTCTGGGGCCGAAACCGGCCCGCGGATATTTTGCCAAACCGGAAAACGCTGCGCCCGGCTCGCTTCCCATTGTGCTGTATTTGCACGCGGCGGGAGTAAAAGGTCACTGGTGTTTGTCGAGAGCTGAAACCGCTCTGAAATATGCTCAAATGGGAAAAGGGGCTTTGTCGTTCGATTTAAATGCCCACGGTATGCTGAATGGTCAGCCGCAGGAATATTACGACGGGTTGGAAGAAGGGGAGTTGAACGGTTACTGGGAGCTTGGAGCTGAGAACCGCGACGAGAATTATTTTCGCGGGATGTACCTGCGTTTTCTGCGTACGCTCGACTTTTTGTGCAGCCAGCCCGAATGGGACGGCAAGCGTATTTTGGTGATCGGAGAAAGCCAGGGCGGGGGACAGGCATTGGCAGCTGCGGGTTTAGACCACAGGGTGAGTGCAGCAGTGGCAGTTGTGCCCGCCATGTGCGATTTTGGCAGAACGCTCAATGATGAAGCCGGAGGATGGCCCAAACCTTTTGCATTTTCAAAAGACAAGGATAAAATGCTGGAGACGTATCCGTATTTCGATGCCGCTCATCTCTTAAAAGGATCAAAAGCAACCTTGGTGATTGAAATCGGGTTGATTGATTATACTTGCCCGTCCACCGGAATATACGCTGCAATTAACCAGACAAAAGGAGAAAAGACAGTTTTGGTAACACCGTATCGCGCACACGCCCTGGAGCAAAAGGAATTTCAGAAGCAATGGGAAGAGACCATTTACCAGCCTCGTCTCGATTTTATAAACGATTACCTGAAATAAACGTTTTTAAAGTTTACCAATCGCTTAAGGCCTGCTGGTGGCAACTCGTCAACATGGTAAGGCTTTGTAGGCGCATTTTCGGATTTCATCCCTAAGTAGATGGGGTTTTTAAGGCATAAAACCACGGTTTTGTAACTCTGCTGTGCCCTTTTAAAACGGAGGGTAAAACTTACTTTTGTTCAACATGAAACTTTTCAATATAAAATATATTTTATTTCATCTCGTTGATTTAATGAGTAATAACAGTTTTATCCTGTCCATTTTATATTAACTTCGTTCAAAACAAAAAATCTTCCTTTTAATCATGAAAAAACTAAATCTCCTCCTTATCGTAGTTGTTCTTAGTTTGATTTCGTGTTCAAACAGACAACAAAGTGACGAAAAACTTTCCGTGCCTTATGAGCAGTACCAGTTAGATAACGGCCTCAGCGTTATTTTGCATCAGGATAAATCGGATCCGATTGTTGCCGTGGCAATTATGTACCACGTAGGCTCGAACCGCGAAGTTCCCGGTAAAACCGGATTTGCCCATCTTTTTGAACACATGATGTTTCAGGAATCTGAAAATGTCGGGCAGGATGAATTCTTTAAAAAAATTCAGTCGGCCGGAGGAACGCTCAATGGCGGAACCGGAAACGACCAAACCATTTATTATGAAGTTGTTCCGCGAAATGCGCTGGAAATGGTGCTTTGGATGGAGTCCGACCGCATGGGCTACCTCGAGAATACCGTTACCAAGTCGGCTTTTGCCAACCAGCAAAATGTGGTTCAAAACGAAAAACGTCAGTCGTACGACAACCGCCCGTACGGTTATAACAGCTGGCTGATTGCAACGAATCTTTATCCCGAAGGGCATCCGTACAGCTGGACCGTTATTGGCGAAATGGAAGACCTGTTTAATGCAACGGTTGATGATGTAAAAGAATTTCATGCAAAATATTATGTTCCCAACAATACAACCATTGTGCTGGCGGGCGATTTTGAAGCGGAAGATGTGAAGCCGCTGGTTGAGAAGTACTTCGGGGAAATACCGGGAGGTGAAAAAGTCGAAGATTTGGAGCCTCAGCGGGTTAGTTTGCCAGAAACAAAAAAGCTGTATCACGAAGACAGCTTTGCCAAAACGCCGCAGTTAACCATGATCTGGCCTTCGGTGGAGGAATATTGTGACGACGCTTATGCGCTTGATTTTCTGGCTCGTGTTCTGGGAGATGGCAAAAAGTCGCCGTTTTACCGGGTGATTGTAAAGGACAAGAAACTGGCTCCGCGCGCCGGGGTTTACAGCAATTCAATGGAACTGGCGGGTCAGTTCACCGTCTCAGTCAATGCCAATGCCGGCACAAGTCTGGCCGAAGTGGAAACAGCCGTTTTTGATGCTTTCAAACTTTTTGAAGAAGAGGGAATTACCGAAAGAGACCTCGAAAAACACAAAGCAGGGCTTGAAACACAGTTTTACAGTGGCATGAGCTCGATATTGAACAAGTCGTTCCAGTTGGCTATGTACAACGAGTTTACAGGGTCGCCAGGTTATATCGAACAGGACATTGAAAAAATTAAAGCAGTTACTATCGAGGATATTAACCGGGTTTATGAGACTTACGTAAAAAACAAACCTTACCTGGCAACCAGTTTTGTTCCGAAAGGACAGGTTGATTTAATCGCCGAAAATTCGGTAGACGCCGGTATTGTTGAAGAGGATGTTTTAACTGCGACAGAAGTAGATCAGTCAGCCATTGCCGAAGAAGAAGTGATTGAGAAAACACCGTCCGGTTTCGACCGCACGGTAGAACCAGCCAAAGGTCAGGATCCGGAAATTACCGTACCGGCTGTTTGGACGGATAAAACGGAAAACGGGATGAAGGTGTTGGGCATTAAGCACGACGAGCTTCCGCTGATTCAGTATTCCATTGTTATGGACGGCGGACATATTCTTGAATCGAAAGAAAAAGCAGGCGTTGCCAGTTTTCTGGCCAGTATGCTTACCGAAGGTACCGCCACCAAGACACCCGAAGAACTGGAAGAAGAAATAGATTTACTGGGAGCTCGCATAGGTGTTTATTCCGGAACTGAAAATATGGCCATCTCAGTGAATTGTCTGACCCGGAACTACGAAAAGACACTGGCGCTGGTGGAAGAAATTTTGTTGCAGCCACGTTGGGATGAAGAACAGTTTGAATTGACCAAACTTCGGATGATCAACAACATTAAACGCAATCAGGCCAGTCCGAATTATCTGGCAAGCCTTGCGTTTGATAAGCTGGTTTACAGCGATGATCATATTTTATCAGTGCCTGGAAGCGGAACTCTTGAGTCACTCGAGGCGATTACCATGGATGATCTGAAAGAATTCTACAATAAATCGGTATCTCCTTCGGTGGCCCGGATGCATGTTGTCGGGAAAATTGACCAGGACCGGGTGATGGCAGGTTTGGGTACTTTGGTGGCCAACTGGAAACCCTTTGCTGTAGAAATTCCAAAAATCGAAGCTCCTCAGGCTCCTGAAAAATCGGCTATTTATTTTGTAGATGTTCCCGGTGCCAAGCAGTCTGTAATCACAATAGGACATTATGCAATTCCTCGTTCTTCCGCTGATTTTGAGCAGGCAACAGTGGTAAATTACAAGCTTGGCGGAAGCTTTAATGGTATTGTGAACCTAATTCTGCGCGAAGAAAAAGGCTATACTTATGGTGCACGAACTTACTTTGCAGGAGGAAAGAATTACGGAACCTTCAGAGCCAGCTCAAGCGTACGTACTACTGCTACCGGCGAATCGGTTCAGATATTCAAAGACGAAATTGAGAAATACAGAACCGGTATTTCGGATGAAGACTTGCAGTTTACGAAAGATGCGCTGGTAAAATCGAACGCACTTGAGTTTGAAACACTCGGAGCACTTCATTCGATGCTGACCAATATCAGTGCTTACGATCTGCCTTTCGACTATGTAAAAAGAGAAGAGGCCTTTGTTAAGTCGCTGACACCTGAAATGCACAAAGAACTGGCGCAGCGATTGATAAAACCGGATCAGATGTACTATGTGGTGGTGGGAGATGCCGCAACACAACTTCCGGTATTGAAATCCATTGGATTGGGCGATCCCGTTCTTCTGGAGCTGTAATACCGGTTGTTCAAAATCCCATACGGCATTTGAAGGTACAACTGGTATAAAAAGAAAAGCCGTTCTTCCGTCATCCGACAGAAGAACGGCTTTTTTTATGCTTTTTTTCTATAATCCGCTAAAATCGATATTCTCAAAAAGAATAGAAGGAGTTCTCCACGATGAATTCTGGTTAACGTCGTTACCAACTTCGCCAATACTCGACCACAGTTGCTTCATGTTTCCGGTAATGTTCATTTCGGCTACTGGCTTGGTGATTTTACCGTCTTCGATGAGGAAGCCTTCGATTCCATACGAAAAATCGCCCGAAGAACCATTGCTGTTTCCCCCGTTAAATCCGGTCACCAAAATGCCTTTGTCAACCGAAGCAATCAAGCCTTGAAGGTCTTTATCACCGGTTTCAAAAACCAGGTTGGTGGTGCTGCCACTTGTCGGTTCCATTTCCAGCTTTTTACCGTAGTAAGTATCGATGTAATAAGTTTTCAAAACACCTTTGTCGAACACGGTACGTTTTTGGGTGGCAAGCCCTTCGCCGTCAAACAAGCGCGACCCGCGGCCTCCGACAATAAACGGATCATCGGTCAGCGTCAGTTTTTCGGAAGCTACCTTCTCTCCCAGTTTATTGATGAGGAAAGAGTTTTTTTGCTGAATTTCCGATCCGCTCAAAGCATTGATCAGTGGCCCAAAAATGCGGCCAACCTGTCGGTTTTCCACAATCATGGGCATGGTGCCCGACTGGATCTTTTGCTGGCCTATTTTGCTCAGTGCTTTTTCCAGTGCAATGCTTCCGGAGCCTTCTTTCTTTAGATTCGCATATTGAATGGCACTTTCGTTCCAGCCTGCTTCGGGGCGGGCGTCACCACCTTTCACCGATACCGAAGTGTAAACGCCAAAAACCGAATTGGAGGAATCGCCTTCAAAACCGTTGCTGGTGACCATTACACGTTCGTTTTTGTTGTCGTAGTAACCGGCTGAAACCGAAATAAGCCGGTCGTCTTTTCCAAAAACTTCGCTCTCGGCATCAAAAGCCAGCTTTATTTTTTTCTGCGGATCAACCTTGTCAAAATCCTTGTCGAGCAGCTCTAGGTTGGCACCTCCGCCTTTGTAATACAATTCCGGTTCAGGCAGTGTCCTGAATTCATCTTCCGAAAGAAACCGCGTTCCGGCAATGGCTTCTTCGATGAAATGTGCCAGTTCTTCTTTTTTCAAGCGGCTGGTGGAGTGAGCAGAATATCTTCCGTCCACAAACAGGCGAATCGAAAGTCCGCTCTGAATGGCCTGTTCCAGTTTATCAATTTTTTGTTCGCGTACTTCCACGCTGCTGCTAACGCTGTTGGCAATGGTTACGCTTGCCTGCTGGGCGCCGTTTTCCAGTGCATGGTTCATGGCCCACTTGGCGAGATTATATTTTTCTTCTTTATTCATTTTTTTAGCTTTTAGCGGCAAGCTTCAAGTTGCAAGTTGAGGAAACGGTTAAAATCTTGCATTGAATAGCTCGCACTTTAAACACTGAACTCTAAACAAATTACGCGTTGGTACCGCCCACCGTCATTTTCTTAACCAAAACAGTTGGCAGACCCAGCGTTACCGGAACCGATTGTCCGTCTTTACCGCAGGTCCAGGTACCGCTGTCGTTTTTGTAGTCGTTGGCGGTCATGGTAATGTCGGCCAAAGCCTGCGGACCGTTCCCAACAATGTTGATGTCTTTGATCGGGCGCGTAAGTTTGCCCTTTTCTATGACGTAGCCCGATTTTACAAAGAAGGTAAAATCGCCGGCACCGATTTTTACTTCGCCGTTGCTAAAATTGTCCACATAAACGCCGTAATCCACTTGTGCGAGAATATCGTCGACAGTGTGCGGGCCGTTTTCCATGTAAGTTGAACGCATACGAGGTAATGGCATGTTGCGGAAAGATTCGCGCCGTCCGTTTCCGGTTGGCTCAACTCCGTAATATTGCGCACTGATGCGGTCGTGGATGTAACTGTTCAGAATACCGTCTTTTACCAGGTAGGTTTTCTGTACGTCGTTACCTTCATCGTCAATATTGATGGCGCCGCGGTCGTAAGGCAGCGTTCCGTCGTCGATGATATTGATAAAATTCTCGGCTACTTTCTTGCCAAATTTATCGCTGAAAATGGAGGTGCCTTTTCGGTTGAAATCCGCTTCAAAGGTATGTCCGATGGCTTCGTGAAGCAAAATTCCCGAGCCTCCGGCTCCCAGCACCACCGGCATTTCACCGGCTTTGGGTTTGCCTGCCTCAAAAAGGAGGTTGGTTTTTTCAATGGCTTCTTTTGCAATCTCGTCCAGCAGTTCGTCGGTCATTACCTCAAACCCCGAGCGGAAAGAACGCGCCACATAGGAATTTTCGATCTGTCCGTCTTTTTCCATTACGCAAACAGCTCCCACTCGCATCATCGGGCGGTAATCGTACGTCAGTCTTCCTTCTGAGTTGTAAAACAGCACATACGATGTTTCGTCTCCGAGAAAAGCATTGACCTTGCTCACTTTTTCATCAAGGCTGAAAACCTTGTCGTTAATTTTTTGCACAAAAGGAACTTTGTCGCCAATGGTTACATCGGTCCACTTTTGTTGGATGGGGTAAAAATTGGCAGGCGCTTTTTCGTTCACACCTATTGGGGCGAACTCGTTTGGCTGGTCGGCAATGTTGGCTGCCAGCTTTGCAGCATTCAACATGTCGTCCAAACTGATGTTTTCGGAATAGGCAAAGCCAGTCTGGTCGCCTTTCAAAACGCGTATTCCTACTCCAAAATCAACATTGGAGTACGCACGGTTCACTTTCCCGTCTTCCAGCGAAATGCTGTTGGTGATTTTGTGTTCAAAATAAAGGTCGGCATAATTACCTCCCTTGCTCATAGCAGCTGCAATTACCTTTTGCAGCATTTCTGCAGACACTTCAAAATGATCTAAATAGCTCTTCACGTTCGCTGAAATTTGTTCGTTATGGCACGATTGCAAAAATGAGGGAAGCATAACACTCCCCGCTGCAAACATACCACTTGTTTTGATAAAACTTCGTCGATCCACATTCATAGCGGTTTATTTTAAGTGATTTTTGATTTTCATAAATATCCTGATAAGTATTGTTTTACCCTGTATTGTTACAAAAGAACCTTAGTGTTTTTGGACCAGGCGATTTTTGAAGGCAGTCAGTTTATGTTAAAGTGATCACACACGATTTTTTTCTGAAGGGTTCCCGATACGGAAAAACAGAAATTATTTTCTTGGGTCCTAGGGTGTGTTTTTGTGGGGGTGTGATTAGAAAATTAGTATGAAAAGGAAAATAAGTGTTGTATTTTAATGGTTGTTTGTGGTATGTGTCTTATTTTTGTATTGATGATATCTTCGGAAGTGGGGGGTGTGGCAAAAAACGGATTTTAATGTAAATTTTGTATTAACTTTTTACATTTTGTTATAAAACAACCGAAGTCAATTTCATTTAATCATACTTTTGCGTCGAACAGTTATAGATTATCCATAATTTAAAATAATTTATTACACTATGAAATCAAAGTTGGAATACATTTGGCTGGACGGTACTGTACCAACCCAGCACCTGAGAGCAAAAACCCGTGTTGCAGAAAACTTCAGTGGTAAGTTGGAAGATTGCCCGGAGTGGTCATTCGACGGTTCTTCAACTAATCAGGCTGCAGGTGGTTCTTCTGACCTTTTGTTGAAGCCGGTATTTATTTGCCCTGATCCGGACCGCAAAAATGCTTACCTGGTATTAACCGAGGTTTTGAATGCTGACGGAACTGCACATGATTCCAATGGTCGTGCTCATATCGAGGAAGAGGATGAAGATTTCTGGTTTGGTTTTGAGCAGGAGTATTTTCTGTACGATCCTCAGACCCGTCTTCCGTTAGGTTTCCCGGCAGGTGGTTTCCCGCTGCCACAAGGACCTTACTATTGTGGTGTTGGTGGTTCTAAAGCTTTTGGTCGTCAAATCGTAGAAGAACATTTCGATCTTTGTTTGGAGGCTGGTTTGAATGTTGAAGGAATCAATGCAGAAGTAGCCGCCGGGCAATGGGAATTCCAGATTTTTGCCAAAGGTGCGCACAGTGCCGGAGACCAGATTTGGATGGCTCGTTTCCTATTGGAGCGTACAGCCGAAAAATACGGTGTGGATGTAGAATGGCATCCAAAACCACTGGGTAAAGACCTCGACTGGAACGGTTCGGGTATGCATGCCAACTTCTCTAACGGTTTAATGAGAACCTGCGGCGATGAAAAAGTATTTACGGCTATTTGCGAAGAATTCGGAAAGCATGTGCCGGAACACATCGCTGTTTACGGTGCCTACAACGATCAGCGTTTGACTGGTAAGCACGAAACAGCTGCTATCACCGACTTTAGCTACGGTGTTTCTGACCGTGGTGCTTCAATCCGTATCCCTGTTGGTACAATCGAAGCTGGTTGGAGAGGTCGTTTGGAAGACCGTCGTCCTGCTTCTAACGGAGACCCGTATAAAATCGCGGCCCGTATTATCAAGACAACAAAACAAGCGAAAATTTAACTTTATAGTTGCAAAATAAAGAAGGCTGTTCCGTTCGCGGTGCAGCTTTTTTTGTGTTTTTTTGTGCCCCGAAACTATGGATAAGAACAGGCTAAAAATAGACCGGTATTTGTTTGACGAAACTTCACATTCGCCATCGTTGGTGGATATTGTGGGTGAAGACAGGCTGGATCAAGTGGTGGATTTTTGTTTTATTGAAAATCCTTATTTTCCGGGGAAGGCGTTGTTGCGAAAAATTCAGCAGAAACTGCCGGTACTTATTAAGTTCTATCCATCGAGTAACCCGGTATTGGCGCAAAAGGAGCTCGCCTCGGTAGTGCATGCGCAGCCCGAACATCTGGTGATCGGAAACGGAGCCACAGAACTCATAACAATCATTCAAAGCCAGCTGGTTTCAGAAATGGGGATCCCCGTTCCAACTTTTAGTGAATACATCGAGAAGCTTGAGCATTCAGGAAAAGTGAAGCTTTTTCAGTTGCCGCACGAAAAAGGCTATCAGCTCGATTTGGATGCATATGCCGAATGGTTGGAGCAGGAAAAACCGGACACTGCACTGATCATTAATCCGGGAAATCCGACGGGACAGCTTATTGGGTTGGATGAAATGCTGGGGTTTCTGAGGCGGATGCAACACCTGAAACTGATCCTGGTGGACGAGTCGTTTATTGATTTTGCGGCGGATGAAATACCATCACTTATTCCACATGTGGCTGAATTCCCGAATCTGATCATTGTGCGCAGTATGAGCAAACACTGCGGAGTTCCCGGCTTGCGGTTGGGCTATTGCTGTACGGCCAACGAGGTGTTTCTGAGAAAGATCAGAAATGTACTTCCTGTTTGGAATATCAATACTTTGGCCGAGTATTTTTTAACGCAGCTGCGCGAAACGGACAAAGAATACCACGTGGCCAGGAATAAAGTGATAGCCGATGTGGACTTGCTATTCAATCAACTGAAGGGGATTGATGGATTTGAAGTGTATCCCACCGGGAGTAATTTTATTTTGCTGAAGATCAAGGGCGGTTCAACCGCATACGATGTGCAGATGCGTTTGCTGGAGGAGTTTGGTGTATATGTGCGTGATTGTTCCAATAAAACCGGAATGGATAAATTTCACATCCGGGTTTCATCAAAAGGCCGAAAAAAGGATAAGGTGCTGGTAGAGGCGCTTCGCCAAATTTCAAAAGAGCTGGGCAAGCCTCAGTCTGGCTTTGAATAGCATTAAGGTTCAATTACGGCCGATTCGCACACGTATGTGGGAATGATTCCGGAACTTCCAATGCGGATACTTGCCATTTCGGGCAGTGTATTTCCTGAAAGAACCAGTGCGGTGTCCAGTCCGAATTTGTTTCCGCCGATGATGTCGGTGTAAAGTGTGTCGCCCACCATTAGTATTTCATCTCTCTTTACGCGAATGTCCTGAAGTGCACGTTCGTAAGCAAGCAAAAACATCTGGGCATCGGGTTTGCCGAAGCGGATGAATTTCTTTCCAAGGATTTTTTCCACCAGGTCGGCGAGACCGCCGATGGCTATCGAGATGTCGTTTTTGTTTACCGGGTAGTTTTTGTCGGTGTTGGCAACCACCACGTTCATGTTTTTTTTGCGCAACAGGTTGATCGATTTGTTGATGTCAACGTTCCAGTCGAAACCTTCATCGTCCAGAAAGGCAAACGATTGTATGTGGTCGATGTGGTTTAAGTCGACATCGCCGATCGGAACGGTATGCAAACCTGCTGTTTCAATGTAGTGTGCCGATTCCCGGGTGCCAAGGTAGGCCACCGAATTACCGTCCTGCAACTTGGTTTTAAAAAATTCCATGGCCAGCATTCCCGACGACAGAATTTTGTCGGTGGTAATGCAGTTTAGACCTCGTTTTATGTACCAGTTGGAAAGCTCCTCCGGACTGCGTGACGAGTCGTTGGTAAGTACATAATAGTAAATGCCTTTCTTCTCAAGGTATTCAAAAGTCTGATTGATATCCTGGATCAATCCACTGTGGTTTTTAAGCACTCCAAAGGCATCAAAAAATACGGCTTTGTAATTGGTTACAATACTTTTAAAACTTTTTGTTCGCAACATTCTGCTATAATTTTAAAGTCTTCAATATTTTTTCCACCCGGTAATTGGCATCCATTGCCGGGAAATAGGTGTCGTAAGCCTCTTTAATAAGTTTGTTGGAATAGTATTTCCGGAAAAAGTACGGACCGTCTTTGATTACGTAATTCAGGATAAAAAAACGGTAGGTTTCTTTGATTAGTCGGACTTCTGCAACGCTTAGCGGGAAAATCCGGTGGTATTCTTTCAGGAATATCATAAAGCGGTCTTCCATCAGGGTATCCACCAGGTAGCTGAAAACAGTGCGGTCGCCCACATCGGAAACCACGCGGCTGAAAAAATAAAAATCCATGACGCGCGACGACATGCGAAACCAGTCGTAATCCCAGCGGGAATAAAACTTACCATCGCCGGTTACCGAAAAGTTACCAATGTTCCAGTCCACAAAAACCGGGATCGTCTCAATCTCGGTCATGTAATTGGCTTTGTCGGCATTTTCGAGAAAGCAGTCGGCATGACGAAGGATCATATCGCGGTGCGAGTCGCACATTTTTATTTCTTCCTTGTAAATCGACCGTTTCAGACGTTGAATATCAATGATCACATTTTTTGAAGAATGTGGCAACTGGTTGGATACGTTTGTACAGGCTTTGTGAAAACGGGCCAGTTCGCGTCCGAGCTTTTTTATGTGCTTTTCTTCCAGGCGCCGGGGCAGTTTCTCGCGTATCAGAATCGGGTTGTAAAACACCACCCAGGCGCTTCGGTTTAGCTCGTGGTAGCGGTAAATAAACAACTCGTTGCGTTTTACCAGCGACTGCGCCAAAAACATCTGGTACGGATATTCGAGGTTATTGGCCAGGTTGTTTATGATGATGTGGTCTTCTCTGAAGTCTTCAAAATTGCCGTATTCCGAAAGTTTGGCAAAAACCGGTTCGCGTTTGTAGAACGATACCTTGTAAACGTGGTTGGTCGAAACCTGGGCGCTAACATCAAAAACACCTTTTATTTCGTGTCGGTCGCCGTCCAGTTCCCGCCATGCGAGTTTAATTATTTGTGCATAATCGCGTATTTCCATTGCCTGCTGTTTGCTCCCAAAAATAAGCTAAATAATTTCAAAATATCTTCTTAGTTCCCACTTCGGATCATTCCTGTCGATTTGCCGGCATTCCCATTCGCGGGTGGCGGTAAAGTGTTTTACAAACTCATGTCCGAAAAGTTCAGCAGCAATCTCTGATCCTGCCATTTTTTTTGTGGCTTCCTCTAAATTGGCGGGTAATTCGCCGCCGCCTTTGTTTTGATAACCGTTGCCGGTAGTGGCTTCGCCCAACTTCAACTGCTTTTTTATGCCATACAAGCCCGAAGCAAGTGCGGCGGCCATTACCAGGTAAGCATTGGTGTCGGCACCCGGCACCCGGGTTTCAATACGGGTTGACTGAGGCGCTCCGGGAATAGCACGAATGGAAGTGGTGCGGTTGTCGATTCCCCAGGTGAGGGTCGACGGTGCCCAGTCTCCACCGCTTAACCGCCGGTAGCTGTTGGGGTTGGGTGCAAACATCGGCAAAATATCGGGCAGGCAATACAGTTGCCCGGCAATGTATTGTTTCATGGTTTCACTCATTTTGTGCGGATCGTTCGCATCAAAAAACAGGTTGTTTCTGTTTTCCAGGTCCCATAAGCTTTGGTGAAGATGCCCTCCACTGCCGGGTAGTTTTACATTCCACTTGGCCATAAAGGTGGCTACAAAATTATGGCGGTAAGCAATCTCTTTTACCGATGTCTTGAATAAAAGAGCCTTGTCGGCAGCACTTACCACTTCGTCATGAATCACAGTGGCTTCCATTACTCCCGGCCCGGTTTCGGTGTGCATTCCTTCCAATGGAATGTTAAATTGCTCCAGCAGGTCAAACAACTCATGAAAATATTCCTGGTTGAGCGAGGTCCGGATAAGTGAATATCCAAACATTCCCGGAGTGATGGGGTTTAGTTCATCAAAATTACCGGCACTTATTTCACTGGGTGTTCCTCTAAAGTTGAACCACTCAAACTCCTGCGAGAATATGGGAGTAAAACCCATCGCTTTGCTTTGGTCGGCGATTCTTTTAAGAAGGCTTCGCGAGCAAACGGCTTTGGCATATTGAGGATCTTTGCTGAAATCTCCCAAAAAGAAAGGGATGTTTTTTTCCCAGGGAATTTCGCGGAAAGTAGAAAGATCGATGTGGGCTTTGGCATCCGGGTAGCCGCTGTGCCAGCCCGTTATTTCCGAATTGTCGTAGCATTTGTCGTTGCAATCCCATCCAAAAATTACATCGCAAAAGCCAATTCCGTTTTCCACTGAACTCAGGAACTTGTCGCGGTGGATGTACTTTCCGCGCAAAATTCCATCGATGTCGGAGAAAGCGATCTTTACTTTTTTGGTGTCTGAATTTTGAATTTTATATAGAATTTCAGCCTTGTTCATTCATTTTTTGATTTTGGTTGAAAAATACTGCTTGTTGAAGCAAATATCAAATCAAGGTTCAGCTCTTTCTGTAATCAAAGATCGTTCTTTTTTGTCTGTTTTTGAGTTGGTGGCCCCTTTGCAGATAGAGTTAAATGAGAAATAATGATAAATTTTTAAGATAGTGCCCTGTTGTGATGTAGGAATAGGTTGATTAATGCTATTTTTGAGTCCAGACATTTATCAGACAAAAACATCATACAATGGCACAATTCAGATTTAAAGCACTCGAAGAGATGCTAAACCGCAAACCGGATGAGATTGTCAGGGAAGAAAACCTGGTGTCGGATTATTTTGGAATGCTGGTTTTCGATAAAACAAAAATGAAGAAATACCTGTCGCGTGAGGCCTACAAAGCAGTAATCGACGCGATTGAGAACGGCACCACCATCGACCGTAAAATGGCCGACCAGGTAGCGCAGGGAATGAAAGCCTGGGCGCTTGAAAACGGAGCTACGCATTATACGCACTGGTTTCATCCGCTTACCGACGGAACAGCCGAGAAGCACGATGCTTTTATTGTGCACGGTGCCGATGGGGGAGTGATCGAATCGTTCTCGGGTAATTTGCTGGCGCAACAGGAACCCGATGCTTCTTCGTTCCCCAATGGTGGTATCCGCCAAACGTTCGAGGCGCGTGGCTACACAGCCTGGGATCCAACTTCACCGGCTTTTATCAGCGAAACTACCTTGACCATTCCTACGATTTTTATTTCGTATACCGGTGAGGCGCTCGACTACAAAACACCTCTTTTGCGTGCGCTGCAGGCCGTAAGCAAAGCGGCAACGGAAGTGTGCCAGTATTTTGATAAAAATGTGACGTCGGTACAGACAAACCTGGGTTGGGAGCAGGAGTATTTTCTGATTGACGAGGCTTTGTTTATGGCGCGTCCCGATCTGCTCCTTACCGGCAGAACACTGATGGGGCATGCCTCTTCCAAAGATCAGCAACTGGCCGACCACTATTTTTCATCGATCCCGACGCGCGCCAACCGCTTTATGCAGGATGTGGAAAACGAAGCGTACAAACTGGGGATTCCGGTGAAAATTCGCCACAACGAGGTGGCACCCAATCAGTTTGAGTTTGCACCGATTTACGAAGAAGCCAACCTGGCCAACGACCATAACCAGCTGATGATGGATATTATGCAGAAGATTGCCCGGAAGCACAAGTTCCGCATTCTTTTTCATGAAAAACCATTTTCCGGCATCAATGGCTCGGGTAAGCACAACAACTGGTCGCTTACTACCAATACCGGCGTTAATGTGTGTAAACCGGGGAAAAATCCAAAGTCGAACCTGCAATTTTTGACGTTTGTGATAAACACCATTCAGGCTGTTTACGATGGACAGGATTTGCTGCGGGCGAGTATTTTAACCGCTTCCAATTCGTACCGTTTGGGTGCCAATGAGGCGCCGCCGTCTATTTTGTCGGTTTTCCTGGGAACGGAAGTTTCGAACATGCTCGACCATATGGAAGAGACAGTGGTAGACCGGAAAATGACACCGGACGAAAAAACAGCCCTGAAGCTTAACATCGGACGAATTCCCGAGATTATTCTCGACAATACCGACCGAAACCGGACCTCGCCGTTTGCTTTTACGGGTAACCGTTTTGAGTTCCGTGCCGTGGGCTCGTCGGCCAATAACGCCTCGGCGATCATTGTGCTGAATACCTTGGTGGCAAATCAATTGCAGAAGTTTAAAGTAGCAGTAGACAAGCTGGTTGAAAAAGGTGTGAAAAAGGATGAGGCAATTTTTCAGGTTCTGAAGGAGCTGATCATCAAATCGAAACCGATTCGCTTTAACGGCGATGGTTACAGCGATAACTGGGTGAAAGAAGCCAAAAAACGCGGCTTGTCTAACGTAAACGATGTGCCGGAAGCGCTGGAAGCCTACTTGCGACCGGAGAGCAAAAAGCTGTTTAGCAAGCTGGGTGTCCTTAATGAATCGGAACTGCGCGGAAGAGTGGAGGTTGAGTTCGAAAAATTCATCATGAAGATCCAGATTGAAGCGCGCGTTCTGGCAGATATGGCCATCAATCATATTGTTCCAACTGCGGTTGAATACCAAACCATGTTGTTGCAAAATGTGAAATACCTGAAGGATGTTTTCGATGCGGAAGAATACGAATCGATGGCGGGCGGACGTCTTGATTTGATTCGTGAAATTGGAAATCATGTATCGGCCATTAAAGCCAAGCGCAAGGAAATGACGGAGACACGGGCGCGCGCCAACAAAATTGAAGACATTCACAAGCGTGCCAGGGTTTACAACGAAGAAGTACGTCCCTTCCTTGATGATATTCGTGAGCACATCGATAAGCTGGAATTAATTGTTGATAACGAAAAATGGCCGCTTCCGAAGTACCGGGAGTTGTTGTTTGCACGATAACTTATACTGAAACCGCTCTTTTAAGGGCGGTTTTTTTTCTGAAAGTCAATTTTAATAAATATCCAACTCTCAATTTTGAATGTAAAATATCCAACAAAATTCGGAAAATTGGATATTGGGAATTCTACATTGAATGTTCTGCATTAAAAGTTAAAAGCAAATCCCGGATAGGATTATACATCTAAACTTTCATTTCTATTGGTGATTCTCCGGAATCATGATTTTTTTATTCTCAGGTTGGTAGCAAAATTTCTTTGGCTTGTGACTGTTGTTCTTCCTTCTTTAATTTTTGAATGTTGAATCATTTTCAGCTAACAATGAATATAGTCATGCACTTTAGTACTGCCTGTCAATGTTTCTTGAAATCGTCAATCTGCAATCGTTAATCGATATTCATCATTCATAACTCCTGCTAATCCTTCAGATTTCATTCTATATCCAGGTATCATGTATTTCCAAAGGTGTGCGATTTAGTTTTATTGCTGAATGTTTTGGGCTATTTCCAACAGCTTTTGTGTGGTTTTCCAGTTACGGGTGGTAGCCGAAACACCCAGTCTGGCTTCCAGAAAAGTATTGTTTAGTTTGGTTCGTCCATAGCCATGCGGACAATACAAATAAACTGCTTCGGGCGTTATGTGAATTTCTTCGCCTTCCATTGCTTTGGACAAAATGGCGTCGGGATGATTTGATTCCGGTGCAGCCGCCAGAAAAGTTACGTGCAAAAACGCCGGATCTTTTGAGGCGTCCTTCGCAAAAGGATTATTAGCCACAATGTTTTGCCAGTGTTCAATGGTGCGCACAAGTACCGGAACGTCATAACCGTAAGTTGACTTAATTTGGTGGGAGATTCGTTCTGCCAGTGTTTCTGTCTTCTGCTCCGAAGCTACAAAAACTACATTTCCACTTTGAATGTAAGTGCTCACCTGCTGAAAACTCAACTGTTCGTACAGCTTTTTCAAATCAGTCATTTTCAGTAGGTTTTTTCCGCTTACATTAATGCCCCGCAGAATGGAAATGTAGGTTTGCATCATTGGGTATGTTTCAATGTTTGTTTAAGCGGCTGCCGGGTAAAAAAGTCCTGAATCAGGTCCTACGGGCCAGCCAAGTAATAACCACGCGACCAGCAACAGTACCCATACAATAAAGAAGAAGATGGTGTAGGGCAGCATGGTGGCAATAATTGTCCCGATGCCGGCACCTTTATCGTAACGCTGAAAGAATGCCACTATCAACGCAAAGTACGACATCATGGGAGAAATTATGTTTGTAACCGAGTCGCCAATACGGTAGGTGTTTTGCACCAGCTCCGGAGAATAGCCCAGCAACATAAACATAGGGATAAAAGCGGGCGCCAGAATGGCCCATTTGGCCGAAGCACTTCCCATAAAAAGGTTCAGAATTCCGACCAAAACAATAAAAGCAATCATTAACGGGATGGAGCCCAGCTCAAGCGATTTAATAAAGTGTGCCGACTCGATGGCAAAGATCAACCCGATGTTGGTCCATTTGAAATAGGCAACAAACTGAGCTGCAAAAAAGGTAAGAACAATGTAAATTCCGAGGGTTTCCATGGCTTTTCCCATGCCTTTCATTACGTCGGTGTCGTTCTTGTAGGTTTTTGCGCCAATACCGTAGGCCACACCCAAAACGGCAGCAGCAATAAAAATAATGGCAACAATTCCCTTCAAAAATGGCGAATGCAGTACATCTCCGTTTTCGCCTCTGAGGAAGCCGTTTTCGGGCAAAATTCCGATTAGAATAAAGGCCGTTAACGCAGCGCCGGCAACGATGGAGAATTTGAGCCCGCGCTTTTCGTAATAATTTAGTTTTCGTAATTCTTCCGGTTTTTCATCACCTTCGTAAACACCCAAACGGGGAACAATAATTTTTTCGGTTACCCAGGTTCCGGCAATGGCGATAAAAAAGGTGGAAACCACCATAAAGTAGAAGTTGGCAGCGGGGTTTACCATGTATTCCGGATCGATAATGTGGGCAGCCTCTTCTGAGAGACCTGCCAACAGAGGGTCGATGGTGCCCAGCAGCAGGTTGGCGCTGTATCCGCCCGAAACTCCGGCAAAAGCCGCAGCCATTCCTGCCAGCGGGTGTCGTCCAACAGCCAGGAAAATGATAGCGCCCAGCGGCACCAGCAATACGTAGCCAACTTCGCTGGCCGTGTTTGATAATATGGCGGAGAAAACAATGACGAATGTTAACAGGCGTTTGGGTGCCGATGTTACCAGCAAACGCAGCACAGTGGCAATAAAACCGCTGCTTTCGGCAATTCCAATTCCGAGCATGGCGACCAGAACGGTTCCAAGCGGAGCAAAGCCGGTAAAATTGGTGACCATTTGTTCCAGTATCCGGCCTATGCCGTGTTTCGATAGCAGGTTCACCGGTTCTATCATTTCACCGGTACGGGGGTGTAATGCATGAATATCGAAAAGACTAAGGAATCCCGATAGAAGTACTACCAATAAAGCAAAAAGAGCAAATAGAGTTGCGGGATGCGGAAGGGCATTGCCGCCCTTTTCTACGATGTTTAAAAATCTCGCAAGGTATTTGTTATTCATATAAATGTATTAAAGAACTTTGTTTTGCCTAAACTAACCATTTTGATGAATTTTAGTTCAGTAAAAATTGAAAAACGGAAAAAATATCTCTGAAGTTTAACAATGGTTTTCTGAACCGTCCGATCAGAATTCAAGCTTCAGAAAGAGGGCTGGTGTAAAGGAAACGGCATCGGCATAAACGCCCACCACATCCAGATCGTCGGTAGAACTTAGCCTGAGGTTTGAATATTTGATGTTATCCGTATTGAGCACATTCAACACGGAAATTCCTGCTTCGGCTTTCACCTTGCCAGGTTTGAATTTGTAAACCAGCGATGCATCCAGTCGTTTGTAGGGCTGATCCAGTTTTTTCCCGCTCTCGGTTTCAATGTCAAAACGCTCGAATCCCGATCCGTAGACATAACTGCTTGAAAAATAAAAGGATTTGTAATTCAGGATTCCTGCCAGTTTTAGCTCATGCTTTTGCTGTTGCGGGGCCGGGAGATAGTATTCCCGCCAATAGACAGGAAAATGCTCTTCGGCCTGGCAATACGAATAAGACACCCAGGCCATGTGGCGTTTGTATTCTTTTTTCAGGAAAACATCCATTCCGTAGGTTCGGGCTTTGCCTTCATAAAAACCGGCATCGAAACGTTTGTTTTCGGCATAGTAGCGCGTCAATCCGTTGGTGGTTTTGTAATATCCTTCAATGCTGGCGGTCCATCCATTATGGTTGTAAGCCAGCCCGGCCACCGTGTGCATTGCATCCAGCACCGGAATATTCTCATCGTCAGCATTGATCCAAAAGTCGGTGAAATTATTCAGACTATCCACCACGGTTGTTTTAACCAGGAACTGGTGGTAGATTCCCCAGGCAGCATTGAATTTGAGCTGTTTGGTAACATTCAGCGAGGCCGATACCCGTGGATCGACATACCATTTCCCCGGATCGGTGATATAGCTGGCTCGTACGCCTGCATTTAATTTCAGGATACTGCCAAGCGGTAGTTCATCCTGAACATAGGCAACCAGGCGCGAAAGGGAACGGTCGTAATTCAAGGTGTTGGTTTCGAGTGTAGTCCGGTTGAGTTGCACGCTGTTTCGCACCATTCCCAACGCAGCGATCACTTTATGTCCTTCTCTGAACGAAAAGGTGTGTTCTGCGTTGACCCTGGCTTCATCCACCTGATTCTCGGAATCCGAGTGGCGCGTGATTCTCAAAATATCGGTGCGCGAATTGTAAAGCTCATTTTTTTCAGAGAATTCCTGCTGAAAATAGGAATAGGCAGCTGTTATATTGGTAACGTTGCTGTTGTTCCATGGATAGCTGAGTTGTGCCGAACTTCCAATCTGCTGGTTTTTTTCCCCTTCCGACTGGGTGATGATGGTTCTTGCTACTTCTCCTTCCATATTGTAATTGAAATCGTCGCCACCGCCGTATAAACTGAGCGAGAATTGCGCCTTGTTTTTTAGCCGGTGCGAAAATTTCAGGTTGGCATCGCGGAACACATAATCAGGTTTTACATTGAAATCAACCGAAGATGAAAGGATGTTTTGTCCCGGGTTGTTGCCTTTTCCGGAGCCACTGGGGCGGCGGGTAAAAAAAGAGAGTTCAGACGGGTCGTACAGCGGATAATAAGTTTGACGGTATGCTGCAATCAGCGAGGATCTTTTGCCAATGGGTGTTTGTACCATGGTATTCACGGTGTTGGAATTAATGTTCAGGATAAAACCGGGTTTTTGAAGCGAACCGTCTTTGGCGGTAATGTCAATAATTCCACCCACCCGGTCGCCGTAACGGGCTTCGTATCCGCCTTTCATTACTTCAATGTTTTTTACCATGAAAGGATTGACTACGCTGATGTTATCGTTGAAATTTTTTAGTCCGAAAACTGTAAAACCATCAAACTGAATTTTGCTTTGCCCTTCGTAGGCACCCCAAATCAGCAGGTTGTTGGATTGTTCGCCGGCGGCCAGAATTCCAGGCATTAACCGCAATAAATTGAAAATAGAATTGTCGCCGTGGCCGGGCAGGATGGGAGCAATCTGGTGGTTGATCTTCATGTAGCCAGCTTTGTCGCCGATCAATGTTGATTTTTCGATGGGGTTGCCACGTACCTTGACTTCGCGAATGCTCTCAATGCGCGGCATTAAAAAGAACCTCCGGTTTAAGCTGTTTGAAACCACCGTGTCGTAAACAAAGTAGCCAAGGTGCGATATTCGCAGGGTAAAACTGGAGTCGGTGGAGGCAATAAAATTGAAGTTCCCGTTACGGTCGGTTTGTACCGGAGTCCGGTTTACCGAAACGTAGGAAAAAGGCAAAGGCTCGCTTGTAAAAGCTTCCAGTACCTGGCCGGAGATTTGGGTGTTGGTTGTTTGGGGTTCTGATTGCCGGGGGATGATCAGAAATACATCGTCGGATTTTTCAAGCTCCAGCGGAAGGTTTTTGATTAAAAAGCGAAGGGTTTCTTCTGCCGTTTTAAATTCGCGGTTGGCTGAAACCGGGTATTGGGAAAGAAGGTCGTTGTCGAAGGCAAACTGAAAGCCATAACTTTCTTTTAAATCAAGCAGTACCTGATTCAGCGGGGTTTTCCGGGCAGTTACTTTTATTCTTTCGGGCGTTTGCGCGGCTAATTGAAACACGAGCAGCAGCAAAATCCCCAGACAACCTGATTTTAGCATTAACTTTTATCAACGATCCGGTATACGTTTTCCGATTGTTTGACAAACTTAAGATTCATGGGTTTGCAAACAAGGCCCAGCACTTCTTCAACGTTGGGCTTTTTTGAGAAATTGCTTCCAAAGTTACGATTATTTAACTGAGGGTCAAGTTCTATGGTAACAGCATATTGTCGTTCAATTTCGTCGATGACTTCTTTTAACGGGCGGCCTGCAAAAAAGAACTGGTTGTTGGTCCAGCCAATGGCCCTTTCCGGATTAAACATCTTTTTCATTACCAGTTTTCCCTCTTCCAATTCTGCATGGTTATTGGGCAAAAGCACAATGTGGTCACCCGATAAAGTACTAACGTTCACTTTCCCTGTCAGGCAGGTAACGCGGTAGTTTTCGTCACGCGCATAAATATTAAACGAAGTTCCCAGCACCTGGGTGCTTCCGTTGGCCGACTTCACCAAAAACTGTTCACCCTTTTTTACATTGAAGAATCCTTCTCCCTCAAAATCAAGTTTTCGTTGCAGTTTCCATCTTAACGGATAATAAGTGAGTGTAGAGCTGGCATTTAGTTCCACTTTTGAACCATCCGGCAAAAAAGCGATCAGGTGTTCTCCGGGCAGGGTTCCAATGGTTTTTGAATAAAAGGTCGCTATTCCTGCCAGTCCAACAAGAATCAGCAATACTGCTGCCACCGACCACCGGAAAATTTGGGAGCGAAGCGGTATTGTTTTTACTGCCGGTTGAGCTGAAATTTTCTTTTCCAGTTCGGCCCACACTTCGGCATCCGACTTTTCCCAGACGATTTTTCCTTTCCCCAAAAAGGAATGTTCGTTGTTCAAAGAATCTTCGCTATGTATGTTTTTGTTACTCATTGGCTTTCAAATTCACCTGAAGGTATTCAAGTGCTTTTTTCATTCGTTTTTCCACTGCCTTTACACTGATCATGCACATTTCGGCAATTTCGGTGTATTTCAGGTTTTCAACCCGGCTCATTAAAAACACCGTTCGCTGGTTCTCCTGCATGTGTTGCAAGGCCTTGTCGTACCTGGTTTTTAACTGTTCAAAAGCCAGTTCATCCTCGGGTGAGCGGGTTTCTGCTTCGGGCCGGTAGTGTTTAAAAAACTGGAAAGAACGTTGCTCCTTTCGGTAGTGTGAGATAAAAAGATCGTTGGCAATTTTATAAAGCAGGCCTGTTATCCGGTCTGCCGAAAAAGACCCATTCTTTTCCCACACTTTCATAAAAGTTTCCTGGGCAATGTCGGTAGCAATTTCGGTGTCTCCCGAACGGTAGAAAACATAGTTGCGAACCTGGGCAAAATGCAATTCGAATAGCTCTTTAAATTCCTGTTGCGTCAAAATGGCCTTTAATCAATGGTGTTTTTTCAAAGATAAAGCAGAATTCAGAATAAAGCACCCGGAAAGTTTACTTCCCGGGCACTCTTTTATATACTTATTTACCGGATTGATGCTTGTTTCTGAATTGATGTTTTGCCAGGTCCATTTCCCGTACATTGCCTTCGCTGTCGGTCATTGTGGCCACTTCGTCGCACTCGCCGTTTCCGTAATCCAGTGTACTTATCAACGTGCCGTTCAGTGTAATGGTAATGGTTCCTTCTACAATGTGGCGGCAGTCGTACACTTTTTTTAGCGGATTGATAATTTCTTTTGTGTACGTGTCAGTCACTCCGTCTTTGGTCATGCTTGCCGTGGCGCCGCCTGTAATTATTATTACGTCGTCGCTCTGATTATCTTCAGTGTCCATGCCTGCGAGCCATTGCCAGGTGCGTTCCGACAACCTTTCAATTACGGTGCCATCGGCCAGTGTAAAGGTAAGTTCCGAAATGTGCTGACGGAACATCGTATCTACCTTGTCGACGATGATGGATGTATAACCGTTGATGGTGACCGAATCAACCGTGAAGTTGGTGTACGTTACTGTTTTTTCGAAGTCTTGTGTATAGCGCGGAGCCGAAATGTAAATTTCAATGATTCCGCTCAGAACTTTTCCGTTCCGAAGAACGGTACTGTCGCCATAATCAAGTGTAAGCGTTTTTGGGTAGTCTTCCTCGCCTTGCATGCCAATGGAAACATTGGGACAGTGGCTGGCTTTGTACCTGAGTTTCTGATTCCATTGAAAGCGGTTGCCAAAACGCCACCAGCGGGTGAGTTGTCCTTCCATATTGGCAAAAAATTCCACCTCGTATTCCGATTCGGTAGTGGCAGCTTCTATTTTAACTTCGTTCAAAGTAACCTGCGCCGATTTCTCCGCCAGAAGTTCGTCATCCGGTGTTGGTGTGTTGGTGTCGTCGTTGTTGCACGCAAACAAAAACACGGCTAAGCCCAAAAATAAGATTCCAAAAATTCGTTTCATGACATTATTTAATTTTGAGTGTTTTGTTAGTAAACCGAATTTCGAAACGCTTACCCTACCTGTGTGAAGTATTTTTTTCGATTATTTTTCTTCGGGGGCAGAAACGGTTGATATCCAAAAAATTATATTTTCAGAAAAAATGAAACAGGGCGGATTCTGTCTTTGTACGAACCATTTCATTTCGTATTTTTGGACGCTTAATAGTGGAAGGAAATATGAGAGTTAAGGTATTTATTGCAGGGCTTTTGGCCCAGTTTGTTTTTACATCGGCAGTTGTAGCCCAGGAAATTTTTCAGGAATCGCGCCCCAAAGTGGTGGTGGGTATTGTGGTCGAGAACATGCGGCCAGATTATGTACAGCGGTTTTGGAACAAATTTCAACCGGGAGGATTTAAAAAGCTCTATTCGAACGGTGCCGTTTGTACCAACGTAAAGCTTACCCTTCACTCTCAGAACTATGCCAGCGGAATGGCCACTTTGTACACCGGGGTAACTCCTTCCATTCACGGGATTGTGAACAACACCTGGTACGACCGGCTTAAAAAGAAAGAAATCGATTGTACGGAAGACGACTACTACATGACAGTAGGTGCTGATACGGATGAAGGTGATGCTTCGCCGGTTCGGTTGTTGTCGAATACGGTTACCAACAGCCTGAAGATGTTTACGATGGGGAAATCGAAGGTGTTCAGTGTTGGCTTGAATCGGGAGTCTGCGATATTTAGCGCCGGCCATGCTGCGGACGGAGCCTATTGGTTCGATATTGTTTCGGGAAGAATGATTTCCAGTTCTTTTTATGTGAGTAATTTTCCGGATTGGGTAAGGTTGTTTAACAGCGAGAACTACGCGGCCCGTTACAGTTACCGTAACTGGGTGACATTGTTGCCCGAGACCGAATATACCGAAGCTACGCGTGATGATTATTTGCTGGAAAGAGGATATTTTGGCGAGTTCAATACGTTTCCGCACGCCGTAAATAAATACATCAAAAAAACAGAGAACTTCCGGCCATTTAAAACAACGCCTTCTGCCAACCTGATGATCAAGGATTTTGCCCTGCAGTTGATGGACAATGAAGGGATTGGCGACGATGATGTTACCGATTTTGTGAGCGTGGTATTCTCTTCAATGGATTATGAAAACGGCTCTTTTGGACCGTCTTCGCTCGAAATGGAGGATTCGTACCTTTACCTCGATCAGTACCTGGCCGAGTTGGTTGATGGCGTGGAAAAAAAGTACGGAAAAGAAAATGTGTTGTTCTTTCTTACTTCCAATTCTTCGGCATCGTACCCGGTTGAATACCTGAAAGACGAATTTCATCTTCCGGTGGATTATTTTAACATCGACCGTGCGCTTGCTTTGCTGACTTTGTATCTGAATAATACTTACGGATCCGAAGAATGGATTGAACATACCAGCGATCTGCAGCTTTTCCTCGATCATGAGTTGATTAAGAAGAAAGGTTTCGACCTGAATGAGATCAGCGAGTCGGCCGCCAATTTTATCAACCAGTTCGAAGGCGTTCAGCTGGCGTTACCGGCTCACCAGCTTGAGCAGGGAAGCTCTGCCAATGGTTTGCTCCAACCTTTGTATACTTCTTACTATAAAAACCGCTCAGGCGACTTCCTGTACCTTTTAAAGGAAGGCTGGCAGCCCGGATACAAGTTTAAACGAGTGAACTACAACGACCAGTCGCATATTCCGCTGGTGTTTTACGGATACGGTATTTCACATCAGATCATTCGGGCCAAATACGAGGCGGTGGATTTGGTGCCTACGCTTTCCCAATTACTGAATATTCCGGTACCCGACAAATGCCAGGGGAAGATTATAAAGGAAATGATTCCTTAGTAGCGCTGATGGTTTAAAACAGATTCCAGGTTCTGCGGTCTGTTATTTTCTTTTCAGGCTTTACTTGTGCCCGTATTTCTTCCGTTTTCTTTTGACGACGTTTGTCATCAGCCTTCGGTTCGAGTTTTACAACCAATGTGGTGTCAGCGCTTAATGCAAGCTGTTGAGTGAAGTCTTTAAATCCTTCGGTTGTAACTTTTAACTGGATGTCGCTTCCGTGTAAAACGAGCCGGTAAAATCCATTTTTATTGGAGATGGTACCAATTCCGGAGTTGGATTCCAGGATGCTTACATTCTCGATGGCTTCTCCGTTTGTGCTGTTATTGACATACCCCGAAACGGTCACAACCTGCGCCCGGCTTAAGTTAGGGAATAGCCATAAGATAAAAATGACATTGGTGAGGATAACTGTTTTCATGATGTATTGTTTTCTTGTTTTCTGGCTCTCTAAAATTAAGCAAAAAAAACCGAATACAAAGGCTGATTTTGATATTAAAGATTAAAAAATCCTTAATTTTTTGAGGCTTATTTAGACTACACAGACAGACCCGCCCCAAAAATATATTGTATAACATATGTTCACATGACAAATGTTAGTTAATTGGCTCAATTGTCCGTTTTTGGGGAGTTATTTTACTAAAGATGCTGAATAACATTATATTACAGGGTAAAACTTCTGTTATTTTAGATTTTGCCTCCTTATTTTTGTTAGAGAACGATTGTGGTAAATCGTAAAAAAAATCAACCAGTATTCAACGACCGAACCGGCCTGCTTGGGCGCTCTGCTTAACAATAACAACTAATAGCCATTTTACAACCAAAAACTTATCTCATGGATCCGATCCAAACTTTAGTCAAAGACCTGGCTGATATTCATGGACGCAAAAGGGAGAATCTTTTGCCGATTATGCAAGGAGTGGTGGAGAAAGAACATTACCTCTCTGAGTTATCGATGATCGAGATTGCCCGGGAAATGGACATTCCCGCAGCCGATGTCTATGGAACAGCTACTTTTTATTCTTTTCTCGAAACCAAATCAACCGGAAAGTACACCATCAGGGTGTGTAAAACCATTACCTGTGCCATGAAAGGGAAGAACCAGGTACTGTTTGCCATCCAGGACATGCTGAAGATCAAACTGGGGGAAACAACCCCCGATCATCAGTTCACGCTTCTGGAAACCAACTGTCTGGGCTGGTGCCACAAGGCTCCGGCCATGCTTATAAACGATGAGGTTTATACGGAGCTCACGCCCGAGAAAGTACGCGAAATACTTTCTGAGTACATGAAACAGAACGGCAATAACGGTTACCACTAAAATTACATCCATGGCAAATTCACACCAACTGAAACGTGTCGATTTCATTTTCAGAAATGAGAACGACTGGGAGAAAGTACTTTCCAACACAATAAAAAAGACTCCCCGCGACCTGATCAACGAACTAATCAGTTCGGAACTGAAAGGGCGGGGCGGAGCCGGTTTTCCTACGGGATTAAAATGGAAACTGACTTCGGAAGCCGAATCGGATGAAAAATACGTGATTTGTAATGCCGATGAGGGAGAGCCTGGTACTTTCAAAGACCGCGAGATACTTTCGCGTGTTCCTTACAAAGTGTTTACGGCAATGGCCATTTGCGGCTATATTACCGGCGCCCGCGAAGGTTTTATTTACCTGCGGGGCGAATACAAGTTTTTAAAGGAAGAACTGGAAAAAGTGATCGATGAGTTTGATTACTACTGCCGGGAGATTAAGCTTGATTTTAAAATAAAGGTGTTCATGGGCAGCGGTGCCTACATTTGCGGCGAAGAAACCGCTCTGATGGAATCGATGGAAGGCAAGCGCGGTGAGCCCCGGAATAAGCCTCCGTTTCCCACTCAGGCTGGTTACCAGGGAAAGCCAACGGTGATCAATAATGTGGAAACGCTTGTACACACCTTCACCATATTTAAATATGGCGCCAAAAAATTCTACGATCTCGGAGTGCAGTATTCCCGCGGTACCAAGCTGTTTTCGGTTTCAGGAGATACTCCAAAACCCGGAATTTACGAGTTGGAACTGGGAATGAGTCTTCAGGATTTTGTGTATGAATTTGGAGACGGGGATACCAAAGCGGTGCAGGTAGGCGGAGCTTCCGGCTTTTTGGTACCGCGCAAAAAATTCAAAGATGCCGCGATTGGGTTTAAAGGCAAGCTCACCGGAATTTCTCTGCCGACCGGGGGATCGATGATGCTTTTCAATAGTTCGCGGTCGATGTTCAATGTGCTGGACAATTACCTGGAGTTTTTCAGGGAAGAATCGTGCGGACAGTGTACGCCTTGCCGGGTGGGCTGCCAGCAGCTTTTGCTGGGGATAAAAGCTGTTAAGCGGGGCGACAAACCAGCTGCCTATCTCGATAAGCTTTTGCGTTTGACCGAAACCATGCAGTACACCGCCAAGTGCGGGCTGGGGCAGTCGGTGGCCAATTCGTTTTCTTCCATTGTCGAAAATTTTCGCGAGGAAATGATCTATTAACCAAAACGGAACATCAAAATGAGTAAAAAAGTCAATATAACCATCAATGGATACCCCGTGGAAATAAAAGCGGGTGAAACCATCCTGGAAGCAGCCGAATCAGAAGGGATAAAGATCCCGACTTTGTGCTACCACAAAGATCTGTGTGTGGCCGGAAACTGTCGCGTTTGTGTGGTGGAAGTAGTGGGGCAAAAACGATTGTCGGCTGCCTGTGCTACGCCTTGCGAAGACGGAATGGAAATTCTTACCAATAGCCTGAAGGTGCGAAACTCGCGCAAGCAGATCATCGAGCTTTTATTGGCAGAGCACAATGCCGATTGTACCAAATGCTACCGAAACGGAAACTGTGAGCTCCAAACCCTGGCGTCGGAGTATAAAATTATGACCCAGGAATTCATTGAGCTGGTTCCGCTGAAGAAATTTTCGATCGATATGTATTCTCCGTCCATCATGAAAGACGACAGTAAATGCATTCGCTGTCAGCGTTGTGTGCGTACCTGCGCCGAGTTGCAGGGAGTAAATGCGCTTACTGTGGCACACAAAGGTGACCAGATGAAGATTACGACGTTTTTTGAAAAGGCGATGCGCGATGTGGTGTGTACCAATTGCGGGCAGTGTGTGAACCATTGTCCTACCGGAGCGCTTGTAGAGAAAAACTACATCGAAGAGGTTTGGGAAGCTATTGCCAATCCAAACCTGCACGTTATTGTGCAAACGGCTCCAGCTGTGCGTGTTGGTTTAGGCGAAGAGCTTGGAATGGAGCCCGGTGAAAGTGTTACCGGAAAAATGGTGGCAGCCTTGAAGCGGCTTGGATTCGATTCGGTGCTGGATACCGATTTTACAGCCGACCTGACAATTATTGAAGAAGGAACAGAGTTGTTGACCCGTCTGAAAAAAGTGTTGGTTGACAAGGATGAAACGGTGAAATTACCGATGGCCACTTCTTGCTCGCCCGGATGGATCAAATACGTCGAACATATGTATCCCGAATATTTGAAGCATCTTTCAACCTGTAAATCACCGCAACAGATGTTTGGCGCGCTGGCAAAAACCTATTATGCCAAAGCCCGGAACCTGGAGCCCGATAAAATTGTTTCGGTTTCGATCATGCCATGCACAGCCAAGAAATACGAGGCTTACCGCCCGGAAATGCACGACAGCGGCTACCGCGACGTGGATTATGTGTTAACCACACGCGAGCTGGCTATTCTGATCAAACAAGCCGGGTTGGACTTTAAAAAGCTGGAGCCTGCTAAATTTGACCGTCTGATGGGCGAATCAACCGGGGCGGCGGTGATTTTCGGTGCAACCGGCGGAGTGATGGAAGCTGCTTTAAGAACAGCCTACGAAATTGTTACCGGCAGAGATGTACCCTTTGAAAACCTCGATATTACACCCGTGCGCGGAATCGATGGGGTTCGCGAAGCTTCCGTGAAAATTGAGAATCCGGTAGAAGAGTGGGCTTTTCTGGATGGTGTTGAACTGAAATGTGCGGTGGCTCATGGGCTCATCAATGCGAAGAGTGTGATGGATGCCGTAAAAAGCGGTGAAGCCAATTATCATTTTATCGAGTTTATGGCTTGCCCGGGCGGCTGTTTGGGCGGAGGAGGACAACCCATCCCTACCAATGCCGAAATCAGGCAAAAAAGGGCAGAAGCTATTTATGCCGAAGATAGAGGACTGCCGATCCGGAAATCGCATGAAAATCCTGAAATCCACAAGTTGTACAAAGATTTCCTGAAAGAGCCGCTGGGCGAGGTCTCGCACCACTTGCTGCATACGAAATACACCAAACGAGAGCGTTATTAGTGAGTAACATAGTTGAATTTGGATGAAATCCGGTATCTTCGGGGGTACCGGATTTTTACGTTATGGCAGAAGTTTTTGATCAATGTATTTCATCACCGGTAGGGTGGCTGAAGATAAGTGTAACAGAAAACGCACTTGTTTCAATCGCTTTTTGCGGCCATGAAGAAGATTCTTCGGCTAAACTGCCGGAGCTAACGGAGACAGTAATTCAGCAACTGAACGAATATTTTGAAGGTACGCGCTTTACTTTCGATTTGCCCTTAAGTCCGCAGGGAAGCGAATTTCAGAAAAAAGTATGGAACCTGGTGGCTGAAGTTCCGTTCGGAGATACCACTTCTTATCTCGACATTGCTCTTCGCTCGGGATCGGAGAAAAATACACGTGCCGTAGGCCTGGCAAACGGCAAAAATCCCATCCCGATTGTTATTCCCTGTCACCGGATTATTGGTTCAAACGGAAAATTAACCGGGTATGCCGGTGGTCTCGATAAAAAACGTTGGCTGTTGCAGCACGAACTTCGTTATTCGGATCGGAAAAACCTTTTGTTTTAGTCCCATATCGGGAGCTAAATTCCCAATGTGAATACCTGTGGTTTTGGCTGATTTTTTCAGGTACTTGTTTTTCAGTGTTTTGTGATTTTGGTCCGCCGTTTGGTAATTAAGGAACCGAAATCAGGAAGATAAAAAGATAAGAAATAGGGAACTCCCTAAGAAATGGAATTCATTACGGATTCCATTTTTCTTTTGCACACCTTCGCCCGAAATTATATATTCACCACAAAAAGAGCATGTATAAATACTGGATAGCAAGTATCGTTTTTGTGTGTATTGTGTTTGTTGCCGCAGCTCAGGAACGATACCAGGGAGTTTGGTTTGACGAAATTTCAACAGAAACAGCCACGTATGCAACCAAAGACGGCGAAAACCTGGACCTGGATATTTACCTGCCACAGGGAGATTCTGAAACGGAGCGGCCTACGGTTATTTTTGTACATGGCGGTGGTTTTAGTGGCGGAACCCGGAATGGACAGATGATTGTGGATTTTTGCACACAGGTGGCCAGCCGGGGTTATGTAGTGGCTTCTATTTCGTACCGGCTTACCCGGAAAGGAAAACCCGGTGGTTTTGGCTGCGAATGTCCGACCAATGAAAAACTGAATACGATTAACGCAGCGGTGGAGGACCTTCAGGATGCTACCTTCTTTTTAATCGAAAACCGGGAACAGTTTGGGATCGACCCTCAGAAAATAATTCTTGCAGGGAGCAGTGCCGGAGCCGAAACGGCATTGGTAACTGCCTATAAACCTCCTTATTGTTACGGGCTTGAATCGGGGCCGGTATCGTTTGCCGGAGTTATCGGAATGGCCGGTGCCATTGTCGACACAGCTGCCGTGTACGATGGGGCGGCAGTTCCCTCGCTTTTGTTTCACGGAACCGACGATAACCTGGTGCCCTATGCAACGGCCCCTCACCATTATTGTGCGGAAGATGCACCCGGCTACCTTGTTTTACACGGGTCGTACACCATTGCACAAAAGCTCGATAAACTGGGAGTGCCTTACTGGCTGCATACTTCGTGCGGTGCTGCGCATGAAATAGCGAATAAACCCATGACGGATTACGTAGATGAAATCGTGGATTTTTGCTATCGTTTTGTTGTTAAAGGCCAAAAAGAATTCAGGCGCACAATTATTGAGGGAGTTCAAAAAGATACTAAATACGAACAGTTTAACTTTTGTGAAGAATAGGTTCTTAAAACAAACATGAATAACAATTCAGAGTGAAGAGTAATGATCCGTCTGCTGACGGACGGCTGCTTCTTCCCGGATTGAGACACAGTATTTATATTCAAAGGATATTTGATCGAAAAATAAAATTTTAACTAAAATAGATTCAGGTGAAAAAGATCTTCGCGTTCATTTTAATAGTATTTCCATTTACATTATTTGCACAGGAAATGAATATCATGAGTTTCAATATACGTTTAAACACTCCGGCTGACGGCGAAAATGCCTGGCCCAACCGGATTACCATGGTAAATGGCCTGCTGAGGTTTTACGACACTGATATTTTTGGTTTGCAGGAGGCTTTTTACGGGCAGATTACGGACATTGAGAACGGTTTGCCGGGTTTTGAATGGATAGGTGTTGGACGTGACGATGGCGAGAAGGAAGGCGAGTTTTCTCCCATCTTTTTTAACAAAGCCAAATTTATTCTTTTGGAGAATGGACATTTCTGGCTTTCCCAAAATTGTGACAAGCCTGGCTTGGGTTGGGATGCAGCCTGCAACCGGGTGGTTACCTGGGGGAAATTTCAATCAAAGGTAACGGGTAAGAAATTCTTTGTTTTTAATACTCATTTTGATCACAGGGGAGTGGAAGCTCGTAAAAACTCGGCATTGCTGATTCGCGATAAAATGAAAGAGATTACAGGGGGCAGTGGTTTTCCAGTGATTCTGACAGGCGACTTCAATCTTACTCCGGACTCTGAGCCGATTGGTATGATCAAAAAATACATGGCCGACAGCCGCGACATTACCGAAGAGCCGCCTTATGGCCCAACCGGAACTTTCCAGGGATTTAAAATGGATGCTCCGCAGGAGAACAGGATTGACTATGTGTTTGTGAACTCGAAAGTGAAAGTACTGAAATATGCTACTTTAACCGATTCTAAGAATCAACGTTTCCCTTCGGATCATTTTCCGGTTTTTGTGAAGGTTGTGTTGAAATAATCAATCGGAGTTTTCCAGTTCAAATATCTCATTTACTGTTTTTTCAAAGATATCTGAGATTTTCAGTGCTAAGACAGTAGACGGAACGTAGCGACCCGTTTCAATAGAGTTAATGGTTTGTCGCGACACGCCAATTTGTTTCGCCAGGTCGTCTTGTGTGAGGTTTTTGACAGCGCGTTCTATTTTTAGCCTGTTTTTCAATTTTCGATCTTGTTCGATTTGTATTTTTTAATGTAAAAGCAAGTTTCGAAACAGTTTTAGTTACAATATAATTTTCATTAAAGAGCCTACTCTTTCATCAATTTATACTTCGAATAGTAAAAATAAATAAGGTAGTAAAGTTGAATCATCACTGTCAAAAATCCAAAACCAAAAAATATGTCGTCAGTTATTTCATTGTTCAAAAAAAACATTGGATACATTATTCCAATTGTAATCATAGCATTGATAAAACTGACAACTATGGATTTCATTCGGAGGTGTTGAAATAACTCATCTTCATTGTGTTCTTTTGAAAAAAGAAAAAGAAGTAAACCAGTATTTAAATTATAAAAAAGGTAATCTCTTTCTCTTACAAAACCATCTATGTTTTTTAGATAGAGATAGGCAAAAACTCCTGTAATGATAATTAATGCCCCAAACCATTTCGCATTGAAAGGTAAAAGTCTGATCTGTATTTTTAATAAATTGTAACTATTGGGAATTGGTCTTAGAATATAAAGACCAAAAACAATATAGAAAATAGCATATCCTATAAAAACAGCTAATTGAATGTCCATTTTTGTAAACTTTACTTTTCAATATGTCAAATATACTTTACATTCTTATCTTTGTCAAGTTTCCTTTACATTTTCTTGCGTAATTTGTTTTTTAACATGTTTTGGTTTTTCTTAGCGAGATGTTTGAAGAACTGGGCCAGCTTATTATATCTGTTTCCGACGGAATTTGGGGAACACCCATTTTGATCCTGCTGCTGGGCGGCGGGTTTTACTTCCTTGTTTATTCGCGGCTGGTTCCTTTGCGCTACATTGGGCATGCGCTGAAAATTCTCACCGGAAAATACGACGATCCGAACGAACCCGGACAATTGCGGCATTACCAGGCTTTGTCGACCGCACTCGCCGGTACCGTAGGAATGGGAAACGTAAGCGGAGTAGCCGTGGCAATTACGATGGGCGGGCCGGGCGCCATCTTCTGGATGTGGGTTTCGGCCTTGCTGGGAGTGAGTACCAAGTTTTTTACCTGTTCGCTGGCGGTTATGTTTCGTGGCAAAGATTCTGCCGGAGAAATTCAGGGAGGACCGATGTACTACATTACGGAAGGCCTTGGCAGAAACTGGAAACCCGTGGCGGTGTTCTTTGCAGTAATGGCCATGGTGGGGGTTTCGCCCCTGTTTCAGGCCAACCAACTTACCCAAATGATTCGCGACGTGCTGTTGGTGCCTAACAATATTCCGGTGTCGTTTGGCAGCGACCTGGTCACCGGAATCGTTATTTCAATCATCGTTGGTTTGGTGGTTATTGGCGGAATTAAACGAATTGGCAATGTTACCGGTAGTTTGGTGCCCACCATGGTGGTGGTGTATACTGTAACCGTTTTGTACATTATTTTTTCCCATCCGGCACATATTATCCCGGCGTTTCAAACCATTATTGAAGATGCCTTTACCGGAGATGCGGTATTGGGAGGCGCTGTTGGAGCAGTGATTATCACCGGGGTTCGACGGGCTGCCTTTTCCAACGAAGCGGGACTGGGAACAGCCCCGATGGCACACGGCGCTGCCAAAACCAACGAACCCATTCGCGAGGGCCTGGTGGCAATGCTGGGGCCCATTATCGATACCATTATTGTTTGTACCATGACCGCCTTGGCACTAATTATTACCGATACCTGGCAGATAAGCAATGCCGACGGAATTACGCTTACCGCACAGGCTTTTGATTCGGCCATTCCGGGAGTTGGGAAGTACATCCTGGTGATCTGTGTTATTTTCTTTTCCATGTCAACCATGTTTGCCTTTCCGTACTACGGTGTAAAATGCCTGGGATTTGTGGCGGGGGCAAAGTACCAGCATCTGTACAATTATGCGTTTGTGCTGGTGATCATTATCGGGGCGGTGTCGAACCTGCGCGTCATTATCGGACTCATCGATATTGCCTTTGCGCTGATGGCCTTTCCCACCGTAATTTCAACCATCCTTCTTTCTCCCCATGTAAAACGTGCCTCTGTCGATTATTTTGCGCGGCTAAAATTGGAAAAAAGCAGAAAATAACCGCTGACGGGCAGGTATTTTATTTCAGAAATTATGTTGTCGGTCCCATTGAATATCCGTTAAAAATGATCTATTTTTCCGGAAGAATCCTTTAACAAAAAAAGACTTGAGCATTCAATCCGAAAACTTCGAAAAAGCTTTTTATCACGACGGTTACCAACTGGGAATGAAAGCCTGTAAGGAACCCGTTTCGGAGGAGAATTTGCTGGCAGCACTGGCCGAAATGTTCCGGAATATCGACGATCTGACGGATAGTCTTTTGGTGTATGCCCGGCAACAGGGAAAGGCGGTTGAATGCAAAAAAGGGTGCCACTGGTGTTGTCACCAACCGGTTTTTGCGATGGATTATGAACTAAAGTATCTCCGAAAGTATGTAAGCGAGAAGTTTAGCTTGCCGCAACAAACCGAAATAAAACAACGGGCCGAAGATAAAAATAACCGGTTCAGACAATTAAAAGGAAACGATTTGCTGAATGCCAAACATCCCTGTCCGCTTTTGATGAACGGAGCGTGTATGGCTTACGAGGCACGCCCGGTTGCCTGTCGCATTTACCTTTCTTCGAGTGTAAATTCGTGTCAGAAGTTCTTTCAGTCGCCCGATGATAAAAGCAATTATCCTGCTTTGCTCGATTTTCCGATGCGCCTGGGACGAATGATGAACGAAGGTTTTAAGGCCGCACTAAAGGCTAACGGAATAGTGGCCAAAGAATTTCGGATCGAAGAGAAATTAATGTAATTTCAACGTTGGCAATTTGCTTCATTACTCAAAATCATCTTAACACATGAGCTTCGGTGGTTCCGTTTTAGCAATGATTCAGTCGCTGCGGGCCAATGCCCGGCCCAAGCACAAGGCATACCAGGATTGGACAAAAACCGAAAACAGACGGTATTCAAACAATCCTCAGGTATCCTTTAAAAAAGTTTCGGCCGAAAAACTGGCTGAGATAAAAGCCAAAAACAGGGAGGAGACCGAACGTGAACAGCGAAGGATTTATTGGAAAGTTACTTTGTCGTTACTGCTTATAGTCCCGGTTGTTACCCTGGTTTTGTTTGAGTTCTTTTTTCAGCCAGATCGTATAAATCGCAATCCGTCCAGTCCAAAGACCGCAGAGGCGACACTTTCTGCTGAGCAGATTGATTATCTTTTGACTTCGGGTTATAGCTGGTTGAACAAGAACCATTACAAAAATGCGCGTTTCCAGTTTGAACGGGTGCTTGAAGTGCAGCCCCGAAATAAAATAGCGGTTTACGGAATGGCTGCCAGCTTTGTTTACGAGTGCAATAAAGACCGGCAACAATGCGACGAAGCCCAAAAACGACTGGATGAATACATCCGGAAATACGGAGAAGATTCAACCACCGATTACCTGAAACTAATGCTTGAAAAATAAAAGTACCGGATGTTGACTTGTTCTGGAAATACCCCATTCGCTCATATCCTAAAACCATAAAGCGTATCTTTATGGCTGCGGGATATTTCCTGAAAAAAAAGCATTGACATGGATTACAGAGATAGTGTTTTTATTGCTGTTGCCGAAAACCTGAGCTTTTCGAAAGCGGCCGAAGAGCTGCACATCAGCCAGCCGGCAGTTACCAGGCACATAAAAGAGCTGGAAAGTAAGTACAACATTGGTTTGTTTGAGCGGAAAGGAAACAAAATTTACCTGACACGCGCCGGTAAAACCGTTTACAATTCGCTCAAAAAAGTCGAACAGCTTTACCGCGATCTTAGCTTTGAAATCGGACAGTTGAACAACACGGTTTCCGGCGAATTTATCATTGGTGCAAGTTCCACCATTTCGCAATATGTAATTCCCCGGGTGATTGCTTCGTTTCATAAACGCTATCCCAAAATCAGGATCCACCTTGTAAACGGTAATTCGTTGGAGATGGAGCAACTACTGCTGGAGAACAAGCTGGATGTGGCATTGGTGGAGAACGAGTCGTCACTGGCCGGAATCCGGTATAAGAGTTTTCTGGATGATGAGCTAATTGTGGTTACAGGCGCCAAAAGCGTATATGCGAAACGAAAAAACATCAGTATTGAAGACTTTACCAAGTTCCCGATTGTGCTTCGCGAGCATGGTTCGGGTACTTTGGAAATAATAAAGCGAACGCTCGAAAAACAAAATATCGATTTTAACGGGCTGAATACAGTCGTACATTTGGGGAGTACCGAATCCATTAAAAATTTTCTGCAGGATTTTGACGGGATCGCAGTCATTTCAGAAAAAGCCGCTACCACCGAACTATACCTGAACAGCCTGATAAGACTCAATGTTGCGGGTCTCTCCATTCCCCGTAAATTCAGGATCGCACTGCGGCAGGGATACGAAAGCAAACAGGTGGAATTGTTTGAAAACTTTCTGCTTCAGTATAATTTTTAGTTATTCAGCATAATTATTTGGTATTTGATTTGATTATGATGTCGAGGTACTTTTGCGCTGTCAAAAGTTCTTGATATGAATAAGAAAATCAAAAAAACAAGCTGGTTATATACCGTAATTATTTTTGTTTGCTTTTTGCCTTTTGTTTCGCCAGTGATTGCACTGGGAACGGGCATTTTGCTTTCCGCTTTAGGGATAAAATCGGACAATGCGGGCAAGTACACAGCTAAAGTGTTGCAGGCTTCAATTGTGCTGATGGGCTTTGGAATGAGTCTGCATGAAGTGCTTGCTGCTTCCAAGAGTGGTTTTCTCCATACTGCGGTTTCCGTTTCCCTGGTTATGATATGCGGAATTCTGCTGGGGAGGCTGTTCAAGGTAGAGAAAAACATTTCGTTGCTGATTGCTTCCGGTACTGCCATTTGCGGCGGAAGTGCGATTGCCGCTCTTGCTCCGATTCTGAATAGCAAAGATTACCAAAATTCGTTTGCCCTTATTGTTGTGTTTGTTTTAAACGGCCTGGCTTTGTTGTTATTCCCCTTGGTTGGATGGAAGCTGGGGTTAAGCCAGGAAACCTTTGGGAACTGGGCGGCCATTGCGATTCACGATACCAGTTCGGTAGTGGGGGCGGGTGCTGTTTATGGCGAGAAGGCACTGCAGGTTGCCACCACTGTAAAACTGATCCGGGCCCTTTGGATTATTCCGCTTTCTATTTTGCTTGCCCTGCTTGGTAAAAACACTTCGCGGAAATCGATCCGTTTCCCTTGGTTTATTTTGTTTTTTGTGCTGGCCATTGGTTTTGCCAACTTATTTCCGGCTTTTGCTACCACCTATTCGCATTTTAGCTGGCTCGGAAAGCGTGGAATGATGGTAGCGCTTTTCCTGATTGGTTCCAATATATCGTACCGCGAGATGAAACAGTCGGGTGTGAAAAGCTTTGCATTGGGAATTTCTTTATGGGTGCTAACCTCGGTTGCATCGCTGGTAATGCTGAGTTTGTAAAATGGATTTCACCTTTAACTTATTGGGTATGAATATTTGGGTTGTACTGGTTATTGTGCTTTCGAGTTTGCTGAAAGGCCTAACAGGCTTTGGTTTTGCGCTGGTTTCATTGCCGGTTCTTATGGCGTGGTATCCTCCCCGAGAAATTATTCCGGTGTTGATGATTTGTAACCTGATTGCCTCGCTGTTCATTGTTTTGCAGAAGAAACAACACCCACTGGTAACGCGTCCCTATCAGTCGCTGATTGTGAGTGGCGGACTGTTTACCGTTTTGGGCGTCATGGCTCTCAAAACAGTTTCGGAACAAACACTGGTACATATTACCGGGCTCGCATTTATTGTACTTACCCTTTTTTCGTGGAGAAAACTGCCCAAGGTAAAATTGCCTCCCATTGCTTTTTCTTTGGCAGGCGCTCTTATTGGTTTTATTACCGGTGCCATATCGGTGAGTGGCCCGCCGCTTGCCTTGTTTCTGAATCTATCAAGAGTAGATAACCGTGGTTTTCGCGAAATATTTGCGTGGTTTAGCATTGTTACAGCAGTTGTTGCCATTGCGGGCTACATTCAAACGGGCTTGTTGACTATGCAATCGTTAAAGATGGCTCTCGTTTTTGTCCCTATTCTACTGCTTGGCACCATTGTGGGGAAACGTCTGAACACTTTATTCTCGGTAAATGCTTTCCGGAAAATAAACATGGCCATTACATTGCTTGCCAGTTTTTTGCTGCTGGTTTCCTGATACGCCGGAAAAGAGTTGATATAATTTACCCGCTTTCTGCAGATACTTTACAATAAATGTTACATTTAAACCTGAATTGAAAAAACACGCATCGATGAACACAGAAAATCAAGAATCAATGGCTCCGCAAAGCGAAGACCAGAATCACGAAAATCTGGAACAACAAATTCTTGCAACCGAAAGTGAACAGGCAAAACCAGAGGTGAAAAACCTGGAAATTACAGGTGATATAAACGCGCACCTGACAGAAGCCGGGAAATGGGGCAGTTTCTTAGCGATCCTGGGCTTTGTATTTGTGGGTCTGATGGTGATGGTCGGATTTGTGGTGAGTATCGTTTTTGCATTTTTACCGTCGGCGGCTTTAGGAGGCAGTCCGGATTTTCCGTTTCCTACTTTTCTGTTTGGATTGATTTACGTGGTGATGGGAGCTCTTTATTTTTTGCCGCTTCTTTACCTGTTCCGGTTTTCATCGCGGGTTAAACAGGCGCTAAAGTACCAAAGCCAGGAAAAACTGTCTTCGGCATTTCAGAACCTGAAAGCGCACTATCGTTTTATCGGTATCTTAATGATTGTTGTTCTGGCGCTTTATGTGCTTATGTTTATTGTTATGATATTTGCGGGCTTATTTGCCGGTATGGCCGGTTTTTTAGGAATGCCGGCCTGATCATTATTGTTTACCAGGTAATTTACAACATTTCATTTTCGGGTAAGCCCCATTCTTCTTTCATGGCAATTCCAAGCTTTTGGAGTTCTTCAAGAACCGGCTCATAAATGCTTTTTGAAGTAGGAATGTGTACACCCGTTTCACTGAATTTTCCATCTAGGATCATTTTGGCAGCAATGCCTGCCGGAAGTCCTACCGTCCGGGCAATGGATGTGTCCTCCGGTGTGGCAAAGTCAAGAAGGCGCGATTTGATCACCTGCCTGCTTCCATCGGCGTTTTCAACAAGGAATGCATGTAACATAATTACCATATCCCGGGCTCCTTGCGGCAGCATCATCTTTTTCAGCATTCGATCCGTGGTCAAATCAAATGTCGATCCTTCATTTATTTTTACCAGGTCATCGCTAAATAGTCCCAGCCATTCCATCGCAACAATTGCCGGACTGTTGATGGAAAGATTCAGACGCTCTGCTACTTTCTCTTTCATATTTGCCGGATAAACATCAAGTTCGCGTGCCATTGCCTTTTTGTATGTCTTTCCCTCAAAACTTTTCCGGTCGTAACTCAACATTCCCAGTTTTTTCAAGGCATCCATAATCTCGCACCAGTTTTTGTAGCGGAAAGTACCGCGGTACATGGTCTCGATATTTTTTAGCCCGTAAATGTCAATGTACGACAAGGAATCCCGGTTGGGGTACACTTCCATTTCACCCACCTCGGGGAAATCAATTTTCAGTGGCTGTTTAAACAGATCGTTCGATGAAACTTCCACAACAGTGCCGTTTCTTAGGTATTTAGCGCTGTTGTTGCCGGCCATGATCACTCCCCGTGGCGACCAGGTGAATTTATAATGAAAGGGATTATCCGCCTCTTCAGGGGCAGCCAGGGCTCCGCACAATGAATAGAACCCTTTTACTTTTCCTCCCTCGGCACGCACTTTATCTATAATGCGCATGGCAGTCATGTGGTCAAAGCCCGGATCAACCCCCATTTCATTTAAAAGAATAATACCGGCTTCTTTGGCGGCTTTATCCAGTGCTTTCATTTTTTCGGAAACATACGACGTGGTAAGCATGTTTTTCTGATGCTTCACACAGAGTTTTGCCACCGCCACATGGTAGGTGTAGGGAAGCAGGCTAACCACCAGGTCGTGGTCAGCAATCAGCAAACTTAGCGCTTGCATATCGTCAACTGTCCACGAAACAGCTTTCGCGTTTCCGTGCCCGTTAATCAGTTTTAGGGCTTTTTCTACGGTTCGGGTGGCTATGGTAAGTTGAATCTGATGGTTCAAAAGATAATCGACCAGCGGTTTGGCAACCATTCCGGCTCCCAATAACAGAACTTTCTTCATTTTAATCTTGTAATCACGTAGTTAATACCAGCGGTGTTGCCGGTATTTCTCACGTGCAGTTGTTTATGTAATATGCATTAAAGGTGGTGAAAATTTTTGGATTTGTATTTGGGTAGATGTTGTGAAATATGTTTGTTGTCAGAATTTGTCTCAATCACATTTGTTAACTTTAGGGCTATGGTACAATCGTATTATTGTCCGGTGTTTTTCTATCCCGGGATGCCAGAGTGTCTCGACGACGATTCGGTTTCACATTAGCTGCAGCCGCAGCTACTACATTTATTCTGCTTTAATCAACTTCCGGTTTTTGAATACCGGTGTCATTTCCTGATAGTTTCTGATTGATTCATAAACGGGATCGCCGGAATTCGGTAACCGGGGTTTACATAACCTGCGGGTGGTAGTCGCCTGCCATTATTCAGCATATAAATCTTAATCGGAACTTAAATCTGTATGAACTCAAAAGAAATTAAAACAAAGGTCGATCTTTCTGATATTCAGCAAATGGTGAAACGATATCACCTGGGGTCGGAAGCGGTTCGCACCATCAACAATGAAAATCTCTTGCCTCCCGGATTGATTCAGAGGTTACACAATAATTACCCGAAATATTCCGGGTTCTTTTACGAAGACGACGCCATTTTTAAGGACAAGGAGCATTATTCCGGGCTGAAAGGATTTCGCGAAATCGTTCAAACATTGAAGGAACACGGCATTGAACTGACGCATATTAAAGACCGGGAGTTTTTTATTGAAGTGTATCGTTTTCTGGCAACGCGGTATGTACTAAATACCATCGACTGGAAAAACTATGAGAGTGATTCCAATTACCAGTTGGTATTTCCGCAGCCGGGCATGATTCATCCCGATGAGGTGAAGAAATACGCTGATGCGCCCAATGAGGAGGCCAGAAAGCGGGTGGTGGAGGACTACATGCACAAGACGAATCCGCACGATGGGAAGCAAAAGCTGAATAAACCCTGGTACATTAACGACGAGGGGCATTTGGAAATTCTGGAGGGCAGTCAGCACAAATATCCGCCGGTAAAACTGATTCTGGACAAGACCACGCAAACCTGTTTTTCGTTTTGCACTTATTGCTTCCGGCATGCGCAGGTACGCGGCGACGAAGATATGTTTGTTCAGCGCGAGGTAGTACAGGTGCACGAATACCTGAAACGCCACAAAGAAGTGAGCGACATCCTGATTACCGGCGGCGACGGCGGTTATATCCCTTACGAAAGATTGCTGGAGTATGTACAGCCTTTGATTGACGATCCGGAACTACGGCACATTCGCACGGTGCGGATCGGTTCGCGGGCCATCAACTTTCATCCTGAATGGCTGTTGACCGATGCCTTTAAGCGGATTTTGGAATTGCTGCAAAAACTCACAGAAAACGGAATTCAGGCAGTTTGGGTGGCTCATATTTCCACGCCTCACGATGTGATGAATCCCGCCTCTGTGGCAGCCGTCCGGCGTTTGAAAAGATACGGGGTGGCCGTAAAAAGCCAAAGCCCGATCATGAACCACATCAGCTTGTTTTATGATGAAAACGGGAAAGTTGACATCGATCGTTCTGCGCAAAACTGGATCGATCTGGGCAATGTACTTGCCATGCTCGGCATTGGTTTCCACTCGATGTACTGTGCGCGGCCAACCGGAGAACACCATTATTTTACGGCACCGCTGGCCGATATCTCGAAGATATTCAACAAAGTATATCGCAGTCTGGCTTCGATTAACCGGCCTTCGCGTTACATAACCATGACTTCTTCGGCCGGAAAAACTTCGTTGATGGGAACCGCCGAAATCAATGGTGAAAAGGTTTTTGCGCTGAAATTCAATGAAGCACGAAACATGGAGTGGATGGATACAACTTTCTTCGCCAAATACGACGAACAGGAAAATACGATCGAAAAACTGGTGCCGTATGGAAGCGATAAGTATTTCTACGAAGATGAACTGGTAAAAATTGAAGAGCAGCTTTCGAAAGCTTTGGAAAAGGAAATGAAATTGGCAGCAGATCATGATCAATAAAATCGTTGATTCGGCAGCGGAAGCTGTGGCCGGTATTTTTGACGGGGCCACGGTAATGATCAGCGGATTTGGTGAAGCCGGTAGTCCGGTTGAACTGATTCATGCGCTGGTGGATCAGGGGGCTAAAAACCTTACCGTTGTCAGCAACAATGCCGGGAGCGGACATGTGGGGCTTGCCGCTTTGATTGAAAACCGCCAGGTAAGCAAAATCATCTGTTCTTTCCCGCGAACAACCATTTCGGTGGTGTTCCCGGAAATATACCGCCGGGGTGAAATCGAGCTTGAACTGGTGCCGCAGGGTACACTGGCCGAACGCATTCGTGCCGGTGGCGCCGGAATTCCGGCTTTTTATACGCCTGCTTCGGTAAATACGCCGCTGGCAGAAGGTAAAGAAGTTCGGAGCTTCAATGGACGCGATTATGTGTTGGAACATGCCATCAAGGCTGATTTTTCGCTGGTAAAATGCCATACGACGGATAAATTCGGAAACCTGGTTTACAATAAAACTGCCCGCAATTTTGGGCCGGTGATGTGCATGGCGGCCAAAACTACGATTGTCCAAGCACGTAGAATAGTGGAGTTGGGAGAAATTGATCCCGAGTGCGTGGTCACTCCCGGCATTTTTGTGCACCGGGTTGTGGAAGTTTCGAATCCTGCTGACGAATCAAAACTGGTAGCCGAAGAAAGGAGGTATCCATGGACATAACAACGCAAAAAGTGGGGTGGAGCTCGTCTGAAATGGCTCAAAACGTAGCCCGTGATATTTACGACGGAGCTTATGTGAATCTCGGTATTGGAATGCCCGAGATGGTGGCCGGATTTATTCCTGAAGGTCGTGAAGTAATTTATCATACTGAAAACGGATTGTTGGGAATGGGGGCGGTAGCCGCACCGGGAACAGAAGATCCCGAACTGGTAAATGCAGGCAAAAAGTATGTGACTGCCATTCCGGGGGCTGCCTATTTTCATCATGCCGACAGTTTTGCGATGATCCGCGGCGGACACATCGATATTTGTGTGCTGGGTGCTTACCAGGTTTCGGCTGAAGGTGATCTTGCCAACTGGTCGACCGGTAACGCGGAGGATATTCCGGCAGTGGGTGGCGCGATGGACCTGGTGGCCGGTGTGCCCTCTGTTTTTGTGATCACAAAGCACTGCACCAAATCGGGCGAGGCAAAAATTGTAAAAGAATGCAGCTACCCTTTAACGGGGAAAAAGGTGGTGAGCCGCATTTATACCGACTTGGCCATTATCGATGTTCTGAATGAAAAACTATTTGTCAGAGAACTGGCACCGGGAGTAACATTTGAGGCCTTGCAGCAGCAAACCGGTGCTGAATTACATCTAACTCAACAAACCAAAACTCATGGCGAAAAAAAGTAGTAGTGAAAAATTGTATAAGCAGGCACAAAAGGTTTTGGCTGGTGGTGTAAGCCGGAATACGGTTTACCACGAGCCTTTTCCTGATTATGCAAATGTAGCTTCGGGGTGCTACATTACCGACATTGAAGGAACTGCCCGGATTGATTTTGCCAACAACATGGCGGCATTGATTCACGGGCATTCTTTCCCCCCGGTTATCGATGCTGTGATTGAACAGCTAAAAAAAGGAACTGCTTACACACTGGCCTCCGAGATTGAAGTGGCTTATGCGAAACACCTGATCAAACGGGTGGAAAGCTTTGAACGCATTCGTTTTGTAAATTCCGGAACCGAGGCGGTAATGGCCATGATAAAAGCCTCGCGGGCATTTACCGGGCGCTCAAAAATTGCAAAAGCCGAAGGAACCTATCACGGAACTTACGATTTTGCAGAAGTCAGTCAGACAGCCAATCCCACCAATTGGGGCGATATTAATCACCCGGCCAGTGTTTTGCTGGCTCACGGAACACCGAAAAGTGTATCGCGCGATGTGATTATTTTTCCCTACAACGATGTGGAGCGCACGCTTTCCATTCTCGACCGGCATGCAGATGAGATCGCCTGTGTAATTATCGATCCGGTTCCGCACCGCGTTGGATTGATGCGGGGAACCAACGAATTTATTGAAGCCGTTTACGCCTGGACACGAAAAAATGATGCCTTGCTGGTGTTTGACGAGGTGATCACTTTCCGTGTAAATTATGGCGGAACACAGGAAGATTATAAGGTAAAACCTGATCTTACTTCGCTCGGAAAAATTATCGGAGGCGGTTTTCCGGTGGGAGCAGTGGCCGGAAGGGCTGATGTGATGAAGGTGTTTGATCCGCACGAGAAAAATCTGTTGCTGCCGCATTCCGGAACTTTTTCGGCCAATCCGATTACCATGACGGCTGGTTACAAAGCCATGCAGTATTTTGACAAAAAAGCAGTGACAAAATTAAATGCCCTTACTCAGAAAGCAATCAGTCAGATACGCGAAGCTATTCAGTTGGCCGGTGTTCCCGTATCAGTAACTGGCGCCGGATCCATGTTCCGGATGCATTTCAAGGCAACTCCGCCTACCACTTACCGCGAAGCCTATCTTTCAAAAGAAGCGGGTGCTTTGGTAAAGGAACTGCTGGATTATATGTATTACGAGGAAAAAATACTTATGATCAATACCTTTTCGTGCATGCTTTCAACGGTGATGACGCAAAAGGAAATTGACCGCTTGACAGAGGGTTTATTCCGGGCTTTCAAAGCCTTTAAACCAAGAATTGAAAAACTGAATAACAGTTGATACAGGTTTTAACAAAGAAATATAGAGCTTAAAGCTCCAGGCTCGAAGCTCATAGCTAAATAAAAATATGAAAGAAGTTTTTATATGCGATGCCATTCGAACTCCGGTAGGCAAATACGGAGGAGCCTTATCGTCGGTACGTGCTGACGATCTGGCGGCGATTCCTTTAAAGACCATTTTGGAGCGAAATCCGAACCTGGATAAATCGGCCATCGACGATGTGATTTTTGGATGTGCCAACCAGGCCGGGGAAGATAACCGCAACGTAGCGAGAATGGGACTTTTGCTGGCCGGATTTCCTGAAACGGTACCCGGTGTAACAGTAAACCGCTTGTGTGGCTCCGGAATGGAGGCAATTGCTTTGGCGGCGCGTGCCATCCGGGCAGGCGAGGCAGAACTGGTGATAGCCGGCGGCGTGGAGAGTATGTCGCGTTCACCTTTTGTGATGCCTAAACCCACCAGTGCTTTTTCGCGGGAGGCCGAGATTTTTGATTCCACCATCGGCTGGCGTTTTGTCAACCCGGAATTTCAGAAGCAATTTGGAACCGATCCGCTGATTTGTACTGCAGAGAACCTGGCGGATGAATACAAAATAAGCCGCGAAGACCAGGATCGCTTTGCACATCACAGTCAGCAAAAAGCCGACGATGCACAAAAAAGCGGTGCGCTGGCTCACGAGATTGTTCCGGTTGTTCTTCCGCAGCGAAAAGGCGACCCGCTGATCGTGGATAAAGACGAGCATCCAAGACTGACTTCGCCTGAGAAGCTGGCTTCGTTAAAGCCGGTAATGCGGTCTGACGGTACCGTAACTGCCGGAAATGCTTCGGGAATAAACGATGGTGCTGCGGCATTGATCATTGCTTCGGCGGAAGCTGTGAAGCGTTTTAACCTGGTTCCGAAAGTGCGGATTTTGGGAGCGCAGTCGGCCGGAGTGCCTCCAAGGATCATGGGAATCGGGCCGGTTCCTGCAACTGAAAAACTGTTCAAACTACTGAGTTTGTCAATGGATCAAATGGATATTATTGAGCTGAACGAGGCATTTGCAGCGCAGTCACTGGCCTGTATTCGTCAGTGGAAACTGGATGATCTTGATCCGCGAATCAACCCGCTGGGAGGTGCCATCGCATTGGGGCATCCGCTTGGAATGTCGGGTGCACGCCTGGTAACAACCGCTTTTCATCAGTTGGAACACAGTCGTTCCAAATACGCACTTTGTACCATGTGTATTGGCGTTGGGCAGGGAATTTCAATGGTTATCGAAAAACTTTAGTAGAAAATCAATCAATCAAAAAAATAGAAAAAATGACACAGGAAATAGATTTTAATGCAGTATTGAAAGAACTTGGAATTGAGTCGGTAAACCCGGGAGTTTGCACGGGAACAAAGTGGAAATCAACCACGGGTAAATTTATGGAGTCGTATTCGCCTTCTGACGGAAAACTGATTGCCGGTGTGCAGCAATGCGGCATTGAAGATTACCAGGAAGTGATTGAAACCGCCAAAACGGCTTTTAGAAGCTGGCGAATGATTCCGGCACCCAAGCGGGGTGAGATTGTTAGGCAAATTGGGTTGGAGCTTCGGAAATACAAGGAACCGCTTGGTAAACTGGTTTCGTACGAAATGGGAAAAATCTACCAGGAAGGTTTGGGCGAAGTGCAGGAAATGATCGACATCTGCGATTTTGCTGTGGGGCAGTCGCGGCAGTTGTACGGTTTTACCATGCACTCAGAAAGAGCCCGCCACCGTATGTACGACCAGTACCATCCGCTGGGAGTGGTTGGCGTGGTTTCAGCCTTTAATTTCCCGGTAGCAGTGTGGGCGTGGAATGCCATGATTGCACTGATAGCCGGTGATGTAGTGGTTTGGAAACCTTCGTCGAAAGTATATCTGTGTGCAGTAGCCGTTCATAAAATTGTAGCCAATGTGTTAAAAGAAAACGATGTGCCGGAGGGAGTGTTGAGCCTGGTGGCTGCCGAATCAAAAGTATTGGGCGATACGATGTTTTCTGACCGGAATATTCCGCTGGTTTCCTTTACCGGTTCTACACGGATCGGGCAGAAAGTCGGGCGTTTGGTGGGTGAGCGCCTGGGGCGTTCCATTCTGGAGCTGGGCGGAAACAATGCCATCATCATCACACCGGATGCGGATATGGAAATGGCACTTCGGGCCGTGGTTTTTGGCGCTGTCGGAACCTGCGGGCAACGTTGTACTTCAACGCGGCGAATTATTTTGCACGAATCGGTTTATGAAGAGTTCAAACAAAAGCTGGTGGCTATTTATCAGAAACTGCCGATCGGTCATGCGCTGGACTCAAAAACGCTGGTTGGCCCGCTGGTGGATAAATATGCAGTGGCAGATTTCTGTAATTCGCTGAAACGGGTAACGGAAGAAGGCGGTAAAATTTTAACCGGCGGAGATGTGCTGAGTGGAGAAGGATACGAGTCGGGGTGTTTTGTAAAGCCCGCCATTGCTGAAGTGGAGAATCATTTCGCCATTGTTCAGGAAGAAACGTTTGCACCGCTTTTGTACCTGATAAAATACACGGATTTAGAGGAAGCCATTCAGTTGCACAACGATGTGCCGCAGGGATTGTCTTCGGCCATTTTCTCCCGGAATATTCTGGAAACAGAGAAGTTCTTGTCGCATGAAGGCTCTGACTGCGGAATTGCCAACGTGAACATTGGTACTTCGGGCGCCGAAATTGGCGGTGCCTTTGGTGGCGAAAAAGACACCGGTGGCGGCCGTGAATCAGGCTCCGACGCCTGGAAAGCGTACATGCGCCGTCAAACAAATACGATCAATTACAGTACAGAGCTGCCATTGGCGCAAGGGATCGAGTTTAATGTATAAAGAGATCAGTTTAAAGTTCAGGGTTCAGAGTTCAAAGGATTGAACAAGAAAGTGATAGTTGGCATATGGAACCCTGTAAGTAGAAAGCGCGAATGAAAATCGGCGCACCGGAAACTGCCGATCGAAGATCAGGCAATCTTGCGCCGAAATGCGCTGAAGTTGTTCAATGAAATGAATAAAAAAAACAGTTAGTCATAGTCTCACTTAAAATGAGACTATGGCCAGGATATAATTGATTTATGAAAAATGTATTGATTTTCGGAGCCGGCAGATCCAGTATCTTTCTGCTCACTTATTTGGCTGAAAATGCATTAAAATACAGTTGGCGGGTTAAAGTTGCCGATACGCAGGAAAGCGATCTGGTGCGGTCGCTGGGACTGGCTTTTGCCTTGCTGGATGTGCACGATGAGTTTGCCCGCGATGCCGAAGTGAAAGATGCCGACCTGGTGATTTCGCTGCTTCCTGCAAGGTTTCACAAATATGTGGCACAGTCGTGTGTGAAATTTTCAAAAAACCTACTTACAGCGTCGTACGAAACAGCAGAACTGAAAGCATTTGAGGCCGAGGTGAATGAGAAAGGCTTGTTCTTTTTAAACGAGTGCGGACTTGATCCCGGGCTTGATCACATGTCGGCCATGAAAATTATCAACCAGTTAAAAAACGACGGCTGTGTGATGGAGTGCTTCGAATCGTTCACTGGTGGTTTGGTGGCACCCGAATCGGACGATAACCCGTGGAATTATAAATTCAGCTGGAACCCGCGCAACGTGGTTTTGGCAGGACAGGGAGGCCCGGCCCGTTTTATTCAGAATGGAAAAATCAAATACATTCCTTACAACCGTTTGTTTCGGCGAACAGAAATGATCGATCTCGAAAAATTCGGGATGTTTGAAGGTTATGCCAACCGCGATTCGCTGTATTACCTGCAAAAATACAACCTTCAGGGAATTCCTACTATTTATCGCGGAACCCTCCGAAGACCGGGATTCAGCAAAGCCTGGAATGTTTTTGTTCAGCTGGGTGCCACCGATGATTCCTATTATCTCGAAAATGTCGAGAACATGACTTACCGGGAATTCATCAATTCTTTTTTGCCTTATCATCCAACCGATTCGGTAGAGCTGAAGCTTTTTCATTACCTGAATATTCCGCAGGATTCGGAGATCGTTTACAAGCTGAAATGGATGGGCATTTTTGACAAAACGCCGATCGGGTTAAAAAAAGCGACACCCGCACAGGTGCTGGAACACATTCTGAAACAAAAGTGGCAGTTACAAGCCGACGACAAAGACATGATTGTGATGTGGCACAAGTTTGTCTATCGAAAAGAGTCCGACGGAGAGTTGTTCCGGAAAACGAGTTCGCTGGTGGTAACCGGCGAGAATGCCGACAAAACCGCCATGGCAAAAACGGTTGGCCTGCCGCTGGCCGTTGCTGCCAAACTGGTTCTTACCGGGCAATTGAATCTGAAAGGTATGTACATTCCAACCATCCCGGAAATCTACGATCCGATTCTGGCTGAGCTGGAGGACTTTGAAATCACTTTTCAGGAGGCTGAATCGCTGGAAACCGAACTTGTTTATTATTAGTTTTTCTTTAAACGGAGTACCGAAAGTACAGCACAGTGGTCGGATGCGATGGTGTCGCAAATGGCTTGGCTTTCAATAACCTCCCATTTTTGCGCCGGACTAAACAGAATGTAATCGATTTTTATTTCCGGTGCATCCGAAGGGAAGGTAAGGAAAGAAGTCTTTTGCGAACTGTCTGTCCAATGCTTTTTCAGGATGGAAAGGGGCTCACTTTCAGGGGTGGCGTTTAAATCACCCGCCAGAATGGCAGGAAACCGGTCGTTTGCAAATTCGGCCTTGATCTTTTTTACCTGGTCGATGCGGTCGGTGCTGTTTACCTGGTGTTCGAGGTGGGTGGCTACAAAACGAATGGTATCGCCCGACGCCAATTCAACCAAGACAGAAAGCGCTGCCCGAGGTTCGTTGCCCGGAGAATGGGGAAGTGGCACGTTTTTACTTTCCAGTATGGGCATTTTAGTCAGAACACCTTCACCGTAAGCTCCGCCGTTGTAAGGCATGGCAATCCCAAAAAGAGGGGACATTTTTGTGCGCCATCCAAGCTCGGTTACCAAGTCGTATCCTTTCGCCCGTCCGGTTTTGAAGTCCACTTCCTGCAGGGCTACAATGTCTGCATCAGCGTCTTTTATAAGAGCAGCCAGCTTATCCAAATCAAAATCTCCTTGGGTGGTAGCGCCGTGTAAAATGTTAAAAGTCAATACGCGGACGGTGTTGTTCTTTTGTCCATAATTCTGTGAATAGCCTGAAAAGCCAAGCAGTACGAAAATAGCAACAACGGTTGTAACGGTAAATGTTCTCAAAACTTCCAATTTTTAGTGAGTTTCAAAAGTAGTGAATTCATTTTCAAATTCCTTTTTTCGATTAACTTTGAGACAGATCAACTTAAACCTTGTCGAAATGAAGCGTTTCTTAATTGCCATTCCTTTTGCGATAATTCTGGTGGTTCTTTCTTCGTGCAGTTCCAATACACAAAACTGGACACATTTTCGTGGTTCGGAGATGAACGGCCATGCCAACGTAGAAAAAGCTCCGCTTCATTGGAGCGACACGGAAAACGTGGTTTGGAAAGTCCCGGTAAAAGGTGTGGGTTGGTCGTCGCCGGTAGTTTTTGGCAAGCAGGTTTGGCTGACTTCTGCTGAAGAAGATGGCACAAAGTTTTATACTTTTTGTTTTGATTTAAAAACCGGAAAACTACTCGACGAGAAAACCATTTTTACTTCGGAAGAACCACAGCGCATACACAGTACCAACTCGTATGCAACGCCAACTCCGTGCATTGAAAAGCGTCGCGTTTATGTTCATTTTGGCGATTTTGGAACAGCTTGCATCGATACCAAAACTTTTGATGTGCTGTGGAAGCGCGAAGATTTACGTTGCAAGCATATGCAGGGGCCGGCTTCGTCGCCGGTTATTTGCAAAAATATGTTGATACTGCATCTGGAAGGAACCGAAGATCCGTATGTGGTGGCCCTGGATAAAACCACGGGCGAAACCATTTGGAAAAGTGTGCGCCCCAAAGAAATTTACGATCCGCTGGAACCCGTTTACCGGAAATCGTACCAGACTCCGATTGTGATCAATGCAAATGGAAAAGAATTACTCATCAGTAATTCGGCGTACATGTGTTTTGCGCATGATGTAAATACCGGCGAAGTGATCTGGACTTTCACCTACGGCTACGACTCCACGGTTAGTCAGCCACTGTATTACAACGGGCTGGTGTTTGTTAATTCGGGTTGGATTTTCGAGGATAACACGCCGTTCTTTACGCGGCAGTATGCGATCGATCCGGCAGGGAAGGGAGATGTTACCAAAACCCATCAGGTGTGGATGTACGACGATGAAGTTCCGCAAATTCCAACTCCTGTAATTGTTGACGGGCTTATGTACATGGTTCATGACCGCGGCATGGTCACCTGTTTGGGCGCCATGAGCGGAAAACCGTTCTGGAAAGAAAAGCTGAAGGGAAACTTCAACGCTTCGCCCATTTGCGCAGCAGGCAATATCTACTTCATAAATGTGAAAGGCGAGTGCACCATTCTTAAACCCGGCAATTCATTTCAAAAAGTGGCCGAAAACAGCATCAACGAAACCGTTAAAGCCATTCCTGTTTTTGTAGGCGATCAAATGCTTTTGCGCACAAAGGACAATCTTTATCTGATAAAGGAGTAAAAGATGTCATCTCAAAAAGGAGGTTTTATAGAAATAGAACCTTCATTTTTTACTTTTCAACTTGGAAGTAGAACGCAGATGATACAAGTCTTAGCTGATAATCACTGATAAAACAGCGAGAAACAGTTAAATCAGAGTTATCAGTGTGCGGTTTTGAGGTGAATTGTAAGTCTTGCGTTTTATCGTTCGAGTTTTTGATACAGACTCGTCCTTTTGTTTCTCCAACACTCCAAAACACTTCCCTTAAATTATTTTAAAAAAAACTAAGCTTCAATATGCTTGTAGCTCAGTTCTTATGTAACTGAGTGTTGAAAAATACAACACCTGTTGAATTTTTCAACAGGTGTTGTAACGTTCAGTAGGTCAGGGATGTATCGGGATTATTGAAAATAACTGTAAGGATATTCAACACTTCGTGTATGTAGATTGTAGTTGGGTTGTTGTGTAAGTTGCATGTTATGAGCGTGTTGTGAGTTTGGTCTCAAAGTTGGATAGGGTATTTCGGGTGGAAAAAGAATCCAAAAATTGGGTTCAGGTACCCATAAAAAAACGTTAAAATCAATTCAACAATGAAAACCAGGATTTTTATAACAGTAGTGCTGCTCCTGCTGGTAATTGGCGGAGCGAGCAGCCAAAATGCCGGAGCACCGGCAACAAACGACGAGCCTGTAAAGATTTTTGCAACACCGGAAACACACAGTCTGGTTGATTCGTGGATAAGCGAATACCGTAAAAGTAACGCCGGTTTCAATTGCGAGCTTTCTTCCGTTGGGCTGGCTGAAATCGGTAGCAAGGTAAGCGACGAAGGTTCGCTTGGTTTTGTTATGCAGCAGCCCGGCACATCCATGTCGGCCGAATCGATGTGGTTGATGACACTGGGCCGCGAAGTGATTGTGGCCGTTTACAACGAAGAGAATCCTTCAGCAAGTGGCATTTCCGAAAATGGCTTATCGGCTAAAGGGCTTGCTGCGATGGTGGATAGTAAAACCAGCCCGGAAGGTGAGCCGGTGAATTTGTATGTGTTGGACGATGCTGAAGTTAAATCGTCAGTGCCCAAGTTTCTGGAAACTGATGCTGCCAAAATAGCCGGGCAGAAAGTGCTTTCGAAAGAGGAGTTTCTGGCTGCGATTCAGAAAGATAAACACGCCGTTGGATTTTGCAGTTTGTCCACCATTCTGGATGCTACAGAACAAGCTTTTGCTGAAAAAGTTAAACTGCTTCCGATTGACCGGAACGAAAATGGCCGTCTGGATTACAACGAGAAATTTTACGCCAATCCCGAACAATTTGAACGCTCTGTTTGGATTGGGAAATACCCGCGTACGTTGGTGCACAGTATCTATGCGATTGCTCCGGCTTTTCCCGAAAACAGTGAGTTGAGCGATTTCCTGAGCTGGGTTACCACTTCGGGACAAACAGCGGTGGTGCAAAACGGATATACCGAACTGGTGTATGGCGAGATGCAATCGAATCTTGAAAAACTTGTGCCTCCGGTTTTGCTGGCAGAAGCTCAAATAGATGAGAGCACGCGTTCCTCCGTATTGTTGTGGGTCGTGCTGGTGGCGGCGGCGCTTGCGTTGCTTTTTGCAGTGGTTGTTTACACCGGCCGAAAAAGAAGGGCAAAGGCTCCTTTGCTGAATAAAGCAACGCTGATCAAGCTGTTAAACGAAGAGGCGCTTACTTTTCCGAAGGGTTTGTACTTTGATAAATCGCACACCTGGGTTTTTATGGAAAAAAGCGGCCGGGTTCGTTTGGGGATCGATGATTTCATTTCGAACGTAACCGGCGAATATACCCGGGTGATCATGAAAAGTCCGGGAGAAAAGGTGAAACGTATGGAACCGCTGGTGACATTGATTCGGAAGGGAAAGCAAATCACGCTGAATTCTCCTGTTTCCGGAACCATTAAAGAGATCAATGAAAGCCTGGTAGCCGATCCGTTTACAATCAACGACGCACCATACGGAGAAGGGTGGGTGTACAAAATTGAACCGTCGAACTGGCTGCGTGAAATTCAGTTTTTTACCATGGGCAACCACTACCGGGAGTGGATCAGCAGTGAATTTACACGCTTGAAAGATTTTCTGGCATGTTCCCTTAATATCATGAACATGGAAGATGGAAAACTGGCCTTCCAGGAAGGCGGTGAACTCATGCTTCATCCCTTGAAAGATCTGGATCCAAAAGTTTGGGAAGATTTTCAGAATTACTTCATCAATACCGCAGACATGTATTGATCGGTGAAAAACAATTAAAACCAGTAAAACCATGAGTATAGACAGGAGAAATTTCTTCAAAGTGCTTGGAGTTACCGGGGCTGGATTGGCCCTTGGAAAACAGGCACAGGCTGAGCCCGCCGGTGAAGAAGTGACAGAGTTTAAAGCCATTTTGTACGATTCAACACGGTGCGTGGGCTGCCAAAGCTGCGAGTTCTCGTGTGCCGAAGTTCATAACTTGCCCGAACCCGAAGATTTTCCGGAAGTGGGTGTTCTTCGAAAAACCAACGAAAAACGCCGAACGGTGGTGAATGCTTATGATACCTCGAAAGGAGAGGTGTACGTAAAACGCCAGTGCATGCATTGCAACCAGCCGGCCTGCGGGGCAGCCTGTTTAACGCAGGCCATGCTTAAAACAAAGGAAGGGCCGGTAATCTGGCGTGAAAACAAATGTATGGGATGCCGGTATTGCATGATTTCCTGCCCCTTTGACGTTCCGAAATTTGAGTACAACAGTCCGAATCCAAAGATCACTAAATGTAACATGTGCTTTGAGCGGCAGCAGGAAGGCCAGCTGCCGGCTTGTGTGGAGAATTGCCCTGCAGAAGCGCTCATGTTTGGGACCCGGCGTGAATTAATCGCGGAGGCACGCCGCAGGATCGTTGAAAATCCGGATGCTTATTACCCGCATATTTACGGGGAAAACGAAGCGGGAGGAACATCCTTTCTGTATTTGTCGCCTGTTCCGTTTGAGGAAATAGGTTTTAGAACGAATATTCAGAATGCTTCCTATCCGGCTCTTACAAAAGGTTTTTTGTACAGCGTACCTGCTGTTTTTGTTCTGGTGCCTTCTGTTCTTTTAGGCATACATAAAGCTACCAAGTCTAACCTGGATAAAAATAGCAATCATGACTAGCTCTGCATTTCCTTTAAAAAAAGAAAAAAAGTCCATCGGGCGCTTTTTGCTGGATGAGTTGAAGCCCCGGGGAAAATGGTTAACGCCTTTTAATATTATTTCAATTCCGGTAATGCTGGTGGGGGCCGCCATTATTGTTATCCGTTTTATCAACGGAATTGGAGCTGTTTCCAACGTAACCCAGGACATTCCGTGGGGCGTTTGGAAAGGATTTAATGTTATTACAGGGGTTGCGTTTGCCGGTGGTGCTTACATTCTCACCTTTGTGGTATATGTGTTGAAAGTTGACAAGTTTCACTCCATTGTAAGGGTAACGGTTTTGAATGGTTTTCTGGCTTACGTGTTTTATGCCGGCGCTTTGGTGCTCGATCTTGGTAAACCCTGGAATATTTTCAATCCGATTATCGGGAATAATTTTGGTGCTAATTCAGTATTGTTTCTGGTGGCCTGGCATTTTTTACTGTATATCGTTGCGCAGGCTATCGAGTTTTCGCCAGCCGTTGCCGAGTGGCTGAATGCCCGCAGGGCGCATAAAATTTTATCCGGATTAACACTGGGAGCGGTTATTTTTGGTATCACCCTGTCAACCTTGCATCAGTCCGGGTTGGGAGCACTTTTTTTGATGGCGAAAGAAAAAATACACCCGCTTTGGTATTCCGAGTTTATTCCTTTGTTGTTCCTGATGTCCAGCGTTTTTGCCGGATTGTCGATGGTGATTTTCGAAGGATCGATCAGCGAGCGTGTTTTTGCCGACCAAATCACCAGTGAAAATAAAAAGCAGCGAAAAGATATCATTCTGATTCTTTCGCGAATCTGTGCGTTTAGCATGTTTGTGTACCTGTTTATGCAGATACTCGTTTTTGCTCACGGTCATCGCTGGGCCTACATAAATACCCCGATGGGTTATTGGTTTTTGCTCGAAATGCTTGGTTTTGTAGTGGTGCCCATGCTTTTGTTTTTGCTGAGTTTTAAACGGGCAAACATCAGGTGGGCAAAGGTAGCCGCGGTTTTAACCATTGTTGGAATTATCCTGAACCGGCTGAATGTGTCCATCATTGCTTTTCGCTGGGATGCAGCAGTACATTATGTACCATCGTGGATGGAAATAGTAGTGGCAGTTTCCATCGTGTTTGTTGAAATCTGGATCTTCCGCTGGGTAATCAATCGTATGCCCGTGCTGCGCGAGTCGCCGTCGTGGGCAAACAATAAGCATGCGTAAAAGAATTGTTACATCATTTAAATAAGAAAAAATGGAAGGATTTACATATACAAACCTGTTCGAAACAAAAGGAATCGAGTACATTATTGTGATCCTGTTTCTTTTGTTGCTGATTCCTTTCTGGCTGCTGGTAAGCGGTAAAAGCAATGCGGTACAGCATCTTCAGGAAGGCATTCGGGTACTTGCCGCTCATTTGTTGCGTGTTCCGAAAGGCTTGTTTTTTAGCCGGAATCATACCTGGCTTTACCTCGAAAAATCGGGGCAGGCAAAAATTGGATTGGACGATTTTCTTCAGAATGTATTGGGTGAAATAACCGTTCAGCCACTAAAATCGGCCGGCGATGTGGTACAAAAAGGAGAGGTGCTGGCGCTGATTGAGCAGGAGGGGAAACAGTTGCATGTGCTCTCGCCGCTTTCAGGCGAAATTGTGGGGGTAAACGCTTCTGTTGTGGAACGCCGCGGAGCGCTTTCGAATGAAGCTTTCGAAGAGGGCTGGTTGTACGCACTTGTGCCTGCCAACTGGCAAAAAGAGACTTCAAGTTTTCTGCTGGGAGCCGACGCTGTCAGGTGGTTTTCGGATGAGATCAACCGGCTGAAGGATTTTTTGAACATAAAACTGGCCCGTCAGGCGGGGCTGGAACCGCTGGTAGTGTTCCAGGAAGGTGGTGAATTACAGGTCGATCTGCTTGCTGAACTGGACGCCGGAATTTGGAATGAATTTCAAAATGAATTTTTGGAACAGACCAGCTAATTAGAAAGAGTCTTTGTTAACCCCTTTGTTCTTTTTTGTAACTTACGGTGCCTTTAAAAAACCACCGATTGACTGACTCGTAATGAAGAAAAGTGACGATAATAGAAGAGCTGCATCCGAGCGAAAACCGCGAAAATCATTGGCAGAATTTGTCCGGCACTACCTGAGTTTTCGCTCGTCAATTTATGCCCGTGTAGTTTACATAATCGGGTTGCTTTCCCTGTTTTTGTTTATCTCCTACAGTCTTATTTTTAAGTCGGTTTACGAAGGCTACCTACGTACCGTTATTCGCCAGCAGGGCGATAATATCGGGTCGATTGTGGAGGGCTCGCTTTACCACTCGATGCTGAAAAACGACAAAAGCGCGTTGCAAAGTACACTCGACATCATCAACGCCATGCCGGGTATCGATGAGGTGAACATGTACAACAACCGCGACAGTTTGGTATATTCTACCACTGCTTTTTCCGATTCATTGGCACAGCGGGGGCCGAACTGCGGCGGGTGCCATTCCAATTTTTCTGAAATGTTTCCGGCCAAACAGAAGTCGTACCGGATAATCGATTTTAAGAGCCCCTGCAACATGGATCAGAAACAGAAGGGACACCGGCAATTGTTGGTGCGAACTCCCATTCTGAATGAACGTTCGTGTTATGCAAGTGCTTGCCATGCCCACAGTCAGGAAGAAGAGATTCTGGGGTCGCTTATCATAAAAGTTCCCTTGGCGGAACTTGATTCGGCGGTAACCAAGTCATCCACCGATTTCTTTTTGCTGGCGATTGTTGTGACGGTACTCCTGGTTTCACTGCTGATATTTTTTACAAAGAACAAGATTCAGAAGCCGCTGAACGAGATCATCGTAGCCAGCGAAGCGGTGTCGAAGGGCGACCGGAGCCGCCGGCTCGAAATCAGGCCTCATTTGCTCGAAGACATGCGTTCGGTGTCGCTGGCCTTTAACAACATGCTCGATAACCTGGACGCCGCCAACCGGGAGTTGGAAAACTGGTCGCATCAGTTGGAATACAAGGTGCAGCGAAAATCGGAAGAACTGGCCGAGATTCAGAACGAGCTCATTCATATTGAGCGGATCACTTCGCTGGGAAAATTATCGTCTTCGGTAGCGCACGAGATCAATAACCCGCTTTCCGGAATATTGACTTACAGTAAATTGGTGGCCAAGCAACTGGCCAAACTCGATATGCCCGAAACGTCCAAAGCTTCGATGCTGAAATACCTGAAAGTGATTGAGACCGAATCGAAACGTTGTGGAAACATTGTAAGGGGCTTGCTGGATTTCTCCCGAAAGGACCAGGAGAACTTCGAGCAGCATCACCTGAACCAGGTGCTGAAGGAGTCATACAGTTTGATGGCGCACCAGATGCACATTGCCGGTATTCATTTTTATACTGATTTTACCGCCAGTTCAGACCTGGTTTACTGCAACGACAATCAGATCAAGCAGGTTTGTGTGGCCTTGCTGGTAAATGCAATGGAAGCCATCACCCTTAACGGAGAAATACTGATCAAAACATCGAATCCGGACGAAGAGCACATAAAGATGGAGATTGTAGATAACGGCGTTGGCATTCCGGCAGAAGATATTTCGCGCATTTTTCAGCCGTTTTATTCGGCCAAGCAGCGGGCCAGCGGAATTGGGCTGGGGCTGGCCATTGTACACGGAATTGTTCAGAGCCACAAGGGAAAAATTGAAGTGCAGTCGGAGCCCGGAAAGGGGACGACCATGTCGGTACTGTTTAATTTGGTAACAAAAGAAGATCAATAATATGAAGACGACCATTTCCATATTAATTGTTGACGATGAAGAATCGGTGAGAGATTCGTTGTACAACTGGTTTATCGAGGATGGTTACGAAGTGGATTGTGCGGCCAATGCAAAAGATGCGCTGGCCAAAATTGAATCGGAGAAGTTTGATATTATTCTGGCTGATATAAAAATGCCCGGGATGGACGGGCTTGAAATGCACCGGCGTATCAAGGCCTTCGACAGCTCGGCCATTGTGATTGTAATGACCGCTTTTGCCTCGGTCGAAACTGCGGTTCAGGCTTTAAAAGACGGCGCTTTCGATTACATTACAAAGCCTTTTGATCCGGATGATCTTACGCACCTGATTCGAAATGCTGCCCGGCAAATTTCGCTTCGAAATGAAAACGAAACACTTAAAAATAAGCTGGTAACACTTGAGAATATTGAAGACATTGTGGGCAACAGCGATGGAATGATCCGGGTTTTGAAGGAAGTGGAAAACGTCGCACCGGCGCATTCTTCGGTTATCATTACTGGTGAAAGCGGAACCGGAAAGGAGCTTATTGCGCGCGCCATTCATTCCAATTCGCCGCGTAAGTTTTTTCCGCTGGTAACGGTTCATTGCGGGGCTTTGTCGGAAGATTTGCTGGAGAGCGAGTTGTTTGGCCACGAAAAAGGCGCTTTTACCGGGGCCATGTTTAACCGCAAAGGACGCTTTGAAATGGCAGATGGCGGTACTGTCTTTCTGGATGAAATTGCAACGATCTCCATGAAAATGCAGATCGAACTTTTGCGGGTGCTCGAATCAAAAATGTTTACACGGGTAGGTGGCAACAAAGAGATAAAATCAGATTTCCGGATTATCTGCGCGACCAACAAGGATCTCAAAAAAATGGTGGCCGAGGGTTCTTTTCGCGAAGACCTGTATTACCGTTTGAATGTGGTGAACATTAACATTCCTCCGCTCAGGGACAGGAAGGAGGATATTCCGATGCTGGTGACTTATTTCATCAAAAAATACTGTACTTCGATGAGCCGCGACCTGATCACCATCGACCAGGCTGCTTTGCGACGGCTGGAGGAGTATCATTTTCCCGGAAACGTGCGCGAACTGGAAAATATGATCGAACGTGCCATTGTGGTTGGGAACGGAAAAGAGATCAGGTTGAAAGATCTGCCGATTGAAACCGATATGGTAAGCGACTCAAACGACAGCCTGAATGAGTTGGAGAAAAAGTACATTCAGAAAACACTCGAAAAATTCGACTGGAACATCAGCCGTTCGGCCAAAGCGCTTCAGATCGACCGCGTGACACTGTACAATAAAATAAAGAAACATCAGCTTAGTTCGCCCAGGAAATAGGGGCTGACGAGGTTTTGGAAATGCGTGTGCCACTTGGCTCATGTGCCTAAAAAACTGACTTTTGGAGAAAAAAGGGATAACACTGGTTGTTCAGGGCAGGTTCGAAAAGACCTTTCTCGATCAAATGGCCCGCGACATTGAAACGGCTTTTGAATGGCCGGTTTCGGTGGTCCCGCTAACGCACGATATTCTCCCGTTTTTCGATGCCACCCGAAAACAATACGACGCCAACCGCTTGCTGCAACTGGTGCATGCCGATTACGCGGCGGGCTCACTAAAAACCATTGGGTTGTTTCAGGTCGATCTTTTTATTCCCATTCTTACCTACATTTTCGGGCAGGCGCAGTACAAGGGAAGTACCGGAATTGCTTCGGTGTATCGCCTGAGAAACGAACAATACGGCATGGCCGGAAACGAGCGGCTTTTGTACGAGCGGTTCCGAAAAGTGGTTATTCATGAATTGGGACATGCTTTTGGCCTGATCCATTGCCATGTTCCCATTTGTGTGATGCGTCCCGGAACTTACGTGGAAGACATCGACCAGAAAAAGCATTTCTTTTGTAACAAGTGCGCTGCGGAGTTGGAACTTGCACTTCATAAGGATTGAATATAAATGTGTCGGGGCTTCACCCCTCGATAAACGTTTCGCGTTTCGTACACAGGGCTGTACCCTGTGCTGGTATGTATCGGGACGTGGTCCCTTGCTTTTTCTGGCAGATAGACGACACTTAGCTTTACTGGCCGTAATCCTGTGTTAGTAGGTACAAAGAAGAATCAAGGGCTGAAAGTGTGAAGCGTACATTTACCTACATTGGAGGCAGTGACCTTTGTTCCTGAACTTCGTTAAGAAGAAATTCTTCTATGTTTTCCGGGGTTATGGTTTGCATCTCAGTTACACGGTAAGCTTCTGAAAATGTTCTTGATAACCGCCCTTTCTTTTTGGGGTTTACTTTGAATTCATAGGCCGAAAACAGTCCGTCTTTTTCTTCCAGAAAATCAATTTCCTGTTGTCTGAAGGTTCTCCAGAAATAGTAATTACCATAAAATTGATTGTAACTCAGGTGCTTTATCCGTTCACTGATGATGAAATTTTCCCACAATGCGCCTTTGTCTGTTCTTAGTTCAAATTGCTGGAAATTACCAATCAGTGCATTTCTTATACCATTGTCCCAGAAGTAAATTTTCTTTCCTTTTTTTATTTCGTTACGTACATTTCGGCTGAGAGCATTGAGTTGAAATATGATAAATGCCTTTTCCAGAAGATTTATATAGCGCTCTACCGTTTCTTTGTCGGCTCCAACCAATTGACTGAGTTCGTTATAAGAAACCTCGCTTCCAACTTGTAAGGCTAAGGCTTTTAATAATTTATCCAATAGTGCTGGCTTTTGAATAGTTCCGAAGGAAAGAATGTCTTTGTATAAATAACTGCCGGCCAGGTTCTTTAATAACTTGATTTCATTTCCCGGAGAAGTTACAATATCAGGGTAATAACCAAAAATCATTCGATGTTTTATCAGCCTTTTTTCTTTCGTTAAGCTTGTGTGGTTTACCATTTCAGCAAAAGAAAGAGGAAATAGCTGATATTCCAGTTTTCTTCCCGTAAGTGGCTCGTTGATAGTATTTGCCAATTCAATCGATGAAGATCCGGATACAAATAGCTGGACATTTGGAATGTAATCCGTGATGCGCTTTAGGATAACTCCAATGTCTGGAATTAGTTGAGCTTCATCAATAAAAAGGGTTTGAGCATTACCCAGCAATGCTTTTAATCTGGAAGAAGTTAAATTTACGAGTTGTTCATTTGAATCCGGTTCGTCCCCATTTATGATTAGTATATTCTGATCGTTTTTCAGAATGTTTTTCAGTAGGGTCGTTTTTCCAACCTGTCGTGCTCCGAGCAATATTATTGCTTTTTTTAGCTTGAGATCATTAATAATGTTTTGTTCCAGAGTCCTTGGTATCATTTGATATCGTTTTGTATAAATGTACAATTATTCGATTCAAACCGAAAAATTTACGGTTAAAATTTCGGTTTGTGCCGAAGAATTAACCGTAAACGACGTATCAGATACCACGGAAAGGTGCCAGATTACATATCAAATGCACTTCCGGCGATTTCCATTACCTGTTGAAATTCTCCGATCGATTTCAGATCCAGGGTGCCCGTAATATAGATGATCATATCGGAACTAAGCAGAAGAAATTCATTCTCGCTTTTGCCTTCCTTTTTGTAAAAGTGGAGAACTTCGTGGCGGTCTTGTCTCGTCATTAACCGAGTGTAGCCTTGCAGGTTGGTGTATTCCAGGAACGTTTTTACCAGGATGTCGCCGCGGTCGTTGTTGGTTCTTGCGGGTTCTACCATTTTTAGCTTGTGCAGCTGTTTTATGTAATTGGTAAATTCAGGACTGGCATTTTTCGACTCCGCCAGCATGGCAAACATGTCTTTGGTAACTTCAAAATACGAATCGTCGGGTGTCGTAATTTTCTCCAGGGATTTATCGATGGACAAGTTGCCGTTTTGCGCTGCAGTGAACAAGCTTAGTGAGAGTAGAAAAAGAATAAGTTTTGTTTTCATAACTGATTGAAATTTATGTTTTTAAATGGATTATTCTTATTGATATTTATGTTCTTCAATGCTTGGATACTGGTCACAGGTTCTCCCATCTTTTTTTGGGCGTCTTCCAGTTGGGTGAGGCAGGCATTCAATTCTTTCGAAAAATAAAGCAAGGCCTGGCTAGTATTTTTTTGAAGTTCGGCCAATTCCTGCGTTTGTGCTTTTCTGTGTTGATGATGCTGAAAAGCAAAAAACAAACTTACCGCAATCACCACCGATGCGGCGTAAGAAAGAACGCGCCGGGTGATAAGTGTGCGTTTCCTTTGTTCTTTTTTCAGTTTTTCAAAAGGATCAAACGCAGCTTTTCGGGTTTGTTCTCCTCGGATCATTTCCCGGTAAGAGCGAATAAAATCGTTTTCTTCCGGAGTGTTGTGAGCTTTTTCGGAACCTTCCGGGAATGGCTCATTATCCCAAAAAAAATCTGGTTTATTGGTACGCATCTTTCAATTCCTCCTTAAAAAGTTCAACTAATTTTTTTCTTCCTCTCGAAACGTTCACCCGTATGGTTTCAACGCTTTGCTCCAGAATTTCACTGATTTCGCTGTAATCGAAACCTTCAATGTCTCTCAGGCTAACTGCCAGCCTTTGCTGGTCGGGTAGCCGGTAGAGTTCCTGTTTTAGCTTTTCAACCAAATCAAGCTGCTCAATTTCAGGTTCGGTGGTTGCGTTTACCCAAACGTTCTGTTCATAATTTTGCTGCTGTTTTTGTTTTCGTAATACATCAAAACAATGGTTTTTTACGGCATTCAAACAATAGCTTTCCAGGTTTTTGGCGCGGTCCAGCAAATGTTTGTTCTTCCAAAGTTTTAGCACTACCTCCTGCACGGCATCCTGCGCATCGTCACTGTTTTTAAGGATGCTGAATGCAAACCTGTACAGCTTGTCTTTTTGTTGAAGAATTACTTGCTCAAATTCGCTTTTAGTCATCCAGTGCAGGCTCTTTGTTTTGTTTTATGAATTACGTACGAAGGAAGATTTCATAACATTGCGAAAGTAAGAAAATTGAAAATTTTGGAACGTTTGTTTTGGTGCTGGCTTTTTGAGATTACTGACAAGGGGAAATTTATGTGTTCCGATATTAAATTTTTATACAATAATACTTTAAAGTATGATTCTAGTCGTGTTACGCTGCAGAACTTTCTTACTTTTGCGCGCCAATTCCAAAGAAATGCTTTTTTCGGCGGTAAATTATTGACAACGAAAACATTTCACTCGTTTGGCTGTTGGTTGAATGGATTATAAAAATTGAAAATGGCAGAAATCAGAAATATTGCGATCATCGCCCACGTTGACCACGGAAAAACTACGCTGGTTGACCGCATTCTACACCAGGTAAAATTGTTTCGCGACAACCAGGAAGTACAAGAGCTTTTGCTCGACAACAACGACCTGGAGCGGGAACGCGGAATTACCATCCTCTCCAAAAACGTATCGGTACGGTACAAAGACACTAAAATCAATATCATTGATACTCCCGGGCACAGCGACTTTGGAGGAGAAGTGGAACGTGTGTTAAACATGGCCAATGGCGTTTTGCTGATCGTAGATGCTTTTGAGGGCCCGATGCCGCAAACCCGTTTTGTGTTGCAGAAAGCCATTGAGCTGGGGCTGAAGCCAATTGTGGTGGTAAATAAAGTAGACAAGGAAAACTGTACGCCAGATATTGCACAGGAAAAGGTTTTTGACCTGATGTTTAGCCTGGACGCCACCGAAGAACAGTTGGATTTTCCGACGGTTTACGGTTCGGCCAAAGCCGGCTGGATGGGGCCCGACTGGCAAACACCCACCGAAGATTTCATTTACCTGCTTGACACCATTCTGGAGCACATTCCGGCAACTACACACAAAGAAGGAACATTGCAAATGCGTATTACTTCGCTCGACTATTCTTCCTACACCGGAAGGATTGCAGTGGGAAAAGTAAGCCGCGGACAATTGATTCCCGGGGCGCCTGTTTCGTTGGTAAAACGTGACGGAACAATCGTAAAATCAGTAGCCAAAGAATGCTATTTGTTTGAAGGTCTGGGAAAAGAAAAAACAAAAGAACCGGTACCGTCGGGTGAAATTTGTGCCGTGCTTGGTCTTGAAGGTTTTGACATTGGCGATACCATTGCCGATATCGAAAACCCGGAAGGATTAAAAGCGATCCAAATAGACGAGCCTACCATGAGCATGATGTTTGTGGCCAACAATTCACCTTTTTTCGGCAAAGACGGGAAATTTGTTACCTCGCGTCAGTTGCGCGACCGCCTGTACAAGGAAACAGAAAAGAACCTGGCTTTGCGTGTGGAAGAAACTAACTCGGCCGACTCGTTTTTGGTGTACGGCCGCGGAATTCTGCACTTGTCGATCCTGGTGGAAACCATGCGCCGCGAAGGCTACGAAATACAGTTGGGGCAGCCCAAAGTAATCATCAAGGAAATTGATGGGGTAAAATGTGAACCTGTGGAAGCACTTACCGTTCAGGTACCCGAAGTTTTCTCCGGAAAAGTAATTGAACTGGTAACGGCCCGCAAAGGAGAAATTGCCAACATTGAAGTAACAGATGACCGTTCGCACCTTGAGTTTTTTATTCCTGCACGTGGTTTGATCGGTTTGCGTAACCAAATGCTGACCGCCACCGAAGGTGAGGCGATTATGGCTCATCGCCTGAAAGGTTACGAACCCTGGAAAGGAGAGCTGGGAATCAAACGGAACGGTGCTTTGATTTCGCTCGAAACAGGTACGGCGATTGCTTATTCAATCGATAAAATGCAGGATCGCGGGCGTTTCTTTGTAGATCCGGGAGAAGACGTGTACATGGGCCAGGTAGTTGGAGAAAATACGCGTTTGGACGATCTGACACTGAATATTGTTAAGACAAAGAAATTGACAAACATGCGTGCTTCGGGTTCCGATGAAAAAACAAGCATTGCACCAGCCATCAAGTTTTCGCTGGAAGAAGCCATGGAGTACATTCGGAATGACGAGTACATTGAAGTAACGCCTAACCACATGCGTATCCGTAAGATTTTGCTGAACGAGCACGATCGCAAGCGGGTGGCAAAATCAGTTACTGAATAGCCGAAAAAAACATAAACACAATAGAAAGCTTCATCATTTTTGATGAGGCTTTTTTGTTTCCGGAAAATCCTTCAAAATGATTGCTGTCGGCACTCGCAAATCGGCCCCATCCTCTTTGCCTTTCCTACTTGCGGCTACTCTTTATACCCAAATATGAATTTTAAAAAGCTAGAAAATAAGAAATAAATAATAAGGAATAACGAATACAAAAGTGTCGAAACCGGAATAATTTGAGCCAATATTTTCTGATTTCTTATTCATTATTCCATGTTTCTTATTAAAAATCATTCGTATTCTCTTCAAATCCCAGAAAAAGATGTGTATAAAGGGTAGCTACTTGCGAGGACGGACGACCAGCTGGTGGTTGTCTGGAATTTTTCCCGGAAACAAAGAACGAAAGTATAATCGCAAGGCTTGTAAGACTGATGCGGCCAATCGTCCCGCACTGCTGGCAGAGAGTTTCCCGCAAAGAAGCACAAAGGCCGCAGAACGCTCGCTATTTGTTTCTCTCTTTTGCGTGCTTCGGTACAAAGCCAAAAATCAGGATATTTTGTTTGACACTTTGAACAAAAAAAGATACTTATGTGCTTTAGTGCTTATTGAATCAGGGCAACGATGATTGACATTCGTTTTCTATATCCAGGTTTTCAAAATGAATAATATCTCTCACCTCAATGATAAGTGGATCAAAGCAGCCATTTTAGGAACGGTTTGGGCTTCGTCCGAAATTGTACTGGGAAGCTTTTTGCACAACCTGCGTGTCCCTTTCAGCGGGAACATTCTAACGGCCATCGGAATCGTTATCCTTATTTCAGCGCATTATAAATGGAGCGAAAAAGGGCTTTTCTGGCGGGCCGGTTTAATTTGTGCCTTGATGAAAACCATGTCGCCAAGTGCTGTTATTTTTGGGCCGATGATCGCCATTTTCAGTGAAGCCCTGCTTCTTGAATTTTCGGTTCGCCTGCTGGGGCGTACAGTGGCGGGTTTTGTGCTCGGTTCGGTGCTGGCCATGAGTTGGAATCTTTTTCAGAAGATTTTCAATTACATCATTTTTTACGGCTACAACATTGTGGAAGTATATAAAAACCTGATGATTTATGCCGAGAAACAGTTGGGGCTCAGGTTCGATGCCGTATGGACACCGATACTAATTTTGCTGGGAGTTTATGCTTTGTTCGGCGCCCTGTCGGCTTTGGTGGGAATTAGTACCGGAAGAAAGCTGAAAAAGCAGCCTTCCATAGCGGTTACGCATTTTAAAAAGGAGGCAGAGAGCACGGGTTTTGGTTCAAAAAACGCCGACTTTCCCTATTCTGTTTGGTGGCTGGTGCTGAATGCTTTATTGCTGGTCGGCACATTGTTTACGATCAACCGCATTCCTTTTGGGATTTGGGCGACAACGGTGGCAGTGATTGTGGCGATTTGGGCCTATCGTTACAAAAGAGCTTTGCGGCAACTGGTTCGCCCAAGGTTTTGGATATTTTTTGTCCTGATCACACTTGTTACGGCTTTTGTTTTTACAAAATTATCATCCGATACCAAAACCATTGCCGATGCTTTGCTGATTGGTGTGGAAATGAACCTGCGCGCCATTGTGCTGATCATGGGATTTACGGTGCTTGGAACCGAGCTTTACAATCCGAAAATCAGGGAATATTTTGCCCGGAGCTATTTTAAGCAACTTCCGCTGGCGCTGGAACTTTCAGTGGAAAGTCTGCCGGTTATGATCGCCAATACTCCGGATTTGAAGACGGTTCTTAAAAATCCGATGTTGTTTGTTCAGCAAATAATGGGCTTTGCCGATTACCGATTGCAGCAAATAAGATCGGCCGGTTCGTTGCCATCGGTTTTTGTGATCACCGGAGCGGTGGGGGTTGGTAAAACCACTGTTATGAAAAAGCTTTTGGCGGCCTTGCAGGAAAAGCAAATTCCGGTTGCCGGCTTTTATTCCGAACGATTGATGCAGGAGAATGAAACCATTGGTTACGATTTGGTAAATGCAGCTACAAGGGAAAGAATCGATTTCCTGAGGGTTGCCAAAGAGCCTTCTTTAAGAGGTGTCGGGAAATATGCCGTTAACCATGCCGCTTTTGATTGGGGCGAAACCCTGCTTCAGAAAGCAGATCACCAGGTGGTGCTGGTGGATGAGATTGGGAAGCTCGAAATCAGAGGTGAGGGCTGGGGGCGTGTTCTGGCTGAACGGATTCGCAAGCAGGAGAATCATTTGATCCTTTCATTCAGAAAAGATTTGCTGGATGATCTTATTGATAAATTTGAGCTGACAAAGGCCGTTGTTTTGGATGTTGAAACCACTCCTGAGAAGGAAATTATCGATGCTGTTTTGTCTCAATTGAACCATGGTTCATCCATTGTTAATTGTTAATGAATCCTGAACAAATTGTAAACATTGCTTACTATTTAGATGGTTCCTAAATAACCTTAACCCATTGGTAATATGGCAGATTGATTCTATTTTTAGAGCACAATCAAAAAGCCGTGTTATGACTAAAAAAGCATTGTTACTCTTTTTCCCCACCTACTTATTTATCATAAGCCTTTCAGCTCAAAATCCAACCGTATGGCGGGGCGATGGCACCGGTGTTTACCACGAAACCGGCCTGCTAAACGAGTGGCCTGCTGACGGGCCCGAAATTCTTTGGTCTTTCGAAGAACTGGGCGACGGACATTCTTCTCCCGTAGTTGCCAATAATACTATTTATGTATCAGGAATGGTAGAGGAGACCGGTTATGTTTACGCTTTGTCGCAGGATGGGAAGTTAAAATGGAAAGCTCCCTATGGGAAAGAGTTCTCGGAAAGCTACCCGGGCGCACGAACAAGTGTGGTCGTGGATGGTGATCTTTTGTACATGTACAGCGGCCTTGGCGAATTGGTTTGTATGAATGCTGCCAACGGTGAGAAGAAATGGAGCAAAAATGTGTTGACAGAGTTGGGAGGCGAAAACATAACCTGGGGCGTAACCGAAACGGTTGTAATTGACGGTGACTTGTTGTATGTAACGCCCGGAGGCAAAACAAACAACGTAGTGGCGCTTAATCGTTTCAACGGAAACCTGGTTTGGAGTTCGCCCGGCAAAGGAGAGCCATCAGCTTATTGTACACCACTTTTGGTGGAACTTCCGGCCCGTAAATTACTGGTAACACACACCGCTGATCATATTATTGGCCTTGATGCAAAAACCGGAGATCTGTTGTGGGACTACCCGCAGACCAACCGCTGGAAAGTACATGCCAATACGCCAGTATATTACAACGGCGGGCTTTTCTGCTTCAGTGGTTACGGACAGGGTGGTGTAAAATTATCGCTAAGCGCCGATGGAAGCAGTGTTGGCAAAGCCTGGACAAAAACAGAGCTCGACAGCCGGATGGGAGGCATCGTTTTGCTGGACGGCTACCTCTACGGATCGGGTGACAATGCACGCGAGTGGCGCTGTGTAAACTGGGAAACTGGCGAAGAAACCTATGCGACCAAGGATATAGCCAAAGGTGTGGTAATCGCCGCCGACGGAAAACTGTATTGTTACAGCGAGCGGGGCGAACTGGCGTTGGTTACTGCCAACCCAAAAGAGTTTAAGGTGACCGGCAAAACCAAAGTTGAACTCGGATCGGCACAGCACTGGGCGCACCCCGTTATTAACGACGGTCGTTTGCTGGTACGTCATGGCAATGCGCTGATCGCTTATAAGATCAAATAGTTAGATCGGAAAGCAACGGATTGAAAGAAAAACCAACTAAATAAATGAACATGCAAAGATTTCTTTTTGTACTCATCTCTGTTTTAACCGGCTGGAGCGCTTCTGCGCAAATAACGCAGTGGCGCGGACCTGATCGTGATGGGATTTTCACCGAAACCGGACTGTTAAAGGAATGGCCCGAAGCTGGTCCGCAGCAGGTGCTGGAAGTGGAGAAGATCGGAGTCGGTTGGTCTTCGCCCATTTGGGTGGATGGAATGATCTATGTGACCGGTATGATCGATACCCTGGATCATTTAACCGCTATCAACCCCGATGGAAGTATAAAATGGCAGGTTCCTTACGGTCGTTCCTGGAACAAATCGTTTCCCGATACCCGCAGTACGCCGGTGGTGGAAGCGGATCGTATTTATGTGCAAAGCGGGACCGGACAGGTTTCCTGTATCAATAAAGAAGACGGTTCAACGATTTGGGAAGTGGATGTCGACAAAAACTACCAGGGAGAATACCATGTGTGGGGAAATTCAGAAACCGTGTTGATTTGTGATGATAAAGTGATTGTTTCGCCCGGCGGACATGAAACAAGTGTTGTGGCACTTAATAAAATGACCGGCGAAGAAGTTTGGAAAACCAAATCTCTGGGCGGGCCGCGGGCTTATGCTTCGGCTGCTATTTACGAGTGGAACGGCTTCCGTTACGTTCTGGCAGTGATCGGTACACATCTCCTTGCCATTGTGCCTGAAACCGGAGAGATTGCCTGGAGCTACAGTTACTTCAATCCTGAAAAGTGGAAATGGCAGGACAACGGGCTTATCTGGACCAACACGCCGGTTTTTAAAGACAACAATATTTTCCTGACCATGGGATACGATTATCCTGCGGTAATGCTCGAAATGGATTCAACAGGAACATCGGTTGCCGAGAAATTTGTAGATCACACTTTTGATAATCACCATCATGGAGTGATTTTGCACGACGGTTGTTTGTACGGATCAAACTGGTTTGACAACAAACGCGGGCGCTGGGTTTGTATGAAATGGGATACCGGTGAAATCAAATACGTAGCCGAATGGGATACCAAAGGTGCGATGGTAATGGCCGACGGACTGCTCTATGCCTACAACGAACGTGGCAATGTGGGGTTGGTGGAACCCGACCCGGATGGATTTAAAGTGATCAGTGAATTCAAAATAAAAAAAGGAGCGGGTCCGCACTGGGCACATCCGTTTATTGCCGACGGGAAACTGTTTTTGCGTCACGGCGATGTGCTGATGGTTTATGATATTAAAGCAAAATAGATAGTGAGATACGAGTAGAGGATATTTCTGAAACACGATTGGAATGTACGTTTTTGATGCTTGACATAAAGTAGGATCTATCTCTCAATACTCAATACACTGTACTCAATGACGAAACGAACCATAAATATCATCCTGTCTTCAGTCGGAGTGCTGGGCTTTGTCGCACTGTTGTGGTGGATGAATACTGACCCCACGCGCGAGTTTACGGTGAATTTGGAAGGGGCCGATAACCGGGGCGAAGGAAATGCTTTTGTGCAGGAGGTAAACATTGGTGAACACTTCGAAGAATATGCATCGGACTACAAGGAATTAAGCGAAACCTGGACCAACTTCAGGGGCGCCGATTACGACAACATTTCAAAGTCGCCGGTTAAACTCCTTGATAAATTTCCGGCAGAAGGACCAAAGATTTTATGGTCGGTTGAATTGGGCGAAGGCCATTCGGGCGCTGCCATTTACAAAGGTTTGGCTTACGTTATGGATTACGACGAGGAAGAACGCGCAGATAAATTACGGTGTTTTTCTCTGATTGACGGCAAAGAGCAATGGAGCCGCGGTTACGATGTTACGGTGAAGCGAAACCATGGGATGTCGCGGACAATTCCGGCTATAACCGAAGATTACATTGTAACAATTGGCCCCAAATGTCACGTAATGTGTTTAGACCGGGAAACCGGTGATTTCCGCTGGGGGCTCGATATCGTAAAGGAATACGGAACCGAAATTCCGTTTTGGTACACCGGACAGTGTCCGATCATCGATAACGGTGTGGCTATTCTCGCAGCCGGCGGAAGTGAGATGATGTTGGCCGTTGATTGCGCCACAGGAGAAAAGCTTTGGGAAACACCCAATCCTCATGGCTGGCAAATGTCGCATTCGTCGATCGTGCCTTTTACTTTTGGCGGAAGAAAAATGTATGTGTACAGTGCCATTGGCGGAATGTTGGGAGTTGCTGCTGATGGTCCGGACGCGGGTTCTGTTCTTTGGGAAACAAATACATGGAATCATTCTGTAGTGGCGCCGTCGCCGGTTTGTTTGCCCGATGGTAAAATTTTTATGACAGCCGGCTACGGAGCAGGAAGCATGGTGTTGCAACTTTCGGAGAGTGGCGGAAAATTCAGTATTGCGCCCATCGATGAATACAGTCCCAAGGATGGCCTGGCGTGCGAACAGCAAACGCCCATATACTGGAACGGTTTCTTGTTTGGTATTTTGCCAAAAGACGGAGGGGCATTGCGCAATCAGTTGGTTTGTGTGAATCCGGCGGATACTAAAAAAGTGGTGTGGTCGAGCGGAAAAGAAACACGCTTTGGCCTTGGTCCATTTTTTATGGCCGATAACAAGTTATTTATTCTGAACGACGACGGAACGCTTACCATCGCACGGCCAAGTACCAAAGAATACATTCAGCTCGATCAGGTAAAAGTGATTGAAGATGCGCACGACGCATGGGCTCCCTTTGCATTGGCTGACGGTTATCTGTTAATGCGCGATTCGAAAACAATGGTTTGTATCGATTTGAATATTTAAATTTTAAATTGAAAAACTGACAAATTGAGAATTGGATTTGTAAAAGAGACACAAAAAGTGTCAAACAATAATAATCCGGGGTAACGCCCCGGGTAAGTATGAAAAAGAAAACTCGTCCGGCGATGAAAGCTGATAAAAACACAAAAGCTGTCCCGGACGAAAGGACTGAAAGAAGTAGAACCAACTCCGAAGGAGTTTTATGTAAGTAACCCCGGGTTTTAACCCGGGGAATAAGAAATAGAAACAAACGCGTCCGGCGACGAAAGTTAATAAAAGCACAAAAGCGATTCCGGACGAAAGAGCTGAAAAGTTAATTTGAAATGAATGAGTCTCATCGCTCACATCTCAAAATCATTAGTCAACAAAAATGAAGAATAAAGGTATTGTCATATTTCTGATCGTGTTGGCAGTGGTAATTATCGCTGTTATGGTGGGCGATTGGATCTCGAAACGCCCCGATAAAATGGAGCCGAATAAATTCGAATTCAATGTTGATGCCTTTAAAAATGTTCCGGAAGAACTGATTCTGTATAAAGAAACCAAGAATTTTAAAGTAGGCTTTGAAACGCCTGCCGGAATTACGATCTCAGGCGATACCCTTTACCTGGTGGGCGACAAAAAACTAAAGTTGATTGATACTACAGGTAAGCTCTTGCTCGAAAAAGACTTTGAGAATGAACCAACTACTGTGGAAGTAAAAGACGGGATGATGTTTATCGGTTTTAAAAATCAGATTCAGGTGTTGAATATGCTCGGAGAACTTCAAACAAAATGGTCTTTGGCGGGAGAGAATACCCTTATTACTGCTATCGCTGCCGGTGAAAACAATGTTTTTGTAGCTGATGCCGGAACGCGGAGAATTGTGAGGTATTCTAAAGAAGGCGAATTGGTCGGCGAGTTTGAAGGAAAGGCGAGTGCCGACGATCTGCATGGTTTTATTATCCCGAGCCCTTATTTCGATATGGACGTTACTGAATACGACGAGTTGTGGGTAGTGAATCCCGGACTGCACACATTAGAGCAATATACCGAAGACGGAAACCTGCGAGAACACTGGCGTGCCAGCGGAGCTCAAACCGAAAATTTCAGCGGTTGCTGTAACCCGGCGCATTTCTGTTTGTTGCCCGACGGTAGTTTTGTTACCAGCGAGAAAGGATTGGTACGGGTAAAGATTTACAAACCTTCGGGTGAGTTCCTGGGAGTTGTAGCTCCACCCACAAAGTTTGATGACAGGCTGGAAGGACAGGCTCCGGATGTTTCAGTGGATAATGAAGGAAACATCTACGCACTGGATTTTGACCGAAAGCTGTTGAGGATGTTTGAGAAAAAAAATCTGTAGGAGTTTGGTCCGTCTGCTGACGGATAGCCCGGGGTTTTAACCCCGGGGTAATGAGCGAAGCGAATAAAAGGCGCTACCGGTAAGGCTAATTGAAAAGCAGGCTAACCAAGCGCCGCACAAACAAAGGCTGATTAGAACAATGGATAGACGAAAATTCATACAAAACGGAGGACGGCTTCTCTTGTTGGGAGGATTGACCGCAACATCCGGCTACCTGATTTTGAATAAAAAGGTAAGCGCCAGCTGTTCGGTTTCACCCACATGTAAAAATTGCGGAAAGTTGGTGAAATGTGAACTTCCGCAGGCAAAGGAGGTGAGAGATGAAAGAAAAAAATAAAGCACAAAGCCGGCGAAAATTCATTCAAAACGGGATGAGGGCTTCTTTGTTGCTCTCGCTGGGAGTGGTAAGTGCATCAGCTTTGCGCCGTGTAACTACCGATGACTACGTTTGGCAGATCGATCCTTTTAAATGTGCGCAGTGCGGACGCTGTGCTACCGAATGTGTAATGTCGCCATCGGCCGTGAAATGTGTGCATGCCTATGATCTTTGTGGCTATTGCGATCTTTGCGGCGGTTATCTGAAACCCGATGCCAACGCCCGCAGTACAGCTGCCGAAAACCAACTTTGCCCCACAGCCGCCATCGAACGTCGTTTTATCGAAGAACCTTATTTTGAATACCACATTGTTGAAGATTTGTGCATTGGTTGCGCCAAATGTGTAGCGGGATGTACTTCGTTTGGAAACGGTTCGCTGCACTTGCAGATCATGCACCACATTTGTGTGAATTGTAACGAATGTTCCATTGCACGGGTTTGCCCGTCGGACGCGATCAGTCGTGTTCCGGCAAGCCAAGCCTACAGAGTAAAAGGTAGCTGGACAATCCGGCATAGATTGAAAGACAAATGAATCAAAAAACGGATATAGAGAATAGCTACGAGCCGCGAGTTAAGAGTTGCGAGTCATTAGTCATTAGTCATCAGTCATCTGTAAAAGATACTGAATACTGCGACTGGAAACTTGCCGTATTGAAATATGCAAAGTTTGCACTGTTCTCCTTTGCCTTTTTCCTTTCTACTTTTTCCTTGACGGCACAACAGCAACGCTTTCCAAAGCCCGAATTCGATAGTGGTTACACCCAACCTTCGCCTGTTACGCCCGAGCCCCGTGCTTTGGCCCTTGAATATTTTGATGTACTGGTTTTATTGCTGGTACTTTCAGCTGCTACCTGGCTGGCATTAAAAAGCCGGTCGCGGCAAGGAATCCTGTGGCTGTCGGTTTTTACGCTGGCTTACTTTGGCTTTTACCGGAACGGCTGTATTTGCAGCATTGGCTCCATACAAAATGTTACACTCACTTTGTTTGACGCCACTTATGCAATTTCGCTAACGGCGCTTTTGTTTTTTCTGCTGCCGCTGTTGTTTACGCTGTTTTTTGGAAGAACTTTTTGTGCCGGTGCGTGTCCGTTGGGAGCCATTCAGGATGTGGTGGTAATGAAACCGATCAGTCTCCCCAAATGGCTGAATAAAACACTGGGTTTGATCCCTTATCTCTACCTCTCGCTGGCAGTATTGTTTGCCGCCACAGGTACCGATTTTATCATCTGTCGCTACGATCCTTTCGTCGGAATTTTCAGGATGGATGCCAAGTTTCACATGGTCGTTTTGGGCGTTGCCTTTTTATTGATGGGAATGTTTGTGGCACGTCCGTATTGTCGTTTTTTGTGCCCGTACGGAGTTCTTTTAAGCTGGATGTCGCGTTTTTCAAAATGGCATTTAAGCATCACGCCGTCAAAATGTATTCAGTGTAAATTGTGTACCAATTCTTGTCCTTTTGATGCCATCGACTTTCCTACCAACGAGAAGGAAGTGGTGAAGTCGGGTTTAGGACCGAAACGTTTTATTACCTATGCACTGATCATTCCTTTGTGGGTGGCATTGGGTGTTTTTGTAGGTGCACAATCGCATACTTTTTTGTCAAAAGCCAATCCTACGGTTTACCTGGCAGAACTGTTGATTTCGAATCCCGAAATAAAAAACGACCCCGACAATATTGATGTGCAGACGTTTATGTCTCAGGGAAAAACCATGGATCAACTGGTGTTGGAAGCCGAAACAATACGATCGGAATTTTTTACTGGAAGCATGATTGCCGGAGGTTTTATGGGACTGGTAATTGGCATGACTTTATTAAACACGGTGGTTTTTCGCAAGCGGCAGGATTACGAGCCTCACCGCGGAAATTGTTTCAGCTGTGCACGCTGTGTGGATTACTGTCCGGTTGAAAAATGAAGAATGGATAAATGATCAAATTGAAAAAGATTTGAAATGAAATAAAAACTCCGTAGGAGTTGGATCCGTCAACTGACGGATAACCCCCGGTTTTAACCGGGGGGAAATGAGCAAAGCGAATAAAAGGCGCATTCACGACCGAAGCATTGAAACAGAAAGATGTATGTGCCGCAAAAGAGGAACAAGATTGAAACGAAAATAAAAAAGATGCCAGGCAGCTATGAAATTCGGACCCAAACTTCCGACTTCGTGCTCCCTGCTTCAAACAAAAAAATATGACCAATAACGACAAATTAAAATTAGCACAAAACATCGCGTTGATTGCCGGAATATTCTGCACGGCAGTAGCCATTCTTTTGTTGCTGAACTTCTGGCAGGTATCCAAAAGCGATCCCATTGAAAGCAAGGCTCTCGAAGCACTTGTTCAAAGGCTGAAACAAGAGCCCAACAACGAAGAGTTAAAAGCGGAGATCCGTGCTTTTGATCTTCTGGCCAGAAAAGCATATTTCAACAGTCAGTGGCAGGTAAAAACAGGTGCCTATCTGATTCTGTTCGGCGCAGTTGTTTTGGCGTTTGCCTTGCGGGTTTATTACTCATCCAAAAGTAAAATTGAAGAACCGGATGCGAAACTGGAAAACGAAATTGCCGGCCGTATTCTGGCTCAAAAAGGGATCATTGTGGTTGGTTTGGTAGTAATGGCGCTGGCGGTGGTGGCCGGTTTTGCGACGGTAAATCACCTGAAGGATTACGATACTGTCAGTTTGGTGGCTGAAAATGAGGCCAACACGCCGGAAGAACAGATCGAAATGATTGAAGTTGGTCAGAATCCTGTGACCGGGAATACACCATCAGAACCGGCGGTAGACGAAGTAGTCGAGCAAGTGAATCAGGAGGAAACAGCCATTGCTGAACAACCCGGCGCAGAAAAAGAGGTAGCCGTTGAAACACCAAAAGAAGTTGTGGAAACAAAAGCACCGGAAAAAACGGCTCCGGCAGCTTCCGGACTGACTTTGGCCATCCTAAAAGCAAATCATAATTCCTTCCGCGGCCCTCTCGGACAAGGAGTGAGTTATGCCAAAAATATCCCGACCGAATGGAATGGGGCGGCTGGTACAAATGTTTTGTGGAAATCTCCGATTCCAAAGCACGGATTCAATTCTCCGGTTATTTGGGGCGACAAGATTTTTATTGCCGGTGCAGATAACAGCGCGCGCGAAGTATATTGTTACGACCGGAACACCGGTAAACTCCTTTGGACAGGCGTTGCCAATAACATCCAGGGATCGCCGGCTGCAATGCCCAAAGTTACACCCGATACGGGGCTTTCAGCGCCTTCGTTAACAACCGATGGGAAAGCCGTTTTTGCCATTTTTGCCAGCGGCGACCTTATCGCTTTTGATATGAACGGCAAACGTTTGTGGGCACGAAATCTGGGCGTTCCGAACAACCATTACGGACATTCTTCGTCGCTGATAACCTGGGCCGGGAAGCTGTTTGTTCAGTACGATACAAACCGCGGCGGCAAAGTGCTGGCTTTGAATAATACAAGCGGAGAAACGCTTTGGGAGACGACCCGGGCATGCAAAATTTCGTGGGCCAGCCCTGTTTTGGGAGAGGTTGACGGAAAATACCAGCTTTTACTTACTTCCGACCCGATTGTGGCTGGTTATAACATTGAAACGGGTGAAGAACTTTGGCAGGTAGAGTGCATGATGGGCGAAGTAGGGCCTTCAGTGGCTTTTTCAGAAGGGATGGTTTTTGCTGCCAATGAATACGCCCGTTTGGTGGCGATTGATCCCAAAACAGCATCGGTTGTGTGGGAGAACGATGAATACCTTCCCGAGGCTGCCAGTCCGCTGGCATACAATGGTTTGTTATTTATAGCCACAAGCTATGGTGTGCTGGTTTGCTACGATACTAAAACCGGCGAACAATACTGGGAAGACGATTTGGGAACGACTTTGTATTCATCGCCGGTTACGGCAGATGGCAAGCTGTTTATGATGGATAACGACGGTGTAATGCACGTGTATGAATTTGGGAAGGAATTGAAAAAGATCAGCGAAAACGAATTGGGAGAACACTCGGGACCAACTCCGGCTTTTGCTGACGGCAGAATTTATATCCGGGGAGACAAGAATTTGTACTGTATCGGAAAATAGAGCACTGGGGTAACGAAATGGAGGTATAGAATGAGTAAGCATTTAACAAATCCAACTTTTTTTGACCAGGTGGTAGGTTTGCTCAATGCGGCCAGAACGAAGGTTGTCGCTACCATAAATACTACTATGGTAAAGACTTACTTCGAAATTGGACGGTTGATTGTGGAAGAAGAGCAATTGGGAGAAAAAAGAGCAGAATACGGTACTCAACTGATCTTTGCCTTGTCAGAACGATTACAGCGTGAGTTTGGGAAAGGCTTTTCAGTTACCAATCTGAAGCAAATGCGCAGTTTTTATGCCATCTATTCAAAAGGTCAGACGGTGTCTGACGAATTCCGGTTGAGCTGGTCACATTATTTGGCGCTGATGCGTATAGAAAACGAAAATGAACGTAGATTTTATGAAATTGAGTCGATTGAAAATACCTGGAGTTTACGTGAGTTACGACGCCAGTTCGAATCCGGATTATTTGAACGTTTGGCTTTAAGCAAAGATAAGGCCGGAATTAAAAAGCTCTCTGACAAAGGGCAGATAGTTGAACAGCCGCAAGATGTGATAAAGGACCCCTATATTCTCGAGTTTGTTGGTCTGGAGGAAAAGACAAGATATTCAGAGTCGGAATTGGAGCAGCACATTATTGATAAGTTAGAACATTTTCTACTTGAATTAGGAAAAGGTTTTACGTTTGTTGGAAGACAGGCGAGGTTTTCGTTTGATGACAAACATTTTAGAGTCGACCTGGTATTTTACAATCGAATTCTTCAATGTTTTGTTCTCATTGACCTAAAGATCGGAGAATTAACACATCAGGATTTAGGCCAAATGCAAATGTATGTGAATTACTATGATCGTTTTGTAAAATTTGACAATGAGAATAGTACCGTTGGAATTATTCTTTGCAAAAAGAAAAATGACACACTTGTAGAAATTACCCTTCCACAAAATAACAAGCAGATTTTTGCCAGAAATTATCAAACCGTTTTGCCGAGTAAAGAAGATTTAAAACGTTTGCTGGAAGAAAAAGGATAATTAATTTATACTGAATGACTGATTATCAAAAATATATTGATCACCTAATTACAGAAAAAGGCTCCTCGAAAAAGAGTCTGATTCCGATTTTGCAGGCTATTCAGAAGGAATACAACTATCTGCCGGAAGAGGCATTGCGTTACCTGGCTGAAAAGTCAGAGATCACCGCTGCAGAAATAATCGGGGTGGCAAGTTTTTACTCGCAGTTTCGGCTGCATCCCGTGGGCGAGCACATGATCAAGGTTTGTGTGGGTACCGCCTGCCACGTAAAAGGTGCGGTTCAGGTGTACGATGCGTTTCGGAGGGAATTGAAATTAGCCGATGGAATTAATACTGATTCGGTAGGAAAATATACGATCGAAAAAGTGGCCTGTCTGGGGTGTTGTACGCTGGCTCCGGTTGTTCAGATTGATGGAACGACATACGGTCATGTGGCATCCGATCAGGTGGGGCAGATCATTGAAGATTTTGAAAGTATTAAAGGAAAACGGAACCTGAAAAAAGCGCGAAAAGCTGACGGAACTGAGATTCAGGGTGAAATTCGGATTGGCCTGGGCTCGTGCTGTGTCGCCAGCGGAAGTAAGGAAATTCAGGAGGAAGTAGAGCACGTGGTCAATGAAAGCGGTTTGCGTGTGAATCTGAAACACGTTGGTTGTGTGGGAATGTGTCACCAGGTGCCTTTGGTGGAAGTGGTGCCGAATGAAGGGGAGCCGGTTTTATATGCCAAGGTAAAACCCGAAGATGTAAAAGGCATTGTTGAAAATCACTTTAATGCACCGGGGCTGCTCACCCGTCTAAAAAATAAACTGATTCACACGGTTGAAAACATTCAGACCGACCGGAACTGGGAAGGGGTGCAGCGCTACGAAATCAGCATGCGCGAGAAACCGGTGGCGTCGTTTCTTGGAAATCAGTTGCCCATTGCGACTGAATACCGCGGAATGATCAATCCGCTGGATATAAACGAATACAAAAAGCGGGGTGGTTTTTCAGCCCTGCAAAAAGTTTTCGATACCCTGTCGCCAGATGATGTGGTGGACCAGATTAAGAAAAGTGGCATCCGTGGTCGTGGTGGCGGCGGCTTTCCCAGTGGGATAAAATGGGAGGCCGTGAAAAAGCAGAAAAGTGAGATTAAATACCTGATATGTAATGGTGACGAGGGGGACCCCGGCGCTTTTATGGATCGAATGCTGCTCGAATCCTATCCGTACCGAATCATCGAAGGAATGGTGATTGCGGCATATGCAACGGGTATTCACCATGGCTACTTTTACATTCGGGCTGAATATCCGCTGGCAGTTACCCGTATTCGGGAGGCGCTAAAAATCTGCAAAGAGAACAATCTGCTGGGTGAAAATATACTGGGAACTTCGTTTAGTCTCGATCTTCAGATTTACGAAGGTGCCGGAGCATTTGTGTGTGGCGAAGAAACAGCATTGATTGCTTCGATTGAGGGAAGCCGCGGTTTCCCAAGGATCCGTCCGCCCTTTCCGGCTGAAAGGGGTTTGTTTGGAAAGCCGACGCTTGTAAACAATACCGAAACTTTTGCCCAGATTTCCTATATTTTACGCGAAGGATGGGAGAAGTTTGCTGAAATAGGCACTGCCCGAAGCACCGGTACAAAGGTTTTTGCGCTGGCAGGTAAAGTGGCACGCGGCGGACTGATCGAGGTGCCAATGGGAATAACCATTCGGGAGGTGATTGAAGAGATTGGCGGTGGAATTGCCAACGGTAAAAAGTTCAAGGCCGTTCAAATCGGTGGACCGTCCGGCGGTTGTATTCCGGCTGAATACGCGGATACTCCGATCAATTTTGAGTCGCTGCAGGAAATGGGAGCGATGATGGGATCGGGTGGATTGGTGGTGCTCGACGAAACCGATTGTATGGTGGACATTGCCCGCTATTTCCTGTCGTTTACACAGGAAGAATCGTGCGGAAAATGTACGTTTTGCAGGGTGGGCACACGCCGAATGCTGGATATTCTGGAAAACATCACGAAAGGAAAAGGGAAACAAGGTGATATTGAAGAGTTGGAAAAATTGGCTGAGTGGACTAAAAAAGGTAGTTTGTGCGGTTTGGGACGAACAGCCCCGAATCCGGTGTTGAGTACATTGAAATATTTCCGTGACGAGTACGAAGCTCACATCAGCGGCGTTTGTCCAACCGGAAAATGTGCCGATCTGATCACTTATTCTGTGAACGATGATTGTATCGGATGTACCAAATGTGTGCAGAAGTGCCCGGTTGATGCGATTCCGTTCACCCCGCACGAAAAACACAGCATCAATACCGAACTGTGCATTAAGTGCGATGCCTGCAGGGCTGCCTGTCCGGTTGATGCGATTGATGTGAAATAGAATTTTAAAAAGTATAACATGAGACATTTATTGATATTTCTGATAGTAGTGTTCCCCTTGGCTGCAATGGCCATTACCGCCGACAGCCTGAAATATGTGGATGCTTCCACTTTGCCGGTTATTGGAAAGGGTTTTGAAGATACCCAAAATCGTTATGAACGTTTGCCTGCCACTTTGCAGGATGTAACCCGCCCTCCGGTGTGGAATTTATCGAAAAACTGCAGTGGATTGGCGATTCGTTTCCGGACCAACTCAACGGCAATTGGCGCCAAATGGGAGGTTACCGGCGATGTGGTTATGAACCATTTTACGATGACGGGAATCAAGGGACTTGATTTGTATTGCCTGGAAAATGGCAAGTGGCAATTTGTGAATTCTGCACGTCCTACCGGAAAAACTTCGCAGGTAGTGATCATTCAAAATATGCCGGAAGGCGAAAAAGAGTATATGTTGTATCTCCCTTTGTACGACGGGCTCGCTCAATTGGAGATTGGAGTACTTCCTTCAGCTGAGATCAAGGCGCCGGAAGTAAATTCGCCTCAAACCGGGAAGCCGGTCGTGTTTTACGGAACCAGCATTACGCAGGGAGGATGCGCTTCTCGGGCCGGAATGGCTTATCCGAATATTTTGTCCCGCATGCTGGATCGCGAGATCATCAACCTTGGGTTTAGCGGAAACGGCAAACTCGACTACGAGGTAGCAGAAGCAATGGCAACCATTGATGCATCGTGTTTTGTCATTGATTGTTTGCCCAATGTTACTGCCGATTTAATGAAAGAAAAATACGATCGTTTTCTGGAAATTATCCGTGAGAAAAAGCCGGAAACACCCATAATCATGGTGGAGAATATCTTGTATCCGCACATGTATTTCGATCAAAATGTGCATCAGGCAGTAGTGGACAAGAACATTGCCCTGAAACAGATTTTTGATGCACAGGAAAAGAAAGGTGACCGGAATGTCTATTATGTAAAAGCGGACGATTTGATTGGGCATAGCCAGGAAGCGACAGTTGACGGTGTTCACCTGACCGATTTCGGTTTTGTGCAGATGGCAGACCAGCTTTACCCTGTTTTGAAGAAGCATGTGAAATAGTTTAAAGTTCAGAGAACGTCATCCTGAGTATAATCGAAGGAAGATTGACGTTGAAATACGAAAAAGAGCATAATTAGACTTGGTGGTTTTGCACCTTTGCGAGAAAAAGATGATCAAACTCAAAATAAATAACACGGAAATTCAGATTGAAGAGGGCACTTCGGTAATGAAGGCGGCACAGCAACTGGGCATCGATATTCCCAATTTGTGCTGGCACGATGAGCTGGAGCATTTCACTTCGTGTATGTTGTGCATGGTGAAAGACCGCTCTACCGGAAAATTGCTGCCTTCGTGTTCAGTAAAGGCGCTGGAGGGAATGGACATTGTTACCGATGAGGAAGAGGTGTCTGAATCGCGGAAAATGGCGCTTGAACTTTTGTTAAGCGAACATACCGGTGATTGCGAAGCACCTTGTCAGGTGGCGTGTCCCGCGCACATGAATATTCCGTTGATGAACCGTTTGATCGCCGCAGGAAAGTTTGACGAGTCGCTGGAAATAGTAAAACGCGACATCGCTCTGCCGGCTGTTTTGGGTCGAATTTGCCCGGCGCCGTGTGAAGGAGCCTGTCATCGTAAAACGGTGGATCAACCGATTTCCATTTGTTTGTTGAAACGTTTTGTCGGTGACGAAGGCACTCAGCCTAAAATTGTTCCTGCTGAAAAAACAGGGAAGAAAGTGGCTGTAATCGGCGCTGGCCCTGCTGGTTTGGCTGCAGCCTACTACCTTCAGCTAAAAGGTATTCAGGTTAGTTTGTTTGATAAGAATGAAAAGGCTGGAGGATTGCTCAGAACTGAGATCAACGACGATGTCCTTCCCAAAGAAGTACTGGACAAGGAAATTGAAGCGATTCTGAATACCGGAGTTGAGTTTTTGGGCGGAAAGGAGATCAATGCTGAAATGTTTGAGACACTGAAAGCCGATTTTGATGCAGTTGTTTTGGCAAGCGGCACAATTTCTGAATCCTCTGAAAAATTCGGTTTGAATGCAACTCCAAAAGGAATTATTGCTGACAAAGATTACTATCAGACTTCCGAAGGGAAAGTATTCGCCATTGGAAATGTGCTTCGCTCGTCGCGTTTGGCGGTTCGCTCTGTTGGTCAGGGAAAGGAAGTGGCATTTTCGGTGTTGCAATATTTAAATGGGCAATCCCCCAAAGGAGAGCCGCGTTTGTTTAATTCCCGGGTTGGAAAACTGGTTGCCAGCGAATATGCTGAGTATTTAAAGGAATCGGTGGAAGGGAAAAGAACGTTTCCGGAGAAAGGTGGTTATTCGGGTTTTTCAAAAAAGGAAGCGATAGCAGAGGCAAAGCGTTGCCTGCATTGCGATTGTCGCGCGATTGATGATTGCAAATTGCGGAATTATTCTGACCAGTACAAGGCCGATCAGAAACGGTTTAAAACCAGCGAGCGCCGCAGCATGACAAAACTGATGAATCACGGATCGGTGGTTTACGAGGCACAAAAGTGTATCAAGTGTGGAATTTGTGTTCGCCTGACTGAAAAATATACCGAGAAGTTCGGATTTACATACATCGGCCGAGGTTTTGATGTGGAAATTGGCGTTCCGTTCAACGAAGAACTTGAAAAGGGGCTAACCGAAACCGCCGAAAAAGTAGCTAATGGTTGTCCAACAGGAGCGATCAGTTTGAAAAACTCTCGGTGAAACTCAGTGTCTTCTCTGTGTTTTCAGTGGTAAAAAGAAAAGCATGAAAAAAATACTATTCCTAAATATTATTCTTTTGTTCGTAGTGCGGGCCATCGCCCAACCTTCTGATTCGTGGCCGATTTTTCGCGGCGAACCGCATCTCACAGGTGTTTCAAGGACTTCTGTTCCCGATTCGCCCAAATTATTATGGACGTTCCAAACCGGTGATAACATAAAATCATCTCCTGTAGTTGCTGATGGGAAAGTGGTGATTGGCTCTACCGATGGCTTTGTGTATTGTTTGGATACAAAAGGAAAACTGTTGTGGAAAGTTGAAACCAGCAATTCGATTGAAGCGCCGGCTTTAATTCTTGATAAAACGGTGTACATCGGCAACCTTGACGGAATGTTGCTGGCTCTGAATCTGGATTCCGGCGAAAAACTGTGGGAGTACGAATGCGAGAACCAGATCGTCGGATCGCCCAACTGGTGGAGCGATGGTAAATCAACCTTTGTTTTTGTGGGGAGCTACGATTTCTTTCTGCATTGTGTGGATGGTAAAACCGGTGAGCTGAAGTGGAAATACGAATCTGATAACTACATCAACGGCGCAGCAGCCAGCGCCAACGGGAAAGCCATGTTTGGCGGCTGTGATGGTTTTCTGCACATTGTGGATGTGGCAAGCGGAAAGCTGGATAAAAAGATCGATGTGGCGACATATGTGGCAGGTTCAGTAGCAGTGGAGGACGGGAAAGCTTACATTGGCGATTACGATGGCCGCTTTTTTCAGGTGGACATTAAAACGGATAAAACCACCTGGGTTTGGAAAGATGATAAAACACACCTGCAATTTATTGCTTCACCGTCGTTAATTGGCAACAAAGTGTTAACGGCCAATTACAACAAGTTTTTGTATTGTTTTGATAAAAACTCGGGTGAAAAACTGTGGGAATATAACACCGGACGACAGGTGGATGCTTCTCCTGTGGTTGTAAAAGATAAGGTGATCATCGGAAACATGAGGGGCGACCTCGCGATGGTGAACCTTTCAGACGGCTCATTGGTTTGGAGTTATGAGATTGGCAGCCAGATCGTCAGTAATCCGGCCGTGGCAGCAGGGAAGATTTTTGTGGGGGCATACGACGGAAATGTATATTGTTTTGGCAAGTAAACTCTGTGCTTCTCAGTGCCTCTGTGGTTAAATCAATACAATATGGAAACAAACGAATTAACCGGGAAAATTATTCAATGTGCTATTGAAGTTCATAAAGCACTAGGTCCGGGATTGTTGGAATCTTCTTACAAGGAATGTTTATTCTTCGAGTTACAGGAGGCCGGTTTAAAAGTCGAAAAAGAGAACGCATTACCTCTTGTTTACAAGGATGTTAAACTTGATTGTGGTTATCGAATTGATTTATTGGTAGAAGACCAAATTGTAGTAGAGCTTAAATCAGTTGAGGCATTGAACGATGTCCACATGGCGCAAATTTTAACCTATCTGAAGTTGCAAAAGCTGAGATATGGTTTATTGATAAATTTCAATGTTGCCAGACTGAAAGATGGATTGAAGAGAGTTGTTCAGGGATATTAAAACCACAGAGAAACAGAGACACACAGAGAAAATGAGAATATGAACATCATTCAGATCATACCCGGTTCAGGAGGAAGTTTTTATTGCGGTAACTGTTTACGCGACAGCAAATATTTTAACGCGCTGCGTGCCGAAGGCCACAAAGTGACCAAGATTCCCATGTACCTTCCCTTGTTTGCCGATGAGCATGATATTTCGGAAGTTCCGATTTTTTATGGCGCGATCAGCACTTATCTGAAACAGGTGTATCCCATTTTTCGAAAAGCTCCTGCCTGGTTCGATCGCATGCTGAATTCAAAACCCATGATGAAATTGGCTGCTTCAATGTCTGGTTCAACCAATGCCAAAGGCCTGGAAGACATGACCGTTTCGATGCTTTTGGGCGAAGACGGGGCTCAAAAAGACGAACTTGACCACATGGTGAACTGGATTGCAGAACATTGTCAGCCCGATATTATTCATGTTTCAAACGCCTTACTTTTGGGACTGGCTCGCCGCCTGAAAGAGAAAATCGGAGTTCCTGTGCTTTGCACGCTTCAGGACGAAGATGTGTGGATTGACCCGATGCAACCGAAGTTTCAGAAAAAAATATGGGAATTGATGCACGAGCGGGCAACCGACGTGGATGTGCTGGTTTCGGTAAGTGACTTTTTTGCAGACGTGATGAAAAAGCGGATGAATTTGCCGGATGAAAAAGTAAAAACGATTCATTTGGGGGTGGACGTGGAAGACTACCAATATGTTTCTACGAAAGGCAAAGAAAGAAATGTAGGCTACATTTCACGCATGTGTCACAAAGACGGTTTTGACATTGTGGTGGATGCTTTTATTGAATTGAAGAAGAAACCGGGTTTTGAAGATGTAAAGCTGATTGCAACGGGTGGATCGACGGGCGACGATGCCAAATTCAACAAAGAACAAAGACGAAAGCTGAAGGCACATCATCTCCTCGATTCGCTGGAAGTGCTTCCGGATTTTGAAGGCAAAGAAGTAAATGATTTTTTCAAAAGAGTTTCGCTGATCTCGGTGCCGGTGCGCATCGGTGAAGCTTTCGGAATGTACCTGATTGAGTCGATGGCTTCGGGAGTGCCGGTGGTGCAGCCTGCTCTGGGCGCTTTCCCCGAAATTGTTGAACTCTCGGGCGGCGGGGTGACTTATATGCCCAATACACCGCAAAAGTTAAGTGAAACATGGACCGATCTGTTATCAAACCCTGACAAACTGGAAGAACTAAGCAGGAAAGGCTACGAGGGAACCCTTAATAAGTTTAATATTCATAATCACGCCAAAGAAATGATAACTTTATACGAGAGTCTGAAAAAATAGTCTCTGTGAAACCTCAGTGTACTCTGTGGTTAAAAAAGAAAGTACCACAGAGTACACCGAGAAGACACAGAGGAACACAAAGATAAAATGCTTTTACAATTACAAAAAATAACCAAAGGCTACGGCGAACCGGGCACACACAGTTACCGAGCCGTGCTGAAAGATTTACACTTTACGTTGAATCCGGGAGAAAAAGTGGCCATTGTTGGGCCAAGCGGATCGGGCAAAACAACGCTGCTTAATCTTATCGGGGCGCTTGATCAACCCGAAGCAGGCAAGGTTCTTTTTGAAGGGAAGGACATCACCGGGTATTCAAAAACCGAACTGGCAACTTTTCGGAACAAACACCTGGGATTTGTTTTTCAGATGCATCATTTAATGCCTCAGCTGAGTTTGTGGGAGAATGTACTGCTTCCGCTTTTGCCTCAGGGGAATAAAATCACGAAAGAGCAAAAAGACTGGGCAGAGTACCTGATTAAAAAAGTTGGGATTTGGGAGCAGCGTCATCAAAAACCATCGGAAATGTCGGGTGGAGAATGCCAGCGAACTGCGGTTGTCCGGGCACTGATCAACAAACCCAAACTAATTCTGGCCGACGAACCTACCGGTGCCCTCGACGAAGAAAATGCCGCGGCGTTGACCGATTTACTGAAAAAGTTAAGCGATGATGAGGGTGTTGCTTTGGTAACGGTGACCCACTCGGCTATGTTGGCTGAGCAGATGGATAAGAAGTATGTATTAAAGAATGGGAAATTGAGTTCATAAGATTCCCGCTTTCGCGGGAATGACGAAAAAAGAATTGGAAAAAGAATATTCTCCCCTCTTTGAGGGGAGTGCGGCGAATCCGGAGGGGTGAACATGACACGACTGCAATACATAATCAAGACATTTTTACACTATTTCAAGGCCAACCTGCTGGTGGCGCTGGGAGTAGTGGTGAGCACCATGGTTTTAACCGGCTCGCTGGTGATTGGCGACTCGGTGCGTTACAGTCTGGAGCAGGCCACTTTTTACCGGCTGGGTGAAACCACACACCTGGTTTCGGTGGTAGAACGTTATTTCAGGCAGGAAATGGCTTCAGAATTGGAAGCCGACAACGCTCAGATTCAGGCCGTACCCGTGTTGTTGCTCGAAGGTGTTGCCGTGGCCGATGGCGGTCAACGGCGTGCCAATAAGGTACAGGTGATTGGAGTGAACCAATCTTTCGAGAAGATTTCAAATTCATCTGTCTTTTCAGAATTGCAAAATAATGAGATTGCTATCAGTCAAAATCTGGCGGAACGGCTGGCTGTAAAAGAAGGTGATAATTTGCTGGTGCGCATCAAAAAAGCCAGTCTTATCCCGTTGAATGCACCGTTTATTTCTGCTGAAGAAACCAGCGTTTCGTTGCGTGCGACCATTAAAAATATTGTTCAAAAGGAAGAACTGGGGCGGTTTAGTTTGAAAAACTCACAAACAGCACCGTATAATATTTTTCTTTCCATCGACCGTTTAAATCGCCTGATGGAATTCCAGGGTAAAGCCAACCAGATACTGATAGCTACTGATTTGGGAACAGACGAGGTTTTGGAGTCGGTGAAACATTGTCTGACACCTGCGGATGCTGGTCTTCAGCTAAAAAATATTGAAGCAACCGATGAAGTGGAGGTGTCAACCGAGCGTGTTTTTATGGAAGACAAAGTGGCTGAAACCTTGCAAAAACTTCCGAGCGCACAACCGATGCTGACGTATTTTGTGAATGAAATTTCGGAAGAAGCTACAAGCCATGAGCCGCAAGCCACGAGTTTTGCGGACGATCAATCTCCATCAATCTCAACCAATCTCCGTCAATCACAATCGATTCCATATTCTTTTGTTTCCACTTTAGTTGATGGGCTTGATGAAGATGGCATCATTTTAAATCAATGGGCAGCCGATGATTTGGGAGCCGAAATTGGTGATTCAATTCGCCTGAAATACTGGCAAATTGGCCCTTTACGCAAATTGATTGAAAAAGAATCGGATTTTATTTTGAAAAAAGTTGTTCCGATGGTGCCGGGATGGGCCGATGAAACCCGGATGCCCAACCTGCCCGGTCTTTCCGACGCCGGACATTGCCGGGAATGGGAAGCCGGAGTACCAATAAATCTGGATGCTATTCGCGCTAAAGACGAACTTTACTGGGACGACTACAAAGGGGCTCCGAAAGCTTATGTTTCGTTAAGCAAGGCGCTGGAAATGTGGTCGAACCGTTTTGGAGACTATACGGCAGTGCGCTATTCTGCCAAGGTTTTTGATGAGGCGAAATACAAACAGGTATTTGCCGAGAATATTACTCCTGCCGATTTGGGAATGTCGGTTGAACCCATTCGCGAAAAAGGAGTGAGTGCGGCAAAAAACGGAACCGACTTTAGCGGACTCTTTATTGGCCTGAGCTTTTTCCTGTTGATTGCCGGAATAGTTCTGACTTCGCTGTTGTTTCGCCTGAACCTGGAAAGCCGCTCTACACAAGTTGGGCTGTTGGATGCGTTGGGATTCAAACAAAAACAGGTGCGTGGTTTTTATTTATGGGAAGGTTTTGCTGTTGCTTTGTTGGGCGGAATTCTGGGGACCGTAATCTCTGTTTTCTATACAAAGCTGGTTTTTCGAATCCTCAATACCTTGTGGTACGACATTGTCAGAACCGACGTTTTGCTGATAAAGATTTACCCGGCTACCGTGATTCTGGGGCTTGTAATAAGTTTACTAGTGTCGCTTGCTGCGATTTATATATCGGTTTCCCGTTTTCAGAAACAGAAAACGGCTGAACTTCAGAAACAAACATCAGCTTCCAAAAGTCGGGTAAAAGAACTGGTATGGAATGTTTTGATGATCGTGTCGTTACTTACTTCGGTTGTTCTTTTTGTGTACCAGGTATTTGTATCGCCGCAAATGAATGCTTCGCTGTTTTTTGCTGTCGGAGGATTGCTCTTGATTGGCCTGCTTTTATTATTCCGGCGCTTTGTTATAAGGCTGGAAAACGGTAGAAAGAACGAACTCTGGCTGGGATGGCTAGCGCAGCTTAATCTTTCAAGAAACAAGGCCCGCTCTTTAACCGTTGTGATTTTATTTGCACTTGGAACTTTTATCGTGGTATCAACCGGTTCAAACAAACTCGATCTGTTTGCCAACGCCCAGAATAAATCAAACGGAACAGGCGGATTTCTGTATTTTGCCGAAACAACCATGCCCGTTTTGTTCGATATCAACAATCCGGAGAAAAGGGCAGAAGAAGGCATTTTTGAGGAGTTTAGTGCAGTTCAACTGCGAAAAGTAGAGGGAGACGATGCCAGTTGTCTGAACCTGAACCGTATTTCGCAACCTGCTATTTTGGGTCTTGATGCGGAGGCTCTGCAGGGACGTTTTTCATTTGCTACCAAATTGAAGGAGCTGGGCGAAAAAGATCCGTGGGGGACGCTGAATGAAACTTTTGATGACGGAACCATTCCTGCCATTGCCGACCAAACGGTTATTCAGTGGGGGCTTGGAAAAAAAGTAGGCGATGTTTTACTGTATCAAAATGAATTGGGTGACACACTCAAACTGAAATTGATAGCAGGAACTACTCCTTCCATATTTCAGGGTTATGTGCTGATTTCCAATCCAAACTTTTTGAGAAATTACCCCAGTAACAGCGGCTCGCATATTTTTCTGATTGACGGGAAAACGGAAGATCAGCAAAAAATTAGCAACGAACTGCAGTCTGTTTTTCGCGATTACGGCTGGGAAATGGAATCCACCGCTAAACGCCTGGTGGAGTTTTATTCGGTTACCAATACCTACTTATCGATTTTTCTGGCACTTGGAGCGCTGGGATTGATTCTGGGCACCATCGGGCTGGCTGTGATTTTGGCTCGTACCCTGTTGGAACGTCGTCGCGAAATTTCGGTAATGCAGGCCATTGGTTTCAGCAACCGGCCCATCTTCAGAATGATCACTTCAGAGTATTTGATTTTGTTGTTTACCGGGGTTCTGATTGGTTTTATCACGGCAGTGGTGGCTACACTTCCTTCGTTTTTATCCACGCATTCCGACGCATCGTTTGGTACGGTTGCGTTGGTTACCGGAATGATCTTGTTGAACGGATTCCTTTGGATTTTTGGGCTAAGCTGGTTTTCACTTCAAAAGAAAACGCTGGTGACCGGATTAAGAGTAGAATGAAACGTAGTGAATATGAAATTTAATTAGATATTCTAACTTTACAGTCCACACTTAAACGGGAGAAATGAATCAAGACATCCGCTGGCAGCAACGTTTTGGAAACTTTAAAAAGGCTTTTGCCCAACTCGAACGTTTTATTTCCAAAGAGAATTTAAACGAAATGGAGGAACAAGGTCTGATAAAAGCCTTTGAATATACTTATGAGTTGAGCTGGAAAACTTTGCAGGACTTGATGAAAGACAAAGGATACATAGATATTGTTGGACCGCGGCCCGTAATCGAGCAAAGTTTTCAGGATGGTTACATTGCTGACGGGAAAGGATGGATGCAAATGCACAAAAGCCGAAATCTTACCAGTCATACTTATGATGAAGAAACCGCTGAAGAAATTATAGGAGAAATCAGGGCACTGTATTTTTTTCTTTTAGAGGCGCTGAAGATAAGGCTTGAAAAAGAATCTAACTAGCCGACAATGCAGGAAACAACTAAATATGGTCTCCCTGAAACTGATTTCAAAAAAATCATTGCTATTCTAAAAGCCAAATCCAACGTGAAGCAGGCTGTTTTGTTTGGTTCGCGCGCGAAGGGAACATTTACCAGTGGTTCGGATGTAGATATTGCTTTGCTGGGCGATGAACTGAAGCTGGCGGATATTCTTGAAATATCGGCCGACATTGACCAATTGTTCCTTCCGTGGAAGTTTGATCTTGTCATTTTCTCCAGAATAAAAGAAGAGGCATTGCTTGATCACATTAATCGTGTTGGTATAAAATTATTTTGCTAAAAGCGAAGGAAAGTCTTGATATTGTATGGTTCGTTAATAAATTGTTTTCTTCTTTTCCTGTTTAAAACAATCGCTTTTTAGGGTTGTTGGTAAAGGTGATTAACAATTAAGTGAATGCCAGTAAATATACCAAGAACAGAGCAGCCGAGAGTAGTGATTATAGGGGCAGGATTTGCCGGTTTGCGCCTGGCGCGGAAGCTGTACAAACAGAATTTTCAGGTGGTGTTGTTCGACCGCAATAACTATCACCAGTTTCAACCTTTGTTTTACCAGGTGGCTACTTCCGGTTTGGAGCCCAGTTCCATATCTTTTCCGCTGCGGAAGGTTTTTCAGAATGTAAAAAACGTTTTTATCCGCGTGGCCGAGGTAAATAAAATCCGGGCGGAAGAAAAAATGCTGGAAACCAGCCTGGGAACGGTGATGTACGATTACCTGGTGATTGCCACGGGTGCTACCACGAATTTCTTTGGAATGCAAAGTTTTGCCAAAAACAGCCTTCCCATGAAGTCGGTTTCCGAAGCACTTTTTCTGCGAAATACGATACTCAGCAACTTTGAAAGGGCTGTTACAATAAGTGACGAGGAAGAGCGGAAACGTATGCTGAACGTGGTGGTGGTAGGTGGCGGACCAACGGGTGTTGAGGTATGTGGTGCGCTGGCAGAAATGAAGAACTTTGTGTTGCCCAAAGACTATCCCGAAATGGATTTCAGGCAGATGACGATTACATTGATTGAAGCGAATCATCAGCTTTTGAATGGGATGAGTGCCAAAGCGGGTGAGAAGGCATTCAACTACCTCGCCGAATTGGGCGTTGAAGTAAAGCTGGAACATAGAGTTCTAAACTACGACGGGAAACAGGTTGACCTGGAAGACAAGGAAAGTTTTCAGGCCAATACTTTGATATGGGCAGCCGGTGTGAAAGGGCAAATGCCTGAAGGTATCAACACTGATCTGATTGTTCGGGGAAACCGGATCAGGGTAAACGATTTTAACCAGATAGACGATGCCGACGATATTTTTGCCATTGGAGATATTGCTTATATGGAGACCGAAGCTTATCCAAACGGGCATCCGCAGGTGGCGCAGGTAGCGCTTCAGCAGGCTTCTTTGTTGGCTCAAAACCTCGTGAACATTCATAATAAAAAGGAATTGACCGGATTTCGTTACCACGACAAAGGTTCGATGGCGACCGTTGGTAGAAACCGTGCTGTAGTGGACCTTCCAAAATTGCAGTTTTCGGGTTTTGTGGCCTGGATGGTGTGGATGTTTGTGCACCTGATGTCGATTGTCGGCGTGAAAAACCGGCTGGTGATTTTTATCAACTGGCTCTGGAATTACATGACTTACGATCAGTCGCTGCGTTTGATCATCCGCCAGGTTCCCAGAAGCAGGGATGCGTCAGAGTAAGCTTTCCCGGAGAAATTCGTTGCATTTGTATTTTCATTTCCTGAATGTTACTTTTGAAAGCTTTGCCTGAAAAGAGGAGGAACTATGAGTGAAACAGACAAGAAGTTTATGCGTGCTGCCATTTCGCTGGCCGAAAAAGGGATGAAAACCAATTCGGGCGGCCCTTTTGGCGCTGTTGTGGTAAAAGACGGAGAAATAATAGCGGAAGGTTATAACCGGGTTACTTCGGATAACGACCCGACGGCACACGCTGAAGTGATTGCCATTCGTGAAGCCTGCAAAAAACTGAAATCGTTTCAGCTCGACGATTGTGTGATTTACACTTCGTGCGAGCCTTGCCCCATGTGTTTGGGAGCCATCTACTGGGCGCGGCCAAAGAAGGTTTTTTATGCCTGTAACCGCGAAGATGCAGCCTCCGCCAATTTTGATGACCAGTTTATTTACGATGAGCTGGAACTTAAGATAGAGGACCGCAAAGTGGATTTCGAAAACATTATTCGCGACGAAGGCCTTCATGTGTTTGAGCATTGGAAGGCAAAAAATGATAAGACGGAATATTAGGCTATCCGGTTTTATGCCTCAGTATAACAAAAAACATTTCTGTTTTTTACTATCTGTTTAATTGTCAATATTTATGAGAGGTAAATAAACCTAACATGGATTGTTTGCTTTTCCTGTTTGGGCGTAGTATTTTTAGTCCGGAATTGATTACTAAAATCACATCGCCTTGGATAAAAAGCAGAATACGGCTCGTATTGAAAAACTGGAAAGTGAATTTTCGGATCTGAAGATACAACTGGAAGATGCGCATTTTCAGTTACAGGATGAACGCGAGAAACGCCAGTTTTACCAGCAAATTTCTGATTTTGCCTTTGCCTGGGAGTTGTGGTTTGAGCCCGACGGGACAATCAAATATTCCTCTCCTTCGTGTTACGATCTCACCGGTTTTACTTCCAACGAAATTATCCAGTCGGAGAGAATCAGCACCATGTTGGTTTATGAACCCGATCGTGAAAAGTATCAGCATTTTCTTTCTGGGGCGCTGAATCAGTCGTTGGTGAATCCATCGCTCGAATTCAGGATTTTAACGCGTACCAAGCAGTTGCGTTGGTGTGTGATCAATGTGCGGGGCGTGTACGACAAGCTCGGAAAGTACCTGGGTATTCGTGCGTCGGTGCAGGACATTACGCGTTTGAAACGTGCGATGGGGCATATTTCTGACCTGGAGCGCGGAAAGGAATTTGATCAGCGAAACAAGCAGCGTTTGCAAAGTCAGCTTGATCTGAAAGACCGTGAACTGGTTTCTTTTCTGTTGCAGTTGTCGCAAAAAAATGAGTTGCTGAACAAGGCAAAAAACATTCTTCAGAAAGCGGATAAAAAAGAGGTCGCTAACTTTTCGGAGGTTGTTCAGGAATTGCGCGAAATGCTTGGTGGAAGTGCCAATGAGCAGGTTGACTGGAGTACCATCGAAAACCAGGTGGAAAAAGTCCATCCCGGGTTTATGGAGCGTTTGCAGGCGCGGCATTCGAATATTTCGCTAAAAGACAAACGCCTGTGTTCATATGTCCGGCTGGGGCTTTCAAGCCGTGAAATTGCCGGGCTGCTCAATCTGACTCCCAAAAGTGTGGAAATAGCCCGGGTCCGGCTTCGTAAAAAACTAAAACTGGGTAGCTCTGTTCGTTTGTCAAACTACCTTGTGCAGCTTTGATTTGTTTCTTATCAGCAATATTTGTGTATTTTTTCCAAGACATTTCAGCTGGTTTTAAGTCGAAATGATTGACTAAACCAATCTGCGTCAATCTTTTTTTCAATCTGTCTTCAATCTTTTTTGACTTGTATATATTAGGGTAAGTGTTGTCTTTTGAAATTATTTGTAGGGTTATTTATTTATTTTAAAAAATTGATTTTTTGTTGTTTATGTTTTGTTGAGTTAGGTTATGTTGTTTTGTAGTTGTGCATCTGTTAGGTTTTTAGTGTTGGGCGGAAATCGGAAGCCTTAACTTTGGCCGAATTAAAATCAGATACATGATTCACAGCACAGAACGGAATTTCAGAAACTTACTCGATGAAGAAATAGGGCAGTTGGTACACCAGGGATGTTCTTCCACTGACTGGAGCCTGGTAAAGGTAGGGGAGGATTTCATTCCCGATTGCATTGAAAATACAAAATTTACAGGTCGCATCCGGCTGGCAGGTTTTACGGGCTCGGTTAACCTGATTGGCGGGATCACCTTCAAAACAGGTATTTACAATGCGTGGTTGCATAATTGCGAGGTGGGGAAGAATGCACTTATTCACAATGTTCGAAGTTACATTGCCAATTACCGTATCGGCGAAAACGTTATTATTCACAACATAACCACTTTGGCGGTCGACGGGCGGTCTTCGTTTGGAAACGGGATTGTGGTGGAGACGATCAATGAAGGAGGTGGACGTGAGATTCCGATCTACGATTATTTGTCGGCGCATGTGGCTTATATGATGGCTTTGTACCGGCACCGGCCCGGTTTGGTGAATTCGCTCAAAACAATGGTGGCGGATTATACTGAGTTTGTCAGTGATGAGATGGGAGTGATTGGCGCACATTCAAAACTGCTCAACTGCAATACCATTCTGAATGTAAAAACAGGGCCGGCAGCGGTTATCGACGGTGTAAAGAAGTTGAAAAACGGGAGCATCAACAGTAATTTTGAAGCCCCGGTTGTGATCGGAGAAGGAGTGATCATGGAAGACTTTATCGTCAGTTCGGGTTCGCTGGTGGCTGAAGCAACGCTGGTTTCAAAATGTTTTATCGGGCAGGGCTGTGTGCTGGACAAGCATTACTCTGCCGAGAATTCGTTGTTTTTTGCCAATTGCCAGGGATTTCACGGTGAGGCCTGTTCCATTTTTGCAGGACCTTACACCGTTACGCATCATAAATCGACCTTGCTGATTGCCGGGATGTTCTCGTTTTTGAATGCCGGAAGCGGGTCGAATCAGAGCAATCATATCTACAAGCTGGGCCCCATTCACCAGGGAATTATGGAGCGGGGAGCGAAAACCACCAGCGATTCTTATCTGTTGTGGCCGTCGCACATTGGCGCTTTTTCGTTGGTGATGGGGCGTCATTACAAACATTGCGATACCGCGGAATTTCCTTTTTCGTACCTGATTGAAAGCAAGGACGAAAGCATTCTGGTGCCCGGAATCAACCTGAAAAGCATTGGCACGGTTCGGGACACCCAAAAATGGCCCAAGCGCGACAAACGTACCGATTCAAACCTGCTCGATTTTATCAATTTTAATTTGCTGAGTCCTTACACCGTGCGGAAAATGATGGCGGGGCGGGAAAAGCTGCTGGCTATTCGTGAGTCTTCGGTTGAAGAAGCTTCGTACCGCTATCAGAAAATGAAAATCGAGAAACATGCGCTTGATCGGGGGATTGAGTTGTATGAAATGGCCATCTGGAAGTTTCTGGGGAATTCGCTGATTACCCGCTTGAAGGGAAACAAGCTGGAAAGTGTTTCGGATATGTGGAAAGCGTTGCAGCCCGATACGCGCTTGGGACGCGGGTATTGGGTGGATTTGGCGGGGATGTTGTGTCCCTTTGAAGCGCTCGACCAGTTACTCGCGAATGTGGAGAACGGGGCAATTCAGTCGCTGGAAGAGGTAAATGCAGGGCTGGCAATGCTTCATAAGAATTACTACAATTACGAATGGACATGGGCGGCCGATGCCCTGGAGTCGTTCTGCGGAAAGCCGTTGGATCAGTTTGAAACAGGTGATGTGATAAGCGTGGTGGAGAGATGGAAAAACAGTGTGCTGGGGATTGACAAGTATTTGTATGAAGACGCTCAGAAGGAATTTTCAATGTCTAAAATGACGGGTTTTGGTGTGGATGGGCAAAACGGGGCCCGCGAGCTCGATTTTGCCGAAGTGCGGGGCGAGTTCGAAAGCAACAACACCGTGCAGGCCATCCGCCAGCACATGGACAAAAAGGAAGCACTGGGCAACGAGATCATCGCTTTGATGAACCAACTCGCAGTGACGGTTGAAAGGGACTGAAGCGCCGGATCGCTGAATAAGAAATGCTTAAATGCGAGAATGCATTAATGCTTTAATATCTGATGACTGAGGCTGAAAACTCTGAACACTAAACTCTAAACTAATTACTATGTGTGGAATTGTTGGATATATCGGACCTCGGGATGCATTTCCCGTTCTTATAAAAGGGTTGAAACAGCTTGAGTACAGAGGCTATGATTCGGCGGGAGTAGCATTGCTCAACGGTTCGCTGGAGACTTTCCGGAAAAAAGGCAAGGTGGCTGACCTGGAAGCGTTTGTGGAGGGTAAGAGCCCGGCAGGGAAGGTGGGGATCGGGCATACCCGCTGGGCAACACACGGCGAGCCAAACGATGTTAATGCACATCCTCATACCTCAATGAACGGTATATTTTCGCTGGTTCACAACGGCATAATCGAAAACTATGCAAAACTCAAAAGCGATTTGTCGGAACAAGGTTATGTGTTCAAAAGTGAAACGGATACCGAGGTGCTGGCCAACCTGATCGAATATTTTTACCGGCAAGATGAAGAGATGACTTCGGAGGACGCGGTGCAGCTGGCACTTTCGAAGGTGGTGGGAGCATACGGAATTGCCGTATTGTGTGCCAATGAAAAGGAAAAAATTGTGGTTGCCCGAAAGGGGAGTCCGCTGGCCATCGGGCTTGGCGTAAACGAGTACTTTATTGCCAGCGATGCTTTGCCCATAGCGGAATACACCCAACAGGTTATTTATTTGAACGATGAGGATATCGCTGTTTTGCAGCGCGCGGGATGCACGCTAAAGAATGTCCGGAATAATCCCGTTTCACTAACGATTTCCAATCTGGATCTGGAAATTGGCGCCTTGGATAAGGGCGGGTTCGAGCATTTCATGCTAAAGGAAATTTATGAGCAGCCTCTTACCCTTGAAGAAACTTTTCGCGGACGATTGCGCAACGATCATTCTGAAATCGTGTTGGGAGGTTTGCTCGATGTGTTTCCAAAACTGGAGCAGGCAGGCCGCATCATCATTATTGGTTGCGGAACGTCGTGGCATGCCGCACTGATTGGAGAATATCTGATCGAGGAATATGCACAGACTCCGGTGGAAGTGGAGTATGCCTCGGAGTTTCGTTACCGCAATCCGGTTATTGGTGAAAAGGACGTTGTGATCTTGATCAGCCAAAGTGGCGAAACGGCAGATACGCTGGCAGCGCTGCGTCTGGCAAAAGAAAAAGGTGCCACCGTGCTCGGAATCTGCAACGTGGCGGGCTCGTCGCTGGCACGCGAAACCGACGCCGGTGTTTATACCCATGCCGGCGTTGAAGTGGGGGTGGCTTCCACCAAGGCTTTTACCGCACAGGTGGCTGTATTAACGATGATTGCCCTACAGCTTGCCAAACGAAAAGAGACCATCGATGCGGAAACATACCGGATGCTGGTAAAAGAATTATCCGAAACTCCTGCCAAAGGACGCCTGATTTTGGAAAGCAACAAAAAGATTGCGGCGATTGCTGAAAAATACAAGGAGGCCGTCAATGCGCTTTACCTGGGGCGTGGCTATTTGTTTCCGGTGGCGCTGGAAGGGGCGCTCAAGCTAAAAGAAATTTCCTATGTACATGCCGAAGGATACGCGGCCGGCGAAATGAAACACGGCCCTATTGCGTTGATCGACGACAATTTGCCGGTGATTGTGGTGGCTCCGCAGGATGCGTATTACGAAAAGGTGGTCAGCAATATCCAGGAAGTAAAAGCCCGTAAAGGAAATGTAATTGCCGTTGTTACAGAAGGAGATACCGGCCTTCACGAAATGGTCAACGATGTGATTGAAATTCCCCGCTCACATCTCGCCGTGGCTCCCTTGCTGGCAGTAATTCCCCTACAACTTCTCGCTTACCATATTGCCGTGCTGAAAGGTTGCGATGTGGACCGGCCACGGAATCTGGCAAAATCGGTTACCGTAGAGTAGCTTACTTCGGCACTCCAAAAATATCTTTCTCTTTTTATTACATCTTTTTGTCTTTATCGTAATAAATGTAGCCAAGCTTGAAACTGGTTTCCGATATGTTCGAAGAGCGAAAAATAGACAAAAAGAAAGGGGTTAGGATTGTATTGTTGCTTTTAACGTCACTGGCAGCCATTCTAATCGTTTCCTTTACTCTTGGGAAAGAATGGTATGAAGGGAAAAGTCAGAGCATGTTTTCTTTTGCACTCATTCATTTCTCTGGTTATCTGTTCTTTTTATTGATGCCGGTTGAGATTGCCTTTATTTATTATCTGAAGGTTTTTAACTTATGGGAGATGATTGCCATAGCACTCGGTACGGCTATCAGTGCGCAAATCGTCGACTACCTGATCGGGGTCTCCGTAAGTTCTGCCGTGATTAATAATTTTGTAGGTGAAAAGCGAATTCTAAAGGCTGAAAAATACATTTTGAAATATGGTAACCTCACCATCTTCATTTTTAATTTGTTTCCGCTCTCATCACCTGTTATTTCGGTGGCCGCCGGTATGTTGAAATACCGCTTCCGGAATTTTTTTATGTATAGTTTGTTGGGTCTTATGCTAAAATATTTGATTCTTAGTTTGTTTTTCCAATGAGTCCGGTGTTTTATTCCCGAACCGAAAACCCGGAAATCTACATTCGTTTCTGTTTTTTTTGATGAATTATGTTTCGGTGCTCTGCACCTTCATTTGCTACAATGCTTTCGGTCTATAAATATTTCGCAGCGCTGCTGCTAAAGAAATTGCATTCATTGAAAGGAGCAACGCACCTAAAATATTTATAGTCTGAATATCACGTGGTGGTAAATGGTGCAGCGCACCAGGAATATTTGTCGTTAGATAGACTGGAAAACACAAACGCAGGTGCAGCGCACCGCTGATATTGTTGTTTATAGGAAGAACACGCTATAGCCCAATAATAAAATCCCGGCGGGATTAAATGTCTGTAGAGAGTAAATGCCACGGGTTAGATTCGACTCCGGCCGGAGGCGGATGTCTGTTTATGCGGTTGAACTACAAATATTTGAATCCTCCGGATTCTGTTCGTTTGTTCCGAGAGGTTTCCGCTCCCGAATACCACCGGACTTGCTTGCACCGTTTGATGGAACTTGTTTGGTGCATTGAATAGACCTTATTTAAGATGCCCCTTTCCTAATTCTCGAACCGTTCAACACAATTTTCGAAAGAATAATCTAAATTTTTGTCAAATCTGGCTGATTGGATGCGATTTAAAGGGCACTTTTTGTTTTTCGATTAAATTTGCGGCGGAATTAAAAACTCAAAATTATGAAAGCATATGTTTTTCCCGGACAGGGAGCTCAGTACCCAGGCATGGGAAAGGATTTGTACGAGAATTCTGCAGAAGCGAAAGCCCTGTTTGAAAAAGCAAACGATATTCTGGGGTTCGACATCACCAAAATCATGTTTGAAGGCGATGTGGAAGACCTGAAACAAACCAAAGTTACACAGCCCGCTATTTTCCTGCATTCGGTATTGCTGGCTAAAACCATGAAAGAATTTGCTCCTGACATGGTGGCTGGTCACTCATTGGGAGAGTTTTCGGCGCTGGTTGCCAACGGAACCCTGACTTTTGAAGACGGTTTAAAGCTGGTTTCTCAGCGTGCCATGGCCATGCAAAAAGCCTGTGAGCTGGAGCCGTCAACCATGGCTGCTATTGTAGGATTGGAAGATGCTGTTGTGGAAGAAGTTTGTGCTTCTATCGACGATGTGGTGGTTCCGGCCAACTACAATTGTCCCGGCCAGCTGGTAATTTCGGGTTCGGAAGCAGGTATTGATAAAGCCTGCGCAGCGCTTACTGAAAAAGGTGCCAAACGTGCCCTGAAACTGGTTGTTGGCGGTGCTTTTCACTCGCCGCTGATGGAGCCTGCCCGCGAAGAACTGGCGGCTGCCATTGAAGCAACTACTTTCAGCACGCCGGTTTGTCCGGTTTACCAGAACGTAAATGCACAGCCGGTTTCAGATCCTGCTGTTATCAAGGAAAACCTGATCGCTCAGTTGACTGCCCCGGTAAAATGGACGCAGATTGTTCAGAATATGATTGCTGATGGTGCTACTTCATTCACTGAAATTGGCCCGGGAAAAGTACTTCAGGGCCTGGTGAAGAAAGTGGATCGCAACATGGAAACCATTGGAGTTAACGCATTCGAAGCTTAATGTTTTAGTTCGAGCATAAAAAATCCCGATCTGTCAACTGACGGATCGGGATTTTTTTTTTATCTCAATTTTCAGCTTAATTCATGTCTTTTTGCAGCATGCGGTAAATGGTTGATTTGCCAATGCCTAGTTTGTTGGCCACCAAACGAACATTCTGGTTGTATTTATTCAGAAAATACTTCACAATGTCGTTGTTGTATTCTTCCAGCGTTTTTTCGGCTGCCAGCAGGTTTTGTACGTTTTCGTCCACATTCATGTTTAAATGATTGGGTTTGATAACGTCGCGGCTGCACATAACACACGCCAGCTCCATAATGGCCTTCAGCTCCCTGATGTTTCCCGGGTAGTGGTAGGTCAGAAGCATTTGTTTGGCTTCGTCCGAAATGGTTTTGGGTTCCATTTCGTTATCCCGGCAAAATTCATCCACAAAAAACTTGGCAAGCAGAATCTTGTCGTTGCCACGTTGCCGCAGGGGCGGGATTTCGATGGGTAATCCGAGCAAACGATAATAAAGGTCTTGTCTGAATTTGTCTTCTGCTGCCAGTGCCGCCAGGTTTTTGTGCGTGGCGGTTATAATTCTCACATCCAGCGGAATGGTTTCGTTTCCGCCCAGCCGGACCAATTCGCGCTCCTGTATTACACGCAGCAATTTAGCCTGAAGGTTCAGGTTCAGATCGGCGATTTCATCCAGAAAAAGAGTACCGCCGTTGGCCAACTCAAATTTCCCGATTTTACGGAAATCGGCACCGGTAAAGGCACCTTTTTCGTGTCCGAAAAGCTCACTTTCAATCAGCCCGTCGGGAATGGCCGAAACGTTAACAGCCACAAAGGGTTTGGCGTTTCTTTTTGAATTAAAGTGAATGCCTTTTGCCACCAGCTCTTTACCTGTTCCGGTTTCGCCGTAGATGGAAACAGAAATGTTGGTTTGAGTGGCTTTGTTCATCAACTCAAATACGTGGTCAATTTCGCGGCTGTTTCCTTTGATAAGGCTTCTGAAATTATATTTTTCAGCAACAGCGTCTTTCAGAATTTTGTTTTCTGTTTTTAGCTGGTCGGTCTTGTAAATATTGTTGATTACATTGCTCAGTCGTTCGCGGGTATCGGGCGCTTTCATAATGTAATCGTACGCACCGAGTTTCATCAGTTCAATAGCCGTGTCGATGCTTTCCTGGGCCGAAATCACAATTACGTTGGCGCTGGGAAGTTCCTTCTGAATTTTTTCCAGTACCTCTTTCCCTGTCATATCCGGCAGGGTGTAATCGAGCGTTACAACGTCAGGCGCTTCGTGGAGTGCATTGATAAAATCTGTTCCGTTGTGAAAAACCTTAACGTTGAGCTTGTCGTCCGTCAGCTGCTTTTTTAGAACCCTTGCATAAAGTTCGTTGTCTTCTACAATAAAAACCTTGTATTGACTTTTTAATTTCTGGTTGGTCATTTAGTCGTATTTAGAGCAATTTAAAAGTATGCAAAAATTATGTTTATGACAAGCTTTTTGTCCGATATTTGGAAAATATTTCGAATTTATTCCCATATTAAAAATAGATTTCTGAATATTAGAAAGCTATTCAGAATTTATAGCCCGCTTTTTGGAGTTCTTTTAAATTTTTTATAGGCTTTTCGGGTTTTAGCTGTTTGGCTAAGTGAGCGTAAATCTTCAGACGTATTTCTTTGGCGGTTCTGGTGTCCATTCGGTCAAATGAATGGCCTCCCGGTATGTTTTCAAATATCTCGTACTCAAAAGGTAATCCTTCTGCTTTCAGCGATTTGATCAGGTGCTCCACTTCCAGCACATTTACATCTTCGTCGTTGGTGTTGGTGTGGATCAGCAAAGGAGTACCTTTGTATTTATGGGTATTCCAGGCCGGCGACCGGCGACGGTATTCGGCAACATTGTCGTTGGCGCTTTTCCCAATATGGTAATCGGCTTCATACAGATCGCGGTAACTTTGCTCGTGGTAGCCCATTCGTGCAATCAGATCGCTTACCGGAACACCGGCAAAAGCCACCTGGAAATCGTTGGGGTGATCAAATATATTCATCAGCGTAATCAGGCCTCCGTGGCTCCATCCAATAATTCCAACACGGTTTTTATCCACAAAGTCGTAGTTTTCGATCATGTAATTTCTGCTGTAGTAAACATCTTCAACTTCCAGTCCGCCATAGTCTATTTTTTCGTAGTGGGCTTTGCCATATCCGGTGCTTCCTCTGTATTCAGGAGCAACAATAACATATCCCTGGCTGATTAGTTCACGCACAATGTGGGTATAATAGGTGGTAAAATCGCCGTGAACCCCACCATGTGGCAATACAATCAGCGGATATTTTTTGCTGGCATCCAGGTTGGCCGGCATAAAAACGTAGGTCCAGAATTTTACCGGGTTGCCGGCATCTTTGGCAGTCGGGTTTTGTTCTTTCCACTTGGGCGGGCCGTAAATGTAAAGTTTGTCGACAAAAGCGATGTCTCCCACGCGCTCGTACCACAACACGTCGTCAATTTGCTTGGCCAGCTGCGAAAAGGCGTGTCCCATGTTCTGCTGGCTTTTAAGAATGCTCTGAATGTCTTTTTGCCAATCATCCGACTGCGAAAAACCGGCGATTGCGAATAACAGGGAAAAGAAAAGGGTGCAGATTGTTTTTCTCATGGTTTGTTAAGTTCGGTTTTTGAATAAATAGGGTATTAATGATTTGTCTTTTTAAAAGTACGAAATCAATTCTTATTTTTATTGACTATAAGTTGAATTTTGAAAATCAAAAATAAATGAATTACAGAGCATTTCATAAGTTGTCGTACGGGCTGTATGTGATTGCAAGTGAGCATGAAGGCGAGAAGGTTGGGTACATCGGGAATACTGCTTTTCAGATCACTTCCAACCCTTCGAAGATCGCCATCAGCAGTCATAAAAATAATTACTCCACCCAAAAAATCCTGGATAGTAAACGTTTTTCGCTGTCTGTTTTGAAAAAAGAAGTGGAAACTTCGCTGATCGGGAAGTTTGGCTTTATGTCGGGTTCCGAAATCGATAAGTTTCAGGGAGTTGAAACCAAGACGGCCAAAACGGGAGCTCCCATTGTGCTGGATTCCTGTGTGGCGTGGTTCGACTGCCAGGTGCTGGAAAGTGTGGATGTTGGAAGTCATATGCTGATTATTGCAGAAGTGGTGGATGGGGAACTGATTTCAAACGAAGAGCCGCTTACCTACGATTATTACCACAAAAAATACAAAATGCTGGCACCCCAAAATGCACCTACTTACATTGAGCGGGATAAGCTGGGTGATGAACCGGAAGCCGAACCTGTGACTGAGAAGGCGGAAGAACCGGCAACTGAGGATGAAAGTGGCGACGGTATTTTTACCTGCACCATTTGCGGCTATCAGTACGACCCGGAAGAGGGCGACCCCACGGTTGGGATTCCTCCCGGAACACCATGGGAAGATGTTCCGGAAGAATACAAATGTCCGATTTGCAATGCCAGCAAAGACTATTTTAAGAAAACCTCCTGATCGTCAGGTTGGATTTAAAGCGTTCGGTGTGTGCCGTCGCAATAAGGTTTGTTCGACGAATGTTTGCACTGGCATAGCCAAACGTCTTTCTTTTCTTCGATGGTAAAAGCAAGCGGTTTGAATTCCGTTACACGGTGAGAGCCGTCGCAGAAAGGTTGATTCTGGCTTTTGCCACAGGCACACCAATAATAGGTGCCGGGTTCGAGCGTAAGCATTTTGGGCGCTTTTTGGGCGATAACCGGTTTTTGCATGTCGTTTCGTTTTATATTAGTAGTTTCAACTTTGTCAAAATAAAAGAAAGATGTCAAAAATAATTCTGATGGTACTGGGACTGATGGTGTCCTCCATCGTGTTCAGTAAAGATAATAATTTGCAGAAGTTTTACGTAGGAACCTATACCAAAGAAGGCGCGGAAGGGATTTACTATTGCAGCCTGAATACCAACACCGGGGAAATTCGTTTGGAACGCACGTTTAAAGCGGTGGATAATCCCTCGTTTTTGGTTTTGGCGCCTGATAAAAAGTACCTGTATTCGGTTTCCGAAATAGCCACCATGCCGGGCGGAAAGGTGGGAGGTGTTTCTGCGTATCGTGTTGACGAAAAAGGCGACCTTCATTTTTTGAACAAACAATCGTCGAAGGGGGATAACCCGTGTCATGTAGATGTTTCGTCCGATGGTAAATACGTGGTGGTTTCGAACTACAGCAGCGGAACGGTTTCGTTGTATCCGGTGAATGAGGACGGAAGCCTGGGCGAAAGCAGTACGGTTATTCAGAACGAAGGATCGGGACCGGATAAAAGCCGGCAAGGTGAGCCTCATGCCCATTCGGCAAAGTTTTCCCCTTTCTCGAACGTCGTTTTTAATGCCGACCTGGGAACCGATCAACTCAATATTTTTCAGTTGGAAGACAGGCAACTTAAACAGTCGGGGCAGAAATTTGCCAAACTGGCTTCGGGAGCTGGTCCGCGTCATTTTGAGTTTCATCCAAACGGGGAAGTTATTTATGTGATCAATGAGCTGAATTCGACGGTTTCTGTCCTTCGGAAGAAGAGCGGTGAATGGAAGGTTGAGCAGGAAATTTCAAGTTTGCCTGCCGGTTTTAAAGGGGAAAGTTATTGTGCCGATATTCATATTTCGAACGACGGAAAATATTTGTACGGTTCCAACCGCGGGCACAATTCAATCGCAGTTTTCGAGGTGGACGGGAACGACCAGTCGCTGAAAATGGTGGAAACGGTTTCGGTGGAAGGAAACTGGCCCCGGAACTTTGGAATTTCTCCTGACGGGAACTGGCTGCTGGCAGCGAATCAGCGAAGCGGAAACATCACGGCGTTCAAAATAAACCGCCAGGATGGAAGCATACAATTCTCGGGACAGGAGATTCAACTGCCGTCGCCGGTTTGTATTGAATTCGACTAGCTTAATTTCGTGCTGATCAGTTTGATAAATTCTTCGCGGGTAGCCACTTTTTCAAAGGCTCCCGTAAAATCAGATGTGGTAGTTATGGAGTGTTGTTTCTGAATGCCGCGCATTTGCATACACAGGTGTTGGGCTTCAATAACCACGGCAACTCCCAGCGGTTTCAGGGTATTCTGAATGCATTCTTTTATTTGCATGGTCAGTCGTTCCTGTACCTGCAAACGACGTGCAAAAACGTCCACCACACGTGCTATTTTGCTCAACCCGGTGATGGTTCCGTTGGGTATGTAAGCTACGTGTGCTTTCCCAAAAAACGGGAGGAGATGATGCTCGCACATCGAATAAATTTCAATGTCTTTTACAATTACCATCTGGCGGTAATCTTCCTTAAACATGGCCGACTGTAAAATCTCAACAGGATCGGCTTGATAGCCCTGCAAAAGAAATTGCATGGCTTTGGCCACTCTCTCCGGCGTTTTGTTTAAACCTTCGCGCGTTGGGTCTTCACCGATTATTTTCAGGATTTTTTCGTAATGCCCCGAAAGTTCCTTGATGCTTTCTTCGTTAAAGAGGTCGATTCTTTCGTATCCGTTTGAGCTGTCAGATATAGGTGAACACATGGCTTTTCCTGTTAAAGTTGATACAAAGATTAACTTTTTTTCATAAAAACAGTATGAATGTGTAAACGCTTTTTCTTTTACTAAAACTTGACAAACGAGAAATTATGAAGATTTTACTGGTAGCAAGCGCCTGGATGGAGGTAAAACTCCTGGTTGACGAGCTTGAAAAAGTTGATGAGCAGAGCCATCTTTTTAAACAGTACCGTTGGAGCGATATTGACATTGATATACTGGTAACCGGAATAGGAACCACCTTTACCACTTTTCACTTAACCAACGCCCTTAAAGAGAAAGAATACGACCGGGTAATCAACATTGGTCTGGCCGGAAGTTTGACACACGAACTGGAAATCGGCGATGCGGTGAACGTGGTTTCGGATGAGTTTGCCGACCTTGGGATTGAAAAACAGAACGAATTTCTGACCTTGTTTGAGTCGGGCTTTATTGACATAAATGAATTTCCCTTCGAAAATGGTGTTTTAAAGGCCTGTGGTTCGGAGAACTGGATCAATATTCCCAAAGTCCGCGGTATTACTTCCAACAGAAGTATGGGGCGAGAAACAAGCATTGCCGAGATAAAAACGAAATTTTCGGCGCATATCGAAACCACTGAGGGCGCTGCATTCTTTTATGTTTGCCGCTGGATGGGGGTTGAATGTTTTCAGATACGGTCGGTTTCCAATTATGTGGAACCACGGGATTCGGCCAAGTGGAACATTCCCCTGGCACTTGAAAACCTGAAGAACACGGTTTTGCTTCTTCTTCAGAAAATTTCGATCCCTGTTAACTGAATGAAAAACTTTGATTTATTAATCCCGTATGCAATTTGTCCACAAATTCAACTATTTGTGATTTCATAAATATGAACCTGTTCTTAAATACATTTTATTTTTGCAGAATTCGGGGCATATTTTTGCCCAATAGAAAAAGTTGAATTTATTTTGCCTGACGTACAATAAAAAACACAAGCGGAAGTTTTATGATAAAGCCAATTTTTCAGAGCAGAGCGTTTTTTTGCTGTACAAAACTTAACCGCAAAATATAGATGATAGTTGTTACAGGCGCAGCCGGATTTATAGGCAGTTACTTGGTCGGGAAACTGAATAAGGCCGGATACAAGGATTTAATTCTAGTTGATAAGTTTGACGACCCCTGGAAAGATCTCAATCTTCTTCAAAAGAAATACCGGGAATTTGTCGATCGCGACGACTTTTTTAAGTGGCTTATTAAGCACGCCAGCGAAGTCGATTTTATCTTCCATTTGGGAGCGCGAACCGATACTGTTGGGCAGGAGCCGGAGCTGTATCAGCAGTTGAACCTGATCTACTCGCAGCGTCTGTGGAATATTTGCTCTGAAATACAGGTGCCGCTTTTGTACGCTTCTTCTGCCGCCACTTACGGAAACGGCGAAGAAGGTTTTTCCGATTCTCATCAGAAAATAAGGGATCTGCGTCCGTTGAATTTGTATGGCTGGTCGAAACACGATTTCGATGTTTGGGCGCTGAAACAATTCCGCACGCCACCGTTTTGGGCCGGTATGAAATTCTTTAATGTGTATGGGCCAAACGAATACCATAAAGGAAGAATGGCATCGGTGGTTTTGCATGCTTTTAAAACCATCCGGGAAACGGGCAGGATGCAACTTTTCCGTTCGCACCATAAAGCTTACAAAGACGGAGAACAAAGTCGCGACTTCATATTTGTGGAAGACATTGCCGATGTGATGATGTATTTTATGGAAAATCAGGATAATTCAGGAATTTATAACGTAGGAACCGGAAAAGCACGTTCGTTTTACGATCTCACAACCTCGGTTTTCAACAGCATGAACCTCAATCCGGATATTTCTTTTATCGACACACCGGTTGATTTGCGCGGGCGGTATCAGTATTTCACGGAAGCTGAAATTCAGAAACTGCGCGACGTTGGTTATAAAAAGCCTTTTGTTGAGTTGGAAGACGGAGTTGCGCGTTATGTGCAGCAATACCTGATGGAAGAAGCTGTTTATTAGTCTTTTTCTCCGCACTTTACATAAAATCGTCGTATCGTTTTCTTTTTAAGCCGAAAACTCTAATTTTAGCATTGAATAATTGTCTCAATGAAAAAGTTTCTGCTTCATGCCCTTTTCGCGGTGATTGTTGTCGGCGAACTTGCCGGCGGTTTTATCCCTATAAAAAACAATGAGTTGATATTCAAACCGCTGATCATGATCTGGATCGCGGGATATTTCTTTTTGTACGCAAAAGGAATCGACAAAACGGTTCGTAAGTTAGCCGGGTTTGGCTTTTTAGCTTCCTGGGGCGGAGATGTTCTGCTGATGTTCGCTTCAGATAACGAACTGTTTTTTATTCTGGGAATTGCCAGTTTTTTGACGGCGCAAGTGTTTTATGCTTTCCTGTTTTTGCGGACCATTGAAATATCGGGCAAAAAGTCGTTTCTGAAAAAACAGCCGGTTTGGATGATTCCCTACATCGCTTTCGGACTGATTGTTTACATCGTTTTGTTCCCTCACCTCGATGCTGTTTTGAAAGTGGCAGTATTGGTTTATCTGATCGCAATTCTGATAATGGCTTCTACCGCTCTGAATCGCTATGGCAACGGGCATCCGCTTAGTTTTACGCTGGTTTTTTCGGGAACTCTTTTGTTTGTGCTATCCGATACCCTGATTGCGGTTAATAAATTTCTTACGGCAATTCCGCTGGGCGGATTATTGATTATGACCACCTACATTGCTGCCCAATACCTGATTATGACGGGCATCCTGAAACAATACGAATAAAACCGTCATGATTCCGGGGAATCACCAACAGAAATAAAAGTTAAGATGGATACTTCTATTCGGGATTTGTTTTTTATGCAGAATACCCAATGTCGAATTCCCAATATTCAATTTTCCGGATTTTGTTGGATATTTTTTAAAGTTGACTTTCAGAAAAAAATCCCGATGAAATGCACCGGGATTTATAGAGTGTTGAACCAAATTCTAGTGGGCAAATAACTTGCTGTTTGAGCTGATAAAGCGGTCGATAAATAGAAGAACGGAAGAAGCAATCAGAATGCCTGCCACGCTTAGCGGAATTGTGCCAATGCGGCTGGTGAACGACTGGATTCCGTTTTCCATTCCCGGTACCAGCTGTTCCAGTTTTCCTTCGGGCTGAATGCCTGCATTGCCCATTGCGTACACCACAACAGCCAGCAACAAAAACAAGGCGAGGATGATCCAGAATCCTTTTCCCAATATACGCTGCGCTTTAATTTGTTCCAGCGCATTGCTTTCCTTGAAAATACTGTTCATTACCATTGCCGAGAACCCCGGATCGGGTTTTTCCAGCTTCATGCTCTGAAGCAATGCCTTTAATTTTATGTCTTCCAACTCGTTCATAATATGGTGTATAATTCGTCCTTCATCATTTCATTTAAAATAGTGTACAGCTTTTTTCGGGCCCTGAAAAGCTTGACTTTTGTATTGCTCTCCGAAAGCTGTGTTACTTTGCTTATTTCCTCAACCGATTGATCCTCGAAATAGTACAGCAAAATTAAGGTATATTCATCTTCCGGCAGGCGGTCCATGGCTTCTTTTATTGCTTTGGCCCGGTTCTCTTCCGGAATACCGTCCAGGTTAACTTCCTCCGCTTCGTCTTTTAGGTCCACGTCGTCGGTAGAGGCAAAATGTATTTTTCGTTTTCGCAGTTCAGAAATACAGTTGTTGTAGGTAATCCGGTAAAGCCATGTCGAAAATTTTGCGGTCCCCTTAAACGAACTCAATGATTTATACGCCTTTATAAAACTCTCCTGCGCCATTTCCTGGGCATCATCACGATTTCTAAGAACTTTCAATGCAATGGAGAAGACAACATCCTGGTATCTTTCAACAATGTATGAAAAGTAGTTGGTTTGACCTGCCAGCACTTTTTCAATGTAATAGATATCGTCTTTTTGCTCCATCTGTGGCTTTGACGTAATTCTTTCAGGCTGGTTACAATTTACACAGAAATTTTTTTCTTACACCTGTTTCTTGTCATGCTATATAATAGTATGGTAAGGCATCTGGAAAGACTATCTGCATTTTTTCTTGCTGAATGTGTAACCGATTGAAAAAGGGTGCGTCCAAAAGGCGAAAACGAACTAAAAACAATTTAAAAACAAATATCATGGAAGGAATTTTAATACCAATCGGATTTTTTCTGGCACTCTTCGCCATACTGTATGTTTACTGGACAACACGTACCAAAGAACGTTTGGCCTTGGTTGAAAAAGGAATGGATGCCGGAATTTTTAAGGGAGAATGTTCTCAGTATGCACTCGTAAAATGGGGAATTTTCCTGATTGCACTTGGTCTTGGAGTAGTTGCAGGGTCGCTGCTGTCGATGGCTATTGAAGATGTAGTAGCATACTTTACTGCCATCCTGGTTTGCGGCGGAGTTGGTTTGATTGTCGCTTACCTGGTAACAAGCAAATTAATGGAAAAGAAAAGAGCGTAGTTCTTTATAAACGAAGCATACAAAAAGCGGCCGGGAAAATCCCCGGCCGCTTTTTGTATATCTGATGGTGAAGTTTTAGTCGGTATGAGCACGAATTACTTTTCGGATGGCTTCCTGGCAAACCGGGCAAAACCCTTCTGCTTCGTTGCTTTTCATTCGACAATCGATGTGCGGGCTGTAAATGCCTTTGTTCAGGTAACCTCCGCCTTCGTAAACACCTACCGTGTGGCTGAATTTTGGTTCGCGGGGGGTGGGTATCGGTGTCGATTTTTCGAGCATCGATTTCCACTTCTTGTCAAAATCAACGAGCGTAGTTAGGTTGGGTTCCCAGGGCTCAATCTCCAGGTTGTAAAAGTCTTCGTACGCAACCGACGAAGTGTAGTATTCATCTCCCAGCCCGGCAAAACCATGGCCGAACTCGTGAATAAACACTTCCCGGGTAAGTTCATTGTCGGACGAACAAAGCGACAGGAAGTTGTAAAAACCGCCGCCGCCATAACGCTCAGTGTTAACCAGTACATACAAATGATCGTAAGGGACCACCGCGGCTGCGTCGTAAATCGATTTCATGTCGCTGGTAGTCAGGTAACGCGGTATATCAAACGTGTAGAAGCTTGAATTGAGGCTTGTGTTTTTATAAATTCTTTCGCCCGGCACATCGGTTCCCGATTCTTTTGACGGTGTAAAAACCGCATTCACGTTAAAACTGTTTTTTTCAGAAAGAAAAGGTTCTTCCGAGAAAAGCATGTTGGTAACACGTTGTGCATCACTAATAAATTTTTCTTTTTCGGCTTGAGTATAACCTTCTGCCAGAATAACAATATCCACTTTTTTTGCCGGATCGCCATTTTTTAATACCTCGCTTACTTCCGGTTTTTCAGTCAGTTCTTTTCGTATAAAATAGTCTTTGGGATCGATCTCGGTTGTCAGCAGGTTTTTAAAACTTCCATTCCATTGCCGGGCGTCGATTTCGAGACGTACCTTGTTTTTCGGGTAAGGAAAAATAGCTGCCTGGTAAAAGGTTTTATTGGTTGTTTTGGCTTCGGCCGTAGTTTGCCATTCCTGAAACAAGGTACTGAAGCCTTTGGAAAAGATCAGTTGCTTGCTTTCCAGATCGAAAACCCGGTAGCGGTAGCTGCCGTAATTAAATTCGTCGACCAAATGGGTTTTATTTCCCGCCCAAAATGGCTCCTGTTTCATTCCTTCCGGGTAAACGGTCACGTTTTCTGAATTTCCTCCCAAAAGGAAATCGAAGCGCAGGGAATGATCAGTGAAATAATCTTTGAAATTGGTTTGTGCGTTTAGAAACAGGGGAGTAACGATAAAAAGCCAACAGATTATCCGTTTCATTGTACAGCATTTTTTACATTTGTGGGCTAAAGTATTAATTGTAATCCAAACGTCATGCAATATTTCTACCGTTTTTTACTCGATCAGTTCAGGGCTATTAACGGCATGGAGAGCTTTGCCAAGCCGCTGTCGGCCCTGGCTACTTTTCTGCTTATTTCACTGATTTCGTATATCGCCTATGTTATTGCCCGGAAGTTTATGCTTTATGTGGTGCACCGGGTGGCCGCAAAAACCGAAACAACCTGGGATGATATTTTGGTGGAGAACAAAGTATTTAAAGGGGTGGCCAACCTGGTTCCGGCGCTGATATTTTTCTACTCCGCCAATTTCGCGGGGCCTGAAACAGCCATTCGTTTGGATCCTTCGCTGGCTTCCAATGCCGAATTAATTGCCCGGGATTATTATCCCTTTTTGGACGAGGTACTGATCACTTTGTCGAAAGTTTACCTGATCGGAATTGGTGTTTACCTGATCAATGCACTGCTGAATTCTATTCTGGGTATTTACAATACTACTCAGTATGCAGCAACCCGGCCCATTAAGGGGTATCTGCAACTGATCAAGATCTTTATTTTCTGCATGGCCGGCATTCTGATGATCGCGTATCTTTTTAAGAAAGACCCGTGGGATTTGGTGATTGGCCTGGGAACCATGGCGGCTGTGTTGTTGCTGATTTTTAAAGATACGATCCTGGGCTTCGTAGCTTCCATTCAGCTTTCTGCCAATAATATGGTAAAGCTTGGCGATTGGGTGACCGTTCCGAAACACAATGCCGATGGTACGGTGATCGATATTACGCTGAACACGGTTAAGGTGCAGAATTGGGATAAGACCATTGCAACCATTCCTACTTACAGCCTGGTTTCTGAGTCGTTCAGTAACTGGAAAGGGATGGAAGAATCGGGTGGCCGGCGTATCAAGCGGTCGGTGCTGATTGATGTGAATTCCATCAAATTCTGCGACGAAGCCATGTTGAACCGTTTTGAAAAGTTTGACTTGATCAGGAGTTATGTGCTTGAAAAGGAGAAAGAGCTGCGCGAATACAATAAACAGCGAAATCTGAAAGACGAGGACTACATCAGCGGAAGACACCAGACCAATGTGGGGATTTTCCGGAAATACCTGGAAGTTTATCTTCGCCAGCATCCGAATGTGCACCAGGAAATGACGTTTCTGGTTCGCCAGCTTCAGCCAAGCGGGAAAGGATTGCCGATCGAAATCTATGTTTTCTCGAAAGAGCAGGAGTGGGCAAAATACGAGGCTATTCAGTCTGATATTTTTGACCACGTTTTTGCGGTCATTCCCGAATTTGAATTACGGGTTTTTCAGGAATTGTCGGGTGCCGATATTTCAAAAATGGTCAACAAATATTCCTAAGCCCGCAAAATCCACTATATTTGGCTTTTGTTCAGTGATTTACGATTCATCAGAAAATCGCATGTTTAAAAGCATCGTTTCTTATTAATTGTAATAATTATGTACATTTGCGCAATAATTTATAACCTATTATGAATTTTTAGGACATGAAGTCGAATGATTATTTAGAAGAAAAACCAGCAGACATTGATGAGCTGGATGAAAAAATACTAAAACTCATAACAAAAAACGCCCGAATTCCATTTCTCGAAGTTGCCCGCGAATGCGGCGTCTCGGGAGCAGCCATTCATCAACGAGTGCAGCGACTGCTGAACATCGGTGTGGTTTATGGCAGTGAGTTCATTGTCAGTCCCCAGAAACTTGGCTACAATACCTGCGCTTACATGGGAATTTACCTTGAAAAAGCAAAGTATCATACGCAGGTAGTACATGCTCTTCGTGAGATTCCTGAGGTGGTGGAATGCCATTACACTACAGGTGCTTATGCAATTTTTATCAAAATTCAGACAAAAACCAACAAGCATTTGAAGCGTATGATCGATAATGATCTTCAGAACATTGAAGGAATTGCCCGAACCGAAACATTTATTTCGCTGGAGATGGATTTTAAACGACAAGTTCCGATAAAATGAAAAAAGGCCGTTTTTAACGGCCTTTTTTTATGCTAGTGTTCATCTGAATAAACAAAGTTATACGATTCTTCGTGCTGGCTTAAATCGAGCCCGATCTTTTCACCGTGTGGAGAAATACGCATCGGCACAATTAAATCAGTTATTTTATACAAAAACATCGAGCCGCCAAACGTAAAAATACCTACGATAACCAGCGCCAGTAAATGATAGAGGAAGGTGTTTGTTTCCCCATGAATTAGTCCTACTTCGTTGGCAAAAACCGCCGTTAGTATCATGCCGGTAATTCCTCCCATGCCGTGAGCGGGAAATACATCCAGCGTGTCGTCCAGTTTTGATTTTGTCCGAAGCGTTATCGCATAATTGCTGATTATAGCCGCAATAACGCCAATGAAAATACTTGCTCCGACATTAACAAAGCAGGCAGCAGGAGTGATGGCTACCAGCCCTACCACCAATCCAATGGCAGCGCCCACGGCGGACGGTTTTTTGCCCTGGGCAGCATCGTAAAAGATCCAGGTTAGCATGGCAGCTGCCGAAGCTGTGTTGGTATTTACCAGTGCCGAAGCTGCTACTTCGTTGGCAGCCAGTGCCGATCCGGCGTTAAAACCAAACCAGCCGAACCAAAGCATGCCGGCGCCCAGCAAAATGTAGGGGATATTGGCCGGTTTAAATTCCTTGTTGGCATCTTTTCTTCGGCCCAGGAAAATGGCTCCGGCAAGGGCTGCAAACCCCGCTGACATGTGAACAACGGTTCCCCCGGCAAAATCAAGCACTCCCCAGTTGCGTAAGAATCCGTTCGGATGCCAGGTCCAGTGGGCCAGTGGCGCATAAATAAATACAATGAACAAACACATAAACAGCATATAAGCCCGAAAGCGGACACGACCGGCGAACGAACCTGTAATCAGTGCAGGTGTTATGATGGCAAACTTCAGCTGAAACATGGCAAACACGGCAAACGGAAAAGTGGGGGCAAGGTCGGGATGTGTGCCACCGCCAACGCCTCGAAACATAAAGTAAGTGAGTGGGTTTCCGAAAAGCCCAACGCCTTCGGGGCCAATGCTATCGCCAAAGGCAATGCTAAAACCCACAACTACCCAGAGAACACTTACGATTCCCATGGCAATGTAACTTTGAAGCATGGTTGAAATAATATTCCTCGATTGTATCATCCCTCCGTAGAAAAAGGCAAGGCCGGGGGTCATCAAAAGCACCAGGGCCGTAGCTGTCAGCATCCAGGCCGTGTCGCCGGCATTCATATTCGAATAATCCTGTTCTGCCAGTCCGCTTGGGACGAACACCCCAATAAGTGCGGTAATGATCAAAAGCCCGAGAATGAGCCACCAGTTTGTTTTGTTTTTCATTGTATAAAGTTTTAACAGTCACCCAAGGTTCATCGTCGAAATCTCCTTGTTGGATTTTGACCAAACGTTTGCCTGACCGGTTTCCAGTTAAGTTTATGATTCCTGTCTGTATGATTTAAATCATGTGTAAATATATGGTCAGATGATTTTATTTCAAATATTTTGCGTTAAAATGAAACTAAATAATTCAATATAGTAACAAATTGATAATATTTATTGGTGATTTGTTCTTATTGATTTAGTTGTTTTCATTTTGTTACTTTTTAGGCAGTTGATGGAGATGACGTTGAAATAATGTCATTTTTTTGATATTTTTGATGGAAAATTGTAAGACATGACGTTAAGGAGTAATTTGGATGACTGGGACCTGAAAATTCTGGATATTATAACAAAAAATGCACGTATTCCTTTCAAAGATGTTGCAAAGGAAGTAGGTATCTCGAGGGCAGCGGTACATCAGCGGGTAAACCGAATGGTTGATTTAGGAGTGATTGTTGGCTCCGGCTATCACATCGATCCCAAAAAAGTTGATTTTAAAACCTGTACCTACATCGGTATCTTTTTGGAAAAGGGTGGTTTGTTTTCAGAAGTTGTCACCAAGTTGGAAGACATTCCTGAAATTGTGGAATGTCACTACACTACAGGGGCTTATGCGATTTTTATTAAAGTTTATGCCAAAGACAACGAGCACTTAAAGTCAATTCTTAGCAACCAGATTCAAAAAATACAGGGCGTAGCCAGTACCGAAACGTTTATTTCGCTTGAAGAATCTTTCAAACGCACGATTCCGGTAAATACTTAATCCAATAATTCCTCGTGGCTTGACAGGGGGGGCCATCTATTCTCTCCTGAATTTCAGGAGAGATGTTATTGGCGTTGTCTTACTGCTTCATAAATCATCAGTGCGGCAGAAACTGAGACGTTGAGCGATTCAATTTGTCCGAGGATCGGAATTCTGAGTTGCTCATCAGTAAGCTTCAGGATATTGGGCGAGATTCCTGTGTCTTCAGATCCCATCACAATGGCCAGTGGGCCTGTGAAATCGGCTGAGGTATAGGTTTTGTCGCCTTTTTCGGTGGCAGCCACAATGCGAATCCCCGAATCCTTCAAAAACCGTATTGCTTTTTCGAGGTTGACTACTTTGCAGATGGGGAGGTGATGAATAGCACCGGCCGATGTTTTTACCGCGTCGGCACCTATGCGGGCCATTCCTTTTTCGGGGATAATAATCGTATTTACCCCCGCGCACTCGGCCGAACGGGCAATGGCGCCAAAGTTTCTTACGTCGGTTATCTGGTCGAGAACAAGTATCAGGGGAGTGGCGCCTGTTTCAAAAATTCCGGGGAGCACGTTATCAATGTTGTCGAATTCAATCGGAGAGAGAAGCGCTATTACTCCCTGGTGGTTTTTGCGTGTAAACCGGTTGATCTTTTCAACGGGTACAAACTGGGGGGCAATACCGTTTTCTTTCAGTAACTGGAGCAGTTCTGAAAACAGCTCGTTTTTTAGGCCTTTTTTGATCAGTACTTTATCGATGGTTTTGCCTGTTTTTATGGCTTCAATAACAGCACGTGTTCCAAACAGAAAATCTTCTTTATTCATTGTTACCCTTTTGCAGTAAGTTGTCGTTTTTAATTGTTTCTGAAGTTACCAGGTTTTTTTTACTTTCCAGGCTTCCAGTTCTTCGTTTGCATTTTCCCATTCATGCATCATTTCTTCCAGCTTCTTTTTTAGCTCTTCGTATTTGTCAAACAGGCTGTGGTCGTCAATTTGGGTGGACGAAGAAAGAAGTTTATCCATGTCTTCCACCCGGGCTTCCAGGTCCGAAATCTTCTGTTCGGTTTCCTGTACCTGTTTTTCAAAGCGCGAAATGTTGCGGCTTATTTCTTTTTGCTCTTCAAAGCTAAGTTCGTTTTTCCCTTTTTCTTTTTGAACGGAGTTGTTTGCCCTGGAGTTATTGTTTTTTACCTCCAGTTCTTTTAGCGATTCCATTTTCTTCCGGTACAAAAATTCAAAAATACCACCCAGGTGTTGTTTGGCTTTTTTGTTTCTGAATTCGTACACACAATTTACGAGGCCATCCAGAAAATCGCGGTCGTGCGAAACCACCAGTACTGTTCCCGTGAAATTGGCCAGCGCATTTTTTAGTATCTCCTTCGAACGTATGTCGAGGTGGTTGGTCGGCTCATCGAGAATCAGGAAATTAACCGGCTCCAGCATCAGCCGGATCATCGCCAGGCGCGATTTTTCGCCACCACTCAGCACTTTTACTTTTTTGTCGATGTCTTCTCCTCTGAATAGGAAGGCGGCCAGAATATCCCTGATTTTTGTCCGGATGTCTCCAACGGCTATCTCGTCGATGGTGTCAAAAATGGTCAGTTCTTCGTTCAGCAATTGTGCCTGGTTTTGGGCAAAATAGCCCACTTTCACGTTGTGCCCGAGTTGCATATCTCCCTTGTGCTCCAGCTCATTCATAATGATACGGGCCAGGGTGGTTTTGCCTTCTCCGTTTCGGCCAACAAAAGCAATCTTTTCGCCTTGCTCAATGGTCAGATCAATATCATCCAGTACTAGGTGCGAACCGTAGGCTTTGGTAATGTGTTTCGCTGAAACCACTACCTTACCGGAACGCGGTGCGGGCGGAAAGCTCAGTTTCAGTGCTGCATTGTCTTCCTCTTCAATTTCAATCCGGTCGATCTTGTCGAGCTGTTTGATGCGCGACTGTACCTGAACGGCTTTGGAAGCTTTGTAGCGAAATCTTTCGATGAATTTTTCGGTATCCTCAATCAGCTTTTGTTGATTCTGGTAAGCAGCGAGGTTGATCTTCTTTTGTTCTTCCTTCCAGTTCAGAAAGTCAGAATAATTCATTTTCTGGTCCAGAATTTTTCCCAGCGATATTTCAATGGTTCGGTTGCAAACCGCGTTCAAAAACGTTTTATCGTGCGATACCAGCACAACAGCGCCTTTGTAATCTTTCAGAAAATCTTCGAGCCATTGAATCGATTCTATATCGAGGTGGTTGGTGGGCTCATCAAGCAAAAATACATCCGGTTTCTGGAGTAAAAGTTTGGCCAATTCAACCCGCATTCTCCATCCGCCACTGAATTCGGAAGTCGACCGGCCAAAATCCGATCGCTCAAAACCCAGTCCGAGCAATGTTCTTTCCAGTTCTGCTTCGTAATTATCGCCTCCCAGTAACTGGAAACGTTCGTGCAATTCAGCAACCCTGTCCAGTTTTCCGAGGTAATCAGCAGAATGGTAGTCTTCACTTTCGGCAATTTCACCGTTCAAACGGGTAATGTCTTTCTGTAGCTGAAGTATTTCCTTAAATGCCTGTGTTGCTTCGTCTTTTAAGGTGCGGGTGTCAGAAACTTTCATTTGCTGTGGCAGGTACCCGATGGTAACATCTTTCGAGATGCCAACGCTGCCCGATGTGGGGTTGTTTAACCCGCTGATGATCTTGAGCAGGGTGGTTTTCCCGGCTCCGTTCTTTCCAATCAGCCCGATACGGTCTTTGGGATTGATCAGAAAACTGATCTCCTTGAAAAGCTCAAAGCCGCCAAAACTTAAATTTATTTTATCTAACGAAATCATAATCTAAACTGAATCGCGCAAATATAATCAATCGAGTAAGAAATGAATGGGTGGATTCGGGGCAAAAAAAATACCCTCGCGGGTAAAAAGAAGGAAGGGGAAAGCACTATGGACGCTTTTTGAAGATGATTGATAATTTACAAACCCCTAAACACAAAACCAATCATAAATACAGAAGTCGCTTTCCCCTATTCAGTTTTACTTATTGAAAATAAAACCAACCATTAAATCAATAGCAAATATAATTAAATGATTTTTACCCAATATATAAACGAAACATAAAAATGATTTTGAATGCCTCAAAATGCCCAGTTTTTTCATTTTGGGAATTTTGAATTTTATTTGGGAACAAGAAGGCGCAGTAATGATAATGCTATGTGTAAGATTGAATTATATTTGCACAAAAAATTACTGAGGTGGGAAGAAACAAGAAAAAGCCTTTTTACGAGGACGTACGGATAGAGGACATAGGTGCAGAAGGAAAAGCTTTGGCCCGGGTAGGAGAGATGGTGGTTTTTACATCAATGGCGATTCCCGGCGACGTGGTTGATTTGCAGGTTACCAAAAAGAGAAAGCGATACCAGGAAGCTTTTGTACGCGCGTACAAGTCTTATTCCGACGACCGTATCGATGCCTTTTGTGAACACTTTGGCGTTTGCGGAGGCTGTAAATGGCAAATGCTGCCTTACGAAAAACAACTTCAGTACAAGCAAAAACAGGTCAGCGATCAGCTTACCCGCATCGGGAGGCTTGAAATCCCGGAGGTAATGCCCATTTTGGCTTCGGAGCGCGACCGGTTTTACCGGAATAAGCTGGAATTCACTTTTTCGAACAAGCGCTGGCTGACTTACAAGGAAGTGGAAGAAGGCAGCGAGGTGAAAAATTCCAATGCCCTGGGTTTCCATGTTCCGGGATTATTTGATAAGGTGATCAAAATAGATAAGTGCTGGTTACAGCCTGATCCTTCCAATCAGATTCGCAATTTTGTGTACGATTATGCCATTCAAAATAACCTGAGCTTTTTTGATATTAAAGAACAACACGGCTTATTGCGGACAATGATTATTCGTACAGCCTCCACCGGAGAGTTGATGGTTATTGTAACCTTTTATTATGAAGACAGGGACAAACGCGTTGCCTTGCTGAATGCGTTGAAAGAAGAGTTTCCCGGAATTACCGCTTTGATGTATGTCATCAATCCAAAAGGAAACGATACCATTACCGATCAGGAAGTTGAGGTATTTTCGGGCCGGGAGTATATCCTGGAAGAAATGGAAGGGCTTCAGTTTAAAATCGGCGCGAAAAGTTTCTATCAGACAAACTCAGAGCAGGCATATACTTTATACAAGGTAACGCGTGATTTTGCAGGCTTAACAGGAACCGAAACGGTATACGATCTATATACAGGAACAGGGACGATTGCCAACTTTGTAGCACAAAAAGCCGGTAAGGTAGTCGGTATTGAGTATGTTCCGGAAGCCATTGAAGATGCCAAAGCAAATGCATCTTTTAATAACATAACAAATACATCGTTTTTTGCCGGCGATATGAAAAATGTGCTAACCGACGATTTTGTTAAAGAGAATGGAAAGCCAGAAGTGGTAATTACCGACCCGCCCCGCGCCGGAATGCACGCTGATGTGGTTCAAACCATTATTCGGATGGCGCCCGGGCGAATTGTTTATGTTAGTTGCAACCCTGCAACACAGGCGCGGGATATTGCAATTTTGGACGAGTTTTACCAAATTGAAAAAATCCAACCGGTTGACATGTTTCCACACACACATCACGTGGAAAATGTGGTGTTGCTAAGGAAAAAGCCTTGATTTATTAAGTAAAATCCCCTAACTTGCTTCCACTAAATGCAATCATTTTCTTTGCAGATAGAAAAATAAGGGTCGTATTAAGAAGCCATTATGGTATTCTTAATACTATTATGTTAGTATGATTTCATTAAATCCTAAATTCAATCGATCATGAAAAAATTACTACTTTTTTTAGTGGGAATTGCCCCGCTTATGTTAACCGCTCAGAATAAATGTGTGTATTTTGAGAAAATGGTTGATTTAAAAAGTGAGAAGACAAGTTTAAACACCTCCCAAAGCGATTTTGGTCCGGCTTTCGTTCAAAATGAATTGTGGTACTCTGCTTTTACCGACGAGGAAATTGAAAAGCTGAACAGTGGAACCGACAAAAAGATTTATTACAATCTATATTCTTCCGCAACAGATGCCAAGGGAAATGTAACAGGTGTAAAAGAAGTGGAACTGGCCGAAATTAGCGAGGGCTATCATGCGGGTCCTGTCTCGTATTGTGCCGCTACCGGCGAATTGTTTGTAACATTAAGCAACTTTGAGAATCCTGATGTTCGCAACAAGGTGTATCAAAAAGCTGACATCCGCCTTAAAATTATTATCGCGAAAAAGCAGGGCGGAGTATGGCAGAAAGTGGGCGAATTGCCCTTTAACAACCCAAGCTACTCGGTTGGGCATCCTTCGGTAACTTCTACCGGAGATACGCTTTATTTCGCGTCCGACATTCCGGATAAAGGCTTTGGCGGAACCGATATTTACAGGACGGTTCGTAAAAACGGAACATGGGGCGAAATGATTAACCTGGGAGATAAAATCAATACCTCGGGTGACGACATGTTTCCTTTTATTCACAAAGACCGACTGCTGATTTTTGCCTCTGACGGCAGGGGAAGCGGCGATGACCTGGATCTTTATTCAGCCGGTTTAATGGGCGAAAAGATTATGGAACCCAGCGCTATCAGCCAGTTAAATTCTGATGGCGATGATTTTGCCTTTGTCATTCATCCTGAAGAAGAAGTGGGGTATTATACTTCCAATAGATCAGGCGGCGAAGGAAGTGATGACATTTACAAAGTGCTGATCACCAAATTGGGCAAATACGAACTCGAACTGGTGGTGATGGACAAGAAGACCGGGCAAGCCGTACGCGACGCAAAAATTACTTTTGGCGGCGTTCTGAAGGCTGTTGCGGGCTTACTCTTCAAACAAGAACTGGAGAAGGATAAAACCTATACGGTAGCAACCAACATCGATGGATTCATGAATGATTCCAAAACCATTTCAACCGTTGGAAAACCATTTGGAGTAATCCGCGATACCTTGTGGGTTGAAAAAGTGGAAGTAGGTCAAAAGTTTGTAATGGAGAACATTTATTACAACTTCGACAAATGGGATATTCTGCCGGAATCGGAAGTAGAGTTGAATAAACTGGTAAAGGTGATGCAAGACAACCCGGGATGGAAAGTAGAACTGGGATCTCATACCGACTGTCGGGGTAGCGATGCTTACAACGAAGTTCTCAGCCAGAAACGTTCTGATTCGGCCGTGGCTTATATTGTAAGTCAGGGAATTGCTTCCGATCGCATTATTGCAAAAGGCTATGGCGAAACCCAGCTGGTAAACAAGTGCGACGACGGAGTTTCGTGTTCAGAAGCTGAACACCGGCAGAACCGTCGTACCGAGTTTAAAATATTGGAAATGAATTAGGACAAGTGATACTGACATTTCTTGGAGCTGTTCATTCGTGGGCAGCTCTTTTTTTTGAAAGTTTCACAAAAACCAATATCAAAATACATTTATAATATTCTGACTCACCCTGATCCGTCAGATGATCGTCCCTCTCTATTGTAGAGAGGGAGAAGAGGGAGAGTATGTCTGGACGAAATTATGCTTTCATTCCAGTTGGTGATTCCCGGGAATCATGAACGTTTTTGTGCTATTTTTGACATGAAATGGATCAGGCAGGCAACATACGAAAGATCATTCACATTGACATGGATGCGTTTTATGCATCTGTGGAACAGCATGATCAGCCCGAACTAAAAGGAAAGCCGGTGGTGGTGGGAGGAAAAGGAGACCGCGGGGTGATCGCAGCCGCCAGTTACGAAGCCCGCAAATTTGGTGTTCGTTCGGCCATGTCGTCCAAAGTAGCCATCCGGAAATGTCCCAACCTGATTTTTGTGCGTCCCCGCTTCGACCGCTACAAGGAAATATCCAATCAGATCCGGAACATCTTTTTTGAATATACCGATCTGGTGGAGCCGCTTTCGCTCGACGAAGCCTACCTGGATGTGACCTATGCCAAAAAGGGCAAGCCTTCGGCCACTTTGATCGCCCAGCAAATCAAAAAACAAATATTGGATGAAACCGGATTGACTGCTTCCGCCGGGGTGTCGTACAATAAGTTTCTGGCCAAAGTAGCTTCCGATGTCAACAAACCCAACGGCATTTTTGTGGTAACACCCGATCAGGCACAGGATTTTATCGACAATCTGGAAGTAAAAAAGTTTTACGGGATCGGAAAAGTAACCGCCGAAAAACTCAATAAGATGGGAATCTGGTTTGGGCGCGATCTTAAAAAAGCAGACCGCCTGGAACTGATACGGATGTTTGGCAAGGCAGGCAATTACTACTACGAGATTTGCCGGGGCGAAGACCACCGGGAAGTGGAACCTTCGCGCGAGCGAAAGTCAATAGGGGCTGAGGATACCTTTTCTGCTGACCTTTACCGGGAAGAGGAACTGGAAGCTGAGCTTTTAAAAATAGCCGACAAGGTGTGGGAAAGAGCCGGGCGGTCGCAGGTGAAAGCCAAAACCCTTACGCTCAAATTTAAGTATGCCGATTTTGAACAACACACCCGAAGCAAAACCCTGGAGCCGTTCTATCATTCAAAGAATGTGTTTGTTGATGAAAGCATAAAGCTGCTTCGTGTTGAAGGCGGGTTTCCCAAAGGGATCCGTTTGCTGGGACTTACTTTATCCAATTTTATGCAGGAAGAGCCCCCAAAAGAAGCGGTTCAGCTGGTGATTGAGTTTTAGGATAAACAAGCTTGCAGCGGTGTCATCCTTCCCCGCACCGATGACAGATTACCCGAAACGATGGTCAATATACTTCGCGGCGTGTACAATCTACCTCCGGTGAAAGTCTGCTGACAGCGAGGCAGATGCAATTTGTTTCCGGTCAATGCCAACTGACAGCGCGTCAGGCACAATTGGCTTCCGGTAACCGACAGACAACGTCCGGCGAGCGACAGTTTGTTTCCGGCGAGCGAAAAGTGTCTTCCGGTTAACACCAACCGCCTTCCGGCAGGTTTCAGCGCTTTTTTCTGTTTTTTCCAAAAGAAATGTGAAGGAACTCTTGTATCTTTCATCAAATTTAGGATTCATGCTTATGAGACGCATCAAACGCATTATCGGAATAGTCATCGTTTTACTGGTAGTTGTTTATTTTCTGGGGCCCAAACCCCCAAAGCCCGAGCTAAACAGGGACCTTCCTTCGGCTTCGGCAAGCATGTCAACCATGGAAGATTATATCCGGAAAAAAGAAGCCACGTTCAACATTAAACCCGACAACGAATCGCGGATTTTCTGGGCCAACGATTCGTTGCAGGAGCGAACGGATTACTGCGTATTGTACCTGCACGGATTCTCTGCTTCGTGGTACGAAGGCTATCCTTCGAATGTAGCGTTTGCCCGAAAGTTCGGATGCAATTTATATGCACCCCGCTTGCACGATCATGGCCTGGTTACCGATGATGCACTGCTGGATATGACGCCCGATAAATTGTGGCAGTCGGCCAAGGAAGCTTTGGTGGTTGCGCGCAGCCTCGGGAAAAAGGTGATCATCATGGGCACCTCAACCGGTGGAACACTTGGCTTGAAACTGGCAGCCGATTTCCCGGAATATGTGGACGGGCTGATCCTGTATTCTCCCAATATCCGGATTAACGATAATACCGTGTGGATTCTTCCCAAACACTGGGGATTGCAGATCGGAAGAAAAGTAACCGGCAGTAAATACCGCATTACCAACGAAGATTTTGACTCGAAAGACTGCCAGTACTGGAATTGCAAATACCGGCTGGAGGCGGTGGTTTACTTGCAGCAGCTGGTGGAGGCAACCATGAACAAGGAAACGTTTAAGAATGTGGTGACGCCGGTTTTCCTCGGTTACTATTACAAAGATGAAGAGCACCAGGATCCAACCGTGCGCGTGGATGCCATGCTGGCCATGTTTGACCAACTCGGGACAGCTTCAGCCGAAAAAGTGAAAAAAGCCTTCCCCGAAGCCGGCGACCATGTGATTGGCTGCGAATTAACCTCGGGCTGCGCAGACAAAGTAATGGCCGAAACCATCCGCTTTGGTGAAGAAGTGCTGGGCCTGATTCCGCAGAATTAGTCAATCAGCGAAGCCGCGGCTTCATCCAAAAACCAGACCAGGTCTCCGTTTACAGGTGAAATATAATACGCCGGAAGCAGTTTGGCTGCTTCGTTGTCGTTCATGATCTCCGAAACCCGAAGGGCCTTGTTTTCTCCGGTTACCAGGAAATAAATCCGGTTGGCATTGTTAAGCACATGCCCGGTGAGTGTAATTCGTTTTTGCCCGGTCAGCGGGTGTTCTGCAACGGCACAATTCTCCGGATGATCAAATAACTCAAGCTGGTCGGGAAATATGGAGGCGGTGTGCCCGTCGTCGCCCAACCCGAGAATAATCAGATCAAACACCGGTTCTTTGCCCCGCGCATTCAACGTGTCTTCAATTTCTTTCGAATAACGGAGCGCTTCCTGTTCCGGATCTTCTTCCCCGCGCACCCTGTGGATGTTTTTCTCCGGAATGCTGATGTGAGAGATGAGGTAATCCACCGTCATTTTATAGTTGCTCTGCTCATCGCTTGGCGGAACACAGCGTTCGTCTCCCCACCACAGATGAATGCGTTCCCACGGAATTTCGTCTTTGTATTTGCTGCTGATCTTTTGAAACAAACCCTTGGGCGAATTTCCCCCGGAAAGAGCAATGTTAAAATCATGCTGTTTGGAATCCGACGTAAGTTTTATGATGCTTTTGGCAATTGCATTGTAAACCTTCTTTGAGTTTTTGAAGATTTTTACTTCCGTTTCTTGTGTCATGTCCGATGTTTGTCTGTTGATTTTGAAAGATAAAAATTAAAGTTCACAATACAATCCGTCGTTTGTCAGATTTTTACAGGGGTAGCGCCACGATCCGTTGGGAATCAGTCTTTCTGCTTCTTCGGGTCCCCAAGTGCCTGCCGGGTATCCGTATATCGGAATTTCCGGATTGGTTTGCCACGCATTGATAATTGGCTGAACAAATTTCCACGCCTGTTCAACTGCATCGCCCCGGGCATAAAGTGTTGCATCGCCGATCATACAGTCGAGCAAAAGGCGCTCGTAAGCGGCCGGAACCGTTGTGTTTGTCAAATCAGAATAATGAAAATCCATGTTCACGGTTTGCACATTAAAGCCGGCTCCCGGAGTTTTCATGCCAAATTTCAGCAAGATACCTTCATCGGGTTGAATCCGGATGATCATCTGGTTATGACTGTGCTGATCGTTGTTGTTCCCAAATAAATGGTGCGGCACTTTCCGGAAAGTGATAACAATTTCGGTAACGCGGGTAGGGAGTTTTTTCCCGGTCCGGATCAGAAACGGAACCCCCGCCCAGCGCCAGTTGTCGATAAAAAACTTCAGCGCAATAAATGTTTCGGTTCTCGAGAGGCGGTCCACGCCTTCTTCCTCGCGGTAGCCCGCAATCTGTTTTCCCCCAATGGTGGAAGCGGTGTATTGCCCGCGAATCACGTATTTTGAAACTTCGTTTTCGCGAATGGGGCGAAACGACTGGAACACTTTCAGAATCTCGTTACGAATGGCGTCGGCTTCCACTACAACGGGAGGCTCCATGGCCACAAACCCGGTTACCTGCAACAGGTGGTTCTGAACCATGTCGCGCAGTGCACCCGAGTGGTCGTAGTAACCGCCGCGGCTCTCCACGCCCAGGCTTTCGGCCGATGTTATTTCTACCCGTTCAATATACCGGCGGTTCCAAAGCGGCTCAAAAATACCGTTCGAAAAGCGTGTCACCAACATGTTTTGTACGGTCTCTTTCCCCAGGTAATGGTCGATCCGGTAGATCTGTTCCTCCTCGAAATAGTTCAACAGCTGAACGTTGAGTTCCTGCGCCGATTCAAGATCGGTTCCAAAAGGTTTTTCTACAATCAAACGGCGAAAAAACTGATCCGATTTTGAAAGCCCGTTCTTGCATAACAGCTTGGGAATAACCGAATAAAGCGACGGGGGAGTGGAAAGATAAAAAACATAGTTTTTTTCAATGCTCCCGGCATCTGCTATTTCATCCAGCCGGTTTTTTAAGGGGATAAAATCGTCGGCAGTATCGTTTTGAACCGACTGGTAAAACAACATTTTTTTGAAGTCTTCCAGCGATTCGTGGTCATCCAGAAATTCATCCGCGCGTAATCTGAATTCTTCATCGCTCAGTTGGGAGCGCGAGGCACCCAGCACAGCAAATTTCTCCGGCAGCATTTTTCTTTTGTACAATTCGAAAAGTGCGGGGATAAGTTTTCGTTTGGTGAGGTCGCCCGAGGCGCCGAATATGATCAGAATCTGGTTTTCTGTCTGTTTCATCGCATTTGATTTTCTTGTTCAACACAATATACCAAAACATTGTTTCCGAGGGTGTGATAATGCAAAAGATAAGGAGTGGTTTGATGGGGGAGTAACAATTGAGCCGTAAATCCGCCCTGGCGTCCGGGAATAAAGGTGTCGATAAGGATTTGCTCGTTGAATTGAATCCCTTCTGCGGGGCTGCATTTAAAAATCGCCTCTTTTGCTGCCCAGAAAAGCACCTTGGCAAACTGCCGGTTGTCCAGTTTTTCGATCAGCGCTTTTTCTTTATTACTTAAAAAACGCTTGGCAACACGATCCATGTTTCGGTCGCATTTTTCGATATCCACTCCTGTTTTTTTTCCTGAAAGGAACACAACTGCGTGGTCGGCCGAGTGCGAAATACTGATTTCGTGTTTTTCTCCCGGTAAAAACGGTTTCCCCGACGGGGCGTAATGTATTTCTGTTTTTTCCTTTTCCAGCGCCGACAATAAAATGCGCGTTGCCAGAAACTCTTTTTTTCGGCTTTCGGCTTTTATGCGCTGGTATTGTTTTTCTTCATTTTCGGAAAGCGACCGCAGCAGAAGCAATTGTTCCGGTGTTTCGGTAAGTTTCCAGATACCGATTTTCCCGTCAGCGTTTTCTATTTTTCTGACAAAAGGCATTACTTCCAGTTGGTGGTTTCAATCAGCCGAATCACATCGGGCTCCAGAAAATCGATGACCGGACGAAGCGAGTCGATATCAGGAACTTCGCGAATGTAGAAAGCTCCCCGCAAAAAGTGCTGTGTACTATCGGTCAGAAAAAACTGCATGGGAGAAGCTGCATTGCCACGAATGCGGTAGATCGTACCGTAAACATGACTGGCGTTGTTGACAAAGATCTGTTCTTCGATCGAGCTTGCCTTAATCGAGTGCTCGTAAGCCAGTCTCCGGGTTTCTTCCATCAGCTCTATTAAGAACTCGCGGTTTGTCTTTCCTGCTTTTTTCAGATCGTAATACGAAATGTGAAATTCGGATTTGTTTTCCGGTATTTCTACGTTGATCCAGTAAGGTTCATCCGCGTTTCTTGAATCATGCTGAATCGATGCGTAATCCGGTATGTCAAAAGAGTAAGGGTAATCGCCGGGTAGTTGCGAGTATGTTTTCTCCGGAAAATCGATACGGAAATAACCTCTGGGCTTGGGGGTGTAATTATCTCCGCATCCGGTAAATAGCACAGCCAATAATAAAATCTTCCAAATCCTCATACCAATTGATTTTGTATAAAACGCGGAAAGGCAGGGTTTATTTAATCACTACCTTGATTTGTTTGATCCGGCGGTTGTCCACCTCTTTAATGGTAAAGGTGAACTGTTTGCATTTAATTTCTTCGTTTATTTTCGGAATTTCACCCCTTAATTCGAGTATCAGGCCGGCCAGTGTATCGGCATCACCTTTTACATCGTCAAATACTTGGTCGTCGCATTCTGTAATACGGTAGAAATCGCCGAGTAAAACCTTGGCGTCAAAAACATAGGTTTTATCGTTGAGTTGGGTAAAGAATTTTTCTTCTTCATCAAACTCGTCGGTAATGTCGCCCACAATTTCTTCCAGAATATCTTCCAGGGTAACAATACCCGAAGTTCCGCCGTACTCGTCGACCACAATCGCCAGGTGAATTTTTGATTTCTGAAACTCTTCGAGCAAAGAACTGATCTTTTTGGTATCGGGCACATAAAAAGGCGGGCGAATCAGCGTTTGCCACTTAAAAGCCTTTGTTTTATGGCTGTGTGCCAAAATATCCTTGATGTACAGAATTCCGCTGACATTGTCGAAACTGTCGATATAAACCGGGATACGCGAGTAGCCTGATTCGTTGATCACTCGAATCACTTCGTCAAATTCTGTTTTAATGTCGATCGCCACTACATCAACACGCGACCTCATGATCTCGCTAACGTTCTTGTTCCCAAACTTAACGATTCCTTCCAGGATGTCTTTTTCTTCCGAAAGTTCGTGGTCCGAAGTAAGTTCCAGTGCCTGCGAAATATCATCCATCGATAAGTTCTTGTGGTATTTTTGCATTCTGCGGTTTACAAAACCGGTAGAAAAAATGAGGAGGGAATTGATGGGGCGAAACAGTTTTTCGAGCGTTTGCAAAGGCAAAGCCATTGTTTTGGCAAAACGCAAAGCAAAATGCGTGGCATAAACCTTTGGGAAAATCTCCCCGAAAAGCAACAGAAAGAAAGTGATCAGAACCACCTGGAAAATAAATTCCAACACCTGTGCATTTACAAACGTAACCAGGTTGTTGGAGATGTAGGCAGTTAGAATAATAATACCAACGTTTACAAAGTTATTGGTAACCAGTATGGTGGCAAGCAGGCGCTCCGGGTTCCCAAGCAGGTCTGAAACCCGCTGGTTGGTTTTGCTTTTCTTTTTAAGCTTTTCCTTTTCGGCAGCGCTTAACGAAAAGTAGGCCACTTCAGACCCGCTAATCATTGCCGAACTTAACAAAAGCAGCAGCACAATAATCAGAGCGATAAAAATCCCGGGAGTCAGCGGGTGAAATTCAATGTTCCAACCTTCAAAAAGGGAGGAAGCAAGCGGCGGTTCTGTTTCCAAATTTCAGTTCATTTAATTAAAACGGTAAATCCTCGTCTCCTTCGGGTTCGCTAAAATCGGGTTCATTAACCTGCGAAGAAGGAGCTGATGCCTGCTGCGATGTATTGGAGCTGTTTCCGCCTCCCGAAGATTGATTGCCGGGAGCAGAACCCAGTAATTGCATTACATCGCCGTATATTTCGGTCGTGTATCTTTTGTTCCCGTCCTTGTCGTCGTACGACCGGGTTCTGATTCTGCCTTCAATGTATAGCTGGCGGCCTTTGGTTACATACTTTTCAGCCACATCGGCCAAACCTCTCCATAAAACAATGTTGTGCCATTCGGTGGTGGTTACTTTTTCGCCGTTTTTGGCGGTATACGTTTCAGAAGTGGCCAACGGAAAATTCGCTACTGCAACTCCACTGTCCAGATGTCTGATTTCGGGGTCTTTACCTACGTTGCCTACTAAAATAACTTTGTTTACTGACATGATTTTTACTTTTTTAGGTTAACATTTATTTGATGGATGAATTTTTCATCTTATTAAAATGTTCAACTACTATGGTATAAGAGGCAACTCACATGATTCAGCTATTGTCGAATGCGTCAATAATTTTGTCATGCTTGTTTCTCTTTGGTATTATTCTTCTAATTTATAATCATTTAAAAAGAGTTCCACTAACCTGGGTACAGCAAATTTAGAAATATCTTTTTTATTTACCCGTAACAGAGGTGGACGAATCTCAGAATCTTCCGAAATTTCGAGCCGGATCAGGCGGGCCATAATAATACGATGGCTTAATACATGCTTCTTTTCTGCGGAAACAGATAATATATTATAGCTGTCGTTGTTCAGAAATGGAATTTGGAGGTTCAGAAGCTCCTGCTCACTGAGTTCGCGCTCTGATTCAACCAACGGTAGCTGGTAAAGATTTTTCCAGATATCGTTTTCGGTCCGCTTTTCCATAAAAATATCTTTCCCGGTTTCCAGTAAGAAATAGTAAAAGTAGCGGAATGATTGTTTTGTTTTCTTTTCTTTCTGCGGAAGCTCGGAAACCTGTTTGTTTAAGAAAGCATAACAGGTTGAATGCAGCGGGCATTCCATGCAGCCGGGCGACTGCGGTACGCACTGCAAGGCCCCAAACTCCATCAAAGCCTGGTTGTGTAATCCCGGGTTGCTTTTATCCAGCAGTTCAGTTGCCAGCCAGGCAAATTCTTTTTTTCCCTGGGTGGAGTCGATGGCTACCGATAAGCCAAAATAGCGGGCAAGCACCCGGTACACGTTTCCGTCGACGGTGGGAAAGGGGAGTGAAAACGCAATAGAGGCAACAGCCGCCGCCGTGTATGGACCAATTCCTTTTAACTTTACGATTTCTTCATATGAGCGGGGGAAAGTTCCCGCGTAATCGTTTACAATGGTTTTGGCTGCGGCATGCAGGTTTCGTGCCCGTGAATAATAACCAAGTCCCTGCCATAGTTTTAACACCTCGTCTTCATGTGCCGATGCCAGGTCGTTCACCGTTGGAAACCGCTCAATGAAACGAAGATAGTAGGCTGTGCCCTGGGCCACCCTTGTCTGTTGCAGGATGATTTCGGAAATCCATATCTTATAGGCGTCATTTGTTTGGCGCCATGGTAAATCACGGTGGTTAAGATGATACCACTTATATATAGTTGTGTTGAATTCTTGCATTATAATTGCTAACCCACTTAAAATCTTGATTAAAACTAAAATAATTTAATTGAAATGCTTTTGGGTGTTTAAAATATTTTTATTTTTGCAGACTCGAATAAAAACGATAATATATTGAAAATTAAATATTTTAAGAGATGACTAAGGCAGATATTGTAAATGAGATTTCGAAAGAAACTGGAATTGAAAAAGTAACTGTTCAGAAGACGGTAGAGGCTTTCATGGAAACAGTAAAAGATTCACTTGTGGATGGAAAAAACGTTTACCTGAGAGGATTTGGTAGTTTTGTAGTTAAGCAAAGAGCAGAAAAAACAGCCAGGAATATCTCTAAAAACACTACTATTATTATTCCAGCTCACAATATTCCTTCGTTTAAGCCAGCGAAAACATTTGTATCTGAAGTTAAAAACCAAGTAAAAAAATAGAGTTATGCCAAGCGGGAAAAAAAGAAAAAGACACAAGATGGCCACTCATAAGCGCAAAAAAAGATTGCGTAAAAACAGGCACAAGAAGAAAAAATAGGGTTTTAGTCTGCTAAAACTCTGAGAGATATGGTTAAACCTAAGGTAGTAGATGCCTTAGGTTTAATCTGTTATAAATAGTAGTATTAACCTTATAGAAATTACGTTCTAAAATTTAGGTTGTGAGTAGCGATTTAATTATTGATGTAACTCCTTCCGAAATTGTTATTGCTTTACAGGAAAATAAAAAGCTTGTAGAACTAAGTAGAGAAAGAAGCGGGGCAAAGTTTGCTGTCGGAGACATTTATCTCGGAAAAGTAAAGAAAACAATGCCCAGTTTAAATGCAGCGTTCATTGACGTCGGTTACAGTAAGGATGCTTTTTTACATTACCTTGACTTGGGGCCACAATTCGCCACGTTAAACAAATTTTTGCGAATTGCTTCGTCCCGAAAAAACAAAGTTTCTTCCATCTCGCGGATTCAATCCGAACCCGATATTGACAAGGAAGGTAAGATAAATGAGCTTTTAAAGGTGGGTCAGAAAATTCTGGTACAGGTTGCTAAAGAACCTATTTCGACCAAAGGTCCCAGACTGACTTCCGAAATTTCGATCGCAGGTCGAAACCTGGTTTTGATGCCGTTTAGCGACAAAATTTCAGTGTCGCAGAAAATCAGAACCAACGAAGAAAAAAGCCGGTTAAAAAAACTGGTGCAAAGTATTAAACCCCGGAAGTACGGGGTGATTATCCGAACCGTAGCCGAGGGTAAAAAAGTTGCCGAACTCGATCAGGAACTGCGCCGCTTAGTCGATAAATGGGAAACCATTTTTAACAAGCTTCGAAAAGTTCAGGCTCCTTCGCTGGTAATTGGCGAAATTGACCGAACTACAGCTTTATTGCGCGACATTTATCATCCTGACTTTAACAGTATTATTGTAAACGATCAGTCGGCGTTCGACGAAGTTGCCGATTACATAGGTAGCATTCAGCCTGACAAACGAAAAATTGTCAAGTACTACAAAGGACGACAGTCTATTTTCGAGCATTATGGCATCGAAAAACAAATAAAGGCCTCGTTCGGGAAAACAGTTTCCTTTAAAGATGGTGCCTATTTAATTGTAGAACATACTGAAGCGTTTCATGTAATAGATGTTAACAGCGGAAACCGCGCAAGAGCCGGAAACGACCAGGAGTCAAATGCCCTGGAGGTAAACCTGGCAGCCTGTGACGAAATAGCAAGACAATTACGGTTGAGAGACATGGGTGGAATCATTGTTATTGATTTCATCGACATGCATGTGGCTACCAATCGCCAGAAAGTGAATGATTACATGCGCGAGGTGATGGCCAACGATCGGACTAAGCACAACATTTTGCCACTCAGCAAGTTCTGCCTGATGCAGATTACGCGACAAAGAGTAAGACCGGAAGAGAAAGTAGAAACGGCTGAAGTTTGTCCGACTTGCAATGGAACTGGTAAAATTGTGCCCTCTGTTTTATTTGCCGATGATATTGACGGCAAAGTACGATACGCTCTGAGAGAGCTGAATAAAAAGAAATTACAACTCAAAGTTCATCCATATGTTGCCGCTTACCTTACAAAAGGTTTTAAAAGCAAGCGCAACCAATGGTTTTTTAAATACCTGAAATGGGTGGACATTGAAAGTAACAGTGCATATTCTTTTTTGGAATATCACTTTTACGACGAGAGCCAGGAAGAAATTATTTTATAAAGAAAAGCCGTTCCGTATGAACGGCTTTCTTTTTTGCTGAAAGTGGCATTTTGCCCGGGTAAATAGCCAATAGTTAAAAGTTCCCTTCCGGATTCAAAAAATAACTTAAAAAACCTATCGGAATATGATTTGTTTATGGAAGTATTTATATTATTGCATGTATTTTTGTGACACATTTTAGAAAAAATATGGTATGAAGAAAATAACTTTTGTACTCGCACTTATTGTTACCACTTTACTTGTTCAGGCTCAAATCGTAAATCCTACCAAATGGAGCTTTGACTCACGCCAAAACGGAGACGAGGTTGATTTGATCTTTGAAGCTACCATCGACGATGGCTGGCATTTGTACGATACCGATCTTCCGGAAGGTGGGCCCATAGCTACCACTTTTGTTTTTGAAGATTCTACCTTGTTCGATTTTGTTGGAAACATTCAGAAAGATCCCGTACCCGAGATTCATTTCGACGAGACCTTTCAAATGAACGTAGGTTATTTTGGCGGGAAAGCTACACTTACCCAGAAGATAAAATTGAAGTCTTCTGATCCTGTGGAAATAAAAGGCTATGTACTTTTTATGAGTTGTAACGATGAAACTTGCACGCCTCCCGAAGAAAGTGAGTTTTCTTTCAAGTTTAACCAGGATGCCAAGGCGGCGGGAACAACAGAAGTTAAAAGCACCGAAAATGAGACTGGAACAGCCGCTTCGTCTGGCGGTCAATCGCTGTGGCTTTTTATTCTGATTTCGGCTTTGGCGGGCTTTGCGGCTATTCTTACTCCCTGTGTTTTCCCGATGATCCCAATGACGGTTTCGTTTTTCATGCGCGGAAGTGAAAACAGGGCCAAGGCAGTTCGTACCGGCTTGTTTTTTGGCTTGTCGATCGTAGCCATTTTTACCCTGCTGGGGGCACTCTTTTCCATCGGTATTTTTGGACCGAATGTGGGAAATATCTTAAGTACCCACTGGATTCCCAACCTGCTTTTCTTTACGCTTTTCCTGGTTTTTGCCATTTCATTCTTTGGCGCATTCGAGATGGTTCTGCCCAATAGTCTGGTTAATAAAACCGATTCACAAGCCGATAAAGGAGGGCTTGTCGGAGCTTTTTTTATGGCGCTTACTACGGTAATTGTTTCGTTTTCGTGTACCGGGCCGTTTATTGGTGCGCTGATTATTGAGGCGGTACAGCACGGCGGAATGCGCCCTCTAATCGGTATGTTCTTCTTCGGACTGGCTTTTGGAACTCCGTTTGCCATGTTGGCAATTTTCCCGTCGGCGCTGAGCAAATTGCCAAAATCGGGTGGATGGTTGAATTCCATTAAAGTTGTTTTTGCCTTCATTCTGTTGGCGTTTGGATTAAAGTTCCTGAGCAACATCGACCAGGTTTATGGTTTTGGAATTTTAAGCCGCGAAATTTACCTGTCAATATGGATCGTGGTGTTCTTCCTGCTGGGAATGTATTTTATCGGGAAAATCAAGTTCTCACACGATAGCGACTTGCCTTATGTGGGAGTAGGACGCTTGTTTTTGTCCATCGCAACTTTCACGTTTGTTGTGTATTTGTTTACCGGCCTTTTCGGGGCGCCGCTGCGTACAATCTCTGCGTTGATACCGCCGGCCAGCGAACAAAGTTTTGTAATGGGAGGTGCGGCTTCTGCCAGTCATGCAACAGCCCAACAAGCCGAATGCGGCCCGGCTAAATACGGTGATAAACTTCATTTGCCCAACGGGCTGAGTGGCTATTTTGATTACGAGCAAGGTTTGGCCTGTGCCAAAGAACAGGGAAAACCTGCATTGGTAGTATTCAAAGGCCATGCCTGTGCCAACTGCAAAAAGATGGAAAATTCGGTTTGGCTGAATCCGGATGTCATGAAAATGATGTCGGAGAAATACGTGGTTATTGGTTTGTATACCGACGACCGTACCAAGCTGGAGGAAAGCGAGTGGGTGACTTCGAAAGAAGACGGCAAAGTACTAAAGACACTTGGCAAGAAAAATCTGGATATTCAGATTTCAAAATACGGAACCAACAGTATTCCGTTTCATGTAATTGTTGAACCAGATGGAACAGAATATGAGTTGGGGGTTACTTTTAAAGAGGAGGAATTCAAAAGCTTTCTTGAAAAAGGTTTGGAATAAATTGAAATGAATATAGAGAAACCCGGGTCGGAAGATCCGGGTTTTCTTTTTTGCAGGGGTCTGAATTTCCATATAACTTTAGGAGGTATTTAAAACAGCATTGAAATGAGAACAGATGTACTTTTCTGGAACGTAGATACGCAAGTTGATTTTGTGGAGCCCGAAGGCAAACTTTATGTGCCCGGTGCCGAGTTGTTAAAGCCGGTTTGGGAGAAAATATCCAAGCTTGCAAAGGATGAAGACATACGGGTGATAAGTACCGCTGATTTTCATTACAAAGGCTCAGCCGAGCTTTCTGTAAGTCCCGATTTTGTTCAAACCTTTCCTGAGCATTGCATGGCTCATACCACCGGTGCTGAATACGTTGCAGAGACCACTCCAGAAAATCCGCTGGTTTTTGATTGGGAGAAAGAATACACCTCGTTGAAAGAGGTAAAAACAGCTCGGGAAATTGTGATTAGAAAGGATGCATTTGATGTATTTAAGGGCAACCCGCATACTTCTGAAATTCTGAATTTACTGGCGCCGCAGGAAGTGATTGTGTACGGGGTAACCACCAATGTTTGTGTAAACGATGCCGTTGTGGGGCTGGTGAAAAAGGTTGAAAAGGTTTATGTGGTGGAAGATGCGATTAAGGAGCTGCCCAATATCCCGCTTCCTTTTGAAAACTGGGAAAAGCTGGGTGTGAAAATGATCAGGTTTGAGGAGTTGAAAGAACAAATCAAAAAGAACGCAGATAACGCTGACTTAACGGGTCGTCACTAATATTTTCAGTGATTATCTGTAGAATCTGCGTAATCTGCGTTCCAATAATCTATTTTTTAGACTCTTTGCAAGCCTCGTAAATTCCTTCAAATATTGCTTTAACATCCGAAGCGGCCACCGCGGCAAACGCTACTCTCAGCACGTTACCAAGGCTGATCAAACCTATGCTGTATTTCTGGATCAGCAACTGGCGAATCTCTTCTCCAACCAGACCATCGCTTAGCTGTACGCACATGAAATAGCCCGAATTGTAAGGAATCGCTTCGAAATACTCTTTGTATTTTTCTTCTTTTAAAGCTTCTTTTACGGCATCGTACCGGCGTTTCATAATGTCGTACTTCGCTTCTTTTTGCGTGGTGTATTCTTCGCTTTCAAACGCGGAGAGCAACAACGACTGCGAAATATTGGCTGCATTCGAGATATTGCCACGGATAGCACCGGCGGTCTTCGATTCAAGCGCACCATACAATGCAGCATCGCCGCCTTTAATACCGTAAGTCATAAAACCAACCCGGAAGCCCCAGACATAATCTTCCTTGGTAGCTCCGTCCACTTTCACGGCCAGTACATTTTCGTGTAATTGGGCAAGCGGAGCGAAAATACTTTCCTGCGCAATGCCTTCTTCGTAAACCAGTCCAAAATAAGCGTCGTCGGTAATCGCAACGATCTTATTCCCTTTTTCGGCGGCTTCTTTTATAATGGTAATGATAGCTTCTTGTTCTTCATCAGTAGGAGTATAACCTGAAGGATTGTTCGGGAAATTCAGGATCACGATTTTTTTGCCGATCCCTCCTTCATTCAGTTTGGCTTCAAAGGCTTCCAGATCCAGTCCGCCACTTTTAAACAAGTTGTATTTGGTAAGTGGGCAGCCGTACATGCTGGTAAGCGTAAGGTTGTAATTTCCCCAAAAGAGATCAGGTACAATTACCTCGTCTTCGGGGTTGCAAAACATATAACCGGCCATGCTGATTCCATGCGTCAAGGCATTGGTTACAACGGGCAAGCTCAGTTCAACTCCGCTCAACGAAGGGTTTTTTTCGTAGATCATGTTTTTCCACTTGGAGCGAATATCGGGGCGGCCAAAACTCGGTGCGTAGGGAAACACCAGGCCCGGGTCCATATTAATTTTGGAGGCAATGGCTTCCAAACGCATGGGCGTACCATCGTCTTCAATTGCAGCACCAATGGTTGCATTAATTTTTGTGCCTTTTGCTTCGGCTGTTTGTCCTAAAATTCCCTTTTTGGGGAAGAAAATATTTTTTCCCCTTTCGGAAAGCATGTCAAAAACAATTGCACTTTTTTCCTGAATAATGTTGTTAAGCTCTGCAGCCTGTGGATTCATAATAGCCATTTTCGTTAAGTCTGTTTATACCTGAAATATTTTCCTGCAAGATAGAAAATTGAGTTATATGTCCTTGAGAAGTGTCAGCAAGTTGAACGTATTTTTGATAAATTGCTAACATATTGAATAATGAGCTTGAAATATGTCGCTGTTGATCCGGTTCAGTTATACATGTTTCATTTTTTTTCTCCATCACAATACTCTGCATATGAGGCGTTCAATCAGAACTCCAGCACAAATTCGGTTTGTATTCCGGGTTTCGAATCGGCTTTTAACCTGCCGCCATGCAGCAACATAATTTGCCTTGAAAGACTGAGCCCAATTCCGGAACCCGATTCTTTGGTGGTAAAAAAGGGTACAAAAATCTTATCCATAAGTTCTTCGGGGATTCCCGGCCCGTTATCCGTTACAGATATCTGTAGGCGTCCTTCTTCGTTGTAGCCTGCGTTTATGTCGATCTTCCCGTTATGACTGTCTTTCAGCGACTCCAGCGAATTTTTAAGCAAGTTGATCAATACCTGCGAAATTTGTTTTTTGTCAGCTGATATTTCGAGGTCAGCAGGATGCAGGCTCCAGTCGATTTGTACTTCCTTGTTTAGCGGTTCGTAACGGATGAGGGTGATAATGTTTTCCAGGAGTTGGCCAACTTTGATGGTTTTCTTCTCGGGCGGCGGAATACGGGTCAATTTACGGTAAGTATCCACAAAGCTGATCAATCCGCTTCCCCGTTCATTAATAACTTCAAGCCCTTTCATTGTATTCCCGATTATTTTCTCGGAAGGTGTGGCACCGTCAAGGTTTCTGAAATAGCCCAGGATGGTTTGTGAAAGCGAGGTAATCGGAGCCACCGTATTCATGATTTCATGCGTCATTACCCGGATGAGCTTTATCCAGCTTTCCAGCTCTTTGGTGTCCATCTCGTTTTTTATGTCGTGGAAAGTTACCAGCTGAAGATGATCGCTGGCGGTTCTAAACTGAGTGGATTTTAACGAAAGTTGGATCAATCCGTTTTTGTTGTTGAAACTAACCAGCCGGTTGTCGCCGGGCTGCAATTCTTTTAAGGTGGTAAAGAGTTTTTTATCTATCTGAACGATCTGATTGATGTGTGTGAGATGTTCGTGGCCGAGCAGGTTTTTGGCTGCTTTGTTTGCCAGGAAAATGGTTCCTTTTTCGTTGTAAGTGATAATGCCGGTGGATACATGCTCCAAAATGGTTTGGAAATACTGTTCCTGTTCGCGTAGCTCAAACTTAATGGTTTTTATCAGCTCGTTTACTTTATTCAGTCCCGAATTTAGCTCGTTTAAGGACCTGCTGCCCGTTTGTGCCGGGAAGTTCAGGGTGGAGTCTTCGTTTCGGATGGCATCAAAAAAATAGGCAATTTTTCGGTTGGTGCGGTTCAGAAAATTGATCAGTTCTGCAACCTGAATAATCAGCACAAGCAGCAGAAATACCGCCAGAACGTAGACTTTTGCGTGAAAGATCATCCAGCTAAAAAGCAAGGCATTTCCCACCAGCAAAAAAACGCGGATGATGATTTGTCGGTTTATGTGCTGACTGACCATTTTTTACAGGTTGTATTTTTTCATTTTGTTGTACAGTGTTTGCCGGGTTATCCCGAGCTGTTCAGCTGCTGCCGACAGGTTGGAGCCGGTTTTTTGCAACATCTTCACAATCATTTTTTGCTCCATTTCTTCAATGGTGCCGTCAAAAATATCGCCCAGACCCGGCATTACGGGCTTAAAAAAGAAATCATCGGGTGTAAGTTCTTTCTTATCCGATAGAATGACGGTTTTTTCGATGGTATGCTGAAGTTCGCGCACATTGCCCGGCCACGGGTAGTTGGCCAGTTTCTGAAGCCCGGCTTCGGTAATGTGCATTTCGGTTTTCCGGTATTTGTTGCAATAAATTTTCAGGAAATAGCCGGCAATGGCAACAATGTCTTCTTTGCGTTCGCGTAGCGGCGGAATCTCAATGTGAATGGTATTGATACGGTAAAGCAGGTCTTCGCGAAAAGCACCATCGGCCACCATTTCGTCGAGGTTGCGGTTGGTGGCACAAATGAGCCGGATATCAACCGGAACTGTTTTGTTGCTGCCAATGGGCGTAACTTCTCGGTTTTGCAAAGCAGCCAGTAGCTTGGGTTGAAGATGAACCGGCAGGTTTCCGATCTCGTCCAGAAAAAGAGTTCCTCCGCTGGCGTTTTCAATTTTTCCGGTCCGGTCTTCCCGGGCATCGGTAAATGCCCCTTTTTTATGGCCAAAGAGTTCGCTTTCGAAGAGTGTTTCGGCGATGGCACCCATATCCACATCCACCATAATTTCGCCGGCCCGTTTCGAGTGCCGGTGTAGTTCGCGGGCAATCAGTTCTTTGCCTGTTCCGTTATCCCCGGTAATCAGAACGTTGGCATCGGTTTGTGCCACTTTCCGAACCAGTGCCAGCAATTCGCGCATTTGCGGCGACTGTGCAATAATGAAATACCGGTCTTTGTTGATTTCACTCTTCAGCGCACTTTCCTTGCGTTTTAATTGCTTGATTTCTTTTTTGGATTGTTGAAGCTTGTAAACATTCAGCAAAGTGGTCCGCAGCTTGTCATTGTCCCAGGGTTTCAGAATAAAATCGGAAGCACCTTTTTTTAGCGCTTTCACTGCGAGTTCCACATCTCCGTAGGCAGTAAACAGTACTACTTCCATGTCGGGGCGTAACTCCTGTATGCGCGAAAGCCAGTAAAGTCCTTCGTTCCCGGTATTAACACCTGCCGAGAAATTCATGTCAAGTAAAACGAGGTCGTAGTTGCCACTTTCGATTAATGAAGGCAAGAGGTTGGGATTGGCGATGGTTTTAATTTCATCGAAATCATCTTGCAGAAGTATCTCAAGTGCGCTTAAAATACTTTTGTTATCGTCCACAATCAGTAGTTTCCCTTTGGTCATTTTTTGTTATTATGCGGCTAAAGCCGGTTATTTTGTTTCTCGCAATCCGTTGGTTAAAACCAACGGTAATTCATCAATCCGTTTTCAGGTTTTAATATTTCCGTTCACTTCAGTGAACGGTTATCGTGAAAACACACAATCAGGGCTTTAGCCACAATTGGTCTTTTTCTTCAGAGAGGTAGTTCCAACCGTATTTTTCCATGAACGTTTCTACTTCTTCATCAAAAGATTTTTTCCCGTGATGCTCTTCCTGTTTGTCAATATATTTTCTTACTCTTTCAATATGGCTTTCACTTACACTAACTGCCCAGAAATCGTCTTGCCACGAGAATTTATAAGGGATCAGCTTATTTTTGTTGATCCAAAAAGAAGATTCGCCTTTGATTAATTGAGCTATTTTGCTAATTGTCTGTTCTTTACCAATTGAGATTAAACAATGAACATGTTCTTTATGGCCACCTACTTTATCCAACCATATTTCTTTTTCTTTTGCATTCTCTGATAGGTGGTAAATACCTTTTTCCTGATTTCCTGCGTGTTCAAAAAAGGAAACCTATCTTTTGTGGTGAAAACCAAATGTACCCATATTCTTATCCAACTCATCTTTTTGGTTTATAGGTATAATTTAGAAAGATACGGCTCAACCCGGTTATCTTATTCCTCGCATCCGGCAATTCAATATCTTTCAAACCAGCAACTCCTTCAAAGTTAACCAGCGTCAAAAATATTTCAAACCACGTGTCTAATTATTTGACATATTTTGTAAAATAATTTTACAACCTATCTCTTTCTGTTTGATGAGAGTTGGGGTAATGTGTTGTTTGTTAGGCGATTGTGATTCGTGGCATTTTTTTGGCACTAATTGAGTACGACAGTATAATAGCCGGATATGAACATCAATAAAATAATAGTCTCTGTATTACTTTTATCCTTTGGATTCGGTGCTGCGGCACAGCAGAAATGGACACTAGAAGAATGCATTCAGTATGCGATTACGAACAATCTGGATGTAAAGAAAAGCGGCATTCAGAATGAAATAAACAAGGAAAACCTGAACCAATCGAAACGGAACCTTCTGCCAAGTATTTCAATGGGGGCAAGCGGATCGAATTCCTACGGCAAATCGCTTGACCTTGATAGATACGAATACATAAATACGAGCCAGTTCTACAGTAGTTTTGGTTTGTCGGGCGGGATCGACGTTTTCAGGGGTTTTACGCGGCAAAACACCATTTCGTACCGAAAAATGAACTACCTGGCTGGTTTGGAAGACGAGAAAATGCAAAAGTACAACCTGGCCTTTACGGTAATGCAGGGCTATTACAATGCGGTTTACTATTATGGTTTGGCAGAAATTGTAAAAGAACAAAAACAATTGTCGGAGATGAACCTGAAACGCACCCAGAAACAGGTTGACCTCGGGCTAAAAGCCAAGTCGGACCTGCTGGAAATGGAATCGCGGCTGGCCAAAGAAGAGCTGATCCTGATTCAAACCCAAAACTATTATAAAACGGCTATGCTCGACCTCAAACAGGCCATGAATTTTGATCCGGGTACTGATTTCAGCATCGATTTGCTAACACCCGAAATTGGCATAGCGGGAGCGGAAGCCAAACCGGCATCCGATATCTACACCGGGGCTTTGGATTTTTACCCCACCATTAAAGCGCAGGAACTCAGGACGAAGGCTGCGCAGAAAAACCTTTCAATAGCAAAAGGAATCCTGTGGCCCAGCCTCACTGCTTCGGGCGGATATTCGTCGTATTACTTCAAAACAAAGGGCAGCGATAATACGGCTACCTTGCGCGACCAGTTTAAAAACAATGCAGGCCAATCCGTTGGTTTATCCCTTAATATACCGGTTTTTCAGCGTTTTGGATTGCGGTCGGATGTAAAGTTGGCACGTTTGAGTTATTTGCAGGCCCAAACCGAATTGGAAAAAACATCGCAGGAACTGCTAAACGAGATTACCCAGAATTCGCAGGAACTGGAGTCGTTCATGGCTGAATATAATCAGCTGGTAAAACAGGTTGATTTTGCACAGGTTGCCTATAATGCAGCAGAGAAAAAACTGGACCAGGGGCTTATCAGTATTATTGAATTGTATGATTCGAAAAATATTCTGGCCCAGGCAAAAAGTGACTTACTTAGAACAAAACTTCAATACACCATCAAGCAAAAAACAATTGATGTGTACCTTGGAAAACCGGTGTTTGGTTTTCTGCAGTAAACAATTAAATAGAATAAAAATTATCCTGAAAATATTTTTGTTATGGCAATGGATCGAAAAATAGAGAAGAAAAAAGGCATCAGACCCAAGCACATTATTTATGCCGTTGGAACACTTGTGTTTCTGTTGCTGATCGTTAAGTTAGTAATGAGTTCGGGTGTTTCTTCGTTGCGGGTTGACTCCGAGAAAATAGCGATCGAAGAGGTGACTCAGGGGAATTTCGATGATTACATCCGCACCAACGGCGCTGTTCAGCCCATTTCAACCATTTACCTCGATGCCGAAGAGGGGGGACAGGTGAAAGAACGCCTGATTGAGGAAGGAACCATGCTAAGCAAAGGAGATGTGATACTGGTGTTGGAAAACCGGTCGTTGTACGAAAACATTATGAACAGCGAATCGAACCTGGCGCAAAAACAAAACATGTTGCGGCAAACGCGTATTAATTTTGAAACCCAGCAGATTGAGTCGAAACGGAATTTATTGAATTCAGAATACGAAATCATTAAAAAGAAAAGGAACTTTGAGCAACAAAAGGCGCTTTACAACGACGAACTGGTTTCGAAAGAAAGCTACCTGCAGGCAAAGGAAGATTACGAATATGCCATTCAACTGGAGGAAATTAACCGGCAAAAAGCGGAGAACGATTCGATGATTCGTGCCAGTGAAATGATCCAGTTGGAGGAAGATCTTCAAAAAATGCAGAAGACGCTCGACCTTGTTTATGAACGGCTTGATAACCTGAATGTAAAAGCCCCGGTTGACGGGCAGTTGGGAATGCTGGATGCCGAAATCGGGCAAAGCATTGGGAAAGGCCAGCGCATAGGGCAGATTAACGTGCTGACCGACTACAAAGTAGAAGCAATGATTGATGAACATTACATCGACCGGGTAAAAAGAAGCCTCTCGGCAACGATCGAACGCCAGGGAAAGATTTTCAACATGGTGGTGAAAAAGGTATATCCCGAGGTACGGAATTCACAATTTAAAATCGATCTCGTCTTTTCAGACGAGCGGCCGGATAATATTCGCACGGGGCAGACTTATTACATCAACCTACAACTGGGACAGCCCGAGCAATCGACACTGGTGAGTCTGGGTGGGTTCTTTAACAGTACCGGGGGCCAGTGGATTTACGTGGTGGATCCGTCGGGAAGTTTTGCCACCAAGCGGTCTATCCGTATCGGGCGTAAAAATCCGAAGTACTACGAAGTGCTGGAAGGCCTCGAATCCGGCGAAAAAGTAATAACTTCAGGTTACGACTTGTTCGGAGATAATGATAAGTTGATTTTGAAATAGAAAAATTATACTAAAACAATAAAATGATACGAACAGAAAAACTCACAAAGATCTTCCGCACAGAGGAAGTAGAAACATTCGCTTTAAACGAGGTTGACATCCAGGTTAAATCGGGCGAATTTGTAGCCATTATGGGACCGTCGGGTTGCGGGAAATCCACCCTGCTCAACATCATTGGCTTGTTAGACAATCCGAGCGGGGGCAATTATTTTTTTGATGGCACCGAAGTCGGCTCGTACAAAGAACGGCAGCGTACACAAATGCGCAAGGGAAACATCGGTTTTGTGTTCCAGAGCTTTAACCTGATTGATGAACTCACGGTTTACGAAAACGTAGAATTGCCGTTGATTTATTTAAAGAAAAAAGCCAGTGAGCGAAAGGAAATGGTAAACGCTGTTCTGGAACGAATGAAAATCGGACACCGGGCCAAGCATTTTCCGCAGCAACTTTCAGGTGGTCAGCAACAACGTGTTGCCATTGGACGTGCCGTGGTGGCCCATCCAAAGCTGATACTGGCCGATGAGCCAACCGGTAACCTCGACTCTAAAAACGGCCTCGAAGTCATGAATCTTTTAACAGAACTAAACCGCGAGGGAACCACCATTATTATGGTTACCCACTCGATGCACGATGCCGGTTTTGCCCACCGCGTAATCAACCTGTTTGATGGCGAAGTGCTCACCGAAAACGTAAACGAAAGGATGGCTGAGATACTTTAGCTCGCCGGATTAAATATGGGCATAAAGTCCCGGAGGGACACAGTTGTGGTAGTGCCTGGTTATGGGGCATTTTCCTATTCTCGTTCACAAAGAGACAGTGTTATCAGGTACATCATGAAACAGGAACAACATCATGGGGAACGTACTTTTAAAGATGAATACCTGGAATTATTGCAAAAGAATGATATAGAATATGATGATGTGTATTTGTTCGAATTTTATGATTAGAGAAAGTATAACACCGTCCCTATGAGACTTTTGCAACCTTGCCTTGCCAACGTTACCAAAACATCGTGCCGCCGGCACTTTGTAAACTAGTGATGAGAATTGGAAATGCGGCTGGCATGTTCAACACTGAAGGCGTTTTTGAAATGCGTATAGAGAGTAGAGCCGCGATATTGATTTATGAAAAACGAAAAAGTATTAATTGATTCTAGGCAGAAAACATAGAAAAACCAAGAAAAGACCAGATGATGAACTTTTTTAAACTCGCAATTCGCCGACTGTTTCGGAAAGGAGAACACACCACCACTCGCATTATATCCTTAACTGCCGGCCTGGCGTTTGGTATTTTGCTATTGTCGGAGGTGCTGTATTATTATAGCTTCGATAGCTTTTACCCCGATGCCAACCGTATTTACATCGTACACGAAAACTTTATCAGCGACAAATCTTCGGATAAAATGGAGAGCTACTTTCGGGTGAGTGGGGCAGTGGCTCCCGGAATGAAAGCAGAAATTCCGGGTATTGAAGCAGCTACTCGTCTTAATAGCATCGGCTCATCTGTTTTTTATTCCGAGGATAAGAAAAGCTACCAGGCAAGTTTCTCGCTGGCCGATGAGTTTTTGTTCGATGTTCTTCCCCGGCCGGTAATAAGCGGAAATCCGCAGGAGATACTTCAACGTCCGATGAATTGTATGGTATCCGATAAAATTGCTTCGGAAATGGGGGGAGACGTAGTCGGGAAAATCATTGAGCTAAAAGAATACCCGGGGAGAAAACTAACCATTGCGGGTATTTTTGAAGAGTTGCCGGAGAATACAAATTACCAGTACGATGTGCTTATTTCAATGGTTTCCACCGGACAGTTTTTCTCGTGGGACGGCTCTACCAACTGGCTGGGAAACGACCGGTATTATGCAGCCGTAAAACTGGCTCCGGGAATAAAGCCTGAGAGTCTGGCTCCAGCGGTTCGTAAAATGCAGGTAAAGTACCAGGATATTGAAGCGTTGGAACAGCAGCAAGGCGGACTGGTATTGACGTACACTTTCAAACCCATTAAAAAATTACATTCCGGTGGGATGCGTGATATGATTCTTATCCTTGCCACCATTGCTTTTGCGGTGCTTTTTGTGTCGCTGATGAACTATACCCTTTTAACGTTGAGCGCTTTAATAAAACGTGCTAAAAGTTCGGCTATTCACAAAACCTGCGGGGCCGAATCCCGGAACCTGCAGCAACTTATTTTCTCCGAGACTTTTGTGCTGTTCCTCCTCTCGGTATTGGGAGCGGTACTCATTATTCTGCTCATTAAGCCTTTGGCCGAGGCGCAACTGGGGCATAAACTTATTTCGGTGGTAAATCCTGTTGTAATAGGGCCTTTGCTCTTACTGATTGTTTTGCTGGTGGTTTTAACCAGTTATTTGCCGGGGCGTTTTTTCTCCCGCATCCCGGTGGCTACAGCTTTTCGCAGCTATCAGCAAAAAAGGACCAAATGGAAGCTGGTGTTGCTTTCGTTTCAGTTTATTGGCGCATCCTTTATCCTGACTATGCTGGTGATTGTGAGTATGCAATACAACCGTGTAATAACGGCCGATCACGGATACAGCACAAGCGGTGTTTACTATGCTTCAACGAGTGGTATGGACGCCGGCAAAATTTCAACAGTATTAAATGAATTACGGGCAGTACCCGGAATCGAAAAGGTAGGACTCGGCTGTGGAGTGCCGATTGAAGGAGCAGCCGGGAATAACATCAATTCACCTGATGGTGAAAAAGAGCTTTTTAATGTAGCTGATTTCTATTTTGTGGATGAAAGTTATCTTTCAATTTTGAATATCCCGGTAACACATGGTGAAGACTTTTCACCCCAGAGTGCAGTTGCCAACGACGTACTCATCAGTGAGAAAGGGGCTGAAAAACTGAAGACGTTTAACGGCTGGCAGAATGTGGTAGGCGAACAGGTAAAGATCAGCGAACACGGTGAAACAACCATCCGCGGGGTGTTCCCCGATTTTATTGTTCAAACAATTACCGATCCTGATTCGCGACCTTCCGTATTCTTCTACTATCCCGAAGAAAAATTTGAACAGATAAGGGCATTGCGTCCGTCATTTTCTTTTTACATCCTGGTAAAAGCCAGTGAAACGGCAGAGGCAGGAATGCTGAAAAAAATCACCGGCATTTTTAACCGCTTTCTTCCGTTTCAGGATGCCGTGGTAAAAAGCCTTGAACTGGAACAACGCCACAGCTACCAGTCCGAACAAGGGTTTCGGAACGCAATGATGGCCGGAAATGCTATCATTTTGCTGATTACGGTTATAGGCTTGCTGGGCTATACTTCCAACGAAGCGGCACGCAGACGTAAAGAGCTGGCAATCCGCAGAATTGCCGGCGCAAACCTTGCCGATATTTTGCGGAGTTTTATCTCCGACCTGGAATTTATTGCATTTCCAGCCGTGCTTTTAGGCCTGGTGGGGGCCTGGTGGACATCGGATAAATGGATGCAGAATTTTGCTGCCAAAATCGATCTGCATTGGGGCATTTTTGTGATGTGCAGCCTGTTTGTATTGCTTTTGGTGGCTTTAATTGCTGCAATTAATTACACACGCACAGCCAACCGCAACCCGGTCGAAGCTCTCCGATATGAATAGAAGAGAACGAAGATCCCGATTGCTCGTGGGTAGAGGCTTTACGCTATGAATAGAGAATATTAAAAGTCAGAATGTATGATCAATCAATTGTTTCGAATTGCGTTCAGAAAACTCAAGTCAGGCTATTCTGTAATTAATGTACTGGGGCTGACAATCAGTCTGAGCTTTGCATGTTTGCTGGCACTGTGGATTATGCACGATACCCGTACCGACCGGTTTCATCCCGGTTCGGAGAATATTTTTCTGGTGGGATCAGAATTTAAGTACTCGTCAGAGACTGTAAAAGGACCCTCAACTCCCGGCCCTTTGGCTGATGCCTTGAAAGCGGAAAATCCGGAGATACAACAGACTACCCGGTTTGTGAAAGTTCCGATGCCTTTAACGGTTAAAGTAGGCGATCAGGTTTTTATTGAATCATCAATAGCCAGTATCGACAGTACTTTTTTTGAGCTTTTCGGATTTAAGCTGGTACAAGGAAGCCCCTCGTCGGTGCTTAGACAATCCCGGGAGATCATTCTAAGTGAAAGAATGGCCAGGAAGTATTTCGGAAACGAAAACCCAATGGGAAAGAGTTTGCTTGTTATGGGGGAAATGCCGTTAACCGTGTGTGGAGTTTTTGAGGACCTGCCCGATAATACGCAGTTCGAGTTCGATATGGCTTTTCCGTACGATGTTTTGAAAACTGTTAATCCGTATGCGGAGCAATGGAACGCTTCGGGAACCAATACCTGGGTGAAGTTGAATCCGGGAGTGGATGCAAAAGCTTTCAGCGAAAAGATTAAGAATACAATTAATAATCACACCTCAAATAATAACCAGGATATTCACCTGATCGGGATCAATGATTTTTACTACGATCAGTCATATGCTCCGGGTTATACGAAGAAAGGGAACTTTCAGTATGTGAGACTGCTTTTTGCTGTTACACTCTTCATTTTATTGATTGCTGCGGTAAATTTTGTGAACCTGAATACAGCCATGGCAAGCCAGCGATTTAAAGAAATCGGCCTTAAAAAAGTGCTTGGTTCTGACCATCGCAGTGTTGCATTGCAGTTTTTGGGCGAGTCATTTGCGGTGGCACTTATCGCCACAATAGCATCCTGGGGACTGACCATTGTACTGTTGCCGATCATGGAATCGGTAGTTGGCTTTAATATGGGGCTTGGGCAGTTTTTTAGTGACCTCATTTCTGTGAGTTTGATTTTGACTGTAATTATGGGAGTGATTGGAGGCGCATACCCGTCCTTCTTTCTTGCATCGAAACCTATTGTTGCGGTGTTCAAAGACCCGACGAAAAATCTACCGGGCCGATTTTCTCTTGAAAAGGCACTGGTTGTTGTTCAATTTTCGATTGCTATCTTTCTGATTGCCGGGACTCTGCTCATTTCGAAACAAATGAGTTTTCTGAAACAGAAAGATTTGGGCTTCGACAAGGCACAGGTAGCATTGATCAAAACGAATCCCGAGTTGTCGGGAATGTTTTCGATGTTTAAAAGTGAAATGAAGCAGTCGGGGCTTATCGAAAATGTATCGTGCATCGATTTGTTTCCGTCTTACCTTGATAACTGGACTTCTTCGATCGATTGGGAGGGCAAAGATGCCACAACAAAAGTGTCCATTGCCGGGAATTGGGTTGATCCTTCATTTCTTGAAACAATGGGGATCGGTTTGCTTGCAGGGCGCGATTTTCTCCCCGATAGCAAAGCTGATCGCCAGACAGGATTCATCATCAACAAAAAAGCGCAGGAGTTGATGAACGTGAAAGATGCAGCCGGAAAATCATTTTCGTATCAAGGACGAAAGGGAATCATTATTGGAGTAATGGACGATGCTCAATTTCAGTCGCTTCATACCACGTGTAGTCCCCGGGTACTAACGCTGGTTGAGTCTCCGGCTGAATATCCGCAGATTTTCGCGGGAGGAACTGTAATTGTTCGCATAGCAAAAGGAAAAACCACCGAGGCCAGGCAAATACTTGAGAAATGGTTTGCAGAGCATCATATCGCAGCTCCTTTGGAGCTTCATTTTCTTGATCAGGAATACGCGGCAATGTATGTACGCGAAACCCGGATGAGCCGTATTTTTTCGATCTTTTCCTTGTTGTGCATTCTGATCTCCTGCATGGGGGTTTTTATCCTGAATGCATTTTACGCGCTAAAAAAGTCGAAAGAGATAGCGGTACGCCGGATCAATGGAGCACAAATAAGTTCAGTATTTGTCGGGATGGTAGAATATCTGCTTCGCTGGGTGGCGGTAGCATTGGTGATATCGGTTTTGCCTTCTTATTTTTTGTTGCACAAATGGCTCGAAAACTTTGCCTACAAAACAACTCTCAGCTGGTGGATATTTGCGCTGGCTGGTGTGCTGGCTTTAGGAATTGCACTGTTAACTGTGAGTTGGCAGAGTTGGCAGGCGGCTACACGGAATCCGGTGGAGGCGTTGAGGTATGAGTAATAAGCTTAAACATTAGCAGGAATCAAAACAAGTAGAGAATTATGATTCGATTTAAAATAAAACTGGCCATCAGGAACTTCTTAAAAAATACCTTGTATTCATCGTTGATTATTGGCGGATTTGCCATTGGGTTTACGGCGTGTATTCTTATCGGGCTGTTTTACAATGCCGAACACAATGTGAATACGCATTTTGCCAACTACCCAAATGTATTCCGGGTGTTCGATGCCAAAAAAGGACGCTCGGGGCTCGATTATAAACTAAATACAGCACTTTCTGAAAACTACCCGGATATTGAAGCTACCTGCCCGATGGGACTTTCCTATTATCCTATCACCTTAAAAGATCCCGAAACAAAAAATTATAGCCGGCTTCAATACGTGGTTTCCACAAACAACCGCTTTTTCGATGTTTTTTCGGTAGAAATTTTGTCGAGCCTGGAAGAAGAAGCCTTTTCGCAAATTAACTCGGCAGTGATAAGTGAATCGGTGGCAAAAAAGCTTTTTGGCGATAAAAATCCGCTGGGACGGACAGTAAAAGAAGAATTTTTTACGGCCACTGTAACGGCTGTTATGAAAGACTTGCCTCGCAATTCCAGCTTTCGGGCCGAGCTGCTTTTAAACAGCGACAACAAAGAATTTCAGATGGCCCAGGAATGCAACAACGGGGAGTGTATTTATCCTGCAGAGCATTTTGTGTTGCTAAAAAACGGAGTCAACTCCGATTTATTTGCGGAGAAACTAAACCAGACCATCGGGCAATTCAATGCATCAACCGATAGCCTGGCTCTGCAAAATCTGGCCGATATTTATCTTTCTGACTTAGAACTTGGATGGAGCGATGCGCATACGAAAGGCAACACAAAAATGCTGATCGTTTTTCTCTCGATTGCCATATTGATCATCCTGCTTTCCAGTATTAATTACCTCAATTATACAGTTTCCGTGCAATATGCGAAACTGAAGGAAATCGGCATCAACAAAACCAACGGGGCTGGGAAAATGCATCTTCTGATGGATTCGCTGATCGAAGTTTCGTTCGGAATTTTTATTGCCCTGGCAATTTCCGTGATGCTGGCTTCCGTTCTTCTGCCTTTCTCTCCGCTGCTTTTTGGAAGGAATATTTACCTGGCAGATGTTAACTTTCGCCAACTGTTGCCTGTATTTGCAGGCACAATCGCCGGGATTATTTTACTGAACAGCCTGGCTCCCCTCTATGTTCTGTCGCGGTTCAACATCACCGACTTCCTTTTGGGAGGCCGGAAACGCACCGGTAAACAACTGGCCAAGCAAGCCATGCTTACCTTTCAGCTTACCGTTTCCATTGCCCTGATTGCAGTTGTGATGCTTATCTTTAAACAGCTTCAGTATGTAAAACATTACGACCTTGGTTTTGCGGACGAGCATCTTGTAAGGATTGAACTGCCCTTCTTGTTTGAGCGGCCTGAAGCACTGAAAAACGAGGTAACGAAGCTTCCGTTTGTTGCAGGCAGTACATTGAGCAATGGATATCCCGGGCATATTAACATGTCGATGGGAAGCCGTGTGGAAGGAGACGAGTTTATGGTGAACTGCGTGTATGTTTCGGATGATTTCCTTGAAACATTTGGCGTTCAGCTGCTTAATGGACGGGATTTTATGGCGGGCGATAAAAACGGTGCTTGCATGATGAATGAAGCTGCTGTAAAACGATTTGGCTGGGAAACCATTCAGGATAAAAAATACAATAACGGCCGCGATGGTGGCTACAATGTGGTGGGCGAGGTGAATAATTTCCATGTTGAATCGCTGCATTCGGGAATGACGCCGGTGGCGCTTATTTATGAACCTGAGCGAGGGTTTAACACGCTTTCGCTGCGGTTAACTCCCGGCAATGTGGGACGGCAAATGGATGACGTGCGGAATGTCTGGAAAACCATGTTGCCAGATGATCCCATGGAATTTACTTTTTACGATAGCCAGTTTCAGGCGATGTATGCAAAAGAAGACAAACTGGCAAAATCCATTACCTTCTTCTCGCTTATTGCCATTGTACTCACCTGCATGGGCATTCTCGGGCAGATTTTTCTGATTAGCCTGAACCGCACCAAAGAAATAGGCATCCGCAAAGTCAATGGTGCTAAAATCTCGGAAATACTTACGATGCTCAATAAAGACTTTGTAAAGTGGGTGGCTATTGCTTTTGTGCTGGCCACGCCTGTTGCTTATTTCGCCATGAATAAATGGCTCGAAAACTTTGCTTACAAAACAACTCTCAGCTGGTGGATCTTTGCGCTGGCCGGTGTGCTGGCTTTAGGAATTGCACTGTTAACTGTTAGTTGGCAGAGTTGGCGTGCGGCTACGCGGAATCCGGTTGAGGCGTTGCGGTATGAATAGAGTCGTGAACTATGATTAAGCTGATGAAATGAATACTATGATTAAAACAAAAAATGCAGATAATGAGCATCGACGAAAAGTATAAGTATTCGGCATTGACGTCAAAGATAATTGGTTGTGCGATGGAGGTTCACAAGCAATTGGGGAATGGTTTTCAGGAGGTGATTTACCAGCGGGCACTCGCGATCGAATTCTCTTTACAAGGCATTGCGTTTGAGCGGGAATTTGAAATGCCCATTTTTTACAAAGGAGAGCAGATTGGAACAAGGCGGGTAGACTTTTTTGTTGAAGAAACAGTGATGGTCGAGATAAAGGCTCTTATTTCGTTGGAAGATGTGCATTTGGCACAGGCAATCAACTATTTGGAGGCTTACAATATGGAAGTTGGACTATTGATAAACTTTGGGAGCAAAAGTTTGGAATTTAAGCGAGTAATGAACAAGAAGAATCAAAGTCTGTCATGAAATCAAACGAATCAAAGTTCCGGACAATTGGCGTGCTGCAACCCGGAATCCGGTTGAGGCGTTGCGGTATGAGTAACCTTTCTCCTTTAAGCCCTGAAATGGCTTAAAACAGAACAGCTGTTAGTAGCTTTTGAATTAACATGTTAAAAAGATAAACCATAAAAACTTAGCAATGAGAAACCATTCGATAAAGGCATTTTTGAAATTTCTAAGTAAAAATAAACTGTATGGATTTGTAACCATATTGGGGTTTGCCATATCGCTAACTTTTGTATTGTTACTTAGTGTGTACATTAAGCAGGAGTTATCGGTTGATCAGTTTCACAAAAATAAAGACCGGATATACAGGCTGTACCGCGAGAAGAGTGCGCAGTTTAGCGCTCCGACGGGTGAGTTTGTAAAGAATCAAAACCCGGAAGTGGAAGCCTATACCCGAATTTCAATCATGAATGGCAGTGTTGTTTTTCCTGAAGGCAAGCAGTTGCGGATAAATTACCTGTTGGCAGATTCGTCGTTTTTCACCATGTTTTCTTTTCGTTTGCTGGAAGGAGATCCCAAAACAGTTCTTGAAACCAAGGATAAAGCCGTGCTTTCGGAATCGTTTGCCAAAAAGGTTTTTGGATCGCAAAACCCGGTTGGGCAAACGTTTACACTTCAGAATAAACCATTTATTGTTTCGGGTATTATCGAAGATGTGTCGCAAAAAACCACGTTCGAAAAGTTCGACGTTATCGTGTCTTTTGATAAACTGGCTGAATTTTGGAACTACCCGGAATTATTGACAAGCAATAACAACAGTTCATTCAGTATTTATTTTTTGGCAAAAGCAGGCACCGATCTTCCCTCAAAAGCCCCGGTTGTATTTGAGCAGTTTAAAAAAGACTACTGGATGTACAAGGAAGGTTTTGCAAAAGAGTTAAAATTTGAACCACTAACGGAAGTTTATTTCAGCAATTCAGGCGGAGGGGGGACAATCCGGCAAAACAGTAAAACAACCGTTTTTCTGTTTGGAGGAGTTGCCTTGCTTATTCTGGTGATTGCCATTATCAATTACATTAACCTTACGGTTGCGCAATCGGGTACCCGGAGCAAAGAAATAGCCATAAAAAAACTCATTGGCAGTTCCAAAGGTGCCCTGGTTTTTCAACAAATATCTGAGTCGGTTTTTCTAAGTTTTTTCTCGGCCATTGTAGCCTGTTTACTGGCTTTGCTGGTTGAGCCGTTTTTTAACCGGCAAATGGATACCAACCTGAATTTAATCCAGCAGTTCAGTAATAACTTTTTACTGGTTTCATTGCTGATAATCGTATTGACCGGTTTTGTTTCCGGAATTGTACCGGCACTGGTTGTGAACCGGTTTAACCCGGTAGAAGTGGTAAAGGGAAGTTTTACCTTTAAAAGTCGCACCCGTTATTCAAAAATATTAATTGCCTTTCAATACATAGTTGCCATTGTGTTGCTGGTGAGTACTTTGGTTATTACCAAGCAGTCGGATTTTATGCAAAACTACAACATGAAGTTCGCGACTGATAATCTGTTTTGGATGGACAATACCATCGAAGCCGGGCAGAAAGCCGCTTTCAGGGCCGGGTTAAAGTCGATCCCCGGAGTTGAAGAAGTTTCCTATTGCCGGGGGATGCCCATTGATGGCGGGAATAATCAATCGTTTACTTTTGAAGATAAACCTTTTAGTTTTCAGGAATTTTATGGCGACAGTTTATACCTGAAGATTTTTGGATTCGAAATAGAAAGTACTCAAAATGCCTATTCAAAAAACGGTGTGTGGATCAACCGGACTACCGTAAATACAATGCATTTAGGGGATAATCCGGCAACAGTTAAATTTTATGATGCTGATTTACCGGTACTCGGAATAGTTGAAGATTTCAATTTTCGTTCGTTACACACAAAGGTAGGACCAGCCATTATCCGGCAGCTTGATGATACCGCGAGCCCCTGGAGTATTGTAGTGAAACTGAATAGTGCCAACCTTGTTGAAACGGTGCGCCGGATAAAAGAAACACAGGCTGAATTCACCGGAGGAAAGCCTATGGAATCGGGCTTTATTGATTCGGAAGTAGATCAGTGGTATACCGCTGAAGTAAGGCGTTCAAAACTGATAGGCGCGTTCTCCGTACTTTCCATTATTATTTCGTCGATGGGTATTTTTGCCATGTCGTTATACTACATTCAGCAAAAGATCAAAGAAATAGGAGTACGCAAGGTTAACGGTGCCAAAGTATCCGAAATTCTGGCCATGCTTAACAAAGACTTTGTGAAATGGGTAGCCATTGCTTTTGTGATTGCCTGTCCGATTGCATATTACGCCATGCACAAATGGCTCGAAAATTTTGCCTACAAAACAACTCTCAGCTGGTGGATATTTGCCCTGGCAGGTTTGATGGCGCTCGGTATTGCCTTATTAACCGTTAGCTGGCAAAGTTGGCGTGCGGCAACCCGGAATCCGGTGGAAGCGTTGCGGTATGAGTAGTCTTTAATTCACCCCAAACCCCTAAAAGGGACTTAGGTTAGGTGGTTAATATGGAACATGGTATGAAAATGATATAGAAATGACAATAGACGACAAAGTATCAATGTTTTATGGTGCCAAAGCTCATATTTTCGAAAAAGCAAAGTTTCTACGAAAAAATATGACGAAAGCAGAAATGTTGCTATGGGAGCGTTTAAAAGGGAAAAAAGTGTTGGGGTTACGTTTTCGTCCACAGCATCCAATTGACATATTTGTCGCAGATTTTTATTGTCATCCTGTAAAATTGGTAATTGAAGTTGATGGTGGAATCCATAAATCAAAAGAGCAAAACGAATACGACATAGGAAGAACTGGAGAATTGAATTATTGGGGAATTGAAGTTATTCGGTTTACGAATGAAGAAATTGAGGAAAACATATACAAAGTAATAGAAATAATAAAACAGAAATGTTTGATACGCCAATCGGAGATACGAACAAGTCCCCTAAAGGGAATTTAGGGGTAAAAAGTAGCTGGCAAAACTGGCGGGCAGCAACCCGCAATCCCGTCGAAGCTCTCCGATACGAATAGGGAGAAAAAAGCTTCTGACCTCTCGTTGATGGAGGAGTAAGACATATTAATTAGTTTAATACTGATTTTGATTATACAATAAAAACCGATGAAACAACTGATCTTAATTTTGGCGTTTATTTGCTGGGGATTTCCTGGTGAAGCTCAGCAACTAATGCCGGTTTGTAAAAACGTTGGAAAGACAAAAATTGAAGTAGACCCTCGTATGGAATTGTTGTGCGTTGTGCAGAATATTGCCGGTTATCCCTATTTGAACCGGGAGTTTGAATACAGCAACGAAGTAATGCAGTTTTTTGAAAAGGATTCAGTAGCAGAAACTGTTCGCCTTACCAGGTATTTGATGAAAGAACACGGTTTTGTACAGGATGCCCCGCTCGATTTGATTTTGCGTTTATCCGAAGTACCTGAATTAGAACAAACACATCCTTTTACTCCCCGAACAGTTGAACGCGCAGGCAGTGAGGAGAACCTGGAGAAATATCGTCTTGCTCTGATGCAATTTGCATCCGACAACAATTTCGCTGAGTTTTGGAAGGATCATTTGTCTTATTATGAAAGAATGGTGGAATACACAGCCAATGATCTGGAGGGCTACGATCCTGTTACCACAATAAATGCCTATTACAACGAATCGAAAAAAAGCTATACGGTTGTTTTATCGCCCATGTTGTACGGCGGTTACGGGATGCGCGTAAGCGATCAGCAAAACAACATGGATATTTTCGGGTGTTTAAGTGCGGATAAAATAAAAGAGGGAATTCCGTATTACAGCAAAGACGGTTTGTCGAATTACCTGTACCACGAGTTCAGTCATTCCTTTATCAATCCGCTAACCGACAATCACCTGCCGGTGGTTGAGGCGACTTCAGCTTTGTTTAGCCCGATTGAAAAAGAAATGAGCGCGATAAGTTACGGACGATGGATCACCTGTATCAACGAACACATTGTAAGGGCTGCTCATATCTGCATGCTTTATTCGATGGGAGAGAAAATAGCTGCTGAAGATCTTTTGGAAATGGAAAAATCGCGTCGTTTTGTTTACATCGAACCAATTCTGAAAAAATTAAAACAGTTTGAGCAGGAGCGGGATACAAAGAATAGTACGTTCACTCAATTCTATCCTGAGCTGATGGCTGTTTTTGACTCACTTTCCCGTTCAAACAACGAAGACCTGATCAATCCTGTTTTTACTGGCCCTATTCAGGAGGTGTTGGGCAAGCGGGATATTGCAATCATTTATCCGACGAGTGGAGCGGATGCGTCTGGCTTGCAAAGTGTTTTTGACTACACATCAAGGATATGTAAAATGAAAGGAGAACTCGCCGTTTTGTATCCTGATACAACGGCTTTAAAAACAGATCTTTCGAATAAATGGATCATGGCTTACGGCACAATGGAGAGTAACTTGTATTTGAAAACGCATCGTACTTTATTTCCCTTTCAAATTGAGGCCGATACGATCTATACCGATCAAAAATTTGTGGGCGAAAATTTGCGTTTGATTACCTGCGTTCCAAATCCGCAAAATAGCCGTCGCGGAATGCTGATCAATACCGCGATTCGCAACCAGAACCTAAAAGGAGTAATGATTCAGGAAAAAGCAGATTACCTGGTTTTTGAAGATATAGACAAACTTCTTCAGGTGGGTTCGTACGTGAAAAATAAAGAACAGTGGGAGTTCCCTGCCAATTAAAACAATAACGAAGGAGAATATGGCCAGAGTGGAAGATTTTGTTCCGATTGGTTTCAGAATAAAGGGAGAACCGCAAAAGAGGTAGGTATCCGGTGCTGATTAAGAGAAACGGGCTCAAAGCCTCTTTAAGGGATTTAGGGGTTAAAACCAGTGGAAGGTTGGTTGTCACAAAGGAACTTTAGACCATATTTTAGAATAAACTTTTAAAACCTAAAAATTATGATCGGCTATAATCTGAAAATGATGCTTCGTAAAATGGTGAAAGAACCTCTTTTCACCTTAGTCACAATTTTAGGGCTGGTGATTGGTATTACTTCGTTTCTGATGCTGTTTTTGTATGTGGCCAACGAAAAAAGCTACGATAAACATTTTGCGAACTATCAAAATATCTACCGGGTGATTTCTGTTCCGGAAGGAACCGGCGATCCCTGGGCGCGAAGCATGGGGATAGTAGGCGAAGCTGTCCGAAATATCCCGGAAGTGGAACAGTCGACACAATTTTCGCACTGCCCGGTAGGTAACATAAAAATAGGGGAAGATGCTTTTCAGCAAAACGATATTTTGGCCGTAGATGACGGCTTTACAAAAATGTTTGAGGTAAAGTGCCTGATCGGTGACTTGGCAGATATCAATCGACCGAACGTTGCTTTTGTTTCAGAAAGCTTTGCTCAAAAGTATTTTAAGGGCGTGAACCCGGTGGGGAAAACGATCGATGTTCAGGCGCTTCAATATATACGCGACCTGGGAGAATACGAGATCAGGGGAGTGGTAAAAGATACGCACCCCAAAACACACTTTAACTATGAAATACTGCTATCTCAGAAAGGAAGTCTCGCAGAGCGCTTTACTTTGTTGCCCCATCGTAAAATTCAGTGGGTGTACAATTATGTCACTTTGAAAGAGGGGGCATCTCCGCAGAAAGTGGCCGAAGAAGTTCTTGCGTTTTTCGATGCCAGTGAACTCAAACAAACGCGTGGACCCAAAGACTACAGTTTCAGTTTGACGCCATTGCAGCATATTCATCTGAAATCGGATTACCGCTTTGAGTTAAAGGAAAACTCCAGTAAAATCAACATCGGACTTTTTATGACCGTCTCGTTTGTTATTCTGTTGGTTTCGATGCTGAATTTTATCAACCTGACAGTTGCACGACTGATAAAACGATCCAAAGAACTGGGCCTGAAACGAACCGCGGGGGCTGCAAAAAGCCAGTTGACGGGACAGGTGTTGGCCGAAGTTTTTTTGTTTAGTAGTGCCGGAATTGTTCTGTCTCTTTTGATGGCTGAGGGTTTAAAACCCTTCATCAACAAGTGGTTCGAAATTGAGTTTGATATTTACTACTCCGAACCTGTTGTAATCCTCAGTGTTATGGGGGTGCTGCTTGTTTGTTTGGTGCTGGCCGCCGTTTTTGTGGGCTTTTTTCTCATCGGAAAATCATCGCCCACCACTTTAATGCAACAAAACGCCCGGTATTCCGAAAGTTTTGTATTAAAAGCGTTATTGGTGGGGCAGATCACTGTGGTAATCGTCTTGCTCTCTTCCTCTTTCCTGGTAAATAAACAGATGAATTTTATTCAGCAGAAACCTCTTGGATTTGATAAAGAAAATGTAGTGGTTCTTCAGATAAAAGATCTGGCTAAAGACCCGTCGGTATTTGCTGCTGAGTTAAAGAAACAGAGTCAGATACAGTCGGTGGGGTTTACCGCCCAGCATTTTGGTTACCCGGCTCAAAGCCATAACCTCGAAGGTTTTGGAATTGACGGTACAGCTGAATTTGTTTTTGCCAACTACGACTATTTGAAGACCATGCACATTCAACTGTTGGAAAACTGGATCAATACCTCGGCAGATACAGTTGAAGGACTGATCGTTAACGAACATCTTTACAGACGCTTGATGGAACGCCACGGAAGCATGGAGGCGCTAAATACCTACACGCATAGCCAGGAGCTGGAGCCCGATCAGACCCGGGTTGAGATTGTGGGTGTGGCCAAAGATTTTAATTACAGCTCGGCACACGAGGCCATTGGCGATTTTATGTTTTTGCTAGGCGAATCAAACACTCGCGCACGTTTTACGCACGTTCGTTTAAACAAGGGCGACATAAAAGAAGCGATGACTGCTATTCGTAAAGTATGGAATAACTACTATCCCGGGCAGGAGTTTACCTACTTTTTTCTGGATGAAAATATTGCCAGTCAGTACAAGGCCGAAGTTATTCTGGGACGGATTTTGTCAACCTTCTCGCTTCTCGGGATCCTGATCAGCATGATCGGGTTGAGCGCGCTTTCACTGTACATCTCGCAGCAACGAACCAAGGAAATTGGAGTGCGAAAAGTAAACGGAGCGAAAGTTTCGGAAGTACTGGCACTTTTGAACAAAGACTTTGTCAAATGGGTGGTCATTTCATTTCTGATCGCTACTCCTCTGGCCTGGTATGCCATGCACCTTTGGCTCGAAAATTTTGCATACAAAACCAACCTAAGCTGGTGGATTTTTGCGCTCGCAGGGTTACTGGCTTTGGGAATTGCCTTGTTAACCGTTAGCTGGCAAAGCTGGCGGACAGCAACACGAAATCCGGTGGAAGCTCTCCGCTACGAATAGAGGAAAGTGAATTTCATATTCGTTTTTCTATTGGGTATTAATTGGAGTGTTACTGGTCAACAAGCACGAGAGAGTTACTCTCCATGCTTTTTTGGAAATTCAGAACAAAAATTGAACGACAAAAATTTATACAGTTCCTGTCCATAATTAGTACAATAAGAAGGAAAGAATCTTTTTATTAGTCTGATTTTATGTAAAGTAATAAAAGGGCATTATTTTTGAACTAAGGCTTTAGTTGAAAAATAAAATTATACCTTCTATGAACTTAATGGATCTAAAACTCGCTTTTCGAAACATTCAGAAAAACAAAACAGAATCCGGAATCAGTATTCTGGGTTTGGGAATTGGACTGGGATGCATAATGATTTTAGGAGTATTGTTTATTCACGAACATTCATTCGATAAGTTTATTCCCAAGCATCAGTCAGCTTATCGGCTGCTTGATGAAACAGACCCGCGGCTGCCTTATCCCATGGCTCCCGCGCTTAAAAACAATATACCAGAGATCGCCGATTTTTTCAGGTTTTACCAAACAAGCAATGTTAAGATAAAGACCGTGGATAACCGGATTATCGCAGAAGACTTTTTTGCATTTGCTGATGCTAATATGTATTCACGCATGGGGATCGGGTTCAGATACGGAGTTCCCGCAGTGTCGAATGCTGAGATTGCTCTTTCGGAAGATATGGCCGAAAAATATTTTGGGTCAAGAAATGCGCTTGGATCAACTCTATTGCTAAAACTACAAGATGAATTTCGGACGCTGACTGTTTGCGGCGTTTACAACAATTTTCCAGGTAATTCTACGCTTCGGCCTGAATTTGTGGGAAACATCGATCTTTCAGAAGAGGTTTTTGGCCTTTCTCAACGTATGTTCGGCGACTATCGTTCCAATCAAGACGATTACCGTAACTGGGACAATCGCTCTTTTTACGTTTATCTTTTTTTACAACCCAATGCCGATCCCGAAGTGCTTGGTGCAAAAATCAAGGGGCACATGGTATCGCTGGATACTGAAAAGTACAAAGACAAAACTTACCGGCTTCAGCCCGTTGCCGATATTTATCTGGAGTCAGCCGGCTTGTCGGGAAATCTTTACAGCCGGGCAGGAAACGCAAACGAACTAAAATACTACATGGCCATTGCTTTTGCCATTTTACTGATAGCCATTACCAATTATGTTTTTCTTACAAAAGCAAAAATCCTGAACCGGCTTACCGAAATGGGAGCTAAAAAAGCCTTGGGAGCATCTAATGCAACCATTCAAAAACAGGTGTTACTCGAATCAAACCTGGTTTCTTTTTTAAGTCTGCTGCCAGCTGCCATTGTGGTAATCGTGGGTATTCCGTTTGTAAATTCAACACTTGGCAAAACAGTGGGGAGCGAAGTTTTTAGTCTATGGCAAACCTGGGCGGTTCTTGCTGTCCTTCTTTTTCTCACCGGAACTATTTCCGGAATATCAATTGGCAGTTCTGTGTCGCGAACATCAGTGGTGGTTTTACTAAAGGGAAAACTAAATCGCAGTCCCGGAAAATACAGCTTGAGCCACTCGTTTCTAAGTTTTCATTTTGCCATCTTCATCATTCTCATTGTAAGTGTCTTCACCTTCAAAAAGCAGATCAATTACGGATTGACCAATTTTAAAGCCATCGATCCAACGAATATTCTGATTTGCGAGCTGAATACACCGGAATTGCAGAAACAAATTAGGATGCTGCAAAATGAGCTGGATAAAAATCCGAATGTGGTAAAAACTGCCGGCTCGTCTTTTATCCCACCTTTTGATTCGTTTCTTCCGGTGAACCTGCGTACAGAAGACGAAAGTGTTCGTTTTGACGGGCTGATAATGGGACAGGGGATGATCGATCTGCTGGGCATGGAATGGATAGACGGGGAATGTTTTGGCGAGTTTCAGGCAGATAACCGGACCAATATTATCATTAACGAATCGGCTGCTTTGCAGTACAAATTAAAAGCAGGGGATTTGCTCAATGGTTTTACCATACGTGGAATTGTGAAGGATTTTAGCGCACATTCCATTCACTCGCTGATTCAGCCAATGGTGATTTTGCAACAGCACCCTGAGAAAATGAGCTTGCTGGCTATAAAAACCAATGGATTACACGATGCTGAAATCATTGGCGAAACGGAACATCTTATCCGGCATATTTCGCCCGAGTCCCTTGTCAGCATCCGTTATTTAACCGACCAGATCAACCAGTTTTACACCGGTGAACAAAACCAGGCAAAGCTGATCACCGGTTTTTCATTTCTTGCCATCGTTTTGGCTGTTATGGGATTGTTTGGTATTGTGTTGATTACGATCTCCAAACGCACCAAGGAAATTGGAATCCGAAAAGTAAACGGAGCCCGCGCAACCGAAGTTATTGAGATGTTGAATAGGGATTTTCTGAAGTGGGTATTTGTGGCGCTTGTACTGGCCACGCCTGTAGCCTGGTATGCCATGCACCTTTGGCTCGAAAATTTTGCATACAAAACCGAACTAAGCTGGTGGATTTTTGTGCTCGCCGGGTTACTGGCTTTGGGAATTGCCTTGTTAACCGTTAGCTGGCAAAGCTGGCGGACAGCAACACGGAATCCGGTGGAAGCTCTCCGCTATGAGTAGAGTCTGGAACTATGATTTAACTGATGAAATGAATACTTTGATTGAAACAAAAATGCCAGGCAATGAAAGTTAGGCTATTGATGAACTTTGGAAGCAAAAACCTGCAATTTAAAAGGGTGATGGACAGCAAACATCAAAGTCTATCATGAAATCATAAAAATCAAAGTTCCGGACCAATGACAGCAGATGGTTTGACAAATAATTATACACGTTTTGTCAAAAAAATGGACACCTTTAAAAACTGTGTCTTTTGTAAGGGGTTGGTAATATGGTTTTTGTAGGAAAGGCACCGCTTTTGATTTAATTTTCCTGGAAAGAATATACCGACAATTTATAGCGCACCGGTCAAAGAAGTCAAAAAGTGCTTTTTTGATAATTTAGGGGTGAATAAAACTAAAAGCAAAAAAAAATATGCTGTTTCAGTTTGTAGTTAGAAATTTTAAAAAGCGGCCGTTTCTGAATTTTATAAAAGTGCTGGGTTTGGCGCTCGGATTAAGTGGCATTCTGTTTATCGCCCTTTTTCTGAAAAACGAACTTACCTATGATGCTTTTCATTCGAAGGCCGACCGTATTTACCGTTTCACGGTGACCAATCCGACGTATTTTGGCAACAATCATTTTGCCCGGGTTTATAACTCGGAGCAAGTACCCGATCTGGCCGATAACTTTTCGGGTATTGAAAATTATGTACGGCTGGCGCCGATGAGGGGAGGCGTGGTGATGCACAACGAACAGTATTACTCCATTAACGAGGCCTTTGTTTGTGACAGCACCTTTTTCGAGGTGTTTGATGCAACGCTGCTGGTGGGTGATAAAAACTCGGTGCTGGAAGAGCCCGGTTCAATGGTGATCACCCGGTCGTTTGCGCAAAAAGTATTTGGAAAGGCCGATCCGGTTGGAAAAACCATTTCGTTGCCCGCCGGACAGTTCTACGCCGATAGAACCGATTTTACGGTAAAAGGCGTAATGAAAGATTTCCCGCAAAACAGCCATTTTCATCCCGAATTGATTACAACTCCTGCGCAGGGCGAAATCACTTGGTGGGCCTTTACATATTTGCTGCTGAAACCCAATGCCAGTCCCGAACCCATTTCTGCCGGTTATGCGGCGTTTTTAGCCAAGGTGAGCGGGCAGAACGAAAACGAAATTAAGTCGACCGCTTTTCTGCAAAACATTACCGACATTCACTTGCACTCGGATAAACTGCGCGAAATAGAGTCCAATGGCAATATGACCAATATTTACGTGTTGGCGATTGCGGCTCTTATTTTATTGCTGATTTCGATGAGTAACTACGCCAGCCTGAACCTCGGGATGTCGGGCTTTAACGCAAATTTTGTGGCGATTAACCGTGTGTTGGGTTCTACTCCCCACATGAACCTGAAGTATTTCTTTGCTGAAAGCCTTTTTATTGTGCTGTCCTCCGTATTCATCGCTTTTCTGCTGGCTGTTCCTGTAAACGCCATAATTTGGAAAAACTTTGGGATGAATCTCTTCCACGGCAATTCAGTGCTGATGGTCGTGGTGGTGGTTCTTTTCAGTGTTCTTGGTGTTTTGGCCGGGCTCCAGCCGATGCTGCGGCAAAGCATCGAAAAAATGTACCGTCCCGACAGGAACCTTTTTCAACGCAACAATATTTCCGTTAGCCGCGGAATTATAATCACCCAATATACCTTTGCCATTGTTTTGATTGTTGCCGTGATTGTGATTGCACGGCAAACCAATTTTGCACTCGACAATTCGATGGGAGCGCAGGACGACAACCTGATCTGTTTTGAATCGGTGCACGCGAGTGTGCAGGAAAAGTTTGAATTGTTTAAAGAAGAACTGCTCAAACATCCGGCGATCGAATCGGTGTCAGCCATGATGGAGCCTCCCGGGGGAGAGGCCAACGATATGTTTGGCTATGAGTTGGAGGGACTGGAACCTTCAGACGATCAGCAGCAAAGCAGGATTGGCGTTTTTCCCTGCGATTATTCGTTTGCTGAAATTTTTAAGCTCGAGTTTCTGGGAGGACAGAATTTCACGGATAACAATGCCGATGTGGAAGGATCGGGTGAATACATTATCAACGAAACGGCCATGCATTTGCTGAAATCGACTTCTGCTGCCGATATTGTTGGTAAAAGTTTCCGGCTGAATTCACCCAATCCGGGTATACAGCTACCTGCCGGAAAAATAACCGGGGTGGTAAAAGACTTTCACCTTTCGAGTATGAAAAAGAAGGTGGGGCCGCTGGTAATGTTTAAGCGCGATAAGCTTTGGCTGCTCAATTTTGTGGTTGCCTACCGGCCCGGCATGCGCGGGGAGGCTTTGGCCGATGTGCAGTCGGTATGGAAAGACCTGTTTCCGGCTTACCCGTTTTCTTACGAGCACGTAGGCGCACTTTACCGGAATGTGTACCGCACAGAATTGTTACAGGCCCGGCTGCTCAGCATTTTTACGATCATTTCCATTTTTATCAGTTCGATGGGATTGCTGGGAATTTCACTGCTGGTAGCACAGCAACGTGTAAAAGAGATCGGTATACGCAAAGTGAACGGTGCACGCGTAAGCGAGATTCTTTCGATGCTGAACCGGAGCTTTGTAAAGTGGGTGATCATTGCGTTTGTAATTGCAACACCGCTTGCCTGGCTGGCGATGGATAAATGGCTCGAAAGTTTTGCCTATAAAACCGGGGTGAGTTGGTGGATTTTTGTGTTGGCAGGGTTGCTGACTTTGGGAATTGCATTGTTAACCGTGTCCGTTCAATCGTGGAAAGCTGCTACCCGAAACCCGGTGGAGGCTTTGCGGTATGAATAAATTGTCTGTACTATGATTTGAATGATGGATTGAAAACTACGACTATTGGGTAAAACAATTAGGGAGAAGGCGAAAATCTTCACGGGAACTTATGAAAACTAAAAAGAAAGCTGATGTTTAGAAATTACATTTTTACGATAATTCGCAATTTTGAGAAAAGCACAAGCATTTCTCTAATAAAAATAGGTGGACTTGCTGTCGCTTTATCGATCGTTTTTCTAATCTATATCTACATTTCTTTTGAAAATAGTTTCGACAATTACCATGAAAAAGGGAAACGCATCTTTAGGGTAGCATATCACATGGATTCGCCACGTTACGGGAAGTTTGATAATGCCCGAACTGGCAATAGTTTAACTGCAATGTTGGAGGAGTCATTTGCCGAAATTGAGAATACTACTCGCATTGCATGGATGGGAAATGTTTCAATTTTACATTGTAACGAACGCATAAAAGAACCAAAGTTTCTTTTCGCCGATCCGGAAATTTTGCAAATGTTTTCATTCGCTATGCTTGCAGGAAATCCAGATGTGGCATTGCATGAAAGTAATTCTGTCGTAATTAGCAGCCGGATTGCCCAAAAATATTTTGGAAACGAAAACCCCTTGGGAAAATTTCTGGATGATAACCACCAATTGATGGTTAGTGGAATTATCGATATCCCGGATAATTCCCATTTTCGTTTTGATATCCTTGCTTCGTATGATGCAATAAACACTTTCTTCCCACATTTTGATGAAAACAATACAGGATTGTTTGATGAAAACATCTATAGCTATATCATGCTTCGGGAAGAAGCAGCCCCTTCAAACACTGAACAGAAGTTGAAACAATTTTCCGAGAAAAATATTCCACTTGGGCCCTATACATCTGTTGAGCTATTTTTAGAACCGCTACAAACAATTCATTTCGAAAGTACCTCGCAAGCCACTATTGGCGAACCTAATTTGTCAAAATTTACAAAGCCGGTTATTGTTTTGTTTAGTATTCTGGGTGTGCTAATCGTTATGATTGCCTGTTTTAACTTTATTAACATTGCTATAGCTCAAATGAGCGAGCGATTTAAAGAAATTGGTGTCAGAAAAATAATTGGGGCTAAACGAAATCAGTTGTTTGCTCAATTTGTATTAGAAAACTGGTTGTATTCATTAACCGCAGTGTTTCTTTCAATTTTGATCGTACAGATATTTCTTCCTTATATAACAACTTTGCTTGGAAGACAAATGCAGATTGATTTTTTTAGATACATTGTTGCAGCATCTTTTGTCCTTCTGCTAGTAACGTCTTCGCAGGAGCTTATCCAGCCTACATTGTAGCCGGAATAAACCCCGTTGATGCAATTAACCGAAAAATAAAAGCGGCAAACGACAAAATATTCAGGTCATTTTTAGTTGTTTCGCAATTTACTGTATCAATAATACTGGTTCTGGTTACTTTCCATATTTCAAGGCAAATCGATCATTTTACAAGTATGGAAATGGGGATGAATACCCATGATTTACTCTTGATAAAATTAGAAACTCAGGAAGCTAATAATAACTATCAGATTCTAAAAAGTGAGTTTGAAAAAATTGCAGGAGTTATTTCTGTAACTGCCTCTTCTAACATACCAGCAGTTTCAGGTACAGGCAGTATAAACCTAGGTATTGGGGAGCGGGAAATTGTACGATATAACTATATTTCAATTGATACTAATTTCCCTGAAACATTTGGTATTGGTATGGTGGATGGAAACTCTTTAACTCGAAATCATGGATCAGGATTTTTACTGAACAAGTCTGCAGTTGAAGAATTAGGACTAAAAAATCCCATTGGAGAGAGCATTACTTTGTACTCAGGTGAAAACGGGAATTTAACTCCCAGTTCAACGGGAGTTGTCGTTGGTGTATTAAACGATTTTTCATATCGCCCCAATTATGACAGTTCCAAAGGAGCAATATTCAACGTTAATCCCGCTGATTTTAATGCAATGTTTGTGCAGATAAGTCCAGCAGACCAGCCGAAAACAATACTTGAACTGGAAAAAACAGGGAAGGACTTATTTGATGATATGCCATTATCAATTCATTATTTGAATGAAGAGATAGAAAATGATTTTTTTATTCAGAAATTATATAAAATAAGGAATCTTATTTTGGTAACATCAATTTTCAGCTTTTTGATTGCGCTTTCCGGACTTTTGGGTATTTCAATTCTTACTATCCGCAAACGTGTTAAAGAAATCGGAATCCGGAAAGTTAACGGGGCATCTTCAGAGAAGGTACTGGTTCTTGTTAACGGAAAACTACTAAAAACAGTACTTGTCTCCGTTTTGATAAGTTTTCCCGTGTCTATCGGTATCGGTCACATTATTAAGAGTAACCAAACAAATGGAATTGCATTATCATTTCTTGATTATAGCATCGTATTTATTACGATAGTTACAATAATTGCTGTGACCGTAAGTTGGCAAAGCTGGCGGGCGGCCACACGAAACCCGGTCGAAGCACTGCGGTATGAATAGGAGCGGGCGAAGATCCTAACTGCCCGTGGATGGAAGCGCAGCGATATGAGTAAACATCCTGGGGAATGATTAAACTGATGAAATGAATACTACGATCAACAACCAAAAAGAATTGAAATGAACTTCCTGTTTTTAAAACTCTGGCTGCGCAAACTGAAGCGGAACAAAATCTATTCGCTGGCCAATGTGCTGGGGCTCACCCTCGGGTTTACTGCTTTCATCCTGATTTCACTTTTTGTGCGCTTTGAATTAAGCTGGGATAAGAGCCACCGGAATTACGACCGCATTTACCGGGTGCAGCGTCACATGGAAAAAGCGCTGTATGCCAACAACGGAAACGATATCTCTCCCCATTCAAGGCCGGCTACAGCCCGTTTTATCGAGGATAAATTCCCTGAATTTGAGAAAGTCTCCGTGATTCGCGAGAACGGAAGTGCTTTCCTTTTTGCGGAGGCAGAACACCCTGTTTTCAGCGACAAAGGCATTTATGCCGACAGCTGCTTTTTTGATGTTTTTACCTATCAGTTTATGGCGGGGAACCCAAAAACAGCCATGGCTGAACCTTATTCTGTTGTTCTTTCGGAAAGCATGTCGAAGAACCTTTTCGGTGAGATGCCGGCTCATGGCAAAACGGTATTGCTGGATAAAAAATACCCCTTGAAAGTGGCAGGTGTTTACCGCGACCAACCTTATAATTCGAGCGTACGACCGAGCTATATTATTTCGTTTTCGACTTTGCAACCGCTAAAGAATATTTCGAGAGACGATGTTTGGACAGGCGACTGCATGACCTACGCAATGCTGAAAACCGGCGTCAGCGCGGAACAGGCAGCAGCAAAGATTCGTGATTTGTTTGGAGAGTACGAAAACATCCGGAACGAAAAACTGGAGTTGTGTCCGCTTTCAAAAGTATACCTCAATTTTAACGACCGCAACGATTACCTGTTTGTTTTGAGGTTGTTTGCCCTGATCGGGCTATTTATCCTGGTAATGTCCGGATTCAATTACATCAATCTTTCGCTGGCAAAAGCTTCCATGCTGGGCAAGGAAGTTGCGGTAAAGAAAGTGATCGGGAGTAACCGTAAATCATTGATCTTTCATTTTCTGGGTGAAACCATTGCGGTATCGCTCTTTTCGTTGCTGGTTGCATTTTTTATCGCTGATTTGCTGTTGCCTGTATTTGCAAATGTGGTTGACAAACAGCTGGATTTGAATCTGAGGAAAGATTGGCTGTTTATAGTGGGAACAATCTGGATCGCCGTTTTGACCGGGATCTTCTCGGGTTTGTATCCGGCACTGTTTCTGGCCTCGCACAAAATTACCGCCTTGTTTAAAGGCAGTTTCTTCAACAAAAAGCGCGAATCATTCAGTTTAAAAAAGGTGCTGATAACTTTTCAGTTTGCCATCTCTTTGTTTCTGATTGTATTGACACTTTCTTTTGCGATGCAGATAAAATACGTGACTGGCAAAGACCTGGGATTTGAAAAAGAGGGGCTGTTGTATGCCAAATTAAATGTGTCGGAAAACGAAGTGATGTTTGATCAGCTAAAAGACCGGATTTTGCAACATCCTGAAATAAAAGAGGTCTCAATGTCGCGAAACCTGCCGTTTGTTAGCTTTGGCGGTGGAATGACGAACTGGGAAGGCAACGATCCGGAGGAAAAAATTACCTGTCGCTTTAATCAAATCAGTTACGATTATTTGTCGGTTTTGAAGGCCAAAATAATAGCCGGCCGGAATTTCTCTCCCGATTTTCCGGGAGACCAGGGAAAAGCCTGTATCATAAACGAGTCGGCGGCCAAATGTTTTGGCTGGGACGACCCGATCGGGAAGCGAATCAGTGATAACCGCCTGACGATAGTGGGTGTGGTAAGCAACTTTGTTTACCAGGATATGCACAATCCAATCGATCCGGCTGTTTTGCTGCTGGCTCCGAATACAATTTCGGGTGAATGGATACTGGCTTTCAGGGTGAATGAACAGCACCAGGTAAAGGCGCGTGAAATTCTCACTGCCAGTCTTGGTGAAACCTTTCCAAACGATCCGTTTGAGATACGTGATGTGCCTACAGCTTTTAATTCCGAGAACGCTTTTCAGATCTACCATTCGGTAAACAAAACACTTTACTTTTTTACTTTCCTGAATATTTTGCTGGCCATCGTCGGAATGTTTGGACTGGTGTCGTTTTCGGTATCGCGCCGTACTAAAGAGATCGGTATTCGGAAGATTAACGGCAGCTCTCCGCTTCGCATTTTTAACCTGCTAAACAGCGAGTACTTTTTGCTGATCGTTTATTCGCTGGTGATTGCTTTTCCGTCGGCGTGGTTTGTGTACAACCAAATACCCAGCGCCAATAAACTACCGGCACAGCCCTGGGTGTTTGCTCTTGGTGCGGTGGTGTTGGTGCTCATCGTTTTAGTAAGCACAAGTTATCTCACAATTAAAGCAGCCACAAAAAATCCGGTGGAGGCGCTGCGGTATGAATAAAGAAAAGTATTGTTTTCCCGAAAACAACTTAAGAAAGAAGAATCACTTAAATTAGTATCCTAAAAACTATGAAGCTATGCGAATAAAGTTATTGTTTTTTTCGGTTCTGTTTTTGGCTTACTTGGCAAAGGGTCAACAGACCAACGAACGATTTGTAGTTGATATAGATTATCTGCTTTATATGCCGGAAGGTTATGAAAACGATACTACGGTACAATGGCCTTTAATGATGTTTCTTCATGGCGCGGGGGAACAGGGAATCGATCTTGAAAAAGTAAAAGTCCATGGACCTCCCATGATGATTGAACAAGGACATAAGTTTCCTTTTATTGTTGTTTCACCACAGGCACGGCGGGGATGGAATACGGATATGCTCTACAAACTCATACAAAATATGATAAGCACCAAACGGGTTGATCCTGACAGAGTTTATCTGACTGGCTTGAGTATGGGCGGTTTTGGAACGTGGAAACTGGCAATGGAACATCCTGAAATGTTTGCGGCAATCGCGCCGATTTGTGGAGGCGGAAATGCAGAAGATATTTGGAAATTAAGACATATGCCTGTTTGGTGTTTCCACGGAGCTGACGATACTGTTGTCCCCTTAAGTTCGTCAGAAAAGATGGTGAATGCTCTTAAAAACTATAACAAGACCGTGAAGTTTACTGTTTATCCTGGCGTTGGCCACGATTCGTGGGTAAAAGCTTATGACGATTCTCTACTTTATGACTGGCTTCTTCAGCAAAAAAGATTTCGTTACAAGCAGGTGGAGATTGATACAGTCATATACCAGGATTATGCCGGGGAATACCTGTTGCGCGAAGGAGGAGTAGAAACCCCATTTAATATTCTGGTCGAAAACGGGAAGCTGATTGCCCGGGTAAATAACAGAAATCATGAGTTAAAACCCGCATCGGAAACCATATTTTTTCTTGATGAGAATCAACCAATCGAATTTCATTTTAACAGAAATGAGGAAGGGAAGATTGACCGGATTAAATTATTTGAGGATAAAATTATCGAGATAGAAAAAATAAAATAATCAGGGTGAATTTTTTGCATCTGTTTTATTATGCTTATTAGTTAAAACATAACGAGCTTCTTCTTTTCTGTTTTTATACATCGAAAACAATAAGGCTGGCGGCGGGCTGCTATTCGACATCGGGTGGAAGCTCTCCGCTACGAGTAAGAGCATTGTAAAAAAATTATACATATTTTGTCAAATATTTTTACATTCATTGTTCCTGTTTGTTCGGAATGCTTCTGATTATCTTTGTTTTAGCAGAAAGGCACTGAAGTTGGTACACGAAGGAAATTGCCCGGAACTCATTCTTCCGGAGTGCGCTCAGAAATAATAGAAAAGTGTATGATCAATCTTAAAAACATCGACAGGTATTACGATTCGCGGTTTCAGCGGACATTCATTCTAAAAGGAGTTAACCTCGAAGTAAAACAAGGCGAATTTGTTTCGGTAATGGGGCCCAGTGGAGCCGGCAAGTCTACTTTGCTGAACATTATTGGTTTGCTGGATGAGGCAAGTGCCGGAGAGTACTATTTCTGGGACGAACCTGCACACCGCATAAAGGAAAAACAAAAGGTACAATACCACCGCAGTCACATTGGTTTTATTTTCCAGGCATTTCACCTGATTGACGAGCTGAATGTGTATGAAAACATTGAAACCCCGCTCGTATACCGCGGAGTGAAAGGGAAGGAGCGAAAAGCGCTGGTGGCCGATTTACTCGATCGTTTTAATATTGTGGCCAAAAAAGATCTGTTTCCGAGCCAGCTTTCGGGGGGGCAGCAACAGCTGGTAGCCATTGCCCGGGCCATTATCGGGAACCCGAAATTATTGCTTGCCGACGAGCCAACGGGCAACCTCCATTCGGAACAGGGCGAAATGATCATGAAACTGTTAAAGAAGCTGAACGAAGAAGGGATGACGATTATTCAGGTAACTCACTCCGAAGAAAATGCACAATACGGAACCCGCATTGTAAAATTAATTGACGGTCTGGTGGAGGAAGATTTCCCGGTAGTGAACCGAAAATAGGCTTTTCGGCAATTTAGTCCCACACAAAGCGCCACATGCCATCTGCCTGTTTTTTCCACACGGTATGGAAAACACCTGTGTCGCGTTGGGCTACACCCGCCGAGTCGATAAGGGTATAAATGTATTTTCCGTAGGTATAGCCCAAATCGCCGGAAGCTGAAACGTCCACAAAATCGGGAGTCCAGCTAAGTGCTACATTGGACGATTTAGCCGGAGAACCGGCAAAGCTTTTTTGCAGGTTTTCTTTGCCAATTATCAGATGATTGTTTCGTAACAGAACAGCATCGTCGGCTGCATAGGCAACAAATGCGGCCGGAATTCCTTCACTCGCTGCCATCGCTGCAAAATCCCGCTCGGTATCCAGAATTTCCTGTTTCCATTGTTCGGGCGTACCTTTCTGAGTGCTCGGTTCACATCCGAAGAAAACCGTAATACCCATCAGAAAACAAAACAGGACTGTATTTTTCATTATTACCGGATTTATTGTTTTTGCAGAATTGATTTAAACCGAACGCAGTGCCCCAACCACGATAAAAAAACCAAGTAAGGCCGCCAAACCTGTCAGCACGGTTAAAGTGCGGGCCGTTTTCCTGTTTTTCCATTCGAGTATCATCGACGGAACTGCCAGTATTCCTGTCAGCAGAAAACTCCAGTAGGCCGGCAGCAACATTGCTTCCAGCGGGACTTCGTTGGTCACGATTTCTTCCAGTTCTTCACTGGCAACTTCTTCCGGACTTAAGTAGTGTGCCGCTGCCAGGTAGTCGCCCAGCAAAACAACCAGGGCAAAAATGCCCAGTAAAATGAAAATTCCGTGCCCCGTTAACCGGAAGACCTTTTTTCCTTCCACCCATCCGTAAATGATTACAAACAGTGCGGCAAACACCAGCCATTGAGGAAATGTGTACAAAAATACTTCGTTCATTGAATGTTAAGTTAAGAGGAACAAAGTTTAAAAATTTTCTGAAATCTTAAAACACTATCACTTACCGATGTTGAAAAGTTTAATTTCGGGACTTTGAAACTGCATAAAAATGGAAAAGAAACTGGAAATATACCCGGGTACGAAAGCCCTGATTTTTGACTTAGACGGCACTTTGGCCGATAACATGCCGATTCACTTTTTGGCATTCCGGAATGTGCTGAAAGAATACAAAGTGGATCTGAAGCCTGAACTATTTATGTCGCTGGCAGGTGTTCCGGCAGTGGAAACCATAGCGCATTACAATGAAATCTTTGGCGTTCAAATGGATCCCGAAAAAGTAGGGCATCAGAAAGAGGCTGAATACGAAAAAATAATGCATAAAATGAAACCCGTGGAACCGGTGGTGGCTTTGCTAAAAAAATACCACGGGAAATTACCGATGGCGGTTGGTACAGGCGGCTATCGCAGGCTGGCTGAAAGAACCATGCAAATTATCGGGATCGACCAATATGTGGATATCCTGGTTTCAGCCGACGATGTTCAACATCCGAAACCACACCCTGAAACATTTCTGAAATGTGCCGAAAAAATGGGCGTTGCCCCTGAGTTTTGCCAGGTATTTGAGGACGGCGAACCTGGCATGCAGGCAGCGCGAACTGCCGGCATGATGGTTACTTCCGTTAATGACTTTTATGAAATGGACTTCAGCCTGGTGTAATTACCAGCCCAGGTCGTCACAAATATTTTGTTCAAATTCGTGGATGATTTTTATTCTCACCCGGCCATCTTCAAGCAGCATGGAAGATATACTTGAATCGGTGTTGTTGAGATAGTTGCCGTTGGCATCAAATTCAGTTATAAAACTTGAACTTTCCCAGGCATCTTTCCAAAGGAAGCGGAATTCGTATTCCTGATCGGGTTTGGCAAGAACGTTGGCAACGCCGCCTTTCATGTCAATTCCCTGCCACGGATCGTTGCTGTTTTTGATGCGCATTTCACCGCTGTAAGTCGGCGCAACGGCCACCGAAAGATCATCGGGGCAAATGGCTTTTAAAACCACTTCGTATTCCACATAACCATCGGCTGCATCCACATCCACTTCGTAGTTTCCGCTGCAAAGGCTCGAAACTTCCAGTGGCGCAATTTCTTTGAAAGCCGGGTTGTTGTTTCTGAAAACCAATCTGGCTGCTACTTCCGGAACATTTTCCAGTACAAAGGTTTCCGGGAAATTTCCTTTGAAATTATTGGTACGGATCAATTTTCCCTCGGCATCATAAATGTCGGCGTCAACCGAGAAACTGGATTTGGAATTGGACGCGAATTTTATGCTGGCCCCCGAACTGCAAAGCGCATCGGTTGAAGCTTGGACCAGAACATAGGAAATATTGAGCGATGTATGGTTGACCGGCTCAGCCGAAATGTTCCAGGCGTTGTTCTGAAATTGTGCAAAACCAAAAATCTCAGGTTCAGGTGTTCCGGTGTAAGAACAAAGCTGGGTAATCACGCCGCCGTTTAGGTTTTTAACGGTGTGCCCGTCGATTGCCAATGAAACTACGTTGCCGGTTTCAAGTTTGCTAAACAGGGCCAGTGTTGCTGTTTCGTTGTTCCAGATCTTCTCGGCAGTGGTCGGGAAGCCGGTTTTTATATCCACTGTCAGTTGAAAGAAGCCGGAAGGGTTTTGCTTGTAGGCAGCCATCAGTTCGTTCTCCGAATTAAATATTTTCTGACCACTTGCATCCGTAAATTTCACCATGTCTTCTTTGGTAACAGAATAGTTGACCCGGTAAGGTTTTTCTGATGCAATTGCGGCTGATTTTGTAGGCATCACCGAAAAAATGATCGAGCCGCCATCTTCTTCGCCGTCCAGTACATCTTCTTCACCTCCGGAAACGGGAGATAACACGAGTTCGAATGTTTTTTTGCCTTCGCTGTTGAGCTGAATATTCTGGGTGAAATCTTCGTAGCCTTCTACCTGCACATGAACAGTAAAATCGAGCGGAGAAGACGCTGAGAATTCCACGTTCGGATCAACGGTAAGTTCAAGTTGTCCCTGCGATGTCAGGTGTTGCGCTTCTTTTTCCCCGGCAAATGTTACAATGTCGCCGGCGTTTGGCCCGGTAAAAGTAATTGTCGCCTCCTGGGTAATCAGTTGGTTGTTTGTTACATCCATAAATTTGAAGGACATGCGGGTGGTAAAGAAATTAAAATCCACGATCAGAATGTTAACGTCTTCGCCGGTTTCCTTGTCTTTGAACGGATCGTCAAACATTTCGCCGCAGGCGCCAAGCGACGCGAAAAGAACCACTACGAGCGAAATTTTTAAAAGTGTATGTTGAATGAAATTTTTCATGATCTGGTAAATTTTAGCAGGTTAAAAAAGTTTGACAGCTAAATTAAACTTCAGGATGGGGTAAATTTTATACGCATCGAATTGGCTTTCGAGGTATTGTTCGTGCCCCAGTGCCGGATCGGCAGTAGGCGAAAGCAAACCATCGGCCTGAATTGTAAGATCGGGAGCTCCCATGTAGTAAAAGCCCATCTCGTAGCTGAAAACCACACGGTTGGCTTTGCCCAAAAATGCCTGGTAACCTGCGCCAACATAGGGAGCAGCTTTTAACTTCGGCTCAATTTCAAACTGAAATGTGCCAATGTCTTCTGCCGGAATGGTAATGTCTCCAAACTGGTAATCGCTGACCGCAAAACCTTTTACTTCAGGATTAAAGGAAGTAAAGATAATTCCGGCAGAGATATACAGATTTCGGGTATAATTGAAATCGGCAAGCATCAGAATGCCTCCTGTTTTATAATCCAGTGTGGCATCGTAATTAATTCCGTATTCCTCAAAATCAACGTCAAAGGAAGGCGAAAGCGTTTCGTAGCCGGTTTTTAGCGAAAACCAGTTGTTAAACACATAGCGTGCAGTACCTCCAAATCCGTTGGTCGAAGCTTGTCCTCCAAGGTACAGGCCTCTGGTGTCTGGTTTTTCATACGTACGTACAGTTCCTTCCTGTCCGGCTGCCGAATAAAAAAGCAAAACGAGCAGCGCGCAAGCAGAGAGGTTAAGAAAATTTTTCATAAAAAAGAGTTTTTAAAGCGTCCAACAAATAACGAACATCTGGTGTTCATATGCAAACTTATGAAAAAGCATTCAAAACAGCACTGCTTAATTTATTTCGAAAATCAATTTGTAAGTTTGCAGGATGGATTTTAAGGTAGTAGCAGATTATCAGCCAACTGGCGATCAGCCCGGAGCAATTGTGCAACTGGCTGACGGTATTACAAGCGGCGAGCGCTTTCAGACTTTGCTGGGGGTTACCGGGTCGGGTAAAACGTTTACGGTGGCCAATGTCATCGAAAAAGTGCAAAGACCCACCCTGATTTTGAGTCATAATAAAACCCTGGCAGCGCAATTGTACAGCGAGATGAAACAATTCTTCCCGAACAACTCGGTGGAGTATTTTGTGTCGTACTACGATTACTACCAGCCCGAAGCTTATTTGCCAACTACCGATACGTATATCGAGAAGGATCTCTCGATCAACCAGGATATTGAAAAGCTTCGGCTGAGTGCGACTTCTGCGCTTCTGTCGGGGCGCCGCGATGTAATTGTGGTTTCGTCGGTGTCGTGTCTGTACGGTATCGGTAATCCCGAAGATTTTCATGCCAATGTAACCACGGTGAATGTGGGGGAGAAGGTTGCCCGGAATGCCATGCTCCGACAACTGGTAGATGCCTTGTATTCGCGCAGCGAAGCCGAGTTTCAGCGTGGAAATTTCAGGGTGAGAGGCGACAATGTGGATATTTACCCGGCTTATGCCGATGTGGCTTACCGCATCACTTTCTGGGGTGATGAGATTGAAGAAATAAGCAGTTTTGACCCGGCTGACGGTTTAACCATTGAACGGCTGGAACAGGTAACCATTTATCCCGCCAATATTTTTGTGACTACCAAAGACCGGATGAAAGCGGCCATTCATCAGATTCAGGATGACCTGGTGAAGCAGGTTGACTTTTTCAAGGAAATTGGGAAACCACTTGAAGCCAAGCGGATACTGGAGCGCACCGAATACGATATGGAAATGATGCGTGAACTGGGCTACTGTCCGGGTATTGAAAATTATTCACGTTATTTCGACGGAAGGGCCGCGGGTACAAGACCTTTCTGTTTGCTCGATTATTTTCCGGATGATTTTCTGACAGTGATCGACGAAAGCCATGTTACCATTCCGCAGATACGGGCGATGTATGGCGGCGATAACTCGCGTAAGGTGAATTTGGTGGAATTTGGATTCCGTTTACCGGCAGCCATTGATAACCGGCCTTTGCGTTTCGAAGAATTTGAGGGGCTGGTGAACCAGGTAATTTATGTGAGTGCTACCCCGGCCGATTACGAACTGGTAAAAAGCGAAGGTGTGGTGGTGGAGCAGATCATTCGCCCGACCGGCTTGCTGGACCCGATTATTGATGTGCGGCCCAGTGCCAATCAAATCGACGACCTGATGCACGAAATCAACCTGCGGGTTGAAAAGGACGAGCGGGTGCTGGTAACCACGCTGACCAAACGGATGGCGGAAGAGCTTTCGAAATACCTCCTGAACATGGGCGTGAAAACGCGTTACATTCACTCGGATGTGGATACGATGGAACGGATCGAAATTATGGAGCAACTTCGGAAAGGTGAATTTGATGTGCTGGTTGGAATTAACCTGTTGAGGGAAGGGCTCGATTTGCCCGAAGTTTCGCTGGTAGCTATTTTGGATGCCGACAAGGAAGGGTTTCTGCGCTCCGAACGGTCGCTTACCCAAACGGCGGGGCGTGCGGCACGTAACCTCAACGGGATGGTGATTATGTATGCGGATAAGATTACCGTCTCGATGCAGAAAACCATTGATTCGACCAATTACCGGCGCGAAAAACAGCTGAAATACAACGAAGAAAACAATATTACGCCCCGGGCGATTGTAAAACCAACGCGCGAAATCATTGGCTACGAATACCGCAGCGACAAACAACCTCAATACGATGGTGGAATGGGACAGCCCGATATTGCGGCCGATCCGGTGGTGCAGTACATGAGTATCGACGGGTTGGAAAAAGCCATCGACAAAACACAAAAGCAGATGAAAGCCGCTGCCAAAGAGCTCGATTTTATTGAAGCCGCCCGTTTGCGTGACGAAATGTTTGCCTTGCAAAACATCCTTCAGGAGCGGAGAAGAGAGCTGGAAAAATAAAGAGCTACCTGTATGAGAGGTGGAATGTACGCTGTGTGGCTGTTCTTAACGCATCACTGTCGATCGAAAAATTTCCTAAATTTGATAGAAAGTGTAATTTTGCAGCAAATTTTCAGGGATGGAATTCTCATTTTCAAACATAATTGCCCAGGTGAAAGAACTGCTGTTTACTCCAAAAGAGTTTTGGCAGGCACAAAAAGACAAGGAAGAGAGCGGCGCAAAACTGTGGCTGACATATATGTTGCCCATTGTGCTGGCGGTAGCAGTGGCGGTTTTTATTGGCGAGTTCTTTAAAAGAACCGATTTCTTTATCGAATACCCGCTGCTGAAAGCCATTCGCGAAATCATGCTTTTTGTGCTGATGTATTTTCTGGGGGTATTTTTTACCACCGAATTAATGAAAACTTTCGGCGGAGAAAAGGATGCTGCGGCAGCCCGGAAGCTGGTGGTTTATTCCATGACTCCCATTTTACTGGTGTCGCTGCTTACCGGAATGTTCCCGTTTTTATATGTTCTCGACATACTGGGAGTGTATAGCTTTTACCTGTTTTGGGTAGGAGCCCGCAACCTGTTAACTTTACCCGAAAACAAGGAAAGCAGTTATATATTAATCACCATTGTGGTTAACTTTTTTGTATTCAGTTTTTTAAGTGTGTTCTTGTCGAAGCTGCTGAATGCGTATTATTAATAAGGATAATGCAGACCACCAACACGTAAACTAATAATTAAAAAATGGCACACGCACCAAAGCAAAATATAAGTATCAAAAATAAGAAGGCCACCTTCGAATACGAATTGGTGGAGCGCTTTGTGGCGGGTATGAAACTGGTGGGAACCGAGATCAAATCCATCCGCGGAGGAAAGGTTAATTTAACCGATTCGTATTGCCAGTTTGTGCGCAACGAGTTGTATGTGATCAACCTGCACATTTCAGAATACGAACTCGGAACCTGCAACAACCATATTGCCAAACGCGACCGCAAGCTGCTCCTTAGCCGGAAAGAGCTGGATAAGCTGGCCAAAAAAGTAAAGGAATCCGGATTCACCATTGTGCCGGTTAAGTTGTTTGTGAACGACCGTGGTTTGGCAAAGCTCGAAATTGCACTGGCACGCGGTAAGAAAACCTACGATAAACGCGAAACGCTAAAAGAAAAAGACGCCAAACGCGATATCGACCGGATGATGAAATTTTAATCCTTTCATCGGATTTCATTTCAGAACAGAACCAGCGTATTTCTATGCGCGGAGAATTTTCTAATAATTAATAACAGATATCTTGGGATTATTAAACCGGATCCGAAGCCACTCGTTTATTTTGTTATTCTCTTCGTGAATTTGATTCCCTGCAACCGATTCTTTGTAATTCACAAGTAACGTAGGGATGGTATCAAAAACAAGCGAGTCTTTTCTTGAACTTAGTTGTGTTATTTCGGCAAAAGCAAATTTGTCGATATTACTGAAATGAAATTTTAACTCCGTGTCAATTTGCTGAAAAGGGAAGGTGTCGCGTTTGCTTAAGCGCAATACTTCCTGCTCCAGCAGCCTGATTTTTGTTTCCTTGTCCTGCACGAGTTGTTCATTTTTGGCATAAATATCTTCCAGAATTTTTAGCCGGAGATCAGAACTCAAATCCGCCATTTTTTGTTCGAAAGCCGCGCTGTTGTCTTTGTCCTGGTGAACTCTTACCTGTGTTTTTTTGGTGATTGAAAAGTGTTTTTGCCCGCTTAGACCATAGTTGGCGAGCATGTTTTGCAGAAAACTTATTTTCTCATCCGAAATCTCCTGCCCGATGTAATACAGGTCGATCGTGGATAAAGAATCGGAGTAGGAAATTTTCTTGTTGATAAGCTCACTGCCTGCAAAAACGGCTTTTTCTTTAATGAAATTTTCCGAAGCAATATTGAAACGGGTTTCCTGTATCACCTTGTAAAAAATGATGGCGCTGGGAATAATCGTCACGATCAGAAACGAAACGGATATGTTCCGGTATTTTTTTATCCTTACCGGATCGATGTACGAAACAACCGGGAATTTTAGGTACCTGACTACCAGGAAGGTTGCAAGACTGATAAAGACAGAGTTGATAAAGAACAGGTAAAAAGCTCCGAGAAAATAACTCATCTTCATGGTAGCCAGTCCGTAACCTGCGGTACACAAAGGAGGCATCAGGGCGGTAGCAATGGCCACACCCGGTATTACGTTGGTTTTTTCCTTTCTCGAACCTGCCACAATCCCGGCAAAGCCGCCAAACAGTGCCACCATCACATCCAGAATGGTGGGTTCGGTGCGCGCCAGCAACTCCGATTGCTCAATGTTCAGCGGGGTGATCATAAAATACAGAGTGGAAGTTATCAGCGATATGGAAACCGCAATCCCCAGGTTTTTTAAGGAACGAATCAGTGTTTCAATATCGTTGGTACCGATGGATAAGCCAATTCCGAGGATCGGTCCCATTAGGGGTGAAATTAACATGGCGCCGATAATAACGGCTGTTGAGTTGACATTCAGCCCGATGGACGCTATGAATATGGAGAAAATGAGAATCCAGGCGGTTGGGCCTCGAAAACCTATATCGCGTTTAATTCCTGCAATGGTCGATTCTATATCGGTCCCGTCTTTTATATTCAGAATGGAACGCATAAAACGGCGTACAGCAATCGTTAAATGGTATAGTTCGCTCTTTTTTGCCATTGTTGGTATTGTTTATTGTACTTGGATCGAAATGTAGAAAAAATCAGAATGTGCGATACACTATGGAACGTACAAATATCTTTTTCTGTGATAATTTTAACTAATTAACAGCTAACATTCCTGTGGAGTTTAGCGGAACAGTGGATTTCTGTTGGCCGGTCAATCATTTATTTAAAACGAAACCTGGCAAATGGACATGTTTTCCGTGTCACCAAGCTTGTTTGTGTAATCAAACGCTTTCCAGGTTTTCGAACGGAATAATGGGGTCGCCTTTGTATTTCAGCAAAAGGTTGGCCACCGCCAATGTATCCTTTTCGCAGTACTGAATAATGCGGTCCACATCTTTGTCTTCCCAGTAAACCTTGGCTACCTGGCTTCCGTCAATATCGTCTTTCGGCGTTGGAATGTTAAAGAGTTCGCAAAGCAACGACAACGAAGTATAATGTTTGTAATCGCCAAATTTCCAAAGTTGGAGGGTGTCGATCAGCACATCTTTTACTTCCCAGGGTTTGGCCCCGGCAATATCGAGCACTTTCGGAAGGTTGATGTTGTTGACCAAAGCGCGGCGTGCAATGTATGGAAAGTCAAACTCCTGCCCGTTGTGCGCACAAAGTCTGCGTTTCCCGGCTTTCGAAAAGCGGTTTAAGGCATTGAAGAAGTTCTGAATGAGCAACTTCTCATCTTCATGGTAAAACGACTTCACCCTAAAATAAGGTTCTCCTTTTTTCTGCACCACGTAACCGGTTGAGATGCACACGATCCGGCCAAATTCGGCATAAATACCTGCCCGTTCATACAGCGCATCTGCGGGTTCTCCTGCGCTTATCTGAAACTGCATTTTGTGTGCCCACAATTCCTGCCAGCGTTCGGTAAGCTCGGTATATTCAGGTGCGAGAGGTACTGTTTCAATGTCGAGGAATAAAATCTCTTCGATGTTTAAATTGTGTAACATCACTGATTTTTTAATGTTTGCAGAATGTGGTTGGTCAGAATTTGTATGGCGATTTTATTTTTTCCACCCTGCGGAACAATAATATCAGCATACCTTTTGGTTGGCTCGATGAATTGAAGGTGACTCGGGCGAACGGTTTGATGATAACGGGTCAGAATCTGCTCCACATCACGGCCCCGTTCCTCCATATCGCGCTGAATTACTCTTGCCAGCCGAACGTCGGAATCGCAATCCACATACACCTTAATATCCATCAAGTCGCGCAGAACTTTATTGGTCAGGCACAATATTCCTTCGATAATAAGCACATGTTTGGGCTCAACGGGATTGGTTTCTTCCTGGCGGGTGCAGGTAATAAACGAATAAACCGGTTCATTGATCGCTTGTCCGGCTTTCAACTTTTTTACATGCTCGATCATCAGCTCGAACTCGATGGAGTCAGGGTGGTCAAAATTCTTTTGGCGGCGTTCTTCCAGTGCTAAATGGCTGTTATCGTAGTAATACGAGTCGTGCGATAACACGGCAACCTCGTTTCTCGAGAATTGCTCACTTATTTTTTTTACCACGGTAGTTTTTCCCGATCCGGTTCCACCGGCGATACCAATGATCAGCATGGTCCTCTAATTAATTGTTATCTTTCCCAAACACAGCAGAAAGATTAAATTTTTGTGCTAAGAAAACACTAATTTCGCAGCATTGAAAGCACAATTTACAAAAAATAGACAGCAATGATTAACCATGTCGTTCTTTTTAAACTGAAAGCATATCCTGCCGAAGAGAAGAGTCAGATAATTGCCAATGTCAAGGCGATGTTGTTGGGACTGAAAGGAAAAATTGACGAGTTGAAGTACATCGAGGTAGGAGAGAACTACGAGTTGGATTCAAAAAGTTTTGATCTGGCGCTGATTACACATTTCGAAAGTGTGGAAGGACTGGACGTTTACAGGGTTCATCCCGAGCATGTGAAAGTGGCCGCTTACATTGGCGGAGTTGTAGAATCCCGGGCCGCTGTCGATTTCAATTTCTAATTTTTTTAATCCGGATGACTGGCCGCCATGGGTTAGTTTCCTATAAAAACAGTTAACATGAACAGTTTATATCCAATAAAATTTACACCCATATTTCACGAAAAAATTTGGGGTGGTAACCGCATGCGTACCATCCTGAATAAAGATTACGGCGATTTGCCCAATTGCGGCGAGAGCTGGGAAATTTCGGGTGTGGAAGGTAATATTTCGGTGGTAAGCAATGGTTTTCTGGCCGGAAACGACCTGAACGAGATCATCGAAATTTACATGGGCGACCTGGTGGGCGATAAAGTATACGAGAAGTTCGGACAGGAATTTCCGTTGCTGATCAAGTTCATTGATGCACAGGATGATCTGTCGATCCAGGTTCATCCGGATGATAAACTGTCGAAAGAGCGGCACAATGCCTACGGAAAAACAGAAATGTGGTACGTAGCCGGTGCCGAAGACGGCGCTTTGATCAATTCAGGCTTTAACCAGCCAGTGGATCGCGAGAATTATCTGAAAGCCTTTAATGACGGAAAACTTACCGACTTGCTGCATTACGACAAGGCTGAAGTAGGCGATGTATTTTTTATTCCGGCGGGGCGTGTACATGCCATTGGAAAAGGTTGTTTGGTAGCCGAAATACAGCAAACATCGGATGTTACCTACCGTATTTTTGATTACAACCGCAAAGACGACAAGGGAAACGAGCGTGAATTGCACACCGAGCTGGCGCTCGATGCCATCGATTTTTCGTATTCGAGCGAATACAAGGCAAAATACCAGGCCGAACTAAACAAGGCTGTCGAAATTGTCAGCTGTCCGTATTTCACCACCAACGTTGTTGAGTTCGACCGTGAACTTGAAAAGGACTACAACGACATTGATTCGTTTGTTATTTACATGACTATGGAAGGAAGTTTCGAGATTGTGTCGGAAAGCGGAAGCGAAACCGTTGAAATGGGAGAAACCGTTTTGATTCCGGCCAGCCTGGAAGAAATACGGTTAAAACCCAAAAACGGGAAAGTGAAACTGCTGGAAGTTTACATCAAATAGCAGAATAATTTATAACTTCAGGAATCATTCAAATATATCTTTATGGAGATCAAAGAAGCTCAGTTTGTAGTAAGCAATACTGATGTCGAAAAATGTCCGGCAGGTAATCGCCCGGAGTATGCTTTTATTGGCCGTTCAAACGTGGGGAAGTCTTCTTTGATCAATATGCTGACCAACAAGAAAACATTGGCCAAAATATCCGGGAAGCCTGGTAAAACACGCCTGATCAATCATTTTCTGATCGACCAAAACTGGTACCTGGTCGATTTACCCGGGTACGGTTATGCGCAGGTGCCCAAGGCCGAGCGGCTGAAATGGGAAAAAATGCTTCGCAACTACATTCTGAAAAGAGAAAACCTGTATTGTCTGTTTGTGCTGATCGATTCGCGTCATCCGGCACAAAAAGTCGATCTCGATTTTATGGAGTGGCTGGGGCTTAGCCAGATTCCTTTCAGTATTATTTTTACCAAGTCGGATAAACTGAGGCCGGTGGAACTGGAAGCCAATCTGAAAGCTTACGAAGAAAAAATGTTTGAGACCTGGGAAGTGATGCCTCATTATTTGGTATCATCCTCTGAAACAGGCCTTGGGAAAGAAGAAATACTAAGCTATATCGATAGTGTGAACAAAAATGCCGGGAATATTTAATGGCTGAATGTGTCAAAACTGTTTCCGGATAAAACAGATTGACCCGAAAGTTATAACTTTGCGGCATATTCCTCATTGGATTCAAATAAAAAACTATAGGGAATGAAAAATCACCCACTAAAAATTTTCACCGGAAGAACCACCCGATATTTAACCGAAAAGATTTGCGACAGTCTGGATGTTGATTTGGGACATTCATCGTGCCCGGTATTTGCCGATGGCGAGTTTGAACCCTGTTACGAAGAAACCATTCGCGGATCGCATGTTTTCATCGTTCAGTCAACACCTCCTTCAGCCGATAACCTGTTGGAATTGTTGCTGATGGTTGATGCCGCCAAGCGGGCAAGTGCCTACAAGGTAATTGCTGTGGTTCCGTATTTTGGTTATGCACGCCAGGACCGCAAAGACAAGCCAAGGGTTTCGATTGGTGCCAAACTGGTTGCCGATCTGCTTTCAACGGCAGGTGTCGACCGGTTGATAACCATGGATTTGCATGCCGACCAGATTCAGGGATTTTTTAATGTCCCTGTAGACCATCTGTATGCTTCCACCTTGTTTGTTCCGTTTATTGAAAAAATGGGCTTGAAGGATGTGATAATTGCTTCGCCCGACGTGGGTGGAACCAAACGTGCCAATACCTACGCAAAAATGCTGGAAACCGGCATCGTGATCTGTCATAAAACCCGTGCGCGTCCGAACGAAGTGGGAAACATGACCGTGATTGGCGAGGTAAAAGGCAAGGATGTGATTATTGTGGACGATATCATCGATACAGCGGGTACCATTACAAAGGCAGCTAACCTGATGAAAAAAGAAGGAGCGCGTACCGTGAGAGCTTTTGCTGCACACGGGGTGCTTTCAGGACCGGCTGTTGAACGCATTGAAAAATCGGAACTGGAAGAAGTGTATTTTACCGACTCGATAAAACCCAATGCCGGAAGCAGTAAAATCAAGTACATCTCCACTGCCGATGCCTTTGCCGAGGCCATTCGCAGGGTGTATAAAAATCAGTCAATAAGTTCGTTATATTACAAATAATTCCTATTTTTGCACCGCTTTTTCCGAAAGCAGAGGCATAGTAGTTATGCATGCTGTTTGTCCGTCAGCTGACGGAAGGGCTGAGTACCATAATTATTAAATTAAATTATTACAATGAAATCAGTAGCAATTAAAGGGGAACTGCGTACTTCCCTTGGAAAAAAAGATTCCAAAAAACTGCGCGCAGAAGAGAAAGCTCCAGCTGTATTGTACGGTGGCGAGACTCCAATTCATTTCGCAGTTGATTTTGCTGAAATGCGTCAGTTGATTTATACTCCTAACGTATTTTTGATCGATCTTGAAATTGATGGCAAAACATACAAAGCAATCATGCAGGATATTCAGTGGCATTCGGTAGAAGAAGTTATTCTTCATGTCGATTTTCTTCAGATTGCTGAAGACAAGCCAATTAAAGTGGCTGTTCCTGTTAAAATCTTTGGTCACGCAAAAGGTATCAGAGTAGGGGGTAAATTAAATACCAACCTGCGTCGTTTGAAAGTGAAAGCATTGGCTGCCGACCTGCCGGATACAATTGATATCGATGTTACCAAATTAGGTTTGGGACAGAGTATTAAAGTAGCCGACCTGAAATCGGATAAAGTGGAGTTTCTGGATCAAAAATCAAACGTAGTAGTTAGTGTAGCAATCACAAGGGCTGCAAGATCAGCTGCTGGTGCTGCTTTGGCAACAGGTGACGATGACGAAGAAGAAACTTCAGAAGAAGCTCCTGCAAGCGAAGAATAAACCTTTAAAGATACTTGTGTGAAGTACTTAATTGCCGGTCTCGGTAATATAGGACCAGAATACAAAAATACTCGCCATAATATTGGCTTTCAAATATTGGACGCACTCGCTGAGGCGTCCAATATTAGTTTTAACGATGGCCGTTACGGGTTTGTATGTGAATACAAATTCAAGGGCCGTACTTTTGTATTGCTAAAACCCACCACTTACATGAACCTGAGTGGCAGAGCAGTCAACTACTGGTTGCAAAAAGAGAACATCGACATTAAACACCTGCTGGTGCTGGTCGACGATCTGGCTTTGCCCTTTGGAACCATTCGGGTGCGTGCCAAAGGTGGCGCAGGCGGTCACAACGGGCTCGAAAATATCAACCAGGTGTTGGGGCGCAACGACTACGCACGCCTGCGTTTTGGAATCGGCGACGGTTTCCCGAAAGGATTTCAGGTGGATTATGTGCTGGGCGACTGGAGCAAGGAGGAGCAGAAAGAACTTCCTTTTAAGTTTATCGACTGCATCGAAATTATCCAGAGTTTTGGAACCATCGGGGTCGATCGCACCATGAATGTGTATAACAAGAAGTAGAAAGAATGGCAGGCGGAGTCAGGATAGACAAATGGTTATGGGCTGTGCGGATATTTAAAACCCGCAGTCAGGCTACCGAAGCATGCCGCAAAGGACAAGTTTCGGTGGGTGACCAGCAGGTAAAACCTTCGCGCGAAATCCACAAAGGTGAAACCGTGAAGGTCCGGAAGTCGCCGATTACCCGGTGGTTTAAGGTACTCGACCTGACGGAAAAACGCATGGGAGCCAAACTGGTGTTTGATTTTGCAAAAGACGTTACGCCGCAGGAAGAGCTCGACTTACTCGAAATGCAAAAGCACATGCGCTGGAGCGTACGGGATAGGGGAACCGGCCGACCTACTAAAAAGGACCGGCGCGACCTGGATGAATTCTTCGACTGGTGGGATGAGGAGTAGGAATTGAAGGATTGAAGGACTGAGGGATTGAGGGAGAGAGAGTGCTTGAATGCTAAAATTAGCTGTGAGCCATGAGCTTCGAGCCGCGAGTTTTTCGGTACGTAGTTTCATAGCAACTTTGAACACTGAACACTAAATTTTTTAAAACAGAACTCAAGATATGCTGGTAGCCAAACAAAAAAGAAAAGAAAACATAGTTGAGTACATTTTGTACCTGTACCAGGTGGAAGATTTGATCAGGGCATTCAAACTGGATATGGAACTGATTGAACAGCGCCTGGTAAGTGGTTACAAAGCCGACGAAAAAACAAAAGCTGCCATTACCGACTGGTACGCCAACCTGATTCTGATGATGGAGCGCGAGCAGATCAGGGAAAAAGGCCACCTGCAATTCTTGACCAACCTGATTGCCGATGTGAATGAGTTTCATCTGAAACTGATGGAAACCGGAAAAGATGCAGGCTATACACAAACATTTAAAACCGTTGCCGGCCTGATTCAGGAACTTAGCCAGAAAAACCCGGAGGCAAAAAGCGATGTGGAGATCGGTATTACCGCTGTATATGGATTTCTCTTGCTAAAAATGCAGCACAAGGAAATATCGCTTGATACTACGGAAGCCATCCAACGAATCAGCAAATGGCTGGGCGGGTTGTCGAAACTTTACCGCGATTTTGAAAACGACGAATTCAGTTTTGAATAATACGGCAGTTCTCTCTTTTTCCAAACCACCGGTAGCGGTTTCGGGCAACCCACCGGTAAAGACCGTCTCTCCACCCCCGCGGAAGAAATCGCAATATGGACAGCCATTTCCACGGCACGGGCAACATACGGGCTATCTCAATGGCTGCCTCTGATTCAGTAAATACTTTCGTGTTTCTGATCAGAATAACCGAGTCGGTATCCAGGGATATCCGGTAGTGTTCCACCAGCTTTTTTCCTTCCTCCGATTGCAGCGAAACATAGTAGAACTGCTTTTGCCTATCCCGTTTCAGCACAAAATCTACCGAGTAGTTGCACAAATTGCAAACCCCGTCAAAAAGGATTATATTTTTTTCGAATCTCATATTTACTAATTATAACAGCGTTGAATATTTTGAGTTTATTTTAACTCAAAATCATCTTATTATTATGATGAATATATGTTCGCTACCGGTAATTTTTTAGTTAATTTACATCTCTTTCGTTGTGAAAAACTGATTGTATGCGAGTTTTCAAAAAGTTCAGGAATTATCTTCATCCAACCCTTATCTCTTTATTGATTTTTATTTTACTGGCGGCCGGTATTTCCGCTTTTACCAATTACAAGCTGGGGCTGTGGGAAAAAGATATAAGGGCAGGTTTGTTCGATGTTGTTTCGGGGAAAAAGTCGAAACTTGAAAAAGCCTTGTATTCCCGCATTTTTTATACCCGTGGGGTAGCTGCCTATGTTTCACTGAATCCTGAAATTTCTCAGGATGAATTTGCGGAACTGGCCAAAGAATACATTAAAAACGATACGGTAATTGGCACGATGTCGCTGTCGAAAGACTGCATCATCACTGATATTTACCCGGTGGAGGGGCACGAGGAAGCCATTGGTCTTAATTTGCTGGAACATCCCGAGCGTAAAAAGATCGTGGAAAAAACCATTGAAACACATCTCACATTTATTGCAGGTCCCGTGGAACTGGTCGAAGGAGGTACTGCTTTCATCAGTTATACTCCTGTTTTCGATAAAACGACGTCAGGGCAGGAGCGTTTCTGGGGAGTTACAGATATTGTGATAAAGCAAGATGAACTCTTAAATGAGGCGGATTTGAATACCACTGAGAATGGATTTAAGTATGCGCTGAGGGGAGTAAACGGCGATGGCTATGACGGAGACGTATTCTGGGGAGATCCTGCCATTTTTGATCAGAACCCGGTCACTATTTCGGTTGATCTGCCCATAGGTAAATGGATACTGGCTGCCGCTCCTGTATCCGGATGGAGAAAGTATGCCGATCAGGATAAAACCATGTTTCTCGTATTGTTATTCAGCGCAATCATCATCAGTATTCTTATCTGGCTTTTTGTGAATGCTTTGGCAAAAATCCGTAGAAATGAAAAAGAACTAAAGGCCATTTTTGCATCGCTGGACAGTTTAATTATTGAACTGGATTCGAAAGGAAAATACCTGAAAATTGCAGCAATAAACGAGGTCGATTTAATCTTGCCCCGGGAAGAATTGATCGGCAAATATATTCACGAACTTTTCGATCAGGAAGAAGCGGAATACATCATGCAGGCCATAAAAAAGTGTTTAAAATCAAAGGAGCTGCAAATTGTTGAATACAGGCTTGTTCTGAGAGGGAAGGAAAAATGGTTCTCAGCCAGAATAAGTTACAAAGGTCACAACAGCATTATTTTTAACGCAAACGATATAACCAAAGCAAAGGAACGGGAAAAGCAACTACAGGAATCGGAGCAGCAGTTAAAAGAATTAAACGCATCGAAAGATAAATTCTTCTCAATTATTGCGCACGATTTGCGCAGCCCCCTGGCGGGACAAAAAGGCGTGATCGATATTCTGATGGCTGAGCATGATCAGCTGGATGAACCAACCAAAAGAGACCTGTTGAAGAGTGTACAAACCTCGGCAAATCAGTTGTATGTTTTATTGGAAAATTTGTTAAAGTGGGTGCTGTCGCAATCGGGAGGAATAAAACCAGTATTTTCCAAAATAGATTTTAAATCGACGTATGGAGTAGTTTTTCATCGTTTTGAAACCAGCGCCCGTTTAAAGGATATTCGGCTGGAAGATAATCTGGAAGAGGGAATTGATATCACAGCAGATGAACAACTGACGGATACTGTACTTCGGAATCTGGTATCGAATGCTATAAAATTTACACACAAAGGCGGTAAAGTTAGTGTGCAGTCAGAAGTTGTTACCCGAAATGGCAGGTCGTTCTGCAAAGTGAGTGTGGCAGATACCGGGATAGGAATAGCACCCGATGCGCTAGCCAGGCTCTTTGTTACCGGAAATACTATGTTTTCAAACGGTACCGCCAACGAAAAGGGAAGCGGTCTTGGCTTGTTGCTGTGCAAGGAATTCGTTGAAATTCAGGGAGGCGAAATATGGGCAGAGAGCACGGTTGACAATGGCTCTGTTTTCTCTTTCACACTTCCTGTTGCCGAATAGATTCTCCTTTTTCCTGTTAAAATAAATCCGGAAAGGAAGTGTGCAGGTCCAGCGGATCATCCATTTGTTTTTGCTGCTCTTTTAGGCGGGAAATCAGTTGTGCTTTTATTTCCTGAAATTCCGGCTGCTCCGATAAGTCAACAGTTTCCAGCGGATCTTTTTCGAGGTCAAACAGCAGTATTTTCGGAACCCGCGGGTACACAATCAGTTTGTAGCGGTCGGTTCTTACCATGCGCTGCAGGTTGATGTAGGCGCCGTATATTTCGTTGTACGGGCTTTGTTTTTCGTTATTCACCAGCGGCATCAGGCTGTTAAAATCAATGTATGCGGGCTTTTCAATTCCGGCCAGATCGAGGGTGGTAGCCATTATGTCTTGCAGGTAAACCTGCATGTCGCGTTTCTCATTTTCCGGAATATTGGGGCCAACCACAATCAGCGGCACTCTCATACTGGGATCGAACATGTTTTGTTTTCCTACCAGGCCGTGGTGCCCAACAGCAAGGCCGTGGTCGGCACTAAAAAGGATGTAGGTGTTTTTGTCCTGCCCGGTTTGTTTTAAATGCGAAATGATTCTGCCGAGTTGATCGTCCAGATGTGTGATAATGGCGTAATACTCCTGGCGGTGTGTTTGTATCGAATATTCAGTGCGGGGGAAGGGCGCCAGTTTTTCGTCGCGGAGGCCGGGACCACAGCCAATGCTGTCTTTGTAAGGATACAGCTCCAGGTAATTTTCAGGCACTTTTATGTTTTCCACCGGATACATATCCACGTATTTTTTCGGCGACTGGCGGGGATCGTGCGGAGCATTAAAAGCCAGGTACATAAAAAAAGGCTTTTCGCTCTCCTGCGCCTGATCCAGAAAATCGATGGCATTGTCGCCCACCACTTCGCTCCAGTGTTTGCCGCCTTCCCAGTAGCCGCCGTATTGCGTATGCCACGGCAACCAGGTGGTGTCAGCCGGCGAAAGCGGCCGGTTGTAAGCTTCCGGGACACTTTTGGGCATCCCGGGACGAATGTCTCTTACGTGCATAAACAGGCTGTCGGCCGGAATCGAGACATGCCATTTGCCGGTCATGTAGGTTTCGTAACCGGCATTGGCCAGCAGCAGGCTCCAGAATTGCCCCTGGTCTTTCATGGGCTGGTAGTTGTTTTGTGCCGCCTGCGCTCTCCACAAAAATCTTCCCGTGTTTAACATGGCCCGGCTGGCCACACATATCGCCCCGTTCCAGCCTCCCATGTTGTACGAATGCGTGAAGCTGACTCCCGCTTCGCTTAGCTTGTCCAGGTTGGGGGTAATTACCTCGGGGTTACCGTGGCTGCGAATGCCTTCGTAAGTCATGTCGTCGGCAAAAATAAACAGGAAATTGGGCCGGTCTTTTTCCGGCTGGTGCTGGCTGCACGAAGTTGCCAGGGCAAAAACAAGGAGTAGAAGCGGGAATAGTTTATTCATAACCTCAGATTTTCCTCTAAAAGTAAAAAGAATAAACAGGTTTATTGTGCATCATGTCCGGCTAAAAACAAAACTGCCAGCTCCCATGTTGCAAAACACATTGTGGGGCACGCAACCTTTTGGTACGTTTAAGCATCTGTTAATCAGATCGACCAAAAACAACCACATTATGAAAAACGACCCGTAGCACAACTCTTCCAGATCCGTTAAAAGGACAAAGCGCTTAGCGGTTTGAATCCGCTTAGCGCGTAATACCGAATCTATCGACTCTTTTGTCAGTAATTACGGGATCTAGGCAACAAAACAGTTAGAAACTACCAAATCAAAGCTAATTATTAAAAACTAAAAAAATGAAACTAAATATTCTCAAGTTAAGCTCTATAATTCTGTTTTTGGCTTTTGTAGGCACAGCATGTAACAAAAACGATGAAGATATTTACGGGGAAATTGCAATTAAAGACTTTAATTATGTTGGCTGTAAAAATGAATCCGAGAAGTCAGCACCTATCGAAACACTAAAATGCAAAGCAGAGGGGAACTACCTCTTTGTAAAACATGAAAACACACTTTTTAATTGCTGTATTGACGCACTGGTTGTCGAGGTAAGCCAGGATAGCTCTTCTGTTATTCTTACCGAAAAGGAAACCGGAGCGTATTGTGATTGTATTTGCAGGTATGACCTGGAATGTAAAGTAGGCCCTTTGGAATATGGTGAATATGTGTTTGTATTGAAAAGAGACTCAAGGACCCATGCCGAGTTTAAACTTTATTTCAGCTCTACAACGGATAGCCTGTTTATTATAAAGTAATCTGTGTAGCGACGAAGAAAACTCACGTTTAAAAACAACCAAAATGAAATTAAAGAAAATAAGAATGCAAACAATTCTTCTGCTCCTGCTGCCCCTTTGTGTGATTTTACTTGCGATGGGTTGTAAGGATGATAATGAGTATTCCGATCAGGTAGAAGGTTATATTGTTGGTTCTTTCATTGCGGATGAATTTAATACAAAAGGAGAGGCCACCGGAAATAAAACAGAAAGAGGTTACTGCATATTACTTGAAGGAAGTGAAAATAACGCAATGAACTTTTACTCATTTAATATTCCTGAGGGTTTGTTTTCTTTCCCGGATGAAATTCTTACTCCGGATTATAATGGAGATAATTGCGGCCCTAGTTTTTTCCCCGATAGTTTGAAATACGCTTATAAAATTAGCTTCAAATACCAAATTGTAAGTACACAGGACGAAGTTCCGTTTGTTACCGGGGCTTGCCGTGCCATGTTAGCCTCTTTTCCATGGGAAAATTATGATCAGGTAATGGTAACTGAAACATCTAAAAGCGAACCATAATGTTTGTGAAATTTAAAAGGTTAAAACGATCTGCTCTGCTTTCCCGTGCGGTTGCATCGCCTGGTTTGACGGAAACTCACCTTTAAACTTTAAACATGAAATCAAAAAAAATAAAACGAATTATCCCTTTACTGCTTTTACTACCGCTTTGTGTGGTTTTGCTGGGGACAGGGTGTGATGATAAAGAACAAGACCCTCTATGCTTCCAAGGAAAGGTAGTGAACCTTAATCATGGAGATGGATGTCAAAATATCATAGAAATTTCTGAGCCTCCCGAGAATAGTGAGCTTCCAGTGGGTGCAACAATAGCATTTAATTCTGATTTGTATGATGGGATATTAAATGAGGGTGATATTGTGTATTTTAAGGTTCTTCAATATGAAGAATTTGGGAATCATTTTTCGACCTGTATGCTATTCCCTGAGTTTGCAGCATCTATAGAATTTTGTAATAATTAAAAATAAATGATGACAAAGCTATCGGGACAAAGCTCGTAGCTCGAAACTCATCGCTCCCGCGCGATTGTATAGCGGGGTTTGACGGAAGAAACTCACCTTTAAAAACTATAGAAATGAAAACGTTAACCTCAACATGGGGCAAATTAAAACTACTCTTTATCTTTTCATTCTTTCTTATATTCCTTGGGACAGGATGCGAAGACAAAGAACCTCAATACGAAATTTATGAAAATCACGAGATTTCCGCTTGCGGAGTGGAGGATCCTTTGGTGAACCTTGAATGGTTAAAACGAATTAAGGATGAAATTGCGCTGAATAAAACAGATATTCATTCCAGTTTCAATATTGATCTATACGAAGAAAGGGAAACAAAAAACCATGTTATTCTTATCCCATACTCTCCGGATAAAAAAACATACGATTATCCCGTATATAATTGTTCCGGAGAATTGACTATTTATCATGCAGGACCAGGAGGCGAGATACAGGGAGTGCCCCCAGCTTTCCCGTTACATTCATACTGTACATTTGTTGGTACGCTTTGGTCTGTAACAGTTAAATAAAGATGAAAAAGACAATATTGACACCGCGTTCCCGCGCGGTTGCATCGCGTGGTTTGACGGGAACACAACTTTTAAAACCCAAAAAATGAAATTAAAGAAAATAAGACTGTATACAATTCTTCTGCTCCTTTTTCCACTTGGTGTGGTTTTGCTAGGGGGAGGGTGCGACAATGACGAACCAGACATGCACATTTCTGAGGACATAGGTGATTTAATAAGTGTGTTTGAACTAAAATATGGTGAGTCGAGAGAAATTGTCTACCAAGGAGAAAGAGTAGAACTTTCTATTAAAAATGTTGAAGATAGTGTTAACTTGGATTGTGCCCTGGTAGATTTTGAGGATAACCAAAATGGACCTTTAGCTTTGAGGGTTTACTCCTATTTACAAATAGGTAATCAGGGCAAAACAGTAAAAATAGCCTCAAAACCATGTGGGGCCTTATTCTATGAAAATAACGGGCATGATATAGAAGATGTAAATGATTTGATCAGCGATATGGAATCGGCTCCGGCTAATTTAAACGACGATTCCTATTTTGCAGATGCATTCATTAACCATTTTGGAGAGGGGGCGTTCATTTCAAATACTTCATTCCGGATTTTCATGGCAAAAGCGTCACCAACCAATTATAATCAGCCCGATGCAGATATTGAAGATTATCAATTTATATTCATTGTAACAGCTAAAAACTAGACTTTTATGGAAGCCCCTGCCCCCGCGCGATTGTATCGCGTGGTTTTAAAGTGCAGCAGCATAGTCAATAAAATAGTAACCTTTAAATTCTAGCTATTATGAAAATAAATAACTTTAAAAATGGACTAATTACGATTGTAATTGCCGGCGTCAGTTTATTGCTTGTTTCCGGCTGCGAGAAAAATCAAGAAGAAAACTGGATAATCGATTCCGACAAATGTGTTTTTATTGACCATCATGTAAATACAAACGGTGAGCTAATCGAAGGAAATTATATTGAAGGCCCGCAAGTAGATTTTCCTACTTATACGTTTAATGCTGAAAATGAAATTTTATCGGGAGATATCGATTTTTCAATCAATAAATCATTGAAAGTAATTTACGGAAATGGCATTAGTTTAAGTGGTTTAGCTGGTGGAGGTGCTGGAACCGGACTTACGGGGATTTATGAATTGCCGTACGAACAAGGTGCATTTAAGATAACAGATGTGGAATCAAACGGAACCGTTCACCTATTGTATAAGGATTCTTCGATTGTATTAAATGTGGATGAAGAATGGATAAATGTCACATCAAGAATTGACACCCAGGATTTTGGCGAAGGAGTTGCCAAAGCAAACCTGATTACAACTGACAAGTTTGTCAATTACGGAATCATCGAAAAGTCGAATATCGAGAAGTGGGAAGAAGATTAAAATCAAAGTTTGATTGAAAAAACAACAAATCCCCTGCTCCCGCGCGATTCCATCGCGTGGTTTACAAAATCCAACTTATAACAATGCCACACGAGGCAATCGTGCGGCAGCGGCGGCAGCCTTTCTTCGCCCGACGATATAGCTTTTCAAAACAGCGGGGCCTTTGCGTTGCCGGTTGAGATAACTTCTCGGATGGGAGAAGCCTTTGCGACGTGCGTCCGTGTTACTACGCTGAATGGAGGGAGGTTTTCGTCGCCCGACAATGTTACTGCTCCGGTCTGCGGCATACTTTCGTCGTTCGACAATGTTAGCATGCTCATCTGCGGCGGCTTTGCAACCGGCGACGCATTAGGTTCTCCGAATTGCGGCACGGTATTGTCGCGCGACAATGTTGCTACGCTCGAGTGCGGGAAGCTCTTGTCGCGCGACAATTTGATTACTCTCAACTGCGGCGGCTTCTTTAAATCAGTTAGTTAGCTGTTTTTTGTGTTGGCGTGTGTAGGGTAGCCTTCCCGCTAAGCCGCAAATAAAAGAGGCTGTCCAAAAAGGCAAGCTGTTTTAAAAGAAACTTACAATTTATAATCGACTTTCATTTTACCCCTCCAAACCTCTCCGTCAGCTGACCGAAGGCTTAAAGTCCCCTACAGGGGATTTAGGGGTGAAAACCCTGGTGGTTACTTCCAAATTGTAACATCAATCTAACACAAGAGAACTTTTGAGACAGCCCCTTCTATTTTACAGGCCGGTGCCTTATTATTTATTGGTTTTAAAATCCTGAACCAGTCCTTCGTAGAGCCAGTTGGCCAGTGCCTGGCGGTTGCCCGACATAATCAGTCGTTGGATGTCGCGCTGGTGGTTTACATTTCCTAGCTCGATGTAAACTGCTGGTGGATAGGTATTTTTTACCACATACAGGTTTCTTTCTGTTACGGTGCCCCCGTATCCTCGCCCCGGCTGGTGCTCGCGGTATTTTTTTGCAAAGGTTTCCAGCAATATTTTGGCGGCTTTTTCGCCGGTTTCGCTTCGTTTATCGTGGTAGAAAAACACATCGATGTTTTCGGCCCTGCTGCGCGAATCCACATGAACGGCTATCATACGCTGAAAAGAACCCCGGTGTTTAACATAGAGTTTATTCACGGCATCGGAACGCTGGCGCAGGCGTTTGATCTGGTTCAGCGGAATGGTAAGCCGTGGGTAGCAAACCTCGTCTTTGTCCACTTTCAGGTAGCTATCGTCGCGGATACCGTCGTTGGGGTCGATGGTGATCATGTAAACCGTGGCCCCTTCCGAAATCAGGTTGCGGGCCAGTCTCAGCGTCACATCATAGGCATATTCGTCTTCGGCCACCAGGTGGTTGTTGTATTTTCCCAGCGCTCCCGGGTCGGGGCCTCCATGCCCTGCCATCAGGTAATAAACAGCGCCTTTCAGCTGTTCGCTTTCAATCACTACATTTTCGTATTGCTTGCCAAATATTGGGTAGCGTTCGGTTCTGAGACCGGTTTTTGCTGCCACCGGCTGTTCTGTAACACTGGTAGCGGCAGCAGCCACATCCGGAAGTTTGTATTTAACCCCGGCAATCAGCGTGTTGTCTTTGCCCAGTGCCTCCTTGTTCAGCGAAATAAAATCCTGTAAATAATCGGTGGCCGAAATTCCGTGGCGTTTTAAAAGCCGGTAAATTCCATCGCCTTTCTCCGCTACCACCTCTTTTGTTTGTGCGCCTGCATCATACGGCAGAAAAGCGGTAACCAAAATTATTAAATAGATAACCTTAACAAGTGATTTTATATGTAAGTTTGCCTTAAACATATGAAGTTTATTTCTGTTTACAGTAAACGACTTTCATGCTAAAATAAAGGTAACGCACATAAATTTCTTTTGTTTATGCGACATTCTATCAGCCACGCGCTGTTAATAACTCTATTGACGTTTGTCATATCCTGCCAGAACCCCGTAGTACAAACCGGGGTGGAACTGAAGAACATTCCGGTGGCCGAAGAAACCAACCCGCTGGATAGCAATATTGTTCGCTTGTATCTTCCGTACAAGAATATGCTGGATAAAGACATGAACCGGGTGATTTCTTTTTCGGAAGAAGAGATGGAAAAAGACAAGCCCGAAAGTTTGTTAACCAATTTTCTGGGGGATCTTTTGCTCGAAGAAGCCGCAAAAACTGATGTGGCCCGGCAGGAAAAGATCGTTCCGTCGGTTTCGTTTTTTAATTACGGCGGAATCAGGACTGCTTTGCCCAAGGGGAATATAACCGTGGGGAAGGTGTATGAATTAATGCCCTTCGAAAACGAACTGGTTTACCTGGAACTAAAAGGCAGCACCCTAAAGGAATTTTTAAATTACGTGGCCCGCAAAGGTGGCGACAGTGTGGGGGGCGTCCGATTTAAAATATCAGGAGAGAAGGCCGAGAATATACAAATCGGCGGACAGGATTTTGACGCCGACAAAACGTACTGGCTGGTAACCAACGACTACGTAGCCGGTGGCGGCGATGGCCTCGATATTTTGAAAGAACGTTTACAATATGTGAGCCCGGGAATATTGATCCGGGACCTGATTATTCAACACCTGGAAGAAAAACAAAAGAACAACGAGCATTTGCAGGTAAAACTGGATGGGAGGATCAGCCATGAATAGAAGACATTTTATCCGGAATGTGGCAGCCGGTTCGGCGGGCATCGGTTTGGCCCTTACGCCTTTTGATTTGCTGGCCAGCGACGATTTTGTAACCATCAGCATTTTGCATACCAACGATTTGCACTGCCACATCGAGCCTTTTGGCGAAGGCAACGAACGCTATGTCAACAAAGGTGGGCTGGCACGTATTTCAGAGTTGGTGAAACAGCAACGCGCTGTTAATCCCAACACGCTTTTGTTCGATGCGGGTGATATGTTCCAGGGAACGCCGTACTTCAACTATTTCAAAGGCGAGCTGATGCTAAAGGTAATGAGTGCGGCCGGCTACGACCTGGGGACCATTGGTAATCACGAGTTCGACAACGGCTTGAAAGGCATTGCCGATCCGCTGCCCAATGCAAAATTCCCGATCATTAGTTCGAACTACGATTTTTCGGATACGATTTTAGCCGGGAAATTTGACCGCTACAGAATATTTACACGCAACGGCATTAAAATAGGCGTTTATGCAGTGGGCATCGAGCTCGAAGGGCTGGTGAGCAAACGCAATTACGGGAATACCGTTTTTAACGATCCGGTTCGGGTGGCGCTCGAGATGGAGTCGTTTTTAAAGAATGAAAAGGAATGTGACCTGGTGATCTGTTTGTCGCACCTTGGGCTGAAATACAAAAGCAACAAAGTGAGCGACCTGGTGCTGGCTGCCGAAACATCAGCCACCGACCTGATCATTGGCGGGCATACACATACTTACCTGGAAGAACCGATGGTGGAGAAAAACAAAGCCGGAGAACCGGTGATTGTGAACCAGGCGTGGTGGGGTGGTTTAATGGTTGGTAAAATTGATTTTGTGTTCGACCGCAACCAAAAGCATAAAAAGCAACTCTTTTCTAAAAACCTTGAATCATAAATCAACCAATGAAGCGCACTCAACGGTTACTTTTATCACTTTTTTCCGGAGTTTTGTTAAGTCTGGCCTGGTTGGGATTTCCCGGTTGGATATTGTTTATCGCTTTTCTTCCGCTGCTGGTCATCGATAAGTTTTTTGTCGACCGAAAGGAAGAATACCGCAGTGTGTCTTTCTGGGGGCATGCTTTTCTGGCTGTCTTTACCTGGAATATTCTCACTACCTGGTGGATCATGCATGCGACCCTCGTTGGTGCGGCCATGGCCATCATTACCAATTCCTTTCTGATGTCGCTGGTGCTTTGGCTGGCGCACATGGCACGGCGAAAATTCCGCTCAAACCTGGGGTATATCTGTCTGGCGGTGTTCTGGATTTCATTTGAATATTTCCATTTTCACTGGGACATTGAGTGGCCCTGGCTACAGTTGGGCAACGGCTTTGCCAACAACGTGAAAATGATTCAGTGGTACGAGTTTACCGGAACTTTTGGCGGTACTTTGTGGGTACTGGCTATGAACATTCTCATCTTCAAGCTGCTGGTTCAGCTACAGGAGAGGATTGCCAACCGCGAGCGGGTGATTTCGCTGGTAAGCATGGCGGTGGCGCTGTTTGTGCCGCTTATCATTTCATGGAGTATGTATGCCGGTTACAAAGAGGAAAGCAAGCCCAAACAGGTGGCGATTGTGCAGCCCAATGTGGATCCTTATTCCGAAGAATACGATATGCGGGCCGAAACAAAAAAGAGAGACAATTTCCTGAAACTGGCCGCCAGCGTGACGGATAACAATACCGATTTTATTGTAGGTCCCGAAACGGTTTTTGAAAATCCCGGCTACTGGAACGAAGCCGAATTGAATAGTAATGGCTTTGTGCACAGCATGAAGGGCTTTATGAACAATTACGATCATGCCGAGCTATTATTCGGGGTGTCTTCCTATAAAGTTTACCCCAACAAGGCCGAGGCTACACTCACCGCGCGCACTTCGCAGGACGGAACCAGTTACGACCGATTCAATACGGCCATCTTCCTGGATCGAAACGGTGAAGAGCAGATCTACCACAAATCGAAGCTGGTAGTGGGGGTGGAGAAAATGCCTTTTATGAAATACCTGGGTTTTATTCGCGACATTGTGATCAACATTGGCGGAACCACCGGAAGCCTGGGGCGACAGGAAGCAGCCAGCAATTTTGTTTCGGCTGATGGAACAATGGTAGCGCCTGTTATTTGTTACGAGTCGGTGTTTGGCGAATACGTGACCGACTATGTGAAAAAGGGCGCCGAACTCATTTTTATTATCACCAACGACGGCTGGTGGAAAAATACGCCGGGTTACAAGCAACACATGTCGTTTGCGCGTTTACGGGCCATTGAAACCCGCCGGAGTATTGCGCGGTCGGCCAATACCGGTATTTCGTGCTTTATCAATCAGCGGGGCGATGTCAGCCAGCCAACTCCCTGGTGGCAGGAAGCGGCCATATCGGGAAGCATCAATGCGAACAGCGAATTGACGTTTTATGTCAAACACGGAGACTATATCGCCCGTGCGGCTTTGTTTTTAAGTGTTTTGCTGGTATTGCTTTTGGTGGTGAAACGGTTCAGGTAAGGACACAAAAAATCCGCATCAATTCATCATGTGTAAAACCCCTGTATAACAGGATTTGAGTGCCCGGTTGATCAAACTTCCATCGGTCAGAAGACTCACCCCGAATACTCGGGACTACAAGGCCTGTTTTAGCAACCATAAAGAGCGTCCTCGGTTTAATTTTTTCTGTTGAGTTTACCAATTTTTGAATTAATGCGGACAGTATCTTAATCTATTTAAAGAACTCGTTTTGTATGTCTCAAATGTAGCTGTAACCTTTGGTATATGCAAATTTTAGATGTTAATTCTTACCGGTTTCAATGTAATGCATTGCTGGCTAGTTTATTAAAAATGGCCCGGATATTCAAGCCCTGAAACGGCATTTCACAATAAGAATTATTATGATGACAGGACCTAAGGATTTGAAAAATAAGCGGGTAAGCCTTGGCGAAATAGGGCATAAAAAGATTTTCCCGGGGAAAGGCTAGACTATGTGGAAAAGCAAAGAAAGAAGGTAAAAACAGGTCATTACAGGATGACGATTCGCATCGGGAGTTCTAAATTTGTATCAAATATTCAAGTAAAAAATTGAAACAAAATGAGGAAGCTTAATACCAGATGGATGCACCCGCGCGACCAGATTACCATGATTATTGACAAAATCTACCGAAGCGGCTTGACAACTACTTCGGGGGGTAATATTTCGATTATCGACGAAAACGGCGATGTGTGGGTAACCCCTTCTGCTATCGACAAAGGAACCTTGCGTCCTACCGATATTGTTTGTGTAAAAAGCGACGGAAGTATTGAAGGCAGACACAAGCCTTCTTCGGAATATCCGTTTCACATTGCCATATACAAAAGCCGCCCCGACATTAAAGCGGTGATCCACGCGCACCCGCCGGCACTTGTTTCGTTTAGCATTGTTCGGGAAATACCCAATACCAATGTTATTCCGCAGGCAAAACACGTGTGTGGTCCCATCGGATATGCTCCCTACGAACTGCCGGGTAGCGAAGAACTGGGAACTGTAATTGCCCGTGAGTTCGACAAAGGATTCAACTCGGTGATTATGGAAAACCATGGTACGGTGGTTGGCGGGCGTGATTTAAGTGATGCGTACCAGCGTTTTGAAACCATGGAATTTTGTGCCCGGACGTTGATCAACGGTAGTACGATCGGAACCCCCAATTACCTGACCGACGAGCAAATCAACGAGTTCGAAAGCCAGATACCGCGTCTTTTGCCCGAAATGGACGAGGTGGAACATCCATCAGATGAAAGAGCCATTCGCGAACAGATCCAGCGCATTGTATTGCGTGCCTGCGATCAGGGATTGATGATCAGCTCTTACGGAACGGTTTCGGTTCGCTGGCGTGGAAACGATTTTCTGATCACACCTCCCAATGTGGCCCGCTGGGACATTCAGTTGAAAGACATTGTTCAGATAAAAGACGGGAAACGCGAACCCGGGAAAATCCCCAGCCGCTCTACCTGGCTTCACCAGGAGATTTACAAACGCAATCCGCATGTCAACTCCATCATTCTTACGCAGAGCCCTTACCTGATGGCTTACAGCGTAACCGGCGAGAAAATGGATGTGCGTACCATTCCCGAGAGCTGGATTTTCCTGCAGGACATTCCGAACATGCCTTTTGGCTCGCATTTCGCCGGGCAGGAAGCCATTTTGAATACTTTGTCAGTAAATACGCCGGCCGTAATTATTAATAACGATTCAGTTTTGGTAACCGGTGATAAATTGCTTGGCACTTTCGACCGGCTGGAAGTGGCCGAATTTAGCGCCAAGTCGCTGACAATGGGAGCATCGCTGGGCAAGTTGGTGCCTATTAACGACCAGCAGGTGGAAGCCCTTCGGAAGAAGTTTTTGTCGTAACAAACGATCAACGGTTTTCGGAGAAAGCCATAGTTCAAAAACGAAAAGGAAACCATTTTTGGGTGTAGTTGGTTCGGTTTTAACGGAGAATAGAAATCAGTTGAAACCGGACTAACTATAACTTTTAAAAGAATGCGGATACGGATTCCCCATTATCCTCTTGTACTCAAGCACAAACGACTGGTACCTGATCAGCGCCTCTTCATTCATTTTCAGCCGTTGCATAGCCTTTACCTGGTACGCAAATGCTGTATCGTTTAATGGATCAATATTGAATATAGCTTCAGCAATCTTGATAACAGAGCGGAACGATTCCGCCTCAAAACATTTTTCCAGTTCAAGCAGCAATACCGGCTCCAGCTTTTGTTCCATTGTCTCTTTAAACGAATCGTAAAGCGGATGATCCGAAAGTTTCAGAAATTTACCACGGGTGATCAGCGATAACAATTCATCGCGGTATTGTTCTGTATTTTCCGCAGAAATGATCTGAATGCAGCGGGTATAATCGCAATAGAACTCTTCGGTTTGTACCATCTTGAAGCATCCTTTTTCGTAAATCAATTCGATTCCATCGAGTTCGCTCAAAGCCTTGCGCAGGTGATTGATGGTTACGCCTCTCGAATTCTTTACCTTGGAGGCGGGCCTTCCGGGCCATAAAATGTCGCTTAAACGTTGCGAGGTGATCCCGTCGTCTTCGGCACTGTGTTGCAGGATCAGGCAAAATGCCTGTTTCAGTTTTTCGCTGAACAGGTAGGTAATATCTTTGTTTTTCCGGTCGCGTACTTCAAAATCGCCAAAAAGACAAATGGAATTGGCCCGGGCAGGCATGTGGCTTTTGAGCCCCGAATCGCGCGAAATTGGTAGTCCGTACTCATCGGTTTTCTGCATTTGCTTGCGTCGCTGGTACAAAAGGTAACTTATGCCAATGACTGCCCCCGAAACAAGAACGATTAAAAGCAGCGCGACATTACTGCTTTTACTCTTCGAATAGCTTTTAAGCTCCTCGGCAGTAATGGGTGGGAAAGCCAGCGAATATACTTTCAGGTTCGACGAAATATCGTCATCAAATTCCTGAACTGTGGCATACAGGTTATTCAGACCCGCATCGTAATAAAGATTGGCATTGGTGGTAATTTTGTCGGAATGAATCGGGATGGAATCTCCCAGTACTTCATAGCTGCCATCGCTCATCGAGAAGCGGTAGAGCTTCAGAAAAGAATCCGAAAAGTGCTCGGGATAACACAGGGTGTAGAAACACGAATCATTCAGTATCACCATTCCTCTGACTGGGACCACATTGTCTTCTTGCCATTGAATTTGCCAAAGCTTTGAAATTTGCTTTGTATTCAGATCTATCCGGTATAAATCGTAGTAGTATTTTCTTCCAACAATTTGTTCGCCCGACTCGTTGCCCATGCCGCCAAAGATGTAGATTGAATTGTTCTGCTTCAGGTAACCTACCGAAGAAAAATAACGCGGCGACAGGAAATCTCCGGGTATTTTGTCCAATACATTCCACCTACTCGTGTTCAAATCATATGTAAAGAAGTTTCTACTGTAATGCATACTGCCAAAACCTCCGAACAGCGTGTATTTCCCGGTCGACGGATCGAAATACGCACCGTGGTGATGCAGTTGGGTCGGCAACTGCTCCTTGCTTTCTCCCGTCCATTGGTAGGTGTTCAGATCGAGACTGGCTACCGTTGAACCTTCGTAAGGCGCTTCATAAAACACTTCATAGGTATACAGCTTGTTGTTTCCCGGATCAAGGAAATTGGTACCCAATATCAGTTCAACAGGACATTTTTCATCAAATACCTTTATTTCGGTGTGGCCCGATCGTACATTGTATATATGTATCGAGTCGCGGTTAAAATAATAGATCTCTTTTTTTAGCGAGTTGTAATTGGCCCCGGCAACCAATTTCGATTGAAACGAAGTTTGATAGCGCCAGTGATAGGCGTCGTTAATCAGCCATTCCGGGTTGGAAACTTCTCCAATGTCTTTCCCTTTTTGATCGTGAACGATGTTTCCCTCGTTCTCTTTCAGCGGGAACAGGTATTTTTCTTTGTTGCCCACAGAAAGGTCTTTTATCGCGAATGTGGGCACATCAATTATAAAATCACTTTTCCCGAAAAGGATAACCGGACTGCAAGGATTGGGAAGACTGCCATTGCTGGTGCCAAAGGTTTTGTCATGAATGGCGAGCGTTATCGAATCGCGTTTCAGGTCGAATGATAGTTTCATTTTAAACCAGTGCATGTTCAGCAATTCTTCCTTATCCATATTGGCGGTAATCAGGTTGTTCTTGCCCTCTTCGTTAAATTTGAATGAAAGCTCGCTGCCTTGTCCGTCAAAAAAGAGGTTGTAGATCGTGTTGTTTTCCTGGTTTTTGATGCGGATGATGTACCCGATTTGGGTGGTGGGATAAAGAGACAGGTTAAAATCAATAACAAAGCTGTCGGTAAATGTTACCTGATTATCGCCAAAAACATTGTACGAAGTTCTTTTGTCGATGGGCTGTTCGCCACCGCTAAACTTCAATCCTCCCAGAAATGATTTCTGAACCCCTAAAAGAGTGAAAAGTAAAAGTATGTAGCAATGTAGTTTTACTGATACAAGCATAGTTTCAAATATTTCCTTTGTTGGAACTTATTTCTTTAGGATTAGAAAATGTAATTGTGCGGCAAAGATATGAAAATTATGACAGCACAAGCCCAACGAGGTTTGCCCCAAGTACCTCAATTAATTATAGCGTAAGAAACACTAACACGCTGATAGATTAATAAGTTTTTTGGGAAACTAACCCTGTTTTAACCCAAATTTTAACCACTTCCGCCAACATTTGTCCACTCACAAAAAGTATGTGCTGATTGTGAACGTGGATTCACAATGAAACAACAGGTTCAAATGAACTGAACAAGGTTTTTAACTTATTTAAATGTATTCTAATAATGAAACTAATTAAAATCTCACGGACCCTTGTGTTCGCTGTGTTGTTGGGGACGGCCTTGGCCTTTTTAAGTTCCTGCGAAAAAGATGACGAGTCGGTAGATATCGGCTTGGGTACTGTTAGCGGAACCGTTACCGATGGTGACGGATTGCCCGTTTCGGATGTTTTGGTTACGCTTTCGGGAGTGAATGAGGAGGAGGCGACCGCAACCAGCGATGCTGAAGGAAAGTATTCCTTCGAAAATGTATCGGTAAAAACGCATGCAGTTAAGTTTTCGAAAGACGGCTGGTTGACTGTTAGTGTAACAGTTACCGCCGAAAAATTTGACGAAGCCAACGTGGCTACCGCCAATGTGACCATGGTAAATGCTTCGGCAAAAATTATGGGAACAATTAGCGATGCCAAGAACGGGGGAGCGCCTCTTGCCGGTGTAACGGTTAGTGTTGGCCCGGCCGGTACGGTTACAAGCGATGCCGATGGTATGTATGTAATTGGAAACCTGGTGGCAGACGATTATACCCTGGTATTTTCCAAAACCGACTATGCAACCATCACCAAAGAAATTGGCAAAGACGATTTTGCAGACGGAGTGGTGACCATCGATATTCAGATGGGAAGCCAGGAATTGTTGCGTGGTTTAACGGCCGACGATCTGGCTGAAGCCGATAAATGGTATTTCAACGAATATCGCGGCGGACGCAATGCCGATGCTTACCCGCACTGGGACTGGGCATGTAACTATATGTGTACGCTCGATTTCCAGGGAGCATGGCAAGAGCAAAATGAAGGTACTACCATTCAAATTCGGAATAACGGTGACGAACAAAATAATCCGGCTGATCTGGATGTATTTGATTCGTTTGTATACGGAAGTAAGCTCATTACCGAAGACAACAAAATACTGTCGTTAAGATTGCGTACACACAATGCCGATGAAGCTGCGCCTGCCTATTTTGGTGTGCAGGTAGTAGATCTTTCGGCCGCACAGCCTGCCGCAGTAAAAATTGGCGAAACCAAAACCTATGGTTCAGGTAACTATACTGATTTTGAGTTCGATCTTAGCGACTACGTCGGAAAAGAAGTGATTGTAGCCGTCGGTATTTACCGTCAGCAAACCGGTGATTATTGGAAACAACTGGTTTTACGTGCCATTCGTTTTGCCGACCGGAAAGTGGAAAATTGGGATTGGCTGCCAGGTACAGAAGTAGTTGAAGGCTGGAAATTAACCGTAGAAACAGCCCGTTCTACCATGGCGCACACCAAATCTTCTTTTACCGGTATCAGCCCAATCAGCGGTAACCGCGATAACTATGTTGATGCTTACCGTGCATGGCGCGATGTCGCTCACATTGCGGCCGAGTGGTCGTTTGTGCCGCTCAGAAAAGACCCGGAAGTATTCCCGTCAGAAGGATACATCATCAAAACCCGTAATACCCCGGATGTGGATACAAAAGTGCCGGAATCGTATCTGTATGCCAAGTTTGACATTGCCCCGGGTAGCAATCAGTTGAATTTCAGTACCCGGAATTTCGGCGACAACTATACCTATTTCAAAGTTACAGCCATTCAGGACGACGGAACGGTTACGCATTTGTCGCCACAGTCGAACACTGCGCAGGAGGCCAGTGCCGCAGAAGACGGATGCTGGAAATTCAAACACGGAGAAGGTGGTGCCGACAACCCGGAAGCCTACGCATCGTTTGTGTACGACCTGACGCAGTTTAACGGTCAGGGTGTAACCATTGCCATTGGCGTGTACAACGGCGCAGCCAATACCGGTGAGAATAAGCTGGTTCTGCACAGTGTTAACATGAACTAAAAAAGTATATGATGAGAAAATTTAGCACAATATTCTTTATTTGCTGTCTTACGTCTTTAATAACCATTGCCTGCAGTAAATCGAGCAGCGACGACGGTCCGGTCGATCCTCCGCAGGAGGTGAGCCTTGCCGAGCAGAACCTGCTTCGGGCTATGGAACTGACAGATGCCGCCATTGAATCTCATTTTACCGGAGATGGAATGGCGATGGCACGCTACTACAATCCGTATACGGATGTTCGTTCCGAAGAAAAGGGAAGTGTATGGATGTACACCAGCGCCATTGAGGCGGTTAATGCAATTCTTCACGGGCTGAAAGCTCAGAAAGCGAGTGGAAATGCTGCCCTTTACGATGCGAATTTTAACCGGTATGCTGAATTGTTGTACCAATTGTACGATAACGCAGCTTATTACATGGGAACCTTCGAACTGGTTTCTTACACCCAAACCAAAGAATGGTCGGTGTACGGTGTAAACCGCGGAGCTTCGAAAGGTTCGGCTAAAGTAGAAGGAATCGAAAACGTTTACGACGATCAAATGTGGCTCGTGCGCGAGTTTCTGGAAGCTTATAAGCTCACCGGTAATAACGAATACTTGCAAAAAGCCGAATACCTCACAGAATATGTTCTGGACGGATGGGATTGCACCCGCGATGCCAACGGAGAGGAAATCGGAGGTATTACCTGGGGACCGGGCTATGTTACCAAACACTCGTGCAGTAACGGGCCGATGGTGAGTCCGTTGGTGTGGTTGCACGAATTGTACAAGGACAAAAACGATGAAATAACGCATCGCTACATCGACGCTACCGACAAAAAGACCCGCAAAACGGCTCAGGTGAAGAAAAGCGATTATTACCTCGATTTTGCCAAAAAGGTGTACGATTGGCAAAAGAAATACCTGTTGCGTTCTGACGGTGTTTACGACGATATGATGGGAGGATGTACGCCCGGAAATCCACAAACGGAAGTGATTAACGGGGTAACTTACCGCAAAGGAATTTCCTGCCGCGACCGGGTGGGGCCTGCCATCACTTACAATAGCGGAACAATGCTTTCAGGAGCTGCCGACCTGTTCAGGGCTACCGGTGATAATGCTTACCTCAGCGATGCCCAAAAGCTTTCGGACGCCAGTTTTTCCTATTTCGCCCGCTTGGGTGAAACGAGACCCGGCTATTATACATACGATATTAAAGGGTTCTGCAATTGGTTCAATGGTGTAATGATGCGTGGCTATGTGGATGTATACCCTGCCTGGGAAAACGTGGGCGAATACATCGAAAGCTTCCAGAAAAACCTTGATTTCGGCTACGAAAACTTCTTATACAACGGCATTCTGCCTACAAACTTGCTGGTAGGGTGGAATCAGGACAAGGCCCGGAACAACTCCGAAGGGATGTTCAGCTTTGCTTTTGCTGCCGAGTATGCAGTGCTGGCACGCTACGAACTGGAAAAATAAAACGAAATAAAATTTATTCTTATGATTGAAAATCGATATGCAAAAGTTACGCAATTGCTGCGTATGATTGTGTTCCTTATGATTTTTGTGCCCTTCTCATCGTGGGCACAAAATACTACGGTTTCGGGTATTGTTACTGACAACAACAACGAGCCGATTATCGGAGCTACGGTGGCCATCAAAAACACCACGGTAGGTACGATTACCAATATTGACGGTGAGTATACCATTGAAGTGCCGCAGAATGGTACGCTGGTATTTCAGTTTCTGGGATATACTACCAAAGAAGAAAGTGTGAACGGACGCACCAAAATTAGTGTTCGGCTGGAAGTTGATGCACAAGACCTGGAAGAGGTAGTGGTTGTGGGGTACGGTGTTCAGAAAAAAGTGACCCTAACCGGATCGGTTGCCGGGGTGAAAGGTGACGAAATGCGCCAGACCAAAAACGAAAACCCGCAAAACATGCTGGCCGGTAGGGTGGCCGGTGTGCGTGTATGGCAAAAAAGTGCCGAGCCGGGGGCTTTCAACAACAGCTTTGATATTCGCGGTTTGGGTGCTCCCCTGGTGGTAATTGACGGGGTTCCGCGTACTACTGCCGAATTTCAGCGTTTGAACTCGAACGATATCGAAGATATTTCGGTGCTGAAAGATGCTTCGGCAGCTATTTACGGGGTACGCGCCGCCAACGGTGTGATTCTGGTTACTACCAAAAAAGGTTCCAGCGAAGGAAAAGCAACGGTTTCGTATAACGGTTCTTTTACGTTCCAGAAACCTTCAGGAATGCCGGTGCTGGCCGATGCTTTTGAAACCATGACGCTTTACAACGAGAAAGCGATGAACAATATTGAAGGAGGCAGCATCATTTACGACGAACAGGACTTTGAGGATTTCCGAAACGGAACACGTCGTACAACCGACTGGACTTCATTGCTGTTCTCTGATTATTCTCCGCAAAGCCAGCACGATGTTAGTATTTCGGGCGGTACCGACAAAACCCAATACTATGTTGCAATGGGCTATTTTTTCCAGGAAGGCTTTTTCAAATCAGGCGATTTGAACTACGAAAAGTACAACCTGCGTTCAAATATCAGTACCGAAATTGCCAATGGTCTGAGATTCGATCTGAACCTGAGTGGTATCAACGATAACCGCAACAATCCTTATTCAAGCGCTTCGGATATTATCCGCAACTACTGGCGCCAGGGGGTGTTGTTCCCGGCTTATGCCGATCCTGAAAACACAATGCTTAACTACGAAGGATTGGATCTGGAAGAAAACACGGTGGCAAAAATGACCTCGGACATTTCAGGTTACCGCAAATACAACCAGAAATATTTCCAGTCTTCCGCAGCCTTGAATTTCGACTTCGGAACTGTTTCGCACGCATTGACAGGTTTGTCAGCCAAGGCATTGATAAGCTACGACTACCGGTCTGACGACAACAATATTTACCGGAAAGAATACTATCAGTACGCCTATAATTCGTTAACAGATTCGTACGATTCAAAACTGTACAACTCAAGCTCGCCCAACCAGATTCGCCGCGAAATGTACAACAAGCAGCAGGTGTTGGGACAGTTTATTCTGAATTACAACAATACCTTTGCCGATGTTCATAAACTAGGTGGTTTGTTGGGCTGGGAAACGCAGAAACGAACAGGAGATAACTTTTATGCACAACGTAACCTGGCTTTTGGTATGGAGTATCTTTTTGCAGGTACCGATGAAGACCAGATTGGCGGGATGCACAGTGGTTTGAACGATATTTACGAACTGGCCAATTCAGCATTGATCGGAAGGTTGAATTATGCTTATTCCGATCGTTACATCGCCGAAGTACAATTCCGTTACGACGGATCTTCAAAATTTGCCAAAGGTCACCAATGGGGATTTTTCCCTTCGGCATCGGTAGGTTGGCGTGTGTCCGAAGAGTCTTTCTTCCAGTCAATTTCATCTTTGTCGTTTGTTGACCAGTTAAAACTGCGTGCCAGCTATGGTGTGTTGGGCGACGACGGTGCCCTGCAATACGACTGGGCAACGGGTTACACGTACCCGGCGGTAAGCGGCAATGCCGAAAACGGTTACTACAACCAGTATGCTCCCGGTTATGTATTCGGAGGCGATTTTGTGTACGGCGTTTCAACGCTGGCGCTTCCCAACGAACTGATTACGTGGTTTACTGCACACACATTCGATATTGGTGTTGACTTTGAAGGCTGGGATGGACTGTTTGGCTTCTCGTTCGATTATTTCGATCGTCGCAGAAAAGGACGTTTTGCCCGCCGTTCAGGCGATCTGCCAACCGTTGTAGGTGCAACGGCTCCCAGGGAAAACCTCGATAGCGACCGCCACTTTGGTATGGACCTCGAGCTTTCTCACCGGAACAGAATTGGCGATTTCCAATACAAAGTAAAAGCCATCGGAACCATTACCCGTCAGAAATACCTGACAGCTTCGGAAAAAGGCCCTTATGGAAACTCATACGACCAGTGGCGTAACAACAACTTAGGCAACCGTTACCAGGGGATTCAGTTTGGGTATGAATCGGCAGGACGCTACGAAAGCTGGGAAGACATTTGGAATTATGCGATTTACAAAGAAAGAAATGTACTGCCCGGCGACTATAAATACGTCGACTGGAACGGCGATGGACAGATTGACGGCCTGGATGAACATCCGATAGCTTTTGACCAGACTCCTTGGCTGAACTTTAGTTTGAGCTACGAAATGTCTTACAAAAATTTTGATATGAACCTGCTTTTCCAGGGCTCTGCACTTGGTTCCATGGAATACAAAGAACCGCTGTACTCTATCTGGGGAAGCAACGGTGGCGGAACACTGGAGCAATACCTCGATCGCTGGCATCCGGAAGATCCGATGGCCGATCCTTACGATCCTGAAACTAAATGGATAAGCGGCTATTATGGTTTTACCGGAAACTACCCGCGCGGTAACTCCGAGTTTAACCGTGTGAGTACTGCCTACCTGCGTTTGAAAAGCGTTGAACTGGGCTATACCCTGCCAAAGATTAAAGCGCTTTCGACTATGAATCTGCGCGTATTTGCCAATGCCTACAACCTGTTCACCATTACAGGGGTGAAATTTGTGGACCCCGAACATCCGGATGATGATTTGGGCCGAATGTATCCGCTTAGCAAAACATTGACCTTGGGCGTATCGGCAACATTTTAATTCATTGAAACAGGAACTTACGAATCAAGAAATTTGATGACAAAATGAGTTACTTAAAAAATAAACAATATTAAAGGAATGAAAAGGATAAATATATTAGCGCTGATTGGCCTGTTGTTCTTCTCCGCTTGTATGGATTTGGACATCCCGCCCAAAAACATCATTAGCGACGACGATTTACTGACGACCGAATCGGGCATGGAGATTTACATGGCACGAATGTACAGTAACATGCCTTTCGAAGATTTCAAATACATGGCCCAGTGGGGAGTTGAATTTAACTCCTGGCTTGGTGCTCTTGGTATCGAAGGAACCGGAGAAGCGCTTAACCGCGACGGAATCTGTTCCGCTTTTACAGGCGAACGTACACCCTATTGGGGAAAAGCCTTTACGCTTTTGCGCGATGCCAACTATTTGCTGGAGAACTTGCCAAAATACAAAAGTTCTTTTCCCGAAGGAAAGTACAACCATTATTTAGGGGAAGCGTATTTTGTGCGTGCCACCGTATTTAATGCCATGGCGCGTCGTTTTGGCGGGGTGCCGCTGGTAACAAAAGTTATTCCTTATCCTGCTGAACAGGATGAACTGGAAGTAGCACGCTCTACGGAAGAAGAAACCTGGGATCAGGTGCTTGCCGATTACGACAAAGCGGCCGAGTTGTTACTGCCTGCCAGTCCGAAAAGCGGTTACGCTAATAAATACGTTGCATGGGCTTTTAAATCGGAGGCTATGTTGTATGCCGGTAGTGTGGCAAAATACAACGAAACTGTTACAGGACGCCTGACTGGTTTTGGTGAAAAAACCGGTGTTCGTGTGATCGGTTTCGCCGAAGATTCATGGGAAGCGGCTTCCAAAAAATACTTCAGGGAGGCTTACCTGGCTGCCCGGAAAGTAATGGAAAGCGGTAACTATTCGTTGTATACCAAAAAATGGGCAGCCAACGATCCGGAAGCTCAGTATCAGAATATGGTAAACATGTTTAGCGACTTGTCGAGCCCCGAAAATATTTATGTGAAAGAATATACGTATCCTACTTTTGCTCACGGATACGATGCCTACAGCGCTCCGTTTATTTTCAAAGCGCCTTTGGCTTCGGGAACTTGTCCTACACTCGATTTCATGGAATTGTACGATGGTTTTGACCGTTACCAGGACGGAACCATCCGCGTAACTGACGGAGCTTCCAATACAGATGGTAATTACCTGATGTATGACAATCCTATGGATCTGTTTAAAAATGCCGAGCCACGTTTACGTGCCTACGTTATCTTCCCCGGCGATATGTTTAAAGGGAAAGAGATCGAGATCCGTGCGGGAGTGTATACCGGTGAAGGCCCGGTTCAGCCCTTCTTCAACGATTATTCATACCAGGCAGCCGAAAAACGCTACCAGCATTTGGATGCCTACAAACAGGCGCCTAAATCGCTTTATCTGAGTCCGAGGGAAGGAAACAGCCAGGAAGTTGTTGAATACAATGGTGCTGACATGACCGCGGCCGGAGCAAATGGTCCGTTCTTCGATAACGGCGAAGGTTGTTTAACCGGATTGTACGGTCGTAAATACCTGAACCCCGATCCATCGTTTGAAGCCGGTGAGGGTAAATCAGATCAGCCGTTTATTCTGATGCGGTATGCTGAAGTACTGTTAAACGCAGCCGAAGCAGCCGTGGAATTGTCACTGGCCGGAGAAGCGTCGCCCGACGGGTCAAACATGCTTCAGGTGGCTACCGATGCGGTTAACGACATTCGCGAGCGTGCCGGTGCGACATTGCTTACTGGCAACATTACGGCCGACATTGCAGGACGCGACATGGTTCGTAAAGAACGCCGGAAAGAACTGGCACTGGAACACAAAACCAAGTGGGATCTGCGTCGCTGGAGGGTACAACACTACGAAGGACGTGATGGTTTTTGGGGAGAACAAAGAGACAAAGAAACCTATAGTAACAACGCCCGCTATCGTTTCCGCGGTTTGTATCCGTTCTTCTCAACCGAAACCGGAAAATATTTCTTCGATGCCCGTTTCCAATGGGTAAGTCTGAAAACGTTTGAGTACAACGTTGTTGATTATTATTTCGCAATTCCGGGTGGCGAAGTAACCAAGAGCCCCGTAATTGATCAGCAACCCAACCGGTAATAAGTAAGGATAAGTAACAACTAAGAATACATCGAAATGAAGAGAATAGGATTTTATATATTAATGTTCGCGCTGGCATCCTTTAGTTCCTGCGGCTTTTTTGAGCTGGACAACTACGACGAACCGGCCGAAACACTGCAAGGCGAGGTAGTCGACGTAGCAACCGGCAAACCGGTGCTTACCGACCAGGGCAGCGAAGGTATCCGGGTACGTTTAACCGAGCTTAGCTGGGGCGATAACGTAACACACAACCCTGACTTTTACGCCATGAGTGATGGTACTTTCCGGAATACAAAACTGTTTAAAGGAAACTACAACGTTCGTATCGACGGACCTTTCATCCCGCTGCTTCGCGAAGATGAGCGCGGTGTGCCGCTGGCCGACGAAACAAAGACCCTGGATATTGAAGGGGTGACAAAGGTTAAATTTGAAGTACAGCCTTTTCTGAAAATAGAATGGGTGGATGAACCCACCGTAAGCAATGGTAAAATTACTGCCAAAGTGCGTGTTACCCGTGCGGTGTCGGAAGAAGAGTTTCGTGCTAAAATTGAACCGATGGGAGGTTACAGCAACAGCTTTTTAAATGTTACCGACATTCAGCTGTTTGTGAGTTACTCGTCGAGTGTTGGGTACCGGGCGCGCGACGAGCGCTGGTCCAGCAAAATTGAATACACTGGTTCTGCCTTTGGTGCATTGCTCGGAGAAACGATCACCATCGAATCGAACGGAACAATTCCGGAAGGAAGAGTCGTGTTTATCCGCGCTGCTGCCCGTATTAATTACGATACGCCCAGGGGAAGCGGTACCCGTAGATGGAATTACAACGAAGCAAAAGAAGTAATGATTCCATAAGCTTTGATAATGGTTTGAAGCCACCGGTTTTGGGGGTGGCTTTAAACCTTCAAAAAAATGGGACAGAAATCTGGTTTGATAGCGAAATCGGAGGACTTAATTGTAATAGAGCCGAGTGGATAAAAACGCTGGGCGATTCATCGTTTATTTGGAATTGGTCATCCCTGCTTATCTTAGTAGGGATGATTTTCTTCTTGTAACAAAAAATACCTTAACCAATGCAAAAAACAATCACATTTAGTCTCTTGCTGGCTTTCATCTTACAGGCTTGTTCACAGCCTCAGCCAAAAAAAGAGAAACAACCTGATCTGCCAAAGGAAAAAACAGCTTTTCAAACTTCCAATCCCTGGAAGCCCGTTATTGATGTGCGGGCAGATGTAGCGATCGTTTACAGCGTAAAAGACCACCACGAGAAGGGGAACATGACTTTCGAAGAACGCGTTCAGTCGTGGCGCGACCGGGGATACACCACGCATTTTATGAGCGGAATTGCCTGGGGAGAATACCAGGATTATTTTACCGGCGAATGGGACGGCAAATGGCATCTCGATGAGGGGCAGGTGACCCAGCATGGCGACACCATTTGGCACGGACACATGGTTCCGTACATTGTTCCGTCCATGAACTTCATAAAATACATGAAAGAGAAAGTGATCAAGCGGGTGATCGATGCCGGAATTGATGCTATCTTTTTGGAAGAACCTGAGTTTTGGGCACGCTCGGGATACAGCGATGCCTTTAAACGCGAATGGAAAGAATATTACGGTTTCGACTGGCGGCCGCAGCACGAGTCGGCTGAAAACACCTATTTGTCGAACAAACTGAAATACCAGCTTTACTACCGGGCTTTGAACGAGTGTTTTACCTATGCCAAAGAGTACGGGAAAAGCAAAGGCATGAATGTTCGTTGTTATGTGCCCACACATTCGCTGGTAAATTATTCGCAATGGCAGATTGTAAGTCCCGAAGCCAGTTTGGCGGCATTGCCCTGTGTGGATGGATACATTGCCCAGGTTTGGACCGGTACCTCGCGCGAACCCAATTATTTCAATGGTAAGGCAAAAGAACGCGTATTTGAAACCGCTTTTCTGGAGTATGGCTCCATGGAGTCGATGACCGAACCAACCGGCAGAAAAATGTTTTTCCTGACCGACCCGATCGAAGACTGGCCGCGCGACTGGGCCGACTATAAAAAGAACTACCAGGCTACTTTTACCGCACAGCTTCTGTATCCGATGATTGCTGATTACGAAGTTATGCCGTGGCCCAACCGTATTTACCAGGGCTACTACCGCACCAGCGCCAACAGCGAAGAGAAAGAGCGCATTCCGCGTTTTTACTCTACGCAAATGCAGGTGATGATCAATACCCTGAACAACATGCCTTTGTCGGAAAACAAAGTGAGCGGTTCGCAGGGAATTGGCGTGTTGATGGCTAATTCGCTGATGTTTCAGCGTTTTCCGACACACAACGGATACGAAGACCCGCAGCTTTCAAATTTTTACGGACAGGCGCTCCCTTTGCTAAAAAGGGGTGTTCCGGTTAAAACGGTTCACATCGAAAACGTTTCGTTCCCCGAAACCTGGAAAGATGTGAAAGTGCTGATCATGTCGTATTCAAACATGAAACCGATGGATCAGTCGGCACACGATCACATTGCCGAATGGGTGAAAAACGGTGGTGTGCTAATGTATTGTGGGCGCGATCAGGATGCTTTTCAAAGTGTTCAGGAGTGGTGGAATACCAATGGAAATAACTTCAGCGCTCCGTCCGAAGATTTGTTTCTGAAAATGGGGTTGAAAGCACCTTTTGTGGCCGGCGAATTTGAATACGGCAAAGGAAAGGTGTGCATTCTCCGCAACGATCCAAAAGAATTTGTGCTGGAGGAAAACAACGACAACGTATTTGTAAACACTGTAAACGCATTGTACCAGAAGGAAACGGGAAGCGAACTTGAATTTAAAAATTCGTTCGCGCTTACCAGGGGGCCTTACGAACTGGTTGCAGTAGTGGATGAAAACCCGGAGAAAACTCCGTATTCAATCAAAGGAAAGCTGATTGATTTGTTTGATCCCGAAATTCCGGTGCTGGACGAAAAGCAGATAAACCCGGGCGAACAGGCTTTCCTGTTCAATATCGGGAATGTTGAAAATCCGGAAACGCCACAGGTTTTGGCCACAGCCGCCAGAGTTTACGACGAAAACAGATCGCGAAACGAATATTCTTTTGTGGCAAAAAGCCCCTTGAATACGACGAATGTTATGCGGGTGCTCTTGCCCAAAGAAGTGAAAAAGACAGAAGTGACCGATGCAGCCGGGAATCCGCTGGAAGCTGACATGTCATGGGACGGGGAAAGCAAAACCTGCTTCCTGCGTTTTGAAAACAATCCGGACGGAGTGCGGGTAAAACTGAGTTGGTAAACCGGCTGTTTGTACAGTGAATCGATGTAAATTATCAAAATAAATAGAGGAAAGAAGGATGGTTAAAAAAATTGGATTTTTAGGTGCATTGCTTTTTTTCAGTTTTTTGCTGAAACTAAGCGCACAAACGTTTGATCCTGTTAGCTATGTGAGTACGCTGGTGGGAACTAATTCTAAATACGAACTTTCAACCGGAAACACATACCCGGCAACGGCTTTGCCCTGGGGAATGAATTTCTGGTCGCCTCAGACCGGGAAAATGGGCGACGGGTGGATGTATAAATACACCGACGATAAAATCAGGGGATTCAAGCAAACACATCAGCCCAGCCCGTGGATGAACGACTACGGTCAGTTTTCGATTATGCCGCTTACCGGCGAAGCTGTTTTTAACGAAGACGAGCGTGCCAGCTGGTTTTCGCACAAAGCAGAGGTTGCGAAACCTTACTACTACAGCGTTTACCTGGCCGATGTGGATGTAACAACCGAAATTGCACCCACCGAACGTGCTGCCATGTTCCGTTTTACCTTCCCCGACAGCAAAAACTCTTTTGTAGTGGCCGATGCTTTCGACCGCGGTTCGTACGTAAAAATTATTCCAGAAGAAAATAAAATTGTTGGCTACACAACCCGCAACAGTGGCGGTGTGCCCGATAATTTCAGGAACTATTTCGTTATTGTATTCGACAAGTCTTTTACCTATTATGCCGCCGTAAGAGACGGTGAAATTTCCAAAGGCGAAAAAGAGTTTGAAGGAAACCACGCCGGTGCCATTATTGGTTTTGCAACTTCAAACAACGAGCAGGTAAATGCGCGGGTTGCCTCTTCTTTTATCAGCGAAGAGCAGGCCATGCTGAATTTGAAAGAACTGGGTAACGATGGTCTGGACGAAATTGCCGCTAAAGGAAAAGCCCGCTGGAACGAGGTGTTGGGGAAAATTAAAGTGGAAGACGATAACATCGATAACCTGCGTACTTTTTATTCCAACCTGTACCGCACGGTTTTGTTCCCACGGAACCTTTCGGAGATCGATGCCAGCGGAAACGTAATGCATTACAGCCCCTACAACGGGAAAGTGCTGCCGGGTTATATGTTCACCGACACCGGTTTCTGGGATACTTTCCGCAGTTTGTTTCCTTTCCTGAATTTGGTGTATCCTTCTGAAAACCAGAAAATGCAGGAAGGCCTGGTGAACGCCTACAAGGAAAGCGGTTTCCTGCCGGAATGGGCCAGCCCGGGGCACCGCGACATTATGGTGGGGAACAACTCAGCGTCGGTGGTGGCCGATGCTTACGTGAAAGGTTTGCGGGGCTACGATATTGAAACCCTTTGGGAGGCTTTGAAACACGGTGCCAACAGCGTGCATCCGAAAGTAAGGGCTACCGGAAGGACCGGTTACCAGCAATACAACCAATATGGTTACATTCCGAACGATGCAGGCATTGATCAAAACGTAGCCCGTACGCTGGAGTATGCCTACAACGACTGGACGATTTTCCAACTGGGAAAAGCGCTGAACAAACCCGAAAGTGAAATCGGGATTTATGCACAGCGCGCCATGAACTACAAAAACCTGTACAACCCGAAAAATAAACTGATGGCCGGAAGGGCTACTGACGGAACTTTTTCCGGTTCATTTGAGCCCACCGACTGGAGCCGCGACTTTACTGAAGGCAACAGCTGGCATTACTCGTGGTCGGTGTTTCACGATCCGAAGGGATTGATGAACCTGATGGGCGGGAAAAAAGAGTTTGTGAACATGCTCGATTCTGTTTTTATTATTCCGGGATCGGAAGGTATGAAAAGCCGCGGTATGATTCATGAAATGCGCGAAATGCAGGTAATGGACATGGGGCAGTACGCCCACGGAAACCAGCCCATCCAGCACATGGTTTACCTGTATAATTACGCTGGCGAACCCTGGAAAGGACAGTACTGGGCCCGCGAAATAATGGACAAGCTGTATGCGGCCACTCCCGACGGATATTGCGGCGACGAAGATAACGGACAAACCTCTGCCTGGTACGTTTTTTCATCACTTGGATTTTACCCGGTTTGCCCGGGAAGCGATGAGTACATACTGGGTTCTCCGTTGTTCAAATCAGTAACAATCGAACTGGAAAACGGAAAAGAGGTCAGCATTAAAGCGGACAAAAACGAAAAAGAAAACCGCTACATTTCTGAAATGAAGCTGAATGGTAAAAAGTACACCAAAAACTACCTGAGGCATGAAGATCTGATGAAAGGAGCGAAAATCAACTTCAAAATGAGCCCGGTTCCGAACAAAAACAGGGGAGTGGACGAAAAAGATTTTCCGTATTCTTTTTCCAGCGAAGAGTAATCGTAGGTAATTATTACGAACTTTAGGGAGAATAGTTCAAATAATAATTTTAACAACATGAAACAGATCCTGTGGGCGCTTTTAGTGCTTTTTATGGTCGGTGCTCAGCAAGTAAAGGCCGAAGAACTGACCGTTGCGTCTTTTAACATCCGGTACCACAATGCTTCCGACTCGGTAAAAGGAAACGGTTGGAAACAGCGTTGCCCGGTAATTTGCGACTTAATCCGCTTTAACGATTTCGAGATTTTCGGAGCGCAGGAAGTATTGCACGACCAGTTACTCGATATGCTTGCCGGTCTCCCCGGCTATGACTATGTGGGTGTTGGCCGCGACGATGGTAAAACCAAAGGCGAGTATGCCCCGGTTTTTTATCAGAAAGACAAGTTTAAAGTGCTCGAATCCGGGAATTTCTGGTTGTCGGAAATCACCGATCGCCCCAACAAAGGATGGGATGCAGCTTTGCCACGGATTTGTACCTGGGTAAAATTCAAAGACCGCGAAAACGGGTTTGAGTTTTACTTTTTCAACCTGCACATGGACCACATTGGAGTGGAAGCCCGAAAAAACAGCGCGAAACTGGTTTTGAAGAAAATCACCGAAATGTGCGGCGACAAGCCGGTGATTCTGACCGGTGATTTCAATGTGGATCAGCACAGCCCGAACTACGCGGTGCTGGCAGGATCGGACTTGCTGAACGATGCCTATGAAGCTGCCAAAGTGAGGTATGCCTTAAACGGTACCTTCAATAACTTTAAACCCGATATGTTTACCGGCAGCCGGATTGACCATGTGTTTGTCAGCCCCGGTTTTGGAGTAGAACGTTACGGCGTTTTAACCGATACCTACAGAACTGAAATTGCTGAGAGTAAGTCGGAAAAGTCAGGAAATTTTCCGCAGGAGGTTTCGCTGAGGAAATACGAGGCACGGACGCCTTCCGATCATTATCCGGTGAAAGTAGTCTTGAGTTTTGATAAATAGAATAAAAAAACCGGAGTCGGTCTTTTTTAATGTATGCCATAAAAGGAGAGAGACTGGCTCCGGACAATTGTCTGAAATGAGTTCGGAGCGAAATGCATGATTGCTCCGAAGCATTTTAGGAACATTATTGTAAGTTTGAGAAATGTTAAACGCAGGAACCGGCAATAACGGTTTGATTTACCTGCGAGATGAATATTTTAACCTATATCAACAATTCTCCCCGGTGGATGCCTGGCTGTGTAAAGCCATGGATTTAGCCCGGAGAACAGAGACTGAATAAGTCGGAAAAGTAAAAACTGATTTGCTTTTTTAACCAAAATACGACCAACAAAATCTGATAAATAATGATGAGACGATTCGGCCAGCTAATTTATTTAATGAGCATAACCAACTCTGGCGGAAGAGCCGAATCTGTTTCAAAAAATCTTTTAATTAAAATGAACAGAATATTTTTCTATTGTATTGCTTTTATACTGACAGGAGTACTGTTGCAAAGTTGTCAGTCTGCTGCGACATCTGTAACGGTTGAACAGGGAGAAAGTTTCAGAGCTCCTGCTTACCCGCTGATTACGATCGATCCCTATACCAGCGCGTGGTCAACTTCCGATAATTTATATGATACGCCGGTAAAACACTGGACGGGTAAAAACCATTCGCTGATCGGCGCCATCCGTGTGGACGGGCAAACGTATCGTTTCCTGGGGAAAGAAGAAATTCCGCTTCAACCGGTGCTGCCAAGCGCCAAATACGAAGCCTGGGAAGGTAAATATGTGACCAAAGAGCCTGCTTCAGGCTGGGAAAAACCAGGTTTTAACGATGCCTCGTGGACAAGTGGAAAGGCTGCTTTTGGTACGCCTAACTCCGGCGAGACAAGCACCTCGTGGACAAGTCCGCATATTTGGGTGCGCCGCGAGTTTACTTTGCCGGCAATCAGCAGCGATAGCGAATTGTACCTGATCTATTCGCACGACGACGATTTTGAGTTGTACCTGAACGGAACCGAAATCATCAATACCGGGAACCGCGCCAAAAGCAATGTGGTGTTAAAACTCGACAAAAGTTTGTTGAATGCCGACGGGAAAAATACCATTGCCGCGCATTGCTGGGACCGCGGTGGTTTGGCTTATGTTGATTTTGGCATTTTCAGAGAAAGCGACGAAAAGCCTGTTTTTGCGCAAACTGCGGTTCAAAACAGTGTGAAGATGACCGCCACTCAAACCAAATATGATTTTACCTGCGGCCCGGTCGATTTGAAGGTGGAGTTTGTTTCTCCTTTATTGATGGATGACCTGGACCTGCTTTCGCGTCCGGTAAATTACATCAATTACCAGGTGGTTTCAAACGACGGACAAGCGCACGATGTGGAAGTTTACTTTGAGACGACTCCCGAATGGGCAGTAAACGAATTGAACCAGGAAGTGGAAGTAACCACCGGCAAAATTGCAAACCTTAGCGTGGCAAAAACCGGAACTATCGAACAACCCATTTTGCAAAAGAAAGGCGACAACGTGCGCATCGACTGGGGTTATTTCTACCTGGCAACACCCGGGGCAGCCAATAAAACAATTGCAATCGGCGATTTTGTGGATATGAAGAAATCGTTTGCAGAAGGTGGTAAAATAAATAGCCGGTTGGATAAAATGACAGCAGTTATGTCGAACTCAATGCCGGTACTGGCGTGTACCGATGCTGTTGGAAAAGTTTCGGATAAACCGGCAAGCGGTTACGTAATGCTGGCTTACGACGATATTGAATCGATTCAGTATTTCGAAAAGAACCTGAAGGCCTGGTGGACAAAAGATGGCCAGGTGACAATTGACGAGGCGCTGACGGCAGCGGCCAAAGACTACGAAAACATTATGGCACGCTGCGATGCGGCCGATGCAAAAATTTATGAAGAGGCTTTAGCGGCCGGTGGCGAAAAATATGCACGTTTGTGCTTGCTGGCTTACCGCCAGTCGATTGCTGCGCACAAACTTGTGAAAGACACCGAAGGCAACACGCTTTTTCTTTCAAAAGAAAACTTTAGCAACGGATCCATTGGTACGGTGGACGTTACTTATCCATCGGCTCCTTTGTTTCTGAAATACAATCCGGAACTGCTGAAAGGCATGCTCAATCCGATTTTCTATTATTCGGAAAGTGGAAAATGGGCGAAACCGTTTGCCGCGCACGATGTGGGTACCTACCCCATTGCCAACGGACAGACTTACGGGGGCGACATGCCGGTGGAAGAATGTGGGAACATGGTGATTTTAACCACTGCAATTGCTGCCATGGAAGGAAACGCCGATTATGCCGCCAAACACTGGGATGTGCTGACAACCTGGGCCAATTATTTGCTTGAAAACGGTTTGGATCCGGATAACCAGCTTTGTACCGACGACTTTGCCGGGCATTTTGCACATAATGTAAACCTTTCAACAAAAGCCATTATGGGAATTGCCGGGTACGGAAAATTGGCCGAAATGCTGGGCAAAACTGACGTAGCAGAAAAATACACTTCAGAAGCAAAAAGTATGGCACAGGAGTGGATGAAAATGGCGGATGACGGCGATCACTACCGCCTTACTTTTGACCAGCCCGGAACCTGGAGTCAGAAATACAACCTGGTTTGGGACAAACTGCTCAACCTGGGTATTTTTCCTCCGGAAGTAGCGCAAACCGAAATTGCCTACTACCTGACCAAACAAAACAAATACGGCTTGCCGCTCGACAACCGCAGAACATATACAAAATCAGACTGGGTTGTTTGGACAGCCACTTTAGCAAATGATAACGAAACGTTTCAAATGTTTATCGATCCGCTGTATGGATTTGTAACCGAAACGCCTGACCGTGTGCCAATGTCCGACTGGTACGAAACACCTACAGCAACACAGGTTGGTTTTCAGGCTCGCTCGGTGGTTGGCGGATATTTTATTAAGATGCTCGAGAAATAAGACTTAGCAATAATATTTCTCCCGTTTCGATGCCTATTCGAAAGGAGAAAATGGATATTTGTTTTCTGCCAGTGGCAGTTGGCCACTTAACTGAATCGGTAAAGGGACAAATTATTGTCCCTTTTACCGATTTCAGAAAGAAGTGGTACTTTGAATAGATTATAACAAACATCTGATAGAATTGAGAAATAGATTAAACGAAACTTAAAATCAAGAATATGGGATTCAGACTTTTGTACCTTGTAATTGGTAGCCTGATGTTGTTGGGGCATTCGGAACCGGATGCTGCGTCAAAACAAGATGTGAAAAACACTTTTACCAATCCGGTTTGGGAAGGAGCCGATCCCTGGATTCTCCAACAGGGCGATGAGTACGTTTATTGTTTCTCGGCCAACAATGGCATTTCAGTGTCACGTTCAAAACTGCTTACTCAACGCGGGGAGAACCGCAAAATATGGAGCGCTCCCAAAACCGGCTGGAATAAATCGTGTGTTTGGGCACCTGAAATTCATTTTATTGAGGGGCACTGGTATGTGTATTATGCTGCCGGCGAATCAGGGCCGCCTTTTATTCACCAGCGAACCGGCGTTTTGCGCTCAAAAACAGCCGATGTTTTCAGCGAGTACGAAGACATGGGGATGTTGAATACCGGTGACGATCCCAGCGATATTTCGAAAAACGTTTGGGCTATCGACATGACGGTGTTTGAACATCGGGGGAAATTATACGCCTTGTGGTCGGGCTGGCTGAAACAAATGGATACCGATGCCACTCCCCAGCATTTATTCATTCAGGAGATGGAAAATCCTTATACTTTAAAGGGGAAAAGGGTGTTGCTTTCGTCGCCCGAAGAAAGCTGGGAAACCGGGGGACCTCTTAACCTGAACGAAGGACCACAGGTTTTAATGCGGAACGATCGGGTGTTTATCGTTTACTCGTGTCGCGAGTCGTGGTTAAAAGAATACCGCCAGGGAATGTTGGAACTAAAAAGTGCGGATGCCGATCCGCTGAATCCTGAAAGCTGGAAAAAACAAGGGCCGGTATTCGAAGGAAACCAAGCCGTTCACGGAGTGGGGCATGTATCGTTTGTAAAATCACCCGACAGAAGTGAAGACTGGATTATTTATCATTCAAAAAAAGGAACAGAGCCCGGTTGGAACCGCGACGTGCGCATGCAGCCGTTTACCTGGAACACCGACGGAACTCCCAACTTTGGGGAAGCTGTTAAAGCGGGTGAGCCGTTGAAACGTCCATCGGGGGAAATGGAAATAGAAAAAGCTAAAAAAAATGAATAAACTAAATTGGCTGTTTATTTTTTGGGCGGCAGTGTTTGCTGGCTGCTCCGTGCCGGAAAAGAAAACAGATGAGCGCCCCAATATTCTGCTTGTGATGGTGGACGACATGGGGTATTCTGATTTGGGATGCTATGGTGGAGAGATTCAAACTCCCAACATTGATCGCCTGGCGGAAGAGGGGGTTCGTTTTACGCAAATGCACAACTGCGCCCGGTGTTGCCCAACACGAGCCTCTTTGCTTACCGGGCAGTATCCGCAGGTGGCGGGCATTAACGGTATGGGCGTAAACCTGGCGATGAATACCGCTACCATTGCCGAAGTGTTAAAGGAAAACGGCTACCGCACCGGCATGACCGGGAAATGGCATTTGTCGCAAACCAAACCGGTAAACGATCCGGTGGAGCAGCTTCGCTGGATGGCTCACCAGGTGGATTACGGCCCTTTTTCTCCGCTTGAAAACTATCCGTGCAACCGGGGTTTCGAAGAACATTGGGGAGTTATTTGGGGCGTGGTAAACTTCTTCGATCCTTTTAGCCTGGTGCACAACGAAGAGCCGATAAAAGAAGTCCCGGATGATTTTTATATGACCGATTTTATCACTCAAAAATCAATTGATTTGATTGACGATTACAGCAGGGACGACCAACCGTTCTTTTTGTACGTGGCGCATACCGCACCGCACTGGCCTTTGCACGCACTCCCGGAAGACATTGAAAAATACAAGGATACTTACAGCGAAGGTTGGGAGGTTTTGCGCGAAAAACGTTACAGCCGAATGCTGGAGCTGGGGCTGATCGACCGTGAAACTTACCCGCTTCCTGAAAACTCGTCGGGTAGAAAATGGGACGAATGTGAGCGGAAGGAATACGAAGCAGCTTGTATGTCGGTGCATGCGGCAATGGTCGACCGGGTTGATCAGGGGATTGGCCAGATCATTGAAAAGTTGAAGGCTACCGGACAATACAACAATACCATCATTTTTGTACTTTCCGACAACGGGGCTTCTTACGAACGGGGCTATCCTCCCGGTTTTGACAGACCCGGATTTACACGCGATTCTACCATTATCGAGTACAATTCGGATCATCCGGGAGCCGAAACCACCTGGAATTACATCGGAAATGCATGGGCGAGTGCGGTCAACACACCGTTTCGCTACTGGAAAAAGGAATCGTATGAAGGAGGGAGTGCCACTCCGTTTATTGTTCACTGGCCGGCTAAACTCAAACAACAGGAGAATACGATCAACCGTGGCTTGGCGCACGTAATCGATATTTTACCCACTTGTCTGGAGCTTTCGGGGAGCACATATCCGGAAACGGTTAACGGCCGAAAGGCGGTGCCCCCCGTGGGGAAAAACCTGTTGCCCCTGCTTTTTAACGAAACAGAATCGATACACGATACGCTGTATTGGGAGCACGAAGGTGGCCGAGCCATCCGCATGGGAGACTGGAAAATGTCGGCACTGCCCAACCGGGAGTGGGAGTTGTTTAACTTAGCAGCTGATCATACGGAAACCAACGATCTTTCGGCTGAGCTTCCGGAGAAAGTGAAAGAAATGGACGAGGCCTGGAAAAGCTGGGCAAATTCCATTGGAGTGCGCTAACCGGATATTTTTGAAATCAACTTAAATCAAACCTAATAATGAAACAAATCAAAATCAGTTTAAATGAATTAGCGCATGTATTGTTTTTGGCGCTAATAACCTTTGTTACAGGGTGTCAGCCAGCAAAAGAAAAGTTAACGATGGACAACCCGCTACCCGTTGAGTTTGGCGATCCGTATATTCTGAAAGCATCGGATGGAATGTACTACATGGTTGGCACCGGTGGTGTAAAAGATGGCTTCAAAATGTATTCGTCGCCTGACTTAAAAAACTGGAAGGACGAAGGCCGCATTTACCAGGGAAATACAGATGATTCGTGGAATATCGCCAATTTTTGGGCTCCCGAGTTGTATGAAAAGGACGGGAAGTTTTATCTGCTGTTTAGTGCCGACTGGCGCGAGAATCCCACCAACGAACTCGAAAACTTTCGCATCGGAGTGGCGGTTGCCGACAATCCAACCGGACCTTACACCGATCTGATGGATCGTCCGATATTTGATCCGGGATATCCCGTCATCGATGGAAACCTTTGGTTTGAAAACGACAAAGTTTACCTGTATTATTCGCGTTGCTGCTATAAAAATCCGGTAGAAAGCGAAGTGGCCGACTGGGCCCGCGAAAAAGGAATGTTTCAGGAGATTGAAGAGAGCTGGATTTACGGGGTAGAACTTCAGGCTGATTTCTCTGGAATTATCGGAGAACCCAAACTATTGCTGCGTCCCCCGGTAAAGATGGACGACCAGCAGGCCGAGTGGGAAAGCCGTTCGGTAACTTCGGGCGAAGTAAACCGCCGCTGGACCGAAGGTTCTTTTCTGCTGAAAAACAAGGATACCTACTACATCATGTACTCGGCCAATTACTTTGGCGGGAAGAACTACGCGGTGGGTTATGCCACTTCCGATTCACCCTTGGGCCCCTTTCAGAAAGCCGCTAACAACCCGGTTTTGCAGAAAAATGTAGAGCAGGGAGGAGTGGTAACCGGTACCGGACATAACTCGGTGACACTGGCTCCCAATGGGGAAACATTGCTGTGTGTGTACCACGGAAGAACTTCTAAAACAGGGGACGAACGGGTGGTTTTTATCGATCCGATGGAGATTGATCCGAATGGAAAACTGATTGTTCACGGACCGACGACAAAAGAAGAATAAGGATGACGAAAGTTTGGATCGATCATAAAGAATAGTTCAGAAAATACAACATGAAGCATATTATTACATTAATAGTTGGGGCCTTGTTTTTTACGGCTTGCACGACACCTCAAAAAGACAGGAAGCAGGTAGCTTATCAAAATCCTGTTATTAAAGGAGATTTCCCCGATCCCACGATTATCAGGGTGGGGGATGTGTATTATGCCGCCGGAACCAGCAATGATTTTGTCCCCAATTATCCGTTATACGAATCGAAGGACCTGATCAACTGGACGCGAATTGGTGCCGTTTTTAGCGAGCCGCCTGCCTGGTCTTCGGAAGATTTCTGGGCCCCCGAACTGTATTATAAAAACGGGACTTTTTTTGTGTATTACACCACTAAACGGAAAGACACCGGAATTGCCTGCATCGGAGTGGCTAGCACAAAAAATATTTATGAAGGATTTACCGATCACGGAATTATTATTGAGTGGGGCGACGAGGCCATTGATGCTTTTGTATTTCAGGATGAGGATGGAAAGTTCTACATTACCTGGAAAGCATATGGTTTGACCGAAGGCCGCGAGATTGAAATCTTAGCTTCTGAATTAAGCGAAGACGGATTGAGTTTAAAAGGCGGGCATTTTTCGCTGACCGATCAATCAAAAGGCTGGAAAGGCCCGGGACACGAAGGCCAGTGTCTGGTAAAACACAACGGCTATTATTACCTTTTGTATTCGGCAGGTGGTTGCTGCGACAATCGCTGTGATTACCATGTTATGGTGGCGCGTTCCAGAAATTTAAGAGAGGGCTGGGAACAAAATCCTGAACCCATTTTGCAGGGAGGAGAAACCTGGCGTTGCACGGGGCACGGAACGTTGGTGAATACTCCCGACGGGCGGTATTTTTATATGTACCATTCGTACAATGCCACTGATTTTGAGTTTATCGGGCGGCAGGGAATGCTGGATGAAATGTTCTGGAACGAAGAAACGGGCTGGCCATATTTTAAGAACGGCACGGCTTCGGTAAGTGCGCCGGTTCCGTTTGAAAATACGGTACAAAGAATTGATTCCGTTTTTGCAGACGATTTCTCAACCAATAAGTTTTTATCGTTTCTGGAATGGGACATAATAGGAGTGAAACCTGATGCGAAAGTAGCAGACGGTGAACTGATAATTACTCCGCAGCAAAGCGGTATTTCTTTCCTGGGGTTGCGGCCCGAAAAAGGAAATTATGAGCTGGTGTCAGAGATAATTCCTGCAGAAGGAAGAACAGGAATCGGTATTTACAGCAATATGAATTGTTTCTTGAGCCTTGCAGTCGACCAGAATGACTTGGTGCTATACCAGGCAAAAAATGGCGAAGAGCAAATTCTTTCGGAGGTGACATTGAATAAACCGGCTTCAGTGTTCCTAAAGTACGAAGCTGTATCCGGACGCTACTTTCAGTTCTTCTGGTCAGAGAACGGTGAAGACTGGATTCCGGTACAGGTGGACCAGCAACAACAGGTTGACGGGACCTTTCTGGCTCAATGGGGATTTTCACCCCGCGTTGGTTTTATTACCCAGGGAGGCGGTAAAAACGCTTTTCACTTTTCATCAGTAACAATAAAGTATCACTATAATTAAAGGAAAATATGAGTATGTACAAGATTTCGCATTTTATACTTCTGTCCTCTTTTATGTTATTGTGCCTCACGGGAATGGCACAAAAAAGAACGGGCAACAACCATAACCCGGTGTTTGAAGGTTGGTATGCCGATCCCGAAGGAATTGTTTTCGGCGATAAATACTGGATTTTTCCGACGTATTCAGCGCCTTACAACGAACAGGTTTTTATGGACTGCTTTTCTTCAAGCGACCTGGTAAACTGGGAAAAGCATGAACGAATTATTGACACTACCGAAGTAAAATGGGCCTGGCGTGCAATGTGGGCACCGGCGATTGTTCAGAAAGACAACAAGTATTTCCTGTTTTTTGCAGCCAACGATATTCAAAACGATAACGAGGAAGGCGGAATCGGGATTGGCGTAGCGGATCGGCCCGAAGGCCCCTACAAAGACTACCTCGGCAAACCGCTGCTCGATAAATTTCACAACGGCGCTCAACCCATCGATCAATTTGTTTTTCAGGATGAAGATGGCCAGTATTACATGTTTTATGGCGGCTGGCGGCATTGCAACGTTGCCAAAATGAAGGACGATTTTACCGGGTTTGTTCCTTTCGACGATGGTACCACTTTTAAGGAAATTACACCGGAAGGTTATGTGGAAGGTCCGTTTATGTTTATCCGCAACGGCAAGTATTATTTTATGTGGAGCGAGGGTGGCTGGACAGGTCCCGATTACAGCGTGGCTTATGCCATTGCTGACTCACCCTTTGGTCCGTTCAACAGAATCGGAAAGATTCTGAAGCAAGACCCGAATGTGGCAACCGGAGCGGGGCATCACTCGGTGATTCAAGTTCCCGGGACCGATGAATATTACATTGTGTATCATCGCCGGCCTTTGGGCGAAACCGACGGGAACCACCGCGAAACCTGCATCGATCGGATGTACTTTGACGAGAATGGCCTTATTAAACCGGTAAAAATTACTTTTGAAGGAGTATCTGAAAGACCGCTGAAGTAAAAGAGTTTATTGAATCTAAAACACCTAATACCTTTAAAAAATGATGAAGAGAATTTTAAGTCTGTTAATGCTTGTTGGTTCGTTGAATGTATTTGCCCAGTGGCAACCTGCCGGCGATAAAATTAAAACTTCGTGGGCTGATAAAATCGATGTAAACAATGTTTTGCCCGAATATCCCCGTCCTTTGATGGAACGCTCCGGCTGGCTTAATCTGAATGGTTTGTGGGAGTATGCAATTACAGCCGCGGGGCAAGCACAACCCGGAGAGTTTGACGGCGACATTTTGGTTCCGTTTGCGGTTGAGTCAAGTTTGTCAGGGGTGCAGAAGCGTGTGGGCGCCGAAAAAGAACTGTGGTACAAACGTACTTTTACAGTTCCATCTGCCTGGAAAGGCAAAAAAGTGCTGCTGCATTTTGGCGCCGTGGATTGGAAAGCCGATGTGTGGGTGAACGACATTAAAGTGGGGAACCACGAAGGGGGCTACGATGCTTTTTCGTTCGATGTAACGCCATTTCTTGCCAAATCAGGAGAACAAAGCCTGGTGGTAAAAGTATGGGACCCATCCGACAAAGGATACCAGCCACGCGGGAAACAGATTGGAAATCCACATGGAATCTGGTATACTCCGGTTACGGGCATATGGCAAACAGTGTGGTTGGAGCCTGTCGCTGAAAAGCACATTACAAGCGTGGTTGCAGTGCCTGATATCGATAACAACAGCCTGAAAGTGGATGCAGGTATTTGCGGCGCCTCGTACGGCGATATTTATGAAGTGGTGCTGAAAGATGCCGGAAATGTAGTATCAAGAGGAAAAGCGGTGGCCGGGCAATCGGTTGACCTGGCAGTTGCGGGCGCAAAATTGTGGAGCCCCGAATCGCCTTTTTTGTACGATCTGGAAGTAAAACTGATCAGTAACGGAAAAGCGGTGGACGAAGTGAAAAGTTACACCGCCATGCGCAAGGTTTCCTCAAAACGTGATGAAAACGGGATTGTGCGTTTGCAACTGAATAACAAGGATTATTTTCAGTTTGGCCCGCTCGATCAAGGGTGGTGGCCCGACGGACTGTACACGGCACCGACAGATGAAGCATTGAAATATGACATTGTTAAAACAAAAGATTTTGGCTTCAACATGATTCGCAAGCACGTAAAAGTGGAGCCGGCTCGTTGGTACACTCACTGCGACCAGCTGGGTATCCTGGTTTGGCAGGACATGCCTAACGGTGGTGAATCCCCGCGCTGGCAAAACCGCCAGTATTTTGACGGAACCGAGCTGAAACGTTCGCCTGAATCGGAAGCCAACTACCGCGCCGAGTGGAAGGAAATTATGGACGAACACATGTCGAATCCCTCGGTGGTTTGCTGGGTGCCGTTTAACGAAGCGTGGGGACAGTTCAAAACAGAAGAAATTGTGGAGTGGACCAAAGCGCACGACCCGAGCCGTTTGGTAAATCCTGCCAGTGGCGGAAACCATTACCGTGTGGGGGATATGCTGGACCTGCATAATTATCCCGGCCCCGAAATGTATTTGTACGACGGCAGCCGTGCCACGGTTTTGGGTGAATACGGCGGCATTGGCCTGGCTTTGGAAGGACACCTGTGGATGACCGACAAAAACTGGGGCTATGTTCAGTTTAAAAATTCAAAGGAAGTAACGGATAAATATGTTGAGTTTGCTGAGCAGCTGATCAAAATGGCAAGATCAGGATTTTCTGCAGCGGTTTACACACAAACTACCGATGTGGAAGGCGAGGTAAATGGCCTGATGACCTACGACCGGAAAGTGATTAAACTGGAAGAAGACCGCCTGCGGGCCATCAACCAGAAAGTTTGTAACGTGTTGGAAGATTAATACAGGTTAAAAGATAATCGGATTGGTATCCGGCAATAGAAAGATTCCCCTGAGAAATCGGGGGATTTTTTTTGTTTAGTCAACCGCATTTACACAGGCAGTAAATGCGAATGTTCAACATTCCCAGAACCTAACATTTTTCCCTTATCGTTTTGATGTAATATTCAGGATAACTCAGGAAACAAAAAGTTCGATAAAAAGCAGGGCAAACAAGCCGTACTCGCTCAAGTTGTCTTTTAAAAATTTGCGGGCTTTGGTAATGTGGTCTTCCACCGTTTTAACAGAAATCCCCAATTCGTCGGCAACTGCCTGGTTCGAAAAGCCTTTTTCTTTGCTTAAAACATACACTTTCTTTCTTTGCGGCGGCAACTGGTCAACCAGGTGAGTTATTTTTTCGGTTAAAAGATCATAGTTCACCCTCGATTCGGTGTCTATCGCATTTACCACTACTTTGTTCTTTAAATCTTCCAGGTATTGTTTCTCGGAGAGCTTTTTCCGGAAGACCGAAATAATGGTGTTTTTGGCAATGGTGAACAAATAAGCATTTAAATTAGAATCTTTGTTGAGCTTTTTTCGGTTTTCCCAGAGGTTGACAAATACTTCCTGTACAATGTCTAAAGCATCGGGTTCCGATTTTAAATAACCAAAAGCAAAATGGTAAAGCTTGGCACTGTATTTTTCATACAGTTCGTTTACCACTATCTTATCGCCGGAAATTAAGCGTTTTACCAGTTTAGCTTGATCCATTCTATTGTTTGTAGAGAGATGTAAAAGTATAAAAATGTTTTATTTCCTTTAATGATGAATGCCTTGCTTTGCAAGAAGGCTAAAGATAGAAAAACGAGTTTTTAAAAAAAATTTAAAACAGAGCAGGGGTTTTTACTCGCATGAACGTTTATAGTAACGACAATAAGGCTAATGAAAGGATTTTTTAAAAATTATTTGGAGAACAAGTGTTCCGAGAGCGAGTTTCTGGCTTTCATAAACATGTTTCTGAAGGCGGAAAAGCAGACGGAATTGGGGCAAAGTATGCAGGAACACTGGAAAGAAATGCCACTTGAGCTGGAAGCGCCCGACTTATCTCCGACCTTGCACAAAATTCACTTCGAAATAAATAACCGCGAACCGGGAGGGAAGCAAAGTAACAGGTTGATTACCTATCTGACCCGGATTGCGGCTGTACTTTTTATTCCGTTAACCATTGCTTTTTTTCTGAATATCAGGAAAGAACCATTAATGGAGGGAACCCAAACTATTTCAACACCCCTGGCTTCGAAAACAAATTTTACTCTTTCGGATGGATCGGTAGTTTACCTGAACGCTGGGTCATCGTTAAGTTTTCCTAAAAGTTTTTCCGGCGACAAACGTTTGGTGAAATTAGACGGGGAAGCTTATTTTGATGTGGCCCAAGGCAAGAGGCCGTTTGAAGTGGAAACTTCGTCATTAACCGTAGATGTGTATGGAACCGCCTTTAATGTAATGGCTTACAATAATGCATTGCCCGAGGTTACACTTGAAAGGGGAAAAGTGGCCGTAACAAGCAAAACCGGTGAACAGAAATTTTTAAATCCCGGCGAACAGGCCCGCATCGATACCATCAGTCACAGCATTGCTGTAAATACAGTGGAAACAAACTTGTTTACCTCGTGGATCAACAACAAATTGATCTTTAAAAATGAGCCGCTGGGAGATGTGATACAACGTCTGGAACGCTGGTACAATATTTCCATTGATATTCAGGATGAATTGCTGGCGCAAAAACGGCTCAACGCAACCATCGAATACGAATCGGTGAGTGAAGTAATGGATTTGCTGGAAATTACGCTTCCGCTCAAATTTGAATACAATAAAAACGAACGAAAACTGGTAATAAAAAATAACGAACCATAAAACTAAAAGAGGTGCCTATGACGTAAAACTATCGTGATCGATGTTCTATCGATTGTATTGTATTTGTAAAAATTGGAAGTGAGGAAGCCGCGAACCTCCCCACTTCCGAGACCAATAATTTATTCAAATTATTAATCACATCAATTCAAAATTATGAAAAAAAAGAGATTGAGAAAGATCCCTTTGGGTGATTTCTTTGTTAAAATTTTAAGAATTATGAAGTTAAGTCTTTTTATTTTGTGCTTAACCGTTTTTACCACAGTGGCTTCGGAGAGCTACTCGCAATCAACTAAACTATCGCTCGAACTGAGAGATGTTACCGTAAGTACGGTTTTAAAAGAGATAGAAGCGCAGAGTGAGTTTCGCTTTTTTTATTCAGAAGACATTGATACAAGGAGGGAAGTATCCGTAAATCTTGCGAATTCAAACATCATCGATGTGCTGGATAATATTTTTAACGGAACTGAGGTTGTCTATAAAATTGTTGGCCGCCAGGTGGCATTGTACAATAAAACCGGCGAAGAAGTAAGTTTACCCGCTACTCCGCAAACCCGCGAAGTAAAAGGAATCGTTTCCGATGCAGGTGGTTTGCCTCTGCCCGGAGTTACTGTAATAATAAAAGGGACCACACAGGGAACAGTGACCAATTTCGACGGAGAATACTCGATTAAAGGAGATATTGCCGCTGATGCTGTTTTGCAGTTTTCGTTTATTGGTATGCGCACCCAGGAAGTGCCGGTAGCCGGAAAAACATCGATCAATGTGCAGATGGTGGAAGAAACCATCGGGATTGACGAGGTAGTGGCCATCGGTTACGGAACCATGCGTAAACACGATGTTACGGGGTCAATCGCCCAGGCCAAAGGCGAAGAGTTGGTAAAAGCGCAGAGCTTTAGCGCCCTTGAAAACCTAAGAGGAAAAGTTTCGGGTGTTAACATCTATTCCAATTCATCGCAACCCGGCGCTTATCAGAGCCGTGTAGTAATCAGGGGATTATCTACCATTACTTCTTCATCCGATCCGCTTTACGTGGTTGACGGTGTGGTGATGGAAAACTTCGGACTGATGAACCCGAACGATATTGAGCGAATTGAAGTATTGAAAGACGCTTCAGCTGCTGCTATTTACGGTGCCCGCGGTGCCAACGGTGTAATTTTGGTTACTACCAAACGCGGGAAAAAAGATGGCGAAGGTGCCCGGGTAAGTTACCAGGGATCGACCAGCTTAAGCACCGTTGCCCGTTTTATGGATGTATTGAATGCCCAGGAATGGACCGACGCTTTTATGATCGGGCTGGCCAACGAAAATGAATACATGGGAAAAGATTGGTCGCTTAACCGCGCCGATTGGTTCACCGACCGGAATTATTTTGACGAGAACGGAAATCCTTTGTACGATACTGACTGGCAGAGAGAAGCCACCAGAACTGCAATTTCGCACAACCACCAGTTGAATGTGCAGCAAGCAGGCAAAAACTCTTCAACAGGTGCCTTCCTGAACTTTACGGATCATCAGGGAGTGGTAAACAACACATACAGCAAACGTGTGAATGCAAAACTGTCTTTTGATGCCGATCCTAAAGAATGGATGTCTACAGCCATTAACCTGATGGTGAATCACTCTTGGGGCCGTTATACTCCTGAAACAGGTGGCGGACAGGAAGCCCGTCGTACCATGATTGAGATGCTGCCCTGGCTACCAGTAAGAGATGCTGCCGGAAACTACACTACTTCTTCCAGCTCGTCGATGTCCGATACATTTGGTTTTGAAGGGATGTCTAACCCGGCCATGATTCTGGATTTGCAGAAAAGAATGAGGTACAATACGCAGATCTTCGGGAATGCGGCTCTTACTTTCCATTTGGCTGATGGTTTGGATCTGAAAACCCAATTGGGGATCGACAATCACAACAGAACCAACAAAGGGTACTCTTCCATTGCATTGAATAATATTTCGATGCCAAACGGATGGGCCTATATCAATCATACCAATACCTTTTACTGGCAGGAAGAAACTTACCTGACATACCAGAAAGTATTTGAATCGCATCGGTTAAATGCCATGGCAGGTCTTTCGTGGCAGGAACGTACTTCCAATTACGACAGTTCGTACACCGAAGGATTTAGCGACGACTTTTTTGAATGGAATAACATGGGAGCCGGAACAAATCCGTCTGCGCCATCATCCAGCCACGACCGCTGGGCTATGAACTCTTACTTCCTGCGTTTGGCCTATACTTACAACGATAAGTATTCAGTAACAATGACCGGTCGTTACGATGGCTCATCGAAATTTGGAGAAAATAACAAATACGCATTTTTCCCATCGGCAGGTTTGGCCTGGAACGCATCGCAGGAAGATTTCCTGAAAGACAATGCTACAATCAGCATGCTGAAATTTCATACAAGTTACGGGTTAACCGGTAACTCTGAAATCTCTACTTATAAGTCATTGGCGTCAGTTGGCTCGGGAACATTGTTGCTTGATGGTTCCAGATCACCATATTCGTACATCAACTCAATTGCCAACCCTGATCTGAAGTGGGAAAAAACAGCTCAATTCGACTTTGGTTTTAATTTAGGTTTGTTTGACAACGGTGTGAATTTTGATATTTCTTATTACCACAAGAAAACAACCGACCTCTTGCTCGAAACGCCGCTACCAACCTCTTCAGGCTTTAGTTCTATCTTCAAAAACATTGGCTCGGTTCAAAACCAGGGGCTCGATATGATGGTGAATGCAACCCCGGTAAGAACCAGCGATTTTTCGTGGGATATTAATTTGAACCTGAACTACAATAAAAACAAGATTCTTCATTTGGGAGACAACGACGAAGATATTGAAATGAATTACTGGGTAGGTGGTTCGGAAAGTATTTTACGTGTGGGTGAAAACCTGAGTAGTTTCTACGGATACAAAAGATTGGGCGTTTACACCATCGAAGATTACGAAGCCGGTGATTGCAAAAAAAGCGATATTGGCCGTGCCAAACGTTCGACCGAAAAAGAAATCATTGGTAAAGGAATGCCGGACTGGACAGGTAGTTTGATCAACACCTTTAACTATCGGAATTTCGATTTAACCGTTGATTTACAGTTTGTATGGGGCGTTGAAACCATGCAGCAGTTCTACCATTCAACTTACGACCGTTTTGGAATTACCAACGGGCTGTCAGAGATTTTGTACGATGCTTACGATGGAACCAATCCATATACCATGCAGCAGGCTATTTATTTGAGTAACTCAGGTCATGCAGGCCAAAATACAACCGTAGATTCGGGCTGGATTGCCGATGGTTCTTACCTGAGAGCCAACCTTATTCAGTTGGGTTACACGTTCTCCAATGCCAAATGCCAGTCTCTGGGAATTTCAGCATTGCGTTTATACACCAGTGTAAACAATGCTTTCCTGCTTACTTCGAAAGATTTCAACGGGTATGATCCAGAAGCAACCTCGCAGGGCGATAACTCCAGTGCTAAATTTGGACAGAACATGACCTTCTTTTCTTATCCGAGAGCCCGAACATGGACATTTGGATTAAACGTAACATTTTAATGAATTTTAAAACGATAACTACTATGAGAAAAATAATAGTATTCTTATCACTGAGCCTTGTTTACCTGACATCGTGTACCGACTTTTTGGATGAAAATCCAAAATCATCCATAACCGGTGACAATTTTTATAAAACGGAAACGCAGGCTTTGGAAAATGTGAACTATTTATACCGCATCGGAGCCACAAGGCGTATTTCACAAGCAGCAAGTGCGTACATTGGGCCGAAGGCTTCAATTCCTGGAATGTTGACAGGCTATTTTAGCAATAGTTACGAAGGTCAGGAAGTAGTTTGCAAGTATTCGCGCTTGTTAACCCGCCAGGAGCATACCAATGAAATTTCCAACACATCGGATGATATCTGGGATAACTGTTACGCTGCCATTAATGTTGCCAACAATGCAATTGTAAGCATTCCCAACATTCAGATGGATCCCAACAATGCAAGCAAACTATCGGCTGAAGCCAAATTCTTCAGGGCCTTCAACTATTTTTACCTGGTAAAAACATTTGGTGATGTGCCTTTGTTGCTCGAGCCTTCAACCCTGGAAAATCTTTATCCGGAAAGAACGGCTGCTTCGGCTGTTTTCGCGCAAATTGAGGAAGATTTAAAGGATGCAGTGGACACTTTGCCCGAAGTAACCTTTGCCAACAACGGACACCGTATTTCAAAATACGTTGCTGCCATGGCGCTGGCTGATGTTTACTTCTACCAGGGAGATTATGCCAATGCAAAAATCTATGCAAAAATTGTTGTTGAGTCGCCTCACGCACTTACGGCGAATACCGATTTGGAAGGTAACAGTGCTTTCAATCAACTGCGTTCAACCGACGATCTTAATGAGGTTATCTATGCGCAGGAATACGATGCAGGCATTTCCAATGGCAGCTGGTGGCCAACGTATGCGTTCTCTTCTTCTGCAACGGCGGTATTTGGCACCTATTCTATTTTTGAAAGAGTGTACGGTCCAACCGATCAGTTTTTGAATGTGTATGAAGGAAACGATCTTCGTATTCAACCCAACCAGTTTTTCCATTGGACTTATACCAATCCGAACAACGGCAAAACCTGGACAGCTCCGGAAGGACAGGCAGGTTGCTGGTATTATTTTGATGAAGGAGCTTTGTTGTCTACCGGTATTAGTACAAAAGACTGGAATTTTTACCGTCTGGCAGAAGCTTACCTGGATTATGCTGAATCAATTGCTCAAACAGAAGGAGTAACCGATGAAGCAGCTACATATCTGGCTAAAGTTCAGGTGCGTGCTGCTACTGAGGGAGAAACAGAAGCGGAGATCAAAGCGGGTTTGCTGGCTTTGTCAAAAGAAGATTTTATTGAAGCTTGCTGGACAGAAAGAATCCGCGAATTCCCGCTGGAGTTTAAATTGTGGGACGACTGCGTAAGAACAATGAAATTCCCGGTTATCTCTGAAACAGAGAAAGGCAAGGTTACTTATGTTGACCTGATTGGTGCCCAAAACGCAACGGGAGCCACAATCAAACAAACCGACCTGGCTTTCCCTATTTCATTGAGCGAATTGCAACGTAACCCGAACCTGGTTCAGAACGAAGGTTACGCCAGTAAATAAAAACAGCATCAGAACGTGCTGATATAAAGTACTTTTTCAACAGCCGGCGGGAGTTTTTCTGCCGGCTGTTAACTATATATTGCTTAACTTGCTGAGCACAGCATAAATTAATTTTTGGACAGTCTTTTTTATGAAATGAGGAAAGCCGCTTGTATACTGATTGTACTTTTTTCTGTTTTGTCAGCTTGTACGCATTCGAACAGGAAATTTACCCCATATGTAAATCCTTTTCTGGGAACAGCGCCACTGCAAGACAGCATCGATTGTGGTTACAATCCGCCCAATGACTGGCGGGTGTGGGCCGGGCTTACTTACCCGGGAGCTTCGTTGCCCAACGCAATGGTACAATTGAGTCCGCTTACCGAGTGGCACAGCGGTGCCGGCTATGAATACGAGGATACGGTAATTTACGCTTTTACACACACCAATAAAGGACACTGGAATTTGTGTCACATTCCGCTTCTACCGGTGACCGAAAATTTCACCAGCGATGATTTCGCTTCTGCTTTTAGTCATAAAAATGAGTCAGCCGAACCGGGTTACTACCAGGTGTACCTGGAGCGCTACGGAATTAATGCTGAACTGACTACAACACTTCGTTGTGGTTTTCATTCGTACCATTACCCCAAAGACAAACCGCAAAAACTGGTTGTGAACCTTGCCCGGTCGAACGAGCGGGTGCAGGACTGGCACATTGAACAAGAGGGTGACCATGTTTTTAAAGGTTTTCAGAAAACAGGGGATAAGATATTTTTCTATGCCGAAACCAACCGGACCATAGTAAACCTTGAAACAACCGGCGACGGATCTCGAAAAGTCGCCGTTGTTTCTTTTGATAACAGCGAATCAGAAAAGCCGGTAGAAATTAAACTGGCACTTTCGTTTGTCAGTGCCGAAAATGCCCGGCAAAACCTGGAGGCCGAACTTTCGGGTAAAAGTTTTAGCCAGGTAAAAAAAGAGGCCTCCCAAATCTGGGAAGATCTGCTTTCAAAAATAAAAGTAACAGGTGGCAGCGAGCGCGAAAAGGAACTGTTCTACTCTTCGCTCTACCGCTCGTTTTTGTGGCCCGCCCTTCGCAGCGATGTAAATGGTGATTTTACCGATGCCGCCGGAAACGTGGTAAACAAAGGTTTCCGTTATTACACAAATCCATCACTCTGGGATACCTACCGCAATAAACTGGTTTTACTGGGTATGTTGGCGCCCGATGTTACGGCCGATGTTATTCAGTCGTTGATTGATAAAGGTGAAAAATCCGGGTTTATGCCTACTTTTTTTCACGGCGACCATGCTGCACCATTTATTGCCGGTTCCTATCTGCGCGGAATAAAAGGATACGATATTGATAAAGCTTACGAGTTATTGCTTAACAATGCAACCAAAGAAGGAGGTACGCGGCCTTATATTTCGGAATACATTGCGAAAGGATACATTTCAACACCCGTAGTTGAGTATCCGCATGTGGAAACCAAGGCAAAGGCGGGTGTAACCAAAACCCTCGAATATGCCTACGATGACTACTCTCTTGCACTTCTTGCCAAAGCACTGGGAAAAAACGGGGATTACGAAATGCTGATGAAGCGAAGCCGGAATTATAAAAATCTGTTCGATCCTTCCAGCGGATTAATGCGTGGGCGTCTGGATAACGGGGATTGGGTAAACAATTTCAATCCTGAATATCCGTATTACGAATACATGTACCGGGAAGCCAATGCATGGCAGTCTTCCTTTTTTGCACCGCACGATACCAGGGGGCTGATAAGTCTTTATTCCAGTGAAACTGCTTTTGAAAACAAGCTTGATTCCCTGTTTTCAATTCCTTGGAAGGGGAATTACATCGCACGCAATGTATCCTCGTTTTTCGGGCAGTATTGCCACGGCAATCAACCGGATCACAGCTTTCCGTATTTGTACACATTTATTGGCAAACAGGAGAAGTCTCAGGTTGTTCTCGACAGTATAATGAACCGTTTCTACGGAATGGGAGAACATGGACTGGCGCTTTGCGGAATGGATGATGCGGGTGAAATGTCGTCGTGGTACGTGTTTGCAGCCATGGGCTTTTATCCGTATTCGCCGGCCGACGCCGAATACATCGTATCAGTCCCGCTTTTCGATAAAGTGGAACTGGCGTTAAAAAAGGCAAAAAACACGGTGATCCAAAAACAAAATTCAGGGAATAGAATCCAGGATATTACTTTTGAAAATTCAAGAATCAGCGGGTATTTCATCTCTCACGAACAACTTGCGGGAGGTGGAACCATCCTTATTAAAACAGAGTAGAAACAAAAAATACCGACAAATGACTAACAGAAGAGATTTTTTGAAAAAGGGAACCCTTGCCGTAGCTGGTGCATCCCTCATGGGGACGAATCATTTATGGGCGGTACCGGTTGAGCAGAAATATGTAAGCAACCGTCCGGCTCCGGGGAAAAGACATTTTACTTCAGAAGCAGTGGAGAAAACCATTGCGTCAGTAAAAGCAAAAATCAAGGATCCGAAACTGGCCTGGATGTTTGAAAACTGTTTTCCGAACACCCTGGATACCACGGTTGAGTTTGGGACATTGAACGGAAAACCGGATACTTTTGTGATTACCGGCGATATTCATGCGATGTGGTTGCGCGATTCTACAGCCCAGGTGTGGCCTTACATGCCATTGGCGGGTGAAGATAAAGAATTGAAAAAATTACTGGCGGGCGTGGTGCATCGTCAAACGCAATGTATTCTGCTCGATCCGTATGCCAATGCTTTCAATAAAACCAAGGAAAAAGAAGTGCACTGGATGAGCGACCATACCGACATGAAACCGGGTTTGCACGAACGTAAATGGGAAATCGATTCGCTGGCGTATGCCGTTCGTTTGGCTTATAATTACTGGAAGACCACAGGTGATACGTCTGTTTTTGACGCCGACTGGCAAAAAGCAGCCCAATTGATTGTAAAAACATTTAAGGAGCAACAGCGCAAAGAGGATCACGGCCCATATGTGTTTATGCGCACCACCGATCGTCAGTTGGATACTGTTTCAAACGGTGGTTACGGACGTCCGTTAAAACCGGTAGGGCTGATCAACTCAACGTTCCGCCCTTCGGATGATGCCACCACCTATGGCTTTCTGATTCCATCGAATTTGTTTGCGGTAGTTTCGCTTCGTCAGCTGGCTGAAATCAGCACCCAGATCACGGGAGACAAAGCTTTTGCAAAAGAATGTAAAGATCTTGCCGATGAGGTGGAGAAGGCCATTGAAAAGTATGGCATTGTGGAACATCCGCGTCATGGAAAAGTGTATGCTTTTGAAGTAGACGGTTTTGGCAACCATGTTTTTATGGACGATGCCAATGTGCCCAGCTTGTTGGCGCTTCCATATTTGGGGTTGGTCGACCTGAATGACCGGGTTTACCAGAATACGCGTAACCTGGTTTGGAGTACCGACAACCCGTATTTCTTCCAGGGAAAAGCTGCTGAGGGAATTGGCGGACCACACGTTGGTTACGACATGGTTTGGCCGATGAGTATTATCATGAAAGCTATGACCAGCAACGATGACAAGGAAATCAGCTGGTGTGTAAAAACGCTTCGCAACACCGATGCGGATACCGGTTTTATGCACGAAACCTTCCACAAGGATGACCCTTCGAATTTCACCCGTTCGTGGTTTGCGTGGGCAAACACTTTGTTTGGCGAACTGATCCTGAAACTGGTGAACGAAGGAAAAACGGATTTGCTCAACAGTCTTTCATAGAAACATTCAGTTGAATCAGTGAGACTATGATTTTGTTTTTCAAAATCATTTAGCCGAACTGATCCCGAGCGAAGACGAGGGATCTCATGGGGTATATTCTCCGCACCTTGTTGCGAGGAGTCTCATTAAAATAATAAACCCGGGTTGGCAGTGCTTTCCCGGGTTTATTTTTTTGTTTGCTGAAGTTTGTGGAAAGCCCTAAGCCATAATGCCTTTTCCCCTTACAAAGACAGTCCGGACAGTGACGATTTTGTCTGGTTTTACAACAACCGCAAAACTCTTTTTCAGAAAGAGGTTTCGATGTTGAAGTTGTATGAATAAACGGAAGCAAGGGGAGGGGGTTAGTCATTTCCCGGTTTAGTAAATCATTTTCCGAATCACATCTTCCGGACTTACTAACTCTCCCGAAACATTAATTTGCGAAAAATAATTGTACCAACCTGCAGTAGCAATGGCGGTTTCAAACTCTTCCATTGTTTCGCAATCGGGAAACTTCCAAACGGCAAAAAAATCAAACTCGGCTCTGTTGACGGTAGACGGTTTATTGGTTCCCCAACCAACAATCTCAACGTCTTTACCGAGTAGCTCTGCCATGTGTGGGCCAATCTGGTTCAGGTAACTTTCCTTCTCATTTTTTGGAAGCTTTTTCCATATTTCCTTTTCTTTCCAAAGTTCGATGTAACATTCCATATTGTTGTTTTTTGAAAGTGCAGCATTGAAAGTATTGCCAATCAATTCTTTCATACGTTTACTTCCTTAAATTAGTTGGGAGTTTTTTTTCTTCATGGCCGGAAAAGTCAAAGAATGATCAAAATTGACTTTTGATGACAGTGGGGAATAAGTGTGTTGGCAGATTTAAGGTTGACGGAGTATCAGTAAAGTTCCTTTTCTATTACGCCAATTGCGCGAATGAAGTCTCTTTCATGGAACAGCCGGATTTGATTTTGCCGAAGGACCTTTCTCACTTCTTTTTTCTTTACTCCGAAGAGATTTAGAAAGGGGGTGCGTTTCAATTTGAATTTTTCAAAGTCGTTACCCGGAAAGATGAGGTAGTAATCGGTGCGCATTTCAAAGCTTGTATTGCGCATGAAACCAAGCTTATCTCTGTAAGCGGGAACCTTTTTTTCGATGGTTTGGTACAAAATGACAATTTTTAATTTCCCGTCATAAAGCATTTTGAAGTAATGGCTATCTTCCGGATCATCTTTCCGTTGCAATTTTTGAAACGACATCAGGTTATCAATTACAGAATAAAAGCCAAATTCCTTTATAACGTTTTTGTCGAGTTCAATCATGGACATAGAGCGATTGTGAAGACAAATTACTTCGTTTTTATAGGTGTTAAACTTTAAGCGTAAACTGTCGTATCGATCTTTGTTTTCGAGTATTACGTAGCCCAATTGCCATTTGTCGTCCATAAACTCTGATCCCGAGGGCACATAGAGCGGATAAAACTGTTTTCCGGGAAGTTTATATTTTGTTGAATTGGCTTCCGTTGTCAGCGTAAAACCCTGGATGGTAATTTGCGCATGAATCTGGACTCCCGCAAAAATCAGTAAACATGTTACAATGGTTTTTAGTCGTTTTTGCATGGCTTTCAATCTAAGTGGATTACTTTCCGGGTTTTGACAATACGCTTGTCTTTACAAACAGCAATTACTTCAATCAAAAAATCGCCTTTGATATCTGACCGCTCAAAACGAAAGTTTATCGGATCGGCAAGTTCGGTCCGGTGTTCCCTGTAAAAAACGGTTCTGAAATCAGGGATATTTTTACTTTGAGGAGATTGATTGTGTAGAGTTGGTGTTAAAGCAGGTTGAATAAACGTGTATTTAAATATATTTAGCTCCGGAACGGATTCAACCCAACCGAGCGTTGGATTTTTACTGTAAACCGCCAGAACTCCATCAAAACTGATATCTCCAAAATACCTTTTGAAGTACACAGCATCAATTTTTTCAATGGTTTGAGTATTCAGTTTCGAGAGCAGTTTTGGATCAAAGATGGGTATTCCGTCCATTAGTTTTAATGGCTCACTGTTGAAAATAGACCTGTTTCCCCGGTTGAGCAAGCGAATGCTTACCTCATCTTTCTTTTCCCGGTATTGAACACCGTTCAGGATTTCGCGGGATATCTCCTGAAAATTGGGTAAATCAATAAATAATTCGGGATAGAAAGTAAACGTTGGCGGGCCGTAAAACGGATACTGAAAATCTTTGCTGATTGAAAACGAATCAGCAGGCAGTGATCTGTATCCTTTATAAATCCGACTAAAATATGCTGCTTTTACAAGGTCGGATGCAAAAGTGTTCTGAGCAAGCGTTAATATTTGGCGGGTTGTTGAGATTCCCTCTGTTTCAATATAATTGCCCAAAAGTTCGATTCTGTTTTCCCTGGCTTGTTTTGATACCTCCTGAATAACGATGTCTCCTTTTCCAACAGCGTTTCTGACATAGAAATAGAATCTTCCCTGCTCATCTGAAACACAATAATCAAAATAAGGTAGGGTGTCGGCTATACTAAGAAAAACAGGGGTGTTTTTTACCGGAGTTTCCGTTTGGTTTTGCACAATCCGGCCGCTTATAAGAATACCATTGTTTTCGCGTACCGGCATATATGCATTCTGCATTGAAGGATCAGGACGAGATTCGATCGCCTTAGTAAATTGGTCTGCAAACGGATCGAACAAACGCGCCGTAACAATCATTTCAAGAGCTTCTGAGCGCAAGGATTTCTCCACGTTTACATCCACTTCAACTGTTTTGCTTTTTCCGCTGTGCGGAGTGGCTGCAATTGAAATGCCTTCGTCAGAATTCTTTTCAGGAAGATCGATATCAGGAATGTTAAATTCCGAAATGTTTTCATCGAAACGGTTGTATACAACCAGCAAGCGTGTAAAGAAGACTGCAGATGGATTTTTTTTCTGCACATTACTAAAAGCTTTTAAAGCATAAATTCCGGTCGAAAGCGAATCGGGAACAAGAAGATAGCCGGAACCACTGTTTTTGTCGCTTGCTACCGAGACCTTTGTAATGTGGTTGCTTCTGAGATCATCCAGTTGAATATGAATGATGTTGTTTGTGTTATCTGTGCCGTTACCGGAAATAACCGCGCTAAACCATACCGTATCTCCTGAAACACAAAAGGTGCGGTCGGGAAACAAATGAATTTGTTCCTGCGCCCCTGCACGAAAAGAGAGCAGGCCGGTAACAATCGTTATAATACAAATTAGCTGTTTCATTCGCTCATGTATATTGAATCCCAAAATTCCGGTTTCACATTTTTTATTGCTCCTTGGGTTGGGATGTAAACATTTTTCGGAATTCGTCTGATGGTCTGCTTTTCCAAAGACGGGTAATACATCAGGTAGTATCTGCTTTCAGCATATGAAGAAATCTCGAAATTTCCCAGCACAACTTCGTCCGGATCTGTGAGGCATTTTATGTTTCCGTTCGCTTGTATATATACCGGGTCGAAGATTCTGCCTTGCGCATCCAACTGGTTGTTCAAGTCTTTGTAATACTCATGGGTGTCCTCATTTAATCCATATTGATGCACAATGTATATCCATCCCGAAAAAAGAACAGTATCGGGTATGATTCTGAAATAATCCGAGGTGAAAAATTCAAGCGGATGTTTGCTAATGTCTTTTTCTGTGCTGTATTCGGGTGGCCCGGCAATATTAAAACTGCCGGTTGGATACAACGATTTCCAGGAATATATGGGCCTTGTTTCCATATTGTCAATAATGAGGGTGTCGTAGTGATTAACGTAAAGTAATACTTTTCGGGCGTAAAAGCGATAATGACTTACCTGGCCATCATTGTTTATATTAGCGTATGCACGCACTCCTTTTTCTTTTATAATATCTTCTTTGTCGTTGGCTGCTCCTGATATCTTTATGTCGGTCGTAAATTCTGCATAAACTGAATCAAGTTTTGGCGTTTCCGGAACGGCTTGCATCCTTGATTCATATATTTTTCCATCAAGTTCAATTTGAAGTTGATAACTTAGGCTTTTGTCTAACTTATAATCCAGCAGATAAGTGCCATTGCTCATTTCAATAAAAGGAATTTTATGGTGCAGGTTGTCTGTCAGGTAGATTTTAGCTCCACTTACCGAAGGATATGTTTTGTTTTCGCTGTTGAACCCGTGCGAACGGTACAGTTTGATGGTGTTTTGCTGTAGCTCGGCATTGAGAGCAGCTTCCACCACAAGTTTATTATCGACTTCTTCCAGATCGGGATGATAAATCTCTTCACATGCCAGGATTGTAGACAGCATCAGCAATATGATAATCAATCTTTTCATGTCAGAAGGTAAAATTGTAGGTTAACGATGGAACAGGGACTCCAATTACCGATAATTTATACAAGGCAGTATTGGAACTTATGCCGGCACTTTTTCGGTAATAAACCGAGTACGGGTTTTTTCTTCCGTAAGCATTGTAAACCGAAAGTGTCCAGCTTCCTTTCCACATTCGTTTTCTTCTCAGGTTCTCATCAAACGTGATGGAGAGATCAAAGCGGTGATAAGGCGGCATCCGGTATTTATTCCTGTCGGAGTAGTAAACCAATGTTTGGCCTTCGTATTGGTACGAGATTTCGGGCAATGTTACCGGCCTGCCAGATACAAATACAAAATTGCCCGATACCCTCCACCGGCGGCTAATATTATAGGTCGCTACCATCGATAGATCGTGGGGTTTGTCGTAAATCGACGGGTAATATTTTCCTTTGTTGATTTGTTCTTCTTCAAACGCTCCGGTTGTTTTTCGTTTGGTTCGTGAGTAAGTATAATTCATCCAACCGGTAAGTCGGCCCTGCTTTTTGTTTAACGACAGTTCCAAGCCATAGGAAAAACCGTCAGAAGGAATCAGGTCGGTTTCCAGGTGTTTATTCATGATAATTTGTGCGCCGTTTTTGTATTCAATCAGGTTTTGAAGTTGTTTGTAATATGCTTCGGCCGAGAACAGGTAGTTCTTCAAAAAGTTGTTGTTTGAGATGCCTACGGTAAGCTGATCGTTTATGAGTGGTTCAAGGTAGTAATCGCTGGTTTTCCATATTTCGGCCGGCGAAATTACCGCACTGTTACTGATTTGGCTAATGTATTGCCGGGTACGCTGGTAACTCATTTTGAGTGAATACCCCGATGAAGTTTCGTAATTCAACGAAAGCCTGGGATCGATTCCCTGGTAGGTTTTTACTGCTTCGTTGCTGCCAAATTCCAAGGTGCCGGTAACAGTTTCGGGGGTTTTCTCTTTTCCTTCTTCGTACAAAAAAACGGTGGTAGGACCCAGGTAGGAAAACCTGCTGTAACGAATGCCCAGGTTAATGGTAACTCCCGGAAGAACCGTAAATTCGTCGCTGGCGTAAAGGGCTCCTTCAATAGCTTTTTCTGCATCTACTTTGTCGGGAACAATGATCGTGGTATCGGAGTAGGGGCTAATCTCGCCGGGGTTGTTTTTGTAATGAATCAGGTTGATTCCCGTATGTACGTTATGGTCCGGTGTCGGGTGCCATATGAGGTTGTATTTTAGTGAATTGTACCGGAATTTATTGTCGAGGTAATAGGCCTCGAAATCTTTTCCGTAGGCTAAATCGGTTAGACGAAAATAGTAGTTGCTGTGCGAGAGATCTGCTTCCCCAAAAAGGCGCTCTCCCCATTTGTTTCTTACTTCTAGATTAAATAAGGTATTTCCGTATTCATTGATTGATTCACTGCTGGTACTAAATTCGTCGTTGCTTTTGTACCCCATAAACCGGATGGAGTTGTTGTGGTCAAATTTGTAGGTGAGTTTTCCACTTACATCATAAAAATTGGTGGTACTTCTCGAAATGTCTTTGTCCGGAACCTGTTTCAAAACCCAGTCGGTATACGATAAACGGCCGCCGGCAGCCACCGTCAGCTTTTTATCTTTTGAAAGCGGTCCGTCCAAAGCCAGCCTTGAGTTAATAATTCCCAGTCCCCCGTAAACACGCAGCAGGTCTTTGTTCCCGTCTTTGAAATCCACTTCCATAACCGAGGCTACACGTTCTCCGTACCTGGCCGGAAGCCCGCCTTTGTATACCCGCATGTCTTCGACCATATCGGGATTTATCATCGACAGGAAGCCAAAAAGATGCGTGGTGTTAAACACCGGGGAGCCTTCTACCAGCACCAGGTTTTGGTCCGAATTTCCGCCGCGGACATTAAACCCCGACGAAAGTTCACCCACCGTTTGAATACCGGGCATCATTGTAATCGTTTTTATCACGTCTCTTTCTCCCATCAGCAAGGGCATATTCTTGATGTCTTTCGACGACATTTGCACCAGGCTTGTTTGCGTTCGGGATGCCGTATATTCATCCGCGACAACAGTTACCTCCTCCAGGTTATGCGATTCCTCAAAAAGCTCAAACTGAGCTTCGCCCGATTCGATCAGGTTTATTTTTTTGTCGTAGCCCTGAAAACCCATGTAGGAAATCTGAAGGGTATGTTCTCCTGTTGGCAGATCCAGTTTGAAACTTCCATCCTTTCCCGAAGAAGCTCCTTTTTCAAGTTTGCGCTCAAAAACGACTGCACCAGTCAGCGGATCGCCGGTTTTTCCATCCAGTACTTTTCCCGATATAGTAGCGGTTTTATACCTCCCGAGATTTATCGGATCGCCGATAACCAGTATTTGCCCGGTTTCATCAATACTGCGGCGGGTATCCATTCGGCGGGGAAATATCAGTATAATATTATCCTGGAATATCTCATAGGTAAGATCATGGTCGTTAAAAACGCTGTTAAGTGCGCGTATTAAAGGGTTTTTGTTAAACGTAGTGTTAAGGGAATACTGGTCAATCCATACTTCTTTGGTATAAACCTTTAATCCGTAATCTTGCTGAAGCGTTTGAATAAAGCTACTCAAAGGTACATTCCTGAAATTTCCTGAAATAGTAATTTCGTCCACATTTTGGGCGCTGGCTATTCCGGATGAAACAAGCAGCAGCAGGATCAGGAAAAGAAGCCGGGTTTTATAGGCTAAGCTCTTAGGTGTCACGTTCGTTATGGGTTATTGGTCTAATTTTAATGTCAGCTAAATCTAAACAAAATTATTTAATATAAAAATCGACAGTCAGGAATAAAATTATGCAAGCAAATGTACACAAACACTCTAGTCAAACTTGCCTCCCGGAGCAGCGTAGTATCTGTTGAAATATAAGTTTCATTCACTAAGTTTCAATTACACGGTTTACATGAAATAAAAAGGATTCAATTTTTTACATATTCAGTATTTGTAGCTTACGTCATGTAAACTAGTAATTGACAGGAGTTAATCAAAAAGGGTTTACTATCTTCTCGCTTCATTTTGTAATGAAAAGAACCTTTGTCGAACTTATCTTAACACAGCTTGTTGATACAATTTTGAGTGACCCTGGTCAAAAGAGTAAAGCGGATGAAATGATTAAGTGTAAATTCCGTCTTTCAATGTAAATCAAGATAAGTTGAATAAAACCAGAACAAGAATTGCATACACATAAAAACTCAATACAAAATTTAAACAAATGAAGACAATTTTTTTGATGCTGGCCGTTTTCTTGCTGGCTGGCTTTTCTGCCGGGGCGCAGGTAGATGCCCGCTTATTCCGGTATGCCGATGTTTCCAAAACTCACATTGCCTTTGTATATGCAGGCGATATCTGGATCGTAGCCAAAGAGGGCGGGCAGGCTACCCGGCTTAGTTCTCCTGAAGGAGAGGAAGTACTTCCCAAATTTTCGCCCGACGGAAAAACACTGGCATTTTCGGCCAACTACGACGGGTCGCGCGATATTTATACCATCCCGTTTAATGGCGGGCAACCGCAACGGGTAACCTGGCGTGGCTGTGTTATCCAGGACTGGACACCGGACGGAAGTAAAATTATTTTCTCAACCGGGCAGGAAAGCGGAAGACAACGTTTTTCGCGGCTGTTTACCATTGATAAAAACGGCGGACTTCCCGAAGTTCTGCCTCCGGCTTATGCCGAAATTGGCAGCATGTCGCCCGACGGATCACAATTGGCTTTTACCGATAAAACCCGGATCAGCCGTACCTGGAAGAGATACCGTGGCGGAATGGCCCCTGATATTTTAGTGATGAACCTCAGCGATCATTCAACCACCAATATTACGAATAGCGATAGCAACGACGAACTTCCGATGTGGAGCGGCAGTACCATTTATTACCTGTCGGACAACGGGAAGGAAAAACGCTACAACATTTGGGCTTACGATACCCAGTCAAAAACCAATGAGCAGCTAACCCGTTTTTCGGATATGGATGTGCGTTTCCCTTCCATCGGGCCCGACGACCTGATTTTTCAGGCAGGCAGTGATATGTATTTGATGGATCTGGCCACAAAAAAATACAAAAAAGTAAAAATTGAAGTGGTGACCGACCAGATGGCCACAATGCCCAAAACGGTAAAAGTGGAAAGGTATCTCCATAGTGCGGCAGTTTCGCCCGATGGCAAACGGGTGCTGGCCGAAGCAAGAGGCGAGATCTTCTCGTTACCGGCCGAAAAAGGATTTGTACTGAACCTTACCCAGAGTTCCGGCTCAGCACAACGTTACCCTGCCTGGTCGCCCGATGGCAAAACCCTTGCCTGGTGGAGCGACGAAAACGGCGAATACGAACTGGCGCTTTACGATGTTGAAACCGAAGCAGTAAAAATCATCACCAAGCTGGGGGCCGGTTTCCGTTACAGTCTGTACTGGTCGCCCGACTCCAAAAAACTGGTGTTTATTGACCAGACCATGAGCATCCAACTTTGCGATGTGGAATCTGGTGCAGTAAAAGAAATCGACAAAGCGCTTTGGATGATGGAAGGCCCCTTGCGCGGATTCTCCGTATCCTGGTCGGCCGACAGCAAATATGTAACCTGGGCACGGGGCGCTGAAAACCGTCATTCGGTTGTATGGATCTACGACGTGGAAAACAACCTGAAACGGCAAGTTACATCTGACTTCTACAGCAACACCGACCCCGCTTTTGATCCGGAAGGGAAATACCTGTATGTGCTGACCAACCGTTCGATGAATGCGGATTACAGCGATTTCGATAACTCGTGGATTTATTCCAGATCTACGCTCGTGGGGGCGATCACCTTGCAAAAGGATACGCCTTCGCCGCTGGAGCCTGAAAACGATGCGGTAGAGGTGAAAGAAGAAAAGAAAGATACCGATAAAGAGAAGGCTGAAGACAAGGACGAAGATGCCAAAGACGAGAAAAAGGACGAGGCCAAAGACGAGAAGAAAGTTACCATCGATTTCGACGGGCTGGAACAACGACTGGTGTTGCTGCCGGTGAGTGCCGGAGATTACGGTGCATTGACGGCCGCCAAAGGCAAAATCATCTACCAGAAAAGCGTGCAATCGCCCGATGGGAAAACCAAACGCCCGATTGTTTACTGGGATTTGAAAGACCGCGAAGAAAAAACAATCCTCGACGATGCCGGTGGTTTCAGCCTGGCTGCTAACGGCGAAAAAATGCTGGTGTCGAACCAGGGAAGGCTAAACGTAATTGATGTTCGCGAAAACCAGAAAGCCGATAAAAACGTGCCGTTGCAGGAAATGGAAACAACCGTTATCCCAAAAGAGGAGTGGAAACAACTGTTTACCGATGCCTGGCGCATTGAACGCGATTATTTCTACGACAAGGGAATGCACGGTGTAGACTGGAAGAAGATGAGAACGCAATACGGCGCACTGATCGAGCAGGCGTCGAGTCGTGAAGATGTAAACTTTATACTGGGTGAACTGATTGGCGAAATGAACGCATCGCATACTTACAAAGGCGGTGGCGACATGGAACAAACACCCCGGACAAGTGTGGGCTACCTCGGCATCGACTGGGGCATCAGCAACGGCGCTTACCAGGTGAAAAAGATTTTGACCGGAGCCGTTTGGGATGCAGAAGAACGTTCGCCGCTGGCAGAACCCGGAGTGGATGTGGCCGTGGGCGATTACATCCTGGAAGTAAACGGGAAAGCGATTACAACCGACCGCGAACCGGCTGCTGCTTTCCAGGGGCTGGGAGGAAAAACCGTAGTGCTGACAGTGGGGAAAACTACTGCGAAAGCCGATGCGAAAAAGATCACGGTGAAACTGATGAGCGACGAGTCGAGGCTGCGGCACCTGGAGTGGATCGAAGCCAAACGCAAACGCGTGGAAGAAGCTACCGGCGGCAAAGTGGGCTACATTTATGTACGCAGCACCGGCATTGACGGGCAAAATGAACTGGCCCGCCAGTTCTACGGACAATGGAACAAGGAAGGCCTGATCATCGACGAACGTTTTAACAGCGGTGGCCAGATTCCTGACCGCTTTATTGAATTACTAAACAGGAAGGCACTGGCATATTGGGCCGTGCGTGATGGACACGACTGGCAGTGGCCCCCTGTCGGGCATTTTGGTGCCAAAGTGATGCTGATCAACGGCTGGAGCGGATCGGGTGGCGATGCCTTCCCCGATTTCTTCCGGAAAGCAGAACTCGGCCCGCTGGTAGGTTCGCGTACCTGGGGTGGTTTGATCGGTATCAGCGGAACACCTTCGCTGGTCGACGGTGGCTCGGTAACGGCTCCTACCTTCCGGATGTATGACCCCGACGGGAAATGGTTCAGGGAAGGACACGGTGTGGATCCCGATATTCCGGAAGCAGAAGACCATGAAAAACTGGCCAACGGGGTCGACAACCAGCTCGAAAAAGCCATTGAAGTGGTAAAAGAGGAGCTCAAAAAGAACCCGGTAAAATGGCCGCAACACGAGCCGTACGAAAAAAGATAGTTGAAATAAGGTATGTAAAAATAACAGGCTGTCCGTCGTTTTGGCGGATGGCCTTTTTTGATAGTGTAAGCGCAAAGTGCTAGTCCTTTGTGGGGTCTGGTTTTTATTTTTCAGAACAAAGAATGAGGGAGTTAGAAATTACGGGGGTTGTGTAAGGGCTACCGGTGTTGGTGACAGTCCTTATCATCTGTCGTGTCAGAATGTATTTTGCTTAACATTCATCATCATCAAAGCTGTAAAAATTATAATGTCCTGTACGAAATGTATTGTCCACGCAATGGAAAGTCCTTTTGTTTCTATTGTCGCCTTACACAAGATGTAACCCAACACGCCTGACATTAAAATGCCAATAACTCCCCCCGGATTTCCGAAAAAATGTGGTAATCCGAACAATACAGCTGATAGAATCATTATGGTTAGTTTGGGATAGTGGTTGAAAAGTCCGCCAACAATGCCAAAACGGAAAATAAGCTCTTCCGCCAATGAGTTTGTCAATGAAAACAGCAGTATCAAAGGGACAAAACTCCAGTTAAAATTGCTGATACTGTTTGTGTGTTTTACTGCAAAGAACATAAATATTCCTGTCGCAATGCTTATAAATAACAGTAATTGAAGGCCATTTACTGTCCAGGAAGATTTGCCGTTTATTCCAAGCCATTTTTCTTTCTCCGCAATGGTGCCAAGTTGCCCTGCTCGTAAAAGATGTTTGCTTTCGGGGTTTAAAATCAGAATCGCTATCGTTGTTAAAATTCCAACTGTCAAAGCAAAGAGCTGATACTTTGCCAGACTATTCACAAAATTACTTGGGTGAATTTGCAGAGTAATTTTTTTCGTAAAAATCCCGGCAGTTACTAACAAAGTGGTTGAAATTCCTAAAATAAAAAGGGTATAAAACATTTTCATATCAGACTTATTTTCGGCAAAGATCTGATTGAAAAATGCTTTTTCTGTTACCATACGATAACTTATTCAACTAATGTCTTGTTGTTTGCTCTTTTCTTATTCTGCTCAAACTTTGAGGTGTTATACCAAGATATGAGGCAATGTGTTTTTGTGGTGTTCGCTGTAAAATTTTCGGTTGCCTGGTTTGTAGCTCAATGTATCTTTCCGTTGCTGTTTTTGTTAGGATATCTATTTGTTGTTTTTGTTTGTGAACAAAGAGTGCCTCGGAAGCAAACCGGCAGATTTTATCTCCGAACTCCGTGTTGCCACTCAGCTTGTGGAAATTAGCTTTGGAAATCCTAAAAAGTTCGGATGGTTCGAAAGTTACAACTTCAAGCGGTGTTGGCTGTTGATTGAGGAATGACATATAATCTCCAAAGAATTCTGCTTCATAGCATAAATCAATACACACAAAGTTGTTATTATTCCAGAGTAAAATTCCACCGCTCCCTTTTAGAATAAAGCTCAAATATTTTTCTGTTGTGTCGGTATCTTTTATGACTTGGTCTTTTGTCGTTGATATGATTTCTCCCAAGTTGGTAAAAAACTTCCATGCTTCAAGAGGGACATTGAAGTAAGGGTCGAATGCTTGTTTTATTTTTTCTTCAGTTCTCAATTTTTCTATTTGTCAGAGGTCAGTTGTTTGATGTCTGCATTCATTTTATTTTGTGTCAGTATATCCTCAAATAATTCAATATTATTACTTAATCCATAAGGACCATCTGTTGAAACAAGAATGTGTAACTTTTCAAATAACATCTTTCTCCGTTTTTCCAGAATGCTATTTATAATCTCTGATCATTGGAGAGCATTTAAACGCCACCAATGCTATTCCGTTACTAAATATGCATTTATCAATTTCAAAAGCACTTCTTTCTTTAAAGGTTTTGATAAAAAATCATCGCATCCGTGTTTTATGGCTAGTTCTTTGTCGAGTTTGGTCGAATAGGCAGTTTGTGCGATAACAGGTAAATCGGGGTATTTTGATTTTATTCGTTTGGTGGCTTCATGCCCGTTCATTACAGGCATTTTTATGTCCATTAAAACCAGATCGATGCTATTGTCATTCATACAAATATCAACGGCTTCCTTGCCGTTTTTTGCATGGATTAAATTGAATTTCGAGTTCCCTTCCAAAAGTGCTTCAATGTAAAGGTAATTTACCTCCTCATCCTCAGCGATAAGAATTTTGTATCGTTTGTTTTGTGTCTCCTCATCTTTATTCCATAACGACTTTGACACATCATGAACTCTGTTCCCGGATGGCTCGTAGGGTATTGAAACATAAAATACGGAACCACGTCCTTTCTCTGATATTATTTCTATATCTCCTCCCAATAATTTCGCATTTTCTTTAGCAATTGACAGGCCCAAACCAAGTCCGCCATATTTTCTCGACATGTCTTTTTCTTCTTGCGAGAAACGTTCAAATATTTTATCTGAATTTTCGGGAGATATACCTATTCCTGTGTCTTTTACATACAATACCACCGTTTGGTTTTCTACCCTATAGCCCATCTCAATAAATCCCTCATTCGTATATTTAATAGCATTTTCCAATAAATTACTTAATATTTTAGCCAGTTTGGATTTATCTGAGATTATCTTACTTTGATGCTGTGGAAGCCCTTTTTTTATATAAATAGGGATATCTCGCTCTTGCGATTTCACACTATATTGTGAAAACAATGCCATCAATAAGCTGTTAATACAAAATTCTTCTTTTTTGACTTTTATCTGCTTCGTTTCAAGTGACGATATTTCCAGTATGTCATCAATTATTTTTAAAAGTTGAAAACTGCTGTTCTGAACAATTTTTGAATAATTTATTCGCATCTCGTTGCTTAAATCCGGATCTTCCAGCATTTCTGCAAAACCTATTATCCCGTTCATCGGTGTACGAACTTCGTGCGACAAATTATGTAAAAACTCTGTTTTAAGCTTATTGGCCTCTTCTGCTTTCTCCTTTGCAAGTATAAGTTCTTGTTCAAATATCTTGCGCTCGGTAAAATCACGTACAACAGCTACAATTGCAGGCTTCCCATCCCATATGGTATGATTAATTGATACCTGTACGGGTAATTCTTTATTTGTGTTTATTTGAAGCGTTAACCATTCGAATACTTGTGGGGTATTGTTTAATACATTATTCCATGTTGCAGATAAGTCTCCACCTTCCTGATTGGGTGATGTTATGTCATGTATAGTATATTGTTTTATTTCGTTATCTCCAATATTATATAATTTCTTTGCGTGCTCATTTAATGATAAAATGCATCCGCTGCTATCGTGAATTATAATAGCATCACTAATGCTGTTTATAATAGTCTGAAGATTTTTTTGTGAAGCTTCAAGTTTATCAATTTTTTCTTGTAGCTCAGGATAGTAGCTTTTTCGCAGCGAATGCTCGCCCAATCCCACTATTTTGTCTCTGTATTTGCTCCAATCATTTTCCATAGTTCCAATTACAATGCTTCTGAATATATTGCTTTAAGATCATCAGCAACAGGCGATTTCGGATTTGTTGCATTACAGGGGTCTTTGATTGCTTTTGATGCCAGTTGTTGTATAATATCAGGTGTTACACCTTTATCTCTTAGGGTTGTATGGATACCTACACTTTGCTTAAAATGAATAAGATGTTCTACGAATGCCTTCTTTCTATCATTTTTGTTATTTCCATGAAAAGGCATTTTAATAGTTTCTGCAATTTTGATGTATCGTTCGCTTGCTGATTCAAAATTATAATCAACCACATGGGGCAATAAAATGGCATTGCATTCTCCATGTGGCAGGTCCAAATACCCACCTAAACTGTGTGCCAGTGCATGCACGCATCCGAGGCTTGCATTTGAAAAGGCCAAACCTGCATACAAACTGGCCAACATCACCTTGCCTCGTGCCTGTATATCGTCGGGGCGGGTAATACAGTCGTGCAGATTATTAATGATTAGTTGTATAGATTCGAGGGCATATAAATCAGTGAAAGCAGAATTTGCATTGGAAACAAAAGCCTCAAAGGCATGCGATAATGTATCCATTCCGGTACATACGGTAAGGAAGGCATCCATGCTTGTCAAAACCAGTGGGTCGATTAATGCTACATCGGGGACAACAGCTTTACTGACAATCGCAAATTTATATCGCTCTGAAGTATTGTTTATTATTGCAAACTGGGAAACATCAGCCGCAGTTCCACCCGTGGTTGGTATACAAATCAAGGGAGGCATGGGTTTGTTGATCATATCAACTCCTTCATAGTTATGAATATGTCCCAGGTTGGTGCTGACAATTCCAATGCCTTTGGCACAATCCATAACGCTCCCTCCCCCCAGTGCAAGTATTAAATTGCATTTATGTTCTTCATACTTCGTTTTACCTTCCATTACTTCGTAATCACGAGGATTGGGCGATATGGAAGAAAAAACAATATACTCAAGGGACTGTTTTTGCAGTTCTTTTTCTATTTCTGATAACCATCGCGTATTTTCGATCCCTTGATCCGTAACTAAGAGTACTTTTCGGCCGCCTAATTTTTTGCAAAAAATACCAGCCATTAGTCGTGAATCCACACCATAAATATATTCTGGGGCAACAAACTTCCTCGGGCTTAATTGGATATCTTTTGACATAGTTAGTTTTTTAGCGTGGTTAAAATAACTAATTAATGTACTACTTTTTACAAAATCGAGAAGTTCTTTCGAGAAGAAGTAAGCTCTAGTCAGTGTATGACACAACGGCAATCTTCCGATTCATGTATGAGTAGTAGCAGACTTCAACGCGTTTTTGTATTAAGTTACAAAGTAGCTAAAACAGTCCTGTTTAACCATTTAATAGTTTGGCAATGACTTGTAGTTCAGCGTTCAGAGTTGTGCCCCATGCCCTTTGCTCCGTGCAATTTATCAATTTCACAGTTTTAAAATTTGACAGTTTTCTTCAGAAAGAGTTGGCGTCGCAAGCTCGCCATGATGCCAAAAAGGATGTGTTCCGGCAGCGGACAGCAGCGGACAATTTCCAGTTACGACACCTTATGTCCGCTGCCAAACGAAAACAAAAACGGGCGTCATTGCGATTCGTCCGGCAGTAGACGGACGGAGAAGCAATCTGAAGGAGCGGTGTTGCCGTATTGCTGTGATGCCGTGTTGTTGTACTCGAGGCTCGCAGCTTGTAGTTCAGAGTTTAGTGTTCAAAGTTCAGAGTTGCGCTCCATGCTCTTTGCAATTTAACCATTTAACAGTTTTACAATTTAGCACAGCTCGCAGCTTTTCTTTGTCCCCATTTTCGAGGGGGACGAGGAATTCCGTGGCATCGCCACCGGGATGACGGAGGGGGTGAGGTAGTAGCGGTGTTGCAGTGATGCCGTATTGCGGTGATGCCGTGTTGTTGTACTCGCAGCTCATGGCTCACAGCTCGAAGCTTGTCGTTCAGAGTTCAAAGTTTTACTAGTGGCTCGTGGCTCGTAGCTCACAGCTCATTTACTCTAAACTCATGAAGAGCGAAATGCCCGAAACGGCGGCGTTGTTAATGCCAATCACGCAAATGTCGTGGGTTTGCGGGTTGACGGCCAGGTACGATTGAAATCCAAAGGTTTGTCCGCCATGCCCAACGGTTTCGTCAACAAGCATGGTGCCGAGCGCATATTTTACGGCGTCTGATTGGGTGCTCATGCTGTGAACGCCCGTCGAAATCTGCTGCCGAAAAGTAGCCGGGTTCTTATAGAATTTTCCCTGGCTCCAGAACAGCAGAAACTTGCGAAGGTCGTACACATCCGAAATGATCTCTCCGGCGCTTCCGGCCAGCGAATAAGGTATCTGCGTGGTTTTATCTCCGTAGTAGCCGGTCATGAGCCGCCGGTGGTTCTCTGGCGATATTTCCGATCCGAAGAAGGTATTTTCCATCCCGGCTTTTTCCAGGATATTTTTTCGGATGTAGGTTTTCCAGGGCATTTCAGAAAGCTTCGAAACAATATCGCCCAAAATAATGTAGTTGGTGTTGGAGTATTTAAACCTGTCGCCGGGGACGAAATGGGCATCGCCATGACCGGCCGACAAATGGATCAGCTCGTCGAAAGTGTACTCTTTTTTCCGGCTGAAAACCTCGAGCGCTTCCTCGTCGGAGTCGTAAATATTCAGGTAATCGATAAAGCCGGAGGTGTGGTTTAAGAGCATTTCAACCGTCACTTTGTCCCAGTAGTTTTGCCCCTCGTAATTGGCAAGCGCCTGTATCTCGCCGTCGGGATACAGGGTATTGAGCGTAGTTTGCAACGACAACTTGTTTTCTTCAATCAACTGAAAAACAGCGATGGCCGTGAATATTTTGCTGGCGCTCCCGATTTCAAAAAGATGGCTTTCGGTTACCGGTGTTTTTTGGGCAGCATTGGCATAGCCCGCGGTATGTGTGAAAATGCTGTCGTTTCGTGTTGTCAGCACCAGAATGCCCGCGTGGTTGTGGGCTTTTGAATAGGCCTCGATCTTCTCTTTCGGCGACTTCCCCGAAGTATTTTCCCGGGGGTACCCGGCAAAGGGAATCAGACAAAGTGTTATGAAGAGCAGCTTTTTCAGCTTGTTTTTTAACTGGTTCATCGGTTTAAAATGGTTTTATGGTTGATTCCCGTTCAAGGCCGGTTCAAACGAATAGCGGTTTTGTTAATTCTCTTTTGGCGACCGGCTGACCGGCATTTTCCGGTAAATATATCATCAATTGTTATTGCGCGCTATTTTCACTGTCTGCCGGAAGGGGAGTGTCCGCCGGGAAAATTTGCTCGGTTGGGCGGGGCAGGTCTTTGGGTGGCAGTTGTTTCTGAAATTCTTTGTGCAGAAAGTAGGTGCATATGCCCACAACCACTACGGCTCCGCTTATTGCCAGAGCCAGGTTGGTCGGTCCGCCATAGGCTTCCGTTAAGGTTTCGTCCATCGATGCTTCAAGATCTATAAAATGGCGCGCTATGTACCCGCTTAAATTGGCCGATGCATGAATAACAATGGCAAGCGACAAACTCCTGGTTTTGTAATACACCCATCCCGAAAAAATTCCGATGATGAATCCGGTAACAAACTGCCAGGGATTTAGATGAACCAAGCCGAAGAGCAAACTGGAAATCAGTATGGATTTGGTGGGGGAGTATTGTTTCAGCAAGCCATCCAGAATAATTCCCCGGAAGATTAGTTCTTCCAGTACCGGCGCCGCAATCACCATTAAAACAAAGGCAAAAAACCCGGTTTGACTGCCAAAATCCATAAATGCTTTTTCAAGACTTTCGGGCATGGGAATTAGGCTGCTAATGGGCGAGATGACTCCAAAAAGCAAAGCGATGGTGCCAATTACCACCCACGGGATGGTTCGTTTATTTTCGATACCCAGGTTGAACGAACAGCGGCTTGTTTTACTTTTTCGGATGGAGGAGACAAGCCAGAAAGACAAGCCTAGAGCTAAAATGTAGTAGACGAGCATGGAAGCTTCCTCGCCGATCAGTTCGTTTAGCAGCAATAATACCGGGCTGAATACGAGGGTGGCGAGCACTACTATGCCTGTGATGCCAAAGCTTTGGGCGATGTTGGGGTAATGGGCGGCGGTTGATTTGGTCATGGTTGAATATTACTGATTTATGATGCAGCGGAAAGGCAATATTGGGTACAAGCTGTAGTTTTTAGTCTTCAAATAATTTTCCTATTTCATAGTTGGCACCCGCTTCAGTACTCAATCCTTCCTTGATAATAATTCCTTCGGGGTTGATTAGAAAATTGCGGGGGATGTACCGGATGTCGTAGCGCAAAAAGGCTTCGTTTTGCCAGCCGTTTAAATCCGAAATGTTTTGCCAGGGAACTGAATCTGCGGCAATGGCGCCGGTCCATCTTTGTTTTACATGGTCGCCCGATACGGCCAGAATTTCAAAGCCTTTGAAATGGTATTGTGTATAGATTCTTTTCATCCATTTAAAATCGGCCCGGCAAGCGCCGCACGACGAAGACCAAAAATCGAGCAGCACATATTTTCCCCTGTAGTCCGAAAGTTTTAGGGTATCGCCTGCGGGAGTTAGCTGTACAATCTCGGGCGCCACATCTCCCACCCGGGGAGGTTCGGGCAACTCGGCGAATTTCTTGATTGCCACTGCCTGTTTTAGGGCTTTTAAGTTTTCGGGTAAGCTGTTATAAACCTTCGCGATTTGTGTTTTATTTAAATGCCTGGGGTTAAGAAAACACTCGCTGTGCAGCGAATACAGCGTGACATACGAGTCGGGGTGTTTCAGCAGAAAGTCAACAATACTGTCGCTTAAACCGGTTTCAAGCGCTTCTATTCTGATGGTATCCTGTTTCTTCCCGGCGTCTGTTTTAAAATGAATCTGTTCTTTTAATTCATTGATCTGTTTGGTGGCAGTTGCGATGAGTGAGTTGTAGTTCTCAAACTCGGTTTGCGCGGCAGACCCTTCTATTTTGAGGCTTTTTAAAAACTCATATTTCCCGCTTATTTTAATTTCAGCCGGCTCCAGCCAAACCACCTTTCTGTCTCTGAAATCGTATTGATTCCGTTGGTTATGGAGGTAGAATTTTTGGGGATGATCCAGCTGAAATTTGTAATCGATCGCGCCGTTAAGCACCCGGACGGTATCCGATACGACTCTGCTTTCCCAGTCTGCCAAGTAAAGAGTTGCCGTGTCGGGGGCGTCTTCCAGCACGCCGCTTAAATGACACGTTTTTTGATCGTTGTTACACGAAACAAGCAAAAACAGAAGAAGAAATAAGCTTAGTTGTGTTTTCATTGGTTCTTGTTTTTATGGGTTGGTAACGCTTTACTGGTGCAGATTTGTTCTTTTTATGATGCAGCTAGTTCCTCAAGTGTTAAGCTGAATTCTTTGGCGTATTCGTCGAGTACTTTCTTTACTTTTTTGAGGTAGCTTTTTTCCGAGCCCCAGTCCCAGTTCTGGGGGCCTCTGCCTCCGGCACTGCCCATCACATCAATCAGTAAATAGGCTGCCTCTCTTTTGGCGATGATCATATTCAGTTGTGTGGAACCGTTTCGCATGTAGTAAGCTTCTGAGGCTAAAACCGACATATCAGGGCTATGGTTTTCATAATCAAAAGGCAGGAATTCGATCAAGTAATTTACTGTTTTATCCAGGTCGTCAGTCGAGAGCTTGTATTTTGCGGTATTCATGGTGTGGGTTAGATTGTGTTTTAATGTTTTGTTGAACGGTGATAATATGGGGCGTTTGGCATTTCAAAGCTTTTAATTATCAAACCGCTATATATTTTATTAAATGTTACCATGCTCAAATTTAGCATTATCCGCCAAATGACCTATGTTTATTGTTATGGGCTGGTAATTATTTCAATCGCTTTTTCTAATACTTCATCTCTATCTTCCTTTACTCCTTTTATAGTTGGTCGTACTATAATATCAGGAATAATCCCAATACCCTGTGTTTCTCTACCGTCAGGATAATAAACACCTGCAATTGTGAATTTCACCAAAACTCCACCAGGCATTTTAAGAGATATTACTCCACCGTCTGCTCCTGCAGTTGTACTACCAATAATAATTGTGTTTTTAGCAATTCCGTATTTCATTGCCATAAACTCTGCATGACTTTGTGTAATCTCATTTACTAATATTATTTTTTCCCTTTGATAAGCATTTGGATTTTCTGAACCTACAGTAGTTTCCCCCATATATTTGAATAATCCAGGGAATTTAGAATCTCCCATAGTAAACTTAACAAAGACATTAGGCTCCGAGTATAATTGAAGGTAATCCCAATACCCCTTAACTTTATCATATGAAGGATAACATCTTAGGTCAATTATTAATCCTTTAGTCTGAATATCTTGAGGTACTTCTCCTCCCTGAGTACTTCCTAAATACAAATAACCAATACTATCATTAATTATTTTGAAAAGCTTATCATCTCTATTAAATTTTGAGGGGATTTTTACTTGGCTCAAGTTGTAACATGACAATTCGGTTTTTGAATGTTTTCCCTCATTAAGAAATTCTACTTCTAATTTTTTCTTGTTTGTTCTTAATATTAAATCTGCAATTTTGCGCAATCGTGCTGTATAATTTGAACCAGGAATATATTTTATTTTTTCATCTACGATATTATTTATAAGATTTTTGTTTATCGAGATAATAACATCTCCAACTTGAATAGAATTATTTGTATTAATTGTGTCAATTACTTCGTAAACATCTGTTACAACAAGTTTTCCTTCAATAAACGATACTTCATAAGGTGCTATTCTATTTCCTTTCCATTTTTCAATTGTGCTGTCCCATTCAATCCTAGCATGAGTATCGTTAAGTTTTGTAACCAGTTCTAATATAACCAACTTATATTCAAGTTCATTTTCTGCCTCAATAAATTTAGGGATGAAATCTTTAAGAACTTTATGCCAATTTTCATCAATCAAATATTTGTAAGGATAATAATACTGAATTACATTCCAGAACCGAAATAAAGCAAGAAGACGATATTCTGTTACTGGATATAATGGTTTGTTATACTCTGCTTCGCCACTTATAGTCATACCAGAATATTGGATATACTTGTCATATTTAAAATCCCTTTTTGCTGTCTTAATTTTTTCGAGTTGGTTAGAAAGAGTTCCTAATTCTTTTTTATCTTCAATCCAGTCCAAATCAGGGTATATTCTAATACTGTCAGGATTAAATTTTGGTAATGAATCTTGCTCAAACTCTTCCAATAATGTTACCCATTCAGTTAATAATCTGTTTCTTTCATTTTTGTTTTTGGATTTTAAAACTTTGGGTATCATTTTTATCAGTTCATCATCCCAGTTATATTTTCCTTCTATCACCGAAGGATGATAGTATTTTACATATCCCCAGACTTTGCATAAAACAGCTAAATCTGAAATGTTTTTTGAAGAATAATTGCTTATTCCAGCTATCTGTTTGTATTCATTTTGTTTTTGTATATAGAAAAATCCAAATGACATTAATAAACCAAGAATGAAAATAATGGAGATAACATATTTTATCTTTTTTCTCATTTTTAGTTTTTTTCTGGTCTTTTAATCATTATAGAATCAATAAAGCTTAATCAGTAACGTATGTAGTTTTTTACTTGCCCATAACTAGCGCATAACATTACTAGTCATGTTATTTTCATTATCTCATTTTTTAAGGTAATGTTATACCTCCAATAGGGTGGAATAACATCATCTATTATGTTGAATCGCTAAAATTTCTGAAATCCGAAGCCGTAACTTAAGCGTGATTTCTTGTTGGTGATATTCGCGTATTCAAGGCCTTTTTTTTAAAGGTGTTCTAAAAATAAACATAAAAGCGAATCCCGCTACCGGGGAAACGTATGTTTTAGGTCAGGGTTTTGTGTTTAGAGTTCAAAGTTCAGAGTTCAGTGTGGCCGTGTTGCCGTATTGCAGTGATGCTGTTCTTCTGTGTTTTGCTTGTAGCTCGCAACTCGCAGTTTAAAGTTCAGAGTTCAAAGTTCAGTGTCGTACTTTTTGCTCCATGCTTTTTCCAATTTGACAATTTAGCACAGCTCACAGCGCTTCCCATTTGTCCCCATTTTAAGGGGGACGAGGAATTCCGGAGGCTTTGACGGCGGAATGACGGAGGGGGTGAGGCAGTAGCGGTGTTGCAGTGCAGGCGTATTGCCGTGATACCGTGCTGTTGTACTCGCAGCTCATGGCTCACAGCTCGCAGCTTTTAGTTCAGAGTTCAGTGTTTACTCGTTGCTCGTAGCTCACGACTCAAAGCTTCTTCTGCAATTTAACAGTTTTCCAATTTTCCAATCGCCCTAAGCTTGGGGCTTGTGTCTTGCAGCTTATTTCTGCATTCAGTCCATCTGTCCTTCAGTCCCTCAACCCTTCAGTCCTTAAAAGTTATGAATAAGCATGTCGGTTATTTCCAGCAGGTTTTCTTTCCAGGCTGGGTTTAAGGGCCACATTTCAACAACTTCCCCATCGATTTCTTCGGCAAATACCCGGGCCTGTTCGCGGTCCATATCACTTTGAATATAAATTACCCGGATGTTTTCTTTTTGTGCCAGTTTCACCAGTTCGGCCATTCGCTGGGGCGTTGGTTCTTTGCCGCCCGGTTCAAGCGAGTATTCATTAAGCCGGTATTCGCGGGCAAAGTACGAAAGGCTCGGGTGAAACATAATGAATTCCCGGCCTTGGTAGTCCTTTAATTTACTTCTGATTTCAGCATCCAGCTGGTCGATCTCGGAGGCAAACTTGCGGTAGTTTTCGTTATAGACGGTACTTTTCTCGGGATTCAAAGCCGAAAGCTCATCGGTAATGCGTCGGGCCATTTGTTTGGCCAGTGGCGGCGACATCCAGATGTGGGGATTGGCTCCTTTTCCGGTTGCCGGTCCGGTGTTGCTTATGGAGGATGGTGTAATTAAATCCAGGCCCTGCGAAAGGTCAACTACCTTCATTTCCGGGTTGGCCTGCTGTATTTTTTCTTTCCACGAATACTCAAAGCCAATATGCCCGATGCGCAACCATACTTTTGAACGAACGATATCTTTTAGCTGAGAAGGTAAAAGAGTAAAAGCCGCAGGACTTGCTCCGGGCGGCAGTAAAACGTTTACTTTGAAGTCGGTTCCGGCAATTGTTTCTACAAATGTTTTTTGAGGCAAAATGCTGACGGTTACTACCGGTTTTTCGGTGTCTTTGTTGTTTTTGGAGTTACACGAAAAAAGGCAAAGTGCTAAAAAGATGATGAAAATTTTGGATGTGCTTACCTGCATTTGCTTCACTTTGTTGGTTTATTAAATCTACGCTGATTTGTGATGTGCGCCCGTGAATATTTTGCATTGTGGCATTTACATATCCAAGACCCCTCGTTTTTTGCGCGACCTAAAAATAAACATAAAAAAGATTGCGGCTTTGTAAAACTGTCTGTTTTTGACTCGGGTTTTGTGGCAGTGTTGCCGTATTGCTGTGTTGCTGTATTGCCGTGTTACTGTGTTGCCGTTTTGCCGAAAAAGCTCGCGGCTCGAAGTTCAGAGTTCAGCGTTCAGCGTTCAAAGTTGCCATGAAACTATGTTCCCGAAAAGCTCGCAGCAGCACATCGCTCCCTGCTAATTCCAGCATTCCAGCATTTTCCTCAATCCCTCAATCCTTCACCAGGTAAATCCCTCAGTCCTTTGTTGTTCTGTATTGCCGTTTTGCTGAAAAAGCTAGTGGCTCGAAGTTCAGAGTTCAGCGTTCAAAGTTACTATGAAACTATGTTTCCAAAAAACTCGTGGCTAGCAGCTCACAGCTCGCAGCTAATCTTAGTATTCAAGCATTAACGCATTCACGCATTCTCTCTCCTTCAATCCCTCAATCCTTCAGTCCTTCAGTCCTTCCTTTGCCTTCGCAATCATATCAAGCCAAACACGTCGCTGTTCTTTCAGGGCGGCTACCTTGTCAGCCGGGTCGGTGCGGCATTCGAGCAGGATCCATCCCGGGTAATCCATTTTCACAAACAGGTTCATCAGCTCCTGGTAGGGATAATCTCCTTCGTTCATCTCGCGCACATGGCAGATATCAGAAAAGCGGTCTTTCACCAGGTTAAAGTTGTATTCGAGTCCCTGTCCGGCAAGGTCTTCGGGGTTACAGTTCCAGCAAACGCCCGTGCCTTTGTTATCCACGTAATCCATCATAGCTTTGATATTGGGCAAAAGCTGCGTTTCGCGGCCGTGTACTTCGAGCCGGATCACTTGTCCTAGGTCGAGGGCATATTGTCCCAGCTCGTTGAGCGCCTTACCGATTTGCTCAATGGTTTTTTCGTGCGGCACACCTTCCGGAAAAGCGTTGGGTTTTACTTTTACCCCCGAGCCACCAATGTCTTTGCTCAGTTGCAGCCACTGTTTGGTGGTTTCTACCGACTCCTTCAGCTTGGCCGGATCGGGTGAGTGATAATCCTGGTTGGTGCCCATTCCTATAATTTCCACCGGGCTGTCGGCAAACTGTTTTTTTACTTCGGCGCGTTGTGCCGCGGTAAGATCGAGCGTTACTCCGTGGGCATGCTCCACGCGCAATTCAACACCTCCGATTTGTGCTTCGGTACAATTCCGGATAATGGTCGGAATGTCCCAGTCTTTGGCCCAGAGGTAAGTGACCAGGCCCAGTTTCATTTGCGCTCCCTGCACGGGATTACAGGCTGCCAGCAGGCTTCCGGGCAGTGCACTGGCTCCGGCGATCAACGACAGGTTGCGGATAAAAGTTCTTCGGTTTTGATTTGCTTGTTTCATATCGATAAGGTTTAGTTGTGCTTAAGATACATAATATTCTGATTAGTTGGCTCCCGACATCGAAGGCGGCGCGGCATTGGCTCCGGTTCCCCAGTTTTTATTGGGTGTTGGTCCCATCTGAAAAATGAGTTCGCCACCTTTTACAATTTCCTCGTGCGAAATCCAGGTGCGGTTAAAACTTTCGCCGTTTAAGGTCGCCGACTGAATGTATTTGTTTTCTTTCGATTGATTTTCGGCCTTTATGGTAAAGGTTTTGTTTTTCCCGGTTTGAAGCGTGGCTTGCCCAAACAAAGGACTTCCGACGACGTAAACGGGCAGACCCGGTGTAACGGCGTAAAGTCCCATGGCGCTTAGCACGTACCACGACGACAGCGAACCCATGTCCTCGTTGCCACACAGTCCTCCGGGGCCGGGGCGGTACAGTTCTTCACAAACCTGCCGCACACGTTCCTGTGTTTTCCAGGGCTGGCCGGCATAGTTGTACAAATACGCCACGTGGTGCGAGGGCTGGTTGCCATGCACATACTGCCCGATGGTGCCCACCACTCCCACGTATTTGGGCGGCGTAATCAGCGGACTCATGCTAAAGAAAGTATCGAGTTTGGCAGCGAAAGCTTCCTGACTCCCAAACAGGTTGATGAGGCCCTGCACATCGTGCTGAACCGACCAAATGTACTGCCAGGCATTGGATTCGGTGTAATGCCGGTTAGGGCGGCGGCCCACCAGCAGCGGATCAAAATATTTGTAATACGAATGATCGCTTTCGGTTACGATTTCCTGCTCGTTTGTTCCCAGCGCTTCGAGCCAGTTGCCATCGGCTTTTTTCGGGCGCATAAAACGGGTTTCGGCATCCCACAGTTTTGCATAGTTTCCGGCGCGTTGCATAAACAGCTGGTAGTCGTCGTCTTTCCCAAGTTCTTTGGCCAGTTGGGCAATGCACCAGTCGTCGTAGGCAAGTTCGAGGGTGTTCGGAACCGATTCGGTGATGCGGTCAACCGGGGTGTAGCCCAGTTTCATGTAATATTCCAACCCGGCGCGCGCCATGTTTTCCCGCACCGGAGGCTTGGGCTTTTCCAGGGCTTTGGTGCGCATGGCCTTGTACAAAAGTTCCACATCGTAGTCGCGGAAACCTTTCATATAGGCATCCACAATTACCGGAATGAGGTGATCGCCCACCATTCCTTCGCCAAAAACATTCAGAAAATGCTGGGCGGGCAGCCAATTAAAATTCTGCACTTTGGCCACAATCGAACGGATAAAGCCATTTACATGTTCGGGCGCGGTGAGCGTTAACAGCGGGTGTTGCGAGCGGTAGGTGTCCCAGCACGAAAACGATCCGTAGAAATCAAAACCATCGGCCGTATGGATTTGTCCGTCGGAACCCAGGTATTTTCCGTCCACATCCTGCGAAATGTATTGTGCCAGAAACGAATGATACAAGGCCGAGTAAAAAACCTCTTTCTGATCATCGCTGGCACCGTCAATTTGAACCTTCGACAATTCGTGGTTCCAGATTTCCCGGGCGTCGTTTCGCACCTGTTCAAAATCCCAGTGCGGAATTTCTGCTTGCAGGTTTTTGCGGGCTCCCTCCACGGAGGTGTACGAAATACCCACTTTTACAAGAATCTGTTCACCGGCTTGGGTATCGAAACTCACAAAAGCACCTACTTTTTGCCCGGTTTCGGCATTTTTATAGGGAAACAAACTCGCTCCCGACTCAGGTGTCACATACGAAGCATCAAAAGTTCCGTAGTATTTAAATGGTTTGCTGAATTCGGCCACAAAATAAACCTGCCCCAGTCCGGCGGCCTTTTTGCCTTCAATACGCTTGTTATCCAATATTTTTAGTTCTGAATTTTCATCCGAATAATGAGTACCGATCTGATGTCCGAGGTCAAGAATAATGTGTGCATTCTTTGATGCCGGAAAAGTATAACGGTGAAAACCTGCACGGCGGGTAGCTGTTAGTTCCGCCTGGATGTCGTAATCTTTTAGCATGACCGAATAATAACCCGGCGATGCGCTTTCCTCTTCGTGGCTGTAACGTGAGCGATAACCTGCATCCGGATCTTCTTTGGTGCCGGGGAGTATCTGCAATTCGTTGCTCACAGTGGGCATCAGCAGCACCTCGCCGCCGTTTACCATTCCAACGCCACTCCAGTGCGTGTGGCTAAAACCGATGATCGAGCTCGACTGGTAAATATAACCCGCGCAATGGGTCCAGCCTTCGGTGCCCACATCCGGACTAACATGAACCATGGCATAGGGGAGCGAAGCCCCGGGAAAAGTATGTCCGAAGAAATCGGTTCCCAAAAATGGATTTACATAATCGGCGGGTTTTGCTGTGTTTTCCTGCGAAAAAGCCGTGAAACCGGTCGTGGCCAGCAAACAGATCAACAGCAAAGTTCTGATTTGGATATTGGAAAAGGAAAGATGGATGTTCATAAGTTACTTTTAGAATTTTAACCTCTTTGGCGAATTTACATTATAAAATATAAACGAAGGGTTAATATATGTTGTAAGATGAATAAAAAAGCAGAAGTTTTTTTGTGCTTTTCCTGCTTCCTTTGTTCAAATCGAGCTAGCCGGAAGTGGAAGAAAAGACGTAGGGTATAACCAAATGTCAAAGCAGCAGTAAAAAGTAAAAAGGCGAAAGCAACGGTACTGGAAAATGAGGATAAACGCATTCATTGCCTGCCGTGTGCGCCTGAAATATGACTAAGAATAAGTGTAAAACAAGTCCAGGCTTCTTGCCTTACGAAAGGATGAGTTGGAACTGAAACGAATGAAACGAACAACCTAAAACAAAATGAAACAGCGCAATTATTTTCACAAAACTTTGAGGCTTTTACTGGCGGGTATGTTTTTTATAACAGCTTGCACACCTGCAGAAAAAGAATTGGTTTCGCGGGTGGAAAACCTTTCTTCGGGCTGGAAAATGCAGGCGAGTGAAAAACTGGCCGGTGTAGAGGAAAGCAGTATTTCTGAAAATGGCTTTTCCGACGATGCGTGGCTGCAAGCTTCGGTACCCGGAACCGTGCTGGGGAGCATGGCCACTTACGGCGTGATTGAAGATCCTTATTTCGGGATCAACATGCAAAGCGTGGATATCGAGCAGTTTAAAAAGCCCTGGTGGTTTCGTTCGGCTTTTCAGCTTTCTGCCGGCGATTTAAAGAAACACATTTCGCTGCGTTTTAACGGAATCAACTACCGCGCCGAGCTTTGGGTGAACGGAGAAAAAGTGGCGGGTAAAGACGAGTTTGCCGGCGCTTACCGCATGTTCACTTTTGCTATCGACGAGTATGTTCAGGAAGGGGAGAACACTCTGGCATTAAAGCTTTGGCAACATGCCGATGGGGAATATTCTATCGGTTTTGTGGATTGGAATCCGCTGCCACGCGACCGGAACATGGGCATTTTCAGGGAAGTTTTCCTGGAAGTGAACGAAGGCGTGAAAATCCGAAGTCCGTTTGTTTCATCTAAAGTAAACACGGAGAACCTGAAAGACGCCGATCTTTTTATTCAGGCTGAAATCGAAAACCAGTCGGACAGACCCGTGGAAGGTCTGGTTCGGGTTGATTTTGGAATCGGAACGGTTGAAAAGAAAGTGCAGATCGCTGCCGGAGATACCCTGTCCTGTCGGTTTACTTCGGATGAATTTGCACAGCTTTCAGTAAAAGACGTGAAGTTTTGGTGGCCCAACGGAATGGGCGATCCCAACCTTTACAACATGTCGGTTGAGTTTATTGCGGGCAACAAAGTGCTGGACAAAGTGGAAAGCCGTTACGGAATTCGCGAAATCGACAGTTACCTGAACGAAGATAAAAACCGGGTGTTTACCATCAACGGCAAATTTGTATTGCTGAAAGGCGGCGGCTGGGTGGATGATCTGCTGTTGCAGGATACCCGCGAAAGCGTGGAGGCACAGATGAAATACATTCGCCACATGAACCTGAACAGCATTCGCTGCGAAGGTTTCTGGGGCAAAACGCAAATGCTGTACGATTTGTGTGATGAATACGGCATTCTGGTGATGGCTGGTTTTAACTGCCATTGGGAATGGGAGGAATACCTGCTAAAACCCACGCACGAAAAATACGGAGGCGCTGTTACGCCTGAAGACATTAATTTGCTGGCTGCCTACTGGAAAGACCAGATGTTGTGGCTGCGCAATCATCCCGCCATTTATGTGTGGATGCTGGGAAGCGATAAACTCCCGATTCCGGAGCTGGAATACAAATACATCGATCTGTTTAAAAAATACGATTCGTCGCGGCCGTACATCACTTCGGCAGGCGGCGCCGGAACCGAAGACAACAACATTGTGGCCGAAGTTCCTTTGATTAGCGAGATCAGCGGCCCCACCGGCATGAAAATGTTAGGCCCTTACGCTTACACACCACCGGTTTACTGGTTTACCGATACACAACTGGGCGGCGCTTACGGTTTTAACACCGAAACGTGTCCCGGCCCAAACGTTATGCCTTTGTCTTCACTCAAAAAAATGTTGCCCGAAGAAAGTCTCTGGCCCATCGATAAAAAATACTGGGAATACCACACCGGGCGGAATGCGTTTACCACGCTCGACCGTTTCCGCAAAGCCATGGACGAGCGCTACGGACCTTCCAGCAGCGTGGAAGAATTTGCCTTTAAATGCCAGGTTTCGAACTACGAACTGATGCGGCCGATGTTTGAGGCTTTTATCGCGCACAAACCCAAAAGTACAGGTTTGGTGCAGTGGATGCTCAACTCGGCCTGGCCCGAACTATACTGGCAGTTGTACGATACTTATCTGCAGCCCAACGGCTCATTTTACGGCGTTCGCAAGGCCTGTAACCCAATTCATGCCATTTATCGCTACGGTTTTGACGACATTTACCTGGCCAACGAAGATTTGAACGATGCCAATAGCCTGACGGTGAAAATCGCAGCATATGATATTCACTCCAAAGAGATTTTTAGCGACGAATGGAAAGGTGATCTGGCCACCAACACCTCGAAATTTATTTACAAACTTCCGGAAATCGCAGGGCTGACTTCGGTTTGGTTTCTTCGCCTGAATGTTTTTGACCAGGACAACCGGGAGGTGGATCACAGCACCTACTGGTTATCGTTGAAACAAGATGAACTGGATTACGAAGCCGCTAAAAAATTGGATTGGCCCTTCTATACTCCGCCAAAAGCTTATGCCGATTTCAAGGCACTGGATAAACTTCCGGAAGTGAAGCTGGAATACGATTACAAGTACCAGAAAGAAGATGAGAAAGGGAATATCACTTTGACAGTGAGGAATCCGGGGGCATCAATTGCGTTCTTTACTTATTTTGATTTGGTGAATCCCGGAACCGACGATCCCATTCTGCCGGTTTATTGGAATGATAATTATGTAACTTTATTCCCGGGAGAAGAACGGGTTTACACCGCAAATTTCGATCTTGTCGATTTAAAAGGCGAAAGACCGGAATTGAAGGTGAAAGCCTGGAATGTAAAACCTAATAGAATAAATTAAAAATGGAGAAATTGAGATATGCCACTGGCATCGACCTTGGAGGAACGTTTGTAAAATATGCTTTGGTAGCTGAAAACGGAGAAATTGTAACCGAAGGGAAATTGCCGGTAGGCGGAAAAGCCAGCCGCGAAGATACCTTGGAAGCCATTAAGACTTCCATCCAAAAGACAATCGATAAAGCCGGAGAAGAGGCTATTGAGGTAGTAGGGATCGGGATCGGTTCCCCGGGAATTGTTTGTGACGGAGTTGTGCAGGGGGGAGCCGAAAACCTGGATCGCTGGTTTGACATTGATCTGGCCGGGATTTTTGGCAAAGCTTTCAACCTGCCTGTTTTTGCTGACAACGACGCCAATGTGATGGGGCTGGGCGAAGCGACCTACGGTGCTGCGAAAGATTGCTCGGATGTGATTTTTATTACGGTCGGAACCGGTATTGGCGGGGCGATTATTGCCAACGGCGAATTGTACGGAGGCTATAAAAACCGCGGTACAGAAATGGGCCATGTCACCATCGATCACAAAGGGATTGACTGTAGTTGTGGCGGACGTGGCTGCCTGGAAGCCTATGCTTCCACCTCTGCATTGGTGCAGCAATATGCTGAAGCAGCAGGTTTGAATGCCGAAGAAGTGAACGGTCATTTGATTGTTGAAAAATACAAAAACAACGAAGCCACAGCCGTAAAATGCATGCAGGAACACACCGATTATCTCGGACACGGAATAGCCGGGTTCATCAATACGTTTGCACCACAAAAAGTGGTGATCGGCGGGGGAATTTCTGAAGCCGGGCAGTTTTACATCGATATGATCAAAGAGTCGGCCTTCGGTTACGCAATGTCCGATTGTGCTGCAAATACCGACGTGGTGGGGGCAACCCTCGGGAACAATGCCGGTTGTCTGGGCGCAGCATCGCTGGTTTTTAAGCACGTAATTTAAACAAACAATATGCGACGAAATCATCTTATGGTCGTTCTTGTTATGTTGGTGTTTTTTGTGATTTCATTTCTCACCAACATTCTGGGGGCGCTGAATCAAAAAGTATCCGAGAGTTTTACACTTACCGAAACCATGGCCGGCCTGCTCCCGTTTGCTTTTTTTATTGCTTACGGGGTTATGTCGATTCCCTTTGGTTTTATGGTGGAGAAATACGGTGAAAAACGGATAATCATTTTTGCATTTCTGATGGCTTTCGCCGCTTCATTGATATTTGCAGTTTTCCCTGTTTTCAATGTGTTCATCGTTTCATTGTTTACGATTGGAGCAGGAATGGCTGCTTTGCAGGTGGTCATTAATCCGCTTTTGCGCGTTTCGGGAGGCGAAGCAAACTATGCTTTTTATTCCGTAATGGGGCAATTGGTTTTTGGCCTGGCTTCCTTTATAAGCCCGCAAATGTATTCCTATTTTGTGGTGAATATCGACCATGGAAACCTGGACAAGCCGCTGATTGAGTGGATGGCAAAACTGGTTCCCGAAAATATGTCCTGGGTTTCGGTTTACTGGGCTTTTGCCGCCATTGCCATTCTGATGGGGGTAATTATTTTCCTGGTTAAATTTCCGAAGGTGGAATTGCAGGATGAGGAAAAAGTTGGTTCAAAAGAAAGCTTTAAGGAACTGATCAAAAACAAATATGTGATTTTGTATTTCCTGGGCATTTTTATGTACGTAGGTTCTGAACAGGGAATCTCTTACTGGTTGTCAAAGTTTTTGAAAACCTACCATGACATTGATCCTGATTTGGCGGGGGCTGATGCCGTTTCGTATTTCTGGGGATTAATGACGATTGGCGGAATACTGGGCCTCGTGCTGATGAAACTATTCGACAGCAAACAAATTTTGCGGTGGTTTACCATTCTGGCCATGATTTGTGTCGCTGCGGGTTTGTTTGGCAGTGCCGGTATTGCCTTGTGGGCTTTACCTGTTTCGGGATTCTTTCTGTCAGTAATGTACCCCACAATTGTTTCGCTGGGGCTGAATTCAGTGGCGAAACACCACGGTTCGTTTGCCGGGATCTTGATGACCGGTATTGCCGGAGGGGCCATTGTTCAGGTGCTGATCGGCGCCATCAGCGACTTTTCTTCGCTGCGGGTCGGAATGCTGCTGATCTTTGTGACACTGGGCTATGTATTGAGTATTTCATTCTGGGCCAAACCGCTGATCACCAACAAAACAATCTCGTTTAAGCCGGAACATTAGCGGTAAGCAAAAATAAATACCGGGGGACTGTCGCTGACAATCCTCCGGCACTTTTTGACAGGTAACTAATCAAACAAAAACAGATATGAACAAAGAAAAATTCCATTCGAAGTGGATGTTTATTGCATTCCCTGCTTTGGCCATGATGCTGGGCTGGGGATTGCGCGGCCACATTGGCGGTGGCCCCTATGGTGCCATGATTCCCGGCGCCATGATTGCCTTGTGTGTAAGCTTATTACTAAGAATGCCTGCCCGGGCTACTTCTTTTCTGGTTGTTTTTGGGGTAATTGGCATTGGCCTGGGGGGCGAAATGACATACGGACAAACATTGGGCTTTTTGAAAAATCCGGATACCGTTTGGTGGGGAACCGCCGGAACTACTTTAAAAGGTGCCGTTTGGGGATTGCTGGGAGGAGCCGTTTTTGCACTGGGGTTTTTCTTTCGGTCTGTTCCGCGGAAGACTCTCATCGTGGCTTTTCTGCTCCTGATACTGGGTATAATCGTCGGTTTTAAACTGATCAACGACCCGATGTTGCTGTATTTTTCCGACCCTGTGAAACCCCGCGCCGAATCGTGGGCCGGACTGTTGCTGGGCGCTGTGTTTTTGCTGGGGTATCTGAAACTGAAGATACCGGCTGAAAACTTCAAAATAATTCTTCGCTTTACGATTTGGGGAACCATCGGCGGGGCACTTGGTTTTGGCCTTGGTGGTTTTTGGCTGGTGCTCGGAAGTCATCTTCCCGATGTGATTTTTGGAAGTTGGTGGAAAGCGATGGAATTTAGTTTTGGTTTGTTGCTGGGGGCTTCGTTGGGCTATGCAGCCTGGTTAAGTCGCAACGATTTGGTTTTTGAGCCGGATAACGAGCCTTTAACGGAAGAAAGTGGTTGGGCAAAGTGGAAAGAGTTGTTCGTGGTACTGGGAACCGGTCTGCTGATTTTCTGGTTATTTCCTTCGTTAATCGAAGTAGTGGGCAAAGTAACACTCGACAACAACATGCCGGGCGGATCGATAAAAAATGAGATGATTCGACTGGTGGATAATTACTCGTTTACCGGGTTGATTTTTGTGCTTGTACTAATCCGTTTCCCCAAAGCAGCCTGGCAAATCGGAATCACCTTAACCTTCTGTCATACGGCCATCGACTTGTTTCGCGATTTTTACCCGGGTGTAAATACATTGTCGCCTTTTACCTGGCATTTTTTCTGGGTGTTTCTCTCCACAGCGGTGGTTGCTGCCCTGGTATTTTATTTCAGCCGTAAAAAGGACAACATTCGGAACCTGTTGTTGGTATTGACCTGGTCGTGTATTTTTATATCTATACTTCGGATGTACGAACATCCCCGGAATTTCGACCTGGCTGGCTTGTCCTTGTGTCAGGTGGTTTGCGGACGTTTTTTTGTCGATCTCTTTTTTGTACTTTCTGCTGTGTTGCTTAGCTGGATGATCAAGTCTGAATTCAAAACAGAAGCAGAAAAGGCTGCATAGAACGGGGTGTGCTGAGAATGGCTAACATTGTATACATCAACCTGCTTCTCCGCAAAGTGCCGCGCGATCTTCAGCAAGATTCAAAATTATGGCTAAATTGCAGATATTGAAGAAACAAACGAATGATACAGAATGGCTGAGCTGATCGAATTCCGAGCCGTTTTTGGCTTTTGGTGATTGATCTGTTTCGGAGGGTCAGGATCGGTACCGTATTTTTGTTTTCACACAAAATTGCACGAAAAAGAATACAAATGAAGAAAGTAGCAAAAATCATCGGCATGGTAGTGGTAGTTTTTCTGGCAGGACTGATTATCTGGATGTTGACCAACCTAAAAGACAGGCATCCCGGTTACTCAGCCGATCTGAAAGTGACGGGTACTTCTCCGGCCGGATTAAAAGCCGGGTTTGCCGCAGTGCCGATCACGCCTGAAGTTCCGGACCGCTGGGTGGACAAGAACGACGATGCCAAGTACAAGCCGAAGGATGGAGATACTTTTATTGACGGAAACGGGAACGGTAAATTCGATCCGGTGTGGATTGCGGGTTTTAGCAACAGTAAACCCGCCAACGGAGTTCACGACGATACTTGGGCTCGTACCCTGATTATTGACGACGGCACAACCCGGTTAGCAATCGTAATTATCGATGCCATTGGTTTTATGCACGACGATGTGGTGGACGTTCGGAAAATGATTCCGGCAGAAGCGGGCATTACGTACACATTGATCGCATCAACGCATACACACGAATCGGCGGATCTGCTTGGTTTGTGGGGAAAATCGCCTTTGAAAAGCGGGATCAACCCCGATTACATGATGTTTGTTAAAAACCAGATCGTAAAGTCGGTGGTAGAAGCTTCAGAAAGTTTAAGACCGGCCCGCCTGGAGATTTCACAGGATCTGACCGGAGCGATTCCGCTGGTAAAAGATACACGCAAACCCGAAGTGTTTGATTCGGGGCTCCGGATGATAAAGGCTGTAGATAAAGAAAATGACCAGGTTTTGGGAACGGTGGTGGCCTGGGGAAATCACCCCGAAACTTTGTGGAGCCGCAACCTGTTGATTTCGTCCGACTTTCCGCATTTTGTACGCGACGGGGTTGAAAACGGCGTTTTTAATGGCGAATCGCTAATGAAACCCGGTGTTGGCGGCGTTTGCGTGTACATGAACGGGGCACTTGGCGGCTTAATGTGCACACATCCCTCGCTTGCGGTGAAAGATCCTTTTACCGGAGAAGAGTTTAAAGAAGGTTCGTTTGAAAAGGCTGCCGCTGAGGGAAAACACCTTTCGATGCTGGCGCTGAATGCGATGGAACAACCCGAATCCATTATTGATTCAGCAAATATTTCATTGCTGGTTCGTACCATTTCGCTTCCGATCGATAATAACCTGTTTAAGCTGGCTACTGCGTTGGGCGTGATGGACAGAGGAACAAGCGGCTGGATGAAAATGCGCTCGGAGCTTTCGGTGTTTAGGATTGGCCCAATGTCGTTTGTAAGCATTCCCGGCGAGATTTATCCAGAAATCGTAAACGGGGGAGTGGATGCTTTGCCGGAAGGCGATCTGGGGATTCAGGCGGTTGAAGTTCCACCCATCCGCGGAATGATGGCAGGCGACTTCAAATTCATCATTGGTTTGGCCAACGACGAAATCGGATACATCATTCCCAAAAGTCAGTGGGATGTAAAAGCACCTTTTGCCTACGGGCGCGAAAAGGCACAGTACGGAGAAGGAAATTCGCTCGGTAAGGAAACAGCGCCGCTTTTGCATCGGAATATCCAGGAAATGCTGAATGAATTAAACGGGAATTAACTGTCTTCCAAATAAGCACGATGATGGTAAAAAAAGCAGTAAAACGAATAGGGAAAGGATTGCTGGTTATACTGGCTCTCCTGGTTGTTTGGATGTTGATCCCGAGCTTGGTCGGAGTTTTATTTCCGGAGAAAGCTCCCATTGGCTACCATTTTGAAACCCTCGATTACCTGGCCATTGGTGTAGGTCTGGAAAAGCTGGTGGATCTGAAACCCGAAGTTCCGGACGGAATCGAATCGTTCAAAGACATTGAATACAAGGCGGTAAACGGGAAGTCGCTGCAGCTGGATGTTTACAAACAAAAAGGATTGACGGAGAAAGCACCTTTGCTCGTTTTTATACACGGCGGTGGCTGGCGAAGCGGGAAACGGCAGGATTACCTGGTGTACCTCCTGGACTATGCGCAAAAAGGGTATGTAACCGCCACAGTTTCGTACAGGCTGAAAAAGGAAGGGACTTATCCCGCGGCTGTGGAAGATGTGATGGACGCAGTGGATTTTCTCTTCCGAAACGGCGAAACTTTTGGCTACGATACAAGCCGGGTAGCATTGATTGGCGGCTCTGCCGGGGCACACCTCGCAATGCTGGCGGGCTACGGCTGGGAAAACCCCCAGCGGCATAAAGTGAAGGCGGTAGTGGATATTTACGGGCCGGTGGACATGACCACGCCATACGCGCAAACACAGTTTATGGTGACTGATTTTATCGGACATCCGTACACCGAAAAGCCGGAGTTGTATTGGGACGCTTCACCGGCCAAATACCTGAGTAAGGATATACCGCCAACACTGATTTTGCAGGGAACTTCCGATAATTTGCTTCCTCCCAGCCAGTCGGATACCTTGCAGGTGCGGCTTGATCGCTTGGGAGTCCCGAATGAATATTATCGTTTGCCGTTGTGGCCGCATGGTATGGACATGGCAGAACGTCCCAACGTTTACATGCAAAAGAAAATGGATGCCTTTTTTGAAAAATACCTGAGGTAGTTTTTGTGCAACATAATTGTTAAAATTCAGGCTGAACCGGAGTAATACCAAAGTCTTTGCCTAATAGGATGGTATTTACAATGTCGTTGACCAGCGGGAAATCAACCTGGTATTGAAATAAAAGTTTGATTTCTTCCGGCGAGTCGGTGCCAAAATAGTTTACCCTGATATTCTTTTGTTTTAACCGCTGGATGTGTTGTTCTAAATCGGGCGTAATTTCACCACGTAACTGAATAAAATCGGCCTCCGAATAAATCGTGGTATTTACATAATCTTCGGTGGAGGATTGTCGGTCCATATTGCAGATCAGTATCTCGGGAACCTTTTTTCTGGCCTTTTTAGCAGCTTCTACACTGCAAGCCAGAAATGCCTGGTGGAGCCGGTTTTCTTTTTTTAGTATTTCTGCAACAAGTGCCGGTGCCTCATTCCCATCTTTCATGTGAATATTCAACCAGACATTCCGGGGCATCACTTTTAATGCTTCTTCAAAAGTGGGCACCCGCACTCCTTTAAATGACGGCGATTTCCAGCTTCCGGCGTCCAGCTTTTTTATTTCGGCCAGCGTTAACTCTGCTATTTTTCCCGAGCCATTGGTTGTTCGGTCAACCGTGTTATCGTGAATAACCACCATTTGCCCGTCTTTTGTGAGCCAAACATCCAATTCAATCATGTGGGCACCAGCGTTTATGGCTGCCTGAAATGCCGGAAGAGTATTTTCAGGATGTGTTTGCATGGCGCCGCGGTGGGCACAGAAACCACGTGCCGGAAGGATGATTTCATCACCGTTTCCTTTATTGATTGCATTTTGACCAACGCAACTTAATGCTGCTAAAAGTAAAAGGCCCAGTGAAAAAGCGGTAATGTTCATTTCTATTAAGTTACTTCAGAAGCTATCTCGCTGCCGGACTTTTTTCAATAAGTTTCAAGGCTTGCTGTTCATAAATTTCGGCTGTCATTTCGCCCAGCGAGGTTCTGGTGATGTACTTATATCTTTCAAAACTATTAAAATCTTCCTTGGTTAGCATGTAGCCAAAGGCATCGTTGGTTAAGCCAAAAAGAAAAGGCTGTTCGGTTTTGAGGTGACGTTTTAGGTAGAACCCAATATTGGGAAGCGCTTCTCCCGGAATGGTAAGTACTTGCGCTGTTCCGATATTTAAAAGGTTGACTTGTGTGGTTACTTTGCTAAAATCATCGGTTTGTTTTTCAGCCAGTTTCGCTACCGGCGAGTGTTTGAAAACAAACTGCATGGTCTCATTTTCCACCGGAAGTTCGATCATTTCTGCGGTGCAGTACAATTGCGGATCTTGCTGAACAGGAGCCGGGGTGATAATACGAAGTGCTTCGTCGGCCATTAAATTTCCGATGCGGATGCATTCGTTCCAGTCGTTGGCCTCGCCGCCATTTTCGAGTCTAGTGTCAGCAGTAACCATTCCACCCTGTGCACTGTTCATAAATAGGGCAATGCCTCCTACTTTTGACTCAATTCTGTCGTACAACGGGCCGCACAAATCCGGGCTCATCAGTTTTCTTTTTGTTCCCAGAATTTCGGGGTGGGTGGCATAGTTTACCAAAGTGGCAATCGGTTTTCCTTGTTTAGCGCCGGTAGTTGCAAGAACCTGAATAACACCCATCCTTGGATCGTAAAGACGAGGTGCGTAGTAGTTGTAAGCTATCTTTCCTTTGGCTTCGGCAACTGCGGTTTTTAATTCCGCCGGTTGAGTATTTTTTACTGCCTCGTTCACCGCATCAGCAATTTGGGTGACGCACCAAGTCAGGTAATCCAGATCAGCTCCAGTGTTTCCTTTTTCATCCGGAAAACCGTAAGCATCGGGTGCACTGTGAGTATGCGTAACGCCAATCAGCACATTTTCGGGTGCAATATCTTTTATCAACGCTCGCGAACGATCACCCAGATATGCCGGCCAGCCAATATTGTCAATGCCTACGATGGCCACTTTTGTTTCGCCTTTTTCCAGCACCAGTGCACGAATGGTGAGTTTTCCCTGGTAGTCGGTTGGCATCACCGGCTCGCCCATCCCTCCCGAAATCGGGATTAGATGATCGGGCGTAATATCACGAATGGCAGCGCCGGCTTTAAAAGTTTGTGCATGTATTTGTGTGACGAAGAGGAACAAAGCGATCAGGAACGAAATTCTTGTTGTCATCTTGAGATTGATTTTCAGTAAACATAAATGGGGTTTGAATAAATCCACGGAACATACTTCCCGTGCAGCGGAATGTGCACTTCAATACGGTATGCTCCTTTTTTAAAAGGGCCTTGCGAGGCATAGTTGTATCCGTCGATACCGGAAATATTCACCTGTTTTCCGTTATAGATCAAGCGGAACTGGCCGGGAAGAGGAGTGACGGCATTCAACGATTTAATGGCGCTTATTGAAATGGAATCACCGGTAATGGCGTTGATCTTTCCGTCGGTATTTTTGCTGAAGTAGTTGAATCCTTTCGCATCGCCCAGACTTTTAAACGCAGAGAACAGGTGTCCTTTTTTTATGTTTTCGGCGAGTGATGGAACAGAAAGTGTATCGGCAAAAACATAGTTGGTGATGTAATTAAAGCCTTCGTTGTAGGTGTCAATCATCAGTCGGAAAATCCAGCCGTTTACATCGGGTTCGTGAAACAGCCACTTATTGAAAATGGTAACATCGGTGGTGTCAATAATTTTAGCATTGGGGCCTACCCATTCCACTTGTCCGTTGGAAGTGTATCTGGCTCTGAAATTTTGATTTTCATGTGTGTCGACAGCCGAAAAACCAACGTGGTGACGGTAAGTGTTCAGCGAATCCCAACGTGCAAGAATAGCGGTTTGCTCATCAAACATCTCGCGTAGTGCCCAAATCCGGTATGACTTTCCGTTAACCAGAAAATTAAGAATACTGGGAAGAAGTGATTCATCTTTGGTGTCGGTGTGGAAGTTGTACATTTCCATTCCCTGGTACCAGGTATTGCCCCAGTTACGAGGTTCCTCGGTGTGGGAAAAGAATACGATTCCTCCCTGTTGTACCACATTTTTTGCAATGGTGTCGGGATTGGTTTTCAGGTCGATCACCATGGTATCGAGCGGCCAGCAAACATAACCGTGTTTTTCGCTCCCCGGTTCAATTAAAACGCCGTCGTAGTTTCCCTGGTAGCCACGTGGAAAACTGTCGAGCTGATAGCGCGGATGATCGGTTAAAAAGATAAAGTCGATGCCGTTGTTTTTGGCTGCTGGAATCAGGTCATTCAGGTTCCCTTCGCTGTCGTGCGAAAGGTAACTGTGAACGTGCATAACACCACGATAGGTGTTCAGGTCTGTTGTTTTGGGAGTTTCTTTCCGAAGCTGATTAAACTCGGCTATTTCTTTTTCAAGACGGGGATAAGTAAGCAGGTTGCGCCAAAGAGGCTTGGCAAACCCAATGACGAGCAAAACCAGGAGGATTCCCAAAAATGAAAACAAAGTGTATTTCAGGATTCTCAGTGCCTTTTTGATTGCTTTACGTCCGTTCATTTTAAATGACAATTTCGCTTAGCTGATGAATTAGATCCATGGTGTAATCGCCCATGGTTGGTCCAAACCAACCCATGTCTTTAGGCTCGTATTTATCGAGATAGAAATATTTCCCGGGAATGATGTACCCGAGGTAACTTCCGTTAAAACTCGAAACGTTGGCCTTGTATCCTTTAGTTGCCAGTGCGTTTTTTAGCTGCAGTGCATATTCTCCGCTAAAATCAGCCGGAGTTGTAATCCATATCATATTTCCAAGCCTTACAACCTGGAGAACAGAATTGTCAGGGATGGGATTTAGCTTCCTGCAAAGAAAAGTTGCCAGGTTTCGTTGGGTGCTCAGGCGAATATGATATTCAGGAAGCGCCATTTTTAGCGTCAATGACGAAGCAGTGATTTTATTTTTTAGCGGAATGTTCTGCAGGTGCACATTTAAACTGTCGGCCAATGCTTCTCCGATGAATTTTGGTTTTTCAAAACCTTCGCCTTCACCTACATTTGTTTGACTTCCGACCGATCCTGCAAAAAAGATGGCATAATCCACCGATGTATTTTCCATTTTTCGTTGCCAGTAGCCCGGATAATCGCCACTGATTTGCATGTTTTTGTCGCCCATGGTGGTGGCATGTGCCGCAAACGAACCGATCACCGCGTTTTTCCCATTATCTTGCTGAAGGTAGATAAAACTGAAGTCGTCGTTGGTGGTTCCGCGGGCCCCAATTAAACGGTTACGCGTATACTGTGCCGCATCAAAATCGCCTGTAGCCAGCGATGCCGGCTTTAAATCGGAAACAGCAGCTGTGACTGCCATAACGATTTGCCTGGTCAGCCATTTGGCAAGCCTGGGATTGTACTCTCCCGAGAATTGTTCGCCAACCCATCCGGGAGCCCACGCTCCCAAACTGGAGTGCGTATGTGTAGCTGAGAAAAAGAGCTGATCCCGTTGTATCCCTTTTGTGGAAAGCGCGACCATCACCGAATCGGTAATGTTGGGGGGAATAATCAGCAGATCGGCCCCCACAAAAACGAACAATCGGTCGGCTACTTTTAACGCGGCTGCCTTTACAAAAATACTGTCGTGAATGCCGGTTGCAGGCGCACCTTTACGGGCACCAAATCCGGCTAATGGAACCTGAATGAATTTGCCTTCTTCCGCATTGTCTTCAATATTGTTGAGAACCGGAGTGATACTCACTTTGGCAAAGCCGGCCAGCAATGAATCGTTGAAAGAAGTGTAATTTTCCTTCAAATCATCAATTTTCGAGCAACTTTCCTTGTAATAGTCGCTTTCAAAATAGGACTCCTGGTTTACCGGTCCTGTTGCCGTAAAATAAAGGATTGCGAGTAATAAGGCTAAAACACCGGTTATGATTCCAGCTCGTTTCATAGGCAGAAAAAGCTGCCGTTTTAAATCTGGCAGCTTTCGTTTTTATTCGATTATCGTTTATTCACCGCGTTCAAGAAGCACTTTTTGGTCGTTCATCAAAAACATGCGGGTACTTTGTGTATAGTCTCCTCCAAACGGAGCTTTGTATTTCAGGTCGACGTAAAAAGCTTTGTAGCCCGATTCAGGTAGTTTAAGGGTGACCGTAAATTCTTTTTTCCCTTTTTCTCCCAGGCTTTTATCGGTCCACGTATTGTCGCGAATGTCGCGGTCATCCGATTCGGCACTCCACAAAATAGCATCTTCCAGTAAATTGCCATCGGCTTTCATTTTAAGGGTAACAGTGCCGTCGTTTTCTGAAATGGAATAGTTACACTCCGGATGTTTATTCCCGGAAATGGCTTCCCCAAAAAAGGCACTCAAGGTTGTGATAGCCTTTGTTTTATCTCCCAGTCCGTGCCCGGCATTCGGAATGTAGCAAAGGTGATTGTCGCCCGGAATACTGTCGATGTAATTCTTCATGGCATCCACCGGCCAGTATTCATCGTTGGCACCGTTGAAGATCATCTTGGGCATGGTCAGCGCCTTTCTGTATGAATACGGATCCACCATTTGAACCAGTGCATTTCCTTCTTCAGAACCCACTTGCTGAGCAACCCCCAGTTTTACGTAATCCTCAATCTGGATGCTGTATTCGCCCCAGGCAGTTTTGTGGTAAGGGATATTTACCTGCATGTTCAGCATGTCGATCACCATTGGGCCGATTGCTTTTACCCGTTTGTCGCTGGCACCGGTTAGCCACGTTGTCCAGCCGCGTTTGGAGGCGCCTGACACCACAAACTCGTTTACTTTGGTTTTTAAATCTTTTTTGGCAAATTCCTGAATGGCATCCATGGCGCGGATGGCACTTTTTGTCATCGGAAACAAAAGCGGCCAGGTGTAATCGTTGTCGCTCTGGAAATTGTGAAAGGTGTAGGAAATAATTTCGTCTTCCGTTTTTCCGTCAAAAATGGGCTGGTTCGGAACCTGCCATACGATGGCGGTGATGGCTTTGTTGGTTATGGCCATTTGGCTGAACATCTTTATTTCAGATTTATCCCATTCATGGATGTTGGGTTCACCGTTTTTTACGCTTCCTCCGGTAATAAAAAGCAAGGCATCGTGGTGCTTCAATTCGTCGGGAACCATGATGGTGAGTTCGTGTTTCCAAACCAGATCGCGCCAGGTTTGCGAAGTAAAAATAACACGGTACAGTGCAACTCCGTCGACTTTTAGCTGATCCTGAACCTCCCAATTAAATGAATTGTCGCCATTGTTTAAATAGGCTTTCAATGCCGTTTGCGGAGTGATTTCTTTTTCTGTGCCCGCCAATACAAGCATTGCCGGAAGCAGGAGGACGATAATACCCAATAAGATCTTTCTCATGTCTGTTTTCCTTTCAAAAGCAGCAGGGAGTCCCAAAAGTATATTTCACGCAAAGTACGCCAAGTTTTACCCAGAGAGCGCAAAAGCAGAAACTGATAATGTGCACTCTGTGAGCTTTGCGCTTCTTTTGTCTCTTTGCGAGAACCTGATTTTACTAACTTTTGGGACACCCTCCTTGTTGTTTTATTATGAATGTTTTAATATGGTTTTGCAGTTCCCTGGAGCAACCAGAATTTTGACCATGCGCTGTTGTTGGTCTGATCGCTGCCTTTGTATTGGGTTGGTTCCAGCCTTGCGACAGCCGCTTCAGCATTTGCCGTGTTGGTGGAAAGGTCTTCGTTAATGTTGTAGTAAAAACGAAGCGGTAGTTTCTCCCTTCGTGCCGATGGGCCAGTTTGCAGATCAGGCAAACCTGTTCTGCGGTAGTCGAACCACGATTCGGCAGCAGCAGTCCAGCTGGCAATCCATTTTTGCTGAATGATACTTTCCAGTCCGTTGTAGCCGGCACCGTCTATGTAATCGTCAAATTGGTCAGCCACATCCCAGGCGTTGAACGATTCTTTAATACCATTGTCATAATAGGTTTCGGGGCTTCCCGGCGCCCAACTGTAAAGGGCGGCTTCGGCCAAAATGAAGTTTACTTCGGCCGCAGATAAAAGTCTCATTTGCAGCAGTGCCCCGCTGGTTTCCTTGTACATTTCGTTCAGTTGCGAAACATGCGGGTTATAAGCAGCCTGTTGGGTATAATTGGGTGTTAGGTTATACGCTTGTGCCGAGAATGTTTGAACCGGTATTCCCACATATTCCTGGTCGTAATCTACGTAAAGATTATCTTCTCCTTCCCATTTGGCTAAGAAAGCTTCTTCCACGTCTTTTGAAATCTCACGTTTCCCATCTACGATCCTGTCTACACCGGTACCAGGCACCAGCACCAGCGGAATCTCAACTTTTTCGGCCCAAACGCCTAAACGCGGATCATTCAGCGCCTGAAGAGCCTCCACCAATGTGGCACAGGGTTTTCTTCGCATGTATTCTCCCAATGGGTCGATGTTAAATACCATGTTGATAGGCCACGAAGTGCCCGGAGATGAACCGGGATAGGCCACATTGGCCTCGTCGGCGGCAAGGGTGATAACTGGGTACTTGGCAGGATCGCCGGTAATTTTACTGATTCCTTCCTGTGCAACAGATGGTTCCTTTGCCTGTAACCTCATGTAGTAACGTAGTGCCAGCGAGTTGGCAAATTTCCTCCACTTGCTAACATCTCCTTCGTACAGTACATCCTGCGTGGAATTGATGTTGGTGTATTCGCTACTGTTTTTTGATAAAAGCGTATTGGCTTCCTCCAGGTAGGCAAGAATGCCGTGGTAGATATCCTGTTGCGAATCGAAAACGGGTTTATAGAAGTCCGGACCTTGCTCAGCCTTTAAGGCTTCTGAAAAAGGGGCTTCTCCCCAAAGATCGGCAATCATCCCAAAGGTATAGGCTTTCAGAATTAAACCAACACCCTGGTGGAACTCTAACTCTTTCTCTACAGCTTTGTTGTAAAACTCGTCTGCATTTCGCAGAATGTCGTAAAAACCTCCCCAGGACTGACCGGGATTGTTCCAGTCGTAATCGTTGTGACCGCTCGACCAGCCAGTTTTTTGTGTGTGCTGCATAACGCCGGCAATATCTCCGATGCCGAGATTAACGATGCCTTGTCCTAAATTGATGATGATGGTAGGCATCAGCAGGTTAAGGTCCGTTATTTCCGGATCAGGGTTGTTGGGGTTGATATTCAGATCGTCTAAATCGTGACAGGCACCAAAGGCCAGCAACATACCCAGAAGAACTGTGATGAACTTTATATTGAACTTTTTCATATTCTTAGATTTTTTTTGTTGATGGATAAGGTGATTCAATTAAAATGTAAAACCAACTTTAAACCCGATAGGAACTACCCATGGATTAACATTATAACGCTCAAGTCCTTGCAGTAGTCTGCCTCCATCTGGCTGGTAAGCCCTTTCCGGGTCGATTCCAAAGCCGGAGTCTTTTGTCCAAAGAAGGATATTGCGACTGTAGACCGAAACATTGATGTCTTCCATATTTACTTTTTGAGCAATGCTTCTGGGTATTCTGTAGTTTAATGAAATCTCCCTGAGCTTGATATAATCGGCATCGAATACGTTGGCTTCGCCAATATCCCAAGGATAACTTACCGAGTAGGGAAGGAAAACAGTTCCCTCGCCACCAAGATTTTCTCGTTCCAGAATAAAGTTCCCTTCGTCATCATAGGTTCCAATTACGCCGGGAACAAATGTTCCGTCATACACCTTTGTTCCGCTCCACTGTTCCGGAAAACCTCCATATTCAGGAGTTGGGCCACCTACCGGGTATAAACGGTCGGCATATATCAATTGGTCGGCATTGGCCACAACCCAATCGCGAAGTCCCTGGCTTGGCCCCGGATTGCTTGGATCGTACACTCCCGGATAAACCAGGTTTTCAAACCAATGGTTGGTAGCCATGTCTTCGGTCAGGTAACGGTAGGTTTGCGATACGTACTGTCCGCCATGCCGCCAGTCGAAGGTCATGTTAAGCGAAAAGTTTTTCCAGGATAGCGAGGCTTGAAGCCCCATGATAAAATCCGGATTCACATTTCCGATTTTGGAATAGGTGGATGCGGCTTCCCATTCGGTGTCGGTAGCTGCATCGGGAAGCAATGGGTACATGTAATAAGGTGAATTTTTGTCGGTTACGCGGTTTATTTTGCGGGAATACAGGTTGCCCACAACACCATCGCTTATTTCTTCGTTCCCAAACTGATCGGTGGCCACAAGTTGTCCCTTGGCATAACCAACACTTCGTACTTTTGCCTGATCCCACAGGGTTACAAAGGGTATTCCATCTGCCAGTTCTATGATGCGGGTTACATTTTTGGTGAAGTTCAGGTTTAAATCCAACGACCAGTCACTGGTTTTGATGGGGGTTCCACCCAGCATCAACTCAACTCCCTTGCTTTGTACCAGACCCGCATTAATGATGGTTCCGCTAAATCCGGTTGACGTAGGCAGGGAAACATTAAAGATCATGTCTTTATTGTCGAGTGTATAATATGTTCCATCAAACCTTAGCCTGTTTTTCCAAAGCCTGGCTTCAATTCCGTATTCCTGCGAAATCTGTATTTCGGGTTTCAGGTTGGGGTTGAGCAGCGAGCCGGGTTTGTACAGGCGAATGGCATCATCCCATTGCTCGTAGTTTCCGTAGGTTTGCAATAACTGGTAGGGTGAAGTATCGTTACCGGTTTGTGCTACCCCTCCCCGAAGTTTAAGTAAATCTATGGCGCTGCCCAGGTTAAGCAGTTCGCTCACCAAAACACTTAACGAAGCAGATGGGTAAAAGTAAGAACGGTTTGCTTTGGGTAAGGTGCTCGACCAGTCATTACGGGCGGTTAAATCAAGGAAAATAGTTTCTTGCCAGCTAAGGTTGGCCATCCCATAAAAGCTGTTAACTCCCAGTTGGTAATGGCGCGAACTGTAATTTAGATTCGCAGTTGGGATATTGCTGAGTGTAAAAAGATTGGGAACCGTTAATCCTGAACTGTTTTTTGATGAGTTGCTCACGCTGGTGCCTTTTGCATAACGTGTATTTCCTCCCACTGAAAGGTTCCAGGCAAAGTCCCCCGAGTTGTCTTTGTACGAGAAGAGTCCGTCAATGTTGCGCTCCAGGTTGTTGCTGGTTGCTATACCATAGGCTCCGTTGTTGGGCTCATCGGAATAACCGAGTCCGATTTTTGTTTCGCGTACTTCGTCTGATTTGTTAAGGGTCATTCGTCCCATAAGACTAAATTTGGTCGATATTTCCCAGGTAGCCATAACGTTGCCAAACAACTGGTAACGGTTAAAGCTGTTGTTAACATCGTAGGCCAGCATCCATGGGTTCTCGCTATCTTCGATAACTTTCTTTATCGTATTTCCCTGTCCCAGGTCGTAGTCACGCAATTCATTTATGTCAATATAAGGTGGTGTGAAATAAGCCCACTGCAAGGGGTTTGCTCCCCGGTTACCGGCAGGACGGTTGTCGGCAAAACTGTTTACAAAATTAATGTCGGTGCTAACCGTAAGTTTTTCCTTCACTTTGGAAGAAGCAGACAACGACAAATTATTTCGTTTAAGGTCTGAATTGGGAATCAGGCCTTCGTGTGTCATGTTGGTATATCCGAGTCGGTAATTTATTGCTTTCGATGTGTTGGAGATAGACACCCCGTTTGTTGTAGTGAAAGCATAATCATTCAGGAAGTTTTTTACGTTGTCCTTGTACGAAACAAGTTCGGTCGGAATCTGCACTCCGTTTGCATCGCGGGGCGAATTCCATTGCACGGCCCAGTAACCTTTGTCCAGTTCGGGACCGATTCCCGTTTGGTCGAGAACAGGCGGCAGATATCCTCCGCCAACATCCTCCGGACGGTAAGAGAAATAGCCGGTTGCAAACTGTTTTTGCACATTTAGGAAACGGGACGGAATATCAAAGTTGGTATTGGTCGTTACCGATATTTTCATGCCCTCACCACTTGCTTTTTTAGTGGTAATGATAATAACGCCGTTACCCGCTCTTGAACCATAAAGTGCGGTGGCACTGGGGCCTTTCAAAACAGAAACACTTTCAATGCTTTCAGGGTCGAGATCCGAAATGGAGTTTCCGTAATCCACCGGGTTACCCGATCCAAACCCCCCCACATTATTTAGCCCACTCGACATAGGCACACCGTCAACAACATACAAGGGTTGATTGTCGTTACTCAGCGATTTGGCGCCACGAATGATGATACTGGTCGTAGAACCGGGGCCGCCGGTTTGATTGATGGTTACACCCGCTATTTTTCCCGACATGGAGTTCAAAAAGTTCTCCTGCGCAACGCGTGTAAACTCCTGACCTTGTACCCTGCTGATGGAATATCCAAGCGATTTTTCTTCCCTTTTTATTCCGAGAGCGGTAACCACAACTTCATCAATGGCTTCTACGCTTTCTTCCATTTCAATGTTGATCGTGCTTTTGCTGTCAACAGCCACCTCTTGTATTTTGAACCCTATAAATGAGAATACAAGTGTTGCATTGTTGGCCACCGAAATCGAATAGTTTCCGTCAATATCGGTAACCGTTCCCTGCGCAGTTCCCTTTACGGTAATGCTAACACCCGGAAGTTCTGTTCCATCGGTAGTGGTGGTTACCTTTCCTGTTACATTTATTGTTTGCTGGGCCGAGGCGTTTATGGAAAACAAACCAATGAACAGGCTGGTTGACAACAAGACGGTGAAAAACCATCCCATTTTATTTTTTAGTATTCTTTTGATTTTCATGTATCTATGTTTTTAATTTTCAACGATAACCCGTCAGGTGACGGAGAATTTGCATGTCCGTCAATCGACGGGAGCCATCATCAGTTGTTGCAATGTAATTTGCCAACTGGCTGACTCATGCTTATTTCATGTTGAACCAATTTTACGGGTTTTAATTAATGGCATCGAAACTAAGCACCAAGGCGTGGGTGTTTATACCAATAATTTGTGCAGGGTCTGATCCTGCAGCCATAAACATCACCAGTTGCATGCGGCTGTTGGAAATGCTTTTAAGGATCACTTTTCGTTGGAAATCCCTGAACCCGATAAACTCGGTTCCTGAAAAATCCAGCGTCATCACATTGTTGAAGGTGATGGAATAAGTGGGTGGCCCGTAAACCGACGACACCGTAAGGTCTTCATTGTCGTTGAATGTAAAAGTTGCTCCGTTTTGAGGCGTATATTTGGCGATGCACAAGCCGTAATCCTGTCCGTTTGCATTGACAATACCGGCTCCACCTGTATTGACGATCTCGTAAACAATCCCGCTGAACGAAGCTTGGTCTTCCTTTACATCATGACTATAACTTCCGTCGTAATGAAAAGTGAATTCGTCTTTATATATATCGCCCATTTTAAATTCGGTATTGAATATTCCGTCAGGGAGCGGTCTCGGCGTTCCGCTTACTACAGTCAATTCTGCATCGGCGTTGGCCAGGTAATCTCCGGCAGCATTGTGGCTTGAAGTCAGTTTCCAGGTTTTGCCGTTATAGCCTTCAGCCGTAAAATCTCCTGTAAGCAAAGCATAAGGAGGAAGAGCTACGGCTAATTTTACCTGGTCGGTAACAGTGTTTCCGTCTTTGTCTTTCGCCGTTAAAGTAGCGATGTAATAACCTCCTTCAGGATACACATAAACAGGATTCTGTTCGGTGCTGGTTTCCCCGTTTCCAAAATCCCACTGCCAGCTTGAGGCGCTGTGTGTTAATGCGGTGAAGGCTACCTGTTTTCCGTCAATGCTGTGGAAAATGGCCGCAGAAAGAGGAAACACCGGTCTCTCGTCATCATCCGAACAGGATGGTAGCAAGATTATTCCAATCATGCAAATTAAGAAAGAGAATTGAATTAATTTTTTCATATTGAATAAGTTAGGTTAGAGAATAAATTCTTGTGATTTCATAATGTATGGTGCTTAATTGTCGTTGCATACGATAATTATGTGCAATGCATCTATTCAATTTACGAAATTGTAATGAAAGTAGAATGTGTAGTTATCAGTTACCCTTATTTCGTTAATTCTCATAGTTCCGAATCAGCTCTATTCAAATTTAAGAAGGAGGCGGGAGAAAAACTAATGAAAAATTGGTCGAATTGCATGGAATATTGCTAACTCATAGCAATTTAACGGCAAATAAACGGTTTGGATATGTTAATATAACATTAGACTCAAAATGATTATTTCACAATATTTGAAAAGGCAAAAATCAAGTAGAAATGGGACAGCATGAAAGTGGTCGGTCGATTTGTTATGTAAAGTGGTTGGCATGTGAAAATTGAGTAATCTTTATGTAAAAAAAACTTTGGGGTGTCTGAATCGAAAAGAGGAATACCAAACCGTTCAGCGTGAAACTTATTCTTTTTTTGAGTGCTCAATAGAGTCCAATCCTAATATTTACTTCATGTTTTTGGGGAGGTGAATCAGACCTGATTCTTATGGAATATTATCACACCGCAGCGAAATGTCATCCCAACTTCATTTCTCTGTTTTGTAGCACTTGTTTTTGGATTCTATGGATTTATAAGTAAATTACTTGCTCTTTGAGAGAGGCTTACCTTGGACGGAATCTGTAGGTGTTTGGGATCAGTTTATAGGGAGGATTTTCGAAGGTGTTAAAATTCCATAGGTAAAGTCCAATATTAACGAAGTAAATCTGAATGAACGGTTTTATCTTGGTCTGTATCAAAAGTAAAGCAATTAATAGCTAATAAATTATAACTAAACAAGTATCCTGAAATGAAACGATCGTGTAGGATTTTTCTTCACACAGGAGAGTCATTCTCCGTCAGTTGATGAACATGAGAGTTTCAGCCGTCGCTTGACGGACCTTAACCAATAAACAATTTAATAAGATGAAATCATCAAGAAGAGCTTTTCTGAAAAAGAGTGCAGTTACAGGAGCGGGCGCCATTGTAGCCCCCACTGTAATATCGTCAAACGTATTTGGAGCCAACGACCGGATCAATGCCGCCGTACTGGGGGTTAACGGACGGGGCGGAAGCCATATTTCGTCGTTCATGAACCAGTCGAATGTGCAGGTCACCACTTTGTGTGATCCTGATTTAAACGTTGCCGGAGAAAAAGCAAAGGCATTTAAAGAAAAATACGGCAAAGAGGTGAAGGTAGTTCAGGACCTTCGTCATGTAATGGACGACAAGGATATTGACGTGATCAGTATCGCCACGCCGAATCACTGGCACTCGCTGGCGGTAATCTGGGCGTGCCAGGCCGGGAAAGATGCTTATGTGGAGAAACCGGGATCGCACAACGTTTGGGAAGGCCGCAAGATGGTGGAAGCAGCCCGCAAATACAACCGGATTGTTCAGCACGGAGTGCAGTTAAGAAGTTCTCCGGCCATTCAGGAAGCTGTTCAGTTGCTTCGCGAAGGTTACATCGGACGGGTGTACATGGCGCGTGGCCTGGTATTCCGTTGGCGTGGTGACATTGGCGACAAAGGTTTTTCTTCGGTTCCGGCGGGTTTGGATTACGACCTGTGGACAGGACCCGCACCAATGCGTCCGTTCACCGAAAACCTGGTACATTACAACTGGCACTGGCACTGGGATTACGGCAACGGCGACGTAGGTAACCAGGGAATTCACGAAACCGATATGTGTATGTGGGGACTCGACGTGGGATTGCCATCAAAAATTACTTCGATGGGCGGAAAGTTTCTGTGGAACGATTGCAAGGAAACCCCGGAAGTCCTGACTTCAGTATATCATTATCCGGAGGAAGACAAAATCATTCAGTTTGAAGTACGACCGTGGTGTACCAATACGGAAGACGGAGTGACAGTAGGAAATATTTTCTACGGTGATAAAGGAATCCTGGTGATTGACGGTTACAACGAGTACAAAACATTTTTGGGAAAAGACCGGGAGCCCGGGCAGTCGGGTAGCGACGGACAAATACAGGCATCCGGAATGGCGCGCGGCGATAGCGGTACCGATGGTCATTTTGCGAATTTTATTGAGGCTGTCCGTCAACAAGACAGCTCCATACTAAACGGGCCGGTTGAATCGGCACACTTGTCATCGGCACTGGCGCATTTGGGCAACATTGCCTACCGCACAGGGCGTGTTCTTTCTTTTAACCCCGATGCCGAACGTTTTGTGAACGATCCGGAAGCTGATTTGATGCTAACCCGGAATTACCGGGCGCCATACGCAGTGCCTGAAAATGTATAAGAAATATCGTTGAATTCTCTAACCAAAGTAAATCAATAACAATGAAGATTCGAACGATAAATATATGTGCGAGCCTGTTTTTAGGCATTTCGGTAATTTGTGGTTGCCAGGAAAAAAAGCAAATGGTAGAGGTTAAAGTTGATCCGGCAGATAAAAAGGTGGAAGTTACCGTCGATGGTAAATTGTTCACTTCCTATATCTATCCGAATACGATTATGAAACCTACTTTGTGGCCGCTTATGTCTCCGGCAGGGAACATGCTTACCCGCAGTTTCCCGCTGGCAGAGAAAGAAGGCGACCGCGCTGATCATCCGCATCATGTAGGAGTGTGGTTAAATTACGGCGATGTTAACGGGCTTGATTTCTGGAATAACTCTGAGGCCATTCCGGAAGAAAAACGCAGTGGCTATGGCACCATTTTTCACGAGTCGGTTGATAAGGCTGAAAGCGGTGAAGGTAAAGGAGTACTGGAAACTTCTGCAGAATGGAAATCGCCGGATAACCAGGTACTGCTGGATGAATCAACCCATTTTGATTTTATCGCACTTTCACCCGATGTCAGGATTATTGACCGAACCACTACTTTAACGGCTGTGGCTGACGAAGTGAATTTTAACGATAACAAAGAGGGAATGTATGCAATACGGGTAGCGCGCGAACTGGAACTTCCTTCGGATAAACCAACCGACCTGGTTGATTCGCATGGCGTTGTAACGCGTGTTGAAAGCATGGACAACAGCAAGATTACGGGTAATTATCACAGTGCCGACGGGGTGGAAGGCGAAGATGTGTGGGCAACCCGAAGCCGCTGGATGAGACTTTCGGGAGTTATCAACGGTGAAAATGTGTCGCTGGTAATCATCGATAATCCTTCGAATGTGGGTTATCCTACCTATTGGCATGCGCGCGGTTACGGGCTGTTCTCGGCCAACCCGCTGGGACAAAAAGTATTTTCCGACGGGAAGCAGGAATTAAACTACTTCCTTAAGAAAGGTGAATCAACGGTGTTTAAGTATCGTTTGGTGGTGACTTCTAAAAATATGAGTGACGAAGAAATCAATCGTCTGGCAGATGAATTTGCCAAAGAATAATTGAATTTCAGCAATTAAGAGGAAATGAACCGGGTGCGTCAAAACAGTATGAAGGCTTTGTGGATAAAAATGATCGTTGTCGGGATGACGCTGGGAACAGCGTGGGCAGTTCGCGGCCAGTTCGGACATGAGCAGGGAGCTGCCTGGGCCGGAGCTATTGGCGCACTCGGTTTGGTTTTGGTTGCCAAGCGGGCCGATTGGTGGAAGCGAATCAGCCAGGTGGCACTGGCTGCCGCAGTTGGATGGGGCGCCGGTGGAATTATCAGTTACGGCAGGGTGGTAGGCTATGGCCGTAGCGACGATCTTTTCAATGCTTTTTACGGCCTGCTGATGCTCTTTGTAATAGGCGGTTTGTTTGGCTTGCTTGGCGGCGGACTTACCGGTCTTGCATTGGAATCATCGAAAGAGAAGAAAGTTAACTGGGCCGCGTTACTGGTCGAAATGGTGGTTGGAGGCCTGCTTTTCTATGGTTTTTTGATCATGCAGCTGGGAATCGCCATGACACCTCCGCGCTCAGAGGCCTGGGCTTTTATCCTGGGAGCTGGCCTGGCAATGGTCTGGCACATGGCCCGAAAAGGGTTTAGTTCATCACTTCGGGTGGCTGTTTATGCCATGCTGGGAGCGGGTTTTGGATTTGCATCGGGAAACTTCCTGCAAATTCTGGGAAACGTTCTGAACATTCCTTTTAACATGTGGAATGTGATGGAGTACAACATAGGCTTTTGGGGCGGGATAGGACTCGCTTACGGAGTGCTCTCTTCGGCCTGGCCCGATGTGTCGGATGAACAACCAAAGAAATGGGAAATAACGAGTGCTTTGTTGTTGATCCTGGTTTTTGTTCCGGCGGTTATTTTTAAGGAGTCGCTCACGGTATCAAAACTCGCAAAGAATTTCGATTCGTACTCGGTGAGTAAAAGTATTGCGGTACTAAGCAGCTTGCTTGCTTTGGCCGGTATGCTGTTGGTGGCCTTCATTAATTTCTTTAACTACAGGCGAAATAAATCTGTCGCCGGACAAAGGGAGGCATTCCTACTTTTTGTAAGTTATTTTGCTCTTTATATTTTCATAAGTTTTGTTGCTACCGGACTGTTTGCCGGTAAGATACATTCAAACCATGTTTTGTACCTGGTAAATATTGTGCTGATACTCTTTTTAATACGTTTCTACCGTAACCGGGCGGAAAGCGATCATTCAGAAATAGAAAGCATGAACATATTGCGGGTTTGGCCATATTGTCTGGTAGCGCTCATCCTGATTATTTTTTTACTTTCCTTCATCTCCGTCAGCATACACGGAGAACTAAGCGGTGCGCATAATCGCTTCACTATATAATTCTCGAATACGCGACGGCTACATATCATTTATTAAACAATTAATGGTTTATTGATTGTATTTTAACAATTATGCTCTTTTTTAGGGTGTTATCTAGAAGTTAATGGTTAAAATTTAATGCAGAATGAATAAAATTCACGAAGTAGTTGATGAAGTGTTTTTGGAAATTTGTTACATAATTTTTTATCAGTAAAAAATCGAACTAAAACCTTTGGTATGAAAAAAAGAATTTCAACAATGCTGTTTACTGCATTGTTTGCCATGATGTGTTTTACTGCATTTGCGCAGACCAATGTCAGTGGGACAGTATCCGGTGAAGATGGTGAACTTCTTCCCGGAGTTTCAATTTTAATTAAAGGCACCGGAACAGGTATTACTACCGATATAGATGGTAAGTATTTGCTAAACGGAGTACCTAAAGATGCAACGCTCGTGTTTTCGTTTGTAGGAATGAAAACACAGGAAATTCCGGTAAACGGAAGAACTGAGATTAATGTCGTTTTACAATTATCGGCGATAGGTGTTGACGAAGTGGTGGTAACTGCTCTTGGTATCACACGGGAGAAGAAATCGCTGGGATATTCTGTGGGCGAGGTCAGCGGAAGCGACCTGAATGAAACGCCCATGGGAAGTGTGTTGAATGCCGTTGCGGGGAAAGCTGCAGGTGTTCAGGTGTCCCAAATGTACGGGCTTGCGGGCTCATCAGTAAACATGGTGATCCGGGGAGCCAGTTCATTAAACACCAAAAATCAGCCTCTTTTTGTAATCGATGGTGTGCCGGTAGGCAACGGAATTGATAATAACTACAAGGATGCAGACATGGGTAATGCCATTTCTGACCTTAATACCGAGGACATTGAGTCCATGTCGATTCTGAAGGGCCCCAGTGCTGCGGCTTTATATGGTTCCCGGGCCGGAAACGGAGTAGTGCTTATTACCACAAAATCGGGGAAAGGCGTTAAAAAAGGAATAGGAGTTTCTTTTAATACATCGTATGTTCTCGACAATCCGTATCACTTTGTTCCTTTTCAGTCAATGTTTGCATCGGGCAAAGCCGGTTCCCATAATTTAGGGGAACAGGAAAATGAATCATGGGGTGCCATTCTTGACGGAACATTCCCGGATTCCTACCAATGGGACAAGTCGTTGCTGGATAATGACGGAACATCGTTGCAGCCGTTGGTAGCCTATCCCAACAGGCAGCAGGATTTTTACCGGAACGGATTCAGCCAGTCGAACAATGTTTCGTTTGAAGGCAAATACGACAAGGCAAATTTCCGTGTTTCTTTCGGTAATATGATCAACGAAGGCATTTTGCCCAATACCGATTATGCCCGGAAAACAATTGGTATTAACGGAGCTTACAATCTGACTGATAACCTGAAAGTAAGTGCAGCCGTTAATATTTCGGAAGCAGGGTCGGATAACCGGCAAAACATTGGTACGGGGAGACGGGACCCATCCCGGTCGGTTCTCGAAATGGGCGTCCAGGTGAATATACTTGATTTGAAGGATTACTGGTTGGAAGGGCAGGAAAACATCCAGCAGCGGAAAAGTAAACCCAAACAGAACAACCCGTATTTCAACGTTTACGAAAACCTTACAGGGTTTAAGCGTAATCAAACGATGGCAAAACTCCAGGTGGATTGGGAGATTTTTAAAGATTTCAATTTCATGGGCAGGTATCTTACCAATGTGATAAACCAGCGAAACGAAGCAAGGGTTGCCTGGAGTGATTATGATAACAGCAGGGGAGCATATTCCATCGAGAAGACTTTGATAAAGGAGGAGAACTGGGAAGCCATGTTTTCTTACAGCAAAAATATAATGGATGGATTGAGCCTTACTGCAAATCTAGGAGGAAATCTTCGTTATGATTACAACGATGCTATTTCGAACGAGGCATCTCAGCTCGTATTACCGGGCTTGTTTACCATTTCAAACGGCGTTCCCGGAACGGTTTCGTACAATAGTTACTGGGGCGAAAAGGCGGTGAACAGTGTATATGGCTCTGTTTCTTTGGGCTATCAGAACTTAGTTTACCTCGATCTGACGGCAAGAAACGACTGGTCGAGTACCCTGCCAAAAGATAACCGGTCGTATTTCTATCCGTCCGCTTCTTTGAGTTTGCTGATCAATGAAATGATAGAATTGCCTTCGTGGATCGATCTGATGAAACTAAGATCGGGCTACGCACAGGTTGGTAACGATGTGGGAGCTTACGCATTGGCTCAGTATTATGCCACTGCCAGCGATTGGGGCGACGCCAAACGGATGTACATGCCCGGAACTTTGAGAAACCCTGAGTTGAAGCCCGAAATTGCAACCTCCAAAGAGATTGGTTTGGATTTGGCTCTTTTTGATAGCAGGATCAACCTGGATGCAACTTATTATGTAGTGGATAATAAAAACCAGGTGCTCAGTATCTCAACACCTACCGAGTCGGGAGCAACTGCCAAACAGATTAATGCCGGGCTTGTTCGGGGCCGGGGATGGGATATCTCCTTAAATTCAAGTTTGGTGAGAAAACGGGATTTTGCCGTTGATCTGGGATTAACACTGACCCGGAACCGGACCAAAATCGTTGAATTAGCGGAAGGTATCTCGTTCTACCAGTTTGGTTCAGTAGGGCAGGTAAGGCTAAGAAGTTATGTGGGAGACGACATTGGGAATATATATGCCTACCCATATTTAACTGTCGAAGATAAAAGCTCAGAATATTACGGCTATCCAATTATTGCCGCAAATGGAAGGGCACAATTAGATAATCGGGAAGAGAGCATCGAAAAAGTAGGGAACTTCAATCATAAATTTTTGATGGGTATACAGCCGGTTATCAAATACAAGAATTTTAGTGTTTATGCCAATTTCGATTTTAGATACGGAGGTGAATTCTACTCCAGATCGATGGAATTTTTCAGAAACAACGGTTGGCTGGAGGAAACATTCTCGGGTGTTGGCTACGACGGGAACAAGGATATTGTTCAACAAATCAAAGATAATCCTGAAAAATACTTTAACCTTTGGGTTGGAGGACGTACCGGTGATTATGGCGGGTTCCCATGGGCCGATCCGGCCACACAGGCTTCAAGGTCATACATTGATAAAAATACAGGAGAAACAGTATATGTAGAAGATGCGAGTTTTATTCCCGGTGTGCGGGAAGACGGACAGGGAGGATACATTGAAAACTTAGGAGGCGAAGGAACGGTATGGATGACTCCTTTCGATGCCAATAAATATGCAACCAGGTATTATGGGGGAAACAATGTTTACAGTGCTACTTACTTAAAATTAAGGGAATTGTCCGTAACATACAGGTTGCCTCAGCAATTGGTAAGTAAGGCGAACCTGAGCAATGTGTCTCTGTCTTTAATGGCTCAGAATGTGTTTACGTGGACAAAAGCAAAAATACCCGTTGACCCGGAACTTGCTTTTGCTTCGAGCGGTAGTTCTTGGACACAAGGGGCTGAATATTACAACGTAACGCCTTGGACCCGCTCATTTGGTATTAAACTTAATGTTGAATTTTAATTACTTGTCATGAAAAAAATAAGTCTGATTTTAGCAATTATATTTTTAGGACAGTTTCTTCAATCTTGCTACGACGATTTTGATGAAATGAACGTGAGTCCTAATAATGCCGAAGAAGTTTCGCCCAATTATCTGCTATCGTATGTTATCTCAAAAACAAGTATGCAGTTTTACGGGCTGATGAACGAACATACCGATATTGCCGGTACGCTGCAGTACACACAACGGGGGACGGAATTCAATGCCGCGAATCAAAACTGTTATCAGTGGGGAAAAGGTTCCTGGAATGCCTATTACGACATTTTGAGAACCAGTCAGTTGATGTATGAGCTGGGAGAAAAGGAAAACAACCAGTTCTTTATGGCTGCCTCATTGATTATGAAGTCCTTCACTTTTGGTCTGATGGCTGACCTTTTTGGGGATTGTCCTTATTCGGAGGCATTGCAAGCCAGCACCAGCGTTCTGTTTCCAAAGTTCGATGCCCAAAAGGATGTTTACGAAGGAGTTTTGACCGACCTAAAAACAGCTTCCGGATTGCTGGAAGGATTGGATCCAAAATTAAGTGTTTTGCCATCGTCCGATCTTCTTTATGCTGGAGATAGAGACAAATGGATCAAGTTTGCCAATTCGCTTCGGCTGAGGTATTGTTTGAGGTTGCACAACAAAAAAGAGGAGCTCAGCATCAATACTGTTAACGAATTTAAGGACGCTGCCACCAAGGTGTTTGGAAGCAACGCAGACAATGCAACACTGGTACTTTTGGGGTTGTCCGACGAGAACTCGGCCGTTGGAGGACCTGTAAGATCATCCAATAAACCTTATGCATTTAAGCCTGGGAAACCATTGGTCGACTACTTGAAGGAAAGAAACGATCCGAGGCTTCAACGCTGGGTGAATCCGGTGGAAAGAAAATGGGATTTTAATGCCAGCGAAGAAACGACGGTGAATTACACCGATATTTTTGGAGATACTTATCAAATGACGATTTTCCCAACCGATGATACCAGCCTTGATACGTCGGTTTATGTGGGATTACCTATCGGATACGATAACCTGGAATTTTTGGGAAATTACAACCGGGGCGATGGCATTAGGGACTATCCGGATGAAAGAAGTGCTTATATTTCCTATTTAACACCCATTTATTTTGAGAATAGTAACGACTTTGTTAATCCTTCGCTGATCACATATGCCGAGGTGGAATTTATACTGGCCGAAGCTGCCTTGTTGGGGGATTATGGTGTGTCAAGTGTTGAAGACCATTACAAGAATGGCATCAGGGCTTCCATGGATCAGTACAAAATATTGTCAGAAGCTCAGGGATTTGATTTTGATGTATTTTATAGCCAGCCAACGGTTAGCTACAGCAGTTCTTCTATTACCAATAAGCACGAGCTTATTATGACACAAAAATGGATTGCGCTTTGGTTACAGGCCGAGTCGTGGTTTGACTGGAGAAGAACCGGGTACCCGGACTTCGAACCCGCAGCAAATCCTGCATTTGGTCCCGCATTGCCATTAAGGCTTGCTTATCCCGAACCATTTGCAGATCCTCAGTATGTGGAAAAATATGAGGAAGCGGTTTCAAAACTGGAAAAAACGGGTTTTGTTCCTTCCAATCAGTCAAATGATCATAGTTATTCAAAAACATGGTTATTGCAGGGTACAGGAAAGCCCTATTAGTTTAGTTTTTTCAAGGAGGTGTTTCTGATTCGTTCCGGTTTCGGGGCAAAGCAGGAACTACCTTCTTTTGCATTTTACATAACACATAGTTCATTTTATTATTTCAGCGGAGGTTTCACAGAACCTCTGCTGAAATAGTAATGTTATACTCCACAACTCTTGATACTTAATTGATCGTCAGGGGCGTCATTATGCCGTTTTCCACTGAAAAATCATTCAGAAAAATGTATCGGTAATTTTCCATTTTCCAATAGAAAATTAACACTGAAAAACCACAGCCTTTTAAGGAGTCGCGGGTATTGTATTTAATAATTAATATTTCATTAATCGTATTTTAACACTTATTCCTGAGTGATAGGTATTTGACGCTTGTTGAAGGTTAAAATATGATGTATAATGAATAAGATTCCCGAAGTAATTAAGCCGGTAATTTTTGAATCTTGAGGTAGGAGATAATGATATATTATCTGTATGAAAGAATTAAACTAAAACCTTTTGTATGAAAAAAAGAATTCAAAAAATGCTGCTAACTGCATTGTTTGCTGTGATGTGTTCTACCGCATTTTCGCAGGTCAATGTAAGTGGTACGGTGTCCAGCGAAGAGGGGGAACTGCTTCCTGGCGTTTCTATTTTAATTAAGGGTACCAATACGGGAGTAATTACCGACATCGACGGTAAGTACTCGTTAAATGGTGTGCCTGCCGATGCAACGCTTGTTTTTTCATTTGTGGGAATGAGAACGCAGGACGTTGCCGTTGACGGAAGAGCAGTGGTGAATGTTACCTTGCAAATGTCGGCCATAGGTGTTGATGAGGTGGTGGTAACTGCGCTGGGTATCTCCAGGGAGAAAAAGTCGCTGGGGTATTCAGTTGCAGAAGTAGATGGCGATAATTTGCAAAAAGTAGCACAGGAGAACGTATTGAATGCGCTTTCCGGAAAAGTTGCCGGTGTTACCATTAATTCTACAGGTGGCCCGGGGTCTTCAGTTAGTATGGTAATCCGTGGAGCATCTTCGTTAACCAGTGATAATCAGCCTTTGTTTGTTGTTGACGGAATCCCAATGAACAATACCTTGAACAATGTTTCGTCCATTGGTCGGGACAATAAACCGGATTACGGTAATGCTATTTCAGACATTAACCCGGATGATATTGAAAGTATGTCCATACTTAAGGGACCAAGTGCCGCAGCACTTTACGGATCGCGTGCCGGTAACGGTGTGGTTCTTATCACTACAAAGTCAGGAAAGAAAGGAAAAGGTTTGGGGGTAACGGTTACATCCAATACGGTTATTGATAATCCTTATAAGTATCTTGAAAAACACACTTTGTTTGCCAACGGTCAGCGTCCGTTTACGCAGGAAAACCGTCCGAACAATGGCTTGGATTACTATGCAGTTCCGGTAGGAGACTCCTATTGGGTGGGGCCTGAACTTGATAAAGGCATGATGGCATATCAGTGGCCCTATTTTAATGAAAACGGACAGTTGACTGCAACGCCTTTGGTTTCTCATCCTGACAACTACAAAGAGTTTTTTGAGACTGGTTTTACTACCACCAATACGGTTGCCATTAATAACTCCAACGAAAAAGTAGATTATCGTTTATCATACAGTAATATGCAGAACAAGGGAATTATCCCAAACAGTGATTTGCATAAAAACTCATTTGGTGTAAATACCACCGTCAGATTGCTGGATAATCTTTCGGTCAGTACAAGTTTTAATTTTGTATCGAATGGCGCCGATAATCGTCCTTCGACCGGAAACCGTGGAACCAACCCTTTACAAGCTCTATACGATATCAATTCAAGTATTGATATTAATGACCTGAAAAACTATTGGGAGCCAGGGAAAGAAGGAATTCAGCAAAATGCTCCATATAACCTGGAAGTTAACAATGATGGGACTTACGGAAAAGGAGATGCCATCAATAACCCATATTTTATCGCTAATGAAGTAAATAACAGCTTCCGTCGCGACAGGGTATTCGGAAATGCTCGAATTGATTATGAAATAAATAAGGATTGGTCGCTAATGGTTCGTTACACCCACGATCAGTTCCAGGAAAAACGTGAAACCAAAATTGCGCCTAGCTACACAGGTGATGCAAAAGGTGTTTATGGTCTTGAAAATTTATACAGAAGAGAACAAAATGCCGACTTCTTGCTGGCCTATAAAAAGACGATCGAGAATTGGAGTTTCAATGCTTCAGCAGGAGGGAACTACATGTATCAGTTTGCCGAGAATAACCTTTCGGCTACCAAAGACAGAGGTTCGGGCTTAATTGTACCCGGTGTTTATAACCTTGGTAACATAGCTCCTGACAACCTAAGATATTCTTCAGGGATGAGCGAGAAGGCTATTTACAGTATTTATGGTTTGGCTTCAATTGGCTACAAAGATGCAGTTTACCTGGATCTTACCGCACGTAACGATTGGTCGAGCACCTTACCCGAGGAAAACCGCTCCTATTTTTACCCTTCGGCATCCTTAAGTATTTTGCTGAACAATGCAATCGACTTAGGCGACAAAGTATCCCTGGCTAAAATTCGCGGAGGTTGGGCCCAGGTGGGTAACGATACCGATCCTTACCGGTTAATGGCTACCATGGGAAGGTCAGGTTTATGGGGGAACCAGATTGAATTGACTACATCTGGAACATTGTTATTGCCTGACCTGAAACCAGAAATTCAAACTTCGTGGGAGATCGGTACTGATCTGGCCTTTTTTGACAGCCGTATTCGTTTTGAAGGAACTTATTACGAGGCAGAGAACGAAAATCAGATTCTAAATATCGGACTTCCGCCATCTTCCGGTTATACCGGAAAACAGATCAACGCCGGTTTAATCTCCAGCAAAGGTATCGAACTTTCTCTTGGAGGAAGACCGGTTCAAACCAACGATCTGGATTGGGATGTTAACCTTGTATTTTCAAAGAACCGCACAAAGGTGGAGGAATTGGCAGATGGTTTTGATTACATTGTTCTTTGGACAGATGCAAAAGGTGGTGCAGTTACCCGTGTCGGAGATGAAATCGGTCAGATTGTTGACGATATTCTGGTGCGGGTAGATGACCCTACGTCTCCTTATTATGGATGGCCGATTGTTGACAATGAGGGCTGGGATGATGCTGACAATTGGGAAAATTATATGGAACCGGGGGACAATACAGCTGTGATCGGAAACTTCAACCCCGACTTTTTGCTTGGAATGCAAACCTCGTTGCGTTATAAAAACTGGACCCTAAGTGCCAGTTTGGACTGGAGAGTTGGCGGGCAGTTCATATCTCAAACCTTCCGTTACGGAGAATCGGATTTGCACTCTCAACGATGGATCGACCGTACGCTAAAACTAAACAACATGACAGGGGCTGAAATGGCTCAATACCTGAAAGATCATGCGGATCAGTATTTGTCACCCAACGGAGAATTCTTTGTGGTAGTTGGTGGACCAACTGCTGAGTACGGGGGACTGGAGCATACTGAAGACGGAATAACGCTTCATGACGGTGTTTTTATGCCAGGGGTTGAAGGTTATTACGACGATAACGGAAAATTCATTATGGTAGCAGAACACCTTGGGGGAGAAGGTACTCCAACCATTCGTTTCCAGGATTTTTATGGGTGGAGCTACAGTCGAAATGCCATGTTTGACGCCGACTTTATTAAACTACGAGAGATCTCTGTTTCGTACCAATTGCCTCCTCTAACAAAAATTGGTATTCGAAATGCCTCTGTTTCGCTTTACAGCCGGAATATTTTACTGTGGACAAAAGCAGGTATTGGCATTGATCCAGAAACTGCATTTCAGGCTGAATCGGGTACGCAAGGCAGCGGAATTCAGTTTAAACAGGGGATTGAACGGTACAATGTACGGCCATGGACAATTCCTGTAGGTGTCAAATTAAATGTAAGTTTCTAAAACCGTAAATTGTAGATCATGAAATTAATACAAGCAACATATAAGTTTTTTCTTGTTCTGGCAGTTGTGTCTTTTGCATCATGCGGCGACCATCTGACAGACCTGAATGTGAATCCCAACGGGGTGGATCCTGCGATTGTAAATCCAAACCTGATTGTACCTACTATTATCACTTCAACGGCTCAGTATTATCTGAACGAAGGTTACAGAGGTGGATCTGCCGGGGTTATGCAGTACATTCAGCAAAGTGGTTGGAGTGGCGAAACCAATAAGTTTGATTGGGACGGCGCACGTGATTGGACAACACAATATGGGAATTTGCGAAATGCCAAACATTTGTACGCGCGTTCGATGGAAGAAGGTCTGGAGTTTCAACAAGGAGTCGCGATTGTTATAAGAGCTTTTAATTTTGGCTATATCACAGACTCATGGGGAGATGCTCCGTTTAACAACGCATTGAATGCAGATAATGGTGAGCTGGAAGATTTATTCCCGGCTTTCGATTCGCAGGAAACCATTTATAAGGGAATTATTGCTGAACTTAAAGAGGCCAACACATTGTTGTCGAAGTCTTTGGGTGACTATAGTGGGATTAATCCTGATGCTGATGTATTGTATGGGGGGGATCCAGCCAAATGGCGGAAATTTGCCAATTCACTGGCACTTCGTTATTACATGAGGGTTTCGGCAAAACTGCCCGATTATGCAAAAGCTGGTATTGAAGAGATTGTTTCCAATGCAGGTGAATACCCTATTTTTACTTCTGTTGACGATGACGCAACCATGGGATTTATTGGTTCTTCCAACGACGATTCGTGGCCTGCAAATACTACTTACGACGCTTCTGAAAGTGCTTTTGACCGGATTCAGCTTTGTGCCGGTTTCAGGGATGTTTTAGTGGATCTGCATGACCCGAGGTTAGCAGTTTGGTTTAATCCGGTGGTAGTGCCTATCAAAATTTCGTCGGATGTGGCGGAAGACGAAGTAATCGACGGAGTTCGCTATTTGAATCCCGATTATATGACGGCAAGTAATTATATGGTTTATAATAAATCAACATGGGTTGCTGATGTGGCAGCCGGAAAAACACTGGTGGACACGATGGAATTTGCCGGCTTACCGATTGCTTCGACTACCGGCGACGGCTCGGGTTGGAACCTGAATCCAAATAAAATTCAGGGAGGCCCGAATGTACACAACTCTGCACTGGCTGATATGTATAAAGAAGAAGAAGGAGATATGCTAAAAGCAAGGTTGATTTCGTATGCCGAAGTCTGCTTTATCCTGGCTGAAGCAGCGCAAAAAGGATGGTCGGTTGGCTCGCAGCAATCATGGTACGAAAAAGGTATTAAAGCTTCTTTTGATACCTGGGAAATAAGTGATGAATACGATGCCTATGCCAATGTCTCCGGCGTTGCATTCGACGGTTCACTCGAACAGATCATTACTCAAAAATGGATCGCAAACTGGACTGTGGCGCACGAATCATGGTGCGACTGGCGCAGAACCGGTTATCCGGAGCTTACATACGGCGATAAAGGACTTAGAGATGCGATGCCGATCCGTTTTCAGTATGGAAGTGCCGAAATTGCAAGGAATAAAGACAATTACGATACGGCAGTCGACGGTTTACAGGAAACTGCATTTACTGCAACCGATGGTAAAGACAGTTCCTGGTCGAAAATTTGGCTATTGCAAGGAACGAATAAACCGTATTAGGAACAGTGTTTTCACATAGATTTAGATTTGGTTAGACGGTAGAAATAGGCAGACCTTTCTGCCTATTTCCTTTCATTTAATTTTTTAATGGATATGAAGACATTTTTAACTGTAGTTTATTGTTTGTTTTTGCTGGGAATGCCGGGGAAGTGCTTTAGCCAGCCGGATAATGCGGGAAACAAACCGGAACATATCATTGTAAACCTGACCGAAAAACCATCGGAAAGTGTGGCCGTTACCTGGCGCACCAGGGATGCTGTTGCACAAATGCTTCAGTGGGTGGAAGTGACCGATTCTCCGGTGATTCCCGACAAAGAGCAGGTTCTTACGGCCAACAGTAGTACCGACACTTACATCGATGGTGATATTCCTCCGCTGGTTGTTACCAACCATTCGGTGGTTATCGGCAATCTGAAACCGGCAAGCCAGTACCTGTACCGGGTGGGCAGCGAAGATGCCTGGAGCGAATGGATCGGGTTTAAAACGGCGGGGACAGAAAATGACCCGATTTCCTTTATCTACTTTGGCGATGTGCAAACAAACATCAAATCGCAGTGGTCGCGGGTAATGCGCAAAGCCTATAGCATGGCACCCGATGCCGGTTTTTTGTTTTACGCCGGCGACCTGATCAACCATACCCACAGCGAAGAAGAATGGAAACAGTGGTTTGAGGCCGGAAGTTTTATTCATGCGACTATTCCGAGTATGATGACTCCCGGGAATCATGAATACGACAGTACGGCATTGGATAATCACTGGCGCCCGCAGTTCACTTTGCCCGAAAACGGTCCGCAGATGGATTTGCTTTCCGAAACGGTTTATTATGTCGATTACCAGGGCCTGAGGATCATCTCGATCAATGCCGATATGATGGATGAATCGCCGGAAGCAGCCGAAAAAACAAAAGTCTGGCTGGAGAAAGTGCTGGCAGAAAACAAAAAGCCCTGGACGATCCTCACGCTGCATTTTCCTTTTTATTCGACCAAGGCCAACCGCGATAATGCCGAACTACGCGAAAACTTTCAGCCAATGGTTGAAAAGTACGGAGTGGATATGGTTTTGACAGGGCACGATCATGCCTATGGAAGAGGATGGGAAAATATTGAATCGATGACAAAACCGGGCGAGATTTCCGGGCCGGTGTACGTGGTGTCGGTAAGTGGGCCCAAACAATACGATCTCTCAGCGCAAAGCTGGATGAGCAGAAAAGGCGGAAATATTCAACTGTTTCAGCTCATTTCGATTGATAACAACAAGCTGAACTACAAAGCCTATACTGCCAGCGGAACGTTGTACGACGAGTTTGACCTAATAAAACAAGCGGGAAAAGCAAACAAACTGATCGATAAAGCGCCGTCAACGCCGGAGCGTTTATACACGCGGTAAGCAGTGTGGTTTTTGCAGAACAGTAACCTGAATGAACGAGAATGAATGGTGGTTATAACCTAAAATACAAACGAATGAACTTCCGGAAAATACAATTGGCGGGAAGCGTATTGTTTTTTTTGTTGTTGACATTTGCGCAGGCCGGTAGTCAGAATTTGGCTAAGGGAAGGGTGTTTGATGACCTGAACCGGGACCAGATTCCGGACAGCAACGAACCGGGCATTGAAGGCGTGCTGGTATCCAACGGCCGCGAAGTGGTGCGGACCGATAAAAACGGAGCCTGGACACTGCCTGTGGATGCGGAAGTGGAGGAATTGTTTCTGATCAAACCAGCGGCCTACGAGGTGCCGGTGAATGAAAACAAAATACCGCAGCATTTCTTTCTGTTGTCACCGGAAACCGATCTGAATAGAAACATTTTGTTTCCGCTTTACGAAGGATCCAAAAACGACACTTTTTCAGTGGTGTTTTTTGGCGATCCGCAGGCCAGGGGCGAAAAGGAAATGAATTATGTTTTTCACGATGTGGTGGAGGAACTGGTGGGAACCAACGCAACATTGGGTGTTTCGCTGGGCGATATGGTAGCCGACGACCCCGAAATGATGGATGATATCAGCAGCGGGATCGCGCAAATCGGGATTCCGTGGTACAATGTTTTCGGAAACCATGATAACGACCGCGATGCAACAAGCAACAACGACCGCGACCGCACTTTCACCCGGTTTTTCGGACCTAGCACCTATGCTTTCGAATACGGCAATGTGGCCTTTATCGGGCTAAACAATATTTTCTTTCAACCCAACGGAAAATACCGCCCGCATTTTACCGAAAAGCAGCTGCTTTTTGTGGCGAATTACCTCCGGCAATTGCCGGCTGATAAATTAGTTGTGCTAATGATGCATGCGCCCATCGTTGCCTGCAACAACCGCAACGATTTGTTCCGGATACTGGAATCGCACGAACATACCTTCTCCATATCGGGGCACGTGCACGAGCAGATGAACCTGTTTTTGGATGAAAAAGACGGATGGAAAGGGAAAAATGAGCATCATCACCTCGTAAATGCCACTGTGTGTGGAAGCTGGTGGTGCGGACTGAAAGATGAAAGGGGCATCCCTCATGCCACCATGAATGACGGGGCGCCGAATGGGTATTCCATTGTCTCATTTACCGGAAACCGCTACAGCGTGCGGTTTAAAGCAGCACGCCGACCAGCTGATTACCAGATGAATATTTATTTTCCGGAAGAAGTGAAAACTACAGAGATCGCTAAAAGTCGTGTGGTGGTGAATGTTTTCGCGGGGTCAGAACGTTCGGTGGTCGAAATGAAAATCGGGCACAACGGAAACTGGTTGTCCCTTCAGAAAAAGGACCAGATCGATCCGGAAAATTTGCGCGCACATCAGCTTAATCCTTACCTGGAGCAAGAAGTAAAAGGTGAAGTGCTGGAGGATGTTTTGGGATACAAAATGGATTCCCCCAGCGTATCGACACATATGTGGGAAGGGGCTGTGCCTGCTAACCTGTCTCCCGGAACCTATACTTTAACGGTGCGGTCAAGCGACATGTTTGGGCAAAGCTGGACAGCCCACCGGATCTTTCGGGTTACCAACTAAACATCAGGCGTGGAATGATATATTTACGAACATACGGCAGATTAAACCCCGCGTACATGCTAACTTTGCTGATGGCATTGGTAATGGTGGCCTGTCATCCGGCGGGTTCTGAAAAACACAACAAACAAATTTTTATGAAAGAAAAACAACTATCATTCTCGGCTAAAAATCATGCGCTGGACAACAACGATAATTTTTCACCCGACGACCGTTTTCTTTGTTACGACACACGCGGTACGGTTCTGAATTTCGATCTGGCCAATTGCAAGTCCATCGAAAAAATAGAAATTACTAGCGGGGAAGAAACCGTGCTTTGGGCGCCCGAGTCGGTAACCGGGGAACAGGCGGCACCCGGTGTAGCAGCTGTTTCGTACCATCCTTTTGATGACAAAGTGATTTTTATTCATGGTCCGCTGCTGGAGGAAGTGGCCGAACGGGGTTACTACGGCATACGAAACCGTAGTGGAGTGGAAGTGAGCGCCGATGGGAAAGGCTCCGTTACAAAAGTGGATATGCGGGATGGGGCCACCGATCGTCCCACCATTCCCGGAGCCCAGCGCGGAGGCACACATCGCCACGAATACACACGCGACGGCAATCGCATAGGCTTTACCTACGACGACTTTTTACAGCAGGATTACGACCGGACGATCGGGTACATGATGCCGCATCCAAAGGCTCCGGCGGGGTACACGCACTATTTTGCTGTTTTGGTGAAACCCAAAAAGAAAGGGAGCTCAAAAGCCGGTGAAATTGAAAAGGCCTTTGGCGATTCGTGGGTGGATGCAGCCGGGAAGATACGTGCTTTTGTTGGGCAGGTGCGCTCGGAAAACGGAGTCGATTTTCAAAACGACCTTTTTGTGGCCGAAATTCCGGATTCGGTGGACATTACAAGTGCAGATTCGGGAGATGCTGAAAACTATCCCGAGCCACCCCAGGGAATTGTGGTGCGCAGGCTAACGCACGACGGAGGTGTTTCCGGCATTGTGCGTGGCTCGTTTGACGGACGACAGATCGCCTTTCTGATGAACGACAAAAACGGTGTGGCACAGGTAAACACGATCGACGTTTTGGGAGATGATCCGGCCCGGCAAGTGACAAATTTTGAATCGGATGCTGCCTTTTTACGCTGGCATCCGAATGACGAATGGATCTTTTCAGTAGTAAAAGGAAACATTGCAGCCACCTGCGTGCGTGCAGGAAAGGATTTTGGCCAAACGGTTCTGCTTACCAACGATCAGCAGCTGCGTTCGCAGTTGGTGGTTTCGCGCAACGGAAAAATGCTGGCCTATAACATCGATGTTCCGGGAGCTACCGAAACCGGTGAAGAAAAAGCGTTCATGCAGATTTTTGTGATGGAAGTGGAAATGGAGAAGATGAATGCTGCAATTCAGTAAAAAAAGAGAGAGAAGATAAATATTTAAATAAACAAACTTAAACGAACTAACATGATGAGGTTTCAAGTCAAACTAAGATTGGTCTTGATGTTAATGACACTGAGCAGTGCATTGGCGGTTATGGGGCAGAAGCGAGCGGATGCCCCGATACAAGACAAGCCTTTTATACAGGAATACAGTATAAAATATAATTACGACAATTCCGGAAACGAGCTTTTTCAGGCTGCTTCGGACCGGAACGGGTACATCCAGGTAATTTCGTTGCACGGACTGCTTCGTCCGAGAGCCGGCGAGATGCTTTTCCCCGGCACGCTGGTAAAAGATGTGCAGTACAAACCAACTTCCGACAAAGGAATTCGTGCCGTTGTTAATTACCAGGATCAGCTGGTTTATGTGGATGATGTGGCGGTATTGAGTAATGCCTGGGCAGGAAGGCTTTTTACCCGTCATAATTTGCCCGAAGCCCGCATTCTGGAAGCCGGAAAAGATTTTACTTTTCTGATTTCGGACGGGAAAAAACTCCAGTTGCTAAACATGGAAGGAAGTCTTTGGGAAGGCGAATCGGCTGATGCTGTAAACGAAATTGCCTACGATGCTGCAAACAATCAGTTCTGGATTTTGGGCGAAAATTCGATTCAGGTTTTTCAACCCGGGAAGAACAACTTAAAGCAGGTACTCAGCCGACCCGGGCTCACGGCTATCGAAGTTTGGAAAAACCAGCTGGTAGCCGGTACTTCCGACGGGTATTTTACGGTTGATCTCCAAAGTCATCAGGCCGGAGAAATGCAAAAGAACCTGCCGTGGACAGAGATTACCTGCGTAAAAAATATCGACGGCGATCTTTGGTTGGGCTCCACCTGGGGTGCTTTCAAACGAAACGACCAGGGAAAATACGATTATTATGCGTCCAAACGCTGGCTGCCTTCCGACGAGGTGATTGATATTGCAAAAGGACCAGAGAATTCGGTGCTGATTCTAACCGGCAAAGGTCTGGGGCAGATTTGCCGCCAGGAAATGACACTTTACGATAAAGCCATGTACTTTGAAAAACAGGTACGTGAACGACACATCCGCTTTGGTTTTAACGGAACCATTTCGGGGATGACTGACGGCGATGTAACCACCGGAAGTCTGGAAACTTCGGACAACGACGGCCTGTGGACCACCATGTACCTGGCCGGCGAGGTATTTCGCTATGTGGTTACCAAGTCGGACGAAGCTTTGCAAAATGTACGGGAGTCGATGGACGCAATGGAGCGTCTGTATTCGATCAATCCGGTTCCCGGGTTTCCGTCGCGCTCTTTTGAACGCCGTGGCTACAAATACCACGACAAGCCCTGGCGCCGGGCCGAAGATCCCGAGTGGGACTGGAAATCGACCACGAGCAGCGACGAGGCCATCGGTCATATTTTTGCGTTTGGAGCTATTGCTGAGTTGGTGGACGTTCCTGAATTAAAAGATCAAGCGATTATGCTGATCGATACCCTGATGTCGCATGCGCTGAAACACGATCATTATTTAGTAGACTGGAACGGAGAACCCACGCTATGGGGAAAATGGACCCCGGAATATGTAAATGCGCGTCCGGTAGGAGTGGGTGACCGCAAGATCAATTCTTCCAACTACATCGGGATGTTGCAGACAGCTTATCATTTTACCGAAAAAGAAAAATACAAAAAAGCGGCTTTCGATCTGATGGAGAACCACGGTTACCTCGAAAACCTGATGTTGCCCATGAGCAAGATAGGAAGAGCAGCGGAAGATGCCGACGACTGGAGCAAAATGCTTTCGGAATCTTGGAACCATTCAGACGATGAAATGTACTATTGCGGATACTGGGGCTTGTACCGTTATGCCTTTGACAAGGAGCTGAAAGCCAAATTCAAGGAAGCGATTGTGGACCATTGGGAAGCGGAGCGTCCGGAAAAAGAAGGCTTGTGGAACATCATGACTGCCCTGGTTGGGAAAGATGATTACGACTTTGATAATGCTGCCTGGTACCTGCGCGAATATCCGTTGGATATGATCAACTGGACCGTGAAAAACAGCCACCGGAAAGACATTGAGCTGCTGCCGGAGAATTTCAGGGAACAAAGCACCGCCGAGGTATTGCCACCCGATGAACTGCGGATTTCGCGTCACAATGCGAACCGCTTTGGCCTGGATGGTGGCAGCGACGGCAGATCGGAATACAGTGCCGGCGACATTTGGTTACTGCCCTACTGGATCGGGCGTTACCTGGGCGTAATAAGTGAGCCCGCAACAAAATAATTTGTTTATACTCAGCAAAGTGTAGAAAAAGGGCGTACTTTGGGTGTTGACCCGGTACGCCTTTCTCTTTTAATTCCTTGCTAAATGTCAATAAACAATAGCTTTTGAATAAAATATCAGAAGCCTTGTGTGCTTCTGTCTCCTTACTTTGCATACAAGGCCAATTGTGAAAGTGAAACGTTTGCCCATGAAAAGAAGCAGCATGAATAAAAAATTCGAAGTAAGGCGATCATTAAATCAATGCAACAAACAGGTACTCGCCATTGGGATGATAGTGCTGGCCTTGTTTGCTTGCAACCGGGAGCCGGTTGACAAACGCATGGTAAAAGATCTGATGAATGAGAAGATCAGTCGGCTTTACGTGGAAAAAACACAGGAAGAACTGGCTGCAATTACCTATGGGGAGGCGTTTAAACTGTTTGCCGACGATGAGCTTGAGGTGTTGGCAACCCGTCACTGGATGTTTGATGTAAATGTTCCGGTGGTGGTGTCGGTGATGCGAAATACCAAACAGGAGATTGTTCCGTTTTGGCTTATCAGCGATGCTTTTACGAAAACGAAGATGACCCTGAATAACGAAATGACTACCTACGAAGTGTGGCAAAAGTCGTTTGACGCAGGAACGGTTGGCTTGGGGATCAATGGTTTTGAGAATAATTCGATGCACTACTTTGTTTCGGTGGCACCGCAAAATAAAACCGACGAGCTGAAACTGAGTAACTTTTTTCCGGCTGGTCAATACGTCGGAATACTCGATAACGGGGCTTTTACCTACCACGACTGGGATGAACTGGTGCTGGAAAATGTGCCCGAAGAATTAAAAGGACAAAAGCTGTTAACAACCATTCGGGGACGCGGAACCGAGTCGCACCTGGAAAACGCTTTTCGAACAACCAACTATCCTTCATCCACTCAACCCGACCAGGTGATGCTTACCTGGAGCGGCGACCCCGCAAGCACCATCGATATTCAGTGGCGCACCAACACGGATGTTTCACAAGGCAAAGTTGAATACCGGGAAAAAGGTAGCGAATCAGTCACTGAAGTGGAAGCAGAGAAATATGTACTGGACGATTTGTTGCTGATGAACGATCGCTTGGTACATCGTTTTACGGCCCATTTAAGCGGACTAAAGCCAGGCACTAACTATGAATACCGAATTGTTCCGCAGAAGGAATGGACCGAAAAGCAGCAATTTAGCACCGAAACTGCGCACGATGAATTTTCGTGGCTTTGGTTTGGCGATATTCATCACTCGCCCCAATGGGGAGAGCTTGCGAATGAAGCTTTTCAGCAACATCCTGATGTATCTTTTGTTTCGGTTGCCGGCGATTTGGTGGGCGACGGCCTGCACCGCAACCAGTGGGACGATGTGTTTGAGTATTCCGCTGATATTATTGCGCAGCGTCCGTTTATGAATGTATTGGGGAATCACGATAACCGAAGCGGACTGGGTGCACATATGTACGAACAATTATTCAGCTACCCCAAAAATGGCCCCGATGGTGTCATTCCCGAACATACCTATTCTTTTTCCTACAAAAATGCCCTGTTCCTGATGATCGATGCTACTTCGAAAGATGAGTTGCAAACCGGATGGATTGAGGAACAGCTAAAAAATACAACTGCCACCTGGAAACTAGCCATGTTTCATTTTCCGCCCTACAATTGGGAAGAGCCCTATTTAAACATCCAGAAACTCTGGGTGCCGCTGTTTGATAAATACCATGTTGACATGGTTTTTGGCGGGCACATTCACTATTACATGCGTTCCAATCCCATGAAAGGCGGTCAGGTGGTTGATTCTTACAACAACGGAACGGCGTATGTTATTTCCATCGGAATCCCGTCGCGAACCCGCGAAATTGCCAGCGAGCCTTATGCGGCAGTGCAAAAAGCCGACGGACAGTACTTCCAGTACATGAAGTTTGGCCCGCGTGAGCTTTCGTATTCGGCGGTCAACTCAGAAGGAGAAATAATCGATTCGCTGATCCTAAAAAAATAAACCATGACTTCTCGTTTTCTTAGCTCTTTGCTGCTTTTGCTGCTGGCTTTTTGGGCCGGGGCACAAAACAAACCCGATCTGGATTTTTCTGACTCGGGCGAGTTTAAGATAGTCCAGTTTACGGATACACACATCAACCTCGAAAAAGAATCCAACCGCGATGTTTTCGGCCGGGTGAAAAAGATCGTCGGGATCGAAAAACCGGATTTGGTAGTATTAACCGGCGATATTATAACCGGAAGTGACCCAAGGGAAGGCTACCTGCTTTTTGAAAAGCTTTTTGTGGAAGCGGGTGTTCCCTGGACCGTTGTACTTGGAAACCACGATGCCGAGCACGGTATGAAACGTGAAGCCCTCGCCGATTTTATTCAACAGCGAAAACTTTGTTTGAACAATGATCAGCACGAAACCGATGGAAACTCAAATTTTGTGCTGACACTGGGGAGCGATAAAACGGAGGCATTGCTGTATTTTATGGATTCCAACTCGTATAGCACCCTTCAACCGCTGGTAGGCGGGTGGGGGTGGTTTACCTACAATCAGGTGGGCTGGTACCGCGAAAAAAGCCGGCAATTTACCCGTTCCAACGGAGGAAATCCCTATCCGGCACTGGCATTTTTTCATATTCCGCTGCCCGAATACACCGCTGCCTGGGAGAACAAAGACAATCCGCCGCTTGGTGTGAAAAACGAGGATGAATGCAGCCCCGAGATCAACACCGGAATGTTTGCTGCCATGCTCGAAAGTGGCGATGTAATGGGAACCTTTGTAGGGCACGACCATATTAATGACTACATTGGCGTACATTATGGCATTGCGTTGGCTTATGGCCGTGTTTCCAAAAAAATGAAAGGGGAAGAAGATCCTTTGGCGGGAGGCCGTGTTATTGTTATCAAAGAAGGAAAACGCAGTTTCGAAACCTGGATAAGAGACATGAACGGGGAAAAAGAACTCGAATGTTCGTGGCCTGCATCTTTCTCCAATACTGAAAATCAATAAACCATGAAGAATAAACTAATCATTGTTGTGCTGCTGCTGCTGACTGGCGAAGTAATGGCACAACCCAAAAACAGTCATCAATCCATTGTAAGGGAGGAGCTTATATTTACTCCACAGCACGAACACAGTCACGGTAGCAGCCTGGTGGCTTTGCCCAATGGCGATATGCTGGCCTGCTGGTTTCAGGGAAGTGGGGAACGTAAATCTGATGATGTTCGCATCATGGGAGCCCGGCTCGAAAAAGGGAAGAAGCAATGGAGTGCTCCTTTCCTGATGGCCGATACGCCCGGTTTGCCCGATTGTAACCCGGTACTTTTTCTGAACAGTAAAAACAAGCTTTTCCTGGTGTGGATAGCCGTGCAGGGAAACCAGTGGGAAGGCTCCATTTTACGTACCCGCACCACCAGCGATTACAACCAGCCCGGAGCACCTAAATGGCAGTGGCAGGACAATATTCTGTTAAAACCCGGAGAGGAGTTTGTGCAGGAGCTGAGCCAAAAGTTTCAGGAAATGCCTCCGCTTCATAACGGCTGGGCAGGGTATGCTCCAAAGTACGACAACCTGATCATGGAAGCGAGCAAAAATACAGTGAACCGTAGCATTGGATGGATGACGCGTATCAAACCACTTGTTCTTGAAAGCGGACGGATTGTTCTGCCTCTTTATTCGGATGGGTACAACCTTTCGTTGTGTGCCATTTCTGATGACGACGGTGAAACCTGGCGACCTTCGAAACCCATTGTAGGACGTGGCCCCATTCAGCCGGCGCTGGCACAGCGCAAAAACGGTGATATTGTGGCTTACATGCGCGACAGCGGCGACGCACCGGCACGTGTTCACAAGAGCATTTCGCACGACAATGGCGAAAGTTGGACCTATTCTGTAAAAACGGATATTCCGAACACAGCAAGTGTGGAATTGCTTACCCTGGCCGATGGACGCTGGGCCTTTGTGGGCAATGATATTAACGACGGGCGCTACCGCGTGGTGTTGATGCTTTCTGACGACGAAGGTGAAACCTGGAAATGGAAAGAATACCTCGAAAGCGATGCAAAAGAGAGCGGCGGAAGCTATTCTTATCCCTGTTTGATTCAAACTTCAGACGGAATGTTGCACATCACCTATTCTTCGCGCACGGGAGAAAGGGAAAAGTCGATCAAGCACCTGGTAGTGGATGCAGGTAAGATAAAATAACGGTTGCCGGCTTTTCCGGTAATCGATGCAATCAGATAAAAAAAGGGTTTAGCACAAAACGGTCTTCTGTTTATTCGGGAGACTGTTTTTTTTATTGCTTTTAGTTTAACCCTTGTTATTTCTGATTACTGATCTTTACTTTTGTACTTTAAGCCAAAATGAGAACTTTGTTTTAATTAATTTCTATTTTTATTGGCTTCATTCTTTTGCGGGTCATGGCAGGTTTAATCGATTGGAATAAAATAAAGGAAGGAGATAAAGCAACATTTGAGAGAATGTTTGATTTATACTATCAACCTCTATGTGGATTTATTTCATCGTATATAAAAAACAACCATGTTGTAGAAGATATTGTCATTGAGTGCTTTGTAGAGATGTGGGAAAAACGTCAGTCAATAGTCATCAAGTCGTCTCTTTATAATTATTTACTTACGGTTGTGAAGAACGCAGCAATCAGCTACCAGCGCAAGAACAAGGTACAGTTTGCCGAATTGGAAGGCTTGTCGTTAGGTAATGAAGAGTCAAACAATCCGTTGGAAGAGATGTCAGTACTGAATCGCCTGTATGTGGCGATCAATAAACTCCCCGAAAAACGCAGACAAATTCTGAGAATGACGGTTTACGAAGGAAAGTCGTACCCACAGGTGGCTGAAGAGCTGGGAATCTCGGTGAATACCGTTAAAACCCAAATATCCCGCTCGTACCGGTTTTTAAAAGAGGAACTGAATGTGCCCGATCAGTTCATTTTCTTTCTCCTTTCGCGGGAAGTCCAATGTTTTGAATAGAAAAACTTCAAATCTCTGATTGTGATGTTTTTGTGGTCGTGGCTTTTTCATTTCAAAGAGAAGGATTGAGAAGCCTTGTATCTTTTTTTATGGAAAGTGAAAAAAAGATACAATTTGTCGTCACCCTAAATGCATTCTTTGGCGTCAATGGTAAAAATGAACAAGGTGAATAACAACGATACATATTGGGACCGTTTAGTTGAAAGAGTTTTCCAGGGGGATGGGTCTCAAAAACAGACAAATGAACAACCAGAGACACAGGAGGAGAAAGACTATCAATGGGCGAGGCAGACCAACGAGCATTTAATGCAGGTTTTTAGTTGGGATCGTTTTGATAAAAAAGAGGCCAAATTTCGCTTGAATTATCGCTTAAGTCGCAAAGATTCCCTTCTGCAACGTTTCAATCGCCAGGTTTGGATGAAAGCTGCGGTGATTTTGCTGGCGCTGATTACCGGAGCTTTGTTGCATGCAATTCTTCCCGGGAAAAAACAGGAGACAAGTTATTCGGAGGTGACTGTTCCGCTGGGGCAAATGAGCCAGATCCAACTTCCCGACGGGTCGGTGGTGTGGCTGAATTCAGGTTCTGTTTTTAAGTATCCGACTTCATTCGATCAGAAAAAAAGAGAGGTTTTTATTGATGGGGAAGCCTTTATGGAAGTAGCTCATAATCCTAAAAAGCCTTTCGTTGTAAATGCCCCTTCTTTTGCTGTTGAGGTTTTGGGAACTTCGTTTAATGTGGATGCCTACGCTACCGACAGCTATTCGAGTGTAACCCTGGTTGAAGGAAAGGTGCTGTTACATGCCAATCAGGAAAAGCAGTCCCAAATATTGGTTCCGGGGCAACGTGCAAGTATTCGCAACGGAAAGATTGATAAACTGACAGAGGTGGATACGGAATTCTATACTTCGTGGAAAGATGAGAAAATTGTTTTTCGCCAGGAATCACTGGAAGAGATCGCCAGAAAGATGGAGCGATGGTACAACGTCGAAATTCAGTTCAAGGATGAGTCACTAAAAAAACTTGAATTCTCAGGAACTTTTTTGAAAAACAAGCCCGTGAGTCAGGTGCTGAAATCGTTGAGTATTATGAATGACCAAATTGACTTCGTCACTGAAAATAGAATCAATCAGAAGAATATAATCTACATCGTAAAGAAAAACAACTAAAACTGATTTTATATGACAAAACCTAAATGAAGTAAACTTTAAAAAAGGATGGGAGTACCCACCAGTACTCCCATCTTTTAAAACCAATTCAAAAGCCGTTGACGCGGCTAATTAATTAATTTAAATCCGTTTCAAAACTATGAAAAAAAAACGAACAATTCATGGCCTTGGCGGGCTATGGAGTAAATTATTTTTGATTATGCGATTGGCTATTTTTCTGTTCTTTGCGTTTGTTTTTGGGGCTCAGGCGAAATCATTTTCGCAGTCGTCAAAACTAACGCTCGATTTGACAAAAACCCGCTTGATGGATGTTTTGAATGAGATCGAAAAGCAGTCCGATTATTATTTCTACTTCAATTTGGACCTGGACAATTACATGGTAGAACATGTACATGTAAAAGACAAGGAAATCAAGCAAGTGCTAAACGATGTGCTGACGGATTTGGGCCTGGGCTATGAAGTAGTGGATCGTTACATCGTAATCAAGAAAGTTGATTCCCCCAATGAACGGAATTCCAATTCAAAAGCGGAGCAGCAAAAAGGTGTTAGCGGAAAAGTGAGCGATAGCACAGGCGCCCCGCTTCCCGGAGCTACCGTGGTTGTAAAAGGAACTGCGCAGGGGGCTGTTACCGACAGAGATGGTAATTTTCAGTTAATGGATGTGTCCGATGATGCTGTTCTTCTTTTCTCGTTTGTAGGAATGAAAACACAGGAAGTAGCTGTGGCAGGACAAAGCAGTATCAATGTCCGTTTGGTTGAAGACGCCATTGGTATTGAGGAAGTGGTGGCCGTTGGTTACGGTACCATGAAAAAAAGTGACCTGACCGGCAGTGTGAGCCAGGTGGATGGTGACGACCTGAAAAATGTAGCTGTACGTACAGCAGCCGATGCGCTTCAGGGACGTTCGGCCGGGGTGATGGTAACTTCTACCAGCGGTAGCCCCGGTTCTATGGGAGCTGTTCGCATTCGCGGGGTTGGAACCGTTAACAACAACGATCCGCTTTTTGTGGTGGACGGCTTGCCTCAATCCAACATCGGATGGTTGAACCCCAACGATATTCAGTCGATAGAAATTTTGAAGGATGCTTCGGCAACTTCTATTTACGGAGCCAGGGCTGCAAACGGTGTAATCATGGTAACCACCAAAAAAGGAAGTTCGGGCAAAGACTATAAATCCAGTGTTTCCTTTGATATGTTCATCGGTTTCCAGAACCCGGAAAAACGGTATCACATGCTGAATGCCGAGGAGTTTATGGAATTTAAAAACCGTGCCTATACTGCTACCGGACAAGCTTTGCTGGATGACTTTTCTACACCGGAAAAGCGCGAACAGATTCTTCAGTTTCTTGAAAAGAATACAGGAAGCAGGGAAGGAACCGACTGGTGGAAAGAGATTATGCACAAAAATGCACCCATGCAAAGTTACAACATCGCCTTGTCGGGTGGTTTGGAAAAGCTGCGGTATCATTCCAGTTTGGGGTACATGTCGCAGGATGGTATTGTTAAGGCTTCTGATTATGAACGAATCTCTTGGCGGAATACTCTGAATGCAGACTTGGCCAAGTGGTTTAAAATGTCGGCCAATGTGGGTATTATTTATGAAAACCGGCGTAACGTTAGCGAAAGCAACCCTTACAACGGAACCATCTTTTCAGCCATGACCGCTGACCCGATTACCCCGGTTTACCGGAACAACCTGGTGGATGTGCCCTCTTTTCTGCAATCAAAATTAATGACTGGTTACGAACCCAGTAACGAGTTTTCACAATATGCCGGCGTGCTTTATTCGAACAAGCCCAACCCGGTGGCTCAGGTTGAGTTGATGGGCCTGAATGTTTGGGAAGGAATCAGTGTTAAAAGTGGTTTGACAGGTGACTTAAACCTGACTCCATGGCTGAAGTTCCGTTCCAATTTTGGTTTGGACGTGCACCGTGGCTTATCCAAAGGTTTCACGCCAAAATACTATCTTGATGGAGACCAAAATGCAACTGATGCCACGGTTGGACGCAGGTATTACAGTACGAACTATTGGGTGTGGGACAACACCCTGACTTTCGATAAAACGTTTGAAGCTCACCGGGTATTGGCCATGGTTGGTACTTCGGCCGAAGAAAATAAGTACGAAGAAACCGGAGCTTCAAAACAGGGAACAATCAATAACGATGAAGACCAGCGTATCATCAATGCGGCGTCGAAAAATCCGGCAGCAGATGGCTACGATGTAACAAGTTCGATGAATTCTTATTTCGGACGCTTGTTCTATACGTATCGCGACCGTTACCTGTTTACCTTCAACATTCGCCGTGATGGCTCTTCAAATTTTGCCGAAGGTAACCGATGGGGGGTATTTCCTTCCTTCTCTTTGGGCTGGGTTTTCAGCGAAGAAGGATTCATGGATAAATACGAGTTCCTGGATATGGGTAAGCTGCGTTTTGGTGCCGGTGAAATTGGTAACCACAATATTGGCAGTGGCGCCTACTTGTCGACCTACGGAAACAGTGGTTATTACACCTTTGGAAATCCGCGCATGCCTTATTTGAGTGGAGGCCGTAACAGCGTTGGTAATCCAAACATCAAGTGGGAAACTACCCGTCAGATTGACCTCGGAGTAGACCTGGCCTTCTTTGATAGTAGATTTACCGTAACGGCAGATTACTTTGTAAAAACAACCGACGACATGTTGGTTCAGGTACCACTTCCGAGTTCGTTCGGCTATCCGAATACTCCGTGGACCAATGCCGGAAGTATTGAAAACAAAGGGCTTGAACTGGAGCTTGGATTCAAGGAATCAATTCGCGATTTCAACTTCTCGATTGATGCCAACTTGTTCACCTTTAAAAACAAGGTGGTTAGTTTGGGTGGTGGCGAACCAATTAATGGATCCACTCACCTCGGAAACATGACACATACCCGGACAGAAGTAGGTATGCCAATTGGTTATTTCTACGGATGGAAAACGGATGGAATTTTCCAGACACAAGCCGAAATTGATGCCTATGCCAATAACGAAGGAGAGTTGATTCAACCTACTGCTCAACCTGGTGACCTGAAATTCCAGGATTTGAACGGCGTGGATGCGGATGGAAATATTGTTAAAGGACCAGATGGCGTATTGAATGATGCCGACCGTGTGATGGTTGGAAACCCATTCCCCGATTTTACCTACGGCTTTACTCTTGCTGCCGATTATAAAGGTTTTGACGTATCCTTGTTCTTCCAGGGATCAGTTGGAAATGACATTCTGAATATCCTGAAGTACGATATTCGCTCGGGAGCCGGTTGGTACAACGCCCCGGATGATATGCTTGATATTGCATGGAACGGCCCGGGAACTTCGAACACTCAATTTGCAATCAGCGCCAATTCACGACAAAATCTTCAGATGTCGGATTGGTATGTGGAGGATGGCTCTTACATACGCTTAAAAAACGTTCAAATAGGTTATACGATTCCTAAAACTGTTCTTAAAGCGCTGAACAACCACAATATACGTGTGTGGGTGGGTGGTCAGAACTTGTTTACCATCACCGACTATTCCGGCTTAGACCCGGAAATTGGTTCTTCCGATCCGAAATTTATGGGAATCGACCAGGGATTTTACCCGCAGGCGAGAATATTCATGATGGGTATTAATGCTACATTCTAACTAATGAAAACGTATTAATTATGAAAAGTAAATTCAATTTATCAATTATAATAATCCTTCTTATTGTAACAGGATGCTCCGAATCTTTTTTGGACAATCCCCCCAAAGGTTCGTTTTCTGAAGATGTTTTTTACAAAACCGAAGATGCCGGAATCAAATCAGTGATCGGTTGCTACACACCCATGTTAAACCATTGGGACTACCAGGTGATGTGGTACGATGTGGGCAATATTATTACCGACGATTCGAACAAAGGAGGATCGGATGCAGGCGATGGTATTCGTAAAACAGAGGTTGGAATTGGCAAACCATTGCCAACCAATGCGATGTTAAATAGTTTGTGGGCACATCGATTCAATGCGATAGGGACATGTAACACGGCCTTGGAAAACATCACCATGGAAACTCCGCTGATTCACAAGGGAGGAACCTATGTAAGCGACGCTGAAAAAGCCCGTTACATTGCTGAAATAAAGTTTTTGCGTGGTTTTTATTACTACGATTTGGTGACTGTTTTTGGAGGTGTGCCGTTGATTACCAAAACGCTTTCTCCTGAAGAAAAATCAACACTTACAAAGGCCTCAGTCGAAGAGATTAAAACGCAGATTCTGAACGATGTGAAAGCCTGTATTGATGAGCCTAATATGCCTACTTCGGCATCGCTGCCCGAAGCAGAATTTGGACGCATAACCAGGGACATTGCCAATGCATTTAAAGCGCGCGTTCACCTGTTTTTTGGTGATTATGCCGACGCCAAAGATGCTTCGTGGAAAGTGATTGAAACCGGTACTTTTGAATTGCAGTCCGACTACCAGGAACTGTTCAACAGCTATGGCAACGGGTTCTTCTCGAAAGAAAGCGTGTTTACCATTTTGCGGGAATATCGTCCGGGCTACACCGGCTCAAGTGTGATTCCTCAAATGAACACAGGTCGTAATAACCTTGGAGGCTGGGGAGGCGACTGCCCAACGCCTGATTTGGTGGATGAATACGAAGTAGGGGATGCCCGTTTGATTCATACAGTTATTCAGGACCAGGATGAATTCATGAAAAATGATGGAACAATTGAAGTGCATAACTACACCGGATACGATAACAATACCGGTTATCACAGCCGAAAAGCCTATGTGCCGCACCAACGCAGACCGGACGGCGGTTTCTGGCAGGTTGACTGGACTTTCTACCTGATTCGTTATTCCGATGTGTTGCTGATGTATGCTGAGTCCTTACTTGAAACAGGAGGTGACAAACAGGAAGTGGCCGACTATATCAACATGGTTCGGAAGAGGGCTTTTGTAACTACTTCGAGGGTGGATAGTTGGGCGCACAAACGCCAGATTGTTATTCCGGAAGTAACGGAAGCAGAGTTTGAAGCAAACTATGCGGTGAAAGCAACCGATGACCTGTCGGCAGCCATTAAGCATGAAAGACGGGTTGAGTTGGGAATGGAAGGCTTACGCTATTATGACCTGATTCGTTGGGACGATTTTGTAAGCACCATGAACGCATTTTCGAAATTGCCCTATGCCAATGGGAAAGGGTCAAAAGTAGATGATCTGACCTGGCCGTATCCAATTCCTCAAACTGAAATTGACAGAACAGGAGGTTCAATTACTCAGAACCCTGGATATAACTAAACATGTGCTACTGGTCGAAAGGCCAGTAGCCTTTTAATACTTTAATACATGACTCTAAAAAGTAGATTATTTGCATGCGCTGCGGTACTGGGCTTATTTGGATGCCAGGCACCGCACAACCAATTAACAGAGCAGGAACAGGCTGAAGGCTGGGAGCTGCTGTTTGATGGAGAAACACTTAGTGGCTGGCGTGATTACAACGGGGAAGGCCTGACAGGCCCCTGGGTAGTGGAAGAAGGCCAGATTAAAGCCGAAGGACATGGGAGCGACGAAAGTGGCTACATTGTTACCGACAAGCAGTACGAAAACTTTGTTTTAACCTGGGATTGGAAAATTTCTCCCGGAGGAAACAGCGGTATGCTTTACCACGTAGTGGAAAATCCGAAGTTCAAAGTACCTTATGTTACCGGTCCTGAGTACCAGCTGATCGACAACGAAGGTTTTGAACAGCCGTTGGAAGAATGGCAAAAATGTGGCGCTGATTATGCAATGTATCTGCCCGAAAAATCAAAACTTCACATTAATCCTGCCGGTGAGTGGAATACCTCAAAAATTGTATTCGATAACGGACACGTTGAGTACTGGATGAACGGCGAGAAAACCATTGAATTTGAAGCATGGAGCGATGACTGGTTTGAACGTCGTAACAGCGGGAAGTGGGAAAATATGCCCGAATACGGTTTGGCACGCAAAGGTGTTCTTTGTTTGCAGGACCATGGTTACCCTTCGTGGTTCCGTAACATAAAAATCAAGGAACTACCTAAAAAAACAGAAACCGTTGACTTATTTAATGGAACAGACCTTGAAGGCTGGGAAGCATACGGTAACGAAAAATGGTTTGTTGAAGACGGCCTGCTGGTTTGCGAAAACGGCCCTGAAAAAGGATACGGTTACCTGGCAACTACCAGCTATTTCGATGATTTTGATTTATCCGTTGAATTCAAACAGGAAGCCAATGGTAACTCCGGAGTTTTTATTCGCTCGTTTATTGAGCCGGTTGCAAAAGTAAATGGCTGGCAGGTAGAAGTAGCTCCTCACGGACATGGAACCGGCGGCATTTACGAATCGTATGGCCGTGGTTGGCTGATTCAGATTCCGGAAGAAAAAGAAGACCACCTGATTGTAGGTGATTGGAATACACTCAGAATAAAAGTTGTTGGTAACGATGTACAAACCTGGTTAAATGGCCACGAGATGGTTCAGCTTAACGATGAGAAAATCGGTAAAGGTCAGGGGCGCATTGCTCTTCAAATTCATGATGGAGGCGGTATTAGGGTATTATGGAAAAACCTTAAAGTAACGCGTTTGTAGGATTTTATAAACCAACTAAAAAACAACATTATAAACCAATAAAAGAAAAGTATGGTAAACAGAAGAACGTTTATCAGCCGCTCGGC
>NZ_QWGR01000049.1 GCF_003576475.1 Maribellus luteus | reverse complement strand
CGCGTAATCCTGGAAGAGGAAACCGACGCGACGTTCCTGCGCACTGAGGTTGATGCCGTCGGCGTGGTCGAACAGCGTACGGCCGTTGAGCACGATGCGGCCGCGCTCGGGCGTCATCAGGCCGGCAATGGCGCGCAGCGTGAGGCTCTTGCCAGCGCCTGAAGGGCCGTACAGCACCACGCGCCGGCTGTCCGAGCGCACGGCAATGTCGAGCGAGAACACCCGCGCCGCGCTGGTGAGCGTTTTCTGCACGACGAGGTCGATCATGCGGCCGCTCATGCCAGCTGCTCCTGCAGGTTCGGCGCGCGCCCTTGCAGCAGGCGGCTGGCCGCCACCAGCACCACGATGCAGGTGAGCGAGGTGATCAGCACCAGCGTGTTGGCCGTGGCGTCGTCGCCGGCCTGTACGGCTTCGTAGATGGCGACGGATAGCGTCTGCGTGCGCCCCGGCAGGTTGCCGGCAATCATCAGCGTGGCTCCAAATTCGCCCAAGGCGCGTGCAAAGGCCAGCAGCACGCCGGCAGCAATGCCGCGCGCGGCCAGCGGCAGCGTGACCCGAAAGAACACGGCGGTCTCGGGCAGGCCGAGCACGCGCGCCGCGTTCTCGAGTTGATGATCGACGCCTTCAAAGGCGGCGCGTGCCGACTTCATGACCAGCGGAAACGCCACCACGGTGGAGGCAATCACCGCGCCTTGCCAGGTAAAGACGAGCTGGATGCCCAAGCTGTCGAGCCATCCGCCGATCAGGCCACGCCGGCCCAGCAGCACCAGCAGGTAATAGCCGAGCACCGTTGGCGGTAGCACCAGGGGCAGCGTCAGGATTGAATCGATGACGTCGCGCAGACGGCTGCGCGTGCGCGCGAGTGCGTACGCCGCACCGACGCCCAGCACGAGGTTAAGAACCGTCGCCCAGCCGGCCACCTTGAGTGAAAGCAGCAGAGGCGTCCAGATGGAAGCAGACATGCGGATACGTTGCGAAGGTGCCGTCGGCCGGCCGGGTGATGCCCGCGAAGGGCCGGGTGACGCGTTGGGTGCCGGCGACACATTGGGTGAGTTATCCGCAATATAGGGTTGGATATAACGCCCGGTCAAT
>NZ_QWGR01000048.1 GCF_003576475.1 Maribellus luteus | reverse complement strand
CTTTGCAAAGGTGCTGTAGATATCTGTGTTATCCATGCCGTAAGTTGGAAGCACAGGAACTCCGTCAGCATCGTATTGGTTGCCGGTTTGTTCAAAACTGCCACTGAGGTAATACGAAAGTTTATTACCCCGGCCTTTCAGTGATTGATAGATCCCCCACCCCTGGGCATCTTTTGTCTTTGCCAAGTTACTGGTTCCCCATAAATTTGTGTTTCCTTCGATGGCTTTCTCTGAAGCACCGTTTTTGGTTATATAATTGATAAAACCTCCATCTCCTCCATTCCCGAATATAGAGGTGGCACCTTTTATCACTTCAACCCGACTGATGTCGTTTGGATTAACTGATTTGATCCCAAGCGAACCATTCCGGAGCGGAGTAGACTGGGGAATACCATCGACCATCACTAACAGAGAACGGCCACGCATCGTTTGTCCCCAGTTCGAGAATGTTCCGCTGCCAAGGGCAAGGCCGGGAACGCTGAATTGCAGAATTTCATTGATGTTCGATGTTGACTTGGTAAAATCCCCTATCTGTTTTACGTTGATGACGGTAACCGATGCAGGGATTTCTGAGATATACTCAGAGTTGCGGCTTGCCGACACAACAATCTCATCAAGTTTACTAAACTCATCTTTCAGCACCACATTTAATTCGCTAGTCGTTCCTGATTTTATCTGAACCTGATGAGTAATCGTTTGCATCCCTAACATTCGAAAAGATACTTTCCATATTCCTGGCTTCAGGCGGGAAAGTTCGTATGTACCGTCTGATTGTGTTAATGTTCCCGACTGCAAGGCTTCAATGTGCACTGTGGCACCGGTAACAGGTTGGTTGTCTGCAGTAGTAACAGTCCCCTTAAGTTTTCCCTGCGAAAAAGACATCAGAGAGCAAAGAAGTATAAAGAAAAGTAATAGTAATTTCATTGTTTATTCTTATTAAGATTGATTAAAAGTTGAGCGGCGAAATTAGCGTTCAGGAAAATATCCTGCATCCCTACTTCTTGGGATTTATTGTTCAATTTGGTTATTGGGCTACTTTCATTAACTGAGATCAACTTTACTAAAATGGAAAGGGTGCGAAGAAAATAAGTATGCAAATCCTAAA
>NZ_QWGR01000047.1 GCF_003576475.1 Maribellus luteus | reverse complement strand
TAACAAAGAACTAAGGTAAAAACCTAATATTTTGGTTATAATTTTTCTTTTCAAATTACTCTGCTATCTATGGGAGTAAATTCAAAAAGAAAAATTATTGGATGGGTTTACCGATTTGAAATCGGGATCGTACCTCACGCCACTTTTAGCAATAGCCAATGACTGAGCAAGCAATTTATTGGTAACTGCAATTAATGCTAATTTCTTTGATTTCCCTTTGTTAACTATCCTTTCGTAAAGTGCTTTGCATTGGTGGTTTTTACTGTAGGCAGTAAAACTACACATAAACAAATGGTTTCTTACCATGGGATTTCCCCTTTTCGAGATTCGCGTTTTGCCCCTGACACTTGAACCAGAAGCCCTTATCACTGGTGATAAACCAAAAAATGCCGAAAGCTGTCGCGAGTTTTCAAAGGTTTTGAAACCATTGGTACATACAATAAGCAAAATGGCAGTTTTACGCCCAAGCCCTGGTATGGAAAGCAAATTCGAGAGTAATTCCTGTTCATGCGTTTTTATGATGGTTTCCAATTGTGATTCGAGCAGTTTAATTTCCGCATCCAACTGGCGAATGTGTCGTTTTACCGATGTTACTACCTTGCCCTTTAATCCCTGATCTACAAAACTGTGCAGTTTGTTTTTCAGAGCCGTCCTTTGTTTGTGATAAAGGCTGATAACCGTGTGCAGATCCTTGCAATCCCTGATGTATTGAGGCTGGGGTTTCCACAAACTTAAAGGCTGTTCTTTTGCATAGCGCACAATCATTCTTGCATCACTTTTATCCGTTTTGTTGTGCTGTAACTTCATCTGGATAAAACGCTTAATCACCAAGGGGTTTACTACTGAAACTGCTACATCATTATCATGTAAAAACAAGGCCAGCTGATGATAATAGCTCCCCGTGAATTCCATCACACACCAACTTTGTGAAGTGAGTAAAAGCAAAAACGCTGAAAATCCTTCAGATGTGTTTTTAAACTGTTTATACCCCCACTTTTCGCTCCAAACATCAAATACTTTTTTGGAAATGTCAATACCAATAAATTCTTTACTTTTATGCATAGTAATATATTTAAGAAGAACGAAGCTACTTGGATATAACAACCTAAAAACAGGCTCTAAAGGCCCAAAGAACTAATCGTATTTAAGTAGCGAAAGAGTGGGGATCTTCTATGTTGACGAGTTCTCATACTCACAGTACATAATAACCTTACTCCACTCTTTCGTTCTTTCAGTTAATTATTAGAAGATAAGAAAATGTAAACTTAGG
>NZ_QWGR01000046.1 GCF_003576475.1 Maribellus luteus | reverse complement strand
TGACTCGTCCTAAAAAAAGTTTACAGGTTATAACTCCAAATTTATTTGTTTTCTGTAGTAGTTCTTCCATCTTTTTTTGATGGTTATTCCTTTGATGAGATGTACTTGAGTTGGAGTAAGCATATCACAACTCAGGTGCGGTCTTTGATTGTTGTACCTGTTAATGATCTCATCCAGTTTTGCTTGAGTAATGGTTCCGGTTTGTTCAACGACTATATTGATGTATTCGTCTTTCAGAATGCCGTTAACCCGCTCAGCAACTGCATTATCTAACGGATCACCACTTTCTGTCATACTAATCGCTATTTGATGGTGTTTTAATGTATTAACATAGGAGTGACTGCAATATTGAAGTCCCCTGTCGGAGTGATGGATTAGTCCGTCCAGTAGTTGACAACTGTTTTCAATAGCGTCCTGAAGAGCGTTGACAGCATGAATACTGTCCATGTTCCTGGCCAACCTGTACCCCAATATACGTTTCGAATAGGCATCGGTTAGCAGGAACAGATATTGAAAGCCTTGCGCGGTTCTTATGTAAGTGATATCGCTCACCCATAATTGATTGGGCGTCGTTGGCTCAAAACCCTTTACCAGGTTCGGATATTTACGGAACCAATGGTTCGAGTTGGTGGTAATGTGCATTCGTTTACGTTTCCTGATAAGAAGATCTTCATCGGCCAACAATGAAAACAAGGCATCCCGCCCCATCTTTATTCCCTGACCTTCCAGATCCGGCTTAATCAGGTGGTAAATCTTCCGGGTTCCCATGCGCGGATGTTTACCACGGACCGAAGCAACCAGCCGAACCACCATGTAGTTTTGATTAACCATTTTTACCTGGCTTTGTAAATGTTTATAATAGGCTTGTCTGCTTATACCAAACACTCGGCATATCCTGCCCAGACCGGCAACAGGATAGCGGTATTTTAACGCTTGGATTGTTTGGTACCTGGCTTTTTTCGAATCTCAATATCCAGCTGTTTCTCGGCAATATCAATCATCAGAGATAAAGCTTCGCTGCGAAGCTTCTCATCCTCAACCTGGCGTTCAAGCTCTTTTATACGCTTTAACAGGTCTTCTTTTGATGTATGCGAATCCGACTTCATGAATGTGATTTGAAGTGACTGTGCTTCAAATTTACGAATCCATTTTAAAACCGTGCAATGCCCGGCGATATGATACCGACGCCGGGCTTCTTCTTTGCTTATTTGCCCGGTTAAAACTTCAGCAACCACCCGTCGCTTGAAGCTTTCATCATAAACTATAAATCCTGACATAAATTTACTTTTTGTGTAAACCTATTTTAGGACAAGACA
>NZ_QWGR01000045.1 GCF_003576475.1 Maribellus luteus | reverse complement strand
TTACTCCAAATTTTTGAAGCTTTTTTTTCAAAGTTTTTTATTCCCCGGGTCAACCTACCGGTATTCCCATTCTATCCGAAACTTACCACTGCTCCCATCACCTGTCCTTAATCTTTCATTCCCTCAGTGAACGCTCGCTCGTAAAGCGGCTGCAAAAGTAAACAAGGTTTTTAATAATCCTAGCACTTTGAGAAAAATAATTGAAAGTATTTACGGCAAATTGGCGCAACTATTTGATAATCTGATAATGAAATTTTCAATATTTTTTAGTTTTATCAGCAAAAAGAAACGAGACGTCCACTGAACTTTCTTCAAAACCTATTTTGAATCAAATACCAGGTACCTTCGATATAAAGTATTATACCGCAATAAACCATATCATTTTTTAAAAATATCCTTCAAATTATCTCTACAACTTGTTTGCTAAAGACATTTCTTTAGAATAGAAACTTACCTAAACTGTAAATTTTCGGTGTGTTCTGTAATTTAATTTGGAGTATTATCGTGGCCTTAGTCCCTATAGTATGTTTGTATATCTGAATAAACTTTTAATTACACAGCTAATACAACTTATCATGAGGCGAGAACACCCCCCAAATCTAACCAATAACACAGATATTTTTCGGAATTTTTCTTATTGTGGAGCCACCAATCCTTTGATCTGAGCTCTATCTGACCTATTCTTCTCTTGTACAAACTTCATAAATAAAAATATGCCTGGATATTTTGATAAAATTTGGAAAAATGCAAATGTGTTGCTCACATTATGAGAAACAGATTTTAGAAATATTTATAAATTTCAGAGATAATCAGAAATCACTCCGAATCTAGAAGGCGTCCAGGATTGTCCTGATATAGCCTCAAATGTTATGCAGGATTCCGCAGCTTTTGGGGATCATCTCAAAAATCAGATCAATTAACAATTTGTTGCTGAATTCAACTGACATGATTCCTTATCCTTGTCTTTCCAGACGAGAAATACTTCTCATTGATGCTGAAAAAGTATTCAAAAAGGTTACCGCTGACAGAGAAATTGCTAAAGTCATCCCGCACAAAGAAACTCATCTAACACCAATATCCGAATGTCAGATTAGAACAGCTTTTCATTACATACCGATACTTAACGTATTTTACTGTAGCCAAACATATGAAGGAACGACAGTGCTGACGCGTCAACTATCGGCTGACAGAACGGTCTAGCTAACGAACTACATTGCAAAAACGCTAAGCTGACTGTTGATCCTTAAATTCGGGATTTATCTTCGTCGATTGAATATATCTGGGTTTATTGCATAAAAAAAACCTGGCTCCTTATGGAACCAGGTTTTAATAAAGTTGGCAGCGACCTACTCTCCCACTGTTACGCAGTACC
>NZ_QWGR01000044.1 GCF_003576475.1 Maribellus luteus | reverse complement strand
AATATTTCTTCATCTAATCTACAGTTATGTAACTCATTATTTCTTAAATTGCATCCTTGAGTTACGCAGGACACACAGCCAATGCCTAACATTTTGCAAATTGCATTGCGGGTGCAGTGGAGTGCGTTGTCTCTGCTCCTTTCTTGACCGTCATGTCCTATCGGACACTGACGCTCTTCGAAATCCGCAACGACAACTTGCAAGTGACCGTTATGCATTATAATAAAAAGACCTACAAACAATGGAATTTTTAGAAAATAATCTTGATTTTATAATACTTAGCCTTTTTGTAATAATAGGAATTTCATTATGTGTTTATAATGTTCATCTTCTATTTAAAGGACAAAGGACTTTGGGGTGGACTGTTGCTAGTGGAAAAATTATTAAATCCGAGTTGGGTGTTTCTCAGAGTTTGACAAAAGAAACATATGAAAATCATTATCGAGCGGACATTGAATATGAGTATGAGCTTTTAGGAAATAAATTCAAATCAAACCAAGCTTATCTTGGAGACAAAGTTTATCTTTCATACAAAGACAAAGCAGAAAAAACATTGAAAATGTTTCCTGAAAACAAAACTGTAAACGTTTTTGTAAATCCCGACAATCACTCGGAAAGTGTTTTAATGAAAGGTTCTGGAGGAAATCGTGTTTTTAATATTTTACTTGGACTAATCTTAGTTCTTATAGGAATACTCATTCAATCAAACTTTGAGTTAATAAAAGAATTTTTAAACAGCTTGGAATAACTGACTAATATCAAACATGACTGAATTTAAAACCTTCATATTTGAGCCAAAACCAGCCAAAGATAGTTCTATACTTTGGTGGATTATGGCAGGACTTATAATATTAGGACTTGTTGCTGTTTTTTTGGATGTGATGGACAAATGGTTAAGCATACCCTTTATCGTAGTTCCAGGAATCATTTATTACTATATCAGATATAAGGACTGGAAATTTGAAGAACCTGAGGATTTAAATGGTTATTTCACCGATGAACTAACAATTAATGAAACAGAAATCAAAATAGCCGCAAAATCAATCCCCATGAATAAAATTAGGTCTTTGACTATAATGTATAATAATGTTCATGGAACCAAAATATACAGTTCTTATTCAGGCACTTCAATAAGCAACGGAGAAAAGAACGTTTTAGTAATTAGATTAGTTAATGACAAATCAATCCAATATAATTTCAAACTTGCTTCTATTGAGCACGCAGAAAAACTTCGGCAACTGACTGAGTCCTTAAAAAGCAAAGTTGCAATTAGGAATGATTGGAAATTAAATTACAATGCATAACACGGGTAGCTGTTGCACAACCCTCTAATTTTTAAGTACCTGTTAAAACTACGAAGGGGAATAAGCTGTTTCTCGCGTTTTT
>NZ_QWGR01000043.1 GCF_003576475.1 Maribellus luteus | reverse complement strand
ACTCCCATAGATAGCAGAGTAATTTGAAAAGAAAAATTATAACCAAAATATTAGGTTTTTACCTTAGTTCTTTGTTACCTGCCGTACTTTTTCCTTTAAATAATTCATATCTGGTTTATTGAATACATGTATTTGAACCTTAAATCAGGAAGTAAATTCTTAATATGAGAGATGTATTTTACTTCCTCTCCATTGGGCTCATGGTTCCCAAATACAATAATTTCTTTCTTTTTGGATGAATTGTCATTAAACGCATATTCGATTATTTGTCCTAAAGCCATCCTTATACAACGTGTTGCAGAATTGTCACACTTTATTTCATAGTATTCTACTTTATCTTGATGCTCAACACGAATATCAATGAAGTTTTTTTCCATCTTCACAGATTCCTTATCATAAATAGCAACCAGTCTTTTATAGACCGAATTTTGAATTTGATTGTGTTCTCTGGATAATAAAATTTCTTTTTTAATTTGAACTGTCCGAATATATCCTTTGGTTTCTTTTTTTTCAGTCCCTTTTCTTATTTTAGTTTTCTGAGTTTTTATTGTAGATGATTGCCCATTCTTTTTAAACTTACTATACATCTCCCACATTAATTCATTTTCTTTCCAAAAATTCTTTCGAGGAATTTGTGCCATAACAAAAGTATGGACTATACTCAGTCGAGCATTTTTATAGTTTGGCATTCCAAATTGTCTTGCAAGCCATTTTACTGCAATTCTATCTGAAATTGCAAGTATCTTTTTATTAGAATATAGAAATGCAATTTTCCATCGAAAAAGAGGAGAAAGTTGAATCTCTCTACTATCAATGTCTCTAAAATCACCTTTTAAAGAAGATTTTATTACTCTTATGATATCTGCTTTTGTTTTATTGAAAGCTTCTTTTCTTGTGTTTCCAGCACGACTACGCCAACTATAGATATTATCTCTTTTAAAGTCTGTTGTATTATAAGATTTGTTTTTATCCTCTCTCTCAAAAATCTCAAATTTGAACGAAGTCGATGGACCTGATATATTTGCAATCTTTTTTGTTTTATGCTCAACCCAATAACAAAAAGTATCAGTATTTCCCAATTGATTATATTCGGAAAGTGTCATTGCTTTGACTTTTTTCAATGTCCATCTATCAAGGAATTCATTTAGTAGAATGTCTTTTTCACTTTCCATGTTCATGTTTTTAGTTCAGTATGGCAGGTAACGGTAAATTGTATGAGTAGTGGCAGATTGCGTGGTACTTTCCTGTCAAACCACTACGCAGTTTGAGCGGGCTACAAACCTTGATATTTAGCACTTTCCCTGCCATTACTTATACAAAATGTTGTATGCTGTTGTGTGTCCTGCGTAACTCAAGGATGCAATTTAAGAAATAATGAGTTACATAACTGTAGATTAGATGAAGAAATATT
>NZ_QWGR01000042.1 GCF_003576475.1 Maribellus luteus | reverse complement strand
ACTCCCATAGATAGCAGAGTAATTTGAAAAGAAAAATTATAACCAAAATATTAGGTTTTTACCTTAGTTCTTTGTTAGCAACTGTTTTTTATTCTTCTAATTGTATTTTCTTTATTTGTTCAACTTTTAAAACAGTTCCATCTTTATTAAAATACTCCTGTTTTCCAAATCGATAATAAATAGGTGGTATGTCATTTTCAGATGGAGTATATTTAAATCTTTCAATAGATTTGATAATTCCTGAATCATAATATTCAGTTCTGGTCTTTTTATTTGGTTGAAACTCTTCCTTATATATCAAAAATCCTTTCTCAGAATAGTACTTTTCTGATTTTACAAAGTCGTGTGACACATAACGAGTCTCTCTCATTATTTTGCCGTTTGCATAAAATTCTTTGATTAAACCTATACCATTAACAAATTGGTTCGAATCGAGTAGGTTGCCCAAACTGTCATATTGGGCTATGACTGTTGAAATCCAAGAACCTTTTTTAAAGTTGTCACAAATGTATTCACGAGATATTTGTCCATTTGCATAGAAGTCAGTCCACTTTCCTGATTTTCTGGATTCGATATAAGAATCACTTTTTCTCGTTGGCGTATATTCTCCTCTTGATTTTACTTGTCCGTTAGGGTAATAATACTCCCATAAACCAGTTTGTTTATATTTAAACTCCTTTCCAAATCCGATTAGATTATTTTTCCAGTCGTGTTGATATACATAGCCTGTGTCGTTCTTATAAAAAGTTGAGTCTCTTCCTTTCCATATGTTGTAAATAAGGGTATCATTTTTATAAAAGGATTTGTTATAAACAGTTCGGTCTCCAAAATCCCCACTATATGAATATTGAAATCCATCTTCTAATCCATTTTTATAATAACCCTCATGAAGGATTTCTTTGAAATCTGCGAAGGTGTCGTATTCTGCCCAATAACCATGTTTTTTCCCATTTCGATAATTGGTAATCTTTTCAATATCACGATTGGCATAATAATACTCTATTACTTTCCCTTCAATTTTATTATTAACGTAATTAATTTCTAATCTTAAAAAAGTAGTGTCTGCTTTAAAGAATCCAAAGTATTTTCCATCTGGAAGTGAGTCAATTAGTTTAATGTCAACCATTGTAATACTGTCTGATGGATATACTAAAATACTGTCTCCTCTGTACAGTATTTTTTCCATAGATTGTCCAAATACATTAATTTGAATTAAGGATAGTATTAACAAAAGTGTCCTTCTCATATATTGAAATATTCCTTATTTTTAAAATAGTTGCTAACGGTTGGTACATGTTGTTGGGGCGGATTTCGAAGAGCGTTCCTGTCCGAAGGACACGGAACTGCGAAACGAGAATCTGCAGTTGGCGTACCACCAAACTCCGCCCTGCAATATGTACCGTGTGCCTGTTGCACAACTCACCAGGTTTTGTTAACAAATTTAGCATAATCCCGGAGAGTAAGCAGTTATCTTTCATT
>NZ_QWGR01000041.1 GCF_003576475.1 Maribellus luteus | reverse complement strand
TGTTTCCTGTCCAAATGTTTCGCTCAAGCGGTGTTGATACCGGAGACTGAGACGGAATGTAAAAAACGCCGTTTTCCAGGTATCCGCCATTTTGCATGATGTTCCATTTGCCCACTTCAACGGTACTGTTCAAAATCTGATCCCACTCGATAGGATTGGGGTAGATAACATTAATTGCCCTGTTTTCGATGGGTAAATTTCTGACCACAGCCCATTTCGGAGGAATGTTCTTCATCCCGATAATGGTTCCGATAATGCCTGCCGCATTCGACGGATTACAATCGCTATCCCTACCGCAACGCATTGAAATATTCATGCTCTTCCAGAAATCACCTTCACCATACAAAAGCCCCATGTAGATATAGGCTCCGTTTATTTTTACATCGATCGGCGAAACAAGTTTTCCGTCTTTAACTCCCCATTTTTTTTCCAGTTCTTTCCAGGCATCCTGCCAGCTGGGATACATTTGATGAAAATCGAGCACATCACGAACCATTTTTGCATAACCACTCTCGGCAGGTATTGCTTTTAAGCTGTATTCAGCCAGTTTGCGCGGGTTGCTTTCGAAAAAAGCTTCGGTGTACATGGCAGCCACGGCCATACCCGCATAAACACCATCGCCATAATTCATTAAATGGCCCACCTTATCGCACCAGGCATTGCTTATTACCGGCATTCCCGGGCTTATAAGGCCAAACAGATCAGATTCAATCTGAAAGTCAATGCCATCCCAGTATTCATTAAAGCGGGGACTTCCCGATTCCGGAGGCCATATTCCTTTTCTGAAATTGTTATAGGCTCCTTTGTTGGCTCCCCATATGCGATTAGGGTTTAAATATTTAAGCCAGTCTTCGGCAAACTGAGCCGATGTTATATCAAGACCATGCCTGGTGATTGAACTTAAAAACATAAACTCCATGTAAATGTCGTCCTGGTCGCCCACTTCCCTAGGCGTCCATTTCTCGTAATTGTTTTTGTTGTTAAAGTATTGCATCAGAAATTTTTTTCGCTCCCGAGGATCCTTCATCGATGCAGCTTTTTCGGAGATGGCCGACGGCGGTATTTTTCTTCTTTCCTGCTCCGTAACACCCGCAGGGACAGATTCTGCCGGCGTTATTTGGCGGTACCAATCCTCCAGGTCGAAAGGAACAATCTCCCCCTGCCATTTGCTCTCAGTGGGGAAGCCCCACATGGCAGCAATGGCCTGCCCCAGCCAGGCTCCCTCTATCTTATCTTTATAATCTTCGACTGAAATCTGGCGGTAATGAACTTTTTCGTCACCCTTCTGAGCAAACAAATATCCGGAAGTTAAAACCATCAAAAGAAATACGCCAATAACACGAACAGTAGTTGCTTTCATTATTTTTCAGAATTTTTTATATTATTATTTTTAAGCAAAGAATATCTTATCTGCAACGACAAAAAAGCATTCTTTTCTTACCAGCAATCACTGATGCCCGGGAGAAAACTGAGAGGTGAAGTCTAAACATGGGGTCTGAAAAGATCTTCCCCGGACACCAGTG
>NZ_QWGR01000040.1 GCF_003576475.1 Maribellus luteus | reverse complement strand
AAAAGCGTTGCAGGGCGACAAAAAAGCCCGCAGGACGCTCAAAAATCCTGCAGGAAACCGAAAAAATGCCGCAGGACACTGAAAAATGTTGCAGGAACCCGAAGAAATGCCGCAGGGCGGCTCTGAGGATAGCAGGAAGGATTTACCCGCCGCAGGGCACAGGAGACCAAAGCGTTTCTTTTCACTTTTTAGGAAGAAGATGGTTAAGCCGATTCTTTGAAATGTTTTGTTAAACAGCTTTCTGAAACGTTTTTCTTGCTATCTTCGGAAAAACGAAAAAACGAAACCGCCTACTATGACCTGGCTCCCGACAAAAATTTCACTTCTGCATAAAAAGAATACCGGTATTGATTTACGGCAATTATCAATTGCAAAAGCGTATCTAATTTCCGGTACGGGGAGTTATTGTCAGCTTTTTGTATACAGATAGATTAGTTACCAATAATTTTAAAAGACACAAAATGAGACAATTTCAAAAATTAATTACAATTGCATTAATAGGAATTCTTTTTAGTTGCACATCAGTGAATGAGAAATCGTGTATACTTACAGGAGAAGTCTTAGACAGAGAAAATGGAAATTTATTTTTATATAGACCTGGTAGTTCTCAATACGATAAGGATACGATTCCTTTTAATGATGGAAAATTTGAATATCATATTAAGAAGCAGTCCCCAGAAGTTTTTTTATTATTCTTCGAAGAAGATGAAAATGACGATGGCGATTTCACCTCGGTTGATTTCTTTTTTGGAGAAGAGGACGTACATATAAAATTGTCAATGAATGACATCAAAAATCCGCAAATTAAAGGAGGGCAACAGAATGCTACCTTCATTAATGTAATGAGCAATTTTAGAGCAATTGAGGATAATCTAATGCGTAATTACGCGAACTTGAAGACTATGTCAGATTCCATTAAAATTGAAGCAACAAAAGATAGCGTTGCCATTTTGACGAGTAAGATGGAGGATTTTATCCCAAACTATATAAAACAAAATAAGAATTTAATTTCAGCATATTTCGTATGGTTAATGCGTAGCTCAATGGATAAAGCAACATTAGAAGAAAAAATAGCTCCATTAACTCCTCTATTTCCTAAATCAAAATATATCAAAGAAACAACAACCTACATTAATGGATTTGGACAAAACGAAATAGGACAGCAATTTACCGATTACGAACTTACGACCATTAATGATAATTCTACTGCTTTATCAAGTATCGTAAAAGACAATGAACTAACTCATATTCTCTTCTGGAGCTCACGATGTTCAAGCACTGATGGAAAATTGAGAGCCTATAAATCCATTTATAACGAATATAAAAGTCAAGGATATGAAATCGTAGCAATTTCCGATGATTGCGATAAAATCAGATGGAAAAACGCGATAAAAAGAAATGAAGCTGATTGGACAAATCTTCTTGATTTTGACAAAGAAAAAGGTATCTCCGAATTTTATCATATTGGTTTAAGTGGCGATGTTCTGATTAATAAAAATGGTGAAATAATATCAAGAAATTTTCGAACAGGACAACTTAAAGATATCTTGGTTGAAAATCTCAAGTAAAAAACTATTGGTAACACGGGTAGCTGTTGCACAACCCTCTAATTTTTAAGTACCTGTTAAAACTACGAAGGGGAATAAGCTGTTTCTCGCGTTTTT
>NZ_QWGR01000004.1 GCF_003576475.1 Maribellus luteus | reverse complement strand
AAACCAAAACCTTTTGACTACACGCCCGCAAATAAAGCCCACACAGGAACAACACCGCCAGCCGTGCAATCAGTTGCTCCGGCATAATTATGTCCCCCGCTTTTTGGAACAGGGAACCGACTTACAGAATATACAGGCGCTACCGGGGCATAGACCGGGCAAAACCACCAAAAAAATGAGATAATGAAAATAACATGACTAGTGATGTTATGCGCTAGTTAGGCAAAATACAAAAAAGAGATACTACCTAAAGAAGATGAACAAAGAAACAAAAAGGCAGCATTATGTTCCTAGAACTTATCTGCAGAAATTCGCGATAAAAAGAAAGAAGAATTATAATATCAATGCTGCAGATAAAGATAATTTAGAGAAGATAATATTTCCGAACATCACAAATGTATGTTTAGAAACTGACATATATACTCTTGCAGGACAAACAAAAGAACAAAGACAAGCTCTTGAGACCTTTTATTCAGACAATGTAGAAAATGTCTATAATGAGGTTTACCAAACATTGACAGACGATTCTATCAGAGAAATTGATGAAGAAATGCATTATAAAATTGTAATGACCATTATTACAATGATGTATCGTACTTCTAAATGGATTCACTTACACAATGACTTTTTTGATACTGTGTTAGATAGGATGTATTCCTTGTGTCAGCAGACCGGAAAAGACTATTTTATGTATGAAGACGTTAAGTATGAAATTAAAGGAAAAACTCTTGATGAAATTAAGACAGAGTTTAGAAAAATGAAAAAAGAAGTTCAGGTCTTAACACAATTAGAAGTTGCTCTCAAACTTATAAATATTAGAAAATTTGATGGAATATTAGTGAGTAAAATTAGCTCAGATAATCAATTGATTACAAGTGATAATCCAGTTATATTATCAAACATTAATCCTGGACATATTGCTCCATTTGACCCAGAAAATATGATTAGACTGCCCTTAGATTCAAGTCATATTTTGACAATAATGCCACATTCGCAATCAGATGGAAGTCATAGAATTACAAGAATTAATGAAAGTGCTGGAATGTCAGTTGCAAAGATGATTGCAAATAACTCTTCTCAATTGGAATCAGCATTCAAATATATTCTTGGAACAAAAAGGGCTCTTTCTAATTTCATTGAAAAACTTGACGATTATAAGAAACCAATAAGTGAAGAACAAAAGAAAAATATGGAAGAACTTAATGAAATTGTAAGAATGATGGTTGAATAAGTATTTTGCCTAACACTTTGTATAAGCAATGGCAGGTAAAGTGTTAAATATCAAGGCTTGTCGCCCGCTCAAACTGCATAGCGGTTTGACGGGAAAGTACCACGCAATCTGCCACTACTCATACAATTTACCGTTATGTGCAAAAAAGAATGAGGGGTTCACATTAAATTATCAATTATGAATATTAAAATTATTCTATCTGTATTTGTCTTTTGTAACTTATTGACGAGCGAACTTTTTCCCCAAAACAAGATACTTGAAAAGACAATTGAACAACTTAATTCTGCTGAAGCTATTGAATACAAAGTTATAAACCATTATTTGCAAAAAAATAATGGTACAGAAAGAATCGATACAGCAATCTGTTTCTTCGATTTTTCAAGTCCGGACAATATACTTGGAGCGAAATATCATTTTAAAGCTAAACATGCAGAGCAAATTTTTGATGGGAATAAAATCGTATCAGTTAACATACGGGAAAAGCGTGTATTGTATGACGACCAGATTAATATCCCAAAAGTTATGAGCTCATTATTTATGATAAACTCTATCTATGTTTTAAAAAATGTATTACCGAAACTAATAACTGATTCTTCTTGTAAAATAGAGAGGCTTGATAATGTTATTGTTGACAATATCGAAAATTACAATTTCAAGATAGTTATATCAGACAAATATCTTGATACAAGAGGAGATTTAATTGAAAACAAAGGAACAGTTTCGAACTACTTTTTACTTATTTCAAAAGACAATAATCTACCAACACAATTCAGTCAGATTTTCACAGATAATTCGGGATATTGGAAAACCTATTATTCGGATATTAAACTCGAGGAGTGCAGACCAGACTCATATTGGAGCTTTGATAAATACCTCTCCAAATATAAGGTTATGTCATTTAGTGAGTTTACAAAAAGCATGGAACTGAAAGCTCCTACACAAACTGGACAAAATGCTAGTGACTGGGAATTGCCCGTGGTTGGAAAAGATGAAATGATTCACCTGAATGCACTAAAAGGCAATCTCGTCCTGTTGGAATTCTGGTTTCCTGGCTGTAGTGGTTGCGTTCAAGCCATTTCCGAGTTGAATTTAATTCAAAATAATTTTTCAAATGATGGACTGTTGGTTTTTGGTGTTGAATTTTCCAAATCTGACGACTCAGGATTACATGAGTATATTCAGGAACATAATATACAGTACCCTGTATTATATTCAGGGTATAAAATTGCAAGAGGATATGGCGTAAAAGGAGCACCAACTTTTGTGCTAATTGATAGAAGTGGGAAAGTTTTATATTTCTCGGTTGGGTTTAAAAAGGATGAATTAATAAATTCTATAAAAAACAATATTTAATAAATTTCAGCACATAACACCGTACATATTGCAGGGCGGGGTTCGGTGGTACGTCAACAAGAGATTAGAAAATTAAAAAGCTTACAACATAAAAAACAATGAAACGGGTCATTCTGATTTTAGCAATCATCATGAGCATTTCGCTGACTACCTATGCTCAACAGAAAATTACAACAGGCGCCGAACGTTTAAACGTCTACCTGCCTTTGCTCGAAGGCAAAAAAGTAGGCGTAATGGTGAACCAGACAGCGATTGTTGGCAGCAAACACTTGGTTGACGTGCTGTTGGAAAAAGGTGTTGACCTACAATTCGCGTTCATTCCCGAACACGGCTTTCGTGGCACCATCGAGCGCGGAGAGGACGTACACAACGATGTGGACACCAAAACAGGCTTACCGCTGTATTCGCTGTATGGAGAAAACCACCAGGCCGATTCGTTGGTTCGTTCGGTGGATGTAATGATATTCGACATACAGGATGTTGGCGCTCGTTTTTACACCTTTGTTGTAGGAATGCACAATGTAATGCAATTGTGCGCCAACAATAACCGTCCGCTTCTAGTTCTCGACCGTCCTAATCCCAACGGCGAGCAGGTTGACGGCCCTGTCCGGAAAGATGATAAATTTAAATCGGATATCAGTTTTCATAAAGTTGCGATGATACACGGACTTACCATTGGCGAGCTAGCGCAAATGATTAACGGCGAAGGCTGGCTCGATAAGGGTGAAAAAAAGTGCGACCTTACTGTTATTACGCTGGAAAACTACACGCACAAATCAAAATACGAGTTGCCTGTTATTCCGTCTCCCAGCTTACCCAATTATCAGTCGGTTCGTTTGTTTCCGCTGCTGTGTTTATTTGAAGCCACCGATTTCAGCATAGGCCGTGGAACGGATTTTCCATTTCAGGTAATCGGCTATCCCGACACTCGGTTTGGCGATTTCACATTTACGCCGGGAACCCGTGTGGGCATGTCAGCGCATGTAGAGCAACAGGGGAATCTTTGCTATGGCATCGACTTGCGCGGGTTAAAGGCTGACAGTATTCGGTTTACGCTCAAGTATATTCTTGATTTCTACCATAAAATGCCCGATAAATTCTTTGCACGTCCCGACTTCTTCGATAAGTTGGCAGGTACAGATAAACTCCGCGAACAAATTCTGGCGGGATGGACAGAAAAGCAGATCCGGGACAGTTGGAAAGAAGAACTCTCCGAATACAAACGAATGCGCAAAAAATATCTCTTATATGAAGATTTTGAGTAGATCGTTTTTTACTAGGGAAGCAACAAAATAGCTGATTGATAAGTTAGAAAAAGCAGAACACTTATAAACAGATGAAAGCAATAATAACCGGAGCAAGCGGCATGGTAGGAAAGGGTGTTCTTCTGGAATGCCTCGACCATGAAGCCGTTACGGAGGTTTTAGTCATCAACCGAAACCCGCTCGGAATTCAGCATCCGAAATTAAAGGAAGTGATTCATCGTGATTTTGCTGACTTCACAGCCCTGCAATCGCAACTGGAAGGCTACGATGCCTGCTTCTTTTGCATGGGAGTGAGCTCTGTGGGCATGAATGAAGCCGATTACCGGCGGGTAACTTACGATTTTGCCCTGGCACTGGCCCGGATAATTCGCACCTTGAATCCGGACATGACCTTCAACTATGTGTCGGGGGTTGGTACCGACTCAACCGAAAAAGGGAGAAGCATGTGGGCCCGCGTAAAAGGCAAAACCGAAAACGACCTGATCGGCCTTGGTTTTAAGCAAGCCTACATGTTCCGCCCGGGAATGATCATCCCCAAACGGGGCATAAAATCACGCACCAAAGCCTACCAGTTTTTGTACGACTATTTTCTCTGGCTCGTAAACCTTGTAAAATTCTTTTCTCCCCACTCGGTGGTCGATACCACGCAGGTGGGCAAAGCCATGATAAATTCGGCTTTGAAGGGCTATCCCAAAAATACAATAGCCCCCAAAGACATCATTATTCTGGCAAAATAAAGTCAGGTAAGCAGATCGCGGCATCGGTTACATCAGGCCTTTCAGCATGCCATGATAGTACATCGGCTCCAGCCCGTGCACTTTCAACATCCACCACATTCCGCGCTCTACCACGCCAGCGGGGAAAATCCTGGGGTAATAAACTGTGGCTACCGTCTCAGACAACCAACTGTTCAACCGAATACTGGCGAAAACAAAACAGCAAGAACAATAACAACAGTGAAGTTGCTAAGTAAAAAACTCCTGTTAGGTTTTGGAACGTTCTGCAACAATATGCGGCGCCCTGTTTACTTTCACCCTCCCTGTTTAAAAGGACGGCCTTTTTCAAGTTTCCTCGTTTGCAAACAGGGCACTAAAACATCTCTACTCTTTCTTGTTTCCGAATTATTTTTTTCGATGGGGAAGCAATCTACGGCAAAGTTGTTTTAAATGTATTCGTTATAGAATTATCTTTTGGTAGTTTGGAATATCTGTGGTTTCGGGGCAAATTATTCACCGATTAGTGATTTTTGAAATTATAAATACATATATTTAACAATAAATGTTTGCAAATTATTCTCAAACCTATGTAATCATAATGAAAGCTATAATCTCCTTCCTGTTTTGTTTTGTATTTATTCAGTTGACTTATTCTCAAAATAATAAAATAAGTATCAATGATGAAGCAGGTTTACAATCGATACTGAAAAGTTCCGGTATTGGTGTAAATTTTAAAATATCTGTTAAGAATGCCCGTCCCTTTTTTTTAAATCCTGTGGTCAGAAAAAATGAGAATGTAATTGTAGGTGATACCTTACAACTAGATCTATTTCAAAATAAAAATTATCTCTCGGTAATAAAATCAATAACAACCGATATAAATGGCACCACAACGATTGTTAGCCGGCTACTTGATTACAATTTGGCTTATTGTTTAATCTCCATGAACAATGATCATGTTTTAATGTCGGTTGAAATTCCTGAACTGGCAGAAAAGTATAAAACCTTTATGCATACCGAAACAGCGCTTCAATACCTCGTGCAGTTAGACGAAACCAAAGTAGATATTTTACCCGGTGGACATATCAATTCGAAATCTCAGGAGGAAGAAAAGCATAAAATGCCGCATGGGTATTCAGGACAATTAAAAAACCAAACCAAACCATATCCCATTGAGAAGTCGGGAATAATTGATAGTTCCCAGCAAGATTCGGCTGAAATTGATATCTTGGTTTTGTACACGCCAGCTGCAAAAAAATGGACAGTGGATAATGGAAAGGATATTAATCTAATAATTTCCCAAATATTCGCATCCTCTAATCTGGCTTCTGAAAATAGTAAGTTGGGTATTTATTTTAATAATGTTTATTCCACCGAGGTGGATTATACTGAATCAGGTAGTTCAGAAACGGATCTTTACAACCTTGAGGACGGACAGATTTCGGAAGTATATGCTTTAAAAGATGTAACAAATGCTGACTTGGTAATAGTCTTAACAAAAACTAACGATTATGGTGGATTAGCCATGGGGCTTAGCAACAGGAATGGTGATAATACGCAAGCCTTTGCGATTGTTCGTGTGCAGCAGGCCGATGATTTTATAACTGGGATTCATGAAATTGGACATCTTCTGGGAGCAGGACATCATAAAAAAGACCAAAAAGATTTTCCAGGCCCAACCTGGTGGAATAATACCTGGTTTGAAAATACCTGGTCTGCAGGATGGAACTGGACAAGTGAAACAGGTAATTATTGTAGTATTATGACTTACTGGGATGGATTATATTCTACTACTTCCAAATTCTACACAAATGTGCTTTATTTTTCCGATCCGAACATTCTTCATGATGGGCAAGCTACAGGCGATGCAGACGATGCAAATAATGCCCGCACCATTCGTGAAGTAAAGCATCATGTAGCAGGTTACTGTAAGCGCAATACTGATAATTTACCTATTGTTTACACAAAGTTAAATTTGATGCAGCAAGGAGACAGCATTACAGTTCATGGTAAAATATTAAAAGAAGGTTATTCTCCTATTGTGAAGAAAGGAGTTGTATGGAGTTTGGACCGAAAGCCAAACATAGAAGATAGTTTTAACTTGGAAAGTTCGGATGCGGAAGGCTTTGATTGCACACTTACCCGTCTAAAAGAAGGTGCTTATTATTATATTCGAACCTATGTTTGTACCAAAAACGATACGGTGTATGGCAATGAGCTTGTTTATTTAAATATGGGAAAGAAAGAAAGAGACTTTGTTACCCGATGGAGAATTCCGGAAGGACAGACCAGTCTCCAATTTTTGTTAGCACGAACTGGCAAGGTTGACTATCACTGGGAGACTGTCCCTGCCCTGAACAGTGGGTCAGGAACTTTTTATGAAGACTTAAGTGCAGGAGGAATTTCAATGGGAGGTGAAGAAGAAGAAATAGAAGGGAGCCCAACGAGTATTGGAATGGTTAAAATTACAGGTTTGCCCGAAGGAAAAACAATTCGGTTATATATAGATCCCGAAAATTTAACGTCGTTTTGCAACCGTTTGCAGCGCTGTCCTGAAGATATTAAAGGCCCCGACAGAGAGAACCTGATAGACGTGGAGCAGTGGGGAACGGCAAAGTGGACAAACATGGAAAATGCTTTCTGGGGATGTAAGAATTTGAACATATCGGCTACTGATGTACCCGACTTTCGAAATGTTTATAAAATGGGATGGATGTTTAGTAACTGTACAGCTCTTAATGGACCGTCGAATATTAATGATTGGTATGTTGGTTCCGTTCGTGATATGTGGGCTCTTTTTTATTGTGCTGAATTATTTAATCAGAATATTGGAAATTGGGATGTATCCAATGTAAATAGTATGATGGGAATGTTTGAGTGTGCTAAATCTTTTAATCAATGCATTGGAGATTGGGATGTATCAAAGGTAAAAATTATGAACGATATGTTTTCACAAGCAAAATTATTTAATCAGCACATTGGCAGTTGGAATGTATCTAGCGTGACCACCATGAGTAGTATGTTTAGTCTCGCAGAAAATTTTAATCGAGATATAAGTCGTTGGGATGTGTCAAGCGTTACGAATATAAGTAGTATGTTTTTTGGAGCAGGCTCCTTTAATCAAAATATAGGGGACTGGGATGTTTCGAATGTAGATGGAATGGGGTGGGTGTTTTATGATGCCGATTCTTTTAATCAATTTATAGGAGACTGGGATGTTTCGAAGGTTATTAGTATGCAAGGGATGTTTTTTGACGCAGACTCCTTTAATCAAAATATAGGAGACTGGGATGTTTCAAAAGTTGAGCATATGGACGATATGTTTTATGGAACCAGAGCATTTAATCAGAATCTTGAAAAATGGGATTTATCAAGTGTATCAAATGTTCAAAATATGCTGGTTGATTGTGGAATGGATTGTGCCAACTATTCCAATACGCTAAAAGGATGGAGCGAAAACCCGAACACACCGGACAGTCTTATTCTTGGGGCCCAAAACAGGCAATATCATTCGGGTGCTTCTGATTTCCGCACTGAGCTTATTTCAACAAGGGGATGGACCATTATTGGAGACTCAGAACTTGATGAAGTAAATGCGGCAGGTGAGATTAAGGGCGAACTGAATGTTTGCTCAGGGCAGAAAGGAATAAGCTATTCCCTTCCTAAAATTTCAAATGCTTCTTCTTATTTATGGAGCTTACCCGAAGGAGTTTGTGGCAACAGTACTTCGAATAGTATTACGGTTGATTTTGATAGTTGTGCTGTTTCAGGAGATATTAAAGTTAAAGGTGTAAATGAGTGTGGAGAAGGTATCGAATCAGTTATTTCGGTGAATGTTAATCCAAGGCCTGAAACCCCTTTAGTGACTATTGTGGGAGATACCTTGTATTCATCTTCTGAAAATGGCAATGTTTGGTACTGCAATAATGAAATGATGGAAGCAGAAAGCGGTAAGAAATGCATCCCTCAAAAAAGTGGAAATTATTATGTAGTGGTTCAGTCGGCTTCTTGTGATTCAAAACCATCAAATGTAGTAACCTACGTTCGAACAGGAAGCAGAAATACCTTTTTAGATGAAAAAATCAACGTTTTCCCAAATCCGGTAAGAGATAAATTAATAATTGAGGCACATAATATTACTGAAGTTATTGATTTTGAAATTATTTCTTCTTCTGGGAAGAAGATACTCAAAAGTAAGTTGTTTGACAGTAGCACAATCATTGAAACCAGTAACTTTCCTTCCGGTATTTTTATAATCATATTTGAAAACAGTTCTGGGGTATCCCAAAAAAAGATCATAAAATGGTAAAGATGAGACATGTTAAATATCCCTTAGAATTAATCAGCTACCTAAGGGGATTAAATAAACGTTCTTATAAATAGATTTCATGGTAGTTAATACATTAAAAAATGGAGACTGTAAAATGAGCTCTGTCTAACAATACTAATTTTGTGACGACAGAGAAACTATAAAATTCGATAGAATTTAAATTAATGCGAGACCAAGCCTTTAGGCAGCTAAAAAGAGGACAACCCGCTGACGCGATTTTGTAAACCGTTCCATTGCTGAAGGCAATCCCGATTTAACCGGAGATTGAAATTCATATTTCTGCTCATTGGAATACTCCTTAAACATAAAAATACCAAAAGCAATTTACCAATCTTGCTGACTGGAGTACGGATTGCAAATCCGCACCTGCGGGGCATAAAATCACGCACCAAAGCCTACCAGTTTTTGTACGACTATTTTCTCTGGCTCGTAAACCTTGTAAAATTCTTTTCTCCCCACTCGGTGGTCGATACCACGCAGGTGGGCAAAGCCATGATAAATTCAGCTTTGAAGGGCTATCCCAAAAATATAATAGCCCCCAAAGACATCATTATTCTGGCGAAGTAAAGTCCGGTAAGCAGATTACGACACCGGTTACATCAGGCCTTTCAGCATGCCATGATAGTACATCGGCTCCAGCCCGTGCACTTTCAACATCCACCACATTCCGCGCTCCACCGCAGGGTCCAGCCACGGAATGGTTGGCATCAGCTCTTTGTCGTAACCAAATTCGCACATCAGCACCTTTCCGTACTCCGTTACGATCGGGCATGCAGAATAACCGTTGTAGGTTTCTTCGGGCTCGTTGCCTTCCATAATCGACACCAGGTTGGCAGCAGCCACCGGAGCCTGCATGCGAATGGCCGCCCCTGTTTTGCTGGTACGCAGTCCGCCCGCGTCGCCAACCACCATAATGTTTTTATAATGCGTATGAACCAGCGTGGCATTGTCTACATCGGCCCAGCCACCGTGACGCAAATCGCCTGTTGTTATGGCCAGCGGAGAATTTTTCACAAAATCGGGTGCACTCATCGGCGGGATAAAATGAAGCAAATCATAATCCACCGTGATCAATTTTGTATCGTCCACCGGCAAAGGAGCCAGGGTAGCTTCCTCTATCTGCTGAAAAACAGCCTTTTTAGCTGAGGTATCCACCGATACCAGGCGGTGTTTGTAGGATATCCCGATGTTTCGTTCGTCATAAATCTGCTGAAGCCGGTCGCCAAAAACCACGGGCGTCATCAGGTTGGTGGAATTCCCGAAATACTGAATATCAAACCCGTCCCTGATCTCTTTGTCACGCAGAAAGTCTTCGGTGATCAAACAAATCTTTTTAGGCGCGCCGCCGCATTTCAGTTTTGTGTACGTGTCGGTAAACACCAGGCGGGCATCTTTACGTCCGGAGGCAAGTTGTTCCATTGCCCGGTGGTATTTTATGGCTCCCTGGTAATCGTAGATGCAGTGCGCGTTTCCTTCGCCCAGCGTTTCACGCGAAATTCCTTCAACCAAATCGAAGTTCATCTGACAGCCCGGTGTCAGCACCAAAAAGTCATAATCAATCTTCCCACTCTTCTGTGTGGTTACATAATTGGCATCCGGCACCAGTTCGGCCACCGAATCTTTTACCCACTTCACGCCTTTGGGAATCAGCTTTTCGGTAGACCTTTTAACCTGGTCGGGAGAAAAAGTTCCCGATGCAATCAAGGTATAACCCGGCTGGTAGAAATGTGTTTCGTTGGGTTCAATAATGGTAATATCAGGCGTTCGCAACTTATCGGTAAGGTAAGCGGCCATGGTTATTCCGGCAGCTCCTCCCCCCACAATCAGTATCTTCGCCTTTGCTTTACTCTCTGAAAAAAAATCGTAAGTCCTCTCAGCAACAATGAGTCCTCCAAGACCCAATGCCCCGTTCAAGAGAAATCTCCGTCGGTTAATGGCCATATTTCGGTTTTTTAGTTGGTAAATACTATAGGTGCCGCAAGGCTATCGAATTTTATCCTCTTAAGCATCTTTCATGTCAAAAGAAAGGTTGATTTTACATTTTATTAATGATGAATCAGGGATTATTCGATCAAGTAAAACTATACTTGCAAACAAAATTCTTAGGGGGCAACGATTTTTCCGGACAAGCCCTGTTACGGCATAGAAAACTAACTTTATGAACTAATACATTATGAAGACCATTGATAAATCAAAACCCGTGCTGGTTACCGGTGCCACCGGCTATGTGGCAGGCTGGCTGGTAAAAAAACTTCTCGCAGAAGGACTAACGGTGCATGCGGCAGTTCGGAATCCGGATGATAAGGAAAAACTAAAATACCTCGATGAGATTGCCCAAAACACGCCGGGTGAAATCCGTTATTTCAGGGCCGATTTACTCGAAGAAGGATCGTATGCCGAAGCCATGGCAGGTTGCGAGCTGGTTTTCCACACGGCATCGCCCTTTGTTACCGATGTAAAAGATCCGCAGAGAGACCTCATCAACCCCGCCAAACTGGGAACCCGCAATGTACTGGAACAAGCCAACCAAACGGAATCGGTGAAGCGGGTGGTTCTTACCAGCAGCGTGGCTGCCATTTATGGCGACAATGCCGACCTGAACCATGCTCCCGGCAAGGTTTTTACAGAAGAAATCTGGAACACCAGTTCTTCGCTCGAACACCAACCTTACTCGTATTCCAAAACGCTGGCCGAAAAAGAAGCCTGGAAAATTTGCGAAGAACAGCTGCAGTGGGAATTGGTGGTGATAAATCCCAGCCTGGTGATTGGCCCGGCAATTAACCCCACGCAGGTTACTTCCGAGAGTTTCCGCATCATCCAGCCCTTTGGCGATGGAAAGCTTAAAATGGGTGCACCCAAACTGGGCATGGGCCTGGTGGATGTACGCGATGTAGCCGAGGCACATTTTATGGCCGGCTTTAAACCCGACGCAAGTGGCCGTTACATCATTTCAGGCTACAATACCTGGTTTATCGACATGGCCAAAGCCCTTCAACCCAAATATGGCGACAAATACCCCATCCCGAAAAAGGAAATGCCCAAATGGCTGATCTGGCTGATGGGACCAATCATCAACAAAGCCGTTACACGAAAATACATTTCACGCAACATGGGGCTCCCTTTTGTAGCGGATAACTCAAAAAGCATCAACGAACTGAAAATGAATTACCGCCCCATGGAAGAATCGCTCAACGAGATGTTTCAGCAACTTATCGACAACGGCTTGATTTAAGAAACGGACACCGACATTTATTTCATTTATAAGTTACAGGCCGGCCGATTAATCAATTAATTATCAGCCGGCTTCATTCATTGTATCCGTTCATTTTTTCAGGGAATTTTTCAGGACACAAGTCTATTGTTCATTTTTTTGTGTTAGTTTTGTTTATTATTAAAATATTTTAATAACTCAAGTAAATGAATAAGCTGCTATTGTACATTACCATTTTGATTCTGGCGGTTGCCTGTCAGTCGAAATACCCCGGAGTTTCAGAAGAATACCACACCCTGCTCGACTCGGCTTTGGTTAAAGCCGGAGGAAATGCTGCGGAATTACAAAAGGCACTTGCCGAAGCACCGGCAGACGAAAAGGAAGGAATGGCCTTTCTGATCAGCTACATGCCCGAGCGCGACCTTACTACTTTAACGGCTGATTTTCTGCTCGAAAACAACCAGTATGCCTACAAAGCCCGCCGGGAATTCCCCTGGTGCGCTGCGCTGCCCGATTCCATTTTCTTGAATGAAGTACTGCCTTACGCCAACATTTCGGAAAACCGCGACCGCTGGAGACCTGATTTTTACGAACGCTTTTCAAAATATGTAAAAGACAAAGACAACATGGTGGATGCCCTGATGAACATTGCCCACAACATTCCGACCGAAGTGGATGTGGAGTACAACACCAAACGTTCGCGGGTCGACATCAGTCCTTTGCAGGCCATGAAAGAACACATGGCTACCTGTAGCGGGCTTTCCATTTTACTGACCGACGCCTACCGTTCGGTGGGAATTCCGTCGCGCCTGGCCGGAACAGCCATGTGGACCAACTACAAAGGAAACCACACCTGGAGTGAAGTTTGGGTGGAAGGCGAATGGAAGTTTATTGAATACTATGTGGACACACTCGATCAATCGTGGTTTGTCGCCGATGCGGGAAAAGCCGATCCCGACAATATGTTGCACTGGATCTATGCCGCTTCGTTTAAACCCACCGGTCTGCCTTACTATGCAGCCGTTGACGCTCCCTATGTGGCTGATGTGGTTAACCTCAGCAACCTGCCCGAAGATGTGCGCGCACGTTACGAACGCATGAAAGAAAGGGCAAGCGGGCTAAAGCCCTACATCTGGGGACACAACGTTACGCAACGCTACATCGATTTGTACGAGAAATCAGTGCAAAACAGCGCCCTTGCCGAAGATGAACTGCTGGCCAATGTGGTGGTTCTTGCCGACGAAAACACCAGCTCCAGCGAATCGCGTTTAAGTTGCCGGGTAGATGTACAGAAAGACGACGAAAAAGTGAATTTCGGCTATTCGCCCCGCAAGACTGACGATCTGAATCACTTCCTTCAGTTTAAACTTAAAAAAAATACAAGCTATCAGTTCGTGGTAAGCAATCCCGAGCAGGCGATTGAAAAAACGTTTGCCGTAACCACTGGAAACGATGCACAGCAAGACATTCAACTCATTCTATCGAAATAAAAACCATTGAAAACATTGAAGCCTGATGAATAAGAAACTTATTTTACTGGTCATTGTCCTGCTAGGCGGACAGCTGGCTTTTTCCCAAACTTCCAAGGTAAAAGTATTCGACAAAGTAACCATCGTCACCGATCCCTCGCAGGGAGTGAAAAGCTTTGTTCAGTGGGGTGAATTTCCTTCCGCCAGCAAAGAAATCCGTCGCGTGGTGATGAACCTTACTTTGGCTTATCCCGAAGACCGGGCCATTGCGCATTGGGATTACATGGACCGCGTAAAAATTCTACGTCAGGGCGGGAAAAACGGCAAAGCGGTAAATTTTGAAATCGGCCGTATGCTTACCCCTTACGGAAGTAATTTTAAAGAAGGATGGAGCTTTACCTGGAGCATCGACGTAACCGATTTTCAGGCCTTTCTGCGCGACAGCGTGGAACTGGAGTACATTCATTCGGGCTACGAGTCACCCGACCTGGGCTGGGACCTGAGCATTGATTTCGACATCACTTACGGGCCGCAGGTGGCTGATTTCATCACCGTTCAGAAAACATGGGACGGCAACTACCAATACGGAAACCCGGCCAACGACATTGAAAAACAGCTGGCACCCATAAAAGTAAAAACCGCAAAAAATGCAGCTTTTGGCCGTTTTCGGATTCAACACACCGGACACGGAATGGACCAGCCAAACGGATGCAGCGAGTTTTGCAGCCGCTGGCGCGAATTGCTTTTTGACGGACAGGTGGTTGACCACCGCGATATGTGGAAAGATTGCGGCAATAACCCGCTTTACCCGCAAGGTGGAACCTGGATTTTTGACCGTGGCTACTGGTGCCCCGGAGATTTGCAGGTGCCGGATGTAATCGACATTCCGCTGGAAAAGTCGAAACATACGCTCGACCTGAACATGGAGCCTTTTACGGCCAACAATATCGACCAGCCCAAAGAACAAATCACCTCGTACTTTTTTCAGTACGGAGCGCCGAACAGAGCCAACGATGTGATTATTGAGGAAATCATTGCTCCGAACAGCAAAGACAACTACAACCGCTTCAATCCCCGTGGTTTCAGCCCCATCATCAAAATCAGAAACCTGGGAAGCCAGGACCTCACCAGCCTTGACATTGTGTACAAAACTGTTGGTTTTGCGGAAAAGACATTCAAATGGGAAGGAAACCTGGGCTTTTACGAAGGCGCCCTTATTACGCTGCCCGGCGAAATTGATGCCCACCCCGGAACCAACACTTTTGCGGTGACCCTGAACGATCCGAACGGAGTTGCAGATGAGTGGGATGGCGACAACAGTCTCGAAGCAAGTTTCGAAGACATTCCGAACATCCCTTCAAAAATTGTGGTGGATTTTATGACCAACAACCGCCCGAAAGACAACTGGCTGTACATTGTAAACAGTGCCTACGATACGGTTTATGCCAAAACACCGGAAATGCTGGACACCGCAACCACTTACCTTGATACGCTCGAATTACCCGAAGGAAACTACTACATGCAGTTGGTTGACACCGCCGGAGAAGGGCTGGAATTCTGGTTTTTAGCTCAAGCCGGCTACGGACGCCTGCGTTTGAAAGACACCGAAGGAAACCTCATTCATTTGTTTGAAAGTGATTGCGGAAACGGTCAGTTTTATGGTTTCAGAGCCGACAATGAAACTACAGTTGATCCAAGCGAGCCTCATCTTTCGGTAAACATTTATCCGCGCATGGTACGTGATTACGCCACGGTTTACACCACCACCAACAAGCCTTCCACCTTAAAAATACGGATCACGAAGGACGGAGAGTACGTGGAAACGCATGAGTTCACCAATATAAAAGACGCACAAACCGGCCTTGATTTGCGACATTTGGAAGACGGCCGTTATGTGATGGAAATATATGTGGACGGTGAACACAAAATGAACCGGAGATTTAATAAAGTGCCTCAAAAAGGTAGAAGACATTAGTAGAATTAACTATTGATACTTGCTCACTCAGCCGCTGTGTTAACAACAACAGCGGCTGAAATTTGTCATTGAGTTAAATAAACCCGAATTTTGTTTTAAATACAGAATTTAAATTAACTCACATGATCTTCGGCCATGTAGATAACCCGTCATTGATTAGCTTTGAGCTACCTCCCGACCACAACGACACGGCTAGAGTTTTAACGCATGCCGAGCAGAAGAAGCAACCGGAAGTTTATGTGGGTTGCGCCAAATGGAACAGAACCGAGTTAAAAGGATTCTACCCCAGGGGAACCAAAGATGAATTGCTTTATTATTCGTCACAATTCAACAGCATCGAGCTGAATGCTTCATTTTACGGCACACCATCTATCCCGCAGGTAACAGCCTGGCGCGACAAAACACCCGATGATTTTAAATTTTTCCCAAAAATAACCCGCATCATCAGCCACTTTAAAAGGCTTAAAGATGTACACTACCTGCTTGACGAGTTTTGCCTGAACATCAGCCATTTCGAATCAAAACTGGGCATGGTATTTTTGCAGCTAAACGACAACTTTGCACACAAGGACTTCAATCGCTTAAAGGACTTCATTCATATGTTTCCGACAGGAATCCAGCTGGCAGTGGAACTGAGGCACCCAGCCTGGTTCAACGATGAGGCCGTAGCCGCCGAACTTTATGCACTTTTGGAAGAGCGCAAAGTTGCAAATATAATTGTGGACACAGCAGGCCGCCGCGATTTACTCCACATGCGGCTGACTTCGCCCACTGCTTTTGTCCGCTATGTTGGTGCCAACCATCCTACAGATTATACGCGGCTCGAAGACTGGATCGACCGCATTGAAAACTGGGTTGAAAACGGACTGGAGAACCTTTATTTCTTTGTTCATCAAAATACAGAAGAAGAATCGCCGCAACTGGCGGCCCATTTCATACAAAAACTGAACGAGAAACTTGGCTTAAGCGTGAGAGGCCCTCATGTAAACGGCACTTTATTCTGAAAAACAGCTTCCTGCAGCCAAAGGAAAATTAAAAACGCTAAAAGCCACTATGTTAATGCTCTTACCCCGGTAACACACTAAAATCACAAAAGGTTATTTTAAAGCCCACTCAAAATACTATTTTTGTGCTTCTGTTCAACGATTGAAATAATGAGTAAAACTTTTGAAAAAACCAGGTATCAGCTGAAATCCATTAAAACAGGTAAAATTTTTAATGATACCGGCTGGTTACTGGATGCGCCCGGAGAAGTGGAACCAACACTAATCAGGGCCATGTACGAAAAGAAGCAGATTGAAGTAAAAGACGACTCTTGGGGACTGTATAAATTTGCCGACTGGCTTCCCATCAGCAAAACACTGGCAGGCTCTTCGGCACCGGTAACCTACAAAAGTGAAGGTCTGGCCAAAGAACTGGGCCTTAAAAATCTTTGGATCACCTTTAGCGGATACTGGCCCGAGAAAGGAGTCAACATGCAAACCTGCTCTTTCAAAGAAACAGAAGCTTACTCCGTTTGCGGACGTATGAACAACGACATGAACAAGGTTCTTGTGGTGGCTTCAGCCGGAAACACATCCAGGGCTTTTGCAAAAGTTTGTTCTGACAATCACATTCCATTGTTGATCTGCGTACCCGAAGACAACATCAGCGCGCTGTGGTTCGACAAGCCGATAAACGACTGCGTTAAACTGATTTGCAGTCGCTCGGGAAGCGATTATTTCGATGCTATTCATTTGTCGAATATTGTGGCAGCTACTCCCGGCTTTGTTGCCGAGGGCGGTGCCAAAAACGTTGCCCGCCGCGATGGGATGGCAACCACCATGCTTTCTGCAACCACTACCATCGGCCGCATTCCAGATTATTATTTCCAGGCTATTGGAAGCGGAACAGGTGCGATTGCTGCCTGGGAAGCCAATCTCAGACTGATCGAAGACGGACGTTTTGGTTCGCACAAAATGAAACTGATGGTTTCGCAAAACCTTCCGTTCAAGCCCATCCACGATGCATGGAAAGCCGACTCAAGGGCGATGCTTCCTTTTGATGACCATGAAGCACGGACACAGGTAGAAGAGATTGTTGCCAAAGTGCTTTCGAACCGCAAACCGCCCTACCCGATTATCGGCGGGCTGTATGATGCAATGAAAGATGCAGGCGGCGATGTACTGCTGGCCACCAACCAGGAAGCCGCCGAAGCTGCAAAGCTTTTCCTTGAAACAGAGGGCAACGATATTCACCCGGCATCGGCAGTAGCCACAGCTACCTTAATTGCAGCAGCCAAAAACGGAACGGTGAAAGCCGACGATCTGATCATGCTCAACATTACCGGCGGGGGCGAAGAAAAATTCAAAAAAGAGAACGAGTTGTTTTACCTGAAACCCGAGATTGTTTTTGATATCCATCCAAGTGAAGAGGAGGTGAAAGAGAAAGTATCAAAGCTATTTCAGTAAATTCCTTACATTTTTCGCGAAAACCCAAACAATACGACCGAAACGACCACCATCACCAGGATGTTGATCCAGGTTTTTCGTTCCTCAATGTGTGAGTTTAAATAAGGGCAGCATTTGAGGTATTTTATTGAAATGGTAGTTCCGGGTTTCAATTTCAGAAAAACCGAAGAACCTATCCTTCTGCCCGTCCCCGAATAAGTTTTCCCTTCGACAGTAAATTCGTAGGCAAATTCATAGTTGTACTGGTTGCGAATGGTTTCATCCCGCTCACCGTATTCTTGCCGGTAACTAGTTAGCACGGCTTGCCTGCTTTCTCCCCACAACATCAGCGAAAGCAAAAACACCGCATAAACGGCAAACAGGAAACCAACCCCTCCGATCAACCACTTACCTAACTTATGTTTATTTTTTCTTTGTCCCACAATTTATCAGTTTGTTAAAATTACCGATTAAAGTAACTTAAAATTATTTGTTAAATTTAAATGATCTGCTAAATTTACAGAGTTGAGCCTGACGTTTTTAAACAAAAAAATTGAATCCGTTAATTTTGTACAACATTTGTTTCCAGGCTCCTAATTTAACCATCAGAGATTTGACATTTGGGTTGAGCATTCGGAGGAAACTGACAAAATCATCCGATTGAGAAACTGGTTGTTTTGAAGCAATAAAAAATAAGACTAACCTACCTATCCTGGAATGATGAAAACAAATACCATTCTGCTAATACTGATTCTGTTATCTTTCACAATTGGGGCGCAAAACCCGATGAATGTAGCCACACAAGCCGGAGGGCTGCAATGGAACAGACTTCCCTCTGATGCTGAAATTGAGCAGGCAGTTCAGGAGTTAATCCGCAATTCGGGAGGAGATATTTCGGTAAATGGAGAAACCGTTGACCGGCGAAGATTTGAAGTTTCACGAGTTGTAAAATTTCATACCAAAAATTTGGCAGGAAAAAGAGAACCCGGCACCATTTCGGGAGCTCATATTTTCTCGTCAACTCAAGGCACTTATGGCACAGCTATAAATTCATATTCACTTGTTCAGAATTCTCAAACGGGTAAATTCCATTTTATAGGCACCAGGATGGGCTACAGGCCGTCGTCGTTGCAACAAGCTTACGACGACGATGTCAAGGGAACGCAAACCGGGTATAATATGGCTCCAGGGTTCGCTCCTCCTTTGGACTCTGCATCGGAAGAAAGTAGTTCTGAAGCACCCGGCACTGGTTCATCATCAGAAGACGAAGTGCCCTGGGAAGCAATAATTGGATTGATTGGCGCAGGAGGAGCAGCAGCCCTGGGACGAAAACTTTTCAAAAAACCCAAAACAACCACTAAAAAAACTACCTCCAAGAAAAACGAAAAAGAAGAAAAAGAGGAAGAAGAAAAAGTTAAGTACATCCTGAATCTGAACAAGGAAAACTTTCAGCTGGCACAAAATCAACCCGATGTTTTAGAGGTGGTTGTTTACAAAATCACCCCAAAAACACAACGGAAATACCCGGCTGCCCAAATCAGGATAGTAAGTCCTGAAAAAGCGCTAAAAGTCACTCCTCCGCAAGCCTCTGGAAGCGTTTCGGCACAGCTTCTGTTAAGCGGGAAACCAGAAAAAGCCTCGTTCGATTTAATGGTTCAGGCAAGTGCCGATGGACACGAATTTCAGAAATCGGTTCGCATTCAAACCCAGACCAAACCCCGTATTTCAATAGAAACGATCCCTGCCGGAAAACGCAGTCTTCGTCCCGACACTTACCAGGTGCTGACCATTCAGGCACAGGTTCTTGACGAAGAGGGAACCAGCCTTCCCGAACTTACTGAACAAATTGTATTTAAGCCCCAAAGTGATTGGATTGACTTATCGGAACCGGTAATTGATGATGAAAAAATCGCTATTAACATGGGGAGCACCAGCCCGAATCCAAACAATAAAACGGCCAACATGCCAGGCTCTGTTTTTCTGAGCTTGTACATGGACGATGTGCCCGAAGGAGAGCCACCACTGCAAAACGACCTGGAAATAGCGTTGCTCGACTGCCGGATAGAAACCGAAATCGAAGATGCCACCTTCCCTGTTTCGGACGAAATGAGTGAAATCACCTTTGATGCGTGGATTGAGAATGCCGGCGAAGAAAAGGGTTGGAATTTCAGTGCCGAATACCGGATCGGAGTTGACCCGGCTGACCCACTGACCATGATCGATATTGAAAAACAAAACGAAACCCGTGTTTCGGTCAGGCTCACCGGCCCCCTGGTTTCGCCCGGAGAGAACGAATCGGTGATCAGCCGGACACTCGCCATTTCGGCTGCCCAGGGCGATGAAGAACCCATCGAACGGCATCTTACCATCATGGTTTCGCAGGAAGGTCTTTTGATCCGACACGGCGTAAATAAAAGCGGAGACCTTCCGTTTACGGCCAACAAACCTCATGAAAGTTTTATCGATTTTGCGCTGAATATTTATGATCCGCAAAGCAACCAGATCATTGTTGATTCAGAGGGATTAAAGGATTTACAATTTGAACTGCTTTCAGACGATGATAAAACCCTCAACCTGATGAGTGTCTTGCTACCTCAATTCGAATTTATCGACTTGTTGGGAAATATACCTTACGGGCACTATAAGTTTACAACACAGGCTGAAATCCCAGGGATTGGTGATATTCATTCAATAAAATACAAGGTAAGTGCGCCTGTTGTCAACCACGAAAAACCGGAGCTGTTCGAGAAAATTATAAATGTTAAAGTAAAGACTTACGGAATTGGCGATGAGTTTCCGGATTGGGTAAAAGCGTACGAGGAATGTAAATATGTGTTGAATAATTACATGCCGGCGGGAGACTCGAAAAACAAACTTTACGATATCCTGGAGTCGCAAAAAATGAAGTTGGGGGTCGAGGGTATGGTTGAAATGCGCAACCGTATCTGGAAAATTGCCGGGGAACTGATTTTAGCAGAAGGGGCCGAAGGTTACAAACTGGAGGAGGCTTGGGCAAATCTTATTACTACCACCCTCGAATGGACAGAGTGGGCCGGAGATATTGCCTTTAATGCCTTAACCGCCTATTTTACAGGGGGGCTAGGCTCCACCGCGCTCGGACTGACCAAATCGACAATGATCGATGCCATTAAAATGATGTATTATGAGCCCAATGCAACAGCAGAGGATTTCTGGAATTTGCAGAAAGAAAAAATCATGTCGGTACTAATGAGCCAGACCAAGGGACGTTTATTGTCGATTGAAAACATTGAGCTGATTGTCGGAAAAAACAAACCGCTGGCTTACGCAGTTTACATCGCCACCGAATTTGCCTACAACCTCTATCAAACCAACTATTCGGTGTGGGAAGCCGCAAAACTAACAGCCCAGGGATTGACCGAAGAAATGATTATGCGGAAACTGACCGAAAAACTGCACCGCGAATACATGAACCGTCAAACCGGCTTTGCTTCTCCCAAAGAGTTTTTCGAAGACTTCATGAAAAACACCAAAACGGAAATGGGGAAAAAAGTGCTTAGCCAGAAAAAACTGCTGGAAATAATGCGCGACCCTGAAAAAGTACGAACCATAAAAAAATGGGGAAGCCCGGAGCTAAAAGAAATTTTTGTGCGCACACGAAAATCGATTTACAATGTTCACGATATCAAATTAAAACAGGCGATCGCCCAAAAACTTGGCATACCGCAACACGAAGTAATTATTGACGAATTCAGGACTCCCGGTGCCGACCCGAACAGTGTAAACACCGACCGTGACTACCGGGTTCTGCGAAAAGTAAAAACCGCTGAAGGCAAAATTGAATTTCACGAAGTGGAAACTCAAAAATGGAAAGAAGACTCGTACGATATTTTTGGTGAGCTGACGGGAAAACCGGAAGGAATCAGCAACCAGGAATGGGCAGAAAAACACCAGCAGCGCGGCACCGACCGTTTCGATGCCGAAGCTTGCTCTGATTATTCCGACCACGTTGTCAATCCAAAAACAGGGGAAGTCGAAATTCTGGATGCCAACATCAAGCAGGTAAAAAAAGGAAATTCGAGGCTGATTAGTGCTGAAAAAACAGGAGAAATGTATAAAAACAAAGTACAAAATTCGATCGACAACGGCACCAAACCCGAAGCATACGCACAACTTCAGAAAGGAATAAAAACACTGGAGGATGTGCGAAAAGGATACAAAAGCCAGAACCTGGATATTCCTGAACTCGATCCGAAAACCCAGTTGGCAATGAATTATGCGAAACAGGTCTCAACACAAATTACGAGTGATGCCGATCCGCACCGGGTGGAAAAAATTGAAAAGACAATTAAACGGGTTACGGGGCACGATCTGAAAACGCTGAACGAAGCCATTAAAAACGGATTCAAAGATTTAAAAACATTTGACAAAGGAGTTCCTTCAAACAGCTAAAACATAAAACCATGGCTTATTGCACCCAATGCGGAAAATCGCTACTCCCTGTCGCAAAGTTTTGTCCTGCCTGCGGCACTGCATCTATTACAGCACAAAGCAAAACATATGCTTCGGGCTACAAAGAGAAAATGTTTAAGGGAGTTGAACAACAACTGAAGAGCAGCCTGAGAAGCAAAGCAACTTCCTCTTTTCAGAAGAATGCTTCAGAATGGATTGAGAAAAGCAAAACCGGTGCAAAAAAAGCACAGGAAGTAACTTCAAAAACAAAAGTAACTGAGGTGGCTAAACAAGAAACAGCTGGAGGAGTAACCATCTGGACCTGGCTATACCTCATCGTCAATACCATACTGGCAGTGCGAAGTTACCGCCTCAACGAGGTACTCGGAATATTGTTTTTTTCATTTCTTGTCTTGGTCCTGGTTTTTATCCGGCTGAAAAAACCGAAACCTTACAACTGGCTTATAAAACTACTAGTGGTCGTTCAGGTAGTTTTTCTCGCAGCGCTGATTTACCAGAGCGTTATGGACCAGAATTTTACCTTTACATCACTGCTTTTCGTAACCTTGCTTTTTATCGATTTCAAACTGCTGTTTAACGGAAATAAAAATTAAACGATGGCTAAATACTGTACAAACTGTGGAACACAACTTGCCGACAATGCGCTTTTCTGCCTAAACTGCGGAATAAAACAAGCCACTAAAACGGAAGTGAAAACAGAAGGGGAACCCCAAAAAGAGCCGGGAAATGCTCCTTTTAACCAGTACCCGGAAGACATTGATTTTAGAAAAATCAACCATCGGCTCAAAGTAAAAAACAGCCAACGGAAGCCCGTAACAATTTCACTGCTGATCGCACTGATTTCTGTCGTTCTGGTAATTATGTCCTTCACCGAAGGCAGCCCCTTACATGGAATATATGCAATCACGCTGGTTGGGATCTTTGTTGCGATTGCTGCACTAATAACGGCCGTGGTTTTCCGAAGCCGCGCCAAAAAACTGGATACGCTTATTTCGGGAGAAAATGTAATCGCATCGTGGTCGCTAAGCGAAGAACAAAAGACAGCGTATGTAAACACCCTGTTCCGCACCGAGCAGGCTAAAAACAAGGCTATCCTGATCATTACCGTCGTTTTGATTGTATTGATTTTTGGAGCGTTCATTGTTTTCATCGAAGAAGGAAAAGCCGCCATGTTAGTGGTTATGCTGGTCCTCATTGTCATTATTTCCGCTTTTGCTCTGGGCATGCCTCGCTACTACCGCTCCAAAAACCTGCGGGGCGACGGAGTGGTTTTACTCGGAAAAAAATTCGCCTACATCAACGGATTTTTCCACAACTGGGATTTTCCCTTATCGGGCATTCAAAAAGTAAAGATGATTGATCAACCTTTCCACGGTCTTTTTATTCAATATTACTATTACGACCGAACCTTAAAAAACACAGAAGAACTCAACATACCGGCTCCGGCGGAATTGGATTTAAAAAACATTGTAGCGCTTTTAAAAAGCAAATAAATGGCGTATTCGTCAAAAATAAACGACCAGGCTTTCGACAGGTACCGGCAAAATACCAAAAACTGGAGATTTGGCTTTTCATTAATTATTGCTGCCATTGCCGTGTTAGGTTTTTATGTCTATGGCGCACTGAGTTCTGAAATGAATAATCCGGAAGCGCTGCAAATCGGGCTTACCATTGCGCTTATGTTCATCCTTATCGGCTTCTTTTCTACAAGAACAAGGACTGACAGTCGCACCTGGGATGGAGTGGTGATCGATAAAAGTGTAAGAAAAACGAACAAAGACATTGGTTACAATGGAGTGAAAGCAGAACGGCTCATTTTCATCGTCTTCGTCAAAAGCGAAGATGGAAATACGCACGCAATCCGTAACGAGGACGACGACACAGTTTACGATTATTATAAAATCGGCGATAAGGTCAGATACCATGGTTCTTTGCATTCGTACGAGAAATTTGACAAATCGGGTGACACCATCGTATTTTGCAATGCCTGTGCATTTATGCATGATATAAATGATGACGATTGCAGAAACTGCGGATGTCCTCTTCTGAAATAGCAAAATTAAACTTTGCTATTTCTTACCTGAATAGCCGAAAATTGAAAACACGATTCTTATTATTGACCCATGCTCAGAATTCAGAATAGTAAAGTTTATATTTGTCAGTATCTAAAAGCATAAACTCAAAAGCTATGTACAATCGCAAGAAATTATTTCTAGCCTCACAACTGCTCTTCTTAATAATCCTTACAGCTTGTTCAAGTTATTCCGACTATTCGGGAGTACCTTTTGAGGAACCATCGCCCAAACCATGGGAAGACCCAACCATCAATGAAGTTAACAGACTGGAGCCCCGCGCTTCATTTATACCGTTTACAGCAACCGAGCAGGCACGAACTGAAGACAAGTGGCAGTCGCCGCTGATAAAGTCGCTGAACGGCATGTGGCAGTTTCACCTGGCAAACAACCCGGCGGAACGTCCTTTCTGGTTTTTCAAAAACGATTTCGACACCCGTTCCTGGGACCAGATAGAAGTACCATCGAACTGGCAGATGAAGGGATACGACTACCCGATTTATACCAACGTAAAGTATCCGCACAATACAACCCCGCCGCTTATTACCGACGATTACAATCCGGTGGGCTCGTACAAACGGACCTTTGAAGTTCCGGCCAACTGGAAAAACAAACAGGTGATCGCGCATTTTGGCGCTGCCGGTGCCAGCCTCAGTCTTTGGGTGAACGAACAATACGTTGGTTACAGCGAAGACAGCAAAACACCCATGGAATTCGACATTACTCCCTTCCTGAAATCGGGGAAAAACACCATGGCCGTTGAAGTATTCCGCTGGTGCGACGGCTCCTACCTCGAAGACCAGGACTTCTGGCGTTTAAGCGGCATTACGCGCGACGTGTACCTGGTGGCCCGGGGCAATCAGGCACTCAAGGATTTCAGCGTTGGCTCCAACCTCGACGACTCTTTTAAAAACGGCTTATTCAGCCTGAACATCGAGCTGCAAAACGATGCGGAACTAACTGTAGAAGCAAGCCTTTCGGACAAGGGAACGCTTATCAGGGAATTCACGGAGACAACAAGCGAAAGCAGTGTAGCATTTGATGCTGAAATTGAAAATGTAAAACAATGGTCGGCAGAAATACCCAATCTTTATGAGCTGATGATCACCTTGCGAAACAAAAAAGGAATTGTGGAAGTCATTCGCCAGGAAGTGGGTTTCAGAAGGGTGGAAATAAAAGACGGACACCTGCTGGTTAACGGCCAATACGTTTACATGAAAGGCGTCAATCTGCACGAACACAACGACAAAACAGGCCATGTTCAGGACAAAGCCACGATGTTGCTGGATATAAAAACCATGAAAGAAAACAACATCAATGCGGTTCGCACTTCGCATTACCCGCAACCGGAATTGTGGTACGACCTGTGCAACAAATTTGGCTTGTACATCATCGATGAAGCCAACATCGAATCGCACGGAATGGGCTACGGGCCTGAATCGCTGGCGAAAGACACCCTTTGGAAGGCAGCGCACATGTTCCGCACAAAAAATATGTTCGAACGCGACAAAAACCAGCCCTGTATTGTAACCTGGTCGTTGGGAAACGAAGCCGGTAACGGAATTAATTTCGAAATTACTTACGATTACCTGAAATCGGTTGACAGCACACGAACAGTGCAGTACGAACGGGCAGGAGTGGAAAGAAATACCGATATTTTCTGCCCGATGTACATGCGAATCGAAGGCATGATCCAATACGCCGAGAGCAATCCGGAAAAGCCCTTGATCCAGTGCGAATACGCACATGCCATGGGCAACAGCGTAGGCAACTTACAGGATTACTGGGATGTGATTGAAAAATATCCCGCTCTTCAGGGAGGCTTTATCTGGGACTGGGTTGACCAGGGCTTGTTAACCACCAACGAAAAAGGTGAGGAATACTGGGCTTACGGCGGCGACTTTGGTCCCGAAAACGTTCCTTCTGACGGCAACTTCTGTAACAACGGATTGGTAAATCCCGACCGTACCGTGAAACCACATTTGCTGGAAGTAAAAAAAGTTTACCAGTACATAGCCTTTAAAGCGGAAGATCTGACCTCCGGAGAAATTTCCATTCAAAACAAATATGCTTTCCTGAACTTATCAGCATTTGACTTTGTATGGGAAGTTACCGGTGATGGCAAGATGCTGGACAACGGCAGTCTGGGTGAAATCGATCTCGAACCGGGCGCATCGCAAACATTTACCATCGATTACAGCCTTACCCCGGAACCCGGAGTTGAATACTTCCTTACCCTGAAAGCCAAACTGAAAAAAGACTGGAGCCTGGTAGAAGCCGGCACCGAAATGGCTGCCGAGCAATTTGAATTACCAGCATTCACTCCAATAGTTGGAAAGTTGACTGCGGTAAAACTACCTGATGTTAAAACTGAAGAATCGGAAGATGCAGTGACCATTTCTGCCGACAATATTTTTAGTGTATCCTTCGACAAAAATGCAGGAGTGATGACAAGCTTTAAAGAAGGCGAAACCGAATTGCTGATAAGCGGGCCTGTTCCCAATTTCTGGAGGGCACCGATTGATAACGACTTTGGCAACAACTTGCACAAACGCTCGCGGGTGTGGAGAAAAGCAGGTGAAAACCGCCAGGTTGTAAAAACCAATGTAAAAAAGATCGGCAACGCAGAAGTCCAGATCGAATTCGTATTCGATCTTGTCAATGACGAAGGGGCGAAAATTGCTTCCTACAATTCAACTTACACCGTTTACGGAACGGGAGATGTAGTTGTAAACAATCATTTTAAAATGACCGCCAAAGATCTTCCTGAAATCGTAAAAATGGGAATGAACCTGGTAATGCCGCGCAAGTTCGACCAAATGAGCTGGCTGGGCCGCGGGCCGCAGGAATCATATTGCGACCGGAAATCAGGCGCTTTTGTGGGCTTGTACAGCGGAAGTGTGGCCGATCAGTACTGGGCCTATCTTCGTCCGCAGGAAAACGGCAACAAAACCGATGTACGCTGGATGACCATCACCGATAACGAAGGAAACGGCTTGCTGTTTACCGGAATGCCACTGCTGGAAGTAAGCGCCCACCACAACATTCTGGAAGATTTTGAATCGATGGAGCGTACCGACGGGCGCCAGGTAGAAGGCATTGCGGTAGTGAACCGCCACACCACCGACGTGCAGCCCCGCGACCTGACTTCGGTAAACATCGATTACCGGCAAATGGGTGTTGGCGGCGACGATAGCTGGGGAGCATGGACTCACGACCAGTACCGCCTCACCGCAAAAGAATACAGCTACTCTTTCCGGATGACCCCGCTTTCAAAAGGGGACGATCCGCTAAAAGCTGCCAAAATGCAGTTCTAAACTGCTTCAACCATACAAAAAGTCATACTTTCATCTTGCGTGAGAGTATGACTTTTTTTGTTACCAAACCTTCGTATTTTTAAATAACTTTGGCGCAAATTCAGACAAATGGAATTCAAAAATTTTAGCTACTTACTGCTTCTTTTGGGCTACCTGGTAATCCCCTTAATCCTGGGCTACCAGCGTAAAGTGCGCTTTGTTTTTCGTTTGCGCTACCTCATTCCCGCCACCATTTTTGCCGGAGCCATTTTTGTGATGTGGGACCGCCGCTTTATCGAAATGGACATCTGGAATTTCAACCCGGCCTATACAAGCGGTATTCAATGGCTGAAAGTCCCGATGGAAGAATGGCTTTCGTTCATTGTCATTCCCTGGTCGGCGGTGTATATTTATGAATGGCTGAAAATCCGTTTCGAAAACTTCGAGAAACCCCGTCTTTTTGTAATTATCAGCCTGATTGGTTTTGCGGCTCTGGCCTTTCTTGCCTATACCTTCCGCCAAAACATGTTTAGTTTCTTTACCTTTTTTCTCGCTGCCATTTATTTGGGATACACGGTATTCAGAAACCGTTTCAGGAAAAACCTGACCAAATTCTACCTGGCTTATTTTGTCTCGCTCCTCCCCTTTACCATTCTTTCGGGGATAGCCAGCCGTTTGGAAATCGTGAATTACAACCCACAACACACCATGAACATCAACCTGGCAGATTTCCCGGTCGAGAAATTTGCCTACCTGTTTTTACTGCTTTTAATCAACATTACGATATACGAGTACTTAAGTGAGCGTCGGTATTTCTTAGACTTCAAGCTATGACATTCCTCTATAATCTTGGTATATATTTTTATGCCCTTGCCACGCGCGTGGCGGCTCTGTTCAATCCCAAAGCCAAACTGTTTGTTTCGGGAAGAAAAAACTGGAAACAGCAATTAAAATCCGGAGTGGACAGTCAGGCTGACTATCTCTGGTTTCACTGTGCGTCGCTGGGTGAATTCGAACAAGGCAGACCGGTGATCGAGGAAGTGAGAAAAGAGTTTCCCCAGTACAAAATTGCGCTCACGTTCTTTTCTCCGTCGGGTTACGAGATTCGTAAAAACTACGATGGCGCCGACCTGGTGGCTTACCTTCCGCTCGACACAAAGAGCAATGTCAGGTATTTTCTGGATGTGCTTCAACCCCGAAAAGCTTTCTTTGTAAAATACGAATACTGGTACAACTACATTCATCAACTAAAACAAAGAAACATCCCGCTCTACATTGTTTCGGCCATCTTCCGCGAAAACCAATCTTTTTTCAAGAACAGTTTGTGGGGAAAATGGTACCGAAAAATGCTCTTCAGTTTTGAACACATATTTATTCAGAATGAAAAGTCGGCACAACTGCTCGAGAAAATTGACATTACCAATTACACCATTGCCGGCGATACACGTTTCGACCGGGTAGCCGCTATTGCAAAGAGTGCAAAAAAGTTCGAAAATGTTGAAAAGTTCAAAGGCAATTCCCCGCTTATAATTGCCGGAAGCACCTGGAAACCCGATGAAGAGCTGCTTGCAGCGTTTATCAACAACAGCCGGGGCGTAAAATTCATTCTGGCTCCACACGAGGTAGCACCCGCCAATATTAACAGAATTCACCAACTGTTGAAAAAGAAGGCGATTTCATTCAGCAAAGTGCAAAATACCGCTATCGAAGAATTTGATGTGTTGATAATTGATTCGATCGGCATTCTTTCGTCGCTCTACCAATACGGAAACATAGCATACATAGGCGGTGGCTTTGGCGTAGGAATCCACAACATACTGGAAGCTGCCACTTTTAAACTACCCATTATTTTCGGCCCCAATTACCTCAAGTTTAAAGAAGCAGTGGATTTGGTGGAAGAAAAAGGGGCTTTTCCTATTGACGATTCAAACTCACTCAACAAAGCCCTAAACCGGCTGCTTGAAGACAAAAATGAGCTGGCAAATGCCTCCGGTATCTGCCAGAAATATGTAGAAAAAAACGTGGGATCGACAAAAGTTATCATAAAAAAAGTTTTTAACACATAACTTTATTTAGCATACTTTTTGTTAGAAAAAAATTCCTCAAAAAATTGAATTATTTCCCCAAAGATTCTATAAAAAAATACCTCTTCCTTGTATGTTAAAATTACATTTTCGGTAAACTTTTTTCATCTATCAAACATGCATTACATTGATTATCAAAATAATAACTTTTGAAAGTTGATAACTTTTGATGAATTTGTTCATGAAAAAATTCCAAAATCCTGTTTTCATTTCTATCTTGCATTACACATTCTACAAGCCGGAAAACTGGAGCAATCAAGGAATAAATCTTATTATTATTTAACTCACATATAGGAATAAAAATGGCATTAAACGAAGTATCTGTAAAAGCCCCGGCGGGCAAGAAAATTTACGCTCAGGACGAAGCGGTAAAGGCCTCGCTAGAGTACTTCAAAGGAGACGATTTGGCAGCAAGAGTATGGGTGAACAAGTATGCCTTGAAAGATTCTTTCGGGAATATTTTTGAACTGACACCCGACGACATGCACCGGAGGTTAGCCAAAGAGATCGCAAGAATCGAAGAACGCTACCCAAACCCCTTAACTGAAGAAGAGATCTACAGTGTATTGAAAGACTTCAGGTACATTGTTCCGCAAGGCGGACCAATGACAGGAATCGGAAACGATTACCAGATTGCATCGCTGTCGAACTGCTTTGTTGTTGGAAACGACGGCAACTCTGACTCGTATGGCGGTATCATGAAAATTGATCAGGAGCAAGTACAACTTATGAAACGCCGTGGCGGTGTTGGTCACGACCTTTCGCATATTCGTCCCAAAGGTTCACCGGTAAAGAACTCGGCGCTTACCTCAACCGGCATTGTACCTTTCATGGAACGTTATTCAAACTCGACGCGCGAAGTAGCCCAGGATGGACGCCGGGGCGCACTTATGCTGTCGGTTTCAATCAAGCATCCCGATTCGGAAAGCTTTATCGACGCCAAAATGGAACAAGGTAAAGTAACCGGAGCCAACGTTTCTGTTAAAATTCAGGACGATTTCATGCAGGCTGTTGAAACAGGTACTCCTTACATCCAACAATATCCGGTTACGGGGGAAGCGATATACAGCAAAGAAACAGATGCCATGCGTCTTTGGCAAAAGATTGTCAAGAACGCCTGGCAGTCTGCCGAACCGGGTATTTTATTCTGGGATACCATTATTAAAGAGTCGGTGCCGGATTGCTATGCCGATCTTGGTTACCGCACCGTATCCACCAATCCTTGCGGAGAAATTCCGTTGTGCCCGTACGACAGTTGCCGCTTGCTGGCCATCAACCTCTATTCCTATGTTGAGAATCCATTCACTCCGCAGGCAAAATTCAACTTTGAGTTATTCAAAGAACACGTTCACTATGCACAACGCATTATGGACGACATTATCGACCTTGAACTGGAGAAAATCGATGCCATTATCGGGAAAGTAGATGCCGACCCGGAGGCAGAAGAAATTAAATACACCGAAAGAAAATTGTGGGAGAACATTCAACGCAAAGCAAAAGAAGGACGCAGGACCGGTATTGGCATCACGGCTGAAGGCGATATGCTGGCAGCTCTTGGCTTGCGCTACGGAAGCGAAAATGCGACCGACTTCTCGGTTGAAATTCACAAAACCATCGCAGTGGAAGCCTACCGCTCTTCTGTTCATCTGGCAAAAGAACGCGGCCCGTTCACAATTTACGATGCTGAACGCGAAAAAAACAACCCGCTTATCAACCGCATCAAAGCAGAAGACGCAGCTTTGTACGAGAAAATGACCAAGTACGGCCGCCGTAACATTGCGTTGTTAACCATTGCTCCAACCGGAACAACCAGTTTGATGACGCAAACCACGTCGGGGATTGAGCCCGTATTTCTGCCGGTTTACAAACGCCGCCGGAAAGTAAACCCGAACGACAAAGATGTTCGTGTTGATTTTGTTGACGAAGTAGGCGACCACTGGGAAGAGTTTACCGTATTCCATCACCATTTCAAAACCTGGATGAAAACCAACGGTTACGACACCAGCCGCGAATACAGCCAGGAAGAACTGGATGTACTGGTAGAGAAATCGCCTTACTACAAAGCCACTTCCAACGATGTTGACTGGCTGAACAAAGTGCGCATGCAGGGCCGTATCCAGAAATGGGTTGACCACTCTATTTCAGTAACCATCAACCTTCCGAACGATGTAAAAGAAGAGTTGGTTGGAAATCTGTATTTCGAAGCATGGAAAAGCGGATGCAAAGGTGTTACTGTTTATCGCGACGGATCACGTTCAGGAGTTCTTATTTCGAACGACAAGCCGGCGAAAAAAGACGGCAGTTTCCCAACTCACCGCCCGGAAAAATTGGAAGCCGATGTGGTTCGTTTCCAGAACAACAAAGAGAAATGGATTGCCTTTATCGGGCTGATGGATGGCAAACCTTACGAGATTTTCACCGGTTTGCACGACGATGAAGACGGAATTTTACTGCCTCGCTCTGTGGGGAAAGGATACATTTTCAAAAGCTGGATCGACGAAGAAAACTCGCGCTACGATTTCCAATACGTTAACAAACGCGGCTACAAAACCACCATCGAAGGACTGTCGCACAAGTTTAACCCGGTTTACTGGAACTATGCGAAACTGATTTCGGGAACGCTGCGTCACGGTATGCCCATCCACAAAGTAGTGGAACTGGTAACCAGCCTGCAGCTTGATAACGAAACCATTAACTCGTGGAAAGCCGGTGTGGCCCGTGCGCTTAAAAAGTACATTCCGGACGGAACATTGGCCGACGGCGCCAAATGCGGCGAATGCGGATCGGAAGAAGTGATCTACCAGGAAGGCTGTCTTACCTGTATTTCGTGTGGCTCGTCTAAATGCGGATAAATCAATCAATTCAACATACTCAGACTTTGTAATCGGATAACTTTGATTGACAATTATAAAGTTCTACAAAAATGCCCGGCCAAAATAGCCGGGCATTTTCTGTATAAAAGCAATATTTCCTTGTTCAAAAGTCAATAATCGACTTAATCTTTTCATTGTAACTTTTGCTACACGAAATCACCCGTTCTTTTTCACATTTCATCACCAAATCATAGCGTCCATTGTCCAGTTTCTTAACCTCGCCAATTAACTTGCTGTTGATAATTGTGGACTTGTGAACCCGAATAAAATCATCAGGCAATTTCAGCTCCAGTGCGCTTAAACTTGAATCAACCAGATAATCCTTTCCGTTTATATCGGTTAAAAACACGTAGTTATTGATCACTGAAAAATCCACAATTTCACTAAACTGGATCAGCGTAATCTTATTTCCTTCTTTTACGGGAAAATACTCCCTGACATTCTTTTTAACAAAACTATCTTCGCTGAATTTGCGAAACTGTTTCTCCACTTCTTCTCCCGACCATCTGGTGTTCTCATTCTTCTTGTTCCTCGCATTTTTTACAACTTTATAAAGAATAAAAACGGGCAGAAGAATAAAGCCTATGAAAATAATAATGACAATTTCCTGGGGACCGATAAAACCGGCAATTAATGTATTCATCAAGTTTGTTATTTGTGATTTTTGCTCAAACTAACCGAATATCTACACCTTCTCAAAACAATAGTTTGCAAGACGCCTAAATTAACAGGCCAATGCATTCATTTTTCCTCCAAGGCGCCTTCCTAGATTATCCGATTAGGAACAAAAAAGGCGCAACTAAAAGTTACGCCTTCCTTTATCTTCGATTTGTTCTTTCTAAGCTTCAATCATTGCTTTGTAAGCATCAGCATCCAGCAACTCATTCAATTCAGCTGCATCGGCTACTTTAACTTTAATCATCCAGCCGTCACCGTAAGGATCTTTGTTTACCAGTTCAGGATCGTCGGCCAGGGCTTCGTTAACTTCAACTACTTCTCCACCTACAGGCATAAATAAATCCGAAACTGTTTTAACGGCTTCCACCGTACCAAAAGTTTCGCCTTTTCCAAGCTCTTCGCCTTCTGTTTCAATTTCAACAAAAACAACATCACCCAATTCACCTTGAGCGAAATCGGTAACACCAACCACAACGAGGTCGCCTTCAACGCGCACCCATTCGTGGTCTTGCGTGTATTTCAAATCAGCAGGAATATTCATATTATTACGTTTTAAATGATTTTATGGTACAACATGGAACTCGCCGGCAAAAATCTTCTGGTTCAGTAAAACTCCTTCCGGCTCGTTTCATAACGAAATGATTTCAAAGATTCTCGTCAAAATTAAAACATTTTGCCGAAATAAGAAGCCACAAAAAACAACCATTTCCCTGATTTTTACCCAATTTTGACACGGATACAAGATAGTTTAGAGTCTTTTTGTATTATTGCAAAAATTTGTACGAGTAATATGTTTTCAAGAAAAGTTGAAACACTGTCTGCATTGCCAGAGGTCGCCAAAGAACTGATCAGCACTTTCCCCAACGAACGGGTGTTTGCTTTTTACGGAAAGATGGGTGCCGGGAAAACTACTTTCATCCAGTCTATTTGCCGGGAACTGGGAAGCCGGGACAACATCACCAGCCCCACTTTCGCCCTGATCAACGAATACAACACAGCGAAAATGGAATCAATTTTTCATTTCGATTTTTACCGCATCAAAGACATTGAAGAAGCGTTTGACCTGGGTTATGAAGACTACATTTACAGCGGCAGTTATTGTTTAATTGAATGGCCCGAAATGATTGAGCCACTGCTTCCGGAGAAAATGGTGGAAGTTACAATTGAAGTTTCGGAAGATGGCACCCGGCAAATAAGTGCACAAACAATCTGATTACCAGTGAATTTCCGAACCGCATTCATCCCCTAAGTCTTCATTTGTAAGGTAATCTACAATTTCGAATCTTCATTTTGAAAACTCCCCTTTTGCTTGTAAATTGCTCTTGTCAAAATCAGCAGTTAATATTCTCACGTTTCAGCAATGGAAAAAGCAAAGGAAAAGGTTTCAATACCCAAATCGATGTTACTGCCCAAGGAAGAGATGTTGGAGGTTCGCAAGAAAGGGCAGAAATTAAAAATTGGGATCCCTTCCGATTTTTCCAAAGTCGAATACCGCGTGCCTTTAACTCCTCAGGCAGTAGATTTGTTGGTTTCATACGGCCACGAAATATTCATTGAAAGAAATGCCGGAAAATCGGCCAACTACACCAACGAAGATTTTCAGAAAGCAGGCGCCATTATTGTTGACACCAAAGAAGAAACATTTCAGTGCGATATCGTTCTGCGCCTGGCGACATTCAGCAACGAAGAAATTGACTCGCTGCGTGGAAACCAGGTGATTATTTCGAGCATGCAAATTCAGGCATACAGTATGGAATCAATCCAGAAACTGATGCAAAAGAAAGTTACCACCATTGCTTTCGAATACCTGGAAAATGAAGACGGCTTTCTGCCTTTCGTACATCAAATGAGCCAGATTGCAGGGGTCACTTCCATCACAATTGCCAGTGAATACCTGAGCAAATCGAGAAACGGCAAAGGCGTTTTGTTTGGCGAAGTGACTGGCGTTACTCCTGCCGAACTGGTGATTATCGGAACAAGCACTGCAGCCGAATACGCTGCCCGCGCCGCTCTTGGACTCGGAATTTTCGTAAAAGTTTTTGACACCTCGGTGTATGAACTGAGCAAACTGGAAGAGAAACTGGGGCGCCGGATTTTCACATCCGTGTTTTACCCGAAAGTACTGAGAAAAGCACTGGTTTCGGCCGATGCAGTAATTGGTGCCGCATCGTTTAACACGCCGCCGAAATTCAAAGTTTCGGAAGAACTGATCAAGCAAATGAAAGAAGGTTCTGTGATCATCGACCTCAACATGAACCAGGGAGGTTGTTTCGAAACTTCGGAATGTACCGATTTCAACCATCCTACCTTTATAAAACACGGCGTAGTACATTATTGCGTACCTAACTCTCCGGCCATGGTTGCGCGAACCGCTTCCATCTCGATGAGCAATATTCTCATCCCGATTTTACTGGCTATTGGCGATAACGGAGGTGTTGACAACTACATAAAAGTTTCGAAAGGATTTAGAAAAGGCGTTTATATCTATCAGGGAATTCTAACCAACCACGACATCGGCCGCCTGTTCAACATTCCGTCGAAAGACATCAACCTGCTGCTCGCGGTTTTTTAACCATTAAAACAACCGGAGCATGCTTAATTCACTCAACAAAAAATACCCATTCAACGATAACCTCAAGATCAATGTGCGGACCATTACTTCGGTAAGTCTGGGCATTTTCTTATTCCTGCTTTTCTTTCAACCCTTCGAAATTCAGAATCCCGATTTTGACAACCGGCTTATTATTTTGGCCACCTTTGGAGCTATTACACTGGTTTTGCTGAGTATTTTCCGGCTGGTAATTCCATCTATTTTCACCAAAGCCTTTTCTGAAGAACGCTGGAACATCAAGAAAGAGATCATCATCGACCTGCTGTTTGTGATCTTCAACTCGGTGGCCTTTTCATTTTTTGCCCGCTATGTTGGAGGAGTCCGGATCAATTTTCCCATCGTAATTAACATTGTAATTCTTTCGATATCGGCGGCAGCTGTTTTGGTTACCATTAACCGGATTTACATGCTAAAAAAACAGATCGAGGAACTCAGCCAGTTTGTTCCTTCCAACCAAAAGTTGGAAAAAGAGCCACCCGAAGATGAAATGATTGATTTTGAATCGGAAAACAAAACAGAGTTTTTCCAGATTCCGTCAGAGCAGGTCATGCTGATTAAATCAGCCAATAATTATATTGAAGTTCTATACAAAGAAGATGGCAAAACAAACAAAAAGCTCATCCGCAATACACTAAAAAATACCGAAGCACAATTATCGCGCTACCAGGACATGATCCGTTGCCACCGCTCCTACATTGTAAACCGTAAGCATGTCCAGAAACTAACACGCGGAAACTATGGTCTGGAACTTTCGCTGTTTAACTTTCCACAAACCATTCATGTTTCGCGCCAATACGCGCTAAAGGTAAAAGAAGCTCTTCGCCACCATTAATCTCTTGAATAAGTAACAATCATCCCCTGCACACACCTTCTCCCGTTGGGATAATTGCCACTAATCCCAAATAGGTGGTATTCCAACCATTTCCGAGCATTTAATCACATTTTCTTGACACCAACCCCTTATTCTTTTTATACTTCTGTCCGCACATTTTCTTTGTACAACAGAAACGCTTAAATATAACACCACATGAAAACATTACTAATATATCCGGAGAAAGACAACACCGCTAAAAGCTGGTTAAACAAGCTTGGGCTAAATACAAAAAAAGAGCATTCAACACCGTTGGAGCTACTCGAGATTTCCATTGAGCTCCCAATTACCTGGGAGAAGAAGCTGATTGATTTGGGCGTGAAAAAACTTCGCGACAAAGACATCCTCTGGGCCGATCTTATCATCATAAAAACACAATACAACCAAATTCAATCAGCCAGCTTCGTGGCCAAAAGATGCGATGCATTTCAAAAAAGAATCATTGTACAGGGAGAATTGAATGAATCACCACTTTGGAGTACCGAAAACGTTTCCAGGTCAAGCTTCACCGAAGTGGTTGACAACCTTTTTGACAACAGTTTCCTACACGATTTTCTGGATGCCGGAATCAAAAAGAAACCAAACATCGGAAACTCAGAGTATTCTTTGTTCGACTTTTCCGGGAGCCTCAGAAAACGACTCCAAATCGTACTTGACTAAACATCAGAAAGTAAAGGGTTACACCAAATCCACCTCAATCCCCTTTTCTCTCATTATTGCAATGGCATTGGGTGAAGCATTTTTATCGGTAATAATCCGGTGAATCTGGTGCATGTCACAGATCTTTCCAAAGCCCCGTTTCCCGAACTTTGAAGAATCAGCCAAAACAATTACTTCCTGCGCAGCCTTTATCATAAATTTATTGAGGTATGCTTCGTCCAGGTTACTGGTGGTAAGTCCAAAATCAAGATCGATACCATCCACACTAATGAAAAGCTTGTTACAGGTAAGATCTTTTAAAAAATACTCAGCGTGAGGACCAATAACAGAGGCAGAACTTTTCCTCATGATTCCGCCCAGCTGAATTATGTCAATATTGGGTTTATAACTAAGCGTTAGCGAAACTTTAACCGAAGAGGTAATTACTGTTAACGGCTCGGCAAAGGTCATTTGCTGCGCAAAACGTAAAAGGGTTGTTCCGGAGGCAATTATAATCCGGTCATTTTTCTCCAGCAACAGATTGGCCGCATCGGCTATACGCGCTTTTTCTTCGACCTGAACTTTAGCCTTTTCATCAATGTGCCGGTCGTTAATCAACGAACTCAGCTGGCTCGCACTGCCATGATTACGGTAAAGCAGCCTTCTTTCTTCGAGTTCCTTCAGATCCTTCCGGATCGTAACTTCCGAAACGTCTAATTTTTTACTCAGATCCTGCACACGAACAAATCCTTTTTTCTCCAATTCGTTCAAAATAATTTTGTGCCTTTGCGCGATATTTCTCATAATTTTAGTTTGTTTTCAAGCAAAAATAAGAAAATGAAATGAATATAACACAACTAAGGCAACTTACTCACCTTTCCACCAGCACATACAAACATTTGATTATGAGTAAAATAAAAGCTACATCCTTTTATATTCGTGAATTTATTTAATTTCGATTACTGAGAACGGCCCCTTCACTTCTTCAAAAGCGAAACTGGCGTTAAGTTAACACGAAACAACTTTCCCGGGAATAGTAACTTCACCTAATAACCCAGGAAAACGCCTTCACAACTACTACAATATCAACCACTTAAAAAATCCTCAAAATCACCTATCTACTGAAATACACTCGATACAACAGTACTGCCTCTGCTTAAATTTCAGCCCTTTTCAAAACCCCTTAAATTTCATTTAGTTTCATTTAGTTTCATTTTATTTTGTTTTTATCGAAACAGAAATTTATTTTTACTTCATCTTTTAGATAAGAAAGATCAAAAACCTTTAATGATTAAAATACCACATAAAATGAACCGAGAGAGCTACATCGCACAATTGAAGTCATCAAATGAAGAATGGGATTTCATTATTGTGGGAGGAGGAGCCACGGGCCTAGGCATTGCAGTAGATGCAGCCACCCGTGGATATAAAACTGTTTTACTGGAACAATCAGACTTTGCAAAAGCGACATCGAGCCGAAGTACAAAATTAGTACACGGGGGAGTTCGTTACCTGCAGAAAGGAGATGTTGCTCTGGTGAGAGAAGCCTTGCGAGAAAGAGGATACCTGCGAAAAAATGCACCACACCTGGTTAAAAACCAACGATTTATAATCGGAAACTACCTATGGTGGGAGAAACCATTTTATACGATAGGCCTTACAGTGTACGATTTACTCGCAGGAAAGATGGGACTGGGACATTCCATCCCAATGAGTAAAAAAGAAGTAATAAAACATGTCCCCGAGATAGAGCAGAAAAACCTAAAAGGGGGAGTAGCCTACAAAGATGGCCAGTTCGACGACGCACGCCTGGCTATTAACCTTGTGCAAACTGCCACAGAAAATGGTGCAAACGCGGTAAACTATGTAAAAGTTACCGAACTTCTGAAAGACTCCAACGGAAAAGTTTCGGGAGTCATAGCTCAGGATGAACTAAACGGCGGCACATTCAAGCTAAAAGGAAAATGCATTATTAACGCCACCGGTATTTTTGTAGATGATATTATCAAAATGGATGCGCCCGAAGAAAAACCGTTGGTCAGACCCAGTCAGGGAGTGCATTTGGTTGTTGATAAATCCTTTCTTGGCGGCGACGATGCCATCATGGTTCCCAAGACCAGCGATGGCCGCGTAATGTTTGGAGTTCCGTGGCACAACCGGGTAATTTTAGGAACAACAGACACCCCGGTAAAAGACTTTGTTCTGGAGCCCAAAGCCCTGCAGGAAGAAGTTGATTTCATTTTGGAAACAGCCGGACGCTATCTTACGCGGAAACCACAGAGGGAAGATGTACTTTGCGTTTTTGCCGGACTAAGACCGTTGGCCGCCCCACAAAAGCATGCGGATGAAACCAAAACAAAAGAAATTTCGCGTAGTCATAAACTAATCGCCTCCGACTCTGACCTGATTACCATTACCGGAGGAAAATGGACTACCTACCGAATTATGGCGGAAGAAACGGTTGACTTGGCCATTAAAAAGAAGAATCTTCCTCAAAAGCCTTGCAAAACCAAAAATCTAAAAATACACGGCCACCGCGAAAATCCGGATTACAATCATTGGCTCTATGTTTATGGTAGCGACCAGGACGAAATACTGCGTCTTCAGAAGGAGAATCCGGACTATGCACGCAAGTTAATCGAAGACTACGATTTCACGGTTGGGGAAGTAGTTTGGGCAGTTAGAAAGGAAATGGCTCGCACCGTTGACGATGTATTGGCACGCAGAGTGAGATTACTCTATCTCGACGCCAAAGCATCCATTGAGATTGCACCCAAAGTAGCCAAAATTATGGCACAGGAACTCAAGAAAGACGAAAACTGGGAAAAAGAACAAATTAAAACGTATACAGACATAGCCCAATGCTACCTGGCATAAACCCACTGTAATAAAAATGTAAACAAATAGCAATAAAACGTAAATACTAGAAACCTACTTTTGCGAACTTTAACATATTAACTAAATGCTTAATTTTAAAAATATACTATCTCCCCCTCCACACAAAGAACTACTCCCTGAGGAGAAAATAGATCCGACGTATAAAAAATTACGCTGGCAGGTTTTCCTGGGCATTTTTATCGGTTACGCCGGTTACTACCTGGTTCGAAAAAACTTTTCGCTTGTTATGCCCGACCTTATTGAGCAGGGCTACACTAAAAGTCAATTGGGGATAGTTGCTTCGGCTGTCTCGATTGCCTACGGGCTAAGCAAATTCCTGATGGGAGGAGTTTCTGACCGAAGCAATGCAAGGGTATTTCTTAGCCTGGGATTATTACTCTCGGCTCTGACCATCTTTAGCCTGGGAACCATTCCGTTGCTTACTTCTTCGGTAACCATCATGTTTATTGTAATTTTTATCAACGGTTGGTTTCAGGGAATGGGCTGGCCTCCCTGCGGACGTACAATGGTTCACTGGTTTTCGACAAAAGAACGTGGCACTATGATGTCGATCTGGAACGTGGCCCACAACATCGGCGGTGGCTTGATTGGCCCGCTGGCAGTGGTAGGAGTTGCCATTTTCGGAAACTGGCACAGTAAGCTATACTTTCCGGCATTAATTGCGATGGGGATCGCTTTCCTGGCCTATATTCTGATTCGGGACACTCCGCAATCCTGCGGTCTGCCAAATATTGAAGCTTACAAAAAGGATTATCCGAAAGATTATAACCAAAGCTATGAAAAGGAATTTTCAGCAAGGGAAATTTTCTTCACCTATGTATTCCGAAACAAATTTTTATGGTTGATTGCATTTGCCAACGCCATGATTTACCTGGTGCGGTACGGAGTGCTCGATTGGGCTCCAACGTACCTCGACGAGGTAAAAGGCTTCTCCATTTCTGAATCGGGGTGGGCCTATTTTGCTTATGAGTACGCAGGTATCCCCGGAACCTTATTGTGTGGATGGATTTCGGATAAAGTGTTCAAGGGAAGACGGGCCCCCGCAATTATTATTTACATGTTGCTGGTGATGGCGGCCATTTATATGTACTGGCAAAACCCTGCCGGCCATATCATGATCGACAATATCGCTCTGATTGCCATCGGGTTCCTGATATACGGACCGGTTATGCTAATCGGAGTCCAGGCACTTGATCTTGTTCCCAAAAAAGCAGCCGGAACGGCAGCAGGTCTTACCGGACTGTTCGGGTACCTTGGCGGAGCCTTGCTGGCCAATATTGCCATCGGATTTATTGTGGACCACTGGGGCTGGGATGCGGCATTTATCCTTATGCTCGCAGCCTGTGTGATTTCCATCATTTTCACCGCTTTTACCTGGAAAACAGAGAAACAACGATTAGCAGCTTAATCTAAATCAATAAACAAAAAACGCATTTGCGCATCTTACAAATCAATTGAAAAATGAGAAAGATCCTATTTATATCATCACTCACATTCCTCCTGTTTATACAGGGAATACAGGCTCAAACCTTTCGCCCCATCAAAGGATGGTCGAAAGAAGTAAATGAGAAGCTTGAAAGCTTTTTGAACTCAACACTTACCATGACCGAACGAAAAGTATCTGTTTTCGATTGCGATGGAACAACCTTTGGGCAGGTACCCCATTATTTAGCTGACGAAGCGCTTTACCGCTATGCCGACCAGGTTCTGAAAAACAGAAACGACAAGGAAGCAAAAGAAAAACTCGAGGTATTGAACCGCATGGTGAAAAACGGGGACAACGTGGGGAAAGTATATGTAGAAGACCGCATCCATTTCCTGGCCGGTCTCTCTCCTTCCGAAATTGAAATGATTGGCTACAACTGCTTCCGCCAAGCCTATGAGGGAAAGTTTTACCCTGAAATGAAGGAATTAATTGCCAACCTCAAGGAATACGGATTTGAAGTTTGGGTACTCACCGCATCTCCCGAAATTCTTTACCAGAAATTTGTGTCGGAACAATTGGGTATTCCGGAAATAAATATTCTGGGTGCCAAATGCGTGGTAAAAGAAGGTAAAACCACCAACGAGATTATTCTTCCGATTCCGCAGGATGACGGAAAAGCGCACACCATTGAAACCTACATCAAAACCAGGCCTCTGATAGTAGGTGGCAACAGCCGTGGCGACATGGATATGCTGAACGAATCTGCCGGTCTGAAAATTATTGTAAACCCTGACGACAAAACGGTGCGGGGAGAAGAAGATGGCCCAATGAACGGCTATACCGTTAAATCGTACTGGGAGAAAGAAGGTGCTTTGATCGTAAAATGCAACGATGTAGCCGATCCTTCCGTGAAATTTTCCACTACCGAATGGAAGATCAGACAAAACCGCCCCAATCCGAAGCAATAAAACTATCTCTCATCAAAAGACAAAAACGAACGATATTGTTATATAGCGACAAACTGGTAAAAACAAACAATTACAAACGAATGAAAACAACATTTCTTTTATTTTTCATGATTACGGCAAGCTTTTCTTTGTTCGCACAAGTGGAGTTTGTAGGACACAGAGGAGCTTCTTACCTGGCCCCTGAAAATACAGTTGCAGCAGCTAAACTCGGATGGGAACTCGGTGCTGAAGGCGTTGAAATCGATGTTTACCTGACTCCTGATCAACGGGTGGTGGCGATCCACGACAAAACCACAAAAAGAACAACCGGAGTGGACCTCGTAGTTTCAGAAACAAAATCAAAAAAACTGAGAAAGCTGGATGCCGGTACCTGGAAAGATGAAAAATTTGCCGGAGAAAAGATCCCCTTCGTAGAAGAAGTTCTGAAGATTATTCCAGAAGACAGATACTTAGTCATCGAAATCAAAACCGGTCCTGAAATTTTTACGGCTTTACAAAAAGCAATCAAAAAATCGGGCAAGGAGAAACAGGTTAAATTTATCGCCTTTAACTGGGAAACGATTCTCACTGCTAAAAAGCTTTTCCCGGACAACGACTGTTACTGGCTTACCTCATCGGCTAAAGATTTGGATAACAAAATCGGGGAATGTGCCGCACTGGGTCTTGAAGGAATAGATGTAAATGCCAAACTGGTTACACCCGAAACAATGGCCAAAGCCAAAAAACTGGGACTGGATGTATGGTGCTGGACGGTTGATAAACCCGAAGATGCCAAACGAGTTGCTGAACTTGGTGTGAGCGCCATTACTACCAACCGTCCGGGATGGCTGCGCGAACAGTTAAAATAAACAACTACAAGTGAAGCATAAGGCGACACTAAATCACTAAGTACGTTATGAGTCTCCCTGATGACAAATAACGGTGAATAAAGAAGAGGATATGAAGTATTTCATCGAAATGGAAGCAGACTATTTTACAAGGAATTGTCCGCAACATTTATAGAAATTACTGACCGAATAAGAATAGATACATTTTAAACGAATGAGAAAAATAAAAAGTAACCTGGAATACAGTAAAATTTTATTGTATTTAGTTTTCGCTGTAATTTCATCGCTTTATGGCTGCGAGAGCGGGGACGAGAACGAAGAACCTGTAGATGATTTCAATATACAGATTAGTCTCCCCTCCACAATTGAGGTAACCAAGGGCGGAGAATATGTTTTTACGGCGCAAGACGGAGGCGGACTAAAAACGTCCGATTTATTCATTCTGGAGTCGGGTGGCATATCTTACGTTTGCCCAATCACCGCTGTTTCGTCCACAGGATTCACAGTGCAGATTTCCAATGAATGTAAAACCGGCGATTACAATGTTTCGGTTAAACGGGATGTACGAAAGAAGCCCGTTGGGAAGATATACGTCAATATTGTTGATTTTTTGTTTACGCCCGACGAAGGCACTACGGTATATGGCCTCGTTAAATCGGCAGAGGGCGGCTTAAAAGGCGTCGTGGTTTCAGACGGGGTCGAAGTGACCACCACAGATGAACAAGGCATCTATCAACTCAAGTCGGCGAAGAAAAGAAACTATGTTTTTATTTCTGTTCCGGGCAATTACGAGGCGCCTTCTTTGGGAGTTCTTCCTCAGTTCTTTCAAAAATTAAAAGCCAATGCCAACACCGTTGAACGGGTAGATTTTACGCTTCAGAAGGTTGAAGGACAGGATGCGTACAAAGTATTCATGCTTGGCGACATGCACCTTGCCGCCCGAACAAACGACCTTAGCCAGTTTTCGGATTTTACCACCGACCTGAATACTTACATGAACGCCCACGCTTCTGAAAAAATGTATGCAATCGCCCTGGGCGACATGACCTGGGATTTGTACTGGTATTCAAATAATTTTGGCTTACCCGAATACCTGAACACCATAAACAGTCAGGTTAAAAACTTGCAGATATTCCATACCATCGGCAATCACGACTACGATTATCAGGCGACTTCCGATTTTACTGCGGAACTCAAATACATGAACCACATTGCCCCTACCTATTACTCGTTTAATATAGGTGAGGTGCATTATGTAGTCATGGACGACATCGATTGCAGTGAGTATGACGGAACAACTTCCCGCAATTACAAAAAACTGACTTCTGCAGAACAGTTGAGCTGGCTTGAAAAAGACCTCGCTTATGTCGACAAATCAACGCCTTTGGTTGTTGCGATGCACGCACAAGTGTATTTACCTTCGGAAACTGCCGAATTTAAGATAGACCACGACATAACCAGCACCGAACAACTATTCAACATTCTGGATGGCTATAAAGTGCATTTTGTGACAGGGCATACACACAAGACTTTCAATGTTACGCCCCAGGATGCCATTACAGGCGGAAATGATTTCTATGAACACAACGCCGGAGCTGTTTGCGCCTCCTGGTGGTGGTCGGGTAACTTAACGCCGGGTGTTCACATCAGTCCTGACGGTACACCGGGCGGGTATTCGATTTGGGATGTTTCGGGGAAAGATTTGCAATATGTTTACAAGGCCACCGGATGGCCGGAGGATTACCAATTCCGGAGCTACGACCTGAACAACGTAAACTTTTCGCTGGCAGATGTTCCGCTGATGCCATCCTCGGTTCCCACTTCGGTTAAGAATAAGTATATGCAGTATGTTGATGCCTACCCGGCCAACAACGACAACGAGGTGCTGATAAACATCTGGAACTGGAATCCGCGCTGGACGCTGACCGTAACTGACGAATCCGGAAAGAGCCTGACTCCTGAAAAAGTATGGGCATACGACCCGTTGCACATTGCCGCCCTGTCCGTGAAGCGCTTCAATTCGGCTAGTCTTACGTCTACTCCCAGTTTTATTACCGATAAGTTCACCCACTTCTTCAAGGTAAAAGCCGATAATGCAGATACTGACCTGACCATTACCGTTAAAGATGAATTTGGGCACATCTGGACGGAAAATATGCAACGCCCCAAAGTCTTCTCTACGGATGCTTATAAGACTAAATAAAAATTATTCTAATTTAAATACCTATGAATCAATGAAAGCGTTCAAATCTCTTATTTTGTTGCTAATACTATTTGTGGTGGAGGGCTTTTCGGTTCTTTCCGCCCAAAATAGAACGGTATCGGGAAAAGTTTTTGATACCCAGCAAGAAGCTCTTGTAGGAGTAACCATTCAACTCAGTGGCACCACTCAAGGTACGGTTACTGCTGCAGATGGATCTTTCAGTCTTCTGGTTCCATCAGAGGCTGTCGTTTTAAATATCTCTTATGTGGGCTACCTGACTCAAAAAGTCAATGTTGCCCCGGATCAAAAAGACATCAACGTTTACATGCAGGAAGACGTCATTTTAATGAATGAAACGGTGGTTATCGGTTATGGAACACAGAAAAAGGTTAACCTGACCGGCGCCGTGTCAACGGTAGAAAGCAAAGGGCTTGAAAACCGTGTATCCCATTCGCTGACGAATATGCTGCAAGGCTCTGTATCGGGACTTAACATCACTACTTCTTCGGGCGTACCCGGCAGTTCGCCCAACATCAATATCCGTGGTGTAACTTCCATTAACGGCGCTTCGCCCCTGGTACTGATCGACGGTGCAGTGGGCGACCTGAACCGCGTTAACCCAAACGACGTAGAATCAATTTCGGTTATCAAAGATGCATCAGCTGCTGCTGTTTACGGCGCGCGTGCAGCTTTTGGGGTTATCCTGGTTACAACAAAATCGGGATCAGCACAAGACAATAAAGCGACCGTTCGTTACAGTGGCCGCTATGGATGGGAAAGCCCGACAACTTCTACCGATTATGAAACTACCGGATATTGGTCGGTATATACCATCAACAAGTTTTGGAAAGCCGACTCGGGAACGCTCTACGTCAACTATACCGACCGCGATATGCAGCAGCTATTGGCCCGTGTAAATGACAAAACAGAAAATCCTGATCGTCCCTGGGTAGTCGAAGAAGTGAGAAACGGACGGAATCAGTGGGTTTATTACGGTAACTACGACTGGTGGCACATGCAATATCGGGATAGCCGCCCGGTGCAACAACACAATATATCCATCAGTGGCGGAACAAAGGACGTCAAGTATCTTGTATCGGGTGCGTATGATCGCCAGGAAGGCATCCTGAAAGTTCATCCTGATATTTTCAATAAATACAATTTGCGTTCAAAGATCGACTTCCGGATCAACAAGTGGGCGACGATGACAAACAATACCTCGTTCTTCGCTTCGCAATATACCTTCCAGGGAGATGGCAGCGTAGAGAATACGCTTGCTTACGGTGCAAGGCATGCACTTGCAAATTTTCCGATGCAAAACCCTGACGGGTCGTGGCTTTACAGTACCCCATACCTGAACTATAAAGTAGGTAACGGCCGCCACATTATTCTTGGCGAAGGGTCGCACCGGAACGTAAACAGGGCATCTGATTTATCTAACACTACCCGTCTTGTCCTCAATCCGATAAAACCATTGAAAATTACGGCCGACTTTACTTACCGTCAGTATCAGACACGTAACACAAGCCGTTCCAACAACATTTTTTACCGGGAATATCCGGATGCGCCTCTTGGCTCGTATGCAACCGGCGCCGGTGCCAACCGGCTCGACGAATCGGTTAATACGCGCAATTACTACTCAACCAACGTATTTGCCAATTATACCCAAACCTTTGGCGAGCATAATCTGTCGGGTGTTGTTGGGTTCAACTACGAAACCCTGAAACTGAAAAATCTTTCCGCATACGGTGAATATCTTTCTTCATCAACGTTGGATGACTTAGACCTCGTGGGTCAAAATTCGGAAGGTCAAACCATCACTGGTGTAGGAGGCGGGCAGAATGAATACGCTTTAGCCGGCGTTTTCGCTCGTGTTAACTACGATTACAAAGGCCGTTATCTCCTCGAGGTCAGTGGTCGTTACGACGGAACATCACGTTTTGAAGCTGACAGTCGCTGGGGATGGTTCCCTTCGGCATCGGCAGGCTGGCGCATTTCGGAAGAGTCTTTCTTTGAATCGGCCAGAGGTACCATCGACAACCTGAAGCTAAGAGCCTCTTTCGGAAGCCTGGGTAATCAGAATGTTTCTTCCTATTATGCCTATTTGCGCCTGGTTTCCATCAACGACTTCGCAGGATATTCATTCAACGAAGGCAGCACTATGGGCAAATATTCGTCGCTGGGCTCCCCTGTGGCCTCCGACCTTACCTGGGAAACGGCAGCGCAATGGGACCTTGGCTTCGATCTCACTATGGCCAATAACCGCCTGAACTTTACGGCCGACGTCTATATTCGCGATACCAAAAACATGTTGACCGACGGTATTGAACTGCCCGCAGTGTACGGTGCTTCTGTTCCGAAAATGAATACGGCCGACTTGCGTACAAAAGGGTACGAATTATCTGCTTCGTGGAGGGACCAGCTAACCCTGGTAAACAAACCCCTCGAGTATAGCATTGGGGTGAATGTTAGCAACTACAAGAGTACCATCACTAAATACGATAACGCCGACAAAACTTTTGCCAAGAGCTACTACGAAGGTATGCGCCTTGGAGAAATCTGGGGCTTCGTTACCGATGGACTGTATCAGAGCACCGAAGAAGCGCAGGCATATGCACAAGAGGTTGATTTGAGCTATATCAACAACCGGATTACCGGCGGTTGGCAGGCAGGCGACCTTAAGTTTTTAGATCTTGACGGGGATAAAAAACTGGGTATCGGCAGCAACAGTGTTAACGATCCGGGCGACCGTAAGATTTTGGGCAACTCGCTTCCTAGTTTTTCTTACGGGATTAATACAAGCATTCGCTGGTATGGTTTCGATGCATCCGTATTCTTCCAGGGCACCGGAAACCATTACTGGTATCCTACCGGACAGTCAATGCCATTCTGGGGACCTTATTCGTATCCTTATCTCACTTATTTGCAGAAAGATTTCCTGAAAGATGTTTGGGCAGAAGATAACCGGGATGCATACTTTACGCGACCGATGGCCTATTCAGCCACCTCTGGTCCTTTGAGCAAGGTCAACGACCGTTATCTCCAGAACCTGCGCTATCTGCGTTTAAAAAATCTAACCATCGGTTACACTATTCCGTCAGTTTTGACGAATAAAGTAGGCATTGATGCACTTCGTTTCTATTTTTCGGGTGAAAACCTTTGCTATTGGTCACCCCTTAAGAAACGCACGAAATACCTTGATCCCGAAGGGGCCATCGACAGAAGCGGCGCTTCCAACAACGCCTTCTATCCCTGGCAAAAGACCATTATGTTTGGTGTAGATATTACTTTTTAACACGATTAAGCTATGATTAAGATAAAACGTTTTACTATAGTAGCCATGACATTGCTTATGGGGCTTTCGGCTTGTAATGATCTTCTTGACCTGAAGCCATTGAGCCAGATTTCTCAGGCGGATTATTTCCAGACGGAAACAGATCTTCAGCTCTTCAGCAACCCTTTCTACAATAACCTGCTGGACAAATCGCCCTACGATTTGCAGAGCGACCTTTATGTTTGCCAAAACCTGTCGGACATAATGCTGGGAGGTACCAAGCGTACCGTTCCCGCTTCGGGTGGAGGATGGTCGTGGACAGACTTGCGCAGAATGAACACATTGATTGCCTATGCCGATCAATGCAAGGACGAGGATGCTGTTATTAAATATACCGCACTAACCCGGTTCTTCCGTGCTTTTTTCTATTTCGAGAAGATAAAACGCTTCGGCGATGTGCCGTGGTACGAAGCTGAACTGGGTTCGGCAGATGAAGAACTCTACAAAGCCCGCGATTCGCGCGAATTTGTTATGACCAAAATGATTGAGGACATTGATTACGCCATTGCCAATCTTCCCGACAAGGCAAAGGAAACAAGCAGTCCTTATCGTGTCAACAAATATGCAGCCATGGCGCTGAAAGCTCAGTTTTGCCTGTACGAAGGTACTTACCGGAAATATCACTCTCTCAATCTGGAAGGACACGACTACAAATATTATCTGGAACAAGCGGCAACAGCGGCGAAGAACTTAATGAACGAAGGCGTATACAGTCTGTACAGCACCAATCATCCGGAAAGCGACTATCTGACGCTTTTTGCACAAGAAAATGCTGATCCGAACGAGTATATTCTCGCTATCAAATTCGACTACGGACTTAACATCTACCACAATGCTACAGCGCACACGCTGGTACCAACACAGGGACGACCGGGACTGACCCGCAAGATGGTGAATACTTATCTGAAAAAAGACGGTACAGCATTCACCAATCAGTCGGGCTGGCAGGAGATGTCGTTCATCGACGAAACGACAGACCGCGATCCCCGCTTGGCCCAAAGCATCCGTACGCCGGGCTATACACGCATTGGGCAAACAACAGTGCTGGCGCCCGACCTTTCAATAAGCGTTACCGGCTACCAGCCCATTAAGTTTGTACAGGACCCGAAAGCATCGGGTGGCAACGTAGATCGTAACGACCGTTCTACTTGCGACTTGCCGGTATATCGCTATGCCGAGGTGCTCCTCAATTATGCCGAAGCAAAGGCAGAACTTGGAACCTTGATCCAGGCCGATCTGGATGAATCTGTCAATCTGATCCGTCAGCGTGCCGGAATGCCAAACCTTGACATGAACGCCGCCAACGCCAATCCCGACAGATACCTTTCTGACGCAGAAACAGGCTACCCGAACGTTACAGGCGCAAACAAAGGCGTCATCCTGGAAATCCGCCGTGAAAGGGGCATTGAACTGAATCAGGAAGGATTCCGCTTCGACGACCTGGTACGCTGGAAAGCCGGTTATTGCATCGACCAGTCTACTTATGGCATGTATTTCCCCGGTCCCGGAGCATACGACCTGAGTGGTGACGGACAGGCAGATGTTACACTTTATGCCAATGGAACACCTAAACCAGACGTTACTTCCGGAGTCGCGTATGAGATAGGAAACGAAATCATCCTTTCAGGAGGCAATAAAGGTTACATTTACTATCATAAAAATATCGAGCGCACTGCTTTTGACGAGGGGCGCGATTATCTCTACCCGATTCCGATTAACGAGCGTTCGCTCAACCACAATCTTACGCAGAACCCGGGTTGGAATGACGGACTCTCTTTTTAACTGAAAAATGGTAATTGATAAAAAATTGCAAAATCATGAAACGTACAAATTATATCATCTTCTCTATCCTGCTGGTGTTTGCAAGCCTCTTACAGGGCTGCAACGATGAAGAGAGCGGACTGTCCAAAGCTGTTTTGGCGAGTGCCGGTACGCTAAATTTTGAAGCGACCGGAACATCCGAAAAAATCATCACCATTTATGCTGATGCCGACTGGATTACGGAAGTTCCCGAATGGGTAACAGTCACGCCCGCTTCCGGCACAGGAACCATGGATGTTACAATTAATGTAACTGAAAATATCCGCGGTGGCGCTGTTGACAATCCCCGCAAAGCTGCGCTTGTATTCAAGGGCGGCACACTGGCAAGCCGGGCCGAAGTGATAATTTCTCAGGGTGGCGACAAATATCGCGACTGTGAGGAATATACGCTGGCAGAATTGGCAGAATTGGAAAACGAAACGGTCGTTATCGTGCCGCAGGTCATCGTAACAGCAGTCACAACAAAAGGCTTCATTGTTAGCGATGGAACGGTGAATATCTTTATGCAAAGCTCCTCTGCTGTAAGCGTTGGCGACAACGTTTCGGTAAAAGGGACAAAGCTCTACGATACTCATTCGCTTCCATACGTAGAATGCGACGAAGCGAACGTTAACTCTACAGGTGGTACGGTAACCTATCCTGCCGTGGAAGATATTACTGACAAGCTGGATACCTACACCTCCACTTCGAGAACTTTTGTTACGGTCAGCGGCATATTGAATGGCAATAACGTAACAGTGGAAGGTGCTAACTATTCTGTTGCAATAACAGATGCTCCGGAAAATTTTGACCTTGCTCCGCTGAATGGACATAAAGTAAAAGCTACCGGCTATTTTGCCGGTGTGGCCGCTCCTGTTATTAAGCTAAACGCTACTGCCATTGAAGACCTCGGCGTGGTGGAAATCATCTATTTTGCTGAGGATTTTGAGTGGCTGAACCCGTGGGCCGAAGCAAGTGCAGCCGGCCGGACAGTCGAGACGGACAACCTCGGCTCAACCGCCCCTCAGATATCGTCTTCGGCTACAGTTGTTGACGGTATTACAGCCAATGATGCGCTTCTCCAGGAAGGTTATCAATTCCTGCGTGTTACACCCAGCACTACGGAAGCGGGCGAGTGTATCTATCTTCAGAACAATTACCTCAAGTTCGGTAAAACGGGCTATCAGGCCGGGATCATTCTTCCAACAATTGAAGACATTCCTGCTGGTGCAACAACCGTGCTGTCGTTCGACTGGTGTCCAATGCGTCAGGGATCGGGCAAAATAGACCCTGTCAACCTGGTCGTCATCGTTACCAATGGAAGCGAGGAAGTAACATTCGATATCCCCGAATCGGGTTTCGAGACGGGTCATGTACTTGAGTGGGTCAGAGCCGAAGTAGAGCTCACAGGTCTTACAATCAGCAATGACACCAAGATTACGATCCGTGCCACTCAATGGCAGGTATCTACAGCCAACCGCTGGTTCCTTGATAATATTAAACTTGTAAAGGCTAATTAACAAATTGCCGGATAAACAGAGAGGCTGCCCGATATTTCCAGGGCGGCCTCTCTATTCTTCTTAGTTGGTTCCGTTTCTGTTTTTATACTTTGGAAGCCAACTTCAAAAGAATGATTTGCGGGAAAAATGACTTGACGGATAGGAAACATTTCACAAACAGCACATTTCTATTTTGAAAAATACCGTTCGTTAATACATTGTTGTGACAATGTCGTTGTTCATTTAGATTTAAAATCAATTAATGACATTACAACCAACCGCCCGGGGTGGTTACACAAATAGCTGGATTAAAGGAAAGAGTACTTACTCATGCACCAACGCATTCTTTTCAATAATACACAAGTAAACCTTTGACATATTTTTAAGATAAGAACAAGATCCCGTTCACTTTCGTGGTGAATGGGATTTTTATTTCACCAAAGTAAGGATAAGCATAGAAACAGGCTGAACCGTAACCGTATCAGAAACCAGCTCACCAATTCCTGCTTCGTTGATTTCAGTATCATTGGCCACCACCCTGAAACTGCCTTCCGGTAGTGGCATCTCAACTGGCTCGGCGTTGCCGTTAAAAAACAGCATAATCCGCTCCCAGCTGTCGCCAACCTGCTGCCCTTCGATACAATAAGCCACCACACCTATTTTGTACTGCGTGCAAAAATTCAGGTGACTTCGGATGCCTTCAGCATTGGCGATCCGCAAGCCCGGGTGATTTTTTCGCAGTTGAATCAGTTGCCGGAAATAGTTGAAAACATCGATGTAATCGTTCTTCCGTGCCCAATCCAACTGGTTGATAGCATCGGGTGATTTATAGGAATTCCCGTTCCCGTTTTTGCTGCGGCAAAACTCAACGCCGGCATGCAAAAAAGGAACTCCCTGCGAGGTAAGCACCAACGCACCGGCTAGTTTTACCCGCTTCCGCAATTCTTCATCCGGGGCTTTGGGCAGGCTTTGTTTCAGTTTGTCCCAAAGCGTGTAATTATCGTGACACGAAACATAGTTGATGCATTGATCCGGCTCTGCAGCCCAGGCTCTTTTGATGGACTCGATGTAGCCAAAATTGATCTGCGGATGGTCAACAGCAGCGGCAATCCCAAACTTGATGGTTTCTTCCCGCAGGTTAAGGCCACTTACAAATCCTTTTGATTTTTTATCGCCGTGATTTCCTTTCAACCCGTCCCTGAAATCGTCATTAAAACTGGCGATCCCGGGCAATTTATGCGTGTTTTGCTTAACAGCACGCTGCTCCTCCGGCATCGGACTTTGGTCGGCAGCCCAGCCTTCGCCGTAAAGAAACAAACCACGATCCAGCTTCGACATCTCCTCCCGGATGGTTTTCATCGTTTCCAGGTCCAAAACACCCATCAGGTCGAAACGAAAACCGTCGATGTGGTATTCTTCCACCCAAAACGTCAGCGCATCCACGATGTATTTCCGGGCCATGAAACGCTCCGAGGCAATTTCATTCCCGCATCCCGTAGCATTGGCAAAAGTTCCATCGGGTTTCTGGCGGTAAAAATAGCCGGGCACCATTTGGTTGAACACCGACTCCTTGGTATAGAAAGTATGGTTAAACACCACATCCAGAATAACGCCAATTCCCTTGTCGTGCAATGTTTTTACCAATTTCTTAAATTCCCTGATTCGCCTGGTTCCATCGTACGGATCGCTGGCATACGAACCCTCCAGCGCACAAAAATGCTGCGGATCGTAACCCCAGTTGTATTTCTCAAGCGGTTTTTCTTCGTCAACGGTTGCAAAATCGTTTACCGGAAGCAGGTGAACATGCGTAATACCCAGTTCCTGCAAGTGGTCAACACCCGTTTTCTGCCCCTGCGGAGACGTGGTTCCTTCTTCGGTAAACCCCAGAAACTTTCCCTTGCTTTCAATGCCCGAGTTTTCAGAAATAGAAAAATCGCGCACATGAAGTTCGTAGATAACCGCCTCGGTAAAACTATGGTAACGCGGTCCGCGATCCACCGCCCACCCTTCGGGATTGGTCGAATTCGGATTATAAATCTGCCCGCGCAGGCCATTGGCACCCACACAACGGGCGTACATTCCCGGCACTTCGTTGAGCCATTCGCCGTCGTTAACTTTGAAAGTGTAGTATTTGCCTTCGTAATCGCCGTTCAAAACCGTCGACCAGGTTCCGTTTCCCGATTTCTGCAAATTGGTTTTATGAAAGGCTTCTCCGGTCAGTCCGTCCTTGTACAAACGCAACTCAACCACCTGGGCAGTAGGTACCCATATTTTGATCACGGTTTTCTCGGGTGACCAAAACACTCCCAGGTCATTTCCATCATAACCCGGATAAGTTGAAAAATCTATATGGTTGAATTTCCAGTTTCTCATTTAAAATTTAAACGCTGTTTTCCGCAAAAAAACTGCCCTGCTTCCCAGCTTCTTCCCTTTTACATCCTCGAGGTAGATCTTTGCTTTTGGAAACTTTTTCAGGCGATCGTCGTGCCCGTAAAAACGCCGTAAATCGATTTCAAGTGTGTGCGTTTTTCCTTTTTCCAGGTAAAGCGGATAAAACACGTAATTATTGCTTCCCTTGAGCCTGAATTTTCGTTTTATCCAGAAATTATCGAACACCAGCAAAGGCCTGGCAAGATCGATATCTGTTTTCCCGGTGTTTTTTACCGTAAGCGTTAGCCTGTCCGGGTAATAAATAGCACTTTTCCCGAGTTCAATCCGTACCCCTCCATTACCAAACAGCGGTTTACCTCCGCCATCCTTTGTTTTGCGCGACGATCTTCCGGTAAAAATAAAACCGGCTATCAACGCAACCAGTACCAGAAAAATATACACAAGCTTGTCACCATCAGGGCCTACCTCGTTTTGTGCGAAGAGCCTGAACGAAAAGCTGCTGAAAAAGAGTATGGAAAGAAGTTTTTTCACCTGCCAAATTTCGGGTAAAAATACAAGAATTTAGCCCTTTTCCAACTCTTGTCTCCCTTGATCGGGTCCAATGCAAATTGAACGTTAACGATTAGTAGATTATGGTTTTGAAACCCCTTTCAGAATCACCGGAAACTGCACAAGATCGTAATCGTTACCGTATACCAGGTACTTCTTCTCCCAGTCGGGGTTGAACTTGTCTTTAAACTGAAATTGTCCTTTAAAATGCTGAAGCGGCTTTAATCTTTCCAGCGCTATTTTCATCGATCGTTCAGCCATTGTTTTAGGATTCTCAATCCCGGCAAAAGCCACCAGACCAAGGTTTACATGCGTAATCCCTTTGCTTTTGAACCAGGCAAACATTTCAGTTAACAGAAAATAAATGATCCCGGTGGGAGCATCGTCGGTAATCCGAATCAGGTCGTAAGTTCCTTCTCCTTTCACAAAATCGGGCACCAGGTTCAGAAAAGCAACCACTTTTTCTTCCGGATTCTCAATGGTCATCACAGTCGTTTTTTTGAGCAACTCGGGAAGAAACATTCCCTGCGAAAAAACCATTTCGTGCTTACCCGGTTTGTTCAGCCAGGCGTCCGATACCTGCTGCAGCTTCTGGATCACCCCGTCTTTTATTTCAGGCTCGTACACATGAAACGTAAAGCCTGCATTTTTAGCTTTATTAATCGCATTTCGCAGCGGGTGCATTTTTGAGCCGCTCAACGAAAAACTTTCCAGGTTCAGAATGGCTTCCTGCCCGATAAACAATACGTTCTTTTTTAGCTGACGAAAAATACCGATGGAAGATTCCGGGACACGGTAATAAAAGGTTTTCAAGCCGTTCCCGTAACAATAGCGCTCAAATTCCCGGAGCAAGGATAGCGCGGTTTCCTCATCGGCACAAACCGGTAATTCGAGAACAACTGCATAACTGCCCTGAATTTTATAGGCCAGAAAACCATTTTCATTAAAAAAGAAAAGCTTGTCGGGGTAATATTTGAAATAATCGAGTGCCGACTTCCCGTAATCCTGCACCAGCAAACGTGCGTGGTTTCTGTCATTTTCCAGATCAGTGTGGTCGCTTACAAAAATCGGACGCAGCGAAAGCACAATGGCAGAAATCAACAACCCGCCACTAAAAAGATGAGCCAGTAAAACAAAGTGCTGCCCGAAGCTTGACTGTGGCAAATACGCAGAGTTGTCGAACAGGAAAATCAAACGAAACGAAGCTTTTACCGAATGGATAAAACTGTAATCCACCCCCATGTGTACTTTTTCCAGGAAATAAGTTCCCCCCACCGTACTTACCATCAGCGCCACAAAAGCAGCCAGCCATATCTTCCACCAGTTTTGAAGGTAAAAAGGCAAAGAACGCACATTGTACAGGCGGTAAGTATACAACAAACTGGCAATGGCCAACAGAGAAACCAGGGCTTCTTCGTAATCAATTCCCTTGGTAAGATGGCCAATCGCGGAAAGCGTTAATAACAAAAGGGAGATTCTCCAGGCGCGCTTCACGCCTTTCAAAAGATAAACCGAAAGAGCGATTAACAGCAAGCCAATAAAAAATACGGCGAAGTTCGAAATCGTAACAGCCAGCCTGGGAAGTAGTTTTTCGAGGATCACAATCCGCTCGGGCAAGGTGGGCGAAATGGCAGAAACAATGTTAATCAGCCCCGCAACAAAGATGATAAACACCGGAATAACACGCAACAGGATGTTTTTTCTTGAAAACAGAAAACTGCCCGCACCAGCGATCAAAGGCAGCCAAAATTCGAAGAAGCGGAACACAAGCGTTATGGCGGCAGCCTGTGGTGCAGCTATTCCGCTCTGGATAAAAACATAGGTCATGGAAACTTCGATGGCCCCGATGCCGCGCAAAAAAGGCGAAACAATCAGCAACATTACCATCACAATGTAGGCCATGAAAGCAGTAAACAAAGTAGGCTTAAAACCCAGTGCCAACATGGAAATGTAAACATGACTTACCCCAACCAGCTCAATGAACACTGAAATCAGCAACGCAAAAATAAACGCCCGGTTGTGAAGGTTCGTTGAAAAAACATTCTCAAGAGTTAACAGCGCCTGCGGATTGAAGCGCTGCACCAGTCTGTAAACAAAACCGCGTTTCGCAAACGACCAGACAAGCAATAAAATCAAGGCAATCAGCACAATCAGTACGATGAAAGGAATCAATTCTACCGAAGTAAGTTTGTTGCGCAAGAGCAGTATAATCAGCAGCGGAAAGGCAACCACAACCACCGAAAGAAATCCGCACAGCCCGTAAATGTAAGAGCCATAATGAATATCGGAATTACTGATTCCCCTGGCAGACAGCGGCCGCGTAAAAAATACCAGCGACGAAACTCCCCCGGCGGGCAGGAAAATACTGATCAGGGTTCGCTTCAGAAACAAAGGCAAAGTGTCGCTTAAACTGGCTTTTACTCCCGCTGCCCTGAAACTAAACACATACATAAATGCCTGGAGCAAAACATACAGTACCGTAACGATCAGCCCCAGAAAAATGTAAAATGAGTTGGCGTTTTGCAGTGTCGATCGGATTTGGGCAAGCTCAAGATGCTCGTTTTTGATGAAATAGATACTCATCAAAATCATAAGAACAGCCAGTGTGATCTGCCAAACCGGCCTGCTGCTTCTTCGGTTTTTAAATATTCTGATCATAATCACGAACGTTAAACCTACCGGCACTCTGCAAAAACCGTCTGTGCTTTACGCAGTCATCTATCCACGCAAAGCTTCCACTTCGGGCATTGTCTTGGGTTTTGGCTTTCCAAGTAATTGGGCTCCGTTCTCGGTCATTACAAAGTCTTCTTCGTTGCGTATACCACCAAAATTACGATAAGTTTTCACCTTGTCCCAATGAATAAAGTCCTTGAATTTCCCCTGTCCGCTCCAAAGATCGATCAACTCCGGAATAAAATAAATTCCCGGCTCGATGGTAAATACATGCCCGGCCTGCAGCGGTTTTGCCAGTCGCAACGATTTCAACCCAAACTGCGTACTTTTGGGCTGACCGTCGTATCCCACCCAAACCTCGCCAAGGTCTTCCATATCGTGTACATCGAGGCCCATCATATGTCCGGTTCCGCAGGGAAAGAACAAGGCATGAGCGCCAGCCTCCACTGCATCGGCGGTATTTCCTTTGGTAAAGCCCATGCTTTTCATCCCATCAAAAATAGCTGAACAGGCTGCCAGGTGCGCCTCCCGAAAAGGTTTTAGAAACCCCAGCGCATCGACTGCCGCCTGATGAGCAGCCAGCGTAATCCCGTATATTTCTTTTTGCTCTGAAGTAAACTTTTTACTCACCGGGAAAGTGCTCGACAGGTCTCCCGCATAACACATTTCATTCTCGTAACCGGCATCCACTAAAAACAGATCGCCTTCTTTGATGGTATTCCCGTGGTAGTGATTGTGCAATGTTTGCCCGTTAATGGTGGCAATGATGGGAAAAGAGATGTTTCCGCCGGCGGCAAGTGCCACTTTGTGAATTTCGGCAGCCACTTCAGCTTCGCTCATCCCGGGTCGCGCAAATTTCATGGCTTCCATGTGCATATCCACCGAAACATCCACCGCCTGGTTAATTCGCACCAATTCTTCGGCCGTTTTTATTTCGCGCTGACTCACCACTGCTTTTACCAGTTCGAGCGAAAACCTCTCTCCAATTTCTTTGGGAGATACACCTGCCAACTCCAGGAGTTTGATCTTGTTCTCGGGCCGGTACAGCGGCAAGAAATGCAACATTTGCCCGGTGGTTCCAGCCTTGCCCAACGCGTCCTGCAATTCAGTCAAGGGTTTAACGCGGCTTACTCCGCATTTCTCTGCCCGCTCAGCGATGGTAGGTTGCGGCCCCATCCAAACAATGTCGTCGATGGTATAATCGTCTCCGAAAATTGTTTCCGTGTCGTTGTCAATATCGATCAGCGCTGCCAGCCCCGGATGATTGATTCCAAAATAATACAGAAAAGTACTGTTCTGCCGGAAATGATAGGTGTTATCGGCATAATTCATTGCCGACTCGTTGTTCCCCAGCAAAAGAATCAAACCTTTCCCAACTTTCTCTTTAAGCGTTTTTCTGCGTTTTGTGTACGTTGATTTACCAAACATGTTTTTCGGTTTTTAAAATTCACCTGTAGCCTTCATCCACGCCTGTGCACCACCAACAACGGGCAATGAAACGGAAGTCCCATCCAGATCAACCCTTAACTCGGTTCCGGGTTCGGGTTGCAAAGTAAAATCGCGGTCGCTCGAAAAAATCATCAACCCGATTTGCTGACCTGCCGGTATTACCTGGTCATCGGGTTGCAATTCAAATGTCATTTCATAAAACCTGCCGGGCTTGAGTGGCTCACTATCCCACAACGATTTGTAATTCTGCAGGTCGGCCCAGCCACGGGTGATCAGGTTATCGGTAATTTTCGCACCTCGGTGGTCGTTCCAAGGTAAGGATACCAGGTAAACGGAAAGGTTAACGGCGGGCTTGCTGCTGGCGGCCCTGATGGTGAAAACCGTTTTCCCCGAAAGATGCACCTCCTCTTTCAAAACAGGTGTTACGTAAATCAAACGGTGATCGGTGTTCTCTGCCTTTGCCAGTGCCTCGGCAGAAAAAGAATAATTGTCAACCAAAGCCTCTTTTCCCTGCGATGTTGGCTTGGCAACCGTCAGGCTTCCTTTTTCAGGTGCTCCTTTTGTAAGATGAAGGGTAACCGGCGATGCATCGGGATTGGGATAATCGGCATACGACGTCGGGTTTCCCTGTTCGTCGTTTTCACGCACAATCCATGCCTTGGGATCGTTCTCAACCCCGTTTTCAACACCAAACAAATAACGGGTAAACCAGCGGTTCATCATCGATACGGGTGGCGGTCCGCCGTGCCCGTTCTGGTGGTAATATATCTGAGCCGGCAGTCCTTTGGTTCTGGCGGCTTCGTAGATGCGCAGGCTGTGCTCGGGCACCACATTCCAGTCGTTAAAACCGTGCGACATCAGCAAAGCTGCTTTCATTTTATCCATTTTATTCAGATAGTCGCGCCCTGCCCAAAAATCGTTGTAGTCGCCGGTAACACGGTCCTGCCCGTTTTTCATCTCTGTGTCGCGCACGGTTTTCCGGGCATATTCGCGTTTCGACTCATCGCCGCTGTGAATAAAATCGAACAAAACATCCACATCTTCCCCCAGGTACCCGCCGGGTGAGCGAACCAGTCCGTTGGAACGGTAATAGTGATAGTAGGAAGTATTGGGTGCCACCGGAATAATCGCTTCCAAACCTTCCACACCGGTTGTTGCAGCGGCCAGGGGCAGCGTTCCGTTGTACGACGTGCCAGTCATTCCAACCTTCCCGGTGGACCAGTAGGCTTTTACCTCTTTATTTCCTGTGCGTGTTGTATAACCTTTTGCCCGACCACAAAGCCAGTCGATCACAGCCTTTGGCGCCAGCGATTCATTGTCGCCGCCAATCGTAGGAACACCGTCCGACAAACCTGTTCCGGGAGAGGAAGAGTGCACCACAATGTAGCCACGCGGCAACCAGGTGCTAACATGCCCTTTCGAAATGATCGGGCGCACCCCTCTTCGCTTAATTTCTGTCGGGTGTGCGTGTGGTTTTGGCTCTTCGCCCAGCTCGTGCCTCACATCCCAAAAATAGGAAGGATTGTTTCCGGCCGTTCCGGCAAAGTAAGGACTGGTATTGTAAACAACCGGCAGCTTCAAGCCCTCAGTTTCGGTTTCGGCCGGACGGGTTACGTCAACGTGCATCCGGTCAGAACGTCCGTCGCCATCGCTGTCGAATTCGGTTTCCACCCACAAATCTTCCCTGATCCAGCGGTCCGGATCCTCAAAAGCTTTAACAATTTGCGCTTCCCCGTCTTTAAACCAGGGCTTCGCCTCTTGTTTCTCCTGGGCCTGTACCCCTGTAATAACAGCGCCTTGCAATACCAATGCAGCGGCGAAACTTAAAATTGTTGTACCAATAAATCGAACCTTCATTTGTATCTGTATTGAATGTTTATCTGTTTTAGAAAGCAGCGACTTTTTCTATCATGCCATTGCCGCAATAACCGATTTGACCGGAAACCTTAAAGATAATTACACATCGGTAGCATGAAATGACTTTCTCCCCTTATTGTTAAATCTTTGTAATGAATCTGGGTGACTTAAGTCACATACGGCAATAAAACACTTTTTAGTGTTTATATTCATCCAGTTAACGAAAATGCTATGAAACAGATTATTTGCCCCATCTCCAATGAAAAAATCAACGAACAGATAACCCGCCTGAATGCAATTCTTGGAATTCTGCTGATTGTAGCAGCCTTTGCATTTCAACTACCGGTTATTCTCTTCTTTTTGGTGGCCGACTATTTTGTACGTGCCTTTACCAAAGCCAAATTCAGTCCCATCAGCTACCTCAGCCACTGGCTGACCAACACGCTTAACTTAGGAGAAAAAGCCATCGACAAAGCTCCCAAAATATTTGCCGCGCGCCTGGCTTTCTTACTGATGCTAGCCATTACAATTCTCTCTGTCAGCGAATTGCATTCTGCCGCCCTGCTGATCGCTGGAATTTATGTATTCTTTGCCACGCTTGAGTTTGCGCTCACCATTTGCGTAGGTTGCATTATCTATACCTATTTGATTGTACCCTTCAACAAGTAATAACTTACTACACATTTTCAGAGGCGCATCACAGTTGGTGCGCCTTTTTTATGGCCTAAATTTATTTCTGTGGAAAACTGTACTTCTCTTTCCCAATAATTTTTAGCGAGAAGTCGACGGAAGAGTCGGGAACCGCAACGGGCATATTCCAGTTGTTGGCATTTGGTTTGGCAACCGGCATATTCCATGGATCATAAGCGTTTTCCTGTTTCGGTGACGCCCCGGGAAAAATCATCGCTTGTTCCTGTTCTTCCTGCTTTTGCCCGTACCTCATCGTATAGGGGTCTTTCCATTCATCGAGACTCAAAGAATCCATCTTTAATTTTAGCGGAAGTCCCAAAGAATCGGTTTTGAAATCCTGCAAGAATCCCGTTATTTCAATTCCGGGAAGTGTTTTCAACGTGTCTGCATTTTGACCAACTCCGGCTAACGACAGACTTATGAGAAAAAGAAGGGCTAATACTTTCATGATTTCCAGATGGTTTCCTGCTAAAATAAAGAATGCTGTACAAACGACCTACTGTGTCAAGGTTTTTAACACTTCCTGAACTGCGTCTTTTCGGCGCCTTGAAATATTTACCCGGTCGCCATTGGAAAGCTCCAGTGTTCCTCCGTCGGTCTTCAAATAGGCCGAAACATGATGCAGATTCACCAAATGCGATTTGTGGGTTCTGATAAACGCATAATCGTTTAGAAGCTCCTCGAAATCCACCAGCGTTTTTGCCACCAGCAAACGTCTCTTGTCCTGTAAGTATATGTGCGTGTAATTTCCTTCGCCTTTGCAATGAATGATCTTCCGCACTTCGATAAACTCAATCCTGTCGCCCGTAGGTAAACCTATTCTGGGGTTCTCGGGCTGCTGAATGTTGCGCGCCAATTCGTTGACGCGTTGATTTTCCTGTTTCTGCAAAACCCGATGTGAAACCCTCTTAACAGCTTCTACCAAATCGTTGTAATTAATGGGTTTGAGGATGTAATCGGCAGCCGAAAAACGAATTGCTTTGATGGCATAATTATCAAAAGCGGTTACAAAAATCACTTCGAAGCGGGCATGACCCAGCGTTTCCAAAAGCCGGAAGCCATTTTCTTTGGGCATTTCAATATCCAGAAAAACCAAATCAGGATCGTGCTTTTCAATCAACAAAACAGCAGCGGCCACCGAATTTGCTTCTCCGAGCACCAACACTTCGGGGCAATATTCCCGCAGCAATCCGGCAAGATTTTCACGCCCGTGTTTCTCGTCGTCAACTATGATGGATTTGATTTTCATTTTATCCTTTTTTAGTTCTCAGTTCTAGTTCTCACAAAGAACGCTAAGTCAGGAGCAGAGTACGCAAAAGATTTCTGCGGCCTTTGTGCTTCTTCTTTTCTTTGCGTGGAAGATCTAATTTTCTTCCGGAATGATAATCTCAACACGCGTTCCTTCCGGCAAATCGATGGTTTCGAGCAAATACTTTTCACCTTGCTTTTCTTTCAGAAGCTGCAAACGCTCGCTAATGAGTTTTGTTCCTTTCCCGTTCTTGGTTTTCGACAATTCTTTGGCAGCTTCCCGGCCAACACCGTTGTCCTCTATTTCGATTTTGATTTCCGAATCCCGGCGTTTCATTGTTATTTTCAGTTTACGGTCCGACGTTTTGTTTTGCAAGCCATGAACAATGGCATTTTCCACAAAAGGCTGCAACAACATGGAAGGCACCAGCGTGTTGTGTACATCTATTTCCGAATCTATTTCCATCGAATAGTCAAAGTCGAAGCGCAGTTGTTCAAGCCTCAGGTATTGTTCGGTCATTTCCAACTCTTCGGCCAGCGACACTTCTTCCTTTTCCGAGTTATTCAGCACCTTCCGGATTAACCCGGCAAAGTCGGCTAAATACAAATGGGCCTCGCGGCCCATATTTTTCTGAACGAGGTTTTGTACCGAATTTAAACTGTTAAACAAAAAGTGCGGGTTCATTTGCGACCGGATGGCAGTTAGCTCCAGCTCGCGCAAGCGCCGTTCGCGTTGCTCCTTTCGAAACTGCTGCTGAACACGCCATTTCCAAACCAACAAAACCGAAACGACCAACACCAGCAATGCAACCAAAACAATGATCACGGTTATCAGCACCGACTTATCGATTGTTTTTTCCTTCGGTTGAACTAAATATTGTTTCATCAAATTTGTTGCCTCTAAAGGGCTTTTGGCATTTCCGATGTGTTCTCCCTCTTTATTGTAAAGGATGAAATTCTTCCAATCCGAAGGAAATATGTCTGATAACCGAATAGTATCGTTCATCAACAGCAATTGCTGCGCTTTCGGTTCAGCCCGGCTCAGGAAATCTTCCACACATTAAGATTGCTGCCTTCCACAATGTAAACATAGTTGATGTCGGGGTTTTCTTTCGAAAGGTCGTCGAAATAATAGCGTTCGCCGGCCCAGTCTGAACTTACGTAAAAGATGGTTGGTCTTTCCCCGAAAAAATCTTTCATGCCGACTTCTTTCCCGTCAGGCATTGTAAACCTCACATCGGGGACATAGTTTTCGTCCTTCCATTTTCCCTGGTTTGATACAAAACCTGATATTTCCCGGACAAAATTCTTGTCATTACAATATCGGAGCATGTCATCGAGGTATTCGTCGGCTTCTTCCCCTTGGCTGTTTATCCCAATCTGCCCAAATATTTGTCCTCTTTTCTCCTGAACAAGCATATCGCCTGCCGTACTGTACAATGGCAACCCGGCAAATGTCAATTTTGCCAATTCTATCCGTGAGCGAAGATCACCAAAATAGTAAAAGGAAGAATAGAATTCATTGTAGTCAACATCCCACAAAATAATGTTGGGGACAATCTTACTACTTGTCACTGCATTACTCGTGAAGTAAGAAGTTGCTGCTTGTCGTGAATAAATTCCCAAAGGATTGTAATCTACATTAACATTGAACCGATCGACATATTTCTTTAGGTAATCTGCATCAACCTCATCGGGTTTGGTATCTCCTCTCCATACCCTCTCAACATCAAAAGAATTAAACTGACTTAACAGTTGATTTGCCCCGCAATACAACTGGTTTTGCAACTCTGTTTCCACAAAACGAAATACACTCGCAGGCATATCGTTCCGGTATTTATCGCAAATTTCGGAAAATGCTTTGCTTGCTTTTTCAAACTCGGCATATTGCGTGCCCCGGTTGAGGTATGAATAAGGGGTAATGTCATCGTCGAAAACAGGATAGGCTTTGCGGTATTCATAAATCATTTGCCCGGTTTTGGCCAAAGGACCTGTAAAAGTAATATCCCAGGGAAAAGTATCGCCTTTCGCATCAAGGTGTATTTCGTTGCCCGGTTCGGCATATATCACCAGGGTTGGCAAATCTCTCAGGTTCGCATTGTAGCCAAACCTGAGAAATATAAGCTGAGGCTGCTCCAACTCTTCTTCAATTTTAAACGAGTTACTTTCACCCAGGTCATATACTTTTTGACTCATGCTTACGCCGTATGGCTTCTGCAATGTTGATAAGATTACCCTTTTACCCAGCACTTTTTCCACCTTGCCCGAAATGGTGAAAGTATTGTTCCCTATTTCCTTTTCCGAAGCCAAAGAAAGATGTGTTTCCTTGTTCGACAAGTTTTGATATTTGCTTCGAACGAGGGAAACATTGTATCTAAGCTCGTTTAACTCAATCCGGTTGTACTGAACCAACTGATTTCTGTCCTTATCGATTTCTATTGTCAGAGAATTAAGCCCCGCCTCTGGCTTATTTGCCGAGCAGGTAATTAGTTCTGCCTCCTCCTTTTTTTGCTGTACAGTTAAGTATGCAACTGGGTCAGTTTCATTTTTGTCGGGTATCGGCACCCTGTAAATTGACTGTACCAACTTTGTTATCAGCGGTATTCCTTTTTCGTTAAACTCTTCAGAGAAATAATCCACGTCTTTCTCTGAAAAGCCTTTATCTCTAAGAATCTTTCGAACTTCCAATAAAAGGCCGACGCGGTCGAGCAAAGTAATCCGGCTGGTTCCGGAGTCGATGCTGTACTTCGGATTAACAAGGCATAATAAACTTTCATAGTATTGTCTGTTTCGCTGAGAACCTTTTTCACCCCAGAATGTCGGGTATTTAAAATCCCGGATCGGCATTGGTTTCTCATTGGGCTTAACTTCCCTGTTTTTCTCAACCGAAACCCGGAGGAAAGGCTTCTCGTCCGGTTCAAAGTTATTGTATTGAACTTTGATTGTTTTCTCCTTGTCGTAAGGTCTGTACCTCGAATCATCATTCAATAGGATGTATTCCGACTCGGTGTATTCGTAAATATATTCCTTTCCTAATTGGGGTAACAGTAAAAGGGTGTCGTTTTGGGCGAAGCCGAAAAAAGGCAAAAACGCTAACAGAAACAGAAAAGTTGCTTTCATAACCGTTGTATTTGGATTTACCCAAATTTTGCAGGAATTATTGATAATTAAAAGCCCGGTTTATTCAACGGCAGGGTTTACTTATTTTCCGGCAAAATTTGAGTTACAGGTTCGGAAAGTGGCAGGCTATTTCTGAAATTTCTGCCGCACCAGTTCGGTAATATCCTGAGCGTCGGGGGCCATGTAGGCAACAGCACCGGTACTCACATCCAGCACGTAGGTAATTTTATTTTCTTTGGCTACGTCACTAATCGCAGCGCTTACATTCTGGTAAACCGGCTGTATCAACTCCATGTTTCGCTGCCTGAGTGTTTGCTGTGCGGTTTGGTTGTAATTCTGAATTTTCTGTGCCAGGGCCAGCAGTTCTTCCTGTTTGGTCTTTTTCATCAATTCGGAATAGCCGGCGTTTTCCTTTTCAAAAACGTCCATTTTGGTTTGCTGCTCTTCCAGCATATCGGCGTAAATCTGCTCCATGTCTTTGGCTTCCTGGTCAAGCACTCCCTGAATGCTGTCCAACAGCGGATGTGTTTGGACCAGTTCCTGTACGTTCACATGGGCAACCTTCAAAGCAGTCTGCGCCTGAAGCACACTGACTGTCAGTAAAATAATGGGAAATACAAGTAAAAATCGGATCTTCATATTGTTTGATTTATGTTTTCCCCGAATTTCCGATAAATATGTCAGGCTCCTTTTTAAAAGACGTTAAAAATAGGCCGTAAAGAAGTTAATAATCCGAAAATAAGGGATGACACAGCATTGCAATTGTGAAAAACCAAATCGGCACGGTCCTATGATTTAATTAATCGCGCTACAAAAAAAGGGGCAGAAATTCCGCCCCTTTTGCTATCTGGTAAATCTTCGGTTATTCGCCTGGACGAGCAAAAATAGAATCATCCATACTCTCGTCGAGTTTGATTTCTTCCATAACCATCGACTGGTTGCCCATTGGGGTACTTATTTCCATCTTGCTCCCCATTTTAATACCGTTAATGTCTTTGTATTCGCTTACTTTGGTTTCCACGTCAACGGTTTGTCCCATCGATTCGATGGTTACTTTTATTTTATTGATCAGGTACGTGCCGGCATCAATAAAATAATCTTTTACGGTTCCATCGGCGTTGGTCAGCTTAATTTTGTAGGCTTCTTTACCGTCGGCATTTACTTTACCCAGCAATTCGGCCGAGTGGCCTTTTTTCTCGTAGTTGTAAAGTTCACCTTCCAGGTCGGCCTGGCTCATGGCTTGTTTCAGCTCAGGTCCGGCCAAATCGGTAGTTCCGGCTCCGGCCATTGGGTTCTGCATCCAACCAGTCTCACCGTCATATGCCTGAATGATTTTTTGCCCCATTGCTTCCATTTCAATCCGGAATTTATCGGGCTTTTTCATTTGAATCGTCATGGGCATGTCCATCCCCATCATACTTATTTTTGCTTTTACGTAAAATGTTTTTACGGCAGCAAGTTTCTCCTGCCCGGTGGCAGCATAGTGTTTTTTCAATACATCGTCGAGCGATTGCGCGTGGGAGCCAATGAATGCAAATAGCATCAGGGCGGTTAAAATAAAGGTCCGTTTCATTTTTTTTAGTTTAAATTGAATGGATATTAATCGACTAATTTACAAATATTGGTTTTTCGGCCAAGCCTTTGCTTAAAAATATATCTCGGCCAGGATGTTTTCGTACGGAACTCCTTTTTCAATCAGCAGGTCACGTACTTCCACTACCATCAGCGCTTTTCCGCAGAGATAAAATTTCACATCGGGGAAGCTTTCCAAATTTGCCAGGTAATCAGTCACGCGTCCGGGGAAAACATTACACGACGACTCGCGCGAACAACAGCGCACATAGTTTTCGCCCATGGCCCATTCCAGTTCATCTTCGAAATAAAACTGGTTCAGGTGCGCCACTCCGTGTATCAGTTTTTTATTGGCATCAACTCCCGAACGAAACATGCTGTAAAAAGGAGCAATACCTGTGCCGGTGGCGATCCACCACGCCGGCTCTCCGGTTGCCAGAAAGCTCCCGTAAGGCTCCGAAACCCAGATCGTATCGCCCGGGATAACGGCCGAAAGTTTCGGGGTTAGAAATCCATCCTCTTTTATATTGAAAAGGATGCGGACCTCCTCCTCCTGGTTGCCACTGCAAATACTGTATATGCGGGGCGGATGCTCAGAGTCGATTCCGATCTTCACTACCTGCCCGGGGCTAAATGTTGTGCTTCGTTTAAAAGCAATCAGGTGAACGCCGGGCGATATTTCCTGGTTGTCGGTAATGATTTGCGGGAAAAGTTGCGGTTCTTTTTTCTTGCTAACAGCCATTTTTTACTGAATATGTAATCGCAAAAACTTCCCCGCGGCCAAATTGTTCAGCAGGCGGTATTTTTTAAGGAAGATTTTTAAAGGTAAACGTAACGATCAGGTTATCGACAGGCCCTGTGAACATGTTTTTTACCGTGTAGTAAAGGTTGATTTCGCGGGTACTGCCAATTTCATCGGAGTTACCGCTTAAACTCAAAGGCGTAACATGATGTGCTTTCAGTGTTAAACGCTCCGGTGCATCGAAACCAACACCCGGTTGTACCAGTTCCAGTTCGTAGTCAAGATCCGAGTTATTTCGCAGGTACACTACTTTATTGATTCCGTTGGCGATTCGTAAAGGTGCCTTGTCGTATTCGAGCGAGGCAAAAAACACAGGTTCCAGCAAAGCCGATTGCCCTACCAGGGTATTGTCGAAATAAGCCAATGTGCGCCGGTTAAAAAGCGCTTCCTTGATTCCGCCTTCGGTACGGCTTTTCGCAAAAACCAATGTCATAGGGCGGTGTTGTCCTTCCTCTACATTCATGGGGCCGTGTACATCGGTATTGGCAAACATGGTCAGCTTTTTTTCGTTGGCCCATTCCAATGCTTCCGGGTAATATTCATTGCTGTTATACACCTCAATACCATGAAGCAAGCCATTTGCCAGGAGGTTGGAATGTTCGGGCCACCACAAGGTTGAATCGGGCTGCTGCGCTTTCCAGCCCGGGTGGTTCCAGATCAGAAAAGCGCCCTGGTCACGTGCTTCCTTGATGGCATCGAACACATCGTCGCGGTCCAGCAGGTTGGCATTCTTAATAAACAAGGCATTCAAATGCCCGGGAGGCATACTGCGGGTAATCTCGGCCCCCTTTACCAGCAAAATATTTTTTTGCCTGGCCAGCGGTACCGCAATTTCATACGAACGGTTGTGATCTGCCACAACATCGGTTGAATGCGGCCTGTACTCGATGTGATCCGTAATCGAAATTGCATCGAGGCCCTCTTCCCAGGCTTCATTTATCCGCACGGTTGGCCAAACGGTACCATCCGAAAATACGGTATGAATATGAAAATCACATTTGAGTGTTTTGTACCCACTAATATCAGGAATGTTGATAATTCTACGCGATTGACCGTGAGCCAGGCCAATACCAATTACAAGCAAAAGCAGTATCCAAAATTTCTTCCTACACATTGTACTTTCTGTTTAATCGGTTTAAGACTTGCCAGCCTAAAGTTCTTCTAAAATAAACAAGATCAAAATATTTTGGCATTATTTTTTTATGAATTGTAAAGCAATGGTTAAATTTAGCGAAAATACCTCTTCCTTTTTAAAATTATTAAAAAGGCGCTTGTTTGGAACTTATTTAATTTAGATTTTTGTAGAACTATCATGGAAAGACTATTTAAACATCCTGTAAACCATAGCCAGGCCGTTGAAGTCAAAAAAAGTGGACATAAAAAGCACATCCTTCGTGCGATTTATTTTAACGGCCCCCTGTCGAATTCGGAGTTAGCAAAACAAATTAAGTTAAGTACCCCCAAAATTAACAGTTTGCTCCTGGAGCTGATTGATGAAGGTTTGGTGGAAGAACTCGGCCGCGGTGATTCCAGCGGTGGCCGCCGGCCCAATATTTACGGCCTGGTGAAAGACGGATTTTATGTAGTTGGTATTACTATTAATGTTACCCGCACCATTATTTCGATTTTTAACAGCAACAACGAGGAAATTAGCGGACCTCACTTTTTCCCCATCAGCATGCAGTCGGACATTGAAATATTCCACCAGGTAAATCAAAAGCTGGAGGAGGTTTTCAAGGAAAGCAATATCTCGCGCGACAAGATCCTGGTGGCAGGAATTGAACTTCCCGGGCTGATTAATCTTCACGAAGGAACCAACCTTACCTACTTCCCCGAAGTAAAGAACTTGTTTGCCGAATTAAAAACGATATTCGGGGTACCCGTATTTTTCAACCACGATACCAAGCTGCGCACCTTTGCCGAACAACATTTTGGTCTGGCACGTAACAAGAAAAACGTGCTGATGCTGCAGGTTGATTGGGGAATGGGACTGGGCATAATCGTGAACGGGAAATTATACACCGGCAAGTCAGGTTTTTCCGGCGAATTCGGGCATGTTCCGATTGTTACCGACGGACCGCTTTGTGTTTGCGGAAAACAGGGATGCCTCGAAACAGTAGTTTCGGCAAAAGCCATTGCCCGCCAGGCGCGGGAAGCCATTAAAAACGGCAAGTCATCGCTTATAAACAAATTGGTTGACAACGATTTAGAAAAAATAGATATTTCAACGGTTATACAAGCTGCCGATTCCGGCGACCAGTTTGCCATTTCGCTCTTTTCGGAAGCAGGAAAATGGCTTGGACACGGCATTGCATTGCTTATTCAGGTATTTAACCCCGAGCTGATTATTTTAAGCGGACAGGTAGCTGTAGCCAGCCGCTTTATTCAGGCTCCCATTCAACAGGCGATTAACACTTACAGCAACCGCGACATCAGTAACGACTCCCAGGTACTGTTCTCCGAACTGGGGCCAAAAGCCGGAACAATGGGCGCAGCGGCTTATGCACTGGAACAAATTTCAAAATAGACAGAACAAAAAATTCAGGCAACTGTCTATGAATAAATAGTAGCAGAAACAAATACATACGATGAATCACAATTTTTCAAAAGTTGAAGAAGCGTTTCTAAAAGAAACCCAACTACAAGAGATTACAACTCGTGTTCCTTACATTGCGTCTGATAGTTTTCCAAAACTCGGATTATTATCGGCTTTGAGTTTCCTTGAATGGGTAAGTAAAAACCCGCAAGGCGTTATCAGTCTTCCGAGTGCAAAAACCGCTCAGTACTTTCAGAATTACACGCATTTCCTGCTGGATAACTGGGACAACCAGAAAGGCATTGACATTCGTGCAAAATACGGACTGGCAGATGTGGCAAAACCAGATTTGAGCGGCCTGACATTTGTGCAAATGGGCGAATTTTTCCCCATCGATCCAAAACAACACAACAGCTTGTACAATTACGCGGTTGAGCACTACATAAAAGGTTTTGGCTTTGATGCAGAAAAAGCATTGCTGATCAATTCGGAAGAAATTGAACTGGCCGACGGCAAACACTACAGCGAAGTATTCCCGGATTACAAAATTGACCTCTCGCTGCGTTACCGCGAAGCAAAAACACACCAGGAGCAACTGCAACAACGTTCCATTTTCCAAATCGACAACTGGTGCAGGGCTTACGAAACCAAAATAAGGGAAAAAGGTGGTATCGGATTTTTCATGAGTGGAATCGGGCCTGACGGACACATTGCCTTCAATACCCGCGGAACCGATCATTTCTCAGGTACCCGCCTTACCGAAACCAATTTCGAAACACAGGCAATAACAGCGGCCGACTTAGGCGGAATCGAAGTCTCGAGAAACCGCCTGGTAATTACCATTGGCTTGGGAACCCTGAAATTCAACCCAAAAAACAAGGCGATTATTTATGCAGCAGGCGAAGCGATTGCGGATGTGATCAAAAACTCAATTGAATGCGAAGCCAGCATTTGCTACCCCGCTACTTCACTACAGGGACTTGAAAATGCCCGTTTTTACCTGACTGAAGGAGCTGCCGTAAAATTGGATGATGCCATTGATTGCTACTATAAATGCTCGCCGTGGAATCACCAGAAAACAGAACGTGCTGTAATTGATTTGTGCAAGAAGATCAACAAGTTCGGATCGAAACTCGAACTAGCCGATCTGAAAGCAGACAAATATTGCAGTATGATTCCCGATCTGAGTGAGAATACAGTTCAGTCGGTAATTGATTCCATTACGGCAAAGCTTCAAAAAGGAATGGAGCGGGAGAAAAACCAGACTTATTACCATACTGGCCCTCACCACGACGACATCATGCTCGGAATTATGCCGGCAACTAACAGGCAGTCACGCGAAGCCAGCAATGAATTACATTTTTCGGTAATGACTTCCGGCTATAATGCAGTCACCAATACATTCCTGCGCGATCTTTTACTGGATACGCTGGACCTGCTGAACCATGGCAAAATTGAGATGATCAACTTCCCCGATTTTTTCCAGGATGGATACAAATACAAGTGGGACAAAGATCTTTACCATTACCTCGATAACATTGCAGCACAGGATGCAGAAGAAAAACGCCGCGGTGTTTGCCACCGGACGGTAAGAGCGCTGGTTTCTATCTGGGATCTCAACAACGAAGAGCAGCTGCGCGAAACCATCGATGAAATTCTTACAGTTCTGAAAAACAGCTACGACGGTGGTATAAATCCCCCAAAAATACAGAAACTGAAAGGAATGATCCGTGAGTTCGAAGAAGAACTGGTTTGGGCGCACTACGGAACAATGGTGAAAAATGTACACCACCTTCATCTTGGATTTTATTCCGGAGAATCTAATTTCGAAAACGACGTGCTGCCTATTCTGAATGATTTCAGAAAATATAAGCCAACAGTTATCAGTTTGGCAATGGACCCGCAGGGAAGCGGACCGGACACTCACTACAAAGTACTACAGGCAGTAAGCAAAGCCGTTGAAGAATGGAACAAAGAAGAAGACCTCAGCAACTTGCGCATTGTAGGTTACCGGAATGTGTGGTTCAGGTACAATCCGTGGGATGTGGAAGTGATCGTTCCGGTTTCGCTTAATTCGCTGGCAACGCTCGACCAGTCGTTTACCGAATGCTACATTACACAGGTGAACGCATCGTTCCCAAGTTACCAGCTCGATGGAAAATTCAGCGATGTAACCCGCAGGGTATGGTTCGAACAGCACAAACAAATTGAGTTGTTACTGGGCAAAAATTTCTTCTACCAGAATGAATCGCCACTACTGAGAGCAACACACGGAATGATTTACCACCGCGAATTAACTGTAGAGCAGTTTCTTGCCGAATCAGCCAAGCTGGGCAAGGCAATGGAGAACCTTGGATAACATTTAATTGATTACTTTTGGCACTTTCCCCGTATGAACGGGAGAGTGTCAAAATAACCAAAAATCATATATAAGATGAAACTTATCATTCATAACAATTACGACGAGATCAGCCAGTGGACAGCTAACCATATTGCGACCCGGATCAACGAATTTCAACCAACTCCGGAGAAGCCTTTTGTACTGGGTTTGCCCACAGGTTCATCGCCACTTGGAACTTACAAAGCACTAATCGATTTAAACAAATCGGGAAGAGTGTCTTTCGAGAATGTGGTTACTTTCAATATGGATGAATACGTAGGTATTGCCGAAGATCATCCGGAAAGCTACCATAGCTTCATGTTCAACAATTTCTTTAACCATATCGACATCAAAAAAGAGAACATTCACATTTTGAATGGCAACGCGAGCGATCTGGATAAGGAATGTGCTGAATACGAAGAGAAGATCAATAACTACGGTGGGATTGAGCTTTTCTTGGGAGGAATGGGAGCCGATGGTCACCTGGCCTTTAACGTTCCCGGTTCATCGCTGCAATCGCGCACCCGCCTGGTTAACCTGAACTACGACACCATTGTTGCCAACTCGCGTTTCTTTAACAACGATCTTACCCTTGTCCCCAAGCAGTCGCTTACGGTTGGTGTACAAACGGTTTTGGATGCCAAAGAGGTACTGATCATTGTAAACGGATACAAGAAAGCGCGCGCGCTGCAAAATGTAGTAGAAAACGGAATCAACCACATGTGGACGCTTTCAGCTTTACAGGCTCATCCGAACGGAATTATTGTTTGTGACGAAGAAGCCACCATGGAGTTAAAAGTGGGTACAGTTAAATACTTCAAAGAAGCTTATTAAACACTATAACTGTTAGAAAACGAAACTGCCCGGCTGTTACAGCACGGGCAGTTTTTGTTTTAGGCAATCCCGAATTGATTGTGTATAAACACAAGCCGAAAATACATTATTCTTTTATTTGATACAATACGTTTTTCGCGTTTTATCCTATTAAATCACGCTAAACCGAAAGTTTTTTGTGTGTTGATTTCAAGCTCAGAGTGAACTACGATTGCATCTTTTTCATGGGCTTAACCACCACCTCTGAACCACACGACGGGCAAGTGTAAACTTCGCATCCGGTACAGGCGAAACAATTGCTGCAAACACGTTCAACATCGAGGTTCGAAAACTCAAAACCACACGTTTTACAGCAATAGAATTTCTCCTTTTTTTGGGTGAACATTACACAAATATCTTAACCACCCGAAGCAAGCCAAACATAAGCACCAGCGTAAAAATAATCGCGGCCCCCGAAGGTATATCCAGGAAATAGGAAATGAACAGTCCGATCATCGTCCCAATAAATGCAAACATCGACGACAGAACAATCAGCTTCTTAAAATCTTTGGTAAAAAGATTGGCCGAAGCCTGCGGGATCGTCAGCAGCGATAAAATCAGGATAATTCCCACCACGCGGATGTTCAGCACCACGGTAAGCGCAATCAGTGTCATGATGAGATAGTTGTACCGATCGACCGGCAAACCGGCAGTGCGGGCAAACTCTTCGTCGAATGCGATGTACAGAATCTGACGCAAAAAAAGCGTGAAGAACAGCACGATCACCACGTTCAGCATAAACATCCACCAAAGTTCGGAACTGGTAACCGTAAGGATGTTTCCAAAAAGGTAGCTCATCAGGTTGGGCGTGTAACCCGGTGTCAGGAATACAAAAATGATCCCCAGTGCCATTCCAAGCGACCACCAGATCGCAATGGAAGAGTCTTCCCTGATTTCGGCCACTTTGGTAAAGAACTGAATTCCCATGGCCGACATTACAGCAAACAACACAGCTCCCAGTAAGGGGTTAAATCCCAAGAGAAAAGCCAGTCCGATACCCCCAAACGAGGCATGGGTGATCCCCCCGCTGATAAATACAATTCTTCGCGCAACGATATAACTCCCAATAATTCCGCAGGAAATACTGGCAAAAACGGTGGCGAGAAAAGCTTTCTGAAAAAAATCGTAATTAAAAAGTTCAAGTATGGCGTTCATAATCAATGATGATGATACTGTAATACAGTGTGTGGAACTTCTCCGTGTGTTATAACCTGGATCGGACAGTTGTATCCTTCCAGCTGCTCCTGGGTAATAATATTGCTCGGATGGTAATGAAGCGATTTATTCACGCAGGCAATGGTTTTCACATAGGTTGAAATGGTGCCCACGTCGTGCGAAACCAGGATGATGGCAATCTCTTTGTTCAGTGCCCGGAGTTTCTCATACAACTCTCCTTCAAAACGGTTATCCACAAAGGTATCCGGTTCATCCAGGATCAGAAGTTTGGGGTCGCTCAGCAATGCACGGCACAGAAAAACACGTTGCATTTGTCCACCCGAAAGCTCACCAATGGCTTTGTGCCGGATATCCAGGATTCCCATCTCAACGAGAAGTTGCTCTGCTTTCTGCCGTTCTTCAGCCGAAGGCCGGTAAATGCCGTTCATAATCGACCCGGAAAGCACCACATCAAAAACCGTGATCGGAAACTTTTTATCGATATGCCTTACCTGGGGCAGATATCCGATGGGTTTCTTACGTCCCTGCAAATCACTTCCAAAAACTATTTTTCCTTTCACCGGTTTAAGCAGCCCCAAAATGGCTTTCAGCAAAGTTGTTTTGCCGCCGCCATTGGGTCCGATAACGCCGAGGAAATCGCGCTCATTCACTTCCAGGTTGACATTCTCAAGCACCGGAATTTTGTCGTAAGCGCACGTAAGATTTTCTATTTTAACCAGTGGTTTCATTAAAAATTCTCAATAAGTAAATCAGTCATCGACCTTAAATTCTCCGCCCAGTCAGGACTCAGTGGCCAAACCTGGAACACTTTGCCATTGATCTCTTCGGCAAAAACCCGCGCATGGTCCTTATCAAACTCGCTTTGGATATAAATCACCCGGATATTGTCCTCGTTGGCCATATCCACCACTTCTTTCATATGTTGCGGAGTTGGCTCTTTTCCTCCTGTTTCGAGCGAGTACTGTTCGAGGCCAAACTCGCGGGAATAGTACGAAAGGCTGGGGTGAAAAACAATGAATTTCCGGCCTTTGTAGGGCTCCAGTTTGCTCCGAAGCTCCGCATCCAGCTCATCGCATTCGTTGGCAAACTTCTCGTAATTGGCCTTGTACTCATCGGCTTTCTCCGGCTTAAGTTTCGAAACTTCATCCAGTATTACTTTTCCCATTTGCTTCACCATTACCGGCGACATCCACACATGCGGATCAACTCCGTCGATATGAACATGATCACCGTGCTGTTCCATCTGGTCGGCAATCAGATCCAGTCCTTCAGCCATGTTAACCACTTTCATTTTGGTGTTGGCCTGGCCAATTTTATCTTTCCACGAATGTTCAAAGGCAATGTATCCAATCCGGAACCAGATCGCAGATCGCGCAATGTCCTTCAGCTGCGATGGCAAAAGCGTGTATGTGGCCGGGCTTCCCCCCGGAGGAATCAAAACATTCACACTAAAATCGTCGCCCACAATTTTCTGGACAAACGTTTTTTGCGGCAAAATACTCACTGTAATCACTTTTGCTTCTTCCTGTTTCCCGGAACCACAAGATGCTGCTATAAAAGCAAGGGCCAGTATAAATAAAAATCTCTTCATTTTTTCGTAATAATTTTAATGCTCCCAATAGAACAACGTCCTACAAATTTAGTTTTATGTTTTTGATTACATTCTGATAATCGAACTAACTCGCCTTCTTCTTTTCCTTTTTAGGCGGAACAGGATCGTAACCGTGCGTTCCCCACGGATGACACCTGGAAATTCTTTTGGCAGTGAGCACAAACCCGCGGAAAGGACCGTGAATTTTGATGGCCTGAACAGCGTATTCAGAACAAGTGGGAACATGCCTGCACGATGCCGGAGTATAAGGAGAAATGCCGTATTTATAAATATAAACCGGCACCAGCAACACCCATCCGAGTGCCTGAAGTAATTTTTTTTTCAGTTTGTGCATAAAATTCTCCTTCTCTTTTGCTGCAAATTTACCGAACTTCAGCGAAACGGACGAAAATTCCGTTCACAGACAGAAAAAAAGCTATTCTCTTTCCGGATTTTCAAGAATATTTTCCGAATAAGCCTTCTGAGACAGGGAGAATTGCATATTATTTTTAAATTTGCTGAGCTACAGAAAAAGCCAAAAAATTAAAAACATATTTATAATGAAGAAAGTTGCAATCGGTGTGGATATAGGTGGGACGAACACCGCTATCGGAGTTGTTGATGCAGAGGGAAATGTAATGGTTAAGGACAATATTTCGACCCCTTCGCACGGGGATATCGACCGTTATATAGCCGACCTGTCAGCAGCCATTAAAGAATTGATTAAATCAGTAAAATTATTAAACGAAGATATTGAGTTCCTCGGGATTGGTATCGGCGCTCCCAATGGTAACTACTACAGTGGAACCATTGAATATGCTCCTAACCTTTCGTTCCGCGGAATGGTTCCGTTTGTTGAATTGCTGACAAAACATTTTCCGGATATGAACGCCGTAGCTCTTACCAACGATGCCAATGCAGCCGCTTTGGGAGAGATGATTTACGGTGGTGCCAAAGGCATGAAAAACTTTGTAATGTTTACCCTGGGAACAGGCGTTGGCAGCGGTATTGTTGTGAACGGCGACCTGGTTTACGGACACGATGGTTTTGCCGGAGAATGCGGACACACCACACTGATTCCGAACGGAAGACTTTGCGGATGTTCTGCTCTGGGACACCTGGAAGCTTACTGTTCAGCTCCCGGAATGAAACGTACTGCCTTTGAACTGATGGCACACTACAACGCCAACGACAGTTTACTGGCCGACAAATCATTCAAGGAACTGAGTTCAAAAATGATCTTCGACGCAGCAGAAAAAGGCGATAAAATTGCACTGGAAGTATTCGAAAAAACCGGTGCATGGTTGGGCCAAGGCTTGGCTGATACCGTTCACCACCTGAGCCCTGAAGCTGTATTCCTTTTTGGCGGACCTACTGCTGCCGGCGAATACATTTTCAAACCAACCAAAGAGAGCATGGAAAGACATTTGCTCCCGATCTTCAAAAACAAAATTAAAATTCTTCCATCTAAACTGAAGCCTGGCGATGCGGCCATTGTCGGAGCAAGCGCACTGGTTTGGAAAGAACTGGAAAAATAAGACCTACGCAATATAAAAACAGGAGCCAAACGGTTCCTGTTTTTTTTATTCAATAAATCGCTCGCTAACTTTTATTCAAACATACCAAGCCTATTCGGATAATACACTACTTTTCCCCCACATACGAATTATTCAGAAATTCAAACGGAGTTTTTCGCCAGCATTGCAACGATAAAAGAAAATCACAGAGCTATTTTTCCTGCATTATTCTGCTTCGGTAACGACCGGGAGTTACACCTTCAGCCTGCTTAAATACCCGGATAAAAGTATTTAACGACCCAAAACCAACTGCCTCGGAAATAGATTCAAGAGAATGGTTATCGTAGCTGGAGTCAGCAAGCAGTTCTTTCGCTTCCGCAACCCGGTAATTATTTACGAAATCGCTAAAAGAGCATAAAAATTCACTGTTGATCAGATTGGAGACATAAGTACGGTTTGTTAACAATTCTTCGGATATCTGTGTGATTTTAAGTTCGGGATTTCGATAGGGCTTTTTTTCAGAAAAAAGTTTCAGCAACTTTCTCTTTAGCATATCCTGGTTATAGATTTTATGGTTGTTTTTTTCTGCATCCATATTTTCTTCCACAACCAAATCAACAACCGTATGATTTTGCATATAGCCCTGCAAGCCAATAAAAAATAATAAAATACTGAAAACACTGGAAGGAATAAGCAGCAAGACAGTCGAATCCATAAACTGTGTTCTTCCAATAATCATAAAAATGATACTCATTACCGAGGTTACTACCAATGAATACAACAGCGTTTTCACCCAAAGAATGGTTTTGTTGTTAAGGTTGGAATAAAAGTCTGCGATTCTTGAATTGTACCGCATTATAAGATTTCTTCCATGAACAAGAAAGAAAACAACCTGGATAGTAAAAACGATTCGTCCGGTAATGTAAAAAATCTCCTGAAGCAATACCCCGGGAGAGGCCGATAGAAAGCCTTCTCTTTTTAATAGAAAAGAAGTTAGGTAATAATCTCGTTCTACAGGTGTCATAATCAGATAAGTGCCAACAGAACACCAAAATAAAATGCCAGCTGGAAGAAACATGCGCAGATTATACCATTTATAATCTGTTTCTATTGAAAGGAGTTTAATGTACCAATAATAAAGCGGATAAACCGACAAAGAAACAAAGGTGTATACAGGGTCGAACCATAAATAGCGCCCAGGTGACGCTTTAAAAAAAACGGCATGACATAAATACAGCAAAAAAGCCGCCAGCATAAAGAAGCCAAGAAAATGCCTGGCCCGGTTATTTTTTCTGTTCGGAATAAGCAATACAATACACCAGAAAAAAGTAACATACATGGGTGTGTAAACTACCAAATCTCGAAGCATCTGTTCCTGTATTGTTATTCAAAATAAATATCTGATCCGGCTCAATTGTACGTTGTGAGTAATGGTTTTACAATATAGGTATTAATGTTTTTATCCTGAGTATAACTTTGCAACAAAACCCGCAAAAAGTAAAATGAACTTAACAAGCGCCTCGCAAACAATCAACTAAGGAGGATCATCCGGAATCAATTAAAACAAAAGTGCAAAATCATACACTCCTAATTTACCGGCAGAAATATGATAAACCAAACAGCAAAATAAAAACAAAATCAAAATGAAGAAGCTTTACTTTTTACCGCTCTTGTTTTTGGCATTCACAGGCTTTGCCCAAAAACAAATTGTTGTGCAAAACAGCACAGCACAAACTTTTAATGACCTTAATGCAGCCATTGCTGCTGCATCTGCCGGAGACACCCTTTACATCCCCGGCGGCGGATTCTCCGTTGCTGCTCCAGTTGATAAAACCCTGCACTGGCGGGGCGTTGGCCATTACCCCGACTCAACAATCGCAACCGGACATACCCAAATTACCAATACTGTTACCTTCACCGGAAACTGCGACAACAGTACTTTTGAAGGAATCTTCTTTCAATACGGTGCTAATTTTGGTTCGGCAGGAAACGAAGCTACCGGCATACGAATTAAATATTGCAGGCTGGATGGTACCCTTAACATGCGGAACAATACAGACATAAGCGGAGGCAATCCCGATTTGAATTTTAAAATATCTGAATCCATAATTACCAACATCAATGCCTACCTTGGAACCAACGTCAGAATGGAACAAAACCTGATTTTCGGTATCGCAATCAACTTCTTCCAATGCCTGTTTATCAATAACTCATTCAACGTCAGTAATAGTAGTTCAGTATTCCGTGATTGTGATTTCTGCCAGTTTACCAACAATGTTTTTTCGTACCATCACGGCATCGATGGAAATTGCAGCAACTGCAACTTTACAAACAATATTTTTCAGGCAGCACTGCCATACAATCCAACCACTTCTTCTCATACGGGGTCGGGCAATTTGTACAGTGTAGGGGTCCCGAATACATATGTTGCCATTACCGGCTACGTTTACCAATTTTCGTATGAAAACGACTACCACCTGAATCCGGCCAGCACCGGCACCGCAGAAGACGGGACAACCGGGGTGAGCATTATTGGCACTGCCACTGACGGTTTTGATGCCGGGATTTACGGAACCACACTGCCTTACAAAGACGGAGCAGTCCCATATGCTCCGCACATCCGCACAGCAACCATCGATAACGAAGCGGTTTCAGGAAACCTGGGCGTAAAAATAACCGTTGCCGCACAGGAGCGTTAAAACACTGCGAGAATCAAAAATCGCGAATCAAGCATCACGTATTGAATATCAAAAATCAACAATCATGAAAAAAACAATCATACTTCCCTTTTTATTCCTTGGCCTGCTTAGCTGGGGACAGGCGCAGTTTGTAGTGCAAAACGGTTCAAAAACCGAGGTTTACAACAATATTAATACCGCCATTACCAATGCGGTGGCAGGTGATACTCTGTATTTGCCCGGCGGTGGCTTTACCATTACAAACGCCACTATTGACAAAACCCTGCACTGGGTAGGGCACGGCCATTATCCTTCTGAAACCGGAGCTACCATGCAAACCCGAATTACAACAGGATTGAACTTTACGGGGAACTGCGATAACAGCACTTTTGAAGGAATTTATTTTACATCAACTCTCACGTTTGGAAGTGCTGAAGATGAAGCGACCAACATTGAAATTAAGCGTTGCCGAATTTTAAACACTCTTAACATGCGTGTAAGTAACGTCGGAAACCCTGATCTTAATTTTCACATCAGCGAATGTGTGACAGGTTTTCTTTATGCTAACAATGGCTCAAATTGTTTAATCGAAAAATCACTCATTTTCGGACCTGTTCATTATTTTGTTCAATCCTTGTTTTCGCACAATACAATAAATGCAAGCAATTCGAACAGAATAATATACGGATGTTCAAACAGCCTTTTTAACGATAATGTTTTTGGTTATGAATGGGGATTATATAACTCGGCCAGTAATACCTTTAATAATAATATTTTCCGAAGTGGACTGCCATATCCCCCTACTGATGGAAATGGCAATGGTGGCAATAACAACATCTACAATGTTGGCCTGGAAAATATTTACACAGACATATCGCACAGTGCGAATGTTTATATTTTTTCATACGAAAACGATTATCACCTAAACGTGTCAGCCACCGGGACTGCGGAATTGGATGGTTCAACAGTGAGTATTATCGGTACAGCTAGCGACGGCACCAATGCCGGAGTTTACGGAACAACTACTCCCTATAAAACCATCCCGTACTACCCGCACATCAACTCAGCCAACATTGCCACCGAGGCTGTAAACGATCAATTGGGAGTAAACATCAATGCAGAGGCGCAAAGCCGTTAATCGTTCCGGTTTAATTGAAAAGAAAATGAACATGAGACGATTCATCTATTTACTCATATGGCTGTTGCTTCCCGCCTGGTTATCGGCGCAAACCAATATCTCTGCCGTGGAATATTGGTACGATGGCGACTACAGCACAGCCAGCCGGCAAACGGTATCGGCTCCGATAGTGAACTATACCGATTTGCTCGATGTAAGCACCCTTGAGCCGGGCCTGCATACCTTTTCTGTCCGTTTTCAGGACAACAGAGGAATTTGGGGCTCCGTACTCACAAAGTTCTTTACCTATTACCCGGGCTCAACACCGGGAATCCGCCAGGTTACCGATGTCGAATACTGGTACGATGGCAACTATTCCTCTTCAGTTGCTGTCCCACTACCACCCGGAGTAAGTGTTGATTTAAATTCGCTGCTTGATGTAAGCTCGCTGATAAACGGGTTACACACAGTAAGCTGCCGCTTTAAAGACGACCGCGGAATTTGGAGTTCACCACTGATCCGTTTTTTCAAGAAAGACAAAAACACCGGCCTTCAACAGCTTGTAGCACTCGAATACTGGTTTAACAATGATTTCAATAATAAACAAGACACGGTATTTACAGCAACGTCATTGCTCAACATCCATAAAATGCTCGATGTGTCTTCCCTTAACATTGGGTTTCATTTTGTGAGTTTCAGGATGCAAGACGAGCAGGGTAAATGGGGCCCGGTAGCATCGTGGTACTTTACAAAGGAAAATCAGGAAGACTTACCGGAACTTCACCAACTTACTGCTCTTGAGTACTGGTTCAACGGCGATTACTCTACCGTTCAAACAGATCCGGTTCCGGCAACGCCCTTGCTAAATATCGACACTGATTTAGACGTTTCTGCCTTAAACGACGGCTTACATATGGTGAGTTACCGGTATCAGGATGAAGCCGGAAACTGGAGTCCTGCCTTTAGCCGCTTGTTTGCAAAATTCACAGCCGAACCGGCTCCCGCAATGCACAACCTTGTTGCGGTGGAATACTGGTTCAACGGGAACCTTTCTTCGGCAGTAAAAAGTGTAGTTCCAGCTGGTTCGGAATATTTAGTTGACACACAGCTCGATGTTTCGGCGCTGAACGACGGATTGCACTCTATCACCTGGCGCTTTCAGGATGAAGCCGGAACATGGAGCCCGGGGATAACACAACTGTTTGCCAAATATGAAGACGAACCAATAACCACAGGCAACAAAATAGTTACTTACCGTTACTGGTCCAATACAGGCATTGGATCAGCCATCGAGGTTGATTTACCAACTCCTGTGGCAACCCTGGCACTTGATGAGCTGGTGGATGTTTCATCGCTTCCGGGCGGAACCAACGACATCAGTTTCCAGTTTAGAGATTCCGTGGGAAACTGGAGTAGTACGCTCACAAAATCCTATACCCAGGATTATAACCCACGTGGCACCATAACAGCCCAAACAGATCCGGCATGTAGTAACAGTGTGGTTACATTTACGGCAGAAACTACGGATGTGGACAGTATTTTCTGGGATTTTGGCGACACTACAGCAATTGTGGGAAGAGCCGCAAGTGAAGATGCTTATCACGCCTACAAAAATGCAGGTGATTTTACTGTTACGGCCACATTTCTCAATCTCGACAGCGCCTACACAAATACAGCAACCACCACCATAACAGTTCACCAAAGCTATGGCATTTCTGTAGTTGCTCCTGAGGACCTGGTCGCCTATTATCCTTTGGATGGTGATGCCACAGATGCCAGTGGAAATGGACACGACGGAGCAGTTAACGGTGCAACGCCTACCGAAGATCGAAACGGAGCGCCAAACAGTGCCTATTTGTTTGATGGCAACGATGGTATTCTGATTCAGCATTCCGATGCGCTAAACATGTCAGAAGCACTGAGTTTCTCTTGCTGGATAAAACCTACCGTGCTCCAGAACGCTATGATCTTTGGAAAGTCGAACTATACAACGGCAACCAACTATTTGCTGCGGATACAGTCAGACGGCAACCTTCAATGGGAATACAATGGCTTCCTGAACACTACAACAAAGCCACTTGAAGCGGATAAATGGTACTACATTGTTGTTACTGCCAATAATCCGGGAGAACACAGACAAATTTATGTAAACGGCCAGTTAGTTGCCGAAACAACTTCTTCTTCCGGTCCATTTGGAAGTATTACTAATCCACTGACAATTGGATATGCAAGCCGGGGGGCAGAATATTTCAAAGGTGCAATCGATGACTTGAGAATGTACAACAAAGTCTTATCGCCGGCAGAAATATTCCAGCTATACCAGGGAAATGAAGGCACCACTCTTCCGCCGATCGAAGCCGAGATTTGCGCCAGCGAAGTCCCGTACACTTTTGGTTCGCAACAACTCAGCACAAGCGGAACCTACTACCAAACTTACCAGACAGTTAATGGGTGCGACAGTGTTATTCAACTGAATTTAACCGTGCATCCAACCTATAACGATACAATTGGAGATCCTTCAAACTCATTGGTTATGGATGATTTTGAAAATGGTGCCCTTGGTACACTTCCTGACGGTTGGGTAATCCGTTACGATGGGACAGGAAATGCTGACCAAAAAATAGTGAACACTCCGGTAAAGTATGGAGCACAATCTTTCCAGGTTTCCGGTTCAAGTTGGGCTGCAAATCTGTCGAAGCCGGTTTCGGGAGTCTACGAAAAATCGACACTGGAAGGCTGGATGTATGCAACAAATGCATCTAGCGGAGGCAGGTGCGGAATGGGATTGGGAAATCCGTCGATTGGAAGTTGGGGTGCATTTCCGGGCAGAGTAGAATCTTATAACGGCAACCTGATCACCTTTAACTACTCCGGAAGTTCCGGAGGTTACGGAACGCAGTATGTGTTGCAACCAGCTACATCCAATACCTGGTATCATATTCGAATGGAATTTGATTTTTCGGCAGGCAAATACCAAGTGTTTATAAACGGCACACAGGCCAGCGGTACTTCGGGAAGCGAGGTAGTTAGCGAGTTTCCTATATTAAATGGAGTTACGCCAACTTCTGTTGAGCTGTATGGCAATAGCATGGTTTATTTCGATAACGTAAAATTGTATGAAAGCGGGAGTACCGAAATAGTACTTTGCTCATCCGAAACACCTTATATTTTTGGAAATCAACAATTATCCGAAAGCGGAACCTACACCGAAACCTTCCAAAGCGAATTTGGCTGCGACAGTACCGTAACCTTGAACCTCACAGTACATCCTTCTTACTCCTGGAAAGACACCCTTACCATTTGTGAGGATGAGTTGCCCTATCAGTGGGAGGATTCGACACTCATTTCAGCGGGCACTTACTCCCGGGTTTATACTACAGTAAATGGCTGCGACAGTATCTTTCTTTTTACCCTGAACGTAACAGATACTTTCCTGATAGAACAGGAATTGGCCCTTTGCGAAAACGATCTACCCTATACACTCGGAGCACAAACACTAACTTCAAGCGGAACTTTTACTGAAATTTTTACAGGAAGCAATGGTTGCGACAGTACAGTGGTATTAACACTCAATGTCCTCGATACTTCGCTGGTTTCGAAAGAAGTGACCATTTGCGAAAGTGAACTGCCGTATACATTCGGAACACAATCGCTGCTTGCAGGTGGAAATTACCTGGAAGTATTCACCCGTGACAATGGCTGCGACAGCACGGTAATGCTGACACTCACCGTTTCAGATACTTTTGTGGTAACCGACACACTGGTGCTTTGCGAAAACGACCTCCCGTATCAGTTTGGAACTCAGTTGCTGCTCTCCTCCGGGAATTACACCGAAGTTTTTGCTTCAGCAAACGGATGCGACAGCACCGTGGTTCTTTCACTAACAGTGAATGATACCTTTGATGTGGCTGACACAGTCAGCGTATGCGAAAACAATTTGCCCTATCAGTTTGGTTCGCAAGAGCTTTCAGTCGACGGAATCTATACCGAACTGTTCACCTCTTCAGCGGGATGCGACAGCACCGTAACACTGGTATTCTCGGTAAGCGACACATTTGCTTTGGCCTATTCCGATACCATTTGCGAAAACGACTTACCCTACCGTTTTGGAGGTCAGTCGCTCACCATATCCGGGACGTATACCGAAACCTTCCCGGCCATAAATGGTTGCGACAGCGTAGTTACTCTTTCTCTTACGGTACATCCGGCTTACCGTGCCACTATAAACGTTACGGTGGGCATTAGTCAGTTACCATACCTGTTTGGAACACAGCAAATACGGCAACCAGGAATTTATACGCGTAACCTGCAAACGGTAAACGGCTGCGACAGCGTTATCGTTCTCAACCTAAAAGTAAAAGACGATATTCCGCCTGAGGTTGTCTGTAACCCAATGGAGCTAACACTTTCAGCAGATGGAAATTATTCTTTAACAGAAGCTGACGGGGACCTGATTTCCAACGGAACAACCGACAATATTACGTCGTATACTAACCTTGACATCCAGGTTTCGCCTTCGTTCTTTACTTGTGAGAATCTGGGTGAAAATACCGTAACACTAAGTGTAAAAGACCAGGCCGGGAACATTGCCAGTTGCCAGACCACCCTCACAGTATTGGCAGCAGGAATTCAGCCTTCCATTGACGAGATTCCGGCAATAAGCATGTTTGAAGATGAATCTGTGAAAATAACGATCACCGGGATATCAGGAGGAACCGTTTGTGAACCGGGGCCGGTAACTGTTGATGCCAGTTACTCCAATACCGGGTTAATCGCAGAGCTTGTGGTCGATCACCAGCCGCTCGATTCAACAGCAGAACTAAGCATTTCTCTGAATCCGGATCAATCGGGAACAGATACCATCCGGGTTTCGGTGGAAGATGCCTCCGGCGAAATCACTATGCGTAAATTTCTGCTGACGGTTATCCCTGAAAACGATCCTCCTTACCAGCTAAGTTGGCTGAATGACGAAACAATGATAGCCAACGACACACTTGGACTGATTATGAACAAAAATGAACTGTTTGGCGACATCGATGACAGCACGCTGGTATTTGAAGTACGCACCGACAAGGGTATTTTGCCGGATTGGATCCAAACAGAGGAAGACCTGGATACCTATACAATCACCTTCACCCCGGCATCAGCAGACACGGGTTGTGTGAACATTGTTGTACAGGGAAGTGATCGTGCCGGTGCCAGCATTACCGATACCTTCGAACTTTGCGTATCGGTGCTGGTTGGCATCAGTGAAATCGACAACGATCGTTTGGGTATCAGTTTATATCCTAACCCCACCCGGGGACAGGTAACAATTGAGTTCAGAAATCCTTTGCAAGAACAGGTTGAACTCCTTGTTTTAAACATGGCCGGCAGCGAATTAATTCGTAAAACGTATCAGAACGGCGAACAAATGATTTTCGACATTTCTGATCAGGCAAGCGGAACCTATCTGGTTGTCATGCACATCAATAAAAAGCGGATCGTCAGGAAATTAATTCTTGACAAAAAGTAGAGCTAGCCACTCAGAAGGCGGATTCTTTCGGGAATTCGCCTTTTTTCTGAAAGTCTCTTAACCAATCAATGGGAGAATACAGATATACTATTCAAAATTACCCTGATTTGTCAGCTGACAGTTTGTAGGGCGTTCAGAATATTGGTAAAACAAGTTCTCGCCTATGACAGAAAAAGAGGATTACTGTACCCACCGGCTCCAGCCGTCCCCCTACGAGTAGGGGGACAGTTGAGGCCGACAGCTCCGCTGAGCGGAGTGTGGCCGAAACGGGGGGTAAAAAATATAATCTACCTGTCATCTCCTCATTATGCCCATTCTAAAAAAATGGGTGGCGTCTCGCAAAGACACGAAAGAAGCGCAAAGCTCGCAGAGTGCTCACTATTAGTTTCTGTTTTGCGTTCTTTTGCGTAAACCTTCGCGCACTTTGCGTGAAATTTGTTTTTGGACCCTCCATGAAGGAAGAGTTAAGTTACCTGCGAATAATACTTTCATTTCTGTTGATGATTGCCCTGAATCATGATTGTCTATTTTTACCTGCACCTTGTTCTGTTTTGTATATTTAGCAGATGAAACGAATACTGGTTCTCCACTGCTTCTTACTAACAATTACCGGGGCTGTCTTTGGTCAGAACGACCCGTTTCTTATTGATAAAATCGCGCGACTGGAACAAAAAAGCCACGCCCAAAAAATGGCTTTTACGGAAAGTCAGGACTATTCGTCCACCGATTTTATTTACCAGCGGATGGAGTGGCAGGTTGACCCCGCCGTACGTCGTATTTCCGGAAAAGTTACCAGTTATTTCAAAAGCAATATTCCATCGCTCGATTCCATCCGCATCGATTTGCATTCCGATTTACAGCTTGATTCAGTCACCCACGGAAAAGAACAACTCTCCTTTTCCCATTCTGCAAACAAAGTAACAATCCGTTTCAACAAGCCTGTAAATTTGGAACAGGTCGATTCCTTTTCGATCTACTATCAGGGAGTTCCTCCCAGCAGCGGCTTTGGCTCTTTTGAAGTGAATGTTCATGGCAACTTGCAAACACCGGTTCTTTGGACACTATCGGAACCTTACGGTGCCATGGAATGGTGGCCTTGTAAACAATCGCTGGCCGACAAAATTGATTCCATCGACATCATCGTTACATCGCCTGAAACCTACCGGACAGCCAGTAACGGAATCCTGGTTTCAGAACAAATCAGCGACAATAAATGCATCGCGTACTGGAAACACCGCCACCCGATTGCCACTTACCTGGTGGCGATTGCAGTTACCAACTATGCTTCGTATTCAGATACCCTGCAACTGGAAGACGGACGCACCATTGATATTCTGAACTATGTTTACCCGGAGAACCTGAATACGGCCAAAGTACAGACACCCGTAACCGCACAGGTAATGGCCTTTTACAATCAATTAATTGGTAAATATCCTTTTGCGGATGAAAAATACGGGCACGCACAATTCGGATGGGGAGGCGGAATGGAACACCAAACCATGAGTTTTATGGGAGGCTTTAGTTACGAACTGATTGCACACGAACTGGCTCACCAGTGGTTTGGCAATTACATTACACTCGGAAGCTGGCAGGATATCTGGCTCAACGAGGGATTTGCCACCTACTTAACAGGGCTTTCCTATGAAAACCTCCTCCCGGGATATTGGCCTGTTTGGAAAAAACTCCAGGTCGACAACATCACCGGCCAGCCCGAAGGATCAGTGTTTGTAGACGACACAAGCAATGTAAACCGGATATTCAGCGGTAGGCTTAGTTACAGAAAAGGTGCCTACCTGTTACATATGCTTCGCTGGATCGTTGGCGACGATGCATTTTTCTCTGCACTGCGCAACTATTTTCAGGATCCGGAAGTAGCTAATGGCTTTGCAAACACCGGGCAATTTATCCGGCACATGGAAAGCGCTGCCGATACCAGCTTTACTGAATTCCTGCAAGACTGGTTCTACGGAGAAGGTTATCCCGTTTACAGCGTCCATTACTCGCAGCAAGCAAACAACGATCTTTCCATCACATTGTCACAAACTACCACTCATTCTTCGGTTGAACTGTTTGAAATGCCGGTACCCATTCGCGTATACAATGCCGATCATTCTGATTCGGCCGATTTCCGGCTTAGCCAACTTATAAACGATCAAACCTTTGTTGTTCATCCCGGCTTTCCGGTTTCGGAGCTCAAAATTGATCCCGATTACTGGCTGGTCTCAAAAACCGCTTTTGTAGTCGACGTGCCCGGCATTTCGGATACCGGCATCAAAATTCTACCCAATCCTGTGCGGGAGCAGTTATTGCTTCAGATGAGCTCAAATGTTCAGCCTTTGTCCATCCGTATATTTTCGATGAACGGGACTTTGGTAAAATCGTTCAACAGCTTTGAAAAAGTGCTGGATGTTTCGGATTTAACAAGTGCCACGTATGTGCTGGTTGTTTTCATACAAAACGGCGAAATCAAAACCAAATTTATCAAACAGTAATTACCAGTTGAAACGGATGGTTTGAACCAGGTCGGGGTGCAAACTCAGCGGCACCGGACTGATCCCTGCAACACTTTCAACCAGTTGCTTTTCTTCTTCGGTGTAGTTTTTCTTTGGGAAGGTGAATTCGACAATCACTTCGGCCACCCGCCGCGGATCAGATGCCATAATTTTGGTAACATCCACCTGCGTTCCTTCAATGTCAATACCGTTGTCGCGTGCCTTGATTCCCATAATCGTCATGATGCAACTCCCGAGTGCCGTTGCCAGGAGATCGGTGGGCGAAAAAAATTCTCCCTTTCCGCGATTATCTGTCGGCGCATCGGTAATTACCTTGTTTCCCGACTGCAGGTGTTCATTTTCGGTGCGCAATTCACCCAGATAAATGGTCTTAATCGTTGTCATACAATAGATCTTAGCGTTTTTACTTATGCTTAAAGATACAATTATTTGCCGCTCAAATAAGCACAACACACTCCTTCGGGAAGGCATTTTACTTAACAAAATAAGCCCAACTCATCTCTTGTAATCACATTTTGCATATATTCGTGCCACGATAAACTAAAAAAGTAACACTGTGTCGGTTTCCCGTTTTGGCGTTTCACTGGATGAAGAATTGTTGAAAGCACTCGACAATTATGTGAATGAGAATGGTTTCTCCAATCGCTCCCAGGCCATCCGTCACCTTATTGAGAAAAACATGGTGGAGGAGAAATGGAAATGCGACAATATTGTGGCAGGTGCTGTTGTTCTGGTTTTTAACCATGAAAAATCCGACATCCTCAAAAAATCTTCTGAAATCCGCTTTGCTTATAAAGAATATGTCCTGTCGTCGCAGGGATTTTACCTGAACGATGAGAATTACATGGAAATAACAGCTGTAAAAGGGCCTTCCCGCATATTAACCGAAATTTCGGATAAACTTATTGGCTTGAAGGGCATTCAACACGGAAAACTCGTTATGAGTAAAGCAGGCTAAATTTTTTTGACCGAATAGTAACACGAATCAAAACAAACGTAACACGATGACTCGGATAAACCTAAAATTATTGTTGACAGTTTTCACTCTAATTACCTGCATTGGATGGGTAAACGCCCAAAGCTTTTCAATCACCGAAGATACGGTCAGAATTGATGAAGTAGTGGTAACCGGAACACCCGTAAAAGTGACGCGTAACAACGTGCCAATGGCAGTTTCGGTAGTCGACCGCAATCAAATAGAAGAATCCAATGAGTCGGCCTTGCTTCCGGTATTAAACGGCAGGGTTCCCGGACTTTTTGTTACCGAGCGAGGCATTACCGGTTTTGGTGTTGCTGCCGGCTCTGCCGGGCAGATCAGTATCCGGGGTATCGGAGGAAATCCAACTACCGGCGTTTTAATGCTTATCGACGGGCACCCGCAATTTATGGGAATTATGGGTCATCCGCTCCCCGACTCGTACGTGGCTTCTGATGTGGAACGTGTTGAAGTTATCCGCGGCCCGGCGTCGATTTTATATGGTTCGAATGCAATGGGAGGCGTTATTAACATCATTACACGCAAACAAACAGCCAATGGTACACATGGAAACGCTCGTCTTTCTTATGGTTCATACAATACTCAGAAATACATGGGATCGATGGGATACAAAAAAGATAAATTCAGTGTTTTTGCATCGCTTAATCACGATCAAACTGACGGGCACCGCGATCATTCTGACTTTAAAATCACGAATGGTTACGTGAAACTGGGCTACGATTTGAACCCTCATTTTTCCGCCTCTAGCGATGTAAGTATCGCCGCTTTTAAAGCGTCCGATCCCGGGCCAGACACCCTGAATGCCAGTGCGGGCGAAAGCATCGATATTTTGCGTGGTTATTGGGCCTTCACTTTACTCAACGAGTTTGAAAAAGCATCGGGGGCAGTAAAAGTGTTTTACAACTTTGGGGAACACGATATTACTGACGGTTTTCATTCCAAAGATCACAATTACGGTGTGAATTTGTATGAATCCTTCCACCTGCTTGACGGGAACACACTAACCACCGGTTTTGATTTTATGAACTACGGAGGAATGGCTGAAAACAAAAAAGCCATGAACGGTAACGGAATCGTTTTCGCCGATACTACCTTGTCTGAAATTGGCGCGTACGCTTTCACCCAGCAAAAACTGTGGAAGAAACTAACGATCAACGCCGGGATCCGTTTTCAACACCACAGCCAGTATGGCGACATTTGGATTCCCTCAGCAGGATTTGCCTATCATTTCAATTCAAACACAACCTGGAAAGGAACCGTTTCGAAAGGCTACCGCAGTCCTACCATGCGCGAATTGTTTATGTGGGGACCCAATCCGAAACTGAACCCGGAAACCATCTGGAATTACGAAACCGGCCTTCTGACAAAGCTTGGAAAAAAAGTACAGGCAGAACTCACCTTTTTTGTGGTTGAAGGCGATAATATGATCGTAAATGTGGGACCTCCGAATGGTTATCTGAATACCGGCAAAGTATCGAACAAAGGTCTGGAACTGGCTGTAAATGCCGAACCGTTAAAAAACCTCGGAATTCAGGCTACCTACAGCTACATAAACATAGACCAACCGGTTTACGCAACACCGGAGCATCATTTCTTTCTGAATGCCAGTTACCAGATCAGTAAACTCCATTTATCTGCAAGTATTCAACAAATCTCGAATCTGGACAACAATCCTTCACCAGTGGCTGTAAATGAGGAAAGTTATACGCTTGTAAATGCCAAAGCCAAGTACCGGCTTAGTAAGAACCTTCATCTGTTTCTTAGCGGAGAGAATCTGCTGGGAACAAGCTACGAGGTAAACCGGTATTACACCATGCCAAAAGCAACGGTATTTGCGGGTTTAAATCTAAAGTTCTAGGAGATTAATTGCGTGCGAATTCGTCTTTGAAAGAAGTACGTACACAACGGAAACCAACATATGATTTGGCTGTGTCCTGGTATTCGAAACTACGCGTTGATGTTTGAATAAAATAGGCGATGTCTTTCCATGAACCACCGCGGATCACTTTTCTTTTCATTACAGGTGGATCATCGGGTTTGGCATTGTATTCAATCTCGGGATTGTAGTCATTCATCATTTCATAACCGGCTTCGAAGAATGCAGTAGAAGTCCATTCGGCCACGTTTCCGGCCATATCGTAAACTCCAAAGGGATTGGGATCGTACTGCCCTACTTTCATCGCGGTAGTGGTTGTTTCGCTGTCGGCAACATAATTTCCACGTTGCGGTTTAAAATTCGCTACAAAACAACCGTTCACATTGCGTGAATAATAACTTCCCCACGGATATTTATTGTTCATCATCCCGCCGCGGGCTGCAATCTCCCATTCGGTTTCGGTTGGTAAGCGGAAATCGTGTGGCGCTGCCTCTTCTTCATTTTTCGGAGTGAAAGCTTTCAGGCCCGACCGCCAGCTGCAAAATGCGTTGGCTTGTTTCCAGGTTACGCCCACAACCGGGTAATCATCAAATCCGGGATGCGAAAAATACTTGATCGTAAAAGGTTCGTTGTACGTATAAGCGAAATCGCGAATCCAGCACAAGGTATCGGGGTAAACCGGAACCGATTCGCGCATCAGAAAAGAAGTCCGGTTTTGAATCGGAACCACTTCTCCCTTTTCATTGACCACGTTTCCTTCGTAACGCTGGGTTTCAAAATTGTAACTATTACTGCGTTTCGCCGCCTGTTTGAAATCGATCCAATAATGTTCGTAAACCAATTGACGCGTATCAATTTCCTTTCTGAAATGAAACCGGTCCTGCTCCGGAAGATAAAGCTCGTCCATTGCATTCTGGTAATCAATGTCGTCCCACTCGATGCGCTCATCCCAGTTAATTTCTGGTTCATCCAGCGGGTTTCCGTACTTGTCTTCGGTGATAAGGAAATCAGCGTATGTTTGCCCCAGCAACTCGCGCGCCCGTTTATCGCGCACCCAGTAAACAAACTGCCGGTACTCGTTATTCGTAATTTCGGTATCGTCAATCCAAAAAGCTTCGGTGGATACCATTTTGTTGGGGGTAACGCCATTTAATTGATCGTCGTTGGCCCCAATGTTATAAGCTCCTCTTTTAATGTAAGCCATTCCAAACGGTGTTGGCTCAAACCATTGCCTACCGCTCTTTTTCCCTAGCAAAAGGTATTTGTTTTGCTCATTCTTGCACGACGACAGAAGCACTGCCAACAGAAACAAATATGTGAATGTTCTCTTCATGCAATTTTTCCGGAGAAATGAAAGTGTAATTAAAACGTACGCTTGTAATATCTATTGTTTCAAAAAAAAGCCTTATGTTTCCATAAGGCTGCATATGTTTTTTCTCTGTATTAATATTCCCAAAGATCTTGTTCGTAGTTGAAAATATCGTTTTCGATACGTTTCGATTCCAGCATTGCATCGATACCACTTAAATAGGTACTGATATCACGATCGTTATACATATTCGATTCCTTTACAATGTAACTGGTAAACATTCGCTTGATGAACAAATCGTCGAACGACTGCTGGCGCGCATCGTTAACCGGATTCAGAGCTAGGTTAGTAGCCAGCAACGGACGCGCTTCCGGGAAATAGATCCAGAATACCTTCTGGCGACGTATCTGTCCCGACGCATCTCCTTCACTTACATATTCGCGAATCGGGCAAATACCCAATATGCGAACATTCAAAGTTGAAGTCTGTTTGTCGAAATACCACTCTTCTTTCAACATATACTGTTTAATTTCTTCTCTGCGAATATCTCCCTGAACAACTACATTCTCTTTTTCACCTGTATCGAAATTAATCTTCTCCTGTGTGGTTGCTTTTGCACCAAAAAGTTCTTTTACCTGGGTATAGGTCATCGGCACTTTAAAATCATCGTCTGACCTTGCATCGTAAGGAGTCAGCTGACTATTTTCAATTCCGGTTAAAAGTAAACTAATCAAATTTACGCGACCAGCAATTTCTTTTGTCGGATAATATAACGGAATGTTTGCCTTTTCACGTAAATCAATGACACGCCATATTTTCTTCGACCAAAAAACGTCGGCCTCCCTTACCGAAACCAATGGCATCGGTTTCTTTTCATAAATGTCGTTTTGCTTATAGGCGCCATTTACAATTTGGGCGTTCGAGTTTTTGTGAGCCAAACTCAATACAAAAACAAGCATGCCAAGATAAATCGCTAACTTCTTCATATTCCTTATTTTATTTTTAACGAGATTGGATCCAGGTCTCTGGTAGAACCATCGTCACCAACCGCTTTAATGTCAGTAATATTGACCCAGGTATTTATATTGACTCTCTTAAGAGCGTCTTTTTGCTGTTGAGAAAATCGGTTCCCTTTTACCGGATATGGATTGGAATACCCATCGCTCCCTGTCGTTTCAAGGGTAAATTGAGTGACTGTGTATTTGAACTCAAAATCAAAATCTTCCAGTACTGCCATTACACCATCTTGAATGGTTAAAAGTTCCTTTTTAATATTTCCTCCGGAAATACCAGCCACTTGAGCAACAGGGTCCGGAACTTCTTTTACACGCCAATCAGACGTACCTATTAACCTGCGATCGCCATTAATTTTGGCATAAACACTGACTTTTGTTTTCTTCCCAGTTGCATCTAAATCTGTAGGATTGATTGTGAAAAGGTTTCCGTTTCGAACAATCTTACCGTTTGTCATCGTCACCTCCAGGTTTTCACTTGGGATCGAACCACCACTCACCTCGAAGGGGTTGTCCAAACCTTTGTAGAAAACGTTCATTTTAGTGGCCGACATAGTTACTGACGGCTGAGTAACCTGGTATTCCTGTTCAAAAGGATAGCTTTTAATAATTCCACCCGGAGTTTTATATTTGATCAACCCACTCCATTTAAACACACCCGGTTTGTCAGTATTTCCAACATAAGTGGCTTTTCCATCTTTTACAGGAAAAGCACGCCCGTTGATAATAATCTCGGGTTGCTGCGTAGTATCTTCTGCGGCCAAAATAACATCGGCCTTGTATTCGTCGCCCATCAACACAACGTTTGAATTAGGCAATACCATCGCCCCCAGGCGGTTAAACTTGAAGGAACCTGCATCAATCTCAGAATACAGGTATTTTACCATGTTTGATTCCGAATTTTTTACATCAATCTGTATTTTTGAAAGCAAAGTAAGCACAGCAATCAAGGGTTTATTCTCGAAATGCTCTGACTCCCATGATTTTTTTTCAGTTCCGCTTTTTATATTCCCTTTCGGATCTTCGGTTTTCAATTCACTCAGAACTGTTTTTTTCAATTCCTCGTTATCTTCTCCCACTATACTAACTAAGAAGGCTTTGTATTCTGCAATTTTCTCCCTCAATTCGGTAGCATGTTTTTGGGTGATCATGTATTCCGACGGGCCGTTCAGATCATCTACCTTACCAAGTTCTACTGTATCTCCGGCTACTGTAATATGAAAATAATCTTCTTCCGTAAGAATGTTATCTTCGTTCACAGGCTTACTTCCCGAGTAATTAACCATGTCGTCCTTCAGTTGCCAAACAAAGTTGATCATCTCTTTAGATTTGGCTTTCACCTCGTCGGCTTTATCCTTCCATTCTGCAACTTTGGTTGGGTTTTCGGCATAGGCCTGGTCAAATGATGCGTATAACTGAGCATTCTGGATGTCAACCGCCTCCAGCGTCTGCAACAGGCTCGAGTCAACCACTCTGAAAGCCTCCAGCACCTCTGCCGCAACGTTTAATGCCAACATTGCGGTGAGCACGATGTACATCATGTTTATCATTTTTTGCCTCGGTGTTTCCGGGCAATTTTTTGCTCCCATATGCTATTCTTTCAGAATGTTATTTTTTATAGCTCATTGCCCCCAACATATTCCCGTAAATCGTATTCAACGCTTCCAGGTTTTTGTTGAGTTGTTCGGCATTTTCCTTGTATTTTTTCAGCTCGTCCACCGAAGAAGTCAGAATGGAGTTCATTTCTGAAAGATCTTTGCTGAATTGCTGACTGGCTTTAAACTGTTCTTTTGTATCTTGTAATTGCAACTCGAAATTGCTGTTTAGCGAATTCAGATTCTTGTTAAGTTTATCCAGGTTAGTGGCATATTCTTTTGAACTGCTTCCAATGTTTTGCAAACCTTGTGAAATAACTTCGGCTGATTTGTTATACGTATCGGAAAGACTGCTTCCGGTTGCCGATAGCTGCGTGGCTGCCGATGTATACGAATCCAGCAAGGTTGTAACTGAACGGTTGATTGAATCGTTCGCCCTGTTGTTGATTTCAGCAAAGGTATTCATTGATTCAGAGGCCGAACCAAGATTTTTAACATACATGTCAGTTGCCAGCGTGGCCGACGAAATATCGCTGATGCCACGTGCGGTGTTACTCAGTTCATTTAAACCTTTACCAACCCTGTCCAGCAGATCAGGTGTTAGTTGCGAGCCGTTTAGTAATTGCTCCAGGCCGTTTTTCCGCGGCTTCAGTTCCTCAAGTTCAGCCAGTTCATAGTCTTCCCGTAACTCAGGATACACTTTACCCCAGTCGGGTTGTTCCGTTGATGGCTCAAAAGCTGAAAGGAAAAAGATCAGTGCTTCAGTGGAAAGTCCAATGGTCAGCAAAAGACCCGAATACTGCCAGTGCTCCAGTTTGAAAAGTGCACCAATCAGCACAACTGCTGCACCCCAGCCGTATACATAGCCCATGAAAGTCTTCCAGCGTTTTGTTTTAAAAAGTTCTCCGAGGTTCATAATGGAATGGTATAAAGTTAAATTTATTCAAACAAGTCTAAAATTCATCACCAAAGGTTGAACGTACACACCTGAACCCAACGTATGATTTAGTAGTGTCCTGGTATTCAAAGCTCCGGGTCGATACCTGTACAAATTGCGAAATGTCCTTCCAGGATCCCCCTCTGATTACCTTGCGTTTCATTACCGGCGGATCATCTTTCCGCGCGTTGTAGGTAAAAGTAGGGTTGAGGTCGCTAAAGTAGTTGTAACCTGCTTCGTCGTATGCAGTACTTGTCCATTCGGCCACGTTACCTGACATATCGTACAAGCCGTATTCGTTCGGATCGTAGCTCCCCACTTTCATCGAGGCGATTCCGCCGTCTTCCACATAGTTACCTCTCAAAGGCTTAAAGTTGGCTAAGAATACTCCCTTGTCATCGCGGGTATAGTAACCTCCCCATGGATACATAGAAAAATCTTTCCCGCCGCGAGCTGCGTATTCCCATTCAACCTCGGTGGGTAAACGGTATTCCATCAAAGTAGGCTCACCTCTTTCATCCAGATAATCTGACTGAATTTTAGTACGCCAGTTACAAAAAGCGTTTACCTGCTTCCAGGTAACACCTACTACCGGATATTCATCAAAACCGGGGTGCCAGAAATAACGGGTAGCAAGCGGCTCGTTATAAGAATAAGTGAAATCCCTGATCCAGCACAAGGTATCGGGATAAACATGCACCTGGTCGCGCATCATAAAAGAAGAACGGTTCTCAATCGGAACCAGGTCTCCCTCGGTATTGTAAACGTTACCTTCGTAACGTTGCGTTTCGTAGTTGTAGCTGTTGCTGCGCTTGGCTGCCTGGTTTAAGTCAACCCACCAGTATTCATAAAACAGCTTACGTGCATCAATTTCCTTTTTCCCGAAGAATCTTTCATTTTCAGGAATGTAAAGATCTTCCATGGCCATCTGCATGTCAGGATCTTCCCAGTCGATTTTTTCGTCCCAGTTAATTTGAGGCGGATCGATCGGATTTCCCTGCCGGTCTTCGGTAATCATGAATTCTGGATATTGGTCGGCCAGCATCTCGCGCGCCATTTTTTCCTTTACCCAACCAACAAACTGGCGGTATTCGTTATTTGTAATTTCAGTATCGTCCATCCAAAATGGTTCCTGAGAAACTGTTTTGGTAGGTACTCCGGCGCTGCTCGCATCCTGGTCGCTGGGTCCGATATTGAAACTTCCCCTGCGGATGTATACCATTCCGTAAGGTTGCGTCTCTTTAAACCGTTGCCTCTTTTGTACTCCGACCAATTCACCGTTGCCACCTGAACCACCGCCCAAACAGCCCGATAAACTTAACGCCAATGTGAATACTACTGCAATTAATAGTGGTTTTCTCATAGTTTGTATCTTTTCTTAGCTAAGCACCTTTTTCTGCAAAAGTTAACAACAATAAAAGTAAAAAAATATATTACGTCTTGCCCTAACACTTGTGGTGTTAATCAATATTTACAAAAATCTAATACTCTTGTATTTCTGGTTGCGGCTTCTTTCGACATTGATCGAATAACTTACAAAAAACTCGTGAGACCCCAAAGAATTTCTTCTAACCGCAGAAGTGGCCAGGTCAAAAGAATAGCCAATTCTCAATCCGTTAAACAACTCCAGTCCCATCAGCAATGCTACTGCATCCTGCACTCTGTAAGACAATCCGCCCCAAAACTTATCATCATAAACAACATTTGCGTTTAAATCCAACTGCCAACTGGCAAGGTCAGATTTAAACAAGAACGACGGCCGCAACTGAAATAACGGATCAGACAGCTTAATATTGTATCCGCCCATAGCATAATAATGCCTTGCCAGATAATCGCTTGCCACATCATCGTACTTCACAGCCCCTTCGTTTATGTGGCTTACTGAAACTCCCAGGTAATAATCCCTGGAATACAAATAAGCACCTAAACCTATATCAAATGCCAGCTGACTGGCCTCTTCACTCGGTATCGAACCATCTCCTGTGTCTGTTCCACCACCACCTCCGCCACTTCCCGATATATCGTCAGGAGTAACCCATTCTTCAGGAGATATATTAAAATTATAGAACCCGGGGGAAACTCCAATCCCCAAAGTCCCCAAACCAGTTGTAACTTTGTATGCGTAATTCAAGTTGATCCACAAGTTGTTATAATAACCCAACTGGTCTCTCACAATATTTAACCCAAGTCCTCCGGGAGCGCCAAACGCCTTAATTGGTGCGTCCACACTAAAAACCATGGTCTTTGGTTCTCCTCCCCCGTATCCAACCCATTGGTAACGATTCAATATCAGCCCGCTAATGGCGTTTTCTGCTCCGGCATAACCCGGATTAGCCCCCAATTTGTAATACATGTGGTTTGTAAATTGAGGGTCCTGTTGACCGAAAACCACAAATTGAACCAATAGCAGCAAATATAGAAAAGAAACAGTTTTCTTCATACTCTTCTTTCAATTGGCAATTTAGCCATTTATTGCCCCGCCAAAGAAACAAAATTATTGTTGTTTGTAACAATCTTCTGTTAACAAGGTATGCAAAGAACGTTCTGAAAAGTGTATTATTTTAATATTTCGTCGATTTTTTGAACATATTTCAACCACATCTCCGGGATTTCATTGAGGCTTGCATCAATAAAATCCTGTTCTGAACAGGCAAAATACAGAAACGAATTGTCAAACGACTGCAGTTGCATCCACCACTGACCGTTTTCCTTGTTCTCGTAGAATACCAGCGGTGTTTCCACCTGCCACACCTCTACTTTATGTATAATAAAGCCTTCCTGATCTTCCGGTTTCACACGGCTTTGCTGAATCGTTCCTTCCAGAAAATACCAGGCTGCCTGTGCTGCCAGCTGAATATTAACCCCTGTTAATCCGGCATCTTCCTGAACCTCAAAGATCCCCAACACCTTCAACCTTGTACTCAACCCGGCATACCTTGCCAGCTGACAAATGTCTTCGCTGTATAAACCATTCGGAAGCTTTTGTTTACCATAGGTCTCCGAAAATTTCAAAGTGCCAAAATCAAAGGAAACAAAATCGCTGTTTCTGAAAACAGGTTCTGCCAGCAAAGGATTACCGTGTAGTTGCCCCAATCCCAGGTGATTCCCAACGCCCTTTGTTTTACTAAAAAGCTGATCGGGAACGTAATGACGCTGGTACCCCAACAGGTTAAAGCCAAAAATACCGGGTTGCTTGCTAAAAATGCGTGATAAATAATTGTCGGGCTGAAAGCTTTCAACACCTTTCTTTACATCCAGAAAGGCATCTACCACACTAAAGGAAAACATTTTATCGTTTCGGAATGCCTGGCAAACGCCGTAAGAAAAATCCTGACTACCACCCAACAGCAAACAAGTTATGTTAATTTCGGTGAGATAATCAACAATGTCGCGCAAAGCGAGGTAATTCCCTTTATGACTCTGCGCTTCTTTCAGGTTTCCCAAATCGATGATGTTCAATTTACCGGGAACTGCCAGTTGATACAACTCTGCCCGAATAGAATCCGCAACCGAGTTATGAACACAACTGTTTTCAAGGGTTTCAAACGGGAGGCCAATCAGTGCCACTTCCACCTTTGCCAGTGTTGACTCATTCAACGCCTGCGTATTTTTTTCGATAACAGCCCCCAGTGTCTGTTTCCAGTTCAGACGCGATTTCTCAGGATAAGCGGAAAAATCAACAGCATCGAAATAAGGTTTCAGGTCCATGTTTTTTGGCTAAAAATAAGGGCAAATGACCAAATCACCTGCCCTCTTCCGTTATTTTTTTCTGCTTCGCGTACTTTTTGAGGCCGGAGCTGCACTTACTATCTTCATGCAGTCTTCGAAGGAAAGTTCTTCTGCTTTCGTTGATTTCGGAATTTTAAAATTCTTCTTCTTGTACTTAATGTATGGCCCCCATCTCCCATTCAGGATCTGCAGCTCAGCATCTTCCTGAAATACTTTCACCACCGCATTCTTGTCTTTCTCGCGTTTGATTTCAATAAGCTCCACTGCTCTTTCCAAACCAACAGAATAAGGATCATCTTCTTTTCCGAGTGAAACAAATTTATTGTCGTGGCGCACATACGGCCCAAAGCGGCCAATAGAAACGCTTACTTTCTTCCCTTCAAAATCGCCCAATTCGCGTGGCAACTTAAACAGCTCCAACGCTTCCTCCAGCGTAATTGTTTCGATGTGCTGACCGCTGCGAAGACTCGAAAACTGGGGCTTCTCGCCTCCTTCTTCCGAAGCTTCGCCCAGCTGAGCCAAGGGCCCAAAACGCCCGATTTTTACGGATACCTGCTTGCCGGTTTTAGGATCGACACCCAGCACCCGTTCTCCTTTTGAACGTTCTGCATTCTCAAGGGCATCATCCACTTTTTCGTGAAACGGCTTGTAGAACTTATCGATCATCTCGTTCCAAACCAGCTTCCCATCGGCAATGTCGTCAAACTCCTTCTCTACATCGGCGGTAAAGTTGTAGTCCATGATTTCGCTGAAATTATCCACCAGAAAATCAGTCACTACAATGCCAATGTCAGTTGGGAACAGCTTACTTTTTTCCGCTCCCGTTATTTCGGTCTTGGTTTGTTCCTTTATTTTGCCGCCTTTCAGTTCCAGTACCTGGTATTCGCGCTCCACACCCGGGCGGTCTTCTTTCACTACGTAGTTACGGTTTTGAACCGTGGTAATGGTTGGCGCATAAGTCGATGGTCTTCCGATTCCCAGCTCTTCCAGGCGTTTTACCAGCGAGGCTTCGGTATAGCGTGCCGGACGCTGCGAAAAACGCTCGGTGGCGATGGTTTTCTCCATGCTGAGCACATCTTTTGCATGCAAGGGTGGAATAATGCTTTGTCCGTTTCCGTTGCCCTGACCTTCGTCGTCGGTTGATTCGATGTACACCCGCAGGAAACCATCAAAAACAATCACTTCTCCACTGGCAATAAACTTCTCAGCAGCGGTGGAAACATCAATGGTTACCGTGGTACGCTCCATAATGGCATCCGCCATTTGCGAGGCGATGGTTCTTTTCCAGATCAGCTCGTACAAACGTTGTTCCTGGCTGGTGCCATCCACCGTTTCCTGATCCATATAAGTAGGCCGGATCGCTTCGTGCGCTTCCTGAGCTCCTTTTGATTTTGTCTTGAACTTGCGAATCTTCACGTAGTTCTCGCCGTGCAGTTCTTCAATCTTCTTTTTGGAAGTATTGATGGCCAGGCTCGAAAGGTTTACCGAGTCGGTACGCATGTAAGTGATCTTTCCACTTTCGTACAGGCGCTGTGCAACCGACATGGTTTGCGAAACCGAAAAACCAAGTTTGCGGCTCGCTTCCTGTTGCAGCGTAGAAGTTGTAAAAGGCTGTGCCGGGCTACGTTTTCCTGGCTTTTTAGCCACATCGCTTACGCTGAATTCGGCAGTTTTACATTTTTCAAGAAAAGCAGCTGCCTCGTCGCGCGTTTCAAAACGCTTCGAAAGCTCGGCTTTCAATTCCGTCACATTCCCGTTATCATCTGGAACCAGGAATGTTGCAATCACCCGAAATGCAGATTCACTTGTAAAATCACGAATTTCGCGCTCACGTTCCACAATCAGGCGTACTGCCACCGACTGAACCCTGCCGGCCGACAACGACGGTTTTACTTTCTTCCACAATACCGGCGACACTTCAAAACCTACGATACGGTCGAGCACCCGGCGTGCCTGCTGGGCGTTTACCAGATGCTGGTCGATGCTTCGCGGATTTTGAATGGCATTGGTAATGGCGTCTTTTGTGATTTCGTGAAAAACGATACGTTTCGTGTGCTCCGGTTTCAGTTTTAACACTTCCATCAAGTGCCAGGCAATGGCTTCTCCTTCGCGGTCCTCATCGGATGCGAGCCACACAACCTGTGCATCTTTGGCCATTTTTTTCAGTTCCGAAACGATCTTTTTCTTATCGGGTGTAACTACGTATTTTGGCAAATAGTTTTTCTCGATATCAATCCCAAAGTCCTTCTTTTCCAGGTCTCTGACATGCCCCATGCTGGAGGTAACAGTATACCCCTCACCAAGGAATTTTTCAATAGTTTTTGCTTTTGCCGGAGACTCAACAATTACGAGGTTATTATGCATATGCTTTCTAATCCTTTCACAAAATTTCTGCAAATTAAAGCAAAACCAATGCTAAGTTCAAAATTTATCTTTCTATTTTTTGTTTTTCTATTTATTTGAAAATGATGAATTTATTTTTAAAAAACCAAAATATAATCACTTCCCGGGGCGTTAAATCAATTGCCGCCTAGGTATTATCATATATATTTGTTGCCAACTTTAAATGAGCAAAATAGATGGGGGAAAAATTAAAAAAATTCACCGGTTATATCATCGCCTTTTGGGCGATTGTACTGCTTGCAATAGGTGGTGTTTTCCTTTTTTTCTCGATGATGGCCAACGGGAAGATGGGATTTATGCCTAGTTTCGAAGAGCTTGAAAATCCAAAAAACATTCTGGCCACCGAGATTTATTTTGAAGACGGTAAAATACTCGACAAATACTTTGTGAGCGAAAACCGGACCTATGTCGGGTACGAAAGCCTTCCCCCGCATTTGATTCACGCATTGATCGCCACGGAAGATGTTCGTTTTTACAACCATTCGGGTGTTGACCTTCGTGGATTGTTCCGCGTTGTAAAAGGTATTATGACCGGAGATTCCAGTTCGGGAGGTGGCAGTACCATCAGCCAGCAGCTCGCCAAAATGTTGTTCCCGCGTACCGGTGTCGACGGCAAAATGGATCTTGTTTTACGCAAATTCAAGGAATGGATTATTGCCGTTAAACTCGAACGAAGCTATACCAAGGAAGAGATCATTTTAATGTACCTGAACAAATACGACTACCTGAACAATGCCGTGGGAATAAAGTCGGCGGCTAACGTATATTTCAGCATTCAGCCCGATTCGTTGCAGCTGCACCAGGCTGCCATGCTGGTGGGGATGGCCAAAAACTCTTCGCTGTACAACCCGGTGCGTCGTCCCGAGCTGGTGCTTCAACGCCGCAATACCGTACTGAACCAGATGGAGAAATACGGATACATTTCGGAAGCCGTGTGCGATTCAGCCAAACAACTTCCACTCGATCTTGAATACAGCAAAGTGGATTACAAACAGGGACCTGCGCCTTATGTTCGGGAATATCTCCGGCTGGCCTTGACTTCCAAAAAACCGGAACGCGAAAACTACCCGTCGTGGCAGGGACAAAAATTCATCGAAGACCTGGCCGAATGGGAAAACAACCCTTTGTTTGGCTGGTGTAAAAAGAACAAAAAGCCCAACGGCGAAAACTACAATATTTATACCGACGGGTTAAAAATATACACCACACTCGATTCGCGCATGCAGCGGTATGCCAACGAAGCAGTGGAAGAACATCTTAGTAACGACCTCCAGCCTCTTTTCGACGGGAGCATGAAAGACTTGAGAAATCCGCCGTTTGCCAACAACATGAGTTCGCAGGATGTAGACGATTTGCTGAACCGCGAAATACGCAAAAGCGAACGCTACCGCCTTATGCGCAAAGCCGGGAACGACTTCGAACAGGTGAAGAAAACCTTCAACGAACCCACAGAAATGACCGTGTTTACATGGGAAGGAGAGGTGGACACCACCATGACTCCGATGGATTCCATCAAGTATTACCTTCGTTTTTTCCGCTCGTCGTTTATGGCGGTTGATACCGAAAGCGGCAAAGTAAGAGCGTATGTGGGCGGCCCCAATTACCAGTATTTTATGTACGATATGGTAAAAGACGGCAAACGCCAGATTGGCTCTACGGTAAAACCTTTTGTTTACACGCTGGCCATGCAAAACGGCCTGACTCCGTGTACCAAAGTTCCGTATGTAAGCCAGCAGTTTATCCAGCCCGACGGATCGATTTACGAGCCCAAGGATGCAGGTGTTGACGAAGAAATGGACGGGAAAATGGTTACACTGAAGTGGGGACTTGCCAATTCAAAAAACCGCATATCAGCCTGGGTAATGAAACAGTACAATCCGCAGGCAGTGGTGGAGGTAATGAAGCGCTTGGGCATTGTTAGTCCGATCGACCCCGTAAACTCTATGTTCCTGGGGGTTTCCGACGTTACCCTGTACGAAATGGTGGGAGCATTTAACACCTATGCCAACCTGGGCGTATATACAAAACCTTATTTTGTAACACGTATTGAAGACCGCCACGGCAACGTGATCGCACGGTTTCAGCCCGACCGCCACGAGGCCATTGATGCCGAGACCGCCTACCTGATGCTGAACCTGTTGCAAGGAGTGATTGATGAAGGAACCGGTATTCGTTTGCGCGGATCAAACCTGTGGCGCGAAAGGGTGACTCAGGAATATGGAGAATTCAAAATGCCCATTGCCGGAAAAACAGGAACAACACAGAACCACTCTGACGGATGGTTTATCGGAATTACTCCGAAACTAACTGCCGGAGTCTGGACAGGCGCCGACCTACGAAGTATTCACTTTAAAACCATTTCTTCGGGACAGGGAGCCAACATGGCACTGCCTGTCTGGGGATATTTCTATAAAAAAGTGCTGGCCGACCCTTCGCTGGGAATACGCGAAGAAGACATGCAGTTTAAAAAGCCTGCCCATTTCAACATCAACCTCGATTGCGACGAGGTAACCAGAAAGAAAAACAATTCCGACTCGTTTGATGAGTTCTTTTAGCATTCAACCGGAAACAAAATAAAACAAAGGAACCGCTCTCTAAAAGAAAACGGTTCCTTTGTTTTTATAGCGAAAGCAGGTGGATGGTTTGTTAGAACCGGTTCAACCTGATCTTCTCAAACTGCAATTCTTCAAAAGGTTTGCCTTCTCTCCCTTTCTCAGGATAGCCGATGGTAACAATGCTTAGCACCCTGAAATTTTCGGGAATGCTGAATAAATTCTGAATGAATTTTTCCGAAGAAGCCGTTTCGGAATGCATGCGTTCGCGAACCTGAATCCAGCAACTGCCCAAATCGAGCGATTGTGCCGTTAATTGTAACAGAATCGATGCGATGGAACAATCTTCCACCCAAACGTCGTTTAGGTTCTCATCGCCGCATACAACCACTGCCAACGGGGCACTTGTTAACGGGGCAACACCATGCGGCTTGCAGTTCTTCATCTCTGCAATCAAAGCCGGGTCATCCACAAAAATAAACTCCCAGGGATTGATGTTTTTTGAAGACGGGGAACGCAAAACTGCTTCCTTGAGAATTTCCAGTTTTCCAGGTTCAATGGCTTGTGCGGTATATTTCCGGATACTCCGGCGTTGACGTAATAGTTCGATCATTCTTTTTTACTGCTAAGATAAACAGGTTGAGGCATTGGCGAATCTTCATTACTGAAAACCTTAAAAAGTACAGGATCTTGTAAAATATCAGACAACAATGCAGGCTTCCCGTCCAGCAAAACCTGGTTATTTATCAACCTTATTCCGTGACTGTAATCCACATACCAGTAAACATGCCCGCTGTAAACCGGCTGAATGGGTTTACCATCGGGCTGGTGCCAGCCATAAATCACTACTTTATCGGGCTGTTGCGCCATCCGCCCCGAAAGTATTACGTCCTTTTTTATTCCGGCAACAAGCTGCCCGCGGGTTCCTCCTGCTTCGCACATTTGCTTTTCAATCTGCGAATTATGCTCAACAAACTTCTGAACGGTTTCGTTGGCATTGCCTACCGGTTTGTAGGGAAAGGGCGCCAATTTAATCTCCGCCTTTTCATAAATATCATCGCTGATTTTGGAAGTGATAAGCGAGGCTCCAAACAAAGTAGCCAGTCGCTGCGCAGTGCGGGGATTCATCGGAATCCGGCAGTAATCATCGTCGCTTCCAACCGCCAGGTAATCGGGCATAACCTGGTATTCTATTTTATGAACCACGCCTGCAGCATCCGCAAAATTGGCTTTTAAAGAAACCGTTCTCCGTAAAAACCCGGGCAGATTTCCACCGGCCAGTGCTTTGTAAATTTCTTCTTCCCGCTCTTCGAGAGACAAATTTTCGATGCGCTTCATAAAAACGGCCCCGGGTTCGGCATCTGTTTTTCGCAGCGGGATATTCAGTTGCCGTATGGGGAGAGCGATTGATTCTGAAATATAATTTTCGTAGGCTCTTTCACCAAAATAAGAGTATCCTTTCTGCTCGTGCTTTGTTCCACTCAAAATGCTGTGGATAAAACCATTTCGTTCTACCTGAACCGTATGAAAGATCTTTCCTTCCGGGTTGGTCTTTAGAATAAACTCTATTTTATTTCCGGGTGATCGGTACCACAAAAGCGAATCGTTCCCTTCTTCTCGGAATTGAAAAGACCGGGCTAAATATTTCTTCATCATCCGGCTCCGGTACCAGGTGCCGCCTGTTGGCGAAACCAGCGGTTTTCCGTTGTACTCAACCACACTGTCGTTATAGGCCAGCACCGTTAAAAAACGATCCTTCCCAGCCTTTAGCCAATCAGTTAGTTGCGGGCCGTGAATCGAATCTTCGTACCCGTAATCACTGTCCAAAAAAGCGATGCGTTTTACATTGTCCGGAATTACCTCCACCGCTTCCAGGTAACTAAAAATAAAGCGTCCTCCACCACTGTGACCATTCAAAACTACCTGCGGATTCCAGGCCGAGAACACGTCTGTGACTTCATCTACTATTTTTTTAGTATCTTTCAAATAATCCGGGTTGTTTTTCTTCCACAAAGGCCAGCTTTTACAGGTAGTTTCGAGGTATGCCACCACAATCGTCTTTTGCGCAACAACACCTCTTAAGAAACGGGTTTGAGCTCCGATATGCTGAATGTTAAAATGCCAGTCATCGCCTTCTTTTGGTGTTTTCCCAAAGGTCTGTTCAAGGGTGTTTCCGTTCGGGAGGGCATAAAAAATCAACAAAACCTGGTCCCGTTTTCCAAACCCATCAAGCGGTGCATTAATCAGAACACGGGTATTTGCCGGAGCTCCCTCCAGCACCATCTGCTGTTCGTTAAACGAGGCATATTTTTCAAAACCGGGAAGAAGCTGCCCACTCACCCAAAACGGCAGCCACCAACAAATAGTTATCAAAAGGAAAGCTTTCATTCACGGAAAATAACAGAAAAATCTGTTATTCTGGTACTTTTTTGAAACGCAGATTAATTCAGGAAAAACAAATATCACCGGATATAAATCGTATTGGCTTCCTTCAAATTCTCCTCGGTGCGGGTCAGCAACCGAATTATTGTCAATGGTTTTTCCAAGGTTTCCACTTTATCAACAATAATTTTAAGGATGTATTTTTCATCCACCAAAAAAGAGTTGTAATCTTCTTTTACAAAATCATCGTTAATCATAAACAAAGTTGGCTGGTGATTGTCGGGGATGTATTTACCCTTTAAATCATTCAGAGAAACAAACCGGGGATGGTGGCCTTCTTTAATCTCAACATGAATCTGTCCGGGATATTTCTTCCCCGCAATTTCTATCGCGTCCTTTTTTATACTGAAATGCTCAATACTGGCTGGGTTAATGGTTTTCAAAACGGAAGGATCCATTAATTTTCCATCGACAAAGCAAGCAACACCTTCGGAAAAGGTCGTTGTTTTACTGATCTGAACAAATGGGACCGTATCGTTTGCGGAAAAGGCATCACGTTGTGCTGGAATAATAGCACTTCGAATTTTCGACCTTATTTCAGGTATTATGCCAGTGACAGTGTCGGTTTGGGCATTTATTGAAAACGCAGAGAGTAAAAAGAGGAAGGCGATTGACATTCGGTTCATTGTCTCCGGTTGTTAAAGTTAGTTTCGGTTAAAATTAACTGAATTTACCGGATCGAGAGTAAAGATCCTTATGTTATTAGCGAAACTCGTAGCCTCCCCACTCTTTTCGTGCTAACCTTTTCTGACAAACTCCGACTTTAAGCCCATGGCACCAAACCCGTCAATTTTACAGTCGATGTTGTGGTCGCCTTCCACCAAACGAATTCGTTTTACTTTGGTACCCGCTTTAATCGGTCCCGAAGCTCCTTTTACAGGCAGGTCTTTTATTACGATCACCGAGTCGCCATCCTGCAATATGTTTCCGTTGGCGTCTTTTACCACCAGTGTATCCTCATCGGCCACTTCTGCGGGGTTCCATTCATGGTTGCACTCGGGACAGGCATACGCATCTTCTCTCACAAAATATCCGTACGGGCAATCACATTGCGGACATTGTTTCATTTCGTCTGACATGGTTTTTCTCTATTCTGTTGTTATTAAGGGCGGCAAAGGTAGGGAAACTTTTGTATATCTCCAGACCGAAACCGGAATGGCAAGTTGCCAATGCATTCCCCGGGCCAATAGCAACCTCTTGTTAGTCACCTAAACAAAAATTAGTATTTCGACACACTACAAAAAAGGATATCATCTTTTTTCAGATAAAATCCGGCTCCGCAGCAAGAAGTAAAATTTTCTTACCTTCATCTGCTCAACTAAATCTGTATCATTATGAAACGAGCATGTAAAACAACTATTCCCATTAGCTTAATTGAAAAACGTGCGAGTTTCACCCGTCGATCGACGGCCCTCTAAATCCAAATAAACTTAATTGTATGAAATTCCGGATTGCTCTGCTTAGCTTGTTAACTCCATTCATTTATTCGTGTGGCAATTATTATTCGATGGATGATTTTTCATCAGTCCCGAAAATCGATGCTCACTACCACATTTATTCGAGCCAGAATGTTTCGATCGACCAGGCCCGAAAAGACAACTTCAGGCTTCTTTCCATCAACACCCATTCAGGCACTTGCGAAAGGGTGCTTGATACGCACCAGGAGCTGGTGAAACTTAAGCAGGAACTTCAACACGAAATAGAATATACAACAACGTTTTGTATGGACGACTGGGACAACCCAGCCTGGTCTGACAATACCCTGTTGTGGTTAAAACAAAGCCTTGCCGACGGAGCCATTGCAGTGAAAGTGTGGAAAAACATTGGGATGGAATACCGAAACTCCGACAGTGTTTTGGTGATGATTGACGATCCGCAGTTCGATCCTGTCTTTCAGCACCTTGCGGATAACAAGATCCCCCTTGTCGGACATTTGGGAGAACCCAAAAACTGCTGGTTACCATTGGAAGAAATGACCACCAAAAACGACAGTGGTTATTTTTCGCGACATCCGCAGTACCATATGTACAAGCACCCTGAGTTTCCCAGCTACGAGGAACAAATGGCGGCCCGCGACAGGATGCTGGACAAGAACCCTGACCTCATCTTTATTGGATGCCACCTGGCAAGCCTCGAATGGAATGTCGATACGCTATCTGAGTGGCTCGATAAATATCCGAACGCCGCTGTTGACATGGCTGCACGAATGGGACAGCTCTTCTACCAAACCCGCGAAAACCACGATAAAGTGCGCGATTTCTTTATAAAATACCAGGACCGTTTGCTTTACGGAACCGATATCATCGACAGCGGAAGAGATGCTGAGTCGTTCCAAAAAAGAATGCATGCAACCTGGCTGTACGATTGGGAATACCTGATCACCGATAATACCATGAAAAGCAATCTTATTGAAGGAGAATTTAAAGGGCTAAAACTTCCGAAGGAGGTGGTAGATAAAATATATTCGGGAAATGCCAAAGTCTGGTATCAAAGCTTTTAAACTACGCACAGTCATTTCCTCGCTTCGAATAAGAGCAAACAGCACTTTAATCTGCTTTCTCAATACTCAATAAATAGTGGCTTTTAAGGGCATAATTAAAAATCAGTTTGTCCCCCTCTGCACAACGTTCAAATAGTTCTTTATCAACGTTGAACTTTATATCATCCACAAGGAACTCAAATCTTACGGTATAAGTCTTCGACATACTATTGCCACGTACAGAAGCAGCGTAATCAGCGGTTTTTGATTTGCCCGTCAAAGTTTTTGTTAGCTGGATTTTTTCGTTGAATTGCAAATCGCGGTAATACTTATGGCTTATTAGAAAATATAGCATTATTGACAAGATCAGTGTTCCCATTGAAACATAAATCATCATTTTAGTATGGAGGGCATCAGGATTCAAATCGAAAAATAACTCGTAAATAGTAACTCCAACAACTGTAGTAAGAACAAAGACTAATACACATAAGCCTAATACGTTTATATATTGAGTTCTCAACACTTTCCTATCGGTTTTTGAAAGCCCCCGCCGCATTTGATATTTACTGGTTCTCATCGTTTTATTGTAAGCAATTTTTATCGATAAAGATATAAATCGAATTCTGTATTATCCCAACAAGCTATCTGCTTTTGAACACTGTACCCAGCTCGTTGTGCGATACTCGATAAACAAAAATAGCACCCCAAAACCGGGATGCCATTTCCAATATTGTGTCGCTTGTAGCTTACTGTAAACCGCTGCGTTCGAGCAGAGCATCCACCGTTGGTTCGTGCCCGCGGAAACGTTTGTACAATTCCATCGGATGTTCGGTGCCGCCTTTTTCCAAAATGTTTTTACGGAACGAAGCTGCCACTTCCTTGTTAAACAGTCCTTTCTCCTTGAAAACGCTAAAGGCATCGGCATCCAGCACTTCGGCCCATTTGTAGCCGTAATAGCCGGCAGCATAACCACCTGCAAACAAGTGCCCGAACTGTGTACTCATACAAACTCCGTCGACTGCCGGGAAGATCTGTGTCTTTTTCCAGGCCTGCTCTTCAAAGTCTTTCACACTGCCGGTATAGGGCTTCTCGAGCGTGTGCCACGCCATGTCGAGGTAGCCAAAACTTAACTGACGAATGGAAAGGTATCCTGCCAGGTAGTTTTGCGAATCCACGATTTTCTGCACCAGCTCGGCCGGAATGGTTTCTCCGGTTTGATAATGCTTGGCAAAGCGATCCAGGAATTCTTTTTGTGTGGCCCAGTTTTCCATGATTTGTGAAGGCAATTCCACAAAGTCGCGGTAAACATTGGTTCCCGAAAGGCTTGAATAAGTTGAATTAGCCAACATTCCGTGTAAGGCATGACCAAACTCGTGCATCAGCGTTTCCACCTCGTAAAAAGTAAGCAAAGCCGGTTTGGTTTCGGTGGGGCGGGTAAAGTTCATCACAATCGTAACATGTGGCCGCGAGTCAACTCCATTTTCTTTCCACTGGCCTTTGAAATCGTTCATCCAGGCACCGCCCTGTTTTCCCGGACGCGGATGAAAATCAGTATAAAACACCGAAAGGAATGTACCATCAGCGTCAAACACCTCGTAGGCTGTTACTTCCGGATTGTAGACAGGAATGTCTTTGTTTTCCCTGAAAGTAATTCCAAACAAGTCGGTGGCAAGCCCCAGTACCCCTTCAGTAACCCGGCTTAACTCGAAATATGGTTTTAACATCTCATCGTTGAGATCGAATTTTTTTACTTTCAGTTTCTCGCTGTAATAGCTCCAGTCCCAGGGCATCAGCTCCCCTTCAAAACCTTCGGTTGCTGCAAATTCCTGTATTTCCTGTTTCTCCTGAAGCGCCACTTTGTACGAAGCTTCGTACAAATCGTTGAGCAAACCGTACACACCGGCCGGATTAATGGCCATGCGGCGTTCGAGCACATAATCGGCATAATTTTTATACCCCAGCAGTTGCGCCAGTTGCAAACGAAGTTCAGCAATGCGTTTCACATTTTCCTGGTTATCGAGCTCATCGCCTTTAAACGACTTCGAGCTATACGCCATGTAAAGCGTTTTACGCAAATCGCGATTGTCGGCATATTTCATAAACGGGCCAAAACTGGGCTGCGTAATATCAAACAGCCAGCCTTCCTTGCCTTTTGCTTTGGCACGGCCTGCTGCTGCTTCCAGTTCGCCTTCGGGTAAACCCGACAGTTCTTCCTTATTCGTAATAACAAGCTCGTAGGCATTGGTTTCTTTCAGCACATTTTCATCAAAAGTCAGGCTGAGTTTTGACAATTCGGTGCTAATGGCCCTGAATTTCGCCTTGTCAGCTTCCGAAAGATTGGCTCCTTTCCGAACAAAACCTTCGTAGCTATTTTCCAACAAGGTTTTCTGCTCAGCATCCAGGTTTAACTGATCTTTTTGCTGGTATACTTTCTTCACTTTTTCAAACAATACCGGGTCCAGCGAAACATCGTTCTGAAACTTGGTCAGCAAAGGTGAAACTTCCTGTGCAATACCTTGCAGCTCCTCGTTGGTTTCAGCACCCAGCAGGTTAAAGAACACACCCGAAGTGCGGCCCAGCAAGCGCCCCACATGGTCGAGCGCAACAATGGTATTTTCGAAAGTCGGAGCTTCCGGGTTGCTTTTGATGGCTTCCAGCTCTTTCTCGCCCGCTTCGATGGAAGCTTTGAAAGCCGGTAAAAAGTGTTCGTTTTTGATTTCGTTAAAAGGGGCCGTTTCATGCGGCGTGTTAAACGTGCCCAGCAATGGGTTATTCTGTGCGTTGATCATTCCAATATTCATTAAAAAAACAATTGATAGCAAGTAAATTCTCTTCATGTTTAAAGATTAAGTTCTACACTGATTATTTGATTTCCTAAAAGACAAAGCCGGGTTTGCTTTGTTCAAATGAAGTCTATTTTTTTCGTTTCCTCTTTTTCTCAACACTCCACCCGAACTTTCCGATTTTCTTTCCCATTCCAAAATAATGACCGTGACTGTACACCAACGGGTTGGCCTTGGAAAAGCTGAACGCGTCTTTTTCGTTGATGTAAGTATCGTCGATCGAAACGCCCAGTACTTCGGAGATAAACATGTGGTGCGAGCCCAGTTCCACGATCTCCTTTACCCGGCACTCGATGTTTACCGGCGATTCTTCGATAATGGGAGCCTTTACATATTTGGCTTCACCGGGAGTCAGGTTCATTTCCTTCCACTTGTTGAATTTACGGCCCGACCGGCAACCACACCAGTCGGTGGCTTTTGCCAGTTTCTCGGTGGTCAGGTTGATCACAAACTCGCCGGTTCGCTTGATAATTTCGTAGGAATGCCGCCCGGGTCTCACCGATATATAACACATCGGGGGATCGCTGTTGATCGTACCTGTCCAGGCAATCGTAATAATGTTGTATTCTTCGGGTGTTTCGCCACAGCTCACCATTACGGCCGGAAGCGGGTAAATGATCGTACCTGGTTTCCAGTAAGTTCGTGCCATCGAAAAAAATTAATGGTTTATCGCGTAAAGGTAAAAAACTTATTCTGCCCCCTTTATGCAACACACGAGAAATAAAGGATGGAAGTAGATTGAAAACAGATTGAGGTAGATTGAATCAATCCAACCCGTCCAATCAGTCATTTCAAACTAAAACCGCTTGATGCTATTTCGCAAAAAACACGAGGATTATTGATTCGACACTAATCCACCGGATCTTTCCAGTCGCCGTTTTCACGAATCAGTTGCTCCAGTTCTTCCACAGCATCTTCGTACGGGATGTGCCGTTTTATTGGTTTCAAACCTTTGTACAGGTTTACCTTGTTGTTTCCGGCACCCACAAAACCATAATCCACATCGCCCATTTCGCCGGGTCCGTTTACCACGCAACCCATAATCCCGATCTTCAAATGATCGAGGTGTTTGAAATGTTCCTTGACCTGCTTGGTGGTTTCGTGCAGGTTAAACAGCGTTCGTCCGCAACCCGGGCACGAAATAAATTCGGTTTTTGACACCCGCATACGGCTGGCCTGCAAAACGCCAAAACTCAGGTCTTTCAGCTCGGTGAACGTGATATTTTCGTGGTCGTTCGAAATACAGATACCATCTCCGTAACCATCGATCAGCAAACCGCCCAAATCGGCAGAAGACTTGATCTGCAGGTCTTCGAGGCGACTTTCGTTGTAGCGGCGATACAAGATTACCGGCACCTTCCAGATGTGTGTTTCCAGCGCCATAAAGAAGGCACGGAGTTCCGCCATCGGGTTGGCATTGAAACTCTCCAGTATCAGCACCGTTTTACGTGTCTGTTTGAGTTTCATGATAATTTCAGGGTGAAGGTCCATAAACTTGTCGAACTCGGCTTTGTTGGTGCGGATAAATTTCATCCTTCCCCAACGCGTACTTTCAAACAAGTATTCTTCGAGCGTTATCACCGGGTATTCTTCACCTTCGATATCCAACACACGGTTGCCTGACAAGAAATACTCGGGAATCAGTTTCCCGCGGATCGGAATCATTTCACGCAAACTGTGGTCGCCCAAATCGGCTACTACCACCGGGAGTTGTTTTCCGCCCATGTTCAGCACCGGGCGCGTATCGCGACGTTCGTATTCAAACGGGTTCGTTTGCCCGATCATCGGCGCCGTTATGGGTGCATGGTTCTGGTAAGTTCTGAAATGGTTGACCAGTTTCATGGCCACCGGAATCTCGTTGATCGGTTTTTCGGTCAGCGAAATTCTTACGGTATCACCAATCCCATCGGCCAAAAGAGCTCCGATCCCAACCGCCGATTTCAGGCGGCCGTCTTCTCCTTCTCCGGCCTCGGTTACCCCGAGGTGGAACGGGAACTGCATATCTTCGAGGCGCATTTTGAAATTAAGCAAACGCGCCGTATAAACCATCACTCGGGTGTTACTCGATTTGATGGAAACCACCACATTGTTGAAATTCACTTTCTTACAAATGCGAAGGAATTCCAGCACCGATTCCGCAATACCTGCAGGCGTGTCGCCAAAACGGCTCATCACCCTGTCGGACAACGAACCATGATTGGCCCCGATCCGAAGACAGGTATTCGTTTTTCTCAGCACCTCAAGAAAAGGAACAAACTGCTTCTCGATGATTTCGAGTTCGTTTTTGTACTCTTCGTCGGTGTATATTTTATTCTTGAACTGCGCTCTCTTGTCGTAAAAATTACCGGGGTTGATACGCACCTTGGAAACATATTGAGCAGCCACTTCTGCCAAACGCGGATTAAAATGAATATCGGCCACCAGCGGGGTATTGTATCCTCTGCCAACCAACTCCTTTTTAATAATTTGCAGGCTTTCGGCGTCCTGCATGCTTTTTACGGTAACCCTTACATAATCGGCTCCCGCCTTTACTACCCGAATAATCTGCTCCACTGTTGCATCCGTATCACTCGTATCAGTATCGGTCATGGTCTGAATACGAATCGGATTACTTCCTCCCACGGCAACACCTCCAATATTCACTTCGGTAGTATCCTGCCGCTGATATTTGGTAAGGTCTTGAATGTAGTTGAAATGACGGTCCTTCATTTAATTAAATCTGTTAAGCTGAACTGCAAATTTAAGTGAATGCTTCTAAAATAAAAACATTCCGCTATTTTTGTTCATTCCAAATAAGCAAATGAGCATCGAAACCCGAAATATCAGCAAATTATACGGAAAGCAACGTGCATTGGATACGGTAAGCTTATCTGTCAGAAAAGGTGAATTAGTTGGTTTTCTGGGACCTAACGGAGCAGGAAAATCTACAATGATGAAAATCATTACCGGCTACCTGCCTGCCGATTCGGGAGAGTTTCTTATTCATGGCGAAAAGGTTTTGCCCGGCGATCTGGCTTACAAAAAAGACATTGGCTACCTGCCTGAACACAACCCGCTCTACCCCGACCTGTACATCAAGGAATACCTCGAAATTACGGCCGGTTTTTACGGACTGAAAAACGTAAAGAAACGGGTGGCCGAAATGGTGGAGCTTACCGGCCTGGGATTGGAACAGCATAAAAAAATTCGTGCTCTCTCGAAAGGCTACCGCCAGCGTGTGGGGCTGGCACAAGCCCTGATCCATGATCCGTCGATTCTGATTTTGGATGAACCAACCACCGGGCTCGATCCCAACCAGCTGGAAGAAATCCGCCACCTGATCCGCACCATCAGCCGCGAAAAAACGGTGATCCTTTCGTCGCACATTATGCAGGAAGTAGAGGCTGTCTGCAACCGGGTGATCATTATTAACCGGGGAAAAATTGTAGCCGACGGTAGCATCTCGGAAGTAAAATCGGGAAGCCTTCAGCAAAACCAGGTGGTATTTGCCGAGTTTGCCACCCCGGTTGGGCACGAGAGTTTATTGCAGATTCCCGGAGTGCAAAATGCGCTTCCAAACGGAAACGGCTGGGAACTGGAAGCCGCATCCGGAGCAGATATCCGGGCCGCTGTATTTGAATTTGCCGTACAAAACCAACTTACACTTCTCACACTTCACGAGAAACAGAAAAACCTGGAGAACGTTTTTCATCAGTTGACACAGAATAAGATTTGATACACGAGTCGCGAGATGCGAGACAACCGGTTCCACAAATGCCATCCAATATCTCATTAACAGCCCGATTCGGTTGTGAATACTCCTTTGGTGAAAGCAATTAGCTGCCAGATAATAAATTAGATGAATAACTGCGTTACCCAAGCCGCCTGGTTTATCGTTACAACTGAGCAATATATGAACAGATAACGGACATGTTTATGAAATACTCACCCTGATTATTACTTCGTAAAAATCAGAGGCTGTCCAAAAAGTTGGTAAAATCAATTTCACGCAAAGACACAAAAGAAGCGCAAAGGTCGCAGAATCCTCATACTCAGCTTCTCCTTTTGCGTACTTTTTAGTAAATCTTGGCGCGCTTTGCGTGATATTCACTTTTGGGACAAGCCCATGAGGGAGAGTTTCTTTAACTATGATATGCAAGATTGGATATTTATAAGACAACTGTAAAAACGAATTCTATTAAAAGAAAAAGCAGAATATTCCCTAAATTCAGCACTTCATCGGAAAAAGCTGAATTAGCAAATGATAACACTGTTTATTTGACCCAAAACTAAAATCTTTCCATTATGAAACAGTTGTTATTTATCCTGATTATATTCTCGATTTCACTAAACACAGTGTCAGCACAGAATAGTTCTGTTAACGAAGACGTTGTCTGGGACATCATCACAGCCAGACTTTTTAGCGATTATAGTTCCTACGCGTACCGTTTCGAAGAGGACATCCGCATACAACTAAAAGGGAGTCCCAATCAGGAAGATTCTACCATCTTTCAAACACTTATAAATGATTTAAACTCCTTAACCGAAACGGTTCAAGTAACGTTGGTAAAGGATAGTGCCAATTTTATTATATCAATATTACCTTCTAATGATGGGTTAGGTCTAAATCAAGATATGGACACAGAAGAGTATGTGATCCAAAAAGTTGAATTAGATTTCAATCTTCGTTATATAAACTCATACGAAGAAAAGTTAAGAGACTACTACTTTTATACCATTCGAAGCCTTACCAAATTATTTCACTTTGATGCTGACATTATCGGCTATGGAGGGATATTTTACTATAAAGACAAGCCTGAATACATAGCCTTTTCCGACATCGATAAAGAAATCATCAAAAAATTATATTCCACAAATTTTTATCACGACTTAAAGAAGAACACCATCAAAACATATGGTTATCTATATTATTGGAACATCCGGTACAAATCAACCCTAAAGTTTTTTCTTACTTTTATTTCAATAATTATTGCAGCTATAGGATTACTTTTTATACAATCCAGATATGTAAAAAAAACTACTCATAAACTAAAAGACTACTTCAAAGCCGGATTTCTTGTATTGATTTTAACAGGCCTCATCTACTGGATATTCATACTTCCGGCATTCATTAGCTCACAAAGCACACACTATTTCTCCAATCTTGCATTCTTTATTTTAGCTTATCTGCCTTTAGGTTTAATTGCAATTCCATTCCTATATTACAGTGAACGTTTCTTATTAAAGAACAGTCAAAAGTTCCTTCAGCGACAAACCATTATTTTCTTTACCACAATCATCGCATTTCTAATGGGTCATTTGTTTGAAATTTTAATATTTATAGCACTTCAGCATCTAAATTTCACAAACATCTCGACAAAACCGGGCCTTATCAGCCCAACATTTGCTCTTGCTGCAATTATCACTGCATTTTTACGCATACTGCTTAATTGGTCCAACCATCGTATCCAAAGCATGGTAAACCAAAAAGATGTGGAAATAGCCAAAATGAAAGAACTGAAAAACCAGGCCGAATTAAATGCCCTGCACTCGCGTATCAACCCGCATTTCCTGTACAATTCGTTGAATTCAATCGCCAGTCTGGCGCATATCGATGCCGATAAAACCGAAAACATGGCCACGGGACTTTCGGAACTGTTCCGGTACTCGATCAATAAAGAAAACAAAACCTTTGTAACGGTTGCCGAAGAGCTGGAAATGGTTAAAAAATACCTCGAGATTGAAAAAAACCGTTTTGGTGACAAACTGGTGTACGAGATTCATTCCGATGAAAGTACGCTTGAAAAACAAATCCCAAAATTTCTGATTCAGCCGCTGGTGGAAAATGCGATAAAACACGGGCTCTCAAAAATAAAAAGCACAGGGAAAGTTTCCGTTGAAGTGAAACGGATTGAAAAAAACCTGATAATAAGCATTGCAGACAATGGCCCCGATTTTCCGGCAGAACCGGTGAGCGGTTACGGACTGCAAAACCTGCACGACAAACTCGACATAATTTATGGAAACGACGCCCGTATTAACTGGGAAAACGGAGAAAACAAACACATTCGGATAATCCTGAAAAATCAGTTCAACCAATGAAACTCAACCAACCCTGGAAAACGATAATTGTTGACGATGAACCCCTGGCGCGTTTGCGTTTGCAAACCTTGGCCGGAGAACACCCGGATAAGTTTGAAATAATTGCCGAAGCCGAAAACGGTGAGGAAGCGATTGAAAAAATCAACCGGCTACACCCTGAGTACATTTTCCTGGACATTCAAATGCCCGTAATCAGTGGATTTGATGTACTGAAGAAACTGGACTACCTCCCAAAAGTAATTTTTTGCACGGCCTACGACGAATTTGCTTTGCAGGCTTTCGATACGAACTGTATCGACTACCTGGTAAAACCACTAACGAAAGAACGGTTTGCCAAAACCATTGCCAAACTGAATCAGCTCAACGAAAACAGTCCGGAAATTGACCTCAACAAACTAATTGCACAGTTTAACCGGGAACACAGGAAAAATGAAGCCACTTCGCTTCCGGTAAAAGTTGGCGACCGCGTGATTTTTGTCCGGCTCGACGAAGTATCCTACATTCAGGCCGATGAGAAATATGTTACCGTTGTTACCAAACATGCCAAGTCATACGTACTGGATTCGAGCTTAAAGAGACTGGAAGAAAAATTGCCCGACTATTTTATCCGGGTACATAAATCCTTCCTCGTCAATAAAAATTTACTGAAAGAAATAAGGAAGCATTTCAACAACCGCTTTGTTTTGATCCTTGACGATTACAACCAGAGCAAAATTACCAGCGGCAGAAGCTATTATCCGGATATTAAAGCAATGTTTGAATTGTAAGTCGCAGTTTTTAATTCACTGAATAGAAATTTCATTATCCGGAATAAATTCAAATAAGTCTTTTTTTATTCAAAATAAACACCTTACATTTGTGCCCGCTACGTGGAAAGATTTGAGATTGATTGCAACCACATGAAAAAAACGCTAAAACAATCGCATTTTTCACTATCAATCGAACATCCCGCAGTTTTATTTAATGTTTAACATGCTGAACGTTTTCAGCTTAAAAAAGGGATTTTATGCATTATTTATTTACAAGCGAATCGGTTTCTGAAGGTCATCCGGACAAGGTTTCCGATCAGATTTCAGACGCATTGCTCGACCAGTTTCTGGCATTCGATGCTGACTCAAAAGTAGCCATTGAAACACTGGTAACTACCGGGCAGGTAGTTGTTGCCGGCGAAGTAAAATCAAAAACGTACGTGGACGTACAGGAAGTGGCCCGTAAGGTGATCAACGACATAGGCTACACCAAGGCTGCTTACCGTTTCGACGGTGATTCGTGCGGTGTGCTTACCGCCATTCACGAACAAAGTGCCGACATCAACCGCGGCGTTGACAAGCAAGACAAAGACGACCAGGGCGCCGGCGACCAGGGAATGATGTTTGGTTACGCCTGCAAAGACACCGACAACTACATGCCGTTGACGCTGGAATTGTCGCACCTGATTTTACTGGAACTGGCCGACATTCGCCGCGAAGAAAAAACGATGACTTATCTTCGTCCGGATGCCAAATCGCAGGTAACGGTGGAATACAACGAAGCAAACGAGCCGGTAAAAATCCACACCATTGTGGTTTCTACGCAACACGACGAGTTTGACGCCGACGAGCCTATGCTTGCTAAAATTAAAGAAGACGTGATCAACATTTTGATCCCCCGCGTAGTAGCCAAACTTCCGGAACGTGTTCAGAAATTATTCGGAAACGATATTATTTACCACGTAAACCCAACAGGCAAATTTGTGATTGGCGGGCCACACGGCGATACCGGACTTACCGGCCGCAAAATTATTGTGGATACTTACGGGGGCCGCGGAGCTCATGGCGGCGGCGCTTTCTCGGGCAAAGACCCGTCGAAAGTAGACCGTTCGGCAGCTTATGCATCGCGCCACATAGCCAAAAACCTGGTAGCTGCGGGTGTTGCTGACGAAGTGCTGGTACAACTGGCTTATGCCATTGGTGTTGCCCAGCCGGTGGGTGTTTTTGTAAATACCTACGGCCGCTCGAACGTAAACATTGGCGATGCTGAGATTGCTGAAAAAGTAAAAGCCATTTTCGACCTGCGCCCGTCGGCCATCGAAAAAAGACTGGCATTGCGCAACCCAATTTACCTGGAAACAGCTGCTTACGGACACATGGGACGTACTCCGTCGACCGTTACCAAAACCTTTGAATCTCCATACTTCGGAAAAGTGGAAAAAGAAGTGGAACTGTTTACCTGGGAAAAACTTGATTTTGTAAATCCGATTAAAGAAGCTTTCGGAATCTGATTCCGAGGGAAGTGTTAGTAATACGCACACGGGGCGGTTCGATATTCGGACCGCCCTTTTTGTTGTCGTTTTTTGAAACATAATATCTATTCATCTCGAATACAAGAACGGGAAATAAGAACAACAAAAACTAAAAGTCATGGAAGAAAAACTGGTTACTCTGGTTGTATTGCCCTATTCAAAAGCACATATATTCAAGATGATGCTCGAAGAAAAGGGCGTTAATTGTGAACTCGAAGATATCTACCTGATTCAGGGTGAAACATCTGCTACTGTTAGGATTAAGATCCTTGAAAAAGACATTCCAAGAGCTGTTTACGAACTCGAAGAATTTCTGGGAACAAAAGTTTCCATTACGAAACAAGAAGAAAGCAGCAGTTTGAAGCAAATCCTTGTTCCGGTTGATTTTTCAGAAGCTTCCAAAAAAGCGGCCCGTCTGGCGGTTGACATTGCCACTCACCTGAAAGCGGACCTGGTTTTTATGCACAGCTTTATTAATCCGATTATTCATTCGGTGCCTTACAGCGATATTTATGCTTTCGATTCCAGTACGCTGTTTAAGATCGAACACGCCGAGAAAACTGCCAACGAAGATTTTCAGACCTTTATTCAGGAACTGTCGAAGGAAGTGGGCGATGAAGTATGGAAATCAGTGGAAACCTATTACATCATCAAATCGGGCTATCCCGAAGAAGATATTCTGGCTTATGCTCGTAAAAACCGTCCGTTGCTGATCGTTGTCGGAAGCGGTGGCGACAACTATCCGCACGGCATTGTGGGCAGCGTAACCGCCGATATTATGTACAACGCCAATGTGCCGGTTTTGGTGATCCCGAAAAATGCGCCGGAAAAGAAAGTTACAGCGTTTAACAATGTTCTGTATGCGACCAATTTTGATGAAAAAGACTTTGTGGCCATCGATAAACTACTCGATCTGCTTCAGCCTTTCGAAATACAACTGACCTGTGTGCACGTGGGACAACCCCGTCAAAACGGCTGGGACCTGGCCCGTTTGGAAGGAATGCGCGAGGTACTTCAGAAAAAATACGAGAAGCGAAACTTCAATTGTCAGCTGCTCGAGGGCAACGATGTGCTGAATTCGATCGAAGAATACATCAAAAATTCGGAAGTGGACCTTTTGTCGCTGACATCGCACAAAAGAAATATGATTTCGCGGCTTTTTAACCCGAGCATCGCCCGTGAGATGGTATTTCACAGTAACACACCGCTTTTGATCTTTCATGCATAGATAAAGCGGGCAGGATAAGAGGCTTTATTTTTACTCAAAATGATTCCAAATAAAAAGGAATTGCAAACTTTTTTGCAGATTATAAAAAAGCTGTTATATTTGCACCCGCGTTCAAGAAGACATTTCAACAGAAATAAAGATACATTGCGGGGTGGAGCAGTTGGCAGCTCGTCGGGCTCATAACCCGAAGGTCATCGGTTCAAGTCCGGTCCCCGCTACTCAGAAGCCGGTTTTTAACCGGCTTTTTTATTTTCCAAATCCCAACTTTATTCCATTTCGTGAACTAATCCATTTTACCCAAGCGGCATAAATTCCGATTCCGTCGATAAAACCGGATCAATTGAACTTTCTGTGGGGATACTAATTTTTATGTTCCGACTTTTAGTTTAAAAAAGTAGTAATGGTTGCAAACAAAGCAATTGGTGCAAGGATTAGCCTCATGATCCAATAGCATACTTTCAGAAAAGCATTTATTAATATAAGTCTAATGATATCTGGAAAAAGTATAGTTAAAAAATCGACTATTTGTGAAAAATGAAGATGAAATACCCCCAGATGTGAACACAGTTGAGTTAATAATAATGAATTTAAATAGCTTATTCTTATTTTTTTAATTATATTCTTGCCATATATTTAAACCATAATTACATTTTTATCGTTTATTCGTTACGAACAAAACATTTTTTTTACCTATGAATGTTTTTAGGCATGGATATTGAACTACGTTTTATGTAACTTTAGAAACACCAAAAAACTTTTAAAATGCTTCACTCAGCAACTTCATCCAAACCAACTTTTAGCACATTTCAGCTATTTGTCTATCAAATACTGAATGGCAATAACGTTTACAAAAATTCCGTAGACAATATTATTTCTGAAGCTTATTCTCTATCAAAAGGTGATAAAAACATGTACACTGTTAATCGTTCATATTTTGCTTTAATTTATCATTTAAGTACACGTTTTACGGAATTCTTAAACACAATTGATATTCAAAACATCAAAAATGAGGAATATCAATACCTCTATGATAAAATGCAAAATGAGAGTGAGTTGATAATGCACTAAGAATGGAGGTCCAAGCACTAAGATTACATTTCAGCCAACTCATAAAAGCTTGGGAAAAATCCAAGCACAATACTTATTTTGATAAAGGGAAAGATCATTATCAAGAAACTTTAAAATATTTAATAAAAGCGATTAGCGACGAAAACTTTACTCTTTTCAATTCTGCTCAAATTGAAGAAAGAAGAAGAATAATAAATTTCATTTTCAAAAGTCTTGGAATATTAGATTCCAGTACAACAAATCAGTTCCCATTTGAAATCATACACTGTTTGCAACATGCCCTAGACGAATGGGTTGACCCTTCTAATGAAAAGTTTGTAATAGTTACATCGCTAATTAATAGTTATGATGATTTTTACAGCTTTGACGGAAATCTTGCTCTAGATGATGTAGCTTATAATATTATTCAAAAAGTATATAACCTAACATTTGAATATCGGTTAATTCAGATAAATCTACCAAAATTTCTTGCCAGAGATTATTTTTCAAACATAGTTCTTTATCATGAACTCGGTCATTTTATTGATTTTAAATACCAAATTACCGCTCCATTCGCTATTGAAATACAAGATAAATACAATAACAAAAAATATAATGCTTCAGATTTAGTTGAATTTCAAAAGTTCTTTCCATACGAATTTTGGAAAAGAGAATATTTAGATGTATTAACCTCGCACCTTCGAGAATATTTTAGTGATCTTTTTGCAGCTCAATATATAGGCAAATACTCAGAGAATTTGTTGAACTATGTATCCGGTGGACCTCTAGCTGCTCACGCAATAAGTGGAACACACCCTTCAACAAAAAACCGGGGAGATTTGGTCAAAGATTTTTTAAAAAATAATAGTAGCACATTCATTAATGATCTTAAGGTTGCTATTAACTTGACTTCTGGAAAAGAACTTAAAGTTAGGTACTCCTCTGAAATAAAAAATTCAAATTTGATTAAACTTCTACCTATTGAAATAAAAACCGGAGACGAATTGAGTTCAGTATTTGTTGCTGCATGGGAATTGTACGATACATATACTAATCAAATAGAAAAGCAAAATAATTTTAAATATCCACTTATATCTTCCAAGGTTTATGAAATAATCAACAACCTTGTGGAAAAGTCTATAGGAAATTACATTGTAACTTCAAATTGGGAAAAATCAAAAAATGTTCTTAGCTAAAAATCAACTCGAAAAACTTATCAAACAAGAAAAGCTGATAATCAGCCCATTACTTGACAATTCTCAAATCAACGAGATGACTATTGACTTTAGGCTCGGATATGATTTTCTTGTTTCGATTCAGGGCAGACATCCATATTTAAACTCTGCAAGCCATATTCCAACAGATGGAGCATTTTATCATTTTTTTCAAGAAACTAGAAGAAACTTTGGAGATACTTTTCTTTTTCACCCGGGACAAACTGTATTAGGTGCAACTTTGGAATATGTTAAGCTCCCCGAAAATGTTTCTGCAATTTTATCTCCACGAAGCTCATACAACAGACTCGGAATTAATTTGTCAACTGTAATACAGCCGGGATATTGTGGGTGTTTTTCATTAGAAATAACAAATACAAGCCACAATCCTATTAAAGTTCGAGTTGGTGCCACTATGTTTCAAGCCAGATTTGTAAAGACAAAAAAAACAAACTATTTCTCAAAAGAACGAAAATATATTTGCTCTGTTAAACCTGAAATTTCAGGAGCCAATAAAGATCAGGATTTAAAACTTTTGGAATTAATTAATAAACCAATAAGTTAAAATCATAAGTATGTATTTTAAAGATTCCTACCTCTCCATTCTTATTTGACTTTCTTCTAATACAAACAAAACAACGGTACAATTATTTGACAGAAAATAATTGAATGCAAAAGTAACCGGGGTACATTTTCCCAAATCCTACAGGGAAGGCTACATGAAGACGCCCCCGTTTAACGATTGAACATTGGATGATCAATAGAAATTTTTGGAGGTAACTTGGAAAAAGAATTACTCATAGTGCTAGTTTCATGAAAAGACGTTGGAAAATTCCAATCTCTTTTTTATATCCTTTGCCTTGAAAAGAGACCTTCTCTTAGATTATTTGTTGTGTTGCCGGTTTACCTCAAGGTAAAAGCGCCGCAAAATATGCCGAGCGGATTCAAAAAAAAGGCCGCCTTACGACGACCTTACTCCCTCAATTGATTTGTAGCTTTTGCTACTCAATATGCCCCTTTCTCTGTCTATCCAGCCGAACAAAAGCGGCTGGAGACAAGCTATTTTATTTCAACACAAATGCACCCTGCAAACCTTCCGCTGAATTTGGCCCGATCCATACATCAAAATCACCGGGTTCAATTACATAAGCCTTCCCGTTAAAAAACTGCAAGTCTTCGGGCTTAAGCTGAAACGACACTTTTCGCACATCGCCGGGTTTTAGATTGATTTTATCAAAACCTTTTAATTCTTTGATCGGACGCGTCAGTGTTCCCACTTTATCGTGTACATACAGCTGAACGATCTCTTCTGCCTCGAAATTCCCCACGTTTTTTACATCTGCCGAAACCGTGATCGAACCGTCTTTTGTCATTTCTCCGGAGGAAAGCACCAGGTTGCTGTACTGAAACTCGGTGTAAGTCAATCCATACCCAAAAGGAAGCAGCGGTGAAATACCGTAATCAAGATGCATCGATTTAAAACCAAGCGACAGCTGTTTCGAGTTACGCGGAATATCGTCGATGTAGATAAAATCGTCTTCCGTTGCCGGGCGTCCCGTGTTTTTCCGGTAATAATAAAACGGAATCTGGCCCGCTCCCTTTACAAAAGTCACTGGCAACTTACCCGATGGCGAGAAGTCACCAAACAAAAGATCAGTGATTGAAGGCCCCGCCATGGTTCCCGGATGCCAGGCATACAAAACGGCATCGGCCATTTCCAGCTCGGCACCAATAGCAAGCGGTCTTCCGGCCATCACCACCAGCACAAGCGGTTTTCCTGTCTTTTTCAGCTCAGTAATCAACTGGGTTTGAATACCCGGCAGATTAATGATCCCGCGCGCATTGGCTTCGCCTGAAAGAATCGCTTCTTCCCCGGCAAAGAACAGGATGGCATCAGAAGTTTTTGCAGCGGCTAAAGCATCCGCAAATCCTTTGGTTGATTTGTCGCGACTGTACTCCAATCCCGGAGAATAATTCATCCGATTCCCCAACATTTGCCCAATTGCGGCCCGCGGGGTTGTAGAATCATCTTCATTCCCATCAAAAACCCAGGTTCCGAGCTGATCGCGCGGAGCATCAGCCAATGGCCCGATAACCGCCAAACGCTGAACAGATTTTGAAATGGGCAAAGTATTGTTTTTGTTTTTTAGCAACACCATGCTTTTTCGAGCCATTTCGCGGGCTTCAGCCAAATGCGATGCTGCCAGAATAGTATCGCTTGATACCATTTGGTCGTAAGGTTTTGTAAACAGCCCCAGTTTCATTTTTGCCCGGAGAATATTGCCCACACACTCGTCAATCAGCTGCTCTGAAACAACTCCCTCTTCAATCAGCGATTTTAGATTTTCGACATAGCAAGTGGTCGCCATCTCCATATCAACACCAGCTTTTACCGCAATTTCGGCGGCCTGTCGTTTATCGGCTGCAAAACCGTGATTGATCATTTCTTCTATCGATCCCCAGTCACTGACCACCATTCCGTCGTATTTCCATTCGTCACGTAAAATTTGTTTCAGCGTAAATTCGTTTCCCGATGTGGGCACTCCATTTAAATCATTGAAAGCTGACATAAACGTAAGCACTCCGGCATCCTGGGCAGCTTTAAAAGGACGCAAATGCACATTGCGCAAGAGCGGCTCGGGAATGTAGGTGGTGTTGTAATCGCGACCGGCTTCGCTCATACCATAACCAACGTAATGCTTGGCACAGGCTGCAATTGCCGTTGGGTCGTCCACATTTCCCTGAAAACCTTTTACCATGGCTGCGGCAAACAGCGATGTCAGATACGGATCTTCGCCACAGCTTTCGGCAATGCGCCCCCAGCGTGGATCCCAGGTAATGTCCATCATTGGAGCAAAAGTCCAGTTAATTCCCATCGACGACGCTTCAACCGCGGCAATACGCATCGATTTTTCTGCTGCCTCCGGCTCCCAGGAAGAAGCCATTCCGAGCGGAATCGGGAAAATGGTACGATAGCCGTGAATTACATCGCGGCCAAACAGCAACGGTATTCCATGCTTGCTTTCCTGCAGGGCTATGCGCTGTAACTCCCCCACTCTTTCGGGGCCCACCACGTTCAACACCGACCCCACCTTTCCATCGCGAATCGCCTGTTTAAGTGCTTCTTCGGTGGGATAAAATCCGTCAGAAACCTGCTGCATCTGCCCGATTTTTTCATCCAATGTCATTTGTCTGACCAGTTCCTGAACCTTCTCTTCTTCTGTCCCCTTGTCTTTGTTTTGAACAGTGGTACAAGCTGTGCCCAAAAGCATGAACACAATAAATATCAAACCATTAAATTTCATACCTGCAATTTTATTATTCCCTAATCCTCCTGAAATACCTTCATATAATCCACCTCCATGCTTTGCGGAAAAATGGTGTTGTCCACTCCCTGCGCACCTCCCCAGTTACCTCCGACGGCCACATTCAGGATAAAAAACTGTGGCTTGTCAAAAGGCCAGTTCTCGGCAGTTTTGTTGGAGGGAGCATACCGGTGTGTCACATTTTCAGGGGTATCGGTATAAAAGATCATTTCTTTTTCGGTCCAGATCAGACCATAAATATGGAACTCTTCCTCGGCGGTTTCGAGTGTTTTGCTGCTGCCACTGCCGTTTCCACCAAAGCCTGCCGATGTGTGCACGGTGGCATGAATGGTATTGGGCTGGTAACCCACGTATTCCATAATGTCGATTTCGCCACAGGCAGGCCAGCCCACGCTTCCTATATTGCCTCCCAACATCCAGATAGCCGGCCAGATTCCGGTTCCCGACGGGAGCTTGGCCCGAATCTCCATTCGTCCGTAGGTAAATTCTTTTTTGCCGCCGGTGATCATTCGCGTTGATGTGTAAGAACCAGCCACCTTGTTATCATTTACTTTCCTGGCCGTGATCGTTAATATTCCATCTTTTACTTCGGCGTTATCACCAGCCGTGTAATTCTGAAGTTCGTTGTTTCCCCAGCCTCCTGAACCTGTTTCAAAAGTCCAGTTGTTGGTATTAACTGCATTTCCGTCAAACTCATCCGACCAAACCAACGAGAATTTTGAATAATAATCCGGATCGTTGGAGGCAATCGAAACCGTTTGTTTGGAAGAGTATGTAACGCCGTTTTTGACAAGCTGCAATTCAACTTCATAATTTCCTGAATAAGGAAAATATGCCACTGCGTTGCTTTGATTCTCTATTACTTTGTTTCGGTACACCCATTTAAATGAATCGAAAGTGCCGACAGAAGTGTTAGCAAGGTTTACGTAGTTGGGCCGGGCTCCATCCACGGTTGCTGTGAAGGAAACCACCAAATCATTCTTCGAAATCGTCACAGTTTGAGACGTCGATTTTCGGTCGCCTTCCAACCCGATCAACTCCAGCGAAACCACGTAATTTCCTGCTTCGGGATAATAAACTTCAAAGGTTTGCGATTTTGTAGTGCTTACTTCTGTGCGACCATTCCCAAAGTTCCAGTTTAACAGGTGATACTCACCTTCTGACTGGTTTGTAAAACGCACGTGATTCTCGTCTATAAAATCGTATTTAAAACCGGGAGTAAACATATCACTGGCCTCGTCGCCTCCGCAACTGCCAAGAGCCATTACACTAAACAGCAGTAATAACATATTTCTGAAATTCCAAAGTCCCATTAATTTTTGCACCACCATCACTCACCTTATTTTGTTGATTCTTAAGCCCATTGTTATTCGCTCATTTCTTTCCCAAGCCCATATCATCACAATCTGCCGACTTGACTACTCAGACTCAATTCCACCCCAACTAACTCTCCTCATTTTTCCACAGGACAACTAATCACGACCTTTTTCCTTTTTGGTCGAAGCAGTTTTAGTGTGTAGAGAAGAGGGGAGAAAACTCCCCTCTCTTATTTAATCAAACACTATCTTACCTTAGCAGATTTGATACCCTCAACGTGCGGGCCTGCCAACTCATCGAAATAGAATTCATGCGTTCCTGCTCCGTTTCCGGGATTGAGCATTATGCGAATTACGTTGTAAAAATCGTGGCTGACTGCAGCATTCGAATCTGTTACGTCGTTTGTAAAGAAACCACCAGCAGAGCCATTGTTTGCTATTCCTTTGAAGTTGTATTCCACTACTTCCCAGGTATCATTTTGCTGAATGGTATAAGTCAGTTCAACACCTGACATCCAGGCGTCTCCCCCCCAATCGGTATTCTCCAGTTTTAATAAAACTACATCACCCGCTTTACCATAAACCTGTATTTTAAAGGTGCTTAACTGGCGCAAGTCGAAGCGATAGCCCGACGGTAGTTGCATAAATGCATTGGCCCACGGATTATCTGTTTTAGAATAGAAAGCGACTTTTGTACTCTTGTTCGGGTACAGGCGCATTGGATTGTCAACAGTTTCAACGGCGCAATCCTGACCTTGTACAGCAGCCATAATTACTTCACTAAAATCGTTGTACATTACCATCTCATCCAACAGAAATTCTTCGTAATCCGGATGGTTCTCCGTAATTTCAAGAGTCTGTGTCTCCGTATAAACTCCCAGCGAAGTAGTTGTAGTAACCGTTATGGTATAGGTCCCCTTACGCATATAGGTGTTGGTAAACACTTCGTTTACATCCGTAGATTCCTGCACTGTTCCGTTTCCAAAATCAACTGAAATATTATCAATCGACTGGCCTGAAGGAATATTATTCACTGTAAAATGAACTTCGTAAGCATTTACTCCACTTCCAGCCTGAACATCCACCGCATATTCTATTTTAGGAGGTTCGTATCCTTTGGGAATTAGAAGATAGTACCAACGGTTGCCGTCGCCACCAATACAACTCAACGCGAGTTTATTTTCGGTAAGTTCATCAATTCTGAACTCATTGTCAACAGCGCCATAGTCAAAGCCAAAAAAGGCGGGTGTTTCTGAACTCAAGATAAGATAATCACCATCCGCTTTGTTCGTTATAGTCCAAGTAGCTGGCGAAGGACTATAGCTCACCCTACAATCGGCTTCTCCGTATAGCGGTTCCGGATTTGAGTAATAGGGCAAGTCTTTCCTGAAATCTTTAACATAGGAATCGCCATTGTTATTGAAATCAAAAACAAATCCCTCAATTTTAAACACAAACTCATCGTCGTAGGCTCCTGAGTTTGTTTTTTGAAGCGGATTAGCTCCCCACCATTCAGGCCAGGTACCTCCGGCAGGGCCAATTCCAAAATGCCCCCATGTAAGACTATCCACAACCCATGCTTTGCCTTCAGTTGCATTTGCTCCACCACTTAAGAAAACGTATTTCTCATCGGTGAAAATTGAGTAGTCGGTTTCGGTGGTGGTATGCGTTTTTGTAATTGAACTGCTGCCTCCGTTTGTCAGAATGGTCATGGTAATGGTATAGTCACCCGGAAGCGGATAATAAGCAGTTGCCGAAGATGATTTAACCGTTGCTCCGTTTCCCAGATTAAAACTTACGGCACTAATTCCGCTAACTTGCGGACTAACCAGATCGATTTTAAAATGGAAAGCATCGGCACCCGGGGCAATAGAGAAGTCCATTGTTGAAGGATCAGGCGGAAGGTTGGTACTTGATTCCGGACCGTCTTCCATGTAGGGCTCGCAGCCAAACATTACAATCAGTGCGAAAAGCCACATTAAATTGAAATATTTTTTATTCTTCATTTTTGTCCTTTTAAAAGATTAAACCATGCGCCCTACTTGTAAGCAGGAACCATTTGCTGTAAAACTCCCTGGTTGGTATTGCGAATTTCACTGGCCGGTATCGGGAACATTCCCCAGGTATCGGCTTTGAACGTACGAGGTGTGAAATGAGAAGGATTCGGAACATCGCCCGGCACATTAAAGCTGGCGTTGATTTTTTGTGCTGCGTAGTCGTTTCCTCTTCTCAGCAGGTCCCATTTGCGCAGTCCTTCCAATCCAAATTCAACACGACGTTCGTGATAAATATCGTCGAGAGTAATCGCCGACTTAGCTGCTCCGGCTCCCATTGAGCGGGTGCGAACTTCGTTGAAATAATCCAGCGATTTTGAAGGATTATCCGTCAGGTAGAGCTCAGCTGCCATCAGCAGAACATCGGCATAGCGGATGTCCATAAAGTTGCGCGGAAAATTGTGGCTATTGTCTCCTCCCGAGCCGATGTAGGCATTCAATGCCATGTATTTATTATTGAAATATCCCGTATTCATAAACGCCCGGGTATACTCAGTCAACTTGGTTTCAGCATTGTACAGTGTCACATCTTTTCTTGGGTCACCGCTTTCAAACTCATTCAGCAAGCTCCAGGAAGGAACCGAGAACGACCATCCGGGAAATACTCTTCCATTGTCGCCATCAGGGTTACGAGGCCCCACCCAAACACTTGAGAAGTTACCGTTAATGTTCCAACCTCCCCAGTCGCCTGATTTTGCTTTCTCTGAATACTGAATCTCCAGTATCGACTCCTGGTTGTTCTGGTTGTCCCAGCTCCACAATTCGGCATAATCAGTCACCAAAGAATATGCTTTGCTGGTGATTACTGCTTCAAGAGCATTCTGCGCATACGTTTTATCAATGGTGGTGGTCCCGTTCGACCAGTTCCCAACACCCAGCACCGGTTTTGCAAACCCTTCGTGATACAGGTAAATCCTTGCTATCAAGGCCTGAACAGCGCCTTTGGTAATACGACCTGTTTCTTCAGAAGAAACCGTAACCGGCAAAACTGCGACAGCTTTCAAAAGATCGTCGGCAATTTGTGCAAACAACTCTTCCGGAGTATTTTGCGGAAGATTTTTGTAATCTTCTACCGAAGGCAGAACCTCGGTGATGATTGGAGTATAGCCATAATGGCGCACAAGATCCCAGTAAAAATAGGCTCTCAGAAACAAGGTTTCGGCTTCCAGTCTTTCTTTCATCCCTTCAGTTTCCCAGGTTACATTTTCCTGTTTTTGCAGGTAAAGATTGGCCCGGTAAATTCCCGAATAACACCGGTTCCACAGGTCAGAAGCAGAATTGTTTTCAGGTTCCATTTTGAACATTTCCATGTCTTGCCACTGGCTCATGTCGCTGATGTTTGAACCACCGCAAAAAGCATCGTCAGAGAAAATATCCGACATAGTAGGAACAAACTGCCAGTTTTGTACCGAATAAGCATCGTACACGGCAGCCACAGCCAGCAGGGCCTGTTCTTCGTTCTGGTAGTAATTGGCTTCTACCTGCCCGGTTTTAGGCTCCAGTTCAAGAAAGTCTTTTGAACAAGACACTTGCAGGAAAACCAAAGCAACGAGACTCAGAATATATATTGTTTTGTTTTTCATCTGTTTTAATTTTAAATAGTTGATCATTCAGAACACGCTTAGAAAGTAATATTAACCCCTCCGAGCACTGTGCGTGCCTGCGGATAAATACCATGATCGATACCGTTGCCAAATACACCTCCACCAATCTCAGGATCGTAGCCATCGTATTTGGTAAATGTGAGCAGGTTTTCTGCGGACACATAAAAACGGACACGGTCTATTTTCAGGTAACTGGTCACAGTTTTGGGCAAGGTATACCCCAGGGTAACGTTCCGAAGCCTTACAAAACTTCCGTCGTGAACAAAGAAATCGCTCACGGTTTTCATGTTTTGATTATCATCCACAAAAGTTACGCGCGGATACTCATTGGATGTTCCGGGTCCTGTCCAGCGATTCAGCCAATCTGAGCGGTAGTTGGTTCCGTTCATATCGTAACGACGGGTTGCATCGTATACTTCCTGCCCAAGAGCCGCATACAAAAAAGCTGTAAAATCAAATCCTCCGTATTCAAGTGTCAGGTTCAAACCACCTGTAAAATCAGGATAAGGAGATCCTAAATCCATATAGTCGTCAGGAGAAATCTGTCCGTCACCATTTGCATCCACAAAACGAATGTCTCCTGGTTTGGCGTTTGGCTGAATCAGTCCGCCTTCGTTATTGGTGTAGGCATTAACTTCTTCTACTGTCTGGAAAATACCATCGGTTTTTGCCCCCCAGAAAATTCCCATTGGGGTACCAACAGCTGCATACAATACTCCCGACTGACCAAAACCTCCGTCACCTCCTTGCAGGCGTTTCTCTGCATTCTGAATGTCGAGTACTTCGTTTTTATTATAAGCACCATTGATAGATGCACTTACATACAGCTTACCTAATTCTTTCCGGTAGCTTACTTCTGCTTCAAAACCTGAGTTGCGAACCTTACCTCCGTTGATGGTTGGAGCCGAGTTCCCCACCAACATCGGAACGGGAGCTGTCACCAACCAGTCTTTTGTGGTTTTCACGTAGTAATCAAGAGACACGCGCAAACTGTTTTCCAGCGTTGCCATATCGATACCAAAGTTGGTTTGTTCTGAAGTTTCCCATTTCAATGATGGGTTAGCAATTCGGGTGGGTTGCGTTCCGTTGTACTGGGTTTTACTATCACCAAAATAATAGATGTTTTGGTTGCCAATAATCGAAGTATAGCCAAAATCACCGATGTTTTCGCTACCGTTCTGCCCCCAGCTGGCGCGAATTTTCAGCAGATCCAGCTTGTCAGCCAAGCCTGCCATAAAATCTTCGCGGGAAAGCACCCAGCCCATCGAAACCGACGGGAAGTAACCGTATTTGTTTTCCGATCCAAAGCGGGAAGAACCGTCGCGTCTGAGCGTAGCTGCAAACATGTAACGGTCTTTATAGTCGTAATTTAAACGACCGAAAACAGAAGCAACCGTATGCTCCGAGAATCCACCGTAAACGTTCATACTTTCCGGATCGGTTGCATTATCAATATATGAATGTCCCAGGTCATCAAAAATTACATCCTTTTTACTTCCACCCACATTATCATACTGATTCTTAAATCCGGTAGTACCTGCCATCAAGGTAAAATGATGATCCTGAATGGTTTTGTCGTAAGTCAATACATTTTCAAAGTTCCAGCGGGTATAAAGCTCCATATGCCGGCTTGCCTCATCCGTAATCGTAAAATGAAGTGCATCCAGGTAATAATAAGGCCGGTACCCTCTTCCGTCAACCAATGCCAATTCGCCGCTGTAGGACGATTTGAAAGTCAGGCCATTCAATGCCTCCACCAGTTTTCCAAAATCGACTGTACCGGTAAGGCCCCCGATAAACTTGCTTGTTTTTGTTTCGTGATTAAGCTGATCCAGCAAAGCAATGGGGTTTGTGATCTCCTGCAATCCAATGCCGAATTGCTCGGGGGTTGACCATGAACCATCGCCGTTGGTTACCGGAACAATCGGAGGCATGTTGATAGCCTGTGCCAAACCATTTCCAAAATGATCATTGGTATCAATCCCCTTGCTGTTTACCCGAACAAGATTGACATTTGTTCCCAGGTTAAAGAAACCAAACTGCGAACTGGTATTCAGGCGAATACTAAACCGCTCGTAATTTGATTTTCCTTTGGCAACAATACCTTCCTGGTTAAAATAATTAAATGACGATGAATAAGTTGTTTTTTGGGTACCTCCGGTAAATGAAAATGAGTGATTCTGCTTAGGAGCATCGTAGTTAAACATTTCGTCCTGCCAATCGGTATCTGCAGTAAAACCAGCAATCTCTTCGTTCGTAAAATACAAAGTTCCGTTACCATTCAAAGAAGCTTCGTTGGTAAGCATAGTGTATTCACGCGCATTTAACAAATTCAGCTTTTTCCATGGATTCTGAACACCGTAATAACCATCGTACGAAACCGTGAATTTTTCGTTGGCATTTCCTTTCTTGGTAGTAATTAAGATAACACCGTTTGCCCCGCGTGCACCGTAAATTGCACTGGAAGCGGCATCTTTCAGAATTTCAATGGATTCGATATCGCCCGATGACAGGAAATCTGTTCCGGCACTGCTCATGGGCAAACCATCAATAATATACAAGGGTTCGGCATCGCCATTGGTACCAATTCCCCTGATACGCACAGAAACCTGGTCGCCAGGCTGCCCCGAATTACCGGCGATAACAACACCGGCGGTTTTTCCTTGCAAGGCTTGCGTTAGCCTCATATCTGATGATTTTTTCAGCTCATCACCATCTACTTTCGCAATGGCTCCGGTTACCAAGCTCTTCTTCTGAACACCGTAACCAACCACTACCACTTCGTCCACATCGAAAGCAGCACTTTCCAACTGAACATTGATTTCTGTTCTTCCGCCAACAGCTACTTCCTGTGTTTTCATTCCTACAAACGAAAACTGAAGAATAGCATCGGCAGAGACTGACAATTGATAAACCCCGTCGATATTAGTAACAGTACCGTTTGTGGTACCTTTTACAACAACCGTAACTCCGGGTAAAGGCTCGTTATCGCCAGCCGAAGTAACCACACCTTTGAGTGCAACTTCCTGGGCAAACAAGCCCACAGAAATAACAGCCCCCAAAAGCAACATGAGAATTTTTCTCATCATTTGTTTTCCTTTCATAGATAAAAGTTTGATGTTAATTTGTAAAATGATGCACGCCAAAATTATAAGCCTTGCCGAGCACAAGGCTCTCCCATAGTCTGATCAAATTGTAAAATCATGCCTGGAGTTTTTAATTGAATAGTTTACTTCATTCATAGATTACTTAGATTTGTTCAATTAGACAATACACCCGGGGAATATCACTTGCATTTTTCGCCGTGATACTGAATCCCCTGATTCGTTCGTTACTGCCAAATTTGAAGTTTGCTTTCCGTACACGCAAAAAATTACCTATCTCATAATTACTTCATTTGAGTTTTTTCATTACATCAAAAACACATCACAAAAATCAATACAAACTGATAATAAGCATGTTGACAAAACAAAACATGTAGCATCTAATACGACAAAGCATTATGTGTTATACAACACAAAGCACATAACATCAAATATTCAATAGGAAAGTAGAAAGATTCACATCGCGTGCAAGCTCCATTTTTTTTCGCAGGCGATAGCGGCTGATTTCAACTCCGCGGTCGGAAATATTCATTAAAGTTGAGATTTCCTTGGTAGAAATATTCATTCGGATGTAGGCACAAAGACGCAGATCTTTGGGAGAAAGCTGTGGAAACTGTTCTTTTAAACGCTCAAAAAAATCGGCATGCACTTCTTCGAAATAGCTTTCAAATATTTTCTTTTGCTGCTGCCCGTCTATTTCCCGGTCGATGCGCTTTTTAAGCACAGCCATTTTTGTTCGTACCGAACTATCGTCGGTATGTTCCGCAATCTGCTTTAATTCCTGGTTGATCTTTAACAGAAACTTATTCTTTTGAACAAGACTCAGCGTTTGATTTGCCAGTTCTTTATCCAGGTAGATCTTTTCAGCTTCCAGCTTTTCATTTCTGAGTCTGATGATCTCCTTGTCGGCAAGCAAAGCCTGTTGCTGGAATTCTTTTTCCGTTTTCTTAAGCTCCTTTTGGTGTTTCTTCCGCTCCCTTTCTTTCGACCGTTCAAATCTTCGCCGCACAATCCAGGTAATTCCAAAAACCGTGATAATAAACAAGAACAGGTAGATATAACGGGCGAGCAGCGAGCGGTACCAGGGAGGCGTTATAACAAACGAGAACCGGGCTTCTTCACTTTCGGCTCCATTTGCATTTCGGGCTTTCACCCTAAATACATATTCGTTCTCCGGCAAGTTGGTGATATCTCTGTAATTATCAGCCGACCACGGCGACCAGCTATCCGAATAATCATCAATAAAATAACTGAATTGGAGCTGCCCGGAGTTCTGAAAGAAAGGAGCGGCAAAATAGAAACGAAATGCATTTCTTTTAAAAGGAAACCCGTAAGTTAAGCTATGTTCGGCGGGATAGATTACCGAGTCGAGAAAAGGGACTTCAACTTCAGTAATAAAACACCTAAAAGGCACATTGTATGAAGCAACAATACGCGACGAATAATGTGCAAATCCGTCTTCTATCCCAAAAAATACATTGTTGTTACTAAGCACATACAAAAACTCGAAGCCCCCTACAAACGAGTTGCTGAGCTGTGAAAATGGCGCTGTTATCTTACTGTAACTAAAATCATCGTTCTTGTGCAACAGTCCGGCATTTTTCCCGGCAATGTACCAGATATTTTCCTGATCGTCTACTGTCACATATTTAAGCTGATCACTAACATCGAAGAGTGTGTTCAGTTCAACATTCTTTTCAAACCGGTTTTCTTCCTTGTTGTATTGATATAATCCATCGATGGTTGAGATGTACCAGTTATTATTGATCGTAAGCAGCAGGTTTTGGTCGTCAGCTGGCAGGCCACTTCCCGAATCATACAACACAGCAGCATTTACCGATTCGCAATTGGAGCTTAGCCCAATTCGAAAAACTCCCTTACTGCCATGGCTCATCCATAAATTACCATCCTGGTCCTGTGTCAGAAACCGGCTTGATTCTGCGAAGTTTGCTATTTTCGTTTTAAACTTCCATCCATCACCCAAATCCTGAAATAAAACAAGTCCACTGTAATGTCCTCCCACCATTAAGGTTGAATCCCCCTTCAACCGCAAATACTTCCAGCCTCCAGGCTCTTCACTTATTTTTCGGGCCTTGGCTCCATCAACTATAAAAGTTCCTAAATGGTGCCCGCAAAGCAGCTGATTGTTGATTACCTCAAGGCTCCAAACCTGCCCTTCAGTACTTTCTATCAGCTCAAATTTTTCCAGGGTATTGTTCCCAATTGCATTGAAGGGCTTAACAAAAAGCCCTTGGTTGGTTCCCAAATACAGGTTGTCGTTATAAACAAGACAGCAATAGCCGGTACTAATTCCGTCGTAACTGGTTATATAACTCAAGGGAGAATTCAACTCTATGTAATCGATCCCGTTGTCAAGTCCCAACCACAGATTTCCCGAGTTATCACGAAACTGACTTAAAATAGTATTATTCTGAAGTCCCTTTTCACGGTTAATATGCTGAACTACTTTTCCATCCGAAGTAACAATCAGCACACCATTCAAAATCGTGCCAATTGCCAAATGGTTCTCATCGGTTTTAACGGCACAAAAGAGCTTGTACTTCTCAACAAGATCGTTAACCGCAACATCCCACTTCTCCAGCTTTCCGTTTGAATAATAAAACCAGCCATCCTGAGCTGTTCCAATAAGGAGATGATTGTCGTGAAAACTCACAATGGAAAGTATCTCTGAATTTATAAGTTCATCGGCCCACGGCACTTTGTTTACGAAGCCGTTAATCAATTCGAATAAGCCAACACCTGACTCGTGAAAAAACAAGCGGTTATTCACATAAAATGAATAATCAAACGCTTTGTGAGGCCTGATGGTCCGAATCTCATCGTCGCGGTAAATAAAAATGTACTGGTACGATTGAAAAACGATTCCGAACTGGGTCTCGTATATCTTCCAAATGACACCTGTTTCTGAAACATCGGGGCCTAACTTCCCTTTCAGGCTCCTAAAGCGAGAGCCCTCTTCGTTCTTGGTTTCGTAAATGCCAAAGTCGCCGTCCAAGCCAATGTAGATAGTCCCTTTTTTATCCACGCAAACCGAACGAACCGGAGAAGTTCCGGGAACATTAAAAAGGTCCCATTTCAGCCCATCAAAGCGAAGCAACCCATCGTTGTTTGCGAAATACATAAACCCGTCAGTATCTTGGGAAATTCCCCAGTTTTGGGTTCCGGCCAGGTATTCCGATTTGGAAAAGCTCCGGATTTTAGGAATACCCGTGTTTTTAACCTGCGCTAAGCCGGCCAGTGGAAGTAAAAACAACAGTATGTTCCAAAAGATTCTCAAAATTCAGGTTCGTTGGTATATATTCCTGGTAAAAATTATGGTCTTCAATTTATAATTTCATTTGCAACTTACAAACTACTTTGCTCACTAAAACCAAAATCTGTTGTTCATCAGTATCTTCCATCTGCTGATCGAAAAAAGTGCCTGACTTAGAACAGATTTTGTACCTTTTCAATAAAAATCAGAAACGATGAGAATTCTTCCTTTTATCCTCGTCACCCTGCTGCTTGCCTGCTCCAGCCCTCACGACAATACAGCCATTTACGGTTTTTGGCAAGGCCCACACCCCGAGGACGAGAACCGAAAGTTTTATGTGCGATTCTATGAAAACAATCATACCCTTGCCGGCCACGGTTACTGGACACACAATGGTTTTTACGACTCGGAGTTTGAAATTGACTCTGTTTATTTTGAGAAAACAGAAATTCGCTTTTATGTGCCGATGTGGAAATGCACCTACCTGGGTAAACTCACTGGCAATTCAATGGTTTCAGGAGGTTTTAGCTGCCCAGGGGAGCCCTTTGATTCAGTGTTGCTGATAAAAAATGACAGCATTCATTCTTTCCTGGTTGATGCACTTCCCGGTTCACAAGAAACGGGCTTTACCTACTTATGGAAAATACCTCCTGCAAATGATGATGGGCTGAGAGTAGCAAATACCCTTTCACCAGGGGAGAAAGCTTTTCTCGACTCAATCATTCCGAAAATAGCGGAAAGTAAATTTGGCAGAATTAATTCAATACTGGCCTCAAAAAATCACGAGCTTTTTTGCGAAGAGTACTTCTGGGGTTATCAAGCCAAAGATCTTCATCCTGTTGAGTCGGTTACCAAAAGCATCACTTCGCTGCTAACCGGCATAGCCATCGATCAGGGGAAAATAAGAGGAACAGAAGAAAAAATCGCCGATATATTTCCTGAAATCCGGCACAATCAACCCGAAATTTTTAATCAAATCACTCTCGAACATTTACTAAGCATGACATCGGGTTATGAAAGCAAAGACGACAAACTGACAAAAAGCGACGACCGGTTGAACTTCTGCTTAAACCGAAAAATTGTACATAAACCTGGCAAAGTCTTCCAATACGACGGGGGCAATACCGAGATATTGGGAGCAGTAATTCAGCGTAAAACGGGCATGTTTGCTGACAAATTTGCGATGAAATACCTGTTTGAGCCTTTGAATATTCAAACGTTCAAGTGGTCAGACTACCAACAAAACGGCTATCCGCTTATGTCGGGCGCATTGTGTTTACGCCCGCGCGACATGCTAAAGATAGGCGAATTGATACTGCAAAAAGGTCAATACAACGGCCGGCGAATTGTGAGCGAAAAATGGATCGAAGAATCTACAACAGCCCGTGTTGAAACCGGGATCAACAACGACCAATACAGCTATTTATGGTGGAATATTCGGATCGAATCGAAGCACAAATCGTACCGGTGTATTTGGGGAAACGGCTGGGGAAGCCAGTTTATCTATGTATTTCCTGAACTGGAACTTGTAATCGTAACAACAGGCCACAATTACGCACAAGATTCCTGGGCCATCACTGCCGGACTCAAAGAATATCTTTATTTGCTAGATGAAGATAAACACTAACCAAGTTTTCAGCCAACAAAAAACCGGTTCTGGAATCCCAAAACCGGTTTAAATATATCGTTATAAACGGCGTACTACTGTTTTACACGTTCGCTGTATGAACGGTCGGAGGTGCTCACACGGACTACATCACCTTCGTTAATAAACATCGGAACCATAACTTCGGCTCCTGTTTCAACAGTGGCAGGCTTCAACGCTGTTGAACTGGCCGTGTTTCCTTTTTCACCTTCAATGGTGCTAACAATGGTAAGCTCCACTTTTTCAGGCATTTCTGCTGTTAACGGAACTTCCTCATCCGCATGAAACTGAATTTCAATCACCTGTCCTTCTTTCATCAGGTCGTTGTTGTCAATCATCGACTCCGGGATAGAGATTTGCTCAAAAGTTTCAGTGTTCATCACGTTCAATCCCATATCATCGCGATACAGGAACTGGTACTGACGACGTTCCACACGAACATCTTCTACTTTTACACCCGAGTTAAAGGTATTTTCAATTACCCTTCCGGTTTTTACGTTTCTAAGCTTGGTGCGAACAAAAGCCGGCCCTTTGCCGGGTTTTACGTGCAAGAATGATACAATCGTATAAATACCATCTTTGAATTTGATACACAATCCGTTTCTAAAATCTGCTGTAGAAGCCATATTCAAAATTTATCTTGTTTTTTAAAGTGCTGCAAAAATAATCAAATCAATTAAAAATCAACCCCTTCTGTAATTTTTGCCTTTATTTTTATAAAAAAAACTAACGGGTGGTTTGCTCCACTCCGTCAATTTTATAGCTTTTTAATACTGCTTTTAGCGCGCCAACACGCATTTCAAAAGTGATAAAAACCGGCACTTTTTTTTCTTTCGAGATGTAAAACCGAACACCGTCAGCCTTTTTTAACACCTTCCCTTTTTCAACAGTGGGACTTAAAACATAGCTCTTTATTTTGCCAATGTCGGTTTCCACTACTTCTTCGCGCAGGAACTTTACGTTTATATCCGAAATTTTATCGGCATTAATAGTAGGATAAGTTACCGCATCGCCGGGAGCCAGGCTTTCGAATGGCTGATTGTGCATGAAATAGAAAAGTACCGAAATAATATCTACCAGGTTTTCAGGAACTTTGCGGCCACCGCTTCGCTGGCTAAAAATCGAGTCGTTCTCATGAAAGAAGAACGTTTCGTTATAGCGTCTGTAGTTGCCTTCCTTTACATTCCGAATGGTTTTTAACGGAAGATAAGTTTGTGCGTCAACTGTTGTTTCATAAATATCGTAAACGCCGTACAGCTTTTCTGCCAACCCGGTGGTTTGCCCCATTACGTGGTAATGTTTGGCGGGCTTACCGTTATAAACGGTATCGCGGATGATCATTTCGGCTTCTCCACCCTTCAGAAAACCAAATTTCAGGTTAAACCGGAGATGCTCCTCTTTGGCCTCCAGCTTTGAGAAGCCAAAAACAAACAGGAAAATTATCAGAATACTTTGTTTCATTTTAATACTTTGTTCTTGGGGATCGTTGCCACAAAGTCCTTTAAATAAAAAGGTTCGAAGTAGGCAACATTTTCAAACTCCCGCTGGTTAAATTTATTTTCCGAGAGTTTTTGCATAAACCGTGCCGATGTTTTCGCCGGTCCTTCAAATACAGCATTGGGATGGGTTAACGCGGCTTTGCATTTCTCTGCCCCATTGCCAAAAAACAGAATCTTATTTTCTTCCAGCAGGCTGCTGAACGAGCTTTCATCAATAATTTCTGCCGACACCGCCTGAGTCAGTTCTCCCTTTTTGTTGAAAATGGCGGTGTAAACCTCCATTCTGCGGGCATCAATCATCGGACAAAAGAGCAGGTTCTCATTGCTTTCAGTATAAAAGTCAGCAACATTTTCTGCCACATAATGGCCCATGGCATCAATGGAGCCCACTCCAATCAGCGGAATATTCAAGCCATAGCACAAGCCTTTAGCCACCGACACACCAATGCGAAGCCCGGTATAAGATCCCGGACCTTTGCTAACTGCCACCGCGTCCAGCTGTTGCTTGTCAAAATCAGCCGACTCAAACAGCTCTTCGATAAACACCGTCAGCAATTGCGAATGATTCAGTCCTTCGGTACTTTCTTTCAGAAAGAGTGTTTCACCGTGTTTTGCCAGCGACACCGAACACACTTCGGTAGATGTTTCTATATTTAATATTGTTGCCATAAGATGATCAATAAACAAAGTTCTGCAAAAATAGTTAAAGCATTACAATCTTCCCGTTTAGAACCACAGCATCCAGCTTCATCTTCCGGGCCGACAGCAAAGCATCTTCTTCGGTATGTACAATCGGCTCTCCTCCGGCATTAAACGAAGTATTTATCAGAGCTTTAACATGATGTTTTTCATCGAGTTCTGTGAGCAGGTCGAAAAGAAACGGATTGTCAGTTCGTTCAAAAATGGTTTGAAAACGCGCCGTTCCATCCGCATGAACCGCCCCGGCTATTTCCTCCTGCCGTTCGGGCAGCACTTCAAAATCGAGTAACATGTACTTCGACAGGACATTGATTTCAGATAACCCGGTGAAATAACGCGTATTTTTTTCGAGCGCGATGGGTGCCAGCGGGCGGTACCATTCCCGGCCTTTCTTTTCTATGCTGAGTTTCTTTGCCAGTTCTTTTGAATCTGCCACTGCCAAAATACTGCGGTTCCCCAATGCTCGCGGCCCCGCTTCTCCCAAGCCGTTGCAAATGCCCACGAGTTTTTTCCGGGTTAGTAATTCTGCCACTTCTGCGATTGTTTCCAAATCATAATCCGCGGCATATTTTTCAATCCCCCAGTTATTTAAGTAGGCTGAATGTTTCTCAACCTCGCCATGTTTTTGCCACTCGGCAAAGGCAGCTGCGCCCAGTGCCAACCCCGAATCTTCGGTACACGGCGGAATAAAAACTTCTTTAAACAGGCCACTTTTTACCAGTTGCGTGTTGGCCACAATGTTCAAAGCCGATCCGCCGGTATAATACAAATATTCCGCTCCGGTTTGTTCTTTTAGTGTTGTTAGTTTTTGGAGGATGGCCTTGATAAAAACCTGCTGCAAGGTAGCCGCCACATCGCGGATAAACGGATTGTTCTGGTTAAACGACTTGAGTTCAACGCCCCAATCCTGTTTTACCTGCTGAAAGAAAAGCGACGTTTTCCCCCAAATATTTTCAAAGAAATTGTGTTGACACAGCCATTCTTCCAACTCTGGCCGATAGTTTCCCCAGCCGGCAAAGCCCATAAATTTCCCGGGAACCGAATTTTGCTCAGCCAGCTTTGCTCCGATGATCGCAAATACCAGTGCATTGGCATTGTAAAGTGCTGAATACGGTTTTAAATCCCAGTGGTACTCCACCCATTCGATTTTGCCATTTCTGAAAACCGCCGCGGAAAAGTTGCTCAAACTGGCACCACCGTCAAAATGCACCAGCAAACTGTTCTCCCTGAAATTTCCGAAAAAAGGCAGGCACGAAAAAATATGTGCCAGCTCGTGGTTAAGCACCCAGGCTTCCTTTTCCTCGCCAAACCACCAGCATTTTCCCATTTCCAACCCGGTTGAAAGATGCTCATTCAGCGGGGCTTCAAAACGAGCTTCGCCCGACGAGGTAAGAAAAGTACGCCCAACCACATTGTCAACAAAAACCAGGTCATAATCGGTTCCAAGCAGCTTTTGCTGTTTCAGAATATCTTTTAAATGAAGGTGAAGCGTGTTGTCACGTTTTCGTCTCGAAATACGTTCCTGTTGCAGAAAACGGATCACTTTACCGTTTTGCATCAGCGCCAGGTTGTGATCGTGCACATAAAAAGGATGCTCGTAATCAAAGCGATCCTGTATCCCGTAAATGGCCAGTGTGGGCCTGTTTTTTTCCATTAGCCAACAAATTGAAGTGCAATTACGATTCCAAGCAAGAGCAGAAAAAAGAATTCACTCCAGAAACGGCTTTTCATAAAAACCAACAGATTGGAGATCAGATAAGTTACCGGAATGGCCGTAAGAATAAGCATTTCGTGTGATGCCGCCGGAATAAAAACAAAACCGCCCAGTGAAAAAAGAAAAACAAAAAAGAACACGGTGAAATACTTCCGCGAACTCACTTTCTTAGTGTCGTATTGCTGAGCCATCACAATGCTTCCCATGGCGGTAAACACCATCAGCACCCCCAGGTAAATCTGCAGCGGAACATTACTGCGGAAATGGCTTACAGGCTCGGTTATACTCTGTTCAAAAACCGTTAACAAAGGCAATAAGCGGTCGGTATAAAAGAAATAGCTGATGGCAAAAACCAGCGGTAAAGCAAAGCCAATCACTATCAATATGAACTCGCGCCAGCGGGTATCCCGGTTCAACACCAGCAACCCGGCAATAAAAGCCGGAAGAAATACAAGCAAACTAACGTAAAACAGAGAGCCCACGCCCAGCAAAAACCCGACGTCAAACGCCGTGGTATAAGCTTTCTGTTGCTCAAAAATTCCGAACAGGCGATAAATGGCCAGCAAAAGAAAAAAGGCGGCAAAATATACAGGCTGCAAGGTATGCAAGCCCGTAAAACCACCGATGATAATCACAAACAATATGGCGGGGAGTCGGGTCCGTATCCGGATAAACTGGTACCGGGCAATGATCATTTCCACCATCAACGCAAGAATGATTGCCATTACCGCCGAAAGGATCACATTGAGCAATGGATTTTCAGCTGTTAATCGAAAAATGGGCGCAAACAGCACATTCTCAGCTTCGCCAGGCATAAAATCATAATTGTAAGGAGCCTGAAATTTTTCGAACCAGAATGCCATTACGGCAAGCGGGATAAAAATCAGGTTTCTTAAATTATTCGATTTTAATGTTTTTAAAAGCATGCATTAAACCGGTTAGCTCAAAATTGACGTGTTCCGAATTCTTTCAAATGTCTCTTTCTCCTGCCTTCCGGCATTTGTCTGAAAATTGAACACGGCCAAACTTTATCAAATGGAATTACAGGTCGAAGCCCAAATCTTTCCGGTAGTATTTACCGTCGTATTCTATTTTTTTGGCATTTCTGTACGAAGTAGCCAACGCATCCTTCATATCGGTCCCGTACGAACTTACTGCAATAACGCGTCCTCCGGCAGTCACAACCTTGTCGCCATCGGCTTTGGTACCCGCATGAAATACGATGCTGTTCTCCACATTTTCTTCACCGGTAATCACTTTTCCATTTTCGTAACTTCCCGGGTATCCACCTGAAACCAACATAACGGTAACGGCGGTGCGTTCGTCAATTTCTATCTCCTTTTCAGAAAGTGTTCCGGTAGCGGCACCTTCAAGTAAATCAACAAAATCCGATTTTATACGCAGCATAACGGCTTCGGTTTCCGGGTCACCCATGCGCACGTTGTATTCAATCACAAAGGGTTCGCCTTTTACATTAATCAATCCGAAAAAGATAAAACCGTTGTATTCGATGTTGTCTTTCTGAAGTCCCGAAACAGTAGGCTGAATAATCCGTTCTTCTACCTTTTTCATGAACACCTCATCGGCAAAAGGAACCGGTGTGATAGCTCCCATTCCGCCCGTATTCAGGCCTGTGTCACCTTCTCCAATACGTTTGTAGTCTTTGGCTTCGGGAAGAATTTTGTAGTCTTTCCCATCGGTGATCACAAACACCGAAACTTCCACTCCGCTCAGAAATTCTTCGATCACCACCTTGCTGCTGGCTTTTCCGAACTGGCCGTCAAGCATTTCTTTTAAAGAGTTTTCGGCTTCTTCCAGCGAGTCGATGATCAAAACACCTTTCCCGGCGGCCAAACCGTCAGCTTTTAGCACATAGGGAGCCTGCATGGTTTTCAGAAAAGCAAGCCCTTGGTTCAGGTTCGCTGCTGTAACCGTCGCATATTGGGCAGTGGGAATGTTATGACGGGCCATAAAGGCTTTGGCAAAATCCTTGCTGCCTTCGAGCTCTGCTCCTAATTTTTTTGGGCCAACCACTTTAACATGTTTCAACGCTTCGTCGGCTGCAAAAAAGTCGTGCAAACCTTCTACCAGCGGTACTTCCGGGCCCACCAACATCAGGTCGATGTTGTTTTCCAAAACCGCCGACTTTATCTTTTCAAAGTCGCTGACACTCACAGCCAGGTTGGTTCCCAATTCTTTTGTCCCTGCATTTCCGGGTGCAAAAAAAAGTTGTTCAACTTTGTCGCTTTGTTGAATTTTCCACCCCAAAGCATGTTCCCTGCCTCCGGAACCAATAATCAATATCTTCATCAAAAAAATGTTTTATCTGTTTGTTCTAACCGTTGCTGTACTTTTTGAAATAAGCTTCAAAACCTGCCCTGATTTTATCTGAAAGTTCTGTATTCCCGGCAACTCTGGCCGCACGTTCCATTTTCTGAACATAGAACAGGTTACGCTGAATTTCTTCGTTTACCCCATCTGTCATGAAATGTTGCGGTGCCAGCGAAAAGTAGTAATTCAGTTCGTCTTCGGCATTTGCATACGCGGTTTCAATCATCGCAATTCCCTTGTCTGCGGCTCCTGCTTTGGCGTAGTTTTCCGCCAGTTCGAGGGCAAAATACTCAAAAGGAATCACCTCGTTGGGAATCAGTTCCACACAGCGGTCGATTACTGCAATGGCTGAATCTTTTTTATTCTCGGCAATCAACGCACCCGCCAAACGGTTGAAACTGTTTCGGATGTTGGTCATCATACGCGCGTTGTTCTCGTCGATGTAAACATCCGGATCATTCATATTTCCCCATTTGAAGTTGTTCATCAGGTTGTTGTACATACGCGTGGTTTCCACCCGGCCGAACTGCAACTGCTGTGGCGAGCTCGGTGTTTTGATCGGCACCAGTCGATAAGCAAAACCTTCGGTCTGGAAATAATCGTTTAAATTGAGGTATTTATCCCTTCCAACCGTAATTGCCCAGTAAATAGGTCTTTCCCAGTTATTATTGGCAATCAGGTCAAGGATCATCATTTCATCTTTTGAAAGAGCTGTTTTATTGGATAGATCAATCACAATCTCGTCCACAATTTTGGCCGAATCTTCAAGCGCCACCACCTTGTTGCGCAGAACCGCTTCTTTGTCCACTCTAAAGCGGATCTCTTTTTTGGGAATATAAGCGGCACCACCCATTTGCTGCAATTTTGTTGCCGGATCATCATCTGCAATCCATTCAACTGCTTCTTTTAAGCCAAGAAAATCGCGTTTTAACCGGGGATCATCAAACACATAAACCATGTCGCGGGTTCCGAGACGGTACTGGTCTTCTGTCATCGAGAACGGTAAGGGTTCCGAATCATAGGCTTTGTGTTTCATTTGGTTGATGTACCAGTCGGTTTGCAGGTAACTCAGGTTACAAACCCGTACATCGGTACGCACGCCTTCCACTTCCTGGTTGTACCAGAGAGGGAATGTATCGTTGTCGCCGTTGGTAAATACAATACCATCTTTCTCGCATGTATTCAGGTAATTGGAGCCAAAATCGCGGGCCGTGTAGCGATCCGAACGATCGTGGTCGTCCCAGTTTTGTGCGCCCATAATTCCGGGTACCAAAACAAGCGCAGCTAAACCTGCAATACCGGCACTCACGGTCTCTGGCAAAAATCTTTTTAAAGCATCGGTGAGCGATAAAACACCCAACCCGATCCAAATGGCAAAGGCATAGAACGAACCGGCATAAGCATAATCGCGTTCGCGTGGCTGGTGCGGATATTGGTTCAGGTAAACCACAATGGCCAGGCCGGTCATCACAAATAAGAGGAACACTACCCACAGGCCTTTTTTACCTTCTTTCCCTTTGTTGTACTGGTATAAAATTCCGAGAATTCCGAGCAGCAGCGGAAGGAAGAAATAAGTATTCCGGGCTTTGTTATTGGCTAAACGAGCTGGCAGGTTATCCTGGTCTCCCAGTCTCATTTCATCCAGAAATTTGATGCCGCTTAACCAGTTTCCGTACAGAATTTCGCCATGTCCCTGAATATCGTTCTGACGCCCCACAAAATTCCACATAAAATAGCGCCAGTACATGAAATTTACCTGGTACGAAAAGAAGAAACGCAGGTTTTCAGCAAAAGTCGGCTTTACGATGGTTTCGTTCTCTCCCCGTTCATTTTTGTAAGTGACGCGATTGCCTTTCACCCCTCCCCAGCGAATGTAATCCTGCTCGTGCGACGGATCGTTGGAACTCCACATACGCGGGAAAAAAGTAGTAAAACGCTCGTCGTAATTGGCACTGTAGCGGTGGTGTGTCACCACGTATTTACCATCGATCTGCGAGTAAATCGGGCGGCCTTCAGAAAAGCGGTCGCCATTTTTCAGCGGCGAGTTATAATACTGCCCGCTAAACAAGGGACGTTCGCCGTATTGTTCGCGGTTCAGGTAACCCAGCAAGGAGAAAGTATCGTTCGGACTGTTTTGATCCATTGGCGGTTCGGCCGAGGAGCGAATAATAATGATCGCAAACGAAGAATAACCAATCAGGATGACGGCTACCGAAAGCAACACGGTATTCCAAACCGGCTTCACCTTTTTGTGCGTGTAATAAATTCCGTAAGCAAAAGCAGCCACCAAAAGCACGGCATAGAAAAGTACACCCGAGTGGAACGGTAATCCAAAGGAATTCACAAACAGCAGCTCGAACCACGAGCCCACGTTTACAACCCCCGGAATAATTCCGTACATGATCAGTCCGAGCAAGCCAACTGAAACCGCCAGCGCCCAGAAAATTCCTTTTTTGGTGACTTCGTATTTTTTGAAATAATAAACAAAAACAATGGCCGGAATTGCCAACAGGTTCAACAGGTGAACTCCGATTGACAAGCCGATGATGTAGGAAATAAGCACCAGCCAGCGGTTGGCATATGGTTGATCGGCTGCATCTTCCCATTTCAGAATCGCCCAAAAAACAATGGCAGTTAACAGCGATGAACTCGCATAAACTTCGCCTTCCACTGCTGAAAACCAGAAAGTATCTGAAAACGTGTAAGCAAGCGCTCCCACCAAACCACTGGCCACAATGGCAAGCGTTTGTCCGAAAGTAGCTTCACCTGCTTTTACCACCATTTTACGTGCCAGGTGTGTAATGGTCCAAAACAGGAACATAATGGTAAAAGCACTGGCCAATGCCGACATTATATTCACCAGTTTCGCGGCATTTTCGGGGCCTCCAAACAAGGTAAACATTCTGCCAAAGATCATAAAAATAGGAGCTCCGGGTGGGTGCCCGACCTCAAATTTAAAGGCAGTTGTAATAAACTCGCCGCAGTCCCAAAAGCTAACGGTGGGCTCGATCGTCATCAGATAAACAACGGCAGCTACCAAAAAACTTACCCAGCCGCCAATGTCGTTGTACAATTTGTATTGTTTCATTCGTTGAAATGTTTTCAGAATACTGAAATATGTGAAAAATTATAAACAGTTGCGAAGATAAAGCTTTTGAAATAAACTATTACCAGCCCCCTGCTTTTTAAGACTTTTTTGGAATTTCAGGCCTGTTTACTTACTATCTGCAACTTAATTGAGCCGGTAGCCCAGAACAAATTCATGAATATTCACCGTTTCGGTTTTCAAGAAATCATTAAACGCGTAGCTGTAGCCAATCCGGAATTTTTGTTTGATATCTACACCAAACATCACCGAATGAAAATCCTCAAAATCGCCGTTCTGATACCCTGCCCAAATTGTATTTTTGTATTCTGCATAAATTCCCGGAATGATCGTATAATCTTTGTCGGAATAATCGACCATAACATTTGGAGTGAGCGTAAAATTCTCTTTGTCAAACAATTTAAATGACAAAACTCCTGTAAAAACGGCAGGAATATCAATCGCCAAATTATCCTCTCCGGCAATTTGCTCCTGGAGAGTTACACTCAATCCGGCACTTAACTTTGTAGAATGAAAAAACATGCCGATGTTTCCATTAAACGTTTTGAAATGTTGATCTTCAGCCGGCTCATATAAAGGATCATATTGATCATCAGGATAAAGATGATAAGAAGAAAGCTCATTTTTATAAAAAGTGGTCCCTCCTGAAATACCTAAACTTAAAATGGCCGAATTAAAAACCTTGAAATCAAAGGCGTAGTTTACTTTTACCAGGCTGGCGGTCTCCAGGTCCATTTTTGTACGATAAAAATCGAGTCCCACGGTTCCGGCTTTTGGTGAAATTCGGTAGTCGAACGAACCTGTCACCAAATTATAAGACTCTTTACCATAATCTCCCAGATCTAGTGCTACATGCGAGAAACTTCCATAAGCCCAATCCGATGGAGTGGCAATGGCTGCCGGATTTTTGGTTGACAAGCCCATCCAGTACGCACCTTCCTGTGCACTTACTTTAGTACCTGCAAACAGGCACAACAATGCTACAACAACAAACATTTGCTGAAACACGCATTTGCGGCTTTTTGCTTTCATTTTGAGTGATTTTTAAGGGTGAAAATTAATGGGTATTTTCTTGCTAATATATCATAATTCCGGATACCATACGCCCGGTATCCACACCTTCGCGGCGCGCCGAGTAATATTTTTCGCCTTCCTGAAAAGAACATTCTTCCAGCACCTCAATATGCTGAGCCACAAGCCCGCAACTCAGCAACAAGTTCCGGTTCGCTTCCCACAGGTTAAAATGATATTTACCCGAACCGTTTAAACAAAGTGTTTCCTCTGCTTTGGGAATCGAACGCCGCGCGGCCTGCTCCACTTCCGAACCTACTTCGTACACTCCGGGGCCAATTGAAGGACCGATGGCGGCGATAATATTGACCGGATCGCTGTTGTATTCCTTTTGCATTTTCCGGACGGTTTCCACCACAATTTTCTGAACCGTTCCGCGCCAGCCGGCATGAACAGCTGCCGCCACTTTTTCTACAGGATCGAAAAGGAGAATCGGGACACAGTCGGCAGTCTGTACACAAATACAAATTCCTGCCTGGTTGGTAATCAGCGCATCGGTTTCAGTAATTTCCTGTTCCGGAATTTCCGCCACCGTGCAAACCCTTGAAGTATGCGTTTGCCGCGGGAAAACCAGTTGCTCCGTTTTTATCCCCAGTAAGTGTGCCAGCTCTTTTCGGCTTCCCATAAAAACAGATTCCTCGTCGCCCGTAAAACGCGCAGCCACACTATTCACACTTTTTTTGGTGGTGGTAAATGCCAGCAGGTTTTTGCAGGATTGAAATACCGGGTAGCGAATCAAATCATCCATTTTTCAGCAATTGATTTAGTGCGTTTTTATCCAGCAGCGTTACTGTTTTTTTCTCGATGGTGATCAATCCTTCCGCCTGCATTTCACCCAAAACACGCGCCAGCGAAGGGCGGGTAACTCCAAACAAATCGGCCAGTTGCTGTTGAGTGCTGTTTAGCTCGAACGAATGAAAACGGTCGCCGGCCCGTTGCAAAAGAAAATGCGCCACTTTTTCGCGAATCGTTTTAAAACTCAAAAAGTTCAGCTTTTGCGAAAGAAACTGAGCCCGCGAAGAAATACTGTTGAGGTAGTTACGAAGCACCCGCGTATTCAATTGTAAAATCTTCAGAAATTCGGGAACCGGTATCGCCAGTATTTTTGCAGGCACATTGGCTGAAACGGTAACCGGAAAACGGTTTTCCTTTCCAAACAAAAATGCCGCCGCCAGTGGTTTGGGCGCTTCAATATCTTCAATCTTTACGGTTTTTCCCGAGTAGTCGATCATTTCACCACGCACCGTTCCGGTAAGTACCACCAGCAGGTCTTTTACCTCCTCTCCGGCAAGCGCCACAATCTCGTCTTTCTCATAATTTTTAATCTGAAAATGAATTTCTGCCAGGAGCTGTTTGGTTTCATGCTCCGGAATCCCGCTAAAAACGGGGCAATGACTTAAAAGTGAATAATCGATCATTTTGTAACAATTGATACATTTTACGAAACGCCGCACCTCTACTTTTGTTGCGTGATCCAAAAATAAGAAAACAAATAAGAAACGATATGATACGGGAAATTGTAAAAATAGACGAGGATTTGTGCAACGGTTGCGGAGTTTGTGTTCCGAACTGCCACGAAGGAGCTTTACAGATTATTGACGGCAAAGCCCGTTTGGTAAGCGAACTGATGTGCGACGGACTGGGAGCCTGTATCGGTCATTGCCCGGAAGGCGCCATTACCATCGAAAAACGCGAAGCCGATGCCTACGACGAGGTAGCCACTATTTCGCAAATGATAAAAGCTGGAAAGGCAACTGTTTTTGCTCACCTGAAACATTTACAGGATCACGGAGAAACCGGTTATCTGAACGAAGCATTAAGCTTTATTCGCGCCAACCGCGAGGCAATGCCTTTTGAAATCAGCGAAGTGCACGAACTGCTGCACGGCGGAAAAAAGGAAAGTGCATCGTCCGGAGGTTGTGCAACAGGAGGTTGCCCCGGATCGGCTCCCATGGCTTTTGATGCCGGAAGCCTGAAAATGGCAGCTCCTGCCGGCGACGTTCCATCGGCCCTTACACAATGGCCCGTGCAAATGCACCTGATCAATCCGGCAGCTTCGTACTTTCATGGCGCCGACCTGCTGGTGGCTGCCGATTGTGCCGGCTTTGCCTACGGAAACTTCCACAATGATTTCATCAAGGGTCGCAAAATGGTAATCGCCTGCCCGAAACTCGACCAGGGAAAAGATATTTATGTTCAAAAACTGACCCGCCTCATCGACGATGCAAGGGTCAATACCATTACAGTGGTAATCATGGAAGTACCGTGTTGCGGCGGCTTGTCGCAAATGGTGGAGATGGCTACCCAAATGGCCTCGCGGAAGGTACCCGTAAAAGAAGTTGTGATAAGCATTCGGGGAGAAGTTCTTTCCGAAGAATGGATTTAATTGTTTGATCGGCATTGTCAGGAACACCGGATAGCAAACAACACCAGAGCCCGGTCCGGGACCTGACAACATCCGCTCCCTAAACCAAAATCAGAAAAATTATTAACCAATTTAAATATTGTACAGATATGAGTATGTTTTGTTTTCAGTGTCAGGAAGCCGCCAAAGGAACCGGCTGTACCATTGCAGGAGTTTGTGGAAAAACCAGTGATGTAGCGAACCTGCAGGACACTTTGCTTTTTGTTTTGAAAGGGATAAGTTGGTACAACGAAAAACTACGTGCGATTGATGCCAACCCATCGAAAGTCGACAAATTTGTTTTCGACGGACTGTTCGCCACCATTACCAACGCCAATTTTGACAAAAAAGCATTTGAAAGAAGAATCATCAAAGCCCTTCAGGTTCGGAACGAACTTTATATCCTTTGCAAAAATACAGGCGTTATCCTGCCCGACAATCTTCCGGATTGCGCTAAATGGACAGCATCAAGCACAGAAGCCTTCGAAAAGAAAGCCGAAGAAGTTGGGATTTTGAGCACTGAAAACGAAGACATCCGTTCGTTGCGCGAACTCATTATCTACGGCGTAAAAGGCTTGGCCGCTTATGCCGAACACGCCTGGAACCTGGGCAACAAAAAAGATGAGATTTTTGCATTTATGCAACGTGCGCTGGTAGCCACTACCGAAGACCTGTCGGTGGATCAACTGGTAGCACTTACGCTGGAAACAGGAAAATACGGTGTGGATGTGATGGCATTGCTTGATGCGGCCAACACTTCGGCTTACGGAAACCCGGAAATGACCAAAGTAAACATTGGCGTTCGGAATAATCCGGCAATCCTGATTTCGGGCCACGACCTGAAAGACATGGAAGAACTGCTGAAACAAACCGAAGGAACCGGCGTGGATGTATACACCCACAGCGAAATGCTTCCGGCTCACTACTACCCGGCGTTCAAAAAATACAAACACCTGGCCGGTAACTACGGAAATGCCTGGTGGAAACAAAACACCGAATTCGAAAGCTTTAACGGCCCGATCCTGTTCACCACCAACTGTATCGTTCCGCCCAAAAGCACAGCCACCTACAAAGACCGCATTTACACCACCGGAGCATCAGGTTTGGAAGGAGCTATCCACATTCCGGATCGTAAAGAAGGCGAGATGAAAGACTTCAGCGCCATTATTGAACATGCCAAAAAATGCGCAGCTCCGCAGGAAATTGAAAGCGGCGAAATCATCGGTGGATTTGCACACGCACAGGTTTTTGCGCTGGCTGATAAGATTGTGGATGCCGTAAAAACCGGTGCCATCAAGAAATTCTTTGTAATGGCCGGTTGCGACGGACGCATGAAAAGCCGCGACTACTACACGCAGTTTGCAGAACAACTTCCGCAAGATACGGTGATCCTGACAGCAGGTTGTGCCAAATACCGTTACAACAAACTCCCGTTGGGCGACATTGGTGGCATCCCGCGCGTGATCGACGCCGGACAGTGTAACGACTCTTACTCGCTGGCAGTGATCGCACTCAAGCTGAAAGAAGTTTTCGAGCTAAACGATATCAACGAACTGCCGATTGCCTACAACATTGCCTGGTACGAACAGAAAGCGGTAATTGTATTGCTGGCGCTGCTTTACCTGGGCGTGAAAAACATTCACCTCGGACCAACATTGCCGGCCTTCCTTTCGCCCAACGTAGCCAATGTGTTGGTAGAGAACTTTGGAATTGGCGGAATTACCAGTGTGGACCAGGACATGGAAATGTTCCTCGAATTAAGCGAAACAGACAAATAACATAGCATTAGGGACAAAAAGGAGACTGATTCTACGGGCATCCACTGAAAGGTGGGTGCCTTTTTTTATAGTATACGCTGCCAGCTCTTATTACAATCCACGAACAGGGTTTACTTGATCATTCAATAGATTAGCTTATCAGGATCTTGTCGATTATCCCAAAACGTTAATAAAACCACTTCCTTCTTTCGCGATTTAACCAAATAAAACACACTGTTGTGCTTGGTTATAAATCCCTTTCTAACATTTTTCCTTTTAGAAGACTCAACAAACATTTTAGGATTTTGCGCAATCGCATTGAGAACCCGGTCCGTTTTTTTGATCAGCGATTCAACCTCTTTTATTCCCCATTCCTTTGACAGATAATCAAGAATGTCCTCAAAATCGCCTCTTGCTTTTGGAGACCAGAAAATTTTCATTTCAAACCATATTTGGCTCTTATTTCCTGTAAAACGACATCATGTGATAGCTCCTCCCCTTTTGCAACCTGTTCCAGGGCAAGATCTATTGACTCTTTAACGGAAAGCGGTAATTCATCCCACCAGTCATCATCCTTTTCCTGTTTCAAAATATGGCTAACCAATTCCAGAAGTGCAGGTTTATCTGTCTTCAAAATTAAATCAACCAATTCCAGTTTTTTTGCCTGAATATTCATGACTTAAATAATTGCTAAACAAATGTAAGGAAAAAGCATTTCAGATGAACCAAACGCACTGATTATAAAAGGACATCCCCAAGGCTGAGGATGTCTTTCTTTTCTTTATTTCTCAACAACATTAAAAACAATATCTACCATTCCAACGGTATAGCCCTGTGTACTTAAATCAGGTTTTACATCGGGAGAAACTTCCTCGGCAACGAAATTTCCGGTCTTTATCAAAGCTTTGGTTGACTCCATTAATTTTGCTTTACTAAACAACTCTCCGGATCTTATCGAAACGACACGGAGAATATCAGCCGGAACATTTTTGTTACCTCTTAGCTCAATTTTTCGAAACTGATAAAGTCCTCCTTCAAAAATCTTAAAAGCAAAATCAGTTCTACCGTCCGAATTCTTAGTTGGAACGGATTCTAGATTAAAAAATAAATATCCATTGTTAAGATAAAGATCAGAAACGGGACCATGGTAAAGCTGCTGATCAATCTGCTCCTGCGAATAGGTATTTCCTTTTTTAATATCTAAAGCCTTATTCAGTTCATCAGCAGTATAAACCGAATTACCCTCCCAGGTAATATTCCCGATTACGACTTTTGTTTCCTGTGAATTCTCATTTTGTGCTTCAGTCTCTGTGTTATTCCGATATTCCGGCATTGCAAAAGCATACAAAATGCCTGCAGAAACAGGTACGATCAATAACAACTTCTGTTTTCTTAATGGTGATTGAATTATTGGATTCATCATGTTAAATCGTTTTTTGTTAAATGAAAAGTTAAAAGAACTGGTCAACGGAATAATTGACCCACCAAATGTTTGGTTGAGTAAAACCGCGCGGTAAACACCCGGATTCAAACTGCTCTGCAGCGCATGTTTATCTGCCAGGTATTCGTGGTTTTGCCTGATCAACCGGCCGTAAAACCAAACGATCGGGTTAAACCACTGAATGTTGCGCAAGATCCCGAAAAGCAATAAATCGATCCAGTGTTTTTGCCGAATGTGTTCCAGTTCGTGTTTCACTATTTCACCTAATTCAGGTTCGTCGATTGAAGGATGGACAAATACATATGAAACGAGTGAAAACGAAGCCGGAAACCCGGCATCACGGATCAACTTTATACTTCCGTACCGATATACTTTTGACTTGAAAATGACTTGAAGAACAGGGATAGTGGACTTTAACATCCGGAAGACCACAAACAAAACTCCCGTCAAATACAGAAACAGCAGAGCCTTTTGCACTGAAAACGAACCTGTTGTAACAGCGGCCTCATTTGCCCCTTGTTGTGGCATTCCGGCAAACGACCCGATCGGTTCAGTATTAAGCTCGACTGTATAATGCCAGGTATAAAATGGCAAAAAGATCGCCGCCAATAATCCACCAATCAGAAAAAACCTGTTTAACCGAAAGTATCGCTCATTTTGCAAAAACAAGGTATAAACTAGTGCAAAACCGGCTAACCAGAGCGCTGACTTCAACAAATAAAAGGCAAGTGTTTCCATATCCGGGGATTATTTATCATTCGATAATTGTTGTTTGGTTTCTTCCATCAACCTTTCCAGGTCCTGAATACTCAAATCTTTTTCTTTGGCAAAAAAAGTAGCGAGCGCCGGAAACGAATTGTTGAAGTAATCTTTCATAAGCCCAAAAAGCTGTGACTTCGAATACTCTTCCTTTGCAATTAAAGGATAGTAAACATGTAGGTTTCCGTAGCTTTTATGTGCGACAAATTCTTTCTTCTCCAAAACACGTAACACGGTTGAAACAGTATTTCGGGCAGGCTTTGGTTCCTCAAAGCGATCGCGGATATCGCGAACAATCCCTTCGCCCATTTCCCATAAATGCTGCATTATTTGTTCTTCTGCCTTTGTAAGTTGCATATCAGTATCTTTTTCATTTGTCAATCCTTCAAAACAAATATATGACTATATTTCTAGTCATTGCGCCATCTTTTGACATTTTAACTATTTTTATAGTCACAATACACATGGACTACTGAACTCCAAATATGAACTTCTGTCAGCTTTGTTTGTTATTTGATGCGTGTTACAAGGCCAAGAAAACGGCGATACACAAAGCCATTTTTTGAAGAAACCAACGAGAATTTAACAGATTTATAGTTGATCATTAACCTTAAATAATTATCCGGCAACAGAGTAAAAAAGAATCCATCCAATTACACGAAGCAATTTTAATGGAAAAATGAGTTCAATGAAATTGATGCTAATTGAAGTACATATCCATCAGTTAACAAACAAATGGAACGCCCCGGATTCCTTTAAAAACTTAAAATTTTAATGCTATGAAAAAATTACTTTCCCTTGGATTGATAGTTGCAGCTCTCAGCACACAGGCACAGGAAGAAATCCATGTTCAGCAAAAAGAATGGGCCCTGAACAATGCAATGCAGCCAGCGTTTGTGGTGGATGTACCGCAGACTACAAGTAAAGATGCCATTGCACTTTGGGAAGCAACCCTGGTTCCGAAGAACTTTTTCGACACTTTTAAAAAACTTCCAAAAATGGAAAAGGAAGACAAAGAGCAGTGGGTGATCCGCCGGGTAGTGGTGGCTGAAATTTGCCCCGATACACTTGATATTTACACACGCATCACCTCGGCAAAAGACCGAATTACTTTTGCTACCTTGTTCGACAACAACGGAAGTTTTATTGGAGCTCAATCGGGGTCCGGTACCGACAAGGCACAGGAATACGTCCATAAATATGCGGCAGAGCTTTACCGGCAAGGAGTAAGAAACGAAGTAGGCGAACTGGAGAAAGAACTCAAGAGAATGAAAAGTGACTATTCGGGTTTCGACAGAGACAATAAAAAGATGGACCGGAAATCGGCCGGGAAACAATCTGATATCGACGACCTGAACGATGACCTGAAGGGTTCAAAAAACATATTAAAGACCAACATGCTGTCGGAAAGCGACAACGCCACTCCTCTATCGGGTGAAGCCAATAAAACACTGAACGAGGATATCAAGAAAACCTCCAAAGAGATAAAAAAGGCCAAAAAGTCGGTCGATAAATACGAGAAGAAAATTGACAAAAACACCAGCAAACAAAAGCACCTTTTAAAGGACATCGAAAACAAAGAGCAAGAAATCAAAAAGGCTCAGCAAAAGCTGGAGAACATAAAATAATTCCGGTGAGCTGAAAAGTACTTAACAGGCGTATTTTTCAAACAAACAGCCGGGCACAAGTGGGCAGGATTCAGCAACCGGATCAGGAGTATCGAAGCTGAATCCTGCCTTTTGTATGCTATTATCCGTCAGACACTAAAATGTTTACGGCGGTTGAAATGCTCAAAGACCAGCCACCGCTTCCCGGTATCCGGATACGGCTAAATATTAAATAATGAAGAATTTAATCATCATTAACAGGGCAATTTTGCTGAACAAATGGGGAAATTCTAATTTTGTTACACTTTATTTAGACAGCAGACAAATTCTAAAATCAAATAAACAAATACAAAATGGGTAAAATAGCCGAAAACGTAAAACCAGGTGTAGTAACCGGTTCTGACGTACAATTCATTTTCAAAGTAGCAAAAGAAAATCAATTTGCACTTCCGGCAGTGAACGTAGTAAGTTCATCATCAGTAAACGCAGTTATGGAAGCAGCTAAAAAAGCCAATGCTCCTGTTATCATCCAGTTTTCGAACGGTGGTGCTGTATTCAATGCCGGTAAAGGATTGAAATTGGAAGGACAACAAGCTGCTATTTTAGGCGCTGTTGCCGGTGCAAAACACATCCACACGTTGGCTGAGGCTTATGGTGTTCATGTAATTCTGCACACCGACCACGCTGCCAAAAAACTGTTACCCTGGATTGACGGGTTACTGGATGCCAGCGAAAAACATTTTGCTGAAACCGGAAAACCGTTGTTCAGCTCGCACATGCTTGACCTGAGCGAAGAACCGTTGGAAGAAAACATCGAGATCAGCAAAAAATACCTCGAAAGAATGAGCAAAATGGGTATGACCCTTGAAATTGAATTGGGTATTACCGGTGGTGAAGAAGATGGCGTTGACAACTCTGATGTTGACTCTTCAAAACTTTACACTCAGCCCGAAGAAGTTTGCTATGCTTACGAAGAACTGAGCAAAGTTTCTCCGAACTTCACGGTTGCTGCTTCTTTTGGTAACGTACATGGTGTTTACAAACCAGGTAACGTAAAACTTACTCCGAAAATTCTTGATAACTCACAGAAATACATCCAGGAAAAACACAATACTGCTGCAAAACCAGTAGATTTTGTATTCCACGGAGGATCGGGTTCTTCACACGAAGAAATTCGCGAAGCACTTTCTTACGGTGTAGTTAAAATGAACATCGATACTGACACTCAGTGGGCATACTGGGATGGCGTTCGTGCTTTCGAAGCCGCCAACCACGATTACCTGCAGGGACAAATCGGTAACCCAGAAGGTGACGACAAACCCAACAAAAAATTCTACGATCCACGTGTTTGGGTAAGAAAAGCGGAAGAAGCAATGATCGCTCGTTTGCAGGTTGCTTTCGAAGACCTGAATGCAATTGATGTAATCTAAGCAGATACGATCATCACAACATAAGAAAACCGCCTTCCCGTTAAGAGAAGGCGGTTTTTATTTGATAAAAAAATAAGTCAGGCTAAACCAGCGAATCTCCTTTTTTGATCCGCACATCGGTCACAAACTTCTTGATCTGGTCTTCATCTTCCAAACGGCAGATCATCAGTGTTTCGTTCGACTCGGCCACAATGTAGCCATCCAGCCCCTGGATAACAGCGGCTTTTTCACCCGAAATATTTACAATGCAGTTTCGCACATCGTAGGTAAGAATGTTGTCGCCTTCAATTAAATTTCCGGCCTCGTCTTTTGCCTTGTTTTCATACAACGAGCCCCAGGTTCCCAGGTCGCTCCACCCAAAATCGGCTGTCAGCACATACACATTCGTGGCTTTCTCCATAATCCCGTAATCGATGGAAATGGCCTGGCATTCGGAATAAGCCTTTTTAATAAAAGCTTCTTCGTTGGGCGTATCCAGCAAATGCTCACCTTTCAGGAAGGTTTGCGATATTTCGGGAAGGTGCTCATCAAAGGCTTTCATAAAACAGCCAACCGAGGAAATAAATATTCCCGAATTCCAGTAAAACTCACCGGTTTCGATAAATATTTTTGCCATTTCCACGTCGGGCTTCTCCGTAAAGGTTTTCACCTTGTAGAGGTTGTCCAGATCGTTAAACTCTTTTTTCTTTTTTACCTGAATATAGCCGTAACGGGTTTCCGGGCGACTGGGTTTAATTCCCAGCGTCAGCAGCCTTTCCTTCACATCTAGAAACGCCAACCCGTTTTTCAACTGGCTCACAAACTCTTCTTCTTTCAGAATTAAATGATCAGAAGGAGTTACAATGATCTTGGCCTCCGGGTTTTTTAACCGTATTTTATGAAGTGCATAAGCCAGACAGGGCGCGGTATTGCGTCTTAACGGCTCAAGCAAAACCTGTTCTTCACCTAATTCGGGTATCTGTTCCAGCACCAGGTCCCTGTACCGGACATTGGTCACAACCAGGAAGTTTTCTTTGGGTATCAACCTTGAAAAACGTTCGTAGGTTTGCTGCATAAATGTGCGGCCGGTTCCTAAAATATCCATGAACTGTTTGGGTTTGGCGGTGCGGCTGAGTGGCCAAAAACGGCTTCCCAAGCCACCTGCCATGATAACGCAATACGTATTATTCATACTAAGTCTTTTCTTCGGGAATCAGAGCAAACACCCCGCTTGCGGGATTTTGAATGTTTGCCTTTTGCTTCCTTTTTATATCCTCTGTTTCCTATAAAAATACCAATTTAAAAATCATATCGAAATAAGTACGGAGGAATTTTATTTCTATTGTGCTGAATCGCTACTTCAAAAGTTTTGTATCCATTATATAAGTTGTAATTTTATCCGGACAGAAAAGCAGGAATCGAATGCGAATGGGATTTTTTTTTCATATAGGCCGCTACTTTTCGATGTTATCGAAAGTGTTTGCCCGTCCCGAAAAAGCCAAAATGTATGTGCGTCAGTTGTTTCTCGAGATTGACAACCTGGGAGTAAACTCGGTGTGGATCGTTATTATTATTTCCATTTTTATCGGAGGCATTATGACCATCCAGTTTGCGCATGCACTTGCCAATCCGCTTTACCCGAACGAACTGGTAGGGCTTGGCACCCGCGACACCTTGTTGCTGGAGTTTTCGTCGACCATGCTCGCACTGATCATGGCCGGAAAGATCGGCTCCAACATCACCTCCGAAATCGGCACCATGCGTGTTACCGAGCAAATCGACTCGCTGGAGATTATGGGTGTAAACTCGGCCAGCTACCTGATTTTTCCCAAGATCGTGGCGGTGGTTTTCATCTTTCCTTTTCTTTACATCATGAGTGTTTTCTTTGGTCTGCTGGGAGGTATGCTCACAGGTCCGCTCGTAGGAGTGGTCACCATTCCGCAATACATCGACGGTATTCAATGGCTGTTCTACCCGTATTACATTACTTTCTCCATTATCAAGTGCCTGGTTTTTGGGTTCCTGGTTTCGTCGGTACCTGCCTATTTTGGGTATTATGTGCAGGGAGGTGCGCTCGAAGTGGGAAAAGCCAGCACCAAGGCCGTTGTTAACACCAACATTCTGATCCTGTTTTTTGACCTTCTTTTAACACGTTTACTCCTTACATGATCGAAGTAAAAAATATATCAAAAGCGTTTGATGGCAACCAGGTCTTAAAAGATATATCCATCACCTTTGAGCGCGGAAAAACCAACCTGATCATTGGGCGAAGCGGTTCGGGAAAAACCGTTTTGCTAAAGTCGATTCTTGGCTTGTTTGATATCGACGAAGGAGAGATCTGGTACAACGACCGCAACCTGGTGCAAATGAGCAATAAGGAGCGAAAACTGCTGCGAAGCGAAATTGGAATGGTTTTCCAGGGAGGAGCGCTTTTCGACAGTGTAAACGTGGAAGGCAATGTCCGCTTTCCGCTCGATATGTTTACCAATATGAGCGGCCCCGAGAAAATAAAGCGTGTTCAGTTTTGTCTCGACCACGTAAACATCGACCGGCAGGCCTACAAACTTTACCCCAGCGAGATAAGCGGCGGAATGCAAAAACGTGTGGCCATTGCGCGTGCCATCGCCCTCAACCCGAAATACCTGTTTTGCGACGAACCCAACTCGGGTCTCGATCCTGAAACATCTACGGTGATCGACCAGCTGATCCAGGCTCTTACGAAAGAGTTTCAGATGACCACCATCATTAACACCCACGATATGAACTCGGTGATTGAAATTGGCGAATCGGTTTTGTTTATCAGCAAAGGCGAAAAAGAATGGGTGGGCACCAACCGCGAAATCCTTGATTCGGGCAATCAAAAACTCGACGACTTTATTTTTGCCAACAAGCTGTATGCACAGATGAAGAAGGGGAAATAAATCTCGCTTCGAAACGTATCAGATACGTTGATATTATCTCAGTAGTTTTTCAATCTCTTTTACCAGAATTTCTTTGTTACTGGGCCGGGGCGCAGATTTTAGTGCCACTTTCCCTTGTCTGTCCAATAAAACATAGTGGGGAACTCCCTCAATTCCAAAAATATTCTCCAACTGTTTTCTTTGCTCATCGGTTAGTAAAAAATGCTCTCCTTCAATACCTTCTTCTTTAATTGTAGACTGCCAGCTGGCTTCGCTACTTTGTACTCCCAAATACACGAAAGTTACATCTTCTCTTTTGAACTTTTCTTTTAGTTGTTTTGCATATGGCATCTCTGCCATACAAGGCTTGCACCATGGTCCCCAAAAATCAATATAAATCACATTGTTTTTATACTTAGTAATCAAGTTCTGCAAAAAGTCATTTTCACGCACTTTTGCATCAATATTAAAATCAGGATTCAATTCCGGATTTTCAACCAGTTTCTGTTCATAATTGAATTTATCCACCACTTTTCCCCTGAACTTATCGTCTTCAATCAGCGAAAAATCAATCAGGTACTTTAAATCATTGTACTTTCCATCTTCCAGCAGATAATACAGAAAACTTGACAATACAACATCTTTCGAAAACCCCGATGTAACTGTCTGATAGTAATTGACGAAATATTTGTATCCTTTCTCAAAATCAGTATCCAAAAGCCGGTTATAAACCTGAAACGTATCGACCGGGATTTTTTTTCGCTCATATAGGTAATAACCTTCCAAGAAATTGATGTAACTGCTGGTTTCAAAAAGTTCGTCTTCTCTAAAGTTCTTCATCGAATCAAGAAAGTCAAAAAACACCGGAGGAACCAGGCTGTTATACCCATCCTTTGGCATTTCCATCTTATTTAGATAAGCATGAAATGCCGGATACTGAAACAAGATTGACCATATCCTGTATTTTAAATGATTTTGTGCCCAGCGTTTAAAATGTTCTGAAGTATTATTCATTGCATTGAAATGCGCCAATGCTTCGCGATACCTTCCGAGTTCGCGATCAAGGAACTGCCTTGCCTCCATTCCCGTATACTTTTTAAGAGAATCATTCAATGCCAAGTGATGAAAAACTGAATCTTCGCAATAAGCAAGAAATCCTGAGATATCCTTATTCATTCTTTCGGAGGTTCCTTTTACTTTCAAATGATCATATAAATCGCGGTAAGTTTCGCTTCTATTCGAAATAAAGTCGTTATCAATAATAATGTGAACGGAATCTCCGGGAGCAATAAACACAGGAAACGTAGCTTCATAACGAATCAAAATATTGGTTGCGTCTTCCAAATCCAATCTGAACCAAAATCTTCCAAACTTGTCAACAGAAGGATTTAGTCGTAATGCTTTTCCCGGGAACTGCGGAACAAGTATTTCTAGTGAATTGTAATCCGGTAAGTTATTAAAGCCGACGATCTCTCCGGTGACAATTGTTTTCTGGACTTTATCAGATATCTCTGTTTTTCTGCATGATACCAAAACAAGGAGAGCAAAGAATGTAAGGAGAGCTGTTTTCATATTTAGGTTTTTAGTGAAGATACAGTAAATAAGATTTTGTTCAATAGAAAATACGCCCAAAATGATGTTTCCTCCTAATCAATTCCACGCTGCATTTTTTTAACATATTGAGGCTTCTACAAAAAGCAGGAATAAGAATTTGAACTGTGTTCTTCTGCCTATCTTTACTCCATGAACTACGAATGCTTGATTTGCCAGGTAAAAGCCCTGGAAAAACGTATGGATAAATACGAAATCGCGGAGGAAAAGCGAAACACGCTGGTGAGTGAGTTGATTCAATCTATTGCCGGGATTGATCTGAACACCAGTTATTCTCCCGACATTTCGCGCAATATTATTGATGAGCTGGAGAAACACTCCCCGATTTCCGATCCGTACAAAACCGAAAAAGAAGAAAGCAACCGGGAAATGCTGGCCCGTTACGATGGCTTCAACGAAATGGTCAGCCAGGCTCCTGATCCGTTTAACACGGCTCTCAGACTGGCGATTGCCGGTAATATCATCGATTTTGGCCCCACACACCAATTTGATGTATGGGGAACCATCGACCGCGTGATGAGCAGCGATTTTGCCATTGACGACTCGGAGCAGTTGAGGGACCAGATTGCAAAGGCAAAGTCCATCCTATACCTGGGAGACAATTGCGGCGAGGTGGTGCTCGACAAGCTTTTCCTGGAAACGATTCAGCATCCGAATGTGGTGTTTTCCGTTCGCGAGCGACCAATTCTAAACGATGTAACTCAGAAAGAAGCCAAAGAAGTTGGTATCGCTGAAGTGGCAAAACTGGTATCGAACGGCGACCACGCTCCCTCCACCCTGCTTCACAGGGTTAGCCCGGAGTTTAAGGCAATGTATGATTCCGCCGACCTCATCATTTCAAAAGGCATGGGAAACTACGAAGGACTGATGGACCAGAACGATCCCCGTTTGTTTTTCCTGCTAATGATCAAATGCCCGGTTATCGGGAAAAAGATCGGTGCACAAAAAGGTGATTTCGTTATAAAACGTAGTGCTTCCTGTTAAGCGCGATACCTGTGAAAGCCTATTTTTTAGGAACTAAGGTCACCACCGGGATGATCATTTCTTCCATCGAAATGCCTCCGTGCTGGAAAGTATCCTTGTAATAATTGGCGTAGTAATTATAGTTATTCGGATAAGCAAAAAAGTCGCTTCCCTGCGCGAAAATGTAGCTGGTACTTACGTTTCTTGACGGCAGATAGATCTTTCGCGGATCGCGAATTTCAAACACGTTCTTCGACTTAAAATTCAGGTTCTTCCCCAGTTTGTACCGCAGGTTGGTATTGGTTTCCCTGTCGCCAATCACTTTCACCGCATTATCCACCCGAATGGCGCCATGGTCGGTAGTGATAACCAGCCGGATATCGTTGTCGGCCAATTCTTTCAAAAGTTCCAGAATGGAAGAATTACTGAACCAGCTAAGTGCCAGCGAACGATAAGCCTTTTCGTTGTTGGCCAGTTCGCGAATCATGTCCATTTCGGTACGCGCATGCGAAATCATATCTACAAAATTGACCACCATTACCGAAAGATCATTCTCCAGAATATTCTTCAGGTTATCGGTTACCCAACGTTCTTTGCGAACACCCGAAGCTTTTTCAAAATATAAACTCTCTTTCCGCCCGAAACGGGCCATCTGCTTTTGCAGTAAAACTTCCTCGTTCCGGTTTTTGTGGCCTTCGTTGTCGTCGTCTTCCCACAACTGCGGATATACTTTCTCAATTTCCGAAGGCATCAAGCCTGCAAACATCGAATTCCGGGCATACATGGTTGCGGTGGGTAAAATACTGCAATACAACTCTTCGTTTTGTGTGCGAAAATACTCGTTCACAACCGGGCTAAAGATTCGCCACTGGTCGTAACGCAGGTTATCGATCACCAAAACCAGTGTTTTTTTCTTTTGATCGAGTTGCGGAAAAACAATGTGCCTGAAAATATCGGTCGACAACATCGGCCGGTCGCCAAGATCCCTGTTAAACCAATCGGCATAATTGTCTTTTATGAAACGAAAGAAGGCCTTATTGGCATCTTCCTTTTGCATCGCCAGAATCTGGTCCATGGTTGAATCCTCCGAGTCACTTAACTCCAGTTCCCAGTAAACCAGCTTTTTGTATATCTCTTTCCACTCATCAAAACTAAGCCGGTCGCTTATCTCCATTCCGATCTGTGCAAACTGCATCTGGTACTTCGACGTGGTTTGCTGGGTAACCAGCCGTTTCTGATCGATGTTCTTTTTCAGAGTCAGTAAAATCTGCTTGGGATTTACGGGTTTAATAAGGTAGTCGGCAATTTTTGCACCCACAGCCTCATCCATAATGTTTTCCTCTTCACTTTTGGTGATCATTACCACCGGAACATTCGGAGAAATTGCCTTGATGCGGGTCAGTGTTTCCAGCCCGGTCAAACCCGGCATGTTTTCGTCCAAGAAAATGATATCGAAATAACTACCACCTACTTTCTCAACCGCGTCGAGTCCATTTGTAGCTGTCTCCACTTCGTAACCCTTCTCTGTCAGAAACAGAATATGGGGGCGTAGCAGGTCAATTTCGTCGTCGGTCCAAAGTATACGTGGTTTATTCATACTCATTGTTTTATTATTATTCATGTAAAGATAGAAACAAAAAAAGTGCCGCTGAAGTATGGCATTAACAAAGTTTAACCACTTTGCGGGCAAAGGGCATAGCGCCTTGAGCGAAGAGTCAAGAGCTTCTGGAATGTATCCGTTTGAAACTTGCGGCTAGTTACCGAGGTACACTTTTTTGTAGAAATCCATGTACTGGGTGATGTTCTTTTCGTTCAGGAAAATGTCAAAGTTTTCGTCGGAAATAAGAAAGTTCCGGTACTCGGCATTGCCCAGCGCGTCAAACAAACTGCGGGTGCGAACCAGGTTACTGAAATACAAACGTCCTGTTTCCTTGTCTTTCATTCCGGAAATAATGACCAATACTCGATATGCATCCAGTGCCTGTTCGGAAACCACAAAGTTTGATCCCGCAAAGTTATCGCTGTTGTAACGTTCAATCCCCTGAATAAAAGCAGCCTTGTCAATTCCTTCTGCCGGAATTACAAACACAACCCTGTGTGCTCCTTCCACTGCCGGATTATACGGGCCTTCCACATCCGTAACTGTTGCAGCCTCTTGTACTGCTCCGGTAGTTGTTGGCTGAGCCACAGCCCCGGTACTTTGGGTATTCGACTGCGCACTGCTGCTGCTTTGTTCTGAACTCCGTTGAGTATAATGCGCCCGGAAGAACGTCATGTATTCATCCACTTTGTTCTTGTCCATCAAAGCCTCCAGGTTTTCATCCGTTATCAGGAATGCACGGTAAGAAATACCTGTGAGCGAACCATACAGAGTCCGGGTAGTCAATACCTTCCGGAAATACGACAACGATTGGTTCAGTGCCGGAATGCCATTTACCACGAGCAACTGGTACTCATCTATCTGTTTTATTTGCGTTCCCAGATTCCATGGCCTAAACTCGGCGCGGTTGAAATCAGAGAATTCTTTCAGAACCTGGCGCATTGAAACGCCTTTGTCTTTCACAGCCAGCACAAAGTTCTGTGTTGTATCTACCTGTGTATTGAAGGTTCCGGGCAAAGCAGTACTTACGCTTACAAAACGTCCTTTTTCCTTCAGCGCATTTGATTCGGCTTCGGCGCGTGCCATCAGTTCTTCCGGCGAAATATCCAGGCCATCGTCGGTAAAGTTCGAACGAATAAAGCGGCTGTAATTTTTCACAAAGAACTTCAGGTAATCAGCAATGGATTTCTCTGACATCACCTGGCGGTAGTTGGTAGAAGAAATCACAAAGTTCATATAATCGACATCCTGAAGCGATTTAAACACCGGCGCCCTGCGAATGATCGCCCCGTGGTAGATCAATGCATTCTCTTTATTTTGCATGGCACGAACCAGTACAAATGCCGTGTTCTCGTTCAGATTTTCGGTTTCAATATCGTAATCAACCTTTGTATAGTGGTCGATGTTGTAGTTGGCAATGTCAAATTTCAAGCGGTTCAGATCGATCTTTTTCTCATCCTTTCTCGGATAAGCAATCACAAAATAATGCAAGAGATCTTCGTCGTACGAGAACTTGCCGCCAAACTCATCGTCAACATCTCCGTTGGCAAGCAATTCTTCGTTCTGAATTTCTTCGTTGATATACCCCATCTCCACCAGCTTCTGGTAATCGGCCAGCGTACTGTCCTGGATCAATGTCAGAATCTCCTTTGCCAGCGGCGATGGTTCTTTTGCCGGGTACTTTTCAAGATAACCTTTCATCAGCAATTCAAACTGAGTCATATCCGACTGGGTTCCTTTTGCAATCGCTTCCATAAAATCGATTTTTGGAATGATCACCGTGTCGGGCTTCATCAGTTTCATCTCCGATGCCAGCGTTAAAACATTGCGGTACCGCCCGGCTTTGTAATTTTTGAAAGTCTCCTGGTACAGTTTGTTAAGGCTGTCGAGGCGGGCTTCCATTTCCACAAAGAAATTCGGATTGAGCAGGAATTGCGCGTATTTACTTTCCGGGTACTGCGAAATAATCAGGTTGCGGTAATAATCCGATTTGGCTTTATCGCCCATCAACTCGTACAAGTCGTACAGATCGAAATAAGCCGAAAGCAGGTACATATTTGCAGGGTAGCGTTTGTTCAGGTCTTCAAACGATTCTGCTGAACGCGGATAATCTTCAAACTCGGCTTTAAATATTTTTCCAGCGTTGTAGAGCGCATCCCGGATCCGATTATGCGAAACCTGCATCAACGAATCGGTCAGAGGAAGATCCTGCGTATAAAACTCTTTTTTCAGCGGGTCTTGCTCCCGTTGTTCTTCCTGCCGGGCCTCTTCTGCCACCTCGTCTTCTTCTCCCATCGAAACGGTGTTCTTGTTGGCGCGTCGCCAATCGTCTTCCAATTGTCTTCGGCCCCACTGTTGCTGGAAAGTTACCCTTCCGTAAGAAACCGTTTGCGGATTGTAAAAATACCAGCCGGTTCCTCCCGAACCTCCCATTCCCATCCGGTAGCGGTTAGATCGGTAATAGCCCTGATCGCGGGAGCCTTGCATCGCCAGGTTTTCCATGTTGCGCTGGCGCTCCTGCTCTTCCTGCATCAAACGGGCAATCAAAGCCTCGCGCTCGCCTTCCGGCATCTGAGCAACTTTCTGCAAACTATCCTGGCGCTCCACTATCAAAAGGTTATCCACCAGACTGGTGAGACTTTTGTATCTTAATTCAACGTTTTTGTAATCCGGGTAATTCTCATCGATAATGATCATGGCACTGTCGTAATAAGACTGTGCCCCGCGGTAATTCTGGTCTTCAAAATAAAGATTTGCCAGCGTGATAGCTGACAAAGCACGCTGGTACTGATTTTTGTAACTCGCTGCCACCGAAAGACGGTAATTGTCCTTTCCCTCATCACGGTTACCTTCCCTCATCAACAAGTTAGCCAAGGCATAATAAATCTGGTCACGGAAATCGATGTTCTTCTTATCGCGCAACATTTTGTTCATCTCCTTTTTAAGTTGAGTGATGTCGCCTTCTCCTGAGAATATTCCAGCAGAGTTGATCCGTGCATTAAAGGCCATCGTATAATCGGGACTGATGCGCGCCACCTGGCCAAATATTTCCGAGGCCTTGTCGTTTTGCCCCATTTCCTGGTACAACTGTGCCACAATGTAGAGCAAACGCGCCCTTTCTTTTCTCCAGAAGGTTTTGTTTACGGCAATGTCCAGCATTCGGATGGCTTCGCTGTAGCTGCTCTGTTTTTTATAATAGTCGGCAGTTGCAAGTGCCAGTTCGCGTTCGTATTTCCGGGGAAAATCGTCGTAGCCCTGAATGGCCTGAATGACTTCGTTGGCCTCAATGTATCGTTCGAGTTGCGTATAAGCCCTGATCAGATAGATTTGCGCCATGCTGGCGGTTTCTTCCTTGGGGTATTTACGAACTACGTACGAGAAATTATCGATGGCAGCAAAATAATTTTGTTGATAGAAGTAAGCTCTCCCCATCAGCAAATAGCTGTCGTCGACCCACTTATTGAATTCTTCCTGGCTGGCAAATTCCTGGTATTTACGCGAGCCACCACCTCTTTTTCGTTTAGGTTTTTTGGTCAGAGAATGTATTTCAACCAGCTTCGAGCATTTTATAACGGCATAATCCATGTCAGATTTCACCATTTTCCCGGCTGCCGGGTCGTTTTCCTTAAAGATCGGTAGCACATGCGTATAATCATCCTCAATGCGTGAATCGATCATTTCGAGTCCCGATTTCACACTTTCGTTCGCATTAAAGTAGATGTTATACTTCGAGGTAACATTATGGTAAGCACGCGATGCCCGGGTATTCTTTTCGGTGGAACACCCTGCAAAAACCGCAACCAATAATAGAAAAACTATGGTATGTAAAAAAAGTCTCTTCAAACAGGTATTTTATTTGCTCTAAGAATAAACTCCCGAAACATCAGAATATTGTTGATTACCATTATTTATTCTCATGACGGGTGCTGCAAAAATAAGAAAATTTGATTGCCTAAAAACCCCCAATACAATTCGGTTAAAAATACAGAAGAGATCTGCTGTAAATGAACAAATCTCTTCTGTTTGAAAGGCCTCCGTATAAGGAGCACTATTTTCTTGAAATCTTCACTTTTTTCGTGGGTGCCATTTGCAGGTTTCGCAGGTGTATCCGGTGTTTTACGGTTGCAGCAATTTCAGCAAAAGCCTTCCCGGTAATGGTTTCGGACGTTGAAGCAACCGGGTTGCCGGAATCGCCCCCCTCGCGGATGCTCTGTACAATCGGAATTTGTCCTAAAAACGACAAGCCCAGTTTGTCTGCCAGTTTTTTACCGCCGTCTTTACCAAAAATGTAGTATTTATTCTCCGGCAATTCTTCGGGAGTGAACCAGGCCATGTTTTCAACCAGCCCAAGCACCGGAACATCAATGGATTTACTTTGGAACATGCTGGCACCGCGCACCACATCGGCCAGTGCCACATCTTGTGGAGTAGTAACAATAACTGCTCCTGTAACCGGCACTGATTGCACCAGTGTCAGGTGAATATCGCTTGTTCCGGGAGGAAGGTCGATCAGCAAATAATCAAGATCGCCCCAGTTTCCTTCGGAGATCAACTGTTTCAGGGCATTCGAAGCCATGGGGCCGCGCCAGATAATAGCACTGTCGGTATCCACAAAAAAGCCCACCGAAAGAAATTTAACACCGTATTTCTCCAACGGATTGATCATCTCGCGACCGCCAATCTTAATACCTGCCGGGCGGTCGCCTTCGGCACCAAACATTTTCGGTATCGAAGGTCCGAAAATATCGGCATCCAACAACCCCACTTTTGCGCCTGAGTTTGCCAATGCAACTGCCAGGTTTACCGAAACCGTTGATTTACCAACTCCACCTTTTCCGGAGGCGATGGCTATAATATTTTTTACATTCGGAAGAACCGGGCGCTCCATATCGTGGATGTATTTCACCGCAATATTGTCTTCGATCTCCACTTCCTCACCTACATAGGTTTTGATCGCTTTCTCACATTCGAGGATCAGCGCTTCTATATTTGGATCATCGCTTTTCTGAAAAACCAGGGAAAAACTTACGCGTTGTCCGGCAATCCGAATTTCCTGTGGCATTTCAAGCGCAACAATGTCTTCATTACTTCCCGGGTATTTTACCGTGCGCAAAGCATCGGTAACATTCTTCGGGACAATTAACTTTCTTGGTATTTCAGCCATTTTTAAATGATTCTTATGTTCTTATGTAATCGTAAAACCATGCAAAAGTAACAATTGCCTTATAAAAACACCTGGATGGGCGAATTGTTTTCAGCAAGAATATTACAACCATTTGTTCAATACTAAAGACATATAAAGACCTTACTGAACAGTAACAATCCCTTTCCCTTTCGCCATAAATTCACCAATTATACAAGCATCAGACACGCCGCTCTCCTTCAGATCAATTACCAGTTTTTCGGCCTCAGCTGCAGGCAGGGCGATCAGCAAACCACCCGAAGTTTGCGCATCGCACAACAACAACTGGTCGGTCCGCGGAAGCTTTCCAAAATCAACAAATTCAGACACAAAACTGAGGTTATTGTGCGATCCACCGGGAATCACTCCCGCCACTGCCAGATTTTTCACTTCGGGCAGAAAAGGCACTTTATCGTACCACACCCTTGCATTGCACTCCGATCCGCTTGTCATTTCTTTCAAATGCCCCATCAAACCAAAACCGGTAACATCGGTACAGGCATGAACCGGATATTTCTTCATCACATCAGCAGCGGTTTTGTTTAAGCTCATCATTTGACGACTTACCAGTTCCCGCGTTTGATCTTCCACCATTCCGCGTTTTATACCTGTTGACAGAATTCCGGTTCCGAGCGGTTTTGTCAGCACCAGTTGGTCGCCGGGTTGCGCACCGGTATTTTTTAAAATTTCTGAGGGATGAATTGTACCCGTCACTACCATCCCGAATTTGGGTTCCGGATCTTCAACAGTATGTCCGCCCAAAACCGGAATTCCGGCTTCAGCAGCTTTATCCTGAGCACCTTTCAGAATTTGCTCCAGCGTTTCCATCGGAAGCGTATCTTCCGGAAAGCCGACTATATTCAGCGCAAAAACCGGTTTCGCTCCCATGGCATAAATATCACTTAATGCGTTGGCAGCGGCAATCGCTCCAAAATCATACGGATCGTCCACAACAGGCGTAAAAAAGTCGAGTGTTTGAACCACGGCAAGATCATCGCTGATTCGGTAAACAGCAGCGTCGTCGGAAGTTTCGGTTCCGACCAGCACATTTTTGTCGATTACCGGCGCCAGGTTTTTCAACACTTTCTCCAGGTTTTGCGGACGAATTTTACAGGCGCAACCCAATCCGTGCGTATAATGTGTCAGTTTAATTTCTTTCTGAAAAGATTTCCCGGCTAACAGCTGGCCCTCCTCTTTTGGGAGCAACTGTTTAACCACTTCAATGATTTCGTCAGCTGCCTGTTTTATTTCCTGTAGCGTGGTTCCCCTGCCCGTTGAGAGACGAATCGTTCCCATTGCAAATTCAATCGGAACATGCATGGCCTCCAGCACGGCCGAGACATCCACACTTTCTGCATGGCAAGCCGCCCCGGCTGATGCAGCCACTCCCTCCAAACGATCGACCAGGGTGTTGGCTTCCACTTTCGGGAAAGAAACACTCAGGGTGTTGGGCAAGCGAAGGTTGTAATGTCCGTTTATCTTTAAGGAAGGGAAGGCTTCTCTTAACAGTTTTTCGAGGTAATCACGTGTGGACCGATAGTGTTTCCTATTATCTTCCAGGTTTTCCGCAGCTAACTGTGCTGCCGCCCCTAAACCAACAATTTCCAATACATTTTCGGTACCGGCCCGCAAGTTTTGCTCATGATCAGCGCCGTGGATCAACTTCTCCAACTCAACGCCGCTACGAATGTACAAAGCTCCGATTCCTTTGGGTGCATATAGTTTGTGCCCGGCAATACTCAGCAAATCAACTCCGAGTTCATTCACATTTACCGGAATTTTCCCCAGCGATTGTGCCGCGTCGGAATGAAAAATGATGCTGTGCCTGCGGGCAATTTCAGAAATTTCACGAATCGGCTGAATAGTACCCACTTCGTTGTTGGCATGCATTACGCTAATCAGAATGGTTTCTGGGCGAATGGCGGCTTTTAGTTCTTCGGGCAGAATAACTCCGTCTTCATCCACCGGAACTGTTGTAATTTCAAAACCATTTTTTTCGAGGTAGCGGCACACTTCAAAAACCGCGGGATGCTCCACCGCTGACGTTATAATATGATTGCCGCGATGCTTGTTGGCCATCGCCACCCCCTTGATTGCGTAATTATTGGACTCGGTTCCGCCGCTGGTAAAAACAATCTCTGCCGCCGAACAACCAATCAGGTCCGCCAGTTGAGCGCGCGCCTTTTCAACCGCCAGTTTTGTCTTCACTCCATAGGAGTGCACACTTGACGGATTTCCGAAAAAGTGCTCCAGATAAGGACGCATGGCATCCGCCACCTCTTTGGCAATGGGGGTGGTTGCGTTGTAATCAAGATAAATCGGTTCCAAAACAGACTATATTTTATTCAACAATTCTTTAACTATTTCGGCATTTTCAGCCGGATCATCCTTTCCCAGCTCCACCCCCAGAATCTTCTCGGGATCGCGTTTCAAGGAGCCGTAATCGTAGCTTTTATCGTAATAAAGCAATGTCAGGGAAGCTACTTTTCCAAGGTCGCCGGTTTCCAATGCTTTCAATGCTTCAGCAGTTACCGCCCCGCCCAACCTTTTTCGGATCTTTTCAATCATTTCCTTAAGCAGGGATTTATCAAACAATCCGTACTCTTTCACCAGTCTTTCCTCTCTGAAAGGCTTCGGAATGTATATTTTAATAAGCGGTGCTTTACAAATCTGCTGATACAAAGGATCCGGAATGCCGATCTGCCCCAACTGACGGCTTTCGTCTTCCACCCAAACAGTTTGGTTGAAATCGAACTTTCGCCAAACATCGGCGAGGCTGTTTTCGAATTGTTCGTTGCTTGGCTGTTCTTTCTGCCCCAGCGATCCGAAAGCCGAGCCCCGGTGATGCGCAATGGTTTCAATGTCGAGAAACTGTTCTCCCTGGTTCTTCAGAGTCTGAAGTATATCGGTTTTTCCACTGCCGGTATAGCCTCCCAGTACCACCATCTTCACAGGGCGCGAAAACTGCTCACGAATGTATTTCCGGTACGCTTTGTAACCGCCTTTGAGTATATAAACCTCAAGTCCGGCAGTTTCAAAAAGCCAGGCCATGCTGGCAGAACGCATTCCGCCGCGCCAGCAATGAACCAAAATCTTCTTGTTTCGGGCACGCTTTTTTGCTTCCCTCACAAAGGTTGACATTTTGGGGCCTACAAAATCGAGCCCCAGCAGCACCGCGCTTTCTTTCCCGCCAATCTTGTACTTGATACCAACCTGACGACGCTCTTCGTTATCAAAAATAGGAATGTTAAATGCGCCGGGGACATGCGCCAGTTCGTATTCGGCCGGCGACCTGACATCGATCAAAGGAATAGAATCTGTCAGTGGAAGTAACTCTTCAATGGATAGGATTTTTGGCATCTTGCTGATTTGCCCTCAAAGGTAAAAAATTAACAAAGTCGTTGTCCTTTTAAGGGCTTTACAAATCAAGTTCCTTCGCCGGATCCCAGAATCGTTCCTGAAAATTCAGAATCTGGTCGTCTTCAATTTTGAACCCTTCGGCTTCGAGTAACTCCTGCATGGCATTGGGGCTGTCGAAATGATGTTTACCGGTAAGTAAGCCATTTCTGTTCACTACGCGGTGCGCCGGAACATAATCGGGCGATGTATGACTGGCATTCATAGCCCAGCCTACCATACGTGCCGATCCGCCGGTCCCCAGGTAACGGGCAATTGCTCCGTAGGAGGTTACCCTGCCCGGAGGTATTTGCTTTACCACTTCGAAAACCTGCTGGAAAAAATCGGACATAAACTAATGGTATTAACTTTCCTTTTGCTAACTTTTTCAATATTCATTCAAATGTTGAATATTTTTTATTGATTATTGAATATTGGACATTTTTCGATCAAAAACATCACTCCAATAGAAATTTCCAATGATCAACTCACAACATCCAATTCACAAGAAGTTTAAAACTTCTATCTCACATCTTTACTATTCAAATATTTGACTTTGCTGTTTTAACACTTTTTGCGAAAATAGCGAGCAGCTCATCATTCTCTTTTAAAACCGGTAATATCTCATCATCTGTTAGGTATTTCTTCCTGTGAATGATTTTAAGACACACTTTGGTTTCACGAAGTTCTTTTAAAACTATCTGAATTTTATGCACAAAATCTTTCTGTGATTCCGCTGCCTGTGCCTCCCCGTAATTCAAAGCTGGCGAAGTACTGCTCCGTATCATTTGACCTGCCAAATGGTTGGTTAATCGCGTAGAAGGAAGCTTCTCAATAATCCAGTCTACCAATAAAACAAAATCAATAAGTCTTTCTTCAAGATCGAATTTTCTGTTTTTCATAGTATGATTTTCTATTAAGATACAACACTATAATAGAAACACTCAATGATCAACTCTAAATGTTTAACTTCCAGCAGTTTGTTGAATATTTTTTATTGAACATTGGATATTTTCCGACTCCTAGACCCCAAAAATATAGTTCGTTGTAAATCTCCTATCAAGACCAACACTTCAATAGAATTTCCAATAACCAACTCCCAATATTCAATTTTCAACAACCTATTTATATTGAACATTCTTCTTCGCAAAACTACCTTGTCGCGCGCTATTCCCTTGCCGACCGGCCAAAACTGCGGTACTCGTCTTTTTCAATTTCAACATCCGGCTCCAGAAATTCGCCAGTGCCAAGCCTGAAAGCGATGTACTTGATCTTAATTCCGCGGTCGAGCCACTGTTTTTCATAGAAAGTCCGGATCCGCAGCGTGTCATCCAGATGCTCCCACTCATAAACATCGTCGGTCTCTGCCAGAATTTCAAACTTATTCAGTTTTACCAACTCGCGGGTATAATTGTATTGAAAATTACTGTCGGTTTTCAGGTGAATAATTCCGCCGGGTTTCAGAAACTCACGGTATTTATTCAGAAAAGTAGTGGAAGTAAGACGTTTGCGTGTCTTTTCCATTTGCGGATCAGGAAAAGTAAGCCAGATTTCAGCTACTTCACTTGCACCATAAAACTGTGTAATCTGCTCGATGTTGGCACGCAGAAAGCCAACGTTGGTCAATCCTTGTTCTTTGGCAAGCTTTGCGCCTCTCCAAAGCCGGGCTCCTTTTATATCGACGCCCATGTAATTCACTCCCGGATTTTTCTCTGCCAGGGCTACCGTGTATTCTCCTTTGCCACAACCCAGTTCAAGAATAAGTGGATTTTCATTCTTGAAAAATTCCTTTCCCCACTTTCCTTTCAGCTGAAAATCGTTGTGTTCTACCACGTTAAACGGAGCCTGAACCACGTGTTCGAAGCTCAACAACTCGTTAAACTTTAAAAGCTTTCCTTTTCCCACCTTTATCTATCGTTACTTTCTTTTGTTTGCTGACTTAATAGTCTGAAGGCTAATTTTTAACCCTTTCGATACGGACACCCACATCGCTGATTCCCTTCAACACATTCTCCCGCATTCCTTGCTGAAGCGTGATCGTATAATCTCCCGAAGAAGGGAAAAAAATGTTACGCCGGTACAAAACCTCGCGCGTTTTTAATCCGCCCATTCCTTCTCCCATCCATTTCCCGGAAGGCTCGGCCAGCGTAATTTCAAACTTATCTTCGACTGATTTTCCGTCCGGTTCTTCGATCGTTACAAACAGCCATAAATTGCTGTAGTTGTAGTTTACGTCGTTTCTGACGTTGATGTAAAGATCAAAATTATGAATGGTGTCGGTCACCGGTATTTCAAACACCGCCAGAGAGTCTTTGTTCCAGCTGCGCTGATCGATTTCCTTGTATGTTTCGTAAATAATTTTTGGCTGACAGGCAGCTAGCCAACACAAACAAAAAGCAGCCAACGCCCACTGAAAAATCTTCTTCATCTATCTCCCGTTATTTCGGTTTGGATTCCTCCCTTTTCTGTTTCTTTCTCCTGAATCGCCGGTCGGCCCGCCCTCTCTTCGGTGGGAACGTTTATTCCGGCTTTTCTTTCTGCTCTGCGGTTTATCAAAACGATTCAAATCTTCCTGTCCCACCACATTATGAAACGTATCTTCCTGTTTTGTATTATTCTCGTACTGCTCTATTACCAGTTTATCCGGTTTCCGTCCTTTGCGGTTCATCCGAATTACTTCCTTCACACGTTCAACCGGGACTGCCACCAGGCTTGCCGGAGCATCTCCCCTCGGAGAATACCAGTAAATACCGGTGAAAATATCGGCTTTCAGGTAATAGTAGGATGCTTTTTCGGTTTCAAGCGGCACATTGGTGGGCGGAAAGTCTTTCTGTGCATCGATGTAGGCATCCACCTCAAAATTCAGACAGCATTTAAGTTTGCCACACTGTCCGGCCAGTTTTTGCGGGTTCAGCGAAATTTCCTGGTAACGCGCCGCATTGGTGGTTACCGAAATAAAATTCGCCATCCAGGTAGAGCAGCAAAGTTCTCGTCCACAAGGGCCGATTCCGCCAATCCGACCGGCTTCCTGCCGCGCACCAATCTGCTTCATTTCGATGCGGATGCGAAACGTATCGGCCAATACTTTAATCAGTTGTCTGAAATCGACACGCCCGTCGGCGATGTAATAAAAGATAGCTTTGGTTTTGTCGCCCTGGTATTCCACATCCCCGATCTTCATGTCCAGATCGAGGTCTTTTACAATCTGTCTCGAACGGATCATGGTTTGGTGTTCCTGCGCAATGGCTTCTTTCCACTTTTCAATATCCACCTGCTTGGCGATCCGGTAAATCTTCCGGAGTTCGCCGTTGTTCAGCGTAACCCGGTGACGTTTCATCTGGTCGTACACCAGCTCGCCTTTTAAAGAAACCACACCGATGTCGTGTCCCGGGCTTCCTTCAACTGCCACCAGATCCCCGACTTTTATTTTCAGGTTATTGACATTCCGGTAGTAATCTTTGCGCGTATTTTTAAACCGGACCTCCACAATCTCGTCTCCCTGAACCACCGATTTTATATCGGCGAGCCAGTCTGTAACATGCAATTTAGCACAACAAACGTTATTCGATTTGCAGACTCCTCGTTCTATGGTATTGACTTCCGGCATAGTAACTTTCTATGTTTAGTTTCTTCCTTCAGGTTTAGCATACATACACAAAAATAACGATTAATACCATTTGAACCGGAAATGCCAACTATTTTGAACGAATCTATGCCGAATTAGCGCTTTATGAGCCGCACCATACGGAGGGCGGTATCCAGGAATACGATGCGCGGATTGCCGTTCATCCCGATGTGCTGAATGCCCAGTTCAAACTCTTTGGCAAAGGGCACAATGTTTCTTTCGTTGATAAACGGAGCAAACTTTTTCCCCCATTCCATTTCTTCGCGGTTCATGTAAGAGAGTTCTCTGCACTTTAGGTTCGAAATAAAATATTCGCGCACCAAACGCAGTGAAGCCGCAAAAAACGCTTTTTGCTTATCGCGCTCGATACCGGCCATTTCATCGGCCCACGTAATCAGTTCACTCACTTTGCGGGCATAGGCAAAACGCATCATTTCCTGAAATTTCAGCAGGTAGAAGCGCTCATCTTCACCCGGATTGAGGTAACTAAGTGCCCGGATGTAACTCCCCGAAGCCAGGTGCACCGCATCGGGAACAATCTCCGGATCGATGCCTTCTATTTTTAACAAGGCCTCTTCAATGGCCTCCGCTTCAATAAACGGGAATTTTACCAACTGCGAACGCGAACGGATCGTTCCGATCAGGTCTTCTTCGTTTTCAGTAATCAGCAAAAAAAGTGTTTTACTGGGCGGCTCCTCGATCATTTTCAGCAACTTGTTCGAACAGGCCACATTCATTTTGTCGGCCAGCCAGATAATCATCACCTTAAATTCCGACTCAAACGATTTCAGGTTCAGCTTACGAAGGATCGATTCACTTTCGCGTTCGTAAATCTCGCCCTGCGCATTGCCCGCATCGATATGGTGCAGCCAGTCGCCCAGGGTAAAATAGGGCGATTGCAGGACTTTTCCGCGCCATTGCGGCAGGAAATCGTCGCTCACCGGCTTGTTCAGGTTTTTTGCATTGAAAATCGGAAATACAAAATGCAGGTCGGGATGCGCCAGTTTTTGGTACTTGTGACACGACGGGCAAACGCCGCACGAGTCCTCGTCGGTGCGGTTCCGACACGATATGTATTGCGCATACGCCAGCGCCATGGCCAGCTTTCCTGTTCCCGACTGCCCGGCAAACAACTGGGCATGGCTGATTCGTTGCTCTTTTACCGAGCGAATCAGCCGCTTTTTGATTTCGTTTTGTCCTACAACGTCTTTGAAAAACATAGAGCCAAAAATAGCACTTTATGTCGGTTCAAAGGATTGATGTCGGAGAAATCTGTTTCTTCCTTTTCTTTGTCGGTAGTTACTGGTCATTAGTCACTGGTCATTCAAATGAGAATGCGAAAATGCATGAATGCTTTAATGCGAGAATGAGCTGCGAGTCGTTGGTCACTGATTATTTGAAATTCAATCCTTTCTTCCCTGAACACTGAGACTGAACACTGCGACTTGTGTCTTGACGCTGAAGGACTGATGGATCGAAGAACTGATGGATTTAGTGGCCAGTCTCAGTATACAGTTTAACAATTTTACAATTTATCAGCTTAACAATTTCCCAGTTTGTCGTCAAATTCGAACCTTCCAATATTCCAATCCTCCAAGTCTTGATAATCTACTTTACCCAAACATTAAATTCATTTGGCCTTGAAATCAGCACTGTTATGGCGTTGCATTAATTCTTATCTTTGAATGATTTTCAAGAAATTATAAAAATACAATACGATGCAAACAATTAACAGCTACGATTTTAAGGGCAAAAAAGCACTTATCCGTGTTGACTTCAACGTTCCTTTGAACGAAAATTTTGTCATTACCGATGATACCCGAATCCAGGCCGCGCTTCCAACCATTAAAAAAGTAATGGAAAGTGGTGGTTCTCCGGTGATTATGTCGCACTTTGGCCGTCCCAAAAACGGTCCGGAAGATAAATTCTCGATGCGTCATTTGGTGGGTCACCTAAGCGATTTGTTAGGTGTTGACGTAAAATTGGCTCCCGACTGTATTGGTGCAGAAACAAAAGCAATAGCCGATGCACTTCAACCCGGAGAGGTATTGGTTCTTGAAAACCTTCGCTTCCATAAAGGCGAGGAAAAAGGTGATGTTGAGTTTGCCAAACAACTGGCTGAAAATGGCGACTGCTGGATCAACGATGCTTTTGGAACAGCTCACCGTGCACATGCTTCAACGGCTGTTATTGCGCAGTTTTTCCCGAACGACAAAATGTTTGGTTACCTGATCGAGAGCGAAGTGGAAAGCCTTGACAAAGTGGTGAAAAACCCGCAACGTCCGTTAACTGCCATTATGGGTGGTGCAAAAGTTTCATCCAAAATTACCATTATCGAAAATCTGTTGAGCAAAGTAGACAACCTGATTTTAGGTGGTGGTATGACTTACACTTTTGTAAAAGCCAACGGTGGCGAGGTTGGTGACTCCATTTGTGAAACAGATTTTCTGGAAACCGCCAAAAACATTGAAAAACTGGCCAAAGAAAAAGGGGTTAACCTGGTAATTGCTACCGATGTTGTGGCAGCTGATGCATTCAGCAACGATGCCAATACCCAGATTTGTGCCGCCAACGCTATTCCTGAAGGATGGCAAGGTTTGGATGCCGGTCCTGAAAGTGTTGCCAAAATGAAGGAAGTAATCGAAAACTCAGGAACAATTCTGTGGAACGGCCCTGTGGGAGTTTTTGAAATGGAAACCTTTTCTGCCGGAACAAAAATGATAGGTGCTGCCATTGTTGAAGCCACCAAAAAAGGTGCTTTCTCACTGGTAGGTGGTGGCGACTCGGTTGCTGCGGTTAACCAGTTTGGCATTGCCCCGGGAGTTTCGTACATCTCAACTGCCGGTGGTGCACTGCTTGAATACCTCGAAGGAAAAGTTCTTCCGGGCGTAGCAGCTGTTCGCGGCGAATAGAGGCCCCTCTTAATCTCCCCCAAAGGGAGAAACAAGAACAAAAATATTACAACCCGGTTCGTCCGTCAGCTGACGGATGGACCGGTTTTTTTATGTTTTATCCCATCGAAAATTTTTGTAACCTTTCTTCCCGGTAAAGTATCAAAGGTGAAACTTTAAAAATTACAATCATGGGAGAAGACATTATTTTGGCAATTATCTGGCTGGGCTTTTTTGCTGCCGTATTCTTAGGCTGGTACTTTTACATTCAGGCCCGAAACAAGGAACGAATGTCCTTAATCGAGAAAGGGAAGGATGTATCGGAGATTTATGCTAAACGTGAAATCAAATTCCGGGTTCCCTGGCTAAAAATAGGAATTATTCTCACCGGCTTTTCATTTGGATGGCTGGCCGCTTTCATCATCTCTGACGTCTTAACATCTGCCAAAATTATGAGAAACTACAATGAAGCGCCGTTAATTATGGGCATTATTTTTCTGTTTACCGCCATTTCAATCCTGGTTGCCTACTTTGCGGACAAACCAAAAAGCAAACAATAATTGATGGACGACCTTTACATAAAAAAGGTTTTAAAAGGAGACACGGAAGCTTTCCGGTATTTTGTCGGCCAGTACAAAAACATGGCGTTTACCATTTCCATGTCGGTCGTAAAAGACGAGTTCCTGGCCACTGATGTGGTACAGGAATCGTTTGTAAAGGCATTTCAAAATCTGAAGAATTTTAAGGGAAAGTCAAAATTCAGCACATGGTTCTACCGCATCGTCATTAATGAGTCGCTAAAAATCGTCCGGAAAAAGGGAGAGAAATACCTCGATATGGAAACGCACTTTCCCAACTATCCGGAAAACGAACCTTCTGCCCTGGCTCTGATGAAAGAAGACGAACGTCGCTTTTACATCAATGAAACACTGAATCGTTTACCGGCGAGCGAAAGTCTTGTTCTGCGGCTGTTCTATTTAAATGAAAACAGCATTGCTGAAATCTGCGAAATGACTGGCTGGACAGAATCTAAAGTAAAAGTGACCTTGCACCGGGCCAGAAAAAATATGGAAAGACATCTTCTAAAACGGCTGAAAAGCGAAGCTAAAACATTGATCTGACATGGAAGAAAAACAATTAAAAGAATGGATGCAGGAGTCGAAACTCGAGATACAACTTCCCGATTTCGACGACAACGTTATGGAGGCCATTCACGAGAAACAAGCTGCCGAAAAATCGTTTTGGAAAAACATTCGTTGGTCGTGGTTCTTTTTCATCGTGGGGTTGGGATTGGGACTAATCCTGACTGACCTATTTGCTTCTTTCGAAATCAAAATCCTCGGAGACAAATCAAACCTGGCCATTTTAGGATTTGAAATCCTTGTTATACTGATTCTTGCCACCCAATTCGACAAACTGATACGGGTCACTTTCAGAAGATAAACAAGAAGAAAAAATCAGCTTCTGAAATAACTGACACCACAAAGCCGTTTTGCTTAACAGAACGGCTTTGTGATGATCAGCCAGCATTACACCAGACTGATAATCAAAAAACTTCCTAACTTTAACTAAAAAATGGCAAACAAATCAAACCTTGTCGACGAACGTTTCCCCGTTTTTAACTGTGCTCAAACAGTATTTAGCCTGTATGCCGCAGACCTGGGACTTTCTGAAGAAACAGCCCTGAAGATTTCCAGCGGATTTGGCGGCGGTATGAATTGCGCCGAAACCTGCGGTGCCGTTACCGGATCGTATATGGTAATTGGCATGCGACACGGAAATGCAGTTTCCAATCCTGAAGCAAAAGCTGCCACCAAGCAGAAAATCCTGGCGTTTAACCAACGCTTCAAAGCTGCCCACGGAAGTTTGATTTGCAAAGAACTAACGGGTTACGATATCTCAACACCCGAAGGAAACGCAGCCGCAAGCGCCGAAGGTGTGTTTCAGAAAAAATGCCCGCACTTTGTAAAAACTGCCTGTGATATTTTGGATGAACATTTTTAATTCGTTTAAACCCATTGACTTATCGATTGTTTCAAAACATATAACTAAAACAAAGAAGATATGAAGAGTAATGTTGGCACGACAGATCGACTGATCAGGGTAATCGCCGGATTGATCCTGGCTATTGCAGGTGTAATTTTTGACAGCTGGTGGGGCTTAATCGGAATTATTCCGCTGGCAACCGGGCTTTTTAAATTTTGCCCGCTTTACCTGCCGTTTAAATTATCGACCACCGAAAAAGACAGTTAATGCTTTGTACAACAAATAAAAATGCCATCTACCCCTTGTGAGATGGCATTTTTATTTGCCCGCTTTTTAAACAGAACTTTAGGTAATTCGAGGCGAAATTATCAACTTTAACCACGCTTAAAACTAAAATTATCCATGCGTTCCACTTTAAAAGTAACTGTATTGGCTGCCATTGTCTTGCTACTGGCAAGTAGCTGCAAACAAGTCCCACAAGATTCGAACCTGATGGTTATCAAAGAAATAAATACCGACTGGACATTTAAGCAAGCCGATAAAAACGAATGGATGCCTGCTCAGGTACCCGGAACAGTACATACCGACCTGATGGCCGCCGGGAAAATTGAAGATCCTTTTTACCGCCTCAACGAACTGGATCAGCAATGGATCGATAAAGTTGACTGGGAGTACAAAACAACTTTTACCGTTGACGACAATTACCTCGACCGCGACAATATTGCCCTCCATTTTAAAGGCCTCGACACGTATGCCGATGTTTTTGTAAACGGAGAGAAAGTGCTTTCGGCCGACAACATGTTTCGCGAATGGCAGGTAAATGTTAAAGAACAACTTACCGAAGGCGAAAACGAGCTTCGCATTTTGTTTCGTTCGCCCATTATCGAAGGGCTGAAAAAATACAATGCCAACGGTTTTGTGTACCCTGGCGCAGAAAACGACCAGGCGGAACGCGGACAAGTTGAAGACGCGAAGAAAGTAAGTATTTACACCCGCAAAGCAGGCTACCACTTTGGATGGGACTGGGGACCACGACTGGTTACGAGCGGCATTTGGCGGCCGGTTTACCTAAAAGCCTGGGACAAAGCCACCATCAAGGATTTGCAGATAGTTCAGAACGAGGTTTCGGACGAGAAAGCAACCTTCACTGCTGTTTTTGAAATTGCTTCCAACAAAAAAAGAAAAGCAACACTGGCCATTGCCAACGAAGGCACGACCCTGGCCACACAAACAGTTACCCTCATCGAAGGCAAGGCGAAATACCAGCTTGATTTTGAAATTGCCAACCCGCAATTGTGGTGGACCAACGGCCTGGGTGAAGCACATTTATACAGTCTCTCCGGAAACCTGGAAGTTGGCGGAAGAAAAGAAAATAAAAACACGCGCATTGGCATCCGCACCCTCGAACTGGTTCGCGAAAAAGACGAGGAAGGCACTTCGTTTTACTTTAAGCTAAACGGGCATCCGGTGTTTATGAAGGGTGCCAACTACATTCCCAACGACGTTTTTCTGCCGCGTGTAAGCAACGAAAACTACAAAACAGTGGTTGAAACCGCCAAAAACTCAAACAACAACATGTTACGCGTTTGGGGAGGTGGCATTTACGAAGAAGATATTTTTTACGATCTGTGTGACGAAAACGGAATCCTTGTATGGCAGGATTTTATGTTTGCCTGCGCCATGTTTCCCAACGATGACGACTTTCTTGAAAACATAAAACACGAAGCCATCGACAATGTGAAACGACTTCGCAATCACCCGTCCATTGCATTGTGGTGCGGGAACAACGAGATTCTGACTGCCTGGAACACCTGGGGCTGGAAAGCACAGGCCGAAAAACAAGGCGCCGATGTACCGGAAAAAGTATGGCAGGCTTATGTCGACATTTTTCACAAAACCTTGCCTGACGTGGTTACAGAACACGACCCGCAAAGGAGCTACTGGGGCTCCAGCCCGTCGTCGGGCCTGGGAATACAAGCCGACCTGGTAAACGGCGATGAACATTACTGGGGTGTTTGGTGGGGAAAAGAACCTTTTAGCACCTACGCCACGCATCTGGCCCGTTTTATGAGCGAATACGGATTCCAAAGCTTTCCTGAAATCTCCACCGTGCGAAAATATGCTGTGCCGGAAGATTACGACATTTATTCCGAAGTGATGAAATCGCACCAACGTTCGTCCATCGGCAACGGAACCATTGAATATTACATGCTGAAAGAATACAGACAGCCAAAAGACTTTGAATCGTTTCTGTACGTAAACCATGTTCTGCAGGCCGACGGAATCAAATTCGGACTGGAAGGCCACCGCCGTGCCATGCCCTATTGCATGGGAAGTTTGTACTGGCAAATTAACGACTGCTGGCCGGTTGCTTCGTGGAGCTCCACCGACTATTACCAGAAATGGAAGGCACTTCAGTATTCAGTAAAAAAAGGATTTAGCCAGGTATTGGTCAGCCCGTACGAAGAAGACATCAAGTTCAAAGTAGGTATTGTGAACGACCGCCTGGAGCCGGTTAGAGCAGAACTTCGCATGCGCCTGGTCGATTTTAACGGCAAAGTGATTTGGGAAGAAGCGTCGCTGCTTGACCTCCCGGCCAATTCGAGCGACGATTATTTTGATGTGAACCGAAACGAATTCCGCTTCAAATACCGCAAAATGTTAAATGAAATGGTTTTTGTTGCCGAGGTGCTTGAAAACGGAAAAGTTCTTTCGCACAACAAATACTATTTCGAACCTTTTAAAAATCTGAAGATCAAAAAACCAACGGTGGAGTACACCATTCAGAAATCGGAAAATGGATTTGACATTACTTTGACCACCGATAAACTGGCAAAAAATGTTTACCTGCAAATCGGCGAAGAAGAAGGGTTCTTCTCCGATAACTATTTTGACCTGCTACCCAACGAAAAAATCAGCGTGAACCTGAAAACCGGGATTTCCGAAGAAAAATTAAACGAAGTATTTACTTTACGAACTTTAGACGACGCATTTTAAAACATTTATCTGATCATCCGGAAAACAGATGATCTTTCGATACAAAAACAGCCATGAAAATTTTAGCTATTCTTTTAGTACTGTTCAACTTTCTGATCCCGGGAAAACCGGCTCCCAAAGCCGGAGTTTATCTTGAAAAAGGCTCCGAACTTATTGCCTATCAATCTGCCGGAGAAAATGGCAAAGTCATTTTTCATCACCTCGATGCAGGCAGCTACCGCCTGTCGCTTACCTTTCCGAAACAGGATGGGAAATTTTTAAAAGACAACCCCAGAAACCGCACGCAAACAAAAGCCGCTTACAACCCCCGTAAAAAAACCTACTACTACCAGGGAGAAGAGGGATATTTTGTCGTTCGTTTTTCGGATCTCGCCAAAGTAAAAAGCGAGAATTTTCACGTTTCGTTCAGCGAAGAAAAGGATGAGAAAAACACCTTTGTTGTAGTAACAAAGTTTGGAGCTCACCGGAAAAATGCGTCCATTGGGGTTTCTGTGCGGGCAATAACGGCAGCCCAGTTCAAGAAAGCAGCCGACAAGGCCGGAAACGACATTTCTACACTTTCAATTCCAAATAACAGGTAGCAGCATACACAAACATTCTGCTAAATATACTAACTTGAACATGAGCCACGTTGGATAAGGAATAACTTTCAGAGCTATAACATTTATTATGATCAAGTCGGCATTTTTACTGCTCCCCATGTATGTAACCTTAATGTGGGCACTGGTATTTTTGTTCCAGAAAAAACCGCGGATCCTGGCCAATAAATCGTTGGGCTTATTTATGCTCGCTGCTTCCATTCTGTATGTTACGCATACTTTTTTCTTCTTTCAGTCGTACCATATTTATTCCTTTTTAGAGAGCGTTTATTTCCTTGCAATTCTATCCATCTGCCCTCTTTTCTTTGCTTATATTCTGCTTCTTACTTCCAACAAAATAAAATGCGCACATTACTTCATCCATTTTATACCGGCCATACTTTTTAGCCTGGCATCGTTGCTATTCACTTTCTATCTCAGTCCCGATCAGCGAGTTGACTATGTAAAAGACGTACTGATAGAAAGGAACCTCAAAGACTTGAACCTGGCGACACTCCCCGGATTTAAAGGCCTTATTCTTTTGATTGTAAGAATAATCTTCATCGGACAGATCGTGATTTACCTTCTTGTCGGGATTCGTGTTACCAACAAACACAACAAGCGCTTAACCGAATTTTACTCGAACACCGAAGGAAGAAGCGTGCAATGGCTCCGTCACATCAGCATTGTTATGCTTATTGTTGCCACCCTTGGAATTTTCTTCGCCGTTGTAGGACGCAGTTATTTTGCCAAAAACGAAATTTCCCTGCTGTTTCCATCACTCGTTTTCAGTGCCGTTTATTTTCTCATCGGATTTTACGCAAACCAGCAAATCCTTATCTCAGACGAGCTTGCTGAAGCAGTGAATCATACTCACAGCGAACACGAGGCATTAGGAGATTCGCACCAGGAGCTGCTCAAGGGCAAGTTACTTACTTTGTTTGAAAACGAGAAGATTTACCGCCTTTCAGACCTTCGCATCACCACTATTTCAGAAACCCTGCAAACCAACCGTACCTATATTTCGCGGCTGATAAACGAAGAATTTGGGGTTAATTTCAACGAGTTTGTAAACAAGTACCGGGTAGAGGAAGCCGAGACTTTGTTGCGCAGCAAAGAGCACGCTTTTTACACCCTCGATTACATTGCTGAAAAATCGGGTTTCGGATCGACCAACTCATTTACCCGCGCCTTTAAAGAGTACAAAGGAGTAACTCCGGGCACGTTTCGCAACAAGCTGAAAGAAGTATAATTCCTCGCAACATTCGCTCCCTTCAAACACCAATCAAAACCGGCATTTTACACAAAATCAATAGCTTCGTGACCTTTTTGTGATACTTTCTTGTTACTGTTGTAGCAACAAACAAAAAGTACCATGGACAAGGTTTTGTTAATTGAAGACGATCCGCACATCGGCGAACTGGTCAGCATTCATTTAAAGGATTTGAATTGCGAAATAGACATTTCAACCGACGGGCGCGAAGGCTACGAAAAAGCCAGTACCGGCAATTACAGTCTGATTATACTGGATTTGATGCTGCCCGGAATGGACGGACTGGAAGTTTGCCGCCAGCTCAGGGCCGACAAAATTCGTACGCACATTCTGATGCTCACCGCCAAATCGGAGGAAATTGACAAAGTATTGGGACTGGAAACCGGTGCCGACGACTACCTGACCAAACCCTTTAGCGTGCGCGAGTTTATTGCCCGTGTGAAAGCGATACTTCGCAGACTCAACGCCCTCAGCAACGATGGAGACAAAGATCAGTCAGAAAAGATAAGCCTTGACGAGCTGGATATTGACCTGATTAAACGAAAGGTACTGCTAAAAGGAGACCGGCTGGAACTCACGCCCAAAGAATTTGACTTGCTGGTGCTTCTGGCACAAAAACCCGGCAGAGTTTACAGCCGGACCGATCTGCTGAACATTGTTTGGGGCTATAATTTCAACGGCTACGAACATACGGTAAACTCTCACATCAACCGCCTGCGGTCGAAAATTGAACCCGACATTAACCACCCGAAATACATACTAACCAGTTGGGGAGTGGGCTATAAATTCAACGACGAATTATAAAAGATCATGAGCACAAAAAGTAAAATATTTAACAGCCTGTACTGGAAAATATCCGGTATATTTTTGGTTTTCACCATTTTGCTGACCATCATTTTCATTTACATTTCCGTGATCTTCTCTTCGGAATACAACCAGGAAGCGCAACAAAAAATCAACGGAGAAATTGCCGCCGGAGCAATCAAGGAAGTTTCCCCGATTTTTGTGGATGGAAAAGTAAAGGAAGAAGCCATAAAAGTGCTGATGCATTCCATGATGGCGGTTCATCCGAGCATTGAAGTGTATTTGCTTGATCCGGGCGGCAGAATACTAACCTTTGTTGTCCCCGGCCAGGATGTTAAAACCGAGTATGTTTCGCTGGAGCCCGTTAAGAAGTTTCTGGGCCGCAGCGACGACCGCATTATCAAAGGCGATGATCCGCGAAACCCGGGTTCACCCAAAATATTCTCGGCTGCTGAGATCATCGAAGATGGCCAGCTAAAAGGCTACATGTACATTATTTTGGCCAGCAATCAATACACCTCAACCATGGCGGCCCTCGAAAACAGTTTTATCCTGAAAATCGGCGCCCGCAGCATTTTAATATCCGTACTTCTAACATCCATGCTCGGCTTACTGGCCATTTGGATCATTACCCGCAATCTCAACAAAATCATTTCAGCCTTCCGAAGTTTTAAGGAAGGAAATCACTCAGTCCGCATCAACCTGCAAACAGGAGGTGAATTGGGCAACGTTGCGCATACTTTTAACAGCATGGCCGAAACCATTCAACAAAATATTATTCAGTTGAAAAGTGTGGAGGAACTCCGGAAAGAACTGATTGCCAACATTTCGCACGATCTGCGAAGCCCCATTGCATCGATACAGGGTTTTACTGAAACTATTTTACTGAAGGAAGACAAGCTTACCGAGAATGAACGAAAGAAGTACCTCGAAATCATTCTCCAGAATTCGGAAAACCTGAGCAAGCTGGTAAACGACCTGTTTGAGTTGTCAAAACTGGAATCGAATCCGCAAATGATTCAACCCGAACCGATACAGGTGGCCGAACTGGTGCAGGATGTGGCCGACAAATTTCAGATTATTGCCCGGGAGAAAAACATCAGCATCAATACCATCTATTCCAAAAGCCTGCCTTTGGTGTATGCCGACATTCAGATGACCGACCGGGTTTTTCAGAACATTCTCGACAATGCCATTAAATATTGCAACCCGGGTGACGTGGTTACCATTGAGCTGGAGTTACAAAAAGATTCAGTGCTCGTAAAAATTGCCGATACCGGAAAAGGTATCGCGGAAGATGAACTACCCTATATTTTCACCCGCTACTACAAAGGGAGCAAAACAAAGGGGGCAAACAGCACCGGACTGGGATTGGCCATCGTTAAAAAAATCCTTGATTTGCATAAGTCATCCATTCAGGTTTACAGCAAAATTAACCAGGGAACCCGCTTCGAATTTCAATTGCCACTTTATGTGGTTGCCTAAAGGTATTTTTCAGTCCTAGCAGCCTTGCAATGAAAACACTGATACTATATTCATAGTATCTTGCAATGGCTTATTTTACTATTAATACAAGAATATGATCGAAAAATTTGCAGAAAAACTATTCTGCTTTTGTATTCCCTGTTCTCTTCTTTCTTGGTGATTTTTAACCCACGTGTAAAAATGTCGCAAAAATCAAAATATACTACACTTATAGTAACCCTATTAATCTAAATACCAAATACATTATCCATACAAATAAAAAAAGGCAAGCCCAAATAGCCTGCCTCTGAAAATATGCTTGTACTTTCTTAAACTTTCGGAAGTTCCCAGGGTGCCCTGTACTGCGGAACCAGCAATTCGTTGGCCGCATCGTTATCGATAAAACGACTGTTGTCGGCATCCCAGTATAGACGTTGCCCCATTTTAAGCGCCATGTTCCCCAAGTGGGCAACTCTGGCCGTATTGGCCGCAATACCAATGTTGCAATGCGTTTCCGGATCGTTACTCCGAATGCAATCCACAAAGTTTTGCATGTGGTTACTCAAGCCCTGGCCATCGCCTTTGATCAATTCAACCGGGTCCATTTTTGGATTCTTTCCTCCCTCCGGAATTACTTCCCATCCGGAGCGATCCACCACCAGTGTCCCATTGTTTCCAACAAAACCAACGCCGTGGCTTCTCCCGTAGTATCCGCCATCGATTCCGGTGGCATGATCCCATAACATGGTATAGCCATCAAATTCATACAAAGCCTGCATGGTGTCGGGTGTTTCAGCAGCGTCATCCGGATAACCGTATTTGCCGCCCATTGCCATCACCGATTTGGGAGCCTTGGCTTTCATTCCAAACAGTCCATAGTCTATAATGTGTACGCCCCAGTCCGTCATCAAACCTCCGGCATAATCCCAGAACCAGCGAAAATTAAAATGAAAGCGGTTCTGATTAAAAGGCCTGGCTTTGGCCGGCCCCAGCCACATGTCGTAATCAACGCCTTGGGGAACCAGCCCGTCAGGTTTAACGGGGATCGATTTCATCCACCCCTGGTACGACCAGGTTCTAACGGCTCGTATCTGGCCCAGTTTCCCGGAATGAACAAAATCAACAGCATCCAGCCAGTGTTTGTCACTCCGCTGCCATTGCCCTACCTGAACAATGTTGCCGTAACGCTTTTGCGCACGTTCCATCACATTGATTTCCTCGATGTAGTTGGCCAGCGGCTTTTCGCAATAAATGTGCTTCCCCAGCTGTGCGGCATACACAAAAGGCAGGCAGTGCCAGTGATCGGGCGTACCGATAATGATCACGTCAATTCCGGGTTCCTCCAGCAATTTCCTGAAATCTTTGAATCCCTTCGGACGTTTTCCCTGGATCTTCTCAACCTCGTCGATTCGTTTGTTGAGCACATGCTCGTCCACATCGCACAAGGCTGCGCACTCGGTATTTTTCTTCTCCAGGAATGCCTTTAAATCGGCAAACCCCATGGAATTGACGCCAATAGCGCCGCAAACGATTTTATCGTTGGCTCCCGCACAGGAATTCATAGCCAGCGGCATACCAGCCGCCATGGTTACACCGGCGGTTGCCATTGTTGTAGTTTTGATAAAAGCTCTTCGATCTGTCATCATACAATTAAATTCAGTTGGCGATCCTTTCCGGACCGTATCAGGTTATAAAATCTTACTTCTGCATCGCATCGTCAAAGGCTACATCCGACGGAGCAAAATCAACCTTTTTCACAAAAGCGCAGGCTTCTGTTGCGCCATGCTCGCGGTTCATTCCGCTGTCTTCCCATTCAACCGAAAGCGGTCCGTTGTAACCAATGTCATTCAAAGCCCTTATAATGTTTTCAAAATTAACCTTCCCTCTTCCCAAACTGCGGAAATTCCAGTACCTCCGGTTATCTCCAAACTCCATGTGTCCGCCAAAAACGCCCACACTCATTGGCGTATCACTCCAGTAAGCGTCTTTCATGTGCACATGGAAAATACGATCGGCGAATTCATAAATAAACCGCACATAATCCACATGCTGGTAGCCGAAATGGCTTGGATCGAAGTTAAAACCAAAAGCAGAATGATGATTCAGTGCTTTCAATGCCAAATGTGCCGTGTGAATATCAAAAGCAATTTCAGTAGGATGTGCTTCGAGGCAAAATTTCACTCCCAGACTTTGATATTCATCCAGAATCGGTTTCCACCGGCGGGCAAAATCAGCATAACCTTCTTTAATCATTTCAGGCGAAACCGGAGGAAACGAATACAGCAAATGCCATATCGGGCTTCCGGTAAATCCAACCACTCTGTCAATTCCCAGTTTTTTTGCCACTTCAGCTGTTTTCACCATTTCTTCGGCTGCGCGCTGCCGCACACCTTCCGGATCGCCATCGCCCCAAACATGAGCGCTGGCAATGCTTTTATGCCGCTGATCGATGGGATCGCAAACACACTGACCATCCAGATGACAGGAAATAGCAAACAATTTCAGGTCGTACTTTGCCAGCAGATCAAGCCGTTGATCGCAATACGCCTGATCTGCTTTTGGGATTTCCATGTGGTCTCCCCAGGTACACAATTCAAGCCCGTCGTAGCCAAACTGCTTTGCTTTTTGGCACATGGTTTCAACAGGCAAATCCGCCCATTGTCCGGTAAATATTGTTACAGGTCTCGACATGATATCTTGTTTATCAGGTTGGTATTTAAATTGTCTCGCCGAACTTTACCCACTTCACTTCATCGTTGTAGCCCGCGCTTACCACTGTCTCGATAAACTGCATTCCACGAATCCCATCATCAACTCCCGGAAAATCGAGCATTTCAGGCGTAGGTTCTTCGCCGTTTGCCCGTGCACGAACCGTTAAGGCAAAATTCCGGTAGATATTGGCAAAAGCTTCCAGATAGCCTTCGGGGTGTCCTCCCGGAACGCGGGTGTTGTGAGCGGCAACCGCACTGTCGAGGCTGGTTCCCACACGCAAAACCTGCATGGGTTGCCCGAGCCATTTCACGCGCAAAGTATTGGGTTCCATCTGCTCCCAGTCAATGCCACCTTTGTCGCCATAAACCCGGATACGAATTGCATTTTCCTCGCCTGCCGCAATTTGAGTCGCCATCAGCACGCCTTTCGCTCCGTTGTCGAAACGCAGGAAAGCGGCACCGTCGTCGTCCAGTAAACGGTTGGGAACAAAAACATTCAACTCGGCACACAATTCGGTGACTTTTAAACCAGTCATATACTCTGCCAAATGATGGACATGTGTTCCGATATCGCCCATACATCCGGCTTTCCCCGAGCGTTTCGGGTCGGTTCGCCACGATGCCTGTGCATTGCCGGTATCTTCGAGTTTCGACGAAAGCCAGCCTTGCGGGTATTCAACAAAAATCTTTCTGATTTTTCCGAGCTGACCGTCAGCAATCATTTTCCGGGCATGTTTAACCGCCGGGTAACCCGAATAGGTATGCGTTAACGCAAAAGTCAAACCTGTTTCATCCAGTTTTTCTTTGAGCTTGTAGGCTTCTTCGAGTGTGAAAGTCATCGGTTTATCAAGTACCACATGAAATCCGTGATCCAGCGCCATTACCGCAGGATCGAAGTGAACAAAGTTCGGGGTTACAATCGTAACAAAATCCATTCTTTCACCTTCGGGCAGCTTCGACTCCTTTTCAAACATTTCCTGGTAAGTCGTGTAAATGCGTTCTTCCGGCAAAAAATAGAGTTTCCCTGAAGATTTTGAAACCTCCGGATTTATGCTGAAACAGCCGCAAACCAATTCAATTTGATTGTCCATAAAAGCAGCCAGACGGTGAACTGCACCAATAAATGCGTCGGTCCCTCCACCGACCATTCCCATACGAAGTTTTCTATTCATGTACTATTAGTTTTAGTTGATTCAGAAATCAGTTGTTAAATGTAACAACTCTTTTTAATGGAAGCAATTTTGAATGGGGGCAGTTTACTCCAGCCGGATACTAAATTTCCAACCACAACGATAGCTCAGAAAAGCCTACTTTTCCTTGAATGCGTTGCGAAGGTCTTCGTCGGGCTTAATGATGTTGTAGTTCTCCCAGTATTTTTCGTCAAACTGCCCGAGTTTTTCCACAAATACATCGTCGCGGGAAAAACGTTCGTCGCCCGAGAAACGCTTTAGCTCTGTGGGTTGAATATTGGTGATCAGCAAATCAGACACACTGTGAAATTCGCTGTTTAGCCGATCGCGTTTGCTTCTTATCTTAAATTTTACCGAAGCCTGCGCGCTCGACAAATGCCACTTCCCCTGGTATTGCTGGTAATTTACACTGTACTGCACATAAGTGGGACGTGCCTTTACCTTGGGTGGCTTTTTGCGAATCATAAACGAAACGGCCTCGTTCAAGCTGCTTTTATTAAACCGGAAACTGGCATGCACAATCGCAAAACTTTCGCGGTGAACATACATTTCCCCAATGTAGCCCGGAAAAACATCGTCGGAAGCCGGCGTAAAGGTCAAAACATAAACCGGCTCCTCGTGGTAAAGAACCACCCTTGAAACCTCGTATTTGTAACTGTTTTCAAAGGCTTTGCTGATAAAGCTCTCCATGGTTTTTACCACATCCAGCTGAACAATGGTAAACGGCCCTCCCTGCAATTTAAAGTTCAACCAGCGAAAAGGCTGAACATCGGGGCTTTTACGCCCTTTTATCAAGCGCACCAAATCGCTTCTGAACGTATTTACATACGGAGATTTCAGGATTTCGAGAACAGCTTCTGAAACATTGATATAAGCCCCGTCCTGCTTTACCGTTTCGCGGTAAAAAGCGGTCATCAAACGCGGATGAGCGGTGTAATTCCGCTCCAGGTTATGGCGAATATTCTCCAGTAATTTCTGAGCAGAAATGGCCGTAACCGTTACTTCTTTGATACGGATGGAAATGGGTTGAAGAATAAAAAGATCCTCATCAAGCAATTTGCTGGCCGGAAGCCGAATTTGAGCATAGCCCATACTCGAGATCACCACCGTGTCGTTGATATTATCGGGATGAAGTTTCAGCAAAAACTCACCATCCGAGTTGGAAATTGTACCGATGGGTTGGTTAAAGACAGATACGGATGCATAAGGAACCGGTTTCCCCTTGCGATCTTCCAGCAGCTTCCCGCTTAGGAAAAAGTACTTCACCGGAATACTGTCGGCTATGGCTTCATCCGTTTGGGGCTTATCGGGTTTCAGCGAAATAATTACCTGGTTCTCGCGCTCAATCAGGCTGTATTTTGCGGGTTCAAACAACTGATTCAGCACGGTAAAAAGCGACTTGTTTTCAGCTTCCACCGAGCATTTTTTTTCAGAGTCCACAACAGAAGCATCATACGAAAAATAGACACCTGCCTGCCAGCTTATCTGGGCCAGAATACTTTCAAGCGGCTGGTCCTGGATTCGCAGCGTAACCCGGCGTTCCAATACAGAACCATCCTGCTGCTGGCCCTTTGCAAGAAAGGCGAGCAACAGGATGGCAATTAATATGACTATTTTTCTATGTAGGTGCATGCATTAAAACATTCTTTTCAGCTCGAACGAAGTTTTAACCTCTTCACCATTACGCAGTACTTTGATGCGTATTTTCCTGTTTTCTTTGCTTTGAAGCAGTAAGTTAATATCATTCAGTTCCATCGACCGGTGGCTGCTACTGTTGATCGATAAAATCTGATCGTCTTTTTGCAGCCCGGCGTTAAAGGCAGGCGAATCCTTGGTAATATCAGCAATGGTAAATACCGGTAATCCGGGCATCGGATTGATCACTTCCATCCCACTCATGTTGTAATTAAAATCTTCTTTAATCCGCGGAGTTGGACGCAGTGTCAGCCGGCTGTTCCGGTAATCCACCACCACATAAAACCTTCGCAGAATTTCAGCTCCAATGGTTCCGTTGCGGTCGTTTGCCGAGATCAGTTGTTCCATCAGCTCCGAATCGGGGAAAGCAACGATCGGGTGCGACATCAAAAGCGGGCCTACCCAAATGGCGTCTATCCTTCCTTTGGTTCCGTACAAATCGCCACTCAGGCCTCTTCCCAAAAAAGTTTCGATGTGGTTCTGCGGCAATTTAATGCGTTCGTCCGATTTTTCGGAAAGCCACAAGGCATCGCTTGCTCCGGTATCCACCAACAGTTTAACCGGAACATCCTTCAACTCGTCGGTAACAATGGTAGTACGAACATACGGTTTGTTCCCGTCGAAATGCAAAGGCATAATAATGTCATTCTTCCGGTCGCGGTATTTGTAATATTCCGGCTTGTAAAGCAGCAGTTTTTCATCAGCATAATCGATTTCCACCACATAATCCTTGAAAAGATTGAAGCCAATCAATCCATGAACCGGAATCCCCAGCATGTGCGAAATCTGGAAATCTTCGTCGATGATCATCTGCACTTCCTGGTTCCGGGCAGTAAGCCCGTCAATGTGCATGGTATTTCCGCCCGAACGGTAGGCCGTCAAGCCTTCACCATCGTCCAGGCCTTTTATCTTCACCGGCATCATATAGTTAAGGTTCAGCTTGTTCACAAACGGAAGCTCGGTAATAATCGGGTAGCGAACCCCGGTGTCGAGAATAAAATTCAGGGTATCCGAATCGTTGATATTCACCGGAATAATGATCAGGTTACTGGCCGACTTAAATTTGATGGTAATGCGTTTATCGCGCGGATCATCAAATAAAAAGCCCCGGTTGCTCGCAAAAAACTGCTGCGAATTGTTCTCGTAATCAATACTCTTATCCAGCGGTACATAATCGCGCACCACCAGCAGGTTGTCTTCAATTTCGAACAACAGGTAGAAGTCGTTCATCAGCTTATCCAATACATACTTAATGGGTTTGTTCGAAATATTCAGACTGATTTTTTTATCCGCTACCAGGTCCGAGTTATAGGAATAATCGATGTTCAGGTACTTACATATTTTCTCAATTACGCTCGAAAGCGGTTCATCCTCGGCAAAAATGGTAATGTTCTGGTCGAGCGCCTGGCTTTTTTCTTCCTGCGCGCTTAGCCGATCGGGCATCATTACCCATGCCACTCCAATTAAAAGGATGAAAATCCGTATTTTATTCAAAATTGTCTTCATTGCTCATTCGTTTTACTGGTCGTTTTTACGGCTCGTAAGCGTGTAATGTTCGTTTTCACCGATGAGTTCAAGATTGAATGTGAGCCGTATTACATCCAATACAAAATCAGCGGGTTTCTGGTCAAAATGACCTTCGTACAGCAGCTCGTTTAACGCTGGTTCTGCCAAATCAACCCGTATGTGGTAAGTTTTCTCCAAACAACGGACTACTTCGCTTAGCGGAACCTTGTTAAAAATGAGGTCGTGCGTCTTCCACGACAGGAAGTTGGGATCGGCGTTTACCGATTTCTCCAAGGTTTTGTTTTGGTTGAAAAAAGTTCCTTTCTCGCCCGGAATCAAAAACACCTCTGTCGCTTCGGTTTGTTTTTCAGTGCTTTTGCTGATTACCTGCACTTTGCCGGTTTCAACAATTACTTCCACGGTTTCCTGGCCCGGATACGCACTCACGCTAAAAGAGGTACCTAAAACTTTTACCTGAGTTTCGCCGGCGTTGATCACAAAAGGTTGATCAGGATTGGGTTTTACATCAAAAAATGCTTCTCCCTCGATGCTAACTTCGCGTACATTGTCCCTGAATTTTTTCGGAAACGTAAGTTTCGAGTTGCTATTCAGGGCAACCACCGAGCCATCGGGTAAAACATACTGTTGTAAAACCTGGTTTTCTCCCGAAATTACCTCGCTGTAAACAGCCGGAACCTGGTTTCTGAAACCAATGTAATATCCAACAGTCCCCAGTAAAAGTGCCACCACCAGTATCGCAGCATACTTGTAAAATGTTGCAATTCCCTCCTTTCTTTTTTTCTGAAACGATACCACTGTACCTTTCGTCGGGACGAATTGTGCATGAACGTTTTTCCAGGCAGCGTCTGTATCAAAACGCTTTTCCTGGTAGAATGAGTCGATTTTCGAGAGCATCTTCTTACTCTGCTCCCACTCTGCCCGGTTTTCTTCCGATTGTTCGAGCCAGGCTTCCAACTCCACTTTTTCCCGGTCGCTTGCTTCTCCAACCAGCTGTTTGGATAACAGCTCACGGGACTGATTCTCGATGTTCTCCATTTTACTCATTACATTTAAATGACAATGCACACTAATTTTACCCCTAAGCTATTTTTGATAAAAAGGCACAAAAAAGAAAAGAAAGGTGCTGTATTTTCTCAGCTTATCTCGTAATGTTTTGATTGCCAAACCCATTTGAGCCTCCACTGTTTTAATGGAAATATTCATTCGTTCGGCTATTTCGCGGTATTTTAATCCCTCTTCGCGGCTAAGCCGGAATATTTCGCGGCGTTTTTCGGGCAATTCTTCAATGCTTTTTTCAATCGCACGCTCCAGGTCCACTTCCATAAAATGATCCTTAAAATCGTTCGCTTCAGCATCTGCCATCACCTGCTGCGCATGTTTCAGCTTAATCTGCTCGTGCTTGATTACATTGATGGACAGGTTTTTTACCGACCGGAACAGGTAGTTTTTAACCGAAGTTTCCACCATAAATCCTTCCCGCCGCTCCCACAGCTTCACGAAAAAATCCTGAACAACTTCTTCAGCCGTTTCATCGTCTCCCAGTATTTTGGTGGAAAAAAGACACAAAGCCCGGTAGTATCTACGGAATATTTTTTCAAAAGCGGCCTCGTTTCCCCGCCTGATTTCATCTACTAGTTTTTTCTCTTCGTTCAGGTTCATTTGCTACGGTTCAATCACTTGAAGCTAAGTTAGAAAAAAGAAATTCCCTGCAAAACAATTTTGCTTATGTTAAAGCCCTCATTTTGAGAACCGGAATAAGCTGTTATTTTTGCCCGTCAAACTCAGCAAAATAATATGGAAAAAAAAGAAACCTGGAAGTTTCCACGGGCATTTTGGGTCGCCAACACAGTAGAATTATTTGAACGGGCTGCCTACTATGGCTTGTTTATAGCTATCACTTTGTATTTGTCGTCCATTATTGGATTTAACGATATAGAAGCTGGAGTGATTGCGGGTGTCTTTTCAGCTTTACTCTATTTTCTTCCAACTTTCGCTGGCGCTTATGCCGATAAAATAGGCTTCCGCAAGTCGTTAATGCTGGCGTTTGGCTTACTCACCCTGGGCTATGCAGGATTGGGAGTTATCCCTTCTTTTTTTGAGTCAGCAGGATTGGTTGAGTATGGCGATAAAACGATATTTCACGGGCTCAACACCTCAGGTTACCGTTATGCAGTAGTTCCAGCCATGGTATTAATTATTGTTGGAGGATCATTTATAAAATCGGTTATAACCGGCACGGTAGCCAAAGAAACTTCGGCCGACAACAGGGCTCGTGGTTTTAGTATCTTTTACACGATGGTGAATATCGGAGCTTTTACCGGAAAAACCATTGTAAAACCCTTGCGTGTGTCGATGGGTAACGAGGGACTGATTTGGATCAGTTACTTTTCGGCCGCAATGACACTCTTAGGACTGATCGTTGTGTTCCTGATGTACAAAAGCACAAAACACAGTGGAGAGGGGAAGTCAATTCGGGAATTACTTCAAGCACTTGGCCGCGTACTTTCCAACGTGCGTCTCATTGTTCTTATTCTTATCATTACTGGTTTTTGGATGGTACAAACGCAAATGTATGCCACCATGCCTAAATATGTAATTCGATTAGCAGGAGAAGCCTCTTCTCCATCGTGGTATGCCAACGTCAATCCACTGGTTGTGTTTACCACCGTTGCTTTTATAACACAAATGTTCCGTAAGCGAACAGCACTTTTTAGTATGACGGTTGGGATGTTTATCATGCCAATATCTGCCTTATTTATGGCTGCCGGTAACCTGATGACAGGAGAAATTCTGACCATGCACCCCGTGGCATTTATGATGGTTATCGGGATCGCCTTTCAAGGGCTTGCCGAATCCTTTATTTCACCACGTTACCTCGAATACTTTTCATTACAGGCTCCCAAGGGAGAAGAGGGACTTTATCTTGGGTTTAGTCACCTGCATTCCTTTTTATCCTATTTATTGGGATTTTTGATGTCAGGATTCCTACTCGACAAGTATTGTCCCGATCCATTATTATTTAGCACCCACGACGAATGGGCTGCTGCTGCCCAAAACGCCCATTATATCTGGTATTACTTTGTAGGTATTGCCATGATTTCGGCTGTTGCACTGATTGTTTACGGGCAAGTGGTAAAAAGAATTGACCAGGCAAAACAAATTGCTCATTAATATTTTGGTAATTCCGACGAAATGGTTAGTTTTGCGCACCAATTTCCGTTAAAGGAAATGCCCGGGTGGCGGAATAGGTAGACGCGCTGGATTCAAAATCCAGTTCTGGCAACGGAGTGCGGGTTCGATTCCCGCCCCGGGTACTCGGAAGAAATTCCAACAGCCTGTAGCAGTTAATGTTACAGGCTTTTTTTATGCTGTCGAGTAACAGAATAGTAACACTAATGCTAACTACTACAATTGTTTGTCTATTACCTTTCCCTTTTTTTCCGATATTTATCTTTTAAATAGCGCAAACTGAAAATATGATTTATTCTCAGTCAACAGAATTAGAACCCTTACATTTTTTTATTGAGGTATTTTTATTTGGAGAATACGAAAAGGTAGAAAATTCGTTCTATCAGGAATGGGATGATACCAGGAAAAGAGAAGATGAAAGCATTTGCATTGAGAATGAGAAGGGGTACATTATTCACTTTTATTACACGAATGAAGAGCATATTCCTGTTCCCACAAAAGTTTATTTTGAAAGTGCATTCAAAGAATTAATATTACAGCAATTTGAAATATCACAAAACTTAATAAAAAGGGGTATTGGAGCACATCGTATAGCAAATCAATCAATAACAGCTTATCTGATTAAACAATCGCAATTATTAAAGACACTGGCTGAAACAAGCAATACATTGATATCAGATGTTGTATTTCAACTCAATTCGTTCACAAAGGACATAATTATATCAGAAATTTTGGGCATAGAATACGTTCAACAATTCGATAACAATGACTTTTATGATGATAGACTATTGAAAGTACTTGAAGTTCTTGGTTATTTAAATGGCGCAGGTATAAACCAGCAAAGAATATTGTCAGATTCTGACTATAAACGTATGTTGTTTTATACGATACAAATGGTTCAAAAAGAATCAGTTCCTATTGTTGATACTCCATTTGAAAAATTACAAATTTCAAATGAATTACTACGATATTCCTACTATGTACTTCATGTCGAGATATTTGGGATTCAACCAAGAAAGCATTTTTTTACAGATTTTTTGGAAGCGACCTTTATACAAATGCGAGGTATTGATTCTCTCTCTGATAAGTTTGCTCAAAAGCCACGTACCCTTCCGGAATATGTTTCCGAAATAATCAAAATACACTTTGAAAGAAAGAAAAAATAGCAACTTTTCCTTTCTGACGCAACATACCACAACTTCCGCATTGCTTACCATTTGATATAACTGTTTCTTTGTCTGGAAATAGTTATTAATAAATTCTATCGATTGAATATTAACATTTTAACCAATGAAAAATGAAGAGCTAACTGTACAGGAATTTGTACGAAAACAAAAACTATTACAAAAGGAGATTTTAACACCCACTGAGCTGGCAGAATATACGGGATTTTCCAAAAGCTACATTTACAAGCTAACCCATCTCAGGGAAATTCCATTCTACTGCCCACGAGGGAAACTCATATTCTTTAAACGAAGCGAGATTGATTCCTGGTTACTGCAAAACAAAAGACTATCTCGACATGAAATTAGTGAAATGGGGACTCAACATTTAGTTAAAAATCATTGAATATGGCGCTACATAGAAAATTCATTGAAGGCTCAAAAAGAAGAAAATTGGCTAAGCTGAAATCAACTAAACAAATTAATAATGACAAGCCAAAACCTGTCAAGCAAGTAGTAAAACAAATTACTGAAAAATCGAATAAAAATGATCTTGGGTTTATATTACCTGCAACCACTTTACTCAAATGGAACATTGAAGAAATCCCTTTTTTATGGAAAGGGATTTTCCCAAAAACAGGTCTCGTTGCCCTATCTGGTAGTTCTGATGTTGGGAAAAGTAGTTTTTTGAGGCAATTTGTTCTTCATGTTGGAACTAAAGCTAAAGACTTTTTAGGAATTGAAATAAATGCCGAATACAATTCCGCGTTGGTTGTATCAACCGAAGATGATGCAATTGCGATTGCGTATCTTTTAAGAAAGCAGAATGTTCAAAATCTTGATCATTCCTTCTTTTCAAGAATAGGTTTCATTTTTGATACTGAAAAACTACTTGCAAAGCTGGAAAAGGCACTAAAAGTATTCAAGGTTGATTGCGTTATCATTGACGCGATGGCCGATTTATATTCTGGCGATATGAACGCGGCAAATAAGATTCGCAACTTCATCTATCAGTTCCAACTTCTTGCTGAACGATTTCAGACTTTATTTATCTTCCTACACCATACGAAAAAAGGTTCTCAATATTCTGCTCCGTCTAAGGATAACGTATTAGGCAGTCAAGGATTTGAAGCCAAAATGCGACTTGTTTTAGAACTTAGGAAAGATTCTGTTAATCCAGATCTGCGATATTTATGTATTGTGAAGGGAAACTATATTCCAGAGTCATTGAAACGTGATGCTATGGTATTAAAATTCGACGAAAATCTATGTTTTACGAACCTTAACAGATCAGTTCCATTCAGCGATCTTGTTGAACGTAAGAATAACAAATCAACTGACAATAAAGCCATTGATAGGGCCAAGGAATTACGCCGCTCTGAGAATCTGTCCTATAGGGCAATTGCTGACAAGTTAAGAGAAGAGGGATATGATGTTAAGAAATCAACAGTGGCAAATTGGTTGAAAGATTACGAAAAAAACGATCGAATTTACTTTTATGTCGATCCTGACGATATGATTTCAAGCGATGAACAGGACGAATTATTGCCAACAGGCTGAAATAGAAATGTCCTATATAATTATTTTTTAAAACGATACAAGATGAGTTATTACGATGAATACCAAGAAAATCCGTCAAGCTACCAGATCTACATATACAGTATAAGAAGTACAACTAAAAGATTAGGTTATCGTTTTGGATACAAAACGATGTACAGCATACTAAGAAAGCTTAATATTTTAGATGAGTTCAATCTTCCGTTGGAAATTTATGTCCAACAATCTCTTCTTACCGAGGAACGTGTAAAACTACCAAATGGCATGAGTCACCCAATGACTTACGTGGTTGGTAAAGAAGGCTTAGACTTCATCAAATCAAAAGTTGATGAATATTTATTGCCTCCTGATATTGAAGGTAAAATTGCGATGGTCGATCCAGAATTTATATTAATCGATGATTTAAATATATAATCAATGATGATTGAGGCGGAAGGTACTGTTGTCAAAATTTTTTTTAAAAATTAGCGCAGTTCACGAATATCTCAACTTCCCCATTAATCCGGGCTACAAGTAGTGACTTTCTGAGACACCCCCCATGGCAGCATAGATTCCAGTTTTTTCAGCAGCAGTATTAATAATTCCTTTTTTCCTCTACCTCCCTGAATCCTTCCTACCCCCACTTGGCTTTGAACTGCAAGTGCAGCAAAGTGAAGTATTCAAATTATTAATCTTTAAAAGTGAAAAGTTATGTCAGTTATTGTAGTAGATGCTGTTGAGAGGGTAAACAGCCAAGGAACTCAATTTACGGCCCTTATTGTTCAAAGTGATTTGGAAATTGTAACAAGTTCTAATGGAAATTTATACGCAAGTGTAAAAAAGGCATCTTTGCCATGTACTGTTGAACTTGAAATTGCAAAGAGAACACTTATCGGGAAGGAATTACCGGGTTGCATTCAGAAAGTGGAAGTTCCTCCTTTTGAGCATGTAAATTCTGATGGGGAAATTGTTCATCTTAACCATAGGTGGCAGTATGTTCCAGAATCTCATTTAACAGAGCAGCAAGCCAGAGAGGTTGAGGAACTGGAAGAACTGGAAGTTGAAACAGTCTGAACTTAGCAATGCCTTGGAGTAATTCCGGGCATTGTTTAAATTTATATTTAGTCACTTCTTCTGCTGTTTAAGAAAAAACTTTAAGATTCTAAATATTGAAACTTTAATTTGGGCTGAGATTAAATTTTTGAACTTTAATGTGTGCATGTGAAACAGTCCACTCACCCCCAAATTTCCTCATTTCCCAATTTCTCTTTATTCCTTTCATTTAAAAAATAGCTTAATTAAAGAAAACTTTAATCTACAACCACTTCACACTGCTGTACAAATCAATTTTTACAACAGACTTCATTTTGAAAATTAACCCTTTCCAGCAGTGGATTAGGGTGTAGAATCACGAATAATATTAAAACTGAATACTATGAAAACAAAAAAACACCTCATTTTCATTTATATCATAGCTTTATTGCTTATTTCCTGTATTCCAGCTCCTGAGAATACATCTTATTGTGATAGTTCCAAAAACTATATTTTACTTGGGATGTATCATGGTCTGATTATACCCTTCTCACTGCTGGGTAAAGCCATTGGCCTGAATATAGGTATCTATGATGCCGGGAAAGATGTATTTTCCTACTGGTTGGGCTATCTACTTGCGCTGCTGGTTTATGCTAAAATAATCCGTGTTCTGTGGCTTGGAATAAAGTTAAGGATGAGAAAAACATAACACTCTTTACGCTGCTGTACGATACAATATTTGCAAATCACACATCAACTCAAACAGGTTTTCTGCTGAATTTTTAAATGTTTTTTGAGAAGGTATTTCCTGTGATGTGTGAAGAAAAAATGCCGCTGAAAAAAGAGAGTAGAAGGGCGATCTGAAAATGGTCAGCCCTTTCTATTTTACATGGACGCACCTACTTCTTAGAATATTGTCCATTTGTCCACGCTCCTTAGGGTAGATGGACAATGGACGTTTCTATGCAGTCGTCTTTCGACAAACATTTATTAATCTCAAATAATTCAAAAATGGAAATAAGAAAAGCTCAAAGAAAGCAAGCCAAAATAAAACTTGCTTTGCAAGGGCCATCAGGCTCTGGGAAAACTTATTCAGCACTCCTTCTTGCTGCTGGATTGACAGATTACAGCAAAATAGCTGTAATAGACACTGAAAATCACTCTGCTGACTTATATGCTCATCTTGGTGATTTTAACGTTCTGCAACTCTCAAAACCTTTCACACCTGAAAGGTATATTACCGCCATAGAAACCTGTGAAGAAGCCGGTATGGAAGTGATAATTTTAGACTCAGTGAGTCACGAATGGGAAGGAAGTGGGGGTATTCTTGACTTACATGGAAATATGCCCGGTAATTCGTTTACCAACTGGGCAAAGATGACACCAAGGCACAATGCATTTGTGCAGAAAATCCTTGAAAGTCCTTGTCATGTGATTTCAACAGTCAGGACAAAAACTGATTACACCCTTTCTGAAAAGAATGGGAAGATGATTCCTGAAAAAGTTGGATTGAAAGGTATAACAAGGGATGGGATGGACTATGAGTTCACCATTGTATTTGACCTTGATATTAAACACAATGCTTCTGCCAGCAAAGACAGAACAGGTTTATTCATGGATAAGCCAGCTTATGTAATTTCTTCAAAGACAGGAGAAAGAATTCTGAATTGGTGTAACCAAGGAACTTCATTGGATGAGGTCATTAAACAGGTACAGCAGGCAAAAGATGTTGTGGAACTGAGAGACCTTCTGAAAAAGTACCCGGAGTATAGAACTAAAATTGAACCTCTTGCTGTGAAAAGGAAAGAGGTACTAAACGCAGAAATTATTAATCAAACAAAAATTGGAAGTAATGGAGTTAATAAAGGTAAATGAGACGGCGCAGTTAAAACTTGTGTCTTCCACTGAAGTTGATTCAGAACAGCACAGTAGTATCGATATTCATTTTATGGCTGCAAATACGATTCCGATGACCTTAAAAGAAATGCAGGAATCACATACGATACCTGTTTTCGCGAAAGACAATGAAAGCGTTATCTCGAACCAAGAATTTATTCAGACTATGGTATATGTTACCGGACAGGCGTTTTCAGGAGAAAAGATACTCGAACCAGCAATTCGTGTAAGCCATCCAATAAAAGGGCGAATTCCTTCTGCTGTTGGCAAACCGGCCAAGGAATTACAGAAGCATGAAAAAACTTTGTATTACGAACGCATGGCCTTTGTAATTGAAATTCCTTCAATTAATAGCAACATTGCTGGAAATAACCTTTCACTTGCTGTTGGTGGCGTTCGCGCCTATAATTTGGAGAATCTATATTCACGTAAAACTGAGGAACGGTTCAAACTTTTCATTGGTTTTCAGAACAAGGTTTGCACAAATCTTTGTATTTCAACTGATGGAGTGATGCTGGATGTAAAAGTTCGTACCCCTGCTGAACTTGCTCATGTTTTATACAGAATGATGGGAGAATTTAATGTGTACCGGGAGCTGGAAAAGTTCAATAACCTTCCCGGAACATTGATAACCGAATCACAATTTGCACAAATTGTAGGTAGAGCAAGACTTTACCAGAACATGCCTTTAAAGGATAAAAAGGAGTTACCACAATTCCCATTATCTGACAGTCAGGTAAATTTGGTAGTAAAAGATTACTATTCTGATGAATCATTTTGCAGAAACGATTTGGGAAACATCAATCTGTGGCGTTTGTACAATCTATTTACCGGAGCTAATAAAATGTCGTATATCGACACATTTTTAGACCGTGGTGTTGGATGCCAAAGTTTTGTGAATGGTTTGTATGAAGCAATTGGAGTCAACAAACATCACTGGTTTATAAGTTAGTTTCAGATAATAGTTATCGAGGTATCGCCAAGCGTCCATGTTAACGTGAAAGCATGACTGACACTTTAGAGTGTTCAAGTTGTGCTTTCTTTTAAAAACAACATAAAGACATAGTTTAAGTAGTCCGATTTTTATACTTTTGGGTTAATAGTTCAGAGGAACGAATTATAAAATATTAGCGTTGCTATTTTCTTGAAACTGGAAATCGCCAATTTCAAAACACTAACAGGAGGATATGCACAACGCTCACGCCTTGGCGTGGGTTTGTGTCTATAGGTTAGTGTGGGCGTTTGGCGATGCCTCAGTTTCAGATAGCTCGGCCCACGCTTCTTTTTTGTTGAACCTTCACTTTTGGGTTTGGGTGAGTAATCCTTGTTTTAATGAAAAAGTTAGATGTTCAGAAAGTTTGGAATTTAAAAGAATTTCCAATTTTTCTATTACCACATGGAGATATAATGGTTACAGCAATAATTCAAGGTGAAAAATTATTATATCTGAAAAAAACACTTTTCCCGGCTCAGGAAGAATTTGCAATAACAAAACGAGGATTAGTGGTAAGTTTAGCTCGACAACACGATACCATACTTATAGGGAAATTAGCTTATGATGGTGATGTTTCAGCATATCGAACTATGAATTATCACAGTATAAGACCAACTTCGATCATTGCAAATGGTGAAAATATTATCATCGGCTCTCATTTATTACCCTTTGAGTTGGAGAACAATAATTCAATATTGAAATCAGAGGACAGTTGGGTTCAGTTAGACAAAAACATTTTTGTAATTAGTACGAAAGGTATTCTTAGAAACGATAATAATGAGGTAATTGCTTTTCGGAATGACATTGATGAATTACGAATCAATAAAATTGAAAAACAAAGGTCTGTATCAATGTGTAAATGGAGTTTTGAGAATTTAAACAGTTCTAAATTTTTGAAGGATTCGTATTCTTTTGAATTTAATTTCCAGGCGCACGATGCAGCAATCAATACCAATTATATTGCATTGCTGTCTTTGAAGAAAAAAATAAACCTTGAATATTATTCCGTAATTTCAATTCGTTCACGAAAAGTAAACGCTAAAGATGATATTTCACGAAAGTTGTTGCTACAGAAATTGCCCTACAACGAAGAAATTAACAAATATGGCAACCCATGGAACAACATTCTGCTAATTCCAGATCAGAACCTGTTATTAATGTCGGCAAATGAAAACGGTATTGGATTTTACAAAGTTGAAGAAAAAGATTTCGACTTATCAATTTTTGAATTAGAAAAACTTTCTGAAAATGAATTGAAAGAGGTTGTTGAAGAAACACAAGATTCAATTAGCCATTTTAACAAGTGGAGAAAAAAGGTCGTAAAAATATTTTTCCCGCCAAATGATACAAATAATATCATAGTAGAATTAGAAGCAGAAAACAAAAGAAAATCATTTGTTATTATTGGTATTGATGAAGTTCTTGGGACAAAAGAAAAAATAGAAATTCAAGATAAACAGGAAGATTATAATGCTGAATATGAGGATGAATCAGATTTTGAAACGACTGGCGATATTGATGATATTAGTAAATACTCCGGTTCATGGGCAAGTGATGTTGAGGGATTAAGTGATGACTTCATCGACGATGTATTAGACAGTGATCCTGACGCTTACTGGAATATTGATTAGAAATATCAGACGGGTGAACGGACTTAATTAATATCTTGAATTATGCTGGCTTTCTCTAATGTGAAAAAATTTGCTGTAGAACACTTCAACGCCTGGGAACATGGCGAAGATTTTGATTGGTTGAAAAAGGAATGGCACAAATTCGAGCCTCTTATTTCAGAACAAAAGGACGCAGAGGATTTCATTCTTACATTAGCATACATTTATTCAGCCTTTTGCCACGAATCCTATTTCCTGAAAAGCAAAGAAGGTATAATGACCATTCAGGAGTATGTTCGCGAATTTGAAGAAGAACATCCTGTATTCATCGAGCGCATAAATAGAAAATTTGATTTCACACTTGAACTGTTGTTAAGGGCATATAATCGACCTTCTGAAATACTCCGGGAGTTTGTTTCAATTGCAATTAATTTCGAGCTTCCACATCCTGATGGATATGATTTCGTTAAAAATTTATTTCAAGAGAAATATAAAGAGCGTGACATAAATTCTATAATATCCTAATTTTATTATATTTAGTGCAACCTAAGAAACACAATTGGATGATATTCTGAAAGATTCAGGTAAAGCTAATGTATAAAAACTCCGCTCTGCCAAATATAAAACACATATACAATGAAGATTGAAATTGGAGAGTCGTTATTATTGTCGTGGTTAAGACATGCCAAAAGCTGCCAGCTTGTTCAGACTAATTGGAAGCCATCGGTTTCATCGTGGAAGTTTGAACATGAAGAAACAATTCAACAATTCATGGATGAATCAAAGCAGTTTTTCATTGATAAACATAATCTTCATATTTACAAGGCAAATTCTTTAGAACAGCTAATACAGCAAGCAGAGATTGATGTTTTCGGTATCAGCTATGCAGATGATAGACAAAAAATTTATGCTATTGATGTTGCATTTCATGAAGCCGGACTAAACTACGGGAGCAAAGAATTGAGTACAGCGCGGGTTATTAAGAAATGTTTGCGTACAGCTATGTGTGTCTATGGTTATTTCGGACATAAGGAAGGGGAAATCATCTTCGCATCGCCTAAGATTTACAACAACATTATGGAAATTTTAATCCCATGCGTTGAAGATGCAATGATGATTTTAAAGAAATATGACCTTAACTATAAGATTAGAATCATTGCAAATGATGATTTTAGAGTGAAAGTTTTAAATCCTGTATTGGCTGCTGCTTCTTTAATTGCGGATACATCAGAACTATTTATGAGGAGTATTCAAATGTACAATCTTTTTGGCAGCAACGAGTTAGGAGAAATAAAGCAGCAGCAAGTAAGAAGAACAAGGAACGTGGTCGTTGATCCTTTAGATACAGATTCTACAGATGAAATGAAAATCGGCGCTTTTGTTAGAAGTACGCTTATTCGAATGTTTCAGGATAACGAAATATCTAAGCAAGAGGTGGAACTTCTGCAAACAACTCAATATTCAAAAGATACATTTGATTTACAGTACCCGGTGCTACGCAAAGCATCTTTAAGTAATGGAAAGAAGCCTCCTCGGTATTGGGCAAATGCTATCGAAATTTATGGAACAAGATATTTTATTTGCTCGGAATGGTATGAAACCAACGCAAATAACGATAGACCATACTTTTTGAAATGGCTGAATGATAAAGCTAAACGTAAGGATTAAATCAGGTCTTTCCCAGACAATACTAAAACAATAATTATATTTGACATAAACTAAAAAATCAAAACCATATTCTTCAATGGCAATTAAATCAATAAAAGCAACCGATCGTGAACTTGCCGACTGGTTTGTAAAAATTAATAATGGAGAAATAAAGCTACCCAGATTTCAACGATTTGAAGCCTGGGATAGAAGACGGATTACAGGCCTTTTATCAGTAGCAGTTAATAACTTACCTCTTGGTATCACTCTTATTTTAAATGTAGGCGACGAACGAAAGTTTGTAGACAGGTACATTGAAACTGCTGAACCGGACAAAGAAAACCGGGTGACAGAACATTTGCTTGATGGGCAACAACGCTTAACTGCATTTTGGCGAATGATGCATAATAATTATGAGTGGGAAACTTACTTTGTTTACATTCCAGAGCTTGATAAGGTTGAAGATTCGGTTCAATTTGATGAGGTGACGGGGTATTGTCAGCCAAGATGGATGAATAAAGGGAAGAAATACCCGCTTTGGGCGGATGAACCTGAGCCTTGTTATCGTAGAGGACTGATTCCAAGTAATCTGTTTCGTCCCGGTGATATTAATGCTGAGGTTGAAGCTTGGATTGAAGCCGCTTTGGTAGATAAAATGCCCAAAGAGGGTGCAACAGATATGACCTTGGTTCACCAATATTTTAAATGTCGAGAAGAGCTAAAAGCACGCATTGTTGAGATTAGAGAAATAATCACACACTATAATTTACCATTTCTGGCTTTACCAACTGTAACACCAAAGGAAACAGCGTTAAATGTTTTCATTAACATGAACACCAATAGTAAGCCTTTATCATTATTTGATATTATTGTTGCAGAAGTTGAAGGAAAGAAAGGTGAGTCGTTACATGATTTACAATCCGACCTGGACGCAAACCACCCAAATGTAAAATCATACTTCGATCTATCAGATCTAATATTGTCAACGTCTGCATTATTACAAGATAAAATTCCTAATCAACGTGGTATGATTGATATGGACAAGGCTGTATTGGTTGACAATTGGGATAAGTTGCAGAAAGGACTGGTTAGTATGGCAGTCTTTCTTGAAAGTCAAGGAATATTTGATAAACAAAGGTTACCTACAAATGCTGTTTTAGCAGTTATCGCCTCTTTATATACATTGATTCCTGATTCGGGAGATGAAAGAGGAAGTACAGAGATACTATTGAAAAAGTATTTATGGAAATCTTTCTTTTCAGAGCGATATGAAAATTCGACAGCTTCAAGAGCTTTTGCCGACTATAAAGTGCTAAAAAATATAATCACCAAATCAACAAAAGATGATGGCTCTCATTATAAGGAGACAGATGCTCCCGTATTTTCAAAAGACTTCCCACTGGTTACTGTGGAAGAACTAAAGGTAGTAAAGTGGCCTAAAGGTGAAAATGTTAGAGGACGTGCAATATTAGCAGTGGCAAATTATCTGGGAGCGTACGATTTTGCTGATGGGCAAAAAGCATCAAGAGAACATTTGCTATCGCGTGAGTATCATCATATTTATCCTGATGCTTTGCTAAAAGAAGCAAAAATTGAAAGTTACCTTGCTTTAAACTGTTCATTAATAACTAATGTAACTAACAGAACAATAGGAAGGAAAGATCCTTTGACCTATTTAAAAGAACGTTATGAATGGATGAGTGAAGAAATCGTTGACCAGCGATTAAAAAGTCATCTGATACCAGTTGCAGAACTTGCTAATGGCGGCTATGCTGATTTGGGAGAAGAAGAGAAAATTGCGAAGATTGAATCAGATTTTGAAGAGTTCATTGATGTGAGAGCCAGACTGGTACACAGTGCTGCAAAAGAACTTTGTGAAGGAAAAGCAATATCATTTGGTGAGATATTTCAAAATGTTCAATCCAAACAATTAGTTGACGATGAAATTTAACGAAGATTCAAGGGTAAAAATACCGGCCATTTTGCACCTAACCAGATTGGGGTACTCCTACCTTTCATTGAAAGACTCTGAATGGAATATTGACACCAACATTTTTACCGGAATCTTTAAAAATAGTGTGGCAGCTATTAATCCCGGCTCTGAGCCAGAGGATATTGACAAGCTGCTGGAAGAAGTCAATCTGAGCCTCGAAAATGAAGATTTAGGTAAAGCCTTTTATGAAAAGCTCACAACAAAATCAGGTTTAAAACTGATCGACTTTGAAAACTTCACAAATAATACTTTTAATGTGGTTACGGAACTTACCTACAAAAATGGTGACGAAGAGTTTCGGCCTGATATTATTTTATTGGTTAATGGGATGCCACTGGTATTTATCGAGGTAAAAAAACCAAACAACCGTGAAGGTATTATTGCTGAACGTGAAAGAATCAACAGGCGTTTTCAGAACAAAAAATTCAGACGTTTTGTGAATATTACTCAGCTCATGGTTTTCTCCAACAATATGGAATACGACGATGAGGAAATTGAGCCTATACAGGGTGTATTTTATGCTTCACCTTCCTATTACAAGCCTATCTTCAACTATTTCAGGGAGGAGGAACAATTTGACCTTGCTGCCCTGCTAAGGCCTGAGGGTGATGCACTGGAAAATTTTATTTTGAAAGATAACAACCTGAATATAATAAAGTACAACCCTGAATTCCTGACTAATAAAAATCCAGATACACCTACAAACCGAGTCTCAACATCATTGTTTTGCAAAGAGAGATTGGCTTTTATGCTTCAATATGCTTTCGCGTATGTGAAAGACCAAAAAGGCTATCAGAAACACATCATGCGTTATCCGCAGATTTTTGCCACCAAAGCAATTGAAACGAAGCTCAACGATGGTATAAAAAAAGGTATCATCTGGCACACACAGGGAAGTGGTAAAACAGCCTTGGCCTATTACAATGTAAAACACCTGACAGATTACTATCAGAAAAAATCAGTTATTCCAAAGTTCTACTTTATTGTTGATCGGCTGGATTTAGCAACTCAGGCAAAACGTGAATTTGCAAGTCGTGGTTTGGTGGTACATACTGTTAGTTCAAGAGATGAATTTGCCAGAGAGATTAAAAAAACAACTGCTGTACATAACCATTCCGGCAAGCCTGAAATTACTGTGGTTAATATCCAGAAATTCAAAGATGATCCGGATGTAATTTCAACGAAGGATTACGACATTAATATTCAGCGTGTCTATTTTTTGGATGAGGTACACAGGAGTTACAATCCCAGGGGCAGTTTTCTTGCTAACCTGAAAGAGTCAGACCCTAATTCTGTAAAAATAGGGTTGACCGGAACACCATTGTTGGGCGACGATTATAATTCAAAATTGCTGTTTGGAAATTACATTCATAAATACTACTACAATGCATCCATTGCCGACGGTTACACATTAAGGCTAATTCGGGAGGAAATAGCAACCAATTACAAAATGGTTCTGGCCAAAGCCCTTGATGAACTGGAAATTCTAAAAGGAGATGCGAACAGAGAAGAAGCTTTTGCCCATCACAACTTTGTAGAACCGATGCTTGATTACATCATAAATGATTTTGAATCGAGCCGGGTGCTATTCAACGATTGCAGCATTGGAGGTATGGTTGTTTGCGACAGTTCAAAACAGGCAAAAGCACTATTTGAAATATTTAGTGAGAAATATTCCAATTCGCACCAACAAAACAATGAACCGGCCCAAGCAGCAGAACCACATCAGTCGTATGGAGAAAAGCAGAAACAGAAATGTAAGGTTAAGTCAGCAGAACTAATTTTACATGACGTTGGCACGAAAGAGGAACGCAAGCTAATGGTGGAAGATTTTAAGGATGGTAAAATAGATTTTCTGTTCGTTTACAACATGCTGCTAACAGGATTTGATGCACCTCGATTAAAAAAACTATACCTGGGGCGTGTAATTAAACGCCATAACCTTCTGCAAACTTTAACAAGGGTAAATCGGACATACAAAGATTTCAAATACGGTTATGTGGTTGATTTTGCTGATATACGCAAAGAGTTTGATGCCACCAATAAAGCCTACTTCGATGAGTTACAGGCTGAGTTAGGCGATGAAATGCAAACCTACTCTAACCTTTTTAAATCGAAAGAAGAGATTGAGGAAGAGATTGCAGATTTAAAAGAAGTGTTATTTCACTTCGATACATCCAATGCCGAAGTATTCCAGCAGCAGATAAGCCAGATTAGCAGCATCGAGAAAATGCAGCAGTTGAAGAAGGTATTAGGTAACGCTAAAGAACTGTATAACCTCATACGCTTATTTGGACATTACGACTTGCTGGAAAAAGTTGACTTTGATAGAATCAACATTTTGTACCGGGAAGCAAGTAATCATCTTGATTTACTACATCTTAAAGAAACCGTGGAAAGCAGTACCGACACCACCAACCTATTAAATGTGGCTTTGGAAGATGTGCTGTTCATGTTCACCAAAATAAAGGAAGAAGAACTGATTATTGCCGATCAGTTAAAAAATACTTTGCGAATAACAAGGGAGGCACTTGCCGGGAACTTCGATAAAAAAGACCCGGAATTTATTTCGTTAAAAGAAGAGTTGGAACGCTTATTTAAAAACAAGAAGTTAAATGAAATATCGCAGGAAGAAATGAAAGCCAATATTGAAAGTCTGCGAAAAATACACGAAAAGATTAAGGAGTTAAATCGTCAGAATAACTTGCTGCGTGACAAGTATAAAAAAGACGAAAAATACGCTCGAATACATAAGCGTTTAATGGAACGCGGTACTATTACCCAAAAAGAAATTCAACTTTTTGAAGCATTGGAAGGCATTAAAAATGAGGCTGATGAGACGGTCTTGCAAAATTCTCGAATATTAAGCAATGAAAGTTACTTTGAACAGTTAATGATTAAGCTGGTAATAAATAAATTTGTGCGCGAGAACAACATTAAACTGGACGCCGAAAGCTCGAAATACATTAACAGCTTGGTAGTGAAGGAATATATGAACGATTTTAACGGGGTAGTTGCATGACAACATTAGATTTTCAGATAAAGACGAAGGAATTAATTGACGGACTGAAAGGCGTATGTGCCAATTATGGTTTAGGGAACGATGGCAATGAATTTAAAATAATCACACAGGTATTTCTGTATAAGTTTTTGAACGATAAGTTTGCCTACGAAGTTAAACAGCTTGATGAGAAGCTTGCCAATGCTGAAAGTTGGGAGCAGGCTATTAGTGAATACAGCGACAATGATTACGAAATGCTGTTATTGCAATTAAATGCCGATACAGCAAAGCTGAAACCAGAGCATTTGATTACAAACTTGTTTAGTAAACAAAACGAAGCTGATTTTGCCAAGACGTTTGACGATACTTTACGTGATATAGCCATTAACAACAACGATATTTTCTCTGTGAAAACTGCTGGTGGAGCAAAAGTTACGTTGTTCGACAGGTTGAGTGAATTTATTTCGGATACATCATTGCGCGACGACTTTTGCCGGGCAATGATTAATAAGCTAACCGGCTTTAGTTTTGAGCATATTTTCAACCAGAAATTTGACTTTTATGCTACTATTTTTGAGTATCTGATAAAAGACTACAACGCCAACGCCGGTGGCAAATATGCTGAATATTTTACGCCTCATGCAGTAGCTAAAATTATGGCTGCCATAATGGTAAATAAACCAGTACAAAATGTGACTTGCTATGATCCAAGTGCCGGATCGGGAACTTTGTTGATGAACCTTGCTCACGCCATTGGAGAAGACAAGTGTACCATCTATTCACAGGATATTTCACAAAAGTCGTCGAACCTGCTACGTTTAAATCTGATTCTGAATAACCTGGTACATTCCATTCAGAATATTATTCAAGGCAATACCTTGCTCAATCCTTACCACGTTAACGAAAAAGGAGAACTGGAAAAGTTTGACTACATCGTGTCAAATCCGCCATTTAAGCTTGATTTTTCTGATTTTAGGGATGACTTGGATACCAAAGAAAACAACGACCGCTTTTTTGCTGGCATAGCCAAAGTACCAGCAAAAGCTAAAGACAAAATGGCAATTTACCCGCTGTTTATCCAGCACATTATGTACAGCCTTAACACAGGTGGTAAAGCAGCAGTAGTAGTACCTACCGGATTTATTACGGCTCAAAGCGGTATCGACAAAAAAATACGACAGAAACTTGTAGATGAAAAAATGCTGGCTGGTGTGGTAAGTATGCCAAGCAATATATTTGCAGCTACCGGAACTAATGTATCCATTTTGTTTATTGATGATGAAGACAAAGGCAATGTAGTATTAATAGATGCTTCCAACCTTGGAGAAACAATTAAAGACGGTAAAAATCAAAAGACAGTTTTATCTGAAAGCGAAGAAAAGAAAATCATTCAAACTTTCAATAACAAGATTCCTGAAGATGATTTCTCGGTGGTAGTTAATTACGACGATATTAAAGCCAAAAACTACAGCTTTAGCGCAGGGCAATATTTTGAAGTTAAGATTGAATATGTGGATATTACACATGTTGAGTTCGAAGACAAAATGAATGGTTTTAAAAGTAATCTGACCACACTTTTTGCGGAATCAACAGAATTAGAAAAGGAAATTAAAAAGCAGTTGGAGGGATTAAATTATGAATAACTACATCCCTTTAGGTGAATTAATTGCTTCAATCTCCCAAACTCATCGTTTTAATAAGGATGAGCTTGTATTTCTTAATACTTCCGATGTTTTGGCAGGAAAAATATTGATTAATCACTATACCAAAGTTTCGGAACTCAAAGGACAAGCAAAGAAGTCAATTAAGAATGGAGATATTTTGTACAGCGAAATTAGACCGAAAAATAAAAGGTATGCCTACGTTAAGAACATTGAAAACATCGAAGATTATATTGTTTCAACTAAATTGATGGTGTTAAGAAATATATCGAAAGATGTTTTAGATACTGATTACTTATACCACTTCCTCACTGCCGAAAGAACTTTGGATTACTTACAACAAAGAGCTGAAAATAGAATCGGTAGTTTCCCTCAGATAACCTTTGACGTCGTAAGTACTTTGCAGATATGGTTACCTGAAATTAGTATTCAGAAAAAGATAGCTTCGGTACTTTCTTCACTCGACACAAAAATTGAAATCAACAATCGAATTAATGTTGAGTTAGAACAGCTGGCAAAAACTCTGTATGATTATTGGTTTGTACAATTTGATTTTCCAAATGAGCAGGGGAAACCGTATAAATCGTCAGGTGGCAAAATGGTATATAGCCCAGAGCTTAAAAGGGAAATTCCTGAGGGGTGGAAAGCTGGTACATTAGATGACTTAGGAACAATCATTGGTGGTAGTACTCCATCTAAATCAAATACCAAAAACTTTTGTTATGGACTTGGAATCCCTTGGATTACACCAAGGGATTTATCACTTAATAAAGGAAATAAATTTATAACAAGAGGCGAGTTTGATGCCACTGATGTAGGTGTTAGAGATGCTTCATTGACAATAATGCCCAAAGGAACAGTTTTGTTAAGTTCAAGAGCACCTATAGGTTACTTGGCAATTTCAAGGACAGATGTAACAACGAACCAAGGTTTCAAATCTTTTGTGACAAACAAGGGCTATTCAACAGAATATGTTTTTTACACTGTTAAAAATATGATTCCGGCCATTGAAAAGAATGGTGTTGGTTCAACATTTAAAGAGGTTTCAGGATCAACATTAAAAACAATTAAGATCTCTTTACCATGTAAAACACTACTCAAAGAATATAATTCTAAAGCTGAGCCTATATTTAAAAGGCAGGATATATTGGAAACCGAAAACCAACAGCTGGCGGCCCTTCGCGATTGGTTATTGCCCATGTTAATGAATGGGCAGGTTACGGTAAAAGATGCTAAAGAGAAAGTTAGTGAGTTGGGATTGGCTGCTGAACCGGCAGTAGGATATGGCAAAACTGTTAATGTGGATTTCCAAACTAAAGAATGTGAACCAATAGAAAGAGCTGTACTTGCTGCATATATTGTGAAAAGAATTGGACACGAACAGATTGGTAGAACGAAGCTGATGAAGCTACTACACTTAACTGAGTATCACTGCCGAATAAATGTTAACTCTCATTTTGTAAAGAAAACAGCCGGACCCTACGATGGGAAACTAATTAAAGATGTAGAACAGTATTTTCAACGGTTTCGCCTCTACTCTACAGAAAAGGAGAAGAAAGGGAATATCACAGAGGTACACTATCTTCCATCTTTGGAATTCGCTTCTATTGATGAAATTTTTAGAGAGAAGTTTGAAGATGAGATGCTTCGCATTAATCACCTTCTTAGTGTGATGAAGAAGTGGGAGCTTAAACACTGTGAGGTAATATCAACTTTATATGCGGTTTGGAATAACCGTATTATAAACAACCAGCCTGTAAGTGAGCATCTTTTAGAACAAGACTTCTTGCAATGGAGTAATCGCAAAAAGAAATATGATAAGGATGATATTATCATAAAGTCGTTTCGCTGGATGAAAGAAAATGGAGTTGTGCCAACAGGTTGGGGAGCTGAGGTAGAGAGTGAAGAAAGTGATCAACTTCTGGCATAGTATTTAATGGTTACACGATAACACACTTGAAAAGAGCTTGCATTTATGACAAAAAAACGAGACGATGATAGCTGGATTTTAATAGTACTGTTTCTCTTATTTCTATTGATAATATATGTAGCGTCACTTGGAAAAGTCGATGTCGGCACTAATTTTTCGTTTGATGAGTTTAAAGAAAATAAGGAGCAGGCAAAACATCGTCATGATAAATTGAAAGCATTACTCGAAAAGAAGGAGACTTTAAAAACAAAACTAACCAAACGATTTAATAGAATTTATCTCGCGGTACGTTTTTGCTTTGTCGTCTTATGGGGTTTATATCTGTTTGGATTATATAGGATCGGCTGGGTGCAAAACCTTGAAGATGCAATTAACTACTCTGAGGCAGCAATTCTTGTATGGTTGGCATTTAACTTTTTAACCTTTGGCAACCTGTCCAACTTAAATAACTTCCTCAATCTTATTAAAATGAAGTTACAAAACTGGATATGGGGCAAGTATATTGATATTGATGAAAGCATTGAAGATCATAAACTCGAAATTCAAACTTGCCAGGTAACAATTCAGAAATACAATTAAAAGAATTCAGCAGTTAGATTACAGTAGAATACACAAAAGTGATGATAAATTGAACCTAATACCTGAACAGCATGGAAATTGATATTAAAGGAAAAATTAACGAAAAGAAACTTGCCTACAATAACACTCTCTTGCCATTATATGAAGCTGTAGTAAACTCAATACAGGCAATAGAAGAAGATAGTGCCACGTCCCCAGGCATAATTGAAATTGATATAATACGATCAACACAGCAAAGCTTAGACTTTGAAGGTGAAAAAGGGGATCAGTTGCCAGAAATAGTCGATTTTGTCGTTACCGACAATGGTATTGGGTTTAATGACGAAAACTATGAATCCTTTAATTATGCACACTCCACATATAAAAAGGGAGGAAAGGGAATTGGTCGATTCACTTGGCTTCGCGCATTTAAAAGAGCAGAGATTGAAAGCCGATACAGGGAGAATGGATATTGGAATCTTAGAAAATTCAGTTTTGAGCCGACAAAAAAAGGGATTGAGAAACATTCTAATGAGAGAGTAAATAGTACTGATGAACGATATACAATTGTTAAGCTAAAGGGATTAAAAGAAGATTACAGAAAATGGTGTAACAGCAAGCCGGAGGACATTGCTTTTAAAATAATCGAACACACATTTATTTACTTTTTAAGTAAGGATTGTCCTCGAATCATTATTAATGACGTTGATAGCCAACTGGTTGTGAATGATTTGTTTAATTTGTTTACGAATGGCCAAGTTAAAACAAAGCCATTGAAAATTAGGGCTAACAAATTCAAATTGAGCATAGTAAAGCTGCTTAATGGTAAACGTCCCGATAATAAAATTCATTACTGTGCTAATTCGCGAGAAGTCGATTACGATAAAATAGCGACTGACATTCCTGAACTGGATAATTTTCTTGTTGATGAAGAAGGCAATAACTTCTCAATTGCTGTTTATGTTGAAGGTGAATACCTTGATGAGAACGTAAATGAGGAAAGAACCTCAATCAGTTTTAACAAGAGTGAGTTTGAATTTGATGACCAAACTTCGCAAGAGGAACTACGAAAAGCAATTACAACTTTAATAGAAGATGAATTTGAAGGCCAAATTCAGGAATTGTCATCGATTCGAATAAATCGGGTAAAAGAATTTGTTTCACAACACCCGAGATATAAGCAGTTACTGAAATATAAACCTGATGCTTTAAAGCGCATTCCTTCGACATATTCCGAAGATAAAATGGAGATTGAAGTATTCAAGATACAGCAGGAGTTAGAGCTTGATGTAAAAAAAGAAACAACTTCGGTCTTGAAATTCATCGACAGCGAGGAAGATCTGACCGATTTTGAAGACAGCCATAAGGAATTATATGCAAAAATTATTGAGGTTGGAAATGCTAAGCTTTCCGAGTACGTGGTACATCGCAAACTGGTTTTAGACCTTTTTGACAAGCTATTAAAACGAAAAGCCCCGGAAAGAGCCGTACACAGCCTTATTTTTCCACTTCAAACCTTTTCTGATGAGCTTGGTTTTGAGGACCATAATCTTTGGATGCTGGACGAGAAACTTGCTTATCACAAGTACTTGGCTTCTGACAAATCTTTCAAACAGATTAAGCCTTTAAATTCTGATTCACCTGATCGACCCGACCTATTAATTTTCAATAAGCCATTTGCCTTTTCCAATGATGATAAACCCTATGAATCGATTGTTTTAATTGAGTTTAAGCGTCCGATGCGTAATGATTATTCTGAAAAGGAAAATCCAATAGCCCAAATTAATCGTTATGCACGTGAAATCATCAATGGTGATGTCAAGGACAAACATGACAGGGAGTTTGATTTTAGGCCAAACACACCTATCTATGCCTACATTATTTGTGATTTAACAAAGAAGCTAAAGGCATTTGCAGAGGATGCCGGTTACAAGATTCTCCCCGATGGTGATGGCTATTTCTCTTTTAACGATAACTATAATATGTATGTGGAAATAATGAGCTTTGACAAGGTGCTGAAAGATTCGAAAGAAAGAAACCGGGTATTATTTGATAAGTTGAATTTAGCCTAAGCTATTTATCATGAGAACATTCATCTTTTTAGACACGAATAACTGGATATATCTGTCGAATGGTTTTAATGTTTTATCGAACAACCACGATGAACTGCATTTCAAAATATTCGATATAATTACAAAAAGAGTTGAAGACGGTAGCCTTGTCATATTGGTTAATGATATTGTAATTGACGAATGGAGGAGAAATAAAGAAATTGCTGAAAAGCAATTGAAGCTCTTAGAAAACAAGTATAAAAGCTACGCAAATAATATCAAAGCAATAAAGAATTTCGTTGGCAGTGGTAAAAAGAAATTCAAAAAAGTACAAAAGGCATTAAAAGATAAATACGACAAAAAAGTAAAGCAATATCGTGAACATGTAGATAAAGTTGAAGACTTTTTACTCAATAAAACAGTTAAGATAGAGGTTTCGGATCAAGTGAAAGTTGAAGCGTCAAATTTGGCTTTAGAAAAAAAAGCACCATTCATCGGCGATAAAAAAAATAGTATGGCAGATGCCTTAATCTTACTGAGTGCGATCGAACATATCTACGAGAATGAAAAATCCGAGTTCCCTTTTCTTGATGAGGGAGATGAACCACAGTTTCTTTTACCCAAATCGTGTTTTGTTTCCAGTAACAGCGGTGATTTCTCTGCTCCTGATAACAAAGAAAATATTCATCCCGATTTAGAACCGTATCTTTCAAAAACAAAAACAGAGTTTCATTATTCTTTAGGTAAACTAATTAATTCGTTGGAGAATGAGTTCCTGACAATTGAGGAAATTGAGGAAATCGAACATTTCGATGATAGAATACATTGCCCTCAGTGCCAATATGAATACTATCCTTCTGTTGATTTTTCTGATTATTTTGACATTATTGATCCAAACAAGGCATATTACGACAAGAATCAAATACGTATTAGCTTCCCGGACACGGATGACGTAGAAATTCCTGATGATATGACATCACAGTCCATCAGAATCCGAACTGCGGAGTGTAATTATTGCGGGACATCATTTTTTGAATGCCCATGTGGTGAATTAATACCTGTGGAGTGGTCAGATAGGTTTGAATGTCCAGGAGGATGTGGAACTATTTATAATGTTAGTACAGACGCATATAGAGGAGAGGGGATTAATAGTTTTGAAGTAGAAATTGTAAAAGTTGAGCATTGTGAAATGTGCGGAGAAGAAGTTGAATCTGTGAACGAATCTGGACTATGTCCTGATTGTGCTGAAATTGAAGAGAGGAATGTGAATGGCTAATTCTTAAAATCTACAAACATATGACCAGAGTAAGTTCAACCACCTTGTTTAATTTCACAGATAGTATCGATTTTTTGATTGATAACTTGAAAAATGGCTTCTACTGTCATAACACATACGAAAAGCTGCCAATAGCAAACAATGGTTATCGAATCCCGATGGCATGTTTTTGTGACATACCACTAAGCTTAATAAAAGAACATTTTGATTGGTACGGCAGATATGGTATCGGGATAAAACGTACTTATGCCAGAGAGCAAGGAGTAAAGCCTGTTTGGTATGTGACCAGTGAAAATACCTTTGTTAAAAGGTTGGTAGGGAAAGAAAATGTTGAACCCTATGTAGAACGACATTTATTGCCCTATTTAAAACAATTCATTGGGTTCCAATACTATCAAAAAGAAAATAGACGGAGACGCAAAAAGTTTTATGATGAACGTGAATGGAGATATGTCCCGCCCACGGCAACTACTGAGCTACTTGTAAAAGTAAAGAAAGAAAACATACCAGATGCAATTCAAAATGGCGATAGAATGAAACTTGATCTGAATCAGGTAGAATATATCATTATTGAAAAGGAGCGAGACTTTGACAGAATACTAAAAGAATTAATACCACTTTGCGAAGAAAGACATATCAGGTATGAAAGCTTGGTGTCAAAAGTAATAACGGCAAGACAAATTGAAAGAGACTTTTGATTGCAAATCTTCTCAACCTAATTTAAAATCAAGAGTATGGCAATGAAAACTGGGATTTGTAAATTATGTCTTCAAGAAAAACAACTTCTAAATAAATCTCATATAATTCCAGACTTTATGTACCGTGATGGTAAAATATATCATGATGACCACACGGTGCATAAAATTGATTTTGGGAAGTCCTTAAAAGGTAAAGTTGCGAGGAGAGGAAGACAGAATAGTGGAGAGTATGAGGGCGGTATCTTATGCAAAGAATGTGATGGTGGAATAATAAAGAATTATGAGGATTACACAAAACTATTCTTATATGGAAAGCAATTAAGCAATCAGCTTATGTATCAATTTTCGCCAGGACAGGTAACAGTTCAGAACGTAGATTATGCTAAAATTAAGTTGTTCTTTTTGTCGATATTGTGGAGGGCTTCCGTTTCATCAAGGCCATTTTTTAAAGAGATTAAGATTGATGAAAATGTTAGGGAAGAATTACGAGAGATGATTTTGAATGGAAATCCCAAAGGAAATGAGGATTTCACAATGCTATTTATGCTTGATGCAGGTGATAATCCTAACTTGAAACAATATATTGGTCAGCCGGTTGGCTCTGACAATGGTAGGAGTTTTCTATTTACCTATCCCGGCTTAATTGTTTATTATGTATTCGATATTGATATAGTTCCAAAACAAATATTAAATTTCAGAATATATGATACAGGTGAAATAAGGCTAATGAAGTTATCGGGAAGGCAAATTTGGGACTTGTTTAAATACCTGTTTGGATAATCACAATTGTCGCATATAAATTAGACCAGACACCAATGACATTTCTATAACTTTAATTCAGGAATCCCATTAACAGCCTTATTTTTTAATTCATCAACAGCCCGAGTATATTTTTCAGTGTGTTTCAAACCTGAGTGGCCCAGCAGCGAAGCAACAGTTTTAATATCTGTTTTAACCTCTCCAAGTAAGTTTACAGCAAAAGAGTGCCGGGCGCAGTGCCAAGTGATGTGCTTGTTAATTTTAGCATTACCGACCCATGTTTTCAAATTATTTAGACAACCCGTATGGGAAGGAAGATTGAAAATCTTATCGTCTGGCAACTTTTGTTCTCCAATCAGTCTCATTGCTGTAGCGTTGAGATCAATAATTACAAGTGAATTGGTGGAGCTATGTTTTGTCTTTGCCTGATTAACTGTTAATTTCCGGTTGCTGTAATCAACATTCCTGTATTTCAATTCATTAACATCAACCCATCGCAACCCTGTATTGAGAGAGAAAAGAAAAGCCCTTTTCACCTCTGAGTTAGGGCAATCAGCATCGGCTAACGCCTGTATCTCTTTAAACGTGAGAATATCCTTTTTCAATCCTTCATTAATTGTAATACTTATACCTGCTGCTGGATTCTTATGAAATAAATTTTTAGATACAGCATAGGTAAGAACCTTTTTAAATCTTTTAAAATAAGATGCCGGTGTTTCTCCTTGTAATTTTGATTGAAGATAATCAGCGTATTTTTGAATCAAAAACGGCGTAATATCTTTTGGATATAATGGGGATGACAAAGAAATATTTTCCTCTTTGAGAAAGCTTTTAAAGTACTCAAAACTACCTTTCACCATTCGATCATCCTTCTTGTTGTAGTTGTCAAGAAAGTCCTGAAAAAAGGCTAAAAAATTCGTTTTTTTAAGATGAGGTGCAATGAACCCAAATTCATCATGATTTAGTTCTTCCTCTCTCTTCGTCCTCGTGTTTTCTGCAAGCTGGTAGTTTTTGTTATTCTGCTCTCGGTCAAAAGGTGTTTGTGGCTTATCTATGATGTATAGTTTTAAGAATTCATAAGACCTTTTTCCACTCCTATATATATCCAAATACAGCGAAATATTCCCATTTGCCAATGTTTTTTCTCTTAAAACAACATTATTTTTTCGTGTTCCTCTCCTTTTTCTTCCCATAATGCACTGATATATAGTGTTCTAAATAATGTTTACTCTATTTAACAGCGAGTAACAAAATAGTAACAAAAAAAGTAAATTTAAGATTTTTTGAAAAGAAACCAAAAACAATGAAATTTTTTATACTATTGTATTACAGTATTTTAAGTTGTATATGATTTCTTTTGAATTGCTATAAATTACCTAAATTCTGGGTTGTGTACCCGCCTCGGGTACTAGGTGAAAGCCAAATGAACAAAAAGTGCTTAAATCAATGATTTAAGCACTTTCTTCTTTTTCTGTAACATCCAAAACAAACTTACTATCCACTTTATCGACTAATTCTCCCATGGAAATACCCCGATAGTCACTTAAGTGTCAATAAGACATATGCTATCTCTACTGGGTAATTTTAACTGCTCATCGGTATTAATGCCAGCTACACCTTTCAATTTTAAAAAGATTGCTTCGCAAAATCGAACATGAAATTATTTTTGTACTGTTTTTTTTGATGCAAAAACTATTAGCCTGTGCTGAACAAGAAACTGTAAAATGAACTCTGTCTAACAATATTAAATATGAATGAAAGAAAATTACACTTCCAGACTAGTTCCAATGATTATGAATCAGTTGTCATCTAAAATTATTCTAAATTCTTCCATGAGCTCATTTACCTTTTCAGGCATCTGTTTTGCCAAATCATTCCGCTGCGCAATATCGTCTGTAATGTTATACAGCTGTGTATCATACCCAAAACCAGTTTCGTTATCGACCCCCCAACTCACTTTTTTGGTGCCTTCGTACGCAGGTATCAGTATCCAGTCGCCTTTCCTGAATGCCGTTCGATGATAGAGCCCCTCGACAACAACACTTTCTCTTCCTTTTTGCGAGTGGCCAAGCAGCACATCCAGCATATCTTCGCTATCGGTTTGTGGGACGGTTTGCCCAGTTAATTTACTTAAGGATGCCACCAGGTCAACCTGAGAAATAATTGTATTGGACACTCCCGGTTTAATTTTGTCTTTCCACATCACCATAAAAGGAACCCTTGTTCCGGCATCATATAAACTATATTTACCTCCCCTGAGAGGACCGGCGGGTGTATGATCACCTACTTTCTCTGCCGATTCGTCCAAATAACCATCATCGAGCACCGGCCCATTGTCACTCGAGAATACAATAAGGGTGTTTTCCATTAGCCCTTCCTGCTCCAGCGTTTTCAGAAATTCACCAACACACCAATCTGCTTCTGCAATAACATCGCCACGCGGTCCCATTCCTGTTGTGCCCACAAATCGGGGATGTGGCACCCTCGGCACATGCGGCTGGTGCAGGGCATAAAACAGGAAGAATGGATTGTCACTTCTTTGTTTTACAAATTGCTGCGCCCTTACAAGAAATGTATCTGCCATATTTTCATCTATCCATTGCGCAGACTTCCCTCCTTTCTGATAGCCAATTCTGGAAATACCATTATTAATGCTCATGTCGTGTCCGTGGCTATACATTACTTTTAAAAGTTCAGGATTGGCTTTTCCGGTTGGTTCGCCTTCAAAGTTTTTCTTGTAACTAACCTTTAATGAATCGGTTTTATCTAATCCAACCACATCACCATTCTCAACATACACATTGGGCACACGGTCGTTGGTAGCAGCCATCACGTATGAATAATCAAAACCTATGGCATTGGGATTTAATTTTATTGTCTCATTCCAATCCACATAGCCGTCGCCCATTCCTAAATGCCATTTCCCTACTACGGCTGTTCTGTAGCCAGCATTCTTCAATATTTTTGGCAATGTAGGCTGCTCAGTATCTATCAAAAAAGGTGCGTCTCCTGAAAGCACCTGAGCTTTGGCATTACGCCATGGGTATTGCCCGGTGAGCAATGAATAACGGCTTGGTGTACAGGTTGCAGAAGTGGCATATCCATTTCCGAACCGAATACCCTCGGTAGCTATCCGATCTATATTGGGCGTATTAAGTTTTCCTACTCCATAAGCACTTATGTCACCATATCCCAAGTCATCGGCATATATAATGACAACGTTAGGATGCTTAACGCCTTGTTCAATATCTGTTTCGGTACCATTACCCTTCAATAATTGATATCCCACCCAAAAAACACAGGCACATATCACAATCAATAATATCCGCAGATTTTTTTTCTTTTTCATAATCTTCTAAATAGCTATTCTGACCTATGTTTCCAACTAATTAACCTGTTAAAAACTTGTTGAAACCATGGATCTTCACGATGCTTCAACCAGTACACCATTGGCTCAAAAATTCCTTACTACAGGGTCATTTTTATCCACTGCCGCTATATTAATGCTACTCCCATTGTAGAACAAATTCAAACGCATAGTTATTTGCTTTCAGCCAATACTTTTCATGGGTTCTAGATCCCCAACTGTCGTCGCCACCAACTCCCATCTGCTTATAGTCAATATTCAAAGTAATGTTGCCATCTCGTTTCAAATAAACAGGGTGTGTCGCTGCCTCCAGTGTTTCCATACTATAAGGCCATGCCGAAAAATGAATTAATTCTTTGGCAACCACCTTCAATCCGTTCTTCCCTGAATCGGTCAGTGTTACCCAACGAACATCGGCGTGGTTACCATTTTCCTGAGGGCGAACATAATCGTGAATAAATTCATCTACTTTTCCTGAATGGATAGCCACTTCCCCGCATGTTTTGCGGTCCCAATAGGTTTCCCATGGGCCACGACCAAAGAAACTAACATTGTTGTATTTGTCATCAATGGCTAGTTGAACTCCAAATCGAGGCATTTCAGGAATTTCTTCACCTTCCAAACTTACCGATGTATGCACTCTCAATGCTCCATCGCCGGTGATCGTATAGGTGTTCACAACCTCGCTATGGCTTCCGACCACCAATTTACTTTTCACCTCTACAATTACCAATCCTTCTCTTACCTGATCCACATCCACCGACCGCACTTCCATTGAAGGATTCTTCCAAACACTCAGGCGCTTTGGCATTTTATTACCACGATCATTATCGGTCGGCACCCGCCAGAAATTAACTTTAACAGGAGCAGTCAGCAGTTCGGTTTTTCTTTTTTTGTAAGATACAACCTGGCCACTTTTGGGATCGACTTCAACTGAAAATGCCTTGTTGAACACACGAATCGCATCTTCGCTTTGCACCATCTGTAAAGCCGGGAAGGTATCCAGGTCTTGCTCTTCTATTGCCGGCACTTCATAAGGAATAGCGTACTGATCCCATGCTGTCACATGTCCCTTCTTCGCCCATAAACCATCTTCGCGTAAAGTAGCAGTGACTTTCAAATAATACTCAGCACCCGGCTTTAGTTGTGGCTTTTCAAACGGGATACGGATACGCATCTTTTGACGTGGTTCCACATTGTAAATAGGTAATTGTCCCTGCTGCAACAGTTTTCCATTCTCTGTTAGTTCCCAGTTAAATAACAAATGTTCCGTTCCAATAAAGAAATGCTTATTAAACAAATTTACTTCTCCTCTCAACAAATTTACAGGCTCAATCTTATGATATTGGTAAACCTTTTTCACCTCATATAAAGCAGGATTTGGTGTTCGGTCAGGCCGCACAATTCCGTTACAACAAAAATTACCATCGTTAGGGTAATCTTTGTAATCACCTCCATATTTGAAATACACCTTCCCATTATCATCCTTTGCCTGAAGACCCTGATCCACAAAATCCCAGATACAACCACCCTGCAGGTATTTGTTCGCTTCAATCACATCCCAGTAATCCTGAAAATTGCCTAAACTATTTCCCATGGCGTGCGCATATTCAGAAAAAATCCAGGGTTGTGTACGTGTTTGAGATGCAGTATAATCAAAGGTTCCCCATCTCCAGGTGCCTGGGTATATTGAGCCACTCTTACCCGTGGCATAATTAACCAATTCCCACGGATGAGAATATTGCGGACAGATAATATCGGTATAACTGCGTGTGCCGGCGCGCTCGTATTGCACCAGGCGCTCCGGATCGCGCTGACGGATGTAATCGCGCGCCACTTCAAAGCTGGTACCATCTCCGGCTTCATTTCCTAATGACCAGATGATAATGGAAGGATGGTTTTTATCACGCTCTACCATCCGACGAATCCGATCGACATGAGCCTCGCGCCACTCCAGTTGATTGCCCAGTGTTTTAGCTGGTTCATAACCTACTCCGTGCGATTCCACATTGGCTTCATCAATAACATACAAGCCGTACTTATTACATAACTCATAAAAGTAGGGATCATTGGGATAGTGTGCCATCCGCACCGTGTTGATGTTATTTTGCTTCATGATTAACACATCCTGTAACATACGCTCTTTGGATACATTACGCCCCGTAACAGGGTCGTGCTCATGGCGGTTCACTCCTTTTATATAGACAGGCTGTCCATTAACCAGCAATTCACCCTCTTCCACCTTTACATCGCGGAAACCAAAATCGGTGGATACCCGTTCAAGCACATTGCCCTGATCATCTTTTAGCGTCAGAATAGCTTTGTACAAGTATGGATCTTCGGCACTCCACTGACGCGGATTCAAAACCTTTTGTTTTAAATGAACAACACTTTCGTTACCGGGAAAAATCATCACCGTCAGGTGTTCTGCTAAAGGTGATTGTTTGTAGTAATTGCCATTGGCATCCACCAGGTCAAGCTGCAGATGCGTGCGGTACTGAGCTTTTTCTCCATAATTGTGAATGTAAGCCGTAACATTCAATTCTGCGTTTTTATAATCCGCGTCGAAAGTGCTTCGGGCAAAAAAGTCACGGATATGCAATTTTGGTGCAGCCATCAGGTAAACATCCCTGAAAATTCCGCTGAACCTGAAGAAATCCTGATCTTCCAGGTAGGAACCATCACTCCAGCGGTATACTTCCGCCGCCAAAAGGTTTTTACCCGGCTTCACATAGTCGGTCACATTGAACTCTGCTGAAGTCATACTCCCCTGACTATATCCTACTTTCTCACCATTAATCCATAAATAGAATGCACTTTTCACACCATTAAAGTGGATGAACAGCTCGCGCCCATCCCAACTTTCATCAACCATAAACTGGTGTCTGTAAGAGCCAACCGGATTGCGCATTTCGAATGAAGTGTAGGCGCTATCCGGCTCCGACATAACATAGGGAGGATTGTTTTTAAACGGATAAGTTGCATTGGTATAAATCGGCTTTCCATAGCCGTGCAACTGCCAGTTAGACGGTACCGGAATGGTGTTCCATTTAGAATCATCAAAACTGGTCTGATAAAATTCAACAGGTCGTTCGTCCGGGTGCTTAACCCAGTTGAACTTCCAGTTTCCATTCAACAGCTGTATCCATTGTGAATTTTCTGCTTGCCCACTCAGGGCCTGTTCCCACGTATCAAAAGGATAGAGCGTAGCGTGCGGTTGTTCCTTATTGATCCCGATCACCGCAGGATTTTCCCAGTCGTGCTGTTGCGCTTCGGTTTGGCCTATCGAAAAACAAAGCACGACCAATAGAGCCGCCAGGTTTCGAAGGGCCATCATTAATTTATTCTCACTATTTTTTTTCATACACATGGTTCGCTAATTATTATTTCGCCAAGAATTCTTGGCGGATGGGAGTGAAACAGATTAATTATTGTTCTAATTCCCTAAACCGTTTGAGTGCTTCAAGGAAATAGTAATCAGCATAATTGAGAGGTACATCAATTTCGGCTCCATGAGGAATGCTTCCTACTGAGTGTTTTAATAAAAAGAAATTGTTTTCTCCTAACTTTGCTCTGTAGACCGACGAGGCCAATGATTCCATTATCTCTTTCGCTTTTACAAGATAAAGCTCCCTGTTTTCAGAGAAACCGCTAAGTTCGTACAAGGCAGACGCCGTTATAGCAGCGGCTGAAGCATCGCGCAACTCACTAGGAACATTCGGTGCATTGTAATCCCAAAACGGCACTAAGTCATCCGGTAAACTTGGTGAGCTAAAAATGAAATTAGCTATTTCTTCGGCCACCTTTAGATACCTGGGATCCTTTGTTTCGCGATAACACACTGTGTAGCCGTACAAGCCCCAGGCTTGCCCTCTGGCCCAGGCCGAATCATCGGAATACCCCTGCGCGGTATTTTTCTGACGCACATCCCCTGTGATAGTATCATAGTCAACAACATGCCACGAGCTAAAATCCTCCCTGAACTGGTTTGTCAAAGTAGTGTTAGCATGCTGTACTGCAATGTCATAAAAAGTGGAATCACCACTCAGGCGCGTGGCATTAAACAGCAGTTCGAGGTTCATCATATTGTCTATAATGACCGGACATTCCCAACCACGCTGCGACATCCATCCGTTTGTGGTATTCCACGATTGTATAACGCCTGCTCCGGGTCTGAATCGGGTTGATAACGACTTAGCAGCCTGGACAATCACGTTGGCATACTTCTCATTTTTGTTTAAACGGTATGCATTGCCATAACTACATCCGATCATGAAACCCACATCATGATGCCACTTCAGGTATTGCACACTCTCCAACGATTCAGTTAATTCAGTCCCGTAATCGATCCATTTCTGCTCGCCAGTTAGTTCATACATATACCACATCGTACCAGGAAAAAAGCCACTTGTCCAACATTGCGGATTCACATAGCGGGTAGTCCCATCCTCATTAATTGTTCTTGGATTCAACACCTTATTGGTTTTACGAATTGCATCCAATTGCAATCCGATTTGAGCAGATGCAAATTCTATATTCTCTTCTATAAAAGTTTGATTTGCATTTTCCTTCTTACATCCGAAAAAGACTCCTATCGAAATCAAAATAAAAAAAAGCTGTCCCAAAAATCTCATAACACTATTTATAATTATCAATTTCTATTTTTCGCACTTTTCACGACTTTAAACTTAGCAAACCGTCTACCTGGTTTCTTTCACCATCGTTGCACACCCCTTCAATGCCGTACTTTAGAACCATCGAACCTATTTCAGAGGCAATACCATATTCCACGATTTTGTAGAACGATTAAAGCCTCCCGGACCATCCATTGTTGCAAAGAACAAGTGTGTAAGTCTTCCCTGCTCAATTAATCCAAAAGGCCTTTCCAGTTGTCCCATTTTAATGGCCTGTCCATCGCTCCAGTTGATGACACGTTCATAGGCCAGAGGCTGATCATCTACCATCCAGTTGATCGCATCAACGGAGTGTGCCATTACACCCGCATGATGATGTCCTGTGATTTCACCGTACTGGTCTTTGGCAATCATATGATACCCATTTTCATCTTTCCAAATGAAAGGATCTTCTATAACACCAAATTTGTCTTTACTAAATACAGGTTCGTCAGAAACCACCTTTAGCGGGCTGTTAATGTCGGGAGCCATGGCCATACCAATGAACATTCTGCTTTGGAAAGGATACTTATCACCATAAGCTCTCGATTTAAACATCAGCACCACACTTCCATCCTCGTTAATCCAAGGCGATGGATTTGAAGTTAGGAAGCTGTAAAAAGAATCGGGCTTTGTGTCTAAGGCAGGTGCATCACGACGCGCCCAAGGCCCGTACGGACTTTTAGAAGTAGCGATACCGATGCGCTTATTAGAGCGAGCTACTACGGGATAAGCGGTACCTAATTTCAACGTATCAGGGTTGCTAACATCGGCGAAGGGGTGAGTTGATCCGGTGTAAAACATGACGTATAAATCCTTGTAGCGCAATACCCTTGGATTATGGGCAGAGCGCCCGTCCCAATATTGCGCGCCCCGGGCACCAAGGGCCACATCGCTAAATTCAAAGGGGCCTTCAGGAGTGGCAGAAGTGGCGTGTACAATTTCTGAATCAGTCATCCAGCCCGGATGGAAAGGCAATTTTTTTGGCCAACGACTGGCAAACATATGATACAATCCATCGTCGCCTTTTACTACTGAACTTCCCCAAACCCAGTAATCTTCCATTTCAAAACCACCTCCAACAGGAGCCACGCCAATGCGGTCGTACACCAGGTTTGCCCATTCCGGCGTTTCTTTTTCTTCATTGGTTTTCGTTCCTGAACATCCCGATAACAAAATCATCGCGCTAAGAATGACAATACCAATAGTCGTGATTCTCTCTATTTTCATTGCTATAGTATTAAAAGGTAGCCAACTACACTCCCCGAACGTTTTATCTATTAGACTTACCAAATTTAATTCTGAAACCGGCCACCGGTATTTCATCAATTGGGTTAGCTGACATGTTAAGTATTAATCCCAGCTCCGTTTGTTTCCATTCGACTTTATCAGCTCTGCCCAGCCATTCAACACTTTCTATTTTTCCGGCTTTATCGGCTGCCAAAGATTTAATGCACACTTCAGAGCTTTCAAGACTGCACACATAAGCATACACATTTTCTCCTTTTGATGTAAAACGGACTTCGGGAAAAATCTGCCTGGATGTTGCATCATTTACAGCATCTTTCATGGTGTTTTTATCATCGTGCTTTTGAAGCGTATGCTCGCTGATTTTATTATCAAGTCGCTCATTAGCCACATGCCAGGGTTGTGTACCATAAACTCCTTCTGCATTGAGCTTCATCCATTCACCAATCTTTTCTAAGCTGATAAGCGTCTGCTCCGTCATATCGCCTTTAGCTGTAGGCCCATTATTAAGCAAGAAATTACCTCCTTTACTCACTATTTCGAGCAGCTGACGTATCATTAGCTCCGGGCTTTTGTAAGCCGTATCATACGCTACAAACCCCCAGTTGCGACTCATTGTAATACATGATTCCCAAGGGCTGGTATCTCCTTTTTGTACAATGTTTTGTTCGTGAACGTTGTAATCGCCTTTCCCGTTTCCGATGCGGCTATTGATAATGCATTCGGGCTGAATCGTTAATATAAAATTACGCAGTTCTTCGCTTTCGGCTTCACTAATTAATCCGGGCGTATCGAACCATAAAACGTCAACTTTTCCGTATTGGGTAAGCAGTTCTCGTACTTGAGGTTTAACTTTTCGTTCAAAATACTTGTTAAACACCTTTTTATCCTCATCAGGATAGTCCCAGGTATTACTTCTCCCTCCCTTAACCGGCCAGTTTGTCGGCACATCCGGATCTTGCCAATCGCGCCCCAGGGAATAATAAAAACCAAGTCTGATGCCATGTTTATGACAAGCAGCCGACAATTCTTTCATTGGATCTTTTGCATATGGCGTGCAATCGACAATGTCATAATCACTCGAAGGTGAATCAAAAAGGGCAAAACCATCATGATGCTTGGCGGTAATAACCAGGTATTTCATCCCGGCATTTTTTGCGGTCAATACCCACTCTTCTGCATTGTAGTTAACCGGGTTAAAGTCGTTAGCAATAGTGGCATATTCCTTCCAGGGAATACGTTCGTAAAGCATAAAATGCTCGAACCCTGTTGCCTTCCTATCTTTCCAATATCCTGCTGTTTTTGAATATAAGCCCCAGTGAATAAACATGCCAAATTTAGCATCTTCCCACCATGTCAGCTTATTACTTATTTCACTCTTATTTTCTTTTGTTCCGCCATCTGTACCCGCATTTACCCAAAAACAAGAGCTAAGCACGAAGATGGCCAATGTAATAATCCGTTTCATTTAATAGCTGTTTTATAATCCAACAACCTAATTCGAACTGACAACTCGCATCCAGTTTAAAAATTAGAAATGCAGAATTAATCACCTTAGTGTTTTTCTTCACTCACCCCATTGATTTCTGAGATACGCTCCGGATGAAGCGGATCAAACAGGCTAATATTCTGCCCCTCGAAAAATGTAATTAACCAGCCAAGGCGACTATTAAAGCCCTCATAATCTTTGTTTCGTTCCTTGGTCCAGGCTGCTTCAGCCAGTGCCGACAAACGTGGAAACACCATAAACTCAAGTCGTTCGACCGTGTGCATGGTTTCCGTCCACACATTGGCCTGAATTCCTTTAACAAAGTCACTTTTATAAAACTGACCACCTGTCATTTCCTCATTGGGGAAAGCATATACGTCTTCAATAGGACAAAAGCCACCCCATCGTCTTCCGTCTTTGTGCGAATCATGCTGCACAAAATCAAAATAAAGCGGTCTGCGAGGACACATAATTGTTGCGTACTTCTTATCAACCGCCGTCTGTAACATTTGTGGTTTATCGTGTCGCCACCACATTACCCAGGTATTCTCGTTTCTTAAACCCGCATTCGTCACTTCGTCCCATCCCATTACTGTTTTCCCAATGCATTTAACCGAATCGGCCATCCGGTTTAAAAAGTAATGCTCTACATCAACTAGGTCTTTCAAGCCCTCTCTTTTCATCAGATCCTGTATTTCAGGAAAACTTGCCCACTGTTGATTACCATAGTGCACTTCATCACCTCCGATATGGATAAATTCAGAAGGGAATAAAACAGCCACTTCCTTAAGGATATTGGTCAGAAACTGGTATGTTCCTTCTTTGCCCGGGTGAAAGGTGAAATCAGGGTTTCTTTCTGAACCACCTCCGCCAAATTCGGGATATGCTCTAACAGCAGCCGTTGCATGACCGGGCATGTCTATTTCAGGGATAATTTCAATAAAACGTTCGGCTGCATACTCAATTATTTCTTTTATCTCCTTTTGGGTATAAAACCTGACGGGTGCATTCTTATCCCATTTGGTTCCGGCACCACCCACTTCGGTTAACAAAGGATATTGTTTTATTTCGATACGCCATGCGGGCTCATCTGTCAGGTGCCAGTGAAACTTGTTTAGTTTTTGCAGCGCCATCATGTCCAGTATCTTTTTCACTTCTTCCATACCAAAGAAATGACGAGACTCATCGAGCATAAAACCGCGCCACTCGTAACGTGGACTATCATCGACCACACCACAGGGAATTGATGTATTACCCTTTTGCTGCGCATTAATAAGCAATTGGATGAGTGACTGCAACCCGTAGAACGTCCCTTCCGAAGCGTTTGCTTCAATAACAATTTCGTCCGGTTCAATTACTAAGCGATAAGCCTCTTTGGCTGTCACTTCGCTTGATTTGACCAGCTTAACCCGGGCATTTCGTTTCTTTTGACGCACATTGATATTGGCATAGCTCTTGGCCTGTGTCGTAAATACCCTGACTATATCATCGAACTCATCTGCATCTGTTGACACGGTTAACCGATTGGTAAAATCAAAGTGCCCCTTTTTAGCCTCATAATGATTAGGATAAGGAACTATTATTGTGCTATTCTCTTGCGCAAAACCAATTAATACTGCCAAAACAATAAACGAAACAACCAGTAAAATACGCTTCTTCATTCTTTTAATTATTTAAATATTTATACAGGAAACATAGCGACATTGGCTTACCCACCTTCCATAATCGCCACAGCACTGCTAGTTTGCAGGCTGAAGACTATTCATCCAATAATTAAAAGTCCGCCCGTATTTATTCATCGATGTTATCTTCAGCACATATTCGGCACATTTAGTGTCAATATACCGGAGCTCATCCAAAACGTAAACTGTTCCCATTGGGTTATAAGGCTTGTTGTAATCGCTGCGGTCCTTATCCGGAGCCCACTCGGTATTCACAAACTCCAGGTGAACATAGTTCTCGGTGTCAATCATATATGGTTCCCAAAACTTCACACAGCTTTCAATGGAACTTCCTTTTTTGTTCTGCAACTGATAAAGCGCTGTGGCAGCTGTTTTATCTTTGTACATACCAACTGCCTTTAATATACGCGCATAAAAAAGCAGGTTGTATGAATGGTAAGCAAACGCATCGCGGTTAACAAAGTCATGAGAAACACCATTTTCCAGAATATTGAGCTCAATGTGACTTTTCAAGTTATTCACAGAGGTATTATAGAGTGCCTCATCGTCCAATATCTGAGAAAAATAAAACAGAAAATTGATTCGTATCGTATTCCAGTTGTTTTCGAGCAGGTTGCCGGTAAAGTTCAATTGCTTATAATAGTCAGCCCGCTTACGTATCCAGCCATCAATCGCGACACGATCCTGCTCACCAATGTGTTGTCTTATTACTGAGTAAGCTTCATACAAAGGAGTTATTAACGATTCACGCGGAGTATGATCGGTGGGTTCATTAATACTTGCCCATGCTTTTATTAAAGCGGTCGCTTTTTTAAGGTACAAACCGGCTTGCTCACTTTTTTTATCCATGAACATCCAATCAACTACAATGGCGTAAATATTTTGGGCATTTTCCTTTGCAGTAGCTTGGTTTTCCTGGGTTAATTGTTGTACTGCATATGGTTCACTTGTCATGGCGACATTGGCCACTTCTGTAATCCATTTATTAAATGCGCTCCTCGCTGCGCCTGATTCTTCCAGCTCCTTCACCGCGGCATTATACATTTCTAAATCAGCCACTAAGTTTGACAAGTAAGGCATTACAGCATTGACAATGATGGTATACTTATTATTTGTCACACCATCCTGCGCAGTAACGGTAAATTCAACAGGAGATGAAAAATCCTGTGGACCTTGCGGTGAATAGGTAGCCTTGGCAGATACCTCCAATTCAGGCGTCAAACTGGTTAAATCAGCGCCGGCAGGCATTGTTACATATACTGTACTTCCATCTTTTACAATTTCAACAGCCTCGCTAATCTGAAAAGATACCAGGTTGCACAACTCGCTGTTTGAGATAGTAAAACTAACTGAACTATTGGCAATTGATGTTATCTCTGAACTCGCGATCAGCTCTGCCTGTCCTTTGGTAATCTGCGCATCACCTAGCTGAAATTTTTTTGCCAGAACAGTTTGTCCTTTCTGAAAGGTTATCGTTTTTTCCAAATCATTGAAATAATTCGAAATATCTAAACCATCACCATCGCTAATCACAATAGAAATTGGAATATCCAGTTTTGCAGGTGTACCATACACCGAGCTAAACGTTACTTCGAGACTATCTCCGGAAACAAGACTCTTTTCTTCCAGCGCCATTTTTAAAGGAATCGCAGCAATTGGCTTGTCCTTTTCCAACATCTCATCCTGACCACATGATGCCATAAAGCAAGCTGCCATAACTACTACCCATACAAGATACTTCATAATTTCTCCACTTAAAAAACAACTACAGCTGTTATTTTATTAAAAATATTAACTGGCTAACGAATAAACCAACTTATAAATCGAATCTTAAAGTAATAAGAGTTGGTATTCTGAGGGATACCAACTCTTATATATCCACTTCTTATTTATTACGAACAATCCTAAATCCTATGGAGGCATGGTTTGGGTTTACACCAAACTCTTTACCACGTTCCCACATTTCCATCTCTTTATCCGTAGGGCGTGTCCAATAGCATCCTCCGCGAGTCACTTTATTAGTGCCCGATTCAGGCCCCATCGGATCAATTGTTGGAATTGCCGGATGTTCTCCGCCAGCCCAATCCCAGCACCATTCTCTCACATTACCCACCATATCGAAAATACCTAGTTCGTTGGCTTTAAAGTTTGCACCAGGATGCGGTTCTCCCCAGTTGTTATAAACATTGGTGGCATTGGCTTGTACCCACCCAAGCTCTGTTGCTACATCGCCTCCGGGATAAATGTATCCTTGAGAGTACTTGCCTCCACGTGCAATGAATTCCCATTCTGCTTCAGTTGGCAAACGGTAACCTTTACCGTTAGGATCATTGATGGTTACAGATGCTGAAGAAATACGACCAGTTGCCTCAGTCACTACATCTGATATTATATAATATGGTTCTAAGCCATGCTCAATACTCAGCTTATTACTAAAGTCGCAAGCATCAAACCATGACAAACAAGTCATAGGAATAGTTGGTCCGGCAGGTTTCCATCTCCAGCCTTGAACACTGGCTCTGTCTTCGCCTAACAAATCACCATACTCTCCCCACATAATCTCTAAAGTACTAACAAATAAATCTTTAGAAATAGTAGCTTCAAACATAGACGCTCCTCCGGCTCCCATCGTAAAGGTGCCACCTTCAACAAATACCATTAGCGGTGCAACTGCTTTTTCAACAATGTTTACGCTATATTCCTGCGTTGTCACTCCATCTTCAGCGGTTACTGTATAAGTGTCACCCGCTTGTTCATATGTGGCACCATAGGCAAGTGTGAGTGAACTGGTCAACTCAGCAGCATTGGTTCCTGTTGGCACATTTACATTGATTACCCGGTTAGTCTGATCGATAACAGCAGGGTAATTGCCAAGTATGAATGATTCGACAACAGCTTTATCATTTTTAGCATACTTAACAGAAACGGTGTATACCTTTTTAGTTTCACCATCCTGCGCAGTAATGGTGTACTCAACCGGAGATGAAAAATCCTGCTTGCCCTCCGGCGAATATGTTGCATCGAGCGATACTTCCAACCCTGGCTCCAAAGCTGTCAGATCAGCACCGTATACCATGTATACCAAAACAGTGCGGTCTTCCTGGTTAATCTCGCCTTCTCTGCCATCAAGCAGAAAAGAATTCAGATTGCAGGATGGATTATTGGTAATCGTTAAAGGAATCTTTTCGCCAGTAATAGTGTTCGTTTCACAACTGGCACTTAGCTCCACATTAATTTTAGCCATTTTAAGCTTACTGACTGAATAGTTTTTAGTAAGTGATTTCTCACCTCTTGGAAAAACAACCGTTTCAATAAACCCCAGAAAGTGTTGAGAAGCATCTTCTCCGTTTGCATTGCTTACTGACAGTGTAATTTCAATGTCTTTACCGGCAACAGCGTCTTCCTCAACATCGAAAACAATACTTAGGCTGTCCCCCGAAACCAGCACATCATTCTTCACTGTCATTTTTAAGGCAACATCTTCCTTTTCCTGACTACTGTGCAATACATCTTCTTTGTTACATCCGTAGATAAAAGCCACTACAGCAATGGTCAATATCCATATATAGCTTAATTTTTTCTTCATAATTAAACTTTTTAAAATTTTGTAATACAGCTACAGAGATAGCTCTGCCCCTGTAATTTTTACCAATTTTTACCTGGTTTCAAATTTGGATTAATATTCAACTCACTTTGATTGATCGGATAGAAGTAATATTTATCCTCCCATAGACGAGTGCTATTATCTACTTCTTTTGTGTAGATAAATGAACCATCAGCCGCTTTCTCAATCTTCATTGTTTTTATCGCAACGGTAGCATCTCCAATCATCCAGCGTCGAACATCCCAGAAACGGTGATCTTCAAAAGCCAGCTCTACCATGCGCTCTTTACGATACTGAGCGGTAAAATCCTCCAGTGATAAAGCATCTGAAATAACATCGATGGTTAAGCCTTTGCGTGTGCGCACCTTATTAATCGCATCAACAGCTGAAAGCGGCAAGTCAGCATCAGTACCTGACACACCATTGATTTGGCTGGCTGCTTCTGCATAATTCAAATACACTTCCCCTAAACGAAACAGGATCCAAACCATTTTATGCTGTGTGGTACCAACCGGATTAAGGTTGGTGTTTTTCATCGCATATTTTTTCAGGTAATAGCCGGTTGGAGTGGCACCTTTGTTTGGCAAACCATCTTTTCCGCCAAAGAAAATATCCATGGTTTCGTTATAGGCCCATTCCGACTGATTGACCACCACGGTTTGTTGCAGACGCTGATCGCGATTAGCATATGGATTGGCCGGATCGTAAGTAAAGCCAGATTGCATGTCGTAGGCATCGACCAGGTTCTGTGTCGGACAATTACCCGTTTTTCCTCCCTCTACTGAAATCGGAAAGTTTTCTTTTTCAAACGAGTTTGTCGCACCTTTCATGATATTCGCTATAACTTCCGGGCATTTTGCATGTTTATCGCCTTCTGAGTTCCACAAATCGGAGTACTCGATAGAAGACAAGCTAACACCGTTGGCTTCCATTGTATTAATAATGGATAACGAAGCCAAACCAGACGAGCGTAACAGATCCAGATCGTAAGTACCATTGTTGTGTAAGGGGCTGGCAGCATATAACAGTACGCGTGCTTCCAAGGCCTTTGCAAATAACTTTGTAACACGACCAGTTTGTTTACTGTATTCATTAACATCATAGGTATCGGGCAGATAATCAGAACAAGTATGACTCTCGCTGGCAATCCATTCCAACACTTTTTTGGCATCAGTTTGCGATACACTATTAACTTCCTCCTTGTTAAGCACATCAGTAACCAAAGGCACATTGCCATAGCGCTTAACCAATTCGAAGTAAAAATAAGCACGCAGGGCTCTTACTTCCCATTTCAGATTTTTAAAGTTGGTGTACAATCTTTCATAATCTTCGTTGTACAGATACTCTTCAAACTCCTTATCTGCCGCTTTTTCAAGGAAGTTGTTACACACAAAGATACCCTGGTAAAAATGGCCCCATTGATCATCGACCGTATTAAAGGACGACCAGCTGCCATTATAGTATTTATGAATATAACTTGCAGGCCAGGCATACTGCGATTCATCGCAACCAGAGGAACGCATAGCCGATCCAAAATTATCCTGTAAATAAGTGTAACAGTTTAAACCAGCAGAGGTGGCTCGCTGCAGATTACTAAATGCCAACTCTTCATTGAGAGTATCTGTTTCGCTATACTCCAGGAAGTCGTTGCAGGCAGTAAACGTCAACATCACTGCACTAAGCAGTAATACTATTTTGTTATATTTATTTTTCATATTTCAGTCTATTAGAAATTGATCTTCACTCCAAGATTAACAGAACTATACATTGGGAAATTAAGCCCAAAGGCCTCAGCATCGCCAACTCTCATTTTATCGATCGAAAACAGGTTATAGCCCCTGGCAAAGACTGTGGCGTTGCCCAGCTTTACACGTTCAACCCATTGTTTTGGCAGGGTATAGTAAATCTCGGCTGTCCTCAGTTTTAGATAGGATAAATCTTGCAACCAAATAGTTGAGGCCACATTATTGTTTTCATTTAGCGCGTTTGTTAAACGTGGGTACAATGCATCCTGATTTGTCTCAGTCCAGCGATTATCGTAATAATGCTGCGATATATTCTTATTATTAACCAACGGACGGTAAATACCATCTGCTTGCATGATGGCACTGTGGTTAGCGGTTCCCTGGAACAGAAGATTGATACCTAGCTTACGATACTCAACATTCAAATCCAACGAAAAATACATTTCGGGTACAATTGAATTATTGCCAATAGCAATTCTATCGTATTGGTCGATAATGCCATTATCATCCTGATCCTTGTATTTTATATCTCCGGGCTGCACTTCCGAGAAAGTTTGAACAGGACTATTATCAATATCAGCCTGATCTTTGAAGAAACCTATCGACTCGTAACCAAAGATCTGACCAACCGGATGGCCGGTAGCCCTGTTAAAGTCATTCTTCCATACTTGCTCGTTGTTATTAATTATTTCACTTCTTGTAAAAGTGAAATGTCCCATCGCCGAATACTTAAGGTCACCTTTTGTGCCTGTATATCCTAATCCTAACTCAACGCCTTTGTAAGCATATTCTGCACTGTTGGTCATGCCCGGGTCAATACCAATGACTGATGAAACAATATTCTTGCTTTCAATCAATTGGTCGTACTTCTTAATGTCAAACACATCAACACTCACATTCATACCACCGAAGAATGTACCTTCAGCACCAACATTGACACTTCGGGTTTTAGGATAAGTAAGATTAACCACTGGTAAGCTACCGGGCTCAATAGTACCCACTCCCTGGAAGTTTCCAAATAAATAGCTTTTACCTGTTTGATAATATACTTTGTACAGATCAAAGTTCATGTTATCACTTCCGGTAATACCCCACGAAGCATTTACTTTCAGGTAATCAATGGCCTCGCTGTTTTTAGCAAAGTCTTCTTGCGAAACAACCCATCCGGCCGAAATGGCAGGAAAATAGCCCCACTTTCTACGAGGGTTCAGTACGTTAGAAGAACCAACTGAAAATGTAGCATCCAGCAAATACTTATTATCATAGCCATACGAAGCATACAAGACATTATTTACCCGGTTAAACATTTTGTGCTGCCCGTAACCGGAATAACTCGATATCTCAAAGATATATCCACCACCTACGGTTGACTTGTTAAACGTGCGTTTGTAATCCAGTTGTCCCTGTCCGGTAAGTTTTCTCCACTGATCGATGGTGCCCGCATTCCACTCCTGAAAGTTGGTCATCCGTTCTCCAATCAGGTTATATTCAAGATCAGTTGGGTTACCATCATTATCAAATACAGGCGTAATTGTCTCTGTTTGGTAAGTTCTATACTTTTTCTCTCTAATAACAGAATAAGAGTCCATACCAAACCTGGCACTAGCATTCAGACCTTTGGTAATCGCATCAAGGTTTTGCTTAATATTTATATTGGCGTAAAGAGTACGCGTATGAAACCTTGTAAAACCAGCTGTCGATAATTCAGCAACCGGATTGGTTTTCCAGGTTGTGCTGGCTCCCCAATTACCATTTTCGGTTTTAATTGGAAATGCTCCGGCAGGTGTATTATAAATACTTTTCATCAGGTCCGATTCACTTAGCATTCCCCGGCTGTTCTCCTGTAGCTTACCCAGCATGTTAATTGTCAACAGTGTATTTTTTGATATGTTGACATCTACATTGGTGCGTACATTCAGGTTTGAATATTTGAACTGGTTCGGGATTGAAGGATCGGGCGCGCCGAGCTTAATAAAACTTTCATCAGTATCATAGGCAACCGCCCCATAGAAACGAGTTATGCCATTACCGCCTCTAACTTGTACATTGTAGGAGTTAGAGTGAGCTACATCCTTAAATATCTCATTGGCCCAGTTTACGTTACTATAAATTCCGGGCTGACTTCCGTCTCTGTAGGCATTAAGCTGATACTGGTTGAATTCAGGAGCTAACCCATCATTGCCTAATGCTTCGTTCATGGCACTTGCATAGGTGAAAGCATCAACCATTGGAATACTTGATTTGGCAAACTTAACCCCATGATCGTATTTAAGATCAATCTCCATGGTATTGTATTTACCCTTTTTGGTATTTACCAACAAAACACCATTCGCCCCACGCATGCCGTAAATAGCTTGCGATGCTGCGTCTTTTAACAGGGTTACTGACTCAATTTCCTCCACGGTCAGTCCATCAAGATCACGTTCGAAACCATCCACTAAGACCAACGGACGTCCTAAGCCGCGATAATTCAATCTAGCCTGGTTTTCGGCAACCGTTCCACTTTTCTGTAACACACTAAGCCCCAACAACTCGCCAAACAATGCATTGGAAGCATTCACTTTTGAGTCGTTTTTCTCCAGGTCTTCTGCAAACACAGTTTGAGCAGATGCTGCCGTGTTTTTTGTTGCGTTAATTAAATCATAACCACGGTTAACCGGGCTCGTTTCCAGGCCCATAACAATCACAAGGCTATCAGATAATATTACTGACTTAGAAAAATTATCAGCTGAATTAATAACTGCTTCAGAATTTTCTGTGGCAGCAATAGTATACTCACCGTTCCTGTCAGTAGTCGCTTTAACATCAGGATACTGCACCAAATAAATCAATGCTCCTGAAACTGGTTTTCCTTTTGCATCCAACACTCGGCCGGTCAGTTCGTCTGCATTGGTATACTTTTGAACTGCAAATACAAGGAAAAGCCCAATAATAAATTTAAAATATCTTGTCTTCATAAATTCAACTTTTTACTGCTTACCAGCCTGGATTTTGAGTTAAACCATAGCTCTTATTTAATTCAGCTGTTGGGAAAGCTGACAAATACCATTTAGGCTCCCACATTGATCCGTGCGCATCTTTATTGATCGCAGTTTCTTTATCGCCAGGGTAAATCCGAATAATTTGTTCTTTACCAGACTCGCCATCCTGAATAAAGCGCTTTCTTATCTGAAATTCATTAAATACAAATGAGGCATCATCATCCACGATCGTACCGTCATCTTTTTTATATCTCCATATTAATAAGCCAGACAAACGCTTTTTGAAGTCCTCTGCACAACGCCAGCGGATGAGGTCGTAGAAACGTACATCTTCAAGCGCCAATTCGCATTTTCTTTCTCTCAGGATTTCTTTTAATAAAAACTCATCAGCTGGTGCCGCCTCACTGAAATCGGGATGTGTTACATCAATGGCACTGCGGGTTGGATTGGCTTCTAACAAACCTTTAAGTCCAACACGTGCACGTACCGCGTCCACCCACTTATAGGCGTCGCTTGAACGGCCAACCATTGTCAGTGCCTCTGCATAACTCAGGTAAATCTCAGCTATACGTAATTCAGGCCAATGGATTGTACGACCGTCGTATTCTCCCGCAAAATCAAGCGTGAACTTATAATTTGTAAAGCCTGATGCAGCCAGTCCTTTGTCCGTCTTAACCTGCGATCCATCTTCTTTATCGCCACGGTGGGAACCTCCCATATACCCTTCAAACAATCTTCCGTTATGGTAGGTCTTACCGGTTATGTTACTAACTTCATACAGGCGAGGGTCGCGATCAGCGAAAGGATCAACATATGTCCCATTATTGAGAGCTGTTTGCTGTTCTGCGTTGCTCTTTTTCCATGGCATATCTGCTTCCAGGAAAGGTGTTCCATCTGCTTTTGGATAGGCATTCAAACCAGTTAATGTCGGCAACATACCATTCCAACGTACCCATATGGTTGGGAAATAATAATAATCCCATTTCGAAGGTGATTTATCTTCTCTTCGCACTGATATAAGCATTCCGGGGTTACTTCTGTTGTAATAGCCTTCGCGGTAGCCTTCACGATATGCTTGCAGATCAGTTCCTGTAGGCTGGTTCAGGTAGTATGTACCTGTATTGGGCGCAAGACCTCCATTAAGTGTAAAGAAATCTTCGCAAGCCTTCACCACATCTTGCCAGCGGCTGGCATCGTAACTACCATAGGTTGTTTGCAAATTGCTAACCGACTCGTTTCCGGATCCACTCCAGGTATTTGAAGAATTAAACAATGGACTTGCAGCAAACAATAACACTCTAACTTTTAACCCCTTTGCGCCGGCTGCTGTAAACCTGCCCGCCCATGCTCCTATCTCATCATTACTCAACTGCCAGGGAAGAGCATTTGCTGCTTCATCACACAAATTGGTAATAAATTTTACCGTTTCTTCTACGGTGGCACGCTTAACATTGGTATCATCAGCAGGCTGATATGCCTTTTTTAACAATGGTAATCCACCAAAATGGCGAAACATGTTCGCATAATGGCTTGCGATGATCATCTTGGCCTCTCCAACCAACCGTTCTTTCTCTCCTTCCTCGAAATTTGGTACTTTATCTACGTTTTCAATAAAAGTATAGGCATAACGTATTCCTTTCCATCTCTCGGGTTTTGTATAATATCCTTTTGAGTCATTATATTCCCTTGATGGATTCATCTGGCCGGAATAATAAACCGATGTTCCACGCGCCTGATTCAAAAAACTCTCGTAATCATCTCCTAAAGAGTTTAATCCTTCCAGGTTATGAAAATAGGTTGTCCTATCGGTTAAGCCATAATAAAGTGTAGCATATGCATTCCATAGCACACCTTTAGCACTCACCGCATCACTAAATACGGTATCAATCGAAATATCTCCGCTGGGCTTTTTAACCAGAAAGTCATCTCCCACTTCAAATTCATCAACACACGATGTTGCAAACAAGCCGGCAACAATGGCACCAACAAACAGTAATCTATATATTATCGTTTTCATTGTACAAACTTTTTTTATTGATTAAGTACTGCTTAGAAACTAAGGTTAACCCCAAGGTTGTATACAGCCATTACCGGATAAGCAGGATTTAGTGCTGTTGTGCGAGATTCCGGATCCAGTACTTTCAGCTTATCAAATGTCAGCACATTTTGTCCGGCAACGAAAACGTTAAACTTACTAATCCCCAGACCCTTTATAAACTGAGACTGAATATCATAACCTATACGGAAGTTCTTCAATCGGATATAGCTGGCATCTCTAATCCAAAGATCAGAAACCATGCTATTATTTGGCAGTGAACTCATTGAGGCACGTGGCAACGTAGCTGTCTCAGCTGTCTCTGGCGTCCATCGGTTATCAAACTGCTCTTGCATTAATGAGCGGTTACCTGTTGGTCCTAATGGCTCGCGATAGGCACCTGCCAACACACGTGAAACACCGGTAGCACCATTCCACTGCATAGAAAAGGATAAGTTTTTCCACTCAAATCCCATATTTAAACCTGCGGTAAAGCGTGGGTTGTTTGTGTTGCCAATGGCAACCATATCATTGCTATCAATAGCGCCATCTCCGTTAACATCAGCATACACGCAGTCTCCTTCTGCTATAGAAGGCTGCACTTCTTTAGCATCTACACCGTTGTTATTAAGCATCCCATCCTGGTAAAATCCAATAAATTTATAACCGAAGGGTTGACCTTCCTCATATCCTGTGCGCAAGGTCCAGGGGTTTTCAGGATTTGGGACCTCATCCATAAAAGTAACAATGCGTTTAGCATACGAACCATTAAAAGACACATTGTAAGAAACCTCGTTAACATGCGATTTCCAACCGATATTAAATTCCCATCCGGTGATCTCCCGTGACCCCATATTGACCTCAGGAGGTGTAAAGGCAACAAAAGTTGGGTAAGTCTGACGGGCAATTAAGATATCATCGCGTTTTTCATTAAAGTAATCCAAATAAATAGATAGTTTACTGTCCAAGAATCGCATATCCACACCGTAATTCTGCTTATGAGCCGTTTCCCATGTAGTAAATTCATCATGAATTTTACCTTCGTTGTAACCACCATACCACGTTCCACCTGATACATCTCCAAATCGATAGCCACCAGATGAAGTCCATGAATTGGGAACGTATCCAAACCGATACCTGTAATCATTGTATCGTCGGTCTTTACCAACAATACCATATGAAGCACGCAACTTTAGATAATCGATGATATTATTATCTTTCAGAAAGCCCTCTTCGGTCGCAATCCAACCAACAGAAACAGATGGGAACGTTCCATAACGGCGATCGCGGTGAAAGTTCTCAGAACCGTTATAACCCACACTTAAATCAACGAGGTAGCGCGTGTCATAATCATAGGTAATACGTCCAACCAGCCCCACATAACCAGCCGGCAAATCCTGATTAACAGCATTTGCAGGATAATAAATACGCCTGGCATTATACATAGCCAAGGCCGATACATTATGCCCGCCAAAGCTCCGCTTAAAGTTTAAGGCTGCCTCGGTATAAAAATCACGCCCTTTACCAACACCAGTGTTGAACTCGGTTTGTCCATCATCACCGTCTTTAATCAGAATAACTTGTTCGCCTTCCTCTTCAGTATATGGCACATCTTGCAGCCAGGGAATATCTTTTCGTAACCAAGGTGTGTATTTGGGACGTTGTGTCTTAAAGGTCTTCCACTGCTCATACGCACTATTATAAGAACCTTTCACACTTAATTCCAAACCCTTAGTGACAAAGTCAAGCCTCTGCTTCAGATTAAAATCGAGATTTAGTACGTTTTTAGAGCTGGACGTTGTACCGAGTCCTGCAAATCCCATAGCATGACCTGCAAGAGGGACATACAAATCTTGGTTACCTATAATCACCTTACCATCAATGATACCCGCGCCACCAATTGGGTTCGCTTCTTTAAATGAACGAAAAAATTCACCTTCTTTATAGGCATTGGGTTCGTTTCGATTTTCAAGACGGGCACCAATATTTACCGACATGGTAGTACTCGATGTAATCTCAAAGTCGAGGTTGCTTCTCAAATTGTAACGTCGGTAAGTAAAGTTTCCGTTAGATTCAAGCTCATCATTTCCGTTAAAAATACCGTTCTGACTAAGCATTCCCATAGAGGTAAAGTATTTAACTCTTTTCGAACCTCCACTTACATTCATATTATGCTGATGCTGAATTGCATAATCATCAAAAAACATCTCCTGCCAATCGGTATCGGGATACAACAATGTATTTCTGTTAGGATCATCGTATTGAGCCAATGTTTCCTCAGAATAGGTAGGTGACTGACCATCATTTGAGTTAGCTTCATTCACATAAGTCATAAAGTCTTTGGCATTCACATATTTACCTAAGCTCGTTGGTACCTGTGCCCCAATTGACGAGTTTACATGAATTTGAGCAGACCCTTCCTGTCCTCGCCGGGTAGTTATTAAAATCACCCCGTTGGCTCCCCGCACTCCAAACACAGCTGTTGAAGAGGCATCTTTTAATACAGTTACATTGGCAATTTCGTTCGGATCAATTTGAGAGAATGCTCTTTCAACCCCATCCACTAATACTAAGGGGTTTGCTTCACCACGAATGTAAATTTGTGCATCATCAGAACCTGGCTGACCAGAATACTGCACAGCTGACACACCCGTCATATTGCCGGCCAGCATATTGCTAACCGAAGCAACAGGCATTCTTCCCAACTCTTCAGTATCCATTGATGAGATAGCTCCAGTGATCGTCACTTTCTTTTGAGTGCCATACGCGATAACAGCTACTTCTTCAAGCGCTGTTACTGAACTAACCAGAATACAGTTGACAACCGTTTGATCACCAATTACAACCTCCTTGGTTTCCATCCCGATAAATGAGAATACTAAAACACCTCCATTCTCCGGAACCTTAAGCTGATAGCTACCGTCTGGTTGTGTTACCGTACCGGTAGTTGTGCCCTTTAAAAACACAGTTACACCTGGAAGTGTTAGCCCTTGCCCATCTTTAACTACACCTGTCATTACCCGGCTAGGCTCTTGAAAAACTGTTCTATCAGTCTGACTTCCTGATTCCTTGAAACCATCACCGCCAGAATAATTAGCTATTGCTGATGTATGGAACAAACTCCATCCCAGAAACAGTAAGCTAAACTTCAATTTACTGGAAACAAACTTTTTTAGCTGAGTCCAATAAACAACTTTGTTTTTTTTCTTCATAAATGGTTGATTAGAATTACACTATTATAAAAAAGGAGACTAAGCACCACTGTGCCTTACTATGTTTCCATTCTTATAAATCCAAACATACATGAAGCGCTTCCAAGATTTTTGCACTCTTGTGTTTAGTTCTGAGACACATGCTGCATGTTTTCACTATTGTTTCGCCACTGCAACATCCTCGACAGCAGCATTTAACTTTTTTTTATAATTTCTACGTTTTAAAAGATTCTTCTTGTTGCTGTTAAGCGTTTTCGGTGCTCAACGAAAAAAAACGGAGCATATTCCCAAGTTTAGAGACGCCTTTGGAGAACACATCGGCACAGGTACAGATAATGAAAGAACAGCGGCGGTTTTGAGTTATTAAATCAGTGAGACTGACGGAGAGGGAACTCATGGGCTATATATAAGAAAGCCAAAAGGCCAGACAAAATATACATACAAGAAAAACATTAGTAATGAGGATGAAAAATCCCCACGATCATTGATCGTGAGGACTGGAAGTAATTTCATATTTTTTGCAGGTATCTTCTTAAAAGCAAGTGCTTATTCAATGCTTCAACTATAAAAATGCCACTTCTCTCGTTTCGCCAGATTTCATATCAACCAGCATCTCCTTTGATTGATACACCAAAGAAACCTGTCCTCCGCTGAAAGCTTTTACATGTACTTTTGTGAGTTTACCTTCCGACCAGCTTAAACCTAATTCATAGTTTCCTCTTGCCCTGAGTCCACTAACTGTACCCTCTCGCCATTGTTGAGGTAATGCGGGCAACAAGCGAATGATACCTGGCTCATGCGACTGCAACAACATTTCAGCCATTCCGGCTGTAACGCCCAGGTTGCCATCTATCTGAAAAATACGTGGCGGATGCAAATCAAACAGATTGTTGGTCATTTGCTCTTTTAGCAGTGCATTGATGTGTTTATACGATTCATCACCATCCAACAGGCGCGCATAAAAATTAACCATCCAGGCACGGCTCCAACCTGTTTGTCCACCTCCAAATGACAGCCGCCTCTCTATCGTTTTACGCGCGGCAGCAAATAATTCCGGCTTCGAAGGATTTATTTGAGTGGAAGGGTACAAGCCATAAAGGTGTGAGATATGCCTATGCCCAGGCTGAGCTTCTTCATAGTCCTGAATCCATTCCATGATGGTGCCATTGGCTCCAATGTTAATCTCAGGCAGCCGAAGTAATACCGCCTTAATCTCGTCGGTGAGATTTGATTGTCCAAGCAACTGTTCTGCTTCCAAACAGCTGTTCAATACATCACGAATAATCTGAATATCTACCGACGAAGCCACTGTGTTGGACAAGGCCTTACCAGTTTCAGGATTTATGTATTCATTTTCAGGCGAATAAGATGGTGCTGTAACTAGTAAGCCATTTTCGTCCTGTTGAAGAAAATCCATGATAAAACGGGCCGATCCTTGTAGTATTGGATAAACCGTTTTGCGCAAATACTCCTCGTCGCGGGTAAACTGATAATGCCTCCATAATGTCTGTGTCATCCAGGCTCCGGCCAAAGGGAAGCTATATCCAACACTTACCTGATAAGAAGCATTTGAAGCAGAAGGCGTAGTGCGTCCGAACACATTACTCGTTGCATGAAACATCCAGCCTTCAGAACCAATAAATTCGCGGGCTGTCTGCTTTCCATTCACCGCCAGTCGGGTTAAATAATCCGATAATGGCCTGACAGTTTCAGGGAGATTGCAAACATCAGCCGGCCAGTAATTCATTTGCAAATTAATATTCATATGGTAATCCGACTCCCAGGCCGCCCACATATCCTTATTCCAAATACCCTGAAGATTAGCCGGCAAGTTGGCTTTGCCCGCCGAACTGGTTATTAACATGTATCGTCCGTATTGAAATAATAATTGCTGCAAATACACATCGTCATTACCAGCTTTCAATGCATCCAGACGGTTGTCTGTAGGAATGGTATCCACTACCATCTTAGCCAGATCCAGGTTCACGCGCTTATATAATTCCGAATGAACTTTCACATGGGCTTCTTTCAACTCGGCATACGTGAATGTCTCAGCCTTTTCAATGTCCTCTGCAACTTTTTTTGAGGCATCAATGGATTCGTCAAAATTAAGCCCGGCCAAATTGTAATTAGTGGCGGCACCAAACAGGATGGTAAATGACGAAGTCTCTTTTATCTGACAAGCCTCATCGTTACGAACAATTTCAGAACCATCAGCAATTATTTTGGCACGGCCTGCAAATTTCATGTGGTAGCCACCTTTTCCGGATCCTCCAACATTATCATCATAACCGTCAGGATCATCAAAAATCTGACCTTGAATAACAATACCGTCCACTACAGCTTTTGTTCGCACATCTTTTTTACGGCTAAACGCCACTTCGGCATTTACTTTCTGACCGTCCAAACTTTTAAAATGATAAACCAACACATCGTGCTCCATGGATACAAAGGTTTCCCTACGGAAGCGTTTTCCCTCTATCTCATATTCTACAGTAGCAAAGCCTGTGCTTAAGTCAATTTCCCGGCGATAATTCTGCCCCTCTGAGTGGTCAAAGCCTATATACAGGTCACCAAATGGCTCGTATGATCTAAAGCCGGTTGGACTAGTAACCAAATACTTACTCGCATATTCATATGCTTGTTCAAACTTTCCGTCCAGGTTTAGTTTCTGAAAGTGCTTATAGTGTTTCTGTACATCCTCCGGATAGGGCTGTTCAGGGCATCCGGCCCACAAACTTTCCTCATTGAGCTGCAAATGCTCGCGATTTATACCCCCATGCACCATAGCACCTATGCGTCCATTACCAATTGGCAAGGCCTCAAACCACTCTTTTGCCGGCTGCTTGTACCAGAGCTTTTCAGTAAAATCCTGTGGTTGCTCACAAGCCAATAATACCAATACACCCAAGGCAAACAGTAAAACTCTCCTCTTCATCTTTTTAATAATTAATCTGCAAATTAATGTAAATCTTATCTATTAATTCTTTTCCCGCTTTGGCGATTATTTCGTTCATGCCAGGCTTTAAGGTCACCTCGAAATAGAAACGTGCATAATCACCGGTGGCTGTACCTACTTTCTTTCCATTTACCCATAGCTCCACTCGCTTTTGATTGGAATACACTTTAATGGTTTGTGCTGCTTTTGTCCGATTAGCAATGCGTCGTTCGGCCACGTAAACCATTGGTTCGGTCTGGTTCCAATTAGCCTTATAAAAGTAGAAAGCGTCTTTTCTATCTTTCCGGTCAAAAGTCACCAAGCCTTTGTCATTCTTCCCCGGAACTTCCCCTTCGGTGCGATGCGCTCCTCCAAAATCAAACAGATTCCAAATGAATGTTCCCCATAGGAAAGGACGTTGATCGATAGCTACCCAATGGCCTTCATGAAAATGCGTTTGCCAGTTTTCCGGGTGCCAGAAACTATTGGGAGCAGGCTGAATTAGTTCTTCCTGCTGGTGATACAAGCTTGCTCCGGCACCATACTCACTCACTCCAATAGGTGTTGAAGGCATTTGCTTGTGTTGATTATCAGCCCAGGTTCCAATAGAAGAGGGGTTTCCGCCGTACCAGCCATAATACTTGTTCCAGGCTATAATGTCTGTAATTGTATTTAAAGCACCTCCCTGGTTACTTGCTGCCACAGTTATTCGCGACGGATCCTCGGAATGAGAGAGCGCATGCAGCTCCTTAATGTACTCAACAGGATTATCTCCTTGCTCCTTTAGCTCATTAAACAAACCCCACATAACAATCGAAGGATGGTTGATTTGCTGACGTATCATCTCCAGTAGTTGCTGCTTTCCATTTTCTTTAAAAGAAGCCTGATTTACAAATCCTTTATCGCGATACCCTCCTGGACCGACAAAAGGAATTTCACTCCAAACGACAAAACCTTTCTCATCCAACAACCGGTACACTTGCGGATCTTGCGGATAATGAGACAAGCGCACTGCATTGGCCCCGATCTCTTCCATAATGGCTATGTCTTCGGCATGATGCAGGTACGATACGGCATTTCCCAATTCTGGTCTATCCTGATGCCTACACACACCTTTTAGCTGCAAATGCTCACCATTCAAAAAGAAGCCCTTATCAGGATCAACATGGAAAAAACGCAAACCCAATGGTTGAACAACCTCATCCACAACATTTCCCTGCTTAATCAACTGCGTTCGCACGGTGTACAAATAGGGATCTTTACGCCCATTCCATAAGCGCGGTGCCTGCATCTCGAAAGGAATAGCTACTTCGCCAGTTTGGTTCTTACCCGGAGATACAGAAACAGACTTATTGAGTATGATATTACCGCTATGATCTTCAACTAATAAACGTACGACAGACTCTGAATACCCCAATGTTTTAACGACTGCATTTACCCGGGCTTTGCTTGATGACACTTCCTGCTGATGAAGGTAAACTCCTTTAGAGCCATAGTCCAGCAACGATATTAGATCGGTATCGGTTATATACAGTTCTACATCGCGGTATATGCCGCCATACATATTAAAATCGCCCACCAAAGGCATGATATCCAGTTGCGGCGCATTATTGACACGAATCCAAAGCGTATTATCTTCGCCGTAATTGACAAAATCAGTTATTTCAAATGCAAAAGCCGTGTAACCACCACGGTGCTCGCCTACATGTTTACCGTTGACAAACACATTGGCCACCGTATTGACCCCGAGAAAACGAACAAACAATCGCTTTCCTTTCCAGCTTTCTTCCACTTTAAGTGTCCGCTCGTAATTACCTAGTCCCCGATAATAATCAACATTGCCTCCCAATGCATCTTTGGTATTCCACGTGTGAGGCAGATTTATTTCTGTAAATACATTTTTTCGCACTTCATATCCATAGGTGAAACGCCACTTGTCATTAATCACCATCTGCTCTCGTTGTCCTGATGCTATTGTTATAAAACCAACAATTAACAACAGTAATAAAAAAAAATTCTTCATATCTTGTTGTGTTTATTTTTCTCTTCTTTCATCTTTAAGAAGATTAACATAAAACCATCTGACCAGATACGCGACAATCGCGAATCCAGGCATCTGACTTCAACGCTATCAAATTCAAACTGATTTGCATCATTATAAGAATACTCCTATTTATCTCAGCTATTATTCATGTCAAAACCCTCCTCCAAACGTTCTTCTTTTCAAATATAAATACACCATCAAGCCAACTCTGCCACACATATTGCATATTCTTTCAAGCATTGTTCGCGAATGAGATAAATGCAGTTACCTTGCAACATATATACTAGTTCTTGTAGTTTAATTCAGCTATTTTTGCAACAAACATTTGCATATGAAAATCGTACTCATAATATTTTTGCTTTGTTTTTTTGGGCACGAAATGAATGGCAGTAATACTGATTTTATATTTCGTCGCATATCACCTCTTGGTGGATTTTCATCCGAATCGGTTAATGCAATTATTCAAGATCAAAATGATTTTATTTGGGTAGGAACCAATCATGGGCTACTCAAATACAGTATGCGGGATAAAAACAAGTTCAGCAACGAAGAAAAGAAAAGTGACTGCCTTAAGAATGGCGCGATTAACTCTTTAGCCATTGACCGTGACGGACGAATATGGGTAGCTATCAGTGATAAAATATGCGTAATGGACAAAGCTACTCAGCTTTTTAGTCAATTTCATTACAATGATAAAGATGGCATCGTTAAAAACAAATATATACATCACATAGCGAGCGATAATGAAGGAAATATATGGATAGCAGATCAGGCTGGCATTGGCCGGCTTAATGCTGACAACGGTTATCTTGAACGTTTGGCCTTTGATAACGATGAAAGACCTGTATACTTCTATTTTGATTTAAACAATAATGTATGGATTGGCACTCAGGAAGGGAGTGTTTATAAAGCAAAACTCACAGACCTAAAGCCAGAGTTATTTATCTCTGCCCAGGGGAATAAGGTAACTTCCATATATATAGATAATCACCACATTTGGATAGGCTATGTAAAAAATGGTCTCATCTCGTATTCAATGGATGGCACCCAAACAAAGAAGTTTGATTTTAATAAAGCGATGGGGGTTAATTATGATAGCTGGGATATTCGTAAAGTCATCAAGGATCGAAGTGGTACATTCTGGATAGCAACCTACTATGGCCTGTTTATCCAGCAACCCGGACAGCAGCTATTATGGATTGACAGTGACAAGAATGAAGGCCTGCCCAACTCCTCTATCTTTGAACTGTTTGAAGACAAACAAAATGGAATCTGGATCGGAACATGGGCCGGTGGCATTAGTTATTATCACTATGCCAATAATCAGTTTATCAACTATTCACATTCTAAAGATCCATCATCTATCAGCAATAATATGGTCAGTTGTTTTGCCCAGGATAGCAATGGAAAAATATTTGTTGGAACCGAAAGGGGAGGACTCAACAGCTTTGATAAGCAACGAGGCACCTTTACAACAGTACCACTCTCCAACGACCAAAACACCTACAATATTAAATACCAATGCTTTGATAGCTTTGGCGGGCATTGGGTGGCAACAAAAGCAAACGGACTTTGGTATAAACCAGCGGGGCACAGCTCTTATACGCATTTTGATGCCGGTCCGGAAGATGGAAAGCATATTTCTTTCAATGAAGTTTATTCGCTTTTCCCGGTTGATTCAGGAGTATGGATAGGTACACACGGGGGAGGACTCAACTTCTACCATCACAAAACCAAGAAAATTTCTTTTCAATCGTCAATATTCCCCAAAGAGATACCCAACAACTCGCCGTTCATTAAATCCATCATTGTGGATTCCAACTCCAACATCTGGATAGGCACCGTGAGCGATATCAGGTGCATTCCGCTTAAACCGAATACACCCATTAAAAAAAATGCACAAGCCGGGTTAAACAGATTAATCTACTCCATTACAGAACTTAAGAACGGTACAATCTGGATAGGAACTAAAACGGATCTCATTATTTATAATCCAAAAGATGACAAGTTTACCAGTTTCAACGCCAACAATCTGTTAAAAGACAATGCCGTTTATGGTGTTTTAGAAGACTTCAATCAACACATCTGGATTACAACCAATAATGGCCTGGTATTGTATAAACCGGAACACCAAACCGCAAGGCACTTTAAGACCTCAGACGGAATACAGGGCCTTTGGTTTAATCCACAATCGGTATTCAAAGACCAGGATAACTTATTGTACTTTGGCGGTACCAATGGCTTCACTACCGTAAATCCCGATAACATAAAAATTAATACCCGACCTCCAAAGGTAATTATAAGCGATGCCATCATTAATAATGAAAAGCACTACAATCTTTTCTATACCAACATGGACTCGGTTACCCATCAACTGCGTCTTAAACCAAATGAAACCACTCTCCGCTTTAAGTTTACTTCGGACAATTATCTGTTACCCGAAAAAAACCGCTTCCAGTACCGGCTAGTCAATTTCTATGATGAGTGGATTGAAGCAGGCCAGGAGGCTTCAGCCATGTTCACCAACCTGAAATGGGGCTCATACATATTTGAAGTAAAAAGCTGTAACAATGACGGCATATGGTGCTTAGAGCCTGCACGCATACACATAACCATAACCAAGCCGCTTTATGCAACAAACACGGCCTATATTACTTATTTACTACTGATTGGCTCCATCCTGTTTTTCTTAATAAGAATATTAAAGGCACGGACAAAACTGAGAAATGACATACTAATACAGAAAATACAACACCAACAGGAAGAAGAAATCAATGAACTGAAATTAAGCTTCTTTACCAACGTATCGCATGAATTCAAGACCCCTCTGTCTCTTATTTCAGGGCCTACCAAATCATTAATCGAAGCGGATAACTTAACAGATTCTCAGAGACAGATGGTAGATATTATTCAGCGCAACTCAAAACGTTTACTTATACTGATCAATCAAATCATAGACTTCCGTAAATTGGAAGAAGGAAAAGAGAAATTAAACCTTTCGACCGATGATGTCATTGGTTTCCTTAAAGAGCGAAGCTTGCATTTTTCTTTTGACATCCAATCGAAGTCCATTTCTTTTACGGAAAGCTACCCGGATAAACACATTAAAATGGAGTTTGATCCTGAAAAACTAGATTACATTATTTTTAATTTGCTTTCAAACTCCTTTAAGTACACAACCAACAACAAGAAAATTAATCTTTCATTAAAAAAAGGCAAACACCAGCCTCCAAAAGATGAGTATCAAAACCACATCAGTTTTGGCGAACTCCACACCGACGAAACGGTATCCATTTTAATAGAAGATGAAGGTCCGGGAATAGAAGCGCAAGACCTCAGGAAAGTATTCGACCGCTTTGAGCAGGGCAAAGAGTTACGCAAAAACAGTTCAGGCATTGGCCTTTCATTGTGTCGCGACTTTACGCTTATGCACAAAGGCTGCCTGCATGCATACAGCACACCGGGCAAAGGCAGCTGTTTTGTCGTTCAGCTACCGCTAAAGCAAGAAGGTGAAAACATATATTTTGAATCCTATAGCACAACTGCTTCTCAGGATTTAGTAATTCATGGAGCTAAAGAGAAAAGTCAAAAATCAAATGCTATGGTTCTGATTGTGGAAGACAATCCGGACTTAAGAACATACATAAGCTCCGTACTAAAGCCACACTACCAGACAAAAACAGCAGAAAATGGGAAAATTGCATTGGATATCCTTCAATCAACAGCAGTGGATATAATTGTTTCGGATGTTATGATGCCTGAAATAGATGGATTCGAACTTTGCGCTAAAATAAAAAGCGACATAGTCACCTCTCATATACCTGTCATTCTCTTAACAGCCCTTTCATCAACCGAGAATCAGATTACAGGAATGCAATTGGGCGCTGATTCCTACCTATCAAAACCGTTTGACGACGAGCTGTTACTAACTCAAATAGACAATCTACTGGAACAGCGTGCTAAGCTTCGCAAATATTTTGGCCCCAAAATACCGGCTACTGAATCATCCGAGATGAATGGGCTGGATAATTACTTCCTTAAAAAGTTAAACAGTATCGTTGAAAAACACTTAAATGACGAAGAATTCGATATTGAGCTTCTGACGAGTCTGATTGGCATTAGCCGCTCCCAACTACATCGTAAGCTTAAAAATCTGACCGGCTATTCAACTTCAGAATACATTCGTATATATCGCCTGGAAAAAGCCATTAATTTACTTAAAACAAATCAATACAATATTGATGAAGCAGCTCATATAGTTGGGTTCACTACTCACTCCTACTTTACCAGAAGTTTCAGAAAGCACTACAACCAAACGCCCAAAGAGTACTTGGCCAAACTACACCAAATAGAAAATGATAGCTAACACGTTAAATCGCATTACAATTTAACTTTTGATATAAGTTACAAGGACACTTCAATATTTTATACCCTACTACCACCTGCGCAACAGGCATTGGAAAATGATTTTCCACATTGGGGAGACAATAAAAAATGCTTATTTTGTGCTACTCTGGTGAAGGGTAAGTCTAAAAGTATGTATTCAGTTAGAATATTGTTTTGTTTTGTATTTTTTGCTCCGGGTGTTGTTTTTGGACAATATTCGTTGGACTCGCTAATGGCCCGGCTTGATGTAGCCATCGAAAATCATGCAAACTATTCACAGCAAAAGGAAGAACGCCTGCAAAGGCTTAAAGCCCAATTACAACATACGCCCAAAAACTCACTCGAAGAATACACCATAAACACCGAACTTTACAAGGAATACCGCCCCTACATTTGCGACTCCGCCATTTTTTACAAAAACAGGAACATTGAAATTGCAAAGCACCTGAACAACACCGAGCTTCTGCACGAAAGTGAGCTTCAGTTAGCGTTCCTGATGGGCTCTACCGGAATGTACCTGGAAGCGGTTGATCTGATCATTTCGATTGACAGGGAGAAAGTACCAGCCAGATTACTGGAAGAATACTACAGCACCTATAAACACGTTTATTCGGAACTTGCCTTTTATACGCAAAACAAGCAGGGAGCCGAAAAATACTGGCAAATATCTTCCCGGTACGGCGATTCGCTAAAAGCTATTCTTACACCTGCCGACGAACTGTATTATGTGGGAAAAGAAGACGAACTGAGAAATTCTGAAAGGCTGGAAGAGGCCTTAAAAGTAAACGACACGATACTGGCCAAATGTACCCTCGGCACCCGCGAATTTGCCATAACAAGTTACAATCGCTCCTTAACTTACCGAAAATTAAAAGACACAGAAAAGGAGAAATACTACCTCGCGCTATCCGCCCTGTCGGATATACTCTCGGCAACAAAAGACCACGCATCGCTATGGATGTTAGCCGAAATTCTGTACAAGGAAAACGATATGGAACGTGCCTATAACTACATTCGTTTTTCGTGGAGCGAAACCGTTTTTTACAACGCGCGCCTCCGAAGCCTGCAAAGTGCCGGGATTCTGTCGCTGATTGACTTAACTTACCAGGCCACCATCGAAAAGAAAAACCGGCAGCTAAAAAATTACTTACTTCTTTCAAGTATTTTGGGGGTACTGCTCACCATTGCCTTTTTCTATATCTACAGCCAAATGAGGCGTTTGTCCGTAACCCGAAAATACCTGCAGGAGGCAAACACAAATTTGCAAAGCCTGAACAACGAGTTAAAACAGGTAAATCAGCAACTACAGGTTGTTAACGTTGACCTCTCTGAGTCCAACCAAATCAAGGAAGTATACATCGGACATTTTATCAAGCTCTGTTCTACTTACATTGATAAAATGGACGGGTTCCGCCGCATGGTCAATAAAAAACTGACGGCGGGCCAGGTTTCTGAGTTATTGGTAGCCACCCGGTCGCAGACGATGATGGAAAACGAAATTGAAGAACTGTACCGGAATTTCGACAAAGCGTTTTTACGCATTTTCCCTCATTTTGTAGAGAAAGTAAACATGCTGCTGGTTGACGGGGAGAAAATTGTATTGAAAAACGACGAACTGTTGAATGCCGAGCTAAGAATACTCGCCCTAATCCGCCTGGGCATAAGCAACAGCTCACAAATTGCCGATTTTTTAAGGTACTCGGTCAACACCATTTATAATTACCGCGCCAAAGCTAAAAGCCGGGCCGTATCACGCGACGAATTCGAGGACTTACTGGTTCTTATCAGATAAAAGCAAGCACTAAAATTTCAGAAACCGGCATTAACATAACCTTCCTGATTTTTTAAAAACCAACGCCTGCCAAACATCACCTGTCCAGCCCAAAGGTCCTCTTTCATTTTCCAACAAAAACATCTTCGAAGCTCGGATAAACCAAATATTTCCATCGCAACAATCCACTCCCCTTCCACTTTTTCAACCCCACGATCCAGGCCTAACAACCACATAATAAACCAACTAATCATTTAAAACCAACGCAAACATCCACTTTAATTTTTGCCTCCCCAAAAGCGGCCTCGTCATTAGATATCTTTGTAAAAGATAAAACAGGACAGACTTATTTAACAATCTATAATACCGTTCGGAATTTATTTACCAGAGTTTGAGTAAGAGGTAAGCGTTGCGTTTTCCCCAAAAGGGCACGCGTTTATTTCTGGATGAAAACTGTTACTAATTAAATAACTTATCTATGGGAACTAATTTCTTTAAACTAAAAATTCCTCTTGTTTATTTGCTTTTGATCCTATGCTTTGGCTTTTCGGCTCAGGCACAAAATCCCAAAAACATAACAGGAGTTGTAAAAGATGTTGCCGGAATACCATTGCCCGGTGTAAACATCGTGGTAAAGGGAACTTTGCAGGGCGTGATAACAGACCTTGACGGCAAGTACCTGATCAGCGTGCCCGGCAACGATGCCGTTTTGGTGTTTTCTTACATCGGCTACCTTGCACAGGAAGTGGCTGTAGCCAATCAAGATGAAATCAATATTTCATTGAAGGAAGACTTGCAACAAATTGACGAAGTAGTGGTAATTGGCTATGGCACTGTTGCCAAAAAAGACGTAACCACCGCTGTCTCCACAGTTTCAACCAAAGACATTGACGAGCGCCCGATTATCTCTGCAGCGCAGGCTATCCAGGGAAAGGCCGCCGGTGTTAATGTTTACCAGCCCAATGGAGCTCCCGGAGGAGAAATGGTTGTAAGAGTGCGCGGTACCACCTCCTTTAACGGAAGCAACGAGCCGTTGTATGTGGTGGATGGAGTTCCGGTTGATAACCTGAGCTTTCTTTCTCCGCAGGATATTGCCAGTATGCAAATCCTGAAAGATGCTTCTTCGGCGGCTATTTATGGTTCGCGGGCGGCAAACGGAGTTGTTCTTATTACCACCAAACAAGCAGGCGGCGGTGCCAAAATTGCAGCCAATGTTCAAATGGGTGTAAGCCGTGTGGCCAACCAGATTGAATCGTTGAATGCCGCCCAGTACAAGGAGCTGATTGACGAAATCCGCCCGGGAACCATCCCCGCAGGGACCACCGATCAAACCGATTGGTTTGACGAAGTATACGGAACCGGTATTACCCAAAACTACCAGTTACAAATATCTGATGGCAACGAAAAGACCCGCTATTTTGTATCCGGCGGTTATTTGAATGAAAAAGGAGTGCTCAGTTCTGCATTTTTCCGTCGTTATAACCTGCGCAGTAATGTTGACAGCCAGGTACGTAAATGGCTGAATATTGGACTGAACCTGTCGTATTCTGATAATACGAGTAACGGCGTAACCACCGGGGCCGGCTCCAACCGCGGTGGCGTAGTGCTTTCCGTAGTGAACCTGCCTACAGCTGCAAGTGTCATTAATCCGGAAACAGGCTTGTACAACCGTCTGTTTTTCGGGCAAAACATTACCAACCCGGTTGAATCGCTCGAAAACGGCAAAAACAATAAAAACAACGAAAACCGTCTGATTGCCTCCGGTAGTGCAACCATTACTTTCCTCCCGGAGCTGAACCTGAGATCATCGCTTACTGTTGACCGCAGAAACGGGAAAATAACAGGATTCACCCCTCCGGTACATGGGTTAGACAGAGATGACTGGGGAAGTGCCTGGGACACACGAAGCATGAACACGCTTCTGGTATTCGACAATGTATTGACTTACAAGAAAACATTTGCGGAAAAACACAACTTTGAAGCAATGGCCGGTACCTCGTGGACGGATTCTCAATGGTCGCAAAGCTACATTAACGGAACTCATTTTAAAGACGGATATATCCAGACACTGAATGCAGCCAACAAAATTTCGTGGAACAATACCGGTTCTTCGGCATCCGACTGGGGCATTATGTCTGTTTTCGGACGTCTGTCGTACAACTTTGAAAGTAAGTACCTTTTTACGTTCAACATTCGTCAGGACGGATCTTCCAAGCTGCACCCCGATCTTCGCTGGGGAACCTTCCCTTCGCTTTCAGGTGCCTGGCGTCTGTCTTCCGAAGAATTTATGCGTGACATCGACTGGATCAGTGATTTAAAAATCCGCGGAGGCTGGGGACAAACAGGTAACCAGTCGGGAGTGGGTGATTATGCCTATCTGCAACGGTACAACATTACGCGCCAGGCCTGGTTCGAAACCGGAAAGGAAGATGCGCTTCCACTTATAACACAGGCAAATCTTCGAACATCAGACCTTACCTGGGAAACAACTTCACAAGTAAATATTGGGATGGATGCCACGTTGTTTGCAGACAGGTTGACCATTGCAATGGACTACTATTCGAAACACACGTCCGATATGTTGATGTACGTTTCACTCCCTTCCGGAGCCGCCGCAGCAAGCAACATTGTTCGGAACGAAGGAGAGATGATGAACCGGGGTTTTGAATTCTCGGCAAGCTCACGCAATTTTACCGGAGCTTTTAGCTGGAATACCGATTTCAACATCTCTTTCAACAAGAATGAATTAAAAAGTCTTGAGTTACAGCAAATTTATTACGACGGAGAAACAACAGATGCGTTTCATCAAACACGTGTGGTACGAAATGAGCCAGGCCGTCCGCTAGGTGGATTTTACGGCTACATCAGCGATGGTGTTGATCCGGAAACCGGTGAACTAATGTACCGCGACATCAACGAAGACGGAAAAATCACTGCTTCGGACAAAACCTACATCGGCGATCCTAACCCGGCATTTACTTTCGGGCTTACCAATTCCTTTTCGTACAAAGGATTTAACCTGAGCATTTTTATGCAGGGTTCTGTTGGAAACGATATTTTCAATGCTTCGAAAGGTGATACAGAGGGCATGCACGATCTGAAAAATCAATCAACCAGGGTATTGGAACGCTGGCGCACTCCCGGACAGATTACAGAAGTTCCCAAAGCCGGGTTCAACATACAACCCTCCAGTTATTTTGTTGAAGATGGCTCTTACCTCCGGGTTAAAGATGTTACTTTCTCCTACAACTTCAATGGAGGCATTTTAAACAAACTGGGTGTTTCGCGCCTGCAACCGTATGTTACTGCCAGCAATTTGCTGACGTTAACAAAGTACAGCGGTATGGACCCCGAAGTAAACCAGTGGGGCAACAGCGGTGCCGTACAAGGCATTGACTGGGGAACCTATCCGCACAGTAAAACCTTTGTTTTTGGACTAAATGTTGAATTTTAAAACTGCACAAAATGAAGTCAAAATATATTTTATCCATCCTATCTGCCTTCCTGTTTGCAGCCTGTTCGCTTGATTACGATCCGATCGACACCTATTCGGATGTAACCGAAGGGGTAAGTCAGGACAGCGTACCCGTAGTATTTAAAGACAAAGCGGCTGTATTGCTACATCGGCAAACCTTGCTCGAGCGTTTTAAAAACGGCCAGGAACACTGGTACCTTGATATGTTGCTGCTTGCCGAATCGCACTCCGACAACGCCTATGCAGGTGCACCCAATGCAGAAACCACTCCCTTTGAGGTTAACTCCATCGAAGGTTCAAACATTAACCTGAGACGCGACTGGAACGGGCACATGGCCAATGTGGCACAAACAAACAGGCTGATTAACTTTATCGACGATGTGAATGACGCATCCTTAACCCAGGCGGAAAGACAGCAATACAAGGCCGAAGCCAAAATCCTCCGGGCCATGATCTATTTCGACATGGTACGGATTTGGGGAAATGTACCGCTGGTAACCACCGTAGCCGGCGACATTACTTCCGAAACCATCAAGGATGTTTACCCGGCTTATTTCCCGCCGCAAACGGACGCTTTGACCATCTATCAACAGATTGAAGAAGACCTTTTGGAAGGACTGCAATACGCACCCGACAACAGCGCTGCCGATAAAACACAGCTGTCGAAATCAGTTGCCCGTGCTCTGCTCGCTAAGATCTATGCCGAAAAACCTTTGCGCGATTACGACAAAGTAATTAAATATGCCGATGAGTTAGCCGGCGATGGCTTTGAATTAGTGGAAAACTTCGGCGATCTGTTTGGCGTTACTTTAACGGATCCCAATTCTCCGGCATCGCAGCAAAACAAAGCCATTGATGCCAAAGCCCGGAATACAAAGGAAACCATCTACGAAGCTCAATTTTTCCCCGGCAATACCAACTGGGTAACCTGGATGTATGGTCGTCCGCTGAATGACTGGACCTTTTACTTCACCTGGCTAAAATGGATCACACCGTCGCGCGACCTGATAAAAACATTTAACAGCGAAGTAGGCGATAAACGCTACCAGGAATCGGTTGTGTTTTATCAATGCGACTGGAACGTGTATTACCCGGCCGACAATTATCCATTTATGTACAAATGCCGCAGCGCCTACAACAGCATTATTAAATTGCGTTATGCCGATATTTTGCTCCTCAAAGCAGAAGCATTGATCAGCAAAGGCGACTACAACGGGGCTGCTGCCATTATTAACCAAACCCGCCGCCGGGCAGGGCTAAGCAATCTTCCGTCGTCGGCAACTGCCGGACACGAGCAAATTATGCAAGCCTATCTGAAAGAACGCCGGCTTGAGCTAGCTTTCGAAGGCCAGCGCTGGTTCGATCTTGTTCGCCTCGATAAAGTGGAAGAAGTAATGAATGCCGTTTACGACAAGGATGAAGGACGCCCCGCGCAGGTTTACCCCTTCAACAGCTTATCCTACATTCTGCCTATTCCACAGGACGTAATCGACCAGAACCCCAACCTGGTTCAAAACCCTGGCTATTAAACTATGAACAGTAAACTTTTAAAGAGATAATTATGAACTCGATATATAAAATATTCATGCTGATCGGGGTGCTTGGCTTGTTCTTCGCTTCGTGCGACGATGAATACGGCCCCCGCAAAGAATCAATTCCGGTTTTTGAAGCCGTAACCGTTACCCCGGCAAGCTTTACCTTTGGCGATTCCATTACGTTAAACGCCCGGATGAGTGATCCGGCCACAATACTTGCTACCTTAAAATACGAAGTGGTATCAGAAGGAAGAGTGGTGGCTTCAGGAGTAATTCCAATGGCAGGAGATACATTCCTGGTAAATCAGTCCATTTTTATTCCCTTGCTGAACAACCAGGCCGATAATTCGGATGTGGTGGTAAACCTCGTAGCTGCAAATGTTCTGAAAGGAAAGGACTCCTATCAAGTTACAGGCCTGACAGGAAAACGCCCGGTATACAACCAACTTTATCTGGTTACCGACGATGGAACTGTTGCAATGCTTTCACCCCGGTCTTCCGACAAAAACAAGTTTGAAGCAACCGAACTGACTTTTGAAACGTCGTTCCGTTTTAAAGTGGCTGAAAAGCTGAATGCCGATAAAACCATCGATTACAGCGGAGCTGTTTTTGGCAATGTGAATGGCCAAATGGCCATGATCAGCGAAGCAGGCGAGTCGGCTTTTGCCTATACGCCCAATGCCGATTATACCAAAGCTTTTGTTTACGACAATTACGCCTTTGGTGTAGCCACTACAGGAAGTAACCTGGGAGCAGACGACCTGGCCTTGTCAGCTTTTGGCAACCAGGATATTTATGGTGAATCGTTCCGCACCCTGAAACGCACCCTCGAAAACGGTAAAACGTACCAGGTTTTTGGCAAACTGGGAGATGCAAGCAACATCTACAATCCTGATTTCTTTGAGCGAATCTCTGATTCACAGGTTAAATTCCTCGGAGCAACAGGCGAATACACTCTCTATTACAACCCGGTTCGCAAGAACATATTTGTAGGAGTCGATAATCCGGCCTATCCTGAGTACCTGCTGGCTTGCGGCTGGGGGCTGGGATATCCAACAAATGTAACTTCCGACGAAATCAATGCCGTATACCCGGGGCACAAAAGGGTACATACCGACTGGGGTTTTGGTAACGTGATGAATTATGTTCTGCTGCGTCAGATTAGCGCTGGTGTTTACCAGGGAACTTTTTATACTCCGGGCGACCAGGATCATTATGCCGGGTTTAAACCCTTTGAGAACACAGGTTGGGCAAATGAGAAAAAAGCAGGCCAGTTTACATTTACCGGCGAACAGATTATTTCAGGCGATAACAACTGGGACATTCCCAACGGAGAAAATGATCCGGTGATTGAGTCAGCCAATTATCGTTTTACAATTAATCTGAACGATAACACAGTACACATTGAAAAAGTAACGCTCTGATAAAATGAAGATACAATTCGATTTAAAACTGATTTTACTGGCGGCCGTGCTTTGCGGATTTGTTGCCTGCAGCGACAAAAACAAAGACAACGGCGGCGTGGATGAAATTCCGGATACCGAAACCGGCGATGTAACGATTTATGTTACCACCAGCAACCGGGCACAGGATTTCAAAAAGCACGCTGTTGATTTCAGTGAGAAAAGCAATATGTCGCCAACCACCATCAAGCTGGAACCCAACACCAGGTACCAGACCATGGATGGTTTTGGAGCAGCTGTAACGGGCTCTACCTGTTACAACCTGATGCAGATGACGGCAGAAAACCGGACTAAATTTCTGAAGGAAACGTTTTCGCCAACCGAAGGAATGGGACAAAGCTACATCCGCATTTCCATTGGTTGTTCCGATTTCTCGCTAAGCGAATACACCTGCTGCGATGTTCCCGGCATCGAAAATTTCGGGCTTACATCCGAAGAAAATGACTACGTTATCCCGATTATAAAGGAGATACTGGCCATTAATCCGGACATAAAAATCCTGGGATCGCCCTGGACCTCTCCACGTTGGATGAAAGTGAATAATCTGACTGATTTGCAGCCCTTCAACTCGTGGACCAGCGGACAGCTAAACCCGGCTCATTATGCTGATTATGCCACCTACTTTGTAAAATGGATTCAGGCATTTAACGCGCAGGGAATAAATATTTATTCCGTAACGCCGCAAAACGAGCCATTGAACCGCGGAAATTCAGCATCTCTTTTTATGGGCTGGGAAGAACAACTCGAGTTTGTAAAAAACAACCTGGTTCCGGCATTAAAAGCAGCTTCACTAAACACAAAAATCTATCTGTTCGACCATAACTACAACTACGATAACATGGCGGATCAGAACGATTATCCGGTAAAAATCTACGATGCCGGAATCGACGATGAGCTTGTTGCCGGAGCGGCCTATCACAACTATGGCGGAGACAAATCGGAACTGCTGGATATACACGGAAAATACCCCGAGAAGGAGTTGATTTTCACCGAAACATCCATTGGTACCTGGAACGATGGTCGCAACCTGGAAGTGCGTTTGATCGACGACATGCGGGAAGTGGCGCTGGGCACCGTAAACAACTGGTGCAGGGGCGTTATTGTCTGGAACCTGATGCTCGACAGCGAGCGCGGGCCCAACCGCGAAGGTGGCTGCCAAACCTGTTACGGCGCAGTTGACATCGATCGTTCCAACTATTCGACCATCACGCGTAACTCGCATTACTACATCATCGGGCACTTATCCTCAGTGGTTAAACCGGGTGCCGTGCGCATCGGAACTTCGGGCTTTGCCGACGGCGGATTTTACATGTCGGCCTTTGAAAATACCGATGGTACCTACGCTGTGGTTTTACTCAACAGCAATACCGCTTCCAAGCTGATTACGCTCGACGATGGCTCGCACCATTTCAGCTACGAGGTACCTGCTAAATCTGTGATTTCATATCGATGGAAAAAATAAAAACTAACACAATGAAGAACTTAAAATACTTGATACTTATACTGGTGGGCTTTACGGCTTTCATTTCGTGTACTGACGAGGTAAACGAAATCCAGCAGGCGGGAAATCCTGTTCTGGAAATGGAGAACCAGTTTTCGAATGTACATTTTGGCGACATGCTGCCTTTTTCCGCTACCGTAAGCGACGAAATTCCTCTCTCTACGCTCACTGCCATCCTGTATTTTGGCGACGAAGAAGTAGAACGGACTACCATCCGCACCAAGGAAAACGGTGAATATTCAGGAGTCATTGAAATACCGTTTCACAAAGACATACCTGACGGAACGGCCACGCTTGAATTTATTTTGGTGAATACTACGCTCAAGCGAATCACAAAAACCTTTGATGTGCCGGTTACCCGCGCACAATATCCTTATTTGATTTTGGTAACCGAAGATGCTTCGTACCCCATGCTCCCAACCGGGCAAGCCAACGAGTATGCAGCTACTGAGGCCTTCCCGTCAACCGATCTTCCGGCATACATTAAAACTCCGGCTCTCGACGAAAAAGGAAGCGAAATCGTATTCGGATGGGATGCCGGTGCAGTAACCGAAGGCACCACTACAAATATTCCTTTTGTAAGTCCGGTTGCCGGAACTTTCCCGGTTACCTTCAATACCCTTACCTACGCAGCTGCTCCTTTCTTCGAAATCCTGTTAAACGGAGAAAAGATGCACATGGTCGACAAGGAAAATTACCAGCTCGATGTGGACCTCACACAGGGTCAGGATATCACCATTGAAGGATTGGAAAACATTGCCGACTGGTGGATTGATGCCGATTATCTCACCAAAAAGGAAAACGGGCTGTATACTTTTGTTCCGATCACCGGCAAATACCGCATTTCTGCCAACCTGAAACTCAATTACTTCAGAGTGGAAGTACTTAGCGGTAATTCGGTTGCTTCGTTAAATGCCGACGGCACCGGAGCAATCTGGGTGATTGGCGACAATGTTGGCAAACCATCGTTAACGGATAATTACCTGGGCTGGAACACCGACAAAGCCTTGTGTATGGCACCGGTTGGTGCAAAAAAATACCAATTGACTTTAGTCGGCGGTAAAAACATCAGCCTTGATGGTATCAACTTCAAGTTTTTCCACCAGAAAGGCTGGGGCGGAGAATTTGGAAGCGCCGCTATTTCAACAAGCAGTGAAATTGTATTCATTGGTGATGGTACCAATGGCCGCGATAACGGTAACCTTGGACTTGTTTCAGGAGTAACACTCGAAGAAGATGCTACCTACGTGTTCACCATCGATGTGTCGGCAGGCATACAGCAAGCCGTACTGACGGTTACGAAGCAATAAAAGAGATATATGCAGAGATGAAAAGGTCGTGCGCCGTCAGAGAGAATGGTGCACGGCCTTTTTTTACAGAAAAGCTTTCGAACCACCGATTGCGGACAACATTGAACATTTAAAACGTCAAAAAAAATAGTTTAAAAATTATTGTCATGAGAAATCATTCGAAAAAGCTGGCTAAGCTCTTGCTCGCATCCCTTTTGCTTTTGGCCGGATGCAGCCACCGGGAAAATACCGGCAACGAACAACAAGCTCCCCAATCGTTTAACCCGCAAAAGGCACAGGTATTTGTAACTGCGAAAGACACCAGTCTTCGGATGAGTGACGTGGGTGAATTTGCTTTTCAGTCAGTAGATCAACCGCTGGAAATACAGCCCTTTGTGTTTATCGATCCTTCAAAAACCTTTCAATCGATGGAGGGGATTGGCGCAGCTTTGTCTGACGCTTCGGCTGAAACCTTTTACAAAATGCCCGAAGCCACCCGGCAGCAGATTTTAACTTCATTTTTCGATCCGAAAGAAGGCATCGGTTATGATTTTGCGCGTACGAACATCGCCAGCTGCGACTTTTCGAGCGCATCGTATAACTATGTGGAAGAAAATGATTCGTTGCTAAGTACTTTCAGTGTAAAGCATGATGAGGAGTTTCGTATTCCCTTTATAAAAGAAGCAATCGGAGCTGCCGGCGGAAAACTGAAATTATTTGTTAGTCCCTGGAGTCCTCCTGCCTGGATGAAAGACAACAACAATGTACTGCGCGGCGGGAAACTGCTGGAACAATACAAACAGCCGTGGGCCAATTACTACGTAAAGTTTATTCAGGAGTACGAAGCACGTGGAATTCCGGTGTGGGGGCTTTCTGTACAAAACGAGCCAATGGCGGTGCAGAGGTGGGAATCGTGTGTTTATACAGCCGATGAAGAGCGCGATTTTATAAAAAAATACCTGGGACCAACACTGCACAACAACGACATGAGCGATAAGAAACTCATTGCCTGGGACCACAACCGCGACCAGATTTTCCAGCGGGCTTCCACTATTTTGAATGACCCTGATGCAGCCAAATACGTTTGGGGAATAGGGTTTCACTGGTACGAACCGTGGACAGGTGGCGATATGCAGTTTAAAAACGTGAAACTGGTAAACGATGCCTATCCCGAAACAAAACTGGTTTTTACCGAAGGGTGTGTGGAGAAATTCGACCTGAACAGAGTTGATGACTGGACTTTGGGTGAACGTTACGGCTATTCGATGTTGAATGATTTTAACTGCGGAACCGTTGCCTGGACCGACTGGAACATTATTCTGGATGAAACCGGTGGACCAAACCACGTAGGAAACTTTTGCTTTGCCCCGGTTCATGCCAACACACAAACCGGCGAGTTGATTTTTACTAACAGCTACTATTACATCGGGCATTTCTCTAAATTCATCCGGGAAGGAGCCAAAAGAATTGCAGCCTCATCAAGTCGTGACGATCTGCAAACAACAGCTTTTAAAAATCCTGATGGATCGGTGGCAGTGGTCGTACTCAATCTTTCAGAAAAAGAATACGACTACCTGTTGATGGTTGGAGAAAAAGCCACGAAACTTCAGAGTTTACCTCGCTCTATTATGACGGTTGTGATGTAAGCCACATCATCTGTTATCTCACGGCTTTGGGGCAAAAAGGAATACAAAACCGGTTGCTTAAATTTCATTCCTGATAAGTAAATGGGATTTTAAACAGCCGGTTTTATTAGTCTTTATTTTATCGGTTTCTCCATCAGCCAAAGCAAGGGGTTTCGAATCGGTAAATTGCGCAAAACCTCCCCGTTTGTCGGATAGCCTTCCAGCGTTTTCCACAACTCAAGGTACTCCGGTTTGTGGTACGCCCTTCCGGCAAACAGCAAAAACGGCTGCCGCACCGGCCATTCGTCCCAATACATTACATCGGGCGGATAAGGCCACGTGGATTTATCCTTTATGAACGGATACAAAAACTCAGCTGCCTTTTCCAGCGTCAGTCCGTCCGGAGTAATATATGTGAAGAGATTATCCGTGTCAGTGGATAAAATTTCCGCAGTTGCCATAAAAACATCAAGGTTAAAAATGGAATAGCCGTAAGGTTTTGTCCGGGCAATTTCCTGAGGAAACGAACCGTCGGCAGCCATTTGCCCGGGCAGCAGCACATCTTTAAACCGGTTGCGGCACAATGCCAGCACCTCCGTATTGCCCGTCAGCCGGGCAAAGGCACCCACCTGCATTACCCAGCAGGTGCCGTGGTTATTTTTCGCGTTCATTTCATCAATGCCGTATTGATGTGTCGTCAACCATGTGACCAATTCCCCAAACCAACTTTTTACTTCTGCGATAAACGCTTCAGGCAAAGCCCCGTTTTTCTCCAGAATTTCTACAGAACGCGCCACTTCAACCAAATGAATGGCATCGATAATTCCAATACCGCGTCCGGTAACCCTTCCTTTTATGGCCTGAACATAAAGCAAACTGGGATTCATCCGCGTTTTCGGGTTTACAAACCACGCTGCGAGGTGTTTACCGACAGCCGCCGCGAATTTCTTATCACCCGTCAGCAGATAGGCAGAGGTTTCTATTCCGACTACTTGACTGAAACGGATCATCGCCTCCCTGTGAGCGGTAAAATTTCCTGGATTGGACTCGCCGTCGCGCCGAATGTAGGGCCCATCCGGATTTTCAGGATCAGGCCACCAGTAATCTCCTTCCGAATAAAAATCGTGTGCCCCACCCGCGCTGCGCTCGCAAATCGCATCAGTTACCGTGATCGGAAAACTGTCGAGAAAAGATGTGGCCTTTTCAACAATGTATTTCTGTTCCGCATCAGAAATCAGCGGGACTTGCTTTTCTTTTTGGCAGGCAGCTATCGCAAGAAAGAATGCCGCTGCAATAAAAATCCGGATGAGATAGTTCTTTTTAACCATGTTATTCAATTTTTAGGAAAGACCCGGCAGTCTCTCAATCAGAAATCAGTGATGCCTATTTTGCTGCTGTCACCACAATCTCGTTTTTGCCGCTGGCTTTCTGATTGTTGACGGTGAAAACAATCCGGGTGATGCTGCTCCAGTATCTTTTCAGGCCACTGTCGGTTATTTCGTTGAATTCGATTTTTGGAGTAAGCACTTTCGGGTTGTAAACCATGTTAATGGTAAATCCATCGCCCTCAAGCTTTAACTTACCTGCGCCATCTTCGGTAACCTTACAACAAGTTACAAAGTTCAGAGTCGACGGTTCCACTACATCTTTTAAATCGTAACCATCGTTGATCAAAAAGCGCTTTCCACGCTCCAGTGTGTAAGAGCGAATCCATTTATCCACTTGTGCCCTCTCAGGATAAGCTTTTGAAATATCTGTTGAGAATACAGCTTTTTTTGAGTCGGCTTTGAATGTTGAGTTGGTTGCTACAAAATTGCGACCTTCTTTTTGGTCAACGCCATTGATTTTGGGCAGGTTGTGGTACTGCGACTGCATGGTCCAGATTTCGTAACGACGGCGGCTGAAAGTTTTTGCAGTGTAAGTTTCACGGCCAATATCCACCAGACAGGGTTTGCCATTGTAATACAATACACATGTTCCCAAATCGTTGTGATTGTGGCTTTCGGCATTGTGTCCGCCTTTGGCAGCAAAGAAGAAACCTTCAGATGAGCCAGCCTTATCTCGAGCGCCGGCAACCTGTAAATCAGGCAACCAAAAATCGCTTATGAGTGGTTCTTCTGCTTTTGCATTGGCGATTTCCTTTAAAAACATCAGCTGCATTATCTGCTCGTCAACTTTACCGCCCGGAGCTTTCGTTCCCCAATCCTGTTTTTTTGCCAGGAACGCACCAAAACCCTGCATAATGGGATCGCCGATGTCTTTCCCATAGCTGTAAATGATTTGCGGACGGCCACCGGTTGTCGCATCAGCATCAGCGAAGTTTGTAAAATAAGGATAGCTGATGTATGCTTTGTAAACGTAGCTTCCCATGTTTTGAATCAGGGAATTATCAAATACGTCAAATTTGCCATTTGTAGCTCTTTTCAATAAATCGAGGCATTGGTACAAAGAAGCCCCTGCCCTTCCCCAATAAGAAGGACCTTCATCGCAACCTCCATCTGCCGGATAATCGTTTGTAAAAGCATCCAGCGAACGCACTACCTTTTCAACTCCTGCAATTTTCTTCTCCTGATCGTCTTCCAGGATTAAAATGGCGGTGAGCATGTTATGATTTGTCCATGGATTCCAGTTATTTACAGATCTGCTTCCATCCAATCCCTGCCACCAGAAATCATTGCGTTCGTAGTAGGGGACCACCGCCTTTTTCATAATCTCATTTTTCAACCTTTTGGCAATCAGCGGGTGAATTTTGTCGAACTCGTCTTTGAACAAGAACCAGGTCCACGAAAGGATGTTGGTAATTTCGCCAACGCCGAGGTCAATGACCGGTTCGTCGGCATCGGGCAAACCATGCGGCGCCTTTTGAGCTGTTAAATGCGCCGACCAACCCCACCAGGTTTGCTCGCTGTAGTACCAAACGCCGTTCACAATCTGGTCGGTAAAACGGCCTTCCCCTTCAGCCAGTTCTCCCATTACCAGAGCAAGCAGTACCCTTTGCGGCGCTGCATACGCCCCCTGACGGCGGTCGCCCGATCGGATGATTTCCAAGTAATCGGTGGCCTTTACCACCGGCCAGTTGTAATCCAACGCTTCCTCGGCCTCTTCAATATATTCATTCCTGACTTCGGCCGGAAGATTGTTCCAGAAACTGCGGTTTTCATACGTTGGAAAATTTAACTCCGAAAAGTTTTTCACCAGCGAAGCTGCCAGATCGATCTTAGTCGCTTCCTTTTGAAGTAAATCGCGCTTTTCTTCAGCAAAACCATGCAGCGAAAAGCTGATAAGTACCATAAATACAACGAGGTTTCTCATGATTATTGAATTTTAGTTGGTTTAACAAAATCATCCTTCATTTCGTAAGGGAGTTTCCAGATGTTTCCCTCAAAATCACCAAAGTAGAGTTCCGACTTACTGAATTCATGCGAATTTCCGTCGGCCCAGAAAAAGCAGAATGGCGCTTTATAATTCACAGGCCGCCTTACATAAGAATGACTTAAAGGACTATCGTGCGTTAAGGTTTTCACTTTCTGCCAGCTGGCTCCCTTGTCGGTTGAGCTCCAAACAGCCAGTTCGCCGCCTACCCCCCATTTCTGCGGACCGGGTTCTGTCGGGCCGACAATTTTCCATTCTTTTTTGCCGATGTACAAACTGCCCATGTCGTAATTGTGGTCCGATTCGGAGACCACTGAAGTCTGCCATTCTTTGCCGTCCCACCGGGTGACACACCATTCGTAAGGTGCACTTACCGGGCCCGGTTCGTGGCCATTACTTCGAATATAGAGGCAAACAGGATTCCCGCTTTTATCGAATCCCATATCTTTCATGTACACATTTTTCTCTTGCGAGGCATAGTCGATCACCCGGGCTGGATTTTCCATTTTCAACAAGGGTAATTCCAGTACTTCCCCGTTGACATTTGTCCAGCTCTTCCCAAAGTCTTCGGTTTGAACGTAGTACAAATCGGTGCGTTTGTCCACATTCCCCTGCGGATGCCGGTTGAAAAAAGTACCCAGTTTTTTATTTTGAAAAACGGCGCTGGTTTGGTAGTGCCCCGATTTTTCACCGGAATTGACCGGGATAGCGGCCAGCAATTTATCGTCGGTCCAGTGGACTCCGTCGGTGCTGGTTTCGTAATACAACTGCCGCACTCCCGAATACTTGGTAAAGAAATGGAAGAATCCATCACTGGTATTCCACGGTTGCGGATAAGTCATTTCTTCTTCAGTAATTTGTTCAAAAGCATCGATATTGAATGGCTTTTTGCTTTTAAACTTAAATCCCATCCGAGACCGGCCTCTTCCACTTACAAACACCCAGACATAACCTGCATCATCTATCAACAATGAAGGATTGTCATGTGGATCGTTCACTTTCTGTTTATCGTACACTACCGTTGGTTTGGAAAACATTCCGGTTTTATGATTGAATTCGCCGATCATGCAAAGTAAATGGCGCTCGTCTTTGCTAGTTGTTCCGCCATAAACAAAAAAGGTTTTATCGGCCTTTTTTGAATAAATAGCCAACGGAGTATGTTTGGCAGTGTATGTTCCCAAGGCGCCCGAATATTTATCGCCGTATTCGTATTTCTGATTGAGTTCGAACCAAATGGCGCGGTAACCGTCGATTTTGGTGTTATTCAGCGTGAACCATGATTGAGCCGCCACAAAATAAGGACCTATAAAAAAGAGCAAGGCGAAAAACAAGTGTAAAATTTTCATTCGTTTATAGTTATTTATTTCAGAGGGACCGCAACTTCCCATTCCTTGTTGTCTTGATTGGTGATCTTCACTTTTATCTCTTTCGCTGATTTTGAAACAATTTGAGCCTGAACTCCGGATTCCGACTTTTCTGAAGGAAAAAGCACCCAAACAAATGTGGAATCTCCCTCAATATCTGTAGAATAAACGATTGCCGCGTTGGGCTTGTACGTATTGTATTCCCTGCTGTACCAGCCCTGAATTTCAGGTTTCTCCTGACCTTCAATCTTCTGAACCAACCATTTTGTATTGTCAGCAGGTATAATCTGCAAATTTCCATAGTCATTCACCGAAAAAACCTTTTGCTCCCGGATCTGAACTTGGCAGTCAGGATGCCAGTGCCAAAGCGCCTCAATTTTCCGGGGCTGGTCGGTCGAAACCTGGTCGACCACTACCCAAAAATTTCCGCGGGAATAAAAGAGTGTGCGCGTGTGCTTACTCTTGCCTTCCAATCCTTTAAAATCTTCAAATGATCCCCGGGCAAAATCGTTGTCTTTTGAAATCTGGTAATCAGTTGGCGAAACCGGTTCTTCAGCAACCTTCGGGCCTGGTGCCTGCCCTTTGCCATCGATAAGCAACACATTGTGTCCCTGTGAGCCTTTGGCATACCCCCTGAATTTTTCGGCTACTTCACCGCGATAGGCAAAACGCCCGGCATCAACCAGCAAATCCCGTCCGTAAGCTGATACCGAAATATGTAATTTATCGTTGTGCTGGTGGCCGCTTCCCCACGGGCCAAAATCGAAAAAAGACCACTGTGCACCGGCATCGTATCCGCTTCGTGAAATCAACTGCCCGGCCCATGGATAAACAAACGAAAGCCCGGATTCAGGTTTGGTGCCACTTTCTCCGTTCGATGCAATATATTCCCAGTCGGTACGCCCATATCGTGATGCGGCTTTAAGCACCCGATCCCGGTTAAAATCCAGATCAGAATCGTTGTTTAACAAACCCGTTCCATTGGGGCGCATGGTGCAGGCAGTATAATTCCACATCTTTTCAATTTGGCTGGTAAAATGCTCCGGCAATACTACCCCGGCCTGTTCGCAAATTTCATAAAACAGATAAAAATTTCCGAGGGCCACACTGTGGTAATGCGAAGTAAGTTCGGTCTGAACACCATCAGGATAAACCTGTTCCTTCATGCTTTCGGTCATGGCATTGATGGTATATTTAAGCCATTCGGAAGACTTTTTGAATTCGGGCCACGAAGTAGCTAAAGTAGCCAATCCCGACATTTCCATGGTCAGCCAGTTGCCCTGTGCATGAAAATTGCGTGCATAATCGGCATGATCAGGCAAACTACTCAAAATCAGCAGCCGTGTTGCCGGCGAGATGTAATCAGTACTCATTAGTCCGTAAAACACCTGCGACCACATTTTCACCCTGAAACTCACTTCAAGGCCACGCCACATTGCAGTACTGCTTTTTTTTGCCGGATAGGGCCAGCTTTCGATGATCCAGTCCTTAACAAACCAATCGATGTATCTTGCGTACTGTGGATTACCAGTTTTGAAATATTCAGAAAAAATAAAACTCACCGGATGATGACGGTTTAGCATCCATGCCCATTCAATATCGTCCTCAGGACCGGTGTAGTCCCACTTAAGATGACCATCATCCACCCGGGGAACCCTTGCCCCTACCAATTGAAATACATAAATATCCTGCAAAATGGAATCGCCCAATGATGTATTTTGCGACGATACATTGGGTTGCTGCTTTTTTAGTCGCCGGGCATTATCACTTTTTTCATAATACTCCAGCAACAAGGAACAGGCCCTGGACAACTCATCTTTATCAAAAGCTTCTTTTACTTTCTCCAGCCCGGGATAACTGAGATCCAGGTTCTCAAAAATGTACTCCATTTTCTCAGGGTAAGCAGAACACACCTCTTCTGCTGAGCGAATTTGCTGCCAATCCTGAGAGAAGGAAACTCCTGAGGACAGAAGACAAAACAGACAAAAAATGAAGAACTTATGGGTCATGGTAATTTGGTTTAAGTTATCAGGCTGCCCGTTAGAGCAAACTAAACGTTTTGTCAGGTCTCGCACCCAACAGATTTATTTCGTCAAAGGCAGAGTGAGAAGAGAATCCGGTTATCGGAACACATTTACCGCCTTCTCTTCTCAAACAACCTCTATACTACCGTTTACTTTCTCTCCAGATCGCGTTTTCTCTTCAGTGCTTCCAGGAAATAGTAATCGGCATAGTTGAGTGGTACATCCACTTCCGAATTGTGCGGCAAACTTCCGACTGAGTGTTTCAGAATAAAATGGCCGTTTTCGCCCAGGTTGGCCCGGTATTCGGCACTTGACAGGCTCTGAACGATTTTATCTGCCCAACCTTTGTAGTATTCGCTGTTGTCGTAAGTTGACATTTCGTACAGGGCCGAAGCCAAAATGGCTGCAGTGGAAGCATCACGGTTTTCATTCGGAATGTTGGGTGCATTGAAATCCCAATAAGGAACGCCGTCAGCAGGCATGTTGGGATGATTCGCCAAAAACTCAAAAGCTTTTTCAGCCTGCTCTAGGTATTTGCGGTCGCCGGTTTCGCGGTAACAAAGGGTAAATCCGTAAATTCCCCACGCCTGGCCACGTGCCCATGCGCTTTCATCTGAAAATCCCTGATGCGTATTTTTGTGACGGATGTCCCCGGTTTCAGGATCGTAATCCACAACATGCCAGGTACTGTAGTCAGGCCGGTAGTGATGCTTAATTGTGTTGTCGGCATGGGTTACAGCAATGTTATAAAACGAGGAGTCTCCTGAAAACTTGGTCGCTTCAAACATTAGTTCCAAGTTCATCATATTGTCGATGATAACGGGGCAGGTCCAGTCTTTCTTTTTGTTGGCATTCCACGACTGGATAATTCCGGCGCCCGGCCTGAAACGGGTTGATAGCGATTTGGCCGCGTTTACAATTACATTTTTATATGCTTCGTTTCCGGTAAGCCGAAGTGCATTCCCATAGCTGCAATAAATCATAAACCCAACATCGTGGTTGCCTGTAAAGTATTGAATTGTATCGAGTGCTTCAGTATATTTTGTGGCAAGCGGCTTCCATTTTTCGTCGGATGAAAGCTCATAAATATACCACAAACTACCCGGGAAAAAACCGGAGGTCCATTCCTGCGGCGAAATGTATTTCATTTTTCCATTGATAATACTTTTGGGATTAAGCACTTTGTCAGATTTTTCAATTTCAGCTATTTGCAAACCGTATTGTTCGGCGGCAAATTTTACATTCTCACCTATAAAATCGGTTGCAGCCTCGCCAGACTTATTCTGACACGACTGAGAAAAAATGCCTGCTGCGATGATCGCAATTAAAATGAATGTTTTTTTCATCTGCATAAATTTAACGTTGTTGATATTGTTTCAATAATTTGTTTCTCTTACCATTTCACCACTGCACCCATAACCGAAGGGATTGAAACCGACATTCCCTTTCCGGCAGGTTCTGTTGTTATTTTCTGCGATAAACCGTTTATATCCAAAATGACTTCTTTTATCGTTGAATTCTCCAGAATAAGTTTCATGGGATGGGTACAATTCACCCAATAGGAGTTGTTATCAATTTTTCGAATCTCAGCAGAGATATGCTCCTTTTCGGCTTTCAGCGACACCGGACCGTATCCGATTTCCTTTCCTTTGCCCAGGTAGAGGTGTTCCGGCTGGTTGTTTTTTAACGAAACGATTCCGAAATAACCCCGGAACCGGATATCTTTTCCATCGATTTTCGCCTCACAATCGTTTCCCTGCAAAACAATCTGCTCCGTGTTATTCCTGTTATAAACTTTCAACACTGTGTTTTGGGAACTGCTTAGTTCCTCTATTTTTTCTACCGCCTTGATCGATTGGTTTCCAGTCCCCTCAAAAGGTTCGAAAACGGCAATAAAAGGCTCATCCCAGGCTTCTCCCTGAGCATGAACAGTAACAACAGGTTGCGGAAGACTTTTATACCGATTCCCAGCCGTTTTTACCTTGGGTGAAAATGCGGTGTAGTAGGTTCTGTCTTTTGCCTCCGGAACAAGCACCTGCATATATTTATCCGGGAGTTGATTTTCTTTGACGGTAAACAGCGCAGTAATATTTCCGGCATAATTTTCCAGCTTTTTTACATCGGTGAAAAAGCGGAATCCGGGATAATCCCTTTCGGTCAGCGGATAGCTCGTCGAAATCGTTTTTAAAACATTGTTGCTTGTATCGGTAAAAATAAGATCGTCGCCCATGTTGTGATACACATAATCGTTACTCACCTTATTGTCGGAGCGAAAGATATCTACATAATATCCCGACGAAGGTGAAGTGCGCACAACGGCCAGGATCCTTAACTGGTTCGTGTTCGTGGATTTATCAAAATACCGGGTATCGGTAAACGAATAATCGGGCGACACTGCTTCTTTGTCGGGCATGGGTTCCATAGCCACCAATTCGATCTCCCCGATTTGTTTTGTGCCGGCCGAACCGCTGAAAGGAACAGAACTGGAAGCACCGGCAGCCACCACAGTGTTATGTGCAGCCCACTGGCTGTAATAATTGCGGTGCATCGGATGTTCGTAATTCGGGCCCGTGCCAGCATCAATTCCCATTACTTCACCCAGACCATACAATTCCATGGCCATTCCGTTGCAATGGTTGTGGTTGTATGTAGCTCCCTGAACGCCCACCATCAATCCGGTTTTTGGATCGGTACCGTTACGTTGCAGAAAATACCGCGCAAAATCGAGTGTCCCGGTTCTGGGCCATTCGAACGATGAAGTTGCTTCCGGTATTTCGGGTAGATAACAAAGTAAGCCTACGAATCCTGAATCATCTCGCCGGTATTTACCGCCATCCATCAGTTTTTTCATTGATGCCAGCATCTCTGGCAATTCGGGCTGTTTATGCTTTACCGCTCCAATCAATCCTATTTCCAGCGATTCTGCGCTTTGCGAAGACCGTCCTGTATCTCCAAAAGCAGAAACCGTAAGATTTGGGAACGAATATTTTAACATGGCATAGGAAGCCCTGAAGAGGGCAGGAAACTGAAGAAAAACATCAAAACCATTATTTTCGAGGGCGAGCGCTGCAACCAAAAGATTGCCCACCGGATAATTGTGATAACCTCCCGGTTCTTTCCAATGCCCGTCGTGAGTGAGCCATTTTTCTACCGTTGATGGTAACGCCAGTTGCCCGCAACTACCGTTGATGGTATCTTTTTCAAGAAAAAACTGAAGATAATAATCCCTTTTTTGCGGATCTTCAAGGCTCAGTGCCGCAAAAACCATGGTTGAGCTTTCGGCAGCGTACCAGTTGTTATTCCAGTAACCACGAAAAGCCAAAGTTGATGCAATCTTCTCAAACACCGTATCATAATAACTGAGGTCATAATTCATCTGCCTCATAAATGGCTTGATAAAATCGTAGGCTACAATCAACGAACGGGAAGCTGCATCACCGAGAGTCTGCATGTCGAGAAAACCGGTACGGCACGGTCCAACAATAGGTTCCTGGTAATAGGCGCCTTTTGCCCATTGATCAACAATGTCGGCAGCAAAAGTCGCAAACTTTTCCTCGCCGGTGAGCCAGTAAATAATAGCAGCATCCTGTGCCAGTTTGTTAATGTCACTGTTGATCGAGGTGATATAAGCCTGCGGATCGACCCACTCCTTTTCACCCGTCTCGGGATTAAACAGGAACATCAACCTACAGGTATCGTTGGCTACAAGCTCCTCGATGGCTGGCTTTTGATACGAACTGCCTTTTTCCGTTATGGGTGTGCGCAAATAAGTATTCACCCTTACCGTGGGGACTGGGGCATCACCCTCCCACTTAATCAGTTTTTTGCCCGAATTGTCGGAATAAACCGTTGTATAGCGCTTGCCTGGAACGCGGTTCATCAGGTAACGGCTCAAAATCCACTGTTTATCGGTTTGATGGCGATCAGCATAGGCTTCCACGTTCTTTCGCATGTTGTCGAAAATGGTTTTTGCCCACGGTTGTTTGTCGATTTTGTCTAATACCACTTGTTTATCTTCCGGCTTAACCAAAATATGTGGATTACTTTGTTGTGCCGTAAGCTCAAGAAGCGGAAACAACAGGAAAACAAGCCAAACGATTTTATTCTTTTTCATCTTAAAAAATCACCAGTTACTTAATGTTTTGTCTAAAGGCAAGGCCTCGTTGGCATATTTATCAGGAACCAGCAATACTTCAAAACTCTTGGAAGTGTTTGCAGGAATTTCGCATTCAAAGCCCACCATAACCGTTCCCGGATTTTGCGCATCGTAGTCGTTGGTGGGAGCGGTGCTCCATGTTTTCATGGTCAGGTTTTGAAGACCTTCCACCCTCAGATACAATCTTTTATCACCAATGGCAAGTGTAGCAGACTTTTCTCCCAGCTCAACATCTGCAAAAGTGAAGATCGCCCACTTTATCTTAACTGCATTGCCAGGCGTCTCAATCTCATCACGAACCACCACGTATTTTTCGTCTTTGATAGCAACACCGCGAACTGCTTTTTTCAACAGATCTTTATAAACCGACGAGATATCGGAAACAGCAAACCTAAAATTTTCAGCATCCGAGAATTTATCAATTTTTGCATAGCCCGATACTTTCTGCAACTCATCGTTTACCGTTAAAACGTTGTGCGCATGATTGTTCATCCGGTAAATCGTCCAGCGTTGTGCATCCTGACTTCGTCCAAAAATCGACATCCCTTTTGACTCCAGCGATTCGTAGTTTTGCATTTTCAATCATTGCAAACTCAATTCACACAAAATCAATCACTTACCAACTAACATAACGTGTTGAATAAACTTTAATCCACACACATAAATGCAATCGATTGCATAAATTTATTATATTTTGAATGACTAGAATGTGTTAAACAACATATTTTGAGTAGAACGCCCTCTTATATAGTACCGGAAAAAGCTACCAATTATTCTACAGCAAGCATAAGTACATCAGTTACATTCGACATTTATATTATATCTCTCAAACGAGCAGCTTCAAAGAAGTCGCTTCTGTTTGAATCGGCTTTTTATCAAATCTTTTCGTTAACTCTTCTTTCCTGCTATCCCTTGTTTTACCCAAACGATTGCTTTCCGGCTATTTTTGAAATCAGTTTTTTAGAAAAGGTGTCATGGGATTAAAATATGCAGTTATCGGAACCGGGGCCATTGGGGGATTCTACGGAGGAAAGCTGGCCAAAGCCGGAAACGAAGTTCATTTCCTGTTCAGAAGCGATTTTGAGCAGGTTAAGAAAAACGGACTGCAAATTAACTCTGTAGACGGAGATTTTCTGTTAAATCCTGTTCATGCCTACCATTCAACCACCGACATGCCTGCATGCGATGTAATCCTGGTGGGCTTGAAAACGACGGCCAACCATCAGTTGGCATCACTTTTAAGACCGATTTTGCACGAAAACAGCCTGGTGGTTCTGATTCAAAACGGACTGGGTGTTGAAGAAAAGCTGGCCGCAGAATTACCCCACACCAACATTGCCGGCGGACTCGCATTTATTTGTGCACAGAAAAACAGCCCCGGTGTAATTTCTCATTTGGATTTGGGCCGCATCAACCTGGGCTTGTACCGCGGGAACAAAGAGCAATTGGAACAGGTTTGCACTGATTTTTGCAAGGCCGGGGTGGACGCCCACGTAGCCGAAAGCCTGGGATATGCCCGGTGGCACAAACTGGTTTGGAATGTTCCTTTTAACGGGATGTGCGTTGTTCTGAATTCCAACACCGACCGCCTGCTGGAAAATGAATCGATTCGTGAACTGTCGCACGAAATGATGCAGGAAGTGGTGGAAGCCGCCCAAAAATGCGGGTATAACCTCGACAACGATCTGCCGCATAAAATGATCAACATGACCATGAAAATGGAGCCTTATGCACCCAGCATGAAACTCGATTTCGACAACAAACGCACACTGGAAGTGGAAGCCATTTATTCGGCACCCGTAAAAGCCGCCCAAAAAGCCGGGTACAAAATGAAAAAAGTAGCTATGCTGGAACAACAGCTAAAATTTATCAACGCGCGGCTTTCATAAGAAGAAAAGCTTCTTCATCTTTTACACCCCTGATTCGACAACATCCTGCTCACAACAGGTTCAGCAGCTTGTATTGTTTTCAGAACCAATAATTCGTAACTTGTTGGAAACGGGTCAATTGATTGTCCTAAAACCCATTAGATCAAAGTTATGGATACCAATGAACTTCTTATTCGAAAACGTGCGCACGAACGTCTGCTGGCCTTGGGCATTGCAGTAATTTGCATCATCCTCGGTTTTTTGTTGTTCCTGTTTGCCCCCGATGCACCGGCTGAAGGAACCGCCAACCTCGAATGGGCCAACAAAAAATTTATGATGGCCAACGTGGGACCGGGTGTGTTCTTTGCACTTTTTGGTGCGGTGATTACGGTTTATTCGATCGTCACGCAAGCAAAAACACAGAAAACTGTCACCAATAATAATGGTCAACAAACGGAAACTACAACCACTTTTCAGTTTCTTCAGAAAGCAGACAGGCAATCGGAGGCTTCGATCAACATTAGAGCCAACTACCAGAAAGACTTTCGGACGTATTCGCGTATTTTGGATAAACTGAATTCCGGGGAACCGGTTCCGAATAATCTAAGGCTCGAATTTGAAACTGCATTAAACAACACCCGGCAATCGCTGATGGCTTCGGTTTGGGACGAACAGTGGGGCGAATACCCCGACTTTGACAACTGGCTCAAGCGAGGCTGCCCGGAGCCGGTTCCAGATGAAATTCTGGAGGCAGCCAAATTCTTTCAGGGAAAATAAAATCATTCAGCCATGAAAAACAATTACTCCAACATTTACCCCGATCCTGTATTGCAATACTACGCCACCCGGTACCCCGATAATATCCGGTGGAACTTTAATAACCTGATGCTGGCAAAACTTTATGCGCCCGAACGCTTCAATGCGTTTGGTGTACGACTGGAAATTCCGCTCAAGCCACATCCGCAATTCTCTGACACTCCATTTTCGTTTTATGCCGATGTGCAGAACAAGGTTATTTATGCTCCCATCTCGTCGGTTAAATTTATCGACGATCTTTCGGTAGCTTCGGCCTGGCTCGAACGAAACGGCTACAGCCAGGAAACACTGGTAGATTATCTTTCGGTGCTGAAATACGGTTTGAACCGCTTTCCTGCCGGGCAGATTCCCGATCCGATCAAAGCGCTGCATGTTCCGGAAAAAGCTTGGGAAAGCGACCAGTGGGTGGACGATGTTTCGCAGAAACTGCTCAAATCCATTATTGTGTGGATACTCGGTCACGAGCTGGGGCACATCGTTTTTCAACACCCTTCCTACGACAGTGTTTCGTTTGAAACTTCGCAAAAATACGAGCAGCAGGCCGATGCTTTTGCAACCGATATGTTCCGGAGAATTGGAACCATGCCGGGAGGAATGATCTTGCTGTTTACGCTTTTTACCAACTTCTTTGGTCATCGGGGCGATTTTACCAACCAGGGTGATTGGGAAAACTACCTGCGCACCTCCACTCATCCGGTCTCTTCTGACCGCTTAAAAGTAATCGCCAATGAACTGATCCTGGATCCGGAGTCGTTTGTGGGCGCTGAACCTGATTTTTACAAATCGGCACAACTGACCAAAGGCATCGGTTTGGAAGCCCAAAAAATAGCCGAAATCATCGAAGCCCCCGAGATGCAAACCTTTCTTACCGGGCATGCGCTGGCCATCGATCTTTCTTCGCTTTATCCACGACGCCCGGGCGAAAATGCAATTACCGAATCAGAATATTCAGATGCAGTATTTTCAGACTTGCCTTTTTCCGGTTTGTACAAGGGGGAACACGAACGTCAGTTAAAAAACGGTGAAAAAGAAGCACTTGCCTCCACCGCCGTATTCTACCGGAAAGGAAACCGGGTGAACGGCCGTTTTAGTTTTGGCGTGGGAGTAGCCGAACTTCAGGGTTTAATTGAGAACGACGCACTGCACTACAACTGGACCTGGGGAAAAACCAGCGGCAGAGGCATTTTAAAAGCCAAAGGTTCTTCTTTTTCAGGAACCTGGGGCTACGACGACCAAACCAGTGGTGGCGGAACCTGGACTGGCATGCGCTCCAACCAAAGCCTGAGTCATAAAAACTAAAAAGAATCCATTTTTTTAGATCACAATTCACTTTCTTTGTCAGTAAAGGACTCAAAAAAACTTTACTTATGACGATTCATACTTCGGTCCAAAGGGCAATCAGCTTATTTATCGTGCTGATTTCTTTTGCTTTGGCAAACAGTTGTACAACTTCCGATCAACAAAAAGAGACTCAAAACAAACCCAATATCATCATGTTTATGGTAGACGATATGGGTTGGCAGGATACCTCTGTTCCTTTCTGGACCGAAGAGACCGAATTTAACCGGCGCTACCATACTCCGGCCATGGAGAAACTGGCCGATGGTGGAATGATGTTTACCCAGGCCTATGCCAGTTCAGTATGCTCACCCACCCGTGTGAGCCTGATGAGTGGCATGAATGCTGCCCGCCACCGCGTCACCAACTGGACACTCAGAAGAAACCAGTCGGTGGATTCTGAACACCCGGTGCTTAGCTATCCTCAATGGAGTGTAAACGGCATTCAACCGGTAGATTCCATCGAAAATGCCACTTATGCAACATTGCTGCCTCAGCTATTACTCGACAACGGTTATTTTACCATCCATTGCGGGAAAGCGCACTTTGGCGCCATGACCACGCCGGCGGCCGATCCGTTGAATTGCGGGTTTGATGTAAACATTGCCGGGCATGCCGCGGGCGGTCCCGGAAGTTATTACGGTAGCGAAAACTTTGGCAACAAGGAAAAAGGAGGCCACTCCGAACCCTGGGGGATTCCGGGATTGGAAAAGTACCACGGCGACAGCATTTTTCTAACCGAGGCACTAACGCTGGAAGCCATCCATGCATTGGATTCTGCCCGCGATTCGAATCAACCTTTTTACTTATACATGTCGCATTATGCGGTACATGTTCCCTTGTATGCCGATAAGCGGTTTTACCAAAAATACCTGGATGCAGGCTTAACCGATGCCGAAGCTCGCTATGCTTCGATGGTGGAAGGCATGGACAAAAGCCTCGGAGACCTGATGAACTACCTAGATGAAAATGACTTGACAGAAAATACGATCATCCTTTTTATGTCCGACAACGGAGGATTCAGCCTTAAACCCAGGGAAGCCGTGCATGCCAGCAACAAACCGCTTAACAGCGGAAAAGGCTCGGCTTACGAAGGCGGAATCCGCGAACCGATGATCGTAAAATGGCCGGGAGTGGTTCAACCAAAAACCAAGACCGATAAAATGGTCATTATCGAGGATTTCTTCCCGACCATTCTTGAAATGGCAGGAGTTAGCAACTATCAAACCGTACAAACGGTGGATGGGATGAGCTTTGTGCCGGTGCTGAAAAACGACGCACCCAACAACGAAAACCGCGATCTTTTCTGGAATTTCCCCAACAACTGGGGCCCAAGCGGACCGGGAATCGGGGCGACCTGTACCATCCGGAGCGGCGACTGGAAACTGATCTATTATTATGCCGACCAGCGCTTTGAATTATTCAACATCAGTGAAGACATTGGGGAACTGAATAACCTGGCAGAACAGCAACCCGCTAAAGTAAAGGAACTGGCTGTGAAATTGGGCGAATACCTCAGAAGCGTGGACGCACAACGACCGCTTTTTAAAGCAAGCAAGCAACCTGTGCCCTGGCCCGATGAAACAAATTTATTTTGAACACAACTTCAAAAAATCGGTGATTGTAACGCTGTTTCTACCAACAAATCTTTTTTATGATTGTTAAGTGGGGTAATTAATCATTCATAATTACAAGCCATGAAGAAGATTTTTTCAACCCGATTACACCCGTCTGCCACCCACTTTTCCTTACTGATCCTTCGCGTGGGAACAGGAGCTTTTATGCTCACCCACGGCTATCCGAAACTTCAGCGTTTGCTGTCCGGAGAATTTCAGTTTGCCGATCCGTTTGGACTCGGCCCCGGCATTTCACTTGGACTCACAGTTTTTGCTGAATTCTTCTGTTCTATTTTGCTGATTTTGGGACTTGGAACACGGCTCGCAACCATTCCGCTGATTGTGACCATGTCGGTAGCAGCGTTTATTGCTCACGGTGCCGATCCGTTTGCACGCAAGGAGATGGCTTTGTTATACCTGCTTAGTTTTGTGGTGCTTTTGTTCTCCGGACCGGGCAAAATTTCAGCCGATCAATTGCTGGGCAAACGATAATAGAAAGCTGCAACATCCTCGTTGTGAGAGATGAAGTCTAAGATTTCCTATAGCTTATTAATGTTTGGTCTTGATTTTCATCTTGATTGAATCAAGAGCGAAAATGTGCATTATCCCAGCATCACCAGCAAACCGCCGGTAATAAAGGCTAGCACCCACCACAAATAAGCATAACGCGAATAAAGATGAATCTTCTTCGGAATGCGGTTGTACAGGCCTTCTTTGATACGTATCCGCCACAGTAAAACCGCATCGGTGAACATACCCGCCAGAGCCAGGTAACCCAGAATTCCGTGGAGTGTAAAAGCCCCTTCTGATGATCCGAGGATCATATAAACGGTTGCGGTAATGTCGAGAACAACACCTAAAGTGATAAAAAACAAGATGGATTTTGTGAGAAGTCGTTTGCGATGTTCCCGGTAAATACCTAAAGAATAGGCTAAAAAGGCGAAAAGCACCACAATGGTTCCAATACGGAGCAGTGTACTCATAAAATGACTGTTAAAGGGCGTTGAAATTAACAGAAATTATGAGATTTCACATAATATCTCCACGCAAGAAGTCAAACAACCTGGGCACAGCAATGCCCTCTTCTGCTTAAGAAACTATCCCCCAGAAGATTATAAGCCCACAATTCTACCAACAAATATGTGGCTTCTTCCGCCCTGTTTGGGCAGAAAATACCCAACCCCCGGTTTTACTTCTTTACCAGGGAGGTTTGAAGCAACTGAATAACCTCGGGAATATCGCGGGTTATGGACATGGCCGAACGTGTTGCACCCGAAATCGCGGAAATATCTTCTCCATAGATCAGGCGACCACCCGAGTAAGCTTCAAATTGCGAAAGCCATTTGCGCGAGGCGATTTCACCACCGTGCTCCGACCGGTACCTCAGCAAACTCACCGATTGTATTGTTCCTTCCTTGTCCGTGATAATCAGGTAATCAAACAGATCGTAGCGCCCCTTTGATTCGGTAAAAACCGCAAAAAAGGTGGCCGGTTTATGATCGTATTTGAACCGGTAAGCCACGGTTCTCCGCCCGTTTTTAACCTGTGCAGTTAAATCAAAGCGCTCTAAAACCTCCACATCCTTGGTCTTCAGGTTCTTTTCAAGTTGCCCGACGGCTTTCTCCTCCGGGTAAAAATCTGCTGCCGGGTCATTGACACCGGCAACAGTTATAAAGCATACAAAAATTAAGATACGTAACATGTTTCAATCGTTTAGAACCAGATTCCGATTCCCATATTAAACTGGCCTCCAGCACTTCCGGCAGCGGTATCAAAAAACTGATAATCGGCTTTCAGCACAGCCCCTGTGGCCAGCCACCAACCCGCGCCAATGGTAACATCGGTACGGTCGAAAGACTTATTTTCAGCCAGACTTCCGGCTGTTTTCGCATGTGTGTTGTAACGCTCGTAGCGCACAAACGGAACCAGTCGTTGCCCGTTCTGAATGCCGTGGAAAACATCGTAACCGGCTTCGAGGTACCAGCCCAGCATCTGGCTTCCCAGATCAGCACCCGTAAAATCGTTGTACTCTGCGGTATTGGAAACATTTGCCACATTAAACTGACCACGTGCCTCAAAACCACCGTTCCGGTAACGGGCGTCCAAACCAAGCATGGCGATGTTAATGACCGAAGAATCAGCCTGTGCAAGTGCCATATCATCGTCTTTGTCCAGTCCGTCGTAAAGGCTCGACTGCGATTTTCCCAGGTAAGTGCTGGCTCCCAGCTTTAGGCCGCGAATGCCATAATAATCAACACGGGCAGCCACTGTTGGCGAACTCATAAACGATTCGGCTCCTTTTTGCCTTCCTTTCCGGAAGCCGTCAGAACCACGAAACTTACCCGCTCCGTCGTAACCGTTAAAGCCGTTCATCACATACAGCTGGTATTTCATCGAAGCCTGGTCGAAACGGCCGGCAAATCCCAGTCCGATTTCACGCCAGGTGGTGGGCACAATTTTGCTGTCGAGGTTGGTACGCTCCACTCCGTTGTATGTGGGAGGTTCGTGGTATTCGTTCTGAATTCCCATCGGCACCAGCATCAAACCGCCACGCAGGTTCAGCCAGGGCAAAAACTCGTGATTCATAAATGCCTGCTCCACATACACTTCCTGTACATGCTCCAGCTCAATTTCGCTCACGAAACTGGTTTTCTCATTAAAACGATAGCCAAAGAGCAGCACCAGGCGATGGATATCCAGCGTGGAATTTCGTCGCTCACCGTCTACAACCGGCTGGTTGAAATCGATTTGTGCATACCCCCCGATCGACAGGTTCGATCCTGAATTCAACAGGGATTCGGCAGCATTAAATTCGGAGCTATTATCGGTATTTTGGGCCATAGCGGCAACACTAAAAAACAACAGCGTTGCCATTAAAATAGTCTTTGTATTTCTTTTCATAACAATAGAGTGATTTATTCGGGGGCAAAATTATTTTGAACGATTCAAAATAATATCCCAACATGTAGGGATTTTTTGGAGGGCGCCAGTGAATTTTTTTACGACAAATGGTCAGCCGAAATATCGGTGGGAGCCACTATTTTCTGGATAATGGCATAAACGGTAAGCCCAGGGATGGACTTGATACCCAGCTTTTCAGTAATGTTTTTCCGGTGCGAGATAACCGTGTGCGTACTGATAAAAAGACTCTCGGCAATGGCTTTGTTGGTGTTTCCAAGGGCGATCAAACGCAGTACTTCTTTTTCGCGGGCGGTAAGTTCGTCGTTCAACGCCGCATCTTCCTGTTCAAAAAAACGTTCGACTGCTTTTCGCAGTTGCCGGGCGGGTGTATCCAGCGGCAGCACTTTGTCAAACGTATCCTGGTTGTATTTTTCATTTTCGCTGGAAACAATCCCGATCAGCAGGTGCTCGCCAATCCGGGTTCGTAACTCCAGCAAATCGCCTGTACACTCACAGTTGGCCGGAACAATCAGCAAAAGCTTTGCTACCGATGCATAATCCTGCAAACGCACTTCCGGGAAAGTTGCGACGCTAACGATCCGGGCCCCCTGAAAGTCTTCAAGTGCCGAAACCAGCCCGCGGCGAACCAGCTCTGCCGGATAGATAATGATCACAGTCTGTCCCATTACTCCGCGGTTTTCATCAGATGCAAAACGTGTGGAATCAGAATGGCATCTTCCATTCGCGAATGGTCGTGCATGTCTTTCTCAAACCGGTATATTTCCTCCATCAGTTTGTTACACACCCACTCATCGTATTCCGGAACCAGGTATTTCAGAATCAGTTTCTTCAGGTCGTTCAACTCGAAATCCACGTGCTCGTGTTCCTTTTCAAAATTGAAATCAAAATTCCGGTGCTCTACCTCCTGCGGCTTTAAAACCAGCATTTCTACGTACGGAAAAATCGTTTCCTCTTCCTCTTTCAGATGTTCGAGTAACTTTCGCTTGTAAGCCAGGTAAAAGGTCTCGATCATTTTCATTTCACTGTTTTGCTGCGGGGTACTCAACAAAAGCTGGTGAATCAGTTCTTCGATCTGTGGCAAAGAAAAGCCCACATAGTAGGCATGTGTCTTTTTGAGATAGTCAACGATCAGCAAAGGCGAAAAGGAAAGCAATTGCGCCTTTGGAAAATAATTTTTGTTGTGAAAGGTGTTCACAATTGCCAAAAAGAAATCGGTGTTGACCCCGTAAACAGAGCAAAGCTCTTCCACGGTTTTATTGCCAAATCCCAACCTGATTCCAAAGCGGTGAATCACCGGCAATAAACTGTGGTTGTTTTGCACCAGGTGCACCATTTTGTCCGTCTTCGTAAATTCCAGCATGGTTGTTCTGCTTTAATAAAAACTTTGCATCAAGATGCTTCCTTTCTGATAGCTACCTAAGCAACAACAAGCACGAACAAAAGTTTTAAGCTAACGAATTTTCAACCGACGCATTTTCAAATGCGGGTTTAGAGTCCGGGGAAACAGCTACAAGCCACAAGCAGCAAGCTTCACGTAAAAAAACAGTGATAATCACGACTAGGAAAACACCGCCGAAACCTGCTTTTTCAGAAATCCGGGATCCACGCTTAATCCCAGCCCCGGCGCTTCCGGCACAGTAACCTTGCCGTTTTCGCCGTACGAGATTCCCCCGATCACCGGATCTTCTTCCAGCATCAGTGGCGTATCAAAATCGTTGAAAACAATGGTTTTCCCGGCCAGTGCAAAATGTGCCGAAGCGGTGAAACCCAGCCGCGATTCCAGGAAACCGCCGACCTGCAAAGGCATGTTTGCCTCTTCAGCAAGTTCTTTGATTTTTAAGGCCTTGAAAATGCCCGCCGATTTTCCCAGTTTGATGTTAAACATGTCGCAAGCTTCCAGGTCAATCAGGCGCCTGGCATCGTTGTGGTCGCAACACGATTCGTCGCCCATCACCGGTATCCCCGACTGCTGCCTTACCTTTCGCAGGTCCATAAAATCCCAGCGCGGAATAGGCTCTTCGCAAAACTGGATGTTGTGCGGTTCGAGTGCCTGCAAAACACGGATGGCCTCATCGGTTCCCCACCCCTGGTTGGCGTCTAAACGCAACGGAATCTCATTTCCGATGGCTTCCCGTATCGCGCGAATCCGTTCAATATCCCGCTCGCCGTTCTCTCCCAGTTTTACTTTGATCACCTGGTATCCGGCAGCTTTGATCTTTAGTGCATCGCTCACCATCTTCTCCCGGCTGCCCAGGCTTACCGTGTAATCGGTTACCAGTTGCCGGGTATTGTCGCCCCCGAGGTATTTGTACAAAGGAACGCCTGCCTGTTGGGCGGCTATGTCGTACAGCGCGATATCAAAGGCACTTTTTACACTCGAATTTCCAAAGATAACACGGTCCATGGCAGCCGAACAGGCCGCAATGTCCAGCGGATTCTGCCCCAGCAGCATTTGCGCCAGGTATTTCGAAACCACAAAAGCCGTTTCCATGCTTTCGCCGTTAATGGTCATAAACGGGCTGCACTCACCAAAGCCAGCAATCCCTTCACGGGTGCGGATCACAACCATGAGGTTCTGGGCATATGCCAAGGGCCCCAGCGAAATAACAAAGGGTTCTTTTAGTTTGATCGGCGACTGGTATACTTCAATCCGGTCGATGGTGAGTTGTTCTTCTTTCATATGCAATGCGGCTTCCAAGCGTTTAACGGAAAGCGTTTACAATGTTATAAAAAACACCTCGCATCAAGCACTCTGACGTCCAATTTTTTATGTTAATACTTGTTGATTGGCGAGCCGCGCTGTTGTCGCACCCGACAAAGCTTTGGTTACGCCGGTTGCCCGCTCTTTCGGAAGCCGAATTACATTCAGGCTCCGGGCGCTGTTGCCGGAAGAGTAAACGAAACGGTGGTACCTTTCTCCTGCTCGCTTTCAATCGAGATACTTCCCCGGTTTTTCTCGATAAAATCCTTTACCAGGATCAAGCCCAGGCCGGTACTCATTTCATTTTCGGTACCGTGGGTGTGGTACGAATTGCTGATATCAAAAATACTGGCAAGTTTCGACTTTTCAATTCCCACACCGGTATCCGCTATACGAACCAGAACGGCGTTACTCCGGCTCATTTCCGGATGAATACTTACATGCCCTCCCCTGCGCGTAAACTTGATGGCGTTGCTAAGCACGTTGCGCAAAATGGTCTGCAGCATATTCCGGTCGGCAAAAACCACCAGGTCCTGTTCCCGCTCAAAACGAATGTCAATTTCTTTGTGTTCGGCCATTTGCGACAACCCCTTCACCACGCTGTCGATACAATCAGTAAGGCTCAACCTTTCCGGACGGTATTCTATTTTTTCGGATTGCGATTGCGCCCATATCAGCAGGTTCTCCAGTAACTGGCTTACATTTTCGGAAGATTGGCACAGGATGGCTACCATCTCCCTTAGTTCTTGCTGGCTAAATTGATCAAAATGAGAGTTCAGGTGCTGCAAAAAAGAAGTCAGCGACCCGGTAGGCCCGCGCAGGTCGTGCGAAATAATCGCAAAAAACCGGTCTTTGGCAGCATTGGCTTCAAACAGCTCGCGGTTGGTGTATCTCAGTTTCCGGTAAAACCAAAGGATTACCCCGGCAATCAGAAAGGCCAGCACAACCGCGCTAAGCATAAAGTTTCGGATGATCCGTTGTTCCCGGATACTTAACTCGTTGATTTTGTTTTGCTTTTCCAGTTCGGCAATCTGGTTGTTCTTTTGGTCGATCTCATACATAGCCGACAACTGGCTGGCTTTGATGTTTCCGCCTCCTGCCAGAATCAGGTCCTGGATCCGGATTTGCTTGTTCTGGCAATCAATGGCACTTTTAAGATCGCCCATATCCAGGTAGGCCCGGGTCAGTTTCCCGTAAATATCAAGCTGAATTTTTTTCTGGTCGTTCGTAATGGCCAGCTCCAAGCCTTTTTTAATGATTTCAATCCCTTCTTCCACCTGTCCCTGCCCGATCAAACTCAAACCCAGGTATTCAAAAATAACCGAAGAACTCAGCACTTCGTTTAGCCCTTCTTTCATCTCCACCGCGGTTCTTAAATTGCTTTCCGCCAACTGGTAATTTCCGAGTGAATATTCGAGTATTCCCAGGTCTTTATATACGTTCGACATGCCAAACTTCGATCCTTTTTCCGCATAGATCTTTCGGGTATTCTCGATGTTGTTACGTGCCTCGTCGTACTCTTCCGAAGCGATGTTAAGCAAGGCAATCTGGGCATAGCAAATCGCCAATCCCCCTTCGTCGCCATCAATTTTTGACAGCTTTTTGTACAATTCCAGCGACTTCTCAAAGTACTCCAGCGCTTCTTTCTGAAGTCCCAGATCGGCATAGGTACGGCCCAAGAGGTAGTCGGCCCACGCACTTCCTTCGGTAAACCCGGCTTTTTCGTAGTTCAACTCCGACTTAATGATGTATTCGATGGCGCGGTCGTACAAACCGTTCATCCGGAAGATGGTTCCCATCATGGAGTAAGCCGAGCCCAGCGTTTTGTAATTATCGGATAAGCGACATGCCTGAACCGCTTCGTTAAACGATTTCAACGCGCCAATTTCATCGCTCAAAAAATGGTAGTTGGTTCCCATCCGGTACAGGATTTCCCCTTTGTACCAGGTGTCGTTTAGTTCGGTGGCCAGTACCAAAGCGGTGTCCATAAAAGCCTGCGACGCTTCGTAACGTTCCTTTTCAAGAAGTACCCTGCCCTGTACATAACAGGCTTTCATCAACAGCGCTTGGTTTCCCGACTCTTTGGCGGCCAGTAAAGCGGCATCCGCCAGTTGCTGAGCCTCCGGCTTGTCGGTCCCCACTTTTAGCAAGGCCAGTTCCAGTTGAGCCTCCACTGCATGCTCGCCCGATTTTGATTCAATTTCTTTCCGCAGGCTGTCTATTCTGGACTCATACCGGGCCTGCTCATTGGCGTACAAAGAAAAGGCCTGCATACAAAAAAGTACCAGGAAACAGTACTGCCACGCAATTCTTTTCATTAACCCTATCTTTTTGAATTTCCCCGTGTGCTTCTATCTTTTAATAGAGCTGAAAATTAGTATTTTTTTGAAAAACACCGCATCTATTCCTGTAAATCAATCTTCTTAAGTACATTCTTCAACAGGCTTATTTGCACGTTACACGCAGAAAGCAAACGGTACTAAGCCATTCAACATAATCCCCGCGAATAAGTTTAAAATGAAACATCATTCCGATAAATATATAGAAGGGGGAACAACGGGGACCTACACAAAGATCCCTCAAATCCCTGTTCATTTTTCCGGAAACAGACACCCATAAACGCAGCTTTGACAATGCCTGCGACGATAAAGTGCCCCTCTCGAAAAAAAGAAACCTTTTGGTATTAAAATAATGAAAGCGCTTTTGCGTTTGCCTATACACAACCTGAGATTCAGGGGAGAATACAAGGAAAACCCGTGGCTAGCCACGAAAAATTATTTGATTAAAAAAGAAGTATGAGAAGAATGAAAAATGCAACGCTTGTTTTTTTGGCCCTTGCCATGGTGTTTACCGCCTGCCAGAAAGACGACAGTAAAAACGACGGAACTTCTGAATTTGGTGTTCAGTTTGAAGCATTGAATCCGCGCTTTGCACTCCCTGTTCAGGGAACGCTTAAATCGGCCGCGGTAGAAACTGATTCCATTGTCTGGGATACGGCTCATTTACTGGTATCCACCATTAAGTTTGAAGCTGAATTAAAAAGCCAGCTCACCGACGAAGACTCGATCGAAATCGAATACAAATGGCACGGCTCGGAGTGGGTCGACCTGCTGAACAACGAACTTACGCTTGGTAATTTTGTGCTTTCGCCCGGAACTTACGACGAGATTGAACTCAAAATTGAAGGGAAGAAAGAAGATGCGGGCGGCGACCCTGTGTTTTTCCTTGGCGGAACCTACAAAAACGATGCAGGTAGCTGGCCTATAGAAGTGCGCGTAACAAAAGATGTCTACTTCAAAACTGAAAAGGAAAACGTGGAAGTGACCGACGAAGGCATCGATGTTACTTCGGTGATACAAATGTACCTCGACCAGCTGATGGCAGACGTGGACCCGGCCGACCTCGACAATGCCGACCCAACCGATGGGGTGATTGTGATCTCGGCCAACAGCAACCCGGAGATTTACCAGGTGGTGGTTAGCAACCTCGCGCACGACTGCCGTACCCGCTACAAACACAAACACCACGGCGACGATGATGACCACGATGGCTACGACGACGACCATGGGAACGGCCACGACGATGATTAAACAGCCAGCATCATAAGGGAACCCGTTCCCGGAAGCAGCCACTTGTCTTGACAAAAGGAATAAAACCCGAAGTTGATACAGGTGGCTGTTTCTTTTTTGAATATCGATTTGCAACTCAAAAAAGACAGTTTCCCCTCCCAAAAACCAATTTTCCAAGTTCTTTCCCCCGTTTGGGAGAAATGTCAGCGTAAGGCTTTAGCGAGGATGACAAAGGGGGTTGAGGATGTCAGCGAATCCTCGTGGACGGAGTTGTACAACTTCCTTCCTCCAATCCAAATCACTTAAAATCACCACCTCCCACAGCCTTCGCATACTCCGACTGCGTACTCCTCCTCGCAGGAGGAGAAATGTTCCTAATAATAAAATCTAATCGTAAAAATGATAGTTTCCCCTCCTCCCAGGAGGGGTGTCAGCGACGCTAAACTTGCCATATAAAAACAAACATCAATTCGCTGACGGGGTGGTCAACTCATTTTCCCGTCCGCTTCTTCTCCCCAAATTCCAGAATATCTTGCCGAATCACTTCTGGATATTCAAAAACCCAGCGATTTTCATACCGCAAGACAGTTATTCCCCAACCCTTCAACTTTTCGTCGCGGTCCTCATCACGCATAATGTTCTGAATGTCGGCATGCGGCTCTCCGTCCAATTCAATTGCCAGCTGAAGCTCATTACAGAAAAAGTCAACGATGTATTTTCCGATGGAATGCTGCCGTCTAAACTTATGTCCGCCCACCTGCCGGTGTTTCAGCAGATCCCAGCAAGCTGCCTCCGCCGAAGTGGAATGATTGCGGAGATGTTTCCGTATTTTCTTCAGGTATGTCCGGTTGTGGAGTTTCATAGCTTAAAGTTATGGAAAATGAACTGTTTATACTTCATCGGCTACTCATTACCTACTCTCCCTGGCAATATCCTCTAATAGAAAGGCCAGTTTCCCCTCCCAAAAACCAATCTTCCAAATTCTTTCCCCCATTTGGGGGAAATGTCAGCGTATGGCTTTAGCGAGGCCGACAAAGGGGGTTAAGGGAGCAGCGACACTAAACTAGCCATATAAAACAAACTCCAATTCGCTGACGGGGTGGTACTGCTCTTTTTCCATTCCCCACCTACTTATCCAACAAAACGAATACAACCACCTCCCACTGACCTCATTCCCATCGGTCAGCGTACTCCTCCTGACAGGAGGAGAAAGGTTCCTGATTATACCTCTGCTCACTTTTACTCCGCCCGCTCCAGCGCATCCATCAACCATTTGTTGGTAACACTTTTGGGCCGGATAATGGGCTGGTTCAGTCCCAAGGCGATAATGCTTTGCGCACAGAAACCAAAGGTGCGCGAAATCCCAAACATCACGGTATAGAAATCAAAATGACTGATCCCGAACTGGTACAACAGCGTTCCCGAGATCGCATCCACATTGGGGTAAGGGTTGGCCACCTTTCCTTCCTTGTAGGTTTTCAGGATGTTGGGCACCACGTAGTACAGTTTCTTGACGGTTTGCAGGAAGGGCGAATTCGGACAATGGCGGTTCCCAAACTCCATAAAAGCCGTAAACCGCGGATCGGTCACCCGAAGCACCGCATGCCCGTAGCCCGGAATGACCCGCCCGGCATCGAGCTCTTCCCTCACAAAAGCGTCGAGCTGATCGGTTCCTGGCGATTCGCCAAAACGTTCGTGAATACCGCGGATAAACCGCAGGCACACCTGGTTGGCCAGTCCGTGAAGCGGCCCCGCCAGCCCGTTCAGACCCGCCGAAGTGGCATAGTAAAGGTTCGACAGCGCCGAGTTCACCACCCGCGAGGTAAACGCGCTCACATTGCCGCCTTCGTGGTCGCAGTGCAGCACCATGTACAGCCGCACCAGTTCGGCAAACGAAAGCTCGGGATTCACGCCCAGCATATGCGCCAGGTTACTCCCCCAATCGAGCGAGGGATGGTAATCCATGGGCTCTTCCCGCAAGAGGTGGATACGGTAGATCGCCGCAGCAAGGGCCGGCAGTTTTGCGAGCAGGCTCACGGCATCTTCCAGCATGTATTCCCAGTACTCCGACTTGCCCAGTTCGCCCGCTTCGTACTTTTGTTTAAACACCGACTCTCCTTCGAGGGCCAGCACACACAGGCTAAACATGGTCATGGGGTGCAGGTGGCGCGGAAGCTGCCGGATAAAGGTCCACAGGTAGTCCGGAAGTTCGGCCCGGAAAGCAAGTTCCTCCTGCAGTTCGGCCAGTTCGGTTTCGTTGGGAAATTTTCCCGCACACAGCAGGTAAAAGATCTCTTCGGGCAGCTTGTCTTCAAACTCGGGAATCGCATAATCGCTGATAAACAAACCGCGGTACGGGTCAACATACGAGGTGTTGCACACCAGGGCGGTAAGTCCGCGCATGCCCCCCAGCAGTTGTTTTACGCTTACTTCTCCCACCACCGTTTTGCCGTGCTCCCGAAGCATCCAGGCAATCTCCATGCCCAGGTAGTCGATCCGTTTTTTGACGTTGTTCTTGAATTGTTCCATGGCTGGTATGATTTAAAACCGGGTAATCGTTGTTATGTGTTTTTACTGTGTTGACGCAGCCAGGGTTTCAATGGAAGAAAAGCTGTGAGCGATGAGCTGCGAGCCACGAGCCAGGAAAAGAATCCCGATTGTTGATGAACGAATGTCGGTTGCAGATTTCAGCACCCCTGCAAACCGAGACTGGCATCATCGGGTATTATGCCTTCACTCAATCCTTCCGTCCTTCAATCCCTCAGCATTAGGTATCCGGGAATTCAGATTGCTTCTCCCGATACCTCGGGATCGCAATGACGCGTGCTATGTGGGGATCAAAAGCAGCGGACCACAAAAATCTTATTCCCGGCAGAAAACTCCACGGTCCGCTGCCATTTACTAAACGAGTAATTGTCTTTGCGAGGAGGAACGACGAAGCAATCTCTATTTTATCCTGCTGTCTCGTCTTTACGAAGGATCTGTCAGTTGACGGAGACCAAAGCAACCTTCTTCAAAATCATAAGTTATTATCATCTGTTTCAGATCGCTTCCCCCGAGACCTCGGGATCGCAATGACGCGCGCTATGTGGGGGGCAAAAGCAGCGGACCACGAAAATCTTATTCCCGGCAGAAAACTCCACGGTCCGCTGCCAGACTTCTATAAAATCTTGGTCTTTGCGAGGAGGAACGACGAAGCAATCCCTGTTATTTCTTTTGGATGGCTTCACCCCCTCCTTCAATCCCTCTGTCCTTCAATCCTTCAATTCCTCCGCATTAAGTATCCGGGAATTCAGATTGCTTCTCCCGATACCTCGGGAGAAGCAATGACGCGCGCTATGTGGGGGGCAAAAGCAGCGGACCACGAAAATCTTATTCCCGGCAGAAAACTCCACGGTCCGCTGCCAGACTTCTATAAAATCTTGGTCTTTGCGAGGAGGAACGACGAAGCAATCCCTGTTATTTCTTTTGGATGGCTTCACCCCCTCCTTCAATCCCTCTGTCCTTCAATCCTTCAATTCCTCCGCATTAAGTATCCGGGAATTCAGATTGCTTCTCCCGATACCTCGGGAGAAGCAATGACGCGTACTATGTGGGGGGCAAAAGCAGCGGACCACGAAAATCTTATTCCCGGCAGAAAACTCCACGGTCCGCTGCCAGACTTCTATAATATCTTGGTCATTGCCAGGAGGAACGACGAAGCAATCTCTGTTATTCCTGTTGGATGGCTGCACCCCCTCCGTCAATCCCTCTGTCCTTCAGTCCTTCAATCCCTCAGCATTAGGTATCCGGGAATTCAGATTGCTTCTCCCGATACCTCGGGATCGCAATGACGCGTACTATGTGGGGGGCAAAAGCAGCGGACCACAAAAATCTTATTCCCGGCAGGAAACTGCACGGTCCGCTGCCATTTATTAAACGAGTAATTGTCATTGCGAGGAGGCACGACGAAGCAATCTCTGTTATTTCTTTTGGATGGCTGCACCCCCTCCGTCAATCCCTCCGTCCTTCAATCCTTCAATCCCTCCGCATCACGTATCCGGCAAGGAAGATCGCTTCAGCACCCCTGCCAACTGAGACTGAATACTGAGACTGTAAACTGCGACTGCCAACTGCGACTATCTCCCCTCTTGTCTTTTTCAAATTAATTAAACATCTTTACTCCAGCATCATGAGCCCGGAGTAATCCGGCGCCAACCGAGCAGGAAAAGCCACGGTGGTTTAGCATGCGGACAGTCTGTCAAAAAAATTTCAATTCAGACCTTTTTCCGGCCATTCATGATGCACAAGGTTTAACCATAAAATTTGTGCACAATGCAACAACTTATTCTTCACCTTCCCCATGCGTCTACGCATATTCCCGATTTTACAGGCTATGTGGTAAACACTGAAACGCTTGATGCCGAGCTGCTCCGGCTTACCGACTGGCACACCGACGAACTGTTTGGCAACGACCACGATCACCTCGTTCGGGCGCCTTTTTCGCGGGTGTTTTGCGATGTGGAACGTTTTTCCGACGACCGCCACGAACCCATGGCCGCCCGGGGTATGGGAGTGTTGTACCAGGGCCTCGACAACGGCGGCCGGCTGCGGGAAGTAAGCCCCGCTTTCCGGCAACAGGTACTCGACAGGTATTACTTTCCGCACCACGCAAGGCTTACCCGCGCCGTGCAAACCGAACTAGAGCAACATTCCCGCTGCCTGATTGTGGATGCGCACTCCTTCCCCGATGTTCCGCTGCAACGCGATCCGGACCAAAGCCTCCCGCGCCCCGATTTTAACATTGGTACCGATTGGTTTCATACACCGCCGGAATTGGCCGGGTGTGCCGCGGCATTTTTCCGCGAACGGGGCTATTCGGTCGAAATCGACCGGCCCTACAGCGGCTCCATGGTGCCCCTGGCCTTTTACCGCACGGCGCCGCAGGTGCACTCGCTGATGCTCGAAGTAAACCGCCGGCTCTACCTTTGCCCCGGAAGCAGCCAAAAAAGCAAGGGCTTTTCCGAAATCCGGACGCTGGTACAGCGGTTTCTCGATATGCTGCGAAAAGAACTTTCTTTATGAGCCGCATTAAGGGCAAAAACACCAAGCCCGAAGCTGGTGCCTGTCACAATACGGAACAAAAATCAAATCCGGCGGATTTGCATATCCATTGAAAACACAATCAGCCACCAAACCACAAATCCGGCGGATTTGAATGTCTGTAGAAAACAGATTGTGCCGAGGAAATACGACTCCAGCCGGAGTCGAATACCTCATCCCTCAACAAATATTCTATAAACATTTGATGCCGCTGGCATCAGGGATGCGTGTTTCATTTTTTATTTTTAGCTTGAATGAATGCTTTTCAATGGGTGCGCACGATAAAGCAAGCCCTGCCCGAATGCTTCAGTCAGGCGGGCGTTTGTATAACATGAGCCGCATGAAGGGCAAAGCACAAAACCCAAAGCTGGTGCCTGTCGCAATGCAGAACAAAAATCAAATCCGACGAATTTGAATATCCATTGAAAACACAATCGGCTACCACACCCCAAATCCGGAGGATTTGAATGTCTATAGAAAACACAACGGTGGAAACAATACGACTCCGGCCGGAGTCGAATATCTCATTCCTCAACGAATATTCTATAGACATTTGATGCCGCTAGCATCAGGGGCACGTGTTTCATTTTTTATCTTTAGCTTGAATGAATCTTTTGGGATGGATGTGCACGATAAAGCAACCCCTGCCCGAATGCTTCAGTCAGGCGGGCGTTTGTATAACATGAGCCGCATGAAGGGCAAAAATACAAAACTAATAATAGACTATGAATAAGTTAATCCAACAACTCAACTATTTAGTTCAACAACAGCAGTTGGAACTTAAAAAATCAAATCGATTTAGTGATAATCGAATAGCAGCAACAGAAATTGTAAGATGTCTTGACCATTCATCTGTTAGTAGTTTCTTAAAACAGATAAATAAGGTCAGCACAGAGGAAGATATAGAAAGAGAAAGATTATTTGGAACAGGATTTTATGAAGCCTTAAAACTATTTCTGGATAGTTCTATTAAAGAATCTGGATTCCCATTATTTGCAGCAAATCAACAAACCATTAATTGGATAAATCAAGTACTAATTAACTCCGGTTACTTAGGATATACTAAACGATTAATCAAACTTACAGAACAAGGGCTCTTCAAAGTATCAAAACTCGGGAATGAATACCTTTTTATTAATCAAACAGAAAACCCTGGAAGAGAAGCATTGGGAGTAGAAGATTTTTTGTGGTGGCAGGGACATGTCAAATCACAAGAATCTGACAAACACAGAATGTTAGAGTTAGAACCTATTATCGAAAAACAATTGTTCGAAGAGGTTGAGGTTTGGAAAGATTATTTTATAAAATATGGATGTACTCAAGAATTAGATGAATTTTATGAATTATCGGGAAAGGACTATCGAATCAGGTATCATAGCAATGATGCATTCCCAATTGATTCCAAATTTGGAGATTTAAATTTTGGAGAGATAATCTCAATAATGGAGGCATTAATTGGATATTCAATTAAGCATAAAGACCATTGCTTAGCTTTACTTAAGAAGACAAATTACAAAATAAATCCATGGAACATTCATACTTTACCTTATCGACTCGATGATTTAGCAAATTCGGTTTCAATTCACAAGAAACTCAATTTTAATTCAGTTTATAATTTCTTGGAAAACATCACTTTGAATGACGAAAATATTGAAATTCTGGGCAGAGATGCAGGTGTTTCAACCCCTCCTACAATTCGAATTAGCAAAGAACTTGTATTGCGATCAGCTGCTGGAACATTAATTAATCCTTTTTCATACTTAGTAAGAGCTTTAAAGCTAAACTATGAAAGAGATTATTCCATAGCAGTGAATAAAAGAGAGGATGTTTATAAAAAAGAATTATATCAGCTTTTTCCTGCTGTCAATATATTCAAAACGTCTTCAAACATCAATCTAAAACAGGCAGGGAAGCTTGTAACAGATATTGATGCAATGCTTTTTGATAAAGAAACACGAACTCTCATTTTAGTGCAGTTAAAATGGTACGATGATTTCGGACCATCTATGCAGGCACGAAATAGTATGGCTCATAACTTTATGACGCAAGCAGTGAAATGGATTGAAAAGGTTTCTGAATGGATTGAAAATAACGATCCTAAAGTTTTGTTGAACCGTTTAGATAAGAATCCTAAAATAGAGAATCAAGAAATTTCAAATATTCACCTATGGATACTTGGTCGAAATTTTTCTCATTTTTCAGATAAGGAAGAAGATAAAAGAGCAGTTTGGTGCAGTTGGTATAGGTTATTTCGTGTAATACATGAAAATCCTCATTTAAATAATAATCTTAACTTGTTGTCTGATTTTTTACGTAAAAATTCCTTGCAACACCAATCACTGCCAAATACCGGTAAACAAACATTTCAATTAGGTAGATATAAGATTAGTTCTTTAATTCTTGAATAGAAGAAACATGTTTGGCTTGAATTATTCTGTACATTAATTCGAAAAATAACTAACATCATTAGCTAGCTCGGACAACATCATTCCAAACGGCAAGTGACCTTTATTTGGATTTTCCTTATAAAAGTTTATCAATTTTCTATTTATTCTTAGTCTCATGCGATCAATTAGCTGTGACGAAGAAAAATTCCCTTTTAAATAATCATCCAGAGAATATTTCATAACATCCACAAGAATTTTTCTATAAGCTAATATATCTTCAGAAGTAACCTTTTCTTCAAATGACTCCGGTTCAGGATATTCTGTTTCGATATCATCAGTTATCATATTCGGAAATCCTATTGCTGATTTTAAATTACATTGTTTGAAGTATTTTTGAAGATACTGATCAGATCTACAAGACAACAAGACTACATTTTTGCCTTCAAAGACTTGCAGCTGTTCATCTGATATATATTGAGGGTATTCAAAATCGCGTGTGATTGCTCCACTCAAACATGTACTTGTGCCATGACCAAAAAACAAATACAAAGTATCGGTGGGCATTTGCCGCATCTGTTTAAAAATATAATTATGATCTTCCCTTGTATGGAGTCTACTAACATGAATTCGTTCCTCATATTTTTCTGAGAGGTAAGTGTGAATCTCTTCCAAGAAGTCGGTAGAATTGTCTTTCGGATGAATAATATGCAAAAGTTTACTCATTGTTCAAATTCACAAGATCGGCGACGGCGAGTTGGATTAATTTTCTTTTGAATTTGTGAGATTGAGAATCATTATTAACTAATTGATCCGCTATTTCACCTAATGTCATTCCTTCGTAAATCTCTAACGATGGATTAAATGACAAATCTGAGTGCGAAAGTAGTTCATCAACAATATAATCATCACCATTATCGCCATTTTTACCAATTAAATTTATAATGCATTCTTCAATCTTGTCTCTTATAACAAAGTCAAGAATATTCAAAGTAATTAGCGCCTTAAAATCTCTCCAAGACCGGTCAAAATCACCATCTTTTTTATATATTTCAAGATAACCCTGAACAATTTCATCCAATTCTGCAGAATATAAAATCTTTGCTGCTTTTCTTGTATTGCTGATTCCGTTTAATTGTCGAATAATTGCGACCCCATCAATTTCTTCATCATTTAGCTTAAAATCAGAGGCTACCATATGAAAACGCCTATTCCCATATAGTCTATCTAATTTATCACGAACTAACTGCAAGCTTATTTTCCCATTTTCATCAATTACATCATTTCCATCTGGCAGCCCGACATGAAGGGGATAGCATTTAATTGGAATACTTTTTTTTACTGCTAAATCATTAATGTCTGATATAGATTCCGTGAGGTCTTCGTTATCTATTAATAGTAAATTCATAGTGTGTTATTTGTATGATTTTGAAATAACGATTTCAAAAGAGGCTCCCTTTAAGAATTTATTGTTTCCAAGGAATCTAATCTTGCCTTGCATTTTCGCTAACGTCCTTCTAACATAATTTAATCCAATTCCAGAACCATCCGTGGTAGTGATACCTAATTCAAAAATAACCTCGCTATTTTTTTCGAATTTGTGTAATAGGCCATCACCATCATCTGTAAATATCATTATTAAGTTTGAGTCCTTATCTTCTTCTAAAATAATTTTTACCGATTTGGCATGGGCTTTATCGGAATTTGAAATTAAATCATCGATGATTAGCGAAATATCAAGTATGCTGATTCGTTTCCAGAATGATTCAACATTCGACTCTAACACGAAATTAATTTCATTATCATCATATATTACATTGTAGAGATCCAGATATTGTTCCAAGAATTTTACAATATTCACATCTTGATAGTCCTGGTTAGCTTTGAAATTTGCCCTGGTAATTAAATTGGAAATTTTCAATGCTTTTTCCGAATTGTAAATAATAGTACTCAACAATTTTAAGGCCTGGTTTTTTTTTACATTATCCTGAACAAATGCATCATAAAGACTTTGAGCATTCTGTTTCGATCTCTTACTTGTCTGCTTAACATTATGAATTAAACCTTTTGCGTCTTCACTCATGTTTCTTTTGGTGCTTAGCAAATAGGTGTTCTTATCTCGTTCTAATTCTAGTTCTTCTTGAATCCTCTTTTGTTCTTCTTCTGCCGTTCTCCTTTGTTCTTCTTCCTCCTTTAATTTACTTTCAAGCTCTGCCTTTTGTTTTGACAGAAATTCTATTTTAGCTTCAAGATCGCCTTTTAGCGTTTTAGTGGTCTCACCTCCACCAACTTTATTATTAAAATCTTCTAATTCTTTATTTGAGGATTCTAACCTTTCAATAAAATCACTAAGTTCTTCTGGAGAAAGATGACTTTGATTTATTTGATTTGTAATAGTCTCAAGTTCTTTATCGATTTTCTGTTTTTGTTCATTAATTAAATTTGAAACAAAATCTTGATTTATCTTCAATCGGATCAAATCATCTTTTCTAGTATCTATTATGTTGTGAACGACGGAGTAAACTCTTTTATTTCTAGATAATGAATCTTCAACATATTTCTCTTTAGACTCATCCCATCTTGGATTTAAAACTTCTTTTTCAAGCTTAGAATAATTTCTCTCCGCAACACTATCCCATTTTATTCCTTCAACAACAAATCTCTCTAATCTCCTAAAAATTCTGTAATAGAATCCATAAGGATCTGTACTCTTTGCTAGTTGAGAAAATATTTCATTGTTTACAATCCCTGCTCTGCTAGAAATAATTTTAAATACGTCATTCTCTTCATCGAGTGCAATATCATCATTATCCTTTACCTCAATTCGACCAATAACTTCCCTCGTTCCCAGAAATCTAGTTCTTCCTTGGCCTTTACGACTTTCCATGCCAAGCCAGTCGTCACCAAAATCACCGTAAGGAGGTATTCTAAATCCATTTATAAAAAGTGAAATAGAACCAAAATCGACCGACCTAATGCCTGTTTGTTTTCTAAAATAAGCCTTAGAATAAGGATTAAGATAATATATATGTGTTTTTACATTTTTTAGTAAGTAAAAAGGATTCTTCTCAATTAATGTAAATATTGAATTTCCCCTATCTTTTAAAATCGAAATGATGAATTTTCCATCTCTTGTAATTTTTGCTTGTATGCTTGTTACCTTAAAATCCAATTTTTCAAATATTTGGTTTTTTACAAGCCCATTTATTTTTTCATTTTCCCCTTTCTTTTTTTCTTGCTCTTTGAATTCGGAAGCGATAATGTTAATGTCGAACTTGGAAGACTTAAATGATTGATTTGGATTAATTAATTTTTCAAGCTGTCGTTTCAAATCAAGTATCTTATCATAACTCCAAATTTCCCTTAGAGAAGAAATCATTAAAACTGTTCCTGACTGAAAAGAACCAATATTTGTTTCTGATTGAAACTCTATCGAACTAATTTCGAATAAATCAAATTCAACATCTTGAATATTAAAATTGATATCATCTTTCTTTTCAAACAATTCCCAATCGATGGATAACCGAATAAAATTCTCACTATTCTCTTGCTTTGTATAAATTGTCAGAAATTTACCTAACCGATCACAAGAAAATCGACCAACACCTTTATTCCCTGCAAGCGTTCTTCCGTATTCCTCCTTTTTTTCTTTTTTCTCCGAGTAGGCAATATTTAACCATTTGTTCTCAATATCAAAGTTTGACATGCCTTTACCTTGATCAGAGATAATGATTTTTGAATTATTCTTCCTTTTATATGATTTGACATCAATTTTTGGAATAACACTTTCAAAAATGACATCCACTTTTTTCGAGCCTGCATCAAACGAATTCTTTACAAGTTCTAGGACCGCAATATTGTCATCAGTAATTAAATCCTTCCCGATGATACTTTTTAACTCAACATTTGTTCTGAAATGTACTTTTGCCATTTATAAAAGCTGTTTTAACACTTCACCGCTTTGTTCTCCAAACAATGGCGGAATAGCATTACCAATTTGTGAATAACGAGGAACTTCTTGCGTACGAAGTTTCCCTCCCGTTGTATATTTCCCCCGGAATTTATACCAATCAGGGAATGATTGAATCCGTGCGTATTCTCTTACAGTTAAAATTCGAGGTTCACTATAATGAATGTAATCGTCGGGCAAAGTTGTTATGGTTGGGCTTTTATCTTCACCATCCAATGGAATAATTGTGTGCTTTTTTATTTTGTGTTTTTCTCGTGTTGCATTACCTAAATTTTTATTCTTCCTGTCTGATAAGATAAACTCTTGAAATTTTGCAACTGTTTTTTCTTTATGGTTAGCAAAACGATGACTGTCTGGAATTTCTTCAATTACATTGGCTCGCATTAGTTCTTGGTATTTACTCCCTGTGATTGAATAAATACCAGCATTAAAATTAGAAGAATCAGGAGAAGGAACTTCGCCATTTGTTTTTAATAAATCAGATATCGCATCTTTTAAATTCGTGTTTACAGAAAGGTTTTTATCTTTCAAAAATTCAAATCGATTTTTCCCGAGTAAATTAAAGAACTCTTTTGCTTTTTGTTTATTAGCTCCTTGAACACTTTTGTGGATCCCTACCAATATAAATCGTGTTCTTTTTTGTGGAATACCATAATCTCCAAAATTGATAAGCTGACCTTTTACATAGTAGCCTTTCCTCTTCAATGCTTCCTCAACATAACTTGCATACTTTTTGCCTTTATCTTTATTCTTTTTAAACTCTTGGGTGAATCCCTTTACATTCTCAAAGAATAATAGTTTAGGTTGAACCAGACCGATAAATTTTATATATGATTTTACCAAGTTATTGCGAGAATCACTTTCCTTTCTTCTTCCTGCGGTTGAAAATCCTTGGCACGGAGGGCCGCCGGCAACTAATTCAACTTTTCCTCTAAGAGCCTCTAAATTCTTTTTGTAATTCTTAATCAGTTCATTAATCTCATGACTTTGCTGTGGCAACCAATCAGGCCAATCAAAATGATTTTTGTTTTTGATAAGGTTATATTCGAGCGTCTTAAAGGCATCAGAGTTTTTTTCAATTGCAAATAACCCTTTCCATCCGGCATTGTGCAGCCCAAGCGATAGTCCTCCGCAACCAGCAAAAAGGTCGATATAGATCGGTGTCTTTTCTTTCATGTGGGGCAAAATAAAGCAAAAACCGGGTATCGTAACAAAAATCCGGGTTTTAAACAAAAATAAGATTTTTTAATTTCCAGATTTTGCTGATGAGTAATACTTACAATTATTTTTCAAACAACAGATTGTGCATAAGGGTGATCTTTGTTTACAATTTAATGCACTGAAATCCAAGATAGCCCAATTGATTTCTTTTGACTTTGGATGCTGTACTACTTTTTTTGAAAGACCTTGGAGGTAAGGATCGTATCGGATATCAGCAAGTTTTCTTGGGCCAAAATATCGTTCAAGAGCACGTGCCATATTTACATCAAGAAGTGGAGATGGTTTGTTTAATATGAATAACTCATAGGCATTTGTTATGTACTGACCCATCATTGGTATTTCCTCAACAACATCTCGGGTCTGGGGAAATCTTCCGTTGCGCTTTTTCATTTCTTGGGCCAATTTAAAAAGCCTACTTCCTCTCTGATTATATAATCCAAGTGGTTTCAAGAAATCTTGAAGTTCAGCTTCTGTCGCATTCCCAAGTTGTTTCCAAGAGGCATACTTTTTAACAAACGTTGGGAAAAATTTTGAGACTGTTTCAGCTTTTGTGCGCTGTAAAAGCACCTCGGAAATAATTTTTACATAATTACTTGCAGATGGATTTCTCCATGGAAAATGTCGACCATTTTCTTGGTACCATTCAAGAATCTTCTCCTGAAAATATTGAATCTTTTCTTCTTCAATTTCCATATGGATAAAGGTAATTAATAAGTCTCTCGAAATAGCAAATTACTCCTCTACCCCTCGTTTGCAACGAGGGGTAAAAAGCAAGTCGATTGTATCGACACAGAAAAACAGCCTTATACTATTCATACAAAAGCTTGAAGTTTCTTATCGTTAAAAACGATAAACCCGAAACCCCTCGTTACAAACGAGGGGTAGAAGAGTTTTGCCCCAATCCGCTTTGCAACCATTTCCACCCCACGACGTAGGCTGTAGTTACATAACAGACTGTAGTGTCTTAAATCGAAATACGATGGCAAAGTACCTGGTTTGCGGAAAATACATTGGCGAAGGAGTACAGGGCTTGCTTAGCGAAGGAGGTTCGGGCAGGCGTTCGGTGATTCATGAACTGGCGGGCTCGCTGGGAGGAAGCGTGGAAAATGTTTATTACGCCTTTGGCGAATACGATATTTACGGCATTTTCGATATGCCCGACAACAGCAGCATGGCGGCCTTTTCGTTGCAGGCATCGGCGAGCGGACTGGTAAGCGTTACCTGCATCCCGCTGATGCTCCCCGAAGACATCGACGAAGCGGCTAAAAAAACCGGGAGATACCGTGCACCCGGTGTCGACTGGCTGCCCTGAACAGGGGAAGGGAATCCCGCTTGTCTCTTTGCCGGTGAGCGTCATCAGACTCGTGCGCGAAGCCGGCAGAAATCAGACCTGGTCTGAGAATCGTTAAGCCGGACAAATATTTACAGTGCCCGGGAAGGCACATTGTTGTACAGCAGACTTAGTCGGCTGTTTATGATTTAGCACATAAATCGGAATACCTGCGCCGGGTGCGTTCGAATAAAAAAGGTCCAATACTTCAAGTGAAACTACTGATTTTTAAGTACCTTAATAAATACACACGCCCTTTTAGGTTGTAACAAAATCAGCTTACACCTAAATTTTAGCGTTATGCAACGATCAAAAAGTTTACTTCAGATGGGAGTTGTCGTCTTGCTGACGACACTGATCATTTCCTGCCAAAAGGAAATGTTGAACGACGAAACGGGAGTTCCGGAACTCAAGATGGCCCAAACCGATGGGCTGACTGATTTGCAGTTACTGGGTAAAAACATCTATTTCGACAAGATCTCTTCCCCCGAAAACATGGCCTGTGCCGGGTGTCACGATCCGGGGCTAGGTTTTACAGGTCCCAATCCCGGGATCAATTTAAAAGGCTCGGTTTACCGGGGAGCGGTGCCGCACCGCTTTGGTAACCGTAAACCACCGAGTGCTGCTTATGCTGCCTTCAGCCCGGTGTTGCACATCGACGAGGAAGGTATTTTCGAGGGCGGCAATTTCTGGGACGGTCGCGCCACAGGCGAACATTTCCTGCTCAATCCCGACGCTGTGATGCTGGAAGGAATGGGTTTGCCTTCGGCCGAGCAGGCGCTGGGTCCCTTTCTTAATCCGGTGGAACAGAATGCACCATCAAAAGAGGACGTTCTGATGCAGATCGCAGCGTCGAAATATGCATGGCTGTGGGAGGAAGTCTGGGGCGAACCTCCAGGCTGGGCCAGCGGCGCTGAAACAGACCGAAACTACGACAGGGTTGGAGTTGCCATTGCCGCCTATGAAGGCTCAACGGAAGTGAATCCTTTCACATCGAAGTTTGATGCTTACATGCGGGGCGAAGCGGAGCTTACTGAACAGGAAGCCAGAGGACTGATGCTTTTCGAAGCAGAGGACAAAGGAAACTGCACAGCCTGTCACCCAAGCCGTGCCGAAGAACACGAAGGCCACCACATGCTTCCTCTCTTCACCGATTTTACCTTCGATAATCTGGGCGTTCCGAAGAATCCCGACAACCCGTTCTACTCCATGGATAAGGTTTATCTGGACGACGGAACCCCCATTAATCCGATGGGCAAAGATTGGGTAGACCTGGGTTTGGGAGGATTTCTGCAAAGTCATCCGAATCCGGAGTGGATGGCAATGGCCGGTGAGAACATGGGAAAACAAAAGGTACCAACCTTGAGAAATGTCGGAAAAATGAAAGGAAACGGATTTATCAAGGCTTACACCCATAACGGGTACTTTAAATCGCTGAAAGAGCTGGTACACTTCTACAATACCCGGGATGTGGAGCCCTGGCCGGCACCTGAAGTTGCACAAAATGTAAACACAAACGAACTTGGGAATCTGGGGCTTACCGGCGAGGAAGAAGATGCCATCGTTGCCTTTCTGTTGACATTGAGTGACGGTTATACCGGAAACTAGAAGAACCGCCTGTGGCACTTTCCATCCGGTTAAGAGCCCTACCTGCATCCCGCTGGCTGAGCCGGATGGTATGTTGCCAACCATTCCTGCACGGTGACCCCCGTGGCACGCCGGCGGCAGTTATTTCTCTCGAAACCCCATTGGTGCGCGTCTTCAGACTCGTGTATGAAGCCGGCAGAAATCAGACCTGGTCTGAGGAGGCAGCGTACTTTCTTTATCAACAACGAGCGGTGAGATCGATTGCGGGTGGCAGGCTCCCCAACCACCTCGACCTTTTGCTCCTTTGCCGCAAAAGCCCACTCCTCCTAAACAGGAGGAGAAAGGTTCGTGTTCCAGGTTAAAATCAGCCCTATAGAATTACGCCTTTCACAGATTTTCCCCTCCTGCCAGCAGGGGTACGGCTATAGCCGGGGGGGAGTGGTTGAATGGCCACTCCTTCAACTCAAGGATCGAAATGCTAACCAGATTGCTTCTCCCGAGGGCTCGTGATCACTTTTTTTTATCTTTTGACGACTTGCGTCGGGTGCGTTTCGCTTGTCCGGATCAGTGATTTAGTGGCCCTGTGAGGTATTTTGTTGCCCTGTTGCACTTTGAGCGCTCCCTGTAGGTTTTTTAGTCGCCCTGTAGGATTTTTTACCGTCCTGTTACGTTTTTTTTGTTCCCTGTTCACTTTTTACCCGCCCTGTTTAACAGGGAGGCCTCAAAGTGCTACAGGGAGGGGTACAAACCAACAGGGCGCCCTGCAAGGTAACAGGACGCCCCAAAACACAACAGGAAGCTTCTAATCAGTTACTTCTACATCGTCGGCTTTCTTGCGGTTTTGTTTTCGCCAGTATTCGCTGGAATAACCTTTCAGCCGGTTTTTGTTGTTCCGGAACACATATTTCCCGGCTTCGCGAATCTCGTCAACCAGCGACTTCATGTGCGTATAGGCCTTGTCGCGAATAAGCTTCGATTCGTTGGGATCGGCTTTGTCGCCGTTGGCTTCAGCCAGCAGATCGGCCAGTTCGTCGGCACGGGTAGCTGCCACATCAAGCTGATCGAGGTCGAAACCGATGGCCGTAAGCGGATCGGTATTTTCGCGCCCCAGCACAGCGATGTCGTTCAGGTCCTGGATCATATCGGCATGTCCGTTCCCTTCGGTAATAGCGCTTACCCGGCTTAACAGGGCTTCGTCTTTCCGGTAGGCAAAACGCATCGAAGCCAACAGGTCGTCGCGGAAAGCATAGGCTTCGGGAACCTGTTCGGCCCACTGTTTCTGGGCTTCCTGCTGCGAGCGGTAATCTTTGTTCCAGATCGACTGTGCTTCGCGGCAGGCACCGGCGCGCACGGGCAGTGCGTTGATCATGTCGGCCGTAATTCCAACCACTTCCAATGCTGCTGCATCGTCTAAACTCCAGTGGTGAAGGTTTTCGGCTTCCTGTAAAGCGACATCCACCGGAAGAGTGGGTTCAGTGGTTTCCTCATCGGGAATCGCCTGAATGTTGGCTAAAAGATCATTGTAATCATCAATGTTTGCCATTTTTGTTACATTTAAAAAGTTAATAATTTAAGATTATTGACCGGCCACTTGCAAGCTTTTCCGGGCAGACAGGCCCGTCTGAAAAGACAGGCCGGGCAGGTGGCCTTTTTCGTATCCACGCCACCGGTTTGGGGAGGCGGGTGCATGTACCACGGGGTACATGTGAGGATTAAGAAGGAATTCAAAAGTCTTACAGAATAAACGAATGCTTGTCGGTTATATCTGTGTGCCGGCTTTAACTTGTTTGCAAATTATAAAAAACACAGCTGACTGTCAATATGTTGTGGAGCAGAAGAAGTGGGGTAGATTGCTTCCCCGTCCGTCAGTTGACGGACGAATCGCAATGGCGGTACACATGTTAGTCATCATGCCGCGGACTATACAAAACCATCCCCTGGCAGTAAACACAAAAGTCCGCGGCGGGTTATCATCCAAATGAATGTCATGGCGATCCCGGGCACGGGAGAAGCCATCCCGAGCATGCTTCCTCCTTCCGTCAGCAGACGGTTCGTCGTCGCAATGACCCGCAATGTGTGTCAGACAGGCAGCGGACGTAATGAAACAATGTATGAAAGTGTATGTTGGTGTCCGCTGCCCGGTGTAACAAACGTTAATCGTCATGGCGATCCCGGCGTATCGGGAGAAGCCATCCCAAGGTTGCTTCCTCCTTCCGTCAACAGACGGATCGTCGTCGCAATGACCCGCAATGTGTGTCAGACAGGCAGCGGACGTAATGAAACAATGTATGAAAATGTATGCCAGTGTCCGCTGCCCGGTGTAACAAACGTTAATCGTCATGGCGATCCCGGCGTATCGGGAGAAGCCATCCCAAGGTTGCTTCCTCCTTCCGTCAACAGACGGATCGTCGTCGCAATGACCCCGCAATGTGTGTCAGACAGGCAGCGGACATGGTGAAACAATGTATGAAAATGTATGCCGGTGTCCGCTGCCCGGTGTAACAAACGTTAATCGTCATGGCGATCCCGGGGTATCGGGAGAAGCCATCCCGGGATTGCTGCCTCCTTCCGTCAGTGGACGGACAAATAGCAATGACGGTGCACATGTTAGTCATCATGCCGCGGACTATACAAAACCATCCCCTGACAATAAACACAAAAGTCCGCGGCGGGTTATCATCCAAATGAATGTCATGGCGATCCCGGGCACGGGAGAAGCCATCCAGCCGGGGGTGGTCACCCTCCCGCTTCCTCTCCTTTTTCACCCAAACCCAAACCCACTGGTTTCCAATACACTAATCAAAGCGCTCACTTGTCTTTTACCTGCGATTTACGTAAATTGAATATCCGCACTAAAAAGAACTAAAAACAAACAGATGAAAACTCGAATTCTACTTTTGACAGCGATCTCCGCTTTTTTTCTGCAATGTACCCAACACCAGACCGTGGAAAAACCACCGCTGGCGCCTGAAAAACCGGTCACGGATACCTATTTTGGAACCACGCTTACCGACGACTACCAGTACCTCGAAAACACCGAAGATACCACCGTCATGGCGTGGCTAAAAGCACAAGGCGACTATGCCAAAACCGTGCTCGGAAGCATCGATGCCCGGCAGGAGCTGCTGGATAAAATGTACGATTTCGACAGCCGCCGCACGGTGCGGGTCACCAACCTGAGCATCACCGACAACGACCGCTATTTCTACCTGAAAACCACCCCCGACGACGATACCGGGAAACTCTTCTATCGCGAAGGACTGGGCGGTTCGGAAACACTGCTTTTCGACCCTGAAACCTTTGGCAACGACTCCACCATAAAGTATGTGATCAACAACATTCTTCCGACTTTCGACGGCGAATACCTGGCCTTTGGCGTAACGCCCAACGGAAAGGAGCTGGCTACCCTGATGGTGATGAAAGTGGACGAGCGCCAATTACTTCCCGATCGCGTTGAGCAGGTGCTGGGAATTACCTCGTGGCTCCCAGGGAAAAACAGCTTCCTCTATATCCGCACGGGCTCCGACAATGTCAGGGATTTTAGCTTTTATACCCAGGCCAAAACCTGTTTGCACCAAATCAACACCGATGCTTCCACCGACACCGATTTCTTCTCCAAAGAACAATACCCCGGACTGGGGCTGGGACAAATGGATATTCCGGTGGCGGCTTACGACCGCGATTGCGACAAGGTGTATGCCCTGGCAGCCAATGTCGACAACCGGGCACAGGTGTTTTATGCTCCGGGCGATCAACTGGGCAACGATCAGATCGAATGGAAGTTGCTGTTTGGCCGCGAAGACGAGATCTACAACTGGGCCACCAATCAGAAAGACCTCTTTTTGTATTCTCCCAAAGATGCTCCCAACTTCCAGCTGCTAAGGGTATCGCTCGATCAGCCTGAGATCAGCAAAGCCGAGACCTTTATTCCGGAAGACCCGGGACAAAAGCTGTCGGGCTTTACCCTCACCAAAGACGGGGTTTACTACACCAGGAAGCTAAACGGGGTACAGGAAAAACTGTACTTCAAACCCTACGACGGGGAAAGCCGCGAACTGACACTTCCCTTTGTTGCCGGAACCGTTATGGTCCGCAGCAAAGGAGTTGAGTTTAGCGAAGTGTGGGTGACCCTGGCAGGTTGGACCAGCAACAGCCAGCGTTTCAGATACGATTTGGCGAACGATGCCTTTGTGCTGGAGAACCTGTCGGTTATTCCCGAATTTCCCGAGTACAAAGACCTGGTGGTGGAAGAAGTGATGGTAAAATCGCACGACGGGGTGGAAGTACCCTTGTCGATCATCTACAAAAACGGCTTAAAAAAGGACGGCAGCAAACGCCTGCTGCTCTTTGGCTATGGTTCGTATGGCATTTCGATGGATCCGGGGTTTGGCCCCAATACCTTGCTGTGGTGCCTCGAAGACGGCATTTTTGCGATTGCCCACGTTCGCGGCGGAGGCGAGCTGGGTGAACAATGGCACAAAGCCGGGTTTAAAACCACCAAACCCAATACCTGGAAAGACTTTATTGCCTGTGCCGAATACATGGTGGACCAACAGTACACCACTCCCGAAAAAATTGCCATTTACGGCGGAAGTGCCGGTGGTATCCTCATCGGACGGGCGATGACCGAACGCCCCGACCTGTTTGCCGCAGCCATTCCGTCGGTGGGCGTTATGAACGCGGTTCGCACTGAACTCGAACCCGGGGGCCCCGCCAATATACCGGAATTTGGGACGGTAAAAGATTCGGTGGAGTTTCTGGCTTTGCTGGAAATGGATGCTTACCACCACCTGAAAGAGGGCGTGAAATACCCACCTGCGCTGATCACTGCCGGAATGAACGACCCGCGTGTAGCGGTTTGGAATCCCGGAAAATTTGCCGCCCGTTTGCAGGCCATCAACCAGGACAACAACCCGGTGATCTTCCGGGTGGATTACGAAGCCGGGCATGGCATCGACAATACCAAAAGCAGGGATTTCGAAGAACTTGCCGACATCCTGAGTTTTGCGCTTTGGAACACCGGCAGCGAGAAATACAAGCCAAAAGCCTATTAACATACGGGTTCTGAACAGGAACCACAATACTGCCTAAAAGCAAGGGAAAGAAGATCGGTAACATATGCCGGCTTTCTTTCCCCCGCTTGGGTGAAATGTCAGCATAAGATTCTAGCGTGGCCGACAAAGGGGGTGAAGAGGTATTACACTTCAACTTTCCCTTCCTCGCAGGAGGGGTGGCCCCAAGGATTCGCTGACGGGGTGGTCCTGCTTCGCCTGCCTTTTTCATTAACGTGGGATAACCGGGCAGTTAAAGAAATAACTACATCTATTGGGTTGAAATTGCTTTTCTGTTTTCAACCAAATTCTATTTGTTTCTTCATTTCTTTTGACTGATTTCTTTAGTAATTTTATATAAACCAATACATCAACCATCATGAAAGCCATATTATCAATCCTTGTTTTTAGCCTGATCTCCATGGGTATCCGGGGGCAGGAAAAGAAAAATACGATCAAAATTCTGCCCATGAGTCTTCCGTTAAACAGTGCTGTTGTTGAGTACGAACGTATGCTAAATGAAAAGAACGCACTCGAATTTGGAATTGGCTTTCCAATCAAAAGTACATTTGTCGATAAGTTTGGGATGACCTGGAGTGAGGATGAAAACATTTCCAATGATGAATTGGGTATTTTTTCTCTTCGTGCCGCTTATCGTCACTACACCGGGGCAAGTATGCTTCCAAAAGGTTTTTACATTGCCCCTTACATCAAATACCAGGGAATTTCGGCTTCGGCTGATAACATCAGAGAAATTGTGGATGATCCGGGCAATTCGAGTTACAACGAAAACTATGATGCAAAGATTCATACCATTGGTGCAGGATGTCAGTTGGGGTACCAGTTTCTGATTTCAAAAACGGTAACACTCGACCTGTTCTTTTTTGGTCTTGAAGCCGGCCTTGGAAAGGTGGATACCCATATTTATGTATCTGACCCGGAGCAGGTGGACGATATTTATAATGATGTCAAAGATGTTGTTGACGATCTGCCCTCTATGTGGGGAAATAAAATCGATGTGTCGTCTGACAGCCATAATGTGTACATAAAAGGAAAAAATTTATTTTACCCCATGTACCGGGGAGGTATTAGCCTGGGGATAGCTTTTTGATTTTTAGCCTTTTCAAAATCTGTAAGATCCAAAGTGTTTCAATAAAAACCTGCATCAAAAAATCTATGAAAGGGTATTTTTTCCCTCCTAAAAATCCAATCATCCAATTCTTTCCCCCGTTTGGGGGAAATGTCAGCGTAAGGCTTTAGCGTGGCCGACAAAGGGGGTCGACGGGTGGTCAGATTGTTTCACCGTCAGCCGACGGTTCGCAATGACGGTACGCATCTTAGTCATCATGCCGCGGACTATACAAAACCATACCCTGGCAGTAAAAACAAAAGCCCGCAGCGGGTTATCATCCAATAAAATGTCATGGCGATCCCGGACATGGGAGAAACCATCCCGAGCATGCTTCCTCCTTCCGTCAACAGACGGATCGCAATGACCCGCAATGTGTGCCAAGCACGCAGCGGACGCAATGAAACAAGATCAGAAAATGTATGGCGGTGTCCGCTGCCGAATGTAGCAACAGTAGATCGTCCTGGTGTATTCAGAGTTTCCCCCACCAGCGTCCGGCTTTGCGGAAAAGCTTTTTGGTGGCTTCTTCCACTGTTTCGTCGGCTTTGCGGTAAGTGTCGCTTTTGTGTATTTTGTCGGCTGCCTCGTCGATGAATGCTTCCGCTTTATCAATCCACGATTCATTTTTCTGTGGAAGATCTTCTTTCTTTTTTTCGCTTTTGTTCCCGTTATCCGCTTCCATTTGTGCTGATGTTATTGGTTGTGCTTTGCTCAAAGATACTCAATAGCCGGTGTTTTGGTTCTTTGCTTCCTTCAATTTGGCGTATGATAGCTTCAAGCCTCAGGCGACAAGCTGCTAGCGATTACAATTGGTGCGTTTACAGAGGATTGAAATGTTGTCACCAACAGGTTTTCAGGTTTAAAGGCACGATGTCCTGAAAGGACTTTTAATACATCAGCAAGAATTGATTATTGGATATTGAACATTTCAATCCTTCAATCTCATCAATCCTTCAATCCCTAAATACTGAGACGGCTAACCTCCATCGCGGCAATACGGCATAACGGCAACACCGCAGTACTTTTACTTAGTTTTCACTAAACCTGGACCAGCCCGGAAGGAACCAGCCTTTTTTGCTTTCCATATCGCGGACATGCGGAATCATGTTTTGCCACAGCTTCATAAAATCCTCCTTGTATTTCTTCTGCAACTCGTCTTCCAAGGCACGCAATGTGGCTTCACTCTCCGACGATACTTCCAGAATCCAGCAGGGAGTGTGCTCTCCAAACACCACTTCGTATATGTCCCACGGATAATCTTCATCAATGCTTTTGTAGAAATCAATGTACTTCTGACAGGCTTCAGCGGCTTCTTTTTCATGACCTGATTTCAGGTACATAAACATCCATTCATAAAATTTGTCGGGGTCGGCACCTTCTACCCTTTCCGTTTTGCGAAACGACAGATCTTTGTTCCAGCGCACCACAAACTGGCTGATGTTGGACAGGTCGCGAAATTTGGCAGCCGAATCGTAGCCCTTCTCTTTTAGTTGCTCCGTAAGTTTCATGTGCCGGGCATAAAATTCATCGATCGATCCGAAATTCCGGAGCGGCACCGCCCAGTAGAACGAGTTGTGATCGGTACGGTAGGTCCAGAACTTCATGTCGAAATTAAGCTCGTCGAACAGCTTGATGGCTTCTGATTGTACGTTCCAGAACTGCGGCATATCGGAAGGAGCAACAAACTCTTCCATCACCAGTATCAGGCCGGGATCTTCCGACTCCTGCGCGTAAGTTGGGTTTACACCCAGCGATGCCACAATCAGGCATACTGCAATTAACAAAGTAAACTTTTTCATCTGTTAAATTTTTTAGTTTTTAAAGGTCCGTCAACCGACGGTTGATTACCACTATGGCTTATGAGTTCCATGCTTCTACTCATTCATAATGGTAATCAGAGAGAAACACAATGGACTACGTAATTGGAACTCATTTGGTTATGTTTTGGGGAGTACTGCCTTGTTGCCGTAAAATGGCAATCGTCGGAATAATTTATTACCTTTGAAAGCCAGGCAACCTGGTATTTTGTTGAGTGATACTCCGCAGTGTTTTGTCCGCCTTTTGTTGGCGGATATTCTGAACGCTAAAATTGTCTTCAAAAATCTTTTTCTTGTTTAGACAAAGCGCCTGAAACCCGGGAGTATACCAAATAGCAGTACACCGGTCATGCTGCGCAACAGGAGCGCACCTGCCTGACCGGCATCAAAAAAAGCATACCGTGAAATACGTGTCGTGCACCTACAGCAAAATACCTTGAGAGAGAAAAAGAATACATAAAATACAAGTGAATGGCTAGATCAATTTCGTATAACAAAAGAGAATTAGAAAAGAAAAGAGAGCAAAAAAGAAAAGAGAAGCTGAAACGTAAGGAAGAGCGCAAAGCCAATGCCGGTGGTAGCTCTCTGGACGATATGATCGCGTATGTAGATGAAAACGGCGTGATTACGACTGAAATGCCAACCGACGAAAAAAAGGAAGAAATCAAAGCAGAAGACATTGCAGTGTCGACACCTAAGAAAGAAGAGGTAGAGGATGTTCCGCTGACCGGGCGTGTAGAGCATTTTAAAGCCGACAAAGGCTACGGTTTTATCAAAGACACTGCCAGTACCGAAAAATATTTCTTTCACATTTCGGAAGCCTATCCTGAAATCCGCGAGGGAGCCATGGTAACTTTCGAACTGATAAAAGGGACCCGGGGATGGAATGCCGGCAACATTCAGCCGGCCTAAAAACCGGCCCTAACCCCCGAACGTTATTTTCCCGTGAATTTCCCGGATGTACTTTACTTTCCTGAAACGGGCGCATCTTTTGCAGCCGGCGTTTCGGTTGACTGCATATCCTGCGTACCAACCTGTGCTACTTTTGCCGCTGCCCAAACGGGGAATCCAGCTTAAATCCAAAGTTAAAGAGGAAAGCACCCGAGTCGCCGTCCTGAAACGATTGCATGGTTCCGATAGATGCAGCAAATTTGGGTAGCCATTTCGCAGCATCCGGATCTTTCAGGGCATATTCAATTCCCAGCATAAAGGTATGGCGCGGGTCCTCAAAACTGTCGGAATCAGGGAAGAATCCATCGCTGATCAATCCGTACCGATACATAAAAGTTGGCGTAGCCCGGTTGTTTACCGGCACACTAAAGTACAGCGGCAAAGTGGTGATGTGCACCGACACATCTCCGTTGTATACATATCCCTTGAGCAGCCCTGAAGAAAAAGTAAGTTTTTTGTCCTGGTTACTGTGGTTGGAAATCTGGTATTTTACATCTCCCCAAATGGTATTGAAATAAGCATCATTGTCTTTTGTGAGGTCCAGGGTATGCTCCAGGCCAACATCCAGGTTTTCCCATACTCCCACCCGGGCATTCATGCCAATCAGCTGAACGGGAACGTCCTCCTCGGTATCATCGGTCCCACGCGACTGTAAATACCCGGCGCTCAATTCCACCTGTCCGGGCGCTTTGGTACGTGCTGTTTGCAGGGTGGTTGCAATACAACTAAAAAAGAACAGGCCGGCCCCCACGATAAAGGCCACATCCATCCGGTTTAAACGATACAAATTTTTCATAAAGTCTTGTTTTTTGGTTTGACCAACAGAGAATACACACGAAGAATGGCGGTTTGCAGCACAAACAACACATTGGTCACAACCGCCACTGCCAAAAAGAGTGTTACAACAATCCAGAGGTCGGATTGAAACAAGAGCAAGCCAAGTAACAGGCTTATGACTATCATCGAGAATAGTTGGTAAAATTGAGATCGCGACCGGCTGCCACGGCCAGCAAACTGATTCCGGTATGCAAAGGCCAGCAACGAAAGTGCTACACCGCCCGCCAGTCCGCTCAAAAACCGGCTGGCTGTTCCTGAATGAATAATCCCCAGTTGTGCCAGCATCCATTCTGAGAACAAAAACACCAAAGCCCCAACCACCAGCCATTTAAAAGCGCGTCCCGCTTTCAGGCTTTTCCGGTCCGAAATCAGAAATAGGATCAGTACGCTTGCAAAAAATCCGGCCTGCAGCCCTGTACAACGGGGACACAACATGAGCGTTTTCCCCTGGATATCCACCAAAATCGAACTATCCTGGTGACAGACATAGCTAAACAGGCTTCCGGAAAATGAATCGAGTGTTGTTAAGAGCTTCATATAAACGAGTTAAGTTCTTTTGCCTGATCTGGAGCTCAAGACGTGGAGTGTACGTGAATGCCCGGGATTTGGTTATACAAGTGTCCACAATCGCACAGCAAACCATCCATCCAACAAGTTCTTTTTTTAGCCCCCGCGGTAAACACCAAAAATTCATTGGCGTTTCTGTTCATGCTGCAAAATTGTAAAACAATGCATCAAAACTGCTAAGTCGCATGTACGCCGTCTTCCTAACTTGTTCTTCTAACTCTAAAAAATGAATCATGAAAAAAATTGCGTTTATTGTATGGGGGCTATCCCTTCTAATGATGGGATGTACCAAAGAAGACATGTACGAAAACGAAGCTGATGCTGTATTAAAATCGGCTGAAACCAAAACCTACCAGGCCAAATTCACCGACGACTCCTATTTTACTCCTCTTTTTTGCGAGGGCGAAATCGTGGATTATGTAAGTGGATACATCAGTGCGCACTGGCGGGTACATTACAAAAACGGTGTGCGCCAGTGGATCCTCATCAATTTTAGCGGTACCTTAACCAGTGCCAACGGAGAAGTGCTCACCATTCGCGAATCAGACAAAATATTGTTTGAAGAAGGGATGGATCCCACCTATTCGGTTCGTTGGAATATTATGGGAGAGGACGGCAGCCATTACATCGGTTCCGGCTATGTTGACTGGACCACCTGGGACGTAGTACCCGAAATGACGGTTTGTCCACCGGAAAACCAGAAATAATAAATTGCGTATGAGGAAAGGAGGCTAAGCCTCCTTTTATACATCATACTATGAAAACAGAAGATCTCAAAGCTCTGCAGGCACCGCTCAAGAAAAAGTACAGCGACGATCCGCAATCCGCCGTGATCACCTTGCATGCCTCCGGGAAACTGGGCGAAGGCATTTCGTGCAAAGTAGATACCGGGCGGGCACTTACCCAGGCAGGCCTGCATCCGGCATCCGGTGGCGACGGAACCATGCTTTGTTCGGGCGACCTGCTGCTCGAAGCACTGGTAGCCTGCGCCGGAGTTACGCTTAACGCGGTGGCCACTTCCATCGGAATCACCATCAAAGAAGGAAAAGTGCGAGCCGAGGGAGACCTTGATTTTAAAGGAACACTGGGCGTTTCGAAAGAAGTTCCGGTTGGCTTTCAAAACATTCGCTTGTATTTTGAACTCGATTGCGATGCCGGCGAAGAAACAAAACAAACATTGCTGAAACTCACCGAACGCTATTGTGTGGTGTTGCAAACCATTGTGGCTGCCACTCCGGTAAACGCCCATATTCACGCATTAAAAAAGTAGCGGGCAGAAACGCCGGAATCAATGAATCCAAACCGAGCCCGGGCTTTTGCAAAAAAATATTCACTTTTTTATACCTTTAAACCACTTAAAATCATAACCGCAAATGACCGGTAAGCGCCTTTACTACATCGATAACCTCCGTATTTTTCTGATTAGCCTGGTGGTTCTCCACCATTTTGCCATTACCTACGGAGCTCCCGGCGGGTGGTATTACAACGAAGCAGAAGCCGGACTTCCGGAGATCATTCCCCTGTCGATGTTTGTGGCTTCGAACCAGGCCTTTTTTATGGGGATGTTCTTTTTTATCTCTGCATTTTTCATGGTCCCGTCGCTCCAACGCAAAGGCACCGGGCGTTTTGTTTCCGACCGGCTGATCCGCCTGGGAGTTCCAACCGTACTTTTCTTTTTTATTCTGAATCCGCTGACCAATTTTATTGCCAACCACTATATCCGTAAGCAGGAGCCTGGTTTGCTCGAACATATTCTTTCGGGACGTGCCTTTGGTTTTGGCCCCATGTGGTTTGTGGAAGCATTGTTGATTTTCACCGCTGTTTATCTTATCATCAGAATGACTCCGCTAAAAATCCGCCTCCCTTTTCCCGGAACAAAAAAAATCATCGTCACAGCTCTTTTAACCGGAATCGCACAGTTTATCATCCGTATTTGGCTGCCCGTTGGCTGGAGCTGGAGTTTTACCAATTTTCAGTTTCCCTTCTTTGTACAGTACATTGTGCTGTTTGCGTTTGGAACCATCGCCTGGCAAAACAACTGGCTGGAACATTTTAACCGGAAAATGGGAATGCAGTGGTTCCTTTTTGCACAAGCCCTTATTTTCATTGGCTTTCCGGCGGTATTTATAGGCGGCAAAGCCATAAGTTCCGGACTTGATCCTTTTATGGGTGGCCTTACCTATCAATCCTTTTCGTATGCTTTGTGGGAACAATTGGTGGGTTTTTCGTTGATCATGGGTTTACTGGGAATTTTTAAAGACCGGCTGAATGCCCAAACAAAATTCGCCCGTCACTTGTCGGAAAGTGCTTACGGAGTATTTGTTTTTCATGCGCCTCTGATTGTGGCATTAAGTGCTGTTTTTCTGCCACTTTCCATTCCTCCGTACCTTAAATTTCTGGTTCTGGCACCTTTGGCTTTGCTGCTCACTTTTCTCACCGCCTGGTTGATCAAACAACTTCCGGTATTCAAAAAGATATTTTAAGCTACCGTCGTTTCAGGCCATTTAACAGGAGATAAAAGTTGGATCTTCGGGAAAATCTGCATCTTTACCGGAAAGTAAAAGTGAACATGTCAGGTAGAATCAGGCGAATTATCAGCACGGTCATTCCCGATCCGTTTATTGCCGGAATCCTTTTGATGATTTTGCTGGCCCGCATTTTCCCGGGAATCGGTGCCGAAGGAAGTGTTATCGAACTTCGTCAGCTTATCAAATACGGCATCACGCTGCTTTTCTTTTTCTACGGGCTAAAACTTGATCCGGCACGCTTAAAGCACGATCTCGGAAACTGGAGGCTTCACCTTGTTATACAAAGCATTACTTTCCTTCTATTCCCGTTTTTACTGCTATTGTTTTACCCGCTTTTCAGGGGAAGCGACCAGGAAATTCTGTGGCTTTCCGTTTTCTTTCTGGCAGCCTTGCCCAGCACCGTTTCCTCGTCGGTAGTGATGGTTTCCATTGCAGGGGGAAATATTCCGGCCGCCATCTTTAACGCCAGTATTTCGGGGGTAATCGGCATCATTCTTACGCCTGCGTGGATGGGGCTTTTTCTGGATCAGCAAGCCGGCTCTTTTTCGTTTGGCCCCGTAATTCGCGATCTTACTTTGCAAGTGCTGGTTCCGGTTATTGTGGGGCTTATCCTGCATCGTTACTGGGGAAACTGGGCCATTCGCAACCGAAAACGCATCAGCTGGTTCGACAAATCGGTGATTCTTGCCATTGTTTACCGCAGTTTTGGCGATTCGTTCACCAACGGCATTTTTACCAGCATTCCCGTGCATTCGCTCTTACTGTTGTCGGCCGGTGTTATCGCCCTTTTCTTTGTGGTTTTTGAAGCCACCAAATACCTTACCCGCCGCTTACATCTGAACCGGGAAGACCGCATTACCGTTCTTTTTTGCGGGTCCAAAAAATCGCTCGTTCACGGCTCGGTGATGGTGGGTGTTCTTTTTGCCGGAAGTACCTTGGGTAGTCTTTTCCTCGTTCCCGTCATGATTTACCATGCTTTTCAGTTGTTTTACATCGGCGTGGTGGCCGGAAAGTATGGCCGCGAAATTCAACACTAATCCCTTTATTTTGGGATAATTGCATTGTTTTGCTGAAGGCGGACATTCAAAAACAATTGGTATTATCCGGGTGTTTTCTATCTTTATCAAAAGAAAGAGCAATGCCGACAGAAAATTTAACAGCCCTTATCCAGGCTATTCCAAAAGCCGAATTACATTTACACATTGAAGGAACCTTTGAACCGGAGTTAATCTTTGCTTTGGCAGAACGAAACAATATTCCGCTAAAATACGCAGGCGTTGAAGCACTTCGGAAAGCTTACGAGTTTAAAAACCTGCAAGAGTTCCTCGACATTTATTACCAGGGAGCCGATGTGTTGCTGCATGAACAGGATTTTTACGACCTGACCATGGCTTACCTCAATCGTTGCCGCCAAGAAAATATCGTGCATACCGAACTGTTTTTCGATCCGCAAACCCACACACACCGGGGAGTTGCTTTGAAAACGGTGGTCAGCGGAATTCAAAAGGCGCTGGATGACGCCCGCGAGCAATGGGGAATCACCAGTTTTCTGATCCCTAATTTCCTGCGACATTTAAGTGAAGAAGATGCCATTTCCACCTTTAAGGAGTGTTTGCCCTTCCGCGACTATTTTGCAGGGTTTGGCCTCGATTCTTCCGAACTGGGTCATCCACCCACTAAATTTGAACGTGTTTTTCGGATGGTGCGCGAAGAAGGATTTCGGGTAGTGGTGCATGCCGGCGAAGAAGGCCCGGCTCAAAACATTTGGGACAGTTTGAATTTACTCCACGCCGAACGCATCGACCACGGTGTGCGTTCCATCGACGATCCGGAGTTGCTGAAGGAACTCGCCAAACGTCAGACTCCTTTAACGGTTTGTCCGCTTTCCAATTTAAAACTGAAAGTAGTGGACGATTTGAAGGATCATCCGCTAAAAAAACTGCTCAATGCCGGTATTATGGCAACTGTAAATTCTGACGATCCGGCTTACTTTGGTGGTTATCTCAACCAAAATTTCCGGGAAACAGCAGAAGCACTGAAGCTCTCAAAAGAAGAAATACTAAAGCTTGCTAAAAACAGCTTTAAGGCCAGCTTTCTCAGCGAGCATGAAAAAGAGCGATGGATAGCTGAACTGGCTGCTTTTTGAACGAACATAAAGAAAATACTTAACGAGACAAGTCAAGGAATACTGGCGGGCAGGTTTCGCCAACTTTATTTCAGCAAAAAACTGAAAACCGAATTTTCTTTATCTCACCCCTCTGTCATCCGTCACCTGACGAATGACATCTCCCCTGAATTTCAGGGGAGAATATAAGGAAACCCAGCGGCAAACCACGAGGAATTATTTGCTTAAAACGAAACGATAACACCGATGGTGGGAAGCACCGTTCCCGATTTGTTTTCAATCACGTTTAGCTGATAGCGGGTTCCGTTGTCGGTCAGCAGATAGTTGCCGCTGGCATCGGTTGCCCGCACCACAATATCGTTGGTTTTAGCCTGAAAATTATACAGGTTCTGAATGTCGATGTAAAACTTGGTTGTGATCTTTTCTCCGTAAATTGCTTTATCCACCCGTACATCCAGCTGATGGAAAGCAGGCAGACGCTCGCTGTTGAGACGCGAGAAATCGTAGTAGGGCCCGCCACTCAGGTTCCAGGCTTCCACCAGCGACGATTTATCCAGATCCCACGGAGTGTAAGGCAAAGCTCCCACGTACCGCCACCGGGCTCCGAGGCTCCAGCCTTTTTTCAGATCTTTAGTGGTGGTCAAAACCAGCAAATGCTGGCTGTCCCAGCTTGAAGGAATATATTGTTGGCTGCCGTTTTTAAACTCGCTGCGCACCAGCGTGTAAGAAAGGTTGAAATTAAAGCCCTCGCTCGAATTAATTCGTGCCTGAAACTCCGCCCCGTAAGCTCTTCCTTCAGAGCTTGAAACAACTTCCTCATCACCAATCACGCCATAATCGGCTCCCTTGTTCGCCAGGCTGATCTGGTCTTTCACCGAAAAAGGATAGTCGGCATAGTTTTTCCAGAATGCTTCGGCCGAAAGCTGAACCGTTGATTTGGGCCGAAATTCAAGCCCACCAATCAAATGATCCACCGAAATATATTTCAGCTTGTTTTGCTTATTCACCAGCACATCGTCCTGTTTAAAACCCAGCGAAGTGTACGACGGCAACTGGTAATAACGCCCCGTGTTAAAATTAAGACTCCATTGCGGGTTCAGTTTGTACGAAGCCGAAAACCGCGGAGAAATCTGCTCCAACAAGTTGTTCATGCTGGCTGAGTAATTGTTGGCATCGGAGCGAACACCCAGCGAAAGCGCCAAACGCTCGTCAAAAATATTTTTACTGAGCTGAAAAAACAGCGAATACTTCAGCAACGAAAGATCGGTGTCATAATTCACCTGCTGCAACTCTCCTTCGTAAAAACGTCCTGAAACTGTGTTGTTCAGGTAATTGACCACATCAAGCCCCGCCCCGAAATTCAGCTTAAAACCATCCATGCGCGAAGTATTCTCGAGCCTGATCTTATTCTCGACTTCCTGCGATTCATAATCCAGAATCCAGTTATCTACGGTACTTTTATCATTGTCCAGGTACTTATCCGACAGGTTTTTCAACTGACTGCGGCTTACCACAAAAGTCTGATAGCTATTGTCGCGGTAATGCTTGTAGACGGCACCCACAGTGTAACTCCACTGGCGGTCCTCGGGCAACTGGCTCAAAATGTATTGCTGTTCCTCATCCGGGTCTTCGATATCCAGATTCAGCTTGTTCACATCGTAAGCTCCCAGCCCGATCAGCGTAAGTTCATTTTTTTGATCGAAACGGGTGCGCACCTTGAACTGCATATCCGTGAAATTGGGCAGAAATGGCAGTTTCAAAGCGCTGAACAACAATTGCAGATACGAACGGCGCACCGAAAAAACATAGTTGGTTTTCTCGCCCAGCGGCCCGTCAAGCGTAGCAGCCACTTCCGAGGCACCGAGCGTTCCGTGAAACTGCATCTTCTCTTCGTTGCCGTCAATTTGCCTGAATTCCAGCACCCCGCTTAACGCATTGCCGCGATTGGCCGGGAAAGCACCTGAGTAATAGTTCACTTCCCGGATAAAATCAGCATTCAGAATGCCCACCGGGCCCCCCGAAGCTCCTTGTGTGGAGAAATGGTTGATGTTGGGAATTTCCACATCGTCAAGGAAAAAGCGGCTTTCCGAAGGCCCGCCGCCCCGGATGATCACATCGTTGCGGTATGCCGGCGTAGACTGAACTCCTGGAAACGATTGAATGATACGCGAAACATCGCGGTTGGCGCCCGGGCTTTTCTCTATCTCTCCCACTCCGATCGTCCGCATCGACAAGGGGCTCTCCATGGTTACCCGAAAAGGGGAAGCTTTAACCGTTACCTCATCAAGGTTCTCACGGCTTTTTTCCATCTTAATTTCGATGTAAGCATTACCGGCCTGCCGAACTTCTGTTTCAGATGAAATTACCTTCCGGTATCCTACAAACGACGCCTCAACGCGAATAAATCCGGACTCAAGACCTTTCAAAACAAAACGACCTTCGGTATCGGTAACCGTCCCAATACCCGTTCCGGCCACCACCACATTTACAAACGGAAGCGGTTCGTTACTGGTGGCATCTACCACTCTACCACTTAAGCTTGCTTTTTGTGCCCAGGAACATACAGGAAAAATAAGCAGGTATATAAAAACTTGAATTATTCTCATTTGCTCTGTTCAATTTTTATTGCAAAATACTAAACAATGTCAAATCTCAAAAGTTGAGAGTTATTTCCGTTTTTATACCTTAGCAAAGCAAAATCAAAAATTTATGCGTGTAGTTATTCAGAAAGTAAAAGAAGCCTCTGTTACTGTTGAAGGAGAGAAGATTTCGGCAATAGAGACAGGACTGCTGGTCCTGGTAGGAATCGAAAGCGAAGATACCGAGGAAGATATATCGTACCTGGTAAAAAAGATCGCTCAACTTCGCGTTTTTGATGACGAAAACGGGGTGATGAATTTATCGGTACAGGATGTAGGGGGTGATGTGATTATTGTCAGCCAGTTTACACTTCAGGCCAGCACCAAAAAAGGAAACCGCCCCTCGTACATTCGTGCGGCGCGGCCCGAGTTTTCCATCCCGATGTACGAAAAATTTGTGGCTTCGATGGAAGAAGCATTGGGTAAAAAAGTTGGCACCGGTAAGTTTGGCGCCATGATGGATGTAGCACTCATCAACAACGGCCCGGTAACCATCATCATCGATTCAAAACAAAAAGATTTTTAAAAGAAAAAATGGCTAATCCCAGTTTTTATATAAAATTTTGGGATCATAATCCCAATTTTTAAATTTTACAGCGTATTATGAATAACAAAACTCTCACCCTGGCAGAAGCTCAGCAACAAGTAGATGAATGGATTAAAACCATTGGTGTACGCTATTTTAGTGAGCTGACCAACATGGCTATCCTTACCGAGGAGGTGGGCGAACTGGCGCGTATTATGGCCCGTAAATATGGCGATCAGTCGTTTAAAAAGTCGGATGAAGCGTACAACCTGGCCGACGAAATGGCAGATGTACTTTGGGTGTTGATCTGCCTGGCCAACCAAACCGGTGTTGATTTAAGTGAGGCATTTATCAAAAACATCGGGAAAAAAACAACAAGGGACAAAGACCGCCATCAAAACAATGAAAAACTGAAATAAACGCGAAAATCGGGGATTTTGATCAGTTCAGAACTTTATTCCATTCTGTGAGATGAATTTGCAAGTTCCGAAAACAGCCTGGTTCCAATCTCTAAAAAACCGCCAATATTAAGCAGCTTTAAAACATTTGCTGTGAGTGGACTTCGGTGACTATTATCGTGTTTTAATCCCGGAAAATTTCCTTACTTTGGCTATGCAACAAAAGTTGCATTCATTCCGAATTAACAAGACTTAAAAAAATAAAATGGAAAATATCGATTGGAATAATCTTGGTTTCGGCTACCGAAAAACAGATTACAACATAAGATGCACCTACAAAGATGGCGCCTGGGGTGATCTGGAAGTTAGCGACAGTGAATATTTTACGATGCACATGGCTGCCTCTGCCATTCATTACGGGCAGGAAGCGTTTGAAGGCCTGAAAGCATTCAGAGGAAAAGACGGCAAAATCCGTGTTTTCAGAATGGATGAAAATGCCAAACGTATGCAGGATTCGGCCAACGGAACCTTGATGGCCCGCTTTCCGCAGGAAAAATTTATGGAAGCCGTAACCAAAGCGGTAAAACTTAATGAAAGGTTTGTTCCTCCTTACGAGTCGGGAGCTTCGCTGTACATTCGCCCGGTGCTGTTTGGCACAGGCGCCGAAATTGGAGTAAAACCGGCCCGCGAGTACATGTTCATTTTGTTTGTGACTCCGGTTGGTCCGTATTTTAAAGGCGGTTTCCAAACCACGCCGTTTGTAATTATGCGCGAATTTGACCGCTCTGCTCCGCTTGGAATGGGAAAATTTAAAGTGGGCGGAAACTATGCAGCCAGTCTTATTGCCGGACAAAAAGCACACGAGTTGGGCTATTCCAATATTTTCTATCTCGATGCAAAAGAGAAAAAATACATCGATGAATGTGGTGCCGCCAACTTCTTTGGGGTAAAAAACAACACCTACATTACACCCAAGTCTGAATCAATTTTGCCATCGATCACTAACAAAAGTTTGATGACCTTGGCTGAAGAAATGGGAATGAAAGTAGAATGCCGCCACGTTCCGGTGGAAGAGCTTGCTACGTTTGAAGAAGCCGGTGCCTGCGGGACCGCAGCTGTTATCAGCCCGATTCAGCGAATTGACGACTACGATACAAAAGAATCGTATGTTTTCTCGAAAGACGGAAAACCGGGCCCGATCAGTGAAAAACTGTACAATAAGTTACGTGCTATTCAATACGGCGATGAGCCGGATAACCACGGTTGGGTGACGGTTCTGGATTAAATAGAGTCTAGAGCATAAAAAACGGGGCTATCTAACTTGTATAAACAGAGCCCGATTCGATAGGAAGCACAAAGACCGCAGATTTTGATTATCAATCATTTTTATCTGCGGTCTTTGCGTATCATTACTCAATTACTTGTGTCATAATTGGCTCACTTCATAACCTTTTTTCTTTAGTTGAGCTAAAAGTCCATCTTTACCAACCAAATGCATAGCCCCAACCACAACAAACTCAATTTCAGCAGTATCCATATATTTCTCCAGAAGCATCATCCAATTGTTATTTCTTTTTAAAACCAGAGTATTGTAAACATCCGGATAGTTTGACTTAAATTCCAGCAACTGGTCATTCAATAACTCTTGCTGTCCTTTTTTCCAGTTCTCAAGTAAATCGGTAAACACCTCTTCATTTTTTTCAATGTCCTCAATTGAATACAAAACAAACTCATCTTCATTCCCTTCTCCCATGTCTTTAATAAATCCTAGTTGTTCATCAAAACTTTCCAAAAACAAACGTGATTTTTTATCATTCACGGCTTTCTCGGTAAAGTGGGTATCCACCCCCTCCGTAGTTACACCAAGCTTTTGCAACGATTGAAAGGAAAGAGATATAACAACCATCGAAGGTTTTAATTTTTCCATGAGTTTCAAATTTACACCCATTGCATTGCTTACCGAATCAAGTTTATAATAGACATCTTTACTTAAAACTCCACTCAATGTTCTGTCATCCTGAAAGATAAGCGCCTGCTGCATCTTTATTGAGTTCGAAGGATTTTTCATTTCGTTCATGTCCAACTCTGTAGTCAGGACATCTGACTGATCATAAGCCTCATAAAATTCTTTTGGCAATGGATAATCCTGATCTCTTAAAATGTGAATGCTGCCTCCGATATAAAATTCGGTTCCCTTGCCTTTTATTTTCCACACAAATGATTGTGAAAAGCCCAAAAAGTTACAAAGCAACAAAATTGTACAAATTAAAAATAGGTGTTTCATGTGTTTAGTTTTATTGATTAACAAATCGATAATCATTGAATCAAATCCTTAATAATGAATACCTTTTACCTAAATCCGTTAACAAACAGATCAACGTTTCAAACCGGATTGACTAAATCATAATGATCACTTCATTCTTAAACATCATTTTCTGATTTATCAATAAAGATAGAATTTCTAGAGAAATAAAAAACTTTTGCTGTAACTTCCTGTTCACTCGCCCGTCATATGCAGTGAACAGTGTTTGAAAACGAATGACCGTAAACGAATATAACCTGGCTGTTGATGAATATTCGGACCGTTTGTACCGGTTCGTCCTTAAAAGCATTAGGGACACGCACAAGGCAGAAGACATTGTGCAGGACAGCTATGAAAAGCTGTGGAAAAACGTGGAAAATGTTAATGCCGCCAAAGTAAAGGCTTATTTATTTACCACGGCTTACCACACCATGATCGACCGGATACGAAAAGAGAAACATTCGGTGTATGCCGACGATATTACGATGCCCGAACAAGGGCAGGAAAACAACTATACCGACCTGGCAGAAGTTTTGCGCGAAGCCGTGGACAAACTGCCTGAAGTACAGCGAATGGTTGTGTTGCTTCGCGATTACGAAGGATACAACTACAAGGAAATTGGCGAACTTACCCACTTAAGCGAAGCACAGGTAAAAGTGTATATTTACCGCGCAAGGGTATTTTTGAAAAAATACATCGGAAGTATTGAGGCGGTTGCCTGATAAGAAAAGGAAAAGAAGTTGAACATGAAGATCACAAGGCAAAATTACGAAGCTTATTTCATCGATTACCTGGAAGGTAACCTCGATGAACAGCTGGTGGATGTCTTTATCGACTTTCTGCAACAGAATCCCGATCTGAAAGAGGAACTCGAACTTTTCAGTGCCGTAACAGCTGTGCCCGAATCGCTTACTTTCAATAAAAAGAAAAGGCTTTACCACGAAAAATACGATCTCGAAAGCGAGTTCAACGAGGCAGCAGTTGCCAGGCTCGAAGGCGATCTTTCTGCGCAGGAAATGCTCGATTTTGATGCTTATGTTTTATCCCATCCGGAAAAACAGGAAGACATTGACCAATTTGATAAGACCCGACTCAAAGCCGACGAAAGCATCCGGTTCGAAAAGAAAAACAAGCTTTACAAACGAGCCGCCGGAAAAACCCTTTTGCTTTGGAGCACCCGTGTGGCAGCTATTTTAATAGTGGGCCTGGTAGTTTTTAGCCTGGTAACAAGAAACCGGAAAACAAACGTTCCTACCAATCAGCTTGCCCAAGTGGAAGAAAGCAAAGAAACGCAGCCTTCTACTCAACCCGAAATTGTTTTTACACAGGAACCTCTTGCAGAAAAACAACAGGTAGCAGAGGTGCCGGAAAAACCTGTTCAGAAAAAAAGAGTACCCGGGAAAAGTGTCAACACGCCGGAAATCGTTCAAAAAAATACCCAGCCAGAACAACCGATAATTGCAAGGGCACGCGTTGAAATGCCGCAGGAAATAAAAACACTTACGGCATCGCTTGATGTTCCGCATCCGAACGAAGCTTTGGAGACCATGTACATTACCGTGCCGGAAACTTCACACTCAAACATCGAAGAAAAGCTGTTGGCCGAAGTCGTGCTCGAAAAAACCGGGCTCAACGATCTTTCCATGAGTAAGATCAAAAAAGCCGGATTAAAACTGGTTTCGGGTTTTACCAAAGAAAATCTTAGCTACAAAACCGATGCTGAAGGTGAAATAACCGAAATCAGCTACGACTCTCGTTTACTGGCCTTTACCATTCCAACCAACACCCGCGAAAAAGCCGACGGTCAATAATCCGCTCTTTTTTTCATCGATTTTACAATGGCTTGTAACTTTTTAAAACAGCAGTCCGTCACAGCATCAGAAACAAAAAATAGAAACAGATGAAATCGTTTATGACCTTACTTTTGTGCAGTGTTTTAGTAAGCAACCTTTTTGCACAAGAAGATACCACCCAGGTAAAAGTTTTGAAAAAAAATGTGGTAACCGTTGTTGAAGACGGCAATGGAACCAAAGTGAAAGTGGGAGAAAACAAAGGCGTTGAAGTAATTACCGACGACTGGGGCGATACCACGCGTATCAGGATCGGACGGCGTACTTTCGATGTTGTGGAAAACGGGCACAGAACCTACGTAAATGTCAGCAAGGAGCCCCGGAGCAAAAACTGGAACGGTCATTTTAACCCGCATTGGGCCGGCATTGAAGTAGGAATGAACCTGTTTAGCAGCACCGATTATTCGATGTACAACGGAGACGAGTTTTTTGATCTTATCCCCGGAAAATCGCTGACCTGGAACATCAACTTTGCAGAGTGGGCTTTCAGAAACGAACGCAACAACTTTGCCCTGGTTACAGGTCTGGGATTCAGCTTTTCGGATTACCGCTTCGACCGCCAGATCACCATCGAAAAAGACCCAAACAGCGGAATGATCATCCCGGTATCGCTGGAAGATCTCGACAAATTCGACAAATCGAAACTAACGATGACGTATTTAACAGCTCCGTTAATGTTCGAAGGAAAAACACCGCTTCGGATGGGAGGTTCGCACCTTTACTTGGCCGGGGGTGTAATCGGCGGCCTGCACATTGGCTCGCACACCAAGTATAAATACGACGGCAACAAGGAAAAATCAAGAGGCAACTTTAACCTTTCGCAGTTTAAGTTAGACCTCACCGGAAGAATCGGATTTGGCGATTTCTGCGTGTTTGTAAATTACGGATTAACGCCGCTGTTTAAAGACGGCAAAGGGCCCGAACTTAACCCGATGATGATCGGTGTCTCGTTCCCCAACATCTAGAAGAAAACTCAAGCCATGAATGATATAGATCCCCGGTAGTTTTGCCGGGGATTTTTTGTTGTATAAACCACTGATTCAACTACTTTTATTTCCAAATAAACAGGATGGAGTTTTTAGATTATTTCCCGCTGACAGGATTTCTGCTGATGATGGCTTTTGTGGCAGCAAGGATCTACCTCCTCACAAAAAAACAAATCCGTGTGATGGCTGCTGCCAATCCCAAAAAGCCTTTGCTAATCTTACGTTATCTCATTTTTACATTCCTATTTCTGCTTTGGTTCCTCGAACTGTGCCAACCTTTTTTTTCGTTTTCCATTCTCCCTGAATTGCTTACCCGGATTCTTATCAACGGTACCTTTCTGAAAGCAGCCGGCGCATTGCTGATCACTCTTGCATTGGTTTTATGGGTGCTAACACTTGTTTATTTTAAAGCATCGCTGCGCCTGGGCCTTGATGCCACGAACCGCGGAAAGCTCATCACCACTGGTATATTCTCGATTTCGCGCAACCCGTTCTTCCTCTCGCTCGATCTTTATTTTTGCGGAGTAGCACTCGTTTTCCCCAATGTTTTTATGATTGTTTTTGCATTGGCCGCATTGGTTGGTATTCATCTTTCGATTTTGAAAGAAGAGCGTTTTCTGCTTCAAAACTACGGGGAAGAATACCAAAACTATCAGCAAAAAACCGGAAGGTATTTTTGAATTTCTTGTGCTTAGCTACTGCTCCGTAGAAATAAAAAAACTGTTCTCTTTTCCCAGCCGGTAGTCAAAACGTCCATACGATATTTTAGTGGTATTACCGATTGAATCTGTTACAGAAAACCCAAAAGTACCGGAAAAAATGGCGCTACTCAATGAGGCGTTCAGTTCAACCTTCCGGATATAAAGTTGGCCAACTCCCCTATTTTTATATGCTTCCTGATATTTTGATTCACGGATGTAAAATGCCTTATTTGTTACTCCATCAAGTACAATCTTTTGTCCTTCCAAATGGCTTATATCCTCAAATCCATCCACGTCCGATTCATGAAGAGAAAATTCAATACTTGCATGCTTGTTTTCTGCACTTCCGGGAAAGCGTAGAACGATACTATCTTTTTCAGGCCATACATTCATCAAAGGAGCGTATGAATACCCATATAAACTCCACGTTAACTGTGATTCCCATACTTTGTTGCCGACAAAGGCGCCCGCAACATTGTTACCGCTTTCGGTGTATTTCGGAAGCCGTGGGTCGATTGGATCAGGAACAAATATACCGTTGCAGGCGAACAGCCCAATTGCCAGACCTGCCAGCCATAGCTTATTTACCAAACGCAATTTTTTCATTCCTCAATTTGATTTTAATGCCTGCCGAAAAGCAAACGTTGTAGATGTCGTTTATATCCTCTTCAAAATCTCCCATTTCATCGATTAACACATAATCCAGCATATACCTCAACCCATAAGTAGCCCTCGTGTAAAAACTAACTCTTGAGTTATCGAAAACACTTATTCCCAATACCAGTCCTGTATCGAAATGCCTGTATGTTTTCATTCCCTGCTTGATACTCGTTGACATCAATTGGCTTAGTTCAATCCCGCCCTGAACCGAGAAAAAAGGATGTGGCGTGTAATTTACTAAAACCGGTAATGCCAGGTAATTAAAACGGAAAGTGTAATCTTCGGCAAAGCTTTGCTGATAACCTTTTTGTGAGAAAATCACTTCGTTTGTAAGGGACAATTTTTCGAGGCTTTTTATCGGATAATACTGAACACTTACCCCAAAATGATAAGCAGTAAGACCATTCTTGCTCTCCAACGAAACATCGCTTCGTACATTGCTAAAATTAACGCCCCCGATTACTGCAATTTGTGCCTCGGTTTTCAACACAAAAACAAAGAACAACCAACACAACGCAAACAGCTTAAAAAACAGCGTTGGAGATTTACAGGAGACAATTTTGGGAAATTTCATAATTCAGGTTATTGATTTATTAGCAGATGATAAATACAAGCCGATGGTTGCGTTGATTGATAAAACAAGAACAATAATTGAAAATAGAGTTTTTTATCACCAGCTATCTTTTACAAACTAAACCTGGTAATAAGAATCGTGCCTTGCCCTGAAATAAGGCGCAAATCAGCCAATAACTTGACCGATCCCGATATCAATGAATGGGTTCATCAAAACACCTTTTCTCCACCAATCCAGGTACTTTCCACTTTTGCTTTCAGCACTTGTTCGGGCGAGGCCGTCATTAAGTCGGTATCGAGTACCACAAAATCGGCATATTTACCGGGCTCGAGGCTTCCTTTTTCATTTTCCTCAAACGATGCTTTTGCGGCCCAGGTTGTCATAGAGCGCAGCGTTTGTTCGCGTGTCAAGCCTTCGGCGATGTGCCAGCCACCTTCGGGCGAACCTTCGTGATCAGTCCGAAAAACCGAGGAATAGAAGGTAAACAGCGGCTCGATGTTCTCCACCGGGAAATCGGTTCCGTTGGGCAGCCAGCCGTTTTGCTGAAGCAAAGTCTGGTAGGCATAAGCACCTTTGATCCGTTCCGGCCCCAGTCGGTCTTCCGCCCATGGCATATCGGAAGTACAATGCGTTGCCTGAATGGAAGGAACGATGGAATACTGCCCAAACTTTTCAAAATCATCCGGGGTTACAATCTGCGAGTGCTCAATGCGCCAGCGACGGTCATTTTTTCCTTTTAAATACTTTGCATAGGTATCCAGCACCAGGCGGTTTCCGCCATCGCCAATGGCATGGGTGGCAACCATGTAGTTGTTATCGTAAGCCAACCGGCATATGCTGTCGTAAAATTCCTGCGGCTCTATCTGAAGTCCGCTGTTCCCGGGGTCATCCGAATAATCTTCTAAAAGTAAGGCACCCCGCGATCCAAGTGCACCATCCGCATAAATTTTAATCGTGTTTACCAACAGGCGGTCGGTTTTGTAAGCTCCCTTTTTTACAAAATATTCAAAGTTTTCCTGTGTTGGGTCCAGCATCGCGTTGATACGCATTTTCAAAACGCCTGCTTTTTGCATTTCATCCATCAGCAAAATGGTATTTTTCCCCAGGCCGCAATCGGTAACCGAAGTAAGTCCCGCTTCAAAACAATTCTTTTGGGCGGCCAGCAAGCCTTTTTCCTGCTGTTCCGGTGTTATTTCAGGAACCAGGCGAAATACCAGTCCCATGGCATTGTCGATTAAAATCCCGCTGGGTTCTCCGTTTTTCAACAGAACTTCTCCCCCCGTTACTTTCGAAGAAGCAGTTACTCCGGCCATTTCAAGTGCTTTTGAGTTGCACCATCCGGCATGTCCGTCAACGCGAACCAGGTAAACCGGCGTGTTGGGAAACAGCTCATCCAGCTTTGTTTTGTCCGGAAATTGCTTTCCTTCCCAGTCGTTCTGATCCCAGCTCCGGCCAAGAATCCACTCTCCACCATATTTTTCGGGATGGGTTTTTAAGCGTTCGTAAATTTCTTCCGGGCTTTGGGTTCCGCGTAAATCGGCATATTGTGTCAGGTTACTTCCGTAGCCGTTAAAATGGCAATGCGCATCGTTAAAACCGGGATACACAAACTTTCCTTTCAGATCAAGGGTGGCTTGGCCTTCGTATTTCGAACGTATTTCTTCGGAAGTCCCAATTGCTACTATTTTTCCCTGGTTCACCGCCATGGCTTCTGCTGTGGTAAAATCTTCATCGATGGAATAAAGCGTAGCATTGGTTAAAACCAGGTCTACTTTTTCTTTGGTGGTACAGCTGATCATAAAAAACAGTATTACTAAAACCGGAACTAACTTTTTCATTACTTAAGTGTTTAACTTCAGCAAATGTATGGATTAAAGTGCTTTTCTAAAACATACACAAGTTACTGTTCAGCTGAATATTATTTATAACTTTACCCGCTGATAGAAAAGACAAAGGAAAATGTTTACAGTCGGAATATTTACAACCCATATCCCCTACCTGGCTTTCCTGCTTTTCTATGCCTATTTTCTTCTTTTTGGTGTGAACGAGGCCAGCAACGGCAACATCCGTGTAAGCGAAAACTCGCAGGGGGTTGAATTTAACCTGAATACACAGCACACGGTTTATCTTACCGACCTGGTTTATCATTTCGACAATCAATACGAAAAAACAGAAGAAACCGAGCTTCCACAACTATTTCAAAAATTTCACTGGAAAAGCTGGTTCAAACATACCGTGTACAAACAAGACCCCGGTCAGGGGCATTTCTTCTGTCGTCCCCCTCCGGTAGTGGCCTAGCCAATACCTGAAAGTTATCTGTTTCCCTGTTTCGGGGGAAAAATTTGCATCAACAATTTTGAAACCACATGAAGAAAACCGCAATGTTTTTGGCGGCAGTACTGATCAGTATTACTGCTGCAAAAGCACAAAAAAAAGCTATTCAAGACTCCATCAAACACTACCATTTAGAGGACATTGAAATAAAATCGCCCAAATACAACCGCAATGTATTTGAGATTCCGGCTGCTGCCACAATGGTGCCCGAACGATTGATTGAGAACAACAAAATTCAGAACCTGACCGATATTTCGGCAGTGGTTCCCAACTTTTTTATGCCCGATTATGGCTCCAAACTTACTTCTCCGGTTTACATCCGGGGGGTTGGTAACCGCATCAACACACCGTCGGTAGGGCTTTATGTTGACGGCATCCCCTATTTTGAGAAATCAGCTTTCAATTTTGATTTCTTTGATGTGGAGCGTATCGAAGTACTGCGTGGCCCACAGGGAACACTGTACGGAAGAAACGCCATGGGTGGTTTGATCAACGTTATCACCAACCAACCCGGCAATAAACGACGCACCAGTGTTGCTGCCGATTACGGAAATTTTAACCAGATCAATGCGCAGGTTTCGCACAACCAGCCGATCAGCAAAAGCCTCGCTGTGTTGGGTAACTTAAGCGTCCGCGACAACGAAGGCTTTTTTACCAACCATTTCAACAACACAAAAGTGGATGCTCTTGAGAGTTATTCCGGCCGGTTAAAACTTGCCTATAATCCGCTAAAAAATTTCCAGGTTAGCGGTAATATTCAGTATGAAGACAGTAAACAAATCGGCTATCCTTACGCTGTGTTTAATGATTCAACCAACCAGGCCGGAAATGTTAATTATGACCACGAAAGCGTGTACAACCGAAAAATGTTGTCGACAGGTGTCAACTTAAGTTATGCCAGTGAACAATACCTGTTTACAGCTACCACAAGTTATCAATCGGTGGACGACTTTCAGGATATTGACCAGGATTTTACTCCGCAATCGCTCTTTTTTGTTACGCAGGATCAAAAACAACACATGTTTTCTCAGGAATACAACCTGCGCTCGAACGGAGACAAGTTGTACAACTGGTTGTTTGGCATATTCTCGTTCAAACAGGTACAGGATAAATCGGTTACGGTAGAATATGGCCAAGATGGCATAGCTGCCTACCGACTCCCGTATTCAGAATATTATTACACCAAGAGCTATGACAATATTAATTCAGGCGTTGCTTTTTTTCATCAATCAACACTTGATTACGGAGGGCTATCATTTACGATAGGATTGCGCGCCGATTTTGAAAAAGCCACGTTGGATTATGTTTACGACAAATTCCCAAACGGTGTACTTAAACCGGTCGAAACGTTTAATAGTGAAATGGATTTCTTTGAAATTCTTCCGCGATTTGCGCTTAAATACAGCATATCCGAATACTTTGTTCCGTATGCAACCGTTGCAAAAGGGTATAACTCAGGAGGCTTTAATTCTACCTTTGAGCGCGACGAAGATCGCTCGTTCGAACCCGAACATTCGTGGAACTACGAAGCAGGGATCAAAGCAAAATGGTTACAGCAACGCGTTTATGCCAACCTGGCTTTCTTTTACATCGACTGGACCAACCAGCAGATCTACCAGACCGTACCGAGCGGAACCGGTTCGATGTTGACCAATGCCGGTAAATCAGAAAGCAAAGGCGTAGAATTTGAGCTAAAGGCCCTGCCAGCCAAACACCTCGAAACCTGGTTTAATTTTGGGTATAACCACGCCAAATTCGTCGACTATGTAAAAGACGAAAACGAGGATTACAGTGGAAACTACATTCCCTATGTTCCCCGGTTTTCTTTTAACGTAGGGGGTAACTACTCGCTCGAACTCAATAAAACATGGCTCGACCGGGTGCGTTTTCATCTTACCTACAACGGTTTTGGCAAGCATTACTGGAAAGAAACCAACGAAGCTTACCAGTCGTACTACGGCTTGCTGAACCACCGCATCAGTTTCGAAAAAAAGAATGTAACACTGGCATTCTGGGGTAAAAATATTTTAGATAGTCATTACAATTCTTTCTATTTTCAGGCACTGGGACATTCGTATGCACAAATCGGGAAACCGGCCACCATGGGACTGAACCTGAAAGTTGTATTCTAGCAGGCAGATGAAGAAAAATGAACTGAACAAATACGGCACCCTGCTGAGCCTCTACCTGGCACAGTCGATCCCGATGAGTTTTTTCTCGACGGTGATCCCTGTGATCATGCGCATGGAAAACTACTCGCTGGAGTCGATCGGTTACATCCAGCTGATTAAACTTCCATGGATTTTAAAACTGCTTTGGGCGCCCCTGGTTGATTTTACCAGCAAAACCAAAGCCCAGTACCGGCGTTGGATCCTGGCTTCCGAGGTATTTTATGCAATGGTGATCGTAAGCATTGGATCGCTGAATCTGGCCACCGATTTCATCACTATTATTATCCTGATGGTGATCGCTTTTACGGCGTCGGCCACGCAGGACATTGCCACCGACGCATTTGCCATTCTCGTTCTGAAAAAAGAAGAACGCAGCCTGGGAAACAGCATGCAATCGGCCGGGAGTTTTATCGGAACCATGCTGGGAAGCGGCGTGCTGCTGATCATTTACCACTACTGGGGCTGGCAAATGCTTTTGCACTCGCTTGGCGCCTTTGTGTTGCTGGCACTCATTCCGGTAACCCTCTACAAAGTGCGAAAAGACAAGGAAACAAGAAGCACTGGCAAAAAGGTTTCGCCGCTTGACTTTGCCTATTTTTTCAAGCAAAAGAAAATTGGCGGGCACGTATTGCTGCTCTTCCTGTTCTACTCGGGAATCATCGGAATACTGACCATGGTGAAACCCTACTTTGTGGATCTGGGTTACGATGTGAAGAAAATCGGCCTCATCTCGGGAATCTTCGGAACTGCCTGTGGTGTGGCCATGACCATTCCCGCAGGAATGTTTCTCCGCCGCAGAGGCATTGTTCGTTCAGTGTGGTACTTTCCGGTGCTGAACCTGCTGGTGGCGGTCTATTTCTTTGGATTAACATTTACGAACCATCAACTGATTTTGATTTATATCGGCGTTGCACTGCTTTGGGGAGCCTATGCAATGGCATCGGTATTTGTGTATACCATGAGTATGCAGGTGGTGCGAAAGGGCCGCGAAGGAACCGACTTCACGATCCAGATCGTTATCACCCATCTTAGCAGTTTGGTAATTGCAATAATGAGTGGAAAAATCGCTGATGCAATTGGCTACCGTGGATTATTTGGTATCGAGATTGCCCTGAGCGTGATCCTTTTACTGCTTTTACCGTTTATATTCAATGTATCGTTTTACGAGCGGGAAGAAGAATAACGCTGTAAACGATTTTACTTTTAAAATTTCAGATTATGCAGATCGATCAAAAACTTATTCAGAAATACAATACTCCGGTACCGAGGTACACGAGTTATCCTCCTGCCAATTTTTTTACTCCTGATTTTACGGCTGACGATTACATCCGGATTCTGGAACGTTCGAACGATGAAAATCCGCAGAACATCTCGATTTATATCCACATTCCGTTTTGTCCGAAAATTTGTTATTACTGTGGCTGTAACACCCATTTAACAAAAGATCAGGATAAAATGCGGCGGTATGTTGATGCCGTAAAAAAGGAGATACTGATGGTAAAAAGCTACCTCGATCCGAACAGAAAAGTATCGCAGGTTCACTGGGGTGGCGGAACTCCCAATTCGTTACCGGTTGGGATGATTGATGAAATCATGGAGGTTATTCACGACAATTTCACCTTTATCGACAAAGCGGAAATTGCGATGGAATGCCACCCTGCCATGTTGGATGAAGAGTTTATTGAAAGGCTGGTGGCCATGAAATTCAACCGGTTCAGCCTGGGTATTCAGGATTTTGATCAGAAAGTGCTGGACAACGTTAACCGCGACGGTTCCATCATTCCGGTGGAAGAACTGGTGGCCATGATCCGGAAACACCCCAATACGGGCATTAACCTCGACTTTATTTACGGACTTCCGTACCAGGATGTGGATTCGTTTGCCAAAACCATTGAACGGGCCATCGAAATATCGCCCGATCGCCTGGTAACTTTTTCTTACGCGCATGTTCCGTGGGTACGCAAAGCACAGAAAATACTCGAAGCAAAAGGTCTTCCATCGGCCAGTAAAAAGCTCGATATGTTTGAAAAAGGCTATCAGCTGCTTACCAAAAGCGGCTACGCAGCCATTGGCCTGGACCATTATGCCAAACCCGACGACGAGTTGGCCATCGCTTTTAACAGCAAAAAACTTCACCGTAATTTCCAGGGCTACTGTACCCGCGAAACTACCGGGCAGGTGTATGCCTTTGGAGCTACCGGTATCAGCCAGCTCGAAAGTGCTTATGCTCAGAATATAAAAGACACCAATACATACGTTGATCAGATCAACAAAGGCAAATTCACCGTTGAAAAAGGCTATGAACTCACTCAACGTGAGAAAATAATCCGCCATGTGATCAACGAAGTAATGTGTAATTACTATATTTCATGGAAAGAAACGGAACAGGTTTTTGGCGTTACCGTGGATGAAATCAAGAAAGCAATCAGTTACGAAGAAGAATCACTGGGGGCATTTGCAGAAGAAGGATTGCTGATTTTTAACAACGACGAAATTACGGTACCCGATCGCGGAAAGTTTTTTGTGAGAAACATTGCCGCCAACCTCGATCCGAACTTAAAAAATGCAACACAGAAATTCTCAAGAGCCCTGTAAGGTGAACAAAGAAAATGTTAAAATAGCCATTATCGGCGCCGGGTTAACCGGGTTAACCACCGCTTTCTACCTCAAAAAGAACGGTGTTAACTTTCATGTTTTTGAAAAAGACGATCGTCCGGGAGGAGTTATCCGAACCAATCAGCAGGATGGTTTTGTATTTGAATCGGGACCGAATACCGGTGCTTTGGGTCAGCCCGAAGCTGCCGAGCTTTTTGAAGACCTGAAAGACGACTGCACGCTGGAAGTAGCCAACGAATCGGCCAAGGCCCGCTGGATCTGGCTAAACGGAAAATGGCGCGTCATTCCTTCGGGTTTGATCGGCGGTATAACCACTCCCCTCTTTACCTTTGGTGACAAACTTCGTATTTTGGGTGAGCCTTTCCGAAAACCGGGCACCAATCCCGACGAAACCGTTGCTGAAATGGTTCGCCGGCGCATGGGAAAAAGCTTTCTCAGAAATGCAGTCGATCCCTTTTTATCGGGGGTTTATGCCGGCGATCCGGAAAAACTGATCACCCGTTTTGCACTGCCCAAACTTTACAACCTCGAACAAAACTATGGCAGTTTTATTGGCGGAAGCATCAAAAAAGCCAAGGAGCCCAAAACAGAACGCGAAAAGAAAGCTACCAAGGTTGTTTTTTCGGCTGAAGGTGGTTTGGAAAACCTGGTAAAAGCGCTTGTAAAAAATATTGGCGAAGAAAACATCAGCCTGAATTGTAAAAACCTGGAAGTAAAAAAACAGGAAGGTGAAAATTCCTATCAGCTCGGTGAAGAAACATTTACCCACGTAATTTCTACGGTTGGAGCGTATGGTCTGCAGAATTTGTTCCCTTTCCTTCCGGCCGAAAAAGTCAACGAAATCAACCAGATGAAATATGCGAAAGTAACGCAGGTTTCGCTGGGATTTAAAAAATGGGAGGGTCTTCCGATCAGATCCTTTGGAGGACTGGTGCCTTCTGCTGAAAAACGACAAGTATTGGGAATCTTATTCCTTTCTTCGTTTTTGAAAAACCGTGCCCCCGAAGGCGGCGCCATGTTGTCGGTATTTATGGGCGGTATTCGCAAACCCGAATTGTTTGACCTGAGCGACGAAGAACTGTTAAAAGTTGCTGAGCAGGAAGTTACCGAAATGATGGGACTCAAAACATTCAATCCCGATGTATGCCGTATTTTCCGTTACCAACATGCCATTCCGCAATACAGTTTTGAAAGCGAGCAAAAACTGGCTGCCATTTCAGCACTCGAACAGGAATTCCCGGGTGTGATTCTGGCCGGAAACATTCGCGACGGAATCGGAATGGCCGACCGCATCAAACAAGGCCGCTTGATTGCTGATCAATTATCAACCAACTAATATGAATAATTCAAACACAGCTGTTTTGCTGGTAAATGTAGGTAGCCCGGACGCACCCACCAAGCCGGCAGTACGTCGTTACCTCACTCAATTCCTGAACGATAAGCGGGTGATAGACATTCCGTGGCTGGCAAGGAAAATACTCGTGAACCTGATCATTATTCCTTTCAGGGTAAAAAAGTCGACACAATTGTACCTGCGGCTTTGGACCAAAAAAGGTTCGCCACTTATTTACCTGTCGAAAGAATTACAGGAAAAGTTGCAGGATAAATTGGGTGAAAAAGCCGATGTTTTTTTAGGCATGCGTTACGGAAACCCGGGGTACAAGCAGGCACTTCTTCAAATTCAGAAAGAAGGATATAAAAAGCTGATCGTATTGCCGCTTTTCCCGCAACACGCGCTTTCGACCACCGAAACGGCTTTTGTAGCTGTTGAAGACTATATTCAGAAGAAAAAAATAAATATCGAGGTCGTCCGGATCGGACAATTTTTCAGGAATCCGGGCTTTATCAAAGCTTTTGCCGAACAGGCGCAAAAATACGATCCGAAGAGTTTCGATTTTGTACTTTTCTCCTACCATGGCCTGCCCAACCGCCAGGACGAAAAGAGCCAACCAGATAATCAACCTGCCGGAGAAACCTATGCTTACAGCCGGGCCTGTTGCGAAACAACCCAACTGATTGCCAACGAAATGGGGTTGAAAGACGATGAATATACCATTGGATTTCAGTCGCGGCTTTCCAAAAACTGGCTCACTCCTTTTTCGGATGAAGTACTGGACCGAAAACTTCAGGAAGGTAAAAAGAGAATACTGGTGCTTGCGCCGGCTTTTGTAACCGACTGCCTGGAAACCATTGTTGAAATTGAACACGATTACAACCGTGAGTTCAAGCAAAAAGGCGGAGAAAAAGTGCAGCTGGTGGAAAGTTTAAATACACACGACCGCTGGGTGGATACACTGTGCGAACTGATTGAAGCAAAACTTGATTAGCAGATGACGGATTTCCTGAACATTCTTCTGTTTCAACTATATCCCGAAGAGCTTTGGATCCGCGTTTTGTTAACCTGCCTTGCTACTTTTGTGGTTAACCTGCCTTTTGGATATATGCGTGGAAAGTTCAGAAAACTCTCCTTCTGGTGGTTTTTCTTTATTCATTTACCGGTTCCGCTGATCATACTTATCCGGAAATTTTTTGGTCTGTCGCTCACCTGGGAACTGGCCCCTTTTCTCATCGGAAGTTTTTTCCTTGGGCAATTTGTAGGGCGAAAAATCTATTCCAGATGGCCCTGGAAAAACACCAAAACATCCTCCTAACCAACTTTCCAAAAAGCTATTTTACGACCACTGTTTTTATGTTGGTAAATTCTTTAATGCCGTGTACCGATAACTCCCGTCCAAAACCGCTTGTTTTTATTCCTCCAAAAGGTAGCCGTGGATCCGATTTCACAAAATCGTTTACAAAACAGGCACCCGCTTCGAGGCGCATTTCAGCGATATTTTCGCCCTTTGATCTGTTGGCGGTGAAGATAGCCGCCCCCAAGCCAAATTCGGTGTCATTGGCCACTTTAACGGCTTCCTGAAGGTCTTTTACTTTTATCACCGAAGCAACCGGTCCAAAAAGCTCCTCGTCATACGCCGGCATTCCGGGTTTTACATTTTCCAGAATAGTGGGTGGATAAAAAGCGCCTTTTATTTGGGGAATCTCTCCTCCGATGATCACTTCAGCACCTTTTTCAACCGACGCCACTACCTGCTGATGCAATTCGTCGCGTAAATCGAACCGGGCCAGCGGGCCCATCGTTGTGTCTTCATCAAAGGGATCACCAAACACAGCTGCACTCATTTCGTGTGTAAACAACTCCAGGAAATGAGCATAAACCTTTTCTTCCACAATAAAACGTTTCGCGCCAATGCAGCTTTGCCCGGCATTTAACAGCCTCCCTGCAGCACATTTTTGGGCTGCAAGTTCCATGTCGGCATCTTCCAGGATGATGTACGGATCGCTGCCTCCCAGTTCGAGCACACATTTTTTTAGTTCCGATCCGGCAATCGCAGCCACACTTTTACCGGCAGGCGTACTTCCCGTTATACTAACCGCCTTTATGGCTTTGTGACGAATTACCTTTTCAACCTGCTTGCTACCGATCAACAGTGTACGGAAAACGTTCTCAGGGAAACCGGCTTCACGAAACAATTCTTCGATGGCAATGGCACACCCCGGCACGTTGCTGGCGTGTTTCAGTACCGCAGTGTTCCCGGCCATCAGTGTTGGGGCAACAAAGCGAAACACCTGCCAAAACGGAAAGTTCCAGGGCATAATTCCCAAAACAGTTCCGATGGGCTGATACGAAACATATGATTTGAATGCTTCTGTGGGAATCGGTTCATTCTCCAGAAAACTTTCGGCATTTGCTGCATAATAATCACAAGCCCAGGCACACTTGTCAATTTCAGCCATTCCTTCCTGTTTCACCTTGCCCATTTCAAGCGCCATCAGAAATGCCAGTTCTTCTCTTTTCGATTTCAGCAAGCCCGATAAATTTTGCATCAGCTGGCTTCGAAACATAAACGAAGTACTTCTCCAATGGTGCCAGGTTTTATCTACGGCATTGATTATTTTCTCTGTCCCCTCGCTTGTATGAGCTTCATACGTTTTTACCACTTCGCCAGTGGTTGGATTGACCGATTGTAGCATAGTGAATGTTTGTTAATCAAAAAAACTAAATTACAAAAAATAACCGGTGTGCAGCCCGTTTGCGTCCACCGGTATTTTTTGTATTCAGGTTTAGCAAGAAGAAAATGCCTCCTTCGTATTGGGATTCCCGGCGTGTAAATATTGATTTACAACGTATTTCGGTGGAAAGGAATTGCTTTTCAAAGCTTCTCACTTCCATCCATCAAAGCCCTCTTATTATTAACCAGTTAGTATAAACAAAAAAGCAATCTTCAGGGAAGATTGCTTTCTGTTTATTCTGATCATGCACTGTTCTTATTCCACAATTCTGATCTCACTTTCCACATCCATGGCTTTTTGGTAGGCAGCTGTTACTCCGCAATACTTTTCTTCGGATAATTTCACTGCTTTTTCCAACTTTTCCAGTGGTAAATCTTTTCCTTTAAACTGGTAGATCACCTTCATTTTATAATAACGTTTGGGATGCTCTTCGGTAACATCGGCTTCCACAATTACATTGAAAGCTTCCACCTCCACTTTCATTTTTTTCAAAATCATAATTACATCCACCCCCGTACAACCAGCCAGAGCCGTGAGCATTAACTTCTTGGGACGCGGCCCCAAATCGCTGCCCCCTGCTTCTTCCGTAGCATCAACAATCACTTTGTGTCCATCCATATCACCTTCGAAAGCGAGTTTATCAGTCCACGCCATATCCACAACATGCTTCATAACATCCTAATTTTAAAATACTTTTACTTTACTTTGCAACAAATATACAACATACAACTATCTATATAAATAGTTTTTCGGATAAAGCAGATAATTGTATTTTTATCGTCAATAAGAGAGCTGAATTTAATTTATTCTAAAAACCTAAAATGAGAAGTGCAGTTAAAAGGCCATCGGATGCTGAATCGGATTTGAGTGGATTTCAGTTATTTAAAAAACTGACTGAGGATGAGTTCAACCGCTTGAACTTTGAAAAAACTTGTTCGCTCTATAAAAAAGGAACCATCATTTACCGCGAAGGAAGCAGATTAACCGGGTTTTTCTGTGTCACGCGCGGAATCATTAAAGTGTACAAAACGGGCATTGATGGCAAGGAACAGATCATTCGCTTTGCCAAAAAAGGCGAGATCATTGCTTACCGTTCGCTACTGAGCCAGGAGCTGGCCTGTACAACCGCCAAAGTGATTGATGAAGCGGCACTTTGCCACGTTCCGTATCAAACACTGTTGTACCTGATCCAAAGCAACTGGCAGTTTTCGCACCACATGCTGCAGATTGTTTGTCGCGAATTACGCGAAGCCAACGATTACATTACCGACATTGCTCAAAAAACGGTTCGCGAACGCCTGGCAGAAGTGTTGTTGTTGCTGAAAGAGAATTTTGAGCTCGATCATCATAATACGCTTCAGATTTCGCTCACCCGCGAAGAACTGGCCAACATGGTTGGTACGGCAACCGAATCGGTTATCAGGCTGCTATCTGAATTCAAAAACGACAAACTCATTGAGTTACAGGGACGAAAGATTAAATTTCTCGACATCCCGTCGCTTACAAGAGTGGCTAATTTATAAAATCAGCATAAACAGAAACCGGCCACAAGCCGGTTTTTTGTTATCCAAAATTCAACTTCAAACCAATCAATAATGGAATTCCGCACACTTGAAAACCTAAGCATTGATGAATTAACCGACCTGTTCAATCGTGCTTTCGAAGAGTATTTTGTAAAGGTAAACCTCACCCCCGAAATACTGACCGAGAAAATCATGTCGGAAGATATTCTGCCCGACCATTCTATGGGGATTTTTGCCGAAGGCAAACCCCTTGGTTTTATGCTGCACGCCATCCGGAAAGTGAATAACCAAACCATTGCCTACAATGCAGCCACGGGTGTTTTAAAGGCCTACAGGGGGCAAAAAGCCACTCCTAAAATGTACGAACAGCTGATTCCCCTGCTTCGGAAAAAGAACGTTACCAAAATAGAACTGGAGGTGATCAGCGACAACATCCCTGCCATCAAATCGTACACTTCCGCCGGTTTTAAAAAGGTAACAAAACTCGAATGTTTTAAAGGAAAACCAGATTCTGTAACGATAAATAATGCGGTGGAGGTTCGTGAAATGCCTGCTCCCGATTTTAGCCTGTTGGATACTTTCAGAAGTTGGGAACCTACCTGGCAAAATGCTTCGGAAACCATCCGGAAACTTAACAGTGCTACGGTTTACGGTGCTTACCTCAATAATGAGTTGATGGGTTACCTGGCCGGAAACCTTCAGCGGGCACGGATACTGCAATTTGCAGTGGCACCAAAATTCAGGCGTCAGAAAATAGGAAGCACTTTGTTTCGTTCTTTTTATGACAAAGCCGGAAGCGAGATCAACACCAACAATGTGAACGATCCGAGCGGGGCAACTCAGCATTTCCTTGAAAAAACCGGCCTGCAACACTTTCTTTCTCAATACAAAATGGAACTGGAATTAAACTCGTAACTGCTATGAAATTCTTTGGAATAAAAATGGACAAACGCACCTTTATCCGGTGGAAAATTTATGTAGATCGCGCCCGGATGTACATCGGGTACATCAGTTTTGTGATGATCGCCTTTATGTTTCTAAACGACTTGAAGGATGAAACCATCCGAAATTTTCTGGATGAAAACAAATGGATTACTTATCCGGTAATGATGGTGTTTTTTGTAGTATTCTCATTAATACTGGGCCGGTTTGACACCAAATTGGGTTTGCGAAAAGAAGAAATGCGCAATGCCGCTGTTGAAAACCCGGTAACCATGGAAATGCTGGAACACCTGAGAGACATTAAGGCCAAACTAAACGAACGTGAATAATCACCGGACAATCCAGTCCTCAGGGTTCATTTTCTGGCTTTCGTGCCAAATCTGAAATTTGAGGATGGTTTTGTTGTCATCGTCAAAATCGGTGAACACCGTTCCTATCACTTGTTTCGTGGTCACTTTATCGCCTTTTTTAACCACTACCTCGCGCAGGTTGGAGTAAACCGAAAGATAACTCCCGTGCCTGATAATAACGGCCGTATTTCCGCCCGAAATGCCAAAAACACGGGTTACTTCGCCGCTGAATATCGCACGTACTTTTGAACCCGCTTCGGTTGCTATGTTCACCCCGTTGTTTCGCACCTGCACGTTGGTAAGTACCGGGTGCTGATGAACGCCAAAATGCTCCACAATGATTCCCCGTTCCACCGGCCAGGGCAGGCGCTTCTTGTTTTGTTCGAAATTGCTGCCAATCAGCTTTTGCTCGGGAGTAAGTGCAAAACCCGATCCTCCGCTTTCCTTGCTTTTGCGGGCTTCCTCTTCAATAATCCGTTGGATTTCGCGTTCCAGTTGTTGTTCTATTTTTCGTTGTTGCTGAAGCCGTTTTTCGAGGTTTCTTTTCTGGTCCTTCAGCTCCTTTAGCTCCTGGTTTTGCTGTCCCTGCTCTTTCGAAAGCTGCTGTCGTTCGTCCCGTGTCTGCCCAACCAGCTGTTGTTTTACAGCTTTTTGTTCTTCCAGCTTTTTAATGCTTCCGTTCAGCACTTCCTGAACCGACCCGATCATTTCAACCTGGCTCTTCCTGTAATCAGAATACCGGCGCGTATACAAAAGCCGGCGGTAGGCCTGGTTAAAGTTTTCGGCCGATAACATAAACAAAAGAACATCTCCACTGTGCCTGTTTTTGTAAGCCAGCCGAATCATTTCAGCATATTCATCCTTTAGGTTTTTGAGATCGTCCTCCAGCATATCCACCGCCAAAACGTTGTTCGAAATAAACTCGTCGTACAAGCGTATTTCGCCGTTAATAGCGTCAATAAGAGAGTTTCGCTGGCGTATTTTACTGTTGAGCAGGTTTAGTTTGGTAAGCGATGATTTTTCGTTTTTTTGGGCTTCCTGAAGCAGACGGGAAGTATATTCAATCTCCCTGGCTGCATCTTCTTTTTGCTTTTGCAGTTCGGAAATTGATTGTGTGAAACCTACCAGAGGAATCAGAAAAACAACCCATGTGAATACGAAATACTTCATCCCAAAATCGTTTTCACGAATGTAAATGAATCGAGCTTAATTTACACGGATTTCCTCGTATTTTTCGGGTATTTTAATACTAAACGAGGTGATTTCTTCGGTTGAAAAACCGCTCATTTTCAGCGACACCGAAACCTTATCCACTTCCGATTGAAAACTCATATCGATAGCTCCCGGATACTCTTTCCCATTTACCTCCGTAAATTCATCAAACGTCATAAACACGTTACGATTGTTGGTTTTGTCAAATATTTCGAGCTTTTTGAGGGAATAATGCACCGGATCAAAAAACATTCGTTGCAGGATAAGCGCTTCCACATCAAGGCGTTTGAGGCGGCGGTCGATCTTCTGCGGCTTTTTGTTTTCCATTCTAAATATCTTCCTGTTTTTTTCCGACTGAAGCACGTACATTCCTGATTCAATAAAGGAATCAAAGGTTTTGTAATCGTCACGCGGGTCGTCGCGATAGGAAAAGACATTGTTGGAAATGATGTTTTGAATGGTGGAAAAGTTGATGTCCATATTCAAAAAATCGCTGATGAATGAATAATCGTCCACAAAATAGTTGTGATCGATGTAATTCACGTATTTAACGCTGTCGGGGGTAAGCAGCACCCTACCCACCGGAATATTGAGCTTACTGATCGCTACCAGAATCTGCTCGTCTTTCTTCGACTTCAGGTTAATGCGAAACGATGATTTATTCTCGGAAGTGGAAAACTGGCAGCTGATTCGTTTAATCGCCAGGTACTCGTAATCAAACGCATTCTCTTCAATGTTTTTCAAAAGACGATTGGTGCCCATTGGTTTAATGGCCGTTCTAACCACTTCACGCGGGGCCTTACAGGCACTTGCTCCAATCAAAAACAGAAAAAAAACAATAAGCGGAAATTTAAACAAGGAACGTTTTCCCATTTTCTACTCTTCAATATATTTTTGTTCCTTTATTTTACGCAACAGAACCTCCGAATCACCTCCGAAATTCTTTGCTTTTTCCCAATAGGCTTTGGCTTCATCCAGCTTTTTAAGCATAAACAGAATGTCGCCATAATGTTCGAGCAGGGTTGGGTTGTCCTCTCCCCCGTTTTTCAGGGCCGACTCCATGTAAAATTTGGCCAGCGTATATTCTCCTTTTTTGAACAAAACCCAGGCATGTGTATCCAGGTAAGTTGAATTGTCGGGGAAGCGTTCCACCACTTTTCCGCTCATCCGTTCGGCTTTATCCAGGTCCTTACCTTCAACCGAAAGATAATAAGCATAGTTGTTCAAAATCAGGTAATTTTCAGGGTCTTGTTCCAATGCCTTGTCAAACAATTTATAAGCTTCCTCCTTTTTGTTTTGCTTATAAATGGCTTCTCCTTTTAGCATCAGAAAATTGGATTTCAGTTGCGGGTTCTGAATTACAAAATCCATCCCTTCATCGACAACCGTAACTGTTTCTTCAAACTTTTCGAGCTGAACACAGGCAATGGCATGGAAAAAATATCCTTGTGGCTGGTTGGGAAACAACTCCATAATTTCCCTGGTGTGTGTATATAAGCTGTTCCAGTCCTGCAAATCGTTGTCGATTAGCATCACCCGTTCCCAAATCATGTAATCGTTTTTCTCGATCTCCAGCGATTTCAGCAATTCGGTTCTTGCTTCTGCCAGTTTTTGTTTTTTCAGCAGGCTTTCGGCATAAATCGTGTGCACCAGCGCATCGTCGGGGTGTTTTTCGAGCAAAATCGCGATCAGTTCGTTTTCCTGCTCCTCCGTAAGTTTTGGCTGCGTATTGTTATTGGTCAGCATCATGTACAGCTGAAGCTTTGTCTGAACTTCCACCGATCCGCTTTCAAATCCCTTTTTGGTTTCTTCAAACGATTTTTTCGTATCACCGTTTTCGTGGTAATAGTTGGCCAGGGAAAAATGCACAAAACCATTTTCTGGATCCAACTCCTGAATTTTCTGATAGTATTTCAAGGCATTTTCATCGTCTCCCTGACTATGGTACAAATCGGCCAGCAAACCGTAATACTTGGCTTCACCCGGGTTATTGTCAATCAGTTTATGAATCTCTTCAAAAGCTTTATCGATTTTTCCCTGCGAAACATACACCTGTTGTTTGGCTACCGAAATCTGTTCGTTTATCCCGGTTTCCTTTTCCATTTTGTCGTAGGCAGCGATGGCTTCGTCGTAACGTTGTGCGCTGGCGAGCAAAGCTGCATTCATGTATATGTATTCGAGGTTTTCCGGTTCTTTTTTTATCAGTTCTGCATACAAATCGGCTGCTTCTGAAAACTTGCGTGTTTGCTGGTAAATTTGCGCCAGTAACACCTTGTACCATTTATTGTCCGGATTCAGCGAAATAGCTTTCTCCAACAACAAAGAAGCACTCGTAAAATCGTTGTTTACCGCGTGGATGTTTGCCAGCTCGAACATGGCTGCCGACGAGTTTGGATCAATCTCCAAACAGCTAGACAGCAGCTGAATGGCCTTTTGCGGATTGCCAAACATCTTTTGTTTTAAGGCTTCTACAAAAAGGTATTCAAACTGTTTTTGCTGGTCTTCTGCCAGTTCATCAACGGGTTTATCGACAGCCGCTTTTACAACTTCCTGCTCGGTAACTTTTTTAGGCCCTGAACAGGAAATAAATGATGCCACCAAAAATGCAGCTCCTAATCCTTGTACTATTCTTTTCTTCATGCTAATTTTTCCCGGTGTGACCAAAGCCACCCGCTCCTCTTTCTGTTTCCTCCAGCACTTCTACCAAATCCCATTCCACAGTTTCGTGGCTCGAAATTACCATCTGACAGATTCGTTCACCGTTCTCTATAACAAAATCTTCCTGCGACAAGTTGATCAAAATGACGCCTATTTCACCCCGGTAATCCGCATCGATTGTTCCGGGCGTATTCAAAACCGTTATTCCCTTTTTAAGGGCCAGTCCGCTTCGGGGGCGTACCTGTGCTTCGTAACCTTCGGGCAATTCGATAAACAGGCCCGTTGGAACCAAAGCTCTTTGTAAGGGTTTTAAAGTTACCGGCTGATCGAGATTCGCGCGTAAATCCATTCCGGCAGAGAGTTTTGTACTGTAAGCCGGCAGCTCATTCCTCGATTTATTGACAATTTTTACTTGCATGCAATCTGATTTTCAAAGAACCGCAAAGATAGATAAATAATGCCACCCACCTTTGCTTTTCGCAATATTTTTCAGACAGAATGCGAATTCAACTTATTGGTTGACAATCAAATAATCATCAGATCAGTCATTATTTCGTCCGAAACAAACAGACCTTTCCGGGGTAAAGTGATGCGGTCGTTTTCCTGGTTTACCAAACCGGCGTCGGCATATTTTGCTAACTGCGTTAGAAAATAGCTTTTCATTTCTTCTCCAAAAAGCTCATTAATAGCCGTTAAAGACACTCCCCATTTGGTTCGGATGCGTGTTAAAATGTATTCGTTGTAGCGGTCTTTTTCGCTTAGTATTTCTTCTTCCGAAAAGGCTAATCCGTTGTCGATGGCCTTGATATACGATTCGACATGCGAAGTGTTCCACCGGCGCGATTGCTGGTCGAAAGAGTGAGCCGAGGGCCCCAATCCCAGGTATTTTTTTCCTTGCCAGTATGAAGTATTGTGCTGCGAATAGAGTTCGTTACGCGCAAAATTTGAAATTTCGTACTGCTCAAAACCTGCCAGGGCTGCTTTGTCTATTAAAATTTCAAACTGGTTTACACTTTCTGTTTCGCTCAGTTCCCTGAGTGTGCCTTTTTTTAACCAGGTATAAAAAGCCGTGCCTTCGTGATAGGTTAGGTGGTACGCTGAAAGGTGTTGTACGGGCAAGTCAAAAACCTGGTTCAGACTATCTTCCCACTCGGTTTCGGTTAAACCGGGTAATCCGTAAATAAGATCGACACTGATGTTGTTAAAACCAATTTTCGCAGCGTTTTGAATGGCTTCGATGGCCTGGCTGGCATCGTGCCGGCGGTTCATTTTTTGAAGATGCCGGTTTTGCAAAGCCTGAATCCCCACGCTCAGGCGGTTAATTCCTGCCTGTTTTATTGCTTCCAGATATGCGGGAGTTAAATCATCGGGGTTGGCCTCGAAGGTAATTTCTGCGTTTTCCTGTACTTCAAACAGCCCATTTAAATGCTTCAGAATATCGGCTAGCTCGCGGGCTTCAAGCACCGACGGGGTTCCTCCTCCAAAATAAATGGTTTCGACCGCCTCGTTTCGAAGGTAGTTTTTACGTACCTTTGCCTCCGCTTTCAGGCTTAGTAAAAACTTAGGTTTTAAGGTGGTATTAACGGTTTTGTAAAAATCGCAATAATAGCACTTCTGCCTGCAAAAAGGAATATGAATATAAATTCCCGCCATGTTGAAATTTAACGATTACTGGAGACTTACGATTTGGTTCTTATTTACGTGTTTTTTACTCTTTATTCCGGCCAGCCAACTGCCAGCAGAACCTTTTTTAAGGATTCCTCATTTGGATAAAATCGTCCATTTTTTTCTGTTTTTTATCCTGTGCCTGCTGCTTTTCAGACCGGTAAAAAAATTTACTCCCAACTACTATTTCTGGACACCACTGGTAGCCATATGTCTGGCAGTAATGCTGGAATCGGTTCAACATAAAATATCCGTTACCCGTCAATCCGATGTGCTTGACCTTTGGGCCAATGTAGCCGGATTACTAAGTGCTACCTTTCTTTTTCGCCTGTTTATTTCAGGTAAAAAGCTGGAAAAATACCTCTAAAGTTTTACCAGATCTTCGTATTTATCGATGTCCTCGCCAATTTTCTCAAGCGTGGTTTCGGTGTAAAATCCACGGATTTGATTTCTGAGAACTTCATACTGTGCGTGTACCGGACACAGCGGTTTTGAAGGGTCGTGTGTTTTACACGGTTCCAACCTGATCAGACAGTTGGTGAAAAACTCTTCGCCATCAACCTTGGTTACAATTTCCCACAACGAAATTTCAGAAGCACTTCTGGCCAGCGAAAATCCGCCATTGGGTCCTTTGGTGGAAACCAGCAGTTTTTGCTTTACCAGGTTTTGAAGAATTTTTCCCAAAAAAGGTGATGACAATTCAAGATCTTCCGAAATTTTCTTGATACCGATTCGTTTGTCTTCGGTAGAAAATTTTCCCAGATAAATGAGGGCTCTAAGAGCATATTTACACGTATTCGATAACATAATTAAGACGTTTTATGTGATTTCCATTGTTTACTAAACGAAGTTTTGGCCACCGGTGGAAACTGTTTTCGGTCGCCCAATATATTAGCCTGCATTTGCAGCAGGCCGTTTTTTACTGAACCGTTGACCAGATCCAGGTTCCTTCTCTTTTTAAAGGCCCATTCGTAGGCTTTCATTCCCACATTCCAGCCCAAAGAACTGTGCTTTGTTTCAACACTTGTTTTGCGGTTGAGTAAAAGCAAATCGTGTAAGGGAATTTTAACCGGACACACCTGTGTACAAGCCCCGCAAATGGTGCAGGCAAAACTCAGGTGATCAAATTTAAACCCCTTCATAACCGGTGTTATCACCGAGCCGATTGGTCCACTGTAAGTAGTATTGTACGTGTAACCACCTACATTTTTGTAGATCGGACAGGCATTTAAACAAGCTCCGCAACGCAGGCATTTCAAAGCTTTGTAGCGCTCTTTTTCTTCGGCTATTTTGCTTCGGTTGTTATCGAGCAACACCACTACCATTTTTTCGGGTCCGTTGGTTTCATTGCTTCTTTTTGGCCCGGTAAACAACGAGTTGTAAACCGTTAACTGCTGCCCCGTTCCGAGGGTTGCCAACAACGGAAAAAACAAAGCCAAATCGTTAACCGAAGGAATGATTTTTTCGATGCCGGTGATAACAATGTGAACCTTCGGAAAGGAAACCGACATCATCCCGTTCCCTTCGTTTTCGGTCAGGGCTACTCCGCCTATATCGGCCACCAAAAAATTGGATCCGGTTACTCCTACTTCGGCACTGGTAAATTTTTTACGCAAAACCCCGCGAACAAATTTCGTGAGTTCTTCGGGTGTCGAATTTTCGGGTGTATCAAATTTTTGATTGAAAAGCGCCGCCACATCTTCTTTCGATTTGTGCATGGCAGGCGTTAAAATATGGTAAGGCTTTTCGCCGGCTACCTGCACAATAAACTCCCCTAAATCGGTTTCAACCGGCTCGTAACCTGCTTGTTCCAGGTGTTCATTCAGTTCAATCTCTTCCGAGATCATCGACTTACTTTTCACCAGAACTTTTGCATTTACGGCCTCCAGAACTTTCCTTATTTCCTCTACCGCTTCTTTTCCATCGCGCGCCCACAGCACCTCAATTCCGTTCTTTTGGGCGTTCTTCTCAAATTCGGTGAGATGTGCAGCAAGATTTGAAACTACTTTTTCTTTGAAATAAGAAGCACGTTGTTTCGCCAATTCAAGATTTGTATAACGAAGCTTGCCTTTGGCCACTGCTTCATCATACTTCGAAATGTTGAAATTTAAGGTTCGTCGATGCTGTTTGTTAAAAGCTATTTTAGAATCCTGAAGAAATATGTTTTTCAGTTCCGTCATTCACTAACAAATAGGAATCTGGTCTACCCTTCGGGCGTGTCTTCCTCCTTCGAAATCAGTACTTAAAAAGGCTTTTACAATGGCAATTGCTTCTTCGTCGCTTACAAAGCGGCCCGGAATAGCACAAATATTTGCATTGTTGTGCTGACGCGCTAATTCAGCGATATCCGTATTCCAGCAAATAGCCGAACGAACTCCCTGATGCTTGTTAGCAGCAATACTGATTCCCTGCCCTGTTCCGCAAAAAGTAATACCCGTTTCGTACTCTCCCTTTTCAATGGCTTCACCAATTAAATGCGCATACACCGGATAGTCCACGCTTTCTTCTGAGTAAGACCCAAAATCTTTAAACGGAATGTTGTTCTCCTGCAGGAATTTTATGATCACCTGTTTTTTGAGAAAGCCTGCGTGATCGCTGGCCAAAGCAATAATTTTACCTTCGATATTCATAATCCCACAAAATTAATACTTTTTCATATTTATCTCATTCATTCCTTATATTTATGAAAGAAGATAAAATAAGCTCCACTACTAAAATTAGTAGCTGATAGATAGAAACTTAAATGCTTTATCTACTTTTTATTTCCTGCTTTAAACAATTTTAGCAGGTCATTTTTTTCGTGTTTAAAAACAGTTCCCAGAAAAAGAAGCATAAAAACGGTATTCACACCGTATTTCAGCAGGGAAGGCAAACTCTCAGTAAAATAGGAAGCGGCAAAAAATACCGCTGCGAAAATAGCATAAGTTCCAATCCGCTTTAAATCATAAGGAACCGGGTAATGCTTTTGTCCCAAAACAAACGATATAATCATCATGGCCAGAAAACATACGAAAACAGCGATGGCCGAGCCCATATAACCCATAAGCGGTATCAATAAAAAATTTAAAACCAGCGTAATAGCCGATCCAACAAGCGCCATGTAAGCTCCGTAACGGGTTTTGTCGGTAAGTTTGTACCACAGCGAAAGCGTAAAATAAATACCAAAAAAGAGGTTGGCCAGTAAAACCAGCGGAACCACTCTTAATCCTTCGTGGTATTTCGGATCGATGATGAGTTTTACAACATCAAGGTAAAGCATCATTCCGAGGAAAATGATCAGTCCGAAAATCACAAAATACTTCATTACCACAGCATATATCCGGGGATCGTCTTTTGATCCGCCGCGGGCAAAAAAGAAAGGCTCAAAAGCATAACGAAATGCCTGGATAAACATATTCATCAGCACGGCCAGTTTGTAGTTGGCCCCGTATATTCCCAGCTGAAACATCGGGTCCTGGTTCTGCGGCAATAAAAAGGGTAACAATACTTTATCAATGTTTTGATTGATCATTCCGGTTAATCCTACAATCAGAATAGGAAAACCGTAATTCAGCATTTGTTTCAGCAGCTTTTTATTGAAATTAAAGGAAATACGAAAGATTTCGGGAAGCAATAAAATCAATACAATTACCGATGCCAGCAAGTTGGAAATAAAAACATATCCAACGCCAATTTCTTTTGAATACACCAGGTTAACAATGGAGTCGGGGTTGTTCTCCACCAGTTTTGGGCAAAGCGAAATAAAGAACAGGTTAAAACCGATGTTGAAACCGATGAAAATAAACTTCAGCATCGCAAACTTTATCGGCCGGTTGTTCAGTCTTAGCCGAGCAAAAGGAATGGCTGTAAATGCGTCGATTCCCAGGATAATGGCAAACCAAAGTATGTATTCCGGATGATCGGGATAGCGAATCCAGGCCGCAATTTCGTGCCGGAAAGCCGAGGCCAGCAACACAAAAGAAAGCGTGGTAAACAGCAAAGAAATCAGCGATGTTGAATAAACTTCTTCGGGTTTGTCGCTTCGCGATGCATACCTGAAATACGAAGTTTCCATACCGTACGTGAGCAATACCAGGAAAAAAGCCACGTAAGCATACATGTTGGTAACCACCCCGTACTCTTCGGGCAAAAACATAAAAGAGTAGTAGGGAACAAGCCACCAGTTCAGGAAACGCCCTACTATGCTGCTAACGCCATAAATGGCTGTATCGCCGGCTAATTTTTTGAAAGGATTCAATGGAGTATTATTTTTGAGCAAAGATAAAATACATTTAACAGCAAACATTTAATAGTTTTATCTTTGAACTTTTAATTATTCAAAAGCAGATGAAACAAAAGCTTTTTCCCATATTTCTTATCATAGCCTTGTTTGTAACCACCTTTTCGTGTTCAAGTAAATCGGAAAAACGAGCACGAAAACCGGTTAGCACCATCACAGTTCAACCCGAAAAAGCGCAATACATTTGCGGCGAAAAAGTTTCGGTAAATGTAAAAACCAAACTTCGCGACGGGGAACTAAAATCGGTGAATCTATACCTTCAAAATAAATTGATAACAGAAAGTAACGAACTTGATTTTACTGAGAAATATATTGAATTAAAGGAAGTTGGAACTGTTAGTATTGGTGTTCATGCTGAGAAAACAGATGGCTTAAAAAATACCCGGTCAAAAGCTATCACGGTTTTGTCGGATGTTAAACCTGCCCAGTTTTCTTACCAGGTGCTGAATAATTACCCGCACTTAACCACTTCGTATACACAGGGACTGGAATACCACAACGGTTTTATTTATGAAGGAACCGGGGAAAAAGGTCATTCGAGACTGATGAAGATTGATGTTTCAACAGGTAAGCCGCTCCAGGTATTTGAAATGGACGACAAATATTTTGGCGAAGGAATTACCATACTAAACAACAAAATCTATCAGCTTACCTACCGCGCTCAAAAAGGCTTTGTTTACGATTTGGAAACACTGGCGGTTACCGATAGTTTTACTTACGCTTCACCCGAAGGATGGGGACTTGCCAACGATGGTAAAAACCTGATTATGAGTGATGGAACTCATGTTCTTACCTGGATCAGTCCGGACGATTTTTCGGTGGTAAAAAAACTGCAGGTTGGTAACGACCGAACATTAATGGCCAATTTAAACGAGCTGGAATATGTGAACGGTTTTATTTATGCCAACGTTTACACCTCTGATTACATCGTAAAAATTGATGCTGCAACCGGAAAAATAGTGGAAGAAATCAACATGGCCGGAATCATCAATCTTTATCACAAACAAGGCGAACGTATCGATTACCTGAACGGTATTGCGTACGATGCCGAAAACGACCGCATGTTTGTAACCGGCAAACTATATTCCCGTTTGTTTGAAGTAAAATTTATTTCAAAATAGAGTAGGGGAGTCGCCGTATTTTACTTTACCCAAATGTTTGTAGGCCAATTCGGTAACTTCTCTTCCGCGGGGAGTCCGTTTAATAAATCCTTCTTTGATTAAGAAGGGTTCGTAAACTTCTTCGATTGTACCGGCATCTTCACCAACTGCAGTGGCAATCGTGGTTATTCCCACCGGTCCGCCTTTGAATTTGTCGATGATGGAAGACAAAATACGGTTATCCATTTCATCCAAACCATACTTATCGATGTTCATGGCTGCCAGCGCATGACGCGTAATTTCTATTTCAATGTTTCCATCTCCTTTTACCTGTGCAAAATCGCGTACTCTCCGAAGCAATGAATTGACGATACGCGGTGTGCCACGACTTCTCAGTGCAATTTCACGGGCAGCATCTTCGGTGATCGCCACATTCAAAATACCGGCCGAGCGTTTAACAATTAAAGTCAATACATCCGCGTCGTAGTACTCCAGGTGCGATTTAATGCCAAAACGGGCCCGCAATGGAGAAGTTAACAGTCCGGAGCGGGTTGTGGCTCCAATTAGCGTAAAAGGGCTTAATTCGAGCTGTACCGATCTTGCACTGGGTCCCTTGTCGATCATTATATCAATCCGAAAGTCTTCCATGGCCGAATACAGGTATTCTTCCACAATGGGCGACAAACGATGAATCTCGTCGATAAACAACACATCGCTCTCTTCCAGGTTGGTTAATAAACCCGCTAAATCGCCGGGTTTATCCAGCACCGGACCGGAAGTAATTTTAAAACCTACGCCCAGTTCGTTGGCAATAATATTTGATAAGGTGGTTTTTCCCAATCCCGGTGGACCGTGCAATAAAACATGGTCCAGGGCTTCCCCCCTCATTTTAGCCGCTTTTACAAATATTTCAAGGTTCTCAACAATTTGTTTCTGTCCTTTGAAATCACTGAACTGAAGTGGCCGTAATTTTTTATCCAGCTCTCTTTCCGTCTCCGTGTATGAGCCTCCCCGAATGTCCAGATTATCTTCTTCCATTTATTAACAATTAAGCTAAAAAGTGCATCACTTTCTCTAATAGTTGCTCTGCCGTAAAAGGTTTCGAAAGGTATTCATTCATACCGGCTTCAAAACATTTTTCCCGGTCGTTATCCAGGGTATTAGCGGTAATAGCAATTATAGGAACCTGATTTTCAACGCCTTTTTCTGTTTCGTATTTTCTAATTTCACCGGTAATTTCGTAGCCGTTCATGCCCGGTAACATCAGATCCATTAAAATAAGCCGGTAATTATTACTCTTCACCGCCTCTATGGCATCCTGTCCGTTTGTTACAGCAGTAACCGTGAAATTGTATTTCTTCAGGTTAAAAGAAACGATTTTCTGGTTCAGTACATTGTCTTCAACTAATAGAATGTCCAAGCTTTCCGTATTAATATTAATATTGATAACAAATATAAAAAACTAATGGTGTTTATTATAACCTGTTGGTAAGTGTTAATTAGTATTTCTTAGTTTTTATGAAGACACTGTTAACGGAATTTTTAAGGGGTTTTAAACAGGTTTGAGAAGTAGTAAGACGCTATAATCTAATCCCCTTTCTGTTGTTATAAACAATTGTTAATAGCGCGATGTAGAAAGAAAAGAAGGATATTAACCAGTGCAAATAATGTTGAAATATTCACCTTAAATTTTCACGCTTCTAACAATTCTTTTTTGTGCTCGTTGTTATATGTAGAAATTTGCGGATAAACCAAATATTAAATGAAAAGATTATTTTTGTTTTGTGAGCAAAAAACACACACTTTGTTAACAATTGAGCTATTTTGCAAGGGCCTGAAAAATAATTAAATGACGAAAAGTTTCGACATACTTGTTCATAAACTAAATACCTTTCAACTTAAGTACTATTCGTACCAGTTAATTAAGGGTTTAGTAGTAAGCGCAGTGGTTTTAATTGTGTTATTCACATCCTTTTCGCTGATTGAATATGTTGGTTACCTTTCTTCAGATGCCAGAAAAACAGTGTTTTACGGTTTTATTGTTTTTGCGGTTTTACTACTTGTTAGTTTTGTAGGGATTCCGTTGTTGCGTCTGGTGCACATTCTAAAGCCGCTGAATTTAAAATCAACTTCACAGCTAATTCAGAATCATTTCTCGGGCATTCAGGATAAATTGTTGAATATAATTGAATTATCAGAATATAAAAGCGCTGACGTTTCCAACGATCTTTTATTGGCGAGTATCGATCAGAAGATCAACGAACTAAAGGTTTTTGATTTTAACGAGGCGGTTAGTTTTAAAAATATACGCTTAGTTGCTGTATATCTGTTTATTAGTGCTGGTATCGCTTTAGGTTTGTTGGTTATTAACAAGAATATTTTTACTGAATCAGCACACCGGATCATCCATTACAACGAAACGTTTATAAAGCCGGCTCCTTTTACCTTTTATTTGCAGAATGAAGAGTTGAGGGCAAAGAAAGGAGATGCTTTTACTATAAAGGTTACTGCCGAAGGAAATGAAATTCCGCAAATCGTATACATTAATATAGATGGTAACAACTATTTAATGAAAACGGGAGCAGAAGGGGAGTACGAATTTGAAATGGCTTCGGTGATCAACCCGGTTCGTTTCTATTTTACCGATTTGAAATACAAATCGGATACATACCAATTACAGTTACTTCCCAAACCAGGTATTAACAGTTTTAAAACCGAAGTAACACCTCCTGCTTATACAGCTTTAAAAAGCCAGGTTTTTGATAACATGGGTGATTTACAGGTACCAAACGGAACCCGTGTAAAATGGCTTTTTAACGGAATGGATGTGGATTCGTTGTACATTATTTTAGACGATTCGCTCCGGATTAGTGCCCAAAAAAGCGACGAAGGATTTGTGCTAGAAAGAAACTTTTACAAATCTTCGGCTTACAACGTGTTTATACAGAATAGAGTAACCGAACCGGAGCTGGCTCTTTCCTATTCGATAGAAGTGATTCCTGATTTATATCCGGAAATAGATGTGGTTCAGATGCAGGATTCAACGCATATCACACGCTTTTTTTACAAAGGAGTAATTGGCGACGATTATGGATTTTCTTCCCTTCGTTTTCATTACAATGTTGATAATGCCGATTCAAGTGTTGTAATTCCAATTGTCAGGAATTTAACAGATCAGGATTTCTATTTCAGTTATGATTTCAATGATGTGCCCGACAAAGAAGGTATTATTTCTTATTACTTTTCGGTAAGCGATAACGATGCGGTAAATCGTTATAAGACAACTACTTCTAAAAGTTTTACTTTTCATTTTCCGAATCAGCAGGAATTGCAGGTTTTCGACAAGGAACAGTTTGAAACGCTTGAAGATATGCTGAATAAGAGTCAAAAGTTGGCCAATGAAATTCAGCAGGATCTTAAGAATCTTCAGTTTAAAAACATGGATACTTCTGTTTCTGACTGGGAGAAATCGCAAATGGTTAACGACATTGTTCAAAAACAGAATCAACTTGAAAAGTTATACGATCAGGTAAAGCAAAGCAACGAGAATCTTAATAATTACCTGAATTCATTCGATAAACCGAATACCGATATTCTTGAAAAGCAAAAGCAAATAGAAGAGTTGCTCGATGAAGTTTTTACCGATGAGTTAAAAAAACTCATGGAAGAGTTTAATAAGCTGGCTGAAGAGTTCGACAGTAAAAAACTAAACCAGTTGAGCAAGAATATGGACATGTCGTTTGATGATCTTCAAAAACAACTGGACCGGAACCTGGAAATGCTTAAGAAAATGAAAATTGAGCAAAAGTTACAGGATGTAATCGATCGGATTGAAGAAATGGCAGGTGAAGAAGAAAAGATGGCGGAAGAGATACTGGAAGAAAAGAATTTTGAACAGGCTAAAGAGGCTGTTGAAGAGCACGAAAAAGCGTTGGAAGATCTTCAAAATCAAATAAAAGATGCTTTGAAAATGAATGAAGAACTCGCAAAGCCGATGATGTTCGACGAGTTTGATGAAGATTTTAAAAACGTAGATGAAAGCATTGAAAAAAGTAAGGAAAATCTGGAGCAAAAGAACAGAAAGAAGTCGGGTTCAAGTATGAAGGAGACATCTGAGAAGATGAAAAATATGGCCTTCGGAATGCAGCAAATGCTGGATATGAACAGCCAGGAGCAAAATATGGAGAACATGCAGAACCTGAGGCAAATTCTTAGCAACCTGATTTATATAAGTTTTAGCCAGGAAGATATTTTAAACGGACTTTCGGGTGTTGATGCCAAAGATCCGCAGTTGGTTCAACTCAACCTCCATCAAAAAAGGATTAAAGATCAGAGCAACATTGTAAAGGATTCGCTTTATGCACTGGCGATGCGTACTCCGCAGATTACAAGTACTATTAACAACGAACTTGTTTCGCTGGAGATCAACCTTAACAAAGCCTCTTCTGAGATGGAAGAAGCATTGTTTCCGCAGGCGAGAGGAAGTCAGCAATTTGTTATTACAGCTGCCAATAACCTGGCTTTATTGCTGAACGAGGTATTGGAGCAGATGGAAAAACAACAGGCCAATGCACAACCTGGTGATCAGCAATGTGAAAACCCCGGTGGAAATGGCAGTGGAATGCAGGATCTGAAACAGTCGTCCGAAAGCTTAAAGAAACAGCTGGAGAATATGATTCAGCAGATGAAAGAAGGTGGTAGCCAGGGAATGAATCAACAATTGGGAGAAAGTTTGATGCAGCACGAAATGATGCAGCAAATGATCCGGGAAATGATGAATAACGGAAGTGTGGGAAGTGGCGCACGAAATACATTGCAACAAATCGATAAAATGCTGGAAGAGAATAGAAAAGAGTTGATGAATAAATCGATCAATGCACAAACAATAAAAAGGCAAAATTTGATAACGACTCGTTTACTGGAAGCGGAAAAGGCTGAAATGGAACGGGAGTTTGAAGAGAAGAGAGAATCGGAAAGTGCTGATGAGTTTTATAGTAACCCCGTTAAATTTTTTGAGTATAAAGAAAAAGAAAACTACTCAATTGAATATTTAAACAAGAATTCTCATAAATTGAACAACTTTTATAACAGTAAATACAAGCAATATTTGAACAATATCAAGAGCAACCAGTGATAGAACCACCTCGCTACATATTAGTGATTAAATCTTCGCAAACCGAGCTAAAAAGGGTAGAAATATTCTTAAGGGAGATTTTTACCGCCCATATGTTGCCCGAAAGTTGTTTTAATAAAAGTTTACTGTGTTTGTCAGAAGCCATTGTTAATTCAATTGTACATGGAAATAAGAACGTGCTTCACAAAGAAATAAAAGTGAAAGTTGATTGTTTAACGCACAGTCTGGTTATAAGTGTAACCGATGAAGGGGAAGGTTTTGATTTAGAAGAAGTTCCTGATCCAACGTCAGTAGAAAATATCAAAAAAGAATCAGGAAGAGGCATTCATATTATAAAAACCTTGTCCAATTCCGTTGAGTTCAATAAGAGAGGAAACAGCCTCCAATTTAAAATTCTATGTTAATGAATTCAGTCGAGTTTTACTTCGAAGACATTGATCCAATTTCAATTCACGAAAATATTTTAAATTTGCAACTTAAATCTTTGATTAAAAAAGAGTTAAAAGAAGTAGGTGATATTACGGTAATTTTTTGTTCGGATGAGTATCTGCTTGAAATGAACAAAGAGTATCTGAATCACGATTATTATACGGATATAATCACCTTCGATTATGTGGAAGGAGACATTATTTCCGGCGATCTTTTTATTAGTGTAGACCGGGTGAAGGACAACGCTGTGCAATTCGATTCAACGCTCTTAAAGGAGCTTTACAGGGTCGTTTTTCACGGAACCCTGCATTTGGTGGGTTATAAGGATAAAACAGAAGATGAAAAGGTTGTAATGCGGAGCAAAGAAGATTTTTATTTGAGTGAAGTTGATTTTAAGGGGTTGGAAAAATGATACCAAAATACGATGTTATTGTAGTAGGAGGGGGCCACGCAGGTTGCGAAGCCGCCGCTGCTGCTGCAAATTTAGGTTCTAAAACCTTGCTGATTACTATGGACATGACTAAATACGGTCAAATGTCCTGTAATCCAGCCATGGGTGGAATAGCAAAAGGACAAATTGTTCGTGAAATTGATGCCTTAGGTGGTTATTCAGGTATTATTACCGATAAAACTACCATACAGTTCAGAATGCTGAATCGCTCCAAAGGACCGGCTATGTGGAGTCCACGCGCACAGAACGATCGTTTTCGTTTTGTAGAAGAATGGCGAAATGTGTTGGAAAGCATTGATAATCTGGATCTTTGGCAAGATGCGGTTGTGGGTTTACTTATTGACAATAAGAAGGTTACTGGTGTTCGAACCAAGATTGGTATTGAGTTTCAATCTGAAACAGTCATACTTACCAATGGAACCTTTCTTAATGGCCTTATGCACATCGGGGCGTCAAAGATGCAAGGTGGAAGGATAGGAGAGTCTGCCTCGTATAATATTACCGAACAGTTGTTTGAGCACGGTTTTAAAACCGGGCGTCTTAAAACCGGAACTCCAGTAAGAATTGACGGAAGGACTATTAATTTTAGTAAGCTAACCGAGCAAAAAGGTGATGAGGGATACTTTAAGTTTTCGTATTTGCCTGAAGCTAAATCGGCTTTAAAGCAGCGGTCCTGTTGGATTACCTATACTAGCCCTGACGTTCATGGCGAGCTTGAAAAGGGGTTCGAACTGTCGCCGATGTTTGACGGTACCATTCAAGGTGCTGGTCCCCGGTATTGTCCCAGTATTGAGTCAAAGCTTGTAACATTTGCGGAAAAGCAACAACATCAGTTGTTTTTGGAGCCGGAAGGGGAGAATACAATCGAGTATTATTTAAATGGTTTTTCTTCCTCCCTTCCCTGGGATGTTCAATTGAATGCTTTGAATAAGGTACCGGGTCTTGAAAATGCAAAGATTTTTAGACCAGGCTACGCGATTGAATACGACTATTTTGATCCGACACAACTTAAGCACACCCTTGAGACCAAATTAGTTAGCAATCTGTATTTTGCTGGTCAGATTAACGGAACTACAGGATACGAAGAGGCTGGTGCTCAGGGTATTATGTCAGGGATTAACGCCCATTTAAAAGCACAAGGTACTAAGAATGAGTTTGTTTTAGGGCGTGACGAGGCGTATATTGGCGTTTTGATAGATGATCTTGTGACGAAAGGGGTTGATGAACCTTACCGAATGTTTACCAGCAGAGCAGAGTATCGAATTTTGTTGAGACAAGATAATGCTGATATTCGTTTGACGAGACGATCCAACGAATTAGGTTTAGCCAGTGATGAACGAGTCAGGTTGTTGGATGAGAAATACGACTGGATAAACCGTATTATCACTTTCACAAGGGACTTTTCTGTTAAACCAAGGTTTGTTAATGACTTAATGGTAGAGAAGGGTACCTCCGAATTGAAGCAGGGGGTGAAATTGTATGAAATTATTTTGAGGCCTCAGATTTCAATATTTGATTTAGTAGACGTCATTACTCCGTTTCATTCGTTTCTCAGAGATTTGCCTGAAGACAGAAAAAACGAAATAATTGAAGGAGCTGAGATCGCCATTAAGTACGAAGGATATATTAACCGGGAAAAACAATTGGCAGAGAAATTTGTCAAATTAGACAATATAGTTATTGAAGATAAGTTTAATTATCTTGAATTAAAATCGCTTTCAACCGAAGCACGATTAAAATTAGATAAAATAAGACCGAAGACCATTGGACAAGCTAAAAGAATCTCAGGAGTTTCTCCGGCGGATATAAACGTCCTTTTGGTTATGTTGGGTCGGTAGCGTTTCACGTGGAACAAATAGCTTAAAATGGATTTAAAGAAGGAAATAAGAGAGATTGCTGATTACCCAAAAGAGGGGATAAGTTTTAAAGATATCACAACCTTGTTTAAAAACAGGGATGCTGTCAGGTATGTGACTGAAAGTATTTATCACGGTTTTAAAGATAAAGGGATTACCAAGGTTGTTGGCCTTGAAGCTCGCGGATTTGTTTTTGGCGGGGCGGTGGCGAATCAGTTAAATGCTGGTTTTGTTCCCATACGTAAACGGGGTAAGTTGCCGTCCGAGATTTTACAGGAAACATATGAGTTGGAGTATGGGAGCGATGTTGTGGAAATGCATGCTGATGCCCTGTCTAATGAGGATATTGTTTTGATTCATGATGATTTGCTGGCAACAGGAGGAACGGCTGTAGCCGCTCTTAAATTGGCCCAAAAGTGTGGAGTAAAACAAATCTATTTTAGTTTTATCTGCGATCTTGAGTTTATAGATACTCCTAATAAGCAGTTGTTGCGGGATTACGAAACGCAGGTTTTGGTTAAATATAACTAGTAGTTGAAATACAAAACTTCAAATAGTAATATTGATCGTTTAAAAGAATTGCTTGCGGTTCTGCCGCATCAGCCGGGTATTTATCAATTCTTTGATTCTTCCGGAACCATCATTTATATTGGAAAGGCGAAAGATCTTAAAAAGCGTGTATCTTCATATTTTTCCAAGCAACACGAGCATCGTAAAACTGCATTGCTTGTTCGGAATATAGTAGATATAAAGCATATGGTTGTTGAAAGTGAGCAAGATGCCTTGTTGCTGGAAAATAACCTGATTAAGAAATATCAGCCTCGTTATAATATTCGCTTAAAAGATGATAAAAGCTACCCATGGATTTGTATAAAAAATGAACCCTTTCCTAGGGTTTTCAAAACCCGTAATTTAGTTCGAGACGGATCACGGTATTTTGGGCCATATACTTCGATATATACTGTTCAAACGCTACTGGATTTGTTTAAGTCGGAGTATAAATTGCGTACATGTAACTATAATTTAAGTAAAGAAAATATCGACTCAGGTAAGTTTAAAGTTTGCCTGGAATATCACATTGGAAACTGTTTGGGGCCTTGTGAAGGGTATATTTCTGAAGAAAAATACAATGAAGGAATAGGGGACATTACTGATATTTTGAAGGGAAATGTTTCAGGAGTAATCAAACATCTGGAGCTTTTAATGGCCGATATGTCGTCTCAACTTAAGTTTGAGGAGGCTGTTAAAATCAAAGAAAAATACGATTCGTTAAAGAGATATCAGAGCCGTTCTACGGTTGTCTCTCCTGTTATTACCGATGTTGATGTGTTTTCTATTGATGAAAACGAAACACATGCCTTCATTAATTACCTTAAAATTATAAAAGGTGCCATTATTCAAACGTTTACCCTCGAAATAAAAAAGGGGCTTGAGGAAACCAAAAAGGAGCTTTTAATGGCCGGTATTGTTGATATTCGACAAAAGATATTTAGTAACGCCCGCGAGATTTTGGTGCCTTTTAAACTGGATCAAATATTGGAAAATGTTGAGTTTAAGGTTCCGCAGAGGGGTGATAAGAAGCAATTATTAGACTTATCAGTAAGAAATGCCAAGTATTTCAGGCTTGAAAAAGAGAAGCAAACCGTATTGAAGAATCCGCAAATTCGTACCGATCGAATATTGAGTACTATTAAAAAGGATCTTCAATTGCAACAATTACCCGAGTTAATAGAGTGTTTCGATAATAGTAATTTGCAGGGAACGCATCCTGTAGCTGCATGTGTTGTATTTAAAAATGCGAAACCACTAAAGCGTGAATACCGTCATTTTAATATTAAAACGGTGGAAGGCCCCAATGACTTCGCCTCGATGGAAGAAGTGGTTTATCGTCGCTATAAACGGCTGTTGGACGAAGAAAAGGCTTTGCCTCAACTCATCGTAATTGATGGCGGAAAAGGGCAGCTTTCATCTGCGGTAAACGCGTTAGATAAGCTTAATTTAAGGGGAAAAATAACTATTATAGGTATAGCAAAGCGACTTGAAGAAATTTATTTTCCGGGTGATTCTGTTCCCGTCTATATCAATAAGAACTCCGAAACATTAAAAATTATCCAGCAATTAAGAGACGAAGCTCACCGTTTTGGAATTACTTTTCACCGCAATAAACGTTCAAATAGTTTTATTGGATCCGAACTAAATACGATAGAAGGGGTAGGGGAGAAAACGGCTGAAAAACTTTTGAAGGCGTTTAAATCAGTAAAAAATATTAGAGAGCAATCCGTGGATTCCATCGCTAAGGTTATTGGAAAGTCAAAAGCAAAAGTCATTTTTACCTACTTTAAAGCTGAACATGGAAGCAAATAAAAGGGTTTTGCTGGGAATGAGCGGCGGAATAGATAGTTCTATGTCGGCTGTTATTTTAAAGGAAAATGGTTTTGATGTTACCGGCATAAGCTTTCAATTTAGTGGTTCCGACGAACAATGCGAAGGAAATTTTAGAGATGCAAAAGAGTTGGCCCAAAAACTCGATATTCCGCATATTATCGTTGATCTAAGGCAAGAGTTTAAAAATACAATCATACATTATTTTATCAACGAATACCTTCAGGGAAGAACTCCTTTTCCGTGTGCCTACTGTAATCCACAATTGAAATTTCATTACCTGGAGAAGTATGCAAACGATAATAACTGCTATAATATTTCAACCGGTCATTATGTAAAAACAGGAATTTATAATAATAAGAAGTTCTTGTTTGCAGGAGATGATCCGGATAAAGATCAGACTTTTTTTCTTTGGGGACTGAAAAGGGAAATCGTTGACCGTTTACTTTTTCCGCTTGGCGAGTATCAAAAAAGTGAGGTTAGAGAACAGGCGTTTGAAAAAGGATTTGTTCGTTTGTCTGAGAAAAAAGATAGCCTGGGTATCTGTTTTATTGAAGGGAATAACTATCGAAAGTTTCTCGAAGAAAACGGAATTCAATCTCGTCCCGGAAATTTTATTTATCATAATGGTGAAATTTTAGGGATACATCAAGGGATAGCCAATTATACGATCGGACAACGCCGAGGCTTAGGTTTAAATCTCAATTTTCCGGTTTTTGTGTCCGAAATTCGTCTGGATAGCAACGAAATTGTGTTGGCAAAATACGAGGATTTATACCGGAGTAAAATCTATTTGAAGGACTATTATTTTATTGATAAAGAGGCTGTTATTAGAGGTATGGAGCTTACAGTAAAGGTAAGGTACAGGCTTCAGGAAACGCCCTGTAGATTGCGTATTTTAAACGAGGCTAGGGCAGAGGTCGAATTATTAAAACCTGAGGCGATGATTTCGCCCGGGCAAACCGCTGTTTTTTATGATGGCGACCGATTAGTGGGTGGGGGTTTTATAGAATCGTCGGAATAGATTTTATCTATTGTTTTTAAAAAGCAGGTCGGTATTTTTCGTCTCCTTCCAAAAGACCCAAATAACTGATAAATCTCGACGGAGCAATTTCTCCATTATCTACCGCTGCCTTAACCGCACAACCCGGTTCGTGCGTGTGCGAACAATTGTTGTATTGACAATTTTTAGAGATTTTGAATATTTCTACAAAATAATGCGAAATTTCCCACGGTTCCATCTCCAGCATACCAAAGGCTTTTATTCCCGGAGTATCGATAATATAGCCGCCAAAATCCAGCTTAAAAAGCTGTGAAAAGGTGGTAGTATGTTTACCGGTTTTGTGCAGATCAGAAATCTCCATGGTTTTAAGGTTTAGCCCAGGTTGGATCAAATTGATCAAGGTTGATTTTCCTACTCCGCTATGCCCGTTTACTACATTTGTTTTGTCTTTAAGGGCATTTTTGAGTTCTTCTACGCCTGCGCCACTACCTGCTGATGTTGTCAGGCATTTATATCCAATATTTTCATAGATCGAAATCAATTCTTCCATTTTTTCCAGTTGTGCGGAATCGTATCTGTCTGTTTTGTTGAAAACCAACATAACCGGTATGCGGTAAGCTTCGGCAGAAGCCAGGTAACGATCGATAAAAGTAGTTGTGGTAACCGGGTAATCGATAGTTGCAATAAGAACTGCCTGATCGATATTCGCCGCAATAATGTGTGCTTGTTTTGAAAGATTTATCGAGCGCCGGATAATGTAGTTCCTTCGCTCCGAAATGGCGCTTATAAGGCCTATTTTAGCCTCTTTCTCGTCGGCAGATACCGATTGCAGGGTGAAGGTTACCCTGTCGCCTACTGTGACGGGATTTGTGTTTTTAATGCCTTTAATGCGAAAGTTCCCTTTGATCTTGCATTCAAAAGTATTTCCCTGTTCGTCCTCAACTGTATACCAGCTTCCCGTAGATTTTATGACCAGTCCTTGTTTCAAAATATTTCTTTTGCTGCAAAGGTAGTCGAAATACCAATTCACCGAAACTCAAATAAAAAGGGGAATCAACTACGACTCCCCTTTAGTATATTTTCACGTGAAACAGTGTTATTCCCAGTCAAGGATAATTTTACCGCATTCACCGCTTTCCATGATGTCAAAAGCCTGTTGAAAATCTTCAGCCTTAAAACGGTGAGTAATAATGGGCGAAATATCTAATCCCGAAGTAAGCATCATTTCCATATGATACCAGGTTTCGTACATTTCACGGCCGTAAATGCCTTTCAGTGTTAATCCTTTAAAAATCAAACGGCTCCAGTTGATTTGGGTACTTTGAGGAAGCAGACCTAAAAGACTGATTTTTCCGCCGTTGTACATGTGGTTAACCATGTCGTTAAAGGCGATGGGAGACCCTGAACATTCCAGACCAATGTCGAAACCACTTATCATATTGTGGGTAGCCATTGCTTCTTTAATGCTTTCTTTGGTTGGATCGATCACGCGCGTGGCGCCCATTTTACGAGCCAAATCACGGCGGTATTTGCTTAAGTCGGTTCCGATAACATTACGGGCACCTGCAAATTTACAGATAGCAACAGCCATGGCTCCGATCGGGCCACCAATCCCTGTAATCAGTACGTCTTCTCCCAAAAGCGGGAACGATAAGGCAGTGTGCGTTGCGTTGCCCAGCGGGTCCATAATGGCCATCATTTCGTCTGAAATACGGTCGTCGATGTGGAGCACGTTTTTAGCCGGCACTGCAATGTATTCAGCAAAACCGCCGTCGCGTTGCACACCAATTCCAATCGTATTGTCACAAATGTGCTGGCGGCCACGGCGGCAGTTACGACAGAATCCACATGAAATATGGCCTTCAACGGTTACGCGTTCACCAACTTTTACACGGTCAACCTCCGAGCCAACTTCCACAACAGTTCCCATGTATTCGTGACCAATAATAACAGGCGTTTTAATGGTTTGCTGGGCCCATTCGTCCCATTTGTAAATATGCAAATCGGTACCGCAAAGGGCTGCTTTTTTTACTTTTAACAATATATCGTTGGGGCCGGGCTTTGGAATTGGTACTTCTTCCATCCACAAACCTCTTTCCGGTTTACTTTTAACAATTGCCTTCATAATCGTATTTAATTGATGTTACTTTTCTTTCTGCAAAAGAATAAAACTTTGTTAAATATTTAGAAAGTAAGTAGTATAAATTTAATTTCTGACCTAAAGTTAGAACAAACAAAGAGCAAATTCGCTGATGAATTTCATCTAATTAATATTTGTTTCGGAGAGATGTTTTTGGGACATGAATTTTACCGGGTACCAGGATGCCAAAAAACCTATTGAGAGGACAGCCAGAAAGGCGAGAATAACGTCACTAAGCATAATGCTAACCGGATAGGCAGAAATTACAAAAGAACCATTTGCGCCGGGAAGTTTTATCAGTTCGAATTCAATCTGAAGCCAGCAAACAAAGATTCCAAGCAATGTTCCGACAGTACCTCCCACAAAAGAAATGATCCAACCTTGGTATAAAAAAATACGGTTTATGTTTTGAGTGGTTAATCCCATACTTTTTAATATCGTAATGTCTTCCTTTTTATCGATATAAAGCATGGTTAAATTGCCGATCATATTCCCTGAGGCAAGCAGCAAAATGAAAATAAGGATAAAGTAAACGGCCCATTTTTCCGATTTCATGGTTTTAAATACCAGGTCGTGCTGTTCTTCCTTGTTTTTCACGTGAAACTTTTCACCTAAAATTCCCTGAATCTTTTTCTGAATTTCATTGATTGAGGCTGAATCGTCCACATCCAATTCAATGGCAGATACTTTATTTCCGCTTTCAAAAAGCTCTTTTGCATACGTATCCGAGACCAGAATATATTGCGCATCAATTTCTTCCAAAACCGAAAAAATGCCTGCTGGATATAAGTAACCATGATTTATGGACCGGGAAGGATTTAATGAAAATTGCCGGCCTTTTTTAGGAACATAAATATCAATAGGATCAAGAAACGAAACTCCTGCGCTAAGGTAGTTGGCAACACCTTGTCCGACGATGGCATAATCGATACCCTGTTTTTCAAAGTAATACGAGCCCTCAGTAAGTAGCTTTTCTATATTGGTGTATTGGTTATAGTTGGCCGGAACGCCTTTCACGGTAGCCGGGTATTGTTGTTTCCCGTACTTTAGCATGGCCACTTCTTCAATTACTTCGGAATACGACACAACCCCGGGAACTTCCTTTATTTTCTGAACGTCAATTTCAGCCGGATCAAACATTTTTCCTTCGGCCGGAGTGATTTTAAGATCCGGATCGAAATCGCTGTAAAAAATGCCTATCAGTTGTGTGAAACCATTCATCACCGAAACGATAATGATTATGGCCATGGCACCCACAACAATTCCTGCCATTGAAATTCCTGATATTATGTTAATAATATTTTGTTTCTTTTTGGAAACCAGGTATCTCTTGGCAATAAAAAATGGTAAGTTCAAAGTAGTATCTGTTGGTAACTATTCGAAGAATTTACACTTTCAGCAGGTTGTCGATGTTTTCAATATAGTCCAGACTGTCGTCGATGTAAAACTCAAGATCAGGAATTACGCGCAGGCTTTTTCCAACCTTTCTACCAAGTTCTCCCCTTAATTGTTTACTGATTAACTGTATTTCTTTCAGTATTTCTTTGGCAAATTCTGAAGGGAAAATACTCAGATAAACACGTGCAATACCCAGGTCTTTGGTAACCCTTACAACGGTTACGCTAATTAATTTTCCTGCAAATTGCGTTTTGTTGACTTTTAATAAAATGTCGGCCATTTCGCGATGGACGAGTTTTGAAATTTTATTTTGACGAGTGCTGAATTGTTCCATGATTGTCTGTTATTGGCTTCAAAATTAATGAAAATGAATGAATACCGGGCTTCTTTCGGGGTGAGTATTCAAAGAACAGCCGATCATTTGAACGAACCCGCGATAAAATGGTTAATTTTAGTACAAATTAAACATTGAATTATGACGTATATCGCAAAAGAAAGTCGTTACAATACCATGAAATACAACCGATGTGGCAAATGGGGGCTTAAACTACCTGCCGTTTCGCTCGGTTTATGGCACAACTTCGGAGGAATTGATGTTTTTGAAAACGGACGGGCAATTCTGCACCGGGCATTCGACCTGGGTATTACGCACTTTGATCTGGCCAATAATTACGGGCCGCCACCGGGATCGGCTGAAGAAAATTTTGGCAAGATTCTGAAACAGGATTTTAAGCCTTACCGCGATGAACTGATTATTTCTACCAAAGCCGGTTATTTAATGTGGCCGGGACCGTATGGAGAGTGGGGAAGTCGCAAGTATGTATTGTCGAGTCTTGATCAGAGTTTGAAGCGAATGGGGCTGGAGTATGTCGATATTTTTTATTCGCACCGTCCCGATCCGGATACGCCGCTGGAAGAAACGATGATGGCACTCGATCAGGCGGTCAGATCCGGGAAGGCTCTTTACGTTGGTATTTCGAATTACCCGGCAGAAATGGCGCGTGAAGCTGCCCGTATTTTAAAGGAATTGGGGACACCTTGCTTAATTCATCAGCCCAAATATTCGATGTTTGAACGGTGGGTGGAGGACGAATTACTGGATGTGCTGGAGCACGAAGGCATTGGTTGTATTCCATTTTCGCCGCTGGCACAGGGACTTTTAACCGATAAATACTTAAACGGAATACCGGAAGGTTCGAGGGCTACCCGCGAAGTGTTTTTAAAGAAAGAGCATGTTGATTCTGCCTACGAAAAAATTGTAAAGTTGAATCAAATTGCGTTGGAACGCGGTCAGTCGTTGGCACAAATGGCTTTGGCGTGGGTTTTAAGAGACAAACGCATCACTTCAGTATTAGTTGGAGCCAGTTCGGTTCGGCAGATCGAAAACAACGTAGAAACGCTTAAAAAGCTCTCATTCTTCGACGAAGAACTGGCCGAGATTGAACGTATTTTGAAAGGATAAATAAAACCGGGAGAAATTGAAAACGCTATAAAACAAGAAAAGCTTGCCAAGTGGCAAGCTTTTCAGTTGTGTATTGTACAGAAATTACATTCCGAGTAATTTTTCTACGGCCCAAAAGAGGCCGAAGATAACTGCCACTCCGGCAATTGCTCCAGCTGCCAAAGTGAACAGCATGTTCATGGGCAACATTTTCTTCTCATTTTCAGTGTCGGTTTTAATGACGATCTGATTCTGATCTGTTTGAGTTTTCATCTGTTTTCTATTTGATATCCAGGATTTTAAAAATTAGATGCTTCTTGTTTGTTTTCTCTCTGTAATCCAATCCCGGATGGTTAAAATCAAGCTCTAAAGCCAATAAAAGACTAAAAAGTATTCAGCAAAGTTAGAACATTCATTTATAACATGCTATATAACATGTGTTAAAAAACAGTTTTGTTAAATTCGTGTTAACGTGATAGTTAGATGAAACAAACGTAATTTTTGGATGAAATGTTGTTTATCGGGGAAGAAATATCTCGAGTTAAAATACAAAAAAAGGAGCCTGTTTAGGACTCCTTTTTCATGCTATATTTTAGTGATTTCTTTCTATGTAGCGGATTCAAATTGCTTTAAAAAGCGAACATCGTTTTCAAAGAAATGACGAATGTCTTTTATGCCGTAACGCAACATCGTAATTCGTTCAATTCCCATTCCAAAGGCAAAACCGGTGTATTTGCGGCTGTCGATGTTACAAAGTTCCAGTACATTCGGATCTACCATTCCGCAGCCTAAAATTTCTAACCAGCCGGTATATTTGCAAACATTACAGCCTTCGCCACCACAAATCGAACAACTTACATCCATTTCGGCACTTGGCTCGGTAAACGGAAAGTACGATGGCCGAAGACGAATTTTGGTATTTTCGCCAAACAACTCTTTTGCAAACTGAAGCAGTGTTTGTTTAAGGTCGGCAAACGAAACATTCTCATCCACATACAGACCTTCTATCTGGTGAAAAATGCAATGTGAACGCGCTGATATGGCTTCGTTTCGGAATACACGTCCCGGGAAAACCATACGGATGGGCGGTTGGGTATGCTCCATCACACGTATTTGTACACTTGAGGTGTGTGTGCGCAACAGCACATCCGGATCTTTTTCGATAAAGAAAGTGTCCTGCATATCGCGCGCCGGGTGCTCAGGAGCAAAGTTCAGCGCAGAAAATACATGCCAGTCGTCTTCGATTTCAGGTCCTTCAGCAACTGTAAAACCAAGACGCGAGAAAATACCCAATATTTCGTTTTTTACCAGCGAAAGCGGGTGACGGGTGCCAAGTTTCATCGGTTCACCCGGCATGGTTAAATCAATGCCCGATAATTCGCTGCCGTTGTTTTCAAAACCTTCTTTGAGTCCGTTTATTTTATCAAGCGCAAATTGCTTAAGTACATTGATTGCTTGTCCAACTTCCTTTTTCTGTTCCGGTGGAACCGTTTTAAAGTCGTTGAATAATTGGCTGATATGGCCTTTTTTGCTGATGTATTTTATACGTAATTCTTCAACTTCTTCCTTACTTGAAGCGACAATTTTATCGATCTCCTCCTGTAATGCTTTGATTTTGTCTAACATTATCCGCTATTTTATTGATCCGCAAAGATAATCATTCAATTCAAAGAATTCCATGGAAGTGGATGCGGATTAAGCAGAATATTCAAGAACGATTTGTGGGAGAATAGGTTTTTGTATATTTTTGCGCCGGAAATTTGGTCCCGTAGTTCAACGGATAGAATAGCAGTTTCCTAAACTGTAGATATGGGTTCGATTCCCGTCGGGACTACCAAAGAGAGGCTATCGGTATAATAAACAATCCGGTAGCCTTATTTTTTTGAACCATAGTCAATTTAGCTTTCTTAAGCAATTAAAAAATCCTACAGAAGTTGTTAAAAAAAATTCCCGATTGTTTTGATTACTCGGAACTTTTTTGTTCATTTGTATCATCGTGCGTTCAGCACGATGTGTGTTTGGGGGTTAACATTAGTAAAAGGGCAGTTGTTGAACTGCCCTTTCTTCTTTTATATGACTCAATACCAATATATTTCATTTTTCAAATACAGGATTAGTGTTTAAGTTTTTTGCGTGCCTTCAAAAAAAGGGCGAATAAATTGACCTGATTTTTCTAAATTCTTAACTTGTATAAGTAGTACTTAATGCGCTGTATATAGACAAAGATGCATTAAGGTAACACATTCATAGGCCGGTCAGGAGGATCGGCCTTCTGTTTAACTATCTAAACTTTTTTTCTAAACCTTGGTTATTTTAGGTTGTGAAGTGAGTCAGCGAGCAGAACATCCATAAATTTAAAGGAGGATTGAACAGAAATGAAGAGAAGATATTCAGTGGTTATTATTGTTTTTCTGCTTCATGCAGGGTGTTCAACGAAACCCAAACAAACGCTTGCCCCGGGAAAAGAGAATATTCAGGATACTCTGGTTTTTGCCGACAAAATGGAATCTTGTTGCGAGGGTGAAGATCTTCCCCGCAGTAAGGGAATTGATTCCGGCACACCGGAAATTGCGCCAGGAGAAGGAGGTTCTGACGGGATGGTTTTCATTGAAGGGGGAGTTTTTGAAATGGGTGCAGATAATGGGCAGGCGCGTCCTGATGAATATCCGAAGCACCCGGTAAGGGTGAAAAGCTTCTGGATGGATGAACACGAAGTTACCAATGCTCAATTCAGCGAATTTGTAAAAGCTACCGGCTATGTAACTGTGGCCGAAAAGGAGGTAGTATTGAAAAATCTTCAACCCGGAAGCATGAACAACGGTTTTGACAAAGACAGTGTCATAAAAGCAGGAGCAATGGTATTTAATCCTCCCGGTCAGGCGGTGCCCTTAAACGATTTTTCGCAATGGTGGGCCTGGACTACAGGAGCGAGTTGGAAGCATCCACAGGGCCCTGGAAGCAACATTGACGGTTTGGAAAACTACCCTGTAGTGCAGGTGTGTTACTACGATGCGCTTGCCTACTGCAAATGGGTAGGAAAGAGACTTCCAACGGAAGCTGAATGGGAATATGCCGCGAGGGGAGGGTTGCAAAACAAGATATATCCCTGGGGAGATGAGCACATTGAAGCCGGAATGCCAAAAGCCAATTCCTGGAACGGACATTTTCCAAACCAGAACACACTGCGCGATGGCTTTTTTACAAGCGCTCCCGTAAAATCATACGCCTCCAATGCCTATGGATTATACGATATGGCCGGAAATGTTTGGGAGTGGACAGCCGATTGGTATGATCCGGGGTATTACAAAACTTTGTCAACTGATAAGGAAACTGTCAATCCGACCGGACCTGCAGAGTCGTCTGGTGTCGAACTGGAAAAAACAATGCGTGGTGGTTCTTTTCTTTGCAACGACAGTTATTGTTCGAGTTACCGGGTTGCAGCCCGCATGCGTGGCGAGGTGAATACCGGAATGAGCCATACCGGTTTTCGTTGTGTAAAAGATGCTCCATAGTTCGTATCCTGATTTTGTTTAACCAATTATATCGTACTGAGCGAGTGGTGTTTATTTGTTCTGATCGGGGTAAAATCTAACAAATAATTTTTTATTTTTACTGTCGCAATAAAAAAACAGTGGCAGTACAGCAACACATATCACATTTACACGATTCGTACCAGTGCCTGTTCGAATGCCGTATGTTCTATGCCTAGTTTTTGCTTCCCCTCTTTTCCTAATCATTTTTATTATTGTTGAATTTAATCAAGTGGTATTATGTCATTTGCTGAAATAAAAACCAAAAAAGCGCCTGAACGCCCCGCCGGAGTAGAAGGTAATTTCTATCAAGCTACCCAAACCCAAAAAATAGGCCCCGGAATGAATGAACGTATTCAGCGCTTGCGTAAACTAAGCGTTGAAACCCAGGAATCGTTGTCTATTGAACGGGCTTTAATTACAACTGCTTTCTATCGTGAGAATTATGGAAAATATTCAGAAGCGGTAATGCGCGCCCTGAATTTCCTGGATATTTGCAAACAAAAAACCATTTATATTGGCAATGGTGAACTCATTGTTGGGGAACGTGGTCCAAAACCAAAATCGGTTCCCACTTTTCCGGAATTAACCTGTCACAGTGTGGAAGATTTTCATGTTTTGAACACACGCGACCAGCAACGTTATACCATCTCGCAGGAAGATATTGATACCTACGAACGCGAGGTTATTCCTTATTGGCAGGGCCGCACGATGCGCGAACGCATTTTCAATCATGTTCCGAATGAATGGAAACGGGCCTACGAAGCCGGTGTTTTTACCGAGTTTATGGAGCAACGCGCTCCTGGTCATACAGCACTGGATGGAACGATCTACCAAAAGGGAATGCTCGACTTTAAACAAGAGATAAATGCACATATTCAACGACTCGATTTTCTGAATGATCCGGAAGCAACCAGCAAACTGGAAGAATTGAAAGCAATGGACATTTCGTGCGATGCTGCTATTGTTTTTGCTGAACGTCATGCTGAGTTGGCTGAGGAAATGGCTAAAACGGAGAAAGATCCGCAACGTGTCGGGGAACTGAAACGCATTGTTGAAGTGTGTCGTTGGGTGCCGGCTCATGCACCCCGAAATATGTGGGAAGCCATTCAGATGTATTGGTTTGTGCATCTCGGAACAGTTACGGAACTGAATGGTTGGGATGCCATGAATCCGGGGCATTTCGATCAGCATTTGCAACCGTTTTATGAAAAAGAGCTTGCTGAAGGTACACTCACCCGCGACCAGGCAAAAGAGCTGATCTCCTGTTTCTGGATAAAAGTGAACAACCACCCGGCGCCGCCAAAAGTAGGAATCACCGCACGCGAAAGCGGAACTTTCAACGACTTTACCAACATCAACATCGGAGGTGTTAAACCAGATGGTACTAACGCGGTTAGCGAGGTTTCGTACATGATGCTGGAAGTGACTGAAGAACTGCACATTCTTCAGCCCGGAAACTCGGTTCATATCAGCAAAGTAACGCCCGATAAATTTCTGAGCGCAGCAGTGCACCTGATTCGTCAGGGCCACGGTTATCCTTCTGTCTTCAATCCTGATACCTACATTCAGGAACTGGTGAACCAGGGAAAGAGTTTGCAAGATGCCCGCGAAGGCGGCTGCAGTGGTTGTATTGAAGTGGGTGCATTTGGTAAAGAAGCTTATTTATTGACAGGTTATTTAAATGTTCCAAAAATTCTGGAGATAACGCTGAATAACGGAATTGATCCGCTAAGCGGAAAAGTTGCCGGTATTGAAACCGGCGATCCTCTGAGTTTCAAAAGCTATGAAGAACTGTATGAAGCATTTCTGAAACAGCTGAATTTTGTCGTCGATCAGAAAGTTCGTGTCAGTAATTACATTGACCAGATGTTTGCCAAATATGCTCCCGCACCTTTTCTTTCCGTGGTGATTGAAGATTGTATCTCGAAGGGAAAAGACTATTACAACGGCGGACCGCGATACAACACCAACTACATTCAATGTACCGGTTTGGGAACGGTTACCGACAGTCTTTCAGTATTAAAAAAACACGTGTTTGAGGATAAAACCTTTACCATGGATACTTTGCTGAATGCCATTGCAAAGAACTATGAAGGCGAAGAAGCCTTGCGTCAAAGAATTCTGAACCGGACACCTTTTTTTGGTAACGACGATGATTATGCCGATGCAATTGCATTGCGCGTTTACAACGATTTGCTGAATGCCATCGAAGGGAAGCCCAATACCAAAGGCGAAGTTTTTCATTTGAATATGCTTTCCACTACTTGTCATGTTTATTTTGGTTTGGTGCTGGGAGCTACTCCCAATGGTCGTTTTTCCGGAAAATCAATTTCCGACGGAACATCGCCATCGCACGGATGCGATACACACGGACCAACCAATGTTATTCGTTCGCTAGGTAAACTCGATCAAACTAAATCGGGGGGAACATTGCTTAACCTGCGTTTTGTACCCAGCCTGTTGAAGCGGGAAAAGGATATGGAAAAACTGGGCCACCTCATTCGTAGTTATTTCTCGTTGGGAGGACATCACATTCAGTTCAACGTGGTGGATACGGCAACACTGCTGGCTGCACAAGCTTGTCCCGAAGATTACCGCGACCTGTTGGTTCGAATGGCCGGTTACAGCGACTATTTTAACGATATGAACGCCGATCTGCAGCAGGAGATTATCGATCGTACAGAGAACGAGGTACTTTAGATATTTTTGTACAGAGTAGTGAGTATTGAGATTAGAATTGACAGAAATATGAAGTCTCATTACTCATTACTCAAAATCTCACTACTTAAATAAATGATTCCACTTATTTTCGATATAAAACGCTACGCCATTAACGATGGCCCGGGAATTCGCATTGCTCTTTACGTTAAAGGCTGTCCGCTGCGCTGCAAATGGTGCCACAACCCCGAAAGCCAGCTGCCTAAAATGCAGAAACTGTATACCGCTTCGAAGTGTATTGGTGCGCAGGATTGTATTGAAATTTGCCCGGAAGATGCATTAACCCTGACTCCAGACGGAATTGTGACGGATGCTGAAAAATGTACACTTTGTGGTTTGTGCGCCGATGCCTGTCCAACAAAGGCGATTGAGATGTCTGGGAAATTGTACAATGCAGTTGAATTAATGCAGATTATTGAACGCGAACGTGTGCACATCGAACACTCAAAAGGCGGAGTAACTTTTTCGGGAGGTGAACCCTTAATGTTTCCCGGGTTTCTGCTTGAAATGCTGCAGGAATGCGGAAAAGCCGGTTTGCACCGTGCGGTGGATACCTGTGGTTTTGCGCCTGCAGAAACATTGCTGGAAGTGGCAAAACACACCGATTTGTTTTTATACGATCTAAAACTAATGGATCCTGTTCAGCATAAAAAATGGACAGGAAAGGATAATCAACTCATTCTTGAAAACCTGGTTAAACTGGCAGAAACAGCTGCTGCAATCAACATTCGGGTTCCGTTCATACAAAATGTGAATACTTCGGAATATGAGGTTTCAAAGATGGCCGAATTTATAGATGCACTACCCGGTGAAACGCCACTTGTGAGTTTGTTACCTTACCACAACATGGCAGCACACAAGTACAACAAACTTGGTTCAAATTACGAAGAGTTGGATATGGCTGAACCTTCCGAAAAGGAAATAGAAAAGGCAATCGAAATATTTAATTCGTACGGGGTGGAAGTAGAGGTTGGGGGATAAAGAGAGGACGGATCAAAAGAAGTGTTTATACTGATTCTGCCGCTTTTGAACCATCCTCCGGACTATCGTTTATAGTGATTTTTCAGAATCATGCAGCTTTGTCTTTTCCCCACGTTGCTACTATTATTAACCCGGTAATGGCAGAAATCGCCAAATAAGCCAGCGTGTCAACAACAATGGCCGAAAGATTCAGGATCACATTGGTCATGGAGTAATACCCCAGATCAATGCTAAGCGCATACAGCGCCCCGATAGTGGCTGCAATTTTAACACCGTCGACAAGTGTTTTGGCACCGGCCCATTTCAAAATGAGTGTGTACATAAGAGCCAATGCCAGGTTGGAAACAATCATGGCCCACCAGATTATTTCGTCTTCAGGAAGATAAATCTCCGTGTTGTAATTGTTCATCGAAAAATCCATCAGCAGGATTCCCCAAACCAGCCAGCCCAGAAAAAAGAAGGCAATAGCACCAAAAATGGTCCCTTTTAAAATTTTCATGTTTTTCGTTTTTATGTTAGCGTATGAAAGTTATGTAAAAGACGCTTTCGTCAGTAAAAGAGCGAGTTAAAAACTATGCTGTGGTGATTTAAGTGCTGGTGTGAACCATCAATTTTCGAACTTGCAATTCAACTATTTTAGATTTTCTATGTCTCAGATACTGTCCGTTCAAAAAATTGTATTTTTAGTCCTTTCGAAAATTTGATATACATGAAAACAGTAACATTCGCCGTCAGTTTGCTATTGCTGACAAGCGTAACCCTTGTAAAAGCGCAGGAAACAACCGATCAGGAGAAAATAAGAAGCACTTTTCATTCCATATCGAGCAACGAGATTCTGGAGTATGTGGAAGAATTAAGCGCACCGCAATACAAAGGGCGTTTATCGGGATCTCCCGAATACCTGGAGGCCGCCGCGTGGTGTGCCGGAAAGTTCCGGGAGTGGGGGATTCAGCCTGCCAACCAAGGAAGTTACTTTCAGTATTTCCAGAATGCATATTCCGAAGTTCCGTCGCTGGGTGAGCTTGTTTATTCAAATGGCAATAAGCGGCAAATTCTGCAATTTCCGGAGGATTACCTGCCGGGTTCCAATTCTGCAAGCGGAACGGTGGAAGCCAACCTGGTTTATGTAGGATACGGTATAACCGCGCCCGAGTTGGGGTACGACGATTATAAAAATGTGGATGTAAAAGGGAAGATAATTGTGCTGGAGCCCGGAATTCCTTACACAAAAAACGATACCACAATGATGAAGTGGACGCCCTATGCAGAGCATCGGTATAAATTCAGAAATGCAGTGAAACACGGTGCAATTGGGATGGTTTACCCAAACCTGATTGCGAACCCGAACACGGTCAACCTGGATGGATTTGTTTATGCGCATGTGAGTCCGGGGTTGGCGGAGCAGATTTTTTCGGATGCAGGAAAGGATTACGCGGAAACAAAAAAACAGCTGCAAAACGGCGAAATTCCTTCGTTTGCCTTTGGCCCAGGGCAAAAAATAAAGATTTCTGCTGAAACCAGGTATTTCCCCGATGCGCAGTCGTGCAACGTAGTGGGATGGATCGAAGGTTCGGACCCGGTTTTGAAAGAAGAAGTGATCATTATCGGAGGTCATCTCGATGGTCAGGGAAAAATGGGAGATGTGGTTTTTCCCAGTGCGCTCGACAATGGCTCGGGTGTGGCTGATATTCTGGGGGCAGCCAAAGCTTTGGCAACTTCTGAAATCAAACCCAAACGCTCCGTTCTGTTTATTCTGATAGGTGGCGAGGAATGTGGCTTGTATGGTTCGAAGTTTTATGCCGAAAATCCGCTCTTTCCAATTTCTAAAACCCGTTTAATGATCAACCTGGATATGGTCGGCAACGGAACAGGATTTTATTTAACGGGTGGTAAAACCTACACCAGCTTGTTCCGGCATTTCGAAACGGCCAATAACGAATGGATACACCGAAAAATGCAAACCAACGAAGTACGGAAAAATTACGGCCGTCCGCGTTCCGATGCTTCCATCTTCGAAAATGCCGGAATCCCTACTTTTGGTTTGTGGACATCGGGCAGTGTTCACCCCGTGTATTATCATCACCCGATGGATAAAACAAATGTGTTGACACCTGAAATTATGGAAGATGCCGCCAAACTGCTTTACCTGGGGGTGATGGGAGTTGCCAACGATGAAACGCTCTGATTTTCTTTGTAGTGTTTGTTCAACTTTTTGGAGATTTGTCTTGTTATCGTTGTAGATTGATCAACAATGAAACGACCATGAGAATCCGTCGGCTGGCGGATATGGGAGTTCCATCTGTTACCCAAAAATAGGCAATTATAAACAGATGAAATCGAAAAAAGAACACTACAAACAATCACTGCTTGACTTGGCCAACAATGAAAATCTTGTGCCCGGTATTTATAACTTTTGCGATCGTTGGTGCGAACGTTGTACCCTGACGCAAAAATGCCTGACTTACCTGCACGAACAGGAGATGAAGGAAGATCAGGATCAGCAGAATCCCGATGCGGAAAACAAGAATTTTTGGGAACAGATTCGGCTGGCCTGGGAAGTTACCATGGAATTGATTGAAGAAGATGCCGGGCGGCTGGGAATCGATCTGGATAGTATTCCCGACGTCGAAATACCGGAACACATTGAAACTCCGCTGGAAGTGAAGGCCAACAACTATGGGACAAAAATGCACAAATGGCTGGAGGCCAACAGCGAATTTATGGCTGAAAAAGCCGAAGAACTGGTAATGATCAACGATGAAGCATCGATTGTCAGATACAAAGATGCACTGGAAGTGATCGAGTGGTATTACTTTTTTATCGGAGCCAAAGTTCACCGTGCGCATCTCGATCTGGAAGAACGTCAAAACGACCCGGATGATGAGTACAACGTTTATTCTGATAACCTGGGGTCGGCTAAAATTGCCATCATTGCCATTGAGCGGTCGATGGATGCCTTGTCGGTTTTTTATGCTGAATGGAAAGAAAAGGAGGATGACATTCTGAATTTTCTCCTAGAACTATCCTCGATCAAAAAGCAATTGCTGCAAGCATTTCCCGGGGTGATGGATTTTAAACGCCCGGGATTCGATGATTAAACACCTACAGACTTTGTATAGTACAAGTTCTGTACTACCTTCACCTCTGAAAAATTTGACTTACATTTTATGCAATACGAAGGCAACATCCTGAAAATGACCACCGAGCTTGCAAGCCCGGTTCACTATAAATTACCTGTGGGCGACCAGCTGGTGGATATGAATGCCCTGATCGGGAAAAATATAAAAATGCAGTTTGACGGGCGGATTAACTGTATCTCGTGCGGAAAGCAAACCAAAACATCGTTTGGCCAGGGATTTTGCTACAACTGCCTGCAAACGGCTCCCGAAGCAAGCGAATCGATCATGCGTCCCGAATTATCGAAATCGCATTTCGGAATGGCGCGCGACATGGAGTGGGCCGAAAAGCACGATCTGATCGATCACTATGTTTACCTGGCTGTTTCAAGTGAACTGAAAGTAGGTGTTACCCGGAATCACCAGGTTCCTACCCGCTGGATCGACCAGGGGGCCAGCTTTGCCATTAAAATTGCGAAAACACCCAACCGTCATATTGCGGGAGTGATCGAGGTGTTTCTGAAAGATCATTTCACCGATAAAACCAATTGGCGGGCCATGTTGAAAAACGAGGTTTTACAGGATTTTGATCTTCCTGCCGAAAAGAAAAAGGTAATGGATCTGTTGCCGGCAGAACTTCGGAAATATGCCGAACCGGATGATGAGGTGATTGCCATTGACTACCCGGTTGAAAAATATCCTGAAAAAATCACCAGTCTTGGGTTCGACAAACAGCCCGTGATTGAAGGAACACTGACCGGTATTAAAGGGCAGTACCTGATACTGGATGAAAACAATGTGTTGAACATGCGTAAACACAACGGCTATTTCATCCGCTTGGAAGTATAAAAAGATGCATTTGTTGGTATTACATGAGTTTTGAATGCTAGAATGCGTGATTGCTTGAATATTCGGCATCTAGGCGCTTAGCGGTTTCGAACCGCTTAGCGCATAAAAAATGCCAGTACCTGCTAAGTGCATTTTTACCACCAAATAAAATTGTGAGAAATACGATTTTTAATCTGCCCCGGCTGATTCTATTTTTTCCTGGTTGTAATATATTCCATCAGTTCGATCAGCGATTCGCGTGCATCGCTTTCCGGAAACTCCATTAACCCGGCTACGGCTTTGTCTTTAAACTCGAGCATACGTAACTCGGCGTATTCCAGTCCGCCGCGGTCAATAACCAGCTGGATGAGCTCTTTTACTGCCTGGGTATTTTTGTTTCTGCGTTTTACCATGCGCAAAATCCGCTTTCTTTCCGAGTTGTCCGAGTTATTCAGAATGTGAAGCAGGGGCAAAGTGATCTTCTTTTCCTTGATGTCGTTTCCGATCGGTTTCCCGATGATGCCTTTCGACTGGTAGTCAAAAATATCGTCCTTTATCTGAAAGGCAATACCGGCATCCTGACCAATGCGGTACATTCTCTCCACTATTTCCTCGTCTTCGGTAGCCGAAGCAGCTCCAATCGCCATACTTGTTGCAATAAGCGAAGCTGTTTTTTTGCGGATAATTTCAAAATAAGTATCATCGTCGATGTCGAGTTTCCGGCTCTTTTTCATTTGCAGGATTTCACCTTCGCTCATGTCCTGAACCGCTCTTGAAATCAGGTGAAGGAAGTTGTATTTCTTGTTTTCGAGCTGGAGCAGCAAGCCTTTTGCCAGGATGTAGTCGCCCACTAAAACAGCCAGTTTGTTTTTCCAAAGTGCTTTTACCGAGAACATTCCGCGGCGTTCGTACGATTCGTCTACCACATCGTCGTGCACCAGGGTGGCTGTATGAAGCAGCTCCACCGAGCAGGCCGCCAGCTTTGACGATTCGTTGGTGCCTCCGTGTAACTTGGCCGAAAGGAATACAAACATGGGGCGAAGTTGTTTGCCTTTGGTTCGGTACAGATAATTTAATATGGTGGCCAGAAGTGGAATATCACTTTGTAACGATTTTTTGAAATATGGTTCAAAATCAATTAACTCCTGCTCAATTGGGCTCTTTATCTTTTGTAATGCTTTCATTCTCTGAACTGTCCTGATTTCTTTTGGTGAACGAACATAAAACAATTTCACTTAAAAAAAGATTGTTTCATAAAAAAAAGTTTATCATTGTGCTGGTATTAAAGGTTTTACCCAAATAGGAAGTCGGTTATACTTAATTATTTATATATTTGCAGACGTAAAAGTACAAAGATGGAAGAGGTAAAGGAACTAAATGTTGAAAGATTGGAGGTAGCGGCGAGCATGTTAAAAGCAATGGCTCATCCTATGCGTATTGCCATTCTGAAGCACCTGGAAGGAGGGAAAAAACTGACAGTTACAGAAATTCACGAACTTCTGAAAATCGAGCAATCCACTACTTCTCATCACCTAGGAATTCTGCGTGACAAGGGAGTCCTTTGTTCAAAACGCGACGGAAAGAATACTTACTATTATCTGAAGTTTGATATTCTGAGCCAGATCGTGGATTGTCTTCATACTTGTACCTGCGAATAGCATTACAATCTTTTTATCCGCAGGTTATTATTCTTTTTTCGTTCCCCGTATTTCTTTTTAAAGAGGTAAAGAATATTGTATTTCGGGTGTGCACCTGATTGAATTCTTTATTTTTACGAAAAATTTGAAAGATGGAACTGGTTTTTGCTACCAATAATGCACATAAAGTAAAAGAAATTCAATCCATTCTGGGAGATGAATTCAGGCTGCTTAGTTTAAACGACATTGGTTGTGACGAGGATATTCCGGAAGAACAGGAAACGCTGGAAGGAAATGCATCACAAAAAGCATTTTATGTTTACAACAAATACGGATACAATTGTTTTGCTGATGATACCGGCCTGGAAATAGACGCGCTTAACGGCGAGCCGGGTGTTTATTCGGCCCGTTATGCAGGAGAAGAAAAGAACCCGGAGGCAAACATGCAGAAAGTTCTGACTAAGCTGGCTAAAATAAATAACCGAAATGCCCGTTTTAGAACCGTGATTTCACTGGTAATAAACGGCAAGGAAGTTCTTTTTGAAGGAATCGTGAATGGTGAAATTCTGACCGAGAAAAGAGGGGATGCGGGTTTTGGTTACGATCCTGTTTTTAAACCCGAAGAAAAGGATCAATCGTTTGCCGAAATGGAACTTTCGGAAAAGAATAAAATCAGCCATCGCGGACGGGCCGTTCAGAAGCTGGTCGAATACCTGAAAGAAACCGAACATAAAAATTTATGAGAAAATTTGTACTATCTCTGCTGGGATTAATTGTTTGGTCTGCAACGTATTCTCAGAGTATTCTGGGAGAATGGAAAGACTACCTGTCGTATTCGAACGCAGTAAAAGTAGATGCCTCGGGCAATAAAGTCTATTGTGCAACCGAAGGAGGTTTGTACTATTTCGACACCGAGGACAACAGCCTGAATAAGGTAAACAATCTTTCAGATTTCGGAATTCAAACCATTGCTTACAGTTCGGAAAACAATCTTTTGGTGGTGGCTTATTCCAACAGCAATATCGATATTTTGAAAGACGGCAACGTAATTAATCTTTCTGACATAAAACGAAAATCGATTACGGGAGATAAAACGATTAACAACATCACATTTCGCGGAAGCAATGCTTACCTGGCAAGTGGGTTTGGAATTGTTGTGGTTAATCTGGACAAATCCGAGATCAAAGACACCTATTTTATCGGTGCCGATGGTGGACAACTGGCCGTGAATGATGTCGCCTTTTTCCAGGGAATGATTTATGCCGCCACCGAAAAGGGAGTATTGAAAGCTCCGGAAAGTGGTGCCAATTTGCTTGACTATACCTCCTGGATGGAGGAAGATTTGGTGCCGCATGCCGGAGAAAGGTTTATTCAGCTTGAAGTTCATTCAGAGCGTTTGATTGCCACTTATTCGCCGTCTAATGGTGGAGATGAATCGTTTGGTTTTGATGGCAGTTCGTGGTCGAGCTATTACTCAGGGATGAACGAAGTGCTGGAAATGCGCTCAACCGGGAACTACCTGAGTATTACTGGCAAGTACGAAGTGGTTTTATTGGATGCCGGGAATGTTATGGTCGGGAAAATTAATTCGTATCAGTTAGGAGAGCAGGTAGTCAACCCGATTTATCCCAAAAGTACCTTCATTGCCGCGGATGGAATGATTTGGATTGCAGACAGAGGGAACGCTTTGGTTGGGTACGATGGGAATCAGTTTGAATCCATGGTTCCGAATGGTCCTGTCGACAATCATACTTTTTCATTGACAGCTGCGGGTTCTGATCTTTGGGTGACAGCCGGAGGAAGGACCAATGTTTGGAACAACAGCTGGATGGCCCCTGGTTTTCGTCGGCTGCGAGGAGGCGAATGGACCAATTTCAGTAAAAAGGAAATACCCGAACTGGATAATTTCTGGGATGTTGTTTGTGTGGCTGTAGATCCCAACGATCCGGATCACATTTTTGTTGGAAGCTGGGGAGGAGGCTTGCTGGAATTCCGAAATGATGAATTTGTGGTTCGGTATACAAATAAAAACAGTCCATTGCAATCGGCCTTACCACAACAACCCGATGAGCCGTTTACCCGGATCGGAGGCCTGGATTTTGATTCAGAAGGAAATTTATGGATAAACACCTGGGCGGTTTCAGGCAATAACTTACACAAGTTAAGCCCAGCCGGCGAATGGGAGTCTTTTAGCATGACCGAAGTACTTGGTAAAGCTACGGGGCAGTTGCTGGTAAACAGTGACGATGACAAGTGGATACTGGTTCCGCGTAACAACAACGCTTATGTGGTAGATAAAACCGGGACAAATAAAAAAAGGCTGGCAGTGACCAGCTATTTTAGTAACGGACAAGATGAGATACGTACAGAAATGAGTGACCTTTACTCGATTGCAGAAGACAAAGAAGGAGCCATATGGGTGGGGACTTCGGTAGGAGTGGCCGTTTATAACAACCCTTCACGGATTTGGAACACCAATCCTTTTTATGCCTCGCGGCCTGGCCTTGACCTGAAAGACGGTATATATCATCCCTTGTTATCTACCGAAACCGTAACGGCCATTGCCGTGGATGGCGCGAACCGGAAATGGCTGGGAACCAAAAATTCAGGAGTGTACCTGGTATCGGAATCGGGCGAAGAAGAGATCCTGCATTTTACCGCCGAAAACAGTCCGCTGCTGTCGAACAGTATCACAGCTCTTGCCATTAACGATAAATCGGGCGAAGTTTTCATCGGAACCGATAAAGGGTTGATCTCGTATCAGAGCGATGCCAACGAAGGCAACAATACCTACAGCAATGTTTATGTGTACCCGAACCCGGTGCGCGAAACATACGATGGTCCGGTTACGATCACCGGTTTAATTGCCGATACTGATATTAAGATTACAGATATAAGCGGCAACCTGGTGTACAAAACAACATCGCTTGGCGGCCAGGCAAGCTGGGATGGCCGGAACCTGAACGGAAACCGGGTGAAAACAGGTGTATACCTGGTTTTGTGTAATGACAAACAGGGCAACGAAACCCACATTACCAAGTTGCTGTTTATTCATTGAGGATTGAGGGACTGAAGGACTGAAAGGCTGATGGACTGAAGGATTGAGGGATTGAGTTTGTGAATGCGGGAATGCAGAAATGCTATAATGCGTAAATAGAAAATAATTGGAACGGACTAAAATGGACTCAATTATTGACATATCCCATGATAGTCTACTTTGAACACTGAACTTTAAACTCTAAACTAAAGTATGCTCGCTGCCACCGAAGGAATTGTACTCCATTTCATCAAATACGGTGAAAGCAGTGTGATTGCCACTGTTTTTACCCGCGAATTTGGCCGGCAGAGTTACATGGTAAATGCTTCACGCAGCCGCAAGTCAAAAAATAAGGCCGGTCTTTTGCAGCCGCTTTTCCTGCTCGACATGGAGGTTTACCAAAAGCAATCGCGCGATATTCAGCGCGTGAAGGAATTCAAAAGTTTACACGCTTACCAGAACATCCCCTTTGACATTAAGAAAGCAACACAGGCTATTTTTCTGTCAGAAATGCTTTACAAGACCATTCATGAACAGGAAAGCAATCCCGAGTTGTACGACTTTATAAAAGGCAGCTTGCTGTATTTCGACCTGATGGAAGAAGGCTGGCAGAATTTTCATCTTTATTTTCTTTTTCGGCTCACAGAGTATTTTGGTTTTATGCCCGACACCCGAAAAACGGCTTTTGAGTCGTGGTTCGATCTTCGGAAAGGAGCGGTGGTGGCCAACGAGCCTTCTCATCCCTTGTTTGCCAATAAAGAGGCAACCGGACATCTGCTTACGCTTTCCGGGTTAAAAGTCAACGAGCTGGGACAGTTTCATATTTCCCGCTCCATGCGCGATACCTTGCTATCGGTATTGGTTGATTATTACCAACTTCATTTCGAAAACCTGGGGGAAATAAAATCACTGAATGTTTTGAAAGAGGTTTTTCATTGAGACTTCTGGCTTACAATTCGCACTCGGAAGTTATCTATAATGAACTGTTTATTTTCCCGAGTCCAAAAATACACTTTCATCATACAATGCTCTTTTGTATGGTTAATTTCAGCCAAGTTGAAAATATGGTTCCAGTTTTTCTGATCGATTAATTGCTCGTCAATATTTACTGCTTTATAAAAGATTTGGCCATTCTCATCGTCTATTGCGATAACCAAGGAAATGCTTTTGGACTGATTGTAGTCGGGAGACAGGACCCAGGCATCGGTTTCAATTCTGATTTTTCCTTTTGGAATGCTGTCCAACGAAAGACTGTAAGTGCAAGAGAATTCTGCTTTATTCAAATCAAATCCCTGGCTTCCGTGAAACGCTGTTTTACTTATTTGGTCATGTTTAACAGTGCTCCAGTTTTCAACTTCTGGCGTTTCAAAATCATTCAAACTTTCATGAACGATGGTGTTTGCCTGAGTATGTGGTATTCGGAAAAATGAAAAAGGGTAAGTTGGGGAACTTCTGAATGCTGTTTGATCCCAATCAACAAATAGTTTTTGCTTTAGTTTCTCAGAACGGGAAGCTTTGAACATGATCTGTTTCACGGCATGATGTTTTTCAAAGTCAAAGAAATAAGGACTTATCCAAAGTCCGTCACTTGCATTTTTAGGGACAATTCGGTATTTGTGTATACTACCGTTTTCGAGTTTCAGATAAATCCAAAACTGTTCGTCTTTGTAAAAGAAACTTTTTATGCTTTGTTGCAGTGATTTTTTGAAAGATAATTTTGCTCGTAGAAGTCCCATTTCAGATGTAGGAATGTCAATCCATCTATTCCAATTTGTTTGTTGAGAATCTATTGCCTCAGTGTGAAATGAAAGGGGAGCATTTCTTTTTTTCAGCAGAAGAAATTTCTCATTTACACAGCAAGGTTCATACTTACTCATTATCTGAATCAAGGTTTGAGGTTCGTCGTTCAGTAAATAGCGATAGTCGATGCTGTTAAAATTTCCGCCATTAATGTCGTTCGTTATTTTTTGCTTTTCCCAAATAATGAATTCAGGGCTTTTGTCAGAGCTGAAATAATCTGCATTTTGTTGGTCGAGCCACGAAGTGTAAGAAGCGTAGCTTTGAATAACCACTCTGGGTTTCCAGTTAAGGTTATTAATGGCTGCGATGGAATAGTCCCACGGATAAACATCTGCGGTGGCACCATTTATCGTGTCAAGCATGTTTTGTGGAAGTCGGTTTTGTTGCAGGTGTTCTGCCGTTTTCTGATGAGCCTGAGCTTTCAGGTTGTTGAAATCAGTTATAAATTCAGCAAAATTCTTCGTTCCAAAATACTCATACTTTAGAGGAAGATAGTTCATGCAATTTTTCAGGTTTAACGAGAATAAAACAACAATTAGGATAACCAATGGCACGTTAATGAAATGCTTTTTTTGCTCAAATAACAAGAACACTGCCAGTGAAATAATGATATAATTTAACAGTCCCCTTACATGGTAAAAATCTTCGCGTGCCATTCCGTGTTTCCAGGCAGCAAAAAGGCTGAGTCCGATGATTAAAAAGAAAAATACGGATTTAGAAGAACGGTTGACTACTGCTAAAACTGCCAGTGCGATCATGGCAAAGGCAAGTAGCCACCAGTTGTTGTACGGATAAACAGCAGCAGCAGCGGAATTATCCTGTGCCAAATTGAGCATTCCAAAAACATAGTGGAAGAATCCGTTCATACTTCCATACATGAACAACCAGAATAGAAGTATAAAACCTGACATGGCAAAAGCATCGAAAATGAATTCACGAAGATTTTTTTTAGTAATCAAGGAGTAAATTACAACCGAAACAAACATGGTTCCCGTGAGAATTGCTACATAAGCTTTTACGTAAAAAGCCAGAGCGGTAATGAAGAATGCTGCAAGCTTAGTATACTTTAAATTATAATGAAAGTAGTTGCAGTAAAGCATTATTACATTTGCCAGGAGTAATTGATTAAAGCCGGAGATAATAGAAACTCCATATGTGAAAATCAATATTATTGGCCACTTAATCCAATGTTCTGATTTATATAATAAACCATAGGTATTCAGTGCCAGCAAGGCTTTCAAAAGTGCAGTAACCAATGTCGCGAGTAAAATATTTTCACTTAGCGGATACATAAAAAAAGCCAGCGGCCCATGTGGAAAGAGAATGTGTTGGCCGGCGTTTAATCCGTTTTCGAAAAAGGTATTAAATACCCACATTAAAGGAGGGTCAATACCCACCGAAAATGACCAGTCGTTAGCAGGGAAAGTTCCAATAACCACTACAATGGTTATAATTAGTAAGAATACAATTTCTTTTATTTGAATTCTCGGTTTAAGGAAGTTTTGGTTCATTATTTATGGGATATTGAAATTGCTGCACAAGGTATCAATTTTGTTCAGCAACAACAATAAGCGATAATCTATCAATCAATAATAGAAGAAAAGGAACAAGGTAAACATTAAGCATTGTAAACAAACATTTAAATGATTTTGATTTGTCGGCCCAAAGAATCTGAAAAGACCCGATTCGGGTTAAATTTACAGAAACCAATTATTCCGGGATGGAGAGATCAGTACAGGAGAAGATATTTCAATTACTTGCTGCGGCCGGCGATGCGATTGTGGAGGTGTACAACAGCAAGGATTTTGCTGCTCAAACCAAGGCAGACCATACGCCTGTTACCCGTGCCGATAAAGCTTCGAGCCGGATATTAAACCAGGGCTTGAAAAAACTCTTTCCTGAAATTCCGATCATGGACGAAGAAAACCCCATTGCTGCCTACGATATCCGGAAAAACTGGAAACAGTACTTTTTAATTGATCCCCTCGACGGAACCAAGGAATTTATAAAACGAAACGGGGAGTTTTGCATCAACCTGGCGCTCATAAAAGGAACTTCACCCGAGGCCGGATGGATTTACCAGCCCCTGATAAGAACCGGCTGGTATTGCCAAAGGGGAGAAGGGGTACTGGAATTCAACGCAAAAGGAGAAACAAATCAGCTTAAGCAGCCACTTATCGACCGCGATGTGATTTGCATTGCAGCCAGCCGCTCGTTTTTTAAGCCGCGCGAGGCGGAACTGATCGAAAAGATACAGCGGAATTTTCAGGTGGAGATACTGCATTGCGGAAGTTCCAGAAAACAGGTGCAGATGGTAAAAGGCAATGCCGATATGTACCTGAAAGCCGGCCCCTGCTCGGAATGGGATACAGCCCCTGGGCAACTAATGGTGGAAGAATTTGGCGGCGCAGTTTTACGTCACGACAGTTTTGAAACCCTGCAATACAACCGGAAGGACTTGATCAACCCTCCCTTTGTGATGTTGAATGCGCGCTTGAATAATCCGGCGTTTATCGGCTTTATGGAGGAAATCATCCGGGAGTAACCAGTTATTTTCTTTGCTTTTCGCTTGCTCTTTCGTGCAAAGTATAATACCTTGAAGGTGATTCAGATTCAGAAATATTCACCATTCAATACTTTTTCGCATATGAAAAGATACCTTCCGCTTCTGCTTGTTGTGTTAACGGCCGGTTTGCTGTTCACGGGGTGCGCAACCCAGTCTTTCCAAAACATTACCGATCCTCCCGGATTTTTAAAGGGATTGCTCCACGGATTCATTTTGCTGTTCAGCTTTATTGCCAGCCTTTTTACTGATTATGAGATTTATGCCTTTCCCAATGCGGGCGGGTGGTACAACTTTGGTTTTTTGCTGGGAGTGATGTTATTTTTTGGCGGTGGTGGCGCAAAAGCAAGATGTTAACAAAATAAACACCCAACCCCTTCCGTTTTTAGTTGCAAACAGAATTCTGTGTAAAACTTGCCCGGGTTTCGTGCATTGATGGTACGCTTAATGTGTATCTTCGCTTTGTTCAATAACTGAAAAACAGGAATAAAATGAATAGAATAGCATTTTTTGTAGCACTTGTTGTGGTGCTTGGCGCTTGTAAAACAGTGAAGCAACCCGCACAGTCGGAATACACCAGCGACAACACAGTTCCGACCAAAGTATTTACCGTTCCCGGATCGGAAACCAAGACAGAAGTAAGCAAGCCGGTTGAAACTGTGGCTGATGAAAAACCAATCGCCATCCGCAAGGAACAGGTTTCTTTTACCGATCAGCTGGATCAAAGCAAAAACGAAGGAAACACCTATTTTGTGATTCTTGGTTCGTTCGGACAGCTTGACAACGCAAAAAATTACCGGACTACCTTGTTACAGGAAGGTTTCACCCCGATTATTTTACACAGCGAAACAGGTTACTACCGCGTTTGTGTAAACTCGTACAAGCAAGAGGCAGAAGCCAGAAGCCGGGTGGCACAAATCAGACAATCATTCGAAAAATATTCGGATGTCTGGTTATTGATCAAAGAATAATCATTCAGTATTTTGATACTTCAACGCCGCAATTTGCGGCGTTTTTTGTTGCTGAAACCCGGGTTTTTAGGGTAAAAGCATTAAAAAAAATTAAAATCAAACACTGAGTGGCTCAGTGCGTTATAATTAAGCCGTTTTTCTAAAATCAATGTTACTTTTGTAATCAGGAGTAGAAAACGCTACCTATTTAAGAACAATACATAACTATGTCGAAGGATAATAAACAACAACTGCTCGATCAGCGTTACCTCAAAATGGCCGATATCTGGTCTCAGAATTCTTACTGTAAACGGAGACAGGTGGGAGCCTTGATCGTGAAAGACAAGATGATCATTTCGGATGGGTACAACGGAACGCCGGCAGGTTTTGAGAATGTTTGTGAAGACGAGAACAACCAGACAAAGCCCTATGTGCTGCATGCCGAAGCAAATGCCATCACCAAAGTGGCAAAATCGGGGAACAGCAGCGACGGAGCCACCTTGTATGTAACTTCTTCGCCGTGTCTCGAATGTTCGAAGCTGATTATCCAGGCAGGTATCAAGCGGGTGGTATTTACCGAAAGTTACAGGCTGGAAGACGGGATCAACCTGCTTCGAAGAGCCGGAATTGAGGTCGTACAGGTAGATATTTAAGTAGCGAGCGGCCCATTATTTTTAACAGGAAGAAAAGAAACAATGAATAAGAAAACAGTTATACTGGTTCCCCTTTTAATTGCCATTTCAATTGCCATTGGTATCCTGATCGGGAACATGATGAAAACCAACTCTAGCACAGGTTTTAGCGGCCTGGCGATGAGTCAGCCCAATAAAATTTCGACCATACTTGATTTGGTTGATCACGGTTATGTCGACAGTGTAAATACCGGCGAGATTGTGGAAGAAACCATTCCGGAAATACTCAAAAAGCTCGATCCGCATACCTCCTATATTCCGGCGCGCGACATGCAGGAAGTAAACGAAGAAATGCGGGGAAACTTTTCGGGAATCGGTATCCAGTTTTCGCTGATGGAAGACACAGTACGCGTAATTGAAGTGATCTCGGGAGGGCCTTCGAGTCAGGTGGGCATTCAGCCCGGCGACCGCATTGTAACCGTGAACGATTCACTGATTGCCGGAGTTGGCAAGGAGAGTAACGACATTCTTCATTTGCTCCGGGGCGAGAAAAACTCGAAAGTGCGCATCGGAGTTCAGAGAAAGGGGGAGGACGATGAACTGGAGTTTGAAATTACCCGCGGAGACATTCCGCTTTACAGTGTGGATGTGACGTATATGATCGATCCGGAAACCGGGTTCATAAAAATCAGCCGCTTTGCCAATACCACTTACCAGGAGTTTGTAGACGGAATGACCGTCTTAAAAGAGGAAGGCGCCAAACGGGTGATTGTGGATCTTCGCGGAAATCCCGGCGGTGCTTTGATGGGCGTTTTGCAGATGCTCGACGAAGTACTGGAGAAAGGGGAGGCAATGCTTTATACCGAAGGTAAAAATCAGCCACGCAAAACTTACAATGCCTCCGGAAAAGGGTCTTTTGGCGATGTGGAGATGTATGTAATGATCGACGAGTTTTCGGCGTCGGCCAGCGAGATTTTTGCCGGTGCGCTTCAGGATAACGACCGCGGAATTGTAATCGGCCGCCGTTCGTTCGGAAAAGGGCTGGTGCAGGAGCAAATTCCGCTCAACGATGGTTCGGCACTTCGCCTTACTGTAGCGCGTTTTTACACACCCAGCGGACGTTGTATTCAAAGTTCGTACGAAGACGGCAACGAGGAGTATTACAACCATATTTACGAGCGTTTCCACAACATGGAGCAGTTGGTGGCCGACAGTATTCATTTTGATGATTCGCTGAAATACACCACCAAGGGCGGCCGTATTGTTTATGGCGGTGGCGGAATTATGCCCGACTTTTTTGTGCCGGTGGATACCACAGGTAATTCGGAGTATTACGGCAAGTTGTACCGGCGCGGGCTGATCTATTCGTATGCCTACGCCTATGCCGACCAGCACCGCTCAGAACTGGCGGAATTGACCGCTGCTGATGCGTTCGATGCTTACCTGGAGCAACACCACGTAATCGACGACTTTGTTAAATACGCTGCCGAAAAGGGCGTTGCAAAGGATGCTGCCGGGTTAAAGGTGTCTGGCAAGATCATTAACACGCAGCTGAAAGCCTACATCGCGCGAAACATAATCGGCGAAACGGGTTTTTATCCGATCATTCAGAAGATTGACAAAACCCTGTTGCGGGCCATCGAAATTTCGCGGCAGGATTTGCTGGTGCAGAACCTGATCGAAGCAGATTCAACGATCAGCCACACGGCAGCAAAGTAATTACTTCAAAGCATCCGGAAGCAGCTCTTTGGGCTGCGATTCTTTCCTCAGTAAAAGAAAATACCTTGCCAGCACTTGCTGGCATCGTTTCCATGCTTGTATTTTTTATGAAAATGTATGATTTCATAAAGATATGGCAGTAATATTTTATCAGCTTGTACAATTTCCTAAAGTATTGATACGAATTTTGGCTCCCCCGAATATTCTTCTCGTAGAAAAGCTTTGTAAACTTTAGGAAAGTGTTCTTTTTGATAAAGTATAGGTTTAAATGTTTTATCAAAATATACAGGTTCTTAAAGAATAAGCGGGTGGATGAGGGAATTACCCGGGGAGACGCTAATATTTTGTTTTAAACATAAATAAGCACAGTCGAAAGTCCTTTCAGGGCATTTTCGTAGAATGATAGGCTTATAATTTTAACGCATGAGTAGTATGTAAATTGACTCGATAGTTGCTATTTTTATAAAAAAACAAAGTGATGCCCACAATCAATTACACACCGATTCTACCCGAACACGTATATGTAGGTTTGGCAGAGAACATAGAAGCGAATCCCGATGCCCGAAAGCTGACCGATGTGGTGTTGGAAAACAAGTCTGGCGGAAATAATTACATCGATGTATTTGCCGGCCTGGTGCGCCGTTACGGAAAGCGGCAGGCGAATGATTATGCGCAAATGATGGGAGCTGAATTTCGTCATTTCGACGGCGCTGTCCGCTGTCTGACCGGTATGAGTGCCCACGGTTGGGTAAACGAATACCTGCGCCTGGTGGCCTGCGATTTGGTGGCTAAAACCACATTAAATTTCAAGGAAATTGGAAAGATACTGGGCTTCTCGCAGAGTAGTTTTTCCCAGTTTTTCAAGGCGTACGCGCACATGCAGCCCTGGGAATACCGAAGCCTTAAAAAGCACGGCAAAAAGCAAAACTTCTTTTTCTGAGTCCTTTCCCGCTTAAACGCTCGTCGCAAAACAGGATTACTACGAAATTTCGAGCATGCGCTGAATGGGTATCCGGGCCTGTTCGATCACATCTTCGGGAAGCGTAACCTCCGGCAGTTCGTGTTTCAAACAGATGTATAGTTTCTGCAGGCTGTTCAGTTTCATGTACGAGCAGTCGTTGCAGGCACAGGTTGAATCGGCCGACGGAGCCGGAATAAAAATCTTATCCGGGCAAGCCTTGGTCATTTGGTGCAGAATACCGCTTTCGGTCGCCACAATAAATTTTCGGGCATCGCTTTTCTGTACATAATTCAGCAAAGCGGTGGTAGAACCGATGTGTTTGGCCAGTAAAAGAACCGGTTTTTCGCACTCCGGATGCGCGATAAATTCAGCATCAGGGTGTTGCTCCATCAATTCGATAATTCGTTCCACCGAATATTGCTCGTGTACCATGCAGGCGCCATCCCAAAGCACCATATCGCGGCCGGTAATGCTGTTGATGTAGTTCCCCAGGTTTTTATCGGGGGCAAAAATCAGTTTTTGGTCTTTGGGGAAACTTTCTACAATTTTCGCAGCGTTCGCCGAAGTACAAACAATGTCGGACATGGTTTTAAGAGCCGCTGTAGCATTAATGTAAGTCACCACCTTGTGATCGGGATACTGGGCTTTGAAAGCGGCAAATTTATCGGCAGGAGCCGATTCTGCCAGCGAACAGCTTGCTTTCAGGTCGGGCAAAATAACTTTCTTCGAAGGATTGATGATCTTGGCTGTCTCGGCCATAAAATGAACGCCTACAAAAACGATCATTTCGGCATCGGTTTCGGCAGCTGCCTGAGCCAGTCCGAGGCTGTCGCCTACGTAATCCGCAATATCCTGTAAGGGGCCATCTACGTAGAAGTGGCTCAGGATTACCGCATTCTTCTCCTTCTTCAGGCGCTTGATTTCTTCTGCCAGTTTTAATGTTGGATCAATCGCTTCCTCTATGAATCCCTTTTCTTCCAACATGTTATTGATGCTTGCCTGTTCCATCGTTTCCCTTTTAGAATTCTTTTAAAAGACTGCAAAAGTAATAATTCATTAAAAATAACATTACTATATCGGGTCTGGTTTACTATAAATGAATTCTTATCCGCACAAATTTAAAATTAGTAAACTACAGGAGCTTATTGTTTGCTGAATTTGGCAAATGCGTTTGTCCCTTTTGTTGTTTCAAACTGAACGAGGTAAATTCCTGTAGTTAATGAACTGACATCTACCTGATTCGTTTTCATCTCTTTCCCAAAAACCAGAGAACCTTGTACCGTAAAAATGCGAATGTATTTTAGGTCTGAGGCATCAGAAATATGAAGAATATTCTGAACCGGGTTTGGATAAACCGTGATCGCTTCTTTTAACTGAGCTATGTCATGAATGGCTGTTGGAACATCCAGATCTTTTATTTCACGCGGAAGAATCTGGTAGGTTCCATTGTATTCGCTCACCACACCGACTAAATTACTGGCTGTCGATGGAAATTTTTTTTGAATAAGACGCGAGCTTCTATTAATATAAATCACTACACTTCCGGTATTATCTGTAACGGTATACGTTGCATTTTCTTCCGGAATAACGCTGCCGGGTTTATTGTAGGTAACGTTATTTATTTGTACAAGCATACCTTCATAATCTTCGTTCAGCTGCGAAGCAGTAATCACAAGAGGTTCAACCGGCTTGTTGTTGTTGAAATTATAGATATAGCCTGGATTAATGATTTCCGTGAGTCCGTTGTATTCCAATGGCGTTCCGCGAACAACCAAACTGTCGCCCACTTTACCGGTAAATAAAGTGCCATAAACATTTATGCCCGAACGTAATTCGTTTCCTGTTTGCAGGTAAAGCGAGTTGTCAAAATTGGCAGTTACGCGGCCTGCAATAGTAACTTGCTGATTCAGCAGCGGGCTTGCGCTACCCGTTCCCTGAACTGTTTTTATAGGGGTGATGTTTTCAGCCTGAATTATTTCCGGGATGAGGTAACTGCCCCTCATAACTGTAGAATCTTCACCTGAGCGGGCTTTGATTCTAAAGTAAATCATTTTGTTCGGCAGCTCGTTGATTTGAATATTGCCCGAATAGAGATCGTCCGTTTTATTTAATCGGATAAACTGTTGATCAGAATCGTAGTCGGGCCCCCAGTAAAGCAGAACGCTGTCGGGAGTATTGTTAGATGAAACCTGGCAGGAAATGGTTACATTTTCGCCCGGAAGAGGTTTTTCGGGTTGCATAGTTAATTGGCCAATGCTCGTTGTTGCGGGTTCCCGGTTGCCCCAAATGAGATCAACAAATTCCGGATGATCAACAAAGGGGTTTCTGTTTTGCTGAATGCGGAAAATGCGTTCATTTCTCCGGCGCTCGAAATCGGAAGGAGGGTAGTCGTTGTTCCATTTTATGAGGGTTGACAATTTCCCGAATTTAGCCGATGGGAAAGTATTGAGTTGATCCACAAGTTCCAGATCAATTTCATCGCCATCACTTTCGTAGCGGGTGGCCATGTAAAACAAGATGCGCGCCACTTGTCCTTTGGTTAACGGGCCGGGTTCCCAGGCGTTAGAAGTGTACCAGCATTCGGTGGCTTCGGGGTGCCTGGTTCCGTTGGGTTGAACGTTGTCAAAATCCAGGTTACTGCGATCTTCGTTTACCGATGCATCAGCCGGACGAAGATTAAGTGCGTCGCCATTCATCGAGCGTATATCTTCGAAATACCCGTGTGATTTGGCCCAAACATGCTCGCGATTAATAAAGTCACCGCCGGTTCCGTAATTGCTTGCATTCCGCGACACCTGGGTATAAAAGAGAATCACATTTTTGGGATCGTTGGGATCAGCATCGGAGTAATTAATGATATCCCGGGCGTACGAATACGAAAAATCCACATGGTCCTTTATAATATTGTGCAAGGCTGTTTTCAATTCTTCTCCCGAGAGATTTTCTGTTCCATTATAATACCCGACTGGCTGGGCCAGAAGAATTCCGTTTAGGCACATCAAAAACGTAATGACAACTGATTTTTTCCAACTTATTGAGTGACGCATTTTATTTATTTTGAAAGATTAGCAAGACAAATAACAGTATTTTATTTTATTCGGTTTCAAAAATAACAGGTAAAATTACTGTAATCAAGATAAAAACAAAGGCTGTCCAATTTTACTTTTTGGACAGCCTCTTTTTATTTACTCCATTCAATTAAAATGGAAGAATAGTACATTTTATTCTGCACTTACGTGGCTGAAATAAAGGCCATGTGCAAGTTGAGGTGTTCCCTTATAGGATCCCTTTGTTGCAATTACTGTTAGTGTGTCACCAACTTTAATGCCTTTGTCTGCCAACAGGTATTTCCGATCGTCGCCAGTTGCACCATAACCCGGATAACAGCCATACAGCAAGATTTCGCTGTCACCGTCTCTGAAATAAAGATTACCGTATGTTGGATTATCAATGTTTGTAATTACACCGGTTACCATAAAGTAAGTACTGGCATCGTCGGGTTTAGTCAGTACCTCTGCAATTGTAGCCGTAGTTACAGAAATAGAGCTCTCCAACACAGCGCCACTTACCTGTGGTGATCCCTGATATGCAGCACGTTTTCCAACAATTGTGATGATGTCACCTTCTTTTAACCCTTTTGTGGCAAAATCCTGAACTTTATAAACATAGGTTTCACCAGAGAAGTCTCTCAGGTTTAATTTGCCGGATGTAGCATCGGAAATATCAGAGATAACTCCTGACAAACGATATTGTCTGTCTCCAACCGGAGCTGCCAGGAATTCTGCAATCGTTGCATCTACAATCGCTCCTGCCTGGCTAATAGTTGTTTGTGTGCTATAGTTTTTAGATCCATCGGTAGTGCGGAAAGTGAGCGTAGTTTCACGATCTTCATCGTTATTCGCTTCGGCTTTGAATTTCACAACTGTGTTGGTTCCTGCTGATTGGATAGAAGAAATGGATAACCAAGACTTGGCATCTTCAGGAATTTCTACCGATACGCCTTGTCCTTTGCAGGTAAGGTAGGCAACAAATTCGCCACCTTGGTCAGTAAGTACTGCGTTTTGTACCGAATCAACTTTCACCAGTGATTTGTTGATTTGGATAACCATTACATTCACCATTTGAGGGTCTCCTTTGTAAGAACCTTTTGGACCTTCAATCGTAACTTCATCTCCCACTTCAAGACCCAGACTCTCGAAATTCTTTGTTCCGCCCTTTTTGTCAAGCGTACCATAAATGTACAATTCGCCTGTATCATCAGTTAAATACCAGTTGCCATAAAGTGTGTTGGTAATGTTGGTACAAACCCCTGTTATGCGGAGAGTTTTTCCGTCGGGAGCAGCTTTTGCCTCTTCAACTGTAGCTTCGGAAATCTGTGCCAAACCTTGCATGATGTTAATTCTCTGGGTTTTTCCACCACAGTTAAGTAACACCTCAGCAGTGCGGCCATCTATGGCAGATGGGGCAGAAAAGCTAATCTCGGTCTCACCGGCAGCACCGGTAGTTGAAGAGATTGTTAGCCATTCAACGGCGTCTTTCTCGGTAGTTACTTTCTCTGCCGTCCAGCTATCTTTAGCCGTTACGGTAATGGATGTAGAACCTCCGTCCTGCGGGAGAGTGACGAACGACGACGATACCTGAATTTCAGGAAGCAAGGTCATCGTTTCTTCATCGTTACAACTTGTCATTAGAGCAAGCATTGCAACGAAAAATGGAAATATATTTTTTAATTTCATAATTGTCAGAGCTTTTTAATTAGTTGAAAATATACTTGATACCAATGGAAGCATACCAGGTTTGACCCAATGTATAGCTTGGTGTGAATGTTTTGGTATTGCCATGGATTGAAGCGGGTGTAGAGAATGTAGCCACACCGTCAGCATCAACACCTTCGTATTTGAGGATGCGTGCTTCCGAACCAATTTCCGGGTTCAGATATTTAGCTACGCCCCAATTGGAGTTGAAGAAGTTCATCACGTTTTTGATATCCAGGCTAAGTTGCAGTTTGTGTCCGTTATTACCTGCTTTGAAAGCAAAATCATGTTTGTAGCTGAAGTCAACGCGATGTACCCAGGGAGAGTAAACGCTATAAGCTTCGGCATACTTACCTTGTTGATCTTTCAAATAATCATCGGCATGTACGTAGTCCATAAAACGAGTTTGATCGTCTGCAGAAACAAAGCGGAATTCGTTGTTTGCCACTTCCTCATCTGTGGGAACATAGATTGCATCGTAGTTATAACCGTCACCATTGATATCGTTAACGGTCATAAATGATTCGTTAGCTCCACCGCGCCATCCTTCATAGATAATGCCATAGTGGTTACCGCTTTTATCGTGGGCAGTAATCGACGCCACAAGACGATCGGGTGTGTTGTATTGAGAATTGTGCAATTTAATGTGGTTAGGACCTTCCACTGTAGGAACGTAGGTAAATGCAGATTCTGCATTAGATCCCGGCATGCCAGTTACATCTTTAGCAACTGTATGTGTGTAAGCAGCCATCAAACTGATCCATTCTGCTGGTTGGGCATTAAGGGTGATGTTGCCAGACCAACCGTAACCACGGCTTGTGTTTTCCAATATAAATGCTTTTGTGCCGGTACGGTAACCATCAGGATAAATCGGGCGATTGTCAACACCGTTAAAACGGGCGAAACCACCTACTGTTGGAATACTCCAGTCAGAAATAGAAACACCGTTGATTGTTTTGTTGTAGATTCCTTCAATTGTTGCAGAGAATGGGAAAGATGTTGGAAATGCATAATCAACAGCGAGTGATGTTTTCCATACTTGTGGCATTTTGAAATTTGGATCTACCGCCGCAATAGTACCAGAAACTGTCCCATCTTCAGGTGAAATGGTTGTAGGATAACCTAAGGCTGCCAGTCTATCATGCAGTGCTGCTATTGTGGCCTTGCCGTCTGCATCCGTTACAAGTCCGCCGGCAAATTCATCCATTGTGAAACCTTTTTTTGCAGCATTGCTTGCATTTATCTGTGCCTGGTATTGTACCATTCCGCCGTTTGTAGGCATATTGGTGAAGAATACAAGCGGTAAGTTGCCTGAGAAAAGACCGGTACCACCGCGAACTTTCAAACTCTTGTCGCCGGAAGCATCCCATACAAAACCTACACGGGGAGAGAAGATGATATTGGTAGAAGGCCACTCGCCTGTATCAATACTGCGACCAGAATAATCAAGATCTTTGATTGCCTGGTTCGTAATCAGATCACTGTTGTTAAAGAAAAGTGCATCAAGGCGAAGACCGTACGAAAGTTTGAATCTTTCGTTCACACTCCAATCATCCTGAGCATACGCTCCAATTTTGTTTGTTGTTACACGGGCAGCAGGGTTGCTTTCTCCGTCATAGCCATAGGTCAGGTTTACAATTTCAGGAGCTTCTTCGTTTAAGAAATCTTCAAGGCTTGTGTAGCGATAGTAACCTGTACCATTACGCATGTAAGCATTATCGGCCATTTTGTATTCGTAAGCAACACCGCCAACAATTTTATGATTACCTAAATAATAGGTCACTTCATCTTTAATGTTCCATACATTGTTGTGAACACCGTTGTTCCAGGTAAATAGCTCGTAACCCAAAGAGAGGTATGCCTGGTCGTCTTTCAAAATGTCGATAAAAGGAAATGCATCAGAATTTGTTCCGCGAATATCGTCAAGTTTAGAGAATGTTGCCAGGAATTGGTTGGAGATGTTTTCCGATAAACGGCTGTTTAAGTCAAAAGAGAATGAATGAACAAGGTTGTCCATCGAATACATCGAGTTGGCATATGACATGGAGGCCTGTGACATTCTGGCCTCAGACATACGAGTGCCGGCATCCATAGAAGAAGCGTTCGGTGATCTCCACGAAACGTTCTTAGTGTAGTTATAGCGTAATGCTAAACGATGTTTGTCGGTGATATTCCAATCCAAACGGGCAAGAAATTTTTTGTTGCTTTCATCCGCAGGGAAATTCGTGTAAGATCCTGTTTCATATCCATATTTACTTCTTACAAAGTCAGAAACCGTCTTGAGGTCGCTTTCTGTTGTGCGGGAAATAAAATTGTCCGGATCGGCCACACCATCAGTCGAGGCTCTCCAACGATTTACAATTGTTGGTGTCTTCTCCTTTTCAGCGTTTACGAAGAAGAATAATTTGTTTTTGATAATCGGGCCACCGATCGTGAAACCGTAGGTTGTATTGCGGTCTTTTTCGCGCGCTCCATCGATTTGTTGATTTCTGACAGCATCTCCGCGCATGTTTTCATTTCTGTGATAAGTATAAGCACTGGCTTTGAAGGTATTTGTACCAGACTTTGTAATAGCGTTTACGCCACCACCAATAAAGTTCGTTTGACGCACATCATACGGAGCAATTACAACCTGCAATTCTTCAATAGCTTCAATAGAGATGGGGTTACCTCCACCAGGAAGAGCGTCACTCAAACCGAAGTTATTGTTAAAATTAGCTCCATCTACTGTAAAGTTGGCCGTACGACCATCTGTGCCGGCAAAGCTCATGTCGTCACCTCCATAAGGAGAAAGACGGGTAATGTCCATAATGCTGCGGTTTACTGTAGGCAAATTTTCGATCTGGTCGTTTGTGATGTTGGTCACAGCTCCGGTTTTCTCATTAGAGAACTTTGTGCGGGTTGCCGTAACAAGAACTTCATCTAATGATAAAGCTTCTTCAGAGAGTAAAACATTCATTACATAGTTTTCACCTAAACTCAACGTAATGTTGTTTTGTGTATATGCACCATATCCAATGAAAGTAACTTGTACAGTATAAGGTCCGCCTACACGCATTCCGTTTAGGTTGAATCGGCCCTCCACGTTGGTTACAGTGCCATAAGTTGTTCCTGAAGGGGCGTGTGTGGCAATCACCGTCGCACCTATCACAGTTCCTTCAGCATCAGTAACGCGCCCACTCATACTCGATGTGGTCACCTGTGCTTGCATTATAGTAGCCGAGAATAGAATGAGTGCTACTAATAAAAAACTGATTTTTTTAATCATAGATTTGGATTTTAAATAATTATAGAATTAAATATTTCTCAATATAAGGTTATAAAGTGTTTGAGTTTGAAGTACGCCAATGGCCTTGGCAGGGTTTTCGAATCGTGTATTTGCTTTATTTCTAAATAACCAAAATTCATGTGGATAACAGTGCGTTTTTATTCCTTCTTCTTTCCTGTTATTTAGTGTTCTAACAACAGGGTAAAGGAAACCTTTCTTTGTGAACTTTATATTAACCAGAAGTTAAATTATTTAATGTGTTTTTCTTCCCTTCAGCCCAACCGTTGTGCGAATAAATTTGCTATTAAAAGTATTTAAAAACAAATGAACGCATATATAGTTGTTAAAAAAATTAACATAGTTTTTAACAAGTTATAAAGGTGTTTTCAACAGGGGTGCACCCTGTTTATCTTATGTTTTTGAAAGATCAAACCGTGCGTTATTGTTAAATACAAAAAAGGCACTTCAAGATTTCCAAATTTTATTTGTCAACTATGTGTTGCTTAAGTTACTTATATTTAGGTTAATATGAAATATATGTAAATTATTTTATAAAAAATATGGTACTATGTGTTGCATGGTACTAGAAATTATACATATATTTGTAATGCAAATAACAATGTAAAACTTAGTAGTTTCTTTAAAAAAGTTCTTTGTACAGTGTAACGGAAACAAAAAGACATCGTCTTAACAACAGAAAACAAGAAGCAGAAAAGCCTGAAAACAGGCCATGAAAACAAAAGACAATTAACAGAAAGCAGAAAACTAAAAACAGATCACCATGAAAACAAAAAACAATGTTCAGAAAGCAGTATTAAGATCAGCAGCCGTAATAGTAAGTCTTGTGCTGATTAGTTATACCGTAAGTGCCCAGGGGTTCTGGGAAAGATTATTATCTAACAGTAGTTTTGGCGATATTGCCATTGCATTGACTGAGACCGGTAAAATGAATGTAGAAGCTGCCGGTGCAAATACAGGGAATGCGCAATTTGTCATAGAAACAGAGCCGGCCTTGCAGCTGGAAAGCTGGATGATGGATTACTCAAAATTCAACACCGCAGCATTTCACATTGAAGCAGCAAGCGATACTGAGCTGACAATTGAGCCCTGGATGATGGACGAAAGTCTGTTTGAACCTGCCGAGAAGGCGCTGGAGCTGGAAGACTGGATGGTATCTGATGCAATGTGGAATATTTAGCAGACAGATAAACAGAGCTTAGGGAGATTAACAACAAAGGATCAATTAACGAGGGACACGTTATGAAGTTAGAAAACACAAAAGCACAGATGAGGAAGGGGGTACTGGAGTACTGTATCTTGCTCGTTCTTGATGGAAAACCATTGTATGCCAGCGATATTATTGAGGCACTGAAGGAAGCCAAAATGATAGTAGTGGAAGGAACATTGTATCCCCTGCTTACCCGCTTGAAAAATGCCGGATTACTGGCATATCGCTGGGAAGAGTCAACACAGGGGCCACCGCGAAAGTACTATGAACTAACCGATTCGGGCCGCAGTTTAATGGTCGAACTCGGCGATTCGTGGAGTGAGTTGGTAAATGCCATTGAGATGATAAAAACCAAGAATGCTTAAATCGTTACCGGATAATTTCAAACAAAAAACAAAATGAAGAAGACATTCACAATCAATATAAGCGGGACTATTTTTCACATCGAAGAAGATGCTTACGAAGTACTGCAAAAGTACCTGATCAATCTTAAAAATCATTTTGGAGGCGATGAAGAAGGAAAAGAGATACTTTCTGACATCGAAGCCCGTATTGCTGAGATTTTCAGTGCCAAATCGGACAACGACAAAAATGTAATTACACTGGACTGGGTGAACGAAGTAATCCAAACCATGGGTACTCCGGAAGATTTTGCTGAAGAAGAAGGCGAGGACGATTCCATCGTGTCGGAAACCAAGCGGAAACGTCGCCTGTATCGCGACCCCGAACACCGGGTACTTGGAGGTGTTTGCGGCGGTATGGGGGCCTATTTCAATATGGATCCGGTTATTCTGCGAATCATTTTTGCCATCCTTTTCTTTGCTACTACCGGCGCTGCATTGCTGGCGTACATTATTTTGTGGATTGCAGTTCCCAAGGCTTCCAGTACAACACAGCGCCTGGAAATGCGCGGACAGGAAGCTACGGTGAAAAATATCGAAAAATCGATAAAGGAAGAAGTAAAGGAAGTAAAAGAAAGCTATCAGAAATTCAAAGAATCGGACACCTATTCAAAAGGAAGAAAATCGGTGGAAGGTGCCGGCGACGTGGTTTACAACATATTTAAGGTAATACTGAAAGTATTTGTGGTGATTTTTGGCGTAGTGCTGATTATTTCCGGATTCTTCGGTTTGCTCGGATTGATTTCTTCTATGGTAATCGGTCATTCGTTTGTATCCAGCTGGCCTTTGATTTGGAGTCCTGAAGTATATGTTCCGGACATTCTGAACTATTTTGTTGAGCCCGGAACCGTTACTTTTGGGTTGGTTTTGGTAGGGGTTTTAATTGGCTTGCCTTTGTTGGCCCTTCTTTTCTTCGGAACCAAACTGGTGTTTCGTTATAAGTCAAACAACGCAGCCATTGTGTTGTCGATGATCGGGGTTTGGTTTGTGTCGCTGATCGTACTGTTGTCACTCTCGGCCACGCAGGTAAAACATTTCAAAGACCGCTCGTCCATAACAACAAGCCAGGTAATTGATTGCGACTCTTGCGAGACATTGTATCTCAACATTGCTGAAAACAAGTACGAAGATTACACCAAGCTCGATGCAGATATCGAAGGCTTTGATGTGTATGTGGTAGATGGCGAAGAAGTATTTGTGGGTGAGCCCGAATTGGATGTGGTTCGTTCCAGTTCCGACGAATTTGTAGTTACCGTGAAAAGTGTTTCGCGCGGAAGTTCGAGAGACGAAGCCAAAGAAAACAGCCAGCGGGTGATCTATCATTTCAATTCGAACGACTCGACCATTGTTTTTGATCCTTACTTTTTCCTTGCCAAAGATGATAAATGGAGAAACCAGGAAGTTTTTATTACGGTGAAAGTACCTGAAGGAAAAACCATTTACCTGGGAGAAGGAATGCAGGAAATAATCTACGACATTGAAAATACTTCCAATACCTGGGATAAGGACATGATTGGGAAGTACTGGGAAATGATGCCGGAAGGATTAACCTTGAAAGAAGCAAAATAAGAACGATTATAAAAAGAAACCGGTATGCCGAAAGTCAGACCGCTGACTTCGGCCCGGTTCATTAAGTGCCATCATTAAACAATTATACACTTATGAAAACATTAACTACACTTTTTTTTCTTCTCGGACTCTTGCTGGCCACGCTGTTTACTTCGGGCCAAAGCAAGGCTGATAAAATGTACGATGCATTTACCGACGCCGATGGGGTGACCAGCTTTACTTTATCAAAAGATTTTAGCGATGCGTTTAACATTGATCTGGGAGATAACGGTGACGAGAGTAATGTAACCGGCAGTTTGACACAGGTGCGTTTTATGACTTACAACCCTGAAAAGGGAGAGTGGAGCGGAGATGCTTTTATTGCCAAGGCAGTATCCATGCTTTCGTCAAAGTATCATCGCTTCGAAGATGACGGGGATGATTCGAATGCCGAAATCTGGCTTTTAGGCAAAAAAAGCAAGTACACAGAGTGTCATATTTTTATTCGGAACGAGAATCAGGAAGGCAATTCTTTTATCGTTTCTTTTTACGGCGATTTTAACGTAAACGATCTGGAAGAATTAAAGGAAACAGGGAAGAGCTTCTCTGAAGAATAGCAGAAAACAAGAAATAAAAAAGCAAAAGGTGCTCTGGTTTTTATTGATCAGAGCACCTTTTGCTTTTTACTGAACAACAATTTTTCGTGAAACAAGCTCGCCGTCCAGAATAACCCTTAAAAGATAGATGCCCGGCGAAAAGCCCTCCACGCTCAATTGCTTTTCTTTGCTTCGGGCGGTGTTTCTGCTCATCAGTTTTCCGGTGAGCGAATAAATCTCTACCTGATCGATCCATTTCTCAGCCGAAACAAAAAGCGTGCTTTGTACCGGATTTGGGTAGACATTCAGCTGGTATTCCGGCGACTGAATATCGTCTACATCGGTAGTTATGTGCGGCTCTGCAAATTTTCGGGTCGAATAGAGCCGGTATTCTCCGGGCTGCAGAATGAGGGTACGGTTGGTACTCGTTATATTTAAAGAATCACTAGTAAAAAACTCGTACCATTTTCCGTTTTGCGGGAAAGAAATAGTAGGAGTATTTAGTTTTACATCAAAGTTTCCTACAGCCAGAACATGGTTTCCATTGTTGCTTAGCGAGTACCATTTTATGGCATTGCTGAGGCTGTATGAATAACTTTCAGGAGAAAATTCCTCATACTTTTGCTTAAGCTCGTTTAATTTGGCCATTACCTCGAAAAGATCCGTGCGATCGCTATTGTCAAGGTAATTCCAATAGGGTGGTTTCGGTGCGGTTCGGCAGTCGTTGCTAATGGTTCCGTTTTCGCAACGGTTAATGGATAAATCATAACCGCGCTCTCCAAACTGCCAGATCATTTTAGGACCCGGAAGTGGAAGAAAAAACAGGCTACTTAGTTCGAGGCGGTCGAGTGCCACCGAAAGCGTTTTAGTATCGTAATTCGCGTCAGAATTCCCGTAATTCAGGCATCTGTAGGCAAGCCGCTCTTCGTCGTGGCTTTCCATATAAGTAACCAGGTTTGGTTGGCTCCAGCCACGGTTGGTGTACACAGCCCAGCTTAAATCCGATTTTGAACTTTCATTGAAACCCATGGCGGCTTCTCCGTAATTATTGTTCATATTTCCCCAGAGCATTAGACCATAGTTGGCCAGCTCTTTTTCTTCTGAATTATCGGTCAGGTGCTCGAGAATGATGAGGTTGTCGGGATCGCGTGCCCAAATTTGATCGGCCATGCGTTTCAATATAGCAATACGGGAGGCATCGTAAGCCCAGCCGTCGCCTGTTTTCTGGGTAAATCCTTTGGTAAAATCGAAGCGGAAACCATCCACTTTGTACTCGCTGATCCAAAAGCTGTTTACGCTGTCGACCAACTCTTGTGTAGCTTGCGATTCGTGGTTAAAATCGTAACCCCACGAATAAGTGGAATTGGGCGATGAAATGTTGTACCAGGGATTGTCTTCGGTAATGGTCCAGTTGTCCATGTACATTTGAGCGAAGGGGCTTTGACCGTAGCTGTGGTTCAGCACCATGTCGATTACCACAGCAATCCCGCGTTTGTGGCATTCATCAATCAGCCTTTTCAGTTCGTTTTTTAGGCCGTAATATTTGTCGGGGGCAAAATAAAACGACGGGTTGTAACCCCAGCTGTTGTTTCCTTCAAATTCGTTTACCGGCATTAATTCCAGTACATTCACCCGAAGATCTTCCAGGTAGTCCAGTTTTTCAATCACCGACGTGTAGGTATGCTCTTCCGTAAAATCACGGATTAGCAATTCGTAAATCACCATTTTTTCTTTTGCCGGAGTTTGAAAGTCGTTTATTTCCCACTGATATTCATCCTGGCCGGGTTGCAGCACAGCAACAATACCATCTGTTTTGCCTTCGGGATAGGCTTTTAGATTGGGATAGGTAGCATCACTTATAAAAGAATCATTCCACGGGTCGAGTACTTTTTCTGCATAAGGATCGGCAATTTTTAGCTTGCCGTCAATCAAGTACTGAAACGCATATTCCTTGCCTTTTTCCAGATTTGGGATATCGAGCCAGAAATAATCGCCGTCTTTTTTCATTTGGAAGTTTTCTCCGACTTCCCAGTTGTTGAAATCACCAAGGACATATACAAATTCTTTTTGCGGAGCCCATAAAACAAGGGCTGCTGAATTATCTAAGGGGTAGTTGATTCCGGTTTTGTAGCTGGACGGTTTTGTTTCTGTAATCACCTCTTCACGCACAAAAACAGAAACAGAGTCGCGAAGTGTGGTGCCGGCTGCGCTTGCTTCGGCTATAAGCCAGTTGCTGCCCCCTTCTGTAAAAGTGTAGTTTGTTGAAATTGTATTTCCGGTGTTTTCTGCGATAAGACTTTCGTTTAAATAAAGTTTGAGATCTGCCTCGATAGAAGAGCTTGCCGAAATGTTTACCGCTTGACTTTTCTGCAGTATCTGGTTGTCTGCCGGTTGGGTAATTTCAACCACTAATCCGGGTTCATAAACATCAACGAAAATATCGGTGCCTCCGCTTGCTTTTCCTTCGCGACTGCCATCGGCACTACGGAAAACAAAGGCCATTTGCTCAATTTTTTCGGAAGGAGGGACTCCGTAAAAAGAGGCAATATCCGGAGTGATTTCAAGCTCATAAATATTTGTTGAAATGCGTGTTAGCTTTGCTTTATCGGTATTTACATTCCAATCGGCTATTACATATTTCCAATCTGATCCGGACGTACTTTGGTCGGTAATAACGCCGGTGTGTGCGTATATATCGCCTGAATAGTCTTGTAATCCGGCGGTTCCCTGTGTAGCATCAAAAATTATTTTTACTGTTTCGCCAGCTACCGGAAATTCAGGATCGGTGGTTACTTGTGCCAAAAGGTTTGTGAAAATCAAACCAGCTAATAACAAAGAGAATAAGCGTTTCATACAACTAAAGTTTTTTAGTAAAAAAAGCAGAAACCTCTTCGAATTAGAGAAGAGGTCTCTGCTTGAAGCTATTAAATTCTACTAGTTTTTCGTAAAAGTCAAAGTTCTTTTGGCCAGACTAAATTTGATGGTGTAATTTCCTGCACCATCCGGAGTTGATATATTCGGATCTCCGGGCTCAAAGCTAAGCATCCCGTATTTGAACTTAAAGCCACTATCCCAGTTTCCTGATTCCGCAAAGATTTTGAAAGCATCGTTTGCTGCAAGGTCTGTGGTAAGCGTCCATTCTTTGTTCGCTTCATCCCAGCTCATTTCAATGCCTGCACCTATTGCCCATCCATTGGGAGAACCCACCAAATACATCTTTCTGTTTGCAATGAGCTCTTTGGTGTAAGTCATATTGTAAGTATCAATTGTCAGCTTATAATATCCTTCTCCAGGTGTTGATATATTCGGATCTCCACCTTCAAGAGATAATTCTCCGGGTTTATTCGTAGCATCAAACTCTTTGTAGCCCGAGTTCCAGTTTTCGGTTTCGTAGAAGAATTTAAAGCCTCCGGATGCGTTCATGTCAACGTATGTTACCCATTTGCCCTCTCCGGCATAAACCATATTGTACCCATTTCCGATGGACCAGCCAGCGGGTGTCGCATCTCCAACAAGAATCATCTCGGCATCTAAAACAGAATATTTATAAGAGTTGGCCTCTGTATCGTACCAAACTGTAATCCGGTATAATTTATAATCAGAAGAGGTATTTATGCTTGGAATATCCTTGTTCTCGCCGCCTAAAGAACCGCCTTCAGGATCTTCGGTGTCGGAAGCTCTACCCATGCCATTTGCCCAACTGCCTTTTACCGGGAAGAATTTAAAATCACCGCTTTTTAAAGGAATATATCCCATGTAGGCATTTTGACCCGAGCGCCATTTTAGTTCAATTGCATTATCAATATCCCAGCCAGCCTCTGTTGCTGAACCTACGATGTATATCGCAGCTTCTTCTATCGTATATGTTCCTTTGTTTAAATCAAGGGTTATAATGTAGGTCTTGTCTCCGCCATCGAAGGTGATATTACCATTTTTGCCTTTCGGGCCAATAACTCCGCCGGCTCCATCGCCACCCAGGTTACCCCAGTCGAGGTCGCCCCAGCTTGGCTGGCCAACAAATTTCAACATTGCCCCGTCTTTAATAGTCGTTTCAATGGAGTAAAGCCCTTCTGATTTTTGGGTCATTTGTGGCGAATTGTCAGGGCTCCATGCTGGTACGTCTGCATTGTAATCGCCTACGAGGAACACTTCAGCGGGGTTGTGTGTATAAGTGACTGCACCAACCATATACGGAGCAATGGTTAATTCGCTGTTGGCGAAATCGGCTTTTACTTCGTACCACCCTGTTTCTCCGGTAAATTTAAAGTTGCTGTCTTCGTCTTCTGCTGCAACAATGTTCGAAGAAAGGCTGGCAAACTTGCCAAAGTTGTAGGTAAAGCCATCGCTCTCTTTGTCGGTGAAACGGAAGAATCCATCTTTTGTAAGTTGAAGGTATTTTGTAAATACATCTCCATCTTTGCCTGCTGATAGTAAATTGTCGAAACCAACCGAGGTTGCCGTTCCGGTCATAAACAATGCTTCGGGAACAGGTACGTCCAGATATGGCGTAACTTTCATCGAAAATGGGCTTGTATATAAGTCGGCAAGGTCTTCGTTGGATACTGCCCTGATCCGTAGCTCAATTTCCACTTTTTCGACCGGAGCAAAACGTGTTATTAAGGCTGTGTTCAGATCGCCAATGGTAACTCTCATTTCGGTTGCTGATATTCTGTCGAATTCAATCGGGTTTGAAAAATTACTCCCTTTCGAATCGATTTGCAGAAAATAGCGTACTCCCACTTTATCGGCATATACCGGGGCTGCCCAAGCCAGGTTAAGAAGGGTTTCTTTTTCGTTCTTTTTGAACAGTACGGTATCCATGTCGGATGAAGGCACATTTGTCCATTCCGGAGGAGTGCCGTCAACCACCGATGTTACCGGTGGTGTCATAAAGTCTTCTTCACATGAGAGGGTAAAAGCCGCCAGGACAACTATTAGAATATATTTTAGATTCTTCATTTCTATTCGATTTTACCAGTTTGATTAATAAAGTCAAGTGTAATAGTGCGTTCACCTGCGTTGACGCTTACTCTATCCTGATCTCCTCCATCTGCTCTGTATTGAATAATGCCATTGAAGAATAAGAATTCGGCATGCCACCAGTCAGAAGCTGAGATGTATGGATGTGTTACGTGTAACCTTAGTTCGCCACCGGCCAGACTTCTGGTTAAAGTCATGGTTTTGTTTTCGGTATCCTGTTTAAACCTGTTTTCTTCAACTACAGTGCTGGTCGGCCAGCCGCCCACATTGTCGCCACAGATGTACACATTGGTTGGTTCGATAAGGAGTTTATTGGTTGCCAGGTTTATCCCAACAGTATAGTATCCTGCTGTTCCGGGTACCGGAATATCTTCCCCCCTGTTGTCAACGGTTCCTAATGTATATTCCCCGCTTGCAGGATCTCCAATTTTTCCGATTACGCCCTTGTAGTTTACGTCAGAACAAAGTTTAAAACTTCCGGTAGCTTCCATCCATACAATAGTCCAGACATCTTCTTCGCTGTGGACTTTGTGGAATTTGAGTTTATTGTTCTGAGCCACACGTCCAACGCCATCTCCAAAGAGGTAGAAGGTATTTGGAGCAAAAAGAATATCCAGGTAAGGAGTGGTTGTAAAATTCACCGGAGTAGAATGCAAGGTATCAACTCCGTTCACAGAATAAGTGATTATTCTTGCTGAAATGGAAGCTTCTACATCAACTGGCAAGGCTAATGTTTCTGTAAGTAACTCGTTAAGTGCACCCACCGAGAATGAAAAAGTATTGTCGGAAGAAGTAGCATTGAAAGTAACCGGGTTTGAAAAATCGCTTGATGCAGAAAACTGGAGTTTGTCTGTTGTAACAATGTCTACGCCATAGGAGGCAGGAGTATAAGATATGGTAAGCATTTCCGCTTTCCTATCTTTTGATATCTCCAGCGTTGTACCAAATCCTTGAATATTGGCGACTGGGACATACTCTGAATCATTTAATTGTATTATATCATCCTCGTTGCACGAAAAGAGAAATACTGCAAGGAGCGATATGATTATATATCTAATATTTTTCATCGTTGATAAAATTAATCAGGGTTAATAATTAATTTGTTTCAGGTTAGGATTGGCATTTATATCCGAATCAGGTATCGGGAACAAATCGTATTTTGCATCCACTGATTTTCCTTCGGCAACAGCACCCTTCCATGGCCATATATAAGATCCTCCACTTAGTTTTCCAAAACGTCGCAGGTCGGTACGACGGTGGCATTCCCAGTAAAGCTCGCGTCCGCGTTCATCCAAAATAAAGTCGAGGTCCAAATCTGCCTGTGCAATATTTCCGGAATCGTCGCCATAAGCGCGTTCTCTGATGTCGTTAATATACCCAACTGCAGTTCCCATATCTCCACCTGTTCCGCCACGAACAACGGCCTCGGCATACATCAATAATGCATCGGCGTATCTGAATAAGGGAAAGTCGGTATCGGGGTGAGAAAGGTTGGAACCAACTGCCCCAGCAGAAGTGACGTTTTTGAATTTCTGAGAAGCGTAACCGTCTCTGAAATTGAAAATGTCGGCAATCTCATAGTTTTGTCCTTCAGTCCAGAATATAGCCCGGCTGTCGGTTTCGCCACTGATGTCTTCAAAAATATTTACAAATGCTTTTGTGGTGCGGTTTCCTCCCCAGCCACCATCAACACCTGAAGCAGAAGCCGGCATATCGCCTCCAATGGTCGAATGGATAAGGAAAGTCATCCCTCCCCAGGTTTGGGTGTGCTCACCGTCGCAAACAATCGGGAAAATAATTTCGTTGGTACGTAGGTTGTTATCAGCCAGAAACAGGTTTTGGTAGTTCGCTTCGAGGCTGTAGCCCGCATCTATTATTTTCTTGGTGTAGGTAATACACTCGGTGTATTTTGGTGTGCCAATGTACGTTTCAGCATTTAAATACAGTTTCGACAATACCATCCAGGCAGCAGCTTTGTCTGCACGTCCGTATTCGTTGGTTCTGGGAGCGGCCAGTTCGTTTTCTATTGCAGTAAGTTCCGACTCAATGTAGTCGAAAAGTTGCTGAGCAGTTGCCTGTTCCGGGAAGAAGAAGGAACCTATCTGGTCTTGATCGGTAACAAACGGTCCGGTGCCAAACATATCGAGCATGTGCCAGTATGACAAGGCTCTGAGAAAACGTGCTTCGGTGTTGTACGCTTTATATTCGTCTTGCCCGTTGGTTAGCTTAACCAGGTTGTTGCAATAGGCAATTTCCAGGTTAATGCGGTAATACATGGCTTTAACAAACTCGTTGGAAGGAGTCCAGTCCATGTCGTGTAAATCGCGAAGGTTTCCGTCATTCCATGCGCAAATTGCTTCGTCGGTAGTCAGTTCCTGGTGGTTCCACAACTGGCGGAGGTAAGATGAAAACCCACCGTTGATACTACTAATATCAGGATCGTCATCCACTCCTTTTTGCCCGCCAACAACCAGTGCTGCATAACATTTGGCCAACATTCCTTTATACGAAGCATCATCGGTTAGCTTGTCTGCTGTGAGCAGGTCCTCGTCGAGCGGCAGGGTGTCTAAATCATTAACACATGAGACAAAAGTGAACATGAAGAACACGATCGCCATTATTGTATATGAAATTTTAATTCTTGTTTTCATTGTAATAATTGTTTAGCAATTAAAAGGTGATGTTTAGACCCATCAGGTATATTCTCGGACGGGGATAAATGTCGTTATCAATACCATTATCAACCTCAGGGTCTAACCCGGAGTAATTGGTAATTACAAGTACATTCTGTACTGAACCATATAGTCTTGCACTCAGGTTCAACCCAAAGGTGTCTTTTATTATATCACGGAAATTATACCCCAGGGTTACGTTGTCGATCCTGAAGAATGAAGCGTCTTCGAGAAAATAATCGGAGTACTGTTGTGCCGTCTCGAATTTCGACTTATTGATTTCAGAAGGCAGGTTGGTCAGGTATTCGTTAACCGTCATTTCCTGGTAACGTGCTCCTACTATTACGTTGTTGTATATTTGTCCGCCAATAGCAGCCCGTCCGTTAAATCCAAAGTCGAAGTTTTTGTAGTTCAACATGGAAGAAAATCCCATGAATACATCGGGAGCAGGTGAGTCTGCGTAATACTTGTCATCTTCATTTATGGTATTGTCGTTATTGCGGTCAACGTATAATCCTTCAATTGGTTTTTCGTTTGCATCGTACACCTGTTCGTACACGTAGAAGGTATTAAGTGGATGTCCAACAGTATGTTTCTGAATGGTATTTCCAACGCCAACGCCGCTAATGTTTCCCACATCTATCCCTTTGTAATTAGGGTCGTCGTAGTTGGTAAGTTTCGTCACCTCGTTTTTGTTGTGTGTGAGGTTGAAACTAACCTGCCAGGTAAGGTCGTTGGTAGATACCGGGATTGCATTTATGGCAAATTCAATACCTGTATTTTGAAGGTCGCCGACATTGGTCAGCAAAAGGTCGGTATAGTTTGTTCCGGCCGGAACAGGAATGGTATTCAAAAGGTCGTTGGTAACGCGTTTGTAGGCATCAATCGAGCCGCTTATGCGGTTGTCAAAAAAGCCAAAGTCGATACCAACGTTGTAAGTAGTGGTTTTTTCCCACTGCAAAGTTGCATCATATCCGTTCGGACGGATCAGCGTATAATATTTGTCTCCCAACTTGTATTGTGTTCGGCTGTCACTTAATTGGTAAATCCCCATGTACGGATAGTCGCCTTTGTTTAATTCCTGCTGACCGGTAATCCCGTAGCCTAACCTTAGTTTTAGGTTGCTAAGACTTTTTATTTCTTTCAGAAAGGGTTCTTCAATAATTCTCCATCCGAAAGCCGCTGATGGGTACCAGCCCCAACGGTTATTTTTCTGAAATCTTGATGAACCGTCGTTTCTTAAAGTACCTGTAAGTAAGTATTTGTCTTTATACGAGTAATTTGCTCTTCCAAAAAATGAAACAAGATAGTTTTCAGTTTCATCTTTTGAGTTTACGATTACAGTATTAAATCTGTCAACTTCATAAGCTGATGCTGCGGACCAGAAATGCTGCCATTCGTAACCTGCCATTGCATCTATCCGGCTTTCAATTCCGGGAAGGTCTTTCTTATAGTTGAGGTAGAAATCCAGTAATTCGTTCTTTCTTTCCTGGGTATAATCGCGGGCTACACCCGACGAAGCTGTGCGCACCCACGAAGCATCCAGATCAGTATTTATGGAGCCTTCGCTATCCGATTTATCGAGACCAACTTTTAATGTGGCTGTAATATCGGGGAAGAAATGTAGCTTATAATTTATTTGAGCATCAGCAATGTAGCGGTTTACATCTGATACGTCACTTTTTTGTTGCAATTGGGCTACCGGGTTTCTGGTTCCGTTTATGTTTCTCGAACCATCGGTTGTAAGCCAGGTTGTATAGCCTCCATAAATACCGGTTTTATTGAATACCGGTTTTGTTGGGTCAAAGCGCAGGGCACTGCCAATGGCACCTTTATCGGCAAAGCGGTTGTCAACATTCATGTATTTAATACCGGCTGTTATTTTCAAATGGTTTTCGAAAAAGCTCGGATTAACTTTTAATGTTGCTGTTTTTCTTTCCATCGACGATGTTCTTAGAATACCGAATTGGTCAGTATAACCTATCGAAGCACGGACAGGAATATTTTTTACTGCGCCGGAAACCCCCAGATTATGTTCGTGTCCAACTGCAGTCTGGAAGATTTCTTCTTGCCAGTTAGTATTGGCATCTCCTAATAATGCAGGATTAACAGCCGAACTGATGGCAGCTCTTTGATTTACAAGTGTTCTGTACTCGTCGGCATTCAATACGTCAATGTATTTTTTAATTTCGCTGATATTAACTTTTGATTCAATTTCAACTTTCAATTCCTGATTCTTAGCGCCTTCTTTGGTCGTTATTAAGATAACCCCGTTTGACGCGCGTGAACCATAAATCGCGGTTGATGATGCATCTTTTAGAATTGTAAAAGTTTCGATATCATTCGGGTTTATTGAAGAGAGTACATTGCTCATTCCATCAATGGTGCGGTTATCAATCGGCATTCCGTCAATTACGATTAGCGGATCGTTACTTGCCGACATGGATGAGCCTCCACGAATACGAATTTTTGCTGCAGAACCGGGTGCTCCACCTTCGGTTTGAATGTTTACTCCCGGTACTTTTCCCAAAATCAGGTCTTGCGGAGAACTAGTTGCTCCCTGGTTAAAGTCAGAAGAAGATACTGTTGCCACCGAACCGGTTGCATCTTCTTTACGTACCTGCCCGTAACCGATTACAATTACTTCTTCAAGCTTTTCGATTGACTGTGCCAGGTTTACATTAATTACATCCGATGCAGTTACAACTACTTCTTGTGTAATGTATCCAATAAATGAGAAAGAAAGAATTTGTCCTTCTTCCGCGTTGATATTGAAGTCGCCATCAAAATTGGTAATGGTTCCATTGGTGGTACCTTTTACCACAATGGTCACACCTGGTAAAGCCTCGCCGGTTTGAGCGTCGGTAACTTTACCTGTTATTGTTTTTACTTGCGCATAACTAAAGCTAAAGCTTAGCAAGGCAATCAAAAACAAGACAACTTTAAGGTTTTTACGAATGATCCTCATTTTTAATTCTATTAGTTTATAACTCTTCGTTTTTGTTAAATAATCTTTAACTGGTTAAATGGCAAAAAATCAACCGATTACATTTTGTTCCATATCCAACAAAACCAAATTCTGAAACGAAATTATAAGAAATGTTAACAAAAATCCGGGCTTTTCGAGCGTCGCATTACTGCAAACGTTTGCGGTGTCGTTTGCGTCAAATATGTTATAAAACAGGTAGTTGCTGGTGGGGTAAAAAAACGGGTTTTAATGAGGTAATTTTTGAAAACGGAACTGTATTGCAGTCAATTTATTCCTTCGTATGCTTTGCCAACCCGGTAGCTGGTTTCTAAATGTAGAAGATTGGTTTAAAAATGTATATTTGTACATACGACAACAAAACCGGGAATCAACCATTTTGCTTTTTCCCTGTTTTTGTCGGGTATAAATTATGAAAAGCGGACTTGTTACCATAAAAGATATAGCCCGTGAATTGAATATCTCTGCTTCAACAGTTTCGCGTGCGCTGAAAAATCATCCTGATATTAGTGAGGAGACCAAACGTGCAGTGAATGAACTGGCACAAAAGCTCAATTACCAGCCCAATGCAGTGGCACTAAGCCTGAAGCAACGACGTAGCCATACCATCGGTGTGATTATTCCGGAGATCGTTCACTACTTTTTTTCCTCGGTAATTAGCGGGATTGAGGACGTAGCCTACGATGCGGGTTTTAACGTAATTATTTGTCAGTCGAACGAGCGGTACGAGCGGGAGGTTGCCAATGCCCGTACTTTGCTGGCCAGCCGCGTGGATGGTGTCTTGGTGTCCGTTTCAAAACATACCGAAGATTTTCAGCACCTTCATAATTTGCAGGACAACAATATTCCGCTGGTTTTTTACGACCGGATTGTACCCGGGCTGGAAGCCGATCAGGTTATTATTGATGACCTGGATGCTTCGTACCGTGCAACCCGCCACCTGATTGAAACCGGGCGAAAGCGCATCGTGCATTTTGCCGGGCCTCAAAAATTGCTGATTGGCCGGCAACGAAAAGACGGCTATGTAAAAGCACTGGAGGAAGCGGGGCTTGAAGTGGACCCTTCATTGATTATTGAAGCCGATTCTTTTGAAAAAGCGCGTCTGGCGGTGATGCGTCTTTTAAACGAGAAAAAGAAATTTGACGGGGTGTTTGCCACCAACGATCTTACTGCCATCGGAGCCATGCAAACCATTCAAAAAAGGGGATTTAAGATTCCGGACGAAATTGCGGTGGTTGGATTTTCTGACGGACGCTTTTCCGGAATTACAGACCCTACGCTTACTTCGGTTGACCAGCATGGTTACGAAATGGGGACGGTAGCTACCGAAATGCTTTTGCGAAGAATAACCAGCGAGAACAGCGACTATCCGTATGAAACCCGCGTGTTGAACGCCGACCTGATTGTGCGTGGATCTTCGGTGTTTTTATAAGCTATTTTCTCCTGAAATTCATTTTAAACTGCTTTGCGGAAATCTTTTGGAGACATTTCTGAAAATATGTTGTAGAATATATTTTCATTTTCTGCAAACGTTTGAAATGGGTGTTTTGGTCCGTAATCTAACTGTTTAAAGGTGTTTGGGGTGTATCCCGATTTGGAAATTAAGGACATTGTGTTTTATATTTGTTTCGGCAAAATCAACGATTACTCCCATTTCATTTTCAACGGCAAAGTTCATTTGCTGTAATTTTCATTTTAATTTTTACAGCTAAACTACACTAAAGACAATTGCTATGAGTAAAAGACCTACGTTAAGCTTTTGGCAGATTTGGAACATGAGTTTTGGTTTTCTGGGCATTCAGTTTGGATTTGCACTGCAGAATGCCAACGTCAGCCGGATCTTCGAAACGCTGGGTGCTAATATTGAAGACATTCCCATATTATGGATTGCAGCTCCGGTAACCGGTTTGATCGTTCAACCGCTGATCGGTCATGCAAGCGATAAAACCTGGAATCGGTTGGGGCGTCGGCGCCCGTACTTTCTTTTGGGGGCTATTTTTGCCTCGCTTGCCTTGCTGGTAATGCCGAATTCACCCGCATTGTGGGTGGCTGCGGGTACCCTGTGGATCATGGATGCCTCCATCAACGTGTCGATGGAACCTTTTCGTGCATTTGTGGGGGATATGCTTCCCGACGAGCAGCGAACGATGGGATTTGCAATGCAAAGTTTTTTTATCGGTACAGGTGCGGTGGTTGGGTCGCTGCTTCCGTATGTGATGACCAACTGGCTAAATATTCCGAATACGGCTGCTGAAGGCATTATTCCGCCGTCGGTGAGGTGGTCGTTTTACATTGGAGCGGCCGTCTTTTTTGCGGCTATTCTCTGGACAGTCGTATCGTCGAAAGAATATTCACCCGAGAAACTGAAGGAGTTTGAAGCGGACGAAATGAAAACCAAAGAAACTTCAACCTTGTACCACGAGAAGGAAGTTGCGGGCAGCCAGTTCATAAAAGTAGGTGGAACTTTTGGTTTGGTAGGTTTGCTGATTGTTGCACTCACCCGCTTTTTGCACCTGAAAGAAGAGCTTTATATCCTGGGAGGTATCTTACTTCTTTTTGCTGTGCTGATGCTGGTAGCAGTTGTGCTGAAGTCAAAAAAAGGAGAAGAGAGTGCGTTGGTGGAAATATTTAGCGACTTGCTTCGGATGCCACTCACGATGAAACAACTGGCGCTGGTGCAGTTCTTTACCTGGATGGCACTTTTTTCGTTGTGGATTTATTCAACTGCCGGAATCACGAGTCATGTTTATGGCACCTCCGACACTACGTCGAAACTGTACAACGACGGCGCCGATTGGGTAAACCTGCTTTTTGGCGTTTACAACGGGGTGGCCGCACTGATTGCTTTTGCGCTTCCGGTGTTGGCAAAACTAACCAGCCGGAAGATTACGCATGCCATCAGTTTGGCGATAGGCGGGATAGCTTTGGCAGCCATTTACCTCATAGAAGATCCGAACTGGCTGATTCTGCCGATGGTGGGAGTGGGTATTGCCTGGGCGAGTATTCTTTCCATGCCTTACGCCATTCTTACGGGGTCTTTGCCGGCCCAAAAAATGGGAATTTACATGGGGATCTTCAATTTCTTCATCGTTATTCCTCAGATTCTGGCAGCCACTGTTCTCGGATTCATGGTACAGGACCTGTTCAACGGAGAAGCCATTTATGCATTGGTTTTTGGCGGGGTATCTATGGCAGTTGCCGCAGTAATGGTGCTTTTTGTGAAAGATGTAGCAGCAGAAAAACAAACTTATTAGAAAGAAACAATGAAGGAGTACATAATCCATCACGAATGGAAAATTATAGAAGAAGGGTTCAATCCTGCTTTCAACCGTATTTCTGAAAGTCTTTTCAGTATTGGAAACGGGAAAATGGGGCAGCGTGCCAATTTCGAGGAAAAGTACTCGGGCGATTCGCTGAACGGAACGTATGTGGCCGGAATCTATTATCCGGACAAGACCCGCGTGGGTTGGTGGAAAAACGGCTATCCGGAATATTTTGCCAAAATCATTAACTCCACGAACTGGATTGGAATTAATGTTCGGATTAATGGCGAAGAACTGGACCTGGCTAAAGCGAAGGTGCTTTCGTTTGTCCGCGAGCTCGATATGCAACATGGTTTGCTCTCGCGCCGCTTTGTTGCTGAACTAAAAAACGGGAACCAGGTAGAAGTGAGTTCGCATCGTTTTGTAAGCATCAATGCCACAGAGATTGGGGCGATCCGCTATTCAGTAAAAGCATTGAATTTTTCGGGCGAGATTGAATTTTCGCCTTACCTGGATGGTGATGTGGAGAACGAAGATTCGAACTACGATGAAAAATTTTGGGTGGAAGTTTCCCGCGCTATTGGTGGTCAGGAAGGTTACCTAACCGTTGAAACGCTCAAAACGGAATTTCACGTATGTACCGGAATGTGGTTCGAGCTAACTCAAAACGGAAAGAAGGTAAACACCGAAATTACTTATAAAAACAAGGAAAAATATGTAGAAGCCACTCAGAAAGTGGCGGTAAATAAGGGTGATGAGCTGGTGGTTGAAAAGCTTTCATCAACGGTTTCGTCACTGTATTATTCAAAAGAGCAGTTGGTGCGCAAAGCAAAGGAAGCGATTGAGTTGGCGGCATCCGCCGGATTTGATGTGCTGTTCGAAAGCCACAAAAACCACTGGCTCGGGAAATGGGAAACCAGCGATATTCGCATTGAAGGAGACGTGGCTGCCCAGCAGGGAATTCGCTTTAATATTTTTCAGCTGAATCAAACGTATTCGGGTGAAGATGAACGGTTGAACATCGGCCCGAAAGGATTTACCGGCGAAAAATACGGCGGTGTAACTTATTGGGATACTGAGGCCTATTGTCTCCCGTTTTACCTGAGTACAGCTTCGCAGATTGTGTCGAGGAACCTGTTGATTTACCGGCATAAACACCTGCAGAAAGCCATTGAAAATGCAGAGAAACTCGGTTTTACGTCCGGTGCTGCGCTTTACCCGATGGTAACCATTAACGGCGAAGAATGCCACAACGAATGGGAAATTACTTTTGAAGAAATTCACCGGAATGGCGCTATTGCCTACGCTGTTTACGATTATGTGAACTACACGGGCGACAAGGAATACCTGGCACCCCAGGGCTTTGAGGTATTGCTTGGAATCAGCCGGTTTTGGAGCCAGCGCGTTAACTGGTCGCAAGACAAGCAGAAATATGTAATGCTGGGAGTGACCGGCCCCAACGAATACGAGAACAACGTGAACAACAATTTCCACACAAACTACATTGCTGTGTGGACCTTAAAATATACACTGGAAGTTATTGAATACCTGAAAACGGAACACCCGTATTTGTTTGAAGAGCTGATTCAGAAATGGAAATTCAATGAACTTCAGGAAACAGAACGCTGGGCTGATATTATTCAGAACATGTATTTTCCGCGCGATGAAAAACGGGGGATTTACCTGCAGCAAGACGGATTTCTGGACAAAGACCTCACCCCGGTTTCGGAACTTTCGCCCAAAGACCGGCCGATCAACCAAAAATGGTCGTGGGACCGCATTTTAAGGGCGCCGTACATAAAGCAAGCCGATACGCTTCAGAGTTTGTACCTGTTTCAGGAGAATTTTAGCGAGGAAGAATTACGTCGGCATTTCGACTTTTATGAGCCATTAACGGTTCATGAATCTTCGCTTTCGCCTTGTGTGCATTCCATTCTGGCGGCGCGAATCGGGTACAGCGAAAAGTCGTACGAAATGTACCTGCGCACTGCCCGACTTGATCTGGATGATTACAACAACGACACCGAAGACGGGTTGCACATCACCAGCATGGGAGGAACCTGGATGGCTTTTGTGATGGGGCTTGGAGGAATGCGTGTGAAAGCCGGGAAGCTCACTTTCCGCCCATTTCTGCCTGAAAAATGGAATGCCTACAGCTTTCGGGTCAACTTTGGAGGCGCTCATCTTGAGGTGAAAAAGAACCGGGATCTTTTTACGGTCATCAATCATTCGGATGTGGATGTGCCGGTAACGGTTTGGGAAAACGAATCGCTGATAAAAGGGAAAACTGAAACTGCGTTTAAAAAGTAAGCATAAGAACAGCACAAATGTTCTTTCAAAAAATATAAAAGAAGAGCTGGTAAGGCTCGGATAAATTCATAAAATCGTCATGATGAAACCATTTATAACATTCTGTTTATCATTGCTGGCACTTGTTGCCAGTGCCCAGAATTTAGATCGCGTAGAGCCGCCCAACTGGTGGGTGGGAATGAAAACAACACATCTTCAACTGCTGATTCACGGGGAAAATATTTCACAAACCGACGTAACACTAAGTTACCCGGGCGTTGAGTTGGAGTCGGTAACCAAGGTTGAAAACCCAAATTACCTGTTTGTAGATTTGAAGCTGGCAAGCAATGTTGAACCCGGAAAATTCAACATAGAGTTCAAAAAAGGGAAGAAGCTGGTGGCCACTTATTCCTACGAGTTGTGGGAGCGGGAAGCAAACTCAGCAAACCGTACCGGATTTAACTCTTCGGATGTGATCTGCCTGATTACTCCCGACCGCTTTGTGAACGGAGACCCGGGTAACGACGAAGTGCCGGGTATGAAAGAAGGATTGGACCGAAGCTATAAATGGGGACGTCACGGAGGTGATATTCGTGGGATTATCAACTCGCTCGATTACCTGCAAAACCTGGGTTATACCGCTGTTTGGCTGAATCCGGTGCTGGAAAACGATATGCCCGAGTCATCCTATCACGGTTATGCAACAACCGATTTTTACAAGGTAGATGCGCGCTTTGGCAGCAACGACGAATACCGCGAATTAAATGAGGAGCTCGACAAACGGGGAATGAAGCTCATTATGGACATGATTTTTAATCATTGCGGCTCGGAACACTGGTGGATGCACGATATGCCCATGAAAGACTGGATCAACAATTACCCGGAAATGAAAATCACCAACCACCGGCGGACTGTACACGAAGATCCACATGCTTCGAAGGCTGACATTAGCGCCCTGGTTGACGGATGGTTTGTTTCCGCCATGCCCGACCTGAACCAGCGGAATCCTTTTGTTGCCCGGTACCTGATTCAAAACAGCATTTGGTGGACAGAATATGTGGGACTGGAAGGCATCCGGCAAGACACCTGGCCTTATCCTGATAAAAACATGATGAGCGAATGGACCAAAGAAATGCTCGAAGAATATCCCAATTTTAATATCGTTGGTGAAGAATGGAGTGTGAATCCGGCCATTGTTTCTTACTGGCAAAAAGGGAAATACAACCAGGATGGATATAAAAACCATGCGCCCAGTATGATGGATTTTCCGTTGCAGAGTGCAGTTGCCAGTGGTCTGAAAAACGATGAAACCTGGGATACGGGGTTAATCCAGGTTTACGAAGCTTTATCAAACGACTTTCTGTATCCCGATCCGTTTCACCTGACGATTTTTCCGGATAATCACGATATGTCGCGCTTTTATGTGCAGGTGGGAGAAGATGCCGACCTGCTGAAAATGGGAGTGGCTTTCTTTCTAACCACACGTGGAATTCCGCAGATTTATTACGGAACCGAAATACTGATGCGACACGATGGAAGCGAGCACGGCGATATCCGCGCTGATTTTCCCGGTGGCTGGGAAGGCGACAAGGTTAATGCATTTACCGGCGAAGGATTGAGCGATGCAGCCAAAGACATGCAAAAATACGTGGCAAACATTCAGAACTGGCGCAAATCGGCCAATGTGATTCACGACGGGAAACTGCTGCATTTTATTCCTGAAAACGGGACTTATACCTATTTCCGTTATACTGATAACGAAGCGGTGATGGTCATTCTGAATAAAAATGCAGAAGAGAAAGCGATTGCTACGGATCGCTTTAAAGAAGTGACAAATGGTTATACTTCAGGAAAAGAAATTATAAGCGGCAAGGAAATTTCAGATATCAGTAAAGTAACTGTTCCGGCAAAATCGGCGGTTATTGTTGAATTGAAAAGATGACAAATAAGAACACTGATAACACAAGTTTTCGCCGTTGTAATTTGTGTTGTCAGTTATATCTGCTTCATCAGCGTTCCATTATTATGAAGAAACTATCCATCCTACTTATTTTTTGGGCGTTCTCTGCCTGCCAATCTCCTCAAAAGCAAGAAACAGATCAGCCGGCGGCTCCTAAGGGGAAACAGGTGGTTTACCAGGTTTTTACCCGCTTGTTTGGAAATACAAACACCACCAATAAACCGTGGGGAACGATGGAAGAGAACGGGGTTGGTAAATTCAACGATTTTACCGACCGTGCGCTCGACGAGATCAAATCGATGGGAGTAACCCATATCTGGTATACCGGCGTTCCGCATCACGATGTGATTCGCGATTACACCGCTTACGGCATCTCGAACGACGATCCGGATGTGGTAAAAGGCCGGGGCGGTTCGCCTTATGCGATCAAAGACTACTACAATGTGGACCCCGATCTGGCGGTTGATCCGGCCAAACGAATGGAAGAATTTGAAGCGCTTATCTACCGTACACATCAGCACGGGATGAAAGTGATCATAGATATTGTTCCCAATCATGTTGCTCGGAACTACCAGTCGATTTCGAGGCCGGAAGGTGTGGCTGATTTTGGCGAGAAGGATGATACTTCGGTGGAATATGCACGGGATAACAATTTTTACTACATCCCGGGCGAAGCTTTTAAGGTGCCCGAAAGTAAAAATGGCTATTTGCCTTTGGGTGGCGAAAAGCACCCGCTGGTAGACGGTAAGTTTGATGAATACCCGGCTAAATGGACGGGTAACGGTTCGCGAAAAGCTCAGCCCGATTTTTACGACTGGTACGAAACCGTAAAAGTAAATTACGGAGTTCGTCCGGATGGAAGCTACGATTTTGAACTTCTGCCTGAAGGTTTTGATAAAAAGGATTATCGCGAGCATTTTGAATTCTGGAAAGACAAGGACGTCGCGGATTCGTGGGAGAAATTCAAAGATATTGCGCTGTTTTGGCTCGATAAAGGCGTAGATGGTTTTCGTTACGACATGGCTGAGATGGTGCCGGTTGAGTTTTGGAGTTACATGAACTCAGCCATCAAAATGAAAAACAAGGAGGCTTTTCTTTTGGCCGAGGTTTATAATCCGGCTTTGTACCGCGATTATATTTTCAAGGGGAAAATGGATTATCTGTACGACAAGGTGGAACTGTATGATACGCTGAAACACATTATGCAAGGCCACGGAAGCACCGATCATCTTCCTGCTATTTACGATGGTCTGGCCGATATCGAGCATCATATGTTGCATTTCCTGGAAAACCACGATGAACAGCGTATTGCCAGTGCCCCTTTTGCCGGGAAAGCGGAAAAAGGAAAACCGGCAATGGTTGTATCCACCTGCATGAGCACTTCTCCAACCATGCTGTATTTTGGGCAAAATGTTGGCGAACGGGGTGACGGAGATATGGGCTTTGGCGACGAATCGCGAACGTCGATTTTTGATTACTGCGGAGTTCCGGCCCACCAACGCTGGATGAACAACGGAAAATTTGATGGCGGACAATTAAGTCCTTCAGAAAAATATTTAAACGATTTTTACAAGACTTTACTGAGCTTTTCAGCACATTCGGAAGCGCTTCTGGGAGCGTACAAAGAGATTCATTCTTACAACCGGGAAAATACCAAAGGTTACACCGATAAGTTGTTTTCGTTTGTTCGCTGGAAAGGTGATGAGCGGCTTATTGTGGTCAGTAATTTTGAGGAGGCAGAACATGCATTTCAGCTAAAAATGGATGCGGAAACTGTGGCCGCATGGCGTCTGAAAGATGGTACTTATCCGCTCGTGGATCAGCTGAGTGGAAAGGAAGACTTGCGTCTGGTGGTTAAAAATGGGCAAGGCTATATTGACCTCGTTTTGCCGGGTCTTGAATCGCATATTTTAAAAGTAAAAAAATAGAAACACCCTTTAAACCTTTTTGGGTAAGCGGTTGTTTCATAATAACTAAGATTGATAAAAATTACTCACCATAGAGGTGGTTTGGTTTTTGGTTTAGTTTAGGTTTAGGTTGATTGAGAAAAGGTTGGTACACTACCAACCTTTCTTTTTTTCTGAAAGTCAATCTTAAAAAATATCCAATTCTCAATTTTGAATGTAAAATATCCAACAAAATCTGGAAAATTGGATATTCCGGATTGGATATTCTGCATTAAACATTAAAAACAAATCCCGGATAGGAGCATACATTTTAACTTTCGTTTCTGTTGGTGATTCCTCAGAATCATGATTGTTTTATATGTGGTTATCTTAACCCCAGATTCTTTTTTTGCAGCAGAAGTTCGATCGATTCTTTTACGCGTCTTGCGCGTGTTTCCGGTCGTTTGGCGGTTTTTATCCAGAGAAGGTATTCCTTCTGGTGTCTTTTGTTGAGCCCGTTAAAATATGCTGCGGCTGTTGTATGTTTCTCGAATTCTTCTTTAAGTTCCTGCGGAATTGTCAGGTCTATTTCAGGAGGAGTGTTTACTTTGTCCCAATTGCCGTTTTGTTGGGCGGCTTCGATTTTCTTCAGACCAACAGGTTTTATTCTCCCTTCTTTTAACAATGCTGCCACCCGCTTTTTGTTGGATTCCGACCAAACACTGTTCTCTTTCCGGGGAGTAAATTTTCGGGCATAGCGATCTTCATCCAGCTTTTTTACCAAACCATCGATCCAGCCCCAGCATAAAGCCGATTGAACCGATTCTTCGTAAGAAATTCCGGGAACACCTGTATGTTTTTTGAAGTATACCAACCACAATTCAGTTTCGGTGTCGTGGTTTTGCTCCAGCCAGCTTTCCCATTGTTCGGATGTTTCGAAAAACGTAGTGTTCATAATTACTGAAATGACAAGCCAAATTAAGGAAAATATTGATTTATTGGATATTCACGGCGACTATAGTTCACCCCGTGAATAGTGTACTATTTTTTTGCAGGTTTTGTAACTTGTAAGAAAACCATTGTTTATGTATTTTGAATCCAATCACATTTATCATATTTACAATCGTGGAAACAATTCACAAAACATATTCTTTACACGAGATAATTATCTTTTCTTCCTTGAAAAGATCAGGAAACATATTTTGCCATATGCTGATGTTTTAGCGTGGTGTTTGATGCCGAATCATTTTCATTTAATGGTTTATGTGAAGATCACAGAATTAAGGTTTGATGGCGTACTGGGGGAGAGTCAAGATAAATTTGGTGTAAAATGGGGAACTGCTGTTAGCAGCGAAAGAGATTTTAATCACTCAATTGCTATAATGCTTCGGTCATATACTCGGGCGATAAATAATCAGGAGAATCGCACTGGATCACTTTTCCAGATGTCCACAAAAGCCAAATGTTTAACGGATAATTCTCAAAATACTCCAGCATGGTTTTCTTCGAATTTTGGAACAGTAATTAATATTGAAGATCCAACGAAAAGCTATCCACAAGTTTGTTTTAGTTATATCCACTCTAATCCGGTAGATGGGAAATTGGTGAAACGACCTGAAGAATGGGAGTTCTCTTCTTGTCTGGATTTAATCGGGTTGAGAAGAGGGAGTTTAGTAAACAGAAGTAAGGGAAAGGAGTTCGGTCTTGTTTTAAACGAAAATTCACCCGGTGACTTTTAAGTCAACGGGTGAAAGAACGGGTGAAAAATTATTTTTCCTGTTTTCTGTTATTTGAACTCAACCGGAAGCAGGTATTTTACCGGAACAGCTTTACCTCGCTGTTTCCCGGGTTTCCATTCCGGCATGTTGGAGGCTATTGCTATGGCTCCTTTTGCGGCGGCATCATTGTCTTTTTCAACTACTTTGATGTCGGTAACTTTACCCGCAGCATTTACGGTAAACGCAACTTTTGCTTTTCCTTTTACGCCTTTTTCCTGCGCTATTTTCTGTTGCATTTTTGCAATGTAATCCTGCATTGCTTCATAACCGGCGGGGAATTGGGGCATGTCTTCCACTACTATAAATACTTCTGTTTCTCCGCTTTTTGCAGGTGGTGGTGGAGGCGGTGGTGTCAGCGCCGATTCGTTACCGGAGCTTTTTGCTCCTTTTACAGGTGGAGGAGGTGGTGGTGGAGCCAGCTGTTCTCCTTCCGCAGAACGGTTGTAAATTTCAATGACAGCATCTTTTAGTGTGTATTTTCTGGCAAATGAACCGTCTCTTTGTTTTTCTGATGTTAGTTCAGCATAGGAATCCACGATGGTTTTCTTGCCGACAAAAGAAAGAACGATGCTTGCATTTTCCGGGACATCCAGTGAGAATGTGCCATCTCTGTCAACTACTGTTCCAACAGTTCCTCCCTTAACAACTACCGATGTTCCGGGTACTGGGTCACCATTTTCATCCACAATCGTACCATTTAGTTTGATGGTTTTTTGTGAAATTAACTTGCTTGCTTGTACTTCACCGGTCTCCTTTTCCTGGGCGGTGACTTGGTATTCCGGCTCGGCAAAGGCAAACAGTAAGAGCGCAAGGGCAGGTAGTGCCCACATGAATTTTACTCCGCGTATGTGCGGTGTTTTCTTTTTCGTCATCATTTTTAATCGATTTGCGTTAAGAGCAAAGTTCAGGTTGTTGGTAATGCCAATAATCTGCATGCCCATTAACTGGTTTACTAATAAAGCCTGGTAGCGGGCTACAGTGTGTCCTTGCGCAAGAACACCTTTGTCGGCCAGGTACTCATGGTTTTGTTTAATGGATCGTTCAAAGAACCAAATAAATGGGTTGAACCAAAAGATGACTGTTAACAGTTCTATAAAAAGCAGGTCGAACCAGTGATTCTCACGAATGTGCACTTTTTCGTGAGCCAGAATTTCCGGCAGGTCGTCCTGTGTGTGAAATTTCGGATTGATAAATATTACGTTGAAGAACGAGAACGGTAGACCGTATTTCTCATTCTCAATAATTCTGACACCTTCGAATGATTTCATCCGGTGTTTGATCATCAGTGACAATAACACGCCCGTTTGTATGAGCAGGCGCAACATGAAAATGGCAGCTCCGGTGAGGTATATAACCAGAAGCACGTGTTGCCAATTGAAAACCGTACCATTGTTGTTAATAGCTTCTGTAACCGGGATGTTTTTGAACGTATCGGCAATGGTACGAACCGGTGCGTTGGTACCGGCTTCTGCCAAAACCGTATATTGCAAGGGAAAAACAGGCAGGAGTGTTGAGGTAAGCAAGGCCGCCAAAAGAAAAAAACGGTTGGCTTGGTGAAACGTTTCTTTCCGGAGGAACAGCCAGTACACTGAATAAAACAGAACTATACCGGCTGAGGCGCTGATTAAATAGCTTAATAGCGTTTCCATGGCTTTTCTTCTTTCTCTTTTTTGATCTCTTCTTCCGTTATCTTCATAATTTCTTCCAGCTCTTCAAGACTCAGGTTGTTCTCTTTGGCAAAAAAAGTGGCCATTTTCGGGAAAGAGCCGTTAAAATAGTTCTTTAGCAAGGAGCTGAACTGAACTTTTGTATACTCCTGTTTACTTACCTCGGTAAAAAAAAGATTTACGTTCCCTACCTTTTTGCTCTGAACAAAACCTTTCTTCTCCAACACCTTTAAAACGGTAGCAACAGTGGTATAGGCCGGTTTTGGGTCTTCAAATTCATCTACCACCTGTTTTACCACTGCCTCTTTTAGTTTCCAGAGGATCTGCATAATTTGCTCTTCTGCTTTTGTAAGTGTCTTCATTCTTCTATTAATTTCTACTACAAATGTAGTAATTAAAATTATACGGAAAAACTATTGATATAATAAAAATACTAAAAAAATAGTAGGCGTAAGTTTGGGCATAAAAAAACCAGCTGATATTCAGCTGGTTTAAGTCTCTATTGGTTGATGCTAATTGTTAGCGTATACAACATCTTCACTTGCAATTGAGATCATCTCAACGTTCCAGCCGCGATCAGAAGCAGTTGCAGAATCTTCATATAGCAACGCTTGCAAATCTACTGTGTACGTTTTCCCAGACTCAAGAGTTTCTTTTAACCCTGTATTGCTGCTGATAACAAAATTGTCCGAAGTATTAGGGATAAACGTGCTGATAAAAACAACTTCGTCTTCATCATTCATTAAGCGGATCACATAACCGTCGGCATTGGTTACTTTGTCCCATTTAACGGTAATAGAAGTATTGCCGGTATTGGCAGTAACTTCGGTGATGGTTGGAACGTCAAAGTTTTTCACTTCCAACTCGTCAGTTGCCGTGTGTGTGATTCCTTCGTTAACTACAGTAAAGGTAAATGTACCTTCTTCCGGAGTATCTTTTGAATAATCAGCTGAAGCTGGATCTTTGTAAAAGGTTTGTTTGTAACCTTCCATGGCACTTAGCGCAATTGAATCACCTGAGGGAAATTTTACTGCAGCTGAAGTCATAGCGTAGTTTCCATAGGCATAATAAGCAACCGCATAGCGGGCTGTATCGTCAACCATTTTCTTAAGTGTCACGGTTTCGCCAATTACTGTAAAAGGTGCCTTGTCGTCATCATCATTACACGAAGCCATCCCTGCTACGATCAGGAACACCATAAATAACTTTCCAATTTTCTGAATAGTAATCATTTGAATAAGATTTAATTTAATAACAAATAATATAAGACTCTTCTTCTGTTTTTAGTCTCTGTTTACACAGATGCGACTAATTGGATTTGGTTGCGTAAGGATAACGTTTTTTTTAGAAAAAAAATTTTGTTACCCATTCAATTTGTTGGAATGGTGTCTGTAATTATCTCTTTTAGAATATAATCGGCTGTTTCAATGTTGGGGACATTGGCAAAAGAAAGTGTGAGTTTTCCGTTGGCTTCCTTCATTTTTCCTTTTGTTTTTCCCTTTTGAATATGCTGAACAATTTTTATAAACCGTTCAGACTGGTAAAATGAGGAACGCTGATCGGAAACAAAATAGCAGATCATTTTCTTCTCTTTGAGAATGATCTTCTCCATGCTAAGATCGATGGCTTTCCAGCGTAAGGGGAGCACATCGAGCAGTTCGCGGCTTTCGGCCGGCAGGGTCCCAAAGCGGTCGATCAGTCCTTTTGTGTATTGTTCCAGCTGTTCCTGGTTTTCGATGTTGTCGAGTTCGCGGTACAACATCATCCTTTCCGAGTTTCCGGGGATGTAATCGCTGGGGAAGAGCAACTCCATGTCGGTATCGATCACGCAGTCGTTCACGTATTTAATATTGAGGAAAGCCTGAGACTGATTGTCGTCCTGTTCGGCAAACAGCTCGCTGAATTCTTCTTGTTTCAATTCCTGGATGGCCTCGTTCAGAATGCGGTGATATGTTTCAAAACCAATATCGGCAATAAAACCGCTTTGTTCGGCTCCCAGCATGTTTCCGGCGCCGCGAATGTCGAGGTCCTGCATGGCAATGTTAAAGCCGCTGCCGAGTTCCGAAAACTGCTCAATGGCCTGAATTCTTCTTCTGGATTCGGGGCTCAAAGTTGCCAGCGGAGGAGTGATGAGGTAGCAAAATGCTTTTTTATTCGATCTCCCAACACGCCCGCGCAGCTGGTGCAGGTCGCTCAATCCAAAGTTTTGGGCGTTGTTGATAATGATGGTATTGGCATTGGGAATATCAAGTCCCGACTCGATGATGGTGGTGGCAATTAAAACGTCGAATTTTCCATTGATAAAATCGAGCATTACTTTTTCGAGTTTCGGACCTTCCATTTGTCCGTGACCAACCACTGTCTTCGCTCCGGGAACAATTCGTTTGATGGCATCTTCTACTTCAAAAATGTTCTGAACGCGGTTGTGAATGACAAAAACCTGTCCGTTCCGGTCGAGTTCAAATTCAATGGCCTCGCGAATCATCTGCTCGTTAAAGCCATGAGCCTCGGTAACGATGGGGTAGCGGTTGGGAGGCGGTGTTTGAATAATGGAAAGGTCGCGTGCTCCCATCAGCGAAAACTGGAGTGTTCTCGGAATCGGGGTCGCGGTAAGCGTCAGTGTATCAACGTTTACTTTTATTTCCTTTAGCTTTTCTTTTACCGAAACGCCAAATTTTTGTTCTTCGTCAACAATGAGCAGACCAAGGTCATTGAATTTCACATCTTTGCTTACCAGGCGGTGCGTACCGATGATAATGTCAGTTTTGCCATCGGCTACTTCTTTGAGTGAATTTTTTACCTCGGCCGTGGATTTTAAACGGCTTACATAGTCGATTTTCACCGGGAAATCCTGCAAGCGCTCTGAGAATGTTTTAAAATGCTGCAGTGCCAGAATGGTTGTTGGGACCAAAACAGCCACCTGTTTGCTGTCGGCCACAGCCTTAAAAGCAGCCCGAATGGCCACTTCTGTTTTACCAAAGCCCACGTCGCCGCACACCAGACGATCCATCGGAATGCTTTTCTCCATGTCGCTTTTTACGGCAGTCGTTGCTTTTTCCTGGTCGGGTGTATCTTCGTAAATAAACGAAGCTTCAAGCTCGGTTTGCAGGTATGAGTCGGGCGAAAACGCATAACCTTCTTCAGCCCTGCGTTTGGCGTACAAGGCAATCAGCTCCTTGGCAATGTCTTTCACTTTTGCCTTGGTGCGGTTTTTCATTTTTTGCCAGGCGCCTGTTCCCAATTTGTTGATGTTGGGCTCTGCTCCGTCTTTTCCCTTGTATTTCGAAATGCGGTGCAGCGAATGAATGCTCACCAGCAGCGAATCGTTATCGCGGTAAACCAAACGGATGGCTTCCTGAATTTTGCCGTTCACTTCGGTTTTTACGAGCCCGGCAAATTTCCCGATTCCGTGATCGATATGCACCACATAATCTCCGGGATGAAGCTTGTTTAATTCCTGCAACGAAATGGCTTCGCGCTGTGCTTTGCGGGTTTTGAGTTTGAAGCGGTGGTAGCGTTCAAATATTTGGTGATCAGTATAAAAACATGCTTTTATGTCGTGGTCGATAAACCCCTCGTGCAGAACAAAGGGAATGGGATTAAAGCGAACACGAACGTTGGTGTCTTTGAAAATAGCCTGTAAACGCTCAAATTGTTTTTCCTGGCTCGACAAGATAAAAAGCTCGTACCCATTGTTTTGATGTTCCACCAGGTTGGCGCCCAGCAGTTCAAAGTTTTTATTGAAAACGGGCTGAACCGAGTTGGAAAAACTGATTTTTTCAGCCGGGGTGAAAGCCAGATCGGTGCCAAAGTCAAAAACGCTTAAAGAAGCAAATTCTTTCTCCAGTTCGTTTCCTGAAATTATCAGGCTTGAAAAATCCTCCTCTTCCCGGCTTATAATTGTTTGTCGGTGAATATCCGAAACACGGTCGAAAAAGATATGAAGGCCGTTGCCAAACCAAAACGGATCGTCCTGAATAAATTGTACCAGCGATACCCGGTTGCCTTCTATCTCCGAATCCTGGATATTGGGAACAATCGTTATTTTGTCAAACCGTTTTTTTGACAGCTGATTTTCGATGTCGAAACTGCGGATTGAGTCAATTTCGTCGCCAAAAAAATCGACACGATACGGATCTTCGTGCGAAAACGAAAAAATATCGACGATACTTCCGCGCACCGAAAACTGCCCCGGTTCGTACACAAAATCAACGCGTTCAAAGCCATATTCATACAAAAACTCGTTGACAAATTCGATCGAGAGTTTATCGCCGGTTTTTACCTGCAAGGTATTGTTTTCAAGGCCTTCGTTCGAAATCACCCTTTCAACCAAAGCCTCGGGATAAGAAACCAGTAAATACGAATTCTCTTTTTTCGACAGAAGGTTGAGTACTTCGGTACGTTGAACAATGTTCTCCTGTTCGGGCCGGTCGTACTGCACCGAGCGTTTGTACGAAGAAGGAAAAAACAGCATTTGGTCCGACAGTCCCAGGTTATTCAGATCGTCGTAGAAATAAGCTGCCTCTTCACGGTCGTTAAGCAGAACTACAAAATTCTTTCCGGTGTTTTGAAAGAGTTTGGCGAGCAAAATGGTTTTGGCAGAGCCAATAAGCCCCTGCAGGTGAACTTTTTCACCCGGGGGGGCAAGCAGCTTCTTTTCAATTTTTGAAAAGCCGGGATGCCCTTCGAAATATTTTAAAAACGAGTTGGTTTCCAAAACCAAAATTTTTCGCAAAGATAGTTTTTACCCGAAAGTCCGGAACAAAAAAAGGAGCAATAATGCCCCTTTGGTATCTAAATATAAAATTAGCTTTTACCAAGTCCAGTTTGGAAATACATTTCCTGCTCCGTTAGAGTGGAACCTTACCCGAAACTCACCTTTGCTATTGATTTTTACGTTGTCGTCAACCATAAATTCAATGGCTTTTCCAGTGTCATCGAAAGTTAGCGGATGTGTCAATGCAATGTAATTCATGCCGTTTTTTGGGATTAGAAAATTACCGTCCGGTAGTTGGAAGTGCGCAATTTTTGTAATGTTTCCCGAAGGCGACACAACGGTAGTGTAACTAAGAGCCTCGATTTCGATCTTGGGACTATCCCGGTCGGGGTGTGGAATCTGCAAGGTTAATGTTTTTGAAAAATCTACGACTGCCTGGGATCTTGCTTCGTTGGCAAACATCAGCACAAAGCTTACTAAGAATAGAAAGATTATTTTCTTCATTATCACAATCTTTAAGCAGGGCTGCAAATCAGTGCTAATTTAAGAATTGTTTTTAATGAATTCTAATATTTGTTGGGTGTCTTTTGTGGCATCTACTTCGGTGTTTTTATAGACGATTTTGCCTGCTTTATCGATGATAAATGTCCATCTGCTGGCGGTAACTCCACGGACGAGGTCAAAATCATGCCCGCCTATTTCGCGGGTGATGCTGCCTCCTTCGCGTGTCGGAACTCCGAATTTTTTGGCAATACTGCCGTCCGCGTCCGAAAGAAGCGTAAAATTCAGGTCGTTTGCTTTTTTGAAGAGTGCCAGACCTTCCACATTGTCGCCGCTAACTCCCACTACAACAGCATTGGCTGAGGAGATTTCAGTTTTGAAATCACGGTAAGCACAAGCCTGTTTGGTACAGCCGCCTGTCATTGCAGCGGGGTAGAAATACACAACGATGAACTTTTTTCCAACGTAATCTTTCAGATCCCAACTTGATCCGTCGTCGGCCAGTGTTACGAATTCAGGGGCCATATCACCCGGATTCAACTCCTGCGAAGAAGCGTTTGTTGCAAAAACCGATAGTAGTATCATAAGTGCAAAAATTGTTTTCATTGTTATAATTTTTCAACTTTTGCTATTAATACAAACAGAAATAAAAAAAGTTCTTGCAAAATGCTGTTATAAAACTACTTTCTGTTGCTTTGAAAGGTTTTTAAACCATCTGAAAATGATTAACTTTAGCAAAATCACTGTTGCATGGGGCAAGCTTATTCATATCAATGCGATCACTGTGGATACGAGGAAAATTTTAACCAGGGACACGGGTTTTTGGTCCATTCCCAGCCTTTACGCGACTATCTGAAGCAGCCTTTGCAGATCTTTCACTATAAAACCCATCGCTTGCTGCAAAAACTGGCGCAGGAAAACAGGCCCTTGTTTTTAAAAGCCGGTTTCCAGATTTATAAATGTCCGCACTGTAAAACGTTGCACGACAAGATTGAAGTAACGGTTTATGATGATGATGAGGTGGTGCACAAAACGGAATTCAGATGCAATCAATGTAAATCGCGTCTGAAACTTACCAATATTCACCGCCTTAAAAAAGCGATCTGCCCCAAGTGTCACCGGCGCACCTTTCATCGAAATCACACTTATCTGGCTTTGTGGGATTAATTGGCGGCTTTGCTGAGGCAGTCTTCGTATAATTTCTTAAACCGGTTGTTGGCCGGATAATCGGCACTAAGTGTTTGGAAATGCTGAGCTCCTTTTCTGAATTCTTTTTCATAATCCAGGTAAATCTTTCCAACAAAATAGGTTGAAAGGGTGGCCGTGATGTTGTTTTCCGAATGGGTGAGTTTTTCCATTTCAGTGAGCGCTGCAATTCTGTTTTCCTTTTTATTGGCGATGAAAAATGGCTTCAGGTAATTGTCGAAATACAGGATCAATGCACTGTATAAGCGAAATAGTTCCTGCTGGTCGGAAGTAAGCAGTGTTGATCGGTCCTTTAATTCGTTGAAAAGAATCAATGTCTTTTTCCGGGTCAATATGGCGTCAAAAACCCGGTAACGTTTTAGCTGATAACGCAATTGGTAAGAAAGCATGATCAGCTGAATTGCTTTTTGATCAAAGGTTTCAACCGAACGAAGGTTGTATTTGGTGAGTGTTTGCTCAAACGCCGGGTAGTTGGGAGTGTCAGTTCCGGTTACGTTTTTCCAGTAGCTCAGGTCAATGTCGAGTACTGCGTAGTAATAGGCATCGATGATTGGCTGATTGGAAGTCAGCAGAACGGTGGCCGAGTCGTAGTGCTGGTTGTAGGTTAATCGAAAAATACGGTTGTTAAGGTCATCCTGTGCTTTAGGGTGCAAAGGGATGAGCAGAAGAAGAAATAGGCTGGTGAAAAAGCTCTTCGCCATTTGGGTTACTGCTTTTTATATTCGAGCAACATGCCGAAATGAGGAATCCCATCTTCCAGGTATTCTTCCGTGATTACAACAAATCCAAGCTCTTCGTAAAATTTCTGCAGGTATTTTTGTGCGCTGATTTTTATTTTTTCAGCGTTCCATTCCTTTAACATGAAATCTTTGGCTTCCTCCATCATTTGAATTCCCAGGCCCGTTCCCCGTTCCGACTCTTTTACCACTACCCGCCCAATCGAATAATCGCTAAACCGTGACCCGGGTTTTAGAAGCCTGGAACAGGCAACCACAACTCCGTCTTTTCTGAGAAACTGGTGAATGGCTTCTTTGTCGTGGCCGTCCAGGTCGTTGTAAACACAGTTTTGTTCCACCACAAAAACTTCTGCCCGAAGTTGCATAATACCGTAAAGCTCTTCGTTTGTAAGCTCCGAAAAATGTTTGAATTCGAATTTCATGAGTCGAAGTTAGAAATTTCAAGACTATAAAAATTCTTATTAGAATGGAATCTACTTAGAGATATTTATTTCTTGCAGACAATGAGGTAATTAGATGGTGTTCTTACTTTCTTCGTTTTTCCCTTGTAAGGGAAAATGTCGACAGACAAAAGGGTAGAGAGAGAGAAAATTAAGCAGTAAAGGCTGAAATAATTCGTTGTACAACCTTGTCCATATTATCGAGTTCTGCGTTTTTAAATCTAAGTATTTTTATACCCATGTTTTTCAAAATTTCATCGCGTCTCTGATCCTTTTTTTGTTGAATTCGTGAATCTTTCCATCTAGTTCAATCGCCAGGTTTTCTTTGAAACAGTAAAAATCAGGAACATAGAAAAAATGCTCATCTCCGATGGAGTCGTATATAATGGCATGTTGTCGTAGAAATTTCCTACCCTTTAATTGATTGCGTCTTAGGTATCTCCAGAGCTTTCGTTCTTCAGGAGTAGCTTCGTGTCTTAACTTTCGGGCGGTTTGTTTTATTTGTTCGTAGCGCATTTTGTTTATTTTTTTACCCCTCACCCTGTCGGGAGCTCCCCTTAAAAAGGGAGCGTTTCTGAACTTCTTTCTCGTATAAATTTAGAAGAATAAACTCAGCAGCAAGGTAAAAATCAGTCCGCACACGGCAATGATCGATTCCATGACGGTCCACGAGCGGAGGGTTTGTTTTTCGTTCATCCCGAAATATTTTCCGACCAGCCAGAATCCGCTGTCGTTTACGTGCGAAAGCAAAGTAGCGCCCGAAGCAATGGCAATCACCACCAGTGCGCGGTGCGGATCGCTTAACGCAAATTCCTCGAGAACGGGAGCAATAATTCCGGCGGCGGTGATCATGGCAACAGTTGAAGAGCCTTGCGTAACACGAACAACGGCTGCCAGCAACCAGGCCAGCACAATGGGCGGAAGTGCTGAGTTCGCCATGGACTCGGCCATTATTTTTCCGATTCCGCTGTCAACCAGCATTTGTTTGAGCACGCCACCCGCGCCCGTTATCAGAATGATAATTCCTGCGGGGCCCAGTGCTTTGGTGCTTAGGTCGAGTATTTTCTGCCTGTCCATTCCGCGACGGATGCACAGAAAGTAGATAGCTGCCAGTGTCGCAATAATAAGGGCTGTGAAGGGGTGTCCGAGAAATTCGAGCAAATCTGTCCAGACAGATGGGGCGATTATCTCTTTTTGAACAGCAAGCCCGGTAAAAGTATTCACAAGAATCAGTAACAACGGGATCGCAATCATGGCGGCAATCAGCCGGAAGGAGGGTAGCGCGTTCGGATCGTACGATTTTTCATTGTTGGCTTCCAGTTCGGGCGGGGGCGTGAGGTATATTTTTCCTGAAATGTATTTTCCCCAAACCGGGCCAGCAATTACTGCGGTTGGAAAACCGATAATGGCGCCAAAAAGAATCACCCAGCCAAGTTGTACATTAATAATATCGGCCACAGCCACCGGTCCGGGAGTGGGGGGTATAAAACTGTGCGTGGCAGCTAAACCAGCCAGCAAGGGAATTCCGTAGTATAAAAGTGATTTTTTTGTGTCGCGCGACAAAGCATAAATAATTGGCACGAGGATGATAAAACCAACGTCAAAAAATACCGGGATAGCCACAATAAACCCGGTGATAACCATGGCCCACGAAGCACGGTCGGTGCCAAATTTCTTGACCAGGTAGTGCGCCAGTGCTTCTGCTCCGCCCGAACTTTCCAGCATTTGTCCGAAAATGGCTCCCAGCCCCACCACCGTAGCTACAAAACCCAATGTTCCGGCCATTCCCTCTTGTATGGAAGTTGAAATGTCTTTCAGTGGCATTCCGGAAATAATTCCAACATAGATGGCTGTGATCAGCAGGGAAATAAAAGCGCTGATCTTGAATTTCAGTACCAGGAAAAGAAGCAGTGCTACCGCCGAAAATATAATAAACAAAAGGAAAGGCGTACTCATAGGTTTTTGATTTAGTGGTGCTAAAGTTAGAATTTCAGTCGGTTTATTCCAACCGGATGTAGATGCTGAACGTAATAAAAGTACTTTGGCACCTTCGGATGTTTTTCGTTGATTTTGTGCTTATCCTTTTCAAAATTTCCCGGTGCTTTTTTTCGATTATCTAAACGATTTCATAATCTTTACACAAGCAGATACAATACGACCATGAACGAGATCTTATCTAAAATTGCCGGGTGTGTGGAATTCGGCAAAATTAACAGGGCAGCGCCCTATCCTCCTCATATGAAAGATCAGGAGGGTGCCGATGAACTCACGCGGCAGGCGCTGGAAGAGGGCGTTTCGGCCCAGGATATTTTGACCAAGGGATTGATGCCCGGAATGGAGAGAATCGGGATAAAGTTTCGGGAAAACAAGGTTTTTGTTCCGCAGGTGCTGATGGCGGCAAAAGCCATGAGTACGGCCTTGGTCCATCTTAAACCGTTTTTTCTGACAGGGGAAGTAAAGCAAAAAGGAACTTTCATCATCGGTACGGTGGAAGGCGATCTGCACGACATTGGCAAAAACCTGGTGTCGATGATGGTTGAAGGCAATGGCTGGGAGGTGATTGACCTGGGAATTGATGTAAAAGCCGAAACTTTTATTGAAGCGCTAAAGAAACATGAAAATGCGATTGTGGGGCTTTCGGCCTTGCTGACTACTACCATGGTAAATATGGAGCGGATTGCCAAAGCGATCCGGGCTGAAATTCCGGAGGCAAAAATTGCGGTGGGCGGAGCGCCGGTAACGCAGGACTTTTGTGACCGGATTGGTGCCGATGCCTATTCGGCAGATCCCCAAGGGTTGGTGGAGTTCCTGAATTCGTTAGTTGCTTAAAACAATCAGAAATGGGAAAGATCGTTGATCAGATCATGCAGGGAAGGATCCTGGTGTCGGACGGAGCCTGGGGAACATTTCTTCAGCAAAAAGGATTGAAAGCCGGCGAATGCCCCGAAGAGTGGAACCTTTCGCATCCGGATGATGTGTATGACATTGCCAAAAGTTATATTGAAGCGGGTGCTGATATGGTGGAAACCAATAGTTTTGGAGGTACTTGTTTTAAGCTGGGAAGATATGGCCTGGGGGATAAGGTTTTTGAGCTGAACAAGGCAGCTGCTGAACTAAGTCGCAAGGCAGCGGGCAATAAGTTTGTGTTGGGATCGGTAGGGCCTACCGGAAAAATCCTGATGATGGGCGATGTAAGCGAAGACGAGATGTATGAAGCTTTTAAAGAGCAGGCGATGGGCTTGGAGGCCGGTGGGGCCGATGCGATTATGATTGAAACGATGACCGACCTGGACGAAGCACGAATTGCCATCCGGGCAGCAAAAGAAAATACGCAGTGCGAAGTTTTCTGCACCATGACGTTTGAGAAAACGCTTAGCGGAGAATTTCGCTCGATGATGGGAATCTCCCCAACCGATATGGTAAACACGCTGGTGGATGCCGGCGCCGAACTGATAGGTGCCAATTGTGGCAACGGCATTGCCAATATGATCGGTATTGTAGAAGAAATCCGAAAGGCAAATTCTGCCGTTCCGGTGCTGGTACATGCCAACGCCGGAATGCCGGTTTATTGCGACGGTGAAACCCATTTTCCGGAAACACCCGAAGAAATGGCGAGACTTGTTCCGGAATTACTGCGTGCCGGTGCGAATATTATCGGCGGTTGTTGCGGAACAACGCCTGAACATATCCGCAAGGTGCGGGAGGTATTGAGTAGTACTCGGTGTTGATTTTGCGATTAGAATCATACTGCGCCGGTCAACGGAAGAGTATTTTCTGGAGCTTAAAAATTGCCAAATGCGCTTTTAGGTGAAAAATTGCCGCTTCTGTTTATGCAATATTTCCATTATTTACGGCATAACTCACTCTAGTTCAAACTTCAATTTAAACCCAAAATTAAATTGTTTGTAGAAACATTTTAAATTAGCTATTTTAGATCGCCTTTTTTGCGGATAATAGGGGGTTCATCTACATTTGTGATGCTCTTTTAAAGAGTTATTAAATCAACCAAAATATAAATAGATTATGAGCAAATTTTTAACTGCCTCAATTGGAAGAAAGTTCATAATGAGTGTGTCGGGTCTTTTCCTGATGGTATTCATTGCGGTCCATTTAGGCATCAACCTGTTACTTATTTTTGATGACAGTGGTGATTTGTTTAATCAGGGGGCTCATTTTATGGCAACCAACCCACTTATTAAAGTAATGGAACCCGTTTTAGGATTGGGATTCATAGTTCACATCTTATGGTCGTTCATGCTGGAGTACCAGAACTGGAAAGCACGTCCGGTGAAGTACGCCAAAAAGAACATGAGTGGTGCCAGTACATGGGCTTCGCGTAACATGCTGGTGCTGGGTGGATTGGTGCTGGTTTTCCTGATCATTCACATCCTCGATTTCTTTGTGAAAATGAAATTCACCGGGCATCACTTGCTGGAAGAAGTAGTGGTTAAGGGAGTTCACATGGAAAATGCGTATGCACTTGTATCTACAGCATTTATCCAAAGCACTGCGCTGGGCATTTTCTACATCATCGGTGGAATTTTGTTGGGTGTACACCTTTCACACGGATTCTGGTCATCATTCCAGACACTGGGGTTGAACAACAAGTACTGGTTAAAAAGATGGCAGGTTATTGGCCAGATTTATGCCGTAGTTGTGGCCCTTGGTTTTGCGATTATTCCGCTTTATTTCATGTTTGGATTGAACAATTAAAAAGGAAAGAATTATGAGCATTTTAGATAGTAAAATACCTCAGGGCCCATTGGCCGAAAAGTGGACCAAGCATAAATCGGCCATCAAAGTGGTGAGCCCTGCAAACAAGCGTAAATTAGAAGTTATCGTGGTTGGAACCGGTTTGGGAGGTGCTTCGGCAGCTGCTTCACTGGCCGAACTCGGATACAAGGTAAAAGCATTTTGTTACCAGGACAGCCCACGTCGTGCGCACTCGATTGCAGCACAGGGTGGTATCAACGCTGCAAAAAACTACCAAAACGATAACGACTCGGTTTTCCGGTTGTTTTATGATACAATCAAAGGGGGCGACTACCGTGCCCGCGAAGCCAACGTTTACCGTTTGGCCGAAGTTTCACCCAACATTATCGACCAGTGTGTGGCACAAGGTGTTCCGTTTGGTCGCGAATACGGCGGTTTGCTTGACAACCGTTCATTTGGTGGGGTGTTGGTAAGCCGTACGTTTTATGCGCGCGGACAAACCGGACAACAGTTGCTGATTGGTGCGTACCAGGCTTTGAACCGTCAGATTGCCAAAGGCAGTGTGGAAATGTATAACCGCCACGAAATGCTGGATGTGGTTGTTGTAGATGGAAAAGCTCGTGGGATTATTGCCCGCGACCTGGTAAGCGGAAAAATCAAAAGATTTGGAGCACACGCAGTAGTGGTGGCAACCGGTGGTTATGGAAACGTATTCTTCCTTTCAACCAATGCGATGGGAAGTAACGGATCGGCAGCTTGGCAATGCTACAAAAAAGGAGCGTTCATGTCGAACCCTTGTTTTGTACAGATCCACCCGACCTGTATTCCGGTACACGGCGACCAGCAATCAAAACTGACTTTGATGTCGGAATCGTTGCGTAATGACGGTCGTGTATGGGTTCCGAAGAAAAAAGAAGATGCAGTAAAATTGCAGAAGGGCGAGATCGGCCCGAATGATATTGCTGATGAGGATCGCGATTTTTACCTCGAAAGAAGGTATCCTTCGTACGGTAACCTGGTTCCGCGTGACGTTGCTTCGCGTGCTGCCAAAGAGCGTTGCGATGCAGGCTTTGGTGTAAACGCCGAAGGAAAAGCTGTATTCCTCGATTTCAAATATTCGATCGAAAGATTGGGTAAAGATGTGATTACTGCCCGTTACGGAAACTTGTTCCAGATGTACGAAAAGATCACCGATACTGATCCGTATAAAGAGCCGATGATGATCTACCCGGCTATTCACTATTCAATGGGTGGAACCTGGGTTGACTACAACCTGATGACAACCGTTCCCGGTTTGTATTCGATTGGTGAAGCCAACTTCTCGGATCACGGTGCCAACCGTTTGGGTGCTTCTGCTTTGATGCAGGGATTGGCTGACGGATATTTCGTATTGCCTTACACCATTGGTGATTACCTGGCTGACGAAATTATGACGCCGAAAACCGATGTAAATGCTCCGGAATTTGTGGAAGCAGAAAAAGCGGTGACTGACAGAATTGAAAAGCTATTCAATGTAAAAGGTTCCAAGCCGGTGGATTATTTCCACAAAAAGCTGGGACATATTATGTGGGATTACGTGGGAATGTCGCGTAATGCAGAAGGTCTGAAAAAAGCCATTGAGGAAATCAAGGTAATCCGCGAAGAATTCTGGAAAGACGTTCGTATTCCGGGAGAACTGGATAACCTGAATCCGGAACTGGAAAAAGCAGGTCGTGTTGCTGACTTCCTGGATATTGGCGAACTGATGGCACGCGATGCACTGGATCGTAACGAGTCTTGCGGAGGTCACTTCCGTGAAGAATCGGCAACCGAAGAGGGCGAAGCAAAACGTAACGACGAACAGTTTACTTACGTTTCGTGCTGGGAGTACAAGGGAGAAGGCCAGGAGCCGGTATTACACAAAGAAGATTTGGTTTTTGAGAATGTGAAACTCACACAACGTAGTTACAAGTAGTCTCACGACTCAAATCTATTAATCTTAAAATCGAAAAGAAATGGCTGATAAAATTCTGAAACAACTCAAAATAAAAGTTTGGAGGCAAAAGAACGCTAAATCCAAAGGAAGATTCGAGACTTATACGATCGAGAATATTTCGACCGGATCTTCTTTCCTTGAAATGATGGACATTTTAAACAACGACCTGATTGAAAAAGGAATTGACCCGATCGCTTTTGACCACGATTGCCGCGAAGGTATTTGCGGAACCTGTAGCTTGTACATCAACGGACGCCCGCACGGACCAGACACCGAGGTAACTACCTGTCAGTTGCACATGCGTAAGTTCAAAGATGGCGAAACCATCATTATTGAACCCTGGCGTGCGCGTGCTTTCCCGGTAATTAAAGACCTGGTGGTAGACCGCAGTGCTTTTGAGAAAATTCTTCAGGCCGGTGGTTTCGTGTCGGTTAACACAGGTGGTGTGCCCGATGCAAACGCTATTCCGGTGTCGCGCGAAGATGCGGAAGAATCAATGGATGCAGCTGCATGTATTGGTTGCGGAGCTTGCGTAGCGGCTTGTAAAAACTCATCGGCGATGTTGTTTGTATCTGCAAAAGTTTCTCACCTGGCCAAGTTGCCGCAAGGGAAAGTGGAAGCCGATACACGTGCCATGAGCATGGTAGCAAAAATGGATGAACTTGGTTTCGGCGGTTGTACCAACACCCGCGCTTGTGAAGCTGAGTGCCCCAAAAGCATTTCTATCATGAACATTGCCCGCCTGAACCGCGAGTACTTAAAAGCACGTTTGAGCAGATAGTTTGTTAACTTATCATAGTTTGAAAGCCTTTTCTTTGCGGAAAAGGCTTTCTTTTTTCATATAATTCACAACCGGATGTGCATAAGTTACAAGGCGAAGGCCTGTATCTGAGCTTGCGATTCTTTAAATTCGCAAAAACAAGGAGGACTTATGCCATACAGAAGATTACCCACGACGGACAAGGCAAGGCTTCGCGCGTTGGAAGCAGCCCTGAAAAAAGTAAACGCCATTACAACCCGAAATATCCCTTTTGCCAAACATTCGATCGAAGAGCTGCAGAGCGTAAAAAACCAGTTCGAAAATACGTTGAAGCATTACGAGCTGAATATCAAACAGCAATCGGACAATAACAAACATTATAAAGCCACCCAGGAAACCGCACGTCTGTATCTTTCTCATTTTATCCAGGTACTGTTATTTGCTTCGGAAAGAGGCGAAATAAATGGCGGATTAAAATATTATGGCAGCCTTTTGGACTTGGGAGGTAAAGTTCCTGCGCTGAATACAGAACAGGAAATACTGGAATGGGGGCGTACTATTGTTAACGGAGAACAAAACCGTGTACGGCAGGGCGGAAGTGCCATTTACAGCCCGTCGATTGCGTTGGTAAAATTCAAATTGGAAGAGTTCAGCGATGCAGCTATATTTCAGCAAAATCTGAAACGAAATACGCTGAGAGCCTTCGAGAAAATGCAGCAGCTACGTAAAACCACCAACGACTTTATCTCTCAGTTGTGGACCGAAATAGAAAGTCACCTGGAGTTGGAAGCGGGGTCGGAAGAAGAAAAACGTGCCCTGGCCGAAGAGTTTGGGATTGTTTACGTATTACGCAGAAAAGAACGAAAATTGCTGCAACAACAGGAGGAGGTTGAAAACGTTGAGGAGCCAAAAGAAGAAATTTCATTGGAAGGCAAAGCAGAAGAAAAGCCAACGTTTGTGCAGCGCGATCTTTTTATGCAGTTTAACTAGTACAAAATTTCGCTTGCAACAATCTTGTTGCCGGCGTTTTCCCTTTTTATCAGAAATAAAAGTGCAGCAATAATTACAAGGCTGATGGTAGCCGCGTAGTAGCTGGTGGAACCGTAATCTTCCACTCCTTCACCAATGGTTCCGTTGTTCACCAAAAACATGGCGGTAACAGCGATTGCATTGTTTAGAAAGTGTCCCAGCATCGGGAGCCACATCGATCCGCTCCACACCAAAAGATACCCAAAAACAGCGCCCAAAACCATGCGCGGGATAAAGCCAAAAAACTGCATGTGCATGGCACTGAAAAGGATGGCTGAGATCCAGATTCCCCAGTGGTGGTTGCGGGTCATCCGGGTAAAAATTTTCTGAATAACTCCCCGGAACAACAACTCTTCACCAATAGCCGGTAAAAACGCCACCATAAACAGGTTGAAAGCCAGTCCCGGAATGGTTCTCACATTCAAAAATGCTTCGGTTAAACGGGCAGCTTCCTCTTCCGAGTTGCGCATCCATTGCTCTACGTCCGACAACCAGCTGGGGAGAGACAAACGGCTGTTTAGTTCGGCGGTGAAATTGATAAAGGGCATCATAAAAACCATCAACACAATTACCATCAGAAAAGAGGAACCCTGGAATGATTTATTCAGGTAAAGGTATTTCGAAATGCTGCCTTGGTAAAGGTAAGCGAGAATTAGCGGGGGGAGAATAAATAAACCGATGGCCTGAACGGTTTGAAAGTATTTTAATACGATCAGGCTCTGCGGATTTTCCAGATCGCCAAGAGTGGGAAGACTGAGTATGGAGTCGAATCCAAAAACGGGAACGGCAATTATCAAAGAAAGGATCAGGAAAGCCAGAAAACACACCAAAATTACAAAAGCGGAGAATAAAAGTTGGGGAAAAGGCTTCATGCCCCTGAATGCAGTAATTGCCATATTTTTTGTTTTTGGAGTAAAGATAATTTTTTGCCTGAGTTCAGAAAAGCGTTAGTCATTCCCGTGTCAACGGGAATCTGCTCATGTTTAAGATTCCCACGAAAGTGGGAATGACTATTGTGCTGAACTATATTTCCCTGATTTTAATATTCTTGAACATGGTTAAGCCGCCGTGGTCCTGCAAGCCGATGTGGCCGCTTTTGCCCATTCCGTATTCGGGTGCATCGGCCCATTTGCTGTTGGCTTTTTGGGCTACCCATGCATCCGACCACAATTCGTATTCAACTACTTTTGTTCCGTTGAGCCAGTGTTCAACATGCGGTCCGTTCACAACAATACGGGTGGTGTTCCATTCTCCCACAGGTTTAACTTCTGCATTCTGGGGAGCATTCATTGCGTAGTTGGCGCCCGAGTATTGGTCGGCATCCAATTGACCCGGCCAGCCTTTCCCGTCGATCAATTGATACTCCGGACCCGATTCGTAAATAGCGTTGGTGAGCCCTTCCTGAACATGGTAAAAAACGCCTGAATTACTCTGGGGCGCAATCTTCCATTCGAGGTACAGTTCAAAATTGGTAAATTCTTTTTTGGTAACAATGTCGCCACCGTGGTCAGAGCCAACACCTGAATTGTGTAATACGCCGTCCTCAATTTTCCAGCCGGTAACTTTACCTCCGTTAAAGGTTTTCCAGTTGTCGAGCGAATTGCCATCAAATAGCAGCTCCCAGCCTTCTTTGATCTCTTTTTTGGTAAGCGTGTTCGGCTTTTCTTCTGTTTGGCACGAAGCAAACAGCAAAATAATTCCAAGTGCAAAAATTCCGGTAAATGTTTTCATTAGGTAACTGAATTTAGGATTTCTAATAAGCTTCAAAAATACAAATTCGGTATGAAACAAGCCGGGCAAAAACGCTTTCTTTTTCTGGGGCAAGAATGCGGTATTTAGTAGGATTCCGATTAATTTTAAGCAATATCAAAAATAAAGTAAAGCTTGGAACTGAATAAAACCATAATCGGGATGGTGCATGTGGGGGCTTTGCCCGGCACACCCCGAAACGATCGTTCGCTTGCACAGATGATTGCCGATGCACTTGCCGATGCCCAAGTGCTTCAGGAAGAAGGCGTAGGTGCCATCATGATCGAGAACATGCACGACAGGCCCTACCTGAATCGGGAAGTGGGGCCCGAGATCGTTGCGTCGATGACCGCGATTGCCTGTGCACTGCGTTCCCTAATAAAAATTCCATTGGGGATACAAATTCTGGCGGGTGCCAACAAAGCGGCACTTGCGGTAGCTTTGGCTGCCGGTTTTGATTTTATCAGGGCCGAAGGTTTTGTTTTCGGGCATTTGGCCGACGAAGGAATGATGAACAGTGACGCCGGAGAATTGCTGCGGTACCGGAAACATATAGGGGCTGAACGGGTGAAAATATTCACGGATATTAAAAAGAAGCATTCCTCGCACGCTGTTTCGGCTGATGTTTCGATTGCAGAAACGGCCAAAGCGGCCGGGTTTTTTCTTTCGGATGGGGTGATTGTTACCGGAAGTTCAACCGGGGAAAAACCATCGCTGAAGGAGTTAAAAGAAGTGAGACGCTCGGTTAAAATTCCGGTGCTGATCGGTTCGGGCATCGACGCCGGGAATATCCACGAATACTGGAGTTGGGCGGATGGATTTATTGTAGGATCGTCGCTAAAGAAAGACGGAAACTGGGAGAACAAAGTAGAGCGGGAACGTGTGAAACATTTTATAAAAACTATAAACCAACTTAGCAAATAACTTATGGAATTTGATACCTGGCACTTGTGGGTACTTGCTCTGCCGGGTTGCTTGTTAATAGCAGGCGGTTTTGTCGTATAATTTATCCTGATTAATTTTAGGCGTATCAAATAGGGTATAGCGTTGTATTCGCATTAAATTTACAGTTCAAAATAATTATAAAAAACTACTATGAAAAACTCGATTGTAGCTCTGTTGCTAGTACTTTCGTTTGCATGTGCTCCTGAAAAAAAAATGCCGGAACTGATACCTGCTGCTAATTTTCAGAAAGAAGTAGATGAAAAACCGGTAAATCTTTATACCCTGAAAAACAGTCAGGGCGTGGTAACACAAATCACTAATTTTGGCGGAAAGGTTGTGTCGTTGTGGACACCTGACAAACAAGGGAACTTTGGCGATGTTGTGCTGGGCTTTAATACAATAGATGAATACTTGAAAACCAGTGAGAAATACTTTGGTTCGTTGATCGGCCGTTACGGAAACCGGATTGCCAACGGGCAGTTCGCTTTGAATGACACCGTTTATACACTGGCTAAAAATAACGGCGAAAATGCCTTGCACGGAGGTATTGTGGGGTACAACAACGTGGTTTGGGATGCAGAGCAACCCGATGATCAAACGCTGGTACTTATGTATCATTCTCCGGACGGGGAAGAAGGTTACCCCGGAAACCTGGATGTGAAAGTTCAGTATAAACTGACCGACGCCAACGAACTGAAAATAGAATATTGGGCAACTACCGATAAAGCGACTCCGGTGAACCTGACTCACCACTCGTTTTTTAACCTGAAAGGCGCCGGGCAAGGCGATGTAAACGAGCACGTCGTTCAGATCAATGCCGATAATTACACGCCGGTAGATGCAGGATTGATCCCAACCGGTGAAATTGCTCCGGTGGAAGGAACTCCCATGGATTTCAGAACTCCGACAGCTATTGGCGCCCGTATCAATGATGATTTCGGGCAGCTGAAACTGGGTAACGGTTACGACCACAACTGGGTGCTAAACCAGGCGGCCAACGGTCTTACTTTTGCCGCTAAAGTAGTGGAACCACAAACCGGACGTACCATGGAAGTCTATACCAACGAACCCGGTATGCAGTTCTACGGAGGTAATTTTCTGGATGGAAAGGCGGTTGGAAAAGAAGGTGTTCCTTATGCATTCAGAGGTGCTTTCTGCATGGAAACCCAACACTTTCCTGACAGTCCGAACAAACCCGAATTCCCGTCGACTATTTTGGAGCCGGGAAACGAATACTACTCCATTTGTGTGTATAAATTTGGTGTGGAATAATACCTTGTTTCAAAGATATTGCGAAGGCCCGGAGGTTTCCGGGCCTTTTTGTTTTCTAGATTAGATTGCAAGTTTGATATTGCTGCTTGTTTACCAGAAGTATAGCTGGTGAAAGGGGGCGATTATATGGTGTTTACACTTCATTGATTATTGGATTCTTTTGTAAATGCTTGTCGGCCCGTCAACATAAGCCTGATTAAGAACCAAGAAATCGTTCTGAATCGTGAATGGGATTTTTGTAGTATTGATAATTAAAAAAGTGGTTTTTGCACCGATTGAGCTTTCGGGCGGATTTTGAATTTCTTCGATCTGGTAGGACTCTGTTCCGGTCAATTCCCCGTTTTTATAATACTCCACAGTATTATCAGCTTTATAAACTGAGATTTGGCTATAACCTTCCGATTGGGGAGTGTATTTTATTCCGGTCCAGGGATTTATCGTTTCCGTCCATTCCCATTTGCCAATGATTTGTTTGTTCGGAGAGTCATCGTCTTTGGAGCAACTCAAAACAACAAAAAGTAATAAAAGAGTGATCAGCTGTTTCATAGGATTGAATTTGTTTGTAATTACTGCGATGGTTTGTAATTCATAAATCTGTCAATTGATGGATAATCATGTTGAATTAACATCATGCTCATTTCATTTTTTTGAATTAGAATGTTGCTTCGTAGTTGATATCAAATCTGATCTCACTCAATTCTCCGGATTTAACGGTTACCGGGAAAATACCCTGAGAAGAGAAACGATTCGAATAGATTTTATCGCCTTCCTGGATAAAAATACTATAAGTACCTGGCTCTAGTTCAAGCTCGAAGAAACCTTGGCTGTCGGAATAAACAGATGTAACTAATTTTGTATGGATTTTTGTGTAAAAGGGTGAATAATCAACTTTTTCTACGTCTTCGTTGGTCGTTAATTCGTAAATCAAAACCTTCCGTATTATCTGGCATATCTCACCCCGACCAACAGGCATGAAGTCTCCGCTCCAAAACCAAACGTCTCCCCATAATCCCTGTTCTATTGTAACTTTCTCCGAATTTCTTGGGGGATCACTTTTTCTGTAACAGGTTGATTCTGACTCAGGGCTCTCTTGACAGGAAATAAGTAAAAGTAATGAGAGTGAGAATATTAATAATTTGGTCGTTCTCATGTTGGCTTGTTTTTCCAAAGATGAATTCTGCCAAGGATTGGTTGCGTGACATCGGTTTTTAATTTGTAAAGTGTGCAATTAACATTCTGCCAATAAGCTCATTTTTAAGTTCAGCCCCTAAAAAAATTTCTATATTTGCATATTTTTTAAAATCAGCAGATTAGGAAGAGTTTCTTATGAGTAATAAATTTCAGGAATACAAACAATTAGATTTATCGCAGATCAATAAAGATGTGCTGGAGCGTTGGGAAAATGATGATACTTTTCACAAGAGTATTTCAACGCGTGAGGGGCACCCTACTTTTGTATTTTACGAAGGCCCGCCATCGGCGAACGGAATGCCCGGCATTCACCACGTAATGGCGCGTGCTATCAAAGATATTTTCTGTCGTTACAAAACCATGCAGGGATTTCGTGTTCACCGCAAAGCCGGTTGGGATACGCACGGACTTCCGGTGGAACTGAGCGTTGAAAAAGCGCTGGGTATTACCAAAGACGACATTGGCAAAAAAATTACCGTTGAAGAATACAGCCAGGCCTGTAAAAAGGAGGTGATGAAGTACACCCGCGAGTGGGAAGAACTCACCCGTAAAATGGGCTACTGGGTCAATATGGACGATCCGTATATTACCTACGACAACCGCTATATTGAGTCGGTTTGGTGGTTGCTGAAACAGATCTACCAAAAAGGATTATTGTACAAAGGCTACACTATTCAGCCCTACTCGCCGGCCGCTGGAACAGGTTTGAGTTCGCACGAGCTAAACCAGCCGGGTTGTTACCGCGATGTGAAAGACACCACTGCCATTGCGCAGTTCAAAGCGGTTCGCAACGAGCGTTCCGAATTTTTGTTTGAAGGGCTGGATACCGATCTGCACTTCTTGGCGTGGACGACTACTCCATGGACTTTGCCGTCGAACACCGCTTTGTGTGTGGGGCCAAATATCCGCTATGTAAAAGTTCGGTCGTTCAATCCATACACCGGAGTGCCGGTGACTTTGATCCTGGCAAAAGACCTTTTCCCGGTTTATTTTCCCGCAAAAAATGCCGAGCTGGCATTGGAAGAATACAAGCCGGGCGATAAAAATATTCCTTACAAAGTGCTGGCTGAATATACCGGCGAGCAACTAAAAGGTGTTCAGTACGAGCAGCTGATCGACTGGGTAAAACCGGAAGGAAAAGCTTTCGAAGTAATTACGGGTGATTTTGTAACCATCGAAGACGGTACCGGCATCGTTCACATTGCACCAACGTTTGGTGCAGATGACGACCGCGTGGCCAAACAACACGGAATTTCTCCGCTGATAGTGAAAGACACCGACGGGAAAATGCAGGCGCTGGTAGATAGAAAAGGACGTTTTTACCCGACCATCGATTTGGATCCGGAGTTTGTTGAAAAATATGTCAACACCGAAAGCTATCACGAATTTGCCGGTCGCCCGGTAAAAAACGAATACGACGATAAGCTGGAAGAAGATGCTTCGACAGTGGATGTTGACATTGCCGTAATGCTGAAGCAGGAAAACAAAGCTTTCAAAGTAGAAAAGCATGTGCACAGTTACCCGCACTGCTGGCGTACGGATAAGCCGGTGTTGTATTATCCGCTGGATTCGTGGTTCATCAAATCAACCGCGGTGAAAGACAAGATGGTGGAGTTGAACAAAACCATCAACTGGAAGCCCGTTTCAACAGGTACCGGCCGTTTTGGAAACTGGCTCGAAAACCTGGTGGACTGGAACCTAAGCCGTTCACGTTTCTGGGGAACTCCGCTGCCGATCTGGCGTACCGAAGATGCTTCAGAAGAAATCTGTATCGGCTCGGTAGAAGAGTTGATGAGCGAAATTCAGAAGTCGGTGGAAGCCGGTTTCATGACCGAAAATCCGTTTGATGGCTTTGAAGTGGGCGACAACTCGCTGGAGAACTACGAAAAGATAGACCTGCATAAATCGCATGTTGACCCAATCGTTTTGGTTGCGCCAAGCGGGCAGAAAATGTACCGCGAATCGGACCTGATCGATGTTTGGTTTGATTCGGGTGCGATGCCGTATGCACAGCGTCACTATCCTTTTGAGTGGAAAGAGAACTTCAAGAGTGTGTTCCCGGCTGATTTTATTGCCGAGGGTGTTGACCAAACACGTGGCTGGTTCTTTACTTTGCATGCCATTGCTACTATGATCGACGAATCGGTAGCTTTCAAAAATATTATTTCGAACGGGCTGGTGCTCGACAAAAACGGCATGAAAATGTCGAAACGTCTGGGCAATGCAGTCGATCCGTTCGAAACCATCGAGAACTACGGTTCCGACCCGCTGCGCTGGTACATGATCACCAATGCGCAACCGTGGGATAACCTGAAATTTGACATTGCCGGGGTGGAAGAAGTAAAACGTAAGTTTTTTGGAACACTTTATAATACGTACAGTTTCTTCTCGCTTTATGCCAATGTTGACGGCTTTAAATATGCCGAAGACGAAATTCCGGTGGCTCAGCGTCCGGAGATCGATCGCTGGATTATTTCGCTGCTGAACTCGCTGGTAAAAGAGGTGGGCGAAAGCTACGAAAGCTACGAGCCAACCCGTGCAGGCCGTGCTATTTCTGAGTTTGTAACCGAAAATCTGAGTAACTGGTTTGTGCGTTTGAGCCGCAAACGTTACTGGGGTGGTGAGTATTCTCAGGATAAAATTTCGGCTTACCAGACCTTGTACACTTGTTTGACAACAGTAGCCAAATTAATGGCGCCGATTGCACCGTTTTATGCCGACCTGCTTTTCTCTGACCTGAACAAAGTGACTGGAAAAGAAGCGGATCAGAGTGTGCATCTGCTCGATTTCCCGGGGTATGACGCAACACTGATCGATAAGGATCTGGAAGAAAAAATGGACATAGCACAACGTGCTTCATCAATGATCCTGGCACTGCGACGCAAAGAGAAACTGAAAGTACGTCAGCCGCTGGCCAAAATTATGGTGCCGGTATTGAATCCTCACTTTAAAGAGCAGTTCAAAGCAGTTGCGAACATCATTCTGGCAGAAGTAAATGTGAAGGAAGTTGAATTCCTGACGGATACTGCGGGAGTGATCAAAAAGAAGATCAAGCCGAATTTCAAAACACTTGGGCCGAAATACGGCAAGATCATGAAACAGATCGCAGCAGCGGTGAATCAGTTTGATCAGGCTACCATTTCAACGATCGAAAGCAACGGTGAATACGAGTTGGTGGTGGGAGACGAAAAAGTGATGCTGGCACTCGAAGATGTGGAAATTCAGACAGAAGATATTCCGGGCTGGACAGTAGCCACCGAAGGGCAGATGACCATTGCTTTGGATATTAATGTAACCGAAGAGTTGCGGCAGGAAGGAGTTGCGCGCGAATTCATCAATAAAATTCAGAACCTGCGCAAGGAAAGCAACTTTGAAGTGACCGACAGGATTAAACTTTCGATCGAAAAAAATGAAGCTTTTGAAGAAGCCCTGAAAAACCACCGCGAATACATTTGTTCGCAAACACTTGCGGATGCCCTGACACTGGTGGATAAAGCAGATCAGGCACTTGCAAAAGAAGTGGAGATCGACAAAGATGTAATGGCAAAAATCGAAATCGAAAGGTTGTAGAAATAATTGCACAGAAGCGCCGGATTTGATAGGTTTTTTTTATTACTTTAGGAGCTTCTTGAAAAACAGAAATGAACTAAAACCCAAGAGCTATGGGAGTTAAAAACAGATATTCGGATGACGAGTTGGTTGAATTCAAAGATCTTATCCTGAGGAAGCTTGAAAAAGCACAGGCCGATTACGAGATGTACAAGAATTCGATCACTCAGGGCGATGGGAACGATATTTCGGACACTTCGCCAACGTTTAAGGTATTGGAAGAAGGAGCAGCCACCCTTTCGAAAGAAGAAGCAGGAAAGCTGGCTCAACGTCAGCAAAAGTTCATTCAACACTTGCAGGCTGCCTTGGTTCGTATCGAAAACAAAACATATGGTATTTGTCGCGAAACGGGCAAATTGATATCAAAAGAAAGATTGCGGGCTGTCCCCCATGCAACGCTCAGTATTGACGCGAAAAAAGGACAGGCCTGAGTAAATGAAACAAAGATTTTAATTTGCTCTTCGAAACCAGCATGAACTGACATTCGGAGAGCATTTTATTTTAATGTAACAGAATATGTCGCGGACCAAAAAAGCGCTGCTTATAATTTTTCTGATTTTGATAGTAGATCAGGTCCTAAAGATCTGGATCAAAACACACCTGGCAATAGGTGATGAAATCGTCGTTTTTAAAGACTGGTTTATCCTCCATTTTGTAGAGAACAACGGAATGGCTTTTGGATTCGAGTTTGCCGGAGAATACGGTAAAATGGCTTTGAGTATTTTTCGTATACTGGCGGTTGTCGCCATTGGCTGGTATCTGTTCAAACTTGCCAAAAACAAGGAAATTCCGTTCGGATTCATTGCATGTATTTCATTGATTTTTGCCGGTGCCATAGGTAATATCATCGACAGCTTGTTTTATGGAATCATTTTCAATCACAGCTGGGGGCAGGTGGCAACGCTTTTCCCGGCCGAAGGTGGCTATTCCAGCTTTTTGCACGGCAAGGTGGTAGATATGTTTTACTTTCCACTGATTGAAGGCCGTTATCCGGAGTGGGTGCCAAGTGTGGGAGGTAATCCCTTTATCTTTTTCCGCCCGGTGTTTAACATTGCCGATTCTTCGATTACGGTAGGGATTTTTTCCATTTTGTTGTTTTACCGCAGGTATTTCAACAAGGCTGAAATGCACGAAGAAGAAAGCAAAGCCGTTGATCCGGCAACACAGGAATAGGAGCGCCCCGGATTGTTTTCTTGGGCCGGAAATCCCTTATTTATCTTACCTTTGCACCATTATTGGGAATCATAAGATATGATGGAAAATCAACTATTTATTTACAATACCTTAAGCCGGAAGAAGGAAGAATTTAAACCGCTGGTGGAAGGAAAAGTGGGGCTTTATGTATGCGGTCCTACGGTTTACAGCGATTCGCACCTCGGACATGCCCGTCCGAACATCACTTTCGACCTTTTGTTTCGCTACCTAACGTTTTTAGGTTACAAAGTACGCTATGTCCGTAACATTACAGATGTTGGTCACCTGGAAAACGAAGCGGAAGAAAGCGGCGAAGATAAAATCGGCAAAAAAGCAAGGCTCGAACAACTGGAGCCAATGGAAGTGGTTCAGAAGTACCTGAACTCCTTTGTTCACAATATGGAGAACCTGAACGTGTTACCTCCGAGCATCGAACCGCGTGCCAGCGGCCACATTATTGAGCAGCAGCAAATGGTTCAGGAAATACTCGACAATGGTTTTGCTTACGAATCCAAAGGGTCGGTGTATTTCGACGTGGAAAAATACAACCAGAAGTACAAATACGGGATTTTGTCGGGCCGTAACCTGGACGATATAAAAACCAATACCCGCGAACTGGACGGGCAAAGCGAAAAGAAAAACTCTTTCGACTTTGCTTTGTGGAAAAAAGCTTCGCCTGAGCACATTATGCGCTGGCCGTCGAAATGGAGCGAAGGATTTCCGGGCTGGCACCTCGAATGTTCGGTGATGAGTACCAAATACCTCGGCGAACAATTTGATATTCACGGGGGAGGAATGGACTTAACGTTTCCGCACCATGAATGTGAGATTGCACAAAACGTAGCCAGTAACGGCCGGGAAGCGGTAAGGTACTGGATGCACAACAACATGATCACCATCAACGGACAAAAGATGGCGCGTTCGCTGGGTAATTTTATTACGTTAAAAGAGCTGTTTTCGGGCAAGCACGCCATGTTGCAGCAAGCGTATTCACCCATGACGATTCGCTTCTTTATTTTGCAGGCGCATTACCGCAGTACCATCGATTTTTCCAACGAAGCGTTACAGGCGTCAGAGAAAGGTTTGGAACGACTGATGGCGTCGGTAAAAACGCTGGGTGAGCTAAGTGCATCTGATCAGTCGACCGTGGATGTGGCTTCGCTGAAAGACAAGTGTTTTGCTGCCTTAAGCGACGATTTGAACAGTCCGATTGCGATTGCTCATCTCTTCGACGGAGTGAAAATGATCAACTCAATAAAGGCCGGAAACGAGAAGATCTCGGCGAGTGATTTGGAAGAGCTCAAGACTTTCTATCAAAACATTGTTTTTGATGTGCTTGGTCTGAAAGAAGAGGAAGCTGCCGATGCGGGGGATAACCAGGCTTTGGCAGGAGCGATGGAATTGCTGATTAATCTTCGCAGGGACGCAAAAGCCAATAAAGACTGGGCTACTGCCGATAAAATCCGTGACGATTTGAGTGCCATTGGTATTGAGCTGAAAGACACCAAGGACGGGGTGGAATGGAGCCTTAAATAAAGGCAGATTTTAGAATGATGATTAACGATTGATGATTGACGAAGGTATTTTATTCGTTGTAACATTGAAAAAATAAACTGAGTAAGAGAGTCTCTGAACTTTAAACTCTAAACTTTAAACTAGTTATGTTTTCAGGAATAGTAGAAGAATACGGAACAGTGGTTGCCATCGAAAAGGATCAGGAGAACGTTCATTTTACACTTACCTGTTCGTTTGCCGATGAATTGAAAGTTGACCAGAGCTTATCGCACAACGGCGTTTGTTTAACCGTGGTTTGGGTGGATAAGGCAGAGAAAAAATACAAAGTAACAGCGATTAAGGAAACGCTTTTGAAGTCGAACCTGGGCTTACTGGAAGTGGGTTCAAAAGTAAACCTCGAGCGCAGCATGATGATGAATGGCCGTCTGGATGGCCATATCGTTCAGGGACATGTGGATCAGACTGCTGTGTGTAGAAAAGTGGAAGAAGCTGATGGCAGCTGGTACTACACTTTTGAATACGATTTCGATATCGAAAAGGCAAGGCAAGGTTATATGACCGTAGAAAAGGGTTCGGTAACTGTTAATGGTGTCAGCCTTACCGTGGTGAATTCAAAGGACAATTCGTTCCAGGTGGCGATTATTCCGTTTACGCATGAAGTAACCAACTTTCATACGTTTAAAGAAGGGTCGGTGATCAATCTCGAATTCGACATCATCGGAAAATACCTGAGCAAGTTGAATTCTTACAGTAGCTAAGTAATTTCAAAAAGAAATAGCAGAAGGCCCGTTTTTCGGGCCTTTTTTTTGAACCAAGCGCACAAGTATCTGTTATTTGCGGAAGATTGGGTAACTTAGAGACATGAATCCGACAGCACTCATAACAGGCGCATCTAAACGAATAGGCAAGGCTATTTCGCAACATCTGGCAGTAAACGGATGGAACGTAATCATTCATTTTAACCGTTCGGCAGAAGATGCGATCACCCTTGTCCGGGAGTTGGGCGAAAAGTACCCGAAACAACTGTTTTCATCGGTTACAGCCAATTTGAGCGAAGGGCATGAAGTGGAAGGCCTGATTCCGAGTATTGTTTCAAAATCAGGTCCTTTTGATTTGCTGGTCAACAATGCTTCGGTTTTTGACAAAGCTTACCTGCGCGAAACATCGGAAAAGCTGTTCGACAGCCAGCTGGATGTCAATCTAAAGGCTCCGTTTTTGCTGATTCGCGACTTTGCAGTGTATTGTAAAAAAGGAAACATCATCAATTTTGTGGATACCCGAATTACCGGAAACACGTCCAATTTTGCAGCTTACACCCTGTCGAAAAAGGCTTTGTGGGAGCTGACAAAAATGGCAGCTTTGGAGTTTGCGCCTGCAATTCGGGTGAATGCCATAGCCCCAGGGGTTACACTGGCTCCGGTTGACGAGGATGAAAACTACCTTCAAAATCTTGCACAAAATATCCCGATGAAAAAGCCGGGTGGTGTGGAACCGATTCTGGACAGTATTGATTTTATTCTGAAAAATACGCACCTGACCGGGCAGCTTTTGTTTGCAGACGGGGGTGAAAACCTTGGAAAAAACATTGAATAGATGGCGATAATACGTGTAAAAAAGCTGTTGATCAGAACCTACATCGGGTTCAATCCTGAAGAGTTGGTAAACAAGCAGGATGTGGTGATCAATATTGAAATTGAAACAGATATTCCGGCTTCGGCGCTGGAGTCGGATGAACCGGATGGTATTTTTGATTACAAGACCATCACCAAAAAAGTAATTGTTTTTGTTCAGGAAGGGCGGTTTAAGTTGCTGGAAGTATTGACGCGGAATATTCTTGATCTGGTGATGGAGGATGAGCGTGTCATTCGGGCAAAAGTGGAAGTAGACAAGCCACATGCCTTGCGTTTTGCCGAATCGGTTTCATTGGAAATGGAGGCTAAAAGATGAATACGGTGATTGTCGGCATTGGATCGAACATCAATGCTGAGAAAAACATTCCCCAAATGATGGAAATACTTCGTACGAAAGTGGAAGTAGTAAAAGTTTCACATATGATCCGAACCAAAGCGGTGGGGATTACCGATCAGCCGGACTACACCAATGGTGCGGTAAAAATAAATACGGAGCGAGACCGGAAGGACCTGACGAAGTTGTTAAAATCGATTGAAGACCAACTGGGACGCGACCGGACCGGGCCTAAATTCGGGCCCCGGACCATGGATCTCGACATTGTGGTTTGGAACGGTGAAATAGTAGATAAGGACTACTACACACGCGATTTTTTACAGAAAAGTGTAGAAGAAGTTCAGTGAAGCTTGCGAGCCTCCTGCTACGCCTGGTTTTTTAGGAACAGTTCGTTCAGACCGTTTATTCCGTTTATTTCCTCCAGATCGCTTACTACGAAATCGGCCCCGTTTTCGGCGAGTTCCTTTTCATTGTTCTCGCGTGCAATACCGAGCGTCAATCCAAATTTGCCTTTTGCACCGGCTTGAACACCCGAAACAGCGTCTTCCACCACAATTGATTTCGCAGGTGTTGATCCCAGCATTTCGCAGGCTGTGGTAAAAATATCAGGCTCTGGTTTTCCATGTAATCCGAGCTCTGCAGAAACCACGCCGTCAACACGGGCACCAAATGCCGACAACAGATCGACAGCCTCCAGAACGGGCGCGCAGTTTTTACTTGACGAAGCTACTCCGAGTTTAATTCCCGCAGCTGTAAGGTCCTTCAGCAACTTTGCGGTGGATTCGTAAACCTCCACTCCGTCGCGTGCAATTACTTCGTTAAAAGCATCGTTTTTGCGGTTTCCGAGACCGCAAATGGTTTCTTTTCCCGCTTCATCCGAAGGATCGCCAAAAGGAATGGAAATTTTCCTGGATTCTAGAAATGAGGCAACACCTTTGTAGCGCGGTTTGCCGTCGACATAAGCGAGGTAATCGCTTTGGGTAAATTCATTAAACTTTTCGTTGTTCCTGTTTGCCCGGGCCTGAAGAAATTCATCAAACATTTTTTTCCAGGCAGCCGCATGTGTAATGGCTGTTTTGGTGATTACCCCGTCCATGTCAAAAATTACCGTTTCGAATGCCAGTTTTCCCATTTTCTGTTGTTTTTATTTCCTGTGCAAAATTAGTGGTTTTTTTAGATGATAATGAAATGACTGCAAAACTGATATTTGTCCTGTGGAAATTGCCGGAAAGCTTCTTACCTTTGTTCGAAATACTGGACATGTTTAACTTTTTACTGGCCATATTTCTTCACAACCGCCGCTACCTGAATATCAAAAACAGGGATTCCTTTAGATTGTAGATTTCAGATTCGTGATTTAGGATTTCAGATTTCGTATGCAGTTAACCATCGTAATTTTATTTCGTAAATCATTATTTAATTTTCTTACAAAAGAACATCGATTTCGAATTGCATGTTTGGTTTTATATGGAACCATCATAGTTCTTCAATCGTTGATCATCATTCATAAATCAGATTTTAATGGAATTACCTTTTGCAGAATCATATAGAATAAAAATGGTGGAACCCATTTTCAGAAGTACCCGCGAGCAGCGAGAACAGTGGATCAAAGAAGCGCATTACAATTTATTTAACCTGAAAAGCGAACAGGTTTACATCGATTTGCTTACCGACAGCGGAACCGGTGCCATGAGCCACAACCAGTGGGCTGCTATGATGACGGGAGATGAAAGTTACGCCGGATCTTCGTCGTATTACAACCTGAAAAATGCCATTCGTGCTATTTTGGGCTTTGAGTATTTTCTTCCGACACACCAGGGAAGGGCAGCCGAGAATGTTTTGTTTTCGGTTTTGGTGAAACCCGGAAATGTGGTGCCCGGAAACAGTCACTTTGATACCACCAAAGGGCACATCGAGTTCAGAAATGCTTCAGCAATTGATTGCACAATCGACGAGGCGTTCGATACCGAATCGCTGCATCCGTTTAAGGGCAATATCGACCTGGAAAAGCTGGAAAGTGTTTATTCCACTTATCAGCACGATGAAATTCCGATGGTGATTGTTACGCTTACCTGCAATACCTCGGGCGGGCAACCGGTGTCGATGCAGAACTTGAAAGACGTTTCCAGGCTTTCAAAAAAATACGGGATTAAAGTCGTATTCGACTCGGCCCGTTTTGCAGAGAATGCCTGGTTTATCAAGGAACGGGAGCTAGGGTACAAAGAAAAATCCATTCGTGAAATTGTGGCTGAAATGTTTTCCTATGCCGATGCAATGACCATGAGCAGCAAAAAAGATGGCATTGTAAACATCGGTGGTTTTATTGCCATGAAAGAGGAGGAGCTATTTCAAAATGCTTCGGTATTCAACATTATGTACGAAGGCTTTAATACTTACGGCGGAATGGCCGGACGCGATATGAATGCGCTTTCTGTTGGCTTGAACGAAGTAACCGACGAGCATTACCTCGAAAACCGTGTTAAACAGGTGGAGTATTTGGGAAACAGGTTGATGGAGTGGGGGATTCCGGTTCAGAAACCAATTGGCGGACATGCCGTTTTTGTGGATGCCCGGAAATTTCTGAAACAGGTTCCGAAAGAAGAATACATTGCGCAAACCCTGGCGATTGAACTTTATCTTGAAGCGGGTGTGCGCGGGGTTGAGGTAGGTACTTTGCTGGCTGACCGCGACCCGAAATCGGGGGAAAACCGTTTCCCGAAACTTGAAATGTTACGCCTGGCAATTCCGCGCCGAACCTACACCAACAACCACATGGATGTGGTGGCAGTAGCGCTGAAAAATATCTTTGACCGCCGGGAAAAGATCGTTCACGGCTTCCGAATTGAAAAAGAAGCGCCCATTATGCGGCACTTTACGGTGGAGCTTGAAAGAATCGATTAATTCTTTTTCATGGCATGTTCTTCAATGAACTCGTTGAAGTTCATGCCATAGTTTTCCCCCATGCTTTTTTTGTAACGGGTACAAAACGACTCAAATTGAAACTTGGCGAGGTACAGATTGTTGGCCTGCTGGTGCGCCCAAATTTGCAGCGAAACGGCTTCTTCGCTTAGCTCGTCGTAATCGAGCATCCGTTGGGCTACTTTTTCCACCTCGTTGATCCGGTTTTCTTTTTGCAAATAGGTTCCCAGTTTCAACAGGTGGTCCATCACCTGGTTTCCGATAAATCCGCGAATATCGTCGAGCCAGGGCCAGTCAATTCCTTTTAAAAGGCTGCCATCTTTCACCAGCAAGTAAAAAGTATCGAGCTGTTTTCGGGTCATTCCTTCAGGAATTGTACACAACTTAAAGGCTTCCAGGTAGTCGCACGACAGGTTGCCGGAAACTTTTAATTGTAAAAAGCCATTGTTCGAGTTGATTTCAACCGTATTTAACTGAACAAGTATTTTACGGAGCTTATTAAGCGTTACTGCCCGGTTATTGGCAATCTTTCGGTCCTGTATTCCTGCCCACAAGCAAGAATCAACATCCGAAATCGGAACCCCCATTTTGTTGCGCACTGAGCCTATCAGGACGTAAATAAAGAGCTCTTTTACCTTTGGGGTGAACAAGGAGCAAATGTCCTCTCCTTTGTTGTTCATTACCTGAAAATCACCAAAAAGACGTATGTGATTTTCGGAGCTGGGTTTTTGTACTTCAAATCTTTGGTAGTGGTTCTTTGTCTTTCTCCGGATGATCATTACCCAGAAAAGAAGGACAAATACCAAGAGGATCAGTAAGGAAAAACCTATATAAAGTGGTTGAATAAAATTTCGTTGTTTCTTATCCTTCTCCGGTAATGCGAGGATTTCTTCATCCAACGCCAGCCGGCTGATTTCCTCGTTTCCAAGCGGACGGTTCCAGATGTTCAGGTTATCGATGTATCCCCGCATGCTTGCACCATCCGAAAGTGCACTACCTATGTGCAGGTCGCTTGTGCCCGAATACGGTGGATGGCCATCGGAGCCGCCAACGTTTTTTCCGTTCAGAAAAATAGCTTGTTGCCCGGTTTCAATAATATAACGCCAGGTTAGGTGGTACCAAACATTGCTTTTCAATACTTCGTCAGACATGTAATCGTTCGACCACAAGCCGAAATACGGATGGCCAGAGCGCAAAACCAAGTGCATACCGCGACGATAGCCCTGCTCGTTGTTGCCTAAAATAGCGTTGTCTCCAAATTCCAGGATATCTGTGAATTTAACAAAGCAACTAACCGTAAAACTGCTGTTGGGGAGCCTGTACAATTCCGGATTTCCGATAAAAACTCGTGCATTTTCAGGAAGTTTCAGAACAGTTCCTCTGTCAATATCCTGGCTAAAAGAATAATTGGTTCCCGTATATTTTTTCTCCGGATTGACATTGTCCGTCAGGTTTCCGTCGAAGTTGAAATTGGCGGTTAATCCCTGGTTAAGTCCAAGCGGCGAGGCCAATACCGAATATTCCTCGGGCAGCGCCATTTCGGCGGTAACAATTAGTTGAGCGGGCGTCATGCTGTAACCGGGAGCAAAAGGTGAAAGAATTACTTCTTCTCCTCCGCGTATCGGAAAACTGAATTTACCGCCTGAAATCAGAACTTCGGGGTTTTTCCAGTAAACGCGTTCGAGGTTTTTTCCAACCGTACGAACCTGCCCTTTTACATCGTTGAATGAGTTTAGCTGTGATACCAAAAAATCAAAACTAATGATCGCATTGCCAACACTGATGAAATTGGGTTTCTTGCCGTACTTGGTCCAGCTGTCAAGCAGAAAGTTCACATAATCGGGCACCTGGTTTTTTCCCAGCCTGTTGGGTACAACACCCGTCGGAAGGTTCTGGAAATCATTGATCTTAAAAAGCTCTTTGTTGATGTTTGACTCGGAACTCAGAATTACGGAGTTGGGTGTAATCTGACTGGCCGATATCTCCAGTGCATAATTTTTTACCGGGTGAAGGATTCTGCTTTCGTTGGTGGTGTTGCCTTCCACAAAAAATATAATACGGCGGTTCGCTTGTACCAGGTAATTGATGGAGGGCCATGTTTCTCCCTGCGGCAAATAGAAAATACGATCAGAGATCGAAGAGGCGTTAATTACTGAGTCCAGAAAATGAATGTTCCCGTCGAAATGAATGAAGATCGGAACTATTTTGGATTCTTCTTTATCTATTATACCTCTTATTCTGTCCAAAACAGCTGTCATTTCGATGGTGCTGTTTTGCAGGTAGGCATAACTTCCGGTGCTGTCTATTTCAAGCTCAATACCTACCCAATCGTTCGCCTCCACAAAGCTCCACAAGCGGTTATTGGAAAGATCATTTTCGCTGATGTTGGCAATAAGGAAAGTGTTGTCGGCAAAATCAGTAGCGCTGGATGAAATGGTCAGAAACAGACTCATCCAGGTAAAAATGATTCCGATATAACAGCTGGTCTTGTTCATCTTAACAGTCGCTTATTCCTTAATTTGCTATTATTTTTCCCTCAAATATATCAAAAATGAGCATAACTGAAATATTTGACAATAAAAGTTAAGTTTTTGTAATAAATTTTTAATCAATAATTTGCGTTTCATATTAATAGAAAATTAAGACCTATTTAAGTTGTCGATGGTGTTTTGGTTAAGGTCGTGCTAATCGTGTGCGTGTATATTGGTGCTTCAATTTTAATTTGGGATGACAGATAAAACAATCAAACGAAGGCATTACCTTATTTTTATAGCGGGAGGACTAAGCGTTATCCTTTTTATATTGCTTTTTAACAAAACCGTAGAATATACTTCTACCGATGAGTTTTGTAACAGTTGTCATGTTCACACACACGCAGAGGCAAGCTGGCGGTTATCGGTTCATAACAATACCTCAAGCGGTGTATCGGTAAGATGTGTCGATTGTCATTTGCCTCCAGAAGATCAAACAGCCTATTACCTTACCCGAAAAGCCTATCACGGATTTCACGATTTGTATGTATATCTTACAAAAGATGCCGATGAGATTGACTGGGAAGCCAAGCGATCAAACGAGGCGGCTAAACGGTTCGTTTACGAAGACGGGTGTGTAAAATGTCATACAAATCTTTTCCCAAGTACATTGAGTGCACAGGGCGGACAGCAACACTTAAAATACATTCGCGAACCTGAAAAAAATTCTTGTTTACAGTGTCATCACGAGATGGGGCATTACCGGGGTGAAAATGCCGGCTTTGCTGATGAGGACAACGAAACTCCGAAAGAAGTTTTTAAAGAACTTACGGTTGTAACAGATTTCGCAACTTTTGAAGAGAAGATTCCGGGAACAGATGTGTCGTTTAAGATGATGGCAGTTCCAGGGGGCCAATTTAAAATGGGTAGTCCGCAAGACGAGCCTTACCGCAGGAAAGATGAAGGACCCGTGCGTGAGGTGGCCGTTGATAGTTTCTGGATGGCAGAGATTGAAGTTTCGTGGGATGAGTACCTGGCGTTTTTCTCGGCTACGAGTTCGCAGGGAAGAAAAGAGACGGTTGAAGTTGATGAAGAAACCGATGGAGTTTCAGGCGCAACACCACCCTGGGGTGCACCCGATCAGGGCTGGGGAAAAGGAAGCCGTCCGGCAATTACCATGAGCCACCATGCCGCAGAAACATACTGTCGCTGGTTGAGCCAGGTAACCGGCAGGAAATACCGTCTGCCAACAGAGGCCGAATGGGAATATGCTGCACGCGGCAGAAGCCAGACTGCTTATTTCTTTGAGGGTTCTCCGAAAGATTATGAGGCCGAAGGTTTCTTGAAAAAGCTGCTGGGGGCCAACACCGAATTATTCAGCCAGTACGTGGTTTGGAACGGCAACAGCCCCGGGAAAACACAACAGCCTGATGTTGTGGAGGCCAATCCATTTGGGTTAAAAAATATGTTAGGGAACGTAGCCGAATTCTGTCTGGATTATTACGATCCTTCGGTTTACGGAAAGTACCCCAAGGGAGTCGTTCATAACCCGCGCGGACCAAGGAGCGGTAACGAGCATGTGGTTCGCGGAGGCTCGTTCAAAAATACACCTAAGGATTTAAGGCTGGCACGTCGCGATTTTACCAGAACTACTGACTGGCTGGTAACCGACCCGCAAATACCCAAAAGCATCTGGTGGTACTCCGATGTTAAGAGTGTAGGTTTTAGGGTGCTTTGCGAGTACCATCCTGATGAATTAAAAAATACAGAAAAATAAAAACAATCAACCATGGATAAGAATCAACTATCACGTAGAAATTTTCTCGGAAAATCGGCCATAATTGGAGCAGCCGGTGTGATCGGAATGAGTGCATTGAGCTCTTGTTCTGCCAAAAACCAAACGGTTGATTATGAATTTCCTCCATTGCTCGACCTGGCACCCGACGGAAAGCCTTTAAAGGCGGGTTTGGTGGGGTGCGGAAACCGGGGAACCGGTGCGGCACTTAACTTTTTGGCAGCCGGGCATGATTTACATTTGGTAGCCCTGGCCGATGTTTTTGAAGACAAAGTGTGGGATTGCCGGAATAAGCTGATGAAACAACGGGTGGAAGTGCCGGAGCAAAATTGTTTTTGGGGCTTTGATGCTTACAAGGAATTGATGGCTTTGGATTTGGACGTGGTGATCCTGGCAACGCCTCCGCATTTCAGACCGGCACATTTCGATGCGGCCATTCAGGCCAAAAAGAATGTGTTTCTGGAAAAACCGGTTTGTGTTGACCCGGTGGGAGCCCGCCAGATTATTGCTACGGCTAAAAAGGCGGAGAACATGGGATTAACTGTAATCACCGGAACGCAGCGGCGCCATCAGCGCGATTACCTGGAAACCTACAAACAGGTAGCAGGTGGTGCAATCGGCGATCTGGTTGCTGCCAAAGCTTTCTGGATGCAGTCGCACGTTTGGTTCCGGACCCGCGAAGAGGGCTGGAGCGACATGGAATACATGCTGCGCAACTGGAATAATTTCTGCTGGCTGTGTGGCGATCATATCCTGGATACACATGTACATAATATCGATATCATAAATTGGTTTATGGGAAAACATCCGGAAGAGGCGGTCGGTTTTGGGGGCCGCGCTCACCGGTTGACCGGCGACCAGTACGATTACTTTTCCATTGATTTTGATTTTGGAAACGGTGTTTTCTCTCATAGTTTTTCGCGTCAGATTGATGGATGTGCCAACCAATTGGGCGAGCTGATTATGGGAACGGAAGGCTACACCAATTGTAAAAATACGATTTACAATCCTGACGGGTCGGTTAAGTGGACCTACGAATATCCGAAAGATAAAGATGGCCGCTCAACCGGAGTGGTAAAAGTTTCACCCTATGTACAGGAGCATATTCACCTGGTTACAGCTATCAGAACCAACAAGCCGGTGGTGGAAGCAGAACGGACAGCTGTTTCTACGTTAACGGCCATTATGGGAAGAACAGCCGCTTATACGGGGCAGAAAGTAACGTGGGAAGAGATGATGACCTCGAACATGAAACTGGGGCCTGAAAAATATGAAATGGGAGCAGTGGATATGGAATTTCCGGTGCCGGTGCCCGGAACGGCACATAAAGCTTAGAAAGAATGAAAATGATTTCCGTAGTGATACCGCTTTACAACGAAAGCATTTTGGTCGACCGACTTTTGCAGAAGGTGATCAAAAATGTAAAGGCTGAAAAAGAGCCGTTCGAGGTGGTGTGTGTTGACGACGGAAGTACAGACGATACGCTGAGCAAATTATTGATGTTCAGAAAGGAAGCTCCGGAGGTGAAAGTGATTTCGTTGTCCAGAAACTTTGGTCTACAGGCTGCTATAACCGCAGGACTGGAGTTTTCCAAAGGAGAAAGGGTAGTGATTATGGATGGCGATTTACAGGATCCTCCGGAAGTGATTCCGCAGCTTCTTCAGAAAATGAAAGAAACCAATTGCGATGTTGTTTCTGCCGTTCGCAGCAAGCGAATGGAAAACTTCAGCAAGCGTTTCTTTATCAGAGTTTTTCATAAAATATTCAGCAACATTTCGGAAGGGAACCAGGTAGAGCAAAGCGGAAATTTCTGTTTGTTAAGCCGCAAAGCCGTTCAGTCTGTTTTGGCTTTTTCGGAGCGAAACCGGTATTTTCCGGGTATCCGGAATTTCATCGGGTTTCAGCACGAGTTTGTAATGTACGACCGTGCCGACCGTGCTGAGGGAGAAGCAAAGATGACCAGCAGAAAATTATTCTCGCTGGCTGCCGATGCTATTTATTCCTTCTCGAAGTGGCCGATAAAAGCCTGCCTTTACCTGGGTTTGCTGGGAGTGGTCGTTTTCCTGCTGGCCATTGTTTATACGCTTGTTTCGAAATTCACCGGGCTTGCTCCTTTTGGCTGGTCTTCCACCTTTTTGGCCATTAGCTTTTTTGGATCGGTGCAGCTTACTTTCCTGGGGCTGATTGGCGAATACATTTTCCGCATCTACAAAGAAGTTCAAAAGCGGCCTGTGTACCTGGTGAAACAGGTTTTTGATGATACTGCAAACGACCATGAAGTCAATATTAAAATAAATCCAACAAAAAGATCTGATGCATAAAACATCCGACATATTCACGGCACGTAATATGTTTGTCTTCAGCCTGATTTTGGCGGGGGCAATACTGGCATTGCTGGCTCCCAAAGCCGCTGTGAATGTGGATGAAATGCTACACTATCCTCACGCTAAAAAAGTAGTAAACTGGTACTATACGGGCGGTGAGGATGCGTCGTGTCTGGATACGCCGGTTGACAATCTCAAGTATTACGGGCAATCGGTTGACAATTTTACAGCGTTATTTAATCGTATTTTCTCGGTTGATAATGAATTTCTTACCCGGCATTTTACCGGCGCATTTTTCTTTTGGTTGCTACTTCTGGCAGCTGGACTTTTGGGAAAAGAATTGAGTGGCTCGTACTGGGTGTCGGCGCTGGTGGTGCTTTCGCTGATGGTAACACCACGGCTTTTCGGACAGGCCTTTGGCAATCTGAAAGACATTCCGTTTGCCACCGGATACCTGGCCGGGGTACTGTTTATCATTCGTTTTCTAAAAGAACTGCCGCAACCCAAATGGAAAACAGCCATTCTGTTGGGATTAAGCATTGCCTTTACCTGTTCGGTGCGCATTGGCGGGCTGATTCTCTTTGCCTATCTGGGCCTGGGATTACTCGCTATCTTATTTGTAAAGCCTTTTTTACTTAAATATTTTATTTCAACTAAATCTTGTTTTGTAAGGCTTGCGGGCCAGATTACAGTAATAGCGGTTACCGGTTACTTTATCGGGCTGTTATTCTGGCCCTTCGCCTTGCAGGATGTCTGGCACCATCCGCTTGAAAGTCTTTCAATGATGGAACACTACAAGGTGAGCATCAAACAGATTTTTGAAGGATCGGTAAACTGGAGTACACAGTTGCCGTGGAAGTATCTTCCACACTGGTTTTGGATAGCAACACCCGAGTTTGTCTTACTGGGTTTGATATATTTTATCGCCTTTTTAACCTATATGTTTACTAAGCTATTTGACGAACAACTCTTTTTAGAGTTGTTCGTGTTTTTTACGCTGGTTTTCCCGGTTGTTTACGTCATTGTTATAGGCTCGAATCTTTACAGCGGAATACGTCAAATGTTGTTTGTTGTGCCGGTAATGGTCGTATTGGCCTCGCTTGGTTTTTACAAGATGATACGGTCGCAAAAAAACAGGGGAAGAAAGATTCCTTATTTGCTTTTGTTTTTTGGATTGATGTTGTTGCCGATGGTGCATCAGGCAAAGACTTTCCCGGTCGACTATGTGTATTTTAACCATGTAAACGGTGGAAATAAAAAGGCCTGGAGCAACTTTGAATACGATTACTATTTCCATGGGATGAAGGAGGCTACCGACTATCTTTTAGATGAGATAGGCGATGAAAACGTGATAGTGGCTATGAATTGTCAGTTGCCGAATTATTTTGAAAAAATACCCAACGTTTCGTTTCAATACACCCGCTACCTTGAACGTAGCTCAAGCGACTGGGATTATGCCCTGTTTGGAGTAAACTACATTCATCCATGGCAGCTGAAACATGATACCTGGCAGCCGGCAAAAATCAAAAAAGTATTTTATCACATGGGAAATCCGTTGGTGGTTTTGCTGGAGCGCGGAGAAAAAGACGATCTGTGGGGGATAGAGGCCCTAAAAAGCGGGAACTGGGACGAAGGGGAGAAAATATTACAAAAAGCATTTGAAGATGAGCCGAATAATGTTTGGATCTGTGTAAATTTGGCCAACCTTAAACTGGCTCAGGGTAAGTTTGCAGAGGTGGACAAGTGGCTTCAAAAGGGAAGGGCTATACATCCGTTTTATGAACCCTTGTATCTGATCGAGGCACAAAAGCTTTACGATCAGGGAAGTTACCCGGAGAGTATGGCCGTTTTGAACCAGTTGATAGAAGTAAATCCGCGGTATGCAAGTGCCGGCCCTTTGTTGAGAAAAGTGAAAGAAAAATTAAGTATAAATCAGAATTAAAAAACGTTGAAATGAAAAGAGTAATTGCTTTGATCGGATTGTTTATTATGAGTTTACCCACTTTGTTAATGGCCCAGGAACAGGGAACCTACATTGAAAATTTGGGAGCGCAGGACAGTTCGTACATGGAAGAGGATCTGTTAAGCCCGGTTCAACAGTCATCGGGTTCAAATTCAACCGTAATTATTGTAATCGTGGTGGTGGTAGTTGTGGCCGCTGTTGCATTTTTCCTTTTGAAGAAAAAGAAAAAGTAAATAATTATTTCTTTATCAAGTGATTGAAATAAAAAACCCGGCTTTAAGACCGGGTTTTTTGTTGTGTGTCCCGGATCAATGGCATTTGTAGCATTTACAACACAGGAAGGTATTCGTTGATAAATGTTTTTAGAGGACAAACTCTAATTTTTTCAGCGATTAAATAGTTGTCAGAAGAAGGTGTGATAATAAAGTTGATTGAGGCACCAAGGTCTTCAAAAGCGATATAGTTTCCTTTACTTAGTTTTGGTGAATTTGTGAATTTTATCTCTGCTGTGGCTATTACTTTTTCTCCTTTTGTTATCACAAGGTCAACTTCAGCCCCATGATGCGTCCGATAGAAAAATAATTTCTGTGCCGGTTTTTTTCCTGCCATAATTTGCGACAGAACAAACGTTTCCCACGAAGCTCCTGCATTGGGTCTTCCGGCCAATTCATTAAAACTTTCAATACCAATAAAGTGATGTAGAATACCTGTGTCGGTGAGGTAAATCTTGGGACTTTTTACCAGTCGTTTCTTCAGGTTCTCAGCAAATGGTGGTAAAGTTTGCAGGAGGAATGCGTCTTCTAAAAAATCGATGTATTTTTTTACTGTTGGTGAAGTAATGCCCAATGATTTTGCAAATGTGGAAATATTCAGAATTTGACCGGAAGAGTGTGCCAGCATCGACCAAAGGTTTCGGATTGTTTTACTTGGCGCATTCAATCCTAATTGTAGCAAATCGCGGTTTAGATATGTGTAAATAAAATTCTCCATCCATTGCCAGGATAATTCCGGTTTTGGAGCAAGCAGTGAATTCGGAAAACCACCTTTTATCCATAATTCATTTTGAGTGAATTCGTTTGGGAGTTCTGCCAGACTTAGTGGATACAGTCTGTGATAGGCGATTCTTCCTGCCAATGTTTGAGAACTTTCGCGAATCAGTTCAGGTGATGCTGAGCCTAAAAGGATAAATTGTCCCGGGTTACGGGTTTCGTCAATGATTGATCGTAGCGTGGTGTAAAGTTCCCCCTTTATCTGAATCTCGTCGATAACAATTAGCTTATTGCGGTTTTGGGAGAAGAACAATTCCGCGTCTGTCAGCTTGTTTAGATCCGATGCTTTTTCAAGGTCAAGATATATGCATTCTTTTCCCAAGGTTGTCATAAGTTGTTTAACCAGAGTGGTTTTTCCAACTTGTCTTGGTCCTATTAGGGCTACCACAGGGAAATACGAAAGTGAACTTTTTAGGTCCTCTAGTAGTTTACGGGGAATAAGATTCATGTCCTTGATTTTAATATACTGTGGTAGAATATACAAATTATCCGCGAAAATTTAAAATGTGATTTTAAATTTTCGCGGATAATCAATATTTACTATCTACAGATGATTTAAATCTCAGATGGCTTCAATCGCATTTTTTATTCTGTCAATGGACTCTTCTTGTCCAAGAAGTTCGCAGATTACAAACAGATCGGGCCCCATGTTACCTCCTACCAGGCACAGACGAAGCGGGTTCATAACCACGCCAAAACCCCATTCTTTTTCGTTCATAAAGGCTGAAAATGCTTCTTTTATCGCATCGGCTTTCCACTCAGAAACCGAAGCAAAAACATCTGCAATGGCGAGTAATTTCTCCGGGGTATCTTCTTTCCAGCGTTTGCTAATGGTTTTTTCGTCGTACGAATCAGGCGCCAGGAAGAAATACGAACTCTGTTCCCAGATGTCAGTAACAAATTCGCAGCGTTCTTTTACCTCTGAAACCACCGCAAGTATCTTTTCGTCGGATGCCGTTACGCCTTTCTTTTCAAGTACGGGCTTAAATAGCTGAGCCAATTCTTCTGCTGCCTTTTGCTGAAAGTAATGTTTGTTGAACCATTTGGCTTTTTCTGGATCAAAGCGCGATCCTGATTTCACCACACGGTCGAGGCTAAACAATCCGCTCAATTCTTCCATTGAGAAGAACTCCTGGTCGTTGCCCGGGCTCCAGCCCAGCAAAGCCAGCAAGTTGATAAATGCTTCCGGGAAATAGCCATCTTCGCGGTAACCGCGTGAAATGTCGCCTGTTTCCGGGTCGGTCCAAAGCAGTGGAAATACGGGGAAGCCCATTTTATCGCCATCGCGTTTGCTAAGTTTTCCTTTGCCAACTGGTTTCAGAATCAGGGGTAAATGGGCAAAGCGCGGACGGGTATCTTCCCATCCGAATGCTTTGTAAAGCAAAACGTGTAATGGCATCGATGGTAACCATTCTTCGCCGCGGATAACATGTGTGATTTCCATCAAATGGTCATCCACCACATTGGCCAGGTGGTAAGTTGGCATTCCATCAGATTTGAAAAGAACCTTGTCGTCCAGACTTTTAGTGGTATTAAAAGTTACACTGCCTCGAATTAAATCTTCTTCCGTTACATCAGTGTCCTCGGGCATTTTAAAACGGATAACATAGGCTTCCCCACCGGCAATTTTATCCTCAACTTCTTTTGTTGAAAGCTTCAATGAGTTGTTGAGTTGCTCGCGGGTACCAATTCCGTACGAGAATGTTTCTTTGTTGGCTTCTGCCTCTTTTCTCAGTGTTTCAATCTCTTCCGGAGTGTCGAAAGCATAGTAAGCCCAGCGACTTTCAACCAGCTGATCAGCATATCTTTTATAAATTTCTTTACGCTCACTTTGTCTGTAGGGGCCAAAGTTTCCGCCAATTCCGGGGCCTTCCACCGGATTTAGTCCACACCAGGTCAAGCTTTCAATGATGTATTCTTCGGCGCCGGGTACGTAACGGTTTTGGTCGGTATCTTCAATACGAAGGATGAAATCACCTCCGTGTTTTTTGGCAAACAGGTAATTAAAAAGGGCAGTGCGAACACCTCCCATGTGCAAAGGTCCTGTTGGACTGGGGGCAAAACGTACCCTCACTTTTCTTTCGCTCATTATCTTGGTATTAATTCGGTGCAAAGATAAAAATTTAGGAATGATTAAAGATTGGAATCTGCATTCCTCTAAAGAAATGGAAAATGTATCTGTAAAAACGAGTGTTGTGTTAATACTACTGAGGTGAAACTTATTTTCTGCTTTTTATCACTCTTTATTTATTGGGGGTTTTGTTATTTTGTGGCGTGGCTATTGCAAATTGGCAATTGGCAGAGTTGCAATAGGCAATTGAAGAATGAGTCGAGATAATGGTAAGTGGATTTCGAAAACTAACGGTTTACAGAAAAGCTTTTGATCTTGCCATGGAGATTTTTGAAATAACAAAGAAGTTTCCATCCCAGGAAAAATATGAGCTTACGGACCAAATCAGAAGATCATCACGTGCAGTATGTCGGGCGATTGGAGAAGGTTACCGAAAACGTCAATATCCGAAACACTTTTCGAGCAAAATGAGCGATTCGGATATGGAGAATACGGAAACACAAGTCTCATTGGATTTTGCTTTAAATTGTGGTTATGTTTCCGAAGAGGAATACAAAACTTTATTGGAAAAGTCAGAAGAAGTTGGTCGTTTGTTGCATCATATGGTAGAGAATCCTGAGAAGTATATGCCGCGTTCATAACTTGCTTACTGTATTTTGCCTACTGCCAATTTTCATTCAATTGATTAGGATTCAAAAAATTAAATAGAAACATGTACGGAAAAATTAAAGAGGACCTTCAGCAAACGCTTGAACAGCTGAAAGAGCAGGGCTTGTATAAAACAGAGAGGATCATTACTTCTTCTCAAAGTTCAGAAATTAGTGTGTCTACGGGGCAAGAAGTATTGAATTTTTGTGCCAATAATTACCTGGGACTGGCCAACAATCCGGAGGTGGTGAAAGCTGCACAGGATATTATGAACGACTGGGGTTTTGGACTATCGTCGGTGCGCTTTATTTGCGGAACCCAGGATATTCATAAGCAACTGGAGGAAAAGGTTTCTGAGTTTTTGGGAACCGAAGACACCATCTTGTACTGTGCCTGTTTTGATGCCAACGGCGGGGTTTTTGAACCATTGCTGGGCGAAGATTCAGCCATTATTTCTGATGAACTGAACCATGCTTCGATTATTGACGGTGTGCGTTTGTGCAAGGCGCAGCGTTTTCGTTACAAGCATTCGAACATGGAAGAGTTGGAGCAGTGTTTGAAAGATGCTGCCGGAGCCACTTACCGACTGATTGTTACTGACGGTGTTTTCTCAATGGACGGTGACCTGGCAAAACTGCCTGAAATTGTTGCCCTCGCTGAAAAATACGATGCTTTGATTATGGTAGATGAATCGCATGCTACGGGTTACATCGGCAAAACTGGCCGCGGTACGGCAGAGCACTATGATCTGCTTGGAAAAATAGATATCATCACCACCACTTTCGGAAAAGCAATGGGTGGCGGAAACGGAGGATGTACTTCGGGCCGCAAAGAAATCATTGATATGTTGCGTCAGCGTTCGCGTCCGTATTTGTTCTCCAATACGCTTGCGCCGGCAACGGTGGGTGCTACTTTAAAAGTTATTGAAATGCTTTCGGGTTCTTCTGATCTTCCGGCGAAAACAATGGCCAACGCCAAGCGTTTCCGCTCGAAAATGGAAGCTGCAGGTTTTGACCTGGTGAAAGGAGATACTGCCATTGTGCCGGTAATGGTTTACGACGAGCCTTTGGCGATCAAATTTGCCGACGAACTGCTAAAAGAAGGTGTTTATGTGATCGGATTCTGTTTCCCGGTGGTACCTCGTGGCAAGGCCAGGATTCGGGTTCAATTGTCTGCTGCCCATTCGTTTGAGCAAATCGACAAGGCTGTTGACGCCTTCATAAAAGTGGGTAAAAAACTGGAAATTATATAGTCCTATATAAGTTGTGTTAAAACCGGGGACGCTCTTTTGGGCGTCCTTTTTTGTTCCATTTTTTTACTATTTGCAGCATCAATTTACGATTTAAAGGTTGGTTTGAGGGGAAAAAGATCACATTTGCGGTGGGGTTTTTTAACCCAAAAAGTCATATAACATTCTTAAAAATATCCGGAATGGTACGTTGAGTACGACTGATTCCGACCCCAAGGAATGAAACTAAATGCCCAAAAAAAGGTGGTCTCTGAAAAAGAGCCACCTTTTTGCTTTATGGTAGAATAGCTTTTAAACTTCAAATGAATCCACCTTTCGGTAAGCTTCGATAAGCGCCAGCTCACCTTCTTTTCCCCCGATGCTTTTCCCATGCTCGCAACAAAGTACTCCGTCGTAGCCTTTGTTGTAAATGTGTTTGAAAATATTTTTGTAGTTGATCTCGCCGGTGGTCGGTTCTTTTCTGCCCGGGTTGTCGCCAATGTGAAAAGCCCCGATGTAATCCCAGCACAGATCCATGTTCATGATCAGGTTGCCTTCGGTAATCTGCTGGTGATACATATCGTTCACAATTTTACAGCTCGGATGATTTACCGCCACACAGATCATTTTAGCCTGTGGCATTTTAGTAAGAAACAGTCTTGGGTGATCCACCTGGTGATTGAGAGGCTCCAAAACCAGCTCCAAACCTGTTTTTCCGGCCACTTCGCAGCAGGCACGCATGTTTTCAATAACGTTAATGGTTTGGTAATCCCAATCCATTTTTTCGTCGTAAATACCCGGAGTAATCAGCCCGGTTTTTGCCCCGGTCCGCTTTTGCACTTCAAGCGCTTCGGCTGTTTTTGTTTGCAGTAGCTTCCTAACTTCCGGGTCGTTGGTTACCATGTATTTGGCGCCGTGGTCGGCATAAACGATAAACGGCCCCAGATCCATTCCAAGCCGGGCGAGTTCGTTCCCGATTTTTTCCTGCATTTCGGGTGTTCTGCCTGCCAGGCCGTTGTCAAAAACTGCCCGGAAGCCCTGGTCGGCAATAAACTTAATGTTTTCGATGGGGTCGTTGCCCACATGGTTGCTAAACATGCCAAGATGCGGCGCATATTTCAGTTTAAATTTTGCCGCATTGGAGCTTTCGGCAGCCGAGGCAGAAGTTCCGAGTATGGTTCCCAAACCGCTCAATGCGATACCACTGGCCGCAGTATTCCTGATAAAGTTTCTTCGTTTCATTTATAATGATGGTTTAAAATAATTTTCTGGTCGAGCTTTAAAAGTAAAGAATATTCTGGTTGGTGCCTCATTTAGGCGCTTCACTTTAGTTAAAAATTCAAGTTTGCTCCTATGGATTTCGGGAATTGATCAGGGCCGGTGATGATCCTTATAAGCTGGCATTATTTTGTGCTGATTTTGTAAGCTATTGACTTAGATTGTATTAAGTGTTAACTTTGTTTGGTTAGTACCATTAAATCATCCGTCCGAAGGACGCTTTATGAAATCGAGGAGATCGAAAGCAGGATTTAATTTCAGCTGGATCCTAATTGTTACCCTGCTGATTTTACTGTATTCTTCTTACTTCCTTTTGTACATTCCAAAGCAGGAGATGTTGGTGAAGGAACGTGGGTTCAGGATATTGGAGGAGTATGCTGAAAACATTCACAAGAAAAAAGACTACTACCAAACCCATATTCAGAATTATGGCCCTTACTATGCATTGCGTCCCTGGCTGGATTCGTTATCAAAAGCATTTACGCAAACTGACACTAATTTTGATTCGCTTCAGATTGCAGATGTTATTACGAGCCTGGAGAAGAAGATTCGTTTGGATACCTGTTCGGTTGATGTCATTTCTTATTTAGGGGAAAAGGAGGAAAAATACATTGCATTTCCGGTGAATGAAGATCCATCGCAGATAAAAAGTATGGCGATTTGCGACGAGGTTTGCCACGGGCAAAATTGCGCGCTGGTGCCTGTTGCCACTTTAATGGAGAACCTGAAGTTTGACAAGCTTTTTGAGAACATTGCCTTTTTAGACAGAAAAGGGGTGATCGACAATTCGAACGGAAATGTGGTGAACGATATCACTAATTTTGAGGCGCTGCTAAAAGATACGGTGGTGCGAAACCAGGGAGGAGTTTTCCAGGAGCTGGAAATACAGGGAATGGAAACTCATGTTTTGATTCTGCCCATTCGCTTTCTGAACCGGGATTTTTACCTGGCAGGCTTTATTTCGGATAAGGATTTTCGGAAGAAAACGCGGGCCATCAACAATCAGTTATTTACCATTTTGTCGGGGATATTGCTTTTGTTACTGGTTTGCATGCCGGTTTTGAAGATTGTGTTTATCAATAAAAAAGAGCGGATGAATGTTCGCGATGCCCACAATACCACGATTTCGGTGATTTTGGGAACCAGCATTCTGGTGCTGCTCTTTATCGGTACCATGAAATACTATTTTATCGACCGAAGCCAGGCAAACAAACGAATTGAGCATGTTTCCAAGCGCCTCACGTCTAACATCGAGAACGATCTTCAGCACTTGTTTTCGCTGGCCGGACAAATTATTCAGGACAAAGATATTTCTTCCGACAGTTTGCATTGCTACTTGGAAGATCCGGACTTTTATTACGTAGTAGACACCAGCATTTATGCCGACTTCATCCCGTTCAACGAGATCATTTTTATGAATGAGGATGGGATGGCGGTAAAGGCAGTTACGCGCACAGCTTTTTCGAACCTGGTGCAACTCGATCTGAGCAACCGGAATTACTTCACCAACCTAAAGAAGGATTCTGGACTGAGCTGGCCGTGGAAGGATAAAAGAAACGAGAATATCGACGCCTTTTTTATTGAGTCCATTAAATCGTACAATACCGGTTTTAAGGAAACTGCTCTTTCTTTCCGGTTGAAAAAAACGGTTTCGACCGGGAAGGGCAAAGCGCATTATTTCGCCGTTACCTCGCATGTGCCGTCGTTTTACGACCAGGTGCTTCCGAAAGACATGGCATTTATGGTGATCGACCGGAAAGGGGAGGTGTTGTTTCATTCCAACCAGGCAAAAAATCTGCACGAGAATTTCCTGGTGGAGAGTAATTATCAGCCTCGTTTGGCGGGGGGAATCGACTACCGAACGGTGGAACGTGCGCGGATAACCTACAACGAAAGACAGTGGCTGGCACTTATTGTTCCGTTAAAAGGAGTTCCGCTGTACCATGTTACCCTGATCGATCTTCAGATGACAGACAATAAAAATACCCGCATTTATCTGTTTACTTTTTATTTCCTGCTTTTCACATTTCTCTGTATTGTTATGGGGATGCAGGTTATACAACGCCTGGGCACCAACTCGCGTTTCATGAGAACAAAAAACTGGTCGTTCGAATGGCTGATTTTTAACAAACAAAAAGGACGGCTTTACCAAAAACTAATGTGGGTTTTACTGTTGCTGATCGTGTTTCAAATTACCGGATCGTTCTTTCTGAAGAAACCTGTGGCCATTTTATTGTGTCAAATCGTTTTTATTGGTCTGGCAGCCCTTTGTTCGTATTTGGTATTGAAGAAGGAAAAGCGAAAAGCCGCATTGGTTTTACTGCTTGGTCTAAGCTTTCTGCCCATACTGATTTTAAGTTTGCTGGGAGCCGGAAGTTTATTGTTTAGCCTGATTACGATTGGCGTTTTTATCCCCTTGCTGTTTATGCTGCATAGCTTTGTGGCAAAGGAGAATCATAACCCCGAAAACAAATCGGACCTTGAAATGACGGGGGCACGGAATGCCTACTTGGTTTATATGTTTCTGTGGTTGTTGAATTTGTCGGTAGTGCCGGTTGTTTGCTACTACTATTCAGTAAAGTTTCAGGAAAATACATTGGCCGAAAAGGCGGAAATGATTCATGTGGCCAAAGCCAATTTGCAGTTGCATAACAGTCATTCTGAATCCCGGGAAGATGCCTTTCAGGAGCCGGTTAACGGAAGTGGAATCGACAACCTGGTGGTTCGTTTGGAGACGCGAAACCATCAAGAAAAGGCAGAGAAGCCGGAGAAGGATGGAGGCCAATCGTGGTTAGCAAACGGCTTTATGGGGACCGAAAACTATTGCAGCAACCAGAATTTTGATATCCTTTACCGGGCATTGCGCAGTCCTTTAACCAAAGACGATTACTTGATGACACTTCTGCAAGAGCACAATCTGGGCAACGACTGGATCAAAAATGATTCGCTTGTTTATACCGCGCCATCGGCCAACGGAACAGTTGTTGTTAAATCAACCACCCGTTTTTTCAGTTTAGTGCAGGAGGCTCTGAAAAGGGTGGTTCTGTTACTGATTCCGGCGCTGCTGCTGGGCGTTCTTTTGTGGTATGCTTACAAGTATATTGCTGAACTGGTACTCGGAACGATTGTTGGGAAGTGGAAATTGCCCAATACTCCAACCTGGCAACAGTTGATTGAGAACGATGCTTTTGACCGGATTTTATTGATCGCTTTTAAAGGAGAAAACTACCGGGAAGCAGTTCCCGGAAAGGTAGTTGACGTGGATGCGCACGATGTGTTTGACGAGAAAAATTCGATTGACCGAACCCCGGACAAAAAAAGGAAAACAGTTTGGGTGAAAGGCCTGGGTGAATATTTACTGAGGGTGGACAAAGCCGATCAGATCATTTCGAAACTGAAATTGCTGGCGACGCTCGAAAATTGCCGGATTATTTTTGAGTTGCCCTACGATATGGACCTGATCCGCGAAAAGTTGATGGAACAAATTTCGGAATTTAATCCTCCGGAAGAGGAAGAGTTGCATATTGATACCTACCTGAATGAACTAACTCTGCTGTTTAGCGGGTTTTATCGGTTTACGGGGGCAGTAGACAAAACTGCCATCGAGCGTCAATTAGATAAACTACACCCGGAAGAGGAGAAAGCCGACGAAGAGTCGCGTATTTTGGCCGATGCGCACATTATGAAGCTATACTACGGCTATATCTGGAACAACCTGAGTCGCATGGAAAAACTGATTTTGTTTGACCTGGCCGACGATGGAATGTTGAACTTCAAAAACCGCTTTCTGATCAACCGGCTGAAATCAAAAGGATTGATCGAATTGGAGCCATACCCAAGCATCTTTACTCCCGGCTTTCAGTATTTTCTGAAATACTCGGTCGACCCGGACGAAACGACCCTGCTGGAACAGAAGTTAAGCAAAGAAGGCAAATGGAGAAATACGCGTTACCTAATACTCTTGCTTTTGATTCCGCTTGCCGCTTTTGTCTTTATCTCGCAGGGAACCTCCATCGAGAAAGTAATCGGCATCCTAACCGGTGTTCTGGCTCTTTTCTCGGGCGCCATGCGGATTATGGATAGCAGCTTGTTTCGGAGTGTTTCGTAAGAGGAATGGATGGTATATTAAATTTGGTTTAGTGACATTTCATTAGTTCTTTGTACTTCCAAGATGGCGGATTTTGGAAATAACAGAGATTCTTATCGATCCAGATCTTTCTCTGAAATATAAAAATAAGACCTACTGATTTGGTAATCAATAGGTCTTGTTTTTGTTGAGCATACCTGATAAGGAGAGAAGAAACATTACCTTTAATTTATTCTAGCTCAGAGTATTTAAGACGGGAATAGTCTATTGGTTACTTAATTATTATTGTACTGTTTAAATGTCCTTAGATACAATGTTCCTTTTAATCAGATAACTTATTGGTGTAGGTGTTTTTTGTGCCTGTCTGCTGTAATTAATATCTTTCATTCTTGTTGAAATGGATTGGGGATAACTACCAGGTCTTCGATTTCTTTTCCCTCGTGCATGAAACGGGCCAGAGTATACACTTTGCCATCCTGTCCAACGGTAATGGAATTCACATAGGTTGGCAGGTTCCCGTCTTCATAAAAGATGGGGCCGTGGTCGGTATAAGTGGCTGTTGGGATGTGATAGGTGATAAGGTGAAGGTTTTCCAGACCTTTGGCTGCTCCCATGGCAATCTCGTCAACTCCTTTTACACGCTTGCCGTCGATGTAGATTGGTCCGCCGGTCAGGTAGTAGATGGTTTGCCCGTCGGGTCCCAGGTCGAAGCCCAGGTAACCATAGCTGAACTGGTCGAACATACCGCTCTTGCGCGATGGTTCAGAGGTGATACGATCTACAATCTCTATTTTGGGCACTTTGGGATCGAAGCGGAACAGGTATCCCGAGTTGCCATGTACCCCGTAGGCTACATTTTCCTGCGGGTACCATACGATACGTCTCCAGTTGTATTGCATGCTGCCCGGACGGGTGGCATCGTACTTGCCAAAGTAATCCAGCTTCAGGTCGATGCCTTCCAGTTTCTTGATTTGCTGCTCACCCCCGGGGTTGTAGTAGAGGATGTCTCCTTCCGAAGTGGAAAAATAAACAGTTCCATCGCGCGGATCAACTACCATAGAACGGCACAATACACGGTAGTCTTCTCCTGGTTTGCCTGCTTCTCCATTGGCCGAAAATTTACCCAGGTTGTTAAGTTGGTCCTTGGCCACATCGTAATGCAGGAAGTACCCGAAGGGCCAAGAAATGCCGTAAATATGACCACGCTCAGTGTCCATGGTCATGGTCACGAAGGCTTCGCCATCGGGGGCTGTGGCCAGGTCTTCCCATTTGCCCGATGCCAGGTCGTACGAAAGTATGTGTCCTCCCGGGTAGAGTTTGTAACCTTCTGGCGGATCCTGTACCATCATCTCCATACCATCGATCATTTGGTAGTAACCGGCATGGGTAGATATGTACAATTTTCCCTTACTTTCGTAGAAGTTGCAATGTGATTTTCCCTGCGAGATGGTTTTCAAACCGGCTTCACCACAAAGTTCGGTGATATCCCCCAAATGGTCGATTTTATCAGTAGTTGGATCGTAAACGTAATACTGTCCGCCGATATCTATAGACTGTGAGGAAAGGCAGTAGTATATCCTTCCGTCACTGGCGGCCGTAATGGTGTTATAAGTATCGTGGGCCAACGGAAATCCTGAATAGTAATGTTTGGCGATCAGCGGCGCTTTTGTTTTTTGGATTGGTTTCATGTTTTCTTTTTTATTTGAATTAATACATCCTGCTCCAAGCACTACTAGCAATAGGGCAGGTAAAAGTACAGGTCTCATATTTTATTTATTAGTAGATGAAAATTTCATTGTTAGTTAATGGTTAGTAGCGGTCTATACCAGGCAGTTATGAATGCTTGTGTATTTTTCATTCGGGATTAGAGTAAGCTATTTATTGTGAGCTATTGACTTGTTGTTCCAATTTTAATACTTCATTAATTACTTTTTTCTCAATACCAGGGGCCCAGGTAGATGGCATCCCGTAAACCATTTGGGATGATTCGCCTTCATACCCCCCTTCCGAAAGAACTTTCTCTCCAGGAATATAAGCCATCACATCGTTTGAGTAACCCATTACAAACAGCTCATTACCTAGTACTTTTTTCAGGCCAACTGAGTAGTTGACCAGCAACTCACCTCCCAGAGCAACAATGGTTTGCTCGCCCAGCTTCCAAACCTGAACAGGGTAGGGGTATGATGTTGGGAAGGGAGTTCCTGTATTTATCAACCCTAACATATCTTCGGCCCACACTTTCAGGAATCCTTGGTTTTTATCTCGGAAAGCAAGCAGGTATTCCCTGGAGGGGGGAGTGTCGAATTCCAGCTCGATCTCGTTGTATGCTGTTTTAATGGCCGGACTGAGCACACGCATGTCTTCATGCAGCACACGCTCCACCGCAGCAGCAAGTTCCTGTCCGTACTGCTTGGCCAGGGGAACCGTGCGGCGTGGCATTGGATTCTGGTCAGCACCTGCTCCCTGGAAAAACATAGCTGTTGTGCCTTTGTATTGTTTCTCGAGCTCTAGCTGGGCAAAACCGGGATAATCCCCCGACCATCTATAACCGTTTAATACTGTTGGATGGCAGGCATATCCGAATACAATTGCTTCCAGATTACCCTTTTTATTTTCAATCTTTAAAACAGGTACGGCATAATCATTGGGGCCTGTTAAATCAGTTAGATTCGCTATTTCTGACTCCTGATTGTTCCTCCGATTTACTTGAAACCTTACGACACCATTTCCGGCATAAACATTTACAGGTTGCCTTGAGCGCTTAGCCTTTCCAACTAATTCAGCTATCTGTTCTACCAACCACCAGGAGTAGTTTTCAACTTTTTCTTCCTGTTTTGCATCCATTGGATAGATAGCACTCAAGGCATTTGTGATAACAGGTCCTGAATGAGTATGCGAGCTATTCAGTATTATTTGGGAACGGGTTAAACCCCATTGCTTTTCCAGGCGATTGCGTATTTGATTCGATACTGTTCTGGAAAAGCCAAGCAGGTCGGTTGTGATCAGTAACGAGTTGTTGCCTCTGGCATCTTCCAGAAACAATGCTTTTGCCCATAATTCATGCAGCTTCCCTTCTGAGGCATGGGTTCTTGAAGCATAACCTGCCAGCCACATATCCTGTTTCGGTGTAATTTTAACTTTGGCTACTCCCGCTTTCCAGCCTGAATTGGAGGTCTGACTTAAAGCCGGTGGAAGAAATGGAGTAAACAATAAAGAGTAAACAATAAAAAGAATAGTCCGTTTCATGATGGTTAATTTTTCTGCTTTATGTGGTCGGCGTTTTTCCTTATTTTCTCAATGGCGTAAGCGATGTTTTCCATATCGTTTTTTGAACTGAGCAAAACATTTTGAGAAATCCATACAGCCTGTTCGTTACAGAGTTTTTCGTTTAGCGGACACATGTTCTCCTCTGTATACCGATTATAATCTAATCGTTCTTTCTGATAAAATTTCTTGAAAAAACGGCTGTTGAAGGCATTTTCGAGGAAAGGCATCTTGTTTAACTCCTTGTATCCCCCGGAACAGGGGACTCCTTCTGCCCGCAATGCTTCCAAAAATTTTTCACGAGATAGGCCTTTAAACATATCTTTTTGATAGCGGAAAGGGAAAAGATGGAACGCAGCACGCGTCACGTTATCGTACAAGCGGTATGGTTCTATGCCTGGTATATCCTTTATGTTTTCTTTTAAATAACTTGCATTTACATTACGGGTCTGAGTTTCTTCTTCCAAGCGTTTCAGTTGGGCGAGGCCGATAGCTGCCTGATATTCTGTAAGACGTAGCTTTGTTCCAACCATCACAGTGCCGGCGCCTATCTCTCCGGCAACCGAACCGTAGGGGTTTCCGTAATTGTGATAAGAATAACAGCGGTCCATAAAGGTATCATCGTTACTGACAATGGCCCCACCTTCACCAATAGCCATGTTTTTTGAATTTTGAAAACTAAAACACCCGGCAGTACCGAAAGTGCCCACTTTTTGGTGGTTTATCTCTGCCAGCCATCCCTGACAGGCATCCTCAACTACCAATAAGTTATGTTTTTTTGCAATTTGCATAATCTCCTCCATGTCGCATGGAAGTCCCAAAATATGAACCGGAATAATGGCTTTGGTATGAGGAGTTATTTTTTCTTCTATCTTGGCTGGATCCATCTGGAATGTTTCAGGATCAACATCAACAAAAATCGGAATAGCCCCGTTAAACAAGATACTTGATACAGATGCAATAAATGTATAAGGTGTAACCAGTACCTCATCACCCCATCCAATTTCAAGCTGAGCCAGGGAAGTATTCAAAGCGTTTGTCCCATTTACAACTGTCAGACAACGTTTTGCTCCGATGGTCTTTGCCCATTGCTTTTCAAACTCATCAACAACATGTGAACGAGACCATACCCCGCTGCGCATAACCTCTAGCAGTTGCTTTTCGTCAGTCTGAGGGTTCCAGACAGGCCAAGAGGGCCAGGAGGAGCTAGGAAAAACCGGGTGACCACCCAGTAATGCCGGGATCGTTGTTGCCGTAGTTTTAGCTTCCAAGCTCTTTATTGCACCCAATCCGAGCAATGCACCCGTGCCCATTACAGAATTCTTTTTAATGAATTCACGCCTCGTTTGTTTATTGTTAGAACTTTTCATCTCTCTTTTATTTTATCAATCAATTGTGAAATTTCATTTATGATAACGTCTTCAATGTCTGATGACCACGGAGTTGAAAATAAGGCAGATCGTGTCCCTTCATAACCGCCTTCAGCTAGTACGTCTGATGTTGGAATATAAGCCATTACATCATTGCTGTAACCTAAAACAAAAATGTTATTACCATAAACATTTTTAAGCTTTATAGCATAGCCGGTTAACAACTCTCCTCCCAAAGCAATAATGAGTTGTTCTCCCAATTTCCATACGTGTATAGGGTAAGGATAAGAAGTCATCAACTTTTCTCCTCTTTTTAATTTTTCAAGAAAAAATTGAGCATTGAGTTTTAAATAGTCTGGATAACCGGAATTATTTTGGATTATTTGTTCTAGCTCTTTTCTAGTTGGTGGAGCATTGACAAACTGAATGTCTACTTCGGAGCAAGCAGTCTCCAGGCAAGGTGTAAGCGAAAGCATTTCTTCATCTAAGACCCGTTCAACCGCGGCAGCCAACTCTTTACCGTACTGTTTGGCAAGAGGTATTGAACGGCGGGGCAATGGATTTTGATCGGCCCCAGCTCCCTGGAAAAACATAGCTGTAGCTCCTTTGTATTTTTTTTCGAGTTCGAGCTGGGCAAACCCGGGATAGTCACCCGACCACTGATATCCATTAAGGACAGTGGGATGACAGGCATAACCGAAAACAATTGCTTTTATTCTCCCCCTTTTGTCTTCAATTTTTAACACTGGAACAGCAAAATCATTGGGCCCCTTAAGGTCAGTTATTTCTGTGATTTTAGCCTCCTGGTTGTTTCTTCGGTTTACCTGAAAACGCACAACACCATTTTGAGCAAAAAGATTCGCTGGTTGTAAATTACGCTTTGCTTCCAACGCTATTTTTACTATTTTTTCAACCAACCAGGCAGAATAATCATCTCTTTTTTTTATTTGAACAGCATCAAGTGGATAATAATTCTTTAAATCATCAACCAAGACAGGTCCGGAGTGAGTATGCGAACTATTTAAAATTATTTGAGAAGGGGACAATCCTATTTTTTCTTTTAATTCATCGTGTATGCTATCTGAAAGGACTTTGGAAAAACCAATCAGGTCGGAGGTAATAAATAAAGACTTATTTCCTTTTGAATCTTCCAAAAACAGTGCTTTTGCCCACAAATCATGCAATTTGCTCTCGGCAGGTTTTGTCCTGGAAGCATATCCTGCCATCCACATCGATTGTTCAGGAGTAATAGCAACCCTTGCTATACCAGCGTTCCAACCAGTATTGGATTTTTTTGATTCTCCGAAAGTTGTTATTGCAACAAACATCAACAAAGGAGATATAAATGCTATTATGATTTCTGAGATTTTGTTCTGCCGGTTCATAAATGAGCAACAATTTTTGTTCGTATATTTTATTGTCAACAACATTGATTACTCAACCAAAAGAGTATGAGTCAGATGATTAGTATGAGAGTGTGTTGTATTTATGGTCAGTACATTGGAGGAGACAATAACATGTTGGTTAGCTATTGTTTGATAGTATTTCTACTGCTAATTCTAGCAGTGGAAATAAAGTTTGCCAACAACGTTCTTATATTGCTCCTCCAATGGATTGTCTTTACTCAATCACCTCAAGAGGAGGTTCATTTCTTTCAGAGCCAACATAGCCTTTGTTTTGATTAATGCGTCCCAACGTATTAGCATTTATCAGGTTATCATCAATAGGCCATTGGAAATTGTGAGGTTCAATATAAGGATGCCAACCCAAAATACTTACTTCGTCAGCTCTCAGATAAAAAGTGTTCAACGAAATTACCCTGTCAAAAAACCAATTCTTTTCGTGAATATTATCCAAGCTATAACCATCGCGATTTAGTTTGGCGAGAATATAGGATACTCTGTTTAATTCATTCTGACGAGGTTCTTCCAGAAATAATTCTCTGGCCCTCTCATCAAATATATAATCAATTGTAACCACCTCTGGTGAAATAGGAATGGCTTCGGCTCTTTTTCTAACTTCATTAATATCATCAGCTGCTAAAGCTAATTCGCCTTTCCAATAGTAAGCTTCTGCTCTTAATAGATATGTTTCAGCCAATCTATAGATATACCAATCTCCATTACTCCCCATTGGTCTTCCTTCTTGGTCTGGATGGTTTGGAACATATGTTTTATAAAATGGCATAGCATAGAATCTGGCCCAATATTCTCCTGGAAAATCCATGTTATTTTTGTCCCAGATCTTACCATAGTCAACAGAATTGGGATTGTTGTACCGCAATTCTTCTACATCATACCAGTTTATATTAGCACGCCTTAAATCCGGTGTATTTTTATAATCGTTCCCATATTCTTTCCATATCTCATAACTATGATAGTCACTTAGTGCAACATCAGGGTTTCCCCTTCCAAGAGAATCGTACAAAGCTCCATTGTCAATAAATCCTCTGTTGCCTTCTGAGTCTTTTCCGTTGTTGGTGTGCCACCATGAACAGTTATAAACCCTCATGGTATAAGTTCCCCCCGACCGGGCTCCGTCAGGTGCTTCATAGCGATCAATAAATGCCAGAATTGTTTCTGTGTTCTCTTCGAGGTTTCTGTTCTTTGGTCGATGAAGATCCCAAATTACATTTTTCAATTGTTCGTCTTTGTCCTGCCCAAATCTGTTCATCATTAATGAATACGGACCATCGATTACATCAGTAGCAGAATCAATAGCCTTATCAAATTCTAAATTAGCCAGGTATATCTTTGTTAATAGATGATTCCCGGCCCCTTTTGTTGGCGCTCCTTTAACTGCACTTTGGGGTAACCACTGTATTGCCCATTCCATATCTTCCTGTAGCTTTTTTAAAATAGTCCATCTAGAATGGGTTTTATAGTCGAGCTTTGCATTTGTAACTTCTTCTGCAACAAATGGTAAATCACCATAATTGCCAATCAGTCTGTAATACCAATATGATCTGTGCCATAGGGCTTCAGCAAGTATTTCATTCCTATCTGATTCATCTTCCCAAGTTATATTGTCAATTCTTGAGATTATTGTATTGGAATTTTTGACTATTGAGAAAATGGTATTAATCTGGTTAACGAATTGCTGGTACTGATCTGTTGTCGGTGTGAGTTGCCGAAAATCCATTTGTAACCAGGGTACTCCTATTTCAGAGGCGGCATATTGGTGAGCCAGAAAATTTTTTTGTTCGGTATTTTCCTGACGAAGATCTTTTCTTAAGGTAATTAGCAGCGACTCAAAACCCTCCCTGTTAATAAAGATATTTTCGGGAGAATAGAAAGACAATGGCTCTGGTTTCAAGAATTCCTCAGAGCAAGATATACTTACCAAAAGTAACAGTAAAGAATATACTATGTTTTTCATGTGATTAATTTTATTGTGTATTAAACTCATTTTATAAAGTAAAATTTATTCCGGCTGAATAAATTTTAGGCATAGGACTATTCCCTGATTCCGGGTCCCACCCCGGCCAATTGGTTATGGTAAATAAGTTCCGTGCAGACAAGAAGATATCGCATCCCTTAAGGTATTTGATCTCACCGATAGCATTAGCCAGATTATAAGAAACTGTTACGTCCTGGAGCCTAAGGAATGATGTAGGCTTATAAGGCATGATACCTCCGCCAAATGAGGCTAGATTATTATTTAATCTAGGGTATTCATTTGATTTGTTTTCAAAAGTCCAGTACGGGTAGTTATTTGAATTTTGTCTGTCAAACATACTCCATCCTCTCACAGAATATGGAAATGCCCTTAAATGGCCCAGATCAGCTCGAAGAAAGACTGATGCACTGATGTTTTTTAAAATAGTAAATTCGTTCATTAACCCCAGGCTATGGCGTGGTTCTTTAAATCCAATAAAGGTTTTATCCTGCAAAGCCTCATATTTTTCAATATCATCTAAATTTCTTGCCTTAAAATCACCTGGTTTAAGATTGTATTTGCTTGCTTCTTCTTCTTCTCCCAATTGCCATATTCCCGCGATATCATAATCCCAAATAACGTCAAGAGCTTTTCCCGGAAACCATTGATTGGTAATATCCGGAATTTCTCCTTCCTGTGTTTTCCCTTCTAAAACATATTCTCCCTTGTCCCCAAAAAGTTCTACAATTTTATTTCGGTTCATTGCATATGTGAAAATTGATTTCCATAAGAAGTTTGGAGTATTGATATTTTTCGATATCAATGTCAATTCAAACCCTTTGTTATGAAGCTGTCCTATGTTGGTTGTAATATTGTCAAACCCTGTGATCTTTGGCAAAGAACGTTTTACCAACAAATCAGTGGTGGACATACTGTATACATCCAGAGAAAGGTCGAAACGATTATCAAGAAAGCCCATGTCGATACCTATGTTCAATGATTCAGTCTCTTCCCATCTTAAATTATTATTTGCCAGCCTGGAAGTATTAACTCCCATTTGAACCTGAGAACCATCATAATATTGATTTAATGAAAGAGCAGACAATGCCGAATATGCTCCGATGGATCTATTCCCGTTTCTTCCCCATGATATTCGTAACTTAGCTCTGTTAATAAACCAATCTTCATTATAGAAGTTTTCTCTGGAAATTTGCCATGCAAAGGCAGCTGCAGGAAAAGTGGCTCTTGGATATTTTTGTCCAAATGCTGAATAGCCATCTCTTCTGACAGAGGCAGTAAACAAATATTTCTCGTTTAATGTATAATTAATACGAGCCATTAATGCATCTCCCGTTACTTTAGTATCATCACTGAATACTGCCGGATATATTCCAAACTGCATACCATGGTAGCCAAGAACTGGTTCAGGTTGAATATTCGAATTTGTCATATAACTATTCCAATCAGAATTTGTCTCAGCATTAAACAATAAGGTTAAATCAAAACTATGTTTATCGATTGTTCTATTCCATTTTATCAAGTTGTCAATCATCCATTCATAATTTGAATAATCTGTTCTCTCAATACGTCCATTTGCATAAGATACAGAGCCAACATAGGTATCAGGCGACCAATAGTTATAATCTTTAATATTTTGAATATGGGGTTGAAAGGAAAAACGATACGAAAAGCCATAGGGAAGAGTTATTTCAGAATATAGAACGGCAAATAATCCTTGTACCTTTCTTAACCTGTCTTGTCCAAAAGTGTTTAATAAAGGATTTCTACTTACTTCATATCCATATGGATACCAATTTATTGTTCCATCATCATTAAATACTTTGGAATACGGACTTTGAACACCCGCCTCTCCAATATTCGCGGTAACTGTGCTTTCATCACGAAATGCGTATTGTAAATTTACTCCAACTTTAAGCCAATCATTGATCTTATATTCGTTATTTAGCCTGGATCTTAGTGCAGAAAATTTATCTCCTTTTATAATTCCTTCATTATCAAGGTATCCAATAGACCAGTAATAAGTGAGATTATCTGTTCCTCCGCTAACGCTAATATCGAAATCTTTTCTGAACCCTTTAGGCATTGTCTCTTTTGCCCAATTTACTGAATTACCTTCCAAATAATTTTTGACCTCATCAGGGAAAAAATTCATACGAGAAAGCCATTCCCGGGTATCATCAGGATTAGGATTTGAACTAGCCATTCTCCATTGTTCTAAGGTAACCCCTTTCGGTAAATCGTTAGGATTAAACCAATAATAGTCTGGCTGACTTCCGTATAGTGTCCTGAAAAAGTTTTTTCTGTACTCCATAAAATTGTCTTCATCCCGAACTAAAAAACCCTTGTTTCTAGCTTCACTAATTCCAAATTTCATGGAAACATTAATTGAAGGACTTCCTTTATATCCTTTAGATGTAGTAATAATTATTACTCCTGCTGCTGCTTTTGCTCCGAAAACTGCAGCAGAACTTGCATCTTTAAGAACATCAATGGTCTCAATATCTGCTGGATTAATGTCACTTATGTCTCCGTTGTAGATAACACCATCGAGAACAACCAACGGTGAGTTGCTGGCATTAATAGAGTTTGGACCTCTTACCATCATGGAACTGCCACCTGCAGCGGAAGTGCTTTGAGTTGAACGGAATCCTGCGACTGTTCCTGCGAGCATCTCTGTTACCTGTGTAAGAGGCTGTCTTTTATATATGTCTGCATCAACCTGAGTAACAGAGCCCGTTAAGTCACTTTTCTTTATAGTTCCATATCCAACAGCTACAACCTCTTCCAATCCAATGGCTTCTTCTTGCATGCTTAGATTTATGATTGTTTGACTACCAACAACCACCTCCTGCGCTCTCATCCCCACAAATGAGAACACGAGCGTGGCTCTCTCGGGGATGTTGCTTAATGAATATTCTCCATCAGCATCGGTAACCGTCCCCTGAGTGGTCCCTTTAATCATAACGGTTACCCCGGGCAGGGCTTGGCCAGATTGTTCGGTAACTTTTCCAGAAATCTTTTTATCCTGTTGGCTTTTCGTTGTATTCGAGTTAAGACTATTTCCTTTCATTAACAGAACCAATTTTTCCTCTTTTAATGAATAGGAAATATCAGTTCCTTCAAACATCTCTTTCAAAATTTCTTCTACGGTTGCATTCTGGGTTTGGACCGTTACTCGACGATTCAAGTCAATTTGTTCGTTCTGGTAGAAGAAACGAAATTCACTATTGGTTTCAATTTCATTCAAAACATCGATAACTTTTTGATTTTTCATGTTGAATGAAAATTTGACTGACTGAGAATAAACTGAGGCAGAAACCTGAAGCATCCCAGCGAGTAGTAATATCCAGGTTAGTTTCATAATAATCATAAGTTTTCGTACCATCCTGAAATGAGGAATGGGCCGATTCATAAAAATTTTCATAAATTTGATTGTTTTAGTGATTAATTATGGTGTTGGAGCACCGTAGTTAAACTCAAATGCCGGTTGATGTTGGAGCATCGCCGGCTTTTTTCATTGGCCAGTTAGGTTTTTGTCATAAGCACTTTATTTGATTTTTGTTATTATTATTTTTTGTCCGATAATTTCATAGTTAAGTGGAAGTGTGTGCGAAATTAAATCGAGTATTTCCAGGATGGTTTCGTTTTTGATTGTGCCGGTATAATGCAGGTCGAGAATCTCAGTATTTGAGATCTCAATATCTACTCCAAACTTGCGTTCCAGAAGTACAAAAAGCTCATCTAAATCCATGTTTATGAAAATCAACTTATTGTCTTTCCAAGTTGTATATATTTTTGTATTTACCTTGCTCAGAATGGCTTTCTGGGTTTCTTTATTCAATGAAAATTGTTCGCCGGGTTTTAATTCAGGAGAATAAGCAAGTGCTGTTTTTTCACCCGATTCAATGGATACGCTTCCTTTCTCCAGTGTTGTTGTAATTTCATCGTCTTCTTCGTAAGCTTTTACATTAAATTGCGTCCCTGTCACATTTACATTGTAATGTGATGTCTTTACAATAAATTTCCGCTCCGGATTAGGATGAATATCGAACCATGCCTCCCCGTCTAAGCGAACTTCGTTTACCTGGTTATTTTTCCCCAATGCGTACTCCAGCCTGGAGCCTGCATTCAAAACAACAAGACTCCCATCAGGCAGTAGCGTTTCAGAAATGGAACCTTTGGGAGCATGCGCTGTAAAGTAGACAGGCTCATAGGAGGCTTGTCTTAAATTCGAGACAAAATATCCTGTAACCAAACCGATAATCAGAGCAGCAGCAACTCTTATAAATATGTTCCTCAGATTATTCCGGCTTTTCTTATTCTCTTCTTGAAGCCATATTTGGCTGATGATCTTGTTGAAAACATGTTGCTCCGGTTGTTCTGATTCTTGCCTGCCATAAGTCTCCCATGAATCATCGAGCAAGGGTTCTATTTCTTTGTATTCGGAATTATCTGTAAACCATTTCTTCATCAGTAAATGGTCGTTTACTGAGTAGTTCCCCTTTAGGTATCTCTTTAGTACTTTATTTTTACTGGTATCAATCATTTTCTCTGCATTAAAAGAGGAAGAATCCGATATCCTCCTCTTTACTTTCTAACTAAACTAATCTATATGAGATACAGATTCAATTTGTGCTTCTAATTACTACATCAGAAAATGCAGAAAATCCCTAAGGTTTTTTTTGCTTTTTTTTATGATACTGTAATGAGGAGTATCTAGGTGGTTGCTATTTAGCGGTTCTGGGGCGGCGTCTTTTGCCCATGTTTGATAATATGAAATGCAGTACGATGCTGGATATTCCCAAGGCTTTAAATTCCTCTCTTAAATATTTCATCGCCTTAGTAATGTGATACTCTATCATTTTAACAGAAATATTTAAATCCCGGGCAATGTCTTTGGCTTTTTCTCCCTCCAGTTTCTTCTTCCGAAATACCAATTTTCTTTCTTCGGGCATCTTCTCAATCAATTCTTCCAGCTTTTTAAGCAGGTCTTCATAAGAATCGTTCAGAGAAAACTTTTCTGAATCCCGGACTAACTGAACAAGTAATTCGTCTTTTAAATCTTTTTCTTTCGACAAATTATTATAGGAATGACGAATCAGGTTTAAAGCAATGGTTTTTAGCAAAGATCTGAATGAACCTGTAGTTTTTATAACCGACCGTCTATCCCAAATTTTAATAAAAGTTTCCTGAACAATGTCTTCTGCGGCATCTTTTGATTTTAAAAGATCGTATGAAAAGGAATACAACTGGGGGCTATATTTAACATATAGTCCTTTGAAACTTGAATGCTTTCCTTCATTCAACCCTTTGATAAGTGTTATTTCTGAGTTATTATTAGAATCAACCATCGCAGAAGTGACTTCTTGTTTATGAAAAGAAATCACGTTGGATACGAAAATAGTAAAATCGCATTCAAATCCCATTCAGATGTTGCAAAACACAGAACAGAGCAATGACCTGTATCTACTTTGTTCATTATTAACGGAGGTTGCAGATTGGCTTCATTCGGTGCTTACCTTATGGTAGACTATTTTAGTCAATCCTTAACATCCCTTCAAGCTGTTGACAATCAACAGATATGTATTTAAAACTAGTTGATTTTCAATGACATTTATTGCAGGGAAATGCCGAAATTGATAGAAAATCCGGTAGAAAATGTTAGGTAAATCACCACTGCAAAATCAGAAAAACTTGTTCCGGCCACTTTTGGTTGAGTTTATCAACCCGGAGCATCCGCTTGTAATACTTGCAAACAGAATTCCCTGGAAAGATCTTGAACGGAATTTTACAGGTTTGTATTCCCACACCGGAACACCGTCCAAGCCTATCCGCTTGATGGTTGGGCTGCTGATCCTCAAGCAGGTTTACAACCTGGGAGATGAACCCCTGATGGAAGAATGGGTACGCGATCCGTACTTCCAATACTTCTGTGGGGAAGGTGAGTTTCAGTGGAAGCCCCCGTGCGATCCGAGCGACCTTGTACACTTTCGCAAGCGCATTGGGGAAAATGGGGCGGCGAGCATTTTTAAGCTGTCAGTACAAATGCAGGGCAACGATCTAAAGTCCAGCGATGTTGTAGTCGATACCACGGCACATGAGAGAAATATCACGTACCCGGTTGATTCGAAACAATACCGTAAAATCATCGACAAGTGCAATGGCATTGCCCAACGGGAAGAAATCCAGCTCAGGCAGAGCTACAAGCGCACGGTAAAAGCCTTGCTGCTTGATCTTCGGTTTGCCCATCATCCCAAACGCAAGCGACTCGCTATCCGGGCACAAAAGAAACTGCGTACCATCGCAGGCCGGATCACCCGTGACCTTGAACGAAAAATGAGTGAAGAGTTAAGGGAACAATACCGGGAGCAGTTGACCTTGTTTTACCGGGTAATCAGCCAGAAGAAACACGACAAAAACAAAATTTATTCATTGCATGAACCATCGGTAGCCTGTATTGCCAAAGGCAAGTCGCACAAGCCGTATGAGTTTGGGGCGAAAGCCTCGGTTGCCTTTATCCCGGGCAAGTGTATCATTGTTGGGGTGAAAAGCTTTCAGGGCAACCCCAACGATACACAAACGCTGGAGCCGACCCTTGAGAATGTGCAGGAATCAACCGGGAGAACATACAAATACGCCATTGTTGACCGCGGCTATCCAGGCAAGAACAAGGTAGGAGAAACTCAAATTATAAGGCCGGGGTCACCTAAGGCAAAAACAGAATACCGGAAACGGTGGATGCGAAAGAAATGCAGGATAAGGGCAGGTGTGGAGCCGGTGATCAGTCACTTGAAATACGATCACCGGATGATCCGAAATTACCTGAAAGGTACAATGGGCGATGAAATGAATCTTTTAATGGCCGCTGCTGCCTTCAACTTTAAAAGATTACTCCGAAAAATCAAACAGGAAATTATTTTTGCCCTTGACTTGTGGATGCAAAAACTATTGGCACGAATCGGACAATGCGCGAGTCTGAGATTTTTTATCGCGAAATTGAGTTGTTAAGGATTGACTATTTTACATATATTGATGCTTTCAGGCGTTTTTCAGGTGATAAATGGCGCCAGCTGCGCAAAAAGTAATTTTGCATTGGTAACGAAATCCCAAGCAAAATCCAAAGAGTCAGGATAAAAATAGGAAAGTCATCTGTCGTCAGATAATGACTTTACTCTTCCTTATAATGAATTGTTCTTGGGGGAGAGCTATCTTATAATCGAAAGACAGAAAGTTAAAAACATTGAGAATTGGTTTACGAGACCTTGGAATTTTCATTAGAATTCGAAGGTCTCTTCTTTATTATTGCCAGTTTTCAGAAAGTATCAATGACCAAATATCATTGACAAGCGGAGGGGTCATGCCTCCCGAGATCCATAATTCATCCTGAAACACGAAAGCAGAATGCTCATGCCTCTCTTTCCATGTGGGGCCATTGGTTTTTAACTCTCTCCACTCTTTGCCATTTTGGGAGTACCAGATATCTCCCCAGTTTTTATACGGATTGCCAGACCATCCGCCGATCACCCAGATACAATCCTTGAAAACTACGGAGGAGAACCAAATACGTTCATTCCAGCTTGCATTATTCACTTCTTCTCTCCAGTGAATACCATCAGAACTGCTCCAAACATCATTGAACCCAAAATATTCCGGGTCGTAATTTCCTCCGCCTATCACATAAATTCGATCGTTAAAAACAACTGCCTGGTGGAAAGCCCTGGGAGACCAGGATGCTTTGGCTGTTGCTAATGTCCAGTTTTTTCCGTCTTCCGAATACCAGACATCGTTTAGCAGGCTGTCTTTTCCTCCGTAATAGTAGGCAGAGGTGCCTCCCATTATCCACATTTTTCCTTTGAAAGAAACTGTTGCTGCTGCACATCTGGCAGACCACCCGGCCTTTTCTGTGATCAGGCTCCACTCTTTGCCATTTTCTGAAGACCAGACCCTGTTGCTGGCAGATCTACCTTCCAACCGGCCATTATACCAACCTCCCATCATCCACATTTTGTCCTTAAAAACCAAAGACATGGGCAAATCACTGTGTTCCCAGGGAGCCTGTTCTGAAACCAGTTCCCAGTTTTTTCCATCTTTTGATTTCCATACATCCCGGGGAGGAGGAGAGTATGAATCGTGCCATCCTCCCAATATCCAAATGTAACCGTCGTATACAACCTCACCCTGGGAATCTCTTGGCTTCCATGCTGCGTTTTCTTGCTCCAGCACCCATTGGGCCGAAGGAACTTGTGCAAACAATATATTCTGGATAAATAGAAAGGAAACAGCAAGTACAATGTAGTTTTTCATATCTGCTATAATTCCGTTACTTAAGAATTTTATCGATAAAATAATAAGACTCCTGTCGCATATCCTTGGGAAAATCGTGTTCGCATCCGGGGTAAAGCACCTTCATTTTGTCCGATGCATGCAAAAAATCATATACTTTTTGAATGTTTGCTTCTCCCTGTCTGACACCTTCTACCGAAAAATTGAGATCATTGACCGGGGACACAGATAAAAACGCACGGGGGGCAATAGCCGCAATTAATTCATCAAAATCAAAAGGAATCTGTTGTGAGTCCAGATTATATTTTGTTTTTATAAATGGCATGTATTTGTCCTGGGCCCAGGGCCCCAAACGCCCGCCATACAACTTTGTTGTCCTTTCTCCTGCATTATAGTAGTCCATCAATGTCCATCCACAGCTTGTTACCACTACTTTTATACGCGGGTCAAATGCTGCCACAAAAATCGCATTATGGCCTCCGAGGGAATGCCCAATCACTCCAATTTTATCTTTGTTCACGTAATCAAGGGTTTGCAGTAAGTCAACGCAGGAAATATGGTTGTAAATACCCTTCATTGTCCCTGACACGTAGCTATCATTTTCAAAATCATAATCGCGTAGTTCCCCAAATCCCGGATAGTCAGGGGCAATAACAACATACCCTTTTTCTGCCAGCTCCTTAGCATAACCTCTGTCTTTCTTCGGTGTGTCATCGTCGATAATGCGCTTTCCTCCTGCACCTGTGCTGTGCAAAGCCAATACCGCAGGCGTTTCTCCGTTGAGGATTAGTGGTTTATATAAATATGCATAAACTCTTTCTGAAGGTGCCACCAGAAAGTTTATGGAATAGCGTATGTAATTATTCTGCTGTAAAGAATCCGTATATTGAAGGTCAGTATCCTGAATTTTATTTGCCGGAAGCTTCCCCGCTGCTTCCTGGAAATTTTCCAATATTCTTTTTCTGTTTTTCTGCCACTCTTTTTCAGTTGTTATTCTTTTACAATTTCCATTTTGGTCACGGTAAGTTAGCAGAGTGTTGCAATTATTATTTTGAGTATTTGCCAGAAGATTCCTCATATTATTCATAATAATTTCTTCTGATTCTTCTGTGACAGGACTTGATTCTATTTCATAGCCTCCTTCGGCATAGGCTTGCCGGGTTCCAATATAAAATGGTCCGTAATCTCCGTAAGCAGCCATTGCTACAAAGTTATTCGGCGCCATATCTTTTGCGGCCAACTGGTATTCCACAAACAGTTCTCCTGGCATAAATAACATTCTGGTATTATTTATTGCCAAACAGGCCGTTTCAATAAATTTACCTTCCATCCTTCTCTTGTACCAGCCTAACCTGCCCATGTTGTTGGCCAGAAGGCGCGGGCTCATTTCATGCATCTTGTTTTCTATCTCCTCCACTTTGGGATTTATTGGGAGGAACAGAGGTTCTGTTTCCCATTTTATATGTGCTGCATCAATGGTATGTTTTTCAGTATTTTTCCAGGCACGTTCCATACCTTCAGCCATTCTTTGAGCCAGAAGTAACCTGGTTTCATGGCTCCCGTCATTGTATTTTCCCGCGGCAATATTTCCTCCTGCTCCATTAAAATGAATGTGCAAAGCATCGGGTACAGCTAATTGGCTAAAAAAACGTGCAATCCCGGGAAAATCAGGATTTGCAATTTTCGTTAAGTAATAACTCTGCGGATGGGTGGCATAAAAGCTGAGTACTGCCAGGGGTTTGTCTTTATTCCAGAAACTGATTAACGATATTTCCGGATCAATTACACCTTCGGGCATAGCACGCAGAAGGGAATCTTTACAGGAAGACCCCCGCATCGAAACGATTTTCCCATCTTTTTTATTGACCCTTCGGTTTGATGCCACTTTATATACATTCGCCTTGCCTGTGCCTATTTCTGTTACCGGCCGGGCATTCTCCATTCCCTGAAGTATCGATTGCTGAATGTTTTTTATTAGTTGCCTTGCAAAAGTTCCATCGAAACAGCCTGCCGGAATATTATTTTCCTTTAGTAATTTTTCGGCCGTAAAATCGCAAATCGGGGCATCGTGCTGATGAATGGTGTGTACTGCAATCCTGTCGGGTGTGGTGCCGGCCGCTTGGGCCAATGCTTCTTTAAAAGCCTCCTGCGACTCATTAGAGATGCCTATCCAGTCAATCGCACACAATACAATGGGCTTGCCAGCCCCCTGCAATATTATTCCCCGCGCGCGAAGACTTAAATCGCCCGAATTTATCATGGTGTCGTAAGTGAGCTGGCTCCCTACAGGAGGTGTGGCGTCCACATCAAAAGTTGACAATAGAACAGGTGGCTGCCCGTTTTGGGCAGCCACTGTTGTACTATTCGAAAGAAAAGAAAAAGACAGTCCTGCAAAAAAGAAGTACAGCAAGATAATGCGAAGGACATTTTTCATCGTAAAAAAAATTAAATGGATTTGAGCTGGTCGCGGTTTTCATATACTTTAGCCAGGGCGTTGATCACATCGTCCATGTCAGCCGTTGTGCCAAGCAGTGGCCCGGAAGCCCACAACATAACCATCTCTTCGTCACAAACCAGGTCGCACACAGGACAGGCCATATCTTGTTTAAATTCCTCCAGCCTGCTTTTCCCGTACATTTGCTGATACTCTTTCCTGCCCATGATATTGTCAACCCACGGCTCTCTGTGCAGACCGTTTTTAATGTAAGGACTTAATCCAACTCCTTCGGCAGCCAGCGCTTTCAGGTATTTTTCCCGGGGTACCCCGTTGTATTCTTCCTTGTTATAGTTCATGGTGTACAGGTAGAAAGAGCCTTCCTCTGTTCCGTCATAGAGCTTTTGCGGGGTGATTCCCGGAATGTTTTTGATTTTGGAAGTGAGGTACTGCGCATTTTTGTTCCGCACAGCATGGCGTTCCATGGCCGTGGGAAGTTGTCCCAGTAAAATGGCCCCTTCAAATTCGTTCATCCGGTATTTTGGGCCGATGGTTTCGGTGCGACCAAGCTTGGATGTTCCGTGGTTTTGTACCGTGTAACATTGCTCCATTAACTCCGCATTGTTGCTTATGATACTGCCCCCTTCACCACACGAGATTACTTTGGAGGACTGGTGGCTGAAACATCCGATGTCGCCAACCGAACCGAGCATTTTACCACGGAACTTTGCAAAATGCGCCTGGCAGGCATCTTCAATGAGAAAGAGGTTGTACTTGCGGGCCATTTGCAGGAAGCGGTCCAAGTCGGCGGGTTGCCCCATCATGTGTACCGGCATAATGGCCTTGGTGTTTTTGGTAATCTTGCGTTCCACATCGTCGGGGTCTACCTGAAATGAATAGCGGTCAATGTCAGCAAGCACGGGCAGCGCCCTGGCCGAAAGGATGGCGGCAATGGTACCGGGGTCGGTATAGGGAGAGGTGATTACCTCGTCGCCGGGCCCCAGACCGAGGGCTTCCACAGCTGTGTGGAGTGCCTGGGTTCCTGAACCCACTGCCACACAGCGGTTGACCCCCATCATCTCTGCATACTGCCTTTCAAATTTCACGACGGTACCGTTCTTTCGATCCTGAATCCGGCACCAAATACCGCTTTGTGTTGTTTTTTCAATGGAGTCCATTACATTTTTATCGACATAAGGCCAATCGGGCCAGCTTTTGTTTTGACGCACGGGGTTACCCCCCAGGATGGCCAGCTTATTACTTGTTTTTGTTGCCCCAAATGCAGGGATGCTACCTATTGCTACTGCTCCAAGGGTACTGGCAGAGACAGTCCCTACAAATTTTCTTCTGGTGAAATTTTTTGAGTTCATCTTTTTTATTTTGAATAGTTATTTTTTTAAGTCACTGTTAAACAAACATTCTTAGCCATGGCTGTTTCCAGCTTAATTGTTTTTCAGAAGGATTTTAGATTTTGATTATCAGCGCCGGGTGTTTAAAAGTTGGTGCATTGCCTCCATCAATATGCTTTCAGATTCGGGTGTCACTTTGGAAACAACAACTTCATACCCCCGTTGCGGAAAAGCAGCTACAGTTGGAATATATCCCGGGGTATAATCACCGTAAGCGGCCATTGTAACAAAAAGGTTCGGCCGCATTTTTTTTGCTGCCAACTGGTATTCCACAAACAGTTCTCCCGGCATAAACAGAACAGATGCATTGTTATTCAGCGAAAGACACTGGATATCAATCTTTGCCTTTCCGGATTTGTATCGTTCCACATAGATATTGTTTTTGGTAGTGTCGGCAGGTAAAACAACCGGCCTTACTCCCCAGTGGATTGTATTTGCTGAAACCGGCTGCAATTCAGTAGACTCCCAGGCCCGTTTTATGCCATCAGCCAGTCGCTCAGCCAGAATGAGCCTGTTTTCCTTCGCGCCGTCATTGTATTTACCCGCACCAATATTACCGCCGGCACCGGTAAAATGAATGTGTAACGCATCGGGTACAGCAAGCTGACGAAAAAATCGGGCAATGCCGGGAAAATCAGGATTGGGTATCCCGGTGCGGTAATAGCTTTGCGGATGTGTGGCATAAAAGCTCATGACGGCTATCGGCTCTTCATCCTCCCAGAAACTTATAGCCGATACTATCGGGTCGATTACTCCCTCCGGCTCTGCCCGTAAAGCGGAATCACGACAGGTAGTGAAGCGGGGTGCCCGCACCGTATCGGTTTTCACGTCTAGGATACGCCTGTTGGAAGCCACTTTATATACTTCTGCTTCGCCCAGCCCAATGTGTGTGACCGTTCGGGTGTTTTCCAGCGAATAAACCACAGCCATTTCCAGGCGGTGAATTACTGCAAGAACAAAATCATCTTGTATATCGCCTCTTGGTGCATCGTGTTGGTGCAGGGAATGGACTGCCACCCGTTCGGGCACTGTACCTGCTGCCGAGGCAAGGGCGCGTTTAAATTCGTCGTAACATGCATCATCAATGCCAATCCAGTCAATCGCTACCAATACAATGGGTTGCCCTGCTCCTAACAACATAACGCCTTTCGCGCGCAACCCCATGTCCCACGATTGGATCATTGGATCGTAAGCCAGGTCATGACCAACTGGCGGGGTAACGTCAATGTCGAATGTGGAGAGTTTTAACGAAGCGGTTTGGGCATTCCCGGACACAGGAAAAACCAAAGTCAGGCCGGGCAACGTCAAAAAAAATAGAAAAAGAAAACCAGTGGAGAATTTAATGTACAAGTTGTCGTGTTTATCCATGACCGATAATTTAAATTTCTCTTTTCGTTAAGAAAAGTAAACTATTATTCGTTTTTGTATACCTACTCATGCGTTTCCGGGTTAGAATCAACTGTTTGGATTTATCCGAATTCAGGATGAGTCCAAACAGTTGATACCCTTTTAAAACAGTCGACCCGAGCTTATTTGGTTTGACCGATTGCTTTTACGTTTTAGGTTCTATTCATAACCAGGGTTTTGTGGAAATTCAGCATCCACATTCAGGTCGATTTGATTTTGCGGAATAGGCCATAGTACATTATGTGGCTCTATATCAGCCCCCGGGATGACTGGATTGTCATTGTACTTTCTTACTCTTTCTATGAGTTTGTTTGTTCTTCGCAAAATAATGAGTCTCCACTCTTCTCCATAAAGTTCTCTGGCCCTTTCATCTAGGATATAATCTATATCTATTGCTTCCGGCGATACGGGATTTGCATTCGCTCTCGCTCTAACTCTGTTTACATCAGCTGCAGCGAGGGCGGGCTGATTGGTGCCAAGATATGCTTCTGCGCGAAGCAATAACGTTTCTGCAAACCTAAGGGCGTACCAATCCTTATGGGTTCTTCCTCCTCCAGCTCTATTCGGTTGTTCAAAATAATTTAGAGGATCCAGAAATTTGGTGTGTACTGGGTAAAGACACTTTGTTGTGTCCTCTAGAGGATTTGGGCGTGGCGGATTGTAAAGACTGAAGTCTATTTTTTGCTTATGATACGCTGAGGCAGGGTTGTCGAAATAAATGTTTCTTTTTAGATTGTGCTCCGCATTTCGGGTGTCGTTGTTCCAATTATCTTTCCAAATTGTATAGTAAACAAGACTGGTGCCACGGACGTTAGCGGTTCCCCTGCTTAGTGTATCAGAATATCCGGTGTACCTGCCATCGTATATTGTTCCAAGAATAGCCTGGTACCCGTCAGGAGTCAGCCCTATATCAAAATAACGGGGACCAAAAATATAAGCACCCTGAACAAATCCTCCACCCTGGATGAACGGCTCAACCTGAATAACCCACATGGCTTCTTTGTTCTCAGTCAGATTGTGATTTTCGTATCCAAAAAGATCATAGTAAGCATCTCCTGAGCCGAATATGTCTTTATCTAAGTGATTACCGAAACGCTCGATCATTAGGTCGTAATTAAAATTGGTAATTGCCTTAGTGAGCACGTCAACAGCTAATTGAGGTTCTCCCTTTTCCAGATATGTTTCACCAAGATAATGCAATGCCGGTCCTTTTGTGATTCTACCGGGGGCAGCCTCTTCTCCAGGATTGGGCAAATGCTCTGATGCAAATTTAAAGTCTTCTTCCATCAGTTTATGGATTTCAGATACTGGGTCCCTGACAAAATCAGCTTTGGCCGATTTAACTGGTTCCTTCAAAAGAGGAATATCACCATAAGTTGAAACAAGGTATCGGTAAGCGAAAGCCCTGAAGAATTTAGCCTCGCCCAAATACAGATTTTTTCCTGCTTCTCCGTCTTGAAATATCCCGGCATCCAATTCCTCTATTTTTTCAATAAGTACATTTGTCCATTGGATAATCTGAAAGCCTGTATTCCAGGTGTCTACAACATATCTTCTGATCGGGTTTACATCCTGATAGCTATTGATATAATACGTATTGTGCTGAGGCGCCTCTCCCATATAGCCCAAATCACTTCCGTGAACCCTCCAGCTCATCGTGCCAAACTCTCCAAACGAATAGTAGGCCATACGCACACGGTCGTGGAGCGCAACGATTCCCTGCATTACTCCCTGTTCTGTCAGAAAGGCATTGTCAGGAGAGAAAAAGTCAAGTGGTTTTTCCTGAAGTATATCTTCGTTACAAGAAGGTAACATTGACAGCAGAATGGCAGCGGTCAATAAACACTTTTTGCTGAACGAATAAAAATATTCTTTCATCACTTTATTATTTTTTGATTTCATAATTCCTTGATTTTGGATAAAAAATTATAGACTAAGTCTTATCCCGGCGATAATGTTTCTCATAAGTGGTGTATCGCTGGTTCCTGTTTCAGGATCCCAACCTTGCCACTTCGTCCAGACATATGGATTTTTACTGGATATATAAAACTGGCATTCCTGGAGTTTTAAGATATCCAGTAAACTCCGTCCAAGGTTATAGGAGAGCGTAACATCCTGGAGTCTAACAAAACTCCTGCTTTGGTAAATTCCGCTTTCCTGAGGAGGATTGTTGTAAATTCCAGTTGTGTTTGTTGTTGGTGCATCAGGTCTCCAATAGGGATTAATAGCTGAATTATTCATCCTATGTTGCATATAAAAGCGAGGACTTATATTCGAAGCATTATCTCCTAAATAGTATTTATCGCCTCCCTGAATGGAATTGATGAGGAAGCTTAAAGTGAAATTCTTGTACGATAGCGTATTATTTATACTAAACCTATAGCTAGGTGCTGTATAGCCAATTATTGTTCTGTCGTAGTCAGGAGTAATCAGGCTATCGAGATTCTGGTCAACATATCTGAACTGTCCCGGATACCAACCTTTTAAAGGGATGTCTCCTGCAAAAAATTCTTCTTCAGTCCATACTCCTCCTGCCATTTTATAATCGTAAATGGCGCTTATGGGCTCTCCAACAAACCATTGATTCCCGATATCCGCATCATCATTTTCTCCGTAAAGCTTGGTGATCTTGTCTCTGTTAAGCGAAAATATAAAACTACTTTCCCATTTAAAATTGTTGTTATCAATATTAACAGACCTTACCTCGAATTCAATTCCCTTGTTATTTAGTCCTCCGATATTGGCCCAAACACTAGTATATCCTGCAGCTCGAGGGAGCTGTCTTTGAACCAGAACATCTTTCGTTTCAGAAGTATACACGTCAACAGATCCTGTGAGCTTATTGTTCAGAAATCCGAAATCTACTCCAAGGTTATACGATTCAGTTGTTTCCCAGCCCAAATCAGCGTTACCTAAAGTGGAAGGGTAAAGGCCGATAGCTGTTGTCTGGCCAAAAACATAATATCGGGTTCCCATCCTCGATAAGCTGGAGTAACGTCCAATTCCCTGGTTTCCGTTCTTACCGTATGAAACTCTTAGCTTGGAATAAAAATCCATGTCGCTGAAAAATGATTCATCGGAGAATACCCAAGCAAGTGAAAGAGAAGGAAAGGTTGCCCATTTTTTTTCTGCTCCAAATCCTGAGAAACCATCCTTTCGAATAGTACCTGTAATCATATATCTGGATTTGTAACTATAATTTAACCTGGCCATATACGAAAGACTGTTTTCTTCCCAGGCCGAAGAAGAAACGGTTGAAACCTCTCCCAAACCCATATTGTTATATCCCAGGGCCTGGTTGTCAAAGCCCTGAGCATTAAGAGATGAAGCATCTCCTAATCTTCCTTCACGGCTGAAAAGTAACGTTGAATTCAGTTGATGGTCGCCAAAAGTCTTGGAATATGTTACAATATTATTGAGGATCCAGTCTCTGCTTTTAGAAGGTTGTTTTATGGCAAGTCCCCTGTTTGAAACTCCCGAAGGTGTATTGTAATTATGATAAGAATTATTATCGGTCTGAGTGTATCTGTTAGAATAGTTGATTTCATTTGTCAATCCTTTGATCCAAGGAATCTTAATTTTGGCGTTGCCAATGAGATGCAGTTGATTTCTGGTATTTGAATTGTCTATGTAGGTATAAACCATAGGATAGGGCTGAAATAATTCCCCGCCAAGGTAAATATCGTACGAAGATTCTCCGATAAAATTATTTACAAGAGGACTTGCTACTCTAGCATCGCCAAGGGAAGCAGGTTGTCCTGAGTTGTCCGTATATGAATAGGATGTATTAATTGATAGGGAAAGCCAGTCATTGACTTCACTCACAAGATTACTTCGTAGGGTAAATCTTTTATATTTATCATTTAGTTGAATTCCTTCCACATCGGCATAGGAACCTGATACAAAGTAATTAACCCTATCTCCGCTTTTTCCCGATAGGCTTAGGTTGTAGTTTTGCATAGGAGCAATATGTAAAACTTCATCAACCCAATCAATTTCATTTCCAGCAAGATAATTATCTCGTTCCTCCTGGGTTTTTAAATAGGTAGCCACTAGTTCGCGATTTGTAATGTCCGGTCGTACAGGCCTTCCTACTGCACTTGTCGGGTTTGTTGTATACCATTGGTAGACAAGATTTTGGTGGCTCCAGTCAACTAGCCTGACTGCAAATTCTTCCGCATTCATAACGCGCATAGGGTTGTTGGTCATGTCCTGAAAACCGTAATACATGTTGAATGAAACTACAGGGCTTTCAGATGTCCCTTTTTTAGTGGTAATAATCATCACACCGTTGGCCGATCTGGAACCATAGACTGAGGCAGCACTGGCATCCTTAAGGATATCGATTGATTCGACGTCATTGATATTGATATCAGCGATGGACCCATTATAAATAATCCCGTCAATAACTATGAGTGGGCGGTTGCTTGCCGATAATGATGTCTGTCCTCTTACGGAAAAGGAGGGTTCGCTCCCGGCGCCACCTCTTCCCTCAATATTCACCCCTGCTGAGGTTCCGGCCAGTGTTTGAAGAAGGTTTACGTTTGCTTGGTTTTCTTTTTGTTCCATTTCGATTCTTACCACAGAACCTGTCAAATCACTTTTCTTCATTGTTCCATATCCGATGGCAACAACTTCCTCCAAACCAATAGCATCCACTTCCATGGTAATGTTTATTAAAACTTGGTTTTCAACTCCAACCTCGTGTGCCCGCATCCCCACAAATGAAAATACGAGTATTGCATCTTCCGGAAGGTTTGTTAGAGAGTATTTTCCATCTGCATCGGTAATCGTTCCGTCTGTAGTGCCTTTAACAACAATGGTAACACCGGGTAAGGGTTGGCCAGATTTGTCTGTAACCGTTCCTGAAACGGTCTTTTGTTGCAAGTCAGATGTTGCAGGAAACTTGTTTGTTGTTTTGATCAGGATGTTTTTATTGACTATTTCATAGCTTATAGCTTGGTCTTCAAAGATCTCATCCAGTATTTTCTCAACAGTTTTGCCTTCGATGTCGACCGATACTAATCGATTGTCATCGAAATTGTCGCGGCTGTAAAAGAAATAAAAGTCGCTTTGTTGCTCAATGGCATCAAACACATCTGCAATCTTGCAGTTTTTCATTTTTACGGTGAGCTTGGTTGCCTGCGAATAAACGCTGGCAGAGGAAGCAAGAACCGATATTAATACGAGAAAAGTACTTAATCTCATAATTAACAGAAGTTTTTTCGCACCGGGATAGAACCCTCCCAATGCTTCTGATTTTTTTTTCATAAATTTGGTTGTTTTAAATTAATAAACTGATTTAGTCTGGAGCAGGCTGATGAGGTTTTGCAAAGAGGGAATGCGACCAACATGTCCCTCTTTTCTTTCTTCATTCTGCTTTCTTAAATCTAACTAACCTGAGAAAAATTTTCGGATCATATTGTTTACGTTTAAGTTATTGGTTTAATTTCGGTGCTCTACATTGTCTATCTTTTAAATAGCCACACCTCCTTGTTTTCAATGTAGTAATCGATGTTGGCCGTTCGTTTTACTTTTTCCAGGGCCTCAATCAGGTTGTTGTTGTAACTGAACATACCCCGGAAGCGAAATTCGCCCAGTTTAGGATCTTTAAGATGGAAACGAATATCGTAAATGCGTTCTAGTTCTTTAACTAAATCGTTGAGCGTAGCATCTTTAAACAATATTTCACCATTTCGCCATGAGGTGTAAAAATCTGCTTCTACCTTTTCAATGTAGATTTCTCTTTTTTCTTTTCGGAAGACAGCTTTTTCTCCGGGAACCAGTTTTACCTTTTCATGGATTTGGTTGTTGAGTTCCATCTCAATTCCTCCTTCGGCTAGAACTGTTTCGAAAAGGCCACTTCCTGGATAGGTCTTTACGTTAAACGATGTCCCGGTTACATGTATATTGGCTTCTTCTGTTACTACTTTAAAAGGCTTTTCTATATTCTTTGCCACTTCAAAGTAGGCCTCGCCTGATAATTGCACTTCTCGCGATTGCTGATTAAACGAGGTGGTGTTGTAAGTAAGAGTGGAGCCTGTATTTATCCATACCTCTGAACCATCGGGAAGAATGCATTTCGCAACATGTCCTTTAGGGGCAGTAAGTTCACAAAAGAAATCTTCCGGCATTGGCTGCTGGCTATTTTGAAGGAAATACCAGCTAAGTGCAAAAGTAAGCGGAATAGCAAGCATGGCGGCAATTTTATAGATGAGCAACTGCCGGCGGGTGCGTTTAAAGGAAATGGTTTGCTGTTGCTGTACCTCGATTAGTACGTTTGTTTTATCCTGCTCTGCTTTTTCAGGGGAGATGTAGTTGTGGCTCAGTTGCCAGGCTTTCTTGCTTTTTAAGTAGAGTTGCTTGTTTTCAGGAGAAGAATCAAGCCATGAATCCAACTCTTTTTTTTGTTCTGAAGAAATATTACCGGAAAGGTATTTGCAGATAAGAATATCGGTATGATTGTGCAGTTCGTTCACTCGTCTATTGATTTAATCACCTCTTAGACGAAAATTAGGAAGGATACCCTGTAAAGGCGTTTCAGTTTTTTTTGAATGAATAAAAATGAGAAGGTTAACGATTTGATAATCAGAGAGACTGTCTCTTAGCTTTTTTAATGCAATTCCCATTTGCATCTCTACCGTTTTAACTGATATTGTTAATTCTTCGGCGATCTCGGAATATTTTAAACCTTCAAAACGACAAAGAATAAATACCTCGCGGCACTTTTCGGGCAGCTGCTGGATGGCTAGGTTTATGCGGTTGTTGAGCTCCGCCTCTTCCATCAAATCACGAAACGGGATTGATTCCGCTGTTTCGACCGACTCGCTCACCGGGACTGTTTTCTTTTCTTTCCGAAGGTAATCGATAGAGCGGTTCTTGACCGAATGGTATAAATAGGATCTCGGAGAAAACTGAATATTTAGTTTTTCGCGCCGGGCCCACAAATCGACAAAAACTTCCTGAACCAGCGAACGCGACAAATCCAGATCAGACAGGTATTTATTGGCAAAGAAACAAAGAGGGGAATAAAACTCGTCGAACAACTGGCTAAAAGCCTCATTATTCCCCTTTTTTATCTCTTGAAAAATATGTATACCCAAAGATTTCATTCAAGTTTCTTTCTGGTAAATCAGGGTCCAAAATAGTGTTTTAATTCTGAAAAGGATTTGTCGGAAGTGTATCAAAACTATTTTACAATAAATTTCAACGATGTTGTAAAACACTTTCAGTAAACAAGACTTTCCATATCTGAAAAAAACTCAATCTTTTGTAACCATACTTCCCCACCAGTTGTTTTTGGGATCGAAATCCGGAGATAAAAATTCCAGTCGTTGTTTTTCGAGTTGTGGCCATCGCTTTTGGATAACCTGCTGAAGGTGTTCTTCTTCCTTCTCTACGGTCCACTCCGGGTCGCGCGACGGATATCTGGCACCCATTTCTTCCAAACGGGCAAAAAGATCTTCACTCAGTTGTTTAACCAGGTCAGGATGGTCAGTGGAAACATCGCTCGTTTCTTCCTTGTCATCTTTTAGGTTGTAAAGTTCTTCCCGACCGTCTTCGTAATAATGGATCAGCTTCCAGTCGCCCTTGCGAATAATGGACGACGGTTCTCCTCCCTGGTTTCCGTAATGCGGGTAGTGCCAGATGAGTGGCCGCTCAGCAATACTTTCACCTCTTAGCAACGGAAGTAAACTCACACCGTCAACATGTTCTTCGGGTTTAAGATCAGCGCCCGCGAGTTCAAGAAGGGTCGGATAGAAATCAGTTCCGCTTACCGGAGTGTTACAGGTTTGACCGTTGCCAATTCCCGGAACTTTTATGAAATAAGGCTCGCGGATTCCACCTTCAAACTGGTAGCCTTTACCTGCACGAAGCGGAAGGTTGGAGGTAGCGAAAGCATCGCCGGCTGCCACGCCCCCGTTGTCGGAGGTAAAAATCACAATGGTGTTTTCGGCAAGGCCCAGTTCCTCCAGCGAATTCAGTACATAACCCACCGCATCGTCCATCGATTCAACCAAACCGGCGTACACGGGATTGTCCTGAACCTGGCGGATGGGCAGAAAGTGTCCCATTTCAAACCCACTTTCTGCAATGCCCATATCTTCCGCTTTCTGGCGGTATTTTGCCCATTTTTCCTGTGTGGTTTGAATCGGTCCGTGAACGGCATAAAACGAGAGGAAGGCAAAAAAGGAAGTATCGCGGTTGTTTTTGATGAAGTCGGCGGTTTCTTTTGCCAGTCGCATGGTCAGGTTTTCTCCGTCGGGGCCGTTTTCGAGGTTGGGATTGGTCCATGGGGCAAAATAGCCGCCAATCGGGCTTCCTTTGTCCCAGCCTCCTTTGTTGATGTCAAAACCGTGGTCTTCCGGCCACGATCCTTTGTCGCCCAAATGCCATTTCCCGGCAAAAAAAGTGAGGTATCCGGCTTCTTTCATCGCCTCCGGAAGAGTGGTGCATTCCTGTGGAAGGGCATGCACATATTCAGGAGGAAGAAGTTGATTCGACCGGCCCGCTTTTCGCCAGTTTTCGCCGGTTGGTGCTCCAATCCAGTCCGTAATTCCGTGGCGGGCCGGGAATTTTCCTGTCATAATGCTGGCTCTCGAAGGACTGCAAACCTGGCAAGCGGCGTACCCGTCGGTAAAAATCATGCCTTCCTGGGCAATCCGGTCGATGTTGGGCGTTTCGTAAAACTTACTTCCTGTTATGCTTAAATCGTGATAGCCGTAATCATCCGCAAGGATGAATAATACGTTGGGCTTTACTTTTTCCGGTGCTTTGCTTGTGCAGGAAAATAGCGAGAGCGTCATGATCAGTACCCAGACACCCGTTTTGCAATATGTTTTTTGATGAATCATTGTGTCTTATTTTTGAAAAGGAAATATTTCGGAGGGAGTTCTTGCATTTTCCATAAGCGCTTCCAGTTCCTGAACCACATTCGGGTGATCGGTAGCTACATTGTTTTCTTCTCCCGGATCGGTTTCCAGATTGTAAAGTTCAGTTGTGGTTTCTTCGGGTTTGTTTACCTTGTAATGAACAAGCTTCCAGTTGCCTTTTCGGATGGCTTTCCGGCCTCCCATTTCATGAAATTCCCAATACAGGTACTCGTGTGCTTTTTGTTGTTCTCCAAGCAACGTTGGTAAGAAAGAAATCCCATCTGTATTTTCAGGAACCTGTGCGCCGGTTAATTCGCCCACGGTTGGAAACACATCCCAGAAAGCCGAAATGTGATCGCTTTTGCTTCCGGCTTGGATTTTGTTACCCCAAACAGCGATCATCGGAACGCGAATGCCACCTTCGTATAAATCACGTTTGTAGCCTTTAAATGGCCCGTTGGAATCAAAATAATCGGGATCAGCGCCTCCTTCCATGTGTGGGCCGTTGTCGGAGGTGAATATGATCAGGGTATTGTCATAAACGCCCAAATCTTTAAGTTTGGCAATAATTTCACCTACCTGCATATCCAGATAATCAACCATAGCAGCAAACGCAGCATGTGATTCGGGTTGCGATCCGTAAGGGCCTTCCCGAAAGTTCTTTCCTTCGTCAACGCCTTTGTAAACTTTCTCCGGATCAAATTTGCCGCGGAACTTTGCGATGTATTCTTCCGGGGCAAAAAGCTCGGCATGCGGAATAATTGAAGGATAGTACATAAAGAAAGGCTTGTCTTTGTTGTCCTCTAAAAACTTCAGAGCCTGTTTGTGAATTACTTCGGGAGCATATTCGCCGGTTTGTTGTCCTGCATTTCCTTCGAGCATCACTTTTTCCTGGTTGTGCCAGAGGTGATAGGGATAATAGTTATGCCCCATTCTTTGGCAGTTGTACCCGAAAAATTCATCAAAACCCTGCATGTTCGGGTCTCCTTCCGAGCCGGGATAGCCAAGGCCCCATTTTCCAAACGCACCGGTAGCATATCCTTCTTTTTTTAAGGCTTCGGCCATTGTAACCGCATCTGCTTCCAGTGGATATTGTCCTTCCGGATTCCACTCCTTATTCCCCCTAATGAAGGTGTGCCCGGTGGTTTGCCCCGTCATTAACGAAGAGCGGGAAGGCGCACAAACTGTACATCCCGCATAATGTTGGGTAAACTGCATCCCCGATTGGGCCAGATTGTCGATATTTGGCGTTGCAAAATGTGTTTGCCCGTAACAACTCAAATCTCCCCAGCCAAGATCATCGGCCAGAATGTAAACAATGTTGGGCTTTCGGGTTTCAGCCGTTTCTTGTTTCGATGAGGAGCTACATGAATTCAGCAGAACTGAAAGGAGGAAAATAAACAGGATCGTCTTTTGCATTTTGATCAGGATTATTAATGGTTGAAATTATATGGATTCTAATTCAATTTTTGCGGTTTCGAGGCCTTCGCCTGTAACTTCGAGCGTGATGGTTCCGGCTTCCTTGATTGATTCAACCGTAACTACGAGTTGGCCGTTAAATGCTTTCATCGTGGTAAGATGAAACATTTCGAGCGAGGTGGCATCGCCGTTGCAAGTTGCCTTAAATTTTCCGGCACCATCCACGTTAAAACGAAGTTGATTATCTGCATTTGGGCACAGATTTCCGTCTTTGTCCACTACCGAAACGGTAACATAGCTCAAGTCCTTCCCGTCGGCGTTAATGTTTTTTCGGTCCGCTTCCAATAGCAGGTGATGAGGTGTTCCGGCTGTCCGAATTTCCTTTTCTGCTGCCGGATTCCCGGAATCATCCAGAGCTACTATTTTTATAGATCCGGGTTCGTATTTTACGTTTGTCCACATCAGGCGGTTCCGGTTCAGAAGAGAGTCGTTGTTTTTCTTTTGAATGCCCATGCTTTTGTCATTCACAAACAACTCGGCACTGTCGTAACTGGTGTATGCAAAAACGGGGATTGTCTCGCCTTCGCGGCCTTCCCAATTCCAGTGGGGGAGTAGGTGAAGCGTTTCTTTTCGGGTGTTCCATTTGCTACGATATAAATAGTAGCGATCTTTTGGAAGCCCCGCCAAATCACATATGCCGAAGTAGGAGCTTCTGGAGGGCCAGTATTCGTCGTAAGGTGTGGGCTCGCCCAGGTAGTCGAAACCTGTCCATACAAATTCGCCGATCACCCAGTCAAAATTGTCCTGCCAGTAGAAGTCTTCGTCCGGAACATTTGACCAGGAGCAAGCCTCCAGGTCGTACGACGAACATTGCCCGTCGGGGTAGGTTTTTTGTTTGAATTGTTCTACCGGAAATTTGTACACTCCTCTGGAACTAACCGTGGAGGCTGTTTCAGAACCGAGAATAAAACCTTGGGGAAACCGTTCATAGGCTTCGTTGTAAAGTGGCAGGCGATAGTTTAATCCCGGAATATCCCAAATAGCACCAAAGCCGTTTTTGAGTGTGTTGGCCACCTGATCCATCCCCACAGTAACCGGGCGGGTTGGGTCTTCTCGGTGAAAAATGTCCTGTAACCACTTGCCGCGTTTTATGCCTTCGTTGCCCCATTGGTCGGGGACTTCGTTTCCGGCACTCCACATTACAATACAAGGGTGATTACGCGTTGCACGAACCAGGTTGACGATGTCTTTTTCGGCGTATTCATCAAAAAAACGATTGTAGCCGTTTTTTACCTTGGGGCGTTTCCACTCATCAAAGCTCTCCGCCAGAAAGAGAAAGCCCATCTCGTCGCAAAGCTCCAGTTGTTCGTGCGACGGCATGTTGTGTGAGGAACGAATGGCGTTGCAGCCCATGTCTTTCAAAATGGTAAGCTGGCGTTTCAGAGCAGTGACATTTACCGCGGCTCCCAATGGCCCCAGGTCGTGGTGCAGGCAAACTCCCTTGAACTTGGTTACCTTGCCGTTTAAAACAAGGCCTTTCCCGCGTTCGTATTTTACATCGCGTATGCCAAAACGGATGGTTTGCTCATCTTTTAACTTGTTCCCCGAGTAAAGTTTCATGGTGGCGAAGTACAAATGAGGCGTTTCGGTATCCCACAGTTGGGGGTTTGGAACGGCCAGATTTTGCTCTGTTTTGCTGCCAAAAAGTTGTTCTGTAGTTCCGGATGCCACCACCTTTCCTTTTTCGTCCCTGATCTCGGTTACCACTTTTATGTTTTCGCCATCGATTTCCGATTTGATGTTGACCTGTGCACTTGTTTCAGAAACATGAGGTGTAGTTATAAAAGTGCCCCACTGTTTGAAACTGGTGTTGTCTTTTACAACGAGCTGAACCTTCCGGTACAAACCGGCACCGGGGTACCAGCGCGATGATTCTCCGAGGTTTTCAAGGCGTACGGCCAACAGGTTTTCTTTTTCGGGCTTGAGATATTTGGTGATGTCGAAATAAAAGTAAGCATATCCGTATTTCCACTCACCAACTTTTTCTCCGTTGATAAAGACCTGCGGTTCACTCATGGCCCCATCAAAAACAAGCAACACTTTCTTGCCTTTTTGAAATTCAGGTACTTCAAAGCTTTTTCGGTACCAACCTACTCCAATGTATGGTAGAGCACCGGTACGGCCGGTTTTCTCGGTGGCAGTGTTTTCCTGGTTTTGCTCGATTCGTACGGTTTGTTTGTCAATCTCCTTGTCAAACGGACCTTTAATGGCCCAGTCATGGGGAATGGTTACCGTTTCCCATGTATCCGTGTTTATTCCTGGTTTCTGTCCGTTTTCGATATCCTGATTAATAAATTTCCAACCTTCTTCAAGGGTGTATACGTGACGGGGCACTTGTTCGGAAGAGCAGGCCGTAAAAAGACAGGCAATGAAAAAGAAGTAAAATATCGGTTTCATTCGGCGCGAATCGTTAATAGTTGTATTGTAGTTTAGCTTTTATCGTTTCAATAAAATGAGAGGGATCTCTTGTCAAAGAATTTCAATCTGACCCGGCATTTCAAAACGTGTTGCTGCGGTCCTGGTTCTCTGCAAAGATGGGAGTTTTACTTTAATATTCTTCGTTTCTCCGGTATTTCATGCGGCATGTGTGCGCACTCTTGGTCGACTAAATGCTTACTTTAACCTAATTTACGCTCGTTTAAGAGGTAAGCTGAAGCCAAAAATGCTGCCTTTTCCCGGTTTGCTATCGACCCAGATTTTGCCACCATTTTTTTCGACAAATTCCTTGCAGAGTATCAAGCCAAGTCCTGTACCTTTTTCTTTGGCTGTGCCATCTTTCTGAACAGAATGTTCAATTTTGAACAACTTTTGAAGGGTTTCTTCGTCCATGCCAATACCGTTGTCCCGGATATTGCATTCTACCATTTTTCCGTTGGCTGAAACCGAAACATCGATGGTATCTCCTTCATAAGAGAACTTGATGGCATTGTTCAGAAGATTGCGGAAAATGAAATTGACCATATTGAAATCAGCCACCACCATTTCGTGGATGGAAGGCCAGTTAATGGTAATGCTTTTTGATTTGGCGGCTTCTTTGAATAGTATTTCGTTGGAAGACAGAACCTTGTTGAAGTGGAAGGGTTGTGGTTTGTACTGAAGGTTTCCGGTTTGTGTGCGCGACCATTCAAGCAGGTTTTCCAGCAAATTATAACCCGAAGTAGCGGTTTGAAACATCCCTTCTATCAGCGTTTCAAAGTCTTTGGAATTTTTGATATCGCTGTTGGTGCGAAGCAGGTCCGAGATTCCGATCAGTACGTTGAATGGATTTTTAAGGTCGTGTGCAATGATCGAAAAAAACTTGTCTTTGGTTGCATTTAGTTCCTTTAGTTTCCGCTCGTCTTCTTCCATTCGCCGGAGGTTTCTTTCGAGTAATACCTTTTGCTCATGTATGGTTTCGTAGTTTTCTTTTAAAACTCCGGCATGTTTTCTTTTTATCCACAAGAAGTACCCAAGAATAATTACAACAATAACCAGCATAATCGCTGCAAATGCTGCTATTTGTAATTTAATCCGGCTTTTGAATTTATCGTTCCTGATTTTTTCTTCGGTTAGTTTCGCCTGGAGCTGCGCCTGTTCCTGGTGTTCAAATTCTCCAAGGACCTGTGCAATTTTATTGGGCTGCAGCATTGCATTCGACTTGTTGGCAAGTTGCTGAATCTCGTAAGCCCTTTTGTATTGTCCCAATTCGGCCAGAGCTTCTGTTTTTGCACTATAAATGTCTTTGACGAGATCGTGTCGGTCCATCTTTTCGCACAACGTAAGCGCGCTATTAAAACAGGCCAAAGCATCAGACGATTTCTTCTGTTTTAAGAAAAGCTTCCCTTCGAGGTAAGCCAGGTCGGCTCTCATCCGCTCAAAGTTTTGCTCGTTGATCATTTGCTCGGCTTTTCGGACGTTTTTTTCGGCCGCCAACAGGTCATCGATTTCGAGATAATAATACACAAACAAAATGGTTACCTGGGTTTCGAAATGAAGGTCTTCGATTTGAGGCAGAAGTTCCTGTGCTTTTTTTAGGTTGTCCAGAGCCTCATCAAGCTTTTTGAGTTTGATGTTTACAAAACACAAACCCGTGGAAATCACTGCTATGTAATCCACTTCCTTAGTCTGCTCGGCTATTTCGAGGGCTTTCATGTAATAGCGGTAAGCACCGCGGTATTCTTTCAGGTATTCGTAGTACCAGCCAATGTTGGTGTAGGCTTCGGTTAATCCAAAGTGGTCATCATTGAGTTTTTCTGCCAGATTTTTAGCGCGGATGGTATACTCGAGTCCTTTTACAAGGTCGGCACCATAGGAGTATATAAGACCAAGGTTTAGCTGGCAGGCAATAATATTGGAAGTGTCCTTGATTTCTGCAAAAATAGAGATGGCATTTTGGAGGTTGTTGATGGCATCGTTCCATTGCCCGGATTGATCGTAGCAATAGCTGATGCGAAACAGTGCGGTGCCTTCTCCTTTGCGATAGCCCGCCTTTTTTGCCAGATCGAAAGCTTTTTGCGCATAAAAAAGCGAGCTGTCGGAATTGGAGTAAGTAAAATAGACCGATAATGCATTATAATTGTCCACCAATTTGATGGAATCCGTTTCGGTGAGGCATGCAGTTTTCAAGGAATCTATCTTCTGATCCATGGCAAACAGCGAAGAACTAAACAGCAAACCAAAACAAAATATAAGGTAGGTTGATATGTGTCTAAATTGAACTTTCATTTAGTCGGCAATTCCGACCAAATATAGCAAAATCGGCAAAACGATATTCATTTTGCTGTCAGATAAAAGAAAAGCAGACCGACAAAACATAACATTGTTATTTTTGCGTTTTGAATGGGAAAAATTTATTTGAGCATTTGAACCATTTGGATTGTTGAGGAATAAAAGGCATTATCCTTTTAGTATGTTCTTAAAAAACGTAACTTTTTTTACCTTGTAGTCAGAGAAAGATTGCAAACTGTAATAAATATTTATGGGAAAACAGCTTCGCTATCTATTTTTTATCCTACTTCTTGCCCTGACTTCTTGCGGATTATTTCGCGATAGAAAGGCAGGGAAGGAAAAAGAATTAAAGTTAAAGCACGATTTACCTCAGATTCTTGACGACGGTGTGCTGAAAGTGATCACGTCCTACAGCGGTACCAGCTATTTTCTTTACAAAGGACAGCCAATGGGGTATGAGTACGACCTTCTGAAACGCTTTGCCCGGCATCTTGGTGTTGAGTTAAATATTATTGTTTCGAACAACCTCGATACCATGTTTTATCAGTTGGGAGAGGGAAACGTGGATTTGATCGCTCACGGTCTCACAATAACCAATGAGCGAAAGAAAAAAGTGACTTTCTCCGATTATCTGTATCTCACCCACCAGGTATTGGTGCAGCGAAAACCCGAAAACTACCGGAAAATGAAGTGGAGCGAAGTGCAGGCTTCGCTTGTTCACGATGCCATTGAGTTAATTGGCGATACCGTTTCGGTAAGCGCGAATACCTCTTATTTTTCGAGGCTGGCAAACCTGAGCGAAGAAATTGGCGGGGAGATTCATATCGATACTTTGCCCGGCGATTTATCGACTGATAAGATTATTGAAATGGTGGCCAACGGCGAAATAAAATACACCGTAGCCGATAACAACATTGCAAGCATCAATGCTTCGTACTATCCGGAGCTGGATATTCGGGTCCCGATCAGTTTTTCGCAACGGATGGCCTGGGCATTGCGCCCTCAAAGCAAAGAGTTGGAAAAAGCATTGAACGAATGGATCAATGAGATGAAGGATGGGGTGGAGTACTATGTGATTTACAACAAATATTTTAAAAACGAGCGTGATTTCAGACGGCGCGAAAACAGCGACTTTTACAGCCTGAACAACAACCGGGTGAGTGCTTACGACGAATTGATACAGGCCAGTGCCGATACGCTTGGCTGGGACTGGCGTTTAATGGCCGCCATGGTTTTTCAGGAGTCGAAGTTTAACCCGGAGCTGGAATCGTGGGCCGGAGCTAAAGGGCTGATGCAGCTGATGCCCGGAACCGCGGAGCGATTTGGCGTGAAGGACCGGACCGACCCGGTTCAAAGCATGGATGCTGCTACCAAAATTCTGGAACTTCTCTGGGGTCGTTTTGAGGAGATTCCGGATTCCGTGCAGCGCATAAAGTTTACCATGGCAGCTTATAACTGCGGGTATGGGCATGTGGAAGATGCACGAAACCTGGCAAAACTGGACAAACTGGATCCGGATGCCTGGGATAAAAATGTGGAAGAGTCGATTTTAAAGTTGAGTTATCCCGAGAACTACAATAAGTCGGTGGTGAAATACGGTTATGTTCGCGGCGTGGAGCCTTATACTTACGTAAAAGAAGTGTTTGCCCGCTATGAAAACTATACGCTGTTTTTAGAGTAGTGTGACCGGATTGTGACTTGTGATGTCTGAGAAAAAGAAATAAAAAAAGCGGAGAGTTAATCTCCGCTTTTTTGCTATTCAAGTATCTGTTGTTGGTTTACAACTTGTTGGTGAGGAAGATTGCCGGTCCATTTCCGGATGGTGTAATTGATGCGAATAGTGATCATGTACATTACCGGAGAAATAACCAGGGTAAGAACGGTGGCAAAAGTCAACCCAAAAATTACGGTCCACGACATTGGCCCCCAGAACGCTACACTTTCGCCGCCGATTGAAATTTGCGGATCGAAATGCGTGTACAGCGAAAAGAAGTCGAAGTTGAGTCCAACGGCTAAAGGCAGCAATCCAAGCACTGTGGTAACTGCCGTTAACAACACGGGTCTCAAACGGGTGCGGCCGGCTTCAACCAGCGCCTCGCGTTGTACATCCTTGGGTAAGAATGCATCTTCGGGCAAGCCAAGTTCTTCTCTTTTCCGTTTCCGCGTAAGGTCGATATAGTCGATCAGTACAATACCGTTGTTTACTACAATCCCTGCCAGCGAGATAATTCCGATTCCGGTCATGATCACCACAAATTCCATCTGGAAAATTCCCAGTCCAAGGAAAACACCAATGGTGCTGAAAATTACGGTGGCAATGATGATTGCCGGCCGGATAAAGGAGTTAAACTGTGTTACCATGATAATCATGATCAGCGCAATGGCAATCAGCAGGGCAAAGAACAAAAATTCCATGCTTTCAGCCTGTTCCTGCTGTTCGCCGGTGAATGCGTAGGTGTATCCTTCGGGCATTTGATAATCTTCCAGAATCTGGGCGATACGTGCATTGATCTCGTTGGGATTGTATCCCTCAACTACTTCGGACGAAATAGTGATTTCGCGTTTAAAATCAATCCGGCTGATTTTGTCGTAGGTAGTGGCATATTTAAAGCTGGCCACCGAAGAGATGGGAATACTGTGTTCTTCTACCTTAATTTTCTGGTTCATTAAAGTGGAAACGTCGTTGCGGTATTCTTCGGCCAAGCGAACAAATATGTCGTACTCATCTTCACCGTCTTTAAACTTGCTGGCCTCGTAGCCGTATAGGGCGTTTCTGAATGCCAGTGCAATTTCCTGCGTGGAAAGTTCGTACAAACGGGCTTTCTCACGGTCGACTTCAATCAGCATTTCGGGCTGGTTTACATTGATGTTGAGCTTTAACTCGTCAATCCCCGGAATATTATCTGCCTCGATCAGCCGGATAAAGTCGTCTGTAATTTTTATCAGCTGGTTGAATTCGTCGCCAGCAATATCAATGTTAACAGGCGCTCCGGTTGGCGGGCCTTCATCGTTCTTTTCAACATAAATTTTTGCCCCCACAAAACCATCGAGATTTTTACTTATGTCCTGCATGATCTTGCTGGTATTAATGCCTTCCCTGTTTTTGTATTCAGTAAACGACACCAAAGTGAGTGATTTGTTGGGACTTGATTCGCTTTCAAACATGCCGCCTTTTCCGACCCCTACGTTGGTGGTAACCGATTTTACAATGTGTTTGAACGGATCGATTGTTTTTTTAATGATGGTTTCAACCTGCCGGGATACTTCGTCGGTCTTTTCAATCGATGTTCCGAGTGGAAGCTCCATGGTAACATAAATGGTTGCGGGATCGGTATTCGGGAAGAAGACCGTTTTGGGGCTTCCTCCGAAATAAAACTGCATCGAAAAAATCATCAGCAACACAGTTCCTCCAAAGTAGACATATGGCCAGGGACCGGTAAGCGCATGGCGTAAGCGGCGGGTGTAAACCCCCTCGAGCCATACCAGAAACCGGGTTTGGAACCAGCGGGCCAATGGCCGCAGTGCAACAATGTTAAGAACCATTATCAAAGCTACGGTAAGTAGTAAATTACCGAGTAAGTAGACTTTCAGCACATAGAAAACAGCCGAGACCGCAGCAAAAATGGCTGCATTTTTCAGGATCTTCTTTTTGTTGGCCTTTTTCATAATATCGTCAATCTTCATGTAGGAGGCGATAAACGGCGGATTAAGAATCAGCGCTACAAAGAGAGACGAGGCCAGCACCACAATAAGTGTACGCGGGAGGATGGACATAAATTCGCCTATCATTCCTTCCCAGGCAAGTAGCGGGAAGAAGGCAGCCAGCGTAGTTAATGTGGAGGAAATAATGGGGAACGCGATCTCACTCACACCCCGTTTGGTGGCGCTCATCAGCGAGTAGCCCTGGCTGTAAAGCCGGTACACGTTCTCCACCACCACAATGGCATTGTCCACCAACATTCCCAAAGCCAGGATAAGTGCATACAACACCATCGAATTCAGTGTGACTCCCGATTGCTCAAGGATTACAAACGAAAGAAACATTGACAGCGGGATGGCGAGCCCTGCAAAAAGTGCATTTCTGAAACCTAAAAACAGGAAGAGTACAAAAGTAACGAGGATCATCCCCAGGATAATGCTGTTTTCGAGGTTGGAAATGGTGTCCTCGATGTAGGTGGTCATGTCGTCGGTGACAATTACATCCAGATTTTTGGGTATTCTGCCACTTTCTTTCAGGGTCTCAATTCCTTTAAAAATATTCTCAGAAGCCGACAGAATGTTTTCGCCCGATTTTTTGGTAATCGAAAGCGTTACCACCGGTTTATTGTCCAGACGGGCAATGGTGCTTTGTTCCTTGTATCCATCGGTTACGGTTGCTATGTCGCGAATGTAAACAGGTTTTCCATCGTTTACTTTTATGATGGTGTTCCTGATCTGGTTCATATCCGTGTAGTTGGCTTCGGTACGAATGGTACGCCTGATTTTATCGGCCGTAAACTGGCCCGCGCCCATGGTAACGTTTTCGAGCTGAATGGCCAGCGATACATCTTCGAAAGTAAGCCCGGTGGCATCGAGTTTATAAGGGTCGATGTCGATCTGAATTTCCCTTTCCTCCACGCCCCGGATGTTGGCTTCCGAAATCTCGCGGTAGCTTTCAAACTCGTCCTGAAGCAGCTCGGCGTATTTTTTTAGCTCGCGCATGCTGAATTCACCCGAGATGTTTACGTTCATGATCGGGAATTCCGAAAGGTCGAAGTCGGTTACATACGGATCACTTGGAAGATCGTCGGGCAGTTCAGATTTTGCTTTGTCAACACGGTCTTTGGTATCCTGCAATGCCTGTTTAATGGTAACATTGGTGTTGAACTCCACCATAATGGTGCTGACATCCTGGAAAGAGGCCGACGACACTTTTTTTACACCTTTCAAGCCTTTGAGTTCTTTTTCAATGGGTCGCGTACAAAGGTTTTCAATGTCAACGGGCGAGTTTCCCGGGTACAGAGTCTGTATAAAAATGTACGGAACCACAATCTCGGGCATCGCTTCGCGCGGCATTTGCTGGTACGAGAATATACCAAAGAACACCAACAGGAAAGTGAAGATGTAGATGGTGGTTTTATTTTTTAACGCGAGGTAAGTTGGTCTGAACTTCCGCGTTATTTCGTCTTTTAATGCATGTTTTTCTTTCTCCATTTCATCAGAGTTTTTGGAGTAATTAGTTGATGGCGACTGTTGTGCCGTCCACGATCTGGTTGTAGCCTTCTGAAACAACCTGCATGCCGGCGCTTAATCCGCTTACTACTTCGGTGAGGTTGTTGTCGGTTACACCCGGTTCAACATAAACTTTTTTAGCTACTGTTTTCCCATCTTTCGAGTCAACAATGTAGGTGTAGTGGCCCGTAAAATCTTCTTTAATAAACAGGGTCGGAACTACAATGGCATTGTCGTTCAGGTAATCGCGGAACTTCAAAACTGCTACCAGGTTGGGTTTTATCTGTTTCCGGGGGTTGTTGATGTTGATACGTACCCTGAAAGTACGACTCGCCGGATCAATCGTATTCCCGATTTGGTCGATGGTGGCAAACATGTTGGAACTCAGGGCCGGGAAGTTGATTTTAACCGAATCTCCCTTGTGGATTTTGGTGATGTATGATTCTGAGATGTCGCCGTAAATTTTCAGGTGCGTAACATCCACCACTTTGGCAAACGGGGTCTGCGGACTTCCGATGTTGCCTTTCTTTTGGTAAACAATATCCACCACACCGTCAGACGGAGCTTTTATTTCTGCCAGTTCAGTCTGGGTTTTCAGACCCAGGATGCGGGTTTCGAGGCTTTCCTTGTTGTTTTTGGCCTGTAAAAACTGCATCTCGGAACCGATGTTTTGGTCCCAAAGGTTTTTCTGGCGCTCGTAATTAGTAGTGGCCAAATCAAGCTGTACCTGCAATTCTTCAATCGAACGCTCCAGTACGTCGGTGTTAAGGCGAGCCATAATCTGTCCTTTCAAAACCTGCTGTCCTTCTTTCACCAACACTTCCTTAATAACTCCGGAGGTTTCCGGACTTACGTCCACGTCGTGCTCGGCTTCCACCTGGCCTGTTACTTCGATAAAGTGTTCAAACCTTTTGTTGGTCAGTGTTTCTGCCTTTATTTTTATGGTTTCCTCTGTTTGATTGGCAGAGAGTTCTTTTTCCAGCTGGTCGATTTGCTGCTCGAGTGTGTGTACCTGTTGTTTCAGTTCCTGAAGCTTGGTTCTTTTGGTATTGTCATCTTCTACTGAAGAGCTTCCGCAAGCATAAACGAACAATGCGGTAGTCAGGATGAATAGAATCTTTTTCATGTGATTGTAATTGTTTATTTTCCGGGACAATCAGATGGAATTAAATCTGTTTTGGTTGAATTTCCTTCGTATGCCCATTTCAAGGTGTTTCTGTTTCTTAATTTTTTGTTTATAGTGCGCCTGCCGCTTTTTTAAGTTTTAAGTCGGCCTGCAACAATTGAAGAGTGGATGTTACCAATGCCTGGAACGCGTTAATGTATTGTGTTTCCTGTTGCGAAAGCTCCGCACTGCTGATCATGCCATTGTTGAACTTAATATGGGTCTTGTCTAGAATGCTTTGGGCCAGGTCCCGGGTTTCCCGGTCGTTCAGGAAGCGTTCGCGGGCAGTCTGCAAATCTGCTGAGGCTGTCAGATAGTCTTTCTGAAGGGTGACTTCTGCCAACTTCTGATCGGTAGCTGCCTTGTCTTTTTCGAGTTGAGCCTGTTGTACTTTTGAACGTTTTTGTCCCGAGTTAAAGAGCTGTATTTTTGCCTGTAAACCAACCAGCGACGACGGAAACCAGTCTTCCCTGAAAACATTGGCGCTGTTGCTGTAAGCGGTTTTGCTGTAGTTGTAAAAGCCGCTGAGGCTGGGCAAATAAGCTGCTTTTTCAAGTTTCAGCAGTTTATCGGATACCTGAAAGTTGGCGATTGCCAGTCGATAGTCGATGTGTCTGTTCAGATCAAGCGGAACCGGGGCTTGCTCATTGGTCAGGGGCAGTACAAACCGATCAAGCTGATCTGATAAGTCGATGTTCTTATTCAGGTCGTAGCCCATGGCATATTTCAATACAATTTTGGAAACCGATAATTCACGTTCCGAACGGAGTACTTCGTTTTCTGCATTTCGCATTAAAATCTTTAGCTGATCAACGTCCTGCGACTCACGAAATCCGTTGTCGAAATATACCTTGGTCTCTTCGTAAAGCCGCTGGGTATTCTCAAGGTTATCAAGCATTACCTGTTTGTAGCGTTCACTGATTAGTACCATGTAATAAGCCTGCGAAACTGCATCGCGGATATCGATCTCAGCTTTTTCGTGGGCTTGCCTGGCTAAGTTTACGTAAAGCGTGGCCGAGCTAACGCCTACAATCCACGATCCGTCGAAAATTTGCTGTGAAATATTCAATCCAAAATCGGAATTGTAATCCTGTCCAAACTTTACGGGAATGTAAGTGCCTGCGTCTTCACCAAAAAACTCACCCGGAATAAGCGATACGGGCAGGTTTAAAAATTTGTTGTAGTTGGCACTTCCCGACACCTGTGGCAGCCCGGTAGATATGGTCTCCCATACTTTTTTTTGTGCAATGCTTATATCCTGGTTGGTATTGTGCAGCACATACGAGTGTTCCATGGCAAAGCCAATTGCCTGGTCGAGCGTAAACGATTGCGGCTGCTCCTGTGCTCTTGTAAAGACGGATAGCAGCAGGAGGAGGCCCAGTAACAAGGGGAATTTTCTAGTTGCTTGTTTCATCTCATTATAATTGTTTGTTTTCAAAGGTATTCGATGTAACTCGCCTGTAATGTTAGTTTTAAGTGTTGGCGTTTTACGAACTCGTTTCATTCTGAATGTTGTTTGTTAGTTGTTTGTAGTAGTGCAACCCTTCGGGGGTGCAAATGGCATGCATATGATAATCTAAAATATGATCATAAAGGGCGGTCGAATGTACTTCGTATTCTTCAAATATTTTGTATTCCGGATTCATTGTATAAAGAATCCTCCCAACAATTAATTTTGAAATAAAAAAGGGGTCAATATCAGGGCGATATAAATCCTGCGAAATGCCCAGTTTCAGATTTTCCATGGTATTGTCAAAGATTCTTTTTCTCTTGAAATCGTACACCCGGTGGTAAAGTGCCGGATAGGTTTTTTTCAACTCGGCTTCCATGTTGTGATGGTACATTTTTAATACCGGGGAAATGCGTTTCCGTAGCGCGATGGTCATGTCAATTGCATTTCCGACAGCAGGATTGTTGAATTTAAAATCCTGGGAAGCAATCAAAAACTCCACCACCTCGGTAACCAGGGCTTCCTTGTCGGAAAAGTATTGATACAGCGTCTTTTTTGAGATGCCGAACTCGGATGCAACGTCATCCATGGTTACATTTCTGATGCCTTGTTTGAGAAAACGATAGGCAACATGCTCTATAATGTATTCTTTTCTTTCTTCCATGAATGTAAAATTAGCTATAATGTACGAAGGAAACTGTTGAGGTGTTAAGAGTTTATTTTACTCCGGCACTGTTTAATTGTTTTCTAAGTTTCATGTAGTTAGCTAAAAAAGCAGCGTAAAACTAAATCATTCTCCGGAGTTTCCGGTGAAATTATCGGTGAATGGCGAAATTTAATCTACGAATGGTTTTTTTGATGTTGTGAACTGAAAAACGGAGGTGTTTCTTTAGCCTTTTGTTGGTAGCAGAAATGTGGCGATCTGAATATCTTCGGGATAGGTAATTTTAATATTTGTGCGGTTTCCTTCCACCGTGTTGATGGCCTGGTCTGTACTCTCCAAAACCGAAGCATCGTCGGTAAATAATTCGGAATAAGCTTGTTCGTAAGCTTTTTTTATGAGCGAAACCCGGAACGTTTGCGGCGTTTGCACCAAGTAGTATTTCGAGCGGTCGAGCGACGAATTGCGGGAGCCATCGACATACCGAACCGATTCCGAAACGGGAACCACGGGTAAGGCGTTGCCTTTTTCTTGTGCCGTATCCAAGCAATTTTGGATGGTTTGCCCGGAGACCAGCGGTCGAACCCCGTCGTGAATAAACACAATGCCGTCTTCATGGATCAGGTGGAGGCCGTTCTTGACCGATTCAAAACGGTTTGAGCCTCCGGCAGCCAGTTGATGAGGAATGGTAAAGCGGTGTTTTTCGCATAGTTCTTTCCAGCGGGAAAACTCGCTTTGGGGTAAAACCAGTACAAACGAAATGTGGGGATCGAAGGAATAAAATGCTTCGAAAGTATGCATGAGCACAGGCTTTCCGGCCAGTTCGAGAAACTGTTTGGGAACCTGGTTGTTCATTCTGGAACCACTTCCGCCAGCCACTATTAATGCAAACATCTTAGGCATGTTTCTGTTTTTTGTCGTATTTTCAGTGAGTAAAAATAGAGGAAACAAGCATAAGAAAAAAGTCTTTCCAATATACGGGAGCATGATTGTGCGGGTTCCGTTCGTGAGCTGACGGATTTTAACAGGAAAACAATTTTAAACAGAAAATATTACCAGATGGATAGTGTATTGCAATTTTTAAAAGAACTGGCTGCCAATAACAACCGGGAGTGGTTTCAGGCAAATAAAAAATGGTACGAAGAGAGTCGCGAAAAAGTATTGTTTCTGACGGATGTGTTGATCAACGAAATAGGGCAGTTTGATCATGAAGTGAAAGGACTGCAGCCCAAAGATTGTATGTTCAGGATTTTTCGTGATGTTCGTTTTTCGCATGATAAGCGGCCTTACAAAACAAATTTTGGAAGTTTTATCTGTAAAGGCGGGCGTAAAAGCATGAATCCCGGGTACTATTTTCACATTGAGCCAACGGGTTGTTTTATGGCGGGCGGTATATACATGCCTCCGGCTGAGCCGCTCCGAATCATCCGGACTTACCTGGCTGATCACGCCGAAGAATTCCTGGAGATTACCGAAGCCCCTGATTTTAAAAAAGAGTTTCCGGCACTGTACGACGATCAGCTAAAAACGGCTCCCAAGGGATTCCCGAAAGACCATCAGCACATCGATCTACTGAAATACAAATCGTTTATTTACTCAAAAGATATGGCTCCTTCGCTTGTAAGCAATGAAAAATATGTGGAAACGATGGTGGAAGGTTTTGAGACATTGTATCCTGTAAACCGCTTTCTTTACGAGGCACTTGCCCAATGAAATGTTTTTGAACGTTTGTGATTTTAGTTATCATAATGAGGGTTACTTTTTCTGCTGAAACAGAATATAATTATATAGACCCTTATTTTTTATCTTCCCGATTTCAACAAAATGCCCCGGAGTTCCCTTCCGGGGTTCTTTTTTGTGGTTTTTTTAGCCCCTAATTAAGGATGAAAAAGTATGTTAATCCGACCTGGAATGCGCCCGTATTTTTACTGTTTATATATTATTAACAAATTGTTTCAGTGAACTGAAGATGAGTTAAAGAAATAAGTATTTTTAGGGCCTGTTTAATCATTTAGTATCATTTATTATCATTCTAATTATGAAAAGAATTCTACTTTTATTTTCATTGTTTGCTTTCGCAGCATCAACTTATGCCCAAAACATCCAGCTTCATTACGACATGGGGAAGGACCGGAAGTTGTTTACTTCTACCGTTGAGATGTTTCGTCCTGACAAGTACGGTTCAACTTTCTTTTTTATTGACATGGACTACAGCTCAGATGCCCGCAACGTAGATAACGGAGTTTCTTTGGCTTACTGGGAGATTGCCCGTGCTTTTAAATGGAACGAAACACAGAAATTTATGCCACGTGTGGAATACAACGGCGGTGTATTGAAACTGGACGGTGACGAAACACCCTTTATTCCGATTGAAAACTGTTTCCTGGCAGGGTTGGAGCGCACTTGGGCATCAGCCGATTTTTCAAAAATTTTAACCTTGCAGGCTAACTATAAATACATCAAAGACAAAGAAGATGCATCGTTCCAGGTGACAGCGGTTTGGACCGTAAACTTTCTGGATGGAAAAATGTCATTCCTTGGTTTTGCTGACTTCTGGAAAGAAGAAATGTTCTGGGGAACTGATTTCCGCTTCCTGTCTGAACCACAGTTGTGGTATAACTTCTGCAAAAACTTTTCGGCTGGTACCGAAATTGAACTGAGTAACAATTTTGTTGGTGATGAATTCACTGTTAAGCCTACGCTGGCAGTAAAATATACTTTCTAAAACTAAATCCAACTAAAAATGCTAAACAAGTTTTTCAAACTCGACGAAAACAAAACAACAGTAAAGACCGAAATTCTTGCGGGGATTACGACCTTTATGACAATGGCCTACATTCTGGCGGTAAACCCGGATATTCTGAGTGCTACCGGAATGGATAAAAATGCCTTGTTTACAGCAACGGCTTTGTCTGCATTTGTTGCTACTGCTGTAATGGCGTTGGTAGCTCGTTTGCCTTTTGCACTGGCTCCCGGAATGGGGTTAAATGCTTTTTTTGCCTTTACGGTTGTGCTCGGAATGGGGCACTCGTGGCAATTTGCATTAACGGCTGTTTTTCTGGAAGGGATCATTTTTATCCTGCTTACCGCTTTTAACATTCGCGAACTGATTGTGAATGCAATTCCGCTGCCGCTAAAACATGCTGTTTCTGCAGGTATTGGATTGTTTATTGCATTTATCGGGCTTCAGAATGCCGGTGTTATTGTGAACAACGATGCAGTATTGGTTGGACTTGGCGATATGAGCTCTCCTGCCGTACTGATTGCTTTGGGTGGAGTTATTCTTACCGCCGTTTTGCTGGCACGCAGAGTTAAAGGTGCCTTGCTGATTGGTATTTTTGTTGCCACTGTTGCTGGTATTCCTTTTGGCGTAACTCATATGCCCGAAGGTCACCTGGTGGATGTTCCGCCGTCGTTGTCGCCCATCTTTATGAAGTTTGAGTTTCACAACATCTTTACCTGGGACATGTTGATTGTATTGTTTACCTTCCTTTTTGTGGATATGTTCGATACAGTAGGTACACTGGTGGGTGTTTCGTCGAAAGCGGGAATGCTTGACAAAGAAGGCCGGGTGCCACGTGTAAAACAAGCACTGTTCGCCGATTCAATCGGTACTTTCTTTGGTGCTATTGTCGGAACAAGTACTGTAACAACTTATGTTGAAAGTGCATCGGGTGTTGCCGAAGGTGGTAAAACAGGGTTAACATCATTAGCTACTGCGGCTCTGTTTCTGATCGCTTTGTTCTTTGCACCATTGTTTACCATGGTACCTGCAGCAGCCACTGCTCCTGCTCTTATTTTGGTAGGTTTCTTTATGATGTCGCCAATCCTCAAAATCGATTTTGATAATTTTACCGAATCTATTCCGGCATTTGTTACCATTATTGTAATGCCGCTTACTTATAGTATTGCCGAAGGTATTGTGTTTGGTATGTTGTCATATGTTCTGTTGAAAGTTCTCACCGGAAAAGTGAAAGACATTTCTGTGGTGATGGTGGTGCTTTCAGTACTGTTTATACTCAAGTTTTTTATATAAGCAATTATATTTTCACGATAAAAAAAGAGACATCTAAAAGTGTCTCTTTTTTTGTTATTTTTGCTGCCAATAAAGAGGCATTAGCTCAGTTGGTTTAGAGCATTACCTTGACAGGGTAGGGGTCACTGGTTCGAATCCAGTATGCCTCACAAAAAGGAGTCCGGTACTTTCGAACTCCTTTTTTTATACCTGAATTTTTGTTTACCTGTCGAAATGGTTGGTGCTGTAATAGGCCTGCTCGCCTACAATTTTCCCTTCGTCGTTAAACGAATGAGACAGCATGAGAGGCATTACCACTTTTTTCCCGCTTTCAACGTAGGTAAAAGAATATTCCCACCAGGAATAAACTTCGTAGCGGTTATTTTTGGCGTAGTAGATACAATCCGGATAACCGTTTTGCTTAAAGTGGATGTCTTTTATCTTTTCGAACGTGGTTTTTATCCCTTCTTTTCGGGTGGCTAAATCGATGGTTTTGTTCCATTGGTATTCAATACTTCCAAAACGGGCATTGTCGGTATAAAAGCTCAGCAGTGTTTCCATGTCTTTGGCCGCATAGGCATTCATCAGTTTGCGTACTGTAACAATGTACGGGTGGCTGATAAATACTTTCCCGTTTTCTTTTTCCAGGTTGCTGTTGTCGATTTCTTCAAACACACTGTCGTCGAAATACTGAATCAACATGGCAATTTTGCCTTCCTTGTTAAACGCATATAGATTGTGGAGGCGAAGCTCCAGGTTTATTGCGGAGGTTTTGTGCGTTCCCGTAATCAGTAACCAATCCTGCACCCATATTCCACCGTCGGCATATTCTAATGCATCCGGATAGGCCGGGGTATCATCCTTTACACTCAGGTTTTCAATGTTATTCTTCCACCAGGTAATGTTGTTGCCAAAATTCGCTTTGGCAATTTTCCGGTATTGCCCGTTTCGCATCAGCCCGATACTGTCGGCAAAAAAGCTCTTGTAAGTGTCTACATCGCCGTTTGAAAAAGCCTTCCATAATTCGCGGGTTTTTTCAATGTCAGGGTGTTCGTTGTACACCGTTCCGTTTTTCTTTTGGGCGAAGGTGGTGGTAAAGGCGAGGGTTAGAATCAGTAAAAACGCAAAATTCTTCATAGTGGTAATTTTTAATTAATAAATACGATTGCTGCTGGTTCTATCCGGAATCTTATATGGGCAGGTATATTCAAGTTACAAAAAAGTTGGAACGAAATGACTTTTATGTTATTTAATAATTGCTGTAAGTCAGTTCGTTATGTTTAGTCTGAAAGCTTGATTTAATAGCAGTAGCGCATCCGGTGCGATTTATAGTGCCCTTTTACAGTCCTATTCACCTGTATTATTGATTATGAAAATATGATACGTATTGTTCTAAAAATTAATAAACGGTAAGGAAGATCAGTCGATTATGTGTTGTGAAACCGTAGAGCAGAGGTTTTATTAATGCGTTTTTTCCGCTACTTTTAGTACCACTAAATCAACAAAAACATCAAGAGAATGAAATCACAGGCAAGAAGAAATTTCATAAAAACCAGTGTGGTGGCTGGTGCCGGAGTACTTCTGGTTCCGGACATTGTGTCGGCAAGTGTAAGCAGCAGGTCAGAATCTGCTTTGGCGGGTAAGAAAGTGCTGTATGTTTACGGTGGCTGGGAAGGCCATGAGCCCAAGCAGTCGGTAGATTTATTTGTGCCGTGGTTGCGTTCGCAGGGGGCCGATGTAAAGGTTTCCGATTCTCTGGATGCGTACCTGGATGAGGAATTGATGGATTCGGTGGATTTGATCGTTCAGATCTGGACCATGGGAACCATTAGCGGGGAACAGGAAAAAGGCCTGCTGGCAGCGGTTAAAAAAGGTGCAGGACTGGCCGGGTGGCACGGCGGAATTGGTGATTCGTTCAGAAACAACGTGGAGTACCAGTTTATGGTGGGCGGGCAATGGGTGGCTCACCCCGGCGGAGTGATTGATTATACTGTTCACGTTAGCGATCAAACCGACCCGGTGACAAAAGGGTTGAACGATTTTGCCATGCACTCGGAGCAGTATTACATGCACGTTGATCCAAATGTGAAAGTACTGGCCACCACGAAATTTTCGGGAGAACATTCGGCCTGGATCGAGGGCAGTGTCATTCCTGTAGTGTGGAAAAAATATTACGGTGATGGCCGTGTTTTTTATTCTTCGCTGGGACATGTAATGAAAGACTTTGAAGTTCCCGAAGCGCTGGAGATTATGCAGCGGGGTATTCTTTGGGCGGCCGAAAGCAAATACCAGCCCAGGGAAAAATGGCTGAGCCCGGTTTACGGAGGATAATTGTGGTTGTGGGCAGAACAAGATTTGGTTTTCGCATACGCACACTTCATTTTTTTACGCGCGGGTTTGATTTTCGATCACGCAAGGTTGATTTTTGATGACGGAAGATTCATTTTTCTACTCCGAAGTTCATTGTTTGTAATCTGTAGATTGCAGAATGATCATCAAGATTCGATTTTTGTAAGGCAGAGATAGCAGATTTAACTACCGAAGCGCTTGGAACATAAACGGGATTGATTGGATGAACTCCGAAGCCGCTTGTTCGAACACCAGAGTTGCCTGGAAGTAGTTTTCCTGTTGTGAAATAGGGTGATAACCAAAATCCATAAGAAATAGGCTGTCCAAAAAGCCATATTATTTTAAAAGAAACTTATAATTTATGATCGACTTTGATTCTACCCCTCCAAACTGACTCGTCCTAAAAAAAGTTTACAGGTTATAACTCCAAATTTATTTGTTTTCTGTAGTAGTTCTTCCATCTTTTTT
>NZ_QWGR01000039.1 GCF_003576475.1 Maribellus luteus | reverse complement strand
GAGCCGTATGATGGGAGACTATCACGTACGGTTCTGTGAGAGGTTTAGGGGTGTGATTCCCCTTTACCTACTCGACTTTTTTCTTTATTATGATACCATCCTCCATGAAGTTTTAAAATAAAATTGTCTTTATGGATATTAATTGCTCTATATCTTTCTATGGCTACTTTAAAATTATCGCCTTCTTTTTTCAAATCCAATACTGTTCTAAATTCATCATTTCTGTCCAACAAAATCATATCATTTGTTGCTAACTCACTAGCCCTAATTCTAAAGCATGAATTATCCAATATTTTTGTTTTAATTCTTATTTCAATGTGATTACTGCATTTAATACATTTCCAGTCTGCATTAACTTCAATTGAAGTCCTGAAGCAATTGCAATTCTGACAATAATATTCTTCTGTAATATGTGGGAAAGAATTCATCCTAATAAAGTGTTAATTGATTTTATCTCAATTCAAGTTTTAGTTCATTTTTATTGTATTCAATACCAATATTTAGCCAATCATTTAAACCCTTTATGTTATCTGTCATTTTTTGGAAATCTAAATTAGATTTACTGCCATTTTTTATTTTTATGATGTTTTCATAAAACTCCAATTCTAAATTTTCGAGAATTTCATTGGGTTTAAAGCCTTGACGCATATAAGTCTTCATCGGGTCAATTGTATCCACAATTCCTAGGACATATAATAATGGGAAATCGTTGAAAATTATCGGTTTAAAATTATCAATCAGTTTTTGAAGTTGATATTTTTTATAAATATCATGTTGGTCATTTTTTGGTAACCAAATATTATGAGTAGCAATCGCAGTTGCAATTTGAGCATATTGTTCTTCTAGCTCTTTCCCCCAGAATAATGAAGAGTCATTTTGTTGTATTTTTTTCTTTCTTATTTTAATTAAGCAGTCAAAGAAATATAATCCTGCAAAAATACCATGGTCAATTACTTTGCTCTCACTTATTCGATAATTGAAATAGTTTTCAATCTCTTTGAATAGTATTTGATTGACTTCTTTTGGATTAGTTTGCAATAAACAATTGTTAATGGAATACTTTTGCTTTAAGTCTGAAATATTATTAATTCCGTTAATTGCTGTTTCATCATTTTCAACTGTAAATCCAAAATCGTGAAAAAGACAAGCTAAAAACCATAAGAATGGAAACCTTCTGTATTCAGCCGTGTTCAGATTTTCAAAAAACTCATTGTAAAGATTTGTTTTGTTGTATAGTAAAATACCTAAGAAAAATATCGAGTTGGTATGCTTAACTCGATTATTATCTAATTTCCTTTCAGGAATATAGTCTAGAAATTCTAATACTTTGTTTTTTCCTGAACGTTTAAAATAATCAATAACAAATTGTTTATGCGATAATCGGCTTGTAAATGGATTCTCTAATTCACGATATTCTATTTCAGAATAATAATCCCATTCTGTTTGACTTAGTTCCGAAATATAATCTTTAATTGACTTCATTCTTTCTATTTAAGCTTGTGGGTAACGGTTGGTACATGTTGTCGGGGCGGATTTCGAAGAGCGTTCCTGTCCGAAGGACACGGAACTGCGAAACGAGAATCCGCAGTTGGCGTACCACCAAACCCCGCCCTGCAATATGTACTTCCTAAGTTTACATTTTCTTATCTTCTAATAATTAACTGAAAGAACGAAAGAGTGGAGTAAGGTTATTATGTACTGTG
>NZ_QWGR01000038.1 GCF_003576475.1 Maribellus luteus | reverse complement strand
GTAGCTGTTGCACAACCCTCTAATTTTTAAGTACCTGTTAAAACTACGAAGGGGAATAAGCTGTTTCTCGCGTTTTTAACAGGTTCTTTCATTTTTAGCGATGCCGGATTTTCCCCGGAAAAAGATGCCTTAAAACCCTTGATTCTTGCTTTGACAGACAAAAAATAAAAAGCGATGGCTGCTGCCATCGTTTTCACGTATTTTGCTTCAAATCTCAGTAGCTTTTTCAGGTTATAAGCCGTTGCTGCCATTTGCATAACCTTGTTGGCCTGCTTAATGCCAATGGTATTGATTTTTCGCAAGCCGGTAAATTGGGTTAGCGTTCCCCATACCGGCTCAACAGTCGACTGCCGCTTGCCTTTCATTATTCGCCCCAAACGGCTTTTTATGCGTTTGTTGTTGTGCTCGTATTGTTCAACCCAGATGGTGATGCCGATTCGTTTCTCATAGCTTTTCCCGATACATTGTGTTTTGACCGGGCAATTTTTGCAGTCGCTCCTTTTGGTCAGGTAATGGTCCTGAAGCGAGTTTTTCACCAACTTGCGTTTTCGGAAGGTGACTTTTTTACCCTCAGGACATAGCCAGTAATTTCCTTCTTTTACGAAGGTAAAGCCCTCGGGGCCGCCTTTGTAGGTGCCGTGTGGAGGAATGTAACTTACAAGGTTTTGTTTTTCCAGGAAATCGTAGTTTTCGCCACTGCTGAAACCGGCATCGGCCAGTATATTCCGCCACATCAGGCCTTCTCTTGAAAGCCGCTTTTTCAACCGCAGGGTTACATCCTGAAGGTTTGCACTGTCCGCCCGGTCGGCATGATAGGCTTTGGCATCGGTAATCACATGATTGGCTGTATCGACACTGATGTTTCCGTGGTAATTCAGCTTGCGGGCTTTCCCGGGTTTTACGCTGATACGCGCATCGGGATCGGTAGGACTGTAATGGGTTTTGTTGCTCGTGTATTTAGCCCCCTTGTTTCGGGAGCCCGGGCGTGTGTCCTGGGTTTGCTGCCAGTTACGGTTACGGCTCTTTATATCGTTTAGTTCCCAATCGCTGGCACTTAGGGTTTTCTCCTGATCGCTGGCTTTATTTATCTTCGACTTGCGGTCGGGGCTGCTCAGGTAACGCGATTTGCGAAGGTATTCCTCCAGCTTTTCTGCAGGCACTTTTAATTCCAGGCTGTCCATACTCGCATTGGCTTTTACCGGTGCTGAATCCATGGCCTGGGTATGACCCGAAACCATCCCTTTTTCTATGCACATCTGTAATACCCGTTCAAATACCTCTTCGAATAATTCTTCCGGAAACAACTGCCGCGTGCGGCTCAAAGTACTGTGCCACGGCAATTCTTCATCAATATCGAACCCTAAAAAATAAAGGATATCCAACCGCATCGAACAATGCTCAATAAGCTGCCGGTCGCTGATAATATTCTCCAGATACCCTACCAGGCAGAGTTTATAGAATACCTTCGGGTCGATACTCTTTTGCCCGCACGAACCATAATATGGTTTGGTCAGCGAGTACAAGAACGACAAATCCAGCACTTCTTTTAACCTGTGGTAGAAATTTTCTTTGGGAACCCGTTGCGATAACTGGAAGCTGGAAAACAATTTCTCGTGGTAAACCTTCTTTCCCTGCATTTTTATTCTCAAGTTAATGAAAGATAACTGCTTACTCTCCGGGATTATGCTAAATTTGTTAACAAAACCTGGTGAGTTGTGCAACAGGCACA
>NZ_QWGR01000037.1 GCF_003576475.1 Maribellus luteus | reverse complement strand
ACTCCCATAGATAGCAGAGTAATTTGAAAAGAAAAATTATAACCAAAATATTAGGTTTTTACCTTAGTTCTTTGTTATGGGCTGGGTTTAATAATTTATTTTCAACATTATGTCACGTCTTTTACTCCAGTCAGTTTTGGTTGCGTTTTGATTCATAAATACTTCATCTAGTTTTGATTCAAATTGCTTAATCAAAGAAATAATCTGATTAAACAACCGTGTAATATTTACGTCAATTTTTTCAAATTTTACGTTTGGTTTTCTTCCTTTTCTAATGAACGTTTCTAAGCTTATGTCAACTAATATGTTTTTGGGATTTTCTTTCTTTTTAACTCTATGCATTAATTTTCCACGAGGAATATACAGGCTGCTTATTAGAAAGAACTTTTGAGTCATTTCTCCTTCGGTCAACTTAACTTCCCAACTAACAACCCCGTAGAATGGCATTTCTGCTTCAAATAAACATTCGTTTATTCTTTCATCCATGTGTTGAAAGGTATTTCGAAGAGGGGTTATATATGATATTTCCTTTATTAGTTGATGGTCGTTGTCAGAAGGCAATAATTTATATTGGTTTATTAGTCTTTGACAATTATCAATAAGACTCCAACAATTATTGAATACAGGAATTAAATTTCTTGTGTAATTCTCATTTTCAAAGTTGAATGAAATTGTTTCAAGCTCCTTGTAAAGTGACAAGTAATTATGTTCTATTAATTCAATAGTAAATCGAATTGAATCCAAGATTAGCAAATCTTTTAGAGCTAATCCAGCAGGCAAATTATATAAGCAGGAGTCTTTATTAATTATCATTCGCTAGTACATAAAGTCTATTTGTTCAAATTTTCCATTCTCCTAATTAAATCCTTAACAGCTTCTGCCCATTCTGGTGTACCAATTCTCGAAGCGCATTCAAGTAAAATTGTTTGTTTTTTAGACTCATCTAATTCGTCAACTATTTCAAGGATTTGTTTAATCTTATCTTCCATTTTGGTTATATATTTAGTTAATTGTCTTTTTTCAACCTTGCCCATAAAGTATGTGGAACCCAACCAGTCGGGTTATATCTTTATTAGCAGGTTGGGTTATAACACCCATTGGGGTGGATAAACCAACTTTTTCTGATTTTTCGGGAGGGAGTTGTCTCATGAGCAGGCGGTTTAATTTTCGTTTTTCCGAAGATAACAAGAAAAATGTTTAACACAGATGTTTAACATATCAAAAATGGCTTATCCCCTAAAAAAGAGCCCTTCAGCAGGCCGGTTGCGGGTTTCGGGTACCAAAGAAAAGCTTTAGCAGGCGGGTAAAAAGAATAATTACCGTGGTAATCAGAACCATTACCTTGAGGATCATAGAGATTACCTTGGGTAACAAAGCCATCCCTTAGGTAAAATCTATGGTTACCTTGGTAATCGAAACCATTACCTTGAGGATGATAGAGATTACCTTGGGTAGCGAAACAATCCTTTAGGGAATATCTGTGATACCCGAGGGTAGCGAAGCAATTACCGCGGGTAAAAGTCTGATTACCGAAGGGCAGACGATGCGCCCCTGTTTTTACAAAGCCATCCCCCTGGGGCAAACCATCATCCCTTTGGGGCACAATATGCGCCCCTATTTTCGAATGACGCGCCCCTTGGGGCACGCAACGATCCCCTGTTTTCGCGGATCAATCCCCATGGGGCAGAAAGCCAGCCCCCATTTTCACAACACCATCCCCCGGGGACGCAAAGCAAAAAAACAGGGGATTTTTCTGTCTTGTCCTAAAATAGGTTTACACAAAAAGTAAATTTATGTCAGGATTTATAGTTTATGATGAAAGCTTCAAGCG
>NZ_QWGR01000036.1 GCF_003576475.1 Maribellus luteus | reverse complement strand
TGTGTGTCCTGCGTAACTCAAGGATGCAATTTAAGAAATAATGAGTTACATAACTGTAGATTAGATGAAGAAATATTATGTTTTACATACTATGGGCTTCGGCTAAGTCGATTAGGCGGATTGGTCAAACCACCCAATGGTGCTTTCTTTTCACGGGAAGGTACTTAGCGATTGGGAAATGATTTCATTTGAATTTATTCAAGATGTAATCAGGTGTGGGTTAGCAGAGATGAATGCAAATGAACCCTCATTGAGGTCTCGATAATAACGTATGCTGTGTCAAAACCGAGGGGACAGCCGCCCCGGGGGACAGAACCTGATGGTAACCTAAGTTTTGGTCAGGTGGCACACGGGATAAAGAGGGCATGACTGCAACCCGGGCTAATCTACGGAACAGGAGAAGCTATTTTGGAGTTGATAAGGGAGAATGGCAAAAGTCTATTTTGATAAGCCAGCGAGTACCGATACTTTGAAATAGTGGCGGATTGCCCCGTAGTAGTGGAAACGCATCCTAAAGACGGCTATGGAAACATAGCTTTAGCGAAGGGGGCAACGGAGTTAGGTTGAATAAATCTTACAACTTGAAATTTTTGAGGATGATTAGTTTATTACAATCAAGGACTCAACCGATAGAGAAAGACGCGGTTTGGTCAGCGTTTAAGAAAGTCAAATCCAACGGGGGAAGTTCCGGTGTTGATGGGGTGACCATAGAGATGGTTGAATCCAACGCCCGGAAATATTTGTACCCTGTATGGAACCGTCTTTCTTCGGGCAGCTATTATCCGCAACCCGTAAAACAAGTACCCATCCCCAAGCTGGACGGCACAGAACGTTTGTTGGGGATACCTACGGTATGCGACCGTGTAGCGCAGATGGTGATACGCGAAGAATTGGAACCGATTGTCGAACCTGTGTTTCACAAGAATAGCTTTGGCTACCGTCCGAAACGCAGCGCACGCCAGGCAGTACAGCAATGCAAAGAAAATTGCATGAAGTACGACTGGGTGATTGACTTGGACATCAAAGGTTTCTTCGACAATATCGACCATGGGCTACTGATGAAAGCAGTAAAATACCATACACAGGAGAAACATATCCTGCTGTATGTAGAGCGTTTTCTGAAAGCCGATGTACAGTTGCCCGATGGCAGTATTCGAAAGAATACCGACAAAGGGACACCACAAGGCGGGGTAATCAGCCCATTATTGGCAAATATCTTTATGGACATTGTGTTCGATAAATGGATGGATAAAAATTATCCTGAAAATCCGTTCGAACGTTATGCCGATGATGTGGTTATTCATTGTGAAAACTTTAAAGAGGCACTCCGTTTATTGGAGAACCTGAAACGAAGGTTGAAACAATGTAAGCTTGAAGCCCACAAGGAGAAAACGAAGATTGTTTACTGCAAGCGCAACCAGAAGAAGCACCCACCCTTTGAGGTTAAGTACCGCACATTTGATTTTTTAGGGTTTACCTTTAAAACGCGGCGAGCACGAGGGAAATGGGGGCATCTTCAGTTGGTATTCACACCGAGTATGAGCAAGAAAGCCATCAAACGGGTAGGGGAACGTTTAAGGGAGTTGAAGATTCACCGCATGGTACAATTCAATATCCAGAAAATTGCTGAAATGCTGGCTCCGTATTTACGGGGCTGGATAAATTATTTTGGTCATTTTAATGTAACTGGATTAAAACGTGCCATGCGCCTGTTGAACCGGAGGCTCATCAAATGGGTAATTAACAAATATCGTCGTTACAGGCGAAAACCGCGGAAACTTGCATGGAACTGGTTAACGAACATCTATAAATGTTATCCCAACCTGTTTGTGCACTGGACGTATGGTTTTCACCCGTAGAGTTCTACTTCGAAGAGCCGTATGATGGGAGACTATCACGTACGGTTCTGTGAGAGGTTTAGGGGTGTGATTCCCCTTTACCTACTCGACT
>NZ_QWGR01000354.1 GCF_003576475.1 Maribellus luteus | reverse complement strand
GCAGGACCATTTGTTGCGTCGGCATGTCTATCCGCGCCTCCTAGAATGAAGAACGATTCCTTGAGAACGCCATGCCTATGACCTCTCACCGACATACCGCTCGGCGGGGCTGGCTCGCCGCGCTTGTAGTGGCGGCCGGCCTATGCCTGAGCCTTTCCGTACATGCTGCCGACAACGCGCAAGCGCTGCGCGACAAATACCAGACCGTGGCGCCCCAGTTGGCCGATAACGTTTTCCATCGGCCGTTGGTGCTGGAATCCACCGAAGCCCCCGAACGGCTCAAGAGCGACATCTATAGCGTGCTCGACTACCCGTTCGCCACCGTCAAGAGCGCGCTGGGAGATCCGGAGCACGGCGCTTCCAACTGGTGCGACGTGCTCATCCTGCATCTGAATATCAAGTACTGCCACGCCACGCAGGGCACGGATGGCAGCGTGCTGAACGTGAACCTGGGCCGCAAGGTGGAAGACTCGCTCTCCAGCAGCTATCGCCTCGAGTTC
>NZ_QWGR01000353.1 GCF_003576475.1 Maribellus luteus | reverse complement strand
GCTATACAGCTTGATCGGGATGTGGCGGCCGAGGCGCGATTGCTGCAATCCTTGGCGCTGGCGCTGCTGGCATTCACGCCGCATGTCACCTTGGACGTAGTCGACGAGGCAACTGTGTTGTTGGAGGTGGAGGCCAGTTTGCGCCTGTTCGGCGGGCATCGCGCGCTGTGCCGGGCTGTAAAGTATTGCGCGGTTCGGTTGGGCGCCATGCCTCAGCTGGGTACCGGGCCGACAGCACGCGGTGCGGCATGGCTTGCCAGTGCGCAACCGGTGCCGACACGTGGCCGTCGCCGCACGGCAGAACGTCAGGGGCGCGCGCGGAGGGCGGTGCGGCAGGAGCGGTTGTCGGCGTTGCTGGATCAATTGTCGATCGATGCGGTGGCGCGACTCACGCGACCCGATTGGCTTGAAGGTCTCGGCTGCCGCACGCTGGCCGATTTGCGGGAGTTGCCGCGTAGCGGCCTGCGGCGGCGCTGTGGGCCGTTGCTGGTGGATACGCTC
>NZ_QWGR01000352.1 GCF_003576475.1 Maribellus luteus | reverse complement strand
CTGCGATTATCGATTCATATATGAATCTATTACAATGCGTATATGCATACCATTGACATTTCAATATATAACAAGTCTATATATTTCAGTGGCATATTCCAAATTCACGCGCAAACAGGATTCATAAATGAATCCTATTACCATTAGAGATGCGCAATGAGGCCCACCCCACCAGTCAAGACATTTGACTTCACGATGGTCGCACCGACGCCGCCCTCACATCTGCGGCCCGCCATCTGGCGACAACGCGCATGCGCCCAGCCACAGGAGCGGGAAACGCGCACTGGCGGTCACACGCCCGCTGATCAACGGCTCGCTCGCGCTGGGGGCTCCGATCGCAGCGCATATCCTGCCCGCCAGCCCACACACCAAAAAATTCAAGTCACGCAGGCCGCCATCCATACAGCAATGTACTGATCAGGCTCCGGTGCGCACCTGCACCGCCGTGTCAGATGATAGGAATTCTTCGTTCAGGAGGAGACATGAACCGCGCCGCCACAT
>NZ_QWGR01000351.1 GCF_003576475.1 Maribellus luteus | reverse complement strand
CCGGCGTCATTATCGGCCCGTTCGCCCTGGGCCTGACCGGCCAACTGGCCGACGTCATGAAGTTCGCCGAGTTCGGCGTGGTCATCCTGCTGTTCCTGATCGGCCTGGGGTCGTCGCTGACCTGGGTGCTGCTCGGGACCTCTCTGCAGGCGGTGGTGAAATCCCCCCGTGCGGTCCGCATTTTCAACGTCGTCATGGCCCTGCTTTTGCTGGCCTCGCTTTACCCCGTTCTGAAGGAGCCCTGATTTAGTTGCACTGCAGAAATGGGGCTTACGGGCTTGTCTCGTAGCACCAGCCGCCCTACATAACGGCGGCAATTCATCCGGGCCCTGGCCCGATCCCATCCGAAAAACGCACGAACAAGGCCAATCGTGGCCGCCTGAGAAGGAAAACGAAAATGCGTGTTTACTACGATCGCGACGCCGACCTGAACCTGATCAAGGGCAAGAAGGTGGTCATCGTCGGTTACGGCAGCCAGGGCCACGCCCACGCGCTGAACCT
>NZ_QWGR01000350.1 GCF_003576475.1 Maribellus luteus | reverse complement strand
ATTGTGACCGTCTCACCCGCGAGCAGACGGCACCAAATATCGATGAATTCTCCGGTCAGTTGGTATCGCTCGTCGTGCGTGGCAAAAACGCCGTCAGCAGCAAGTTCGGGCGGGCTCCCTCCAGATACGACATTGACGTCGAGCCGGCCCCCCGAAATGCGGTCGACTGTGGCTGCCATTCTAGCCGCGACAGTCGGTTGCATTATGCCGGGACGAACCGCTACGAGAAACCGAAGCCTGTTCGTAAGGGGAGCGACTGCTGCCGCAACGGTCCATGGATCTTCGCAAAACAGGCCAGTTGGGATCAGCACTCCTGAATAGCCCAACTCATCCACTGCGATAGCTATCTGCTTAATGTATGAGAAAGTAGTTTCACGGCCTCCGATAGCAGTGCCGAGATAGTGTCCGTCTCCCTGAGTCGGGAGAAACCACATGATGTTCATATTCGTTTCCCGCCAGCCTAGGCCGAGCCCCTCAGCTTAGCAGCGCTATATCTGAAAC
>NZ_QWGR01000349.1 GCF_003576475.1 Maribellus luteus | reverse complement strand
ACCTATCAGGGGCAGATCAGCAACGCCGCGGGGGCGAGCGGGCTGATCCTGCAGCAGAGCGGAGCCCTGGTCCCGGCCGGCCTGACCCCGGGCCAGGCCATCGTCAATCCCGGCCAGGGCGCGGTCGTCTTCGCGGTCGACCGCCTCAAGGGCTCGGGGATCGACACCCTGGTGCTCGGCGGCCCCTCGTCCAACCGCGACGCCAGCCCGATCGTGGCCTTCGCGGGCGGCGTCGACCTGAACCTCGGCCGCGCCGTCGTCGTCAACGCCTCGCAGATCCTGGCGCTGCCCGCCGGCGCCGTCGCGATCCCGCAGCTGGCGGCCGGGACGGCGAACACCGGCGGAGCGTCGGTGTCGATCGCCGCGCCCTATGTCGCCCTGGCCGGCCGCGTCGGCGCGCGACTGGGCCGCGCCCAGCTGGAAGCGGGCCGTGCGGATGTCGGCCTCGGCGTCGAACCGCGCGGCATTGAGCCGAGCCTCGGCGGCCTGCAGCTCGCCTTG
>NZ_QWGR01000348.1 GCF_003576475.1 Maribellus luteus | reverse complement strand
AGACCGGCACGGGCAAGGAACTGGTCGCGCGCAGTCTGCACACCCTTTCTCCGCGTCACGACAAGCCGTTCATCGCGCTGAACTGCGGCGCCGTGCCCGAACAGATTTTCGAAAGCGAGATGTTCGGCCACGAGGCCGGAGCCTTTACCGGTGCGGGCAAGCGGCGCATCGGCAAGCTCGAGCACGCCTCGGGCGGCACGCTGTTCCTCGACGAGATCGAAAGCATGCCGATCGCGCTGCAGGTCAAGCTGCTGCGCGTGTTGCAGGAGGGCGCGCTGGAGCGGCTGGGCTCGAATGCGTCGGTGCGCATCGACGTGCGCATCGTGGCGGCCGCCAAGGGCGATATGGAAGCGCTGATCGAGGCGGGCGGTTTCCGGCGCGATCTGTACTACCGCCTGAACGTCGTCGCCATCGACCTGCCGCCGCTGCGTGAGCGCCGCGAAGACATCATCCCGCTGTTCGAACACTTCCTGCTCGAAGCCGCCGTGCGCTATCAACGTC
>NZ_QWGR01000035.1 GCF_003576475.1 Maribellus luteus | reverse complement strand
TCGATTCCCATTGCATTGGCAAACTGGAACAGTTGTTCCCATTCGGCTTCATCTTTACAGATTACCACTCCGCTGGCCATCAGTTTTACGCCTTTCGACTTGGCATAAGCCAATACCTGCTTTTGTTTGGCTTTATCCATCCTGAAGTCCATCACTCCTTCCATGTCGCCACCCAATGTTTGTCCGTAGTAAATTTCGGCGTATTCCAGCCCCAGTTCGGCCACCTTATCGATGGCTTCCTGAAAAGTAAAACGATGAAAACTATAGGTTTGAACACCCAGTTTCCAATCTTTCTTTTTTGATTTTTCTGCTCCCATACTGCTTATTCCGCACAGTAAAAACACCACCAGCATCAGGCTGGTATATTTTTTCATTTGGTTCATATTCTGATTCTTATTGTTGGTTAAATAAAACAAGGAGCAGGCGATTACTCCTGCCCCTTTTGGTTAAACTAAACTATCTGCTATTTGGGCATTGCAGGCAGCGACCAACCATCGCGATACGTATGGTTAACCCACTCCTTTGCTAACTCTTTGGCGTTGAACTCAGCAAACTGACGATCAAAACGAGGATCGCCGTCCACCACTTCAAACTTATCAACCGATACAATGCGCACCTTGTCTGAATCAGAGATATTGGTGAACTCCATGTTTTCACCATCCCAGTGAAGCGTACGGTTCAGCGATTGAAGACGCACAGCCAGAACACCCATCACCACCATTTCGTTAAACGGTCCGGAGTAGGCAAAATTGGCCGATCCTTCTACACGGCTTCCGGCAGGCTCTTTACAAGCACGGATCCAGTCGCGTTCGTGCGCACCTTTCCATGGTCCTTCTTCTGAACCCGGGATACGTGGAATAATCGGAGCAGGCTCTTTGAAGTCTTCCATTTTTTCGTAAGGCAACAGTGTGGGTTGCATACCGTAGTAACTGGTCATGATTTTGCCTTTGGTTCCGACAAATAACAAACCGCCACCGCTGTCTTTACCCAAAATCTCGCCATCCGGAAGTTCGATCGGGCGTTCAGGCAGGAAACCACCGTCGTACCAGGTTACTTTTACTTCGGGCATACCCACATCGGGCATGTTTTTGCGGGCCGGGAAAGTATACGTTACTTTTTCAGCATGAGGCGCGCTCTCTGTATTCACCAATGTGGAAGAAGCTTCCACCTTCGACGGGTATTTCAGGTTCAGTGCCCAGTACACAGGATCCAGCACGTGGCAGGCCATATCACCCAAGGCTCCTGTTCCGTAATCCCACCAGCCACGCCAGTTCCAAGGTGTGTAAACCGAATGGTAAGGACGGAATTTGGCAGGCCCGATAAACAGGTCCCAATCCAGTGTTTTCGGTACATCCATCGATCCGTCCGGTTTTTGAAGACCCTGTGGCCAGATCGGACGGTCGGTCCAGGCATGAACTTCGGTTACTTCGCCAATGGCTCCTGACCAGATCCATTCGCAAACACGACGGATGTCGTCGCCTGAATTTCCCTGGTTACCCATTTGTGTGGCAACACCATACTTTTCGGCCAGTTTTGTCAACAACCGTGATTCGTATACCGAGTGAGTCAGGGGTTTTTGCGTGTAAACGTGTTTCCCTAAAGTCATGGCGTGTGCAGTTACTCCCGCATGGGTATGGTCCGGAGTTGCCACCATTACGGCATCAATCGATTTGCCGAACTTATCCAGCATCTCGCGCCAGTCTTTGAACTTTTTGGCCTTCGGATAGTCTTCGAAGGTTTTTGCTGCATAACGCCAGTCAACATCACACAAAGCAACAATGTTTTCGCCGCTCATGTTACGAAGGTTGTTACGTCCCATACCGCCTACTCCTACGCCGGCAATATTCAATTTATCACTGGGCGAAACGTGCCCGAATTTCTTCCCGAATACAGTGCCGGGAACAATGGTAATACCTGCCGCGGCTACTGCCGAGCGGCTGATAAACGTTCTTCTGTTTACCATACTTTTCTTTTATTGGTTTATAATGTTGTTTTTTAGTTGGTT
>NZ_QWGR01000347.1 GCF_003576475.1 Maribellus luteus | reverse complement strand
CCCGAACAATTGTGGATTAAAGTCAATCAATGATCAAAATTTTTAAAACAAATATCGCGGAGTAAAAAACAAACTACTCCGCGATTAAAACATTTAACCCGGCGAGTAAAACAAAGATGTCCGGGAGTAAAACATTAAACTCCAAAGCTTTCGCACAGATGGACAGGATGAAAACATTAAACCCGAAGCCTGACACATTAAACACCGGACCTGACGCATTGACAGACCCGGTTAAAACATTTAACTCCGCCACCAAAACATACGACTATGAAGGTAAAACATTGAACTCCGGGATGAAAACATTGAACACGACACCTAACGCAAAGAACACCCACATAGCAAGTTACAACTGCACAGCAGCGGGCTAAAAAACAGCATTAAAGAGGACCACGTATCCGTATTATGTTTATATTTACTGAGCTAAAAACCAAAACCTTTTGACTACACGCCCGCAAATAAAGCCCACACAGGAACAACACCGCCAGCCGTGCAATCAGTTGC
>NZ_QWGR01000346.1 GCF_003576475.1 Maribellus luteus | reverse complement strand
TGATGTTCACGATCATGGAAAGGGAAGGTGTTTCGCGTGAAGACGAAGCTGTTTGAATCAATCGAAATTGGTAAATTGACGTTCAAGAATCGTGTCGTGATGGCGCCGCTTACGCGCTCGCGCGCCGGTCAGCCAGGTGACGTGCCGACCGAACTGAACGTGACGTATTACGCGCAGCGTGCAACGGCCGGCCTCATCGTTACAGAGGCCACGCAAATTTCCCGCCAAGGCCAGGGCTACGCGTGGACACCGGGCATGTACACCGACGAACAGGAAGCCGGCTGGAAGGCGGTAGTGGATGCTGTGCACGCCAAGGGCGGCCGCATCTCGCAACAGCTGTGGCACGTGGGCCGTATTTCCAACACGCTGCTGCAGGAAAACGGCCAGGCTCCCGTCGCGCCGTCTGCCATCGTCGCCAAGGGCGCGCAGAGCTTTGTTGTGCAGCCCGACGGCACGCCCGCCAATGTGCCGACCAGCGAGCCGCGCGCTCTCGCCACGGAAG
>NZ_QWGR01000345.1 GCF_003576475.1 Maribellus luteus | reverse complement strand
ACAAGGACGCCTTCGACGCCCAGGGCGCGGAAACCTTCGGCGCCGATTCCTTCCAGGCCGCCAAGGGGTCCGGCGCCGCGGTCCTGCGGATCAGCCTCCCCGCCGCCCCCGCCGAGTTCCCGCCGCGCGCCGCCTTCGGCGCCCGCCTGGCCGCCTACCGCTTCGACAAGTACCGCACCACTGAAAAGCCCGAGAAGAAGCCGTCCGTCGTCGCGGTCGAGATCGCCGCCCATGACCCGGCCGCCGCGAGCGCCGCGTTCGCCCCCCTGTCGGCCTTGGCCGACGCGGTGCTGTTCGCCCGCGACCTCGTCTCCGAACCCGCCAACATCCTGCATCCCGAGGAGTTCGCCCGGCGGGTCAAGGCGCTGGAGAGCCTCGGCCTCGAGGTCGAGATCGTCGAGGTCGATTGGGGCGAGGGCGTTCCGGTCGAGCGCTATGCCGACATCCTCGCGGCCGATGCCGGCCATAAGATCAAGGCGGTGCTCGCCTGCCACAACGAGAC
>NZ_QWGR01000344.1:264-502 GCF_003576475.1 Maribellus luteus | reverse complement strand
AATCCAACGTCCTGCGATAAAACCGCAACGCCACCCCCAGCACCACCACCGTAAACACCATCAGCGGCCAGATGCTCGGCCACAGCTCAAACCAGCCATTGCCCTTGAGCAGGATGCCGCGCGTGAGCCGGTTGAAGTACGTCATCGGCAGCAGGTTCCCAATCACCTGCGCCCACTTGGGCATCCCCACGAACGGAAACATGAAGCCCGACAGCAGGATGTTCGGCAGGAAGTAGAA
>NZ_QWGR01000344.1:0-254 GCF_003576475.1 Maribellus luteus | reverse complement strand
GTCAGCTGCGTCGCCTGCAGCTGGTTCTGTGCGAGCGACGACAGCGTGATCCCCACCGTCAGGCTCGCCACGATAAACAGAAGCGCCGACACGTAAACCATCCACACGCTGCCGACAAATGGAACCTGAAAGACGAAGAACGCCATCAGCAGGATGATGGTCACCTGCACCAGCCCGATGAAGATGTACGGCACGATCTTGCCCGTCATCACCTCCAGGGGATGCACTGGCGTGGCGAGCAGGTTTTCCATCGT
>NZ_QWGR01000343.1 GCF_003576475.1 Maribellus luteus | reverse complement strand
GTACAACACGCCGTCATTCAATTCACAGAAAGACAGCGAGGGCCCGGAGAAGCGGCTGTTCCACAATCGTCTTGCAGTGCAGGCAGGTGCCTATCAGAACTCCTGCTGGGTGGTGTCGGTGGCAAAGGCCGGTGACGAAGACGGCTTTCCGCTGATCGGTGGCAGTCTGATCGTCAATCCGGACGGCGAGGTGGTGGTCGAGGCCAAGACCGAAGGTGATGAACTGCTGGTTCATCCCTGCGATCTCGACGACACCGTATTCGGCAAGAAGACGATTTTCGACTTCGCCCGCCATCGGCGCATCGAACATTACGGTCTCATCACGAGCCAGACGGGCGTAGTGTTGCCGCCTGAAGTGTAGATTCCCGATTGGAGATCAGTTTATTGCAAACTGCACAGCGCCCAATGCCATCGCGACCGCGGCCTGAGTCGGATCGATGACGGGAATGCCGAGCGCATCCTCTAGCGGTTTGCGATGGCGGGCCATGCCGGCGCAGCCCAT
>NZ_QWGR01000342.1 GCF_003576475.1 Maribellus luteus | reverse complement strand
AGCTCCGTTGCTGAATCGATCGCTGTGGAGTTCGTCCTGGCCATCAGCCACCTCTGCATGTCCGGATCGATATGGCCCATCGCCCATCCATCCGCACGCCCTAATTTAGGTTTCGGCGCGCAAGTCCGCGGCCGGTTGGCCCGCTCGGAAAGGGGTGCTGGCGGCCCGGACTGATGCGCCTACGATCTTGTCGCCGAAGTTCTCTTTTCCGGAATAGTCATGTGTCAGCCTTCACCGATCGCGTCGTCTTCGGAGTCTTCGCTGGCGTCAGGAGTTCGGCGACGGGCACCTTGAGCGCCTTGGCGAGGCTTTCGATCGCCACGATCGTCGGGTTTGAGCGCCGGTTTTCCATCAGGCTGACGGCGTTCTGGTCGATGCGGGCTTCGGCCGCCAGCGCATCCTGGCTCCAGCCGCGATCCTTGCGCAACCTGCGCAGATTGGCGGCGAGCGTCCGCAAGGCCGCCGACTTCCGGGCAGGGAATCGCTCCTTGAACGGCTTCTG
>NZ_QWGR01000341.1 GCF_003576475.1 Maribellus luteus | reverse complement strand
GGTCGTCGGCAAGCTGACGGTATCGGGGTTGGGCCATGCCCGCCTTCTATCGCGCCGCGATCGTCGCCTTTCAAGGCAACCCGGACGCCTTGACGCCGTTTAGGCCTTGAGGCCGGCCAAGGGAAGGAACACCGATGACGCGCCCCGATGACCCCGCGACCCTCGTCCGGCGGTTCGCCTGGCTGGCGGCGGCGTCGTTCCTGGCCGGCTTCGGCGGATACCTGCTGGCCGCCGGGCGCATCCGCTGGCCGATGAACTGAGCGTGACCCTTCCCGAACCGCCCCGTCGCGCCCTATGTCAGGGATAGCCGCAGGGGAGCCATGTCCGAAGATTCAGCCACACGCGAAGCCTCGCCCTCGCCGCGTCGTCCCGACCGGCGCGCGCTGGCGCTCGCCGGCTGGGAAGCCGCCGCCTTCGTCCTGACCGCCGCCGCCGTCGCGGGGTTCGGCGCCTATGGCTGGCGGCGCGAGATCGGGCGCACCCTGGCCGAGGAATGGCTGCG
>NZ_QWGR01000340.1 GCF_003576475.1 Maribellus luteus | reverse complement strand
GTGGGCGGGGGCAATACGCCAAGGCCTGGAGAAATCTCCCTGGCACATCAGGGCGTGCTCTTCCTCGATGAACTCCCAGAGTTCGAGCGTCGCGTGCTCGAAGTCCTGCGCGAGCCGCTGGAAACCGGCCACATCACCATCTCACGCGCCGCCCACCAGACAGATTTTCCGGCCAGCTTCCAGCTGATTGCCGCCATGAACCCGTGCCCGTGCGGCTATCGCGGGCATCCGCTGCGGGCGTGCCGTTGCACGCCGGATCAAGTGGAGCGATACCAGGCGCGCATTTCGGGGCCGCTGCTCGATCGCATCGATGTGCAGATCGAAGTGCCGACGCCCTCGCAGGAAGAACTGCTCGACGGGCCGCCGGGTGAACCAACGGTCAACGTGGCCGAGCGCGTCGCTGCCGCGCACGCGCGGCAGCTCGCACGGCAAGGTAAACGCAACGCCCTGCTGGGCGGCCATGAAATCGATCAGCATTGCAGCCGCACCGATGCGGCCGATG
>NZ_QWGR01000339.1 GCF_003576475.1 Maribellus luteus | reverse complement strand
GACTGCGGCAGTTCGGTGATGGTCTGCTTGCCGGCGTTGATCAGGTCGGGGTCGGCCTCGCCCTCATAGGGGAAGGGCCCCATGCCCAGCATGCCGTTCTCGCTCTGCAGCGTCACGTGCACGCCCTCGGGGATGTAGTTGGCCACCAGGGTCGGGATGCCGATGCCGAGGTTCACATAGAAGCCGTCCTGCAGCTCCTTGGCCGCGCGGGCGGCCATGTCGTCACGGGTCCAGGCCATTACGCGGCGTCCTTCTGGCGGGTGGTGACGCGCTCGATGCGCTTTTCGAACACCGCGCCCTTGAGGATGCGGTTCACGAAGATTCCGGGGGTGTGGATGGCGTCGTGGTCCAGCTCGCCGATCCCGACCAGCTCCTCGACCTCGGCCACCGTCACCTTGCCGGCCGTGGCCATCATCGGATTGAAGTTCCGCGCCGTCTTGCGATAGACCAGATTGCCTTCAGCATCGCCCTTCCAGGCGTGAACGACGGACACGTCCGCGAC
>NZ_QWGR01000338.1 GCF_003576475.1 Maribellus luteus | reverse complement strand
CATGCGCGACATCTCGCGCTACTTTCAGCATCAGTTGCCCAATGCCGGCGCCGAGGCGCTGACCAACCCGGATTCTCCGCAGCGACAGATTTACCTGCGGCGCTTTGCCGATCGCGAAGGCAAGCTGTTCATGGGCCGGTTCTATGCCAAATACAAAGGCAAGACCGACCAGGAGCGCGAAGCCATCCTGGTGCAAAGCACGCGGGCCACGCCGGTGCGGCTGGCCACGATCTACCGCAGCATCGACCCGGAGGCCGGCCCCGGCAAACTCGCCGCGTTCATCCGCAGCTACCTGCCGGGCGCAAAGCTGGATGAGGCGGAACTCACCAACTTGTATGAGAAGTACTCCGTCCAGCGCTTCGACCTGGCCGACCGCGGCTACATCGCCAAGCTGCATCCGCTGGAGCTGTGGCTGGTGGCGTTTCTGCGCACCCATCCGCAAGCCACCCTCGCGCAGGTGAACGAGGCCAGCGCCGATGAGCGCTTGTCGGTCTACAAATGG
>NZ_QWGR01000034.1 GCF_003576475.1 Maribellus luteus | reverse complement strand
CTGCGGAACCTGCCCGGTGGTGTCGATATCCGCAATCGGATCGAGGGTTGGATTGGCATTTTGAGAACTTACAATCACCGAAAAAGAAACCGTGTCTTTTTGGTTGTTGTACATTACTTCCCAGCTTTCAAGCGTTGTTCCAACGGGGAACAAACCGGCTGCACCCAGTCCTTCGAGTTGGGTCAGTGTTGCGCAGGATGCCGGTGAAAGGACTTCGGGGTAGTCGATGCTTGTTTCACACATCCCTTCGCCTAAACTGATTTCAATGTCACCGATTTGATTTTCGAGTGCCGAATGCACATACACCATCGTATTACAGGTTGATTTGTTTCCTGCCTCGTCGGTAACGCTGACGCTTACCGGAATTGTATCGCCAATGTTGGAGCAGTCAAACATTGAAGGCATGATTTCAATCTGAAGGTTTTCGTACGAAGATGCATTGTCAGAACTTGAACCGGCAATCATGAAAATGTCTTCATCCGAAAGAGTATACGAATCAGATGACAGCCAAATACTGATTGGAGTGCATGCTGCCACCGGGGCGATCTCATCTTTTACCATTACTTTGGCTTCGCAGGAGGCTTCATTTCCGCCGACATCGCTTACGGTAAGCGTAACCGTGTTTTCTCCCAGGTCATCAGAAGTAAACATGCTTTGCGAAAGCATCATCGAAACGATTTCGCATTCGTCAGTAGATCCGTTGTCGATCATGGATGGATCGATTTCTGCCACACCCTGGGCGTTTAGCGAAACTTCAATGTTTTGGCAAATCGCTTCGGGTGCCGTGTTGTCGTAAACGGTTACAGTTGCGGTACAGGTCGACACGTTTCCTGCAAAATCGCTAACGCTTAACACCACGTTGTTGGGGCCAATATCGGAACAGTCAAACTTTGAAACATCGAGTGAATAAGATGCAATTCCGTCGTTATCGGATGCTTCTTTGATAACATACAAGGGATATATTTTTGATATCCCGTTATCGCCCAGTAAGGTTTCGATGTTTTTGCACGTGATTTCGGGAGGAATAGCATCAAGAGTGACGGTAGAAGTACAGGTGGAAATATTTCCGCTTAAATCCTGCACACTTAAGGTAACGGTATTCGGTCCTGCATCAGCGGCAGTAAAATCGTATTTGTCGAGCCACATGGTATCAATGGCACAATTGTCGAAAGAGCCGCCATCAAGTTGACTGGCAGTAAGTGTAGTGGTTCCGCTTTGTCCGAGCGGAATAAGTGTGTCTTTACATAGAACAATGGGTTTTATGGTGTCCAAAACCTCAATAAGTACATCCTGTATGATAAAGTTGCCTTGCTGGTCTTCTAAGCGGTATGTATTGGTTGTTGTCCCAACCGGGTAATCATCCGTATCATTTAAGCCTGAAACCAGCGTTCTTGTGACGTTACAATTGTCAGCATAAGATATGTCAGCACCGGTTAAAAACACAAGTGTCAGGGTTTGTGTTGCTGCACCACAAGTACTTGCTCCGAAACCTCCCCAGTTATTATTTCCGATGCAAGGCCTGAAAGTAATGCTACTTGAGGCTCCTCCACAGGCACATGTTGAGTTAACATTAACATTTAGCTCAACGGCATCAAAGGGACTTGAGCAGCCTGTGGAGCAGTTGGTGCCAACTGTCCAAACATTACCATCAAGCGCGGGAACAGATAGGTCGGTTCCATCTTTAAAAGCCTGTGCAATTTGTTTCGCCAATCCCACGTCATCCAGTACGAATGTTTCGGGAGATGCAGAACTACTTGCCCGGATTTGGAGAACTTCGTCAGGATCAATCTGGTTTCTGATATTTACCCAGTTATCATATTGCGAAGAACCGGGGCAATAGTTGTTGTTTTGATTAAACGTTTCTGAATAGATTAGCTCTTGCGTGTTCTGTCCGGCAGTAAGTGAAACTTGTGCAGAACAAGTGGTGTCGGAGGCATAATAGGTTAGTAATTCTTTGCCAATATAAACCGGGGCTGTAGTATCGGTAACAGTAACAATTGCCTCGCAAAAGTC
>NZ_QWGR01000337.1 GCF_003576475.1 Maribellus luteus | reverse complement strand
CAAAGGCTTATCGCTCATACCGACATCATTTTTGGACGTCCCGTCGCAGGGCCGTTTGGGAGGGTGCTATGACCGATCGTATCCAGGAATTCCTGCGCAACCGCCGCAGCGAGGGCCTCGACACCGAGCCATGTCTCGTCGTCGACCTCGAGGTCGTGCGCGACAACTATCAGACCTTCGCGAAGGCGTTGCCGGACAGCCGCGTGTTCTACGCGGTGAAGGCAAACCCGTCGCCGGAAGTGCTGTCGCTGCTCGCCTCGATGGGCTCGTGCTTCGACACCGCGACCGTCGCCGAAATCGAAATGGCGCTGGCCGCCGGTGCGACGCCTGACCGCGTCTCGTTCGGCAACACGATCAAGAAGGAGCGTGATATCGCGCGCGCCTACGCGCTCGGCATCCGCATGTTCGCGGTCGATTGCTCCGCCGAAGTCGAGAAGGTCGCCCGTGCTGCGCCCGGCGCGAAGGTGTTCTGCCGCATTCTCTACGATTGCGCAGGCGCCGAG
>NZ_QWGR01000336.1 GCF_003576475.1 Maribellus luteus | reverse complement strand
GACCTGGGTGATCACCGCCACGCCGGCGGCGTCGCCGGCGGCGATCTGCTGGGCGCCCAGCGCCACCGCGCGCAGGCCCGAACCGCACAGTTGGTTGACGCTCCAGGCCGGGCTCTCGACCGGCACGCCGGCGTTGACCGCGGCCTGGCGCGCCGGGCCCTGGCCGGCGGCGGCCTGCAGCACCTGGCCCATGATCACCTCGTCCACGTCGGCCAGGGCGACGCCGGCCCTTTCGACGGCGGCCTGGATGGCCACCCGGCCCAGCTCGTGGGCGGGCAAGGCGGACAACGCGCCATTGAACGAGCCCACGGGCGTGCGGGCGGCTGAAACGATGACGATATCGGTCATGACGCTATTCCCTGACGTACGCGACGGCCGGTTTCGCAAGCGCAGCTGCCGCGCCACATTTGTTTTGCAGGTGCAACATGCATAATCGAACCGCGTTCGTCACGGGGAGTCTTCGCCC
>NZ_QWGR01000335.1 GCF_003576475.1 Maribellus luteus | reverse complement strand
GCTGGAAGTTTTCGATCTGCACCGACCACGCGGCGCCGGTATCCGTCACGTCCTTGTAGTTGAGCTGCGCATACGCAGCGGCGTCGCCGGTGCGCAACGCCGCCAGGGCGCGCTGCACGGCTTCGATGTGCGTCTGCGCGGCCTGGACGATTGCCTGGCGCAGCGACTCGTCGACACCTTCGATGCGTGGCGCATTCTTGAAGGCTTCCACCTGTTCGATAGCCTTCTTCAGGCCTTTCTCCGAACTGGCAAGCGCTGCCGTCTTGGCAGCCTCGTCCATGTTTTCACGCAGGACGCTGTATAAGCGTGACATGCCGGTGCGTGCGCGCTGCATGTCCTTGTACGCGTCGTTCAGCAGCATGCTGCGATCGGAAATCGCGTGCACGCGCTCGGTCGCGGCGTTGGTGATACGCAGCGCCTGCACACCCACCGCAGCTCCGACCACAATCATCAGTGCAAAGGTGATCAGAATCGCCAGCAGGCCAGCGCGCACGCTGGTGTTCT
>NZ_QWGR01000334.1 GCF_003576475.1 Maribellus luteus | reverse complement strand
GCACGCGCTCGATCCAATCGTCGCCGATGACGAGCGGCAGCAGGTCGGGATCCGGGAAGTAGCGGTAATCCTGCGCGTCTTCCTTGCTGCGCATCGAGCGCGTTACCTTGCGGTCCGGATCGTACAGGCGGGTTTCCTGCACCACGGTGCCCCCGTCTTCGATCAGCTCGATCTGGCGGCGCACTTCGTAGTTGATCGCCTCTTCCAGGAAGCGGAACGAGTTGAGGTTCTTGATTTCGCAGCGCGTGCCGAACGGTGCATCCGGGCCCGGGCGCACCGACACGTTCGCGTCGCAACGGAAGCTGCCTTCCTGCATGTTGCCGTCGCAGATGCCCAGCCACATCACGAGCGCATGCAGCGCCTTGGCGTAAGCAACGGCCTCGGCCGCGCTGCGCATGTCGGGCTCGGTCACGATTTCCAGCAGCGGCGTACCGGCGCGGTTCAGGTCGATGCCGGTCATGCCGGCAAAGTCTTCGTGCAGCGATTTGCCGGCGTCCTCTTCCAG
>NZ_QWGR01000333.1 GCF_003576475.1 Maribellus luteus | reverse complement strand
ATCTTGGCGTGAAAGGCAAGTTCACATTGCCGGCGGCGCTGGTTATGCCGCCAGATGCGGAAAGCATCGCCGTCGACCGCAAGGGCGAGCGCCAGCCAAGCCAGCCGAGCCAATCGGCCAGTCGCGACACGGCTGATGCTGCAAACATGGGAACAGGCAGAACGGATGCAGCCGGCAGACCAAGCCATGCCCGATGCCGCGCCACGATCTGTGCCAGCGTGAAGATTTGGGGTGCCGCGACATGCAGATCGCTGCCGGTGGGAATACCGTTCTCCAGTGCGTGGATCACGGCGAGAGTGACGTCGTCCAGCGCCGCCACCTCGATCGGTGAGTTTGCATTCACCAGCGGTGTCACGAGAGGAAAAGCAGCCAATGCTCGCAGCAGCGATGAACCGCCATAACAATTGCGGCCGATGACGAGCGCCGGCCGCAGGATGACGAACGGTACGCCGGACCGTGTCAACGCCTCGTCAGCCAAACGCTTGGTAGCAAGAAACTCTGTTGC
>NZ_QWGR01000332.1 GCF_003576475.1 Maribellus luteus | reverse complement strand
CGATGAACACGCCCGCCACCTTGATCTCTTCGGTCTTGCCTTCGTTTTCGTGCGTGCCTTTCAGCCGGGCGCCCGTCACGCCGGAGTCATCGCCCAGGATCTCGTCGAGCACCATGTTCGTCTTGATCTCGATCTTGCCTTTCTTCTCCTGCTCATGCAGTCGGTCGATCAGGATAGGTTCGGCGCGGAACTTGTCGCGGCGGTGGATGAGCGTGACCTTGCTGGCACTGTTGGCCAGGTACAGCGCTTCTTCCACGGCGGTGTTGCCCCCGCCGACCACGGCCACTTCCTGGCCCTTGTAGAAGAACCCGTCGCACGTGGCGCAGGCCGACACGCCGCGGCCCGCAAAGGCTTCTTCCGAGGGCAGGCCCAGGTATTGGGCCGAGGCGCCGGTGGAGACGATCAGCGCGTCGCAGGTGTATTCGCCGGAATCGCCCACCAGGCGGATCGGCTTTTCGTTCAGATGCGCGGTGTGGATGTGGTCGAACAGCACTTCGGTCTTGAA
>NZ_QWGR01000331.1 GCF_003576475.1 Maribellus luteus | reverse complement strand
GGGCGCGCTCCAGGTTGTCGGCCACGCCGAGCAGGTCGCGGGCGAACTTCTGGATAGCGTAGGCGCGGGCGTCGTTGGATTCGCGCTCGGCCCGACGCTTGACGTTCTCGGCCTCGGCGGCGACGCGCAGCATCTGCTCCTTCAGCGAGGCGACCTCGGTCAGGGCCGCTTCCAGGGCGGCGTCGGCGTCGAAGGCCTCGGCCCGCTCGGCGTCGGCGTCGTGATGGTCGGGGGCCGGCGTTTGGTCGTCGGTCATGTCGCAATCCTCTAGGACTCAAGCAATCGCCCGAGCACCCTCGCCGTATAGTCCACCAGCGGGATCACCCGAGCATAGTTCAGACGGGTCGGGCCGATCACGCCGATCGCGCCGAGCACCCGCTGCCGGCCTGTCATATAGGGCGCCGCGATCACGGCGGAACCCGAAAGTGAAAACAGCCGCGTCTCGGCGCCGATGAAGATGCGCACGCCCTGGGCCGCCTTGACGTCGTCCAGCAGGCTGATCAGC
>NZ_QWGR01000330.1 GCF_003576475.1 Maribellus luteus | reverse complement strand
GCCCCAGCAAAACAATAAGGAGCCGCTCCACCATGCGTGACGAACCTACCGGCAGCCGATCCCTGCCCCGCGGCAGGCGCCGCTTCCTGACGACGGCCGTGGCGCTCATGGCAGTGCTGCATCTCTACATCGGGTGCCGGCTGCTACCGGATCTGGGCTGGAACGGGGCGGGTTGGGCTGCCGGCATCCTTTTCCTGCTCGTTTCGGCGGTCATGATCCCCACCGGGATGGCCGCGCGCTTTGTGATCCGCCCCATCTCGCTGGCGGATCGCGTGTCTTGGTTCGGTGCGTTGCTGATGGGCCTGTTCTCTTCGTTGTTCGTGCTGACGCTGCTGCGCGACATCGCGCTGATCGTGCTGCCCCAGGCCTATCGGCACGACTCGGCCCTGCTCGTCGTTGTACTCACGTTCCTGGTGACATTTGTCGGCTACGTCACCGCGCGCCGCATCCCCCGCGTCGCCCGGGTGACGGTGCCCATTGCGGGCCTGCCGGCGCCGCTGCACGG
>NZ_QWGR01000329.1 GCF_003576475.1 Maribellus luteus | reverse complement strand
ACCTCGATCATCGGCGCGTTCTTCGTCCGTCTCGGCAAGAGCGGCAACATCATGGGGGCCCTCTACCAGGGCCTGATCGTCACCGGCGTGCTGTCCATCGGCGCGGTCTGGGGGGTGATTCACCAGCTGGTCCAGAAGCCCGTCATGGTCGGCGACAAGAGCGTCGACGCCAACGCGCTGTTCTATTGCGGACTGGTCGGGCTGGCGGTGACGGCGGCGATCGTGATCATCACCGAGTTCTACACCGGCACCAACTTCAACCCGGTCAAGTCCATCGCCAAGGCCTCGGTGTCCGGCCACGGCACCAACGTCATCCAGGGGCTCGCCGTCTCGCTGGAGTCCACGGCCGCGCCGGCGCTGGTCATCATCGTCGGCATCATCCTGACCTACACCTTCGCCGGGCTGTTCGGCGTGGCCATCGCCACCACCACCATGCTGTCCCTGGCCGGGTTCATCGTGGCCCTCGACGCCTTCGGGCCGGTGACCGACAACGCCGGCGGCATCGC
>NZ_QWGR01000328.1 GCF_003576475.1 Maribellus luteus | reverse complement strand
GACCGGAACATAATTCGAACGGCAAGCGTAGGACAGCGCGAATTTCCGCCGCCCACGCAAAAGCCGCGGACGTTTCCGCCCGCGGCTCGCGATTGCACGGGAATGCGCCGGCTCAGGCCGCGGCGCGGCGCGCCTTGTTGAGCTTCTTGAGGATCATGTCGCGCTTCAGCCGCGAGAGATGATCGATGAAGACGATGCCCTGAAGATGATCGATCTCGTGCTGGATGCAGGTGGCATAGAGCCCATCGGCATCCTCCTCGTGGATCTTGCCGTCGATATCCATGAAGCGCACGCGCACCCGCGCCGGCCGCTCGACCTCTTCGTAGTATTCCGGGATCGAGAGACAGCCTTCTTCGTAAACCGAAAGCTCCTCGGACGATGACAGGATTTCCGGATTGATGAAAACGCGCGGCTCCTTTTCCCCCTCCTTCTTGGAGAGGTCCATGGTGATCAGCCGCAGCGGCACCGCGACCTGGATCGCGGCGAGGCCGATGCCCGGCGCGTCG
>NZ_QWGR01000033.1 GCF_003576475.1 Maribellus luteus | reverse complement strand
GTTAGCGACATGGGAGGAAAACGGATTCTGCAGAAAACCTACCTGGCAGGCGAGCGAATCGACTTTAACCTGTCTGATCAGGTTTCAGGAATGTACCTTGTCAACGTCAGGGCCGAAAATCAGGTTTATGTGCGAAAACTCATTCTGAATAAAGAATAAAATCTCTGGAGTAAAAAAACAGGAATCCATTGCGGGTTCCTGTTTTTTTTTATACTTCAGCTAACCAACTGCCAATATATCCTAAAATCCGGGGCAGCAACACCATCCCAATTCCGAATACAGACATAGATTATTGAGTCATTCCCTGGCCACGAAAATTATCATAAAAAATAAAACACCCTATTGTCTTTTATGATTCATATTTTTATATTGTACAGTATTTCTTAAACATTAAAAACTCTTATAATAAACATAAACCTATAGAAAATTTATGCTTAAAGTAAACTCTCAATATTCAAGTCGACAACAAACTCAGGCGATACAAACAATCACACTTCACTTATAACCACAATATTATACATACAAAACATATAATCCCTGTTGATTCAGTGTGCGGGATTATGTGCCGTTCTATAAGAGAACAAGAACAATAATTAAATATAAATTAAATTACATGAAATTAACTTTTACTTCAATTTTCATTTTTTTTACGCTGGCTGGCAATGTGCTTGCCGGCACCTATAGTGGTGGCAGCGGTACAAGCGCCTCTCCCTATCAAATAGCAACACTTAACGACTTACAGGAATTAAGTCAAACCTCGGCAGACTGGAATGCCCACTTTACTCAAACGGCCGACATTAATGCTTCCTCAACAAGTGGATGGAATGGCGGGGCCGGTTTCTCTCCCATTGGTGTTTCAGGATATCCATTTAAGGGAACATACAATGGCAATGGGCACACCATCGACAACTTATTTATAAAAAGGAGCACCAGTGGGTATATTGCCTTATTTGGACTCGTGTTTAACCCTGCAGTCCTAACAGACATTCACCTTACCAATGTAAATTTCGAAGGAGAATTCTATGTAGCTGCACTTGCCGGATGGAACGAGGCTACAGTAAGAAACTGTTCTGCATCCGGGAACATAGTTGCCACCGATTATGTTGCAGGAGGTTTAATAAGCATGAATCTTGGAGATATCTTCAATAGTTATTCCTCTTGTTCAGTCACCAGTTCCAACTACGCAGCAGGAGGCCTCGTTGGAAGTAACAACGGAACCTATGGCGCCGGCAACATTGTTAACTGTTATGCCAGAGGCTCTGTAAGTAGCCCTGAACGCACCGGAGGACTAATTGGTTACATTGTTGGCGGGGAGGTTAAAAATTGCTATTCAACAGTTAGAGTAAATTCCGGTTTTTCTTCCATTGGCGGACTTATCGGGCGTTATTTTAGTGGAACCATTACTAATTCATTTTGGGATAAAGAGACGTCAGAGCAGAGCAGCAGTCAAGGCGGCACAGGCAAAACAACCGCTGAGATGAAGACTCTGTCAACTTTCTTAAATGCAGGCTGGGATTTTGAAGTTGAAACCAACAATGGTAGCGAAGATATTTGGGATATTGATAATGCAAGCCAAACGATAAATGATGGTTATCCATTTTTTGACATGCAAAATGGAAGTGCGATCTCAGTATCAACGGTAGTTCCAACAATAACTGTAAGTAATCCAAGCAGCCCGATTACGGGAGGCAGTCCGGTGACTTACAACATTAAGTACAGTGGTGCAGCGACTGTTAATTTATCAGCTGCAAATATCACACTTAACAAAACCGGGTCTGCTAACGGCACGGTTACGGTAGCTAAGGGAACAACCATTTATCCGACTGTAACTATCAGCGATTTCACAGGAGTCGGAACATTAGGTATCAGAATTAGCGCAGGAACATCCACAAGTATAAACGCTTTGGCAGCTACAGGCACCGGCGCCAGTGCAACCTTTTCAGTAGTTGACAGCACACCTCCCAATGCAATTTGTCAGGATATTACAATCAGTCTTGATCCAAATGGTCAAGCACTTCTAACTGCTGAACAAATCGACAATGGTTCATCCGACAACATCGGAATAGATACCATGTGGCTTAACAACTATGATTTCTCCTGTTCAGAACTGGGCGATAACGATGTAACACTTTATGTAAGTGATGAAGCAGGAAATGTTGACTTTTGCGAGGCAATTGTTACTGTTACCGATACTACAGCCCCGGTTTATATTGGCAAAGAATTACTAACCTATTA
>NZ_QWGR01000327.1 GCF_003576475.1 Maribellus luteus | reverse complement strand
CAGTGGCTGGATATTGCATCTCCCGGCAACCAGCTCATGACCAATCCTGTGGTGCTGCAGCGGACCGCCGAACAGCATGGCGCCAATCTCGTGCGTGGAGCCCTCCACGCATTGGCGGACTTCGAGCGCTATCTGAGCAACGCACCGCCACCGGGAGCGAATGACTTCGTGCCGGGTCGCGATGTTGCCGTCACCCCTGGCAAGGTTGTCCTGCGCAACCGGCTGATCGAGTTGATTCAGTATGCGCCCGCCACGCCCGCGGTCTACGCGCAGCCCATCCTGATCGTGCCGGCCTGGATCATGAAGTACTACATCCTCGATTTATCGCCGGCCAATTCGTTGATCCGCTACCTGGTCGAGCACGGTCACACGGTGTTCTGCATATCGTGGAAGAACCCAGGAGAAGCCGACCGCGACCTCGCGATGAATGACTACCTGGAACTCGGCATCATGGCCGCCCTCGATGTCGTGAATGCCACCGTGCCCGGGCAGCGCGTTCACGCGACC
>NZ_QWGR01000326.1 GCF_003576475.1 Maribellus luteus | reverse complement strand
AAGGGCGAGGCGCACTTCACCGTCCGGCACGGCCTGTTGCGCCCCTTCACGGTGGCGGCGGGCGACCTCGACGTCCGCGACGTCGGCACGGCCTTCGACGTGCTCAGGCTCGACGAGGCCTCGTCGGTCACGGTCTCGCAGGGAGTGGTCGACGTGGCCGTGCGCGGCGGGCCGCCGCGCCGCCTGGTCCAGGGCGACAAGCTGACCCTGGCGCGCGACGCCGTCGGAGCGCGGTTCGCCCGGGCCGAGCTCGGGCGGGACCTCGCCTGGCGCAGCGGCCGCATCGACCTGGAGGACGCGCCGCTGGACGCGGCGGTGGCCGAGCTGGCGCGCTATTCGCGGGTGCGCATCGTCCTGGCCGACCCGGCCATGGGCCGCGCCCGCATCAGCGGCGTCTACGACCCTCGCGACCCGACCACCTTCGCCCGCGGCGTGGCGGCGGTGGAGGGTTGGCGCGCGGTGATCGCCGACCCGCTGCAGATCCGCCTGGAGCCGTGAAATTTTTAT
>NZ_QWGR01000325.1 GCF_003576475.1 Maribellus luteus | reverse complement strand
AGACCCGCGCGCGGATTTACGATCGCGAGGGCGTGCTGGTGCTCGACAGCCGCAATCTTTACGGCCGCGGCGACGTGATGCGCTTTGAACTGGCACCGCCCAATGCGGAAAAGCCGGGCTTCGCCGAAAAGACCATGATCGCGATCCGCACCTGGCTCAACCGCGGCGACCTGCCGCTGTATCGCGAGTTGGGACCGGAAAACGGCAACGGCTATCAGGAAGTCCAGCAGGCGCTCGACGGCCGCAAGGGCAGCATGGTGCGGATCAACGACCGCGGCGAAGTGATCGTCTCGGTGTCGGTGCCGGTGCAGCGCTTCCGCGCGGTGCATGGCGCGCTGATGCTCTCGACCCAGGGCGACGACATCGACCAGCTGGTGACCAACGAGCGGCTCGCGATCCTCAAAGTGTTCGGCATCGCGTCGGGCGTGATGATCCTGCTGTCGCTGCTGCTCGCAAGCACCATCGCCGGTCCGATGCGCCGCCTCGCCGACAGCGCCGAGCGCGTCC
>NZ_QWGR01000324.1 GCF_003576475.1 Maribellus luteus | reverse complement strand
GAATCCGGGCTGGGCCGTGTTGACCCTGCGAACAGATTCAGCGCATGCAGCGCGCTCTCGGCCAACTGGGTGCGCAACTCCGTCTTGTCGGCGCCTGGCATCGAAGCCAGCGCAAAGCGGCGCGCCGCCTCTGCGCGCGTCGCGCGATCCTGCAGTGCTGCTCGCAGGCGCATCCAATCGGTCACGCTGCCCTGGTCATCGGCGGGAATACGCAGGTAGCGGAACGGCTCGTTCGGCGACTCGCGCATGCCGGCCAGGAACACCGATTGCCCATCCAACTGCACAGGCACCATGTAGTTGTTGTACTCGCGCGCCTGCCCGTTGCGATCGCGCAGCTTGTATTGCACCGAAGGACCAACATTGCGCAGCACTTTCTGGCTTTCTGTGTTGGCCGCGGCACCCAGGCGCGACTCGATAGGCTGGCTCAGCGACTTGCGTGCCACGCCGCGCGCGTCCGGCTTGCCCGAGGCATCGGTGATGCTTTCGATGTTCATCAGGCGGAAATCGC
>NZ_QWGR01000323.1 GCF_003576475.1 Maribellus luteus | reverse complement strand
GTGAGCTGGGCGTCAATGTGAATCTCGTGGGCGGCACGGGCCCGAAGAACCGCATCACGCAGGAAGACGTGCAGCGCTACGTCAAGGGCGTGATGAGCGGCCAAGCCGCGGCGCCGGGCAAGGCTGCCGCCGGTGCACCGGCTGGCGGCGGCGAGCTAAATCTGCTGCCATGGCCGAAGGTCGACTTCACCAAGTTCGGCCCGGTCGATCCGAAGCCGCTGTCGCGCATCAAGAAGATTTCGGGTGCGAACCTGCACCGCAATTGGGTCATGATCCCGCACGTCACGAACAATGACGAAGCGGACATCACCGAGCTGGAAGCCTTCCGCGTGCAGATGAACAAGGACCACGAAAAGGCCGGCGTGAAATTCACGATGCTGGCGTTCGTGATCAAGGCAGTCGTGGGTGCGCTGAAGAAGTTCCCGACCTTCAACGCGAGCCTGGACGGCGACAACCTGGTCTTCAAGCAGTATTTCCACATCGGCTTTGCGGCTGATACGCCGAATGG
>NZ_QWGR01000322.1 GCF_003576475.1 Maribellus luteus | reverse complement strand
CGCCTTCATGGCGATCAGCGGCAGCGCCCAGGTGGCGCCGCCGCCGAACAGGCCGACCATGATCAGGCTGCCGCCCTTGGACAGCGCGTCGAAACCGAGCTGGGTCGTCTGCGCGTTGCCGACGAGATCGATCACCGACAGGATCGGCTGACCCGCGGCCTTCTGGAGCTGCGCCAGCGCATCGGGCGCATTGCCGTCCACCGCCGCGAGCGCACCGGCTTTCAGCGCGGCCTCGCGCTTGTTGGCATCGATATCGACCACGATGGCGCCCTTGCCGCCCATCGCCTTGAGCAGGCTCAGCGCCATCAGGCCGAGACCGCCCGCGCCGAAGATCACGATCGGATTGCCGAGATCCTTCTCGACCTTCTTCAGCGCGCTGTAGGTCGTGACGCCCGAGCAGGCATAGGGCGCGGTCGTCGCGGGATCGAGGCCCCTCAGGTTGAGCAGGTAGCGCGGATGCGGCACCAGCATGTGATCGGCATAACCGCCGTCGCAATAGACGCCGAGC
>NZ_QWGR01000321.1 GCF_003576475.1 Maribellus luteus | reverse complement strand
GACGTGGACAACAGCGCCATCGGAGCCGAATCGGCTCTTGCGCCGTCGCCATGATCGGCGTGCTCGCGTTGTTCGAGCACGCCAATGTCGCCGGCACAGTCTGCAGCCTAACGCGCCAGCCGACTGCTATGGGACGGTGATGGCGACGCGCATTGGCATCCAGGCCTCCATTGCGAATTGGCGCTCTTCTCCGGCTTCCACCACGAGCTCAACGGGCTTTGTCCCGCGCAGAGCTGCATCACCCCCCCGCCTCGAAGAGATCGAGCCGAAACGCAACAGGGAACCGGCCAGGGTTCCTGAGCATGACGACATAGCGCTCCTGCGCCGCCAGAGACTTCACAACGACAACGCCTTTTGCAGTCGACACGTCGTAGACGTCGATCGCAGCAGAAGACATGGGGCTGCCCCCCAAGGTAACCACGGGGTTGTGGGAGGACAACGCGTGATCGAGGTGCAGCACGAAGGCAGATGCAGCCGGAGCGAGTGAGAGACTGGCGACAAGAAGCGC
>NZ_QWGR01000320.1 GCF_003576475.1 Maribellus luteus | reverse complement strand
GCGATGCGGATGGCGTGGTCGTGATCCCGCGTGCCGACGTTGAGCGCATTCTCGTGCTCGCACAGAAAAAGGTGGACGCCGAAGCGGCCCGCATTGCGGCGATCCGCAAGGGCGATACGCGCCCCGGCTGGCTCGAGAAAGAATTGCGCGCGGCGGGCATGCTGGCCGAAGGCGAGGCACTGTAATGAGCACGACTGCAACCAAGCCTGTCCTGCTCGTCACGGCGGCTGACCTGGCACCCGAGGCGTTGGACATGCTGGGCGCTTTCGAAGTCGTGTTTGCCGGCAAGCAACCCACCGAAGACGACATCGTTGCGCTCTGCGCCCGGCACAAGCCTGTGGCAATCATCGTGCGCTACGGCAAGGTCAACGCCCGCATCATGGATGCAGCCGCCGGCAACCTGCAGGTGATCTCAAAGCACGGCAGCGGTATCGATGTCATCGATCAGGACGCCGCCGCGGCACGTGGCATTGCGGTGCGCGCTGCAGTGGGTGCCAACGCGGCTGCT
>NZ_QWGR01000319.1 GCF_003576475.1 Maribellus luteus | reverse complement strand
GAGGCCGCGGCAAGCCTGATACAGCAGGCACGCAATGCCGGCGCCCATGCGCTGATCCTGCGCGATATCACGCTCGACGGCGCGGCGATGATGGCATTCACCCGCGCCCTTGCCAGCGAGGGACTGAAGCCGCGTATCCTGCAAAGTCACGCACGCGCCAGCCTCGATGCCACGCGCAACGCCGACGATCTGCTCCGCGACGCGCTCGGCCCCAAGAAGCTCAAGGAACTCCGCCGCCAGCGCAACCGGCTCTCCGAGCATGGCGAGGTCATCTTCACCATCGCCACGACGCCGAGCGAGATCAAACGCGACCTCGGAATTTTTCTCGCCCTCGAAGCCAGCGGCTGGAAGGCCAGGCGCGGCACGGCGCTGGCCCAGCACGAAGGCGACGCTGCATTCGTCCGCCGCGCGGTCTATGACGCCGCCGCGCGCGGCAACTGCGAGATCGTGACGTTGCATGCCGGCGAGACGCCGGTCGCATCCGCCATCGTGCTGCGGCATCTCGACCG
>NZ_QWGR01000318.1 GCF_003576475.1 Maribellus luteus | reverse complement strand
CATTCGCGTCCGACCTGCCTCGGCGGGGCGGCCCGGACGCGCGCGGCCTAAGCCAGGACCGCCCAGGCCCGAGCCCCGCCGAGACCCGGATGGGGCCGGCCTTGCTCCATCCGTCCCCGCACCGATCCGGAAGACGTTGATGGACACCACCGCCGAACAGACCGCCGCCGAAACCGAGGCGTTCCGACCCGAGGCCCGCAATCCGCGCGGCTTCGCCGACAAGCGCGCCCGCGACCTGCGCGCCGAGCGCCACATCGTGCGGGCGGTGTCCGAGGTCTACGAGGCCTGGGGCTTCGAGGCGCTCGACACCGGCGCGTTCGAATACGCCGACGCCCTGGGCAAGTTCCTTCCGGACGCGGATCGCCCGAACGAGGGCGTGTTCGCCCTGCAGGACGACGACGAGCAATGGATGGCGCTGCGCTACGACCTGACCGCGCCGCTGGCCCGTTTCGCCGCCCAGAACTGGGAGACCCTGGCCAAGACGTTCAGCCGCTACGCCTACGGGCCGG
>NZ_QWGR01000032.1 GCF_003576475.1 Maribellus luteus | reverse complement strand
GTGTCTCCGTCGGTTCCAAGGTATTCCACTCCGTCCACAGTCCAGGTGTAAGTTTCGTCTTCACAGATTGTTTCGTTGGTAACGATTGGCTGTGGTTCGTCATTTACCGTAATATTCAGGATTGTATCGGGTGCGCAGTTTGCCCCTTCGTAATGTACGGTTGTGTCTCCGTCGGTTCCAAGGTATTCCACTCCGTCCACAGTCCAGGTGTAAGTTTCGTCTTCACAGATTGTTTCGTTGGTAACGATTGGCTGTGGTTCGTCATTCACCGTAATGTTCAGAATTGTATCGGGTGCGCAGTTTGCACCTTCGTAATGAACGGTGGTATCTCCGTCTGTTCCAGGGTATTCCACTCCGTCTACAGTCCAGGTGTAAGTTTCGTCTTCACAGATTGTTTCGTTGGTAACGATTGGCTGTGGTTCGTCATTTACCGTAATGTTCAGGATTGTATCGGGTGCGCAGTTTGCACCTTCGTAATGAACGGTTGTGTCTCCGTCGGTTCCAAGGTATTCCACTCCGTCCACAGTCCAGGTGTAGGTTTCGTCTTCACAGATTGTTTCGTTGGTAACGATCGCACTTGGTTTTGGAGTAATTGTAATTGTTGCAACTCCTGTAGGTTTTTCAATACCAGGACAAATCTCACTATTTATAATCGCTCTGTAGTAAGTTGTTTGATATAGATTGCTAGGTGTTGTGAGAGTATTGGTAGTGTTGGCTATATCAACCCAAACTTGAAGATCATAACTTTCTTGCCATTTAATTACACTGCCGTACACTCCTGATAGAGTTAAAACTGTTTCAGTATTGGCTCCCTCGCAATAAGCATCACTTCCATCAATGTTCCCATTTACATTATAGCTAAACTCGATACTTCTGGCACTACAAACATTGGAACTTGTCGTACCGCCGGAAAATGCAATATACTGCGCCAGATGTATGTTTCCATCACTCCCAAGGTCACACAAGTCTGTAATATTGCTTGATCCGGTGAGTGGTGCTCTAATTTCGGAAAACTCACCATCACTGGCAGTATAGTCTCCGATATGTGTGCCAAATTCGGCACCATCAGACACCCAGTCTTGCGAGTTTTCGTCCCAATTGTAAACAGCATATGCGTTATCCTTGCTTACATCAATTTCTATAACAATATCCGCACTGTCAACAGGGTAGTAGATATTTTTAAAGGTTTCTCCAACACATCCTTCCCCTGAGATAGTGTTGAAGTAATATCTAAAGATAGCAGAACCGTTATTCCCGTTTCGAATACCAAGTACCAAATAATATTCTCCTGCATCTTCTTGTACTGCGGCATAAATTGTATTAACATCGCAGGTACTGCTGGCGTTTGGGTCAATGACAATGGAATCCCCCTCATCGTATTCTCCTGGCGTATAACTGCCATCGAAGACTACTTGTGAGTAGCCATTTAAAGTTCCTAAAAGCATAAACATCAGCCCCAGAAAAAGGGTTCGTGTTAAATTTCGCTTGGGTAAAGTTGTTTTCATATCATTTGTTGTGTTAATAGTTACAAAACCACACAGTAATGTAATCGGCGCTCAATCCACCCATTCAAACGAATGAATGATCAGTCATTTGCCGTAATTGCTTATAAACTTTTGTTGATATGAAATTTTCGGAAAGATTTAAATAACCCCTTATTTTTTATCTAACTTTAAATTTCAGAATCAATTATTGCTAATGCAAATTATGACTTAATAACATAAAATCCAAATTTTAGATTGATTCGCGTCGCCTCCATATTCAATATTTCAAATGTTTAGTACGTTTGCCTGTCTTTAAGCAATTGTTGTGCCGATGGGTTTAATATGTTGTAAATAAGCTATTTGTGGTTTTGTGTTTGCGAAAATGCGGTTTCATTTTGGGACAAAACTCCCGGGGTGAAAAATAGAACACCTCTAGGTATTCTTCATGATTAGGCTCTATATTAAATCATAAATTCATACTGTTATCAGACGACTGTTTGTTTATTCAGCGCATAATCACTAATTAGTTGACATAATATATATGTTTAATTGTTACATATATTCTCATTTTTATATGTTTAGCTTCTTTATTCGGAACACAAAATAGCAGGACCTTATATATATAGTGTTTCGCTGGGCAATTTTGCGAACAGCTAAGCTACCTAAGATTGCTATTGTGGATATATTAGGTAATATACTACCGTTGGTTGAGTATTGCGTTGGGCAATATATAGGATGCTATACTTTAAATGTGTTCTTAGATGATCATGATTAAAGAAAACGGATTTCTTTATAAAAGCTATAAAATAGATTGGTCGGTAGCAGTATGCCATCCGACTTTGTGCGTGGCTGTGATACTGTTCCCATATAAGTTTGGAAAGTTAAGTCACTATTTTAAATGGTGTATAGCTCTTTAATAGTATACAGTATGCATATTGTTTGGGTTCTCGCTGTCCCCTATATCTCACATTTCCTTACGTAACCAGCTTCGGGGCGTGATTGTGAAGATCTTTTCGCGCAACGGGCTTTCTTTTTGTATGGTGGATGCGGGAGAGAAAGTGCTGGTTGAAATCACGGAAACCTCGCGTAAAAACATGCAGCTGGAAGTAGGAGTGGCGGTTTACTGTCTGTTCAAATCGGCCGCTTTAAAAATCTTCTGAAAAAAGTTGGTGGGTTACCTCTCTGAGGTTCAAAAGATTGGTTGTTTTGGGAGGGAAAAGCCTTGATTTTTGGGGTTAAAAAGTTTGGAAAGCCGGAAACCTTGTTTACTTTTGCAGCCGCTTTTAGAGCGAGCGTTCACTGAGGGAATGAAAGATTAGGAACAGGTGATGGGAGCACAGGTAAGTTTTGGATAGAATGGGAATACCGGTAGGTTGCCCCGGGGAATAAAAAACTTTGAAAAAAAAGCTTCAAAAATTTGGAGTAA
>NZ_QWGR01000317.1 GCF_003576475.1 Maribellus luteus | reverse complement strand
GTCAGCGCCAGCAGCACGCGCTGCGAATGGACGAGGCCGCCCATCTTGTTGAGGTTCTTCTCCATCCGCGCCGGATAGACGACCAGCTTGTCGATCACGCCGGTCAGACGCGCCAGCGCGAAGTCGAGGGTGATGGTCGCGTCAGGCCCGATATAGCGCTCGACCGAGGAATGGCTGATGTCGCGCTCATGCCACAGCGCGACATTCTCCAGCGCCGGGGTGACATAGCCACGTACCATGCGGGCGAGGCCGGTAAGGTTCTCGGTCAGCACCGGGTTGCGCTTGTGTGGCATCGCCGACGAGCCCTTCTGGCCGGGAGAGAAATATTCCTCGGCTTCGAGGACTTCGGTGCGCTGGAGGTGGCGGACCTCGGTCGCCAGACGCTCGATCGAGCTGGCGATGACGCCCAGCGTGGCGAAGAACATCGCATGGCGGTCGCGCGGGATGACCTGGGTCGAGACGGGCTCGACGGTCAGCCCCATCTTCTCGGCGACGTGGCGCTCGACGCG
>NZ_QWGR01000316.1 GCF_003576475.1 Maribellus luteus | reverse complement strand
GCGATCGTGGACGCCATCATTGTCACGGATCGCACCATCCGCATTATCGGTTCGAACGACAATATCATGGCCACGCTAGGCCCTGACGGCCAACCGCGGACTCTGGTTCGTAAGTCTGTTCAGGAATGGTGCCCAGGGGCGGGATCGAACCACCGACACTGCGATTTTCAGTCGCATGCTCTACCAACTGAGCTACCTGGGCGCCGCCTCGAACGCTGCCAAAACAGCTTGGAGGGAGAGCGCCGGTTTATAGTGAGACGCGGCGGCGCTGTCCAGCCACCGTGCGAATTTTGCGAGGACCGCCGCGCCGCCCGGCGGCGGCTCGAAATCCTACCGAATTCAAGGACTTCGGCGCGGCCGGAAAATGCCCGAAAGACCTATTTCGGCTCGTCCATATCGTCGTCCTCGTCGCTCTCGCGCGCCGGGATGGCATAGGACCCCGACAGCCAGCGATTCAGGTCAACATCGCGGCAGCGCTCCGAACAGAACGGCCTCGACGCCTCGACCGGC
>NZ_QWGR01000315.1 GCF_003576475.1 Maribellus luteus | reverse complement strand
GCTTGCGGCCTTCCTCGGCGTGGTCATGCAGGACCACGCCCATGCGCAGTACACGAATGGCGCGTTTGGTACGGCAGCCGGAACGTCGGTCGCGATCGGCAGCGGCTCTGGCGCGAACGCCGCCAACGCCTCCGGTTCTGCAGCGGTGGCCATCGGCAGCGGCGCGACGGCCACCGGCGGCCCCACCAGTGCGGGTGCCATTGCCATCGGCAGCGCAAGGGCGGGCACGGCGGGCACGCCCTTCCAGAATGGAGCAATCGCCATCGGCCAGGGCGCCCAAGCGCTGAGCACCAATCCGACGGGTGGCACATCGCCGATCGCTATCGGCGCCACGTCCAATGCCAACGGTACGGGCTCGCAGGTCGCCATCGGAGATCAGGCGGTGGCGACCGGCGTGGATGCGATCGGGATCGGCGGTCATGCGAACGCCGCAGGCGTGAAGGCCACCGGCAACGAGTCGACCGCAATCGGTCAGTCTTCTGCTGCGACCAATACTGGTTCAGTCGCGCT
>NZ_QWGR01000314.1 GCF_003576475.1 Maribellus luteus | reverse complement strand
AAGTCGTAGCCATCGCCCTTGCCGGTGATGACCAGGCCCTGCAGTTTCAGGGTGGCGATTCTTGTCAGATCCGGGATGAAGGCGCGGACAGCCGCTTCATCCGGCAGTTCGACGAAGATGTTCTCGAAATTGCGAAAGGCTCTGTGGTCGATATCGGCGAACAGCTCGGCGATCGGCGCAGGCAGGTCCGGCAGTGGTTCCGGAGGAAAGCTGGGCAGATCCATGCGATAGCCGCCGTCGGCGCGGGCAACACGCAGTTCGCCGACGCGTGTCGAGAAGGCCATTTCGCCGATCACCTCGTGATGCGCGGCAAGTACATGCGCGGTCGCCAGCGTGGCGTGCCCACAAAACTCGACCTCATGGACCGGCGTGAACCAGCGCAGGTGGAACCGGTCATCGGGCAGCGGCACGAAGTACGCCGTCTCGGAGAGGTTGTTTTCCGCGGCGATGTCCTGCAGCTGCTGCTCCGGCAACCAATGCTCCAGCGGCACGACCGCGGCCGGATTGCCGC
>NZ_QWGR01000313.1 GCF_003576475.1 Maribellus luteus | reverse complement strand
ACCCTGGTCGACGACGAGATCCCGCTGAACGCCGGCTGCCTCAAGCCCCTGCGCATCGTCGTGCCGCCCGGCTCGATGCTGAACCCCGCCCCGCCAGCCGCGGTGGTCGCCGGCAATGTCGAGACCAGCCAGCATGTGGTCGACGCGCTCTACGCCGCCCTCGGCGTCATGGCCAACGCCCAGGGCTCGATGAACAACTTCACCTTCGGCGACGCGACGCGGCAGTACTATGAAACCATCTGCGGCGGCGCGGGGGCGATCGCCGACGCCGACGGTGCCTCGGGCGTGCATACCCACATGACCAACTCGCGGCTGACCGATCCCGAAATTCTGGAACGGCGTTTCCCCGTGCGCGTCGAGACCTTCGCCCTGCGGCCCGGCTCGGGCGGCGCGGGGAACAAGCGCGGCGGCGACGGCGTGGTCCGGCGCATCCGCTTCCTCGCGCCCATGGAGGCGGCCCTGCTGTCCACCCGGCGCGAGCATGCGCCGCAGGGATTGGCCGGGGGCGATG
>NZ_QWGR01000312.1 GCF_003576475.1 Maribellus luteus | reverse complement strand
CATCACGCGTGAGATGGAGGTTGCCGCCGTGCACGCCGTGGCGGAACTGGCACGCCAGGAGCAAAGCGACATCGTTGCGTCTGCCTATGGCATCCAGGACCTGTCGTTCGGCCCCGAATACCTGATCCCGAAGCCCTTCGACCCGCGCCTGATCGTCAAGATCGCGCCGGCCGTGGCGCAGGCGGCCATGCTCTCGGGCGTGGCACAGCGCCCGATCGAGGACATGGATGCGTACCGCCAGCATCTGCAGCAGTTCGTCTACCACTCCGGCACGCTGATGAAGCCGATCTTCTCGGCCGCCCGCAAGGTGCAGATGGAGAACAAGCGCATCGTCTTTGCCGAAGGCGAGGAAGAGCGCGTCCTGCGTGCCGTGCAGATCGTCGTGGACGAAACGCTCGCCAGCCCGATCCTGATCGGCCGCCCGAGCGTGATTGCCCACCGCATTGAGCGCTTTGGGCTGCGCCTGCGCGAGGGCGTGGACTTCACCGTGGTCAACCCCGAGCATGACGAG
>NZ_QWGR01000311.1 GCF_003576475.1 Maribellus luteus | reverse complement strand
ATTGAACAGGCCGACCGTGCGCTCTACGGTGTGCAGCAGGGTGCCGAACAAAGCCCCGCGCTGTATGCGCCTGCGGCCATGCCCCCACGCACGGGGGGCATCACTGGCGCGACGGACGATACAGGCGATGCGGGCTCCAGCAACGGATACGACGCCATCGCCGAGCATCCGCGTCTGGCTGCGCAACTGCGCCATGCGCTTGCGCGCCGCCAGTTCAGCCTGAACCTGCAACCGCAACTGAGCCTGACCGACGGACGGATCGTCGGCTACGAGTTTTTGCTGCGCTGGATCTCTCCGGAATTGGGCGGCGTGGCACCGGCCGATTTTCTGCCGATCCTGGAACAGACCGGCGACATTCGCCAGGTAGGCCATTGGGTGCTCGACAACGCCGCGCAAATGCTGGCCGGGCTGCTGCGCGAAGAATCGCAGCGGGCGGGACGCAGCAGCCGGCATCAGCCGTGCGTGCATGCCGCCGTCAATCTGTCGGTTGCCCAGTTGCTGGATCCGCAAT
>NZ_QWGR01000310.1 GCF_003576475.1 Maribellus luteus | reverse complement strand
CAGAACCAGAGTTTCTCGCCGGCGTTGAAGCGGTGCGACGGCACTTCGCCGCCGTGTTCGCCGGCAAACATGCCACCCAGGCTCAACAGCCATTTCAAATCGCCCTGGCGCGGCAGGTTATCTCGCACCCACATCACGAAGGCCACGATGATGCTGACCGTGAAAAGCGGCCCCACCAGGTTGTGCAGGTTCTTGAGCAGGTAGGTCAGCCAGCCGAACAACTGGTGACCGAGGATCGGCAGCAGAAAATGCTTGCCCCACAGCATGACGATGCCCGACACGCCGAGCGTGACAAAGGAGATCGCCATCGTCCAGTGCACGTAGCGCTCGGTGGGGGTAAAGCGCTCGATCTTGCGGCCGGTCGGCGCTTCCTTCAGGGGGATCATGCCGCGCCAAAGGAAGAAACCGAGGATCACCGACGGAACGAGCACCATGAGCCAACCGCCCCACACGGTGATCACGCCATTGCGGAACAGCCGCCACTTCTGTCCCGTGCGCTGGATCAGCACGCC
>NZ_QWGR01000309.1 GCF_003576475.1 Maribellus luteus | reverse complement strand
GAGCGCATGAAGGGAGAGCAGCCGCTGGTGCTGGCGGGCGATTTCAACGTCATTCCCGCCAACGGTGACGTCTACAATCCCGCCGCCTGGGCGAACGACGCGCTGTTTCTGCCGAAGACGCGCGAGCGCTTTCGCGCCCTGCTCAACCTCGGCCTGACCGACGCGATCCGCGCGGTTTCGGATCAGCCCGGCCAATATACGTTCTGGGATTATCAGGCCGGCGCGTGGCCGAAGAACAACGGCATCCGGATCGACCACCTGCTGCTGTCGCCGCAGGCAAGCGACCGGCTGCTCGATGCCGGGATCGATCGCTACGTCAGGGGATGGGAAAAGGCGTCAGATCACGTTCCGGTGTGGATCGATCTGGATCTGAACTAAGCCGCGTGTTCGCGAAGCGAACGGATCAATCCCGGCGGCCCTGAACCCAGCGCTCGAGCATCTGCAAGGCCATCGCCCGGTCGTCCTCGGATGCCTTGGCGAGCGCGGTCTTGTAGCTGTCCTTGATCCAGGTC
>NZ_QWGR01000308.1 GCF_003576475.1 Maribellus luteus | reverse complement strand
CTGGTGGTGGGCGTGATCTTCTTCTTCCTGCGCAACGCCCGCGCCACCCTGATCCCCAGCGTGGTGGTGCCGCTGTCGCTGCTGGCCACGGCCGGGGTGATGCTGCCGATGGGCTTCAGCCTCGACAACCTGTCGCTGATGGCGCTGTCGATCGCCGTCGGCTTCGTGGTCGACGACGCGGTGGTCATGCTGGAGGCGATCTGGCGGCGGATCGAGCACGGCGAGCGGCCGTTCCAGGCGGCCCTGGCCGGCTCGGGCGAGATCAACTTCACCATCCTGTCGATCTCGATCTCGCTGGTGGCGGTGTTCACGCCGCTGCTGTTCATGGGCGGCGTGGTCGGGCGGCTGTTCCGCGAGTTCGCGGTGACGATCTCTGTAGCCATCCTTGTGTCCGGATTCGTGTCGCTGACCCTGACGCCCATGCTCTGCGCGCGGGTGCTCAAGCCCCACGATCCGCATCACAAACCCAACTTCGTGCTGCGCTGGTTCGAGGCGATGTTTGAGTCCTGGCT
>NZ_QWGR01000031.1 GCF_003576475.1 Maribellus luteus | reverse complement strand
GGATAGAATGGGAATACCGGTAGGTTGCCCCGGGGAATAAAAAACTTTGAAAAAAAAGCTTCAAAAATTTGGAGTAAAAGAAAAGATGTCTACCTTTGCCGCCGCTTTCACAGAAAGCAAAGTTCTTAACGCGACTGAGAGAAGTTTTGAAAGAGGAGGAAGTGCTGGCGACAGTATTTGAAACCTTTACAGAATAAGGGAAGCAGGAAAATAAAAAAGCGAAAAAAAACTTGAAAAAGTTTTTGGGAATACAAAAAACTGATTACCTTTGTCGCCCCGAAAAGAGGGAAACGAGTTCTGACTGAAACGAGAGATTTGAGAGAAGAAGGAGTGGAGGTCAGTAAAAAGTAGAAAGTAGATGACCGGCATTAGGATCGAAGATGAAGATGCTGGTTTTTTTACGCAAAGTTCATTAACATTTTGAAGCACAAAAAATAAAAAAAGCAAGGTTTAACCAACTTTGTTGATTTCTGAGAGACAAGTAAACCTGGAGCGAAGGATATTTAAACTTTTATATTTACAACGGAGAGTTTGATCCTGGCTCAGGATGAACGCTAGCGGGAGGCTTAACACATGCAAGTCGAGCGGGATTCACCTTCGGGTGATGAGAGCGGCGCACGGGTGCGTAACGCGTATGCAACCTGCCTTGTACAGGGGGATAGCCCATGGAAACGTGGATTAATACCCCATAGTATCACTGAACCGCATGGTTTAATGATTAAAACTGAGGTGGTACAAGATGGGCATGCGTAGGATTAGCTAGTAGGTGAGGTAACGGCTCACCTAGGCAACGATCCTTAGGGGTTCTGAGAGGATTATCCCCCACACTGGTACTGAGACACGGACCAGACTCCTACGGGAGGCAGCAGTGAGGAATATTGGTCAATGGACGAGAGTCTGAACCAGCCATCCCGCGTGCAGGATGACGGCCCTATGGGTTGTAAACTGCTTTTCTATGCCAAGAAACCTGACTACGTGTAGTCAGTTGCCGGTAGCATAGGAATAAGCATCGGCTAACTCCGTGCCAGCAGCCGCGGTAATACGGAGGATGCAAGCGTTATCCGGATTCATTGGGTTTAAAGGGTGCGCAGGTGGGCTTGTAAGTCAGTGGTGAAATGCTGCCGCTTAACGGTAGAACTGCCATTGATACTGCAAGTCTTGAATATGGTTGAGGTAGGCGGAATGTGTTGTGTAGCGGTGAAATGCATAGATATGACACAGAACGCCGATTGCGAAGGCAGCTTACTAAGCCATAATTGACGCTGAGGCACGAAAGCGTGGGGAGCGAACAGGATTAGATACCCTGGTAGTCCACGCTGTAAACGATGATCACTCGCTGTTTGCGATACACAGTAAGCGGCTGAGCGAAAGCATTAAGTGATCCACCTGGGGAGTACGATCGCAAGGTTGAAACTCAAAGGAATTGACGGGGGCCCGCACAAGCGGAGGAACATGTGGTTTAATTCGATGATACGCGAGGAACCTTACCTGGGCTTAAATGTAGATTGCATAGATTGGAAACAGTCTTTCCCTTCGGGGCTATTTACAAGGTGCTGCATGGTTGTCGTCAGCTCGTGCCGTGAGGTGTCGGGTTAAGTCCCATAACGAGCGCAACCCCTACCGTTAGTTGCCATCAGGTCATGCTGGGGACTCTAGCGGGACTGCCACCGTAAGGTGAGAGGAAGGTGGGGATGACGTCAAATCAGCACGGCCCTTATGTCCAGGGCTACACACGTGTTACAATGGTCGGTACAAAGGGCAGCTACACTGCGAAGTGATGCTAATCTCAAAAGCCGATCCCAGTTCGGATTGGAGTCTGCAACCCGACTCCATGAAGTTGGATTCGCTAGTAATCGCGCATCAGCCATGGCGCGGTGAATACGTTCCCGGGCCTTGTACACACCGCCCGTCAAACCATGGAAGCTGGGGGTGCCTGAAGTCTGTGACCGAGAGGAGCGGCCTAGGGTAAAACCGGTAACTGGGGTTAAGTCGTAACAAGGTAGCCGTACCGGAAGGTGTGGCTGGAACACCTCCTTTCTGGAGCACAGGTTTACATACTTACTCTGTGACGAGATTGACAATTTTGGACCTTGCTTTTTTAAAATATAACAAGAGTTACAAGCGGGAGCTGTTAGCTAGAAGCTCAAGGCTCAAAGCTTGAAGCTTGGAAGACAGTCCCGTAGCTCAGCTGGTTAGAGTACTACACTGATAATGTAGGGGTCCCCAGTTCAAGTCTGGGCGGGACTACCGCGAAGGGCGGAATATTGGAATAGAGGAGATTTGGAATGAAAATCATTCAGATACTCTCAAATTCTAATCTTCTAACCTTAAGATTTGGGGGATTAGCTCAGTTGGCTAGAGCGCTAGATTTGCATTCTAGAGGTCAAGGGTTCGACTCCCTTATTCTCCACAAGAGACTAGAAAACGTCGGAAACGTTCAGGAAAAAATGATGAACAAGAGATAATGCTGGTGCATTGGTTAAGGTTCGATTCCTTATTTATCTACGTAAGTAGAACAGTTTATTCTGTTCATGTGCTTTAAAGTTCTTTGGCATGTTGGGAAAAATAAAATTGATGATTATTATATAATAATTATCGAGAGTCAAATCACAAGATAGAGACAACTATTTTTAAACAAGAGATACAATTTTGAATCAATACGAGGATTAATATCCAAAGAAAGTTACTAAGGGCGTACGGAGGATGCCTTGGCTCTCAGAGGCGAAGAAGGACGTGACAAGCTGCGATAAGCTGCGGGGATTGGCAAATACGAATCGATCCGCAGATTTCCGAATGGGGCAACCCATCCATAAAGGATATCCGGGGTAACCTGGAGGCAAACCCGCTGAACTGAAACATCTAAGTAAGCGGAGGAAGAGAAAACAATAGTGATTCCCCTAGTAGTGGCGAGCGAAGAGGGAATAGCCTAAACCAATCTTGTTTCGGCAAGGTTGGGGTTGTAGGGCTGCGACATGAAGACATATTTTGAACTGGAACGGTTTTGGAACAGCCGGCTATAAAGGGTGACAGCCCCGTACAGGTAAGCAATACTATTCTAGCAGTACCCTGAGTAGGGCGGGACACGTGAAATCCTGTCTGAATCTGCCAGGACCATCTGGTAAGGCTAAATACTACTGAGAGACCGATAGTGAACAAGTACCGTGAGGGAAAGGTGAAAAGCACCCCGAACAGGGGAGTGAAATAGTACCTGAAACCGTGCGCTTACAAGCGGTAGGAGCTTCAATTTATTGGAGTAACTGCGTGCCTTTTGCATAATGAGCCTACGAGTTAGTCGTTACTGGCGAGGCTAAGTCTTTAAGAGACGTACCCGAAGCGAAAGCGAGTCTGAATAGGGCGTAAAGTCAGTAGCGCTAGACGCGAAACCTTGTGATCTACCCATGGCCAGGTTGAAGTGTTGGTAACACAACATGGAGGACCGAACCAGGAGACGTTGAAAAGTCTTTGGATGAGCTGTGGGTAGGGGTGAAAGGCCAATCAAACTGGGAAATAGCTCGTACTCCCCGAAATGCATTTAGGTGCAGCCTTGTGATAGTTTTACAGAGGTAGAGCTACTGATTGGATGCGAGGGCTTCGCCGCCTATCAAATCCAGACAAACTCCGAATGCTGTAAAATGTTTCACAGGAGTGAGGGCATGGGTGCTAAGGTCCATGTCCGAAAGGGAAAGAACCCGGACCATCAGCTAAGGTCCCCAAGTGTATACTAAGTTGAACAAACGAGGTCTGATTGCTTAGACAGCTAGGATGTTGGCTTGGAAGCAGCCATTCATTTAAAGAGTGCGTAACAGCTCACTAGTCGAGCGATTGGGCATGGATGATAATCGGGCATAAGTATACCACCGAAGCTATGGATTTGTACTATGTACAAGTGGTAGGGGAGCATTCCAAACTGCGTTGAAGGTGAAGCGTGAGCTTTGCTGGAGCGTTTGGAAAAGCAAATGTAGGCATAAGTAACGATAAAGGAGGTGAGAAACCTCCTCGCCGATAGACTAAGGTTTCCTGATCAACGCTAATCGGATCAGGGTAAGCCGGGACCTAAGGTGTACCCGAAGGGGGAAGCCGATGGCAAGCAGGTTAATATTCCTGCGCCCGCTATACAATAAAAGTGACGGAGAGATGTAGGTGTTAGGTACTGACGGAATAGTACGTAGAGCTTAGCCTTCGGGCGAAGCGAAACATTGAACTTTCTTCCAAGAAAAGCGAGTATAGCGGCCCGTACCGCAAACCGACACAGGTAGTCAAGGAGAGAATCCTGAGGCGCTCGAGTGATTCACGGCTAAGGAACTAGGCAAAATGACCCCGTAACTTAGGGAGAAGGGGAGCCTGCAGCAATGCAGGCCGCAGAGAAATGATCCAGGCGACTGTTTATCAAAAACACAGGGCTCTGCTAAATCGAAAGATGACGTATAGGGCCTGACACCTGCCCGGTGCCGGAAGGTTAAGTGGGGATGTTATCGCAAGAGAAGCATTGAAATGAAGCCCCGGTAAACGGCGGCCGTAACTATAACGGTCCTAAGGTAGCGAAATTCCTTGTCGGGTAAGTTCCGACCTGCACGAATGGTGTAACGATCTGGATACTGTCTCGGCCGTGAGCTCGGTGAAATTGTAGTAACGGTGAAGATGCCGTTTACCCGCAACGGGACGGAAAGACCCCGTGAACCTTTACTGCAACTTCGCATTGACTCTGGGTAAGTGATGTGTAGGATAGGACGGAGGCTATGAAGCGGGTTCGCCAGGACTTGTGGAGCCATCCTTGAAATACGTCCCTTTGCTTACTTGGAGCCTAACCCAGCGATGGGGACATTGCGTGGTGGGTAGTTTGACTGGGGTGGTCGCCTCCAAAAGAGTAACGGAGGCTTCTAAAGGTGCGCTCATGGCGATTGGTAACCGCCAACAGAGCATAATGGTATAAGCGCGCTTGACTGTGAGACCGACGGGTCGATCAGGTAGGAAACTAGAGCATAGTGATCCGGTGGTTCCGTATGGAAGGGCCATCGCTCAAAGGATAAAAGGTACTCCGGGGATAACAGGCTGATCGCTCCCAAGAGCTCATATCGACGGAGCGGTTTGGCACCTCGATGTCGGCTCGTCACATCCTGGGGCTGGAGAAGGTCCCAAGGGTTCGGCTGTTCGCCGATTAAAGTGGCACGCGAGCTGGGTTCAGAACGTCGTGAGACAGTTCGGTCCCTATCTGTTGTGGGCGTAGGAAATTTGAGAGGACCTGACACTAGTACGAGAGGACCGCGTTGGACATACCGCTAGTGTACCTGTTGTGGCGCCAGCTGCATTGCAGGGTAGCTATGTGTGGATGAGATAAGCGCTGAAAGCATCTAAGCGCGAAGCTCACCTCAAGATGAGATTTCCATTGAGGGCCGTAAGAGACGATTACGTTGATAGGCTGCAGGTGTAAAGTCAGTAATGGCAAAGCCGAGCAGTACTAATTGCCCGAAGACTTTCTACAAAAGGATTGTCCTTGTATTGATTTTGTACTCTTTCCCAACTGCCATATCTTATTTTATTGGTCTTTCTTTTTAAGAAGAAAGAAGTAAGCCAAGAAGTTTTTATCTCCAAGTAGAGGTACGAACGAAAGATTTTAGGTGGCTACAGCGGCGGGGCACCACCTCTTCCCATTCCGAACAGAGAAGTTAAGCCCGCCAGCGCCGATGGTACTGCGTAACAGTGGGAGAGTAGGTCGCTGCCAACTTTATTAAAACCTGGTTCCATAAGGAGCCAGGTTTTTTT
>NZ_QWGR01000307.1 GCF_003576475.1 Maribellus luteus | reverse complement strand
GCGGAGCGCCGCAGGCAGAGATCGATTCGGTGTTGCTGCAGCACGAGACACAAGGTCTCGCGAAAATCAACTATGACCAGACCAAGCGTGAGGCTGAGTCCACGCTAACCAGTCTGACAACGAAGATCCGCACCATTCAGGATCAGGTGAAAGCAGGTGTCCTGTTTCCGATCCAAGCCGAGCAACAGATCATCGCCCTGGAGCGCTCCCGCCTCCCCGTGCTGGATGAAATGGCCACCAAACTGGAGGACATGGCGAAGGCGACGGGCGATCCCGTTGTGATTGCGCAGGCCGAACAGTTCCGCCTTAAGGTCGACGAAATCAAGACGGCGACCGATGAAGCCGGTCAGCACATGGCGGCTCTGAAGCTGACTGCCGAGAGCGCATTTCAAAACGGGGTTTCGACGTTTCTCTTCGACATTGTTACCCGCGCCAAGACTGCAGGCGAAGCAATACAAGGCCTTGCACTGACATTTGTGCAGTCACTTGCGAAGATCGAAACCGAGTTCTTGG
>NZ_QWGR01000306.1 GCF_003576475.1 Maribellus luteus | reverse complement strand
CAGGATGTGCCGATCACCCTGACCGCCTTCTCCGGACGGGCGGCGGAAACCTATCGCCTGGAGAGTCTTCGCGACATATCGCGACTGACGCCAGGCCTGCTCGTCTCGTCGTTCAGCTACAGCAGCCCGACCATCGCCATTCGCGGCGCGACCAACACCTTCACCCAGATCGGCGCGAACAAGCCGGTGGCGGTCGTCCTCGACGACCTGTTCATCCCGCGCAACAGCGCCGCGACGTTCGATCTCTATGGCCTGAATTCGGTGCAGGTGCTCAAGGGCCCGCAGGGTACGCTGTTCGGGCGCAACGTGACCGGCGGCGCCATCATCCTAGACACCGGCAAGCCCAGCTTCTCCACCCCCACCGCGATCGTCCGCGCAGGCGTCGGCGACTACGACCTGCGGCAACTGGACGGCCGCGTCGACCTCCCCTTGGAGGAAGCCGCCGTCTTGCGCTTGGCCGGATCGCTCAAGAGCCACAGCGGCTACGGACGCGACCGTCTGACCGGCCGCGAG
>NZ_QWGR01000305.1 GCF_003576475.1 Maribellus luteus | reverse complement strand
ATGCTGCGGGCGGGGGCGATCCCGGGGTCGATCGGCACCTTCGACCCGCAGCGGTCGGGCGTCGGCTTCCTCTACTATTCCCAGGACCGCCTGGCCTGGCCGCAGTCCCTGGCCTTGAGCGACGCCATGGGGGCGGGGCGGCCCAAGCTCTACGAATCGACCGCCACCCTGCTCACCGCCGTCACGGCGGGGGAGATCGTGCTGGGCTACAACGTCATCGGCTCCTACGCCGCCGAGCGCGCCGCCGAGGCGCCGGAGATCGGCGTGGTCTTCCCGTCCGACTACACCCTGGTGATGTCGCGCATAGCGTTCGTCTCGAAGAACGCCCGCCATCCCAACGCGGCCAAGGCCCTGCTTGGCTTCATGTTGTCGAAGGAGGGCCAGGCCCTGCTCGCCGCCGGCAGCCTGCGGCCGGTGCGGGCCGACGTGGCCGGGCCGCAGCCGCCGGGCCCCTCGCCCGAGGCGGCCCGCCCGATCGAGGTCGGGCCGGGCCTGCTGGCCAATCTCGACCAG
>NZ_QWGR01000304.1 GCF_003576475.1 Maribellus luteus | reverse complement strand
GCAAAGCGAATCGGGAAGGCCCGCATTTTAGCGTGCCGCCGCCCTACCCGCGCCCAACACGGCTTATGCCCGCTATTCGGCGGTCCATGAAAAAACGCCCGCCGGTGCAGCCACGGGCGGGCGTTCGTTCAGATGCCGAGCGGCTTGCCGATCAGCGCATCGACTTCAGACGGCTTTGCGCGGTCTTAGCCTGCTCGGTGCCGGGATACTGAGAGACCACCGATTCCAGCGTCTTGCGTGCGGCCGCCTTCTGGCCGGACTCGCCCTGGTTGGTCGCCACCTGCAGCAGCGCATCAGGCGCTTTCGGATGCTGCGGGTTGCTGCGCGCCATGTTTTCGAGCACGTAGCTGGAGCCCTTGTAGTCGCGCTGTGCATAGAGCGCGTTACCGAGCCAGAACTGCGCGAGCGGCAGATACGGGCTTTGCGGATACTTCTTGACGAACGCCGAGAACTGGTTGCCCGCGCCCTTGAAGTCGCCCCCCTGGAACGCCTTGAGCGCAGCGTCGTATTCCG
>NZ_QWGR01000303.1 GCF_003576475.1 Maribellus luteus | reverse complement strand
GCCGGCCGCCAACGTGCGCGCTTCCGCCACATCGCCCACACGCAGCATCGGACGCGCACGCGCCACGTTCTGCAGCCCCAGCACCGAGCAGACGATGCCGCCCAGCGCGCGCGGCACCTGCGCCTTGCCGCTGTTCGCAAACCCGCTGCGGCCGGCCAGCTGGTAGTGCACCAGCGGCGTGTTGAACGCCGCCTTGACCGTGCCGGCCGTACCGCGCGCAGATACCAGCAGCCGGTTGGGCGCAACGTCAATATCGATAAAACCGTTCTGGCGCAGATAGCGCACGACAGCGTCTACCTGCGCCTGCGTGGGCGCGTGGTCGGCCAGGAACTGCTCGCTGGTCGGGTACTTCCGGTAGTGCGGGCTGCGCGGGTCATTCACGTCGTGCGCGAGCGCCTTCAGCGTGGCCTCGTTGCGTAGCTTGAGGCTGATCAGTACATCGGCAGTCTGGCCGGGAGCGACCTCGTTGGTGGCACCGCGTGCCAGGAGTTGCGGGCCCGTCACGAAAGGCTTG
>NZ_QWGR01000302.1 GCF_003576475.1 Maribellus luteus | reverse complement strand
AGATGCGGACGATGGTCGGCATGGTGTTCTCCTCGTGGTGAACCCAAAGTTGACGCATCGGCCGTGCCCAGCGGCGCGCCGGGCCGCCCGCTCAGAACAGCGCCATCTGCCGCATTCCAAACCCGATCGCCTCTTCGACCCGCATGCGCGCGTGCGTGAGCGACCCCTCGATGCCCGAGAGCGTACCGGCCAGCCAGCGGTAAAGCAGCGGCGCCTGACCGCGCGGGCTCAGGTGGATTTCACCGAGCTTCTTGCCGCGCTTGTCGCGGTAGTAGTGAGAGCGGTAGCCGCGTTCCCAATGCGTGATCGGGCCGCGCCATCGGCGCAAGCGGCGGGGTTTGGCGGGGGGCGTTTCGGTTGGCGATGCCGACAGTGGTTCCTCCCAGCCGAATGCGGGTTTGGCAAACAGCGGCAAACCTTCCAGATCGGGGTAAAAATCCATCGTCGTATGCTCAGCTAGCCGCGCCGCCGCAGGCTTTGCAGACGAAAACGGCGCGTAGCCCGCATGATACCT
>NZ_QWGR01000301.1 GCF_003576475.1 Maribellus luteus | reverse complement strand
TGGGTTCCGCGGTCGCTCTGATCGGTCACGCCCGCTCCGAACTGGATCTCGAAGCCCGGCTCGACCTGGACGCCCGCAAGGGCGCCGTACATCTGCCGGTCATAGGTCTGGTCGCCCTGCGCGCCGATCAGGCCGCCGATGACCACGACGGCCAGGGGCTTTTGCACCTCCGCCCCCGTGCCGCTGGCCAGCGCCATGGGCACGAAGCCGACGGCCGGCACGAGGCCGGTCATGATCACCGGCCGCACCCGCTCATAGGCGCCCTCGACGATGGCGGCGGCGAGGTCGGCGCCGTCCTCGAGCCGCTTGCCGATGCTGCTCATCACCACCAGGCCGTTGAGCACCGCCACCCCCGACAGGCAGATGAAGCCCACCGCCGCCGAGACCGAGAAGGCGATGCCGGTCAGGGCCAGGGCGAACACCCCGCCCGCCAGGCACAGGGGAGCCGTGGCGAACACCGCCGCCGCACGCCGCACGCCGCCCAGGGCCAGGAACAGCAGGGCGAAGATGGCGG
>NZ_QWGR01000300.1 GCF_003576475.1 Maribellus luteus | reverse complement strand
GGGATGGAGTTCCTTCGCCAGCTTGCGATAGGCTTTCTTGATATCGGCTTCGCTGGCCGTGCGGCTTACGCCCAGCGTCTGATATGGATCGGCCACTCTGTTCCCCGTTGCCAGTGTATTACGAATCTATGTGGGGAAGCCTGCGCCGGAGCGCAATCCGTTGCCCATGCGTTATAGACGCCGGACAAGGAGACGGAACATGACCGAGCCGATGCAGGCGACCGGCAAGGACGGGAAAATGGGCGACGCCAAGAAGGGCGCCCCCGATGGCGTCTCGGACGCGCCCGGCAAACATGGCGGCGAGAGCCAGGGTGGCGGCTATGAAGGCGTCCCCGAACGCAAGGGCGATTTCCACGGTGGCCAGAGCGAGACGGCCTATCACGGCTCGGGCGGCCATCCCGATCCGGACAAGGACAATCCCAATGCGGTGACGGACGAGGGGTGAGACCCCCTGTCATCGCCGTTCCCAAGTTCATGCCTTCGGGCTGAAGGGGCTCTGGTCAGGCGCAACCGT
>NZ_QWGR01000299.1 GCF_003576475.1 Maribellus luteus | reverse complement strand
CATGGCATTGAAGCGCAGCGATTCGTACGCCTCGCCACCATGCAGCTTGACGACCTTGTAGCCGCCCACAGCCTCTTCCACCACATAGGCGGCCTGGTTGGTCAGGTTCTGGCTCTCGCGGTTGAGCGAGCGCAGGCGACGGTTGATACGCGACATCAGCAGGCCGATGATCGGCAGGATCACCGCCACCACCAGCGTCAGGCGCCAGTTGGTATAGAAGAGAAAGATCAGCAGCGCCAGCACCGTCACGCGATAGGCGGCGGACGGCTCCGGCGTTCCGACGTCGCTCTGCGAGCCGTCGCTCATCGATCTTCCCCCATCGGTCCTTCCTCGTCGGCCGGCGAGGGCCGCACGCAAGACCGGCCGACGCCCGCGCGCGGCGGACGCCGACCGGCGTCGCGGTTCCTTAGAACTTGACCTCGACCGTGCCCAGGATGGTGCGCGGCGGGCCGTAGAAGCCGATGACCGAGTTGTTGTAGGTCGCGCCCGGGAAGTTGTAGCCGCCGATTCGATAG
>NZ_QWGR01000298.1 GCF_003576475.1 Maribellus luteus | reverse complement strand
AGGGCATGGAAGTCCTCGATCGAGCCCGGCCGCAGCAGCCGCTCGTCGAAGAAGGCGTGGGCGGCAGACAGGATGATCTGGCCGTAGACGTCGTGCTGGTGGTGCTCATAGGCCTGGTTGCCGGACCGCACCGGTCCCATGCCGCGAAAGCCGGGCAGGGCGTCGACGGTGCGCTCGCCGAGGCCAAGCTCCAGGCCGACGCCGTAGACCGGCTGGATATGGCCGCCGCCCGCCTGCCCGACGAGGTTGCGCAGATAGCCGAGATAGTTCTCCAGCATGTCGGCCGCGCCCAGGCGGTTCAGGGCTTGGACGACGTAATAGGCGTCGCGCAGCCAGCAATAGCGATAGTCCCAGTTGCGGCCGCTGTTCGGGGCCTCGGGGATCGAGGTGGTCAGGGCCGCGACCACGGCGCCGGTCTCCTCGTAGGCGCAGAGTTTCAGCGCGATGGCCGCGCGGATCACCGCTTCCTGCCATTCCAGCGGCACCGTCAGGGTTCGGACCCATTCGCGCCAGGC
>NZ_QWGR01000030.1 GCF_003576475.1 Maribellus luteus | reverse complement strand
ATTGCGAACTGATGTTCTCTTCTGCCGAAGATGCAACCATCAAAGGAGCGGGCGCCATTGTTTTTAATCAGCTACAACTACTATAACAGAACCATAAGACAATAACCGACTAAAAAACAATAAATTATGACTACAACAAAAAGCTAAACCTATTACAAAAAAGTCTGCCACAAAGCTTCGGAGGCGCTGGGACAGGCTACTAAGTAAATTAGTTACATAAAATTTACTCAAGATGGTGCAGAAAACGCTGTTTCGCACAAGACAAACCTATTAATTCTCTCTGATCACCTGAAGCTTACAAAAGCTACAGATAAGATAATCATAGCTTAGAGTAAATACATACTCTGTCTGAGTATTAAAATTTTGTATGATGACAAATCTGCAGAAGATAGCTGCTTTTCCCCTTTTTCTATGCTTTTTCATAACAAGTATAACGGCTTGTTCGCAAGAATTAAAGCACGAAGATAACGAGGAGGATATAATTTTTAAAGATGAGCCTTCCACGCGCGAACTAAAGCATTATCAGGCGATACCGAATGACCTTGTACTGATTTATGACGGAGGAGCACACCGCAGCATCCAATGGAACAAGGAGCATTTTGCGCCTTATGTATCCGCACAGGTCAACGGGGAAGAAAACTGGCTGTTCGACGGCTTCCTTTTTTTGGAGATCCACGATGGACAAGGCCGCGGCTTTGCTTCCGGATACCAGGCCATGGCAGCACGTAAAACCGAGTGGGAAAACCTGCTGAAAAATTATTTCGCCAAAGGAAACGGTATACATGCTTTGAACGAACAGATAGAAGAGGTAAAAAAGGCCGGAAAGGTAACCGGAGAATTCGAAAAAAGAAAAGTTGTACTGTGTATTCCCGAGCCCATTCCCAATCAAACCGACTGGGGACAACTGAATGGCCGCTCTCTCCAGTTTTTCAAAAAGGAAGACCGGCTTGATGCCTGTAAATGGTACATTGACTATGCCGAACAGCTTTTCCAAAATGCAAGTTTTGAACACGTTGAGCTGATTGGTTTTTACTGGCTTGCCGAAGAAGCCACGAACAGTAGAAACCTGGCGAACGATGTAGCAGATTATGTATATGAAAAAAAATACGATTTCTACTGGATTCCGTATTTCAACTCCGACGGTTACTCCGAATGGAGAAACCTGGGATTCAATGTGCCTTATTACCAACCCAACTATTTCTTTAGTGAGAGCGTTCCCTATTCCCGACTTCAGGAAGCCTGCAACAGAGCCAACAAGTTCCAGATGAATATGGAAATTGAGTTCGACGACAGAGCGTTGAAAAGCAAGGGATGGGGATACCGATTAACGGACTACCTGGATGTTTATGAAAAGAACGGGGTTTTTGATTCGCTAAAAGTGGCCTATTACCAAGGGGGAGATGCTTTTTACAAGTTATCTCAATCCGAAAACGAAGAAGATTTAGCCTTGTATCAGCGCATTATTCACCTGATAACTCAAAGAGCAAACAAGCCTCGTATTGATCAATAATCAATCTTTTGTTACCAAAACAAGTTGATGATAAAATCAGAAGCACAGCTTCAAAAAAGAATTAATCGATTTTAAGAAAAGTACCTAACATAAAAATCTTTGAAGAAGGCAAGGAAGCCCTTGACCTCCTTATCCGTACCATATTTTGACTCAAATGTGAAATAGACACACCAAAAGTCTATAATCTAATTCAAATTCAGAAAGTTGACAAACTGAATTTTTAATCACTATGCAACTTAATTCATTTAAAAAAACAGTAAAAACTAAATCATGAAAAGTGACAAACGATCTTTCATTTGGAAGAACAGATTTCTACAAAATCTGATCTTAGCACTATTCTTTTTCTCAGCCAACGTTACGTATGCACAGGTTAACGTACAAGGAAAAGTAGCTGACACTAACGGAGAAACACTCATTGGCGTAACTGTTCTCGTAAAAGACACGAAACAGGGCACTGTCACTGATGCCAACGGAGAATTCACTCTTTCTGTGCCATCGACCAACAGCACACTGCTTTTTTCGTACGTAGGCTTTATTGCCCAGGAGGTGCCCGTATCTGGCAGAACCTATTTGAACATTACACTCGCGCAAGACACTGAAGAGCTTGACGAAGTGATCGTGGTAGGTTACGGAACTCAAAAGAAAGTGAGTGTTACCGGATCTGTAGCACAGATCGAAAGCAAAGAGCTGCTACAGGCTCCATCGGGCAACATCACTTCCTTACTATCCGGAAAACTACCGGGACTTTCCACTTTGCAAACTTCGGGGCAACCGGGATCTGACGGAGCGTCGATACGGGTAAGGGGGCTTTCCACCTTAGGAAACAGTTCGGCAACCCTGATTGTGGACGGAGTACAACGAAGCTTTGCTCAGCTTGATCCCAACGACATCGACAAAATATCTATTCTGAAAGATGCCTCTGCTGCTGCCGTTTATGGGGTACAGGGAGCTGGCGGTGTTATTCTGGTCACCACCAAAAGAGGAACACAGCAAGCGCCAAAAATTACTTACACAGGCAAGGTTTCTTATAACCAGAATACTTTTTTCCCTGAATTTCTGGACGGACCTGACTTTATTAAATGGTATAACAAAGCGCTCGAAATGGATGGAAAAGATCCGATTTTCACCCAAAGTCTTTACGAGAAAGCTCTAAATGGCGATCCCGAAGGAAAAATTAGTAACACCAACTGGTTTGATGAAATCATGAAACCGGGTTCCTTCTCAACTCACCACAACTTAAACGTAAACGGAGGAAACGAGTCTGTAAGATATTTCTTGTCGGCAGGTTATCTTTCACAGGATGGTATTGTAGACAACTTCGATTTCAAACGATACAATGTTCGGTCGAATATTGACGTAAAACTAAATCACGGATTTCGTCTGGAGTTGGATTTGGCAGCCCGTCAGGAAGACCGCAAAGCAGGATATTTCGCAGTATCGAACCAGGCATGGAACAACCCGATAACATTGGCATCAAAAGTGTTCCCGTTCTTGCCAACCACTTACGACGGATTACCGACAGTAGGCCATTTCAACAAAAACAACACGTTTAACCCGGTGGTTTACAACAATGTGGGCTACAATAACTCGGTACTAAATGTTCTGCAGTCATCTGCAAAATTTGCTTGGGAACTTCCCTGGATCAAAGGCCTGGAACTTGGCATTAAAATGAGCTACGATAAAGATTATACCACGCGCCGTGCATGGGCTGCTCCGGAAAAGGTGAACAGCTACGATATTGCTACCAATACCTACTCCGAAGTGCTGACAAATTTATCAGTAACTGCGAATAACGTAGAATCTTTCACCCACGCAACCAGCCAGTTCTACCGCAGAACATTACAGCCATCAATCAATTATGCAAATACATTTGGCAAACATGATATCTCCGGATTATTCCTTTTTGAAGAAGCATTGCAGGAAGGCGAAGATCTGGGGGCAGTAGCCATTGATTATGATGTTACTACCCTGCACGAACTGGACATGGGGAATGACATCAAAGACAATAACGGAAGGCCCAACGTATGGGGAAACAGCAGTATTTTCAGACGTGCCGGTTTTGTGGGCAGGATCAACTATGCCTTTGACAACAAATACCTGCTTGAGCTGGCCGCCCGTTACGACGGCTCATCACGTTTCGCTCCGCAAAACCGTTGGGGTTTCTTCCCCGCTGCATCTGCCGGATGGAGAATTTCAGAAGAAGCTTTTTTTAGCGGATTAAAAGATGTCATCGAAAACCTGAAACTTCGTGCTTCTGCCGGTGTGCTTGGTAACGACCTCAACGTAGGACAGTTTGCCTACCTGAATATGATGAGAAGAAACCCTGCCACCATTTATATTGGCGACAAAGAGTATATCTCGGTATATACTGCAGGTGAAGTGAACAGGGATATTACCTGGGAAAAAACAGCCACTTACAACGTCGGTTTTGAGTTAATGTTTAGCAGAGGGATATTCGGGATGGAGTTTGATTACTTCTACAAACACACCCGCGATATCCTGATCAGCGGAGGTAGCCTTTACCCCTGGTCTCTGGGAGGAAACTACCCGGGAACAGTGAACGGTGGAGAAGTTGCCAACCGTGGACTTGAACTGATACTGACTCACAATAACAAAGTTGGCCAGCTAAACTACAGTGTTAAAGGGAACCTGGGGTGGTCAAGAAATAAAGTTCTGAAAATGAACGAAAGCCCGAATACTCCGGCTTATCAAAAACGCACCGGAAGAAAACTGGGTGAAAAAATGGGTTTCATTGCTGAAGGCTTATATCAAAATGAAGAGCAGATCATGAACACGCCTACCTTGAGTCACCTTCAGAAGATTAGCCAGATCCGGCCCGGAGATATCATCTACAAAGATTTGAACGGAGATGGTAAAATCGAAAGATCTCAGGATTATACATTCCTGGGGAACAGCAGCTTCCCCGAATTGATGTACGGTCTTAACATGAGCGCTTCATGGAAAAACTTTGACGCTTCCGTATTCTTTCAGGGAGCAGCAATTCGTGACATATTCCTGAGTGGAGTTTACGGGAATGGAGCAGTTGATGCGACTATTTACACCCGTCCGTTCCATGGAAACGGGAACTCGCCCCGATTCCTGATCGAAGATAGCTGGACACCCGAAAACATGGACTCAGAATTTGCCCGTCTAACTACCGTTGCTGCCGAAGTTGGTAATGCAAACGGATGGGCCTCATCCTGGTGGATGCGCGATGCCAGTTACCTCCGGCTAAAAAATGCACAGATCGGCTATACCATAAACAGCAGCTACTTAAAAGCAGCTGGGATCGATGTTGTAAGGTTAAGTTTCACAGGATCCAACCTTCATACGTGGTCAGGGTTGAATAAGTATGGCATCGACCCGGAAGCTCCGGAGATAAGCAACGGATACTATCCGCAACAACGTACATACGAGTTCGGTCTAAGTGTAACATTTTAAAAAGGAACAACAATGAAAATAAGAAATTTTAAATATCAGCTACTCGCTCTGTTCACATTGCTACTCCTGGGCGCTTGCAGTGAGGAGTATCTAAACCCGGAGCCTCGCACGGTGTACACAGAAGCAGAGATTTGGAAGACAAAAGAGAATACCTATCTGTATATCAATGGTTTTTACAAACCCATTTATGAATATGGTCCGTATGGCAAAAAATATGCTGGAGTTGCACTGAACGACGGTTTTAGCGACATCGTAAAGTACAATCAACATGTGATGGGAGCCAATGGTGGAGATGTCAACAAAACAATCCTCAACCCTATCATCAGCCCAACCGGCATTGTATTGTCCGACTATCAATATGAATACAACCGTATACGCAGGATCAATGAATTCCTGTATGGTCTGGAAAATTACGTCACCTATTCCAACGAAGACAAGGTTCTTATGGAAGCCCAGGCCCGGTTCTTCAGAGGATTCCTGCACTTTATGCTGACTAGGAGCCATGGCGGAATAATTATCCGCGATTATATTGATGGCCCGAATGAAGCTTACAAAGCCAGAAGCACCGAGAGTGAATGTTATGATTTTATCACCAAGGAACTGGATTTTGCTGCCGAGAACCTTCCCGCACAATGGGAGGCTGCCAGCTTAGGACGCCTGACCAAAGGCGCGGTTTATGGCTACAAATCGAGAGTGATGCTCTATGCCGAAAGATGGCAGGATGCTGTTGACGCTGCAGAAGAAGTAATAAAAGAAGAGGGTAATTTTTACCAGCTGGAATCGGATTATGATAAAATCTTTAAAACCCTGGACAGCAAAGAAGGTGTTCTTTCTTATCGTTTCGGAGGAACTTTAGGACATTCATTCCATCAGCTGTATTGCCCCAAAGGAGATAAAAGCGAAGGTGTTATCGGTATCGCAGGGCCTACGCTTGAAATGGTTGATTCGTACCGGATGGCAGACGGGAGTGAATTCGACTGGAATAACCCGGAACATGCCGCCAACCCCTACGCAAACAGGGAACCCCGGTTTTATGCATCGGTTCTTTACAACGGTGCCAGCTGGAAAGGACGTACCATTGAAACGTTTGTAGGCGGACAAGATGGCTTTGAACCCTATGCTGCCCAACAAAGCTCAGGAGGTACCACTACAGGGTATTACATCCGTAAAATGCTTGATGAAAACGCTTCTATGGATCAGGTGAGCTCGCAAACCTGGTACGAAGTCAGGTATGCCGAAGTGCTTCTGAACCATGCCGAGGCACTCAATGAACTGGGAAGAGGTGAAGACGCCCTGGTTTCGCTCAATAAAGTCCGTACAAGAGCCAAGTTGCCAAAAATAACTGTTAGCGATAAGGAAGCGCTGCGCGAAATTATCCGGGAAGAACGCAAAGTAGAACTGGCTTTCGAAGGTCAGCGCTATTGGGATTTACGTCGTTGGAAACTGGCAACAGAAGTTCTTAACGGAGTAAGAATGCATGGTACCAAAATCACAAAAGATGGAGATTCATTCATTTACGAAACGGTAGAATGTGATGATAAGGATCGCGTGTTTAAAGAGAGTTACTACAAGCTCCCTGTTCCTCAAAATGAAATAGATAATAATCCTTTGTGCAAGCAAACACCGCTTTGGTAAAAAAAGAACAATCATGAAAAAGAATGTATATATATCATTATCGTTGTGCATATTCGGCTTAGCCTTTTTGCTGACAGGGTGCCAGAAAGCAGAAGAATTGGTTCCCACTGCCGGAAATAAACTGACTGCACTTAGTTTCCTTACCTCTGATTTGGTTGATACTAAAATTACTGTAGAGGAAACAGATACAGAAAGTGTTATCAAAATTGACGCTGATGTAAACGGGCTAAAAACCACCGATATGACTAAGATTAGCGTATCGGCGAACATTCCCAACAATGCCCGCGTAGAACCTGCTTTCGTAGGACCGGTTGACCTCTCTCAACCATACAATTTCGAGGTGGTTGGCGCCGACGGCGAACGTCAAGCCTATGTTATCGAGGCCCGTTTGAGCGTTGTTTATCAACATCGTACCCTGTGGAAAAAAACAGCCACCGAATTGGGCTTTAACAACCATAACAACGGCGCCGTAGGTTTTAGTGGCGATTATGTAGTGGTGCACGACAGGGGCGGATTATTTTACGCCAACATTTCGGATGGAGAAAGAGCCGGAAATATTTCCATGGAAGGCATCGACTGGGGCAGCCTGCAAAGAACAGTTCCGCTACACATGGCTACCGATGATGCGGGCAACATCGCTTCCTGTAACTTTGGAGTAGCTGAAGGAGATGTTATTCACATGTATTGGTGGGAAGGAGTAACAGCCACACCTAAAATGTTGTTTGAATATGTTCTGGATATTCCGGGAGTACAGGTTGGTAGAAAAATCTATGTTAGAGGAGATATGACCGACCATGCCTTCCTCTACCTGGGCCTTTCCAAGAAAAACATGTTCCTGCAATGGGAAATAAAAGACGGACAGGTAGTAACGCAAGAACCTCGAAGAGTGGATTATTCGCTCGACTATACCATGGGCGTACAAGCCAAAATTGTACCGATAGAAGTTGGTGCCAACAGCAACTATTTTGTGGCCCGGTACGAAGACGGCGTTGGCAAAGTTGCCATTACGTATATGGATGGAACAACCAACCAGCCCATCTATCAATCAGAGCACCATATTCAGGGAATTTATCACCAATGGTTAGGTGGTGGCCATGCTTTTGACTATGCCCAAATGGATGGAGCATACTATATGTTTATGATCGAGCAAAATGGAGGCAACTGGATGCGGGAGATTTTCGACATCAGAAAAGTAATGCTCAGACCTGATAAAATTAGTTCGATTATGGATCTAATTAAATTCAGGAATTGGAACGATTGGTTGAATTTCCCCTTGGATCCTAATTTTGCCAGCAACGGTAATGTTACCGGCGATGTGAAGGTAAAGGTTAGTCCCGACGGAAAATCGGCCCTGGTTGCTTTCTTGTGTACCAATGGAGGAGTAGAACTTTGGGAAATCTACTAATGCCCACTTCTCTGGATAGATAATAAAAGAGAGGTGGCTGAGTTATGGCACCAAGTTTCCTGCAATGTACCAACATCAGGAAGCATCTGCCAAAAACTCAGCCGCCTCTTTCTTTTTAATTGATTTCTTGGGTAGATATCAGATGATAAATAAACTCTACACTGTATTTCTCTGTCTGTTGATATTGGGCGCCTGCTCCCGATCAGATGGCTATGAACTTGAAGATGACGAGGTAAAATGGAAAGAACCTCCTGTCGAACTCCCTTCGATTCCGGTAGATGAAAAACCCCGGATTTTATGGATGGATGCTTCAGCGAATTTTGATTACCTGGCCAACAGTAAAGAAAACATTCGCACTTGTCTCGCTAAAGCCAAATACAGTGGATTCACTGAAATTGTTGTGGATGTAAGACCTACCTGTGGAGATGTTTTGTACAACAGCAACATTGTTGAGTCAATCACAACTTTAAACCATGTGCAAAGAACGGCTTCATGGGATTATCTGGGTACGTTTATCGAAGAAGCGCACAATCTGGGCCTGAAAGTGAATGCAAACATCAATGTGATGGTAGGTGGAAATTTACGCGACGGTGGTGTTTTGTACCGGGATAGCGACAAGAGTTCCTGGGCGACACAACTCTATTATCCGTCAGGCATCATTTCAATTATGGATGATGCGAAATCGCACGCCAAATTTTTTAACCCGGTAAACCCGGAAGTACAGGCCTATCTTTTGTCTCTCATCAGGGAGCTGGCTCAAAATTACTCCAAGCTCGATGGTATTATTTTGGACAGGGCTCGTTTTAACTCCATCGAAAGCGACTTCTCTCAGCTTACAAAGGCTGCGTTTGAAAAATACATCGGGAAAACGGTGGATTCTTTCCCCTATTCTGTTTTTTCCTGGAATGGCGACAAAGTAAAACCTGGAACGCATTACAAAGAATGGCTCGAATTCAGAGCAAAAATCACCTATGATTTCTTTCAAAAGGCAAAGCAAGCCATTAAGGAAGTAAATCAGGATATAAAATTTGGCACCTACACCGGATCGTGGTATTCATCCTATTACAACGAAGGAGTCAATTGGGCCAGTAACCGTTACGATGCTTCAGCCCACTATTCCTGGGCAACCCCGGCATACAAAAACTACGGATATGCCTCCCTTTTGGATTTATACATGACCGGGGCTTACGGCACAACCTTGTACGGCGCTGCAAATGAATGGACCGTTGAAGGAGCAATCCTGAATGCAAAGAAAGTTACCCTGGGAGATGTAAATGTAATAGGAAGTTTGTACGGACTAAACTACGAGAACAAGCCAAAAGATGCAGAAGAAGCTGTGTATATTGCAATGACAGTGGGCGACGGCTTGATGTTTTTTGATATGATCTATTTAAGAATGTACGATCAGTGGGATGCTGTTAAGCGGGGTATTGACCGTGCTTTGGCAAATGACTAAAAGGGGATTACATTCCCGGATGAGAATAAGAGTGAAGTAGAAAAAGATTGAATTTGTTTATCAAAAATAATGTAACAATGAAGCATTACTTATTAATGGGGGTATTTTGCCTGTTAGGATTAATGGGGTGTCAAACAAAAACATCCTGGGTGGATACTTCTTTGGCCCCAGCCATTTACCATGAAAAAGGGACAAAAAACCTAAGCTCGGTAGATCCCGAAAACAGGGACTTCCCGGGAGGACGAGGCCCGAACCATTTGGTGGCGTATACCAATGCCTTTGGCGAGAAAACCGGAACGAATGAATGGGGAAGTGAAGCCGTTATTCAGGGCGGGCTTGTGATAAACATTGGTGGTAATAACTCCGATATTCCCGCTGACGGACTGGTGCTTTCGGGAAATGAAAGTGCAAGCCGATGGATAAACCAGACCCTGAACGTAGGAATGGAAATTCAGCTGGAAGGCGATGTGATACATTATGCTACAACAGAAAACACCTACATTTACCAGGCACGCGAACTGTACAAAAAAGTACTGCAGCGTGCTGAAACCGGGAAAATGACCGACAGACAGGCCATTGACCTCTTCGTTAAAAACGGGCAGGCCGATTTCGCCGCTTTTGAAAAAGCAAAAAAAGAACAAAACACCGACTTGGCTTTAGCGCACGGAAAAAAGTTATTGAAAAGTGCGAAGAATCTGTATTACAGTTCATTTGAACCTCGCGAAAATGAGTTTCGTGGAGTTTGGGTTCGCTTAAGAGACAAAACACCCGAAGAATTAAGAGCCACCATCAGGCGCATGGCCGATGCCGGGTTCAATGCCATATTGCCGGAAACCATTTACGATGGTTATGCCATCTACCCCGATGCCCATGCCTTATTGCCTCAACTTCCCCAATTTGCAGGCTGGGATCCCATGCAGGTTATGACGGAAGAATGTGAAAAATTTGGTATGCAGGTTATTCCCTGGTGCGAAATGTTTTTTGTTGGAGGTGCCAATTCTCCCCTCGTAAAGCAGAAACCTGAATGGGTAGGCAAATTCAGACACGGAGAAATTTTTGCTGAACTGGAGCCAGGCTTTCATTATTTATGCCCTTCACGCCCTGAAGTAGCCGACTTCCTGCTGAAAACAGTCGATACCATGTTGGAAAGATATGCCATCAAGGAAGTACAGCTTGATTACATTCGCTATTCGTTGAGTGAGCCCTGGGACAAAGGATTTTGCTATTGCGATTACTGCCGAAAACAAGTGCGCAATCAGCTGAATTTCGACATTATGGCTATTTCTCCTGAAAACAAAAAGGAATGGGAGCAGTGGAACGACTACCGGACAAACAATATTACCGGCTTTGTAAAACAGGTGAACGATCTTCTGCAAACAAAACATACCGAAGTTAAACTCTCGGTTGACGTGGTACCCAACCCAATTGAAAGTACAAGGTTAAAATTTCAGAATTGGGGATCTTGGGTGAAAGGCAACCAGGTAGATGCCGTTTACATTATGAGTTACGCCATCGACAACGAGGTGGTGAGAAGCGAAACGCAAAGCTTGATGGAAATCACTGCTGGAACGGAGGTCAACTCAATTGTAGGCTTGGGCCCTTTCCTTGGTTTTACTCCGGAAACCTTACTGGAACAAATTGAAGTATCAAGAGAAGCCGGCGCTGATGGCGTATGTCTTTTCTCATTCAACGGACTAAACGAGCAACAGCTCGAAGCATTGAAACATGGTCCATTCCGCAGCCTTTAACCGAGATGAAACAGACAAGTCAAAACTGTATTTTCAAAAGAAAAGATGATGAACACAACACTATTTTTCAGATCACTTATCATACTCATTCTTTGGCTGGGGAGTTGGGACCTGTCCGGAAGCAACGCTGTATTGGCAAATGAAAAAAAACAAGAGAAACCCCTTTTTATGTGGTTGGACTGCCAGGCAAATTTCGAACGCCTGAGCTATCCTGATTCTGTTGATTACTTCCTAAAAAAAGTAAAACAAGCCGGCTTTACCGATTTAGTTGTTGATGTGAAATCCATCATGGGAGAAACACTTTTCAAAAGCAAATACGCCCCTTATATGGGAGAATGGAAAGGCTTTAATCGTCCCGACAAATACGACATGGTCAATGTGATTCTGAAAAAGGCCCGCAAACATAAGTTGGGCGTTTATGCTTCGTTGAATGTATTCAGCGGCGGGCATAACTTTTACGATCGTGGAATTATCTACGACGAACATGCCGACTGGCAATCCATCAACTATTGGATGGACGGTTTGCGACCTATTTCAGAAATGAAATGGAATTATAACGGAATGCTGAATCCCGCATTAGCTGAAGTTCAGGAATACCAACTCAACATAATTCGTGAGTTTGTAACAATGTATCCATCCATCAAAGGGATAATTCTCGATCGGATGCGTTACGATGGAATTACTTCGGACTTTAGTCTCCAGTCAAAAGCCATGTTTGAAGAATATGCCGGGGTTAAAATCGAAAAATTTCCCGAAGACATTATTTACTGGGCAAAGGACGAGAACGGAGCCGATATTTGGAAACGCGGCAAACACTTTAACCAATGGATAGAGTGGCGAGCCACCATCATTCATGATTTTTGTGCCGATGCAAGAAAAACCATCAAAGACATTGATTCAAATATAGATTTCGGAATTTATGCCGGAGCCTGGTATCCGGTTTATTACGAGCTCGGGGTAAACTGGGCCAGTAAAAAGTACAACCAATCCGTGAAGTATGACTGGGCAACAAAAAATTACCAAAACACGGGATATGCTGAGTTGCTCGATTTGTTTATGGGCGGCCTTTATTTTAAAGAGGTAACGATAGAGGAAGTCGAAAAAATGAATGAAGAAATGATGACCAACCGTACCGAAGCGGCAATGGGAAAAGGTCGTGAATACTGGTACTCGGTAGAAGGCTGTGCTGATATGGCCAATGAACTGATCCAGGAAGCAACTCCTTTTTACGGAAGCATCTACGTCGATCAGTACGAGGGCGACAAAGAACAGTTTGCTCGGGCGTTGAAAATGGCCCTTGACAAATCGGATGGCCTGATGCTTTTTGACATCGTACATATCATCAATAGTAATTGGTGGGATGTTCTCTCTGAAACCTTAAATCCATAAAGAACGGTGGCTCGTTTATGTCCCCCTTACACTAGTCTGCTTATTAAGTCCAGTTTGGCGATGAAAACCGATTACTCGTCAGTCGAAAATTGAATCCGGCATAAAAGCTCTCTCCTACTCACCCATTTTTCTCTGTTGCCCAAAGCCGGCAATTTTGAAAAAATGTGTAAAAGTGCCTTGTTCCTGCAGCGTTTCGTCCAAACCCAACTATCAAAATCGCCTATAAAATCAAAATATTGATTTTTCCTTTTGACATTAATAAAAATATTTATAAACTTGCCATGGTAAAATAAAAATAAAACTACAATCAGCCTGTGGATCTGTTCTCAAGAAATATTGACGATATCAATAACCAAAACCGTCAGCTGGCGCAAAAACGTAAGATTGTTGCCTTGTTGAACCGGTCTGAGAAGGAACTTACGATCCCCGGGATCTGTAAGAAGGTGAAACTAAGTGTCCCTACGGGTACCAAACTCATCAACGAGCTCATCTGCGATAAAATTATTATCGATTCAGGCAAGAAGGAAACCGACAACGGACGGCGTCCTGTTTTGTACAAAGTGAATCCCGAATACGCCTATTCAATTGGCCTCGTTATTCAGTTAAAAGGAATTTCGATTTCTATATTCAACATGGAGATGAACGAGGTTTACTCAAACTCAGATGAGAACTTCGTGTTGGAAAATTCAATTGCGTGTCTCGAAAATGTGGTTGGCATTATCCGGCAGGCAGTCGACAATTCACAAATTGAACCCAAAAGGATTCTTGGAATGGGCATCGGAATTACAGGACGCGTTAATGCGCGCACCGGCTATTCCTACAACTATTTCAACTTCCTTGACGGATCTTTGGTCGATTTTTTTTCGGACAAGTTTGACTTCCCGGTTTATGTTGACAACGATACCCATGTTTTGGGGCTTGCAGAACAGTATTTCGGAAAAGCACGAAACATTCAAAATGCCTTTGTGCTGAATCT
>NZ_QWGR01000003.1 GCF_003576475.1 Maribellus luteus | reverse complement strand
CGCTTGAAGCTTTCATCATAAACTATAAATCCTGACATAAATTTACTTTTTGTGTAAACCTATTTTAGGACAAGACATATAAATCCCGATTCAATTATCACCCTGAAAGGGTGTAACGATAATAACCGCGGGTAAACGATCCGTCAGTTGACGGACGGAGAGTGCAACCCGGGGTATTGATAAGAACCAGCAACCGGCGCAATCTCTCCGTTGTTTCGAAGCTAGAAGTTCTGTGCGCCGTACAGCAATCTTTTATCTAAAAATAACTGCCCAAATAGTTTTTTTTATAGATGGTGGTCTCGCAGGAGGAAGACTTAAGTCCCTTGTAAGAGATAGGGGCGAGAAACGGATATAGCGACTTGGATTGATGTTTTATCTGTAATAGTAGTGCTATATTGTATTGTTTATCAGGTGCTTTTCAGCTCTCGTGAATAGCCGTGATGAATTAATAACTGAAAATTCAGTTTAAAAACTGAAAAAATAGTTGCAAAACTGAAAAATCAGTTGTATGTTTGTTCGGAAGTAGAAAATTTAGTGTTGAGTACAAAGTATTGAGAAGATCGTACTCGGTGCTCGCTCCTTAAATCTTAAAGTCTGAACAATGAAACGACTCACCCGAAAAGAAGAAGAGGTAATGAAAATCCTCTGGCAGCTAAAAAAAGCATTTGTAAAAGACATTGTGGAAGAATACGACGATCCGAAACCGCATTACAACACCATTTCGTCGTTGGTGCGCCTGCTGCAGGAAAAAGGAGTTATCGGCTACAAGCAGTATGGCAACACCTATCAATATTTTCCTCTGTTGTCGAAAGAAGAGTACCGCCATTCGTTTATGAAACAGGTGGTAAGCGACTATTTCGATAATTCTTACAAAAGTGCGGTGGCGTTTTTTGTGAAAGAAAAAGGCTTGTCGGAGCAGGAGATTGATGAGCTCATTAAACTGATAAAAGAGGGAAAATAATGGAAAACTTCCTGCTCTACATCGGAAAATCGGGCCTGGCAGCCGGGGCTTTTTACCTCTTATTCCTGGCGCTTTTCCAAAACAAAAAACAGTTTTTGTTTAACCGGATTTACCTGCCGGTTTCGCTGGCCATCAGCTTTCTGATCCCGCTGATTACCTTTACTTCGGTGCGGTACATCGAAACCCAGACAGTGAACTATGCCGAGAGTTATGCCTATTTGCCCGGAGCGGGTGTTTCGGCGGCGGCAGAACCGGAAATGGAGTGGACAAGCGTATTGTTCCTGATTTACCTGGCCGGAACGATGCTCTTTCTGGGCCATCTGTTGCTGGGGCACTACAAGGCTTTTCACATTGTTCGTACCAGCAAACTCAGGGAGTTTTACGGAACCATTGTGAATGTGACTTCGAAAGACGTACACCCGTTTTCGTTCTTCAACAAAATTGTACTTTCCGAAAAAACCACCCGGAATCCCAACCTGGAAATGATCGTTCTGCACGAGAGTATTCATGTAAAAGAACGGCACACGCTCGACATACTGGCGGGCGAAGTCCTTTTTCTGTTCCAGTGGTTCAACCCTTTTGCGTGGCTGATTAAAGATGCCATGAAAAACAACCTCGAATACCTTACCGACCACCAGGTTGCCCAAAGCCATAACCCGGAGGCCTACCAGCTGGCAATGGTTGGACTGGCCGACAAAAAGGGGGTAGCTCCTTTTCTAACTGCATTAAACGGATCACAACTTAAAAACCGAATTATTATGATGAAACAAAAATCAGAAAACAAGTACCCGCTGCTCAAACAGCTGGTTGTTCTGCCTTTACTGGCCGTGCTTATCATGGGGCTTTCAAACAAGGAAGTAAAAACAGAGTTTATCGAAAGTAACACTGCTGAAGTAGTTGCAGCGGCAAAAACAATCACCGGAAAAATTACCGATGAAGCCGGAAAGGCCTTGCCCGGAACCGCTGTTTTTGTAAAAGGCACCACCATTGGTACCATTACCGACATGGAAGGTAATTACGAACTGAAACTCGAAGACGATGCCGCAACGCTTGTTTTTATGATGATTGGCTTTGATCAGAAAGAGGTGAAGGTAAACAAGCGGTCAACAATCGATGTAAAACTTTCAGCTTCAAAAGAAAACGAGGATATTAAAATAAAAGGAGAGGGGAAGTATGAACAAGTAAAGCCCAATTCCGGTGATGCGACTCAAACATCGGGCTGGAAGATTGACGGCAATTTCGATGGAACCCTTTCAAAAGATGGTTCAGTTACTTTAAAGCCAGGCTCTACTGAAGACTTAAAAATATCGGCTACGGGTAAGAATGCGCCACTGTTTATCGTGGATGGCAAAGAATACAAAGATATTAACGCCTTAAATGCCAGCGATATTGAAAGTATTTCAGTGTTAAAGGATGCAACTACAAGGGCAATTTATGGCGAAAAAGCCAAAAATGGGGTGGTTCTTATTTCTACCAAGTCGGCGTTGGCGTTAAAGAAATCGCTTGTATATGTTGACGATAAAAAGTTTGAAGGCGACTTATCGGAGATTGATAGCGAGAAAATTAAGTCGATGGATGTACTGAAAGGAGAAGCCGCCACCAATTTGTTTGGCGAAAAAGGGAAAGACGGTGCCATTTTAATAACAACCAAAGAAAATTTGAAAACAGGTGATCCTTTGTATTTTATCGATGGCAAAAGAGTGACTGATACTAACAAGCTAGATACTGATGACATCGAAAGTATAAGTGTATTGAAAGGAGCATCAGCTACAGCTCTTTATGGATCGGAAATAGGAAAGAACGGGGTGATATTTATTACCACCAAGTCGGCGGCGAAAAGCGCTGGTAAGCAGAATGCCAAAGACAGTGAACCGGCAGTATCCATTGTCCCGGTAAAAGCACAGGAATCTTTTGATGGAAAGTCTCCCCTCGTAATTCTTGATGGAAAAGAATACAAAGGAGAAATGAATGACATTTCGCCCGGCGATATTTCTTCCATTTCTGTTCTGAAAGATGAGGCCGCAACAGAACTTTATGGCGACGCAGCGAAAGATGGCGTAATAATTATTCAGACACACTCGTATAAAATCAAATCGATGTTGGAAATGCGGAAATTTATTGCCCAAAAAATCAAATATCCGCTTGCTCCCCGGGAGTGCTATCATACCGGAGATGTGAATGTATTTGTTCATGTGGATGCAAAGGGGAGAATTGCACTTCTGGATGAAAAGCCCGAGGATGCTGTTGTGCTCGACGAGGTGGTTGTTACGGGCTATGGACCCCAATTTTCCAAAAAGGGGGAATCCGATGTCTTAAACAAAGCCCTGAAAAATGAAGCAAAGCGGGTGGTTTCGTTAATGCCTGCGATTGATATTCCGGAATTGATTGGGAAAAATGTAATAATGAATGTAAAATTTAGGTTACAGTAATACGACGAGATCTTAGTAATCTCCGGTTGTAAATGTGCCGCACAAAAGAGATGTAGGTTCAGCGGACAAAACAATCCTGATTCCGGAGAATCACCAATAGAAATGAGAGTTAAGATGTATACTCCTATCCGGGATTTGTTTTTATTTTTAATGAATATCCGCATTATTGCCTAAAAAGAAAAAGTTCACGCAGATTACGCTAATTATCGCAGATTCTTCAGAGAACAAGCTGCTGTAATCCGCGCTTTTCTGCGGAATCCGCGTGCTAAAAATCATTTAGGCATCAAAACGGATATTCATTTTATTTTTTAATGCAGAATATCCAATGTAGAATTCCCAATATCCAATTTTCTGGATTTTGCTGGATATTTTACATTCAAAGTTGAGAATAGGATATTTTTTAAAACTGACTTTCACCGAAAAAAGGCACCCCTTTCACAACGTGTTGTTCAGTTTTTTTTGATGAATTATGTTTCGGTGCGCCGCACCTTCATTTGCGACCATGATTTCGATCTATACATATTCCGCAGCGCTGCTGCTAAAGAAATTTCATTTATTGAAAGGTGCGCTACTCTTAAAAATATCTGTAGTCTGAATATCATATCAAAAGAAATGGTGCAGCGCACCGGGAATATTTGTAGTTAAACAGGAAAACACAAACCAAGGTGCAGCGCACCGCTGACTTTGTCGTTTATAAGAAGTTCCGGCGCTCTTCCTGGCTGCAAACGAGGGGATTATCCTTGCTAAGTTGCATTCAAAATATTTGTAGTCTGAATATCATATCAAAAGAAATGGTGCAGCGCACCGGGAATATTTGTGGTTAAACAGGAAAACACAAACGCAAGGTGCAGCGCACCGTTGACATTGTCGTTTATAAGAAGTTCGGACACTTTCCCTGGCTACAAACGAGGGGATTATCCTTGCTAAGTTGCATTCAAAATATTTGGACATAAAAAAGATGGCATCCGTATCTGAGTTGCCTCTCACGGATGCCATCCTCCTTGCTCTTCGCTCTTAGCTCCTTGCTCTTCGCTATTTCTTTTCAATAATAGCTACCCAACCTCCGCCGGGAGCCATATTTACTTTTACGGTTGAACCGGAAGTTACTTCCACGGTTTCCTGTGCGAAATCGGCCGCATGTTTGGTAGCGTTTACGCCGTCTTTCCAAACTTTCATGGTGTAAGTGCCTTCACCCAGGAAATCGAGTTTCAGCTCCAGCGTGCGCGGGTCCCAGTCGGTCATGGCACCAACGTACCAGCTATCGCCCGAACGGCGGGCAACGGCAATGTAGTCGCTTACTTTGGCCTCCAGAACTTTGGTATCGTCCCACACCGACGGAACGACCGAAAGAAATTCCATACATCCGGGCTCGCGGTAGTAGTTCGATGGGTTGTCGGCCAGCATTTGCAGCGGACTTTCGTACACTACGTACATGCCCAGCTGGTGGCAACGGGTGCCCTGGCTCATGGGTTCGGTAAAAACCGGTTGGAAGTTTTGCTTTGTTTTGTTGATCATCGCGCCGGGCGTGTAATCCATGGGGCCGGCCACCATGCGGATAAAGGGCAGCGTAACATCGTGTTCCGGATCGGGAAGATTCGACCACTTGGCATTTTCAAGCCCTTTTACGCCTTCGTATGAAACAACGTTCGGGTAAGCACGGTCGAGGCCGCAGGGTTTGTACGCCCCGTGGTAATCGACCAGCAACTGCCGTTTGGCGCATTCCATGGCAATTTTCTCATAGAAATTAACCATCCACTGGTCGTCGCGCTGCATAAAATCTATTTTGATTCCTTTTACGCCCCATTTCTGAAACTGATCGAGGGCTTCAACAAGTTTTTCATCCAGTGTTTTCCATACCACCCACAGGATTATCTCCACATTTTTTGCCTTGCCGTAATCCACCAGCTCTTGAATGTCGATTTCATCCACCACATCCAGGACGTCGCCTAAATGGTACCATCCTTCATCCAGAATAATGTATTCGAGGCCGTTTGCCGAGGCAAAGTCGATGAAATACTTGTAGGTTTCGTTGTTTACTCCCGATTCAAAATCAACACCGTAAATATTGTTGGCATTCCACCAGTCCCAGGCTACTTTCCCGGGTTTGATCCAGTCGGTGTTTTCAATTTTTTGCTCTGGGGCCAGTTGGTAAATAAGGGTCGATTCCACCAATGCGGCATCGTTTTCGGTAATCAGCATCACGCGCCACGGGAAAACACGCGGGCCGCTGCAACGGGCAATGTAATCGGCATATTTCACGGGGCGTACATCGCGGTCGTTTTCCTTTTTTTCTTCCAGTACCACACCGGCAAATTTGCCTTTCAGTGCATTTTTGTTCTCGTCGCAACCGCGCAGCCACATGCCCGGGTAATCCATCAATCCCGATTCCGAAATGTAGGTTTTAACACCGTTGCCGCAATCTACCAGCATCCCGGTAGAGCCAAAACGTTCGCTTCCGATATTCGAAAGTTTTTCTTTCAGGTATTCGCGTTCCTGGTGCGACATCAGGCTTTCTTCTTCCGGAAACCAGATGTTGTGGTCGGCCGGGAAAGCAAAGGTTACCTGCTCCGACATTACCTGGTAGTCGCCCTTTGCGGCCGAAACCCAACGGTAAGCCGCGCCTTCGTCGTAAGCCCTGAATTCGAGTGAATAACCACTAAAAGTAAGCGTTAGCAGGTTGTATTCATCTTTAATAACGGTGCGTTTAACTTTTACGGCAGGCCGCAATTCCTGCGAAACAGAGGTGGTTTTTGCCTTTTTTACTTTTGCTTGGGTACCCCAAACAGTTCCGTCCGAAATTTCCATCGATATGGGCGACGGAGCAACAATTTCCTTTCCGTTTAAAAGAACAGCGTATGAAACCTGTTCATTTACGGTCACTTTTATGGCCACTTTCCCCGATGGCGAGGAAACCGCATAATCTTTGGCTGAAACTCCTGACACAAAAAGCATCAGAAGCAGAATCATGGTTAGTTTATACATATCACAGGATTTTAATTGTAAGATGGTGCAAGCCCTTAATGGCCCCGTTGAAGCCGCTTGCCAACATTGAATATTAGATATTTTGTTAAAAATTAAAGAGTAGGCAAGGTAGCCAAATTATAGCTAAATTAGTAGGTACTAAAGCTTAGGGTTATGAAAAAAATAATATTGATTATGGTAATTATTGTTTCGGCAAGCATACCGTTAAAAGCCGCCGAATTTGAGAAGGACGTTTTTAAAACATCGGAAGGAGAGCTGGCCATTACCTTTATCGGACACGGTACGTTAATGCTGGAGTTTAACGGGAAAGTGATTCATGTGGATCCGGTGTCGCAGTATGCCGATTATGAATCGATGCCCAAAGCCGACCTTGTTCTTATTACGCACGAGCACGGCGATCATCTCGATCCGAAAGCAATTGATGCTGTTAAAAAGGAGGCAACCCGCGTTGTGCTGACCGAAAGTTGCTCTCCGAAGTATACCGGTACCGATGTAATGAAGAACGGCGACACCAAAGTGTTTGGAACGATTTCGGTGGAAGCAGTTCCCGCTTACAATATCCGGAATATGCGGGCCGATGGCACACCTTTTCATCCAAAAGGACGGGGAAATGGTTATGTGATCCGTTTTGCCGATAAGAAAGTGTACATAGCCGGTGATACCGAAAATGTTCCTGAAATGGCCGATCTGGTCGATATCGACGTCGCCTTTCTTCCCATGAACCTTCCTTATACGATGACTCCGGAAATGTGCGCAGACGCAGCGCGTTTGTTTCATCCAAAAGTGTTGTATCCTTATCATTTCGGAGAAACTGACACCGGCGAACTTGTTAAGTTGCTGGAAAATGACAAGGACATAGAGGTACGAATAAGAAAACTGAATTGATGTGTTGCTGTGCCGGGAGTTAGGTGTATGTAGGACTGAATTCGTTTTTTAGAGGCACAATTTTTCCGCTGTCCGAATGAAAGCGCTGGCTTACGCTGGTTCTTCGCACGGTATTAACCAATTGCCGCAGAGTTCGTATACTCTTGTTTTGGCGGGGACTATTTGGTTATTTTCTTGCACCCTCTCGAAACGCAGAAAATGGTTGTAACAAGGCCGCTTAGCGCAAAAACGATCAAAAAACCGTAGAATAATTTTTCGGATAAATTGGCGCAACATGCTAAAAAACCTAACAGCAGAGTGGCAAAGAAACCCAGAATTCCCCAAAGGCCCAGGTTGTAGCAAATTAATACAAGAACTTTTTTCATGACTCTCTTTTTTAATGTTCGTTTGTACAACAAAGAAAAACACTATAAACAACATATGTTCATAAATAAATATGATATATTTGTTTTGTGCCTGTGATATTGAAGCGTGTAATTTGTGATGTTTTGCACAAACAGATGTGATGTTGATAATATTTTACTGAAAAGATAGGATGACGATAAAAACAGATGCTTGTCTGAATTGCCAGATCAAATCGAATGTTGTTTCGATTTTAAACGATGAAGAACTTTGCGAATTGGGGAAGGGCTGTTTGCAAACCGAATTCAGAAAAGGCGAATTGATTTTTAAAGAGGGGACACCCGCCCATCATGTGGTATACATACGCGAGGGCTTTGTTAAGCTCAGTAAAAAGGGGATCGGTGAAAAGGATTACATTTTGAGTATTCATAAAAAGGGAGCTTACCTGGCGTTGAACAATCTGAACAACCAACGGCGTCAAAACAGCGTTTCTGCCACTGCGGTAACACCGGTGAAAGTCTGTTTTATTGATACCGAAGTATTTGGTTTGTTGCTGAAAAAGAACGGGCAGTTTGCTTCCGAAGTCATCCAGTACATGGTGGGCGACGAAATGAATTACTTCGACCGGCTGGTAAATAATGTGCAGCAACAGGTTCCGGGGCGGCTGGCCAACTCGTTGTTTTATTTCCGGGACCAGGTGTACAACCAGAATCCCTTCAAACTGGATATTACCAAACAGGAACTGGCTGCATTGATCGGTACCTCGCGGGAAAGTGTGGCGCGTTTGCTAAAAGAATTCCAGGAAGCCGGAATCATCCGCGTTCAGAAAAACACATTTACCATTGTTGATGAGCAGAAACTGGAAGAAATCCAGCGAAAAGGATAGTGCCGCTTGTTGTTCGCGGTAAGGTTGGAGCAAAAAAAGCCACCCGGAATTTCCGAATGGCCTTTGTATAAGGTAGGATGCTTACTTCAGTATTTTGTTGTTGAGATCCAGTGCTCCAAGGTCTTTCATTTGAATGTTGGAAGCATTGATCACTGAATTAATGTCGCTGATATCGACGTTCTTCTGCGAAGCGAATAACGCCGGGATAATAGCTACTTTAAAAATCTGGTTATCTGTTTCAGCCGGGCGCAACTCATTCTCAGGAATGGTAAATTCAAGGAACACCCGTACATTTTCCAGGGTATAGTCGAAATTATACTGGATTTCGCCTTTTAAATTTTCGTCATCAATAAAAACAGTTTGAGGCATCAGTCGCCACACATCCAGTCCATTGTCCTGTTCCCACAGAATGTAAACCAGTACCACGTCGTCTTCGTAGATGTCAACATTGCTGGGGAAGTTTTTGATTACACTGTACCCGTTTGCTGGGGTAAAATCGATGTTTTCCATTTCAAAAACGGTTCCCAAAAAAGAATCACCGTCTTCCCCGGGAATTCCGGGAGGGCCAATCGGTCCCACGGGGCCTTCGCATGCTGCGATTAACAAGGCTGCTGCGAGTAAGAAAATGTTTGCTAGCTTTTTCATGTCTTTATGATTTTCTGATGAATAATTTGTTTTCAGGATCGTCCTAAACAAGGATGGTGCCAAAAAAAACCTCCGGAGTTGATCCGAAGGTTTTGTATGTTTTTGTAAAATGAAAACTAGTCGGCCGATCCGGGAACCGGAACGCTTGCATTTTTGATGAAACCGATATCGCCCATGATGTAGGTATCAGGTCCCAGTTTCATATCCGAGTTCATCATTTCGTCCCAGGTAACCTGTTTTCCGGTGTAAGCAGAAACACGGCCCATGATGGCTGTCATTACGGAGTTCGCTGTTTCTTCTGCTTCGTTAAACGGAATGTTCTGACGGATACAGGTGATCAGGTTTTTGTGCTCCTGAACGTAGGGACTGGTGTCGTGATCTTCAAACGCAAACAGTTCGTTGCCCTGCAGGTCGGTAATTTTTGCCGTACCACCTTGCGATGTGAACGAATGCCCTTTTGTTCCGTGGAAAAGTTCGTTTACCGCATTGGAACAACCGTTGATCTGGCGGCAGGTACTCAAAACGTGTCTGTCGTCGTCAAAAATGAAATCAACCGCAAAGTTATCGTACTGGTCTCCGGTGGGGCGACGTTGGCGCGAACCAAAACCGAGCGCTTTTACCGGGTGTTTTCCAAAGAACCAGTTGGCAACATCGATGTTGTGAACGTGTTGTTCCACAATGTGGTCGCCTGATAACCAGCACCAGTTAACCCAGTCGCGGATCATCCATTCCATTTCGCTCCAGTTCGGATTGTTGTCGCGGTACCACAACTGTCCGCCGTTCCAGGAAACTTCTCCCGAAACAAGTCTTCCGATAGAGTTATTGGCTAGTTCTTTATAAATGCTTTGGTATTTGTGCTGGTGACGGCGTTGTGTTCCGGTAACCACTTTTAATCCCATGTTGTCGGCCATTTTGGCGGCTGCCAATACCTGGCGAACACCCGCTGTGTCAACAGCAATGGGTTTTTCCATAAACACATGCTTGCGTGCTTTTACCGCGGCTGCAAAATGCTCCGGACGGAATTTCGGAGGAGTAGCCAGAATTACAATGTCTACACCCGAGTCAATAACTTTTTCGAAAGCGTCGAAGCCAACAAAACAGTTTTCTTCGGGAACTTCCAGGCCTTTTTCATTCTTGATTTTATCGCGGCAGCTGTCCAGCCTGTCTTTGAGAACATCTCCAAGAGCGGTAACGGTTACCGTAGATCCTCCGGCTTCAAGGAAATTAATGGCAGCTCCGGTTCCCCGGCCACCACAACCAATAATACCGGCTTTAAGTTCTGCTCCTGCCGGAACTTCGTCCAGCATAGGCGGGAAATTATATTCCCTTGGTTCCCAGTCGTAAGACACACCGGCTGCCGAAGTATCTCCACCTCCTGAGGCACAGGATGAAAAAGTTCCAACTCCCATGGCACCTGCTGCTCCAACTACGGCTGCACCGGTCAAAAACCTTCTTCTCGAAAAATTATTGTCACTCATGATGTTAAAATTTTAGTTGTAATTTAGGAATATAGCTATGTTTAATTCTTGCCTGTTTTCTCGTCGAATTCACACACCACTCTAAAGCTGATGTAATTACAGTCGGAAAGCCACCAGATACTCTTTGGAATCTGTGGGTCGGTTTTTAGCCAGGCCTCGCTTTGCGTATGGTCGCGGGCTGCACTGCGCACTTCGCCAACCGGGCTTTTGAAAGTTCCGCCCCTTATTACGCGTTCCTCACCGGTGGCAGGTCCTTTCGGGTCGGTGGCTCCGTCCTGAAGTTTGGCATAACTGTCTTCAGCATACCAGTCGAGGCAATATTCAGCCGCATTTCCCAACATATTCTTTAGTCCGAACGGGTTGGCTTCCACCTTGTCGGGTTTGCCGGTTTTTAACCCGCTGTTGTCTTCGTAAATCACGTATTCGTTGATGGTTTCACTGCTTTTGCCAAACAATTTTCCGATAAATCCTTTGTCGCCAAAGTCTTTCGGATTTCCTTCAAAGAAATAAGGAGTTTCTGTTCCTCCACGTGCGGCGTATTCCCATTCTGCTTCGGTGGGCAGGCGATAGGTTTTACCGGTTACCTGCGACAACCACCGGCAATAGGTTTCAGCCGAATGATAACTCATGGTAATCGCTGGGCGGTCTCCCAGACCCCAGTTTTGGTCGGGTTGCCCGTAAGGTGGTGTTGGTCCCGAAATCGCATCCACATCGGCGTTGGCACGTGTACCTTCCGTATCCGAGGTTCTTCCTTCGGTTGCCGTAGCGGTGTAGAAAGCGAGGTATTCGCTCCAGGTAACCTCCACTTCGGCCATAAAGAACGGGCTTACTTTTACCGTTTTCTGCGGACCTTCATCGGCTTTCCGAAGTTGTTCGTCTTCGGGGCTTCCTATTTTGAAGCTTCCTCCCGGAATAGCTTTCATATTAAATGAAATCGTAGTTCCCGGAATTGTTTCCGTATAACTTTCCAAAGCGGTAACCCGCGCAGGCTCGGTAAATTTCTCCAGGTTCTCGGCACCGGTGCTTCCAAATTCCACGTTTTTGGCGTGCAGGGCTTTGGGGTCGTAATGCCCCACGTTGAGGTGACAGTTGATACACCTCAGCTGTTCTTCGTTTTGAGAATAATACAAATGCGCATCCTGTCCCTTTTGCGAAAGTGTAAGCGGGAAAAGATTGGAATGGCATTTCACACAGGAAGCTTTGAAAACATGATGTTGAGCCTGCTCCAGGCTTGATTTTGCTTCCCAGTTAAAATCGGCAGAGTCTTTAAATACATAGCCATAAAGATCGCGGGCCGAAGCTTTTATTTTTTCTTTCAGATAGCCTTCTCCTTTAGGGGGTAAATGACAGTCGACACAACCAATTTGTATTCCTACGCGGGTGTCGTAATGTACCGAGAGTTTCCACGATTCTGTAACATGCGGATGAACGTGACACATTTCGCACGACTCGTTTGTTGAAGTGACTTCGATAGCTTTGTTTGCATAAACTGTGATCAAAATTCCGACCACAAAACCAAGGAAAAGAACCAGCAAGAGTTTCTTTCTGAGATAATTGCCAAATTTTCTGAACATCTGGTAATAATTTATCAGGTAATATGTTTGATTTAAGTGGGCCTAATTTAAGGATTTTATCTTATGCAACTGTGCTGGTTTCAATTATTTATAACACACCAGTTGGATTTGTTCTGCCAGTGTTTAAAGAGGTAGCGGAAAAAAGAAAAGGTTGCCGGAGAGCGACAACCCGTGGATAATTCTTGATAGGAATACAAGAGAGAGAAAGGGAAATAATTGTACCTGCAAGGTAGGGAATATGTTTTGGTTGGGCTGTATTAAAGTGATTACAAAAGCATTAAATGTTGATTAAGGTCTGGTAAACAACTGTTGGGGAGCTATAAAAAGACGCAGGAATATTTCGTAACTTATGGCTATGAACAGGCTCAAACATGGTATTTCCGATCTGGTTGAATTGTTTTTTCCTTCATTGTGTGTTACCTGTGGGGAAAGACTCATTTCGCAGGAAAGGTTTCTGTGCTTGGAATGCTGGTACGATTTGCCGGTGACTAATTTTCATTTGCAACCCGAAAACAAAGTAGAACAACTTTTCTGGGGCAGGGTGAAGATTGAAAATGCCACTGCCTTTTACTCGTACCGAAAAGGAAGCAACTACCAGCAACTGATTCACTACATTAAATACAAAGGAATGAAAGAGCTGGGGGTTGAAACCGGGCGTAAGTTTGGCTACCGGTTGGCGGAATCCGAAGCATTTTCGGCAATCGATGTGTTGATTCCGGTTCCGCTACATCCGAAAAAAGAGAAAAAGCGGGGCTACAATCAGTGTCTCTACATTGCCAGGGGAATGGCTGAAGCAATGGCGAAACCCGTGGTGTCAGATAATCTTTACCGGAAAGTATTTACCGCAACGCAAACGCGCAAAAACCGCTTTGAACGCTGGCAAAACGTGGAAGGCATTTTTGATACTCACCGGCCCGAAGAGTTGAAAGGAAAGCACATTTTACTGGTAGACGATGTGGTGACCACCGGTTCCACACTTGAAGCCTGTGCATTTCAGCTGCTGAAAATTGACGGAGTGAAAGTAAGCATTGCCACGCTGGCTTTTGCCGATTTCTGAGAAGTGTTCCTTGCATTGTTCGACCTTAAAAAGATAGCTCAGAGATTCAAACTACAAAAAAGATAAAATGTACTTTGTTGGTAATATGTTAAACCATAAATTAGCACCAAAAACCGGAAAGCAAGTTCCTCGCAATGCCGGCACAGGCAGTTCGTTTCTTTTCAGTGTAAAGAATGAAGGTGTGCAGGCCGCGAAATGTAGTTAACAACAAACATTTAAACAGATGAAAGCACTATTGACAGGGATCTTCCTAATCGTATTGTTTGCCGCATCGGCGCAAGACAAAATCATTAAGAAAAACAGCGAGGTTATTAATTGTAAGGTAAGCGAAGTGGGTACCGACGAGGTAAAGTACTACTACCAGGAGAGCCCCAAGCTGGTGTTTGGAATTGATAAGGCGCTGGTTGAGCGGATCGAGTTTGGAACCGGCGAAGTGATTACCATTGATAGCAATTCTTTTAATGATCCGGAATATTATGCCACCCAGGGAAAGCAGGCACTGAAAATTAATTTCCTTTCGCCGCTGTTTGGAACTACTGAATTGGTTTATGAGAAGAGTGTAAAACCCGGTAAATCGTGGGAAGTAGCTTTGGGTATTGTTGGGCTTGGAAACGACATACAGGAGATTGATCCGGTAGGAGTGTACGGTAAGTTTGCCTGGAAATTTATGCGGAATCCCGATTACTATCAATACCGCATGCATTACTCACACATTCTGAAAGGTGCCTATTTTGCTCCCGAAATTGCCTTGCGCTACATGAAGTACGATGGGGAAGGTTACGATTATTACCTTGACGAACAAGGTTATTCCCACTCCAGGTATACCGGTGAGAGAGAACAGAAAACTACGGTGGCACTTATGTTGAAGTTTGGAAAACAATGGGTTTTCGATAATTCATTTCTTGTAGATACTTATGTGGGGGTAGGTTATGGTTTTGGTGCCGACGATTACAGCGGATTGCCTTATGGCTTTATTGTGGCACCCGAGGAATTCCCCATTGCTTTGACTTCCGGAATCAGAATTGGATGGGTTTTTGGAAAATAAGGCGGTCGGTTCAACATCTTTAGCAAATTTTTGTTTTCAGAACAAAGAATAGAGATGGAATTCACAATCAGCAAATATTTCCCGGGCGTAAGGCCCAATGTTCCCATGCCCATGCACGATATGTTTACTCTGTTGCAGGAAGAGGGGATGCGGAAAATGGTGAGCGACCACTACGACTTAGTGGTGCAAAGCCCGATCAAACATTTGTTTCCCAAAAATCCGATAGCCCTGGAAAAAGCCAAGGAGCACTCGGCCGATTTTTTTATCCAGATTTGCGGAGGGCCCGATTATTTCAACCAACACCGCGGGATGCCGCAGATGAACCGTCGCCATCGTCCGTTTCAGATCACGGCCGAAGCCCGCATCGAATGGTTGAATTGTTACCGCGAAGTGCTGAAAAAACTGGATTTGCCGGAGAATGTGCTGATGTCGTTCTGGAACTACCTCGATGTATTTTCGAAGTGGATGGTGAACAGCTGATGTCCTGTTTTTCTTTCAATTAAAGCTTGTAGTACAGCGCCAGTGAAATGACGTTGTTAAACTGGTTGTTGAGCCAGTAGGAAGTGGTAGCTTCCGGTTTATTGCGTATCGGTACCACCGAAAGCGCAAACCTCAGATCGACCGACATGCGCTCCAGGAAATCGAACTGAAATCCTGCAAAAGGCTGAAGATCGAATTCCTTGAAAGGCATTTTGTTGGGATCATCGACATCGTCAACACCAATAATTTCGCGCGAATGTATCAGTACTCCGGGAGAAATTCCGCCGATGATCATGCTTTTGTCATTGGTCCTAAATGCCAGGAACACCGGAATTTCAATATAGCCAAGACGCATGATGTATTGGTCTTGGGTGGTTTTGGGATTGAAATTTCGTCTCGATCCCTTTTGCGAATATTTGATTTCTATGCCGGCAGAGATAGCGGGTGCGATATCGGTTTGTACAAAAATACCGGCCAGTAAACCTACTTTGTTGTAGCCTTTGAAAGCATCACCTTCCACCTGGGTTCCGTTGAATCCGGCAATCAGGCCGGCATCAAATCGCTGTGCAAAAACGATGTTTGCAAGCAGCAGAAAGAATAGGATGAGTAACGTTCTGTTCATTAGTGCCAATTTACATTAATTTTTTGAGTTCTTCCAGTAGCAGCTCCACTCCCTTGCCCGCTTTTTCCTCGACATAAAAGACATTGGGTTGGTGAACGGCCGGTTTTCCCGGGTCGATCACAAAAATAGGGGTGCCTTTTTGTACATAATTCACCAGTCCTGCCGCCGGGTAAACCGCCAGCGAAGTGCCAATAACCACCAGAATATCTGCTTGCTCAACAATGCGGACGGCCTTGGGTATTTCTGTCACCGCTTCGCCAAACCACACAATGTGCGGGCGGAGCTGACTGCCTTTTTCACACAAATCGCCCAAATCGAGGGCCCAGTGGTCGAGCTCGTAAACCAGGACAGGATCGATGGTGCTCCGGGCTTTGATCAGTTCGCCGTGCAGATGCAAAACGCGGGAACTTCCGGCGCGTTCGTGCAGGTTGTCCACATTCTGGGTTACCACATCCACGTCAAACCACTGTTCCAGCCTGGCAATTCCGAGGTGGCCGGCGTTGGGTTCCACTTCAAAAAGTTGCTTCCGGCGCTGGTTGTAAAAACGAAGTACGAGCGCGGGGTCGCGTTCCCAGGCTTCGGGCGAGGCCACTTCAGTAACATCGTATTGTTCCCACAATCCACCCATGTCGCGAAAGGTCTTTAACCCGCTCTCCTGGCTCATGCCCGCCCCTGAAAGTACTGTCAGTTTCTTTTTCATTTAGAGGATCGTCTTTTTCTTTCATTCAAAAATACAATTTCGCTGAAGAAAAAAATCGTGAATCAACGGTTTACTCCGGGCAAATATGTTTTTATGCTTGTCGGCGATGGTTGTCTTGTGTTTTTTTGCTTTGCGCCCCAAGGGGATTGAAAAATACGAAAACTGGCGCATTTTCAGTCCAATGGGGTACTTCGGAAGTGGGGAGGGGTACTTCCGAAGTACCCCTCCCCACTTCAAAACATACTCGCCGGGCTTCAGAGGGTACTGTAGTCGGCAAAAAGGCGACTCGTGTTACCTGAGAGGCGACTGCAGTAGGCTTTTTACTGACCGGAGTCGCTTCGGAGGTGACTGCAGTCGGCAAATTACCGACTCGTGTCGCCTTTTTACCCCGCGCAGTAGGTTCGGAGGCGACTCGGGCAGGCTCTGAAGTGGTAAGGGCAGATTTTTGCTTCCCGTCCTTTCCTGTGTTCATAAAATTAACCGGAATCTTAATTTGAAATCTCTACATTTGCATTCGTGATCGATCATGCTACCATAGAACGAATACTGGATGCAGCCGAGATTTCGGATGTGGTCTCTGAGTTTGTAACACTTCGGAAACGGGGTGTTAACATGTTGGGATTGTGTCCGTTTCATAACGAAAAAACACCTTCATTTACGGTTTCCCCGGCCAAGGGCATTTTTAAGTGTTTTGGCTGCGGAAAGGGCGGTAACTCCGTGAACTTCATTATGGAGCACGAGAGCCTGAGTTACCCGGAAGCACTTAAGTGGCTGGCCAAAAAATACAGCATCGAGGTTGCAGAGGAGGAGGAGACCGAAGAGCAAAAACAGTTAAAAGACGAGCGCGAAAGCTTGATGATCGTCTCGGGTTTTGCGCAGAAGTTTTTTACCCGCTTTTTGTGGGAAGAAAACGAAGGACGTACCATTGGGCTGAGTTATTTCAGGGAACGCAGTTTTCGTGACGATGTAATGAAAAAGTTTGAGGTGGGCTTTGCTCCCGACGGGAAAACACCGTTTACCGATGCGGCACTCAAACAAGGGTACAAGATCGATTTTCTGGAGAAGACAGGACTTACCATCAAACGCGACGACTGGTTGCGCGACCGTTTTGCGGGAAGGGTAATTTTTCCGATTCACAACCTCGCAGGCCGGGTAATTGCTTTTGGGGGCCGTATCCTGAAAGATGATAAGAAAACGGCCAAGTACCTCAATTCGCCCGAGTCGGAAATCTACCACAAAAGCAAGGTGGTGTACGGCATTTACCAGGCAAAGCGTGAAATGACACGAACCGACAAAGCGTACCTGGTAGAAGGCTACACCGATGTTTTGTCGATGCACCAGGCGGGTATTGAAAACGTGGTGGCTTCCTCGGGTACCGCGCTTACTGCCGAACAAATCCGGCTTGTAAGAAGGTTTACGCCCAACATCACCATTATTTATGATGGCGATGCTGCCGGTATCAAAGCTTCGCTGCGCGGGATCGACCTGGTGCTGGAAGAGGGGATGAACGTAAAAGTATTGCTTTTACCCGATGGCGAGGATCCCGATTCGTTTGCCAAGAAAATGGGAGCCAGTGCTTTTCTGGAGTACATCAAAGAGCACGAAACCGATTTCATCCGCTTCAAAACGCAGCTTTTGATGAAGGACACCGAAAATGATCCGATCGCCCGTGCAAGGCTGATCAGCGATGTGATCCGTTCGGTGGCTGTTATTCCCGATTCCATTACGCGGTCGGTGTACATCAAAGATTGCAGCAACCTGCTGGGGGTAGACGAGGAAGTCCTGTACAACGAAGTGCGCAAACAGAAGCAGAAGCAAAACGACGATTTTCAAAAAAGAGATACAAGGGAGCAGCAGTCGCGACCGGCTCCCAAAGTTGCCATTACGGCAACACCCGTACCTTCGGGGTTTGAAACGGAGGAACTGGAATTTTTGCGCTTTCTGCTAAAACATGCCAATGCCCTTATTTATTTCAAGGAAAAAGACAGTGAAGAAAAAATAGCGGTGGCAGTGAAAGACTTTATGGTGGCTGAAATCGAAGAAGATGAGCTGGTTTCAGAAAACCCTTTGTTTCAGAAGATCTTTTACGAAGTGGCCGACAATATTGAAAATGAAGCCTTCGATTCGTGGAAATACTTTATTTATCACCCCAACGGCGAGGTAAGCAAGCTGGCCACCGATTTGCTTTCAGACAAATACATTGAAAGTAAGCGCTGGACAAAAGCCGGTGCCTTTACCGAAAAAGAGGAGGATATTCTGGATTTGCTGATTCCGCGCATTGTAAACGAATACAAACTGAGCAAGGTGAAAGCCATGCTGGCGGGAATCGAAAAAGCAATTGATGAGGCAAACGCTGCCGGTGATTTTGAAAGGGTAATCGAAGAGCAATCGATGTATATGAACCTGAAGCGGGTAGAGAAGGAGCTTTCAACCCAGCTGGGAAACCGAATAATAAGCTGAGCGGATATGCGAACGTACGATATTGAGAAAAGAGAAGAGATAGAAGAGGTGATTAGAGCCTGCAAAACCTGTTACCTGGCCATGTCGGTGGACGATAAACCGTATGTGTTGCCCATGAATTTTGCGTTTGAAGGTGATACGGTCATTTTGCATTCGGCGCAGGAAGGCCGCATGTGGGAAAGCATTCTGAAAAACCCAAACGTTTGCATTAACTGGACACTGGGAGAAGAGCTGGCCTGGCAGAATGTTCAGGTGGGATGCAGCTACCGGGTGAAATCGAAATCGGTGGTACTGGAAGGAACGGTGGAGTTTATCGATGATTTTGATGAAAAGTACCGCTGTCTCGAACTGCTGATGAAGCAATACAGCGACCGCGAATTTAAATTTGGAACACCGGCAGTAAAAAACGTTGGGATTTTCAAGGTACACATCAGTGCTCTCGGAGCAAGGGAATTTGGCGCAAAAGCCATTACTCCGTGGAATAGCTAAAGTATTTTTCTATGATATTTGTAACAGGAGGAACCGGACTGGTAGGAGCACACCTGCTTTTGGAGCTTACGAAGCAGGGGAAAAAGGTGCGCGCACTAAAGAGGGAAACAAGTAACCTTCAACAGGTAAAAAAAACATTCTCCTGTTATGTTGAAAATGCACAGCAGCTATTTGATCAGATTGAATGGGTAAACGCGGATATGCTGGATTATTATTCGCTGGAGCCGCTTCTGGCAGGTGTTACTGAGGTTTACCATTGTGCAGCCATCGTTTCCTTTCGGAAAAAGGAGCGGCAGGAAATGATTCACTCCAATGTGGAAGGAACGGCCAACCTGGTAAATGCCGCTTTGGCAAACGGTGTAAAAAGGATTTGCCATGTGAGTTCGATTGCGGCTCTCGGAAAGGCGCAAAACGGCGAGCCGGTAACAGAGGAGACCAACTGGGTTCCTTCGAAAAAAGTGTCGGCTTACTCGGATAGTAAGTTTCACTCTGAAACCGAAATCTGGCGCGGAATAGAGGAAGGTCTGGATGCAGTGATCGTTAACCCGTCGATTATTTTTGGCCCCGGAAACTGGGAAAGTGGCAGTGCAAAGTTTTTTAAAACCATTTGGGACGGGATGAAATTCTATACCAAAGGAACCACCGGTTTTGTGGACGTAAGAGACGTGGTGCGGGCAATGGTTTTACTGATGGATTCCGAAAATTTTGAGAAATGTAAAAACCAGCGTTATCTGTTAAACGCGGAAAATCTGAGTTATCAAAATGTCTTCTTCCAGATTGCGGATGCGCTTAATAAACCACGGCCTTCGGTTTTTGCTTCGGATTTTATGACGGGTATTGCCTGGCGTGCTGCCGCCATTGGAAGTCTTTTTACCAGAAAACCGGCTGCCATTACACGCGAAGTGGCTACCGGAAGAAACGAGGTTCATAACTACGACGGATCGAAAATAACCCGGACCTTGGGTTTTGATTATACACCGCTTTCCGATTCTATTCGGTTTACTGCTTCTTGTCTTTTAAACGACTATAAATAAAAAGAGCAGGATAAACCTGCTCTTCATACATTCATTTATTTTATTTTCCCGATAAAAAATGCCCTCTCAGGCGGCTGAATCAGTGTTTATCCAACGCTGCTCAGATCTTTATGGTTCTCTCAATAAGTAGTCGCTTTGTAATTTCCTTTATGCAAACTCTTTCGCATATATACAAAAAGGGGGCAACTCTTGTCCAAAAAGCTGCCCATAATAAAAAACAAAAAGATAAAAAATAAGGGTTTGTGCTGGTAAAATAAAGACTCTGCGGCGAGATTTCCAAATTTTTAATCAGGAAAATTATGTAAATGAGTTGATTTTAACTTATTTATAGGCAGTCTGGAAAAAGAAACGGGCGTTTTCCTTAGCGTAAAATGTTTAAAAGTCTGATCGTGTTGTTAAAAAATACTTTCGTATGCCTATCTTCGTTTGTCTATTAATTTGACAAAAAAATGAAAACAGACCTCTCGAATATCCGAAACATAATCTTTGACCTGGGAAAAGTATTACTAAACCTTGATTTTGATGCGTCCATCCGGGCATTCCATGAGCTGGGCTTAAACCGGAATGTCCTTAGCCGGCAGCAGGCGTATGCCGATCCGTCGTTTTATCAGTTGGAAACAGGGGAGATATCTCCCGAGGGGTTCAGGGAAAAGGTTCGGGAGATTCTGAACATCCCGGATACATCCGATCAACAGATCGACAAGGCCTGGTGTGCGATGCTTGGTGACGTGCCCCGTAAGCGTGTCGACGCGCTAAAGGAACTTCGGAAGAAATACAGGGTTTTTCTTTTTAGTAATACCAATGCTATTCATATTTCGCATATGCATGCCGATTTTGAAAAGAAATACGGATTTGCATTTCCCTCGTTGTTTGAAAAGGATTTTTACTCGCACGAGATTGGAAAGCGTAAGCCGGATCCGGCGTCCTTTGGGAAAGTGATAGAGCTGGCGAAAGTCAATCCGGCAGAGACATTGTTTGTTGATGACCTGGAAAAGAACATAGCTGCGGCACAAGAGACCGGGTTAAAAGTCCTTTGGCTGGAGGACGGGATGGAAATGGCCGAGTTATTTTAATATTCGCACCTGTTTTATCCGAATGTCTTTTACCGGCCGCCAGCGTTGATCGGTCTCTACTTTGGCAATTTTGTCCACCACATCCATTCCGGCGGTGACTTTCCCGAAAACGGTGTACGAACCGTCGAGATGAGGTGCCCCGCCAACGGTCTTGTACACCTGGCGTTGCTCTGCCGAGAATTGATAGTTATTTTGCTTTTCAAGCTCGTCCAATTCATTGTCGAAATATTTTCTTCCGGAAACGATGTAAAACTGTGATCCGTCGGAACGGCGGCGTTGGTTTTGTGTGTCCGGCTTTCGCGGCGACCCGATCATGCCCCGTTTGTGGAACAATCCGGGAACGATGTGCGCCGGAATTGTATAGCCTGGTCCTTTCCAGCCCACACTTTCGCCGGGTTGTGCATAGCGTGTGTCGGCGGCGCCGCTTTGTATCCCGAAGTTGGAGATGACCCGGTGAATCAGTAAACTGTCGAAATAGTGTTCTTTGGCCAGCCGGATAAAGTTGTCGCGGTATTCAGGAGTTTCGTTGAACAGTTGAATCGTAATGTTTCCGGCATCAGTTTCAAGCACAATTCCCTTTATTTTGGCATTTTCTGCGGCTGTTTCAGCATTGGTACTTACGCTCAGTGCCGCCAGCGATTTGGGTTGTGCTTTTTGCTTTTTCAACATCTCGGAGATAAACATGGTAGGAATGGCGAAACTCTGCTGTTCAAAATCTACCGTTGCAGAATAGGCCACCCCAATGGCTTTTTTGCTGTCGATAAAAATAGGAGTGCCAAACTGTGATTTTCGGATCACATTGGAGAGTCGGTAAAGCTTGCTTCCTTTTACATTCGCCAGGTTCAGTACTTTTCCTGAAAAAAGCTGAATGGTTTTGCCTGTTTTGGGTGCCACGTACATCGACTTTGTAAAGTTGGGAAGGCTTCCTTCAAAAAGCTCGATGGGGCTGCGTTTGATGCCGTCCACCTGGAGGATGATCAGATCGTTGATACGGTCGAAAGCCACAAATTTATCAGCCGTGTATGTTTTGTCCTCGTCAAAAGGTTTCACTTTTACGTTGCTTGCCTGGCTTACCAGCGAATACTTGGTTGCCAGCAGGTTTTCGCCGACAAAAAAGCCCTGCCCGGTTTCCAGTATCCGTGTTCCGTCAAACGATTCAATGGTGGCTATCGAAGCATGGATTGTCTCCCATTCATTGTTGTCCTGCTGAGCTTCGGTTTGCGGGGAGGCTTTTTGCTGGGCAACTTCCTGCGTTTTCTTTTCTTTTCCTCCGCAGGCAGCCAGGAAAATGGCTAAAATAAATAGGGCAACTGTTTTATTCATCCAGAATATTTACTTTAATAACAACATCGGTGTACGGTCGGTTATTGCTGTCGGTTTTCAACGCGGCAATCTTATCGATCACATCAAATCCTGCGATGCACTCTCCAAAAATCGTGTATTTTCCATCCAGTTCGGGGTAGCCGCCAACGGTGGTGTATGCCTTGCGTTGAGCTTCTGAAAAAGTCAAAACATCCGGGTCGAGGGCGTATTCCGTTTCAATCTGGGCTTTTACCTGATCAGCGAGTTCACGGAATTCGCTCACTTTTTTCTCTTCTTTTAGCTGTTTGAGTTCTTCCCGCACTTCGGGTGTCATGTATTTTTGGATGATTTTGTTTCGGATGGGACGGTTTACCGCCAGTTCCATGGTGTCAAGCGCTCCTTCGGTGATCACACTTCCCTTTACAATAAAAAATTGAGAGATGTCGGATTGTTTAAAGGGGTTTACCTCGTCGGGTTGGCGCGGGGCACAAAGCGCGCCTTTTTTGTGAAAGTATTTGGACAGAATTTCATCGTCCACAGTTTTGTCGGGATCGCCGTATCCGATTCTTTTCCCGGGAGGAGCGTTTCTCGAACTCTTGGAACCTCCCTGGATCAGAAAATCCTGGATGACACGGTAAAAGAGTGTCTCGTTGTAATAACCTTGTCGGGCCAACTCAATAAATGCATTCTTGTGTTTGGGCGTGTCGTCATACAACCTGAATTTCATAGAACCCACATTGGTGGAAATCTCCACTACGGTTGACTGCGCCTGTGAAAAAGAACTTAAAAGACTAACGAATAAAAGAATTAAACTAAACCTGATCATACCTTATTTTACTACCTCTACTTCCATTTTTATATCTGATTTGGGCCGGTTGTTCGGGTCGGTTTCTACAGCGGCAATTTTATCCAGCACGTCCAGCCCGTCCACAACTTCTCCAAATACGGTGTATTCTCCGTCGAGCGAAGGATAGCCGCCGATGGTGGTGTAGGCTTCGCGTTGTTCGGGTGTAAACGCTTGCTTATCGTGGGTAACCCATAAACTATCCGCCTTGGCACGAATTTCTGCCACACAAACATTAAAGCCTGCCTGGTCGTTGTTTTTCCGGAATTGATCAAGCTGTTCGCTGGATGCCTTGAACTGGTCCTGAAAAAATTGGTTTTTTGCCCGGCTGTTCATCATCATTTCCATTGTATCCAGTTTGCCGGGAGTAAAAACTTCCCCCTGAACAATGTAAAACTGCGATCCGCTGGAGCGTTTCTCGGGGTTGGATGGACCTCCGGTACGGGCCGCGGCCAAAGCTCCTTTTTTGTGAAAGTACCTGGGTACAAATTCGGCCGGAATAGTATAACCCGGGTTTCCGGCGCCAAGACGGGCGCCCGGAGCAGCATTCTTCGAATCAGGGTCACCTCCCTGAATCATAAAGTTTTGCATCACCCGGTGAAAGAGAAGACCATTGTAATACCCTTCTTCGGCCAGTTTCAGAAAGTTTTTTTTGTGTTCGGGCGTTTCGTCGTACAGCTTAACCGTGATATTGCCAAAATCAGTTTTAATCAATACCCGTGTTTCTTTTGATGCCTTGTTGGCATGGCTGCACGAAATGCCCAGACCGGCGAGCAAAATGAACACTAAAACTGCGAACTTCTTCATCTGAATGATAATTTGTTTAACTTGACCCACTTCTTAAAATTCCTGTAAAGATATAAAGATGACCAGAATACTCTTGCATTTGTTGATCTTGTTCCTGATTTTTTCGAATGATGGCTTTGCGCAGAAAAGCCGGGACGCCGAGGTTGACATTTCTTTTGTTACGGCTACTGCAAAGGTTCAGCCGTTTATTCCTGAACTGCCCGGAACTCTGATGGAAATGTCCGGCTTGTTGGTGTACCGTGATTTGTTTTGGGGATTTAACGACAGCGGCGGCAAAAACGTTTTGTATGCCTGTGATAAAAGCGGTAGCCTGGTAATGGAAGTTGAAATAGAGAATGCCAGGAACGATGACTGGGAATCGGTCACACAGGATGAAGAACACATTTATGTCGGAGATTTTGGGAACAACCGGGGAGACAGGCAAAACCTGCGGGTATACAAGATTAGGAAAGGCGACATTCAAAGCGATAGACATCAAAAAGTAAAAGCGGAACTGATTGCCTTTGAATACGAAAGCCAGCAATCGTTTGCTTCGCCGGTAAACGGAACTCCTTACGATTGCGAAGCCATGGCTTTTTACGATGGAAAGTTGCAGCTCTTCAGTAAAAACTGGAAAGACCGGATTACAGAGCATTACCAGCTACCGGTTAAGAGTGGAAAATACAAACTGAAGGCCGGTGATTCGTTTAATGTACGCGGTTTGGTAACGGGTGCCGATTTTAGCCCCGGCGGAAAAACACTGGCTTTGTTGCAATACGAAAACTGGAAAATTTATTTGTGGCTGTTTACTGATTTTGAGGGCACCGCTTTTTTGCAGGGAAACAGCCAATGCATTTACCTGAAGAATCTCGACAGTGCCCAGGCCGAAGGAGTCAGCTTTTTGAACAAGGATACGGTGCTGATTTCGTGCGAGGAAACAAAGTCGTTCAAACAGCAGGTTTTTTTACTTGATTTACGCGAATTAGCCAATGGAACACATTCGAATTAACGACAAAATCAGGCTTGAAAAGGCAAAAACGTCCATGGCCCCTGTTATTTTTCAAACCATCGACCGCGACCGTGAATACCTGAAAGAGTGGTTGCCTTTTGTGAATTTTACCCAAAAAGTAAGAGACACTGAGTTATTTATCGAAAGCATCAGTTCGCCTGAAAATGTGCGCGACGAGATGTTCAGTATCTGGTACAACGAGGAGTTTGCCGGTTTGGTTGGGTTTAAGGATACCGACTGGATTAACAAAAAGACCGAAATAGGATACTGGCTGGCGCAGCCCATGCAAGGGAAGGGAATTATTGTGGCCTGTGTGCAGAAACTGCTTGCGTATGCATTTCAGAAACTAAAGTTAAACAGGGTGCAAATTAAGGTGGCTGAAGGCAACTTGAAAAGCGAAGCCATTCCGCGGAAACTCAACTTCACATTGGAGGGGATCGAGCGTGCCGGGGAGCTGCATGGGAAGAGGTATTTGAACTTAAAAATATACAGTCGCTTGGCTTCTGATTCCCAGTAACAAAGAAAGTTTTTCGGAATATACTTCTCTTTTATACCCAACGATAAATTTATTTTGCAAAAAGTATAGAGAACTGATGGATTATTTATAATTTTGACCCGAAAATTCATTTGTTCGAATTTTAAAAAAGCAATATGAAGACAGATGTTCCGGCAGAGAAATCGATAAGAAGAAACCTCTACAGGGTTTTGCGGAAAACAGGTGTTACAAAAGAAAACATCTGCCTGACCGCTACATTTATCGGTGATCTGAAGTTTGACAAAGTTGACTGGACCATTTTTACTTATTACCTGGAACGTGTATTTAATATATCGGTAAAGGATGAGGAAATAAGCAAATTTGGAAGCGTAAACGACACTCTGCATTATTTGCGAGGGGAGTTAATTTATCTGAGTAACTAGTTTAAATTTATGTGAATAGAAGGGATCTCAAGAAATTGGATCCCTTTTTTTATGAACTTTCTCTAAAAGAATTTGTAGTTTGAGTTAGTAAAAAACAGTAAAATACATTTTATGGAAAATATGGAGAACCTGGAAAGCATTTCGAAACAGATTTATGATCTGATAGTGGTGTATGGTCCGAAATTGATCGGAGCCATCATAACCCTGATTGTGGGTATGTGGGTGATCTCGATCATTCGAAGTGCTTTGAGAAAGCGGTTTGAAAAAAGAAACGTCGATCCGTCGTTGCGCGGATTCCTCAACAGCATGATCGGAATTGGTTTAAAAATTATGTTGTGGGTGAGTGTGATTGGTATGATGGGGGTGCAGATGACTTCTTTCATTGCCATTTTAGGTGCAGCCGGTTTGGCGGTGGGTATGGCACTTTCGGGCACACTGCAGAATTTTGCCGGCGGTGTGATGATCCTGGCATTTAAACCATTTAAAGTGGGAGACTACATTGATGCGCAGGGACATGCAGGAACTGTGAGCGAGATTCAGATCTTCAACACTATTCTTAAAACGCCTGATAATAAAACGATTATTATCCCGAATGGTGGTCTTTCAACTGGCTCGATGGTGAACTATTCGGCCGAACCCAAAAGACGTGTTGATTTTGTTTTTGGGATAGCCTATGGCGACAATGTTGACAAAGCCAAAGAAGTGTTGCTGAAGCTGATAAAAAACGACAGCCGTATTATCAATGATCCGGCGGAGCCGTTTATTGCCGTAAGCGAATTGGCTGACAGTTCGGTAAACCTGGTGGTGCGTGTTTGGGCCGACGCTGCCAATTACTGGGGAATTTTCTTTGACATGAACGAAAAAGTTTACAAAGCCTTCGCTGAAGAAGGAATCAATATCCCTTTCCCGCAAATGGATGTACATATTCAGAAATAGACCTCGTTTAGATGAGCAGTGAAAGGCTGTCGGTTAGTATCCGGCGGCCTTTTTCTTTGGGTACTTGAGGCGGAATAATTTAGTGCTTGTAAATAAAACAAGAACATTATCAGCGAAATAGATTTCAAAAAGTATCGGGTAATAGGTGATTCTTTATCGATGTTAAGCTAAGGTTGCTATGCACACGGCCTCGGCCGGTGAGCCGAAAAATCAGTAAGGACGGCGTTAAAAATCGTTCTTGTTTGAGCGAGGGACGAGCGAGTTTGGACGATTTAGCCGTTCGAACGCCAATTTTTCGTGCGAAGCGGGCGCAGCCTTGAACTTTTTTGCTTCGTTTTTTGGTTCAAGCCAAAAAATGATGTGGGGTTTGGGGCAAAGCCCCTAAGTTCGTTTTATAAAAACACCATGAGAATGATTATTTCTCGACATTCTCAGGCAGGTACAAACTACAAAAACAAGAATAAAAGTAAAAGTGATTTATCAGCGAAATAGCCTCCCGTAGTATTTGTCCATAAAAATTCAATTACATTTGTGGTCTCAAAAATCAAAGACTTTAATCAAATCTGTTTTTGAATTGTTGTTCAAGTACAAAAATTTGAAGGATTGTCATGAAAATTATACTCGGAATTCTACTGGCACTGGGGGTTTTGGTTGCCCTTGTTACCTGGCTCAGCAATAAGTTTTCAGGAAAAAACAAAGAAGAGGCTCCGGAGGAAGAAAGCGTAAACATCCCGACCGATTGTTGCGGAGCCCACGAGGTTTGCGAAGTGGAAGAAATGCTGCAAAACCCGGAAAAGATTGTGTATTTCGAAGATGAGGAGCTGGACCGTTTCCAGGGCATTGCCGCCAATGCTTACAGCGATGCGCAGATTGACGAATTCCGCGATGTTCTGTACACCCTTAAAAACGATGAAATTAAAATGTGGCTGATAAGCATCGAACGCCGCCAGTTGGAGTTACCCGGCATTTTACGCCAGGAAGCACTGATGCTGGTTGCCGAGGCTTCCTGAAAAAGGGCTCAGATCACTTTAATAGTTTCGCCTGCCACCTCAATAACATCGCCTTTTACCAACTTCGCGCGTTTCCGGTATTCGGGTTCGCCGTTACGGATAACCTCGCCTTCTTCGACGATTATTTTGGCATGGCCGCCGGTTTGAGCAATCCTGAGCAACTTCAACAGCTTCACCAGCTCAATGTAGTCTTCTGTGAGTTTAAATTCGCGCATAATCAGAGTCCGAGTTTGTTTTTGATGGCTGCCGGAATGGCATCTTTGTGAAGCAGAATGGCCACGGTTTTTAATCGTACATAGTCTTCTGTCATGTGTAAATACCCGCCGTATTCATTGCTGTCGGGGCCCCACGAGTTTTTGGTGTAATAACATTTTCTGTCGTTGGAATCTTTCGAAATACCCACCAGGTGCATTAAATGATCATCGGTGGTCGAGCGGTCGTAAAAGGTTTCCTGGCGAAGTTGCTGGTCCACTTTCCCGATTTGTTTTTCCGGAAGATCGGCTTTTCCATTTTTGTGCTGAAAGGTTTTTTCACTGGTATCGCCGTCCCAGCAAACACTGTAACCATTGTTCAGCGCATGGTCCATCACTTCCATCAGTTCGTCGATGGGCAAATTGTAGTACAGATCGTGCGACCAGTTGTCGGGGACTTCCAGTGCAAACGGCTGATAAAAAGGGTGGTGAGTGTACGATGTCAGTTCAACGTAATCTTCCGGATTCAGTTTAAAATGATCACGAAGATCTGCTGCACTCAGTTTACCATCGTCAGTTTTGATCTTCTCCGGCAGTTTTCCCATTCCTTTTTTGAGGATGGGCTCCAGTGTTTTTAGGTTCGAAGCGTCAAATTCGTCGCTTTTCTTTTTGTTGAGCGCCTTTACTTCCGATTCGAGCTGGGCTACCAGGTCGCGGTGTTTGTATCGGCCATCCTGCATTTCGCCGGGGAAAGCATCAAATGTGGCCATGCCATATTCCCGCAGTATATTCATCACGTCGTGCGCCTGTCCGCCCTGGCTGAAATTGTTATTTCCGTGAAAAAACAGGTAATTTTTTGCTTTGTTTTGGTAGGTGTGGTACACAAAAAACATCTCCGAAAGATCCGTTTCGGGGAACCCTTTCCGCATAATTTCTGACTCCAGTAAACTGGTGGTGGCAAAACTCCAGCATGTTCCTGTGCTGCCCTGGTTTATAACGGGAGTGTGCTTTACTTCTTTCACAATCGTGAAGCTTTCTTGCTCTTCCTGGGCTTTTAAAACGGAAGGGCAGATAAATAATAGTGCGATAAAAAGAGATAGTATTTTTGACATGCTTATGAGTTTTTATATTCTTCCTGTACTTTTTTGGGTAAGCTTTTTAATATGATTTCGTAGGACTCATCGATCAGTTCGCACAATAATTTTGTTGGTACGGTTCCGTTCATCTCGATGGTGTTCCAAAGTTGTTTGTTTAGATGATAGCCCGGAATAATGGCCGGGTAATGTGCGCGGAGTTCGATGTTTTTTTCGGCATCGTTCCGAAGGCTGATCCGAATGTCGTCAAGGCTGAGCAGGCAAAAGATTTTGTTCATGACTTTGAAAACCAGCGTGGTTTCGTTGAACGGAAAACTTTCGGTGACCGCTTTTTTGGCAATGCAATATTCCCTGACTTCTTCGATGTTCATACCAAATGTTTTGAAAGCCTAAATTTAGCAGAATAAGTAAAACTTAAAAATGATCGAAGACGGGTGAAGCGGCAGATTGTCAATTTGTTTACATGGTAGGATAAAAAGCATCTTTGAAATGTTCCAGCTCAAATTTTTGGTCAACAAAAATTACGGTGATAACATCAAAACGGGTATCCAACTCAATGTCATTTTGAATAATGTAGGCATCGGCAGCTTCAACAATCCGTTTTATTTTGGTATTGGTAACGGCTTCCGAAGGGTGTTCGTAACGTAGGCCCGAGCGGGCTTTTACTTCTACAATTACGAGCTCATCGGCATCGCGGGCAATAATATCGAGTTCGAGGTGCCCGTGGTACCAGTTGCGATCCAGTATTTGGCAGCCCAGTTTTTCGAGGTGCTCTACTGCCAGTCCTTCGGCAATTTCTCCTAATTCGCGGGTGCTAACCATGTGTTGAAGTTTAGAGTTCAGTGTTCAAAGTTATAAATAGGGATATGCGATTTGTAATCGCATTATATTGAATGATTTAGTGTTGTCGTTTCATCTCCTACATTCAGTTCCCATTCTTTGCCAAACATCAGTGCCAGGTTGCGTTTGTCGTGTCCCGCAGGAAATCCAAAGCAAACGGGATAGGAAAAATCTTCCACCGCATCGCAGATAATTTCCTGCACGGTTTTTCCAAAAGGCGATTCGTTGTCTTTCATGTCGGTAAAATCGCCTAAAATAAGTCCGGCCAGTTTATCCAGTTTTCCGCTTAATTTTAATTGGTGGATCATCCGGTCGGTATGGTACAGAAATTCATCAATGTCTTCCAGGAAAAGTATTTTACCGTCGGTGTCCAGGTCGTAGGAGGTTCCCTGCAAACTGCTGATGATCGAGAGGTTACCGCCCACCAATTCAGCTTTTATCTTAGCTTTCCGGTTGGCTTCCTGCGACGGGATCGAATAGTGAGCACCGTTTCCGGTGATCAACTGCATCAGGCTTTGCAGGTTTTCACCGGGCTGCCCCGATTCGTCCATAAAATACCGCGGCATAACGCCATGAATGGTGGGAACTCCGTAATTGTTCAGGCAGGAGTGAAGAATCGTTATATCGCTAAAGCCAACCAGCCATTTGGGGGATTCCAGAAAACCGGTAAAATCAAGTCTGTCAATAATTCGAACGGTTCCGTAACCTCCGCGCGAGCAAAGAATCACATCGCAATCGGGGTCGCTCATGGCTTCCTGTAAGTCCTGGTAACGCTGTGCATCGGTGCCGGCAAACTGATAGTAGCTCGAAAAAACATGTCGCCCCAGTTCTACCTGGTAGCCTTGGTCCTGCAACCACTCTGCAGCTGGTAATACATACTGATCGCTGATCTTTCCGGCAGGAGAAACAATGCGGATCTTGGATCCCGGTTGGATGGGTGATGGCTGAATCATAGAAAGAAGTTTACTTCAAATGTACCTCAATTTGTGCAGAAAATACCTGTTCCGGATCGTTCCTTTCGGAGAGCGATTTCCAGATGGTTGCCACATTGCGGACAGGAGCTGCATCATACAAAAGCTGACCGTTATAAAATACCTTTACTTTTTGATCGAGGTTTATCATCTTGTCGTTTAAGCGGATCAATAAAGTATCCACCAACTGGACTTTTTCAATGGTAATGGTTTGGCCGTTTACTGTTGCTACTACTTCGGCATCTTTTTGTGCACTTCCGGCCGGAACTGCCAGCCAGTAAAACCGATCGTGTGTTACGCTGCTTTGTTTCCAAACCACTTTTTGCGGGAACGGATTGCGGGTAAACTGTGCCATCCAGTCGATGGCAACCGTATCTTTTCGATCCATCCAGTGGCCTTTGCCTTCGTGAATCTGCACATCGTGAATGTAGCCTTCGGGGTCCTGTTTTTGCAGGGAATCCAGTTTGATTTTCCATTCTGCGGCAATCTTGTTTCGCTTGTAGGCTCCGTCTTCAGCTCCCATGTGGAGGGCAAAAGGGAGGTTTCGCAGGCCAAGCGGCGAAGCATCATTCGGATGTCCGGCCATCATGGCTGCCGCTGCCAGCTGATCGGCCATTCGCGGCGCCAGTTGGTAAGTTCCGTCTCCACCGGCAGAATACCCGGTCAGATAAACACGGTTGGTATTGATGTCTTCAAAAGCATCGGCCAATTCGATGAGCTGCGAAAAAAGTACATCGATGTGGGGCTCGTGCCAAAGATTCCAGGTGTTGGTGGGCGCCCGCGGTGCCAGGTAAATTCCTTCTTTGGGGCGATACAGGTTGATCTGGTTTTGCCATTGCTGGTCGTTCATTTCAGGAGCGGTATTTCCTCCGCCGTGCATCGAAATATACAAACTCCAGCCCTGTGGCGGTTTTTCACCAAACTTCCGGTATTTAAATCGTAGTTCTTTGTCGTTGTAAACCAGTTTCATACTGTCCCATTCGGCCCGGTAGACTGTTTTTAGCTTGTTCTCAATAAACGAGTGAATTTCCTGTTCAGCTTGTTTGGCAGCTTGCGCAGAAATTTCGCTTTGCAGTTCCAAAATCTTATCCGGCGAAGCCTGAAGGTATTCATTCAATGTTTTCAGGGTGTGGTCGTCTTTCTTTGCCTGATTTTCACACGAGGAAAAAAAGACAATAATCAGTGAGAAAAGAATCAGTTTTTTCAACATTTCAGATGCTTTTTTAAGATTGTTGAATCGTAATCAATACAGTTTTTATTAACGGATCAGTAGCTCATAAAGTTCTTCCACGTCTTCGGCGTAAAAATCGGGTTGTGCTGCTTTTAGTTCGTGCTCCTTTCCAAAACCGTAGGCAACCGCAATGGTTGATAAACCGTTTTGTTTTCCACCCTCCATATCGAACAAAGTGTCACCCACCATAACAATCTCTTCAGACGGAGCCAGTTGCTGCATTTGCAAAAGATCTGTAATAATCTGTGTTTTGTTGGCCTTCTCTCCTTTGTAATCGGCACCTTTTACCTGAAGTATGTACTTGTCCATTTCAAAATGCTCCATAATCCGAACGGCAAACTTTTCGAATTTGGAAGTGGCAATGTACATGCGCTTGCCCAGGCGATCGAGTTCGGCCATCATTTCCGGAATTCCGTCGTAAGGAACATTCTGGTGCCAGCCGTTTTCGCTGTAGTATTCCCTGAAAAATTCCACAGCCAGCCGGGTATTGCGTTCGCTCAGCCCAAACAGCTGGCTGAAACCCCATTGCAGGGGAGGCCCTATGAAATCATTTAACTTATCTTCCGGGTAATCGTCGATTTGCATACGGTCGAAAGCATATTTCAACGAGTTAATAATCCCCTGGGTATTGTCGGTTAAAGTGCCGTCGAGGTCAAAAATAATATGCGTGAATTGTGCCATTGTTAAAAAAACGCGAAGGTAAGCGATCGCTGAAGAAATACCAATTGCGGAACAGTTTTTGAATTTATGTTAAGACCGTTTGACAAAAAAACGACTAGCCATGAAAAACAATTACTTACGCATTGCAGGGTTGTTAATGCTGTTGACATTGATAACCATTGAACGGTCAGAAGCCGGAATTTTTGCAAGAAAGATCGATTCGATTCAAATTATTTTTGATAAAAATCAACTGGTACTTCCCGGGGAAACGTTTTCGGTTGGCGTGGTTGCCTATGGGAAAAAAGGCGATAAAATAAAAGCCTGGGACAACGACGGGGGATTGCTTTTTGGCTGGAAATACGAGGTGGAAGTAGTGGGAGGCGAGAGTCGTTCGTTTGGGAAGGTAAAAGTGAATGCTGAGCTGGCTCCGGCCAAAGGAAAATACGTTCGCTTAAAAGTATGGCCTCATAAAAAACCTCAACTGGCAAAAGAACTTTTGGTGCCCTTAAATTATGAGGTAGCGGTTGATTTTTCTCCTGTATCAGCATTTGACAAGGCACCCGGATGTTCTTTTTCAGGCGAAATAATCTCAACTTACAATAACGGAGTCGTCAGAAAAACAAAGGTTAACCGTTCTAATTTTGAGCGTTTCTCGTCGTACCTGGATTTTGATGGAATCTCCTTTTCAAGAGGGAAGTTTAAAATTGAACCGGATTTTGAAAAGGTGATTGATCATCGGGTAGGCTTACTGGTTTGGGCGGAGCAAAACCCCGAATTGTATGGAGAATTTTCACTGGCCTTGGATTACCGGCATGCGTATCGACTTGGTCTCCGCGGCATGTCAGGAACAAGCGGATTTAGTGGTTTTAGCGGAACCAGCGGAAGTCCCGGATACAACGGTGAGCACGGCGGGCACGGACAGGACGGAGAACCCGGTCGGGACGGGCCTGACATTGGTGTTTGGACGGATATGTATTTTGATTCCACTTTGTTGTGCAATATGTTGTATGTATATGCGCAGAATTTTAACAGCGGAGAAGAGTACAAATACTTAATCAATCCTGATGGTGGAAGCTTTTTTGTTGAATCGGCTGGCGGCAACGGCGGTGGTGGTGGAAATGGCGGCAACGGCGGCAGCGGAGGAAATGGAGCCGATGGCCGTGTGTGGTACGAAACAGTAACGAAGAAAAGAATTGTTCGTAAGCCGTTTAAGGAAACCGTCACAAAAACCGTGGAGAAAAAGATTATCAACAGCGAAGGAAAAGCGGAAACGGTAAGTGAACAGGTTTTTGAGGAAATAACGGTTTACCGCGATGTGGAAGAAGAATACCAGGTGCAGGAGCGGCGTCAGGGGCCCGGAGAGGACGGCGGTGACGGCGGTTTCGGAGGAAGCGGCGGCTTTGGTGCACCGGGTGGTTTTGGCGGAAATATTTACCTCTATTTTACCGATGACGCGCGCTTTTACCGCAATAATATTATGGCGCAAACAACAGGCGGTTACGGAGGATCGGGAGGTTTGGCCGGTTCAGGTGGACAGGGAGGCCGTGGCGGTAATGGTAACCCCAACGGATTTTCAGGAAGGAGAGGCCTTGACGGTGCGCGGGGCTACAGCGGACCGGACGGAGACAGCGGTTATATTTTTGAAGAAGCAACCGAAGAATTTTTCTTTTACGGGGATGAATTAACCGGGCAAAGCGAAACAAATCTGCACGATCAATTCTGAAAAAAATGTCTTTGTTGACGTTCTGAAAAACAACTATCTTTGCCCCCCTGAAAAAGAAATCAAAGAATCTTCAAAATAATTCAGAATGAGTAAGTTCAAACGTACGCTGATAACCACCGCGCTACCTTATGCCAATGGCCCGATTCACATCGGTCACCTGGCCGGAGTTTATGTTCCGGCTGATATTTATGCCCGTTACCTTCGCTTAAAAAAGGAAGACGTGATTATGATTGGCGGTTCCGACGAACACGGAGTGCCGATTACGATCAAGGCTAAAAATGAGGGTGTTACGCCGCAGGATATTGTAGACCGCTACCACGAAATTATCAAGGAGTCTTTTCAGAAACTGGGAATTTCGTTTGATGTGTATTCGCGTACGAGTTCGGAGATTCATCACGAAACGGCTTCTGAATTTTTCAGAAAGCTTTACGAAACGGGTAAGTTAATTGAAAAAACATCGGAACAATATTTCGATGAGGAAAACAAGCAATTCCTGGCCGACCGTTACATTATTGGTACCTGTCCGAAATGTGGTTTTGAAAAAGCCTATGGCGACCAGTGTGAAAGCTGCGGAACATCGCTTAGCCCGACTGAACTGATCAATCCGACATCGACACTTAGCGGAAACCAGCCGGTTTTAAAGGAAACCAAACACTGGTATTTGCCGCTCGATCAGTACGAACCGTGGTTGCGCGAATGGATTCTGGAAGGTCACAAAGAATGGAAGCCGAACGTTTACGGCCAGGTGAAGTCGTGGATCGACGGAGGTTTGCAGCCACGTGCGGTTACCCGCGACCTCGACTGGGGTGTGCCTGTGCCGGTGGAAGGTACCGAAGGCAAAGTTTTGTACGTTTGGTTTGATGCTCCGATCGGTTATATTTCAGCTACCAAAGAACTGACACCCGAGTGGGAAACCTACTGGAAAGACCCGGAAACACGGATGTTGCATTTTATCGGGAAAGACAACATTGTTTTTCACTGTATTATTTTCCCGGCTATGCTGAAAGCGGAAGGAACCTACAACGTGCCTGAAAATGTTCCGGCGAATGAATTCCTGAACCTGGAAAACGATAAAATCTCCACTTCACGAAATTGGGCGGTTTGGTTGCACGAGTACCTGGAAGAGTTCCCAGGGAAAGAAGATGTGCTGAAATATGTGTTGACAGCCAATGCGCCGGAAACCAAAGACAACGATTTTACCTGGAAAGATTTTCAGGCACGCAATAACAACGAGCTGGTGGCGGTGCTGGGGAACTTTGTGAACCGGGCGCTGGTGCTTACGCAAAAATATTACGAAGGAGTAGTTCCGGCAGCCGGAGAACTTTCGGATTTTGACAAAGAAACACTGGCTTCTATCTCCACCATAAAAGCGGATGTGGAGAAGAGTCTGGATAATTTCAGGATTCGTGAAGCACTGAAAAATGCGATGGACCTCGCGCGTTTGGGCAATAAATACCTGGCCGACGAGGAACCCTGGAAGGTGATCAAAACCGATCCGGAGCGGGTGAAAACCATCCTGAATGTTTGTTTGCAGGTTACCGCCAATTTAACGATTTGCCTGGAGCCTTTCCTGCCGTTCAGTATGGATAAGCTGCGTGGCTTCCTGAACCTGGAGAAAATGGACTGGGAAAGACTGGGTGACGCGGCTTTGTTGCCGGTTGGGCACAAGGTGAATACGCCTGAACTTCTTTTTGAAAAAATTGAAGACAGTGTAATTGAAACGCAGCTTCAAAAACTGGAAAATACCAAGAAAGCCAACGAAATGGCGACTGCAAAAGCTGCTCCGGCCAAAGAAAACATCGAGTTTGATGATTTTGCCAAAATGGATGTTCGCGCCGGGACCGTTATCGAGTGCGAGAAGGTGGCCAAAACCAAGAAGCTGCTGAAACTTACCATCGATACCGGCATTGACAAACGCACAGTGGTTTCCGGCATTGCAGAATACTATCAACCGGAAGATCTGATTGGGAAACAGGTTTCTATTTTGGTGAACCTGGCACCTAAAAGTCTGAAAGGCATCGAATCGCAGGGAATGATTCTTTGTGCCGAAAATGCTGACGGGACACTGTCGATTGTTTCGCCCGATAAAAAGGTGAAAAACGGCTCTGAGATTCGCTAAAAAATACAAGCGCCAACTCCTGTTGGTGCTTTTCCGTAAGGGTTCTTGCCGAGTTAAATCGGGTAGAAAACTTACACTATTATATTAAACCGTTTCTGTACGCAGAGGCGGTTTTTGTTTGTTGTAACATGTCGTTAGATTCCTTTTTTTGTAAAAACTGTTGAAGTTTTATTTAGTGGCACTTATAGCATAGTATTGTGCAATATGTGAATGATAATTGGGAACAGAATGCCGTATTTAATTCTGCCAAAAGCCAGGACAGTTCCCATAGCCAGTTGTGGTAGTACCATTATTGGTGAGTAAAGATATTGCCATCCTTCCAGGGGAAAATTTTTAACATGAGCAAACGTAAACCACAGAATTGAAATCCATATTAGTAGATGTGAATTATTTGTCCATAATTTTTGAATTGCAGGGAGTATCTTTTTGACAGATAAAATACCGTATACAATTGCCGCAACACTAAAACTTATGGCAAGTTCAGAAATAAAAGTGCTGTCAATACGGTAATAGGAAGAGTTAATAATGTCGTTGCTAAGTATATAAGACACAAACAGACTTGATATAGAGAGAGTAAGTTTTGTTGCTTTTAGCCAGTATCGAAAAGAGAATTCCTCAACTAAAGGGCCAATAACGTTTGGAATTAAGAAAGCCCAGACTGGAGAGAGGCTTGTGACCCATTTTAACGTTTCGTTTTTTGGTGGTTTTACAATTATTGCAAATGTTACTGTGATTATAACAGCAGCAATTACAAGAATTTCAAACAATAGAAAGAATTTGCCAAGCTCAATGGCGTTTTGTTTAAAACCGCTATTGGATACTTGCGTCTTGCCTGTTTTTAGGAACGAATAGAAATCGGCAAAAAGAGTTTTCATGGAGGTTAATCTTCCAGTTCAAATAGTTCTTCTACGGTAAGGTTGAAAAATTGAGCGAGCCGCATGGCTGTTTGCACCGAAGGGACAAACTTGTTCTTCTCGATGGCATGAATGGTTTGCCGCGAAACCCCAATGGCATTGGCCAGTTCCTCCTGCGTTTTATCGAGCATCACGCGATGAAATTTAAGCTTGTTCTTCATAGTCTCCAAGAATAAATTTTCGTTTTAATGCTCTAATAATTAAATAGGCAATCATTTGTAATGAAAGTAGAGTGGAAGGATCTAGCTTAAAATCCGGATTAAAGCCATAAAATATTAGAATGACAGTTAATGAAAGAACCATGACTAAGAATGCCGATTCATAACGCAATTTCTGCATAAATTCATCTTCTCGCTTATTTTTTGAAAGAACATAAATTAGCAAGCCTGCCATACTGAGAAAATCTGCAAGATGAGTGATACTTTTGGGAAGAATCCTTTCGAAATTTATTTCAATTCTATCCGATGGGTCGTCAATTGCATCATTATATCCTTCAATAAATCCTTTTCTTCCATCGTCAATAGCTCCTGTGAATAAGCCTAAGAAAAACAAGGCAATTCCTATCCATTTAAAATAGTGAGGTAGAAGTTTCATGGTTTGTTCAGTTAGAATTACATGACAAATGTAAAAAATAATAGATATATGACAAGTAAAGTAGAAGTTATTTGATTTGAATGAATAATTATTTTGATGAAACCCACTCCAGTGCTCCCAGGTCGGGGCCTTCGTCGGCAAGTCGCGGAATGTTGTTCATATCGAAGGGGTAGAGTTTGGCAATGTCGATATTCCCAATATTTCTGGCAGGCGATAAAGAGTCGACAGAAAAACAGAAGTTGTTTGGCGCGGCAAACATCGGATCTTTATCGAAACTAGAGTCGGGGAAATTATTTCCGGTAAATGATTTGTCACCCCCTGTTTTTAACAGGCAATTTTTAAAACTGTAAACGAAGCTGTTTCCCTGGTATTGGTCTGTTGAAATTTGAGAATCAGCATATCCGTAGAAAATGGAATTTCCAAACTCCGCGTTTAAGTCAAATCCATAGGTTTTTTTATTGTATTCGAAATAGTTGTTTAGCAACAATGCAGGGGAAGCCTGGGCTGTCGCTGCAAAATAATTTGCAAAGGTGCAGTGGAAAAAGCGGTAATCTCCGCCCAATGCTAGGGCAACGGTATAATAACCCGAATTGGCAAAAATACAATTCCAGGCATCAATGTTCGATGTGCGTGCATCTATGCAGTTCAGTGTCATGTTTTCGATACGGGAGTTGCTTATGGTTAGCATTGGTTTTGGCGAAAAACCCATGCTGTCGAGCTGAATTCCTTTATCTGCATTTCTGATTGTAACATAATTCAATAAATTATCTTTGCTACCCTGGAAAAAGTGAATGCCCCCGAAAATAATCAAATCATTGTTTTCAGTTTGGTAAGTGTATCCCCATTGGCCCGGAATATTTTCATATTCTTTTTCCAGTCGGTCGCCCTGAAAAACAATGGGTTCTTCAAAAGAGCCGCTGGCTTTTAGTGTCCCTTTTACAAGCATGCTCGAATTTTTGTGAAAATGAATCCTGCATCCTGCATCAATAGTCAGTGTTTGCAGTGAATCAATTAAAACAGAGTTGAAAATCAGGTATGGTTTATCGTTCTTCCAGTTTTCAGTCTGAATCCGCTGTCCGTTCAGCAGATGAACATCTTGTCCAAATGCAATTAGTTGAACCGATTGGGTGTTCCCATTTACATTGAAAAGTATAGAGTCAGCAACTACCATTGGTAAATTTTGTCCGTTGGGATCAACCGTTACTTCTACAAAAATATACAGGCTGTCTTTTGCCGGCAGGTTGATATCTGCGGCTTGATTTGAACTGATGCCGTTAATGTTCAAGCGAAAAGGCGTGTTTTTGGTTCCTGCGAGTTGAATGTTTGAGAGGATGACGGTTTGGTTTTCCGGATTTTTAACGGTAAAATATTTGGTTGTAGAGCCGACGGTGGTAAAAACAGTGTCGAATGATACTGTATCCATCGAAAACGCGAGTTTCACATTTGAACTATAGTTGAATTCTTCTTTGTTGCATGAAATGAGCGTTATCGTCAAAATAAATAAAAAGGATTGTAGCCAGTTTTTCATGAATAAAAAACGTGGAGATATCACAATCAGTATTTGGGAAATGTAATTTTTATATGATAACTATTAATACGATCAGCAAAATCAGCAGCATAAAAAGGATAAACTGGTTGCGCACAAACAGCCCCAGCAGGATGAGGATTTCCACCTCGTCGTTGATGGGCGTGGCCAGTTCGATGGTGCCTTTGTCTTTGGTAACGAATTCGTGAGAGGTGTAACTGATAATGTCGTTGCCGTTAAATTTCCACGACCACCGCGATTGCCAGAAGTTTTTTATTTCCAGTTCGAAACGTTTTCCGTTGATCAGCACATCGCTGCGGGTATTAAAAAAGTTGATCATGATGGTTCCGAGCAGCGCTTGGCTGTTGGAGTCGTAAATCTCGAGCTTCGAGAGAAAAAATTCGCGGTTAAGCGTAAACAGTTTGCCGTTAATCATGGCCTGTGCCTGCGAACTGAGCATGTTGTCCCAGTTAATGCTTCCGATTTTACTCGCCCCCTGCCTGATTTCAAGCTTCGACCCAAAAATATCCTTTGTCCAACTTAGCTTTTCCATCTTTTCGTTTCAGTTACAGGGATGCAATTTATGAAAAATAGGATGAAATTTCAGGGTGAAAAAAACGCATTATGTCCTTTTTACATTAATTAACAAAAGGGATGATATCCCAAAGCCTGCTTTTCTGTATTCCACAATTCTGCACGGTCAGCCCAGGTACTTTTTGAATTCGTGGTGGTCTTTTACCGTCTTGAAGTTACGCGGCAGCGCCGGGTTGTTTTGCCGAACCTGGTGCCCGGTAATAAATACTTTTTGTTTTGGAAAACACTCTCTGAGCCTGATCAGGTAATCTTCCAATTCGTCGGGTGGAATGGAGTTGATAAAGGCAGTAAATACGTAGTCAACTTCTTTGACTGCGTTTATTTTTTCAAGGTCTTCAAACGGAACCGACTGGCCTAGGTAGAAAATGTTGTAGCCACTTTTGCGCGCGAGGTACGAGTAAAAAAGCAAACTTATTTCGTGTAACTCGTTTTCGGGCAGGTAAAACAAAATGGTTCGCTTTCCGGCTTCCGAACTGCCGAGTTTGTCAATCTCGGCAATTAACTTTTGGCGAAACAAATGAGTGACATAATGTTCCTGCGCAGGAAAAATAGAACCAACCTGCCAGTAAGTCCCAACCCGCTCAAAAAGTTTAAAAAGAATATTGAAATGTGCATCTTCAAACGAGAATTCCGAAAGTACTTCATTCAGCAGTTTCTCGAAGCCGACTGTGTTTAGTTCCACCATCAGAAACATAAAGCGGTCGATGTAGTCGGCGTAGGATGTTTTTGAGGATGTCAGCTTAATAACGGTGTCTTTTATCTCGGCATCGTTCCATTGGGAGACTTTCGAAATTTTATAGCCGTTTTTTGTCAGAAGCGAAATATTCAGCAAGCGTTTCAGATCTTCATCGTCGTAAAGACGAATGTTGGTATCGGTCCGGTTCGGGCTTAAAAGCTCGTACCTTTTTTCCCAGATCCGAATGGTGTGCATCTTAATTCCTGAAAGCACTTCGAGGTCTTTTATTGAATAACCGGCTGTTTTCATTTTTACTTATCTTCTGACATTTTGTAAAGGTAATTGTTACACTTTGTTTAATCAAGTTGAATTAAGATTAAACGAAAAATGAGCTTGACATAATAAGGAAGTTTCTCTCTGTTTTGTTCAGAGAAAGTTGAAAAATAAAAGGATTCCAGGCGGAATCCTTTTGTAAATGTCATGGCTGTCGTAATTTACTCTGGAATTAGCACTTTGTCGATCACGTGTATCACCCCGTTTTTCCCTGAAATATCAGCGGTAACAACTTTACTGTCGTTGATCATTACTCCATTCGTCAGATCGATCTTAATTTTCTTTCCGTTCAAAGTGGCAACCGAAGTATTTGAAAGATCGCCCGACATTACTTTCCCTGCTACAACATGGTAAGTAAGAATAGGAGTGAGCTGCTCAGCTGTTAAATCTTTAATTCCGTCGACGCCCAATTGCTTAAACAAGGTGGTAAAAGCTTCGTTGGTCGGAGCAAAAACGGTAAATGGTCCTTCGGCGCTAAGTGCACCTGCAAGATCAGCTTTTTTTACTGCATCCACCAAAATGGAGAAATCAGGATTTCCGGCAGCTATTTCAACGACTGTTGAAGAGGATGCTTCGCCGTCGGTTTTAGCTTTAGCACTCAGGCTAAGGGAAATAGTTAGAACTGTAACCATTACAATTGATAGAAGTTGTTTTGTTGTTTTCATCGTGTTAATTTTTAATATGATTTATAAATAGCTTTTATCTGACATGCTGTTTTTTACCCGGGGATCAATACTTTGTCGATTACATGAACCACTCCGTTGCTTGCCTGTATGTCTGCAGCAATTACATTCGATTCGTTAATTTTTACACCGGTAGTGAGATCAATAGTTAGATTGTTCCCGGTATTGAGCGTCGCTACTGTGCCGTTGCTCAGGTCGGTTGAAAGTACATTGCCCGAAACAACGTGGTAAGTTAAGATTGGGGTAAGCTGTTCTGCTGTTAAATCATCTATCCCCGATATTCCAAGAGCGGTGAACAGTTCTGCAAATGCATCGTTGGTTGGAGCAAACACTGTAAACGGTCCTGTCCCGCTAAGTGCGTCCACCAATCCGGCTTTAACAACTGCATCAACCAGTGTGCTGAAATTGCTGTTGTCGATCGCGATGTTTACAACCGAAGGCGGAAGTATTACCTTGTTAACTACGTGAATAACACCATTGTCTGCTTCAATATCAGGGGTGGTGACCATCGTATTTTTGTTGATGTAAACACCGTTGTCAACCTGGATGTACATCGAAAGGTTATTGCCGCTATACGTTGAAAGAGTGGGGAAATAGCCACTGCTTAAGTCTGTTGACATGGCTTTGCTGCCAATGACGTGGTACAGTAAAATGTTGGTCAGAGTTTCTACCGGAATATCATCCAGTGAGCTGGCTCCCAAGTCTGAAAGAAGCGCCACAAAGGCATCGTTGGTTGGAGCAAAAACGGTCAAATCTGCCCCCTTATCCGACACAGCTCCTACCAGGTCAGCTTTCATGAGCGCCTCAACCAGAATTGAAAACTCCGAATTGGCCACGGCTATATCAGCTATGGTATTCGACATTTGAGTTGGAGGAACCAAAACAGCGTCAATAACGTGAATTACGCCATTTGTTCCCTGAATATCTGTTGCTGTAACTTTAATGTTTCCATTTAGCATAACACCGCCGTCAGTGGTTACATCGAATGTTTCACCGGACAATGCTTCAACCATTCCTGCTGATAGTTCTGTTGACAATACATTGTCTCCAACAACATGGTAGGTTAAAATTGAGGTAAGATCATCCATGGCTACTTCATCAAGACCGGTAATGCCCAGGGCAGCAAAAAGCTCGGCGAAAGCATCGTTGGTGGGTGCGAAAACAGTGAATGGTCCATCTCCGCTCAAAGCTTCAACTAAATCGGCTTTCACAACTGCGCTAACCAATGATGAAAAATTACCGGAGTACGTGGCAAGGTCGACAACCGAGGGAGGAAGTAAAACCTTGTCGATTACATGAATGATTCCGTTTGAGGCCATTACATCGGCAGCTGTAACTTTTGCGTTGTTAATCATTACATCGTTTCCATTGTTAACCATTAACGAGAGTGGCTTTTCATCGGGCGAATTGTTGTTTAAGCTTGGCAGAACGCCTGTTGAGAGCGTGTTGACATAAGCCATTCCGCTGACCACATGGTACGTTAAAATTGAAGCAAGGGTCGAATTGTCGATATCGTCAAGGCTGCTCAGGCCCAGATCTCCGAGCAAGGTCGAAAAAGCAGCATCGGTTGGAGCAAAAACGGTAAGGTTTTTTTCCGTGCTTAAGAAATTGGCCAAACCTGCTTTTTGAGCAGCCTGTAACAATATTTGGAATGACCCGGCTTCTGCGGCAACATCCACAATCGTTTTTTCCATTTCGGGTTCTGGCATCGGTTCGTCATCGTCTTCGCACGAGCTTAGTGTTACCAATCCAACGAAGAAGAAAAGCATCAATAGCAAGTTAAAACCTGCTTTTACATTCTTGAATAAATTTTTTGTTTTCATGATTCTGATTTAAAGTGATTAAAAAGTTTTCTGCTCTGCTTGTTTAAAATGTTTTGTTTAGCATTTACTAAGACAACTTTAAACAAATAATGTTTAATTTAATTCTGAAATAAATAAACAAAAACTGCTAAGCATGTCTGAATATGTTGTTTTTAAAGGAGTTTCATCAAAAGGTTAATAAAAGTTAAAAATTGATATTTTGTGGTTTTTCGTTTAGGGTTTCTTCTTGTGAAGCTCTTTCTCACTTACGGAATTAAATCTTCTTTGTCATTGATATTTGTCAAGTTGAGCGTGTCAGTCAGAGGTAATAAAATGCTTATATTTAAATAGATACATCTTTTTAGGTGACGAAGGTGCTCCAACATGAGTAGAATCCGGGTTCTCGGGATCGTGTTGGTATTACCGAAGACGAAATAGTGATAAGACGAACCGAAAAAAAATTGTTTGTTCGTTTTAGATGTTCTGGGATATTGCGCTGGTTGAATGCGCTCTTAACCGTATCGCTTCCCGAAGAAATCACCAGGGGAAGAATTTAATCAAAGGCTATTGGTCATGCAGGGAGAAACATCAAATTCCCCCGAATTTGAAAATCTCAGAAATGAACTGAATGCGTTAAACGAACGCCTGACCAACATTGAGCGATCGCTCGAAAAGACCGGTGTTCCGGAGTTTATCGCCAGAAAAAGGGAACATCTTCCTCAAGATGATGGCATAGACATCAAACTGCCATTTGAGACCAAAGGCTCCATTGAATTTCGTGTTGGCGAATACGGCATGGCCTGGCTGGGAAATATCGTCCTGTTTCTGGGTTTAATATTTCTGGTCAATTATTTACAAAATTCGGGAAACCGGGTTGTTTCCATCTTGGTAGGTTTTGCCGCGGTAGCTTCGATTTATATTTGCGCCCATTACATCCGGGAATCGCTTTCGGTAATCTCGAAGTTACTGGTGTATAACGGCCATTTCCTGTTGTACTTTTTTACGCTTCGGCTTTATTTCTTCCAGGAAAATCCGCTGTTGCAAAATAAAATCCTTGCTTTTGTTTTGTTGATTTTAGTGTCATTGGTATTTCTGTACATCGCTTTTCGTAAAAAATCACAGGCTACGGCAGGCTTGTCGTTAATTATGCTGATGGGGGCCGGAGTGGTTTTCGATTCTGCAGCGGTAATCGCGATATTGGCAACAACTGTTGCTTTTATAACATTGGAATTGTATCGCCGTTTTGCCTGGCTGAAACTCGCTTTGTTTTTCATATTCGTGGCTTATGTGCTGCATTTGGTGTGGTTGCTCAATAATCCTTTTATGGGAAATAATCCGGCGTTTGTGGCTTCGGTGAGCGGGTTGTATGTTTTTCCGATACTCACGGGAATTGTCTTTTCTTTAATCGCGATTGTTCCTCGAAAAGAAACGATCTCCAGCGAATTGGCTATTGTCGCCATTATTTGGAACGGGCTAGGCTTTACGGTTATTCTGGCGATTATTCTTCTTACCTATTTCGAGAACAATTATGTACCGATTTCCGCGATGGTAACCGTGTTGTGTATTTTGTATGCAGCGCTGCTCCGCTTAAAATCCGACATCCGGCTAATCGCCTCCATCTATGTTCTTTACGGATTTTTGACCTTAAGTGTGGTCATTTTCGGAATTTTCGGTTTGCCCGATTCGTACGGCCTTTTTGCGCTTCAAAGTTTATTGGTGGTGTCGTTTGCCTTGTGGTTCAGGTCGCGGTTTATGATTGTCATGAACACTATTTTATTTCTTGTTTTCCTGGTGTTTGCCGTGCAGTCGCATCAGAATAACCACCTCACGAATTTCTCGTTTATGCTGGTTGCCTTTGTTTCGGCCCGAATCATAAACTGGCAAAAAGAGCGACTGAACATTAAAACCGAACTGGTTCGGAACCTTTATTTGCTGCTGGGATTTGGAATGACGCTGGTTGCTTTTTACCATGTTTCTCCTCCATCCTACATCACCGCAACCTGGATATTCGCAGGCTTGCTTTTCTTTTTAGTCGGTTATCTCTTGAAAAATATAAAATACCGTTGGCTGGCCATTTCGGCAATGGTTGTATCGGCCATACGCCTGATTTTTGTCGACATGGCAAGTGTAAACATCGGGTACCGGATACTGGCCTTTCTGGGGCTGGCTATTATTTCGATCGCTGTTTCGGTTTGGTATACAAAATACCTGATCAGGAAAAAGGAGTAAAATGAGTTTGAAATTTAAGATTTATGGGAATGAAGAAAATACAAAGAAACAGGCACTTCAGCCGTTGGATTCCGGCGCTGTTTATGTTGGCCCTTTTGGGAGCTTGTTCCGGCTCTGGTCCACAGTCGGGGCAGGATGATGCGGATTCCAATTTGAAAGAAGGAAGCGTCGCGCAATATACTGGCGAGTCAACCGAGATCGCGGTAGAGCCGCCTCCGCTTACCGACGGAATTTTTCCGTGCAATGATTGTCATTCCGATATTGTCCCCAATCCGCAGCGAAGAGAACTGGTTGATTTTCACGATGACATCAGCGCCATTTTTAACCACGACAGCGAGAACCGGTGGTGTCTTGATTGTCATGATATGAATAATCGGGATTCACTGAGACTGGCCAGCGGCAAATTGCTTTCGTTTGAAGAATCGTATAAACTCTGCGGACAATGCCACGGCGAGAAACTAAGAGATTGGAAAGTAGGTGTTCATGGAAAACGAATCGGGGAATGGAACGGCAAAAAGGAGTATTTGCTTTGCGTGCATTGCCACAATCCTCATTCCCCGAAGTTTGAATCGATGACGCCTGAGCCCCCTCCTGTAAGGCAAGAGGATATAAAAAATTACCAACCGAAAAACCAGGAGAACAATGAAGAAAAGTAATTCAAGGAGGTCTTTCCTCAAAAATATTTCACTGGCTTCGGCTTCTGCCCTTGCGCTTTCGGGGTGCTCGTTAAAGGAGCTGGAGAAGTTTTTTCAAAAGAATTTCAGGACATTGTCTGAAAAGGAAAAGAAGCAGTTGATTGAAGACCTGGAGGCCGAATACAAGGAAAAGTACCACAAGGAGTTTCATTTGTCGGATAAGCCGGCTATCGACGGAACTTTGTTTGGTTATGCTTTGGATATTTCCAGATGCATTGGCTGCAGAAAGTGTGTGTATGCCTGTGTGGAGGAAAACAATCAGTCGCGCGAGCCGCAGATTCACTGGATTCAGGTGCTGCAAATGGAAAAGGAAAAAGGTATCGACTTTGTGCATTCCGATGTTCATTACAATCCGGAGACCGTACCCGAAGAAGGGCATTTTTATTTGCCTGTTCAGTGCCAGCAATGCCGGACACCGCAGTGTACAACGGTTTGCCCGGTAAAAGCAACCTGGCAGGAACCCGATGGAATTGTGGTGGTAGATTACAACTGGTGCATTGGCTGCCGGTATTGTATGGCTGCCTGCCCATACGGGGCACGGCATTTCAACTGGGGGAAACCCGAAATTCCGGAAGAGGAAATAAACACCGAAATGCATTATCTCGGAAACCGGCCCAGAATGAAAGGCGTGGTGGAGAAGTGTACTTTTTGCATTCAGCGGGTGAGAGAGGGAAGGTATCCAGCCTGCGTGGAAATTTGCCCGGTGGGCGCCCGGAAATTTGGCAACCTGCTCGATCCCAATAGCGAAATCAGGTATATTCTGGAGAATAAAAGAGTCCTCGTATTAAAAGAGGAGTTAAACACGCAGCCAAAGTTTTATTACTTCTTTGGCGTTTGATTCGTTCAATGGAAACTTCTAACAATATAACGCGTTTGTCATGAACTTTATCCGTTTTGTAAAAGGTAGTATACAGTTGTTTTTCCGGGGGACAAAGACCTATTATGCCTGGTTGCTGTTTCTTTTTGTGCTGATCGTTTGGGGAGCCGGCGGATACGCAGGGCAGCTCCGCGACGGTTTAATAACCACCAACATGCGCGATTCGGTGTCGTGGGCGTTTTACATCGGTAACTTTACGTTTTTGGTGGGAGTAGCCGCGGCAGCTGTGATGTTGGTTATCCCGGCTTACATTTACAACTGGAAGCCCATAAAGGAGATTGTAATTTTTGGCGAGTTACTGGCCGTTTGCGCTGTAATCATGAGTATCGCATTTATTGTTGTCGACATTGGAAATCCCATGCGGTTCTGGCACATGCTGCCCATTCTGGGGACCATGAATTTTCCGTATTCCATGCTTTCGTGGGACTTCTTCTTTTTGCTGGCTTATCTGATCATCAATTTTGTGGTGGTTTCTCATCTGTTGTATGCCATCTTTTACAAAAAAGAGTACCGGAAAAAAATGGTGCTTACCATCGTTTTTATCAGTATCCCGATGGCAGTGGGAATTCACACTGTAACAGCCTTTTTGTATAACGCATTGCCTGCCCGCCCGTTTTGGAACAGTGCTTTGCTGGCACCGCGCTTTCTGGCATCGGCCTTTTGTTCGGGACCGGCTATTTTGCTGATCCTTTTTCAGATACTTCGGAAAATTACCAATTTCGAGATTAAAGATGAAGCCATCTGGCGGATTGCCGAATTAATGGTTTACGCTATGTTTATCTACCTGTTTTTTACGATCGCCGAACTTTTCAAGGAGTTTTACTCCGGAACGCAGCACCTGTTGTACTGGAAATATTTGCTCTTCGGAATTGGCGATAACAAAGAGCTTGTGCCGTACAGCTGGTTGTCGATTGGGATGGGTTTTGCCGCTTTTATCCTCTTCCTGATTCCCAAAACACGAAAAAACTTTGTGACGCTGAACATTGGAACGGTGTTGATCTATTCCAGTGTTTACGTGGAAAAAGGTATTGCGCTGATCATCCCGGGTTTCACTCCCGACGTTTTGGGGCAGATTTATGTCTACACACCTTCGATGACCGAGATCAGAACGGCCGTTCTGATCTTTTCGCTGGGTTCTTTGCTTTTTACTTTTTTGGTGAAAGTGGCCATAGCGATTATTTTCGAGAATTATAACATTGGTTCTATTCGTGGGAAAGAAGAAAGTGTGAGAATTCAAGCGTAAGTCAATTTTAGCTGGCATATTAATCTTTTTTGAAGGGGTTTGTCGACAGATAGTTTATTTAGAATTGTTCTTATTAATGTGTTGATATGTAGTTTTTTGTAGTTGACTTTTATGCTTGTTTTCTTTTGGGCGAAACAAAAAATGAGGGTAAAAAATTTTCATTTTTAATTTAACCTTAAGTTTAAGTCGTCCGAAATATGATTTTTGTTAACATTCCTCAAAAACAAGGTGCTTTGATTCTCTCAATCAGCTAAAACCCTTAAGTTTGCCGCACGATTTTCAAAAACAACTTTCAACATGGCAGAAAAAGATAAAAAGCTTTTCACAGAATTCAATTCTGTTACTACAGAAGAGTGGGAAGCCAAGATTATTGCCGATTTAAAAGGCAAAGACTACGACCGTGCGTTGGTCTGGAAGACTTTCGAGGGCTTCAACGTTCGTCCGTATTACCGTCAGGAAAACCTTGCCGGAAAGGATTATCTGGAGTCACTTCCGGGTGAATTTCCGTTTGTGCGGGGAAACAATAAAACCAATAACAACTGGTTTATCCGTCAAAACATTTTTGTAACTGATTTCGAAGAAGCCAATGCTAAAGCACTTCGGGTTTTAGGTAAAGGAGTTACTTCCTTAGGGTTTCTGTTCAGCGACTGCTGTTCGGTAACCAAAGAAAACCTGGCAATATTGCTGAAAGACATTTGTGTGGAAGCTGCTGAAGTAAACCTGGTTTGCCCCAGCGACGACTGCAACCTGGCTGAACTTTTTGTTGACTATGTGTCGGCAGGAAAATGGAACAGGGAAAATGTTGTGGCCTCAACTGCTACCGACCCGATCGGAACTTTTGTTTTAAAAGGAGTTCTGGAAGAAGGCGCTGTGGCTAAGCTGAAACCCGCGATCGAAAAAGCCAAAGCGTTGCCAAAATTCAGAACGGTGGCCGTTCATGGTAAATTCTTTGCCAACAGCGGTTCATCCATTGTTCAGGAACTGGCGTTCTCATTGGCACAGGGTGCTGAGTATTTAACTCAACTTACCGAAGCCGGAGTTTCAATCGACGATGCTGCAAAAGCCATCAAATTCAATTTTGGTATCGGCAACAACTATTTCATGGAAATTGCCAAGTTGCGTGCCGGGCGTCTTTTGTGGTCAAAAATTGTGGAAGCTTACGCGCCTGAGTGCAAGTGTTCGGCAAAAATGATCGTTCACAGCGAAACCAACCGTTACAACAAAACCATTTACGATCCGTATGTAAACATGCTTCGTACACAAACCGAAGCCATGTCGGCTATTTTGGGTGGTGCACATTCGGTAACCGTACTTCCGTTTAACGCTATTTACGAAGATTCAACCGAATTCTCGGAAAGAATTGCCCGTAACCAGCAGATCCTGTTACAGGAAGAATCTCATTTGAGTAAAATTGCTGACCCGTCGGCAGGTTCTTATTACATCGAAAACCTTACTGAATCGATCGCTGATCAGGCATGGAACCTGTTCCTGACTATTCAGGAAAAAGGCGGATTTATTGCTGCTTTCAAAGAAGGATTTATTCAGGCTGAAATTAAAAAGATGGCAGCCGAGCGCGACAAACGTTTTGCTCAACGTCGCGAAAACCTGTTGGGAACCAACCAATTTCCGAACTTCAACGAAAAACTGAAACCCGGTTTTGACGGTTCGGTATTCGAGCCGGTTGATCTGACGGTTGAAGGCGCTGAAGTGGAGACATTGAAACCCTACCGCGGAGCCCAGGCTTTTGAGGCATTGCGCTATTCTACCGACATGTACTCGCAGGAAAATAAACGTCCGCTGGCATTTATGCTTACCATTGGTAACCTGACATTCCGTAAGGCACGTGCACAGTTTAGCTGTAACTTCTTTGCTGTAGCCGGTTTCGATGTACAAGACAATAACGGATTTGCAACTGTTGAAGAAGGCGTTGCTGCTGCGAAAGCTGCCGGTGCCGACATTGTTGTGGTTTGTAGTTCTGATGAGGAATATGCTGAAATTGCTCCAAAAATGGCCGAACTGTTGGAGGAGGAAATTTTGGTAGTTGCAGGAGCTCCGGCTTGTATGGCTGAACTTCAGGAAAAAGGAATTACCAATTTCATTCACGTGAAAAGCAACATTCTGGAGGATCTGAAAGCGTATCAAACAAAATTGGGAATCTAAAAAGCGGAAACTATGAAACCAGATTTTAAAAATGTAAACATAAAAGCAGCCGCTGCTCAGAAAGATTTGGGCGACTGGACTGCAAAAAACAATATCAAAAAAGACTGGATCACTCCTGAGCAGATTCCGGTAAAACCGGTGTATACGAAGGAAGATCTGGAAGGCATGGAACACCTGAACTATGCGGCAGGTTTGGCACCATACCTTCGCGGACCTTATTCAACCATGTACGTTATGCGTCCGTGGACGATCCGCCAGTATGCAGGTTTCTCAACTGCTGAAGAATCCAATGCATTTTATCGTCGTAACCTGGCTGCCGGACAAAAAGGTTTGTCGGTTGCATTCGACTTGGCTACTCACCGCGGATACGACTCTGATCACCCGCGTGTAATTGGCGATGTTGGTAAAGCAGGTGTGGCCATCGACTCGATCCTGGATATGAAAATCCTGTTCGATCAGATTCCGCTCGATAAAATGTCAGTTTCCATGACCATGAACGGTGCCGTACTTCCAATTATGGCATTTTATATTGTAACCGGTCTGGAGCAGGGCGCAACATTGGAACAGCTTTCAGGAACCATTCAGAACGATATTCTGAAAGAATTCATGGTGCGTAACACTTACATTTACCCGCCGGAATTCTCCATGAAAATTATTGCTGATATTTTCGAGTTTACTTCGCAGCACATGCCGAAGTTCAACTCTATTTCCATCTCGGGTTACCACATGCAGGAAGCCGGTGCAACGGCCGATATTGAAATGGCTTACACACTGGCCGATGGTTTGGACTACCTCCGCACAGGTGTTAAAGCAGGTTTGGATATCGACGCTTTCGCTCCGCGTCTGTCGTTCTTCTGGGCCATTGGTATGAACCACTTTATGGAAATTGCCAAAATGCGCGCTGCCCGTATGATCTGGGCAAAACTGGTGAGCCAGTTCAACCCGAAAAACCCAAAATCGATGGCTTTGCGTACACACTCGCAAACATCGGGATGGTCGTTGACTGAGCAGGATCCGTTTAACAACGTAGGCCGTACAGCTATTGAGGCGATGGCAGCAGCACTGGGTCACACCCAGAGTTTGCACACCAATGCACTGGATGAAGCCATTGCATTGCCAACCGACTTCTCGGCTCGTATTGCACGTAACACCCAGTTGTACATTCAGCAGGAAACCGAAGTTTGCCGTTCGCTTGATCCATGGGCAGGTTCTTACTATGTTGAAAGCCTGACACACGAGCTGGCACAGAAAGCATGGGCGCTGATCGAAGAAGTGGAAAAACTGGGCGGTATGGCAAAAGCCATCGAAACCGGTGTTCCGAAAATGAGAATCGAAGAAGCAGCTGCACGTGCACAGGGTAAGATCGACAGCGGAACACAAACCATTGTTGGTTTGAACAAATACCGTCTCGAAAAAGAAGATCCGATCGATATTCTGGAAGTGGACAACACCGCCGTTCGTTTGTCGCAGATTGAGCGTTTGAATAAGCTGCGTGCCGAGCGTAACGAAGCTGAAGTTCAGGAAGCATTGGCAGCCATTACCAAAGCGGTTGAAACCGGAAAAGGTAACTTGCTGGCACTTTCGATCGAAGCAGCGAAAAAACGCGCATCTTTGGGTGAAATTTCAGACGCCTGCGAAAAAATTGCAGGTCGTTATAAAGCAGTAATCAGAACGATTGAAGGCGTGTACAAAGCAGAAGCAAAAGATAAGTCAGAATTCCAGGAAGCACAGGAACTGGCAAAGAAGTTCGCAGAAATGGAAGGCCGTCAGCCAAGGATTATGATTGCCAAAATGGGGCAGGACGGACACGACCGCGGTGCAAAAGTAGTGGCAACCGGTTATGCCGATATCGGTTTCGACGTGGATATGGGACCGCTGTTCCAGACTCCGGAAGAAGCTGCCAAGCAAGCCGTTGAAAACGACGTGCACGTGGTAGGTGTTTCTTCACTGGCAGCAGGACACAAAACACTGGTTCCGGCCATTATCGAAGAGCTGAAAAAACTGGGGCGCGACGACATCATGGTAATTTGTGGTGGTGTTATTCCTGCTCAGGATTACCAATACCTGTACGATGCAGGTGCGGTGGCCATCTTTGGCCCGGGTAGCAGCGTAGCAGCTGCCGGTAAAAAGATCCTTGAGATTTTGATCGAAGCTTTCAAAGAAAACTAAGCTAAATACAAGACTCAATACTTGAAGTCGCTATATACCGAAAGCCGGTCCCGTTTGGGGCCGGCTTTTATTATAATTAGATTCCATATTTAACAATATTTTCTAATGCAGAAACTAGTAGTTTGTAAAACTGACCATTCGAAATGTTTGTATTAAATGGTTTTTCTATTTCAGCACGAAACCACATATCCCCTCCTTCATAACGATTCGAATAATAACCCCCTAGAATTTTATACTTTAAGACTACACCTTTGTTTGTTTTAAGTTCAAATTCTAATGGTGAAGCATCATTAATCTTGCTATAGTTGAATTTGTGATGGTCAATATCTGAAAATAGAATTATATCACCCAGAGATTCAGCATAGGTATAGTTTAGGTCTGAATCATCACTTTTAGAAAAATTTTCAAAGGCTCTATTAATTTTCTTCAAAAAGATATTTCTTGTCCCGAATGTTTCCTCAAATATCTTGCATATTATAAGCAGTTTGTATTGTTTCAAAACAGAATTTTCTTTAGAGCCCACTTTCGTAAGCATTACAGGGGAATAATTCACAATTTTATTTTCGGAAATAAAGGACGGTTTATAAGAATTGAGTTTTTTAATCTCACGAACCGATAATTCATGGCCTTGGAATAATAATTTGAGAACGGCTACAAAAAGTTCTCCAATTCTGATATAACTTCTAAAATCATGATATAGCTCTAACTTATTCTCAAAATGCGGTTTTACTATTTGGTCAAATACGTCATTATGTAAGAATCTATATATCGTAGTAGAATAGAACTTATCAATATACCCACTAAAATCAACCTCGCTACCGTATTTATGAGCAAATATTTTACGGATATTTTCAATGTCGCAAACGAAAATGATTTTGTCAAAACCGAATTTATTGTCATTTCCTTCTTTGTTTTCGTAGTAATGAACCTGGTCAAAATGGGCGCTAAAAACATTAAACAAACGGAAGATATGCTCCGGATCGAGGCGGTCAAGATCATCAATAATTAAAACTTTACTCTTGTTCCCATCTTCTTGATTTTCTGGTGTAACGAGCTTGTTCAGTATTTCAGAGATAAAGTCAGTGACTCCATCATTTTCATAGAGAAAATGGTTTTCAGCTTGTTCTCCGAACTCTTTGAGCATCTTTAGTTCTGCGTTCGAATTGATTTCTTTTAATCCGTTTCTGAATTTCTCAACTAGAATTCCCAGTTTCTCCGATGCTTTAATAAACGCTCCTACTTTTGGTGCATATTTTAATAAGTTGAATAAAATAGAAAAGCCATTTTGCCCTACATAGTATTTGGTGTATTCTTCTGCGGAAAAATCAAAACTATCCCCGACTTCAAACTTCTCATTCTGAATTAACTGAGCAAGAATATCATATTTGATAAACTTAAAAACATCTTCGTTCGAGAGTAACGAATAATTGATTGGTCTTAGAAAAACGGGAAAATATTCTTCTTTTTCTTTAAAAAACTCGTTTAGGAAATGAGTTTTGCCGATTCCAAATGCTCCGGAAAAAATGATTCTTCGGTTGTGGTGAGGTGTCAGAAATGTTTGAAAATCACTTTTGATTTTGTCGATTGGGATAACAAGTGGTTTGTCGGTCATTTTTTTGTTTTAAAGCTAAAAAACTATTGGGAAAGAAGGCGATTTCTATTTATCGTAATTTTCAACAGGTTGCAAACATATTTGTGTGCTTCGGCGGATCCAACTTATACTGAGTTGTTGGTTTAATAGCAATGTCTGGTTCTATTATATCCAATCCGTACCGGGTTGTTTATCTCGTTGGTGAGATTCTGTACGATTAAAAGCCAACTCGTACCTAGTTGAAAATCGGGAATGTCTGCCTCGCTGTTTGGCAGGAATTCAATTTTAGTAACCCTGTTCAAATCGAAGTTAAGGGTGAACTCAGCAAGAGTTTGTAAGAAAGTTTGTTTATAAAATCTTCAACGCCTCCACAACTTCTTCTACATCGGCCCTCCCTCCATGACTTGAGCTGACTTTGGCAAAAACCACTTTGCCGTTTTTATCGATTACAAACGTGGAAGGGTAAGCAGTTTCTTTGGGTGCATCCCATCGAAGACCGTATTGGTTTACCATTTCGTAATTCGGGTCAAGAGCAAAATAGAATCCTTCAGGAAAAGTAAAGTCGCTGGTAAATTCTTTTGCTTTTTCCTGTAATACTTCCGATGGTCCGGGGTAGATCATCAAAACCTTGGCACCGTGTTTTTTTAGTTGATCGGCTTCGGCAACAAATTCGCCTACCTGCCGGGTGCAAACCGGGCACTGGTATTCGGGCCAGCCACGTAGAACAATTAATACAAGCGGCGATTGATCGTAAAGTTTATTTAGCGGTAGTTCTGTGCCATCAATTAAATGAGCTTTAAAGTCGATGATTTTGTCGCCGGTTTTAACTTTTGAATGAGGTTGCGAAAATGCTGTAACTGAAAAAAATGCCAGTACCAGGATTATAATCGTTTTCATATTGAAGTGTTTTTTATAAGTGAAGAACAGAATGCTCATGGAAATGTTCTTGAGAGTCAGCTGTTTGGTGAACAGTGAGCAGTGCTTCATAGAGTAGGACTGTTGCAATAGAGGTATAAAAATTTTCAAAAATATTTACTGGCTGTGTAACGAATCGTCTAAATTGAGGTATTGTTATTAGTTGCTTGAAATTTCGAGCATTTTCGATTGAAAATTAATGATAGAGACACTGAACGATGAAAGGTTGATGGAGCAGCTTGCCAGCGGTAAAAAGATGGCCGCGGGCATTCTGTACGACAGAAACTACAAAAAAGTGTTTGGGTATTTTGTTCGGATGACAAAAGATTCGGACGTCAGCCGCGATCTCACCCAAAATGTTTTTTTGAAGATTTTGAAATACAGTCAAAGCTGGAAGCCGGACAAGGTGTTTGCTTACTGGCTGTTCCGGATTGCCCGAAACGAATTGGTGGACTATTACCGGGGCACTAAAAAGTTCTTTGCAGTGGAAGAAGACCGCGAGTTGGTAATTAAAGACAGTACCGATTCGGTAAAGGAAATGGAGATCAAAGAATCGTACGATATTTTGATTGAAGCGATGGGGCAGTTGCAACCCGGCGATCGCGAACTGATCGAATTAAACCGTTTCCAGGGATTTTCCTACAAAGAAATTGCAGGCACCATCTCATCGAACGAAAATGCAGTGAAAGTGAGAACGTTCAGGGCCATACAAAAACTGAAAGAGATTTATTCAAAAATTTTAATTGAGTAGTCATGAAGTGCGAAGAAGTAAAAATAAATATTCCGGAGTTGATCGATGGTAAACTGGATGCGGTTACCGGCGCAAAAATGGAACAACACATAAAAGGTTGTGCCTCCTGCCGGGAAGAGTACAACGATTTGAGTTCGTTCCTGAAATTCACCGACTCTTTGCCGGAGATTGAACCGCCGTCGGGAATGAAAGAAGAATTTATGATGATGCTCGAAGAACAGACTTCTTCTCAAAATCCTAGATTGATCATACTTCCTTCGTGGACAAAAGCAGCCGCAGTTGTAGTACTTGCATTGGGAACATTTGCTGCGGGTTATTTTTCAGGTTCGGGAAACGGGCAGAATGCACAGTTGACAGCCGAAGTTCAGAGCCTCAAACAACAGGTGGTGCTGGCCGGGTTGAAAGACTATTCGGGTCCGCAAAAAATTGAGGCGGTATATTCGGCTGCCGAATACAGTACCCAAAGTGCTGATTTGGTCGATGCCCTGATGTACACACTTAACAGCGATAAAAATATAAACGTACGACTGGCCGCCCTCAATGTTTTGTCGGGAATGGTCAGCGATAATCAGCAGGTGAAGTCGGGGCTTGTACAATCCTTGCTGGTTCAGGATAATCCACTTGTTCAGATTTCTCTGATCCAGGTGTTGACAGAATCGGGGGTAAACGAAGCCAAGGACAATATTGAGTTCATAAAGAATCAGGCAGGTACTGATCCGAACGTAAAGGATTTTGCACAGGATATGATGAAAACAATCATATAAGGAAGCAGTGTGTAATGCCGGCTCACGCGGTTTCCTTCATAAAAAGTAAAGAACATTAAATTTCAACAAAATGAAACGATTCACAATTTTATTGGCCGTAATTGCACTTCCTCTCGCACTATTGAGCCAGGAAAGCAAATACGAATACACGCCCAAGGTTAAAAGCCGGATTCTGATTGCCGACTTGTTGGGAGAGATCAATGTAAAGAATAATACCGGAAATGCGATCGTGATAACTTCGGATATCGCTTTTGAAAAACCGGAAAGAGCTGAAGGACTACAGCTGCTCGGAGCCATGGAAGACAATACTGGCTTAGGGTTGAATGTTAGCGAAGCAGACGGTGTGGTAAAGATTGTCGGTACCACTAAAAAGGTGAAAGACTACGCTTATACCATTTCTGTTCCGCAGGGAGTCAAACTGAGTATCGATTATAACAGTCCGTTTGCCAGGAATAACCTGAAAGTGGATTCTTATAACGGAAGTCTGGAGATAAAAACATTGTCGTCGAACGTAACGCTTAGTAATTGCACCGGTCCACTTACGGTAAGCTCAGTAAGTGGAAGCATTGAGGCGGAGTTTAATAGTCTGAGCCAGGAGCAACCTACTTCTCTGGCAACCGTCAGTGGTTTGGTGGATATAACTTTGCCCGCAGCTACCAAAGCCGATATTCAGGTTTCAAATATTACCGGAGATGTGTACAACAATCTTGACCTGGTAAATACTTCTGATAACGAAAAAGACAAGCGTTCGGAAGGATTGGATGAAATCAAGCACCGGAATAACACTGAATACACATTGAATGGAGGAGGGCAGAAGTTATTGCTCAAATCAATCTCCGGAAATATTTACCTGAGGAAAAAGTAGGAGAGCCATGAAAACACTTATTCTATCAGCGCTATTTATTCTGAGTTCCGTATCCGGCATTCTTGCGCAGAGGGTGATCAATGAGAAGATCGAAGTGGACAACAGAGAGACTTTTATGGAATTCAGTTTTGCTCAGGATATTGTTCTTGAGGCATGGGACAAGGATTATATTGAACTACGCGTAGAGGTAAATATCGACGATAATCAATACAACGATTTTTACAATCTTGCTATTGAAAAAGGTGGTCTGAAGTTGAAACTAAAGGAGGACATCGATTTTGAAGGCATTAAGAAGGAAAGAGGAGGAAGCAATCTCAATAATTTTAATTCGGATGTGCATTATTCCCTCAAGGTTCCGGAGCAATTAAAATTTAGTTTGAAAACAATTTCCGGCGAAGTGGAACTGATTGGTTGCAAAGGAGCGATGAAAGTTCATTCCATCTCCGGGTTTATCGACTATACAATTCCGGAAGCGCATCGGATGAAAATTGATTTGTCAACGGTAACCGGTGAAGTGTATTCCAATCTTGAGTTTGATGGAAAAACTCCGGAACGAACTCAATGGGTTGGAACAAAACACCAGCTTTCATTAAATGGCGGATCAACGGAAGTCGATCTTGAGACTGTAAGCGGAGATATCTTTCTTCGGAAAAAGTAGGAGATACCCTGGTAAGATTCATACAGCCGTTTCATAAGTGGGACGGCTTTTTTGTTGGCTAAACTTATTGAAGAGATAGAGTGAAGTTGTTCTTTTTTTAACGACTGTTTTTACCGCTTATTCGCTGAAAGGCTACGTTTATCAGGTGTTTCATACCGTTGATTCATATGTGGCCGGTTTTCTGTGATTAATTCTATATTTGTTGGGAAATGACATCATACAACGCTATAATAATCGACGACGAGACAAATGTTCAGCAAGCTCTTCAACTACTGGTTGGACGTTATTGCCCTGAAATTACTATTTGCGGAGCCGCAGGATCGGGTTCTGCCGGTCGCGAATTACTGAAAAAATATGATGTGCACCTGATTTTTCTGGACATCTCGATGCCCGGAGAAAATGGCTTTGAGTTTCTTTCAACCATCCAGAAAGAGAATTATGCCATCATTTTCACCACTGCGTATGAAGAGTATGCTTTGCGTGCGATCAAGGCAAATGCCATCGACTACCTGTTAAAACCCATCGACCCGGCGGAATTAAAAGAGGCCGTGGCAAAAGCAACTTCGCATCTTGATTTGCGCAGGCAGAATAGGCAGGTACAAGAAACCTATGGAGAGTCGCTGGAGAACCTGGCTGAACAAACCAGCGGAGGAGTCGAGTTTCCGAAGAAGATCACGGTGGTAGAGAAATTTGGGTTTCAGATTATTGAAGCGAAAAAAATAAAATACCTCGAAGCAGACGCCAATTATTGTATCATTCATATTTCCGGGTTGGAGAAAATCGTCTCAAGCAAGTCGTTGGGAGAGTTTGAGAAAATACTGGACCCCGATGTTTTTTTCCGGATCCACAAATCCACGATCATCAATATGAATTACCTGAAGGGATTTTCAAGTTACCAGGGGGCTTATGCCATTTTGGATGATAATACAAAACTGGCCATATCGAGGAGAAGAGCCATTGAGTTCAAAGAAGCGGTTGGTCATTTCTCAAAATCAGTTGATTAGTGCGGAGCTACCTGGTCATACTACTTCTTTTCTTCCTCCAAATCAACCAATCTTTTTGCGAAAATCCTTTTGTAACCAACTATTCGGTAACCGACGGGCTTCCTACCAGTATGATTTATTGTGTGGAAAAGGACAGCCGGGGATTTATGTGGTTTGGAACCGACAAGGGCGTTATTCGTTACGACGGACATAACTTCCTGGTGTTGACCGAAGATGACGGACTGAGTTACAACATGGTTTTCCGGATTAAAGAGGATATGGAAGGTAGGTTGTGGTTTCTGAACTTCGACGGATCGGTCAACTTTTATGATCAAAATAAAATTCATAATGAAGAAACCGACGCCTTTTTGAAAGATGTGAGAACAGGTTTCATGTACCATAATTTCTTTCAGGCTTCTGATTCTACCATCTATTTTTACAATGTAAACTCTGAAATAAATGTTGTTAAAGATCTGAAATACATCGACTTTTTTGATCTGAGCCGGGAATCCAATGGACCAGTTAACACTCTGTATTTAAACGAAAGCCCGGGGAAACACTTTTACTTGTGGTCGTCGTCAGGTAACTATGAGTTGGAAGATCTAAACGAGGTTTCGAAACATATTGAATTGCCCATGTCGCAGGTTCGGGTGTTTTCCCAAAACGACCAGGATGTTTTTTCGGTTGATTTAAGTGGAAACATCAGTTTGTTCCGGAATTATAAACTGGTTGACAGAAACTTTTTGAGTGTTGATAGCAGATTTGTGAATGATATTCTGGTGGACAATGAAGGGTTGATATGGGTTTCGATATTCGACAAAGGCGTATACTGCTACCGTGGAAAGGAACTGTTACTGCACCTTAAAATTGAGGTACCGCAGAATTTGCTACAGGATGATGAAAACAACATTTGGGCGGTTTCAAAAAAGGGAATATATAAAATTAACCGTGATATTGTAAGGTACTCTTTCTTTGGGACAGAAAATTTTGATGGAGAGGGGATTACCGCTTTCTCCAGCTCTACTCCCGAAGGGGTTTGGGCAACCAACGGAGAGCGAATCTTTTTTTTGAAAGGGAATGATATATACAAAAGCGATAAATTGTTTTCTGATCTAAACCTCAACAAGTTACATCATTTGTCGAACGACGTACTACTGGTACATGGACGAATGACTCATTTGTTTACGCTGAAGGAGCCTAGTTTTAATGAACAGGAAAAGAAAATCTATTTCAAAAATATTCTTACGTCGAATTTCCTGGCAGAAAACTCGATAGTAGATGAAAAAAAGAATGTTGTTTATTTGTATGATAATGACTATGTTATTGCCTTGAATGTGGACAGTGATTCTTCGGCCCACTGGAGCTTTCGTGAGGGGCGAATTAGCAATGTTTTGATAAACAACAATCGACAACTTGTTGTAAGTGCTGCATCTAATTTTCTTGTCGACGAGAATAGTATTATACATGCACAAAATGTATACAACCGGTTTAACGGCCGGTTTATATCGGCACATTTAATCCTCGATCCGGAAAATGAAATTTTCAACCTGATTGGGAATGAAATGTATTTGCAGCACGGAAAAGAATTCTACAATGTACTAGGTGATCTGCAGGACCAGGTTGATTTCCGGATTCGGGACATGGCCTATTACGACAGTACTTTGTTTTTTTTTACCGAGAGAACAATTTATTTCATCCATAATCCGCAAAAGGTGATTGAAGGAAAAGAGGTGGAGTTGAATCGTTTGGGTAATGAGTTTCACAACATCAACGATATATTTTGCAAGGACGATAAATTGTTTGTAGGATCTGACGACGGGATGACCGTTATCCCGATAAAAGAGAGTGTAAATACACAGTATCAGCCAACCAAGCCTTATTTTGTCCGGGTTCTGCTCGATGATAAAGAGATTGATGTTTCCCGCGGAGCGATATCCTACAAAAACAAGAACAGGTTGAATATCGAGTTTTCAAGCCTTAATTTTTCTTCAATACCGTCCAACTTTGCCTATATGCTGGAAGGGGTAAACGACAATTGGATTACCGGTACCGAAACACAGGTGGTGTACCTGAACCTGGAGCCCGGAAACTATACTTTCAAACTCAGGTCGAGGAAAAACATGGAAGACTACAGCGAGGCAATTGAGCTTCCGATAAAAGTGGTACCAACCCTTTGGCAGCGATTAATTACAAAGGTTATTGTATTTCTGTTTTTAATTATTCTGGTTTTTTTGGTAGTTCGCAGGTATTATCAGGAACAGATCAGGGCCCGGGAAAAAGATTACCAGCTGGCTACCATTGAGCACCGGGCGCTTCAGTCGATGATGAATCCGCACTTTATTTTCAACTCGCTCGGGTCGATCCAGAAGTTTCTTTTAGAAAATAAACCGGAGGAGGCCGGAAGTTACCTTTCTCAATTTGCAAGACTGATTCGGCAAACCATGAATTCAATTAAATCGAATTCGGTTATACTGGACGATGAGGTGGAAAGGCTGCGAAACTATATTGAGCTGGAGCAATTCAGAATGGATCATAGGTTCGGTTATTCCATCGAAATCGACGAAAAACTTGAAAATGACGATTACAACATTCCTTCCATGATTGTACAGCCGTTTGTGGAAAATGCCATATGGCACGGAATTTCCACCCTGCCGACGAAGGGTTTTATAAAGGTTGTTTTTGAATACCTAAGTGATAAAAGCATTCGGATACTGGTGGAGGACAACGGCATTGGCTTTGCCAAATCAAGAGCCTATTCGCAGTCGAAAAACAGTTTAAATATCTCATCTTCTTTAACTCAGAAAAGAGTGAAGCTACTGGGTGATAAATATAAAGTTCAGACAGGTATACACGCCGAGGAGCTCTATCCGGGGAACGAAAATCCGGGAGCACGTATAACGTTGATTCTTCCGATTATTGAATAAGAAAAGATCGGATATACCATTTAAAAATTGGACTCTACCGCTTATCCATTAAATCCTACCGCATATTCATCAGTGAAAAAAATAGAAAACCTTTTTTTTAATATTGCTTCGTTTTTAGTAAGGTTCTTTATTTCCTGAGTGATTAATAACAAAGATATTACCCTCCCACATTATTTGTCCTTGTTCAGAAGCTTTAGGATCGTTTGTCTGATCCCGATCAACTATTTGAATACACTTTAGAAACTGTCCTTCACTGTCCCTTAAAACATCGAGAATAGTTAGACAAAAAATAAAGCAGAACAAGGTGCTGAGATTAGCCGATCCGACGGGGTCGGCTTTTTTTTGTTTCTACCCCTGCCGTTTCGAAGGTTAAGGTTCTCCGCTCGTGTATTTCAAAAAAAAGATTGTAGAAGTCATTTGCGTTCGTTTCAATTGCATGTTCCGTCGTTTTTCCCGGAATGAAGGATATTTTGTTTCGAAATAAGCTTTTATTGGCGGTTAAGTGTTTTTTTGCTAGAATTAAGTATTTTAGCCAAACTCAAAAAGGGAAATTTTAAGGGCATTATTGCAACATACTTACTTTATTCCCGGTTAATTGTGGATAAAAATGAAAAATCAGAACCTGGCACAGCTTTATAATGAAGCTTTTTCAAAAAACTGGGACAGTCCGGTTTTTTCTGACTACGACGGAGCAACCCATACCTTTAAACAAGTTGGTACGACTATTAAATCGTTGCATTTGTTTTACCAACTGGCCGGATTGCAGCCCGGAGATAAAATCGCGCTGTTGGGGCGAAATTCATCCAATTGGGGAGCTGTTTTTCTTTCCGCTTTATCTTCGGGGCTGGTTATTGTTCCGATACTCCCCGATTTTAACGAGAACGATACCAATCACATCATAAATCACTCGGAGTCGAAACTGGTTTTTAGCTCACGCTTGCAACTGGACAAGATCGATCTGGCGTATTCTGCTCATTTAAAAGGAGTGGTGGTGTTGGACGATTTCAGCCTGCATGTTGGCAGGGACGAGAACCTGGCCTATAAACTGGCCGATGGTTTTCAGTATTACAAGGAGAATACTGTCAGCAAATCGTCTTTTCATTTTTCTGACTGGAAAGGCGAGGACTTGTGTATGATTTCCTATACCTCGGGTACTTCAGGGTTTACGAAAGGTGTAATGATTCCTGCACGGAGTTTACATTCAAATCTGATTTATGCGCGTGAAAACATGCCGCTTCAGGCGGGCGACCGGATCGTATCATTTTTGCCAATGGCACATGTGTACGGTTTGTTGTTTGAATTTCTTTTCCCGGTGACACTGGGCTGTCATATTTCATTTTTGAGCAAAATGCCAACCCCGGCGGTTATTACAAAGGCTTTTGGCGATGTTCAGCCACACCTGATCCTTTCGGTTCCGCTGATTATTGAAAAAATATACAAAAAGAAGATTCAGCCGGCGCTGGATAAACCGGCCATGAAGATTCTTTTGAATATCCCGGGTATTTCAGCGCTGATTTTGAAAAAGATCCGGAAAAAGATGCTTGAGACATTCGGAGGACGCTTTTTCGAGATCGTTATTGGCGGAGCGCCCTTGAATGCCGAAGTGGAGAAATTCTTCAAACGAATAAAATTTCCGTTTACGGTGGGCTATGGTATGACCGAATGCGGGCCACTTATCAGTTATGCTGCCTGGAATAAAACAAAATCGGGATCTGCCGGTGCGCTGGTAGATCGCATGGAGGTGAGAATCGATTCGGAAGATCCGTACAACGTAGTGGGAGAGATCCAGGTGAAAGGCGAAAACGTAATGCTGGGCTATTTTAAAAACGAAGAAGAAACAAAGGCTTCGTTTACCGACGATGGCTGGCTGAGAACCGGAGATTTGGGTATCATCGACCGGAACAATTTTATTTTTATCCGGGGGCGCTCGAAAAACATGATTCTGGGAGCTTCGGGGCAGAATATTTACCCGGAGGAAATTGAAGCAAAACTTGGGAATAAGACGTATGTTGCCGAGTGCGTGGTGATTGAAAGAAAAGGAAAACTGGTGGCACTGGTTTACCCCGATTTTGAAACCATGCAGGCCGACCAGGTAAACAAGGAAGCATTGCCCGAAATTATGGAAGGAAACCGTAAAAGAACCAATGCAGAATTGCCCCGCTATGAACAAATCAGTGCGATTGAGCTGGTGAACGAAGAGTTTGAGAAGACGCCCAAAAAGAATATAAAACGCTACAAATACGTATAAGCAAGGAGAGAGTTTTTCTCTCCTTTTTTGTTGCGTGGTGTTCGGCTTCCTGAGAAACAGGCTTTTCATATGCGTTCGAACAGAAAACTCTGAAAGCTGGCTGTCCTGTCTTTTTGTTGCTTCTTATTTACTATTTTTACTTCCTTACCAACGAAAACCTGAAAATGGGAACTAAAACCGTTTCATCTTTCCAGTCCGAACGTTTGTTGTCGCTTGATTTATTTCGCGGATTGACAATGTTTCTTTTGGTTGCCGAAGGTACTGGCTTGTGGTCGGTATTGGTACGCGAACCGGTGGCCGGTACATTTTTAGAGCCGTTCTTCCGGCAGTTTCATCACCATTCGTGGAACGGTTTGCATTTCTGGGATTTGGTGCAGCCCTTTTTTATGTTTATTGTAGGAGTGGCCATGCCTTTTTCGTATGAAAAGCGATTGAAACAGGGAGCTTCAAAAAGTCAAATAACCAAGCACATCGTACAGCGGTCGGTAATTCTACTGGCATTGGGAGTTGGCCTGCATTGTGTTTACAGCCGCAAATTGGTTTGGGAGTTGTGGAATGTACTTTCACAGTTGTCGGTTACTATTTTGATCGCTTATTTTTTGATGCGTTATAAATGGACCACTCAAGTGGCGGTTTCAATTGCTCTGTTGTTGCTAACCGAAGTTCTGTACCGCACTTTTCCGCTCGAAGGATACAATCAGCCCTTCGTGAAGGATCATAATTTTGGAAGCTGGATGGACATGGTTTTGATGGGAAAGATCAACAACGGCGGAGGCTGGGTGACAATTAACTGTATTCCTACCGCTGCACATACCATCTGGGGAGTGGTGGCCGGGCAAATGTTGCGATCGGGTAAAACAAGTAAGGCAAAACTGAAACTACTTACTTTGCTTGGAGGAGTCTTTTTGTTATCCGGGTATTTACTCGATTGGACAGCGGTAACACCCATCATCAAACGCATCAGTACTTCGTCGTTTGTGTTGGCTTCAGGCGGTTGGGCCTTGCTGTTCCTTGCCTTCAGTTACTGGCTGGTGGATATCCGAAAGCTCAATAGCTGGATATTCCCGTTTGTGGTGGTAGGGATGAATCCGATCTTTATCTATATGTTTTTTAATACGGTTGGTCACCAGTGGTTTAATGGTTTTGTGGCCATTTTTACGCAGGGTGTTTTGAACTGGTTCAGTACACCCGAGTTTGTTGTAAACTTGTTTACGTCCTTGTCAATTCTTACATTGGAGTGGGGCTTGTGCTATTATTTGTATAAAAAGAAAATCTTTTTCAGAATATAAAAGATTTCCGTTTTCGGATATCTTCGTAAAACATGAATTATTAATTTAATCAAAGAGTTATGCATATTAATCGTAGAAATTTTATTCGCACCTCTGCTGCTTTTGTAGGTGCTACTGTACTTGCTACTCCTGCCATGGCAAGTGTGCTGGGGACAAAATCGCGTTACCGGATATCTTTGGCTGAATGGTCGTTTCACAAGGCCATTTTTGCCGGCGAAATGAGCAATCTAGACTTCCCAAGGGTAACCCGGGAGTTGGGAATGGAAGGCGTAGAGTATGTCAACCAGTTTTTCAAAGACAAGGCAAAAGACGAGAAATACCTGGCAGAGTTAAAGAAGATCACTAAAAACGAAGGTGTAAGCAATGTGCTTATCATGTGTGACGGTGAAGGAATGGTTGGGCATCCGGAGAAGAGCGAGCGCGAGAAAACCGTTGAGAACCACAAGAAATGGATCGATGCCGCAGCGTTTTTAGGATGCCATGCCATACGGGTGAATGCCGGTAGCCGGGGGACATTCGAAGAACAGCAAAAACTGGCTGCTGACGGCTTGCACATGCTTTGCGAGTACGGCGATAAGAAAAAAATAAATGTGATTGTTGAGAACCACGGAGGATTATCCAGCAACGGAGACTGGTTGTCGGGTGTAATGAAAATGGTGGATCACAAAAGGGTAGGGACTTTACCCGATTTTGGGAATTTTACTCTTGATTGGAACACCGGCGAAAGCTACGACCGCTACAAAGGAATGGAGCAGTTGATGCCGTATGCCAAAGGTGTGAGTGCAAAGTCGAATGTGTTTAATGCCGAAGGCGACGAAGCCAACATGGATTACTACCGCCTGATGAAGATTGTTGACGATGCCGGTTACAAAGGTTTTGTAGGCGTTGAGTTCGAAGGTTCTGAACTTTCGGAAAGAGACGGTGTAATTGCGACTAAAAAACTACTGGAAAAAGTTTTTGCAACGCTTTAATCAAATAATTCCCCGTGGCTTGCCACGGGGACAGTCAACTTTAAGGCTTTTCTTTATTTAACTGAAAAACATTTTCTTATCACGCGGGTGTGGCGGGAAGGTGTTTAAAATGTGTTAAAATAGAATCAGCCCGTAACAAAGAATCAGCTTTGTTCGTAAGCCCAACTACAACTTTGCAGTAGGAATACGAACTTAAGTGGTTGATTGAAAACATTTAAGACAAAGTTTGAGAGGTCATTAGTTGTTTGTCTTTCAGGGAGAAGCGGTGAGAGCATCACCGCTTCTTTATTGTGTACTATTTGTTGAGCATTTTGCCAACTTCCAAAAGTATTTTTACCGACTCTTCCGGAACATTTCCGTTTCCATCGGGACCAATATTCAGCAAAAGATTGCCTCCTTTTGCGTTAATGTCTTTTAGCTTGTTGTAAACCGTTTCGGCGTCTTTCCAATCGGTGTCACTGGCTTTGTAGCCCCACGAGTGGTTCATGGTATAGCAGGCTTCCCATTCATGTCCGAGTGCCTGCCCGGGATGTTCCTGTTCCGGTGTGCCAAAATCTTTTTTAAAGAGGCTGCGTTTGGCAACGCGGTTGTTGATCAGGATCTCCGGTTTTAATTCGCGGATGTACTGGTACAGATCTTCTCCGGATGTCATGTCCCACCAGTAAACCCAGTCGCCGTCAAACCAAAGCATGTCGGTGTCGTAATTTTCGATCAGCTCTTTCACCTGGTTTTTCATGTATGTTATGTATTCCTCCTTTTTGCCCGACTTCATCCGGATGTTTCCCCAGCGCGAACCATCCTTGCCGTCAATGTTTCGTTCCTGCGAAGGATGATGCCAATCGATAATGCTATAGTAGGTTCCGAATTTCAGCCCGTATTTTTTACAGGCTGCACTTAATTCTGCCAGAATATCACGCCCGGCAAAAGGAGTACTGGCCACATCAAATTTGGTGTATTGGCTGTCCCACAAACAAAATCCTTCGTGGTGTTTTGTGGTGATCACAATGTACTTCATGCCCGCTTTTTGGGCGGTTTCTGCAATAAAATCGGCATTGAAATCTTTTGGGTTGAAGGTGGAGATCAGTACGGCATACTCCTGCGCAGGAATGTCGGCCTTCGACTGGATCCATTCGGCATAGCCGTCCACCTCTTTCCCATCCCAAACACCACCTAACTGGCTGTACAGCCCAAAGTGTATAAACATGCCGTATTTGGCATCGGTAAACCACTTCATCCGTGCCTGGTAGTCGGCCGTGGATTCATTTAAATAATCGGTTTGTGCCACCAAAGTCAGCTGACTGATAAGCACACACACGATGAATGAGAATAAACTCTTTTTAATCATTTGTTTTTGTTTATTGGTTCAAGTTATTTTCAGCACACAAGCTACAAAAATTGAATTATTTTCCCCAATTCTTATTGGGCGTTGGTCCCATTTCCAATTCAAGTTTTCCGCCTTTTAACAGTTCGCTGGCCGGAAATTTAAAATCGTTCAACTTCTTGCCATTCAACTTAGCCGATTGGACATATTTATTCTGTCGGGAGGCATGTTTCGCTTCAATGGTAAATTTCTCCCCACGTCCAAAGCGCTCTCCCAAATCAATTTCTACTTTTTCAAACAAGGGGCTTCCAATTTCATAGACCGGATCAACGCGGCAACCTCCATCCGTTTGAAACAGCCCAATGGATGCCATGATAAACCAGGCACTCATCTGCCCTTGATCTTCATCACCCAAATACGCATTGGAAATGCCATAACCATAGTAACGATCCAAAATGGAACGGCTCCACTTTTGCGTTAACCACGGCTGCTGCACCCAGTTAAAAAGAAAGGCAAAGTGCATCGACTGCTGATTTCCCTGCATAACCGGGTAGTTCCAGTATTGGTCGTTCAAACCATTGAAGCGTGTTTTATAACTTTCAGTAAATCCCCAATCCAGCCGTTCGATGAAACGGTCTTTCCCAATTGCCTGGGCCAAAGCCGGTACATCCTGCGGCACAAAATAGGTTAACTGCCAAGCATTTCCTTCCACATAGTGGTGGTTAGCTCCAGACTTGTACGGATCAAAATCAGGGAACCACTCGCCTTTGGCATCTTTCATCCGGGCAAAACCAGTTTCCGTATCGATCACATTTTGCCAGTAAGCTCCGCGTTTCGAGAATGTTTGATAATCATCCTGCTTGCCTAGGGCTTTTGCAAACTGCCCAACCGTCCAATCGTCAAAAGCATACTCCAGCGAATTGGAAAAACGGCCTTGGTCGTAGGGCACATAACCATGCTCCAAATAAGTAACCAAGTCCCGGTTACCTGCAAAACCCCCACCCACTTCCTGTGCGGGCGTTGTTTGCATCTTTTTCACAGCCTCGAAAGCTTTCTCCACATCGTAGTCGCGAATCCCCATTTGGTAAGCACCAACAATCAGCGGAATCTCATGCTCGGCCACCATCACCGGAACATATTCCATTCCGGCCGGTCCCTTGGCCAGCCAACCATTGGCGTCATACATGGCCAACTGCGATTTCACCCAACGGTTACTCCATTCCGGCGTTACCAGATTCCAAAACTGATTCAAGTTCCAGAAGGTATTCCAAAAAGCATCGCAGCCCAAAGCCGGAGACGACGGGTCATCCATTCTTCGGATTTCTTCCCCGGCATCCCGCCACTCGCCATTCACATCGCTAAACGTATTACGGCTGCACAAAGCACGATACATGTTGGTGTAAAAACGTGTTTTTTCATGCTTGTCATTGCTGCCCACCTTCACACGACTAAAAAGGTCATTCCAGGTAGCAACATTATTTGTTCGCACGGCCTCAAAGTCCCATCCAAAAGGATCAATGACTTCAGTTTTCAGATTCTCTCTTGCATTTTCAAGGCTCACATAAGAAATCCCTGTGCGAAGCTGCACCACCTTATTTTTTTTCGTATCGAAATCAACAATAACTCCGGCATCTTTTGCTCCCTGAACATTTAAGCTTGCAGCTCCTTTTTCTACGCCATTTTCGGTCCAAGTACTAACTCCGGCTATCGGCTGGTCAAACTCCACAACAAAATAAATGGTGTACTCCTGCGAAATTCCACCGCTCCAAGTATTTGGTGAAAGCTGATGGCTAAAGCCTTCAATTGTATTTTCGCCCGTTTGTTTTACCGAAGCTTCAAGCAGGTCATACTTGTATTCTGAAGGAATCACCAAATCCAGCAAAACGCGCGATCCATCGCGATCTTTCGGAAAAGTATAGCGCTGAAAACCACAACGGGTAGTTGCAGTCAATTCCGCTTGAATGTCATAATCGGTTAAATGCACTTTGTAATAGCCCAAAGGCGCCTGTTCTGTTGATTTATCAATTCGCGAACGGTAGCCACCATCCACATCTTTTTCATCGCCAACTTTCGTTTGAAGTGCGCCATTGGTGGGCATGGTTCCCAATCCGGCCATGGTCCACTCGTGAATGTGCGAGAAGCAAGCCACCGACTCAAAGGTCGGCTCATAACCAGACTGCCAGCCATCATTTTGGTTGTCAGGACTTAATTTGACCATACTGAAGGGCATCCAAGGTCCCGGAGCAATCATCCAGCGAGAATGGCCAGTTCCGATTTTGGTATCGACATAGCCGGCTGGTGAAGTTAACTCCTGAGGCTGCCTCGTTATTTTTCCTGCCTGAAGCTTCTCTCCATCAAGCCAAATTTCATAGCTGCTCTTTTGTACTTTCTGAACTGCCGGCATTGGCACTTCAAATACATACCGTCCTTCTTCCAAGGTTGATGCAAAAACTTCTTCGTTATCCAGAATCACAGTCATATCAGGCGTTCCGGACAGATGCTCAACATCAATCAATAGTGGTTGCGCCTTGTTGCCGTAATGCTCTATTTCGTAATCGGCAGGTTCCACTTTTCGCAAAAAGGCCTGCTTGTTTTGTGTCAGTTCCACTCCCTTAGGCCCTTCAAGTTTGATTTGATCAAAACGAATCCAGGATCCTTCAAGAACAGTCAGGGCGATTTCATTTCCGCCACTTGCAACCAACCCTTTGGGAAGGGGAATTTCGATCAGATATTCCAAAGACTTGTCTGGATCACTGTCGATTGAACTCGCCGGGTTGATTACCGGAATTCGGTACTTCCATGATTTTCCGTTAACCGTCACTTTAAACAATGGCAAATCATCCGGATTGCAATCCAAAAGATCAACCACCAGTTTCCAATCATTGGAACGAGGCAACTGATCCAACCCAAACAGAATGGTCAGGGTACTTGAACGCCAACCAGATGTTCCCCAGGTTCCACCCCAGGTATCGCTTGTCCCGGGAATGATGTATGGCCAGTCTTTTTGATCGTTGGATGTTCCGATCAGGAAATACTTGTCTTCCCATCCAAAGTCATTCGCAATGTAATCAGGATAGCCCTTGGGGGCCAACGCAAATTCCGCACAACTATTGTTGTTTTCACCGATTTGCCAAATTACGTTTTGATCTTTGGCATAAGCTTTTGTTCCTGCCAGACAACACAACAAAAGCAGGTAGCTTAAGCTTTGTTTTATTTGTTTTCTTCTGCCCATTGGTTAAATAGTTCGATTGATTTTCCTAATACCCCGGCAGATCCTTTGAAATCGCCAGAACCTGCCGGAGTTCCATCGATTTTATACCACTCGTAAAACCCTTTGTTTTTAATAACACGGTTCATCATGGGTTGTACCAATTGGTACGCTTCGTCGACCATGTCATTCACAATAAGCTGTTGAATCATTCTTCCGCCAAACCAAGTCCAGTCTCCACCATTCTGATATTCATAGGGAGCAGATACATTCTTGCCCAAAACATCGCTTGGATAAGTCGGGTAAAGTGTCAAACCAATTGAAGGAGCGCCTGATTGCTCAACATTTCTCACCATATGCTTAAGGACTGCGGCAATTTCATCTCTGGTTAAAACGCCTGCTTCAATGGCAACTGCTGTTCCCCCATGATAATGAATTTCATTTTCGTTGAAATCGTCTGGAAAAGGAGAACCATCCAGGTAAATATGTGGAATGAATTTGCTGCTTTCAGTATCCCACAAATACTTGCGAATATTCGCCAGCAAATCTTTCTGCATCGTTTTCCAGCGCTGTTTATCCGAGTTATCATCCGTTAATTCAGCCAAGTTATCCAAAGCAATGGCCAACATTGCATTATCGTACACATCAATGCTCCAATGAGTCAGGCTATCCACGTCCACCACAGCACCCCCTTCAACCTGCACATCTCCCCAGTCAAAGGTTGTAGCACCGGTAATCAGTCCATATTTTGCAGCGTATCTCTCATTCAGCAAGTAATTGATTGACCATTTCAATCGCTCGTAAACAGGCTTACCAGCCACCTCTTCTGCAAGAATTGATTTGTCGCCCGTCTTCGCCACATATTTATAAATAGCCTGAATCAGCGAAGTTTCCTGATCCGTTTCTACCGTATTCTTAAAACCGATGTGTCCGGGAGCTGTTTCCGACTCGTAAGTATTCGGATCTCCCCAGGTAAACGCTTCGCGGGGAACATAACCATCCAGCAACTCGCCGTTTGCCTGCTGAAAATGGAAAAACATCAACAGGTTTTCGCGGATTACTGCATTATCATATTCCTCGCACGACAATTCAATAAAAGTGTTTAAGTCGCGCGACCAGACCATTTGGTAGCCTGATCCGGCATAAAATCCATTCTTCATCAGCTGGCGAGCCATGCTGTCTACTTCCTGCATTGTTTGATCAGCAAGTATTTTATCGGCAAGTTCTTTATTCTTCGAACTGCAAGAGCTTAATAATAGCCCTGCCAGTAAAAGGATTGTTGAAATCTTGTAAAGTCTCATATTTATTCGTTTAAGGAATAGTTGCTACGATTTATCGAAAGATTGCTTCACCTTCGTTCCTCGGTTCGCAATGACGGCATCTGCTACTATTTCACAAATGCTTTTACGACCAAGGCTTCGCCTTCTCCCTCATTGGTTATTTTATAGGAACCTGTAGCAGCAGGAATCACAAATGTTTCGGCATAGTTAAAGCGCTTCTTCAGGCCATTCTCCGTCTCTACCAAAATGCTGCTTCCTTCAACCAAGCTCAGCACATGGCAACGGTTTTCGGTTTGCACCTCAACTTCTCCGGTCAAATGGAAGCGATGCACATCATACAAATGCTTTTCGTGGGTTGGCAAATGATACAACTTCCATCCGGCACCTTCCTCCAACAAGGTCGGTTTTGCCACCAATTTCTCGGTCACATAATCGCCTTTTCGGTCGAAACAAACATTTTCCATTCCCCGCTCAATATTGATCGGACGCGGTTTTCCATCCATGTCCAAACGCAGCCAGTCATACATTTTAAAGGTAAAAATGTAGGGAGTTGAGCTAATTTCCAGCACCAGGTTATTAATTCCTGAACCATGAATGGTACCCGGAGGAATCAAAAACAAATCGTGTTTGTGCGAGTCCAATACTTGCACATGGCGGGTAATGTCAATGGGCTCATTGTTCTCAAAACTGTACTTCAAATCAGCTTCAAAAGCCTTGGGATCAATATCCTCATTAAAACCAAGATAACATTTCGCATCGGGTGCTGCATCCAAGATGTAGTAGGTTTCCTCCTGGGTTATGTTTTCACCAAAATGCTTTTGAATGTAGTCTAAATGAGGGTGACATTGAATGGACAAATTTCCTCCGTCGAAGGTATCCAAAAAGTCGAAACGAATGGGGAATTCGGCTCCAAACTGAGGATGCGCTTGGCCCAAGACATTCTCGCCCTCCTGAAACATAACCGCATCGAACGACACCTCAGCAACATAACCTGAGCTTTCAAAGACCAAGCCGTTTTCAGGAACAATCAACTCAAACGACCAGGCATAATTCGGCACCTCTTTGTTCAATCCTTTCACCTTTTCGCCAAGCCATTGACCGCCCCAAGCACCGGGTTCAAACCATGGCCGCACCCGGAATACATTTTTGCTTATTTCATTTAATCCTTGCCTTAAATCGTCTCCCTTTAACCAGGTTATTTCATCCAAACGCTGCTCATCAACAAGCACATCAATCTTCGATAGCAATTCCTGTTTGCGCTTGTTCAGAACCACCCAATCTACAAAGTAGAAGCGTTTGTACATGGGCTTAATCTCATCCGGCTTCGATGCCCCGATATTGGTAATCGTCTTCGCACGAGCCCGGAATTGTAATTCGTTTTTAGGCAAATCAACGTATACCAACAAGCCCTCGATTCCTACAAGACTAGCTCCTACGCCGTAAATTATGTTCTTTCCTGAAGTAATTTTATCCTGAATTTCACTCCATCGTGTTGTGTCAAAAAGATCAATCAACTCAATGGTTGCCCGTTTACCAAAAATCGGATCATCACCCCCAAGAAATGGCTCGATAAGCGCATTGATTTCGGCCTCTGGTTTTAAATATTCCGCAACATCAATCCAGTTTACATCAATCCCCTTTTGTTTAAACTGTGCATCTAGCTTCTCTTTCAGTGTTCCGAAAAACACGCCCTGGTAACCATCAATTATAATCGTTTCATGCTTTTCAAGCTCTTCAACCAAACTCTCTACCCCCAAGTGTATTTTTCCTTCGCCCAACGAATGGGCCGGGTACAAGCCATAATCGCCTGCACTTTCCTCTTCCTTTTGAGCCGGCATCAAATACTGGCTCGTCTTTCTCCAATTCTGTGTACTCATATTTTGCTTTATCTTTTTCAATTTAGATTCAAGAAACAAGAACCTGGACACAAGACTAAATCTCACGATCTAACTTGTTCCCGTTTCCATTTTCCTCTTGGCTCTTTGCCTTTGCCTGTTCCTGAGCCTTTTTCTCTTACTCCTCTTTCGCGTAGTCCTCAAACATCAAAATAGCTTTGTACAATACACCGGCTGAACCCCGAAAAGTACCTGAACCTTCAGGTTGATTATCCACTGTGTACCATTCAAAAAAGCCATCATTTTCCTTTACCCTCTTAACCATAGGCTGCATTTGCTCATACGCCTCATCAACAAAACCATACTTGATCAATTGCTGAATCATACGGCCACCAAACCAGGTCCAGTCTCCGCCATTTTGATAACCATACGGATACATGCCTTTATTTTCAAACGAACCTTCGGGATAGGGAGGATACATGGTTAAGCCAATTGAGCCAGCTCCCGATGCTTTGACATTTTCAATCATTTTGTTGAGCGAAATCTTAATTTGCTCTTTTGACAACAAACCGGCTTCAATGGCTGTAGCGGTACCTCCGTGGTAGTAAATTTGGTTTTCGTCGAAGTCGGCTGGGAATGGAGAACCATCGAGATACACGTGTGGAATGAACTTTTGATTCTGCTCGTCCCACAAATATTTCATCGTATTTTTTGCAATTCCATCGCAAATGGGTTCCCACTTGTTTTTGGTTTCAGGAACAAGCTCCATTAAGTTGTTCAACGCAATCACCAACATGGCATTGTCATAAATGTCAAGACAAAATTTGGTGTCATCTGTAATATAAACACCCCAAGGATGGCTGTGTTGCACATCTCCCCAATCGGCAGTAGTTGCGCCGTAGATCAATCCATACTGATCACTCCAGCGTTCATTCGACAGAAAATCCATAGACCACTCCAGGCGTTGAGCAACCGTTTTGTCACCAATTTTCTCCTGCAGGAACGCGGTGTCCCCGGTTTTCTTCACATACTTGTAAACGGCCTGAACCAATGATGTTTCATGATCGGTTTCAACCGTATTTTTATGCCCGGCATAGTTCGGCTCCAGGTCGGTAAAAATATAGTCGTAACCACCTTCCGATGCCTTTGCTTTCTCTTTCGGAATAAATCCATCAATAATGTTTCCATCATCTCCCTGCAAACGGAAAAAAACACGCAGGTTTTCTTTCAAAGTTTCCTGAGGATAGACTTCCGCAGAAAGTTCAATAAAGGTGTTGTAATCGCGAATCCACACTTCGCCATAACCATCGCCGGCATTAAAACCTGTTTTGACAATGTCGAGTGCTTTTGCTTTTGTAAACGCAAAATATTCATTGTTTCGAATCTGATCTTTAAGATTCGGCTGAGTTGATTTCGACGTACAACACGTCATTCCAAGTACTAAGAAAATAGCAATAATTGCTTTCATATCTATTAAAGTTGTTGATTAATAAAGTTTTGTTTGACACACAGGACAACGACCGACGGGGCCGTTGCCATTATTCATTAAAAGTTTTGATGATCTGTTTTCCATTCCAGGGAGCCAATTCCAGCTGAAGTTTATTGAGATCTACCTCTTTAGGTAGGTGCGATAGATCAATCGCAATTTGCTTTTGCTCACCGGGGAAAAGGGTCAGGTAGTTATCTTCAAAAAAAGCAGGCAGCATCAACTCGCCAGACTCTTTATCCGTAATTTTCAATCGAATAAAAAAGGCAGTTGACTGATCCTTGTTGGAAATATCTACCAGGTAATGGCTTCCTTCCGTTCTTTTCAAATTCACCTGAAGATTTACCGGAGCGAGTTTATCGAGTTGTTGCCAATCGGAAGGTTCGCTCACCAACCAATAAAGATTTTCATCAATTAGTTCATCCTGTTTGTTTTTCAGGCTTAAACGAGCAAAATAAAATCCCTCCGGCTTTTCATGTTCAAACAGTCGTCCGGCATTTTTATAGGCATTGGCCTCAACATCAAGCTTGAAGGTTCGTTCATGCAAAAGCTTTCCGTCCAGCCCGATCAACTGCACTACAACGGTAAGATCGGTGACATCTGAAAGCGTTTGATTCATCACACAAATGGTAGAATCATTCAGATTGAGTTGAGCATGAAGGAGGCTTGCGCCATGCTGATAACCATAAAAACCACCTGTCTGATCCAGAAACACATCGTAAAACTGTCCGCGTAAAGCAGTCCATGGATTTTGGTTTTTCCACACCAGCATCCCGGTATATTGATTCCACATGCCCGCATTAAAGCCTTCCTGCAACGCCCGGTATTGCTCGTAATTGACCAATTGAGCCTTTTTACAGAAATCCTCAATCCCTTTGATTTCACCCATTTGCTCAATGGTATTTCCGTAGCCGATGTACTTATGGTAGCGCCACTCCTCGTTCGGCCGGTCATTGCGCGGAGGAACCAAATCCTTTGCATCCATCATCTTGCGCATGGCCTCAACATTGGGAACGCCCACCGATCCCAACTCCGGATTAAACGGATACGACTCCACCACAAAAAAACGAAGTGGATCCTGAATACCATATGGTCCGTCGCCATTTCCGCCAATCGTATTTCGAAGAATACTGTCTGAGGTCGACTCATTAACGTAGTAACGGGTACCATCAAATTCCGGGAAAATCCGTTCTTCCAATTGCTTGTTAATATCGGGTGGCGGTGGAAATTCATTGCCGCCGCACCACAGGTATAAACTCGGATGATTCCGAAGCATCTTAATCTGATCGATAGCCGAAGTCAGAAACAACGAATGATCATCTGGATACGACTGTCTTCTTGCTTGCGACTCTTTTTTCTTTGGATCGGGCCAGCGCCCATTGCAGTCGCCCGACACCCACAAATCCTGCCACACCAGGAGTCCGTATTTATCGCAGGCCTCATAAAATTCGGGTCGTTCAGGCATCGCACCTCCCCAAACCCGGATCATGTTCATGTTCATCTCCGCATGCATCCGAACCTCTGCCTCATACCTTTCGGGCGAAAGTCGCAACAGTGCATCCGAAGCAATCCAGTTTCCGCCTTTAATAAATACTTTTTGACCATTCACCAGGAACACACGCCCACCAACTTCCTGATCAAAATAAGTTCCGGTTTCGCGTATTCCAAAACTGACTGCTTCTTTATCCGATTGCGTATTATTCTGCTGAAAGCTCAATTCCAATTGGTACAAGTTTGCTTCACCCCATCCATTCGGCCACCACAGTTTCGGATTCTCCATCTTAATCTCAGGAAAGCTTAGTGTAACTTTTTCCTGAGCCTTAAGCATAGCAGGCAAAGTCCACTTCTGATTGCCTATTTTGGCAACTAAAACCCCTTTCTGATCTTCTGCTGTTGCATTAACCAATTCCGCAGAAATGGTTAAAAAGGCCGGCTTTTGCTTCTTCCCCGGAGTTCGTTTTCCAGGCACCCTTGAACGAACAAATGGATTTTGAATATCCACAGGTCCGGTAATTTCAATGGCAACCTGATCCCAAATTCCTGTATTTCGGTCGCGAATCGGACAAATCCAGTCCCAGCCAGCGGTAAACTGCTGTGTAACCGACCGGGCAATTGTTCCATCACCTCCTTGCCCGCCATTGGCATGCCCAACCGGATTGGGCGGATGCACGATTGCTGCCAGGTTATTGACAGCACCATCCTCTTGATTCAAAAATGGCGTGATCAGGTACTTTTCCCGAAGAAACATACCATGATGAGTATCGGTATTCACACGCTGTCCGTTCAAAAAGACGTTAGCCGAATAATTAATTCCACGGAATTTCAGCCAAGCCTGTTGCCCCTCCTGCAATTCCAGCTTCGGCAAACGCTTGTGAAACCAAAACGTATAGTAATCTGCTCCCGTATCGTAAATATCAGGAATCAGCTCGTTGTTCAACCCGTAAAAAGGATCTGGCACTTTGTTATTTTTCAGCATGGTGGTCAACACCGTTCCCGGCACCTGAGCATCCATCCAATCATAAAACTCAAAGTCAGCCGAAGAAATCACAGTGCCATCCACCGGAAGCTCACTCGCCCGTTTCGCTTTCCACCCTGTGTTCAACAGAATTTCCTCTCCCTGGGCAAGCCCCATAAACACAAATGCGAACAAAAAGAACACCGTTAAAACAGAATTTTTACTCATCACTTTTGGTTTTAGGTTGACTGATTCTACTCCTTTGTCATAGACGGAGGAGGCGTTCCTACTCCCCAGTTTTTATTAGGGCTGCTACCCATTTCAAAAAGCAGGGTTCCCCCTTTCATCAGTTCATTTCGCGAGATCCAGCAATTTTCCACAGGCTGGCCATTCCACGTAACCGACTGTACGTATTTATTTTCTTTGGAGTTGTTGCGGGTTTCGAGAACCAAAGTCTTTCCTTCGTAATAGTTTTCATCCAGTTGAATGGTCACTTTGTCAAACATCGGACTTCCGAACTGGAAGGATGGATTCATTGCCGCATGCCCCTGAACATCGAATAACCCAAGTGCCCCCATCACATACCAGGCGCCCAGCTGTCCCTGGTCTTCATCCTGCCCAAAACCATAGCCATGCAGTGGTTCTGTTCCATAAAATTCATCGCAAATGGTTCGTGTCCAATGCTGGGTTTGCCAAGGCTTGCCCGAGTAATTGAACAACCAGGCCTGGTGCAGGCAAGGCTGATTTCCCTGATTGTACAGCTTCTCCACACCTGAAAAACTGTGCACCTCGCGACCTCCTCCAAACAATGATTTTTGACTTTCGACAAATGTTTTCTCCAAACGAACGTTGAACGTATCAACCCCCATTTTTTCGATCAGACCAGCCGGATCATGCGGAACATACCAGGTATATTGATAGGCATTCCCTTCCTGAAAACCACGCCATCCTTCCAGCGGATTGAAGTTCTCAATAAAGCGGCCATCTTCGTAGCGCGGCCGGATAAAACGGGTTTCCGGGTCAAAAATATTTGCCCAGTTTCCGGCCTGAGTCATCAGTTTTTGGTAATCAGCCTTATGTCCCAATGCTTTGGCAAATTGCCCTACGGCATACGAGCTAAAAGCATATTCCAGGGTGTGAGATGCTCCAAAGTTGAACACCCAACCATTGACAATCACCGTATCTTTTGATGGCACATAGCCATTCTTTACGAAATAATGCAAATCATATTTCCCATTTCCCAGGTTTCGACCGTGGTATTCCACTTCATTTTTCAAGGCTGCTTTATAGCCTGTTTCAACCTCAAAATCGCGAATACCAGCATTGTAAGCCGAAGCCATTAGCAAGCCCTGAAAGTTGGTTTGGACTCCGTTTGTGTAGGTTCCGGCAGCCATTCCATCGTGCAGCCAGCCACTTACTTTCGAGAAGTCGATATTGGACTGGACATATTCACTCAGGTAGCGGGGATAAGCCAGCGCCCAGAGCTGCCCAAGATTCCAGAAACCACCCCAAATACCATCTGTGTTGTACTGATGATAACGAGGTGTACCCGATTCATCCAACGGAATCTGCCCAATTGTTTTGTCATACTGAATGTATTGACCATTCACATCGCTCGCTATTCCGCGTCCCAACAGGGCATGGTACAAGCCCGTATAAAACTTGGTCCGGTCAGCTTCGGTGGCTCCTTCCACCTGAAAGCGGGAAAGTTTTTCATTCCATTTTAATGCAGCGGTTTCTTTTACCGAGTCAAACGTCTGTCCCTCAGCTTCCACATTCAAATTATTGCGTGCATTGGCTATGCTCGTGTACGACAAGCCCACCTGCATTTCAACCAATTCATTTTCATCGGTTTGAAATGAGAGGTAAAAGCCATTGTCAACTCCCTTGCTTTCGGCTTTACCGGCTTCCTGTTGCTCATTGACAAACGAGCCGAAAGCTTCCGGTTCTTTATCCAACTGAATGACAAAGTACATTTTCACCCGGTTATCCGGATCACAAAAAGTAAGGTACACCGGGTACGTTTCGATATAACCTTCCAGCTGTTTTTTCTCGTTCATCCGAATAAAGGCATCAGTTACCGTGCTACTTTCACCTTGTTTATGCCCAATGTCAATAATCAGGTTCGACTGCTCCGACTTTGGGAACGTGTAACGATGAAAACCGACGCGCTCCGTCGCAGTTAGCTCAGCCCGAATGTCGTAATCCTTCAAAAACACCGAATAATAACCAGGTATTGACTCTTCGCTAGCCTTATCAAACCGAGAGCGATAGCCTGTATCCGGCTCATCCAACGTTCCGGGAACCGTTTTCAATGCTCCCGTTGTTGGCATGACTACCAGCCCACCAATCTGAAATTCATGAAAATGCCCAAAACCTTCGATGGAACGATGCCGATCATCATATCCTTGAGGAGACCAACTTCCTTCGCCCTCATAAGCATTGGTGTGCGGAGCCAACTTGGCCATCCCAAAAGGCAAGGCTGCCGGCGTGTAAAAAAACCAACGTCCGTGCACCGAACCGATTTGAGGATCGACATACTGTAAGGCGTCATAAGCTGTTGGATTGCCCTTTGGACTGCATGCTACCAGCAGTGCAAATACGCCTGCTGCCAACCACTGCAACCTTTTTTTATTTTTTCTGAAAGCCATAAATTGATACGATTAAGATGAAAACAATTGCTGCGAGTAAGACCACAAAGCTTGCGGTAATATTGAAGGCATCGGCCACCCATCCCATTACCGGAGGCAGAATAGCCCCTCCAACGATGGCCATAATCATTAAGCCTGAAATTTCATTGGTTCGGGTAGGATAACGCTCTACTGTAAGTGAAAAAATGAGTGGAAAAATATTGGCAATTCCTAAGCCTACGATGAAAATAACAACCAAAGCCAGTGTCTCGGTAGGTGCAAAAATTAAAGCTAACAAAGAAAGAACGCCGGCTATAGATGAACCGATAAAGAACTTTCGCGAAGACCATTTCGCCAACAAAATAGCTCCTCCCAAGGTGCCAAGTAACTTTCCAAAGAAATAGAAACTGCGCCCTGACTCAGCCAAGGTTTGTGCCGACGAAAATTTGTGCAATAGAAACTGTCCGGAAACCGCATTTACTCCAACATCAATCCCCACAACCAAGAAGATACAGAGCACCATCAGGGCAATAAATCCATTTCCCAACAACTTAAATGAAGAAGCAAAGGTTGCCCGGTTCTCCATGTTTCGGCTTTCCTCAACGGGTGTTAGACCCAACCACAAAATAGCCAAAATAGACACCACTCCGAATACTGCAAATAAAAGCTTCCAGTCGCCATAAACCAAGGCCAGCCAACCTGCTAACGGAGCGGCCAACATTGATCCGATGGACTTGACAAATTGAGAGAAACTCAGAAAGCTTGATCGCTTTTGATCCGGCACCACATCTACCAGCAATGGGTTAGCTGAAACCTGGACAATGGTGTTTCCAATTCCCAGTAGGGCAAAGCCAAACAAAACCATTCCGAAGGAATAAAAGAAAAAAGGAACGAGAAGCCCAACGGCAGTCACGGCCATTCCCAGGTTTAGCACATTTCGCTTTCCAATCCGATCCTGCAAAATTCCAACGGGAACAGACAGGACGAAAAACCAGAAGAAAACGGCTAACGGAATTAATTGAGCCATGGTGTTGGACAAGCCAAATTCCAGTTTTACACGATCAACACCAATCCCTACAAGATCGCAAAAGCTCATAACGAAAAAGCTCATCAGGACTGGAGCCACTAGTTTCAAGGAAATTTTTGATTTTGTCATATTTAGTTGGTTTAGATTCGGATTACATTTCAGCCAATAAAGGTTCTACCCGCGCGTAAAAAGAATGGTCAGCCAAAACAGCGCTACCGATAATGGCAGCCGTTTCCTTCAGGCTTGATATTTCTACACGCACTGCACAGTTGTTATCTTTTAAGGCTGCCGTTAAAGCTGGCTGAAACCAATCATAAGCATTGGCAATATTTCCTCCAATAACCAAAACTTCCACCTGAAAACGCTCTAACCAGGGCTGCAACAAATTCACCAGTTGCGATCCAAAATCGTTAAAAAGCTCACGAGCAACTTCTTCTGTTGGTGCGCTTATGGCAATCTCTTTAACACCTTTGACCGATTTCCCTGTTTTTTGCTGATAGCGGCCAACCAATCCCCGGGTTGAAAAGTAATCATCAGCTATTCCGTCTTTAAAAGGAAGGTGCCAAATACAGCCTTGCTCCGGAACATCATCGCCCGAAGTAACCGGAAGATTGTCCTTCAGAAAAGCCGAGCCAAAGCCGGTTCCCAGCGTAATCGATAACGACCGCTTGCTGCCTTGAGCTTTCCCGGCCCAATCTTCGCCAATGGCAAATGCTGTTGCATCATTGATGAAGCGGATCGGGAAGTCGCCCGGAAGATTCAACGACTTTCGCAATGCTGCCGGAACATCAATCCCATAAATGTTTTCGTACTTATTATTTTCTCCGGTAAATAGCGGAATTCCTTTTTCATAGTTGAAAGGGCCAGGCATGGCAAATCCAATTCCAGACAGGTTTTCCAAACCAACAGCTTCGATGGAACAAGCAATCGTTTTGCTCCACACAGCAATAATCTCATCCGCCGGACCATGATTATCCAGTTCGCTCTCTGCAAAGGTTCCCGGCAGATATTTCTTTTCATTCAAATTGAAGGCAGCACAACTAACATGGCTTCCTCCTACGTCAATTCCGATAGCTAAATTCTTTTTAATCATGTTGTTATTGGTTTATGTCGTTTTCCAAAAGAGTGCTTGATTTACCGTTCTCGCTTTATGTTGATGGAATAAGTGAATTTCTCGGCGATGTAAAAGCCAATGTTGTATTCCACCGGCCGGTCTCCCGGGTCGCTTACAAAGCGTTCGCGGATCAGTACGGGTTCGCCTTGTTTAATCCGAAGCCGGTCGGCGGTTATCTTCGAGGCGATCCTTGCTTTAATTTTCTCTTGGGAATTACTTACCGGTGTTTTGTACTTTGTTTCCAGCAATTCGTACAGGGGCTGAGTAAAATCTTCGGATTCTGAAACACCGATGCGGGGATGGAGGTAGCTTTCGAAATACACAAAAGGGGCTGTTTCATCGCCACGTAAACGGGTAACCAAGAGTACCTTCGATTTGGGTGGGATGTTGAAAAAGGTGGCAATCTTCTCGTTGATTTCCACCAGTTGGGCTTTTACGAGGTAGTTTTTAAACGAGATGCCTTTTTCGGTCATTTCCTGGGTAAACGAGTGCCAGCTGTCAAGCTGTGTTGTTACTGATTTGCCGGCAACCTTTGTCCCGAACCCTTTTTTCCGGACGATCAATCCTTCGTATTCCAGTTTGTTGGTGGCTTGCCTAATTGTGTTTCGGCTGACGCCCAGCTGGTTGGCCAGCTCTACTTCGGGGGGGAGGAATTTCCCGTTTTGGTAGTTGGGTTGCTCAATCAATTGTCTTAACAATTCCTCTACCTGGTAATGCAGAGGCAATTTAGCTGAATGGTCTATCTTAAAATTCATTTGTTCAAATGTTCATACATTTGCAAATGTAGGCAAATTAATGAAAGGACCATGGGAAAATTTTGGCAGAAGAGAAGACGCTTGCTGCTCAGTTTTTGAATAGGAAGTACTTGAGATTGCCAATTTGAGGATCATCTCAGTAAGAAGTATAATGGAAAGGAAGAGAGAGGGGTACGGAGTAAAGGGAATTGGAAGTTCAATCGATTTTTTATAAAAGAAAGACTATTACCCGATCATTCTCTGATTAACCCATTTGGGAATATTTGAACGGATCGATTCCCACGAGATGCAAGAAGGTTAGTATTTGCGGACTAAGTGTTTGAGTTATTAGTCAAAGGAACATAAAGCTCCTTTGACTAATTAGTACTTCGAAACTAAATCTCTAACAGAACATTCTGCTGAATAGCGGATGGCACTTTTGTTTCAAGATTCAGTTTTTATGATTCAACCACTATTTTATATTGGTTTGGTAAACTACTGCTGGTCAAAACGTATGTTGTGCTCCCAACCTACTACCACGCCTTCGTCGGCAGTTCCGTTGTGACCGTTACCCGTTATGTCTGTAAATGAGTTTCCATCACCTTCGTCCATGGGCCAGTAACCCAGTAAATCAGCATTGTTCGGATTTACAGAGAAGAACATATTGTTCTCAATTTGCGACTGAGAGATCGCTGTTTTCCATAAACGCACCTGGCTCATCGCACACTGATCGACAAAATACGATCCGCTGGAGATCATCTTCATGTAATCAAAACGAACAGCACCTCCTTTAGGAGCGGGTGGATTAAATTTAATATCCTGCTGTCCGTCTCTGTAGATGGTAAGACTTGTTCCGTCGTACACAAAAGTCCAGTGGTACCATTGATTTGCCTTCAGATCCGAATCTGTTTGAACCTGGCCTCCCAGCGTTTTAATCTGTAAATAATTATAAGGCCTGTTGGCATCGCCAAAGCGGATATAAATCTCATGATCTTTACTCCCGGTGCTAAAGACTGCCTGGTTGTTTCTGTTGTATCCCGACATACGTGCCCAAAACTCAAGCGACCATTCTTTCGTGGTGATTTCCCAATCGGTTTCCGGTGCCATCGTAATCTTTCCAGTTCTTCCGTTAAGAACAGGAACCGAAACTTTCAGGGGTTTAGACAGCAGGTAAATAAACCTGGATTGCGATACCGATTTAGTCACATTTCCGGCCAGTACATCACCTAGTTCAACTCCCAGGGCATATTGCTTTCCTCCCGTATCGAAGTCTTTAACGCTAAAAGAATAAACAGAGCTTATTTCTCCAGCCGGGATAATCACTTTTGCGTTTTCAGGCAGCTGAAAATCAGGTACCGGATAATATTCCGTAGCATTTTCTTCATTATAGGAATCGATTAATTCGGGGATTAACTTGATGGTAACCTCCACATCGTTGGTCACTTGTTTGGCAAGGCGCACATTAACATTAATGACCACTTCTTCTTCCATGGTCAAGGTGGCAGATTTGGAAGTAACCGCATCACCTAAATAAATGCTATTGTCGATAACTCCATATTCGGCATCGTCGCAGCCTGAGAAAAGAATGCCCAGGCATGTGATGATAAAACTTAATGCATATATCTTTTTCATTCCTTTGAATTTTTAATTTTTAGCGATCCGTCAACCGACGGATGAAACCTGCATGCCCGTCAACTGAGGGATAATTATGTTCCTGGTTGAAATATTGACATGCTTGTTTCATTTCTTTTGTTCGTGTTACAAATCAATGCTATTTCGCTGCTTCAGAACTTTGTTCCGCAGCATTTTGTCTTTCGTTGAATATCCTGAATATGTTGGTAATCCCCTTGCGGAGGAAGTAGTATTCAGGCGATCCATTGTAGTCACCTTTTCCTTTTGGTGCGTAGTCAAAACCAGACCGGTACAGTCCGCATCCGCCAATTTGCTGATTTAGCTCTTCAGGCTTAAAAATAAACTCTGACATTCCAAGAAATCCGCCTCCTGAATTGGCATACGACTCAAAGTTCTCCGTAAGGATCGTTCTGCGTACCACTTCTTTTTCGGTAATTGCTCCGGACTCAATGTGTTTGGCCATATCCCTTAAAACACCACTTACCCGGTAAGTACGGTTGGCATCAGAAGTTGAGCCGTAGGCCTGTAAAACAAAGTAGTCGATATATTGCGACTCCCAATCCAGGCCCATTCCTTTTCCTACGCCAACTTCTCCGTCAACAAGGAACAGCAATCCGGGAATGGCTGGTTTTCGTCCATCGCGCTCTGTTCGTTGAGAACCCGGACCAAACCAATAGCCAAGTTCTTCGATGAAGATCCGGCTTTGTACATCGTTCAACCAAAGGTAGGCATCAAACATACCTCCGTAATAGGGCTCATAGTCCCAGTCAAAACCGTCGTAACCTGCCGCAACAACAGCATCATAAATTGCTTCGGCATATTTGCGGATCGCCGGTCTCACAACCGCTTCGTCTGAACTGTTCCCAATATTATAGATTTCATCTTCGGGCATATCGTCTCCTACCTTTGCCGAAAAAAGCGTAACGACCACTTTAGTACCCTTTACTTGCTGCACGTATTCCATGTCAGCTTTACGTTCGGGGCTAAGATCGAATTTAGGGTGCCCTCCCCAGTTGGAAGCAATGGTTACAGAGTCGGGTAATCCTCTCAGACTGTTTTCTCCGGTGGGAGAAATGCCATTCCAGTTGTCGAACCATACAAATACCTGCGGGAGCCCCGGTGTACTCTTCCATTCCCGAAGGGCTGCATAGTATTCTTCGCTTTTAATTGTGGTATTTAAATCCGTATCATTTACAGATTCTGTTTCCAGCCAATCGTTGCATCCTGTAAACAGGGCAGCCATAAGGAAGGCCAGTAGTGATATTTTTATATTTCTTGTTTTCATTTCGTATTTACTTTTTTTTGATATGAAATTCATACAGGTAAAGTTTTTTGTTTTGTAAACGTCTCACCTTGTAACTCATCGCATTAGGGTTTTTGAGCCCACCAAATATCTGTGTTGGCAACATCGTCGCCTCCCAGCATTTGCACTGCCTCCTGTACATTCGTGTTATTTCCCTGGTACTGCGATTGTGGAAACGGTAAGCGTCTTACCATACGAGATGAACTGTTTGTAACATCGCCGATAAAACCACTTGAACTAAGATTATCCTGTGCCGGGAAAAACTGGGGAAATCCGGTCCTCCGGTGATCACACCACGATTCGAAACCAAGCGGGTAATTCGCCAGCCATTTTTGAGTGATAATCTTTTCCAGTTTGGTATTTTCACTTGCCCCGGCATCATTCCAGGATACCGTAACCGGCGTATTGACTGAAATAGAAATATTGGTTGCAATGTCTTTATAAACTTCCGGAGGCGTTGTTGACTGAATGAAATCCCCGGCAGTAACACCATGTTGCTCCATCGACAAGGTGATGCCTTCCTCGTAAAACGACCTTGCCTGTTCATCGCCTCCGGGAATCCATCCCCTCAGCGCAGCTTCGGCTTTTAGAAAAGCAGTTTCGGCTGCACAATAAACAAGCAACGGAGAATCAGACGCAAACGCAGGTTTTGAAAAGTATGCTGTGGCAGAATACCACGGTTTGTATATGTTTTCAATTCCCATGCGAACACCCCGGTACTTTTCGCCGTAAGTGGCCAAAGTCATGTAAACTTCTCTGCGGGGATCTTCAAAGCCGTTCATGTAGGCAGATAACACAGCGCTAACGGCGAGGTCGCCCCACGAATGTGAGGATTTGTAATAGGGATTATCCTGTGTGGGGATAAAAGCGTTGTCAGTGTTCACTTCAATGGGGCCGGCATCGATGGCTTGCTGCATAACAGCTTTGGCATATTCGGTGTCAACCTGGGCAATACGAACCGCCATGCGCAGTTTTAACGAATTGGCAAACCTGATCCATTTCCCAAAATCACCATTAAACACCACGTCGTATTCAGCCAAAGGACTTTGGGTTGGTTTTTCAGCCAAATAGCTGGCTAATGAAGCGATGCTGTTGTCCAGGTCAGCAATCAAGTTGTGGTATACATCCTGAACATTGTCGTACCCGGTTGTCAATCCGCCTTCGCTTATTTTTGAATAGGGAATTGGTCCGTACATGTCGGTTACGCGGAGCATGGTTGCCACCCGAAGAATATTAGCCCAGGCATAGATGTACCCGGTGCTTTGGGTTACTTCTTTTACAAACAGGTAGTTCGAGTTAAAATCCACCATGATCGTGTTAAACGGATAGTCAACCCAGTCTTTGGCAGGGTTAAAAGTGCCGAAATTGGTTCCCTGCCAGCTATTGGTAGTTACCATGTAGCCTCCGTATTGGTTTCCAACCATTTGTTCAACCATCTGGTTCCGGTTTTCCTGGGCGTAGTGCATGGTCGAAATCAGCGTTGGGAACAAGGAGCCTATCCTTTCCGAATTTGTCAGGTCATTTTCTGACGGGTTGGATGGATGAAGATTTAAATCCTCAAAATTATCGGTACAGGAAGTGATGAGCAATGCTGCAAAAAACAGCATGATTGCCTTATGTATTGTTCTTTGATTATTTAGTTTCATGATTTCGTTCTTTTAGAATTGTAACTTGATGCTAAAACCCATGTTCCTCAGGCTTGGCTGCATAAAATAGTCGACACCTGTATAGAAAGTACTTGATGCAGAAGGTACCAACTCCGGATCGAAAGGTGCTTTACAGTACAGCATAGCCAGGTTGCTGCCAACCAGGGCAAGCGTAACATCTGCCACATTGTTTAATTTCTTTTTGGGTATCATGTATTCGAGGCTAACTTCCTGTAAACGAATATTGGTAGCGTCGTACACATAGTAGTCTGCCTTACCTGTTCCTTCTCCTACAATATTTAGGAAGTCTTGAGCTGATATCTCGTTTCCGTTAATGGCGATGCCTCCTGCCTCGCGTAAACGGGCACTGTGTTCGGAAACACCGTAGCGATCGAGTATGGCTTGTGTGTTCGAAACCGCCAAACCACCAAAGCGTCCGCTAAGCAAAACGTTTAACCGAAGTCCTTTGTACGAGAATGAATTTCGCCATCCCATATTGTATTTGGGAAGCAGCGATCCTAATTTTTTATAATCGTCAGGGTTCAGGCTAACCATCGAAGGAAGCAAAGTAGAATGATCAAGATAGATGTATCCATTGTTGTCGCGTTTGAAATCCGAAGTCATATAAATGTCTCCCATGGTACCTCCTTCAGTAAGTTTTAACTGTGGAGAACCTGAACTACCTAATGTGGCTTTGTTGATTTCAGTTATTTCTATTTCCTGACCGTCAATCTGGAAATTACTAACCAGTCGTTCAACCTTGTTTTTATTGTAGGTAAAAGTCCAGTTCGAAGCCCAGCTAAAGTCTCCCCATTGCTGATCGTACCCTAAAGCCAGTTCAATACCTGAGTTTAATACATTTCCAGCCTGGATGTAAACATTGTCGTTTCTTCCGTCGGCCAATTTTGCCAGGTGGGTCTGATTACGCGTATTTGAATAGTAATACGTGGCATCCAGCGAAAGGCTGGCATCAAAGAACTTCATATTAAGCCCGGCCTCAAATGAGTTGGTAATTTCGGGTTTGAGGTTGTAATTTGGTTTGGTACGCGAGAGCTGGTACGAGTCCGTCTGATCATCGTAAATATAAAATCTCCGTGTCAGGTAAGGATCATATGAGTTTCCTACCGATGTAAAAGCAACCCGTCCTTTCAGGTAGTTAAACCAATCAGGCAATTCGATCACTTCGCTTGCAAGGCTCGACAAACCCACTGAAGGATAGAAGAATGAGCGCTCTTTTGATTCGGACCACGCCAGTGCTGAATCCCAGTCGTTACGGCCGGTAAGGGTTAAGAAAAGGAAACTTTTATAACCAAATTCCGCGTTGGCGAATACCGATTGGGTCTGACGTTTAAGCCCGTCATCATCAAGTTTAAAAATACCTACCGATCGTCCCATGTTCTCGATGGTAAACCAGTTGGTTATTTTCTCCAGATCGCCCTCGATGGTGCGGCTGCTAACCCGGCGGTCTTTAATGGATGCACCCAGGTTTACATTAACGGAAAATGAGCCAACCTTCTTGTTTAAACTGGCTATCACATCGGCATACGTTTGTCTTTCATCGCGGTCCTCTACCCGGAAGCGACCTTTTGATCCTGCAAAAACTGCCAGCGTTCCGGCGTAGCGGCTATCTGTATTTTCAAGATTGGAGTTGTCAACATTTACGCGGCCAGCTACATTAAGCCAGTCTGTAATATTGTATTTCAGGCTGGTCGAAAATATATACCTTCTCCTATTGACTTCCCGGTTCATCCGGTTCATGATCCAGTACGGGTTTTGCAGCGATAGACCCTGGTCTCCGTACGGCCAAAACTGGACATTTACTTCCCGGGCAACATCGTAACGTTCAAATAATTGTACTTCGCGAAAATCTTCACCTCTTGGGAAAAGATAAAGTGCCGGAAGCGGGTTGAAATACTGGCCCTGAGAAACCATGTTTTTACTTTCCTGTACAATGTAGTTGATGCTCGCGTCCATCAGAAACTTGTCGTTTAAGAAAGAGCTGGTATTCCGGTAAGTGAAGTTGTAACGGTCGTACTCGTTGTTGGGAAGAATACCGTTTGCATTGTTGGCTGAAAAAGACAGGTAGCTTTGGCTCTTGTCATTTCCGGTTGAAATGGAAGCCGAATTTACCAGGTTCACCCCGGTGTTAAAAAAGTTGGCCGGATCGTACCTGTATTCGGTAGGAGCACCCCAGCTAGAGGCGAGGCCATTGGTGTTTCCATATTTGTTTTGGAATTCCGGCATCATCAGAGGAGATGAAAATGTAGTGCTGTTGCTGTAAGAAACAGTCGTTTTTCCAGCCCGTCCTTTTTTTGTGGTTATCAAAATTACACCGTTTGAACCTTCGTATCCGTAAAGGGCGGCTGCCGAAGGACCTGTTAACACAGACATGCTTTCAATGTCGTCGGGGTTGATATCAGCAGCGCTTTCAGTGCCGGGTTGTGAAGAATATGCTCCTACATCGGTTTTTCCATACATGTAGTTGTTCATCGGTACACCGTCAATAACATACAAGGCATTATTGCTCAGAGTAATCGATTTTGTTCCCCGCATTACTACTTTTACGGCTGAACCGGGGCCTGCTGCGCTGGAGTTGATTTGCACACCTGCCACTTTACCTGCAAGCGAATTCATGAAATTGGCATTTTTTACCGTCGTCAGTTCTCCGCTACCCACTTTTTGCACATTGTAGCTAAGCGCTTTTTCTTCGCGTTTAATACCTAATGCTGTCACAACCACATCATCCAATCCGATTGATTCGGTGACCAAAGTAATGTCTACATGTGTCTTGTCTCCAACAACAAATTCCTGGGTTTTGTAGCCGATAAATGAAACAACGATTGTATTTGAAGGCTCAACCGTTAACTCAAAGAGCCCGTCAATGTTTGTTGTTATCCCATTGGTGGTACCTTTAACGACAATTGTTGCCCCTGCAACAGGTTCATTCGCTTCATCCGCAACTTTACCTGTTAATTTAACTTTCTGTGTTTGATTTACGGGCTTGTCTTGCTTTTCTTCTTTTTTTACTACCGAAATAATGTTGTCTTTTACATAGATGGAACACCCCTGTCCCTCGAAGATTTGCTTCAGAACTTCTGTTAATTCAACATTATCCGCCTTGAAACTGACGCGTTTATCCATTTCTATGTCTTTGGTATTTATAGAAAAAGAATATTGGTGTTTCGACTGTAACTCCTTGATGGCTTGCTTAATGGTAACGTTCCTGAAGTTAACGGATATGGATTGGGAGTATATAGGAGTAATACCTCCGAGTAATATAATTGCAAAGACAATTATTAATTTCCTCAGTCTGCTTCGACACAGATTGAGATTGTTTGATTTTAAATACATATATTGTTAATGTTTTTTGGTTTAATACGAGTAAACTAAAATTCTCTTAAGGGCGGGGAATGTAAGAGCCTCTCCGCCTTTTGTTTATTAACTTGAATTCATGGGCAAGGCATTGTTTTGGTTAAACTTCGTTTTGTATTTTTTTGTTCAGTATATATAAATGGAGTTTGCGTTGGTGCGGATCTTCATTTTTCCGCTGGCATTCAGGGCCGATAATATGTCATCTAAACTTTCATTATTCACAAATACAGAATAATAGTGCTCCTTTTTTAACAACTCATTTTCGATGTTTATCCTTACGTTGAAATAACGCTCAAGAGAAAGTGCAATCTCGTCAAGCGGTTCGTTGATAAAGAAAAAGCCATTGCCACTGTGCCAGAGACTCTCATCACTCACTAAAAATTCACTTAAGGTCAGTTTGCCGGTATTTTTTGAGAATTTGACACTCTCTCCGGGCTTTAGAACGGTTGCTTCGGTTTCATTGTTAAAGGTGGTATTCATTCTAACCGCTCCTTCCAGCAACGACACGGCAATGTACGAGTCTTCGCTGTATGATTTAAGGTTGAACCGGGTCCCTAAAACTTCGACCGAGACTTCGCCGGCCGACATTACAAATGGCCGGCTTTTATCTTTGGTGATTTCGGCATATGCTTCGCCGTCAACATATACCTGGCGATAAGAATTATTAAATTCTTTGGGATATATCAGTTTGGTGCCGGCATTGAGCCATATTTTTGAGCTATCCGGCAAAGAAACCATTTTGCTTTGTCCATACGGAACGTAGGCTTCGACCCATTCTGTTGGCTGATTTTTTTGCAGGTAGAAGAAGATGGCTGCCATTAATATCGGTAAAAAGAGGACGGCCGCAGCAGCACGATACAACCAACCCATTTTGCGAACAAAAGACCTGCTCTGAGGCTTTTGTTTCCCGGCAGGTTGAACTTTGCTTAAAAACTTGTCAAAAGCCTGATTCACCAGATGGTCGTTCTTTTCCACCTGAATCCCGGCCAATAACTCATGAAGTAACACGTCGTTGGAATCGCCGTCTTCGATGCTGGCCAGCCATTGTTCTACTTCTTTTACTTGCTGCGGGGAACAACGGTTGTAAAAATAATCTTGTAACTGCGTTTTTGTCATAACGTACTAAATGCATACTCTGAATAGCGAGTACACTAATAGAACGAATCAAAAAGGATGACTACGCAACCAAAAATTCACTTTTTTTAAGATTTCAAAAGCATTAAGAGCAACAGCAAATTATAACTGGCAGGCAAGTGGCGCTTTATTTCTTTCATTGCCAGAAAAATATGGCGTTCAACAGTTCGCACCGACAGGTTTAATTTATGGGCAATTTCCTTATTCGACAACATTTCTTTTCGGCTCAAAACAAATACTTTTTGACGCTGCTCCGGCATTTGCGATACTATTTTATCAATTTGATCACTTATTGTTTGCGCATCCATTTGCCCGGCATAGTCTTCCGAATAAACCTGGTGATCTTCCTGCACTGATTGGTGCGACATATTTGATTTAAGCCTGAAATGATCCCGCACCTCGTTTCTTGCGAGCACATACAGATAAGTGTGTATTGATTGTTCAGGATTTAGCTTTGCCCGGTTTACCCAAACCTTTAAAAAAACATTCTGCGTAATATCTTCAGCCCACACCGAATTTTTTACCAACCCCTCTATAAAAACATAAAACAGAGAATACTTTTCGTCAAAAAGTTTCCGAAATGAATCGATGTCACCTTTTCTTATTCCCTGGATTAAATTTCGGTCTGAAGAATTAGTCATTTACTGTCAGGTTTATCTGTAGTCAAATTACATGAGTCTTAAATAAAGACAATTAGGCACTGAATTCAGTGGATTTTTTTCAATTATAAAAATATGAGTTGACTTTGAAGGCAAATCTAACACTCTTTGCTCAGATAACTGAATTGCCAGACAGGAACTCTTTGGAAACACGGTGCAAAAATACAATACTTGTAATAACCGGAAAGGTGTTGACTTCTCAGTATTTGCAAAATTATGTGCTTTCACCGGTCTTTAAATCCAATTCAACACAGACTAACCGGAGCAAGCTATTTACAAGCCATTTAGGCAGATAAAAGAAAAAAAATTGCCTAGTGTTTTTTCCGGTAGAAAGGGAAATTGGGATCTATCCGGCCACCCGGGCCTTTTCCTCCTGTATTTACTTCGAATGTATAAGCGATTCCCGCGCTCACCTGGGCCGTTAGCGAAATGTGGCGATTGTAACGCAGAATGTCTTCGCCGTTTTCCCGGACATAGGTGAAGTTGGGAACCCCGTTTATTATTCCGGAATTCAGGGCGGTTACAGTTCCGTCGATTTGAAAAGCCAGGCGATCGGAGAGGTCGTAGCTAAAGCCGATTCCGCCCCCGAAATGAAAGGTAGGCCACTTTTTTAAATTGCTGTTGGAAGTACCTCGGGCATATAAAATATCTGATTCCAGACCGGCTTCAGGTAACTCTTTGTAAGAAAAATCGGTTCCTACCAACGCCACAACTCCAGTGAGTTTGACAAAAGGATGAAATGTTTTTTCCCGGAAAAAGAAGTATTTATAATTCACCGCCAGGTTCAATAACGTGGTGTTGTATTTTACCGGGGCATTCATGTAGTCTGACGACTGGTATTCCTTAAAATACGAAGTGAGGTAATAATTATACCAGGGAGGATTGTTATTGTATCCTTTTAAATGTGTGTAATCCAATTCAATCCCGAAAAAAGTGCTTTCCGATATCTGAAACAAAATTTCGGCTTCGGCACCCATCGCAGGTTGTGGCGTAAACGTTTCTTTGGCAGTGGCCGGTGTAAGAGCAATTGCATTTGGGTGCGGAACATCTGATTTGCCAAATTCCGTAACCAAAAGTCCCGAGTTGAGTGCAAACCTGAAACCCATTAACTGTGCAGATGCATTTCCACCGGCAAGCAACGAGAGTAAGAGAACAGCAATGATTCGGATTCGGGCCATAATGCACATTATAACAACCGTTAAATTAAGTTGTTTTTCTTAAAAAGAAAAGAATAGGAGCGAATTACTACCGGCGTTCTCTTACTTCTTTGGCATCAACTACTTTAAAAAGCTTGTCCGCCCTTCTCAGAACGGTTTCCACGGGCACCGAGATACGTTGTCCTTTTAGTCCTTCCTGAACCGATTCCAGCTCGAAGCGTATTTCGCTGATCTCGCCCTGGTAAACTCCTGTAGTTGGCCCGGTAACAATTATTTCTTCGCCCACTTTCAGATTGTTGGTTTCGAGTTTAAACTCGGCCACGCCAATTTTTTTGAAGTAGTTGGTTACTTTCCCGATGTAAAGCTTTCGTTTGGTGGCTCGCGACCCGTAATTGTGGCTCCATTCGCCCAAACGCTGTCCCAGGTAATACCCATCCCAAAAGCCACGGTTAAACACTGAAGCCAGACGTTCGTTCCAGATCTCCACTTTCTCGTCGGTAAACGATTCGTCGAAATAGGCATCCACAGCTTCTCGGTAGCATTGCACCACGGTTTTTACGTACTCGGCGGAACGGGCCCGGCCTTCAATTTTCAGTACCGAAACACCCGCATCAAGTATTTTATTCAGAAAGTGAATGGTTTTCAGGTCTTTGGGCGACATGATGTACTCATTGTCAATCTCCAGTTCGGCGCCGGTTTCCTTATCGGTAACGGTGTAGGCACGCCGGCAGGTTTGCAGGCAGGCACCGCGGTTGGCCGAGGAATTCATCTCGTGCAAGCTGAGGTAGCACTTGCCGCTGGTAGCCATGCACAGTGCACCGTGCACAAACATTTCAATTTTTACGAGTTCGCCGTTGGGCCCTTTTACCTGCTGCTCTTTAATCTGGTTGCTGATTTCCCAAACCCGGCCCAGGTTCATTTCGCGCGCCAGTACCATCACATCGGCAAAGTTGGAGTAGAATTTCACCGCCTCAACGTTGGTGATGTTTACCTGGGTGGAAACGTGCACCTCAAGGTTGATGGAACGTGCATATTGAATAACGGAAATATCGGCAGCGATAACTGCTGAAACGCCGGCTTCTTTGGCAGCATCCAGCACTCCGTGCATTTGCTGCATTTCGCCGTCAAAGATTTCCACATTTAAAGTGAGATAAGTTTTTACCTTGTAAACGGAGGCAATCTCTACGATTTTACGCAGATCGTCGAGCGTAAAATTATTGGCCGACCGCGAGCGCATGTTCAGGTGTTCCACCCCGAAATAAACCGATCCTGCACCACCCTGAATAGCCGCCATCAGCGATTCGTATGAACCAACCGGCGCCATTATTTCCACATCTCTTCTTTCCATCGTATTCAATTTTGCGGTGCAAAGGTAAAAAATCCTGAAGAAGAACTGACGTTTTACTATTCGTCAGAAAAGAATAGCAAAAGGGCAGACGCCAATAACCGGAGCCTGCCCTTTTGTTTATTGAATGGAAAGCGTAAAAGTTTGGATTACAAACTATACAAACCGCTCCCTTTTTTGCAGGTTAAACAAGCCATAAAGGATAAATACCAGCATTCCGATCCCTAAAAAGATCCGGTTTTTGCGGATAATGCCTTCCCAGATCACTTCATTCCTGTTGTTCGGAATTTCAAAAGGATTCAGAAACGGATTCCATTGCGTGTTTTGGATGGTATCCTGCAGTATAAGCAAGGCCACGCCAATAAGTACCATGGTAACGGCCGTACCGTTTCCGTTTTTGATCAGTGTGGAAAACATAAAGGCCATGGAGCCCAGGAACACAATGGGATACATGAGCTGGTACGACATTTCCAGTATATTGACTTTGTACAGCAGAATCGAAGCAATTTCCGAGAACAAAACAATGATGATAAACACCAGTGCATAGATCATAACCAGCCGTACCAGCCAAACCTTGTACCGGTAGTTGGGTATTCCAAACAGTATTTCGAGCATGCGTGAATCGTCGTCGTTTTGTATACCAAAAACCGATGGATAGAAAATCAGTAATATTCCGGGAAAAATGAGCAGCTCGTAAACCGTTCCGTCGGTAATGGTATTGTTGTCGAGCACCACCTGTACGGCCACAAAAAGGAAAAAGGCCAGTGCTGCCACCAGAAACCAGATAAAACGATTGGCAAAAATGATCTTCAGGTTGTAGCGGATCATTTTGATCAGGATAAAAAGCCTGTTTTTTATGTCGAGTTTTGCAGCCATTTTAAACAAAATCTTTAAGTAAGCACAAATAAGCATCTTCGAGGTGGGGCAGAACATTTACTGCATCGGGTGTTGGTTTTTCCTTTGCCAGACAGCGGACTTTAATGTTCTCGCCATCGCGCATGTGGTGCACAATGAGTTGTTTGTTGGCCATGTTGTCGAATTCCCTCGCGGGAACCGAAAATTGCCACACAAAGTTGTTGCCCATGTTTACCATATCGGTAGGTGTGCCAAAGTATTTCAGGTTACCGCGGTTAATAACGGCCACCTGGTTACACGAACTCGAAATGTCTTCGATAATGTGAGTCGAGAAAATTACGATTCGTTCGCGGCTGAGTTCCACCAGCAGGTTCCGGAAACGGATGCGTTCGCGCGGGTCGAGACCGGCAGTAGGTTCGTCCACAACCAGGATCCGTGGCAGGTTCAGCAATATTTGCGCAATCCCGATGCGTTGTTTCATCCCTCCCGAGAAGGAGCCGATCTTGTCGTTCCTGCGTTCGTACATATGCACGTTTTTCAGCACGTACTCCAAACGTTCGTTTCGCGTTTTGGTGTCTTTGATACCTTTCAGAATCGCCTGGTAATCGAGGAATTCCCAGGCCGACATGTTTTCGTACGTTCCGAAAGCCTGCGGCAGGTAACCGATCAGGCCCTGCAATTCTTCGCGGTATTTTTGTGTGTCGAGTCCGTTGATCCAGATCTTTCCGTAACTCTGTTCGAGGATACCGGTGATAATCCGCATCATGGTAGATTTACCGGCACCGTTGGGCCCCAGCAAACCAAACATGCCGGTTTTTATTTCAAGCGAAACCCCGTTCAATGCCCGGAAAGGCTTCTTGCGTTTACCAACAACCGGTATTTGACGGATCAATGTGAAATAAGCACGGCGTAAAACGCTGAGACGACCTTCGATGCGGGCAATGTTCAGGTTCTTTTTCTGAATGTACTCGGCCGAACTGTAAATGATCAGCAGCAGGTACCAGATAATGGCCACAAAAATCACCATCCCGAGGTTGTCCCAGTTCCTGTAAAAGATAAACAGGAAAACAGCCGGAACAGCCCAGTAAATCAGGTTGTAGATCCATTTATTTAGTTTCAGGTAGAAAATTTTTCCCGTTGCTTCGTGTTTGTTTATAAGTATCTGCTGAACCGGTATTCGCAGCGACAGCAGGAAGAAAAATACGGTGTGGGAAAGAATCCACATCCAAAGATTGCTTTCGAGGTAAAAGAACGTGAAATAGACGAGGAACCCGAAGAGCGGTAACTGCCAAATCATGTCGTAGAAGTCGCGCAAGCTTTTGTAGTCGCGTGTCAGTCCGGCACGTTCCCTGATTTTGATGCCCGATTTCCACTCACGTACAAAACGTGAATCGCGGTCGTAGATTTTTACCAGCTTTTGTACCTTGATACGGATCGGTTCGTTTTCGTCGATCACTTTTTCGTTGGCCTGGCGGAGGCTGGTCATTACAAAAGCAACGATGCCGGGCACCAGGATAATAAGTAGCATAAAGTCGAGCAATTGCCAGATAAAGCTGTCTACCTTCAGGTAGACCAATACCGAGCCAAGCACAAAAATGCTCAGCATTCCGGCTTTAAGGCCCCAGTGCAGCGATTTTATCCAGTTGAGCGAGTTCTCCAACCCGGCATAAAGCGTTGGGATGAAAACAAGTGTAAGCAGTGTGCTAAGCGATAAGCCGCCGATTACGGTAATGGCAAACGGAGCACCGATGGCTCCTACATATTCCGCTTGGCCCATTGCCAGCGGGAACAAAGCTACAATGGTGGTAATGGCTGTAATCAGGATCGGGCGAACGCGCGAAAGTCCGGCGGCCATTAATGCCCGCGACTTCCGGAAGCCCCGTTTTCGCAGAATGTTGGTGTAGTCGATAAGGATAATCCCGTTGTTGACCACCACCCCAATCAGGATAATAAATCCCATTAAAGTATTGGCGTTAAACAGGCTGTTTCCGGTAAAAATGAGCGCCAGGAAGGAGCCGATTGCTGCCAGCGGGATCGAAAACATCAGTACAAAAGGAGTGGAAAGCGATTCAAAAACTGAGGCCAGAATCATCAGAATCAATATAAATGCTGCTGCAATCAGGAATTTGAACTCCGCATACTGGTCCTCTTCGTGAATTACCTGTACCGCCACGCCCGAGGGCAATTTGTAGGAACTGATGATATCGTCAATTTCCAGGCGGTAAGCTTCCAGCAGGTCTTTTGAGTCTTCTGCTTCGTTGATAAAGCGGTAATTCAGTTCAATTTGTTTTTCCTGGTTAACTCGCGTTATCCGTGCCATTCCTTCGGCGTACACCAGGTCGGCCAAATCCTGTAATTCGTGGGTGGCTCCCTGGTTATTGCTGATGGGAAGTCGACGCAAATCTTCCATCCCTTTTTCCGAGTCATCTTCCTCCACTCCTTCCGGGAGTTTCTCCTTTATCACAATTTCGTATTCCTCGGTGCCTTGTTTGAAATTTACGCCCGACGTAAATTCGCGGGTAAACGTGCGCAGATCAGCGGCAATGTTGTTAAGCGTGACACCGTATTCGGTGAGCAAAAGCTGGTTGAAATAGAGGTGTACCTCGGGTCGGTTGCGCGATACGCTGATACTGGCCCTGCGGATGGATTCAAGGTCTTCGATGTAATAGAGCAGGTCTTCGGCCACGCCTTTCATTACTTCAAAGTTTTCACCTTTAATAACGATGCGTTCCTGGTTGCTGCCGATCCCCATAAACTGGGCAAATCCCTGCGAACCTGAACGCCCGCCGCCACCACCGCCACCACGGAAACTGGAGCTGGAAGCAGGTGCTTCGAGGCTGATTTCTGCCTGCGAAATATTTTTTACACGGTCTTCCACGTCTTTCTTGATTTCGGCTACGGTGCGGTCGTCAATGTCTTTATAGTCGTCTGTCAAAATGAAAGTCAGGATCGCTTCCTCTTCTTCAATTTTGGAAATCAGGTCTTTCTTTTCCTTGATGTCGTTCAGGCGGCTTTCCACTTCGGCCACTACTTTGTCGGTAGCTTCCAGTGTCGACCCGGTTGGCATGGTCACATACACCGAGAACTGGGTTTCTTCCACTTCACTCAGGTTGTTTACACTTATGGCCAACACAATAAACACGGTTAGGAAGAACAGAACGATGGCGCCGATAATGGTTCTTGCCGGAACACGCATACTTGCTTTCAGCAATAAAATGTAGATCTGAATGATGCGGTTGTTAGTGGTTACTTTTTCGTAAAAGATGTTGTGTTTTTTCTTCCCTTTCAAAAGTAAATGAGCCCCCATGGGGATGAGCAGCAAGGCGACAAACAACGAAACAATCAGGGTGGAAATAATGGATACGCCCACGTGATTTCCGAGTAGCTTCACCATGTAGTCGGTTGAGAATACAAAGGGCAGAAACACGGTAATGGTGGTAAGCGTGGCCGCCAGAATAGAGCGCCATACTTCCTGTGTTCCCTGTGTAACCGATTGTTCGGGGCTCATTTTATTCCCCGACAAGCGGTAGATATTCTCCAGTACCACAATGCTGTTGTCGAGAAGCATCCCGATGGCGAGTACCAAACCCACCAGTGTTAAACTGTTCAGCGAAATATTAAAGGCATAGAACAGGTTGAAGGCGGTGAATACCGAAATGGGCATTGCCAGCGCGATAAAGGAAACAATGCGCATGTTTTTCAGGAACATCCAGAGCACAAAAATAGCCAGCAATCCACCCACCAGCGCCAGGTTTATGATCTGGTCGATGTTGTTTTCCATGGTTTCGGCCAGGTTGGTCTGCACCACTATTTCCACATCTTTTGATGCCAGCTTTTGATTCAACGTGGCGATTTGATCCTGCACCTTGTGCGATAATTCGATGAGGTTGGCCTGCGAATCGCTGACGAGTAGCATCGAAACGGCATCGAGCCCGTTAATACGGCTGATGGACGTTTCTTCTTTCACGCCAAAAAACACATCGGCCACGTCCTTCAAAAAGATCGGTCCGTCGGCCACCACAATGTTCTCGATGTCTGAAACATTGTCGTATTCAGCGGTTACATGTACAAAGTATTTTTTGTCCGATTCGTGCAGGTAGCCGGCAAATGTGCGGTTTTGCGAATTCCCTGAAATGGCACTGCTGATTTGGGCCGGTGTAATTCCGTAGGCTTCGCAGGCAGCTGCATCGTAGGTAACTTCAATCGAGCGTTCTTTACCACCGTAAACCGTAACCGAAGCAACGCCGTCCACGTTTTCCATTTCCGCGGTTATTTCCTGGTCAACGATGTTGCGCACACGGTCCACCCCGCCACTTCCTCTTACCTGCAGTTCCATAAACTGGTTGGTGAGCTGCTCAATGTCGACCTTGTTCACCACCACCACAAAGTTGTCGTCGAGGCTGGCGCTTACCAGGTCAATCTTTTCCTGTAGTTTCAGGAAGGTGTATTTAAAGTTGACGTTCTGCTTAAAGTTGACCTGAATGGAAGCCGACTGGTTGTTGATGTACGACTCCATGCTTTCAATGCCTTCCATGGTACCAATGGCGCCTTCGATCGGGATCACAGCCTGGTTCTCCATGTACTTGGGATCGACCTGGGTGCGCGACTGGATCTGCACAAAAAGCATGGGCAGCTCGGCATTGGGCATTAATTCCACCGGCAGCCTTTTGTAGGAGATGTACCCAAGCATGGTCAGCCCCAAAAAAAGCATGCTGATGAATATTTTTCTATGTATGATGAATTTCATTTTTCTTCTTTTTGCGGAAGTCTTTATGGAAAGACATTATTGACGTTCCTTTCTTCCATTCATCTACCTATTCAGCAATTTCAACTGCTGGTGTATCTTCCGATTTTACAAACAATCCCCGGACTCTGTCCAGTACATCGTATGCACAGGGAATCACCACCAGTGTGAGCAGGGTAGATGTTACCAAACCTCCCACAACTGCCAGGGCCATCGGAGAGCGCAGCGAAGCGCTTTCGCCAAAGCCTACCGTAAGCGGAAGCAAGGCCAGGATAGTGGTTAAACTGGTCATGATGATCGGGCGGATACGTTGCTGCCCCGCCTGTAGTATCGCCTGTGTGCGGTCCAGCCCGTCTTTTCGCAGCTGGTTGATCCGGTCCACCAGAATGATGGAGTCGTTCACCGCAATACCCACCAGCATGATCACCCCGATAATGGCCATGATGTTGATGGTTTTTCCGAGGATAAAAAAGATGAGGATCGTTCCTACAACGGCCAGTGGTATGGTGAGCAGGATGGTAAACGGATGGATCAGCGATTCGAACTGCGAAGCCAGCACCATGTAGACCAAAACGATGGAAAGCAGCAGCGCAAAGGCCAGATTGTCGAGCGATTCCTGTCTCTTTTCCTCTTCGCCGGTTACCAGAATGCGGTAATCGGGCTGAAGATCGATACCGGCAGTGGCTTCGCGAATTTCTTTGGAAACGTGGTCGAGCGCCATGCCTTTGTCCATTTGTGCAGTTACTTTTCCAAGTCTATTCTGGTTTCTGCGAATGATTTCTTTGGGTGAAACCCCGTAAGAAATATCGGCGATTTCATTCAGGCGGAATACCTGGTCGCCCGAAGTAATCAGGAAGGAACTTATTTCGTCGATGCCTTTTTCGGGCACTTTGATGGTAATGTCCTGCATTTCGCCGTTTCGTTCCAGCTCGCCTGCTTCTTTTCCTTCCAGCTGTTCCTGAATCTGGCTGATAACAGTAGCTATGTTGATGCCGTACATTCCGGCGCGCATCCTGTCTACCTTGATTTCCACTTCCGGCGCTCCGTCTTCTATCGAAGTTTTAATATTGAACAGGCCGTTGATCCCCTGCATTTTTTCTTTTACCTGGTTCACAACGTTTTCTATTTCATCCATTTCTGTCCCCCGAACTTCCACCACTACCGGAGCATCTTCGGTTCCGAGGATGGATTGCAGCGCACTTTCTTCCTGCGTAAAACTAAGTTCGAGTCCTTCAATGTTGGCGGTGAGCTTATCCAGTGTTTTTACAATGCTTTCGGTGTTGATGGTAGCATCTTCTTTCAGAATGATCTTCATTTCTGCCGTGTTTTCTCCCTGGAAAACAGCGTTGGCATCACCGGTCATTCCGCTTGACGGGCCAGCTTGCGAATAAATGGTTGCCAGGTTATCACCCAGGTAATCCATCAAAATGCTTTCGATGCTTTTTACGGTGGCTTCGGTACGTTCCAGTTTGGTACCTTCCTGTAACTTCAGTTCAACCGTCAGTTCCCGGGTTTCGGTTTTGGGCATAAACTCGGTTCCGATAAAAGGAATCAGCAGAGCAGAGGCAGCGATCGAAACTGTTGTGAAGATAATTACCAGCCATTTGGCTTTCAGTATTTTTTGAAGAAAGCGGCCGTAGCCTCCCACTTTAATGGATTTCGCTTTTAACGGTGCTTTTTGGTTCCGGTAAAAACGATGGTACATCATCGGAATCAGGAAAATGGCCACCACCAGCGACGAAAGCAACGAGAAAGCCACGGTCCATGCCTGGTCTTTGAACAACTCTCCGGAAGCTCCGTGCAGGTATACGATCGGCAGAAAAACAATGATCGTGGTTAGCGTTGACGCGGTAATGGCACCCCCCACCTGAGCAGTCCCTGAAATGGCGGCTTCGCGCACACTCATTCCGTTTTCGTGGTTTCGGAATATGTTCTCCATTACCACAATGGCGTTATCAACCAGCATACCTGCCCCCAATGCAAGTCCTCCCAAAGTCATGATGTTAATGGTGAGGTGGTTGAAGTACATCAGGTTGAAGGTGGCGATGATCGAAATAGGGATGGCCACACTCACAATCACAGTAGTTCCGATTCTTCTCAGGAAAAGGAACAGAATGAATACGGCCAGCAGAATACCGATAAGGGCTGTTTCCTGCACCTCGCCAATGGCGCTGCTGATAAAGCGGCCCTGGTTGGAAACAACGGTAAGTTTGTACCCGGGCAGCGCCTTTTCGATGGAAACCAGCGCTTCGTTGATCTGTTCCACCGATTTTACGGTATTGTATTTTGTTTCCTTGTAGATCGATAATCCAACACAACGTTCGCCGTTGATGTGCACAATGTTGGTGGGTTTTTTATTGCCGATGTGAATACTTGCCACGTCTTTCAGATAGATCGGCGCCATTTCGTTGCTGGAGCGTGTTTGCCCGGCAGTTTGGCTGTGCACGGTTTTGTAGCCTACAATCAGGTTCTGGAAATCTTCGATCGATTGCAGCATGGAAACACCTTTAACAATGTACTGTGTTCCCATGTCGGTAATGCGGCCACCCGATACGTTTCGGTTGAAATTTTGGATGCGGTTGGCTACTTCATCCATCGACAGGTTTTGTGCTTCGAGCCGGTAAACATCGGTTTCAATAATCACTTCGCTTTCTTCCTGCCCGGAAAGTTCAACTTCGGCCACACCTTCGAGACGTACCAGTTCGTTGCGGATGTAATTCTCCGCTACTTTCCGGATCTCGTTCATGTCGGTGATTTCGTTGTGTGTCAGCCCGATGGTCATAACCGGAGTGGTATTGGGATCGTGCTGGGTAATTTTCAGCTCGTCGATTTCCGAATTCTGGGTGAGTGTATTCAGTGCTTTTTGCAGGTCGAGGAAAGCCTCGTCCATGTCTTTGTTCCAGGCATATTCCACGGTAATCTGTGCCGATCCAACGCGAGAAACGGAAGTTACCTGGATAACATCGGACTGGCGGATGGCCAGCGCTTCGATGTTTTCCACAAACTGTTTCTCCATCTCTTCGGGTGGTCTTTCTCCCGAAGTCACTTCCACAAAAATGCGCGGAGAATTCAGGTCGGGAAAAAGGTCAACGCCCAGCTTGTCGTACGAAATGTAGCCCAGGAGAATTACCCCCAACACTACCATCAGCACGGTAACCGGATAGTTGACAGAAAATTGCGTTAATTTCTTCATAATATAAAGTTAGAAGTTGGAAGCATGAAGTTGGAAGTGCTGCTGCCTCCTGTTCCCGGCTTCCGGCTTTATTATAAAATCACCTTTACTTTTGAATTGTCGCGAAGCGTTTCAAATCCTTTGATGATCAAACGATCGTTGGGTGCAAGGCCTTCCACAATCTCAATTTCATCCTGGTTTGAAATTCCGGTCGTAATGCGGCGGTCGTCGGCCGAGCTGTTACGGCCCACAACAAACACATATTTTCCGCGCGATCCCGACAGGATAATATCTTTGGGAATAACCACCACGCTGTCTTTTTGGGCGGTGATGATGTTGGCTTTGATAAACATTCCCGGGCGAAGTTTCAGTTCCGGATTGTCGATCTGAAGTTTTCCTGCAAAAGTGCGGGTTTCGTCGCTGATCACCGGCGACAGTTCGGTCACGCGCCCCGGCAAAGTATCCTGGGTAAGCGTGTAATTGGTAATCAGCACATTTTGCCCTACCTGTACTTCTGAAATATTCTTTTCCGGTAGATTGATTTCCACATACATCTGGTCGTAGCTCATCAGTTTAACCATGGTTTGCCCCGAAGGCACACGCACGCCTTCGGTGTAGTATGGAAGCTCCACAATCACGCCTGCAAAGGGTGCCACCACCTGCATTTTTGCCAGCTGAATCTGTGCCCGTTCAAATTCGTACTGGGCATTGATCGACGAAACTTCCGAATTGCGTAATTCGCGCAAAGTAACGCCGCCTTTTTCGTACAGCGATTTTTGCTTTTCGTATTCCTGCTGCGAAATCTCGAGGTTCAGTTTTTTGGAGTCAATGGTCAGTCCGTTCAGGTATTCTTCGTTTTCAAATTTGATGATCGTCTGGCCTTTTTCAACGCGGTCGCCCAATTTAAACTTACGGCCTGTTTTCGGGTTTACCTGGAGCTGATAATCTCCTTCAATTTCTGAAGTAAGTTCGGTCTCCGACTTTGCCTTGGCCGTTCCGGTGGTGGTTATAAATTGCTGAATGCTTTTTAACTTGACGGTTTCAACTGAAACGGGTACGGCCAGATCGCTGCTTTCTGACGAAGGCTGGTTGTTACACGAAATAGCGCTTGCAACAATAATAGCCAGGTAAAGGAATTTTATATTCTTCATTTTTCTAAGTTTTTCAGTGGTTATTTTTTGTCTTGTGTGAGGTAAAGTTCATTGGGGAGGATTTTTTCTCCTCTTTCAAAATCAAACAGGGATTGAATTTTGAGGTTGAGTAATTCAATCTTGTAATTGATTAGCGCCTGGCTGTATGAGATCTTTTTTTCAGAGAGCTGGGTTTGGTACAAGTTCAGGTCCATACCGGTAAGGTCGCCGTTCTCGTAGCGCTCCAGGTTAATTTCATACGTTAGCTGTGCATTGCGTTCGTTTTGTTTGGCAATGTCGATCTGTGTCAGTTGGTTTTGCAGGTTCCGGTACACCTGGCGAATATCCACGATGATCTGTTTTTTCTCTTCCGACAGGTTTAGTTCCTGCGAGCGGATGGATGCTTCGGCGGCAGCAATCCGTGCTTTCTTTTCGCCCCAGTCGAAGATCGGGATGTTAAAGCTTACTCCTACCGACGGGCTTTTGGTTGGGTTTTCGTAGATGTTTCCAAAATCCTTGTTATCGCCGGTAATCCCAAAACGCAGGTTCATTTCACCTTTAAATTCGTTTAAGGCTTTGGTTTCAATCAAATTGAACTGGCTGTTTTCCACGTCAATTTCGCGCTGGCGAAGCTCCATTCTCGAATCGAGCCCGTTTTGAATAGCGAGATCAAGGTCCACTTTTACCGGGTTGGCGCTAATGTCGGCCAGGATCATGATGTCCTGGTACAAATCCATTCCGAGGTAAAGTTTGAGTTGATCTTTGGCATTCTCGAAATTTACTTCATTGTTTTGAACCGTTGATTTGGCCGTGGAAAGGTTCAGTTCAGCCTGGTATTGTTCTTCTTTGGCAGCCAAACCGGCATTTACCTTGTTAACAATAATGTCGTAGCTTTTCTGGGTATTGGCGAGTTCTTCCTTGGCAATGCTCAGGTTCATCTGGGCCATGTAAACATTGTAGAAATACTGGGTCACATTTTTTTCCAGGTTGAGGCGCTGAATGGCATAGCTGATGTTGGCATTCTCCAGATTCAGCTCCAGCTGTTTCAGCTCCAGTTTCAGTCGGTTGTAGGTAAACAGCGGCTGGTTTAAATTCAGGTATAAATTGTTAAAGAAAACTTTACTTTCACTTTTGTCAGCTGCGAGGGTTGATTTACTGCTCGACCACCCGAATTCGTTGGTTAGAGAGATGGTTCCGTCGGTTGGCAGAATGGGTTGCGAAATGGTGAACAAAGTATTTGATTCGAAATTCTCGTTGGTGTACCATTCTGAAAAACGGTTGTCGAAACGGCGTTGTTTGCTGTAGTTTGCCGGATTCACTTCCAGCGAAAACCTTGATTTCAGGGCAGCGCGCTGTGCTTCCAGGCTTTTTTGATAACGTTCCAGGTTTAGCAGCGATTGTTGCAGATCGGGGCTGCCGGTTTCGGCAATGCTCAAAGCTTTTGCCAGTGTAAGTGCTTCCTGTGCCGGGGCCGTAAAAATGCCCGTTGCAAGGAAAGCTACCAGAAGAATGGTTTTCTGAAATTGTTTGAACTTGCTCTTCTTCATCTTATTAAGTTTGTTTTGTTTTCTATCTTTTAAACTGCCGCATTTTAGCAGAGGGGCCGGTAAATTCTACGATCGTTAACCGGCAGTTGTTATGGTTGCCCAATTTACAATTCCACAATTTTAACCGCATCAGCAAACACCATTCTGAGTTGTGTTTTGTTGCTTAGTTCTATTTTCGCCGTGTCGGGCGAGAAGTAGAACGACCCGAGGTGGTTCCATCCTGTTTCTGCATTCTGGATATCGAGGGCTGCTTCTTCAGGGCCATCGTCTGCGTGGATGATAAAATTGTAGTTCCCTTTATCTTCTCCACGGTCGCGGCCACGCTGGCGCATTTTATACAGGTGAAAATAAACATCGTAGTATCCGGCTTTTTGCACGGGAACATTCCAGGTGGCTACCTGGTCGCCTTCACCACCTTTGATGTAATAGCCCGAACGAACGTATTCTCCGTAGAATTCATCGTTGGTAGTGGCGGTCCAGCTTGTTGGGGGCCTCCACCAGTTTATCCCCTGGTAACGGCGGGTTTGCTGTTTTTCCCTGACAATCATTTTTTCGAGTAAACTCACATGGTGATTGCTGGTGATTTTGAATTGGGGATCTTCATTGTCGACCACCGTTTCGTTGGGCTGTTTTAGCAGAACAGGCACATCGGTAACGATTTCCTTTTCCTCGGGTTTTGCTTTGGGATCTTCTTCAATTTCGCGGAAGCCCTCCATCATGGTTTGCGGAACATTTTTCGAAGTCATGGTATTCAGAATAAGCATTCTTGGTTCGCCATCAAAAAGATAACTTAGTTCTTTTGTCTGGTGTGCCTCCAGAAATACGAGTTTGTTGATGACATCGTCGTTTCCACCGCCGCCACGCGGACCAAAGCCTCCTCTGCCGCCACCGCCGCCCATCCGGAACGATAGTTTCACCAGGCCTTCAACATCCGAGAAGTTGGTTATTTTGGTGCTGATCATTGTTTGCATGGCATCGCCGCTTTTTACTTTCACGGCTTTTACCGGCGCAATTAAGTAACCCGGAAGCGCCCGTGCTTTGAACCAGTCATCCATGATTGGTACCAGCTGAATGTCAAAGGCTTCGTTGATTTGTCGGTCGAAGTCTTCAAAGCTGATATTTTTGAATTTATTCTCAGCCAGTATTTTGCGCAGGAAATCCTCAAATTCCTGTTGTCCGGCTTTCCACTGAATCATCGAGAACAACACATCGCCTTTTAGTTTGATTACATTGTCAACGATGTCTTTCTGATCGGGATTGGCCAGGATTTGCTCAAATGTTTCGTCCTGAAGCGCAATGTTGGCGAGTACGTCTTCGCTTTCTCCGTTCATGTTGCTCATAAAAATCGAGCGCATGTTCAGAGTCTGGTTTTTCAGGTATGCTTCAAATACCCGGTTGGTAATCGGCCATCTGTCAGACTGAATGTTGTTTTGGAAATTGTACAGCATCGGGAAAATAAAATACGGATTTCCAAATTGATTCATGGTCATTTGGCCACGTCTGAAATTGCGGTTCTCTTCGGTTTCGGTAGTGAATTTCCGGAGGAATCCTTCCAGCACCCGAATCTCCTTGTCCTGATCGGTCATTTCGCCTTCGCGTCCACCCCAGCGCCCCATGTATTCTTTTTGCTTGTTAAAATCGGCTTCGCGTATCATAAAACCCTTTTCAGGGAGGAAAATCTGCCCGGGCTGCACCGCCTCCTGAATGGAAGTCCACATGCGCTCGTAGGTTTTAAACTGTGCGGGAACTTCTACAATCGATAAGCTTTTTGCACCGAACTCCAGGTTGTAAGTGCGGATAAAATCTTCAAAACGTTCATTGATAATGGCCGGAATGGTATCTTTTGATTCGGAGAATGCCTGCGAGAAATAGTCGTGCCCTTCGAAATACCAGACACCAAACTCCACGTCTTTCCCTTCTATCTTTTTTTGTTTATAATTTCCGATGGTAAGCGATACCTGCGTTAAAGGATTTTCGTTTTCGAAACGGAACTCTCCGTCCGAAATTTCCCGGATGCTTCCCTGCGAAATAGCCTGTAATCCGGGGCTGGTTTTAACTCGCAGATCAAAACTGGTAAACTGGGGCTGGTGCCAGCTAACATCCTTCGAACTATAAGTAACACCGGCTTTCGGATACCAGTTGGCTTCTTTGGTGAGTAACACAAAATTGGGATCGATAAAAGCATAGCGTTTGTCAACGTTCAAAACAAATTTGCCGTGTTTTTCCAACCTGGTTTCTTCGTCAATGTCAAGGTAGCAATAAGTTTCGTCAATCGATCCTGAGTAGGAAAAGCTGATGTTGACCGTGTCTCCTGCCTGCATGTTCACTTTGTCTGAAACGATCACGAGTTGTTTGTCGCGCAAAAAAGCTGTGGATGTGCCGTTTATTTTCAGGTCAGTTATTTTCAACCCGCCGTTGAGGCTGAAAATCAGTTTTTCCATGGGTTTGGTAGTCGCATTTGTAACTACCAGTTCCGAAGAAACATCAATCGTTTTTCCCTGGTGGGTTACATTCAGGGTGTTGCCCACGATCGAAACCATGGGTTCACTTACATACTTATCATTGAGCTCCACTATCTCAGCCCGTATTTTTTCGGCATTTTTGAAGTAATAAATATGATTGAATGCCAGGTAGCCTGCTCCGCCAATAAACACAATGCTGAAAAGTATGGAGAACCATGTCATTCCTTCAGACTGAGGCAATCGTTTTAGCAAAAATATGGTCAGAAAAATAAAGCCAGCTCCGAGCCCGAAGTAGATTCCGCGGTGTGCCAGAATTACGGGCAGATTACCAAAGCCTACCACATCGGAACTCAGCATCGGGATGTTGAACGCCATGTAGTCGAAGATGTAGTAAAATTTGGCCTGGATCAGGAACAGGGTTATTCCGATGTAACCCAGCACCAGAACAAACGTGATGGCCTGGTTACGGATAACGCTCATCAGCAGAAACGAAAGACCCATGATAAACACCAGGGTAGGGATACTGATCAACAAGAGGTAGATCGCGTAAGAAGCCCAGTTTACAACGGTTCCTTCGCTTAGAAGATTGAAAATAAGTGCCATGATCACCACGGCGATATTCAGGGTCAGGAAAACCTGCATATTGCCCAGCGTTTTCCCGATCACGTATTCGCCGTTGGTCATCGAACGCATGTAGATCACCTCGGTGGTATCGAGTTTTTTGTCGCGTTTTAAGAAATCGGAGGCCAGGAAAACCGCAATAATGGCCTGTGCCACGTTCAGGATTAAGAGGTTAAAATAGGGGATAGCGCTCGGAATGGCCCGGATGGCCCAGCCATCGCTTCCGCCGCCCTCTATCACCATTCCGAAATTCATTCCAAATAAAACCAGTAAGGACAAAACGCTGAATATGCGGAAAAACCAACTGCGGAACAGTGTTTTACGTTCGTACTTGGCAATGGAAAATATGTTGTGTAATGAAATCATTGTTGCAGTTTTAGGCGTTTGACCATTGATCTAGTTTGTTTTCCATAAAATGAACATACGCGTGTTCGAGGTTGGGCGCGATTTGTTTTCCCTGGTAGCCGTTTATGTCGTTGGCCACCACCTGCACTTCCCATCCTCCGTCGATGGGGATGGTGGAAATGACCGGGTATTTTTCGTTGATCTCGAGGTACTCGCGTTCGGTGGCTTCAATTTGCCAAACATTGCCTTCGGCTTGTTTGATCAGCTGCTCGGGCGAACCGGTAAAAGCCAGCTTTCCTCTGTTTAGCAGGGCCATGTTGTCGCAGGTACTCGAAATATCGCCCACAATGTGGGTAGAAAGGATGATGATCACATCGCGGGTGCTGATGCTAGAAAGCAGGTTCCGGAAACGGATGCGTTCTTCGGGATCGAGGCCGGTGGTGGGTTCATCCACAATAATCACTTTGGGGTCGTTGATCAGGGCCTGTGCAATACCGAGGCGTCGTTTCATACCTCCCGAAAGTTTGTTGGCATTCCGGTCGCGTGCTTCAAAAAGCCCTACTTCTTCGAGCATCTGATCTACCGCGGTGCGGCGAACTGCCCCGTTTTTCATTCCTGACAAACGGGCCGTATAGTCGAGAAATTCATAGGTTTTCAATTTTGAAAAAAAGCTGAAGTCTTGTGGGAGATATCCCAGCATCGAACGTATTTGCCTTCTGTTTTTCGATAGTTCAAATTCGTTAAAATAGACTTTGCCACTGGTTGGTTTCATTAGCGTAACCAGTATTCGCATAAGGGTGGATTTCCCGGCTCCGTTGGGTCCCAACAGACCAAACATTCCGTTGGGAATTTCCAGGTTCAGGTTTTTAACGGCGTAACTGCCCCCCTTGTAGATCTTGTTCAGATTTTCGATTCGTATATGCACAGCACAATCATATGGTTAGTGAAACAATAACTTGGACTTTGACTGTTGTCGTCCACAATCGTTTAATCTTGTTAGTCAGGAAAGCAGTCTATAATTACAGTCTTGTTGCTTTTGTTTACCATTGATGTGCAGCTTTTGATTTTTATCCATAAAGTATTCATGATTCCAGCGAATCACCAACAGAAATGAAAGTGAAGATGTATACTCCTATCCGGGATTTGTTTTTAATTTTCAATGCAGAACTCTCAATATCCAATTTCCCGGATTTTGTTGGATATTTTATATTAAAAATTGAGAGTTGAATATTTATTGAAATTGATTTTTATCTAAAAAAAAGGGGAGTACCCCGACAATTTGGTACATCCCCTGTTTCCTGTAACAAAAGCTATTATAGTTTAGCGATAAACGTATGTTCTTTGTGTTTTTCACTTAAAACGATCATGTATTCTCCTTTTTTCAGGTTGCTCATATCAAGGCGTTTCTGAATGGCCAGATCGCGCCCGAGTTTTACGACTTCGACAAATTTACCGTCGCGGTAGATATTCAGGTAAACCTGTTTCATTCCGGAGTTCAAAAAGGAAATATCCAAAGTTTTGTTTTCGAGGTGAAAACGTGGTACATAGCAATTTTGAGGTGGACCTACGGTTATGTTTTTACCACTGATTTGTAAACTCCGGGTAACGCTTTGGTTACCAAAATTTACGCTCAAACAAAAATCTCCGTCTCCGAGGCCCGACAGATCAAATACCTTTTTGTATTCGCTGTGCTTTTCGTCGGTGCGATTACTATATAGTATGTCGCCGTTGTGGTTGGTCAGTGTAATTTCGAGAGGAGTGGCTGTTGGGGCACTGTAAGCCAGCAAGGCTTTGTCGGGTTCCACCTGAACAACATTCATTTTGGGTAATTCGGCAGCACTTCCTATTGCTACAATAAAAAGTGCCAGGATAGCAAGTATCCCGCTTCTTGTTTTCATGACTTTTTTCTTTAATTGTTTAATATGGCTGTATCAAATGTATATCATAATGTATTGTGGGACAATAAATTTCGACGTACGACCCCAAAACAGCGTTGAATGGTTGTCATGAAACAGTAAACGTTATTAATCGTGTTTTTTTGAAGGAGTGTTTGATTTGGGGAAGTTCTTGGGGTAGATTCAGATTAGTGGCGGGTGGATTTTAAGATTGTTTTTGAATAGATCTCATTGGAAATGCTTGTTCCAGGCACAGAGTAACTATAGATCGCAACATATATTTTTTCAAAGTAACGATACTAAAAATGTTTTTGACAGATGTGTTGGATATGGTTGTTTTGAGATTTGTTTTTCCTGCGGGAGAGCTTCCCGCTTTCACTAGCCCTGGGTTTCGATTCAAGGATCGATAAAAATAGGCCATCCGCTTTGAAGTAGGCGCAGATCGCATAATTTTGGCCTCGGGCGGTGAGCCGAAAAACAAGTGAAGACGGCGTTAAAAGAGTTCGGCTGTTTGACCCCGAGAACTCAGGGGAGTTCCGAACTCTTAGCCGGCAACACGTAGCTTTTTCGAGCAAAGCGGACGCAGCCTAGACTTTTGTGTTTACTATTTGTGTCATGACAAATAGTAAAATCCGGCTGATAACCCAATGAATAATAGAGGCAAGAAATCCTAATTGTTTGAATATTTTCTATTCTTGAGCTAGTTGACTATCGATGTATCTAAGGAAATACAACAAACCAGTCCCAATTTGTTTTTGGACTAAACTATTTTAGAGGGCGAAACACTATTCACCAGGCTTAAAAATAAGTCTGGTTTAGCGCTGAAAAATAAAGAGGAATCAACAGTTTTGCGAGGCGATCGGTACTACCTTTTCATAATTCCGTAGCAAATGATCTTCAGAATAACATCAACACTTCGTTCCAGATTTACATCGCCGTAGTGGCCTGCCGTAAGGGGCATCTCCAATCCTTTTATGGCGGTTGTGATACCAGTGGCGGCGAGGTTAAAATCGTAAATCTCAAACTCGTTTTTACGAACGCCTTCGATCAGAATTCGTTTGATCATCCGGATTTCGTCCTGCTCGTACTTCATTTTCACGTCGTCGATAAAACCCACCGCAGTGATGTCGTTTTCGATGGCGTGATAAAAATTGGCCAGGTTTCGGAACGTGGCCAGTTTCGTGAGGATGTAATCCCGCAATTTGTCCACCGGATCGGTGTTGCGGTTGATAACGATTTCAAGCTCATGTGCCAGAATCTCCACTTCCTTCATGATCACTGCCTGAAATAGATCTTCCTTGCTGTTGAAATAGTAGTACAGCGAACTCTTGCCTTTACGTACGGCATTTGCAATGTCGTCGAGGGTCGTTTTTTTAAAGCCGTATTTACTGAAGATTTCGCGAGCAATTTTCAGGATGTTTTCGCGGTTTGCATCCCTTTTGTTCCCGTTTTTACCAAGATCGTGCATTGCCTGTTATTTAACGAAAAATATCAGCAAATATAGTTATTTATTTTGCCGGAGAAACTTTTTAGAATTTTAAAATCGAAAAGACGATTACCGGAGAAACTTTTCCAATCCCCTTATTTCCTTCATTTTTATGGTGTTGGTATTTCGAAAGTTTCAGGTTTTTCGGTCCGCGCTAAACGAAAATCGAGTTGTTTTCGCTCCAGGTTGGTCCGCCATACTTTAACATTAATCGACTCTCCCAACTGGTATGTTTTTCGCGAATGCCGCCCAACCAGCATGTAATTTCGCTCGTCAAAAATATAGAAGTCGTCATCCAATTCCGAGATCGGAATCATGCCTTCAATTTTGTTTTCCAGTTCCACATAAATTCCCCAGTCGGTAACTCCTGAAATTACGCCTGCATATACTTTCCCCACGTGATCCTGCATAAATTCCACCTGCTTGTATTTGATGGATGAACGTTCGGCATTGGCTGCCCGTGCTTCCATGTCGGATGAATGTTTGCAGAGGTCTTCGTATTTCTGTTCGTTGGCCGAACGCCCGCCGGCCAGGTATTTTTCCAGCAAGCGGTGCACCATCATATCCGGGTAGCGGCGGATTGGTGAGGTGAAATGGGTATAATATTCAAAAGAAAGCCCGTAATGACCAATGTTCCGGGTTGAATAGGCCGCTTTTGCCATGGAGCGGATGGCCAGCGTTTCAACAACGTTTTGCTCGTTTTTCCCTTTTACGGTGTTTAATAAATTATTGAGCGAAGTAGCAATGGCTTTTGGTGTTGTTAACTGGATGCCGTAGCCAAATCGTTTAATAAAAGTGTTAAAAGAAACCAGTTTGTCGGGGTCGGGTTTGTCGTGAATACGGTACACAAAGGTTTTGGCTTTGTTTTTATCCGAAACATCGCCGATAAATTCAGCCACCCTTTTGTTGGCGAGCAGCATAAATTCCTCGATCAGTTTGTTGGCTTCTTTGGCTTCCTTAAAATAAACCGACAGCGGTTTTCCTTTTTCATCGATGTTGAATTTGATTTCAACACGGTCGAATGCAATCGATCCTGATTTAAAACGATTGTTCCTGAGTTTAACCGCCAGCTCGTTTAGTTTCAGCAGTTCTTCCGAGAAATCGCCTGTTCCGGTTTCAATCACTTCCTGCGCTTCTTCGTAAGCAAAACGCCGGTCGGAGTGGATCACCGTTTTTCCGAACCATTCTTTTTTGATTTCGGCATTTTCGTTGAGTTCAAAAACGGCCGAGAAGCAAAGCTTGTCTTCGTTGGGGCGAAGCGAACAAACGCCGTTCGAAAGTCTTTCGGGGAGCATGGGTACCACACGGTCGACCAGGTACACCGAAGTGGCGCGGCTCCGGGCTTCGTCTTCGATAATGGTATTGGGACGCACGTAGTGCGTAACATCAGCAATGTGAACACCCACTTCCCAGTTGCCGTTGCTTAGTTTCTTTAACGAAAGCGCATCGTCAAAGTCTTTTGCGTCAAGCGGGTCGATGGTAAAAGTGGTGGTTTTGCGGAAATCGCGCCGGTTTTTGATGTCTTCTTCGGGAATTTCCAGCGGAATTTTTTCAGCCGCTCTGTCAACATTTTCAGGGAATATGTGCGGGAGTTCAAATTCAGCAAGAATGGCGTGCATTTCGGCATCGTTGTCGCCGGTATCGCCCAGCACTTCTTTTATTTCGCCAAAAGGATTCCGGGCATTTGGCGGCCAGTCGTTGATTTCGGCAATGGCTTTTTGCCCGTCTTTTGCACCGTTAAGTTTTTCTTTCGGAATAAAAATGTCAAAACCCACTTTCCCTGCCGGAGTAAGGAATGCATAGTTTTTTGACACCTGAATTGTTCCGACAAATACGGATTTGGCACGTTCCAGAATTTCTTTCACTTCGCCCTCGTAATCGTGCTTTTTGCGGCGGGCAAACACATGTACCTGTACTTTGTCGCCCTCCATGGCGTGGTTCAGGTTGCGGGAAGAAACAACTACCGGCCGGTCCAGTTCTTCGCTAACAACATAAGCAAAACCCTGGGGTTGCATCTCCACAATTCCGCAGACTGTTCCGGTGCGGGCTTTGAGTTTGTACTTGCCGCGTGCCACCAGGTCGAGGTAGCCGTCGTCAGCCAGTTCCTGCAAAACAACATCAACCAGTTTGCGTGTTTCAGGATCTTTGATCCCCAGCGAGCCCGAAACCTGCCTGTAATTCACAGTTTTGCCTGGGTCTTCGTACAATCCGGAGAGAATAACACTTTTAAGTTTTTTCTTATTGAAAGTACCTGTTTTCCGTGGTTTGGAACGTAGTTTCTTATTTTTCTTAGCCATTGTTTTGTAAAAATTTCACCAATCCAAGGTAATATAATTCTTAGATACGCGCTATTTTCCCCCGCTTAAGTTGCCAAAAAGTTTTCCCCCGTTCCGAGGGTGTTTTTTTACCTGTTGCCAGGGACATTTTGTTAAAATACTCAGGTTTAAATTAATAAAGCTTAACACGTAGAGTGAGCAGGAATTTGTATGTTTGTAGCCAATTTTAACGCATGAAGCTGAAGGGGAAAATACCACTGATTATGATAGCCGGCCTTGCATGGGTCGTAATTATTTCGTCGTGTGCCAACATCGGAATGCCGGAAGGTGGCCCCAGGGATACCGTTCCTCCGGTATTGCTGGAGACCAATCCTGAATTTAAGGCGCTGAATTACAAAGGCAAAGATGTAAGGTTCACGTTTAATGAATACATCATGCCCGATCAGATTTCTGAATCGCTTGTAATTTCACCTCCCCTGAAAAAGCGACCGATTATCCGCACCAAATCAAAAACGCTGATTGTTCAGTTTAACGAAGGCCTGAAAGACAGTGCGACGTATTCGCTCGATTTTAAAGACGCGATTGTGGATAACAACGAGAAGAATCCTATGGAGAACCTGCGTTTTTCGTTTAGTACCGGGCCGGTGTACGATTCTTTGCGTGTTGCCGGAAGAGTGGTGAATGCGTTTAACATGGAACCCATCGAAAAAGGGCTTGTGTTGTTGCAAAGCAACCTGCATGACTCGGCGGTTTTTAAAGTGATTCCGGACTATATTGCGAAAACAGATGAGGACGGCCTGTTTATGATCGATAACATTGCACCGGGTTCTTACCATCTTTTTTCCATTAACGACCAGAACAACAATATGTTGTACGACGAAGGGGGAGAGGAAATCGCTTTCCACAGCGAAGTGGTGGTGCCGCGGGCCGAATTTCATGAGAGTAAAGATACCGTTACGGATGCCATCGATTCCCTGTTGATTCTCGGACATACGCATTTTTATCCCCACCCCATTTATCTGAATTATTTTATTGAAGACATATTTGAGCAGTACATCGATAAGTCGGAGAGAAGCAGTGAATACAAGTGCTCTTTTCTTTTTAATGAATCGGTGGAAGATACTTTTAATGTACGCTTGCTGGATCACGATGTGAGCAACTGGTACCAGATGGAATACAACCAGAATATGGATTCCATTGTGCTGTGGATAACCGATACAACACTGGCAAAGAAAGATTCTCTCTATATGGAGCTTTCCTATTTTATGCTCGACTCGATGGCTCAGCCCTATGTTTTTCATGATACGCTTCTGATGCGCTACACCAAGCCGGTGGTTGATTCCAAGAAGAAAAAGAAAAAGGGGGATGAAGTAGAGGAGCCAGTGCCGGTTCCGCAATTTAACTGGTCTGCCAATATCAGTTCCACGATGGAGCTTAACGGGGTGATAAGGATTGAAGCGCCCGCCCCGGTTGCATCGTTCGACAGTACCAAGGTGGTGCTGTACCTGAGCGAGGATACGCTTAAAACACCGTTGAAGATTCAGTTCAGGAAAGATCCAAAGGCCTGGAGAACTTACAACATTTTATACGACTGGGAGCCCGAAACAAAATATACATTTAGCATCGACTCGGCCGCCTGCTGGGATGTTTATGGCATTTCGAGCATGAAGCTGTCAAAAAGCTTCCAGGCAAGGGAAGAGGATTATTACGGTTCTATCGTCTTTGATTTTAGCAATGTTCCCGGCCCAATGATCGTACAGCTTCTGAAAAACAACAAGGAAGAGAGCGTGTTGCGGCAGGTACTCTTTGACAAGGACGGCGAAGTAACGTTTGACTTGTTGCCTCCCGAGAAGTACAAAGTGAAAATTATATACGACTCCAACGGGAATGGTAAGTGGGATGGCGGAAGCTACCAGGATAAAATTCAGCCCGAGCTGGTTTCTTATTTGAACGAGCTCATTAAATTGCGTTCGAACTGGAGCGAAAAACGGATTTGGGATCTTACGCCGGATCCGGAATATGTGAAGAAAATTATTGATCAGGAAGCTGAAGAGCAAAAACGAAAAGCCGAAGAAGAAAAGGCCCGGAAAGAACAGGAGAAAGACCGGAACAACAGCAATTTCCGTCCGGGTAACGCCGGAGGAGTTGGTGGCGGAAGAAATCCGATCCGGGGCGCAGGTTTTTAATTCGAAATGTTCGGCAGTCTCTTATAAATTAGTATGTTTAATCAACTTTATTAACGAAGTATCATGGCAAGTGTTAGAAATCTGAAGAAAGACATTGATTTAATTATGTCGCTGGCATTGAGTGATTGTTTTTACGTGTTGGAATACAACAGTAAAATTGACGAGGAAGAAGTATATAAAATTGCCGGAGAGATTGTTCAAAAGCACCGTGAGTTGAGGCTTAGAGCCATACATCCGGATGGGAAGGACAATGGAAAGTTGGTGAAAGAATATTACAGAAAACTGGTTCAGGATATGCTTCAGGCTGCAGACGTTGCCCTGGAGAAATTATCAAAGGAGGTCAAAAAAGTATCGAAGTAGGCGTTGCCTACTTCAGGTTAAAAATTTTGTTGGCCACGATTTTTCCCTGGTACCAGGTGGTTAATTCCCATTTACCCTTTTTATCTTCCAGCGGTTCCCATATGCAATCGCCCAGGTAAAATTCAAAATCATTGGTACGAATAAACTGTTCGCCGGTAAACGGAGGAGTCACCTGTCCTTTTTCATCCAAAAAAGGAGGGTGGTCGATCCGGAACTGAACGCTTTCCCCCTTTCCGTTTTTAATGTGCAACACATAACCAAACTCCGTTCCTATCGATGCTTCAATTTCGGTAGTGAAATCAAGAATCTTTGGAATCTCCCGGCTCTCACGATCCCACTTCGAGTACTCTCCGTAGCTGTATATTTTAAAGGTTGGTCTTCGTTTTGCCATTGTTAATTTTGTACGAAAGTAATGAATCTTCCTAATTTAGATTAAATTAAAATTCTAATTTTACTGGCTCTATCATTCGTATTTGTGGAGTTTATAAGAAAACATAATAAGTTGTGGTTTGCGCTGATGTTGCCGGTGTACCTGTATATCGTCAACAGCTCGATACAGAACAAGCATACCCACTTTTATGCCAACGGAATGGTGGTGACCCACTCGCACCCGCTACATGCTGAGAAAGGCGAAACGGCAAATCACCACGGGCACTCCAAAACTGAAATCTGCTTTTTTAGTACCCTTCATTTTGACATTGCCGAAGTTCCGCTGTTTTTAAGTTTTATTGCCAGACTACCTGAAATTCATGTTGAATACGTTGTTCATAATGAATGGATAAGCATTCAGGATAAAGAGCTGGAGTCAAATCCCCGGGCACCTCCCACTGCCTAATATTCATTCTACAACTTTTTACGACATTATTTTATTAACCTGATCATTATTATCATGAAACGAGCATGAACAGGGATTCTGTTGATAAACAAATCCTGTGTATCAAGTGAGTTGCATGCAATAGTGAATCTACGATTCTAATGGTAGAAGAACAGCATGAGAATGACTATTTCCGCACGGAAGTATGAATATCCGTCAGTTGACGGACATGCGAGTTCTCTGTCTGTCCGCGCGCCGGGCAGACATCCGTTAGAGTACCAACAATTGTAAACATGAAATATATATGGGCACTTTGTGTGCTTTTGTTCAGCTTTCAGGGTGTGAAAGCTGTGTCTGAGAATGACGATGATAAAAAACTGAAAACCGATGCCATGTTATTTGGCGATGTAAAATCGGGTGATGATCATATACCTTTTGCTTCGGTAAGTATAAAAGGAACAACGCTGGGGACTGCGGCCGATGCCACCGGGCATTTTAAAATGACAAATATCCCGGTGGGGAAGCAAGTTGTGGTAGTTTCGGCCATGGGCTATAAACCTTTTGAAAAAGAACTGGTTTTTGAATCGAAAAAGAGCAACACGCTTTTTGTGCAGCTCGAAACCGATAATATAGGGCTGGAGCAAGTGGTGGTTTCAGCCGACCGGAACGCCAAAAGCAGGAAGGAAACAGCCACGATCGTTAGCAGTATCAATCCGAAATTATTTGAACGCGTACAGAGTGTGACGCTGAGTGAAGGGCTTAACTTTTCGCCCGGGCTTCGTATGGAAAACAACTGCCAGAACTGTGGCTTTACGCAGGTTCGGATGAACGGTCTGGAAGGACCGTACTCGCAGATACTGATCAACTCGCGACCGGTGTTTAGTGGCTTAGCGGGAGTTTACGGGCTGGAGCTGATTCCGGCCAACATGATTGAGCGGGTGGAAGTGATTCGCGGAGGCGGTTCTTCGATGTATGGAAGTAATGCCATTGCCGGAACCATTAACCTGATTACCAAAGACCCGGTGGCCAACAATTTTGAAGGTGCATTCTCGAACAGCGCGATCGGAATTGGGCTGGACGGGGAAGCTGCCAACGATTACAATGTGAACCTGAATGGCTCCTATGTAACCGATGACTACCGGACCGGAATGAGCATTTTCGGGTTTCATCGCAAGCGAGATGGCTTTGATGCCAATGGCGACGGATTTACCGAGCTCGCAAAAATTAAGAACCTCACTGTGGGCGGGCGGCTGTACCAGCGCATTGCCGATCGTGCAAAGCTTACGGTTGATTACTTTAATATCTACGAATTCCGCAGAGGAGGAAACCGCTTTGATTTGCCCATGCACGAAGCTGATGTTACCGAAAGTGTTACTCACCGGATTAATTCGGGGGCGTTGAATTTTGATCAGTTGCTGCGTGAAAGCGATAAGTTTTCTGCCTTTCTTTCACTGCAAGGGGTAAGCCGCGATTCGTATTACGGTGCCAACCAGGATTTGTCAGCTTACGGCGAAACCAGCGATTTAACTTATTCTGCAGGTGTTCAGTACATTCGTCAGCTGGCTTACCTGTTGCTGGCCCCGGCTACTTTAACTGCCGGGCTTGAGTCGACCGGTAGTGCCATGAAAGATGAGAAGCTGGGGTATTACGATCCGGAAAAAGACAAGCACTTTGATAATACGCTGGTTGCAGATCAAAAGATAAGCACTAATGCCGGATTTGTGCAGGCAGAGTGGAAAACGAAAAAGGTGGTTTTTAGCACCGGGGTGAGGTACGACCATTATCAGATAAGCGAGAAAACGGGTGAAGGTGATGAAATTTCGGGCAATGTATTTAGTCCCCGGGTGAGCCTCTTGTACAACCTGTCGCATCACTTGCAGTTTCGTACCGGGTTTGCACGTGGATTCCGGGCCCCGCAGATCTTCGACGAAGATTTGCACATTGAGACTTCCGGTTCCAGAAAAGTAATCCATAAAAACGCACCCGGTCTGAAACAGGAGTCGTCCAACAGTATCACGGCCTCGCTTGATTTTAGCCGGGAAATCGGCAAATGGCAGTTCCAGTTGCTGGCAGAAGGTTTTTATACGCACCTCGACAATCCCTTTGCCAACGAATACGGCGTGCCCGATGAAGAGGGAACCGTTATATACACGCGGGTAAATGCCGAAGACGGGGCTACCGTAAAAGGCGTAAATATTGAATTGAATGCATCACCGTCCGGGAAATTCCAGTTTCAATCGGGGTTTACCTTTCAGAAAAGTGAGTTTGAAACACCACAGGAATTTAACGAAAAGCGTTTTCTGCGTACTCCCGATTCCTACGGCTATCTGAGTATGAATTACAGCCCGGTTCCGGTGTTCAACATTGCGGCAACCGGAAATTTCTCAGGGCCTATGCTGGTGCCTTATTTTGGCCCTGCCATTGAGAAACCCGAAGTAGGTGAGTTGCGGAAAAGCAAATCCTTTTTCGACGCGGGAATCAAGTTTAGTTACGATATTAAAGTGGCGGATAATGCACGGGTGCAGTTAAATGCCGGGGTGAAAAACATTTTCAACAGTTATCAAAAAGACTTTGATTCGGGAGTGGATCGCGATCCGGGTTATATGTACGGCCCGCTTACGCCGCGAAGCATTTACTTTGGGCTAAAAATTGGTAATCTGTATTAGATAGTTCTTTTATCTGAACATTGAATATGGAGGGGGCTGTCCCAAAAGTTCTTTTGTGTTAGACTGAACTTACGATTTGTAAGTAACCACTAGGGTTTTCACCCCTAAATCCCCTATAGGGGACCTTAAGCCTCCCCCTTTAGGGGAGGTTTGGAGGGGTAAAATGAAAGCCGATCATAAATTGTAAGTTTCTTTTAAAATAATTTGACTTTTGGGACAGCTTTTTCACTTTTAGTTAAATAACTTAATTCCGAAGTAAAAAGTGCGTGGTTTCGACGGGCCGTAAACAAATCCGCTGTCACGGTTTTTGCCGCTGTCAAAATCATCCTGGTAGTTGTCAAAAAGGTTGCTGAAACCACTAAACAACTGAATGGATGAATCGATGCGCTTGAGCTCGAAGGTGTAAGCTACTTTCAGGTTTGTTTCGAGGAACGAATCCGACTTAAACAGTACGTCCTCTTCGGGCGTGCCGGCATCTCCGGCCAGTCCGTAGTGAGGAACCAGCATGCTTCCGGTGTAAACTCCCGACAACGAAGCGCTGAATCTCTGCCCGGGAGTCCAGCTGAGGGTATAGTAGCCATAGCTTTCCGGTGTGCGCAGGTAATCTTTTATTCCGGGCAGCTCTTCCGACCAGGCAACCGCCTCGTCGTAAGTGCTTTTTTGCAGGGTTAACCCGGCTTCCATTTGCAACTTACGGTCGAAGTTGGCGCGGGCTTCAAGCGTTGCTCCGTAAACCTGGCTGTTACCGCCGTTTCTTTTTTCGAGAATCGAATTTCCTTCTTCATCACTGCCGGTTTCTTCCAAAACAAAGGCATTTTTTAGTTGGGTGTAAAATCCTTCCAAGGTAAATCCAATGATGTGTTTTTGGGTAGGGCGGTCCCAGTTAAGCGAAGCACTCCAGCTTTGCGATGTCTCTTCTTCTAGTTGATCGCCCAATTCAACTTTTTGAATTCCTCCGCCGGCAAAGGCAATGTGCATGTCGGCGTCAAATGCTTGTGGTGCCCTGAATCCGGTGGACCACGACAAACGCAATTGCGTGTTCAGGTTGGGTTTTACCAGCAGCGAAACACGTGGATTGACAATCAGTTTGTCTACAAAATTGTGTTTGTCGGCTCTTACTCCGGCAAGCAGTGTAGTTTTGCGGGTCAGCGACCAGTCGCTTTGTACAAACGTCCCAAAATTGCGGGTGTTCTGATCGATGAGGTAATTGTAGGTCTCAATCTGGTCGTAAACATCGTCGACAACATATTCGGCTCCGAAGGTAAAAATATTCGTCCCTGTATTCAGAAAGTCATTTACGGCATGGTTTAGCTGTGTGCCAAACTGAAAGGTGTGGTTTTTTGAATGCCCGTATGGTGGATTGTTGTTATAGTTGGTCAGTGCCTGTTCTCCGTCGGGAGCTATTCCTGTAAAATGCTTTCGTTTGGTATACTGACCGGCGGTGTACAACACAAAGTTGGTTCGCATGCTCAGGTTGTTCTCGTAATCAAGGCCGCCCATAATAATGTCGTGGGTGCGTTCTTCCGATTGCCGGGCTTTAAATGCGGGGCCGTCAATCATTTCACCTCCGTAACGGTATTCGTGGGTGCTTGAAAAGTTGGCCTCTATTTTTTCGTCTTCGTTTATTTTGAAGAAGGAATTAATGCCAAACGAGTTGTTGCTGATTTCCGGCAGTTCAGAAAAATTATCGTTGTTGTGGTCGTAGGCATCTCTGTTTCGGTGAAAAGCATACATCGCCATCCCGGCGTTTCGTTTTTGCGACAAAGCAGTGAGTGTGGCATTTACGTTGTAATCCAGGGCATCGCCCGAAATAACCTGATTGTTCGAAGTTACTTCGTAAGAGTTTCGCTGCGGGAGTTTGGTAATGATGTTGACTGTTCCGCCAATCGCACTCGAACCATACAGCGCCGAAGCGCCACCTCGTACCACTTCAATACGCTCCACCAGCGCGGTGGGAAGTTGTTCCAGCCCGTAAAGCCCGGTAAGAGGACTAAAAACTGCCCGGCTGTTGATCAGTATCTGGCTGTAAGCACCGCCCAGTCCGTTCATTCGCAACTGGGTGTAGTTACAGGTTTGGCAGTCGGTTTCCATGCGTAACCCGGGTTGAAAACTCAGGGATTCAGAAATGGTTTGCGCCGCCACTTTGTCAATGGTTTTTCCATCCAGCACATTCACGATCACCGCACTTTCGGTTTGGCGTTTGAATGTTTTGGTGCCGGTAATTACCACCTCGTCCATGTGGATAACGTCTTCTTCCAGGTCGAATTTTACTTCCAGCGTTTCACCTGCTTTTAAGATTACTTTTTCCTTTTTCTCTTTGTAACCTACCATTTTGGCCACCAGTGTGTATTCTCCGGTTGGCAGGTCAACCATCATATAATGCCCGGTAACATCGGTGGTGGTTCCGTAGCGGGTACCTTCGAGGTAAATGTTCACAAAGGGAATATGTTCGCCTTTGGAAACGACGTGTCCGGTGATTACCACATCGTTATGGTCTTGTGCTATAGCTGTAACAACAGATAGCAACAGTATGATAAATGCAAGGACTAATTTGTTCATAATATAATTTATTTAAAAAAGGCAAATGTACGGTCTGGGCGCAATATTGCAAATTATTTAGAATAGTTCTAAATAAATTAATGATTTCTTCATAATTTAATTGTATTCTGATCGTTTTTGTTTTGTTTGCCTTAGCTTAAAAGATTACTAAATTTGCCTCTCAATTTATACTTCGAAATATGAGTAATGAAATGAATACCGGTCAGCAAAAGAAGAACCTAAGAAATAATATCATCGTTATTGCGCTTGCTGTCGTTTTGGTGATAGTGATTGGCTTGTTTTTTATGCAGCGGCGCGAACACAGTGCTGTTGTAACGGAGATAAAAGCCGAAAAAGATTCCATTCAGTTTGAGTTAACACAGATCGCGGCCAGCTACGATTCGATGAGAACAGAGAACGACACGCTGAACGAACAGCTTTTTGTGGCACAGGCTAAGGTGAAAGATCTTCTGATAGAAGTGGAACAAACCAAAAAAGTGAGCTATTCAAAAATAGCCGATTACCAAAAACAGGTGACCACTTTGCGGGGCATCATGCGCAATTTTTATGTTCAGATTGATTCTTTAAACAGGAAGAACGAACAATTGATGGCGGAAAACCTGGAGGTAAAACAACAGTACAAACAGGTGGAGCAAAAAAATCAGCAGTTAAGCGAGGAAAAGCAACAGCTGCAACAGAATTTGAAAATAGCGGCAAAACTGGAAGCCAGAGACCTGGTGGCGGAGCCGTTGAATTCGAGAAGCAAGGTGACAAAATTTACCAACCGTACCGAAAAAATACGGATCTATTTTGTGCTAGGGCAAAACCAGGCCACGCCACGAGGCGCCAAAAACGTATATGCGCGTATTATGCGCCCCGACCAGTTGTTGATGACCAAGTCGGAAAAAGACCTGTTTCAGTTTGAAGACCTGAAAATTCAGTATTCGGCCATGCGCGAAGTGGTGTACGAAGGCAAAGACTTGCCCGTAGCCATTTTTTGGGACAACACCAGCGAGCCTGAATTGATGAAAGGTACCTATACCGTCAACCTGTTTGCCGACGGAAACGAAATTGGCGCAACAACTTTTACTCTTCAATAAATCCACTTTCCGGCTTAGAAAACCGGTGATCGTTTATGGCAACTTTTTTATTTGATAAAATAATATTCGGCCCGGTAAAAAGCCGCCGGCTGGGTGTTTCCCTGGGGGTAAACCTGCTGCCTACGCAGACAAAGGTTTGTTCGTTCGACTGTATTTATTGCGAGTGTGGTTTTACACCCAAAGAATACGAAGAGAAAGTATCGCTTCCTGCGCGGGAGGAGGTAAAAGCCCGGTTGGAAACAAAGCTTAGGGAAATGGGTGCCGAAGGACAGTTGCCCGATGTAATTACTTTTGCCGGAAACGGGGAGCCAACGCTTCATCCCGAGTTTGCCGGGATAATCGACGATACCATTGAGCTGCGTAATTCGCTGGCGCCGGAGGCCCGGATCGCGGTACTTTCGAATGCTACCATGATCCACCGGAAACCGGTTTTTGATGCCTTGCTGAAAATCAAAGACAACATCCAAAAGCTGGATTCGGCATTTGAAGAAACGGTAAAAATAATCGACTGTCCCAAAGGTTCTTTCAATTTTCAGCAAACGATTGAGCAGTTGATTGCTTTCAACGGAAAAGTGATCATTCAAACCATGTTTATCCGCGGAAGCTTTAAAGGGCAGGCTTTGGACAACACCACCGAAGCGGAAATTTCGGCATGGCTCGAGTTACTAAAAAAAATCAAACCACGCCAGGTAATGATCTATACCATTGCCCGCGACACCCCGGTTGATACGCTTCAAAAAGTTTCGTTAAAAGAACTGAATGCCATTGCAGAGCGTGCCCGAAATGCCGGACTCGATGTGCAGGTATCGGGGTAAATGAGTTTAGTGTTTAAAGTTCAGAGTATTTCGGAACAACTTTGAACACTGAACACAAAACTTTGAACTATAGCGTAGTCCGATACCATTCCGAGCTTTTGCCCATCCAGCGGATGCCGGCAACAAAACCTTTTAGTTTGAGCAGATTGTCGTTTTCAAACCAGGCATAGCAATCGTAGGTTTTTCCTGACTTCGGATCGTAAATGCGTCCTTCTTTCCACTCTTTGTTATCGGAACTGTACACAAAGCCATCCAGGATCTGAACTCCAACAAGCGGCCGTTCACGAAGGCTTTCTTCCGGGTTTTTATCGTCTTTGGGTGCTTCCCCGTTTTTGTATTTTTCCGGAATCATGTACACGATGGTGCCAATAAACTTTCCGTCTTTCTTTTCGATCTGAATTTTCGAAGTTTTCTCTTCATTCCACCAGATCCCGAGGATCTTATCGGCTTCCTGGGCAAAGCCTGCAAGGGCGTAAGTTGCCAGGAAAAAAAGGATAATTAATTTCTTCATTCGTTTTTGATCTAATTTTAAGGTTGAACGAACTTAGGATTTTTTCATTAAAAATCTGAATTGTCAAATGAAAAAAATCTGAGAGTGAGTGAGTCAAACGGCAAACGGCGCCCGATGCAAAGCTGATTTTTGTAGGTTTTTATTCAAAAATTAGTTTCCTTACGGTGTAAATTTTAAAATTATTCAGGATTCACTTATCAGTCAATAAACTAACTCACTGTTTATGAAAGTCATTAAGCGTGTTTTACTCTCTCTGCTTATTCTGATTGTACTTGCACTTATCGCAGGTGTTTTTTTTGTTCAATACCTAAAAAAGGCAGCAGTTCCCGACTACAATAAAAGTTTTGTTTTGTATGGTTTGCAGTCGGAAGTTGAAATATTGCGCGATGCACACGGGATACCTCATATTTACGCGAAATCGGATTCTGATTTGTACCGTGCAGTTGGGTTTGCCATGGCGCAGGACCGTTTGTGGCAAATGGACCTGTTGCGGCGGGTAACACAGGGGCGTTTGTCCGAAATACTGGGGAAAGACCAGGCTGAAACCGATTTGTTGATGCGTGCTTTGCGGATACAGGAAAAGTCAGCGAAAATTCTGAAAAATTCCGATCCTGAGATTGTATCGGCACTTCAATCTTTTGCCGACGGGGTGAACCAGTACATGGCTCAGTTTCCGCTTCCGCCCGAGTTCAAGGTGTTGGGCTACCAGCCCGAGTGGTGGGAGCCGGTGCATTCCATTAACCTGATCGGTTACATGTCGTGGGACCTGTCGATGGGATGGGGCACTGAATATTTTCTGCACCAGCTCCGGGCCGAGGTGCCTGATTCGATGATCGCAGAAATGATACCCGATCTGGCTCAGCATAAAACAAGTGTTTTTGAAGCATTCGGAAACAACCGGATTGATGCAGCTTCTACCTTGCTTTCAGCTACTCAAAAGTTAAAGGACTTAGGCATTGAAGTATTTAACGGCAGCAACAACTGGGCGGTGGCCGGTAAAAAAAGTAAAACCGGGATGCCTTTGCTGGCCAACGATATGCACCTTGGCCTGTTTGCTCCGGGAATTTGGTACCAAATGCACCAGGTGGTTGACGGCAAGCTGGATGTTAGCGGCGTGGTAGTTCCGGGGCAACCCTTTGTAATTGCGGGCCACAACGACCGGATTGCCTGGGGAATGACCAACGTAATGCTTGACGATCTGGACTTTTACCAGGAAAAATTGAACGAAGACTCAACAAAATACTGGTTCGACGGAGCCTGGAAAGACCTGATCATTCAGCCCGAAACCATAAAAACCAAAGAAGGAGACTCCATTCAAACCGAACTGAAGTTTACCCATCGCGGCCCGATTGTGAACCGCATGAAAAAGGAAAAGGAAATGCCTTTGTCGATTCGTTGGCTGGGGAACGAAATGAGCAACGAAATCCGAACGGTATACCTGGTAAACAGGGCAAAAAACTGGGATGATTTTCGTGCTGCAATGAGCACTTTTATTTCGGTTAGCCAGAATGTGGTGTATGCCGATGTGGATGGAAACATTGGTTTGCAGTGTACTGCCGGAATTCCTGTTCGGGAAGGTTCAGGCATCGAAATTTATCCCGGCGACAGCAGCAAATACGACTGGAAGGGACTGGTTCCTTTTGACGAACTGCCTTTTGAATACAACCCGGAAAGAGGCTACGTTTCTTCGGCCAACAACAAAACCGTTCCCGAAGGATTTCCGCATTACATCAGTCACTGGTTTGCCACGCCAAGCCGCATCGATCGTATTCGCGAGATGCTGGAAGAAAAGGAGAAACTGGGTGTGGAAGATTTCAAAGCCATGCAAGGTGATGTAAAATCGAAAACGGCGGAACGAATGACCCCGGTTTTTCTGACATCCTTGCAAAAGGAAACGACCTGGCCGGCTGCTGAAAAAGCAGCCTTGGATAAATTGCTTTTGTGGAATTTTGAGTTAACACGCGAAAGTCAGGCAGCAACGGTGTTTGAAGTGCTGTACCGGAAAGTGCTGGAGAACCTGGTAAAAGATGAGCTTTCTTCCGAATTGTTTGAAAAGATAAAAGGTGAGCGCATGCTGCTGGAAAACCTGCTGATGAATGTGCTTGCTGACCGGAATTCTGCGTGGATCGATAATAAAAATACCGCTGAGAAAGAAACCCTCGACGATTGTATACAACAGTCGTTTGTTGAAACAGTGCAGGAGCTTTCGGGAGAACTGGGAGCCAATGTGGATGAATGGCAGTGGGGAAAACTGCACACTTTTACCATGAACCATCCGCTGGGAGTGGTAAATGCATTGAACAAGGTATTGAAACTGAACCGCGGACCTTACCCTGTACCGGGAAGTTTTCACACGGTTTGTCCGTATACTTATTCGTACCGAAACCTGTACAAGGCAAACAACGGGGCTTCGGAGCGCCATATTTTTGATGCCGGCAACTGGGATCGTTCTGAAACGATCATCCCAACCGGGACAAGCGGAATTCCGGCCAGCGGCTTTTACCTCGATCAAACAGAGATGTATTTGCAGAATCAGTATCATGCCGATCCTTTCAGCAGAGCAGAAGTAGAAAAAGCAACAAAATTTAAAATGACGCTCAATCCTGATGAATCTCTTTAAAAAAGACCGGAAAGAGAGCCATTTTTGTAAAACACTGCATTGATCTGCGTGTTTTATATGAACAGACAATAAAGCCATGCAACGGACATGAGGATGGAACAGATCCTGCTGGATTTCATTTCACATAAAGCTGAACGATTGACAAAATGTGGAAAGGATTCCGGGAAATGAGGTGGAGATAATTTGATCCGAAGCCGTTGAAATAAAACAATTATAACCGATGAAAAAGAGAAAGAATGCCCCTATTTTTGTGGTTTCCGGTGGTCGCGGGATTGCCGGAAATAATTTGCTCCAATCAATTCTGATACAGTATCCTGATAATAAGATCCCGGTAGAAATTATTGGCGGAGTTAGTACCGAAGACATGGTTTTTGACGTGGTAATGCGCGCCAAGAGCGAAGGTGGACTGATTACACACACCATGGTAAATCCTTTTCTCCGGAAAAGGATCAACGAACTGGCCAGCGAGTTTAACGTGGAAGTGATCGACCTGATGGGCGATTTGGCCCGTTACCTCGACCGGACGCTGAATGTGGAACCCTTGCAGCACCCGGGTTTGTACCGCGAATTAAACCAGCAGTATTTCGACCGGATTGAGTCCATTGAATATACGCTTTCGCACGACGATGGCATGGGACCTCAAAGACTGAGACAGGCCGAAATTGTGCTGACCGGTGTTTCCCGGGCCGGAAAAACGCCGCTGAGTGTTTACCTGGCCATGTATGGATGGAAAGTTGCCAATGTACCGTTGGTGCCCGGTGTTCAGCCGCCGGACGAGCTGTTTGAAATAGATCCGAACCGGGTGTTTGGACTGCACATCGGAGCCGGGCAACTGATTGCCCACCGTATGAAAAGGATACAGGGCTGGAACAACCACCGGAGTGATTCGTACGTTGATCAGAACGCCGTGCGCGAGGAAATACGGAATGCCATGTTTGTGTTCGACAAGGGCGGCTTTACCGTTATCAACGTTTCGAATAAACCCATTGAAAGTACGGCCAACGAAATTTTGAAACTCATGTCGGAGCGATTTATATTCCAGGGAAGAAAGCTTGAATCGCCTTATCACGATCAAAAGAAAGATTCTTCAAAATAAGAACGCAAGTTTTTTGAAGAGCCGGTGTCTTACGATTAATATGAACTTAATCTCAATTGTAAGATGCGAAAATTTAGCTGGCGTGCGTTTATAAGTTTTGGGCTTAGTTACGCAATGATTGTACTCCTTGTTTCAGGAATCATTTTATATGTGGCGCCTCCCGGGCGTTATGCACATTGGGTAAACTGGGCTTTGTGGGGATTTACAAAAGATGAATGGCAATCCATTCATACCATTTTCTCACTGGGATTTATCGTTTTGTCAGTTTTTCATCTTTTCTCGGCCAACTGGAAAGTATTTTTATCTTATTTCCGGTCGAAGGCAACAGGTACTTTTCGCCGAAAACGCGAGTTGTTGCTATCCTCTGCCTTTATGCTGGTGTTCTTTTTCGGAACAGTGTTTTCGCTGCCTCCTTTTCAAAATGTGATGGCATTTGGCGAAACTCTTACCGGCTCGTGGGAAAAAACGGAAGAACGCGCACCTGTGCCACATGCCGAATTGCTTACCCTGGCTGAGTTGTCGGAGCAACTGCAACTGGATTCAGTAGAAGTAATCACCCGAAAACTGAACAACCACAAAATCAGTTTTGAGAATGTTCATTCACAATCGTTACAGGAAATAGCCAGTGCCAATAATGCCACTCCATCAGATATTTACGGGCTCATTTCAAAACCTGCCGGGAATGCCATGCAGGGAGCCGGGGTTGGACGCAAAACACTGGATGAATTTGCTTCGGAACTGGGAAAAAGCACCGATGACATTCTCGAAATTCTGAAACAAAACAACATTGAAGCCGAAAAAGGCCAAACGCTTCGTACGATTGGGGAAAACAACAGTATTCCTCCGCGCGATGTGTACAACTTGATTTCAAAATAAGTCCAACCAACGTTCATTTGTTGTAATTTTCACGTCTTAATGTCGGATCAGGAAATCATAGAACAACTAAAGCAGGGTAGCGAAGCAGCTTTCCGAAAACTGGTTGAAGGCCATCAGAAGTTGGTGGTGAACACCTGTTTCGGGCTGGTCCACAATCGCGAAGATGCCGAAGACATTGCGCAGGATGTTTTTATTGAGGTGTACCGTTCGATTCAGCAATTCAGGGCCGACTCCAAACTTTCTACCTGGTTGTACCGGATTTCGGTGAACCGTTCGCTGAATCACATCCGCGACAATAAAAAACACAAATGGTTTCAGTCGTTTGAAAAAGATGTGGAAGCGCGGAACCGGCAGATCCTCCAGGTTGAATCTTCTCCGACAGATCATCCCGGCTTTGAGATGGAGAACAAACAACGCGCAGCGATATTGCAGGAGGCCATCAACAGTTTGCCCGAAAACCAGAAGGTAGCCTTTAGTTTGAATAAGTACGAAGATCTGTCGTACCAGGAAATTTCAGAGGTGATGGAGATGTCGGTATCATCGGTGGAGTCGCTTTTGTTTCGGGCAAAGAAGAACCTTCAGAAAAAATTATACAAATGCTACAAAAAGAAGTGTATGTAGCGCAAGTTTTTGAGAATGAATGTGTCATATAAACAAATGCTGATAAAATGAAGTGCAAGGCAGTACATAGCAAACTAATTTTCTTTCTCGAAAGAGAGCTTCCGGAGCCGGAGATGAAAGCGGTTCAGGAACACCTGGCTGCTTGTCCGGAGTGTGCTCTTTTTGCGGAAGAAATGAAAAAGACGCTCAGTATTTTGGAAACAGAGAAAGTTTCGGAAGTCAATCCTTATTTCTATACACGCGTAAAAGCAAAACTCGATCGCCAATCAGAAATTCAGCCAAGCGGAATCCGCAGCTCGGTATTGGCTCGGGTGCTTCAGCCCGTGGCTTTTTCCATTATTTTGATTTTGGGAATTTACGGAGGAGTAAAAATGGGAGCTACCGGAGCAAAGACCGCTTCAACATTTACTGCTGAGCAGGAAATGGTGCCTTATCTGAATGATATGGATGTGGAGCCGCTGGAAACCTTTTTAATGGAATAGTTATGAGAAGCAGGAATACATACCGCACGCTTATCTGGATCATCGTGATTCTGGTGGCAACCAATCTTTCCATGGCTGTTTCGTTCTGGTACCACCGGCATCAGGAAACAAAAGCCGCCACAGAAGTTAGCGCGCAGCAGCAGGAAATTCCGTCGGAACAGCGAACAAGGTTTTTCAGGGAACAGCTGAACCTGAGCCCGGATCAGTTGGATGTTTTCCGGGAACTGAACCGCGAATTTAACCGGAGTGCACGCCGGGAGTCGGACGAACTGGAGGAATTGCGTCTTCAAATGGTTGAGGAAATGGGGAAAGATTCGCCTTCTCAGGAACGGCTCGACTCCATTGCTCAGGAAGTTGGAGGGCATCATTCAGAGCTGAAAGAAATTACCATGAACTATTATCTGCAGATGAAAGCAGTGTGCGACAGTGCGCAGCAGGAGAAGCTGAAAGAGATCTTTATGACGGTTTCCAAGTCGAAAGAGGAAATTGCATTGCCGCAGCGCGGACACAGACATCGGGGAGGAAAAGGTCAATAAAATAAATCATATAAAGTATCAATAGCCGTTTCGAAACGACGTAACGGAATCAACAAAAATCATAATTCTTAAATCGTAAAACAATGAAAACGAGCAACTTAAAAAAGATTGCCTGGGTGCTCTTTGCCCTGGCGCTAAGTGCCTCAACTGCATTCGCTCAAGGAGGTAGACAAGGAAACAGGAACGTAAACCAGCAAAAAGGAACCTGTTTGAATTACATTTCGGATTTAACCGAAGATCAACAGTCCCAGATCAACGCTTTGAATGAAAAGCACATGGGAACAATGGATGAGCTGCGGAGTAAACGCCGTTCCACCGCCAATGCTGTTGAAAAAAGCGAGATCAGAACCGAGATGCTTAAAACCGTGGAAGCGCATCGCAACGCGGTAAGGGGGCTTCTTACCGAAGATCAGCAAAAAAGATATGATCAACTGCAGGCCAATGCCGGAACCGGCATAAACCAAAACGTTGGCCGGGGAAACGGCAACGGTGGCAAACGGGGCCGCGGCCAGGGAAACGCCTGTGTTAATGGGCGGTCGAACCGGGGCTGGAACCAGGCCGGGCGCGGAACGTGCCGCTTCAATAACTAAAAACTTACTACCGGATTGATAAATAAATCATTAATCATTTAAAAACGAATTTATTATGAAAGCAAAAAATGCATTTCTGATGGTGGCAGGTTTGGCTTTGATTGCCGGTGCCTGTTCCAAATCGGATGATCCGGTTGAAGAGTTATTGACGCTGGAAAACGAGGTGAAAAGTACGGAAATGGCAGGAGTACTTGGCGACAGCTGTGTATTCACTGCTGATCTGTCGGCTGAAGAAGAAGCCGGTTTACTCTTGATGCGTGAGGAAGAAAAGCTGGCGCACGATGTGTATGTGACTTTCTACGGTAAGTTTGGACACATCGTCTTTAAAAACATCTCCAATAGCGAAAGCGCCCATGCAAATGCCGTTGCCTATTTGTTGGATGGGTTTAATGTGGAGGATCCGGCGCTTGACGGCGTGGGAGAGTTTGCAAATGAAGCATTTCAGACCATGTTCTCCGATCTGGTAGAGAAGGGAAATGTAAGTCTGGCAGAAGCGTTGAAGGTAGGTGCTTTGATCGAAGAAACAGATATTGCCGATTTGCAAAATCTGATTGAGGCGACAGACAACGAAACCATTAAAAGAGTATATGGGAATCTTTTGAGGGGATCCACTTTCCATCTCAAAGCTTTTACCGGAATTCTCAGCCGTTACGGAGTAACTTATGTTCCGACAGTGCTTAGCCAGGAAGATTTTGATGCGATTTTGGCAGGTAGTTCAACCGGAGATGAGGAAGATTCGGGAACTTCAACCGGAACGTTCACACCCGGAACCGGTGTTTGCGACGGAACCGGTCCCAATGCAGGATAAATTTCATACAATTAACAGTTAGTTTCAAAAGCTTCGGGTAGAAATCCGGAGCTTTTTTTTGCACAAGTTTTTCAGAATTAGAGTGTCTAACTCAAAACAAACATTCAGATTATGAAGACAATACTATTCACTTTGGTAAACCTGCTTTTTCTTGTTTTGCAGTTAAGCGGGTATTCACAAAATGTGTCTTTACCGGCTTCGGAGAAAGAAGGGATTTTGCTGATGCGGGAAGAAGAAAAACTGGCACACGATGTTTATACTTTGTTGTACGAGAAATGGCAATTACAACCATTCAGCAATATCTCTGGCAGCGAAAGCAGGCACTTTGAAGCAATGGGCTATTTACTGGAAACTTTTGAGTTGAACGATCCGTCATATCCCAAGGCCGGGAAGTTCAGAAACGGGGAATTAGCTGCGCTTTATGACTCGCTTGTGAGCCGGGGAAGTGAATCCTTGCTGGCAGCACTTGAAGTGGGAGCATACATTGAAGAGGTTGATATTCGAGATCTGAAAGAACTACTCGCAATAAGTTCAAACGATGCCATTTCTTCCGTTTACTCCAATTTGCTGCGCGGATCTGAAAATCACCTGCGTGCCTTTACCCGGCAATTGTCGTGGAGAGAAGTGGAATATGTTCCAAAGATGCTTGATCAGGAAACGTATTCGGCTATTGTGGGTGCTGCGAATCAAAGAGGGAATCGCGGTAATTGTATAAATGCTGCGCCCAATTCAAATAATTGCAAGCAGCAGGGCGGAAGACAATTCCGGAATCGTGGAAATCAAAGCGGATGTCGGAACAATTGATCCTCCAAAAATGAAAAGATTACGCATACCTGATTTGCTGAAAGGCCTGGCCATATTATTTATGATTCAGGTGCACATCATGGAGCTGTTTATCGATTATGCAGGCCGGGAATCGATTGTTGGGAAGGTTTCGCTTTTTTTGGGCGGACCCTTCACTGCTATGGTTTTTATGATCGTGATGGGGTACTTTGTTGCAAAAAGCCAAAAGACCACTATGCGGACTTTATTAAGAGGCGTAAAAATCTTTGTTCTGGGATTCTTTCTGAATATCGGATTGAATTTTCATTTGCTGCTAAAAATCAAATATGCCGGCTGGCCTTACAATCCGTTGGAATACATTTTTGGAGTGGATATTCTTTACCTCGCAGGCCTCAGCATCATTCTCTTATCCTTGCTAAAGCTGATAAAAAAATATCAGGTGATTGTTTCTTTGCTGTTGCTTCTGAGTGTTTTGCTGTTGAGTGGCCCGGTAAATGAAATGCTGACTTTTCCGGAACGAAATTACATTACACCCTTTATTGGCGGGAACTATTCCTGGTCGTATTTTCCTTTGTTTCCATGGCTGGCTTATCCACTGGCTGGTTACTTTTTCTTTTTTGCAGAGGACAGTATCAAACAATTCGTAAGCAGAAAAAAAGAATGGGCAATTTCGGTATTCGTGCTTTTGGTGGCAGCCGTGATCTGTTTCAGTAAAATGGGTTTTAATATTTCGGTTGACTTACCGGCTTACTATCACCACGGCTTTAAATATGGATTTTGGGCCTTGGGATTGCTGATCATCTGGACCACCATTTTTTACCTGCTAGTGAAGAAATTTCGGCTAAGTCGGATCGAACAATTTCTGGCCTGGATGGGCAAAAACATCACCCTCCTTTATGTGGTGCAGTGGCTGATCATCGGGAACATAGCAACCGCCATCTATCAAACACAAGCGCTCAATAGATTTCCACTTTGGTTTTTCGGAATCTTGTTCGTATCGTTGATTTTGAGCTGGTTGCTGGCAAAAACAAAAATTAAACTGGCTTGATTTCTATCGAACAACCAGTTTTTGTGCCGAAGATTTTTGACCTTCCGATTCAATAAAATACATATAAACCCCGCTTGTTAACGAGGAAACGTTTAAATCCAGGTGATCGGAATAACGATCAACAGTAAATTGATTAACCGGGCGTCCCGATTGGTCAACCAGGTGTAAAGTGGCCGAAAATACATTGGTCGGGAGTGAATAAGCCACTTTCACTGTCTCGCTACCCGGATTGGGGTAAGCATTTAGCGACCAGTCTTCGCTTGATTTCAGAACCGACGCATTGAGAACGGGCGCTCCGGGCAGCGAATAAATATTGGTCCAAATCACTTCCGGGAAAGTGGAGAAATTGTAACAATACGAAAAGAGTTTGTACTCGTCTTCACCCGTTTTGTTGATGTAATTGTACAGTGCGCCATCGATGAATACAATTTCGCTGCCGTCTTCGTTGATGATCCGGCTGTCGTACTCGTAATAATCCGATCCCGAATAGTATTTGTAATACGAATAAAGAAACTCAATTCCTGTATCGCTGTCAAAGGTTTTTTCGGAAAGAAATTTAATATCAAACAAGTAGCAGCCCGATGGAACAGAGCATGCAATCGTTTTGTACAAGGAATGATCCATATTGTAAATGCGGCATTCAGCACGCGGAACATCCATTAGGTAGTACTTGTAACCAAGGGTTTCGAATTTCACAACGTTTGCCGAGTAGTTGTACGTGTGATCCAGTGTCACCTGTGCCTGGCTGAAAAAGTAAGCCAATGCAAACGCGAGTAGCAGGATTGATTTTTTCATCTTATTAAAATTGTTTGTTTTCTAAGGTATAAGATGGAACTCGCATGATTTTAATTATCTGCCAATGTGTGAAGAATTTCTCATGCTCGTTTCATTGATTGATATTTTTAGTTGATAAGTTTCAGCCCTTCCTGTGCCGACGCATCGCCGGGATTGTAAAGCTTTACTTTGTTGAACAGCACCTTCGCCTGGTTGTAGTTTCCAAGAAAATACGAAGTCCAGCCCAACATCAGAAGACCATCGTAGCCAAACGGATACAGGTCGACCACCTTTTTAAAGAGCGGATAAGCTTTGTTGTAATCTTTCCGGCCGTAATAAACCAAACCCAGCCGGTACATGGCAACGGTATTGTTTGGGTGGATCTCCAGAATTTTATCGTAGATGCCAATCACCTCATCCCAACGGCCCAGCGCAGCCAATGGTAAAATCAGTCCAAATCGGGTTTCTTCGGCATATGGTTTTAGTTTTTGTGCCTTCGAATAGAAAATAATGGATTCGTCGAAAAGGCCTGCATTGTAATTCAGCCACCCCAATCTCAGATTGATTTCGTACGAGGATTCATCGTAGACCTGCTTTAACGGATCCATCGAAGCGGAGAAATCCCCTGTTTTTTCCAGTGTGTAGCTTTTACCGAACGCAGCTTCAAGAGCTTGCTGGTTGGTTTGGGCAACTATTTGAAGAGCGGTCGCTGAAAAAATCAGCAACGCGAGTAATTTTCTTTTTAAAAGTTCCATGATATTCCTGCTGTAATGGTTTGCTTGATATAACTGTATTCAATGAAATTGTCGGGGATGGCATTGCGGTACACCTGGTATTTCTCGATCACATCCTGGTTCAGGTAGCGCACCACAAACTGGTATTTTTTGGCGAAAGGGAAGTAAATGCTACCCATAAATTTGCGTGTGGATCGTCCGGGAAAATTGGCAATTACATAACCGCCAGATTCCACAAAGTTTTCCATCTCTCCATCGAGGTAGTTGCCGTAAAAATGAAAGGGCCCCAATTGAAATCCACCCGAAAACCCGAAAGTGTTATAGCTGAAACTGTTTTCTGAATCGCCTTTGAAATATACACGCGGAGTGAAGTACAAACGTGTATTTGATAGCGGGTAAAACGTCAGCCATGCTGAAGCCTGGGTAAACTTTTTATCGTTGATGTTGGCGAGGTTTATTTCTGCTCCGGGCGAAAAATTTCCCCAATGTGTCCAGACCGAAGCGGAGAAAATAAAATCAGAATACTTTTTTCTCATTGTGTAAAATGAGCCGGGATCGTAGTTGCCCAGAATCAGGTCGTAGTTTCCCCATACGAAATTTAAAGATGGCGAGAAATACCATTTCCCAAGGGCGAAATTCGGGCTCAGAAAATACTGGTATTGTTGAATGTCCATCGGAAAGTTGTATTCCGATCCCCAGAACAACTGTTCGTCGCGGTTTACGCCAATGTAGGTGAAATTATGATTCAGGTTCAGGCCCGGAGCAAGCCGGTGACTGTAATCGAGCGATCCAAAATGGTAGTTTTTCAGAAAAAATGCCTCACCGTAGTCACTACCTACTGCGGCTTTATTGTGCAACTGACTTGTTTTAAGCTGATCAAAATCGGCATTAAAGCTGAATCCCGCCTCCAATGCCATTCGTAAGGGCTGCATTTTCTGGTAATTGATTTTTTCCTGAAGAGCAACCGTAAAGTCTTTGGCAACTCTCCCGGCTTCGGTCGATCTTCCCGAAAACAGCAGACTGTAATACAGGTATTCCTGCAGCCACTCCATTTGCTGATCGGTTTCCCAGCCTTTCAAAAACCATCTGGTTGATTTCCGATATTTCCCCAGGTTGTAATAAGCAATTCCGGTTCGGGCCTGCAGGTTGAAATAGTCGATCCCGTTTTGACGCGCCGAGTCGTTAAAGGCGATCAACTGTTTCCAGTCCTTCTGGAGAAAAAGCTCATACGATTTCTTGTCCACCTCGGGATAATTCCATTTTTCCTGCGCATTCAGCACATATAAAAAGGACAGAAATATCAGAGTGATTCCAATTCGTTTTGACATGTTAGTTTGATCTTGGCTTCGTTAAAAATTACATTTATTTCAATCTGGCTTTCGGTGTTTATCCGCACACCGATTTCGTAAGAGCGGACCGATTTTCCCAGAATATTTTTATTGACGCTTGCTTCCATTTCCAGGTCGCCCGACGAAAGAATGTCTCCAGCATCTTTCATCGTTAACTGATAGTTGGTATTCAGAAATAAAAAGATGGGGGCGACAAAATCCTGCAAAAATTGTAAAGGACCTGAAAACATCAGATTTACAGGGATAACATCCTGAATCTTGCTGTTGGGAAGAAATCCGGTGGGAACTTTAAAAAGTGCGATAAAAAACCAGTACAGCGGTGAATATTTTGTTCCCGTAAAGTTGGTGAAATAATGGAGCTCGTCGGTGTTGTAGAGGTAAGCAACTCCATCATCCTTTTCACATTGAAGGAAGGTGTTGTTGTATACATCGGTTTGTACCATCCATGCATATTCTCCGGTCATGTTTTTCCATTTGCTTTTGGCTGAATCGACTTCAACCTTCACTTTTATCCGCTGACCCGGAATAAAATGCAGGGCTTTAGCCAGCGTTTCATTTTTGGCGGGATTCACAACGATGGCATCCTTTTCAGGGAAATCAAAACTTTTGAGCGTATAAGCATTGCTTTCTTTCAGAAGGTAGTTGCCAAAGGGATAATCGAGTGTAAGCGAACCAATGTACGGTGTTGCCTGAAACTGGAAGTGCAGGTGTGGATAGGGTGAACGGCCGGAATTTCCGCACCGCCCGAGTATCTGTCCCTTTTTCACCTGGTCGCCCGCTTTTACCTCCAGCGAGTGATATTTTAAATGACTCAATTTGGCATACAGCGTGTCGTTGTGTTGGATGATCACTGTGTTTCCCCAGTTTTCCCGTGTATTTACGTCGCCAATTGTATTGTCTTCCACATGATTCACCGCTTCAACAACGGTTCCGTCAAAAGGGGCGACAACGGCTTTCCCAAAACAGAAATAATCTTCCAGGTAATCGCCGGAGCCTTTGAACTGTTGCCCGTTTCGGTCGGTGATCACAAAATCCCAGGCATGTTTCCATTGTCCTTTGTGGGTGTATTCCCCGCTGTGGCCCTGGCTTACGGTCCATTCGCCAAAAAACGGAAGGCTGGCAGAAACCGGGAAAGCTGCCGGAAAACGTTTCAGGTTACCCGAATACAAGTAGAGATTTTTCTCGGGATTTCCGAGTTGAACGGGTGTTTCCATCAGCTTGCGTGGCCGTTTCTCGCGCAGTTTTAATGCGTACAGGAACATCAGCACCACAATATTGAACGGCAGTGAATAGGCGGAAATTCTCAGCAGTAAAAAGATTTGCTGCGTACTGGTAGTGACCAGCACCACTGCGGGAAGCATCAAAATAATCCAGGCATAACTCACTCGTCCGGGAATCAGGTAATAACCGCCCAACGCAATGGCGGTCAGGATGTAGTTGAACCCGATAAACGTGTAACCCAGCGAGTTGAATTCGATGCCCACAATGTGGTAAAACAGGTAGGCGACGGTAAAACCGAGCAGCGATAAAACAAACGTAATTCGCGAGTAAATCAGTAAGCCAATTGAAATAATAATTCCGGCTAACAAATGGCTCTGAAAGAAAATAGCCCCCAGCGAATGGAAGTAGATTCGGATAAAGGAACTTCGGATGTTGTTTTCAAGGAAATCATAAAAATCGACAAAACTTTGCCCGCCTATCGAATACAGTTCATTGTAAGTGTAAATGCCTCGCTCACTGATGTTCAGCGCCGATAAGTCGCTCCCGGATAGTGCTACGATCCAGATTCCGAACAAAAACGGGATACTCAAAAAAGGCAGGCCGTATTTGTACAATACCCCCTGGAAAACGATGGTAATGAAAAAAGTTACTACCGCCGCAATTCCGATCAGCAAAAACACTTCGGGTGAAGGCTGGTAGAACAGCCCAACTCCCAATCCCACAAGCAAGGCATTGTAGCCGTACAAACCCGTGCTGATGAAGTAGCGGTTGTACCCAAGCCCCCAAGCCAGCGTGTTGGCTACCAGCACCGCCAGTAATCCGCCAATGCCGGCACCGTAATCAAAGAAACTGATGATAATGAGTAGTACAGCCAAAAGTTTCGAACCCGAGAAAAACACCTGCGAATAGCTGTTCAAAACCGAGTTCAGCATTTCTTTTCTGTTGACGACGGAAAGCGGCATGCTTTTTTATCTTTTAGGATTTTGTTCGAAATCTTGCAACGAGGCCAGTTCTTCTTTCTTCCGGATAATGTGTGGTTTTCCGTCCAGATCGATCAGTACTACATTCGGGCGGAAGGTGATGAATTGCATCCACTGTGTCATGTTGTAAGCGCCTACCCGTTCAATCACCAGTTTTTCTCCGGTTTTCACCTGCGGAAAATTAATGGCATCGCGAATTACATCGATGTTCATACACAGCGGCCCGTAGATCGTACTTTCCTCCACATGCGACGACAATTCCCTTGTGGGATAAACACCCAGGTTGTACCAGAAAGAGGTAAACAGCAAATTCACTCCTGCATCGATTACCATGGTCCGGCGTCCGTGAGTGGATCGCTTGTTGGCCAGCACAGTGGTGAGCAGGTAACCTGCATCGTCGATCAGGGCACGGCCGGTTTCGAGGAACAACACGGGCAGGTTTTCATGTGGAATTTCGGATGAAATCAAGGCGTTCGAAATGGCTTCTGCATATTCGTCAAACGACGGACAGGTTTCGGTTCCCGGCATGTACGCACCCTTCAGCGTATTTTTCGACGCAAAACCACCACCCAGATCTACATATTTCAGCCAGTGATCAAATTTGCGGTGAGTGGCCATGTACAGGTTGGCCAGTTTGGAAGCTGCAATCGCATAAGCATTTGCCGACATAATGTAGGTGCCAATGTGCGTGTGCAGCCCGATCAGATCAAGGTTTTCGGCCAGCATGATCCGGTTAATGGCATTCCAGGCTTCTCCGTTTTCGTAGTTAAAGCCAAAACGGTCCCAGATCGGATAAATGCCCGCATCGAGGTTAATACGGATGGCCACGCGTGCTTTTTTATTGAGTTCGCGTGTAACTTTTATCAGCAAATACAGTTCGTCGAAATGATCGATGTGAATACAGGCATTGTGGTTAATCGCCAGTTTCAAATCGTCAGCTGATTTTTCGGGACCGTTAAAAATAATGTTCGATCCGTTAACCCCAAGCGAAAGTGCCTTTTCAAACTCAAAAGCCGAAACCACTTCGGCCCACGAGCCCTCGTCGTGGAAAATGCTGCAAACCGCATCGAGGTAATTGGTTTTGTACGACCAGGCAAACTGCACTTTCGGATAGCGCGTTTCAAACGCTTGCTTGGCATCGGCATAAGTTTCGCGAATGGTTTTTTCGGAAATAACAAACACCGGAGAACCGTAGTCTTCCATGAGTTTTTCAACAGCGATGCCATCAATGGCTGAAATGGTTTTTAGTTTGGTCGGCAATCCGAATTTATTGGGAACGCCAGCAGTTATTTTACTGATAACGGGTTTTTCGTAGACTATTTTTTCCATGTTCTTTTCTGTTTTTAAATTTCCTTGTTCATTGAAATGGCGGCAAACTTTTCCAGGTCTACAATGGCATCGTAGGAGTAGCGCACAAACATTTTTCCGATTTTGTATTCTGTCATCGGCTCTACTTTTTGCCCAAGCGCCAGTTTTACCAACGCTTCCGGGATGTTTTGCCCGGCGCCCACGGCGAGATAGACCCAGGCCGGAATTCGCGGATTTATTTCAATGAGGTAATATTCGCTTTTGTTGGTTTTGATGAGTTCGAGTTCCATGCCGCCCCTCCATTTGGTTTTTTGGATGAGGTTGCGGGTAAGTTCCATCATTTTATCGTCGGCCAGGGTAATGCCGCCCCAGGCTTTTCCTTTGTCGGTAATATATTGTTTGCGCATCGGAACGGCAGCAACGGTGTTTCCTTTTCCGTCGCCCAAGGCAATCACGTTTACTTCGGTTCCGCGTACAAATTCCTGGGCAATAACAGGGAAACCCCATTTGGCCGAGATTTTATGAAAGGCTTGTTTTACCTGCTCTTCGTTTTGTGCCACATAGGCATCGTAAAACTGGCCTTTGATCATTACCGGGTAATCGAATTTGTCCTCCAGATCCGAAATTTGCGAGAGGCTTCCCATATTCAGGCTTCCCGGAACTTTTACTCCGTATTTTTTGCCGAACTCTTCGAGTTTGTCCTTTTCCCGTTCCTGGAATTGTTTGAGCCCCGGAAGAAAAGTGTGGATGCCCTGTTTTGCCAGCCGCTCTTCATTTTTCATAAAAGAAAAGAGCTCGGCATCGAAATTCGGAATCAGTACGTCTATCTTTTCCGAACGGTGAATGGCTTCAATCCGCTCGATCAGTTCGTCGGAACCTGACGACGGATAGGGAATTTGGAAAATGCGGTCGCACAATCCTTCCATATAAATACCGGGTTCCAGGTTCTCGTAAACCAGGCCAATAATGCGGGCCTCGAACACGGCCGACTCCTTGATTCCGCGAATTACCGGAACGCCCGGTCCGGGGTTGTCCGTGTTGTTCAGACCCGTTACCGCTATCGTAATTTTTTGTTTGTCCATGGCGTTTAGTTGAAATCAAGCGGATCGTCCTGCGAAATGATTTGATGATGCTTTAGCAAGGCGCAGAATTCGTAAAAATCTTTTTCAAATGTCAGGTCGTCAATGTCGAATCGGTCGAGTACTTCATTTTTTATCTGGTCGAAGTCTTTGCCTGATTCAATATTCTTCAGCAATTCAAGGCCAAAAGGATTGAGATTGAACGAATCTCCGGTCCTTGAATTGAAAACAAAACCATTGTCGCTGATTTTTATTTCTCCCGTAATTTTCATTGCTTTTTGTCTGTATTATTATGTAATGCTTTGAGTTGTGCCCACTTTTGGAACCTACTTTGTTTTAAACATGTGTTTGACACACTTGCAGGAAAAAACTTGTGGATGTCAGTTGTTTTTTACTCAAAAAAGAGGAATAGGTTCCAGTTTAAACAGGACAAATGTTTAAAAACAGTATGTTGAAAGTTCGGAGAGATATGCGGTCATATTTAGTCATTATTAAAAGATGCCTGAAAATTTCGTGTGGACTCCGATTATTTCCAATAAAAATTAAATTTGTAGGCTCAAATTTTAACAGGCAGGTACAGTCTGAATTCTTTGAAAAAGAAGAAGAAGGATAACAAGAGGAAAGACTGCATCCCTGCTTCTTGAATGTAAAAAGAAACATCATGGCACGTTTGAAAATTAAAGACATTTTAAAAAGTGGAAAAGCAGGCGACGAAGTGGTTGCCAAAGGTTGGGTAAGAACAAAGCGGGGAAGTAAAAATGTAAATTTCATTGCTTTAAATGACGGTTCCACAATCAATAATCTTCAAATTGTGGTGGATGTTGAGAGTTTCGACGAAGCAGTGTTGCGCGACATTAACACCGGCGCTTCGCTGGCAGTTACCGGAACTTTGGTTGAATCGGCCGGAAGCGGACAGAACATCGAACTGAATGCCCGCGAAATTAAGGTGCTGGGAAAAGCTGATCCGGAGAAATTCCCGATTCAGTCGAAAAAACACTCGCTGGAGTTTTTGCGCGAAAATGCGCACCTGCGTTTCCGTACCAATACGTTTGGCGCCATTTTCCGTATTCGTCACGCCATGGCATTTGCCATTCATAAATATTTCAACGAAAAAGGATTTAACTACCTGCACACCCCGATTATTACTGCGAGTGATGCCGAAGGTGCAGGGCAGATGTTCCGGGTTTCAACACTCGATGCCAAAAATCCTCCGTTAACAGAAGAAGGAGCCATCGATTATTCTCAGGACTTTTTTGGCCGCGCCACCAACCTCACGGTTTCCGGGCAGCTGGAAGGAGAATTGGGAGCTTTGGCGCTGGGTGAAATTTATACGTTCGGACCTACTTTCCGGGCCGAGAATTCAAATACAACCCGCCACCTGGCTGAGTTCTGGATGATTGAGCCTGAAATGGCTTTTTACGATCTGAAAGACAACATGGACCTGGCGGAGGAATTCCTGAAATCGTGTATCAAATATGCGCTGGATAACTGCATGGACGATCTGAAGTTTCTGGCACAACGCCTGGAGCAGGAAGAAAAGAACAAACCGCAGGATCAGCGCTCGATGCCCTTGATCGAAAAACTGCAGTTTGTACTCGACAACGATTTTATCCGCCTCACGTATACCGAGGCCATCGATATTCTGAGAAATTCAAAACCGTTTAAAAAGAACCAGTTCCAGTTTCCGGTTGAATGGGGAATTGACCTGCAGAGCGAACACGAACGCTACCTGGTGGAGAAACACTTCAAATGCCCGGTTATTCTGACGGATTACCCGAAAGACATCAAGGCTTTCTACATGAAACAGAACGACGACAACAAAACCGTTCGGGCAATGGACGTGTTGTTCCCGCAGATTGGTGAGATCATTGGTGGTTCACAGCGTGAAGAAGACCTGACAAAACTGGAAAACCGCATGAAGGAGATGGATATTCCTGTAGACGAAATGTGGTGGTACCTCGATACCCGTCGTTTTGGTTCGGTTGTACACAGTGGTTTTGGGCTGGGATTTGAACGTTTCATATTGTTTGTCACAGGAATGGGGAACATTCGCGACGTGATCGCCTTCCCGAGGACGCCAAAAAATGCTGAGTTCTGATGTTTGTAGAGGTGCTGCTCCAAAAAAAGTATTAAATTTAGCGCAACTAATTTTGGGATATGGAGCAAAGACTTACACTACAGCAAAAGCTTCTCCAAAAGTTGTCACCTCAACAAATACAGGTGATCAAGCTTTTGGAAATCCCTACTATGCAGCTCGAGCAGCGCATCAAAAAAGAGTTGGAGGAGAACCCGGTACTGGAACTTGAGTCTGACAACCAGTCGCTTGATGAAGGATCGGACCTGCAGGATCAGGAGGATAACCGGGATGTGGACAACGAGGAATTCACGATCGATGACTATTACGAAGATGATGAGATTCCGACCTACAAGCTCAATACCAACAATTATTCGAAAGACGATAAGTACATTGATGTGCCGTTTTCGGTCGGAACATCGTTTCACGAATCGCTGACAGAACAGCTGTCTCTCTCCGATCTTTCGGAACGGCAGCAGCAGCTGGCCGAGTACATTATCGGAAACATTGACGACGATGGCTACCTGCGCCGCGACCTGATGTCGATCAGCGATGACCTGGCTTTCAATATGAACCTGGATGTTCCGGAAGAAGAACTGGAGGAAATTCTGACCGTGATTCACGATTTTGACCCGCCCGGAGTGGGAGCGCGTGATTTGCGTGAGTGCCTGCTGTTGCAGCTCGACCGGAAGGAAGACGGAGATTATGACCTGGCGAAAACCATTGTAAGGGATTTCTTTACCGAATTCACCAAAAAGCATTACGACAAAATAAAAGCCCGTTTGGAGCTGAGCGATGATGAATTAAAGTTTGGCATCGACCATGTTTTAAAGTTGAATCCGAAACCGGGCAGTTCGTACAGCAATCCGTTAAATAAGGCGAATCAGCACATTGTTCCCGATTTTATCCTCGACAACGTGGATGGTGAACTCAGTTTGTCGCTGAACCAGCGAAATGTGCCGGAGCTGACCATCAACGAAACCTACCAGGAGATGCTCAGAAACATGAGCGAGAGCCAGAAGGCGAAGAAAAACGACAAAGAGGCCTTGCTGTTTGTGAAACAGAAGATCGATTCGGCCAAATGGTTTATCGATGCCATTCAGCAGCGGCAAACAACCTTGTTGCTTACCATGTCGGAAATCATCAGCTTCCAGCGCGAGTTTTTCCAGGATGGCGACGAGACCAAGCTCAAACCTATGATTCTGAAAGACATTGCCGAGCGGACAAATCTCGATATTTCAACCATTTCAAGGGTTTCAAACAGTAAGTACATTCAAACGCATTTTGGTATTTATCCGCTGAAATATTTCTTTTCCGAAGGGATGCAGAAAGACGACGGGGAAGAAGTTTCGACCCGTGAAATCAAGAAAATACTGCAAGAGTGCATTGAAAACGAAGACAAGCGCAGGCCTTTGACCGACGAAAAGCTGGCCGCCATCCTCAAGGAAAAATCATACAACATTGCGCGCAGAACAGTAGCAAAATACCGTGAACAGCTGGATATTCCGGTGGCTCGTTTGCGAAAAGAACTCTGATATGCATCCAAAATTAGCCAAAGTAGTTTCCATCCTGTTTCACCCCGTTCTTATTCCTACGCTCGGAATTCTTTTGTTGCTGAATTCGAGTTTTTACTTTTCCATGTTGTCGTGGGAAGCCAAGCGTTTTATTCTTTTGGTAGTGTTTTTTACCAGTTGCATTTTACCCATGCTCATGGTGTCGCTGCTGGCGCTAAATACAAAGTTCGACATTAACATGCCCAAAAGTACCGACCGTGTGCTGCCGCTTTTGGCTGCTGCGGTGTTTTATTACCTGGGCTTTGTTTTGCTGGGACGAATATCGGTGTTTCCGGTGCTGAAAATGTACATGCTGGCCAGTGTGCTGGTAATTGTGGCCTTGCTCATTATTTCGCTGAAATGGAAAATTAGCAATCATATGGCGGCTTTGGGCGGTCTTGCCGGGATGTTTTTTGCCCTGTCGTTCCGCTACGGACTAAACCCGGTTTATTCGTTGCTGGGCATTATTTTGGTATCGGGCATTGTGGGAACCGCTCGTCTGGCACTGGAGCGGCACAACATCTGGCAGATTATTGCCGGTTATTCCCTTGGATTCTGTGTACTTTACCTCGTGGTTTATTTTGTTTGATCCTGTTGAAAAGCATCGCTTTTAGTTTTTCGTTTTAAGCATTACGCATCTCTTTCAAAAAAGCACAGCATCTTTTTAGAAAAAAGAAGCGTCTTTTTTAAAAAAAGACCTTAGGTTTTTCCAAAAATGTAGTGTGTTTTTTAGGTGCTGTTGAAACGCCCTGTTTTCAAGGCTTTCAAAACATGTGTTTTGGCTGATAAAATCAGGTTCCCGCAAAGAGGTGAAAGAAGTGCAAAGCCCGCAGATCATGCCTTCTTTCATTAGCGGCCTCCTAAGAATTCTTAGCGTGCTTAGCGTGAAAACAAATAAGACACGACAGTCGATGAGGTATCGGTTACCTGTCATAAAAAACCCCGTCCGGGCAGGACAGGGTAGTTATCATTATAAGGTTGAATTTCTTATTCTGACGGGAGGCTAATCTACAAACTTATAGCCAATTCCTTTCAGTGTTTTGATGTGGCTGTTGCCAATCTTTTCCCTCAGTTTGCGAATGTGCACATCGATGGTACGGTCGCCCACCACAACGTTTTCGCCCCAAACCGAGGAATAGATTTCTTCGCGGGTAAATACTTTCCCGGGTTTCGAAACCAGTAGCGAAAGCAGCTCAAATTCTTTTCTTGGAAGGATCATCTCGTTGTCGCCAATGCGAATCAGGTAACGTTCCTTGTCAATCAGCAGGTTCCCAATGGTAATGGTGTTCGAATCCACCACTTCAACGGGCGCCTGCGTGGCTTCGCCGGTTCTTTTTAACAGGGCTTTTACGCGGCTTACCAGTACTTTTGGGCGAACGGGCTTGGTAATGTAATCGTCGGCACCGGCCTCAAAACCAGCAATCTGCGAGTAGTCTTCGCCACGGGCTGTCAGGAAGGCAATAACGGTACTGCCAAGCGCAGGCATTTTACGCAGTTCTTCGCAGGCTGCAATTCCGTCCATCTCGGGCATCATCACGTCCAGGATAATCAGGTGAGGAATTTCTTTTTCAGCTATTTCCAGCGCTTCAACACCGTTTTTGGCGGTATACACAATGTAACCTTCTTTCTCGAGGTTGTAGCTCAGAAATTCAAGGATATCGAGTTCGTCATCGACCAACAGAACTTTAAACTGATTTTCGCTCATAACAAGTAAAATTTGAATTGTAAAGGTAAGCACCCACTGTTAATAAACGATTAACGTTTGTTTACACTATCAATAAGCACAAAGTTAGGTTATTATTTGGCTTTTTCAAGTGTAAAGTTGAAGGTGGTGCCTTTGTCGAGTACGCTTCTTACATTGATCGACTGGTTATGTGCTTCAATAATGTGTTTTACAATGGAAAGCCCCAGCCCGGTTCCGCCCTGCTCGCGCGAACGCGATTTGTCGACCCGGTAAAAACGCTCAAAAATACGCGGCAGGTCTTTTTTCTCGATCCCGATGCCGTCGTCGGCCACTTCTACAATTATGTTGTCTTCCAGATCGTAGAACGAAATGTTCACGTTGCCTTTTTTCTTGCCGTATTTTATGCCGTTAACAATCAGGTTGGTCACCACTTCGAGTATTCGCTTTTTATCGGCTTTTACATAAATGGGGCGGTCGGGTTTGTTGACGATTTGTACCGAAATTTTGCTTTCTGTAGCCTGCCAGTGTTCCATTTCAAGCACTTCTTCTACGGTTTTAACAATGTCGAAACGGGTAATATTCAGCTTTAATTCTCCCGACTCAAGCTTGGTGATCGACTCCAGGTCTTCCACAATCGAAACCATGCGGTCGATGCTTTTTTCGGTACGTTTCAGGTAAAGCTTGTTGATTTTCGGATCATCCAGCCCGCCTTCCAACAGTGTAAGTACATAGCCCTGGATGTTGAAAATCGGTGTTTTCAGTTCGTGCGAAACATTGCCCACAAAATCTTTGCGGTATTTTTCGAGCTCTTTCAAGCGTTCAATCTCCTTCATCTGTGTTTTGGCCCATTCTTCCACTTCAAACTTTACGTTTAGCAGCAGGCTGTTGGGGTCGAGCATCTTTTCGTCCATCTTTTTACCACTTAGCGGAAGGTCGCGAATGGTATTGTAAATGGGTTTTATACGGTCGGTCACATATTTCCGGATGATAAACAGGATGGAATAATAGGTAGCCACAAAAAACAGGATCACGGGTATAATAACAACCAGGAGGTGCTTCCCGTAATGGTATACCAACAAGGCAATTGCCAGCGCCAAAATCGTAAGTACCGACGAAACAATGGCCGAAAGGAATTTTGATGAATAGGTCTTCATATGCAGTGTAAAACTTTGATTATCGAATTTGCGCGCTAAGCTATTATTAAAATCAGGATCATAAAGGTAAAAAAAACGCGCTACCAATTGATTAACAGTAATTTTAAGCTTAGTTAATGTTTTGTTAATGCAAAGCATTGGTTTGCTTCGTACTAGCCTTTTTATATTTGCTAGCCAGTGGTAAAGCCGGAAATGCGATTTCTCCGTCAGGTTTGGGAAGTTTAAACCTCTTTTCGATCTCCGGGGGCTTCCGGTTTTTTTAGGAAATTGAATAAAAGGATTTTTTTTCCTGTATGACAGGAATAATTCGCTTGGAAATTTTGTATCCGGGTGGAAGTCATTAAATTTAAAACATCGTTATTGCTACACAAAAGATGATATGGCAGTAGAGGACCGATATCAAAACCCTGGCTTGATGTTTAATAACGGCTCGTTCTGTTTTTATGGCGCGGTTGTTTTTGGTGATCTTCAGCAAATTGAAGGGAGGAAAGGCGAAGTTGTTTGTCATCCGGGAGCCACTTGTTTTTGGAAGGAATGAAGAGAGAATAAGTTCGGGAAGCAGAAACAGATAGAACAGATAGTTAAAAGAAGCCGTGATTAAATAGATTGTAATGGAAAATTTTTACTTAGTACTGGTAGTAGTATTATTTGCTTTGGCAATTTCAGACTTGATTGTCGGAGTGAGTAACGATGCTGTTAACTTCCTGAATTCCGCCATTGGCTCAAAGGCGGCGCCCAAGTGGGTGATTTTTCTAATGGCCAGTTTGGGAGTGCTGGTGGGGGCAACTTTCTCCAACGGAATGATGGAAGTGGCCCGGAAAGGGATCTTTCATCCCGAAATGTTTATGTTCTCCGAGATCATGATCATTTTCCTGGCAGTGATGATCACAGACGTTATCCTGCTTGATTTGTTCAACACCTTTGGAATGCCGACCTCCACCACCGTATCCATTGTTTTTGAATTGCTGGGCTCGGCAGTGGCGGTTTCAGCTGTTAAAATAAAAATGGCCGGGGGCTCCATTGTAATGGAGTTGTCGCAGTATATTAATTCGAGTAAGGCACTGGCCATTATTTCGGGAATATTGGTTTCGGTCTTTATAGCATTTACGGTGGGAGCCATTGTGCAATACATTTCGCGCCTGGTATTCTCGTTCAAATACCGGCCAGTGATGAACTACATGGGAGCCATTTTCGGAGGCATGGCCATTACTGCCATCACTTATTTTATGCTGATCAAGGGAATGAAGGGTTCTTCGTTTGCTGATATTCAGCTTGATTCGGGAGTCACCCTTCAGGAATGGCTGAATAACAACACGATCCGGATAATGATCTATGGATTCTTTTGCTGGGCTTTGTTGTTGCAGTTACTGCGTTGGATCTTCAAAGTTAAAATACTAAAGCTGGTGGTGCTGGTCGGAACCTTTGCCCTGGCCATGGCATTTGCCGGAAACGATTTGGTGAATTTTATCGGGGTTCCCCTGGCCGGATATAATTCCTTTAAAGCCTGGGTAGCATCGGGGGCTACTTCGCCCGATAGTTTTGGTATGGGCATGCTGGCCGGGAAAGTAGGAACGCCCACCTACATGCTGGTTATTGCCGGTTTGGTGATGATCCTTACCTTAATCCTTTCCAAAAAAGCACGTTCGGTGGTGGCAACAACAGTTGATTTGTCGCGGCAAAGCGAAGGCGAATCCGAACGTTTTGACTCTTCCATGGCGGCCCGTTTCCTGGTTCGTTCATCTACGCGTTTTAATAGGAATTTACTCAGGGTTATGCCCGCAGGGCTTACAAATGCTGTTCGTTCGAGGTTTGAACCGCATTCGTATTACAGCGCCGAAGACCCTGATGCACCGGCATTTGATAAACTACGGGCGGCAGTAAACCTGGTGGTTGCCAGTATTCTGATTGCCATCGGAACTTCGCTAAAACTGCCGCTTTCTACCACCTACGTTACTTTTATGGTGGCAATGGGTACCTCGCTGGCCGACCGGGCCTGGGACCGCGAAACGGCTGTTTACCGCGTTTCCGGGGTGTTTTCGGTAATCGGGGGCTGGTTTCTTACCGCAATAATCGCTTTTACCATATCGTGTTTTATTGCCTTTTTGATTTCGGTTAGCGGAACCTTTATGATTTTTGTGTTTGTCGCAGTGGCTATTTTTATAGTGATACGTACTCAACTGTTTTTTAGCAAACGTGCCCAAAAACTGGCTGCCGAGGAAGACGAAGACATTGTAGATGAAGATGCAAAAGAGCAGATTATTGAAAAAAGCTCGAAGCAGGTGGTGAAGACAATTGTGGCCAGCAACCAGGTGCTTACCATGGGAATTGAAGGCTTTCTGCACGAAGATCTTCAGGCACTTAAAAAAGCCCAGGAAGCTTGCCAGGAATTTTCAAAAAAGGCAAAACGCAACAAAGACAAAGTTTATACAACCATTAATAAGATAGCAGGTGACACGCTCGAAACCGGGCATTTCTATGTGCAAATGGTCGAGCATCAGCGCGAAATGGCTCACGCCGTTCATTTTATGCTGGAGCCCATGGTGAAACACGTTCAAAACAACCACAAACCGTTTGTTGCCGACCAGGTTAGCCAGCTGGGTGCTTTGTCGGGGCGGGTGGATACATTCTTTAATTATGTGTTGCACGTGGTGAAAGAAGAAAACTTTGATGACCTGGATGCCCTGATCAAAGAACGCGACGCCATTCTGGATGCTTTGGGGAAAATTGAGAAGTCGCAGATCAAGCGAATCAAGAACAAGATGGTGAATACCCGCAACTCGCAGTTGTTCTTTAAAATCATTACCGAAACGGAACATTTGCTCTTGCATTCGGTGAACCTGGTAAAAGCTCAGCGCGACTTTATTAAATTCACACGACAAACAAAATAAACCATACCCTCATTTTTTGGGATAAAGCCGGATGTTAAATTCCGGCTTTTTTTTGTTACATTTAGTTAAGATTCTTTGAAGTGTTTATTGTTCTTGATTTCAGTGTGTTAAGTGTTGGTGTGCATGATAAAGTAATATAAATGTAATAAAAGTGTAATCGTTTTGTAATACCAATCCTTCAATTTTGTTTCGTGAAAAAATCATTGACATCAACTAGTTAGTGGGTTGTTTTACAATGAATTAAATACGTCATTAAATACTGAATAATGGAAAACTTTTACCTGGTTCTGGTAGTCATTTTGTTTGCACTTGCCATTTCCGACCTGATTGTAGGCGTTAGTAACGACGCCGTAAACTTTCTGAATTCTGCGGTGGGCTCCAAAGCGGCCCCCAAATGGGTTATTTTTTTAATGGCCAGTTTGGGAGTGTTGATCGGCGCTGCTTTCTCCAACGGAATGATGGAGGTGGCCAGAAAAGGAATCTTTCACCCCGATCAGTTCTATTTCTCTGAGATTATGGTGATCTTTCTGGCGGTAATGATTACCGACGTCATCCTGCTGGACATGTTCAATACCTTCGGGATGCCGACTTCCACCACTGTTTCCATCGTTTTTGAGTTACTGGGGGCGGCTGTTGCCACTGCCATCGTAAAAATCAAAATGGCTGGTGGAACCGTTTTACTCGAACTTTCGAACTACATTAACTCGGGGCAGGCGCTCGGAATTATATCCGGAATTCTGCTCTCCGTGTTTGTGGCCTTCACGGTGGGGGCCATCGTTATGTATTTCGCCCGTATGTTGTTTTCGTTTGAATACGGAAAATCGATCAAATACTTTGGTTCTGCCTTTGGAGGTCTGGCCATTACAGCCATTACCTATTTTATGTTGATCAAAGGGATCAAAGGTTCGGCTTTTGCCGATATTCCCCTGCCATCAGGCGAAAGTCTTAGCAACTGGATCAAGCACCATACTTTTACGGTGTTGCTGCTTAGTTTTGCCGGCTGGACCGTGTTGATACAGTTGCTGACCTGGATTTTCAAGATAGATATTCTGAAAGTGGTGGTTTTGGCCGGAACCTTTGCACTGGCCATGGCCTTTGCCGGTAACGACCTTGTAAACTTTATCGGGGTGCCCATTGCCGGTTTTAAATCGTTTGAGGCCTGGCGCGCTGCAGGAGGAATAGCTCCGGATGCCTTTTCGATGGAAGTACTGCAAGAGAAGAGTGTTACGCCGGTTTATATGTTGCTGATCTCGGGACTTATTATGGTGGCCACACTAATTTTGTCGAAAAAAGCGCAGGCGGTTACCGAAACCGAGGTAAACCTGGGGCGCCAGACAGAAGGGATGGAACGTTTTGGTTCTTCTCTTGTCGCACGTTTGATGGTGCGCCACACCATTCGGTTTAATAAATCAGTGGGGAAAGTGATTCCCGCCACGCTTACCAACCAGATTCAAAAAAGGTTTGTCCCGGTTTCTTTGGGGCCGGCTGACGATCCGCGAACTCCGGCTTTCGACAAGGTGCGTGCCTCGGTAAACCTGGTAGTCGCCAGTATCCTTATCGCGCTTGCCACTTCAATGAAATTGCCTCTCTCTACCACTTATGTAACCTTTATGGTGGCTATGGGAAGTTCGCTTTCCGACCGTGCCTGGGACCGCGAAAGCGCTGTTTACAGGGTGTCGGGTGTGTTTGCCGTCATTGGCGGTTGGTTTTTAACCGCACTGATTGCTTTTACCGTTTCGGCCATTATTGCCACCATAATTTCGGTGGGTGGAAAAATAATGATATTCGTATTTATTTCGATTGCAGTGTTTTTAGTGATTCGCACACAGCTTCTTTTCAAAAAACGCAGTGCTAAAAAACTGGCAGAAGAAGTGGAAGCTTTCGAAGAAAAAGACGGTGTGGAAAAGGTTATTCAGAAGTGTCGCAAACACTGTGTGAATGCCATTGAAACCAGCAACAAGATATTCTCGGTAGGTGTAGGTGGCTTTTTGGCAGAAGACCGTGCCCAGTTACGGGAGGCACTTCAGTTGAAAAACGAATTAAACGTCAAGTCTAAAAAAGTAAAGGCGAAGATCTTCTCCACCTTGTCGAAAATTGAAGATCAAGCGGATTACGGACATCATTATGTGCAGGTGGTCGATTACCAGCGAGAAATTGCCAACTCCCTGAATTTCCTGGTGCAACCACTTTTTGAACACATGGAGAATCAGCACAAGCCATTTACCGACGAACAGGCCGGTGAATTGCGAAAATTGATAAACAACATTGATAAGTACCTGGCTCTGGCACTTCTGGTGGTTACGAAGAATAAGTTTGATGAAATCGACCATTTAACTTCGATGCGCGATAGCATTATCGAACAGCTTCAGAAAACGGAGAAGGCTCAGATCAAACGCATCAAAACCAAGGAAGTAAATACGCGTAATTCGGTATTGTACTTCAACGTAAACAGCGAAACAAAAAATGTGTTGCTGCGAACCATTAGCATGGTAAAAGCATACCGCGATTTTGTCCAGGTCACGCAAACAAAAAAATAAAGTTTCCGTGCAATAACTTATAGAAAGCCATCTGTCAACTGACGGATGGCTTTTTTGATGCCGTGTGTGCGGTCAAAGCCTTTTTATGCAAATGCTTTTTATTTCACGCAGATTGCTCAGATTTCCGCAAATTTTATTTTACTCCAATGGGTGAAATCATTTTCTGCGTAAATCTGCGTGCCGTTAAATCAGAGAGACTCTGATGCAGAGCCATCGGGAGCTGATGGGGTTTATTCTCTGTGTCTTGGAGCGAATGAATAGATATCGTGAACCTTTGCTGGCTTGTCCAGGTTGAGTGTTTCTTGGGGTGTTTTGTTTAACCATTTATTAACGGGCATTTAATCATTACACAACCTGCTGTAAGCTCTTTTGGGCTAACTTGGCTGAAGTTAACTGAGAGAATTATGAAAGACAAAGCACGACTGATTTACAAAACCAGCAATACATGTTTCCCCGAATACCTTCCGGTGTATTTTTATGGGCTGCCCAATCAGAAAATGTTGGTTCTTTATACCCGTGAGCGGCAAAACGATCTGGTTCGCAAGTCGTTGGAATGGGTGGTGGCTGCTCATCTCGAATTTCGTTACGATTATCAATCGAACGTTATACTCGACCACGAGAATCAGTCGTACGATTTCGAGGAATTTAAAGAGTACATCGATCAGATGCAGCAACGAACAAAGCCGTTGCAAACGTATGGTACCTTCCGCGATTGGGCGGAAGCGGAGCAGTTTTACAACAGCAATGCTTCTCAAATGCTGCATAATCCAGGATTTACTGCAAAAACGATGAGTCCTTTAACCCACGGAATTTGGACTAAGGGCCAACATGGTCAGCAGGTGAAAGTCTGAAATTTGCGGAAAAGCACCGTAAACGGGATTGTTTTCTGCTATTGCTGAGACAATAGCGTCCATCCCTCGATCCAGTTGTCTTCGCCAAAAGCGCCCTTAAAATCAACTACCTGGAACCAGGGTAGAGGATAATCCAGCAGATCGCCCTTTATTTTTTCTTCCGGAACAAAGTCACCTGAAGCACTATTGATTTTAGGATCGCCAATCTCGTTTTTGGATGTGTTGAAAGCAGCTGCCCATTCATTGGCCATTTCCGGGGAATAGAGGCCTGATAATTTGAAGATACTTTCGGGAGTGGAAGAGGCTACATCGTAAAACAGGTTGGTTTTGATCGACAGCTTGCCGTTTTTCCACTGGTTGTAGCTGTCGTGTTGTTGGTCGGTTACTTCAATCGAAATGCCTTTGTCTTTGTTCACAAAAACCGAATTGGCAATGGTTCCACCCGCATTCTTTTCAAAACTGATGCAGGTTCCGGTACTCGATTTTCCACTTCCGACCAGGGTGAGGTTAAAGAGGTTGGGAAGCGAATTTGGTATTCCGTAGATCGGATCTACGCCGCCACCGGCCTCAATAAGGTTGTCGCCCGGAAGGTCTTCCTGCACTCCCAGCCAGAACTGTCCATTGCCCGACCATCCCAGGTCGTAGTCAAACAAATCGTCGCCACAACCCGAAACCACCATGTGTTTCAGGCTAACCGTACCGCCAAAAATCTCCACACCATCGTCTTCGTTCGAAATAACTTCTACGTAATCGATTTGGGTTTGATTGCCCACCCCGCCCAGTGTCAGGCCGTTGATTTCGTTTCCGTCGCCAATATTGGTACCTCCGTGACGGATTGAAATATATTTTAGTATCCCTGAATTGTCGTTCTCGTCGATTCCGCCGTAAAGACCTCGTGGTTCTGCCAGCGGAATTCCTTCGATGGAAGCCTCGCCGCCGCTTAAGTTAATGGGGGCGTTGCCCAAAATGATCAGCCCGCCCCATTGCCCCCGGATATCCCGTGCTACGGAACCTTTCAGATCGTCGTTTTCCGAAGTAAAAATAATGGGTTCCGATTCTGTTCCTTCGGCAATTATCTTTCCGCCACGGGCCACAATCAATGCGCTTGCATTTTCTGCCTGCCCGCTTTTAAAACGAATCACGGTTCCCTGTTCGATGGTCAGCACCTGGCCATCGTTTACAAAAATAAAGCCTTCCAGCACGTATTCTTTGTCTTTTGTCCAGGTAACGGTACCGGTACCAAGGCCATTGTCGGTGATGGTTTCGCTGTTTCCTTCCAGTAGATAGTCGCTTTTACGGCACGCAAAAACTGTTACCGCTAAAAGCAGAAATATGATTATCCGGTTTTTCATGGTTGCAGATTTTACAGTTTAACTTCCAGGTCGAGAAAAATAAAGGCCTTGGTTTTTCCATTCGCTGCCGTGGGGACCCAGTCGTGGTAGTTGAGCGCCATTTTTATTTTTTTTATGGGCTCGTACTGAATGCCGGCTACCAGGGCTGTTCCGTCGTTGGCAAGGTTCCACGGGTTTTCTTCGCCGCTGAGCTTGTTGGAAGCCATTTGATCGAAGCGGGCGAATAACTGGTATTTTGCGGTGATGTTGTACTTGGCAAAAATCGAGTAACCATAACGGTCACGCCCGTCTTTCCATTTTTCGTTGGTGCGGTAAAGCGCTTCTCCGGCTATGTTTGCTTTTTTCTTAAAATCGTAAGAAAGAAAAATGTGGTAAGTAGATTGCAAAAGATCGTTGTTGGTAAAATCGTAGTACAAACGGGTGGTAAAGTTTTTTACGGGCACAATGGTGGTGGCCAGCGAATATTTAAAAATACCGTCGGTTTGGACGTTGTTGTACCCTTCGCCGTTCATAACGGTAAAGTCTATTTCCCAGGAATCAGAGAAGGTATAATTAATATTCATCCCCAGGTCGGCTGAAGGGCCTATGGAATATTCATCGGCGAGTGTTTTCATCAGGTAGCGGCGTTCCCAAACTTTCTCCATTAACTTGTATTGCCGTAAACTGATCAATCCGAACTCCACTTCCAGCTTGTTTTCGGTGTAGCGCAAAAAGGCATTTTTGAAGTAAGCATAACGGCGGGCTTTGGCATATTCCGAAAGGTCTTCGGGACTACCAATATCGAGGTTGACTTTTGCATAAAATTCGGGGCTGAACTGATATTGGTACCCAATGTACCCACGTACCAGTTCAAAAGCTGACTCGTCGGCGGCGCTGCTTGTCAGTCCCTGGTGGTAGTTGGCAAAAATGGTGGCAAAGGCCGTGCCCGAGGGACGAAAGGTACTCTCCTGTGAAAAAACAGGTAGTACCCAAATAAGCATAAGTAGCTGTAGCAGTGTCTTCTTCATTTCAATCGTTCGTTTAGCAATTCGCGGCAAAAATAGAAGTTAATCGTTTTGTAATGAATCCTTAACCGGAATGAAATTACTTTTATCTATAAATGTAATGGATTTGTAACAGAAATGTAATAGAACTGTAACGGATAGATAACCTTTTGCTAACATACGAAATACAATGGCTGACTGCAAGTTGAATCTGATGAATCGTTCGGGCATAATCTGACTTATTTTAATTAATTTCGTCGTTGTATATCAAAGTGCTGATTACTTCTTTGATTGTTCAGGGAAATATCGAAGCCGAAAATTGCATCTATGGAAGAAGAATACAAGATACTCATTGTTGATGATGAGAAAGACCTGTGTGAAATCTTGCAGTTTAACCTCGAAAGCGAAGGTTTTGTGATCGAGATTGCCCACTCGGGCGAAGAAGCCTTGAAAAAGAATATCCAGGATTTTGATCTTCTGTTACTGGATGTAATGATGGAAGGCGTTTCGGGCTATAAAGTGGCCAATGTGATCCGGAAAGAGATGCAGCTGACGGTCCCCATTATTTTTCTGACGGCAAAAGTAGAAGAAAACGATGTGCTGACCGGCTTTAACGTTGGCGGCGATGATTATATCTCAAAACCTTTTTCGATTAAAGAAGTAGTGGCGCGTATCAAGGCCATTCTGAAAAGAGGAAGCCGTGTGGGAAGTGATTCCAATGTGATCAGCTTCAAAGAAATGAAGATTGATTTGAGAAAGAAGATCACCACCATTGAAGGAGAACCCGTTAACCTGACCCGGAAAGAATACGAAATTCTTTCGCTGCTGGCTAAAAACATGGGACAATACATAAGCCGCGACGAAATTCTAAAGCGTATCTGGCAGGACGATGTGATTGTTACCGAGCGAAATGTGGATGTCAACATTGCGCGTTTGCGTAAAAAAATTGGCGAATACGGAGCTTACATAAAAGGCAAATCGGGTTACGGATACTGTTTTCAATAGCTAATTTTCTGAACAGTGAAAAGATCATTCAGGGGCGAAATATTTTTCTACTACATCCTGGTATTTGTCTTGTTCACCATTACGGTTTTGGCATTCCAGTACCAGCGCGAAAAAAGCTACAAGCGGGCGCGGCTCGAAAACACACTGGACAACATTACCGAAATCACGGATAAATTTATTCGGGAAAACCATTTACTGGAAGATAATCATGTCAGCGATTTGGCTGATCTGATCAGTATTCTTCCCGAAACCAATCCGCGTATTACGGTTATCAGCAAAGAAGGGAAGGTGCTGTACGATAGTTTTGTGAAAGACTATTCGTCGATGGAGAACCACTACAACCGACCCGAAATAATGAGGGCGCGTGCCAACGGGAGTGGTGCCAACATTCGTACCTCGGCTACCACCAGCCAGGAGTTCTACTACTATGCACGGCTTTTTCCACATTATTACATTCGTGCCGCCCTTGTTTTCGATGTTACCGTAAAAGATTTCCTGAAAACCAGTACACAGTTCATCACTTTTATGGTGGTTCTTTTTCTGGTTATTGGGTTGATCCTGGTGCTTGTAACCATTAAGCTTTCGTACACCATTACCAAGCTGAAGGATTTTGCGGTGCGCGCCGGAAGCAACGAACTGGTGGCTTTCGATACAAAGTTCCCGGCCAACGAACTGGGCATTATCAGCGGGCAGATTATTCAGATATACAACAACCTTAAAAAGACGAAGGATGACCTTTCCACGGAAAAGGAAAAGCTGTTTAATCACCTCGATGCGCTGGATGAAGGAATTGCCTTTTTCTCGCCTCAAAAGGTAATGACGCTTTCGAACGGGAAGTTTATTGAAATGGTGAACCTGTTTTCGAAAAAGGAAGTGGTTTCGGCTACCGAGATGCTGGAGAGTTCGTCGTTTAAAAAGCTGCATTCATTTTTGTCGGCTTACCTGGAAACCGATGCGGTTGACCTGGAAAGTAGAGTACCCAAGCTCGATTACACGGTTTCGAAGGAAGAAAAGTATTTCAGGATCTACTCCATCATTTTTGCCGACCGCAGTTTTGAGGTGGTTGTGACAGATGTTACCCGATTGGAAAAGAGGCGCCTGATGAAGCAGCAGCTTACATCGAACATTGCCCACGAGCTAAAAACACCGCTTTCGTCCATCCGGGGCTACCTGGAGACGATTCTTGAGAACTGGCCGATCCCGGAAGAAAAGCAAAAGTATTTCCTGGAGAAAGCATTTTTTCAATCCGAGCGACTAACGGCACTGATCAATGATATTTCGCTGATCAACAATATTGAAGATGCGGGCGAGCTGTTCGAGATGAAACAGGTGGATATTAAAAAGATCACCAACGATGTTTACGAATACTTTTCGAGTAAGATCGAGCACAATAAAATTGAATTTATCGACGAGGTGAAGCTGAATACGGTGATAAACGGAAACGAATCGCTCCTGTTTTCCGTGTTTCAGAACCTGGTGGAGAATTCGATTAATTATGGCGGGCAGGGAATCCGCATCCACATTAAATGCTACCACCGCGACGAACGGTATTTTTATTTTTCTTATTCCGATACGGGCGGCGGGATTCCAAAAGAACATCTGCCGCGTATTTTTGAGCGTTTTTACCGGGTTGACAAAGGGCGCTCGCGTGTTACCGGTGGCACCGGACTGGGCCTGGCGATTGTTAAAAATGCCATCCATCTTCACAACGGCCGGGTGTCGGTGAAAAATCGTCCCAAAGGCGGGGTGGAATTCCTTTTTTCGCTTTCCATTAAATAAATACCTTTTTGTATTCCCCTTTCTGTTAATAAATAATTGATTTGTCAGCGGGCCAAAGCGGAAGCTGAAAAGCTGGGTTTTGCTGGGTTTGTGTGTGCATGGTGCCTGTTATCAGTGTTTTGTGTGAGGTGGTGAAGATGTTGCAATTCTGTTAAGCAAATGTAATAATAGTTTAAAGGGGCATTAATCGCCCTGTAATATTATTGGTCTTGCTTTGCTCCCGGAAATAATAATAGACATTAACACTGCACATTTTTAGAGTATGAACAGAATTGTTATTAGCATCTTACTGCTAATTCAAGCGATTTCAGCTATGGCACAAACCGGTTCGGTAAAAGGAACCGTGATCGATGCAAAAACCAAAGAAACATTAATAGGAACTACGGTAATGTTAAAAGAGACCTCGCAAGGTACCATTACCGATTTCGACGGGAATTTTCTGGTTCAGAAAGTTCAGGCCGGAAAATATACTTTACTGATCTCTTTTATCTCGTACGATTCGCAGGAATTGAATATTGAGGTAAAACCAAATGAAGAAGTAACATTAAATGTAGCGCTGTCGCCGGCCACTCTTGAGTTGGAAGGCGTTCAGGTAGTGGCCAAGGCCAACCGCGAGTCGGAAAGTATGTTGCTGGCAGAGCAGAAAAATGCCGTTGTTGCAACACAAGCCATTGGTGCCCAGGAAATATCCCGGAAAGGGGCCAGCGATGCGGAGGCTGCTGTTACCAAAGTCTCGGGTATTGCCAAGCAGGAAGGCGTGAAGAATGTTTTCGTTCGTGGCTTGGGCGACCGCTTTAACGCCACCACTTTAAACGGATTTCCGGTTCCGTCAGAAGATCCGGAGTACAAAAACATTTCACTTGATTTCTTTTCGTCCGACATGATTAAGGCTGTTGGCGTAAACAAGGTATTTAGTGCCCAAATGACTGGCGATGTAGCTGGTGCCGAGATTAACATCAGTTCGAAAGAGCTGCTGGGAGATTCGGAGTTTGGGATTGATCTTTCGGCGGGCGTCAATACACAGACTCTTGGGAAAGAGTTTATGCTTAGCGACGGCGTGAACGCCTTGGGTTTTGCACAAAGCAAAACGGCTCCTACCAACGAAGCTGTTTACAGTTTTGGCAATTCTCTAAATCCCACAAGCCAGAATCTTCAGCTAAACAGGGCGCTTAGTTTTGCCGGTGGAAAACGTTACAAAACAGGCACAGGCAAAGATATGCTGAGCTTTTATGTGATTGGCAGTTATGACGCAGACTACAGCTATGTGAACGGAATTGTACGCAACACCACAACTTCGGGTACTGTTTTTCGCGATCAAATGTCGGATGAGTTTGAGCTAAAAACTACCCACCTGTTAATGGGGAACCTGGAATACGGTTTTAATGATTACGAGCTGAGCTACAACGCTATGGTGATACATTCGAACACCCGGTCGATGCTGGATTACAACGGGATGCATTCGAATTTCGAAGATGTGGATGATTACAAGGGGTTAATCCGTCGTCAGCAAATTAACGACAATACCCTGATTGTAAATCAGCTGCGATTGAACCGTCAGTTCAACAGCCGGCTGAGTGCCAACACCGGAGCATCGTTTAACTACACGATGGGAAGTGAGCCCGACCGTCGCATTAATTATCTCTCCGATCTGGGGAACAGAAAATACCATCTGCTTAAGGGAACCGGGCGTCAGCAGCGTTTTTTCTCCGATTTAAACGTTGCAGATATCAACGTTCAACTTGAAATGAGTTATAAACTCACCGACGATGAAGAAAATGTATCGCTAGTAAAAGCTGGGTATAAGGGACGTTTTGCGGTGGATGATTTTCAAGGTATTGAGTGGGACAACCAGCGTGTTACCCAACCTGAAATCGATCAAAACAATATTGACCTTGATGGGCTGTTTAATCAATCGGCACTCGATAACGGCGACTTTATCAACTCTGAATTTGAGAGTTCGTACAGTGTAGATAAATACATCAACTCGGGATATGCCGAACTGATGTATCAACTCAATCCGTCGCTGATTCTGAATGCCGGACTGCGGGCCGATCTGGTTTACCTGGATGTTGCCTACGATGTAAACCGGGGGTCGAGCGTTGGTAATACTACGAAAGACTATTTCTACCTGTTGCCAAGTCTTAATCTGAAATACAGTCTCAATAAAGATAACGTGTTGCGCCTGGGTGCCAGCCGCACTTACACTTTGCCTCAGTCAAAAGAAATTTCACCCTACCGCTATGTGGGGCGAAACTGGAGCTCGCAAGGTAATCCCGACCTTATTCCATCCACTAACTACAACCTGGATTTGAAGTGGGATTACTTTTTAAGTCGTGACGAGCTGTTTTCTGTGGCCGTATTTGGAAAATACATTCAGGATCCGATTTCAAGAATTGAAAAAGCCAGTGCCGGAGGTTTTCTTACTTACGAAAACATTGCCGACAACGCCATCATAGGCGGGGTGGAGGTGGAAGTACGCAAGAATCTGTTCTCTACTCAGAAAGATAATGCAGGTACCTACAGTAAACTAAGTATGGGAGTGAATGCTTCGTATCTGAAAACCGATGTGGAGGTGAAGGGAGGACTGAATTTTACAAACAAGAAAACGGAATTGGAAGGTGCCGCACCCTTTCTTGTGAATGCGGATCTAAGCTACCAGTTTCATAAAACCGATCTTGATTTTACCGCATCACTGGTGAAAAACTATTTCAGTGAGCGTATTTATACCGTTGGCGCGGGTGGCTATCAGGACATTGTGGAAAATGGTGTTCCAACACTCGATTTTGTGTCTTCATTAAAGTATAAAAAACATTGGGGATTGAGTCTTAAGGCTCGCAACCTGCTTGATCCGTCATTCAAACTTACCCGCAAGCCAAACGCTGCCGGAGCTGATCCGATCGTACTGAGCGATTACAAAAAAGGCATGAGTTTTAACCTTGGAGTATCCTATAATTTCTAGACAGGAAAGAAAATAACGATTAATAATCACAACTCTTTAAAAATCTTAAAAATGAAAAAAGTATTATTTGCACTTACAGTTGTAGCAATGTTGTTCTCAGCATGCTCTAGCGACGAGGAGGATGTAAACTTCTTCGATGGAAACGAACTGAAAGGTGATATTGTTGAAGACGTATCGCTTAGTGCCACAATTGAGTACAAACTGACAGGAACCCTGAGTATCAAGGACGGTGGAATCCTTCGTATTCCTGCCGGAACTGTAATAAAGGCCAACAAAGGTTTTGCAAACTATGTAATTGTAGAGCAAGGCGGTCAGATATTCGCTGAAGGAACTTCCGGCAAACCGGTAAAATTTACTTCCGGAGCAAGTTCACCTGCCGCTGCTGACTGGGGTGGCCTGATCATTAATGGTTATGCTCCTATCTCAGGTGCCACTTCGGGTACTGAAGGACAGACAGAGGTGAACGAAGACCTGCCTTACGGAGGAAACGTAGTTGCTGATAATTCAGGAGTTCTTACTTATGTGATTCTGGAATATACAGGTGCCCGTTCAAACGAAGATGTTGAGCATAACGGACTTACCCTGAATGGCGTAGGTAACGGAACCCGAATTGAAAATATTTACATTCCCAATGGAGCGGACGATGGTGTCGAGTTTTTCGGCGGATCGGTTAACGTGAAAAATCTATTGGTTGTAAATCCGGATGACGACATGTTTGATGTTACACAGGGCTGGACCGGTACCTTAGACAACTGTTACGGAGTTTGGGAATCGGGTTATACTTCTACCGAATCAGACCCGCGTGGAGTAGAGGCTGACGGTAACCTCGACGGAAAAGGCGAGGACCATGTTGATCAGTCCAACTTCAAGATCAAGAACATGACCATTGTTAACGAGTCAGCTTACGAAATGAATGACGTGATCAAGATTCGTCGTGGAGCTACAGCTACCATCACCAATGCATTGGCCATTGGCGGAACTACGGGTGATATGGTTGACCTGACCGATAGCAGGGGTGGTGCCAATGCTGCTACTTCTATCAGTTTAACTGTTCAGGATGTAACCGGAAACCAGTTGAAAGAAGATGGAAACGGAGGTAACGTTTCATTTGCTACGGGTAATACCGGAGCTACAACTTCAGTATTCGACTGGACAAGTTATGGTTTCTAGAAAAGGGGCATGCGAAGACGCATAAATGAAAAAAACATAAAGCCTACGCAGTGTTTAATGGCAGGAAGGTTGTAGAATCTTCCTTGGAGCCTCGGGTTTGCCCGGGGCTCTTTTTTTTGGGGGAAGTGCCTGTTTCATTTGTGTTGCAAAAATGTTACAGAAGCATTAAGTCGTGTATCTTTTTTGTTAACTTTGCGTTAACTAGAATGACGTTAACACAATTATCAAGAAAGGAGGCTATCATGAAAAAGCTAGCATTTTTTGTTGGAATTTTGTTGATAGTGTTTTCAGTAAATGCTCAGAATCTGACTGAAATTGACGGTATTTATTACCAGGATTCTGAACTTTACACCGGTAAGTACACCACTTACTTCGACAACGGCCAGGTGAAAATGGAAACCAGTTTCATCAAAGGCATGAAAGACGGCGAATGTAAGTTGTATTTTGAAGATGGTCAGGTTAACGAAGTTCGTTCTTACAAAAAAAATGAGATGCATGGAATCTGGTTGACTTTCAACCTGAAAGGCACCAAAGTAGCACAGGCATCTTACAAAGACGGTAAGAAAGACGGAAACTGGTACGTTTGGGATGAAGACGGCCATTTGAAGTATGAACTTTGTTACAAAGACGGTGAAAAAACCGGGACATGGAAAAGCTACAACGAAATGGGTGTGGTAATCAACGAAAGAGACTACACCGGGATTTAAAACCTGATGTCATTAAAACACTGCATAGAACGTCTGCCTTTTGAAGGCAGACGTTTTTTTTGCGCCGGCTTCTAAAACCTTTAATCATTTTGTAATAAAATCGCAATTCGGATGTAATGAATGAGCTATACTTTTGCTTTCGTTATCGAATCGCATTTCAATGAAAACTCTTTTAAGTATTATTCTGGTTTTTACCTTTTTCCTGACGGTTTCAGCCGACGAGAAAGAACATAAAGTACTTAACGCTGAAGTAGCCAGCGTTTCCATTTCGGGTACAGTAAGCGACGATAAAACCGGGGAAACACTGGTGGGAGTAGAAGTAAAACTGGAGGGGACCGATAAAAAATGTTACACTGGTTTCGACGGGGAATTCTCTTTCGACGATGTGAAACCCGGGAATTACGACATTACGGCCAGTTATATTTCGTACGAGAAGTGCGAACTCCAAAAGCAAAATATCGATATTTTCTCAACCCAGTTGGAAGTTAAGCTGAAGCCTGTTCTTTAAAGTTGACAGGTTTATAATATTCGTATGGGACCGTCTGCAAGCACGCAGACGGTCCTGTTTGTTTTCCGAAAGATTAAATGTCCAAAACTTCTTTTCTCGATTTGATACTAAGCTTTGAGAAGATGCTGTTAATATGCGATTTTACGGTGCTTAAGCTGATATTCAGTTCTTCCGAAATTTCCTTGTTTGATTTTCCCTTTTGAAGCAGTGCAAAAATATTTCTTTCCTGAATGGTAAGTTCCTGAAGTATATTTTTTGATGGTGTTTTCATTTGTCTGGAGATAATACCCATTAACAAAACTCCAATAAGTAGTCCCAAAATGCCAAATAGTAGCGGGTAATAGTTGGTCGTTTTCTTTATCGAAACCTTCTTTCTGAATTCATTGAAGTAGGGCGATCGTTCTTTTTCCCACTTTTTCAGAAAGTGAATATAGTAGCCTGGGTTGGTTTCAATATGAGATTCAAAATTGCTTTTGTAAAGGGCATAAAGTGCTACCAAAGGGTAGGAACAGGTATCGGCGAATTGTCGGAGCTTCTCATCCATCGCATTTTGAAGTAATTCCCGTTTTAGAGAGCTGTCATATAAACTTGCAGTGTCCTGGTAGGCCAGCATACTGTTGATTTCATTCAAGAGTCGGCTTTGAGGTGAATTTTCTATGTTCACATTCCCAAACAGGGTTTCTGAACGCTTGCAGTTAAAGTAAATATCGGACTCACTGTTGGCGATGAAGAAAATGTGGTTTTCATCTTTTCCTCCAATAATTAGCGAAGCCGGAGGATCTCCTTTTTTGGAAAGATGCAGCCGGTACAAATGATTTTCCTTAGGGAGATAATCGGTAGAAAAAGAAAACTGATCTTTGTTAATATCAGATATATCAATGATCATCTGTTTTGACATCGAATTCATTTGGTCCAGGTTTCCGATCAATGAAATATACATGACTGAGTTCCACGTTGTGTCTGCCTGAATACTTCCCCCAATACGATGAGTTGCATTTGAATGGAAAAATAGTAGCAAGTTTGCCAGTAATAACAATGAATTCCCTTTTAGGTAGCTTTTGTAATTCATTGAAAGATTATTTTGAGGATAATATTTGTCTTGTGTTGATGATAATGTATCCATTGGCATTAGTTGGGGTAAATTTTATTACCCAGTCTCCGAGCATTGGATTTTTTATTGATTTAGATGTTGTACCGGAAACAAATTCATCTAACTCATTTTTCTGGGTGGAATTATCAATGTTTTTTTTATTGATTGGTTGCATTTTTTTAGGTTTTGTTTTCCCATAGATAAAATCGTTAATGGTAGTTTTATCCATATCATTCGATTGGGTGTTTATTTGGCAACCTACCGAAAAACTGCCTTGTTTTTTCCCTGCAGGATCATAAACCTCAACGTCAAGTTTTCCATTATTGACTGCACTTTTTATCTCAAAATCAAACATACAATTCTGCATATTCACCTTTATTGTCAGTTCCTCTTTTTCTGAAGCATTGGAAAACTCTATTGTTCGTTGCATTAGGAAGCGGGTTTCTTCCTTAATAGTAAAATCCGGTACAGTTTGCGCCTTCAAATGAGTGATAAAGAGCATGGTGATTACAAGGAAAGTTGAGGCAAGAATTAACTTTTTCATGATTATTTTTTTAATGATTTGATTGGACAAATCTATTTCAAATAGAAAATTTATGTAAATAAACCAGGTTTGAAATAAGAACGAAGAAAGTTGGGAAAAGTGATGAGGAACGTGGGTATTTAGATTTTATGTGAATATTATGGGGCATTTCCGATCATTCATTTACAAATTGTAAATTAGCAGCATGATCTGCATTCATTTAAAAAACACCAATCCCTTTTATTGCCTGGCGGCTGAAGAGTACCTGTTAAAGAATTTCGACGATGATATTTTTATGCTTTGGCAAAGCAAAGACACTGTAGTGTTGGGGAAACACCAGAACGCACTGGCAGAAATCAATTATCCGTTTGTGCGCGCGAACAATGTCACGGTTGCACGGCGGATTTCCGGTGGAGGTACCGTTTTTCACGATGCCGGCAATGTAAATTTTGCCTTTATCAAAAATGTGAAAAGCCCGGCCGAAATCAGTTTCAAGCAATTTACACAACCGGTGGTGGAGGCTCTGGCTTTACTGGGTATTGAAGCCACTTCATCGGGGCGAAACGATTTGCTGATTGAAGGGCTGAAAATTTCGGGCAATGCAGAGCATGTTTTTAAAAACCGTGTGTTGCACCACGGAACGCTGCTTTTTAATTCGGACCTGGAAAACCTGGGGCAGTCGATAAAAGTGGTAACGGGGAAATACGAAAGCAAAGCCGTTCAGTCGAACCGAAGCAAAGTGGCCAATATTTCTTCTTTTTTGAAAGAGGTAATGTCCATTCAGGAGTTTATCGGTTTTCTGCTGGATGTTCAGCTAAAAAAAGAAGGGAATACTTTTTATGAACTGACGAGCGCGGATGAGACTGTAGTGCAGGAACTGGCCGATCAGAAATTTGTAACCTGGGACTGGCGCTACGGTTATTCGCCGCGGTATGTTTTTACGAACAAAGTTGAAATCGAAGGCAAAGAACTTCTGATTCGTCTGGAGGTAAAAAAAGGAATCATCAACAGTGCGGAACTGGGAGGTACTTTTTTCGAGGCGGAGGAAGCAGCCGGTCTTTCAGAAAAACTGGCAGGTGTTCGTCATTTTTATGAAGACATTGCATCGGCGCTTTCAACGCAGGACGAACAGTTGATCTATGCTTTTTTTTGATGTACGCATAAAAGAAAAGCGTGCCGAAAATACAGCACGCTCTTCTGATATTCAAGATTCCAATATTCTAATCTTCCTATTTCGGTAGCGGGTAACCTTCCAGTTTTTTCAGGTTTTCCGCAATCTCTGATTCCGGGTATTCATAATCGTTCAGGGCACCGGCCATGTATTTGTTGTACCCAACAAGGTCCATCAAACCGTGTCCGCTGAAATTGAACAGAATCACTTTCTCTTTTCCTTCTTCTTTGGCTTTTTTCGCCTCGCGGATGGTGGCTGCAATGGCATGGGTAGTTTCCGGTGCCGGAATAATACCTTCGGTTTTTGAAAACAACAAACCGGCCTCGAAACATTCGCTTTGGTGAATGGCAACCGCGTCCATTAAGCCATCGCGCAGGGCAGCACTTACCAGCGGCGCCATACCGTGGTAACGCAAACCACCGGCGTGAATAGGAGCGGGAACAAAATTGTGTCCCAGGCTGTGCATTGCCAACAGCGGAGTCATTTGAGCCACATCGCCGTTGTCGTATATAAACGGTGCTTTTGTCAGCGTCGGGCAGCTGAAGGGTTCTGCGCCAATCACCTGAATGTCGGCTCCATTGATTTTATCGTACATAAACGGGAACGAAATACCGGCGAAGTTACTTCCTCCACCGCAGCAGCCGATCACGATATCCGGTTTGTCGATGCCCACTTTTGCCAGCTGTTTTTTGGCTTCCAAGCCAATCACCGTTTGGTGCAGCATTACGTGGTTAAGCACCGAACCCAGCGAATAACGGGTTTCTCCTTTAGGGTCGCTTACGGCAGCTTCCACCGCTTCCGAAATGGCAATACCCAAACTTCCGGGAGTGTCGGGGAACTGGGCCAGAATATCGCGGCCTGCCTTTGTTTCGGTACTCGGACTGGCAACACAGTTCCCACCCCAGGTTTCCATCATCATTTTACGGAATGGTTTCTGATCGAAACTTACGCGTACCATAAAAACTTTACACTCGATGCCTCCAATTTGAGCACAGGCGTACGACAAGGCTGAACCCCATTGCCCGGCACCGGTTTCGGTAGTCAGTTTCTTGATGCCGAATTGTTTGTTGTACCAGGCTTGCGCCACGGCTGTATTGGGCTTGTGACTTCCGGCGGGCGAAACGCCTTCGTTTTTATAGTAAATCTTGGCAGGAGTTCCCAAAGCAGCTTCCAGTTCGTAGGCACGAATCAGCGGGCTTGGGCGCCACTGCATCAATATTTGGCGGATTTCTTCAGGAATGTCGATCCAACGTTGCTGGCTCACTTCCTGCTCTATCAGGTTCATCGGGAAAACAGGAGCCAGCATCTCCGGCGTAAGCGGTTTCCCGTCGGGGCCGAGCGGCGGATTTAACGGTGTTGGCAGATCGGGTGCCAGGTTGTACCATTGTTTGGGAAATTCCGATTCATCAAGATAGATCTTCTTTTGTCTGGTCATGATTGTTTATTTTTTTGTTGTTAATTTATTGTTGTAATGAGTACAGCGTATTGAGTCATGAGACAGGCGAAATTGAAACGACAATCTCAAAAAAACGAACTTGATTTTCTCACTACTCATATCTCATAATCTATTTGTCTAAAAAATAAAAAAAGGGATCTGTTGATGGCACAACAAATCCCTTTTCCCGGTTTTCACCGCAAATTCATATCGTTATCTCGCGCTTCCATTTTAACGTTGCGCCAGCTCCATTCTTTTCCGTATAAAGGCTGTTTGTACATTCTGTCTTTTTGAATGAAGCGTAAAGCTAGTTATTATTTTTTTCTGAGAAAATATTTCAGTTTTTAAAATGAGGCTCTCTTTTCATGATGCTTTATTTAAGCAGCACTCAGATGCCCGGAAAAATCGATTCGCAACATTTGTTTGGAATGATTTGCATGAATTGTATGGGATAATTTTCAATTTTACAGCAAAATAAATTCAGCATGAAGAAAACGAACGCCGCGCGTATGCTCGATAGCCACAAGGTGAGCTACGATATGGTGGAATACAAAGTGGATGAGGCCGATTTAAGCGCGGTGCATGTGGCTGCTTCGCTGGGGCAAAATGTTGAGCAGGTTTTTAAAACACTGGTGTTGAGAGGAAATGCAAACGGTGTTTTTGTGTGTATCGTTCCCGGAGATGCCGAGGTGAATTTGAAAAAGGCAGCAAAAGTTTCGGGGAATAAAAATGCTGAAATGGTGCCAATGAAAGAGCTGCTGGGGTTGACCGGGTATATTCGCGGTGCGTGTTCTCCGCTTGGCATGAAAAAAACGTACCCGATGTATATTCACGAAACGTGTCAGCATTTCGATTTTATTTTTGTAAGTGCCGGAAAGCGTGGTATGCAACTACAGGTTCATCCCAACGATTTGGTTGCGATTACCGGTGCCGTTGTGTGCGATTTAATTGATCTTTGATTTTTAGGGAAGTTGTTTTGAGCACCCATGGTTATGCCGGGATTAAATTTCCCGAACTGCCTTCGTTTTTAGCTTTTTACTTTCGGGCTGAATGCCTATTTTTGCAGCTACTTTTAATCAGAAATTTGTAATGGAGAAACCGACAGTTGTAAGCGGGATAAGACCCACGGGCTATTTACACCTCGGAAATTATTTTGGGGCTGTACAGAATTTTATCAGAATGCAGGATGATTTCAACTGCTATTTTTTTATTGCTGATATTCACTCGTTAACCACGCACCCAACGCCTGAGAACTTGCAGTCGGGTGTGCGCCAGGTTTTGGCAGAATACCTTGCCTGTGGAATCGACCCGGAGAAAGCCACCATTTTTATTCAGAGCGATGTCCCCGAAGTTTCGGAGTTGTACACGCTGTTGAATATGAACGCTTATTTGGGCGAACTGGAGCGTACAACGTCGTTTAAAGATAAGGCACGTCAGAACCCCGACAACGTAAACGCGGGTTTGCTTACTTACCCGGTTCTGATGGCGGCTGACATTATCATTCACAAAGCTCATTTTGTTCCGGTTGGAAAAGACCAGGAGCAAAACCTGGAGATGGGGCGGAAGTTTGCCAAGCGTTTCAACCGCATGTACAAAGCCGATATTTTCCCGATCCCGCGTCCGTTTACTTTTGATGGGAAAGACATGATTAAAGTGCCCGGATTGGACGGAAGTGGTAAAATGGGAAAATCGGAAGGCAATGCGATTAACCTTTACGAAGACCCGAAATCGATTCGGAAGAAAGTAATGCGTGCGGTTACCGACACGGGCCCAACGGAAATGAACCAGGAAAAACCAGAGGTTATTCAAAACCTGTTTACGCTGCTTGACATTGTTTCAACACCCGATACAGTGGCACATTTCGACGAACTGTACAACAAATGCGAGATTCGTTACGGCGATCTGAAAAAGCAGTTGGCAGAAGACATTATTAAGTACACGGCTCCGATTCGCGAACGGATCATCGACATTCTGGAAGATGATGCTTACCTGGCCAAAGTAGCTAAAATGGGAGCAGAGAAAGCAAGGGAGTCGGCTCAGAAAACACTACATGAAGTAAAAAGTGTGATTGGCTTTAAAAAGCTGTTTTAGATCCACGATTTTCGAAAAGATACGAGCCGGGCTGTTAAGTCCGGCTTTTTTTGTGGTCGTACTAGTTGATTTTCCGGATGGAGTCCCTCAGTTTCATGCTGGGTTTAAGCAGCACCTGGCTGGTGTTAATGTCCTTGTTTTGAATTTTTGAGAGCAGAAACTTAACGGCAATTTTGCTGATGTCGCTTACCGGCTGTGCAATGCAGGAGAGTGGGGTGGATAGGTAATCGAGGTAAGGATGATCGTCAAAGGTTATCAGTGAAATGTCGTTCGGTACATGAATGTTCTCTTCTTTTAGCGCTTTCATACAACCCATTGCAATGGTGTTGCTAAGTGTAAATATGGCTGTTGGTCGTTGTTTTTGCTGAAGCAAAAGCTTGGTTTCCAGGTAGCCGTTTTGAAAGGTAAAATCGTCGCCAACGATGTTGATTTCTTTGTGCCCGGCTTCTCTCATGGCATCGGTAAATCCCTTAACCCGCAGGCGGTTGGGCGTGGAAGTTTGTACTCCCTGGATACAGGTGATTTTGGAGTGTCCGTTTTCGATCAGGTATTGCGTGGCTTTGTTGGCACCTTCGTAGTTGTCGGTAGAAATATAAGGGATGTCCAGATGTTCAAAATAGCGGTCGATGCAAACTACCGGAATTCTCTGGTCCTGGATTTCCTTTATGTGTTGCCACTGGTCGCCGCACGGAACAATGATCAGCCCCTCGATGTTTCGGGCCGTCATTTGCAGGAGTTCCATTTTTTCAATTTCAACATTCTCGTCACTGTCGCTAATGATGGTGATGTAATTAAATTTCCGGAGCTCTGTATTTATCTCACTGGCAATTCCGGCAAAGAAGGGGTTGTTAAGTGATGGGATAATCAAGGCTAAAGTGTTGCTTTTCCCGGTTCTCAGGTTGGCTGCAAAATGGTTGGGAACATAATGTAGCTTTTGGGCAGCTTCCCTTACTTTTTCCTGCGATTTCTTTCCAATGCGATATTGTTCGGCCTTTCCGCTCAAAACCCTTGATACGGTAGTAATGGAAAGTCCGGTTATTTCTGCGATATCGGTAATGCTTGTTTTCTGCATAAAGTTTATATCTGTGTACAAACGTTTGTTTGTTCTAAAATAGCTGATGCAAAGGTAGTAAAATTGGAAGAGAGGGGGAAGCCATATTCTATGATGGTTTATTGGTTATGCATTCGTTGTTAAGATAATCCTTGTTTCATAGTTGTTTACACATATTGAAAGGTTTTGGGAAACACGGAAATAAATTTTGCACAAACGTTTGTACAAAATTATTTTTGTTTATATGTTTGTGTGCGTTCACCAACGTTTCTTGAGATGTTAAACAAGTAATTATGAATAATAAAATCGTTGTGGTCGGTAGTTCTAATACCGACATGGTGGTGAGAACCAGTAATTTTCCGATGCCTGGGGAAACAATTATCGGAGGAGAGTTTTTGATGAATCCCGGAGGAAAGGGTGCCAACCAGGCGGTTGCTGCCCGTCGTTTGGGAGGAGATGTTGTTTTTGTCGGGAAAACCGGGAATGATATTTTTGGCAAACAGGCTGTTAAGCTTTTGGCTGCCGAGGGAATAAACATTGATAAAGTTCTGGTGGATGATACAAGTCCGAGTGGTGTGGCATTGATAACCGTTGATAGCAAAGGTGAAAATTCCATTGTCGTGGCACCCGGTGCGAATGGTACACTCGTTCCGGAGGACCTCCAGGATATCGAAGAAATATTAAAGGAGTCAGCAATGGTTGTTTTGCAGCTGGAAATTCCGCTGGAAACTGTTGCTTATGTGGCTGGCTTAGCAATTGGTTTGCAGAAAAATGTGATCCTCAATCCGGCGCCCGCACAGGCATTGCCCGATTCTTTGTTGAAAGGACTTTACCTGATCACTCCTAACGAGACCGAGGCCGGGCAGTTAACCGGAATTGAAGTGAAAGACATTGAGTCAGCTCAGAAGGCTGCAGAATTGCTGGTTGAAAAAGGTGTGCAGAATGTTATAATAACAATGGGATCGGCCGGTGCCTATGTTTTTAGTCCTGAATATACCGGATTAGTGGAAGCGCCCAAAGTAAAGGCGGTTGATACCACTGCTGCAGGAGATACTTTCAACGGAGCCTTGGCTGTTTTTCTTTCTGAAGGAAAGAGAATGGAAGAAGCTGCACGTTTGGCTTGTGTGGCTGCATCGGTATCGGTTACCCGAAACGGTGCTCAGGCTTCTGTCCCTTTCCGAAGTGAACTAGAAGGATAAAATGCGTAATCAACTAAACCAATTAAAAACAATCCATAAAACTTACAACCATGTATATAGTAACGAGTTATCCGTTTGCGATATTTCTTTGTTTTATCACAATGCTTTGCTGGGGATCGTGGGGAAATACCCAGAAACTGGCCGGGAAGACCTGGCGATACGAGCTTTTTTACTGGGACTATGTCCTCGGAGTACTTCTACTGTCGCTGATTTTTGCATTTACGCTTGGTAGTTCGGGAGACGCCGGGCGTGGTTTTGTGGAAGACCTGAAGCAGGCCGACCTGGGTAATATTGGCAGTGCGTTTTTAGGTGGAATTATTTTTAACGCAGCCAATATTCTTCTTTCCACCGCGATTGCCATTGCCGGAATGTCGGTGGCTTTCCCGGTTGGAATTGGCCTTGCGCTAGTTTTGGGCGTGATCATCAATTACATGGGATCCCAAAAAGGCGATCCGGTTTTTCTTTTCCTGGGTGTTGGTCTTATTACCATCGCAATTGTATTGAATGCAGTGGCCTTTAAGCGGGCATCTTCCGGAAATCAAAAGGTAACGACAAAAGGAATTCTTATTTCCATTCTTGCCGGTGTGCTGATGTCCTTCTTTTATCGCTTTGTGGCAGCATCGATGGACCTGGATAATTTTGTTAATCCGGCCCAGGGAATGATGACGCCCTATACGGCGGTAGTTATCTTCTCGCTGGGGGTTTTCTTAAGCAATTTCCTCTTCAATACTATTCTGATGAAGAAACCTTTGAGTGGCGAACCAACCAATTACAAGGCCTATTTTAAAGGCAAACTGCCAATTCATTTGGTAGGCGTATTGGGCGGAATCATTTGGGGGATTGGAAACTCTCTCAACCTGATTGCTGCAGGTAAAGCCGGTGCCGCTATTTCTTACGGATTAGGGCAGGGAGCCACTTTGGTGGCCGCCTTGTGGGGCGTTTTTATCTGGCGCGAGTTTAAAAACTCACCCAAGGGAACCAGCCCAATGCTGGCGCTCATGTTTATCTTATTTGCTGCCGGAATTGTTTCCATCATTTACGCCGGGGCATAAAAGCAAAACGGCACAGAATTCCATTCGAACATTTATTTCATAACGATAGGGAATGGGTTTAAGCACTGATGCTTAAATCTGTTCCCATCCTTTTCTGTAGGTATGCCTGATCCATTCTTCGGCAGTTACTTTTGCCGGAAGTTTCACATATTCTTTGTTGAAACGGGGATCACCGTTTACCACTTCAAAATCGTTTTTCGATAAAATACGCAGGTTGTCACTGTCCGAAATATTTTTGAAGCGCATGTTCGGGCCATCCCACTGTAGCTTTCGTTCCAGGCTTTGAAGTCGCACTGCCAGTACTCCCATCACCACCATTTCGTTTAACGGGCCGGCATAGGCAAAGTTTGACGAAGCTTCCACGCGCGTATCTTTATTTTCTTTACATGCCCGTATCCAGTCTTGTTCGTGGCCTCCTTCCATGGCATTCGAAATTCTGCGGATCGACATTACAGGTGGTTCAAAATGTGCCATTTCTGATGTGGGTAACAGTGTTGGGTTGGCTCCGTAAGTTCCGCACATTATTTTCCCCCGGGTGCCGTAAAAAATACAACCGCCGCCATCGTCGCCCATTTGTTCGCCGTCTTTTAATTCATCGGGGCGGGGAGGCATAAAGCCGCCATCGTACCAGCTAACGGTAACTTCGGGCATGGCTACTTTGGGTAAATTATCTCTTCGCGGAAACTCATAGCGAATCACCTCGGCATTGGGAGCCGAATCGTTGTTAAAAGGTGTGGAACTTGCTTCCACTGAACTCGGGTATTGCAGGTTTAGTGCTTTGAACACGGGATCGATAATGTGACAGCCCATATCGCCTAAAGCGCCGGTTCCAAAATCCCACCAGCCGCGCCAGTTCCATGGGTGATATACCGGGTTGTATTCGCGAAACTGCGCCGGGCCGATAAACAGATCCCAATCCAGTTCTTTGGGAACGCGTTTCCCTTTTTCAGGCCGGGTAAGTCCCTGCGGCCAGATTGGCCGGTTGGTCCAGGTGTCAACATGGGTGACTTCGCCAATGGTTCCGGCCCATATCCATTCGCAAATTTGCCGGATACCGTCCGCCGAATTTCCCTGGTTCCCCATTTGAGTGGCCACACCGTACCGTTGGGCAGTTTCGGTCATGATCCGCGATTCGTATACAGAATGCGTCAGCGGTTTTTGCAGATACACGTGAATTCCCTGGCGCATGGCTATCAACGCCGGAAGCGCGTGCGAATGATCGGGCGTGGCAATCATAACAGCATCAATGTCTTTCTGCTCTTCCAGCATTACGCGGTAGTCCTTGTATTGCCGGGCACGGTACCAGCGCCGGAATGAATTTCTGCCGGCATATTCCGAATCCACATCGCACAATGCCACAATGTTTTCGGTTTCCATGTGCAAGAGGTTGGTATAACCCATTCCGCCCACACCGATTCCGGCAATGTTTAGTTTGTCGCTGGGAGCCTTGTGTCCAAGTCCTGCGATAACGTTTGAAGGTACGAGGGTTACCCCTGCAAATCCGGCAGCTGCCGTTCCGATAAATTTTCTGCGTGATACTGTTCCCATGTTTTGCCGTTCAAAAGTGCCGGAAAAATAGGAAAAATATAAGCATCAGCCTATTATTTTATTTTTTTGAAAGGCTTTTAACAAAATTTAGGTTTGAGATGACATGGGGACGTTTTCAGGTAGAATGTTGGTCGTAAAAAGAAAAAAGGGTGACCTGCAAAAGATCACCCCTGTTCCCCGAATATTTTGTTGAATTGTTTTACAACGAAATTGGCAGAATTACATTGTCAATTACATGGATAATGCCATTGGAGGCTGATACATTTGCGGTTACGATGGTCGCCTGGTTGCCTACTGCCCAAATCATGCCATCGGAATCAACCATGAAAGTGGCACCTTCAAGCAATGTTTCAATGGTTCGCGGGCTGTTCTTCGGAACCACACTGTTGGCAGCACGGCGTCCTTCGGTAACGTGGTAGAGCAAAACGTTCAATACCGTTTGCGGATCTACTTCGGTGATTCCCCCTACGCCTAATACTTCATACAGAGCTTCAAATGCAGCATCGGTTGGCGCAAATACCGTGTATTGGTCTGTTCCGTTCAAAAACATATCAACCAGACCGGTCCCCAGTTCGGTGTCGACGAAAACCAGCGCCGAAACCAGTTCGTCAAACTCTCCGTCATCTGCCAGGGCAATTTCGGCAATGCTTAGGTCACCTTTTTTAACTGCTTTTCCTGCTTTCAAATCGCCTTCTTCATACGAAGCAGGTGCAAGGTCGTCCGTTTCTTTTTCGCAACTGATGGTAAAAAACGCCATGACCAGTATGCCGGCAAATGCTAAAACTCTCAGGTTTAATTTCTTTTTCAGACTCAGTGTTTTCATATTCTAATTGTTTTAATGATTTAACTTCAGCATTAATAACTTTATTCAAATATAAATTGTTTATGTAATTGGTAGAAAAAATAAACAAAATATTCATAGTGCTTATGTATTGCCTGTTTTTATTGGGTTTCCATGTAGTTGTTAATAAAAGTTAAAAACCATTTAGTTTCTAGTGGAGTTTGCAAGAGGTGAATCTGCTTTGTGTTTAGGAGGATGCTTTTGATACAATTCTCGGTACCGCGAAGTCTGAAATTGAATTGGTGCGTTATGTGTGGATGAATATTGATACAATGGAGAGGGTATAAAAAAAGCTCCGAATTTTTTCGAAGCTTTTTGGGGTGGAAGATCCCGAGTACTCGGGACGACCGTTGGAAGAGAACACAAGATATTTTGGTTGGAGCCATTACTGGTGTCATTGTCAGATGGGTTTCTTTTCTTTTAGCGGAATGAATTTGATTTTAGTCATTTTCCTGTCAGCTGCAGCTTTTTTGAAAACTTTTTCAATCCCGCGTAGTTGGGAGAAAAAGTATTTCTCGCCAGGAAAGATTTGAATCAGTTGAATTCAGGAATAAGAATCTTCAGTATTGTCAATTGATTCCTAATGTTTAGAAATAGAGAAAATTGCGGTTGGGACCTGTAGGTATAAAAAAAGCTCCGAATTTCTTCGAAGCTTTTTGGGGTGGAAGATCCCGAGCACTCGGGACAACCTTCTTGGAAAGAGAGCATAAAATATTTTGGTTGGAGCTATTACTGGAGGCATTGTTATATGGGTTTCTTCTCTTTTAACCGAATGAATTTGATTTTAGTCATTTTCCTGTCAGCGGCGGCTTTTTTGTAACCTTTTTGAATCCCAGGTAGTCGGGAGAAAAAGTAATTCCCGCGAGGAGGTTTGAGTCAGCTGAGTTCAGGAGTAAGAATCTTCAGGATTGTCAATTGATTCCTAATGTTTAGAAATAGAGAAAATTGCGGTTGGGATCTGTAGGTATAAAAAAAGCTCCGAATTTCTTCGAAGCTTTTTGGGGTGGAAGATCCCGAGCACTCGGGACGACCTTTGGAAGAGAACACAAGATATTTTGGTTGGAGCCATTACTGGCGTCATTGTCAGATGGGTTTCTTTTCTTTTAATGGAATGAATTTGATTTTAGCCATTTTCCTGTCAGCGGTGGCTTTTTTGAAGACTTATTCAGTCCCAGTTAGTCGGGAGAAAAAGTATTTCCTGCGAGGAGGTTTGAGTTCTCTGAATTCAGGAATAAGAATCTTCAGGATTGTCAATTGATTTCTAATGTTTAGAAATAAAAAAAGCTCCGAATTTCTTCGAAGCTTTTTGGGGTGGAAGACCGGACTTGAACCGGCGACCTTCGGAACCACAATCCGACGTTCTAACCAACTGAACTACATCCACCATTTTGATTGCGGGTGCAAATATAAATATTTTATTGTTTCTGCAATTGAAATTGAATAAAAATCGAATTGATTTCTGAAGGAACAGTAATATCCTGAAAAAATAGATACAAATTACTTGTAGTTTCTTGCAACCCCTCCCAAATTATTTTGTCATTAAAAACGGAAAGAAAAGCAATTGGTACCAAAACAGCACATACACAAAAACATAATAGAGGCGTGTAAAGAAGGGAAAGAGAGTGCCCGTTATGAATTGTATCAATTGTATGCAAGGGCTATGTTCAACGTTAGTTACCGGATGATGAACAACCGCGAGGAGGCGGAGGATATGTTGCAGGAATCGTTTACTTTGGCATTTATAAAAATCGATTCGTATCGCTTCGAGTCGAGTTTCGGAGCCTGGCTGAAACGCATCGTAATAAACACCTGCATCAATTCCATCAACAAACGAAAAGTTGAGCTGAGCTATTGCGAAGAAATCTATGAGCATGATCGGGCTGAGGAAAACGAGGAGGCGGAGCCGGAATATACCGTGGAAAACATTACCCGCGCGATGGAACAGCTCCCCGAAGGAGGCCGGATGGTTTTTTCGCTGTACCTGCTGGAAGGATACGATCATGTTGAAATTGCGCAAATACTGGGGATTAACGAATCTACTTCGAAAAGCCAGTACATGAGGGCTCGGAAAAGGATAGCCGAGGTATTAAGAAGTCAGAAAATGAGTGGATTTTAAAATGAAAAAAATGAAGAGGGATAGTTTAGAGGATTTTGTAAAAGCCAATCGCGAGGACTTTGATTTCAGAGAGCCGTCGCCGGAGGTTTGGAACAGGATTGCCCAAAGCAGCAAGCCTCACAAAGTGATATTCCTTCGTACGTATTTATTGAGAGTGGCTGCGGTGCTTGCCATCGCCATTGTGAGCTCGGTTTTAGTGTTGAAAACTGAAGTGCTGGTACCAAACCGGCTGGTGAAAAATGCCGACCCCGAATTGCTGGAACTAATGGAAACTGAAGCTTTTTACTCGCACCAGGTAGATAAAAAGATGAAAGAAATTCAAAAATGTTATTTTACCGATCCTGAGTTAAAGGATGATATTGAATCGGATTTAAACGAACTGGAAGGCATGTACAAAGTGCTGAAAAGCGAGCTGGACGAAAACATCTCGAACAAAAGTGTGATTGAAGCGATGATCGAGAACAACCGTTTCCGTCTGAAGCTTTGCGACGATGTGCTGGCGCAAATAAAATGTTAACCAGAGAACAATGAGAATGATGAAATTAGGTGGATTTATAATAATAATCGCTTGCCTGTTGCCTTTTTGGGCGGACGCACAGTATTCTGAAACAAAAGAAATCAGGAGAGGCTTTTCGGTGCTGCCTGCTACACAGGTGGAGATTGCAAACAAATACGGAAAGATCGACATTAAAACCTGGCAAAAAGATTCAGTGGTTTTTGAGATCAAGATCCGTGTTGAAGAGAAAAAGCAATCGAAACTGGATGAACTATTGCGCGACATCGATTTCGATTTTACTGCAAGCGACCATTACCTGATCGTTTCTACCAAGGTTCAGCAGAACAAAAGTGCGCTCGGAAAGGAAATACTGAAGTTTAAGGAAACCTTGCTGAACTCGGACGGAAATATCCAGATCGATTACACCGTTTGGATGCCTAACACCAACCGGCTGAAAGTGGAGAATAAATTTGGCGACGTTTTTATTGGCGATTACAAAGGGGACGTGTGGCTGAATGTATCAAACGGCAACCTAAAAGCCTATGACTTTTTCGGCGATCTTGACCTGACCCTCAATTTTGCCGATGCCACCATCAATTCCATTCAAAAGGGGAGGCTCGACTGTAATTTTAGCAAGCTGTATTTGAAAAAGGCCGAGTCGGTGCGAATTCAGAGTAAATCAACCGAATTCGAGCTGGAAGAAGTGAAAGACATCAACGCTCAGTCAAGAAGGGACAAATTCAGAATACAGTTGGCCGACCTGATCGACGCACAGGGAAGTTTCTCGACGTTTCGTGTGCGTGAACTTTCCGACCGGATCAACATTCGGGCCGATTATGGTGGAGTGGAAGTGGAAAAAATTGCTCCCGATTTTGGCAACATTATTATTCAGTCGAAATCAACCGATATCGACCTGTATTTTGAGCGCGAAACAAGTTTTAACTTCGAAATTAATCACACAAAATCTACCTTAAATCTCAGTTCAGAGATGCAGGTAGATGATGAAAAATGGAGCGACGATGGCAAAACTTCGCAGGTTGTCGGACACAATGGCGAAAAAGCAAAAGGTGCTGCAAGGCTGAGTATTACAGCCGATTCGGGCGAGATTAATATCCGTACCCAATAATTTTTTTGATTTTTTTGTTGGAGTTTGCAACCCTTCCAAAATTACGTTGTCATTAAGATTACAGAAACAGAAAACATACAGGATTAATCTCCGGATTAACAAACAGAAAACAAACAATTCTTCCATTAACAGAAAGCAAAAAGTCATGAAAACAATTACTTTTTTTACCCTTGGTGTGGCATTTTTACTGGTAAGCGCTGTGAGCTGCATCAACGATTTAGACATAAGCGGGAACGGCATTCAGGCAAGTGAATCCCGCACTGTGTCTACCTTCTCGAAGGTTAATTCGTACGGATCGTTCTTGGTACATATTTCCAACGGCGAAGAATACAGCGTGGTGCTTAGTGCCGATGCAAACCTGCTGCAGCACATCGATACCTGGGTTTCGGACGGAAAACTAAACATTGAAATGGACAAGATACACAGCGTTCGTACTATTGTTCCCATGGAAGTTTTTATTACCATGCCGCGCCTGAACGGGATTTACCAGGGTGGCTCGGGCCTTATCGAGTTCGATCATTTTCAGGATGATTACGTTGAAATGATTTTATCAGGGTCGGGGCGAATCGAAGGTTCTTTTGCCACCCAAAAAGCCAAAATTCTTCTTTCAGGTTCAGGCCGAATCGATCTTTCAGGCTATGCCAACGAAGCAGATATTATCATCAGTGGCTCGGGCCGGATCAGCGGTTCAGATTTTGAAATTGCTGAATGTACTACTTTAACCAGCGGTTCGGGCGATATGTGGCTTTCCGTCGGCGAGGATCTCGATAGCCGGATTTCGGGAAGCGGCAATGTTTTTTACTACGGAAATCCTTCGATCCGAACCCATATTTCAGGATCAGGCAATGTTTATCATCAAGACTAAGGTTATGAAGAAAGGACTACTACTATTACTGGCTTTGTTTCCCCTGTTTGCTTTTGCGCAAACATTTAACCAGGCGGTTGGCATCAGGGCCGGGTTAACATCGGGGTTTGAGTACCGCGTTTATACCAACGATGCCAATTCGTACAAGTTTCTGCTGGGAACCCGCGACGAAGGAGTTCAGTTGCATGCCATGAAAGAGTTTCACCAGTTCGACTTGTTCCGCCAAACCGATCAGCTGATTTTCTTTTACGGCGCCGGTTTTCATGTGGGGTACGAACAGTGGCAAAAACGTTACACCGGCTACAATGCCGAATGGTACAAGACCCGCACTGCATTTTTGGCCGGGCTCGATGGCTTGGTGGGGCTCGAATACATTTTTTACGAAGTTCCCATTTCGATGGGGCTCGAAGCAAAGCCTTATTTCGACTTATTCGGCAGCCAAATGTTCAATATTGAATTGTTCGACATAGGCTTTACGGTAAAGTATCATTTTTAAACAATTAAACATATTCAGAAAGTAGACGAGTTCGATGCCGGCATTTGAGTACAAACTGGTTCTATCTGACTCTTTTAAACTCATTCAATTTTAATACCATGAGACAATTAAGCATTATTTTAGTATTGGTGCTTGGGGCGATCTATGCCAAAGCACAGGAAGAATACCGGGACGACCAGGTTCAGACACTTTTCTCGAGGCAGCCCAACAATGGCTGGTACGGCGCTTTTTCGATGGGATATTCAGAAATCGACGGGCGTGATGCCCTGATTACGGGAGCACGCGGAATGTTTGTTTTCGACCAGACGCTGGCCATTGGGTTGGGAGGCTACGGTTTTGTGAATAACCTCGATTACCACAACAATATTTACGATAGCCCCGACCGCCGTTTTATGCTGGCAGGTGGCTACGGTGGTTTGATTGTAGAGCCGATTTTGGGCGGACGCAAGGCTGTTCATCTTTCGTTCCCGCTTTTGATTGGGATGGGCGGTGTTGCCTTGCTGGAAAACGATCGTTGGGGATGGGACTGGGACATGGATTCCTACCACCCGGGGCACGAAGTGGACAACGATGTGTTTTTTGTGCTGGAACCTTCGGTAGAACTGGAATTTAACCTTACGCGTTGGTTCAGGACAGCGGCCTACGCCAGTTACCGATTTACGTCGGATATTGAGATTTATCAAAAAGACGCAGATGTGCTGGATGGTTTCAACTTTGGGATGACCTTTAAATTCGGTAAGCTGAATTAGAGGGGTAAAAAAAGCCGGAATGAATGGTTCCGGCTTTTCTTTTTCTATTCGTATAAATCGATGTAATCCTGGGCTTTCAGGTATTCGATACTTTTTTTGCAGCTTTCAAGTGGCTCGTAATCGTAGCGTTCCACTTCCACCACTCCGTATTGGCAACCTGCTTTCTCGCGCTGAGCGAAAACAGAGGCGAAATCCATTTTGCCGCTGGCTCCTAATTCTTTTTCATCTTTTATGTGCCACAATTCAAAACGGCCGGGGTATTTGTCAAAATAATCCAATGCGTTTTTACCTCCTTCAACGATCCAGTACAAATCGAGTTGGAACATTACTTTTGCCGGATCGGTAAGTTCCAGCATCCAATCGTAAACCGGTTTGCCTTCCAGTTCGGTACTAAATTCCTTGTCGTGGTTGTGGTAGCCAAAACGAATACCGGCAGCGTTGCATTTTTCACCTACCGCGTTAAAGTACTCGCAGTATCTTTTTAATCCGTCCAGGCTTTCGTAACCGGTGGAGCCCATCCAGGGCTGAACGATCCATTTTACGCCGGCGGCTTTGTGCGCTGCAATGCAGGTGTCCCACCAGGCCATGGTTTCTGCCCATTTTTCCTCGGTCGGAACATCTTGCCCGGTGTGTGCTCCCAGGTATTTTAAACCGTTGCTTTCACACAGGTTTTTGAATGCTTCGGGCTCCATGCCGTACATTTTTCCGTCGCCGTAACCGGCACTTTCCACAAACTTGTAGCCCATTTCGCCAACGGCTTTGAGCGTTGCCGCAGCATCTTTGCCCATGTCGTCGCGAACCGACCACAACTGAAGTCCGATGAACTTTTCAGCTTTGGCTGATTTTTGCTCTTCGGTAGATTTTTTGCCGGTCGATTGACAGGCTGAAAAAGTTAAGGACATTCCTGCCAATACAATCAGCAGCATGTAAAATTTAAAAGTGATTCTTTTCGAATGCATAATTAATTGGTATTAGGTAATCTTACAAGATTTTACTTGTGTATCACAAAGATGTGGCTTTTATTTAATTTGAAAACCATGTTCACAGTTTAATCACTAATTTCGACGCTTCAAAATCAAGGAATGAAGAACAAGGATTTTCTGGCATATGCCTCAGCTTTGGGAGCTGCTTTTTTCTGGAGTTTCTCATTTATCTGGTTCAAAATTGCTTACCAGGGATACGGCCCCATTACTGTGGTTATTTTCAGGTTGGCCATCTCGGCGGTGTTGATCACGGCCATTGCGCTTCTTATGAAACGCCTGCAAAAGCCCGAAAAAAAGGATATCTGGCTGTTTATTTTGATGGCTTTTTTTGAGCCCTTCCTGTATTTTATTGGCGAAAGTTATGGGCTTATCTATATTTCTTCCACCGTGGCGGCGGTAATTGTGGCCACCATTCCACTGTTTTCGCCTGTGGCAGCCTGGTTCTTTTTTCGTGAAAAAGTCAGGTGGATGAATGCCCTGGGTTTACTGTTTTCGTTTTTGGGAGTGGGGCTGGTGGTGCTAAACGGTGCTTTCCAATTCGATGCCTCGCCTTTGGGTGTTGGACTGGAATTTATGGCAGTTTTTGCGGCCATTGCCTATTCCATTGTGTTGCGGAAACTGGTGGGTAAATACAACACTTTAACCATTCTTGCCTATCAGAATGTAATTGGAGTGGTTTTTTTTCTGCCGGTGTGGCTCTCGCTCGAAGTGAAGGATTTTGTGCATCAGCCGTTTCACGAAGAGGCATTTCGCGCCATCATCTTTTTAGCGGTTTTTGCATCAACCCTGGCCTTTGTTTTCTTTACGCAAAGCATCCGGCATTTGGGCGTGAACCGTTCCAATACCTTTATCAACCTTATCCCGGTGTTTGTGGCCATCCTTTCGTTTTTTATTCTGAAAGACAGTTTGGGTGTGCAGCAGGTGGTTGGAATTGTGATTGTGGTAAGCGGTCTTTTCCTGGCCCAGATTAGAAGAAAGCGAAAACGAAACCCAGAGTTGGAACCGATTGAAATTACCACACAGCGAAAAGGATAGACAGCGATCAGTTTTCAGTTGCAGTAATCAGAAAACAGTATGAGAAAAGTTGAGTACAAAACGCCGGAAGAACTAAAGCTCCTCACTGACAAAACACGGGGAGAAACGGCGGCATTTCTGAAAAAACTCAAAAAGAAAAAGCCCAAAGACCTGGATGATTTTGTACAGGGGCTGCACATTGATGCTTTTGCGCAGTTTAATTGCCTCGATTGTGCCAACTGCTGTAAAACCATTGGTCCGCGGCTCATCGATAAGGATGTGGAACGTTTGGCAAAACACCTGAAAATGAAAGCTTCGGATTTTATGGAGCAGTACATCCGGGTAGACGAAGACGGCGACATGGTTTTTCGCGACAATCCCTGTCCGTTTCTTATGCCCGACAATTACTGCATGGTGTACGAAAACCGTCCGCGTGCCTGCCGCGAATACCCGCACACCGACCGCAAGCGGTTTTACCAGATTCTGCAACTGTCGCATCTGAATTGCGAAACTTGCCCGGTGGTGTATGAAATCATTGAGGAGCTAAAGCAAAAACAGCGCTAGATTTTTTTGATCTGTGTGGCTTTACGGTATGAAAGATCTTTTATTGGGAAAGATTATATTTGATCAGACTAATAGTTGAAAAAGGATACATGAAATTGTGCAATTGTACATTACTCAGCTTTTTGCTGATGTTTTTTATCGCAGAGTCATGCTCAAAATCAGAAAATGAAGAAGTAGCTCCGAAGTATGTCGGAACCTGGGAAAGAACCTGGCACGATGACGAACTGGATGCCAATCTCAAGCAAGTTCTGATTCTTGAAGCACAGACATTCAATTCGGAAATTTCGGTACAGTTGGGCGATTCCTATGTTTTGAACAAGAAATTCAGCGGAACGCTAGCCGTTGTCGACAACACCCTGGAAGCCCAAATAAAAAAGCTGGCCGTATTTAGCGAGAATGAAATAGTGCTGAACTCCCGCGAGGGCGACAGTAATTTTGGAGAGGATGTTTTCGCTCATTTATCCATTCATCCCGTTTTTATTGGAGCTTGGTTTTTTGTGCCGGGCGAGTTAACCTTGCGCCTTGATATGGACGGCGATGGTTCAGTACGCGGCGACGAGGGATTGTTTGTTTTTCAGAAATAACAAACTCTTTTCTCCTTTAATTGAAAGCGGGAAACAAGTCATAAAACCTGCTTTACAGTATATTAAGATGCCGGAGGAGGTAACGAAAAAATGGTAACTTTAAGCATCTTTCAAATACTGCGATCATGGGATACCACGGAATGGGCATGCAACGCTGGATTACCACAATGAAGCCCAAGAAGTTTTTAGGGAAAAAGAGCAAAACCGATGGCGGTGGCGGTGGAAATATAAATGACCGAAGCGCCACCGAATACTATCACCTCAAAAACCGAAAGCTCGACAACCTTCAGAAAAAGAAATACCCCCGCGAATACAAGGCAAAGCTTCGTTTGCAACTGATCCGGGAAAACAGGGGGCGTTACATCTTGCTTGTAGTAAGTTTAGTGGTTGCAGTGCTTGCTTTGTGGCTTTTTGTCAATTACCTCAATTATAAATTGCACTGGTTTTAAATAAACGAGATGACGATTTTGAAAGCAAAATCATTTAGTTGAAATCCTGCCGGTAAAGTCAGGCGGGAATCCGAACATAAAAGCGGGCCTTTGGGAGCAATTTCCCCATTTTGATGAGGCCAAATAATATCAGATATTTCATTGAGATACCTTGCTGGCTTGTTGTCAGTAAGTTTATAGGAATTGTGCAGATAAAAAACCATCAATATCTCTCAGCTAACTCAACCCATTAATGAAATAGAATGAAAAACAAACTGGTATTTTTTGTGGCAATACTTTTAAGTATTCCGGGCACCCTGTTTGCCCAATTGAATAACGAAATCCCAATTACGCAAATAGTCGCGTACGATTCGGAGCTTTACGGAGAAAGCAGAAAACTGTACATAAGCCTGCCAATGGACTATCAGGATACAAAAAAGGACTATCCCGTTTTGTATGTATTGTTTCCGGAGTCGAATTATTTTCGGGCAAAGTCAGCTGCCTGGCATGTGGAAGGCAGCAATGGAATCCCTGAGTTTATTGTAGTCGGAATCAGCAATAAAGACAGTTGGAACGAAGTTTTCCCGTTTAAATTGGCCCGGAGACCTACTTCGGGAGGAGCCGATACGTTTTTGGAATCGATAAGTGCGGAAGTGATCCCTTTTATCGAGTCGAATTACAGGGCCGATTCGCTTCGCATCCTGGCCGGGTTTTCCAATAGCGCCATGTTTGCCTGTCATGTCCTGGTGAAAAAGCCGGAGCTTTTTAAATCCTACATTTTAAGCAGCCCAATGCTCGCTTATGGGAACGGTTATGTGCTGAAAGAAACAGTTGAATTCTTTGGTAACATCGAAAGTCTTGATAAAACTTTGTATGTAATATACGGCGAGAATGATTATCAAAATGTATTGAAAGCCATGCCTCATTTTGAGACTTTGCTAAAAGAAAAGTCTCCCGAGAATTTAAAATGGAAGGTTGATCTGTTGGAAAATGAACATCATGTTCCCTATGTGGATGTTTACAACGGTTTGGTCTTTACATTTGAAAAGCTGAATGAAGAAAAGACGACTTCTGCGGAGGAGAAATAATTCAACGTTAGAGGATATTAAAAGAAGGAGCCACAAGCGTGAAGAATAACTCCAGTTAGAGTTTGTCGACCTGCGCCTGTGGCTCCTTGTATATGGCTAAAAGCCCGGAAGTACAGCTTCCGGAAACCTGTTTATTTCCCCATCATCGGAAACAGGCGTCTGATTTCGTCTTCCGACGGGCGACGTCCAAATTCACAAATTTCGAACGATTCTGCCACTTTTACCTGTTCTCCTTTTTCCGCGCCGTACCATTTCACCAGCGACTGACGCAGCTCATCACCAATGGGGGAGATCCGAAACCCTGCCAGCCATTTAACGCGTTGTTCGTCGGTGGCCGGAACCTGATCCAAGGTACCGTTAAGCCACGGAAGCCACTCAAAAAACTGGGATTCGTGCGCGGCCATCCCGTAAATTTTTTGCTCAACAACATCGGTAATGTCCACTGCTATGTCGGGTTTAAACGGAGAAGGCTTTTGGAAGCTATCGTGCGAGTACAGGAAAACCGGGTTTCTCTTTAAAGCCGGCACATCGGAAACAACGTTGGGCACCACCACCAAAAAGGCAGCGTCCTGAACCAGAAGTGCGGCATTGCGATGATCAGGATGATAGTCGTAAGGACGATGGCTGATCACAACATCCGCTTTCCATTCACGAATGATACGAATAATTTCATGGCGGTTTTCCAGTGTGGGCATCAGCTCTGCATCGTGATTGTCAAGAACGAGATAGCTTACACCCAGCCGTTTGCCGGCTTCCTGTGCTTCCGCGCGTCTGATCCGGGCCAGTGCGCCTCCGCCTTTTTCGTGGTGCCCGGCATCGCCGTTGGTCAGGGAAACAAACAGTACCCGATGCCCCATTTGGGCATACTTCAGCGCCGTTCCTCCCGCGTCGATATCACAATCGTCGGGGTGTGCACCAATAACAACTACATTAATTTTTTCTTGTGAATAGGCTGCAAATAAAAAAGTAAAAATGCTGATGGAAAGGATGATAATTTTTTTCATAGGGTCTACTTGGGATTGGTTTATTGCCCGGATAAAGCTACTGATCTTTTCCCGGATATCGAATCCATTTTTTTGAATTTTGATTCAGAAGAAAAAAGGATGGGCGGGCTCTCTTTTGGGGCTACTCTTTATCTTCATAATATGAATCAGAAAAAATAAGAAATAAAAAATAAGGAACAACGAATAAAAAAATGTCGGAAACTGAATATTTGAGCCAATATTTCCTGATTCTTTATTCCTTATTCCATATTTCTTATTAAAGTCGTTTGTGTTTTCTTCAAATTCAGAAAATGACGTGTATAAAGAATCGATTAGGGTAGACAGAAGTTCTTGTGGAAAGCTGAGGATTAGAAGCGATAGGGAAGCAGAATATGTTGCTGCCACCTAAAACATTGAGCCGGACAGCTATAAAATGACGAATTTGTATTCTGCTTCAGAAGTAAATCAGTGATTTGAAAGTTTCAAATTATACTAATTAATTACCTTTGGCGTTTTACTGAAAATTAAAATCGCGGATGAAGCGAAAAGTTTACCTCATTTTATTACTCGGATTTTTGGTGTTAACCGGTCGTGCACAGATCGGGGGAGAAAATACGTACCAGTTTCTGGAGCTTACCAACTCGGCACGTATCGCTGCTTTGGGTGGCACCCAGATTGCGGTTCCCGATTCCGGCGACCTGAATCTTCCGTACCACAACCCATCGCAGTTGTCGCCTTATATGAGCAACAAGCTGCTGGTGAATTATGTAAATTACCTGGCCGATGTAAATTACGGCTATGCGTCGTATGCAAAGTCGTACGAAGGCGTCGGTAATTTTGCGGTGGGGGTTCATTACATCAACTACGGAGAGTTTGACGAGGCCACCGAAGGGGGAGAACTAACGGGTGCCACCTTTAATGCTGCTGAATATGCTCTGAACCTGATTTATTCAAATCAATACAAACGGCTGAAATACGGCGTGATTGTGAAACCCATTCTTTCGTCGTTCGAAACCTACCAGTCGCTGGGAATAGCTGCCGATGTGGGGCTTAATTTTACCAGCAAATCGGGTTATACCACTTTTGCGCTGGTAGCGCGGAACATGGGAACGCAGCTGACTACCTATTACGAAAACGGAAAACGGGAAAGCATTCCTTTTAATTTGCAGGCGGGCATCAGCCAAAAATTGCAACATGCCCCGGTGGTGTTGATGGCAACGCTTCAGAATTTAAACCACTGGAAACTTTATACGCCCCAAGAAGATCCCGATTTTACCACCGAAAATATTTACGAGCGCGACGAGAGTTTCACCAAACAGTTTATGCGGCACCTGGTGCTGGGAGTGGAACTTATGCCATCGCCTAATTTTACCTTGCGGGCCGGTTACAACTACCAGCGGAGGCAGGAACTTAAGTTCGACGACAAAGCTTCTACTGTGGGGTTTTCGGCTGGTTTTGGGCTGAAGATTAAACGTTTCAGACTCGACTACGGCATCTCGCGTTTTCACCTGGCAGGCTCCTCGAACCTGTTCTCGGTAGCCATTAATCTGAACGACAATTTCTGAGAAAAGGACAAGAATATCTTAAATAATTCCCATCTTTGCTGATGCGAAATCGTTATGAGTACTAAAAAAATCATCATTGCCATCGACGGACATTCTTCCTGCGGGAAAAGTACCATGGCAAAAGCCCTTGCAAAAGAGCTGGGCTATGTTTACATCGATTCCGGCGCCATGTATCGCGTAGTAACGCTGGTGGCCCTTCGAAATGGCTGGATTGAAAACAAGGTTCCCAGCAAGGAAAAAATTCTGGAGGGACTGAAAGACATTCGCATTACGTTTAAGTGGGACGAGGAAAAGGGGATGAACACCACTTTTCTGAACGGAGAGAATGTAGAGGACGAGATTCGCCAACTGGAAGTGTCGGAAAATGTAAGCCCGATCAGCACCATTGCCGAGGTGCGCGAAGAAATGGTGCACCAGCAACGCGAAAACGGGCGGAACAAAGGCATTGTAATGGATGGCCGCGATATTGGAACAGTGGTTTTTCCGGATGCGGAGCTGAAAATTTTTATGACGGCTTCTCCTGAGATCAGGGCGCAACGCCGCTACCTCGAGTTAACAGAAAAAGGACAGGAGGTAAATTTTGAGGAGATTCTGGCCAACGTGGAAGGACGGGATAAAATCGATTCCACGCGCGCAGTAAGTCCGTTAAAAAAGGCCGATGATGCGGTAGTACTCGACAACAGCCATTTGAGCCGCAAAGAGCAGCTGGAGTGGACGATAAACAAAGTAAAGGAGATTATTGAAGCATGATTGTTGAGATTGACAGAGGTTCGGGATTTTGTTTTGGGGTAATTAATGCCATCAAGGCGGCAGAAAAAGAATTGCAACACGAAGACAAACTTTATTGTCTGGGTGACATTGTGCACAACGGAAAGGAAGTGGAGCGGCTCGAAAACATGGGGTTGAAATCCATTACCAAAGATGAATATTTTACACTGAGCAACTGCAAGGTGCTGATCCGTGCACATGGCGAACCTCCGGAAACTTACGAGTATGCTGAGAAGAATAACATCGAACTGATCGATGCCACTTGTCCTGTGGTGCTGACGCTGCAGGAAAAAGTAAAAGGATCGTACCTGCAAAACAAATCGCAGGAAGGCCAGCTGGTGATTTACGGGAAAAAAGGCCATGCCGAAATTATTGGCCTCGACGGGCAAACCAATAACAACGCCATTGTGGTGGAAAGTGTGGCCGACGTGGATAAGATTGATATGAGCCGCCCTGTTTCGCTGTATTCTCAAACCACCAAGCGTATCGAGGATTTCCACGAGATTGCCGATGCCGTTAAATCAAAAGTACAGCCCGGAGTTCCGCTTCAGATCAAGGATACGATTTGCCGGCAGGTATCAAACAGGGTTCCCAACCTAAAGAAATTTGCCATTAAATACGACCTGGTTCTTTTTATTGCCGGCGTAAAAAGCTCAAACGGGAAATATCTTTTTACCATTTGCGAAGAAGTTAACCCGAATTCAAAAAAAATTACGGGCATCGAAGAGATCGATCGCGAGTGGTTCCAAGGTGTTAACTCAGTGGGCATTTGTGGTGCAACTTCCACTCCCAACTGGCTGATGGAAGACGTTGCCGGCTGGGTACGCGAGAATTTCGCGTAGTCGTTGGCTTTCCCCCTGAAAACTTTTTTGCGTACTTTTAGGCAAGGTAAATTCTATACATGCCACAGCTTTTTGCACAAGTTATATTGCCTCTTTCTTTGCACGATGCCTACACGTATCGCATCCCGCCGTCGATGGAGCAGGATGTGGCGCCGGGCAAGCGTGTGATCGTACAATTCGGGCAACGGAAATTTTATGCTGCTTTGGTTAGCTCGGTTTCTACGGAAAAACCGGAGGACATTGAGGTAAAGGAAATTCAGCAGGTGCTCGACGAGCATCCGGTGGTGTTGCCAAAAAACTTTGAAATGTGGCACTGGATCGCCAAATACTATTGCTGCACCTTGGGCGATGTATTTCGCGCAGCGTTGCCTACGGGTCTGAAGCTGGAAAGCAAATCCAAAATATTTCTTACCGGGTCGGAAGAAGAATTTCTGTTGACAGATGTTGAGCAAGGTCTGATGCTGGAAATTGAGAAAGGCACCAATGTTCTGGCAGAACTGGAGCGCAAATTAAAGGACCGGTTTTCTTATCCGGCGTTAAAGGCCCTGATGCAGAAAGAGCTCGTTTATGTAGAGGAAAAGGTGCACGAAAAGTACCGCCCCAAAACAGAGGCGTTTGTAAAGCTGCATCCCGATATTACTTCAGAAGAGGTGTTGAATAAGAAGGCAGGAGAAATAAAACGCGCCAAAAAACAGGAGGCCTTGTTGTGGCATTTTTGTTCAGCCATCAACGCTTTTGAGAAGGGTGCACTTTCTGAAATTGCGAGAAAAGACCTGTTTGAAGGGACAAATTTCACCACGTCAATTTTAAAGGGCTTGGTCGACAAGGAGGTACTGATCCAGTATCAGAAACAGGTTTCCCGCATTGAAGGAGAAAAAACCGGGCAGGTGAGTATGAACCTGCTGAACAAGTACCAGGCAAAAGCGCTGGAAGAGATCCGGGAATCGTACGAATCGAAGCAGGTAACACTTATTCATGGGATTACTGCCAGCGGAAAAACCGAGATTTATATTCATCTGATTGATGAGGCGATAAAAACCGGAAAACAGGCTTTGTACCTGGTTCCCGAAATTGCGCTGACCACTCAGATCGTTCAGCGTTTAAAGAATGTTTTTGGTCACAAAGTGGGGATCTACCATTCGCGGCTGAATAGTTCGGAGCGGGTGGAAATCTGGGAAAAGACACTTCTGTTTCAGGGAAAACCAGGTGAGGGCTACCAGGTGATACTGGGTGCACGTTCAGCTGTTTTTCTGCCGTTCTGCAATTTGGGATTGATAGTGGTGGATGAAGAGCATGAAAATTCATTCAAACAATTTGATCCGGCGCCGCGCTACAATGCACGCGACATGGCCGTCGTTCTTGGATTTCAGCACCATGCAAAAGTGTTGCTCGGGTCAGCAACGCCATCTTACGAATCATATCACAATGCCTTAACAGGAAAATACGGTCTGGTAAATCTTACCCGGCGCCACTCCGAAATGGAGCTCCCCGAGATTTTGGTAGCCGATGTTAAACGGGCCTACAAGCGAAAGGAGATGCATTCGATTCTTTCCCCGCAGCTATACAACCTGGTAGAAGATGCGCTGGAAAAGAAAGAGCAGGTCATTCTTTTCCAAAACCGGCGGGGGTATTCGCCTTTTGTGGAATGCTTTACCTGCGGGCACATTCCGAAGTGTACCCGGTGCGATGTAAGTCTTACCTATCATAAATACAAAAAGCGGCTTAGCTGCCATTATTGCGGCTATTCGTATCTCTTGCCCGACCGTTGCGACGAGTGTGGATCTCCCGAGCTCAAAACGCGCGGTTTCGGAACCGAGAAAATTGAAGACGAAATCAAGCAGTTGTTTCGCAATGCCCGAATCGACCGGATGGACCTGGATTCAACCAAAACAAAAAATGCCTTTGAGAAGATTGTGCGAAACCTGGAGGACGGGAAAACCGATATTTTGATCGGAACTCAAATGGTAACCAAAGGTCTTGATTTTGAACATGTGAGCGTAGTTGGGATTCTGAATGCAGATAACCTGATCAACTTTCCCGATTTCAGAGCACACGAGCGGGCTTACCAGCTTATTTCGCAGGTTGCCGGGCGGGCCGGTCGGAAACACCGTCGCGGAACCGTAGTGATCCAGACTTCGCAACCCGATCATCCGCTTATTCAACTCATTCAGGAGCAGGATTACCAAAAAGTGCTGAAGCAGCAGTTCGAAGAGCGGCAGCTCTTTAAGTATCCGCCGTTTTTCCGGCTGGTGAAAATTGTGGTGAAACACAAAAACATCGATACTGTAGACAGAGCCGCGCAGGAACTGGCCAACGGTCTTCGAAAAAACAAGGAGCTGGTGATTCTTGGGCCTGAGTTCCCGTTGATCAGCCGAATTCAGTTGTGGCACCACAAAGAAATATGGATCAAAATTGACCGGAGGCTTCACCTGGACCAGGTAAAAGAGGGAATTATGGCGGCTGTAAAAAAGGTGAGATCAATGCCTTCGCTTAGCAATTGTATTTTTAATATCGATGCCGACCCGATGTAAATCCGGATTGTTGATTCACGGTTGACTTTTTATGGCATCTGACATTTTTCCTGCATCGTTTTTTTTATAGATTTGTAGCGTTTAAGACCTTTTTGTGAATAGTAAAGAAGTAAATCAAATCTTTGAGCAGTTTGCCCAAATGCGAGTAATCGTAATTGGAGATGCTATGCTTGATACGTATCTCTGGGGAAAAGTAGAGCGTTTGTCGCCGGAAGCACCGGTGCCGATTGTGTCGGTTACCAAGCGGGAAAACCGTTTGGGCGGGGCTGCCAACGTATCCCGAAACCTGCAGGCCCTAGGAGCAACTCCGGTGTTGTTCTCGGTGGTTGGAGAAGACGATAACGGAAAGGAATTCTTAAGCCTGCTGGAAAAGCGGGAGCTTACCCGGAAGGGAATCTTTGTTGATCCCAGCCGGAATACAACGGTTAAAAACCGAATCATTAGTGGAGGAAAGCAGATTGTTCGGGTAGATGAAGAATCAACCAGTTCTATTTCTGTTGCGATGGAGAAAATTTTGGTAAATGCAATCTTGAAGGAGCTGGATGAAAATCCGGTGAATGTGATTGTTTTTGTGGACTACGACAAGGGAGTTGTAACACCGTCGTTGTTCAATGCAATTAATAAGGTGGCTCTTGAACGAAAAATTCCGACGGCTGTTGACCCTAAGAAACGGAATTTCAGGAATTACCGGGATGTGACACTTTTCAAACCCAACTTTAAAGAGTTTGTGGAAGGCACAGGGTTGCAGATTGCCAAAGATGATTTGGAGGCACTAAAAGCTTGCGCTGACAGATTCAAGAAAGAGCAAAACCTGAAGCTGATTTTTATTACACTTTCTGAGTTGGGTGTTTTTATCAGTAACGGGGTAAAAGAGCAATATTACCCGGTGGTAATTCGCGATATTGCTGATGTTTCAGGAGCCGGAGATACCGTTATCAGCGTGGCAAGCCTGGCAATGGCGGCCGGTCTGCCTCCCAAAATCATGGCGCTGATGTCGAACCTGGCAGGCGGCCTTGTTTGCGAAAAACTGGGCGTTGTGCCGGTTGATGCAGAGCAGTTGCGAAAAGAAATGAAATCCAAGAAATTTTAATACACGATTTTAGTCCCCAATCGTTAATAGCCTAGTGATAACACGTTGATAAAAAATGTGAGCAGGTTAGGGGTAAATTGTTACCTTTGAAATCACTCTAAAAAAAGAAAAAGACGCGTAAATGGGAAAAATAATTTCATTGGCAAACCAAAAAGGAGGGGTAGGAAAAACTACCACAACGATCAATCTGGCGGCTAGTTTGGCAGTGTTGGAGCAGAAGGTTTTGGTGATTGATGCCGATCCGCAGGCGAATGCAACCTCGGGATTGGGTTTGGACGTGAACAATGTACAGTCGAGCATTTACGAATGTATCGTAGATGAAATTGAAGCTTCCAAAGTAATTCTGAAAACTCAGATTGAAAACCTGGATATTATTCCTTCGCACATTGATTTGGTTGGAGCTGAAATTGAGATGTTGAATTTGCCCAACCGGGAAAAGGTGTTGAAAAATGCCATTGAGCAGTTAAAAGAGGACTATGATTTTATTTTTATCGACTGTTCTCCGTCTTTGGGATTGATTACCGTAAACGCGCTTACCGCGTCCGATTCTGTGATTATCCCGGTTCAGTGTGAGTATTTCGCTTTGGAAGGTTTGGGAAAACTGCTGAATACCATTAAAATTATTCAGAGCCGTTTAAATCCGGAATTGTCGATCGAAGGCTTTTTGCTGACGATGTACGACGGGCGCCTGAATCTTTCGAACCAGGTGTACGAAGAAGTAAAGCATCACTTCCAGGAAATGGTATTTGAAACCGTTATTCAGCGAAATGTAAAGCTGAGTGAAGCGCCGAGTTACGGAAAGCCCGTAGTATTGTACGATGCCAGTTCGCGCGGAGCAATCAACCATATGAACCTGGCCCGTGAAATACTTCAGCGAAACGAGATGACCCAAATGTCAAAAGAAAAGAATGTTGTTATAAATTAGAATATTGTTATGATGGTTAAAAGGAACGCACTGGGAAGAGGGCTTGGAGCACTGATCGACGATGCTGAGAAAATTCAGAAAGGTGCCGGTATCAGTGAAATTGATTTAAGTAAAATTGAAGCAAATCCTTTTCAGCCGCGTACCAAATTCGATGAGGATGCACTTCAGGAACTGGCTACTTCCATCAAGGAAATTGGCTTGGTGCAGCCGATCACTTTACGGAAAATTGCAGAAGACAAATACCAGATCATTGCCGGAGAGCGCCGTTTTAGGGCCTCGCAACTGGCCGGCATGACAAGTATCCCGGCTTACGTTCGAAAAGCCAAAGACGATGGCATGCTCGAAATGGCCCTGGTTGAAAATATCCAGCGCGAAGACCTGGATGCGATCGAGATTGGTCTTAGCTACCAGCGCTTGATGGAAGAACTGGGATACACGCAGGAAGAGCTTAGCTCGAGAGTGGGTAAAAAACGTTCTACGATTGCCAACTACATGCGTTTGCTGAAACTTCCGGCTGTGATTCAAAAAGGCCTGATCGACAAGGAAATTTCGATGGGACACGCCCGCGCCATTATCAACATTGAAGATGCCGATACTCAGATCATGATTTTTGAACAGATTGTGAAGCATGGTTTTTCGGTGCGCAAAGTCGAAGAAATCGTTCGCGACCTGAACAATGGCGGAGAAAAGGACGCGGCGAAAGTGGTGAAAGAGAAGTTTCCCAAAGCGTTCGAAACGGTTAAACATCAGCTTACAAGTATTTTCAATTCCCGTGTCGGGTTTTCGATGGACGAGAAGGGAAAAGGGAAAATTACGATTCCTTTTAAGTCGGAAAAAGACCTGGAGAGAATTGTTAAAATAATTGAAAATCAAAAATAAAGCAAAACGAGTCTTCCATAACCTGTCGTATTTTCTATTTTTGCGCAAAATTAATCGAGTGAACGCAGGTAGTCTGATTTCAAAAATAGTAGTTGTTGTAACCCTGGTTTTCCTTGGTTTTGGTGCTGCTGCCCAAAAACTTGAGGTCGACTCTACCCGTGTTATGCACATCGATGAAGAGAAAGCCGAGGTAAAACACTCGCCAACCAAAGCAACGATTTACTCTGCCATACTTCCTGGTTTGGGGCAGGCTTACAATAAAAAATACTGGAAAATTCCGCTTGTGTATGCCGGCTTGGGTACGATCGGTTATTTTGTTCACTGGAATAACGACAACTACAAGGTAATGAAACTGGCTTACCGCGATTTTACCGACACCGATCCGAATACAAATTCGTACCTCGATTTAAACGGTGCACAGTATTACGATCTGGAAAACAGTGAAACGGATAAGGCTAACTTTAAAACCAACCTAACGCGGCAGCAGGATTATTACCGGCGAAACCGCGATCTTCTTATCATTAGTTTTGTTGGCTTTTACGGACTGAATATTATCGATGCCAGTGTAGATGCTCACTTTTTTGATTTCGATATAAGTGAAGACCTGACCATGAACTGGCAGCCTACCATGAGTTCTTTTAACAATGTGCCTCTCTACGGCGTAAACCTATCATTTACATTCTAGCATGTTCCGATACATTATTACCAGCGCAATCATTATCCTGTATTTTTCTGTTGGTGCATTCGCGCAGGAACCCGACTCGCTGATCGTTGATTTTGACCTGGCGGCTGATACAACGCTGGTTGATTCGATGGCTTCCGACTCGATGCTAAAGGAAGAGATGAAGCTGGAGGACGATTTAAATGAGATTTTCTCCGAGCGTATGGACAGCCTGTTAAATTCGGCTGAGTTCAGAATGCGTTTTCATTTTGACAGTACGGAAGTACACTTTACGGATCAGTTTCCGACCAATATTCCCGATTCAGTATACATTCGCCGCCTGCAGGATGTGGAAATGGCCATTGATCTTTCCTATAACGATGTGGTGAAAAAGTACATCCAGATGTACACCGAACGAAAGCGGGGCCTGGTGGAAGTCATGCTGGGCCTTTCTGCCTATTATTTCCCGATGTTTGAAGAGACGCTCGATAAATACGATATGCCGCTGGAGCTAAAATACCTGGCTATTATTGAGTCGGCGCTGAATCCAACAGCACGGTCGCGTGCAGGGGCTGTTGGTTTGTGGCAGTTTATGTACGGAACCGCCAAAAGTATGAAACTGGAGGTTACGTCGTTTGTGGACGAGCGAAGCGACCCGGTGAAAGCAACAGATGCAGCAGCACGCTATCTGAAACGCTTGTACGACATTTATGGCGACTGGTACCTGGCCATTGCAGCGTACAACTGTGGCCCGGGAAACGTAAACAAGGCAATTCGCCGCTCGGGCGGGAAAACAGATTACTGGGAGATTTATTACCGGCTTCCGCGCGAAACGCGAGGTTATGTACCGGCTTTTATTGCAGCCACTTATGCGTTTGAATATTACAAGGAACATAACCTGATTCCGCAATATCCCAACTTTTCGCTTTCGGTGGATACCGTAATGGTGAACGATTACCTCCATTTTGACCAGGTAGTGGCTTCGCTTGAAATGGATAAAGAAGAGTTGGCGGCTTTGAACCCGATGTACCGTCGCAATGTAATCCCTGCCAAAGAAGATAAACCGTACCCGCTTATTCTTCCCAACAATAAACTGATGGCGTTTATCGATAAAGATACCGCTGTTTTTGCCTACAATCGTGAAAAGTATTTTCCGAACAATACTTTGGTAAATCCTACCACCAGCAGTGGCAGTCATTTTACCCCGGTTGATATAAAAGGGAAAGACAAAGTGGTTTATACTGTTAAGTCGGGAGACAATGTGGGGTATATTTCATCGTGGTTTAAAGTGCGATCGTCTGATCTGCGGTATTGGAACAACATTCACCGCGATATGATTCGCGTGGGGCAAAAACTGGCTGTTTATGTTCCGCAGGGGCAAAAGGAAAAATACGACAAAATAAATACCATGTCGTTCGCCGAAAAACAGCAGTCTGTTGGGAAAAGTGTGCAGGTAGCCGAGAAAAAAACGGAGACTCCGCTTGATCCGGGTTATGTTTACCACACAGTCAGAAACGGGGATACGCTTTGGGAGATTGCGCAGAAATATGCCGGTATCAGTGCCGACGACATCATGCAGCTAAACAAGCTTTCCAACGATCGTGGGCTGTATGTTGGGCAAAAACTGAAGATCAAACGTAAGAGCTAAGCTCAAGTCAGGCTTCGTTTGGGAATGATTAATATGTACAATAAACATTCCGGGGCGATTGTATTTTATCCTTTTTTCATTTTAGATTTGGTTTTGACATCAACCCGCTTTTTGTGTTGTTTATTTCAAGCATAATTTCCTTTCGTTAAAATTATTTTATGAGAATTAGCTTTCTCAGTCACCTGTTTTCCTCCCGGAAATGATGACTTCCGGTAAACCTTAATTGTTCAAGTGTCATCTTTTATCTGTATTGGAAATCAGTTGATTGCACTTATGGTTAAATTGCGATAATTGATGTGATTTTCGATATCGATAGTTCCTCTCTATAAATATCCTCTATTCCGAATAGAAATTATCTGTTTGATTGGTACCAAACGGCTTTCTATGTTTGTGCCCGAATTAAAGAAAAAACAAACAACACTAAAAAGAATAATTATGTCACAGATTGGAAAACAAGTAGTAGATTTTAAAGTACAGGCTTTCGAAAACGGAAACTTCAAAGAAGTAAAAAAAGAGGATGTTTTGGGTAAATGGTCTGTTTTCTTCTTTTATCCGGCCGACTTTACTTTTGTCTGCCCTACTGAATTGGAAGACCTGGCTAATTTGTACGAGGAATTCAAAGCAAGAAATTGCGAAATCTATTCGGTTTCAACCGATACACACTTTGTTCACAAAGCATGGCACGATACTTCCAACACCATCAAGAAGATCAAATACCCGATGTTGGCCGACCCAACAGGTGTTTTGTCAAGAGGTTTTGATGTGATGATCGAAGAAGCCGGTTTGGCAGAACGCGGAACATTCATCGTAAATCCTGAGGGAGAAATTGCAGCTTACGAAGTAGTAGCCGGAAACATTGGCCGTAATGCAGAAGAATTGCTGCGCCGCCTGAAAGCACTACAGTTTGTTGCCGAAAATCCGTCGGAAGTTTGTCCTGCTAAATGGAACGAAGGAAGCGAAACTCTGAAACCAAGCATCGACCTGGTTGGAGTGATTTAATGACAAGATTTTAATTTATCATAGGGGAGGGCAGCTCAATGTGTTCCTCCCCTTTTTTTAAAACGCCATGTTAGAACAAGCCTTAAAAGACCAGGTAAAAGGGATTTTTTCCGGTCTGAAAAACAATTATACATTTAATATTGAAGCAGCTCCCGCTCATCCGGCGCGCACCGAAATGGTGGAACTTTTAACGGACGTTGCTTCGTGTTCAGAAAAACTCAATGTTCAGATTTCAGAAAGCGAAGGACTCTCATTTTCCATCCTTCAAAACGGCGGGAAGGTAAATTCGATTGTATTCCGGGCAGTACCGAACGGACACGAGTTTACAACTTTGCTGCTGGCTGTTTTAAACATGGATGGCATTGGTAAAAACCTGCCGGATGCGACGATGATCAACCGTATAAAAGCCTTGAAAAATCCGGTGACGGTAAAAAGTTACATTTCGCTTACCTGCACCAATTGTCCCGAAGTAGCGCAGGCACTCAATGTCCTTTCGATTTTTAATCCGATCATTTCGCACGAGATCATCGATGGCGGAATCAACAAAGAGGAAGTTGAAAAGCTGGGGATTCAGGCGGTGCCCACGGTTATGTCCGAAGGCAAAGCGTTGCACGTAGGTCGTTCGTCGCTGGGAGAATTGCTAGGGAAAATAGAAGCATTAAGCGGAACAGAACCGGTTGCGGAATCAATTGTTGAAAAAAGTTATGACGTCATCGTTGCCGGCGGTGGTCCTGCAGGTGTTTCAGCAGCTATTTATTCAGCTCGAAAAGGTTTTTCGGTAGCCATTGTGGCCGAAAAAGTAGGAGGACAGGTTACCGAAACGGTTGCCATCGAAAACATGATTTCGGTACCCAAAACAACGGGTGCCCAATTAACAGCCAACCTGAAGCAACATTTGGGAGATTATCCGATTGATGTTCTGGAAAACCGTTTGATCAAAGAAACCAAGGTGGTTGACGGGATAAAAGTGGTGAAAACCTCGTTGGGAGAAACGTTGAGTGCTCCGGCACTGATTATTGCCACCGGTGCCAGCTGGAGGAAACTGAGTGTGCCCGGCGAAAGTCAGTACATTGGCTCGGGAGTGGCTTTCTGTACGCATTGCGACGGTCCGTTTTACAAGGGTAAAAAAGTAGCTGTGATTGGCGGTGGTAATTCCGGTCTGGAAGCTGCCATTGACCTTGCTGCGATCGCTACAGAAGTGACGGTGCTTGAGTTTATGGATGAACTGAAAGGCGACAAAGTGCTTCAGGATAAACTGGCAGAACTGCCCAATGTGAAAGTGATTACTTCGGCTCAAACCACCGAGGTAATTGGTGACGGAACAAAGGTAACGGGGCTTGATTTCAAAAACAGAAAAACAGAAGAGACAGAAAGATTAACGGTTGACGGTGTTTTTGTTCAGATCGGATTGCTGGCCAACAGCGGTGTTTTTGCCGATGTGGTAGACCGCAACAGGGCAGGTGAAATCGTGATCGATGCACATTGCCGCACTACACAGCCCGGAGTTTACGCTGCCGGCGATGTAACAGAAGTACCGTTTAAACAGATTATAATTGCGATGGGTGAAGGCTCGAAAGCCGCACTCTCAGCTTTTGAAGACAAAATAAAAGGACAACTTCTTGGAGTGGTCCTTGAGGAGGCAGAGTTGAATTCCTGATTCTCTCTGCAGAGAGCGAAGGGTGAAGGTGTTTTGCGTACAGCAAACACCTTTTTTTGTGTTGTGCCGCCGGTACTTTATCTGTTTCGTTTTTCCCGGAAGGAAACTTGAGCTGAAATTTACTGAATATTCAGCTTTTTATGCAAAGCCGAAATTTCTGCTTCGAGCCGGGTGCGTGCTTTGATGGCTTTTGAAAGGGCAAGTGCATCGCGAACCGCTTCCTTGTCGTATTTCTCCAGGATAATGTAGTAGTATTCGTTTCCCAGGAAAACAGCTTTCAGGTTGCGGTCAACATGCTGGGCGATAAATTCGATCACGCCGTTGTCTTTACCGTTGCGGTAAGAAACTTTTTCCCACTTGGCTTCCATAAAATCGCTGCGGTGGTTATCGGGGCTGCCTATCGGGATGGTATCTGTTTTGGCGTCTTCACCACTGTCGTAAACCCTTATTCCTGTATGGTCGAGCCAGTTTTCGCCGTGGTAGTTGCTGCTCAGGTATAAATCGCCCCGTTCGTCGAGGTGAACCTGGATGTATGAACGATCCCAGGCACGCTGGAACGTCTGGCGTTTGTGAATGTATTGGGTGTAGCGGTCAAACTCCGTTTTCTCTGTTACAAAATTCTTTTCCAGTTCGGTAATGCGCACTTTAATGGTATCCAGTTCCGACTCTTTTCTTTGCAGTACTTCAAAACGAACCTCGTTTGCCAGGTTTTTCGCGGCATTGATCGAATACATGGCCTTGGGATACAAACCCGGGATACTGTCCATGGTTTGCAAAGCTTTTGCCGTATCCTGCTGAACCAACAGATTTTTAGCCTGTTCCATTTTTACGCGGGCCAGGTCTTCCTCCGACGGGCCACATGCCGAAACAAAAAATAACAATGCAACGATGATGTATTGAAATACCTGTCTCATACTTACCATTTTTGGCAAATGTAGTATTTTAGCCGCAGTTCGACGAATGATAAAACATTTTTAAGCATACCGGAAGATGAATACCAACGCAGTAGATTTTTTCAAAAATAACCCTGTTGGTAGTGATGGTTCTGATAGAAAACTGATCATTGCTGCATGGCAGTTAAAAAACCCCGACAACATGGGAAAGATAATCAGGCTGGCGCACAACGTGGGGGCCGAAAGGGTATTGTTTATCCAGGGGAACGAGCAGCAGCGTGAATCAAAAATTCGCAGAACAGCCGGTTTTTCCTACGATCAAATGCCCTGGCAGATTATTTCCGAAGAAGAATTTACGACAGAATACCTCAAGAATTATTCGCTGACGGTTTTGGAAACCTGCGAGGGGGCTTCCAATATTTTTACGCAACAAATTCCGGGGAAAACCATTTTACTGGGCGGAAGTGAGTCGCACGGAATTCCCGCACACATCATCGAAAAAAGCGAATGCAAAGTATTTATCCCCATGCATGGCGGCTGTAAATCGATGAATATTTCGAATGCGCTGTCGGTAGCGGCTTTTGAATGGCTTCGACAACAGCACTATAAATAAGCGGATTTAGCATTTACTTTACAATATCCATTTTGGGGCAATGTATTCCCTGATATTATAGATTTTTTCTAATTTTAGCAAAAATCAACGCGCCATGATCACTTTAACTCAGTTGGAATATATAGTTGCAGTAGATACCTACCGGCATTTTGGCAAAGCAGCCGAAGCCTGTTTTATTACGCAGCCAACCCTTTCCATGCAAATTAAAAAGCTCGAAGAAGATATGGAGATCATCATCTTCGACCGAAGTAAGCAACCGTTGATTCCTACAGATGTAGGAGTCAGGATTATTGAACAGGCCCGCGTAGTGCTGAAACAGGCCGACGAAATCAACAACATTGTAAAAGACCATAAAAACCAGGTTTCGGGAATGTTGCGGATCGGTATTATTCCTACACTGGCACCTTATCTTTTGCCTATTTTTATCGGTGCTTACAAGAAAAAATACCCGAATATTTTTATTAAAGTGGTAGAAGCAACCACCGAAAACATCATACAACTCATCAACAAAGACTTAATTGATGTCGGTATTTTGGTTACTCCTTTAAAGGAAGAGAAGATTATTGAAAAACCGGTTTTCTACGAAGAAATGCTGATTTATGCGAATGCCAACCATAAGTTGCATACGCAAAAAGAGATAACCGTAAAAGATATTGCGACGCCCGAGATTTGGCTGCTGAGCGATGGACATTGTTTCCGCGACCAGGTGGTGAATCTTTGCTCGTATCTGGGCACAACCGACAGCCAGTTGCCATTCCATTTTGAGGCTGGATCGCTCGAAACGCTGATGAACATTGTTGACAGGGAAGGAGGGCTTACCTTGATTCCGGAACTGGCAAAAGCAACCATGTCGCAAAAACGGGCTTACAATGTAATGAGCTTTACCAACATGAAACCGCTGCGGGAAGTTAGCCTGGTTTATTCGCGCCATTTTGCCAAGCATAAGTTGATCAACCTGTTGCTGAACGAAATGCGCGAGGTGGTACCTAAAGAGCTGCAAGACCCGTCGCGCGGAACAATTGTGGAATGGAAATAAACAACTTTTGAGAGGCCACCGGATGAAAAGATGTTCAGGGCCAATTTAAAAGTAGAGGGATAAGATTTTTATTAAAAAGCGCAAAAGGTATTGGAAAATAAAATTTTTGTTTACCTTTGCGCCGCTAAATGCGGATGTGGCGGAATTGGTAGACGCGCTAGACTTAGGATCTAGTACCTACGGTGTGGGGGTTCGAGTCCCTTCATCCGCACAAGCTTACCGCCGACCTTCCTGTTTAGGTAAGAGTTGGCGGTTTTAGTTTATAGGAAAGCAATTAATTTAAGTAAGAACAAATGAATATTACCAGGGAAAACATCGACAATGTAAATGCAGTGATCAACATTGCCATTGATAAGGCTGATTACGAAAAGCAAGTGGCGGATGTTTTGAAAGACTATCGTCAAAAAGCTTCCATCCCGGGATTCAGACCAGGAAAAGCACCTAAAGGGCTTATCCAGAAAAGATTTGGTACAGCTGTTTTGGTAGAAGAAGTAAACAAATTGCTTTCTCATAATTTGTCGAAATTCCTGGTGGATGAAAAACTTCCAATCCTGGGAGAACCGCTTCCGAACGAAGAAAAACAGGCTCCTATCAATTGGGAAACGGACGAGAATTTCACTTTTACTTTCGATGTTGCTTTGGCTCCCGAAGTAAATGTTTCGTTAGACAAAGACAACAAACTGAAGTATTATAAGATTGCTGTTTCGGATGAAATGGTTCAGCAACAGGAAGAAATGGCTGCCAATCAGTTGGGCGAAAACGTTCCGGCAGAAGAAGCAAGCGAAACCAGTTCTGTTCGCGGAAACTTTGTTCAGATCGACGCTGAAGGAAGCGACGTGGAAGGTGGCATTGCACCGGAAGGCGTGATCCTGGCGGTGGATAGAATCAAAGACGAAGAGATCAAAAAATCGTTTGTTGGTTGCAAGAAAGACGACATTATTATTTTCGATCCGGTAAAAGCTTTCGACAACCGTCACGAAGTAGGTCACATGCTTAACATCAAGCATGAAGAGGCTGACGAGCTGAACAGCGAATTCAAATTCACAGTAACTGAAGTGCTTCAGTTTCAGAAAGCAGAACTGAACGAAGAGCTTTTCAAAAAGCTTTACGGTGAAGAAACTGAGGTAAAAACGATCGAAGATTTCAGAGCAAGAATCAAAGAAGAGATCGCCAGAAGTTTGGTAAGTTCTTCAGAATATAAATTTGCGATAGATACCCGCGACAGTTTGGTAGAACAGGCTAACCTTGAGTTGCCTGAAGCTTTCCTGAAACGCTGGTTGAAAGAAGTGAACAAAGAATTGACAGAAGAGCAGATTGATCAGGATTTCGACGGTTTTATGAAAGACCTGCAATGGCAGCTGATCAAAGATTCAATTGCCAAAGAAGCTGAAGTAAAAGTAACACCGGAAGAAGCCGAAGATTTTGCGAAAAACATTGCATTGGCGCAGTACCAGCAATACGGTATCTACGATGTTCCGGAAGAACAACTGGAGTCGTTTGCTAAAATGATGCTTGAAAAACCGGAAGAGAACGAGCGCATTTACAAAAAGCTTCACGAAGACAAAGTAATCGCAATCGTAAAAGAAAAGGTTACTGTTGTAGAGGAAGAAATCTCTCAGGAAGAGTTTACAAAAATGATGCAATAGGCGAATACAGCCTGTTTCACATCGAGGAAATATAGCTCCTGCGAAAAGGTAAGAGCAAAGAACTTTTTTATAACTTTGTGAATCGTTTAAAATAACTGATTTGCAAAGTTTTTTTATTAAGTGAATTATACAATGGAAAACCACAACGAATTTAAAAAATATGCAACCGGTCATGCAGGAATAAGCAGCATGACTTTGCACCGGTATACTTCGATGTACGGAGCCTATATCTCTCCAACCATTATTGAAGAACGTCAGTTGAACGTAGCTTCTATGGATGTGTTTTCGCGTTTGATGATGGATCGTATTATCTTTTTGGGTGTTCCGATCGACGATACAGTAGCTAACATTATCCAGGCACAGTTGCTGTTCCTCGAATCAACCGACCCCAGCAAGGATATTCAGATCTACTTTAATTCGCCCGGAGGTTCGGTATATGCCGGTTTGGGTATTTACGATACCATGCAATACATTACAGCCAATGTGGCCACCATTTGTACCGGTATGGCAGCCTCGATGGCAGCAGTGCTAATGACCGCCGGAGCCAAAGGAAAGCGCTCGGCACTGAAACATTCGCGGATCATGATCCACCAGCCGATGGGAGGTGCCCAGGGGCAGGCTTCGGATATTGAGATTACCGCCCGCGAAATCAAAAAGATCAAGAATGAACTGTACTCTATTATTGCAGAACATTCGGGACAAACTTTTGAACAAATTGAAAAAGATTCGGATCGTGATTACTGGATGACTGCCGAAGAGGCCGTTGAATACGGTATGATCGACGAAATTTTGGTACGTAACAGGAAATAATGTCAAATAGTAAAAATATGGACAAGTGCTCGTTTTGCGGACGGGAGAAGAATGAGGTGAATTTACTCATTGCTGGGATCGACGGGCATATTTGTGACCGGTGTGCTGATCAGGCGCACTCCATTATTCTGGAAGAACTCAAAAGCAACGACAGCTTCGACCTGGATGGGATTCAGCTGATGAAGCCAAAGGAAATCAAGGAATTTCTGGATCAGTATGTGATTGGACAGGACCGCGCCAAGAAAATTCTTTCAGTTTCGGTGTACAACCACTACAAACGGTTGACACAGCACGTTAGTGACGACGATACAGAGATTGAAAAATCCAACATCATTTTGGTTGGTGAAACCGGTACCGGGAAAACCCTGCTGGCGCGAACCATTGCCCGGATGTTGCATGTTCCCTTCACCATTGTTGATGCCACGGTTTTAACCGAAGCCGGTTACGTGGGCGAAGACATAGAAAGTTTGCTAACCCGTTTGCTGCAAGCGGCGGATTACAATGTGGAAGCGGCCGAGCGCGGAATTGTATTTGTAGATGAAATCGATAAAATCGCCCGTAAATCAGATAATCCTTCGATCACGCGTGATGTGTCAGGCGAAGGTGTTCAGCAAGGTTTGCTGAAGCTGTTGGAAGGTTCGATCGTAAACGTTCCGCCACAGGGAGGAAGGAAACATCCGGAGCAGAAACTGATTCCGGTGGATACCAAAAACATCCTCTTTATTTGCGGTGGCGCTTTCGACGGGATTGAGCGCAAAATCGCAAACCGTTTGAATACAAAAGTGATTGGATATAGTGCTGCCAAGGAAACCGACCGCATCGAACGTGAAAACCTGTTGCAGTATGTTTCGCCGCAGGACTTGAAATCGTTTGGTATGATTCCTGAGATTATCGGCCGTTTGCCGGTGTTGGCTTACCTCGATCCGCTGGATAAAGAGACACTAAGGAACATCCTTACCGAGCCCAAAAATTCGATCATTAAGCAGTACAAAAAGTTGTTTGAGATCGACGGTATTAAAATTGAATTTGAGCCGGATGCCCTGGATTACATCGTAGAAAAGGCCATCGAGTTTAAATTGGGTGCCCGCGGACTTCGTTCCATTTGCGAGAACATCATGAACGATGCGATGTTCGACATGCCTTCGGAAGAAGTGGAGCACTTCGTGATCACAAAAGAATATGCAGCAGATAAGCTGGATAAATCGAGTTTACAGCGATTAAAAGCTAGTTAATATACGCAGCCCTGGCACTTCTGTCAGGGCTTTTTGTTTTTAAAGGATGCAAATCACAGCCATCATTCTTACCGGGGGAAAAAGCAGCCGTATGGGAGCCGACAAAGCACTGCTTGAGTTAGACGGCAAAACACTTTTGTCCCGTGCTGTTGATTTGTGCTCGAAGCTCTGTGATGAAATCCTGATCAGTTCTGATGCGGAAAAGCACCGGGTTGGATCGCATCGACTGGTCGCTGACGAGGTAAAAGATTGTGGCCCCATGGGAGGCATTTATTCCTGCCTAAAAGAATCGGGCAATGAATGGAATTTTGTGTTAAGTGTGGACGCTCCTTTTGTTGCTGCTGATTTTATCGAATTTCTAAAACAAGAAACCAGTGATTTTGATGCCGTTGTTCCTCTCCACGATGGGAAGAAAGAACCTTTGATTGCCTTTTACCGCAAGAGTATTCTTCCGCAAATCGAGGCCAAAATCGGAGAGGGTAATTACAAATTGCATTTTCTGCTACAGGAAATCAACACCCATTTTGTTGAATCGGACAAATGGGTAAAAAAATATCCTGAGTTGTTCCGAAACCTGAATTACCCGGAGGATTTGAACTCAGGAAAATAATCCAAAGTTTATTTCCATTCCGGAAGGATGCACTGCTGAGTCCTGGTTTTGAGAAGTTCTTCGAAATGATTCAGGCTTTGTTGCATTACTTCCGAGTTTTCGTCGTGGCAGGTAAGGCAGGCTCCCACGGTAAGGATGCGCTGCTGTTGTTGCTCGTCAAAGGGGAAAAGATCGGAGCGGGTGGCCACTTTTTCAGTACGGGTTTTCAGAAAATCGATCCAGGCATCGGCCGGTAGTCCGTCGTGCGGATCGGCTGCATATTGCGAACTGAATTCCCAGGTTCCTTTTCCGTTTGCAATAACATAGTTAAGCTCGCCTTCTCCGTAGCCCAGCGCCACCGGGTTGTTGTGGCAACTTACGCAACTTCTTCCCTTGGCGGAGGTGGTGTGCGGCGAAGTGGGGGCATACAACCGATGAAAAATTTCGGGATCGTTTTCGTTGCCGGTGTACGATTTCATGTCAATGGTCATAATCATTCCCGGAATAACCGGAACGACTTCTGTTTTATCTTTTGATTTCCGAATGCCCAGTGTTGGCGGTTTAGCCTCGTACTGCCCGATGTATTCCACCCACGTACCTTTCTGTTCGCGGTTTTCAATCATGTTGTATCCGCGCTCATTGGCATCGTAAGCATTGTGGCAGCCAATACAGGTAGGTGCCCACGAGGTGTGGCAGCTGGAGCAGGAGAGGCTGGAATGTGCCTCGTTTCGCGAACAAACGGCTGCCGGTGCCCGCATGGTCATTTTTTTACCACTGTTTTTGGTGATGAAATACACCGAGTCGTTTTCGACATAAGTGTTGATCAAGGCGCGTTTGTGTTTTTCGGTCAGCAATAGTTTTTTGCCTGCAATATTGCCAAAACGAAGCGCCGCAATAATGGCCGATTCATTGTCAAGGTCTTCAGCTGCAATGGTTCGGGGTTCGCCGTCGATGTGGCAATCCGAGCACTGAACATCCTGCTGGTTTTCCTGGTGCGCGTAATGATTGCCATCGCCCATCAGCTCGTATGAATGATGACAGTCGATGCATTCCAGTCCGAGTTTGTGGTGTACATCTTCCTGCTTTTTCACAAACACCCGTTCACCTTCAATAAGCCGGTAATGGGCCGAGTCGGGCATTTCTTTTTTTGTCAGTGTTGTTTCGTGCCAGCCTTCGTAGTTGGTCGAAATCCGGCCCGAACGGCTGTGGCAGCCAAAGCAGTGGTTGTTTGTAACTTTCAGACTTACTTCGGGATGTGCCCGCATAATTTCTCCTTTGTTTTCCGCCAGTTCTTTTTCGGCCTCCGGACTGTAGTTTAAATGACAGGTCAGGCATCCTCCGCCACGGCTGAACTCGTTTACAGGGCCCGGTTCGGTTTTGGGGTTTCCCAGGTGGCAGCGAACACACAAATTCTGAAGATGTTCGTCGGCAGCTGAATTCCCCAACTGGGTGACATGTGCACGCTCATCGGGAGTATCCTGTTCATTAAAAACAAAACGATTTACGCTGATCATACCGCTTAAAGTGGCCATTAGTCCGGTAGGAACGCGCTCCGTAATTTGCGGATGACACTGTGTGGTGCCACACGATTGCTGGGCGTTTGCCAGGTTCCCTGGAATAAGGATCATGTTGCGGTGTGACTGTTCTTTTGCGGTGGCAAAAGGATTGCCCGAATGACAGGAAATACAGCCGACTGCTTCGGCCCGGTGTGAATCTGTAAAACCGTGTGTCCCGGTGTGGCAGGCCAGGCAACTTTCTTTTCTTCCCTGAATAACCGGAGATGCAAGCGCTTCATTCAGTTCAAATTCGGGCGAAAAATTAACGGCGGGTGTCCGGAAGTTATGAAGGACTTCAGATTTATATTCCTGGCTCCACGGTGTTGTCCATTTCCAGTTTTGCCCCCTGAAAAACAGCCCGACAATGGTGAGCACAGAATACAAACCCACAAAAATGAGCAGCGAGCGTTTGCTGAGGAACATGGTTTTGCCTTTTGCGGAATTGGCAAGGTAAACCAGTATAAGAACCGCCAAAAACATAAACAGCGACCACTCGGGATGCTTGAGCCAATGCAGTATTTCCTGGAATCCGACAAAATACCAGGGGCCTTTTACCGCGGGATTCAGGTTGTCGTGCAGGGGGGCACTCAGAAAGTAACTGAAAATAAGAAGCCCTGCTGAAGATGCCACGAAATCGAGTGCCGGAGGCCAGAATTTCCGGCCGTGTTCTACCATGGCAATGGCAATGAAAACCGTGAAAGTGGCAATGTGGTGTACATAAATCAGCTGGTAGCTTTCGGGGGCACCTAAAAGCGAAAAGGCCAGCGATTGCCCTATTAGTGGAAGGCGTTCGGTGAGCGTTTGCAATATTTGCCGGGCCTGCTGACTGTCGGCGTCTCCTTTCAGAAGAAAACCAGTGATCATGGCCAGGAAAATGATCAGGACCGCCAGGCTCAAACGAAAAGAAAGGCCTTTTTTAAGTCCGATCTTTCCCTTGTAGTGGTAATGTTCGTAAAGATGTATAAGGCTGAAAATAAGGAAAAACTGGGAGCTCCAGTAATGATAATTGCGGATAAACGAAGCCCACGGATTTACGACCATCATGTTGCTGATGCTCAGATACGGATCTTTTACATCAAAAGGAATGGCCAACGCAACACCCGAAAGAACCACCAGCCAAAACATGGCCAGCGACAAGGTTCCAAAGGTTGTTTTGTTTTTCTTCTTGCTCATTTCAGGCTCCGATTATTATGTTTTGTCCATCGTCAGATAACTGCGAAGGAAGTACTTCCAGGTTTTTGTAAGCTGGGCCCTTTATCACATTCCCCTGCAGGTCGTATTCTGAGCCGTGGCAGGGACACACCAGGCGGTCGCCCTCGGTTTTGTCAATTTTGCATCCGAGGTGGGTGCAATGAGCCGAAAAAACAGTGGTAGCGTTGTTCTTCGTAACAATAATGTACTGATCGGCAAAAAACACTTCCTTGTTTTTCGTAAACGGAACCGTGGTTCTTTGCTGCTTGGTGGTTTTCAGGTGGTAGAGGGTTAGCTTGTTCCAGATGAACACAAAAAAAGCAACAATTCCGGCCAATGCGATTTTCAAGAATGTTCTCCTGTCGTTCATCTGTTACGATTTTTTTGTCGGTTATTTCCTGCTTTTCTTTCAGCTAGATTATGCCATCGGTTTGGCAAATATGAGATAATTTGGAATAATTTGAAACCGACATTTCTTTTTTATGTTATCTAATATTCTTTCCGGAAGGCTACTGTCTCTTTACCATTGGGCATTTGGATGCATTTTTCAGTGAACTTATGTCGGTTGTAGTTTTTATTTAGACTCTGTATTTAATGTATCATTTGTTCTCAATTAATACTAAAAAGTATTTTATTTAGATAGGCTAAAATCCATTAATGTATTTTTTATTTATTTGTTGTTCAGTTGATTGTTGTGTATTTTATAATCATATGTGTTTTATAGCATTCTTTCTTGTAGCTGTTCTAATTTACTTATTTTTAATGTTTTCAAATTGACAATTGACAGCTTTCTAATACGAAAACCTTTTTATATTTGCCATCATATCTAGAAATGCAACTATTTAGATATTGATATTAGATAATTGATGAAATAGATGAAAGGCAAGCATGTTTGCCTTCTTACCATAAAAATGTTTCACGCATGAAGACAAGACGGGATTTTATCAGAATTTCAGCAGTTGGAACCGGAGCTGCGGCTCTTAGCATAAAGGCTTTTGGTTCGAACGGATTTGGTCTGTTCAAATCGGAAACCGAAGGGCCGGTGAGCGACGAAGATCTGACTCCTTATCCAACCTATTGTGAAGTGTGTTTCTGGAAATGTGCAGCCTGGGCATATGTTGACAAAAGCGGCCGCATCCGGAAAGTGATCGGAAACAAGAACGATCCGCACTGCAACGGTCGTTTGTGTCCGCGTGGCACAGGCGGAGTTGGAATGGTTTACGATGAGGACCGTCTGAAGACGCCGCTGATCCGGGAAACAAAAAAAGACGGCAGTCAGTATTTCCGGGAAGCAAGCTGGGAAGAAGCGCTGGATTTGGTAGCCGGGAAAATGAAAGAAGTAAAGGAAAAGTACGGCCCGGAAGCGTTTGGCTTGTTCAATCACGGAACTCCGGGGGGGCATTTTCACCATCTTTTGCGTGCCTATGGTTCTGAAACCAATGCAGAACCGGCCTTTGCCAATTGCCGCGGACCGCGTTCGTCAGCTTATTTTTCCACTTTTGGCGCCTACATTGGTTCGCCTGAGTCGACTGACATTCGCGATACTCGCTGCCTGGTACTGATCGGGTCGCACCTGGGTGAGAACATGCATAACTCGCAGGTGCAGGAGATGTCGGATGCAATTGATAACGGTGCAGCTATTATTACTGTCGATCCCCGGTTTTCAACCGCTGCAGCACATTCCAGTTACTGGCTTCCGATTAAGCCGGCTACGGATATTGCCCTGCTGATGGCCTGGATTCATGTGTTGATTTATGAAGGACTTTACAACAAGGAATTTGTTGAGAAATATACGTTTGGCTTTGAATACCTGAAAGAGCATGTTAAAAACATGACTCCGGAATGGGCTTACGGAATTACCACCATTGAGCCGGAGCAGATTCGCAAAACGGCCCGTGAAATGGCAGGTGCAGCACCGGCGGTAGTGATTCACCCCGGAAGGCATGTGGTTTGGTACGGCGACGATACCCAACGCGAAAGGGCAATGGCGATACTTACCGCACTGCTGGGAGCATGGGGGAAACGAGGTGGCTTGTACTTGCCTGAAGGAATTTCGGTTCCGCATTTCCCGCAACCCGAATATCCGGAGCCGGAATGGACCTGGAAAGACCTGAATTATGGGAAATATCCTCTGGCAACCATGGGGATTACCACCGAATTGCTGAAAGCATCGATTCCGAGATACAACTACGAACACCAGGTAAAAGCCTGGCTGGTAGCCGGAACAAACCTGCCGCTGTCGATGCCGGATAAGCCTTTGTTTAAAGAAGCAGCAGCTTCGGTAGAATTTATCGCGGTGATGGACACCATGCCGATGGACATCACGGGGTATGCTGATGTGATACTTCCGGAAGCTACTTACCTGGAGCGCTACGATGCTATTCGTTCGGCGCCCAACCGGGAACCCAACATTGCGTTGCGTATGCCGGCCATTGAGCCAAAATACGATACCAAACCGGGATGGTGGATTGCCAAACACATCGGCGAACGCCTGGGCTTGCACGATTACTTTAACTACGATGATTATGCAGAAGTGATCGACTGGCAGCTGAAAAAGATGGGAACTTCGCTCGAAGAGATGAAAAAAATCGGGCTGAAGAAATTCCCAAGAAAGAGCGGTCCGCTTTACCTTGGCGACGGAGAAGATTTTACTTTCAATACAAATACGGGAAAGGTGGAATTATACTCTACCGATTTTGCCGACCACGGGTTCGACGCGCTTCCAAAATATACCAAACATCCGGAACCACCGCAGAATTTCTATCGACTGATTTACGGCCGTGCTCCGATGCATACTTTTAGCCGTACGTCGAATAACCCGAATCTCTCGGATTTAATGAGTGAAAACAGTGTTTGGGTGAACCCCAAAGTAGCTGACTTGTGGGGACTGAAAAAAGGCCAGGAGGTTTGGTTGAAAAACCAGGACGGGCACATTACCTCGTTCCCGGTTAAGGTTCGTGTAACCGAAAGAATTCGCTGGGATTCGGTTTACATGGTCCACGGTTTTGGACACAATAACAAAAAACTGTCGCGGGCATTCGGGCGTGGAGCCAGCGATACCGAAATGATTACCAACGTGGCGGTTGACCCGATAATGGGCGGAACCGGCATGAGAGGAAACTTTATAACTTTTTTAACAGAAGATCCTGCACTGGAAGGAAAGGAGGTTAAAGCATGAGATATGCAATGGCAATTGACACAAAAAAATGTGTCGGGTGTGGCGACTGTGTAGTGGCCTGTCAAACAGAAAATAATGTGCCTCACGGCTACTGTCGCGACTGGATTGTTGAAAGCGTTGACGGAACTTATCCGAGCCTTAGCCTGGAATTCCGTTCCGAGCGGTGTAACCATTGCGATAACGCTCCCTGTGTGCGTTGTTGCCCAACGGGGGCGAGCCACATTGAAGAAGGTGGAATTGTTGCGGTAACCCACGATAAATGCATCGGTTGCGGAGCCTGTATTCAATCGTGTCCCTACGATGCACGGTACTCGCATCCGGAAGGGTATGTGGATAAATGTACATTCTGTTTGCATCGTGTGCAGAAAGGTCAGAGTCCGGCCTGTGTGGATGTTTGTCCGACCAGATGCCTGCACTTTGGCAACCTGGATGATCCGAACAGCGATGTTTCACTGGCTATCAAAGACCGCAAATGGAAAGTGCTGGCGCCGGAAGCCGGTACAAAACCTCAATTGTATTTTCTTACCTAATCCATAAAATTGACAAAACATGAAGGAAGAATTATTTGTAAGTGGACGTAATATTCCGAATATTGATCCTTACCTCAATATCTGGCATTGGCAAATTCCTCTTTATTTGTTTTTAGGAGGTTTGGCGGCCGGTATTCTTTTCTTTGCCGGATTTTATGTGGTTCGTGGAAAGGAAAAGCAGATGCAGGCTACCGTAAAATGGGCGCCTATTATTGCTCCCATCGCGCTGGTGCTGGGATTATTTGCCTTGTTTCTCGACTTAAAGCATAAACTGTTTTTCTGGCAGTTGTATACAACCGTGAGGCTGGAATCTCCCATGAGCTGGGGAGCCTGGACCCTCATGATTATTTCACCTCTTTCTTTTATCTGGGTGGCCAGTTACATGAAAGAACTGGTTCCCGGCTGGAACTGGAAGTTCAATTTTCTGGAACGGTTTGAAGCCTGGGTGATCAAAAACCGGGAGTATTTTGCCTGGGCAATGATGATCTATGCCATTATTCTTGGGGTGTATACCGGTATTTTGTTGTCGGCCTTTAACGCCCGCCCGCTGTGGAATACCTCTATTCTGGGGCCTTTGTTCCTGGTGTCAGGGTTTTCAACGGGTTTGGCAACCATCATCTGGATAAGCAAAGACGAAAAAGAACGCAAGAAACTGAGCCGTATCGATTTGATCTTGATTGTGATCGAGCTCTTTTTGATCGTCCATCTTTTTATGGGCTTCAAAGCCGGCTCGCAAACTGCCATCGAAGCGGCCAACCTGTTTTTGGGCGGACCGTTTACCGTAAGTTTTTGGGTGTTTGTGGTGATCCTGGGGCTAATTTTCCCTGCCGTATTGGAAGTGCTTGAACTCCGCGGATTTCATGTGCCCAAATGGTTGCCGCCGGTAATGATCCTGGTGGGCGGATTGATGTTCCGTTTTATCATGGTGGAAGCCGGTCAGATCACTCGTTATTTGTACTAAATCAAAAAAATAGCATACGCATGAACGTAAATAATACCATCGATAATCAACCCAAATACATCAACCCGTACCTGGGGGGTGTTTTGCTGGGCTTGTTGATTCTTTTAACGGTTTACATAACCGGTAGAGGACTGGGAGCCAGTGGCGCTGTAAAGAGTGCGGTAGTAACTACTTCGAACACGATTGCACCATCGGCCACAAAAGCCAATAATTACATGAGCCAGTTTGTGAGCGACGACCATTCGCCCATGTACACCTGGCTGGTGTTTGAAACGCTTGGCGTGTTGGTGGGCGGTTTGCTGTCGGGCCTGCTTTTCGGACGCGTTAAAAAGTTCAGAACCGATCACGGGCCGAACATTACCAGCAGAAAACGTTTGATATGGGCCCTCATTGGCGGTGCCTTGTTTGGGCTGGGCAGCCAGTTTGGACGAGGATGTACCAGCGGTGCCGCTTTAAGCGGAACGGCAACTTTCGCCCTGGGAGGGGTGATCGTGATGTTCTCGATTTTTGGAACCGGGTACATCATCGCTTACTTCTTTAGAAAATTATGGATATAGAAGAAAGTTGGCAGTCGCAGTTGGCAGTTCTCAGTGTCGAAATTCCTGAGACTGAAAACTGAGACTGAAAACTAAATAAAAACAGAACATTCAAAAAATTAAAATATGGGACCATTAATTCCTAACGGTATAATAGGCGGAGGCTGGGATTTCGTAATCGCTCTTTTGATCGGGATCGCTTTCGGGTTCATTCTTGAAGCAGCAGGGTTTTCGTCGTCAAGAAACCTCGCCGGTGTGTTTTATGGCTATAACTTTGTGGTGCTTCGCGTATTTTTTACGGCACTGATTGTTGCCATGGTTGGCATTATGTATTTCGATTGCCTGGGCTGGCTCGACCTGTCCAAAATATTTATACTTCCCACCTACCTGGGCCCCATGATTGTTGGGGGAGTTATCATGGGTTTTGGCTTTATTCTGGGAGGCTATTGTCCCGGAACCAGTTTTACCGGTTTGGCAATCGGTAAACTCGATGCCTTGTTTTTTACCATTGGCCTGTACCTGGGTATTTTGGTTTTCTCGGTGGCTTTCCCGCTTTTCGAAGACTTTTACAGCAGCGGCTCGCTCGGAAATGTAACACTTACCGATGTTACCGGAATCCCGGCATCGTACTTTGCCCTGGCATTTACGGTGGTGGCCCTGGCCGCTTTCTGGGGAACCATGCTGATTGAAAAACGTGTTCGTAAGAATATGAAACAATATAAATTCTAGGAAAATGAACAGAAATTATATTTTTCTTACCCTGCTGATGCTTGTACTTGCTGCCGGAACGGTGTTTCTGACAATGGATGACGAGCCCAACCAGGTTGATCCCGAAATCCTCTTACAGGAAATTATTCAGCCAACCCGGTATGTAAGTACCGACCAGGTGGCAAAAATGATCATCCAGGGAGACCCTTCCCTGATGCTGATCGATGTTCGGAGTGAAGATGATTTTCAGGGTTATTCCTTGCCGCGCTCCGTTAATATTCCGCTGGATAGCTTGCTGACAGCCGACAATCTTTCGTATCTCGGGATTCCGGGAACCAAAGTGGTGTTTGTTTCCGACGACGACATCAGGGCCGACCAAATGTGGGTACTGACCAAACGGCTGGGCTACAAGGGAACCTACGTAATGCGCGGCGGGCTGAACTGCTGGATGCAGACCATTATTGAGCCGGAGCAGCCCTCTGACGATGCATCGTATGCCGACATGGAAACCTACTCGTTCAGAAAAGGAGCCCAGATTTACTTTACGGGTGCCGAAGAAGAAACTTCGGACGGTGCGAAAGTGGAAGTACAGGTGCAAAAAAGAGAGAAGACCAATGTAGCCTTAGGGGGTTGTTAATTAAAACCGTAAAAAACTATTACCATGCATATACATGAATTAAATCCGTGGAGAACGCTTATTGCTCTTTCTGCTTTTGTGGTTCTTCTGGTCGTCGGTTTCCTAACCATGCAGAAGCCCTTAATGGCTTACCAGTTAACGATGGACGAAAGCATCAAGGAACTCACCGAGTCTGAGCTGTATTTCTATCCCTGGGACCTGGAGGCTGTGATCGCCAAGGAAACCGATACGATCATTCTTTTTGATATTCGCGACCGGTTTGTTTTTGGACAGGGACATATTCCGGGAGCCGAAAACCTGTCGGCCAACGACCTGACCAAAGAGGAAAACATTGCGCGTTTGGAAGAGCTAAAGGAAAAGGGGTTTACGGTGGTGCTGTACGGAGAGGATGAACTGCAGGGCAACGGCCCGCTTATGCTGTTCCGCCAGGTAGGATTCAGCAACGTGAAGTTATTGCTGGGAGGATACAATTATTACTTTCAGCACAAAGACGATCTCTATTCTACGGTTGATGACGATGGGTATTTGAAAGGATTTGCACGTTTTGATTATGCTGATATGGCTGCCCCTAAAGAAGGCGCTCTTAACAGTGGTGCAGAAAAGAAAGAAGTTCAGGTGCAGCGCCGCGAAAAAACAAACGTGGCTGCCGGAGGTTGCTAAAAAACCATACAAGTATATATTTTCGGAAAGTCCCGGTGAGTTTTTTACCGGGATTTTTTTGATTAAGCTGAAAAGAAATTGCGCGCTGATTATACCCCGCTGGTTCCGATTTGCAATCGGGACCTTTTTGTTACAAGCAAGAATCGCTGTTATATCTTTTTTCAGCCTTGCAGGCCGGGGCACGATTTACAAAATCGCGCCAGCAGAAAGAAATTGCCCGCAGATTACGCAGATTAACGCTGAATGATTCCAAAGTTTAAAACTTTGGGAAAGATGATAAATGCCCCGCTTCCACGCAATTTTATCGCGTGTTTTTAATGATCGGAACAAGATGAAATAGTGCTCAAGCGGGGTGAAAATTATAAATCGATGTCTGCATCATACGAACAGTGCCCTGGTTATTCCAGTAGACAATATTTCAGAAAATTATCGGCTATACTCCTATGTTCCTTTTCTTCTTCTTCAAGGAAATTAACTGCCTTACTGAATAACCCGCTACATCCTGCATTCCTGAAAATCAATTGCAGTTCCTCGTTTTCTTCCATATCGGTTTTTTGAAACGTGCTTAGCCGGTCGATATTCCAGTATTTCATATCTATTTTCGATAGTCCGGTTAAATCTTTTAGTTTTTCACCCTCGGGAGTTGCCTGATTGGTAAGAAGCAAGAATGTTTTTATCAACAAAACATTGTCTGCTATTTCGACCAATAAATAGCCCAATTTGGTTTGGGCATATACATAATCAACAAGTATTTTTCCCCGAAAGAATGTAATAACCGGGTTTTGAAAAGAAAGATATACATACAGCTCCACACAATCGCGACTGAGTGTATCTATCCGTTCTCTTAGCCTGTTTATGGCGTGCGTTTGAATGTAAACAGGAATATCGATATTATTAAATGCCGTTGGCTTTTCGAACAATGAACGCTTAACAGACACCCATTCAGGATGAATCATGTAATAAGCATAAGAACCAACCCGGAATGCAGGCCGGGTATGTCCATCAATCCGAAATTTCTTTTGCTCACAGGGATATGCGTTAAGTTCAAACTCCAGTCCTTTTATACGTCCCGAGTTGTCGCTGATAATTTGCGGTTTTACATGTGACTGAAACTTATTCAGCTCCGATGCCATCATCGAAAAAGTACTGCAAAAAGCAAATAAGTGCGATCTGAAATCAGTTTCTGCCTGTACAATATCCAACCGCTCTTTCATAAGGGTATAAGCCTCCTGCATTTCCGGTTCTTCCTGCTCGGCAAGCCAAGTCTGCAAAACATGCAAACTCAGTCCGTAAGTATAAAACTCTTTTATCGACATGGTATAGTCGCCCTTTTTTATAGTTACTTTGGTTTGCTGTGCTTCCTTATCAATCGTCTGTTTTAGTAGTTTTATGTCGCTGTTGCTTAAACACGAGCAATTACCCTGGCGTATTTTTAACGAGCTGTCTTTAATAGAATATAATGCTTGCATAACCGTTGGTGTGAGCACGCGGTAAACCTGCCCGCAACCACTTTCAATAAAAATATGTTGTATATGCCTGAGAAAATGATTTCGTTTTTCAGCCTCCAGTTGTTTCCTGTTGCAGTTTGTTTTTTTCTTTTTTCGGTTTCGGCTCATGGGGTCGGGTTTGAGTTTTATTACTATTTGGGTGACTCGGGAGTCGTGCTATATTTTGTTTATGAGGGGAACGCGATGAAATCGCGCACCAGTGAGGGCTAAAACCCCGCCTGACATATTACGATTTGTTGGCAACCGTTTTTATTAATCCCATATTTTTAAAAATTCTTACAAGTGCTCCTTTTGTTCCATCGTGCACAGTTCTCTCAACAGGAGGAGGATTCATGTAAGAGTTTCCTTTTAAAGTATTGTGTTTTGTGTTGTACAATAATCTTCCATTTTTATCAAAAAGTTTCATTTCAACTTCTGTGTCCCAGTTGTGACTTACCGGAACAAAATAAATAGCTTGGGTGGCATATATGAATTTTAGTTTAGAAACCAAAAGTGCATCTAAATTGTATTGAGAACATATCTCTTTAATTTTTTCTATATCCGGTGTCTGGTAAGTTATATTCTCATCTAGGGATTTATAGTTATCTAGGCTGTATTCCTTTAATGTTTCAATAATTGTCGAGTCAAAAATATTGTTTGTGAAAGGATATATTTTAGCAAGAATGGTATCGCCGTCAAGGGAATTATACCCCAATGAACTAATATCAACTTTCTCATCCGTTTTATAGAGAGTCTTTGTGCCAACTGCCGCGCAAGAGCACAAAAGAGTTGAAATGATAATGAATTTAATAATTGTTCTCATCCGTTTAATTTCTTTTTTCAAATAATTTCCAATGAGTTGGTACATGTTGTCGGGGAACTGCGAAACGATCCCGAAGCCCCGGGACGCAGTTGGCATACCACCGAATCCCGCCCCGCAAAATGTAATTTGTTGTGCATATCTTTTTATTTCGATGGCGATGGCGGAGGTGGTGGCGGAGCTGCTGCTGAAGCTGGCGGTGGTGGCGGTGGTAATTTCTTGCCGGTTGCTTTCTTCCCATTTTCAAGAAACGAAATCATTTCCGAAGCTTTATTTCCTACTTTTAATATGATCCCATTTTTATCCACTATTAGATGAGTTGGATATAGTTGTAAATTTAGCTTTGTTTCAATAAACTCTTTTTGGTTGGGAACTACCTGGTATTCAAAATCCGTTTTCTTTAAAAAGTTCTTTAGTTCATCTTTAGTGTCTCTTGCTAAACTCAAAAAAATCAGATCATTTCTATGTTTGTTTTTCTCGACAAATTCATTTAGTTCCGGGAATTCCGCAACACAAGCTTCGCAGTTAATAAACCAGGTTTTTAGAACGATCGTTTTCCCTTTTGTGCTTTCGTTGGTGTAGATGTTCCCGTTCAAGTCGGTCAAGTTAAATTCAGGAAGTGGTAATCCTTCCATATTAAAATATTTGAGGTCTGTCAGCGATTTATTTTTTATGGTGCTTCCAATGTTTTTGTCTGCATTCGAATCCAGCTTAAAAAGTTTATATGTTTCGACTTTATCGTCAGACTTTAACTTTAAAGGGATGTAATTGCCGGTAATTAATTTTTCCAAGAATTGTTTTTTGGGAATCGTGTCTGATAGTTCGTTAAGCCCCTTGAAATCTGATGATAAAGAAATGTTATAGGATTGGTAAGCCCACCATTTCAGGTAATCAGAAGTAAGTTCACTGATATTGACTTTAGGTTCCAGCGCTTCAACTTTTTCTATCAGTTGAGCTTTTTTTGATTCTTCGGCGCAGGAAAAAACAAAAATTGATAGCAGTAAAATCGTGATTAATTGGAATGTTTTCATTTTCGTTAAAGTTATGCCCATGCTCCTGTGCTATTTTATCGCGTGTTTTTAATGAAGGGAACGCGATGAAATCGCGCAGACAAGAGGGTTTTCGGGGCGCGTTCGTATTCTCCGAAGAAAATACTGGCGCGAGAACAATAGCCTCACAAGCTATTGAATCCCAGTTGTTTTGTGTAGGATGCAGTGCACGGTGCTTTTTTTGAATTATAATTTTTAAATCTATTAATTGTTTCATCCATTAAATTAAGCTTGGGATATTCTTTCCAATTCCAAGTCCTTGAATTTCCATTGATTTCTGAAATAAGACGTCTTAAATACTGAGATTCGATTTGGTCTCCATTGATAACCTTCAAGTAGTTGTCTCCATCAGATGTCTCATAATATAGATACTCATTGCCTTTTGAATATCTATTTATTTCTTCAATCTCGACATTTTTATAGTTCCATTCAAAATCAATTGTAGAAGTTTTTTGGATGTAGTTTTGTGTGGAGCTAGGGAAAGCATGGAGATGAGCATGTTCTGTTGAACAAAGAGTCCTTTTCGTTTTTTTTGAGTTTCCATGCTCAAAGAAGTGTATTGGTTCATTAAAAATATCAGTCATTTTTTCATGTACTTCTTTTTTGAAAGTTTTAAGTTGATTAAAATATTCATCACTTAATGCAGCCATACTTATAAAGTGGTCTCTTGGGCAAATTAATATGTGTCCTACCATTAACGGTCCAATACTTGGGATAAGGGAGAAGTATTGATTCTCATACAAAACAGTTCTCTTATATAAATACTTCGGTTTCTTGCTCAGAATGTGTATCAAGTCATTATCAATCTGGCCTTTAATCTGGCCGCATAAATAGCATTTTTTGTTTTTGCAATTTATTTCTCCATTCTTTTTATATTTTTCATATTTCTCTTCTCCATTTGATAATTCAGATAATATTCGGTGTTCTCGTTCAATTAAATCGTTTATTTCTCTTGGATATACAAAATCATTAAACTGGTCGGGTTTATATTCTGCTTCTTGCTCAGAAACAAATCTAAAAATCCTTAAATGACGAGCGAGTATTCCAACTTCCTCTCTTAAGTCAGAGTTCAAAATGTCTCCTGAGTTGGATTGAATTATCTGTTCAATTTCTTTCCCGACTTGAACTATCTCAGAAATTAATTTCTTATCAGATTCAGTAAGTTCATCTCTTTTACTAATTAAATACCGAAGTGCTCTAAAATCAGTCGGTTTGTCTTTTGCTAAAACCTCTCTTAACATCTTACTTGTTGTAAACGCCTGTAAAATTGGTCTATGAAAAGAATTTAGCATTTTTTCATACATTTTACGTTTTTCTCTTCTTTTGCTTATCTGGTCATTACCCCAAATTGTAACGTAAATTGCCAAAGCAATTGTCATAAGAGAAACTGCTAATTTTGCGATGTCTATCCAATTAAAGTTTTCCATTCAGTTACGTTATTTTGTCTAGATTGTATTGTGCGCAACTATGGTGGGATGAGGTCGTGGCGGTCACGACGGGAATCTAAGTGTCCGGCCTAAGCTGATGTCGGCACCAGGTTCGATCGTGCCAAATAGTGCTAATCCTGCCATGACTTATACCACGCTTAGCAATAGTTATTTTTTTACGCTTCTTAAATTTATCATTAGATTTTCTCCTTTTGGTGTTAAATACCAAAATAAAGCCATCCCACCTTTAGTCGTTTGTGTGTATTTTATGTCTGTTAAGCCCAATGCTTTAAAATGTATTTTAATAGTTTGGAATTCTTGGTCATCGATAGTTGCTGTTCCAGAAGTTCTTGCATCAGGAACAGTTGCATGAATAACAGTGCTTAATATTGATTTTGCATTTACATCATTAGGATGGTCAATTAGATAAGGTGAAAAAAGGCTAAATATCTGTTTCCAAGAAATAGAAATCTTCCAATCTGAAATAATCTCTCTTTTGTTCCATTTATCCCAGATCCGATATTTCCCTGAGATATTTATTTTATCATCTAAATCTGCTAAATCAACTTGGTCACTTTTTACCAAGTTTTGTTGCTCTAATGCAAATTCTTTTAGTTCCTGATTTTGTTTTTGAAGTTCACTCAATTGCTTATATAAATTTGGGTCGGCGATTGAATTAGCCCTTGTCCATCCAATAGCGGGATAAGTTTTAATTGTTTTTGAAAGACTCAGTGCAACCAATCCAGGTAGTTCATCTAATCTATTCCAAAATTTAACCAGTCTATTGGTTGCAACCTTTTTCTTAAATTCTTCAAGTTTCATTCTTAATTCAGAATCTTTTTCTGATTTGCCAAATGAAATCTCGTCCGGATTAGCGTGAATGAAAGCTATTATTTTAGTATTTTTTTGGTTTGCATAATCATATTCTTTTTCAGTATAACTTATTCCATCCTCTGAAAGGGAACCATATCTTCCCCCAATAATCAGTAGATAATAATCACAGTCGTCTATGACTTTTTTTATAAAGTCAAATTGTTCTTCATCAATTGCAGGAAAAATCTCCATTCCTGCGGGAATACAATCTAATTCCATAATTGTCTGAATGACTTTTGCTCTTTCTTCTTTAAGGTCAGCATAAGTGGAACTTACAAAGACTTGATAACGTTTATTCATGGTTTTCTAAGTTATTGCTAATGTACGTATAATGCATCATTTAAGTAATTTACATTTTCTATAGGTACATCAAAATATATCGTTTCCAATGATATACACTTGTAAATAACACTTTTTATGGTTTACTAATTTCTCTCTGTTTTTATGTGATAGAGCGTATTCAACGGTTTTTAATGATTTGCTGCTTAAATATAATCAGAAAATCAACCAAGTCTTTTCTAAACAGGGTGTTATCGGGCATAAACTGCCGGCCGAAGTTCGCGGTTCTAAGTAAAACCCTCGTTAGGCTCGCTTTTTTCTACAGAAGGCTGGTGGAAAGTAAGAACACTCTCACTTTTTAGTCCGGGGTGCTGGCAAAAAGCAAGATTATACCTCGCTCTCTTTCCCGACCTTCTCGTTTTTTGTTAGAAAAGGCTGGCTTTTTTTTAGAACATCCTTGTTCAGGACTAAAACCTTCTTGCAAAAAACAGGGTTACAGGCCGTTTTTTACTCCATGCACGGGGTAAAAAGTTAGCTTGTTTGAGTGTTTTTCATGCTTTTTCTGGTTTTGGTCAAGGGCAATGCATCAAAAAGCCAGGTTGTTGGAGTTAAAAATGAACTTATCGAAGAAAAAAACGGGAAGAAGGAAGTCGGGAGCCGGGTGTTTGTATTCACTTTGCCTGATGGGCTCTAAAAACACAAAACCCGGGCGGTTAAAAGCGAGGTTTTGTTACAATAGTCTCAGTTTGCAGTCACAGTTCTCAGTGCCTGTCCGTCTTTTGAGGGATTCAGTGTTCAGAGTCAAGCTCGTCGCTCGCAGCTTGTAGTTCAGCGTTTAGTGTTCAAAGTTCAGAGTTGCGCTCCATGCTCTTCGCTCCATGCTTCCTGAAAGAGTTGGCTTCGCAAGCTCGCCATGACGTCAACGAGGGGGTGTTCCGGCAGCGGACAGCAGCTGACAATTTCCAGTCACGACACAAGATGTCCGCTGCCAAACGAAAAACAAAAACGGACGTCATTGCGATTCGTCTGTCAGCCGACGGACGGAGAAGCAATCTGAAGGGGATTTGTTGCCGTGTTGCCGTGTTTTCCTTGCCGCTCGCAGCTTGTAGTTCAGGGTTCAGAGTTGCGCTCCATGCTCCATGCTCTTCGCTCCCTGCTTCCTGAAAGAGTTGGCTTCGCAAGCTCGCCATGACGTCAACGAGGGGGTGTTCGGGCAGCGGACAGCAGCTGACAATTTCCAGTCACGACACAAGATGTCCGCTGCCAAACGAAAAACAAAAACGGACGTCATTGCGATTCGTCCGTCAGCTGACGGACGGAGAAGCAATCTGAAGGGGATTTGTTGCCGTATTGCAGTGTTTTGCTCGCCGCTCATGGTTCGCCGCCCCGCGCTTTTATCAACGAAACACGATGTTCCGGCAAAGCAGAAAGAGCATAAAAAAAGCGCCAGGTCTCCACCTGGCGCCGCAAAGACATGTGAAAGGCTATTCTACCGAATTGGATGCGGTAGCCTGCCACTCTAAATACGCTCCATCGTAAACTTTTACTTTCGGGTATTCCAGTGTTTTCAGGGCCGTGTAAAGCACACAGGCACGTACACTGGTTTCGCAGTAAACGATGGCTGTTTTGTCGCTTGTAATACCTTTGTCCTTAAAAATTGATTGCAATTCTTCTTTTGATTTGAGCATTCCCTTGCTGTCGAGAAGCGTTTCGTAGTTGATGTTCGACGCTCCCGGGATGTGGCCTTTGCGAATCTCGGTTTCAGCCGTGCCCGCAAATTCTTCTGCAGTACGGGCATCGATCACAGCATAAGCCGGGTTGCCGATTGCCTTTTTCACTTCATCCATATTGGCGAGCAGGGCCGCGTTGGGTTTGGCATTAAACGTAGTGGCCGCAACTTTCGACGGTGAACCGGTAACCGGTTTTCTTCCGGCTTTCCAGGCTTTAAAGTTGCCGTCGAGTACTTTTACGTTGGGTGCTCCCAGGTATTTGAGCATCCAGTACATCCGGTTGGCGTACTTGCCCGAGCCTTCGTCGTAAACCACAATGGTTTTGTCGGTCGAAACACCTTTTTCTCCCAGTATTTTGGCCATTTCAGCTGTGGGTTTGATCAGGTTACGGATGGGGTCGTTGTTGCAAAGCGAGGTGTGCGGAATGCTAACGGCACCTGTGATGTGTACTTTGTACCCATCTTCATCGCCTGCCCATACTACCACTACATCGCTGTTTTTAGAGATCTTGGCCAGCTCGTTCACCGAAATAAGGTCTTGCGCCTGCGCCGAAATCAATGATGTCAGGAAAAACACGATTCCCAACAGAAGGTATCTACTTTGTTTCATTCGTTTTAAATTTTTGTAATTATTCGTATTTCATCTGGTTCGCAATGTTCATACCAATGGATGGTACACCCGTTGGCTAATTTTACACATTAAAATTTAAGCGTCTGCTTTTTTGCGGGCACTAGCACTAAAATTTAACCTGAAGTTGAACCATTATGCGGTCGTTCTTAATTTCTTTGGCCTGTTCTGCAGCGTATTCATAGTTAACCTGCAAGCGGGTCCAGTCGTTGAAGAAATAATTACCCATGCGTATAAAAGCCCCTGAATTGTGCTCGATTGCGATCTGTTAATAGACGGAGAAGCAAACTTTAAGATTAGCCGGACGCTAGTGATTTTAAACTTTGAAAAAATCAGGCATTTAAGTTTAGTCGGTTAAAGCCAGTAAAAATGCTGCCCGCGAAAAGATCGGTTGGGACTACTTTAAAAACATTTGCGGGCAGTGTATTCCAATTTAATTCAGTAATTTTCCGGACCTGGTGTTGTTTGGAATCATTTTTGATTACGGACAACTACAATTATTTTCACAGTCTCAAAAAATTAAAGCGAAATGTCAAAAATCCTCGTAATTGATGATGAAAGAAGCATCCGGAACACCCTGAAAGATATCCTGGAATATGAAAAATATGAAGTTGATCTGGCGGAAGATGGAAACAAGGGCCTGGAAATGATTCGTGCTGCGGAATACGATATTGTTTTATGCGACATTAAAATGCCCGGACTCGACGGAATAGAAGTTCTGGAACGCATGGTGGTGCTGGCACCCGATACTCCCGTGGTGATGATCTCGGGGCATGGTAACATTGATACAGCTGTTGATTCGATAAAAAAAGGTGCTTACGATTACATCGAAAAACCACTCGATCTGAACCGCCTGCTGATTACGATCCGGAATGCGATGGATAAATCGACGCTGGTAACAGAAACCAAAATTCTAAAGAAAAAGGTCAGTAAAAAATACGAGATTGTTGGCGAATCAAAAGCCATTGCCGAAATTCTGGATATGGCCGACAGGGTGGCACCCACTGATGCTCGTGTGTTGATTACCGGGGCAAATGGTTCGGGGAAAGAGCTGGTGGCGCGTCGTATTCACGAGCAAAGCAACCGCGCTTCCGGCCCGTTTGTGGAAGTGAACTGTGCTGCGATTCCTTCGGAGTTGATCGAGAGCGAATTATTTGGCCACGAGAAAGGGGCTTTTACATCGGCGGTAAAACAACGTAAAGGAAAATTCGAGCAAGCCCACGGCGGTACTTTGTTCCTGGATGAAATCGGCGATATGAGTCTTTCGGCACAGGCAAAAGTTTTGCGTGCCTTGCAGGAAAACGAGATCAGCAGGGTAGGAGGCGACAAGGCAATTAAAGTAGATGTGCGTGTTGTGGCAGCTACCAACAAAAACCTTTCAGCTGAAATCGACAACAACCATTTTCGCGAAGACCTTTATCATCGCCTAAGTGTAATTCTGATCAAGGTCCCGACGCTGAACGAACGACTGGAAGATATCCCGCTGCTGGCGAACCATTTTATTCAGCAAATTTGCAGCGAGTACGGAATGCCTGAAAAGTTAATCAGTGAAAATGCGATTGCGGAATTGCAAAAAATTAACTGGACCGGTAATATCCGCGAGTTCAGGAATGTGATTGAGCGACTGATCATTCTTTGCAACAATGAAATCACGGAAGCCGATGTATTAAAATTTGCCGCTCCGTTGAAATAGAGATCTGTGTTAACTGATTAAAATAATTAGTAAAGAGTAGATTGCTTCTCCCAAGAGATTTGGGATCGCAATGACAATATATTGAAATGATTAGAGGAAGGAAAGGATTTGGTTGGCGGTTTTACCGCCAACCAAATCCTTTCCTTCCAATTTTATAAATCATCTGTCATTGCGAGCTTGGCGAAGCAATCTCACGTTATTTCTTGTCTTCGACGAAAAAAAATCAAATAATTTTAGGAATCACAAACAACTTTCCCCCTTTGTTGTTAACTATGTTACAAGTGTAAAAAATGACACTTGCTAAAGCGTGTTATATAAGATATTAGCCTCTGGTTTCGGAAGTCAATTTGTCATGGCGTATTATTAATCTTTCCCTCGGGAAAATATTTCTTCCGTTTTCAGGGGCTTTTTTCTTTTCTTAAAATCAACCATAATACATTGAATTAAAGCCTCCACGAAAGATTCAGGCAGGGAAAGTATTCCTTAGTACGGGTCTTGAATAGACAAGTATTTTACTTCGGGAAAAACAATACTGATACCAGAGGAAGATCAGAGCTTAACTTTTGCCAGGTAAAAAATCACATTAAGGATAATGTAAAGCAGAATGGTTAAGGCCAGTCCGTAAACATTTAACGTGGCAAGCAGAACGACGGCCAGTAAAACAAAAACATAGCGGTACCAGTTATCACTCCACTTCAGGTTTTTCATTTTGAGCGAAAACATGGGCAGGTTAATCACCATCATTCCGGCCATAAACACGCCGAGAATCACCAGGTTTTTGGTGGAATATATCGTTTCGAAATATTCGTGGTATTTGGGGAATTCCAGCATCAGCCCCAGAGAAGCCCAGAAAATCCCGTTCGAAGGAATGGGCAAACCGCGAAAGAACGGTTCGTCACCCGCAAGTACGTTGAAGCGGGCCAAACGAATGGCACCAAAAATAGGTAGCAACAACGCCGAAAACAGAATTATCCACTGGTACCAGTTGGCACTTATTTCGTAAATGGGTTGGTTTTTCCCGAAAAGTGAGAATTCAAGCAAAGTGAATAAAATAGCCCCGGGCGCCACACCAAAGGAAACAACATCGGATAACGAATCGAGTTCTTTTCCTGTTTCAGAATAAGCCTTTAAAAGCCGCGCGGCAAAACCATCCATAAAATCAAAAACCGATGCCAGGCAGATAAAAATTCCGGCCCAGATCAGGTGACCGTCGATGGCAAAAATGGTGGCAAGTACTCCCGACGAAAGGTTCATCAGGGTGATGAAATTGGGTATTTGACGAATAATTGATCGCATGTCTTAAAATTTTTCTGAAAGCATTAACCAGATAAATACGACGGGAATGGCAAACAGCAGACTGTCGAGACGGTCGAGAAAACCGCCGTGTCCAGGCAGGATATTTCCCGAGTCTTTGGTACCAATTTCCCGCTTGATTTTGGATTCAAAAAGATCGCCCAGCGTACCGAATCCAACGGTCAAAACGGCAATAACAATCCAGCTGAGCATATCCACCGCCTGGAAAAGAACCGCATTTACGATTCCCATCACAATGGCAAACACAGCACCTCCGATCAATCCTTCCCACGATTTGGCGGGTGAAATGCGTGTGCACATTTTGTGTTTTCCAAAACGTGTTCCGATCAGGTAGGCAAACGAATCGTTGGTCCACAAGATGAGGAAAACGCCGGCCATGATCCAGGGATAGTAAACATTGGTTTGCCCGTTTAGCGAACTGTTTACAATAAAATTCATCAGTGCAAACGGGATGGCGATGTAAATAAAGCCAAGTACGGTGAGTCCGCTTCTTTCCAGCGTATTATGGTTTCTGCGAAATAATTCGATAATAAACATTAAAAGAATGATGGGGATACAAATGAGCAGCAAGGATTTGGGAAGCAAGCCGTTGGCAATGCCGGCGCAGATCAGAAAATAGAATACGCCCATTAACGTGCCCGGGAGACGGGAGATCTTATGTCCTGCTACTTCTACCAGCGCATAAAATTCGTATTGGGTAAAAAATAAAAGTGTCCCGAATACCACGGCAAACGCGATGGGATGAAACAAAAGGCCGCCCATCATTACAACTACATAGATCAGGCCCCAGATCGATCGTTTTGTTAAGTTACTCACCTTCCTTTAGATTTTTGAGTAACACAACAGCTTTTTGATAATCGGCTTCCGACACATATAAAATGAATTCCCCGAAGGACTGGTAAGCTGTATCGTGTTGGTTTAAAATAACTGATTTGATGCCGGCATTTGCCAGAATGTCTTTCGCCATTTCAGCTTCGTATTCAGTAGCCGTCATATAAACTTCAGTCCATCCTTTTTCCATGGCGTAAAGTTAAGAAAATATGGCAATGCTGGATAATTGTATCGATTAAACGATAAATACGTGAATAGCACGCGGCCCGTGCGCTCCCATTACCAGTGTCTTTTCGATGTCGGCAGTTCGGCTTGGCCCGGTAATCAGCGCAATGTGCGAAGGAAGAATGTCCTTGTATTTGTTTTGGATAGCAGTGTAAGCTTCATCAAGATAAGCAAGCAGCTGATCTTTTCGGGCGATCACAATATGAACCGGAGGATAAACAAACATTCGACGCCCGCCTTCAATGGCCGAACTAACCATTACCGAGCCGGTGTGTGCGATCAGAAATTCGCAGCTGGTTATACCCGCTTCCAGATCGGAAGGAAGTTCTGAGCCACAGGAAAAGCCGATCCCGTTTTCTTTTAACCCTTGCTGAAGTGGGGTTTCGTTGCAGTAAATCTTTTCCGGAGAGAAGGCTTCAAGAAACTTTTTGAGGCGCTCGTACAAATCGGTTTCAGACTCACATAAAACAACATTCCCGCTTATTTTCTTCAGGTTCTCTTTGAAAGCCAGTTCCAAAGGCTGATCGATGGGAAAATAAACGGGAGTGTCAAAATCGGGTACTTCGTCCGGCTCCGGATGAGTGGCTTGCTGAAGCCTGTTTAATATTTCCTCCCGGGCCGAAGTCATTTTTATTCCGGTAAAACTTCTGTTTCAGTGTCTTGAACGTCCTTTGGTTCGTCAGCGGAAATTTCAGGCATTTTGCTATCGCCGTTGCCATTTTCACCCATCAGGTGCTTTTTCTCCCACGGACGTTTTCCAAAAATCTCTTCCAGGTCTTCGCTAAAGATCACCTCACGTTCGAGCAATAAATTGGCCAGTTTGCTGTGTCCTTCCGCATTGTCGCGCAAAACTTGTTTGGCTCTTTCGTACTGGCTGTCAATCAGAATTTTTACTTCTTCGTCAATCAGTTCAGCGGTTTTCTCGCTGTAAGGCTTGGTGAACGAGTAATCAGATTGCCCGGTAGAATCGTAATAGCTTACATTTCCTACCTTTTCGCTCATCCCGAAAATACTTACCATGGCATAGGCTTGTTTGGTAATTTTCTCGAGGTCGTTTTGTGCGCCCGACGAAATTTTTCCGAAGACAATTTCTTCTGCCGCACGTCCACCCAGTGCAGAGGCCATCTCATCCAAAAGTTGTTCCTTGGTGGTGATGGATCTTTCTTCGGGCAGGTACCAGGCAGCCCCCAGTGCTTTTCCGCGGGGTACGATGGTAACTTTCACCAACGGGTGGGCATATTCGAGCAGCCAGCTAATGGTGGCGTGCCCAGCTTCGTGGTATGCAATGGTTTTTTTCTCTTCCTGCGAAATAATTTTATTCTTTTTCTCCAATCCTCCGATGATCCGGTCAACGGCATCCAGGAAATCCTGTTTGGTAACCGAGTCCTTGTTTTTACGGGCGGCAATCAAAGCTGCTTCGTTGCAAACGTTGGCAATATCGGCACCCGAGAATCCAGGTGTTTGTTTCGACAGGAAATCAACTTTTACGTCTTCACTCAGTTTCAGCGGACGCAAGTGGACTCTGAATATCTCGGTACGCTCGTTCAAATCGGGAAGTTCCACATGTATCTGACGGTCGAAACGTCCGGCACGCATCAACGCGCGGTCGAGGATATCGGCACGGTTGGTAGCTGCCAGGATAATTACCCCGCTGTTGGTGTCAAAACCATCCATCTCGGTCAGCAGCTGGTTCAGTGTATTTTCGCGTTCGTCGTTCGATCCCATGTTGGGGTTCCGTCCACGGGCACGCCCAATGGCATCAATCTCATCAATAAAAACAATACACGGCGCTTTTTCCTTGGCTTGTTTAAACAGGTCGCGCACACGCGATGCTCCAACACCCACGAACATTTCAACAAAGTCGGAACCCGACATCGAGAAGAAAGGTACGTTGGCCTCACCGGCCACTGCTTTGGCAAGTAAGGTTTTCCCGGTTCCGGGAGGGCCTACCAGCAAAGCGCCTTTGGGAATTTTACCTCCCAGCTTGGTGTACTTTGCCGGGTTTTTCAAAAACTCCACAATTTCTTCCACTTCCTGTTTGGCTTCTGCCAGCCCGGCCACATCTTTAAATGTGGTGGAAACACGTTGGTCTTTGTCAAATATTTTTGCCTGCGACTTTCCTACGTTGAAAATACCTCCGGCACCGCCACCGGCGCCACCGCGGCTCATCCGGCGGAAAATCCACCACCAGAGTAAAATGATGATGATAAAAGGCCCAAACGAAAGAAGAATATCGCGGAGCCAGTTATTTTCGTCTTTGTACGAAGGGAGAATCTCATCCGGTTTGCCTTCCTGTGCCTTGGCTAAATCGGTGGCAAATTTCTCAATCGGGCCTGTCTTAAAGGTGAAGTGAGGACCCACTTCGGCAGGCTTTGAAAAATTGCCCTGGAATCGATCTTCGTAGTTTTTTAAATGATCTTTTTTGATGTAAACATTGGCTTCTTTTTCGTTGATCACCTCAAGGCGCTCAACGTCGCCGTTTTCAATCATCTGCTTTACTTCGCCCCAGTTGGTGTCAATGGGGCCATGACTGTAACTGATGTAGTACTGAACCACCAGAAATACGATGGCAATAATCCCGTAGATCCAGTAAGCATTGAATTTTGGCGGTTTTCCATCGCCTTTTCTATTGGGATTAAAACGTCCGAAAGGATTGTCTTTCCCGTTTTGTTGTTTTTGATTGTTATTCTGATTGTTTTCTGCCATGATACGTATTAATCTTCTTCTATTGTTCTTGATTTTGCATCGGCCCAAAGGCCTTCGAGATTGTAAAACTGACGGGGTTCTTCCTGGAAAACATGTACCATAACATCACCGTAATCCAACAAAATCCACATAGCGTTCCGGTATCCGTCTCTGTGCCAAACATCTTCTCCGAGCATTTCCTTAACGGTTGCTTCCACCGAATGTGCAATGGAATCAACATGTGTAGAGGATGTTCCGTGACAAATTATGAAAGAACTGCATTCGGTATGCTTGATGCTCTCTAAATCAATAATTGTGATCTTTTTTCCTTTTAAACGTTGTATCCCTTCCAGGATTGCTTCTGTTAGTTTATCTGTTTCTGCTTTTTTTTGCTTCATAAATTAATCTTGAACCTTACAAAGATAATCTTTTTGTCCATTAACCATTTTTTGTCAGAATGGTTTACTTTTGATCCTCAAATGTTTTTAATGGGCCGAAATATCATCTTTTTAGACGAGGTCGACAGTACCAACAACTATGCCAAGCAACTTGTTTCGGACGGGGCCGCAAATGGCACTGTCGTTTTGGCACATTTCCAGACCCGGGGGAAGGGACAACCGGGTAATTTCTGGGAAAGTGAGGCCGGAAAGAACCTGTTAACCAGCATTATTCTGCATCCTGGTTTCCTGGAGGCAGGCAAGCAATTTCTGATCTCAAAAATTGTCAGCCTTTCCCTGGTGGATTTGTTAACTCCGGAGGTAAACGATGTTTCGATTAAGTGGCCCAACGACCTGTACATCGGGAACCGCAAGGTGGCCGGAATTCTGATCGAGAATTCGATTAAAGGCTCGACACTCGATTCTTCGATTATCGGAATCGGACTTAACCTGAACCAGTTGGTGTTTCATTCCAAGGCACCCAATCCTGTGTCGTTGCAGCAGCTGAACGGAAAAATTTATGATGCGCAGGAAATGCTAAAAGGATTCTTTCAGTATTTTGAAAAATGGTATCGACTGTTGGAAGCAGGGAAGTTTCAGCAAATTGACAAAGCTTACCTCGGAAAACTCTTTGGCTTTAACCAATGGCGAAATTTCCGGAAAGACAATGAGACTTTTGAGGCCAGGATTTTCGGAATCGGTGAGTTCGGGCAACTTCAGCTGGAAGATCGTTCCGGAAAAATCACGGAATATATGTTTAAAGAAGTGGAATATATCTTTTAGTAAGATACTTCCCGTTGAATCAGGGAGCTGTTGAAGCTTCAATGTGGAGAAATTGCGAAACTGACAAATTGTAAAACTGAGACTGAACACAAAGACTCAAAGGTATTTCTTTTATTCTCTCGCAAAGGCGCTAAGACGCTAAGTTAAGCTACGAGCCTCTGGCTGCGAGCTTTTATACTTCATTGTTCGTTGTCATTGTGAAATTGCAAAACTGCTAAATTGTGAAACTGTCAAACTGAAACTGATCACTAATTGAGGCATTCCAGCATTTCTCAAAAACTCAATCCTTCAGTCCTTCAGCCCATTATTCCCGCAGTCCCTCAGTCCTTCAGCCCTACTCTATTGATAGGGAAGTTTGGTCAGAGTGTCAGCCAGGTTGTTCAGTCCTTCTTCCAGTTTGTTGCCCACCATCATTTTAATCATCATACTCATTTCGGCATGAAGGGTCAGGCGCATTTTGGTGTTGTATTCATCCACCGGAAGCAATTGAATCCAAAAGGTAAAACTTAGCGGAAGTCCGCCTGAGCTTTCAATTTTGATGGATTTAAACGGTTCGCGGTCGATGATTTTGATCTCGGCAACCCCCAGCCCGGTGATGTTGAATTTGCAGGAATCGCGATCTGACTGAAACTCGGTGATCTTTATCTGCGGCACTTTTTCGGTAATCCGCTCAATCAGTCCTGAATTCATGTAGCCTGCCAGGTTCTCGAAATTCGACAAGTAATTAAATACAACCTGCTGGTTGTGTCCGATTGTTTTTACGTCGCTTACGTATTTGTTAACTCCCATCTGTCTGCTTTTGAAAAAAAATCCCGTCCCGGTTGTTACCGGGAGCGGGATCTATCTGTTGGTGATAAAGTTCTAAAATTATTTTCCCCAGTTGGCCGGGTCTTCGCGCCATCCCATCAACGATTCAACCTGGTCTTGGGTGATTTCTCCCTTTTCCAAAGCCAGGTCAATCAGAATCTGGTAGCGGCTTAACGAAGTAAGTTCGATACCGGCTTTCTTGAAGTTTTCTTTGGCGTGCGGGAAATTGTAGGTGAAAATGGAAACCATTCCCACAACATCACCACCAAAATTGTTTACTGCTTCGGCGGCTTTCAAACTGCTGATTCCGGTTGATACCAGGTCTTCAAGCACCACCACTTTTTGAAACGGTTTCAGGTCGCCTTCAATCAGGTTTTCCAACCCGTGTCCTTTTGGCGACGAGCGAACATAAATAAAGGGCAAGCCCATTTGTTCTGCCACCAGTACTCCCATGGCAATGGCACCGGTTGCAACTCCGGCAATCACTTCGGCATCCGGGTATTTTTCGCGGATCACTTCCACAAACTTGTCGCGGATGAAAGTGCGTGTCTCCGGGTAAGACAAAATCTTACGGTTATCGCAATAAATCGGCGATTTCCAGCCGGAAGCCCATGTAAAAGGATTGTTGGGTTGTATCTTTATGGTGTTGATTTCTAACAGTCGGTTGGTAACTTCGATTTGAGTTGACTTCATGATAAATGCTATTTTGTTCGATGCAAAAGTATAAAGTTTTTTTGAATGAAAAGAGGATTGTGTTTTCCTCGCCTGCGATGATAACATTTGCGAAAACAAGCTCTGTATCACCAGCTTTTACTGGCGGTCCGGAGGTGTTGACTTACCTGGACAGCCTGGTTCAGTCGGAATATCCCGAGGCTGTTATAGAACATGCCGATCCGGAGAAAGCTTTTCAGTGCTTTCAATCGGCCTTGCTGAATGTGGAGGCAGCAGGTGGTGTTGTGAAACGAAAGGACAGGATTCTTTTTATTTTCAGAAACGGAAAATGGGACCTGCCAAAGGGGAAGATCGACAAAGGAGAATCGCCAATGCAGGCTGCGTTGCGCGAAGTGGCTGAAGAATGCGGAATCACCGGCCATGCGATTGTGAAAGCTTTGCCAACCACTTTTCATATTTACCAATCGCCATACCGGGAAACCAAAGGGAAATGGATTTTTAAACCTACGCATTGGTTTGAAATGGAATACGACGGAGCAAGCGAGGGCCGGCCAGAAACAGACGAAGGAATCACCGAAGTACGCTGGTTTCTTCCCTCCGAGCTGGACGAAGTGCTGGCAAATACTTACGAAAATTTAAAGGAGCTGATTCAGATGTATACTTGAAGGTCGATTTTTGATACGGGATACTCGATACAGGATAGTCTCTCAAAGCTCGTGGCTTAAAACTCGGAGCTTTTATTTGTCCCCATTTAACGGGACGAGGAATTCGCGTGTCTTTCAGCTGAATGATGGAGGGGGTGTTCAGTCTTCACTCCATTATTCAAACACTGAATACTTGGTTCTGGATGAAGTTTGCAGTTAGTGATTGTGTTGCTGTTAGACCGTGATGTTGTGAAGCCGTTTAGCTCTCATTACCTACGAGCTTTAGTAAGGCTCTTGACTTTGTTACAGGATTGAATCCCATTAGTCATTCATAAATAATCATTGATCAATTTTCAAGGGTTTGCTGCTTATTTGGATTGATTGCGCTGGCGCATAAAAAGTTCATTGCGGAGCCATTCGCCAAATTGTTGTTCAAATCCGTCAAGCGGCGTTTTGGCATGTTCAAATACCACTTCGTGTTTTTCATTCAGCAGAAAACACTGCGGAAACGAACGTATTTTGTAAAGTTCGATGAATTCGTTGTTGGTATCCACTAGCTTTTCCGCAGGTACTTTTTGTGTTTTGAAAAAAGTGCTGATGCTTTCGGTGCCGGTGTTTCTCAATATCACGTATATTTCCAGGTGCTTGTTGAACAGTTCATCGATACGGCTCAGGTACTTTAATTGTTCCTGGCAAACCCGGGTCTCAACATCGGCAAAAACGATGTATTTGAATTTACCCTGGTCTTTGTCGGTGCATTTCTTTTGCCCGTCCAAATCATTCAGGCAAACAACAGGGGCTTTGCTTCCGGTTGCCATAAAACCAAGTTTGTCGAGGATATTTTTGGTTGCGGCTTTTATGATCGAATTACTGTTCTGCGCAAAAAGAGGTTTTTGTACCAGTTCTTTAATGGCGGCTTTGCTAAACTCATCCGAATAATAAGCGTCGAGAAGCAGTTTTAGCAAGACCAATTCTGCCATTTTACCGCTTACCTTGTATTTGTTTTCCACGAAGCTTTTTACGGCTGGAAGGTTCCGGGTTTCCACGGCCTTTTTTACCTCGCCGCCGCGAATGGCCTGCGCCGAAAAACTCAGCTGCCGGTCGAAGGTTTTGTTAAACAACTCCATAAAGGCGGGTTGCAGCCAGTATTCGCTTGTCACTGCATTCAGTTCAGACGAGTAAGCTTCGGGCCGCATCCTGAAAATATCAGCTTCAATTAACTTTAGCTTCAGGTTCTTGTGCCAAACCAATGCTTTTAGAGCCGTGGCAGGTACTTTTTTGCCGAGTTCAGATTTTATCGAATCAAACACTGCTTTCGACTGCCGGATGTATAACTGGTTAAAATCTTTGTCGGTGAGGTAATTAAAGAACTGGTCAAATTCGGAAACTTTATCCGTTAATTCATTTTTGTTTTCGGTAATAAACCAAAAAGGAACAGGTGAGAAATAGGGGTTTTTCTCGTCGGCAAACGACTTTTCTTTAAAGGGGGGAAGTTTTAGCTCGATGTTTTTACCCGCTTCCAGGAAAAGCATTCCCCTGAATACCCCAAAATCCGAAAAAACGTATTTTGTATCCTTTACATCGGTGTTGGCAACCGCCTTTCCCGAGCCATCAAACTGAAGCGAAAATGCTATCTCTGTTTTCCCCGATACAGGGTCGCTGTAAGTAAAAAACTCGATTGTTTTTTTTGCGTATTCTGCATTCTGGCAACGGATTTCTACAGACTGTGCCTGCCCGGCTGCCAGCAGAAATAAAACGACAAGAAGAAATGAAAATTTGTTTAAAGCCACTTTTACTAACCGTTAATTTTGAACTCGTTTTTATCAAGTCCCTCGGGTAGAAACATACTGGCGTCGCCGCCGTGCGAGATAATATCGCGAATGATGGTGGCGTTTACCGGCGTGTGTTCGGGCAGTGTGAGCAGGAAAACGGATTCAATATCGGGATGCATTTTCTTGTTCATTTGCGCAATGGCCCGTTCGTATTCAAAATCGGAAGACGTACGAATTCCGCGCAGAATGTATTGGGCATTCACCGTTTTACAGAAATCCACCGTTAATCCCTCGTGTAGCCTGACTTCTACCTTTGGTTCGTTGGCAAATACCTGATTGATCCATTTCATGCGTTTTTCCACGGGAAAGAACGATTTTTTGTTGGCGTTGTAACCGATCATGATGTACAACTTGTCAAACATCGGCAAGGCACGCCTGACAACTGATTCGTGTCCGATGGTAAAGGGATCGAACGAACCCGGGAATATGGCAATTCTTTCCATTTTTTCTGTTTAAGATCAATCAAAGGTAAATAAATCTGCCAAGTGTGAAAACGTAGTGCTTTTTTAGTTTATTGCTTTGGCCTTGTTGGAACTCACAAAAAGGATGTTTCCCAAATCGTTGTAGCCTTCGCTGAATTCGTCCATGTTCTTCAAAGCCTCGCTGGTAAATCCGATAATGGTGAGGTCGGCATCGGCCGAATAATTGGAGATCACGCCTTTACGGTTGCCCGAGTCAAAAGGCACCATCGAAATATTGGCCGGGCTTATGGGAAGGCGGCCCGTTTTGATCAGGTCCATCAATTGTTGTCGCTTGTCTTCGATACCTTCTTCGGGATAAAGCGCAAAAATTTTGATCTTCCCTTTTTTCCAGTCGGGGTGGCCCAGAATGATGTAGCCCAGCAAAATCATCAGGTTGGCATTTTGGTAATCTTCGGGGCTGATCCAGATATGAATTTCGTTTTTATACCCAAAACTTTTGTAGGAAGTATTCAGGATACAGATGTCAAAACCTGCCGATTCAACAATCTGGTAGTTTCCTGTTATTTCCTTCAGATTACCAGGATCGGTGCGCGAAAATTCAAACAAAATGAGGTTGTTCCCTTTGCCCGAAATCCCCGAAAGCTGCACCACCTGCGCAATGGCCGATGTATATGATGGTGAAATAATGGTATCGAGGTAAACCCGGTTCTTGCTTCCGGCCGAAAGTTGAATCAGCCGGTCCAGTATTTTTTTCGATTCTTCGGTGGTTTTTTCATTCAGCAAGCCCTTGATAAAGTGAATATAAGTGCCAAAGCCGTATTTATACGAAATCCAGCGCATGATGTCGAAGGCCGAGCGGCGTTTAAAAGTATCGTGCGAAATGCAAACGCCAAACGGACGCCAGCTGGTGTCTTTTTCGCTGTCGGCGCGTTGCAGGATTATCTGTAACTGTCGGCTTAACTGGAAAATAACCCCTTTGAAAAGTTTGTTGAGTCCCTGGTTATCATCGTTGTTGAGCATAATCGCATAATAAATCACTGCCATGATAACGACCGACAACGCAGCGTAAGTAGCATTCATTTTAAACATCAGCCAGAAGGAGAACAGTGCCCCTACCAGCGAAACTTGCCACCGCGAGCGAAACGTGGGTCGGTAGGCGGGATCGGCGGCAAAGTGCTCAAGAAAGGAAATCAAACAAATGGCGCCGTAAGTAACCATGAAAAACATGGAGATAATTTGCGCCACAAAATTCACATCGCCGATCAGTACAAACACAAAGGCAATTAAAATGGTTATCAGCGACCCGTTGATGGGCTCGTTGTCTTTTTTGCGACCTTTGGCAAACCAGCGGTTCACATGGTTTTGTGGGAAAATATCGTCGAAGCCAATGGCTTGCAAAGTGCGGGGTGCTACCATAATCGATCCCAATGCCGAACTCAGCGATGCAGCTGCCAGCCCGATGGGGATGATGGGCCCCCAAACTGCTATTTCCTGCATAATCAACTGGTCGCTTACAAGCTTTTCGGGAGAGGCCGAAACAGCAAACTTATAGGCTACTGCAATGTATACCAGCATCCCCACAACGGTTGCCCAAAGGGTTCCGCGCGGAATTGATTTTTGAGGGTCTTTCAGATCGCCTGAAAGTCCGAGGCCCGCAGCGAGTCCGGTAAAAGCCGGAAATACGATTGTGAATACGTAGAAGAAATCGAGGTTGTCTGCTACCGTAAGGTGGAAATTTACTTCAGCAGGTTTAATGGGCGAGTCTCCCATAAAAAACATGACAATGGAAGTAAGCAGAACGGCTACAACAACATACAAGGCTTTCATGCCCACATTGGCTCCCTTGGTAAGAATGAGCAACGAAAGCAAAGCCATTGTGGGTACGGAGATAAAACGGCGGTCGGGAATGTAAAAGTCGTAGGTTTGCGCTATCCAGCTGATAAGCGGCTCGAAAGCCTCGCCAAAAGCAATCACGTAAAATGCGACACTGATGGCCTGCGAAAGATAAAGCGTAAGACCAATGGCACCACCAATGTTCAGCCCAAACGAGCGGCTGATAATGTAATACGCACCGCCGCCCTGAACACGCTGGTTGGTAGCAATTTCGGCTACGGCAAAAGCGGTGGGGATAGTTACCACATGCCCCAGAATGATGATTCCGATTACGCCAATAAAACCAACCTGGCCGACAGCCCAGCCAAAACGAAGGAAAAGAATAGCACCTAAAATGGTGGATAAAGCTGTTAAAAATACTGGCAGTGTGCCAAATTTTGCATTTGTGTTTACCAGTGATTTAGCCATAAGCAAAGCGTTTGTGCGCTCTAAAAATGAAAACTAATTCTGAGAAATCAAATGGTTTTAATGAGAAATAGAGCCGTGCTCTTGTAAAAATAAAATATTGTAAAGTTCAAATTGAGCTAATTGAGCGTTCCCAAATCAGTTTCTGCGATGATATAATTGGGGCGTTTTTTATTCTCGATAAATAATTTTCCAAGGTACTCTCCAATAATACCTAGCATTAGGAGGTTTAGTCCTCCAATAAAAAGAACACTCATTAAAATCGAAGTCCAACCCGGAAGGGCATTGTTTGTAAACAGGAATACAGCCAGTGCGTAAACTCCGTAGAGAAATGACAATGCAGCGAACAAAAGCCCCAGATAAATAGAGAATCTTAAGGGCTTGATACTAAAAGCCGTGATTCCTGACAAGGCAAAAGACAACATTTTCTTTAGTGTGTATTTTGAGTCTCCGGCCACTCTTTCTCCTGCTTTGTAGGAAATAATACACTGTTTAAAGCCCAGCCATTGAATGACGGCCCTCAGAAATATCTGGTTTTCTGAGAAACTTTTTAACGCGTCCAGAACTTTCCTGTCCAGTAAACGGAAATCAGCAACTCCATTCTCCAATTTTACATCCGACAACCGATTGGTAAGTTGGTAAAACATCCTGGAAGTTAATTTCTTGAATCCGGAAATGGAATCATGGTCAATTCGTTTGGTAACAACAGATTCAAACCCTTCTTCCCATTTTTCCATAAGTTGAGGGATTAGTTTTGGAGGATGCTGAAGGTCTGCATCAAGGCAAATAGCACAATTGCCGGAAGCCATATCAAACCCCGCTTTTAAAGCATTCTGATGTCCAAAGTTTCGGGAAAAGGAGATAAAATGAACCGACGAATCATTTTGCCGAAGCTCTTTGATTACTTCCAAGGTATTATCTGCACTTCCGTCATTTACAAAAATTACTTCGTAATGGTACTTTTCAGGGAGATGACTTTTGAGATCTTTGTAAAAAAGCAGAAGACCTTCTGATTCGTTAAAGCATGGAATAATTACCGAAACTTTTTTGGGTATATTCATCGACGCATGTTTTATGTTGTCAAATATACTTTAATTTGTAAAACTTAATAAACCACTGTTTGAATAATGAACTCTAGAATCAGGGGATACTTATTGACTGTTTTATTGGCTACTGCGGTTGTTTTTCTATTCTTTGGCAAAATCATTTTCGATCCCAATAATAATTATTATTCCGCTGATGGCGATGGCTTTAAGGCCTATTACGGGGCCATTTATCATGCTAAATACGATACTTCTTTAATGCGAATGAACGGGATGAACTATCCGTATGGCGAGATGGTGTTTTTTACCGGAAGCCAGCCGGCGGTGGTAAATGTCGTTAAATTTATTAGTGCCCATTTTATTGATATCAGCGACAATATAGTTGGAATTATGAATCTGTTAATGATTTTTTCAATTGTTGCAGCTGCCGGATTTCTGTTCCTGGTATTTTTCGAGCTGAATGTTAACTGGTGGTATGCTTCTGTGGTTTCTGCTGGAATTTGTATGCTTTCGCCACAGATTGCCCGGTTTGGTGGACATTTCTCTCTTTCCTGGATGTTCTGGATACCATTCATGCTTTTCCTGGTTCTTCGGTTTCATAAAAAGCCAGGTTACAAAAATGCCGGTCTAATAGCACTTGTCACTTTCTTCTCAGGTGCTATGCACATGTATTTTTATGGGTTCAACGGTTTTATTATCGGACTTTATTTGCTTGCACAGCTTGTAAATAAAGAGCGGAGTTTTGGTTTGATAAAAGGATTCGTGTATTTTTTTATACAACTGATTTTACCCTTCCTGATTTTTCAATGGCTAGTTGGCGGTTACGACTCTGTTGTTGATAGAACATCATATCCCTATGGTTTTTTTGCCTACCGCGGACATCCGGCGGGAGTTTTGCTTCCCAGCGGAAAGCCTTATGGTTTTGTGCCCGAAGTAATAACCGTGTTTAAACATGTTCCCTGGGAAAGTCTGTCTTTTATCGGAGTCTCGGCTCTTGTGGGATTTCTGGTTGGAATGGTTGTTTTTGTGAGGAAGATTGTCGTTCGCAAAAATGCATTTAAGATCACTGATAATTTTGTTCTGAATACATTTTTCTGGACTTCATTTATTGCTTTGCTTTTTTCATTCGGAATCCCTTTTATATTTGGGTTGGAATGGATGGTTGATTATGTGGGCCCTTTTCGTCAGCTAAGAGCGTTGGCCAGGTTCTCGTGGTTATTTTATTATGTGCTGAATATCGTTGTTTTCTATGCCCTGTACAGAAAACTTGTTGAAAACAACAAAAGTAACTTGTGGAAAGTTCTGACGGTTTTAGCCGTCGGATTTCTGCTGTTCGATGGATATTGGAATATATACATGAACAGCCGTTTTATTCAGAACCGGAATGCGGAGATGGAGGACGTTTCAAACTCCTTGCCTCAAAATGAGTGGGTGAGTAAAATTAAGCCGGCAGATTATCAGGCGATTCTTCCCATTCCCTATTTTCATGTTGGTTCAGAAAATATTTGGATCGAAAGCAAAAACAATATGCAGGAGATGACGATGATTGCTTCGCTGAAAACTGGCCTGCCAACAACCGCTGTTCAGCTTAGCCGAACATCAATTTCTCAAACGTACAAAAACTACACGCTGGTAACTGAGCCATTTGAGTCCTACGCCCTTTTGACAGATTTACCCGCGAGTAAGCCTTTTTTACTGCTTATTAATGGGGATTATTCTCCCAATGAAGATGAACAGCGTTTGATCCGTTTTTCGGAGCCTGTTTTTAAAAATGATAAAGTTGAGGTGAAAAGTTTGTCGATTGAAGCCTTGCAGGAAATGAGAGGAAATTATGTAAGTGAAATTCGGCAAAAAATAAGTGGGAAAATATGGCAGGAAGTGCAGGGAGTTGAGGTGAGTGATTCTTCTTCTGCTTTTATTGTCCGAAATTTTGATGATCAGAAATCGGATATTACCTATAATGGAGAAGGTGCTTTGCACTATTCTACCGGGCATTGGAAAAACATTTTGAATGATACGCTGAAAGCAGATGCAGGGAAAAAGTATAAAGTTAGTTTTTGGATGTACGATTATTCAAAAGATGGCTATTTGCGGACTACCATCGAACTGGTGCAGCGAAACCCCGAAACACAGGAAGTAACTAATTATTTTTATTCGGATGCGCACCGACACATTAAAGGTTTTGATGGGAAATGGGCATTGATCGAGATCAGTATCGAAGCAAGAAACAACAGTGAACTAATCTCAATATCTGTTAAGAATGATGTGCTAAAGAATGGAACACGACTAATTATTGATGAGTTGTTAGTAAGGGAAAGTGGAACAGATATTCTTTATTCCCTCGGGGAAGTTAGCTTTTTCAATACTCGTCAATTGAGAGGGGAGTTATTTTGTACTGATAACATCCATCAAAAAATAGTGCGGGAGGGAAAATAGATATTAATGATTTGAATGATAAATATTCCAGACTACCGAAACGGAGATATACTCTTTGGAATCTGGATTTAAGAAATAAATAAGCTCCGTTACAATAAGATTGCATACTCGTGAATATGTGCTCCATATTGAGTTATCGAAATTTGGAGCCATCCCAGCTGATTATCTTTTAGTTTTATCCCGATATAAGCTTCTGTGGCATTGTCCCAGTTACCTGTTATGGAGTAAGAATTAAAGGGTGGAGTTAAGGAATTTGTTTTTTTACCAAAGTGAATTCTCCGCTGTCCCACCTTTCAGCAATATTAATGATGTCGTTTAGGACGTAACCCTTAGGGTGCCCGAAAGAGTCAACTAAAACATAAGCGCCATTTGGTAATGTAGAAATTGTTACCTCCAGATAGGCTAGTACTAATCCTTCCTGGAGCCATGTGTTCTTTGTGCGTATAGAAAAATCATCGATGGATCGTTGTTTACATTAATAAAGCAAGAGTCTTTCGTTTGAAAATCTCCCAATGTAATATCCGGATTAATGTCGGTAACTAATAGATTTTCTATTGACTTAATACCAATGATGATATTTGTTCGTGTGGAATCATCATTTTTATCACATGCTGACAGGATAAGAATTAAACAGGAAAGAATAACTATTGGTTTCATTTTACTGATTATTGATTGCGAATTTGATACAGTTTGCAGAAGTCATTTTCAAAAAGCATGTCGTATCCATTATTCAGTACAGCGATGATTTCTTGATAGTTTTCATTTTGTTTGTCTGTTACTTTTCCAAAAATGGCAACATAAGGGATAGGGTTTCGTGTTCCACTTTTTAAAGGTAATGAGAAAATACGATGGTTTTCGGGTGTTGTGTAGAAGTGCTCAACCATTTTTTTATTGTCAGCGGCCCAAACATTAATCGGGTCTAATTGGTAGGGGCCATTCAGGTTCCAGTTAACCGGGAACCATCTTAGTTGTCCTTCGTAGTTCTCTATTACTGCAACAGGTTTATCGCTTCCAAAATACCCCGGGCTATGCATGTGTAGCCAATTATGTTGGTAGGCATAGTTAAAGGGGAGGAGTAAACTTCCGGGCTCGATATAACGGGTTATTTCATTCATTTGCTCAATTTGTTTCGACGAGTTGCGCATGTTCTTTCCATGTAGAAAAATTGAGAATGTAATGTGCGTTACAATCAGAACGGTTAAAAAGAGAAATTGAATCCATTTTTTGTGGTCCTGGGTTGCCAGCCAAAATCCGAAAAATATAAAAACAAGAATGATTAAGCGTTCGGGCAAAATATTGGCATTGGGGACAACCAGGTAAAGGAACGTGGTTCCGATAAATAGGAGAAACCAAATTAGGTTAAATCCTGGAGCAGCTAGGCTAATAAATAATTGTTTGTTTTTTAAAACACAATTTTCTTTTATGAAAGTTGTTAGTTGAACTATCATCATTAAAGCAAAAATACCGAACAGTACATGAGTAAATATATTCCACGGTTTGCTTGTGCTTAATGTAAGTAGAGGCCGGATATCAACTAGCCAGTTAATGAGTTTTCCCAAGCCTAATCTCCCTGCTTCTTCCAGTGAATCAACTTTGACAAGATAAACGATTCCCAAAATCAACGCTGGCAACATTGAAATAAAAACAACTTTTAATTTGATGAAAAATAAGGGCCAGTTTGATAACGTAATTTTGTTCTCTTTTTTTTCCGATTTTAGTGTGGCCAAAGGCATCAGAATGGTAACAGCAATTGTTATCATAAAAATAAGCATGTGCGAGAAATAACCCAGCAAGAACAGAATGCCGAGTATTGCGATGTTCTTGTAGTTGAGTTGATTGGAATAGCGAAGTATAAAATAGATAGTGATAAAGAAAAAGACAAGGGCATAGATTAAATTGTATGACCCAAGGTACAACAGGTGGTTGTGAGCGAATAGAATACCAAAATAGGAAAGGATGTAATTTTGAGGTTTAAACCACAAAACAATCTTTCGAAAGAATAGGGGGAAGAGAACCAAGTAGATACCAATTACTAATTTCTCGGATAGATAATCAGGAAAGACAAAGTTGAATATTGCAAAAAGAAAGTGAGATATCCAGTTCGGAACAGGTAGGTTGTTTAGTCGGAATAGGTTCGCATATTCCTGATGATTCCCTAAAATCAACTCTTTAATAATGTTTCCGTTGTAGATATGCCCCGGGCCATCAAGAGTTAAGTAATATTTTGTCATGATCAGAGGTAGCAGGCCTATTAATAATAACGACAAAAAGAGAATTTGCTCATATGGATGTTTTGCGTTTTTTCGTAGAAACATATTTCCAATTTTATGTTTATTCACTTCTAAAACAGTGTTATAGTTTATAAATATTTATGTTTTCGTATTTCCCTATTTGCATAGAAAGATAAGGCAGGAATGAACTGCTATTTTCGAGATCTCTGTCGTTAACTATTAAATACTTGCATCCTTGCTTAATGGCGAATTCAACTCTTTCTTTATCCGAAAATACAGCATACCCATACTTTGTTAATCCTTTTTGATCCATAAAATATAGCGAAATATTTATGCTGGCGTCTGACATGCAAATTACTTTGTCTGTTCTTTTAATTCCTAGAGAACGTAAGTATGGTGTGATGGTTTCAAATGCTTTAAAATTGTTTCCATAATCCCAGTGAATGTACTCCCAGTAATTACGTTCATCTTCCTGTATAAAGATGTTATCATACTTTATATATTTTTTCGAATCATATTTTAGCCGGGTTTTTAATGCGCCTTGCGAAATAAGAAAAAGCAAAACAAGAAGTAAGCCCACCTTTAAAAAGATACTTTTATAAAGTCTTCGACTGTTGTTCTTTATGAAATCGAAGAAGACGATCAGTGTCAAAGGGATGAAGATGAGCAAGTTGGTTAGGTAATAGTCATGTACATCAAAAGCTTTGAACCAAAGGAGAGAGTATAGAATTATTCCAATAAATGATATTACTAAAACAGATAAATATTTTTTAGTTACTTTTCTCCTGAATACTATTACGAGTAGAAACAACAACACAATTCCCAGTAATGCTTCTTTGTTGAAGTAAGAAGGCAGCAAATTCCAATATAATGAGTTGGCAATTTCACTTCTTTTATCAGCCGGAAGTTCCCAGATTGGAAAAATATCTTGTAAGAATAAATTACGGTGGTTTTGGGCGTTGTAATAGCGAGCGTACAAGTACCAAATGGCAATTACGGCAAGCACACATAAAAATGGAACAATTTTTAGCAAAGTACTTTTGATCGTTTGTTTTTTGTTCGACACCTTGATAATACCATCTAGAACAATGGTCCCCAGAATGGCCATGAATATTATTAGAGATGTAATCTTTAAAAGTCCGGATAGTGTAAAAAATGCCATTGAAAGTATCAGCCACTTTTTTTTATGCTTTTCATCGTAACGATAAAAGAAATAAGTGCCTGTCAATGCCAAGCCAAATGCTGGTGCATTTGATAGAAAGTTGTTGGTATAAAATATTAGAAGCGGAGAGGTGAAAACGATCAGGGGGACAAAAAAACTCCAAAAAGTGTCCTTTAATATTCTTTCTGATAGCTTGAAGAGCGAGAAAAGACCGGAAAATACAATGAGAATATTTATTAGCCGGTATATAAATTCCTGCTGTCCAAAAATCTTCCACAACTGGGCTACGGTGTAATAGATTATAGGAAACTCCGATATCGTTTTTCCATTTTCTCTATCTCCAGTCCAGTGAACTTCGGGAGTGAAAAAATTGAGGTTCTCTTTATAATAGTTCATCGTAATTGAAAGACAGTCAGCCTGTCTCCATGTATGGTTTGAGTAAGGTCGGTAAAAAAGAATTTCTTGGTAGTTATACGCAAAACTGATGAATATTAATGCTCCAATAAACAGTAAATTGGTAATAAATGATTTGTTTTTCATATTGTCTGGAGTTTAATCTGAAATTCTTTTGTACAGCCATACGTACCTGTCTGGAGAAGTATAATCCAGCCGGAAGTTATCGGATAAGATTACTCGCAACTCATTCCATTTGTCCATCTGTAGTTTTTCAATATTTCCAAAAATGACGACATCATCAATTGTCATTCTTTTTGAAGAATGAATGTTAGATGGCCAGGCAATACCCTCTGTACTGGAGTGATTTGCCAGTAAAACATGGGGCATTTCTTTCACGTTCCATGAAACTGGAAACCATCCGGTGCCTGCTTCATAATTTTCCAGGATTATCAATGGTTTGTCTGCTCCCAGATAATTTGATAGGTGCAACTCAATCCAATGATCGGATAAATTTACAGGTAAAACGATACTATTATTATCGATTTTATTACTCGTCTCATAAAGAGCCTGGGCATGTTTATCCAGTTTCTTTATCGTTCCGTTGAGATGTTTAAGCAATAGCCCAACATGCAGGAGAACAACTGCAACGATTATGATGCTATTGAAGCGGATATTCATTGCCATAGGAATAATGAATAACAGGACGAACATGTACACAACGATTATTAACCGTGTTGACATCATCCCCGCACCTGACCCTTCGGGGATAAGGAAAAGCAATAACAAGGACAAGAAAAGAGGAAGCAGTATAAAATGTGTCTTAACACTGTTGTAACTAACTTTTTTTCTTTTTACTATTCTCAGTAAGAGTAAAATGAAGAGAAAAAAGAAGAATGGAGTAGTTAGCAGCATATCACTATTGTAAGCATAAATAATAAGTGGCCTTACGTTGAATATCCATTTTATAATTTCCAATGTGGAATAGCTCTGTTCGGATTGAAAAAAATTGGTTTGCAGAATAAATTGCAATGCAAATACTAAAGATGGTAAAGAGGCAGCAAAGAGGTAAAAGATTTTTTTTATAAAAAATAATTTGGCAGTTTCATCTCTCATTCCCTTTGTGTATTCTCTTATTGAGTACTGGACGAGATAGGCTCCCAATGATAATCCCAATAGCCCAAAAATCAGAATATTTGAATAATAACAAAGAAGTAAGAGCACGGACAGAATCAAGTGGCTTCTGATGGAAAGGCTCCCGATATGTTTTATGTAATAGGCCAAGGTGAAAAACAAAAAGATGAAAGACAGGCTAAAATTGTAAAAACCCAAATGAAAGAGAAAAGTATAGGAGAATGGAAAGATAAAAATACCCAAATAGGTATTTTGAGGATTTGTTTGTTTCAAAAAATATCTGAAAGATAAAGCCATCCCAATAATGTAAAAGTACAGGAATAGTTTTTCTGCTAACCAGCCAGGGAAAATGAGATTGAATAACGCCAAGAAAATATGGCTCGACCAATTTGGGATAGTTATTTTGTTGATTATATAAAACTCAGAGATAATATCATTATTGGAGAATAAATTGGCCAGCAGTGTTGAGTTGTATAGATGCGAAGGCCCGTCCATCGACGGGTAAAATCTGGTGATGGATAAAAGAAGTAAATTGATTCCCAGTATGATATAGAAAACAATATCTCCTCTTGTAAAGCCTACAAAAGATAACCAAGACTTTCTTCTAAAGACCGGAAACATGGATAAATTATCAATTTTAATTTCTGAATATCTTATTTTTCAACAGCCCCCACTTCTGTAACCTAAACTGAACCGAAGTTCTCAAGACCCCCAGTGCATAAATGGTACTGTTTTTCAGGTTGATGCTCGAAGCATCGTCAAAATACTTGGTGGGGCAGGTAATTTCGGCAATTTCGTAACCGGCGTACCAGATTTGTGCCAGCATTTGGTTATCAAACACAAAATTATCGGAATTGGCATTATAGTTTACTTTTTCAAGCACTTCGCGGGTAAAAGCCCGGTAGCCGGTGTGGTATTCCGAGAGTTTTGCATTCATTAAAATGTTCTGGATAAGGGTTAGCCCGCGGTTCGAGATATACTTAATCATTGGCATTCCACCCTTTAGTGCACCTTTCCCCAGAATGCGGGAGCCAAGAACTACATGGTATAATCCACTTCCCAAAAGGCTTGACATGGCTGGAATCAGCTTGGGGGTGTACTGGTAGTCGGGGTGTAACATAATTACAATGTCAGCACCAATTTCCAGCGCTTTGTTGTAACACGATTTCTGATTGCCTCCGTATCCTTTGTTTTGCTCGTGAACCACAATGTGTTTTATGCCTAATTTTTTTCCCACTTCAACTGTGTCGTCTTTACTAAGGTCGTCCACAAGTATTACATCGTCAACAATAGAGAAATCGATTTCCTTATACGTAATCTCAAGTGTTTTTGAGGCGTTGTAAGCCGGAAGTACAACTACAACTTTTTTCCCGTTAATCATTATTATTTGGTTTTGACGGCTAAAAATAGAAAGAATAAAGAAGTAATAAGCAATAAATGATGAAATATGAGAATAGACCTGTTGAGGATAAAGTGATACTCGCGATGAGTAATGGGATTCCCATTCTCTGAAATATTGATATTTGGGTGGTGCTTGTTCAACCAATGAGAATCGCAGTAAAAAACCCGGTATTCAAACCGGGTTTATCTATTCTTTATTCTGTTTCATTTTTCTTCGACTCAAGCTTACGATCGTATTTTCTCACCACCAGCTTTACGAGCTGGTATGAAACAACGATCAATAGCGGCCAGGTAAGCATCCAGATGATTGATGAGGTGTACATAGTATTCAATTTTGGTTATTGATTCTTACGTTTTTTATTTCTAATCATGAATTAGTAAACATGCGATTCTTCCTTCATTTCCTGTTCCGTGATTTTGGTCCGGTTCATGGCCCGCCAGAAATAAACGATGTAGGCCAGCACAAAAGGAATCAGCAGCGAAACATAACTCATCACGGTCAAAGTGAACTTGCTCGATGACGCGTTTTGAATGGTTAGCGACGACTGCAAATCATAAACAGAAGGATAAAACGCGGTGTTGTTAAAGCCAGCGATCAGGAACAAGGCAAAAACCGTGAGGACCGTGCCACTTCCTGCAAACCAGAATCCTTTCCCGCTATTCATCAATACAGTGGAAATGATTCCCCACAAAACAGCAACAATCCCCGCCAGAAGGATAAGTGTGTTGAGCGGCATCTGCAAAACGTTGTGCAGGTATTTGTATTTTTCCATGCTTACCTCGCCGGTTTCAGGATTCACGGCAAAGCCGTCTTTTAGTAAAAGCCAGATCAGAAAATAAAGGAAGAAAGCCAGAAATGGAAGGGTGTTGTAAAGAACTTGTTTTCGGGCCCGCTTTACAATGACTTCCTGGTCGATCGTAAAAATAAAATACAGCGCTCCAAGTACCCGTGCCAGAAAAAAGACCGACAGCCCAAGGGCTACATTGTGAAAGGTAAGCACTGCTTCCAACCCGCGATAGGGAGTTTGCCAGTCAACCTGATTGAGATGGTTGAGCGAAAACATGGCTCCATTAAAAAAGGTGCCGACGGCAGTGCCTATCAGAACCGTTCCGAGTAAGCCGTTTATTACCAGGAATACCTCGAACGTTTTTGCACCCAGAAAGTTGCCCGGTTTTTTGCGGTATTCGTACGAAACTGCCTGAATAACAAAAGCTATCAGAATAGTCAGCCACACCCAGTAGGCACCACCAAAACTGGTGGCGTAGAACAGGGGGAACGAGGCAAAAAAGGCTCCGCCAAAAGTAACCAGCGTGGTAAAAGTAAATTCCCATTTTCGGCCCAAAGTGTTCAGGATAATGGTTTTTTCGGCTTCGGTTTTTCCCACGGCGTAGAGCAGTGTTTGCCCGCCCTGAACAAAAGTGAGGAAGACAAAAAGCGCTGCCAGTATTGAAACCAGTACCCACCAGTATTGCTGCAATGCTAAAAGCGATAAATTTTCAAACATGATTTTTCCTCCTTTTAATGTTTTGGTCCGATTTTTATTTGGCGGAACATGATTTTTAATTCGGCGATCAGCAGAACGGTAAACAGGACGGCAAAAAGCCAGAACGTAGTTTGAACCGAGCCGGCGCTGATTCTGGTTACTGCCGAAAGAGTAGGCATAAGATCCTGGACTACCCACGGTTGGCGGCCAACTTCGGCAACGATCCAACCGGCCTGGCTGGCAATGTAGGCCAGCGGAATGGAGATAATGGCCAGCCGCATAAACCAGCGCTTTTGGTCGAAAGTATCTTTCAGAATAAATACCAAAGAGAAAATGAACAGCAGGATAAAAAAGAAGCCAAGTCCAACCATGGTGTGAAAGCTGTAAAACGTTAGCGGAATATTGGGAATCAGGTCGTGCGGATCTTCAAAATATCCATAGCCAAAGTACCTGAAGTAATTTTCCTGGAAATCCTTGCTGGTGAGTTCTGCTTTCAGGGAATTGGCAAGTTGCGTTTCTTTGTTTTTTTGTGCTTCCTTAAACCGGGTTAGTTTTTCGATGGCTACTTTACCCCGCTTTATACGTTCGTAATACGACAGGATGCCGTATTTCTCGTTCCCGTTAATCAGGTCGTTCACCCCGGGGACAAAAGCATCCCAGTCGAGAAAAGCCATGTACGACAAGATGTTGGGGATTTCAATTTTCAGGTTAAAATCTTTCAGGTTTTCGTTCGAGGGATCGGTTTCGGACGACGAAAATAGACCGACAGCGACCAGCCCGGCACCTTCGCTTCCGTTGTATAAACCTTCGAGGGCTGCAAATTTCATGGTTTGGTCGTTCGCAATGGTGCGGGTCGAATTATCGCCGGTCATTACCAGGTACAGCGACGATAACAAACCAAACACCGATGCAATCAGAATGCTCTTCTTGGCCAGCAAGAGTTCTCTTTTTTTCAACAGGTACCAGGCCGAAACACCGATCACAAACACCGATGCCAGCACAAAACCGGAAGAAGTAGCGTGCAGCCATTTATCGACCGCCGTTTGCGAAAACAGCACTTCCCAAAAGTTTTCCATTTCGTTGCGGGCGGTTTCCGGGTTAAATTTCATGCCAACCGGGTGCTGCATCCAACCGTTGGCGACCAAAATCCACAAGGCCGAAAGATTAGCACCGATGGCGGTTAACCAGGTGGCCAGTAGGTGTGTTTTTTTGCCCACTTTGTTCCAACCAAAAAACATGATGGCAATAAAAGTCGATTCCATAAAAAAGGCCAGAATGCCTTCGATGGCCAGCGGCGCTCCGAAAATGTCGCCAACAAACCAAGAGTAATTCGACCAGTTGGTCCCGAACTCGAACTCCAGGATAATCCCCGTGGCCACGCCAATGGCGAAGTTGATCCCAAAAAGTGTCATCCAGAATTTGGTAATCTTTTTCCACTCTTCGTTGCCGGTCTTCACATAAAGCGTTTCCATAAAGGCAATGATAAGGGTGATCCCGAGTGTGAGTGGAACAAAAATCCAGTGGTACATTGCCGTGAGCGCGAATTGTGCCCTCGACCAGTCTACCAAAGATGCATCAGCAATTTCGATCATTACTTTTTATTTTGATTTGGTTAATACTTCCAGTACATGATTGCTTCTGTCCTGATCGGTTTCAAAATTTGATTTCAGGAAATTGGGAAAGAAGAATAGGCGGAGGATCACAAACATAATGAAGAGTTTCACCAGAATAATGATCCAAACCTGCCGCCCCCAACTTCCCATTTCCCGGAATCCCTCCGCGTAGAAGTTCCATATTTTGCGAAAAATGTTTTCCGGTTTCATAGACACGTACCTTCATTTCTTTTATGCCGCCTCTGGCATTTACAGCTTGTAATTCAAACCTTCAAAATACAAAAATAGAACATATGATTGAAATAAAAGTTGATTTTTGAAAACATATATTGTTATGTAAGGTTCTTATTTTCTTTGTGAATTGTAATTATTTCATGCTGAATAGTGCCGGTGTTTTTATGGTTTATTGTTGGCGCCCAGACGATTGAGAGTGCAGGATTGTAAGAAGCAACAGGGAATGAGGAAAATCATAATTATTTTCAACATAAGTTCAATATATTTGTTCTGATAGTTATGATAAAGGCATTTGATTGCCATAAAGAGTATTTAGTGGAAAAATATATCATCCGGCAGTAACGATGCAAATCGGAGGCCGGATGATATTTCTCAAGCCAGGTAAACGGGTATTAAAAGAGAAAGGAGGTCAGGGATGAAAGCTGATGAATCATTTAAATACCTGAATATCTAGCTGAAATGTGAATTATAAAAATCAAAAGAATGAATACAACTGACATATTGGTTATCGGAAGCAGTGCCGCCGGCCTGGTAACAGCTTTAACAGCACGTAGGGTTTACCCGGGCAAGAAGATAGTAGTAACTACCACACAGGAGAAAACACTGATTCCTTGTGGAATTCCTTATATTTTCGGGACGGTGCAGAGTTCGGAAAAAGACATTCTACCATCGGATAAAATGTTTGAAGCCAATAACATTGAAATGCTTGTTGACGAGGCGGAGTTGATCGACCTGGAAAACAAAACGGTAAAATATACTTCAGGCCAGAGCATTGCCTATGATAAACTGGTGATCGGTACCGGTTCCACGCCCATAAAGCCATCGTGGTTAAAAGGAGCAGATTATCGCAACGTATTTACTGTGCCAAAGAACAAAACGTATCTCGACCAAATGCAGGCCAGCTTGCAGCAGTTCAAAAAAATTGTGGTTATCGGAGGCGGTTTTATTGGGGTGGAGATTTCGGATGAGTTGAGAAAAAGTGGCAAAGACATTACGTTGGTGGAAAAGTTGCCTCATGTTTTGCACCTGGCTTTTGATGCCGATGTGGCTTTGCCGGCCGAAACTTTGTTGAAAGAGCGTGGTGTAAAGGTTTTAACAGGGCAGGGGGTGTCTGAAATTACCGGAAACGGCCATGCAGATGGAGTAAAACTTGAAAACGGGGAATTGCTGGAAGCCGATGCGGTTATTCTGGCCATGGGGTATCAACCCAATTCGCAGCTGGCCGAAAAATCCGGGATTGCAGTAACTTCCAAAGGTTTTATAAAAGTGGATGACTACCTGAGAACGGAACATCCCGATGTGTTTGCGGTGGGCGACTGCGCTGAAAAAAGAGATTTCTTTACACGAAAACCCAGCCCGATTATGTTGGCCTCCACAGCTTGTGCCGAGGCGCGCGTGGCCGGAATGAACCTGTTTAAATTGTCGGCCATCAAAAACTTCATCGGTACCATTTCTATTTTTTCCACGGCATTGGGTGAAACTGGTTTTGGTGTTGCCGGGATTACCGAAACACTGGCCGAAGCCGAAAATTTCAACATTGTTACCGGTACTTTCCAGGGAATTGACCGCCACCCCGGAACCCTGAAGGATACGCATACCCAGTTTGTAAAACTGATTGTTGGAAAAGAATCAGGTGTTATTCTCGGAGGCGAAGTAATGGGCGGACTTTCAGTGGGCGAACTTATAAATACGATCGGAATTATTGTTCAGAATAAAATAACCCTCAATTCGTTGTTGACGGCGCAGATTGGAACACACCCGTTGCTGACCGCTTCTCCCGCGGGATATCCCCTGATTAAAGCAGCGGAAAACGCCTCTACCAAGTTGTTGTATCGGCACGAATAAACTCCGGGAAAGCGCAATTTTGCGCTTTCTTTATTTTAGCCTCATTTGTCCGGCCAGCCGGGTAACAAAAGTGGCAAAGGCCACCACCGAAACCGAGCTGATAGGCATTAAAATGGCAGCTACCACCGGCGAAAGATTTCCGCTGATGGCAAACGAAATTCCTACAATATTGTAACAAAAGGAAATAATGAAGGCCATTTTTACAATGCGGAGCGATGTATGCGTAAAGCGGATAAAAGCGGCCAGCCGGTGAAATTGCCCGGCTTCGAGCACGGCATCGCTGGCAGGTGAAAAATGATAGGCTTTATCGGCAATGGTAAGTGCCACATCGCTTTGCATCAGCGCTCCTGCATCGTTTAGCCCGTCGCCTGTCATTAAAACCGTATTGCCTTTGCTTTGCAGGTTTTTGATGAAATCGGCTTTGTCGCCTGGCTTTTGGTTGAAAAGCAGGTGTTGGCTGTTGAAATAAGTGGAAAGATTGCCGGCTTCGGCGTCGTTGTCGCCCGACACCAGGTAAAGGCCAAACTGACTTTTCAATGTTTTCAAAACTTCACTCAATCCATTCCGGTACTGGTTGCTGATGGTATAATGCCCTTTCTGCTTTCCGTTTATGGAAACAAAAACCGTAGAAGATTTTTTGGCTGAAGGCTTTGTTTGCCCGGTAACGTATTCTTCCGAACCTATTTGAACTTCCATGTTGTTGACCTTCCCGAAAATTCCGCGCCCGGCTACTTCCACAAAATGTTCGGGAGCGCGGTAGGTAAGGTTGTTAAAGAACTGGTTCAAGGCTTCGCTCAGGGGATGGGTCGACTGTTTGGTCAACGAGAAAACAGCTTCCGATTCTGCCTCAGAAAGTGTTTCGCCCGAATATCCGACCACATTTTGGTTGGGTTGTGTGAGGGTGCCGGTTTTGTCGAAAACAATGGTGTTGATATGGGAAAGCTTTTCAATTACGTCGGTATTTTTAATGTAAAGCCCTTTGCGGCCGAAAATCCGCATGGTATTTCCGAAGGTAAACGGTATGGAAAGCGCAAGTGCGCAGGGACAGGCCACAATCAGTACCGCCGTGAAAACAAAAACGGCCGTGTGAGTTTCTCCTTTCAACATCCAAAAAGTAAAGCCTGCTATGCCAATGGCAATCACTATCAGCGTAAAATATTTACTGATGCGGTCGGAGAGAGTTTTTAGCGTGTCGCTGGGTTTGTGGTAAGTGGCATCCTGGTTCCAGAGTTTGGTGAGGTGGCTCTGGTTGACCTCTTTTTTTACTTTTATGCGGATAATGCCACCCATTTGTCGTCCGCCGGCGTAAATAAAGTCACCCGCTTTTTTTGTCACCGGAGTTGATTCGCCGGTAACAAAGCTGTAGTCGATGCGTGCATCTCCTTCCAGAAGTTCACAGTCGGCGGGTATCAACTCTTTGTTGCGGATGAGCAACACATCGTCAACGTCGATTCTTTCGAGCAGAATACTTTCTTCTACCTGTTTGTTGATTTTAGTGACAGCGATGGGGAAATACGATTTGTAATTGCGTTCAAACGAAAGCGCTTCGTACGTTTTGCTCTGAAACCATTTTCCTACCAGCAGGAAGAAAATCAGTCCCGAAAGGCTGTCGCTGTAACCCGGCCCCAGCCCCGATATTACCTCGTAGGTGGTGACTCCAAACAGTACGATAATACCTAAGGCGATGGGAAGATCGATGCTGATGTTTTTCTTTACCAGGTTTTTGAAAGCCGAAATATAATAATCGTTGCCGCTGTAAAAGGTAACCGGAATAACCAGTATGTAGCTCAGAATATTAAACAGGGTCTGCAATTTATCGCTCAGTGGCTCGCCGTTGAAGTAGGCCGGGAGGCTGTAGGTCATTACATTCACAAAAACAAAACCTGCCAGCCCGATTTTGTACAATAGTTTTTTGTACGATTTATCGTCTTTTTTATCGGATAAACTTTGCGATAAATCCGGGATGTAGTGAATGGAAGAAAGCAGTTCGACCAATTGCCGCAGGGTAATCTGGCTTTCGTCGAAGGTAATGTCCACTTCCTTTTTGGTGAAATTTACAAACGAGTGCTTTACCCCCGAATGTAGCTTTTGCAGGTGCTCGAGCAGCCAAATACACGAAGCACAGTGGATTACCGGAATAAAAAACCTCACTTTTGAAATGCTGCCTTCGGTAAATGAAATGAGTTTCTGTTTTACTTCTTCGTTGTCGAGAAAAGCATATTTGTTCCCAAACTCAGTGGTTTCAACTTTTATACCGGGGGTTTCCTCCAGTTTGTAATAGTTGTACAGCTTGTTTTCATTCAGAAGCTGATACACGGTAAGGCAACCGTTGCAGCAAAAGTGCAGGTCGTTCCACATTACGGGTTCTTTGCCGCAATCGGCCCCGCAATGAACACACGCATTATTATTTTCTTTGTTCTTCATAAATATCCTTTGCGAAAATAATCATTTCCGGGAACTGCTTTCAGGTTAAGATACAAGGCCAAATTCAAGAGCCGGTTCTTAGGCAAGCATTTTCCCGAAGACAATTCCAATCTATTTAAAACCCGAGGATTAACTTGGAATGCATCGATTTTACACCATAATCGCGGATTTGTGTATTAAACGTTTTCTTCATTCCAATATCCAGTTTTACCTTTTTATATTTTGCCTGTAGCCCGGTTCCTATCTCTGTTTGTTCAAATATGGGACTCCACAGCATGAGCGGATCTACAAATTTATTATCGACGGTTAACGATGGCGTAACATACTGGCCGTGAAAATAGGCACTTAACCAATCTGTCAGTTCATATTCTAAATAAGCCTGAAAATTTAGCTGGTAGTTGGGTGTATGGGCATTTAAAACCGAGTTCTGGTGCACAAGCCCAATTCCGGCAGACGCAACAAGTTTGTTTCCGCCTTGGTAGGTAAGGGTATTGTTGAACTGGCGGGAGAATCCGATAGATGGGATTTCAGATTCAATTTTTGCTTGACTGAACGAAAAAGTACTAACCTGTTTCGGTTGGGGGGTGAACTGATAAACCGTTGGGGATTTATCCGGGAGCAATTGCATTTTGTTCAGCGTTGGTGATAAGGGCATTGAAAAGGGAAGTGCTTCGGGAGGCAGGGTATTCAAAAACAGATTGTTTTTTATTCTGATTGTATCCTTTAGTTCATTTTCAGATTGAGCTGCAGAGTTAAAATGGAAGACGAACAAAACACAAATAAACAAAACAATGCGTTGGAAGTATTTCTGTTTCATTTACAATTAATTTGTCTTTTTAATTATTAGCCGGCATTTAAGTATATGAGTGAGGACAAGGATCAGACAAAAAGGTTTCACTCCTCTGCTGTCTGATTTCCAATTTAGGATCAAGGTAAAATTATGAAAGCCAGCGAGATTTGCATGATAGCTTAACTTTCTTTATACCTTTTTAAGTTTCCATAATTTTTGAAATGAAAACCAGAGCCAGAAGACCGGCTCTTTTCTTTCAAAAGATTATTCGATGTTTCCCTTGCAACAATCTCCCTTCGATTCCTGGTGCAGCTCCTCGGCTTCGGACTGAAGGCTTTTCTCAAATTTTTGTTCAATCTTCTGTTTGGGTGGACTCAGGTAAGGTATTCCCAAACTCAGGCCCCGCAGAATAAACAACAGGCCTACAACTACCACAAGAACCGGGATCAGTTTGTTGATTCGTTTGCGAACGGCAAGGCTCATTATGTTTCCGGCCAGCGAGATGGCCAGCAACATCGGTATGGTACCCAATCCGAACAGGATCATGTACAAAGAGCCTTCTGCCACGCCTCCGGTGCCGATAGCTCCGGCAATGGCCATGTAAACCAGTCCGCAGGGGAGTAGCCCGTTAAGCATCCCGATAAAAAACAGGCTCTGAAACGAACGGATGGCAAACATTTTTCCGATGGTTTTTTTGAGCTTGCCGACAAAGGAGAACCAGCTTTTATCGAGGCTGTACTGGTTTCTGAAAAGTGCCGGGAAAAGTACGGAAATGATCATTAAGGCGCCCATCAGCACCGAAACTTTTTGCTGAAAGCCGATTAAATGCAGGCCTTGTCCGAGCAAACCAAAAACAGCCCCCATTATTCCGTAGGTGATGGTACGGCCGATATTGTAAAGCGTGCCTCCAAATATTTTTTGCGAAACGGTATTCCCGTGCAGGGGCAGTGCAACGGCAATGGGGCCGCACATACCCGCGCAGTGAAAGCTACCCATTAATCCGAGTAAAAGTGCTGATAAAAGAATCGTCATGGCAATTATATTGTACTAAAGTTAGTAATGAAGTGTCAGTTCAGGTTGTTACTGTACATTTACCGGCCGTTGTATCTGGTATTTTACGCCCTTGTTGTACCAGGTGAATTTGAGGATGTACCTTCCGTTTTTTAGTTCCGATTTCCGGAATGAAACCTGGCTCGTGGGTTCTTCCAGGGTAAGTGTAATGTCTTCCTTACTATCGGAAGGACGGTACAAGTACATGCTTCCTGAATCGATTTTGGCCGCAACTTCTGGAGCAATGTTTACCAGAAGGCTTTCGTTGGTGGTCTGAATATCCAGGGCATTCAGGAATTCTTTCGACCGCTCTTTTACCTTGATCTCCTCGGAATAATCCACGCCCTTCTCATAATAATCCTTGTGAACAAGGTTTACCGTTTGCCGCGATGCAAAAATGATAAAGACGGCTGATCCTGCTAAAAACAGTACCAGAAAAAGAAAAATTCCTGTCCCCCACGTAAATTTCTTCATATCAACTGATTCTAATTTTCTCTAAACTAATAACTGCGACTGTCAACTATGGTCAACTGCGACTGCAAACTTATTCCTACGGCCCAACAAAAGTGGTCGTATATTTCTCCAATAGCTTATCGTTGCTGAAAATTCCAAACTCGATCTCGGTTTTGTCGCTCGTAATTTCCGGTTTCGGAATATACACTAAAAATGTGGATTCGAATTTGTCCTGGTCCTTAATCACCATTGAGTTCCCTGCCATCTGAATTTTCCCTTTGTGCGAGAGAAGTCTCAGTTCCAGCGGCATTTCTTCGTGGGTTTTGTTTACGATTTTGATGTTGTACACATTCGAATAGGTGGAATCCTGCTCCTGGTAAATCAACCCCGGAGTGCGCAAAATAGTTGTTTCAATTTCGGGACGGGAAACCAGCGTGAAAACAAAAAATGCAAAAATGATAAAAAGTACCACTGTGTAAGCCCGGTTTCTGGCGTTCCACACCGAAGAGTGGCCGCCTTTAATCGCCGCTTCGGAGGTATAACGAATCAAGCCCTGCGGCTTCCCGATCACTTTCATGATTTTGTTGCACTGGTCGATACAGGCAGTACAATTAATACATTCAAGCTGCGTTCCGTTCCGAATGTCGATACCGGTGGGGCACACTGAAATGCATTGCTTGCAATCGGTACAATCGCCGCTTCCCCTGCCGCCACGCGGTTCGCCACGCACATAATCGTAGGCAACCATAATCGATTTTGAATCGAGCAAAACCCCCTGCATTCTTCCGTAAGGGCAAACCATTGTGCAAATTTGCTCGCGAAAAAACGAGTAGATCCAGTAAAATACTGCTGAGATGAGCAACATAATGCCGAAGCCTCCCAAATGCTGAGATATGGGTTCGGTGATCAACTGCAGCCAGCGTTCGCTGCCAATAAACCACATCAGGAAAACATTGGTCATCGCCACCGAAATCAATATGAATATGCCGTGTTTAAGTGTCTTTTTGAAAATCTTTTTGGTAGTCCAGGGGCTGTTGTCCAGTTGGTGGCGCTCGCGGTAGTCACCTTCAATCAGGTATTCGATGCGCCGGAAAACCATTTCCAGGAATATGGTTTGCGGGCAGGTCCAGCCGCACCACAAACGTCCGTAGGTAACGGTAAACAATACGATGAAAAGCACAAACGACAACATCAGCAAGGCCAGAATAAAAGTGTCCTGCGCCCAGAAGATAGCGCCAAAAATGATGAATTTCCGGTTCGCAATGTCGAGTAGAATAAGCGGGTTTCCGTTGATCCGGATAAAAGGTACTGCTACCCAAAACCCCAGTAACAGCCAGGCAACAATGGTCCGGCGTTTCCACCATTTTCCGGAAGGCTTTTTGGCGTACACCCATTTTCTTCCGCCCCGTTCGTTCAGGTTAATGGGTTTGTCCCTGAAAGTCAATTCCTGAGTTGGCATATGTTCAAAATAAAACTAAAAAAGGGGGAAGCAACTTCCCCTCTCTTCTTTATATCTGTGAATTAGTTGTTACACTCAACACCCTGCGGATCTTTGGCATTTGCCGGATTCGAGTCCTTCATGCTAAGTATGTAACTGGCTACTTTCTGAATTTTCTCGTCACTGATCTGGCCTTTAAAAGCGGTCATCCCTTTGGCCGGAACCCCGTTTTTGATCACATTGAACACGCTTTGAATATCGCATCCGTGAATCCAGAATTTATCGGTAAGGTTAGGGCCAATCGCATTGCCTTCGCCGTTTAATCCGTGACAGGCCATACAAGCCATATCGGTGTAAATCTGTTTCCCTTCGGCCAGCGAGGCTTCATCGGTAAAGGCTACCAAGTCGTCAGCCGACAAAGATGCAATCTGGTATTTCTGATCGTGTTTTTCCGATTTACGGGCGTACTCAGCATCCTGGTGGTCGCCTTCTTTCAACCAAAAATAATAGGCACCGTAAATAATAGCCCAGCCAATGGTGATGTAGAAAAGCAGCATGATCCAGCGCGGAGGCGGATTGTCCAGCTCTTTTATTCCATCGTAGTCGTGATCCGTAATGTGATCATCCTGTTCGGTATGCTTTATTTTTTCTTCTGACATAGCTTTACGGTTTAATTTGAAGTGGTTATTTCTTCGGATTCGCCATCCGCCAGTATTGAGTTTTTTATGTTCTCCATTTCTTTGTCGGGCATTCGCATGGTACGAATGGTGATAACAATAAACAGCACCACAAAAATGAGCAATCCAACAATGTAAAAGATCTGGATTCCTTCAATACTCGTTAATAGGTCACTAACAATCTTCATTCGCTTTTATTTTTCCTGGTTCTGTTCGTGAAGTGTAATCAGCACATAACTTGCGAGTTGTGTGATTTGTTTTTCCGACAACATGTTTTTGTACGGAATCATTCCCTTGGCAACGTTTCCTTCAGCAATGGAATGGTACACATCGGCAGGTTTGTTGCCTTTGATCCACTCGTCGTCTACCAGGCTGGGGAAGGCAGGTGGTATTCCTTTTCCTTCCGGACCGTGGCAAACCACACAGTTGGCCTGGTAGAGTTTTTTGCCTGCCTCGAGGTCTTCCGGCGTGTCGAGCAGTGTTATTTCATGGGCCTGTTGTTGTTCGGCAGTTTCACCATGCTCTTCGGTCACCGCGGCATTTTCACTCATGATATCGCGCCCCAGTTTGTGGAGGTATGCAATCAATGCGATCATTTGTTTCTCGGGTGCCAGCTCAATTCCCGAAGCTTTCAGGTCGTCGGAAATTGTTTGTGCCTGTGCCATCAGATCAGCCACTGCTTTTTGGTCGTAACCTTCTTCGTAAGGAACTCCCAGCGTTTGCATCGCCCTGATTTTCTTCGGAGTCATGGTTACGTCCACGTTTTTAACCGCCAGCCACGCATAATTAGGCATAATGGATTCTTCGTTCATTTTCTGCGGATCCATGAAGTGGTTGTAGTGCCATGCTGCGTTTTTATACATGGGGCCTCCGATTACACCGGCACGGGCCAAATCAGGTCCGGTTCGGCGCGAGCCCCACTGGAACGGATAATCGTATACAAACTCACCGATTTTGGAGTATTCTCCGTAGCGGTCGGTTTCCCAGCGGAAGGGGCGAACCATTTGCGAGTGACACACATAACAGCCTTCGGCAACATAAATGTCACGTCCTTCCAACTCAAGCGGCGTATAAGGTGTAACCGACTCCAGTGTTGGAACATTTGACTTGATAAAGATCATCGGGATAATTTCCACTGCACCACCGATAGCCAATGCAACGAAAGTAAGAATTGAAAACCGCACAGCTTTGCGTTCCATCCAGCGGTGAACAGTTTCTGTAACCGGATTTCGTTTTCCTGCAAGTACAAGTGCCGGTGCTTCCGATGCTTCGTTGTTGATAAAACTACCGGCTTTCATTGTCTTGGCCAGGTTGAATACCATAATCAGGAAGCCTCCCAGAAATAAGAATCCGGCTACTACACGCACCATGTACATCGGTACAATTTGGGTGAGTGTTTCGAGGAAGTTCGGATACGCCAAAAATCCTTCGGGAGTATATTCCTGCCACATCAGCCATTGGGTAACAGCTGCCCAGTACAACGGAATTGCATACAGCAGGATGGCCAGTGTTGACATCCAGAAATGGATGTTGGCCAGTTTTTCTGAAAATAGTTTTGATTTGAATAATTTGGGAACCAGCCAGTACAACATCCCAAACACAAGGCCTCCGTTCCAGCCCATTCCGGCAATGTGAACGTGGGCGATGGTCCAGTCGGTAAAGTGAGTGATCTGGTTCACGGTTTTCAGCGACATCATCGGTCCTTCAAAGGTCGACATACCGTAAGCGGTTACACCCACTACCAGGAATTTCAGTGCCGCACTGTCGCGAACTTTGTCCCAGGCTCCTCTCAGCGTTAGTAATCCGTTGATCATACCTCCCCAGCTTGGAGCAATCAGCATGATCGAGAAGGTTACTCCCAGTGCCTGCGCCCATTCAGGTAATGCCTGGTAAAGCAGGTGGTGAGGTCCGGCCCACATATACAGGAAAATGAGCGACCAGAAGTGGATGATGGATAATTTATACGAGTAGATTGGCCGGTTGGCTGCTTTGGGCAGGTAGTAATACATTAGCCCCAGGAATGGCGTGGTAAGGAAGAAAGCCACGGCGTTGTGACCGTACCACCATTGTACCACAGCATCCTGTGCCCCGGCGTAAATCGAATAACTTTTGAATAAGGAGATGGGCAACTCAAAAGAGTTTACTACATGCAAAATGGCTACTCCCAGAAAAGTAGCCAGGTACCACCAAATGGCTGCGTAAATGTGCTGAACACGACGTACAATCAGTGTCCCGATCATGTTCCAGCCAAATATTACCCAGATAATGGTGATCATAATGTCGATCGGCCATTCCAGTTCGGCATATTCTTTACTGGTTGTGATTCCGGCCAGCAGGGTTACTGCCGCCAGCACAATAATGGTTTGCCAGCCCCAAAAATGAATTTTGCTCAAAGTATCGCTGAACATGCGGGTTTTGAGCAGCTTTTGCATGGAGTAGTAAACTCCCGCAAAAATGGCGTTTCCCACAAATGCAAAAATGATCGCATTGGTGTGCAGAGGCCGTACCCGCCCGAAAGTGGTATATTCCAATCCGAAGTTGAATACCGGGAACGCCAGTTGGGCCGCTGCCAGAATTCCAACAAGGATACCGACAACTCCCCAAACCAATGTGGCAAGGATAAACAGCTTAACAATTTTGTTGTCGTAGTAGAATTTTTGATTTTCCATAATCTGGATTTATGTCGTTTGTTTTTTTTCTTCGTTTATTTCCGTCTCCGGTTCATCGTCGTCGAATAATACCCTGATCGAAGGTGTCTCGTTGTCATCGAACTGGCCATTGCGCACCGCCCAGATAAAGGCTCCCAAAAAAATCAGGGCCGCCAGCAAACTCACTCCTATCAACAGGTAAAATATATTCATAACGATCTTATTCTTTTCCGAGGCGCCAGATCTTAAAAATCTGGAATACTACGTAAGCGATGGCCGCCCAGGCAGCGCCAACTGCACCCAGGTAGGATAACAATAACCAGGTTTGGATGTTTTCGTTGGTCGACCACAAAATTTCTTTTTTGATCAGCTTGGGTTGCGGCTTGAGTTGCCCTACTTTAGCGGCATCCAGCACAACATTGTCGGTAATATAGGCTTCATCCAACTGAACCACAATGTTTACCATCCCGTTTTCGTCACCGATCAGTGTTTCCGGAATTTTGTATTCCGCACGGCCGTCGGCATTGGTAAGCACTTCTCCGATTGGCAGGTTTCCAAAAGCTTTTTTAGCCGAGATTTTTACGGCAGCGTCGGTTAAGGTTACAAACGACCCGTTGGCGTCTTCCACTTCAGCAAAAATCTCCACTTTCTTTTCTACTTCGTTGACCGAAGCCAGCAGTTTTGCTTTTTTAGGCGGAGCATCTACCAAAAGTTGTTCGCGCGAAGGATCAAAGTTCCGGATAAAGTTGATCAGTCTCCAGCGGTCGTCATCCGAAATGGTAATCTCGAACTGAGGCATTCCACCTCGTCCTTTGGTGATTTTGTAGTGCAGTTCCCCATCGGTGTTGTTCTGCATTTTCTCCGACACCACATCCGGTGGTGCAGGCACAAGGGGTAAGCCGTTGTGTTTTCCGGGATCGCCGTGGCACGACTTACAGTTTTTCATGTACAGGTCTTTCCCTTTTTTTACGTTGGAAAGATTGTATTCCGACGGATTGGTTAAGGTTTTCTGATCATCCGGAACCAACCATTCCTGCGCCAATCCCTGAAAAACAGACATCAGGGCAATTACCAGTGTAAGTATGATTTGCTTCTTCATCTTTCCTTATTTTTTGGGTTCCGAAATAATTTCTCTTGAAATGCCCTTTTCTTCTGCATATTCCCAGATCGTAATTACGGGGAACATTTTGGCCAGGACCGTAATAATCAGCAAGGCCGCCATAAACGAAAACACCGTAATCATGATTTCGATGCTGGTGGGCGCGTAATGCTGAAAATTCTCGGGTACATTCTGAACCGGCAGAAATGGATGCTCCAGGGTGGGGATTACAATAATGTAACGCTTGAACCACGAAGCGATCAGCACAAACACCGAAATGATTGTAATAGGTACCGGTTTCCTGAAGTATTTGTTTACCATCAGTGTAATCGGAAGCAGCAACCCGAAAAATTGCGTGGCCCAAAACATGGTGGAATATTTACCGGTAAACAGGTTGGAAAGGTGAATACTTTCAGCCGTTTTCATTTTATAACCCGGAACCAGGAATTCGTTGATGTTGAAATAAAGATAAACCAGGCAAACCAACACAAACAGTTTTCCCATCATGTTGAAGTGGTAATCTTCAAAATAATCTTTTAGTCCGTAGCGCGTACGGTACAGGAACATGACAATGATAACCGCGGCTACACCGGCCACAAAGGCACCGGCCACGAAATAGGGTCCGAAAATAGTGGTGTCCCAGCCCGAGCGTAAAGTGGCGGCAAACAGCCACGAAGTAACGGTATGGATTGAAAGCCCCACCGGGATGATCAAAATCATCAGGATACGCATGGCATGCGCGATCAGTTTGTATTGTTCGGCATGGCCTTTCCAGCCCAGGGCAAGGATGCGGTATATATTTCTTTTCCATTGCGGAATGTCATCAGTGCCTTTATCGCGCAGCAAGGCCAAATCCGGAATCAATGGTAAATAATACAGCAACACCGAGATGGTGAGATAAGTGGTTACCACCGTAACGTCCCAGATAATGGGCGAAGCAAAACGTCCGTGCAGGAACACATTCAGAAAGCGGTCGGGGCGCCCCATGTCGGTTACTATAATGATACCGGCCAGCGCAACGGCAGCAATTGCCACTTGTTCGGCAACACGCGAGATTACTTTCGACCACTTTATTTTCAAAAGATGCAAAGCCGAACTGATGAGGAAGCCGATCAGACTAACGGCCACAAAAAATACAAAGTTGGCAATGTACATTCCCCACGACACATAATCGCGCATTCCGGTAACGCCAAGTCCGTCGCGTATCTGGATCCCCCAGCCCCACAATCCGACGAGGGCAAAGATGATCAGTAAAAAGTACCAAAAGTTGGTGAACTCGTCGCGTTTTACAATGGAACGCGTGAGATCGAATGTAATTTTATCTAGCAGCTTCCGGGATTCTTCCGGTGATTTGACTTTATCCATGTTGCTGATATTAGTTGATTATGAATGGTGTTGATCAATTTCTCCCTGGAATGGAAATGCCCTGTCTTTTGGAGGAAGATAGTAAACCCTTGGTTTGGTACCGAGTTCTTCCATTAACGTGTACGCTGCATTGTCTTTAATTAACTTGCTAAAGCTGGTTGTTTCGTGTGTAGTTCCGTTGGTAACGGCATCTTCGTTCTGGTCGCCAAACCAGTAAACGCCGTTCGGACAGGCTGATACGCACGAGGGAAGTTTACCATCGCGCAAACGGTCGGCACTAAACAAACATTTAGAAATGGTTCCTTTTTTCTGCGGAACATTGGCTTCGATATTATAGGTTACGCCTTCGTATTTTTCGGCGTCGCGTGGTTCAAACCAGTTGAAAACCCTTGCTGAATACGGGCAGGCAGCAATACAGAAACGGCATCCGATGCAACGTTCGTTGTCGATCAGCACAATCCCGTCTTCGCGTTTGAAAGTGGCATTTACCGGGCAAACCTTGGTACAGGGCGGGTTATCGCAATGCTGACAGGGCTTGGGCATGTAGTACGGAGCCGTATTTTCGGCATCCTGCATCTGCAATACATTAATATGATGCTGTTCGGGCCGGAGCTGGTGGTGGTTCTGGCAGGCTTTCATACACTGGCGCGCATTCCGGCATTTCGAAAGGTCAATTACCATTACAAATTTTCTTCCGGGTAAGCCTTCGCGACCACGCTTTTGATTTTCCGACAAACTTGGCAGGTCGGCAGGTTTTAGCTGCGATTTATCCACTTTCATCAACTCGCCGCTTGAAGTTAACAAGGTGATTGTGTCGCTGTTGGTGGAGGCCACCTGGGTACAGGAATTCAAAATTGACGATCCACCGACTACTCCTGCTGCTCCGATAGATACTCCAAGAGCTTTCACAAAGCTTCTGCGCGATTTCTTTTCCATAAAACTGACAATTTTTATCAACTAATTCAGAGGAACTAACATTCCTTCTGTAGCGAAATTATAAAATATGGGGATCGTTCCAAATAACAATTTTTCGTTAAGAATAAAAGACAAAAATGTCTCAGATAGCTAGGTGAGAGTTAGTTACAGCGTAAAATGGTAAAAAAATCAACTTTTATTTTTGAATAAACAATTGAGTAGAACGGCAATAGCAGTCATTAGTAAATTTTCGTGAAATTTTGTGTGAACAAACTAAAACCGGGGATTGTTCCATTGGGTTTTTCGCTTGAAGGGGTAGTTCAACATAAAGTCGATCCAGGGAATGAATTTATATGTTGTAAAACATATTTTAAATAAGCTTTTCAGCTTTTGACCTTGTGAAAATAATCATTTCTCTTGAATTTTTCTCCCTTTTTCATCGGATGTTTCCTGCGTTTTTTGGCATTTGTGTTCTGAACAAATGATTTTTTGGTGGATAGGCTGACTCAGGCAAATTCGAAAAACATTAAGAAACAGCAGTTTTGCATAAACATTCAGAAGCTTTTGTGGTTTTATTAACGAACAATTTGAGTCGATTGTCTTTTTTGCTTGGATGTCTTTTGTCTGAAACCAATGGCAGACAAGCAAATCAGAGTAAAGGATAAAAGACAGAGCCTGCTAAAACTGGATTAAAAAATGAGAAATCAGCTTATCATAAAATTACTGATTGTCACTGTACTTCTTTTTTGGGGTGGTAAAGCCATCCTGGCTCAGGAGGTTATTAATCCTTCAGCCAGTGCCGATGATGTGGAAATCGGAGTAGTTGAACATCTCGATGATTTTCTTCCCGATAGTATTTCGCTTATCAACGAAGCTGGGGAGCAGGTTTGGCTGGCCGATCTTATTGATAAACCCACCATCATCAACTTTGTATATTACCGTTGCCCCGGAATTTGCAGCCCGCTGATGGAAGCGGTGGCAGGTGTGATGGACAAGTCGGAGTTAATACCGGGAAAAGATTACCAGGTGCTGACCATCAGTTTTGATCCCACCGAAACCATCGATCTGGGGATTCGCAAAAAAAACAATTACCTGAACCTGATGAACAATGCCGACAAAGTGGAAGCCGCAAAAACCGGGTGGAAATATTTTGTCTCGGACACGGCCAGTATTTTAAGGGCTACCACGGCAACAGGTTTTAAATACAAAAAAACTGGCAACGATTATTTGCATGCGGCATCGCTGACAGTTGTCAGCCCCGATGGCAAAATAACCCGCTACCTGAACGGTTTGTACTTTTTGCCTTTTGAATGGAAAATGGCGATTGTGGAAGCCTCCAAAGGACAGTCGGGACCTACCCTCAACAAGGTTTTACGGTTTTGTTATTCATACGACCCGCAAGGTCAAACATATGTACTAAATGTCACAAAAATTGGCGGAACACTGATCATGTTTTTTGCTGTGGTGTTGCTGCTTGTTTTGGTAATAAAACCAAAACGTAAGAAGTCAATTTAAATAAAACTTTATGCAAACAACTGCTGTTAACGGAGCAAATTATTTAACCTATCAGGGAAAGTACAAAGGTTTGCTCGGATGGATTTTATCAACAGATCACAAAAGAATCGGACTGTTGTATCTGTATTCAATAGCTACCATGTTTACAACAGGTGTATTACTGGGGCTGGCCATGAAATTCGAATTGCTGGCTCCCGGAAAAACCATCATGGAAGCCCAGACTTACAATTCGGTTTTTACCGTTCATGGTGTGATCATGATATTTATGGTGGTGGTCCCCGGACTGCCGGCAGTTTTTGGTAACCTGATGTTGCCGATTATGATCGGCGCACGCGATGTAGCTTTCCCAAAACTGAACCTGCTGTCGTGGTGGTTGTATGTGGCCGGAGTTTTCCTGGTACTGGCAGCTTTGCTTTTTGGTAAAGGGTCGCCCGACACCGGCTGGACTTTTTACGCACCTTACAGTTTTAAAACAGGAACAAACATGTTACCGGCCATTTTTGGCGCCTTTGTATTAGGGTTTTCATCCATTCTTACCGGGCTGAACTTTTTGGTAACCATTCACCGCTTACGGTGTAAAGGAATGAAGTGGATGAAACTGCCGCTTTTTGTTTGGACGCTGTACGGAACCGCCTGGATTCAGCTTTTGGCAACGCCGGTGGTAGGTATCACCCTGGTACTGGTAGCGCTGGAGCGTGTGTTTGGTGTCGGTATTTTTGACCCTGCACTGGGAGGTGATCCCATCCTTTACCAGCATTTATTCTGGATTTATTCGCATCCGGCGGTTTACATCATGATACTTCCGGCCATGGGGGCGATTTCTGAGATTATACCGACTTTTGCACAAAAACATATTTTTGGGTACAAAGCACTCATCGCTTCAACAATGGCCATTGCATTTGTGGGATACCTTGTTTGGGGACACCACATGTTCACGGCCGGGATGAGCGGAACAGCCCAGTATTATTTCTCGCTGTTGACATTTATAGTGGCGATTCCGAGTGCCATTAAGGTGTTCAACTGGATTTCGACCCTGTACAAAGGATCGATCAATGTTCAAACTCCCTTTTACTGGGCGGTGTCGTTTATTTTTGTTTTTATGATCGGTGGTTTAAGCGGCCTTGTTCTGGGAGCTCTGGCAACCGATGTTCATGTACACGACACGGCTTTTGTGGTAGCGCATTTCCACTACATCGTATTTGGCGGAACAGGTTTTGCCTTTTTTGCCGCCATTCATTACTGGTTCCCAAAAATTTTTGGGCGAATGTATGATAAAGCCTGGGCCAACACCGGCTGGCTGGTTTTCTTTGTTGGTTTCCTGGCACTTTATACGCCCATGTTTTACCTGGGAATGATGGGGATGCCCCGCCGTTATTACGACTACCTCGAAGAATTCCATGGTGGTAACATCCTGAGTACGTTCGGTTCCTGGGTACTGGTAACCGGTTTCATTATCATTGTGGTGAACCTGGTGCGTTCAGCCCGAAAAGGAGCGCCTGCCGAAGCCAATCCATGGCACGGTAGAACCCTCGAATGGACCGTTCCATCGCCTCCTCCGGTGTTGAACTTTGACGAAGAACCGGTACTCGGAGAAAAAGACGGACCTTACAATTACGAATAAAACTTAACTAAACGGATATGGAACATGCACATCATGTAGAACATCCCGATATGTACGATGCCGAGTCGTCGAAAGTCGGCATGTGGTTGTTTATATTTACTGAATTACTGCTTTTTGGAGCGCTGTTCGTTATTTACGCAGTGTACCGCTATATGAACCCCGAGGCATTTCACCTGGCAGGCGAGGAGTTGAACCGGGTTATCGGGACAGTGAATACCGTTATCCTGCTGATAAGTAGTATGACCATTGCCATGGCTACTACTGCTTTGCAAAAAGGACAGCGAAATGTGGCGATAGCCCTGGTGAGTGTCACTTTTGTGATCGGGCTTGCTTTTTTGGTCAATAAATACTTTGAGTGGGGAGTGAAATTTTCGCACGGAATCTGGCCGGGATCAGAACACATGATGAACGAAATGAGCCACGGCGAGGTTTTGTTTTTCGGATTGTACTTCGTAATGACCGGCTTGCATGCCCTGCACATCATCATCGGGATGGCGATCATGGTTTTTGCCGTACGTGGCCTTGTACGAGGGAAAGTGCATCCCGACCGGCCTTCGCTGCTCGATAATTGCGGACTGTACTGGCACCTGGTCGACCTGATCTGGATTTTCCTGTTCCCGTTATTTTACTTAATACACTAAAACTAAATCAATATGTCCGGAGAAAAGCATCACATAGTTCCCTATCGGCTGTATTTTGTTGTGTTGATTGCCTTACTGGCTCTCACTTTTGCGTCGGTATGGATCACCAGCATCGAACTGCGGGACTATACGGTGGCAGCTGCCTTATTGTTTGCAATAGTTAAATCATATCTGGTTTTGAACTATTTCATGCACCTGAAATACGATAAACCTTATATCAAGATTATGGTCGGCTTTGTGTTCGCCATCTTTTTGGTGATGATAGTGATAACCTTTTTAGATTACCTTTATAGATAGCTATGAACTCAGAAGTGACTCAAGCCTCAAATTTTGTACAAGGTGTTGACACGGCCTTTATTATAATCCTGGCAATATGTTTCATATTCCTGATTGGTTTAACGGCTGTTATGTTGTATTTCATTTACAAGTACAATAAAAAGAAAAATCCGAAACCGACTCAGATCGAGGGAAGTACAAAACTGGAGATCATCTGGACGATCATTCCGTTTTTGCTGACCATGCTGATGTTTTATTATGGCTGGGCAGGCTGGAAACCCATGCACAAGCCGCCAAAAGATGCCATGGAAGTAACGGTTTACGGCCGGATGTGGAATTTTAGTTTTGAATACGATAACGGGAGAAGGTCGGATACCTTGTTTCTTCCGAAAGACAAACCGGTGAAACTGAACTTGGTGGCGATGGATGTACTGCACAGTTTGTACATTCCGGCTTTCCGGGTAAAACAGGACATGGTGCCCGGAAAGAAAGACAATTTTATGTGGTTTGAACCGCAGAAAGAAGGAACTTACGAATTGTTTTGTGCCGAGTATTGCGGTTTGCAGCACTCCTACATGTATACCTATGTGGAGGTTATGAAAGATTCGGCTTTTCAGGCCTGGATTGCCGATACTACAAGTGTGGCAGCTTCGGTGGCAGCGGTTGAATCGCCTGCAGCTACCGGAAAACGGATTATGCAGAATATTGGCTGTTTTGCCTGCCATACCATCGACGGAACCCGCCTCGTTGGGCCAAGTTTTAAAGGAATCTGGGGCGAAACACAAACTGTTGTAACCGGGCGTGATAAACGCGAGGTTACCGTGGATGAAGAATACATCAAACGCTCGATATTTGATCCGAATGCTGATATTGCTGACGGCTATCAGAAAGGGCTGATGCTGACGTATGAAGGGCAACTTTCAGACGATGATGTAAACAATATTATTGAATACCTGAAAACATTGAAATAAGAAAAGCTGGCAGAATGGAAGGGTCGTTGAGTATGCTGGAAACAAATAAAACGCTTGATTTTAAGCAGCAGCTGAAGGTGATTTACGAATTGGGTAAAGTTCGTATATCGCTGCCCATTGCCCTTTCTGCCATTACCGGTTATGTTTTGTTTGGGCACGTAATGGATGCGCAGGGCTGGTTGCTGGCCCTGGGGGTTTTCCTGATGTCGTGCAGTTCGAGTGTGATCAACCACTGGCAGGAGCGGCACCTCGATGCACAAATGCCCCGCACCAAGGACCGCCCGATTCCTTCCGGAAGAATCAGCGCCAATGGAGCCTTGATGCTGGCAGTAGCTTTTGCGCTAACAGGTTCGGTTATTTTGCTGGTTTCAAGTCCGGTGATGGCCCTGGTTTTAAGTTGGGCGACATTGTTTTTTTACAACGGTGTTTACACGCCCATGAAAAAAATATCAGCGTTTGCGGTTATTCCCGGCTCCATGGTGGGCGCTTTGCCTCCAATGATCGGATGGGCCGCTGCCGGAGGAAGCCTTACTTCCGAAGTAATTCTGATTGTGGCCGCTTTCTTTTTTATCGGGCAAATTCCGCATTTCTGGCTGTTGCTGCTCATGTTTGGCGAGCAATACCAAAAAGCCAGCATGCCCAGTTTAAATCAGCTTTTTAGCAGCGACCAGATCAAGCGCGTAACCTATGCCTGGGTGCTGACCACCATTGCTTCCGCATTACTGGTCCTCTTTTTTGTGGTGCAAAACCGCATTGTCATGTTTTTTCTGATTTTTTATATTTTTTACCTGCTTTTTTCCCTTACCCTGGCCGTTTTTATGCAAAAGGAATTCAAGGTCAGGCCCGCATTTTACAAGCTAAACTTTCTTTATTTGTTTATGATGATCTTTCTGATTGTCGACAGTTTGGTAAAGAGTTGATTCACGGATAAGTTTGGTGGCTTTAATTTCGTTAACTTTGCAGCATCGAAATTTATTTTTTACATGAAATTTTCAGAACTCGGAATACACGATGACCTCTTGGATGCCATCGAATACATGGGATTTAAAGAAGCTACTCCTATACAGGAACAAGCGATCCCCATTATTTTGGATGGTCACGACATGATCGCCTGCGCACAGACAGGAACCGGTAAAACAGCCGCTTTTCTGCTCCCCGTGCTCGATCTGATCGCTGATTTACCCGGAGGTGAAACATCTACACTTATCATAGTTCCTACACGCGAACTGGCCATGCAGATTGATCAGCAGGTTCAGGGAATCGGATACACAATGGGCATCCATTCCATTGCGCTTTACGGAGGTGGTGACGGCGATGAATGGGGACAACAAAAAACGGCGCTTACAAAAGGAGCAGATATCATAGTTGCAACACCCGGGAAACTGATTTCGCATTTGAACCTGGGATATGTGAAGTTTGATACCATCGAATTCCTGATTCTGGATGAGGCCGACCGTATGCTCGACATTGGTTTTTATGACGACATTGTGAAGATCATTTCCTATCTGCCCAAAAACCGGCAAACACTCATGTTTAGTGCTACCATGGCACCAAAGATCCGGAAACTGGCTTCCCAGATTCTGCACGAGCCAAAGGAAATAAACATTGCTATATCCAAACCGGCTGAAGGAGTTTTGCAAGCTGCCTACCTGATTTACGATAAACAGAAAAATGACCTGGTAGCTCATCTTATTAATGAGAATCCGGAGTATGACAGCATACTTATCTTTTGCTCAACCAAACGTGCCACCACTGAACTGGCCCGCGTTCTGAAAAGAAGGAAGTTTGAAGCTGAGGCCATTTCTTCTGATCTGGAACAATCGGAACGGGAAGCAGTGTTAAATGGATTTCGTTCCAAGCGAATCCGGATTTTGGTAGCTACCGATGTAATGAGCCGTGGAATCGACATCAAAGACATTAACCTGGTGATTAATTACGATGTGCCGGGTGATGCCGAAGATTACGTGCACCGTGTTGGGCGTACCGCACGTGCCGATTCAACCGGAGTGGCTCTGACGCTGGTGAACGAAGACGACATGTACAAATTTCACCAGATTGAAACGTTGATCGAGCGGGAAGTTTTTAAAATACCAATGCCTGAACAATTTGGTTCCGGACCGGAATGGAAAGTGCCAGCCAAAGGAAGGAAAAAGGGAAAAGGTAGTTTTCATAAGTTTAAAAACCAAGGCGGGGGAGGTCAGCCCCAGCACCGAAAGAATTACCAGAATAAAAAGAAAAAATAAAATCCACCGGCTTCCACCGGCGGATTCTTTCTCAAAGTCTTTCCCTCAACAATCAGACTACTTCTTGTTTTTGTGGATGGTAACTTTTATGATCTTGTCAACTGCCGGATAAGTAAATCCGTCATCAAGCAAACGTACCAAACCGCCTTCGTCTTCATCCATTGATTTTGTTCCGGGGTATTCATTTACCTCGGTTCCTGCATCCCACAGCATTACTTCGTGTGTAATGTCCTCAATGTCGTTCCCAAAGGCCAGTTTAATGCCCCCGTCGCCAAAGGCAAAGAAAATGTCGTTGGAATTTCCAAGCATACTTGCAATGCTTAAATACTGATTTGGTTTTGCATCAACAGAGAAAGTGTATTTATCGCCGGGGAACAAGGGGCCTGCTGCATTCGATCCGTCCGGAATCGCATAGGCACCAGCGTTGTAATCCATGGAAATCAGGCTGGCTGCAAGGTCTCCCGGATTTCCGGTTTCTGCCAGCAATTCCAGTCCTTCTCCCCGGTCGGGAGTATTGGCGGTGAAAATCGGCATTTCATCTTTTTCGTGAACTGCCCAAAGTACTGGTGCAACGGGCGATACATAACCACTGTTCCAGGTCAGGTAGTGAGACAACGGACCCGGATTTCCGGTTTCTGCCAAATCTTCCAGGCCTTTGTCCCAATCGGTCATGCCGGCTTCAAAAATCGGATTTTCCATGCTGTGTACCACCCAGGCTACCGGAGAAACAGCAGTAGTAGCTCCGGCAAGCACCTCTATGGTTACGGTGAACATGTGGCCGCCGTTGTAGTCGAGCATCACTTTCAGATTGGTAGCTACGGTACCGTAGTCGTAGCCATCGCCAACTTCCGACATAAGTTGAACCGGATCATCGGTATCTGCGCCGTTGTGCGGATTATCCGGTCCGGGCATCTGATTCATCTGGGTTCCGGCATCCCACAGCATAATTTGCGAGGTAATGTTGCCGGTAACCGGAGTGCCGTTGTCGTAAAGCGCTATTCCCTGTCCGGAAGGTGCATAAAAACCATCGTTCGAGAGACCGTACATGGTGGCAAACGATAGTTTGTGAGCAGGTCCGGCGTGGAACGAAAAAGTAAACGAATGCCCCGGGAAAGCAGGCCCGGCTTCGCTTTCTCCATCCGGGACGGCAACTGCCCCCGCCTCAAAAAACTTGTAATTTGTCGAGACATTTTCAACCGTTACGGTATACATCTTAGAGGGAACAACATCCGGTAGGCTTCCTTTTTTTAGTACAGGTTCTTCCATTTCGTCTTGCATACACTGGGTAAACAAAACAGCAACAATTGCTAAACTCAATAATAAACGAAGTGATTTCATAACGATATAATTTATGGTGAATAATCTGAACCAAAGGTCCGGGGAAAGTATCACGGAAGTGTCACAAAGAATTCAACTTTTGGTAAAACTTTGAGATTGAACGGGATAAAACTGCTTAACAAATCCTCATTTTTCAGAAGCTGTTTGCAGAATTGGATTTTATCTTTCTACTTTTGCGCCATGAAAAGAGTGGTTGTAGGATTATCGGGCGGAGTTGATTCGAGCGTAGCTGCTTATTTGCTGAAAAAGCAGGGCTACGATGTGATCGCACTGTTTATGATCAATTATCATGAACGCGAAGGTGTGCTTACCAGCTCGTGTACCTGGGAAGAAGATTCGCTGATTGCCAAAATGGTGGCCAGAAAACTGGATATTCCGTTTCATATTGTTGATTTAAGCAAGGATTATAAAAAGCGGGTGGTGGATTATATGTTTGCCGAATACCAGGCAGGCCGCACACCTAATCCCGACGTGCTGTGTAACCGGGAAATTAAATTTGATACCTTCCTGGACGAAGCGATGAAATTTGATGCCGATTATGTGGCTACCGGGCATTATTGCCGGAAAAGCGAAGTAGAGGTAAACGGCGAAACCATTCATCAGTTGCTGGCCGGGAAAGATCCGAACAAAGATCAGAGTTATTTTTTGTGCCAGTTGAGCCAGGAGCAGCTATCGAAAGCCATGTTTCCGATCGGGGAATTGTTAAAACCCGAGGTGCGCGAAATTGCACGCGAGCAAAATCTTCCCACTGCCGAACGTAAGGATTCGCAGGGAATCTGTTTTGTGGGGAAAGTGGATCTTCCTACTTTTCTACAGCAACAGCTCGAACCTAAAACCGGTAACGTGATTGAAATTCCGGCGGCTTTCATGGAAAAGAAAAAGCAGTTGGAAATAACAGAAGAAAATTACCGGAAGTTGTGTTTTCCGTTTCCGTATAAACCCTGGAACGGAGAAGTGATTGGGGAGCATGAAGGCGCTCATTTTTACACCATCGGGCAACGAAAAGGCCTGAACATTGGCGGCCACAAAGAACCGCTGTTTGTGATTGGTACCGATGTAAAACGCAATATTGTGTATGTGGGCGAAGGTCAGAATCATCCGGGATTGCACCGGAAAGGCTTGTTTATTGCCAACGAAGACATGCACTGGATCAGAACCGATTTGAAAATGAAAGTGGGCGAGAAGCGCGATTATGATATCCGCATCCGTTACCGTCAGCCCCTGGAAAAAGGAAGCATTCATTTGCGCGAAGACGGCGCCTGGTTTTTATTCGAAAACGAGCAGCGTGGCATTACTTCTGGGCAGTTTGCAGCCTGGTACGACGGTGATGAACTGATTGGCTCCGGAGTTATTACCTGAGGTCGAAGGATGGATGGACTGATAGACTGCCTCAGGGTTAAGAGGTTAACGTTCAGAGTTGAGATTCGCGATTTGTGATCGCTATTAAATTCAAAATCACGCATTCAGTATCGAGAATCACGGCTCCATGATCAAGATCCTGTATTCCGCTCAATATTACAGACTTTATACTAAATTTGAACAAAAATTGTACATATGATAAAATCGATGACCGGCTTTGGAAAAGCAGAATTGGAAGTAAACAACAAGAAAATAACCATCGAAATAAAGTCGCTGAATAGCAAGCAAATCGATATCAATACCCGGACTCCCGTTTTGTACCGCGAAAAAGACATAGAAATCCGTAAGATAATTTCGGACAAACTGGTTCGCGGAAAAGTGGATTTCAACATTTATGTGGAAAGCCTGGGAGAAGAAAGTAATTCGAAGATCAACGAGCAAATTCTAAAGGGCTATTTTCTTCAACTCAAAGACATTGGCGCCGAATTGGGCGTTGCAACCGATCATCGAACCCTGCATGCAGCCATGCGTTTGCCCGACGTGGTAAAAACCGAATACGAGTCACTTGACGAGGAGGAATGGGAAATCATCGAAGCAAATATTAAAAAAGCGCTGGATGATATCGATTCTTTCCGTGACAAGGAAGGTTTGGCGCTGGAAGCCGATATTCTCGGAAATGTAAAAAGCATTCATCAGCTGCTGAAGGATGTTGAACCTTTTGAAAAACAGCGGATCGAAGCCGTAAAAACAAGGCTGATGGATAACCTGGAAAGCCTGAAAATGAATGGCAACGTGGATCAGAACCGTTTTGAGCAGGAGTTGATCTTTTACCTCGAGAAACTGGATATCAACGAAGAAAAAGTGCGCTTGAACAACCACTGTAATTATTTTTACGAAACGGCCGGTTTAAAAGAGTCTTCCGGGAAAAAGCTGGGTTTTATTTCACAGGAAATTGGCCGCGAAATCAACACCATCGGTTCAAAAGCCAACGACAGCAACATTCAGCGCATTGTAGTTCACATGAAAGATCACCTGGAAAGAGTGAAGGAGCAGTTGCTGAATGTTCTTTAGTTTAGTGTTCAGAGTTCAAAGTTCAGTGAATTTCATGATAGGAAACAGCTCGCGGCTCAACGCTTGTGGCTCATAGCTCAAAAATATGAAAGGAAAGCTTATTATATTTTCTGCTCCGTCGGGAGCCGGTAAAACCACCATTGTACGTCATTTACTCGGGAAGGGATTTAACCTCAAGTTTTCGGTTTCGGCCACTTCGCGTGCGCCGCGCACTACCGAAACCCATGGCAAGGATTACTACTTTCTTGCTGAACCTGAGTTCAAGGAAAGAATAGCGAAAAACGATTTTCTGGAATGGGAGGAAGTGTATGCCGGTATTTTTTACGGAACACTCAAAAGCGAGGTGGAACGCATTCGTGAAGAAGGTAAAAACGTAATTTTTGATGTGGACGTTATTGGCGGACTAAATATCAAAAAATACTACGGAGATGAGGCGCTGGCAGTGTTTGTGCAGCCTCCGTCGGTAGAGGAGTTACGCAAGCGTTTAACCGCGCGTTCAACCGAAACCGAAGAGAAGATTGCCATGCGAATTGCAAAAGCAGAGCATGAACTAAGCTTTGCTCCCCAGTTTGACGTGGTAATTGTAAACGACCAACTCGAGGAAGCCTGTGTTGAGGTGGAAAAGGTGCTTGGAAATTTCTTGGCGAATTAACTTTTTGAGGTCATGCTGAACTCGGTTCAGCATCTCTTGGGAGAAGGGTCTTTTGTTGGAAAACCGCTGTATCAGACAAGGTTATCAGGTGTCCAATGCAGAATCAATGTCGTTTAGTTAGCGATTATAGACTTCGACTTCGCTCAGTCTGACAGTCACCCTGAGCGGAGTCGAAGGGTGCATTATCTTCCGTTTGTTTCATTTAGTTTTTAGTTAAACGACATTGAATGTAGAATAGTGAATTTCCAACTCCCAAATAATACAGTAAATTTGAGGATTGATTTACGAACATTCGACGTTGGAACTTTAAAAATTTATGAGCCACCTTGTGACCGACATACTTGCACCAAAAACGAATCTCCGTCTGAAAGTAGGATTGTATTTTGGGTCCTACAATCCGATTCACATTGGGCATCTGGCCATTGCGAATTACATGGTTGAGTTTACCGGAATCGATCAGCTGTGGTTTGTGGTTTCGCCACAAAGTCCGCACAAAAAGAAAAACAACCTGCTGGACGATTACCAGCGCCTCGAAATGGTGCACCGTGCCGTGGAAGGTGACGACCGCTTGCGGGCTTCCAACATCGAGTTTAACCTGCCCAAACCCAGCTACACGGTTGATACCCTGGCTTATTTAAAAGATCAGCACCCGAATTACGACTTTGTGATTCTGATGGGATCCGACAACCTGGAGAACTTTCATAAATGGAAGAACTTTGAGAGCATTTTAGAAAACTACGGCATCATTGTTTATCCGCGCCCCGGGTTTGATGCGTCAAAAGTGCAGGAACACAAAAACATAGTGGTAGCCGGCGAAGCCCCGCTGATGGAAATCTCTTCTTCTTTTATCCGTCGCGCCATTCGTGATGGGAAAGATGTGCGGCATTTTCTGCCTCCAAAAACATGGGAGTATCTGGAGGAAATGAATTTTTACAAATAAAAGTTATCCAAAGCTTAATCCCTGGAGCGAGAAGAGCAAAGGCAATTGTATCATTCAATAGGATTAGTTTTCAGTTACTTGATTGTTAGATGATCCCGTCCCGCACGCAACGTGCAATCAGTTCGGTGGTGGTTTTGCAATCGGTTTTGCGTAGAATGTTTTTCTTGTGGGTATTGATGGTATGTGGAGAGAGATTCAGGATGGTTGCTATTTCACCAAACGTTCTACCATTGGCGATGCTCTTCAGAATTTCTTTTTCCCGCGCGGTGAAAAGATTTTCATAGTCGTATTGCTTTGGGGTAAAATCAGGTTCAGTGGATAAGGCATAATAGGAAGGACGACCATCGCCGACAAATGATATTTTGTGATCAATCGGCATATTCAGGTAACTGACATCGGTGTGAATCCCCAATACGTGCTGCGCTTTTTTATCTTCAGATAAACTTAGTGTTTTCGACTGGTGAAGGATGGTTTTGTAATGGCCGTTGGCATGCCTCATGCGAAGAACATAGACTACTTTATAACGTAAAATATCCTCGGGCGGGATTCGGTTCAGAAGAAAATCGACAGCAGCGGCTTCCTTTCTGTGCATCTGATTTAAATCTTCGGGATGAATCGATTCAAATGCTTTATCAAGGCTCCAGTCGCTCGGATTATACCCCAGCACCGACTCAACTCTTTTGTCCACATACTCCATCTGGAGCGTTTCAAAATTTAAGATATAGTAGTAGAAACTTCCTGCCGAGAACAAATTGGCTACTTGTTCGATAACATTCAGGTACAGTTCGGTTTTAACCGGCTTCTCAATTTTGTTGGGTTTCCACGCCTCCTTGATTTTTACTACACTCTCCTTATCCATTTTCCGGGTAGCCTAAATTTATGTTAATAGGACCTTGCTAAAATACCTAAAATTAGGTATTTAAAAATAGAAAATCCACGAGTATATTGCACTGCGAAAAGGACAATATTCCTCCCATTAAAATATTCTCCATTCGCACCGTAAAGAAAGGCCGCATACAGATGCTGCCTTTTTTGTTTTCAGGACTTTGAGTCGGCTATTGTGCTTCCCTTGGCTTTACCTCGTTCGTGTCATATCCTCGTCCACACAGATCGTAAAATCGGCTTTTCCCGTGTTTTCTTCGCTGAGTTTCGAAATATCTTTTTGCGTAACACTGTGGATCGTAACAATTTTCAACTCTGGTTGGTAATGTTTCAGGTACCAGTAGATACTTTCGAAATTTTGACTGTGGTACGCACCGTGGTAATGAAGCAGTTTTTTACCCGGCTCCCGGTTTTTGAGTATGAAATGCGACATGGTGGCATCTTTTATAGCCTGTGCTTTTGGAAAATTAGATGACACATGACTGCCCATGCCTTCCATAGTCATCATACTGGCATAACAATTCAGCGTCGAATCGTAAGCAGGAGGAAGGGAGGGCAAAAAGGTTTTTGCCTCGTCCGATAATTCTTCAAGTCCCTCGAAACCTTTCTTATTAACCAAAGCGGCATACCTGCGCGGAACATTGGTAGCCACAAAATAAAGACCGCTGTCTTTGGCAAATTCGACCAGGGGTTTGTAATCGGTTTTATAGTTGGGCCATAGTTTCATTTCGTCCTCAAAGTTTCGTTGCGAGATCTTCCCCGAAAGGTATTCGTCCAGGATGACCTGGTTGTCGCTTTCAAACATTTCGGCCCCCAAAATCAGGTTTTTACCGTACATCTCAAACATATCTTTGGTAAGTTCCAGCTGTAGCCAGTGCGAAATCGGGTTGTCGTGCAACTCGCCAAAAAGAACCACATCGGCTTCCTGAATTTGTTTGAGCATTCTTTCGTACTTAACCGTTTTTCCGTCTTTGTCAAAAAGCAGGTAAGCAGGCTTGTCCGGTTTAAATGCGGTGAACATCAGAAAAATAACCGGAAGAAGGTATTTGTATTTATGCATATTATTTTTGTTTGTGTTAATAACAAAAAAACGCGGATGGAGTTTGTTTAAGAAAGGATATATCATGAAGACAGTTTTCCTCTTAGTCTGGATTTCGATGGTTTCCATGGGCTGTTTGGCGCAGGTCGGAACCGAAAAGGTTTACCTTGAAGTGGATGGATTGATACGCTTTTACCAGGTTTATCTGCCAAGGACTTACGATGCGAAGAAAAGCTACCCGGTGGTTTTTATACTGCACGGCGGCGGAGGAAAAGCAAAGGGCATGCTGAATTTTACCGGGCGCAGATTCAACGAACTCGCCGACCGCGATGGTTTTATTGCGGTTTATCCCAATGGTTACCGGAGGGGCTGGAACGATGGCGAACGGGATACCTTGTCGGTAGCACGCCGGTTAAAGATCGACGACGTTGGTTTCTTTGATGCAATGATCGACGATCTGGATCAGAAACTGGCGATTGACCGTAAAAATATCTTTGCCTGTGGTATTTCGAACGGAGGGTTTATGGTGCAGCGCCTGGCCATTGAGCGTTCGCGGGTTTTTAAAGCCATCGGGGTGGTGGCGGCCACCATGAGCGGGGACCAGCAAAAAACGGATCCCGGGAATCCGGTTCCGGTAATTTTTATTGGCGGAGATGCCGATCCTTTGGTTCCCTATAACGGTGGGCCTGTGGTTGTGTTAAAGCAAAAAAGGGGCGAAGTGCTAAGCAATGCGGAAGCGATTCAATACTGGAAAAATGTAAACGGGTGTTCCCAAAAGTCAGATGTTTATGCTTTTCCCGATATCAATACAGACGACGACTGTACAGCCGTGAAAACGGTTTGGGAAAATCCAGCGAACGATCGGCTAAAAATTGTCGATATTAAGGTGGTAAACGGAGGGCACACCTGGCCGGGTATGCGGCAGTACCTGCCCCGAAGTATGGTGGGCAATACCAACCGCGACTTTAATGGCTGCGATGAGATCTGGGCATTTTTCGAATCAACAATAACACAATAAATGGTAGAATCCGGTATTTTTTACAGCACCCTGCTCGATCCCCTCTTGCAGTCACTGCGGAGAAGCGTTGCAGCGCATATTAATCAAGGCGACCGCATAATAGACATTGCCTGCGGAACGGGAGCGCAACTTTTTGAATTGGCAGATTGGGCCGGTTCGCTTACGGGTGTGGATTTGAGTGAGTCAATGATTCGTTACGCAATCAAAGCAGCCCAAAAACGAAAAGTACCGAATGCCGGTTTTTACGTGGGTGATGCAACGGATCTTTCGGGGTTTTACGGACAAAGATTTGATGTGGCCATTCTTTCGTTGGCTTTGCACCAGTTCGATCCCGGTTTGCGGGGGGCTGTTTTAAGCGAAATCCAAAAGGTGGCGGATAGAATTGTAGTGCTGGATTATGCCGTTCCGTTACCGCGAAATTATATGGGAGTTGCAAGCAGAGTGGCCGAGTTTATGGCCGGAAGAAACCATAACGGGAACTTTAGAAGTTATACAGAGGCCGGTGGCTTAATGTCTATTCTTCCGGAAAACGGGTTTTTAATTCAAAACATAGAGACCGTTGGAAAAGGAGCCTTTCAGGTGGTAGTAGCCCAAAGATCAGCAGATAATTAACGTTCTTTTACTGATTTTTGCAGTTAGCTACACTATTTAACAAAGCTATATTTAGTTTAACAATAACCAGACGTTCATTAAAATTCATTAACATAGTTATTTTGTAGTTTTGATCAGTGATTAAAAACTTGGTTATTTACGATTTAGCACTGTTCAAAAAACGTCAGAAGAAGGGAATCATGTTGGTTCCCTTTTTTATTGTTGAACGTTTCCCAAAGATCAAAGCTGAATACGCTTATACGCTAACTCTCGCTGATTTGCGAGCTGGCTGATACAATTCTTTTGTTTAACACGAGGCCATCCTTTACACATAAATATTCTTTGGGCAATTCTATCTAATGGACGATTGCCGTGCGGCGCAAAGAACTTTATATGTCTAAAATGTTGGGAGATTGCGCCGGTTGTTCGTCTTGGTCAATACCCCGGGTTGCACTTTCCGTCCGTCATTTGACGGACGAATCGTTTACCCGTCGTTATTATTGTTTCACCCTTGCAGGGTGTTGATTAAATTGACACTGAAAGTGTCAAATATCAATAACCCGGTGCAAAGCGCCGGGTTAGGAATCGTCCTCATCTCGTCCGGCGAAGAAAGTTGTTTTTTAACGGTTCGTGATCCCGGACGAAATAACATGGCCCTGCATTAAATGAGACCTTAGAAAGATCTGTAGAAAGGGAGCTAAGATTAGGTGGAAAAAGAAGGAGTTCAAGACTACTATTACTTTTCTTATTTGGGCTTGGATCAAAATAGATTTATTTCTTCTTCAGATAGTAATAACTTTTCTTTTCAGCCTTAACATCAAAAGTATAGATCTCAGCATTTTTGTGCCGGTAAAGAACGGAAAGTAGGCCAATGTCGCCGGCGCAAAAAAGGCTGTGAACGGCCATGGTCAAAAGGAAAAAATACAGCCAGGGTGTGTGCCAGAAAAAAAGCGACAAAACGAGCGTCACCAGCTTTACAACCAACAGGGGAGTCAATGCAATCCAGGTAAATTGTGTGCCGTTGATTACGTGGCGGTCGGCTTCGGCATAAAAGATGAATTTCCGGAAGTAGGCGCCGTAGTGAACCGTGGGCGCACCGCTTAGTTTTATGGCCAGGCCGTGTAAAAGCTCGTGAACCGGGATCAATGCCGTAAAGCAAAACAGCAATGCAGCGATGGTGAAATAAAGGTTTTCAGGCGCATCGTGTAAGGCCTGGATGATGGCTCTTGTCACTAAGAACATTCCCATAATAATCATAAGCGACTGGTAGATCATAAATGCGATCGTTATCCGGCCCCCTTGTCCCAACTGATCGAGCACAAACGATTTGATGTTTTCGTGACTCAGCTCGGCAATCAATTCAAAACGTTCCGGATCCTGCAATTCCTGAATGGTTGGATTCACCATATTTATTTGTATCTGATAATTTCATAAAGGTTTTTCAGATTAAAAAGTTTAAGCGCTACGGCAGAAATCACCGATGCTGCCACCAGGAAAGCGTAGCCCAGCAGCCAGTTGTCGATTTCCTTTGAAACAGTGGCGAGAGCCACAACGAGGCCGGTAAAAAGAAGCAGTTGAAAAATGTATTTAATGCCCGGGTTCAGGCGAAATATAACCAGTGCCAGCACCAGTTGCGTCCCGCCGGTAAAAAGCTGTGTTGCCAGGCTGGCCCAGGCCGAACCGTGTGCCTGGTATTTGGGGATCAGTATAATATTCAGCGTAATGTTCAGGATCATTCCAGCAAAGGCCATGGTGTTCAGCTGTTTCATACTGCCGTTGGCGGTAAGCAGCGTGCCGAAAATATAGGTCATGGCAATGCCAATAAAACCGGTCATTAGTATGCCCAGCAGGTCAGCCGAATTTTCGGTGTTGGCATGGTACAGCAGGTTCATGATTTCGCTGTTGTAATAAATGCTGGAAACTGCAATGACTATGGCCGGAACGATCAGCAGTGTAAACGACAGCTTAACCATTTGCCCCACATTTTCTTTTTGCTTCAGCATTTTGGAGAAAATAGGGAGCAGCAGTCCGGCAAACAAAACCCCAAACATCGAAACAGCATCCAGCAGACGGAAAGCCTGTGCATAAATTCCGGCCTGTTCTTTCCCGATGGGGTGTGGCAGCAGGCGTTCGAGCATTACCGAATCGATGCGGTTGTAAAACGACATCAGCAAAATCAGGAGGGCGTACGGATACGATTTCCTCAAAAACACCCTGAAAAAAGCCGGGTCAAACTGGATTTTTATCCGTCCCGATTTCTTCAGAACAATCAGTAAAGTAATCAGTGAAGTGAGGCCGTAAGCCATGGTTTGGGCATATACAAACCAGTTAATGGTAAATTCGATCCGAAAAACATTGGTGAAAAGCAAAAGGCTGCAAATAATGATCATCAGGCTGCGGTCGAGCACCGAGATGAGGCTGTCGGTGCGAAACAGCTGAAGCGCACTGATGTTGGACCGGAGATACAGCGTGAAGGAAATCAAAAACTGGTTCAGAATAAGAAAAGCCAGCAAATGAAACTGCAAATTGTTGTACCCGATTAGGACCGCGACACCCAGTGTAAACAGCGCATACACAACGGCGAGCATAAATTTCAACCCGATAATGTGCGAAAGATGCTTGGGCAGCAAAAAACTGTAACGCGAAATATTGCGGTTGTTGAAGTTGGTGATCCCCACATCGAGCAAAATATTCAGCAGCATCGAAAAGTTGAAAAGCGCAAAATACAAACCGTAGTTTTCGTCTCCCACCGAGTTTTGAACCGTGCGGTCGATGCCAAATATCCAAAACGGCTTGATCAGCAGATTCAGGAAAAGGAGCAGGAGCAGGTTTGTTACAAATTTTCGTTTCAAACTACCGGTATTAGGTGGATATCTCGCTTGTTTTTTGAACGCTTAAAAGTAAGAAATATTGACTATACGCAAGCGGGAATAATCACCACAATCTTTGTACATTTACGGAAATTTGAAACCGACAGCATGATTATTGCCGTAAACACGCGTTTACTGATCAAAGGGAAACTGGAAGGAATCGGGTGGTTCACGTATGAAACCCTGAAGCGAATGACGCTGAATCATCCCGAACACGAATTCATTTTCCTGTTTGACAGGCCGTACAGCCCCGACTATGTTTTTTCAGAAAATGTTAAGCCCGTGGTGGTTGGGCCTCCAACCCGGCATCCGGTGTTGTGGTATTTGTGGTTTGAGTACCAAATTCCGCGCATCCTGAAAAAATACAAAGCCAACCTGTTTTTGTCGCCCGACGGATACCTATCGTTGCGGACAAAAGTGCCGCAGTTGGGCGTTATTCACGACATAAATTTTGTGCACCGCCCCGACGACCTTCCGTGGTTAAAGGCGAAATACTACAACCACTTTTTTCCGAAGTTTGCGCGCATTGCCCGGCGCATTGCCACGGTTTCCTTTTATTCGAAAGAAGACATTACGCGTTCGTACAAGGTTGACTACGATAAAATTGATGTGGTGTACGACGGCATCAACCAGATTTTTGAACCCATTTCGGAAAAAGAGAAAGTGGACGTAAAAAAGCGTTACACCGGGGGTGCTGATTACTTTTTGTTTGTTGGCGCGCTGCATCCGCGAAAAAATGTAAGCGGACTGCTAAAGGCTTTCGATGCCTTTAAAAGTGTGAAAGGCGATGCCACCAAAATGGTGGTGGTGGGAGGCGAAATGCACAAAACAGGCGATATACACGAGACCTACGAAAACATGCGCTACCGCAACGATGTGGTTTTTACCGGGCGGGTGTCGAGCAAAGAGCTGCACGATATTTTTGGAGGCGCGCTGGCTCTCACTTTTGTGCCCTTTTTCGAAGGCTTCGGAATTCCGATTGTGGAGGCGATGAGCGCTGGCATACCCGTGATTTGTTCCAACACCACGTCGATTCCGGAAGTGGGCGGAGGCGCTGTAATGTACGCCGACCCCTTAAAAATCGACCAGATTGCCGATGCCATGTTGCGGATTCACGAGGACGCCGATCTTCGGCAAAGCCTGGTTGAAAAGGGATTTATTCAGAAAAATAAATTTAGCTGGGACGAAACCGCACGCCTGCTCTGGATGAGCGTGGAGAAAGCGTTGCAGTGAGAGGAGTTTAAAGTTCAAGGTTCAGAGTTCAGTGATCAGTCGCAGTATTCAGTCTCAGTTTAGCAACGGGAATTGATTTAGGAATGATGATTAACGATTGTTGATTGAAGAAGTATTGAGTGACCAGTCGCAGTCTCAGTAATCAGTCTCAGTTTGCCAGTTTGAGAATTTAGCAGTTTTTCAATTTCTAAAGGAAGCCCTGAAAGGGCGTGGCTTATCAGCCCGGGGCAAAGCCCTGAGGACATGGACGTAAACAAGCCCGCGCTCCAAGCTCTGGCCTTCGTCAATGAGTAAAGATTCTTTGGAGCAAGACCGGGCACAAGTGGTTAAATGTTGGAAATAAAACTACAATTTTACAATTTCGCAGTTTGGCAAGAGTACTTGATTGGAGAATGATGATTAACGATTGTTGATTGAAGAAGTATTGAGTGACCAGTCGCAGTCTCAGTATTCAGTCTCAGTTTGCCAGTTTCACAATTTGCCAGTTTTTCAATTTCTAAAGGAAGCCCTGAAAGGGCGAGGCTTACCAGCCCGGGGCAAAGCCCTGGGGATATGGACGTAAACAAGCCCGCGCTCCACGCTCAGGCCTTCGTCAATGAGTAAAGATTCTTTGGAGCAAGCCCGGGCGCAAGTGGTTAAATGTTGGAAATAAAACGACAATTTTACAATTTCGCAGTTTGGCAAGAGTACTTGATTGAGGAATGGTGATTAACGATTGTTGATTGAAGAAGTATTGAGTGATCAGTCGCAGTCTCAGTAATCAGTCTCAGTTTGACAGTTTAGCAATTTGACAGTTTACCAATGAATAATAAAAGCTCACAGCCCGGGGCTCGTAGCTTAACTTAGCGTCTTGGCGCCTTTGCGAGAGAATAAAAGAAATACCTTTGTGTCTTTGAGTCTTTGTGTTCAGACAACGGTTGCAATATTCAGTCTCAGTTTGACAATTTATCAATTTCTCAGTTTAACAATTATATCAGTAAGTTCCATTTAGTATGAAAAAGCAAAAGCTATTACCCTATTTTCAGGAGAACCAGGTAGAGGCGGGTTGCGACGAAGCCGGACGCGGATGCTTAGCCGGGCCGGTATTTGCGGCGGCGGTAATTTTGCCGGCCGGTTTTGAAAACCAATTGCTAAACGATTCGAAACAGCTTACCGAAAAACAACGCTACCAGCTTCGCCCGGTAATCGAAGAGCAGGCGCTGGCATGGGCCGTTGTTGCGGTGGACAATCATGAAATTGATGAGGTTAATATCCTGAATGCCTCGTTTCTTGCCATGAACAGGGCAGTGGCGCAACTCAAAATAAAGCCGGAACATTTGCTGATCGACGGGAACCGTTTTCGCACGCAGGGCGACATTCCGTACACCTGCATGGTAAAAGGCGACGGACGCTTTTATTCGATTGCGGCGGCTTCGGTGCTGGCCAAAACCTACCGCGACGATTTTATGCTCAGCATTCACCGGGAATTTCCGAACTACGACTGGGACAAAAACAAAGGTTACCCCACCAAAAAACACCGTGCCGCCATCCGGGAACACGGGCCCACCAAATACCACCGCATGTCGTTCCGCCTGCTTGACGAGCAGCTGGTGCTGGATCTTTAATGATTACCGGTAGTGTCTGGTTCGCATCCTACGGGAGAACGAAATCCAGCAAAGCCGACATAATCAACCAGCCAGTTCCCGTTTTTTTTGCAACAGATTGAGTCGCAATCCTGGTAAAGAATGGTGTAATAGTTCGTCACCAGAATACAGCCAAATCCTCGTGTCTGACACGATCGTATCACAACTTTTCCGTTTCGCTCGTCCATTCCCAAGATAAGGGTAGTGGTGTCAATGTTGCTTCTGTCGGGGAGGTAGTTTAAACTATCAGCAATCTGGTATTCCCGTTTAATATCATCCAGTCCCAACAGCTTCAGGTTATTCGGATTTTCAATTTCATGATCGCATGAAATCATCAGTAACGCCGGAAACAATACGTAAAGGAGCTTATACATGTTTTTTATTTTCAGATGATAATTTCGGGAAAATGGTTGCGTTCAAAGTGCTTTATTTTGAAATGAATAGCTAGTTTCGGGTTGCCCCGGCCTCAGAACCAATTTCAGAAGAAGATACCATTTTTGTCTGCCCTGTGTCAGCTTAAAGAACCGTTCTTTATGTGTCGGTTAAAGTAAAGAACGGTTCTCTTTTCCTGCTTCGAGGTAACAGCCTCTGGAGTGAAATAGTGTCAAGTGTTTATTGAAGTGAACCTTTCATTTCTTACACTGAACTTATGAAACGCTGAAGCAAGCAACCGGAGCCAACGTTACCGTAACGATGACTGCCCGGAAGAAAAGTGGAGTAACGTTACCATAACGATGGTCGCCCGGACGAAAAAGAAGGCAACGTACTCAATACGTTTGTCGCCCAAACGAAAAGTGAAGGAATGTAGTCAGTACGTTCGTTCCCCGAAAAAAAGGAACAGAATGTACTCAGTACGTTTGCCGCCCGGATGAAAAATGACCGGACGTACTCAGTACGTTTGTCGTTCAAAAGAAAAGTGATGCAACGTAGTCAGTACGTTCATTGTTCAGCAGAAAAAAGGAGGCATTAATGGCACTGATTCGTTGAATCCCCACTTTATATGCCAAGCAACGCAACCAAACGGCCTGCAGAATCATCTTACCCCAAAATTGTCATGAAAGGAAAACTTGTTTGGATGGCTTTGTTATTGATGGTACTTATGGCCTGCGAAAAATCAGACGATGATGTGAAAACCGGCCCGATTGTTAATACCGAATGGAAACTGGAACAGATAATTGACGAATCAGACATCGCATCCAATTTTCCTTCCGCTATCAATGATTTTGAAATTGCCTTTAAAGAAAACGGCAACATTGATCTGGTCAACTTGTGTAATTACACTTTCGGAAGTTACTCCTTAAGCGGTGGTAATTCAATCAAGATATACAATGTTGGGCAGGGTACGGAGAAGTATTGCGAGCCACTCCTGCGTATGCAATGGGAAACGCTTTTTGTAAACAGTTTTATTACGGCCAAAACTTACTCAATCGACAAAAAGAAGCTAAGCATCAGTTGCGAGGATTGTAAACTGATTTTTGCTGTTATTGAACCTTCGGAATAAGGCGTTGGGAAGCGCAGCTACTGGTTGCCCAAAGCAATGTTTTCGCCCATGCGTATGGTGGTTTCCAGCCCGTTTTGTGTATGCTGCACCAGGTCGGGATCGAAGCTGATCTTTCCTGCTTCAAAAAGCAGCACCAGTGTTGATCCGCCAAAGGCAAAATAGCCTTTCTCACTGCCTTTTTCCACCCGGCCGGGCGAGTAAGTCTGAATGATGCTTCCCACCATGGTGGCTCCCACATCCATGATCAGGATATCGCCGTATTCGGTTGTTTGCAAGGTGGTGTATTCGCGTTTGTTCTGGCAGAAAATCTCGAGGCTGCCACGCAAGGCCAGTGGCGAAACCGAGTAGTAATGCCCTTTGATTTTTACCGACTCGGACGCGGTGCCAGAGGCCGGAAAATGGTAGCGGTGGTAATCGGGCGGTGCCAGCCGTACAATGGCCATGGACCCGTTGGCATATTTCGTAGTGAGTTCGTCGTTGCACAGAAAGCTTTGCAATGTAAATTCCGATCCCTTTACAAAAAACGAATCCACATCACTAAGGGTAGGGAAGACCAGTATCTTTCCGTCGGCAGGCGAAACCAGGTGTTCGCCAATGGGCCGCGCACCGGCTTTTAGCTTGCGGTAGAAAAATTCGTTGAAGGTTTTGTAGTCATCTACATTCGAAACGGCGTATTCATCCATGTCGATGCGATGTTCCTTAACAAAATCAGCAGTTCGCCTGGCCGACCAGCGGGTGTTCATGTACCAGCCACCCAGGGCCGAAACAACTTTCCGCTTAAACAACAGATTGAGCGTGAGTTTGCCGGTGTCTGAAACGTACAGCCAGTGCAACATTCCTTCGCTGGGAATATTTTCGGTTTTCAGTTCCCCGCTTGCTCTTTCTATGTATTTTATGGTTTCCATTTTTTTATCCGCTTCCCCTTCCTGGCGGCACGAAACAAAAGCCAGAAGAAGAAGTGCCCAACTCAAATTTCTCATTTACTCCGGTTTATACCCCACATCCTCCAACAAATTTGCTTTAAATGAAGCCTCCACTGCCAACTGGTCGCAACGTTCGTTGAGCGGGTTGTTGGCATGCCCTTTCACCCACACAAATTTAACCAGGTGATTTTTGTAAATCTCCAGAAAACGCATCCAAAGATCGGGATTTTTTTTCCCTTTAAACCGGTTTTTCACCCAGTTGAACACCCATCCTTTTTCAACGGCGTCGGACACATACCTCGAATCGGTGTAAATAGTGACTTCGCTTCCGGGAATTTTGAGCGTTTCCAGGGCAACAATCACGGCAAGCAATTCCATCCGGTTGTTGGTGGTCAGTTTGTATCCTTCCGAGAGTTCTTTGCGGAATTCTCCCGACAATAAAACAATGCCGTAGCCTCCCGGGCCTGGGTTTCCGCGCGCTGCGCCATCGGTGTATATCGTTATTTTCGGTCGGGCCATTTATAAATTTTGAGTACAGAGTAGTGAGAAAATAGTACTGAGTGCAAAATAGGGAGTATTATTCGTAATAAACAACAATAAAGTTGGAGGATTGCTGCACTGGTATTGAAGTTAGCTGCCTGCAATTTTTGGTCTCAGTGCCCTGGTGATACTTTGATCTTTTGGAATAGTGCGCAAACAATAAGTCCTAAAAGGACTAAACGTGAATAACCGCCGGTACAACCGGTGGCAGCTGAATGCCTGTATCCTCAACCCTGAAGGGGGTGAACGACGTTTGGTCATTATCCCATCATGAATTGGTTATGGCAGTATGATTTCTTACCTGAATTTATTCAACCCTGTCAGGGCTGAAATCTACCGACCGCCTTTTACCGTGCGTTTCACACACGGATATTCATATTTAGTCCTTTCCGGACTCCGTACTCATTACCTCCAAATTATAACAAAAGAAAACCCCGCCAAAACTGACGAGGTTTTACTTCCCATATATCTTCTGAAAATATTAACGGATAATTTCCATTTCCTCGATGAGGTGATCGGCACCGGCATACACATCGATTACCCACAAAACAAAGCGGATGTCGACATTGATACAGCGTTGCAGGTTGTCTTCAAAGGCAAGGTCGCCGCTCATGGCTTCCCAGTTACCGTCGAAAGCAACACCAATCAGTTCACCTTTGCCGTTGATAACGGGACTTCCCGAGTTTCCTCCGGTGATGTCGTTGTTGGTAATAAAACAAGCGTGCAATGTTCCGTCAGCATCGGCATACTGGCCGTAATCTTTTGCCAGCAACAACTCTTTCATGCGGGCCGGTACGTTGAATTCGTAGTCGCCCGGAATCTCTTTTTCCAGGTAACCGTCGGTAGTGGTGTAGTACTTGTAGGTTACACCGTCGCGCGGATCGTAATCCAACACTTTACCGTAAGTAAGACGCATGGTTGAGTTGGCATCGGGGTAGAATTTCTTGTCGGGCTGCATTTCCATCAAACCGGCCACAAATAATCTTTGTCCCTTTTTCAGGATGTCGCTGCGGGTGTCAATGGCTTCCCTGATCTGGTTGTATTTGTCAAAAATATCCACCGCTGTTTGGAAGGCCATGTCTTTTTCCAGCACTTTCAAACTTGGGTTGTCCAAAAATGCGAGGTATTCTTCCTGGTTGTCAAAAATGGTTTTTTTGAACAGCTGCTCAGCAAATTTATCGTAATCACCTTTGTATTTTTTCTGAATCACCTGGTAGCAAGCCGGCTGGAAGATTGGCTTGTTTTCCTGCGCATAAACCTGCATCAGGGCAGCGGTCAGTTTCTGGTCGGTAGCAGCATCATAGTCTTTGAAATAGCTTTCTGTCATTGCCTTCAGGAAATCAGTATAACGTTCAATCCGGTCTTTATTGCCGACAGGGTCTTTTAGCATTTCCATCAGCGGTTTAACGCGGTTGGCAAAAGTGAAGATCTCCGGGCCTCTCAACAAGGCTTCGGTGATAAATTCACGGGCTTTGTCGTTTTCAACCTCCGAGTAGTAATCTTTTATCAGCCCAAGTGCTTCGCTGTATTTGGCTTTTCTTGCCGGGTCGGCATTCAGCCAGGTAGTGAACTGGTCTTCCAGTGCTTTTTTCTGGTCGATAACCTTTAGCTTGGTCAACGCCTGGTTCATCCCAATGGAGTTCTTGTAATAGTTGGCGCTGCTCGCGTGTTTCGATGCGTACTGGATTTTTGCTTTCTGGCTCGATGCCATGTAATCGGCGATAATCTCCAGTTTTTTCTCACGAACCACAATGCGCGCCGTGTTAGTCACCTTCATGGTGTAGTCGATGCCGTACGAAGTTTTGTATCGGCTGGTTCTTCCGGGGTAGCCAAAAACCATGGCAAAATCACCTTCCTGAACTCCTTTCAACGAAATCGGTAAAAAGTGTTTTGGCTGGTAAGGAACGTTTTCTTCTGAATAGTCGGCAGGTTTCCCGTCAGGTCCGCAATAGATACGGAACATCGAAAAGTCGTTGGTATGACGGGGCCACATCCAGTTGTCGGTGTCGCCACCAAATTTACCCAGTGCCTGCGGAGGAGCTCCTACCAAACGCACATCTCTGAACGTTTCGGTTACAAAAAGAAAGAACTGGTTTGAATTGAAAAAGTCGCGGGCATAAACTTCGTAATGCGTATCGGCTTTGGCTTCTTTCACCAGTTTATCGAGTGCTGCGTTAACCGCTTTGTCTCTTGCTTCTTCGGTCATGTCGTCGTTAACATTCTCCAGAACTTTCGCTGTTACATCTTCTACGCTAACCAGGAAAGTAACTGTTTTACCCGGGTTCGGAAGTTCTTCTTCGCGGCTCATGGCCCAGAAACCATCTTCCAGGTAATCGTGCTCAACACTCGAATGTTGTTGAATTTCGCCAAAACCACAGTGGTGATTGGTTAACAACAGACCGTCTTTTGAAACCACTTCTGCCGTACACGATCCGCGGTCGAGCGCCACAATAGCGTCTTTCAGGCTTGAGTGGTTAATACTATAGATGTCGTCGGCACTTAACTCGCATCCCATTTGCTGCATCGTATTAATATTCAACTTGTGAATGAGCGATGGCAGCCACATCCCTTCATCAGCTACTACAGTACCGATAGTAAACACGGTAAGTAACAGCAGGAGCTTAATCTTTCTAATCATTATTTTTCGTTTCAATTTTGATAAAAGTTGCAAATATAATTTTTCCCTACACTTTCAATGGTGACATTTATCTATTAAATTGATAGGCATAACCAATTTAACACATACATCGGTTGGTATTCAAAAGAAATTAGGTTTTGTCCCGGTCAGGTTTCACCATAGGTATCCCGGAAAGTGCAAATGTTACACCCTGAGGGAAATTATTTTTTTGTCAGTGCTTTTGTTTGTCGATGGAAGCTTGTCTTATTCGTAAAGGTCGTGAATGTCGCAAAGTGCCAGCTCGGTAAAATAAGAGGCAATGGTGCTGCTTACATCTTCCACAAACTTTTTTCCTTTTTCGGCGGTGGCTTTTCTAGGATTACCGATTCCGGTGTCGTCCGAAACCTTGTCCCACTGGCGCGGAGCCCAGGCTGTTTTTTCGCGAATGCCTTTTAGTTTATGGGTTTTGGAGCTGCCATCACCGGCTTCTTCCAGCGGCAAAACCAGTTCAGGAAAGTAATGCAGGATCATGCTTGTCTCCATTTCGTTGGCATGGTCGCCGTCTTCTTCAAAATAGTTTTCCCGGGTAGGAACATTGAACCATTCTACCAGCGAAAGAAACATTTCAGGGAATTGTGGTTGCAGTTCCCGGATCAGTGACTTGAAAGTGTTGCCCCCGTGGCCGTTCATGATTACCAGCTTTTTTATTCCCTGGCGGTTGAGTGCCGTAACAATGTCTTTTAAAATTAAAAGTTGTGTTGACGGAGGTGTGTGCAAACAAAAAGGCATATCTACCTGGCCTGTATTCTGACTCCCGAGCGGTATTACGGGCAATACCATCACTTTGGTGCCAGCTGCCCATGCCTTGGCTGCGGCGTCTTCGGCTATTTTTGCCGTTTCCAGCGAGTCGGTTCCATAAGGTAGGTGGTAGTTGTGGGGTTCGGTGGCTCCCCACGGAAGTACCGCTACATCGTATTTTGTGTGTTTTATCTGTTTCCAGTTGGTTTGCTCCAGTATGTATGGTTTCATGCGAATGTATATTTATTAAAGGTGATATCAGAATCTGATCAGCGTAATGCCTACAGTAACGGGTGTAAGTTCGGGGCCTCTTTCGTCGCGGAACAAGGGAACCAGGTCGTAAGTGGCGAAAAAGTTAACGCTCCGGTAGCCGGTTCGTACCATCAGTCCGTAGCGAAAGTCACGCAGCGAAAAATGATCCACCACTTTCAGCTTTTCCTTTTGGTCGATTTTGTATTTTACTTTGGTGTGGCTGTTCAGTTTTACTTCTCCGTAAGCGCCCGCCGAGAAATAAATCCGGTTGTCGTAATGATTCACGGGTACCTGGAACTCCAGGAGCAGCGGTACCATGAACGAGATCAGGGCCAGTTTTGATTTCTGATTGTCGTAGGCCACCAATGTTTCAGGTTGGATAACACTGTTTTCATCACGTACAATGGTTGTATTGTCTTTCAGCCGGTAGCTTTGGAGATGAAGCCCAAGCCCGGTAACCAGCCCGATTTTGTTTCGGTTGCGTTGCAGGCCAATACTTTGTTGCAGCACATTGAAATAGGCCGAATTGGAGCGAAGCTCGTCGATCTCCATAAATTCGCTTGTGTACCCGGTGTAGTTGGGGTTGAGAAGCATGTTAAATCCAAAATCAACACCCGCCCAGTTTCCCGTGAAATCATCCTGCCAGAAGTTAAAACCGTTTTTGGTAATCTGGCGTAAGTGAATTCGCTTTAAGGCTTTGTCGGAGTTTACGGCCGATTCGGGTATTGAATCCTGGTTTTGGGCAAAAACACCCGTGCCTGAAACCATAAATAGAAAAAAGAGTACAAGAATCCGGGAGATGTTTAAGCTTGTTTTCGAAGGCGTGTTCCTATTCATACACGTATTTTTTGAATGAAATCGGTTCAGCAAATTTAATGGAATCGATGCAATTGTCAGGCGGAATAATGCGTAATTTTGAAAATGAAGGGGACTGACGGTGCAACTAATTCATCTTTAACTTCATACTGAAAGTTAAATTTACGGTACAGAACGTCATAAATGACTGAAAAACAAATAAAAGAAGTACCTTTGCGCCCACTTTTTAATAATTAGAAGATGAGTTTATTTGAATCAATGGGTTTACGGTCTGAAATTCTGAGCGCTATTCAGGATTTAGGATTTATAGAGCCCACGCCGATACAGGAAAAAGCAGTTCCGTTTTTACTGGAAAGCGACCAAGACATGGTGGCATTGGCACAAACAGGAACCGGGAAAACTGCTGCTTTTGGCTTGCCCATTATTCAGCAAATAGACACGAACATAAAGGCACCGCAGGCGTTGATATTGAGTCCAACGCGCGAGTTGGCAATGCAAATTGCCAACGATCTGAGCAACTTTTCAAAGAATCTGGGAAAAATCAACATCGCTGTTTTATACGGGGGTGCTGATATTCGAAAGCAAATTACCGCATTGGAAAAAGGTGCACAGGTAGTTGTTGGAACACCGGGAAGAACACTCGATTTGATCAAGCGCGGGAAACTGCGTGTAAACGAAATTCAGTGGCTGGTATTAGACGAGGCCGACGAAATGCTTTCGATGGGTTTTAAAGACGACCTGGATGGAATTCTGAAAGATACTCCGGCTGAAAAACAAACGCTTTTGTTTTCGGCTACCATGCCGTCAGAAATTGTGTCGATTGCCAACACCTATATGTCCGATCCGTACGAAATTTCAGTAGGAAAGAAAAACACGGGATCAGAAAATGTCGAGCACCATTATTACCTGATACATGCCAAAGACCGTTATCTCGCATTGAAACGGGTGGCCGACATCAATCCGAATATTTACGGCATTATTTTTTGTCGTACGCGTATGGAAACCAAAGAGGTGGCCGACAAACTGATGCAGGACGGATACAATGCTGATGCGCTTCACGGTGATCTTTCGCAGGCGCAACGCGACCATGTAATGGCCCGTTTCCGCGGAAAACATTTGCAAATGCTGGTAGCCACCGACGTTGCTGCCCGTGGTTTGGATGTAAACGATCTGACCCATGTAATCAACTACAATCTACCCGACGATCCGGAGGTATACATTCACCGAAGCGGAAGAACCGGCAGGGCCGGTAAAAAAGGTATCTCGATTACCCTGATTCACTTGCGTGAAAAGGGAAAACTGAGAGATGTGGAGCGCAAAATAGGGAAGAAGTTTGTAAAAGTGAATGTTCCGCAGGGAAAAGAAATTTGCGAGAAACAACTCTTTAACCTGATCGACAAAGTAGAAAAGGTGGAAGTAAACGACGAGCAGATCGCGCCTTTTATGCCGGTTATTTACAAAAAGCTTTCCTGGCTTGATCGTGAAGACTTGATCAAACATTTTGTTTGGGTAGAGTTCAACCGTTTTCTTACTTATTACGAAGGAGCCAAAGACATTAACGTAGATGAGAACGGATACGATGAGCGGAGGGACGGACGAGATGATCGAAAAGACCGGAAAGACCGAAAAAATAGTAGCCGCCCCGAAAGAGGAGGAAAAGGCCGCCGTGGCGACTATCAGTTCTCTCGCTTCTTTTTCAGCTTGGGCAAGAAAAACGGAATCAGCAAGCGTTCCATCATTGATATGATCAACCAGCAAATGCCTGGTAAAAGCGTGGAGATTGGCAGTATTGAGGTCTTGAAAGGATTTTCATTTTTTGAGGTAGACAACCGTTTCGAGAAGGATGCAATAAAAGCCTTTAAGAATGCACGTTTTAAAGGTCAGAAGGTGAATATCGAAATCGCGAACCATAAGAAATAAAATATAGCGATACATAATATAAAGGCTGTCGGATTCCGGCAGCCTTTTTTGTTTCACCTTTTTCGAGATTATCTTATGGCCTGATCCTGTTTTATGTAAAATAAAATCACCAATCCAATGCGTTTGAAGAGAACCAATAAAAAAGGAGCCTTTTGAGCTCCCGTTTTGTTGTGTTTTTCAGTGTGAAAATTCACTTTTTATACCAGTTTGGCATCCAGCTCAATGGTGGCTGTACCTCCTGCATAAAGTCTTGAAATCGGGCATTTGGCTTTGGCCGCCGCCGCCAGCTCTTCGAATTTGTCCTGAGCCAGACCTTCGCATTTTACTACGCAATCCAGTTTAATGTTGGTGATTGCAGGACCACCATCCAATTCGCCCAATGTTACCGAAGCTTCCGTTTCAATGCTTTCTGGAGTCAGGCCTTCGCCACTGATCAATGCCGAAAGGAACATCGAGTAACAGCCTGCTTGCGCTGCTCCCACCAGTTCTTCCGGATTGGTTCCTTTTCCGTTTTCAAAACGGGAAGCGAACGTGAAAGGACCGCTGTAACCGGTTATATCCATTTTACCTGCACCTTGTTTCAGGGTGCCATTCCATACTGATTTTACTTTTCTTACTGTCATGACTTGTTATTTTATTTTGGTTTTTGACGTGTATGCCGTGCTTTTTGGCAACAAACAAATTTACTCTTTCAAATAGTGCGAGTCAAATCGATTTTTTTTAACCAGAATAGAGTTCAGCTATCTTGTGCGGGGTAAGTATTTGACAGCTAGTTTTGTTTTGAAGAATACCGCCAGTTACCAGCTTTCCTGCTTAAGAAATTTTAAGATTCAGTTTAACTATTTAATCGCTTCCGGCATTGCGTGTCCTGTGAATATCGCTATATTTAACAGTTTTTTTAACAGTTTTAGTATTTAAAACCTATCCGATTAAAACTACATTTATCATGAAAGAGAAAGAAAACAGTGGAATGGTTTCGAGAAGAGCCTTCCTTGGTGCTACTGCGGTGGCTGCCGCCGGATTTACTATTGTTCCGCGTCACGCTGTGGCCGGATTGGGGCACAAAGCTCCCAGCGACAAACTGAATATTGTCGGAGTTGGTGTCGGCGGTATGGGCTTCGCTAACTTAAAAAATCTTAAGTCAGAGAACATCATTGGGCTTTGTGATGTGGACTGGAAATACACTGCCGGAAATGGCGTGTTTGATGCTTTCCCAAAAGCCAAAAAGTACAAAGACTGGCGTGTAATGTACGACGAGTTAGGTAAAGATATCGACGGTGTAATGGTTGCTACTGCTGACCATACGCATGCTATCATTGCTGCTCATGCCATTACAATGGGTAAACACGTGTACGTTCAGAAACCTTTGACTCACACGGTGTACGAATCGCGTTTGTTGACCAAATTAGCAGATAAGTACAAAGTAGCTACTTCAATGGGTAACCAGGGATCTTCAGGCGAAGGCGTAAACGTTACCTGCGAGTGGCTGGCAAATGGTGAAATTGGTGATGTTACAAAAGTGGAAGCATTTACCGACCGCCCGATTTGGCCGCAAGGTTTGAACACTCCGGAAAGAGGAGATTGGGTGCCTGATACTCTTGACTGGGACTTGTTTACAGGACCTGCCAAAATGAGGCCTTACAATCAGGTTTACCATCCTTGGAACTGGCGCGGCTGGTGGGATTACGGTACAGGTGCACTGGGTGACATGGCTTGCCATATTCTGCACCCCGTATTTGTTGGTCTGAATTTGGGCTATCCAATTCATGCACAAGGTAACTCAAGTTTGTTACTGAACGACTGTGCTCCTGTTTCTCAATCGGTGAAACTTACTTTCCCTGAAAGAAAAACAGCGAAAAAAGCGAAGATGAAACTTCCGCAAGTTGATGTTTACTGGTACGATGGTGGTATTAAGCCTATGTTGCCGGAAGCATGGCCAGATGGAAAAAATCCGAATAACTCGGGTGGTGGTGTATTGTTCCACGGAACAAAAGATACACTGGTATGCGGATGTTACGGTAAAGATCCATGGTTGCTTTCAGGTCGTACGCCAGATGCTCCGAAATTCCGTCGCCGGGTAGAAACCAGCCACGAAATGGATTGGGTACGCGCTTGTAAAGAAAGTCCTGAAAACCGTGTGAAAACAGCTTCTGATTTCAGCGAAGCAGGTCCGTTCAACGAGATGGTTGTGATGGGTGTTCTTGCAGTTCGTCTGCAGTCGTTAAACAAAGTGTTGGATTGGGACGGTGAAAAAATGGAATTCACCAACCTGACAGATGACGAAAAAATTAAGACTGTAGTAAAAGACGGATTTAAGATTCATGATGGTCACCCAACTTTTGACAAGTCGTGGACTGATCCGGTTTCTGCAAAAGAATTTGCTGCCGAACTTATTAAGCATACATATCGTAAGCCTTGGAGCTTACCTGATATGCCAGCATAATAAATGTAATATATCGATAGAAAAGGGTGTCAGAAAAAGGCGCCCTTTTCTTGTTTTAAAAAGATAGAAATAACTTGCGTAATTTCGGGTAAAGTTGTAAACTTGCACTCCGAAAATCATTCGTAAGAAAAGATTTTCATTCAGGGCCTATAGCTCAGTTGGTTAGAGCACCTGACTCATAATCAGGGGGTCGCAGGATCATGCCCTGCTGGGCCCACGTAAATCAAGCAGTTACAGAACAAAGTAGCTGCTTTTTGTTTTTTCATAACTTTGAGAAAAACAAACTTTGCGCATAAATTTTGGCTCGCCTGAACAGATAGAACCTGGTATTTCGAACTCCTCTGAATTGATTTCTAAAAGCCTTTAGTATAGCATTGAAAGATTCTGCAGAATCGTCAGTAGTTCACTTGTCAAAGAAGTTAGGTATTTCTTTGTAATGCGCGTAGGTTGTAGCCGAAATAGTATTTACAATTGCAAAAAGCGATTTCTGCAAAATCGATGAAACTATCGCAAGCAGTTTATTCAATGTAATTAACTCATGATCTGAAACCTCCGTTTCTATCTTTTGCTGGGACGAGTCAGAAAGGTATAAAATTAATATCCCCGGGGAATGCGCACGTAGCATATCTCCCGGGGATATAAAACCATTCAATACAAATGGCTATCTCCTAAAATAATCGGTGTTTACAAAACCAATTCCCAGCCTGCGCGGGGTTTTACGTTAATAAGGCTTTTGGCATAATCGTAGGCGTTAATAATTTCGTATTCCGACTGGTATTTTGGAATGCCTGTACTCAGGTCCATTTTGACAATTTTCGGCAGCCTGATTTTGTCTTCCGGCGTTATGTTGGTGAATTCCATTTTTTCGCCGTCCCATTCCAGGATGCGTTCCAGTCCTGCCAACCGGGGGGCAACGGTGCCCATCACCACCACCTCGTTAAACGGGCCGGCGTATCCGAAATGCGACTTGGGTTGTACGCGTTCTTCCGGTTTTTCCCTGCATGCTCTCAGCCAGTCTTTCTCGTGTCCGCCAATTCCGCCGGGCACCAAGCGCTCGTTTATTTGCGGAGCATAACCTTCAAAATCTTTGGAAGGTAAACGTTTCGCATTTTTGCCGTAACAGCCGCATACAATCTTTCCTTTTGTTCCAACAAATAAAACACCTCCATCGGTATCGCCCATCATCTCGCCATCTTCCATTTCAAGAGGGCGGTCGGGTTTTAAGCCTCCGTCGTACCAGGTAACGCTTACTACGGGCATTTCCACATTTCTGAATTTTTCTCTTTCCGGAAAGTAGTAGGTAACTTTTTCTGATTCGGCAGGAGATTCAACCGTCCATTTGGAAGAGCTTGCCTGAATGCCTGTGGGATATTTCAGACACAAGCTACGCATTACAACATCCAGAATATGACAAGCCATATCTCCGAGGGCGCCTGTACCGAAGTCGTACCAGCCACGCCAGTTCCACGGGTGATATTGTGGCGAGTAAGGCCGAACGGCAGCCGGTCCGAGCCATAAATCCCAATCCAACTCTACCGGAAGGGCAGGTGTATCTTCGGGTCTGTTTAAACATTGTGGCCAAATCGGGCGGTTGGTCCACGCATGTACTTCCTTAACTTCGCCGATGTCGCCACTCCAGATGGCTTCACAAACCCAGGCAGTATCGTCGCCCGAAGCTCCCTGGTTGCCCATTTGTGTGACAACATTTTTATACTTTTCAGCAGCCTGCGTCAGTATTCTTGATTCATAAACATTATGAGTCAGAGGTTTTTGGCAGTAAACGTGTTTGCCCAGTTTCATGGCATCCAAGGTAATTTTGGCATGCGTATGGTCGGGAGTGGCAATAATTACTGCATCAATCTGGTCACCAATTTCCTCAAACATTTTGATATGACTCTGGTATTGGTAGGGAACCGTTTTCCCGGGGTATTTTTCCTTGAAGCTTTCAATTCTTCCGGCCAAACGCCGGGTGTCCACATCGCACAGGGCTACAATGTTTTCATCCGAACATTGCTGCATGTTTCCCCATCCCATGCCTACGCCAACAACGGCAATGTTTAACTTATCTTTGTCCCATACTTTCTTTTCTTCGGGAGCTGCGCTTTTTTCCTCGTTTGCACAACCGGCAACCAAGGCACCAGATATGGCTGTAGCCGTAGCAACAATCGCAGTCGATTTGATAAAGTCACGTCTGGGTACTTGAACTTCTTTACTCATTCTTATAGTATTTAATTGATTTAGGTAATGCTGTATTTTGAAATACAAATAACTTAAAAAGAATAACTCCGTTTCTGAAAGTTTATTGAGCCGTTAAAACACAAAACGAGGTAAGATATTCTTGTCGTTCTAATACTTCGTAAAGTATCTCAATAAAATACTGGCAGATAATACGTTTGTATTCTTTCCGTTAAAGTTGTCAATTATATTTTACAGTAACAGTGTTTCTCTCTTTCTGACCCCTTCTTTTTTTACAAAAACTTTAACTTGCTTTTGTCAGAAGGGCATTTGGGCAACTACTTGGCTGTATTTCATAAGCAAACAGGTTCCGGCACCTGTAATCGTCAAAAGTGCACTGAACCTGTTTGCTTAGCCATCTCTACTCCTGCGAGTAATAGGCTTACAGTTCTCTTATTTTAATATTTCGGAACCAAACCGTATAACCATGGTCCTGAAGACCGATGTAACCTTCTTTGGAGATTCCTTCGGTAAAACCTTTAAAGTTTTTGAATTTGCTGTTCTGTACCAGTTCGTCCCATTCTTTTGTCCACAAAGTATACGACAGTACCTCTTTCCCGTTCATGTAATGCGTTACTTTTCCGTTGAGTGCTTTCACCACAAAAGTGTTCCATTCACCAGCAGGGTTTACGGTGGCCGGATCAGCCGCAATCATGTCGTACAACGAGCCTGCAAGGTGGCTGTCCACTTTGTTGTCGGTGGCATTTTCGTTATCGAGCACCTGTGCTTCGGGAGCAGCATAGTAAATGGCTTCTCCGGGCGTTTCCCGCACGTAGTAAAAGATGCCTGAATTGGCTTTCTCGCCAGCTTTCCAGTCGATCGATAATTCGAAATTCTTGAATTTTTTTCCACTGAAAAGAATATCGCCACCTGCTCCCTGACCCGGCTTTTTCCCTTCGCCGGTAAATACTTTCATGGCTCCGTCTTCAATCACCCAGTTGGCTGGCATGGCGGTTCCGTTGCATTGTCTCCATCCGTCAAAATTCTTCCCGTTAAAAAGTAAAACCCAGTTGTCCTTTTTTTCTTGCTTGCTTAGTTTATTGACCTTTTGTGCAAATACCGAAACGGTAAAAAGTAGCGTGACAACTGTCGTTAAATAAAGAATCTTTTTCATACGATTAAAATTTTTGTTTTGAAAGCATCGCATCGAATCCAAAGGCTTTTCAACTGAAATGAATTCCAAACGCATGCTCATTTCATGTTTATAATTGTTGGTTTAAGTGTGGAATGGATTATTCCCCAGTTGTTTATATTGTCCGTTTTTGCGGATTTCTATAAGCTTGCGATTTTTTTTCGCCTGGTGCATGTTCCATTCACATGCTTGTATTGTTCTAATTAATTCGTTTTTTAGGAAACGATTTTTTCTACACGGCTAATATAAAGCATTTATTTGTGAAGGTTGTTCTTCGTTCCGCCAATTGTAATTGAGACGATCTCCCATTTCCAATCCCAACTCCCTCCGGTGGCTGTGTCTTATAACTTGTCAGGCATTGCTTGTACTTCCGGTCATTTGGACACAGGTATTCTCTTCCGAATTATTCCGGGCAACAATGGCAAAAAATTTTTCTTTTGAAATCAGGGTTTAATCGAATGGTATTGCGCTGAAAGAGGCTGTTTTTCAAACAAAGCTTTTTGATCCCGGAACGAATTACCAATCGAGTAATCGTTTTTCCCCTTTCAATGATTGGATATCGGATATTTCCTGCGAAACTTCAATAACGCCTTTGTATTGTCCCGCCTGATCTCTCACCGCAAAATAGCGGATAAGAATAGATTCGCCTTTCATTTTTATCCAGAAAGAAGCCTGGTTTTTTTCCCCGGAGCGGAAAGATTCAACAATTTTCTCTACCACATGAACACTTTCAGGCGGATGGCAGTTTTTTACCTCGCGCCCGATAATGGCAGTGGTGCGCGGGAAAATTCGTTTGGGAGGAGTCGAAAAATACTGCACTTTGTTGTTTTCGTCCACGTAAGTAATATCAACCGGGAGGTGGTTAAAAATCAAGCTGATTTGTTCGACGCTTAAAACGCCGGTTCCCAGGTTGATAAAACCATCGCTTGCACTTACTTCCTCTTTTCCGGCTGTTGTCTGAAGAGGTTGAATATAGGGGTAGCCAATTTCCAAACCCAGGCGGTTCATCGACTGCAGCTCTTCTTCGCTGATGGTAGAGAGAATGGCCGGAAACAGAATGTGTTCTTCCCTGAATTTGATGGCCAGCATGTTGAAGTAGATATCCCCCACGCAGCGGTTAAATTGCCGGACTTCCACCGGTCCGCTTTCCAGTTGCTGTATAACTGTTTTCAGATTTTTTCGGATATCGTCGTGGATCGACCACATAATTTGCAGACAACGGTAATCGGGCCAGGTTTTCTCAATTACCGGAAACAAAACATTTTCCTTGATGGTGTAGTGCTTTACAAATACTTCGAGCTTTCGGAAGAGTTGGAGTAATTCTGCCCGCAAAGTCTTGTCCTGATTGTCTTTGGCAAAGGTTTTAAAAACAGGCCGTATCTGATCCAGAACCTGCACCATTTGCCGGTTGTTTTGTTCCAAAACATCCAAAAATGAATCCGCAGGTGGCTCTATACGCAGATAATTTTCAATCGGGATGTGAAAAATATTCAAAACCTTGTTGGCAAGCATCTTCAGTTTGTCGACCGGGATATCTTCCTGAACGAGTACGTCGAAAAGTGCAATAAAATCAGAGGGTATAACCGTTGGAATAAAACTTTTGTTGGCCAGCACAAAAGGATGTGCATTTCCTGTTTCGAGAATCATTTTTGAAACTTCCCGCAGTTTCGCCAGCCTTTTTTCGTTGGTTTTTGTGAATTCTGACATAATCGTAATCAACTCAATTACTCTGTTCCTCAAATTTTATGATTTGTACCGGGCAGTTTTCTGCCGCTTCTTTGATTTCCTGTTCGTATAAATCGTAGTCGGGCCAGGGCACCACAATCATTTTATCAAATACCTTGAAAACCCGTGGCGCAAATGCCTGGCAAATTTTGCAGGCTATGCACTGGTTGACACTATCGTCTCTCCAAACTCGTTTAATTCCCACAGCTATTCATCGTAACCAGCCTTGCACGACAGACAGGCGTTTGCATAAGCATCGTATTCATCGTAGGCAGGGCCGGGTTTTCCGTTGATGGTAATGATCCGGTCCAGTCTTGGGTGATCAGCGTTTGCAATTTCCAGAAACTCTCCTTCGCTGTTCTTTGCTATCCCTTTCAGGTTTCCTGCTGATTCTTCCAACGCATTGTCAACCCCAAAATAGATAACTCTCACCTTTTTTTGCAGGAATACTTCTGCAACATCAAAAAAATCGGGTGTAACAGGTAAATATTTCTCCAATGTTTTCATCTCGCCAAATCTATTCGTTTTCAAAAGTATAATCCTGAAGTTCCAGTATTGTCGCCCTCTATTTCAGAGCCGCTTTTTACCGGGCTCGTTGCACAACTTATGGTTTCAGGCATTCCTGCAAAATAGCCTCCACATGAATTTTTGTGGTATTCAGAAACGGCATTCCAAAATAAGCTTCTTCCCTGAACATGAGCGGAAACTCGGTGCACCCCAGGATAACTGCTTCAATGTTGTGCTCCTTTTGCATGTTGCCAACAATTTCGAGAAAATCATTTTTGGTTTCTTCTTTAAAAATTCCCAGTTCAATTTCGTTGAATACTTTCTGATTGATGTACTCGATTTGTTCCGGGTTGGGCACCACTATATCCATGTGGTACTGAAGAAACACGTTCCGGTAGAAATCGTTTTGCATGGTGAATTTGGTCCCAATCAGTCCGCACTTTTTTACCGACAGTGATTGAGCTTCCCGGGCGCAGGCCTCTACAATGCTAATGAGCGGAATGTCCACTTTCGACTGAATTTCGTTGAACAGCAAATGCGGCGTGTTAGCGCTTAAAACGACAAAATCAACCCCGGCTTTTTCAAGACTGTTAATGCGGAGAACCAGGTAGTCAACGGCTTCATCGTACTTTTTCTGCCCCAAAAGTCCCACCAGTTTCCACATGTCCACGCTGTAAATCACAATCTCGGGATACACAGCATTTCCGGTCTGATTCTTCAGATTGAAATGATGGATGATTTCCTTGTAGTAGTCGATGGTTGCTTCGGGGCCCAGACCACCGATTATTCCGATTGTTTTCAAAACAGTTATTTTTTGGGTTTAAGTAATCGAACGTTTTAACACGGCTTCGCCTTTTTTGATCTTTTCCGAGAGAGATTGAATCGATTCCTTCCGGACAATGTCGTAGAAGCTGTCGCGAACCACTTTGTACTGATCGTGCAAGGGGCATGGATTGTTGTTGTTGCACGATTTCAGCCCAAATCCGCAGCGATGAAAACATCCGTCGCCTTCCATTACATGAATGATCTTGTAAAGCGAAAGTTCGGTTTGTTCGTCGTTAAAAAAGAAGCCTCCGCCACGTCCTTTTGCCGAGTCAAGCAACTGATGCCGGGTAAGGGTTTGCAGAATTTTGGCCGAAAATGCCTCGGGCGCTTCAATTTCGCGTGCAATTTCAACTACTCCGGGTCGCTTTCCTTCCCAGTTTTTAAGCTGAACATAAACCAGTGCCCGTATGGCATATTCGGTACTTTTTGCTAACATGTCTTTAGTTTTTGGAAATAATTTCTTTTTCCAAAGCTAATGCTTTCAAAAATAAAATGTTGTTCTCCAAATGAATATGTCGGTGCAGATCCTGCTCGAAGTCGCTTAAAGTCTGATAAGTAATGCGATACGTGTTGCATCCGTCGGGCGGGCAGGTATAGTCAGAAGTTAGGTCCGCGATTTCGAAAAAGCGCTCGCCCTCGGCCTGGTGTTCCTGCAACATTACTTCTATTGGGCCGTTTACACCTCCAAATTCGTTGGCAATGCTGGTATCGCCGTTTTTATATTGAACCATTTTCCGGATATACGGGAAAAGTACCAGCTCCTCTTTTTGCATGTGCATGGTCAGGTTGCCGGCCGCGGTGTTAAACAGATCTTTTACCTTGAAAAGCTCCGGGTGGTTTTCGCCGTGTACATCGCAAAGTTTTTGAAGCTTTTGCTGAAGAAAGGGAATGTTCTGGCTTACATACGAATGATGTCGTGCCACAATATAATCACTTAGCTGATCGAGGCCTAAACTGTCGATGTATTTTGAATCGGGATCATCGGTAAGAAAAACCGTTTCCAGCTCTTCCAGTAAAACCTCCTGCGAAACATTTGCTTTTACACAGGCATCTTTAACACTGATGGCTCCACCACAACAAAAATCAATTTTGTGCTGATCAAAAATCCGGGCTGTTTTGTAGTTACCTTTTACAATTTCGCCAACTGAAGTATTCAAATTAATTTCCATAATTCTGTTTTTTGGCAAAGATATAATTTTTTTATAAAAGGATAGCAGGGTCCTTTTATGATTTTATTTTATATTTGCTCCCACAAACAATAAAAATCAATCTTATGAATTCAAAGAAACTTTGGATCGGTTTTATCCTGGTTATGGTTATTTCGTTTGGAATACTTGGATATTATGGCCGGGAAATTTATCGCGAAGCGCCTCCCATTCCTGAAAAAGTGGTCACCGAAGATGGCACGGTGGTATTTACCGCGGCAGATATCAAGGATGGCCAGAATGTTTGGCAATCGATGGGAGGGCAGGAAGTCGGAACTGTTTGGGGGCACGGCGCCTACAAAGCTCCCGACTGGACCGCCGACTGGCTGCACCGCGAAGCTGTTTTTATTCTGAATAAGTGGTCGTTGGATGATTTTTCAAAAAGATACGACGACCTGCCCGATGAAAACCAGGCCCAGTTGCAGAAGCGTTTGCAAAACGAACTGCGAAAGAATACTTACGACACGCAGTCGAAGAACACAACAATTTCAGCAGTGCGGGCAGAAGCTATCCAAAGCAACAGTGCGCATTATGGCGGTTTGTTTATGAACGATCCGGAGCTTGCACATTTACGTGAAGCTTACAGCATTCCGGCCAATACAATAAAAGACCCGGAAAGAATGCGGAAAATGAACGCTTTTTTCTTTTGGGCTTCGTGGGCAACGGTAACCGAGCGGCCCGGCATGGAAATTACTTTTACGAATAACTGGCCGCCCGAAAAACTGGTGGGCAACGAACCAACGGGGGCGCTGCTGCTGTGGACCGGCTTTAGTGTGATTATTTTGCTGTTTGGCATTGGCCTGCTGGGTTGGTATTACGCTACGAACCGTGAAGAGGAAGAGGATCATGTTGTTCCAAAGGTGAATCCTTTGTCGGGGACCAAACTCACCCCTTCAATGAAAGCGACCTTAAAATATTTTTGGGTAGTAACCGCCCTGATTTTGGTACAGATATTAATGGGTGTTATTACGGCGCACTACGGAGTGGAAGGGCTCGGTTTTTACGGGCTGCCACTGGCAGATGTATTGCCGTACTCCATTTCCCGCACCTGGCACATTCAGTTAGCTATTTTCTGGATCGCCACTTCGTGGCTGGCTACCGGCTTGTTTATTGCTCCCGCAATCTCGGGGAAAGAACCAAAATTTCAACGTTTCGGAGTTAACTTTCTTTTTATTGCATTGCTGATTATTGTTGTGGGCTCGCTGGCCGGGCAATGGATGGGAGTGATGCAGAAACTGGGGCTGGTAGAAAACTTCTGGTTCGGGCATCAGGGATACGAATATGTTGACCTCGGACGGTTCTGGCAAATATTCCTGTTTATCGGACTGATTTTGTGGCTGTTGTTGATGGGAAGAGCGATCTGGCCGGCCATAAAGGCAAAAAACGAGAACCGTCATTTACTGACGATGTTCCTGATTGCTTCGGTGGCCATTGCCGCTTTTTATGCCGCCGGCTTAATGTGGGGGCGGCAAACACACCTGGCGATTGCCGAGTACTGGCGCTGGTGGGTGGTGCACCTTTGGGTGGAAGGCTTCTTCGAGGTTTTTGCTACGGTAGCCATTGCGTTCCTGTTTGTGCGGATGCAGTTGATTCAGGCAAAAATAGCCACTTCCAGTGTGTTGTTCTCGACCATTATTTTCCTTTCCGGCGGAATTTTAGGGACTTTTCATCACTTGTATTTTACCGGAACACCCACTGCGGTGCTCGCTCTTGGGGCAACGTTTAGTGCGCTCGAAGTAGTTCCGCTGGTGCTAATGGGTTTTGAGGCCTACCACAACATACGAATGAGCAGGGCGAAAGAATGGGTTTCAGCCTACAAATGGCCGATCTACTTTTTCGTTTCGGTGGCTTTCTGGAACTTTTTGGGCGCCGGTATCTTTGGTTTTCTGATCAATCCGCCCATTGCTCTTTACTACATGCAGGGCTTGAATACAACCCCGGTTCACGGACATACTGCCTTGTTTGGGGTTTACGGAATGCTGGGGATTGGTCTTATGCTCTTTGTTTTGCGAGACATGGATTTGAATGTAACGTGGAAAGAAAAAAATATACGCCTTTCATTTTGGATGCTGAATATTGGACTGCTGTTAATGGTTGTTTTAAGCGTGCTTCCGGTTGGCCTGGCCCAAACCGTTGCCAGTGTGAAACACGGATTGTGGTACGCCCGTTCGGCCGAATTTCTGGAAACACCCACGCTGGAAACAGTTCGTTGGTTACGGGTAATCGGCGATACAATATTTGCGGTGGGCGCATTGTATCTTGGCTGGTTTGTATTTGGGCTGAAAACAGGATGGTCTGTTAAAAAATAGTAGCCCACTTATGAAGTTGGAAACTCAACACGGGTTTCCGGCTTCATTTGGCAACGGAGCATCAGAGCAAACTTTTACGCTTTCGCTTTCTTTTGAAAATTGATCAGGACGATTCCGGCAAGAATCACGGCTCCGGCAAAACCAAATGCTACGGAGGGGCCCCAGCCCCACAGTTTTCCGGTAACAGCGGCGCCCAAAAACGATCCAAAGTATTGTAAGCTTACCATTACTCCGTTGCCTTTCCCGCGTTGGCGGTTGTCAATTTCGCGGTTTATCAGCATCGGAACAATGGACGAGATGGAGAAAACGCCCATCATCAGCAGGATGGTGCCGATAACGATTGACACAACGGTTCGGAAATAGATGACGAGAAAACCGGCAGCAATCAGTAAAAACAGAATGGTTAACACTGTTTTGGGGTTTTGCTGCGAGGCCCGTTTTGAAAAGTAAGGCAAAACTGCGATGGCAATCAAGATAGCAGGGCTCAGAACAATCCACATTTGGTTGGTGGCAAGATGTCCTTCGAGTAAAAGCGGAAGCATAAAAAAGAAAGCCATCATGAGCAGGTTGTTAAAGGTAAGAAGCAGGCTTCTTCGAAGATGGGCCAGGTTAAAAACCGATTTCACCTTGTGTTTTTCGGCCTGTTCTTTTCGCAAAGCCGGGTTTACCTGCCGGGTGCTTGTAAGTACCCAAATAAAACAGCCCACAATAAGAAAGGCAGAGAACACAAACATTTGGCTAACATTCAGCACAATATGAACAAGCGGACCGAGCACATAGGATAACATGGTAAAAGTGGCCAGCAAGGCTCCGAGCCGGGTGAGTATTCGGTCGCGATCGGCATCGCCCGCAACCGAAGACAGCCACGAATAGCCAACGGTAACAATGGCGCCGCTTCCCTGCAGGGCACGGGCAAAAATAAGCCACCCAACGGTGGTGGCATAAGCAGCAGTGAGCAACCCGGCTATCAGCATTACAAGCCCGGCCAGCATCACTTTTTTATAACCGATGCGGTCGCTTAATGCGCCAAACGGAATCTGGAGAACAGCTTGTGTGAGTCCGAAAATTCCGAGTGCGTAGCCGGTTAGTGCAGGGCTTCCGCCTTTAAGGTTCATGGCATAAGCTGACAGAAACGGAATGATGATCGACATGGAAAACAAACGTAATCCTAGTGTTACAGAAATAACAGTGGTTAAATATCGGATGTTTTTGCTCATGCTTCTTCCTTTCGTTTTTGGGCAGGCTGGAGTAGTTACAGGCAGTGTGGCAAAATTAAGCACAAAAAGATGAATTTGTCAGCAGAACAGGAAAACAAATTTTCCACCGCAAGAATGCCTGAAAACATTTCCTCCGGGCGATGGTTATAATGAACAACTGTCGTTTTTGTGCAAGTTTCAGTTTACAAACGAGGTAAATACTGCCAAACTGTGAATTCAGTGGGGTAGTTTATTTAACTTTGTGGCTGCGGTTAGAAAAAAGTGAATATAAAATACATGGGGATCAACCCCAAAGCAAATACTTTGAATGAACAGACGGAAAGACATCAGAACAGAACTTAAAACACGCGTTCTTGTTATGGACGGCGCTATGGGTTCTTTGATTCAGGAATACAAGTTGACAGAGGAAGATTACCGCGGAGAGCGCTTGAAGGATTTTCCCAACGATCAGAAGGGAAACAACGACATGCTCTCAATCACAAAGCCTGAAATCATAAAAGAAATCCATAGGCGTTACCTGGAGGCAGGAGCCGATATTTTGGAAACCAATACTTTTAATGCCACCAGCATTTCGCAGGCCGATTATGGTGCAGAGGCGCTTGTTTATGAAATGAACAAAGCTTCGGCGGAACTGGCGGTGGCGCTTGCCAATGAGTTTACCGAAAAAACACCGGAGAAACCACGCTTTGTCGCCGGCTCCATCGGGCCTACCAACAAAACCTTGTCGCTTTCGCCCGATGTGAACGACCCGGGCTACCGGGCTGTTTCGTTTGATACGGTAAAAACGGCTTACCGCGAACAGGTAGAAGGTTTGCTGGACGGAGGTGTTGACCTGTTGCTGATCGAAACCATTTTTGACACGCTGAATGGCAAAGCCGCCATTTTTGCGGTGGAGGAAGCATTGGAAGCCCGCGGAATTGAACTTCCGCTGATGGTTTCCGGAACAATTACCGATGCCAGCGGACGCACGCTTTCGGGACAAACGCTGGAAGCTTTTCTGAATTCGGTGTCGCATGTCGATTTGCTGAGTATCGGCTTGAACTGTTCGTTGGGGACCAGCGATCTCCGCCCCTATGTAAAAGAGCTTTCAAAAAAGGCGCCTTTCCACATCAGCGCGCATCCCAATGCGGGCCTGCCCAACCAGTTTGGCGGTTACGACGAGTCGCCGGAGATCATGGCCGGTTACATCAAAGATTACCTCGACAATAACTTTGTAAACATCATCGGAGGATGTTGCGGAACTACTCCGGACCACATCCATGCTTTTGCCGACCTGGCTGCCAAAGCCCGGCCGCACCATTTGGTCGATCCCGGAACAAACATGAAACTGAGTGGTTTGGAGCCAGTGACGATTACCGAAAATACCAATTTCATGAACATTGGCGAGCGTTGTAACGTGGCCGGTTCACGGAAATTTGCCCGTCTGATTAGCGAAGGAAAATACGAAGAAGCACTGACCATTGCCCGGCAGCAGGTAGAGGACGGCGCACAGGTGATCGATGTAAACATGGACGACGCGATGCTGGATGCCGAAAAGGAAATGACTACTTTCCTGAACCTTATTATGGCTGAGCCGGATATTGCCAAACTGCCGATCATGATCGACTCGTCGAAATGGAACGTGATTGAAGCCGGTTTGAAGTGTTTGCAGGGGAAAGCGATCGTAAACTCCATCAGTTTGAAAGAGGGCGAGGAAGCTTTTATTCAGCAGGCAAAAACGGTAAAAAGATACGGCGCGGCGGTTATTGTAATGGCTTTTGATGAAAAAGGGCAGGCAGACAATACCGAACGCCGCAAGGAAATTTGTACGCGTGCCTATAAAATTCTTACTGAAAAAGTACATTTTCCTCCACAGGATATCATCTTCGACCCCAATGTTTTGACGATCGGGACAGGGATCGAAGAGCACAACAATTACGCGGTTTCTTTTATTGAATCGGTGAAATGGATCAAGGAAAACCTGCCTTTTGCAAAGGTGAGTGCCGGTGTCAGCAACGTTTCTTTTTCGTTCCGCGGAAACAACGTGGTGCGCGAAGCGATGCACTCGGTCTTCCTGTTTTATGCCATCAAAGCGGGTCTCGACATGGGAATTGTGAATCCCGGTATGTTGCAGATTTACGACGAGATTCCGAAAGATTTCCTTGAAAAGATTGAAGATATTGTACTGAACCGTCGTCCGGATGCAACAGAGCGTTTGCTCGAGTTTGCTGAAACGATGAAGGTAAGTGATAAGAAAGAAGAGAAAAAAGACGAATGGCGCGAACTGCCGCTGGAAGAACGCATCAGTCATGCGTTGGTAAAAGGATTGCCCGAGCATGTGGACGAAGACATGGCAGAAGCGCTCACCAAATATTCGCCGGCACTGACTATTATCGAAGGTCCGCTAATGGCCGGGATGAACATCGTAGGAGAACTTTTTGGTGCCGGAAAAATGTTTCTTCCACAGGTGATCAAATCGGCGCGTGTAATGAAAAAGGCGGTGGCCTATTTGCTGCCCTACATAGAAGCGGATAAAGCAAAATTCAAGAATTCAACCGCACAGAAAAGAGTGCTGATGGCTACGGTAAAAGGCGATGTGCACGACATTGGGAAAAACATTGTTGGTGTGGTACTTGGTTGTAACAACTACGAAATCATCGACCTGGGAGTAATGGTGCCTACCGAAAAAATTCTGGATGAAGCCGTGAAACATAAGGTGGATGTGATCGGACTAAGTGGTTTGATTACGCCATCGCTGGAGATTATGGTGGACGTTGCCAAAGAAATGGAACGCCGCAAAATGGACATTCCGGTATTGATTGGCGGAGCCACGACATCCAAAATTCATACGGCGGTAAAAATTGAGCCCGAATATTCGAACCCGGTGATTCATGTAAAAGATGCGTCGCTGGCAGTAAATGTGGTATCGAACCTGATTGCGAAGAATGAAGCTTATTTAAAATCGGTTCGCGATGATTACGAAAACATCCGGCAGTTTCAGGGGCAGCGAAAAGCCAAGGAATACCTGACCCTAAATGAAGCCCGCGCCAATAAATTCAATCTCGACTGGAACAATACCCCGATTTATAAACCGAATCTCACGGGGGTAAAACATTTGATTGACTTCCCGCTGGAAGAACTGCGAAAATACATCGACTGGACCTTTTTCTTTATCACCTGGGGATTGAAAGGACATTACCCGGATATTTTCAAGGACGAAAAACAAGGAGAAGAAGCTCAGAAGCTTTATCAGGAAGCCAATGAAATGCTGGACGAGATAATCGAAAAGAAAATGTTGCAGGCAAATGCTGCTTTCGGGATCTGGCCGGCCAATGCCGATGGCGACGATGTGGTGTTGTTTGAAGACGAAACTCGCTCGAAAGAAATCGGCCGTTTTTATCATATCCGGCAACAGGAAAAGAAAAAAGCCGGGGTGCCGAATTTCTGCCTGGCCGATTTTGTAGCACCGCTTGAATCGGGAAAAATCGACTATTGCGGAGGTTTTGCCACCACTGCCGGAATTGGTATCGAAAAATGGAAAGACCAGTACCGTGCCGAGCACAACGATTACAAAGCCATTATGCTGGAAGCGCTGGCCGACAGGCTAAGTGAGGCTTTTGCAGAATGGTTGCACCTGGAAGTCCGTAAAAATTACTGGGGCTATGTACCTGAAGAGAACCTTTCGCTGGATGATATTCTGAAAGTGAAATACCAGGGAATTCGCCCGGCGCTGGGCTATCCTGCCTGTCCGGAACATTCGGAAAAAGAAAACCTCTTCGAGCTGATCAAAGCAGAAGAAGTGGGTATTTCGCTTACCGAGCATTTTGCGATGTATCCCAATGCTTCGGTATCCGGAGAGTTCTTTGTACATCCCGAGTCGCGGTATTTTAGTTTGGAGAAGATCGGAATCGACCAGGTGGCTGATTACGCCAAACGAAAAGGCAAACCCATCGACTTTGTTGAGAAATTTCTGCCGACCAATTTGAATTATAAATAATTCAAACGGGAACAGAAAGAAACCTGCTGTCGTATAAATGCGAACGCATGAAAATCTTCGGTTAAATTAATGCGCAATTTTCTTCGAAAGGAAGGAGATTTCATACCAAAGGGTACGATTTTATTACATTTGCAATTCAAAAGATAAACCGACAATGAAGGTCATAGACACCATAAAAGCAGCAAAAAGTACCGTATTTTCGTTCGAACTTTTGCCGCCCCTGAAAGGGAACGATGCTTCGAAACTGTATCAGACCATTGAGAGCCTGACGGAGTTCGATCCAAAGTATATCAACATTACCACCCACCGTGATGAGGTGGAATTCAAGGAAATGAAAGACGGCTCGATTGTGAAGCGTACCGTTCGCAAACGCCCGGGAACAGTAGCAATAGCTGCCACCATTCAGCATAAATACAACATTCCGGTGGTGCCGCATATTTTGTGCGGAGGCTTTACCAAAAGTGAAACCGAACATGTGCTGATCGATCTCAATTTTCTGGGCATTAACAACGTGCTGGCTTTACGGGGTGACGGAATAAAAGGGCAAAGCGTGTTTCACCCAACCGAAAACGGACATGCGAATGCCAACGAGTTGGTGGAGCAGATCAAGGATCTGGGAAAAGGAAAATACCTGGATGGTGATCTGAAAAACAATATGCCGCTGGATTTCTGTATCGGAGTGGCCGGTTATCCGGAGAAGCACTTTGAAGCGCCAAACATGGATTCTGACATGGACTACCTGAAGCAAAAAGTAGATGCAGGCGCCGATTACATTGTAACGCAGATGTTTTTTGACAACCAGGTTTACTACGATTTTGTGGACCGTTGTCGTGCCATGGGAATTACGGTGCCGATTATTCCGGGAATTAAACCAATCAACCTGGTGAACCAGCTGACGGTTCTTCCCAAGATATTCAACATCGACTTACCGATGGAGCTGTCGAAAGAACTGGCCAAATGTAAAACCAACGACCAGGCACAAAAAGTAGGAACCGAGTGGGCTATTTACCAGTCGAAAGATTTGGTCGCGCATAAAGCGCCTTCGCTCCATATTTATACTTACGGCATTTCCGATAACGTAAAAGAAATTGTAAAAGCAGCTTTTTAAGCGCGCCTATAACGCGATTGCACTATATTATAAAAGTAAGGCCGGAGAACTTTGTTTCCCCGGCCTTCTTATTGGTATGTGTTGTTTCTTAACCTTCAATGTTGACTTCAAAATCCGATTGCTTGTTAAGCGTATCGTTTTCTTTCTGGTTATTTAGTTTTAGCGAATAAATCATTGCCTCCACCTGGCGGAGCAGGTTGCGCTTGTCTTTACTTGGCGCGTAAACAAAACCAAAAGCGTTAATAACCCGTTGGTTTTCCATATCCAACTCTGACAATGCGATATAAGGGCCACCCATGAAATCGTTGGCAACTCTCCACAATCCGCGCATTTCAGCCGCGTAGTTTCCGTTGTGTTTGGTGACATTGAAAATCTGGTCGACCCTTGTTTCCGTCGACATATAGCTTCCGTCAGACGGGCCCGGAACGTTGGCTTTTAGCAAGCTGTCGCGAATGGGAAGTTGGTAATTAACCGTGAATGCACTGTCGGAAACAAAAGGATAGGTATAAATAACGATGCCCTGGAAAATCTCAGGCGAATCGTACTGAACCCAAAGGAAATCCTTTTTTTGCTCCATTACTCTGAAGCCCGGAGGAACATGCATGGTAACGCCAAAATCCTTATTCAAAATATTGAAAACCGATTTTTCGTAGGTTTTCTTGTAGTTCATGGTAACTCTTTCGCGTTCGGCAGCCAGAAAGTACGACAGAATTTTGTCTTTGTTTTCGTTGAAGAGCTCCACAAAACGGTCGGACGTTTTTGCTTTAATTTGTACAGTAGCCTGCGGATATGCCCAAACATCATCGGTAAAAGTTACGCCTTCTGTTTCAACATTCTGCGAAATATTTGTCTGAACGATGTTGCGGGTAGATTTGAAAATGTCTTTGAATGCTTCGTGCGGGACATCAATCACATCAAAAAGCGGCTCTTCCTGCGGGAGGGCGATCTGTGGCTGCGACAAGGTTGCACGAACTGCTTCACCGGGGCTTCCTTCCCAGGCGTTTTTTGAAATGACAACCACCATTTCACCTGCCTTTCCAGTGATCTTTTTTCGCAGATTGGTTGAGTCGTTATTACAAGAGAACAGAAATACTGCCAATATAATAATTGGAGCAAGGATGTTAATTTTGAGTTTCATAGCATTCAGATTTTTTGGTTCCGAACCTTACTAACAAAAATCTTACCATTCTAATGGTTTAGATAGCCCGTGTCAATTTGGAGACCAGGCAATAAAAAGAAACAAAAAAATCCCGTTCGGAAAGAACGGGATTCCATTATTTGATGGGATATTGATTACTTTTCAATTTTTCCTGGTTCCGAAACATCATCGTCATTGTCTCCTTCCTTGGTAGCTTTTTTGAATTCCTTCATTCCTTTTCCAAGGCCTTTCATCAACTCCGGAATTTTACGGCCACCAAACAGAAGCAATACAATAATCAGGATGATAATAATTTCCTGCGGCCCAATAAATCCTGCTAATACAAATAGATTCATGATACTTTGTTAATTGGTTCGTGACAAAAATAGAAATATTTTGCTAAAATGTTCCGTTAATCATCTTAATTATATCGTTGGCATTTGCATAAAGTACCAATGCCAGCAATAATATCATCCCGGTTATTTGAGCATACTCCAAAAACTTCTCGCCCGGTTTTCTTCCGGTGATGATTTCTCCGAACAGGAACATTACGTGGCCACCGTCGAGCGCCGGTATCGGCAGCAGGTTCATAATGGCCAGAATGATCGAGATAAATGCCGTCATATCCCAGAAGTGTGCCCAGTTCCAGGTGGGAGCGAAAATGTTACCGATGGTGGCAAACCCTCCGAGCGACTCATATCCCTTTGTTTCTTTGTTGAAGATCAGTTTAAACTGTTTCAGATAATTTATGGTAGTTTGAACACCACGGTCTATTCCTGCCGGGATGGATTCAAGAAAACCGTATTTCAGTGTTTTCCATTCAAATATATCGGGGTTGTTAAATGCCGCGTTAAAACCCAGTTTGCCTTCTTCGTTAACTTTAACCGTCTTGGTCATTTTCTGACCGTCGCGGGTAATTTCCAAAGATACCTCCGAGTTTTTTTGGGATGCCATGTAAGTACTGAACTGATCGTAAAACTCAAACGAGTTTCCATCAACAGCTCCCAAAACATCGTTCTCCTGAAGACCTGCTTCTGCTGCCGGATAACCTTTGGCTAGCTTTCCGATTCTGATGTCGTAAGGATCGCGTATGGTCCAGATCCCTTTACTTTTCAACATCAGGGCCATGTCTTCTCCCGAAATTTCAACGTCTATCTTTTGCCCGTCGCGTTCCACCTGCACGGTTTTGGCTTCATCCAGAACAATGGTGGGGACGATTTTGTGGAACTCCTCAATGTATTGATTGTCGACGGTAAGAATCTTGTCGCCGGTTTTAAAGCCAATTTTTTCACCGGTTTCGTTCACCACAATCCCGTACTTTACATTCTCGGTTGGCAGGTATTCCTCGCCCCAGATGTAGAGTACGCCAATGTAGATGACAAAAGCAAAAATAAAGTTCATTAGAACACCTCCCAGCATAATCAGCAATCGTTGCCAGGCGGGTTTTGACCTGAATTCCCAGGGCTGCGGTGGTTGTTGCATCGCTTCCTTGTCCATTGATTCGTCAATCATTCCGGAGATTTTAACGTAGCCGCCTAATGGCAACCAGCCAACTCCGTATTCGGTTTCGCCTTTTTTTACTTTGAAAAGCGAAAACCAGGGATCAAAAAACAAGTAAAATTTTTCGACGCGTGTTTTAAACAGGCGCGCAAACATAAAGTGCCCTGCCTCGTGCAGAACCACTAAAATAGAAAGGCTTAAAAGAAGCTGTGTAGTTTTAATTAATATCGATTCCATTCCAGTTTTTTAATTTCCGTTTCCAGTTAACAACTTGGTTACTGTTCTTGTTTCGTTGTCGGTTTCAATTAAGTCTTCCAATCCGGGTTTTTCAATAAAAGCCACTTTGTTCATGGCTGCTTCAATAATCTCCGGAATTTGCAGAAACCTGATTTTTTTATTTAGAAACGCTTCCACCACTACTTCGTTGGCTGCGTTTAAAATACAGGGCATGTTTCCCCCTTTATCCAGGGCTTCGAATGCGAGTGCAAGGTTACGAAAAATTTTTGTATTAGGCTGTTCAAAGTTGAGACTTGGGTAGTCAAGGAAGTTGAAGCGCGGGAATTTATTTTTTATCCGGTTGGGAAATCCCATGGCATACTGGATCGGGAGCTTCATGTCGGGCAATCCCATTTGGGCCTTCATCGATCCGTCTTCGAACTGAACAATGGAGTGGATGATGGATTGCGGATGAACAATCACATCAATTTTGGAGGCCGGAAGCCCAAACAGCCAGCGGGCCTCGATTACTTCAAAACCTTTGTTCATCAGAGTGGCCGAGTCGATGGTGATCTTAGCGCCCATGTCCCAGTTGGGGTGGGCCAGCGCATCGTCTACAGTTACCTGTTCAAGTTCCTGCAATGTTTTTCCGCGGAAAGGCCCCCCCGAGCAGGTGAGGTAAATCTTCTCCACCGGGTTCATGAATTCGCCTACCAGGCACTGGAAGATGGCAGAATGCTCCGAATCTACGGGGAGTAGGTCAACGTTCTTTTCCAGCGCTGCTTTGGTGATAATTTCGCCAGCTACCACCAGCGTTTCCTTGTTGGCCAGTGCAATGTGCTTTCCTGCTTTAACGGCGTTGTAGGTGGGCAGCAGGCCCGAATATCCCACCATGGCAGTTAACACCAGGTCGATGGTGTCCATTTCAACCACTTGTGCCAGTGCTTCGTTGCCGGCATACACCTTTATGTCTTCCGATTCCAGTGCTTCCGAAACCAGTTGGTACTTCTCTTTGTTGGCAATTACCACCACATTGGGCTGAAAGATCTTGGCTTGCTGAATCAGCAGGTCAACATTGTTGTTGGCCGTTAGCACTTCCACTTCAAAGAGCCCGGGGTTCTGCGCAATTACTTCGAGGGATTGTGTTCCTATGGAGCCGGTTGATCCTAAAATAGCGACTCGTTTCTTCATCTGTAAATATTTCTAATTTTTACTGTTAACCCGTCGGCTGACGAATTTTTCGCATGGTATATCGGTCCTTGTGGGTGATCCGCCAGGCGGCAGACAAGTACTTGTTTCATGCTTCTTTCTAAAAATCAATGTAATGTTCGGGATTCAGGGCTTTTCCGTCGTGCCATAGTTCGAAATGAAGATGTGGCCCGGTTGAAAGCTCTCCCGTATTTCCAATAATAGCAATGGCTTCGCCGGCACTCACCTGGTCGCCCTCGTTTTTTAGCAATTCCGAATTGTGTTTGTACACCGAAACCAGGTTTCCTTCGTGCTGAACATAAATAGAATATCCGGTTTTTAATGTCCAGCCCGAAAAAATAACGGTTCCGTTCAGTACCGACGAGATTCTGGCATTGGCTTCGCTAACCAGGTCGATTCCAAAATGATCAGACGACGAATTGAAATGCTCTGTAACCACTCCTTTTACGGGCACAAAAAAGTGCATCCGGCTTATGTCTGTTTTGTTGTCGTTTTCCGGCTGTAACGATAGGCTGAGCTGTTCGGCCAGTAATTCATCCTGGAAAATTGAATCGTGGTTGTATTGCTGAAACTCCACTTCCGACGAGCGTGATTCGGCTTCCACAATATGGTCGTCTTCCGGAACTTCGCCCGACATAATGGTTTGTATCCCTTTGAAAAATCGATCGCGTTTGGCCAGCTCCATTTCCAGCGAATCCACTTTCAGTGCACTTCGGATCAGCATTTGCCGGTATTCGGCCTTGGGATAGCCCGGAATGTATTCGCGCAGCCCCGTAGTTGCAATCAGCAAAATCACCAAAACAACAATAATGGCCGACATTAAGCTGGTGGCCGTAAAAACTTTCAGCCGCGAAAGTTTCATGCTCCACACCGATTGAAATGTGGTATCGTTGTAAATGATTAAACGGTACTGGTTCTTTAGTTTCGAGTAAAATTTCTTTTTTTCTTCCACCCTGATTTGTTTAAGCTTACAAATTTAGCAAGAAATAAGAAACAGCCCCCGCCGTTCATGTTTTTTAAGATTTAAATACATGAGCGATTTCGTGAGTGGGTTTGCTGAAACCAAACAATTATCATTGCCTGAATCCGGGTTTTTTCGCTACTTGCATCTCAATAGAGAAGACGAGTCAGTAACATTGATTGAGGATCAGTCAGATACTGTATTTTCTTCTTTTTATGTCGAATCACACAATTTGGAGAATAGAAAACGATGAAACTATTATTGATTAGTAATTCAACAATGCCGGGTGAAGCATACCTGGATTATCCCAAAAATGAAATAAAAAAGTTTTTAGGGGAAAAGCCTGTTACGGCGGTGTTTATTCCTTATGCGGCGGTTACTTTTTCTTTTGATGAATATTGTGAAAAAGTAGAATCGCGTTTCGCCGAAATAGGTCACCATGTGGTGGGTATCCATACTTTCGCCGATCCGGTAAAAGCAATTCAGCAAGCCGAAGCCATTGTTGTTGGGGGCGGAAATACCTGGCAGCTGGTGCGCATGTTACGCGAAAATAAATTGCTGAACCCCATTCGTGAAAAGGCATTTAATGATACTCCTTACATTGGTTGGAGTGCCGGTTCGAACGTAGCATGCCCGACGCTGCGAACCACGAACGATATGCCGATTGTTGATCCGCTGGGATTTGAGTGTGCCGGTTTGATTCCTTTCCAGATCAATCCTCATTATTTGGATGCCAACCCTGAAGGACATGGAGGTGAAACGCGCGAACAGCGAATACAGGAATTTATTGAAGTAAACCCGAGATGTTATGTGGCCGGCTTACGTGAAGGAACGATGTTTAAACTTGAAAACGATCAGTTGGAGCTGATTGGCGAAAGGCCGTGTCGGATTTTCAAGAAAGGGCAGGAGCCTGTTGAATTGAAAGCAGGCGATGATTTTAGTTTCTTATTGAAGTAAAGTGCGTTTAGAATAATAAAAAGCTCCGGCTAGTTTATCTAACCGGAGCTTTTTTGTGCAATATTATCTGCATTTTCTATTGGTAGTTTGCCGGATCAAGTGCTGCGGGCGACCAGTTTTTAAAGAAGCGCAATACTTTGTCTCGGTCGTAGTCTTTGTCCTTTTCCAGAAAAGCTGAGTTTTGGGTATGGATTCGGTTTCCTTTTCCATCTAAAACAACAAACACCGGAAATCCGAAACGCTGCGGGTATCCTAGCTCTGCAAGCACTTCTTCATTCTTGTTTTTAGGGTCGTAGTTTACTTTTACCACCACAAAGTTTTTTTGAATAAAATCGTTTATCTCTGCGTCGGCTTCTGTAAAACGATGAAATTTTACACACCACGGGCACCAGTTTCCTCCAATTTGGAGGAAGACGTGCTTGCCCGATTCAGCAGCAGCTTTTACTGCCGCTTTAATGTCTTCTTTCGCATTTGCTTCAGGGGTGTAGATTTTTTCCTGTGCATGCGTGATACTCGCGCACATCAGGAAAACTGCAATGAGAAGAATATTTTTCATGATGATTCGGATAACGTTTTTATTGTTCTGAGATCCATTCACGAAGCGGAACGTTGCTTGCGTTATTTCATGTCTTTATTGTCCCAAACAGACTTAATCTCGTAAATGTCGAGTTTGTCGATTCCCAGTTCGCCCCCATTGGTAAACAGAACGAGTCCGTTTGATTTCAGGTCGGGAGTGAAACAATTGGATATCACGGTTTGTCCGTCGTTCGCAAATACTTCAATAGATGCGCGGTCAAGAAGGATGTCAAGTTGGATTTTGTTGTCAACCGGGAGCAGGGGAATGGTGATGCCCATTACCGAGAGTGTTCCGCGTTTTACATTGTAAAGGATTTCGGTGCCAGGTTTTTTCACACTGTTTCTTACCATGAATCCAAAGTTATCGGATGTTTTCAGATCGAATTCGCCGACAATCCGGAGGCAGTCGCCAGATGCTTTTTTTACCTTGTTGTCGTTTATGCCGGGAATAACATTCTTGTCTTCTATTTCCAGTATTTTCTTCTGGATGGTTTCTATTTCACGGATGGGCTTGCGGATTAGCTTATAGCCGGATGGAAAATGACGAACGCTAAGTTCGCTGGGGAAAGTCATTTGTCCGTTAAATGGCATGTCGGGGTATTCGCCTCCTCTCATCCAGGCAATCTGGATGGTTCTTCCGTCAGAGGCGGGGATGTTGCTCCAGGTTTGTGTAGCATAGTAATTTTTCCCCCAGTCGCTTTTCATCTTCCCTGAAATGGGAGTGAATGCTTCTCCGTCAAAATTTCCTAAAAGATAGGATCCGTCTCCGTCAAACAGTACCCATACTGTTTCGTCTGGACGGTTTTCCACCTTAAATTTAACAAGGTCGGGGCATTCATAAAAGCCATGAATATGGCTCTTCCATTCCCAGTTAACCAGGTTGTCGGAGGTGTAGAATGAAACTCCTTTTGAGTTGTCACTGTCCGTTGATTTCCGGTAAAGGGCCATCACCCATTTCTGACTTGGCTCATGCCAGATTACTTTGGGATCGCGTGCATCGTCTTTTTCATCCACCGCAATGATGGGGTTATTTTCGTATTTTTCCCAGTTACGGCCTTTGTCGGTACTGTAAGCAATGCGTTGTCCGCAGTGTTGGCTGGTATAAAACGCCACCAGCGTTTTGGTATCACCCTGTTGTTTCCCCAGCAGGTTTTTTTCATCCACAATGGCTGAGCCGGAATAGGCCGTACATTCTACTTTGTCTTCCGAGTTGTTGTCGGGATACAAGGCAATCGGGTAATTTTCCCAGTGAACGAGGTCTGTGCTGATGGCATGCCCCCAGTGCATGTATCCCCATTCGTTTCCTTTGGGATTGTGCTGGTAAAAAAGGTGGTATTCGCCATCGTAATACACCAGTCCGTTCGGATCGTTCATCCAGTTCTTTTCCGGCGTGAAATGGTACTGCGGGCGGTAGTCTTCTTTGTAGGTCTCTTTGTTGGCTTTGTCTTTCGGAAGGCTAATTAGCACAGTAATAGAAAGTAAGGCTGTTGATAAAAAGTTCATAAAATTATTAATTGCTGTTTTCTTTGTTTTGCTAAACTTATGAAAAAAAATTTGCATTAATCAAAATAATTCCTACATTTACCTCCACAAACCCATAAATGTAAAACCGTTCTTTGGCTGACGCTTTTGATTTTCAGACAATCATCAATTTTAAATCAAGAGCTTTTATTTTCGCTTTCAAGAGTTTTGAGACATGTTTTGACATGTAGCTGTTTTACAAACCCACCGGTTCATTTTTTAATCTTTGCGCTTAAGCCGGGTATGCAGTTTCATGGTTCGGAGTGTGTTTTTATGACTCGGCAAGAATTAACGTTTCAACCGAAGACGTTTGAAATTTGTGAGTGCGATACAGATCCTGATTAAGTCGAGATGAAGCTTAACTATTAAATCCAGGTTGATCCACTCAGAAAAGTTTCGACGTTTGAAACTTTTTGTTCCTTGCTTTAGTTGGAAGTAGAATTGTGCAAGAGGCAGATTCGAATTAACAAACCCACTGAATTACAATACAAACCCGGTAATTCAGGTCGATTCGTATATGGTCGTCATTGTGCAGTTTGAGGGCTAACTGTAAGCTAGCTTTATCAAAACTTGATTAGGCTTGAAGTACAAACCTAATTTAAGTAGTAATGAGACGCTTTTTAATCACCGTCCTGGCAATTGCTGGCGCTTGCAATGTCTGGGCACAGAAGCAGAAACCGGAAAGAATTACCACGGTAAACGCACCGGTAAACATCGCTTCAGAAGAAATTAGAAAATCATTTACACCACCCGCTGAGTTGAACCTCAAATCGGGATCGGTGTCTAAATCCGATTTTCAGGTAGAGTTCGTGAACTTCCCGGAAAATGCAAAACCTGCATTTTTATACGTGCTTTCCATTTACGAAAACCTGATATCTTCCGACATTCCTGTGAAGGTAAGGGCTGAATGGTCATCAATGGGTACTAACGTGCTGGCACAAAGTTCTCCTTCGTCGTTTTATAAAAACTTCACCGGGGCCCGTTTGTCAGATGTTTATTACCCGGTTGCTTTGGCTGAGAAACTTTCGGGCTCGGAGTTGAATGGCTCTGAACCGGATATCGTTTGTACGTTCAACAGTAAGACGGACTGGTATTTTGGAACAGATGGTGATGGTCCAGGAGCGCAGTACGATTTTGTGACTGTTGCGTTGCACGAGATCGTTCATGGTCTTGGATTTTCTGGCTTTTACGATGTGAGCAATGGCATTGGTACGCTGGATAACAACGGTCATCTTCCCAGTATTTACGACCTGTATGTCTATAACAACGGATTGTCGCTGTGCGATCATTCCCATTTCGATATTCCGTCGGCCCAGTTGAAAAATGCATTGGTTTCGGGTCAGTTGAATATAAAAGGAAACGATGGAACAGATCGCGAAAAAGTTTATGCTCCAAGCAGCTGGAACAACGGAACCAGTATTTATCATTACAACGAAAGCGGTTTTGATAAAGGCGACGCAAATGCATTGATGAGTCCTTTTATTTTCAAAGGAGAGGCAATTCATTATCCCGGTGACAAAACTTTGGGCATTTTGGCCGAGTTTGGTTGGAAATCAGCCACTGTTGATGGGCTGATCATTAAAGATTTTGAAGAAGTTTGTGAAAAGCTTCCGGTTTCAGTAGAGGTGAGCAGCGAATTAAAGATCGATAGCTCCTCGGTTAAGTTTTTCTACTCAAGCGATAATTTTGTCACGTCAAGTTCTCTTTTGCTGAAGTATAATAAGTCAACCAAGAAATTTGAAGGAGACGTTCCGCTGGAAAATAAAAAAGGAAAAATATACTATTACTACTCTGCAGCTACAACAGGTCAGGTGGTTTTTACCTGTCCGGACAGAGCTCCTGAACGAAAATATAAATTCACCATTGGCGATGATTACTATCCGCCTACGTTGAAACACAATCCTTCTAAAATGGTGTCAAATGGCAATCCTGTTTTAGATCTGAGTGCTACTGCTACTGACAATGTAGGAATTAAATCTGTTCAGGTGGAGTACAAAATAAACGGAGCAGCTCAGGAACCATTTACCTTGGCTTTGGAAGGCCAGGATACTTACAATGGTGAACTTGTTTTGCCCAATGGATTGACAGAGAATGACGATGTTCAATACCGTGTTTTGGCGCTTGATGCTACTGCCCGCGGTAACAAAAGATATTTGCCCGCTATGGGTTATTACTCGGTGGGTGTTTCCGAGGCTCAGAAACCGGTAAGTGGTTATGTTACCAATTTTGATAATGTTACCAACGACTTCGAGTTTTCTGATTTTGAAGTAAACCGGCCTTCCGGTTTCTCTTCAGGGAACTTACATACGATAAACCCTTATCCGGAGTCAAGCCTGGAGAATCAGAAATACAACCTCATTGCCCAGTTAAAATACCCGATTATTATTGAACAAGACGGCGAAATGAGTTTTGACGAGGTAGTACTGGTTGAGCCCGGTGAAGCCGGAACAATTTATACGGAAGACAAGTTCTGGGATTATGTAATTATTGAAGGCAGCAAAAACAACGGTAAGAGTTGGTTGCCGCTTATCGATGGTTACGATTCAGGTGTTGATGAGCTTTGGGCTTCACATTTTACCAATGCACTAAAAAGTACCGGTTCGGAAGCCAGCGGTGCTGAAAATATGTTTTTGCGCCAGCGCATAAATCTGACCGATAATACGCCGTTTGAAGCAGGAGATACTGTGGTATTTCGCTTCCGCTTGGCATCTGATGTTGCTGTAACCGGTTGGGGCTGGGCAATCGACAACCTTTCTATACAAAGCATAACAACCGACACGGAAGATATTCTGGCAGAAGAAGACGTGAATATTTACCCGAACCCTTTTCAAAACAGTATTTATATCGACGGCCTTGAAACAGAAGGAGCCGATCTGGATGTAATCGTAAGAGACCTGAGCGGTAAAACTGTTTACCGTGAAACACGCTTGGCCAATTACGATCAGCGGATAAAAATAGATCTTCCCAATGTAGCTTCGGGGGTATACCTGGCAAGCATTACAGATAATCAAACACTAACGATCAATCAAAAAATCATTAAAAATTAATAATCATGAAAAGTTTACTATTAATTGCATTTGTTGCCGCAGTGATTGGTTTTATAACCTCAACCGTAGTTTTACTTCGATTGGTATCAAAGAAAAAAGCGCAAAGGTTACAATATTAGATGATTGGTATTACGACCTTAAATTAGGAGATGCCGGAATGTTTATTCCGGCATTTTTTGTCGTGGATTTATGATAGAAAAAGTTTGTTTTTTCTTTGAATTTTCGAACTTTTGTACGCACAAAAAGTTATGTAACAAATACTTTGAAATAATGATAAGACTTGTGCTTTTGTTGGGATTCCTGGTAGGGATAATATCGTTGGCTTCAGGGCAAATGAGGAGTATACCGCGTGGAGTAAATATTCCATGCCCGGTGTGCAAAGCCTCAGATAAGGCTGAAAAATCTTTTGTGCCCCCGCCAGTTGAATTTTTATTGAAATCATCCGAGCCCAAGTGTGATATTGTTGTTACTTATAGTAATTTCCCGGATTCGGTGAAGATCGCATTTGAACACGCAGTTGGTATTTGGGAGAGTATTCTTGAATCGGATGTTCCTATCCGGCTCTATGTTCGGTGGTCTTCAAGTCTTGGTACAAATACTTTGGCGAGCTGTGGCCCCGAAACCTATTATGCCGATTTTGAAAATGCTCCCTTCCCGCATTATTATTACCCGGTGGCCATTGCCGAGAAGCTGGCCAAAAAGGAGTTAAATGGTGTCGGGAGGTTTGACATTGAAGCGAATTTCAGCAGTGAAGTAGACTGGTATTTCGGAATTGATGGGGATACGCCAATTGATGCTCATGATTTTGTTACTGTAGTCCTCCATGAAATTGGGCATGGCCTCGGATTTACTGGTTTTTTCTTTGTGGATGACGGTGTTGGGGGATATGGTTATTATGAAATGGGAGATGCCACCTCTTTTGATGCATTGGTAGAGTTGGCAACTGGTAAACGATTACTGGATACTGCCTTTTTTGACAATGCTTCGGTTGGATTAAAAAATGCACTGGTTTCAGAATCATTATTTGCCAACAGTCCGGTAGCAAGAAGCTCCGGGACCGGTGCTCGTCCTTTTTTGTATGCCCCTGATGAATTTGATGGAGGATCAAGTGTGTACCACCTGAATGATGCTACTTACAGAACGGGAACCGCCAATGCATTAATGACGCATGCGATTGCGCCGGGTGAGGCGAATCACGATCCGGGACCACTGGCTCGTGGCATTATGGAAGACATTGGCTGGACCAACCTTACTTTACATCATTGGCCGGTAAAAGACAAAGAACAGGTGGCTCCGCTTGATTTCAGGATAACAATAGATAGTTATTATAATGTGCCGGAGGATGCATCTTTTGTGGTGTATTCTACTGATGGTTTTTCCAGTCAACAGGATACGCTTCCGCTAATACCAACGGGCAATGCCAATGAGTTTGGAGCGAGTCTTGCTGCAGCCGAAGGTACAGAAAGTCTTCAGTACTATGTTGTCACATCCGATGAAAAAGGCAGGGTAAGGACTTCTCCCTGGAATGCACCAAAGGCCGTTCATAATGTGGCTTTTGGCCCGGATACGGAAGCTCCGGTAATCACTCATGCTCCGATAGAATATTTTCTGAACATAGGAGAACCGCTGGCAATTCAGGTTAACGTAGATGACAACCTGGGACTTGATACCGTTTTTGTTAATTACTCAGTCAACGGAGTGCAGCAGGCTTCGTTTGGGTTGACGCTTGCGGAAGGTACTGACTATGTCGGCGTTTTTGGTTTCAATCCGGAGACCTTGAATGATGGCGATGTGATCGCTTATGAAATTGTGGCAAAAGATGCCTCTGTTGCACAAAATGAAACGGTCTACCCGCCGGAAGGACGACTGGAGTTTAAGGTGGAACAGGTTTTTGCCCCGGTAGCGTATTATGAAAACAACTTCAATACGAAAAATGCAGACTTTTTGCTAACCGACTTTGATATTTATACCGCTTTAAACTTTTCGAACGGAGCTTTACATAGCCCGCATCCATACCCGAGTCCTAACGAGGATAACAAAGAGTACAATTTTGTCACCTTGTTAAAACACCCCATCATTTTAAAAGAAGACGGGGCGATGTGGTTTGATGAAGTGGTACTGGTGGAGCCCGGTACGGGCAGTTATGGCGGAGATTCTTTCTGGGATTATGTAATTGTGGAAGGGAGTAAAGACTTTGGAAAAACCTGGGCTGAGTTGGCTGATGGTTACGATGCAGGTGCCAATCCAACGTGGTTGAGCGAGTACGATAAAAGCGTTGTTAATCAGGTGTCGCAAGCTGAAGGAACCAAAGAATGGTATGTAAATCATGAGATTTCGTTGCTGGAGAATGGGAATTTTCAGGCGGGAGACACGATTCTCGTTCGATTCAGGCTGTATTCCGATCCGTATGCCAGCGGGTGGGGGTGGACAATTGATAATCTGCGAATTCAGCAACCCGTTTATGTTCCTGTAACTGTTTTGTCGCCCGGCCAGGTAAATGTGTATCCCAACCCTTTTTCAGATAAATTTAAAATAGAAATTAATCCGGGTCAAACGCTCCAGAATGTGCAGCTTGATGTGTTTGATTCTTTTGGGCGGAATATTTATTCAGTTTTTACCAAAAGCCTTTGGGGACAGTACTCTGCGACGGTTGATTTGCACGATCAGGCAAGTGGAATGTTCCTGTTGAGAGTGAGTGAAAACGGAAAGCCGGTGCTCTCTAAAAAGTTAATTAAAAACTAACTTTCCGGTATTCTTCTTATTATTTTTAAGCAAAATGAAAGATGGAATATCATTTTAAAAATATATGCCTATATTTGTTGACACAAAATTTATGTGATGCAGACAAGTTTTAACAATAGCTTTTATTACTTCTATTTTTATTTTGGTTCTAAAATCGGGATCAGGAAGTAGTGTATTGTTAAAAATGAAAGGATATGTTACAAAGAGGTCTCGAAGAAATTCGGGGCCTTTTTTTATTAAAAAAAATTCGAAAATGAGAATAACAATTGTTGGGCTGGGATTGATAGGAGGCTCGATGGCAAAAGACCTTCGAAAATCAGGTTTTGCCACTGAACTGATCGGTGTGGATACCAATGAGGCGCATGCGGCCAAGGCGCTTGAGCTTGGTTTGGTTGACCGGATTAGTTCGTTGGAAGAGGGCGTGAGTCAAACGGACCTGGTGCTGATTGCCATTCCGGTGGATAAAACGCTGGCTGTTTTGCCCGAGATCCTTGACCGGATTGAAAGTGGTACCACTGTTGCCGACATGGGATCGACAAAGAAAGCACTGGTTGATTCGGTAGCCAGCCATAAACGCCGGAAAAACTATGTGGCTGCACACCCGATGTCGGGGACCGAAAATTCCGGACCAGCGGCGGCTCTCGAAGATTTGTTTCGCGGAAAGATCGCCATTGTTTGCGACCAGGAAAACTCGGGGCCGCAACACATCGCACTGATTGAGAAAATGTTTCAGAACCTGGGAATGGACATCGCCTATATGACTTCCGATGAACAGGACCACAGCACGGCTTTTGTGTCGCACCTGCCGCATGCTGCCGCGTTTGCCCTGGCCAATGCGGTGCAGGCCAAAGAAGACCGGAGTATCATTTTTGATCTGGCCAGCGGAGGATTTCGATCAACGGTGCGGCTTGCCAAAAGTGCAGGTTCCATGTGGCATCCCATTTTTCAACAAAACCGCCGTTACGTTGTTGAAGCCCTGAATGTTTACATCAAACATCTAAAAGAGTTCAGGGATTGCATGAAGGAGGAAGACGACGAAAGAATGTGGGAGTTGATTGAAAATGCCAACCGAATCAGAAATATTCTCGCCGGTGAAACTCCTCATCTGGTTAAAAATGAAGAAACAATAACAAAACTTTATACAAGATAATCATGACACTGAAATTAGACATTAATCCGATCAAAGCATGGTTGCCACACATCGACAATCCACTGCTTATTGCGGGGCCATGTAGTCTCGAATCGGAAAAACAAGCCCTCGATACCGCCGGCCTTCTGGCTAAAGATAAAAGAGTATTTGTGTACCGCGGTGGTGTTTGGAAACCCCGTACCCGGCCCGGTTCGTTTGAAGGAGTTGGTTCGATTGGCTTGAGCTGGTTGCAAAAAGTAAAGGAAGAAACCGGTTTGCCGGTGGGAACCGAAGTGGCGAATGCACAGCATACCGAAGAAGCGCTCAAGGCTGGTTTGGATGTAATCTGGATTGGAGCGCGTTCAACTGCAAGCCCTTTTGTGGTGCAGGAAATTGCCGACGTATTGAAAGGCAGCAGCGCGGTTGTAATGATTAAGAACCCGGTAAACCCGGATGTGCAATTGTGGATGGGTGCCATTGAGCGTGTTCACCAGGCCGGTATTCGTAACATTGTGGCCATTCATCGTGGTTTTACGCCGTTTCGCGAAACCAAGTACCGCAATTACCCGAACTGGAAAACCGTAATCGAGTTGCGTCGTACGATGCCGAACCTGCCTATTATTTGCGATCCGAGTCATATTGCCGGGAAACGCGAATACCTGTTCGAAATTTCGCAGAAAGCGTTTGATATGGGCATGGAAGGTTTGATGCTGGAGTCACACATCGATCCGTCGTGTGCCATGAGTGATGCGGCACAGCAGGTTACGCCCGCTGATCTGGGTAAGATACTGGATAAACTGGTGATCCGTTACGAAAGTGCTGATAATCCCGACTTCGAAAACCGCCTGGATATGCTTCGTAACCGCATTGATGCCATCGACTCGGAATTGCTTGAAATGTTATCCTCGAGGGTGGAAATTGTAAAAGAAATTGGTGCCTATAAGCGAGATAACAATGTTACGGCACTGCAGATCAATCGATGGACGCAATTGATGGAAAACCGCGTTAATCTGGGAAAGAAGTTGGATTTGGATGAGACTTTTGTGAAAATCCTTTTCCAGTTGATTCACGAAGATTCGGTACGGATGCAAACCGAAATTATGGATGAAGAAAAGTAGTTATTGCTTACCATTGCATCAAAATGATAAAAGAAAAACGGGAACCTGATGGTTCCCGTTTTTCTTTGCCCGCCAACAAAGAATATGCTTAGTAAATCTTTGCAACCGGGTATCTTTTCCAGGTTTTTTCAAGCCATTCAGAGTTGTTGTAAATAAAGGCCATTTGAGCCCGGTGGTCTTTGGCAAACGCAGGGTCTTCGGCCCGTTTTGCTTCCAGCTTCTTTTTGAGATCGGGATGCTCTTCCAGGTATTTTAAGGCATTTTCTTCAAAGCCGTACGAAGAAAAATACTCCCGCTGATCCAGGATGTTATCAAAGAAGTTCCAGCGGAAAAACGAGTCTTCAGCTTTGGGCTCAAACATCTCCAGCAGGTAGCGGATTCTTTCCTGCCGCACCGGAATCAGCAAGTCGCCTTTGTAATACCGGATCTGTTGTATTTCTGAATGTGTAGTGACCTTGTTGTGATAGTAGTGCCCGTTGGCGGGGTGCGGCGAACTTGAATGATCATCAATGTAGTCAACCGAAACGCTGATAACTGAGTCTGTTTTTAGGGTTGAATATTTCACTCCGAGTAAATCTAGCTTTTGAATGATCTCAAGATAACCCTGCGGTAAAATGTAATACTCCGGAACTTTTACTTTTTCGGAAGGAATCCAGTATTCGAAATATTTAATGGAATCGGTATAAGGTTTTGAGGTGTCGTAGCCAAAACGCTCAACACCGGTTACGGGGCTGATTTGTTTATCCACCGCTTCAAAACCCTTGAATTCAATCGTGGAGTAGCGGGTGGTATCCAATTGATAGCTGACCGGAAATTCAAGCATAGTCATCGATTCCTGAATGCCCGCTGCTCTTTTTTGCCTGATTTCTTCACTGTTTCGGGAAGTATATTCCGCCAACACCTGGATAAACTGGTAGCAGGATTTTACGCGGTCGGGATAACTTTTGTAAATCTGATTCTCGGTTACCATGCCGAGGCTGTGAAACATGGTCGCAAATTCGTTAGAATAACGCGGACTGCCCTGAAACAGTGCCATTCCCTGCCGGGGATCGTGGTAAATGTAATTCACATACGGAATGAGTTCGTAAGTTCCTTTTTTCATGTCCTCAAAAAGGGCCGGAACAAAATCGTCCTCAATAAAATCCTGCATTACTTTCGGGAATCTGGCGGGCGACGGCGGAATCAGGGTGATGGAATATTGGTGATCCGAGCCGTTGGTGGTATGCGTGTCAAGAAAAACATCCGGATTCCACTCGTTAAAAATTTCATAAAAACTCAACGCATTTTGCGAATCACTTTTGGTAAAATCACGGTTCAGATCCAGGTTTTTGGCATTTCCGCGGAAGCCTGTTTCGTAAGGTGTTGTTTGCCCGGATCGGTTGTAGGCACTGCGGTTTAAATGGCCGCCAATGTTGTACACGGGAATTATAATGATCACCGTATTTTTCAGAATTTCCGCCAAACCGTTTTGATTGCAAAGCAGGTTGTCGGCAAACCAGAGGCTGGCATCGATTCCTTCCGGTTCTCCCGGGTGAATTCCGTTGTTGATCAATAGAACGGTTTTGCCCTGCTCGTGTATCTTTGCGGCATCAAAAACCGGTTCGTTGTTGATGACAAAAAGATGCAGGGGTTTTCCTGCGTCGGTCTTTCCTTTTTCCAGCAGAACTGCATTTTCATAAGCTTTGTCAAGGAGCTGGAACATTTCGATCGTCTCATCGTAGGTGGGAGTGTAGTTCTCTTCAAAACGGAGGTTCAAAAGAGGTTGCTGGGCAATTGTTGTCAAACAGAAGCAGAGCAGGCCCAGAATAAACATGGTTTTCTTCTTCATAAGTCAGTTTAGTTAGAATGAGTTCTGTTGAAACAATTGGGCGGAATTGTCTGTTCGGCGCCTATTTTCGTTCCAGATCGATGTACGAGTAGTCAAAGCCGTTGGCTTCGTCAAAAAAATCTTCCCGTTTGTTTTCCTGCCATTCCGAAAAATCAATCTCCGGAAAATATACATCGGCCTCAAAAGGTTTATGAACCAGTGTGAGGTAGAGTTTTCCTGCCTGCGGGTAGAACTGGCGGTATACCATTCCTCCTCCGATCACAAAAGCTTCCTCTTCTCCCTGTACTTTCTGAATGGCTTCTTCGATGGAAAAAACCACTTCACATCCCGGGAAAACATCGTCTGTTTTATCGGTGATAACAATGTGACGGCGGTTTGGCAGCGGCCACTTGGGCAACGAGAGCAGGGTATTGCGTCCCATAATCAGGCTGTGCCCGGAAGTTATTGCCTTGAAACGTTTCAGGTCGTTGGGCAAATGAAAAAGCAGATCGTTGTTTTTACCAATGGCAAAGTTCTCGGCAACGGCAACGATAATGGAAATGTTTTTATGGATCATTTTGAAATAATTAAACGGCCACAACTCCTTTAATAAGCGGGTGCGACTGGTAATTTATCAGTTCGAAATCTTCGTATTTGAAATCGAAAATGCTTTTCACATCGGGATTGATCTTCATGGTTGGCAGAGGGTAAGGCTCGCGTGTTAACTGTAGCTTCACCTGGTCGATGTGGTTGGAGTAAATATGTACATCGCCAAAAGTATGTACAAAGTCTCCGGGTTGCAGGCCGGTTACCTGCGCCACCATCATTGTGAGCAGTGCATACGACGCAATGTTGAACGGAACGCCCAGGAAAACATCGGCACTGCGCTGGTAAAGCTGGCATGATAGTTTCCCGTCAGCCACATAAAACTGGAAAAGAATGTGGCACGGAGGCAGGTTCATTTTGTCGAGTTCCCCCACGTTCCAGGCACTTACAAGGTGTCGGCGCGAATCAGGATTGTTTTTGATGGAGTCGATTAGCTGGCTGATCTGGTCGATGTGTTTCCCGTCGGGAGTTGGCCAGCTACGCCACTGGTAGCCGTAAATATGCCCGAGGTTGCCGTCGTCATCGGCCCATTCGTTCCAGATTCTCACTCCGTTATCCTGCAGGTATTTTACATTGGTGTCGCCCGCAAGAAACCACAGCAGCTCATAAACAATCGACTTTAAGTGCAGCTTTTTGGTGGTCACCATCGGAAATCCTTCACTCAGATCAAAACGCATTTGATGTCCAAACCGGCTGATGGTGCCGGTACCCGTGCGGTCTTCTTTTTTCGTCCCCTTTTCCAGAATAGTTTCCAATAAATCCAGATACTGCTTCATAATTCCTCCATTTTCTACAAAAATAGTTTTTTGATCAGAGTAGTCTCCGAAAGGGCACATTTAAATATCCACAAATGTTTGGATACTGTTAATTGAATGCTTTATGTTTTATGCCGGAGGATTGATCTTTGCGCCGCATTTCTTACAGTAAACAGCATCATCGTCGTGGTGGTGCCACAGACATTGCGGACAAACCTGTGTGTTGTCGCGCCGCGATGGATTGATGATTTCGGCTGTAACAATACCCGTTGGAACGGCAATGATCGCGTAGCCCATGATCATTACAATGCTGGCCATAAATTGCCCCAGCGAAGTTTGCGGGCTAATGTCGCCATATCCGACAGTGGTAAGCGTAACGATGGCCCAGTAGATTCCGCGCGGGATGCTGGTAAAACCATTGGCTTCGCCTTCAATCAGGTACATAACCGTTCCGATCACAATCACCAGTACGATCACAAAGAAAATAAATACGCTTATTTTTTCGCGGCTGGCCCAAAGGGCGCGTACCAGCGATCTTCCGGCCTGGGTGTAACGGCTTAGTTTCAGGATACGGAAAATCCTCAGCATTCGCAAGATACGAATTACAACCAGGCTGTGCGAACCAACCAGGAACAAGCCGATGTAGGTTGGAATGACCGACAAAAAATCGATAATGCCGTAAAAGCTGAAAATGTATTGGAAGGGCTTTCGCACAATAAGGATACGAAGAAAGTATTCAGCGGTAAAAATACCGGTAATGATCCATTCCAGAATGTGCAAATGTGTCCGGTAGTCCTGCCGTATAAACGGGACACTTTCGAGCATAACCAGTGCTACGCTTAGCAGGATCACAAACAGCAATACCACGTCGAAAAGTTTCCCTGTCGGCGTATCTGCTTCAAAAATAATTTCGTAGAGTTTTTGTCTGGTTCTACTCATTGCCGATGCTTTGAGGCCTAAATATACAATATTTGCGGGAAGTGTGAGGCGGTCAAAAAAAAAGCCTCCCCGAAAAACCGGAGAGGCTTGAAATTATTTCGATTGGTTTTTATAGTACCGACTCTACATTGTGAAGTGGAAGGTTGAAAGCTTCTGCTACTCCTTCGTAAACAACCTTGCCTTCGACAACATTTAGTCCTTTGCGTAAAGGTTCACTGTCGATACAAGCCTGTTTCCATCCTTTTTGTGCAATCTGGACTGCGTAGGGCAGAGTCGCATTGGTTAAGGCGATGGTTGAAGTACGCGGAACCGCACCCGGCATGTTGGCTACACAATAATGAAGAATGTGATCGACTACATAGGTAGGATCGGCGTGCGTGGTTGCTTTGGTGGTTTCAAAACATCCTCCCTGGTCAACGGCAACGTCAACCAATACGGTTCCCGGTTTCATGGTCGAAAGCATGTCGCGTGTAACCAGGTGCGGAGCTTTGGCTCCCGGAATAAGAACGGCACCAATAATAAGATCGTTTTGTTTTACCGCTTCGCGAATGTTGTATTCGTTGCTCATCATGGTTTTTACGTTCGGCGGCATAATGTCGTCGAGGTAACGCAAACGAGGCAATGAAACGTCCATGATGGTAACATCGGCACCCAGTCCGGCAGCCATTTTGGCGGCTTCGGTTCCTACAATACCACCACCAATAATCAATACATTGGCCGGAGGAACACCGGGAACTCCTCCCAGCAGTACACCGTATCCGCCAAATGTTTTTTCAAGGTATTTGGCACCTTCCTGTACCGACATACGGCCGGCAACTTCACTCATTGGTATCAGCAACGGAAGCGAACGGTTGGCCATTTCAACGGTTTCGTATGCCAAGCAGACGGAGCCGTTTTCGATCATTGCATTGGTAAGTTCCTCGCTCGAAGCAAAATGGAAGTATGTGTACAGGATCTGGCCTTTTTTGATCAGTTTGTATTCCGGTTCAATCGGCTCTTTTACTTTAATGATCATTTCAGCAATGCCATACACATCTTCAATGGTAGGAAGAATTTTGGCACCTGCATTTATGTAGTCTTCGTCGGGGAAGCCACTGCCGGCACCGCCGCCTGCCTGAATATACACTTCATGGCCGCGTTTACTTAGTTCGGCCGCTCCCGCAGGCGTGAGAGCAATACGATTTTCATTATTTTTGATTTCCTTAGGTACTCCGATAATCATATCTTAAAGATTTAGTAGTTATAATTCGAGCTCAAAAGTAAAAATAGAGAGTTTATGAAAACATGATAAAACTTAATTATTTAACGCTTTGTTAATGAATGAACCTTCAGTGGCTCAATATGATGTTAATTTGGAAGTTAAATTTCCAACAATATTGCAAAATGAAATTTTTCATTCATCGTTATTTTTAGATTGATAGGCTTATATTTGCTCACTTGTAATTTATTTAAACATGCCGACAGTATCAGACAGGGGAAGGATAATGCCTGATTCACCCATCAGGAAATTGGCTCCGTTGGCTCAAAGAGCTAAGGAGAGGGGGATAAAAGTGTTTCATTTGAATATCGGTCAGCCCGATTTACCAACTCCGAAAGAAGCACTGGCGGCGATTCAGAACATCGATCGTACAATACTTGAGTACACACCCAGTGAAGGAATTTTTTCGTTTCGGCAAAAGCTGGCGAAATATTACCACAAGTTTGACATTGATGTGCAGGCCGAAGATATTATCATTACTTCGGGAGGAAGCGAAGCGGTGACTTTTGCATTTATGAGTTGCCTCGATCCGGGAGATGAGATCATTGTTCCGGAACCGGCTTATGCCAATTACGAAGCTTTTGCTATTGTAGCCGGGGCTAAAATTCGTTCGATCGCAGCCAATATCGAAGAAGGATTTTCTTTGCCGCCCGTTGAAGAATTCGAGAAGCTGATCACTCCCAAAACAAAAGGGATTATGATCTGTAATCCGAACAACCCAACCGGGTACCTTTATACGCAACAGGAAATGAATGAAATTCGGGACCTGGTGAAAAAGTACGATCTGTATCTTTTTTCCGACGAGGTTTACCGTGAATTTTGTTACACCGGGGCTCCTTATATTTCGGCCTTTCACCTGGAAGGTATTGAGCAGAACGTGGTGTTGATTGATTCTGTTTCAAAACGATACAGCGAGTGTGGTCTGCGTATTGGCGCCTTGATTACTAAAAACGAGGCAGTTAAGAAGAATGTAATGAAGTTCTGCCAGGCGCGTTTAAGTCCGCCGTTAATTGGGCAAATTGCTGCCGAGGCTTCGTTGGATGCCGATCCGGAATACATGCTCAATAACTACAACGAATACGTGAACCGCCGAAAGTTTCTGATTGACGGCTTAAACCGGATCGACGGAGTTTATTCCCCGATTCCGATGGGAGCATTTTATACGGTGGCCCGTTTGCCCGTTGATAATTCGGATCGCTTTTGTGAGTGGTTGTTGTCTGACTTTGATTACGAAGGGCAAACGATTTTTCTGGCTCCCGCATCGGGCTTCTATACCGTACCCAACAGGGGCCAGGATGAAGTGAGGATTGCCTACGTACTAAAAAAAGAAGACCTGGCAAAGGCGCTCAAAATCCTGGAGGAAGCCCTGAAAGTTTACCCGGGAAGCAAAGTGCGGCGGGTTGAAATAGGACAGGAAAGTACAAAGTAGTGATACAAGATATTGGAAAATCCGGGAGCTGTGCTTACCGGATTTTTTATTTTTGTGACTGCTTGTTTAATTGCTCCTGGTCTCATCGTCCCAAAGAGGATGGAAGGTTTTGGTAACCTTAAAATCTCAGATGAAGATTATTCGGAGTTTTTAGCATTACTTGATAACTTAAAAACAAGCCACTTTAGTTACATGAAAAAAATTATTTTTCTTTTTCTGATTCTGGCCGGAATACAGGTTTTTGCACACGACAAAGATTCAACCTGGTTCCGAAATAATTACACCAAGCAGGAAGTTTACATTCCCATGCGCGACGGTGTAAAGCTGTTCACTTCGGTTTATATGCCCAAAAATTCGGACGAAAAACACCCGATTCTGATAACCAGAACGCCTTACTCGTGCAAGCCTTACGGTGCGGATAAATATGCCCGCATCTGGAAAAGCTATCAAAGGGAGTATCTGAAAGAAGGATACATCATCGTAACACAGGATGTTCGTGGGCGGTGGATGAGCGAAGGGGAATTTGTGGATGTTCGTCCCTTTAATTCCAACAAAAGAGGAAAAGAGATTGACGAAGCCAGTGATGCTTATGACACGGTGGATTGGCTGGTGAAGAACTTGCCGGATAACAACGGGAAAGTAGGCGTTTTTGGTATTTCCTATCCGGGATTTTACTCGATTATGGCGGCAGCAAGTAATCACCCCGCAATAAAAGCAGTAAGCCCGCAGGCGCCCGCAACCAATTGGTTTATTGGTGACGATTTTCACCACAATGGCGCATTCCTGCAAATGGACGCCTTTTCGTTTTTTTCGGGAGTGGGCTGGGGATTTGGTGCTCCACGACCCAAGCCAACAACAGAAGGTCCAGTCTCCGCTGGATTTCCCGTAGAAGATAACTACAAGTTTTATTTGGAGCAGGGGCCTTTGAAAAACCTGACAAAATTAACCGGTGATACCATTGCGTTTTGGAGCGAGATGATGGAACACCCCACTTACGATGAATGGTGGCAGGCCCGCGATGCCAGAAATGCAACGTTTGATCTGAATCCAGCCATGTTGTGGGTGGGTGGTTTGTTTGACGCCGAAGATTGCTGGGGGGCATGGAACGCTTACAAAGCTGCCGAGAAAAATAATCCTGGAAAAGTATTTAACCGAATTGTGGAAGGTCCCTGGTATCACGGGCAATGGGCACGTGGCGATGGTGCAAATCATGGAAATATTCAGTTTGGAGCGAAAACCAGCGAGTACTATCAGGAGAATATAGAAGTGCCGTTTTTCAACTATTTTCTGAAAGGGAAAGGAGATGTTTCTCAGATTGCCGAAGCAAACGTATTTATAACCGGGGCCAATAAATGGATGAAATTCGACCAATGGCCGCCTGTTCAAAAAGCAGACAAAGCCATTTATTTGCAGGCTGGTGGCAAATTGTCGTTTGATGAGCCAGCCTCGGGTGAAGGTTTTACAGCATATACCAGCGATCCTGCCAAGCCGGTTCCTTACGAAGAACATGTTCACCTGGGCCGTACCCGCGAGTACATGTCGAACGACCAGCGTTTTGCTGCACGCCGTCCCGATGTTTTGGTTTTCCAGACTGATGTTTTGCAGGAAGATGTAACAGTTACCGGAAGCGTGTTGGCAGATATTCTGACCAGCATTTCAACCACCGATGCTGATTTTGTGGTAAAAATCATCGATGTTTTTCCGGATGATTTTGCGTATCCCGAGAACGTTGAAAAAGATTACCCGATGGGGGGATACCAGATGCTGGTGCGTGGCGAGGTTTTCAGAGGCCGGTTCAGAAAAAGCTTTGAAAAACCCGAAGCTTTTACTCCGGGGCAGGTGGAACAAGTGAAGTTTGAATTACCCGATATTGCACACTGTTTTCAAAAAGGCCATCGTATAATGGTGCAGATCCAGAGTAGCTGGTTTCCGTTGGTGGATCGCAACCCGCAGCAATTCGTGGACATTTATAATTGCGATGAATCCGACTTTGTAAAAAGCGAGATTAAAGTTTATCACGACGTACAACATGCATCAAAAATAATTTTGCCGGTTTTGAATTGATGATTTTGTCAGATATAGATTGAAGGCTTCCTGTTTTGTGGAGCCTTTTTTTGTTCAACAAATTGGGTAATAATAGTTCTGATTCAACGTTTGTAAAGAACTAAATCAAACAAAATGAACACGCCGTTTTCTATTTCTTCGCGCTTCAATCTCTCTGATAAAAAGTATTTAGCCAGTCGAGTTGCTTGTGTTGCATTTATGATTGTATTTGGGCTTTATCTTTGGGGTGGTCGTTCGTTGGCGGCGAGTGTAATTTCTGCTACGGCGATTCTTCTGTTTGCCCTTCAATTTATATTTCAGTTTAATGCGGTAAACGGAGTTTTAGGCGGCCTGATGGTGCTTGTTGGTCTCTATTTTTCAATGGCCGTTTGGTCGGAGTTTAGTGAGTTTGAAGTGGTGAACAAAGAGGCACTAACGCTTCTGCTGGTTGGATGGGGGCTTTGTTTGTCAGTGATTGTTTTGGCAATTTTTATGGTTGTCAGCTTTATCCGCGATTTTGCTAACTAGGGAAGCGTTACCGTTACAAATGAATACAAAAGCAAAAGCCGGCTAAATAACCGGCTTCTGAATGTTGTATTGCTGAATCTCTTAATTCATGTTTTTGATTCTGTCCATCGCTTCCAGCACATTTTCGCGGTCGGCAAAAGCAGAAAAACGGAAGTAGCCTTCGCCCGAAGGACCAAAGCCTGAACCCGGAGTTCCAACCACATTGGCTTCCGTCAAAACCTTGTCGAAGAATTCCCACGATTTCATGCCGTTTTTGGTTTTTACCCAAATGTAAGGAGCATTTTCGCCGCCAAACACTTCGTAACCCGCATTGGCCAGGCTTTCTTTCATGATGCTTGCATTCTCCATGTAGTAAGCAATCACTTCGCTTACTTCTTTCTTGCCTTCTTCGGTGTAAATAGCGGCAGCAGCCTTTTGTACCGGGTACGAAACGCCGTTGAACTTGGTCGAATGACGACGGTTCCACAACGGTTTTACCGGGTGAGCTTTTCCTGCTTTATCGTAAGCTACCAGGTCGTCCGGAACTACAGTGAATGCACAACGAGTTCCGGTGAATCCAGCGGTTTTCGAGAAACTGCGGAATTCGATGGCCACTTTTTTGGCGCCTTCAATTTCGTAGATCGAACGCGGAATACTGTCGTCCTGAATAAAAGCTTCGTATGCTGCATCGTAAAGAATAATTGCATTCTTTTCAATGGCATAATCCACCCACTTTTTCAGCTCTTCTTTCGATGCCACCGTTCCGGTAGGGTTATTCGGATAGCAAAGGAAGATCAGGTCCGGAGTTTCGGTAGGAAGTTCCGGGATAAAACCATTTTCTTTGGTGCAGGGCATGTAAACAATGCCTTCGTAGTAGCCGTTTGCCTGGCAGATGCCTGTTTTTCCTGACATTACCGTAGTGTCGGCATATACCGGGTAAACCGGGTCGCAAATGGCAATTTTATTATCGTTCCCAAAAATTTCCTGGATGTTTCCGGTGTCACATTTCGAGCCGTCTGAAATAAAAATCTCACCTGCGGAAATATCAACACCTTTGTCCTGGTATGAATGTTTGGCGATGGCTTCGCGTAAAAAAGCATAGCCCTGCTCGGGACCGTACCCTTTAAATGTTTCGCCTTTGGCCATTTCTTCCACACCTTCGTGAAAAGCCTTTACAACACTCGGCACCAGTGGCTGGGTAACGTCGCCGATACCCATTTTGATCACTTTTTTATCGGGGTTGGCTGCAATGAAATCATTCACACGCCGCCCGATTTCGGGGAAGAGATAACCCGCTTGAAGCTTCAGGTAATTTTCATTAATTAATGCCATATCTATCTGTTTTTATTGAATTTCGTTTGAAGCTGCTAAGATAAGAAATATAAGTGGCGACACCTTTCTTCGTGAACCGGGCTAATTCTTATTTAGATTTTTTTAATGAAAAGGGCTGCGGTTCTTTCTTCCGTGTGTAATTCTATTCTGTATGGCTTTTCTGAAAAATGCGGATCACGAAAAACCGGAATTACAATTGTGCATCCAGTCGCTTTAGCCATTCTTTGAAAATGGGATTTACCAGTTTATATTGAAGTCCCTGCTTTGCTATAATATCTTTGTTAATTAAGCTATTTAAGGTAGTGTTGAGCGTTGAACTCGGAGGTAGATGGTATTTGTCTCTTGTTTTTACAGAATATAGCTCTGTGTTTTCATCAATAACTGTAAGAGTTTGCAATACATTTCTCTGGATATTCGAGAGTTGGTCATAAATATTCTGGAAAATATCTGATTGCCCGTTAATTATTTTTGTCAGCCATAAATGGTTAAACGTTTCGTTGTTCTGATCGTGTCCCGATAACAGTAAGTAAAACACTTCGGAAGCGAAAAATTGAGTATAATGTGGGTGGCCCCCCGATATTTCCAATATTTTATCGACAACACTTTGCGTGATGTAAATTCCACGGCTTTTGAAGCGATCGGTAATAAACATTTCCAATTCTTCTTTTCTAATTGGATTTAGGTTCATTTTGGTGCCAAATTCATAAAAAGGTGAATTGTTGTCGGAAAAGATGGATTCCATCATTGATTGTTTGCTTCCCAAAAAAATGTAGCTTACGTTCTCGTGAAACTGAAAAGCCGATCGCATCCAGTTGATCAGGAATGGATCGATGCGTTTTATTTCCTGAAATTCATCAAATGCAATGCATATTTTTTGGTTGTTTTTTTTGCCGATTTTGTCCGGTATATTTAAGATGGTTTCTACATCAATCTGTTGATGAATGGTCTCCGTTTGCAATGAAAATGAGGGGTTGCCATTTTCGTCGAACGTCACCGAGGGTTTTAATCCTTTAAAACTCTCTACCAACTTTCCCGACAGTGTTTTCATATTGTCTTTCCAATCAAACAGGCTATCAGCAATGAGTTTGGCGTAGCGTTTACAAAAATCATCCGTGCTTTTTATATTGTACAGATCAACATACAGTGTTTTTACCAACACTGATTCGTTAAAGACACGTTTTATTAACGAAGTTTTTCCATATCGTCGAGGTGAAAACAACCAAACCGACTGACTGTTTTGCATGTACTGTTTTAGTTGCTGAATTTCTTCTTTTCTGTTGCAGAATGCTTCGCGGCTAACTACACTTCCGTATTTGAACGGGTTGTCAGATTCTGTTCCTTTTGATTTCGTCATTTTGCGTGTCGTATAATTGCGTGTCGTAAAATTACGAAATGGATGTCTGTTTTCAAAAGATTTCGTTCTGAAATCACCGAATTCGGTTTGGATTGGTACTTTTGTCAGTAAAGACTATCATTATGCAAAACTTCTATATTAAATCACACGGATTAGGGAACGACTACATTGTACTTGAACAGGATACGATCACTTTTGAATTGACTAAAAAAGCTATCGTCCGCATCTGTGATGTGCACTTTGGAATTGGCTCCGACGGAATTCTGTTGAAAGTGCCGTCAGAAGTAGCTGATTTTGGTTTGCGTATTTTAAACCCTGACGGATCGGAAGCGGAGAAAAGTGGGAACGGCCTGCGGATTTTTTCGAAGTTTCTGTATGACCACGGACACACTGCCGAAAAAGTATTTACCATTGAAACCCTTGGCGGAGTGGTTACTGCCGAGATTGTGGAAGAACGCAAAGGCAAAGCTCACACGATTAAGGTGGACATGGGTAAAGCCATTTTTGAATCAGCGAAAGTTCCGGTGAACATTGAGGCTGCTGAATGCATCGACAAACCCTTGCATTTGCACGACCAGTCGTTTAAAATTAACTGTGTTTCGGTGGGTAACCCGCATTGTGTAATATTGGTTGATGAGTTGGATGAAGCAGAAGTAAAAAGTTATGGCTCTGACATTGAGAATCACCCGATGTTTCCGAACCGTATCAATGTGCAGTTTGCAAAGGTTATTTCGCCGACCGAAGTGGAAGCCATGATTTGGGAACGGGGCGCCGGCTGGACGCTGGCTTCCGGAAGTTCGTCGTGTGCGGTGGCTGCAACGGTTATCAAACGCGGGCTGACCGAAAGAAACCTGACCATCAAAATGCCGGGAGGAAATCTTCGGATCGAAATCGATGAGGATTGGGAAATCCGCATGACCGGTGAAGTGCGTGAGATTGCTTCGGGCACACTCAGTGCTGAGTTAATGGAGGATTTTGACACCAACTAGATCAAATTTCCAGGCTTGTAAATTCTTTGGTGACTTCATATTCATATTCGGGATATTCGTACATGGGCATCCGTGCTTCGGTTTGCCCAATCGAATAACCGAAAATCCGCCGGTAATCGTCGCGGTCTTCTCCCATTTCTTCCAGTTGATTGAGGTATTCCGCTATCGATTTTGATTCGATAACGATTACTTTGCCCATGGTGTTGATTATCGGGCTGTGATTTCGGGTTCGATCGTGATCAAATTCCAGGATTCGTCTGCCATAGCGGGTAATGCCAATGGTTCTGAACGTTAGGCTTTTCCCTACTCCGGGGAGATTGAGGATGTTTCTGTCGGTAGCTAAAAACGGGAGGTCATACTCATCTCTTAAGCGGGCTATCTTGCTTTTGATCGTTTTTGAATCGAGCATCAGCGATTGTGCAAAATCCATTTCCACCCCCGGTATTTTTCCGATTACTTTCTCTTCCATGGCTTCCTGTACCGATCGCGAATTAGGGGCAAAACTGGCCGTGTTTTCCTTGAAGCCTTTCACTGTAAAAGTGTAATACGTTAAAACGCCGATGTCGTTCAGTACTTTCCGAAGTTTGGCCGTGTGTCCGCGACGTGAGGCTGCTGTGGTAAAAACAAGCTGGTTGGTAACGGCCCACCCTGCATTTAAAAATACCTGGACAGCTCTTCGGGCTTCGGGAGTTACTTCCATCGGAGATTCGAAGTGGGTTTGAATGACAAATTGTTGAATGCCAATTTTGGAGGCTTTGATTCTGAAGCCTTCAAGGATCTGTCCCAGTTCGGGTGTTATTCGTTGCGGCAGATAAACCGGCAGGCGCGTGCCAATTCTGATTCGTAAGATTTCTGCATATTTTTCATGTTCAGGTCGCTTCTTGTTTTCGTTTATCTTCCTTAAAGCCATTTGGTAGATTTCATCCAACATCTGACGAAGGCTGTTGTCGTGGCTCATCAACGCATCGCCGCCGGTAAGCAGGATATCACGTAACTGGGAGTCGTCTTTGAAATAATCCAGCAATCTGGGCAGTCGTTCACTCCAGCTTTCATCCGGCTTAAGTTTGTCCAGGTTAAAATTCAGGCGTCCCCGCTGAAAGTCAAACATACGCTGACAGCTGGCGCACAATCCTCCGCAGGCACGGCCGACGGTGTCGGGGATAAAAATGGCTACTTCGGGGTATCTCCGGTGAATGTTGTGCGAAGGAAGAATCCAGCCTGCAGCGTTGGGTTTTCCGGGCTCCGTTTTGTCTTCCTTCTCCCAGGCTACAATTTCACCAAATTCTTCGACCAGCTGCTGGCTGTAAACCACGTAGCAACGAATGGCCAGATCGCCGCCGACAGCAAATTCAGGTGTTTGAACATTAAGCAGCGACAGGTAATAGGGGTTCACAAAAAACGGAATTCCTTTTTCGCGCGCCTCGTATAAAATTTTCATGGTATCCGGATCAAGCGAATAATCGAGCATCTCGTTTAGCAAGTCGGGCGAGCGTACGGCAAATTTTAGGTGAAAATGACTTTCGTTCCACCATTCTTCCATCTTTTCCCGTTTTTGTTTGAGTGTCATTTCTGTTCCAAAGTTGTACGTTGGGCTGGTGATTTCACCCGTATCAATTTTTTTCAGCAGAATGTTGATGATCCGTTCCTTGTTCTTTTTTCGCAGTTCAATGATGTTACTGTCAATTCCTGAAGGATATTTCTTCATCCACGCTAACACTTCTTTCTTTTTGGGCAGGTCGCGCGGTAAAGAGCCGTTTAGTTGCCGGAACAGCTGCAGCATGTCCATAAAGAAGCCGGGTTTGGCACCGCCAATTCCAAAGTTGGTGGCCATCCACAGCATTTTTATCGGGTTGCTTACCGCCATTTCGCCGTGAATATTCTGGTCGACGTATTGTTCTCCCGCATGGTCGACATAGTCCAGAATACGTATGGTTGCAAAATCTTCCCAGTTCAACAATTCATACAATTCCGGATTGGTTTTCGGGCTGTAGTAGAAGCGCTCGGCCGCACTGTTTCTTTTTAGTTTGGGCAAAACCCAGTTGCGAACCGCAGTTAGCGCTTCTTCGCGTGTGGCGGCAGTTAGCAAAATCTTTTCCAGTACAGGATTTTCGTTTAACAGTGTTCGGAGCAGGCGATGGGCGTGAACGGTGATGGCGATATTATCCAGATTTGCTGAAGTTGTCATGGCTTTGTTTTTTTGAAATGGAACCCGTATTCTTTAATATAAGAAAAACAGGGCACTTTTCCTATATTTTAACTTGCTTAAAACGAGGAGTATTATCAGATTTTTAACAAAAAAATGAAAGTGGAATTCAGTATTCGTATTATTCGCCAAAACAATTATCTTTGCGCTGATTTTTAGTAATTTATTTAGAATTCCCGGGAGGGAAGGATCACCTAAAATTTGAAATAATGGCACATAAAGCAGGCTTTGTGAACATTGTTGGAAATCCCAACGTGGGGAAATCCACCATCATGAACGCACTCGTTGGAGAAAAACTCTCCATTATCACCCAAAAAATGCAAACCACCCGCCACCGCATCAAAGGCATTGTTAGTGGCGATGAATTCCAGATCGTTTACTCGGACACACCCGGTATTCTGAAGCCCAGTTACAAACTACAGGAATCGATGATGAAATTTGTTGATTCGGCGTTGATCGACGCGGATGTGATTCTGTTTGTAACCGATGTAAAGGAAAAGAGTGACAAGAATCCGGAGTACATTGAAAAGGTACGCAAGTCGAATATGCCGGTGATTGTATTGATCAACAAAATCGATTTGTCGAACCAGGAGGAAGTGTTGAAACTATATGATTACTGGAGAACTGTTTTTCCGGGCGCGGATGTTTTTCCAATTTCGGCGCTCGAAAAATTTAACATTGCGCCGATTTTCGACCGTATCCTGGAATTGTTACCCGAAAGTCCGCCATTCTTCCCGAAAGATGAACTGACAGACCGGAACGAACGCTTTTTTATACAGGAAATTATCCGCGAAAAGATTTTGCTGAACTACCAAAAGGAAATTCCTTATTCGGTGGAAGTGGAAGTGGAAGACTTCAAGGAAACGGAAAAACTGATCAATATAAGAGCAGTGATTTATGTTTCGCGCGACAGCCAGAAAGGAATCATTATCGGACACCAAGGGAAAATGATTAAAAGAGTGGGCTCTGAAGCGCGTGCAGATGCCGAAGAGTTTTTCGATAAAAAAATATTCCTCGAATTGTATGTGAAAGTGGCCAGGGACTGGCGGGAAACAGACCGTCAGCTGAAGAAATTTGGCTACGACGCGTATTGATTTTAGTAGTGAGTATTTAGTAGTGAGTAATGAGAATTTCTTGTTAGGCAATAACAGGAAACACCGGACTTTGGTCCTTAAACAAAGAAGAAAGAAATGAGCAGCAAAATAGCAGCAATTGTAGGAAGACCCAACGTTGGAAAATCCACGCTTTTTAACCGTTTGATTGAACAGCGTAAAGCCATCGTGGATGAGACGGCCGGTGTAACCCGCGACCGGAATTATGGGAAAAGCCAGTGGAACGGCGTTGAATTTTCGGTAATCGATACAGGTGGTTACGTGGTAAATTCGGATGATGTGTTTGAAGCGGAGATCAACAAACAGGTGCACCTGGCGATTGATGAGGCGGACGTGATAATGTTTGTAGTTGATGTTGAATCCGGGATAACCGATCTTGATGACGCCGTCGCAAACATCCTTCGCAGAAGTAAAAAAGAAGTAGTGCTGGTGGTTAACAAAGTGGACAACAACCAGCGTATCCTCGATGCACAGGAATTTTATGGTTTGGGTTTGGGTGAGATCTTTTGTATTTCATCCATGACCGGCAGTGGTACAGGCGATATGCTTGATGTACTGGTGGATAAACTTCCCAAAACATCGGATGCGGATGAGGAGCATGAGTTACCTCACTTGTCGGTGGTTGGAAGGCCGAATGTGGGGAAATCATCTTTTATCAATGCATTGACCGGGGAAAACCGCAACATTGTGACCGATGTGGCCGGGACTACCCGCGATTCCATTCATACCCGCTACAATAAATTTGGGCACGATTTTATGATCGTCGATACCGCCGGGTTGCGGAAGAAGGGAAAAGTGAATGAAGATCTTGAGTTTTACTCGGTGTTGCGCTCGGTTCGCACCATCGAAAGCTCGGATGTGTGTTTGCTGATTCTTGATGCCACCCGTGGAGTGGAGGCTCAGGATGTGAATATTTTCAACCTGATTGTTCGCAATAAAAAAGGGGTTGTGGTGCTGGTAAACAAGTGGGATTTGATTGAGAAGGATACGCATTCAACCAAAAAGTTTGCCGAACAAATCCAGGAACGTTTTGCCCCGTTTACCGATGTTCCGATCATTTTTATTTCGGCACTTACCAAGCAGCGTGTGCACAAAGCGCTCGAAACAGCCATGGAAGTGTACGAAAACCGGAAGCAGCGTATCAAAACTTCGGAATTGAACGAAGTATTGCTGGGCGCTGTCGAAAATTACGGGCCACCCGCTGTAAAAGGTAAGTTTGTCAAAATTAAGTATTGTACGCAGTTGCCATCGCCAACGCCAACGTTTGCCTTGTTTGCCAACCTGCCGCAGTACATTCGCGAACCCTACAAACGCTATATCGAGAATCAGTTGCGCGATAATTTTAACTTTACCGGCGTACCGATTCAGATCTTTTTCCGCCAAAAATAGGAATAGAACCTTCAAAGAAAGATACAAAGCTCCATTTGAACAATGCGTTTCGAATGGAGTTTTTTTGTTAGCAGGTGTTAAGGGGTAAATTGTATTAACTTCTTTAAATAGTATCTTTAGGGAAACATTCAGGTAATGGCACGATTTTTAAAAGACCGTTCAAAGGCAAAGGGATTGGTACCGGGTTCGCTGGTGCTGATCGGTAAGCAAAAGATGGAGAAGTCCATCATACAATTCATGCAGATTGATACGGATAGTTTGGTGGAAGAAGAAGTGGGCAGCACCCGCGAAGCACTGGAGAAACTAAACCCGGAGGCTGTAAACTGGATCAATATATACGGGATACACGACCTGGATATGATTCAAAACCTGGGCTCGGAGTTTGAACTTCCGGGGCTTTTGCTTGAAGATATTCTGAATACCGACCAGCAGCCGAAATACGAAAACGGGGAGACTTACGATGCTTTTATCATGAAAATGATGCACCAGGTCGGGAACTCAAACCGGATTCATGCCGAGCAAATCACCATCATTCTTCGGAAAGACTGTATCATTACTTTGCAGGAGCGGAGGGGAGATGTGTTTAACCCGGTGCGCGAGCGGATTCGGAAAAACAAAGGCCGGATTCGTAGCCATGGGAATGATTACCTCGCGTATGCACTAATGGATACAATTGTTGATAATTATACCATCCTGATTGAAAGCATCGGAACAAAGGTGGAAGACCTTGAAGACCGGCTGTTCCGGCAAATGGATACAAAAATTGTGGAAGAGATCTATCAGTTCAAAACCGAATTGAATTACCTGCGCAAATCAATCCGGCCGGTCCGCGATTTTCTGGTCCTTCTCAATCGTACGGAAGACTCCTATATTCAGGAGAAGAACCGGAAATTTCTGGCCGACTTGTACGAACTGGCGGTGCAATGTACCGATGCCATCGAGCTATACAACAGTCTGGTTTCGGATCAGCTCAATATCTACAACTCCAATATGAGCAACAAAATGAACGAAGTGATGAAAACACTCACCATTTTTGCTTCCATCTTCATTCCGCTGACTTTTGTTGCCGGCATTTACGGAATGAATTTCAGGTACATGCCCGAGCTCGATTACAAATATTCTTACCCCATTCTTTGGGGAATAATCCTATTGCTGGCAGGTGGTTTGCTCTATTATTTCAAACGTAAAAAGTGGTTGTAATCAGTCGTTTTGAGCGCGAATTCTTTCTATTAAATTATGTTTGAAAAGGTTGAGTGTTTCAGGAAATATTTTCCAATTTTGTAGAGCCCGATGATTGTGCGTTGGGTGTTCAAGTGTCTGAAAATAAAAAAGCAAAGTTATGTACATCGTTCATGTTTTTGTTCATGTAAAAAAGGATTATGTAGAGGATTTTATGGAGGCTACTATCGAGAATGCAAAGAACAGTCTTTTGGAGCCGGGGGTTGCACGCTTCGATATTGTGCAACAACAAGACGACCCGACCCGCTTTGTTCTCGTGGAAGTTTACCGGCACTACGAGGATCCGGCACGGCATAAAATGACGGAACATTATCAGCGATGGCGCGAAACCGTTTCAGACATGATGGCCGAACCACGCACATCCTCTGTATTTTATAATGTTTTTCCGGAAGACGAAAGCTGGGAGTAATTTACAATAGTCCGAACAGCTGGATCTCCGGAAGTAAATTTTTTGTATGTCATTTAGTTTTTCATTTGCAACGGCGTCACAGGTTGTCTTTGGCAATCATGCCGTAAACAAGGTTCCGGACTTGATTTCGGGATATGGTACGAAAGTGTTGATTGTTACGGGAAAGAACCCGGAACGGGCAATAGCTTTGTCAGAAAAGCTTGTGCCTGGTACAGAGGTTTTTTTCTTTTCGGTTGAATCGGAGCCTACTACCCACCAGATAAACAAAGGTACAGAACTGGCTCGCAGTACAAAGTGTGAGGTGGTGCTTGCTTTGGGGGGCGGAAGTGTGATGGATGCCGGAAAAGCCATTGCGGCAATGGCCACCAATCCGGGAGATTTGATGGAATATCTGGAGGTGATCGGGCATGGAAAAGCCTTGACTCAGAAATCGTTGCCATGTATTGCGATTCCGACCACATCGGGGACGGGGGCCGAAGTCACTAAAAATTCGGTCATCAAATCACCTGAAAACAGTGTGAAGGTGAGTCTTCGGAGTAATTTTATGTATCCCGACGTGGCGGTGGTCGACCCGACACTGACTTACTCCATGTCGTCGGCTCTGACTGCGAGCACCGGCCTCGATGCCTTTACGCACCTGATGGAAACCTTTGTTTCGAATCAGGCCAATCCGTTTAATGATATGATTTGCCGGGAAGGAATGCAGCGCATTGCAAGGTCCCTGGCAAAAGCCTGTAAAAACGGGAACGATGAGGCTGCCAGAGCCGACATGTCGATGGCAAGTTTGCTGGGTGGAATGGCATTGGCGAATGTAAAACTGGGGGCAGTTCATGGTTTTGCCGCGCCAATGGGCGGGTTATTCCCGATCCCGCATGGTACGGTTTGTGCCAGCCTGATGGCCGCGGTAATGGAAACGAACATTGAGGCATTGAAAGAAAAAGGACACAGTGTTGCGAAATACGACGAACTGGCCCGGATCCTTACCGGTAGTGAACTGGCAAAGGCAGAAGATGCCGTGGTTTGGGCCGAAAATCTGATCACAGAATTAAATGTTCCGTCACTGGCAGCATTTGGCCTTACTCCGGACGATTTCCCGGGATTGGTGCAAAAAGCAAAAGCCGCCAGCAGCATGAAAGGGAATCCGCTAGAGTTAACCGACGAACAGTTAACCTGGATACTTGAGAAGTCGCTTTGATGCATTTTATCCGGTTTTCTTTCAGGATCAGGTGGGACCAATGGAATAATTTTTGCGGAATAAAGGTTATCTTTGTACATAAATTCTAAGACAATGATTGGCAGATTTTTTCATACACCCGGAACGAAGAAGTTCGGAATTACTCCACGTTTTTGGGATCCTGACAAGGAAGCTCGGGATGAACGCGAACGCAGGATAAAGGAGGAAATGGGAATTGTGGATGAAAAAGTAGATGACGGAAGACCTTATCGTCCAAACGTTAAGGGGCAGTTCCGTTCGCAGGGAGGACTTTCGCGCACCTCGGAAGATGCGCGCAGGTCGCAAAGCCGCCGGTTGATCTGGATCTTTCTGATTCTTGCACTGGTTCTTTACCTGTTTTTTTATTCTGACTTTTTAGGCTAATCAACTTGTTATACTACTCATTTTTAATCGAATAAAAATCTTACTTTGAGCGATATCATCCAGTTATTACCTGATGCAGTTGCCAACCAGATAGCTGCGGGCGAAGTCATTCAACGTCCGGCATCAGTGGTGAAAGAATTGGTAGAAAATGCACTCGATGCCGGGGCCACCGAAATTACCATCAACATAAAAGATGCAGGAAAAACCCTGATTCAGATCAGTGACAACGGATGTGGCATGTCGCCCACCGACGCCCGCATGGCTTTTGAGCGGCATGCTACCTCGAAAATAAAAAATGCCAACGATCTTTTTTGTATTCGCACCATGGGATTCAGGGGCGAAGCGCTGGCTTCGATTGCGGCCATTGCCGATGTGGAGCTGCGCACCAAAAAAGTGGAAGATGAACTGGGAACGTTTATCCATATTATTGGTTCCGAAGTAAAAACCCAGGAACCGGCCGGCGTAAACAATGGCACAAATTTTCTGATCAAAAACCTGTTTTTCAATGTTCCGGCCCGCCGGAAATTTTTGAAAGCCAATTCAACCGAATTAAAACATATTATCTGGGAAGTTCAGCGGGTGGCGCTGCCCAATCCCGGAATCCGCTTTTCGCTCATCCACAACGGAACACCGGTTTACGAACTCCCGGCGGCCAATTACCGCAAGCGGATCGTGGATGTGTTTGGGAAAAGTCTGGCACAGAGTCTGGTAAATGTCGACGAGGATACCAGCATTGTAAAGATCTTTGGGTTTATCGGGCAACCAAAATTTGCCCGGAAAACAATGGGAGAGCAGTTCTTTTTTGTGAACGGCAGGTTTATGCGGCACCCTTATTTTCATAAGGCAATAATGCAGGCCTACGAGCAATTGTTACCGCCCGATTCGTACCCTTCATATTTCTTGTTTCTGGAACTGGATCCGGGAAGTATCGATATCAACGTACATCCGACAAAGACGGAAATTAAGTTCGAGAACGAACGGGACATCTGGCCGATTGTTCATGCGGCCATACGCGAATCGCTCGGAAAACACAACGTGGTTCCGTCCATCGATTTCGACCAGAGCGGAAGTATCGATATTCCGGTGCCCAAACGCAGCGCCGAAGGAATCCGCTTTCCCGATATCAAGATCAATCCCGATTACAATCCGTTTGATACCGACAAACAGCATTCGGGAGGAAGTTATACGCCCTCTTCAACCACCACTTTTCGCGAGAAGAAGAACCTGGATAACTGGGAAGATTTGTACGAAGGAGTTCAACTAAAAATAAAGACAGAAAACGAGCCGGTTGCAGTAAGACAATCGGTTGACTTTTCGGAGGCGCGGGCCGAGCATTTTACCGGCAAAAAAGTGCTTCAACTTAAACAGCGTTATATTCTTACCCCGGTGAAATCGGGATTAATGGTGATTGACCAGCGGCGTGCTCACGAACGTATTTTGTTCGAGCAGTTTTTGGAAGTGCTGAAATCGGATTCGGTGGCCAGCCAGCAACAGCTTTTTCCGCAAACCATTGAGCTGAACCCGGCTGATGCTGCGGTGTTGAGATCGATTCTTGAAGATTTGCTGTCGCTGGGATTTGATATCCGGGAATTTGGAAAGGACACCTTTGTTATTAACGGAACTCCCGGGGTTTTGGATGTTACCTCTCCGGAATTGATTGTTGAAAAATTACTGGAAGAATATAAAAATTCGCCGGTAGATGCACGCACCAAGGCAAAAGAACAGATTGCCCTTTCGCTGGCAAAAGCTTCGGCGCTGAATTACGGAATCGACCTGAAGCAGGAGGAAGTGGATCATTTGATCGATAATCTTTTTGCCTGCTCCACGCCAAATTTTACCCCCGACGGGAAGAAAGTGCTGAACATCATTCCTCTTGAAGACATTGAAAAAGGTTTTTTAAGATGACAGATTGTCGCTATTTTCAGCGAATGATAAAATGGAACGGCTATTGTAAACTTCCAGCCTGAAATGAATGTTTAGTTTTTATAATAAAAAATCGGTAGTTTTTGAGACGGTTCTGTTCCGACTTCTAACTTCCGACTTCTAACTTTTGGAATATGAATTACAGACCTGCACTCAATATGCCACCAGTGGTAAAAAACCTAATCCTGGTAAACGCATTGTTTTTTCTTATGACGGTGGTGCTCGAGCAAGCCGGCATTGATTTGTACAAATACCTGGGTTTGTATTTTCCCGCATCCGATCATTTCAGGCTACACCAGTTGTTTACGCACATGTTTATGCACGGAAGCATCGGGCATATTTTCTTCAATATGTTTGCCTTGTATATGTTTGGGCGTGTGTTGGAAAGTGTTTGGGGACCCAAACGGTTTCTTACCTTTTACCTGGTAACAGGCCTGGGAGCGGCAGCCTTGCATACTTTTGTAAATTATCTTGAGTACCAGTCGGTGGTTTCAAAAATCGCTCCCGAACAGCTCGATTATTTTAAAGACCTGGCAATGCAGGGCAAGTACATTCCGAATACTCTTTCTGAAAAGCTGACAATGATTTTGAATACGCCAACTGTGGGTGCGTCGGGAGCTGTGTTTGGAATTTTGCTGGGCTTTGGAATGCTGTTCCCCAATACCGAGTTGATGCTGCTTTTTCCGCCCATCCCGATCAAAGCAAAGTATTTTGTGATTGGTTACGGAGTACTTGAGTTGATTCTGGGTATTTCACAACCCGGAAGTAATGTGGCTCACTTTGCGCACCTGGGAGGTATGTTGTTCGGGTATTTTATGATCCGGCACTGGAACAAGAATTCGAGGCATTTTTATTAAAAGCGAAAATACGAAGTGGACATTTGGGGCGACATAAAACGAACGTTTAAAGAAGGATCGGTATTAACCCGGCTGATCTACATCAATATCGGGGTTTTCCTGGTGTTAAAAATTATCGGGGTTGTGTTTTACCTCGCCGGACAACCTTTTTCACTTGTCGACTGGCTGGCGGTTCCTTCCGTAACCAGTGAGTTGCTGCACCGGCCCTGGACCCCGTTAACTTATATGTTTTTGCACGCGGGTTTTCTTCATCTGATATTTAACATACTAGGATTGTACTGGTTTGGGCAGTTGTTTCTTTATCATTTTGAAGGAAGCAAATTACTGAGTGTGTATTTGCTGGGAGGACTTATGGGGGCTGCTTTTTATATTGTGGCCTACAATGTGTTTCCTGCATTCGACTCTGTTTACGGACTGTTGCTGGGGGCTTCGGCATCCATTATGGCAGTTTTGGTAGCCGTTTCTTTTTACGATCCGAACCGGGAGATTTACTTGTTTTTTATTGGTAAGTTCCCTTTAAAATATGTGGCTGCATTTTATGTCTTGCTTTCAGTAATAGGAATTTCAACCTCCAATCCCGGGGGAAACATTGCCCATTTGGGAGGTGCCTTTTGGGGCTGGTTTTACATTTCCCAGCTGCGCCGCGGAAAAGATTGGGGAGCAGGTTTGGTTGATTTGATTGATCGTTTGGCTGAATTTCTAAAAGGTTCTTTTAAACCCAAAAGCCGAATGAAAGTAACGTACAAACAGCCACCCCGAAACGACCATGAATACGCACATCAACAACATCTGAAACAGGAGGAAATCAACCGGATTCTGGATAAAATCGGTAAATCGGGTTACGATAGCCTCACCAAAGAAGAAAAGGAGCTGTTGTTTAAGCAGGGGAGAAAGTAGTTCAGAGTTTAGTGTTCAGAGTTTTGGATAACTGATAAAGTAATCCTATTCTTCTAATGCAGAACGTGCCTGGTAAATACTGGCGTTTAGCTCGAACCCGATCAGCAAGATAAGCGACATCATGTACATTAGTAATAAAATGATCAGCAGTGTGCCAATTGATCCGTACAGTGCGTTGTACTGGCTGAAGTTATTGATGTAATAAGTAAAACCAATCAGCCCCAATATGCTTAAAACGGTTGTTAATGTACCTCCGGCAGAGATAAACCTCCATTTGGTTTTTTTTGCGGGTGCCATGTAGTATAAAAACGAGTAAGCAAAAAAGAACAACGAGACCGTAATAATCCATTTACTGATGGTTAGTAACACCACCAGAAAGTCGTCGCGGATAATGTTTATGCGGTCGAGGTATTTAATGAATTCCTGCCCGCCGGTTAACAAGGCAATCGCAACGGTTAGTAATACTGATAAAATAATTAACATGTAAATGGCGGTAACCCGCTGGCTCCACCACGATCGTCGCTGGATGCTGTGAATGGTGGCATCAAAAGCGCTCATCATAGCTGCGAGCCCGTTGGTCGCGAAAAACAAGGCTGCTAAAAAGTTTAGCCAAAGTCTGTCATTCCTTGGAATGGTGATTATCTCAATTAAAGTTTTTTCTATTGTAGTGAAGGTACTCGAAGGAACAATCTGCTTTATAAAAAGAAATAGTTCGTCCTGAAAATTAGGTATTTTTATATAAGGGATAAGTGTAAATAGGAAGATTATAAAAGGGAAGAGGGCAACAAAGAAAGAAAATGCGATGGCTGATGCACGGGTTGTTATTGAGCCGTCAACAATGCTTCTCCAGAAAAACAGTGCCACATCGTACAAGGGAACATCGTCAAACAAAGGAAGTGAGATCTTTTTTGCGCGTTCAACAATGTTCTCTCCTAACTTTTTTACCCGTTCAAAAGTTTGGTTTGTTCCCATACAACGGTGGGATTATTGTTTTTCAATTCGTAACTGGTGAATGTATTCTTTTGCATCCGTTTTTTTCAACAGAAAATAAACCCTGAAGTTTCCCTTTGTGGTTTGAAGTTTCCCGATAACGGATTTAGCTCCTTCTTTTCCACTGTTGTGGATCACTGTAAATGCATTTTCCATGACCGGGGGAAAACTATTAAAGAAACTGGCAACAATCTGTTCGGCCTGCGATTTACTGTAAACATTGTCGTTGTCCAGAACTACCAGCTCAACATTCGGGTTAAAAAAGCCGGAAAGGAGTTTTGAATCGCCGGTGTCAAAACTTTTTATGATATCGTTGGGTACCTGAGCCGTGGAAGTTAGCGTCAGTATTGAAAGAAAAAGAGTGATTATCAATGATATTTTTTTTGTTAACTGCATCTCGTTCTAATTTTTATATTGCATTCGCGTTGCAATCTTACAAAAACTATGCAAAAACAGGATTATACCCTTATTTTTACTGTAAATTTATAAAATTATATGTCAAGTGGGAGTTTACAGAGCTTAGTTATTGCATAAGATTTGCTCAATTTGATGCAACTTCGGAAGCTTTATCCCGGCAAATGTATTGGAACAATGAAGATTACCCTGTTGGTTATTGGTAAAACGGATGCAGCTTATTTGCGCGAAGGAATTGATATTTATCTAAAACGGCTAAAACATTACATTCCTTTTGAAATAGATGTAATCCCGGATATTAAAAAAGCCAGAAACCTGACGACAGACCTTCAAAAGCAAAAAGAAGGCGAGCTTATTTTGTCCAGGTTGGGGGCGGGCAAAGAGTTACATTTGTTTGATGAGGGAGGAAAATCCTATTCTTCCAGAGACTTTGCCCAATTGCTGGAACAGAAAATGTTAAGCAGTGTAAAAGAGCTTATTTTGGTAATAGGAGGGCCTTACGGTTTTTCGGATGAGGTGTATGAAAAGGCAAGCTCAAAAATTTCTTTGTCGAAGCTTACATTTTCGCATCAAATGGTGCGACTTTTGTGTGTGGAGCAAATTTACAGGGCATTTACCATTTTAAAGGGCGAACCATACCATCACGATTAAAATGTGGAAACTGAATAAATACACCTACCTTTTTGTCGCAATCTTTATTCTGATTACAGCTGCGGTTCTTGAAAACGGTTTGTTGAAACGACATCCCGAAACTGCTCTTATTCAGGAATTTCAGGATAAGCTTATTGAAAACGAAAAAGAGCTAAAAGACCGCGTTCATAATTTGGGTGAAAAACTGGCTACGCTGGAGTTTGAAGAAGTGGTGGACGAGTTTTTTCAGCAAAAGGAAACCAATATCCGCGAAACGGGTTTTGGATTTTTGGTGTATCAGAATTCAAATCTTGTTTTTTGGTCCGACCGTTCGATTGCCTTTTACGACAAACCGGATGAGTTGATCAATAAAAAGGCGGGTTTTGCAGAGCTGCCCAACGGTTATTACCTGCTTGATACAATGATCGTTAACGACTACCGGATTTACGGTTTGCAGCTGATCAAAAACAACTACACCTTCGAAAACAAGTACCTTCAAAACAACTTTTACAGCAGTTACAAGATCCCGAGCGACTATATCATTGACGAGCAACGAAACGACGATGCCTATGTGCTGTACGACTGCGAAGGTAATTTTCTGTTCTCGTTGTGGCCCTACGGAAAATATCTTTGTACCACCAACCAGCTGTATGCGCCCGGATTTATTTATTTATTGGGGCTGATCGTTTTGCTTATTTATTTCAGGCGGGAGTTTATTGCCACAAAAGCTTCGATTGTGCTGAAACTTTGTGCCCTGGCAGGTGCCCTCTTTGTTGTATATTGGATACATCTTTTATTTCGGGTTCCCAAAGTGTTTTATCACCTGAAGTTTTTTGGGCCCGATTTTTTTGCCATTAATTACTGGTTACCGTCGCTCGGCGATTATTTTTTACTGGCGGTATTTTTTCTTTTCTGGATTTACAATTTTGCACTCGACCTCAGGTTGAAGGAATTAAAAGAGAATTCAGCGCTTTCAGAAAAAGGGATAATCAGTTTGTTGCTGTTGTTTGCCGGATCGCTTTACCTGATGGTTCACTACCTGATCGGTGAGCTGATCAATAACTCCACCATTTCGTTTGCGTTGAATAAAATTACCGGAATTTCGTTTCAGAGTGTGCTGGGGATCTTCTCGGTGGGTTTGTTGCTGCTGGGGATCACTTTCTTTATCATACGCATTGTGGACGAAGCCAGAACCAGGATGCCGCTGAGGCAATTGTTTCTTTTTTCGCTGATCATTGCTTTGTTTCTGTCCGGAGTGCAGTGGCTGGCGGTTGGGCAGGTGTATTATTACGTGCTGATACTTTTTGTAGCCAGTACCATGCTCGCCAGTTTGTTAAGCGCAAGATACCTGGAAACCTTTACCCTGAGTTACCTGATTGTATTTGTGTCGCTGGTTTCGGTGTATTCACTGATGGTAATTAATCAGACGATCAGCAACAAAGAAAAGGGGCAACAGAAATGGCTGGCAGTAAAGCTGGTAACTGAACGCGATCCTGCCGCCGAGGTCTTTTTGGCCGAAATTCAGTCACGGATAAAAGAAGACCGTGCGATACAGAGTCTTTTGCTCCAGGGAGAAGATGTAGCCGAATACATCGAAAAATCATATTTCAACACTTATTTCCGGAAATACCTGCTAAATATTTATGTGTGTAACGATACTACCCAGTTAATTACGCAGCCCGATGATGTTATGGTAAAGTGTACCAGCTTTATGGATGAACTGATCGAAAATCAGGGCGTCGAGATTCCGGGAACCGATTTCTATTTTATGGACAACATGAACGGGCGGGTGTCTTATACAGGGCGTTTCAGGTACAATCTGGGCAAAGGCGTTGGGGTGGAAATATTCATTGACCTGGATTCAGATATTTTGTTTGAGGGCATTGGTTTTCCCGAGTTGCTGATCAATAAATCGATGGTGCTGTCGAATGTTTACAGGAAATTCTCGTATGCAAAATATTACGGAGGCGAACTGACGGATAAGTCGGGCGAATACAATTACAATTATTACGGGCATGTTTACCTGACTTCTGAAGATGAGTTTTCGTTTATCAGACAGGATAAGTACGAACACCTTGTTTTTCATACCCAGGAAAACAATTACGTGGTGGTTACCCGCGAACTCCTGACTTTTATCGACTACCTGATTGCTTTCCCGTATTTGTTTGTGTTTTATTTCCTTTTGTTGCTGTTTATCCTGGTGGTTGGCAACAACACACTTCGCGAACGCCGGTTTAGTTTTAACCTGAAATTTAAAATACAGGCGGCGATCATTTCCATTGTATTTGTTTCGTTGCTGGTGGTAGCCCTGGTAACCATCTTTTACAATGTAAAGCAGTTCAAAACAAAACACAGCGACGATCTTAACGAGAAAATGAAATCGATCGCCGAAGAGATTGACATGCGCCTGACGAATCAACGTGCCATTACCCCTGAACTGGCGTTGATGTTGCAAAGCGAGTTGATCAAATTGTCCAATATTTTCCGGACCGATATTAATATTTACGGAACAAACGGACGGTTGGTAGCCTCGTCACGTGCCGAGATTTTTGAACGGGGCCTGGTGTCGCCACGAATAAACTCGAGGGCCTATTACGAAGTGTTCTATAATTTCAAGATCAGCTATTTCCAGCCCGAAACCATTGGGACACTCTCGTATTTGTCAGCCTATCGTCCGTTGTTAAACGACTGGAACGATTACCTTGGCTTTATAAACCTGCCTTATTTCATCAAGCAGGATTCCTACAGTCAGGAAATTTCCACTTACATCGTGGCCTTTATCAATTTGTACGTACTGCTGTTCTTGGCCAGTATTATTGCCGCTGTATTTATTGCAAATCAGATTACAAGGCCGCTGGTTCTGATCCAGGAAAACCTGCAGAAAATGCAGTTGGGGAAACGAAACGAACCAATATCGTACAGCCGTCAGGATGAAATTGGCAGCCTGGTGAAAGAATACAACAAAAAGGTGGATGACCTGGCCATCAGTGCCGAGTTGCTTGCCCGTTCGGAACGCGAGTCGGCGTGGCGCGAAATGGCCAAGCAAATTGCACACGAGATAAAGAACCCGCTTACCCCGATGAAGCTGAACATCCAGTATTTGCAACGGGCGAAAGGGAAAGACGAAGACTACAACAAACACCTCGACCGTGTAACCAGCATATTGATTGAGCAAATTGATAACCTCTCGAATATTGCTACCGAGTTCTCCAATTTTGCGAAGATTCCGACGGCGAGCAACCAGGTATTCAAACTGGCCGAGCAGTTGCAGAAGATGATTGATCTGTATGAAACCTACAACCAGGCAGAGATTGTTTTCCATACCAACGGATACGATTATATTGAAGTGAATGCCGATAAGGAACAGTTGTCGCGGGCGATTATTAACCTCATCCGAAATGCTATACAATCCATTCCCGATAACCGGAAAGGGAAAATAAGCATGGAGCTTACCCGGAGGGAAGATATGGCTGTGATAGCTATCACGGATAACGGTGCAGGTATCCCGGTCGAACTCCGGCACAAGCTTTTTACCCCAAGTTTTACTACCAAGACAAGTGGTATGGGGCTGGGCCTGGCCATTGTAAAGAACATTGTAGAAAATTTCTCAGGAAAGATATGGTTTGAAACAGAAATCGGAAAAGGAACCACCTTTTACATCGAGATTCCGATCAGTCAAAAAGGCTCAGACCATCACCTGAAAAGAACAAAACGGGTTTAATTAGAAGAGATTAGGATATGGTGCCACTTTCATTTAAAGAGATCACAAAACGGTTGAAGACCATCGATTTTCCACCGGTTGATATTGTTGTCGGGATCGGAACCGGGGGAGTTCCGGCAGCTACCATGGTGGCTTATCATTTGGATGCCGAGTTACAGGTGCTCACGATGAACTACCGTGACGAACAGAACAATCCGCGGTACGAAGCTCCTGTAGTCCTGGCTCAACCCAATTGGCAACTGCAAGGAAAGCGTATTCTTTTGGTGGATGATGTGTCGGTAAGTGGAAAAACGATGAATGCCGCCCTGGAATTGCTAAAAGGCCTTGATGTAAAAACCTGCGCCATGAAAGGGAAAGCTGATTTTGTGTTGTTTCCCGAGGTGAAAGATTGTGTTAAGTGGCCCTGGAAACCCTGATGGATCTATTTTCCGCTTTTGGCACTCTACCTGTTTCTCAACTAATTGTAACGTGGGAATGTCGGTAGTCGGAGTTGGCAACTCGCGCTGTTATGTTTTTCTTGTGAACATATAGTCGAATTAGTTGAGCTGATTTCAGGGGCAATTGTTTGTTTGAAATCTTCAATACAAGGATAAAGTGTCCTTATTTTGCTATAATTTAGTTGTGCAAAAAATCAGCAAACAGGATTCATCCGGATGGCTGCTGGTAAACCTTGCACCGCCGGAAAATGTCTATTCTTTTGAGCTATGAAAATAAAATTCGATTACTTTCTTAAAATATTGGTACCGGCAATATTGTTGCTTGTCCCTTTTTGGGGGAATTCGCAGTCGGTAGAAGAATCGGCAACCAGGAAGCCAAAGATTGGGTTGGTATTGAGTGGTGGCGGAGCCAAAGGACTGGCGCATATCGGGGTAATCAAAGTGCTGGAAGAAGCTGGTATCAGGCCCGATTTTATTACAGGTACAAGTATGGGAAGCATAATCGGTGCCTTGTATGCATCGGGTTACACCGTTGAGGAGCTTACAGAGATCAATAAAAATGTAGACTGGAACAACCTGCTCACCGATAAGGAGATTCTTCAGAAGGTGAGTATGGAAGAAAAAAAGGAAACACAGAAATATATTTTCGAAATCCCGATCAGCGACAACCAAATCAGACTGCCTGCCGGGATGATTGAGGGACAGCACCTGGAAGCCTATTTCTCGGAGCTGCTGTGGCCACTCACATCGGAAGAGGATTTTGATGAGCTTCCGATTCCTTTTCACTGCATGTCGGTTGACATAATATCGGGGAAAGTTGTTGAGCACAGTTCGGGCGACCTGGTCGAGGCTATTCGCGCCAGTATGGCCATTCCCACGGTGTTTACGCCTGTTGATATGGATTCGATGCTGTTGGTGGATGGAGGCGTTGCGCGTAACTTTCCGGTTCAGGAGGCCATTGACATGGGGGCGGATATCATTATTGGAGTGTATGTTGGTTTTCCGGAAGAAGTAACCAAGTCCGAACTCTGTACCATGCCCGAAATTCTCTCGCGTTCCATTGCTTTGTCAGGAATTGTAGATGCCCGTCAGCAAAACGAGAAAGTGGATATTTTGATTGTTCCTGAGCTGTACAATTATGGCTCGGAAGATTTTACCAATGGGCCGGTAATTCAGCAATTGGGAGAAATAACAGCACGCGAAAAACTGGATGAACTAAAAGCACTGGCCGACAGCCTGAACCTTCAGCTTAAACCTGTGAAAAGGATCAGGCAGCCACGTAGAATAAAAGTGGCGGGAATTGAAGTGGAAGGCCTTGAGTTTGTCGGGAAGGATTACATTGAATCCAAATCAGGAATCGAACCCGGTGATTCGGTTTCGTACAACGATGTTCGCGAGGCGATCGAATACATGCACGGATCGCCGTATTTTGATAAGATTACTTTTTCGCTCAAAAAAGGCCCGGATAACAACGACTACATCCTTGTTTTTCATGTGAAAGAAAACCCGCGGGTTATGTTCAAGTTCACACCGAATTACGACAACGATATGGGAGTAGGGCTGGTCACCAACTTTACCCTCCTGAATGTGGTAATGCCTTCGTCGCGCCTACTGTTTACAGCACATATTTCAGAGAATCCGGCGCTTCGTATCGAAATGAGCAAGCTCTTGGGGCGGCAGCAAAAGTTCTCCAATCATTATTTTTTCAATTTAAGCGACTATAAGCACCCCATGTTTATTGGTGGCAATGAGCTGGGAAATTACAAGTATTTTTCGCTCGAAGGTGGGTATGGAATTCATTATTCTCCGGGCTTGAACCATATTCTGGGAGTAAATGGAATGTTTAGATACAATCGGATTTCCCCGATGGAGGATTTGAAAACTATTTATGATGAGGCAGGATTTTCCCGGCATGCTACCAAAGAGTGGGGCTATAAATTCTTTTATCGTTTGAATACAACTGACGACCTGTATTTTCCAAGCAAAGGAGTAAGGATGAACCTTTCTTTATCGCATGTTTTGAGTGCAAAAGTTAAGCGGACCGGCGAACTGCATGGAGAGGGGGTTGATTATGTCTTGTCGGAGCACGATGGATTGTATGCTTCGGTATTGGCCGATTACGATTGGTACAAAACAACGGCTGATTTTTTAACTTTCGGGTTGGGGCTGAATGCCGGGTTTAATACGGACAATCCCGGTGTGGGTGGTATGTTTTTGTTGGGAGGAGAACGCTTTAATACCCGTGATATTTACCGGGATATGGCTGGTTTTAGTACGGCTGAGTTATTTACGTACAACTTTGCTTTTGCCAAGGCTGAGTTAAATGCCCGCATCGTTAAAGGGCTTTATTTGTCGGCAAGCGTTAATGCAGGCAATATCAACGACAAGTTTGGAGATTTGGTCACCGACTTTACCGACAAATCTGTGGCTGATTATATATGGGGCTATAACTTCGGGGTAAAGTATAATTCGCTTATTGGGCCGATGCAGTTTCTTATTGGAGATAACAACCTCGATTCAAAAACGCGTTTTTTCTTAAGTGTGGGCTTCCCGTTTTAGTGCTTCTTTATGTTTGAGAAGTATTCGAAAGGCATATAGTTAAAAATTAGGTGAGTATTTTCGTTTAGTGACGGGAATCTATTATTTTTAGTGCGCTTACACAAAAATCACAGGTAAACGAAAATCCATTAAAATTATATGAAATGAAAAATAGAAGAGACTTCCTTAAAATTTCTGCTGCCGGAGCGGTTGGTGCAATGGTGCTGGGCCCGGTTGCATGTACTACGGCTGTTACGCCCGATAAAAAAAGCTTTGGAGTGGGTTTGCAGTTATACACCATTCGCGATGCAATGGCGGCCGATGTGGTAGGTTCGCTGCAAAAAGTATCGGATATGGGGTATAAAAACCTGGAATTGGCTGGTTATTCCAACGGCAAATTCTACGGATACGAACCTGCCGAGTTTAAGAAAATTGTGGAAGACAAAGGCATGCAGATTATCAGCAGCCACACACAGGTAGAAGCAGCTGGTATAACCATGGAAAACGCCCGTAAAATGGCGGACGACCATGCAGCGCTGGGTGTAAAATATTGTGTACAGCCCTGGGTAAACGACGAAGATCGCAACATTGAAACCTACAAACGGATGATTGCCGATTGGAACCAGGTGGCGTCTGTAATGAAGGAAGTGGGAATTCAGTTTGGCTACCACAATCATAATTTTGAATTTGCGAACATGGATGGAGTGGTTCCCTACTACGATATTTTTATGCCCGAAATGGATAACGGTTTGATTACCATGGAACTCGATTTATATTGGGCTACCAAGGCCGGTCAGGATCCGGTGGAAATGTTCGACAAGTATCCGGGACGCTTCCAGTTACTGCATTTCAAAGATATGGCCAAACAGACCGATCCTTATTTTGACGTCGTAAAAGACGACATTACTTCTGTGGGGGCTGGCTTGATCGATTTCAACCGGATTTATGCTGCCCGAGAAAAGGCTGGCATGAAGTACCTTTTTGTTGAAGACGACAACCAGGGCAACGGTTTACCTTTTGAAGGAATTGAAACAAGCATCACTAATCTTACTACCAAAATTTTGGTGTAAAGTAGATTTTGAAAAATAATGGGGAACCGGTTTCATTTGAAGCCGGTTTTTTTGTGTCGTAAAGCAGGGGTTGATAAAATTGCGAAGGAACTTGGTAGTTGACTTAAAATAAACTAAGTTCAAACAAGTTTCCGGTTTCGGAACTTTTCATAAAAACCAAAATTTATACAACAGAATCATATGAAGGTACAAGCGCCTATAAAAGTGTTTCTTGCAGCTTGCGTGCTTTTGCTGGCCGGCTGTGGTGGTAAAAAAGAAGTTCAAACTCCTTCCGGTAATATTCTGATTAACCAGGTGGGGTACATAACTACGTCTGCCAAATTAGCCTTGCTGCGCACTGGTTCTGATGATTTTCAGGTTAAAACAAAGGAAGGAAAAGTAGTTTTTGAAGGAGAGACCGGTCCCCTGGAATATTGGGAATTGTCGGGAGATACTGTTCAAGTAGCAGATTTTTCAGATTTGACCACTCCCGGAGACTACTTTTTATGTGCCGGTGAAGAAGTTTCCTATCCATTTAAAATTGCCGGTCGCTTGTACGGAGAATTGGCCGATGCCGCGCTCAAGTCTTATTATTTTGCACGTTGTGGTGTTGATCTGGAAAAAGCCTATGCCGGTAAATGGCACCGCAAAGCCGGGCATCCGGATACGACCGTATTGGTGCATGTTTCGGCAGTGGACGGTTACCGGCCCAAAGGAACCGTAATTTCATCGGCGGGCGGCTGGTACGATGCAGGCGACTTTGGAAAGTACATTGTGAACAGTGGAATAAGCACGTATACATTATTGCTGAGCAGCGAACTGAACAAAGCATACCATCAGTCACAAAACCTGAATATCCCCGAATCTGGAAACGAATTGCCCGATATTGTTGACGAAACCCTGGTGAACTTGAAATGGATGCTAAGCATGCAGGATCCCAACGATGGGGGAGTTTACCACAAGCTGACAACCAAGAATTTTGTGGGCTTTGTGATGCCTTCCGAAACAAACGATCAGAGGTATGTTGTTCATAAAACGACTGCTGCAGCCCTCGACTTTGCAGCAACGATGGCATTTGCGGCGCGCATTCTACCCGAATACAGTCTGATTGAATTGGCCGATGAAATGGCAGCAAGTGCGCAGAACGCCTGGCAGTGGGCGCTCCGGCATCCTGACGAGGTGTACGAACAACCGGAAGATATCAAAACCGGGGCTTACGGAGACAATAACTTAAGCGACGAGTGGTTTTGGGCAGCTGCTGAAATGTATCTTTTGACGAAAGATGCGCAATACCTCGAAAAGAGTAAGGAAAGCTATCAGCAACCAGGCACATCAACCTGGAGACAGGTAAATACGCTGGGAGTGATCTCGTTATTGACTTCCGAAAAGCGGGCTGAGTTCTCCGGGATGGAACAGGATTTTCTTGCGTATGCAGATCTTTTGCTGAGCAAGGAAGAAGAGTCGCCGTACGTTGTCAGCATCGACCGGTTTGCGTGGGGAAGTAACTCCGACGTGGTCAACGATGGCCTGGTAAAATTGATTGCCTTCCGTTTAACAGGAGATGAAAAGTATGTTGCATCTGCCAGAAACGACCTGGATTACATCCTCGGACGAAACGCGACGGGTTATTCATTTGTTACCGGCTTTGGTTCCAAATCGCCAATGCACCCGCACCAGCGAATTTCCTCTGCCGATGGGGTGGAAGATCCCATGCCGGGCTACCTGGTAGGAGGTCCGAATACAAACGTGTTTACCGACTGCGACCAGGATAAAGTGCAGCGAAGTCAGTTTCCGGCCCGTTCGTATGTGGACGAGGAGTGCAGTTATTCCACCAACGAAACAGCCATTAATTGGAATGCTCCCTTGGTATTCCTGGTTTCATCATTGGATGCGGTAGACCGGTAATTTTTGCGTTTGTTCAACAGTTTTTACTGAAAGATTGGGCGAGACTTTTGGGCTGGTTGGTTTCATCTGTGCGTTTACCATTATTTCCTTCCATCTGTTTTAAGCCATGTAACCGCCAATTTAAACGAATTATTAATTCAGCTTAAGTTTTTACCGACTGTAAAAGATTGTTTTTATTTTTGCATTCAATTAAATGAATGAACGTTCATTTATTAATTAATGCAAAATGGCCAGAATAACGGATCAGAAAAAAGTGCAGCGCTTGAAGCAATCGACCATGGAGTTGGTTGTGGAGAAAGGGTTTGGAGGAGCTTCGGTAGCTTTGATCAGTAAAGATGCCCAGGTTGCTTCGGGCTATTTTTATATGCATTACGCAGGTAAGTACGAGATGGTGAATGCCATTTTGCACGAGGTTTACCAGGAGGTTCTGGTTAAGTTTGATGACCTGGTAAATCACGGTTATTCGTTCTGGGAAACGGTGGAGAAGATTGTGTTGCATTTTATCGAGATTGCGAATACGGAGCCGGTTAAAATTAAATTTCTGTACGTTCTGACCAACGATTACAGTTTTGTGTTGGATAACCAGATTCGGGAAAATACGTATCGTATCATTAAACGACTTTTAGACATTGGCCTGAAATCAGAAAGTATCGATAAAAACATCTCTGAAGATGATTTGTACCTGATTATGATGGCTACCATTTTCCAGTACATTAACCAGCATTTCAAAAGAAACAAAACAAATATTCAGGAAAAAGAAACCAAACATTTATTGTATTTGATTCATAAGCTATTAAAGTGAGGACCATGAGAAGGAATAGTATTGCATTTTTTATGTGGGGGCTTGTTGTAATGTTTACCGCAAATGTTACCGCGCAAACAAAGCCTCCCCGTTTGATGAGTTTTGAAGAAGCTTATCAGATGATGGAGCAAAACAATCCCGGATTACTGCGGATGAAGGAGCAGGTAAAGCAAAAGGAATTTGAGCAAAAGGCAAAGCGTGGCCTGCATTTACCAACCGTTTCGCTGAATGCGCAGGCGGTTACCATGTCCGATCCGCTTCATTTGGACCTGACACCGGTACGCGATGCCATTGTGCCCTTGTACAATACCTTGGGTACTTACGGCGTTTTTTCGGGCGTACCCAACCCCGATCCCAACACCAACCAGGTTTTGCCTGTTTTACCCGATGATATAAGTACCCAGGCTGTACGGGAAAAGCTGCTCGAAGCCGGTCAGGTAGTGCAGAACGGAGATTGGGACCAGATGATTCAGGAGAAAAGTTTTGCTACGGTTTCCGCCGGTTTTGTATGGCCCATTTATGCCGGTAGTAAAATTCAGGGAGCCAACGAGGCAGCCGACGTAAATGTGGGGATCAGTAAAGAAGAAGTTCGGGTGGAGCAAGGCGCACTGCTTACGGAGTTGGTTCAGCGCTATTACGGACTGGAGCTGGGCCTGCAGGTGTTGAAAGTTCGGGAGCAGATGCTGAAAAGTATGGACAACCATTACCAGGATGCCCGGAAGATGTTTGACAACGGCATCATTGCCAAAGTGGAGCTTTTGCATGCCGAAGTTGCCCGGAACGAAGCCGAACGCGAATACAAACAGGCGGTGCGGAACCTGGACATTATCCGTTCGGGTTTGGCGGCAACACTGGCCAACGATTCGCTGGATGCTTTGACCCCCACCAGTCACTTATTTATTAATAAAGAACTGAGTGGGCTGGGAGAGTGGATTGCAAAAGCCAAACAGGAAAACCCGCTGCTAAAACAAATTCAGGGCAAAAAGGAATTGGTGAACATTCAGCACAAAGTGGAGAAGCGCGATTACTTACCGTCGGTGGCTGCAATGGGGAACTACAACCTGGTGGATAAAAATCTTTCACCTTACATGCCCGACTGGCTGGTGGGTGTTGGAATGAAATGGACCCTTTTTGACGGGATGGCCCGAAACAATAAAGTACATGCCAGCAAAACACTGCATAACCAGGTTGAATTTGCCGAACAAAAAGCACACAGCGACCTCGAAGCCTATTTAACAAAGTTGTACCAGGAGCTTCACATGCAAATGGAACAGAAAACAGAACTGGAAACCACGCTGGAATTGGCAAGCGAGTATGCCGCAAGCACCGAGAAAGCATTTAATGAAGGCTTTGCTACCTCTACTTCGGTGGTGGATGCGCATACAAAAGTGGCGCAGGTAAAAGCCTTTCGTTTAAAAGTGCTTTACGACTACGATGTGGCGCTGGCACGCTTTCTTCAGGCTGCCGGAACCCCCGAAGAGTTTACGTCGTATTGCCGTGGAGAGAACACCGTTTTGGAATCATTATAGAAAATAGAAAAAATAAAAGCGATGAGTAAAAAAGCACTAGCCTCCCTGTTTGTATTGGTCGCAATTGTAGCATTTATTGTTTACACATTGATTGTGGTACTAAAACCCGAGCCGGTAATTTTACAGGGAGAAATTGAAGCCAAGGAATACAATGTAGCTTCAAAAGTTCCCGGACGAATTCAGGAGATTGCAGTAAAAAAAGGACAGAAAGTGGAAAAAGGCGACTTTATCTTCTCCATCAACAGCCCTGAAATTGATGCAAAACTGGCCGAAGCCAATGCCGCCCGGACGGCTGCCGATGCCCAAAGCCGGAAAGCAAAGAACGGAGCTCAGAAAGAAGACATCGAAGCGGCTTACAGTACCTACATTAAAGCCGAAGCGGCCGCACAGTTTGGTGAAAAGACTTTTCAGCGTATTCTGAATTTGTACAACGACGGAGTTGTGCCGGAACAACAACGCGACGAGGCCGAAACAAAAATGAAAGCAGCACGCGAAACGGCGAATGCAGCCAAAGCAATCTGGCAAAAAGCCGAAAAAGGTGCCCGCGAAGAAGACAAAACAGCGGCCGATGCGCTTGTAAAACGCGCCGATGCAGCCATCGAACAGGTACAGTCTTACCTCGATGAAACCACGATTCACTCCATTGCCAAAGGGGAAATCTCAGGTGTGAATGTGGAAGAAGGCGAACTGGTTTCCACCGGATTCCCGGTAGTAAACGTAATTGATATCGACGATATCTGGGCTACCTTGTACATTCGTGAAGATTACCTGAGCCACTTTAAAATGGGCGAAACGTTTACCGCGATGATTCCGGGACTGGAAAACCGTGAGTACTCATTTAAGGTGACTTACATAAGCCCGACAGCAGATTTTGCACGTTACAATGCCACCAAAACTTCGGGCGAGTTCGACCTGAAATCATTTGAGATTGAAGCCCGTCCGGTAACTAAAATTGAGGGACTGCGTCCGGGAATGACGGCTGTGGTTCGTTTGTAAAAAGAAGATGGAGATGAGCATCCCGAAAAGACATCCGGTATTTATGGTGATGGGGCGCGAGGCCGAAAGGATCAAGCACAATCCTGCTTACCGTTTCCTTTTGTTCCTGGGACCTCTGATCGGTATCTTTCTGCTGTATTTTATTTTCCGGCAGGGAGTAACGCGCGATTTGCCCATTGCGGTTGTCGACCAGGATAATTCCAGTCTTTCCATTAAATTGAGAAATGCACTGGAGGCTTCGCCAGATTTGGCGGTAGTGGCATCGCCGGCCGATATTTTTCAGGCGCGCGAAATGCTGGAAAGCGCTCAGGTAGATGCGATCGTTCTGCTGCCATCCGGTTTGGAGAATAAGGTTTACCGGGAAGTGGAAGCGGTTGTCCCGGCCTACATTAACGGCACCAACGTGCTGACAGGCGGAATCATCCAGCGCGCAGTGCTGAAAACGGTGGGTACGATCTCAGCCGGTATTCAGCTAAAAAAACAACTGCTAAACGAGAAGAACGAAGCCCAGGCCATGGCGCGGGTAATGCCGGTTGAGTTGCGGCAACACATCCTGTTCAACCCATACGGAAACTACAATTACTTTCTGAACTCGGCGATGATGAACATTATGTTGTACCTGTTTGCTTTCCTGGCGTCGATTTATACGTTTGGGAATGAGTTGAAACGAGGTACCGGGCGTGAGTTGCTGGAAGCCAGTAATTCGAGTGTGAGGCTGGCCATTGTCGGAAAAATGTTCCCGTACACCGTAATTTTCACCGGATTTGCCATGCTGATAAATCTACTTTTGTACGAATTTGGTGGCATGCCGATAAACGGCAGTTTCTTCCTGATCCTGTTCGGGCAGTTGATAACCATGCTTACCTACCAGTTGCTGGGGGTTTGGCTGGTAGCGCTCACTTACAACCTGCGTCTGTCGTTGTCGATTGCCAGCGCCTATTCAATGATGGCGGTAACATTCTCGGGGCTTACCTTTCCTTTTGAAGGAATGCCTCTGGTTGCGCGCATTTTTGCCGCATTTTTCCCGTTTACCTGGTGGGAAAAACTATTTATATCGCAATCGCTGTACGGAGGGCCCAGGAGCGACGCACTGATCTACATTTGTTGCATCCTGATTTTTCAATTACTGGCCTTTACCGGCTTTAAGTTATACAAACGTCGCCTGGGCGATGAAAAATATTGGGGAAAAGCATAAGGAAAATGATGACCGAAAAAGAACATAATCCGGGAAGTCTGGAGTTGATAGCCATTCATTTTAAGCAGGAATTAAAGGAAGTTCTTGCTGATAAGGGGGCGATGCTTATTCTGATTGGCGCGATGATTATTTACCCCCTGGTTTATTCGATCGGCTATTCGGGCGAGGTTCTTACCGAATTGCCGGTTGGCCTGGTCGATCTCGACCAGAGCTCTTTTAGCAGGCAGTATTCCCGGATGCTGGACGCTACCAGCGAACTGGACGTAAGCTGCAATCCTTCGAGCCTTGATGAGGCCGAGAACTTATTCATGAAAGATGAAATAAAAGGGGTGCTGCTGATCCCGAAAGGTTTTGGAAAAGACATTCTGGAAGGGAAACAGGCGCATGTTTCGGTCTATGCCGATGGAAGTTATTTCCTGAAGTATAAAACGGAGATTCTGGCGTCGAACATGGTTAACTCGTATTTTAATGCGGGTGTGGCTGTTCAGCGTTACATGATCGAGGGCAAGTCGTTTGACCAGGCAGTGGTGGCCAGCAGTCCGATCAGCACACACACGCATATTTTGTACAACCCAAGCGCTTCGTACGGGAGCTTTGTTATGCCGGGTTTAATCCTGATCATCATTCAGCAAACCTTGCTGATTGGAATCGGGATTTTGGGAGGTTCTTTCTCGGCATCAAAGAAAACACCGTTCTTGCTTCCGGAGAACAGGCGGAGGAGGGAAGTCCTTCCTTATTTGCTGGGGAAAACCGGGGCCTATCTGCTGGTTTCGTTGTTCAACGTGGCACTGGCTGTAATTTTGGTACACCACTGGTTCAATTACCCCGATAAAGGAAGCATCCTGCATGTGATGATGCTGTTGTTTCCTTTTTTACTGGCAGTTATTTTTCTCGGGATAGCGCTTTCCACCTTGTTCAAACACCGCGAATCGGCGATTGTTTTTATGGTGTTCCTGTCGCCCATCGCTTTGTTTTTAAGTGGTATTTCGTGGCCGGTTTCGGCCATGCCCGAATGGCTGGTGGTGTTGTCGAAAATATTTCCCGGAACTACCGCTATTCCCGCCTACCTGCGTTTGCGAACCATGGGGGTGGGGATGTCTGATATCCGGCACGACATGATTGCTTTGTATATTCAGGCCGCGGTTTATGCCGTATTTACACTGGTATATTTTTACCTGCACGTTTATGCCGATAATTCAAAACTAAAAGAAGAAAGCCATACGTGAGTTAGGGCTAAAAGAAGACATAAAAGAGAGAGGCTGCCGAAATACAATCGGACAGCCTCTTCTTCTTTGATCTATTAATTGCAGCAACGAAAACTGAAGTATTATTTTAATATGACTCCCCATTCAGTCACGTAAAAATCATTCCGTACCAATGGCTTTATCACAGGTTCTTTTAGAACTTTCGCCTTGTTGGCACCGGTTATCAGGTAAAACAGGCGGCCCATATTATCCGGGAGGGTTGAAAAATTGAGCTGAATGGCTTTATCGATGATTTCATTGGTTTGCGGATAGATTAGATAGAAACTGTTGGTATTTAGCCGGGGAACCCAGTAATCGGTAAAGTCGGTGATTTCCTGTGGCGAAAAATTGTACTGTTGCAGGTTGTTTTCGAAGAAAGTTTTTAGCTCGTTGCGGGGGATGCACCACCCTTCCTTATCTTGGAAAATATCGGGTTGCGAGCTTTCGTAAAACAAAAACGTGTATTGATTGTCAATCAGCCCACTGGGGAGAACATTGACACACCATTCACCGCCATATTCCGGAATCGATTCAATAACCTCTCCTCCGAGTGGAAATTCTATTTTCACACAAAGATTTGTTTGTTCGGTTGGGTAAATATAGATGTTGGGTTTGTAAACTGTAATATTTCCAATTGACGCTGTGTAAATATCCTTCAATCGTCCCTTTTGGGCGGTTAAACTCACAAAATAAGGAGGTGAAGAGGAAAATGTGTGAACCGGGCTTTTCTCGGTCGAAGTTTCACCATCGCTAAACTCCCACAAGTAAGTGCTTGCATTTTCAGAACAGTTGGTAAAATGAATTTGGCCTTCGGTTGTGTCGCTGAACTGATAGGTAAAACAGGCCTCCAGAAAGTCCGAATCATCATCGTTGCAACTCCAAATGAGGGCAAAAAGGAAAAACAGCGCCAGGTACTTTTTCATTATCAGTAAGTTTGGATTTTCAATAAGATGGAAGTGGAAATGAATTGGTTGCGTTGGTTTTTAAAATTGTTGGGGAAATATTGAATATTGCTGATTTCAAAAACCAAAAAAGGAACTCATTTCTGAATTCCTTTTTCAATGGTTGACCTGCCAGGGCTCGAACCTGGACTCTTCTGATCCAGAGTCAGACGTGTTGCCAGTTACACCACAGGTCAATGTGGCTGCAAAAATAAGAAAACTCTGAAAAATAAAATGTTCTTTGGTAAAAATATTCAGTGGAAAATGCTTCCTGTATCCCGCGTTTTAGTTCGAATAAGAAAGGGCATTTTAGGCCTGGGAATGAATTTTAACCTAACTTGTACGCCCAATTAAATACCGAATCGTAAAAATGAGTTCAGCCAATTGAATGTGCATGCGGCTGACTTGTCAAAAGAAACCAGGTTATGATGAGAAAGACACTGCTTTGGCTCGTAATGATTGTTGTTTCCGGAACTGTTTTTTCGCAGGAACTTCAAACCGGATTACGTGAGAAATCTTTTTCGCGAAATGATTGGGCGAAGGAAAAAATAGCGAAACGAATTACCTGGTATCAGTTAAAAAGTGGAGAGTTGTTTGGTGAGCCGCAAAGTATCAATGTTATCAAAGTTGATTTAAGAAAGCACAAGTACGACGTGTCGGTGGTTTATTCTGATTCTGCACGTATTCTTTTGAGTGAAATGGCCGAACAACAGAATGCGCTGGCCGCCATAAACGGGACATTTTTCGATATGAAAAAAGGAGGGGCGGTTGTGTTTCTAAAAGCGGGTAATGAAGTAATAACTCCGCCCAATCCAGAAGCAACAGCACTTATCCGAGAGGCAGCTTTTGCTGTGGGCGATTCTGCCCTGGTTGTTGAGTTTCCAAAAGAGGAATGGACCCACTGGCATACAAATTTCGAAGACATCATGGTGTCGGGCCCCATGCTCGTAAAAAACGGGAAACTCGTCGAGTCTGATTCCGTTGCGTTTAACACCACCAAACATCCACGTTCTGCCATTGGCATTACCTATGATTATGAACTGTTACTGGTGACCGCCGACGGAAGACATAAAGACAAAGCCAATGGACTTTCGATGAACGAATTGGGGGTTTTAATGAAGGAACTGACTTGTAAAAATGCCATGAACTTGGATGGTGGCGGATCGACTACGCTTTGGCTAAAAGAAGAGGGAGTAGTTAATTTCCCGTCTGATAATAAGGCTTTCGACCACGAAGGTGCCCGGAAAGTGGCCAATGGCATTGCGATTCTGCGAAATAAGTGATGTTGTGACATGCAAAAAAAACATCAAACAAAAAGGGGAAAACTTTCGTCTTCCCCTTTGTTTGGTGGTGCCACTCGGGATCGAACCAAGGACACACGGATTTTCAGTCCGTTGCTCTACCTACTGAGCTATGGCACCCCTTTATTTTGGTGTTGCAAAAGTAGACATTTTTTTGAAACTCCAAAGAAAAAATGTAGAATTTGGAAAAAAATCCATCTTTGTTTCTCTTGCCCGGCGCCGGATGTGATCATTTTAGGGATTCCCCGGAATCCTGACTTTGCAATTGAATACTTTTCTTACTTTTGCAGGCTGATTATAACACATAATGGTAGAGACTGATTTTCTGACACATACATTGGGGAATGGGATTCGCATTATCCACCAGTTTACCGATTCACCGGTGGGCCACCTGGGAGTGCTGATAAATGCGGGCTCGCGTGATGAACTGGAAGAAGAACACGGCCTGGCTCATTTTATCGAGCACTCGGTTTTTAAGGGAACGCAAAAACGGAAGGCTTTTCATATTCTGAGCCGGATTGAAGGAGTAGGGGGAGAGCTGAATGCATACACTACAAAGGAAGAAACCGTGCTCTATGCAACTTTTCTGACCGAGTATTACGAGCGCTCAGCCGAGTTGCTGGCTGATATTCTTTTTAACAGCGTTTATCCCGAGAAGGAGCTGAAGCGCGAAAAGGAAGTGGTGGTGGAGGAAATCAATTCGTACAAGGATTCGCCTTCTGAATTGATTTTTGATGAGTTCGAGGAGCTGGTTTTTGATGGCCATCCCATTGCGCGCAATATTCTGGGAACAAAAAAGAACCTTCGGTCTTTTACCCGCGATTCCATTTTTCGTTTTATCGAAAACAATTACCACACCGATCAGATGGTGATCAGTTCGGTGGGAAATGTCGATTTTGGCGTGCTGGTAAAAATGCTGGAGAAATATTTTGGTGCGGTACCGGCCAAACTCCGGAACAACTCCCGTGTAAAATTTGAAAACTACAAGCCGCAGCAGCAAATCATTCAGAAAGATACTTTTCAGTCGCACTGTATTATCGGAAACATTGCTTTTGATGCCTGTCATCCGCAGCGTACGGTAATGGTTTTGCTAAACAATATTCTGGGCGGTCAGGCCATGAATTCACGTCTGAACCTGGCATTGCGCGAACGGCGTGGAATGGCTTACAACGTAGAGTCGGGCTATACGGCTTATTCTGATACGGGGCTTTTTAACGTCTATTTTGGAACGGATAAAGAAAACCTGGATAAAGCGCTGGCTTTGGTTCTGAAAGAGTTTGACCTGTTGCGCGATAAAAAGCTGGGCGCACTGCAAGTAAGCAGGGCTAAAAAACAGCTGATCGGCCAGATTGCAGTGGCTACGGAAAGCCGCGACGATATGATGCTGACCATCGGGAAAAGTTATCTTTTGTACGACAAGGTAGACCCGCTTCGGGTGGTTTTCAAAACCATTGAAGAGATCACTGCTGAGCAATTGCTGGAGGCGGCCAACCTTGTTTTGGATAAAAACCAGATGAGTACGCTGATTTATAAGTAGTCATAAAATTTGGAAAATGAACCGGCGAAAGGACATTGATCAGTACATTCTGGATCACATTGACGAGGAAGACGATGTTCTGAAGGAACTCGATCGTGAAACACATTTGAAAGTGCTGGGAGCCCGCATGTTGTCGGGGCATTTGCAGGGGCAGTTGCTGGCAATGATCTCCCGGATGATCCGGCCCAAATTCATTTTGGAGTTGGGAACTTTCACCGGTTATTCTGCCATTTGCTTGTCGAAAGGCTTGCAGGCTGAGGGCAAAATTGTGACCATTGAGATTGACGACGAGTTGGAGTCGCTGGCGGCCAAATACTTCAAAAAAGCCGGGATTCAGGAGCAGGTGGAACAACGCATTGGTTCGGCACTCGAAATTATCCCAACCTTAAACGAAAAATTCGACCTGGTTTTTATCGATGCTGACAAACGCGAATACGTGGAATATTACAATCTGCTTATCGACGGGCTGGAGAGCGGTGCTTTTATCATCGCCGACAATACGCTCTGGAGTGGAAAAGTGTTGGATAAGCCCCGGGCTGATGATTTTCAAACCCATGGAATCCTCGCGTTCAACACGCTTGTTAAAAACGACAATCGCGTAGAGAAGGTGTTACTTCCGCTACGCGATGGTATGACGTTGATCCGAAAAAAATAGATTTATTCGGCTTTCTTATTTGCTTTAAACTTTGGTTTCCGGTTTCTGTTGCGCTGGTTCCTGTTATTGGATGGGCCTTTTTCCTGCGGATTTTGCATTTCCTGCGGGTTGTTTCTCCTCTCTTGTTGAGGATTCCTTTTTTCTTGCTGGTTGTTTCTCGGACCCCTGTTGTTGCCGCGGCGTTCCTTGCTTTTGTTCCGCGTTTTTTTCTTGTCGAAACGGTCGAGCTCGCCATCCAGCGTTACTTCCATCTGGCTCGATTCTTTTACTTTTTTCCCAAGCAGATCAACCTCGGGCTGTATGCCTCGTTTGTTTTGCTGAATAATGTCTTTTACCTGTTTCAGGGAAAGGTTGAAAGTGGTTCCCATGCTGCCTGCAAGCGCATACCAGATCTCTTTTTTCAGGTAATCGGTTTTGAAGGGTTTGGCGATACCTTTGGCCAGTTCCAGATCGAGCAATTCTCTTGGGAACTCATTTCCTGCTTCCACATATGCGTCGAGTTCGTACAGCAAACAGCATTTTAGTTTTCCGCAGGCGCCGGCCATTTTCTGTGCCGATGGCGACAGGCCCTGCCGCAAGGCTGCTTCCGACGAGATACTGGAGAAATCGGTACGCCAGCTTGAGCAGCAAAGCTCGCGGCCACACGATCCGATCCCGCCTACCAGTCCGGCTTCCTGTCGGGCACCGATCTGCTTCATCTCGATTTTGATGCGGAAATCACGCGCAAAAATTTTGATTAGCTCGCGAAAATCAACACGTCCTTCGGCGATGTAATAAAAAATGGCTTTTTTGTTGTCGCCCCTGTATTCGACGTCCCCGATTTTCATATCAAGCCCCAGTTCTGCTGCAGCCTGACGTGCTTTTATCATGGTTTCCTTTTCACGTCCGCGGGCTTCCTTCAATTTCTCGATATCCGATTCGGTGGCCTTCCTGTAAACAGGATTCAGCGTGTAGCGCGACGGGTTTTTTATGCGAAGTTTAAATTGTTTCTCCGCGAGATACCCGGTTAGGGTTACTTCGCCCACATCGTGACCGGGTGATGTGGCAACTACCACTTTGTCGCCTCTTTTTACCGGCAGTCGGTCTATATTTTTAAAATACTCCTTCCGGGTAGTTTTGAATTTGACTTCAACAATATCTGATTTATCTGAGGTGTCCGGCAGATCGCTCAGCCAGTCATATCCTTTTACTGTATTGGTCGAATCGTTGTTAAATGAACATCCGTTACAACTCATATATCCTCTCCACGTTTTAATCTCAACGTGTTACATGCTTTGTTGCACGACACGTTTCCTGAAAATATTTGGGTACAAAGATTGGAAAAAGAATTGAATATCGTAATTTAATTAGCGTCTAATTTAATACCTATAAGTATGAATATGTCTGAAATTCTTTCTTCAATCAATGTTTGGGCGGTGTTGGTGGCTGCTCTGAGTGCATTTGTTGTGGGCTGGCTGTGGTACGGACCTTTGTTTGGAAAACAGTGGATGAAGCTAAATGGTTTCACCGAAGAGATGTTGCGCGAAGGAGGGGGGATGTCCATGCCTTTGATCATGATTATCAACTACATTGCCACTGCTTTGGCCGCTTTTGCCATTGCCATGTTTATCGGAAGCGAAGCCGATATGCACTTTGGAATTTTTGCTGGTTTTATGATTGCTTTGTTTTGGATCGGTACCAGCCGCCTGAACGATGTGTTGTACGAGCGAAAGCCGTTCAAATTGTACCTGATCAACGTGGGGTACTACCTGGTTATCTACATCATAATGGGGGCAGTGCTTGGCGCCTGGCATTGATTGGCAGGTAGGGGTTTAGGAGGCAGAATGCAAAAGTGTTCTGCTTTTTTTGTTCTTTTACTATCCTAATAAAGCTGGCATAATGGCTATGAAGATACATTGGCTTCCACTTTTGTTCCTATCCTTGTTTCTTTCTGTGAATTTTAAAGGCAAGGCTTTTGAGTTGTCGAGTTGTGCGGAAATCAGTGTAATAACTTGTAGTCCCGGTAATGAATCCTATTCTGTATACGGACATTCAGCAATTCGGGTGAAAGATTTGTCTCTCAATTACGACATGGTATTTAATTACGGAATATTTGATTTTAACTCCTCCAATTTTCTATATCGTTTTGCGAAAGGAGAAACGGACTATTTGCTGGGTGTGTATCCATTTGTAAATTTTATGGAAGAATACATCGAAAAACAACGTAGTGTTTATGAGCAGGTGTTGAATCTTCAGCAAAATGAAAAACAAAAGATGTTGAACTTTCTTCTTTGGAATGCGAGGACTGAAAACAGGATTTATCGTTACGATTTCTTTTTTGATAACTGTGCTACCCGGGTGCGCGATGTGATCGCCAATAATGTGGAGGGGGGAATAGAATATTTTGACGAAACCCCAGAAAAAACATTTCGTGATTTGATAAAGGAATACCAGAAACAGTTTTTATGGCTGGATTTTGGTATTGATTTTTTGGTTGGTGCCGATGCTGACCGTAAAGCTACTTTGGAAGAAGAGATGTTTTTGCCGGAATACATCATGGCGCATTTTGCTGAGGCCCGTCGAAGGAATGGTGAGTTGCTGGTGATGCGTGCGAATGTAATTTTTTCAGCAGGAGATAATACCGTTAAAAATAAATGGATAACACCTTTGGGAGTTTTTGGTATGTTGCTTCTTTGGATATTGGGTCTCACTATTATGCAATGTCGCAAAAGAAAATCGGGAGGCGTAGTCGATATTGTTGTTTATGGTTTGAGTGGAATAGCCGGACTGCTTATAGGCTGGTTTGTTTTGTATTCAGAACATCCGGCAATGAGCCCGAATTATAACTTACTCTGGTTGGTTCCGCTAAATCTGATTTTCGCTTTTGCCTGGTTGAAAATTAAATGGAGGCCAGTATTAAAATACTATCATTTGTTAGTATCTGTCTGGTTGGCGGCGTTTGTTGTCCTTAGCAACTTTCTCCCTCAGAAATTTCATCTGGTTTTTTACATATTGATCGCGATAATACTCACGCGCTCTTTGTCGCATTCTTTGCAAATTCTAAAGGAACGAAAAGGGTAATAATTCGGTATCACTGTTTACATTGTTGAAAAAAATCTTTGAACAATCAGGTCGCAGATTTCCTTTCCGTAGCTAAACTTTTATCTTTGTTTCGTTCAAAAAACAGATTGATTTGACAGGACAAAAAAAATATGTGGAAACACCTTTGATGAAGCAATATTACGACATCAAGGACAAACATCCGGAAGCCATTTTGTTGTTTCGCGTGGGTGATTTCTACGAGACATTTGGTGAAGATGCCATTAAAGCTGCCGAGATTTTAGGGATAACACTTACGCGCCGGGCAAACGGAGCTGCCAGTTATGTGGAACTGGCCGGATTTCCGCACCATGCGCTTGATACGTATTTGCCAAAACTGGTGCGCGCCGGTCAGCGCGTAGCTATTTGTGAGCAGCTCGAAGACCCAAAACTCACCAAGAAAATTGTAAAAAGGGGCATTACCGAGTTGGTTACTCCGGGTGTTTCCATCAACGATAATATTCTCGAAAACAGGGAAAATAACTTTCTGGCATCGGTTCATTTTGATAAAAAACGTGCCGGCGTGGCATTTCTTGACATTTCGACCGGGGAATTTCTGGCAGCGGAAGGTACCCACGAATACGTTGATAAACTCTTGTCTTCGTTTCAACCCAAAGAAGTGCTTTATCAGCGCGGAAGAGGAAATGATTTTCAGGCCCTGTTCGGATCAAAATACTACACCTTTAATCTGGAAGACTGGGTTTATACCAGCGATGCGGCCAGCGATCGGCTGACCCGGCATTTTGAAACCAGTTCGCTAAAAGGATTTGGTGTGCAGTCCTTGCAAATGGCAGTGATTGCTGCCGGAGCCGTGTTGCATTACCTCGATATCACCCAGCATCAGCATTTGAGCCATATTTCCGGATTGAGCCGGATTGAAGAAGAACACTATGTCTGGATGGACCGGTTCACGATCCGAAACCTGGAGCTTTTTGCGCCCATTCACGATGGTGGCAGGTCGCTGATTGAGGTGATCGATAAAACCATTTCGCCGATGGGCTCCCGCTTGTTGAAACGCTGGATGGCGCTGCCTCTAAAAGAGGTTGGCCCGATCAACGAACGCTTGGAAGTGGTCGAGATGTTCCTGAAAAAGCCGGATGTAAAGGAAAACCTGGAAGAACATTTACGACAGATTGGCGACCTGGAACGGCTTATTTCAAAAGTGGCGGTGGGGAGAATTAACCCGCGCGAAGTGGTGCAGGTGAAGAATGCGCTGAATGCCATTGTCCCGATAAAAGAGGCCTGTGCTGCCGTTGAAAATCCAGCGTTGAACCGCTTTGCCGAACAGCTGAATACGTGTAGTCTGATTCGCGATCGGATTCATAAAGAAATTACGGCCGATCCGCCAACCGCAATCCAGAAAGGAAAAGTAATTGCCGAAGGAGTTTCGGAAGAACTGGATGACCTGCGTTCGCTGGCGTATTCGGGGAAAGATTATCTACTGAAAATACAACAGCGCGAAAGCGAAAAACACGGTATTTCGTCGCTGAAAGTGGGGTTCAACAATGTTTTTGGTTATTACATTGAGGTTCGGAATACGCATAAAGACAAAGTCCCTGACGAGTGGATACGCAAACAAACACTCGTAAATGCCGAACGGTACATTACCGAAGAGCTAAAAGAATACGAATCAAAAATACTGGGGGCAGAAGAGAAGATACAGGTGCTGGAGAGCAGATTGTTCAACGATTTGGTGATGGCCTTGTCGGAATACATTTCCGCGATTCAGCTGAATTCGAATATTCTGGCGCGGATCGATTGTTTGTTGTCGTATGCGTCGTGTGCGGTTCAGTATAAATATTTCAGGCCCGAGGTAAACGAAACGGCCGAGATTGACATCAAAAACGGTCGCCATCCGGTAATCGAGCACCAATTGCCGATCGGGGAGTCGTACATCTCCAACGATGTTAAACTGGATCAGGACGATCAGCAGATCATCATCATTACCGGACCCAACATGGCCGGTAAATCGGCCTTGCTGCGGCAAACGGCCCTGATTGTTTTGCTGGCGCAGATGGGAAGTTTTGTGCCGGCAGAGGTTGCCAAGATCGGTTTTGTTGACAAGATATTTACGCGTGTAGGCGCTTCCGATAATATTTCGCTGGGTGAATCTACTTTTATGGTGGAGATGAATGAAGCGGCCAGCATCTTGAACAACGTTTCGAACCGCAGCTTGATTCTGTTTGACGAACTGGGGCGCGGAACTTCGACTTACGATGGTATTTCCATCGCGTGGTCGATCGTGGAGCATCTGCACGAACATTCGTATGCAAAAGCCAAGACACTTTTTGCCACGCATTACCACGAACTGAATGAAATGGAAGGCGCTTTTCCGCGGGTGAAAAACTACAATGTGTCAATCAAGGAAGTGGCGAATAAAGTGATTTTCCTTCGGAAACTGGTGCGAGGAGGCAGTAACCACAGCTTTGGTATCCATGTGGCAGCGATGGCCGGGATGCCAAAATCGGTGATAAAACGGGCCGAACAGATATTAAAAAAGCTGGAAGGGGGAAAAGAAAAGGAAAGTCTGGCAAAACCATTGGGAGAGATTGGCGAGAAGAGGGAAGGGATGCAATTGAGCTTTTTTCAGCTCGATGATCCTGTGTTAAAGCAGGTAAGAGATGAAATTGCAGGCTTGGATGTAAACAATCTGACCCCGCTGGAGGCCTTGAATAAGCTGAATGAAATAAAGAAATTAACCGGAATCAAATAAAGCTGTGCATTTATATTTTGCGAGATTAAAAAATAGCAATATATTTGCAACGCTTTTGAAAAACGTTCTTAAAGATACGCGAGAATAGCTCAGTTGGTAGAGCACGACCTTGCCAAGGTCGGGGTCGCGGGTTCGAGTCCCGTTTCTCGCTCATAAAAGAAGGGAAGGAAATGTCTATCCCTAATCCGTAAGAAGGATTGGGACGTCACCTGCCCGTCGTTCAAAAACATAAGGATGCCCGGGTGGTGGAATGGTAGACACGTTGGACTTAAAATCCAATGAACATTATGTTCGTGGGGGTTCAAGTCCCCCTCCGGGTACCAAATGCGAGAATAGCTCAGTTGGTAGAGCACGACCTTGCCAAGGTCGGGGTCGCGGGTTCGAGTCCCGTTTCTCGCTCGAAAAGAAAGCTTCACATTTTTGTGAGGCTTTTTTTATTGCCCTTTCTTCAGCAGGAGAAGCATTTGATATGGATGGAAGCAAACGTATGGATGTTGATTTTCCTTGGTAATTTAACTGCGTATATTTTGTGGCGGCTTTGGATTTTGTCGGTTCTCCGGTAATTTTAAGTTGACCGGAGATGGTGTATATGTGTGGGTTTTAATTTATTTTGCGCTTTGGTTTAATATTAGCGCTTCAAATCATGAAGAAATCAAAAGTGACAATCAAGGAAATTGCAGAGAAGTTGAATGTTTCGCCCTCTACAATTTCCAGGGCTTTGCAAAATCATCCGAGTATTGGCAAGAAGACTACCTCGGAAGTGCAGAAACTGGCTAAAAAAATGGGATATTATCCCAACTCGCTTGCGGCCAACCTTCGGAGGAATAAAACCAATCTGATCGGCGTAATTATTCCGCGGATCGACAGACACTTTCAGTCGCTGGCAATCAGCGGAATTGAGGAGGTCGCGAGTAAGGCCGGGTATTATGTGGTTATTTTTCAGTCGAACAACTCCTACGAAAGAGAGAAAGAGAATGCGCGCATGTTGATGGCCAGTCAGGCGGATGGAGTGATTGCTTGTTTGGCCATGGAAACCAATAACTATGATCATTTAAACGCCTTTAAAAACAACAATGTACCGCTGGTTTTCTTTGACAGGGTGTGCTACGAACTTGAAACACACAAGGTGGTCATCGATGATTTTGGTGCCGCGGTAAAAGCAACCGAGCATTTGATTTCCATTGGCTGCAAACGAATCGCACATGTTGCCGGTAATCAACACATGGCAATTTTCAGGGACAGGTTGCGGGGCTACCAGGAAGCGTTGCGCAAGAATGGTATTCTACCCGAAGATGAACTGATCGCATACACCGAAGATCTTAGCAGGGAAGAGGGAGCCTTGGCGGCCCGTAGATTTTTAAACATGCAAGCTCGTCCGGATGGAATATTTTGTTCCAACGACACCAGTGCAATTAGCGTTATTCAGGAAGTTAAACGATTTGGGCTGAAAGTTCCGGACGATGTGGCTGTTATTGGTTTCAGCAATACTCCTTCGTCATTGATAGTGGAACCGGCCCTGACTACAATCGACGACCATGCTTTTGAAATGGGGCAGGCAGCAGCGCGCATGGTTATTCGCCAGATTGAAGATCCGCAACAGGATATTGCATCAGAAACCATTGTTATTCGAAATGATTTGGTTGTAAGGGATTCTACGCTAAGCGGGGAGCGTAACGTTGATTAAGACATTGATTTTATTCATTTTTTTTGCTTTGCTAAAACAAACGATTGTTTTTTAATAGTCACTTGTAGTTCTACATCTAAAAATATTTATTGTGAAAGTTGTGTTTTTATTTACACAAACGATTGCGTAATGTTTTTTGTTTTTTATTTTTGTTGATCATTACAGGGATGCCGAAGCATTGAAAAATTTCCATAGGATGAGAAAACGAATGTTAGTTGTGCTTTTTCTGGTGGGTGTAGCGCTTGCTTCCCTTTTGTTTTGGAGCGTAGACTCTGATGCAAAAACAGGAGGACTTTTGGCTGGTGTGTTCTGTAGCACAGAAGATAGTGCTTTTGCCGGACAGGATGTGGCAGGTCAGTTGCCAGATTCGATTTTCTTACCACCCAATAGATTTGCTAAAAAGTACGGTGAATATCGTTCTCCGCTGAATTTCTACGATGGTACACCGGTCGAAACAGCAGGTGACTGGAGTGAGCGCCGCAAAGAAATGCTCGATCGCTGGCACGAAATGATGGGCGAATGGCCGGCTGTCATTAAAGACCAGGAGTTGGAATACCTGGAAACGATCCGTCGCGAAAATATTACGCAACATCATGTTCGGTTTTACTGGACTCCCAACGAAACAACGGATGGGTACCTGCTGGTACCCGATGGAGATGGACCGAAACCGGCAGTGATTACGGTTTTTTATGAACCCGAAACTTCCATTGGAGGGGGGACGAAGCCATACCGCGATTTTGCCTGGCAGCTGAGTAAGAGGGGATTTGTGACTTTGTCTCTTGGAACGCGGGAAGCTTCAAAGGCCAATAACTTCTCGTTGTATTATCCTTCAATCGATAACGCGCAGGTTCAGCCGTTGTCGATGCTGGCCTACGCTGCGGCCAATGCCTGGAACGTTCTGGCAAAGGTCGACGGTGTTGATTCTTCCCGGATTGGCATTGCGGGGCACTCATTTGGCGGTAAATGGGCCATGTTTGCATCGTGTTTGTACGAGAAGTTTGCCTGCGCCGTTTGGTCCGATCCCGGAATTGTTTTCGAAGAATCACGCCCGTCAGTAAATTACTGGGAGCCCTGGTACCTGGGTTATCATCCCAAGCCTTGGCGGCAACGGGGGTTAATTACGGAAGACAACCCCGCAAAAGGCCTTTACCTGAAACTAAGAGAAGAAGGATATAATCTGACGGAGCTTCATGCACTAATGGCTCCCCGTCCCTTCCTGGTGTCGGGAGGTTCGGAAGATCCTCCGGAGCGGTGGATGGCTTTAAATCATACCATAAAAGTGAATGAGTTGCTCGGATATGATAAGCGGGTGGCAATGACCAACCGGCCCGAGCATTCTCCAAATAAAGAATCGAATGAGCAGATTTACCAGTTTTTTAGCTATTTTTTGAAACCGTAATAGCAGACCTGAATCAATAAAATGATAAACCAAAAAAAAAGATATTATGACTAAAAGATGGATTTCTATTAAAGCAGGAGTATTGGCGACAGTAATGGCCCTTTTAAGTGGCTTTGGCATAGCACAGAATGTGACAAAAGGCAAACGGGTAGGCATCATTGGCCTCGATACTTCGCACAGTATTGCATTTACAAAAGCAATGAATAGCCCTACTGCCGGAGATAGTTTTCTGGGATATAAGGTAGTGGCTGCTTATCCGCAGGGAAGTTTGGACATTCAGTCTTCAGTGGATAGGATTGAAGGTTATACCAAGGAAATACAAAATTATGATGTCGAAATTGTTGCTTCTATCGAAGAGCTGCTTACCAAGGTAGATGTTGTGTTGCTGGAAACAAACGATGGACGCCGTCACCTGGAGCAAGCTTTACCGGTACTGAAAGCCGGAAAACGATTGTTCATTGACAAACCGATGGCAGCATCGTTAAGTGATGCCATGGCAATCTTTGACGCAGCCGAACATTATAATGTGCCGGTTTTCTCGGCTTCTTCACTGCGTTACATTGCCAAAATGGACGAGGTCGCCAGTGGAAAAGCAGGAAAAGTATTAGGGGCTGAAACGTTTAGTCCCTGTAAGTTGGAACCAACACATCCTGATTTCTTTTGGTACGGGATTCATGGTGTTGAGCCGTTGTTTACCGCCATGGGAACCGGTTGTAAAACTGTAGTGCGTGTAAGTACGGCCGATACCGACATGGCCATTGGTACATGGTCCGACGGACGAATCGGTTCATTCCGTGGATTACGCGGAGGAAAAGCCGGTTATGGTGGAGTTGTATTTGGCGAGAAAGAAATCATCACTTTAGGGTCTTACAATGGTTACAATCCTTTGCTCGAAGAAATTGTTCGTTTTTTTGAGTCGGGCGTTTTGCCTTTTCCAAAAGAAGAAACACTTGAAATACTTGCCTTTATGGAGGCTGCCGATTGGAGCAAGAAAAAAGGCGGCATCCCTGTTTCGATGGAAGATGTGATGAAAAAGGCCGAAAAAGAAAGTAAAAAGAAAATCAAATTATAACAATCAAACGATAAATCATGGAAAAAGATAGAAGAACCTTTATAAAAACGACAGTGTTGGGAACCGCCGCTTTATCATTGGGTGGAGTATTACCCGGATTTGCAGCCAAAAATTACCGCAATGTGATAGGAGCCAATGAGCGAATTAATGTTGGTGCGATGGGAGTCAACTCCAGAGGATTGGCCTTGGCGAAAAACTTTGCGATGCAGAAAAATTGCAACCTGATGTCGGTTAGTGACGTGGATAGCAGGGCTACTGAGAAATGTGTAAGCAGCATTAATGAGATTACCGGCAGTCGTCCGAAATCTTTTGGTGATTTCAGGAAGGCGTTGGAAGATAAAGACATGGATGCGATAATTATCGCTACACCCGACCACTGGCACGCTCCGGCTGCTTTGCTGGCCCTGAAAGCCGGGAAGCATGTTTACCTTGAAAAACCCTGTAGCCATAGTCCTGCCGAGGGCGAGATACTGGTAGAAGCTGCCAGTCGTTACAACCGGATTTTGCAAATGGGAAACCAGCGTCGTTCGTGGCCCAATGTGATGAAGGCAATCGACGAAATTAAATCAGGCGTCATTGGTAAACCGTATTTTGGAAAAAGCTGGTATACAAATAAACGGGGCTCGATTGGTGTTGGTAAATTGTCTGCTGTTCCTGAATGGTTAGATTGGGAATTGTGGCAGGGACCGGCTCCGCGTATGCAGTTCAAAGACAATTATGTACATTATAACTGGCACTGGTTCTGGCAGTGGGGAACAGGCGAAGCTCTGAACAACGGAACGCATATGGTTGACTTGTTGCGCTGGGGAATGGATGTTAATTACCCGGTACGCGTTAGTTCAAATGGCGGAAGATTTCACTTTCAGGACGATTGGGAAACTCCGGACACACAGGTGATCAGCATGGATTTCGAGGAAGGTTTCACAATGACCTGGGAAGGCCGCAGCTGTAATGCCCGTAACATTGAAGGATCGTCGGTAGGAGCCATGTTCTATGGAGACAAAGGTTCGCTGCTGATTACCGGAGGTAATGGTTATACGGTTTATGACCTGGCCGGGAAAGAGATCAGTAAAGTAGAGGACAAAGAAAAAATTGATCCGCGTAACGCAGCCAGTCCTGCACAGCAATTGGATGCCCTGCATATTCAGAACTTTTTTGGCGGCATAACAAAAGGAGAAAAACTTAGCTCTGATATTGACTCCGGTCACAAGAGTACTTTGCTGGTACAATTAGGAAACATCGCACAACGCGTAGGCAGGTCATTGGATATTGACCCGGCAAACGGTCATATTCTAAAAGACAAGGAAGCCAACAAACTGTGGGCGCGCGACTATCAAAAAGGCTGGGAAATGAAGCTGTAATCAGCACAATTCGCTGTTTTAAATGAATAAAATGAAGAACAATTATACCCGTTGGCAGCTAACTTTTCTGGTGGCTTTGCGCTTCCTGATCGGATGGCATTTGCTGTACGAGGGGGTGGCAAAACTGCTAAACCCCCAATGGTCGTCAGTCGGCTTTTTAAAAGAGTCGCAATGGATACTTGCCGGGTTTGCTGATTGGGTTGTTACTAATCCGAACATCCTGAATACGGTTGATTTCCTCAATACCTGGGGGCTAATTGCCATAGGTTTGGGACTTATCCTGGGGATGTGTTTCAGAGTTGCCGCCCTGTCGGGATTTGTGCTGCTGGTAGTTTATTACCTGAATTGTCCGCCGTTGGTGGGTATCGAATATGCATTGCCGGCTGATGGGAACAATCTGATTGTCAATAAAACCCTGATCGAGGCTTTTGCACTGGCTGTGCTTGCCTTGTTCCCAACCAGTAAAATTCTGGGAATGGATGCGCTGGTTGACCGGTTCAAAATAAAGAAGGAGGAGAAATAAGATGAGTGATAAAAAAACGGATCAGGGAGCTTCGCAGCAGGAAAATACCGGTTTAAACCGGGATATGAAACGAAGAACTGTTTTGAAAGCCATGGCCGGGCTGCCCGTTTTGGGCTTGTTTGGAGTTGGCTTACTTGACAAACGTAATTACGATCTTTCCAAGAAAAATTCAATCATAAAAGATTTGGGCCTGGATTCTCTGGAACTTCCTAAATCTGATTACGGACAAAAAAAATCACAGGGAGAATTGATCCGTGTTGGGTTTATTGGTTTTGGTACCCGTGGCAAACAGTTGTCGAATGCGCTGGGATTTATGCATCCGGATGATGTGAAAACACGTCAGCAAAAAAATACACTCAACAGTTGGCTGGAACAGGAGTACCTGGATGTGGCCATAACGGGTATTTGCGATGTTTTTGACAACCATGCGGAAAACGGACTGGCCACTGCCGGAAACTATACACGTCCGGGAGGGGAGGCTGCGCCGAAGTTACCGGTTAAACGCTATCGGACCTATCAGGAGATGCTGGCCGACAAAGAAATCGATGCGGTAATTATTGCCACTCCCGATCATCATCATGCTCGGATCGCAACCGATGCCGCAAAAGCGGGTAAGCATATCTATTGCGAGAAAAGCGTGGCACTCCACGAAGCGGAACTCAACGAGTTGTACGAAACGGTGAAAAACAGCCCGGTTGTCTTTCAGCTGGGGCATCAGATTCCGCAGAGTGTGGTTTTTCAGCAAGCCAAAGAAATTGTCAAAAAGAATATTCTTGGGAAAATTACCTTGATTGAAACCACCTCCAACCGGAATTCTGCCAACGGTGCCTGGGTCAGACATCTCGACGCAAAGGGAAACCTCAAACCTGGTGATGAAACAGTAATCGACTGGAAGCAGTGGCTTGGAGCAGCGCCTGAGGTTCCGTTCAGTGTCGAAAGGTTTTATAACTGGACCAAATGGTTCGACTATGATTCGGGAATGATCGGTCAGTTATTCACGCATGAATTTGATGCGGTAAATCAGCTGCTACGGGTAGGAATTCCTAAATCGGTGGTTTCTTCGGGCGGCGTGTATTACTGGAAAGACGGGCGGGAAATGCCTGATTCGCTTCATTGTGTTTTTGAGTACCCTGAAAAGGAACTAACGCTGATGTACAGCGGTAACCTTGCGTCAAGTCGCAGCAGGGGAAGGGTTTTTATGGGGCACGATGCCTCGATGGAGCTTGGAAACAATGTGATTATCCATGCCGATTCGGGCTCAACCCGTTACCGGGAGCAGATTAAATCGGGAGCCATTGACACCCGTTCGCCTCTGTTGACCTACAATCCGGCTTCGCAGCAGATTGATGCGGTAAGTTCGGCTTCCGAGAAATACTATGCTTCCCGCGGACTTACTACGACCACGCTTAACGGGCGGGCGGTGGATGTTACGCACCTGCACCTGCGCGAATGGCTGAACTGCATCCGAAACGGAGGGACCACCAGTGCCAACATCGATATGGCTTTTGAAGAAGGTATAACCTGTATTATGGCTCATCGGTCCTACGTCGAGAAACGAAGAATGGAGTGGGACGAGGTGAACAGGAGAATTGTATAAAACTAAACAGAAACGAATCATAAATGGGAGTATTCCCGCACTCCTGGGAAACCATTCAAAACAAACAATTTTAAACTGATGAAGAACAAAACATCCTTTATATCCATCGCCATACTTGGCTTAATGTTTTTTATTTTTGGCTTTGTCTCCTGGGTCAATGCCATTCTGATACCGTATTTTAAAATAGCCTGTGAACTCACGCATTTTCAGTCCTATTTAGTAGCTTTTGCCTTTTATGTGGCCTACTTTTTTATGTCGGTACCTTCTTCCTTTTTGCTGGAAAAGGTGGGATTTAAAAAAGGGATGATGATGGGCTTTTTTGCCATGGCTTTCGGGGCATTCCTGTTTGTGCCGGCAGCTCTTAGCCGCGCCTATCCTGTATTTCTGACAGGTTTATTTCTGATTGGAACCGGACTGGCTTTGTTGCAAACGGCGGCTAATCCGTATATTACCATTGTGGGGCCGATTGAAAGGGCCGCACAGCGCATCAGCATCATGGGAATCTGTAACAAAGTGGCCGGTATTCTGGCGCCGCTTATTTTTGCAGCCGTTGTGTTGAAAGTAACCGACAGCGAATTGTTCCGTACGCTCGAAAGCGGTACGCTTTCAGTTGCCGAGAAAAACCATTTGCTGGATGAGCTTATCCGACGGGTGATTCTTCCGTATTCGGTGCTGGGAGCAATGTTGATCGCGGTGGGACTGCTGGTCCGTTTTTCGCCCCTGCCCGAGTTAAATACCGAGCAATCAAACAAAGAAGAACTGGCAGAAGGTGAACACAGTAAAACCAGTATTTTCCAGTTTCCATACCTGATTCTGGGGGCACTGGCCATTTTCTTTCACGTGGGGTCTCAGATTATTGCCATCGATACCATTATCGGTTATGCACAAACCATGGGGCTCGATTTGCTGGAAGCCAAAGTGTTCCCGTCGTACGTGCTGGGAGCTACCATGTGCGGCTATTTTATTGGGGTGATCACCATTCCCCGCTATATCAATCAGCGCAATGCTTTGTTGGTTTGTACCATCATGGGGCTGGTTCTTTCAGGAGGAGTGCTTGTGTTTAGCGGGCAAGTAAATGTATTCGGGCACCAGACCGATATTTCCATCTGGCTTTTGGCAGCGCTGGGATTACCCAATTCTCTGATATTTGCCAACATTTGGCCGCTGGCCATCAAAGGGCTCGGACGTTTCACAAAACTGGGTTCTTCCATTATGATCATGGGCTTGTGTGGTAACGCACTTACACCGGTTTTGTACGGAATAATGGCCGATCATTTTAGTGTGCGTTCGGCATACATGATCCTGATTCCGTGTTATATATACCTGGTTTTCTTTGCAGCTTACGGTTACCGTGTAAAGCGTTGGAAACCGGCCGTAAAAGCGCTGGCTTAATTTTTCTGAAAAATAAAAGAAAGGAATACAATGAAGCGGATAAAAATTACAAACGGAAAACTGATTACTCCTTTTCGGATAGTTGAAAACGGAACCCTGCTGATTGAAAACGGAAAGATTGTGGGGACCGGAGAAGGTGAAATGAGTTTTCCGGGTGCAGAGGAAATAGATGCTGCCGGAAATTATGTTTCCCCGGGATTTATCGATATGCATACGCACGGTGGTGGCGGCTACGATTTTATGGATGGTACACCCGAAGCTTTTCGGGAAGCAGCCCGAACGCATGTTCGGTTCGGGACAACGGCACTGGTACCAACCACGCTTACCGCCGAAAAAAAAGACCTGTTGGAGCTTCTGGAGTCGTACAAGCAGGTGAAAAATGAAAATTTCGGGGGCGCTCAGTTTCTGGGGCTGCACCTCGAAGGGCCCTATTTTGCCATGAGCCAGAAAGGAGCTCAGGATCCGCGTTACATCCGCAATCCGCAACGTGAAGAGTACCAGGCTTTGCTTAATCAATCGTCGGATATTATTCGTTGGAGTGCAGCTCCCGAGCTGGAAGGCGCCATGGAGTTTGGCCGCGAACTAAGCAAAAAAGGTATTCTGGCTGCCATCGCTCATTCCGATGCGACTTCTGAAGTAGTGGCGGAAGCCCTGGAAAATGGTTACACCCACCTGACCCATTTTTATTCGGCAATGTCGGGTGTAACCCGTCGCAATGCTTTCCGTTATGCCGGAATTATTGAAAGTGGCTATTTGTACGATCAGTTAACCGTGGAGATCATTGCCGATGGCGTACATCTTCCGCCCAGTTTGTTGCAACTGATATATAAACAGATGGGACCCGCGCGGATTGCGCTGATAACGGATTCGATGCGGGCTGCCGGGCAGGAAGTTGACGAAAGCATATTGGGAAGTAAAAAGGACGGCCTGCCGGTACTGGTTGAAGACGGAGTTGCCAAACTTCCCGACCGCACAGCTTTTGCCGGTAGTGTAGCCACAGCCGACCGACTGGTGCGAAACATGATTCAGCTGGCGGGCGTGCCTTTGTTGCATGCCATTCAGATGATAAGTTCTACACCTGCACGAATTTGTGGAGTAGAAAAGCAAAAAGGGAGCCTGACCATCGGAAAAGATGCCGATGTGGTGATTTTCGATCCGGATATTCAGGTGTTGGCAACCCTTGTTAAAGGAGATGTTATGCATAGCAAACTATAATAAATCGGTCAATAATAAAGCCGTTGCATTTTCGGGGGTGAAGTGCAGAATAGCGGCAGTTTTTACCGGAATGAAAATTTCCGGATGGATAAACCCTTGTCAATTATGTTGTTGTTGAAAATTTAAAACCAATGATACAAGAAACTGAATTTAAGAAAGATACTCTTTCTGTGAAGTTGTTTTCTACCCGTAGGGAAATGGGAGAAGATGCTGCCTTGCAGGTAGCTCAAACAATGCGTTCTTTGCTGGCAGAGCGCGAAAACATCCGAATGATTTTTGCCGCTGCGCCTTCTCAAAACGAATTTCTGGAGGCATTGATTGCCCAACCCGGTATCGATTGGCACCGGGTGATCGCTTTTCACATGGACGAATACATTGGCCTGTCTGCTGATGCTCCGCAGGGTTTTGGTAATTTTTTAAAAGAACGGATTTTTTCCAAAGTGCCGTTTCTTGAAGTACATTACCTGAATGGCCAGGCAGCTGATCCGCAACAGGAATGCATCCGTTATGCCGAACTGTTGAATCGTTTTCAGCCCGAAATTGTTTGCATGGGAATCGGCGAAAATACACACATTGCTTTCAACGATCCGCACGTGGCGCGTTTCGACGATCCGCAGTCCGTAAAGGTGGTTGATCTGGACTTGCAGTGTCGCCAGCAACAGGTAAACGACGGATGTTTTACCTCGATTGACGAAGTGCCCACTCACGCACTTACGCTTACCGTTCCAACACTGATGAAGCCCGGCTTTGTATTTTGCATGGTGCCGGGTACCAACAAAGCTCAGGCAGTTCAGAGTACGTTAACGCAAACGGTCGATCAGCATTACCCGTCAACAGCCTTGCGTAAGCATCCGAACGCTGTTTTATTTCTTGACGCTGCCAGTGCCGCATTGCTTCAGTAGAAGCAATTTGCATAAACCACCAACCGAAACACCGTTCATTCTTGATTGAAAAAGAGGAGTAAAGAATTTCTGACTTTGAGAAATCCTGTTCAGGTCAGGATTCTTTACTTCTGATACTTTTTGCTAAATTCACCCTGAGTATTTTTACTTAAACCAACCGGTTTCACCCGAGAAGAAATGAACTTCATTTGTTTCCGGCTGAATTCTGTAACCTGTAAAATCATGAATAAAACAAAAGTATCACTGTTGGTCGTTTTGCTTCTCTTTTTTATTTCACTTTCCGGAATTGCACAAGAGTTGCACATTACCCACGGGCCCTACATTCAGGCGCTGGGCGAGAATGAAGTGACCGTTGTTTGGACCACCGACAGCAACGCGGTATCGTGGGTAGAAGTAGCCCCGGCAGGAGATGACAGTTTTTACGCCAGCGAACGCCCGAAGTACTATGAAACGTCCAACGGAAACAGGATTGTAGGAAAGCTGCACAAAATAAAGATTCTGGACTTAAAGAAAGGCACTGAATACCGTTACCGTATTTTCTCGCAGGCCGTGTTAAGTTACGAAGGACACCGTGTTTTGTACGGAAACATTGCCTCTTCCAATGTATATTCGAAAAAGCCCTTGCGGTTTTGTACGCTGGACGACGACAAGAAATCGATCTCTTTTCTTATGCTGAACGATATTCACAGCAGAGTGGATGATCTGAAAAATCTGTCGCAAAAAGTGAAGTACGGAACTACCGATCTGGTGTTTTTCAACGGCGACATGGTTTCTTCCATGAATGATGAAACCCAGTTTTTCAGCGGTTTTATGGATGAATCGGTAAACATGTTTGCCGGAGAAGTACCTGTTTATTTTTGCCGCGGAAATCATGAAACACGGGGAAAGTTCAGCGTGGCTTTTCCTGAATATTACCCCACCAATACCGGGAAACTGTATTATTCATTCCGGCAGGGGCCTGTGTTTTTTATTGTGCTCGACGGGGGAGAAGATAAACCTGATTCGGACATTGAATATTCCGGGCTGGCACAATTTGATGCGTATCGTACGGAGCAGCAAAAGTGGCTGAAAGAGGTCGTGCAGAGCGAAGCGTTTACAACTGCCCGCCACAAGGTGGTGTTGATACACATTCCTCCGGTGGGCTCCAGTTGGCACGGCCCGGCAGATATCCGGAATAAGTTTTTGCCGGTGTTAAACGGACAGGGAATAACAGCGATGTTGTGCGGGCATTTACACCGGTACGAATATGTAAAACCGGAACCGGAAGTGCACGATTTTCCTATCATTATTAATGCACACAATACGTCGCTGGAAGTGGAGGCCGGCCTGGATAATTTTACCGTTATTCAAAAAAGTACGGGAGGAGAAGCCCTGCAAAAACTGACTTTCTGAGGAGGAGCCTGGCTCTTCGACAAATGAATTGCGTCGCTTATTTTTGAAAGTGGAAGCGTTCTGTTTTTGAAACATATCAATACAACCGTCATGAAAAAACAACGAAGCCTGCTTATGCTGGTGGCATTTTTTGCCGCTTTTTATGCGTGTCAAACCACTGTTGAACCCAAGCCGGAACCTCAGTTTATCACCATTAACGGCCCAGACCTGGTGGCTCCCGACGGAAGCAAGTTTTTTATCCAGGGAACCAACCTGGGGAACTGGCTGAACCCGGAAGGATACATGTTTCGTTTTCAAAAAGCAAGTTCGGCAAGGCTGATCGATCAGGCATTTCGTGAAATGGTGGGGCCTGATTTTGTGGATGAGTTCTGGCAAAAATTCAAAGACAATTATGTTACCCGCGAAGATATTCAACACATTAAAAGTACCGGAGCCAATACCATTCGCATTCCTTTTCATTACAAACTTTTCACCCACGAAGATTACATGGGGTTGAGCCATGATCAGGATGGTTTTCAGCGTTTGGACAGCCTGGTGGAGTGGTGCCGTGCTTCCGAAATTTACCTGATACTGGACATGCACGATGCTCCCGGCGGACAAACCGGCGATAACATCGATGACAGTTACGGTTATCCGTGGCTGATGGTAAGCGAACGCAGTCAGAAGTTGTTTGTGGACATCTGGAAACGAATTGCGGAACATTACAAAAACGAACCGGTTATTCTGGCCTACGATTTATTGAACGAGCCCATTGCTACGTATTTTAAAGAGGATGAGGCCATGCTGAATGAACAGCTGGAACCTTTGTACAGGAAAGCCGTGACAGCCATCCGCGAAGTGGACACCAACCATATAATTATGCTGGGAGGTGCACAGTGGAACAGCAATTTCCGGGTTTTTACCGATTCGAAACTGGATGACAAAATGATGTACACCTGCCATCGTTACTGGTGCGATACCCTGCAGGCCAACATCCAGGACTTTGTCGATTACAGGGACTCGGTAAATCTGCCCATGTTTATGGGAGAAACCGGCGAAAATACCAACGAATGGATTTCGGCCTGGACCCGGCTGATGATCCGTAATAACATTGGATACACCTACTGGCCTTACAAAAAGATGGGAAGCGAAAGGGGAATGGTAACAGTTCCGACTCCTGAAAACTGGGACTTGATCGTCGCATTTACCGAAAGCGCGCGGGGTAATTTCGCCGAAATTCGTGCAGCCCGTCCCGATCAGGAGCTGGTGAAAAAAGCCCTGCTTGAATTCATCGAAAACTGCCAATTCAGAAATTGTACAGTTAACGATGAATACATTAAGGCGATGGGGCTAAACCCCTGATTCTTTTATTGGGAAATTACTTTAATCAGTTTGCCTCTTGTTAGTTGCTGGTTCAGCTCCATGTTGTTCAGAAGCGCCAGTTCCTTGTATTGTTCTTTCGGAACTTTGAAGTAAGCAAAGGCGTCGGCCAGTGTACTTGTTTTTTGTACCGTTTTTATGCGGATTCTGTCGGGTTTAACGTTCAGTTTCGATGCTTCTGTTAAAGTTGCAAAACCTTTCATGGTGGATTGGAAAGAAGGCAGGAACTGGTTGAAGTCAGCGTCGCTGGCAATTCCATGGAACGTGTAAACTTTTCCATCTTTCTGAATAAAATACGAGCAAAGTTTAATAACCTGTTGTTGTCCCGACTGGCTTTGCGAAGCCTGCTGCGAGATAACGGCCACGGCGTTGTTCCCGTTTACTTTTACATCCTTGCTTTCGATGATCGAAAGTTTCAGGTCGCTGATGGCTTTTTGCGAAGCGGCAGCTGGGGTGCTTTCGTCCGAAAGCATGAAAATAATTCCTGCTTTCTGATCGGGGGCGGCCATCTGTACCTGGGTAGGCGCATTCACCAGCTTCCATCCCGAAGGAAAGGCAAATTTAAATTTCAGTTCAGGATGATAAAATGTATTGTTCTCCACAAATCCTTGGCGCGGATCTTCTCCGTAAACAATCCCGTCAATCATGCTGAGGTAATCGTTGGTGTCAACAATAAAGTTTTTTCCCGGGTATTTGGCCTGCCATTCGTCGCTGATGCGGTGAACCGAATTAAAACGGTCTTCGGGATTGGGGTGAGTTGAAAAGAAAGTCGGCACGCCTGCCTGCTCGCTGCCCATGCTCATTTTCTCCAACACCTGGAAAAAGTCGGCCATTTTGTGGGCATCGTATCCAATTTTAGTAGCGTACTCCACTCCCAGCCGATCCGATTCGCGTTCGTTTTCACGGCTAAAACTCATAAACAGCAATTGCATGCCGGCCATGGCTTCATCGGCCAACTTGTAAATTTCTTTGGAGGCAAGCATACCGCCGAGCAATACTGCCTGCCCAATGGTTTGGTTGGTTTGCTGTTGAGCAGAGTGGCGCGCGGTTACGTGGCCCATTTCGTGTCCCAAAACACCGATCAGCTCGGCCTCGCTGTTGAACTGCGCCAAAATACCCCGGGTAACATACAGGTAACCTCCGGGTACTGCAAAGGCGTTTACCACCGGCGAATCAAGAATGGTAAAATGATATTTTAAATTGGGGCGATGCGAGATCTTGCCCATTTCCGTTCCTTTTTCTTCAATAAACTTTTGAATGACGGGGCTGTCATAAATACCAAAAGTGGAAACCACCGAAGGGTGATACTGGGCTCCCATGGCAATTTCCTGCTCTTCCGAAACAAACATGATTTGCTTTTTCCCGGTAACCGGGTTTATTGCACACGAGGGAACCAAAAAAATAAGCGATGCAATTAATAAAATAGAAAAAATCGATTTTGTTGTTTTCATATTCTGAATGTTAGTTGCAGTTTCTTTGTTATACGACAACACTTGCAATGTTAAAAGGGTTTAATGTAAACGTTGCGTTTATTGTTACTTTATAAACCAATGTGTAAATTTCTTCAAAATTTCAGATAATACCTATGTTATTACAAAAAACTGCATTTACGGGTTTATTTTGGACACTGTTTTTTTTGAATGTTTTCGCGCAGAATTCAGCGGTTGATAAGATTGACAAAGCGGGTTTGCATGAACATCTGAGCTATCTGGCGTCGGATAAACTTGAGGGGCGTTGTTTGGGAACAAAGGCCAACGGACTGGAAATGGCAGCTGATTACATTACTGAACAGGCGGAAAAACTGGGATTGCAACCCGGATTTCCGGCGTACAGCCAAAAGGTACCCCTGCTTTCGTCGCGTCCCGATCCGGAAAGTTTTATAGCGGTGATTGGGAGAAACGGAAAAACTGTTTTTCGTACGTCCGATTTCATTCGCCTGGATGGCCGCATGGAGGAAGAAGTGTTGAGCGATGCAACCATTGTAATGGCAGGTTTTGGAGACATTGATGATGAAACAGACGTAAGCGGGAAAGTGGTGGTAGTAGCCCAGGGCAAGGCCGACGGTTTTCCTGAATCCGCAAAGTTCTCGTGGAATAACCGCGATGAGCGGCGTAAAATCCGTTCGCTTGCGGAAAAAAAGCCGGCAGCCATTGTTGTGGTTACTTGTCCGCACGATCGTCACAATCATGCATTCAATGAAATAAAAGTCTGGAATAACCGCGAACGATACAGCCTGTCCGATAGTCAGACAAACAAAGGAATTCCGGTGTTGGTGGCACTGCCCCGGCTGGCTGATAAAATTCTGGGAGGGAAAGGGCAGTTTGAAAAGTACCTTGTTAGTGTAGCTGCCTCCGGCGTTAAGCAAGGATTTGAGATGGATGACAAGCAGCTTTCGGTGAATTCAAAAGTGATAAAAAATGAAATAAAAGCCCGTAATATTGTCGCTTATGTGGAAGGATCAGATCCGGTTTTAAAAGACGAGTGTGTGGTGTTTATGGCACATTACGATCATGTAGGAGTGGATCAGAACGGCGATGTGTACAACGGGGCCGATGATAACGGATCGGGAACTGTGGCCATTATGGAAGTGGCGGAAGCGTTTGCCAGCCTCGATCCAAAACCCAAACGAAGCATTGTGTTTTTATGGGTTACCAGCGAAGAATTGGGAATGTTTGGCTCGAATTATTATGCACAGCATCCGTTGTTTCCACTCGAAAAAACGGTTACCTGTTTTAACCTCGATATGGTAGGGCGGGTGTTCGAACCCCGCGATACAATCTGGAACAAATCGCCCAAAAAAGTAAAAGATTTCGACGGCCTGTATACTTTATCCAACAATGCATGGCCAGAACTGGCGGAGATCAACCGGCAAAAATGCGAAGAACTGAAGCTGATTCCGGATACCACTTTGCCCGCTTATTTTCTAAGGGCCAGCGACCATTACAGCTTCCACAAAAACGGGGTGCCGGTGTTAAATTATGCAACCGGTTATCATGCTGATTATCATCAGGTGGGCGACGATGTGGACAAGATCAATTTTGACAAGCTAAAACGCGTGGCAGAGCTTTGCTTTTGGATGGGGCTCGATATCGCCAACCGCCAGGAAATTCACATAAAAATCAAGGAAGAGTAATTTTGAGAAGTGAATGCTGACTCATCAAACATTAAGCCGATTATAAATGAAGAATAAATTATTACTGACTTCTCTTTGCCTCTCAGTGGCAAGCCTTCTTTTCGCACAAAAAAAAGAAATGGAGACCATCACCGAAAGTGATCTTAAAGCACACCTTGAGTTTATTGCCAGCGACTACATGCAGGGACGCGATTTCTCGACACCCGTTCCGGGGGTGGATTTAGCCGCCGATTATTTGAAAGCTCAGTGTAAGCTGATGGGACTGAAACCGGGAGTTGAAGATTATTTCCAATACGTGGAACTGGAGATGACCAAGCCCGATTTGGGAAATACTTTTCTGGAGATTCAAAACAACAAGGGTGAAGTGCTGGAAACCATCAGCGACGACTTTTTTTCTTTGCTGGGGCCTCTTAACGGAGATACGATTGAAAGCGAAGTAGTTTTTGCAGGGTACGGATGGTACAACGACAAAACGAAATACAACGACACCGAAGGTATAGATGTAAAAGGAAAGATTGTTTTGGCCATGAGCCGGAACCTCGAACTGTGTAGGGATTCTGCTACCAAAAGCATGGACTTTGGTACCGAGATGCGCAAAATGAACAAGATGCTTTTAGGCGGAGCAAAAGCTTTGATTCTGGTCCCCGATCCCCTGAATCCTGACCCAACAGGATTTGATGAGGTTAAGCAGTATGCCAACGGGGGAAGCATGGTGATAAAAGGGAGCAAAAAGAGAAGACAGTCTTTACCCCTGAACCTGATTTTTGGAACCGGGGAACTCGCCGATCAACTTTTAAAATCGTCGGGAAAAACACTGGCGCAGCTCCAAAGCGAAATCAATGAAAGTGGTTCGCCAAAGTCGTTTGAACTGGAGGGGATCAGGGCAAAAATCCAGCTTCCGAAGAACCAGTCTGAAATGTTGGGAAAAAATGTAATTGCAGTGGTGGAAGGCAGCGACCCGGTTTTGAAAAACGAGTGCGTGGTTTTTACGGCTCATTACGATCATGTTGGAGTAGATGCCAACGGGGAGGTGTTTAACGGTGCCGATGATAACGGTACCGGTACTGTGGCTTTGCTTGAAATTGCGCAGGCTTTTCAAAGCATGAAAAAGAAACCCAAACGAAGCATAGTTTTTGCATGGGTAACCGCCGAAGAAAAAGGATTGTTCGGATCAGATTATTACACGCAGTATCCCGTGTATCCGCTCGAAAAAACACTGATTGATATTAACCTCGACATGGTGGGACGCTCGGCAGAAGCAGAACCCCTGCCCGGTGCATCTACCGAAAAACAACTGGCCGGACCCAATGGCCTGTATGTAATTACGGGGAAACAAAGCTCTGAATTTTGGGAGCTGAGCAAAGAAATTAGCCAGGAGCTAAACCTGGTGTTGAACGATAAGCTGTCCAACACATTTTTGAACAGTAGCGACTATTTTCATTTCTATAAAAACAATATCCCGATATTGGGGCTTTCAACCGGAATGCACGACGATTATCACAAAGTAAGCGACGAAATTGACAAAATCGACTACACCAAAATGAGGCGAATTGCTCAATACGCATTTCTGGTTGCCAACAGGGTGGCTAATCAAAAGACCCGCATTGTGGTGGACAATCCTGTGAATAAGAATTGATTTGCGAGCGTCGATGAACGAAGGTTGATGGCAGATATACTTGCTTTACATTCGTTTCCATCGCAAATTGGCAATCGTTAATTATCAATCATCATTCAGGAGAGAGCCTTCAGCTGTGGGCTCGTTTGTCTTACAGCTTATTATTAAAGCAAAGTGTTCAATTGAAAAATTGCTATAAAAAAATTCACCGGGTGACTTTGAGTTAAATCAAACAGTCACCCGGTGAATATTGTACTCAGTTAACAAAAGTCGATGGCTGATTTCTGTTTCAGGTCAACTTTTATTCCATTGCTTTTTTCAAGCCTTCGGTAGTGGTGTAGTATTTTACAATCATGTTCGGAACTTCCCATTCCGGTAGTTTACCGTCCACCAGGTATTGCAGGTATTTTTCGGTTACCTGTCCGAAATGCGCTTCGTGTCCAACTTTGTACTCATCCGGAATATTCAGTTTCCATTTCGAATCGCTTACTTTTTCGAGTGTAATACCGGGGAATTTTTCAGCCAGTCCTTCCACTGCATTGTACAGGAAGCCGGCAAAAGCTTTTAGGTCTTCTTCGCTTGTTTCAATGTACAGCTGAGGTTTGTAACCTTCCTCTTCTCCTTGTTGAATGATGAGGTCGCATTTGGTTCCGCGCATGATCGAATAATGCGTGTCGCCTGTACCTTCCGGAGCCTGGAAGTTCCAGATAACCGAAACTTTTGCATGAATCCCTTTTAATGTATAGTTGATTTCGCCGTTGCTGTAAACTTTCAGCACATCGTTGTCAAGGTCTTTTTGCAGGTAGTCGGGGTAAGTGGCCAGTCCGGTAACTTTCTCAAACATTTCGGGTGTCATGTCGGTTGTCCAGCGTTTGGCCGATAAAACCTGCACATCCGATTTGTTTAGCGTTACTTCGGGGAAAGCTTCCCACTGGATCATGTCAACAAGGTGAGTGGTAACATCCACAACGCCTTCGCCCTGCTGTTGGGTGTCGAAAAACCAGGCCGGACGAACAAGCGGATTTCCCGAAACGTATTTAAAGAAGTGGTGCACACTTTCTTTGGTAATGGCCGGATTTTCTTCTGTCCCCACTTGCAGTTCGCCAAAAACTTCGGGAAGTAATGACAACTCGCGCTGCAACATGGTCGTGATTTCGTAACGCTCGGTCATAATATCATACAGCAAAACGCCTTTTTCCTGGGCCAGCTTAAAGGCTTCTTCCAATCGGGGGAATTCTTCGGGCGAGATAACCATTGGTTTGTCGGCCAGCACATTAATCCCGGCTTCTATCGATTTGAGGATGTACTCGGTTTTCTTGGCATTATTTCCAGCTGTAACCATTACATTTCCCGGTTTTTCGCTTAGCATTTTCTCCAGGAAATCAGGACCGGTATATACTTTTTCCAACCAGGTTGTCGGGTTTTCGCTACGGGTGTTGTAACGTTCAATCAATGCCAGATGACCTTGTACATCGCGGCCTTCCGGAGCATAAACATACACGGTTGGGTCTACCTGTTCATACATATTTTTTTGAACCAGGGCAGCATGGAAATGTCCCGGGTCAAGGGTCATGATTCTGACCTCTCCTTTGGCTCCTGTAAACATAGGTTGTGAATCTTTTTGGGTATCCGTTTTTTCGCGATTCCCTCCGGCACAGGCCGCAAGAAAAAAGCTGATTATGGCAACGCCAATAGCTTGAAGCTTCATAGTGATTTTCTTTATGGTGAATTTAGTTTCTCAAAAATATAATTTTATTTGGATTGCCCGGGTAATCAGGCCTTCAGGAATAGAGATTGTAAGCAGAAATTTCAATTTAGGTCCGGGGCAGACAAATTAAAATTTTTCAAAAGATTTTCGGTTGTTTTGAAAATCATTATTTTGTCGACTGAAATCGAAAGCTAATTTTTGCCATCTTTTATGAAACGAGCATATAAATCATTCACCTCCGAGAGAATGATTGTCCGTCAGCTGATGGATGTGCGAGTTCCCTCCGTTGGTTGCGAATCTTTGAAGAATAATTTTAATCGTATGAGAAAAGTTGCTGTACTATTGCTGAATGTTTTGGTATTTCTTTTAGCCGCGTGTCAACCAAGCATTTTTGAAATTTATGTTTCGCCCGGGGGAGACGACTCGGCAAACGGGAGTAAGACTACACCCGTAGCAACGCTTGGCCAGGCTGTTGAGCTGGCACGGGCCGCTGCCGGACAAAGGACGGTTCATGTATTGGTAGAAGATGGAACTTACTATTTGCCGCAAACCCTGAAACTGGATGCCGGTATTTCAGGAACCGCTGAAAAACCCGTTGTTTTCAGGACCTTGAATCCGCCGGGAGAAGTTGTGATTAGTGGCGGGCAGAAACTGGAACTGGATTGGAAGCCTTACCGGGAGAGCATTTTTTGTGCGCGAATATCCGAAGATGTAGATATCGATCAGCTTTATATCAATGGGCAACGGCAACGCATGGCCCGCTTTCCGAACGCGGTGCCCGGGAAAAACGTGTTCGATGCCTGGGACCTGGAACATACGCGTGAGCCGGAACCCGGAACCGACCCGCTTACACCCGAACGGATTGCTTCGTGGGAGAATCCGGCGGGAGCTTTTATTCATGCCATGCACATGGCTTTGTGGGGCGATATGCACTGGGTAGTGAAAGCAAAAAATGCGGACGGGACGCTTGATATGGAGGGTGGTTGGCAAAACAACCGGCCTTCGCAAATGCACCCGCGCTACCGCATGGTGGAAAATGTGTTTGAAGAGCTCGATGCGCCGGGAGAATGGTACTACAATGAAACGGAAAGCATGTTGTACTATTTTCCGTTGAACGACGAAGACATTTCGAAAGCCTTGGTGGAAATTGTTCGGCTGAAACACTTGCTTGAATTAAACGGAACAAAAGAAGAGCCGGTAAAACATGTTCAATTCGATGGCTTTGTATTTCGCCATGCCGCCCGCAGTTTTATGGAAAACAGAGAGCCGCTGCTTAGAAGCGACTGGACAACCTACCGCGGCGGGGCTGTTTTTATAAACGGTGCCGAAGATTGTTTGCTTCAGAACTGCGAGTTCGACCAGGTGGGTGGCAACAGCATTTTTGTCAGCAACTACAACCGTAGAATTACCATAAAAAGTTGTTACCTACATCATTCGGGAGCCAATGGGGTTGCTTTTGTCGGCGATCCCGGGGCTGTGCGCAGTCCCTTGTTTCGCTATGGGAAACAGGATTTCGAAGCCATTGACCGCACTCCCGGGCCAAAGTCAGATAATTATCCGTCGGAATGTTTGGTGGAAGACTGCCTGATTACGATGACCGGGCGCGATGAGAAACAAACTGCACCCGTGCAGATTTCCATGTCGCACAAAATCAGGGTGAATCATTGTTCTATTTACGATGTCCCGCGTGCCGGAATTAACATCAGCGAAGGTACTTTTGGCGGGCACATCATCGAAAACTGCGATGTGTTTAACACGGTACTCGAAACCAGCGACCACGGAAGTTTCAACTCGTGGGGCCGCGACCGTTTCTGGACGCCCGACACCCGTCAGACCGATGTGGAAGTAAAAAAGGACCGCAACTTACCGAAAATCGATATGCTGGATAAAAACATCATTCGGAATTCGCGCTGGCGCTGCGACCATGGCTGGGATATTGATCTCGACGACGGATCGACCTGGTATGAAATCCACAACAACGTGTTGTTAAGCGGAGGTTTGAAAATGAGGGAAGGATATTACCGAACCGCCACGAACAACATCATCATTAACAACAGCCTGCACCCGCATGTCTGGTATCCTGAAAGCGGCGATGTGTTTAAGCACAACATTGTGTTTGGGGCTTACCGTCCGGCAGTGATGAATTATACGCTGGGCCCGGATGACAAGTGGGGGCAGGAACTCGACTCCAATCTTTTTGCGACCGGAGAGGCGGATCGTCTTAAATTTGCACAAAACGATTGCGATGCCCACTCTGTTTCGGAGGCACCTCTTTTTGCCGATGCGGCACACGGCGACTATACGGTGAGCGAACAATCACCTGCATTGAAAATTGGCTTCCGTAATTTTCCAATGGATCAGTTTGGAGTGAAATCAGAACGTTTGAAAAAGCTGGCTAAAACTCCTGATATTCCCCAGCTAATCACCGAACGCTCCAACGAAAGCGGCAAAGTATTTAGCTGGAAGGAAGGGAAGGTGAAAAACATTGAAACCATGGGCGAACAGTCGGCAGCCGGGTTGCCCGCTATGGCCGGAGTAGCTGTTCTTGAGGTTCCTGAAAATACCGGAATTCATTCGATGAATTTAAGGACGGGCGACGTAATCCTGAAATGCAACGGACAGGATGTGGCGAATTTTGATCAACTGGTAAAGATTTTTGAGAAAGCAAACCAGGAGGAAGAGCTGGTGATCACCATATTCCGAAACCAAAAAGCGGAAGAGATCAGGGTTTCTCTGGCCAACCCTTCAAAAAAGTAATAAGAAGAATAAGGTAATTGTTCGGTAAGCAATGGTAAATTTGAAGGATATTCATTTTCCTGTTTTTCTTGAAAGAACGAAAGTCAATAACAACACAACAACAATAGAAATGACACAACTTCGCAGCCTGATTTTATTTTTTGCGGTAGCCTTATTTGCCGCCTGTAGTGTGCAGCCCGAAAAAGCATCCGATCTTAAGTTATGGTACAACGTGCCCGCCGATGCCACGGTTAAAGATGATCCGAATGGCTGGCGCGACGATCGCGAGTGGCTGAAGGCTCTGCCGCTGGGAAATGGATCAATGGGCGTGATGGTGTTTGGCGATGTAAACCAGGAACGCATCCAGCTGAGCGAAGAAAGTATGTGGTCGGGAAGTGTGAACGATAATGACAACCCCGAAGCACGCGAAGCACAACAGGAAATAAGAAGGTTGTTGTTTGAAGGGAAGTACAAGGAAGCAACCGCGCTAACCAATAAAACACAAATATGCAAAGGTGCCGGCAGCGGACATGGAAACGGTGCAGAAGTACCGTTCGGATGTTTTCAAACGCTGGGTGATTTGCGCTTCGACTTTGGGATAAATGCCGCTTTTGAAAACTACTACCGCGAGCTCGATTTAAACGATGCGGTGGTGCGCGTAAAATATACCAGGGAGGAGGTGAATTTTCAGCGCGAGATTTTTACCAGCTATCCTGATCAGGTGATGGTGGCCCGCTTAACGGCTGATAAACCGGGGCAGATTTCTTTTAGCTGCACGATGGATCGTCCCGAGCATTTTAAAACCTATGCCGAAGGTGGTCAGTTAATTATGACAGGTGCTTTGCCCGACGGAAAAGGAGGCGAGAATCTTCATTACATGGCTCGTTTAAAGGCCATTGCCAAAAATGGCAAGATCGCTTACAAAGATTCTCAACTGGTGGTAAAAGATGCCGACGAAGTGATTCTTTTGTTGGCGGCGTCAACTGATTATGTATTGAGCTATCCAGAATACAAAGGCCGCGATTATGCTGATGTAACAGCCAAAAGCATTGAAAACGCATCCAAAAAATCATACAAGGAATTATTGAAAGCACATCTTTCAGAATACCAAAACTATTTTGCACGGGTAGATCTTGATCTTACTCCGGCAGAGATTGAGCCCGTTCCTACCGACAAGCGGATTGAGTTATTCCGCGAAAGCAATTCAGATCCACATTTGGTTGAGTTGATGTTTCAGTACGGGCGCTATTTGTTGATTTCCTCTTCCCGTCCCGGATGTTTGCCGGCCAACCTGCAGGGCTTGTGGGCCAATAAAATCCAAACGCCCTGGAACGGTGATTACCATACCGATGTGAATGTGCAGATGAATTACTGGCCAGCCGAAGTAACCAATTTATCCGAAATGCATTTGCCCTTGTTTGATCTTTTGGAATCGTTGGTAAAGCCCGGCACTAAAACGGCTGATGTTCAGTATGGAAACCGGGGTTGGGTAATTCATCCGATAACCAACGTTTGGGGCTACACGGCTCCGGGCGAAGCAGCCAGCTGGGGAATGCACACCGGCGGTAGTGCCTGGATTAGCACGCACATTGCCGAGCATTACCGTTTTACGGGCGATAAGGAATTTTTGAAACGAATGTATCCCGTTTTGAAAGGTGCTTCCGAGTTTTATGTCGATTGGCTGGTAAGCGATCCCGAAACCGGGAAACTGGTTTCCGGTCCTGCCGTTTCGCCCGAGAATACTTTTATTGCTCCCGATGGAAGCCGCAGCCAGATAAGCATGGGGCCGGCACACGACCAGCAGGTGATTTGGCAACTTTTTACCGATTTTATTTATGCTTCGGAAGAGCTTGGGATGGAAAATGATTTTGTACGCGAAGTAAGGGAAGTCAGGCAGGAATTAGCAGGGCCTAAAGTTGGCTCCGACGGCCGTTTAATGGAATGGGCCCACGAATTTCCGGAAGTAGAGCCCGGGCACCGGCATATTTCGCATTTGTTTGCAGTGCATCCGGGCGAACAAATCAACACCTGGGATACGCCTGAGTTGGTAGACGCTGCCAAAAAATCGCTGGATTACCGCATTGCCAACGGTGGCGGACACACCGGCTGGAGCGCTGCCTGGTTGATCAGTCAGTATGCGCGTGTTTTTGAGGGAGACAACGCAAAGAATAGTCTGAATACGGTACTGCGCAAAAGCACCTCGCCCAACTTGTTTGGACAACACCCTCCGTTTCAGATGGATGCCAATTTTGGAACCACGGCCGGAATCGCCGAAATGCTGCTGCAAAGTCATGCCGGGGTGTTGCACCTGCTGCCTGCTCTCCCGGCTGAATGGCCTGAAGGAAGTGTGAAAGGATTAAAGGGCCGCGGTGGCTTTGTAGTAGACATGAACTGGAAAAACAGCCGCCTGGTGAGTGCAAAAATTTACTCGGAAAAAGGAGGCAAGATCCGTTTGCTGTACAATTCTGATTACTCCGAATTGTCGCTGGAACCCGGCGAAACAAATGAATACAAGGTGGAACTTAACAGTGGGATGTAAACGATTCCGGAGCGAATTATAGAATTGGATATTTCGGCAGAGGACGTATGGATTCATAAAGAGGGTGAAGGGAACCGAATGATTATCCTTTCGATATTTGTTTTACATTTGCTTTCTAACGATACCGGTTTTGAGCGATAAACTTATATGGGAGAATATAGCCAAAGGTGATAAAAATGCCTTGAAGCAACTTCATGAAAAGTATTTTTATCAAATGGGGCTTTATGCACATAAAATGCTGCATGACGACCAAATTGCGGAAGAACTGGTGTCGGACTGTTTTATCAAGATATGGGAGAACCGAAGAAAGATTGAGATTGAGTCTTCTGTCAAACATTATCTTTTCCTGATGTTGCGAAACGGTATTGTCGATCATTTCCGTAAAAAGCGGATTGTAAGTACCGAACCGATTGAAAACATTAACGACCCCGCCAGCGAAGAGTATTTTGATGAACAAAAACAATATGCAAAACTGTACCAGTTCTTACAGAAACTGCCGGAACAACGCAGAAAAATCCTTGAGATGGCTGTTTTTGATTCGCTTACTTATGCTGAAATAGCACAAAAGCTGGACATCACTAAAAATACTGTGAAAACACAAATCGGGCGGGCCTATCGTTTTCTGAAAGAGAACCTCGAACCCACTGATTTTTATCTTTTTTGTACTTTACATCCTGCTGATAAAGAGTCTGCTAAGAAAGATATTTAAATATTTTTCAAAAAAACTCCTTCTGATGTCGCCCTCTTTTTCCCCTATTTCCGTCTTTTAAATAGATCAGTGATTGTTATTGTCTGGTTTAGTTATGGGATGGTAGAAAAGGGCCATCCCATTCGTTCAACAGTTTAAAAAGTACAATGGAAAAGCAAGATAAATTTTGGGAGCTATCGGCGGGGAAGATCTTTGATGAACTCACTCCCGAGGAGGAACAGGAGCTGAGCCAGCTTCTTGGAGAAGGGGAAAACAGTGCAGTTTTTAAGCAAGTTGAGAACGTTCATGAAGGCTTAAAGAAAAGCCAGGCTTTGCAGAATTTTTCGTTGAAACTTTCGTGGACAAGGATTTCCAACAGTATGAAAGTTCGGAGAACGCAGCTCTACCGGTCGGTGTTTAAGTATGCTGCTGTTCTGCTTGTGGCATTTCTTGCTGGCATACTGGTGAAATCGCAATTTCCCTCAACCGGAATACAGGGTTTTACCGAGTTAAAGGTCCCGCTGGGGCAAATGTCGGAAGTTACGCTTTCTGACGGTACGCATATCTGGTTAAACTCGGGAACCACACTAAAGTATCCCAACTTTTTTGGCGATGACAGCCGCGACATATCACTGGATGGAGAAGCGTTTTTCAAAGTTGAGCACAGCAAGGTTCCCTTTGTGGTAAAACTGAAAAAAAGCGAAGTCGAAGTTTTGGGAACCTCGTTCAACGTGGTTTCGTATGCCGAAGAAAGTTCGAGCCAGGTAACGCTTGTCGAAGGTTCGGTGCAAATAAATACGTTGGAAGGGAAGGCGATTACCAGGATTAAACCTTCGGAACAAATAAATATCCCGGATAACCTGGAAGAATTGACTATAAAAACGGTTAACACCGGTTTCTACAGCAGTTGGATCGACGGGAAGATTGAGTTCGATGAGGAACGACTGGCCGATATTGCATTACGGCTGGAACGCTGGTACAATGTTAAAATTAGCTTTACCAGCAAAGATGCCGAAGACCTTCGGTTTTCCGGAACTATCCTGAAAAACAAACCTTTTGATCAGATTATTAAGGCGATCAGCTTGCTGCTTCCGGTCGAAATAAAGTATAAAAATAACTTGGGAATAAAAGACGAAGTAATCATATCAAAAATTGAAAAGCCTATGTAAGTATTTCAAAATGCTAAAAAGCTAAAAACGGCGGAGATGCGCCACATATCCACCGTTTAATGCTTAAAACAAATTGTCGTAATTATTTTAAACATTCAAATTTATGAAAAAACGATCAAACCGGGTCGGTTTAAACCGGCCATTGAAAAAACTTTTACTAAAAATGAAATTGACTTTTGCGATATTTCTTTTTTGCCTCGTAAGCGTTAGCGCTTCTACCTATTCGCAGGTAACCAGGTTAAATATTTCTTTAAGCGGTAACAACATGGTAGATGTGTTTAAAGAAATTGAAGAACAGAGCGAGTTTTATTTCTTCTATCAGCGTGAAGACCTGAAAGATCTAAACAATATTTCCGTAAATGTGCAGGATGCTACCATTACGCAAATTCTTGATGAGGTGCTAAGTGGAACCAACCTAAGTTATAAAATTGTTGACCGTTATATCATTGTAAAGCAAGAAGGGAGCGATTTTGGAGAAACTCTTTTGCAGCCGGACCAGCAAAAAGGGGTTCGCGGAGCGGTCACAGATAATAAGGGGGAATTTCTTCCCGGAGTAACGGTTTTGATAAAAGGCACTTCTCAGGGAACCGTAACCGATATGGATGGCAAATTCTCCTTTTCGGAGATCCCGGAAGGTGCAGTTTTGCAGTTTTCTTTTATTGGTATGAAAACCCAGGAAATTGCTGTCGGAAGTAATCTTGTTGTTAATGTATCTATGCAGGAAGATGCCATTGGCCTGGAAGAAGTGGTGGCTGTTGGATACGGAACACAGAAAAAGGTTAACCTGACGGGGGCTGTTTCTGCCGTAAAAATGGAAGAAGTACTGGGCGACAGACCGGTTACCAGTCTGGGGGCCATATTGCAAGGCTCCATCCCGGGATTTACTGCTTCTTCGTCAGCTGTTCCCGGAGGCGGAAATAATTTTAATATCAGGGGGTTGGAATCCATTAACGGAGGAGCACCGCTTGTGCTGGTTGATAACGTTGTTTTCAACGATCTGTACCTGATTAACCCGGAGGACATTGAAAGTGTTTCGGTGCTGAAAGACGCGTCTTCGGCTGCAATTTACGGGGCCCGCGCATCGTTTGGGGTTATTCTGATCACGACCAAAAAAGGGAAACGGAATGAGAAGCTGACCATCAACTACAATAACAATTTTGCCTTTTCCAGGGTAGATAACCTTCCGGAGCTGGCTTCACCGTCCGATATGATCAAAACCCTGCAGGATGGAGGTTATTCATCTATCTGGTCGGGGCAGAATATTGAGACGTATGTTGGTCTCTTGCAGGATTATATCAGTAACCCGCAAAATTATCCGCTGGGCTGGACAGAAGTAAACGGAACAAAATATTTCCTGAAACAAACCGATGTCATGGGAGACATGTTTGAAACCTCGTGGAAACAAAACCACAATATTTCGGTACAGGGAGGAAGTGAAAAGATCAATTATCGTATTTCGGTTGGCTATACCGATGAAGATGGTATTCTGGTTAGCGGAAAAGATGCATTTACCCGGACCAACGTTTCGTCCTATGTCAGTGGCGATATCACACCCTGGCTGAGCACTTCCATGGACATGAAATACAACAGCGGAGATAAGCGCTATCCTTTTCTGGACGGAAGCAGCGAGCTGGGAATCTGGAAAACCAACCTTCCGTCGTACCATCCGGATGGAATGCTGCCATACGGAACCGACGGGCAAGAGTATTTGGTTATGACCCCGGCCAATGTTATTAGCATGGCCAAGGCGTCAAAAAGTGTAAGCGACGATAGCCGTATATTTTCGCGTACAGAACTCAAACCGCTTAAAGGTCTGAGTGCCATCCTGGAATATTCATTTCAGTTAAGTATGAATGATTATGAGGCTTATGCCAATTACTTTCAGGTACATCAGGGACTGGCAGAAAGTATAAAGCCTTCCACCTCCACCGATCCGTTTACAACCTCAAGGTCGTCAACACGGTATACCACCATCAATGCTTACGCCAATTATTCCAATACTTTTAACAAGCTACACAATGTTTCGCTGGTGGCGGGTTATAACCAGGAGTACAACGATTACCGGTACATTTATTCTCAGGCGTATAACATGATCAGCAATGATTTACCTTCGTTGAGCGGGACAAACGGAGCAACTCCTTCACAAACAAGCGATGCCTACAGTCAGTATGCACTTCGTGGGAGTTTCTTCCGTGCCAATTATAACTACGCACAGAAGTATTTTATTGAATTTAACGGCCGTTACGATCTCTCGTCCAAATTCCCGAAAGATTACCGTTCCGGATTTTTCCCCTCGGTGTCGGCAGCCTGGAACATGGCCAATGAGCCTTTTATGAAAGGCGCCGAAAAAGTTATCTCGCAACTGAAACTAAGAGGTTCGTACGGAACGCTCGGAAACCAGGATATTGGTAATTACGGCTATTTGCCAACTCTGCCGGTTGTTGACGGCCAGTGGATTTACAACGGTGTTGAGCCTCAGACAATCGGAAATATGCGCATGGTTCGGGCCAATTACACCTGGGAGCAGGTAAATACCATTAACGGAGGTATTGATTTTGGTTTCCAGAACCAGAAACTCACCGGAACCTTTGACATTTACCAACGCAATACCATTGGGATGTTAGGACCGGGCGAGGAGCTCCCGGCCGTTGCAGGAGCCACTGCTGCCGACCAGAATGCTGCCGATATGGAAACAAACGGCTGGGAATTCTCTCTGAACTGGAAAGGAAATGCCGGAGAAGTAAAGTATGGTCTTGGCTTCAATATCTACGATTCCCGCTCAAAAATTACCAAGTATAAAAATGAAACGAAATTGCTTTCGGCCCCTTATTATGTAGGCCAGGAGATTGGCGAAATCTGGGGTTATGTTGCCGATGGTTTTTATACTGAAAGCGATTTTGACGAAACCGGTGCCTTACGCAGCGATGTGGTGAGCATTAAAGGTGTAACCTCTCATGTGGGAGATATCAAGTATAAAAACCTGATGGATAACGAAACCAGCGTCAATATTATCGATCAGGGCGATAATACTGTTAATGACCCGGGCGACCGCACCATAATCGGAAACAGCCGTCCGCGCTTCCAATACGGGTTCAACGGAAATGCCGAATGGAATGGATTGGGCCTTTCGTTCATACTTCAGGGAGTTGGAAAACGCGACGCGTGGATAGGTGGTAATATCAAGTTCCCCATGTCCGATCAATATGGTACGGTTTATAAAGACCAGGTGGGAAAAATCTGGACTCCTGAGAATAGCACCAATGCTTTCTATGGCCGGATTTATGAAAACGCCGGCAGTTCGCAGGGCGCCAACCAAAGAGCATCCGATAAGTTCCTGAGTAACGCGGCTTACCTGCGGGTAAAGAACATCACATTGAGCTATAATCTGCCTGCTAGTATTTTGCAACGGATACATCTGAAAAATGTAAAAGTCTTCTTTAGCGGAGAAAATCTGTTCACTTTTGATCATCTGCCTTCGGGTATTGATCCTGAAAGCCTAGGATGGACTTATCCACATTACAGAACACTCTCATTTGGGATAAACTTAAACTTATAACAACTATGAAATTCAAAAAATATATACTCTACATACTGATAGCGACGCTATTTAGTTGTAATAATGACTTTTTGGAGTATGCTCCCAAAACCTCGCTCACAGAGAAAACGGCCTTTGTTACCTACGATAATTTTAAAACCTATTCATGGGGATTGTATAATATCTTCTCTGATCCGTTAATGCGACAGTACCTTGGCACAGGAGCCCAGGTTTATACCCACGCTTTGGGCGATGTACATGCAAACTACTTATACAGCAGTAGTGGTACGAATGTACAGAACAACGACTGGCAATGGAACAACATAAGTTCTACAACGAATACTGACGACTCGTGGGATTTTAGTTATATCCGGAAGGTAAATATTATGCTTCGTAATATTGAAAATTCGGAAATGACCGATAAGGAGAAGGCGCACTGGCGGTCGGTGGGCTTGTTCTTCCGCTCGTATCGTTATTACGATTTAATGGCCCGTTACGGCGATGTGCCGTGGCTGGAAAACGTTGTTGAAGACGATGATCTGGAGGTTTTGTACGGAGAAAGAACTCCGCGTGAAACGGTGGCTGAAAACATCCTGCGTGATCTAAAGTATGCCGAAGAGAATATCAATGTAAACGGTGAAGGAGCAAACACCAATACCATTAACCGGGATTGTGTAAGGGCCGTTATGTCGCGGTTTTGCCTGTTCGAGGGCACGTGGAGGAAGTATCATTCCCTTGCTGACGCTGCAACTTTCCTGAACGAGTGCGAAAGGGTTTCCAAACTTCTTTTGGAAGCATACCCTACCATTGCAAACAATTTTGTTGATCTCTGGACCTTAGATGATTTGGCAAATGTTCCCGGTATTATTCTTTATAAACAGCTGGAGCCTGATTTGGAAATGTCGACGCTGCCTCGTATGGAAAGAGGTGGTTCTCAGAAAATTGGACTGCATGCACGTACTGTTGGCCGGTATTTATGTCAGGACGGAAAACCGATTGCAACCAGTCCGCTTTATGAAGGAGCCGGTCCGGCCGCATCGGTTAACGACGAGTTTAAGAACAGGGATCACAGGCTCTACTGGCGTTGTGTTCCTCCTTATAAAACCAACAAAGGAAATGGTGTAGCCGTGACAGATGCCAACAGAGATTCGTGGTGGACCGAAGGAATGGACCCCAAAGACCGGTACTACATCGATTACATGAACAGCATCAACGATGCCAACCACCAGTTTCCGTTACATACCTGGCAGCCACAGTTTCTGTCGCGGGTGCCGATGATTCAAACTTCACCCTACTCATGGGGGCCAATGCGGAATTATGGCGGTTACTATCTCTACATGTATTTTAATACTTACAACGAAGCTGCTATTCAGGCCGGAGGAAGGTTTGCCGTAACCGATTGTCCTGTCTTTCATATAGAAGAAATTATGCTGAATTATGCAGAGGTAGAGTTTGAATTGGGAAAATTTGACCAAAATGTGGCCGACTTAACCATCAACAAACTACGTGCACGGGCCAATGTGGCAGCCATGAAGGTATCCGAAATTTCGGAGTCGTTTGATCCGGCGAGAGATGCTACGGTTGATCCTGTAGTATGGGAAATTCGCAGGGAGCGTATGGTTGAATTACTGGGAGAAGGATTTGGCTTTTATGATATTAGAAGATGGAACCGGGCAGATTATTTTATGAATCAAAGGCCTCTTGGAGTGCGGGTTGCTGCCGATGAAAAGAGTCAATACTTTGGCGGAGCTTCCAGGTTTATTACCGCCGGTGATGTCAACCCCGATGCTTCTGTTACCGCCGATGACATTGACAGGGTTGTTTGCGTTGATGATTTTGTGAAACAGGGAAAAGGATGGAAAAACCATTACTATCTTAATCCGATACCAAAAACTCAGTTGATACTGAACGACAAACTGGTTCAGAATCCTGACTGGGAGTAAACGTATTTCCTATGTACTAAAGAAAAAAGGAATTGAGATAAATAAAGGGGAAGGTTGATACTTCCCCTTTTGACTAGTTGAAAATCCATACTGAAAAATGTATCACCGCCGGAATATGTTTCATAGAGTGAATTTGCTTTTCGAATAAGAGGTGAGCATTTGTTATTTTCGTAAAATACTCTTCACTGCCAGGTGTTTATCGCGGGCATAGTATTTTTCAGAATAGAAGACTAAAAATGAATACGATAGAAATGAGAAAAACTAAACTTTGTATAGTTCTGACCCTCTTTTTCGTGCTGTTCTTACACGCGCAACAGGGAAGATCGGAAACAGAAAATGAACCTTATGGTCTGACTTTTAAACGAATGCCAACCACCTGGGACGAGGGCATTCCGCTCGGAAACGGTATGATCGGTGAATTGGTCTGGCAAAAGGACGGCAAGCTCCGCTTTTCTCTCGACCGTGCCGATTTGTGGGATTTGCGGCCGATGGAAAACTTAAGCAAGCCCGAGTTTAGTTTTAAGTGGGTGCAACAACAGGTAGAAGATAACAATTACAAGGCGGTGCAGCAGATGTTTGATGTGCCTTACGACCGGGCTCCGGCTCCTTCGAAGATTCCGGGAGCAGCCCTCGAGTTCGATCCGGTTGCTTTGGGCGAACTTCAGGAAATTACACTTTCATTGCAGAATGCGATTTGCAATGCGATCTGGAAAAACGGGGCGAAATTGGAAAGCTTTGTACATGCAACGCAGCCGGTAGGTTGGTTCAGATTCACGAATGTGCCGGATTCTTTTAGTCCCGAGCTTGTTGTGCCTCCCTACAGGAAAGAAGGTGCTGCCGGTGCCGACAGTCCGGTAACCGGGCAGGATTTGCAACGGTTGGGCTACGAACAGGGCAAAGTGAGCAAAGACGAGAACCGCATTGTTTATCGCCAAAAAGGATGGGGCGGATTTGAGTACGAAGTTGCCGTGGCATGGAAACAATCCGGCCAAACAGTGACCGGAGTATGGTCAATCAGCTCAACGTTTTCGGAAGAAAAAGGTGAGAAAAAAGCCAGTGAACTGGTGAGTGAATGTATAAAGGATGAAAGCTTTGATAAGGCATTTCAGACACACTCCGACTGGTGGCGAACCTTCCATAGCAAATCATCTGTTAGTATTCCTGATCCGGTTTTGGAAAAGCAATGGTACCTCGAACAATACAAATTTGGTTCGGTAGCCCGTGCCGATGCGCCACCCATTTCGCTGCAGGCGGTTTGGACGGCCGACAATGGCAAACTACCTCCGTGGAAAGGCGATTTTCACCACGACCTGAACACCCAGTTAAGTTACTGGCCGGCCTATTCGGCTAACCACCTTGATTTGGAAGAAGGGTTTATCAACTGGCTTTGGGACAATCGTGAGACATTCAGAAAATACACGCGGGACTACTTTTTAACTGATGGAATGAACGTTCCGGGAGTAACTACCTTGACCGGCGAACCAATGGGGGGCTGGATTCAATATTCACTGGGGCCAACGGTGGGCTGCTGGTTGGGGCAACATTTTTACCTGCACTGGAAATATTCAGGCGACGAAAAGTTTCTGCGCGAAAAAGCCTATCCCTGGATTAAAGAGACAGCGGTTTATCTAGAACAACTCTCGGTGAAAAATGCCGCAGGACAACGACAGCTTCCGCTGAGTTCCAGCCCGGAAATATTTGATAATTCGATGAAAGCCTGGTTTAAGCAAACCAGCAACTTCGACCTGGCACTTGTTCGGTGGACGTTTGGAAAAGCTGCCGAGCTCGCTTTGCAGCTAGGTTTACATGAGGAGGCAGCTAAATGGGAAACCCTTCTTGCCGAGTGGCCGGATTTTGCCCTTGACGAGTCAGGTGCCCTGGAAATTGCCCCGGGAGTGCCATATGTCCATTCACACCGGCATTTTTCGCATCTTGTTGGCTGGCATCCTCTTGGAGTTATCGATTGGTCGAATGGCGGGAAAGAACAGGCTATTATCAGAGAGACATTGAAAACGCTGGAAAATGGGAGTCCCGATTATTGGGTTGGCTACTCATATAGCTGGTTGGGAAATCTGTACGCGAGAGCCTTTATGGGTGACGAAGCGGCCCGAACCTTGCGGATTTTTGCCGAACATTTTTGTTTGCCAAACAGTTTTCACGCCAATGGTGACCAAACAAAACAGGGCTTTTCGAAATTTACCTACCGCCCATTTACCCTGGAAGGCAACTTCGCTTTTGCCGCTGGTATTCAGGAAATGCTGCTACAGAGCCACACCGGAACAATCGGCGTGTTTCCGGCTATTCCTGATGATTGGCAGAATGTCTCGTTCAATACATTAAGAGCGCAGGGTGGTTTTCTGGTGACGGCTCAGAAAGCAAACGGCAAAATAGCCAAAGTGAGTATTGCTTCTGAAAAAGGAGGAGTTTGTAAAATAAGCAATCCTTTTCCGGGGAAGACATGTCGCGTAAAATGCAGTTGGAAAGAAAGTGGTAGTTTAACCGGAGATACCTTGTCAATAGAAGTTCCTGCCGGGGAAACGATTGAGTTGATGGAGTAACAACAGGAACTAAGATTTCCACTCCTGAAGATTGGCTGTGTAAGCCAGAGTAACTTTAGAAAATGATAAATTAAAAGAAAATCCGATGTTGAAAAAAATAGTTCTGTTCTCAGCTGTAATCGCGTTGTTTCATTTTGGAAATAGCGCAAAGGCTGGTGAACCGAAGCAAAAGCCCAACGTAATTTTTATCTATGCCGACGATCTGGGACGTGGTATGTTATCGTACGAAGGGCAGGAAATAGTAAAAACACCCAATATTGATAAACTGGCAGACCGGGGACTGCGTTTTAACCAGGTTCGCGGCTGCATGTTTTGTGCTCCTGCGCGTGCCAGTTTGCTAACCGGTTACAACGATTGCCGCACCGACAAATGGAAAATAACCAGCGGCGGAGCTTATAAAAAGGTCTTCGCGGGTAAGGTTACTGCCGACGAAGTTTCGGAGGCATTGGATAAACAGGTGGGGCGTTCAGGCGATTCTATTGTTACCATGGCCGAAGTGTTTAAAAAGGCAGGCTATGTTACCGGGCAGGTAGGGAAACTGGAGTGGGGCTTTTCGGTTTCTTTTGAGGAAATGAAACGTCATGGCTGGGATTATTATTACGGCTATCTCGACCATGTGATGGCGCACGGTTTTTACCCGGCTTATATGTTCGAAAACGGCAAAAAAGTGGATATTCCCGGAAATACCCGGGAGGACTGTGGAAAGACCATCGAACGGGAAACACCGGAGGCTTTTAAAGAGCGCTGGAACATGGAAGGACGTGCGGTGTATTCGCAGAACTTGTTTCTGGATAAAATGCTCGGCTTTATCCGGGAAAATAAAGACCGTCCTTTCTTTTTGTATCACCCCACCCAATTGCCGCATGGTCCGGTGGCTGTGCCGGCGGTTCATCCCGATTTCGTTAACGATAACCGCCTGACGCAGATTGAAAAAGAATACGCGTCGATGGTGAAAATGCTGGATGAGCATGTGGGGGTGATTCTGCAGGAATTGAAAAAGCTGAAGCTGGAAAAAAACACCATCATTGTTTTTAGCGCGGATAACGGCCACGAAATTTATTATGCCCAGGAAGGCCGGATTGTTAAGCCTGTACGCAACATGGAAACGGGCGAGCGTTTCGACAATATCACCACAAAATTTTATTCCGAAATCGGAGGCGATGTATTTAACGGAAACGATGGAATGGCCGGTCTGAAATACGATAACTGGGAAGGCGGGCTTCGCGTGCCGCTGATTATTAAGTGGCCCGGAGTAACACCCAAAGGCAAAGCGGTGAATAACCTGGTGGCCAATTACGACCTTTTACCCACTTTTGCCGATTTACTGGGGGTTGAACTGCACGAGCAAAAAGACGGCATTTCGCTTTTGCCTATATTAACCGGCGAAGGAGCGGAAACCGAACACGATTATACTGTGAATGCCTCGATGTATGGTGGCACAATTGTGACCAAAGAGGGATGGAAGCTGCGGCATTATTACCCAAAAGATATCTTCCAATTGTATTACCTGCCCGACGACTATAAAGAAGAAAACGATCTGGCCACGAAATACCCCGATAAGATGGACGAGTTAAAGCAACTCCTGTTAAAAGAGTGCAACGGCGATTTAAGCCGGGGCTACTTTACCTATCAGAAATTTGTGCTTCCGATGGTTCAAATGGAGCCTTGATTCATAGGATTCTTTTTGTTGGGCAACCCCGGAAAGGAGAAGCATTGTTCTTTTTTTTCTAGAATGTAGAAAACGTTTTGGATACAAAAAGTAAGCGCTGTTTGTCAAACGACAAACAGCGCTTTTGATAAACACTAACTAAACGTTTACACTATATGAATGCAAAACACGTCATTTTTATTCAGTTGCATTTGGATCAACTATTGTTCCTTCGCCTTCTCCATCCTGCCAGTAAACGGGCTCGCGGTAAACTTCTTCTCCCGGATAACCTTTGTTTTGATTGATTGTACCCAAGGTGTTGGCGTTAATGGTAGCTGCAGGGATTGGCCAAAATGCCAAATGCGGAGCTGCACGATAAGTGTAGTGCGGAGCAACAACATTTTTCCCGTAGAATACGTTTTTCTCCATTACCCTGTCGTACCAGAAGTTATCGCTAGAGAAATTATCAAGATTATAGGTTTTTCCGTTGTAACATTGTTTTCCGGTTTGTGCAAGGATTAAAGCTATTCGTGTAAGCTCTGTTTTTCGTGGTTCTTCGTAGAACAATTCACGGGCACGTTCATCAAGGATGGTTCCTATGTTGATATCGCCAGCCGAGTATGGATCACAACCTGCCCGTTCGCGAACTTCATTTACATCGTCGGCCGCTTTTTGTTTTTCACCTTTCCAGAAATAGGCTTCGGCACGCAATAAATAGGTCTCAGCCAAACGATACATGTACCAGTCGGCACGTCCTCCATCTGGTTTAACCTGAGTTTCATCGGGCATAAATAGTTTATACCTTGGAAAACCAAACCACGAACGAATGGTATCAGGACAAAGAAGGCCTCCGTTGTCATCATATAGCTGGAGTTTCTTTCCATAATATGGATCTCCGTCTCTTTTCAAAGTGGGAGCGTTGTAAACCATATCCTCCATGTTTGTCCAGTTTTCTTCGTTGTGGCGCATATCTTTTGGGTCCGTCCAAATAGCCGTGTGATGGTACGAGGTTTGACGGCAACGGCCAATTCCCCTCCCATATAGGTTTATTTGATCTATTTCAACCGGGACACCTCCATAATTTTGCCCCAGAGGAATGTCGGTTAACCCGGTTTTTCCGCTTGGAGTTTTTATTCTTGAGCTAAACCAGTAAGGAACACACTGGCGCATAATTCTTGACCGCACACTGGCGTCAGCTTCGGTAAATTCTTCACGCGAGATAATGGTATAAATTTTCTCGCGGTTTTCAGCCAGGGCTTTATTTTCGCACTGATGTAAATCCCAAATTACATCCTTGTTAGGATCATCTTTATCAATTCCGAAACGTTCTGTCATTAAATGATGGTATCCATCGTTAATCACAGCTGAAGCAGCACTGATTGCTCCGTCGAAATCGCCATCGGCAAGGCATATTTTTGCCAAAAGATGATTACATGCTGCTTTGGTAACATCGCCCACTACACCGGTTTCGGCTTCTGTTTTTACCCACTGTGCGGCAAACTGCATGTCTTTTTTAATCTTTTTGATGATACTTTCGCGCGTACAAGTGTAAAAGTCGAGTACCGGCTGCTGAATTTCACCAAGAATTAACGGAACATCGCCAAATTGCATAGTAAGCCTGTAATAAGCCCGTGCACGGTGGAAATAGGCTTTCCCTAAAACATTGTTTTTTTCAGCTTCACTTGCATATTCGGCGTTGTCGATACGATTGATAACAACTCCGGCATATTTTACCTTTTTGTAGTTTTCAATCCAATACCAGCCAATTTTGTTATAGTCATTGCTGTTCAAATTTGCATCAGGTAATATTTGCGCGGGTAAGTCCATTGCCGGACCACTTTTATCGGTCGTTCCTTCAACTGCGACTTCCGAGAAAATACATTCTGTAATCATAGGCGTACCATCGCCGTACCATTCCCACATAATATTACGGTTAGCGGCAAGTAGAGCAGCTTCCAATCCTTCGGCATTCACAAAAGTATTTTCCGGTGCGTAAAACGATAGTGGCTTTGGCTCCAGGAACTCTTCGGTACAGCTTGTCCACATTAACACCATTACCAGTGTAATGAATGGAAATATTTTAATTCTTTTCATATCTATAATTTTTATAGGGTAAGGTTAAGTTTTAAAGTATAATACGACGGGGTGGTGTAACCGTTGTTTTCCGGGTCCATCCACGACCAGTTAGGCGCCCACACAAATGGGTTTTGTGCGATTAGTGATAATGTGCAACGCTGAACCTTAATCTTGTTTAGCACATTTTGGGGAATGTTGTAAGTTAAAGCAACATTGTCGATCCTTACAAATGAGTTCTTTTCATATACATTAAAACCTACAACAGTACCACTTTCAATACTAGCCCATTTGTTGCTTGGGTTTTCAGGTGTCCAGTAAGGAACTTTCATTGAAACTCCCCTGTCGTAGAATACATTTTGTCCTTTCAGATAATTGTTGGCTTTCCAGTATCCAAGATAAGAGTACATTTTTATCGATGCAGTCCAGTTTTTCCAGCTAAAATCATTACGGAAAGTAGCTCTGAATTTTGGTTTGGAATATCCTTGGAATATTTTGTCATCATTGGTAAATACTCCGTCAGTAGCATCAGCTATACCATCGCCGTCGGTGTCTTCTGTTAATTGGTCAATGATTTTATAATCACCGGGTGATAATGAATATTTTGCAGCTTCTTCTGCTTCATCTTCCTGCCAAATGCCGTCGGTCTCGTAATCCCAGATCTGATCCAGTGCATGACCAATAAACCATTTGTTGGTGGGGTCGTCGAGTTCCTTTCCGTTCTCATCCAAATCACCGTAAAGGCTTACAATTTCATTGCGGTTATGTGATAAGGTGAAATTTGAACTCCATTGAAAATCATTCTGATCGATATTGATAGAATTTAGTCCGAGTTCAAATCCGCGGTTGTCAACTTGTCCCAGGTTTGTAAATACGCTTGAATACCCTGTAATGTCTGGTAATTTACGCGATACCAACAGATCTCTGGTTTGCATCAGATAGAGTTCAAAATTACCTCTTAAGCGGCCGTTAAAAGTAGAGAAGTCAAGTCCAAAGTTGTAAGCACTGGTTCTTTCCCATTGCAGATCGGGGTTTGCCATGCGGTTAACGTACATGTACGAAGCATAATTGGCTGTACCATCTGTTGTTAATACTGTCCTTCCTGAATACAGGTCAGAAAGCGCTTCGTAACGGCCTACAGCACGGTTCCCGTTGGTTCCGAAAGAAGCACGAAGTTTTAACAGATCCATCCAGGATACATCAAAAAAGTCTTCATCGCTAACGGTCCAACCCAAAGCTACTGAGCCAAAATTGGCGCGGGGATGTTTTTGTCCGAAAGCAGAGTAACCGTCACGCCGGTATGAACCGGTAAACAGGTATCTGTCCTTATAAGTATAGTTTAAACGAGCCATAAGTGCATCGGCAGTACTGTACTGGTCATCGCTGCTGATTTCTTCATCCTTGGTACCGGCCCCCATATTGTGCCAACCCAAAACATCGTTCGGAAGGAATTCGCTGCGGTACATTCTTTCGCTCCAGTACTGGTATTTTTCTGCGTTTTGAACGGCTGTGAAATCAAAATCATGTTCTCCGTATGATTTGTTCCATTTCAGGATGTTGTTTACCTGCCATTCAAAAACATTACTGCGCGAACGGTTGGCATATCCACCGGCAGGAGCCCAGCCTGTATATTCCGAAGAGTAACTGTAAAAGTCCCTGTTCCAGTTAAAGCGAGTGATGTATTCAGACGTAAAGCTAAATCCATAAGGCAAGGTAAGAGTGCCATAAATTTTATTGTTGAGCGAATTGTAATCTCTTAAACGATCTGCAAAAACAATCTCGATATATGGATGTGATGACATGGAGGCGTTTCCCGAGGGGGCATATGATATAACATTTGTGTCGCCTTCATAAAATTCACTGTAAGGAGTATTGTACCATATTCTATCGGTATTGGCGGTATAGTTGCTCTCATCGCGAACCGAAAATGCTGTATTTATCCCAACTTTCAGGAAGTCGGTAACGGTTCCTTCCAGGTTTAAGCGCGAACGATAAGTTTCAAATTTCTCGTTATAAACGACACCTTCGTTGTTAACATATCCCAATGACCAATAGTACGATAAATTGTCGGTACTTCCTGAAAGGCTTATGTTGTAGTCTTGCCGTAATCCGGTTTGCAAATAATGATCGTACCAGTTAATCTCATTCCCGTTTTTATAATTATCTACTTCAACAGGCGAGAATCCAATGCGTTGCAGCCATATTTGAGTTAAGTCTGTTGCTTCAGATGAACCATCGTAAGCTTTCCATGCGTCTGCAGTAACACCATCGGGTAAATTATCGGGACTGTAATAGTATCCGGGTTTTCCTACCTGGCCACGTTGGTTTGCTTCAAAACCAGCTATTCTCCACTGGATAAATTCTTCACCATTCATTAAATCAAGATTGGCAGAAGAGCGCGTAGCCAGACCAACACTTGCACTAACATTAATGGTAGGTTTCCCTTTTTTCCCTTTTTTTGTGGTAATAATAATTACCCCGTTTGATGCACGCGAACCATAAATTGCTGCTGATGAAGCATCCTTCAAAATATCAAATGCATCAATGTCATTGGGATTGATATCGGCAAGGTCGCCATAATAGATCATTCCGTCAACCACAATTAAAGGAGCGTTTGCGCCCGACCCCCGAAGGTTTGTTTCTCCACGTACCTCCATGCTTGAGGCACTGCTGAGTCCTTTGGCACTAGTACTGAAATTAACATTCAATCCCGGAACATTTGCCCGTAAAAGGTCAGTCATGTTTGAAGTGGCTTCAGCTTCCAGTTTTTCCGCATCAACCTGTGTTACTGCTCCGGTAAGGTCTTTTTTCTTAACGGTACCATACCCGATCGCAACCACCTCTTCCAATCCTATAACATCGGGTTCCATGGTTACATTAACAATGGTTTGATTGCTAATTTCCACTTCCTTTGTTTTCATTCCAATAAATGAAAACATCAGAACTTTCGCATTTTCGGGTATTGAAATGGAATAAACACCATCGGTGTTGGTAATTGTTCCCGAAACAATTTCTTTGACTACAACGGTAACTCCGGGAAGGGGAGCCCCGCTATTGTCTATCACCTTCCCGGTAATAGTTTTTTGTGCCATAGCACTACTCATAATTGTAGTAAACACTACAAAAAGCAATAGTAGTTTTCTCATAAAGTTAGATTTAACGTTTATAATTTCGATGTAATAAATCCTCAAGATTTATTAACCAGGATAAAGTATTCTTTCAGTTAATTAACTGTTAAGAAGGATAGTAAAGGATTAGGTGTCAGTAGAAGATAAATATTTTTCCATAGTTTTATACAGTTTAGTTAAATGTACCGATTTGATTAAGCTTCATTAAAAAGGAGAATGTTACAGCATTTTCCTTTTTTCTTTCAATTCCCGTAGGTTATTAAAAACACATAGAAACTTTTCAACGTTTTTTCAAAAGTACGGCTGAAAATGATATGTTGCCAGTATGTGATTTGCAATGTTCAATACTATTTTGGCAATGTGAGAAGTAGGGAGCTTTTGGGATGTGTTAAGTAATGGGGCTATATTGCGCTGATCCATAGGGGGTGAAGATTGGGCAATTTGGAATTATTCCCCGTCAATGTTAGGAATGGCTGTAGTTTAACCGGAAGTAATTGAATTGAGGAGGTACACTATTATTTTACCAAAACTCTGACAGCGTTATTAAAAGAATGCTGCTGTCAGAGTCTTGTCAATAAGAAACTATTTTATTTCAAAGGAAGCGGCGAATCATCGCATTTAAAATCGCCAATGGCATATTGAGCGCCGTCTAAATAGAATTTTAGCAAACGGGCGTCTTCAAAGCTTTGGGCATTGTGCGATGGCGAAACATAAAATACCCGTCCTTTGCCGTGTTTCTTTATCCACGACACATAGCGGATATTATCGTCGATGGGCTTTGTTTTACCTGTAAGTTTATCGGTGTCCATTTGCAGCAATGGTCTGAAATTCTTTTTCTCATAAGCCTTGTTGAACAGGTAAGGCTCGTCAACATGGGTGAAAGCCTGTCCGTTAAAGGCCTTTACCAACGGATGATTAGGTTCTGCCAGTTCAAGGGTAACAGACTGCTGCCGGGGATGGTAGTCAAAGCTTCCTCCCACCATCTCGCTAAATGGCATTGAGTTGTTTTGCATGACAATCGCACCGTGAACGACCATTAATCCGCCACCTTTTTCCACGTAGCTTATCAGGTTGGCTTCCAGTTCGGCAGCTTTCTTTTTTACCTGTTCTTCATCCATGCTGGTATCTTCTTCCAGGGCATCCATAATCAGGTCGCGGCGCGGGCCTTTTGAGCAGGTGCTGTTTAGCACAAGCATGTCGTAATCCTTCAGGTTGCTTGCTTCAAAGCAAAATACATCTTTTGTTATTCGGGTCTCATAGGCTCCCGTTTTTTGCCCCAGCATTTTAATAACCTGGCTGGTATGAGGAATTACCCAGTGGTTAAATCCGGTAAAGCGATCAAAAATCAAAACTTTTCTGGTTTTTGCCGGCTGAACCTCGGCTTTTGCAGGGGCAAGTTTTTCTATTTTTTGTAACCACTCCGGAGTAAAATCAAAGGCTTCCTCCTGAGCACTGGCAGTTATCATGGCTGCCACAAGAAATAATAATAGTATGGCTTTTCGCATTTGTGTATTTATTAAAAACAAACACTGATAATACTGATTTTTTCGTATTTACTGATCTTCCGTGCAAATATCTTTACTCCGTATCATCAGTGTTCAATTCATATTAGCGTTTAATATAATCAGTTCCGTATGGGTAACGTTGCGGGCGGCTCAGCATGGAGTTGGCCAGGTCGTTGTTTTTGAAACGTTCTGTAGTTGGATCCCACTCCAGTACTCCCGGAATTTGCATGGCAATATCGCTTATTAAACAAACGGAACATGCACGGTGTCCTGTTTCCGCAGTACATATAGGCTGTTTGCGTGTTTTTATCGCATTTAACCAGTCGCCATGTTGTTCTTCACTCACATACAACTTAATCTCGTTGTCGCCGATTTTTTCTTCCAGAATTTTCGGATCACTGGCATTCAGTGCTTTCGAACTTTTTTCTTTCGAAACAGGATCGCTGGCCGAAGCGGTGTAACTGCCGCGCGATACAAAGATCCATCCGTTCTCTCCAATGTATTGAATGCCATTGGTATATCCGCCGCTGGTATAAACTGTAATGCCATTCGCGTACTCATGTTTTACCATAAAATCGCCGTGCACATTCCAGTCGCCCGATTTAGGGAATTCAGCAACCGCTTCAATCGAGATTGGTCCGGTATGTTCGGTGTCCATTCCCCATGCAGCGCTGTCGTAGTGATGTTGTCCCCAGCCGGTGATCATTCCTGCACCGTAATTTCTGTGGCGTAACCACCCCGGACGGCTGTAATCGTGTTGCGGGTGTACCAGCTTTTCTTTGTACTCTACTTCGGGTGTTGAGCCCAGCCACATATCAAAATTCAGGTTGGAAGGAATTGGGCCGGATTCAAAAACAGGCCCGCCGGGATCGCCCGGAAGGCCAATTTTTACCGTATGTATTTTGCCGATTCTTCCGTTGCGAACCAATTCGGCAGCAATGCGGAACTGCGGCATGGAGCGTTGTTGTGTCCCCATTTGCAGGATAACACCGGTGCGGTTTACAATGTCGCTAAGCAGTCGCCCTTCTTCTACAGTAAGCGAAGTTGGCTTTTGCAGGTAAATATCTTTTCCGGCCAAAGCAGCTTCAACAGCAGGCTGTGTATGCCAGTGGTCGGGTGTGCTGATTACTACGGCATCAATGTTAGGATCCAGAAGCAGTTCGCGGTAATCGCCGTACATTTTTACATCAACGGCATTGTTGCTGCCCGATTTTTTATTGTAGTAATCTTCGATACGTTTTTTCGAATCTCCCATACGTTTGCTGTCCACATCACAAACAGCCACAAAACGCGCCTGGTCGTATTTCAATGTTTCAGCGGTGTCGTGGTCGCGCGCAATCCGGCCACATCCGATCTGGGCCACATGAATTTTATTACTGGGTGCGCTGGCACCAAAAACGGAAGATGGCACGATGGTGGGAATTACCAGAGCTCCGGCAGTTGTTGCTGCCGCGTTTTTCAGGAATATTCTTCTTCTCATCTGTTATAAATTTTGGTTTGACTTTTTTCTTTTAAACTTTTAATTCACGATTGCTTTAGTTAGCAGCAAGAGGAATGAATGCTTTATTCTTCTATGCTAAAATTTATCATTTTCTCTGCTCACTATTCTTTGCTGTATTTTTCAAATTCTTCGGCAATACCGGCTTCCTTTTCATCGCCGCTGTGCACGATTACGCGGTATCGAAGTTTAATCTGATCGCCTTTTTTCAATTCGGTTGTTTGATCGTTTTCGGGCCAGTACATGGGTGTTGGAGAGAAGAAGCCATAGTCGCGGGTAAACCAGGGCGACGGATACCAATCGTTGGAAGGGTGTTGCAAAATCGCCATGCCTTCACGTTTCCCCATTCTTTCGCCGTTGCAGTCCATCCAGGCCGAGCGTTTCCCAAACGTACCATTGTCGCCTTTTTCGCCCGAATCACCTTCGGCATTTACCATTTTTCCTCCGCCAATAACGGCCAGGTCGGGATCCATTCTTCCGCTAAAAAACGAATGATTGGTTTTTTGAATGGTAACATCCATCAACATTTCCATGCTTACTTCAAAGTCGAGGAAAAATTTGTCGGGTGATGGCTGGCTTACGGTAATTCTCCTTCTATCGATAATTGGGGCATCGGCGCCGGGGCGCCGCCAGATACATTCGTTTTCAACCACGGCTTTTTCGCCGCCCGATTCAACAATGTCGGCACGCAGCGAAATTATTTGACCGCGTTCCAATCCTTCCTGCCAGTAATTGCCGCCGTTCACACGGTCGCAGCCAAAAAACAGGGAGCTGTGGTGCGGGTAGTTGGCATTTCGCATAGAAGTAACACTGGCGTTTGATGGGCCGTTTACCGGGAAAAAGAAGGGATACTTCTCGTATTCCGAAAGAATGTAGTTGGTAAAAAGATTTCCGTTGACTCTGAATTCAATTTTATCGCCAACCTTTTCGGCGGTAATTTTCTGTTGTGCCTTTGCGCTGCCAACTGCCACGCAAAAGATCAGTATGAAAAATAATTTTACGTTCATTCGTTTTATTTTTTTGTTTCTTCTTTTGACAACTTTAGTTCACAGTAGTTTTACTCCATTTCGATGGTGGGGTTAGCGGCAAAACTATTCCAGAACTTTTCTGCGGTTCCCGCATCCATTTTTCCGTCAAATACAATCATGCGGTATTTAAGCGTGTAATCTTGTTTGGAATCCAGTTTCCAGTCGTTGTGTCGGATGGGTACAAATTCGAAATACATGTCGCCCCTTCCACCGTTGGCATCGAGCGGCCATACCCGCATGGGTTCGGGGTGCATGCGGTTCGAAGGATGACTCAGGAAAAGAATCCCGGAACGGCCTTCTTCCGTGTCCGATTCCCCTTCAACGAGGCACCAGCGGGCGTTTGATCCATCGGCATCCAGCCTGGTTTTGCCTTCTGAAGTAAGTACGGTGCAGTTGTCTTTGTTCCATTTTTCGGTGGCTCTCCAGCCTATTCCGCCACCATAGCGGTAGGCATCGAGCATAATACCATTTTTTAAAGGGCTGTTCAGACTGGTGGTATAATCGATCATCCAGATATCTTCTCCGGTATTCCATGCCCGCACGTCCAGTATTTCATTCATGGCCACCTGGTCTTCACCCGCCGCGCCAAAGTCGATGTGTTGTTGCAATGCCTTAAACCCGCTAAAAACCTCCCCTTCGGCTTCCGACAGGAAACCGGCAAACTTCACGGTTCCCTGGCCTTTTATCAGGTTCCAGAAATCCACTTCGCGGCCGTTGATGTGGGTTTTGGTCCAGGGCCCCCAAATGCCGTAGTGATGGTAGTGGTCGGGTGCCTGAATGCGGGTAAGTTGCTGGCCTTCGGGCGACCACAAAGGATGAATGTAACCCGATCGTTTAAAAAGCGGATCGGCTTCTTTGGGTGGAAGGGTAACGGCATACCTGTACTTAAGAATGGGCTTGTCGTTCATTGTCAGGCTTAAATCCTCGTCGTCTTTCGCAACGGTTACTTTTGCTGAAGCTTTTATTTCCTGTTCTTCGCGTTTAAGAATGAACTCACGTGTTGTGCTTTTTTTTAGTTCTCCCTTTACCAGGAACCATAAACGGGCCGAATGTCCGCTTTCAATCTGAGAGGGGATGGCGGTTTCGCCCTGGCTGGTTTTCTCGTACAAAACAAGCCTGCCTTGATCGGTATTGTAGTTTATTCCGTCCAACGAAACAGATACGGGAGCATCCATCCGGTCTTCTTCTGTTAGCACTTTAAACCTGGCCAGTTCCTGTGCCAGTAAAGACTGTGCAAAAAGAAAGATGGTAATGATTAGTATGGTTCTCATAGTGGTTCAGATTATTGATTCTCCTTCGGTATCATCTGCGGTACAAACTTGTCGATGGTTTCTTTAAAGGCCCGAATGTTTTCAGTTGTTACGTCCTGTGGCATTCCGCCGCCGCACGACCAGATCACTCTTTGGGCATCGGCAAAATCCTCCACCATTTTCTTTGTTTCCGTTCTTACCTGCTCCGGTGTTCCGGCAGCCAGTACATCGCGTGGCGGCAGGTTTCCGATCAGCGTTACTTCGGGGCCTGCCAGCCCGCGGATTTCCTTCATGCTGTGCTCGAAGCTAAAGTTATAAAAATTAACCCCCATTTCGCGTAAAAAGGGAGTAGACACCAAACCCTGCGCATCGTTGTGGAAGAAGTTGATTTCAGAATCAAATGCCTGGTAAATTCGTTTGATATAGGGAATCGCAAATGTTCTGCATTCTTCTTCCCCTATAAATCCAACAATGTCGTCGAGCAGCAAAATTCCTTGAATGGAGGGGAACATTTCTTTTTGATACTGAACCCAGTCAATGGTAAAGCGTGTGATGGTTTCCAGCAGTTGGTGGCTGTTGTCCGGGTCCATCATAAAAGCCATCATCAACTCGGTGGTACCCAGCAGAAAGGAGGCTATGTTCAGTGGGCCGCGTGCAACAGCAAATTTTATTTCGTGCCCCATGTCACGGATGGGAGCGTGGTAGTTTAACAAGCGCTGAATGACAAATGGAAGCAATCCGTCCGTTTTGGGGTTGGGGACTTTAAGGGTGCCTGCCTGCGATATGTCGCTTAGCACCCGGTCGGCATGAGGCAGGCTGTATTCATTCCACACTGTTTTGGCTCCAAAAGCTGAAGGCTCGGTGCACATCCCAAACTCCGACCAGAAACCGGGAAGAAAGAGGATGTCGGGAAATGTTTCGATCGCTTTTTTGTTGGTGTCGAACCAGGTTTGTTCCGAAGAATAATACTGCAAGGTCGATATTCCAGCCCAGCCGGGTAGCCACGGACTGTCAATAATAAATCCGGTCACAGGTTTTTGCGGCGTTTCACCTCGTACTATTTGGGTAAGAAGCTGCCATTGTTCGTTCGTCATTATTATTGCTTTAGTTACCTCACAAATTTAAATCGTATTAAAAGAATCTGACAGTATAAACTTTGCGAGGCTTTGTACTTTTTTGACATTTTCTTATTTTGGTGGACGAAATACTGAAGGGTTGTGAAATGAATGAACCCGGATAAAAATTTGTAGCGATGAAGATAATGCACGAACAGATTGATTTGCCCGGAAGGACGAAAATACGGGTAAAACTGCAGGAGAAGGCTCACTTTACTTATCCCTGGCATTTTCATTCAGCCTACGAGTTGCTTTATGTTCTGGATGGCAGCGGAACCAGTTTTGTTGCAGATAACATCGAAGAGTTTCAGTCGGACGACCTGGTTTTGCTGGGGACCAATCTGCCTCATTTCTGGAAAAGCGACGAATCGTATTACGATCCTGACAATCAAAAAAAGATCACTTATGTGGTTATCCAGTTCTCCAACGATTTTTTCAAGGAAGCGATTTCTGAATATCCCGAGTTTTTCAGGATAAAGGAATTACTGGAGCGTTCGGGAAGAGGAGTGCGGTTTTCGAAGGCTTTTGCAGAGAAAGCCCGACGAAAGATTTTTAAGGTGGTAAAAACCAGTGGATTCGAGAGAATGCTGCGTGCCTTGGAATTACTGAGTTATCTGGCAGAAACGGAAGAATACAAGTTGCTGGCCGGCGAACTTTACCGGGTCGAAAATCACGATTTTACGAGCGACAGACTGGCCAAAGTGATGAATTACCTGAACAGCAATTACCTGGATAAGATCGAATTGGGAAAGGTGGCAGCGGTGGCCAATTTGAACCCTTCAGCGTTTTGTCGTTTTTTTAAAGAGAAATCGGGAAAATCGCTGGTTGAGTTTATTAACGACATGCGTATCAATTATGCGTGCATGTTAATGATTGAAGGGAAAATGACCGTAACACAGGTTTGCTACGAAAGCGGGTTTAACAACCAGTCGAATTTTAACCGGATTTTTAAAAAGTATACCGGATTTACACCTACCTTGTACTCTCAAAAGTTTCACAAAAACAGTGATTTAAAACCCAAGGAAGAAGTGCCCGAAGTATAGCGGCAGCTGGCTTTCCGGTTGGAACGCGAATGAATTCCGGGCTTGATATGAAAAATAGGGTTGTTGTACCGGACTGAATAAAAGGATTTTAAAAACGCTGATGAAAGAAGTATTAACTTTATCACAGTCTCAATATAAAAGTTAAACCAACCAATCGAATGAATCGTATCGCATTGCTTTTACTCGTACTTCTGCCTGCCGGATTGTTGGCGCAGCAAGTGGAATTTTTGCCTGACGACTGGCAAAATCCGGCGGTTTTTGAAAAGGGGCAAAATCTTCCGCATGCTTTTCATATTCCCTACAGTTCGCGCGAACGAGCCATTCAGGATTTACCCCGAAAATGCGAAAATTATCAATTGCTCAACGGAACGTGGAAATTTCTGTGGGTGGAAACGCCCGATCAGGTTCCAGCTGATTTTTGGAATCCCGATTTCGAGCTTAATGGATGGAACGAGATTACGGTTCCGTCGAACTGGCAAATGGAAGGGTACGGTCATCCGAAATTTCGAAATGTTGCGTTGTCGTTTGAAAGCGATCCTCCGAAAATTCCGGAATATTACAATCCGGGAGGTTGCTACAAACGTAAGTTTGAGTTACCCGAAAACTGGGGGGAAAAGGAAGTGATGCTTCGTTTCGAAGGCGTGAAATCGGCTTCCTATGTGTGGGTGAACGGCGAAAAAGTGGGTTACAATCAGGGCGGTTTTGAGCCGGCCGAATACAATATTTCCCGGTTTTTGAAGAAGGGCGAAAATGATCTTTCGGTGGAAGTGCTTCGTTTTAGCGATGGTTCTTACCTCGAAAACCAGGACATGTGGCGCTTGTCGGGGATTTTCCGGGATGTGAAATTGTATGCACAGCCACAAACCTACATTCACGATCATTACGTTACTACGGATCTTGATGAAGAATACAAGGATGCAACACTGAAAGTGGAAGTTGATCTGACAAACACACTACCGGAAAAAAGGGAAGTGAGTATTGAAATGGATGTGTTGGACGATGAGGGAAGATCAATTCTTGCGGAAGGCATTCAAAAAGAAACAGCGGCAGTTGATTCTGCCTCAATAAAAAAAGTAACATTGTCAACGGTGGTGGTCGATCCGACCAAGTGGTCGGCTGAGTTTCCCCATCTTTTTCAGTTGTTGATTATTCTGAAAGACAAAGACGGAAATACGTTGGAAGCGCTTTCGCAAAAAATTGGTTTTCGTGAAGTGAAATACAAGGATCACATTCTGACGGTTAACGGGGCTCCTGTAAAACTAAATGGGGTGAACAGCCACATGCACGACCCAAAACACGGGCAGGCCGTTCCGCAGGAAACATTGCGAACCGACCTGATTCTGATGAAACAGCACAACATCAACTGTGTGCGAACCAGTCATTATCCGCCAACCCCGGAATACATTGCCTTGGCCGACGAACTGGGGATGTACATTTTTGATGAAGTGGGCGATGAAGCGCACAACAACATTCATTTGTCTGAAAATCGTGCCTGGACTGAGATGTACCGCGATCGTTCTCGCAAGCTCGTGTATCGCGACCGCAACCGTCCTTCGGTGATTGTCTGGAGTGCCGGAAATGAATCGGGCAGCGGAGAAAATATCCATGAAGTGATTAAAACAGGCAAAGCGATCGACCCGAGCCGACCGGTCTGGATGTACGGCGGAAATACGTTTTACATTCCTTTTGAAGACATAGTCGGGCCGCGTTACTGGAGTCCGATCGATTATAAAAACCTGGCCGAAGGAAAGGTGCTTCCGGAGAATGACCAGCGGGCTTCGTTTATGGATGAATACCTGGCTGCCACCGGGAATGGTTTGGGCGGGATGGACGAATACTGGGAATACATTTGGAAGTACCCGCGACTGACAGGCGGAGCCATTTGGGACTGGATCAGCCCGGGAATTGAAACACCGCGCCGGATTCTGAGTGATCTTTCAGAAGCCAAAAACGACGGACAAATTATGGGACGACCTGTATTTGCCGAGGGGAAAAATGGCTGGGGACTCGAATTTTCGGGGCACGATGACTGGGTGGAGTTTTACCGCGATCCAAGTCTTGATATCACCGGAAACCAGCTCTCCATTTCATTTTGGGTGAAACCTTTCGAAATTCCACAGCCCAATACGTTTATAGCCAAAGGCGGGCACGGATACGGAATCGGAATGGAAGATCCGCGGACGCTGGAGTTTTACCTGCAAAGTGGCAAACGCGTTTCTGCCAAAGCAAAAGTGAACAGCGATTTTTACGGAAACTGGCACCACATTGCGGGTATTTACGACGGACGGAGCCTGCAACTTTACATCGACAAAAAACAGGTGGCGACCAGTTCCTTTAGCGGAAATATAAGTTCAACGCCTTTCCCGCTTTGTATTGGGCGTGAAGCCGAAACACAGGACCAAGGCGAATATTCCGGACGGCTTTCCAAAATGGTGATCGACGATGTAAAGATATTTCCGGAAGCTGTCCGGGTTGGAAATATTGAACACCAAACCGACGGCGCTGTGTTGCATCTCGATTTCGAAAAGGACACCACAGCGGGTTCGTTTTATGCTGTTGGGCTGGGAGGCAGAACCTATGGAATTGTGTGGCCCGACCGAACTCCGCAGCCCGAAATCAACCAGATAAAAAAATCAGGTCAACCGGTGAAAATCGAGGTAATTGATATGGCAGCCGGGAGAATCCAGGTGATCAACCGTCATCAGTTTAAAAACCTGAAAGAACTGGACGGACGATGGGAACTGAGAGTGGATGGAAAACCCTCGCAGCGCGGAATTTTTGAATGCGAAGCTGCTCCCGGAGATACCGTTGAAGTTACGATCGATTATCGCCGTCCGCGTATTGATTCGCGTGAAGAGTGTTTGATGCTTGTTTCGTTTGTGTTGAAGGAAGACCAAAGCTGGGCCCCGAAAGGGCACGAAATTGCCTGGGAGCAATTCAAGGTGTCAACCGATCTGTATTTTGTGGAAGAAAAGCCCAACGACCGGAAGGTTTCTTTTTCGGAAAGTAAGGATAAGGTTGTGATAACTGGAGATGATTTCAGTTATGTGATCGATAAAAGCACTGCGAAACTTTCTTCGCTGCAATTTAAGGGAACGGAATACCTCGAAGGCGGGCCGGTGTTTAACGTTTGGAGAGCGCCCACTGCCAACGATCTGGATCCGTGGGGAAGTTACATGTTTAGCAGCGATAACCGCACACCGGGTTATGGAAGGAGCATCGACAACCAATTGCGAACACTGGGCATGCGCGACCTGTTGACGCAGGTAGATGAAGTGGACGTAATTCAGCTAAATGAGAAGGAGGTAAAGGTGAGAATGAAAGTGTTTTCGAACTCTTCGCTTCCGGCCAATCGCCGATTAAACCGGGGTGGTCTTTTCTCGGCTTTTGAACGAAACGAAACCTGGACTTTCTCAGCCAGCGGGAAAATCGATCTGGAACAGGAAATCATTCCGCACGGACCGATGCCGGATATGTTGCCCAAAATTGGTTTGCAGTTTGAATTACCAAAAGCTTTTAGCGCGGTTGAATATTACGGTCGCGGGCCTTTTGAAAATTACCCCGACCGCAAAACCGGGGCAAAAGTGAATTGGTATCATTCCACTGCTGATTCGATGTACGTACCCTACATTATACCACAAGAGTATGGCAACCGAAGCGATGTTCGCTGGCTAAAAGTAGAAAATGCGGACGGTAAAGGTTTGCTGATCAAAGGAGACGATTGGCTAAATTTCAGCCTGCACAAATATTCCACCGATAACCTTTCGCGGGCCATGTACACTTATCAATTGAAAGAGGCGCCCAATACTATTCTGAATGTGGATTTTGAAGTTTCGGGTGTGGGCGGAACCGCGATTCGCCAATTGCAAAAGTACCGGGTGCGACCGGGCGTTCGGAATTACAAGCTTTCGATCACTCCGTTTTAGCGATGCTTTTTCCCCGCAAAAAGAGGCTTCTTAATTTTAACCTTTATAAGCCGGGTTATACCTTTCTTTCGGTACCTCGCCGGAACATCTTCGTTTTTAAAAACCTGGACACTTTTAATCCATTGAGGATTGATGTTTTCAAGTTTTACCTTCTTTTTACCATTTACGAGGATCAAGGTGTCGTCGGTTTGGAAATTAATTGGTGTGTCAATAATTCGACTGACTTTGCCGGATTTGTTTTTCCTGATTGTTGCATTCATTTTAACAGAGGCGTCTTTCGAATCCAGTGTTCGAATCTCCTTTTTTGATGGTGGCGTGTCTGTCTTTTGAGCGCTGGAAATCAGCACCGAACCGGAAAAGACCAATGTCAGAATAAGTAAGCAAATTGTCTTTGAGTTAGGCATGGTGAACGTTTTTGTTGTTGAATCCCAGAGTATTATAATTGAGAAAATATTGTGCAAATTATTCTGTCAATGACTGATACAGATTGAAAATAGATCGATGTAGATTGAAGCCGGATTGAGCCAATCTCATCTTGGATTTCAACTTGAAACGGGCTGATGCTATTCTGTCTCCAATGGCATCAATAAATGGGGCGGCACCTAAAGTTTTCCGATTTCGCGTGTACCGCTTCCTTTTTCCAGGCCAACGTTCAGGTCTCCCAGTTCAGCACGGGCAGCTTCAACAATTTCCATCAATTCGGCCACCTTCTCGGGGTGCGATTCAATTACATTGTACTGTTCCCCGGGGTCGCGCATCATGTTGTAAAGCTCGGGTTGTTCCACTGTCATTTTTACACGTGCCCCGCCGTGGCCGTCTTGTCCGGGTGTGGTATGGTACGATCGCCAGGTGTGTGGCAAAACCAGCTTCCAGTTGCCTTTACGCACGGCATTCAGGTTATTGGTGTCGTAGTAAAAAAGAATGGTTTCGCGCGGTTCGGCTTCTGTATTTCCTTTCCATAGCTCAACAACGCTGGTTCCGTCAATTTTTTGTTCAGGTAAACCGGTGCCGGCAATTTCTGCAAAACTGGGAAGAAGGTCAATGGCACAGGTGAGTTTGTTGCAAACGGTGCCTGCCGGTGTTTTTCCGGGCCATTTGATAATAAAGGGAACCCGTTGCCCGCCTTCCCAGCTGGTGGTTTTGCCTTCGCGCAAACCGCCTGCCGATCCGCCATGGTTTCCGTAGTTTAGCCACGGGCCGTTGTCGGTGGTAAAAATGAAAACGGTATTATCGTCGATTCCGTTGTTCTCCAATGCTTTTTCTATTTCACCCACACTCCAGTCAATTTCCATCATTACATCGCCGTATTTGCCCTGCTCACTTTTCCCCCTGAATTTCTCGGAAACACCCAGCGGAACGTGTCCCATCGAGTGCGGGAGGTAGAGGAAAAACGGTCCGTCGGCGTGACGGTTGATGAAATCCACGGCTTTTTCAGTGTAAAGCGTGGTCAGTTTGTCCTGATCCTGAAGGCTTGTTATCCGCTCACTGACTTCGTTGCCGGTAATCACAGGAAGTTCGGGGAATGTTCTTTTGCGGTGACCTTCGGGCGGCGGATTGCCGAGGCCATCCAAAGGCCACATATCGTTCGAGTAGGGAAGACCTACAAATTCATCAAAACCATGTTGCAGGGGAAGAAATTTAGGTAAGTCGCCAAGGTGCCACTTGCCAAAAATTCCCGTTGCATATCCTTTGGTTTTCAGCAGTTCGGCTATCGTTGTTTCGTCGGGGTTAATGCCAATTTCGCTGTTGGGGCGCAGTGCTCCCGAAAAGCCGATCCGGTTGGGGTAACAGCCGGTTAGTATGCCTGCTCGCGAGGCGCTGCATACCGGTTGGGCGGCGTAAAAATTGGTAAAACGCATACCGCTGGCAGCCATTTTGTCGAGGTTGGGCGTTGTGTAACCCGTAGCGCCGTAACATCCCACATCACCGTATCCCATGTCGTCGATAAAAACCACTACGAAATTGGGCAGTTTTTCATTCTCTGTTTTGGGAGATTGAGTTGAACAAGCTGTAAAAAGGAGTGACAAAAGGGCAATCAGACTGATGATTTTCATATGGATCGGATTTAGTTGATAAGCGAAAGTAGTGAATTATTCAATGAAAGTTAAACCTTGTCGGCATAATGCTGGTGGAGAAATTCAAAAAAGCGGTTGATGCGTTCCACTTTCGTGTCTTCGTTTTTGGTGTCTTCTATGTGGGCTATCCAGAATTTTTTAGCCGAAATTGTTAGCTTTTCGAAGTACCTGGCCATTTGCTGATCGTTGTCGAGTAGCCATTGTAAATATTCGGGAACGGCAACTGTACGCGGTTTTGTGTTTTGTTCCAGTTCAATGTAAACCGTGTCTCCTTCCTGTTTCCGGATCGTATCGCGGATGTCTTTTTTGAAATGAAGCCAATGTCCGTTTTTTCCGTTGGGAAGCAGGTTCATCTCGTAGGTTTTACCTTCTACGGTAACCTTGCTCCAGATGTGTTTGCTGGTGCCGAATTCCTGGCGGCTGTCAAAAGGAAATTCGGCATAAACGCCGTTCATCGGACCTTTTACCAGGATGGTTTTGTAGCTGAACTTTTTAGGCATTTCCAAGGAATTTCAGGTTGCGCTTCAGCCCGTTAAAACCGGCTCTTTTTACCGCAGAGTTCTTAAACAATTCATTGAAAAGCGGTCGCTCCATATTTTCCCAATCGTCTTTATTTAGCTGAAGTAATTTGGGGTGAGGATTAAAAGAAGCCTCGTTGTGTGGTTCCGATTTCAGGTTCCAGGGGCAAACATCCTGACAAATGTCGCAGCCAAAAACACGGTTGTCAAATTGTCCTTTCAGCGATTCGTCCAGTTCGCCTTTTACTTCAATGGTTTGGTACGAAATACATTTGCGGGCATCCACCACCCGGTTGGCAACAATGGCTTTGGTAGGGCAGGCATCAATGCATTTGGTACAGCGTCCGCAATGGTCGCTTACCGGTTTGGGGTTGTCGTACGGAAGTTCAATATTCACGATCAGTTCCCCGATAAAAAAGAAGCTCCCGTGGTGAAGTGAAATCAGGTTGCTGTTTTTGCCAATCCAGCCCAATCCGGCTTTCCGGGCCCAGGCACGTTCCAGTACCGGTGCCGAATCCACAAAAGGCCGCCCTGTGCAGGAGGTGATTTCAGTATGAATGAATTCCAGAAGCCGACGAAGTTTGTCTTTCAGAACAAAATGATAGTCGGTTCCATAGGCATATTTCGAAAGCACTGGCGCTTCTTTATCGCTTTGTGTTTCTTTGGGAAAGTAATTCTGGAGAACGACGATGATGCTTTTTGCGTTCTCTACCAAAAGTTGCGGATTGAGCCGCTTCTCCGTATTTCGCGCCATGTATCCCATCTCTCCGTGCATTTGGGCGGAAAGCCAGGATTCAAAGTGTTCCTTTTCTTCCGCGAGAAAAGAGACCGGAACAATGGCGCAATCAGAAAGTCCAAGCGATTTTGCTTTTTCTTTGATTAAATCAGATGTTTGTGTGGATTTCATCGTTCTCTGTCCCTAAGGGTTACGAAGTTCCCTTAAGGGTTTAAAGTATCTGTTTTCGTTTCCTCAAATCTAAACTACTTTTTTTATAATGTCAACAACTCGCCCACCATTTGAATCAGAATGCTTTTATCATGTGTATAATCATGCCCGGGGGAGTGATAGTTTATTTTCGACAGACTGGGACTACAAAACATTTTTAGAACTTGTACGAAAGTTTATTACTCCGGTAGCAACAATTTACGCTTACTGCTTAATGCCCAATCATTTTCATTTTTTAGTAAGAAACAGAGAAATCCAGATTCCATCAGGTTTTAAACGTAGGGATGAGAACAGCTATTTCTCGCATCAATGGGGAAGCGTTCAGAATACCTTTTCTAAAAAGAAAAATTACAGAAGTGGAAAAAGAGGGGGACTTTTTTGTCAGTCGATTAACAGAACGTTGATTGACTCGGAGCAACATTTGCAAATGTGTTTGGTATATATTCATAACAATCCGGTGAAACACGGTTTCACAAATTCTCCGGGAGAGTGGAGGTTTTCTTCCTACAAAGCAATAATCTCACAAGAGAAAACAGATATAGCGCGGGAAAGTGTTTTAAGGTGGTTTGAATCGAAAGAAAATTTTAAAGCTTATCATGAATCTAATGCAGGCGAGCTATTTGCTGAGAAGTATAAACTTCGTTAATTTGTTCTGTCAAATAATCAAAACCCTAAGGGAACGTTGTAACCCTTAGGGTGATAAATTAGTTTTATGCGCGTTGCTGTTGTTGATTTGGGAACCAATACCTGCAATTTACTTGTGGCGGAGATCCGGAAGGGGAGTTTCCGGATTTTGCACCAAAGCAAACAACTGGTTAAACTGGGCGACGATAAAATTCGCGACAACGAAATCAGTCCGGCTGCAACGGAAAGAACGATTGAGTCGTTTCGGAAACACAAAAAGATCATACAGGACCTGGGAGGAGTTAATTCTGTTTATGTGCTTGCTACTTCGGCTGTGCGTACCGCCGCCAACAAAGCTGAATTTCTGGAGAAGCTGGGAGAGGAGAGTGGCTGGCTGGTGAAAATTGTTAGCGGGAAAAAAGAGGCGGAGTTGATTTTTAAAGGCGTTTTACTGGCTTTTGAAAACCTTGACAATCCATCGGTGATTCTGGACATAGGTGGAGGAAGTAACGAACTTATTCTGGCGCTCGATACCGATATTATCTGGAAAGAAAGCCAGCCAACAGGAATGGCGCGAATCATCAACCGTTTCGATCTTTCCGATCCGATACAGGAGAACGAAATCAAGCTGCTCCAGGAGTATTTTGCAGCGCAGCATTTAGAGGCGATTCAAAATTGTTGCGAACATTCTGTAAAAATGCTGGTAGGTTGCTCGGGGGCTTTTGATACGGTAGTTGATATGATTGACGAGGTGGATCCGGGAACCAGGCAACGTATTAAACAGGAAATAACGCTGGAAGATTTTTATGCAGTCTATCACCGGTTGATTGCTTCGACCCGTGCCGAACGCTTGCAGTTTAAAGGGATGGATTATGTGCGGGTTGACCTGATCGTTCCGGCTGTGATTCTGATCGAAACCCTTGTTCGTGAAATTGGCATTCAGGAAATTGTACAAACCGATTTTGCCCTGCGCGAAGGTGTGGTATTTGAGCTGATGGAGAGGCTGAATAACTATTAGTTCGCTAAGCGATTCTAAACTGCCAGGCGCATAGGTTTACTACTTCATTCCGGGTTTTAACTGCTGTAGCTCCATTTTCATTTCATTCACACTTTTCAGAAGTTGTTGCAGATCACTCTCCGGTTCCGGAATTTCGGTATTGAGGTAGCACACAAACTTCCAGATTTCTTTTACCTCGGTTACCGGTAGTTCGTAAGGTTCAAATTGCGTATTCAGCGAAATCATTTCAAATGATCTTTTTTCCGTAATGTCATTTTCAACCATTTTAAAAACAATTCCTTCGTCGCGGGTAACCACAATACAGGCTTGTCCCGATCGCACATCCATAAAATCCTGGACAAATTCACCAATCACTACCGATCCGCTGGGAATGGGCAACATGGAATCGCCGGTAATGGTAAACGCCCGGTACTTTTTCTCTTTCGACAAAAACGGCAACTGAAAAACCGGCAGTTTCCCAATGTATTCGGGGTCGGCAAAACTGGTTACATAACCGGCCTGTGCTTTTTCGTTTACAAACTCGATGTTGTCGTTGTTTGATGAATCAACCGTAGTGGCAATAACGCGGAGGTTGGTGCCGCGGATAAATACATCAAAACCATTTTGGAGATCGGTGAACTGCAATTCTGAAAGCCGGTTCAGGTCAATGTTGATCAGTGTATCGATGGCGATGCCATAAAATTTTGAAAATGCCTGCAGCTGCGGAACCGTTGGCTGGCTGATGGAATTTTCCAGTGCATTAATGGTGGTGCGTTTTAAATTAAGCGCTAAAGCCACATCATTTTGTGTGCGATTTTTCCGGTTTCGTAAAAGCTTGATATTGTTGCTGAAATGGTTCATCCGACAAATTTTTTTCTTCAAAAGTAAAAAATATTCTTGTGGATATAAAGTAATTGATTAATTTATTATCGCCTCATTTGATAATAATATTATCAGAGCTATGAAAACAATTTCCATTATTTCCAGTGGGGTTAAACCCGATAATTAGGTTCCAAATCCCCGGTGTTGACCGGGGATTTTTGCCTTTAGTTAATGGAGTTTGGGCACCGGGGATTTGTGTATTATGATTTAAAGGAAGAAACAATGGACGAGAAAATTCAGAAGAAACTGGCCATATTATCCGACGCTGCCAAGTACGATGTTTCGTGTGCATCGAGCGGAAGCACACGAAAAAACACGGGCAACGGGATCGGGAATGGTGTTGCCGCCGGTATTTGCCACAGTTTTACGGATGACGGGCGCTGTATCAGCCTGTTTAAAATTCTGATGACCAACCATTGTATGTACGATTGCGCCTATTGCGTTAATCGCCGCACCAACGACCGTCCACGGGCCACTTTGTCGCCGCAGGAGATTGTCGATTTGACGATCGGTTTTTACCGCCGTAATTATATCGAAGGCTTGTTTCTGAGTTCGGGCGTGATAAAAAATCCGGATTTTACGATGGAGCGAATGGTATTGACGGCCAAAAAACTGCGTGCCGAAGAAAATTTCTACGGGTACATTCACTTGAAAGCCATTCCGGGAGCGAGCCCTGAACTGATAGAGGAAGCAGGCATTTGGGCCGACCGCCTGAGTGTGAACATGGAAATTCCCACTGAGCCTAACCTGAAAAAACTGGCACCCGAAAAAAATTACCCCGACATTATCTCGCCAATGACGCAGATCCGGAATTCGATCCTGATCAGCAAAGAAGAAAGAAGAAAGTTCCGCAGTGCCAAGCAGTTTGCGCCGGCAGGACAAAGCACTCAGCTGATAGTGGGGGCCACTCCCGAAACCGACCGGGAAATCATTTTGCTTTCGTCGGGCTTGTATCAGAATCAAAACCTGAAGCGAGTGTACTTTTCGGGTTATCTGCCGGTGAATGATTACGACAAACGGCTTCCGGCGATTAGCCGGCCTCCCCTGGTGCGCGAAAACCGCCTGTATCAAAGCGATTGGCTGATGCGCTTTTATCATTTTAAAGCCGAAGAGATTTTGACCGAAGACCATCCTTTCCTGGATTTAGATGTGGATCCGAAACTGGGATATGCCTTGCGAAATATGCACCTGTTTCCGGTGGATATCAATAAAGCCGATTACGAAATGATTTTGCGGGTGCCCGGAATCGGTGTGCTGTCTGCTCAAAAGATCATCATGGCGCGTCGCCATCGCCGGCTTACCACCTTGACGCTGAAAGAGCTGGGGGTAGTGCTGAAACGGGCCAGGTATTTTATTACCTGCAACGAGCTGGCTGCAAAATTTTCGGATTGGGATCCGGTTCGTTTAAAGCGACAACTGGTGATCAATACGCATTCAAAATACCGGAAATCGCCGGATACTCAGTTGGAATTGTTTGCCGATTTCAAACCGGTTTTGCCAACGTTGCATTAGTTCTGAGTTTAGAGTTCAAAGTTCAGGGAGGATCGAGTATCAGTTATCAAGTATCCAATTATGAAAATTTACACTTACGATAATAGTTTTGAGGGATTGCTGACGGCAGTATTCGAGTGTTATCGCCGGAAGGATTTTCCGGTTGATATTTGCGCGCGAAATGTCCAATCCCGGCACCTTTTTTTGGAGAATGTGGATATTCAGACAGACCCGCAAAAAGCAGAACGTGTTTGGAACGGAGTGCAGGCGAAGATGTCGGACGCTAACAAGCAGCTTTTGTTTTATGCTTTTTTGTCTGAAGAACAGGGAATTGAGATGAAGATCTACCGTTTTCTGAGGCGCCTGTTTAGCGGTTACATGAACCTTGAGACCGATTACGGCGATTTGGATGTGATGGCGCTTACCCAGTCGTCGCAAAAGGTAAAGAAGGAAGCCATGCGAATCATGCAGTTTGTGCGGTTTCAGCGAGCAAAAGACGGAATGTTTTTTTGTGGCATCGAACCAAAATTTGATGTGCTGCCGTTGGTTGTTACGCATTATCAGAAGCGCTTTGCCGATCAGCGCTGGCTGATTTACGACCTGCAACGAAACTACGGTGTTTATTACGATAAAAACAAAGTGGAAGAAGTGGAGATATCGAAGAAACAGTTTAATGCTTTTAATGGCCAGGTGAAACAGGCGCTGCTGGATGAAGGAGAAGATTTTTACCAGAAATTGTGGTGCTCGTATTTTAAGCACATCAACATTGAAGAACGAAAAAACCTTCGCTTGCAGTTACAACACATGCCCCGAAGGTTTTGGAAATACCTGCCTGAAAAGCAAGCAGGTGCTTGATTTTTTATATTTGAGGAAGCGCTTTGTTGGGCTTATTTTTTCTTGAAAATATTTTTCAGGTCTTTCAGGTTTTTTATTTCCGGTTCCTGTTCGCCGGAAGAATCATCATCTTCTGTTTGTGCTCCTCTTTGCATCAAATCCATGGGATTGTTGCTGTCGAATTTCTGAAATTGAACATCTCCAGGTACGTCAAATTTTGCGGAGGGAACGGGAACATCGAATTGGATGCTTGTAGCAGTCCAAACCGTTTTTTGTCCCAAAACTTTTACTTCTGTTTTAACTGCTATGTCTTTCCAAATCCAAATGGTACTCCCCATTCCTTTCCATACTTCACAGTCTCTGCCGTCTACAGCTTCGTTTCCTTTTTTCTCGAAACCCAACTGTTTCATCAGCTGTTTGGAAAAATCCTTGATGTCAAAATCCGGATCTTTCATTAGTTCTTCCAGAATCGAATTATGCATCTGCGTGCCGGTGCTTTGTCCGGGTGTCCACTGGTAGATTTCAAGTCCCAGCGTCAGTTTTACTTCATCGGTTACGTTTTTCTGACCAAAACTTTTCATTACGGTGTTGGTAACTTCGCATTGGTCCCATCCGTGTTCATCAATGTATAAAGTTTGTGAGCCGGTTGTGTTGCCGCTGTATGTGTATTCAACAATGGCCGTTTTAAATTTGTAGGGTTTTATGGTTTGCTGAGCACTGACATATGCGCAGGTAATAATTGCCAACAGGCCGAGAATCATTTCTTTCATCGGTTTTATTATTGATTGTTGATGTCTTTGTATTTCTCTTCCAGTTGTTCCATGCGTAGTTTGAACGTTTGCATTACCGTGGCGAGTGCGGCTGCCTGTTCTTCGTTCAGCCCTTCTTCCAGTACTTTGGTTTGATCTTCCATTTCATTGTATTTTCCCGCAAATTGTGCAAAGTTGGAAGTAAACTTTCCGAGCGCTGCAACCATTTTAACTTTGTCGAGCATGTTGAGGTCTTCCTCTTTTTTCCCGGCAAAGTCTTTACAATCTTCTGCCAGTTCTTCAGCCGTGTCGCTGAACAAATTGATGGCTTCTTCCGAGGCTTTTATAAATTTCTCAATGTCGTCGTTTCCCTGTAATTCAGCGGGGATGTCAATCTTGAGAGGGGGGAGCGGATTGGAAGACGGGGAGTTGGCGCACGACGATATCAGAAAAATGATAGTGATGCTGATAACTGCGAATCGATAATTCTTCATAGCTAATTGGCTTAAAAGTGAGGTTTACAAAGAGGAAGGGTAATACCCTTCCTCTTTGTTTTTATAAGCTAAACATCAGTTTTACACCGGCCCGCAGGTAGCCTCCACTGCTGATGGTATAGCAGAGTTCAGGGGCGAGTGTCATTTTTTCTGATAAGCCGATGTTAAGGCCGGCTCCGAGGTTTAAACCAACATCGGATGATGATGCAGAACCACCGCCCAGCCATTCTCCCAATTCAGGGATATCAATTTTTACCATGGTAATATTAAGTCCGCCGATGCCGTACAATGCGCCAACATTTTCAATTTGGGTAATGCTGTAGTTGGCATTAAAGTCGAGTGCCGACCATTTTACGTAGTCTTTCTCCAGAAAATAGGTAAACGCTCCTGTGGCAGCCCACTTTTCATTGATCTGATAACCAGCATTGGCGCTAATGCCCAACGAGCTGATGTCGGTAGCAAAACCCAGACCCGGGCCTACGCTAATCTGAGCCTTTGCCTGATTGGCAGTTAAGAAAAGAACGAAAGCAAAAAGTAGTGTGATTAAATTTTTCATAATTGTAATTTTAAAGTTTATAATTTGGAAGTGACTGATTTTATGATTCTAACAGATTCCGTAATATGCCTGCATCACCTTCTTTGTTACGGTTTGAACTTCCGGGGGAGAGCTGGTCGATGAGTTTGTTGATGGGCATGGATTGCAGCCATACTGTGCCGGTGCCGCTTAGTGTTGCCAGGAATAAGCCTTCGCCGCCCAAAAGCATTGATTTAAGGTTTCCGGCCTGTGTTATACTGAAATCAATTCCTTCCTGGAAGCCGACTACACAGCCTGTATCAACGCGGATGGTTTCGTTGTTAAGCTCGTGCCGGATAAGGGTGCCACCTGCATGGATGAATGCGCGTCCGTCGCCCTGAAGCTTTTGAAGAATAAATCCTTCGCCACCAAAGAATCCGGCCCCCAGTTTCCGGTTAAAATGCATGCTTATTTTGGTTCCGAGTGCAGCGCATAAAAAAGCGTCGCGCTGAACGATAACCGAGCCGCCCAGCTTCTGTAATTCGAGCGGAACAATAGTTCCCGGGTAAGGAGCAGCAAATGCCACATGACTTTTCCCTGTACCACGGTGTGTAAAATGCGTAATAAAAATGGATTCGCCCGCTATTTTTCGCGATGCTGCCGAAAGAAGTTTGCCGAACAAGCCTTTATCCGGTTCCGATCCATCGCCCATTTTGGCTTGGAAATCGATGCCTTCTTTCATGTATAGCATGGCTCCGGCTTCGGCTATTACTGTTTCGTTCGGATCTAATTCAATTTCTACATACTGGATATCGTGGCCACCGATTTTGTAATCTACTTCGTGTGATTTCATCTGATTTAATTTGTTCGTTTTCAAAAGTGTTTTTAGCTGGTAGGCTGATTGCATTCCTGTTTTTATTGCTTATTCTCTGACCTTATTTTCAGAGTGTGTTGACAAACGGGAGAGGTTTAATCTATCTGCCAAACAAGAGTCGTTTGATTTGCCCCAGAAACCTGAGTACCATCAGAATCGAAACGGCACAAAACAAGAGGGGGAGCCTTAATAATAATCCGAGCCAGAAACCTGCGCCGGGTTCGAGCACTGTGCTTTCCGGGAATTCAGGGTCGTAATACACCGTTACGCTTGTTCCTTCTGCATATTTTTTAAGTTTGTTTACTTCGCTGTTTTTCATACTGCTTGAGCCATCGGCCATAGTAATGCCCGAGCTGCTGTATTGGCGATCATTTACGGTATAGTCGTAATATACATTGGCCGAATACATGTCGGTGCCTTCACTGTTGGTGCTTTTCCCTAACTCCGAAGCAGTGATTACTCCCTGTACTGTTGGCCATTTTTCCGTAGCCCTGGCTTCTTCTAGCATGGGTTTGGTAAAGTACAGCCAGCCCATAAAACCGCTGGCAAAAAATACCGTGGCAAAGACTAGTGTCCCAATGGGTGATTGTTTTCTTCGCATACCTGAGGATTATTGATTTTTCGGATTAGGTCCGTATGGGTTACTTCCTGATGTACTGTCGGTAGCAAGCAATACCAAAAGCCAGATAAGGCCTATTACAGGAATAAAGGCAATTAACAACATCCAGCCGCTTTTGCCGGTGTCGTGTAAACGCCTGACGCCGACAGCCAGACCTGGAATTAACATGGCCAAACCATAAAGCCCGCCTATTGCACCCCATGTTCCGAGGGCCGCATCCAGCGCTCCTGCAGCTATCGAAAAAATGATGTTGAAAAGAACAAACATCCAATACTCTTGTCTTCTGGCACGACCATTAAAGTCGGCATACTGTTTTAATACTTTTAAATACCAATTCATAATTTTAGTGTTATTGAAATTTTCAGATAGTTTTTTCTTAGAACTTCACAAATTCAACTCTTCTGTTGTTGGCTTTCCCTTCAGGAGTGTCGTTCCCTCCTATGGGTTTGCTTTCACCCCAGCCTTTGCTGTTGAGCCTGTCGGCTGCAATTCCCATTTTAACAAGCTGTTCCATTACTGTTTTGGCCCGGGCTTCAGAGAGGGTTTGGTTTTGGGCATCATCGCCGTCGCTGTCGGTGTGTCCTTCCACACTGAATTTCAGCTCAGGCTGTTTTTGCATCAATTCAAAAATATTATTGATCGGTCCTATGCTTTCGGGTTTCAATGTGGCTTTGTTTACGTCGAATTTTATCCCGTTACAAACGATTTTGCCGTCCTGCATAACCCGGTCGTAATATTTTACACCGCCTTTGGCTATGCGCACGTTTTTAATGTATTGTAGTTGTTCTGGTTTATCGCTTGAATATCCTGTTAAGTGAAAAGTAAGCCCGGTCGGATTTCCTTCCATACGAGGAATGTTTATCAAACGTGTTTCATCCAGGTAAACTTTTAACTTACTTCTGGTATATGCTATTGATATATGCCTCCACATACCATTGGGGTTTTCTTTTGGAAGTACCTGATAGCTATTGTCATATTCGGCTGAGTAACTGTTTATTTCTACTGGTTTATAATTGCCATTTGATTCTTGATTTTTTTTGTCGAAAAAGTATATATAAAGGTCTCGCTGATTCTCATCTTTCCAAAACCAAGCGTCTAATTCAACTGTAAATACTTCCGGCAAGTAATCGTCTTTGCTGTTTTTTAAGTAGGGAATAATTTCGCCGCCCTTTGGAAAAGCAATAACATTTTCGCCATTTACATTAATAATTTCACAATTGCCCTCAACTAAATCCCAACGGCTGGGAAACTCGCCGTTTTCTTCACCGTTTGAGGGGCCGTCTTCAAAAATTACTTCATCGCCCGGAACAAAATCGAATCGGCTCCATTGTATGTTCATCTTAGGGGTTGGCTGCCCGTTGGTGCCGGTACCGGAAAGCTGCTGCTGGTTCTCCTGTTGTTGCTGGCTTTCCTCTGCTTCGTTCGGCTTGTTCTGTTCTTCCCCCTTTTTCTTTTTTTTCCCGAAAAGGCTTCCAATTCCTTCTTCCAGTTTATCGAATCCTTTGTCGATAGCTTTATCGGTGTTCGAGTTGGCCCGCTGATTTGTTTCCCGGTTAACTTTCTTTTTTACATCTACTTTTACCTGCGCCGGGGAAATCATCGCGAAAAGCAGTGATACTGAAATAAGGAGGAGGATTCTGGTTTTCATTGTTTTTGATTTTGTTGTGAAGGTAGAAGGGTTTTGGAGCAGTGCCCGGGTTTAATTTGAAAGTGTTCTGTTTCACTTTGAATTTGTAATTGTCTGTTCAGAATTTGCATCAATTCCTTTTTCTTCCGCATGGAAGTGGGAATAAGTGTATTGTCTTTCATTACGAGCGAAAAACCGTGCGTTTTGTCGATTTTTACCAGGTGTTCGAGGTTCACCAGAAACGATTGATGAGGCCTGAAAAAATTATGATGCAGAAGTTGCCGCTCGTATTCTTTAATATTCCTGGAAACAACTACCGGTGGACGGTTTATAAAAAAGAAAGTAGTGTAGCTGTTATTGCTTTTGCAATAAAGTATATCAGAATTGGGAATGAGGTGAATAGAATCGGAAGTGTGTAGCACAATACGTTGCATCGAAGCTTTTTCTGTAAAGCTATGAGGCGAGAACTATTGGTTTTAGCAAGGTTTTGAATTCGGGCAGCAATACTTTGAAAGCGTTCGGGTTTTTCAGGTTTTCTAATTATTAGAGATTCTCGAGCATCTGAATCAGTCTTTTTTTCTGGCGGATGGATACCGGGATTTCTTTTTTGTTTTTCATAATAATAAACCCGCCGTCCGATTTGTCAATCTTTTTTACATGGTTCAGGTTAACCAGAAAAGATTGGTGCGGACGGAAAAAACCATGTCCCGAAAGCAGTTCTTCGTATTCGCGGATGCTTCTCGATACCATTATCTTTTCGTTGTCGGCAAGATGGAAAGTCGTGTAGCTGTTGTCGCTGCGGCAAAACAATATGTCGCTGGCATCAACAATATGCAGCGAATCCATGGTTTTCAGCACCAGTTTTTTTCCTTGGTTTTCATTTTGCAGGCTTTCGAACAGAACACCGGTTTGAAGCTGCTGATTTTCACTTTCGTTAATTTCGTCGATGGCATGTTGTATTGCCTGCTGAAATTCTATTTCGTTTACCGGCTTAAGAATGTAGTCGAGCGCACTGAATTTAATGGCTTTCAGAGCATAAGTATCGTAGCCTGTAATAAATACTACTTTAAACGAATAAGGCTTTAATTGCTGAAGAATCTGGAAGCCGGTACCTTCGTTCAGTTCCACATCGAGCAAAACAAGGTGTGGCTTCTCCTTTTTTATCAGTTCAACGCCACTTCCGACCGAATTGCCAATTCCTGCCAGCTTTACTCCTGGAAAATATTCTTTTAATAACCGGCTGTTAACTTCCTGCATGGCCGGTTCGTCGTCTATCACAACTGCTTTAATCATACATCTAAAACCGGAATGTTTATAACAATTCTCACTCCCGTTACAGAGGGGTTTGAATCTTGTAGGTTTATCAGTTCAAAAGTAAACTCTTTTTTGTGTTTTTGCTGAATTAACTTTCTACGTTTTTCAAAAATTTGCATGGCCATAGAGCGGTGACCTAATGCTGAGTTTGTGGTCATTCCTTTCCCGTTATCTTCAATAATGAATTCAATCCATTGGTTTTTATCGGTAATCTTTACTGTTAATTTTCCCTGGTAGTCAATGTTGTTGAACCCGTGTTTGATGGCGTTTTCAATAAAAGGTTGGATAACCATGGGCGGAATTTGAATAAAATCGGCTTCCTGTTTGTCGTCGGTAATTATTTCGAAATCGAATTTTCCGGGTTTGCGCATCTTCTCGAGTTCCATGTAGTTGCTCAGCATTTTTATTTCATCGCGCAGCGCAATGGATTCGCTGGCAGAATATTCAAGGGTTGAGCGGGTTAAGGAAGCAAACTGAGCGAGATAACTGGCAGCTTTCTTCGTATCGTTTCCCATTATATAATTCTGAATGGAGCCCAGTACATTGAAAATGAAATGCGGGTTCATTTGCGAACGAAGTACTTTTTGTTGCAGGTCGTTTTGTACCAGCAAGGCTTGTTTCCTGCGAATTTGCAGGATGTATAAAATCATAACAATAATAAGCAGTAAAACAGCCAGTAAAACAATTCCTGCACGGAGCCGCTGGTTTTTTAGTTCGTTTTCGGTGGTGAGCAGCTCAATGTGTTGTTCTTTTTTTTGGGTTTCGAAACGAATTTCCAGAGCCTGGATTGTTTTATTATTGGCCTCATTTATAATGCTGTCTTTGTACGTGTGACTCTTGTGCATGGCAGCATATGCTTCTTCCCATCGATTTTGTTTTTTATGGATTTCGGCATAATTGGAATAAGCAGTCATCAGATTTTTTAGCGAGCTGACTTTTTGAGCCTGGGATATCGCTAAATCGAGGTGGTGCAACGCGGTTGGGTAATCTTTTTGGGCAATGGCAATCTCACTTAGGTAGCAATTGCAGTAGCTTTGGTAACGCAGGTCATCGCTTTTCTGATGGAAAATTAATGCCTGTTCGAATCTTTCTTTGGCTTTGTCGTATTCTCCGTTTGCCAGATAAGCCCTGCCAATCAGGTGTTCGGCAACCCCCATTCCTTCATCAGAGCCCGTTTCCGCAAGTAGATCGCGCGATGTTTGGAAATAGTGCATCGCCGAATCGTTTTGTTCTTTTATGAGAAATATCTCGCCAATTGATCCGTAGTTATAAGCCAGGGTACGCATGTCGTTTCGTTGCCTGGCTATATCAGATGATTGTTGAAAGTAGCTTAAGGCCCGTTCATAGTCTTTTTGAAGAATAAGCGTAGTTCCCAGTGCATTCATGGAGTATGATGAAGACTTTAAATTCCCGATAGCATCTGAAATTGCCAATGCTTTATGGAAATAATCAATTGCCAGGTCCGTAACGTCCTGTTTTCGGAAAACCTGCCCCAAATTATTGTAATTGTAAAACATTTGGGTGCTGTCTTTTTCCTGGATGGCAATTGCCAGTGATTTATTATGATATTCGTATGCTTCTTTGTAGTTTTCATTGTAACGGTACTGAAGACCAATAAAATCGTAGGCTTTCATTTCTCCTTTTGCATAACCTGTACTTTGGGCCCTTTCGGCATACTGTTTTAATAGCGGAATATAATCTTCTCCCAGTTTTTTTCTTTGTTTTCTGATTTGTTCGAAAGTTGACTCTAAACTGTCGGGTATTGTTTGTGCATTGACAATTGCACGCAGGCTGTCTGCCAATCGTTTCTCTGAAAGATTATCGGCTTTGGTTTCTAACTCAAAAAGTAGAAAGAGAAAAAGTACATATTTTAGGAGGTGTAATTCATGTTTCATTCAGCTAACGGGAATTAGAGGTTTGTATCGATAGAGGTGATTGTTTGTAATGTATTGGTTTCTTTGGTCTTCAGTGTAAACAACCCAAACAGAATCGCTTTATCGTAATTGCCGGTAAAGTAATTATTGGGAGCTAGGTTCATGCTTTTTTTTGCAATTTCACCTGTATCTCCATTTTTTTCAGCATTTTTCAGTTTCAGGATGTAGGTTTCATTTGAGTTTTTGAAATCACCTGTTACTGCAAACATATTGACCAAATAGTTGACTGTTTGGGCAATCAATTTGTTGTCGTCCAGATATTGGGCTATTCTAAGTGCATTCTTAAACTGAATAATTGCTTGCGGATAGTTTTCCGTTTCATCACCATGTTCGCCGTATTCATAGTGTATTTTCAATTTTGGACGGTCATCTACCCCCGTTTTTCCTAACCTTTCTTCAACGTAAAGTGCTGGTGTGTCTTGTCCGGAAACAATATCATAGGGGAAGAAAAAAGGAAATAAACTTATGTTGATTATAAAGCGTACAGGGATTCTGTTCATTATGGTTTATGTTATTAGTAGACAGATTAGTTAATATAAATTCAAAAATAGGATATTTATCGACAAGCCGTAAAAGTAGTCATTGAAAACAGTGCATTTACTATTTTTTGTTATATGAAGACGTTGGTAAATAAAAAACCGCTCCTTTTTTGAGAAGCGGTTTTGCTGAAATTATGATAAAAAACTAAAAAGATTATTTGTCTTCTGTTTGGGTTTTAGGCAACAGCAGGTTCAGAATAATTCCCACTGTGGCAGCCAAGCCGATTCCGGCGAGGGAGAAATGACCATAGGAAATAATGGCACCGCCGATTCCGACAGTAAGAACTACCGATACAATTACCTGGTTACGGGTTTCACCCATGTTGGTTTTTGAATCAACCAGTGTTTTGATACCGATGGAAGCAATCATTCCGAATAAAAGCAACATGATTCCGCCGAGGATGGCTTGCGGAATGGTTTCCAGGAAACCACTCACTTTTCCTACCAACGAAAAAACGATGGCGGTAATGGCTGCAATTCTCAAAATAAACGGATTGGTAACTTTGGTAAGCGTAATAGCACCGGTTACTTCCGAATAGGTTGTGTTGGGAACACCACCAAAACATCCGGCAATACCGGTCGCAATACCGTCGCCCAGCAAGGTGCGGTGCAAACCGGGTTTTTCAATGAAATTCTTGTCGCAAACACCTCCAATGGCGTACATATCGCCCACGTGTTCAATAATAGGAGCAATGGCTACCGGAATCATATAAAGAATAGCATGCCAGCTAAGTTTTGGCGCTGTAAATTCGGGCAACGAAAACCAGGCTGCTTCTGCAATAGCCGAGTAATCAACCTTCCCCCATATCATGGCTACGATGTACCCCACTGTGATCCCGATGAAGATAGGAATCAACTTGATCATTTTTTTACCAAAAATTACCACCGTAATGGCGGTTGCCAAAGAAATAATAGCCAGCGCCCAATCGGTTTTTGCCATATCAACCGCAGCAGATGCCAGCGACAACCCGATGATCATAATTACAGGACCTACTACAACTGCGGGAAACAGACGCTCCACAAATTGGAGTCCGCGCAGTTTCACCAAGCTGGATACAATGGCATAAACAATCCCAACAGCAATGATGCCGGATAATGTTCCTGGCCAGCCGTAAAGTTTGGTGGCTTCGATAATGGGGGCAATAAAGGCAAAACTACTTCCTAAAAACACAGGAACCTGGCCTTTGGTAATAAAATGAAAAATCATGGTACCAATGCCGGCGGTAAAGAGCGCTACAGCCGGATCGATACCTACCAGGAGAGGTACCAAAACAGTGGCGCCAAAGGCTACAAACAGGAACTGAACTCCCAGTATCGTGTTCTTTGGGGTCAGTTGCTCGCGAAAGGTTTTTTGACTCATACTTCTTCTTTTTTTTGCGTGGTTTTTTTATAAAAAAGACCCGCTTCCAATAGAAACGAGTCTTTGCCTATTAATTAATTTAAAATTTCTGCCGGAATCTCCTTTATGGGCTTTATTCGTACCGATTTAATGAACAGATCGCCGCCTTCAGATTGCAGCTGAATTTTGCCCGATGACAACGGTTTTATTTGGCCGTCTTCGTAAATACCGGTGTTGGTATTTACCATTACTGTTTTTCCATTAACAACATGTACGCAGGTTCTTCCTACGGTATAAAGTTCTACTGTATTCCATTCTCCCAGCGGGTTCTCTGCGTCAATAGCTTTTTTAATGCCAGGCCCTTCAAAATCTTTTCCAAACTGTGTTGCTTTGCCGCCTTTGGCATAAACAAACGCATCGTCTGATTTTGCCACTTCGGTTTCGCAAACGGTATTGTTCATCAGGTAAGTGTCTCCCAGTTTTTCATGCATTAGCTGGCACTCAATGTTGGTCATCCAGGTGCCCAGAGCCTCGCCAAACTCACCAAAGCTATGGTAGAGCAAGCCGCTGTTGCGCTTTGTATAAACCTGTTCTCCCCATTTAAAAACCAGCTCCAGGTGGTAGTTGGCGAAAGTGTCAACAGTAGCCAGCGAACCATTTACTTCTCCCGAGATGTGGATCAGTTTTTCGCCGTTTTCTTCCACTACCTTAAACACTTTATCAGTTGTTGCCTGGGCATGAAGATGGTCAAAGCTGTCCAGTGCGGTTCCGATGTAAGTATCCCATCCATCGAGGTTTTCGCCGTTGAAGATAGGTTGCCACGGTTTTTCACAACTTGTGAGCAGAACAATAAAGCTACTAAGTAGAAACAGACGAGAAAAAAGACTCATGATTTTTCGGTTTAGATTAAAAATTTTGCAAAAAAAAACTGCCCATAAATATAGGACAGTTTCTTAAATATTGTATTCTTTTTTTGTTAAACCGCTTCTGCAGCAATTAATTCTTTTGCCCTGTCGAGCATCGATGTGTCATCCAACAATACGATCCCACCGTTTGGTCCCGGTTCCATATGGATTCCTACTGCTTTCCCGTTTGTGTAGTTGGCTCCTCCGAAATAATTCCTGACGGTTTCTTCACTCACGTTGAACTCTTTTGCCATTTGCCTGATTGCACCGTCAGGTAGGCTGTCTTTGACTTTTCGCAGTTCGTTAAATGTTATTTTTTTTTCCATATCGCTGAGATATTATTGATTAATTATTATGATTATTTAAAAGAACGTTTCACTTATCTGTAAAATTAAAATTAATAATTTAATAATAAAAGATTAAAGCCTCAGCAAAGGAAAACCTACTGATAAAGTAGTGAAATTATGTGAAAAATAGAACTCGGGTAAAAATGTAACTGGCAGATAATTAGTGTTGTGTATTTTTGATCGTATGTTGTAAAGCAGGGTTTCTTAACGGTATTCTTAACAATTTTTAAGTTTCCGGGTTTAAGGCAGGATGCTGTTGTAGATTGCCTGGTGCATTTCGGTTCGGATATTGAGTTGATACAGCCGGTTGTTTTCGCGGCTAGGATGAACCCGGTTCGACATAAATACGAACAAGACTCCGGTTTGCGGATCGGCCCACGCAAAGGTGCCGGTAAACCCTCCATGGCCAAAACTGCTTTTGCCGGCCGAAACTGCCGGGTAAGCGTCGAGCAGGTCTTTTTTATTGTTGTCGATTAAGGGTTTGTCGAATCCGAGCCCTCTTCTGTTCCGGTTTTCGGGAAACTGGGTACGGGTAAAATCATCCACTGTTTCTTCTGAAATGTAACGCCGGCCTCCAAAATAACCTTTCTGAAGGTACATCTGGAAAAGTTTGGCCAGGTCGTTTGTGGTGCCAAACAATCCTGCATTCCCCGAAATACCGTTCATCATGGCCGCTCCTTCGTCGTGCACAAAGCCGCAAACCATTTCTTTCCGAAAAAGATCGTCGTTTTCGGTGGGCACAATTTGCCGCATGGGAAAATGCTGGTAGGCATTGTAGGTAATGGTGTAGGCCCCGAGTGGTTTGTAAAAGGTGTCTTTGGTGTATGCTTCGTAGGGTTGCCGGGCAAGGTGCTCAATAATGGATGGAAACAGAAAAAAGCTAAGCCCGGAATAGGTGTAACGTTTTCTCGGAAGTAATTTGGAATTCCGGATGGTGTCCATCATTTCGGTCAGATAGTTCGGATTCATGTACAGTTTGTCGGAAACCCGGATATTGAACTCTTCGGAAGGTTCGTGACGAAACACGTGGGTATCCAGGTTACCTTCCTTGTCGACAGTGTTCATCCAATACGAAATATAGGGCCGCAATTGCGCCTGATGCGCCAAAACATCCCTGATTACCAGGTTTTCTTTGTTGGAACCAATAAAGTCAGGCCAGTATTTGCTCAGTTTATCGTCTACATTGAATTTTTTTTCGTCCACCAATTTCATTAAGGCAGGCAGGGGGCCGGTAACCTTGGTGAGCGAAGCCCAGTCGTAAACACTGTTTTTTTCAACCGGCTGCGCCTCATTGTAGGTAAAGTAGCCAAAGCACTTGTGGTAAACAACATTTCCGTCTTTTGCCACGAGTACCTGGCAGCCCGGGTAAGCTTTCTCATCGATTCCCATTTGGGCAATGGTGTCGATCAATGCCAGCTTCTCCGAACTCATTCCTGCTTCTTCCGGAATAGTGTACGAGAAAGTACTGTTGCCTTTTACGGTCATTCCGTCATTAACCCGAAAACGCGTGTCTACAGTTACCGGCAGTTTCCCGTTGGCATCAAAAGCACCAAAAACAAGCTGTGCTGCCAGTTCGCGGGTCAGGTCGGTTCCCTGGTAGGCCAGTATCAAGCCTTTTGCATGGTGAATATTAGAAAAATGCTTGAGCGCATAAGCGTTGCCAAAAAACACAAATACGGATCTTTTCTCGGCAGTTAAATCTTCCACTGCCTTTTGCTGAATGCTGCTCACACCGTAATTTCCTGCCGGATAGCGGTGGATTCCTTCAATGGCTGCTATTACCAGGCTGTAGTTGGAGAGTTTGCTTCGAAGCTGTGCCCATTCTTTTTCCGTAGCATTTTTCGAAAGCACAAAATGATCGATTTGCGTATAATTGTCGAGCATTGTTTGAAATGCGCTTTTGGAACTGCTTCCCAGACTTACGGAGGCGATTTTTTCTTTTTCCAGATTCTGAACGGGTAGCACGCGCTGGTTTGCCAAAACTGTCAGCGAGGCTTTGATTAGCTTTCTTTGTGTTACTTCAAAAAATGGAGAGTTCAGCTTTTTAGTGAGATCTTTAAGCTCGGCTGCCCGGTATTCCTGCAGCCTGGTCCACCTTTTTAGCGCCAGTATTTTTCTACATTTTTCTTCGATCGCTGCTTCAGTTATTTCTCCTTTTGAAATGGCATCTTTAACTGCAGATATTGCCTTTTCAATGTCCGGAACAAATTCCACCATGTCATTTCCGGCGATTAGCGCTTCCACTTCTGCCCGGCCGGGGTCCGATCGAACTCCTTTCATTCCGATGGCATCGGTAACAATAAAACCGCGGTAGCCAATCTCTTCTTTCAGATAACCGGTTACTATTTTTTTTGAAAGCGAGGATGTCTTTCCCGATGAATCAAGCGCCGGGACGGAAAGGTGGGCAGTCATAATTCCGCTGATTCCTTTTTCAGACAAATACCGGAAGGGATAAGACTCGATTGAATCCAGCCTTCCCTTTGAATGAGGAACAAGCGGAAGTGTAACATGCGAATCGGTTTTTGTATCGCCGTGACCGGGAAAATGTTTGGCTACCGGAATTACCCCGGCATCTTGCATTCCTTTGGAAACCATCCAGGTTTTTTCCGCCACATTTTGTTTGTCTTCGCCAAACGAACGGAAATTAATAACCGGGTTGGAAGGAGTGGTATTAATGTCGGCAACAGGTGCAAAGTTCATCTGGATGCCCAGCAATTTGAGTTGTTCGCCAAACTCAAGTCCCATTTGATAAATGAGCGCGGTATCCTGAACGGCACCGAGGCTTTGCGCATACGGATATTGGATGGTGCTATCGGTTCGCATAGCCGGTCCCCACTCGCCGTCAATGGCAATTAACAGGGGCGTTTCGGAAAAGGCCTGAAACTGGTTGATCCACGAGGCGGTTTTTACGGGTGTTCCCTGCATTACCAGCACTCCGCCAGGCTTGAATTTCCGAATTTTATCCAATACCGCAGCCTTGCTTGCTTCGTTTTGTTTGGGATACGCAGTGATCATCATCAGCTGGGCAATCTTTTCATCGATGGAAAGTTGGTCCATTTTTTCGTTCACCCAGGGATCATTTTTGAAAACGGCAAACGGAGGATCGGCAGCTTTTGCTACAGAGATGAGCAGTATGCATAATAGTATCAGAAGAAAATATTTCTTAGGCGTTGGTTTCATTTCTAAAAGTTTTCTTTTAAGCTCATTCCATGAAACCCACCCGAACACTTTATTGTTTAAAATATTTAGCATTCATGGCCGTTTCAATTTCCGGAAGAATAAGCGCTCCGAAAATATTATAAATCTATCTTCGTAGCAACAAATGTAAAATTTTAATACCGATGTTCAGAATAAATTTAGCCCTGATTTGTTTGTTCCTTTTTGTACAATGTTTGGTAGTGAAAGCCTCCGAAATTAAAGTAGGTGCCGATCGGCCTGAACTTTATTTGCCTTTAATGAAAGGAAAAAAGGTAGGCCTGGTAGTGAATCATACGTCGCAGGCAGAAGGTGCGCATCTGGTTGATTTTCTGCGTGACAGGAAAGTGGATGTGGCAAAAATATTTGCTCCGGAGCATGGTTTTCGTGGCGATGTATCAGCTGGTGGTAAAGTGGATGACGGAGTGGATGCAAAGACCGGAATCCCGGTTTTGTCGTTGTATGGTGAAAACAAAAAGCCAACAGCGGAGCATATGAATGGATTGGATTTGATGGTTTTTGATATTCAGGATGTCGGGTGCCGGTTTTATACCTACATTTCTACGTTGCACCTGGTGATGGAAGCTTGCGCCGAGCATCGTGTTCCGCTTGTTGTTTTGGACCGTCCAAATCCGAACGGAGATTATGTGGCAGGCCCGATTCTGAAAGAAGGGTTTGAGTCTTTTGTGGGAATGGATCCGATACCATTGGTGCATGGGTGTACTGTGGGGGAACTGGCGCAGATGATCAACGGAGAAGGTTGGCTGGAGAACGGTGTTAAATGCGAGTTGACGGTGATTCCGGTGAAAAATTATGACCACACCATGTCTTATTCCTTGCCCATTGCACCGTCGCCCAATTTACCCAACGACCTGTCGGTACGTTTGTATCCTTCGCTGTGTTTTTTTGAAGCCACCAGCGTTAGTGTGGGGCGCGGTACCAGGTTTCCGTTTCAGGTTTTGGGCGGATTAAAACCGGAACTGGGTGATTTTGAATTTACTCCCCGAAGTATCCCGGGTGTAGCGGTAAGTCCGCTGAACAATGATAAAAAATGTTACGGTGTTGATTTGCGATCAATCAAAGATGCTCCTGAATTTACGTTGAAATATTTTCTTGATTTCTACAACAAATACGAAAACAAAGAGGAATTTCTTACCAGCGAACGGTGGTTGAATCTTTTAGCCGGAACTGATTTGCTGATTATGCAAATACGAAATGGAGTGGCGGAAGACGAGATTGTTAAGAGTTGGCAACCCGGGCTAGAGGCCTATAAAAACATACGGGCGAAGTACCTGTTATATCCCGATTTTGAGTAGAAAATCCGGTTTTCTTTCTTCAAAATGAAGCAAGGAAATCTGAGTTTTTGGGGAGACCGGTTAAATAACTCAGTATTAAATCGTAATAAATGATGAATAAATGCTTATAGATTGTCAATAAGTGTTAAAAATTGTAAATTGATTTTTTATATTTGCATACTATATAGTAGCATTAAGCCGTTATAAGACTAAAGAAAACTAAGTTGGCCAAGTATCTATTCTACATAACTGTGGTGGGAACACTATTATTCTCCCTGTTTTCGTGTGAAGATGAGGGATATATGTCGTCGCCGGATGCTGAGCTCCAGTTTTCTAAGGACACCATCGCTTTTGATACCATTTTTACCACCATCGGTTCTACCACCCAGCGTTTTACTGTTCGGAATCCTTATAACGAACCGGTTTTGATCTCGAATATCCGGTTAGCGGGAGGCTCCATGTCAAATTTCAGGTTGAATATAAACGGTGAGTTGGAGAACGAAGTGTACGATGTGGAAGTGCCCGGACATGATAGTATTTACATATTTGTGGAAGTGACGATAGATCCCAACGGGCAAAATTTGCCAATGGTTGTACAGGATTCTATTCTCTTTTCGACTAATATGAACTTGCAGGATGTGAAGCTGATTGCTTACGGGCAGGATTTTGTATTGGTGAAAGCTGAAAACATTGAAACGTCGACTACATGGACAGCAGACAAACCTTATTTAGTTTACGATTACGCTCATGTTGACAGTCTGTCGACGCTTACGATACAACCGGGTGCGCGGATTCATTTTCATAAAGGGGCCGGATTATACGTTCGGGGAACCATAATTGCAGACGGTACTTTTGAACAGCCAATTCAGTTTTTATCAGACCGGCTGGAGGATTCTTACAAAAATGTACCTGACCAGTGGAACAGTGTTTTATTGTTCTCCGGCAGTCACGACAATGTATTCAATTTTGTAACCATCAAAAATGCGAACATTGGCTTGCAGGTGGGGACTATTGAGCATGATGGGTATGCCTCAGTGCGGCTTACCAACTCTAGGATCGAGAATATGGCTTACGCTGGTTTGTTTGCCATGAAGTCGAAAATTTACGCCTACAATGATGTAATTGCAAACTGTGGTTTTTACGCAGCGGCCCTGTTGGTGGGTGGAGAATACGAATTTTATCACACTACCATTGCCAACTACTGGGGGAATCTGGGCAACAAAGTTCGTACAACTCCGGCGCTTGTCATGTCGAATGTACTGATTGTGGAAGGTGCTGATGGCAGCTCGGTATCCTACAATGGCGACCTTTCCAAAGCCACGTTTGGAAATAGTATTATTTATGGCAATATCAACAAAGAGGTGGAATTGGGCGATAATGGTGAAAATGCCTTTGAATATTATTTTGACCATTGCATTATGCAGGTGCCGGATACTTTAAATACGACCAATAAGGATCATTACAATTCTGTGTGGAAGGGTAGTAATTACGATCCGTTGTTTGTGGATCCATATAGCGGGTTGAATTACCAGCTCGACACATTATCTGCTGCAATTGATGTGGGCAGTTCAGAATATTCCAAGCTGTTCCCCTTAGATCTTTTAAATAAAAGTCGGACAGCGGATGGAGGACCCGACCTGGGGGCTTATGAGCGCTATGCCAAGTCGGATGAAGACTAGTCTTTTCTGCATATTTCTTCTATTTTTTATTTTCAGAACCTCGGCCCAGGATTCCAAGCAGTTTACTGTTGTTTTTTACAATGCTGAAAATTTGTTCGACTGGAAAAATGATTCGCTGACCAATGACGACGAGTTTACGTCAGGCGGTGAACGTCACTGGACATACAAACGATTTCAGAAAAAACTACAAAACACATCCAAAGCTTTGCTGGCAGCAGGAGAATGGAGTACCCCTTCGGTTATTGGTTTGTGTGAAGTTGAAAATCGTTTTGTGTTGGAGCAGCTGTTGGAGAATACCGCCCTAAAGTCAATCGGCTATCGGATTATTCACAAAGAATCGCCGGATGCGCGTGGCATTGATGTGGCGCTTCTTTATAATCCGAACGATTTTTATCCGGTAGAATACAATTACTACCCGTTAATAAATAAAGATGGAAGCGTAAGAAGCACACGCGAGATATTGCATGTTGCCGGAATATTGGGCCGTGCTGATACTCTTCATTTTTTTATGAATCACTGGCCATCGAGGTACGGTGGTTTGATGGAAACAAAGGAAAGCCGAAAGCTGGCGGCTGAATTATTGCGAGAGAAAGCAAGCCGAATTCTGAAGCAAAATCAACAGGCAAAAATTGTAATCATGGGTGATTTTAATGATCAGCCAAACGATGAAAGCCTGCTTTCACTCGGAGCTCAGGCTTTGTTAGGCAAGGCGGTAAACGACCGTTTGTATAACTTGTCCGCTCAATGGATGAATAGAAACACAGGAACGTTGAAGTTTCAGTCTCAATGGTTTGTCTTTGATCAAATCATTGTCTCGGGTTCTTTATTGAACTCCGAGAAAGGAATAAAGACGATCCCCGAAAATGCAACGATCGTAACGTTCCCTTTTTTGTTGGAAGCAGACGAACGAAATGGAGGCCAAAAGCCATTTCGCACCTACAATGGTTTTCAGTACAATGGAGGTTTTGGGGATCACCTGCCCATTCGCTTACTCCTGGAGTTAGATTAGTTTGCCTTTTTGAGCCCCAATTCTTCCGCCTTTTTTAGCATGAAGGCATAAGCTTCCTCATAGTTATTGTGAATGTCCCCGTCCAGGATGGCATCTTTAATCGCATCTTTTATCAGACCCACTTCCCGGCAGGGAGCCAGATTGTAGGTTTTCATGATTAGCTCGCCATCTACGGGAGGCTGAAAATTCCGGACAGCATCTTTTTCTTCAATCTCCTTTAGTTTTTCGCGCACCAACCGAAAGTTCTTCATGTAACGCTTTACTTTATCCGCGTTTTTCGAAGTAATATCAGCTTCGCAAAGGGTCATTAAATCATCAATATCGTCACCTGCTTCAAAAAGCAGTCGCCTTACTGCAGAATCGGTTACAATCTCTTCCGAAAGTACGATGGGACGCATATGAAGCTGTACCATTTTTTGTACATATTTCATCTTTTCGTTCAAGGGGAGTTTCATCCGCCGAAAGATCTTGGGGATCATTTTAACCCCGATGAAATTATGTGCATAAAATGTCCAGCCCTGGCCTTCCACAAACTTTTTGGTAGCCGGTTTGGCAATGTCGTGCAGCAGGGCAGACCAGCGTAACCAGAGGTTGTCGGTGTTTGGGACGATGCGGTCCAATACTTCCAGGGTATGGTAAAAATTGTCTTTGTGCCCAATGCCGTTAACTACATCAACACCTTTCATGGCCTGCAATTCCGGAAAGATAATGCGCAACAACCCGGTTTCTTCCAATAGTTTGAATCCTTTGGAAGGTTTGTCGGCCATCATTATTTTGTTTAATTCATCAATAATGCGTTCTCCCGAAACAATCTTGATTCGCTCCCTGTTTCGGGCAATTGCCTTATAGGTCTGTTCCTCGATCTCAAAATTAAGCTGGGTGGCAAAGCGAATTGCCCGCATAATACGAAGCGGATCATCCGAAAAAGTTATATCCGGATCAAGCGGGGTTTTGATGGTTTTGTTTTGCAAATCATCCAGCCCGTTGAACGGATCCAGTAATTCCCCGAAATTGTGCTGGTTCAGGCTAAGTGCCAGCGCATTTATGGTAAAGTCGCGCCGGTTCTGGTCGTCTTCCAACGTTCCGTCTTCTACGATCGGTTTGCGCGAATTTCGTTGATAAGACTCTTTTCGGGCACCGACAAACTCAATTTCCATGTCTTTAAACTTGAGCATCGCAGTGCCAAAGTTTTTGAACACATTGACTTTGGGAGTGGGTCTTAGTTGTTTGGAAACCTGTGTAGCCAACTCAATACCGCTTCCGATGGTAACAATATCTATGTCTTTGGATGGACGGTTTAAGTAGATATCGCGTACGAATCCGCCGATAACGTAGGTTTCCGTCTGCATTTGATCGGCAACTTCCGATATCGTTTGAAATATTTTGTGTTTCAATTCCTTCATTAATATCAATTTTCAAAGAAGCATGTTTATGAAACATAGTTCTTACTGGGTGGTGGCGCATCAGCGCCTGAATAATTCGGCTTAATCAACTGCCAAAAAGGATGAAATGTTCAGCAATCCTGCCATTTCTGAAAAAATCGTGACAAAATTACAAGAAAATAGTTGAAATTAAACGGTATATTGTGATTTGAACGGGTGGTATTATTTTTGCATGAAAGTATATAGATATTTAGATTGATAAATTTTAAAACAATTATATCATGTTAGAACATTTAACAAAAGAAACTTTCAAAGAAAAAGTCTTTAATTTTGAAGCAAACAAAGAGTGGAAATACGAGGGGTCAAAGCCTTGTCTGATTGATTTTTATGCCGACTGGTGTGGCCCGTGTAAAATGGTTGCTCCGGTGTTGGAAGAACTGCAGAGCGAGTATGGCGACAGCATTGTTATTTACAAGGTAAACACCGAAGAGCAGCAGGAACTTGCCGGAATGTTTGGAATTCAAAGTATCCCATCGTTATTGTTTGTACCACAGGATGGCCAACCACAAATGGCAATGGGGGCGTTACCAAAACAGACTTTCGAAAGGGCAATTGCCGATGTACTGAAAGTGGAAAAGCCACTTGCTAATTAAGATATTCAAGCACTTTCTCTAGCTTAATACCACGGGAACCTTTTATTAAAATGTTCCCGTTTTTTATGGGGTCTTTTTCCAAAAGCTGGCAAAGGTCATCTACTTTTTCGAAACACGGGAAGTCAAAATTTTGATTGGCCCTGGCAAATTCCTTTCCCACCAAAAATACATTCTGAAAAGCTTTTTCACGAATTGTTTTTAAGATGGAAAGGTGTTCATCAAACGAGTATTCGCCTAATTCAAGCATATCTCCCAAAATAAGATAGGCTGAATCCGGGTTGTTGGCTGCAAAGCTGTCAAGTGATGCTTTCATGCTGGTTGGGTTGGCATTGTAAGCATCCATAATTATGCGCAGGTCATTCTTTACAATCAGTTGCGAACGGTTGTTGCGTGGTTCGTAGTTTTTAATAGCACTTTGAATTTTTAGCGGATCCACTTCAAAAAAGTTCCCGATGCAGGCAGCTGCCAATACATTTTCGAAATTGAAATTACCGATCAGTTTGGTGTTGATGTACAGCACCCCTTTGGGGAAGTTTACTTTTAGGTGAACAAAGGGGGGCGAATCCAGCAACTCGCCTTTGAACCCGGCATCAGTAGTTCCGTACGAAATTCTGTTTGGAATGTTTTTCCCGAGTTCTTCGAGGTAGGTGTTGTTTCGGTTGTAAAAAATAACACCGCTTTTCTTTGCCATGTAATCGTACAGTTCGCCTTTTGTTTTGATTACGCCTTCAAACGATCCAAATCCCTCCAGATGGGCTTTCCCCACGTTGGTGATGATCCCAAAATCGGGATCGGCTATCTGGCACAATTGCGCTATTTCTCCGGGGTGGTTGGCTCCCATTTCCACGACGCCAAACTCGGTGTTGCTGTCCATTTTTAATAAGGTAAGCGGAACGCCAATGTGGTTGTTGAGGTTGCCCTGGGTAAAGGAAACCTTGTATTTTTCGGCAAGCACGGCAGCAATCAGCTCTTTGGTGGTTGTTTTGCCGTTGGTGCCGGTAATGCCAAGGATCGGGATTCCCAGTTTTTTCCGGTGAAACAAGGCCAGTTGCTGGAGCGTAGTAAGAACATCGTCTACCAGGATTGTTCGTTCAGTGGAAGCAAATTCTTCCTCGTCGATAACCGCGTAAGCAGCGCCGCTTTTTATGGCATCGTTGGCGTAACGGTTTCCGTTAAAGTTCTCACCTTTTAATGCGAAAAAGATGCATCCTTGTTCAATTTTGCGGCTGTCAGTCGAAACGGTCTGACGGGCTGCCAGAAAGTACTGGTATATTTTTTCCAATGTGGTCATACTCAAAAATACATAAAGCGACATAAAAAAAGCTTCACGTTACATGAAGCTTTTCTCTTTATCTGATAATTTTCTTTTTCAATTAAAATCCTTCCGGACTTCCAACCCTTGTCATTGCACAGCGGAATCCAAGGTCATTCTTTGCGTGTTTCTGATCGAGGTAACGACGTGTTCCCGGAACCAGCCAGTAAGGACGGTCTCTCCAGGATCCACCTTTGTAAACCCGAACCTCGTCGGTAATAAGTGAAGTAAAATACCCGGGACGGTTATCCTGAATGTACATTCCTTCGCTTCCTTTTTTCTCTGCGGCATTCCAGTTGTCACCTTCAACTACCTGCGAATTTAAATCACCATCTTTAAAGTTTCTGTAATCCATGCCTGGAATAGTGTCTTTGATTAACTCCCCGTATTGATTGCGCATCAATTGACCGTTGGCATCTCTTCTGTATTCAGTGATTACATTTCCACGGAAAGGATTGAATTCTTCCACATCTTCCATTGATTGAGAACGATACACATCGGCTACCCATTCGTTCACGTTACCTGACATACAATATAAACCATAGTCGTTAGGTTCGTACGAGAAAACAGGTGATGAAATATCTGCATTATCGTTCAAGGCACCTGCCATACCCATCATGTCGCCTCGTCCGCGAACAAAGTTGGCACGCATTCTACCTTTGTCTTTTTTGTGATCGTCGCGCAGATAAGCTCCGTTCCATGGGTACAATTTACGGTCGGTAAGCAATTCTCCATCGGTGTTGCCAATCAAGCCATAGGCAGCGTATTCCCATTCGGCTTCGGTGGGCAATCTGTAATTTGGAAGCACAATGCCGTCTTCCCATTTTACCCGACGTGCTGTGCCGTCACCATTTTCAACCGGTTTTTTACCTGCAGTTCCGTCATAAAGCCCGGAAAGGTAAGTTTTGGTTGTATAGGTGTTTTGTCCGCCTTGGGCAGCATCGTGTGTTAAAATACCTTTTTCTACCAGAATTTGCTCATTCACCCTGTCGGTACGCCACTCGCAATAAGCTTCAGCCTGTTCCCAGGTAACTCCAACAACCGGATATTCGCTGTAGGCGGGGTGTCGGTAGTAGTTATTTACATAGGGTTCATTATAGGCCAATTCGCTTCTCCATACGGTAGAGTCAGGAGTAATTGACTTTAATCTTTCTGTATCTCCCGGATACACTCTCGAAGTCCAGTGGGTAAATTCACGGTATGATTGGTTGGAAACTTCCGTTTCATCCATGTAAAACGATGCAACCGTAACCCTTCTCGGGAAGTTGTCATTCCGGTACATTACATCTTGTTCAACACGTCCCATGGAGAAAGTTCCGCCTTGTACAAAAACAAGGCCCGGGCCTGCATCCTGTTCGTATCCAGATACATTGGGGATGTTGCCGGTTTCAGGATCATTGTATTTCCAGCCGGTAGTACGTGACGATTCACCGCCTCCTTTCCCGAACAAACCACAGCCCGAAACAAGTGCGGCAAACATCAAAATGAATAATGGTTTTAGTTTCATTAAACGCATTTTTGTACTTAAAAAATTCAACTTGACAACAAATATAACTGATTTATTCAATTCTTATTGTCCAGCCATTTTAATATTTTCAGGAACTTTTCAAGGATGTTGATATCTTTGCTGACCTTGCGTGGAGGTTATTTGTTCTTACTACAGAGCAAAATAACTGCAATATTTAACGACGGTTATCGTTTGAGATTTATAATTGAATCGTATTTATGAAAAAATATTTACTCCTGTTATGCATCGTTTGGCTCGGTTTCTCTATCGACGATACTCAGAATGAAGAGATAACGTTGGACTGGGGGAATCCGTTTGGCATTCTCAATAGTGGCGCAGGATTCACCGAGATTTTCGAGAACACGACATTCCCGGAAACGACCAGCGAGTTACCTGTTTATACCCGTATTTATGACCTTCCGGAAACCAATACTTCCTACAAAATAGTTCTGGATAATCCGGTGTATGAAGCGACGGATTGGGAGCTTTCAGAGCAGGTGCTGGCGACACTCCCCGGTGACATTCAAATTAACAGCCAACTGTTAAAATCGGGGCATTCGGTTAAAAACGAGGTTCAGATTGTTCCTATAAAAAAGGTGAGTGGAAAGATATGGCGCTTAAAGTCGTTTGAGTTAAAACGTTTTGCGGTGCCAGCACTTAAAAGTAGTGTTCAGGAATACGATTGGAGTTCCAGTTCTGTTCTCAGTTCCGGAAAATGGATAAAAATAGCCACTACGGCGAAGGGGATCTACAAAATACCCTATTCGAAACTTAAATCGTGGGGTTTTGAACAGCCAGAAACTGTGGAGGTATTTGGTAGCGGGGCCTTGCCGCTTTCAGAAGATCCGGGGCAAATAGAGTACGACGATTTGAAGCAGTGTGCAGTGTGGCGGGGTGCAAACGGTGGCGAAGACTGTCTGTTTTTTTATGCGCCGGGCCTCACCCAATGGACCTTGAACGGTGATGGGTATTTTACGCATTACACCAATGATTACTCGCGGAAAGGATATTTCTTTCTTTCAGATAATGCACCGGCACAAAAGCAGGTGGAGGTTCTTCCCGAAGTAGAAGAGCCTGTTACCCATGCAACTGCTGCTTTTAGTGCTTACGACTTGCAGGAAAGTGATCTGTACAATTTGTTGCCGCGCGGATCCGGGAAGCAGTGGTTTGGGCAAAAGTTTGGCTCTGGTAATACCCGGAGTTTTACCTTCAACGTATCGGATGTGGATGAAAATGCAGAGGCAAGCTTGTTGGTGACCGCTGCCGCCAGAAGTTACCGTACTTCGTCGATGGTTACTTCGGTGAATGGAACGGACCTGGGAGCGGTAGGCTTCAGTTTGGTTGACACCGATGAAGACAATGGCTTGTATGCCGATCTTCGGGATCGTCGGTTTTCGTTTTCGCCAACCGGAAATGAATGGGTCGTATCCTTAAATTATAGTGCTTCCAACGTAAGCGCTTCCGCCTGGATTGATCACCTGGAACTAAACTACCGCCAAAAACTGAAAGCGGGTACAAGCCCGTTGTTTTTCAGAGATGCCTTGTCGGTTGGCGGGGGCAACATTGTTCAGTTTTCCATTGACGGTGCCGGGGCTTCCACCCGTTTGCTGGATGTTACCGATATTAATAATGTAAAAGAAGTGCCGGCCGAATTAAGCGGCAGTACTTTAACGGCCAAACGTCCGGCGGACGAATTGCGTGAGTACGTGGTGTTTAATACAAACGGTACTTTTAATGAACCGGAGTTGGTGGGGGAAGTTGAAAATCAAAATCTTCATGCGCTGAGTACCCCGGAATACGTGATTATTACACATCCGGCATTTAAAGACGCAGCTAACGAACTGGCCAATTTTCATCGCGCCTACAGCGGAATGAGCGTGGAGGTAGTGGAGGCCGATAAAATATACAACGAGTTTAGCTCCGGAAGTAAGGATGCCACCGGAATACGGAACTTTATTAAAATGATGTACGACCGGGGAAATACCTTAAAATATGTACTGCTCGTGGGCGATGGCAGCTACGATAACAAAGGCATTCATTCCGAAAGCAATAACTTTATCCCTACTTTCCAGTCGGCTAATTCGTTATTGCCCACTTCTTCGTTTGTTACCGACGATTATTTTGTCATGCTTGATGCCGGCGAAACGGTTTACAAAGGTGCCATCGATCTGGGAATTGGCCGGCTGCCCGTTGCCACAGCCTACGAGGCACAGTCGGTGGTAGATAAGATAAAACGTTACCACGAGCCTGAAGCATTGGGGAGCTGGCGAAGTGTGATCACATTTATCGGCGATGACGAAGATTCCAGGCTTCACATGCGGCAGTCGGAGGAACTGGCTGATTCGGTAAATAAAAACAACAAAGCACTTCTCAGCGACAAAATATACCTGGATGCATATGTTCAGCAGGTAACACCGGCCGGAGAAAGCTATCCCGATGTAAATGCAGCGATTGGCGAACGTGTAAAAGACGGAGTGCTGATCTTGAACTACATCGGACATGCCAGCGAGCGTAACCTGGCGAAAGAAAACGTTTTGGGCATCAGTGATATAAATGCGTGGTCGAATACGGCGCGGATGCCGATTTTTGTAACGGCAACCTGCGAATTCAGCCGCTTTGACGGAGATGAAACATCAGCTGGTGAATACATTTTGCTGAATCCCAACGGCGGGGGAATCGGACTTTTCTCCACAACCCGTGTGGTTTTCGCCAATGCTAACTTTAAGCTTAGCAAGAGTTTCTATAGTTACATTTTCAAAAACGATGAGAATGGCGAACACTACCGTATGGGGGATGTGATGCGTTTGGCAAAAACCAAGATCGGAGATTCGATCAACAAACGTAACTTTTCCTTACTTGCCGACCCGGCGCTGCGGCTTTCGTTTCCGAAATACAGGATTGTCACCAGTAAAATAAACCAGCAGGATGCCAATGGCGAAAAAGAAACGATAGGTGCCCTGCAAAAGGTAACCATAGAAGGTTATGTGGCCGATGCCTTTGGTAATAAGCTGGATGACTTCAACGGAAAAATGATCCCAACGGTTTTTGACAAGGAAGTGGTAATGGAGACACTTGGAAACGGAGGGGAGACACCGATGAAATTTAAAGTGCGTGAGAACATTATTTACAAAGGCGAGTCGACTGTGAAAAACGGAGCATTCACGTTTAGTTTTGTGGTTCCGAAAGATATTTCATACAGCCTGGGAGAAGGAAAAATAATGTATTATGCCGATAATGGTTTGGAAGATGCCCACGGAGCCTTTGATAATTTCAACATTGGCGGCGCGGGCTCTGATATTACAGACAACCAGGGGCCGGAGATCGACCTCTTCCTGGATTCTCCCGATTTTCAGTCGGGCGATAAAACCAGTAAAAACCCAACCCTGATGGCCAATTTGTCGGATGATAACGGGATTAATACGGTGGGAACCGGTATTGGTCATGATATTACGGCGGTAATTGACGGAGATTATTCCAAAGTATATGTGCTGAATGCTTATTACAGGGCTAATGCCGATGATTATACCAGCGGAACGTTAACTTTCCCCTTGTCGGGTTTGCCGGTGGGAAAACACACCCTGCGCTTAAAAGCCTGGGATGTGGCCAACAATTCTTCCGAGAAGGAAATAGAGTTTGAGGTTACCAATGAGCTGGAGATCACCGAAATCAGTAATTATCCCAATCCGCTTTCGGATTATACCTATTTTGTGCTGAAGCACAACCAGCCTGGTGCCACTTTGGATGTGATTTTTGATGTGTACGATAAAAACGGACGGTCGGTAGATCGTTTCCAAACCACGGTGGGCTCAAATGGGAACACTACCAACCCTGTTCGCTGGGACATTGCCGAGTCGCGGATTGCCGCAACGCCGGGTGTTTACGTGTACCGTGCCATTGTGCAAAACTCGGATGGAATAATTTCTTCAAAATCAGGTAAAATGATTATTGCACAATAATTTTTTCAGGCAGGTAAAATTTTTAGGGAAATGTTCCGTTCACTTATGTATGAAATATGGTTGCAAAGACAAATGTACTATCTTTGCACGCTCAATTTTAGATAGATTATGATTAAATTTTTCCGTCTTTTTGTTGTGTTGGCGCTGGTTTTCATCACGGTTGAAAACGTAAAAGCGCAGGGTACCTTATCGGGTGCGAATACCATTACTACCGGTGTTCCTTTTCTGGGAATTACCCCTGATTCGAGAGCAGGTGGTATGGGTGATGTGGGGGTTGGTACTTCTGCCGATGTGACATCACAGCACTGGAACCCCGCAAAATATGTATTTATGGAAAGCGAAATGGGAGTGGGGCTATCTTACTCACCCTGGCTTCGCAACCTGGTTGACGACATAAACCTGGCTTATTTGTCGGGTTATAAGAAACTGGATGATATTCAGGCGGTAAGTGCATCGTTGCGTTACTTTGCTTTGGGTGACATCACTTTCACCAGCGAGCAGGCAGAGATTATTAGTCAGCAAAGCCCGAATGAATTTGCCATTGACCTGGCTTATTCGCGAAAACTTTCGGATGTTTTTTCCGGATCGGTTGCTGTTCGCTACATTCGCTCCGACCTCACAGCCGGACAGGATGTAAACGGTGTTCCTACCTATCCCGGTAGTTCTTATGCTGCCGACGTTGCTTTTTATTATTACAACGAGTTCAGAAGAAGCCGGAAGAATAATTCTTTCTCTGCCGGTGTCAATATCCAGAATATCGGTTCCAAAATTTCGTATACCGATGGTGAAATAAAAGACTTTATTCCGACTACTTTGAAGTTGGGAGCTTCTTACACCATGGAGCTGGATAATTACAACTCATTCTCTTTTTCGGTGGAAGCCAATAAATTACTGGTTCCGACACCTCCGGTCGATTCTACTGCTTATGGCGAAGATGATGTGATCTGGGCCGGTGGTATCAATTCGGATATTGGTGTGATCGAAGGGATTTTCAAATCCTTTGGCGATGCACCCGGGGGCATGAAAGAAGAGTTTCAGGAAATTGCCTGGTCGGTAGGTGTTGAATACTGGTACAACAAACAGTTTGCGCTTCGTGCCGGTTATTTCTACGAAAACGAATTTAAAGGAAACCGTAAATACCTGACTGCCGGTGCCGGTTTGAAAATGAACGTTTTTGCGCTCGATTTTTCATACCTTCTGCCTACGCAGCGAAACCATCCACTTGAAAATACACTGCGGTTTTCGTTGTCGTTCGACATCGACGCATTTAGCAATCAGCGATAATGAATTTCCGTATTGGAGTAGGATACGATGTACACCGTCTGGCTGAGGGGGAAAGCCTCTGGTTGGGCGGTATTTTAATTCCGCATCACAAAGGAACGGTAGCTCATTCCGACGGCGATGTGGTGATACATGCCATTTGCGATGCCATGCTGGGGGCCTTGAAACTCCGCGATATCGGTTCCAATTTTCCGGATACTGCTGCCGAGTTTAAGGACATTGACAGTAAAATTTTGCTGGCCCGCTCATATGAACTGGTAAAAGAGAAAGGCTATTCGATTGTTAACATCGATGCTTCCATCAGTGCACAACAACCCAAATTAAAGCCCTACATTCCGCAAATGGAACAAACCATGGCCGATGTGTTGGGAATTGATGTGGATGTGTTATCGGTAAAAGCGACCACCACCGAAACGCTTGGGTTCGAAGGCCGCGAAGAAGGCATTTCAGTAACTGCAGTAGTTTTGTTGCAAAAAGCATGATGACTTCAAAAAAAACATTGGTAATTGGTGCGAGCGAAAACCCGGAGCGTTATTCCAACCGGGCGATTCGTAGTTTGCGCAGCCACAACCACGAAGTGGTGGCACTGGCCAAACGCGAAGGCAAGGTGGAGGATGTAAAGATCGCTACCGATTTTCCGGCAGACAAAGTGCATACGGTTTCGATGTATGTGGGGCCGCAAACACAGCCGGAGTATTATTCGCAAATTCTGGAAATGAAACCTCAACGGGTGATCTTTAACCCGGGAACTGAGAACGAAGCCTTTAGCGCCCTGCTGGAGGAAAACGATATTGAGGCTGTGGAAGCCTGTACACTGGTAATGTTAAGCATCGGAAATTACTGATCATGTTTACTGAAGTAAAATCGCTTGAAGAATTCAATCAACTAAAGAAAGAAGCGGCTCTGCTCGCTTATTTTTCTACCGAAGCATGCAGTGTTTGCAAAGTGCTCAAACCAAAGGTGGAGGCTATGGTAAGTGCCGAATTTCCCGAAATCAAACTGGCGTATGTAAAGTCGGAAGTATTGCCCGAAGTGGCGGCCCAAAACCAGGTGTTTGCGGCACCCACGATCCTGGTGTTTTTTGACGGCCGCGAATACATCCGCAAAAGCCGCAATGTGGGGGTGAGTGAATTACAGGAAGCCATTGCCCGGCCCTACGAACTGATGTTTGGGTAAATTCTCCTTTTCTTTTCTGAAAGTCAATCTTTAAAAATATCCAATTCTCAATTTTGAACGTATAATATCCAACAAAATCCGGAAAATTGGATATTGGGAATTCTACGTTGGATATTCTGCATTAAAAATTAAAAACAAATCCCGGATATACGTTTAAACTTTCATTTTTGTTGGTGATGCCCCGGAATTATGATTGTTTTATTGAATATCCGTTTTGTATCATGGTTCTCATTAACACGTCATGCTGTCCGTCAGCTGACGGATTCAGCATCTATTACTCAATAGGATCAGCCTTTTAAAAATGAGACCCTGAAACAAATTCAGGGTGACCCCTGATTGCGATTGATTACGGACATCCAATTTTAAACCAATGTACTTCAAGTGCATAATGGTTTTGCTTTACTTCAAGGTTTTCAGCAGCCCAAAACACAGCTCATCAATTTTTTGTCTTTTGGGATGAAAAGCTGATACATTGGAAAGAATAACAACCGCCGTTTTGCTTTCGACGTCAACGGCCATAGACGAGGTATAGCCAAGCGTTCCGCCATTGTGCCAGTGCCAGGTTTTGCCCGTTTCGGTTTTCAGGATGTGCCACCCCAGCCCGATGTTCATTCGCGCGTTTACTTCAAAGGTTGTTTCCCGGGTTAAAGCCAGCTCTGTGTTGGCCGGATCGAACTGGGCCTGCGCAAATTTTGAGAGGTCACTCACGTTTGAGAGTATGCCGCCTGCACCCACCAAAATATTGAAATCCCAATTGGGTGTTACCTGACCACCGGCATCAAGACCCGGTACCAGCTCTGCTGTAAGTTTTTCGCGGATGGCGGTGGAGTATGCCATTGCATATCTTTCAAAAATATAGTTGTGTAGCATGGTTTCGTAATCCGAACCTTCTTTTTGTGCCAGCAAGTAAGCCAGCAATCCTGTTCCGAGATTCGAGTATTCATACCTTTCTCCCGGCGATTTGCGGAAAGTAGTGTCCTGAGTGAGGTAGTAAAGCAGGCTGTCTTCCGAATAATCCCGGTACGGATTCCGGAAATCAACGGCTCCCAGATTCAGATTCGTTGGCAGGCGGGGTAGTCCCGAAGTATGATTAGCCAGTTGTTGCAGGGTGAAAGTGTCGCGGGGATGGAGCGGAACATCGATGCAGCAGTTGATGCGGTCGCCTAAATCAAGCGTTTCGTTCAACACCAGGTTGGCCAGCAGGGTAGCTGTAAACACTTTGCTGATGGAACCAATCTCAAAAATACGCAGCGAATTATCAGCAGGTTGAAAGGTGTCATTCACCCGTTTGATGCCGGTGAACAGTACGCTGTCGTCTTCGATCAATGCAATGGCCAGTTGTGTTTTTTCGGGAAAGGGTAGCATATGCTCTGCGATCAGTTGACTTTGTTCGGGAGTGGCAGGCCCCAGTGCACCCGAGAAACCTTTTACAGGTTTGGAGGACTGGCTAAATACGCTAAGTGTGAGTACGATGGACAAAATGGCAAGTAACGATTTCTTCATAAGTTTTAATAGTAGGTATTCAACGGCCGTCAACCGGTAGATGCAACTCGCATGTTTGCGAGCTGACGGATAAACATGTTCTTTGGCGAATCAGACAGTTAAAATTCATGCTCGTTTCATTCTTTTTTGGTGTATTTAAAATAAAACAGGTTATCCATCATCTGAATGCCGGCGGGTAGGCTATTAATTTTTGTGTCTGTTACATCAATTAGTTTAAGTTTTGAGGTGCTGTTTATTGCCGAAATATCGGAAAGCTCCTTATTGCCGTTTAGGTACAATTGTTCCAGATTCTCGCAGTTATTGATTCCAAAATCCAGTTGTTTGAGATTGTTGTTTCTTAACGAAAGGATTTTCAATTTCTTCAGTTGGCCAATCCACGAGGGCAGTTTTGTCAACTTATTATCGTCTAAAATTAAAGTCTCAATTTCCGGGTTTAATGCGCTTGCCGGAATTTCGCTTAAGTTTTGATGGCTTAAATCCAGTATTTTTTGTGAATGATTGAGTTCACCCCGGCCATTAAAGATTTCTACCGGGCTTGTGTTTTGTCCAAAAGAAAGAAAACCGATCAGCAGAAACCCAACTGTAATAAAATGTAATTTTCTCATAGGATATTTTGCTTGTTACAACGCATACTTGTTACAATTGCTATTCCAAACTCAGCATTTGGTATAATAGTTCAATAATTCGGAATACGGATCTCCTTTGAGTCCGAGCATTAGGGCAAAAGCCGGTTCTGTTTTGTATCCCTTTTGTTTTAGTTCGACGATCCTTTGCCGGAAGTCTTCACCCCGCTCGCAAAGCAGCCGGTGTTCAATCAGCATGTGGCGGTAGGCATTCTGCTCACGAGTAGGGATTTGCTGCCCAAAAATCTCGATCTCAAAATCATCGACCCGGAAATTGGCAACCACTGCTTGTTCCTGCTGATGAATCGCTTCTTTTACCTGAAAATGCTGCGCATCCGAAAACGAATCTTTTATCAGTTTGATAAACTCATTTTTGTTTTGATAGCAACAGATAATATCCAGGTCGCTGTCCTCAATGTCGATACAAATAGGGATGGTTCCCACGAGCAGGGGGGCAAAGGACGAAAGAATGTCCATGACCCTGTTTTTTGTAAGCACCTCGTAAGCCCTTTTTTGTTTCGGATTTCCGTTTTTGAGGTAATCCAGGTTGTCGAAATTGGTATTCATTTTCGGTTGCTATTGCGTTCACCAGAGGTGTATTAGTGTGTTTTATTATAAATTACAGGCATTTGCCCTTGCCATTTGTTCCACAAGTCATTGTCGGTAGCGAGGCGCGCCATAAAGTGAGCGGTGTTTATGCGGCTTGTTTTTCCGGGCCTAAACAGGGCACTTCTTACGGGCGATGGGTAGAGTTCGTATTCGCTTACCTTTTCTTCGTCGATCAAAGTGTCGGGACGAACAGCCACCCACTGAATGCCGGCATGGTTTTTACCTACTCCGTGGCGCAGAAACCCGGCTGCTTTTTCGTTGTCGGAATGCGGAGGAACCAAAACGCGAATAAGTGCCATCACGAGTTTCTCTGCGACTGATTGTTTTTCATTCAGGTCATTGTTTCGGCTGCCCGCCGTATTCATCCATACAATTTTAACCGCTTGTTGCCGCGCATTTTTTTCGATGGCTTTGCACACTAACTCCACGGCACCGGCCACTAAATTCCGGGGTTTCCCAAACAGTCCTTTGAGGCTAAGGTTGTGCCCAAGGCAGGAAACTACCGACTGACAGTCGCTTAAAAGCTCTGCCATTTCATCCACGGAAACCTCCGAAATGCCAACCCTGATGATGGTGACCTGGTGGTTGGTGTTCCAGCTTTCAGGAAGGCTGGCCAACGAACGTGCCACCAGCTTTACCGGCTGGCCCTTTAGCAGCAGTTGTTCCACCACTTGCCTGCCTGTTGCGCCGCTTGCTCCCAGTACCAGTGTTTTCATGTTGTTGATTCTTTGTTATACTGCCAGCACTCCTAACGTTTAATGTGCTTTCTCGCTTACTTTTCTAACTTTTCTTCGAGCTTTTTTAGGCGGTTGTCAATAGATTCCATGCCTTTGATAATTTCATTAAATCCTTTCTTTAAGATAATGGCAATTCCTCCACCAAAGACCAGAATCGCCGCAAAAATGAATAGTTCCATATCGGTACATTTTATGAGTTATTATATGTTCTGTATTTTATTTTGAGGACTCCGTAACCGTCAGCTGACAGTGTTTCTCGAGAGGTGCACGTCGGCTATTTAAGTCGGGACCGTCTACTCGATTAGCATTAATCGTTTTTCATTTTCTCATCTTGGATTTCTTTATATGTTTTTCCTTCACTGTTAATCCATTGAATTGGTCCGGCAGATTGTCTTCCCAACACCATATTTGATGCAGCACTCAAACTGTTAAAAATTGTGTCTTCCGAAAATATTAACATCTCTCCATCTTGTATCAAAGAGTCAGACTCTAGAAGTTTGTTCCTTAGTTTTCTATAATTGTCTGTTAGCGATTTTGATAATGACTTTTTAGCTTGAGATCCTCTTTGAACAACATAACCTTGGTCTGATTCATACATACTTGCTTTAAATGATTTTGTTTTAATAAAGTAGAATTCTTTTTCTTTCTCCGTTACGGTTGTTGTGGTAGTCGTAACGGGAGGCCTAACAACTGAAGAAATGAGGAATCTAAATCCCATAATTGGAAGAATCAACTTAATTTGTTCGAGAAAGTATTCCATGTCATCAATATCTGCTTCATGGAGAAGAGGAAGGTTTGGTGTGTTACCATTGTCTATCTCTGCACTTTTACTTTCCTTTGCTTCTTGAATAATTCTTGCTTCTAAATATTTTATGTGTGATTTTGTTAAGAGCTCATCTTTACTAATGAAGAAAACAATCTCAGAGAAATCTCTTTTAGTATCCGATAAATGTTGTTTAAGTCGTGTTTTTATATTTTCTGCTTCTCCAATGTAGACTCTTTCATTGTAGTTTTCTTTTGTAGGTTCAGATTTTAGACAATATATTCCTGGATTTTCAAATTCTAATCGCGAGATTACTTTACTTATTGTTGACCTAGTTGCGTATAAAGCTTTACCAGACCAATTTCCAATCTCTGCTATTCTAGGACCATATTCGGTCCCATCTATCATATACACTGTGAGTTTCTTTCCCATCTTCTTTCAATTAATACTGACGTTCGAGTGTAAGTATATCGCACTTAGATCTTATTGTGTGTTATTAGTGTCACTTGTTGTTGTTCTTTATTCTACTATCTGAAATATAGTCTGAGAGGCTTTGGGTTTTGTTCTGCATTGTTTTCAATGTATTGGGTAATTGTAGGTTTTTAGCTTTCTAAAAATAAACATAATTTCCTAAAAAGTAGCTTTTGACAGGCAGACAATTACCCGCGTTGTAGCTGTAGGCAATGGACTGTCGAAAGTATGTTGGACGAGTCGCCCTGTCGGCTTTTTCAGCATCCTGTCAAATTTTTTCGGCTTCCAGTTCGATTTTTGGGCGTCCTGTAAGTTTTTTTCTCATCCTGTTGCATTTTTTTGAGAATCTAGTAGCTTTTTTTCGTGTCCTGTTTAACAGGAAGGAGCAAAATTGCTACAGGGAGGCTCCACAGCCTACAGGACACCCGGGCGGGTATACAGGATGACTCAAAGCTTAACAGGACGCTATCTTTTAGTTACTTACATACATGAGGCGTTTCCCGTTAACGCCAATTACCTGCCTTTGCTGCGGTATAACTCTTTTTGGTTCCGGAAGTACGGTTCATCTGCTTCAGCGGTACCTCGGAAGACTGATTTTAAAGCTTGTGCCAATACCGGTTTGGCTGTCGACCGAAACCCGCCCGTTGTGCTTGTCAATAATTTCTTTGGAGAGCAGCAGGCCGTAGCCGGTCCCCACTTCTCCGTTGGTGCCGGGTGTCGATTCCTTGATCGTATGGTCAAAAATCGTTTTTAGCTGATGATCGTCCATGCCAATGCCATTGTCCGAAATGACAATCTCCACCCAATCGTTGGCCACTTTTGTCAGGATGGAAATGTGCCCTCCCCGGTTGGTAAATTTTATGGCGTTGCTTAAGAAGTTGCGGATCATGGTGGCAATCAGGTCCCTCTTGCCAAAAATGTTGGCAGCCTCTCCAATTTCATGGGTAAGCTTAATGTCTTTCAGCAGGGCCGCGGGTTGTACCACCTGTAATATCTCGGAAATCAAAGCCGTAACATTGATCTTGTCAAAAGCCTGCAATGCATTCTTTTCAAGATTCCGGGCATAGTTTAAGAGGCTGTCGAGCAGTTCCAGGTTTTTTACCGAAAGGCTGTTGATGATCTCGGTGTACTTTATTGCCTCAATGTTTTGGGTTTCCTTCAGGTTTTCGAGCAGCAAATTCGAAAAACCGATTAATGAATTATACGGGCTTCTCAGGTCGTGTCCGATAATGGAGAATATCTTGTCCTTTGCCGACATTAATTCATTGATTTTCCGGTATTGAATATGCAGGAGCGAATGAGTTGAAACCTTGGAGATAAGCTCTTCGAGTTGAAAGGGCTTGGTTAAAATGTCCCTGCATCCTAGTTTAAAGGCTTTCGAAATATTTTCAAGATCGGTTTTCTCGGCCATAAAAATTATCGGAGTGGAAGCATTTCGGTCGCTTTCCTTAATCCATTTGCAAACCTGGAACCCGTCAACCGGCATTCTTATGTCCAGCAGAATCAGATCAAACTCAATCTCTTTACAGGCTTTGATTGCTTCGTCGGGAGAGGTAGTTGCTTTAATAACATAGTTTGCATCTTCAAAAAAGCTTGAGATCAAGCGAAGGTTTTCCTGTTTGTCGTCAATTATCAATAAATTGACAAGGCCAATGTTCATCATAGACTTATGTTGTAGCGAAAAATATCAAATTCAATGTTGTTTTCATCAATAAACTCCTTGAGTCTTGTGTCTTCCTGGGTTGTATGCATAATGAACCAGTCTTTTATGAATTCATAAAACTTTGAAAAACCAAGTTCCTCGTATTTCGCCAGGTTAAACTGTTCGAGCAGATCAAAATGCAGGGATTGGTGTTGTTTGTAGCCGGGATAATTAATGGAAAACATGCAATTCTCTTCACTGATAAAATGAAACTCGGCATACTTCTCGATTTCAGTAAGTATTTTGACCAACTCTTCTTTTGTTCTTCCGGCATCGAGTGCAATTTTAAAAGAATTCACCAATTCCAGGAAAATTTTATGCTCAAAATCAATTCTGTCAATTCCTGTGTTGTACTCCGCTTTCCAGCCGATAATACCTGTTGGATTCGTTTTTTTCATAGGGTATTCCTTTCTTTTTAACAGCCTTAATCGTCTCCCATACGACAACCAGGCATCTGATTGAAACATCTTTTGTTTCTGTGAACTTTCCGGAAAATAATGGTTTAGTTTCCCTTATTGTTTTTTTAGACGTGTAGGAAAGGTACATTTTTTTCGGATTAATTGGAAAAAGAAATGGTGTCTGGTTAAATTTTGGTGTTCCGGAGTGGTGGTGAAGACAGGATTTTATAAAAGCAGGATGATATCTTTTCTAAAAATATCATCCTGCTTTTATGTCTAGAACAAACTGTCCAGCAAGTCATCGTCCGCTTCTTCGGGCAGGGTAACCTTTAGCTGCGGATTTTCCTTCATAGCCTGCTCAATGGCAAAACGGGCGGGCTTGTTGCGGGCCCAGCTACGGCGCGAAATACCGTTGTTCACATCCCAGTGGAGCATCATTTTCAGCCGCTCTTCGGCCTCGGGAGTTCCGTCGATGCACATTCCAAAGCCTCCGTTGATGACTTCGCCCCAGCCAACGCCGCCGCCGTTGTGCAGCGATACCCAGGTGGCGCCGCGGAAAGCATCGCCCACAAAGTTCTGCACCGCCATATCGGCCGTAAACGATGAGCCGTCGTATATGTTCGAGGTTTCACGGTAAGGTGAGTCGGTTCCCGATACATCGTGGTGGTCGCGTCCCAGCACAACCGGCGCCGAAATACGTCCGTCGCGGATGGCATCGTTAAAAGCTTTGGCAATCTGGGTGCGGCCCGTGCAGTCGGCATACAGAATACGCGCCTGCGAGCCCACTACCATTTTGTTGCGTCCGGCTTCGCGAATCCAGTGGATGTTGTCTTCCATCTGGCGGGTGATTTCTTCGGGCGATTTAGCTGCCAGTTTTTGCAGCACTTCGGCAGCAATCCGGTCGGTTGTTTCGAGGTCTTTGGGATCGCCGGAAGTACACACCCAGCGGAAAGGGCCAAACCCGTAGTCGAAAAACAGCGGGCCCATAATGTCCTGCACATACGAAGGATAAATAAAGCCTCCTTTTTCGTCGGTAACAGCAGCCCCGGCACGACTGGCTTCGAGCAGGAACGCGTTTCCGTAATCCCAGAAATACATGCCGTTGGCAGTCATTTTATTCACGGCCGCCACATGCCTGCGCAGCGATTCGTATACTTTTTCGCGGAACAGTTCAGGTTGGTCCGCCATCATTTGGTTCGATTCCTCAAGCGTAAGCCCGGCAGGGTAGTAGCCACCGGCAAAAGGGTTGTGCAGCGAAGTCTGGTCAGAGCCCAACTCAACCGGGAAGTTTTCTTCGGCCAGTTTCTCCCACAGGTCGATCACATTGCCCTGGTAGGCCAGCGAAACGGCTTCCTTGTTTTCGCGCGCTGTTTTCATGCGGGCCAGCAGTTCGTCCAGGTCGGTGTAAACTTCGTCCACCCATCCCTGGCTGTGCCGAACTTCCACGGCTTTGGGGTTGATTTCGGCCACCACGCAAACCATTCCGGCAATTACCCCGGCTTTGGGTTGTGCGCCCGACATACCGCCCAGGCCGCTGGTGATAAATATTTTTCCGGCAGCATCACCCGGCGAGTGAAGCCGTGCCGCATTCATTACCGTAATGGTAGTACCGTGTACAATTCCCTGCGGGCCAATGTACATATACGAACCGGCGGTCATTTGCCCGTATTGCGAAACCCCCAGCGCATTCATCCGCTCGTAATCGTCGCGCCCCGAATAATTCGGAATCACCATCCCGTTGGTCACCACAACGCGCGGTGCATTTTTATGCGAAGGAAACAGTCCCATCGGATGACCAGAGTACATCACCAGGGTTTGTTCGTCGGTCATTTCGGCCAGGTATTTCATGGTAAGCAGGTACTGCGCCCAGTTCTGGAACACTGACCCGTTACCGCCATAGGTGATTAGCTCGTGCGGGTGTTGTGCCACGGCCTTGTCCAGGTTATTCTGGATCATCAGCATAATCGAAGCCGCCTGTTTTGAGCGGGCCGGGTATTCGTCAATCGGTCGCGCGTACATTTCGTAGCCGGGCCGGAAACGGTACATGTAAATACGTCCGAAAAGCTCCAGCTCGTTTAAAAACTCGGGCGCCAGCACCGTATGAAATTTCTGCGGGAAATAACGAAGTGCGTTTTTCAGAGCCAGTTTTTTCTCGTCGGCCGATAAAATATCTTTTCTTCGGGGGGCGTGATTAATGTTCGTGTCGTAAGGTTGGGGGAGGGGCAATTCACCCGGGATTCCTTCCAGAATCGCCGCTTTGAATGCTGAATTTTCCATGATTCGGCAGTTTTATCTTATTAAATTCGAAATACAGCGGCAAAATATGGTCTTTCCCCGAAAAGACCGATGATTTTTTGCACTTTTTGAGAATATTTGCAGGCATACTTTAAATGAAAGAAAAAATGAAGCGTATTAAAATTGTTCTACTTGCAGTTGTAAGTGCATTTTTATTTTCGAGTTGTGGTTATAATACAATGGTTAACCTGGACGAACAGGTAACCTCTCAGTGGGCACAGGTGGAAAACGTTTACCAGCGTCGTGCCGACTTAATTCCGAACCTGGTGAATACTGTAAAAGGTTATGCGGCGCACGAGCAGGAAACATTGACCGGTGTAATTGAAGCACGTTCAAAAGCAACCTCGATGCATATTGACCCGGAAAAAATGACCCCGGAAACTTTGCAGCAGTTTAACCAGGCGCAAGACGGATTGTCATCGGCATTAAGCCGTTTGATGGTGGTAGTGGAACGTTATCCCGATCTGAAAGCCAACCAGAACTTTCTGGATTTGCAGGCACAGCTCGAAGGAACCGAGAACCGTATTACTGTGGAGCGGAAAAAGTTTAACGATACCACACAGCAGTACAATGCATACATCCGCCAGTTTCCGCGTGTGATTTACGCCGGCTGGTTTGGATTCGAAAAGAAATCGTATTTCGAATCGCGCGAGGGTTCTGATGTGGCACCCGAAGTTCAGTTTTAACAGCATAAAAGAAGTTCGCTTGTAAACAAAAATGAGCAACGAGAACGAACTCTGATCCCGGCAACCGGGATCATCGCTTTTGCGAAAAGGAAGAGTTTGAGCTTAGCTAAAGATTGTTCGTTTTGAAAATATTAGAGGGAGGTAGAAACAATGGGTGTACATAAATATTTTACAGAGCAGGACAAATTGCAGATCACCAATGCAATCAGGGTGGCCGAAACCAATACTTCGGGAGAGATTCGCGTGCACGTGGAAAACTGTTGCAGCGGCGATGTGCTCGACCGCGCGGCTTATCTTTTCGAAAAGCTGGAAATGCATAAAACAGAGCTTCGCAACGGGGTGTTGTTTTACCTGGCTGTGCAAGACCGGAAATTCGCCATCCTGGGCGACGCAGGTATCAACCAAAAAGTGCCTGCTGATTTTTGGGAAAGTACCAAAAATGTGGTCATTACGAAAATGAAAGAAGGGGTGTATGCTGAAGCGCTGGCTGACGGTATTGTAAGGGCCGGAGAACAGCTGAAAGCACACTTTCCTTACCAGAAAGACGATGTAAACGAGCTTTCTGACGAAATATCATTTGGAAAATAAAACAGTGAAACTTTCCGCTTTTTTCCTTTTAGGGAAATGTCAAACAGGGCGGGAGGCAGAGGGGTGATAAGCAAAACATTATGAAGAGAATACTATTTACAGTACTGATATGGATAGGTGCAATGGGTGTGAGCGTTGCACAAATTCCGGAACGTCCTGAGCCGGCGCGGTTGGTAAACGACTTTGCCGGTATTTTGAACACCAACCAGTATGAAAGCATGGAAAGTGCGCTGGAGAAATTTGCCCGGCAAACATCTACCCAGATTCTGGTAGTAACCGTTGCTGATCTCGAAGGCTACGATAAGGCAGACTATGCTTATCAGCTGGGTGAAAAGTGGGGCGTTGGCCAAAAAGGAAAGGATAATGGTATTGTGGTTTTGGTAAAGCCTAAAACGGCCAACAGCCGCGGAGAAGTATTTGTGGCTACCGGTTACGGGCTGGAAGGTGTTTTGCCCGATGCCATCGTTAACCGCGATGTGGTCAACAACGAAATGATCCCGCGTTTTAAGGAAAACAATTATTACGAAGGTTTGGCCGCCGGTATCAGTGTAATTATGGATATTACCCGCGGAGAATACAGTGCCGATGAATACCGGCAAAAAGTAGAGGCAGGAGGTGCAGCGGGTATCCCGTTTCTGATCATCCTGTTTGCCGTACTTATCTCTTTGTTTGGTCGTAGTCGCCGACGCCGGTTTTATTCTCCGGGCAGAAGCTTGCCGTTTTGGCTGGCCATGGGGATGATGTCGGGCAGTCACCGCTCATCGGGTTCCTTTGGTAATTTTTCATCCGGAGGAGGTAGCTTTGGCGGATTCGGAGGCTTTGGCGGCGGCAGCTTTGGTGGCGGCGGTGCCGGAGGCAGCTGGTAGAAATTCGTTCAAAGTTCAGAGCTTGCCCGGCATGCTTTAGCAGACGGGTTCAGAGAGAACTTAAAATAATGTTCAAGCAATAGGAAAAGCCGCATTCGGGAAACCGGAGGCGGCTTTTTTCTGAAAGTCTCTCTAAAAATAGCGCCCCTCGATAACACATCTTTTTCTGGGATTTGAAGAAAATAGGAATGACTTTTAATAAGAGACATGGAATAAGGAATAAGAAATCAGAAAATATTGGCTCAGGTTATTCCGTTTTCTACATTTTTTTATTTGTTATTCCTTATTATTTATTTCTTATTTTCTAGCTTTTTAAAATTCATATTTGTGTATAAAGAGTAGCTAAAAATAGAGAGAAGAGAGAGTTACGTTTGGAACTAAGAATACTTTCATTTCTGTTGGTGATACTCATGTATCATGAATATTTCATCTGGGAAAGACCTGATTCTTTTTAGCTTCCTGAGTTTATTAAAGACAAGACTCGTTTATCTGAAGGTGGTACAATTGTTTTCCTACCAGCTGCTTCGTGGCAACGGGTTTAAAACCCAGCCGGGAATACAACTTTATGGCTCCCGTATTTTCTTCCTCTACCAGTAAGCCCAAAGTCTGGTGGTTCTTTACCACGTATTTATCGATTAAGAATTGAAGCATTTTGGAGCCAATGCCTTTTCCCCTGTGTTCCGGGCTCACTCCCAGTGAATCGAGGTAATATTCGCCGGCTTGTGTTTCGTCTTCGGGGGCGAAACTTTTGTTGTGATGCGCTCTTACATACTCAATAACCGGTGCACGCAGTTCTTCCAATCGTGCCCCTTCGTATACGCTGGCAGCCGCAATAATTTGCTGGTTTTCTTCGGCAACTACACAGTTCCGGTATGAATACTGGTTGTTTTCGGTACTTACAAAATGGTAGAGGAATTCTTCTGCTTTTTTGGGGTTTTCCTCCCCGATGAATTTATATACAATGTCTTCCATTGCCGACAGTAAATGTGTTGTAATGGCGGCAGAATCGTTTAATGTGGCTTCTCTTATTATCATGGCAAGTGTTTCTGTTTTATCCGGAATTTTCCGCTTGTATAAATATTAGCTGTTGTTTGATCGGGCTTTACGGCATAAAAAAAGCTGGCTCGTGAAATGCGAACCAGCTTTTTGATATTTAGGATTTTCTTTTGCTTATTCGGCAATGTCTTCCACAACATTGATTTTTTCATCCACCAAAATACGTCCGCAATATTCACAAACAATGATCTTTTTGCGGCTGGCAATGTCCAGCTGGCGCTGTGGCGGAATGTTGGCAAAACAACCACCGCATGCATCACGCTGAATGGTAACTACTGCCAACCCGTTACGTGCGTTTTTGCGGATACGTTTGAAAGCCGTCAACAAACGAGGCTCAATAAAAGACTCGATCTTTTCGGCTTTTGCTTTTAGCTTTTCTTCCTCGATTTTGGTCTCTTCTGTAATTTCACTCAACTCGTTTTTCTTACGGTCGAGGTCTTCTTCGCGCTCGCTTAGCTGTGTTTTAGAAGAGCCAATTGCTTCTTTTTTGGCAGCCATTTCAGCGGTAAATTCCTTGATCCGTTTTTCTGAAAGCTCGATTTCCAGGTTTTGGAATTCAATTTCTTTTGACAAAGAATCAAATTCACGGTTGTTGCGAACGTTGTTTTGCTGTTCGGTATATTTTGCAATCAGGCCCTGAGAATCTTTGATAGCGATCTTTTTGTTGTTGATGGCCGTATCCAGATTCTTGATTTCGTCGTCAAGGTTCACCAAACGGGTCTTCAATCCGGCGATTTCATCTTCCAGGTCTTGTACTTCCAGCGGAAGCTCACCCCTCAGGGTTTTTATCTTGTCCACTTCTGAAACTACACTTTGCAGCTCGTGCAATGCGCGCAGTTTATCTTCAATCGAAATGTCTTTGTCTTCTTGCCTTGAATAAGGTGCATTCATGCTCGTTCTATTTAATTTTATTTTTCTCCAAATAAACGGGTCCGTAACTGTAACCCTTTTTGTTGCCTTTTGTTTTGGCGAATCAGTTGGCTTTCAATATGCAACCAATTGTTTCCAACCAAAAATCAGAAGTAAAAAACCGGGTTGGTATTCACCTCTGACAAACGGACGACAAATTTAGGGAATTTTTTCGTAAGTAACTCATAAAAAAGTTCTTTAGTAAATTGTTCGCTCTCAAAATGTCCGATATCCGCGATTACAATTTTGTTTTCGGCATCAAAAAACTGGTGATATTTAAAATCGCCGGTCACAAAAAAGTCGGCACCCGCTGCAATGGCCTGTTTTAGAAGGAAGGAGCCGGCGCCTCCGCAAACCGCAATTTTCTTCACTTTTTTATTTTGAAGTGCCGTGTGCCGGATGACTCCGGTTTGGAAGGTTTTTTTGAGCAGCTTCAATACTTCCCGCTCTGTTTTTTCTTTGGGCAGAACGCCCACCATTCCCATTCCAATCTGGTCAAATTTATTGTCGAGTGGATAAATATCGTAGGCTACTTCTTCGTAAGGGTGAGCAGTAGTGAGAGCAGAAACAATTTGCCCCTGTAAGTAGGAAGGAAAAATGGTTTCGAAACGGATTTCGTTTTCGTAATGATGGGCTCCTTTTTCTCCAACAAAAGGCGTGGTACTGTCATTTCCCCTGAAGGTTCCCTGCCCGTGTGCATTAAAACTGCACGAATCGTAATTGCCAATGTGCCCGGCGCCCGCTGCAAAAACCGCCTGACGTACTTTTTCGGCATGGTCGACCGGGACAAAAGTTACCAGCTTTTTCAGCAGTCCGCCGGCCGGCTCCAGAATGCGGCAATCTGACAGCCCCAGCTTTTCACAGATTTTGCCGTTCACACCCCCGGTAACACTGTCGAGGTTGGTATGCGCGGCATAAATGGCAATGTCGTTTTTGATGGCTTTTAGCAAGGTGCGCTCCACATAATTTTTCCCGGTAATTTTTTTCAGTCCCGAAAAAACGATCGGGTGATGTGCAACAATCAGGTTGCATTTGTTTTGGATAGCTTCTTCCACCACTTCTTCGGTTACATCCAGCGTAACCAGAATTGAGGTGAGTTCTGCCTGCATGTCTCCCACAATTAGGCCTGCATTGTCGTATGATTCCTGCAAGCGAAGCGGGGCAACGGTTTCCAAATAATGGGTAATATCTTTAATTTTCGTCATGATCTTCTAAGCTTTCTTTTATTGCCATTAGTTCCTGCCTGATGTCCTGTAATTTTTTTACAATCTCGTAATTGTTCAGCGTATCTTCGCGGTTTTCTTTTAATTTTTGCCGGGCGCCTTTAATCGTAAGGCCACGTTGCTTTACCAGGTAATGAATCAGGCGGATGGTTTCAAGGTCTTCTTTGGTAAAAAGCCGGTTGCCCTTTTTGTTTTTAAACGGTTTTAGCGCTTCGAACTGGTTTTCCCAATAGCGAATATTCGACGGAGTGAGGCCAAACATTTCGGTAACTTCTCCCATCGAGTAGTAGATTTTTTCTATTTCCGGCTTTTTGTAAGGCAACTTTCAGATTTTGAACTGCAAGATAATTAGAATTGAGAACCGCGGCAAAATTGTTTCTCAAAATTGATGGAAACAAAAAACTTCCACCAGGTTTTCTGATGAAAGTTTTTCGACTATATCTTTTGCTTGTGCATGCAATGCTTAGTCGAGCGATTGTCCGATGTTGGACGAGATGGCAATCATTTTGTCGTATTCTTGCGGCGTAAGATCCTGGAACATGTAGTACATCGGATTTAATTTCTGTCCGTTTTTGTGTACTTCGTAATGAAGGTGCGGAGCGGTTGAACCACCCGTGTTTCCCACATAACCGATAATGTCGCCGCGTTTTACGTGCTGACCGCGTTTAACGTTGAATTCATTCAGGTGCCCGTAAACTGTTTCGTAACCAAAGCCATGGTCGATTTTTATATTCAGGCCGAGTCCTACTTTGCTTCTTTTGGATCCTTCCACTTCGGTAACAACGCCATCGCCGGTCGCGTAAATAGGTGTTCCGATGGGAGCCGTAAAGTCTTGTCCCCAGTGCATTTTTTTCACCTTGTAGATCGGGTGCATCCGATATCCCCAGCCGCTGGAAGTTCTTTTTAATTCCTTGTTGCGGATGGGCATAATCGACGGAAGCGAGGCGAGCATCTTTTCTTTGTTCAGCGCCATTTCCATCACCTCGTCGTATGATTTCGACTGGATATAGGTCTTTTTGGCCAACACATCCAGCTTTTTAGCGGTTTCGATCACCAGGTCGGCATTGTCCATGTTTTCGAGGTGCGAATATTTATTGGTACCTCCAAAGCCGGCTTCACGCACAGCCGCGGGAATAGGTTCCGCTTCAAAAACCACCCGGTAAATATTATCATCGCGTTGTTGAAGATCGGTCAATACCTTTTCAACCTTGTTCATGTCTTTTTGCAACAATTCGTATTGGGTGAGCAGCCGCTGGTTTTCGCGCTTCAATGCCTTTGAACGTGGCGTTTCATAAAAACTCAGAAAAATTACCACAAACAGCAAGGCCATCGCCACACTGCTCGACAGATAAGTCAGAACTTTTACAATTCTTTCTTTCCAGGTTAAGCCAATGCTTTCGTAATTAAGAGTGTCAGGGTTAAATTTATACTTCTTTCTTGCCATAAACAGGCCCCTTTTTTTCTATGTTTCTAACAAAATTAATTTAATCGTATAACTTTGCGTTCTTTAAAAAACGTGATATTTTCACGCCGCAAATGTAAGTAAATAACTCATAATTAGTGATTTTCTTGTGTTTGTGTTTAGATTTTTTAACACATTGGAATAAAACATTAGCGATAATATGAAGACTTCCAGAGAAATACGACAGGCTTTTCTCGATTTTTTTCAGGAAAAGAATCACCAGATTGTCAACTCTGCCCCGATGGTAGTAAAGGGTGATCCAACATTGATGTTCACAAATGCCGGAATGAACCAGTTTAAGGATCAGTTTCTGGGGAACGAACCGGTAAAGTGGGCGCGTGTGGCCGATACGCAAAAGTGTTTGCGTGTTTCCGGAAAACACAACGACCTGGAAGAAGTAGGGCTGGATACCTATCACCATACCATGTTCGAAATGTTGGGGAACTGGTCGTTTGGCGACTATTTTAAAGAAGAAGCCATTAGCTGGGCCTGGGAATTTCTGGTGACACGTATGGGGATCAACCCCGAACGTTTGTACGCTACTGTTTTTGAAGGAAGTGCCGATGACAACCAGGCACGCGACGACGAAGCAGCCGGATACTGGGAAAAATACCTGCCCAAGGAACGTATTCTGAACGGAAATAAAAAAGACAATTTCTGGGAAATGGGTGACACCGGTCCTTGTGGCCCCTGTTCTGAAGTGCATGTGGATTTGCGTCCGCAGGCGGAAGTTGATAAGCTGTCGGGCCGCGAACTGGTGAACAAAGACCATCCGCAGGTGATTGAAATCTGGAACCTGGTTTTTATTCAGTTTAACCGGAAAGCCAACGGTACTCTGGAAGAATTGCCGGCAAAACATGTGGATACCGGAATGGGGTTCGAACGTCTTTGCATGGTTTTGCAGGGAGTAACTTCGAATTACGATACCGATGTTTTCCAAAACACCATTGCTGAAATTGGAAAGCTTTGCGGAAAGAAATACGGCGAGGATGAAAAAGCTGATATTGCCATGCGCGTGATTGCTGACCACCTGCGTGCCGTAGCTTTTGCCATTGCCGATGGTCAGTTGCCATCGAACAACAAGGCCGGTTACGTTATTCGTCGTATTTTGCGGCGTGCGGTGCGTTACGGTTATACTTTCCTCGGATTCAAAGAAGCTTTCATCTTTAAATTGATAGACGTACTGAAGCAAACCATGGGAGATGCTTTCCCCGAATTGGTGAGCCAGCAGGTGTTGATTGAAAAAGTAATCAAGGAAGAGGAAGAGTCGTTCCTGCGTACCTTGTCGACCGGGATAAAATTACTGGATGACATTGTTTCGAAAGTAAAAAATGAAGGCGCTGCAGAAATTGCGGGCAAAGATGCTTTTGTATTGTACGATACCTATGGTTTTCCGCTCGATTTAACAGAATTGATTGCCCGTGAAAACGGATTGGGTGTCGACAGTAAAGGTTTTGCCGTGGAGATGGACGCACAGAAAAACCGCTCACGAAATGCCGCTGTGCAGGAAACCGACGACTGGGTGGAATTGCGCAAAATAGAACAAACCGAGTTTCTGGGTTACGATAAACTGGAGGCAGAAGTTCGCATTGCCCGTTACCGCAAGGTCACACAAAAGAAAAAGACATTTTACCAGTTGGTTTTTGATCAGACCCCGTTTTATGGCGAGTCGGGCGGACAAGTTGGGGATCATGGCTACATTGAGTTCGATGGAGTTAAAACCACTGTTTACGATACACAAAAAGAGAACAACCTGATCGTTCACCTGGTAGAAAAACTACCCGAAAATCCATCCGAATATTTTACAGCGGTGGTAAATGTTGAGCGTCGTCAGAAAATTGCGAATAACCACACGGCGACCCACCTGTTGCATGCTGCCCTGCGCGAAGTGCTGGGCACACATGTGGAGCAAAAGGGATCGCTGGTGAATGCCGACCACCTGCGTTTTGACTTTTCTCATTTTCAGAAAATGACCGATGAGGAAATTGCGGAAGTGGAGAAAAGGGTGAATGCAAAAATCAGGCAGAATTCAGTGCGGGAGGAAAACCGCGAGATGCCCATTGAAGAGGCAAAAAATGCCGGAGCGATGATGTTGTTTGGCGAAAAGTACGGTGATGTGGTGCGTACCATCCGTTTTGGCGAATCGATGGAACTTTGCGGGGGAACACACGTTGCCGCAACCGGCCAGATCGGCTTGCTGAAAATTGTTTCGGAAAGCGCCATTGCGGCCGGGGTTCGAAGAATTGAAGCCATTACTGCCGACCGTGCCGAAAAGTACATCAACGATCAGTTGAATATCCTGACCAGTATCCGGGACACCGTAAAAGGGTCGGCCAATGTTTTGGAAAGCATCGGCATTTTGCTGCAGCAGAATTCGGAATTCGCGAAACAAATCGAGAATTTTCAGCGTGAAAGCCTGAAAATCACCAAGGCCAACCTGAAAAGTAAAATCATGTATGTAAAAGGCGTAAACATTATCGCCGATAAAATAATGATCGACAATGCCGCTTTACTGAAAGACCTGGCTTTCCAGCTGAAAGGCGAAGTGGAAAACCTGTATTTGGTATTGGGAGCCGAGATCAATGGGAAACCAAATCTTACGGTAATGATTGCCGAGAACATTGTAGACGAAAAAGGACTGAATGCCGGGCAGATTGTTCGCGAAGCCGGAAAAGAAATTCAGGGCGGCGGCGGCGGCCAGCCGTTTTATGCCACTGCCGGCGGTAAAAATGTTGCCGGACTGGAGGCTGCCATTGAAAAAGCACTTTCGTTTTTGCAGTAATTGAGGTTTTGTTGAACGAATTGGAAAGAACCGCTTCTTTAAACAAGGAAGCGGTTCTTTTTTATTTAAGATAAAAGATTATATCCCTGCCTCCGCTTGGGGAGTCCAGGTAATTGAAAATATCAAACATGTATATTTTTCGGTTGTTGAATGTGACAGGTAAACACTCCATGGTTCGTAAGCTTTTTGTTGCCCAGTCGAATTCTTTATCAATCGCATTTTCCCACTGGCTTGTGTAGCCTTCCAAACAGTAACGCTGATCGTAGCAATCGTACCATTGATTATGGAGGTATTTGACCCACGATCCGGTAACGAAAAGGAAGGTGTCTAGAACGGTTTTATTGTTGCTTTCGATCTGTAAAATGGCGTAATTGAATGGTATTGTATCAACAACATAGATTGTGTCTGTAACGTATATTGTGTCAGTAAATACGTTGTTTGCAGCACCGTTTGATTTAAGTACTTGATTTGCTCTTTGTTCAACGACTTCGTATTCGGGAACAATATCCTGGTATCCGCCCAGGTACTTGATCGTAAATGCATTTTCAAACTCTACTATACATCCTTTGGGGGCATGCACAAAAGATGGAATGTCATTTTGTTTAACACGCAAACATATCGAATTACACGTGTCTTCCGCAGGGCATTCAGGCAAATACTCAGCATCGGAGTAAATGTATACCGTATCAGTGTATACCGTGTAAACGTTGTGTATAGTATCGGTTTCCTGTATGCCTGGTTCCTTTTCTTCCTGATTTGTCCATCCGCAGGAAGCTGCAAGCAATGCTAGTAAAACAGTGAATATTGAGTACAGAGGTTTCATTTTTTTTGACGAGTTTTGGTTTGTGGTGCTTTAACGCGCTGTTTGTTCGTTTTCAAAAGATTTTGCTTTCTCCTGAAATTCCTCTTTGCCTTGCCGGGCGGAGAATACCGGAAAGGCCCTTAAACCAGTCGTGAAAGTTTTGTGACGAGTGTGATGTGCATCTTTCTTATTTAGGTGGCCGGTTAAAGCCGTTGGGTTATTACTGCATTAAAAATAGTAAAAAAATGAAACGCAATAGCTGTGAGTTTTGTAAATATGTTGCATGACAGATTGTTAGAGAGGGTTAGTGCTCGGAGACATCTATTTTATTCAATATAAAAGATTATATTATTACCCCCATGTTCGGTGTCACGGTAAGCGTAGATATCAAACATATAGATTTGTTGGTTATTCAAGGCGACTCGTAACGGAATTAAATTATCAATGATGGTAAGAAAGTTTCCATCTCGGATTGTATAATACTGGGTTTCCCAGTGTTTTATATACTCGTCCACATTAATTGAACAATCTTCAAGGTATCCATGCCAGCGTGTGCAGTTATGCATTCGCGAGATCCAGAAAACAGTCGGGAATTTTACGGTGTCAATTATTGTCTCATTACCAATACATGTTTGAAAAATAGCATAGTTAATTGACATCGTTTTTTTGATAAATATAGTGTCAGTGCAAACGTAAGCAGTAGAATCATTTGTGTTCCCTCTTTCAGATTCAATAATATAATCGGGTGGGATATAAGTTGTGTCCTGCCATCCTCCAAGATAATTAATCACAGGACCGTCTTCAATCCTAAGCGTATCCCACTTTTTGAAATAGAAAAAATGCCCGTTAAAATCTTTTGGTAGTGTAATTGCCGATGGTGTGCATTCAATATCTTCAGGACATTTTTCCGGATAATAAGCTTCGGGATATATTAGAGAGTCAATGTAAACTGTATCCACATAATATATCGTATCGACTTTTGGTTTTTGTTCCTGAAAACCGGGTTCTTTTTCTTCCTGATTTGTCCATCCGCAGGAAGCTCCCAGCAATGCAAGTACAACTGTGAATATTGGGTACAGAGGTTTCATTTTTATTGAAGTGTATTGGTTAGTGGTATGATAAAGCGCTGTTTATTTCTTTTTCAAAAGATTTTGCTTTCTCCTGAAATTCCTCTTTGCCTTGCCGGGCGGAGAATACCGGAAAGGCCCTTAAACTAGTCGTGAAAGTTTTGTGACGAGTGTGATGTGCATCTTTCTTATTTAGGTGGCCGGTTAAAGCCGTTGGGTTATTACTGCATTAAAAATAGTGAAAAAATGAAACGCAATAGCTGTAAGTTTTGTAAACATGTTGCATGACAGATTGTTAGTAGGGGGAAAGGTTTAAGTACAGTAATTTTAGGATACTAAAAAGCATTTTCGATTTTTCTTTCTTCCTTTGATTTATTCTAAATAAAAATTATTTTCAGCCTTTTAATTTTTTAACAAAAATTTCCGGCTTCCAACTTCGGACTTCGGACTAATTTCTGAATAAATGAAGAAATTCTATGCCTTTATAACGTCCATGCCTTTTGCCGCCTTTATTTTTCTAGCCCTCGCATTTTCGATGGCGATCGCTACTTTTGTTGAAAGCAGTTACGGAACACCCACCGCGCGAGCCCTGGTTTATAATACCCGCTGGTTTGAAGTGCTTTGGGGCCTGTTTGCGCTTAACCTGATCAACAACCTGGTTCGTTACCGGTTGTTTTCCACACGCCGCTATACGCTAGGTATTTTTCACCTGTCGTTTCTGATCATGATTTTGGGCGGGGCCATCACCCGGTATTTTAGTTTTGAAGGAATGATGCACATCCGCGAAAACCAGGCGGCAAATTACATTCTTTCTTCCGACGATTATTTTTATGCGGCTTATGAAGACCAGCACAAAGAATCAAAAGTGCGGTTCTCGGAAGTAGTTCCGAAACAGTTTTCCGCAAAATTTGACGTGGATGGGCGTAACGTGAAAGTAAAATCGGTAGGCTTTATTGAAAACGCCGTGCGAAAGGCTGTTCCCTCCGATTCGGGCCAGCCGGCCATCGATTTTGTTTTTGCAGCACCCGGCGGACAAGGTATGCAAAGCTACACTTTTACACGCGGTGTAGTACTGAATTACCCCGGGTTTACGGCAGGATTTGAATCGGGCGATCACCGGATGGTGAATTTCTTTATGAAGGATGGTGCCCTGTTTATGCGTTCAGAAGTGGCCCTCGAAGAAACAACAATGGCTTCGCAGGAAACGGTGACACTTCCTCCCGGAGATACGATTGCTGTAAAATCGATGTTTTTATATGGCTTTGACGATTTCCGTTTCCTGATCCGGAATTTTCATCCGAGTGCAAGTTTTACCGCAGTAAAAAATCAAAGCGAGACCAACGAGAATGCCGTTCTTGTCGAGATTTCCGACGGAGTGAAACAACAGATCGTACCCGTTTACGGGCATTCCGGAATGGCACCCGATACCATCAGTATACCACTGGGGAGCGGAAAACTAAAACTGGCTTACGGTGCGCGGCCGCTTTACCTGCCGTTTAGTATCTATTTAAAAGACTTTCAACTGGAGCGTTATCCCGGCTCGGAGTCTCCGTCTTCGTTTGCTTCAGAAGCAGTTTTGATTGACGGCGAACGCAACATCAACCGTGATATCCGAATTTATATGAACAATACACTTACCCATCGCGGGTATAAATTCTTCCAGTCGTCGTACGATACCGATGAAAAGGGGACCATCCTTTCGGTAAACTATGATTTTGTGGGAACCTGGGTTTCGTACTTCAGCTATTTCTTACTGATTGTGGGAATGATGCTTTCGCTGATCAACAAAAACTCGTATTTCCGCTTTTTGGCGAAGAAGCTCAAAAATATTTCAGTAAGCGCTGTGCTTGTTTTGGGAATTGTTGGCGGATTTTCGATGTCGGCCTCCGCCCAGGGTGGAGCAGAAGCGTCGCTTCCGCCCATCGATAAAAGTGTGGTGGAAGAGTTTGGCCAGCTGTGGGTGCAGGGAGTTGACGGACGTATTGAACCGATTTCGACACTGACCAGCGAGATTGTTCGGAAAGTGAGCAAGAGTTCGACGCTTTACGGAAAATCGCCCGACGAGGTGGTATTGAGCATGATGGCTTATCCGGAAATATGGCGCACGCTGCCGATTATCCGGGTTTCGGAGAAAGACCTCGCCGTGGAGCTGGGGGTGCAGGGTAAATACCTGGCAGCCGATATGCTGTTTGACAGCAACGGAAATTACCGGATCATTGACGAAGTGCGGGCTGCGTATGCAAAAGCACCTGCCATGCGTAACCGTCTTGAGAAGGAATATATTTACCTCGACGAGCGGGTTAACATCTGTTTTATGGTTTTCCAGGGGGCTATTTTTCATATCTATCCGCGCGAAAGAAGAGAAGACACCTGGTATGCTCCCGGAGCCAATGCCACGGAATACACCGACGGTGATTCGATTTTTATCAAAAGCGGGTTTCAGTTGTTGATTCAATCCATTAATGATAACAATAACGAAGATGCCGTTCAATTGCTAAAGGCAGTCGAAAGTTTTCAAACCAAATACGGGGCGGCACTTTTGCCAAGCCCAACCAAAAGAAACCTGGAGATTTTATACAACAAGGTTAATCCGTTTAAGCGGATCTTCCCGTTCTATTTACTGTTTGGAACCCTGCTGTTGTTTGTTTTGTTTGTAAACATATTCAGGCAGAAACCATTGCCTAAGTTTTTCAAATACGGTTTTTTCGCACTGATCGTGATTCTCTTCCTGGTGCATACTGCCGGGCTTGCTTTGCGCTGGTATATTTCGGGGCACGCGCCCTGGAGCAACGGCTTCGAATCGGTGGTATACGTGGCGTGGGCAACCATGCTGGCCGGCCTTATCTTTGGCCGCAAATACCCGATGGTAATCGGAACCGCCGCTTTTCTCTCGGGCATTGCGCTGTTTGTGGCTCACCTTAGCTGGATGAACCCGGAAGTAACGCCGCTGGTACCGGTGCTTAAATCGTACTGGCTGGCTATTCACGTGGCTATTATTACTGCCAGTTACGGATTTTTTGGGCTAAGTATGATACTGGGAGTGCTGACCATGATTTTTATGGTATTGCGCAGCCAAAAGAATGCGGGCAAAGTAAGCGGTTTTATTGAGCAGCTTACTACCATTAACGAGATGTCGGTAACAGTGGGTCTGTATTTTCTTACCATCGGAACATTCCTGGGAGGTGTTTGGGCCAACGAAAGCTGGGGGCGTTACTGGGGCTGGGACCCCAAAGAAACCTGGGCGCTGATCACCGTCGTGATTTATTCGTTTATTGCACACATGCGGATGATTCCTTCGTTGAAAGGAGCCTACAATTATAATTTTGCGTCGATACTTGGTTTTGCTTCTGTGCTGATGACCTATTTCGGCGTCAATTATTATTTGTCAGGACTGCATTCGTACGGAAAAGGCGTGGCCGACGGCGTAAATCCGGCGGTTCCGATAAGTTTTGCCGTGTTGGCCGGGCTAATGCTTTGGGCCTACATTAAAGAATCGAAATACGAAAAGAAGCTGACCGAATAAGCAGCAATCAGATAAACTGAAATAGGTTTCGGAAAAGAATATTGCCCACAGTAGGTGAGGTATAAATGGTATACTTGGGGCGGTCTTTATTTTTCATTTTTGGAACAATTGGCTCTGATAGTCGATTTGGTGATTGTTAATATGTTGATTATGAGTTGATTGTTGTTATGTAGAATATTTATAAATAACAGGCTTGTAAATATCTAATTGTTTGGATGTAAATTCGTTCAGCATCAAAACTCTTATCTTTCGCTGTTTTTTTAATTGAAATATGGGACAGACAGTTACTCGTACTTTTGACATTCTGGAACACACCTTAAAGGAATATCCCCGGAAAGATGCCATCGCCGGAAAAAAAGATGGAAAATGGTACACTTTCTCCACTCAGGAGTACAATCAAAAATCGTATCAATTTGCCTTGGGGCTAATGGCCTTGGGCCTCGGGAAAGGCGATAAAATAGCCACGGTCACCAACAATTGCCCCGAATGGTGCATCGCCGATATGGGCATGGCCATGGCGGGAGTAGTGCATGTTCCCATTTATCCAACCATTGGGGAAGATGAATACCAGTATATTCTGAAACATGCCGAAGTAAAAATGCTGATTGTGGGCGATGCCAAGCTTTACAAAAAACTGTTGCCTTTGGCCGAACAGCTGGAATTGAAGCATTTGTATTCTTTTGAGGCGGTTGAAGAGGCAAAAAATTACCAGGAAATCATGGACCTGGGAGAAGCTGATAGATCAGCATTGGAGGAGAAACTGGAGGAACGCAAAGCTTCTGTAGTTCCCGACGATGTTGCCACACTCATTTATACCTCGGGAACAACCGGCGTACCCAAAGGGGTGATGCTGACCCACGAGAACCTGGTCTCCAATTTTGTGGAACATGCAAAAATGCATCATCTCGGAAAAGAGCACCGGGTGATTAGTTTTCTTCCGCTGTGTCATGTATATGAGCGCAGTGTGAACTACCATTTTCAGTACAAGGGAATGGGTGTTTATTATGTCGGAAGCCTGGCGCAGATTATGAGTGCGATTAAAGAAGTGAAGCCGCATATGTTTAACTCGGTGCCCCGTTTGCTGGAAAAAGTTTACGACGGATTTGTGGCCAAGGGTAAAGAGCTGAGCGGAATAAAAAAGAGCCTGTATTTTTGGGCGCTCGACCTGACGCAGCATTTTGAATACAATAAGAAATACGGTCCTTTGCTCCGAATGAAAATAAAAATTGCCGACAAGCTTATTTACTCCAAATGGAGAGAAGCTCTGGGAGGCAATATCATTTACATTGTCTCGGGTGGGGCAGCTTTACAGCCGCAAATTGCGCGGGTGCTGGGTATGGCCGGAATGTGGAACCTGGAAGGATACGGGCTGACCGAAACTTCGCCGGTGATTGCCGTTAACAACCCGGCACAAAACGAGATGAAGATCGGCACAGTTGGTCCTGTGCTGGAAAATGTGAAGGTTAAAATTGCACCCGACGGTGAGATTCTTTGCAAAGGGCCCAGCGTAATGAAAGGTTACTACAAAGCGCCTGACCTGACGGCCGAGGTGATCGATGAGGAAGGTTGGTTTCATACCGGCGACATCGGTATTTTGGAAGAAGGGAAATTTCTGAAGATCACCGACCGGAAAAAGGAAATATTCAAATTGTCGGGAGGCAAATACATTGCTCCGCAAATGATCGAGAACAAACTGAAAAGTTCTACGCTGATTGAGCAGGTGATGGTGATTGGAGCCAACGAGAAATTTGCTTCGGCTTTGATTTCTCCGAATTTCACCCTGCTCCACGATTGGGCGGCAGAGCATAAACTTCATTACGAAAACAACAAGGAGTTGATCCAGTTGCCGGAGGTAATCGATAAGATTCAGAAAGAAGTGGGCAAGATCAATAAAACGATGGGAAGCCACGAGCAGATCAACCGGATTCGTTTGGTGTGCGAGGAGTGGACACCGGCTTCGGGCGAGCTGTCGCCTACCTTAAAACTTCGCAGAAACATTGTTGCAGAGAAATACCGGAACTTAATTGATGATATTTATTCGGTTGGTAAATAACCGTTTTTTTGTCAGGCGTAAAACAAGCGCTGAACCAAACTTAGCAAAAGCTGCCGGAATTTTCCGGCAGCTTTTCATTTTTTTTGACTATTCGTAATTTGTAAGGAATCGGCCTAAAAGAGCGCTCTGCTCCATGGAATTCCGGCCAGGATCAAAACCAGCGAAAGGGTATAAAAAATAGCCGCAGTTCGGTGCTTTTTCACTGATGATGAAGCTTTCTTCGATTTTGAACGGCCAATGTGAATCAGCACCAGGGCAACCACCATTAGCAAAATGTGCTCCACCGCGTAGAAACGGAGGTCGGGGTTTTTCATGGCTGCTCCAAAATTCTGGAAAGCCGCTTTGGTGATCGGGCTTACAAACGCATAAAGCACCAGCCCCACCAAAAACTGCAGATCAGTAAAAATAACCAGTATTAAATTGAACAGGTTGTCGGTCTTCTTCCATTCTCGTTTTCCTAACCAACCGCTTATGGCAAGAACCACCGAAACAACCAACGCCAGTAAAACCAACCAGCGAAATCCATTGTGTGCATGTAATAATCCAGTGTACATAATATATTAGTTTTAGAATCTAACGTTTACCCGGGCTTTTGGTTGAATAATTGGGTGAATATTCCTCAATTTTCGCATTAAATCCAGAAAGCTGTTCTTTATTCCCGCTTTCTCTGGCAGATATTCACTATTTTTATTCGCAACCTGAAACTGTCCGCTTTGTGAACAGACAGGCAAAGTGGATGAAGATAACAGAAATAAATTCAAACGAGATAGAATTACGCAACCTGAAAACCCGGAGTGGACGGGAATAATAAAACAGAAACAATGCTTTACCGATTTTTAACTTTGATTGTGATGACGGGATTATTGGCAGCTTGTCAGTCAGAACCCAAAAATGGAACACCGAAAAAAATGAAGATCATCATCGATACCGATGCCAACAACGAACTGGACGACCAGCATGCTTTGGCCTATGCTTTTTTGAACAGCGATGTTTTTGATGTGGTGGGCGTAACGGTAAATAATACCGCAAATGGATATGGAATTCAGGGGCAGTACGATGAGGCGCTGCGGATTATTCGTCTGTTCGATCTGGAGGATAAAATTCCTCTTTTTATGGGGGCCGACAGTAATTATGTGGATATTCTGCCGCACATTAACGATACCTTGTTTGACGGGCAACCAGCGGTGGATTTCATCATTCGCGAAGCAATGAAAATGAAGGACGAAAAGCTGGTTTTGGTTCCGGTCGGGAAGCTTACCAATATTGCATTGGCCATTGCCAAAGAACCTTCCATCGTAGATAAAGTCCGGATTATTTGGCTCGGAAGCAATTATCCGAATCCGGGAGAATACAACCTGGTGAACGATGTTTCTTCGGTGAATCCGGTTATTGAATCAGGAGCACCTTTCGAAATTGTAACAGTGCGTTACGGCGACAGTACAGCAACCGATGCGGTTCGGGTTACACCTGCCGAAGTCGACGAGTTCCTGGCCGGGAAAGGGCCGGTTTCTCCCCATACAATTACCGGCCGCCACGGGGGCGAATTCAATTCTTTTGGCAATTACGCCAAAAACCTGTTCGAGCATGCCCACATGCATGGCTATCCGCCATCGCGTGCTTTGTTCGACATGGTTGTGCTGGCTGTTTTGAAGAATCCTGAATGGGGAACAAAACATGAAATTCCGGCACCCAAACTCATCAACCATGCGTGGGAAGAACAACCCGAGAATCCACATAAAATTATTTACTGGGATACTTTTAACAGGGACGCGATTGTGAATGATCTTTTCTCGCTGATGGAGAAAACGACGCCAAAGCAATAAGCAGGGGGAGATGCAGGAACTAAAAAAGCAACTGGAAGTATTGCTGGCCAGTTATTTTAGGGAGCGTTGTGCCGACTTTCCCAAAGGAAAAATGGAGGCTTCGGAATCTCCCGATTTCATTGTAAAGCTGAAGAACAGTCACCGGCTGGGAATCGAATTGGTGCGCCTGAACCCGGGAAGTGCAGATGCGCCGGATGAGTGCGAGGCTGAGCAAAACATTATTCTGGAAGAATTGATTGACGATGCCCGCGAGTTGTTTGAGCAAAATTCGGAGGTAAAACTGTTTGTGAAGTTTCTTTTTAACAAGAAGCATTCGCCATCTCCGGAAACGAGTCTGGTAACAGCAGCAAGGGCGGTTAATGCAATTCGCAACAGTATTCGCAGCAAGAAACCGGGAAACCTTTTTTATCTGGTAATTCCGAAAGAAAAATTACCCGAGGGACTGGACGAGATTTTGGTGGCACATCATCCGGGACTGGAAGCTTCGGTGTGGGAGCGGTCCAATAACCTGGGAATATCTAAGAATGTAATTCAAGACATTCAGAAGTCGATTGAAAAGAAGGAGGAAAAATTACGTTTGTACAAAAAACAAAGGCTGGAGTCGTATTGGTTGCTTATTACCACCGACCGCCTGCGTGGTCAGCGGAATTACAACATCCATAACCAAATTGCGAATCAGAATTTTCAATCCGATTTCGAGGGCGTTTTTTTGTTCGATTTATTTCGTTCCCATGTTTTCCGGTTGGTGTAGTTTTTTCGAGCGAAGCGGACGCAGCCATGGCTTTTCTGCTTGCTCTTTGTGCCAAAACAAAGAGTAAAATACGGCTGATAAGCCAAAAGCCATTAAATGAAAGAACACCTGTTTATTCGAAATGCTTGTATCAACATTCGGTTCTGCACAAAATTTAGTTGACCACTTTGTAGATAAATTGGAATAAGGATGGAGCCAGAGAGGCTGTTCCCCCTATAAAAACAATTTAGATGAAAATCAACGAAAGCAAGTAAATAAAGGCCATGCTTACCACTCCTTGTAACAGAGTGGCTGTGGTATGCGTGCGGTAACCGGTTTTTACATCCATTCCGGAAAATTGAGTGACCACCCAAAAAAAACTGTCGTTGGCATGCGAAATCGTCATTGCTCCGGCACCGGTTGCCATAACTGCCAGCACTTTTCCATACAATGAATCGAGACCGATACTTCCGAGCAGTGGTGCGATGAGTGCAGAAGTTGCCACCAGCGCCACGGTTGATGAACCCTGGGCGGTTTTAAAAACGGCCGCTATCAGAAAAGGAAGAAAGATACCCAATTGGTATCCGGCCAATAGATTGCCAAGTGTTTCGCCAATGTGAGTTTCTTTTAAAATGGTTCCGAATGCGCCGCCTGCCCCGGTAATCAGCAAAATGGGAGCAGCAGCAACAATCCCTTCGCCGATCCATCCGGTAAGCGTTTCGCGATCAAATTTTGGGAAAAGCAGAAAGGATAGAAACAACCCAATCAGCAGGGCATTTACGGGCTGTCCGGCAAAGTTCAGAATTTCGTATAAAACACCTTGCCCGAGCGGAAGCGATGGATAAGTAGCCACCGACCGAAAAGCAATCAGAAAGATGGGGACAACAATGGGCGAAAGCGCTTTTACGCCGGATGGAAGTTGAAGTTTTTCCTGCGTGGCAGCAGGAATTTCTTCGGTATCTTCTGCCACGGTGTAATGTTTTCCCGTGAAAGAAGCCCAGAAATAGCCGGTGAACATGGCAACTAAGGCAACTCCAAGTCCGAATAAAATAACAAGCCCGAGTTGGTCTTCCAGCCCCAGGTTACCCGCAGCTGCAATTGGGCCTGGCGTAGGCGGAACAAAGGTGTGGGCAGCATACAAACCCGTAGCAAGCGCTATGGAAAGTGCCACGGATGGTTTGCCGGTTTTTTGCCGGATCGATTTTTTCAGCGAAGAAAGAATAATGTAGGCCGAATCGCAAAACACAGGAATCGAAACCAGGTAGCCAATGATGGACATGGCCAGCGCGGGGTAACGTTTTCCCACCAGTTTCAAAACCAGGTCGGCCAGTTTTATGGCTGCATTCGATTTTTCGAGTATGGTACCGATAATGGTTCCCAGAATGATGACGATTCCGATGTAGGCCATAATGTTGCCAAAACCGGTGGAAATGCTTGCAGCAATATCGCCAGCAGGCAGTCCGGCCAGTGCGCCTGCCAGGTAAGAGGCCAGCAACAGCACCAGAAAAGGGTGCATTTTCAGTTTTGTAGTTCCCAGAATAATGAACAACACGGAAAACAGTAAAACCGCAATCAGGCCAATAGAACCGGTCATAGAAATAGAATTAAAGGGTGGAGAAATTTGGAACGTTTTCGATGAAATGAATGGGGACTTCAGCAAGAAAGCCTTTTAGCCACTCCGCACAATATTTCATGCCGGCTTCTTCCGATTTTACATGCCCTACAAAAATCACGGCTTTGTTCTTTCCCTGCGACACTGCATCGTTTACATACGAATAAGTTTCCCACTCGGTTGCTTCACCGGCCACCATCACTTCCACGTCGGGTTGCCTTAGCATTTGAATATGGCTTTGTCCGCCCGGAGCGCCCACTGCGAGGCCCATTTTTGTGAACTCCATATTTGGGTTGCCGATCACGCGCACGGTTTCAAGCCCCAATTGTTTTTTGAGTGTCCGGGCATATTCTGTTACACTTTGCCTGGGAAGCTGGTAATGTGTCAGCGAACCGTTAACGGAGCTGGATTGTAGTTCCATCTGGTTGATCATTCCCACATAAATCCCGTCGGGCTCAGTCATGTGAATATGATCGTGAAAGCGAAATATAACGAGGTTGTTTTTTTCGATGAATTCCTTTTTGGCAAGAAAAACCGGGTCGTCCTGCGAGTTGTCTGTTCCGTCGAGGTGACTGTAAAAAACCGGTTCGTGGGTAATTATGAAATTGCATCCCAGTTCAACGGCTTTTTCGAGGGTGGGCATGTCGGCAAACATACAAACGGCAATGCCTTTCAATGGGGTTTGCGGATCACCGGCTTTGTATACATCCACGGTTTTGCTCATCCAGTCGCAGGTAACATGCTTTTTGATTTGCTCCACCACATCATCGGGAGTTTTGGGTTGCATGCTTTGTGCAAAGCTGAAAAACGGGATCAGTGTAAGGAGAAGGATGATTGCTCTCATTGGTATTGCCGGTTTTAGTTATCGGGCGTTAAAAATAGTGGTTCTGTGTTTAGTTTCCTAGCGTTCGCGTGCTCAAATCCGGGTTATTGATAAGTTGACCTCTTACTCTGATGGAAAGGAATTATCGTATTTAGTTGCAGGCAATTTCTCCGTGTCAATTATATCTGCTTTTCTTAAAAGGAGGGAAGAATCCGTAACTTTTTGAGAAGATAAAGCAAGTTAACAGGCAGAGAAACAATGAACTTTAGCGATGTTTTATCGTAAATGGTTGCAAGAGGAAGTTAACGCGGTAAAAACCACAGATCATGTCGTCAACCTTTCTTTTTTTCGACAAACTGGATGCTAAACTTGAGGGCATTATTGGCCGACAGCACCTGTCGTACACTGAAGAAGTTGCCAAAAAGTATATGCTAACACAGGGTGCCGTGGCCATTACGGGTTTGTCTATGGTGCTCGTCTTATCCTGGATTATTGGTGCTAAAATGCTGGCCGAATTTTGCCTGGTCTATATTCCATTCATGTTTGTGGCCAGCTACTTGTTTTTTCGGGCCCGAAAAATGAGCCTCCTGATTTTCGTTTTTAAAATTGCGATGATACTCATTTCATCCATTTACATCATTCGGATGGGCGGCCTGCTAACCTGTGGCGGATTGTTTCTGTTTTCTATTCAGGCCGTTACAAGTACAGTTATTTTACGCGATTTGAGAAAGATAATCACTGTTTCCATCATTTTTGCTGTAGTGATGATACTGCTTGTGGTATTTGAGCCGCTGTTCCCGGTACGTTATGCGCTTAATCCTCAGCAAAATGCCATTGCCTTTGCGGCCAGCATAGTGCTGATCACCGGATACATTTTCTTTTTCAGTCTTTATGCGACGAATCTTTATGCGAAACAGGAACAGCGGGAAACTCAACGACAAAAGGAGTTAAACGATGCCAAAACCAGGCTTTATACCAACATTACTCACGAATTTCGCACACCTCTCACAGTTATTCTTGGTTTGGCAGATACTGTGAAATTTGGACAGCAGAACCACATTGAGCAGAAAATGGATACAATTATCAGGAACGGTAAAAATCTCCTGCAACTTGTTGATCAGATGCTTGACCTGAGCAAAGTGGAGTCGGGTAAACTTTCGGTGGACATGATACACGCGAATATTATCCCTTTTTTAAAATACATTTTTCAGCTACAGGAATTTTATGCGGAAGAAAAGTGCATCAATATGTCATTTTTCTCTGATAACCTGTCGTATGAGTTGGATTTCGATCCTGAAAAAACAGCGGCTGTTGTGGGGAATCTCTTAAATAATGCCATAAAATATACATCGGAAGGAGGAAACGTACAAATGAAGGTCATGGCGCGGTCTGATTCTCTCTATTTAGAAGTGTGTGATGATGGCATCGGCATTCCTTCTGAGAAAATGGAAAGGATCTTTGATCGCTTTTACCAGGTTGACGACAAAAATACCAGAAAAGCAGGAGGAGCCGGTATTGGTCTTGCTCTCACCCGGGAACTGGTAAATCTGATGAACGGAACCATCAGTGTAAAAAGCATTGCCGGCGAGGAGACTGTTTTTACGGTACAACTCCCTGTAAGGCATGAATTCAAGAAAGCAGAGTTCAATTTACACAAACAGACTCTTGAGTCGGAAACCAATGACACTTTTAATGATGTTGCCGAAATCGGGGACGGAGCAAAAAAACGTCTGGAAATTGTGGAGGATAATACGGATGTGGTGGCCTATATGAAGGCATGTTACGAAAGACATTTCCATATTTTTGTGGCAAAAGATGGTTGGGAAGGGTACAAACTTGCGCTGGATGAGGTTCCTGACATTATAGTCAGCGATGTAATGATGCCGGGCATGGATGGTTTTGAGTTGTGTCGAAAACTGAAAAACGATTATCGGACCAGTCATATCCCGGTTATTCTGCTTACGGCCAAAGCGGATATCACTTCCCGCATTGAAGGCCTGGAACAAGGGGCTGATGCGTATGTGGTAAAACCTTTCAATCAATTGGAATTACTGGTTCGCATGCAGAAGCTTCTTGAACTGCGAAGAAACCTGTTCAGACGGTATAGCAATGGTAATGGGATGGAATTTTCTTCCGATCCGATTATACAAAGAGAGGATGCCTTTTTTAAGCGGCTTAACGAATCGATCAACAAGAATCTTGGCGACGAACATTACGACATTCATAAACTATGCGAAGATATGGCCATGAGCAAATCCCAGCTTTACCGCAAGTTTAAAGCTCTTACCAATCAGTCGGCAGCCAAATACATTCGACAGGTACGAATGAAAAAAGCCCGGGAATTATTGCAAACATCCAATATGAACATCACCGAGGTAGGGTATGAAGTAGGCATGAAAAGCCTTTCCACTTTTAGTCAGTTGTTCAAGGATGAGTTTGGAGAAAGTCCGCGACAATTTCTCAATCATCAGAAGGTAAACGGAAATGGCAAGCTACAGTAAACAGAGTAGTATTCTTATCTCGAAGCTTTTATTTTCTCCTTGTTTTTGGAATCAGTAATTAGAGTGATCAAGCGCTATCCCAATCCCACACACAATTTCCCTGCTTGAATTTTCATCAGCTGGTGGAGCATTGAACGAAATTCAGTACAAAGAAGCATCTCCCTATCATTGATTTTACAGCTTAACCGATGGGATTTATTTTCTAAAGATTGAGTGGAAACAGACTTTCTCAGGGAATGGGAAATTATCAAAAGCTTTGGGAAAAGTTCACAACTCTCCGGGAATTTTGAAAAAGAGGAACAGACAATACTGGCCTAACTTCGTTTACAGTTACCAAATAAAATCAGTAAAATGAAAACCAAAATTTTAATGGCAGTGCTGGTCGTTGCAGTTTTCCTGACCGCCTGCGAAAAAGATTACCTTACAGGAACCGACGATCTTGCTCCCTCAGCAAAATCGGCAGTGATAGGCGAGGGAACGATTGTTACTGAAACCGTACATTTTGCGTCACTCGAAGGCAATTTAACAGGCGATCCGGCCGACCGCATGATCCGTGTGTATTTGCCCAAAAGTTACTTTACATGTCCCGAGAGGCATTTCCCGGTTATTTACTTCCTGCATGGTACCCCAGCCTGGGGCGGTATGTTGATGGAGCCGGAACCTTACGAGTATTTTTACTTGTCGGCGCAACTTCCTCATCGGGTCGACTTTCCCGAAGAAGGATTTTTGCCATGGCTCAATAAGCTGATCGACAACGAAGGTATGGAGGAAGTTATCATCGTAATGCCTGATGCGAAAACAAAATACGGTCCCAGCCTCTACGTCAACTCCACCGTTCAGGGAAATTACGAAGATTACATTGTGAAAGAACTGGTTGAATATGTGGATGAGAATTATCGCACGATCCCTCATTTTAACTGGCGTGCCATAACTGGTCATTGTGCCGGAGCTATAGGGGCTCTGAATATTGCGATGAAACACCCAAAAGTATTTCGTTATGTGGGTGCTTTGTCGCCCTCACATTTTCCAGAACCGTTGATTTTATACATGGCTAATTTTATGCCTGTGGAAGATCAGATATGGGGAGTTGAGGGACCGCTTCCGTATGATCCGTTCGCTCCCTTTAAGTTTGTTAACAACGGAGCAGTTATGTTGTCGCAGGCGTGGTTGCCTAATCCCGAAAATCCACCTTATTATTGCGACTTGCCTTTTGAATTTATCGACGGAAATCCTGTTGTCATTCCTGAACGAATGGAAAAACTGAATGATCAAAGTTTGCTGGCAATGATTCAGAAACACCGTATTGGACTAAAACAGCTGAAAGTAATCTATTTTGATTGCGGCGTGAACGACGATTTTTACATTGCCATCAACACAATGACGCATGAGCAGCTCGATGCTATGAACGTCAAGCATCAGTTCGAAACGTATGACAATCCGGGCACACACATCAGTAACCTTTACGAAAGGCTTGGCAAGGTTTGGGTAATGCTTTCAAACGAGTTTCCCGACTATACTCAATAGAAAGTAAGTTAGAATATTTTATGCCACGCAGGCACATTAATACGGGGAAGCAATCTTATACTGCTTCCCCTGGTTTTGTTGTCAGGGAAGTCGCTTATTGCAAAAGGTAGGACTCTTTTATTTGGTTTATGAAAGTGGCTATTTTGTTTCCGTCAAAGGATGTTCTATTTTAGAGACGGGCTTGGTTAGTGAGTTGGGAATACCGCGGGAGTGAACCGTAAAATCCGCCAAGTATTTTTGCTGAAGATCAGGTGACGACAAAATAAACTTAAACAATACAATATGAAACGTGTGGCAGTTATTGGCTTTGGCTTTATGGGGATTATGCACAGCCGCCAGTTGTTGGTTAGCGAAGGAGTTGAATTGGTTGCCATTATTGAAAAGGATGTGGCTTCCGTTGCAAAAAAGCTGAATGAACAGGTGGGGAATTTTGCTGTTGGTGAAGTGGACAACACTGCGTTGCTGAAAGTTCCGGTTTATAGTTCGCTAGCCGATTGCTTACAAGAGCAGAAACTGGATGCGGTGCATGTTTGTGTGCATACCGAATTGCATTATCCACTGGTGAAAGAAGCCCTGAAGAACGATTTGCATGTATTGGTGGAAAAACCATTTGTGCTGGATGTGGAGCAGGGAGAAGAACTGGTGGCACTGGCTGCCGAAAAGAAACGGGTTTTAATGGTGGCTCACGTGGTTCGTTTTATGTCGCCTTACCAGAAACTGCTTGGCTTTATTGAGACAAAAGAATACGGCGACCTGAAGTTTTTGTCGCTATCACGTTTTTCCGGGGTACCGCAATGGGGGCAATGGCTCGAAAAGCAAAAGAACTACGGAATTTCAGGCGGCGCTCTTTTCGATCTGGTTATTCACGATATTGATTTTGCTGCTTTTGCGGTAGGTATTCCTTCTGAATTAAGCAACAAAACGATCCTTCCCGGGAAATTAAGCCGGCATGATTATGTGTTGGCCACCTGGCATTACCCCGATTCGGATTTGGTGGTGCGCATTGAAGGCGGCAATGTATTTCATGCCCGTTTCCCGTTTCGGGCTGAGTACACCGCAGTTTTCGAACAGGCAACGGTGAGCTACTCAATCTCCGATGCGGAGAATATCCTTGTTTCGGGGCATACCGAGCAGACTACGATTCCTGCAAATGATTTGGGAGATGGTTATTTTAATGAAATTCAGTTGTTTTATGCTGCTTTACAAAAGGGCGAACTCCCGGAAAAATACAGTCCTGAATCGGCGTTGGAAACCATACGCTTGTGCTATCGTCACGCAGAGTGATTCTGTTTTAGGCATAAAAAAACCGTCGATTATCCCGACGGTTTTTTTGTTCGTTAAAACGTATTTCTTTGTCCTTTTATTCTACATTATCCAGTGGACCATAATTAATATTCAGCTTGTCCCAGCTTTGGGTTAAATTATCCATTGCTTTGCGAAACCTCGCGTAATCTTTGTTTTCTTTATTGGTCCATCCGGTTTCGGCATAAGCTGCAATCCGTGGGTAAGTCTGGCGCTCCACATCTTTATAGGTTGGTGTCCATTCACTCCACATTTGGCAACCCAGTCCAAATATATTTTTATGATATTCTTCGTTCAGATCCTCCGGGATTGGATAGAAACCATAAGCTTTTTCAAGGCTGATATTTTTGTATGAATAGTCTAAGTAGGTATTTGAATGCAGGGAGTTAACAATGCTGTATCCTTTTTGGGCAGCATCGGTGATCAGGTTAATATCACCTTTCCAGAAATGAACCACCACATTTTTGGCCAGTTCGGTTTCAGCTTCCTTGTCGTCCTTTTTCTCTTCGAAACCTTTGTGAATATTAACTCCCATAATTTCGTTCCATCCCATCATTCTCCGTCCCTTGCTCTCAATAAATTTCGAAATTTTATTGGTAAAGGCAATTTGTAAATCTGCGGGCGTATTAATCCCATTCTCTTTCATGTATTGTTGTACATGTTTCGACTCTTCCCATACTTTGTAGCCTACTTCATCGCCACCAATGTGAATAACTTCGGAAGGAAAAAGTTCAAACAATTCGTTTAACACATCTTTTACAAATTGCTCTACCTCGGGTTTGGTAACATCGTAATTGTCGTAATGACGGCCAAAGGTAACCGGTACGTCAATGTCTTTTCCGGCTGTTCCCAACCAGGTGTATGCTGCTATTGCCGCACTCGAATGGCCCGGCATTTCAAATTCCGGAACAATGGTTATGTTTCTTTCGGCAGCATATTGTACGATCGCTTTAATTTGTTCCTGTGTGTAAAAGCCTGAATGCGGTTCCCCGGCTGTTTTCCCGCTTTTCCATGTTCCGACCTCCGAATCGGTCCGCGTGCCGCCAACTTCGGTAAGTAAAGGGTATTTTTTGATTTCAATCCTCCAACCGGCATCATCAACCAGGTGCCAGTGGAAGACATTCATTTTAAGTTTTGCCATTTGGTCGAGCACTTGTTTTACAAATGTTTCGCCATGAAAATAACGTGATTCATCGAGCATGTAGGCGCGCCATCCAAAGGCAGGTACATCCTCAATTTCAACGGCCGCTACTGTGGCTCCATTTACCAGTTGCAGTAAAGTCTGGATACCGTAAAACTGCCCTTTGGAACCGTTGGCCTCAATCGTAATCGTTTTTTTCTTTGCAAGCAAACGATAACCTTCTTCGCCTAAATTATTGGGTTGTTCAGCGGGTTGAAATACAATTTGTGCACCTTTCCCGGCTTCAATTCCCTGTGCCTTTAATTCAGTAGTCAAGTATTCAGTATGGTTTGTCTCGCCAATAAGCTGAAACCCTTTTGCCAAATTAACACAGCCTTCACCCGTTTTTAGTTGGTTGGGATAGGGAATAATTTCAATGGGTTGATTCGGACAGTCATGTGTGGTACACGACGCGATAAATACAGCTGCTACCGCAATAATCAGTAATCTTAGTTTGTTGCTCATAATATTGTTTTGATTCTTTGTTTGTTCTCCATCCTTCGGGTTGCTTCGGCTCTTGCACCTTGCGTGCAATACCGGTACTAATCATTATTCAATGTATATAATTTTCATGTAAAACTAATATCTTTTGAATAATTTTAATAAGGTGGAGGGATTTTTAGTAAAACATTATGAATTGTCAATACCAAACTACCACACCATTGCTTCCTGTTGTTAGGTAAGCAAGGGTGTGGTAGTAGTTTTCCTTCACTTTGTGATTATCCTGCGCAGTAAAGGGATATTATTGAGCTTTCAGGAAATCGACTTCGGCAATGGCTGCAGAGGTTTTTGCTCCGGCAATTACACGTGATTCGATTCGGATAAAACGGGTCGTTACAGGAGCCTTGAAATGCTGCAAGCGGGGAGAAGGGTCGTTGATCAGGTTCCCGAAATTAAAGGTTTCGATGGTTTCCCATTTTTTGCCATCGGTACTCGACTGGATGAGACCTTCTTCGATCATTCCGTCAGCAAAATTAGTGGGCGGTGTGTAAATAAAACCGGCCAGCTTTTCTTCCCTTGCCAGATCGATGGACAAAAAGTGAGTTCCCTTGCCCTCCGATTTCCAGTAGGTTTTGCTATTCTCGTCGAATGCCTGCTCTCCATTGTGACCTTCTGCTTGTTGGCCGGACGCCAGCAGCTTCCAATCTTTTTTTACGATACCTATGTTTGCAGAGCTGATACTTCCCGCATTTTCGTTGGCGAAGGCACGTGCTTTTACTTCGCCGCCCTCAAAATAGAAAGGACCTTGGTACAGACTGGAGCCGCTTGTGGGTTCTGTTCCGTCGAGGGTGTAACGGATTTGCATATCGCTGTTGATATTGGCGTTGGCGTCTTCTCCGTGTGGTTTCCATCCAAAATCATGCACTTTGGGCTGAATGCTGAGCAAGCCTTCCAGATTCCGGCGGAATTCCAATTGCGGAGGCCGGTTTTCGTAATAAAAAGCACCTACTTCGGCAAGGGCAGGTTCAAGTCTTGACTCCAACACCCTGAACCGGAACTTGCTGCCGGTTACCGCCGGGAAACGCAGAATACGTTTGTAGCCTACATTGGTAGCTGTTGCCACTTCCTGCCAGGCATCCTTTTCCCAAACATCCAGGGCGCATTTTTCAATCCGTTCGCTGTGGGTGGAGATGGCCTCACTCACCGAAAACCGGTTGATGGTGATTGGCTCTGCTGTATTGATTTCAACAAAAGCCTGATCTGCACTTAGCAATTCGCTGGTAAGAATGTCTCCGTCGAGTAGTTTCTTTGAAATGCGGGCTCCGTTCAGTAAGTTGTTCCCATAAGTTGTACTGATCCGTTTTCCCACTTCTTCCAGCACACCAACATCTTCCTGCGAAAATTTGCCTTCGCGGTTGGGTGGGATGTTTAGTAAAAAGATGGAGTTTCCTCCCACTGATCTTTCGTACATATCGAACACGTCGTCGGCGCTGCGGACCTTTTGCGTGGTTTCGTCGCGGTAGAACCAACCTTCACGAATCGACGTGTTGGTTTCGGCGGGCTGATAGTGTAAATACTTTCCTTTAAGCAGGTCTTCGCGACTGCCAAGTGATTTTGCAGTAAGATCGCCAAAACTGTTCATTTGGTTGGGATCTTCCAGGTAAGGAATAACGTTCCATTCGGTAGACCGGGTTCCGCCGGCTTCATTACCGCACCAGCGGATGTCTTCCTTGCCAAATATCACGGCTTCGGGCGCCAGGGTATGAATCAGTTCTTTCCAGGCCATGTAGTCGTAGGTTTGCCCGCCTTTTCGTTTCGGATGAGCACCGTCGAACCAGACTTCATAAATGGGGCCGTACTCTGTTAACAATTCAAACAGCTGGTTAAGAAAATATTCGTTGTAATCGTCCACAACAAACTGAAAGGTGGTCTTATTCTCAAAAGGCCGTCCTTCCACGGGGCGGGGAATCGTACGCTCGGTTTTTTTGCTCAGGTTTCCGTACAGTCCTTCGGGGTTTTCAATCTGGAAAAGATCGGCCGGAGACAGGTAAACCGCCAGTTTCAACCCGTATTTATGGCACGATTCGGAAAGCTCTTTCATTACATCTCCCTGGCCATCTTTATATGGCGATGACATTATGCCATGCGTTGTGTACCGGGTTTGCCATAGGCAAAAACCGTCGTGGTGTTTGGCAGTAAAAATAACTTTGGTCATTCCGGCTGCTTTCATGGCCCGGCACCATTGGTCGGTATCCAGGTTGTGCAGGTCAAATATCTGCGGATCTTCCATACCGCTTCCCCATTCCATGCGGGTAAAAGTATTGGGGCCAAAATGAATAAAAGCAATGAACTCATCTTTCAGTGCCTCCAGCTGGTTCGGTGTTGGAACCACATGGGCTGCTTTAATGATGATCGAGTCGTTTGTGTCGTCCTGATCAACCGGGATGGTGTTGTTTACCTGCATTCGTAATCCGGAAGGTTGGGAGCAGCTCCATAACAGGGCAGTTAAAAGAAGCAATAAAGTTTGTTTCATTTTCATACTATTCAATTGGTGTTTTAAAATGCGATGTATCAAAATAACAATACAAAAAATAATTCCGGCTTCTCTATAAACGATTAAGTAGCCGGAAATTAAAGAACGAAGACCATCGGCCGATCAGCCCTGGGCTTTTGGGATGTATTTCTTTTTTATTTTTCCCAGGGCACTAATGGCGAGCGGTAGAAATTGATGTTATAATCTTCAAACCGTTTTCCATGTTTGGCCAGGCGTAACTTGTATTCATCCCAGTTGCGGAGGTCATTTGCTGTCCAGCCAATTTCAGCATATCCGGGCAGGCGCGGAAAAACCATAAACTCAATGTCTTCTATTTTTTCCAGGGTTTCCGACCAAAGCGGAGCTTCAATGCCCAGTATCTGCTCTTTTTGCAAGCCGGGTACCACGGTGTCGGGCGACCAGGTGTAGGCATGATCCACTTCAATAAAACCGGCCCATTTAAGACCAAGAACGGTTGTTGAGTCGTACTTCATATCCATGTAAGTGCGGGCTCCCGGCGAAACAAGCACCTTGGCACCTTTTTCCAGGCCCATAGAAGTGTTTTTCACATTCGACCAAAACTGAACGGTCACGTCTTCTTCCAAATCTGCGTTGGCAATCTCATCCCAACCAACGATCTTCTTACCGTATTTCGTGACAAGGGGCTGAATCCGGTTGATAAAATACACGTAGTCGTCGTGTTTGGTAACGTGCGATTCGTCTCCGCCAATATGGAAATAAGGGCCGGGAGTGATGGCAGCCAGTTCTCTTATCACATCTTCCACAAACTGGTAAGTGATGTCCATATTGGTAGCCAGGGTGCTGAAGCCTACTTCTATTCCGGTGTACAATTCGCGGGCTTTACCGTCGGGATTTAGTTCGGGATACGAAGCCAGCGCGGCATTGGTATGTCCCGGCATGTCAATTTCCGGAACAATGATGATTTGGCGATCTACTGCATACTGAACTATTTCCTTGTATTGTTCCTGCGTGTAGAACCCGCCTTTTCCTCCGCCTACCTGGGTACTGCCTCCGATTTCGGTCAGTTTCGGCCACGATTTAATTTCGATCCGCCACCCCTGATCATCAGAGAGGTGCAGGTGAAGTGTGTTTATTTTGTAGTACGCGCATAAGTCGATAACCCGTTTTACATCGTCAACCGAAAAGAAATGACGTGCCACATCAAGCATCATCCCGCGGTAGCCATATTCAGGGAAATCGCGAACAACACCGGTAGCCACATACAAAGGCTCGCCTGCGACGGCTTTTACTGGCAGGGCTTGCAACAGGGTCTGAATTCCGTAGAATGTACCTGCAAGATCAGTTCCCTGAACCGTGACCAGCTTTTTGCCGATGTTCAGTTCGTAGCCTTCTGCCTTCAGGTCGCTGTTGGGACTAACCGACAGATAGATTCCTTTTGACGGCACCGAGTTAACGGTTTGCGTTGTTAAGGTGTACCCGGTTATCCGGTTCAGTTCTCCAGTCAGGTAGTCGGCAACCGTTTGCAGACCCTCAACGCCTTCTTGCACATAAACGATGTTGGAGTTGTTTATTTCAAACGCTTCTCCGGTGGCTGTTACGCTGGCCGGTTGCGGAATAAACGCTGTTTGAGCCAAATCGGTTGGTACCTTTTCCGAACAGGCTGATAGCATAAGAATAAGTGCTGTCATAAGTATTAAATAAGATCTGATATTCATCGCCTTGGTTTTTAAAAATTTTAAAGAGAGAGCAAATTTAATTAAAAAAAATCTGTTTTCAGTGTGTGGTAATATGTCTATTTCTTATTGTCCGGAATTTTAGAATGGCAGTTAATGAGTTGATTAAAAGTTTGATGCCCATCACGTTGTCATGTGCCCGTATAATTGTCAAAAAACATTCATTTTTAGGATTTAAGTCTAGCGTTCATTCAATCCTAAAAGTTGAGTGAACACAGTGGCTTGTTCTTATTGCCGACCATCAACATAATAAGCGGCGAGGGTTTTTACCAGCGGTTTTTCGATGGCCTCGTCAACCACCAGCCGGAATTTTTTGCTTTCCACATCGTTGAAATGCTGAATGCGTTTGTGCCCCACCGACTGGCCGTTGGCAACTGTAACCCATTTGCCTTTTACCTGTGCTTCTACCCGGTATTTCCGGATCCGTTCTCCCTGCGCAATATCTTCCTGAATGATGATGTGATTTACTTTCTGAAGGGTACCAAGATCCAATTCCACTTTGTTCCCACTTCCGGAACAGGTGCCCAAAGGGTTTGAAAACCGATGCCGAATTTCATCGCCCCACTCTTTTAAGCGCTGTACATCGGGTTCGGGTAACAGGCCTTCCGGATCGGGTGTCAATCCGATGATCAGGGTTGAATTCCGGCCAACCGATTGGTAATACATGTTCACCAGGTTTTCCAAGGGGAAGATATGCGCTTCATCGCCGGGTTCCCAAAACCACTCGTGGCGGCCGTTGTAGCCACGTAACGGAGCATCGCTCATTGCCGGTACCCAGAATGCACCATTGGGATCGCCCTCTTTCAGCAACTGAAAATTATTTTTGCCGATGTTGGCTCTTGCTGATTCTCCGGCTCCGGTAGAACAATAGGGGAAGGTTGACCAGCACGGATAGCTGACGGTACCCGACTCGGAACCGCCCCAGCGCGCCTCGGCCAGCTGCTTGTTGTGGTAAAACAAACAATTGGGCTGGTATTGCTGCACAATCGGTAATACATCAGGAGCACCATTTTCGGGTGAGTCGGCGCCGCCATCAAACCAAATTTCAAACAACTCGCCGTAGTTGGTGCAGATTTCCTTTACCATTCCTTCTACCATGTGATTGTACCATTTCTGACGGTTTTCACGGAATTCTCCCTCTCCATTCACTTTAAAATCGTGAACACCAATAAACGAGTTCCAACGAATGCCCAGGTAAACTCCCGGTTTGATCCCGTACTTGTGGCACGAGTTCACAAAATCGCGCACAATGTCGCCTTTCCCGTCCTGAAATTTGAGGGCTTTCATGCAGTAAGGGTTGACATCCGACTGATAAAGTGCAAAACCGGTTTCGTGGGTGGCAGTTACAATCGCAAACGTACACCCGGCATCTTTGGCGGCTTTTACCCATTGATCGGTATTCAGCTTTTGGGGCTTGAATACCTGGTAATCAAATACGGGATCGATACGGTTGTTGCCCTGCCCGTATTTTTCTCCGTCGAACACATGCAGATCGTAATGGAACACAGCTCCCATTTCAGCTTCCTGCCACGCTTGCTGGCGCTTGTTGGGAACCGGAATTTTATGCTGTTTTACCGGAACGAAAATGATGTAGGCTTCATCACCCTTTTTAACGGCCAGGCTGAGCACTTGCGGTTCATTGTCTTCCACATAAATAAAGGGGCGCTCCAAACGGTCAGGAACCAGTTCCCAGCCATCTTGCATGGGTAGTTTTTTGGGTGTCAGCACATATTCGGTCGCCTTCTTCCAGTTAATACCATCCGGTGAGCTAACCATCCCAATAAAGGAATGTGCATGGAAAACACCGTAAAAATAATTCCGCCGGGCATCGTACCACATCGACATATCTTCGGTGTCGAGATAATCAATCACTGGTTTCTTCTGCATCTCAAAAGGTCCGGTGGGCGAGTCGGATACGGCAATGGCCTGGTTGCGGATGAAGCGGGTTTCGTTGGGTTTGTCGCCTTTTACGATGAGGTAGAATTTGCCGTCTTTCCCCTGGGTGATGGCCGGGTTTACGGTGAGGGTTGTAATAGGTCCGGAAGGTTCGATCAGCGGTTGGTCCATGCGTGTCCACGGGCCATTGATAGAGTTGGCCACTGCTACACCGGTACGCTGGTTGGGGCGCAGGTAATTTTTCCAATTCGGGTGACTGTAGCCAATTCGGGCAGTTTCAATCAGTTCTTCCTCGCTGTAGTCGTGGTCGCCCATGTTGGTCGACACATAGTAGAGGTAGTATTTATCGCCAAACTTTTTGATTTTGGGATTGTGTACCGTAATGGCATCCCAGTGGCCTTTGCCACGGCTTTGCAGCACGGTTTCCTTGTATTTCCAGGGCCCGGTGGGCGAATCAGAAACAGCGTGTGCCACTTCGGAATGGGTAAGCCAGCTCAGAAACGTATATTTTTTGGGCCAGCGCGAGTAGAAAAGATGGTACTTCCCATCGTCGCCTTTTACCATGGAACTACACCAGTTGTAATAGCCATCGGTTTTAAAAATATTCTCTTCGGAAACGGGTTGAAGACGGTCTTTAAAAAACAGTTGGTCGGATTGGTTTTGCGAAAAAGCAACTGCTGCCAAAAGGAGTAGTAAAACAGAAAAGGTTAGTTTCTTCATGTTAGCTTTTCTTTAGGTTACGGATTAATGCTCCAAACATATCGAGGCCAATGGACTGACAAACTCCGTCTCGGTTTTGGGGCGCCATTTTTTCAATGTCCCATTGGGTAACATCATCAGCCAGTCCCCATTTGCTCTTAAAATACTGAATGTACTCACGGTCGTTTTCCGGGGAGGTAAATTCGGGGCGAAACTGGTTATTCTGAGGATCGCGGGTCTCCCAAATCGCGTTGGCGGTGGCTTTTATATTCTCGCTCAAATCAACATTCAGCAGTGCTGCGATATCTGGTTGCCCGAGGTAGCGCAGCATTATTCCGCGACCGGCCAGGTAGTCGTTTCCGTGAACCGGGCCAAAGCTCGAATAGCAGGGGGCTTCGCGAAAAATCTGGTCTTTCGGAAAAACCAGGGCTTCTTTTACTCCATTGGTTATTAGTCGGATGTAGTTTTTCAGCTTGCGCTCAAATGCCTGTGCGTTAAAATCACGATCGGTGTTGTTGGAGCTTAGCCAGGTTGCTGCATCGACTTTTATAGCGAGCATGTCGGCCAGGGCGGCTACCAACATTCCCTGGTCGCCCGACCATACCCAGCCTTCCGCCCACGGAGGATGAATCTTTTCGGTATAGTCAGATCCTTCAAAAAAAGCCATCGGACGTTCCTGTACCAAGGCTGCATCATCACCAATTTTTTTCAGGTATTGATACTGGCCGAGCTCAAACCACTGATCGAACCACAGCCACTGGCGGCAGGCAAGTTCGAGGTGTTTTTCATTGTTATCCCTGCGTTCTTCCTTGTTCATGCGATAAATGCGGGACGAGAGAAGGAAGAGCAAAACATTGGTAACCGTGTTTTTCACACCCCGACTGTCGCCGTTGGCATCGCCGTTTCGGCAGCCATGCGGCACGGGCTGGGCGTCAGGCGTTGAGTCGTAAGCTGTTTTCCGTTTGTACTCCCAACACAGGTCGGTCGACAACCGGTAGTAGGATTCGGCAAGATCGCGCTCGTTCATGTTTAGCAGAAATTTGCGGGCGTTGATGGCCATCAGTCCCCACCAGCCAAAATCGTCGGCCCATAAACTGCCGGGATCAAAACGCTTGAAAAACAACAGGTTTTCTTCCAGCATCGATTTCACGCGGGTTTTTATTCGTAGAACTTCCGGGTCTTCGGGCCAGCGACTTGCCAGGGCATTTACGAAAACAAGACAGGAATCGAAGGTATTTCCCCGTTTCCAGAAATCGTTGAAATTCCATACTTCCTCAAACCGGTTGAAAGCTGCTATCGCCTTGCTTTTAATTGCTTCCGGGGCGCTATTTTTGTTGCCGCTTGTGCAGGCGGAGAGCCATCCTGATCCGGCCAGTACCGAAAATGCCGCACCTAGTTCTATGAATTTTCTTCGTTCCATTTATTTTTCTGAGTTAAGGTTTCCAAAGCAACTGCCCATCATATCCCGAATTTTCCCCAGACAAGGTAATGTCAGAGTTATTAGTGCTCCAAATTAGATGTTACGGGTTTAATAAAAAAGAAGACGAACATGAAAGTGATTTATTTTAAAAAGTAAGAAGCAGTTTTATCCAAATTTTTGCAGAGAGAACAACTTCTGTCTGGATTCTTGTATACATTTAATAAAATCTATTTAACAATAAAGAATTGAGGCTAAAAACCTTTCGGGGTTTTAGGAATCTGCGACATTTATGCTAAATTCGTCAGTCTGAACCCAATAAAATTAACTATGTCTGTAAAAGATCTCGATAGAAGAAGCTTTCTGACCAAAGCAACGGTTGGAACGCTTGGAATGGCAACTGTTCTGGTAGCCTGTTCCTCTGAAAAAACAAAGAAAAGTGAAGATATTGTGCCTGACCTTCTCGAGCAGGCCCCCGATGGGAAAGTGCTGAAAGCCGGTTTGGTTGGTTGCGGAGGACGCGGGACCGGAGCGGTTATCAATTTTCTGGATGCCGGCCCAAACCTGCAGGTTGTTGCCCTGGGAGATGTGTTTCAGGATAAAATTGACAACTGCCGCGAGCAGCTCAAAAAGGAACGCGGAGTAGAAATTGCCGATGAAAATTGTTTCCTCGGGTTTGATGCTTATCAGAAAGTGATCGATTCGGGAGTGGATTTGGTGCTGTTATGTACACCGCCTCATTTTCGTCCGGTTCATGTAGAGGCTGCCATCAATGCGCGGAAGCATGTTTTTATGGAAAAACCATGTGCGGTTGATCCGGTGGGCGCGCGGTCGGTGCTGGCTTCTTCCAAAAAAGCAGAAGCTTTGGAACTTTCGATGGTGAGCGGTACAATTCGGCGGGTTCAGAAAGATTACATGACCACGGCTTTGAAAGTGAAGAATGGCGATATCGGCGAAATCGTCGGTGCCAACATTATTCGCAACGGAGGAGCGCTTTGGCACCGCAGGCGTCAACCCGAGCGGACGGACATGGAATTTATGCTGCGGAATTGGGTCAATCATTGCTGGCTTTCGGGCGACCATATTGCCGAGCAGTTTATTCACGAAATTGATGTAATGAACTGGTTCCTGGGCGAAAATCCGAAAAAAGCAATTGGCTACGGCGGAAGACAACGGCGGTTAACCGGCGATTTGTATGATTTTTTTAGCATCGAATATGAATATGAAAACGGAATGCGCACACACTGTGCATCGCGGCAAATAAACGGTTGTACCAACGGGAAAGTGGAACGCATTGTCGGCACCAAGGGTATTGCCATTGCTTCGGGGCATATTCTTGACACACAGGGCAATGAAATCTGGACTTATCCGAAGTGGGAGGAAGGTGTTACCGATCCGAAATGGAAAGTGACCAACCCTTTTGTGCAGGAACACATTAACCTGGTAACAGCCATACGTACCGGCAAGGCTGTAAACGACGCTGAAGCTCAGGTGAATTCAACCATTACTGCCATTATGGGGCGTATTGCTGCCTATACCGGGAAAGAGGTTACCTGGGACGAAGTGATGAATTCGGATCTTTACCTGGGACCTAAAACCTATGCTTTTGGTCCGGTGGCAGAGATCAGTAGTGAAGTTCCGCTGGCAGGCGAGGCAAATAAATTGAGTTAGTTCAGAATTCAGAAAAATTAAAGAAATGAAGCATACAACTGTTGTTTTGGTTCTGATCATGGCCGTTTTCTCGGCCCAAGCACAGGAAAAACTATTTACGTTTGGCGAAGTTGTACCATGGAGAAAAGTGGTGGATGGACAAAAAGCCAAAGGCGAAGCCATTGAATGGATCCAGGTAAACACCCTGACTGAAACGTGGAAGAAGAATGGCGAAGAACTGATTTGCAAGGGACAACCCATCGGGGTTATCCGTTCGGCAAAAAAATACCGCAACTTTATAATGCACATTGAATGGAAGCACATGGAAGCGGGTGGAAATTCGGGAACGTTTGTGTGGAGCGATGCCAATGCCGATGAAACCAACCGTCTGCCCAACGGTGTGGAGGTGCAAATGCTGGAACTCGATTGGGTGAAACTTAACACAAGAGATGGCAAGGAGCCGCCGATTGCCTATGTGCACGGTGAGCTGTTTGGTGTGGGTGGAGTTAAAACTGTGCCGGATAATCCGCGTGGCGAACGGAGTAAATCCATTGAGAACCGTTGCAAAGGCAAAGGAGAATGGAATGTTTACGACGTGGTTTGCGTGGATGGAACCATCAAGCTTTCGGTAAACGGAAAGTTTGTAAACGGGATCAGCAAATCGTCAAAGACAGAAGGATACATTTGTTTGGAATCAGAAGGGGCTGAAATTCATTTTCGTAACCTGAAAATCGTTGAATTACCCTGATTTATCCGGGGAGATATGATTCTTTCTAGATCAAAAAAAACAATGTTCATAGAGAAAAACTCTATGAACATTGTCGCTTTGTTTTTGGTCTTTTAACGTATTAAGTGCCTGTGTTGCTTAATTACATTGTTGTTTTCAGATTTGTTTTTTCGACAGAAACTCCTATCTCTGCAATTTGGGCTTCGCTATCGTTTACTATGCCATCGAATACAAATTTCAGGTACCGGGCGTTTCGGGTTTCTTTAAAAGGAATTACCTGTTCAACAGGATTGTTATAAATATTCGAAAACTCACCCTCTTTTATGAGTGCCCAGTTGGTAGTGTCGTTTGCTACCCACAGTTGATAGCGGGTGATCAACCCCGACTTTATTCCGTCTTTGCGCGGAAACATCGAAAAAGACTTTAAGGCAAGTGTTTCTCCCATATCTACAACAAGGTTACCTTTGCCTTTCGACGTTGAAACCCATACGGTTGTTTCATCTTCGTCGAAAAGATTGTTGTTATTGTGACTGTCTTCGTTACCGGATATCACTTTCCATTTCTTCTTCAGATAATTAAACTGTTTGATGGCGGTGGTCCCGGCTTTTCCGTTTGTAAAGATTTTCGCTTTCACTACACCTCCGTCTGAAAAGTCAAACGGAGTTGTGAAAGTCATCGATTTCTGGTCTGGATCAGAACCATCTGTTGTATAACGGATTTCTTTTTGTCCTGCAATGGTGAGGTTCCCATCCTTATCCCTGGCGATTGTTGGAGGAACGAGGTAAGACGGTTCGCTGTGTACCGAAAATTTGGAGATTAGCGGACAGGCACCGGCCTGGGTAATGCGCAATCGTAATCTAGATGTTGTTTGCATCGGGCCACGCCATAGTCTGCGATGGCCGATCGACTCGCCGGAGGTAAACTGAACCCATTGTTCATTCTCCCATTTGTCTAATGTCCAGCCCCAAACACGCTGTCCCAACGCTATGTATTCCTGTATGTTTACAAGATTGAAACTGGTTGTTTCCTGAAAATTAATCACTAATTCATTGGTCAGAATTTCGTCATCGCTTGCCCAGTAAGTATCCGGATCATCATCCAGTACATTTTGCGCCTGGTAGTTTTTTGAATTTCCCCGTACGTTACTTGCCGTTACTTTAGCTCCCTTTGTTAGGTCAACCGAAAAAGTTTCATCCAATATGGTTTTGAATTCATTTAGTGATTTAATGTCGTTTTCGTGAATTTGTCCCCGCCTGTCAGGTGGCAGATTCAACAGGAATGTTGCCCCGTGGCCGATGCTGTTGTAGTAAATATCCAGCAGCTTCTCGGGAGTTTTAACCTTGTCGTCTTCCGACATGTGGTAAAACCACCCCGGACGAATAGAAACATCAACTTCGGCGGGCATCCAGTATTTTCCTTCGCGGTGGCCGTTCAGTGCCTCCCAGTATTTGGTTTGTCCGTTTGCCGGAGGAATTCCGGGTTCACGTCCCTCGGGGGTATAGCGATTCCAGCAGGGGTCTCCCGAAAACCCGGCTTCAGTGCCTACCCAGCGGGCATCGGGGCCAATGTCGGAGAAAATAGCTGCATTGGGTTGTAATTTGCGAACCAGCGCAAAAGTATTGTCCCAGTCGTAATACGATACGCGGTTGATCTCTCTTTTTTCGTTGGCACCTCCGTAATAGCCGGTCCCTCCGTTGGCTCCATCGAACCAGACTTCGAAAACATCGCCATAACTGGTTAGCAGTTCAGTTAGCTGCGCCCTGAAAATATCGATGTATGCAGGCGTTCCGTATGCCGGATTATTTCTGTCCCAGGGAGATAAATAAACTCCGAATTTCAAACCCTGTTTGCGACATTCGTCGGAGATTGCCCGAACGATGTCTCCTTTTCCGTTTTCAAACGGCGACTTAGAAATATTGTGTTCCGTGGTTTTGGTAGGCCACAGGCAGAAGCCATCGTGGTGTTTGCAGGTCAGGATCAATCCTTTCATGCCTGCATCTTTCGTTGTTTTAACAATCTGGGCTGCATTAAAATCGCTGGGATTAAACAATTCGGGCGATTCGTTGCCAAAACCCCATTCTTTGTCAGTGAAAGTATTGATGGTAAAGTGTACAAAGCCGTAAAACTCGGTATTGTGCCACTGCATCTGTTGTTTGTTGGGCAAAGGACCAAACGGTAGTGGCGGCGCTACTTGTGTAGGAGAACATGCTCCAAGCAGCAATGCAAAAGAGATAAAAACAAGAATCTTATTCATGGTGATATTATTTGCTTGACGTTTTATTTTTCTATTCAAATATTTAAAAATAAGCGGGAAAGGTAGTGCGTAAATTCAACTGGTCTCCAAATTTCGCCTGTTGTTCTTTCAACTTCTCAATCATTTTTGATTTGATTTCAGAATAATGCGGATCATCGGAAAGATCGTTTAGCTCCAGTGGGTCATGTTTTACGTCGAACAATTGCATGCGGGCAACTTCGGGGTAAACAATCAACTTGTATTGCTGCGAGCGCACCATTCGTTGCAGGTTTTTGTATGCCCCGAAAATGTACTCCTCACCTTTTGCATTATCATCGGTTAGCAACGGTTTCAGACTTTTGAAATCCACGGTTTGCGGAATGCTGATTCCTGCCAGATCGCAGGAGGTGGCATACATACTTTGCATGTAAACCTGTTCGTCAATCTTTTTTCCGGGAGTTAATCCTGGGCCGATAATCATTAATGGCATCCGAACGCTGTGGTCGTACTGGTTTTGTTTCCCCATCAGCCCGTGTTGTCCTACCGCCAGGCCGTGGTCGGAGGTGAGGATCACGTAGGTATTTTCCATTTTTCCCGAGGCTTCAAGGGCCTTCATAATTCTCCCGATTTCGTGGTCGGCATGGGTGATTATTGCATAATATTCGCGAAGGTGCAACTGAACGGCGTTTTTTGAGCGGGGAAAAGGAGCGAGCATTTCGTCACGGATCCTCTTGTCGCCCTGGTCGAACGGATGTTCCGGAAGGTAATTGTCCGGAATCTTCATTTCTTGGGCAGGGTACATGTCAACAAACTCTTTGGGCGATTGCCGAGGATCGTGCGGGGCATTAAATGCCACATACATAAAGAAGGGCTTTTCGCTGTTTTTGACATGGGTTAAAAGGTAATTTATGGCCTTGTTGGCATATAATTCAGAGGTGTGTTCTTTAACGGTATAAGTGGCGCTTATTTTTGCTTTCCCATTCTCGTTGTAAACAATATCGGTAACAAAGGGTGCCCATTGTCCTTTATAGTCCAGGTTCCAGGGACTCCAGGAAGTATCGTCGGCTTTTTCGCGGCCGTAGGCAAACTTGTTGCTGCCGTTTTCATCGTAGGTCTCATACATCCCTTCGCCAATGGCGTGGGCGAAATCGAAACTTTCGAGCGCTGCTTCGTTGGAAAGATGCCATTTCCCGGTCAGAAAAGTTTCATAACCATGCTGCCGGAGTGTGGCTCCCCACAGCGGAACCTGGGTCTCTTCGCCTCCGATCCTTCCCCAATTGGGCAAGTAGGAGAAATTGCGGGCTGCCCTGAATACCGATTGCCCCGTGTTTATCATGCACCGGCTCGCCAGGCACACGGCTCCACTCCACGATCCCTGGTTAAAAGTATGGGTGAAAGTAACGCCTTCTTCCACCATTTTATCGAGGGTTGGCGTATGTACGTCGTGGTTTCCCAGGGCATGAATAGCGTTGTATGTTTGGTCATCGGTAATAATAAACAGAAAATTGGGTTGCTGGGCGCGAACTGTTTGCAAAAAGAGTAACCCGAGCAATAAGCAGGCAAATTTTGTTTTGTTCATGATGAATGATTTATTTTTTGATGGCAACTAGCCGGAAAAGGTTCAGTTACGGGCAAAGCCTTTGGTTCATTCGAAAGTGGCAAAAGGATGTCCGAAAGGGAAAAGAACGGTTGTTCATAGGCCTTACGGACATCCTCTCGGTTTCTTTACTGCTTGAAAAGACCGGCAGTGTTTGTAATGTCAACGTCTTTACTGTTCGAAACAGAAAGCTTTAAGGTTCCTCCGTTGTGGTCGAAATAGAGCACTTTAATGGAATGATACCCTTTGCTGAGCGCCATCATACCTATTTTTTCTTTCGGACTGTGTGGACCGTCGTTGTTAACTACTTCTTTTCCGTCGATGTAAAGAATGGAACCATCGTCGGACAGTAAGCGGAAAATGTAAATGTCGTTTTCAGGTGCATTTATAAAACCAGTAATCATCAGTCCAATATCTCCTTTTACTCCGTCGGGGATGGAAATATTTGCCACCGGGTAATGCCCGTTTACCGGGGCTTCCTCAATTTCGAGGCACGACGATCCCCTGTATTTGTGCCAGGTAGCGGTAAGCCCTTCTTTTGTTAGCATGGTATCTTTTGCCGGAAGGTAATCTCCTTTGATGTAGCGGGTTTTAAATAGGTCTCCTTTTTTCCCGTCGGGATAGAAGTAACGAAAGATAAAGTCGGTGCTTTCGTTGATAACAATCGGTTCGGTGTATTCTTTTGACTGTGCATCCGGAAATGTTCCGTCGATGGTATAGCGGATGGTTGCCTTGTTGTACCCGCTTTTGATAGTTAGGGTGTCCTGCCCGATAAACATATTGGAACTGTAAAAACCATCCATTTTCTGAATGTAATAATTCATGTTCATCAGGTCAAAACGGTGGAGGTTAAGTTCTACCTTTTTCTGAAACTGCTCCCAGTTTTTTTGCGACGGGTTTTGCCACGATATTTCGGAAAGCGCCAGCATGCGGGGAAGTGTCATGTAATGAAGCCGGGGAACGGAAGGAATCCACTCGGTCCAGATATTCGCCTGAACTCCCCAAACCAGTTTCTCTTGTTCGGCGCTGAGGCCTGGCATTATCGGTTCATAATCGTACAATTTCTGCAAGGTTTTCTCATCGGGGCGGTAATCGAAATAAAAACGATCGGTGGTAGTAATGATGGCTTTATTTCCGGAGGCAGTGGCAACCGGAACTGAGTGGGGTTTCCAGCCGCGCCACCACATAATGGTTGCTGTGGGCGACAAGCCGCCTTCTTCAATTTCGTCCCAGCCAATGAGCTTCTTGTTGTTTTCGTTGAAGAATTTTTCCATGGCTTTGATGAACCACGCTTGCAGTTCTTCTTCGTTTTGCAGGCCGTTTTCGCGCATGCGTTTCTGGCAATCGGGGCATTTTTTCCAATTGGTTTTGTTCACTTCGTCGCCGCCAATGTGAACATACTCGTAAGGGAAAAGTTGAAATACTTCGCGGTACACGTTTTCGCAGAATTCGATTGCGCTGTTTTTTCCGGGGCATACAGGAGGAGAAAAGCTTCCGGATTCCCATTTCACATCGTCGAAACAGGCAACGCCATTGTAATTTTCGATGGCGGCCAGAAAATGTCCGGGCATATCAATTTCGGGTATCACGTCAATTCCCCGTTGGGCAGCGTAAGCCACCACCTGGCTGATTTCATCCTGCGTGTAATAACCGCCGTAAAGGGTATCGCCTTCCATTACTTTCATTTTTTCTTCGGGTAGCAGAAAATCGGGGTTGTCTTCTGCTTTTGCCATACGCAGGTTTTCAAGGTCCTGCGAATTGTATTTTCGCCAGGCGCCTTTTTCGGTCAGCAAGGGATATTGTTTGATCTCGATTCTCCAGCCCTGGTCGTCGGTGAGGTGCCAGTGAAATTTGTTCAATTTGTACATGGCCATTAAATCCAGCAAATCTTCTACTTCCTTTTTCGAGAAAAAGTGGCGCGATACATCGAGGTGCAAGCCCCGGTACGAGAAACGGGGCTCGTCGGTAATACTAACAACCGGAACTTTCCAGTTGATGTTTGTGTTTTCGGTTGCTGCTAGTTCAATATTCATTGGAAGGAGTTGCCTCAAACTTGCTATCCCTGACACGATACCGCGGTACTGGTTGGCAGTAAGTGTAATTCCCGATTTTGTTACCTGTAGGCTGTAAGCGCCTTCGTTCCCTTCTGTTTTTTCCAGCACAAGAGAAATGTCTCCGCTGCCGTTTTGTATCTGAATGTCAAAGCCGGTTGCCTTGTTTAGTGTTTCCTTCAGGTATTCGGCGGCGTTTGCCAAATGATCGTCGCTAATCCCAATAGAAAGATGGTCTTTTAATTGATAGTACCCTGTTCCCGGTTCTGTTTTCTGGGGTTCGGGAATGATCGAAATTGGTTCTTGTTGGGTTTGGCAGGAGACCACTACCAACATGCAAAAAAATGCGAATAGTGTAGATTTCATTCGTCTATAATTATTTATTAATTGTGTGATTCATGATGCTTACAAGATGGTCATTTTAAATAAAGTTGTCAAAAGTTAGTCTGTTGTATGTGAAAATATGTTCGTTTTATAATATTTCTAACTCATGAGTTAGCTAAAAAAAATGTTACAATTTGTACTAATGACAAACGCCATAATATCAGGTAATTATAATGGATTTGGGCTTTGCGTTAAACAACTTCAGTAAGTGTAAATGACGTATTGTGCCCATTTTTTCAGTTTTCATGTAGTGCGGTTTATTTTACTGATGTTTCTATCGTTTCTGTTTTGCCGTTTATGACTACCGCAATACTCTGCGTTTTTTCCGAATAAATTTTGTAACGAGTTACCTTTCCGTTTTCCCAGCTGCAATCCACTTCGTATCCACCTCTGGCCCGCAGTCCGGAGAAAGAGCCTTTTACTGCCCACTCTTCGGGCAATGCCGGCAGTAGTTGAATTACACCGGTTTGGCTTTGCAACAGCATTTCTGCCATGGCGGCCGGAATGCCAAGGTTTCCATCAATCTGAAAGGGTGGATGTGAGCAGAAAAGGTTTTGCAGGGTATTGTATTTCAGTAAACCCCTGATCATTATTTTCGACCGCTCCCCTTCGCCCAGGCGTGCCCACAGAGCGCAGCGCCACGGCCAGGTCCACGAACGGCGGCTGTCGCCAACGGTTGATTCTACCGTAAAAGGTGTGTCGATGTTTTTTCCGTAATTTCCGCTGCGGCTTCGCAGGGAAATAATGGCAGCCTTTGCCAGTTCGGGCGTTTGTGTTAAGCTGATCTGGTGTCCCGGATAAACGGCAAAAAGGTGCGATGTGTGGCGGTGCTGATCGTCGGGGTCGTCGCGGTCTTCCTGCCACTCCTGCAACTGTCCCCATTTCCCTGTTTTGTTGGGAGCCAGACGGTTTTTCATGTCGGTAATTTTATGCTGATAACCGGGATCAACTTCCAGCGCTTTGGCAGCTTTCAGATAGTTGTCGAACAGGTCCCATACAATTTGCTGATCGTGCATTATACCGTCTTCCCTCGGGCCGTGCTCGGGCGACCAACCCATTGGAACCATCAGCGAACCATCGGGCATTTCCTTTAAATGATCTTCCCAGTATTCACAAACCTCTTTGATCATAGGATAGGCTGTTTGGCGTAAATAATCCATGTCGCGTGTGAAATCCCAGTGGTCGAAAACATGCTGCATGTACCATGCGCTCGACGGAATGTTCCATTCCCAACCATTTCCTCCAAAAATATTCTGACTGGTGCGGGCTGTCCATCCTCGGGCATTTTCGCCAAAAGCTTTTCGGGTGGCGATACGGCAAGGTTCGGTACAGGCTTCAAGAAAATGGATGAGGGGGACGTGGCATTCCGAGAGGTTGGATGTTTCGGCGGCCCAGTAATTCATCTCCAGGTTAATGTTGCTGTGATAATCGCTGGCCCATGCCGGTTTGTTGCTGTTATTCCAAAGTCCCTGCAGGTTGGCAGGCAATCCTCCGGGCCGAGATGAACTGGCCAGCAGGTAACGGCCCATTTGAAACATGGTTTCTTCGAGGTCGGGATCGTAACCGCCTTCTCCATATTTTTTCAGGCGTATGTATGTGGGGAGCGCCAGAATATCGGCAGCAGTTTCTCCTACGTCGATTTTTGCCGCTTCGGTGAGGCGGGTGAAATCAGCCAAATGTCTTTTGCGTAGTTTGGCGATGCCGAGTTCTTCTGCGGCCTTTAGTTCTTTTTTGATTATTGGGGCCGGGTCGTCGCCTCGCCAGTTGGAATGGAAATCGGGTTTGTAATTTGTTCTGGCATCTAACAGGAAAGTTATGGTGCGGCAGTTGCTGAATTCCAACGAATTTCCATTCGCTTTCAACTTTCCGCCATCGTGCTTAACCATTAAGCGGGCCGCATATTTCAGTTTGTTGGGCATCATCCCTTCAAAATAAAGAAAATCGTTTTGGGCCGAAGTTGTTGCTCCCTGTGCAGATGCCATAGACACTTTCCCCGATAGTATTGCTTTGCCCTTTGCTTCGTACTGAAAAACAAGCACCTGGTCGGGATAACTGGCGAATGCCTCGCGTGAAAAGGCATTTCCGTTCTGTGCAAAAGTGGTGGTGTGAATTCCGGTGTAAATATCAAGCGACCGTTTGTAGCCGGTGGCAATTGAGTCAGCACCGAAGGAAACCATGATGTCGCCAAAATTGCGGTAGGAGCCAAAACCGTGGTCGCCGGTTTCATAAGCTCCGTCCCAGTTGTTATCGCCCGACCACAGGCTTTGTTCATTAAACTGGATGTGATCGCGGTTGACACCTCCAAACAGCATGGCGCCCATTCGCCCGTTTCCAATGGGCAGCGCTCCCGAATCCCAGGCTGTGGCTGGTTTGTCGAACCATATTGAATGGTTGTTATTGGACTGACTGTTAGCTGTTATTCCGGCAAATAGTAGCAAACATAAACATACAAAATAATGTGTTGAATGTTTCATTTTTCTTCTATTTAGGCTGAAGTGATTTCACAAAAGTATTAATAGATTAATAATACAGGCATAATTGATAGTAGTTATGCTTCTTTTAACAGAGTGATGGAAACTTAAATGCAGAACGAGGAGGTCACAGAGAGGATAGTTTTAATTTTCATTTGTCTTATGTTAGTTTCCTGTTATTTTAATAATCAGGATTAAAAAGGTATTTCAAAAACTTCACATTAAGTAGAATAGTGATTATAGTTAGTAAAAGAAGGTTGTTCTCAACACCGAAAACAACCTTCTTCAAAAAGAATGACTTCCTTTTTAGTTGTAATCTGGATTCTGCTCTAAGTTTTTGTTAATGTCAATCTCAGATTGTGGAAATGGGAAAAGATAATGTTTTGGGTTTTCAAATTTCCGAACTTTCCCTCCCGGATCTACAATTGTTGGTATGACTATGTGTGCAGTTTTCCAGCGTTTTAAATCCATATAGCGCTTTCCTTCGTAGGCAAGTTCAATGCGCCGTTCGTGTCTAATTCTTTCACGCATTTGTTCTTTGCTTAAACCAGTAGGTAGGTCAGGCATTTCTACACGAGCTCTAACGTCATTAACTGCTTTGTATATGGTCTCATCAGGTGTCGTTGATGCTTCATTTTTTGCTTCAGCATATATCAGCAATACTTCTGCGTATCTTAACAAAACCGCGTCATAGTCAGTTTTAACAGAATAACTATACGGAAGATAAGATGTATTTTGAAATTTTTTCAATAAAAATGGTGTGGCAGGAGCAGCATCTCCTCCTGTAAATCCAGGTCTCCAGCGTTTTACCCCGTCTCCAAGTACGTCTTGTCCGTAATACCATGGATCCATGTCTACATAGTTACACCACCGCAATCGGGGGTCACGGTTATCGTAGGGGTGCTCTTGGTCGTAAAGAGGTGATTCCGAAATGTTTTTCCCATCAGTGCACTCGTAAGTATCTATAATGTAATGAACGGGTGCTGTTGAGTGCCACCAGTTATACACGATATCTGCACCATAAAATGGTTGTGCAAGGTTTGGATTAAGATATTTTACTGAAAAGAGTATTTCCGGATTACCTTCTTGTTTATCTCTATCCCAGATATCCATATATTCCGAACTTAGTCCAAAATTTGAATTTGAAATCACATTATTTGCAGCACTGGCTGCTTCTTCCCATCGTTCGTTGTGAAGCAATACCCTTGCTTTAAGCGCGTAGGCAGACCCTTTTACTGCATGTCCGTTATAAGCTATATCTGGCAAATTAGCAATCGCAAAATCAAGATCATCAATAATTGCTGTAACAACCTGTTCTTTCGTAGATTTGGCCGTTGTCGCGGCTTCTTCTGTCGTGGGTGAGCTTAAATAGAGAGGGACACCTCCGTAAAATTCGGAAAGATAAAAATAGAAATGAGCCCTGAGGAATCGAACTTCGGCAATGTACTGGTTCTTAATAGTCTCATCCATATCTACGCGGTCAATGTTTCCTAAGAAAAAATGACAGGTTGAGATACCACTGTATGCATAACTAAAAATGTCACTAACTAAGCCTCCACTGGTTGGTTCTATGTTTCCTTGTGCCAAAGATGTAACTCCATAATGCCCATGTTGGTGGTATAAATCATCGGACATTCCGTCGAGAGTGGTTAAATCCCAGGACATTAGTGAACTTCTTAGTTTTCCATAGCAAGCGTTAAGTGCCATTTCTGCATCGTCTTGAGACTGCCAAAAAGTTTCCGATGCTAGTTGATCCAAAGGTTGCTTGTCCAAAAAAGACTCACATCCATTTAAGAATAGTACGGTTGTGATTATTATTATGGTCTGAAATGTCTTTTTCATATTCATGTGATTTTAAAATGTGATAGTGGCTCCAAGTGAATATATCTTATTCTGAGGATAATCAACAAACCTACCTCCACTAGTTCTTTCAGGGTCTAGATAAGGATATTGAGTTATAGTTAACAGGTTATCTCCCGAGAAATAGAGCCTTATTTTACTGATTTTTGCTTTTTCCAACCATGGTTGATTGAAGGTATAACCAAACTGTATGTTCTTAAGACGTAGATAGGACGCATCTTTTAGAAAATAAGTTGAATTAAGCCCACTTATTGAAGGAGTAGATCCTGCAATATATATTTTAGGCATTTCATTTGTTTTATTTGTTTCGGTCCATCGGTTTCTCCAATCGGTTGTTGGTACAGATCCCTGTCTAAAAGGTTCGAACCCCCAGCCATTTACGAAGAATTTGATGCCCTCAACACCTTGAAAGAATGCTGAAAAGAAGAAGTTTTTATACTCAGCGTTTAAATTGAACGCATATTCAAAATTGGCATATGCGCCATCTACCTCAATCCGGTCGTGAGCATCAATTTGCCCGTCAGGTTTTCCATCAGGGCCACTAATGTCGGCATATTTTAGGTCGCCTGGGCTCGGATTATAAGGTTGTTTTGGCGAGTTCTGTACCTCGGTTTCATCCTGGAATATTCCAATCCATTTGTACAAGTAGAATGTTCCGTAGGGTAATCCTTCTCTTAAAATAGTAGTTTCACCTATTTCTTCGTTTCCAAATTTTGTCAGTTCATTTCGATTTCTAGAGAAGTTTGCATTTACCGAGTATTTTAATCCATTACTTAGTTGGTCTCTGTAGGTCAAGTTTAGCTCAATTCCTTTGTTGGTTACTTCTCCATCATTTATGGTAGGGGCACTTAACCCGAGAGTTCCCGATACTTGGGATCCTCTTAGTATATCGCTAGTTACTTTTTTGTACCAGTCGAAATTAAATTCCAATTTATTTTCAAAAACTGAAAAATCTACACCGGCATCCCAAACTGCTGTTTTTTCCCATGAAATTTGTCTGTTTGCAATTCGTGAAGGAGCTGCACCCGATGATATTGACGCATTGTCAAAAGTATAGTCAGGTCCAAGATTGATTAATTCCTGATATGGATATGTTCCAATGTTTTGATTTCCTAATTTTCCCCAGGATAACCGTAGTTTAAGATTATCTAGCAAGGTAAAATGCTCCATGAATGATTCTTCAGATATTCTCCATCCGGCAGAGAATGAAGGGAAAACTCCCCATCGGTAGTCTGTTTGAAGGCGCGAAGTTCCATCGTAACGCATGTTCGCTTCAAACAAATAGCGGTCTTTGAAGTTGTAATTAAATCTGCCAAACAATGATTGTATTGCCCATTCATACGCTGTCCCTCCTGTAGTTTGCCCATCAGAAGCACCGGCATTTATTTCATGGAGATTATTTCCCGGAAACCCTTGTCTGTACCCACTTAACTCTTCGTATTTATATGCCTCCTGGTTATAACCGGCTAAGGCGGAAAAAGAATGTTCGTTTATTGTTTTAGTATAACTAAGGTGCGAATAAACTGTGGTTAGTATATCATTTTTGTCAGTTATTGATAAAGATTTTTGTGTGCCTCCAACATTAAGGTTTGTCGCAAAATCTCCTGTGAGGTAATTGTATTGAGGAACAAGCGGACGGAAAATTTTTCCTTTTGAGAAGTTCCCGTTTACTGCGGCCTTTGTATGCCAAATCAAATCTTTCGCCAGTGTGAACTCAAGCCATATGCTTGTGTTTACATTATATTTCCGTGTGTTATTGGTGGCTTCTTTGGCCACAGCGTAAGTATTCTTATTGTTCTCGTCCTGTCCGTATGCTTTGAAAGTGTATCTCCCAGAACCATCTGCAATAGTAGGGCCGTACATGGGAGCTTGGGCTAGCGTAGAAAGATACATGTCGGAAGCTGCATTTACAAAAGCATTTGTGTTACTGAAAAAAATGTTTGAGTTAGTACCAAATCGAATGTTGTTCGTGATTTCTGTTTTAGAGTTGAAACTAAATGTTACTTTTTCAAAGTCGAATCCCATCATAATTCCATCTTGGTTGGTATAATTTAACGAGGAATTAAACGAACTTTTAGCTGTTCCTCCACTAAAATTCAAGTTGTGGCTATATGCAAGTGCCGGATTAAATATAAGATCAAGCCAATCGTAATTCGGATAGAGATTACGGTCAGTTGCATTTTTGTATAAATCAATCGTTTCCTGAGGGTATTTTCTTGAGTCCGGTAGTCCACTGTTTGTAATTGCCTCGTTTTTCAGTTCCATATATTCTGCTGAATTTGTTATTACATCCAGCAGTTTTGTCGGGGAGTGAACTCCATAATTTATATCATAGGTGAGTTTGAATTGATTCTTGGTCCCGGTTTTGGTAGTGACCAAAATAACTCCATTTGCTGCCCTTGCTCCATAAATGGCAGCAGATGCAGCGTCTTTTAATATTGAAACCGACTCAATATCCAATGGATTTATAGTATTGATATTGCCAGCGATACCATCAATAATTACCAAGGGATCGGCTCCTGCACCGGAGAAAGTCCCTAACCCTCTGACCCGAAATCTGATCCCTTCGCTTCCGGGCTGTCCAGTACCTTGTGTTACAGACAACCCCGGGAGTCTTCCCTGTAGAGTAGAAGCTGTATTCGAGACTGGACGTTTAACAAGGTCATCTCCATTAACTGCTGCTACCGCTCCAGTTAAATTTGCTTTCTTTTGAACACCGTATCCAATGGCCACAACCTCATCAATCCCAATAGATTCGGGGGTGAGTTTTACATTGAGTGTTTGCTGGCCGCTGTATAGTATTTCCTGGGCTTTCATTCCCACAAAAGAGTAAATAAGAGTTGCATTATCGGGGATGTCTGCCAGTAGGTATTTACCGTCAGCATTGGTTATGGTTCCCTGTGTTGTGCCTTTTATCACTACTGTAACTCCCGGTAATGGTTGGCCGCTGTTGTCGGTTACTGTTCCCGAAAGCGTTTTTTGTTGTTGAGATAACTGAGATTGAGAATGCACCGCATTTTTCCCCGGACTCAGTAAAATCAAATTGTCTTCCATTACTTTATAGGTAACATCATGCCCGGCAAATATGTCGTTCAGAATTTCTTCAACGGTGGCATTTTTTGCATTAACCGATACCTGGCGTTCTACATCCACTTGTTCCCGGATATACAGGAAACGGAAGTTGCTTGACTCTTCGATCTGCTTCAGTACATCAACGATTTGCTGATTTTCAGTGTTAAAACTGAATTTTGTAGCCTGTGAGTAAACCGTTGCAGAAACCTGCATCAGTCCTACCAAAATGAGTATGGCTGTTAGTTTCATTGTTAACAATACTTTTTTTGCCCTTCTGCTGTGCAGAAAAGTATTCATACATTTTTTTTCCATAAATTTGAATGTTTTGATTAAACGTTTTATTGATGGCCTACATCAATCTGAATTTCAAAGCAATTGAGCTGACAGGTGTTCCCGCACTTGTCGGCTTTTCTTTTTGGTTCGTTTTATTTCATAATCAGTTCCTCCGTTTAAGTTTTGTTATGTCGTTTGCTATTTCTATTTTTTGCCCTACGATGGTATAGTTAATGGGAAGGGTTTCTTTAATGATGTCGAGAAATTCGATGATGGATTCGTTTTTGATGGTGCCATCAAAGTGCAACTCAAGTATTTCTTTGCTTTTTACATCGATTTCAACCCCGTATTTTCTTTCGAGAAGCATTACCAAGTCTTTCATATTCATGTTGACAAAGATGAGCTTGTTGTCTTTCCATGAGGAGAACCACTTGGGATTAACTTCCTTAATGTATAATTCTCTTGATTCTTTGTTGAGTACCACTTGTTCTCCTGGCTCTACAATGATATCCTGCGCCAGGATGAAGTTTCTCGTGGACTGTATAATGATTTGTCCTTCTTCGAGTGTCGTGGCTATTTCATTATCGTTCTCATAAGTCTTAATATTAAACTGTGTTCCGGTAACATTTACATCGTAATAAGGAGTGTGAACGACAAAAGGTCTGGTACTATCTTTTTTTACATCAAACCAGGCTTCTCCTTCCAGAAAAACTTCCCGATTCCCGTTTGCTCCTTCTACGCTGTATCTTACCCGTGAGTCGGCATTGAGAAAAATAACCGATCCGTCGGGAAGTATCATCTCCGAAACCGAACCTTTGGGCGAATGAGAGGTATAATAAACCGGTTCTTTGGGGACTGAAGTGATATGCATTGCATATACTCCGGTGATTATGCCAATCACTACTGCAGCAGCAATTTTCCCGATGTAGGTTAAATGACGTACGTTTGCTTTTCTTGGGGATTTGGTTTGTTCAATTTTTGTCCACACCCTGGTGAAAATGGTTTTAAAATCAGGTGATGCCGAGGTATTGTTGCTGTTTGCTAATGAAAGGTCATCCAGAAGTTTTTCTTTGATTGCAAATTCGTTTTCAGGCGAATGAAACAGTGCAAGCATCTCCTGACTCTCCGGTGTATCAGTGTTTTGGTCTTTCCCTTTTTCGAATATATGGTGAATTCGTTTTTTCATTCCTTTTTCAATTGATAGTAATACGTTTTAGTTTGTTGATTTACTCATCTGGATTATTTTTTTTTTATTCCGAACAAAAAGCCGCCTAGAGAATTCAGGGCGACTTTAAATTAAAACTAAACTAAAACTACTTTTGGTAGTAAATATCTCCTTGGTATATATAAGTACGATTGAGCGCTTGGATTTACTCATTGTAAATCGATAAAGAATAATGATTGTTAATGAAGTCTGACTAAGTAAATTTCTACCCGCAGATTATATGGAAGAAAAGCAGGGCAATAAAGGATTCGCTGGCAAAATGTTTTTTCAAAAAGGTGAGCGCCCGGTATAAATGATTTTCAACAGTGCGTTTGGAAAGGTTCATCTGTTGGGCGATTTCATCGTTACTGAAACCTTCGAGTTTACTCAAACGAAATATCTTTTGCTGTTGTTCGGGCATTTGTGCAAGCAGTGTGTTGAGGTTCTGTTGCATTTCTTCAAAAATTACGGAGTGCCAGGTGTAATTTTCATTGGTTGTATAATTCAGGCGGGCATAATCCAGAAATGCGCTCTCAATGTTTTTTCGCCGGATGAAATCGTAAATGGTATTGACGGCAATCTTAAAAATAAAGGCTTTAATGTTCTGTGACGTATTTAGCAAGTCTCTTTTTTCCCAAATCTTGAGAAAAACATTTTGAACCAGCTCTTCCGTGTCGTCCTCGTTTTTCAGATAAGAGAACGAAAAATTGTATATGCGTGGAGCATATTTTTCAAAAAGTTCCTGGAAAGCTTTTTTTTCGTCTTGTTTTATTCGGGAAGCAAGGTTCTGGTCTGCTATTTCTCTTGATGAGTTCAATGTTTAGTTAATTTCAGGTAAATGTAATTTAATTTTAATGGATTTTCAAAGCGATAATTTTATGAAAGGTAACAACTAAAAAAGAGAGCGGAGATTTCATCTGTTTACCTGCTAGGCTAATTAAATTCTATTATTCTTTAATTAACAGGAAACAATAATGTTTTACCGGAATAATATCAAACTTTAGATGCTTTTTTGTCGACAGGTTCAGGGTGAACCGTTGTAATGTAACCAAATTCTTTTTTTATGATCTTTTCAACCCCGGTGCATATTTCGTGCGCATCTTCGAGCGACATGTGCGACGGGAGTTTGATGTGGCAACTCATTTCGGTGTGGTTCCCGTAGTTATGCAAATGAATATGGTGAATATGCAAGGGGACATTGGAACTTTTTTGTGCCGTTTTACTGATCGATGCGAGCAATTCTTCACTGGGACTCTCTCCGAGCAAAGATGTAATTTCCTTCGACAATATCTCGTAACTGGCATACCCGATCATGATAGCAACAATGAATCCCAAAACAGCATCGGTAAACCAAAAGTACTTGCCCAGTCCTATGCCGGCCAAAATCACTACCGACGAAAGTGCGTCGGTGCGGTGGTGCCAGCCATCGGCCTTGAGGATCGACGATTTTGTTTTTCGGTAAGCCCAGAAGGCATATTGAGACATGGCTTCTTTGGCAACAATCGACACAATGGTAACTATCCAGGCAATGGGGCCGAATACCGTTTGCTCGCGTGAGCTGAATTTTTCGAAGGCGCTTAGAATAAAATCGAAGGCAACAATGGCAAGTAAAACTCCAATAATAATGGCTGAAATATGCTCGGCGCGCCCGTGCCCAAAGGGATGATCGTCGTCGGCAGGTTTATTGGAAATCTTGCCTCCAATAAGCACAATTACAGAAGAAACAGAGTCGCTTAAAGTGTGCCAGGCATCGGCTGTAAGGGCGATCGATCCGGTTACAATTCCTGCCCAATATTTTAAGCCAAATAAAAGGGTGTTGGCAATAATGGATATCCAACCTTCTTGTTTAATGTATTTTGCCTTGTCCTCCATAGTGCAGAAACATGTGGCAAAAATACCAAAAAAGATCAGACATGGAAATCTTATTGATTCTGCATCCAGTTATTTAGCTGAGGCCTGTAATTGCGGCCAACCGGAAGCTTTTTGCCTTTAATTTCCACAAATCCGGGTCCCACCGTTTCAATCTTTGAAATGGAAATAATAAAGCTGCGGTGGATTTGTAAGAATCGATCAGGCGGAAGACTTTCCTGTAAATGGCTGATTCGTTCCTTGGTTATTATTTTCTGGGTGCTTGTGTGTGCGATTACATAGTCGCCAAGGCTTTCAAAATACAAAACGTCGGTAAGATTTACTTTGTAATGCTTCTTGTCGGCCTTTAGGAAAATGAAGTCTGCTTCTTTGGGAGCTGCTGTGTTTCCTCCCGTTTTTTCGGGCAGCGACTGCTGGTCAAGAAAATGCTGGATGGCACGGGCAAAGCGCTCAAACGAAATGGGTTTTAACAGGTAATCGACTACTTGCAGCTCAAATGCCTCAATGGCATAATCGCGGTAAGCGGTGGTGAAAATTACTTTGGGCGGGTGGCTGAGCGACCGGATAAAATCGACACCGGTAAGTTGCGGCATTTGAATATCACAAAACAGCAGGTCAACTTTTTCTTTTGAAAGAATGCGCATAGCCTCCAGTGCGTTGTTGCACTCGGCTACAACTGCAAAGTCGGTAAATGCAGCCAGGTGTTTCCGGATCACCCGAATGGCGATCGGTTCGTCGTCTATGATTAAACAGCGGTACATGTTACGATTCAAGTTCAAGAATTAAATTTACAGAAAAACTTTCTGACAGTTCTTCCACGCGCAAAATGTATTTCCCCGGATACAGTAAATCCAGTCTTTTTCGAACGTTTACCAGGCCAATTCCGTTGCTGTAGCTTTGTTCCTTTACTTTTATCGGATTGCGAGAGTTTACAACAGAAAAACTCAGGTTCTTATCGCTTAGTTGTGCGTTGATGTTTACAAAGGCCACCCCCGGAAAATGGCTTACACCGTGTTTAAAGGCATTCTCCACAAAAGGCAAAAGGATCAACGGAGCAATCTTCAGGTCATCAGTTTTATCTGGGAATTCGAGGGTGAGTTTTAACTTGTCAGGATACCTGATTTTTTCAATCTCGATGTAGTTTTTCAGATTGGCAAGCTCTTCCGAAAGACCCACCAGTTTGGCATCGCAGCGGTATAAAATATAATCCAGAATGTCTGATAACTGGAGTACCAGCGTTGGTGCCTCGTCCGATTTTTCGAGCGTGAGGCCGTACAGGTTATTCAGTGTGTTGAACAGAAAGTGCGGGTGAACCTGGGCTTTCAATAATTTTAATTCGGCTTCTTTCAGTTTTAGTTCTGTTATGAGTTGCGCCTTTTCGAGTTCGTTTTTTTCCTGTTGCATAAAAAATGCCCGCTTTACCTGTTTGATGGCAATTCCCATAAAAATGATAAAATGAAGCGAAACTACTTGCAGTTCGGGATGCAGTAAGGTTGGCGAAATAGCGGCTTTGTTGCTTAAAATGTAAAACAGGGCATAAAACACGATCAGAAACGACAACCATATTCCGGCAAGCAGTGTATAAAAACTGTACAGAAAAAATCGAGTGTACCGCTTCTTCCAAAGAAAGCGTGGAAAAAGAAAATGGTTAAAAAAATAGGTTTCCGAAATGGCAACCGGGAGCAGGCCCGCGGAGAAAATGATGGTGGCTTCCCGAAATTCACTGTTCCAGCTAAAAAGAGCGAAGTAGAAAAAAGCCACAATAACCCAAAACAGCAGGTGGTAAGCAATGCGAAAGGTCTTTGACCGCCGGGCAAGTTGAATAATGTGTTGAATCCGATCTGTCATAGTGCAATTAAAAGTAGCAATTTATTACATAACCGGATCAGTGAGAAATTGTATCGACCAAGTTTATTCAATTGCAGCTAAACGACTTTATTTCGCCAGGTTTTGTAGTTTTAACGAGAGAATGTCATATGGGTGTGAATTTAGGGCGTTGATCGATTAAATGGTCTGGATTTGGGCAAGGTGCAGTAGTTTGGTTTCAGGATAAACTAAAAATTCAAGTCATGAACATCTTTGAAATCTTTTATGTAGGCGGACCTCTTTTTATGGGGATTATTTCCTGCTTAGCGCTTTTAGCCTTTGGTGTTTTTATTCTGAAAGTAGTTCAGGTAGTTAAGCATCAGTATACATTGAAAGGATTGGATTTAATTCTGCTGGCCGGATCGGTTGCCGTTGCGGTCGGAGTTTTAGCTCAAATTATCGGAATTGTGCAGGCTCTCGAAGCGATTCGGAACGCAGCAGATGTTTCCCCTGCAATTGTTGCAGGAGGAGCAATCGTCAGTTTTTATACGCCGATTTACGGGCTCCTTGTTTTTATTTTTTCGATGATCTTTTATTTTGTAATGAAAGAGATCATCAAAGCCAGAATGGACAGAAACAATTAAACTTTGAGAGAAAAAACAGGAAAGGGCCGGTTGTCTGCAGATAGCCGGCTTATTTTATTTTGTCCGAAACCTTGCCGATCAGTTTATTCAACAACGGTATCCGGTTCAGTTTGGTAAAAAGGCTGCCTCGTCCGTAGTGCAATAAAATATTGCGGATGTACACAAACAAACCTAAACTGTGTGAGGCAAACAAAACCGGGTCGATGCGTGCGATGGAATAAGTAAAGATCATCAAAGAACCAAAAGTGCTGATGATCCAGAATCCGAGCGGAAGCAGCGATTCTTTTTCGCGTTCGGAATAAATCCACTGGTAAAAGAAACGTGAAATAAATACGAGCTGCGCCACGATTCCCCATATCATCCAAAAAAGAGTAACGTCTTTGTTTCTGAAAATGGAGTTAAAGTTTCCGGAAAATACCAGCCAAAGTAAATAAGAGATGGGCACCAAAACAGCCAAAGACCGCGCTATCCAGTGCATTCTTCTCCAGGCCCCTTTTAGCTGAAGGTTACGAATGTAAATGGTATAAACCAGTGATTGTCCCACAACAATGGCAAAGTCGTTTCGCAAAATTCCGTAGGTGAGCATTATGATGGAAGCCACCAAACTGATTTGCCAGTAAACGATCGGGGAGAGCACTTCGCCTTCTTTTTCCGATTTAAACCACTGAGTGATTGTGCGGATGAAGAACAAACCCTGGGCAAGAAAGCCCAGTCCTATGATAAAAATGTTGTCCATACAATTTTAATCGGGCGCAAAAGTATAAAGAATATCGAACAGTAAGTTGCTGAGTTTATATTTCTTTCAGCTTCTTAAGCGTTTCGCGGGCTGCATTTTGGTGCGCCTCTTTTTTCGAGGTTCCCGAGCCACGGCCAACTTCCGCATTGTCGATTTTTACAACCGCATGAAATTTGGGTTGTTTGAGTTTTTCATCGGTTTCTTCGCTGGTTTCAAACTCAACCTCGCGTTTGTTTTTCTGGCTCCACTCAATCAGCTGGCTTTTAAAGTTCGAATCTTCCTGTTCTATTTCGTTCAGGTTAACAAACTGGGAAAGGATCTTTTTAGTAACAAAAAACTTTGCTGAGTGGTAATCCCGGTCCAGGTAAATGGCGCCAATCAATGCTTCGAGCGCATCACCGTAAATGTGGCTTTTATCAATTTTTTTGGTGGTATTGGAATCGATAAAAACATGTAAACCCATGTCGTGGGTTAGTTGGGTAAGAAAAGCCCGGTTTACGAGTTTCGAGCGGGTTTTTGTCAGAAATCCTTCGTCTTCGTGCGGAAAACGGTTGTAGAGGAAGTCGGCAATAATAGCACCTAAAATCGCATCGCCGAGGTATTCAAGCCGCTCGTTGTTTACAAAGTTGCCTTGCGAATCGACCGTTGAAGCCGACTTGTGGATAAAAGCAAGGTCGTAAAGTTTTAGGTTGCGGGGGTAAAAACCTAGCAGGTCTTTTAAAAACAAGTAAAACTCTCTTCGTTCTGATGAAAAGAGTTTTACTCGTTGTACTATCTTTCTAACCACAGTTTTCTAAAATTTTTTGAAAACCAAAGTAGCATTATGACCACCAAAACCAAAGGTGTTGCTGATAGCAAACTTAATTTCCCTTTCCTTGGCCTTGTTGAATGTAAAATCCAACTTGCTGTCGATCTCAGGATCGTCAGTAAAATGGTTGATCGTAGGGGGTACAATGCTATTTTGAATGGCTAAAATGCTGGCAAGGCCTTCTACCGCTCCGGCAGCTCCCAAAAGGTGGCCGGTCATTGATTTGGTAGAACTGATGCTAAGTTTATAAGCATGATCTCCAAAGGTTTTAATAATCGCCTTTGGTTCGGCAATGTCTCCCAAGGGAGTCGACGTTCCGTGAACATTGATGTAGTCCACATCTTCGGGTTTTATTCCCGCGTCTTCCAATGCCCATTTCATTACAAGGCTGGCGCCTCTTCCGTCGGGATCGGGTGCTGTCATATGGAAAGCATCTCCTGACATTCCTCCTCCGGCAACTTCTGCATAAATCTTAGCACCTCTGCTTACTGCATGTTCATATTCTTCAAGAATAAATGCAGCAGAGCCCTCAGCAATAACAAAACCGTCGCGGTCTTTATCAAAAGGACGCGAAGCAGTTTTAGGATCGTCATTGCGGGTTGAAAGTGCGCGCATGGAATTAAATCCAGCCACTCCGGCTTCGTTCACACCAGCTTCAGAACCCCCGGTCACTATCATATCTGCTTTTCCCATGCGAATCATGTTAAAAGCATCGATAATAGCGTGGGTGGAAGAAGCACACGCACTAACAGTGGTGTAGTTCGGACCTCTGAATCCGTACTTGATAGAAACCAGTCCTCCGGCAATGTTAGCAATCATTTTCGGGATAAAAAACGGTGAAAAGCGTGGTCGCTCTTCACTGTAGGCGCGAACTTCCTCGTGGAAAGTTTGCAGGCCTCCAATTCCGGCTCCCCAAATAACGCCAACCCGGTCACCGTCAACCTTTTCCAAATCGAGGCCACTGTCTTCAATGGCCTGGGCAGTGCTCGCAAACGCGTATTGTGTAAACAAGTCGTGTTTGCGAACCTCCTTTTTGTCAATGTAAAGAAGAGGATCGAAATTTTTTACTTCACAAGCAAATTGAGTAACATGCTTCGAAGCATCGAAGTGAGTTATGGGACCGGCCCCACTCACTCCTTTTTTCAGGTTCTCCCAGTACTCTTGAACGGAGTTACCCAATGGATTAACGGTACCAACACCGGTTATTACTACCCGTTTTAATTCCATAAATGAAAAATAATATGTGTCAGATTACTTAACGGCAGATTCGATGTGAGCGATTGCTTCACCTACAGTAGAAATTTTTTCTGCTTCGTCGTCCGGAATAGCAAGATCGAATTCTTTCTCGAATTCCATAATTAATTCTACGGTGTCAAGTGAATCAGCGCCTAAGTCATTGGTGAAAGAAGCTTCAGGAACTACTTCACTCTCGTCAACACCTAGCTTATCAACGATTATAGCTTTTACTTTTGCTGCAACGTCAGACATAACTTTTAATTTTAATTAATACTAATTTTTGTTTTAAATAATTCGCTGCAAAGTAATACATTTACGCTCGAAATTTCCAAGAAAATCTTTAAAAAAGATGTTAACACGGCAAGTATCTTACACCCTAAATGCCTAAATTTGAATTATTTGTTTAAAAGTTCGAAATCAAAATAGACAATAAAAAATGAGTCAAAAAAGAATCGCAATTCTCGCTTCCGGATCGGGTACAAATGCCGAAAATATTTTCAAATATTTTGCTGATAGCAAGGATGTTGTGGTAGATTCGTTGTGGTCGAACAAAGCCGATGCTTACGCGCTGGTGCGTGCCCGTAATTTTGGGGTGGATACCTTTGTGTTTGACCGTGAAAAATTCTACCAAACTGATACGGTAGCGGATACGTTAAGAGAACGTAAAGTGGACCTGATTGTGCTGGCCGGATTTCTTTGGTTGATCCCCGAAAGCCTGGTTTCGTCTTTTCCAATTATTAATATACACCCGGCACTTTTGCCTAAATACGGAGGAAAAGGAATGTACGGAATGAATGTTCACCGGGCTGTGGTGGAAAACGGCGACAAGGAATCGGGAATTTCTATCCATTATGTGAACGAGAACTACGACGAAGGGAAACTGATATTTCAGGCTAAATGTCCGGTTTCTTCTGAAGACACGCCAGAGCAGGTGGCTGCAAAGGTGCATGAGCTGGAGTACCGGTATTTCCCGCAGGTAATTGCACAGGTGTTAAGCGAAAAGTAAGAAAAACAGGGCTGGTGGTTAATAAATTCTACAATTTAACATATCCTGTTAAATAATGTTAAGGGGCGAAATCAGGGCTTTTTAATCAATTTATATTTGGAGCATGAGTCGTAAAATGCTGATAACGCTAATTGTGCTGATGGCCATTGTGCTTTCAGGTTTGATTTTGGTACAGACTACTATGATCAAGTCTGCTTCAGATATCCGGGAGGAGCAGTTTGACCAGCTGGTGCAAAATGCGCTGAACATGGTTGCTATTCAATTGGATTTAGATGAGCAACGATTGGCGAGGGAGTATGCGCGGCGGGGAGAACTTCCCGGAATGAACGGGAAAAGAGAAGAACTTGGAAATGTATTTCCCTACAACAGTCCGGCAAGAGGAACGCTGAGTTTTAGTCTCAGTTATTCCAATCAGGGAGTTATTAGCCGCTTTGAAGAGCAATACGAAGTTCAGGTTGGCGACCCCTCTGACTCTCTTTCGATGATGGGAGTGGAAGGCTTTATGAAGCAGAGTTTGGAGCAACAACGCCGGAGGAAAGAGTGGTTGCGTAACGCTGATTGGTGGAATTACAAGATAGCGCTGGAAGATATGCCTCTTGAGGAGCGCATTGATTCAACCCGGGTAAAAGCTTTCCTGGATGCGGCAATGGCACAATTTCGGATCGATCTGGAATACAAATATGCCATCAAGAATTCAACCATGGCTAAAGAGACCATTCTTTTTGGTGATAGTGATTATAATCCTAAAAATAGGGGAGAATATCCTCAGCTGTTATTTCAGAACGATTATTACGGCCCAAAACCTAATTACCTAAACGTTTATTTTCCGCATCGGAAACGTTATTTGTTTCGACAGACCGGACTGACTATTATACCTACTATTATTCTGACTGGTTTACTAATTGCCATTTTTGCCTATGCAATTTTGGTCATTATGCGGCAGAAAAAACTTTCAAATATCAAGAACGACTTTATCAATAATATGACGCACGAGCTGAAAACGCCGATCTCAACAATCTCGCTGGCAAGCCAAATGTTGCAGGACGGTAGTATTGCAAATACTCCGTCTACCATCGAGCATGTGTCGAAGGTGATTTTTCAGGAAAGCAAACGCCTTAGTTTCCAGGTGGAAAAGGTGCTTCAGATGGCTGTGTTTAACGAAGGTCGCTTAAAGTTGAAGCTTCGGGAATTTGATGTGAACAAGATGATCGAGACGGTTACCTCCAATTTCGAGCTTCGGGTAAAAAACAAAAATGGAGTACTGCATACCGAAATTATGGCAGAGGATGCTGTAATAAAAGGAGATGAAGTGCATATTACCAATGTTATTTTTAACTTGCTGGATAATGCGATGAAATACAGCAGGGAAAATCCTGAGATTTGGGTGAGAACAGAAAACCGGAAGAATCAGGTAATGATTTCGGTACAGGATAATGGCATAGGAATTGGGAAGGAACACCATGATCAGATATTTGATCGCTTTTACAGGGTTCCTACCGGAAATGTACACGATGTAAAGGGCTTTGGGTTGGGACTGAGTTATGTGAAAAAAATTGTGGATTTGCACAACGGAACCATAAAGGTTGAAAGTGCTTTAAACAAAGGGACGAAGTTTAAAATCTATTTCCCACAAATAAATAATTAACCATGGAACAAAAAACAAAATTATTACTTGCCGAAGATGATGAGAATTTAGGTCTGTTGTTAAAAGAATACCTGATTGCCAAAGGCTTTGATGCTGATTTATATCCAGACGGAGAAGCAGCCTACAAAGGTTTCATGAAAGAGCATTATGATATTTGTATTCTGGATGTTATGATGCCCAAAAAAGATGGCTTTACGCTGGCCAAAGACATTCGGATTGTAAATGCAGATATTCCTGTACTTTTCCTGACGGCAAAAAACATGAAGGAAGATGTGCTGGAAGGTTTCAAAATTGGTGCCGACGATTACATTACTAAGCCCTTTAGTATGGAAGAGCTCATTATGCGCATTGAAGCCATTCTGCGGAGGACTTCTCAGGAAGGTCAGTCAGGAGCACAGCAAGTATTTACGCTGGGGCGTTTTACTTTCGATACCAGGAAACAGACGCTTACTGAAGGCGAAGAATCAGTAAAACTGACAACGAAAGAGTCGGAGTTGCTGAAGCTTCTGTGCCAGAATGCCAATAAAGTTCTGGAGCGTAACTACGCATTAAAGTCGATTTGGATCGATGACAACTATTTTAATGCCCGAAGTATGGATGTTTACATTACCAAACTTCGCAAGCATTTGAAAGACGAACCAACCGTAGAGATTATAAATGTACACGGAAAAGGTTATAAACTGATCATGTAAGAGCCTATCATATACAATGGAAAAGCCCGGAACTCCCGGGCTTTTTCATTGTATATCGTTTGAAGTATTAATCTAATTTAAGTACAGCAAGGAAGGCTTTTTGCGGAACTTCCACGTTTCCAACCTGTTTCATTCGTTTTTTGCCTTTTTTCTGTTTTTCCAGCAGTTTTCGTTTACGGGTAATGTCCCCTCCGTAACACTTGGCAGTTACATCTTTTCGTACGGCCTTAATGGTTTCACGGGCAATGATTTTTGCTCCGATTGCGGCCTGGATGGCAATATCGAACTGTTGACGGGGGATCAATTCCTTTAGTTTTTCGCACATGCGACGCCCAAAGTTGTACGCATTGTCAAAGTGGATCAAGGTTGAAAGTGCATCTACCATTTCGCCGTTCAGCAGAATATCTAAACGAACCAGTTTCGCCGGTTTGTACCCGTTCATATGGTAGTCGAACGAAGCATAACCTTTTGATATACTTTTTAATTTATCGTAAAAGTCGAAAACGATCTCTCCCAGGGGGATATTGAAAATTAATTCAGCACGCTCGGCGGTCAGGTAATTTTGGCTAACCAGTTCTCCTCGCTTTTCCAGGCAAAGTGTCATAACCGAGCCGATAAAATTGGACGCCGTAATAATGTTGGCCCGGATGTAGGGCTCATCAATTTCGTCAATCGTACTTGCGGCAGGCATTCCGGAGGGGTTGTAAACCGTTTGCGTAGTCCCGTCGTTAAGGTGTACCTGGTACGAAACGTTGGGAACAGTGGTAATAACGTTCATGTCGAACTCGCGTTCCAGTCGCTCCTGTATGATTTCCATGTGTAGCAGCCCCAAAAATCCGCAGCGGAACCCAAAACCAAGCGCTGCTGACGATTCCGGCTCAAATGTCAGCGAAGCGTCGTTGAGCTGCAATTTGTCCATTGCTGCGCGCAGGTCTTCATAATCTTCCGCATCAATCGGGTAAACTCCTGCAAATACCATCGGCTTTACTTCCTCAAAACCTTCGATGGCTTTGTCGCAAGGTTTACTAACATGCGTAATGGTATCTCCAACTTTAACTTCCTTAGCGGTTTTTATTCCGGAAATAATGTAGCCTACGTCTCCCGGCCCCAAGACATCCCTTGGGTGCAGGCTGAGTTTTAGCACACCTACTTCGTCGGCATCATACTGTTTACCGGTAGCCACAAACTTAACCATGTCTTTTTTACGGATCTGGCCGTTTCTGATTTTAAAGTAGGCAATAATTCCTCTGAACGAATTAAAAACCGAGTCAAAGATCAATGCCTGCAATGGCGCATCGGGATCTCCTTTCGGGTGAGGAATTTTATGAATGATGGCATGCAGGATCTCTTCAACGCCTTCTCCGGTTTTTCCGCTGGCACGAATAATGTCTTCGTGGTCACAGCCGATCAGGTCAATGATCTGCTCTTCCACCACTTCGGGCATGGCATTGGGAAGGTCCATTTTATTTAACACCGGAATAATTTCCAGGTCGTGCTCAATGGCCAGATAAAGGTTCGAAATGGTTTGTGCCTGGATTCCCTGCGTTGCATCAATAATCAGCAAAGCACCTTCGCAGGCAGCAATCGACCGCGAAACTTCGTAAGAAAAGTCAACGTGTCCGGGGGTGTCAATCAGGTTTAGTTTGAAATCTTTGCCTTCATACTGGTAGTCCATCTGAATGGCATGACTTTTAATGGTAATGCCTCTCTCTTGTTCAAGATCCATGCTGTCAAGTACTTGGGCGTGCATCTCACGCTCGCCAATCGTTTTGGTAAATTCTAAAAGTCGATCGGCAAGGGTACTCTTCCCATGATCAATATGTGCGATGATGCAAAAATTACGTATGTTTTCCATTTACTAAACCATTATAAACTTTTCGAAAGCAGGCTTTCTTGATTTGCCGCAAAGATATTTAAATTTTCAGATTACAATGTGTCTAAATAGCTGGCTAGGTAATTTTCTGGCGCAGCTAAACGGTTTTATTATAAGATGATACGATGTCCGGAGATCAGGGGTCCTGTATTGCGTTCTCTTTTTTAGGATTTATTAAGATTTGGACCCCTGTTTAGGTCCGACTTTTGTGATGTGCATTGATACGTTCTTGAAAGAAATGATAGTAAGTCGGCAAGATGTGAAAAACTGTTAAAAACGAATCACATTCTAATAAAACAGGATCGAAAATATCTTTTGGCACGGAAATTGTAAAATGTTTTTCAGCATGAAAACAATTAAACTGTCAGACAGAAAACAGTTTTTTTAGAAACAATAAAGATACTTCACAGCAATTTGCTGTTTTTTCATAAGTTTGGTTTAGTTAGGTTTAGTTTTGATCCCGGGGTGTTGACCCCGGGATTTTCTTTTTTACGACTCTTTCTGTTTGAAGTATTCTATCTTCCCTGTTAAAGCAATTTCCTTTACTTTTTCAATCAGTGCCAATCTTTCTTCGGCATTGAGTTGAGTAAACGAACGTGCCAATGCGATTTTCTCCCGCATGTACGTGGCATTTTCATTTCCCGAAATCAGCACTGTTACAGGCAACGACCAAACAAAATGCATGGCTTCCTTAATACTCAGGTAATTCGGAATGAGAGGGTCTTCCGTAGTCCAGCCCGCTTCTTTTTTACTGGCGAAGAAGCGTCCGTCGGCCAGCGATTTGATTGCCAGAACTCCCATGTTTCGTTCCATGGCCTCCGGAAGAACATTTTGGGTGAAGCTGAAATAATTGTGGTCCAGCACATTCACCGGCATCAGTACGGTATCAAACATATTGCTTTCTGCACTTCTTTCAAGCATCCGTTTGTGGGCAAACGGATTTTGATGCCCGGTAAATCCGAGGTACTTTACTTTTCCTTCCTGTTGGGCTTTTTGTAAAACGTCCAATACGCCGTTGGAAATCCTGTTGTCCACATCCTGAGGTGTTGAAACAGCATGTACCTGGAAGAGATCAATTTGGTCAACCTGTAATCGGCGCAAGGAACCTTCCAGGTGCTCTCTCACGGTTTTGGCATCCTTTCCGGTTGATTTGGTCATCAGAAAAACCAGGTCGCGGTATTTCGGTGTGAGGTATTTTCCATAACGTTCTTCACTCCTTCCAGCTGAGTAGCTTTCCGCTGTGTCAAAAAAGCGAACGCCGCCCTCCAGGGCCGCTTCAATGATCTCCTGCGCATCCCGCTCGCTTGTCCAGCCAACATGATAGCCACCAGTTCCGAGCATGGTTACATATTCGTTGGTTCTCCCGAGTTTGCGCTTAGGGAGAACCTCTCCCAAACGATCCGAATTATTTTCTTTTGCAAAAGACGACGGGGCAAGACTTAGTCCGGCCGTGAGGCCTGCCAGCGATTTTAGAAAGGTTCTTCTGTCGTTCATCTCATTTAAGATTTTGGTTTCATTCTGATAAAGCTTTTTCAATATACTCCATTCTTCTGAATCGGGGCCTTATTTCCATAAAACATTTTACTAATTAGCAGGTCTTCAATTGTTATAGCCCCTCTTTCTCGCTGTTTTGTTTTTCCATATATTGCTGAAATAAACTCACATCCGGGCATTATTGTGGCGGATGTACAAAAACAGAACTATGACTACACCCGTTTATCCTTGTCTTTGGTTTGACGATCAGGCGCAGAAAGCATCTTCAATTTACTGTTCCTTGTTTAAGAACTCGCGTATTATCTCCCAAAGCCCCGTAGCGGTTACTTTCGAACTTGCCGGAAAGAAGCACATGGCGTTAAATGGCGGGCCTATGTTTTCAATTACGCCCGCGATTTCGCTTTTTGCCACTTGCGATTCGGTGGAAGAAACCGACAGGGTTTGGAATGAACTGGTAAAAGAGGGAAGTGTTCTTATTCCTATCGGTACTTATCCGTGGAGCGAAAGGTACGGCTGGTTGAAGGACCGTTTTGGAATGACCTGGCAAATTTCGTCTTCAGGGCGAAAAGACGGAGAACAAAGAATTGTTCCGTCGATGCTTTTTGTCGGAGAACTTTTCGGGAAAGCTGCCGAAGCCATCGAATTTTATTCCGGTATTTTTGAAGGAGTTACCATTCCGGTTATGGAGAAATACCCGGTAGGAGATGATAACGAAGGTAAAGTACTGTATTCGGAATTTACCCTGAACGAAGCTGATTTGATTGCGATGGACGGGCCTGGAGAACATAAGTACAGCTTTACTGAAGGTGTTTCGCTGGTGGTTGAGTGCGAAGATCAAACGGAGATCGACCATTACTGGGAGAAGTTGACAGAAGGAGGGGAGGAAAGCATGTGTGGCTGGTTAAAAGATAAATTTGGCGTTTCGTGGCAGGTGTTTCCGAAAATTCTGAATCAACTGATGAGTGATCCGGAAAAAGCCGCGCGGGTTTTCGAGTCATATAGAAATATGCGCAAGTTCGAGATCGATAAGCTGGATGTGAGTTGAAAATTTCCAAATAGTTTAAAACTATCTTTTATGAAGATTTTACTGATTACCTTAATGGCAGCGTTTTTTAGCCTGACTCTGGTTTCGCAGGAAAAGTTTGAAAATACATTGACTTACAATGACGAAGCCGGTAGTCCGGAAGCGACGCTCGAATGCCTCGATTTTGTGGCAGGACATTGGCAGGGGAAAGCATTTGGCGGAATTGTGGAAGAAGTGTGGACGCCGCCGCTGGGAGGTTCCATGATGTGTGCCTTTAAGCTGGTGGTTGATAGCCAGGTGCAGTTTTATGAGTTGTGTACCTTGTCGGAAGAAAATAAAACACTTATCCTGCGGCTCAAACATTTTCGCGGAGATTTGAAAGGCTGGGAAGAGAAAGATGAGACCGTGGATTTCAGACTGGTAAAAGTAGAACCGGGGAAAGTGTATTTCGATGGTTTTACTTTTGAAAAGGTATCGCACGACGAAATCAACTTATACGTGGTACTGGAAGAAAAGGGGGAAAAAGAAGAAATGCGTTTTAACTATCACCGGTTTAAAGGTGGAACGTCCCTTTATTAATCGTCGTCATCGTCGTCTTTCCCGCTGTACTTTGCGGGATAAGGTTTATCTCCCATCGTGGCCGACCAGATAATCCGGTTAAAAAGAGCATCGTTTCCGGCATCCACGCGGTCAAACTGCGGGTGCATACTTTTTTTTGCAAAGTGAAGTGCTGTTCCGCTTAGTTTCGACAGATCGGGATTCATTTCATCCAATTGAATTTTATTGGGGACCGACGCAAAAGAGCGATTGTCAGGTGTTGTGGCGAAACAATCAAACATGGGCATGGCTGTGGCATCCTGAATGTTCATCGGCGGAATTCCCAAAATCTGCTCAATGGTGCGTACCATCGAAACCTGGTTATAATTGGTGTGGTTGGTAGCACCCAAACGGGTGTACGGACTAACAACCAACCCTACGGTGCGGTATGCTGAAACATGGTCCCATCCCGATTGGGAATCGTCTTCAGTTACAAAAACGACGGTATTTTCCCAGAAACGACTGTTCGAAATGGCTTCGATAATTTGACCCAGCGCCAGGTCGTTATCAGCTACCATGGCTCGTGGCGTTGGCAATCCCGGGCGTGTTCCGCCGGTATGATCGTTTGGAAGCGCCACTACCATCAGTTCCGGCCATTGGTCGCCTTCCATTTTTTCATATTCGTTTAATTCATCAATAAAAACTTTGGCCCGCAGTACATCCGGTATTTTGTGGCTGTCGTATCCCGGATAGTTTTCACTTAAAATGCCTTCCACCGGCGCAATCGTAGTGTGGTTGGTAAATTCAAACTTTTCTCCGTTTTTAAAACCGTTGTAGATGGATGTCCAGCTGGCATCTTTGTCAAATTGCGGCACACAAGCTTCTCCGTAGATACGCACACTCTTTCCGTGATTGCGTGCATTGTCCCAGATAAACCCGGTGGGGGCGTAAACCAGTGCGTCGGTCTGTACATGCGGGTAACTGCGGAACCACGCTCTTACGTTCTTTTCCACATAATCGGTAACAATGGCCATGTCGGTCCACTGGTGCCCTTCAGCCGAACATTTTCCGGCTGCGTGAAAATTATCGAGCAGTAAAAAGTCGCGGCAGATTTTATGTGTATTCGGTGTTACTTCTTCTCCAAAATTACAAAGCGAAGGTTCTCCGTCGCCCTCTTGCATGTCTCCCAATATCTGGTCGTAGGTGCGATTCTCCTTGATGATGTATACCACGTGTTTGAATACCGATGGTTCGCCGATTCGGGCGGGAACCGGCACGGGGGCAATGTTCTTCCTCGGAAGTTTTTTCGACAAGGCAACTCTGAAAAACTGGTTGTTGGTTTTTACCTTTTCGGTGTATTGAGCGAGTTGCGATTTTTCTGGAACCGGAATAACAGAAACCGAAGCCATCATCCGGTGGCTGTTGTAGGATTTAAGTCCGCTCTCTTCTGAAACACTGGAAATGCGGGCGCCTTCTGCCTCAATGTTGGGCACGTACAAATACGAGTCGTTCAACACACAAACGCCTCCGGGGTAGGCTCCCGTGGGGATAAAACCGGCGATCTTACTCTCTGCCGGTTTGGAGGCAGACGACGCATTTTTGCCAAGTTCAATCACAGCCAGTGCATTGTCCATTCCGTTGGCGACGTAAAGTGTCTTTCCATCCGAAGTGATTCCCAAACCGTTGGGTGAATCTCCAAAGTAAGGATTCTTTTCTTCCCCCAGCTTCACCGGAATGGTTTCCACTACTTTGTCGGTTTTTGTGTCGATTACCGAAACGGCGTCGCTGTTGGCATTTGCCACGTATACAAAACGTTCGTCGGGGCTGGTGATGATATCGTTGGGATGGAGGCCTACGATAATCTCGCTGATCAAAGTACCGGTTTCCGGGTTGAAAACCGAGACGGTTCCTTCGCGGGTAGCTCCCGTTTGCGGATCCACTTTTGCCGAGCCCCACGGAACGCCTGCCACATTTTTATCGTTTTCATCGGGAATGGCACCTCCCCAGTTGGTCACATATATTTTCCCGGCGGCTTTAACCACTCCGTAGGGCGCGACACCGGTTGCAGCAGTCCAGAGTACAGCGCCGGTTTCGGCATTTTGTTTTACCAGTTGATTGTTGCCGTTTAAAGCCACATAAAACACAGTCGATCCTTTTTCCTTTTCCACTGCCAGTTCGTTGGGAAGTGCCGAAGATGCAGGCGCCACGGCATCAAAGCTGTATTTATCAACCAACTTTAACTTGTGCCCGTTCCAGTGGGCTTTTATTAGATACGACTTTCCACGTCCCGAAGCACTGACAAAAAGTTCGTCGTTGTGCCAGCTGATTCCCGAAAAAGTATTCATCACACTTTCACCAATTAAATCTTTCAACGTTATACGTTCAACGATTTTGTTTTTACCGGTTGATATGATCACTACGGAATACCGTCCTTCCACTGCTACCCACTTGCCATCGGGAGATGCGGCACAGTCAAGCGCGTGGTTTTCCAGGTTGGAATCGCCAAAATAAAGCTGTTCGCCTGCCGGATCGATCCACCGGTTGTACGGCATCAGTACCGGCAAATGGTCGTCGGTGAGTGTTTCCTGCTCAAATGCACTCAGGTGTTTGGCCTGTTGCTTTCTGTCTTTTTTAGTTTGTGCCGTGCCGTTCAGGACTAAGCCGGCAAAGAATAGAATCAGCAGAGATGGAACGAAAAACTTCATTTTTGAACTTGTTGGTTGGTAAAGGTATTTGTTTGTTTTGGCTTCAAAGCATTCATTTCTTGATAACTGCGAAGGTAAATTTATTTTACTCCGGAGACTTTGCTGTAATAGTGATTTGACTGAATTTATTGAAAAAGTAAAAAAGTGCTTCTGATTTAGGCTTTAATAACTTCCGTTCCGTCAGAAAAGTGAGCAAAGCGGCCTTTCGTTTTTTCAAAAACCTGGTCGGTGCGTGGCCATGGCCAGCCGCCGTATTCCGTTTTTCGGTAATCGTTAAAGGCCTGCTGAATTTCAGCTTCCGAGTTCATTACAAAAGGCCCGTACTGAACCACCCGTTCGCCAATCGGTTTCCCCTGAAGAATGAGGAGGCGACTTTTCTTTGTTCCGTTTTCGATGGTCACCTGCTGCGATGCATCCAGTTCGATGGCGTGTTCCGGTTCAATTGTTTGGCCTTCGAGTGTTATCGAATCGCCTTCAAAAAAATACAACATCCGGTTTACTTCGGGGCTTGCAAGCGGAATCTCCCAGGAGGCGTTTTCTTCCATGGTCAGCTGCCAGATGGCTACTTCGTGTTCTTTGTCGGATGCCCACGAATCGGGTGCCGGTTCCGCAGCCTGAACATCGGCGATAGTACCTGCCACCACATCAACGGTTGTTTTCCTGTTGTTCGCGTCTTTAAACACCGGGGCCGGAATCTCTTCACTCCAAAGCATTTTATAAGCAGGTGTTGCCATTTTTTTTGAAGCCGGAAGATTGAGCCAAATCTGAAAAAGCTCGGTGGTGTTTGTGTTTTCTTCATCCAGCAAAGGAAACATCTCCGAGTGTTGCAAGCCGCTGCCGGCAGTCATCCATTGCACATCGCGGTTGCCGTATCTGCCGGCGCCGCCTGCCGAGTCGGCATGGTCCACCATGCCCTGCAAAACAAAGGTAACGGTTTCGAAACCACGGTGCGGGTGTGCCGGAAATCCCGGAACTTTATCGCCGTGGTACATGCGCCAGCCATCTTTTGTTACAAAGTCGTTACCGATGTTGCGCCCCTGTAACGAGGCGGCGGGCCCCATTTCGTTGTTGGCTTTGGGGTAATGATCGAGGTGGTGGACACAAAACAGGAAAGGATCGAGTGTGGCCCACGGAAAACCAAGTCGCTGGATGCGTTTTATTTTACTTGTCATCGCTTACGGTGTTTTGTTCTGAACTTCCATTTTGCAAATCGTACTATCAAAACGATGGGGACGTAATGATTGTTCGCCGCGGGGTTTTGTTTTAGCGGAGAATTAATTGGAATAAAAAACAATCGTCCGCTTTTGTATAAAATTATGTTGTCTAATATAGCAGCAACGGTTGTGAAGTGCTTGACTTTCCGTTAAATTAGAAACCTGCTTGCAAGGCAGCAAGCAATCATAAAACCAATAATAAACTAAAACCGATTACATGAAGATCCTGAACCGCTTTCTTATTCCCGTTTTTGTGCTTTTGGTGCTGACTTCGTGCGATACCCTGTTTTCATCGAAAGGACAGGTGATTGACAAGGAAACCCGCCAGCCGCTAAGTGAGGTAAAAATCAACATGAAGAACATCGATACGGTTTACACCGACAGTGCCGGGTATTATTCCTATCGCAAGGTGATGCACGGTTCGGCCGGTGCGCTGGAGATGTTGCTGACGAAAGAAGGCTACCAAAGCAAGCACGTTTCTTTTCGATCGGCAAAAGCAGACCCGCAGAATATGTTGATTGAAATGGAGCGAACGGAAACGGCACAAGCTGACGGCCTGGTTGACCGATGCTGGGTTTCCACGATGTATTATATAAATATGTATGTGATTTCGCTGCTCAATGTGCTCACCTTGTTGTTTGTGGTTTTCCGGAAAGGGCTGAAAAGAAAAGTGCTGTGGATTTTCGGTATCCTGCTGCTCAATCCCACGTTTTTTCTATCGGTTACCGACGGCAGTATCGCAAGTTTCTTCCCGCTTAACGGCCCGGTTTACCTGACGCATTTCTCGGCTTATCCCTTTTCACTAAAGATTGTGCTGCCTTTGGGTATGCTGTTGTTTTGGGGGCTGTATGTGTGGCGCCGGAATAAGCTGGTGAAGGAAAAGAGCTAAACGAAACGTCCCTGCTTTACGCTTTCAGTTTCGCTTTTATGGCTTCCACGGTATTTTTTGCGTTCCCAATAAAGAGTTCGCCGTCGATTTCAAAAACGGGGCGTTTCAAAAAAGTGTAGTCGCTTAGCAGCAGTGCTTTGTAGTCGGCGTCGGTTTTTACCGGGGCTTTGGCCAGCGCATCTTTCAGTTTGCGGGCGCGTTTGTTCACCAGCTCTTCGTAGCTGCCGGTAAACCGGTGGAAATGCTCCACCTGTTCTTCGGTTACGGGCGAGAATTTGATGTCCTGCTGTTCAAAGCTGTCGTCAACTCCCACTTCTTTCATAATTCGCCGGCAGGTATCGCAGGTGGATAAAAAATAAACTTTCCGCTTCATTTTACTTGTTTTGAAGCGGAAAGATAAGCAGCAGGTGCTGAATAAAAAAATGCATGGGTGTCCGGTTGATCCACAAGATTGCTTCTCCCGATACATCGGGCTGTCTGCGACAGAAAAAGAAGTGTTGTTGTACCCTCCGGCTTACTCCGGCACTTCTTCGAAGCCACCGGCTCCAGCCGTCCCCCTACGAGTAGGGGGACAGTTGAGGCCGACAGCTCCGCTGAGCGGAGTGTGGCCGAAACGGGGGGTGAAAAATATAATCTACCTGTCATCACTTCATTATGCTCATTCTAAAAAAGTGGATGGTGTCTGCAATGACGCTCAACACCGTAATGGCGAATGCAGTGAAGCAATCTGTTGGGCTATAACTAATTTTAACCGGAAACAGCTATGAAATACGATGCTTTGCTATCGCTTAAAACTCCACGTCGTACAAGCCCTGGCCGTCTTCCAAAAAGGTTTTTACGCTGATGTCGGTCATCGGGTGTTTGATCAGCTGCATCAGTATCTCCGGGCTGATGGTGGCCGAGTGCGCGCGTTTCATGCTTACGCGGTAAATCTGGTCAACGGTTTTGAAGCTCGCCGCCAGCACCTTGGTGTTGAGTTCGTACTCGATAATGTTTTTGGCAATGTCGCCCACCACGTCAATTCCGTGCGACGAAATGTTGTCCAGACGGCTTACGTACGGTGCCACAAAATCGGCCCCCGCTTTGGCGGCTACCAGCGCCTGTTGCTGTGTGAAAATGGCGGTGGCGGTTACATTTATTCCGGCGTCTTTCAATATCGACATTGCCTTGTAACCCTGCGGTGTTACCGGAATTTTGGTGTAGTAGTTATCGCCCAAATCAAAATACGTTTTGTATTTCTTGGCTTCGCGCACAATGTCGTCGGCATTTTCGCTCATTACCTGGATGTGGATCATCCCGTCGCCCACAATCGCCTTGATCTGGTCGACAGCTACCGAAAGCGGTTGCCCGGCCATTTTCAGAATGGTTGGATTGGTGGTTATTCCTTCCAGCGGAAAGAACTCGTATAGATGTTTCAAGGCTGCTATATCAGCCGTATCTGCCATGTAAATCATAATCACTTACTTTTTGTGGTGGGGTTTGACACGTCTATTGGTTTCTTCGAAATAAGGATGCAAAGTTTAGCAAAGTTTGCCGAACTCAGAATAAATTGACACTGAAACTGAGAAAGTTTACTTTTTCTTCAGATGCGGAAACCGATTAGCCTTTGGTTGAAACCAGGTTTTGTGGTTTGTTTTTGCTTGTAGCGGCTGATCGTCTTTCTCTTCCGCGAAGGGAGATCCACCCGAATGACCTGGTCGGACGGGGACAGGAGAGAGGGTATGTCGGAAGTTGGTTTAGGGTTCGGGGTGGCATACTGGCTCAGTTTTCAGAATCGATTAAGACAATCGAGTGTTGGGTGGTTCTACCCATCCTCTTCTCCTTCCCTGCAAGCAAGGAAGGACGATTAGCCTGTAGTTGACCCCAGGTTTTGTGGTTTGTTTTTGCTTGTAGCGGCTGATCGTCTTTCCCTTCCGCGAAGGGAGATCCACCCGAATGACCTGGTCGGACGGGGACAGGAGAGAGGGTAAACTCCCTGCCAGCGACAACTTCCTTTCGTTCTGGATTAAGAAGAAAACCTGACATGCCTGTATCGTTGCTACAAAGATGTTGTAAGGCCTTGACTTGAATACATAAAATAATTACCTTCAATGCATTAATAACCTTTTGAGCGAATGTTAGTTAGCGGGCACATATTCTCCGGATCATAAAACAATACAAGCTTTTCGATACCCCGATGTGTGCACTTTTATGGATGTAAGATGAAAATGGGCCGGGATTTTCCGGCACTTGTAATAGTTAACCCGCCCCCAGGGCGGCAATGTTAAACCATAAAAACCATACAGTTATGGCAATCAAATTTAAAGTTATTGAGAAAGGCCAGCCCGGAGTAGCCGGTGGTGGCGTGAAAAAGTACTATGCTTCGGCGCAAACAACCGGCGATATGACGCTGCCCAAACTGACCGCGAGTATCGAAAAAGTGAGTACGGTGAGTGGTGCCGATATCCGCGCGGTGTTGTATGCCATGGTCGATGTAATGAAAAGCGCGCTGGCCGATGGACAGATCGTTCGTTTGGGCGACCTGGGAAGCCTGCGGATCAGCATCGCCAGCAACGGCGAAGAGACTCCGGAAAAGGTAAGTGCGAAGTCGGTTAAGTCGGCCCGAACCGTTTTTTCACCCGGTGTTGAGCTCAAAAACCAGCTGAAAATGCTGAAGTACGAAAAGGCTTGATAACAGGGCTTTTCAGAAGCACAAAAAAAACACGCTAGGTTTTTCCAAAAATGTAGCGTGTTTTTTTAAAAAAGACGTGTGTTTTTTCTGAAAACGTAGGCACAAAATCAAAAAGAGGCAGGCAGGCCTCCGCAAAGAGGGGCTTTAGCCCTTAATCTCTGTTTGTTAAAGTTTTACCCGGAGCGCAATCGAAACAATTCTTTTATTAAATTAGTGGCTGAACCTTCGGTGACACCCGGAACGAACAGCAGCGAGAGATTTGCCACCCTTGGACCATTAACGGATAATTTCGGATTGTAAATGCTTTTAAACGTTTGTAATTAGTAATAAACGGGCAAAGGGTTGTTTTAGCGGAAGTTTGAGTTGAAATAGAATAGTAGTTTGAATAGTGGAATAGATGTAATGCATATACACATACGTTGTGTACAAATTTAACCGAGAGATGAGAAATCTAAGTAAATAAACCTAAAATTTAGAAAATATGAAAAAAACGCCATTGTTATCAGGAATTATTTTCATCCTATTTGGGACAGTTGCATGGCTTATTGGTAATTCAATTGATGTAGCAGATTACCCTAATATTAAAAGTTTTGTAACAGGATTAGGTTATACTATTATTGGCCTTGGTATAATCTCATCTTTAATAGATATGCCAGATTGGAGAAGTTATTTTGGTGAACGATTAAAGGAAATCGTACTTGATAGAAAATACCTTGAGAACTTAAGTGACAAAGAACTAATCGGGGTGCAGAGAGACATTCTAAAATCAAGATATAAAGAAACAGGAATTGATAAGGAAGGTTCTTTTTTAAACTTTATGCAAGAAAGCATTGAGCATCTAATTAATTCACCCTTTAGGGAGCATATTGCGTGCAATTGTCATATTACAGAAGTTAAAGATAGACCAGGAGTATTATATTATAAAGAAAAGATGTCTTATACGTTAAAAACTGTAGGTGATAAGAAAATTGAAAATGTGATTTGGACATGGAGAAAAGATGAAATGCTTGAGGCAAAAAAAATGAAATGCACTTTTAAATGTCCTAAATATAAGGAAGATAGGAGTAGCTGTACTTGTTCTGAAGGAAAAAGGTGTGAAGATGGTTTTAAGGAAGTAGGAGAAATAAAGATTAAAGATTTCGGAAAAGACGCACAAGGATATAATATTGACATCAAAGAGTTTATGGAGCCAATTGATGGAGTTCAAGTTTTCGTAGAGTTAGAGTTTACAATGTCTGAGAACAAGTTGTATTCTTGGACAATGGCTTATCCATCAAGGGATATTAATCTAACTTTAATCTATCCAGAATCATATGAAGTTGATAGGTATGTTGGAGGGTTAGATGAAAAAGACTATTATATTTCCACTGACTTTCATGAAAATACTGTTCATTTTGTAAGAGAAGGATGGATGCTTCCTACTTCAGGAATAACATTTGCCTTGAGTAAAAAAAACAGCACACAAGCGGTTATAAGTAATGATGGGAAAACAGCTGTGATTGAAACTGAGAATAATAAATAAAGATTGTCGCGGTTTGATAAGCTGGAGCGTCGAACCCCCGCTCCCCGCTCCCGCGCGAGTCCCCTCGCGTGCTTGTTCGGGGAACTTCCTTTTGCTGATCTGCTCTCAGAGTTATCTCACATTTGGGAAGACACAAAAAAATGCGATTCATGAAAGAATAAACCGTCAAATGATTTAAACCCAATGATGAAAACAACAAAAATTTCCGGATTAAAGATCCCCGTTCGATTGGTAAAAATCATGTTACCAGTATTGTGCCTTACTCTTTTGTTGAGCTGTAAAGATGATGATCAGCCCCTGCTGGAAACGTCAATGTTACAAGGAAAGTGGGTGGAGAAAGAGCCTGAAGACCTGATTCAGTTTGCTGGCACAAACCACACTTTTGTGTTCCGGGAAGACAGCTTTTTCATAAAAATAGAATCCTGGACGGATGTGGTTGAACCCGGAGATCCCTGTGAAGGCTGCCCGGGTTATGGATACGCGAAGGGAGAATACTCTTTTGATTTAACTACCATAAATTTCGAGGGGAAGATCGGCCTGGATTCGAATTTTGCTGAACCAGGTGATTCGGGCAGAGTGTTGACTTATTGTGTTACCTATAATTATACGTTAAAATCTTCCAGCATCCTGGTTTTAGGTCCCGAGTTAGAATACGAAAGCATAACGCTCGTAAAAGAGTAGGCATGGATTTGTAGCTTAACAACTTTGTGTGCTGCAACAAAATAAAGATGTGTGGAACTCTGAGCGAACAGGCTTTGGCTCCTTCAGAGCCGGGTAATATTGGGGGGATGCTGGCACACACAGGGCGTTGCCCTGTGTTTGTGCTTTCGCACCTTTGGTGCTGGAGTGTTAAAAGCAGCCGGGGTGCAAATGTTATTGCAATGGGTCCGAAGTAAAATTATGATGTTGCCTTGAAAGGTAGGAGCTTATTGCACATATCATTATATTTATCCTTGTGAGAAATAAGCCCAAAGGGCTTCTGGCAAAAGCTCGGGGCAAGGCCCTGAGAGTATTGATGAACAATGAAATCAGCCCTGAAGGGGCGCTACCATTAACACCCACTATTATTATGCCTCAATCCTTAGCAAAAGTTTATCTCCACATCACCTTCAGCACAAAAAACAGGGAAAACAGAATTGATTCGGCCATTGAACACCGTCTTTACGATTACCTGGGAGGCATTTGCAAAGGCCTGGAATGTTTCCCCGTTCAGATAGGTGGTTACCAAAATCATGTACACCTATTGTGCACCTTGTCACGAAAAACCACATTGGCAGAGTTGCTGGAAGCGTTAAAGAAGAACTCTTCGAAATGGATAAAATCGATTGATACGAAGTATGAAAATTTCTACTGGCAGCGGGGTTATGGTGTGTTTTCGGTGAATCCATCGGAAGTAGATGTGGTGAAACAGTACATCATCAATCAACACGAGCATCATCGGGTAAGGACATTTGAGGAAGAATATCGTGCATTTCTTAAAAAGTACAAGGTGGATTTTGATGAACGCTATCTGTGGGATTGAGTTGTCGTTTCTTCTGCGAACAGACTTTGGCTCCTTCAGAGCCTCGGGAATATTTGGGGGATGCTGGCACACACAGGGCGTTGCCCTGTGTTTGTGCTTTCGAACCTTTGGTGCTGGTCGTTTAAAACTGAGAGTGTTTTAGTGTTGGAACATTTTACTATGTTTGCCAAGAATGATTATAGAATCTCTTCATAATATTGAGACCATACAAAATGAGGAATTCTTTCTGAAATGTGGAAATCCGTGTACAAGGATAGGCCGGTTAATGAAAGGTGTAATGCGGGGTTTTGTTACCGATGACGATGGCAACGAAATTACAACGCATTTTTACCGGGAAGGAGACATGGTAATTGGAAGCTATATTCCCAATGCGAATGCCCCGGTTTCGATCCAGGCATTGGATGAATGTGAAGTTTTAATGGCTGATTATTCGGCTGTCATGTCTCACCTCAACAAAGACCAGGATATTACCGAAGTAATTACCGTGGCATTTCAAAAATTAAACATACAGTTGCAGTCACGATTAGTCGCCCTTCAGAATTTGGATTCACTAGAAAAATATGAGCTTTTTTTGAAAGAGTATCCTAATCTGATAAATCGAATACCACATTACTATATCGCCAGTTTTTTAGGAATTACGCCTACTCAGCTAAGTAGGGCACGAAAGCAATTTATCAACAAATGTAAACGATAACTAAGCTGAGGTTCTATTTTTTTGTACCTAAAAAATGGCTTTAAAATTTGAAGAGTTTACCCTACATGACAAACAAGGCGATTATGCAAACGTAAAACACATTCGCTTGTCCGGAACAAACTTCGGGATTGGAAATAAGCTTGGCGAACTCGCAAAAAACAGGCATTCGCTGCAAATGCCCAAATGGTCGTCAACCACCAAACGTGATGCTCAGTACACTTACTTAAAAAAGAATTACCCGGCACATTTCGACAGAATGGCTGGTTTCGCCAATGCTTTTGGCGAAGATATTCAACAGGCTGAACACGATTATTCCTGTTTTGGCATCACATTAGCCTTTCCAATGTGTTCGGCGGTATACTACCCTCCCTGTTCTACTGAAACGGAGACTGGGATAATAAGCCGAAATGCCGATCTGGAACTCGTTCGCACTCCTCTGCTACCTGGTGATACAACTGAAAAAAGCAGCACCAAAATAATGGGGAAGCCCTATGTTCTTGAGTTGCATCCTGATAAAGGATATTCTTCTTTGGTAATGTTTTGTTTCGAATTGTATGGCTTGGCTCTGGATGGGATTAACGCTGAAGGGCTGGTGGTAACTCATCTGCATGGCGATGTTCTAAACGAAGACGCCTACAAGCCAGGCATGGATTCGGGAGTGGGTATTAATGAAATGCTTGTTGTTCAGCAACTGCTCGACAATTGCAAGACAGTTGATGAGGCAAAAGAAATGCTTTTGTGTAATAAACACTTTCGGATGATTTTGCCAACCCACTTACTAATAGCAGATAAATTCGGAAATTCGTTTGTTTGGGAATATCCAATTGAACACAATCAGGACTTTTTCACGGATGGAAATTCGGAAATACAGATACTCACCAATTTCCCTTTGTATAAATACCCTGCAATCTACACATTCCCCAAAAGCAATGACTTGTCGTGCCCATTTGCCCGGTATAAAACACTGAGTGAAGAGATCGGTACTTACAGAGGAAAAGTTTCTAATGACTCGATTAAAAAGATAAACTCAAAGGTATTTGTTCGGCAGGAAATGTATAAAACTCCTCCTCCGGTTGCAGTACGAACCATTTACCACAACGTATATGATTGCAATCAAAGAACGATGGAAGTATCTTTTTACAGAAAAGAAGACAATAACAAACAGGAAAGAACCGAATATTTTAAATTTAAATTGAAATAACCGGCCATAGGCAACTAAAAAGGCACCTCCTCGCGGAGATGCCTTTCAACTATTTTGGATAGGTATTATTTCTTTTCTTTTAAATCGATTACCAGGTTGAGTTCATCAAGCTGTTCGTTGGCGATTGGTGCAGGCGAGTCGATCATTACATCGCGGCCGGCGTTGTTTTTCGGGAAGGCGATCACATCGCGGATCGTTTCCAGCCCGGCAAACATCGATACCAAACGGTCGAAACCAAAGGCGATACCGGCATGTGGCGGTGCACCAAATTTAAAGGCGTTCATCAGGAAGCCAAACTGTGCCTGTGCCTGTTCGGGAGTAAAGCCCAGTTTGTCAAACATTTTTGCCTGTAACTCCGAATTAAAGATTCGTACCGAACCTCCACCGATTTCAACACCGTTGATCACCAGGTCGTAGGCATTGGCGCGAACTTTTCCGGGATCGGTATCCAGCAGTGGAATGTCTTCGGGCTTGGGCGAAGTAAACGGATGGTGCTTGGCGTAGAAACGTTGTGTGTCTTCGTCCCATTCGAGCAGCGGGAAGTCGACCACCCACAAAGGTTTGAAAATATTTTTATCGCGCAGTCCCAGCTGGTTGGCCATTTCGAGACGCAGCGAACCCAGTGCTTCCTGTATGTGCTCTTTGTCGCCCGACATTACCAGGATCAGGTCGCCTGCTTCGGCACCGGTAATTTCTGCCCAGGTTTTCAGGTCTTCTTCCGAATAAAATTTATCAACCGACGATTTGAAGCTTCCGTCGGCATTGCATTTTACATACACCAAGCCTTTGGCGCCAATTTGCGGACGTTTTACCCACTCAGTCAAACCATCAAGCTGTTTTCTGGTATATTCCGAACAACCTTTGGCTGCAATGGCTCCAACGTATTCGGCTGCATCAAACACGCCAAAACCTTTTCCTTTTGCGGTTTCGGTCAGCTCGCTGATCAGCATTTCAAAACGGGTATCAGGTTTGTCCGAACCGTATTTTTCCATGGCTTCGCTGTAAGGCATCCATGGGAAGTCTTCCACTTCAACACCCAGCGTTTCTTTAAACATATACTTGGTAAGGCCTTCGAACATTTCAAGCACGTCTTTCTGCTCCACAAACGACATTTCGCAGTCGATCTGGGTAAACTCTGGCTGACGGTCGGCACGCAGGTCTTCGTCGCGGAAACACTTTACAATCTGGTAGTAGCGGTCGAATCCGGCCACCATGAGCAATTGTTTGAATGTTTGCGGCGATTGCGGCAGTGCATAAAATTCGCCGGCGTTCATACGCGACGGAACTACGAAGTCGCGGGCACCTTCGGGAGTCGATTTGATCAGAACCGGAGTTTCGGTTTCAATAAAATCTTTTTCATTCAGGTAATTGCGAACGGCGTGTGCCATTTTTGCACGCAGAATCAGGTTATCACGTACGGGAGCACGGCGCAAATCGAGGTAACGGTATTTCATCCGCAGTTCGTCGCCACCATCGGTATCGTCCTGAATGGTAAACGGAGGAATATCCGATTGGCTCAAAACGTTGATTTCGCTCAAGGCAATTTCGATCTCACCGGTTGGAATGTTCTTGTTTTTGCTCGAACGTTCGCGAACGGTTCCCTTTGCCTGAATCACAAATTCGCGGCCCAGTTGGTCCAGCATCGAAGCCACTGAGGCATCGGTTTGTTCGTCAACTACCAATTGTGTAATTCCGTAGCGGTCGCGCAAGTCGATAAAACTCATGGCTCCCAGGTCGCGGATGCGCTGCACCCAACCTGAAAGCGTAACTTCCTGGTTTATATTTTCAATACGTAGCTCGCCGCAAGTATGTGTTCTGTACATGATGTCTGTCTTTTTATTCGGTTGCGAAAATAAGAAGATTTTGGCAATTTTGTCCGACATTTGTCGCCTTAACTTGTATGATAACCAAGATTAATGGACCGGATGGAAGCCGGTGGGAGGAATAACGAAAAACAAAAAAAGAACCTAAGAGAAATTGCAGCCATGATTGAGCCATTTAACGACGAATATTTTATGAAAAAGGCTTTTGCGGAAGCCTTGCAGGCGTACGACAAAGGCGAGGTTCCGGTAGGGGCGGTGGTAGTTGCGAACGGGAAAATTATTGCGCGGGCCCACAATCTCACCGAAACGCTGAACGATGTTACGGCTCATGCCGAAATGCAGGCAATTACTGCCGCTGCCAATTTGCTGGGCGGGAAATATTTGAATGATTGTGTTTTGTATGTTACGCTCGAGCCTTGTGTGATGTGTGCCGGGGCGCTGGGGTGGTCGCAGATCGGTAAAGTGGTATTTGGTGCGCACGACGAAAAACGGGGCTTCAAAAAATATGCGGCGCAGGCGCTTCATCCCAAAACCGAAGTACAGGGTGGTGTTCTGGAAACCGAATGCCGCGAACTGATGCAGGACTTTTTCCGGAAAAAGAGATGAGATTTTTATAGTAGTGAGTAATGAGATGTGTGTATTGAGTACTTGAAATAGGAGTTACTCAGTACTTAATACTTCATACACATATCAATATTTTCTATTCTGAAACCTGAAAACCAATCTTCTTCAGATCGCTCCAGAACCCGGGATAGGATTTGGTAACCACCATCGGGTCTTCGATTCGCATCGGAAGTCCGGCCAGTGCCATAGGTGCAAAGGCCAGCGCCATGCGGTGGTCGTGGTAGGTTTTTACCAGCGGAAGCTCTTCTTTGGTTTCCATGTCAAGCTTTCCGTCCCAGGCAAGTTCACCATGCGCCGGTTCAACCAGGGTAGCTCCGAATTTGGCCAGTTCGTTTTGCAAAGCTGCAATGCGGTCGGTTTCCTTTATTTTCAGCGTTTTCAAGCCAGTAAAATGAAAAGGAATGCCTTTCGCTACACACAGACAGGCCATGGTTTGTGCCACGTCCGGGTTTTCGATAAAGTCAAGATCCAGACGGTCGGGCTGGTTGTTTTTTGTTTTGCTGAGTATCACCCCGGTTTTTTCCTGAATGGACTCCACTCCAAAATGCTGAAACCAGGCCGCAATGTCGGCATCGCCCTGCAGGCTGTTGAGCACCAGGTTTTCCATAAGTATTTCGCCCGAATCAACCAGTGCCATAATCTGGTACCAGTACGAAGCTCCCGACCAGTCGGCTTCGCAGATAAAATCGATCGGGAAATAGCGCTGTTCCGGAACGATGATTTCGTTTTTATGCCACTGGTAACGAATGCCAAATTTGGCCATCAGCTCCAGCGTAAGTTTTATATAGGAGCGCGAAGTTACATCGCCTCTGAGATTTAATGTCAGTCCGCCTTCGAGCGTGGGCGCAATCAGCAACAAGGCCGTAATGTACTGGCTCGATACGCTGCCGTCGAGCTGGATGGTTTTTCCTTTTAGGTGCGAACCAAATATCTTGAGTGGCGGGCAACCTTCCTCTCCCAGGTATTCAATGTTGGCCCCGAGTTCGGTTAAAGCATCTACCAGAATTTTAATGGGGCGTTGTTTCATGCGTTCCGAGCCGGTGATTTCCCATTCGCCAACCACTTTCGCCAGAAAGGCCGTCAGAAAACGCATCGCAGTTCCGGCATGGCCAATGTCAAACTTACTTGAGTTCGAATAAAGTGCGGCTTGCAGCACCTTGGTATCGTCGCTGTCCGAAAGATTGTGTATCGGGTAGGGACTGTAACTCAAGGCATGAATGATAAGCGCCCGGTTGCTGATACTTTTCGACGCCGGCAGTTGGATGGTTCCCGACAAGTTTTTTATAGCTGCTGAAATCTGGTAATTCATAGGCTGTAATTTCTGACTCTTTGATTCAACTAAAAATGGGATTACAGGTTTCGGTAATATTCAAGTGCTTCCTGTATCAATTCTTTGCTGCAATTTTGGTTGATGGCAATTTGCCCGATTTCCGGTAGCAGCGTGAAATTGATCCGTCCTGATTCATTCTTTTTATCGTGTGTCATCAGCTGGTAAAGGCGTTCAAAATCGCTTTCTGAAATTTCGAATTTGCCGTAAATTCCCAGCATCCACTGTGTTAATATATTTAGGTCGCTTTCAGGGAAACCACACATTTTTACGGAAAGGTACAATTCTGCAATCATTCCGTAGGCCACCGCATATCCGTGCAGTACCGGGCGTTTTTGCTCCATGGCCAGGCTTTCAAAAGCATGACCGACGGTGTGTCCGAAGTTCAGCGCCTTACGAATGTTGTTTTCCGTAAGATCGTTGGCAACAAAGTACTCCTTTACATTCACCGAGTGGCGGATGATTTCCTGAAGATGGTCGTAGTCGATGTTGTCGAAGTCAAAAGGCTTGAGTTCTTCCAGGTGCTCCGGATTATGAATTAACCCGTGTTTGATCATCTCTGCAAAACCCGAAACCAAATTCTCGCGGTCAATCGTTTTCAGAAAATCGGTATTGATAATAACAGCAATCGGCTCTTTAAACGTTCCCACTTCGTTTTTCAGCCCGCTGAAATTTATCCCAGTTTTTCCTCCCACCGAAGCATCCACCTGTGAAAGCAGGGTAGTTGGGATGTTCAGAAAATCGATGCCACGTTTGAAGGTGGTAGCCGCAAAGCCTGCCAAATCGGTGAGCATTCCGCCGCCAATGTTAATTAAAAGTGATTTGCGGTCGCAACCGTTGTGCGAAAGAAATTCCCATATTTTACCTACCGACTCAATTTTCTTGTTGTGTTCACCGGCGGGAATTACCACTTTCTTAACGCCTGATTCTTCAAAAAAAGCGTTGAAACGGGGGAGCCAAAGCTCGTCCATCGTAGTTTCGGTAGCCAGAAACACTTTTCCTTTTGGGTATTTTTCGATGTAAGCTTTGAGTTCGGCTTCCAAATCACGTGTGTATAATATTTTGGAATAAATTGTTGAATTTCCCATATGTTGCTGCTAAATTGCGTTAAAGTTATAATAATAATGGGTTTTGGATTTGTTTCCGGACACTGTCAGACAAGTCTTAGAATTTTAATAACGAAGAATGAAGATTACGAACAGGAGGAGGGCCACCAGGTATAAACGCATTTTTTTTCTGGTGAGTATTGTGATTGCTTTAATAAGTCTTGCATTGTTTTTACTTGATTACACCATTTTCGGATTAGCCGGAGTGGGCGTTTTTTCCATTTGGTATTTGTTTTTTCATGTGGCTGATTACCAGTATTTGCAGTTTAACGATGAACATGGAAGGATCGTGTTAAGGTACTACAAAGCCATTAGTTTTGGATCGAAATCCTATCATTCTATTGAGTTTCCGCATACAATTCTTCAGAATGCACATTTCGAGAATTCGCTGTTTGGAAAGCTTACTGATCTGACTTTTTTGGTGCGAACCAGGAACGGAATTGCCGAATATCCCTCGGTTAGTTTATCGGCCTTGCCCTTTGAAGACCGGCAGAAAATGAAGGACAGCCTGTACAAAATACTTCGGAGCTAAACCCCTTGCATGGAAGAAAGCCTCAAATATAAAATAGCACTTTCTATGTTACCCGGGATCGGCGGAATTCTGGCGCGAAATCTTGTGGCTTATGTGGGGAGCGTGGAAGATATTTTTAGTTCGTCGCTGAATTCACTGAAGAAAATTCCCGGAATTGGAGAGCAAAACGCCCGGAGGATTCGTAACTCGAAGGTGCTGGAGAAGGCTGAGAAAGAGCTGGAGTATATTCATAAACATGGAATAAAAACGGCTTTTTACACCGAACCGGGGTATCCGCGAAGGCTGAAAAGCTGTGTCGATTCACCAATATTGATTTATTACAAGGGCAGCTTTAATCCCGACAAACAGCGAGTTATTAGTATTGTAGGTACGCGCAATGCCACTGATTACGGAAAACGCATGATCGACGACCTGGTAAGTGCATTTGCAGAAAGAGGCTATGATATACTGGTGGTGAGTGGTTTGGCTTACGGAATTGATATTCACGCGCACCGTGCAGCTCTGAAGAATAACATCCCCACTGTTGGTGTGGTTGCCCACGGACTGGACCGCCTGTATCCGGCGTTGCACCGCGAAACCGCCGTTAGTATGTTGGAGCATGGTGGCTTGTTAACCGATTTCCCGAGCGGGACAAAAATAGATCCGCAGAATTTTCTGAAACGTAATCGTATTATTGCCGGTCTGGCTGATGCAACTATCGTAGTAGAGTCGGCAGAAAAAGGCGGCGCCCTGGTTACCGCAGATATTGCTTCTTCTTATAACCGCGATGTGTATGCTTTTCCCGGGCGTTCGGGCGATGTCTATTCGAAAGGGTGCAATCAGCTGATTCGTAATAACGGCGCAACCTTAATCGAGGGGATTGAAGACCTGGAATATTTTATGGGATGGGAAGCGGTTGTCAGAAAAGAGGCGGTGCAATCAAGTTTGTTTGTTGAATTGAAACCGGAAGAGCAAAAAGTGGTGGATTTGTTGTTAAAAGAAAAAGAACTTTTTATCGATCAGATTTCTGCCGAAGTTCAACTTCCGGTGAGCCGTGTTTCCGTGATGTTGTTAAATCTTGAATTCCAAAATGTTATTCAGGCCCTGCCCGGAAAAATATATCGTTTAAAGTGATTTGCAGTTAAAGCTCTCATTCTCATTTAAGTTTTCTATTTTTGCGGCATGAAGAAAACATTTGAGCAATTAAAAGTAGCAAAGTCGATACTGAAATCGTTGGACGACATCGGTTTTACAACGCCAACACCGATTCAGGAACATGCTATTCCTAAAATAAATTCGGGGGTAAATATTGTGGGTGTGGCTCAAACCGGTACCGGGAAAACGGCTGCTTACCTGCTGCCTCTTTTAACGCGCTTAAGAAAGCCCGAAGGAACCGACCCCCGGGTGTTGATAGTGGTTCCTACCCGCGAATTGTCCATTCAGGTGGGAGAAGATATTGAAGAACTGACTTCCTATTCAGAACTGCGGCATGCCGCTATATTTGGCGGAATAGGGTGGACAAAACATGCGGCCTTACTTGAACCGGGAGTTGATATCCTGGTGGCAACCCCGGGCCGGTTGATGGATTTGTACAAGGTGGGAGCCTTGAAACTGAACAAGGTGAAATACCTGGTTATCGACGAAGCCGACCGGATGCTGGATATGGGTTTTATGCCGCAATTACGTCAGTTGCAGGAGGTCATTCCGGCCAAGCGGCAGAATCTTCTTTTCTCTGCAACTTTTTCTGAACCCATTGAAAAGCTTGCTGCCGAATTTTTGGATCATTACGATAAGCTGGAGATGGCACCATCGGCCACACCTGTGGAGCTGGTAACGCAAAAAGCATACAACGTTCCCAACTACAGGACCAAGCTGAACCTGATAAAGCATTTACTGGAAGACGAAGAGAAATTTACCCGTGTCGTCATTTTTGTGAAGACCAAGGAACATGCGGAGGGAGTATTTCGGGTGATCGAAAGAAAAGCAGAAGGGGAGAAGCGTATTCTTCATTCCAACAAAGCACAGAACTCACGGATCAACTCCATTCAGGCATTTAAAAACGGTGAAGTCAGGATACTGATTACCACCGATGTTTCGGCACGCGGAATGGATGTAAGCCAGGTGAGTCATGTAATCAATTTTGATTTACCGAATGACTACGACGACTACATTCACCGAATTGGCCGTACAGCCAGGGCGGGAAATAAAGGAGATGCTATAACATTGATCGATCCGTCAGATGAATGGCACTGGGATAAAATCCAGAAATTGATTCGTACCCATGTTGAATTGCTGCCCCTTCCGGAAGAGGTGGAAATTCTGGAAACTGAATTTGGAGAGAACCAGCAACAGCTTAAGGAAATTGACAGGCAGCGAAAAATAGACGATCCTACGTTTCAAGGGGCCTTTCATCAGAAGAAAAGACATAAGAGTTTGAAACGCTCTTATGACGACAAGTTTTCGAGAACAAAAGCGCGACAGAAGAGAAAGAAAAGAAAATAAGTTGTTGGTTGACAGCAATAAAAAAGGGAAGCATCGCTTCCCTTTTTTGTATATTGCATTGATCGAGTTTTATCGCTCAGCTCTTCTTCTTGATGAATAGTTGATGTTCAATGCAGCCGACTTACGCAATTCCTGCTTAACATCGTTCACAATACCCATCTTCGTATTTTCATCAATTTTCAGAGACGTGACAATCATCGGACGTTCTGCTTCCACTCTTGCTTCACGTTCAGCAATTACATAATCCTGAACTTCACTTACATCAGCAAACTGATCGTTCAACTGAATACGTGGTGCTTTTCCAAATGTTTTCTGAAACTGAGGTTGAGGTTCTCCAATGTAGATGTAACTTACCAAAGATTTCTTTTCCAGTTTGCTCAATTCGGTAGCTTCCGGAAGGCGCATCTTTACTTTTAAAGTTACTTCACGCATTGTAGTACTAACCATAAAGAAGAATAAAAGCATGAACACGATATCCGGCAAAGAAGCCGTCGAAATTGGAGGAAGTTCCTTCCCGCCATCTTTTCTAAATTTACTCATCTCTTATTCTTTTTAGATTTTTCCTTTAGGTTCAGCTTCTGAGATCTTCTGCGGGTAAATCTCCCGAACAGCGCCTTGTTGTTCACTGTCAAGATTACTGTAAGGTTTTCCCCACTTTCTCATTGCTAACTCGTCTCTTAACTCATTAATGGCAGCAACCAGCTCGTTTTGTACAGCGAGATACGTTCCGTATTGGGTATCAAGGTCATTTCGCAGAGAAATAACTCCTTTGGTTACCATTACTTCACCGAAGTAAGGTATTTCCTTTGGTTCTTTCTCGGGCAAGTTCACATCGTCAAATGGATTTTCCATAAACTCTTTTGCCCTTTCGCGAAGATTGTCAATACGTTCGTAGTCTCCTTCTACCAACAAGTCGTTGTTTTTATTTACCAGAACTACAAAGATGTTACGTTCGTTAATATCGTTTTCATCTTCCTGTTCTTTATCGACCCATTGCGGAAGTCTCCTTCGAAGACCGCTGTCAACGTCCATCGTGGTTGTTACCAGGAAAAAGATCAGCAACATGAATGCGATATCTGCCAGCGAGGCAGACGGTATTTCCGGCATTTTTCTAGACATAACTTTTCCTGTTTTTAATTACCACGAAACTGATTACTTAATTAAACGCATTACTGAAGATGATGCAACTGAAACAATCGCCAATCCGATTAGAATATAAGTTGCATACAATCCAGTATCTACCAATTTAGACACACTCTCATTCAAGGTTCCGTCGGTAATAAATTTATCTACGCCCGGGAACTGAGGAATCTCAGGTGAGGCCAGTAAATATGCTACCAAGAAAACGGCGCCAAGAAATACGAGAGAGATTATACCATTTTTAGCTGCTTTTTTATCGGTGAACATGTGTAGCAGAGATGAAATAACTGCTACTCCAGCCCCGAAAGCTAAAAGTATGTAAGCCCATACCAAGTTGGAATTTACCCAACTATTCATTGCAGGATCAGTGTCAACTTCCTCGTTAATGTTTACCATCAACGAAACGACAAGTATTGCTGAAACAATGAGTAGAGCCCACAGTACTATCGTAACTATTTTTCCTGTTTTACCCATTTTTCAATACTCCTTATTATTTTTTCATGTTATGTTTTACCAAAAGGTCAAGCAACGAAATGGAAGCATCTTCCATGTTATTGATGATGCTATCGATTTTAGCTACACAGTAGTTGTAGAAAATCTGAAGAATGATAGCAACAATAAGACCTGTTACAGTGGTGATCAACGCGATTTTGATACCGTTAGCAACCAATGAGGGAGAAATGTCCCCGGCAACTTCGATAGCGTCGAATGCACTAATCATACCGATTACTGTACCCATGAAACCTAACATAGGAGCAAGAGCAATAAACAATGCGATCCAGCTCAAACCTTTTTCCAAAAGACCGGCCTGAACACTTCCGTAAGAAATTACGGTTTTTTCTACTACATCGATACCGTGATCGAAGCGGTCAAGACCTTGGTAGAAAATACTTGCAACAGGTCCGCGAGTGTTACGGCAAACATCTTTTGCAGCTTCAACACCACCATTTTCCAAAGCTTCTTCAACTTTAGCCAATAATTTTTTAGTGTTGCTGGTAGCCAGGTTCAAGTAAAGAACTCTTTCAATTGCGAAAGCCAATCCAAGGATCAATGTGATCAAAACGAAAGACATGAAAGTTGGACCACCTTCGATAAATTTTTGTTTCAATTGACTGTGTAATGATTTTCCTTCTTCAGCCGCAGCTGCCGCTTGTTCTTCCTGATCGACAGTCTGATCTACCTGTTGGGCAGTTGCTTCTGGTGTAGCAGCTGGTTCATCCTGAGCAAGCGCTACGTTTGATGCCATAAAAAACAGCATCCCAAATACGGCTATTAACGCGAATAGTCTTTTCATAATTGATTTGAATTTTTAATTAATAATCTCTTTTGATTTTTATTTGCTTTGATTTTGAATTTAATAACTGTCCCTCACTACAAAAAATGTGCCCGGTGTTTTGCCAACCTCCTGCACATTTCAAGAACTTTTTCTCCCTTCAGCGGAGAGAGGGGGATTCGAACCCCCGGTACCGTTTCGCGGTACACACGCTTTCCAGGCGTGCCAGTTCAGCCACTCCTGCACCTCTCCAGTATTTATCACTGGTCTCCCCAAAAATGAGGGCTGCAAATTAATAAAAAATTGTGAAAAAAAAAGTTCGCTATTCACTAATTTCCCCTCTCATACTCTTATTGAGATACATTTTAATTTCATCGTGTTTCAAGTCTTGTCCCAACAGAAACATGAGCTTGGTAATTGCCGCTTCTGTTGTCATATCTTTTCCTGAAATGACCCCCCCGTTTAAAAGCTCCAAACTGGTCTGATATTGTCCCATTACAACTCTTCCTCCTTCACACTGCGTGATGTTTAAAACAATGATTCCCCGCTTGATAGCCCGTTTAATGCTGTTGATCAGCCAACGGGAGGTGGGCACATTGCCCGAGCCAAATGTTTCCAGAACAACACCTTTTAACCCGGGAGTCTCCAATACCGAATTCAAAACGTTCTGGTTGATCCCCGGAAATATTTTTAAGATAACCACATTATCGTCAAAGTTGGTACTTACCTTTAATATCCCTCTGTTTTCAGGATGATAAATAAATTCGTTGCTGTACTTGATGTCAATTCCGGCTACGGCCAGTTCCGGGTAATTAACCGAGCGGAAAGCACTAAAAAGCTCAGCATCGCGTTTTACAGTGCGGTTCCCCCTGTATAGTTTGAAATCAAAATAGATGCAAACTTCGGGCACCGTGCTGACTCCGTCGTGTTTGGCGGCTGCAATTTCCACCGCAGTTATCAGGTTTTCCTTTCCATCGGTACGTATCATTCCGATCGGCAATTGCGAGCCGGTAAGAATGATGGGCTTGTCCAGGTTTTCGAACATGAAACTCAGGGCCGAAGCAGTGTACGCCATTGTATCGGTTCCGTGGAGTACCACAAAACCATCGTATTGGCTGTAGTAACGTTCGATTGTTTTGGCAATTTTAATCCAGACCACCGGATTCATATTGGATGAATCCAATGCCGGATTGAAGGTTACCGTTTTAATAATGAAATCGAATTTTTTCAGCTCCGGAACTACTTCCTGGATTTTTTCAAAACGCACGGGTACCAGTGTTCCGTTTTGCGGATGTTGAACCATCCCGATGGTTCCACCGGTATAAATAATCAGAATGGATGTTTTTTTCTCTGTTCCGTTGTTCATTACAGTCCTAAAAATCGGCCTGCAAGTTATTAAATTTCAAATAATCCACGCGCATTTGTTGTGGTTATTTCAGCCACCCTTGTAACAGAGATGTTGTATATCTCGGCCAGCTTTTGTGCGATATAAACAAGGTAGGAACTTTCGTTACGTTTTCCGCGCTTGGGAACAGGTGCCAGGTAGGGCGCATCGGTTTCGAGTAAGAGATTGTCAACTTTTACCGAACTGACCACTTCTTCCAGGTTGCTGTTCTTAAAAGTAAGAACGCCGCCAATTCCCAAAAAGAATCCCAGGTCGACTACTTTTTGTGCTTCAGCCGCCGAGCCAGAGAAGCAATGAAAGGTGCCTCTCAAACTACCATCCTGTTCTTCTTTTACAATTTGGTAGGTTTCTTCAAAAGAATTCCTGACATGAATAACAATGGGAAGATTGTGACTTTTGGCCAGCCTTATCTGGTGGCGGAAAGCATCTTTTTGCTCGTCGATAAATTTTCTTTCCCAGTAAAGATCGATGCCGATTTCGCCAATGCCATAAAACTTGCGTTTGTTCAGCCAGTATTCAACCGCTTCAAGTTCTTCTTTGTAATCTTCATCAACCGAAGTGGGGTGAAGGCCGATTAACGGATAGCAAAGGTGGGGGTATGCATCCGATAGGTCCAGCATGTGTTTTATTGAGCCGGAATCAATATTCGGCAGAATGATCTTTTTGATCCCATTGTCGTAGGCTCTTTGGAGTGCCTCGTCACGATCGTGTATGAATTCCTCCGAATAAATATGAGAATGTGTGTCAATCAGCATTTTGAGCAAATTTCGACAAATGTAAAAAAGTGTTTTGTGACGTCGGCTATTTCAACATTATCTATAATTTAAATTTAACGATGAGTACATTTTGGCTTAATAACCCATAAAAAAGAAAATCCGCAGATTTCTGCGGATTTTCCAGGTATATAATAATGGTATGCTTACACAACTCCGTGTGCCATCATAGCCTCGGCAACTTTTACGAAACCGCCCACGTTGGCTCCCTTAATGTAATCTACTTTGTGGCCGTTGAGCCCGTAGTTTACACAGGTGTCGTGAATGTTTTTCATAATGTCCTTTAAGCGAAGGTCCACTTCTTCGGCGGGCCAGTTAATACGCATGCTGTTTTGCGACATTTCCAAACCGGAAACTGCAACTCCACCGGCGTTTACTGCTTTCCCCGGTGCGTAATGGCAGTGTTCCGACAAGTATTCTGCCGCTTCAGCTGTTGAACCCATGTTGGAAACTTCGGCCAACATAGTACAGCCGTTTTTAACCAGCGATTTGGCATCGTTCAGGTCCACTTCGTTTTCTGTGGCACAAGGCATAGCAATATTAACCGGAACTTCCCACGGACGTTTACCCGCAAAAAACTCTGCACCAAATTCTTTGGCATAGGGTTCTACTATGTCGTTGTTGCTGGCACGCAGTTCAAGCAGGTAATCTACTTTGTCGCCGCTGATGCCTTCTTTGTCGTAGATGTATCCATCAGGACCTGAAATGGTTACGACCTTTCCTCCTAGTTGGTTGATTTTTGAGATGGCTCCCCAGGCTACGTTTCCAAACCCGGAAACGGCAACTGTTTGTCCTTCAATATCCTGTCCCAGGCGGTGCAACATATGCTGTGCAAAGTAAACCGCTCCAAAACCGGTAGCTTCCGGACGGATTAAACTACCGCCCCAGGCAAGTCCTTTCCCCGTTAGAACGCCAGTGAATTCGTTTTTCAGCCTTTTGTACTGGCCAAACAGATAACCGATCTCGCGACCACCAACGCCAATGTCACCTGCGGGAACATCGGTATTCGGGCCAATGTGACGGTAAAGTTCGTTCATGAATGACTGGCAAAAGCGCATGATTTCGCCATCGGTTTTTCCTTTGGGACTGAAATCAGATCCGCCTTTTCCTCCTCCCATCGGGAGTGTGGTCAAGCTGTTTTTGAAGGTTTGTTCAAAACCTAAAAATTTCAGGATGCTCAGTGTTACACTGGCATGGAAGCGAAGACCTCCTTTGTACGGGCCCAGTGCGGAGTTAAATTCTACACGGTAACCACGGTTAATCTGAACTTCGCCACGGTCATCAACCCACGGAACACGGAACATAATTACACGTTCCGGCTCACACATGCGTTCAAGGATTTTTGCTTTTTGATAACGCGGATTTTTCTCGTAAAAATCCCAAACTGAACCGATTACTTCTTCAACTGCCTGGTGAAACTCGTTTTCGCCGGGAGTTCTTCTTGTCAAATTCTCAATGAATTCATTTATGTCTGCTCTCATAACGACCTTAATTATCGGAAGTCACTTTTCTTTTTTGATTCGAAACCTTGAATTCCGAAGTTAAAACTAAGTTGTATTGTAAGCACTTTTATGTGCTTAGCAATCGATTTTGTTTAATTTATTAACGGACTAAAGGTAGAGAACTTCTGAAGTAAAAAGCAATCTTTTGAATAAGATCGGCAGGTTTTTAATTTACTGAAAGTCAATTAATTGCATTTGTCGAAAAGATGTTAAATAACACTGTCTGACGATTGTCAGTATTTTGGGAGCTGTTAAAAGTGAAATCCGTTGCATTTTAAAACAGGCTAAAACTGTTTTTCACGGAATTTTTCCTGAAGCGAATAAAAAAAAGCCCTTCCTGAAAAAGGAAGAGCTTTTAATATGTAGTATGAATATCGTTTTTTACATCATGCCACCCATGCCGCCCATTCCGGGAGCGCCCATCGGAGCTGGTGCGTCTTCTTTGATATCAACGATAACTGTTTCTGTAGTCAGGAACATACCGGCGATAGAAGCAGCATTTTCAAGTGCAACACGCGTTACTTTGGCCGGGTCGATAACGCCAGTTTCCAAAAGATTCTGGTATTGGTCGATGCGTGCGTTGTATCCATAGTCAGCTGTACCTTCTTTTACTTTTTGTACTACTACGGCGCCTTCTTTACCTGCATTGGCTACAATCTGACGAAGTGGCTCTTCGATAGCACGTTTGATGATTTCGATACCAGTAGTTTCGTCATCATTGTCGCCGGTTAAATTAGCCAGTGCTTCAATGGCACGGATGTAAGCAACACCACCGCCAGGAACAATTCCTTCTTCAACTGCTGCACGTGTAGCGTGAAGTGCGTCATCTACGCGGTCTTTCTTTTCTTTCATTTCCACTTCAGAAGCGGCACCAACATAGATTACTGCAACACCACCAGCCAGTTTTGCCAAACGTTCCTGTAGTTTTTCCTTGTCGTAATCAGAAGTGGTGTTTTCCATCTGAGTTTTGATTTGTGCAACGCGGGCAGAAATAGCTTCCTGAGAGCCTGCACCATTAACTACAGTTGTATTTTCTTTGTCAACGATAATTTTTTCTGCCTGGCCCAGCATATCAATAGTGGCTTGTTCCAGTTTCATACCTTTTTCTTCGGTAATTACTGTACCACCGGTAAGGATTGCGATGTCTTCGAGCATTTCTTTTCTGCGGTCGCCAAAGCCCGGAGCTTTAACGGCACATACTTTTAATGAACCACGCAAGCGGTTTACAACCAAAGTAGCAAGCGCTTCGCCGTCCACATCTTCAGCAATGATCATCAACGGGCGACCCGTTTGAGCAGTGGCTTCCAATACAGGAAGAAGATCTTTCATGGTGCTGACCTTTTTATCGTGGATCAGGATGAAAGCATTGTCCAGTTCTGCTGCCATTTTCTCGGCATCCGTTACAAAATAGGGAGAGATGTAACCACGGTCGAATTGCATACCTTCCACTACGTCAACGTAAGTGTCGGTTCCTTTTGCTTCTTCAATGGTAATAACACCTTCTTTGTTTACTTTTTGCATGGCTTCTGCAATCAGTGCGCCGATTACTCCGTCGTTGTTGGCAGAAATTTTAGCAACTGATTCGATTTTCTTGTAGTCGTCGCCAATGGTCTGTGCCTGATCTGCAATGCTCTGAACAACCGCTTCAACTGCTTTGTCGATACCGCGTTTCAGATCCATTGGGTTGGCACCTGCAGTTACGTTTTTCAGACCTACGTTTACGATCGACTGAGCCAATACGGTTGCAGTAGTAGTTCCGTCACCTGCATCGTCGCCGGTTTTAGAGGCTACTTCTTTTACCATTTGTGCACCCAGGTTTTCGTAGGCGTCTTTCAGCTCAATTTCTTTGGCAACCGTTACGCCGTCTTTTGTAATCTGCGGAGCACCAAATTTTTTCTCAATTACAACATTGCGACCTTTAGGACCAAGTGTTACTTTCACTGCATTTGCCAACTGGTCAACACCGCTTTTCAGCAGGTCGCGGGCCTCAATATTAAATTTAATTTCTTTAGCCATCTTTTATCTGTTTTTTGTTTTGATTAATTAATGTATAAAACGTCGTTTTGAGACATCAATAAATAATCAGTACCGTCAATGTTTAGTTCGGTTCCCGAATATTTACCGTAGAAAACAACATCGCCGGCTTTCAGTTCCATTGGTTCGTCTTTTTTGTCAGCACCTACCAATACAACTGAACCCACTTGTGGTTTTTCTTTTGCTGAATCAGGAATGATAATTCCGCTGGACGTTTTTGTTTCAGCTTCCTGTGGCTTTACAAGAATTTTGCCAGCCAGGATTCTACCTTTTAGTTCTGCCATTGTAATAAGAATTTATTTATTAAACATTTTTTTAATTCGACACGGTTTCCGTAGCACATTCTGTGCCAAGGGTCCTTTCCGGAGGCTTAGCGGATATTTCTGGACAAAATTGCACCAGCCTGGTTCTTGTTGAAAGACGGATTTTGTTTAAGTAGTTGTAATATAGTGCTTTATTGGTTTGTCAGATTATCTGACAGCCTGACAGAAACCAAGCCAAAAACAAACGATTGTTTGGCGCTCGGCGAGGATAGTACTTCAATAAAGGAAATGTTTAAATGAATGAACAAATTAAGAGAACCGGTGTTTCAGTACGAAAGTTTTGGTTGGCGGAATCTAGCCGTTGTTTTCACCAAAAATTTCCACTAACGAGTGTTCATTTAAAATTCACGATATGTCAAATTTAGCTGACCGTCGTGATAAACCAGAGATAGAACAATTCAGGGATATTCATTTGTCGGAATTGTGTTCATTGTTGAAGTTGTATGAGTCGCAGGAATTGGTCTGTTTGTTCAATCGGGCAGATGGAAAAATTATCTGCATGGTTGACGCTGCTGCATCTGAAGGTATTCTGGATGGTAAAGGAGGTAGCTTCAATAACTTAATCGAAGTTGACAAACCCGCACTACAGAATGTATGGACCGATTTGCAGCGTTTGCGAAAAGAGTCGAAAGTTAAACCCAATGGACGGAGATCAACAGGGAGACAGGTGATGTTGGTTTTTGATACCATGCTTGAGTCAATGAAAAAGGAAGAAGTCAGTGATTTCAGAATGACGCTGAAAGATTTCTACTCCCGCATCCTGTCGCTTGTTGGTACGTTCAACGGAAAAGTATTAAACAGTGGCTCTGAACGTTTTTATGTTGTTTTTGAATTTGCAGATGAAGCGCTACAGTGTTCAGTTCTATTGAAAGAAAGATTTTACGCGCTGTTAAATAAAAAACTGCATTCGAAGGTCTTTTTAAGAATGGGGCTAAGTACGGTGGCAAAAGTTTCTTCTGGCAATGGGGAAAGCAAATCAGCAACCAGGCGCAGTGAGCGGCTTTGCCATGTTGCCCGGGAAAAAGTGTTGCTGAGTTCGGACTTCAGGGAGTTAACTCAGTCAGAAGGTTCATGGATAGAAATAGATGCAGCTGTTTTTGACGTGTTAAGTGCCGAGGATGAGCAATTTGTAAACATGTTGCTCGACTGCGTGGAGAAAAAGTGGCAGGACGAATCTTTCCTGGTCGATGATTTTTCGAAACAATTGAGCTGGAGTAAGTCTCAAATTTACCGGAAAATGATTGCGTTATTGGGACTGTCACCCAATAACTTTATCCGGGAATACCGTTTAGGAAAATCCATCGATCTTTTGAATCAGCAGGAATCGAATATTGCCGAAATTGCCTTTGAATCAGGATTTAGCAGTCCTTCGTACTTTACCAAATGTTTTCAGGTCAGGTTTGGAATAACGCCTTCTGATTATCTGCAAATTGTAAATTCTGAATTCTCAAAATGAAATAAAAGACATTTTGGTCTAAAATTGCTTTTTCCTGAATCAAATTTGACATTTGCGTGTAGGTTGTGTGCCTTAAATTTGCTAAAACTCGATGTTTTGAAACTTTTCGGTTTCGTCTTTTTGCGGTCCCGGAATAGTAGAAACAAAGAGAAAGCTGACCGTAAATAAGAACTACTCAGATTGATCGGCCGCGATTAGAGCGACTAAGGCAGACAAGGTTTGAAGCTCCTGACGAGCCAGGGTAAATGTGTGTAATTTATGTTATTTGAACCTCAAAGGATATTCCATGAAAACAAAAAGAGCTTTTTCGATGCTTCTTATGTTGCAAAAATTGGGTCGATCACTTATTTGAGACTTTTATTCAACAACCCGGAGCCTGGCTTTTGGCTGTTTTTACGCTCTCGGTTTAGCCGGTTTCCCGAAACATACCAACTTAAAATATCGTAAACAAAATGCCTGACAATACGACGAAACTGCATAGACTGGAAACAATTATTATAAAAGCTAAAGCCATGAAAATCTTAAATTTACTTTGGGTGGGGGTATTACTTTTGTTCACCATCTCTTGCGACGAAGCTGAAACAAATATCGAAACCGATGCAGAACTTCTGGTTGAAGTTCCGTTAGATGCCTGGCAGATGGAGGAGGCGCTGGTTGCCAAAAGTACTGCTGCTGAAACCTACATGTTCAGGGGAAATGCTTCTTTTTGCCTGGCGAACAAAGACAATCTGGTTAATTGTCCGGGGGCGGTGTTGGGAGTTGCTCCGGGGAGCGGGGCACAGCTGATATTTAACGGACTGGAAGGTGCGAACGAGATTCAGTCGCTCACCATTGTTTGGGGATATGCCGCAGTGGGGAGTCTGGATGTTCACATGCAGGAGCCGGTGGTGTTGCTTGCTGAGGGACGGTCGTTAACAGCAACTGAATTTAGTCTTGATTTGGATGACTTTCTACAGCCGGTGATTCAAAAGATGGACAGTAATCCCAGAACTCTCATCTTTATTAGTGTTTACGGGTACTCCAATTTCGAAGTAACCGTTCATGCCGATTTGAAGGTTCCCGTAGTGGTGGAATCCGATCTTTCTTCGCCAAGGTTCACTTTGTAATAGCTGTTTGTACAAAGACAAAACAAAAAAGCCACCTGAAAATCAAGTGGCTAAATATTTTTTGTTGTTATTCTTCGAATGTAAACAGTAATAAAACTGTTAGATTGAATCCGGAGGAGTAGTTGGGAAAGTTGGAACCTGTGTGGGGTCCGCAATATTCTCGATTTGTTGTTGAACACGCGACTGTTCAGCTTCTACTTGCTCACGCGGAATAAAACCGGCACCAACAACCGACAAAAACAACAAGGCTGCTGCCAGTACCCAGGTACCTTTTTCAAGAAAATCCGTTGTTTTACGAACACCCATCACCTGGCCTGTAGACTGGAAGTTACTGGCCAAGCCACCTCCTTTTGAGTTTTGCACCAAAACAATCATCACCAAAAGGATACAAACGATAAACAGTAAAACTGTGATAAAAGTATACATCTTCTTACGTATTATTCTTTATTACTTCAATTTCTTTAATTCGGCTTGCAAAGTAAACACTTTTTTCCGGAAATTTCAAACTTAATTTTTCAAAGGATTCAATCGCTTTTGTATAATTTTTTTGTTGAAAATAGATATTGGCCAATGTCTCGGTAATTAATTCATCGTTTTCGCTTACTGATTTATCCATAATGTCCTTGGCTACAGCTAATTCAGGAGGTTGAGGGCGGTGGTTTGGACGGGAGAAACTGCTCGGGCCTGAATTCAGAAAACGATCAATAAGAGAATTGCCCTGAACTTCGACAGAAGCTGTGTTCTCCAACTTGTACAGAAAAGCCGAATCGGTTGAAACTTCAAGGGGCTGAAAGCAAATCTCGTTATTCAGGAATTTATACAACTGTTTGCGATCGGGAACCATTACCGCCACTTTTTTCAAAACTTCTTCAAATTGAGGTGAGTCAATTTTTTTCAGGTTTTTGAGATAGAGCATCCAACCAGCTTGGAACCACGGAAATTCATCGGTAAGAATCCGCAGCTGCTCCAGTGATTCGCGGTTGAGCAAGGCGCTGTTGTGTAAGTATTTGGTGAATTGTTCCCGTTTCATACTTACCAGTTTGCAATGGTGGCGTTAAAAATGTCTTCGGTTAACTTATCGATGATCTGTTCCGTTAGGTCGTCTTCTACGGAGCTGATGGGCTGGTTGCTGTCAAAATCTTCGTAGGCTGTAAAGTTCTGCTCAAAATTATCAGCCGGAACTTTGCTGTTGGTGTACTTTAGTTTAATGGAGATGGTAAGCCTGGTTTGAGACGAAAAGTCATCTTTTTGCACCGCCATCGGGCGAAATTCGTAACCCGTTATCTGGCCTTCAAACTCAATATCTCCCCCTTCCGATAGTTCGTGGAGTGAAGTCTGACGTTGCATTTTTTCTCTCAGCTTCTCGGTAAAGTTCTGTGCCAGTGTTGGGTTTACCAGTCTCGCGCGGTTGGGGAAATAGTAAACCGTAAATGTTTTTACTTCCGGAGAAAGGTTGGCTCCGGTAAACGAGTAACTTACTTTACACGAGGGAGCGAGTCCTCCAACGATGAAAGCCAAAATGATGACGGCAAATATTTTTTTCAGCATAGATTATCCCTTAATATCGTATTCCTTAATTTTCCGGTAAAGCGTACGTTCTGAAATTCCCAATTCCTGCGCGGCGTATTTGCGTTTGCCGCGGTGTTTTTCCAACGCTTTCTGAATAAGCTCAATTTCTTTGTCAGCCAAAGAAAGCGATTCTTCCACAAATTCTTCCGTATCCTGGATATGTTCTTTCTCTACATGCGAAATATGAATGGGGCTGGTTACCGGTTCTTTTGCCGAAAAGCCAATATCTTCAGAGTCGTACAGGTTGCGGATTATCTGTGCCTGATCGCCGGAAAGCGTTCCCTCGCGGTTTTGCATCAGGTCGAGTACCAGCTTTTTCAGGTCGGTCATGTCTTTTTTCATATCAAAAAGGACCTTGTACAAAATTTCCCTTTCGTTGGCAAACGATCTGCTATCTTCAGCACGCGAAAAAATAGCCGGCAAGTTTTTGCTGCCTGTAAAAGGAAGGTATTCCTGCAGAACTTCAGCGTTTATTTCGCGTTCCTGCTCAATAATTGAGATTTGCTCGGTTACGTTTTTTAGTTGACGGATGTTGCCGGGCCACCGAAAGTTCATCAGCGCCGAGCGGGCGTCTTCTGTTAACCTTACCGGGGGCATTCTGTATTTTTCTGCAAAGTCGCGGGCAAATTTCCGAAACAGCAGGTTTACATCATCGGGTCTTTCGCGTAACGGAAGAATGGCGATGGGCACTGTGTTCAGACGATAGTACAGGTCTTCGCGAAATTTTCCTTCTTCAATGGCTTGGGGAATATTAACATTGGTAGCCGCAATTACGCGAACATTGGTTTTTATTACCTGCGACGAACCTACTTTGATAAATTCCCCGGTTTCCAGAACCCGAAGAAGGCGAACCTGTGTCGACAAAGGAAGCTCCCCGATTTCATCCAGAAAAATGGTGCCGCCGTCAGCTTCCTGAAAATACCCTTTGCGGTCGGCCAATGCACCTGTAAAAGCGCCTTTCTCGTGCCCAAAAAGTTCGGAGTCGATGGTTCCCTCGGGAATGGCACCACAGTTTACTGCTATGTATTTCCCGTGTTTACGGCTCGAATACTGATGAATGATTTGCGGAAAAATTTCTTTACCTACACCACTCTCTCCGGTAATAAGTACCGACAAATCGGTGGGCGCAACCTGCACCGCTACTTCTATCGCACGGTTCAGGCCCGGTGAGTTGCCTATAATTTCGAATCGCTGTTTAATTGTCTGTATATCCATGTCTATACACTTTCTTCTTTAAGCCTGAAAACAAAAGAAGTTTAATATTCTGTTTCAGGTTGCCTTTTTGCCCGGTATTTATACCTGCGCAAAGTTCAACGCGCAAAATTACAATTTTTTACCGGCAATGACTGTTGGTTACTGACAATTAAGAATTTTTAGCCTTTATTGATTTTAAGCTTCGGTTCAAAAGCTCCAATTCCTGTATTGAATATTATCTTTGCGCTATCAAATTGATAGAGATTTATTAAAATGAACTTCGTTGGAATAATACCTGCCCGCTACCAGTCAACCCGTTTCCCCGGCAAACCTTTGGTGATGATCAAGGATAAACCCATGATTCAGTGGGTGTACGAAAATGCCGCTAAAGCATTGGACCTGGTGTGTGTGGCAACGGATGACGACCGTATTTTTGAGGCTGTTGAAAACTTTGGAGGCAAAGCTGTGAAAACTCTTTCTACGCATCAGAGCGGAACCGACAGGTGTGCCGAGGCGGCTCGTATTTTGGCAGCTGACCATTCGTTTGATGTGGTGATCAATATTCAGGGCGATGAGCCTTTTATTCAATCGGAACAAATTGCCTTGCTGAAAGAGTGCTTTGTCGATGATGTACAGATAGCGACACTCGTGAAAAAAATCGATTCCACGGAAGAGTTGTTTAATCCGAACAGGCCAAAGGCCGTTTTGGATGCGCAGAGCAATGCCTTGTATTTTAGTAGGTCAGCTATTCCGCACATGCGGGGAGCGGAAACTGGGGAGTGGATAAAAAAACACGATTTCTGGGCGCACATTGGCATGTATGCTTTCCGGGCTGAAGTGTTGCAGCAAATCACTCAGCTGGAGCAGGGAAAGCTGGAACTTACCGAGTCGCTGGAGCAATTGAGATGGCTTGAAAACGGCTACCGGATTAAAACTGCAGAGACCCATTCGCAGTCGATAGGTATTGATACTCCGGAAGATTTGCAGGCAGCTCTTAGTTTATTTTAACAGGAGGTGATCCAAAAGGGCATGAAAATTGTTACCTTTGAAAAGAAGCAAAAACAATTGGAACAATGAAGTATTTTCTACTTATCATATTTACACTGTTTGTTTACATCAATGCTTCTGCGCAAAATTTTGCGAATTCTTCGGTAAAAGGAAAAGAGCAGGTGGAATCGGAGTTAAAAGTATATCCGAATCCCTGTAAAAATAACAAAGTAACGCTCGAGTTGCAGTCAAAAGAAATATCAGAAGTTCATTTTATAAACATTACCGGAAAGGAAGTAATGAAAGAGGTTTACGATTTTCCTGTACAAAAAAGTACGATTCTGCTGCATCAACTTCCTAACGGGATTTACATTTTGCGGATTATGACTTCTGACAATCAGGTTCTCACCAAAAAGTTGATGGTTTCTAAAAACTAAACAACCGAAAGTTAATCAACATCGGTTTTTCATCCTTACATTTTTTGTAATCTCCCGGAAAACATTGCGTTGTTTGTCCTTACGGAGTTTGTGTAGAATTTTATTGTGCAAACAGTAATAAATCGCCACATTCGTAGTCTTATTCTTCAGATTATTATAGAATAGAGACAGATCGTGTTTCCGGCAACTTTTATAGGGAATGCCAGCAGAGAACACAGTTTAGTGCATTAACTCGAACGTCATAAGAACTATACCTTACATATTTCGAAGATTCAAAATTTCATAATATGAGAAAAAAAACTGCATTGATTGTTTTGACGGTGCTCATGTCAGTCCTGATTTCGTGTGCACCAAAAGAAAAGTACCAGGAAGGTAATAGCTACCATGGATTTACCCTGGTTGAAAAGAAATTTGTAAACGAGGTGAATGCCGAATGTTTGCTTTTTAAACACGACAAAAGCGGCGCCCGTTTACTGAAAGTTGCAGCCAACGACCCGAACAAGCTGTTTAATATTGCTTTTAAAACAGTGCCGGAGAACGACTGCGGAACTCCACACATCATGGAGCATTCGGTGCTGAACGGATCCAAAAATTTCCCGGTGAAAAGTCCGTTTGATGTATTGGTGAAAGGTTCGCTCAATACTTTCCTGAACGCAATGACTGGCTCTGACATTACCACTTACCCGGTAGCCAGCATGAACAACAAGGATTACTTCAACCTGATGCACGTGTATCTGGATGCGGTTCTGAATCCATTGATTTATGAAGATCCAAGGATTTTGGAACAGGAAGGCTGGCACCATGAACTGGAAAGTAAGGACGGTGATGTGGTTTACAAAGGCGTTGTTTACAACGAAATGAAAGGTGCCTATTCCAGCCCGAACCGTGAATTGGATTACCAGATCAATAAAATTCTTTTCCCTGATAACACTTACGGAGTATCTTCGGGCGGCTACCCAACCGAAATTCCTAAGTTGACTTACGAGGCGTTTATTGATTTTCACAAGAAATTCTATCATCCGGGGAACAGCTACATTTTGTTGTACGGCGATGCCGACCTGGATCAGGAACTGGCATTTATCGATTCGGAATACTTATCGAAATACGAGCTGTCGGATCAGACTGTAGAGATTCCGCTTCAAAAGCCTTTTGAGGCGATGAAAGAAGCAGAGAAAACCTACGCAGTTCCGGAAGGTGCGCCCACACAGGATCAAACATTTCTGAACCTGAGTTTTGTGGCCGGACAAAGTACCGACCGTGTCCTGTCAATGTCCTTTGATGTTTTAACCGATGCATTGGTGAATCACGAATCGGCTCCGGTAAGGCTGGCCCTTCAGGAAGCTGGGATTGGGCGCGATGTAAGAGCTTCGTTTAACGAGGCAAAACAAAATGTTTTTGAAATTACGGTGCAGAATGCCAACCCGGAAGATAAAGACAAGTTCCGGGAAATTGTATTCAGCGCGATGGAGAAAGCGGCAAACGAAGGATTTGATAAAACAATGGTGGAAGGAATCCTGAACCGGATGGAATTTAACATGAAAGAAGGGAACACTCCGCAAAAAGGTTTGATGTATTTGATGCAGAGTTACCAAACCTGGTTTTTTGCCGACGATCCTTTTGTTGGGCTTGAATTTAACGCACCGCTGGAGGAAACTAAAAAAGCCTTAACAACTGATTTGCTTGAAAATACTGTCAAACAATATTTGTTGGACAATCCGCATAGCTTGTTGATGGTACTGAAACCGGAACCGGGGCTTCAGGCCAAAATTAGCGCTGCTACCGAGGAAGAACTGAAAGCTTACAAGGCGAGTTTAACTGAAGAACAGATCGACGAATTGATCGGCGATACGCAAGCGCTGATTGAGTACCAGAAGAAAGAAGACACGCCGGAAGCACTGGCAAGTATCCCGATGCTGGAGCGCTCGGATATCAGCTCCGAAGTGGAATGGTTTGATGTGAAAAAACAGGAGGTGGCCGGTATTGATGTGGTACAATACGACGAATTCACCAACGACATTCTGTACAGTAATTTGTATTTTGACGTTCGGGTGTTGCCGGCAGAATTGATTTCTTATGCCAAGCTTTTGTCATCGGTTATGGGAAAACTGAATACCGAAAATTACAGTTTTGGCGACCTGGACAATGCACTGAATATAAACACCGGTGGTTTTAGCACCTATCTGACGACTTACCTGGAAGACCAGTCGAATGAAAATATTCTTCCCAAATTTGCTGTTTACTCAAAAGCGACCAGCGAAAAGGCCGGTAAAATGTTTGAGTTGGTAAACGAGGTGATCAATCATTCAAAGATTAATGATCCGGAGCGACTAAAAGAGCTTATTACAAGGCATCATGCCCGGGTGGATTCTGACATTAAAAACAATGGTTTGAATTATGCAATGACCCGCCTGACTTCCTATTATTCGAAATCGGGGATGTACAACGAAAAAACACAGGGGCTTGATTATTATCGTTTTGTTTCGGACCTGGCCGAGAACTTCGATGCAAAAAGTGATGAGATAATTGCAAATCTTGAAAAAACGGCTGCCCTGTTGTTTAGCAAAGAAAACCTGATTGCAACGATTACGTGCAGTGAAAAAGACTTTGCGGATTATTCGGCAGGATTGGAAAGCTTTGTGGCAGCAGTAAAAGAGGCGCCGCTTGAATGGCAGGACTGGGATTTCGACTACGAGAAAAAGAACGAAGGACTGGAGTCAGCATCAAAAGTGCAGTATGTTGTAAAAGGCTACGATTTCAAAAAGCTGGGCTACGAATACGACGGGAAAATGCGTGTTTTGAACCAGGTACTTTCTACCGACTGGCTGCAGAACCAGGTACGCGTAATTGGCGGCGCTTATGGAGGTTTTGCCGGTATCTCGCAAAGCGGAACTGTTTATTTTGCCTCGTACCGCGACCCGAATCTGAAGGAAACCATCGATACTTACGATAAAACTCCGGGCTACTTGGATGAGTTTGAAGCGGACGACAATACAATGACCCGCTACATTATCGGTACAATTTCGCGGATGGATGGCCCGAAAACGGCCTCTCAGAAAGGCAATCTTGCAATAGAATATTACTTCGAGAAAACGACACCTGAACAGTTAAAAGCCGAGCGCAAAGCCGTGTTGGCAACGACTGCTGACGACATTAAGGGAATGAAAAAACTGGTAGAAGATGTGTTGGCGCAGGATGCCATTTGTGTGTATGGCAACGAAGAGAAAGTAAAGGAAAATGCCGGTTTATTTGGATCGGTAGTGAGTTTGACGGAATAAGTTTCCTGTCAATTATAAAAAGAAAAAGGAATCCGGCAGGATTCCTTTTTCTTTTTGGTATAATGTGTTAAACAGTGATCATGGATTCAAGTGTGGAATACAACTTTTCTTTTTTCGATTGAAGTTGTGTGAATGTCGTTTTGCAAAACAAGCGGAGGTAGAGCAAACGTCCGCGTCCCCAAGTTTTCAGAAAAAGAATGTACCAGCGGAAAGCCAGCTTGCCGGCAAACGGAAGTGAAACCAAAAACAGTAGCTTGAGCCAGACACCCGGAAGTAATGCGGATACCGCCCAAAGTTCGAGTAAATAAACAATGGGGAAGAACAGCAAGCCCAGTACCAGGAAAAAGGTACTTCGAAACGCAATGTCTTTTAATTTTTTTCGGCTGATGCTGTCGATCAGGAAAAAGGGGACTGCATTAAATATAAAACCCAAAAGAAACACCGGGAACCCGATCAGCAGGATGAGTTTGTTGCGAACAATCTTTAATGCATTGTAGTTGCTTTTATCGAGCAGCCAGCTTTTCAGTCCGTGTTTTTTAAGTGTTTTTTTGTAGTCTCTTGTCAGTTTTATAAGTTCGTTGGTTTTTTCAGGAGAGTGGGCCTCGCATTCATCCAGTTGCCGCACCAGTTGCTGGTCGGAGTGAAACAGAGTAGTTGGAGAAAACCGTTTGTTCTGCCGGCGAAGGTATTCCTTGCCGTAGATCTCCCGAATGGTTTCAAAATCTTCGTAATGCTCCTTGCTTTTGATGTTAAGAGTCAAGGGCTCAATGGCATTGTACAGGGCATCTTTTAGTTGCTGCGTGGCATTGTTGGGATTTTCGGCATATTCTTCCAAAAAATCGTTGGCACGAACCGGTGCCCCCAGGTTAACGATCACGGTGCGGTTAAATTTCCAGTAGCTGCTGTAATAGATACCAGTGGGAATAATGTGAATATTCAGGTTGTGCCCCGCTTTTTCTTCGGCCAGAAAAACAATACGCGGTACAGCTTTTTTGTGGGGCAACATCTGGCGTCTTCCCGAATGGGCGGCTTCCGGAAATAACGCAAGCGGCACATGGTTTTCAAGTACGCGGATGGAGTCGGCAAATGTTTTGTCGTTTCTCGAAAGCTGTTCTTTTCCGTCGCGCAGCCGGTAAACCGGCATTATTTTGAGAAAGCGAAGCAGAAATGCTGCAATTTTATTTTTAAAAATATCGGCCCTGCCCAGCCAAACCGGCTGAAACGGAGTATGCAGTAGAATAGCCATAGGGTCGCTTAGCGCATTCTGATGATTGGGTGCAAAAACGATCGGCACTTTTCCAGGGATGTTTTCCTTCCCGTTTACAATTATTTTTTTGTGAATGATAAAGTCAGCAAAACGCACGTACTGCTTGAGGAAGAAGTAACCCAGCGACCATTTCTCGTATTTCATGCAAAATCTTCTTATTAAACCCTGTTTAACACCTTTATTGAATTGGTATTTTTTCGAAAAGCGGCGGAAAGATAGAAAACAATGCCCAAAAAATAAAAAAACCGGAATCTGCACGAGGCAAAATTCCGGTTTTCTATTGTATCATTTGAACTTAGTCTTTCAAAAATAATTCCTTGATTCTTTTATGAACATCGGTATTGTCCATGATTCCGGTAAAGTTTTCAGCCCCCGGGCCATAGGCAAAAACAGGAACCATAACCGCGCTGTGGCTTTTGGTGGCATAAGCGCCTTTTACCATTCCGGTTTCTTCATTTCCGGCAGTAAGTGTAAGCCCTCCGGTTTCATGATCGGCGGTTACCACAATAAGTGTTTCCTTGTCTTTTGCGGCAAATTCGAGCGCTTTCCCAATCGAGCGGTCAAAATCAAGCATGTCTTCGATCACATAAATGGTGCTGTTTGCATGGCTTCCCCAATCAATAGCAGAACCTTCCACCATTAAGAAAAAGCCTTTTTTGTTGTTGCTTAAAATATTGATAGCTGTTTCGGTAGCAACCGGCAACATATCGCCCCGTTCTGCTAAACGCGGGTTGTGCATCTCAGCTGTTAAACCGGCCAGTTTTCCACTTTTTACCGTGGCAATTTTATCCATATCTGTTTCAACCCGGTAGTTCTTTTCTGCCAGATCTTCCAACAGGTTGCGGCCGTCTTTGCGCTTGGTAAAATGATTCAAGCCACCCCCGATAAACACATCGATATCGGTTTTGAGAAAGTCGGTAGCTACATTCTCGTATTTGCTTCGCGAAGACTGATGTGCAATAAAGGAGGCCGGAGTGGCATGGGTAATGGCCGAAGTAGAAACGAGTCCGGTAGACAAATTTTTGTCCTCCGCCATTTCAAGAAGCGACTTTACCGCCACTGTGTCTTTGTTTACCCCAAGGCCGCCGTTGTAGGTTTTTACGCCACATGCCAACGCTGTTCCACCTGCTGCCGAATCGGTTACGTAGTCGCTGGCTGATTGCGTTTTTGAGTAGCCGGTGTATTTGAAATTATTCAGAAAAAGCTTCCCTTGATTGGCCGTAAGAGCAGCAAAAACATGCGATACGCCCATGCCGTCGCCAATCATGAAAATTACATTTTTGGGTTTTTTCGCCTTAAATTTCTGCGGATATATTGTTACGTCATAGGCTTCTCCTCCCAGGTACGTTTTTTCTTTGTCTTCTGACTCGGCCTTCAGGTATTCGTCCTGTGCCGAAGCAATCCATACCATGTTTGTGAGTACAAACAGTAAAAGTATTTTCTTGAGCATGCTTGTAATTTTTAAAAATCTTTGCGAAACTATTTAGTTTTTTTGATAAAACCTTCAAATTATGTTACAAATTAGATAAGCTTTTGTTAATGTTTACCTGAATTTTTCCAGTTCATTTTTATCAAAGTCCTGGTTTAACACAAAAGTTGTGCCTTCGTTGGTCGTCCTGATTCTCAATACATCAATCACAACAAAGTTGGTTAAAATATCGCCCGCCTTTTTCCGGGAGAGTTGGGCCAGGCGCATGTATTTTGAAAAGGAAATGCTGTCGTTGTTCTGGAGGTATTCGATCAGGAGACGTTCGTCGTCGGAGTAGGAAAAACACACACCGGTGGTGCTGTTTTCTTTTTTCCAGGCTTCAATTTGTATGCGGTGTGCCAGAAAGTTTTCGTCGCCAATGCGAATATAGGCGAGCCACTTGCCGTTTTCATCTTTGGCAAAATACGGTTTTTTATCGCCTTGTTCGATGCCTATTTCGAGCACTGTTTTTCCCTCAACATGCCATTGGCGGGTGGTAAAATTAATAGCCGGGTTGCTGTATATCTTGGCAGCCGACTCAATCATATAAAATTCTTCGTCAGAACTTATTCCGGCTATTTTACCATTGTCTTTTACTCCGATAAGCAGTCGGCCACCGTTGGTGTTGGCAAAAGCTACGAGCGATTTCGCAATCTTTTTGGAGTCGTTAATGCAAAACTTAAAATCCTGCTGCTCGTGCTCGCCCTGTTCTATCAACTTGTAAAGGTATCTGCTCATCTTGCCAACTCCCAACAACTATGTGGCCCGATTGGTTTATTTCAGCCACTCAAAAGTAATATAATGATCCTGGTTCATCCCCAGGTTTTCGTAGGTACGGTGAGCCGAGTGATTCGACTTGTCGGCATAAAGTCGTATGCCATGCCATTCGTCCGAACTCAATACCATGCTTTTTATGTGCGCATACATGCTCCGGTAAACACCTCTTCGTCTGTAGCGTGGCATTACATACACCGATTGAATCCACATAATAGTGCCATTGCGCCAGTCGCTCCATTCAAAAGTGGTGAGCAGCGAAGCCACTACTTCTCCATTGATCTCGGTGACAAAATAACTTCCCTTTTTGGAGTCTCTCAAAACAGCTTCCACGCCTTGCTCTACCTTTGACAGTTGAAGCTCAATTCCTTCCGTTTCGTGGGCCATAGCCAGTTGAAATTCTACCAGCCTTTCATGGTCGTCGATGGTTGCCAGTCTTACTTTCATAGTTTTTAGTTTTGATGATCTAAAATAGCTATTCCTCGCCAATTCAAACAAGAGACAAGTCATGAAACGCGATTTCTTTCCACTTTCTTTGCGACTTCTCCTGGATTGTTTTTTTGTTTTCCGAATTATTCATTTTTTTACTGAAAAATATTCATGAAAATCATTGTTGCATCCCAAAATCCTGTAAAGATCAATGCCGCATCCGAAGGCTTCGGGGCCTTTTTTGATCCTGTAACTGTGACGGGTGTTTCGGTAGAATCCGGTGTTTCGGATCAACCAATGAGCGACGAAGAAACACTGGACGGTGCCCGAAACCGGGTTGCCAATGCCCGAAAGCTTTTTCCCGAAGCCGACTTTTGGATTGGGATTGAAGGCGGGTTGCACCGCGAGAAAGAAGGTTTGGTAGCCTTTGCGTGGGTGGTTATTTCCGACGGATCGCAAAAGGGCGAATCGCGAACGACCAGTTTTTTACTGCCTCCCAAAGTTGCTGTTCTGATTGATAACGGCTACGAACTGGGCATTGCCAACGACATGGTTTTTAAACAACACAATTCGAAGCAAAAATCGGGTGCTGTAGGATTACTGACCGGTGATAAAATAGACCGTACGCAATTGTACCGCCAGGCTGTGCAGCTGGCCCTTATTCCTTTTCTGAATAAAGAACTCTATCTGCCTATTTCCCAGTGATGCGGTCCATCACTTCTTCAATCTTGATGCGCTCTTCGGGCAGAAGAACCAACTGAATTTTTTCGTTTTCCAGCTTCTGACTGACCATTGGGCCAACTTCTCCTGTGATAATGGTTGTTACTCCCTGTTCTTTCAGGTATTCTACGAGTTTAACACCCGTATGTTCTGCATCCAGACAAGGATTTTCCTGAATGGAAAAAGTATTTTTTTCAGGATCAAAAATGACAACGTTGAGACATTTTCCAAAACGTAGATCCAAAAACGATTTTTCGGTTTTACCCGATGAAGTTATAGCAAACAGTTTGCCCATAGTCGAAAATTTTAAGATGTAATAATAACAATTGAAATCGAAAAAGGCTCAATTGAGGGGGGAATTATTCAGTTCTTCCCAGTATTCAACGGCTCTCCGGGTGTGAGGAATGACAATGGTTCCGCCTACCAAATTGGCAACTCCGAACAGCTCAAAAATCTCTTCGGTGGTAACTCCCTGCTCGTAGCATTTCTCCAGGTGGTATTTAACGCAGTCGTCGCAACGCAGCACCATCGAAGTCGCCAGTCCGAGCATTTCCTTTACTTTTGTACTTAAAGCGCCTTCCTGGTAAGTCAGTGTGTCGAGGCTGTAAATGCGCTTCATTACTTTATTGTCCGAAGCCAGAATTTTTTCGTTCATTTTTGCCCGGTAGGCATTGAATTCATCTACTAATTTCCCCATGGTCTTATTTTGATATATCTCCAATTAACGTAGTTTGTGTACAATCGTTCACGATAATTTTTACCAGGTCGCCTTTTTTATAATTGTACCTGGGAAATACCGCTACTTTGTTTTGCGAAGTCCGGCCAAACAGCATTTCGTCCGATTTTTTTGACGTTCCTTCCACCAGTACTTCCACCGTTTTACCAATGTCGGCCCGGTTGTTTTCGATCGATGTTTGATTTTGCAAAGCGATCACCTCGTTCAGCCGGCGTGTTTTTACATCCTCCGGCACATCATCGTCAAGGCGTTTTGCTGCATAGGTTCCCGGGCGTTCCGAATATTTAAACATGAAAGCACTGTCAAAACGAACCTCTTTCATCAACGAAAGTGTTTCCAGGTGGTCTTCTTCTGTTTCTCCGCAGAACCCGGTAAAAAGGTCGGTGGTAACACCGCATTCCGGAAGAATCTCACGTATTGCCTGAATGCGTCCCAGGTACCACTCCCGGTCGTATTTGCGGTTCATGGTTTTTAATACATTCGAGCTGCCCGATTGTACCGGCAAATGAATGTGTTTGCAAAGGTTGTCGTGTTTTGCCATGGTTCGCAACACCTTGTCCGACATGTCTTTCGGGTGTGAGGTGGTGAAACGGATACGCATGTTGGGATCCACCTGTGCTACCATGTCGAGCAAGTCCCAGAATTTTACAGGTTTGCGTTCTCCTTCGGGCAGCCACATGTACGAATTTACATTTTGCCCGAGCAGGGTTACTTCTTTGTAGTTCTTTTCGGATAAATCACGTACTTCGTTTAAAATGTCCTGTGGGTCACGGCTTCGTTCCCGCCCCCTGGTGTAGGGAACAATGCAGTATGTGCAGAAATTATTGCATCCGCGCATGATGCTTACAAAACCCGAAATGGCCTTGTCGCCAATCCGAACAGGGGTAATTTTGTCGTAGGTTTCAATGGTGGAAAGCTCTACGTTTACCGCTGTTTGCCCGTCGTTAACTTTATCAATTAAATACGGAAGATCGCGGTAAGCATCGGGACCGGCGACCAAATCAGCCGCTTCCTTTTCAATAAACTCGTTGCCAACTCTTTCGGCCATACAGCCCAAAACCCCTACAACCAGGTTTTTTTTCTTCTTTTTGAGGCTTTTGTAATGTGCCAGTCTTCCCCAGATACGTTGTTCGGCATTGTCGCGTACCGAGCAGGTGTTTAAAAAAATTGTATCAGCTTCTTCGGCCGATTCCACCAGAGTGTATTGTTTTTCCTGTAGTATGGCGGCTACTACTTCGCTGTCTGCCACATTCATCTGGCAGCCATACGTTTCAATAAATAATTTTCTTTCTTCCATGATGCGGGCGCAAAGTTATTTTTTATTTGTGAATGAATCGTGTGTCTGCCGATTTTTACAAGACCCTGCCTTGGTAATGAGCAGGTTTTGGTAAGTTGGCGAAAACGTTTAATTTTAATTGACGGTAAAGTAATCGTGTGTTCATTGGGTTTCCGGCGGTTGACATTACCATTAGATTAAGGCAATGTGTTGATCTTTGTTGCGTTCTTGTTTTATATGTTTTTGAATTATATTTGCACACTCAATTGAAGGAATAATGAGGATTCTAGTTCTCTTTTTGGCTGTTTTCTTTGTCGCGCAGTTTGCTTGTGCTCAGGATTTTGTGGGGGTGAATGCGGTGCCGGATTCAGCCAGTGTTACCATTTTCGACAGACTGCAGGTAGAGCGCGATCCTGTTTTGGACAAAATGCTGGATTGGCATATTGAAAAGAACCACGAAAAAGAGGGAATGGATGGATTTAGGGTGGAGATTTTCTTCAGCTCAAAAATGGACGCAAAAGAACAAGCGCTGAAAACCAAAGTAGATTTTTTGTCTGAATATCCGGAATATGCGGTGCACATTAAGTTTGTGGCTCCGAATTTTCGGGTACGAGTCGGCGATTTCAGGACCAAGAACGAAGCCTGGAAGTTGTATAAGAAGATCCAAAAGGAATATCCAACCGCCTTTGTTGTTCCGGATGTAATTAATTTTCCATTGCTGAAACCGAATTCAAAATGAGTGATCAGATTAAGCACGAGTGTGGTATTGCATTGATTCGTCTGTTAAAACCACTGTCGTATTATCACAAAAAGTACGGAACCTGGAAGTACGGTCTGAACAAGCTGTATCTTCTTATGGAGAAACAACATAACCGGGGGCAGGACGGTGCCGGGCTGGTTTGTGTGAAAAGTGAGATGGCGCCGGGCTATCCTTATATCAGCCGGGTAAGATCGGTGGAGCAAAATCCGATTAAGGATATCTTCGAGAAGGTAAACAAACCATTGAAGAAAGCTAAACGACACGATGCTGATATAAATGATCCGGAATGGGCTGCACTAAATTATCCCTTTGCCGGATCACTTTATTTAGGACATTTGCGTTACGGAACTTTTGGCCGTAACAGCATCGAGTTTGCGCATCCGGTTATGCGTCAAAATAACTGGAAATCAAGAAATTTGGTGCTTGCCGGAAACTTCAATCTGACCAATACCGACGAGTTGTTTAATGTACTTGTTGACTTGGGGCAACATCCGAAAGCATATACAGATACAGTAACTGCGCTCGAAAAAGTAGGGCACTTCCTTGACGAAGAAAATCAGTTGCTTTTCAGAAAATATAAAAACGAAGGATATTCCAATTCTGAAATTTCGCCGCTTATTGAGAAGAACCTCGATATTCAGAATATTCTGGAGCGTGCCTCCAAAGACTGGGACGGTGGTTATGCCATGGCCGGTTTGGTTGGACACGGCGATGCATTTGTGGTTCGCGATCCCTGGGGAATCAGACCGGCGCATTATTATTGCGATGATGAAATTGTGGTGGTCGCATCTGAACGTCCGGTGATTCAAACCGTAATGAACGTTCATGCCAACGAGGTAAACGAAATTGCACCCGGCGAAGCTTTGGTCATTAAAAACAATGGCGAAGTTCGTCGCGACATGATCAGGGTGCCGCACAAACGGAAATCCTGTTCGTTTGAGCGGATTTATTTCTCGCGAGGTAGCGACAAAAGCATTTACCAGGAGCGCAAGGAATTGGGCCATTTGCTGACACCGACGGTGCTGAAGGCAGTGAATTACGATTTTGAGAATACCGTGTTCTCCTATATTCCCAATACCGCAGAAACTGCTTTTTACGGTATGGTGCAGGGAGTTCGGGATTACCTGGTTGACTGGAAGATTGATCAGATTCAGAAAAAGAACGGTTCGCTAAGCGATAAAGATATTAAGCGGATTCTTTCCTTTGAGCCGCGGGTGGAAAAAATTGCCATCAAAGACGTAAAACTTCGGACTTTTATTGCCGATGATGCCAGCCGTGACGACCTGGTGGCGCACGTTTACGATGTTACTTACGGTATCATCAAAAACGATGTGGATACGCTGGTGATTATTGATGACTCAATTGTTCGGGGAACTACGTTGAAAAACAGTATCCTGAAAATTCTGGACCGTCTGCATCCGAAGAAGATCATTGTAGTTTCGTCGGCACCGCAAATTCGTTACCCCGATTGCTATGGAATCGACATGGCCCGCCTGGACAAGTTCATTGCTTTTAATGCTGCTATAGAGTTGCTGAAAGATCATGGTAAAGAAGGACTGATTCAGGACGTTTACAAAAAATGTAAAGAGCAGGAGAATTTGCCAAAAGAAGAAATGGTGAATTACGTGCGTGAAATTTACAAACCGTTCACTCCCGAAGAAATCTCGGCCAAAATTGCGGAACTGCTGAAACCTGAAGATTGCAAAGCAGAGGTAGAGATTGTATATCAATCGCTGGAGAATCTGCACAAAGCATGTCCGAACGATTTGGGTGACTGGTATTTCTCAGGAAATTACCCGACTCCGGGCGGAAACCGGGTGGTAAACAGTTCGTTTATCAATTTTGTGGAAGGGAAAGACGAGCGGGCTTATTAATAAAGTCTGCTCTTTCAATATTTTCTTGTTGAATTTTCTAGAGTTCGAAGTTGAATCCCCTGCGAAGTAATTCTTCGTATTTGGCGGTGTTGAACTGGTAGTAAAAAGCTCCTTTTTTGGAGGTTTCCTTTTCCTTTTCTTCCAGCTTGTCGAGCAACCCCATGGTCAGTACTTTGCGTCGGAAGTTACGTTTGTCAAACGGTTTTTGGTAGATGGCTTCGTACAGGCGCTGCAGTTGCGGGATGGTGAATTTCTTTGGTAGTAATTCAAATCCGATAGGTTGCGTGCGTGCGCGGATCCGCAGCTTTCTGAGCGCAATTGAAACCATATCGTTGTGGTCAAAAATCAACATGGGCAACTCGGATAAAGGTATCCAGGATGCTCCGTTCTTTTTTACCAGCTCTTTGTCGTATTCGTTTATTTTGATCAGCGAGAAATAAGCCACCGAAATAATTCTGCCCCCCGGATCGCGGTGGGGATCACCAAAGGCATAGAGTTGTTCCATATAAACGTTCTCCAGTCCGGTGAGCTTCTGAACAATCCGCAGAGCTGCTTCGTCCAGGCTTTCGTTGGGAGTAACAAAGCCTCCCATCAGCGACCATTCTCCTTTGGCGGGTTCAAAATTTCTTTTCAGAAGCAAGAGCTTCAATTCGTAGTCGTTTTCATTAAAGCCGAAAATAATCGAGTCAACGGCTACAAGCGTTCGGTGTTCTTGCTGATAGAAATCCATGTCGTTATTTTGGTGTGGGAAATTCGTCGTTTTCCTTGTCTTTGATGTAGGTTTCAATGTGTCGGTCTACCTTGGCATCGTAGATGTCTTTTATGGTAACAATGATTCCTGTCTCCAGTACGTTTCCAAATTTCTCATTCTTAATGGTGCCAAATGTTTTCATCGATGGCGACAAATTCATGTAGGCATTTACCAGCGGAGGTATATTCTCCCCGAACTGACGAACACCTTGCACCAGTATCTTGTAGTCTTCGTTGTAATTATTGCCTACGAACAATTTTTGCATGGCCGGAATGTCGATGTCAAATTCCACCGGTTTTTTCGGATATACCAGGTTTTCCTTGTCGCGGAAATATTTCTTAAAGAAATACTGGATGAGGTTGCGTGCTTCGTTGTGGAAGTGCTCGTACATCGTGATTTTTCCAAAGAAATATTTGATCTCCGGATGGTCGACAGTGAGTGCGCCAAGTCCGTCCCAAAGATTATCAAGCGCAAACAGAGCTTTCGCGCCTGCTTTGCTTGACTGGTAAGCCGGTTGAACAAAAGAACGCCCCAGCTCCAATGTGTGGGGGAGGTAATTGTCAACGAATTCTTTGGAGAAATGAAATACCCTGGATGTTGCCATCAATACTTCGTCTTTTTCATTGCGTGGAGCATCGGCACAGATCATGTAGCGATAGCCGCCTAAGACCTCCTGGGCATCAGGGTCCCACACCAAAAGCTGTTTGTATGGTTTTTCCTGTGTGTCGTAATTGTCGATGTCGGTTTCTTTTCCTGTTCCTCCTCCTGCATCCCTGAAAGTTATCTCGCGTAACCGGCCTAATTCTTGCATGGTTGCGGGAGAATCATGCGCGGTTATAACGTAGATCTCATTTCCTCCCTTGTTGGTTTTCCTTAGAAGTTTATCCGGCGTGAGCTCCGCAATAAGCTCTTCCTTGGATACAGGTGCTATAATTTCCTTCATCTGTTACTTTGTTAGTTTTTTTCTAATCCCATCTGAACGAAGCTTCATTCAATCCAAAACTGTTTACGGTCTTTTAGAAAAATGGATTACAAAATTAAAAAAATCCGTCGAAGCAAGACATTTTCTTTTTATTAATTAATGCCGGCTGTTGGTTGCCGGTAATTTGTAAACCTCTTGTTTAACCCATTCTGCCCATTCTTTGTGGTTTTTTGTTGAGTTGAAGGTTGAATAAGGGATTGGTTTTCCGAAATGTAAATGAACATCGGTATTTCGGTGCCGGTACGTTTCGTCGGGGAGAAAGAACATCTCCAGGTTCCACTTTATCCGTAAAAACTTTCTGAGCTTGGCGAGCCGGTAAAAGCGGTTGGTGTTTCTGCCGCTGATAAATACCGGAATAATGTCCCGTTTGTGTCTGATCGCCTTCGCTATGAAATGCTTTTTCCATTCCAGGTCCACAATTTTTCCCTTTATTTTTCTGGATGCCAGCCCGGAGGGGAAGATTAAAACCTGGTCGTCGGATTCATAAACACCTGCGAGCATCCTGGCTGCTTCCCGCGCATGTCCGCCGTGTTTGTTTACCGGCACAAAAACGGGACTAAGTTGCGGGATATTCAGTAAAATATCGTTGGAGAGGAACTTGAAACCTCCGAGTCTCTTTTCAACGTTTTTCATCAGCAACATGCCATCAAATCCACCCAACGGATGGTTGCTGGCGAAAATAAACTTCCCTTCGGTGGGGATGTTTTCCGTGCCGTGTAAATGCTCCCGTACATTGAACTCTTCCACTACTTTGTCTACAAACTCAATTCCTTTGAGTTGTCCGTATTTCTGCAATAAATTATTGATGAAATCGATGTGCAGGATCCGGTTGAGATAAGCGTAGCCAAATCCCGGAATCAATCGGGCGATGCGTTCGTTCTTCTCCCGGAATACTTCTCTGATGTTGATGGGTTTAATCGGCGTATTGTTTGCTTTGTCTGCCATCATTGTGTTGTTTAATCAGCATTTTTAAAGCAGCCATTTCGTGAAAATTCAGAAAATGGCCTGTGATTTTGTGGGGACAAAATTAATAATTCTGCCGTCAATTGATGGAGGTAATCTTATTTGGTTGGTTAAGAGGATGCTAAGTTGGTTTTGTAGAGTTATTAACGCCTGTTTATTATTCTGGATGTGTTTTGTAAGTTTCATTGAATCAGTGAGAATGGAAAACATTTCAACTGGCCAGTATGGGTTATCAACAGCTTAATAAGGTGTTATTAACAAAGTTGGTTAAAATCGCTGTGGAATGAAATGGAATAATATGGCATGATTTGGAATAAAATTGTATTTTTACGCTTAATAAAAGTGGAACCTCGTTTATGGCAACTTTCGCTGGACAATACAACGCAACTATCGACGATAAAGGCAGGGTGGTATTGCCCTCGGCCTTTAAAAAGGCGATGGGTGAGATGCAGCTTGAGTTTGTTGTGGTGGAAAAAAACCGCCGGAGTAAATGCCTGGATATCCACACGGTTGACACCTGGGAAAGAGGTGTTGAGAAATTCAGGGCAAAGCTTAGTCCTGAGACCAACCCGATGCACGACAAGCTGCTCCAGCTTTACTTTCAGAATTTTGTGCATGTGGGAGTTGCTGCAAATGGTCGGATCAATATTCCGAATGAGTTTCTCGAATATGCCGGGCTGAAAGACAAAGTATCTTTCCTTGGCATGCAAACATCCATTCGTTTGAGTACTGCGGTTAGCGCTCAGGAGAGCGTTTCGGATGAAGATTACCTGGATATGTTGAAAATGATTGATGGACAAAACACGTAAGGTTAAGATGACAAATGTTTATCACATACCGGTTTTGGCAAGGGAAAGTATCGAGGCGATGAACCTCGGCCCGGGTAGCTGTGTGGTGGATGCCACCTTTGGCGGTGGCGGTCACTCCCGGCTCATTCTTGATCAGTTAAATAACGGGAGGCTGTTTGCCTTCGATCAGGATGAAGATGCTGCCGGGAATGCCATAGAGGATGACCGGCTTTTTTTTATCCGGCATAATTTCAAATATGTTAAAAATTTTCTGCGGCATTACGACGTGGAGGAAGTAGATGTGATGTTTGCCGATCTGGGCGTTTCGTCACACGATTTTGATGTTCCGGAGAGAGGCTTCTCGTTTCGCTTCGACGGGGCGCTGGATATGCGCATGAACCGCGAGGCGCAAACCGATGCCGCTACCATTATTAATGAATATTCGGAGGCGCAGTTGCAGCAGCTTTTTTCACTTTACGGTGAAATCAAAAATGCGCGACGGTTGGCTTCCGAGGTTGTAAAGGCACGCGTGCAAAAGCGCATCGATACAACTACCCGCTTAAAGGAAATTGCGGCTGCTTGTGCGCCGAGGGCAATTGAGAATAAGTACCTGGCCCAGGTTTTTCAGGCATTGCGCATCGAGGTGAACGAGGAGATGGAGGCGCTGAAGGAATTTCTGGAAGCCAGCCTGGATTTGCTCAAGCCGGGTGGGCGTTTGGTGATCATTACTTACCACAGTCTGGAAGACCGTCTGTGTAAGAATTTTATAAAGACCGGAAATTTTGAAGGGAAAGTGGAGAAGGATTTTTACGGGAATGTTCAAACGCCTTTTGTGGCGGTGAATCGCAAGGTAATTATTCCGGGCGAAGAAGAGCTGGCGGCGAATCCGCGTTCGAGAAGTGCAAAATTAAGAATAGCTGAAAGGGTGTAAGATGGCAGGAGAGAGCACGGGAAAAAAGAAGAAGACGGGGATGAAGTCGTTCATTGGAGGGACGATCCTGACCGATGAGCGGATTTCGCGGCAATTTCCTTTTGTGGTGATGCTTGCCATGTTTGGGCTGGCTCTGATTATGAATCGCAACTGGTCGGAAAAAACAATCCGGCAAATCGGGGACATGCAAAAGGAACTGGAGGCGCTTCGCTCGGAGCATGCCACCATTTCAGCAAGATTAATGGATGCAAGCCGCCCCTCGGAGGTGGCAAAAAAAGTAAACGAGGCGGGCATTGGTTTAAAAGAGCCGGTAAAGCCGCCCAGAAAACTGGTAGTAGAGGATAATTGATAGATGGGGATTCGTAAAACCATATTAACACGTTTTGCGCTGGTGTATTTTGTACTCCTGCTGTTTACCTTGATCGTGATTGGCAAGTTGTTTTCGGTGCAACGCATTAAAAACGACCGCTGGCAGCAGATCGAGGAAAACCTCAGCAAAAACACCGTTGTAGTGGAGCCTACACGCGGAAATATTTGTGCGGAAGACGGCAGTGTGCTGGCAACTTCGGTGCCCGGTTATTTTGTGCGCATCGATTTGGCAGCCGATGGCGTGAAAAAGGTGTTTAATAACGAGTGTGACTCACTGGCCTGGCACCTGTCCCGTTTTTTTAAGGATGCTTCTCAAAACGAATACCTGCGCAAATTAAAAGGAGCCTACAAAGCGGGTAACCGTGGTTTTCTGATCACGTCGCGGAAAATTGATTACCTCGAACTGCAGCAATTAAAGAAATTCCCGATCCTGCGTCGCGGACGTTACGGTGGCGGTATGATTGTGGAGCAGGAAAACAAACGTGTGAATCCGCTGGGGTCTTTGGCATTGCGTACCATCGGGAGTTTAAATAAAGGAGAATACGAAGAAATTAACGGGCCGATCGGTTATACCGGTTTGGAGCGAGCATATGAATCCTATCTGAAAGGACAAGATGGGGTAAGTTACCGTCAGAACCTTTCGGGGCGCTGGGTGATTCGCACCGAAATTGAACCACAGGACGGAATGGATGTGGTCACAACGCTGAATGTAAAACTTCAGGACATTGTTGAGAGTGCCCTTTACAACCAGTTGTTGCAATCGAATGCCGACTGGGCTACGGCTATTCTGATGGAGGTGAAAACCGGTGAACTAAAGGCGATCGCTAACTTGGGAAAAGGCGAAAGCGGTTATTACGAAAAAGATAATTACGCATTGGGGCACCGGGGCTGTTTTGAGCCGGGTTCCTCCTTTAAACTTGTGTCGCTGATGGCGGCCCTGGAAGACGGAGTGGTGGATACCAGCGATGTGGTGGATACCGGAAATGGTTCGTGGGCAAACAATGGCCGCGTGATCAGGGATACACACGGTTATGGAAAACTAACGGTGAAACAGGTGTTTGAGAAATCTTCCAACATTGGCACCGCAAAAATTATTACCGACCATTACGCAAAGAATCCAAAAAAATACGTAGACAGGGTCTATAGTTTCGGGGTAAACAAAGCCCTGGGGATTGAAATAGAGGGAGAAGGCCGTCCGTATTTTAAATACCCGGGTGACGCCGACTGGTGGGGAACCACGCTGGCGGGTATGTCGTACGGTTACGAAACCAAAATGACGCCGCTTCAAATCCTGACTTTTTACAATGCAGTGGCCAATGGGGGTAAAATGGTAAAACCACGAATGGTAAAAGAAATTCGTGACAACGGAATCCTGGTAAAACGCTTTGATCCCGAGGTGCTGAACCCCATGATTGCTTCGCGTGAAACCATTGGGAAGGCGCAGGACATGTTGGAAGGTGTTTGTGAACGTGGAACCGGAACCACGATTCAGGGAAAATATTTTAAAGTAGCCGGGAAAACGGGAACGGCCCGCGTGGCAACCAGCAGTTCAGGTTATAGCAAAGGAATGTACCTGGCGTCGTTTACAGGTTATTTTCCGGCAGATAATCCGCAGTATTCACTGATTGTCACCTTTAATAATCCGCGCGGAACGTACTATGGCGGGTCGGTGGCCGGTCCTGTATTTAAAGAGATTTCAGAAAAAGTATATGCAAGTCAGATTTTGGCCAGCCTGGAAGACGAGCAGGAGGAGGATCGGGTTCGTAACCTGAAAATCGCCAAAGGAAATACCGAAGATATTTTGGAAGTGGCCGATGAGCTGGAGCTGGAGAATGTGAAGGGAGAACCTGAATCTCTGCTGGCAAATGTGGAGGAGAATGACAATCAATTGCTGGTTACCGGTGCTGAGTTTCAGCAGGGACTGGTTCCGGACGTTCGCGGAATGGGGGCCAGCGATGCCATTTTTTTGCTTGAAAATGCAGGTTTGAAAGTAAAGATAAACGGAGTCGGAAAAGTAAAAACACAATCGTTAAGGGCCGGGGCAAAATGCAGTCCGGGACAGACGATTTACATAGCACTGGGATAATATGAAGTTACATCAACTGATCGAAAAAATAGAAGTTAAGGAGCTCGTTGGCAATTCCGCCGGTGAGGTGAAGGGGATTGCTTTCGATTCAAGAAAAGTGCAGGACGGATTTGTATTTGTGGCGCAGCGCGGAGTTCATGTGGACGGACACCAATTTATTGGCAAGGCCATAGCTGGCGGTGCCTCGGTGGTGGTATGTGAAGAACTGCCGGGTGAGCTGCCTCAACATGTGAGCTTTGTTAAAGTGGCTGACGCAAATGCGGTGCTGGGCCAGCTGGCCTCGGCATTTTATAATTACCCATCGGCAAAAATGAAGGTGGTGGGTGTAACTGGCACCAACGGGAAAACCAGCATTGCTACTTTATTGCATCGTCTGTTCCGCATGCAGGGCTACAACGTTGGGCTGATTTCTACCATTACTTATAAAATCAACGAAACCGAGGAAGTGGCTTCACATACCACACCCGATGCGTTAAAAATACAGCAGCTGATGGCCGAAATGGCCGCTGAAGGTTGCGAATATTGTTTTATGGAAGTGAGTTCGCATGCGATTCACCAGGAACGGATTTCCGGGATTGAATTTGCCGGCGGAATTTTTACCAATATCACGCACGATCACCTCGACTACCACAAAACGTTTGCAGAATACATCAAGGCGAAAAAAGCCTTTTTTGACGGGCTGCCTGCTTCGGCATTTGCACTCACCAATGTCGATGACAAAAATGGTTTGGTGATGTTGCAAAATACGAAGGCACAAAAGCTGACCTACTCCAACCGTTCGATGGCCGATTACCGCTGCAAAGTACTCGAAAGTCATTTCGACGGGATGCTGTTAAATCTTGATGGTCAGGAAATATGGACCCGCTTTGTGGGCTTGTTCAACGCTTCCAATTTGCTGGCAGTTTATGCAACGGCTATTCAGCTGGGGCAGAACCGCGATGAAGTGTTGGCGCACATCAGCAACCTGCAGTCGGTACAGGGGCGTTTCGAAACCATTCGCAGCCTCGATGGTAAATACGCGATTGTGGATTATGCACACACGCCCGACGCGCTGAAAAATGTACTCGGGGCCATTTCAGAAATAAGAACAAGAAACGAGCAGGTAATTACGGTAGTTGGTGCCGGTGGCGACCGCGACAAAACCAAACGCCCCGAAATGGCGCACGAAGCCTTGCTGGCCAGCGATAAGGTGATTCTGACGTCGGATAACCCGCGAACAGAAGACCCGGCAGCAATCATTAAAGACATGGAAGCCGGCGTTGATACGCAGTACAAAAACAAAGTGGTTTCGATCGAAAGCCGCAGAGATGCCATTAAAACAGCCGTACTGATGGCGCAGCCGGGAGATATTATCCTGATTGCCGGAAAAGGACACGAAAATTACCAGGAAATAAACGGGGTGAAGCATCATTTTGATGACAGGGAAGAAGTAAGGAAATGTTTCGGATTGGACGATTAAATACAGAGATATGTTGTACTGGTTATATGAAATACTAAAAAATTATGATATTCCGGGAGCAGGGATGATCCCCGGCATTACTTTCCGGTCGGCGGCAGCCATTATCCTGTCGTTGTTTATTACCACGGTGTTTGGTAAAAAAATGATCCGCATTTTGCAACGCAAGCAAATTGGCGACGAGGTGCGTGATTTGGGACTCGAAGGTCAGATGCAAAAACAGGGCACACCTACCATGGGCGGTATTATTATACTGATGGCAATCATCATCCCTACTTTGTTGTTTGCCCGCCTCGATAACGTGTACATTCTTTTGATGCTGATCACTACAGCGTTTTTGGGACTGATCGGTTTTATCGACGACTACATCAAGGTTTTCAAAAAGAACAAACAAGGCTTGGCCGGACGTTTCAAAATTCTGGGACAAGTGAGCCTCGGGCTTTTTGTAGTGGCGACTCTTTTTATCAGCGACGATGTAAAAGTGCGGGAGCATGTTCGCGACGAGAACGGAAAATACCTGACCATGCAAACCAATGACCCGGTAACAGGGGCGGTTCAGGAAGTTTTTGTAACCGAAGAGGTGAAGTCGACCAAAACAACCATTCCGTTTATTAAAAAGAACGAGTTTGATTATGCGTGGCTGGTGGCTTTTGCCGGAGATGCAGCCCGCTGGCTGAAATGGGTGATTTATGCCATTGCCATCATTCTGATAATCACAGCTGTTTCAAACGCGGCCAACCTCACCGACGGCATCGACGGGCTGGCCACCGGAACTTCGGCGATTAGCGGGGCTACGCTGGGTATTCTGGCGTATGTAAGTGGTAACATCATTTATGCTGATTACCTCAACATCATGTACATCCCGAACATTGGGGAGCTTACCATTTTTATCGCTGCTTTTATCGGGGCAACCGTTGGGTTTTTGTGGTACAACTCGTACCCGGCGCAGGTATTTATGGGCGACACCGGCAGTCTGGCACTGGGCGGAATTCTGGCGGTTTTTGCCATCATCATACGTAAAGAAATTCTGATACCGCTGCTTTGCGGCATTTTCCTGGTCGAAAACCTTTCGGTGATCATTCAGGTGACCTGGTTTAAATACACCAAACGCAAGTATGGCGAAGGACGGCGTGTATTTCTGATGAGCCCGATTCATCATCATTTTCAGAAAAAAGGATTTCCCGAACCCAAGATCGTAACACGTTTCTGGATCGTTGGAATTATCCTGGCAGTAGTAACAGTGGCAACATTAAAAATGAGGTAAGGTGGAAAATCTGGTAGCCATATTAGGTGCAGGCGAAAGCGGGGTTGGAGCAGCCATCCTCGCGCAAAAGAAGGGATTTGCCGTTTTTGTTTCCGACCTCGGGAAGATCAGGGAGAAATATCAGAAAGTTCTTTCTGATTATGAGATTGAATTTGAAGCGGGTCAGCATACCGAAGATAAAATTCTAAATGCTGAGTTGGTGGTGAAAAGTCCGGGGATACCGGAAACAGCACCGCTGATTGTAAAACTCAGGGAGAAAGGAATTCCGGTTATTTCGGAAATCGAATTTGCAGGCAGGTACACCGATGCAAAAACTATTTGTATTACGGGCAGCAACGGGAAAACGACCACAACGCTGCTTACTTACCATATTCTGCAAAAAGCCGGATTGAATGTGGGCCTTGCCGGAAATGTGGGAAAAAGTTTTGCCTGGCAGGTGGCCGAAGAAAAACACGATGTGTATGTGATCGAACTCAGCAGTTTTCAGCTCGACGGTATGTACGACTTCCGTGCCGACGTAGCGGTTTTGCTGAACATTACGCCCGACCACCTCGATCGTTACGGCTATCAGATGCAGAACTACGTGGATTCGAAATTCAGAATCCTTCAAAACCAAACAAGCGACGACTACTTCATCTATTGCGACGACGATGAGGTGGTGAAACAAGAAATAGAAAAAAGAGAAATAGCTTCTGTTCAGGTTCCTTTTGGGTTGGGAGCGGCCAGCGTGCCGGGAGCAGGAGTACAAGAGAATCGGATTATTATCAACTTAAAACAAAACCAATTCAGTATGTCTATTCTGGATTTATCATTACAAGGGAAACACAACATTTACAACAGCATGGCTGCGGGCATTGCCAGCATGGTGTTTCAAATTCGCAACGAACAGTTAAGAGAAAGCCTGTCCGACTTTAAAGGCGTAGAACACCGTCTGGAGCATTTCCTGAAAGTTCACGGCATCGAGTTCGTGAACGATTCAAAGGCTACCAACGTCAACTCGTCGTGGTATGCGCTGGAAAGCATGCACAAGCCGGTGGTTTGGATTGCCGGTGGTGTTGACAAAGGCAACGATTATTCAATTCTGAAGGGATTGGTAACCGACAAGGTAAAAGCCATTGTTTGCCTGGGGAAAAACAACGCAAAAATCAAAGAAGCTTTTGGTGATTGTGTGGCCGACATCGTGGAAGCCGGCAGCATGGAAGAAGCCGTGCGCGCTGCTTATTACCTGGCCCGCAACGGCGACACTGTTTTGCTTTCGCCTGCATGTGCAAGTTTTGATTTGTTTGAGAATTACGAAGACCGTGGTAATCAGTTTAAAAAACAGGTAAGAAATTTATAATGAACGTTTCCTTCTGGAAAATATTCAAAGGCGACCGTGTTATCTGGGCTGTGCTGATCTTATTGTCGCTTCTTTCGCTGCTGATTGTTTACAGTGCGACAGGGGCATTGGCATACCGTGTGGCTTCCGGAAAAACCTGGATTTACCTGGTTCGGCACATGGGGTTTTTAGTTGCCGGCTTTGGTGTGATGTTGTTGATGGTGAATGTGTTGCCGGTGAAGATTTATTCGATGGCAGCCAACCTGATGCTGTATTTTAGCATTGCCTTGCTGGTGCTGGCGGTTGGGCTAAAATTCACGCACATTATTCCCGGAAGTGGACGAACGCTTCCTTTGGGGCCCTTGTCGTTTCAGCCGGCTGAAGTGGCCAAAATTTCACTCATCATGTATGCTGCGAAAGTGCTGGGTAAAAAGCAAAAAACAAAACGGGATCTTTTTCTGGCATTCCGGGGAATTATTATTCCTGCAGGGATTGTGTGTTTCCTGATCTCTTTATCCGATTTCTCTACATCGGCACTGCTTTTTGCAGCAATCATGACCATGATGTTCATTGGTCGTATTCCGTTAAAATATATGTTTCTGGTGGTAGTGGCCGGAATTGGTTTTGTGGCGCTTATGTATTTTGGAGCCAGTATTATGGACGAACCGCCCGCTCGTATTGCTACCATTAAAGGCCGTATCGACCGCTTTATTCACGGCGACCCGAATTCAAGCCACGGAATTACCCAGGCCGATTATGCCAAGCTGGCCATCTATTCCGGCGGATTCTTTGGGAAAGGTCCCGGACAGTCGGATGTAAGTAACTTTATGGCAGCGGCCTACAACGACTTTATTTTTGCCATTATTGTAGAAGAATATGGCCTTTTCATCGGCATTGGAGTGATCTTCCTGTACCTGATCTTCTTTTTCAGGGGAGTGACCATTGTCCGACGGGCTAACCGTACGTTCCCGGCATTTTTGGTGGTGGGGCTTACGATGATACTGGTTTACCAGGCCATGATAAATATTGGGGTGTCAAGCGGTACCCTGCCGGTTACGGGGCAGCCCCTGCCGTGGGTGAGTTACGGTGGAACCGCCCTGTTGTTTACAGCCATTTCGTTTGGGTGTATTTTAAGCGTAAGTTACCAAAACCAAGTGGACCACGAAGCGGTGGATCAGCCGGTGATGATTAAAGCGCCGGACGAAGATTATGAAATTGAAAAAAGCGAATGAAACAAAAGATAAACAAAGTCATATTAAGCGGAGGAGGAACCGGGGGACATATTTTCCCGGCGCTGGCCATTGCCAATGAAATACGGCGCCGGAATCCGGAGGCCGAAATTTTGTTTGTAGGCGCTTTGGGGCGGATGGAGATGGAGAAAGTTCCGGCGGCCGGATACAAAATTATTGGTTTGCCGGTAATGGGATTTCCGCGGAAGCCCAGCTTAAAAATGATCACTTTCTTCCGAAAGCTGATGCAAAGTGCTTCGATGGCCCGCAACATCGTAAAGGATTTTAAGCCTGAAGTAGCAATTGGCGTGGGCGGTTATGCCAGTGGTCCGCTTTTGAGGGCGGCTGCGAAATTTAGGATTCCAACGCTGATCCAGGAACAGAATTCTTACGCAGGGATCACCAACAAGCTGCTCAGTAAAAAAGTGAAAAGTATTTGCGTGGCCTACGATAAAATGGAGCGCTTTTTCCCGAAAGAGAAGATCGTGTTTACCGGAAACCCGGTGCGTGAGAACCTCATTCAAAAAATAAACAAACAAGAGGCCCTGCAATATTTCGGGCTGAATGAGACCGATAAAGTAATACTCATTGTTGGCGGCAGTCTTGGGGCTCGTTCGGTCAATAATGCAGTACTCAAAAATATAAAGTCGATCGCCGACTCAGATTGTAAAATAATTTGGCAAACCGGAGCGATTTATTACGATAGAATTGAAGAAGAATTAAGAACTTCGAAGCCTGAAAATTTACAGGTGCATAAGTTTATTTCGCGGATGGATTTGGCTTATGCAGTGGCTGACTTGGTGATTTCGAGAGCCGGTGCCGGTACCATCTCAGAGCTTTGTTTGGTGGGAAAAGCAGCGGTGCTGGTGCCATCGCCCAATGTGGCCGAAGACCATCAGACTAAAAATGCCCTGGCTTTGGTTGAAAAGGAAGCCGCCTTAATGTTGCGCGACGATGAAATAGATATCCGTTTGTTTCCGCTTGCTTTTGAAGTGGTAAACGACGAAGAAAAATGCTCCCGGCTGTCCGAGAAAATTAAGGAACTGGCCAGGCCGGAAGCCACGAAAACAATAGTTGATGAAGTAGAAAAGTTGTTAAAATGAAGAGCATCGAGAAGATAAAGAATGTGTATTTCCTCGGAATCGGGGGAATTGGGATGAGCGCTCTTGCCAGGTATTTTAAATACACCGGTAAGAATGTGGCGGGCTACGACCGCACGCAAACCGCACTCACCGATACATTGCAGGAAGAGGGGATTGATGTGCACTTTGAAGACGATATCCGGAATATTCCGTCGAAGTGGAACCCGGCAGAAACCATTGCGGTTTATACACCTGCCTTGCCCGACGAGCACAAAGAACTGAACTGGTTTAAAAGCCAGCCCATTGGTTTGTTTAAACGCGCTAAAGTGCTGGGCTTAATTGCCAACGAAAAGAGTGCGATTGCCGTGGCAGGTACGCACGGGAAAACCACCACGAGTACCATGGTGGCCAATATTTTGAACAAAACACCGAAAGGTTGTGGCGCTTTTCTGGGCGGTATTTCAAAGAATTTTGGAAGCAACCTGGTTTTGCCCAAAGAAGAATCGCCGTGGATTGTGGCCGAAGCCGACGAGTTCGACCGTTCGTTTTTGCATTTGCAGCCTTTGCTGGCACTGGTGACTTCGGTGGATGCCGATCACCTGGATATTTACGGCGACAAAGCACGGATTGTTGAGTCGTTCGAAAAGTTTATTTCCCAGATTCGGGAAGAAGGAAAGCTGGTCATTAAAAAAGGAGTGGAGCTGGATACTTCCAAAACAAAAGCGCAAGTATTCACCTATTCTTTAAAAGACGATACCGATTTTGCTGCATTGAATCTGAAACTGGATGAGGCAAGCGGCACATACGGTTTCGACCTGAAAACGCCGGATGGAATTATTGCCAATTGCAAAATGGAATATCCCGGACTAGTAAATGTGGAGAATGCTATCGGGGCAGCTTCGCTGGCCTGGCTGGCAGGAGTGAGCGCCAACGAGCTAAAAGCCGGAATCCAGGATTACCAGGGAGTGGCCCGTCGTTTTGATGTGCGTTTCCGCTCCGAAAAAAAGATTTACATCGACGATTATGCCCATCACCCGGAAGAGTTGAAGGCTTTTATTTCGTCGGTGAAAGCGCTTTACCCCGGCAAAAAAGTAACCGGTATTTTTCAGCCGCACCTGTACACGCGCACACGCGATTTTGCTGCCGAATTTGCCGCCAGCCTCGATCTGCTGGATCATGCTGTTTTACTGCCGCTTTATCCGGCACGGGAAGAACCCGTCAAAGGAGTTTCATCCGAAATTATTTTTGATAAAATGACGCTGGAGGCCAAACAGCTGATGGAGAAAAGCGAACTGGAAAACATGCTGAAAAACGATCAGAATGAAATAATCCTGACAATGGGTGCAGGAGACATTGACAGAATGGTAAAACCGATTGTGGAACTTTTACAACAGGAACAAGGTGTTTAAAAAACTTTGGAAAATAGGAGGTGCTTTGCTGGTGGTGTTGTTCATGGTAATAACACTGGCTTTCACGTCCATGAAATACTCCGGAGTTCTGTGTAAAACTGTCCGTGTTGAGTATGAATCCGATGACAAGATCACGCTAAACAAAGAGGTGATCCGGCGGGTGGTTAAGAAAACGGACAAAGACATTGTTGGAAAAACCTTTGATCAGATCGACGCAGAGAAACTGGAGGCTGCCGTAGAAAAGCAGGCCGCTGTTTTTAAAGCCGAGGTTTACAAAACGGTTGCCAAAGACAGTTCATCGTTCTCCGGAATACTGACCGTGCGGGTGAAACACCGCGAGCCGGTAGTACGGGTGATTACAAGTACCAGCTCGTATTACCTGGATGAGTATGCACACCGTTTTCCGGTGTCGTCCACCTATCCGGCGCAGGTGCTGGTGGCTACCGGAAGCATCGATACTACCTACGCAAAAGAACAGTTGCTGCCGTGTGTGTTGTTTATCACCGGCGATGAGTTCTGGAATGCGCAGATTGAGCAGGTGCACGTGGAGCCCAACGGCGATATCATACTGACACCGTTGATGGGCGATCATTTAATAGAGTTGGGAGCTCCTGATAATTTTCAGGAAAAATTCCGGAACATGAAGGCTTTTTACAAACAGGTACTGGCCAACAGAAACTGGAACAAATACGAGTCGATTAGTTTAAAATATAAGAATCAGGTGATTGCTAAAAGAAGGTAATTATGGCTTCAAAACAGAATTTTTCGGTGGTGGTTGACCTGGGCACGTCAAAAATGGTGGCGCTGGCCGGAAAACTAACGGAGCTGGGTAAAATGGAAATACTGGGCACAGCTCAAATATCCTCCAAAGGAATAAAACGGGGGGTAATTGTAAACATTGAGGAGGCTGCCGAGGCGCTCGGTGATTTGCTTGACCTGCTCGAAAACCAGCTGGACGAAAAGCCGGAGCAGGTGCACGTTGCATTTGCCGGATCTAAAATGCAAACCATCGATTACCGCGCAACCTCGCTTACTTCGGGTGAAGGCTTTGTAACTGCCCCCGATGTTCAGCGTCTGCTCGACGAAGCCGAAAGAGTGGAGATTCAGCAGGACTACAAAGTGGTGCAGGTGATCCCTACTTCGTACATTATCGACGACGAACACGAAGTGGAAAAACCGGTAGGCAGTACCGGCCGTAAGATTGAAGCCAACTTTAAGCTGGTGGTAATGCCCACACAATACGTAAACAACCTGAAGCTGGTTTTTGACAAAGCGGGGGTTGAACTGGGCGAAATCGTTCATGCTTCGCTGGCTGTTTCGGAAGCAGTATTAAGTTCCGAAGAAAAAGAGGTGGGCGTAATTGTGATGGACTTTGGCGCCGGTACCACCAATATTGCGGTTTTTCAGGACAACGTTCTAAAACACACTGCGGTAGTTCCTTTTGGAGGACAGGTAGTGACAAACGACATAAAAGAAGGATGCTCGATCTTCCTGAAAAAGGCCGAGCTGCTAAAAGTAAAATACGGGCAGGCAATGGGCGATTTTGCCGACGAACAGAAAGTAGTAACCATAGCCGGAGAGAACGGCTGGGAACCGCGCGATATTTCCTTTAAAAGCCTGGCTTATATTATTCAGGCCCGCCTGGAAGAGATCATCGAGTGTGTGAATATTCAGATTGAAAAATCGGGGATCGAAAACAACCTCGGATCAGGAATTGTTATAACCGGAGGCACGGCAAAACTGGACAACATGATATCGCTGGTGAAATTCAAAACCGCCATGGACGCCCGGAATGCCCATCCCGTTATTCACCCGGTAAACCGCAAGGAAGAATTTCGCAATCCTGAACTTTTTACCGCACTGGGGACTTTAAAATTAATGCTGAGTTCAACCGGAACCGGAACCGTTACAGAACGGGTGCAGGTAAAAAGCAGCAAGAAAAAGGAACGCCGTTTTGGGCCGCTCTTCAAAGATGTAGTACAGGGGGCGCTCAATCTTTTTGATACCGATGGTTCAGATGCAGAATTAAATTAAAAAATCACAATATGGCCGAAGAATTCGTAAACTTTCAATTTCCAAAAGCAACCTCTTCCATTATTAAGGTGATAGGTGCGGGAGGTGCTGGCTGCAATGCGGTCAATCACATGTACGAAGAAGGCATTAGAGGGGTTGACTACATTATTTGCAATACCGATGCGCAGGCACTGGAAAACAGCCCGGTTCCCGTAAAAATACAGCTGGGCGTTACGCTTACTGAAGGACGGGGAGCGGGGAATAAACCCGAAATGGGCGAAGAAGCAGCCCGTGAAAACTATGAAGACCTGAAAAAGGTTCTGCAGGATAATACCAAGATGTTGTTTATCGCCGCTGGAATGGGCGGTGGAACCGGAACAGGAGCTGCGCCTGTGATTGCTGCACTGGCACGTGAGCTGGACATTCTCACCATTGCGGTGGTAACCATTCCTTCGCCTGCCGAAGGACGGAAACGGTACGACCAGGCGCAGGAAGGTATCAAAAAGTTAAAAGAATCTGTCGACAGTATGCTGGTGATCAGCAACGACAGGCTACACAATATTTATGGCGACTTGCCGGCGAGCAAAGCCTTTAAAATGGCTGACAACATTATTGCTACAGCGGTAAAGGGAGTTGCCGAGATCATTACGGTTCACGGAAACGTAAACATCGATTATACTGATGTGCATACTGTAATGCACAAAAGCGACGTTTTCATTATGGGAACCGGTTTTGCAACCGGCGAAGGACGTGCGATGGACGCGGTACAGGCAGCTTTGGAGTCGCCGCTGCTTGACAGCAACGATATTTTCGGCACTAAAAATATTCTGCTGAATATTATTTCCGGAAACGAGGAAGTAAGAATTGGAGAGATCGGTGAAATTATTGAAGCGCTGCAGGAAAAAGCAGGACAGGAGGCAGACATTATCTGGGGGAACGGTTATGATGACCGGCTGGGAGACAAAATCAGCGTAACCATTTTGGCTACGGGTTTTGTGACCAACCCGAACCGGGTGTTGCAGCCCGCACAGGAAACTCAAAAGTTTGACCTGGAAGAAGAAGAGAAAAGCAACGAAGGCTTTGTGAGTTTCGATTTCAGTAACCGTGATCTGGAAGAGGACGAAGAGGAAACCGTTGACTATGCGCCGGAACCTGAAGAAACGATCATCATCAGGCCTCCGAAACAGGAATACGACAGAAAAAAAGAAAAAAAAGCCAAGCGAGAGAAGAAGGATAAAAGCACAAGGGATGAGCCGGTGGCTGAATCGAACGTAGATAACTGGTTCTTTAAGAACTTTGGTTTGAGCAAGTTTTTTGAAGAAGATGACCAATCGATGGATTAATACCACTTAACCCTTTTAATGACTGGAAAATGGAAGAACTGGCAAATTTTAATCTAAAGGAAGAACCGGGAACGGTAATAAAAATAGTGGGAGTTGGAGGAGGCGGAGGAAATGCCGTTAATCACATGCACGAGCATGGAATCCGTGATGTAGGTTACATGATTTGCAACACCGATGCCCAGGCGATGGAAAACAGCCCGATCCGCTTAAAAGTACAGCTGGGCGCCACGCTTACCGAAGGACGTGGGGCCGGGAACAAGCCGGAAATGGGACGGCAGGCCGCCATCGAAAACATTGAGGATGTTAAAAAGGCACTGGAGAAAAATACCAAGATGGTATTTATTACCGCCGGAATGGGCGGTGGTACCGGAACCGGAGCAGCGCCGGTAATTGCGCAGGCGTGTCACGAAAAGGGATACCTTACGGTGGCCATAGTTACCATCCCCTTCCGAAACGAGGGAAGACGAAGAATCAAGCAGGCCTACGAAGGCATCAGGGAACTGGAAAAATACGTGGATTCGCTGCTGGTGATCAACAACGAACGCATTCGCGAAATGTACGGCGACTTTGGCATATCGGAAGCCTTTCTGAGAGCCGACAACATATTATCGACTGCCGCCAAAGGCATTGCTGAAATTATTACGGTGCCCGGCTATATCAACGTCGATTTTGCCGATGTGGAAACGGTGATGCGCAAAAGCGGGATGGCTGTGATGGGAACCGGGGTGGCAGTGGGCGATAACCGGGCGGAAGAAGCAGTGGAACAGGCATTGAATTCACCCTTGTTGAACAACAACGATATTCGCGGCGCACGAAATGTGCTGATTCAAATAACATCGGGCGAAAAGGAAGTTACCATGGCCGAAGTGGGACGTATTACGGATTACGTTCAAAACAAAGCCGGTTTTGACGCCGACCTGATCTGGGGAAACGGTATTGATGAAAGCCTTGACGAAGAGCTTTCAGTGACGGTGATTGCCACAGGCTTTCCGAGCAGCATCCTTTCCGGTATTCACGAAAACAGTCCGCAAAAGGAAAGAGTGTATCTTTCAGACGACGTAAGCACCGGAGGCGACAATACCGCCGGTCATGCCAAACATACACAGGGGCAAACGGCTGGTCAGAAAACCTTTGAATTCGATATCCGGAAAGAACGGGAGATCGAGGACATGGAATTTGAAAACCTGTATCCTACCACCAGTCGTAAACGTAGTACTCCGGAGAAAGAACTTGACCTGTCCGATTATTCGACGCTAAGCGAGGAAGATATGGACGACCTGGATAAGATTCCGGCTTACCGCCGGCGCCAGATTCGGATGAACGACCCGAAGTTTCAGAAAAAGCCGTCGAAGTATTCGGTGAACAGGAACAACCAGATTTCAGACCGTAATAGTTATTTACACGATAAAGTAGACTAAAAAAACAAACGTTATGTCATTATTCGATCAAATCAACAACGATATCAAGGAGGCGATGAAAGCACGCGAAAAGGAAAAGCTGGAAGCCATCCGCGGAATCAAAAAAGTAATGCTGGAAGCCAAATCTGTCAAAGGTGCCGGCGACGAACTGAGCGACGAGGAAGCTTTGCAGATCATTTCCAAACTGGCCAAACAGGGAAGCGATGCAGCAGCCATATTCAAGCAACAGGGAAGGGAAGACCTGTACGAGCAGGAAATGGCACAGGTAGCTGTGTATGAGCAGTATTTGCCGGCGAAAATGTCGGATGAAGAACTAAGCGCTGTGGTGAAAGCCATCGTAGAAGAAGTGGGTGCCACTTCGATGAAAGACATGGGAAAAGTAATGGGGATTGCTTCCAAAAAACTGGCTGGACAGGCCGACGGCAAAGATATTTCAGCAAAAGTAAAAGAGCTTTTAAGCTAGGACCGTAATAATCCATACAGAACTATTTCAGCATAAGAGGCCGGTTTTTCCGGCCTTTTGACTTTTGCATAGACCGGAAACCATTCGGTGTTTTCTGTTTTTGCTTATGTATTATTTTCCTGCATCTTCTGCTACTTCCGGGATTTTTGATTCTTACTATTGGTGTGGTCTGTGAGGTGCAGATATCGCAGCTTTCTGAAAAATCAATCTTCAATTTTAGGGCAAAAGTGATGCTTGTACTTTCTTTTTGCATACTTTAGCCGGACACTAACCAATTTTAAAAAAAGCTTGCCTGGCTATATGACATGAAGGAGGATAAACAGATATGGGATGATTTTCGTAAGGGTGAAGATTATGCACTTTCCCATATTTATTTCCAATATACCCCATTCCTTTTTTGCTATGGACGAAAATTTTCTCAGGATGAGGAAATGATCAAAGATGTTATTCAGGACTTGTTTTTTTATTTGATAAGTACCAGAGAGAGTCTTGGAACAACCGACAATATCCGCTTTTATTTAATGGCTTCTTTTAGGCGACGATTAGCCGACGCAATAAAACAAAAAGCACCGCTGAGTTATTCTGATAATGAAGTTTTAAAGGCGGAAATTATTTATTCGGCAGAACACGAACTCATTGATAAGGAGGAACTGTCTCACCGGGAACAAACCGTGAAAAAGGCACTGGCAAAGCTGAGTCCGAAACAGCGTGAAATACTGTTTTACAAGTTTTCGTGTAATTTTGATTACGATCAGATTTGCGAAATAATGCAAATACAGTATGACTCTGCCAGGAAGCAGGTTTCACGGGCTTTGAAAGGTTTAAAAGAAATACTTGTTTCTTCAGACATGTTTGTGCTTTTCCTCAGTTTTTTTCAGAAAGATAAAGTCATGTTTTGAGTGCAATTTTTGCATTGTCTCAGGCTGTTTCCTGTCTGCGAAACGATAAGAGATCCTACCCCAATAATTTTTTTTAAAAAAAAGTCTGATTTTTTTGTCCACAAAGAATCCAATTGTGCCTTTATACTTTACAAACGCCTGTAAAGATGGAGCAACGATTTTTGGAATACAGCACCGAACAACTGCTTGAAGAAAAGGACTTCATTGCCTGGATTTTAAATAACAAGAATGACAGGGAGTGGAAAGTTTTTCTGGAGCAACATCCGGAGTTCAGGAATAAAGTAAAAGAGGCCCGCGAAATAATTCATTTATTGGCCGACACGCATGACGAGTTGGGAGAAGATGCTCTTCTTTCCATGTGGCGAGATATTGACCGGCACCATCAATCCCGGAAAAAGAAGTCCCAAAAAAGAGAACTGTGGAGTCGCTTGTCATGGGCTGCATCGGTTTTGCTGGTCGTTTCCATCGGCTTGGGAGGATACTTTTATTTGATTAAGAAAGATGCAGTGTATCATTTTTCTTCGTCTCTCGGCAGCGAAAACCCCAACGGACACATGGTGCTTTCTTCCGGAGAGGAAATTCCGCTGGAGCAAAAGCATTCTGCGATCAGGGTAAATGACACGGAGAAACAGGTGATTGTAAATGACAGCATCATTAATCTGGTGGAGCTTAAGCGCGACCAAAAGAAAAAAACAGAAATGAACGAGGTGGTAATTCCTTACGGTAAAAGTTCGGAATTGCTGCTGGCCGATGGAACCAAAGTATGGCTTAACGCCGGAAGCCGCCTGGCATTTCCTTCAAGTTTTTCGAAAGATGTACGTGAAGTTTATCTGGAGGGGGAAGCTTGTTTCAAGGTTACCCGAAATGAACAAAGACCGTTTATTGTGAAAACCGGTGATTTGGATGTAAGGGTTTTGGGAACTCATTTTAACGTTTCTGCATACCCTGCCGATAAAACGATTGAAACAGTTCTCCTAGAAGGAAGTGTTGCAGTTAGTCAGACTAAATTATTAGGACTGGCAAAAAAAGAGATGGTTTTGACGCCCGATCAAAAAGCGAGTTTCAAAAAAGAACAGAATACAATCACTGTTACCAGCGAAACAAATGTTGATAACTATATTTCCTGGACTTATGGGTGGTTGAAGTATTCGAGAGAAAGCCTGAGTTCTGTCCTTCATAAAGTAGAGAGATATTATAATGTGAAATTTCAAATGCCCGATAACTATCCTGGCGATGATAAAATTTCCGGGAAGCTTGATTTGGAGAAATCTTTGGAAGATGTTATGATCGTTCTGGGAGATGCCTCTGGATTTACCTACCGAATCTCAGGGAGTGTTGTAACAATCGAGAAAAAGATAAAACCCTTATCCAGAAAATAATACCCAATAAACGAATCAATTAATAAAAAGAAAACCGGGGGCCTGCCCGCCCGCCAGTTTTCACTTATGTTTAAATATGAGTTAATTTAAAACAACCTAAAAGTATGAAAAAAAAGCGAAAATTGCATGGCTTCACTCGAGGGAGCCTTTCTAAAATTGTGTTAAGAATGAAGCTACTAACCTTTTTAATTTTTTCGGTACTCACTGTTTCTGCGGCTGAAACTTACTCACAGGCTGCACGCTTTCACCTAAAGATGAAAAATGCAACTGTTAGGGAAGTGTTCGAAGAAATCGAAGATAATAGCGAATTCATTTTGCTTTATAATGAAAAGTGGGTGGACATAAACCGCCGTGTGACGGTTAATGTGAAAAACAGAACTGTAGAAACCGTTCTAGATCAGGTTTTCGAAAACACTCCAAACGTATACCGTATCTATGACAGGCAAATCGTAATTCTGACCGACGAAAAAGCAGCAATCCCGGATAATATAGAGAATCAACTGCGAGAGTCAGGGCCTTCACAGAAAGAGGAAAAAGAAGTCACCGGATTAGTGACAGATCCGAATGGACAATTTCTTCCGGGAGTTACAGTAATGGAGAAAGGTACAACAAACGGTACTGTAACAAATGCCGATGGTGAATTTCATTTAATGATTTCCCCTGCATCCGATTCCCTTCAGTTTTCATTTATAGGCATGAAAACCCGCACCATAGCAATTGAAGGAAAAACTGTTTTTAATATTGTTCTGGAAGAAGAAACGCGGGATATAGGAGAAGTTGTTGCAGTTGGATATGGCACGCAACGCAAAGTAAGCGTTGTTGGCTCCGTTGCAAATATTACGACCAAGGATTTGAATATTGGAGGGGTAACTTCGGTTTCGAATTTACTGGCAGGAAGGATAGCTGGGTTGGTTGGCGTTCAGCGAAGCGGAGAACCTGGACAAGATGTATCGGAATTCTGGATTCGGGGAATAAGCACATTCGGGGCCAATAGTGGTGCACTTATTTTAATTGATGGTATCGACCGGGGGGCAAGCAGCTTAAATGAACTTGCGCCTGAAGATATTGAAAGCTTCTCGATTTTAAAAGATGCCACAGCTACAGCTGTATACGGCGCCCGGGGTGCAAACGGAGTTGTACTTATTAATACCAAAAGAGGAAGTGAGGGTAAAGTTTCAATCAATGCCAACGTGAAAACCACCATGGAAACATTACCTCGTTTACCTGATTATCTTGGAGGATTCGATTATGCCATGCTGGCCAATGAAGCTCAATTGGTGCGGGGCGGGAAATCCGTATATTCTCCCGAAGTATATGATATTATTAAATACAGGATGGACCCAGATTTTTTCCCGGATGTAGATTGGCAAAATGAAATCCTGAAAAAAAATACATGGGGAATGCAGGGGAACATCAACATTTCCGGAGGAGGGAAAAACACCGGCTATTATATGAGTGGTTCTTATCGTACAAATGATGCTATTTACAAACAAACCGGTTTAGAAAAATACAATTCAAACGTTAAACGAAATCAGTACACATTTAGAAGTAATATTGATGTCAATGTAACTCCTACAACCAAAGTGAGTTTGTTGCTTTCTGCAAAGCTCGTTGATTTAAACCGTCCGGGTATTGGAACTACATCGAGTATATGGAGTGCTCAAGCCAATTTAACACCTTTAACTGTTCCGATTAGATATTCCAACGGACAGTTACCTGCTTATGGCAAAACTCAAAACAACGTTTCTCCTTCCGTTTTGTTAAACGAAACCGGATTTATAACAGAACGAGAAAACTCGATAGAGTCGTTATTGGTTCTCGAACAAAATTTAGATTTTTTGCTGGAAGGGCTAAAGGTAACAGGTTCGGTTTCATTTGATAACTTTAATGCACACACTACAGGAAGGACAAAAATGCCCGATTTGTTTTTTGCAACGGATCGGAATTGGAAAACAGGAGAATTGATCACCACCAAAACAGTAGTTGCAACTCCAATGAATTTTAGTAGTTCTTCGTACGGAGTTAGGACAATTTACATGGAGGGGAAAGCCGATTATAGTAAGATAGTCAACGAAAAACACCGGATTGGGGTTATGTACCTTTACAATCAGAGAGACTATACCCGTACTGACATTCATGATGAAATTGGCTCGATTCCTTATCGTAATCTCGGAATGGCCGGGCGTTTAACCTACTCTTATGATGATATATATTTTATCGAAGGAAACTTCGGATACAATGGTTCGGAAAACTTTCCAAAAGGAGAACGATTTGGCTTTTTCCCATCTGTTGCACTTGGCTATGTGCTGTCAAATTATTCCTTTATAAAAGAAAAAGCACCCTTTATTAATTCATTAAAGTTACGTTATTCGTATGGTTTGGTAGGGAATGATAAAATCAGTAGTGATGTCCGTTTCCCTTATCTGACTTATATCAACATGGACGCACCTGGATACGCGTTTGGTGATATTGCTTCCGGTGTAGGCGGTGTTACTGAGTCAACGTTAGGTTCAACGGGCCTGGTTTGGGAAAAAGCAATAAAACAGAATTTAGGTATTGATATTCAACTTTGGAATGCACTGAGCATTACTGTGGATGGATTTATTGATCGCCGAAACAATATATTTATGCAGCGCGTTACGCTCCCCGGAACCATTGGTGTGGGAACAAAGCCATGGGGAAATGTAGGCAAAATGAAGAGTTGGGGAGCCGATGGAACAGCTTCTTATAATAAGAAATTCGGGGAAGTATCGATGGAGTTGCGAGGTAATTTTACATTGACAAGAGATAAAATTTTAGATTATGACGAAGTAGCTCCGCGTTATCCATACCTTGGGAAAAAAGGGACCAGCAATAACGTAACCAGAGGGTTAATTGCATTGGGTTTATTTAAGGACGAAGAGGATGTGAAGAACAGCCCAACACAGTATGGAAAAGTATTGCCTGGGGATATCAAATACAAAGATGTAAATGGGGATGGGATTATTAATGATGACGATATAGTGCCTATCGGCAATTCCAACATCCCAAAGTTGCAATATGGCTTTGCTACCAGTTTGAGCTGGAAACATTTTGATTTTAATATTTTCTTCAGAGGAGCAAGCCAGGTCGATTATTTTATGGGTGGTGCTGGTTATTATCCATTTTCAGGTGGAGCTACAGGAAATGTACTCAGCATTGTAAATGAACAAAAAAACAGATGGACGCCCGCATCTTATTCCGGAAATCCTGCTACGGAAAATCCTAATGCCAGATTCCCCCGGTTAACTTATGGTTATAACGAAAACAATAACCGAAATTCTACATTCTGGTTGTCTGACGCAAGTTATTTGAGGTTGAAAACACTAGAAATTGGTTATACAATTCCCAAATCAATAACCGAAAGAGTATATATTAAAAGTTGCCGTGCAGCTTTTGTTGCTGACAATTTATATGTATGGGATAAGGTAAAACTGTGGGATCCTGAACAGGCCAGTTCAAACGGTGCTGTTTATCCGATTCCCCGTTCTTATTCAATGCTGATACAACTGTCTTTCTAAACATAAAAATAATGACCTATGAAAAGTCGAATAATTAAAAAACCATATTTCCTCTTTATTCTAATTTTCTTTGTGGCTGTATGTGCCTGTGAAAAAGAAAATCAAGAGGAGAATATCCATGATATTCCCTACTCACCTAATTCCCCGGTTTTGGTTAACGGCATAGGCCCTAAAGAAGGCGGACTGGGAACACGGGTTGTGGTAAATGGATCAAACTTCGGGAATGATATAGCAAAGGTCAAGTTATTCTTTAATAAAAAAGAAGCACTTATCCTCAAAGTACAGAATAATGCTATTTATGCAATGGTTCCCAAACAACCGGGAGAGCTTTCAGACATAAAAGTGGCTATAGAAACAGGAGTTGACCCTGATGGGGTCCCTGCCTATGTTGAAGCAGAATTGGAAGATGTTCAATTCAAGTATTTTGTAAAAGCTACCGTTACAACAGTTGCCGGGCAACAAGGTGTAAGCGCTGTAGCTGACGGAACAATGCAGGAAGGCTCATTTAGGAGGCCAGCCATGGTCGATGTCGACAGTACCGGAAATACGCTTTTCGTTGCCGATGACTGGGGTGGAAAAATCAGGCAAATATCGATTCCCGACAATAGGCTATCTTCTTTAATGTCAGGTCTGAATAGTCCGTGGCAAGGCTCTTTCAATTTAGACTTCTCCTCTTATTTTGTTGTAGAAAGAAGCAGTGCTTCGAAACCCTTGCTTTTTTATGGTGCATTTAAGAAATCGAACTGGCAGGAACCTGAAGCTTACTATGATCAAAAGGATGATGATGGAGACTATATAGCAGGAAGCACATATTATTACGGACTAACCGCAGACGATGAGTACGTATATTTATTGTCATCGAGCGGGAATAAGTTGCTCAGGGTGAATCAACAATCAAAAAAAGTGGAGCTGATAGGTGAAAAAATAAATACGGATTCATGGTCCCATATGGCTTATAACCCTAAAGACAAACATATTTACGTATCATGTGAAGGCTGGGGTAGAATCTATAAATTCAATCCACACAATATCGATGCAGAGAAGAACAAACCATGGATAACCCAGGATGATCTAATTCATATTGTTGGAATGGGGGCAGGAGCGGCAAAGGAAGGTAATGGTAAATTTGCTCAACTTGGTTCTATTGAAGGTTTAGCGTGTGACTATGAAGGAAATATATACGTTACTGATTATTCTAACCATGTTATATGGAAAATCGATGAGGACTTAAATTGTACTATAATGGCAGGTGTTCCCGGACAAAAAGGATATAAAGACGGAAAACCGAACGAAGCACTTTTTAATACTCCTTATGACGTAGCTGTTACTCCTGATGGGATAGTTTATGTAGCCGATACCTATAATTATACAATACGCTGTATCGCAATACAATAACGTACAAGACCAAATGGCGTTCAACGAAACGTAGTGGAATTAACTCCTTCAGATGCTATTAAAATTTAAAATAATAAACAGATGAAAATAAAAATAAAAAAATATTTATTGACAGGATTTCTTTCTGTAGTCATTGGATTTTCAATGACTTTTCAATCCTGTAGTAAGTACCTGGACATTGATCCTTATATATCCGACTTGTTTACATTAGATACCCTTTTCGTAAAAAAAGAATATACGCAAGAATATTTGAATAATGTTTACAGCTATTTAGTCGATAACGGTAGTAATATTGCATGGCACCAGGGAATGCCTTATACGCTAATAACCGACGAGGGCCTTTGTACATACTGGAAAACATGGCATAACTTCAACTATTTTGCAAACGGCAAAATTACGCCTGAAAATCTAAATGACTTTGATCGATGGGACTATTTTTATGAAGGAATCCGGAAAGCAAATACATTCATAACGCGTGTAAATGAATGTAAAGAAGTAAGTGAATTAAAGCGTTCTGAATGGATTGGCGAGGCAACTTTTTTAAAAGCATGCATATACTTTGAGCTAATGTTGGCTTGGGGACCAGTTCCTATTATGCCGGACGATCCAATTGATTTTGATGTTTCCCTCAAAGAAATGATGGTGGAACGTAATACCTGGGATGAGTGCAGTGATTATGTGTCTTCTCTTTTGGAAACAGCAATACAGTTGCTTCCTTCCCAAGTAAGGGACAATACAGAGATAGGCCGTCCAACAAAGTATTCTGCTATGGCTGTGTTGTCGAGATTATCCCTTTATACGGCAAGCCCACTATATAATGGACAAAACCAGGAATTTTCCAATTTTATGAACGATGAGGGCACCCCTTATCTGAATCCTGATTTCAATCCTGAAAAATGGGCGATAGCAGCCGCGAATGCCAAACGCCTAGTTGATCTAAAGCCTTACGACTTATATACTGTTCCCCAAATGGAAAATACCCCATATCTTCCTGTTCCCGAACATGAACAAGGCGATTTCCCTAACGGAGTGGGAGGAATTGATCCATTCCATTCGTATGCTGATATGTTTAATGGAGAATGTGTATTGGCATCTTCCAACCGGGAAATACTATTCTCGCGTCAGAGCACTAGTGTTAATGACTGTTTTCGGTATTCTGCACCTACCATGCTCGGAGGTTGGGGATCTTTCGATATTACTCAGAATTTAGCGGATGCGTATTATATGATTGATGGCCGCACAATAGATAATGCGAGCGAGTCCTATCCCCACGAAACAGGGTATACCGACAACGAAGTTATTTTTTCGGGTTCGAAAAGCAGTGATGGATTTACCATTTTAAGTGGAACTCATAAGTGGTATGTGAACCGAGAGATGCGCTTTTATGCAACCGTTGCATACAACAATTCTTATTATCCTTCGGTTACTACGCCTCCTGATAAAATCGATCAACAGGATGGTAAAGTTGCCAAATTCTACAGAGACTCGAAGAGCGGTAAAGAATTTGCATTGTCCCATGGAGGAGCAGATGCTGAAGATTACCCAATGACGGGATACCTTTGTCGTAAGTTCACTCATTATGAAGATTCTTACATAAGCGGAGGCAGACAAAAAAATAAATACAATATTGTTTACCGCATGGCTGAAGTCTATCTAAATTATGTAGAAGCTATGAATGAACTGGATGGAAGCTATACTATAAACGAAGTTACTGTATCCAGGGATGTTGCCGAAATGAAACGTTGCTTTAACTTAATTCGTTATCGGGCAGGATTACCCGGAATAACGGATACCGATTTAGCCGACAAAGAAAGAATGAGAGAATTAATTCTGAGAGAACGCCAAATTGAAATGGCCTGGGAAAACAGAAGATATTTTGATTTGCGTCGTACTAAAAATGCAGTAAAGTATGAAAATCTTCCCGTGCTGGGATGTAATATAAACGCGTCATCAGGGGAAATGGATGATTACTATAAAAAGGTTGTAGTTAGAGAGAGAGATTATACCTATAAAGTATTCACCAACAGGCAAACATTTTTTCCTATACCAAAGCATGAAACCGATAAGAATCCTAATCTGGATCAATTCCCTGGATATTAATACTTATCAAACATAAAATTATGAGGACGAATTATTATATACTATTATTAATAGTTGCAGGCAGTATCCTTACTGCTTGCAATTCGGAGGTGGACTTTGGCGAACAATATAAAAAAGTCATTTACATCGTCAATAGCAACAATTTACTCTTTGAAGAAGAGTATTTTTATGGAGCAGAAGGTAATACAATCGATTTATCCGTTTATTGTGGCGGGACGGAACCGACCAGCCACGACATAGATATTGAACTCCATCTGGATTACCATGTATTGGACTCTTTCAACAATATAAATGCAATTGCCAATCCAAACTACATAAAGAAAAATTTAATTCCTGAATCCAATTTTACATTAAACAATTCTGTTGTTACTATTAAAAAAGGAACAGAATATGGCGTTTTAAGTATTCCTTTCTCCGTTGACGGACTTGATCCTGACAGCTGTTATGTGCTACCTTTGACAATTAGCTCCAATAGCAAGGCTTATGAAGTGAATTCGAAATTAAGCACCATTATTCATGAAATCAAGATGGTTAATGGCTTTTCGGGAGATTACTCTGGGAGTTCCAGAGAATTGCCTGAAACAAACCGTTCTGTTCAGCCATATTTAAAAGCGATTTCAGCTAACCAGGTAAGAATGCCAATTCATACATTACCTGATAATAAGGCTTTCATAAGTACAAATTATATGTTGCTAACCATTGCCCAAGACAGTGTTAATGTAACGATTACTCCGTGGGAAGATGCTCTGGTAACCGATTTAGGCGGCAGTACCTACAATAAAGAGACAATGAGTTTTGAGCTGTTTTATTCTTTTACTGACAGCGATGGGGATGAAATTTCGATAAAAGAGAAAATTGTAAACCTCGAATACGAAGAAGATTAGTCCTCCCGTTTCGAGAACAATAGTGCCCGCGAATATTTGACAAAAGCGGGCACTATATACTTTCTCCCCTGGTGGTTGTGTTATAAAGTTATCAATCATTGACAATGATATAAATCTGTATATTTCGATTTTTGCTTGCAGTTTACTGATAACTAGTGCAATAAAATCATAAAACCAAATTCTATGAATGATATGAAACTAATTTACATCGCTTTACTCTTATTAATTATCGATATGTACCCCGTGGGTTTGCAGGCACAACATTTTAACTGGAAAGCAGGCCGTGATGCTTGGATTATGAGCAAAAAAACAGGAAGCAGCGAATATGAAAAGTTTTTTGCCATCGGAACCTGGCATGTTCCCGGTTACTCCTTTACGAATTCTCCGGAAGCGGATGAACAAGCCTACCGCGAAAATGCGGCCCTGTTCAAAAAAAAATCGGAGCCATTTAACATGCTTTTTGTAACACCGGGCACCCAAAAAGATTACATGGCGGATAAAATACATATTCTCAATCCGTTTTCACCAATGCTGCATGCCTACATCGATAAAATACCCGGATTACCTGAGGGCGATGATAAAGATTATTACCGGAGTCTGGCGATTAAAGAGCACGTAAACAGTCCGGAATTTGAGCAATACCTGGATGCTGAGATCAAGAAAATATCGGAGAATCTTCCCAATGGTAAATACATCTATTCTCATATTGATGAAATTGCTTTGGGCGGTGTAGGCAAATGGGCGGTACCGTCTTCGGTAGGGGCCAAAATTAGCAACAGGCTTAAGAAACAGGATAAGAATGCACTCGTTTTTGTCGACCTGCTGGGACATAGCAAAGGAAGTACTTACTTCTTTGAACA
>NZ_QWGR01000297.1 GCF_003576475.1 Maribellus luteus | reverse complement strand
CTGCCTGTTCGGTGTGCTTGAAGTTGCGTGCGGTTGCGGGAAGGTTACAAACCCGCCCCTTACAGCACCTTGGCTTCCGTCTTGAGCTTGGACACCAGCGTGGCCACATCGGGCACCATCACGCCGGCGCTGCGCTTGGCGGGCTCGACCACCTTCAGCGTCTTCAGGCGCGGTGCAACGTCCACGCCCAGATCTTCCGGCTTGACCGTGTCGAGCTGCTTCTTCTTCGCCTTCATGATGTTCGGCAGCGTCACGTAGCGCGGCTCGTTCAGGCGCAGGTCGGTGGTGACCACGGCCGGCAGCGTGACCGACAGGGTCTCCAGGCCGCCGTCCACTTCACGCGTGACCGAAGCCTTGCCGTCGGCAATCTGCACCTTCGAGGCAAACGTGGCTTGCGGCAGGCCGGCCAGCGCAGCCAGCATCTGGCCGGTCTGGTTGGCGTCGTCGTCAATCGCCTGCTTGCCGAGGATGATCAGCTGAGGCTGTTCCTTGTCGACCAGCGCTTTGAGCAGCTTG
>NZ_QWGR01000296.1 GCF_003576475.1 Maribellus luteus | reverse complement strand
AAAGTCAATGGAACGCCGACAACCGTTTCACGGGCTGGGCCGATGTGGACCTGACCTCGTCGGGCGAAGCACAAGCCGAAGCTGCGGGTAAGTTGCTTCGCGATCACAGCGTCGACGTGGAGACCGCTTTGACGTCGATGCTGACCCGCGCGATACGAACACTCTGGATCGTACTTCACGCCAGCGACCAGACCTTCGTGCCTGACGGGAAGGACTACTTGCTGAACGAACGGCACTACGGCGCCCTTACCGGTATGGACAAGGATGAGGCGGCGCATCGATTTGGCGCCGACCCCGTGGCGCGCTGGCGCCGTGGCTTGACCGATCGTCCGCCGCCGATGGCCGGACCCGACCACGCCGAACTTGCTCGGGACCGGCGCTATCGCGGAGTGGCCGTCCCGCGCACCGAGAACCTCTACGACGTCATGCAACGGATTTCTGCCTGGCGTCGGAATACGCTGGGCCCGGCCCTCGCCATCGGGACGGTCCTGGTCGTCGCGCACGGCAACAGTCTTC
>NZ_QWGR01000295.1 GCF_003576475.1 Maribellus luteus | reverse complement strand
GGCCAAATGGCTTGGACGCTTCCTTTGGAAGAAGGGCGACGGTTCCATCATCGACGGGTTCGGTCCCGACGGCGTCTCGGCGCGCGTGCTCGATGTCACGCGCAACGTCGTGCGGCTCCAGACCGGTTATCTCTATCACTATGCATTCGCGATGCTGATCGGCGTGGCCGGTCTCATCACGTGGTTTATCTTCGGTCTCGGGGGCCAATGATGACAACCTGGCCCATCCTTTCCGTCGTCACGTTCCTGCCGGTCGTCGGCGCGATCCTGATTTACCTCAGCCGCGGTGACGACGAAGCCGCGCGCGGCAATGCGCGCTGGATCGCGCTGTGGACCACGATCATCACTTTCGCGGTGTCGCTCATTCTGGTGATGCGGTTCGATCCGTCGAATCCCGGCTTCCAGTTCGTCGAGAAGGCCGCCTGGCTCGCTACCGGCATCAACTACCACATGGGTGTCGACGGCATTTCGCTGCCATTCGTGATCCTGACCACGGCGCTGATGCCGTTCTGCATC
>NZ_QWGR01000294.1 GCF_003576475.1 Maribellus luteus | reverse complement strand
AGATGAAGTCGGTGCCCTTTACCGGATCGCCGCCGATGCCGACAGCCGTGGTCTGACCGAGGCCTTCAGCGGACGTCTGATACACGGCTTCATAGGTCAGCGTGCCGGAGCGCGAGACGATACCGACCGAACCCTTGCGGAAGATCGAACCCGGCATGATGCCGATCTTGCATTCGCCCGCGGTCATCACGCCCGGGCAGTTCGGCCCGATCAGGCGCGACTTGGAGCCGGACAGCGAGCGCTTCACCTTGACCATGTCGAGCACCGGAATGCCCTCGGTGATGCAGACGATCAGCGGGATCTCCGCGTCGATGGCTTCGCAGATCGCGTCGGCTGCGCCCGGCGGCGGGACGTAGATCACCGACGCATCGGCACCGGTCTTGTCGCGTGCTTCCGCTACGGTGTCGAACACGGGCAGGCCGATATGGGTCGAGCCGCCTTTACCCGGCGAGGTGCCGCCGACCATCTTGGTGCCGTAGGCGATCGCAGCTTCCGAATGGAAGGTGCCGTTCTTGC
>NZ_QWGR01000293.1 GCF_003576475.1 Maribellus luteus | reverse complement strand
CGCGCCGCCCCCAGCCCCGTGCGATCGGTGAACAGCCGGCGGTTGCGGCTGTTGGCCGCATTCCAGACCTGATCACTCCCCTGCGGCTGCGAGAACTTCAGGTTGTGCGTCGGCAGGTAGCCGTTGGTGTCGACCGCCGCGCAGAACACCACACGCGAATCCAGTTTGAGCAACGGCTCCTGCACCGCTGGCAGCACGCGATCCGTGAACGCCGTAAACCGCGTCATGTGCTGCGGCGGGTCGGTATTCGGCACGGGCACATAGTCGCGGTCAAACAGATCACTTTCGCTGATATCGCCGCGCGCCAGCGCCGATTCAAACAACGCGCTGATCTTGCCGGCCGCCGCTTGCACCGCTTCGATGAACGGCGTATCGGCACTCTGCACACCGGTTGAAGCCGTCAAGCGGATCAACGTTTCCGAAGCGCCCAGCAGCCCCGACAGTTGCCGCTGCGCGTTGTCGATGTTGTGGCTCGATTGCTTCACACCCTCGGCCATCGCCTCCACCTCACGCGCG
>NZ_QWGR01000292.1 GCF_003576475.1 Maribellus luteus | reverse complement strand
AGCGCCGTTGCGCGAGGTGACGTCGTTCATGGCCGAGACGAAGTCGGCGACGCGGGTCACCAGCGCCCGCTCGAGCGAGTTGAGGTTGTCGTGCGCACCGGTCAGCACTTCCTGGAGCAGGATGTTGCCTTCACGCAGCCGCTCGAACAGGGCGAGCGTATCGGTGCGCAGGATCTTCGAGGTCTCCTGCAACTCGTTGATGGTCGACGTCGCCACCTGACGTGACTGGTCGATCGCCGCGCGCGAGGTCTGGTCGATGTCCTTCAACGACTTGCTGACGGCGCCGATCGCGATCTCGCTGGCGGTGTTGATCTGGCGGGCCAGATCCGAGGAGTTGTTCATCATCGCGACGGTGAATGCGCCGCCGTGATTTTCGATCGACTTCAGCGCGGAGTCCGCGGCGCTGCCGATGGTGGACGAAATTTCCGCGGCCTTGCTGCCGAGGGCTTCGACCAGTGCACCGCGGCGCGTGTCGACCAGCTGCGAAAGCTGCTCGGTCTGCTCGCGGACGCCGTC
>NZ_QWGR01000291.1 GCF_003576475.1 Maribellus luteus | reverse complement strand
CGGCCCGCCCTCCGCCCCCTCGACCCCCGCCGCCGTCATCTCGATGGCCGTCCTGCGCCTGTTCCGCAACGCGACCATCTACGAGAACAACATCGTCCAGACCGTCGCCTCGGCGGCGGGCACGCTGTCGTCGGTGATCTTCGTCCTGCCTGGCCTGGTGATGATCGGCTGGTGGACAGGGTTTCCGTTCTGGCTGACGGCCGGGATCTGCGCCATCGGCGGGGTCCTGGGCGTCATGTACACCATCCCGCTGCGCCGGGCGCTGGTCACCAACTCCGACCTGCCCTATCCGGAAGGCGTCGCCGCCGCCGAGGTGCTTAAGGTCGGCGCCGGCTCGCGGGCCGACGCCGCCGAGGCTGCGGCCGACGGCAAGGCCGGCCTGGCCGCCATCGTCATGGGATCGCTGGCTTCGGCCGGCGTCGCCCTGCTGACCGCCTTCAAGGCGTTCGCCGGCGAGGTCACCGCCTTCTTCCGCATCGGCGGCGCGGCGACCGGCATCGGCGGATCGGTGTCGATG
>NZ_QWGR01000290.1 GCF_003576475.1 Maribellus luteus | reverse complement strand
GTCACCAAGCGCGCGCGAGAAACCGGCGACGCCCGGGAGCGCGGCCAGGCGCGCTGAGCGGCTGTGCCCGGCCGAGGTGGCCAGTTCGATGTCGTGTACGAGCGTGGCCTGCGTGTCCGGCGTCTGCAATCGCGCCAGCGCGCCGGCCTCGAGCAGCGCACGCGGGCCGTCCTTGCAGCCGTCGTCTTGCGCTCCGCAGCCGATGGCCGCGCCGATCAGATCGATGATGGTCATGTCACTCCCCTTGCAAGTTCTTCCGTCATGCCACCTTGCGCCGCGGCCAGCCGGCCAGCGTCTGCCGGATGGCCTCCAGTGCCAGTGCCAGTTCAGCTTCGCCAATCACCAGTGGCGGTGTAAGGCGCACTACGTTGCCGTAAGTGTCCTTGGTCAGCACGCCGCGCTCGGCCAGCGCGAAGGCGAAGTCGTGCGCGTCGATGTCGGCATCGAGTTGCAGGCCGATCATCAAGCCGCGCCCGCGCACCTGCCGCACGCCGTGGCCAACGAGCGTCTTCAGTTC
>NZ_QWGR01000289.1 GCF_003576475.1 Maribellus luteus | reverse complement strand
GCTGCACCACGCGGGCCAGATAGTCCGAAATCTGCGGCCCGCTCAGCTCGTCGCTGGCGAAACCGAGATACATCACGGCCGTGGTCTGGCCGGTCGATTTGGTGATGACAGGGTCGTTCGATTCTCGCGGAATCAGGTATCTGACCGAACTGACTTTCGAACTGACTTCGGTCAGCGCGGAGTTCGGATCGACATTGAGCTTGATGTAGACCGAGATCGTGCTGGTGCCCTGCACCGACGACGACGTGATGTAATCGACGCCTTCCGCCGACGCCACCGCCTGCTCGATCGGCTGGGTGATGAAGCCTTGCATCAGGTCGGGCGACGCGCCGGGATACGACGTCGTGACGGTGACCACGGTGTTCGACAGCTTGGGATACTGACGAATTCCAAGATGCGTCGCCGCCTGAAAACCGATCAGCAGGATCAGCAGGCTGACGACAAGCGACAGGACGGGCCGCTTGATGAAGATATCGGTGAAGGCCATGAGTGGCGCTCCGTTCAAAAATCAGTAGCG
>NZ_QWGR01000288.1 GCF_003576475.1 Maribellus luteus | reverse complement strand
CGACCTCCGGCGCAACCAGCTTGAGCACGCCGACCGTGGTGTCGAGGTGGCGCAGCGGTGTGACCACCATCGAGCGCAGACCTACGCGGCGGCAGGCCTCACGGTCGACGCGCGGGTCGGTTTCGGAATCGGTGCAGTGCAGGATTTCGCCGGTCTGTACGCACAGGCCCGACAGGCTGCCCTGGCGCGCAAGTCGCAGGCCCAGCAGCGTTTCGGTCAGGCCCGACGTGGCGCGATAGACCATCTCATCGCCTTCCGCCATTTCGACCACCGCGCCCGTCGCGCAGGTCAGATGCTGTGCCCGCTCGGTGACCAACGCCATGATGGCGCCCAGATCGGTGCCGAGCTTGGCGATCTGGGACTGCGCTCGCACGATTTCGAGCAGCGTGGCAGGGTTTTGCAAAGGCGGGTGATCGATCGACATGGGAGGGTGCGGATGTGCCAGCGGGTCGAGCGATTCTAGCCCGGTCAACCGAACGACATAGACCGAAATGTCGTCGGTGTGAGGCGTCGTTAC
>NZ_QWGR01000029.1 GCF_003576475.1 Maribellus luteus | reverse complement strand
AAAAAAGATGGAAGAACTACTACAGAAAACAAATAAATTTGGAGTTATAACCTGTAAACTTTTTTTAGGACGAGTCAATATTCCCCGCACCTTCCTGCGAATAAAATAATGATTATCCAATTTCATACCTCGTTTGCTTACTGTGAGGAGCTTCATTTGACACTGAAAGTGTCGGATATCAATAACCCGGTGCAAAGCGCCGGGTAAGTAGCAAGCCCACTTTTTCGTCCGGCGGAAAAAGTTATTTCATGATGGTTCGTAATCCCGGACGAAATAGTAGTGACCGGCATTAAATGAGAACCATAAAAAGATGCACCTAAAGGGTTGTCTGCCGAAAGAAGATGAAACTCAGCATCACTTTTCTTTTGTTAGTTATTCTTTCACTCACCTGACTTTTTGAACATCTTCATATCAAGGAAACCCATGCAAAACACAAGAAATTATCTGATTAAAGTCCTTTCAGGCAAACAAGAGGCACAATGATTGCCAGCCGCAGGTGAGCAAAAGCACAGGCCACCGCGCTATACAAAAAATGCTGCCCGGTGAGCAGCATTTCCTAAAATTATGACGTATTATTTCAGTAAAGATTAAAACTCTCCGCCGTCCATATCCATACCTCCTTCTCCCCGGCTGTTTCGATCTTCCTTAAAATTATTCAACTTGTAACTGAGTGTAAGCATAAACGTTCTTGGCTCGTGTTTCCATTGGCTCCAGCGCTTAAAATCGGCGCCGTATGATTCGTTCTCAAATTTGCCGGTACCAAGAATGTCGCGGACATTCAAGGTAGCTGTCAGCTTTTTATCCCAGAAATCCTGGCGATACGAAACATTGGTAAATACCATTGCTTTTCGTTCTCCCTGCGCCGAAACCGTTTTTCCGTTAAAAAAGCCCTGCAGCTGCAACCTCGAATTGTCGCTGATTTTGAAGGTTGTACTCATCCGGCTGCTCAGGTTATTGCTGCTTCTGTCGATCGACTCGCCGTTCAGGTCGCCCGTTATCCGGTAGTGATAAAGCGAAACGCTCGCATTTACCAGCAACCACTTCGTGAAATTGATGTTTCCGGAAAGCTCGGCACCGGTTGAATAATCTTTGTCAAAGTTGTCGGTATTCAGGTAATAAATCCCGTCTTCCCCCAGGGTTTCAACCCGGTCGATTTTGTTGTTGGTAATGCGGTGAAAAGCATCCAGCGAAACATACGACCGGCTGAAGCGGTACATGGCTCCCAATTCGTAAGAGTTGGTAAATTCCGGCTTCAGATCGGGGTTCCCAAAGCGAATGGTATAGCGGTTGTAATAATTCGGGGTTGGATCGAGGTCGCGACCGCGTGGCCGGTTGATCCGCCTGCTGTAGCTCGACATCAGTTCAATGTTATCTTCCAGCTGGTAAGAAAAATGCACCGTTGGAAACAAATCAAAACGGTTTAACTGCGACGGCGCTTCGGCATTTGTATTTTTTGTTTCGCGGTGGGTCAACTCTCCCCTCAGTCCGGCCATGTACTGAAGCCCGCCGAATTTGTTGCTAAATGTGGAATAAACCGCATGAATGTTGCGTGTAAAATCAGTCTCGCTGGAGAAATCTTCGTTGATGATCCAGCTGTCGGAACTCTGATCGTAATCGCGGAAAGCCAGATCTTCCACATCACTTTCCAGGCGGCTTAGCAGCCCCGCTTCCAGTCTTCCATCCTTGCTGAAAGGATACGCATAATCGAGCTTAAGCCGAAATTCGCGTTCCTTTTCGTTCTCAAGGGTCGAAATTCTTTCGATATAATCCGGCGTTCGGTTGAAATTTTCATCGGCCAGCAGTTCCCCCTCTATCTCGTTGTCAGAACCTTTCTCGCGCGAGTAAAAGGCCATCGCATCCAGCTGATGTCCTTCGTTGTTAAACTTGTGCTGAAAGCTAAGTGTTCCGCTGTAAAATTTATTGTCGCGTTTGGATTCTTCTTCGCTGATGGAGAACAGCTCCTCGCTTGCCGGAACTGAATACTCGTGGGTTCGTCCGCCACCCGTGCTTTTGTTATCAGACCGGCCCAATTCTCCGGAAAGCGACAAGGTTGATTTATCGGTAACAAACCAGTCGATGCCTGATTTTAGGTTCTTCCCCTGCCGGTTAAAGTTCCGGTCGCCATCAATTTTTATGTACGAAGTGGTATCGCCCGCATATGTTTCGCTAAGCGAATGTGCCCCTCCTTTGAAGGTATCATCGCGCCAATCAACACCACCAAAAAAGTTGAATTTTTCGGTACGGTAGTTCAGCGTCACATCTCCCCGGTATTTGTCGTTCGAACCAATGGTTGCGTTTACAATCCCGCTTAATCCGTTCAGCGAGTTCTTTTTCATTACCAGGTTAATGATCCCCGTTGTTCCGTCGGGCTCGTATTTGGCTGAAGGATTGGTAATGATCTCAATGTTCTCGATGGCTGACGCAGGAATCTGGCGCAAGGCATCGCTCCCGCTTAATACACTGGGGCGCCCGTCAATCAATACGGTAAAGTTGGAAGACCCGCGCAAGGAGACATTTCCTTCGAGATCCACCTGAACCGAGGGTGTGTTTTCGAGTACCTCCACGGCTGTTCCGCCAATTGCACTCATCACCTGGCTTACATTGACAACTTTTTTATCGAGCTTGAATTCAACCTGGGCCTTGTCAGCCACCACATTAACCCCTTCCAGTTCTACTGAAGAATTACTCAGCCTGATTTTCCCGGAGTTAAAAGTTGGGTTATCGCGGTTAATAACAATATCTTCGACCACCGATTTTTCGAAGCCGATAAAATTGGCTTCCAGGTAATATTCACCCAGGCGCAAACCGCTTATTTCAAATTCCCCTTTGTCATCGGTAATCCCACCGGATACCAGCGACGAGCTGGAAGCGTTGTAAACCGCCACATTGGCGAATTCCATCGGCTGACCCGAATTCTTTTCCACAATGATCCCTTTTATCCTCCCCGATTTGTCGTCATCCACATTTGTGAGCGTACTTGAATACGCCTTGGAATAAAAAATACAGATGGAGAACAACAAAAAAATTCCTAGCAGTCTTTTCATTTCTGAATTCTGTTTTCTAATTGTTTAATTAATTGAACTACAAATAAGACAACTTTGTCTGATGTAGGTTTAAATCGTGGTTTGTTAATGAAGTGTTAAAGGCTTCGCAGCGACAGCCAATCTCCCGAACAACTTTTCCAAATAAAACAAGAAGCACCCATCTTCCATCCCTCGGGAAGGGCAAACAGTGCAAGAAATAACATTTACAGGCAATCGGAAGGAATTAAATCGGAGAATCTGTTTCATTTTATCATTGCTTAACTTAATTTTGAAGCACTTCCTTCAAAAGAATAAATGAATCATAATAATATGAACGAACAAGTTTCTCATCCGGGTACTCCTCCTCCGAATTATTTAGTGTTTGCCATTTTGGTAACTATTTTTTGCTGTCAGATTCTGGGCATTGTGTCCATCGTTTTTGCAGCCCAGGTTAACTCGAAATGGAATGCAGGCGACCTGGAAGGTGCGCGCATTGCCAGTAAGAACGCTAAAATGTGGGCGTGGATCGGATTGGCCAGCGGATTGGCTATTGCAATGATTGCCGTTCTTTTATCAGTTTTTGGGATACTGGCCGGAATTTCGCTTGGAGGGATGGATTTCTAGTACATGAAGAAAATTCTACCTTTTCTTTGGCTGCTTTTGGTGCTGGGAGTGGCTGTGGTATTTTTTGTACTCGACCCGTCCAAAACCCAGCTTTTCCCGCAGTGCCCGTTTCATGCTGTTACGGGTGGCTATTGCCCGGGATGTGGTTCGCAGCGGGCTTTGCACAATTTGCTTCATTTAAACATAGCGGGGGTGGTTAGCTATAACTTTTTGTTTTTACCCGCCGCACTTTTACTCCTTTACCATTACATTCATCCGGTATTAAACCGGATTTTTGCCTGGAAATTACCCAATCTGCTTTACAAGAAGCAAACGCCCTGGATTATTCTGATTGTTGTGATCTTATTCTGGATTTTGCGCAATCTTCCGTGGTTCCCTTTCTCGGTGTTGGCGCCCGGATAAGAACGAAAAATAAGTCGGCCTGCAGGGATTCGAACCCTGGACCCGCTGATTAAGAGTCAGCTGCTCTGCCAACTGAGCTACAGGCCGCAAAGCAATAAAGGTAGTTTGAAATATACGTTTTACAAAAACAAATATTACATTTTTACGATCGCAGGAAGCGACACATTACTCTCGTTGTTCATGCGGTCGAGCACCGAAATACGGACCTCGTACTTCTTCTTTTTTCGGTTCATGCGGTCGAATTTGATTTCCCTGTCCTTTTGTATTTTGAACACATGCTGACTATTTTCTTTATCAAAACTTTTCCCGCGTTCTGTTACGTACACCACAAACTGCCAGGGCTTGTCCATCTCACCCGATGCATCGGCTACCTTCCATTGCAGCTTTCGCCCCGAGCGCTTCAACTTTGTAATCGCCTGCGGAGGCGTTGCATCCAGCCAGGGCATTGGCGGCACAATCGCAGGCTGCCTGTAAAAATCCAGTTTCAGGCTATCCTGAAAACCCAGTAAATCCTTGTTAAAGCTTTTGGAGCTAAAATAAGCAGAGCCTTTTATTTCGGGGATGGAATGAAGCAGGCGCAATTGCTTTGGCAGCTGATCAGGCTCCCGCCATTCCGGTGTTTTCGATTCAGGGTCGACCCGGTAAGGAGCCTGCCCAATGTACAAGGCCCTTCCATAGGTGTGATTTTTCCACCAGTGAGCAAGAACCTCAAAATCGGCGGCAGGCATTCCAATGTGCCAGTAAAGTTGCGGCAGACAGTAGTCAATCCAGCCTTCTTCCTGCCATTTCAGAATGTTGGCATACAAGCCATCGTAATTACTGGTACCGGCCGTTGTTTGCGAGCCACGCGGGTCGTCGGCAATATTTCGCCACACGCCAAAAGGACTGATCCCAAACTTCACCCAGGGCTTTACCGACTTGATTCCCTCGTTCAGCATTTTTATGGTGATGTCTACATTCTCCCTGCGCCAATCGGCTATATTCTCCGCAAAAAAACCTCTGTTATACATTTGGAACGATGTAGTATCGGGAAATGCCTCTTTGGTGGGATACGGATAAAAATAGTCATCCATGTGGATGGCATCCAAATCGTACCGCGTCACAATATCTTTCACTACACCGGTAATAAACTCGCGAACAGCCGGAATCCCCGGGTCAAAATACAGTTTCTTACCATACTCCAGCACCCATTCAGGATGTTTAAAAACGACGTGGTTGGCCGAAAGCTCTTCTTTTGTATTTTGTGCTATCCGGTAAGGATTTAGCCAGGCATGCAACTCCATACCTCGCGCGTGGCATTCTTTGATCCAGAATTCCAGCGGGTCGTAATACGGTTCGGGCGCCTGCCCCTGCTTCCCTTGCAGGTAGCGCGACCAGGGTTCCATTTCGGAATAATAAAGTGCGTCAGCCGCAGGCCGTATCTGCAAAATAATCGCATTCATTCCCAGATCCTTGTGCATATCCAGAATGCGAATTGCCTCTGCCTTCTGGGTTTCTGCATCCAAACCGGGTTTCGACGGCCAGTCAATATTGGCAACCGTAGCCACCCAAACAGCCCTGAACTCATACTTGGGTTGGGCGATAGAAACGAATACTGTTGAAAAAATAAAAATGCATGCAAGAAGATACCTGTTCATAGTGTGTGTATAGTATATTTTCAGCAAATGTAATGAATCCAACCATTTAAAATTGACATCTGATAAAGCAACAGGGAATCATCTGCAAAAAAAAATCCTATCTTTGCATCAGGAAAGTAGACAAAACAAGAAAATATTAAAGACAATCCGGGTTTACTATTCTGGTAAATCCGTGGTTTATTAGGTTTAGTTGGTTTAGGTTAAAAAGGCTGTCAGTAGGACAGCCTTTTCTTTTTACGCTTTTCAAACTAAATACTCAACAGGCCAAAAAAAGCCGGAAATCTAATGACTCCCGGCCTTCTTAAACCAATAACATTTTCTAACCTATTTTACTAAACTATATGTGTACTCGTTGTTCAATGAACTCAACACAACCTGGTAGTTTCCTCCTGCAAGAGCCGAAAGATCGTATCCGTTTACCATGTTGAATTCTTTTCCCAATTTTGACTGGAAGATTAACCCGTTGTCATCGTAGATGTTCAGGGTCATGAACTCGCCGTCAAAATTCAGGTACGAAAGTTTCAAAACATCGTTCGCATAAGCGAAGTAAGGATCAAAACGCATTTTCGATTCTCCAACAAAAATTCCGTTGGCTGCTACTTCAAATTCTTTAGACAGACGAGTGTCGTCCACTTTCAGGTTCATGGTGTATTCACCACTGGCTAGCTGAGAGAAGTCAAATACTTTCTGGTAGGTGTTTAGCGGCTTTGCTGATTGTTTATAATATACCAAATCACCATTTTTTGCGACAATACTCAACTCAAACATCGCCTCTTTGTTATTCACTATCGAAACAACTGCCCTCTCAGATGTAAGAGGGACAACGTTCATTTTTGGCTTTTCAACTGCAGTAGCAACTGCTACAATTGCTACTGCCATTACTGTAGATAAAAATTTAATTGTTTTCATAACCATTCAATTTTAAGTTTAACATGAATGACAGGACAAAAATATATGTTTTTCAACATAAATGCTGTATAACATGTTTTGAAACCCGAAAATTAAACGTAATCTTAACAGTGGTTTTTGATGTGTATTTTACGAAATGCGACGTAAGTCAATACAGATAAGCTTCTTGTAGATAAGACGCGTTGCTTTTATCAAATATCATGCCAAGGAATACATTCTATTGTTAAATGATTTTTACCAAGAACAAATACAAATAAGGAAATGAACATAAACATATTACAACTCATTGAAGGGGCGAAAGTTGCCAGTGGAATTACAGTCGTCATTGATGTATTTCGTGCGTTCTCCACTGCCTGTTACGCCGTAGATAAAGGTATCCGAAGAATTTATCCTGTGGGCGACATCAACCAGGCATACCAACTTAAAAAAGAACACCCGGACTACCTGCTGGTGGGAGAACGAAACGAACAAAAACCGGAAGGGTTCGACTTTGGAAACTCCCCCGATCAGCTGATAAACACGCCTTTCGCGGCACGTACGATGATTCACACCACCAGCTCAGGCACGCAGGGAATTGTAAATGCCACCAACGCCGACGAGATTCTTACCGGAAGCTTTGTGAATGCCGACTCCATCGTCCGGTACATCCGGGCCAAAAACCCCACAACTGTTTCGCTTGTGTGCATGGGTTATGCCTGCGAATACCCCACCGACGAAGACACGCTTTGCGCTGAATTCATCAAAAATGAACTGGAAGGCAAAAACAACGATTTCGCAGGAATGATCGCGACCATCAAAGCCGGAGACGGCGCACGTTTTTTTGATCCGGACAAACAAAGCTGGTCGCCCGAAAATGACTTCCACCTTTGCACCCAACTCAACCGTTTCAATTTTGTACTGAAAGTTGAAAAGGAGGGTGAATTAGTTTATCTTCGCCCCATTGAGGTGTAAAAAACTGCCCAAGCGGCGCAACCTTTTACAATGACAGCTTCCTCCAAATTTCAAAAAAGGAATACAATTCGATCAGAAGAAAGGATAAAATGATGACGTACAATTTTGATGAAATTATTCAGCGCAAAGAAACCAATTGCTTGAAATACGATGCGCTGGAAACCTATTTCAAATCGCCCGGGCTGCTTCCGCTTTGGGTGGCCGACATGGATTTTCGAACACCCGATTTCATAATGGAAGCCATCAGGGAAAGAGCACAGCACGAGATACTGGGCTACACGTTTAAACCCGAGTCTTATTTTAACGCGATCATCGGATGGATGAAACGCAGGCACGATTGGGACATTCAAAAAGAATGGATTTCGTTTAGCCCGGGTGTGGTGGCCGGCCTTACAATGGGTATCGAGACCTTCTCAAAACCCGGCGACGGGGTGGTGGTTCAACCGCCGGTGTATTTCCCGTTTTTCGACTGTGTAAAAGGCACAAAACGCCGCCTCATCGAAAACCCGCTAAAACTGGTAAACGGCCGTTATACCTTTGATCTGGATGATTTGAAAGCCAAGATCGATTCGAACACCAAACTACTGCTGCTTTGCAATCCGCAAAACCCGGGAGGCATGGTGTGGACACGCGAAGAACTGGAAGGACTGACCAGGGTTTGCACGAAGAACAACATCATGATCATTTCGGATGAAATTCACTCCGATCTGATCTACAAAGGACACAAGCACATTCCGATTGCCACTCTTTCGGAAGAAGTTAAAGAAAATTGCATGATTACGATGGCGCCCAGCAAAACATTCAATGTTGCGGGACTTTCGTCTTCGCTTGTTATCATTCCGAACAAAAACAAGTTTGCACGCTACGAAAGACACCTTGGAGTGGGGCACCTTGGAATGGGCAACATATTTGGATCGATTGCGCTTGAAGCAGCCTACACCCACGGCGACAACTGGCTCGATCAGCTATTAAGCTACCTTTGGGACAATTATTTACTGCTCGAAAGTTTTGTTGAAAAGCACCTGCCGCGCGTGAAAGTAATGAAACCCGAAGGCACCTACCTGGTATGGCTCGATTTCACCGATTACAAGATGAAAAACGAGGAGTTGATGAAATTCACCATCGAACAGGCACAGCTGGCATTGAACGATGGCGGCAGGTTTGGCACGGGTGGCGAAGGCTGGCTGCGTATCAACATCGGCTGCCCGAGAAGTACTTTGGAAGAAGCGTTGAACCGCCTCGGGAAAGCATTTAAATAGGGGCAGACCTGTATAAAACACGAAATCCGTCTTTGGAAAATATCTTTGCTGCACCGGCAGCTCAAAGAATTCCAAAGACGGATTTTTTATGCTTTTCTTTCTCTTTCGCGGATTAATCCAGCTTGGGCGTTAAACGAATTACAGCGTCGGGTTTGTTCAACACCACATAAATCGCTCCGTCGGGGCCGGTAGAAACATCCCGAACACGCCCCTGCCCTTTCACAATCACTTCTTCGTGCATGACACGGTCGCCTTCAATGTCGAGCAAGCTTACCTCCTCGTACTTCAAGGCCCCCACCAGCAATTTGTTTTTCCACTTTTTAAACAGGTCGCCCCGGTAAAAATCGAGCCCGCAAACCGCGGTCGAAGGTTTCCAGTAATAAACCGGCTGCTCATAGCCCGGCTTGCGCGTGTATTCCGAAACAATGCTTCCGTTGTAGTTCAATCCATAAGTAATGACCGGCCAGCCGTAATTTTTTCCCGCTTCAATCAGGTTCAGTTCATCGCCTCCCATCGGGCCGTGCTCGGTTGCCCAAAGCTGCCCCGTTTCGGGATGAATCGCCATTCCCTGGATATTCCGGTTTCCAAGCGAATAAAGCGTCGGCATAGAATTCTCGGCATCAAACCATGGGTTATCCGTCGGAACAGTGCCGTCTTTATAAATCCGGTGCACTTTCCCGTTGGGCCGCGCCAGGTCCTGCGCATGAATATCGGTTCCGCGTTCGCCGATGGCAAAATACAGATAGCCCCACGGATCAAAAACAATCCGGCAACCGTAGTGATGACGGGTGGTCCGGTAGGTTTCGTGCGGCGCCTCAAACAGCACCTGCTGATCCACCCAGGCGTTGTCCCTGATCTTTCCGCGAACAATACGCGTCATGGCCGGCGGGCGTTCGGCCCCCTCCACATTGCTCAAGGCATGACTGTATGCCACGTAAATCCATCCGTTCTGGCTATAATCGGGATCAACCGCCACATCGAGCAAACCTCCCTGCCCTTCGTGCAAAACTTCAGGTGTATTCCGCACGGCTTCCTTTTGCAAAACGCCGTTTTTTACTACCCGCAAGCGACCGGGCCGCTCGGTGATCAATGCCGTGCTGGCATCGATAAAATCAATGGCCCACGGAATCTCCAGCTTATCGGCAAAAACCTCCACATTCATAAAATAATCCATCGTTTCCAGCTCTTTTACAATGGACGGACGCTCTGCCCCGGCATTTTTCTCGGAACCCCGGATGTACTTCAGAATCGCACCAATTTCGGTGTCGTTCAAGGTCTTTTCGTACGACGGCATGCCCAAATGTGAAATCCCAAATTTGACGTTTCGGTAGATGTAACCGTCTTCGGCTCCAAACTGCCAGATACCGTCTACCAGGCTGGTAGCGTTTCCGCCGTTCAGATCGGCGCCGTGACACTGGGCACAATGCTGCTGATAAAGCGCCGGCCCGTCCTGCGCACCCGCATTACACGAGAAGAACAAATAAAAAGAAGCAAGAACAAAAAGTCGGAAAAATTTCATTGTTGTTGATTTAGATTATACGAACAAGATAAGGAAATTTAGCCGTTTTTGTTCACCAAAATACTATCACAATGGGTATTACAGAACACAATCAATGAGCATTAAACCGGGCAGCATCCATATCATCAGCATTCTGTTTTCACGTTTTACATTTGGGATCATCGTGTCCCGTTCATCTTAAAGATTGCATCCCCGTCTGTTGACGGATCGCAATGACAGAAAAAGAAGGTTACTGGAGCCGGTGGCTGTCTCAAAAGTTCTCTTGTGTTAGATTGATGTTACAATTTGTAAGTAACCACCAGGGTTTTCACCCCTAAATCCCCTGTAGGGGACTTTAAGCCTTCCGTTAGCTGACGGAGAGGTTTGGAGGGGTAAAATGAAAGTCGATTATAAATTGCAAGTTTCTTTTAAAACAGCTTGCCTTTTTGGACAGCCCAGTTGAGGCCGACCGCTCGGCAGAGCGGAGTGCAGCCGAAACGGGGGGGCAAAAAATGTAATCTACCTGTCATTTCCTCCTTATTCCCATTCTAAAAAAAAGGTGGTGTCTCGCAATGACGCATAATTCAAGGGTTTTATGCGGCGGTGCGATATCTTCTTAACAGGAAACCCCCGTGGCAAACCACGAGGAATTATTTTATTAAATTGCAGGCATTAGCAACAAAGCTTTTGAAAGCCATACAACGATGAAACAATTCTTTCCCATTCTGTTCCTGGTCATTTTTCTGGGAATATTGATAAGTGCCAATATCTATCTCACCCGGCGGTTCACCTTTTATTTCGACCTGAAAAGTTCCCGCTATCTCTACCTGACTTTTGCATCGGTAACTGTTTTTATGATAGCCGGAATCATCGCCTTCTCCAACGCTGCATCGGGATTTGCCAACCTGGCTTACAGTGCAGCGTCGATCTTTATGGGCTTTATGCTCTACCTTTTACTGGCGGTTCTGGCGGTTCACCTGCTGAGTGTTTTTGTGCAACTACAGCCCAGAATACTGGGAACCGCCTCGCTGGCGCTGGCGGTACTCGTTACCACGCTGGGCATCTGGAATGCGATGTACAAACGGGTAACCCGTGTTGATATTCCGGTTAAAGGGTTAAAAAAAGAAGTAAAGATCATGCACTTGTCCGACATTCACATCGGGCATTTCTGGGGGCCCAAAACCCTGCAGAAGATCGTGGACAAAACCAACCAGGAGAAACCGGATGTGGTGTTTATCACCGGCGATTTGTTCGACGGCAAAATACGACTGAACAAAGCCAGCATTGAACCCCTGAAAAAGCTGTCGGCCCCGGTTTATTTTGTGGAGGGCAACCACGACGGATACTCGGGCGCCCAAGAGGTAAAAGCAAAACTGAGGGAAATAGGCGTAAGCGTACTCGAAAACGAAGTGACGCATTTTGGCGAGCTGCAAATTATCGGGCTTAACCACATGCGCGCCGACCACCCAAACGGGGGAAACCCGGAAAGGCCGACCATACAATCCACGCTGAGCCAGCTGAATATTTTTGACGGTCCGCCTACGGTACTGCTTCACCACAGCCCCGACGGGGTGGAATACGCCAACCGGCACGGGGTAGACCTGTACCTGGCCGGGCACACCCACAACGGACAGCTATTCCCCGTAAACCTGCTTATTCCGTTGTTCTACAAATACAACAAGGGCTTATTCAACTACAAAGGAACCCACATTTATGTGTCGCAGGGCGCCGGAGCTTTTGGCCCGCCCATGCGCGTGGGAACCATCAGCGAAATGCCTTTGCTTACTTTGAAACCGGAATAAGAAGAAGGCAATAAGCGTCGAGCTCTGAGCTGCGAGCTTCGAGTACAAAACAGCAATATAGCAACACCGAATTGCAGTCATTGCTAAATTGCTAAACGGTTAAATTGCAAAGGGCATGGGGCAAAGGGCATGGAGCAAAGAGCACAACTCTGAACTACAAGCTGCGAGTTGTGAGCTACGAGTAAAACACGGTAATACGGTACATCCGCTTCAGATTGCTTCTCCGTCCGTCGACTGCCGGACGAATCGCAATGACGTCCGTTTTTGTTTTCGTTTGGCAGCGGACATAGGGTGTCCTAACCGAAAACTGTCAGCTGCTGTCCGCTGCCTGAACACCTCCTCGTTGACGTTAGGACGAGCTTGCGAAGCCAACTCTTTCAGGAAGCAGGGAGCGGAGAGCAAAGAGCACAACTCTGAACTTTGAACCCTGAACTTTGCGCCAGCAGCACCCCCTCCGTCATTCCTTCGTCTGAGCCTCCGGAATTCCTCGTCCCCCTAAATGGGGACAAACGGGAAGCGTTGCGAGCTGTGCTAAATTGTAAAATTGTAAAACTGATAAATTGCAAAGAGCATGGGGCAAAGGGCATGGAGCAAAGAGCACAACTCTGAACTACAAGCTGCGAGTTGTGAGCTACTAGCTACGAGTAAAACACGGTAATACGGTACATCCGCTTCAGATTGCTTCTCCGTCCGTCGACTGCCGGACGAATCGCAATGACGTCCGTTTTTGTTTTCGTTTGGCAGCGGACATAGGGTGTCCTAACCGAAAACTGTCAGCTGCTGTCCGCTGCCTGAACACCCCCTCGTTGACGTTAGGACGAGCTTGCGAAGCCAACTCATTCAGGAAGCAGGGAGCACAGGGCAAAAGAGCACAACTCTGAACTTTGAACTTTGAACTTTGCGCCAGCAGCACCCCCTCCGTCATTCCTTCGTCTGAGCCTTCGGAATTCCTCGTCCCCCTCGAAAATGGGGACAAAGAAGAAGCGCTGCTAGCCACAAGTTGCAAGCTATTGGAAATTGAATATTGATCATTGAAAATTCTTCCTTTTCAATCCTTCAATCCCTGAGAACTGCGACTGATCACTAAACACTGTCTTTCAGTCCCTCAATCTCATCAATCCTTCAGTCCTTTCAACAGCAATGCGGGAACAAGTTGCGAGCTGTGAGTTACAAGCAAAATACAGCAACACCGCAATACGGCAACACTGAACTCTGAACCCTGAACCCTGAACTCAACACACGCCAATTCGTTTATGCTCAACAACATACTGCACAGCTATTGACTTGTGTTGCGTATATTTATAATTTACATACAGTTTTAACACACCGGCTTCACAAATACAGGTAACAACTCGAAACAAAACATGCACCTACAAAAAAACACACAAAATACACGGCCTTCCTCGGCGTTTTCCGGCTCCCGAAAGGTTTTATACGCAGAACTTTCACCCATTTTTTAAACATCAATAAAAATTAATGTTATGGACAAAACACAGACAAATCGCTTCAGAATGTACCTGAACACACAGGCAACACTCGACTCGAACACCGCGTTGTGGAGTTCTATCCCGATTTTGGTAAGCACCAAAAACGATTTCGACGAACTGATTCAGCGTATTGCTGATACCAACGAGAAAACCCTTTCGAACAGTAAGGCGGTTACGGCCGACAAGGCCTTGGTGCTGAACAACCTGATCGAAAAGGCACTCATCCCCTCGGGAATTTTACAGGCGTATGCCGCCATTACTGGAGATACAAAACTGCTTGGAAAGGTAAAACTTACCAAAACAGATGTTGACCGTGCCCGTGAAACCGATGTGGAGGCCCTGATTGCCCCGGTTATTAACGAAGCCCGCAACCAGCTGGCTAACCTGGCCGATTACGGATTAACCGAAGACATGATTGTTGAACTGGAAACTTCGCTCGACGACTTTAAGGCGCTGATAGGCCAGCCGCGTACGGTGCGCAACCAGGCCTTTGCCGCTATGACCCTGCTCGACGAGCTGTTCGACGCAGCCAACGAAGTGGTTAAAAACCAGCTCGATAAACTGATGATCCGCTTTCAGTTTACCCATACCGAGTTTTACAGCGAATACGAACGGGCCCGAACAATTGTGGATTAAAGTCAATCAATGATCAAAATTTTTAAAACAAATATCGCGGAGTAAAAAACAAACTAC
>NZ_QWGR01000287.1 GCF_003576475.1 Maribellus luteus | reverse complement strand
TGGTTCGCCTGGCGCCCGGCCGGGCCGAGATCATCGACGAGGCGCCGTCCGGCCGCCTGTTCGTCGACGGCGGCGTCCTGACGCCGGCCAACGGCGAGGCTCTGCGCGAGCGCCGACACGCCGCCTTCAACGGCGTCTTGACGGTCGCGGTGGCGCTCGACGCCCGCGGGCGCCTGACCTCGGGGCCGCAGGTGCGCGGCGTCGGCCTGCCGGGCGACGACGACTATCCCATCGAAGAGGCGCTCGACGACCTGGCCGAGATCGCCGAGGGCGCGCTGAAACGACTGGACGCCGACGAGCGCGAGGACGATACCGCTGTCGAACAGGCGATCGCGCGGGCGCTGAAGAAGGCTTCGCAGCGCGTCTGGGAGCGGCGGCCCATCGTCGAGGTGACCGTCCTGCGCATCTGAACTTGAGGACGTAAGCTCATGATCGGCAAGTTGAACCATGTCGGCGTCGCCACGCCCTCGATCGACGAGAGCATCAAGCTCTACCGCGACCTGCTCGGCGCCACCTC
>NZ_QWGR01000286.1 GCF_003576475.1 Maribellus luteus | reverse complement strand
CGAGGACGAGCGCGCCCGCCGGCTGGTCACCAACGCCCTGCACGCCGCCCAGCGCGGCGCCAAGCTGACCGCCCAGCTCCTGGCCTTCTCGCGCCGGCAGCGCCTGGAGACCCGCGCCGTCGACCTCAACGCCCTGATCGCCGGCATGAGCGACCTGCTGACCAGCACCCTGGGCGGGGCGATCAAGGTCGAGCACGCCCTGGCGGCCGACCTGCCGCTGGCCGTGGTCGACCCGGCCCAGGTCGAGCTGGCGCTGCTGAACCTGGCGATCAACGCCCGCGACGCCATGGGCGGCGACGGGGTGATCACCCTGGCCACCCGCGCGGTGTCGCTGGGCGAGCCGGGCGGCCTGCACGAGCCCGAGCCCGGCGTCGCCAACGCCCGCAACGCCGCCCTGGCCGTCGCCAAGGGCGCGATGATCGCCTTCCTCGACGACGACGAGGAGGCGCCGCCCGGCTGGCTCGCGGCCCTGATCGCCGCCCAGGCCCGGCTGGGGGCGGACGCGGTGTTCGGCCCGG
>NZ_QWGR01000285.1 GCF_003576475.1 Maribellus luteus | reverse complement strand
AATGTAGTCAGCCTTCGGTGCATCGGCCGACAGGCGGCGCATCAGGTTCAGCGGCACGATCGCGTTTTCGGCGATGGCACCGCCTTGCAGGAAAAGGATTTCGTAGTTGTCCGGCACGGCCAACAACTGGCGCAAATCGCTGAACGCCGCTGCCAGGATGCTTTCAAACTCGCGGCCGCGATGACTCATCTCCATCACGCTCATGCCGCTGCCGTGCCAGGAGACCATCTCGTCCTTCGCCTGCTCCAGCACCTCGACCGGCAACACTGCCGGCCCCGCCGAAAAGTTGTACACACGCGCCTGGCTGGCTTGAAGTGCTCGGTCCGCTTGGTTCATAGGGCGAAGGGCAAAAGAAAAATGGCTGTCCGGGCGCAAACCCAAACAGCCATTATCTACCAACTGACAGCGCTAAGGGGGTGCCCCCGCGTTTGCCTGCCTACGCCGGCCAATCACTTCGAAGCGGCGGCAACTTCCTTGTCAGCCATGTCGCGCATCTTCTTGCCGACTTGCGGACCGTA
>NZ_QWGR01000284.1 GCF_003576475.1 Maribellus luteus | reverse complement strand
GAGGCGCCGTCGATCCGCACCTCGCCGCTGCTGGGCGCCTGCGCGCCGGCCAGGACGCGCAGCAAGGTCGACTTGCCCGCGCCGCTGGGGCCGACCAGCGCGATCACCTCGCCGGGCTGCACGGTGAAGGCGATGTCGGACAGGATTGGCCGATCGGTACCCGGCGCCATGACGTTCAGCCCGCGCACCTCGATCCGACCCTCGGGCGCGGGGAGGGTGGTCATGCTGCGGTTCGGCCCCGGGCGGCGGCAAAAACTATCGAGCGAGCGCCAGGCGGTGCGCGCGGTGGTCAGCGGCTTGATCGCGCTCAATATCTGTTCGACCGGCTGGATCGCGCGGCCGAGCAGCAGCGAGGCGGCGAAGATCGCGCCGCCCGAAATATCCTGCCGCACCGCCAGCCATGCGCCGAGCGCCAGTGCCAGCGATTGCAGCAGCTGGCGCAGGAATTTGGTGACCGCCAGAAACTGGCCCGAGGTGTTGGACAGCCCCGCCTGCCGCCGCGCCAGATCGGCGCGCTCC
>NZ_QWGR01000283.1 GCF_003576475.1 Maribellus luteus | reverse complement strand
TTTGCAGGTGATGGGCGAGGCGGGCGACGCCTGGCATCCCGGCCAGTCGGGCACGCTGCGCTTGGGGCCGAAGACGGTGCTGGCGGCGTTCGGCATGGTCCACCCCTCGGTTCTCAAGGCGTTCGACCTGGACGGCGCGGTCGCGGCGGTGGAACTCTATCTCGACGCGATTCCGCCCAAGCGCGCGACCGGCTTCATGCGGCCCGCCTACAGCCCGCCCGCGCTCCAGTCGGTAAAGCGCGACTTCGCCTTCCTGGTGCCCGCCGAGCTGCCCGCCGATTCGCTGATCCGCGCGGTACGCGGGGCGGACAAGGCCGCGATCACCGCCGCGCGCGTCTTCGATGTGTTCGCCGGACAGGGCGTGCCCGAGGGCCACAAGTCGGTGGCGGTCGAGGTTCTGCTGCAACCGTCGCAGAAGAGCTTCACCGACGAGGAACTCAAGGCCATCGCCGACAAGATCGTCGCGGCGGCCGCCAAGCAGGGAGCACAACTCCGTGGCTAATGAAGAAAACTGGGTCC
>NZ_QWGR01000282.1 GCF_003576475.1 Maribellus luteus | reverse complement strand
GGCGCCTACCTGCGCGCCGGCACCGAGAACCCGAAGCTGGTCGAAGCGTTTGGCGTGAACGTGCCGCTGATGGTCACGCTCACCTACGGTTTTGGCGTGGCGCTGGCGGCGTTTGCGGGCGTGCTGGCGGCACCGGTCATCCAGATCTCGCCGCTGATGGGGCAGAGCATGATCATCACCGTGTTTGCGGTAGTGGTGATCGGCGGCATGGGGTCGATTCTCGGTTCGATCGTCACTGGCCTGGGCCTGGGTGTGATCGAGGGGCTGACCAAGGTGTTTTATCCACAGGCGTCGGCCACCGTGGTGTTCGTGATCATGGTGCTGGTGCTGCTGGTGCGTCCGGCGGGCCTGTTCGGTAAAGAGAAATGAGCGGCGCGGCCAACATGACCAACTCTTCCTCCCTCAAATTTGTCCTGTACGCCCTGCTGCTGGTGGCGCTGATTGCCGCGCCGCTGGTGGGCGCGTATCCGGTGTTCGTTGCCAAGCTGCTGTGCTTCGCACTGTTTGCCTCCGCGTTCAA
>NZ_QWGR01000281.1 GCF_003576475.1 Maribellus luteus | reverse complement strand
CGCCCGGCGCGCCAGCCGCGCCGCCAGCCCGTCGAGCATGACGTCCAGGCCGAATTCGAAGGCCGCCTCGGGGCCGGCGCGGTCATAGGCGTCGAAGACCTCGGCGAGCGCGGTCGGCGGCGCGTCGGCAGGGCGCGATCCGGCCTCGACGGCGGCGGCCTGTTCCTCCAGCACCGCGCCGACGACGTAGTGGCCGACCGTCGTCAAGGCGTGGGCTGCGTCCAGCGGCGCGAACCCGGCCTCGCGCATAAGGGCGAACTGCGCCTCGACGGCGTCGAACTCGGGATCGACCGGCCGTGTGCCGGCGTGGATCAGCGCCCCGTCGCGCCGCGACAGCAGGGCGCGGCGGAAGCCGCGGGCGTTGTCGGCCAGGAATTCGCGCCAGTCCTGGCCAGGACGGGGGCGGGCGCCCTGACGTCCCTCGGCCAGCATGGCGTGGGCCAGGGCGTCGAGCAGGGCCCGCTTGCTGCGGAAATGCCAGTAGAGCGCCGGCTGCTGGACGCCGAGCCGCTCGGCCAGC
>NZ_QWGR01000280.1 GCF_003576475.1 Maribellus luteus | reverse complement strand
GACGCGGCAGTCGAAGATCACGACCTTGTCGCTGTTGATCATCTCCAGGATCTTGTCATCCAGCTCGGCCGGCTCCGAGCAGCGGATGCCGTGGGCGCCATAGGCCTCGGCCAGCTTCACGAAGTCGGGCAGGCTGGAGGAATAGGAGTGGCTGTAGCGCTCGCCGTGCAGCAGCTGCTGCCACTGGCGGACCATGCCCATCCATTCGTTGTTCAGGATGAAGATCTTGACCGGCGGGCCGTACTGGACCGCCGTCGACAGCTCCTGGATGCACATCTGGATCGAGGCCTCGCCGGCGATGTCGACGACCAGGGCGTCGGGGTGGGCGAGCTGCACGCCGATGGCCGCCGGCAGGCCGTAGCCCATGGTGCCCAGGCCGCCCGAAGTCATCCAGCGGTTCGGCTCCTCGAAGCGCAGATACTGCGCCGCCCACATCTGGTGCTGGCCGACCTCGGTGGTGATGTAGGTGTCGCGGTCCTTGGTCAGCGCATAGAGACGCTCAAGCGCATATTGCGGCTTG
>NZ_QWGR01000279.1 GCF_003576475.1 Maribellus luteus | reverse complement strand
CGTTCCGGTCAAGCAGGAATACCGGCAAGCGTTCGGCGGGATCGTCCATGATCAGTCGGCGTCCGGCGCGACGCTCTTCATCGAGCCGCAGGCGGTCGTGACGACGAACAACGAGATTCAGGAGGCCCGTCTGAAAGAGCGGGCTGAGATCGAGCGGATTCTCGCAGAGCTGTCGGCCATCGTCGGTTCGGTCGGTGAAGCACTGCGAGCGAATCTCGACGCACTCGCAGAGCTCGATTTCATCATGGCGAAGGCACTCTACGGACATGCCCTTCGTGCCGTCGCACCTCTCCTCAACGATGAGCGCCGAATCATCCTGAAGGAAGCGCGCCATCCATTCATCCCGGACGAGGCAGTCGTACCGATCACGGTCTCGCTTGGCGGAGAGTTCACCTCTCTCGTCATCACCGGTCCGAACACCGGTGGTAAGACGGTGACGCTCAAGACGATCGGCCTGCTTCAGCTGATGGCGCAATCGGGGCTCTATGTCCCTGCCGCAGACGAGACGGAACTCGGTGTCT
>NZ_QWGR01000278.1 GCF_003576475.1 Maribellus luteus | reverse complement strand
GGCGCGCATGCACGTGGGCGACCCCTTCCATTTCGCCACCCGCCAGACCCTGTTCGGCGTCGCGTCCCTGGCCATCGTGCTGTCGGTGTCGCTGCTGACGCCGCGCGGGGCGCGGCGGGCGTCGGTGATGATCTATCTGCTGGCGATCCTGGTGATGGCGGCGCTGCCGTTCCTGGGACACCACGCCAAGGGGGCCACCCGCTGGCTGGAGCTCGGCGGCTTCACCCTGCAGCCGTCCGAGTTCATGAAGCCGGCGCTGATCATCCTGGTGTCGTGGATGTTCGCCGAAGGCCAGAAGGGGCAGGGCGTTCCCGGCGTGTCTATCGCCTTCTGCCTCTACGGACTGGCGGTGGTCCTGCTGCTGCTGCAGCCCGACGTCGGCCAGACCATCCTGATCACCATCGCCTTCGGGGCGGCCTTCTTCATGGCCGGCGTGCCCTGGGCCTGGATCATCGGCCTGGCGACGGTGGCCATGGGCGGGGCGCTGTCGCTCTATTTCGTGTTCGACCACGTGGCCAGCC
>NZ_QWGR01000028.1 GCF_003576475.1 Maribellus luteus | reverse complement strand
ATCACTGATGCCCGGGAGAAAACTGAGAGGTGAAGTCTAAACATGGGGTCTGAAAAGATCTTCCCCGGACACCAGTGTCGTGATAATTATCAAATGATTTCTTTATACAAATCACTATTTCAGCAAAACCAGTCTAGTCTCTGGTCTTCTAAAATCCTGTGTTTTGTGTGAGATTTTTATTCAAATCCAGCTCCCTAAACGGAATGGGCCATAGATAATGCCGGTCTGGTTTAAATTCCTTAACGTAACCGGAAAGTCCCGCTGTCACTAGCGTCCCCGGATTTTGAGGATCTTCATAGGTCATTCCTTTAATTGTTCCAGGAATAACCTCTTCTCCGATGCGCCATCTCCGTATATCGTACAAACGGTGTCCTTCCATTGCCAGTTCAACTAATCTTTCCCGCCGGATGATTCTTCTCAGTTCCGTCTGATTCAGGGTTGTTACGTTGGGCATATTCACATCAGTGCGATTCCTTATTTCATTCAGTGCGTTTAATACCGACTGGTTAATTTCATTCTCGCCCAGCTCAACACATGCTTCAGCGTAAGTCAGCAAGATTTCGGCATAGCGTAAATAAATCAGGTTAATCCCGCAATTCCAAGGATTATTGTAATCAGCGTTGCTAACATATTTTTTGAAATACCAGCCAGTGGGTGTTACATTCTCTGCAGAAATGGTAATGTCGTCTCCGGTACCACTTCCGGGTAGGCTGTTCAACACTTCGCCGTTGGCCAACACATCCCCGTTAATATAAACAGTATAATACAATCGAGGATCTCTGTCAATGTATGGGTTATACGGGTCGAATCCACTGGCGGGGTCTTCAATAGGCAAGCCGGTTGACTTCATTAGATAGGCATCGACCAGCGGTTTAGTCGGAACCACTTGGCATGACTGGGTATACAAACTGTTTGCCGTGAAAAATCTAAAAATAGAATGTGCATTGAGATTCTGTGCATATTGTCGGGCGAATATGATCTCGGAAGATTCCTCTCCTGCGTAATCAAATAATTCAGCATATGAATCATGAATCTGGTATATACCAAGATCCATCACAGATTTAGCGGCAGTTTTAGCATCCTGATATCTTCCGGCATACAACATAGCCCTGGCTTTTAATCCAAGAGCGATACCTTTTGTAACCCGGCCCTTTTCCTCTTGCACTGTTGGCAAATCGGCTGAAGCGGATGTTAGTTCTTCTGCAATAAAATCCCAAATACTGCTTGCAGAGGTTTGGCTAATTGATTTAGCTTCTGCCACGGTTAAACTTTTTGTCACCAAGGGCACATCACCATAAAGCATCACAAGGTTGATGTAGGCGAAGGCACGTAGTGTTTTGGCTTCGGCTTTTAACCGTTTCCTTAATACATCGTTCATTTCTTTTACTTGGTCTACATTTTCGAGGAAAGAACTGGAAGCCTGAATAATGTTGTAATAGTAACTCCATTCACTGGCAATTATATTATTACTGGAACTAAACGTGTGTTTCTCCACTTCCGATTCAGCTCTCCATTGTAAAATGAAGTGTGCAATATCTGTGTATGCATCCATTGAAGAGTATCTTCCCTGATCGCCAAGAACCGCATAGATTCCGTTTGAGGCATAAATAGCATCTTGCTCGGTTTGCCAGAACAATTCACTGGCCAATCTGTCTTTGGGTATTGTATTTAACAAATCTTCGTTGCACGACGCAAATAACAATACCATAAAACTGAAATATATTATTTTATAAGCTTTCATTCTCTTTGTATTTTAAAAGTTTACATTAAGCCCTATTGTTGTAACAGAAGTTTGCGGATATATATATTCCTGATCCCGACCTTCCATTTCAGGGTCGATATGGTATTTGTTTAATTCAGCAAAAGTCAGCAGGTTGGTTGCCGATAGGTACACATTGATTCCACTTATATTTAATTTATTGCAGAATTTTTGGGGAATGTCATACGATAATCGAATATTTTTTAAGCGCAGGTAACTTCCATTGATCATCGAGAAATCGGAAATCTGGGCATTTTTCATGGTGTATTTGGTTGGTCTGGGGAATTTGGCATCCCTATTTTCAGGAGTCCAGTAATCTTCCCATATTTTATGGGTAAAACCTCCCCATATTCCATGTTCCAGTACAGAGCCGGTCATCAGTTTGTCTGATCCTGCGACTCCTTGCCAAAACAGATCCAGTTTCAGCTTTTTCCACGAAACAGACATTGTGGAAGAAAAAGTCCAGTCAGGCATCTCGTTGCCAAATATCACATAGTCTTTCGGAGTGAGTTCTCCGTCGTTATTCTGGTCTACATATTTAATATCGCCAGGACCTACCGAACCGTCCCATTGGGCATAGTTTGCAACTTCCTCCGGTGTTTGGAAGAAGCCATCTGTTTCAAATCCATAATACGAATTAATAGGTTTTCCTTCTGTGGTGATTATCCTGTAATCACTGTTCCCGTGAGCCGAGATATGAGGGCCTGTACCAGCAAGATCTATCACTTTGTTTTGATTGTAATTCAGGTTGAAGTTTAGTTCAAACTTGTAATCTCCAACAGACTGGCGACCTCCCAAAACAAATTCAAGCCCCTTGTTTTCCACAACTCCTGCATTCTGGTTGGTCGGTTCAAGTCCTATAATAGAAGGAATGGGTACCAAAAGTAAAATATCTTCAGTTCTTTTGTTGTAATAGTCTATCGAGAAATTGACTTTGTTGTTCAAGAAATAGGCATCCAGCCCGATGTTTAACTGAGTCGTGGTTTCCCATGAAATATCCTCGCTGGCTAAGTTCGTTTGCCGATAGCCTGTTGCCACTCCATCATTAAAAATATAATTCCGTTGGTTATACGTTTTCATGAAAGAGTAAAGTCCAACCTGCTGGCTTCCAACTTCACCCCACGAACCTCTAAGTTTTAATTCGTTGACTGCTTCTTTCAGTGATTTCCAAAAACTCTCGCTGGAAATGCGCCATCCTGCAGAGAAAGAAGGGAAAAAACCATAGCGGTGTCCTTCCGCAAACCGGGAAGAACCGTCGTACCTGGCATTTGCTTCAAAAAGGTACTTACCATCGTATTCATAGTTTACACGTGAAAAATATGAACGCAAGCCCCATTCTGAGTTTCCACCGGTAGCAGACTGTGTTGCATCATTGGCTCCCATAGAAAGAGTTTGAAGTTCGTTATTATAAAAGCTTTGGCGGTATCCCTGTACATAATCATCTTCATAATGGATCTCTGAATAACCTGCGATACCACTTACTGTATGCTTTTTGAATGTATTGCTATAAGTCATCTGAAAGTCGATCCCATCTTCCCGCGATTGACCTCTGTTATCTGTCATCCTGTTCAAAGTATTAAATGTCCTTCTTTCTGGATGCAATTCGTCGGTAAAATCATATTTATTGACAAAAGCCATCGTATTGTTAAAATGATGTTGGGTAGAGTATTGCGCACTAAACTTTAGGGCATCCGAAAACTGGTATACTCCGCTGAAAATTCCGATCGCATAGGTTTTATTATATTTTCGTGATCCCATTTCCTTCGAAAAAATAAGCGGACTAAAACTATCTACAGATAAGCCGTACGAGCCATCCTTGTAGTAAGGAACTCCCCACTGGCTGCCTTGCCATATGCGAACAAAAGACGACCACTCGTCAATGGGTGCACTGCGTTCGCTGAGACGAATATTAATATTTGAACTGATTGTCAGTTTCTTGTTCAATTTGAATTCAGTTCTTGCCCTCAATTCCGAGAGATTAAATTTATAGGTTGGAAGAATAGCTTTTTCGTCAAGGTACCTGTACGATATCCGGTTTGTTATTTTTTCATTTCCACCGCTTAAAGTAAGTGTATGGCTATGTTGGGGGGCCAAATCAAACATTGCTTCCTGCCAGGTATTGGGCAGGGGATATTGTTCAGGATTACCGGCGTGGTTTTTCGGCCATTGCTGGATATAATCATCTGTATAGAACTCATAACCATATGTATTCATGTAAGCAGCATTTTGCTGTTTCATGTATGTTACAGCGTCCATGTGTTCTGCATTGTTGTTTGTGCGGGCAATTCCGAAGTAGCCATTATAGGTAACTGATAACTTGCCTCCAGTGGGAGCTTTTGTTGTTATCAGAATAACACCGGCAGCAGCACGTGATCCATAAATTGCAGCAGAGGCAGCATCTTTTAAAACCGAAACAGATTCGATATCAACCGGATTCACCTGAGACAGGTTTCCAGGAACTCCATCTATTAATACCAAAGGCGTATTATCATTTAATGAAGTTATTCCCCTGATCCGGGTGGTAAGATTTTCATTTCCGGGGGCCCCTCCCCGATCAATGATTGTTACGCCTGAAAGTCTGCCTTGCAAAGCCTGATTAATGTTTGTTGAAGTACGCTCAGAAAGCTCTTCTGCATCGATACTGCTTACCGCGTTGGTAATACTAACTTTCCGCTGAACGCCATAACCAATTGCCACAACTTCTTCTAATCCAATCGACTCGTCCTCCATTCTTACATGTATACTTGTCTGACTCCCCACAACAACTTCCTGGGTTTGCATCCCCACAAACGAAAATACCAGCGTAGCTCCTTCAGGGATATTGCTCAACGAATACTTTCCATCTGCATCCGTAACAGTTCCTGCCGTAGTTCCTTTAACAACAACTGTTACTCCGGGCAGTGGCAAACCAGACGAGTCGCTGACTTTGCCCGACACCTTTTCGTTATTCTGATCCATCATATCATCAGGATTTGCATCCTTCTTCGAAATTACAATGATACGATCCATTACCCGGTAAGAATAGTGCTCATTATCAAGAACTTCATTCATCACATTCTCGATCTTGGCTTCTTTAAGATTGACAGTATACCTATCCTCCATGTCGAGTTGATCGGTTTTAAATAAAAACCCAAATTCGGTCTGCCTTTCTATTTCCTCTAAGACCTGCAGAATAGTGGCATCCTTTACATTTAAGCTAAAGCGAGTATTTTGCGAGTAGCTTCCTGTTGCCATTGTTACCATGGAAAGGAAAAGAAGTAAGGTTGTTAGTTTCATTGTTACCACTAATTTCATTAATCCAGGATATTCGCATCCTCGGAAAAATCGTTTTTTCTTCATAGTTTTGTTTGATTACTTGTTAATAATTTGGTTGAGGTAACCGCAAATTACCTCAGCCGGTATTTCAAAAAGAGTAAGCCGGGATGTTGTCAGCATCCCGGTTTTTTGATTTAGTTGATCAGGTTACTTCATAGGCTTTCAGATTTAAGTTCGTAGGCTAATTAATTTTTCTAACTAATAAACTATTACTGTATCGGGTTTATCTACATTCTCAATGACCCGGTAATTAAAATCGGTGGTTGCTTTTAACATTTTCAGCACATGCAATGCGCTGGTGGTCTTCTTTATATTTCCGGTAAACCGGTAATCCCTGAGCTCATTGTTTTCAAACTGAAATTCAATCCCGTACCAGCGGCTGAGTTCTTTAAAAATATCCTCCAGGCGCTGATCCCGAATTACAAATTTGCCCTCTCTCCATGCCGACAAAACATTATCTGTAATCGAACGAAGCTCCATCCTTTTCTCCGTAGAATGATACATGGCACTTTCGCCAGGCTCCAGTTCAACGATGGGATTACCGGCCACCGTTAAAATATCTGCTTTTCCTTCCACCAGCGAAGTTTCGATGTAATTGTCTTCCGGATAAGCTTTGATATTAAAAGTAGTGCCCAGGTCGCGAACCAGGATGTCGCCGACTTCAACAATTAAGGGGCAATCATCGCGGTGGGTAACTTCGAAATAGGCTTCCCCCGACAATTGAGCGAGGCGTTGATTGGCTTTATGATCTTCCCTGTACAACAGTTCCGATTCGGAGTTCAGCCATACTTTTGTACCATCGGGAAACTCAACAACGCTAACACTCCCGCGCATTGCTGTATATTTTTGAAAACCGGTTTCGGGATACTCAAAGTTTTGTTGGGAAATATAGTAACCGGCCGTACCGCCTATACCAAGAACAAACAGAAGAACGGCTGCATACTTTAACATTCTTCGGGCGAAAGTCAATGTGTGGACTTGCCTTTCTTCTTTTATTTTCTGCCACAAATCGTCGAAATCCTGATCCAGGTTCACCGCCGTTTCATCCATCGAAGCACGCAACCACAGACTCTTCAACTCTAAAAACAGCTCTTCTTCCTTCTGATTATTCTCCAACTGCCGGTAGAATTCTTCCTTCTCCTCATCACTGGCTTCATTGGTAAGAATATGCAATAACAAATTTTCGTTCATTCAACACGCGTTTAATAATGAACAAACAAAGGATGGAATACCCTATCGAAAAAATGAAAATATTATGTAAAAAGAAAAATTGAGTGAAACCTAGTCCAGAAAATTTGGAAGAATCATTATCAATGGAAGGTAGTCTTTTAATTCTTCCCGAAGGATCTTCAGTGCTTTCGTCATTCTGGCTTCCACTGTTTTTTGAGATATTTCAAGTTCCAGGGCAATCTCTCGGTTTTTCATATCTTTAAACCTACTCAATTCAAAAACGACACGAAGATGTTCCGGAAGATTTTTTATGGCGGCATCAATTTTTTCTTTGAGTTCTTTAAACTCCAGGTAATCGTCAGAAATTCGGTTTAAACTTTCGTATTGATACCGTAGTTCTTTTTCCTGGATTTTTTCATGGTGCTTTAAAAGAATTTGTCTGCGTTTCAGAATATTCAGACAATTGTTTTTTACCAATGTAAACAAATAGTTTTGAATGTTTGAACCGGATTCTAACTCATGCCTTACTTCCCACAATTTAACAAAGGCCTCCTGAACAACCGTTTTTGCCTCGTCTTCGTCGCCCAGGTAATGGCGTCCCAAATGACAAAGTGGTTGGTAGTAGCTATTAAAAAGTTTCTTAAAACTGTTTTTATTGGTTCCAAATAGTAGGTTTAGTTCAGGCATGTTGCATTTATACCTTTTCAGGGTTAGACTCATCAAAAGCTTTTGATGCTATACTTTTCTTTCCCAAAAGTAATTGGGAGGATCGCATTCCTTAAATCCGGCTTTTTTATACAGGTTTTGTGCTTTGAGGTTATCATGGCGAACTTCCAGGTTAATTCGACAATATCCATTTTCAAGCGCATAATTCTCGATTGCTTTTAAAAGAAAAAGCCCCACTCCTCTTTTCCGGAAATCCGGCGACACAATAAAATCGTGAATATTGATAAGCGGCTCAGCTTTCCACGTCGAGAAATTCAGGTTGCAGTTGGCAAGTGCGGCATATTCACCGTCAATTTCCACAAGAAAACCAACATAAGCCACATGTTTCTTCAGACCTTCAATAATCTTTGGGCCCAGGGTTTCCGGCATCATCTCGCCAATCCCCATTTCATCCAGCATGTAATCGTTAATCAGCTTAATTACAGCATTACTGTGTGCTTTATTTTGCAAATCTACCTCGATAAATTTCATCTAGTCTAGTATTAGTTTGCCGGTAACTCATCTACTCATCGTTAGCTAGTCGAAGAATAGGAATACATTCAATTTGTTACCTACCGAAAAATCCCAAACTCCAATATTATACTTTTTCGCTGGGGTTCCCAACTTTCTTTCACCAATTTTTAAACTCAGGAGCTCAGTAACGATTTCTTCGCCAGCTAAAAACCAGCATGCTACCATTTGAATTTGTAACTGAAACCGATGATTTTTTATCGAATCTTTACACGCAGGCCCGCAGGGTACTGACTCAGTTTACCGACATGCATAAGTTCATTCTGTTTCCTAAAGTCGCCCGGCAGGCTAATCATATCAGACTTCTTTTCACACTCTTCTTTCTATTTCCGGACAGACAATATTTGCAGGGGTTTGCGAGCCTCTACTGATGTATAACCAATAAATTATTGTAAATTCGCTTGTCTAATTCAAACATTTAAGCCGTGTCGAAAAATCTGGTTATCATCCCTACCTATAATGAGAAAGAGAATGTGGAAAAGATGATCCGCAAGGTCTTCTCGCTGGAAAAGCCTTTTCATTTGTTAATTGTTGAAGACAATTCGCCCGATGGAACTGCTGATATAGTAAAGCGCCTAATGAAGGAGTTTGACGGACAACTTCATATTCTGGAGCGAAAAGGAAAGCTCGGACTTGGTACGGCTTACATTGCAGGTTTTAAATGGGCACTTGAACGCGATTATGAAGCAATTTGCGAAATGGATTGCGATTTCTCACACAACCCGGACGACCTGCTTCGGCTTTTTGCGGCCATTGAAGAAGGCGCCGATGTAGCTGTTGGTTCGCGGTATATAACCGGGATCAACGTAGTAAACTGGCCGTTGGGCAGGGTGCTTATGTCGTATTTTGCGTCGATGTATGTGCGCATAGCTACCGGGATGGAAGTTCGCGATACTACCGCTGGCTTTGTTTGCTACCGCAGAAAAGTGCTCGAAACCATCGATCTTGAAGCCATCAAACTTATCGGCTACGGTTTCCAGATTGAAATGAAATTCACCGCTTGGAAATTTGGCTTTACGATCAAAGAAGTTTCCATCGTTTTTACCGACCGGAAAGAGGGAACCTCCAAGATGAGCGGAGGAATTTTCAACGAAGCACTATGGGGAGTCCTAAAGATGAAAATGAGAAGCTGGACCCGTAAATACGAAAGAAAAGAATAAGTACCGAAATAAAAGCTAATGCCTGAACAACAAAAAAGCGACTTGATGCTCCCTGATGAAATTATTATGACTAAAATATATTTGATCAGGGAACAAAAAGTAATGCTAGATAGCGATCTTGCAGAATTGTACGGAGTGGAAACAAGACGCTTAAACGAACAGGTAAAACGAAATATTTCTAGATTTCCGAAAGATTTTATGTTTCAACTGTCAGAGGTTGAATTTGAAAACTTGAAGTCGCAATTTGCGACATCAAATTGGGGAGGACGCCGTAAACTCCCCAATGTGTTTACTGAACATGGAGTTTTGATGCTTTCAAGTGTTTTGAACAGCAAACGAGCCATCAAAGTGAATATCCAAATCATGCGAATATTCACACGGATTCGTGAAATGCTGACCAACAATTTAAGTATAAAGCTCGAAATAGAGGAAATCAAAAAGAAACTGGCCAATCAAGATAAAAACATCGAACTCGTTTTTAACTATTTAGATGAGCTAATTGAAAAACACGACAACCCGCAACCAAGAAGATCAATCGGGTACAAAAGGAACCGTGAAGATTAATGCAGGCAGCCACACAAAACAATAGAACGAGCCGTTATTCGCTACCTTCAACTTACCTGCTATCCCCGATTCGATAAGAAAATTCTAAAAAAGCAAACATCAAATCACTAACTTTGTTGTACTCAAAAAAAAGCCGGCAACATGAAGACTTTCATCAAAAACGCAACAATCGTAAACGAAGGGTTAAAATTTAAAGGACATGTACTGATCAGTGGAGAAACCATTGAAAAGATATTTCCGCATGCCATTCCGGGTGATTTGGATACCACTCAGATGGAAGTAATTGATGCAGAAGGCTTGATGCTCATTCCCGGGGTGATCGACGACCAGGTACATTTCCGCGAGCCCGGGCTAACCCACAAAGGAGAGATTGCTACCGAAAGCCGCGCAGCCGTTGCCGGCGGAGTAACCACCTACATGGAAATGCCCAATACCAATCCGCAAACCGTTACCCAGGAAGAACTGCAAAAAAAATACGACCGTGCCGCGCAGGTATCGGTAGCCAACTATTCGTTTTACATGGGGGCTACCAACAGCAACCTCGACGAAGTATTAAAAACCGACCCGACAAAAGTTTGCGGAATCAAGGTTTTTATGGGTTCATCCACCGGAAATATGCTGGTAGATGATGAGAAAACATTGTCGGAGATTTTCAGGCACGCGCCCACTTTAGTTGCCACTCATTGCGAAGACGAGGCCACCATTCAGCGAAACATTGAAACGGCACGCCACCGTTACGGGGAAAATGTTCCGATCTCGCGCCACTGCCACATCCGAAGCGACGAAGCATGCTATATTTCATCATCCAAGGCGGTTGAACTGGCTTCAAATTTTGATACCCGGCTTCATGTCTTACACTTGTCGTCGGCAAAAGAAATGAGTTTGTTCCACCGCGGAAATGTAAGCGATAAAAATATTACTGCTGAAGTTTGTGTTCATCACCTCTGGTTCGACGAACGCGATTACATCGATCACGGAACCCGCATCAAATGGAATCCGTCGATCAAATGTGTAAAAGACAAGGAAGCTTTGTGGGAAGCACTGCTTAACGACAAAATAGATGTGATCGCCACCGACCACGCACCACATACCCTCGAAGAAAAGTCAAACACCTATTTTAAAGCCCCATCAGGAGGTCCACTGGTACAACACTCGCTGGTGGCAATACTCGAAATGAGCAAAAAAGGTTTTATATCGGTTGAAAAGGTGATTGAAAAAATGTGCCATGCTCCGGCCGATTTATTCAGGATCGACAAACGGGGTTACATACGCGAAGGGTATTTTGCCGACCTGGTACTGATCGATCCCAAAGAAAGCTGGATCGTTGGACCTGAGAATGTATTGTACAAATGTGGCTGGTCGCCTTTTGATGGCACCAAATTTTCGAACAAGGTAGTTACCACCTTTGTGAACGGCCAAAAAGTGTACGAACAGGAAAACATTATTGAATCAGTCCGCGGGAAACGAGTCGGATTCAACGTTTAGTCGGCTTACAAGTTCTCCGGACGGGATTTAAACCCGTCCGAATCAAAAAAAAGACAGTATCTCTTTTACTCGTCGAGCATAGTACGGGGCAATTCTTTGGTGGCTTTGGCTCCCAGCTTTCTAATGTTTTCAACCGAGCGAATCAGGTTACCACGCCCATCTTTTAGTTTGCTCATCGCGTCGTCATACGTTTTCCGGGTGGTATTCAGGTTGTTGCCCAATTTATCCAGGTCAGAAACAAAGCCAACAAATTTATCATACAGCGCGCCACTTTGCCGGGCTATTTCAATGGCATTCCGGGTTTGGTTTTCCTGTTGCCAAATGGAGGAAATGGTGCGCAAAGTTGCCAGCAAGGTAGACGGACTCACCATCACCACTTTTTGGTCCCAGGCATACGAAAACAATTCCTGGTCTTCCTGAACAGCTACACTAAACGAAGCTTCAATAGGAATAAACAACAACACAAAGTCGGGTGAATTCAACTTACTGGCGGTTTGATAATGCTTTTCACTCAATCCCTTAATATGGGTTCTCAGACTCAGCAGGTGTTCCTTTACAAACTTCTGGCGCTGCTCGTCGGTTTCGGCATTTACGGCACGTTCGTAGGCGATGAGCGAAACTTTCGAGTCAATAATAATGTGTTTATTGTCAGGCAAATTGATTACCACATCGGGCTGAATCCTTTTCCCATCTTCTGTCGTATCGCTGAATTGTTTTTGGTAGCCCTGCTCGCCTTCGTTTAATCCCGAGCGTTCCAGAATTCGTTCCAGCACCACCTCGCCCCAGTTTCCCTGCTTTTTCACATCGCCCTTCAGCGCCTTGGTCAGGTTGTTGGCTTCCTCGCTTATTCTGTTGTTCAAATCGTAAAGTTTGAGCAGCTCGGCCCGAAGTTCAGTCTGATCTTTTAGTCCTTTCTGGTAAGTGTCTTCCACTTTTTTCTCGAACAACAGAATTTTTTCCTTTAACGGATTCAGCACTTCACCAATATTTTTTTGATTGGCCGCTGTAAATTTCTCGCTGTTCTTTTCGAGTATTTTGGTGGCGATATTTTCAAATTCGGTGGTAAATTTCTTTTGCAGTTCTTCCAGTTCGGCTTTCTGCGTGTCCAGTTTTTCTTTCAGATTCAGGTACTCCACCTTGGCTTTCTCAAGCCTTCCGACCAAAACGGTATTTTCCTCGCGAATCTTTTCAAGCCCGCTTTTCCATTCATCGCTATCAGACTTAAGCGAGTTGTAACGCTCTTCCCAAACCAGGCGCTGTTTTTCCGTCTCGATATTCTGATTTCCAAGTTCTCTTTCCTTCTCGAGTAAACTTTTCCCAGCATCCGACTGTGCCTTTTGTAGTTTCGAATTAAAAACAAAATAAACTGCAGCTGCTCCAACAGCCAGGCCCACCAACAAATAAACGATTTCCATGCAATGTGTATTTAGAAGCTAAAAGTACAAAATTGTTAAGTGTATTTTGAATGGAATGGAAAAAGGATGGCATCTTTTAAAAAGAAGACATCCGCTGCGAAACGAAACGCGTTGTTCTGTAAGCATTCCGTTCATTTCAGCTTAATTTACTATTTTCGTTCCTGTTTAAATTACCTACTATGGATGTAAAAATCGAAGCCGGCTGGAAAGCGCATTTAAAAACCGAATTCGAAAAAGAATACTTTAGCCAACTCATCAGCTTTGTTAAAGAAGAGTATAACACCCAACGGATCTATCCTCCCGGGAAACTTATATTCAATGCTTTTGACGAGTGCCCGTTCGATCAGTTAAAAGTGGTTATACTCGGGCAGGATCCCTATCACGGCCCTGGGCAGGCGCACGGTTTGTGTTTTTCGGTAAACGATGGCATTCCGTTTCCTCCCAGCCTCCGGAATATTTTTAAGGAGCTAAAAGAGGACGTTGGCAAAGAAATTCCCAAAAGTGGCAACCTCACAGACTGGGCACAACAAGGTGTACTATTACTGAATGCGACGTTAACGGTTCGGGCACACCAGGCAGGTTCTCATCAGAAAAAAGGCTGGGAAGAATTTACCGATGCCGCCATTCAAACCGCCAGCGATCAAAAAGAGCACCTGGTTTTTTTGTTGTGGGGAAATTATGCGATCAGTAAACGCCGCTTGATTGACGAAAACAAACACCTCGTGCTTACCTCGGTTCATCCTTCGCCATTATCGGCAAGCCGCGGCTTTTTCGGGAACAAACATTTTAGCAAAACAAACGATTTTTTGCAGCAGAACGGGCTGCAACCGATACGGTGGTAGTTTGAAGTTCAGTGTTCAGAGTTTAAAGTTCAGAGTAAAGCTTTTTTCCACTTAACTCTGAACTTTAAATCCAACTTACCATTTGTAAACAATGGAGTTGATATTCATTCCGGCACCTACCGAACAAAAAATGGTATAATCGCCTTCGTTGATTTCCTGGCCTTCCATTTTCCCTTTGGCAACAATGTCGATCAAAGTAGGAACAGTAGCAGTTGATGAATTCCCCAGTTTGCGGATACTCATCGGCATTATTCCTTCCGGAATTTCTTTTTCCCCGTATAGTTTGAATAAACCTGCCAAAATCACTTCATCCATTTTTTCGTTGGCCTGATGAATGAACACTTTCTTCACATCGTTCAATTCAATTCCGGCCATTTCAATGCTTTCTTTTACCAGTCCGGGAACGGTGGTGATGGCGTAAATATAAAGCTTGTGTCCGGCCATTTTTATGAAAAACTCGTCGCTTTCATAATCCGGATTACTGGATGTACCAAAGGTTAGCAAATTGGCGTACTGAACAGAATCTGAACGACTTGCATGCGAAACAATGCCGGTAGGTTCCTCACTCTCGATCACCTCAACAATGGTAGCTCCGGCTCCATCGGCATAGATCATAGTATCGCGATCGTGCGGGTCGGAAACCCGTGACAGTACATCGGCCCCCACCACAACTCCGCGTTTCATGAAACCACTTTTGATATAGGCATCGGCAATGATCATTCCCTGTGTCCAACCCGGACAACCGGAAACAACATCGTGACAAATACTTTTTGGATTTTTTATGTGAAGTTTCTGCTTCACCTTGTTGGCCAGCCCGGGCAGAATATCAATCCGTTTATTGCCTTCAACAATGTCTCCAAAGTTATGACAGACAATAATGAACTCCAGACTCTCTTTGGAAATACCCGCCGATTTACAGGCATTTTCAATTGCCAGCGCCGCAATATCAGAAGTCACCTGGTCTTCAGCCACGTAACGACGTTCTTCTATATTGGTGATCTCCCGAAATTTCTGAATAATTTCTTCGTTGGTTTTATCGGTGATCTTCTGTCCGCCCGGAGTATAAAACTCGTTCTTCAGAAAATGATTGTTCTTGATAATAATGGGCGGAATATAACTACCGGTACCAATAATTCGAGTATATCTTTCTTTTGCCATAATCCTTCTGCTCAGCCGTAGCTCTATCCTTTGTAAATTTTCAATTCAAATTTTTCTCCGTCAAAAACCCCGTACGAATACGTTTGAATCCAGTCGCCCAGCAAAACAAAACGAGTGTTGTCATTCATTTTTTCATTTGCCAGCCGATGGCGGTGTCCCATTACAAAATAGTCCACCGGGGTCGTCTTCAAAAAATCAGCGGCAAATTTATACATTCCATCCTGAACTACCATAAAATCGCCTTCATAATCATTTTTTGATAACCTACTGGAAGCAGACCATTTGTGTGCCAGCGCAAAAGCCAGGTTCGGATGTATGCGCGAAAACATCCATTGCAAGGTCTTTGAGGTAAATATTTTTTTCAGGAATAAATATCCTTTATCCGAAGCATCAAGGCCATCGCCGTGGGCCAGAAAAAACTTTTTCCCGCGGATTTCCGTAACAAACTGCTCGCGGTGAACGATCACGCCCGTTTCTTTTGCCAGGTAATCAAACACCCACACATCGTGGTTTCCGGTAAAAAAATGGACCGGGATTCCTTTGTCGGTAAGATCGGCAATTCGTCCCAGAATGCGGGTAAAACCGCGGGGTGCCACTTTTTTATACTCGTACCAGAAATCAAAAATATCGCCCATCAGATACAGTTCGGCCACATTGTCTTTGATTTCGTCGAGCCAACGGGCAAATAACAACTCACGTTCCCGGTTATTTTTCAGAGCCGGAGCCCCGAGATGCACATCGGAAACGAAATATATGAACCCTTTATCAGACAAGGTATTTAAGCTTTGTGATTCTATTTTAACAGGTTGCCGATGGCTTTATCGAGCGCAGGTCCCTGAAGGTTCCTGGCCACCACCGTGCCTTCTTTATCAAGCAGGTAATTAAACGGAATGCTTGGCACATTAAACGTAACGGTAGCCGTCGTACTTCCTTTCATATCGCCTACGTTGATCCATTTCATTTTATCCTTATCGATGGCATCCACCCATTCGGCGCGGTTTTCGTCCACACTCACCTGGTAAATTTCAAACCCTTTTCGCTGGTATTTTTCATACAATTCAGCCAAAACCGGGTTTTGAATGCGCGACCCTCTGTCGACCGCTGCCCAGAATTGCAGCAACACCACTTTCCCCCTTAACGAAGCAAGCGAAACCTCTTTCCCGTTCATATCAGGTAAAACCAGGTCGGGGCTGTTGGTGCCCTGTTCTTCGATAAACTTACGCATGCGTTGTGCCTGCTGTTCCCGTACATATTGCAAGGTATTGTTGTACAGTGCCTGCACCTGTTCCGATTTCGGGTAAACAGCATTTAAGGCCGAAGCCGCCGTTTTCATCACCTGAAGATCGTTAATAATATAACCGGGATCGTTGGTGTGAAATTTCTGGTACAAAGCCAGAACACTGGCGATTGAGAATGGATTTTCGCGGACAAAGTTGGTGGAAAAATCAACCTGCGCCTGCACAATGCTGTCGTATTGCGAAGCCCACTTGGGCCGTACATCGTCGTAGTCAGGATTTCCTTTATAAAGGTTGCTCAACGATTCCAGCGAATCGAGCCGGTACAGTGTTTTCTTCAGGTGGCTGTCGAGCATTTGTACCTGCTCCGATCCCGGAGAACCTGTTACATTGTACTCACGCGAGAAGTTGATCGCATCGGCTTTTACCACAATGTTTTCTGCCGAATCAACCAAAAGTGTAATAAAATTCCGCTCACTAAGTTTTAGCAGATAAAAAGTGGGAATACCGGCAGTCCCTTTAAATTTAAACTCGCCGTTCTTGTTGATCTTCACTTTATCGGCTGTCTTTACAGTGGTAGTATGCACTTCTTCCAAATAAATCGTATCACCTTCGGCATGAGTGATCACTCCACTTACCGTGAATTGATTATCCTTTTTCGAGCAGCTTGCCAACATTACTACAACTGCTATCAGCAAAAACAAAATTCTGTTTACCATTCCAATTATTTAAAGGTCGTAAAATTAATAATTTTGAATACAGTAAAAACAGCCTGCAACTGAAAATAACATATTTTAAAACCTCTACACTTTTCAGTCTATCTGACTGTCATTCAGCAACAATCGATCGAATAACCGAAATTTGAACAAAAAAACAGGTAGATTGCCCGGTAAAAAGATGTCCTGTAAATTTATTTTTAGCCGAAGTTTTAACGCCTCATCTCCCCTGAAACATTCATCCGTCAAAATTTTTCAATAGGTTTGTAAAATGAAGATTTACCATTCTCTTGAAAACTTTGCTGCCCGCCAACCGGTGGTTACCATCGGTACTTTTGATGGCTTGCATAAGGGGCATCAACTTATTCTGGACAAAGTAAAAGAACTGGCCAGCGAAATAAACGGAGAAACCGTGGTATTTACTTTCTATCCGCACCCGCGGGTAATTACTTCGCCCAACGAGTCGAATCTTCGGCTTCTGACTACGAAAGAAGAAAAAACCAAACTGTTTGAGAAATACGGAATTGATCACCTGATTATTTACCCTTTCAGCAAGGAATTTGCCGCCATGGAGTATTCCGAGTTTGTGCGCAAAATACTGGTGGAACAGATCGGCACCAAATGTTTGGTAGTGGGCTACGACCACAAATTCGGGAAAGATCGGCAGGGAAGCTTTGATTACCTGGAACGGTGTGCCGAAAAATACGATTTCAAAGTGCTAAAAATGGACGCGCTGGCGGTAGACCACGACAACATTAGTTCGACCAAAATAAGGGCTGCACTACAGGAAGGCGACATCCGAAAAGCGAACCATTATTTTGGGCACGAGTTTACGCTGCACGGCACTGTTGTCGGCGGTAAACAACTGGGCAGAAAACTGGGTTTCCCTACCGCCAACATTGAAGCGTCAGACAAATACAAGATCATTCCGGGTTATGGAGTTTACGCGGTAATGGTTGAGATTGAGGGCCGGCAACACAAAGGAATGCTCAACATTGGCACCCGCCCTACCTTCAACAAAAATGCCGACAACCGGAGCATCGAAGTAAATATTTTTGACTTTTCGGAAGATATTTACGGACAAAAGATCACCCTGATTTTTATCGATAAAATTCGCGACGAACAGAAATTTTCGGGTGTGGATGCCTTGGTTCAGCAACTTCAGAGAGACAAGCAGGCTGCCATTGAAATACTGAAAGGGAACTAGCGCAAGGCACAAGGTAAAAGGATAAAGGCAAAAGTAAAAAGTGATATTGTCAAGGCAAGTTAGCCGCACTCATCAATTCATTCAAAATACGTAACACCTCTAATGCTCAATCACCAGGTCGCAGCTTATCGGCAAATGGTCGGAATACGGCAAATCAATGGTTTCAAAATTATAGGCTTTCATCGATGGGCTGTGAAGAATATAATCGATCCGGAACGAAGGCAGATCTCCCACGTAAGTCCGCCCCACTCCTTTCCCAGAACTTACGAAAGCATCTTCCAACGCCGCACTTAAGGTTTGATACGAATAGGAAGCCGGCGTGTCGTTAAAATCTCCGCAAACAATTACCCGGTATGGCGATTCATCCATGTGTTTGCGAATGGTCTCCACCTGCACTGCCCTCATTTTCCAACCATCGCGCATCTGTTTCAGTAATACCTTGGCCGCCTCTTTGCGTTGCTCTTCTTCGGTTTCCACCGACTCCAGCATGGCATAATTATTCCGGTCGATGTGGTACGACTGTAAATGAACATTGTAAATACGAATGGTATCCTCGTCAACCTTTACATCGGTGTAAATACTGATGTTTCGCGTGTCTTTGAACCTGATTTCGCCCATATCCACAATCGGGAAACGGGTCATGGTTACCGAGCCAAAAGTGGAACTGGTACTCGCAAACTGGTAGTGTTTTATGTTTTCGAGTTTGCTGACCGTTTCAGCCAGGTTAAAAACTTTGTTCTTGCGCAAACGCGATTCCTGCAGACAAATAATATCGGCTTTTTGTTCGTCAAAAAAAGAAACAAAATCTTCGGCATTTAACTTCCGTGTATTTTTATCATCACCACCCGTAAAGTGCCTGACATTGTACGACAAAACCTTGATATCGCTGCTCTCCGAACTTCTTCCGCTGAATTGGTAAAACCGGCCGATAAAGCCACATCCGGCCAGCATGACCAGCAAAGAAAAAAGCAAGAATTTCTTTTTGAAGACCAGCCAAAACACTACAAAAGCTATGTTTCCGAGTAATAAAAACGGATAGGCAAGCCCCAGCAAAGCGGGCACCCAGTATTTAGCGGGCGAAATATAAACGGATAAATAGGAACCGACCAGTCCCAGAATAGCCAGGAAGTTGAATAACAACACGATATTTCTGACAGTCTTTCGCACCTATTGTTTCAGTTGGCTTTGATTATTACTCTAAAACGTACAACGCTGCAAAACGTTGTCTTTTCATGCTACCAAAATAATACAATTCGGGCAATTTTACCTACAGCAACGCATCATGCGATTTCTGCCGTTGATATCTTTTCGCAGCAGAATTTCGCTAAACCCCATCGAATGAAGCATCTCAATCATTTCCTGCCCCAGGTTTTCATTGATTTCGAAAAACAAATATCCTCCCGGAACCAGGTAGGTCAACGCCATTTCGGCTATCGTGCGGTAAAAAACAAGCGCATCGCCATCGCTTACGAACAGCGCGCCTTCCGGTTCGTATTTCAGCACATTGGCTTCCATCTGTAGCTTTTCGCTTTCGCGCACATACGGTGGATTGCTCACAATTACGTTCTGAACCGTCCACGAATATTCCTTCCAATTCAGAATATCGGCTTTACTGAATTCAACCTCCAGTTTGTTCAGTCTGGCATTGGCTTTTGCAGTTTGCAAAGCCTCGTCCGAAATATCCACTCCCTGAACAACGGCTTTGGGAGCACCTGCTTTTAAGGCCAGTGCAATGCAGCCGCTTCCGGTCCCGACATCCAATATCCGCGCATTCTCTGCAACACTGCTTTCCAGTATCCAGTTGACCAGCTCCTCGGTTTCGGGGCGCGGAATCAGCACCGCCGGATTTACCTTCAGCTTTAACCCATAAAATTCGGTTTCACCCAAAATGTACTGAAGCGGTTCATAGGTTTTCAGGCGCTCAACGACTTTCCTTACGCTTTCCTGTTCCTCTGCATGAAAAACCCGGTCTTTTTGAAGAATCATGTCGGTGTACGACAAAGCAAACACCGATTCCATAATCAGCCGGACAAAAGCGCTGATTTCCGACGGTGGGTAGAAATCCTTCAATTCCGATTCGATGTATTGAATAGTAGTCCGCATTGTTTATTTTTGTGCTGCAAAGTTAATTTTTCCGGCCGAATGAACACTGATGAAAAATACATGCAGCGTTGCCTGGTACTGGCGCAAAAGGGAGCCGGTTCGGTTTCACCCAACCCAATGGTGGGCTGCGTGATTGTGCACAACAACACCATTATTGGCGAAGGATACCACGAACGCTGCGGCGAGGCACATGCCGAAGTCAATGCGGTTCGCTCGGTTACAAATCCTGAACTTTTGACAGAAAGTACCCTGTATGTAACGCTGGAACCCTGTGCGCATTTTGGCAAAACACCGCCCTGCTCCGATCTCATCGTGGAGAAAAAGATACCCAAAGTGGTGATCGGCACCATCGATCCGTTTGCCGAAGTGGCCGGAAAAGGAATTGAAAAGCTGAAAAAAGCAGGGATTGAAGTTACACTCGATGTTCTGAGAGACGAATGCCGCGAACTGAACAAACGGTTTTTTACTTTTCACCAAAAACAAAGGCCTTACATTATTCTGAAATGGGCGCAAACACAGGACGGCTTTTTGGATGTGGACCGCGACTCCGCTGATTTTGGCGAGCCCACCTGGATCACCGGGAAAGAAGCCTTGCTCCGGGTGCATCAGCTTCGGGCCGCAGAAGACGCCATCATGGTGGGAACCCATACCGCTGAAAAAGACGATCCTTCGCTCACCGTACGTCATTGCGATGGCAAAAATCCGCTGAGAATGGTACTCGACCGGGAACTTCGCCTTTCCCAAAACCTGAAGCTTTTTGACCAGTCAACACCCACATTGGTTTTTAACGCGCTAAAAAATGAAGTTCAGGGAAACACGGAATACCATCTTATTGATTTTCAGAAAAACGTACCACTCCAGGTTTTAAACCTGTTGTACCGCAAAAATATTTTATCGCTGATTGTGGAAGGCGGCCGGCAGTTGCTGCAAAGTTTTATCGATCACAACCTTTGGGACGAAGCACAGGTTTATACCGGGGCAAAAACCTTTGGCGCCGGTGTTCCGGCTCCGCTGTTCGATTTGCGAAATGCAACAAAAGAAAGTATCGGGAACGACCTGCTGCAAGTGGTCAGAAACCGGGATCAGGGTTCATAGATCCTCGGCCCGCTGGCAACGATCTTTATCTTTAACACATTCTCTACATACATAAAATAGTAGAACAACTTGTGGTTCAACTCAAAACCATAATCCTCGCCGGGTTCATAACCAATCACCGGTTCAAAATTCCAGTTTCGGGAAGGATGGGCACACCGGGCGTTCCATTCTGAAACATACTGGCGGTTCCAGTTTTCGTAATAGCTTTGCGAACGGTATTTCGACGGTGTATTTTGAAGCTGGTACCAGGTTTCAAACCTCTGGTCAAACGTTTCCACATCGTATTCCAACGAATCCTCTGAAGCAACTTCAACATTGTTTTTACTCACTTCCACCGCCTTACGCTGTGTATTGCATGCCAACACCGCAGCCATTATTATCAGTACGAAGAATGCTCGTTTCATTTTTTAATACCTTTAGCCAATTTCTAATACGAATTTAAGCTGATTATTGTTTTTATAAAGCAAAATGCAGACTTTTATATCAATCCTAATTTGAAAAAAAATGTTTGACTGGAACCAATTCTCCGGATGGTTTTATTTAGCATTCGTGATCACGGCCATACCTGTTGCCATTATGATCATTCTCGAAAAGCGCTCGCCTTACAAAACGGCGGCCTGGATACTTGCCTTGATTCTGCTGCCCATTTTAGGAATGTTGTTTTACCTGGTGTTTGGTCAGGAATACCGGAAACGGAAAATGTTTTCGGTTCGCGGGCTAAAGGCGTTAAAAGAATTGCGCCGCGTAAGCACTCAACAGTTAAGGCAGTTTGAACAAAACGTGCAACAAAAAGAGGTTGCTCACCACCAAAACATAATCCGGTTAATGCTGAACAGCTCGTATGCGTTGCTTACCACCGGAAACCGCACCAAAATTCTGGTGAACGGAGAAAATACATTTCAGGCTCTTTTTGAAGCGATTGAAAGTGCCCGGCACCACATTCACCTTGAATACTACATTTTTGCCAACGATGAAATCGGCACCCGGTTCAAGGAACTGCTGCTGAAAAAACGCGCCGAAGGAGTGGAAGTCCGGATTATTGTGGACGATGTGGGAAGCTGGGAACTCCCCAAGAAATTCTACCGCGAACTACGCCAAAACGGCATCGAGATTTATCCCTTTTTGGAAGTTCGCTTTCCCCGGCTAACCTCGAAAGTGAATTACCGCAACCACCGGAAAATTGTGGTTATCGACGGGAAAACCGGGTTTATCGGCGGTGTAAACATTGCCGACCATTACCTGAAAGGCCACCCAAAAGCCGGCCCCTGGTACGACATGCACCTGAAAATTGAAGGCGATGCTGTGGCTACACTGCAAATTATATTTGCTGCCGACTGGTATTTTGTGTCTCAGCAAAACATCGTGGGTCGGAAATATTTCTCCGTATTTACTGAAGCCCCGGGAACGCCCATACAAATTTGTGCCGGCGGCCCCGATTACGACTGGGAAGGCATTGCCCAGGCTTTTTTTGCCGCCATCATAAACGCCAAAAAACGGGTTTACATCGTCACTCCCTACCTGATGCCGCCCGCCGAAATGCTGATGGCGCTAAAAACAGCTGCCCTCAGCCAGGTGGACGTCCGCATCATCATTCCCGAAAAATCGGATGCCCGTCTGTCGAAATGGTGTACTTTCTCATATGTGGAGGAACTGCTGGAAGCCGGTGTCCGCATTTATCTTTTTAAGGCCGGTTTTGTCCACAGTAAATACATGTTGGTCGACCATGGCTTCTCCACCATCGGAACCAGCAACTTCGATTTCCGCAGCTTTGAAACCAACTTCGAAGCCAATGCTTTTATGTACAGCAGCGAGTTCAACGCCGAACTGGAAGGCCACTTTTTAAACGATCTGAAAAATTCAAAAGAAGTCAACCTGCGGGAATGGCGGCAACGCCCGGGTTTGTATAAACTAAGGGAATCGCTGGCACATGTGGTGGCACCGATGTTTTAAATTACTAGCTACAAGCTGTTAGCCATGAGCTTCGAGCTTATTTGGGCAAGTATTTAATCTCAACCATCAGGTTTCCGTTACCTGTTGTGTTTTTCTCAAAAAATAATGATGAGAAGCACTGATTGTAATTAAGTCAGATAAGGAGTTTTTAGTTAAATTGGCAAGTGATTGTAAGCACTTACAACTGTTTGTAAATACTTACAAGCATTTAAAAACGCATATGACTCTGAAATACAAAACTCTAAAGCAAAATTTAGCATGAATTTTAAAAGTGCATATACACATACGTTAGCGGCAAGTTAAAATCACAGAATATGAATAATTTACTTTACTATCCATACATAAATGTTCCTCGGACTGATTGGGCATTAAGGACATTGTTATATTATGAAAACATTGGTTCAATCGTACCGCAAGAATATTTCTATGAACCAGAGCGAAATTATGAAGAATTTATGCTTGAACTTGTTAGAAACGAACTTGTAACTCCGATTAATCCTATTGAAGTTCTAGATAATCCGTGGGAAGCAACACGACCATTTCTTAAACTTATTGAAACTAATAGAGAAAAGTTAATAACTGCACAAAATAGTTTTAGACAAGGACAAAGAGGGAATATACATATTGATAAATTTTCAAAAGCAAGAGTTCATGCAGACAAATTTGACAAAGATATATTTTACGGATTAGAGCAATTAGGTCTTGCAGAAAGGACAGATGGACGTTGGTTTTCAGTTGAGCAAAAAACTGCTAATAATTTAATGTTCTTTTTGGCAACGCTTATAAGTACCAAGACAAATAGATTACCAACAACCGACTATGTTAGACCTTTTTACAATAGGAATTCATTTGACTCACAACGACAAAAGAGAGAAACTATTTTGAGTAATCTTATTCCTTTTCCAAGTGAAATTGATTTAAAAAAACTTTTAAAATTTAAGGAAAAAAATTTGCCCCTACTTAATGCATTCAGGACTCGTGTTGAACTAATAGTACTTGACCCTAATATTACAGAAGACAGTCCTCTATTTCACCAACATTTAGCTGAATTACTTCAACGAAAAGACGAATTATCAGCAAAAATGAATGAAAGTCACTTTAAAAATATATTATTTGGAACCGTTTGTGGTTTAATCGGAGCATATCAAGGTCTTGCTACTGCTTCGACAACTGCCGCAATTATTGGTGGACTTCCAGGCTTTGCACATGCCGTCTATTCGGCACTTCAAATTGAAAGAGCGGAGAATATATTTGACCAAACTGGACTGAAGTATTTAGCGTTAGCTGATAAAAGAATTAGACGATGAATAAAATAAGTCGAGTAGGTAAAGGGGAATCACACCCCTAAACCTCTCACAGAACCGTACGTGATAGTCTCCCATCATACGGCTC
>NZ_QWGR01000277.1 GCF_003576475.1 Maribellus luteus | reverse complement strand
CGCGGCGAATGGGAGGTCCGCGACGTTCAGAACATCGCCGATATCCTTGTCGACCCCGAAGGCTCATTGGAGAAGCGCAATCACTGGGAAAAGACCAGCCATGCGCTGCTGGTCGGCGCGATCCTCCATGTCCTCTACGCGGAAGGGGAAAAGACGCTCGCTGGCGTCGCCGCATTCCTCTCCGATCCGAAGCGGCCGATCGAGTCTACGCTCGCCGCGATGATGAAGACCGCGCATCTCGGTGAAGCCGGGCCGCTCCCCGTCATCGCCAGCGCCGCGCGCGAGCTGCTCAACAAATCCGACAACGAACGCTCCGGCGTGCTCTCGACAGCCATGTCGTTCCTCGGCCTCTATCGCGATCCCGTCGTCGCGGAGGTGACGCGCCGCTGCGACTGGCGCATCGCTGACATTGTCGGCGCCCGCCAGCCGACCAGCCTCTACCTCGTCGTGCCGCCGTCGGACATCGCCCGGACCAAGCCGCTCATCCGCCTCATCCTCAACCAGATCGGCCGGCGCCTGAC
>NZ_QWGR01000276.1 GCF_003576475.1 Maribellus luteus | reverse complement strand
GCCGCGCTTGACGACGACCTTGTTGGTCGCCGGATCGCGCAGATCCTCGCCCGCGGGGCGGCCGAGAATACGCGACGCCAGCGAGGCCACGACCGTGCCCGCGTCGATGATGGCGCGCATCTTGATGCCGAGCTTGGTGCCGCAATCGTCCTGCGTGATGATGCAGTCCTGCGCCACGTCCACCAGACGGCGGGTGAGATAGCCCGAGTTCGCGGTCTTCAACGCCGTATCCGCGAGGCCCTTACGGGCGCCGTGGGTGGAGTTGAAGTACTCCATAACCGTGAGGCCTTCCTTGAAGTTCGACACGATCGGCGTTTCGATGATCGAGCCGTCCGGCTTGGCCATCAGGCCGCGCATGCCGGCGAGCTGACGCATCTGCGCGGGCGAACCGCGCGCGCCTGAATGCGCCATCATGTAGATCGAGTTGATCTGGGAATCTTCGCCCTTCGCGTTCTTCTTGACGGACGAAATTTCCTTCATCATCTGCTCGGCGATCTTCTCCGAGGCTTTCGCCCAGGCGTC
>NZ_QWGR01000275.1 GCF_003576475.1 Maribellus luteus | reverse complement strand
ACTTCAAGATTGTCACCGCGCCGCTGGCATCGCCCGCGCGCAAGAACTGGCGCGACCTGATCCCGCATCGGCCCGGCACCTACATCATCGACATCGAACTTTATTCCGGTCATCTGGTGCGGATGGAGCGAACCAATGCGCTGCCCTCCATCGTCATCCGGGATCTTGCGACCTTGCAGGAACATGCCATCGCCTTCGACGAGGCGGCCTATTCGCTCGGCACCATCGGCGGCTACGAGTTCGACACCACGCAGATCCGGTTTTCCTATTCGTCGATGACCACGCCGTCGGAAGTGTTCGACAACGATATGGTCAGCCGCGCGCGCACCCTGCGCAAGCGCCAGGAAATTCCCTCCGGCCACAATCCTGCCGACTACGTCACCACCCGCATCATGGCGACCTCCCATGACGGCGCGCAGGTTCCGGTATCCATCGTCCATCGCAAGGATCTCAAGCGCGACGGCAGCGCGCCGCTGCTGCTGTACGGCTACGGCTCCTACGGCAGTTCGATGCCGGCATCGT
>NZ_QWGR01000274.1 GCF_003576475.1 Maribellus luteus | reverse complement strand
CTGGCCGGCGGTGTCGAACAGCATCATGTGCGCGTGCGGCGCCTCCTGTTCGGGGCGCGGGCCGGAGCCGGTGTCCTTGAAGATGCCGGACACGGTGCCGAGCTTGCCGTCCTCGCCGATCGGCAGGAGGTTGTACGCGCCACCGCTGTAGATCGACACGCACAGGTGTTTGCCGTCCGGCGACACCACCACGTGCGCAGGGTTGGTACCCGACAAAGAGAGCGGCTGGCGGTTGAGCAGCGTCAGCTTGCCGTCGCGCGGGTCGATCGCATAGGACTCGGCGCTGCCGCTTGGGCGTCCCTCGTAGACCTCCAATTCATTGGTGGCGTACAGGAACCGCTGGTTCGGGTGCAGGGCCAGGAACGACGGATTGGCACTTTCGACCACCTGCACCTGGGTCCACGCATCGCCGCGCGGCGCCAGCACATAAATACCGCGAGCGGCCGGGCCGCCGGCAGTGCCGCCCGGTGCGTTGAACGTGTAAGTACCGACATAGGCGAAGCGGGGAGGGCGGGCATTGCC
>NZ_QWGR01000273.1 GCF_003576475.1 Maribellus luteus | reverse complement strand
CAGGCGCGAGCCGACGCCCAGCCCCTGGGCCTGGGGCGCGACGCCGAGGAACCACAGATAGACGTGGGGCTGGTCCATCGGGTGGTGGGCGTCCATGTCCGCCCGCAGCGCCGTCAGCCGGGGAAAACGCTCCAGGCCCGTGGCCGCCAGCAGCATGGGCAGGGCCTGCAGCTCGCGCCACAGCGGCTGGGGCGCCAGCGCCTCCGACGGCATCCACACCGCCGCCGCGCCGCCGCCGTTCGGCCGGTCTATCCGCCCGGCGGGGAAGGCCATGCGATCGATCAGGAAACGGAAGAAACGGCGGCGGACCCTGGCGCGGCCGGCGTCGTCGCGCAGGAACCAGTTGAAGTGGGGGTCGACCGCGAAGGCGTCCGCGAGATCGGTCGAGACCCCGCCCAGGTCGCCCGCCCCCGCCTGGGCCGGCGTCTGCGCGCCCCGGCGCAGTTGCTCGATGTCCATGATCCGTCCCCGCGCCGCTTTTCCTTGAGGCTAGGACGGCGGCGAAGCGTAGAAAAGCGCCTT
>NZ_QWGR01000272.1 GCF_003576475.1 Maribellus luteus | reverse complement strand
GCTCAAGGAAAGCGGCGCCTTCACCGAGGCGGAACTGGCCTATCGGCGCGCCGAGGAGCTCGACCCCGCCTCGGCGGAACCGCACCTCCACCTCGGCCACCTGCGAAAGCTTCAGGGAAACCGGGCCGGCGCCGGCCGCAGCTATCTGCGGGCCTTGCAGTTGCAACCGGGTCACGGCGACGCGTCAGACGAGCTGCGCCAATTGGCGGCCCGCTCCGGCGAGACCGACCTGCGCCTGCTCGCCGAGGCCGTCGGCGCGGTCGAGACCGAAACGGACGCCGAAGTCGAAGCGGCCGTCGCGGCCCGGCGCATCCAGGCCGACATCCGGCGGCTGGTCGCGGTGCTGCGCGACGACGGCGATCCGCTGGAGCCCGCCGCGCGCCAACGGCTCGCCGCCGCCGACGCCGTCCTCTCCGAAATCGAACGCCTGGCCGCCGAGCGCGAAGCCCCCGCCGATCCGCTCGACCCGGCGCTGGTCTTCGACGTCTCGGACCTGATCGCCTATTTCCAGAACGCCCGCCTG
>NZ_QWGR01000271.1 GCF_003576475.1 Maribellus luteus | reverse complement strand
GCGTGGCGCTGATGTGCCTAGCTGAGGCGCTGCTGCGCATTCCCGACAAGGCCACGCGCGACGCGCTCATCCGCGACAAGATCAGCAACGGCAACTGGCATTCGCACCTGGGCCAGAGCCCGTCGCTGTTCGTGAACGCCGCCACCTGGGGCCTGCTGCTGACGGGCAAGCTGGTCGCCACGCATAACGAAGCCGGGCTGTCGAAGGCGCTCACGCGCATCATCGGCAAGAGCGGCGAGCCGCTGATCCGCAAGGGTGTGGATATGGCGATGCGCCTGATGGGCGAGCAGTTCGTCACCGGCGAAACCATCTCTGAAGCACTGGCCAACGCGCGCAAGTTCGAGGCCGAGGGCTTCCGCTATTCCTACGACATGCTCGGCGAGGCCGCGATGACGGAGGAAGACGCGCAGCGCTACCTCGCGTCGTACGAGCAGGCGATCCGCGCGATCGGGCAGGCCTCGGGCGGGCGCGGCATCTACGAAGGGCCGGGCATCTCGATCAAGCTGTCGGCGCTGCACCCGCG
>NZ_QWGR01000270.1 GCF_003576475.1 Maribellus luteus | reverse complement strand
CATAGCGTACGACGAGGAGAGGGGGTTTTCCGGCGCCGGCGCCAACGTCCAAGTTGCGCACGACATCGGGATGCGTTCAAAACGAGGCTGCTCCATTTGATGTGACCAGCCCAAACGACCCATAGGACAGGAGCTTCAGATGCCGTACAAACGTCTTACCCTCGTGGCAGCGGTCGCTGTCGTAGCCGCCGTCGGCACCGTGGCCCACGCGCAGACTGACCAGAAGAAGTTCGACCCCTATAGCCAAGGCGCAAAAGTCGGCGACAAGTTCGATCCGTATTCGCAAGGCGCCAACAAGAACGACAGCACCGCCAGAGCGCTGAACCCCGGCGCTCAGCCGGCCAATGTAGAGAATGGCAAGTACGACACGTACACCCAGGGCGCGAAGGCCGGTGAGAAGTTCGATCCGTACAGCCAGGGCGCGAAGGCCGGCGGCAAGTTCGACCCGTACAGCGAGGGCGCCAACAAGAAGGACGCGCCCAAGCAGTAAGCCCGTGCCGATCGGGTTCATGAAGACGCTGAT
>NZ_QWGR01000269.1 GCF_003576475.1 Maribellus luteus | reverse complement strand
TCGTTCGCAGGCGCCGTTCCTGCTGCGATGCGGCATCGATCTTGCTGCGCAACTCCCACCTCGCGCATCCCCCGACCATGGAAACCACGCTCTACTACTGGCCCGAAATCCAGGGCCGCGGCGAATTCGTCCGGCTGGCGCTGGAGCAGGCCGCCGTGCCCTATACCGACCTAGGCCGCGAAGATGAAGCCGCCATCGAGGCGTTTCTGGACGACGCCGGCATTCCCACACCGCCGTTCGCGCCGCCATTCCTGGTGGCTGGCCAGTTGGTGATCGCGCAGACGGCCAACATCCTGCTTTATCTCGGCCAGCACTATGGCCTGGCCCCGCACGACGAAGCCGGCGGCCTGTGGACGCACGGCCTGCAACTGACGATTGCCGATTTCGTGGTCGAGATCCATGACACGCACCACCCCATTGCGTCGTGCGAGTACTACGAAGACCAGCGTACCGAAGCCAAACGCCGCACACAGGATTTTCTCGACAATCGCGCGCCCAAGTTCCTGCACTACTTCGAGCGCGT
>NZ_QWGR01000268.1 GCF_003576475.1 Maribellus luteus | reverse complement strand
CCTGATCGGCACCTGCGGCTTCAACGCGGTGGTCGTCCAGCGCGGGCGGCGCGGCGAGATCGCCTACGACCTGTCGCGGGCGCACTGGGGGCGGGGCGTGATGGCCGAGGTGCTGCCCAGGATGGTCGCCTTCGGTTTCGAGGCGCTGGCGTTGCGCCGCCTGGAGGCGATGGTCACGCCCGGCAACGCCCGCTCCTGCGACCTGCTCGAACGCCACGGCTTCCAGCGCGAGGGCGTGCTGCGCGACTACGCCCTCTGGAAAGGCGCCTATTGCGACCAGATCGTCTATGGGCGGGTGAACGACGCGGTTGACTGAACGGCCGGTCGCGATCACTTTCCGCGCCGACCAGACGGCCGGGCGGTCGCGGCGCTCGCTTGCGGGCGTCGAGGAAAGTCCGGGCTCCACGGTGAAAAGGCGGCGGGTAACGCCCGCCGGGAGCGATCCCAGGGATAGCGCCACAGAAAGCAAACCGCCGGCCGTTCGCGGCCGGGAAGGGTGAAAGGGTGGGGTAAGAGCCCACCG
>NZ_QWGR01000027.1 GCF_003576475.1 Maribellus luteus | reverse complement strand
TGTTCAAAGAAGTAAGTACTTCCTTTGCTATGTCCCAGCAGGTCGACAAAAACGAGTGCATTCTTATCCTGTTTCTTTAGCCTGTTGCTAATTTTTGCCCCCACAGAAGGCGGTACCGCCCATTTGCCTACACCGCCCAAAGCTATTTCATCAATATGAGAATAGATGTATTTATCATTGGGAAGATTCTCTGATAATTTTTTGATCTCAGCATCCAGGTATTGCTCAAATTCCGGACTGTTTACGCGCTCTTTAATTGCCCGGCTCCGGTAATAATCTTTATCGTCACCTGTGGGCAACCCGGGTATTTTATCGATGTAGGCATGCAGCATTGGTGAAAACGGATTGAGAATATGTATTTTATCCGCCATGTAATCTTTTTGGGTGCCCGGTGTTACAAAAAGCATGTTAAATGGCTCCGATTTCTTTTGGAACAGGGCAGCATTCTCGCGATAGGTTTGCTCATCTGCTTCCGGAGAATTTGTAAAGACGTAACCGGGAACGTGCCAGGGTCCGATGGCAAAAAACTTTTCATATTCGCGGTTTCCTTCTTCTTGGCTCATAATCCAGCCATCATGGCCTGTTTTCCAGTTAAATTTTTGGGCGATAGATTGCTGGTGAAAGGCAATGCTAAAGAGAATGAGCACACAAAAGTTAATAGATTTTTTTTTAGTTTTTCTCATGGTATTAAAATAAAAAAATATCCCTGGCGGATCGTTAGATCTGCCAGGGATATTCAAGCGTTTTTTTTAGTATCCCGGATTCTGTTTTAAGCCTGGGTTAACCCGCAAGCTATTTTGATGGAAAGGCCACAAATAGTTATTAGGTTTAAAAGAACGGTCTTCTATCTTTAACGAAATAAGTTGTTCTCCCTCTTTTCTGGTGTGTCCCAGTGCCGGTTGGGTAAGAACATCTTCAGCAATTCTCCACCTGATGATGTCGGCGTAACGCAGCCCTTCTGCTGCAAATTCAATCCTACGTTCATTACGAATTAACTTAATCCAATCCTGTTGACTATAGGCATTGTACTTTGGCAATGTAACGTCGGCTTCTGCCATATCCAATCCAGCCCGTTGGCGAACCTGATTGATACAACTTTTAGCCAGAGCATCTACATCATTCAGCATAATTTTTGCTTCTGCATATGTTAACAATACTTCTGCATAGCGTAAAAAGGCAAATTCAAAGTTTCCACTGCTTTTAAATGCGTCTGCCTCTGATACATATTTCTTGAACCAATATCCTGATTTACTTGCACGCTGGTTTTCGTAGTACATCGGGTTATTTTCGTTATAGATATTGATCGGCTCTCCGTAGAAGTTATCTCCATGTCCCATGATACTTGCACTGTAGCGTGGATCTCGGTTAAGGGTAGGATTTAATTCATACTCTTCTTTTGTATGGAGCGGACAATTATCTATAGTTCTTCCTTGCAAAGTCCAGTAAGTATCTACCAACGATTTTAAAGGAACAAGGTATGACTGTCCGGGACCTGTCCGATAGTGTGGACCAAGATCTCTGAACGTATAAGTGGCCCTGTTGCCATTACTTTCGCGGTTTAGATGCATAATAAACTCGTTATTGTTAGAACAGGCGTTGTATTGGAACAAATCTCCGTAAACTGGGTGTAAAGAATAGTTTTCGCTATCCATTATCTCTTTGGCCAGTTTGGCAGCCATTTCGTAGCGGCCGTTATACAATGCATAACGCATGGTTAGGGCTTTTAATGAATACCTGTTGAACATGTATTTATCAGTAGTATATTCATCAGCCGGGAGCCGGCTTGCAATTTCTTCGGCAAGAGGGAACAATTCATCCAGAATCTCTTCCTTGGGAGTTGCCGGCTGGGTGGCATCGGTTAAATCGGCTGGTTGCAGGTGGAAGGGAACGTTCCCCCAACGAAATGTCAGCTTAAAGTAGTGCCATACACGTAATGCCTCCAACACTCCTTTATATTTTTCTCTGATAGCTTCGTCTTCGACGTAAGGAACATCTACATTGGCAATAAAAGTGTTCAATCGCCCGAGGTGTTTCATTTGTAATTCATAATAATACAAAAACGCTGCACTGTTGCTGTTGTAGTTGCCATTTGCCAGTTGCTGGTGATAGTCTCCTTCGAGCCTGCTATACGCATTGTCGGTTTTTCCTTCAGTCATGTATGGCATTGTTCTACGGTTAGTAGTTAAGGTGAAAACATCAAGATAACTACTGTAAATTACCCGTCTTAGGTCTTCCTCATCGTTGAAAAATTCAACAAAAGTGGTTGCTGTAGGGTCTGTTTTATCTAAAAAACTTTCACATCCAACAAATGCCATTGCCAGAAATATAATATATATAAGCTTTTTCATGCTAGATTAACTGTTTAAGTTTAAAAAATAGTTGCTTTTAGTCCTACACTGTAGGTTGCCATCCTTGGATATTTACCGTTCCCTCCGTTTCTTTCAGGCTCTAAACCTTCCCAGTTGGTAAAGGTAATTGCGTCTTGGGCATTTACATAGATCCGGACATTCCTGATGCTTTTTCCAATTTTCGGGATGGAATAGCCTAACTGAAGGGTTTTGATCCTAAAGAATGAAGCATCACTAAGCCACACATCACTTAGTTCTGCATTGGTACTTGATCCGGTCCATACACGTGGGAACCTGCTGTTCATATTCTCGGGTGTCCAACGGTTTTCCATATAGTATTTGCGAGGAGTCCCGAGGCTGTTGCTGGCACCATCCATTAGTACGGGGTAACCTTCCAGTCCGTTTAATCTGCCGGTACGTTCACCAACACCTTGTCCTAGAAGTGAAAAGTCCCAACGCTTGTATTTTAAGTCTACGGTTACGGAATAGTTGTAATGTGGGAAAGGATCGCCAAGATTTACCTTGTCCTTTTCATTGATTATTCCGTCATTGTTTTGATCTACGTATTTAATGTCGCCTGGAAGTGTATTGGGGAGCTTGGCAGCGGTGGCATCCACGTCTGGCTGATCTTTGAAATAGCCATTGCTTTGATAGCCGTAATAGTTGTCTACTGCTATTCCCTTGTACCAGATCTTGTCTTCATTGTTTTTAAAAATTAATGTATCAGAGTTGGTATAACCTGCTTTTAATACCTTGTTTCGGTTATCAAAAAGCATGGCTCCGATGCTGTAGGAAAAGTCTCCTATTTTGTCTGACCATTTTGCTGAAACTTCCCACCCTTTGTTTTCTACTTCGCCAATATTAACCGATGAGGTAAGGTAATAAGACCCGGTAAGCGGAGGAACCGGAAAATCTGAATAAATCAGATCGTACGAACGTTTGTGGTAAATATCAAAGGTGAAATCCAGTTTATTGCTAAGCATGGTTATATCTGCTCCAACGTTTACCTGATTCTGTTTCTCCCACGTGAAGTCCGGGTTTGGAACACGCATGGTCCATCCCCAGGTATTGACAATTTCCTGCCATAAATAAGGGTCTACGTTCTCATTTCCGATTAAACCGTAAGAAGCACGTACTTTAAAGTTGTTCAAAATGTCTTTACTTTTCAGAAAATTCATGAAGCTCTCGTTGTGAACATTCCATCCGATCGATGCTGAAGGGAAGAAGCCCCACCGATTTCCAGGGGCAAACTTACTGCTTCCGTCGGTTCTGAATGTTGCTTCCAATAAATACCGGTTGTCAAAAGAATAGTTCATTTTTGTGAAAAATGAAGCTTTGGTTATTTCCCGATAATCGGTATAGGTATAGTTCATTGACTCGGCTCCGAGTACTAAATATATTTTGTCTTTTTCCTGGCGCAGGTCTTTCTCATAGTTAATAAGTCCACGTGCAGTAATTTGGCTTATGCTTACTCCTTGAGAAGCACCTACATCATTTTTCCATACTGCCACCGGTTTTCCATCACCGTCGTAAAATTTGAAAGTTTCCCTTTTGTATTTGTCTGCAGATTTGTTAATCATATAAGAAACGTTTCCTGATACATAAAGGTTGTCGTTAATATAGTAACGGGGTCTCAGGTTGATGGTACTCCTGTCGTGCAGATAATTTTTTTCTCCCCCGTGCTTAATTCTGGCCAGCGGGTTCTGATCGTTGTGCAAAATATAATGTTCGGGTAGTTCCGATTCATAGAAAATAGCCTGGGTCGGATTCATATGCCAGGCTCTTTCGTATAGGCCGTGTCCGTCGTCGTTGGCCATTAAACGATCTACCTGTAAACGGTGGGCATAAAAGTCGGCCAACAAAACAAAGCGGTCGGCAATGTTAATGTTGGTATTAAAACGAGCACTGAATTTTTGAGTACCTTCCAGTTCATTTAATCCATTTTCTTCTACATAGCCTAACATCAAATTAAAGGTACCTACACCGCCTCCTCCTGAAATATTAGCAGACGTATTGTGCGAATAAGCGGTTCTTTCCATAATGGCATCCAGCCAGTCGGTATTGGTATATTCTCCCTTGTCTGCAAGGGATATATCTTCCGGAGTAAATAGTAGTTCTTGTCCCTGGATTGTACGTGCTTCGTTATTCAACCGCATGTAATCGGCTGAATTAACAAAGTCAGGGAGGTCAATAGGCGATTGTATGGCGACCCAGCTGTGTAAATCCACTTTGAATTCACCGGTGCTTCCACGTTCTGTTTCGATAATAATTACGCCGTTGGCACCGCGTGAACCATACATAGAGGCAGCAGCGGCATCTTTTAGAATACTGATGCTTTTAATTTGGTTGGGGTCAAGGTCGGTTAAAGATTGTTCCATCCCATCAACAATAACCAATGGGGAAGCATTTTGCAAGGTACTTAATCCACGGATAGAAATTGTCCCGGGACTACTCCCGGGAAGGTTGCTTCCCTGCATAAGGGTAGCTCCTGCTATGGTTCCGCTAAATGCTTCCTGAAGTTTTGTAATCGGGCGATTTACTACTCTGTCCATCTCTACTGATGCAACCGATGAGGCAAGGTGTTTTCTTTCCACTTCGTTGTATCCCATTACAACCACTTCTCCTACATCGATATTGTCATCCACTAAAGTAACGTCAATCTTTTCTTTCCCTTTGGTGTGAATCTCGTAATCTTTGTAGCCCAAACTACTAAAAATGAGGGTAACCTCATCGTTAATAGCCAATTCGTACTGGCCAAACTCATTTGTCGCAGTACCAATAGTAGCACCCTTAATTACCACGTTTACAAACGGGATGGGCTCGCCGGCAGTGTTTGTTACTATACCGCGCACTGATCTTTTGGGATCTTTTTTTACGGGAGGAGTGGGGGAGTCTTCTGATTTGGATATAATAACAAGGTTATCTACTACCTTGTATTGTAATCCATACGGAAGAGTTACCAGGTCCATAACTTTATCAATTGTCACGTTTTTTACGTCAATGTCGATTTTTTCACTGGTGTCAAAATCTTCATTACTATAAAAGAACTCCAACTCACTTTGCTGTTGTATCTCCTCCAGTACACGTTTGATTGTCGTGTTCTGATACTTCAGATTAAATTTTGAATTTTGCGTGTAAGAATCTTTGGCACATACTCCAAAAATATTGAGCAAAACCAAAAACAATGTTAGTCTCATAAATAGAAAGATTTTAGATACATCTATCCCGCTTACATGCAGGAAAAACTTTTTTTTCATACATTTGATTTTGTTAGTTCAACAATTATGCTCTTTCACTCAGAATGCGAGAGCATAGATTAACTTAAAAATGCCGGGAATTGCGTCAACAGTTCCCGGTTGTTTTTTACTTTTGTTCTATTATTGTTATTAAGTTTTCGCTTTTTTCAAATTTTACTTTATTGGTTAACTCAATTATGTTCATATTATAATCCAGTGAGTTATTTTTATTAATCACTCCTGTAAAAGTTAATTCTTTGAGGTTTGTATCCCTGAATACAAACTTTTTCCCATACCATTGTCCCATCAGGAATACCAGGTAGTTCAGGTTGTTGTTGTCGAGATAAACCTTGCCATCTCTCCATTGTGAATAACTATCCAGCTCAACCTTCTTTTTGATAATCTTATCTGTATGCAGATTGTCGGCAAGACTTTCGCCGGGCGCCAAGGTATAGGAATGGTTTTGCCGCAGGTATTCTACTTTCCCCTCTATTAATATGACCTCGTTGTTATGGCCTTCTGCATAGCTGGTTACCAAGAATTTTGTCCCATGTACTTTAATGGACGCCTTTCCCATATTGACATAAAAGGGGAGTTTGTTATCCGTTGTAACATCAAACATTGCCTCCCCGTTTAGGTTTACCAACCTATTTCTCTGACCAAATTTGTTGTCATATTTTAAGGAAGAATTCGAACCCAACCATACATTTGTTCCATCTGGTAGTTCTACTTCTTTCATTTCACCCGTATGGGAAATAATCTCTGAGAAACTTAGCTGTCTGTCAGAAAAAGGAGATAAGTAGTTTACTATCCCTAGGGTCCCTGCCACCACTAAAAGTAATAAAATGGCGGCAGCATAAGGAAAACGAAAGAGTTTCCGAATTTTAAGAGTCTGTTTGTTTTCAATAATCCGATGGTCTAATTTTTCCCAAACACTTCCTGCTGTTTTTAGTTTGGCAAGCAGGACGATCTTTTCTCTAAGGGTGTATATTTTTTCTACAACCTTAAATTCCTGACTTGTAGATTCTTCTTCTTGTAGATTAGCTTTTTCATGAAAGAAAGAAGCAAAATCTTCATATCTATTTTCGTTTTTACTTTTCATGTTTTATATATAAGACACATTTTTTGAAAAAAGGGTGAAAGATTATTTTAGAAAAAATCAGTAATCGAAAAGAAAAGTTGTCTTTCGAAAGTTAGTAAACGAATTTTTCGAAAAATGAAGTGTTTATTGCCATTGAAGCATCTGCACTAAAACAACAATCGACTGACGGAGCTTCTCTCTGAGTTGACGATAAGCAATTCCCATTTGGGTTTTCACCGTATTTTTGGATAAATTGAGTTCGTCGGCAATTTGTTGATAGGTGAAATTCTCTTGGTAAGCCAGCGAAAAGATATTATGACAGGCAGGAGGAAGTTCGTTTATGGCTTCAGCAAGCTTTACCGATAATTCTTCTTTTGCAAATTCTTCCGGTTCATCTTCTTCTAAATCAACCATCAATTTTGATAGGGGAATAGTATTGGCTTTATCGCGTTGGGTCAGGTTTATTGCCTGGTTTTTTACAGCAGAAAGAAGGTATTTTTTTAAGTTAATTTTAACCTGTAGTTCTTTACGTTTTTCCCATAAAGACACAAACACATCCTGAACCATATCTTCGGCACGATCAATGTCGGGGATGTAGCGCAAGGCAACAAGGCATGCTGTATGGTAATTCTTTTTGAAAAAAGTGCCATACTGCTCCTTTGTCAGCATTAACCTCTCTTTCGTCTCCATTTTTTAGGCTATAATCTTTCTCTAAACTGGTTATAGTAGCTCTTACTAAATTGAAGAAAGATGAATTAGTTTTAACGATGTTGTGTTTTACTCTCATGAGCAAAAATAGAAGAATATATCTAACCCGAGCCGAAATAAATGAAATGTTACTAACCGAATCCTGTTTGACAATTTAACTTTTTATCAGGGCGTTGTCCTGATTATTTTTGATATTATTGGCCGTAAACGGTGTTTTTATTTTTGCCCCAAACAGGATTTGGTATTATTACATATAAACAAACAGCTGTATCCATCCCTGGATAATTTCACCGGTTTCGGGATCCAGTTCCGAGCCATACATGCTGTGAGGAATGGAATAAACCAATAGCATAACCACGGCGGCTAAAACCGTATAAAAAGGACGTTCTTGCTTACGGTTCATTGCAAAAGCGAGTATCCAAAACAGAAAGGCGAGCAATGTTTTGTTATCGGTGAGGTCCCAGGCAAAGGGGATACCAGCCCAGGCTTCTCCAAATGCATACAATTGTACCAGCGGGCCTAAGATCATTCCGCCAATAAAAAGAGTTATAAGTGTGAGTGTGGTGTAGAATTTAAACCGTTTGTGTTTGAAAAACGCCATTGTTCCAGCCAGGTTGCCCAGGAACATGGCAAAGAACATAAAGAAAATGTGAGGGACAAGAATTCCTGCGGGAACATGGCCTTTAAACCGGATGATCACCGGCATACCATCATTCAGCCGAAAACTTTGGTCTCCTTTAGTCAGTGTAATCTTGTATTCGTATTTTCCTGCCGGCGGCAAATGCGGTAAAGTGGCAACAAGGTATGTGCCTTCACGCGTCAATTTCTGTTCGGCCCACTCGTTTTTTGAGGGGAATGGTTTAAAAAACATAGTTCCGTCAATGGTTTCATCCTCTATATGCAATTGGAGTTTGCAGTCGCTTTCTCCCCCGTGGCTGCGGGTGAGGCGTAGTTTATATTCCTTGTTTTCGATGGTAATTTTTACCCGTTTGTCTTTGGTGGGCCCCGTGGTGCGTTGGTAAACCATTGCGCTTAGTGTGATAACAACTGCAATGAGCCAGTAAAGTACTGTTTTCATAAAGTTAGGTTTGAATCTGTTATAATGATAGCCAGATTTCAGGACTCTTCAAAACAATCCTGATTTTTTCTCAGTAGTTGAAAATCATTGACTTAATCCATTGTTTCCCTACGGCTTTTTTAAATCACGTTGAAACTCCAATTCGGTAAAATAGGTGTGTGGAAAAGTAATTCTTTGCTTAATGAATAATAGATTTCTATTTTTACGATGAATTACGGGAAGAGATAAGTTTTCAAACCCGTTTACAATGTCTGAAAAATTACAATAGACCGTATGGCTTTAAACTACCTCTTTATTTTCTTTTTTTTAGCTGCATTTGTGATTGGTTTGGCCCGCCTGGTATTTCTGGGAGATACGGCAGTTTTTACCGACATGGTGAATGCTACGTTTGACATGGCCAAAACAGGATTCGAAATATCCCTTGGCTTAACAGGCGTGTTGACGCTTTGGATGGGGATTATGAGGATAGGGGAGAAAGGTGGAATTGTGCATGTTTTCTCAAAGTTGATCGGTCCCTTTTTCAATAAGCTTTTCCCTGAACTGGGAAAGGAACATCCGGCGCACGGTTCTATTATGATGAACATTGCAGCCAATATGCTGAATCTCGACAATGCCGCCACTCCCATGGGATTGCAGGCGATGAAAGAGATGCAGGCAACCAATCCTCATAAAAACACAGCATCCAATGCACAAATTATGTTTTTGGTGTTGAATACCTCGGGTCTAACCTTGTTGCCGATAAGCATCATGGTTTACCGGGCTCAGCTGGGAGCGGTAAATCCTTCGGATATATTTATTCCTATTTTGCTGGCAACTTATTTTTCTACCATTGCCGGTTTAATTGCAGTGGCGCTTTATCAAAAAATCAACTTGCTCGATAAGGTGGTTCTTGCCTATTTGGGTGGACTGACGGCTATTATTGGTGGCATAATCTGGTATTTCTCAACGCTCGACAAGGATGCAATTACCAATATTTCGAACATAGCCAGTAATTTCATTTTGTTTTCGGTGATTGTGGTTTTTATCCTGATGGCTTTGTTTCGAAAGGTAAACGTATACGAGGCATTTATCGACGGAGCAAAAGACGGGTTCAAAACCGCTGTAAAAATTATACCCTACCTGGTGGCTATTTTAGTGGCTATCGGTGTTTTTCGGGCATCGGGCGCTATGGACTGGTTGGTAGCCGGGTTTACCTGGAGCTTTGAACAACTGGGATTGAACACCGATTTTACCGCAGCTTTGCCAACCGCCCTGATGAAGCCATTAAGCGGAAGTGGTGCACGTGGCATGATGGTGGATGCTATGACTACCTACGGGGCCGATTCGTTTGTTGGTCGTGTTGCCAGTACTGTGCAGGGGGCAACCGATACTACTTTTTACATTCTGGCTGTGTATTTTGGCTCGGTGGGAATTAAAAATACACGCTACGCAGTAGTATGCGGGTTGATCGCTGATTTCGTAGGAATTATCGCAGCTATATCAATGGCGTACCTTTTCTTTCACTAATTGAAAAATGCTTAGCTAAGAGGGGTGTCCAGCGAGTCGTAGACAACCACTTTACTCCATAAATGCTGGTTTTTTTCCACAAATTCAAGATGGATGGGATCAACCTGGTAGGCATCTTGTCCTGCCTGGTCATCGAACATAACCATGTACGAAACGGAATAAGAATGGTCTACCACGTCGCGGCTTTCAGTACCAGCCGGAAAACCGATATGGCTCATTCTTATGGTCTCAACTTTCAGCAACTCCTGCAAGGCTTCCACCAGCTGTTTTTTGTGGACTTTGTTAGCCGGTTCTTTTAACCAGAAAAATACGTGGTGAATCAGTGCCCCTGTAATTTTCACTTCACCCGCACGGGAAGTTTTGGCAAAAGGCAGCAGTCCGGCCAACGTTGCTCCCGCTACTGCTTTTTTCAAAAAAGATCTTCTGCTTTTCATCGGTAATCTGCTTTTTATTTTGAGGTTTCAAATCCATTCACTGCCTGTCGTAAAGCAACCAAACGGGTCAGGAGCGGTTCCAGTAAATCGAGCTTCAGCATGTTGGCACCATCCGATTTTGCCACTGCCGGATTTGGGTGTGTTTCAATAAAAATACCGTCAACACCCACGGCAATTGCTGCGCGCGCTACTGTTTCTATCAGTTCGGGTTTGCCTCCGGTAACTCCACTCGCTTGGTTGGGTTGCTGCAGCGAATGCGTGATGTCCATCACCACCGGAACATTCATGGCCTGCATTTCGGGTATTCCCCGGTAATCTACCACCAGGTCCTGGTAACCGAAAGTCGTTCCGCGCTCGGTAAGTACAACGTTATTGTTTCCGCTGTCGATGACTTTATTGACCGCAAATTGCATGGCTGCCGCAGAAAGAAACTGTCCCTTTTTAATGTTCACCACTTTCCCGGTTTGGGCTGCTGCCACCAAAATGTCGGTCTGGCGGCAAAGAAATGCCGGGATCTGAAGTACGTCCACGTATTCGGCGGCCATGGCAGCTTCTTCGGCGTTGTGAATATCGGTCACCACTGGGATGTCAAAAGTGTCAGCTACTTTTTTCAGGATTTTTAGCGCCTTTTCGTCACCAATACCCGAAAACGAATCAATGCGCGAACGGTTGGCTTTTCGGTACGAACCTTTGAAAATGTAGGGAATTTGCAATTGGTTCGTGATGTTTACGATTTTCTCAGCGATCTCCAATGCCATTTCTTCACCTTCAATGGCACAGGGGCCTGCCATCAAAAAGAAATTACCTGAGGCCGTATTTTTGAGTTGTTTGATTGTCGGAATCATATCTAAAATGTTAGTGCTCAAAAGTAGCAAGAAATTTACAAATGCGTTTGATTTGTTTCTGAACTGCATTGTAAGAAAAGCAAAACTTTTGATGCTAATCCGAAAGGCTCCGGTTGGTGCTTTTGTATAAGTTTTGAATGAGGGAATACATAAGTGCCGTAGACCAGCCGATCAGCATAATACCGTTGATGGCTTCAAAGCCCGACAGCATCCTCCACTCGGAGCTAATCGTTAAATCGCCGTAACCAAGTGTGGTGAAAGTGACGATTGAGTAATAAAAGATGTCTCCAAAATTACTGAAGTCGACATTGGTTTTGGGAAGAATATTAATGCAAATTGCCCAGGTAAGAGCATGCGTCAGGTGCAAAAGTGTCAGGTATAAAAACGAGAAAATCAGAAGATTGAACGATCTTATCCCGGATAGGTTATTGTTCAGTCTGGAAAATATTTGTTTGGTTTTACGCACCCAAAACAGACTGGCTGCTGCCTGGATTACCACATTGAGAGCCACAATCAGAAAACCAATGATAACAATTTTGAACATGGGCGTTTTGTTTTGTCGGCACAAGAGCGTTCGTTTTTATCCCTGGTGCGAGTTGCTTAAATTCTGATGTTGCGGGGGCTATAAAACACAAATGGGAACTATTCTTTGACAAATAGTTCCCATCCACTTCCAAACAACCGGAGTTGTTTATGGTGCCAGGCTACGGTTATTACGACTGGCCGCTGCTTGTTTTTGCAAACAAACCCTGACCCTTTACCTGCCGGTTTAGCTTTCTACGGCTGAACCTTTGGGTAGTTCATTCGGCATTCGCGCTTACCTTCCTGAACGAAGTGTCTCACAGTGTATGGCTGTCTTCTTCCTTGCGGATTGGTACAGTGTCATCAGTAAACTTCGGTTTCCCGGTTGTACTGAGCAGTGCTGCATTGAAAAAACCGAGGTTTTTTTGGCATTCTGCCTGGAGACCCAATCTTGAAAGAACTTCTGGAGATTCTCTCAGATGATTGCCTGAACTTTGACATTCCAGATTATCTTGTTCAAACTTCGGCTTTCCATTGTGCCGTCCCGAAGGATGGTTCGAATCGGCTCCGGATTCAGCTAAGAAACTTTTGCCTTTTCCACAATTTCCGGCGGTCATTTATCGCTCACCTGATATTTCAAATTTACAACGAAAAGTGAAAAAAGCAAGTGATTTACAATGGTTTATATTCACTGTGAATCAACCGGGGATATTAACAATTGTTGATAACCGGCTTGTTCTCCGAATGACTTATTTTATCCATATCCACTGGAAATTTACCGGTTCATTGGGTTCCGGTTGCAGCTGCATTTCTATTTCATAAAGGCCCGGTTCCGGAAAATAAATACTGCCCAAACGGTGCGACTTGTATGCCTCAATGTGCCAGTTTTCGTTGGGCTCACCTACGGTTAATCCGGTGGGATGTATGTTTTGTTCCAGGGTTGATTCAGCGGTGCGAATCGTGATTTTTCCTTTTGCGTCGTTTCCTTGAAAGCTGTAGGAAGCATCCACCGTTTTTTCTCCGGCTTTATCCACAAATATTTTCCATCGGAAGGTTTCGGGTTGGGATACAACCACATGTGCAGGTATCGTTTCGTATTCAGAAGGAGACACGATCTCAATAGTTTCCGGCTTCGGACTTTGGTTTCCGGGAAGCAGGGAATACCCACCATCAACAGTTTTGGCAACCATGCCGTCTACCGCTGCAGGACGCTGTTTGTATTCGAGTACCACCACCGAAACATAAGGATCGGGCTGGTCGTTGGGCAATGAGACTTCAGTGTAAACACTATTGTGAGAGAATTTTAGCGATGTTTTGTCTTTGTCGGCCAGGAGATAGGCTTTCTCCGGATTTCCGCTTACGCCGGTCAAATAAAGTTTTTTGTTCAGCGGCCAGTTGTAAAGGTGCAGGTAAAGCTTGAATAAATCGCCTTCCTGCTTGCAGGTGATCTTTCCCCAGTCGTGCTGGTCGTTTTTCAAATCAAAAGCCTGGGTTCCGTAAACAGCTTCTCCGTTCACTTTTAGCCATTCGCCCATTTCGAGCAGGCGCTGCGAAATTTCGAAGGGCACTTCTCCGTTGGCACGGGGGCCAATGTTTAGCATGAAATTGCCATTCAAACTCGCATTTCCGATCAGGGCTTTTAGCAACGATGAGGTTGATTTCCATTGAGTGTCGGAAGAATGAAAGCCCCACGAGTGAGCCACCGTGCCGGGCGATTGCCACGGAAAGTCTTCCTTTTTGCTTCCCAGTTGGTTATCGCCGAGTGTCTTGAAATCGATGTCAGGGTCTTCTTCCATCGATAAACCAAGGCGGGAATTGACCAGACAAGCGGGTTGAAGTTCGCGGATCATGGTTTTTAGCTGTACTAACTGCTCTTTGGTAACGATCGATTGCGAGTGGTTGATCCACATGTCGAACCAAATCAGGGAGATTTCGCCGTAGTTGCTAAGCAGCTCGCGCACCTGCGGTATCACTTTTTCCTGCCAGTATTTATCGTAGTCTTCGGCGCTGATGTTGTAAATTTCTTTGCTGTGGTCCCATCCTCCGGGGTGTTCCCAGTCTACCCAGTGCGAATAGTAAAGTCCCAGTTTTATACCGTGTTTTTTACAGGCCGCCGCCATTTCCTTAATGATATCACGTTTGGGAGAAGTATGATCTCCGAGGTCATAGTCACTCACCTGGCTGTCCCACAGCGCAAATCCATCGTGGTGTTTGGCGGTAATGGTCATGTATTTCATCCCGGCATTTTTGGCCAGAATCACCCACTTTTCCGGATCAATGCTGTCCCAGTCGAAACGATCGAGTAATTGCACATATTCGTCGCGGTCGATTTGGTTTCGGTAGTAGATCCATTCGGCATAATCGTTGGCATGTCTTAGTTTCTCACCTTTCCAGTAGCCTTCGGCACCGCTGTAAAGCCCCCAGTGAATAAACATCCCAAAACGGGCGTCGGTAAACCAAAGGGCACGTTCACTGGTATCTTTTTGTGCAAAAAGCTGAAGGCTAAAAACAAGTAATAGTCCGGTTATAAAAGTGGTTTTCATTGGTTTTGGTTTGATTGTTTTATTGGTTTTACGAAAGCCGGGATTTAAAATCGTGGTATGAAAACTTTCGAACAATTTTCAGCTCATCGTTTTCAGTCCAAATAGCAATCGCCGGGTGATTCACCCCGTTAAACATGGTGGTTTTTACCATGGTATAGTGGATCATATCCAGAAACACCAGTTGTTCTCCAATTTTCAGTTCGTGGCCAAAATCATAAGCTTCCATAAAATCTCCTGCCAGGCAACTTCCTCCTCCTAAACGGTAAAGGTGTTTGCTTTCATTTGTCGGGTCGCTTGCACTTGTTATTTTCGGACGGTAGGGCATTTCCAACGTGTCGGGCATGTGCGCGGTAAACGAAACATCCAGAATGGCGGTTTTTACTCCTTTGTGCTCTACAATGTCCTGAATGGTGGAAACGAGTACCCCGGTTTCCCAGGCAATGGCGCTTCCCGGTTCCAAAATAACTTTTACATCGTATTTTTCGCGGAAGTTTTTCAGCAGCTTAATCAGGTGGTCGTGGTCGTACCCTTTGCGTGTCATCAAATGGCCGCCACCCATGTTCACCCACTTCAGTTTGTGCAGGTATTTGCCAAAGTTGGCTTCAAATTTCTCCAGCACTCTCTCCAGACTGTACGAATCCGATTCGCACAACACGTGAAAGTGGATCCCTTCGATTCCTTCGGGCAGTTCTTCCGGCATATTTTCGATGCCTACTCCCAAGCGTGAGCCGGCGGCACTTGGATTGTAAAGATCGGTGGCCACATCCGAAAACTCGGGATTTACACGGATGCCACACGATATTTTATGATCGGCCTGCAAGGTTTGTGCATAGTATTTTTCAAATTGCCGGAAAGAGTTAAAAACAATGTGACTGCTGTATTCCATCAATTCGTCAAACTCATTTTCAAGATAAACCGGCGAATAGGTGTGTGCACGGGTCTGCATTTCCTCGAAGCAAAGCCGTGCTTCGTTGAGCGAACTGGCCGTGGCGCCTTTCAGGTATTCTCTTACCAGCGGGAATGCACTCCACATAGCAAAACCTTTAAAGGCCAGGATGATCTCGATCCCGGCTTCGTTTTGCACCCGGTTAATGAGTTCGAGGTTTTTCCTCAGTAATTTTTCGTCCAGCACAAAAGCCGGAGAGGGAATTTCTTGGTAATTCAATGTTTCAATTTTAAGTGTAAAGTAAAAAGGCAAAAGTGAAGTCGATCAGAATGGAATAGAAAAAAGCCCCAAGCTTTTAACTCGGGGCTCGAAGCTTCTATCTTAATTAAAGTTCCAGATCGCCGTTTATTTCTTCCTGCCACGGAAGTCCGAATTCTCCGATACGTTCCATGAACGGATCCGGATCGAATTCTTCAACGTTGAATACGCCTTCGCCTTTCCATTTTCCGGTAAGCACCATCATGGCTCCCAGCATGGCCGGAACACCGGTGGTGTAGGAAACACCTTGTGTACCTGTTTCTTCGAAAGCTTTCTGGTGGCTGCAGTTGTTCCAAACGTAGTACGATTTTTCCTGTCCGTCTTTAACCCCTTTAATGCGGCAGCCAATCGAAGTTTCGCCGGTGTAGTTATCGCCCAGGTCGCCCGGGTTCGGAAGCACTTCTTTTAAGAACTCCAGCGGAATAATGTCAATTCCCTTGTATTTAACCGGATCGATGCGCGACATGCCAATGTTCTGAATCACACGCAGGTGAGTCAGGTATTCGTCACCAAAAGTCATCCAGAAACGGGCACGTTTCAAACTCGGGTAGTTTTTGGTCAACGACTCCAGTTCTTCGTGATAAAGAACATACGAATTACGTGCACCGATATTCGGGTAGTTCAATGCTTTTTTAATTTCAAACGGTTTGGTTTCAACCCACTGACCGTTTTCCCAGTAGCGGCCATTTTGCGTAATCTCACGGATATTGATTTCAGGGTTGAAATTGGTGGCAAATGCTTTACCGTGGTCGCCGCCGTTGCAGTCAACAATGTCGAGGTAGTGCATTTCATCAAAATGATGTTTGGCTGCATAAGCCGTGTAAATGCTGGTTACCCCCGGATCGAATCCGCAACCCAGTACTGCCATGATCCCTTTTTCTTTGAAGCGATCGTGGTAAGCCCATTGCCAGCTGTATTCAAATTTAGCTTCGTCTTTGGGCTCGTAGTTGGCGGTGTCGAGGTAGTTAACGCCGGTTTCCAGACAGGCATCCATAATGGGCAGGTCCTGGTAAGGAAGCGCCACGTTAATAACGAGTTCCGGTTGGAAAGATTTAATCAGGGCAACGGTTTCTGCTACATTGTCAGCATCCAGTTGCGCGGTTTGTATGCGGCCTTTACCCACTTCTTTTGCGATCACATCGCATTTCGACTTCGTACGGCTGGCCAGCAAAATTTCTGAAAAAACTTCCGGATTGTCGGCACATTTACTGGCAACAACGCGCCCAACACCCCCGGCTCCGATTATTAATACTTTACTCATTGCAATTTTCTGTTTAAAAAATTCCATTAAAAATACTGAACTTTAATTGAATGCCGGAATGATCCTTTGGATTTATTCCAAGCAGGCGGCAAATTAAATATTTTTTTTGATGCCAAATCCACCCATGAGGGAATGATCGAAATAATTTGAGTTGGTAAATTAACGGGAGAATTAGTTGAAAGTGGAATGAAGTTGTTATAAATTGCTGTTGGGAGGGAATGTGAAGTTTTGGTTGTTTTTGTTTTTTGTTGAATCTCAGGTTTTTATCTTTGCAAAAGGCCTTGTTTTTTGTTTATGAAGTTCAGATTTCACTTTTTCAGACTCTGCTCAATATTTCTCGGGAAAAATGATTTTATTTGCGGTCAAAATAAAAACGAATAAACTCTTTATGGTTACGTAAAATGAAGAATAGCTATTTTGATTTGATTGAACAAAGTTACTACTTTCCGCAGGAAGGCTTTGATTTAAGAGACAACTACCTGACTTTTCACGGTATCTCTTTGAAATATCTGATTAAAAAGTACGGAACACCGTTTAGGTTCATATACCTGCCAAAGATCGGTGATCAAATCAAAAAGGCGCGAAACCTTTTTAACAAGGCTATAAAGAAAAGCAACTACAGGGGGCGGTATTTCTACTGCTATTGCACCAAATGTAACCACTTTTCGCATGTGGTTGCCGAGGCCCTGAAACACAACGTCAACCTTGAGACTTCCTCTTCGTACGATATCGATCTGATTCTGTATCTGTTTCATGAAAAGAAAATAGATAAGAACCGTATTATTGTGCACAACGGATACAAAACCGAAGAGTACCTGACAAAAATTCTTTCGCTGCAAAAGCTTGGTTTCAAGAACAACATTATTGTGCTCGACAGTATCAATGAGCTAACGCGCATTGAAAAACTGGCCAACGGCGAAAAGGTGAAAATCGGTATCCGCATGGCGATCAACGAAGAATCGCAGTCGGCTTATTATACCTCGCGTTTGGGAATTCGTCATACGCAGATTCTCGACTTCTTTAATGAAAGAATCAAAGACAAGAAGAACATCGAATTGAAGATGCTTCACTTTTTTGTTGATTCGGGAATCAAGGACAGTCTTTATTACTGGGGTGAATTCCAGAAAGCACTGAAGTTGTACATCGACCTGAAGAAACAATGCGATAGCCTTGATTCGTTCAACCTGGGCGGAGGATTCCCGATTCGTAACCACCTTGGTTTTGAGTACGATTACGAGTACATGATCAAGGAAATTGTTTCGAACATCAAAACGGCCTGCGAAAACGAAAACCTTCATGAACCCGATATTTTTACCGAGTTTGGTAAATACACGGTGGGCGAAAGTGGAGCGATTATTTTTGAAGTGTTGGAGCAAAAGCAACAAAACGATACCGAAAGCTGGTACATCATCAACAACAGTTTGATGAATACCATCCCGGATGCCTGGTCGATCTTCGAGAAGTTTATTCTTCTTCCCATTAATAAGTGGAACAACGAATACAAACGGGCCAACATTGGCGGTATCAGTTGCGACCACTCGGATTACTACAACTCGGAAGACTTTAACCAGGAGGTTTTGCTGCCTTCGTATTCCGATAACGACAAAGAACCGCTTTACGTTGGTTTCTTTCACACGGGAGCCTACCAGGATGCCATCAGCGGTTACGGCGGTATTAAACACTGTCTGATTCCTTCTCCAAAGCACGTAATCATTGATCGTGACGAGAAAGGGAACATTATCGACTTTGTTTACCGGAACGAGCAGTCGGCACAGGATATGTTCAAAATCCTGGGTTACGCAAAAGAAATGGAGGAAAAAAAGAGCTTGGAAAAAACAAGCTAAGGTCTCTTTCGGGTAATATTCATTCAGTTAGTTGAATAGTGAAATAGTTGGGAAAGAGAGGTCCCGACTGGGTGATGTTTTGTCCTTTTGATACAACTTTTTCACCGGTATTGTGTTTTTCTGTTTTCAACTAACTTTATTATGAATTACAATTCTATTTCAGAGATTATAAAGGCCCGAAGGGCAACGCCTCCCGGCATGCTGATGAAAAAGGAGATTTCCAAAGAAGTCATTGAAGAGCTGCTGGAGAATGCTTCGTGGGCACCAAATCACAAGAAAACAGAACCCTGGCGTTTTAAGATTTACACCGGGGAGTCGAAGCAGAAACTGGCTGATGACTGTGCCCGGATTCTGGAAGCTAAGCGCGCGGAGGGCTATCCGGTGGCCGAAGAGAAGGTAGCCAAATTTGTCGGGAACCTGCAGAAAGTACCCGTAGCAATAGCCATTGTTGTGCAAATAGACTTGGCCAAACGTTTGCCCGAGTGGGAAGAAGTGGCCGCCGTTTCGATGGCTGTGCAAAACATGTGGCTAACAGCTACCGAAAAAGGGCTGGGGGCATTTTGGGCCACTCCCGGTTTTGTGGAGCTGTTTGACGAAATACTCGAGCTTCAACCCGGGCAAAAAATGCTTGGATTCTTTTACGTCGGAGAGGTGATGATGGATTATCCTTCGCCGGGGCGGAGAGATCAGACACCTAATATCGAATGGAAGTAGCTGCTTCATTAGTCCTTTCTTCAATTCTGTGAGGGTGTAGGACAGATTCTATTTATTGTTGAATCTTTGTTTACTCTGTGTTTTTCTCCGTGGCGCTCCGTGGTTTCTCTGACTTTTAACCACAGAGGACTCAGAGTTTTTCACAGAGATACATGGAGTTTTTACAGTTTCTTTTATGATGAAAAAAAGGAATTTGTAGTACACCCATTAAATGCGGCACAAGCAAGTGCACAAAATATTTCATTAACTTTCCCGGAAATTACCAAGCTTTATCTTAAAACTGAACAATGAGAAAATTGGTTCTGAGCATTGCACTGCTGGTCGTCGGTCAGGTATTGTTGGCGCAGGGTTTAAATTCTGCTGATTACCATACGCACCGGGAGTCTCTTCAAAATTCATTTCTGAAGTTTCAAAACGAGAAAAAAGGACGGGTTGCCTTTTTGGGTGGCTCCATAACTTTTAACCCGGGATGGCGCGATTCGGTTTGTAATTACCTGCAACAGAAGTTTCCTGAAACTGATTTTGACTTTATTGCGGCCGGAATCCCTTCGATGGGATCAACGCCCGGAGCCTTTCGTTTTGAACGGGATATCCTGAAAAACGGGCCGGTGGACCTGCTTTTTGAAGAAGCGGCTGTAAACGACGATACCAATGGAAGAACCGCCGATGAGATCATCCGGGGAATGGAGGGGATTGTCCGCCGTGCGCGAAAAGCCAACCCTGCATGCGATGTGGTAATGATGCATTTTGTCGATCCCGGGAAAATGGAGGATTACCGTTCCGGAAACATTCCCGATGTTATTCAGTTACACGAAAAAGTAGCCGATCATTACAAGGTTTCAAGTATTAACCTGGCAAAAGAAGTGACCGAACGTATTGATGCCGGTGAGTTTGAGTGGGAGAAGGATTTTGTTGATTTGCACCCTTCGCCGTTTGGACAGGGGATTTATGCCCGGTCGATCATCCGGTTTTTGGAAGATGCGTTTAGCCATGATTTTGGCGAAAAGCAAGTGGCTGCACATGATTCTCCGGAACCTTTGGACGCATCTTGCTACGACAACGGAGTACTGGTACTTCCCAATCCGCCCAAGCCTGTGAAAGGCTGGATGCTGGTGGAAAACTGGCAGCCGGAAAACGGGAAAGGAACAAGGCCTAATTATGTGGATGTGCCGATGCTTGTGGGGGAATACCCCGGCAAAATCATCAAGTTTGCATTTGAAGGAAACGCCGTAGGGATTGCAGTTGCCGCCGGCCCCGATGCCGGAATAATCGAATACAGCATTGATGATCAGCCCTGGCAGAAACTGGATTTGTTTACCCGGTGGAGCAAAAGCCTTTACCTACCCTGGTATTTTACCCTGGAGAGTGGCTTGAAAAACCGGAAGCACATGCTGCAAATTCGCATGACCGGTGAACGAAATTCCGAAAGTACCGGAAACAAATGTGTGATAAGGTATTTCTATTTCAATAAAAAATAATTGGGATTAGTCAGAAAAGATGGATGCGAGATTGAACAGAGATGGATGCAGGTTGACTTAATCTATCTTTTTAGGCAGTAATCAGCTGGTCGTATTTTATCGCTCTATATTTGAATGAGCGGAAAGGAATCCGGAGGATTCAAATGTTGGTAGCTCGAAACGTATTTAAAAGGCATTCGACTCCGGCCGGAGTCGGATCTTTTATCCGTGATAATCCGTTTTTGCAGACATTCAATCCCTCTGGGATTTTGTAATTGGTGAGAGCCTGTTTCTCTTTATAAGCGATAATGTCAGCGGTGCGCTGCACCTGTGTTCGCTTTTCTCTATCCACCTAACTACAAATATTCTTGGTGCGCTGCACCTTTTCTTGTGAAATGATATTGAGACTACAAATACTTAGCTGCGATGTATCTTGCAATTAAAGGGATTTCTTTTGGCAGCAGCGCTGCGAAATATTTATAGATCGAAATCATTGCGGAAAATAGAGGTGCAGGGCACCGAAATATGATTCATCAAAAAAAAACAGAAAAGAATGTCAGCGGTGCACTGCACCTTGTGTTTGTGTTTGCCTATCAATTAAACTACAAATATGCCTGGTGCGCTGCACCATTTCTTGTGAAATGATATTGAGACTACAAATGTTTAAGTGCCATGTCCCTTGCAATTAAAGGGATTTCTTTTGGCGGCAGCGCTGCGAAATATTTATAGATCGAAATCATTGTGGAAATAGAGGTGCAGGGCACCGAAGCATAATTCATCAAAATAGCAGAAAAGAATGTCATCGGTGCGCTGCACCTTGTGTTTTACTATCTGTTTAACTACAAATATCCCTGGTGCGCTGCACCTTTTGTTGTGATGTGATATTGAGACTACAAATATTCAGGTGCCATGTTCCTTTCAATTCATGGGATTTCTTTGGCAGTAGCGCTGCGAAATATCTGTCTGAGTCAAATACAAAGGCATGCCCTTGCACAAGTTCAGCGCATGTTCAGTCATATTTCTCAGGCCTCAACTTTTCTGCTTCGTCCCATCACCGGGATGAAGCAGAAAAGCGAGCTAAACATTCATCCGAAAAATTAAAAGGAAACGGGTATTACTTGATATTCCCAAGAACATCCACCAGGTGTTTCCAGAATTTGCCGGTGGTTTCAATGTCGAGCCGTTCGTCAGGAGAGTGGGCTCCGCGAATGGTCGGGCCAAAGGAAACCATGTCGAGGTGCGGATATTTTTCGAGGAACAATCCACATTCGAGTCCGGCATGGATCGAACGCACAATGGGTTCGGTGGCAAATAATTTCTTGTAGGAATCAACCGTTATTTTCAACACGTCGGAAGTTGGATTGGGCGCCCAGCCCGGATAACCATCGGTATGACTTACCTTGGCTCCGGCCAGCTTGAAAACCGATTCGATGGTTTCGGCCGCGTAGTATTTCCGGCTTTCAATTTCGCTGCGCTGGCTGGTGGTAACCAAAATTTGATTGTCATCCAGGAACTTCACCGAGGCCAGGTTGGAAGATGTTTCCACCATTCCTTCCATGCGCGAACTCATTTCGAGCACGCCATGCGGACAGGCATAAACTGCATTTAGCAGGTTCGATTGTGTTTTTGCGTCAATCACCGTTTCAGGAAGACTCACTTCTTCGCAATTTAACTGAAGTTTGCTTTCGGCAAATTCAAATTCATTTTTGATGGCGGCAGAAAGTGTATCAAAAGCAGCCAGCACTTCCTTTTGTTTGTCGGCCGGAACGGTTACAAGGCCAAAAGCTTCGCGGGCAATGGCGTTACGCAGGTTTCCTCCGTTAAAATCGGCAAGCCGGGCATTAAAATCGCGGGAGAATTTCCATAAAAAGCGGTTAAGGATTTTATTGGCATTTCCACGGTTTTTGTGGATGTCGTCACCCGAGTGGCCGCCTAATAAACCTGCAACAGAAATCTTCAGAGCAACGGAGTTGGCCGGAACATTTTCTGCCTGGTAATCGAAAACAGCGATGGTATCTACACCACCGGCGCAACCGATAAAAAGCTCGCCTTCGTCTTCCGAATCAAGATTGAGTAAAATATCGCCACTTAAAAAGCCCGGCTGGAGTTCAAATGCGCCGGTTAAACCGGTTTCTTCGTCTACCGTGATCAGGCATTCAATAGGGCCGTGTTGTATTTCGGTGGAAGTAAGTACTGCCAGTTGGGCAGCTATCCCAATGCCGCAGTCGGCACCCAGCGTTGTTCCATTGGCTTTTACCCAGCCATCCACCACCATTGGTTCAATGGCGTCGTTTTCGAAATCAAAAACCTTGTCCGAATTTTTTTCGCAAACCATGTCCATGTGCGTTTGCAGAATCACGGTGGGCGAGTTTTCTCTTCCGGGAGTGGCCGGTTTTAAGATCAAAACATTTCCGATAGCGTCGGTTTTACTTTCCAAACCGTTTTGGGAGGCAAAGTCGAGCAGAAACTGCCTGATTTTTTCCTCTTTTTTTGACGGCCTTGGGACCTGGCAAATGGCTTCGAAATAATCAAACAGGGGCTGTGGTGTGAGTTGCGACAATGTTTTCATGAATAAGTTATTTCTGTCTGGTTTTAAAAAATCAGTTGAAGGTACAATAAAATGGATAAAAAATGGGATTATTCAGCATAACTGTCAGTGAAATCGTTTTTATCAATAATGCTTGTCTTGTTGGGTCTGTGCTTGCTGAAAGTGTTGGAGAATAATCAATTACATGATGATTCAATGCTACGAACATAGGGGCTTTGCCCCAAACCCCACTTCATTTTTTGGCTTGAACCAAAAAACGAAGCAAAAAAATTCAAGGCTGCGTCCGCTTCACACGAAAAATTGGCGTTCGAACGGCTAAATCGTCCAAACTCGCTCGTTCCTCGCTCAAACAAGGACGACTTTTAACGCCGTCCTCACTGATTTTTCGGCTCACCGGCCGAGGCCGACTGGAATTGCCATTTCAGCCTGGCATTGATAAAGAATCACCTCTTCTCCGGTTACTTGTTTTAATATGCAAGACTACCCGTTATCTTTTAGCTAATTTCTTTGGCATAACTGTGTTTGCCGGTATTCCAGCCCCGTTTTTCCAAATGTTTTTCGCCCGATTCAATGGCCCCGGTTTCTATTTCGGTTCCCATGGAATCGTTCCAGCGGTTGAGGTAGCCAAACAAGGCGACCACTCCTGTTATTTCCACTATTTCGCCTTCTTCCCAGTGGTCTCTCAGGTTTTCGGCAATTTCGTCGCTTACCGAATTGGGAACGGTAGAAGCCGCGAAAGCAAAATCAAGCGCTGCTTTTTCAGCCTCCGAGAAAGAAGGGTGTGTGCGGTACTCCCAAATATTGTTCATTTGCTCCTGCTCTGCACCGTATCTCTCGGCCGCCCGAATGGCATGGGCCTGGCAATAGCGACACCCGGCAGTATTGCTGCTGATGTAGGCGATCATTCGTTTCAGTGCACTGCTGACCCTGCCCTGGTTTTCCATTACGGCTTTGTTGAGTTCAATAAACGCATAGGCAATTTCCGGGCGGTGATGCATGGTTTTTACACTGTTGGGGCAAAAGCCAAGGGTTTCTTCGTAAAATTCAATCAGTTTTTGCAATTCGGGATCCGACGCGCCGGATTTTGGATGTACAAGTGGCTGTTTCATAGTTTATTGGTAGATAAATAGGTGAAAAATAAATGTTTACTCCCGGTCGTTCAATATGCCGTTTTGGCTAAGTAGAATGGCAAACGGTTTGGTTCCCGGAAATTCAGACATAATGATGATCAGAATTACGGTTATCGGAACGCTCAGCAACATTCCGGAAATTCCCCAGAGCATTCCCCAGATAGCCAGTGTAAGAAAAACCACCAGCGGACTAATGTTTAGCGAATTACCCATCAGGCGGGGTTCCATCAGGTTGCCCACCACCATCTGGATAGCGCCCACTACGACCAATACCCACAAGCCCGGGCCCAGTTCTCCAAACTGCAAAACGGCAAAGAGGGTGGGGAAAGCGGTGGCAATCAGCGAACCAATGGTGGGGATGAAATTCAGAATGAAAATGAGAAAGGCCCAGAACAAGGGGGCGTCTACTCCGATAAAAAGCAGCGCCACATAGCTGAGCACGCCGGTTATAATACTGGTGAGGGTTTTCAGCGCAATGTAGTTACCGATGGAGTGATCTATTTTGTTAACCAGCTCGTTCATGTGTTGAAATTTTTTGTCATCGGGGTACATGGCCCGCAGTTTTTTGGGGAAAATGGGTTCTTCGAGCAAAATAAAAAGCAGGTAAAGCAGCACCGTAAAGGCGTTGCCAAAAAGTCCGGTCAGCGTTGAAAGCAGTGACGATAATATAGCTCCGAATTTGATGTCTTTGGAGAAATCTCCCAAAACCGAAACCAGGTCGATGTTAAACGTTTGGTTGATTTTTCCGGTAATGTTCTTCACATTGGCCTCGTACAAAGGCAAGGTTTTGGACAGCTGGGCAATGTTGCTGGAAATCATCGTGACGATCAGAACCAAAAATCCGATCAAAACGAGTGTCGAAAAAAGCGTGAGTATCCAGCGTGGCAGGCGACCGATGAACTTTACCCTTGAAAGCAGTTTTTTGATGACCCGGATCAAAAACCAGAATAAAACGGCCAGTACAAAAGGAATAATGATCGTTTGTGCGTAAATACAAACAATTACGGCGATTACAAGAATCAGAAAAATGTAGATCTTTTTGCTGGTTTCCATAGAGCGTAGTTTAGAAAGCCAAAATACAAATGATTTCTGAAGAACAGGGAAGAGTGTCAGTTGGATTTGTGTTTTTCGTTGGGAGGGTACTTCAAAATAGTTTTAGCCAAGCCGATTAAGCGGACCGAATTCCAGATATACTTTGCCGGCTTTTTGGGCTTGGTTTTATTATTTACCAGCGATTGTAGTAACTTTAGAGAACACAAACATGGTGCATTATGAATGAATACCTTACGTTCTCACTTACTGTTTTTACCGGTTGTGTGTCCTGCGTAACTCAAGGATGCAATTTAAGAAATAATGAGTTACATAACTGTAGATTAGATGAAGAAATATT
>NZ_QWGR01000267.1 GCF_003576475.1 Maribellus luteus | reverse complement strand
CAGGTCAGCCTGCGGCGACCGGACGGAACCGTCGAGACCCGGCCCATCGCCGGCCCCCGGGAGCTGGCCGAGGTGCTGGACCGGGTCTTCGGCCTGACCTCGCCCGCGCCGCTGGACGCGATCTGGGCGCGATTGCCGAAGGCCTGAGCCTCATTCCCCTTGACGCCCGGTGAGCCGGGGGCGACCTTGCCGGCAAATATAAACACCGATCAGGAAGGATGACGCCATGGCCGATGGTTCGCTGCCCGGCGTGGGCTCGCTCAAGGGCAAGGTCAGCGAGGCCGAGTGGAAGGCGCGGGTCGATCTGGCCGCGCTCTACCGGCTGGTGGCGCTGCACGGGTGGGACGACATGATCTTCACCCACATCTCGGCCCGCATTCCGGGGCCTGAGCACCACTTCCTGATCAATCCCTACGGCTTCTACTTCGACGAGATCACGGCCTCGTCGCTGGTGAAGGTCGATTTGGAAGGGAATATTGTCCAGGACACGCCCTATTTCATCAATCCGGCGGGCTTCACGATCCAC
>NZ_QWGR01000266.1 GCF_003576475.1 Maribellus luteus | reverse complement strand
GTCACCGATCCGACCGGACGCCGCAAGGATTCCCAGCTTACCCTGCAGAGGATGCGGCAGGCGACCCTGACCCTGCTCGATACCAGCGGCTACGAGGAGCTGCGGCTTTCCGACATCGAGGAGGCCAGCGGCCTGACCCGGGGCGCGATCTACCATCACTACAAGGACAAGCGCGAACTGGTGCTGTCGATCGTGTCCGAACGGCTGGCCGACATCACCCTGGCGCTGGAGCGGGTCGAGATCAGGCCCGGCGACGCCGCCTTCGCCTCCCTGCTCGCCCTGAACGCCGTCTTCGTCGACGCTTTCTCGGCCTCGCGAGCCCTGATGAAGACCCTCTATCACCTCGAAGAGGTCGACGCCGATTTCGGCGCCTACTACCAGCAGGTCCGCGGCGGCTGGGCGACGACGCTCGCCGAAAAGCTGGAAAGCCTCTGCGACGGCGCGATCCCCGCGCGCAAGGACATCGCCGCCTTCGCCTTCCTGGCCATGACCGACCGCTTCCTCTACGACATCTATTCGCTGCGCT
>NZ_QWGR01000265.1 GCF_003576475.1 Maribellus luteus | reverse complement strand
CCGTCGCGGCGGCGACCGCGATCTTTCGCTTCAATGCAGGAATGTTGCAGACGCTGGCCGCCTGTGCCTCGGCCAGTGAGGTCACGCTCGCCAGCAACAGACATCCCGCCGCCTTCAGCGCCGCGATCCGTGCGGCATCGGGCAGGCCGAAGTGGAAGCTGACCACCGCAGGGCGCGCCTGACGCAGCAGCGTCAGCATCGCGTCATCCTCGGCAAAGCTCGGGTAAATGGCGTGTAGCCGTACGGGCGGCTCCGCGCCCTGTTCGGCGAAGGCGGGCCGCAATGCCTCGCACCACGCCGCCTCCACCGCGGCATCGCGTCGCGGCGGGGCATGGACGAACAGATTGACGTTGAACGGCCGATCGGTTCGCGCACGGGTCTCGGCGATCATCGTCGCCGCTTGGGCCCCATCGCTGGCGCCGAGCGCGATGCCGCCCAGTCCGCCCGCCTCGCTGACCGCCGCGGCCATGGCGGGCGTCGCGTTGAGCCTCAGCCCGGCGATGCTGTTCATCGCGCAGGCGTCGTC
>NZ_QWGR01000264.1 GCF_003576475.1 Maribellus luteus | reverse complement strand
GATGTCGGTGACCATCTCCTCGTTGGTCGGCCCGTACAGCAGCTCGCGCTCGTGGCGGTCGAGGATGCGCAGCATCTCCGGGCCGTAGGCGTCGTAGCGGCCGCTCTCGCGCCACAGGTCGGCCAGTTGCAGCGTCGGCATCAGCAGCTCGACGGCGCCGGCGCGGTCCATCTCCTCACGGACGATCTGCTCGACCTTGTTCAGCACGCGCAGTCCCAGCGGCAGCCAGGCGTAGATGCCGGCCGCCTCCTGGCGGATCATGCCGGCGCGCAGCATCAGCCGGTGCGAGACGATCTCGGCTTCCTTGGGCGTATCGCGCAGGATCGGCAGGAAATAGCGGGACAGGCGCATGGAACACTCGTCGAAGGGCGATGCGTCAGAACGAACGCACCGAGTCAGATCAGTCCAGAGACACCATCGCCGTTTGCAAATTGCAAACGCTAATGCACATCGCCATCAGGCAAATGCACATCGATGGCGTTTGCGAAGGCGTCAGCGCTTGGCGAACTTCGTCTTCAGCCTGTCGC
>NZ_QWGR01000263.1 GCF_003576475.1 Maribellus luteus | reverse complement strand
GCATGAATGTGGATCCGAAATCGCTCGATCCGGCGGCCATGGCGTCGTACATGACGACCGCCAAGCAGGTGGAATCGACTGGCGTTGCAGCGTTCTTCCTCAAGCTGATTCCCGATACGTTCGTCAGCGGCTTCGTGAAGGGCGACATCCTGCAGGTGCTGCTGGTGTCGATCCTGTTCGGCTGCTCGCTGTCGCTGCTGGGTGAGCGGACCAAGCCGCTGGTCAACCTGATCGATCAGCTCTCGCATGTGCTGTTCCGCATGATGGCCGTGATCATCCGGCTGGCACCGCTGGGCGTGCTGGGCGCGGTGGCCTTTACCGTCGGCAAGTACGGCGCGGGCTCGCTCAAGCAGCTTGGCTTCCTGGTACTGCTGTTCTACGCAGCCGTGGCGCTGTTTGTGTTCGTGGTGCTCGGCACCATCCTGCGCATGGCGGGTTTCAACATCTTCAAGCTGATCCGGTTCCTGCGCGCGGAACTGCTGGTGGTGCTGGGCACGGCATCGTCCGACGCAGTGCTGCCGTCCATC
>NZ_QWGR01000262.1 GCF_003576475.1 Maribellus luteus | reverse complement strand
GTCGAGGCCCTGGCCGAGCTGAGCGAGGCCGAGGCGTCCGAGCGGCGGGATGAATACTGGCGCCAGGTCCGCTCGCTCGGCGTTGAGCCGGCCGGCAAGATCTTCGTCGACAAGCAGCCGTTGTATACGGTTTACCTGCCTGCGGTGGCCAAGCTGTTCCCGGAAGCGAAAATCCTGTTCGCCCGCCGTGATCCGCGTGATGTGGTGGTCAGCTGTCTGCGTCGAAGATTCCGCGGCAACACGCTGGTCAGCGAATTCACCAATCTTGAGCGTGCGGCTCTGCTCTACGATGCGGTGATGATGCTGGCCGACATCTATCGCGAGAAGTTGACGCTGGACATCTACATTCATCGTCACGAAAGCCTGGTCGAAGACTTCGACACTGAGGTCCAGGCGATCTGCGCCTTTATCGGCGTGCCGTGGAGCGAAGCGATGCGTGATTTCGCTGAAACCGCCAAGCGGCGCGACGTGCGCTCGCCGAGCGCCAAACAGGTGCGCCGCGGCCTTTATCGCGAAGGGATGGGGCA
>NZ_QWGR01000261.1 GCF_003576475.1 Maribellus luteus | reverse complement strand
GGACCTGAAGTTGTGTTTTCAACGGAGGAAACCATGCGACACGTTACAAAAAGGAATCGTCTTTTGACGATGACAAGCGCGGTGGCATTGATTGCGGCGTCAGCCGCGATCGGCGCGCCGGCTTTCGCAGACGAAGCTGCGGCGAAGAAGTGGATCGACACGGAATTCCAGCCTTCGACATTGTCGAAGGAAGACCAGATGAAGGAGATGCAATGGTTCATCAAGGCCGCTGAGCCTTTCAAGGGCATGGACATCAATGTCGTCTCGGAAACGATCACGACGCATGAATACGAGGCGGGGACGCTGGCCAAGGCGTTCACCGAAATCACCGGCATCAAGGTCAAGCACGACCTGATCCAGGAAGGCGACGTTGTCGAGAAGCTGCAGACGCAGATGCAGTCGGGCAAGAACGTCTATGACGGCTGGATCAACGACTCCGATCTGATAGGCACCCACTTCCGCTACAACCAGACCGTGGTTCTGTCGGATTACATGACGGGCGAGGGCAAGGACGTCACCGATCCGATG
>NZ_QWGR01000260.1 GCF_003576475.1 Maribellus luteus | reverse complement strand
TGGCCTGGCCGTGGCGTCGGGATCGCGCGTTGCTGCGCGAACGTGCCGGCACGGCGCCAGGGGCAGACGGCCGCGATGACGGAGGCGATGGCGGCGGCAACCTCACCGACACCCTCCCCCACCTCGAAGACGACGCCACGCGGCCCGTCGCCCGATCCCTCTTCGGCGAAATTCTCGACTGGATGCTCGCGCCGCTGCTGTTGCTGTGGCCGATGAGCATTGCGGTGACGTACCTGGTGGCCAAGTCGATCGCGAATGCGCCATATGACCGCGCGCTGGAATCGAGCGCGATCGTGCTCAGCCAGCAACTGCGCGAGGTGAATGGCCGCGTGACGCTGCAGCTGCCAATCTCGGCGCGTGAGATTTTGCGTGCAGACGAAACCGACAATATCTATTACCAGGTGCTCGGCACCAACGGGGAGTTTGTCTCCGGGGACCGCGACCTGCCGCTGCCGCCCGAAGAAGACGCCAATGCGGGCGGCCTCGTGCAACTGCGCGACGACCACATCCACGGCACAGAGATTCGGG
>NZ_QWGR01000259.1 GCF_003576475.1 Maribellus luteus | reverse complement strand
AAGTTCGCCCGTTGCGGCAACACATGGTCACGGTCCCGGTAGGTCAGCCATTCCTTCTCGCTGTCAGGGCTATGCACCACCTCCTGCAAGCAAAGGATGTCGGGAGCGGACGAGCGCAGGTATGCAAGCAGCGGCTCGTGAAGCTTTTCGCCCCAACCGTTCAGGCACATGATCTTCAAGGGCCACCCGATACTCGGCCATGTAGGATAGAACGAGCTCGATAGCCGAAGGCATGAGGCTTTCAAGTCGGTCGTGAGCGAGAATCTTTACACCTACGCCGCGTCTCGGCTCCACCCTTCTCAGGCTTTCCGAGGGTTCGGATAGGCGCCTGCGGGAAACAATCGGCGCCTCGGGGAAGCTCCAGGAAACTCCTGACATAGGTGCGCTGATACGGACGCCTGTGAGAACTATGAATGGGCGCTGGCGATCTGAACCGCAATCCTGGCGCCCCTAGCGACCATTCGTCGGCGCCGAAAAGAAGCTCCGCGAACCTGCCGCCCACTATGTCCGTCAAGGGTGGATAGCAGGC
>NZ_QWGR01000258.1 GCF_003576475.1 Maribellus luteus | reverse complement strand
ACGCAACATGCTGCTCCGCGACGCAACGCAGGCCGACCTTCCGGCCATCCTCGCCATCTACAACGACGTGATCGCCAACTCCAACGCGATCTACACCGAAACACCCGTCACGCTGGAAGACCGCACCGCGTGGCTGGCCTTGCGTGCCACGCAGGGTTATCCGGTGCTGGTCGCCGACGATGATGGGCAGGTGGCAGGCGTTGCATCGTTTGGGGATTTCCGGCCCTACCCGGGCTTTCGCACCACCGTCGAGCACTCGGTGCACATACACCGCGACTGGCGTGGCAAGGGGCTGGGCAGTCGGCTGGTCGAGGCGCTGTGCGAACGGGCCGCTGCCCTGGGCAAGCACCTGATGGTGGGCGCCATCGACGGTGGCAATGCGGGCTCGATTCGCCTGCATGAAAAGCTCGGCTTCAAGGAAGTGGGCCGCATGCCCGAGGCGGCCATCAAGCACGGTCAGTGGCTCGACCTCGTGTTCATGCAGCGCTGGCTGGAAGCGCCGGGAACGGTCCGCAACGACTGACCGTTC
>NZ_QWGR01000026.1 GCF_003576475.1 Maribellus luteus | reverse complement strand
TTACTCCAAATTTTTGAAGCTTTTTTTTCAAAGTTTTTTATTCCCCGGGGCAACCTACCGGTATTCCCATTCTATCCAAAACTTACCTGTGCTCCCATCACCTGTCCTTAATCTTTTCATTCCCTCAGTGAACGCCTCGCTCGTAAAGCGGCTGCAAAAGTAAACAAGGTTTCCGGCTTTCCAAACTTTCTTAGCACAAAAATCAAAGATTTTACTACCCCCGGCAACCAATCTTTTGAACCTCAGAGAGGTAAACCACCAACTTTTTTCAGAAGATTTTCAAAGCGGCCGATTTAAACAGACAGTAAACCGCCACTCCTACTTCCAACTGCATGTTTTCACGCGAGGCTTCCGTGATTTCAACCAATACCTTCTCTCCTGCATCTACCATACAAAAAGAAAGCCCGTTACGCGAAAAGATCTTCACAATCACGCCCCGAAGCTGGTTACGTAAGGAAATGTGAGATATAGGATAAAGGGAAATGGAGATATCTTCAGGTCTTATCAGGACTTTTACCGGCACACCTTCCTTCACTTCTCCCTTCAGCATTTGCAGTAATACCTGCACTTGAAAGTCGCTGGTACGGCTTCGTAACAAGACCATGCTCCGCGAAGGCAAAGTCTCAACAACACACAAATCAAATACATTGTATAAGCCTGCACCTTTCACCATGTCGAGATTTGATTCATCGAGAATCAGATCCTGGAAACGCCCCAGTGCTTTTACCTTGCCCTCTTTTAATAGTAAAAGATCGCTGGTAAGACTTAGCAGATCGGGCAAATCGTGACTAACCACCAACATGGGTATCTGAAAACGCAGATTGATGGCTTTTAAAAAGGGAATAATATTGTTGCGCAGGTTTACATCCACCGCCGAAAATGGTTCATCCATTAAAAGGATCCGTGCGCCACTCAACAAAGCGCGTCCGATAGCAATCCGCTGTTTCTCCCCTCCTGAACACTCCGAAGGTTTCTTCGTCAGCAAATCTCTTATATTAAGAATATCAATAACCTCATCAAAATCGATTTCAGAACCAATATCCTTTCTAGTACCGTATTTTAGATTTTTCTCGATAGAGAGATGCGGAAACAATCTTATATCCTGAAAAACATAGCCAACGTTTCGCTTTTGTACCGGGAGATTGATCTTCTGTTCCGAATCAAAAACCTTTTCATCCCGAATGGTTATGCAACCGGCATCCGGTTTTACCAGGCCGGCTATTGAATTCAGCAAACTCGATTTGCCATGCCCCGAAGGTCCGTAAACACCGGTAATTCCGCTGCTCACCGTCGCCTGCACATCGAGCAGAAAATCTTTTCGCTGCAGCTTTATGTCGAATTTCAGCGTTTTACTCATACCCTTCGTTTTAAAATCCGACGGTTTAAATACTCTGCGCCAATCATGGCCGCCAGCGACAACAGAACGGAAACAACAACCAACCTTAGTGTCGACGATTCCTGCCCGGGGACCTGCATGGCCGAGAAAATGGCCAGCGGCAAGGTTTGTGTCTCGCCGGATATATTCCCGGCAAAAGAGATGGTTGCGCCAAATTCACCCAAACTACGGGCAAAAGCAAGAATAGCTCCACTGATCACACCCGGAAGCGCCAGCGGCAGGGTAATACTGAAAAAGACCCTAAGGCCGGAAGCTCCCAGCGTTCGGGCGGCTTCTTCGTAATTTCGATCTACCAGCTCGATGGAGAGCCGGATTGAACGTGTTACCAAAGGAAAGGAAACCACCATGGCCGCAATTACTGCCGCGGGGAAAGAAAAAGCAATTTGAATGCCCCAGTGTTCGTAAAAGAAAGATCCGATCCAGCCGTTTCTGCCCAAAAGCACTAACAACAAATAACCGGTGGTTACCGGAGGTAATACAAGCGGCAGGTGCAGAAAGCCTTCCACCACCGCTTTCCCCACAAAATTTTTGCGTGCCAGAAGCCAACCAATAAAAACAGCTACCGGCAACACTGCAACAGTACAAAGCACGGCTACCTTCAGCGAAAGCTCAATGGCTGTTATTTCAGATGATGAATATGAAAAAAGGTTGTTCAATCCTGTTTATTGAATAAATCCGTATTTCTCCCAAACCGGGAGTGCTTTTTCGGACACAATATAATTATATAGTTGGAGAGAATTTTCATTTTCGCGGCCTTTTACAACAGCCATGTAGTAATCCACCGGCTTGTGCAGCGAATCAGGAAACTCGGTCAGGATTTTTACTTTGGCTGATTTCAGCGCATCCGTTTTATATACTACCCCGGCTTCCACTTCCCCCAACTCTACGACCATTAATGCAGAACGGACATCTTTGGCAGGAAGAAAGCGGGATTCCAGTTCCTTTTCACAATTCAGATTCTCAAATATCTGAACCGCGTATGCTCCCGCCGGAACGTGTTGCGGATCGCCAATGGAAATACGACCTTTAAATACCTCGGGAAGTTTCACATTCGGAGTAAAAACAAACGGCTCAATTTCACTATTGACAGGTGCCACCAATACCATCTTATTAGCGGCTACTTTTTTACTGGTCCCCGGAATAGTTTTACCCAGATCGTCCAGGTAATCGAGCCATTTTTTATTGGCCGATATAAAAAGAGAGGGTCCAGCTCCGTGTTCGATCTGCCGGGCCAAAGTACCCGACGATGCCAGGTTTAGTTTCACCTCCCGGCCAGTTTCCTTCTCAAACCCGGCACAGATATCAGAAACCACATCCGTTAAACTGGAGGCACAAAATACCACCAGTTCTCTCTTCTTTTCTGTTTTGCCTTGCCCGCAGGAAGCCAACAGTACAACGGATATGAACATCCAGGTTAAATACCTCATCACAAGCTATTAATTTACATTGCACCAACTTTTGCCTGGTAAAACTAAGCAATCAAACAATTGTCCGTACGGATTGGCTCCTTGTTTTTTCCTGTTATTCAATATCGAAAAATATACGACCATGTGCAGGCTTCCATTAAAAACCGGTTTTTGTCCCAAAACTTTGCTGCAAGTTTTTGTGTGTAAATAGAAATAGGGCACGAATAAGACACCTTCTTGTCTGAATTGCTTAACATTTAAGAAACATTCCAAATAGCTGATGCCCAAACTCTTATTAAAAAAAAGTTACTTTTTAACAAAACAAAACACAAAACTAGTTGACTTTTGCAACCATCTATCTTATTTTGCGACCTGATTTAGCAATGGAAATGAAAACAGAAAAGCCACTTACCTATTTATTAGGTAGAACATTTAATTTAATGCGAATGAAGCTAAAGGAAAGCTTCAGAGAAAACAATATAGATGTTAGCATGGAACAATTTTTCGTGCTTAACCTGATCGATCACAAAGATGATTTGACACAGCAAGATTTGGCCAATCACTTTCAGAAAGACAAATCGTTGATTTTGCGCCATGTGAATACCTTGATTGAGGATTCGTATGTTGACCGCAAAACAGACGATGCAGATAAACGAAAGAAAATTCTGATCATGACCGAGAAAGGCAAGGAAGTATTGGAACAGTTAAAAGGAGTAGCACGTAAAGTGTCGGATGACCTGATGGCCGGAATAACCGAAAAAGAAAAAGAGGTTTTCCACACGGTCATTCAGAAAATTCAAAACAACACCGGACAGGTCGACCTGTTTTCGAATATCGAAGTTTGTAAAAAGTAACTCAGAAAAATTATACAACAAAAGCATGAAAACAATTAAGCAATTTAGAAATTTGAGTATCCTGGCAATATTAATCGCAGCATATTCGTGCTCGAACGCCCCGCAAGGGCCAGCCGGGATGGCCGGCCAGGTAAGAGAATTAAAGGTACTGGAGCTTTCGCCCCGCGACATCACGCTCTTTCAGGATTTCCCCACTACACTACAAGGGCAACAAACCGTAGAGATTCGTCCGCGTGTAGCCGGATACATTGAAAGCATCCTGGTGGATGAAGGAGACCATGTACAAAAAGGGCAGATTCTTTTCAAACTAAACGCCAACGACATTCAAGCGCAGGTTCGCTCGGCAGAGGCCCAGGTAAAAGTGGCCGAATCGCTGGTGGCTACTGCCAAGATCAACGTTGAAAAAACAAAACCACTGGTAGAAAAGAACATTATCAGCAGCTTTGAACTGGAGACGGTTGAAACCAGTCTTAAATCAGCCGAAGCACAACTGGCACAGGCCAAAGCCAACCTGGCCAATTCGAAAGCCAATTTACAGTACACAGTTATCACCAGCCCAACCAACGGCATTATCGGAAATTTCCCTTACCGTGTTGGCAGTCTGGTGAGCAGCAGTATTTCACAGCCTTTAACAACGGTTTCAAATACCACATCCATGCAGGCGTACTTTTCGATGAATGAAAAGAACTTTCTGCAAATGACAAAATTCCTGGAAGGAAGCAACATCCGCGAAAAACTGGCAAAACTGCCTGAGGTGGAACTGGTATTACCCGATAATTCGGTATACAATATTAAAGGTAAGATTGAAACAGCCAGTGGTATTGTTGACCAGCAAACGGGAGCCATAAATATCCGTGCTTCGTTTCCAAATCCGGAAGGAGACCTTCGCTCAGGCGGCAGTGGCCGGGTGCGTTTACCCGAAATTCACAGTTCGGTTATCACTGTTCCTCAAAAGGCCACTTTCGAAATTCAGGGAACCCATTTTGTTTACGTGGTGAACAATGAGAATAAAGTAGTAAACACCGCCATTCAAACCATTACAGGTAACCTGAAAGAAGAATACGTTGTTACCGCGGGTCTGAAACCCGGCGATAAAATTGTTACCGAAGGAGTTGCCACGCTTCGCGACGGGATGGAAATCAAACCCAAATTGGACAAACAGCAGGCAACAGCTTCAAACAATCAAGTTTCAGGTAACTAATCTTAATACTCGATTACTATGTTTAGAACATTTATAGAACGACCGGTACTATCAACGGTCATTTCAATAATATTGGTAATTCTCGGAGTACTGGGAATTGTCACCCTTCCGATTGAGCAATACCCCGACATTGCTCCGCCAACCATCCGTGTGTCGGCCAACTACACCGGTGCCGATGCGCAAACCGTACTGAACAGCGTGGTTATTCCGCTGGAAGAACAGATTAACGGGGTGGAAGACATGATTTACATGAACTCTACAGCCAGCAACTCGGGGATGGCTGCCATCGAAGTTTATTTCAAGCAGGGTACCGATCCTGACATGGCGGCGGTAAACGTTCAAAACCGGGTGGCCAGGGCCAATGCCCTGTTGCCTGCCGAAGTTACAAGAGCAGGGGTCATCACCGCCAAACGGCAAAACAACATGTTAATGGTGTTCTCGTTGTATAGCCCAAATGGCGAATACGATGAAACCTTTCTTCAGAATTATTCGAAGATTAACCTGCTGCCACAGGTACAGCGTGTAAACGGAGTGGGTGAAGCCATGGTGTTTGGCGCAAAAGATTACTCGATGAGAGTCTGGCTCAAACCCGATGTAATGGCGAGTTATAATTTAATTCCATCGGATATTACCGCTGCATTGAATGCACAAAACCTGGAAGCAGCTCCCGGACGTTTTGGACAGCAAAACGACCAGAGTTACGAATACGTAATACGCTACAAAGGAAAACTAACGCAACCCGAGGAATTTGAAAACATCGTTATCAAAGCCGACGACGATGGCAATGTACTTCGCCTGCGCGATGTAGCCCGTGTGGAAATGGGTTCGCTGAGTTACAATGTTGATACTCACACCCAGGGAAAACCGGGTATTGGTATGGCTATTTTTCAATCGGCCGGCTCCAATGCACGCGAAGTAATTTTGGAAGTTGAAAAGGTGCTGGAAGATGCCTCCGAAACTTTCCCTCCCGGAATTGAATATGTGGTACTGATGAACACCAACGACTTCCTGGATGCCTCTATTTCAAAAGTGCTTCACACCTTACTCGAAGCATTTATCCTGGTATTTATTGTGGTATTTGTGTTCCTGCAAAACTTCCGGGCTACGCTTATTCCGGCGATTGCAGTTCCGGTATCGATTATTGGTACTTTCTTTTTCCTGAACCTTTTCGGATTCAGTATTAACCTGCTCACTCTTTTCGCGCTGGTACTTGCCATCGGGATTGTAGTTGACGATGCCATTGTGGTGGTGGAAGCTGTTCACGCCAAACTCGACAAGGGAAAAATGACGCCCAAAGCGGCAGCCATTTCTGCCATGAGCGAAATTTCAACCGCGATTATTTCGATCACCCTGGTTATGGGAGCGGTGTTTGTGCCGGTAACCTTTATCACCGGTACAACGGGCGTTTTCTTCCGTCAGTTCGGGATCACCTTAACAGTGGCGATCATTTTATCGGCAGTTAATGCGCTAACGCTTAGTCCTGCCCTTTGTGCTCTTTTCCTGAAACCGCACGAAGAAGAAATGAAAGGAAAGAAAGGACTGACAAAACGCTTTGCCACTTCCTTTAATACGGCCTTTGATACCATGACCCTGAAATACAAAAAAGTGACTGGGTTCTTTATTCATCATAAATGGCTGGCTTCAGGAATGATCGTCGTTTTTGTGGGAGTGCTGGTATTTTTAATGAAAACCACACCAACCGGTTTTGTACCAAGCGAAGACACCGGACGTATGTTTGTGGACATTGCCATGCCTCCTGCCACTTCTGCCGAACGAACACTTGAAGTGGCCAAAGAGATTGACAGAATTATTGAAACTGTGCCCGAAATAACATCGCGGACCGTGGTAACCGGCTTCTCTTTTATGGGAGGTTCAGGCAGTCCGTACGGAATGGTGATTGCCAACCTGAAATCATTTGATGAACGAAAAGAAAAAGGGCAAGATTTGAACAGTGTAATTCAAAAAATGTACATGCTCACTTCCCAAATCAAGGATGCCCGAATTATTATATTCTCGCCACCAATGGTTCCCGGATTTAGTGTTACGGGCGGTTTTGAATTGAAACTGGAAGACAAAACCGGTGGAGACATTCATCAGTTTGAGAAAATATCCAATGAATTCCTGGGAGCGCTGAACCAGCGTCCGGAGATTCAATATGCCCGTACTACTTTTAACACCGGGTTCCCACAGTACCGGATCGATGTGGATGCGGCGCGCTGTATGCGGTCGGGAATCCAGGTAAGTTCGGTACTTTCGGCCATGCAAGGCTACATCGGAGGTTACTACGCGTCTGATTTTAACCGCTTCGGAAAACAATACCGTGTAATGGTTCAGTCGGAAGCTGAATTCCGCGGAAACCCTGATGATTTGAACAACATAAAAATAAGAACTGCCGGCGGCGAGATGGCACCGATCTCGGAATTTATCACATTAACACGGGTTTATGGTCCTGAAAGCATCAACCGTTTTAACATGTACACAGCTATTTCGGTGAACGGTGCGCCAAATCCGGGATTTAGTTCGGGAGCAGCAATCGATGCCATCAGAGAAGTGGCAGCCGAACACTTGCCTGCCGGATACGACTATGAATTCTCGGGAATCACACGTGAAGAAATTAGCGCAGGCAGCCAAACCATCCTTATTTTTATGCTTAGCTTGATTTTCGTGTACTTCTTCCTGGCAGCTCAGTACGAAAGTTACATTATCCCTCTATCCATCCTGACATCGTTGCCCATCGGTATTTCGGGAGCATTTATTTTTGCCCGTTTAATGGGAGTGGAGAACAACATCTACCTGCAAATTTCTTTGATCATGCTTATCGGGCTGCTGGCCAAGAACGCGATCCTGATTGTGGAATTTGCCCGGCAAAGGCGGGAGTCAGGAATGTCCATTGTGCAGGCAGCCATTGAAGGAGCTACTGCCCGACTTCGCCCCATCCTGATGACATCGTTTGCATTTATTGTTGGCTTGCTGCCATTGATCGTTGGAAGTGGAGTTGGTGCCAACGGAAACCGCTCTATCGGTGCCGGGGCAATCGGAGGTATGCTTATCGGTACAATGATCGGGATCCTGGTTATTCCAGCCATGTTTGTGGTTTTCCAGATTCTTCAGGAAAAAGTGGTAAAACCGAAAAATACAGAAATCTCAGAAATGAACAGCCTGGCTTAATTCCGGGGTAAAGAATGAAACGAATATGAATTCATATAAAAATATAATTCTTACGATTGCGGCAACGCTTGTACTATTCTCGTGCAGTACCAGCAACCACTATCAACGCAGTCAGACAAATACCGACGGGCTTTTGGGCGAAGTAGCCCCCGACAGCCTGAACCTTGCCAACGAAAACTGGCAGGACCTGTTTAACGATCCCATGCTCGACAGCCTTATTGCTGAAGGGCTAAGAAACAACTTCGATTTACAAGCTGCCATTCAGCGGGTGAATGCTTCGGAAGCCTATTTTAACCAGAGCCGCGCAGCACTGCTACCGTCTCTGTCGGCCCAGGCTGGACATACCTATGTCAATACTTCCGAGTCGACCTCTCCCAACGGACCGCCCAGTTACAATGCTTCGCAGGTGATTGTACAAAGTAGCTGGGAAGTGGATATCTGGGGAAAGTTGAACAGTGCAAAAAAGGCAGCTTTTTTCGACTACCTGGCAACCGATGCCGCCAAAAATGCGGTAAAAACCCGGCTGATCTCAAACATTGCTTCGGCCTATTACAACCTGCTGGCACTCGACAGCAAACTGGCGATTACACACGAAACAGTAAAAAACAGTGCTGATCTGGTTGAGACCATGAAAAGCCTGAAAGAAACCGGACGGGTGACAGGAGCTGCCGTTGTGCAAAGCGAAGCAGTCCGCTATGCGGCCGAAGTTACCATTCCGGATATTGAACAACAGATCAGGGAAACAGAAAATACGCTTTGTCTTTTACTGGGAAGAACTCCGGGGCCGATCGCACGGGGCAAACTGGAAGACCAAAAAGCCAACGAGCTGCTGAGTACGGGTGTTCCGGCTGAGTTGCTCGACAACCGCCCCGATGTTATGCAGGCTGAGTTTGGCGTAATCAGTGCCTATGAAATGACCAACAACGCAAGGGCTTATTTCTATCCCTCGGTTACCTTAACAGCAAACGCAGGTTTCGAGGCCTTGGAATTTAAAGATTTGTTTGACCCGGCCTCGTTTGCCGCCAATATTGTTGGAGGACTTACGCAACCGATCTTTAACAAACGGCAAAACAAAACACGCCTCGAAGTGGCGAAAGCCCAACAAGCAGCTGCACTGGCTAATTTTAGCAGTACTTTGCTGAATGCCGGAAAAGAAGTGAACAATGCGCTTTCTCTTTACGATGCTTCGGTACAAAAAAGGGAGCTTCGCCAAAAACAACTGGAAGCACTTGAAAAATCGGTTGATTATACAAAAGAGCTGCTCAACTACGGTTCGGCAACTTACACCGAAGTTTTAAATGCCCAGCAAAGTTTGCTAAATGCCCGGTTAAGCAATGTAAACGACCACATACAACAGCTAACTGCTGTGGTAAACCTGTATCATGCTTTGGGCGGCGGGTGGAAGTAATTTCTGCTTTCCGGAATAAAAAATGGAGCCATTACATTTAGTGGCTCCATTTTTTATTTTAAACTCATCCGTGGGTTACAGATATCCTATTATTTTATCCATTCGCTTCGATATTTTTTACTCCACTGATTACTGTAAGCATTTATCTTCTTTTTGATAATCTTTCGTAAAGCAGGCGTACCCGTTTTATTCTCACCTGATTTTCCTGCTCAATTTCAGAAGGGTATAACAAATCTTCATTCAACTCGCGAAAACGTCTGCTTATTACCGCGTCTTTCGCAATGATTCCATCCAACTGAGTTAAGATACCGGGAACCATTTCTACCGTGAAAGCAACTTCGTTAACCTTCTCCTCCACAACCCTAAAAGCCAGGTAATTTTCACGAATAGCCTTCATTAGCCTGAAGTGTTCAAACTCTTCGTTATTTTTGGTTGGCATCAATTCTGCCAGTACTTTTTGATCATCTTTTGAAGAATTCCACAAAGCTTCTACTGAAACATCTTCTGCCCCTTCGATTTTTCCATCAATAATCATGTAAGGCTTTCCTTTTATGGCTTTCCAAAACCGGTGTGCTTGCTCTTTTGTAAAACCAAATCGATCGTTACTGTAGGCTATCATGAATTGATCTATATCCAGGCTCTCGTCTTGGTTTAAAGCCTGCGCATAGGCAGCCATTAAAACCCGAAAGCCGGAAATTGGATAAACATTACGAACGGCAATCAAATCAGCAATTGTTTTCTCGTCTTCAAAAACCGTCGAGTAAATTCCGGAAGTCGACCAGGAAGTCATTACAATGCCCTTGTAGCCATTCTTTCTACACAAAGGAATGAAATCACGTATATTTTGAAAGTGGTATTCCCAGCGGGTTAGATAAAAATTGTCGGGATGACTTCTTAAGGCAGGTGCACCCCATACTTCAAAGCCTTTCTCTATAATTTTATTTGGATCGCCAAAGCGATCATAAGCCCATCCATAATTCCAGACTAAAAAGACTGTTTCTTTGGGCAACTGGGCTAATTCTTCAGGATATTCATTCGCAACATCAGCCCACAAAACCGGTGTCTTTCCCAATGAAACAATAATCTCGCATAGCATCTTTAAATGATCCGATAGCAGTTTTGCTTTTCCCTTCTCTTCTATACGCTGACTGCATAAGTCGCAATGTCCGAAAAGATAAGCCTCATCTCCTCCAATATGAAAGTATTTTGAAGGATGTAAGCTTGCCATTTCAGTAAACAACTCAGTGAATAAAACCCGATTCGACTCGGTCTTCATCGGACAAATCTGAGATACATCCTTCGAATCTTCCCGCTGCCCGGCATAGCGGTTATGCCGCAGAATATATTCAAGGTGTCCCAGACTCTGCTGCATTGGAACCACATCAATATTCAAATCCTTACAGTAAGCTACAAAATCCCGTATTTCATCTTTCGTATAAGCATATCTGTTGGGAATCAAGGGGTGTGACTCAAATGGGAAAGTCCCCTCCCACTCCATAATTAATGTATTTATACCAAAGGCAGCCAGTTCATTGGCAAAAGCCTTCAATGCCTCAGGCTTCATTACCTGGATACGCAGATCTAAATGAAATCCTTTGATTTTAAAATCAGACATTTCTTTATTCTCTGCAAATATTCTCAAGCTACCCATTGTCAACACCAAGACAATACTTACAATGAACAACGACTTTATTTTTTTCATCAGTAATAAGTTTAAAACATAAATGAAGCTTCCTAATGGCACCCAATACTTCACTATGCCAATGACATCTTCATTTTTAAAGCTTTATATAAATTTTTCGTTGATAAAGGACCCAAAGAATGGACCAATAGAACAGCATGATTAGAGCTGAGTAGAGTAAAGAACCGTTTAAGTTGCCAGCCAATGGAGCAAAAAGCTGGCTAAAAATGTAGTACTTCAATGAAACAAGATTTCCGTCTAAAGGGACTTTTATCAAGTAAGTCATGGCACTTCCCCAAAGCTCAGCAAAAACGTACGCAAACAAAGGATTTACACCAAAAGCCATCACTGGACTAATCCAACCTCGCTTGTTATTCACGTCAATAATCCAAACAAGAAACGCCAAAGCAATTAAAGCAGCTCCGGTCGAGAAAAGGACATAAGAACTTGTCCAAAGAATTTTATTGATCGGAAATACATAATCCCAAATTTTTGCTAATAAAACGGCAGGAACTCCCCAAATAAACATCTTTAAAACCAACTCTTTTCGGTCGGCATTTAAACTCACAATCCGGCCTAGCAAATAGCCCCAAATAACATGCACTATGGCAGGTATAGAGCCAAACAATCCGGAAGCATCAACCAGGTGTCCGCTTCGGAGGTGATTCTGCCCCAGCAATGCAGCGTCAATTTGACTGACAATCGTATGCTCCGCAGAATACGGATCAGTTCCTCCAAAGTGCCAAAGTACCCACCAATACCCTATAAGAATACCTCCCGAGACCAGGAGTAGTTGCTTCGGGCTGAGCAAAAGACACATAAAAGCGCCAATGCCGTAGCAGATCGCAATTCGTTGCAAAACACCGGTAATTCGTAACATCGCGAGATTAATTTCTCCGGTACTCATCAGTTGTTTCGACAAATTGATGAAAATACCGGTAAGAAATATTAAGATGGTACGCCGAACAATTTTTTTCACTAAAGGCGGTGTAAGTTTTTGTCCCTGTTTTTGGAATGCAAACCACATGGCTACCCCAACAATAAAAAGGAAGAATGGGAAAATTAGGTCAGTTAAAGTACAACCATGCCAAGCAGAATGACTCATTTGTCCATACCTGAAGTCCCAGCTTCCCGGCTGGTTCACCATGATCATAGCGGCAATCGTTATACCTCGAAACACATCGAGAGCAATTACTCTTTCGCTTTTTTTCATATATTCTTGTCTAGTTAGTAAGAGTGATTTATTCAATTTCTAGCTCAACCACTTGTCTCTGTTTTGAGCAACAAACTCATCATCATTCAGATGTGGATAAGCTGCATAAATCCGGTCAATTTCGGCTTTCTGCGACGGAGAAAGAACTTCCCGTTCATCCAGCGTCCAGATGCCTTCCAGTAGTCCCTGACGACGTAAAACCTCGTGAAGGCCTACGATACATCCTGCAAAATCATGAGCAACATCAAAAAACGCGGCATTTGTATCGGTTACCTGATGGGCCAGCACCAAAGCTTCTTTGACGTGACGATCCAGTTTCCCGGACTGAACGCGTTCCAGTAAGTTTACAGCAGCATGAGTCCACACCGCCCAATGTCCCAATAGTCCTCCCTCAACACGCTTGGAATGTATTATTGAGTTCACCGGAATTTGATACTCCGACAGTAAATCCACCACAATATTATCGTCATTCCCGGTATAAAGAGCAAGCTGATCAGCACGACCGGATTCAACTACACCACGAACCACATCCAGGGTATGATAACGATTGAACGGAGCCATTTTAATTGCGATCACGTTCTCAATGCGCGCAAATTCACGCCAAAATTCAACATCCAGTTTCCTCCCGCCAACTGCCGGTTGCAGGTAGAAACCAATTACGGGGATAACTTCAGCTACAGCCCGGCAATGCTCAAGAATAGCAAAGTTAGAGTCTTCAGCAAAAGCAGCCACACTTAGCAGAACAGCATGAAAACCGTTTTTAAGCGCCAAGCGGGCTTCGGCTACCGCCTGTTCTGTTCGTCCAATAACCCCGGCAATTCGGATAACCGGCTTTTGCGTTCGGTGCTGAAAACGATCAAATTCCTCCCGAGCTATCTCCAGAACTGGCTCAAAAAGGCCAATTTTCGGTAGCCGTATTTCAAACTGGGTTGTGTGAACTGCTACGGCCACTCCTCCTGCACCCGCATCCAGGTAATACCTCATCAGAGCACGTTGACGTCGTTCATCCAGTTTCCGCGATTGATTCAAAGCCAAAGGGAGTGCCGGTATAACCACTCCCTGCCGAAAGCGGTTTAGGACATCTTTAGGTATTTCGCTATAATTCATCGTATAGTTGTTTAGTAATTGCCATCTCTGTTTTCAAAATGGGTTGGTTTCCCCAAAAGTTTATGCTTTCCTGCAACCCACTGGGCTGTCCAGAAAATCAGCTTGTCAATACCTACTTCCGGTTTGCCAAATCGTTTGAAGGATTCTTCTGCATTGCCCAACAAAGCGGTCTCTGCTTCAACTCCTGTCAATGTTACTTTCTTGTTCATTAACTCACCAAATTTTAAGGCTGTTTCGCGCACCGAGAGCAATTCAGGGCCTGTTATATTCAAGGTTCTTGCAGGACTCTCGCAATGCTCAATAGTCCTTAAAATCATAGCATTGGCGTCTCCCTGCCAGATCACATTCACATAGCCCATGGTAACATCAATCGGTTTTTCTTCCAATACTTTGGTGGCGATATCAACCAAAACGCCATAGCGCATTTCAACTGCATAAAACAGCCGGATCAGCAAAACAGGAGTATGGTTCTTCAGACTCCCGAATTCAAAAAGCCGCTCGCGTCCTAAGCACGACTGCGCATATTCTCCAATAGGTTGTGGCAAATCCGTTTCTTTCGATCCCCCACTTTGGTAATGGACGTGCGGATAGACACAGCCTGTGGAGAAAGCTACGATTCTTGAGTTTTTATACTTATCGGCCACCAAACCCGGGAGGAAAGCGTTCATGGCCCAGGTTGCCGATTCGTTCCCGGTTGTGCCAAATTTTGTCCCGGCCAGGTAGTAAACATTTTTCACATCCGGAAGGCTCCTGACAAAATCCAGATCCAATAAATCGCCTTTCAAGGTTTCAATGCCACTCTCCTCCAACAACTGCCGTTGCAACTCCTCACTGAAGCGGGAAACTCCGATAATTCGTTTCTCAATTCCTGCCTGCAAACAGGCCTCTCTGGCCATCCGAGCCATGGAAACTCCCATTTTTCCAGCCACTCCCAGAAAGATCAAATCGCCATCCAGCTTTTTGATCATTTCCACGACTCCCCTGGATGGCCTGGAAAGAGCCGTCTCCAACTCTTCTTCATTTTCATAATAATCCGGGTACTTTTTCATACGTTTAAATTGAATATCATTTTATGGAACTTGCATGGGCGATCTAATCAGACTCTTTTTGTCCTTCTGCAACCATGCCGTTTCATTGATTTAATTCTCCATTTCTGATTATAATTTCCTCGTAAATGTCTACTGCCTGTATTAACTTGTCGATGGAACAATACTCATTGGTTTGATGGGCCTGTTTGGGTTCTCCGGGGCCCAAAATAATGGTTGGAGCTCCTCCGTAAAGTTGCTGAAGAACCGAGCCATCCGTTAAATAGGGCAATGCCTTTGCACCACTGATTCCCTTGACTTTTGAACGACAGACCGCATTTACCAGTTCCACAAAAGGATCTTGCTCATTTGTACGGACTGCCGGGAGATCAACCAGGATATCCAATTTGATAGCTGATCCAAGTTCTCGCCTTAATTGATCTAGAATTTCATCATGTCTAATGTTACCTGTTGAGCGGATGTCGATAGAAAATTCAGCATAGTCTGGCACCGAATTGATATTCATTCCCCCGCTCATTCGACCAACATTGACAGTTGGCAGGCCAAGCAAAGGATCCGACTCAACATCAAATGTCATCTCTTCAATCTTTTGAATTGCCCGGGCAACTTTATAAATCGCATTGTCCCCTAGCTCTGGCATGGACGAATGGGCTGTTTTCCCCTGGGCTGATGCATTCAGATACAAACCACCTTTATGTCCAATGGCCGGGAAATTCGCTGTTGGCTCCCCAACGATAATAGCGATGGCCTTTCCCGGTCTTGTTATCGTTTTTGCCAACTGAACAGCCCCCTGGCACCCCAGTTCTTCTCCAGCGGTAAACAGAAGCCGGACTCCTCCAATCGGTTTAGTCTCGTTAAAAGAGTTGATGGCAGCGCAAATCATAGCAGCAACACCTCCTTTCATATCGCTTGCTCCACGGCCATAAATTTTGTCACCTTCGATCACTCCAGAAAACGGATCATACTTCCAAACTCCTTCTCCAAGCGGAACTACATCCAGATGCCCGGACAGAACAATTGGGGCATAACCTGCAGATAATCCTTTTTCGGCCACAACATGCAGCCGGTTATCTGAAAATACAGGGTATTCAACCTGAAACCCATGGGCGGAAAGTAAATTCCCGATGTAATGGGCTGCTTCGGCTTCATTACCGGGAGGATTAACCGTGTTAAAACGAATCAGCTCCTGGGTTAATTGAACCACTTCAGGCTGTTTCCTGCTCTCTGATTTCTGAGTATTATAAGACATTGAAAAACTGTTCTAATTTCTGATACATAAAATAGATCATCACCGTAATACAGATCAGACCGATAATGGCGATTGCATTCTGAAGCAGCGTATTCCGATGTGCCCCCATGAGTTTTCGCTGGTTCACCACCAACAGTAAGCCAATTGCAATGGCTGGTACAGCCATCATTGAAGAGGCCTGCGCCATCACCAGAGCATAAATCACATTTCCGCGAAAGAAAATTGCCACAAACATGCCCAGTAAAAGAATGATCGCAGTAAATATTTTCGGCATTTTTTCATTCATGGAACGACCGAGTCCCAAGCTATCAGACAGTAAGCCTCCGCCAATTACAGCATTGACCATGAGTGAGGAAAAGGCCGCAGCACATAGTCCCAAACTGAAAATGATTTTGGATACGCCTCCAAATAAGGCATCCATTTGCTGTGCCATATCTGCTGCCGAGCTAACCACAATGCCTCGTGGCTTCAAAGCTGTAGCCGATGTAATAATGATAATCGCTGAGATGGTAGATAGAAAAGCAATTCCGGCGAAAGTATCTTTCAATCCACGGGACAGCTGTTCTTTTTTCCAACCTTTATCCTGGGCCAGGTAGGCTTGGTAGATCGCTGCGGACAAGGCAAATGATGTTGCCATTAAAGCCACGATTACTTCAACCTGCCCGATCGAAAAAGCCCGTGGAATAAATCCCATGCCAACCGAAACAAGGTTCGGCTTAGTCAAAACAAGATTCACCATAAAGGCCACAATCATGATCATTACAATTGCCATCATCAGTTTCTCCAGAACTTTATACAGGTTTTTAGCCCAAAACAGCAACAAGAGCGCCAATGGGGTAAAAATCAATGGCCATACCCGCTCATCAATGCCTGTAATTCCCTGCATTCCAATTCCAATCCCCAGGTTATTTCCAAATTGAAAGCTCGAAGTGGATAAAAAGGTAGACAGGCCAATCAATACCGCAAACCAGCGGCCGTAGCTTAGCGAAATAACCTCCAAAACTGATTTTTCACTTACCACGCCAAAACGTGTTCCCATGGAAGCATAAACCATCATAAAAACAGCAGCCAGCACAATCACCCACAAAAAAGAATAACCATGCTCGGAGCCAATCCGTGAGGCAACGGTAATGCTCCCCGGGCCCAAAACAACAGAAGCCATTATAAAACCAGGGCCAATAACTTTTAGCAGATCAATTAGTTTTGCTCGCATAGAAATTCTTTAAATAATTTTTCGGGAAATCGGATCCCATTCAACCGTCCGCTTTTCAAGGTATGACCGATGTGCCATTACAATTGTGATTCCCTCTTCAAAAGCCCTTTCAATGTTTGCAGTGGGCGTTTCTCCCGAGCGAATACAATCCAGCCATTCTTTTAAATGCAAATGAGTCACATCTACCTGTTTCCCATCGACATAAGTATATGTAAGTCCTCGCGAAGAATAATACTTTTCAGTAGCCGAAGTAACCGCATCGACATTTCCTGAGTTGGGATTTAAAGTAAGCAAGGGTTCTGAAGGGTTAATCGTTCCATTTTCCAGCTGCTTTTTAAAACGTGTTGAGTTGGAATCAACCGTGATGTTTATCGCATTTCCCAGTTCCATTGAAGCCTCATTTCCCATAAAAACACGACCGCGATTACGGCTACTCGCCAGTGTCGCGCTGTACAACATAGTCAATTCATGGTTCGGATATTCGAAAACGCAATGAAGTAAATCCGGAATTTCCCGATTATCTTTCCAATAATAAATCCCGCCTGATGTACTCACAGACCTAGGAATACCTATGCCCAGTAATTGATTTACAGCATCATACTCATGCGTAAAAAGCTGACCAATCATCCCCATGTCATAGTCGAACCACTTGGTCCAGTTATAAAAGCGATCAATGGAAAACGGGACCTTTGGCTTTCCGCCAAGCCATTGCTCCCAATCGATTGACTGCTCATCTCCAGGTTTGGCTTGTCCCTTATCATCCAAGTGCCTGATCCAGGCACCACTTGCGGTGTTTCTGTTTGATGTTGTTTCAATCAAGCTAATTTTTCCGAGAATATTCTTTTGAATGATTTCTTTGGCTTGCTGAAAAATAACATTCTGAGGAATTTGATGCCCCAACTGATAGGTGACCTTACTCGCTTTAATGACGTTGTATAATTCGTTTATTTCATCTTCAGATTGAGCAGGACTTTTCTCGCAATAAACATGTTTTCCGGCTTTTGCCGCTGCAATCGCCATTAGAGCATGGTGATGATCTGGCGTAGCGATAATAACGGCGTCAATCTCTTTTGCCGCCAACATCTCATGATAATAGCGATAGCGTTTTATAGGAAGCGTCACATCATCAGCCGAAGAGTTTATCCTGTTGCCAGCTGCCGCCAACCCTCTTTCTGCATGAAGGTCAAACACATCACAAATACCGACAATGGCAATGTTTAGAGACTCCTGTCCAAGCCAGCGATCCAATGCACCGTTTTTTTGCTTCAGTTCCATATCCTCCGGATGCATAAATCCTAAGGCATTCACTAATTGATTAGCCCGATTACCAAAGCCTACAATTCCGATTCGGATTAATTCTCCCTTTTCTCTTGCGGTATGCTTGGAAGTCAGAGACAAACGAATCTTCCCTAATCCTAATTCGTCAGCAATGGCATGCTGTTGTTGTTTGTCGAACGACCGTTTTTGCAGAACTCCAAGCCCCATCAGTCCTAAAACCGGGATACCAGCAAACGCTTTTAACAATGTTCTTCGTTGAATTGCGCTTTTCCCTGGGACTTCCTCTCCTTGATGATTGTGGTTATCTTGCTTTTTGTTAGTAGCCATCTTGTGTCTTTTAATTATTGAAATTCTTTCGGAAATTTATCTTTAACGCATCTAAACCAACAAATTGACTCGTTGGAAACACAGCCAGCAAGAATAAGGTAACAGCTTCGATCAGCGTCTTACTCACGACCAAGTAATTGCCTTCATTCGGAATTGAATATTCCAGGCCAATCAGCGGCGGGTTATTCAAATAATAAACCAGCAATAAGCCTGCTCCAACAAAAGCGGCTGTTCGGGCATATAAGCCTACAATCAGGCCAATGCCAATGGCGATTAGGCCCCAAGTATTCAACAAGTCAGCTACAGCAAGCACGTGGCTATTTCCAATAATCCATTCAGCCATTCCTTGCAACACCCATTTCGACTCACTCAAAAATCCGGCAGAGGACCAGTTGGGACTTAGCAATTTGGATAATCCCTCATAAAGCAAATGCCATCCAATTAAAAAGCGGAGACTAACCAAGACTGACAATTGCGTTTTCGTCCATATTTTGTATCGTTCCATATTGTCTCCCTTCTAGTTCAAGTTAGTCAACTGCATGAGTAAGCGATAGTCTGTTGTTTGATTTTTAGGCGAAGAGGCAGAAGACCTGTTTCCCCGGTAGATTTGATCGATCCAAGTCATTATTTCACTTTCGGGGTATCTGGCTAGTCCCTGTTTCAATAAAGCCTCTGCAGCTTCAGAATCTCCATGGGCCTGAAAAGCCCAAACGGTAACCAAATCATTTACGGCTGGCTTATGCCCTCCATCTTTCTCCAAGAACAGGTGATTTTGCCTAAGATCATTAATGATTTGCCTGGCCTCAGTGGTCCGTTTCAAGCCATCATAACACAAGTAAAGCATCCACTTTTCCAAGCGCTCATCAATTTCAGAAGAATAAGGTTTCCCCACTCCTAAATTTTCAGGCCACTCCAGTGCCTTATTAACTATTTCTAGGGCTTGCTTGTATTGATATTTCTTCAGCTGATCGAGAGCTAGCATCAACTGTGCTTCCCGATAAAGCTCCCGTCCTTCTGTTGCACCTTCGTTGGGTAAAATCTGTGCGCGCTGCAAAGAAGAGGCAGCCTTTTGAAACTCGCCATTTCGAATTAAGCATTTGGCATACAAGAGTTCCAAAGGATCATTCTCCGGGAAACGAGACAAATAATCGCGAGCAATGGTTAAGGCTTCTGCAAAATCATGGCTTTCTAAATATGCTTCAATTAACCACTTACCATAGCGCCATTGATTGCGATCTAGTTGCATCGCGTATTTCAAATCGTCCAGCGCAACTTCCTTTTTATTTTTTTGAATTTCAGACTGCAGTTTAAAGCGAGCAGCATAAAACGGTGCGTATTCGGGCTTGCTTCCACAATTATCAAAAAGAGAACTCGCCAAGTTCAAATTGTTTTTACTCCAATGAATCAGTCCCAAGTGATATTTCAACATCCAATGATCCGCTCTCTTGCGCAGTTGCTCTATCACCTCAGCCGTTTCGGCTCGGAAAGGAAAGCTTAGTTCCAAGTTTAGCTGATCAAATACCACCGGTTGATTCGTTAGATAAGCCAGCCAATAGGCTTGCTCCACCGAATGCGGTGCCAGTTGCAGCACTTGAATGGCATCATTATTCAAGCCCAATCGCCAATAAAAAGAAGCCAACTCAAGATATGTTTGATCTGGCATTTCAGACCGCACAAGCGCTGTGAAGTTTTGTTTTGCCTCCTCCGTTGTGTCCCACAGGTAATGTTCAAATCGGGCAAAATGATTTAATGGATCCAAAGAATCAATTTTTTCAAGCACAAGCCTTGCCTTTTGCCTCTCCCCCTGTAACCGGTAAGCGATTGTTTGCAACTTATAAGCATCCACTGCTTTAACATTGAACTCAAGCGCCTTCTCAGTATGAGCCGTTGCTTGTGACAAATCTCCTTCTTTTAGATACAATGAAGCCAAAGCAATATTGGCAGCACTGCGGAAACCCATATCCATAGCAGCCAGGTCAAACCCGTCTTTTGCGTCGGTTATATTTCCTAATCGATGATTGATCAAACCATAGTAATAGTTCGCTCCTGGATCATAGGTATCTATTCGAAGAGCTTTTATCACCGTTTGCAAAGCCTCCTCATAAAGCATCTTCCGGTATTGTAACGAGGCCATCTCAACCAAAGCCGGCAGGAAGTTCGGATTGGTCAATAAACATTTCTCGATGAATGGCTCTCCTGCGACATAATCCCGTTGTCTGATTTTCTCTTTCCCTTGAAGAAAAAGCCCATAAGTCGACTCCCAATCAAAATCAGCCGGAGCCTCCATCGGTCGATTCAGTTGATTGTGTTTGGGATTTGCATTGTATACCAGCTTTTGTTCTCCCAATATGACCCTTAAAGAATCCATACTTCCGTTGAATGCAATCGAATCAGCCCAGAGCTCCATTGACTGGAGGGTTAAGTCAGCCGTATAAACTGTTCGACTTCCGTTCGTAACTTTAAGCTCTTCAGCTAATGTTTGCAAAGGATAAAACCAAAGCTTTAACCAACTTTCATCCTGCTTTACATTTAGAACACCATAAGGATTGGCCTCTGCAATTCCCTGTGTTCCTGATGTTGGAAACCAATACTCAGTCCAGGTATCAGAGGTATGAGGGAAAAAGCTCCGGTGTTTGAAGGGCGTTTGCGTACTTTTTGCGTCAGCCTGGTTGAATAGCCGTCCACTTTGAATTTCCACATACTGACCATCATTATCTGTTAAAAGGTCTTCCCAAATCATGCCCTCCTGCGAGAGTCCCCAAATCCATACTTTACGGCCTGGTTTCTCTCCATAGGTAGAATAACGAACAGACCCAAAATCTTCGTCATGCCAGTAGCCGCCAAAAAAATTCGATCGTTCTCCGACAACGTGATACGACTTATAAGTCCCAAAATTGTTGTTCTCGTAAAATGAAAGATCTTTCCCCGTGGCCTGATCCAACGGCCAGCTTGCGCCAACACCATCATGACCAAGATGATGTGTTCCTGGGAAAATGAATTGGAGGTTGCCTTTTGCTTTGATGGCCGCATTCATCCAGGTATAATAAGGTTGTTCTAGTTCCGAAGAGTTGTACCAAAACGAACGCGTGGTAAAATAAGCCTTATCATTTGGAAGGTTTATTTCCAATCGCCAACTGGTACGCGTCAACAAATCCAAAACTCCAACGATGCAACTTACACTTCCATCATCCTTTTTTAGGATTTGATAATCCACCGGCGTTGCACAATTGGGAGTATGTCCCATAATTCCATAGTTTGCTTCAATTCCCCCACTTGTCCATGGGCCACGCATGGCAACATCTCTAAATTTGACTACCTGATTATCATACAGAAATGATTTTCCTGTAGTCTTGTCAATTGCAGTCCATATTTTACCTCCGATTTCGGGTAAAATCTGAACTTTCAGAAAATCATTTTCGAGCTCAACAACTTTCCATTCCATCTGCCGAGGTTCATTGGTATAACCATCGTACCGATAATAGGGGTAAAACTTTCCCATGTTTGGAATCGGGTCAGGATCAGAAAACGGATAGCTTGTAAATACTTTTTGATACTCACGAACAAGTGTGTTAGGCTGTGAAAATCCCCAACTGGAGATCAACAACAGACCAAGTGCAGTTAGTAATAATAATTGCTTCATAATCTATTCTTCAAGGGTCCAGTACAAACGGTCGTTCAGTGCATAATCCAACATTTCATCATACAACAGTAGCTGGATATCCAGAATGTCTTCATAAGTTACAAATGGCTCCGGAATGCGATCTGAGATCGTTCCATCGTTATTTTCATAAGCAAAAGCCATGGTCCCTGAAAGATTATGCAAGGCACAAACCAAGTTGAAACTGTCATGTGGCGGAAACTCATCATCTTCCTTGCGAGGAACGCGTAACAGTGAATCCGGCGTAAAGGACAACTGAGCCTCTTTGTACCGGTTGTTCAGCCTTTTTTCGAGATCGTAAACCCGTTCCTTCATGTACCAGGCTGTATACATCGGATTATAAATGGCCGGAGGAGTTTCATGTGAATGAACGGTAACAGTCATGTCAGGAGCTTCCTTTCTGGTGATCTCTAAAATTGCTTTCGTCTCAGCTGCCATGGGGTGAAAGAATTCATCGTGCATAATATTGATCCCTGCATCATTGAAATAGGACCCTAAAATGCCCACATCACCCACCATTGGATGATTGGATTTGGCTCCTGGCCATCCCCACATGGAACCGTCTTTTCGCGTTCCTTGACCATACTTTGTGACCATATCTTCGTGTAAACCCAGAAAACTATCATATGGACATCTTCTTCGCCCATCCGGATTAGCGCAAGGGATAATAATCACCCGGCATTGCTCAATTTTTTGTTGTAGTTCTGACCAATCCCGACCTCGGTAATCTTTTCCGGTTTCAGCAATATGAATTAAGTTGACCACACCGACAATTCCCTCAACTTCCTGACCGTGCACGGGGCCAATAATAAAAACGACCGGCTTTGTGTCAGGCCCTTTTTGCGCGTAATATGCTGGATTTCGAGCTGCCACTGCTGAATTATAATTTGCCTGAGAATGAAATTCTTCTTTTTCACCATAATACACCGCATAAACAGGCAAACCTCCAGGGGAAATAGCAACTGCTTCAACCTTTCCTTTTTCAACCAAGGCAAGTTCTTCATCAATATGCTCTAGTTTTGATTTGAAGAAGAAAGGTAAATCCGTGTTGTTCGGAGGATCTCCTTCAGCTATTTGAACTTGTGCATTGGCAATTTCTATCGAAAAAGTAAAACACAGAATAATAAGTAGTTTAGTTATTACAGATTTCATTTTATCTAAGTTTAAGTGAATACATTTTTGATTTCTTCTCATTCAATAGGCAAGTTTTGGTGTCTTGATATCTTCAATCGTTTGCTGGGTTCCTTTCGCAGGACCATGCCAAACACCACCTCCAAATGTGATAATGAATATTTTATTCGGATCATTGGGATCAATCTCCACTCGTTTCCCCCACTTGAAATTGTATCCCTTTATTCGGATCCAGCTTCTGCCCCCATCAACTGAGCGATAGGCTGAACCATTGAAACCACAAGCATAATAGGTTTTGTTTCGGGGATCATAACTGAGGTCATGAATATGCTGATCTTCAACCAAAACATTCGACCATGTTTTTCCTTCGTCATGCGAAAGGTAAATTTCTCCACCCTGATCAGGGGAAAACTTCCCATCTGTTTTTCGTCCCCAGGCAGATAGCAGAAAGTGCTTGGAATCGAAAGCATCTATTATCAAAGAAGTTGGCGCATTGACACCAGAAGGCATTTTTACTTCTTGCCAGGTTTCCGCATTGTCATCTGAACGATAAAGAGCACCGTCATCCTCATTCCCAATACTTCCATCCTCGCTTCGTCTGCTCTGAATCAGAAACAGAACGCCATCCTGCTTCCGCCTTTCAATCCTCCAAGCAAATGGCTCATTTCCTCTTATTCCTTTATTCTTCAGTTGCCAACTCTGTCCGCCATCAACCGATTTATATACTCCTTTTCCAAAGGCACAGGCATATAAAATTCGCTGATCCGGATCACTATCCTCATCAAGAACAATATGTGTAAAAGCAGCCTCTCCAAGTTGATTGCTTACAGAAGTCCATGTACGACCTGCATTTTCGGAGAATAAAATCCCTCCCTTAAAATTCCCGATTCCTCCAGTTCTCCACATTTTAGGCCTTGGAAGATCATGCGTTCCACTCATAACCGCCCAAACTCTTCCGGCTATGTCCGGATCAAACACCAGCCAGTAAGTGCTGTTTATCCACTGTGCAGGAATCCCATTATTTCGGGTTGCACTCTCCCAACTCTCACCACCATCAAAACTTTCCATCAATCCGGTATCGGTGTTCAGCAGAAAAACATGCTTTTGATCAAAAGGGTCAAACACGATTCCGTAACCGGTGGTCACTTGTAACCCCTTGGAACGCCAACCCCCATTTTCCAATTTATTGCTATAAACTTGTTGCCAGTTTTTACCTCCATCAGTTGTTTTAATTGTTCGTCCAAAGTCTGTTGTGTAGACAATATTGGGATTTGTAGGAGCAACGCCAATGGCAAAAGGATTTTCGCCCCAGCCCGGGCCAAAGCGTTCATTCAACCAGCCCCCATGAAAATTTGCAGCAGGAAAGCTTTTCCCATTTGAGAATTGGTCAATCCAGGATAACTCCCAAGTTTGACCATAATCCTGGCTTTTAGCAACTCCAATTGCTTCTGTTTGTTTATCGATCGTCAAGTTGTTAAAGGACACATAGACAACCTCTGGATTATCGCGACATGTCGAAATGCTTCTCCACTCCGGGGCAGCTGCTCCTTCTTCATTCAAACGAAGAAGCCCCCCCTGACGGTTTTCCCATGTTTCACCACCATCTTCGCTGTAAAAAATTCCTAAAAGCTCCTTGGTTGCATTAAAATAGCCTTTACCGGAAATAGCATAAATGATAAATTTATCCTCCGTTGAATTGTATCCAGCCGAATAATTGGTCACATACTTTACGCCTGATGGAACTGAATTTCTTTTCCAGATCCCATCTTTTCGAACAAACACGGAGTTCTTTCCCGTAACGAATATTGTACGGTCATTTATTGGAGATAATGGGCGAATGAAAACATTTTGGATGCCATCTTCTAAATCCCGCTCTTTCTTCCAATGCAATCCTCCATCATTCGAAATAAACAGGGCTGTCAAACCATCACTCTTGATAACAGCAAATAACTTTTCAGAGTTAGCCGGATCAACAGCCAGAGCAAGAACGCTGCTTTCCGTCCTATCCTTGGTAACAATCTTTTCCTGGGCATGATCTCCTTTGGAAACAAGGCCAACAACCTTCTCTGGCGATGGGTATACAAGGCTCCAGCTAATTCCTTTATCAATACTTTTGAATAAACCGATGGAATTTGCGTAGATAGTATTTGAATCAACCGGATCAAACACGAAAAAGCTGACCGCCCCGCGAAGATTGAACATTCGCCATGATTGGCCTCCATTGTAGGTTATAAAAGAACCAGTCATATCACAACTCACCAAGGCAATCTTAGGATTATGCGGGCTTACTGTAGGGCAAAACATTGCTCCACCTCCGCCAGGGCCAACATACTCCCAATCACCATCTGCTCCTTCGCCTAAAGGCCTCTGGTCACTAGTCAATGAATAACACGAGCTTATCTCGTAAAAACAGATAGAAACCAAGGCAATCAAAAAAAGCACTCGAAGGATTTTCTGATAGTCCTGCACTTGAATTATTTGATGATCTTTTGCCATTGTAACTAACTCCTACTCTGTTGCTGACAGACCATGCCAAACACTCGATCCAAAAGTGGTAATGTAGATTTTATCCAAGTCATTCTCATCAATAACAACACGATGTCCCCAGTGAAAATCGTAACCTTTAATCTTATGCCAGCTGTGTCCGTAATCATCACTGCGGTATGCGGCCTGATTGAACGTGCAGCAATAAAGACGCCCTGGATGATATGGATCAACGGTTACATCATAGACATATAGATCATTGTCCAACAGTTGTTCCCAAGTTTTACCACTATCTGCGGAAGTCCACACCCCTCCAGCCATATCGATCAACTCATTTCCGCCGGTTTCCCGGGCCACATCGGCTCCAATCAAATCACTCAGAAAAATATCGGACCAACAAGCCAGATAAAGTCTATCCGGGTTTAAAGGATCAACAGCCATTCCATTTGGAAATATGGCTTGCTCCGTTACATGAAGTTGCTCCCAGGTTTCAGCACCATTCACCGATTTATATACTGCCCCCTGACTATAAGCCCGTCCTTGCTTTCCATCGCTATGCTTTGGCGTGGGACAGACAACCAGGAACAAATCACCGTTCTCTGACAGGCTTAATTCAAAAGAGCCCGTTGGATCCTCAATTCCCTGGTTCATTAATGTCCAACTATGTCCATCATCGGTTGATTTATATACTCCTTTGCTGTAAACACTTGCATAAAGCGTCCGATGATTTGGGCAAGAGAAAGGATCCAGTACTATGGAAGTCACTGGAGAGTCACTCCCCATCCCCTCAATCAGTGGTTCCCAGGAGTCGCCGCCATCAACAGAGAGGCAAACTCCTCCTAGAGCATGTTCTTTCCATTTCGGCGAGCGAGTCATTTTCCCTCGGGGAAAATCATGCATCGAAGACCATGCGGACCAAACTTTTCCCCGTACGGAAGGATCGAATACCATCCAATAGCAAGTATTGACCCAACGACCTGGAACTCCTGCAATTGATCGCTTCCAGCTTTCACCCTCATTATAAGAATGATGAAATCCGATATCGGTAAAACTTACTGCCAGATGACTGCTATCCCAAGGATCAAAATGAACCCCATAAGAAGTGGTAACGTCCATTCCTCGGCTTGTGTAGGTTTTATCCTCATGAGATTGGCTATACACTTCCTTCCAGCTTTTGCCTCCATCCATCGTCTTCATTGTACGATACCAATCTGTTACAATTGCAACATTACCATCCTCCGGGTAAACCCCAACATCAATCAAACGAATATATTCTCCACCAAAAGCTTCTTTCACCCATGCATCTTCCAGGTTTTCAGCGTCCAGACCATCTTTTATTCCATATTGACCAGAGCCACCTCCTCCTTTCCAAACCCACTTCCAATGTTCACCGGCATCAGCAGATGCTAAGGCTCCATACCAAAATTTTCGGGTTCCATCTTCCTCTTCACCCAAATAACGATTTGCGATCAAATAAACTTTAGCAGCATCATTCTCGGCACAAGCAATTTGACTATAGCTTGGCACTTCCCCACCTTCCTCATTGCCAATCAAAGGAGAATCAATTCGATTCCAGCTAACACCAAAGTCCTCCGTTAAAAACACGTCTGTTGGAGCAAATTCATTTTGAGTTGATTCACGCTGATGAAGTGAGTAGAATACGACCTTACCATCTTCGGCCTTTACACCTCCAGTTACAGATGCAATGGAGCTCATATATTCAGGAAGTGTATTAGATGTCAATGACTTATCATTTCGATTAAATACAAATAGTGACTTATGAGTAAAAAGATAAATTTCATCACCTGTCTGAGAAGCATAGCTATAAATCAGTGGCGTATCCAAAGAAATCTCATGCCAGCTTTTTCCTGCGTTAAACGAACAAATAAACCGATCTCCTTTCCCCAGGTAAATATTTTCGGGCTTAACCGGATCAATCCGAATCATTTGTATTCGACTGTTATCGACATTATCCGTTTCCGACAATTTGGTTCTTAGGTGATAATTAGCATGATCGCCCAAAAAATATTCCTCAACCACCTCTTCTTTAGGAGGAAATATTTGTTCCCAGGTATTTCCGCCATCTTTAGACCGAATTAGTTTATTCGATCCCACGTAAATTGTCTCGCGATCAATTGGGTCAAAGGCATAAGCTGCTGCTCCATTAGGCACATTCACTTGAGAGTAAGACTCTCCCCCATTCACGGTAAGATAAGAACCAGTCATATCACACCGCACAATAAACTCATCAGCAGTATGGTATGAAAAAGTAGGAATAAAGGTTGAACCTCCACCTCCGGGACCTATTCTTCCCCAAGAATCCTCGGCATTTGTGAGCTTCTGATTCGGATTGTTACAAGTTGTCAAAAACAAAAATGCCCATACAATTCCCAGCTCACAGAACATCGTAATCCTGCGTGTCACAAAAAATCTAATCATGGTATAACCAAGTAAAGGCAGGGATATATGCCAAGCCGACAAACGGCTCAGCATATATTTGCAGTGTTTGTTAGGAGTCCAGCCAGACTTCCAAACTCAAAAATTAATTGCTGTATCCTGGATTTTGCTCCAGTAGTTCATTCAGATTCAGATCGATTTCCGGAATCGGAAACAAGTAATCATCATTGCTAAAATTGGCTAAGTAGTCAGGGCGAGCAGTTACCTGATCCAAAATTCGCTTACGACAGATATCAAACCAGCGGTCAGCGTTTTCGAACACCAACTCCCAACTCCGCTCCTGAATAACAGCGGCATCAAAATCGGCTTGGCTCATCGCTGTAGTTAGCTTCGGATGAAGTGGATTCTCCTCATAATTATTTGCTCGATCAATTACCTGGTTGATGGCGTCAACAGCCTTGTCAGTAGGACCTCCGTTAGCCATGTTTGCGGCTTCTGCGTAGATCAAAAGAACATCAGCATACCTTATCACGGGCCAGTTCATTGTTGACGAATAACCGTTGAAGTCATCCTCTGACAAGTAGAAGAAAAACTTCTTACAAAAGGGTGCTTGTTCTGCAAAATCGGTATAAGGAACTCCTTCCCATTCTAAAAGAAGATAGGCATCTTTGCGCGCCTGACCGGGCCAGCCATGTTCAAAAGTAGTATCAATAGCTGCGTCACCCCAGCCGCCATCAGCATAAACTGAAGGAGCCCAAATTTGCGGGTCGGTAGCAATATCATCATAAGTTGAATTGTAACTCCACATCATCTCCGGGCCATATTTATTTTCAAGCTTAAATACATCGGTTATTCCCGGGACTAATGAGTAGGTCTCCGATTCGATGATTTGTAACGCCATATCAGCAGCTTTCTGATAGTTTGATGGTTCATTCAACGGATAAGTTGCCATAGTCAGGTATACCTTTGCCAGTATTCCTTGTGCTGCTCCTTTGGTTGGTTTTCCGGGTTCTCCGGGCCAACTCTCCGGCAGCTTTGATGATGCAAAAATCAAATCGCTAACAATCAAATCATACACATCAGCAACAGATGATCTTGCCAAAAGATTGGAAATTGGATCAGGTGTTTCATCTGTAATTAGCGGTACCCCTCCAAACATGCGAACCAGCATAAAGTAATTATGAGCTCTTAAAAACAAACCTTGGGCTAACAGCAAATCTTTTGTTTCATCAGTTGCCCCTTTTACATTACCCGCTTTAATGGAGGCAATTGCATTGTTAATGTTGTGTAAGGCAGCGTAATGTACCCGCCACAAGCCATCAGCATTATCCAGTCCTATGTTTAAGTTACCTCCTGCAAGTTGATCATCATGGCGAAAGGGACCATAGCCATAACCATAGCCTCCCCAATAATCCCATAAGTAATTGAGAGATGCCGCATAAGCAGCTTCAATTTGTGAAGGTGAGTCTCCAAAGCTTTGAGGCGAAACAAAACTTTGCGGATCTTCATCCAGACTTTTACAAGAAACCTGGAACAGCAGCAAAGCAATTAGCCAATAATACAAGTAACTATAATATCTATTTTTTTTCATGGTTTTTCTGTTTTAGAATGAAACATCGATTCCGAAAGTGAATGTTTTTGCCGTTGGATAGTTGCTTAAATCAACTCCAATCTGGGCATCATTACTGTTGTATGAACTCACTTCAGGGTCGTAACCTGAATAATTGGTAAACGTGATTAAGTTGGTTGCACTCACATAAGCTTTCAAATGGCCAATCCCCCATTCGTTCAATAGGGAAGAAGGAATATTATAGGCAAGTGTGATATTTTTCAACCGTATGTAGGAAGCATCCTCTACCCAACGACTCAAGCGTTGCTCATCACCGCGCCCCAATTGGATTGTGCTTACAAGAGCTGCATCCAAACGTGTTTGCTCATCAATGAAAGCAGGCACATCCGTATCCTGATTCTCAGGTGTCCAACGGTCTAACAACCGAACGCTGGTTCCTTCAGCTCCTCCTTCAAGTCGGATTCTTCCCTGATTGAAAATATCATTTCCTTTAGAGCCTTGAATCAAAGCCGTTAATTCGAATCCTTTGTAAGAAAAACGGTTTGTAAAACCGAATATGAAATCAGGTATTGAGTTCCCAATCGCTTTTATATCACTTGGAGTTATTTTACCATCATTATTGACATCTGTATACTTGATGTCCCCGGGCAGTTGGCCGAACTTAGCTGCTTCAGCCGCTTCACTCTGTTTCCAGGTTCCGACAGTTTCATAGCCATACATTTGCCCAAAAGGTTCACCAACTCTTAGCTGCATAAAACCATTTCGGAGACCATATCCGCCGTAAGTGGTTCTAAATTCCAAACGATCATTCTCACCTAAATCCAAAACCTCGTTGCGGTTCCATGAAATATTAATTCCTGTATTCCATTTAAATGCACCAACCAAGGGATCTCCTGTCAAGGCAATCTCAACTCCTTTGTTTTCAACCGATCCAACATTGTCGATAACACTTCTCAATCCCGTGTAACTCGGAAGTGTCCGATTAAGCAACAGGTCTTCAGTTGTCTTTTTATACCAATCAACAGTAGCATTTATCCGACTATCAAAGAGACCGACATCGATACCGAAGTTCAACTGCTCAGTGCTTTCCCATTTTAAATTGGGGTTTTGAGCACCGGCAATACGAAATCCCAGGTTAGTTGAGCTTCCTCCATTGTAAGGATAATTAAAACCAGATTCCATCGAGGCAATTGTTTGGTACGGGCTGATTGCCTGATTACCGGTAATTCCCCAGCTCCCTCTTAGTTTCAGGTTGGAGAACAAGCTCCAATCTTTGATGAAAGATTCTTCGGAACCTCTCCACGCCAATGAAACCGACGGAAAATAGCCCCATTTATTGTTGTCACCGAAAACCGAAGAACCGTCGGCACGGTAGGTGGCTGTCAGTAAATATTTGTTGGCATAAGCATAGTTGATTCTACCTAAAAAAGAATTAATCACCCGCTCTTCCAAATGCGAGTATTTTTCTGAAATTTGATCTGCTCCACCTAAATCATTAATTCCAGTTTGGTCCACTGTGAATTTAGATGCGACCAACCCAAAATCTTCCAACTTCTCAAATTGCTGTTCGCCAACTCCAACAATTGTTAAATCGTGAACTCGATTCCAGTTATTCGAATAGGTTAAAATATTTGAGTTTTGATAGCGGGTAAACACGCTGGAATGAAGTGTACCATAGCCTAATTTTCCACCAACAGGTTTTCCTTCCCATGTCAAGCTGTTGTAATAACTTTTGTTATGGATATTTCGAACGGTAGCTCCTCCTGTAACTTTCAATTTCAATCCCTGAATAATTTCATATTCGAGGAATGTGTTGAGATTGTTTCGAACAGTATTATTCTTAATATCTGGCTCTACCGCTGCCGCCAATGGATTCCAGGTATCAAAAGCACCGTATCCTACCGGGTGGCGATTGTAATTCCCGTTCTCATCATACGGAGGCGTTGTAGGATCCCAGCGCGGAGCAATATTTACCGCTTGCCCCAAAAAACTAAGAGCTGATCCTCCTCCATAAGGAGGTGAACTTCCCGTCTCTTTGGCGCCATCCCAATTCAATCCAAAGTGCAACTTTTCACTGATTTCGGCACTCAAATTCACCCGCAAGTTGAAACGTTTGTATTCCGAATTCAGCAGAATCCCTTCCTGATCAAGATAAGCTCCAGAAACCATGTAAGTCATGTTTTCCGTTCCTCCACCCAGAGAAAGCTGATGATTTTGAATGGGTGCTACCCTATAAATTTCATCCTGCCAATCTGTTCCTCCATTAAGTTCGAAACCGGTAATTTCTTCGTCTGTGAAAATCGGACTTGGTGTTCCTGAAGCATTTTGAGTTGCCCGCCATGCATTCCGGGTGCGTGCATAATCCGCTGCTCCCATCAAATCCAACTTGTCCCTTATTGACTGAATCCCATAACTATAATTGTAGCTAATTACCGGCTTTCCCTTTTTCCCGCTTTTGGTAGTAATCAGGATAACCCCATTCGCTCCTCTTGCTCCATAAATAGCAGTAGCCGAAGCATCCTTTAAAATCTCCATCGATTCAATGTCATTAGGGTTCAACGAATTTAAGTTTCCCCCTTGCAGCCCATCAATTACAACCAGTGCATTATTGCCGCCGTTGATTGAGTTCATGCCCCGAACACGAATTGTTGTTTCAGCCCCAGGTGCACCAGCTGTATTCAGCACCAACACCCCTGAGGCCCGTCCCTGCAAAGCCTGATCAACTCGCTGCATGGGCATTTGAGTAAGGTCTTCGCCTCGGACAGAGCTAACCGAACCTGTAATATCACTCTTTTTCAATGTACCATAGCCAATCGCAACAACTTCTTCAATCCCAATTGCATCTGCAACCATTGCAATATTAATCTGCGATTGGTTTCCGACTACAACTTCCTGTGTCACCATACCCACGAAAGAGAACACAAGTATACCTCCTTCCGGCACATCATTTATGGTATAATCTCCTTTGAAATCCGTAACTGTTCCCTGCGATGTCCCTTTAACCATAATCGTTACTCCGGGTAACGGAAGGTTAGACCGATCTGTTACTCTTCCCGAAACGAACTGTTGTTGAAAGCTTTTTGAAACTAATGCAGGCGCCAAGATAATTTTACGATCGGTAATCGTATAAACAATATCTGTTCCCCTCAATAACTCGTCAAGAATCTCATCAATTCTCTGATTGTTTACGACAATAGATACTTCCTGATCAGTATTAATTAGTTTTTCGTTGTATACTAAATAGAATTCTGAACGCTCCTCTATTTCATCTAATACATCAAGAAGTTTTGTTTTAGTAAAATCAAGCGATAGTCTTGTTTTTTGAGAATAACCGTCATTGGCAAATGTTTGAAGGATAGAAACGAGAAGTAGATAAATTGTGATTCTCATAATCCTCAATATTTTTAAAAGAATGTGATTTACACATTCATGAAAAATGTTAGATTTTTTCATAAGTTTGTACTAATAAACGTTTAAAAAAAAAATTCAGAAGTTTTTTTTGAAGGAAATCGTTGCTGCGATTTCCTTTTTTTGTTTAGCTATGGGCCATCGCGAAATTTCATATTCTTTAGGTATTAATTAGATTATTCCATATTTTTCTGATATAACACTACCTTCTTTTTCTGAATTGTACCATCATCCAGTTGTTTCCTTTCGACGATCCGGTAATCAATAGGCGAAGTCATACTAATGTAATGTACCACTTCTTCTAACGAATCGTCCTGGAACATCCCCCTGAACGTATACTTATTAAGCTCTTCGTCGGCTACATCTACATCTACATTGTACCAACGGGCAATACGCCTTGCCACTTCATCCATTGAATCGCCTCTGAAAACCAGTTTCCCATCTCTCCATGAGGAATATTTTGAAGTATTTGTTACATTTATATTGATTGCACCTTCGTTCAATACCAAACGTTCATTGGGGTTCATCACAATTCCGGATGAAAGCCCGGGCGTAATAAATTCCACTTTCCCTTCTTCCAGAACCACTTCAAGATATTTTTCTTCAGGGTATGCGCTCAGGTTAAATTTTGTCCCCAATACTTTCACTTTTGAGTCTCCTAAGGTTACTTCAAACGGATGTTCTTTGTCGTGCGCCACATCGAACCAGGCTTCACCATTTACAGTAATTTGTCGATTGTTACTGAAGGGCAGACTGTATTCCAATGACGAACCACTGTTTAACCATCCTTGTGTACCGTCAGGCAAAAAAAAGCTTATACGCGATCCTAACGGAGCCAAAAGCGTTGAAGTTACTGAGGCTTCCTGTATTGTTACTTCTTCCTTATTGTAAACAGTGAACCATAATATGCCTGCCAGCAAAACCGGTAATAACAAAATAGCAGCGCCCACCGAATACCATCGATAAATCTTTCTGACTACCGTATCTCTTTTTTGACTATTTCGCTTATTGATCCTGTGATGTATGCGGTCGAGCAAATATGAAAGATTATGATTTTCTTCGGGGTTACTTATCAGGTATTCATTGAATTCCTGTTGTAAATATTTCTTGAATTCTCTGCTCTTTTCATTTTCTGCGAAAAGAGTATAAACATATTTTTCTTCTTCAGCATTGGAAATCCCCCTGCTGAAACGTTGCAGTTTATCTATATCTGTTTTACTAATCATTCCTCTTCTTTTAAATCTTCTTTCAACTAAATGAAGATCCAAACCATACTAAGCTACCTATGCAATAAAGATTTTCTCATCTCTTTATAAGTAATATGATTTTCTAACAAAATTCTCACGAAAAAGAATGAACTTTTTTCATTGTCACCTAGCACAACACCTCCATATAGCTTATAAAGTGACACTTACAGACTACTCTCCGCTCTATACAAAAACAGAAATGAAGAGTAATAGAGCAAAATTGTTTTCTGAAATTTGCTGGCGAAGGAATTTTAATGCCGCCGATATCTGGTTGTCTATTGTCCCGGGAGCCAGCCCCATCTCAACAGAAATTTCTTTAGTGCTTTTTCCTTCTTTTCTGCTTTTTATAAAAATGATTCGCTGCTTTTCGGGTAACTGGGCAATAAGCTTATCTATTTGTTCAAGTGTCGCTTTATATTCTAACTGCTCCTCCATATTTACTGTCCAGTTATTTGTGACTGAACTTTCTTTCAGAAACTTTTCATGTATCTGTTTTTTCCGGAAAACTTGACATATTTCATGGTAAGCGATGGTAAATAGATAGGATTTAAGAGACGATTCTTTTTTCAGATTCTTCCGATTCTCCCAAATTTTCAAAAAAACGTCCTGAACAAGCCCTTCTGTCTCTTCTTTTGATTTTAGATATTTTAAGGTAAACCCAAACAATCTGTCTCCGTATTTCAGAAATATTTGGTCAAAAGCATCCAAATCACCCTTTTTGAGTTTTTCCACAAGTTTGGAGTCAGATTCCGGTTCGTTTATTGCCATAATTTCAGATACGAATATAGAAAAAATAAGCAGGAATATGATCGGACGATTTTCCTGCAAATTACATTTCTCTCCCTTCGAGAAAAAAAACAGTCCATCTGACCGACTCTTTCTGTATGAAAATTAAGGTTTTACAATTCGTTTAGCTCGAGGCTGCAAACAGGTTAAACTACCAACCCGAACAGGCTGCCCCATTTCGATGTGTTTCGTGCGGCGGTTCCGAATTAATATAGACATTGCTCCGTCGGCCATGTGCTTGAGATCGTGCAGCCGCTCGTGTCCACCACGACTAAAACCCGCTTCCAGCTCACCCCATAGCTTGTGCAAAATAATCGTTTTCGCATTCGACGACTGGTTCATTTCGGCGGCATGCAACTCTTCCTGCAACAGCTTCGCTTCGTCAAGGTAAGATACATCCAGTATCATATCCGAATAAAACAGACAGCTTGTTTTTTCCTCACTGATTTGGCAATTTACTCCGAAGTTTTAAATGCCCGGTTAAGCAATGTGAACGACCACATACAACAGCTAACTGCTGTGGTAAACCTGTATCATGCATTAGGCGGCGGGTGGAAGTAACATTTCCTGTAATTTATTGGGCAAACGTTTTAAGTTGCAACATTGAAAAGAAAGTAATAAAAATACCAAGAGGTTGTCCCATCCTTCCCAAACAGAATCCCAGGTGTCAGGATAAAAAGAGGAAAGCCATCTTATATCAGAGAGGGATTCTCTCCTTCCCGATAAGGGCCATCTTTTAAACGACGAAAGCTTTCTTATAGAAGATCATGTCTCCATCCCGCCCGAAAGCCTTTCTCTTGTATCAGATGAAGACCATCTTCCATCAGAGAATCATTCTACCCCGCCCGATGGAGGCTATCTGGCATAAGATGAAGATTCTACCCCGCCAGAGAGACGTTCTCTGGAATAAGATAAGGGCTGTCTTATGGAAGGGCATGATCATCTGGCGAAAGATGATGATTCTACCCTAAAGCGAAAATCGCTGAAGGCGATGAGGGGTAGGGGTTATGGCTGTTTTTGTGTTTAGCCACCGGGATGTGTGGGAATATCCCGGTGGTTGTACAAAATATCAGGTTTAGGAGGGAAATCGAGCAGCTTGCGTTGCCAAAGAGTTGGTTCATACCATTGAGGGGTTTTCTTGAAAAACAAAATCGAATGACAATTAAGTCGATAGATTTTGTTACTTGTGGATATCTTATATTAAAGTATAGCCATACAAGTTGTTGATTTATTAAGAGAGTAGGTTTATTTCTTTTCTTCCGAATAAATTAGGGCAGAATATATATCCACCCGGTATCCGGAAGGAACATCGGCAGCCACCATTTTAACGGTATGATCTCCTTGTGTCAAGCGATAGTTCCAATAAATATTTGTTTTTTGGATCAATGTATTGGTTGGTAATGAAACCTGTTCTGCCAGTTGTCCATCGACAAAAACATCTAGTTTCACAATGTAATCAGGTAACTTTTGATCTGTTTTTACAGCGTACCCGCTGAAAACAATCCCTGCTCCTACAAATCCAAGTTCATATTCTTTTTCTACACCATCAATCTTCTTTCCAGCCATGGGCCATTGGTAGGAAACCCGTTGAAGAGGAGATAAATTATCGAAAGACTGCTCCAGCTTTACGGGTTCCACTTTCTGATATACGATTTCCACGGTATCGCCCTGAATACTTCCACCATGCTTCTCGATCATTTTTAATGCCTGACCGTAGCTGAGTCCATAAACATCGTTGAGTGACACTTCGGTAAAGCTAAAATTCCGGTTTTCAACACGATCCAGTCCTTGTAACCAATACGAGGGGATATTGCTGAAACCAAGCATGGTTCCCAGAACACCTGCGGCATTAGATGGATTGCAATCCGAGTCCTGTCCCGCGCGGGTGCTGATATCAATGGTTTTTCCGTAATCTCCATCCCCATATAGCAGTCCCAGAACAATGTATGCAGCATTAATGCTTGCATCGATATTGAAAGCATTAAAGACCCCGTCGGGACAACCTTTCTCAAAAGACCATTTTTTTTGAATCTCGAACCAGGTTTGTTTCCAGTCGTTGGGATACATCTGGTGCCATTGAATCACATCGTTAATCATCTGGGAAAAACGACTTTCCTCCGGAATTGCTTTCAATGCCTCGCTAACAACAAATTTGATGTCATCGGAAATAAAAGCCTGGGTATACATTCCAGCGACGAAAACGCCGCCGTACCATCCATCACCATAATTCATGATGTGTCCGACGCGGTCGCAAATTTCGGAAGACGCATTGATAAGTCCCGGCGACATCAACCCGGCAAAGTCCGATTCAATCTGGAAATCGATATCATCGGCATGCGGGTTATTGAAGTAATGCCCCGATAGCGGAGGCATGATCCCGTTAAGGATGTTGTATCGTGCAGCCAGGTTGGCATGCCATATCGGATATGCTGCATTAGCAAAGGCCAAAGCATGCAAGGTATCGGATGCTTCCAGACCGTGCTTTTCAAAAACAGACACAAATGTAAGATCCATGTAAATGTCGTCGTATAGGCCCGGGAACTGATTGTACCAAAACTCGATCTGGTTTTCATCCCAGGGGATGGGCACTTTATCGTTGATAAAAGAGCCGAGCCATTTAAACTCTGTTATCCCGCCATAGGTACAACCGATTACTTGTCCTGCCCAGCCTCCTTTAATTTTATCCTCCAGCACCTTCTTTGAGATTCGGATCTTTTCCTTATTTGCAAAACCTGTAGGGGCTTCAGATTTACTTTCCGGGCGACATCCCGCAGATACAACAAAAAACGCTAGAACTGCGATAATCAATAAATTTCTCATTCTATATTTATTAATGATTAAAAAGTCAATGATATCCTATTGATTGTTTCCTGTCCAAATGTTTCGCTCAAGCGGTGTTGATACCGGAGACTGAGACGGAATGTAAAAAACGCCGTTTTCC
>NZ_QWGR01000257.1 GCF_003576475.1 Maribellus luteus | reverse complement strand
GGCAAACAAGCCCGCCAAGGCGCTGCCCAGCCCCATGCCGATGAGGCCCGCTGCCACCGCCGGGGCAAACGCGTTGCGCGTGATGCCCCATTCCTTGATCAGCACGGGGATGGCAAAACCAATCAACTGGCCGTCAAAGCCGTCCATGACGATGGCGAAGGCCGCAAGCAGCACCGCCATCTTCTGTGCAAGGGAAAACGGCCCGTCATCGAGGACCGTACCGATATCGACCGTGGTGTGGTTCTGATTCATGCGGGCCTCCGCTGGGACGGCACACATGCGAAAGCGCAACGCCATACCAGCGTCGCGCTCACCCATCTGGAACTGCTCATCATGGTTTGTCTCCGTTGAAGTGGCGTCTGCGCGCCATCGAATGAAAGCTTGGGTTGCTCGGTCCGCTAACGCTCCTGCTGGTGTGCCGCCTGCGCCTGTACCTGCACCAACCGCACGAGCTGCATCAAGGTCTCCGTGTGCGGCACGGGCACGCCATGCCGGCGCGCCGTCGCTACCACGGCGCCATTGATGGATT
>NZ_QWGR01000256.1 GCF_003576475.1 Maribellus luteus | reverse complement strand
ACGGTCGCTGGAGCGGCTGATACGAACAAGGAACAAATCGCTCAGGCTGTGAGATGGGGATCAGTCGCAGTGGAATTGTTCAAGAAGAACTCTCCTGCGCCTGCTTCGACTGGTGCACAACCAACGACCGCTACGACGGTCGTTGAAAAGAAGCCGCGCCGCCGTTTCCGCAAGAAGGATGAGACGCCGGTCACACCGGAAGTCGTCTCTGTACCGGATGTAGCAAGTATTCCAGATAATCTGAAGGGAGATCGTTGATCATGACGAAAAAACAACCATACCAAGCACCTGTTACAGGTACGCATACAGGAACTGACACATCTAAAGGCAATGGGGGATTCATGACAGGAATCATCCTCGGCAGCCTGATCGGTGCTGCGGCAGCATTGCTATCGAGCCCGAAATCAGGACGCGAGGTGCGGACGCTCCTCGACGAGCGTACTGCTCCGACGCGCCAGCGTCTGACAGAGCAGACGCAAGTCGTTCGCGAGAAAGCAGAACCGCTCGTCGGTGAGTGGATTCAAATCGC
>NZ_QWGR01000255.1 GCF_003576475.1 Maribellus luteus | reverse complement strand
TGCCCGTTGAAACCAACGCAACGCACGCGCTCCTCATTCTGAGTTCCCAGCGCCGAAGCGGGCGCTGCACAGGTTCATGGAGAGGGCCCGCCAACGGCGGGCGTCTCGAAGGAGGCCACAGGCGAGATCACTCGCATATGCGATTCCCTTGCCTTGGCGGTCGTAGCGCCTTGTTGTTGCCGATTCATAGTCACCGCCACCCCAGCGCCGGCGCGACGTGCTTCAGGATCGCCTCGATCGCGTGCGCGCAATAGTCGACGCCGAGCTGGTTGGGCACGGTCAGCAGCAGCGTGTCGGCTTCGGTGATAGCGTCATCCTGCTTTAGTTGCTCGATCAGCACATCCGGTTCCGCCGCATAGGTCCGGCCGAATACCGCTCGCGTATCCGCCTCGATGTAGCCGAAGTGATCCTGGCTGTCGCTGCCGCCGAAATAGGCGCGGTCGCGGTCATCGACCAGTGCGAAGATGCTGCGGCTGACCGAGACGCGCGGCTCGCGCTTGTGACCAGCCTCTTTCCAGGCGGCACGGAA
>NZ_QWGR01000254.1 GCF_003576475.1 Maribellus luteus | reverse complement strand
GCAACGGCCTGGCCGAGTTGAACGCGCGGCTGACCGAAGGCTTTACCGACGCCGAGATCGACGTTGTCGCACGCTGGCTCGCCAGCCTGCAAACCAAGTTCCCCAACGGAGACGAGCAATGAGTGAACATATCCAAAGCCACAACGCCGATGGCGTGCTGACGCTCACCCTGGCCCGCGCCGACAAGAAGAACGCCATCACCGCTGCGATGTATGGCGCGCTGGCCGATGCGCTGAGCGCCGCCGAGCGTGACAGTACTGTGCGCGTGGTGCTGCTGCGGGCTGAAGGCGACATGTTCTCCGCCGGCAACGACATCGGAGAATTCGCGTCGATTGCGATGGCCGGCGGCAAGGGCAATGGCGAGCGCAATGTCATCCGCTTCCTGCATGCGCTGGCACGTGCCACGCGTCCGCTGGTGGCGGCGGTGCAGGGTCGCGCGGTTGGCATCGGCACGACCATGCTGCTGCATTGCGACCTCGTCTACGCATCCGATACGGCCAAGCTGTCGATGCCGTTCGCGCAGCTGGGTC
>NZ_QWGR01000253.1 GCF_003576475.1 Maribellus luteus | reverse complement strand
GATTGGATCAAGACCGGCAAGCAGCCGCCGGCCGATACGCAAACCACCGGCAAGCTGATGGTGCGCAGCAATTGGCAGGAAGTGCGCAAGGAACTGGGCATTTGATGCAACGCGCGGCGCGGGCCCGTCCCGTGCCCCACGCGCCCCACGCCGATCCGCAAAGAGCAATCGATGACAGTCCAATCACTTGATGCGAGCGGTCCGCCCGACGCTTCTCCTACCGCTTATCTGAAGCTGGACGGCATCACCGTGCGCTTTCCTGGCGTGCTGGCGCTCGACCATGTATCGCTCGACATCCGCCGCGGCGAGGTTCACGGCCTGATGGGCGAGAACGGCGCAGGCAAGTCGACGCTGCTCAAGGTGTTGTCGGGCGTCAACCAGCCGGAGGCCGGCACGCTGTCGCTGGACGGCGTGCCGCAGCAGTTCACGAACACGCGCGCGGCCATTGCGGCGGGCATCGCGATCATCTATCAGGAACTGCACCTCGTGCCGGAACTGACGGTGGCAGAAAACCTGATGCTCGGCGCGCT
>NZ_QWGR01000252.1 GCF_003576475.1 Maribellus luteus | reverse complement strand
TGGTCTGCGACTTCGAGATGCCGATGAAGCTGTTCATGATGCCCCAGACCGTGCCGAACAGGCCGACGAAGGGCGAGGCGGTGGCGATGATCGCCAGGCTGCCCAGGCCGTCCTCGGCCTTGGCGCTCTCGCGCGAGATCACGCTGTCCAGGGCCCGGTCGACGCGCTGGATCAGGAGGGCCGCCTGGGTGTCGGTCATCGGCCCCTTGTGACGGCCGTCGCGCCATTCGTGCAGCGCCGACTTGAGCATGCGGGGCAGCGGATGGCGGGGCTTGTCGCCCGCCGCCGCCGCGACGTCCTCCAGCGACTGGCCCGACGAGACCTGGTCCTCGAACCGGTCGGCCTCGCGGTTCAACCCGCCGAAGCGGATCAGCTTGTCGATGATCACGCCCCACGACCACAGCGAGGCCAGCGCCAGGCCGATCATGACCACCTTCACCACCCAGTCGGCGCGCAGGAAGATCGCGACGGCGGAAAAGTTCTCTGGCGTGACGTCCATGGAGGGCTCTCTGTTTTCGATTCGTCGGGCGCGC
>NZ_QWGR01000251.1 GCF_003576475.1 Maribellus luteus | reverse complement strand
CGAACGGAATCAGAAGCAGCAGAAAACCGATCATCGTCGGCAGGCTCTCTCTGAAAAAGTATCCTGTGATGCACTGGTCATCACATGCGTCTGTGGCGTTCTTATGAAGCCGCGTTCGCGCGCCTCCGCCAGCATCGCGGGCAAGCGCGCTGCCTGAATGCAGCGCGCTGCGATCCGGACGTTAGTCCTTCTTGACCTTCAGGACCTGGCGGCCCTTGTACATGCCGGTCTTGAGATCGAGATGATGCGGACGGCGAAGTTCGCCCGAATCCTTGTCCTCGACATAAGTCGGCTTCTTGAGCGCGTCCGCCGAGCGGCGCATGCCGCGGCGTGACGGCGATGTTTTCCTGCGTGGAACGGCCATGGGATCGTCGTCCTCTAAATCAAGGCTCACCCGCCGGGCGGGGGCTCTCCAGAATTCGGATTGAGGCCGCGCTTATAGATGAAGGTTGCTGCGAAAGCTAGACCAGAGGGGGCGAGAAAATGGGCCAAAAAGGCCCAAAATCAGCGATTTCGCTCCCAGCAATCAGAGA
>NZ_QWGR01000250.1 GCF_003576475.1 Maribellus luteus | reverse complement strand
ATTCGACGAGACCTGGATATCCATGGACGGCGACGACGAAGCGTGAACCTCACGCACCTCATAGATGCCGGTCTTCAGCGTGCGGTCGAGGATGTCGTTGACGTTCGCGGCAATGCGCAACTTGCGCACCGGCAAGCCCATGCGCTTGGCGACGTAACCCGCAAAGATATCGCCGAAATTACCGGTCGGTACGGTGAAATCGACGGCGCGACCGGGTGCGCCGACGGCAACCGCCGAAGTGAAGTAATAGACAACCTGTGCGACGATCCGCGCCCAGTTGATCGAATTGACGCCCGAGAGCGAGACGGCATCGCGGAATTTATGATTGTTGAACAGGCCCTTCACGATGGCCTGGCAGTCATCGAAATGACCTTCCACCGCGAGCGCGTGGACATTCGAGGCGCCGGTCGTGGTCATCATCCGGCGCTGCACGTCGGAAATACGGCCGTTCGGGAACAGCACGATCAGATCGACATTGTCGCGCCCGGCAAAGGCGTCGACGGCGGCGCCGCCGGTGTCGCCCGAGGTGGCGAC
>NZ_QWGR01000249.1 GCF_003576475.1 Maribellus luteus | reverse complement strand
TTGGCGGGCGAAGCCTTGGTCTCGGCGAAGGCCCAGTCGATCCACTGCGTCAGCAGTTCGACGTCCTTTGCTTCCACAGTGGCGCCGCACCAGATGCGCAGGCCGGCCGGCGCATCGCGGTAGTAGGCGAAGTCGTAACCGGCGCCTTCCTTCTCGACGGCGGCGACAAGCTTCTTGGCGAAATCCGCCTGCGCATCGGCGGAGAGTGCCGTGATCGCCGGGTCAATCACCTTCAGACACACCGAGGTGTTGGAGCGGATCGCCGGATCGGCCGCAAGGAAGTCCACCCACGGGGTCTTCGCCTTCCAGTCGGCGAGCACCTTGGTGTTGGCGTCGGCACGCGCGATCAGCGCCTCGAGGCCGCCGATCGACTTGGCCCAGTTCAGCGCATCGAGATAGTCCTCGACGCAGAGCATCGACGGTGTGTTGATCGTCTCGCCTTCGAAGATGCCGGCGTTGAGCTTGCCGCCCTTGGTCATGCGGAAGATCTTCGGCAGCGGCCACGGCGGCGTGTAGCTTTCGAGGCGTGCAACG
>NZ_QWGR01000248.1 GCF_003576475.1 Maribellus luteus | reverse complement strand
GTTTCACGCGCAGCGCGGCGGCGAGCTGGAGCACACGTTGCGCACGTTCGTGATGCGCTTGTCTGCCATGCTGCAGGCACCCGCGGAACGCCCTGCGAAAGCCGGCAGCCGTCGAAGCAGGGCGGTGCGTTAGGGTTGTCGCCAATTTCATCCTGTCGTAAGAAATTTACTATCTCGTAACGCGTGGCGCCCCCTCGCCCGGCTCACATCCGGCGCGAACTCCACCATTACAAGAACGAGGAGCTTCATGGATTTGTCGATTGCCGCCATCCTGGCGCAAGACGGCGTGACATCGGGCGCGATCTACGCGCTGCTGGCACTGGCGCTCGTGCTGGTGTTTTCCGTCACGCGCGTGATCTTCATCCCGCAGGGCGAATTCGTCGCGTACGGCGCGCTCACGCTGGCTGCCATCCAGGCCAACAAGGCGCCGCTGTCGGCCAGCATGCTTGTAGCGCTGGGCGTGCTGACCTTCCTCGTCGAGATGGGGCGTACGCTGCTGCAACCGGAGCTGCGCCTGCATGCGCTGCGCACCGG
>NZ_QWGR01000025.1 GCF_003576475.1 Maribellus luteus | reverse complement strand
AATGAAAGATAACTGCTTACTCTCCGGGATTATGCTAAATTTGTTAACAAAACCTGGTGAGTTGTGCAACAGGCACACTGTGCAACAATCAACCCAATTACCCATGAAAGTAAAACTGTTGTTTTTAATGCTTATACTACTCATTGCCGTTACTGTAACTTCGGCTAAAGATGTATTTTATCCGGTGTCGGAAATTGCAGCCAACTTGCTGACCGATGCAAATTCGGTTGTGCGAACCAGTGAAACAACGCTGGAAATTTTCTCAAAAACAAAAATCAGGTATTCCATAAAAGAGGTGATTACCATTTTTAATGAAAACGGGGAAGGCGAGGGAGTTTTGCTTATTCCTTACGATTCAAACAGTGAGGTGGACATAAAGGTGGCCAACTTTTACGATAAGGAGGGTAACCTGATCAAAAAAGTAAAGAAAAGCGAAGTGTACGACCAGACGATGTTTGATGGCTTTTCGATGTACACCGACGGCCGGTTTAAACGCATCACTCCCCAGATCAGCACGTATCCTTATACGGTTGAATATGAATGCACGATTGAACAGAAAGGGGCCATCGATTTTTACAACTGGATGCCTTGCGATGCTTACAACAAATCGATCGTATTCGCCAGCTATAAAATTCTTGATTATGAAGATGAAGGGATCAGGATTAAACCGAACAAGTTGGTCAATACGGTTAAAAATGGCGAATTGGTTGATGGTGTAAAAACCTACTTGTGGGAATTGGAAAACATGGAAGCAATGGAACATGAGCCGCTGGCGGTGTCGATGGTTAATTTTGTTCCGCGAGTGGTAGTTGCTCCCCTGAATTTTGAATTTTATGGAACCAAAGGGAGCATGGACAGCTGGAAAGCGTTTGGAGATTGGGTATATAGTTTAATCGAAGACAGAAATGACCTGCCGGAAGACCGCGTGCAGTTTCTGAAAGAATTAACTGCTTCAGTCGATGATCCTGTGGAAAAGATAAAACTGGTTTATGAGTTGTTGCAGAAAAACACCCGTTACGTCAGTATTCAGTTGGGAATCGGTGGGTTTCAGCCATTCCCGGCACAAAAAGTAGAGGAGGTAGGATACGGCGATTGCAAGGCATTGACCAATTACATGAAATCGATGTTGCAAAGTATTGGCATCGAATCGTATTATACGCTTGTTAAAGCCGGAACAAACACAGGAGAAATAGATGTTGATTTTCCATCCCAGAACTTTAATCACGTTATTCTCACAGTACCAGTTGAATCGGATACAATTTTTCTGGAATGTACCAGCCAGTTCTCACCCTTTGGCTTTCAGGGGAGTTTCACTTCGGAACGAAGTGCGCTGCTGATTGATAAAAACAACAGTCGCTTGATTCAGACAAAGAATTATGGTTTGAACGAGAACACCTGGAAAATGAAAGCTTCGATACTTGTTAACGAGAGTGGAAATGCAGTTGTAAAGGATACGGTGGTGTTCAACGGGCTTCAGTATGAATACATTGAGAGAGACCTGCGGAAAACCCACGAAGATATAATTGAAGATGCCTATAAAACAAGTAATATTCCCGGGGCAAATTACCGTACGATCGCTTATGAAAACCGCCCGGAAAGAATTCCTTCAGCTACCCGGACACGCTTGCTGGAGGTTGATCGCTTTGCGACAAAGATGGGCGACCGTATGTTTGTTCCCGTAAACAGTTTAAACAAGCATAGTTCGGTTCCGAAAAAAGCAAGCGACCGGAAATTTCCGTTTAAAACGCGGTTGTCATACCAGGATGAGGATTGCGTTACTTTTGTTATTCCGGAAGGCTATGAAATTGAATATTTGCCCGAACCTGTAAAAATTGAAACGGAGTTTGGTGTGTATCAATCAGAATTGAAACACAGCCAGAACTCCATTGTCTATACGCGGCGCAATCTAAAAAACAGGGGTGTATTTCCACCTGAAAAATATGCCGATTATGTGGAATTTACCCGAAAGATTGTAGAGGCCGACAGCCAAAAAATGATACTAAAGAAAAAGTAGTTTTTACATCCTTCTTTTGATTTTTTAGCTGACTTATTATATGTACAGGGTTGGAAACACGCCTAACCCGGAAATCCTATTTGTGTTTTCCGGTTTCGCGTTCTTCCCAGCCGCTTTTGCCTTCGTCCATATAAATCTCAACCAGCGATCTGGAAACACGTTCATCCACTTCTTCCACCAACTGAACCCGCAAGGGCTGGGTTAGTTTTTTTTGCCAGTTTAATACTTCCCGGTAAGGAGTTTCCTTATCGGTTTCGTAAACCAGGTAGGCCCATTTTTCGGTGAACAAACTGCCTTTCATGGCGGGAATCACCTGCTGCATGTTCGAGCCCAGGAAACTTAGCGACAAAGCTCTGGCCCAGTATATCCAGGGGCCGGCAGTGATGTAGAAATACGGATTCAGCAGGCGCGACCTTGATTCGAGCGAGGCATTGGCATAATCAAGCTGAATACCGGCAAATCCAATCCCCGTGTTTTCATTGTAAAAAGTGATCCACGGCACATCGGCTTCCATTTTCAGATCGGTAAGATCGGCCATGTTCGCCACATTGTAAGTAATCACCTCGTCTCTGATAACATCGTACCAGGCAGCATGGGTCATCAATTCGCGTTTAAACACAATTTCTGCATTTCGCAGGGCAATGGTCTGAACGGTTTCGTTGATGCGCATGTTGGTGGTGCTTTCAAAATACGGAACGCCGGGATAAAAAGTATAGCGTACCGAAGCATCTACTTCGGGCATATCGCGCAGATTTCCCCAAAATTCGGCAGTGGCAAGCACCGGGCCGGAAATGGAGTACATGTTCTGGTCGTGCTTCCAGTCGGCAGTGTGTGTCCAGGCGCGGGGAGGCACATAAATTCCCGGGTTCCAGTGTATGGCTCCGTTTGTTTCCATCCGGTGAAACAAGGGCGCTTCGGGTTTGGATTTAAGCGTGAGTTGGTCGAGGTGCCCTGAATTGGGATGAAGGACCGCATTAAAATAGTCGTTATCAATCCGAAGTCCCGGAAGTTCGCCCTGAACACGCAGATCGGTTTGCCAGGTTTTAGCCAGCGCTTTTTCGTTGTTGTAGTACACCAGGTACACTTTGCTGCTTTTGGCCGGGACATTGGCGAGGAATGCCAGCTTGCAGGTGACAGTTGGCATCCATAGCGGAATATGTCGTTTGGCTTGCCCTTCTTTTTCGGGTTCGAGATCGTCCTCAACGGTGTATTGCTGAATGTCGAATACCTGGCAGGGAACTTCGGTTAATGCAAAATTTTCAGGATCCACTTCCAGTACCCTGATCTCACGTTTCAGATCGTTTGCTTCGTCCGGATAAAAGGGAAGCAGGACTTCTACCGGTTCCTTTTCGCGATCTATTCCGGCCGTTTCGCTCAGTACGATCGATTTGTAGTTTTTCCATGCCGAGTCAAAGATTTTGGCCTGTTCCGGGGCTTTTACAATCTGGGTTGCCGTTAAAAAGGTGTCGTCGTCCGAAGGCCGCGCCGATTTCTTTACCCGAAGGGTAAGCGTAATTTCGTACGATTCTCCCGGATTCCATTTCATCCATCCGGTAATAACTGGCTGTTTGTACAAAGTATTGTCCTGCGACAGTGCATAGCCCGACGGAGGGCGGTGGGTCAGCGCGGGTTTATCCAACTCTTCATGAAGATCGCCTTTGTAGAGGTTTACAAAACGCATGGGTTTCCCGTTTACTGCGGCCTCCACTTCAATAATCGATGCTTCCGGCAAATTCAGTTGGGCGATAAAATGATAAAAAGGGATCGCGGGTACAGGGTAGCCCAGTTTCATGCTTTCAACTGTCAGCTTTCCTTGCTTTTCTTTTGCCTGGCTTGTTGCAGAAAGACTGACGGAGGTTAAAACTACCAGGGTAATGTATAAGAAGTATTTCATCTGTTTGTTGCTTTTAGTGTTGAAAAATATCCGGTTTATTGCCGGGTGCTTATCAGGTTTCGGTCTCTGAGTTCTTTAACGCTTTGTTCCCAATAGCTGCCGCTTCCCCACAAGTAATAGGAAAAGTACATGGTTGTTTTCTGAATGATGGGTGTCCAGGGTTGAAATTCCACGTAATAGTGCGGTGCTTCCTGGTTATCGGGGTGATTCATCCACATATGCAGAAACAATGGTTGTGAGACAGGGAAAGCGCCAACAAAGCTAACTTTTGCCTGGGTATCGTAACCGGCATTCCAGCCTTCCTGCACCTGAATGGCCTGGCCGTAGTATTGCTCCGGTCGCATGCGGTATTCCTTTAATCCATAGGTTGTTGGAACGGTAAAAACATCTTCGGTCCAGTGTTTTTCGCCCAGTTCCAGAATGGGTTGCGGCCCGATAACATTAGCTTCCGGATTTTTGAAAGTAAGCGCATAACGTACTTCCAGCAGTGGCGAATTTCCGTAAAGGGTAAAGGTCTTTTTCAAATGATTTCCAAAGTAGTCAGCTTCCATTTCAACGCGTACAAAATCGCCCTCTGCCTTTATTAAACGGGCATTGTATATTTTGTGTGTTTCCATGCTTGCCTGTCCCAGAAAATCCTCAAAACCTCCGTAAGGATAATAGCCGTATTTTCGAAATGGCTTTTTATCGTTGTAGGTTTTTTCGGGCCAAATTTTAAACAGCACGTTGTCTTTTTTGCTTTTTACGATGTATTCGATTACCCGTGCGCCGGTGCGTAGCAAAGTTACTTCCACCGAGTCGTTTTCCATGCGGTATTCATTTATCCCATCGCTGTTTAAATCCATTTCGTAGGCATAGGCATTGCCGGCTTTTGCCCCAACTCCCAGTTGTCCCTTAAATTCAGTCCCCAGTGTACGAACCTTAACTTCATATTGTCCGGCATCCAGATGGAGGTTGAAATTTAATTCCTTGAAAGTTGAAATACCGGTTTCGCAGTTTATCGTTTGCGTAAATACCGCTTTGTCCGGATTATTTTTTTTGAATACTTCCACGGTTACCGGAAATGCTCCTTTTTCAGAAAAGTTATGAATGGTTACCGGAAAAAGAACTTCGGGTTCGTGACCATAAAGCAGTTGATGTGCTGAAATAGCAGGTGGCAGATCCAGCATGGTGACGATGTTTTTTGTCGCGTTTCCATGGTTAAAATGAACGGCAACAGGATTAGTCAATCCCATAGCTTGTTTGCTGATGGTAAGCGGAACATTGAATTGTCTGGATTCTCCCGGCTCCAGTGAAACCGAAGTGTTGACTTTCCCGGCTGTCTCAATACCGGCAGGGAAAGTAAATGACAAGCTTCCGTTTAAGGGGCTGTCGGTGTAATTTCGAAGCATGACTTGCAGGTTGTAGCCATTAACGGAAGCTTCCATGTCGATGTTATCCCCGAAGTAATTTTCAAGGAAATACCGGTCGAGATACAGCAACTGGAGGGCATTCCTGAATTCTGAAGGCCCCATCATCAGTGCATTTTCAAAAACGGCTACGGCTTTTCGGCTTAAAATGGTATTCCACAAAGTAGCTTGCGTAAATTCCTCTTCTTTTTCGACAAACAGCACCATTGAAGACGTCATGTTCCCGCTTAGCATACCGGTTTTATTGATGAACGGCACATTTTCATTGTCGATCTGTTCTTTGTTGCCTTCAACGGCGATGTATCCGTCGAATTCGAAAGCATCAGAGGGAGGATCGTAAACCGGACGAAAGGCATAGCCCCCTTTTTGATGTGCATAGTCGATCCATGCCTGTTTGGTTTGCATGTCTTGTACCTGCAAGCCATCGTAATCATTACAGCCGTATATCGGCGAAAAACCAACATCGGCCAATACCGGCAAGTCAATTTCCTGTACCCAGTTTTTTATCTCCTGTTGGGCCAGAAAGTCCATGTATCCATCAAAAATAAACCAGCTGTTTCCTTCGTTCATTCCGCGGCCGATTAATTCCAGTGGATGACCCGGCGTACAGGTTACGCTTTTTAGCAGGGTAGAGGCACCGAACCATCCTTTTTTCAGGTTAAACTGCGATAGAATCTCCCGGGCGTCGGCGATTCGTTGAACGAGTTGCTCTGCTTTAGCATGATCGGCGGTTACAACGGCAAAAAAATTTTTATTCCCGTTTTTTGAAACAAAAGCGTAAACCGGTTCAAAATCAATTGCTCCAAACTGATAGCTGTTTAATGCATCTGCCCAATTAAAAATAGCTTTTGCCTCTGCTTCCAGTTCTGCACCCAAAGCCGTTTCCGTGCTTATGATCGCTAGTACATTGGCATTGGTTGATTCTTTGGAAAGTTCTTCTTTTGAGGGCTGATCAAGAACTTTATACGGGTTTTGGAAAAGAGCGGAGATAAAGCCTTCCTGCATAAATAATCCGGGAATTCCCATGTCGTCGGCTGCGTCAATTTTACTTTGCAAAATGGTTGGAGGAATATCAGTGATGGCGGTTTTAAACAGGTTTCCGTAGCGGTTCCAAACGGTGTAATTGTTTTGCCAGTGGTTGGTATAACCGTTGAACTGAAGTTTGTTTTCGATGGGCTTTGCCAGCTTATCCTGGTTGGCTTGTCCGTTGGAGAGGGAGTGTGACAAAACCAGTAGGAAGATGGCTGCTAAACGAATGATGATTTTAGATTTCATAGACTTGGTTTAGGCTGGTGATTTACTAATAGCTGATAGCTTGTAAAGTAGAATGAAACGAGCATGATCCTGAATCCTCGGGAACACATACGCGAATAATTAAAATCATGCGAGTTCTATCTTATTCCTTAAAAGACAAACAATTTTAATAAGATGAAAAGAACGTGTGAAATTCAAAGGCCGTCACAGCGGACGGCCTTTGTATAAGAATTTCTATAGTGTACTAAAAGTTTGGTCCGTCAACGTCCCACCACAGCGAGGTAGCGATATCGTCTTTGGCGCCGGAGCCCATTGTTGCAACGGCTGCTGCAACTCCTTGAGGGTTGCCTGTGCGTTCTGCATTAACAAAAGGCATACGTTTGATAAAATCTCCTGCAGGAATAACACCCCAGTCCGGACTACTGTCGTTTTTGTAAACCGGATTTAGTTTTGGATAGCCTGTTCTTCTAAAATCAGCCCAGGGTTCATTCGGATTGAAAAATCCTGCGATCCACTTTTGGGTGATTATTTTTTCGAGTTTCAGTTCGTTTGAATCGGCATTGTTCCATTTTACGGTTATGGTAGACCTGGCTACATAATCGTTAACCGGCGAAGAAACAGGGTCGGTATAGTTTAACGGTTTACTCGTTTCATCGGCAAGATAAGCGTCAACTCCTCCTGCGCCCCAGTCGGCAAATGAAAGCCGGACACCGGTTTCATAATTTTCCTGGGGATTGCCTGCACCTGTCCAGCCGCGCAAACCGGCTTCTGCCAAATCGAAATAAACCTCTGATGCTGCCAAATAATTCCGTTTGGTAATGGATTTGAAGCTTTCGTTTATTTTCGAAAACGAAGTACGTTGTGATTTATCTGCCAGCAAAGCACCGTTTCTGATTCCTTTGTAAGGCCATTCCGGATGATCAGGATAAAGCGTATTGTCGGTTGCCGGAGCAAACATTTTGGAAATCCGGTTATCTTTTAAGCCAATCAGAATTGATTCCATACCGGCAGACATACGTGTATCATCCCATTCAAAACAAATGATAGAGAGGTACAATTTTCCTCCGTAAAGCGAAATGGTTGTGTTGTCGGCATTGGTCAGAATAAGCCCTGCCGGATCGGCAATGGCCTTTTCTCCCTGCGTTTTGGCAACAGTCGGGGCAACTTTCGAGATTCTGATGGCCAGACGCAAACGCAGTGAATTTACCAGTTTCATCCATTGTGTTACATCTCCTTTGTAAGTTGCATCAAAATTTTTCATCCCGTTGTAGTCTGCATTGGCCGAGAATACCGCTTGAATTTCATCGAGCTGGGTGAAAAATGTATTGTACAGGTTTTGTTCGCTGTCGTAATTAACCGTAGCTGCCGAAGAGCCGTAATCGGAATAAATTACAGGTCCGTGATAGGTGGTTAAACGCGACATTCCCATGATCCGGATTAATTTGGCCCATGCCTCAAACACCGGATAATCTTCTTCCTGAGCTAGTTTTATTACCTGTTCCGACGGAGCCATTATACTGTTATAAATACGGTTCCAGTAAGTATTCCATCGTATGTAATACGTCGTGTTGTTAACACCTGCAACAAAAGGAGTAGGAGTCGCCATATGGTCGCAGAATGATTCGGCAGCCAGGTTTTCTTCAATCTGATGTCCGAAAATATTTGCCAACAGGGTAGGGAAATACGCCCCAACAAAGTTAAAGTCCTGCTTTAACGACTCGCCGCTAATTTGGTATGGATTGCTGTTGAATTCCTCAAAATTATCGGTACATGCATTCGCAAAAAAAGCGATTAGCAATATGATTATATATTTTTTCATCTTGTTAAATTTTTATGTTACCAATTAACTGATTAGAACGTGAATTTTACATTGAATCCATAAGTTCTTGTAGAAGGCAGGTTGAAGTTATCCAGCGACTGCGAACTGTTGGTTGTATTCATGGTCAGTTCCGGATCAAATGGAGCCTTTTTGTATAAGAACAGTAAGTTTTGTCCTATCAGAGAAATGGATGCTTGTTTAACAGGAATGTTAAGAGCATTCACATCGAAATCGTATGAAATGGCAAGCTGTGCCAGTTTTATATTGGTACGGTCGTAAACGTAGGGTTCAAGTGTTCCGTTCCGGTCGCCAATGGTGGTGTAATACAGTTTCGGGTCTAATTTGTTCACCCTGGTTGTACCCTGGATAGCATCGATTGGGACATAGCCTAGGTCACGTGCGTAAGCGGTACGTTTTGAAACCCCGTATCCGTCGAGAATGGATTCGGTTTGACTAACTGTTTTACCTCCAATTCTGCTGTTGATCAATACGCTAACTGCAAAGTTTTTATACGTGACGGTGTTGTTCCATCCCAAACTCCAGTCGGGGTTTAAGTTTCCAAGATATTCTCTGTCGGCAGTACGAAGCGGAGCGCCCGTAGTTTCGTTCAGCATAATTTGCCCGGCTTCATTCCTTTTGAATTTGTATCCGTATAAATCGCCAAATGAACCACCGGCCTTAATATAGGTCTCATAACCTTCTGATGAACCATAGCTAAAGGTTCTATCCGGATATTCCGCTACAAACTCAACAATTTCGTTTTTGTTGCTATCGAAGTTGAACACGGTTGTCCACGTCAGGTTTTCAGTGCGAACCGGTTCGGCTTTTAAGGTAACCTCGTAACCTTTGTTTACGATTTCACCTGCGTTAATGAAATAGGTCGTAAATCCGGAGCCGGAAGGAGCCGGAAGTTCGATGAACTGATCGTTACTGGTAATGTCGTAGTACGTGAAATCAAATGACAGGCGGTTGTCGAAGAAACTCCACTCAGTACCCAGCTCAAGGCTTTTTAGCATTTCCGGTTTCAGATCGGTAAATGGCTTTTGGGTATTTCTTGAAACCCCGCCACTGGCAGTAATGGTATTTTGCGGATGAATTCTGTTCCAGGGAACTTCGTTGGCAACCGTGGTATGCGAAGCTCTTACTTTACCATAGCTTACCCAGGTAGGCATGGTTAGCATCTCGCTGATTATAGCCGAAATACCAACAGATGGGTAGAAGTACGACTCATTTCCGGTTCCGATAAGGGTGGAAGCCCACTCGTTACGCCCGGCAAGATCAAGGAACAACATCTCTTTATAACCCAATGTAAGGGTTCCCAGCAATCCCTGTTTGATTCTTCGGTCGGCCAGTGTTGAGCTAACCTGAACATTGGTCGGCAGGTTCTGGAAATAAAACTCGTTGGGATAGAACAGCGCATCAGTTCCATTGTCAACAGAAACACCTTTTCCCAATGTGGTTTTTGAATAAACAGCTCCCAGAACACCATCAATCCTGAAATCACCAAACTCGTTGTTGTATTTTAACAAAGCATCGGTGTAAAGCTGGAAATCATTGTAATTCTGGTATTGCCAGCGACCGTTTTGCGAACAGTTCACAAAGTTGGATCCGGCATAGTGTTTTTGTTCAAATATCTTATCTGCATAGTCCACATTTCCGCGAACTTCTATGTTCCAGTGTTTGTCAATAGCCCACTCAATGGCAGCTTGTGCAATCAGCCTTTTGGTGAGGTCTTCCCGGGGCTCTTTATTAATCACCCAGTAAGGGTTCGATTGAAAATGGTCACCCTGAATAAACCAGTTTTGCAGGTTCATGTTACGATCCACGTTAAATACCTCGTAGTTTTCTTTGTAGCTGTCAAAGTCTCTTTCTCTCGGGAAAGTATATAAACCCACCAAGGGGTTCAGGTAATAACCGGCAGGGTTCCTGTTTTTCGTAGATTCAGAAGATATCATAACATTTGAGCGAACAGTAACCTTGTCGTTAAACAACTTGGTGGCTTGTTTAAATGTTACGTTGTGTTTTGAATACGTGTTTTTCGGAACAATCCCTTTGTTCGATGTATTTCCGTATGAGAAATAAGCGGTTGTTCTGGCGTTGCCTCCGCTGATCGAAATAGTGTTGATCAGGTTATGACCGGTTTCAAAGAAATCGTCGACAAATGTGTCATCATAGCTTCCTTTTGTATCCGACCAGCTTAATTGTCCACCGTCGGCACCGTAAGTAAACTGAAGTTCGGGCATCAGTAAAATACTTTCAAATACGGTGCTGGAGCTGGCACTTACCACTGTTTGTCCGGTACGGCCTTTTTTGGTGTTGATGATTACCACACCGTTGGCACCTTCGCTACCATATAGTACGGCTGCGTTCGATCCTTTCAGAATACTGATGCTTTCGATGTCTTCCGGGTTAATCTGAGACAAACCATCTCCCTGGTCGGTGCCTCCCCACATGCCCGGCTGACCGCCTTTGCGGTTGATCATCGGAATACCGTCAATAACATAAAGCGGTTCGCTTAGTCCGCTGATCGATTTGCTTCCCCTTAAAACCGTCCGTGTAGAACCTCCGGCACCGGAACTGCTCTTTTTAACGTCGAGACCGGCCGTTTTACCAGCCAGGCTGTTCATGAAGTTTACATCTTTGGTTTTCATTAGCTCTTCTCCGGTTACTTGCTGAGAAGAATACGTCAGCGATTTTTTATCACGCTGAATACCCAGCGCCGTAACAACAACCTCGTCGAGGCTCTTGGTGTCGGTAAGCATTTGAATATTCACTTCCGACTGGCCGGAATAGGTAATTTGCTGAGTAATCATCCCGATAAAACTAAAAATAACAACATCACCGGTGTTGAGATTGGAAAGGACATAGTTTCCGTCTATATCCGTAATGGTACCGTTTGTTGTGTTTTGCACCATTACCGAAACTCCCGGTAGAGGCAGGTTGGAATCGTCAGTTATTGTTCCTCTCATAACCCCCTGGGCACTGGATACCGATGTCAGACCGGTAAGTAATAATGCAATTAAACCAAAAATAACCACTGATTTTTTAATCGTCAGCCATTTCAGATGGCTATGGCTGAGCACAAAGTAAATTTTTTTCATAAGTAGCTTATTAGTGAATAATTACGTCAAATTACGGTAGATCGACCACTTTCCTTTTTTGTGCCAGAGTGAATTTTTCTTATTTCTTGTTAATCAAGATTAATATTGGATTAATATATTTGTAAGAGAATGTTTGTCAGTAGAATGAATGGTAGGTATTATTCGGGAAAAGAGGCTTTGTTTTTTATGGATTGAAGGTCTTGATGGATGAGTTTCCTGTTTTTTGCCCGTTCTTACTGGGTGTAATACTTAATTTCTACAGAGTTTTTTGTTAAGCCAGATAGTCTAAACTCGTTCAGAATCAACAGAAGGTTAATTGATATTTACCGTTTTTGAATTATGATTATAAGACAGTTCAGAGCCACCGCACTGCTGCCCCTTTGGTTTAACAATAAACTCATATGCTTGTGAAAAAACGATTCCATATTGCATGGGTATTATTGCTGTTAGCCATAAATGTGTGTGCGAACGAGCGCCGTGGAGTTTTCTTCCAATCCAAAGAAGTAGGGGTGGAAGAAAGAACCGGAATCGATTTAACAAAAAACGGCGCCATAAAATACGAGGGGAAGTTTTCGATCGAATTTGAAATATCTTTTCGGGATTATGCCGAACGTTACGGCTACGTTTTCAGGTTGATGGATAAAGAGGGCGAGCATAAAATAGATTTAATATGCAAAATTGATGAGGTATCGCCCGATCTTCTTGTGCTGGTTGACAAGAAAGAGACAAACCTGCAGCTTGGCATGACCTCAGAACAGAAGAAGCTGGTGAACGTGTGGTACAAGATCAGGCTAAGTGTCGATCCTGATTCGAGTGAAATTACGCTTCAATTTGCCGACAAAATCATTACGGATCATATTCCGTTTCCTGAAACGCTCAAATTAAAATGGGGATTTGGTTGTGTGGAGGATTTCGGAAGAGGCATTGGCGAGGTTCCTCCCATTTCTGTCCGGAACATAAAGTTTTTTAATAACGATTGCCTGAGCTATTTCTGGCCATTGTCGTTTACCGATGGTACCACCGTCAGGGATTCGGTACGAGGTAAAGTGGCTGAAGTAATCAATCCGGCCTGGGTGGTTGAACAGCACCAGGTATGGAAAAAAATCAGAACGCTGGGACTTGATGAGTTTCCGCAAATTGCCTATAACGAAGATAAAGAGGAGATTTATTTTGTTCAGCGAACTAAAAAACTACTAAAGTACAGCTTGAATAACGGAAGCGAAACAATGTTGCCATATGCCAGTGGAAACCCGTTCTACGAAGAGGGACAGCAAGTGTTTTTCAATAAAAAGGGAGAGCTGGTGACTTATTCTGAATACAGGAAGCTTTCTACAAAATTTGATGAAAAAACACTGAGCTGGAACAATAGCTTTGACACTATCGCCTACCTTCCCAAATATTGGCATCATAATCAACTGCTGCATCCCGTAAGCGGAAATTATACAGCAGTTTGTGGCTATGGCTTTTTTACTTTCTTCAATACAATCCGGGTTTTTGATGAAGATTCCTGCACCTGGTCAGAACTGAAAATGACCGGCGACCGGATAGGCCCGCGTTACCTGGCTTCGCTCGGACAAAGCCAAAAAGACAGTAACATTTACTATCTCTACGGAGGTGTGGGAAACGAAGACGGCAAGCAAATTTTTGGGAAGAATTTTTATTATGATTTGTTTCGGATAAATTTCAAAACCAATCAAATACACAAGATGTACGAGCCCCGCTTAGCGCGAAAAATAAACTTCACGCCGCTAAACTCGATGATTGTGGATGATGCCAGGAATTGCTTTTATACGCTCTGCTTCTCGCTCAACCATTATGTTAGCGATCTTCAACTTTACAGAGGAAGTATGCTTGGTGACCAGGGATTGTTTTTCGGTAGTAAAATTCCCTATACGTTTTCTGATATAAGCTCTTACGCCGATCTTTATCGTTGGCGTTCGCACAATAAGCTGGTGGTGCTTACCATGCACAAAAAGCCGGACGGGAAGTTCGAGGTAAATTTGTATTCAATCAATTATCCTCCGTCAGATTTTGTATATGATAAGCCGGTTCATTTGGATTCGTTCGTTTTTTTTGATTCAATATACCCGATGCTGCTTGCTGTAGTGCTCTTAATCGTTGGAGTATTGGTATTTCTGCTGATCAGAAAGAACAACTCCTTACGAAAAAATAAGGGCAATGAAAGCCGATTAAGTGAAATCCTGTCAGGCTCGGAGCCGAAAACAAGGCCGGAAGGAAAGGTGCTGTTATTTGGTGGATTTCAGGTATACGATAAACGGGGGAAAGATATAACTTACCGTTTTAGTCCTACGCTGAGAGAGCTGTTTTTGCTCATCCTGTTGTTTACCATGGATGACAACAAGGGAATTTCATCTGCTACCATCCAGGAATATTTGTGGCCGGATAAACCTGAGTCGAAGGCTAAAAACAATCGCGGAGTGAATATTAAAAAGCTGCGATCGATTCTGGAAGATATTGGGAACATCAGTATTTCATACGACGGTAGCCAGTGGAGAATTAATCACAGCAACGATGTGTTCTGCGATCTGGAATACATCCGCTATGTATTTACTTCAAACGATGAACAGTTCTTTGTTCGGGAATTAAAGGAAAGTGTGGCAACATTGAGCAGAGGCCGCTTTTTATTTGGAATTGAAAATGACTGGCTTGCTAAAGAAAAAGACGATATAACCCGAAAAATTGTTGGTAAACTTGAGTATGCATGCCGTATTCTGGATGTGACAGAACAGGCCAGCCTTATCATTCAGATTGCGGAAGTGATTTTTATGTTCGGCCCGATGAATGAAACAGCCTTAAAGTACAAGTGCAAAATTCTTTATATGCAGGGAAAACACAGCCTGGCACAGGAAGTATATAATAATTACACCAAACTTTACAGCAAGCAATACGACGAAAATTACCAGCTTGCATTTAAAGAATTGGTTAAATGATCATAACCCGGGAAGATTTTTCCCGGATTTTATAACACAACAAGAACAGAGGAAGAGACCCGGATTACAGCTCCGGGTAATTAGCCGGCTCCACTTCCCGCATTATTTCATACGCAGCCCTGAAAAGCCTTTCTACGTTGGGTTTCGAAAAATACTCGCCGTCGATACCATAAGCCGGGCGATGCTCCATGGCAGGCAGGGTACGCGGTGCGGTATCCAGGTAATCAAAGGCTTTTTGCTCTTCCAGCACCTTTTGCATCATGTAGGCAGTGCCTCCTCCGGGAACATCTTCGTCCATAAAAATCACCTTGTTGGTTTTTTGGATGGATTCAAGGATGCGGTGATTCACGTCGAAAGGCATCAATGTTTGCACGTCAATAACTTCAAGTGAAATCCCCTTGTATTTCTGAATTAAATCGGCTGCTTTAATGGCGTGATGCACATTCCAGGCATAAGTAACAACGGTGATGTCGCTTCCTTCGCGCATAACTTCCGGAACTCCCAGCGGCACTTTGTATTCGCCGTGGTTGGCAGGCAGTTTTTCTTTTACATTGTATGCTTTTAAGGGTTCGATCACCAGGGCAGGGTCATTTCCTTCGAGAAGGGTGTTGTAAAATCCTGCCGCCTGGGTCAAGTTTCTGGGAACACACAGGTACATTCCGCGCAACGATCCGAGCAACATTTGCATTGGCGATCCGGCGTGCCAGATTCCCTGCAGCTGATGTCCGCGTGTACGAACAATCACCGGGGCAGCCTGTTTCCCCATGGTTCGGTACTGCATGGTTGCCAGGTCGTCGCTTAGTTGCGATTGCGCATAGATGAGGTAATCGAGGTACTGAATTTCCGCAATGGGGCGAAAACCACAAAGCGCCAATCCCACACCTTGTCCAATGATGGTGGCTTCCCTGATTCCCGCATCCGAAACACGGTGAATGCCGTATTTTTCCTGCATCCCTTTCATTCCCTGGTTTACATCGCCCAGTTTTCCGGTGTCTTCGCCAAAAGTTACCAGGTTGGGGTATTTTGAAAAGAGTGCATCGAAGTTTTTATTGATCACCACCGACCCGTTTACTTCCTCCGAATTCTCATCGTATTTTACGGGCACAGGCGAAACATGGTGAATGGAGTCGGCGCCGGTCCGGTACAAATTACTGCTGTAAAATTCGCGGGAACGTTCTTCAAACTTACGAATCCAGTTTTTTAGTTCGGTTCGTTCGGTTTGCAAATCAGCCAGCAAATGCAACTCCAGGTTCAAACGTTTGGCAAAGCTTAAATGCGAGCGGCGCGTAGGGAAAATCTTTTCCGTTACTTTTTCAAACCGGCGCAAACTCTGAAGGTCGCTTTTCGCGTCGATCTTTTTTAATATGCTTACAATCGATTCACGTTCTTTCTGAAAACCGTTAACATAATTGTTCCAGGCATTTTTGCGGGCTTCTTTCACCCTTTTTTGTGCCGATTTTTCAATCTCCTCAATCATCTCCAGATCGGCGATGCCGGTTTCCAGCATCCACTTCCGCATCTGGTTTACGGCATCAAACTCGTTTTCCCAGGCAAGCCGTTCTTTCGACTTGTAACGCTCGTGCGAACCTGATGTAGAATGCCCCAGCGGCTGGGTTAATTCGTAGATATGAAATACCACCGGAGTTTGGTTTTTCCGGCAAAAGTTAATGCCTTCTTCAAATGTTTTAACGAGCTGCGGATAGTCCCAGCCAATGCATTTGTATATTTTAATACCGTTGGTGTCTTTTTCTTTTTCAAAGCCTTTTAGTGCCTCCGAAATGCTCGATTTGGTGGTTTGTAGTTCAATGGGCACACTAATGCCGAAACCGTCGTCGTAAACAGCCACAGCCAGCGGAACCTGCATAACGCCTGCCGCATTAATGGTTTCAAAAAAGATACCTTCCGAAGTGCTCGCATCGCCGATGCTGCCAAAAGCCACTTCGTTACCTTTCAGGTTGTTTTTAAGTTGACTAACTAAGTCCGGGTTTTCGCGAACGATTTTCGAACCCTGTGCCAGTCCCAATAAGCGTGGCATTTGCCCGGCGGTTGAAGAAATATCGGAAGCCGAGTTGTATTGATCGGCGAGGTTTTTTATTTCACCTTCAGACGTAATGTTTCGGGTCGAAAAGTGGTTGTTAAAGTTACGCCCACCGGTTGACGGGTTGATTTCGATGTCGGTATCGCCGTATATCATCGAAAAAAATTCTTCGGGTTGCAGCAAACCCAGCGCCATCATAAAAGTCTGGTCGCGGTAATAACCCGAGCGCCAGTCTCCTTTTTGAAAATTTTTAGCATAGGCAATTTGTGCCACTTCTTTTCCATCGCCGAAAATTCCGAAATGAGCACGTCCGTTGTGTACTTCTCTTCGTCCGGTGATGCTTAGCTGTCTGCTCAGGAAAGCGGTGTAATAATCCTTAAGTGCTTCCTGGGTTGTTATTTGTTGGTTGGTTTTCAATGCAGTTTTTTCTGTAATCATTTCTTAACTTTTAAACCCATGCGGTTTTGGGAAAATAACGTTTTAAATGGACAATTGTTCGAGGTTTTATCTGCTGGTGAGAGTTGGTGTTTGTCTTAATTTCGATAATTTTAGAAGCAATATTCATAAAAAGTTAGCAATGATTAAGAGGCGTTCAATCCGAAACTGTTTGCTGGTAAGCATTATCCTTATGATAACTTCGTGTAGCCGGACCACCTCCGAATTTTATGTTTCTCCAGGTGGAAACGATGCAAATTCAGGAACCGCGAAGGAGCCTTTTAAAACCATTCGGAAAGCGCTGGAAAACCTGCCGCACGATGTTTCGGGCAGCTTTGTCATTCATCTTACTGAAGGGACCTATTTTCAGGAAGAGCCTCTTTTGGTTGAATCGGGAATATTTTCCAACCCGGAAACCCAGCTTTTGTTGCGGGCCGAAGAAGGGGCCAATCCGGTTATTTCGGGCGGAATCAGGATTCGGGATTGGCAGCAACTGGACGATGGACTCTGGGAAGCCCTTGTGGAACCGGGCAAAATGCCCCGAGAGTTATTTATTGGCGATAAGCGGTGTGTCCGTGCAAGATTTCCGAACGAAGGTTTCTTGAGGGTGAAAAGAGTAGGAGAGGATCGCCGTACCAACTTCTTTTTTGAAGCGGATGAGTTCCCGGCACCTCAGAGAGCAGATGATACAGAGCTGGTGTTGTTGCACGACTGGTCAGTTTCCCGGATCGGACTAAAAGAAATAAATCTTCGGGAAAAACAAATTACTGCGGTTGATTCCATCGGGGCGAAATGCCTGCCGTTCTTTAATCTGGATAACTGGGAGGAGCATCCCCGGTATTTTCTGGAGAATGACCGAGCGTTTCTTGATGCCGATTTTGAATGGTATTTCGATTCTGAAACCGGTAAGATTTTGTTGAAGTTGCCGCCTGATCAGCATCCGGAAGAATTGGATGTTGTATTCCCAATTTCAGAAGGCCTTTTATCGTTGACAGGAACAAAAGAGCATCCGGTAAAAAATATTTCTTTTGAAGGGATTACGTTCCGGCACAGTGCGTGGGGAACACCTCCCCGCGGATATTGCGGCATTCAGGCCTGTTTTTACGATCCGCGACCGGCAAGCCAGCAATGGGATGTGGTTCCGGCAGCAATAAAAGCTGAATGGGCCGAGAACATTACTTTTAATAAGTGCACTTTTCAAAATTTGGGAGGCTCCGGTTTATGGTTTTCCTCCGGCTGTAAAAACTGCCGTGTCAGCAATTCGCAGTTTTCCGATATTTCCGGAAACGGGATTATGATCGGAGAAGGGCAGGACCGTCGGGTAAAGGGTCAGCCCTGGTGGCAGGAAGCTCCGGAGGAAGTCGCCCTTGCCAATACAATCGAGAACTGTACCGTTACAGAGTGTGGCGTTCGGCTTTATGGTGCAGTGGGCATTTGGTGTGGTTTAACCGCTGAGGTAAACATCAAAAACAATCATATACATAACCTGCCGTATACCGGAATTTCTGTTGGGTGGATGTGGAGCCCGGTTGCCACTCCCTGCCGGGAAAATGTGATAGATGGAAACCACATTCACAATATAATGAACGTACTGAGCGATGGAGGAGGAATTTACATGCTGGGCCTGCAGCCGGGAAGCCGCCTGGTAAACAATCACATTCACGATGTGCAAATAAATGCGGGAAGGGCCGAAAGCAACGGTATGTTTCTGGATGAAGGTACTACCGATGTGCTTGTGGCCAATAACCTGATTTACAATATCGCCAAATCACCGTTGCGTTTTCACCGGGCCACTACCAACCTGGTAAAGGAAAATTACCTGTTTTGTCCACCGGGAAACCCACCGATTCGTTACAACAGTACCAACGAGGACGATATTCAGAAAGTTGACAATGTGGTGCTGACAGAAGGAGAGGAGGATTATGGAGTGCGACTGGAGGAAATGATTCGTAAATTTCAATAAGGAATTCTTATTAAGCGGTTTTCAAATATTCGTGTTTGATAATTCTTTTAGGTTGCTTCTTCCGAAGCCTTGTGATCGAATGATACACAATTTAAGGCTTATGTTTGAGCATCATTATGCATTGGTATTTAGTTTTTTATGCTTACAAAATCTCTAAAATTATCTCGGTCAATTACAAATCCTTTTGCACTATATGCATCTAAGAATTTTTGAGGGAACTTGGTTTTCTTATCTTTCCATTTAAACTCAAATGCAGTGATTTTTCCGTCTTTTTCTTCTACAAAATCGATTTCCTGCTGTTGCTGCGTTCTCCAGAAATAAATTCTTGCAAATGTGTCTTTGTAGATATTTTGTTTTAGCCTTTCCGATACAAGGAAGTTTTCCCACAAAGCTCCTTTGTCCAGTCTTAGGTTCAAAGGTTTAAAATCACCAATTATCATATTTCGAATGCCATTATCATAAAAATAAATTTTACGATTTTGCTTGATCTCATTTCTTAAGTTTCGACTAAAACTATTGAGACGAAAAACGATGTAGCCTTTTTCTAAAATATCAATGTAATTCTGTATTGTAATTTTATTCACCCCTATGAGTTGAGATAATTCATTGTAGTTAACTTCATTGCCCATCTGTAAAGCTAAAGCTTGCAGTAGTTGGTCGAGAACTTCAGGCTTTCTAATGTCTGAGAATGCCAGGATATCTCTATATAAATAGCTGGCTACAAGGTTTTTTAGAGTTTCCCGTTCTTTGCCTTGATTATTTATTACTTCCGGATAAAACCCATACAACAATCTATTTTCTAGTTGCTGCTCTGCTTTTATAAATCCAATTTTATTTTCGTATTCCTCCCAGGAAATTGGAAATAACTCGTATTCCCATTTTCTGCCAGTCAATGGCTCGTTAAGGGCATTCCCTAAATCAAAAGATGAAGAACCGCTAACAAATAATTGAACATCTTTAAATTGGTCTGTGATTATTTTTAAGGTTAATCCAATTCCTGGTATTCTTTGAGCTTCATCGAGAAATACATATTTATAATCTCCAATAAATGTTCTTATTTGTTCTGTTGTTGGATTTTGAAGAAGACTTCTGGTTGATGGGTCATCGGCATCAAGAAACAAAAATTCTTTGTCTGTTAAAACCTCTTTCAATAGAGTTGTTTTACCAACTTGCCTTGCGCCTACTACAATAATTGCTTTTCTACTATTGAATTTATCTTTTATAGTATTTTCAATTGTTCTTGTAAACATTTTTTATTCTCAAAAGTAGTTTATAACACTGTAATGACCAAAACTTATAATAAATGGTCACTAAGCTGTCTGTTTTTTGTTCTTTTTATGCTTCTGCAGAACTATCAGGCAACATCGTCATTTAGATCCGGATTATTTTTACCGGACAACAGTAGTTTTGACAATAAATTTGGATAGTCCTTTAGCTGTGAAGTGGTATAAGATTTCACAGGGGAATTGGTGCCATTTCTAATAAATGATTGTATGCAACGCAACCTTCTGCCGGGTATTTTCATCTAAGTGATTAAAAACCATTATTTATGAAAAAGCTAATCTTGATCGTATTCTCGGGGGCTTTGTTTCTGACTTCCTGCAAAAAAGATGATTTTACCTACGATTATCCTGATGTGGACAAGCTCCTCATGTCAGTAACCAGAATAGATGGCGATACCGAATACAGTACCAATTTTAAATACGATAACCAAAACCGCCTGGTGGAGATACAAACCATTTTCCCGGAAGACCTGGTTTTTTCGGATTCATTTTATTACAATAATGAGGGACAGCTGTTTAAAAAGGTAAGTGGAGATTATGTAACTACTTATTCGTATCATTCAACCGGTTTATTGATTGAACAGAATGTGCATTATAAATCTCCGGACAGCAACAATGAGTGGAATGCAAAGACGGAATACAGGTACAAGAATGGAAAAATAAGCAAGGGAATTGAATATTCTACGGAAGGAGAAATCTTGCACTACATCAGTTATAAATACGACGCACGCGGGAATACACTGGAGAAATTGGTTCGTCCGGCTGACGGATCGGATATAAACCTGATCGAAATTAAATTCAGGTACGATACAAAAAACAACCCCCATGCGGTTTCCGGTTTAAGCATGTTGAATGGATATAGTTATATGCAGAGTGCCGATATTAAGCAGGTTAACAACCCGGTTTATTCATCGTATTCCAATTTGGTAATGAGTAGTTTACCGCCTGAGTATAAAATATCGTACGAATACAATGCAGAAGGTTTACCGGTAAAAGCGGTAATGAATAATGTCCGTTTTTCGGGACAGGAACCGGTTAATGTTGTTTTTGAATACCGGGATATGGAGTAACAGGAGGATGTTGACTGTTAGATAAAAAAAAGAACCGCTCTGTTGAAGAACGGTTCTTTGTATCGGATGATTTAATTTCCTTAATTCTTTTCAATCCAGTGTGCAATCCAGTCGCCCACCTGCGAAGTTTTGTAAGCCGGCCCTTCAGCAATGTCTTCGGTAACAAAGCCTTCTTCCATTGAAGCAGCCACAGCATCGCGGATCAGTTTGCCTTCTTCTTTCAGGTCGAAAGCATATTCAAACATCATGGCAGCCGAAAGGATGGTGGCAATCGGGTTGGCAATATCTTTCCCGGCAGCCTGCGGATACGAACCGTGAATGGGTTCGAAAACAGAGGTGTGGATACCAACGGATGCAGATGGCAACAATCCAAGCGAACCGGTGATCACGCTCGCCTCGTCGGTCAGGATATCACCAAACATGTTTTCAGTAACCATTACATCGAAATTCTTGGGCCACTGAATAATCTGCATGGCAGCATTATCCACAAACATGTATTCCGTTTTGATATCCGGATAGTTGGGAGCCATCTCCTGGGCCACTTCACGCCACAAACGTGAGCTTTCCAATACATTGGCTTTGTCAACAACCGTAAGCTTTTTGTTACGTTTAGCAGCAAATTCGTACCCCAGTTTTAAAATACGCTCCACTTCCTCACGCGTGTAAATACAAGTGTCAAATGCCGTATTCCCATTGTCTTTACGGCCTTTTTCGCCAAAATACATTCCTCCGGTTAATTCGCGGATGCAAACAAAATCGGCCCCTTCCACCAATTCGCGGCGTAAAGGCGATTTGTGCAGTAAGGACTCAAACGTTTCTACCGGGCGGATGTTGGCATACAAACCCAGTTTTTTGCGCATGGCCAGTAAACCTTGTTCAGGGCGCACCGGTGCTTTTGGGTTGTTGTCGAATTTTGGATCACCAATGGCGCCAAAAAGAACAGCGTCCGATTTCATGCATAAATCATGCGTTTCAGCAGGGTAGGGATCACCCACCTGGTCGATGGCAGCGGCACCGGTTAATCCGTATTGGTATTCAAGTTCGTGATTGAATTTCTGCGCAATTGCTTTCACCGATTTCATTGCCTGTTCTACAATCTCAGGCCCGATCCCGTCTCCGGGAAGTATTGCAATGTTTAGTTTCATGTGATTAATAATTAACGACGATCAGCGGTGTTTTTGCAGCAGATCATCGAAGTTCCCGAAGTCCCGTTTTTATAACTCCGGTTCATCTGGTTTTTATGAATTTGTACTAACTATTTTATCTAACATTTCCGGTTTGAACTCGTTTTCAATGATGTTCAGCATACGGATGGTTGCTTTAATCGCTGCGGCATTCTGGTCCGGATCCAGCCCTTTGGTTTTGAATTCGCGGTTGTTCTGCCAGGTAATGACGGTCTCCACAAGGGCATCGGTATGTCCGCCCGGCGGAATGGTAACCACGTAGTCGACCAGTTTCGGGAACGATTTGCCCAGTCGTTGGTAAATTCTCCGGAGCGCTTTTACAAAGGCATCGTACTGACCATCGCCATCGCTGTATTCCTCGTATTCTTTTCCGTCGATCTCCAGCGCCACATTGGCAACCGGCCGAAGCCCCATGGTGTAAGTGATGGAGTAATTCACCACCCTCACTTTTTGTTCCACCAGGTCGCTGTGAAGCACATCGGAAACAATGTACGGAAGATCTTCGTTGGTGATTGATTCCTTTTCGTCGGCCAGCTCAATGATCCGGTTGGTCACTTTTTTCAGCGATTCAGCATCCAGCTCAATTCCCAGTTCATCCAGGTTCTTTTTGATGTTGGCCTTCCCTGATGTTTTTCCGAGTGCGTACTGTCGAATTCTGCCAAAACGTTCAGGCAAGAGATCGTTGAAATACAGGTTGTTTTTGCTGTCGCCGTCGGCATGTATTCCGCTACACTGTGTGAACACAAATTCCCCGATCAAAGGTTTATTGGTGGGGATGCGAATTCCGGAAAACGATTCCACCAACTTGGAGATCTTGTTCAGCTGGGTTTCGTTCACATTGGTTTTCATTTTTAAATGATCCTTTATGGTCGCAATTACGCTCGATAAAGGTGCATTTCCGGCCCGTTCACCCAAACCGTTCACCGTGGTGTGTACACAGCGGATTCCGGCTTTTAAGGCGTGGAAAACATTGGCAATGGCCAGGTCGTAATCGTTGTGGGCATGAAAATCAAAGTCAACGTCAGGAAAGGCTTCAATCATTTCGAGGCAAAAGTCGTAGGTTTCGTCCGGGTCAAGAATGCCCAAAGTATCAGGCAGCATAATTCGTCCGATCTGTTCCTTCTGCAGGGCCGAAATCATAAAATGAACATAGTCTTTTGAGCTGCGCATTCCGTTCGACCAGTCTTCCAGGTAAATATTCACCCTGATGCCCATCTCGTTGGCGTTGGCAATTACTTTCCGAACGTCGTTCAGATGTTCTTCGGGTGTTTTTCGAAGCTGCTCGGTTACATGTTTGTACGAACCTTTGCAAAGCAGGTTGATTACTTTCCCACCTGCATCGGCAATCCACTGAAGCGACACTTTTCCATCTACAAAGCCCAGCACCTCAATTTTTTCGAGGTGGCCTTTCTTGGCAGCCCACTTCATTACGCGTTGTGTTCCTTTAAATTCGCCTTCCGACACGCGGGCCGAAGCAATTTCAATGCGGTCCACTCTCACGTCCTCAAGCAGCACCCTGGCAACGCTCAGCTTTTCGTGCTCGCTGAACGACACCCCGGAGGTTTGCTCACCATCACGCAAAGTGGTATCCATAATAATGAGCCGCTTTCCTAAAACTTCCACTGTCTTTCCTGTCATTTTTTAGCCCCTCCCGGCCTCCCCAAAGGGGAGGATATTTATTCGTATTTTATTGATTATCATTCTCTGTTTTTATGATTGATGATTCCTTTGAACTGAAATCCACTATTTCAAATTGTTCATCAATTATAACACCTTATCGTAAGTCCCCCTTGGGGGATTTAGGGGGCTTCAAATGCAGCGATCTCGTCTTTCATTGCCACCAGGTAATCGATATCATCCAAACCGTTTTGCAAACAATGTTTTTTATACGGATTGATCTCAAATTCGGTCGATTCTCCTGTCGCTGTAATTGTAAAAGTTTGTTTTTCGAGATCCACCTCAAAAGTTGTTGTTGCCTCTTTTTCGATGGCATCAAATATTTTCTGAAGGAATTCCGGAGTAACAACAACCGGTAATAGTCCGTTGTTCAGAGCATTGCCTTTAAAAATGTCGGCAAAAAAACTGGAAACCACCACGCGGAAACCATAGTCGTAAATTGCCCATGCTGCGTGTTCGCGGCTCGAACCACTTCCGAAGTTCTTGCCTCCAACCAGTATTTTTCCTGAATACTTTGTGTTGTTCAACGGAAAATCTGCTTTGGGTGTTCCGTCTTTTTCGTACCGCCAGTCGCGGAACAGGTTGTCTCCAAATCCCTTGCGTTCCACAGCTTTCAGGAAACGTGCGGGAATAATCTGGTCAGTGTCCACATTCTCGATCGGTAGCGGCACTGCCGGTGTATTGATTACTGAAAATTTATCGTAAGCCATTTTTGTAATTTTTTGCCAAGGGCATGGAGCATAGAGCATTGTGTAAATGCTTTGCTCTTTGCACCAAGCTCTTTGCACTTTGCAAATTTTATTATAACATTTCTCTCGGGTCGGTTACAACTCCGGTAACTGCGGCGGCAGCGGCTGTAAGCGGGCTGGCCAGCAGCGTTCTGGAACCGGGGCCCTGGCGACCTTCAAAGTTTCGGTTGGTGGTGGAGACCGCATATTTCCCTTCCGGAATTTTGTCTTCGTTCATTGCCAGACAGGCTGAACATCCGGGCTGACGCAGCTCAAAACCGGCAGCTTCCAGAATTTCAGTTAAACCTTCTTCCCTGATCTGGTTTTCTACGCGTTTTGATCCGGGCACCAGCCATGCATCCACGCCCGGTGCTTTCTGTTTGCCTTTTACAAATTCGGCAAAAGCCCTGAAATCTTCAATTCGGCCATTGGTACAACTGCCCAGGAATACATAGTCAACCGTTTTGCCTTTCATCGGGTCACCTTCGTGGTAACCCATGTACTGCAACGATTTGATGTAGGTTGTTTTATCCGTTCCTTCCATCCCTTCCGAAGTAGGAATGCTTTGGGTAACGCCAACACCCATTCCGGGGTTGGTACCGTAAGTGATCATCGGTTCAATGTCTGCTGCATCAAAAACGTATTCTGTATCAAATAAAGCACCTTCATCTGTTTTTAGTTCTTTCCATTTAGCAAGAGCGCTTTCCCATTCTTCACCTTTTGGAGCAAACTGACGGCCTTTTACGTACGCAAATGTAGTTTCGTCAGGGGCGATCATTCCGCCACGGGCACCACTTTCAATACTCAGGTTGCAAAGGGTCATACGGCCTTCCATACTAAGTTCGGTAATCGCCGAGCCTGCGTATTCAATAAAGTGACCTGTTCCGCCGCTGGTCGAAATTTTTGAAATGATGTAAAGCGCAATGTCTTTTGCGGTCACGCCTTTTTCCAACTCACCATTAACAGTGATGCGCATTTTTTTGGGTTTGGGCTGCATAATGCACTGACTGGCAAATACCATTTCTACTTCACTGGTTCCGATACCGAAGGCGATGGCGCCAAAGGCTCCGTGGGTAGAGGTGTGGCTGTCGCCGCAAACAATCGTCATCCCGGGTTGGGTAAGTCCCATTTCCGGGCCAATGATGTGAACGATGCCGTGTCCTTCCGACTGCAAATCGTGGTAAACGATGCCGTGCTCGGCGCAGTTCTGTTTCAGTTTTTCCACCTGGTTGCGCGATAATTCATCTTTAATGGAAAGATGCTGCTCCTGGGTAGGAACGTTGTGGTCGGGCGTAGCTGTGGTTTTGTCGGGGCGAAATACTTTCAGCCCGCGGTTTTTTAAGCCTAAAAAAGCAACCGGACTGGTAACTTCGTGGATCAGATGGCGGTCGATGTACAATACATTGGGGCCACCTTCGACCTTTTTCACCACGTGTGCGTCCCAAATTTTATCAAATAATGTTTTTGCTTCCATAATCTTGATACTGGATTCTTGATACTTGATACTGGATATCGGATGTTCGATTCTGATTCAGAACTAGTATCTCCGTATAATTTTTATTCTTTGAACTCTAAACTCTGAACTTATTCTCCTACCGGCAATTTGTTGATGGCATCGAGGAAAGCTTCCACCGAAGCCGTGATAATATCGGTGTGTGCACCAAAGCCGTGGTAAACCGAATCCTGGTACTCAACCTGCATGTGTACTTTACCAATGTCGTCGCTACCGCGGGTAATGGCTTGCACCAGGAACTCTTCGATCACTACCTGACGGTGAATGATCTTTTTAACGGCGGAAATGGCTGCATCCACGGGGCCGTTGCCGGCTGATGTGGCATCGAATTTTTCACCGGCAATATCCAAAACTACTGATGCCATCGGTTTCAGGCTTTTGCCGGAAATCACCTGCAGGTAATTCAGCTTGATGCGATGTTCTTTGCGGGTAGCATCTCCAACCAGTAATGCGATATCGTCGTCGCGGATGTCTTTTTTCTTGTCGGCCAGTTTCAGGAACTCGTCGTACACTTCATCCAGTTTTTCTTTGGTCAACTGAAAGCCCAGCAATTCCAGGCGGTGTTTCAATGCAGCGCGTCCGCTTCTTGCAGTCAGCAAAATGGCCGATTCGTTGATGCCCACATCGGTCGGGTCCATGATCTCGTAATTCTCACGGTTTTTTAATACTCCGTCCTGGTGAATCCCCGATGAGTGAGCAAAGGCGTTTCTACCCACCACTGCTTTGTTGGGTTGTACCGGCATGTTCATCAGGGTTGATACCAAACGGCTGGTCTGGTAAATCTGTTTGGTGTTTACTCCGGTTTCAATCTGCAAGGCCTGGTAATGTGTTTTCAGCGTCATTACCACTTCTTCCAGCGAAGTGTTACCCGCGCGTTCGCCAATCCCGTTAATGGTCACTTCGGCCTGGCGGGCACCGTTCATAATACCCGAAATGGTGTTGGCGGTGGCCATTCCCAAATCGTTGTGGCAGTGGGTTGATATAACTGCTTTGTGGATGTTGGGTACGTTGTCCACCAGGTATTTGATTTTTGCTCCAAAATCGTGGGGCAGGGTATAGCCGGTGGTATCCGGAATATTTACCACGGTGGCACCCGCTTTAATAACCGCTTCAATAACACGGGCCAGGTATTCGTTACCGGTACGACCGGCATCTTCGGCATAAAACTCTACATCTTCAACGTACTTTTTGGCATATTTCACGGCTTCCACAGCACGTTCAATAATCTCTTCGGGATTGGAGTTGAGTTTGTGGTAAATATGAAAATCCGATGTTCCGATTCCGGTGTGGATACGACCTTTTTTCGCGTATTTTAGCGATTCGGCGGCTACATCAATGTCTTTTTGAACTGCGCGGGTAAGGGCACAAATGGTGGGCCAGGTAACCGCTTTTGAAATCTCTACTACCGATTCGAAATCGCCCGGGCTGGAAATAGGAAATCCGGCTTCAATTACGTCAACGCCTAATTCCTGCAATGCTTTGGCAACTTCAATCTTTTCTACCGTATTCAACTGACACCCCGGGACCTGTTCTCCGTCCCTCAATGTTGTGTCGAAAATGTACAGTCTGTCGCTCATTTTAATTTATTTATCAGTTATTATTTCCTTTTTATAGTTGCAAGTCTCAAGCTTCAAGCTACAAGTCTTTCAAGCTTTCGTCTTGTGACTTTCAACTTTCATCTTTCAACATGAAAAAAGCCACCCTCTTACTTGAGAATGGCTTTACTTATCCAATATCGTTTATCAACATACCATTCTCATTTCTGCCTTGTTAGAAGAAGAATACCAAGAAGAATGCTAATAATGGAAATGTTGAATCTCATGTCGTTTTCTTACGATTTCCTGCAAATATCAAAATATTTTTTTAAAATGAAAATAAAACCTGCCTTTTTGTGAGAAAAGTTAAGATTAATACTGCAAACTCTGTTTTTAACCTGGCTTGTGCGGGTTGATTTGGAGATCAGAATATAAGCGCCATTTTTCAATAAATGAACATATGGTAAAAATAATGTGACAATAAATTGCCTGAAACGCAACCATTTTCTATATTTAAGCATCTCTTAATACATAAACTACAATAAAACTCAACCATGAATAACCCTCTATAAAAAACAAAAGAAAATTTAGGCAGTAGCCAGGCTACGAAGCCCCAACCCAAGCGTTGTAGAACAACGTAACCGACCTTTTAATGCGCTCTTATCTTTCCCTATTCGGGGAAACTACTTAAATGTACTTTGTACCAACTAATCAGTACTATTTACTACATTTTAAATACAAGAAAATGAAAACACAAATTTTAAAACTAAGTTTATTTTGTTTGGTGTTTGTCCTAATGGGCGCAAGCTGCCAGAATGAAGAACAATTACCACCATTGAAAGACAACCAATTAACAGTAAGCGAAATAAAAACGCAGGGCTGTAAAGAGAATACAAAATCCACGGATATTGAAAGATATATTGAACTTAAGGCAGAAGGAGAGAACCAACTTCGGGTTAAGTTTATTAATGCGACTTTAAGTTGTTGCCCGGGAGAAATAACCTCAAGTGCATTTATTCAAAATGAAATACTAAAAGTTGTTTTTAGTGAGCAAACACCGATACTATGTAATTGTATTTGTTCTTACGACCTTGAATGTGTAATCGGCTCAATGGAAAACAGGAGCTACAATATTGAGATATATGTGCGTAGTGAGAACCCAAAAGCAAAATTTACTTTTAATTATTCTAAAAATTTAGATTCCAGAATTGAAATTTCTCCTAATTAAAAACAATGTTATGAAAAAATATTTCTTTCTTTCTTTCTTTCGCCGTATGTGGTTACTCCCCGAAATCGAAATTGTGTTAAGCAGCTGTAACAGACCTTTTAAATGCGCTCTTATCTTTCCCTATTCGGGGAAACTACTTAAAACTACTCACTACTAAGTACTATAAAAATATGAAATCAAAAGAATTAAAATTACTAACATTTTTTCTACTCCTGCTACCGCTCTATATTGTTTTTGGGACAGGGTGCGAAAAAGAGGATATAGAACATCTACCGCCACCAGATGAAAATGGTATAATCTTGTTGAGGGACGTAAAATCATTGTCTTTGATAAAAAACACTATTCAGGGCAAATGGAAGATGCACTACGCATATGGCGGTTTTACCGGACATGGCAGAATTGATCTTACTGATTCGTGGTTCCAATTCTTGCCCAACGATAGTATGTACGTTGTTTTTGAAGGCGATACATACGCCGCCACACAGACTGAGTTTGTGCGTAAACAAACGGAATTTGGGTTTGATGCGTGGATCCTGGATTTTGAATTTATTAATGACTTGGGATTGAAAGATGAATTTGTAATTGACATGCTAAAGGAGGATACATTAGTATTACCTCGAAATTCTGTTGATTCTTATGCTTATCTCATGACAAAGGAACTTTAACTTTTAATACCTACAGCAATGAAAAAGAACATTATTTTTATCGTGCTTGTTTTGTTATTGGTTTCAATAAAATCACAGGCGCAAGTAAGCGACCTTTTCGAAGAAACACAGCACAGGAACGGCTATGTTTCATTTGCTAAAATAAAAAAAGAAAAATTACCAAAAGCAAAAACAGAAAAGGAAACAATCCCGCTCCCGCGCGATTGTATCGCGTGGTTTGTAAACACCAGATCAACAATTCCGAAACATAGTACCCGGCTAAAATGAGACGAAATTATAAATTCCATAATCCTGACGGCGTATATTTTGTAGGTTTTGCCGTTGTTGAATGGTTAGATGTTTTTACCAGGAATGAATACAAAGCCATTTTGGTTGTCAATAATACCACACGGTGCAATCGTGCGGCAGCGAGGCAAACAACAATTAACCGGGCTGCTTCTCTACCCCTCGTTTGAGCACAGCGGTAACGAGGGGTAGGTTACACGTCGTTTGTAATGACATTTTTAAGAGCAGCTTTTTTATAAACATACCTTCAATTTTTTTTTTACCTGGAATTAACCAAACAAAAACACAAACAACATTAACAGGGCTGCCCCAAAGCACACCCGCAAATACTACTTTAAAAATGGGATTTTATCTGACAGACAATGAAAATTGGTTAGAAAAAATGTAATTGGGTTTTACTTGTCTGACATCGAAGATTGTCGAATGATATGTTAACTTTTACAGATCAGATGAAGGAAAAATACCCTCGCGTTGTGTTTCTACCGTACCCCCGGTCCTGTTGGCACTTTGGCGTTCGCTCTTTTGGGCTCCTCCACTACGGGTTTTACCTTTTCGGTTTTACGAAATATATCGTCTTTCGAAACCGGCCTTAATTCGATCTGCCAGTTAAAATTTGAAAGCTTTTTGTTGTTGTCCGTAACATCGGCCAGAGGAGTCAGTTCTCCTTCGGGTTGTTTCTGGAAAGCAATTTTGTGGATCTTTCCGTCCTGAAAGCGAATGGAAATGTTACTGCTTTCGGCCCGGTTCAAACCTATTATTTCTGCTTTCTCCCTGGCGTAATAAAGGGTCTGGCCGTTTCCATCCACATCAATGTAATCGAGCTGCCCGTTTTTTACATAGCCCACCATGTTCTTGCCCTTAATCTGGTCGAACATGCCGGTGTCCTGTTCCGAAATAATAAAGCTGTTGGAATACAAACGCAATTCGTCGGGCGCATTGGTGTGTTGTATCATTTTAATGTTCTCGGCGCTTAACTGTTGTATGCCCGACCACAAAACCGGGTTGTTGTGCAGTTCCACCGTTGAATCTTTGGTAAAATAGATCATCGAGTCGCAAACGCCCTGCACATCGCTCCGGTAAAACCGAACGCCGTAATAGGCTTTTACTATGTTTTCGCCTTCAATTGTGTCGGGCATGGTGCGCAAAGTGTCGGCATGCAGGTACAAACTATCGGTTTGGTTGTACGAAATAAAAACGGCCGAATCGGTAACAAGCGCCATTTCCGTCTGTTCGTTGTAATCCACCTTTTGCCCTTTAACGATGCTGCTGTTTTCGTAATCCTGTAAAAATACATTTCCGAGTGCCCGTGTGTCGCCGCTTGTTTTGTTGAAGGTAATCTGTTCGGCACTGAGAAACTGAGTTTCGTTGTAGATCCTGGGGAGCTTGTTCAGGTCGGCATCCCCGGTAAGCGTGTTGTACCAGCCTTCTTCGGCGTACAGGGTGCTGGACGAATCCTGAATGGTAGTAGGCGACGAAAAATAGATAACCTCGGTTTTGGTGTTGTATTTTATGTCTTCGCTGTTTAGCGTGTACTTATCGTTAAAACCAACTACGCTGTCAGTAAAATGTACCATGTCTTCGTTCAGGTAATACTGGCCAACTTTGCTGGTCAGGGTGTTGGTACTGTCTACAATTTTACCCGAGCAATCGTAGTACCCGATGTTGAGGTTCATGTCGTAATCCAGCGTATCGGTGTAAAGGGTGATTTCCCTTTTCTCGAGCCTTACGTTGTTGATGGCCTGCGCAAAGCTTCGGTCGCCATCGTAAAAAACTTTGCGGGCATAAAGGTGAAGCGTGTCGCCCTGGTTAATGTGCACGTTGCCAAAAGCATCAACGCGGTTGGTGCCTTCGTAGGTGTAGGCGCTGTCGCAGTACATCAATATGTTTTCGTGCTTAATAATAACATTGTCGAGCAGGCGTTGGGCATTGGCAATTTTTTCGCTTTGTTCCAACGAACCTGCCTGGATAATATCCACTCTTTTTTTCTCCTGAGCCTTTACCGGGGCCGTAAAAAACAGCAATAAACCCACAGCGCCAACCAGGAGCAGGGGATTTTTAATGGTAGTGATAATGTAACGGTATGTAAGCATTAAAGCAGTTTCGCAATGATGTCGTCGATGGAAATATTTTCGGCTTCCGCCTTGTAGTTTTTGATGATTCTGTGCCTCAGAATCGAAGGAGCGATGGCTTTCACATCTTCAATGTCGGGTGAATATTTTCCGCGCAGTGCCGCATGTGTTTTTGCGCCCAGAACCAGGTACTGCGAGGCTCTTGGCCCGGCTCCCCATTTCAGGTAATGCGTGGAAACTTCGGCAGCAGTTTCGGTACCCGGCCTTGTTTTGGCTGCCAGCGTAACGGCATATTTCAGCACATTGTCGTTCACCGGTATTTTGCGGATCAGTTCCTGGAAAAACATGATCTCTTTGCCCGAAATAACGGTGTTGGGTTTTGCATCGAGCGTAGAAGTGGTGTTTTTTACAATGGTAAGCTCGTCTTCCAGCTTGGGATAATCGAGCCATACCGAAAACATAAAACGGTCGAGCTGTGCTTCGGGAAGGGGATAGGTTCCTTCCTGTTCGATCGGGTTTTGAGTAGCCAGTACAAAAAACGGCCTGTCGAGTTCGAAATGTTGCCCGGCTGCTGTTACCGCGCGTTCCTGCATCGCTTCCAGCAAGGCCGACTGCGTTTTGGGAGGCGTACGGTTGATCTCATCGGCCAGAATAATGTTGGCAAAAATAGGCCCCTGAATAAATTTGAAGTTGCGTTCGTTGTTCAGAATCTCGGTGCCAATAATGTCCGAAGGCATTAAATCGGGAGTAAACTGAATACGGTTGTATTTCAAGCCCAGCGTTTTGGCAATGGTGGTAACCAGCAGGGTTTTTGCCAGTCCCGGTACACCAATCAAAAGCACGTGGCCCCGGCTGAACAGCGATACCAGCACCTGATCAATGATTGCATCCTGGCCATAAATGACCTTTTTAATTTCCGCTTTTAGCTCGTTAAACTTTTCGCGCAGGGCATCCAGCGCAGCAACATCATTTTTGTATTCCATGGGCTTTATTCAGGTGTTACTTAATCCAGTGATCAAATTTGAAGTTACAGTTGGCGTAAGTATTGTCGATACGGATGTAAGTCTGCGACTGACGCTCGGCAATCCATTTCTCGAGTGTTTCTTCCTTTTTCTTCATTAGGTACATTTCTGCCAGCGTTTGATAATCGTTCTGAAGATCGGCTTTGTGAGCATCAATCCGGTTGGTAAGCTTTATGATTTTATAAATCGTCTGCTGGTTTTCGGCATCGATGGTTTCAAAAGGTTTTGAAATTTCGTTGAGGTTCATTCCGGTAAGAATTTTACTTACATCGCCGTCAAGTTCTTCCACTGCAAATTTCGACGACATGGTGTTGGGGTTGATGGCCACACCACCGTTGTTGCGGCTGTTTTTGTCGAACGAAAACATGGCAGCAGCCTGGTCGAAACTGATTTCGTCTTTGCGGATCATGTTAGCCAGACTGTCGAGACGGTTGTTGGCCTGTTCCTTCGCTTCCACCGAAACTTTGGGTTTCATCAGAATGTGACGGGTATTTATTTTGGCGCCCTGCTTGTCAACCAGCTGGATGATGTGGTAGCCAAAAGCACTCTTTACCACGTTTGAAACCTGGTCGCCTTTCAGGTTGAAGGCTGCTGCTGCATACGCCGGGTCAAGCTGCGCACGGCCTGAATAACCAATTACACCTCCGTCTTTTGCCGAAGGACCTTCGGAATAAATCACCGCCATAGCGGCAAAGCTGGAACCGTTTTCAATCCTTTTTTTGATGTCGCGGAGTTGAGCCTTCACGCGGTTTTCTTCTTCCAAATCAATTTTGGGTTGAATGGTAATTTGTGCGTATTCATACTGAGTAGGAATGGTTGGTACCTCGTCCTTTGTCAGGCTTCTGTAATTGTAACGCACTTCGGATGGCGTAACACTAACGTTTTCAACAATTTTATTGCGCATTTTCTGGCTAAGCAGCTGTTCGCGGATCGATTCCTGCATGTCGGCCTTAACCGAAGCAATCGGTTTTTTAAAGTAGCCTTCCACGGCTTTTTCCGAACCGAAGTGGGCAATGTACATTTGCAGTGTTCCGTCCATCTGCTGGTTTACTTCGCTGGGAGTAACCGTAATCAGGGTATCCAGCTCGGCTTCGGCAACCAGCAGTTTGTTGATCAGGAATTGTTCGAGAATCTCGCATTTCATATCGCCTTCCGAGGTAATTCCCTGTGCCTGCTGGCTAATATTCATATTCTCGATATCGGACTTCAGAATAATATTTCCGCCCACAACGGCCACAATCTGGTCGATTACTTTGTCTTGTGCAGCAACGCTTCCTATGAGAAAAAACGTGAGCAAAAACGCTCCAAAAATCTTTTGCATTTTATTCATTGTTGATAGCTGTATCATAAATTTTAAATTTCTTTTGTCGTTCTCCTTCTTTGAAGATATTGGTTTCCACTTCGCGCAGGAATTTGATCTTACGCTGGTTCAAAATTAGATTCTTTATATCGTTTTCCACAAATTCGAGGGGAGCCAAATCGTTTGTTAGTTTGTAGTCGAGAATGCTGACAAGATAATAATAATCTTCATCGGTCATCTCTTTCAGGCTGTTATTCCTCAAAAAAGCCTCGGGGTCGTCGATCTGAACAGGCAGGTTCCGGTTCAGCACTTTGAAGTCGATCCAGTTGGTGGCGATCTCAAAGTTTTTTGCATAACGGGTGCAGTAATCGCGCAAAATGCTTTGCCCTTCGTCGGTCATATCCTGAACCATGGTTTTTAGTGCGTCAACGTTTGCCAGTTCCTGCGGAATGCGCACGTAAACGCCCTTTACAATGCTCCGGTCGAGATTAAAGGTGGTTTTGTTTTGCTCGTAATATTGTTCAATCTGGGCGGGAGTTACCACGGTGTCCATGCGTTGCTGCATCAACTCGTTTTTGTAGCGGAAAATGATCAGCGAGTTGCGGTATTCTTCCAGCTCGCGGGTAACGTCTTTTTGTCCCGGACTAAGATTTTCGTTGGCTTTTTGGATCATCAACTCCTGTTTCACCCACTTGTTGATGTAGTCGGTAGCAATCAAAATGCTGTCTTCGCGGGTGGCATTTCCGGGAAATATTTTGAGCAGGTCGGATTTGTACAGAAAGCGGTCGCCAACCTGTGCCACCGGTTCTTCGCGGGGCGCTTCCGAGCAGCCATTCATAAAAACGAACGCTCCCAAAATCAATCCATATAGCAAGCTTGTTTTAAACACCTTCAATCGTTTTTAATACTTTCCGGTTCACTTTTACTTTGTATCTGGCCCTGAGTTCCTTTAGCCATTTTTCTTCCAGGTATTGCTGGTAGTCTGAAATATAAAGGCCGCGGGCTTCATCGAGCAACTTGGGCTCGGGACCCACCTTGTCGCCTCTGATAAACGTAGTGAGGCTGTTAAAATTTTCGGGTTCGCTTCCGTTCCACACATAATAATCTACTACCGGGTTTGATCCTTCTTCCCAGGCGCCGGTTTCGTAGGTAAACACCTCTCCGTTGGTATTTAAGTGTTCGGCCACTTCTTCCACGCTCAGGCCGGCACCCAGCAGGTTATCAGCCTGGTCTCTTATTCCCTCGCTTTTACAGGTAATTATGCTGCCTTTGAAGCGCTCTTTCCACATTTGTTTGTCTTTCAGTTGCCCGTAAAACTGCTGCAAGCCAAGTGAATCTTCACTGGCAAAGTTCCAGATCTTTTCCTGCGAAATATTGAAGAGCAAAATACCGTCGTGGTATTCCTGAATCAGGTACCTGAAAGCGGGGTACTTGTCTTCCAGTTTTGAATCCTCCCATGCAATGATTTCAGCATTCACCCACTCGTTGTAAAACGAAAGAAGCAGACCGGATTTTATTTTTTTCTCCAAAATCCACTTTTGGAAATCTGCAGATGTGTAGTTTTTATTGTCGATGGAAAACAGAGCCAGGTCGGCCGGCAGATCTTCCGAATCTACATTTTTATCTGCCAGTAATTGTTTCGATGAATGGTTCTCCGAAAAATTGTATTCCTTTTTCAGCTTTTCCACAAAAACTTTTTCGCTGGAAGTGCGGCGTTCCGGATCGCGGGAAATGCGTGTTTCAATTTCCTTTTTGAGTTCATCGAAAGACGCTACCGGGAATTGGTCCAGCTTTTTGATAATGTGATAGCCAAACGGTGTTTCGATGGGTTCCGAAATATCGCCGTTGTTTTTTAATTCGAAGGCCGGGTTGGCAAATTGCGCAATAATCCGTCCTCTTGAAAAACGGGGCATTTCGCCTCCTTTTACCGCCGTACGACGGTCGTTGGATTCTTTTTTGGCCAGTTCGGCAAAGTCGGCTCCGTTTTTTAGCCGAACGTAAATAGAGTCGATCTGTGCTTTCAGCGCATTTTTCTTTTCTGCGGTGGCATCGGCAGGTATGCTTTTCATGATGTGCGCCACCAAAATTTCTCCCTTGTTGGGGCGGATGTCGTTGACTTTCACAAGGTGAAACCCAAACTGACTCCGAACCGGTTCCGATATTTCACCCACAGGTGTTGTGTAGGCTGCATTTTCAAACGGATAAACCATGGTAAAAGCCGAGAAGTAGCCCAGGTGGCCTTTGTTGTCTTTGGCCGAAGGATCTTCGGAATATTCAACAGCCGCTTCTCCGAAATCTTTTCCGTTGAGAATTTCCCGGCGAACCGAGTTGATTTTTTCCAGCACCTTTTGCTCCTGCTCCGGCGAGGCACTTTCGGCCACGTTTAACAAGATGTGACTGGCATCTACCTCCTGTGTCATTCTGCGGTACATCTCGTGTACCAGTTTGTCTTCAAAATTGATATCGGTAAGGTAGTGCGCAGCAATCTCATTCCGGTAACCTGCCAGCTCGTTGATAAACGCCCGGCTGGTATCCATCTTCAGCCTTTCGGCTTCGGTCACTTTCAGTTTAAAGTCGATGAACAAAGGCAGGTACTCTTCCGGTGTTTTTTTTTCGGAATCAGCGTAAACGTTGGTATTGTTTTTTTGATAAATGTATTCGAATTCAGCCTTGCTAACCGGTTTTCCGTCGATGGTCAGCAGGGGTTGATCATCTTGTGCCCGCAAATGAAATGCGGCACTCAAAATTAAAAAGCATGAAAAAATGACCCGATACATTTATTCAAGGTTTAAGCGGTACAAACTGCCAGGTATATATTTACAGCAGCGCTCTTACGAACGGCTGCTGTAGTTCGGTGCTTCACGCGTAATGCTCACATCGTGCGGGTGACTTTCTGCAACACCTGCATTGGAGATGCGGGTGAATCGTGCTTCCTGCAATGCTTTAATGTTTTGAGCACCGCAATAACCCATACCGGCACGCAAACCACCAAGTAACTGGTAAAGAACTTCGTACAGCGAACCTTTAAACGGAACGCGGGCGGCAATACCTTCCGGCACCAGCTTTTTGATGTCTTCTTCCATGTCCTGGAAATAGCGGTCTTTCGAGCCTTGTTGCATGGCTTCCACCGAACCCATTCCGCGGTAAGATTTGAATTTTCTTCCCTGGTAAAGAATGGTTTCGCCCGGAGATTCTTCCACCCCGGCAAACAAGCCACCGGCCATGATTGAATCGGCACCGGCTGCCAATCCTTTTACAATGTCGCCCGAGTAACGGATACCACCGTCACCAATAATCGGCACACCCGAGCCTTTGATGGCTTTTGATACATTGTAAATGGCTGAAAGTTGCGGAATACCAACACCGGCAATTACACGGGTGGTACAGATCGATCCGGGACCGATGCCCACTTTTACCGCGTCGGCGCCGGCTTTCACCAATGCAATGGCAGCTTCGGCAGTACCAATGTTTCCGGCAACAATGTCTTTCTCGGGGTATTTGGCTTTTATTCTTTTCAGCATTTCAAGCACACCTTTTGAATGTCCGTGTGCGGTGTCGATCACCAAGGCATCCACCTGGGCTTTGATCAGCGCATCTACGCGATCCAGGGTGTCACCGGCAATTCCAACTCCGGCAGCCACACGCAAACGGCCTTTTTCGTCTTTGCATGCCAGTGGTTTGTCTTTGGCTTTGGTGATGTCTTTGTAAGTTACCAGCCCGATCAGCTTGTTGTTTTTGTCCACTACGGGCAGCTTCTCAATTTTGTATTGTTGCAGAATGTCTGCTGCTTTTTCGAGGTGAGTGGAGTCGGTGGTGGAAACCAGGTTGTCTTTGGTCATCACTTCCGAGATCGGACGGCCCATGTTTTTTTCGAAACGAAGGTCGCGGTTGGTAACAATTCCTACCAGGTAGCCATGGCCGTCCACAACCGGAATACCTCCGATTTTGTATTTGGCCATCAGGTCGAGCGCATCTTTTACCTTTTTTTCGGCGGTAATGGTAATCGGGTCATAGATCATCCCGTTTTCGGCGCGTTTAACCGTCATTACCTGGTGCGCCTGCTCCTCAATTCCCATGTTTTTGTGAATCACTCCAATTCCGCCTTCACGGGCAATCGCAATCGCCATCTTGTGTTCGGTAACTGTATCCATAGCAGCCGACAAAATGGGCGTATTGATTCTGATATTACGTGTGAAGTGCGAGGTGAGATCAACTTCCCGTGGTAAAAGTTCCGAGTAAGCGGGAAGTAAAAGAACATCGTCGAAGGTGAGTCCTTCAAATTGGATTTTGTCTTCAATAAACGACATGGCAATCTTTTTTATGAATTATTTTAATGCGCAAAACTACAAAAAAATAGCAGACTGCTGGCACTTAATTTTATCGTGGAATTATTTTGAACAATAAAAATTGTTAATACCTGAAATGATTTCTTAATTTGTATGAAATGAGCATGGCAATTGGCTTACGCCGATTCAGAAAGATCATCTGCCCGCTAAAGGACATGCATACTTTGAGTGTGATATTCGTACGTAAAGAAAAAATTAAATCGCATAAAACAGACAAGAGATTTCGCCTGGATGCGTTAACTGAAAAATGATTTTGCCCACTATTGAATGAGTACATACCATCAAATATTGACCAAATACTGGGGTTACCCCGATTTCAGGCCCTTGCAGCTTGAGATTATTGAGTCGGTGGCCAGCGGAAAAGATACGCTTGGACTGATGCCTACCGGCGGGGGTAAGTCGGTGACTTTCCAGGTGTTTTCGTTGTCGAAGCCGGGGATGTGTTTGGTGGTAACGCCTTTGATTGCACTGATGAAAGACCAGGTGGAGAGCCTGAACCGCAAAGGCATTAAAGCGTTGGCCATTCACAGCGGCCTGTCGAAAAGGGAGATCAAACTTACCTTCGACAGTGCGGTGTGGGGCGATTACAAGTTTCTGTATGTTTCGCCCGAAAGGTTGAACTCCGAACGTTTTCTGGAGCGGCTGGAGCAAATGAACATCAACCTGCTGGCTGTTGACGAGGCGCATTGTATTTCGCAGTGGGGCTACGATTTCAGACCGAGTTACCTGAATATTGTGGAGGTCAGAAAAACCTTGAAGGATGTGCCGGTGCTGGCTTTAACTGCTACCGCCACTCCGCGGGTGGCCGATGATATTCAGGAAAAGCTGGGATTTGCTGAAAAGAACCTGCAAAAAATGTCGTTTGAGCGGGAGAACCTGGCTTACCTCGTACGACAGGTGGAAGATAAAAACGGCTACTTATTAAGAACGCTTCAGAAAGTAAACGGCTCGGGGGTGATTTATGTGCGCAACCGAAAGGCGACCCGCGAAGTGGCCGATTTTCTGAAAAAAGAAAGAATATCGGCCAGTTACTACCATGCCGGACTAAGCAACCTGGTGCGCAGTTCGCGACAGGATGCCTGGCTGAAAGGTGAGACGCGAGTGATTGTGGCCACCAATGCTTTTGGGATGGGGATCGACAAACCCGACGTGCGTTTTGTGATCCACATTGATGCACCTGATTCGCTGGAAGCCTATTACCAGGAAGCCGGGCGTGCGGGCCGGGATGGCAAAAAGTCGGCAGCAGTGCTGCTTTACAACAATGCCGACCGGACAAAACTAAAAAAGCATGTTTCAACGGCTTTCCCCGAAATTCCCAATATCAAGCGTATTTACGATGCGCTTTGTAATTATTTTCAGGTGGCGGTGGGCTACGGAAAGGGAATGACTTACGAGTTTGGCTTGCAGGCTTTCGCGCAGGCCTACAAATTTCAGCAGGCCATGGTGTACAGCAGCCTGAAAATATTGCAGCGCGAAGGTTATCTCGAATTTACTGAAGAAGTGGACAATCCTTCGCGGGTATCGTTTGTGATTTCGCGCGACGAATTGTATAAATACCAGGTGGCGAACTCGGTTTTCGACGATTTTATAAAATTGCTGCTTCGTTCGTACACCGGTTTGTTTACCGGCTATGTGTCGATCGATGAAGAATTGCTGGCCAAACGCGCCGGAATCGACCGGGAGAGTGTTTATAATTACCTGAAACATCTGCGGAAATCGAATGTGATCGATTATGTGCCCCGTAGCCAGACGCCGTTTGTTTATTTCAGCAAGGAAAGGGTGACGATTGACCGCCTGAAAATTTCGAAAGAGAATTACGACATACGAAAAAAAGAGTATGCCGGACGCATTGACTCAGTGTTGCATTATGCAGGGAGCTCGTCGGAGTGCCGGAGCCAGATTCTGCTGGATTATTTTGGGGAAGACGATGCGGCGCCTTGCGGAATTTGCGATGTGTGCAAAGCGATGAAACAAATGGAAATCTCTGCTTTTGAGTTCAAAGCCATCGGTAAAAAGATTGCCAAAATACTTGAATCGCCGTGCAGACTCGATGACCTGATCTTTCGCCTGGAGGGGAAACCCGAAAAAATGCGCGAGGTGCTTCGCTGGTACATTGATAACCGGAAAGTTATTTCCCGTGTGGATGGTTTGCTTGAGTGGAAAGGGGAGAGGTGAGGAGTAGCAAAGTTCAGAGTTTAGTGTTCAGAGTTCAGAGAACAGTCGCAGTGTTCAGTCTCAGTCTCAGTATTCAGGGATTGAAGGACTGATGGGCTGAGGGATTGAATTTAACCAATCAATGACCAGTGACCAATGACTTGAAGCTTGTGGTTAATGGCTTGCAGATTGCAGCTTATTTACGCATTAAAGCATTTCTGCATTCTCGCATTGATTGATAGATTGAATACCGAATAACCAATAGCTTGCGGCTAGTGGCTCGTAGCTCTTAGCTATTCTCGCATTAATAGTATTTCTCAATTCCGCCAAATCCTTTTATTATTTTGTTTTCTTTGGTTTTGGCTATAAAATTGCTCAGGCGTTTGTCAAATTCCTCGGGTCTTTTCCGTGCACTATCAATGTATGCAATTCTGATCCGTTTGTAAGGTTCTGAAAAGTTTTGATAGTTTTCCCAAACAGCTTTCTCCGATTTTAACCGGGTTATTATGTCTTCGGGAAAAATGAATTCTCGTTGAATTGTTTTTACAACCTCGTTTCGAATTGAGTCGTGAATCAATCCGTTTTCAAAGAGCCATTTTAGGCGTTCAATGTTTGGTTGCGAGATCGACGAGTTCTTTCGTCGTTTACAAAACCTTTGAATTGAGCTTTCTTCGTTTAGTGACTTAACAGTGCTGTCGATCCACCCAAAACACAACGCTTCTTCAACGGCGTCGTTGTACAGGATGCGTTTTCGTCCGGTCTTCTTTAATGGATATTCCAACCAAATATCATCCTCGGTTTCAAAGTTCGTTTCGAGCCATTTTCTCCAATCTTTTCTGTCAACAAAATATTTAGTTGTCACTTCATTCATTTTTTCGTGATTTCAACGGTGGTTCGTTGTTTGCAGGTTTTCGGCGGTTTCGTTTTCCAATTTTCTGATAATTTCCCGCAATGTCCCTTTTACTATAAGCTGATGAATGGGCTTAACGGGCAAAAAGTAAATTCTCCCAAAAACATTTTTGTATTCAACCGCCGTTGTTATCATTATTTTCTTTTTGCCGTCGAGTAATAATGAAACTCTGAAGCTAAGGTGTTTGTCGTCGTCGCCCAACACAAGTTCATTCCCGGTTTTTGCGTACAGTTTAAAAATGCCGAGTTGTTCTCCCACCTGGAATTTAAAATTATCAGGATTCTTTGCTTCCGAAGTCAGTTGTCCTGCGGTTTTCAATCCAACCACGCCAACTGCTTTGTCCCTGATCGACATTAAACGGTCAGCCCACCCGGGACCACTGGTTAAGAATAACTTTCCGATACTGATTACATCATTATCCGGTCGGATAGTTGCGTCTTGACTTTGAAAGCTATCCACATAGTGGAATGATTTCTCGTCATTCTTCAGAATTGAATTGTCGGGAATTTTGTTTTGTTTCTCTATCATTTGTTTTTTACGGGTTTGTTTTTGCTGGCACCGCCAGTGGATGGTATATGTTGTGCAGAGTATTTTTTAATGTTTCATTCCGCTATATTTCGAAATTATAGTATCATTTTTAATTTCAAACTCAATCCAACTGTCAAGAGCTCCGCCATTCGTATAATATCCATATCCTTTTGATTCCCTTTTCCCATTCATGCGAGTAAATTCCAACACGTAACTTCCATCACTTTTATTTTCTTTCATAGATAAAAAATCAGACACACTTTGATTTGGTTTGATGTTGTCAAACTTAAATTCGGCAAGATTTTCAGATGTTGTAAATCTTACATTGTCAACCGGAAAGTCAGAATTGTTTTTAACCGTGAATTTAATTCCGTCTCCTGGTCCAAGTAAATGACAAGAATTCGAGATTAGAATTACAATTCCGAATAATATTTTTTTCATATCAAGGCTTTTTCAATATTATGCCCATAACGTTTGTGCATTTCACGGTGTAACATACACTCTATTAATGCATGCTTATTTAAGTCCTCGCTGGCGCGGATTTTCAATCCGTGCCTCAGCCAAAGGCTGATACTGTTATTTTCAATCCATTTGGATTGCACACCGATTGCAAATCGGCGCGAGCGGAGTGATTCCATGATAATTGTGCAATTTAAAATTGGTGCTAACGGTTGGTACATGTTGTCGGGGCGGATTTCGGAGAGCGTTCCTGTCCGAAGGACACGGAACTGCGATGCGATCCCGAGTACTCGGGACGCAGTTGGCGTACCACCGAACCCCGCCCTGCAATATGTACTGCCTAAGTTTACATTTTCTTATCTTCTAATAATTAACTGAAAGAACGAAAGAGTGGAGTAAGGTTATTATGTACTGTG
>NZ_QWGR01000247.1 GCF_003576475.1 Maribellus luteus | reverse complement strand
CCGCCCGGCCCTTGTGCCTGCTTGTTACCGCAGGCTGCAAGTGCCACCACCATGAATGCGGCGGCAGCGAGTTGGTGATAACGGCGGGTGTTCGTCATAGATGACCCCATGTGGCGATAAGCGGAATGCCGGGTGCCGGAACGCCGCGCAAACGAGTGCGACGCCGGCAAGCCGTCAGCGAACCAAAAAAACACAAAACGAAAACGTCCGATGCTAGCTGCATCTCGCGGCATGCGATATGGCCTTTGCGACGAACTCGCAACAACCCGGACCAGAATGCTAAGAAGCAGGCGCGATCGGCAGTCGGTCTCCACCCCTGGGGACGACTGACTCGAAGTCAGCCCCAGGCTGCCTGCCCGCATGAATGTGGCGCATACGCCGATGGGCAAGTGACGGAGTGCGCGCTATTATAGATACGTTCGCGTATGTATGTAAGTGTCGCCTTCAACGGACAGGGACTTCGTTGACACCTTTCCTGAGTTCGCTGCAATGACGGCGATCAAGCGAACTTGCAGCGGATGCGCGCCTCGACAG
>NZ_QWGR01000246.1 GCF_003576475.1 Maribellus luteus | reverse complement strand
TCAAATCGATGCGCGGCGCCCTCGCTTTTGTTATTTCCCGTCCCTCTTTCGTTGCCTTGCGGCTGGCCATTTTTCCATGGCACTCCTGCGTATTAACGGCAGGGTTGCACCGAACTTTAGGCGCCGCGGGGCCAACGTCAGGCAAACGTGTCGATCGCGCCCTCGTGGGTGGAGACACGGCGCGGTGCCACTGCCAGCGTATCGGTGGTGTCTTGCGAGCCGCCGCTTCCATAGCGGCCGCCGCTTCCATTGCCCGAACCGCTACCCTGGTTTTGCGCCGATGCGCCTTGTGATGCGTTCTGCTGCTGGCTGAAGTCGCCCGTGCTGACGGATGTTTGCGCAAGCTGCATCCCGCCTTGCTGCATTGCGTCGCGCAGCCGCGGCATGGCGTCCTGCACGAGTTCGGCCACGGCCTGGTGCTGGCAGACAAAGCTCGCGTTGACCGCGCCGTTGTCCATTTCCAGCTTGACGTGCATGCCGCCCAGCTCCGCGGGGTTCAACTGCAGCTCGGCCGACGATTGGCGATGCACTTGCA
>NZ_QWGR01000245.1 GCF_003576475.1 Maribellus luteus | reverse complement strand
GGTCAGTTCCACGTGGGGCTCTCTTCGGTGAGGGTCAATTCAGTTCAGTGCAGATCGGGCGATTCGAGGTCAGGTCGCCATCGTGTGGCCGTCATGTAGACCAGAGGCGCAGCGGACGGCCTGCCACGCCATGCATCGGTTCGCGCAACGCGAGCCACGTCTGTGACAGCAACGCGCGCGCATCTTCGGGCCGGCGTGCAAGCACGCGCAGCAACAAAACGTTTGGCAGGCCAGGCGCATCTTGCGTGAGACACGTGACGCCCGCGCGCAGGTCGAAGTTGTACGGCAGGTGCTCGGCCATCGATTCGGCGAGGGCTTCGGTGGCGCCTTCGCCCACGGCCCACAGCGTGCCGACCACGTGAAATCCGGCCATGCCCGTCGTCGCATTCAGCACGGGCGATTGCGCGTCGAACGCCGCCGATTCAATCCACAGCGGCTGACCGTTGCAGCGCAAGGCGGTGCGCATGGCGATGCGGCCTTCGGCCCACGATTCACCGGCGGCGTGGCGGCCGAGCATGATGGTGTCCCAGCCGAT
>NZ_QWGR01000244.1 GCF_003576475.1 Maribellus luteus | reverse complement strand
ATGTCGAGGCCATGGGCGGGGCGGCCAAGGTGCTGGCCATGGCCCAGGCGGCCTACGACCGGGCCGACTACGCCTGGGCGGCCGTGCTGCTCGACCATCTGGTCATGGCGGGGGGCGATCCGGCGGCCAAGGCCCTGCTGGCCCGGGCCTATGACCAACTGGGCTATCAGAGCGAGAACTCGCTGGCGCGGAACATGTACCTGACCGGGGCGGCCGAGCTGCGCGACGGCGTGATGGCCACGCTCGACGCCATCGCCGGCGAGTTCGAAGCCTTCCGCAAGCTGCAGGACAAGCTGGTCAATCATCGCCTGAAGGGCGCGGACCTGCCCGAGGCCGACCGCAAGGCCTACGAGGCGCTGTCCAACACCATCATCCAGCACCTGAAGACGCTGAAGCTGAACAACAACCGCATCGAGGCGCTGGTCGAGCAGCTCTATGCGATCAACAAGCGCCTGATGGGCCTGGAAGGCCGCCTGCTGCGGCTGGCCGACAGCTATGGCATCAGCCGCGCCGAATTCTTGCGCGCCTATTTCGGCG
>NZ_QWGR01000243.1 GCF_003576475.1 Maribellus luteus | reverse complement strand
AACGTACCTTTTGGTTCGGAACAACACAGGGAAAGTTGTGCTAATACCGGATAAGCCCTTACGGGGAAAGATTTATCGCCGAAAGATCGGCCCGCGTCTGATTAGCTAGTTGGTGAGGTAAAGGCTCACCAAGGCTACGATCAGTAGCTGGTCTGAGAGGATGATCAGCCACACTGGGACTGAGACACGGCCCAGACTCCTACGGGAGGCAGCAGTAGGGAATCTTCCACAATGGACGAAAGTCTGATGGAGCAACGCCGCGTGAGTGATGAAGGTTTTCGGATCGTAAAACTCTGTTGTAAGGGAAGAACAAGCGTGAGAGGGAATGCTCACGCCTTGACGGTACCTTGCGAGAAAGCCACGGCTAACTACGTGCCAGCAGCCGCGGTAATACGTAGGTGGCAAGCGTTGTCCGGAATTATTGGGCGTAAAGCGCGCGCAGGCGGCCTCTTAAGTCTGATGTGAAAGCCCCCGGCTCAACCGGGGAGGGCCATTGGAAACTGGGAGGCTTGAGTACAGAAGAGAAGAGTGGAATTCC
>NZ_QWGR01000242.1 GCF_003576475.1 Maribellus luteus | reverse complement strand
CCCCTGCTTGAAGGCGTCGTCCAGCGACAGGTTGAGGCTGACGGGCTTGAGCTCGACCCCCTCGATGCTGGGCGTCTTGTTCATCAGCGACAGCGAGATCTCTTCTTCCGGCTGCAGGCGGATGGTCAGGCGGTTGGCGCGCAGGTCCTGGCCCGAGAAGATCGAGTGCGGCACGGCCCGGAACTGGATCATGATCTCGGACGACCGCTCCGGCATGCGCTTGCCGGTGCGCAGGTAGAACGGCACGCCGGCCCAGCGCCAGTTGGCAATCTCGGCCTTGATGGCGACGAAGGTTTCGGTGCGGCTGTCCGGCGGAAGGCCCTGCTCATGCAGATAGCCCTGCACCGGCTGCCCCGCGATGGCGCCTTCCTGGTACTGGCCGCGCACGGTCTTCTCGGGCACCTCTTGCAGCGGAATCGGCTTGAGCGCTTTCAAGATCTTCAGCTTTTCGTCGCGGATGGCGTCTTGCGACAGGCTCGACGGCGGTTCCATGGCGACGATACACAGCAGTTGCAGCAGGTGGTTCTGCACCATGTCG
>NZ_QWGR01000241.1 GCF_003576475.1 Maribellus luteus | reverse complement strand
GGCGTGCAAAGTTTCCTGGGCAAGCGCAAGCCGAACTGGCTGCTGCCGGCCTGACCCGTATAACAACGAAACCACGCATCACTCGAAGGAAGTCCTCATGCAATCCACTCCGCTCAACTTCGTGCCGAACGCCGCCAAGGTGCCGCCCACGCCCGGGCAGAATCCCAACGCCCGCTGGAGCCGCGAAGCCATCGAAGCGCTGTTCGCGCTGCCGTTCAACGACCTGCTGTTCCAGGCGCAGCAGGTGCACCGCGCCAACTTTGATGCGAATGCCGTGCAGCTCTCGACGCTGCTGTCCATCAAGACCGGCGGCTGTCCCGAAGACTGCTCGTACTGCCCGCAATCGGCGCGCTACGACACCGGTGTCGAGGCTGAAAAGCTGATGCCGATTGACGAAGTGCTGGAAGCCGCCTCGCGCGCCAAGCAAAACGGCGCGAGCCGCTTCTGCATGGGCGCCGCCTGGCGCAACCCCAAGCCGCATCAGCTCGACGCCGTGGCCGACATGGTGCGCGGCGTGAAGGCGATGGGGCTGGAGACGT
>NZ_QWGR01000240.1 GCF_003576475.1 Maribellus luteus | reverse complement strand
GTTTGCGAGTTGGGCGCGTGACCCCAGTAGAAAACGGCGCGGACGTTGTTGTCCTGATCGATCAGGTCGTTCTTTTCAAGCACCGCATCGGCCCAGCGCGAGACGGTGGTGCCCGACTTTTCCATCATCGCCTGCGAGGCGAAGCGGCCCTTGATCCACTCGTAATCCACACCCCATACGTTGGCGAAGTGTTTCCACGCCCCGGCAGCCAGGCCGTAGTAGCCAGGCAACGAATCGGGGTTCGGGCCCACGTCGGTGGCACCCTGCACATTGTCGTGGCCGCGGAAGATGTTGGCGCCACCGCCCGACTTGCCGATATTGCCCAAGGCCAATTGCACGATGCACGAGGCGCGCACGATGGCGTTGCCGATGGTGTGCTGCGTCTGGCCCATGCACCACACCAGCGTGCTCGGGCGGTTCATCGCCATCATCTCGGCGACCTTGTGGACCTGTGCTTCCGGCACGCCGCACACCTCTTCGACCTTGTCCGGCGTCCACTTGGCGAGCACTTCGTCGCGCACCTTGTCCATGCCGTAGACG
>NZ_QWGR01000239.1 GCF_003576475.1 Maribellus luteus | reverse complement strand
AGGCGGTGGCCCAGATCCAGCCGCGGTCGACCAGCGACAGGTTGCGGATCGAGAAGCTGGGCTCCTGGGCGATGCCGGAGGAGCCGTAGCCGTAGAGCAGCAGCGGCGCCGAGCCGTCGAGCGGCGTGTCCTTCTTCATCAGCACGAAGATCGGGACCTTCTGGCCGTCGGCGGCGGTCGCGTCCAGCCGGCGGGTGACGTACTTCGACGGATCGTGCCCGGAAGGGACTTCCTGGGTCTTGCGCAGGGTCCGCGTCCGCTTGGCCATGTCGTAGTCGAACCACTGCCGCGGCGTGGTCGGCGACTGGTAGACGAAGCGGGTGACGGCGGTGTCGTACTCGTAGCCGCCCTCCAGCCCCAGGGCGTAGGCCTCCTCGTCGAAGGCGATCTGGTGCTCCTTCAGCCCGTCCCGCGCGGTGACCACGATGCGGTTGAGGGCGTCGACCTTCTCCAGGCGGACGAAATGGTCCTTGAAGGCGGTCATGCCGACGATCAGGCGGCCGATATTGCGGGCGCGGTTCATCGCCTCGTTGGCGAGAT
>NZ_QWGR01000238.1 GCF_003576475.1 Maribellus luteus | reverse complement strand
GCTGGCGCGCCATCTTCGTCGCGCAGTTGCTGGTGGCCGTGGTGGTGTGTGGGCTGGTGGCGGCGTTCTATCCGCATCCGAAGATGCACGAGCGCAAGGGCGATTTCGCCTCGCTCGACTGGCCCTCGGCCATCGCATTCGGGCTGGCGGCGCTGATTGCGCTGCACGGCTTCCAGCAGGCGCGCTTTGTCCACCCCGACGGCTCGCCCGCGCAGGTGGTGCCGATCATTGCGGTGGTGGCGCTAATCCTCTGGGTGGGCATCCGCCAGACGGGCCATCCGCTGCCCTGGGTGGACTTGCGGGCCACGCTGCAGCGGCGCTTCATGATGGGCATGGTGTTCTACGCCATCTATTACATGTTTGCGAGCGCCTGGGGCTTTCTTTCGTCGAGCCTGCTGCAGAACGGATTGGGTTTCCGCTATGAGACCACCGCGCAGCTGATGAGCCTGGGCGGCCTGGTGACGGTGGCGCTGGGCATCCTGAACTTTCAGTTGACCAATGTGCTGCCGACCAAGCGCGTGCTGATCTCCGTCGGCTTTG
>NZ_QWGR01000024.1 GCF_003576475.1 Maribellus luteus | reverse complement strand
CAGATTTAATCTCACTTTCGTCTATCAAGTTGCAAATGCAAACCAGTTTTCGCGCCATTACCGATTGCCGTTTATAATGATAGCGATTAAGTATTTTAAATTAACCCGAATTCACGTTAAACTATTTTGACCACCGGAGTCCCAACGCCTCGGCAGAATCTTTCAATGCAAAGATTAAAGCTTTCAGAAATCAGTTCAGAGGAGTTCGGGATGTCAGCTTTTTCCTGTTTAGACTTGCCAAAATTTATGCGTAAAGTTTGTTTCCCCTCAGAAAGTTCATTTGATCCTGAAAGTTCATTTGATCCTAGATATCAATCAAACAAAAAGAGGTTACAAAATTTGTAACCTCTTTTTTCAGTAGCGAGAGGCGGGCTTGAACCGCCGACCTCATGATTATGAATCTTTTCAGGCACTTTTCCGCATTTTTCCCATTTTTTCATCTATCTGAAAATAAGTAACTTGGATGATATTCTGTTTTCTCTTTTTACCTCATTTTTACTCATTTTTGAAGAAATGTATGTATATTGTATGTATATTTTTCATGATACATACACATCAAAAACACTGTAAATACTGATGATTGGGGTAACAACTTCTATACTTCAAGATAAAAGAATCAAAAGAAAAGACGGTACTTATGCCGTGAAATTGAGAATTACATATAATCGAATTCAAAAATATTATCCGATTAATGTGCATTTATCAGAAGATGAATGGAAGAATATATTTGCTGACCCACAAAATAAATCGAGTAAAAAAAAGCTGCTTTATTTTAATGAAGTTGAAAATCGTGCATTAGAAATTATCAGACATCTACATCCTTTTTCATTTAATGCGTTTGAACGGAAATTTAATCATAATGCAAAGAAGAATTTAGATGTACAGAAATTTATGCAGGAATACATTGAGAAGTTGAATAATGAAGGAAGAGTAGGAACTGCTGAAAGTTATGATAGTGCATCCAAATCATTTCAAACTTACATTGAAACAAAGAATCGAAGAAAACTACGTTTTTGGGATATTACTCAGGAATGGTTAGAAGATTATGAAAAGTGGATGATTGAACAAAAGAAATCCTATACTACCATTGGTATTTACCTCAGAAGTTTAAGAACCATTATAAATCTGGCTATCAAGGAAGAACTAATGGAAAGTAATGATTACCCCTTTGGCAAGCATAAATATCAAATTCCATCTGGTAAAAATATTAAGAAGGCTTTACAAATTTCTGATGTTGGAAAAATAGTAAAGTATGTTCCAGTTTCTCCAAATGAGGAAAGAGCAAGGGATTTATGGTTGTTCTCATACTTGTGTAACGGTGCTAATGTGAAAGACATAGCCAAGCTGAAATATCAAGACATAAATGACAAGCGAATTTATTTTGTAAGAGCCAAAACTGAACGTTCAACTAAGCAGCAAAGACAAAATATTTCTGTTGTCTTAGTTCCTGAAATATCGAAAATAATTAAGAAATGGGGGAGAAAACCTGTAGAAGCGGAGGCTTATATCTTTGAAATTATATCAGAGAATGACACACCACAGCAGGTTCTAATGAAAGTGAGACAAGCTACTAAAACCATTAATAAGTATATGAAGCGTATTAGTGACGCACTTGAATTGCCAGTCAAAGTGACCACCTATACTGCCAGACACTCTTTTGCTACAGTTTTAAAAAGGTCAGGTGCGCCAACAGAATTCATTTCTGAAAGCCTTGGCCACAAAGATTTGAAAACTACTGAGAATTACTTAGATAGCTTTGAAGACGATGTAAAAGAGACATATCAGAAAAAGTTACTTGATTTCTAATATTATAAGTATGTCAAATCCTGTTTCAACCATTGATTATCCAATAAAATATTTAAAGTATTTCTTCCTTGAAGATGGATATTTAGAATATAGACGGAACTTCATTCAGTACTGTGCAGAAAAGAAGAAATCAAATCCTGAACTTGTTCAAGTTGAAATGACTGAATTCGAGATTATTATTTCTGAACCTGAAAGAATAGAAACAAAAGAAGTCACTCTTGTTACAACTTCATTTTCAAAAAATCTGATTCGTGACTTAAAACAACAAATAGATAAAAGCATAAATTTTTTGAGAGATGTACAATTTGTAAATCGTCAGGATATTGAATCATTTATGCACGTACAAAGAGTGATACTACAAGATATTAAAGATGCGAATAATGAAATCTTTGAGAATTTCCCTGAATGTAAATCATTAGTTGATAATCTGGACAAATACATCGAAGGTTTAACTCCAACAAAAAAGAGGGTCACAAACAGAATCGTCAAAAAAGTTTATGAAGATGATGAGTTGATAAGATATTCTCTTTTTGCTGGAAGAGATGTTATAGCAAGTTTTTTAAAATGGCTGCACGGGAAATTAATAGAACACTATATCATTGTTGAGTTGGATGATAGTGAAGAAGGAGAAAGACAATTTGTTGAAATCTATGCTTCAAGTAATCCTAAAGAACTGGAATATTCAGTTAAATTTTTAAAGAATAATATTAATGCAGTCTTGGTTATTAATAAGATGGTCGAGTTTTTAAAAAACTTAACTCCCAAAAATATTGATGAGAGCAAATGCTTTGTCAATAAGCGAGGGAAAACTTTAAATGCCAATGATATAAATGTGGCAAACAATAAAATTAGAGAAGAAAAAATAATTGGAGATAATGACGTCCAAAAATTCATTCATGAATTTGAAGAGAAGGTTTCTTCCTTGCCTGAGAATCCAAAACCTTAATCTTTACCTTAATCTTTCGATTAATCCCATCTTAACTTTTTAAATATCAGTTGTTTTTTATTGCTGATGTTTGTCTTAGAAATTTCTAATAACAAGCCATCGATGGCATAGTTTTTAATCTTAAAAATTAAATGCGATGTCAAATTTAGAACAACTTGAAAAACTGAATCAGCTTCTGGAAGAACAGAATCTGATGAAAAAGGAGATTTTGACAGTAGATGAGGCAAGTCAATATCTTGGAATCAGTAAGTCAAATCTTTATAAGAAGACTTCTGCACAAAGAATTCCCCATTATAAACCAGAAGGTAAGATAATCTACTTCAAAAGAAGTGAACTTGATGAGTGGATGCTAAGAAACAGGCAAAGTACTATTCAGGAAATAACTGACAAGGCTGCCAACCTTATCATTAATAAGAAAGGGGGATTGTCATGTTAAAGCAAGTATTCACTAAGGCGGATATTAATGGACCAACATTAGACATATTTCTTGATATAGATGAGGTCTTTCAATACTCCTATGAATTCCGATTTAATAAGAGGGCTGGTGTGGTTGAGTTTAATCCACCAGAGGACGAGAACTGGTATTTTATGAATAAAAAAATGTATTCAAGAATTACTGAATATTTCAGAATTCATAAAAAAATGTTGCTTCCTATTACTGCTATTAAGCAAATAATGAAGAAGCACCTATTGGCAATCAGTTTTACCGAATATTCATCTAATCAGGGGAGGAATTAACATGGAAACGAGAAATAGTGTAATATCGGAATACGAAAATAATTCTCAGAATAGAATCCCAGAAGTTATTTTCTGGACAGGTGAGGGGCAAATTAGCCCCCACCTCCTCTATGAATTCTTTGCCAGCAAGGGCATCGGACTTTATTATCCAGATGAGAAGACCAAAAAGAAGGGAGAACCAATGATTGTTAAAGTAGATGGCAATCTTGTCTCAGAAGTCGGTATAAGTTATTTGCTGGGATTAGCGAAAGAACATATCATTGAAGTAACTGCTGAAAACGGTGAAAGTGGACCAATTTTGGATTCCTTGCATCGGAACACTTCTCTTTTTGGCGATAAGAACTTAAAATTGCTTCCGCCATTAAACTTGAAATTTTTGGATGATACTAAGGAGGCTGGTTACTTTTTCTTCTCAAATGGCATATTGAAAGTTACAGCAGAAAAAATTACACTGAATAATTATGAAGATTACGATGAATATATCTGGGAGAGCAGCATAATTGATTTTCCTTTCAACTTAGTAAATGTTGCCAGCTTGATAAACTCATCAGATTTCATGCAGTTTTTAAGGGATTTGACAGTAGTAAATGAAGAAGAACAATCATTGAAGAGACTGAAATCCCTGTCAACCGCAATTGGTTACCTGCTTCATAAATTCAAGGATGGTACAACAAATAAGGCTATCATTTTGATGGATATGTTTGTTAACGGATTACCCAATGGGGGCAGTGGAAAGACCCTGCTAATTAGTGCCATTGGCAAAATCAGAAACCTTGCAATTGTTGATGGTAAAAAATATGACCAACGTGAATGGTTTGAACTTTCATCAGTAGAACTTGATACGGGAATTCTCCTCTTTGATGATGTTAAAAAGGATTTTGATTTTGAGCAAATCTTTGCCCTGATGACAACTGGCTTATATAGAAGAAGGAAGTACGAGAACCATGTCTTTATTCCTCATGAGAAAGCCCCTAAAGTTGCCATTACAACCAATTATGCGATTAATGGTGAGAGCAACTCATTCAAAAGAAGGATGTGGGAATTTGAGGTATCGTCCACCTTTAATGCTGATTTTACCCCAAGGGATAAATACAGCAAGAATTTTTTTGATGAGTGGAATGAAACTGAATGGAATTTCTTCTACAATACCATGTTGCGGTGTCTTCAATTGTACATGAAAGAAGGTTTGATTGAGCCAGAACCAATAAATCTAAGGTACACAAAACTGGTAAACAGTACTTGTGAGGAATTCATTGAGTTTGCAAACCATCATATTGAGCTTAATACTCAACTGGATAAGAAAGTCCTTTATCTAAACTTCATAAAGGAATATCCTGAATATAAGTACCAGCTTAACCAGAGAACTTTTACTCACTGGCTTAGGACTTGGGGGGCTTACAATAAGTACAAAGTTGTGGAAGGACATACAGGAAGCACCCGGTACATACTCTTTGTTTCACATCCAATCACCTAATGCCCAATTCTAAATCCAGTCAAGAGCCTTACCAGCTCTTGGTTTGGGCATAAGGTTTTTGATAATTCACAAAACAAATTAAGAACTATGAAAGTCTCAATATATAAGGATTCAAGAACAATTGATACAGTCAAGGTTGAATTTGATGAAGTAGTAAAGGCAATCCGAGAGAATAATAATCAGGAGTTTTTCTTTTCACCATCCGGGGTTATGAGTATTTCAGGGAATAGGAAAAACACGTTGATTTATTCAAGACTTATAATGTTAAGATTCGGTTCAGATTCACTTGAAGAACTTGAAAGCACTTTTCAAAGTGTTATTGAATTATCAACGACATACTGCTGTTTCAGGAATAGAGAAAGAAGTGGATTAATTGTCTTGGTTAACACAGACTGTATAGATGGCCATCATATTATTGCATATAGGCAAGTATTTGAAGCATATCAAAGTATCGTTTCCAATGGAACACTTGACTTCCAGAGTGATGAAAAGATAACATGTCAACTTTCATTTGACCCTGCTATTTATTTTAATCCCAATAGTGTCGTATTTGAAATTGATTTAAGATTATCAAAACAAAATGCTTTTTCAATTATGGATGGGATATACAGGGAAGAATTCAATAGGCAGGTTGTTTTTACAAGTCAATTATACAGTTTTAGTCAGCAAGACTGGGATAAATTTATTTTTACTCTGGCTTTAAATTGTGGAAATGAAGGTATTCCAATTACGAAGACATTAGAATTTATACTTTCAGACTACGGGCTGAATATGCCAATGAAAGGGATTGTCAACAGGGCATATAAAATGTTAAAGGAGAGAGATAGTCTAAGAATGGTGTTTAGCGTGTTCTTAAAGAACCTTAGAAATTATAAACCAGAAGTCCCCCTTGATAAAAGAGTTTTGTTTGAATTCTTCATCCTCACTTACATTCAGTTTAAAGGTGAATTGAATTTTTCAGAGGAGCAGTTTAGACATCACTTGGGAATATATTTTTCCCGGAAGAAAATAATTAATGAGTTTATCAATTTGAAATTCTTGATTAAAGGTAAGGTTAACATTCAAGTCGGAAATAAGAAAGTCCCTAAAAATACTTTCACCATTAATCCCCAAAAAGTTCCTGAGTTAGCTGAAATATACATGGAAGACAGTAAAAAATTCTTGGATGCAGTTATGCCTGTATTAATCAATATTCAATCAGGTCAACAAACTAATTATTACACGTCATATTGGGATGAATTTGATTGAGGCAATCAATTGGACTTCTTTATCCGTCATTGTCATATACGCAAGAAAAAACGCCTTAAAATCATTCTGTGAAATCAACGAATGATAGTTAATTTTTGGGTATCAAAATCATTCGTTGAAATCTTCGTCTATAGAAATACCCTATATATAATTATCTTTTGGAAAGGGGTGTGGGGAAAACCTTTAAGGTCAAATCATGTACAGCAGTGAGTAGGAAATATTAGCTGTATAGTACAGCAGTAAAAAGAGTATTATTCCAGATTTTGTCATCCAGCAGTGTAATAGTATTCAAATTTTTCTCTGTTTAAACATTACAAGTTTTCACTAAAAGGTTTAATTTATCATCCAGCAGTTGGATAATAATATTATCATGTTTGACAGGTTTATTTTAGCAAGCAATATTGACAGGGTAAAAGCACGGTTTAACATGGCACACTTTGCTGATGCTGTGACCTATGAGCCAAACTATAACATTGCAGCAGGTGATGAGGTATATGTCATTACAGATGCTGTAAAGAAAGAAATACACAAGTTCAGGTTTGGCCTTAATGTTCAGAAAAGAAACAATATTCAAACTCTACATTTTATAAGAGCAGAAGGAAATAGAAATCTTCAAGATGACCCACATTATTCAGGTTCAAGAGCCATTTTTCTTCAACCAGAATTTAAGCAGCTAATCAGGCAGCAAAGGTGTATGATTTTAGCTGATGCCTTTATTGTAGGTATTGAAAGTAATCCACACTTGGTATATCTCCGGGATAAACAGAGACCTTTTGCATTTGCTGGATTGTACAGCATGCAGAATGATGATACAGCAGGTGAAAGTGTGTATGCTTGTGCCATAATCACAGTTCCAGCAAACAGTTTGTTGCAGAAACTCGGATATAAAAGAATGCCTGTTATCCTTCCACAGCAGGAAGAAGGAAGATGGCTAAGGTCTAATTCTGAACTCAGCCAGACTCTCAATATGCTGAACTCTTACCCTGCTGCACAGATGAATGCTTTTCCAATCTCAGATAAGATAAAAGACAAGACCCTCAATGACATTTCACTGGTTCATCCAGCAGGTGAAAGAGTGTTATATGAACCGGATTACAAGCTTTCAAGAAAGAGAAAAAGAGAGGTCAGAGAAAGTCTTGGAATCACAATGGCAGAAAGAGCTGGAATTGAGGTTAAATATGAATAATGAATTAATTTTAGCCATAGCATTCGAGTATGACAAAAGCTCTAAAATATTCCCATACGCTTGCTGACCAAAAAGCAAGAAATGCTTTTGCAATTCCAAATTCAACAATTCCAATTAAAACTACAGATATAATGATGTATTTAATTTTATGAAATTTTTTGAAGGAGGACAGAAAAACCAATAAGGCAACTGGAAAGCAGACAATTAAATTTCTAAAAAAATGAGATATTGTAATATAGCGTTCAGCAGAAATTGCACTATTAATGGCTTTTTCCTGAACAATAACCTTCACATATCTGTACACTGAGATATTTGTTTTGTCTGTTAAGTTTAATCGGTTTTGCAGGGAATTTTTAATAAAATCTAAATCCGGGAATTTTCTAATAATCCCTTCTAATATGTTTTCATCATAGTACCATTTGAAAGGGTATATCACAACAGACTCACTTGCTCTAAATGTTAATATTCCAATGAAGTAGGATATAGCTAAGACGAGTACTGTTGCGCCAACTCCAACCTTTTCTTTTGGTTGCCATATATAGTCTGGAAACTTCTTGAAGATTATTGCAATTGAGACCAATAATCCAGGAAGTAGATATGAAAGAATATCCGTTAAGGTTAGGAATGAACTATTCATAATGTGAGTAATTCTGATAAAAGTTTACATAAAGTAAGCTATTAAATTTTTTATAAAAAATTTTTGGACCAGTTTGCAACTACGCAATCCTCCCTGTAAATCCCCTACCATCATCTTTGATTTCTGAAACACCCCCCATGGCAGCATAGATTTCAGTTTTCTTCAGCAGCAGGATTAATAATTCTTTTTTCCTCTACCTCCCTGAATCCACCCTACCCCCACTTGGCTTTGAACTGCAAGTGCAGCAAAGTGAAGTATTCAAATTATTAATCTTTAAAAGTTAGAAATCATGGTAACAATTGTGGATTGTGTTAAAAGAACAAGTCATGAAGGAAATGACTTTATTGCGCTGATTGTGCAAGATGAATTACAAATTGTGACAAGTAATTCCGGGAATGTGTATGTGGCTGCCAGAAAAGCCAGTATTCCTTCAACTCTGGAATTTGATGAGGCCAAAATGATGATTGGTAAAGAATTACCGGGGTGCATTCAGAAAGTGGAAGTTCCTCCATTTGAACATGTGAATTCTGATGGTGAAATTGTTCATCTGAATCACAGGTGGCAGTATGTCCCAGAATCCCATCTCACAGAGCAGCAAGCCAGAGAGGTTGAGGAACTGGAAGAACTGGAAGTTGAAACAGTCTGAATTTAGCAATGCTTGGCTTATGGCTAAGCATTGTTTAAATTTTACATCTTCAATTTATCTGTAATACATCTTCAACTGTTTAAGAAAAAACTTTAAGATTCTAAATATTGAAACTTTAATTGGGCTGAAATTAAAGTTTTGAACTTTAATATTTGCATGTGAAGGTGTCCCCTCACCCCCAATTTTTACCATTTTCTCCCTTTCACTTAATTCCTTTCATTTATAAAATAGCCGATTAAAGAAAACTTTAATCTACTACCACTTCACACTGCTGTACAAATCAATTTTGACAACAAACTTCATTTTGAAATTAACCCTTTCCAGCAGTGGAATAGGGTGTAAAATCACAAATAATATTAAAACTGAATACTATGAAAATTATAAAACACCTCATTTTCATTTATGTTATAGCCCTTTTGTTTTTTGGGTGTGCATCAAGCACTGAGAATGCAACAAGTGTATTTGATTCCGGGAATAATTATATACTACTTGGTTTCTGGCATGGGATAATTATACCCTTCTCACTAATGGGTAAGGCTATTGGACTGAATATAGGTATCTATGATGCAGGAAAGGATGTATTGTCCTATTGGTTGGGGTACATATTTGCACTGTTAATTTATGCAAAAATAATCCGTGTATTGTGGCTTGGTATAAGGTTAAAGATGAGGAAAACATGACACTCTATACACCGCTGTACTGTAAAATATTTGCAAATTACACATCATTTCAAACAGGTTTTCTGCTGTATTTTTAAAAGTTTTTTGAGATGGTATTTCCTGAGATGTGTGAAGAAAAAATACCACTGAAAAAAGAAGATAAAAGGTCACTGTTAGTGGTGACCTTTTATAAAGCCAATTATTGAATCTTGGTAGGTTCAAGTTTCATTAGTTGTGCTTCAAGTTTTCCAAAAGAAGAGACAGAGTATAAAATTCTGTTCCCTTCAATTAGTTCAATACCTCTTAAATCTTCATTGCGTAAATCTCCTTCAACAATTCTGTTCATAGCAATCTGAGTTAATTGCATGGGAATTACACTGCTTACCTTGAACATTTCAACCAACTCATCACAATAACCTTCATCCTTGTCAAATGACTTTACAGGAACAACTATATTATACATGTGTCCTACATGGTTGGTGTTATTCAGGTCTATATGCGTTGAGGAGTATTTAATTCCATCAAGTTCATTTTTGTTAATCCATTGCAATAATAACTGAGGAATTATGTATTCTGGTTTAAAGGTAGCATTCCTATCTGGTACTTTGACTGAGCATGCAGCAACTAATGGCCAAATCGTTAAATAATAAAATAGTTGCCAATTTTCAATTGGGTTATTTCCTGCATCATATTTATTCGAGTAAATATCATTGGTTAAATCTAAAAGTCTCAGTTCTCTTGTATTGCAGAATCTTGAAGCTTGAATTATATTGTCTGATGGTCTCCCAAGTTCTTCCCAACTGACGTAAATAGAGTTGGCAAGATATAGACAAGGTAATCCAGGAATACTATACCTCTGAGTGGCAACTCTTTCTCTCATATTAAAAGGTATGTGAAATATTTCCTTTTTGCTTAAAGGGTAGTTACTATTTACAGTTCTTATTCTAAATAAGTTTGAATTCTCGGCAAGAGATAAATCCTTATTAAGAATTTTTGTCATTTCACATAAGTTCAATGTTCTGTTGAGGATGGTGTATGCTTTGTGAGGATTGCCTTCATAGTAGGCATCAACTGTTTTTATTATGCCTTCAATGAGTTCATAAATTCGTTTACCGAATGGCATCTTACCTTCTCCCCATTCTACATCTGGCGGTATATTATCTGTAAAATCAATTAACGCCTCATAGTTTTTTAGTCTTTGGTATAAGGTCTCTCTAAAATTGGAGTTTCGCTTTCTTTCTATAGGTAGATTGGTTCTGTAATCTTTCAAGATTTCGTTTAAAGGCATTTGTCAAGTTTGTTAAAGATGGATAAACAGGAAATTATTTTCATTATTAACGTTAAGGTAGTTTTTTTGCTTTTAAATTTCAGTATTCTTTAATCAAATCATTATCATCAAAATGGAATTCATGGTTATTGCTGAAATACATAAAATTACCTTGGTATTTATTAATAAATGACTCTTTCAAAATAAAATCACCATTACCTGATGACCATCCCATTCCATTTTTTACCCAAAAAAGATTTTTCCCACCAAAATCAATGAAAGTAGGTCTGGTTACTCCTGACCAACTACTTCGCGAATATTTCCAATCAAATTCATAAATGCCTTCGTTGGTTGGAATTGGATTAGGAACAGTTCTGACCATTTCGCTTTGTGGGTCACCATATTGCCATCTATAGTTGCGAATGTATTTAACAGGACTTCTTTTTACGATTTTGAAATTAGTACGAAAATCAATCCCATGAATTACCCAAATCATTCTTTCCCCATAGAAAGCCTCTCTTTTTCTTATTACCTCTGGTTTGATTGGAGAATTTTGAAGTTCAATAACCACTCCCGAATTAGTAAAAACATCTGCTCGATGTTTTATCCCATCCTTTTCTATTACTATTTCTGAATTTGTTTTTCCAAATGATTTTTTCCAGTGGTAATGCCACTGTGTCTCTGGTTCATGCCAATTGTCACATTCTGGATTCTTATGGTGAGACCAATGCCAGACTTTTAATTCTCCACATTTTGAGAATACTGGATTTCCACATTCTTCACAAATTCCTTTCCCATTTGGGAATGCTTCTACCTTGTCATTATCAACTATAGCATAAATCATAAGCATAAAAGTAAAGAGCCATTCAACAATGGCTCTTTTTACTAATGTTAACCCCCAAACACACAGATGGGAAGAACTCCCATCTATCATAAAAATACAAAGAATTTTTCTTTAGCCCAACATAATAATCATTTGTAAAATCTATCACTTTAATTTTTTTGATATGGAAATTAGAAAAGCTCAACGCAAGCAAGCAAAAATTAAACTTGCTTTACAAGGACCATCTGGTTCTGGAAAAACTTATTCAGCACTTCTACTTGCTGCTGGATTGACAAATTACAGCAAAATAGCTGTGATTGATACTGAAAATCACAGTGCAGATTTATATGCGCATTTAGGTGATTTTAACGTACTCCAACTCTCAAAACCATTCACTCCTGAGAGGTATATTACCGCCATAGAAACCTGTGAAGAAGCAGGTATGGAAGTGATAATAATTGATTCTGTCAGCCATGAATGGGAAGGTTCTGGTGGCATTTTGGACTTACATGGAAATATGCCCGGTAATTCATTTACCAATTGGGCAAAAATGACACCAAGGCATAATGCCTTTGTTCAGAAAATCCTTGAATCTCCTTGCCATGTGATTTCAACAATAAGGACAAAAACTGATTACACCCTTTCTGAAAAGAATGGCAAAATGATTCCAGAGAAGGTTGGCTTGAAAGGAATAACAAGGGATGGCATGGACTATGAGTTTACCATTGTATTTGATTTGGACATTAAGCACAATGCCACTGCTTCCAAAGACAGAACAGGTTTATTCATGGACAAACCAGCTTATGTAATTTCTTCAAAGACAGGAGAAAGAATTCTGAATTGGTGTAACCAAGGAACATCACTTGACGAGGTCATTAAGCAGGTACAGCAGGCTAAAGATGTTGTGGAGCTGAGAGACCTTCTGAAAAAGTACCCTGAGTACAGGTCTAAAATTGAACCTCTTGCTGTAAAAAGGAAAGAGGCTTTGAACGCTGAAATTATTAATGCAACTAAAATTGGAACAAATGGAACTGGTAAAAGTAAATGACAAGGCGCAACTCAAACTTGTGCCTTCACCAACTGCTGTAAAAGATAATCAAAGGACAAGCTCTGATGTACATTTTATGGCAGCAAATACAGAAATCATTGGGATTGATGATATGCGAAAAAAGCATACAATCCCTGTGTTTGCCAAAGACAATGAGAGTACAATATCTCATCAGGAATTTATTGAAACTGTTGAATATGTCACAAAACAAATCTTTGGCGGTGAGCATATCCTATCACCTGCTGTACGTGTTTCACATCCCATTAAAGGGAGAATTCCTTGTGCTGTAGGGAAACCTGCCAAAGAGCTACTGGAACACGAAAAAACGCTGTATTTTGAAAGGATGGCATTTGCAATAGAGATTGCTTCCATTAAGGATAAAGTGGCAGGGAATGAGCTTAATTTGACTGTGGGTGGTGTCAGGGCATATAACCTTGACAACCTGCATTCAACTAAAAGGGCAGAAAGTTTCAGGTTATTCATTGGCTTCAAAAACTCTGTTTGCTGTAACCTGTGTGTATCAACTGATGGTTTTAGGAATAATATCAAAGTGAGAACCATTGCAGAATTGGCAAAATCTGCATACAATCTCTTTGGTGAGTTTAATGCTTACAAGGAAATTGAAAAGTACAGCAGCCTACCAGATACTGTGATTACAGAAAGCCAGTTTGCACAAATTGTTGGTAGGGCAAGGTTGTACCAAAATATGCCTTGGAAAAACAGGAAAGATTTACCTGCATTTCCTTTGATGGATAATCAGGTAACTCAGATTGTGAAAGACTTTTATTCTGATGAAAGTTTTTGCAGAGATGAGGCTGGGAATATCAATCTCTGGAAGCTGTACAATCTATTCACAGGAGCTAATAAGTCATCTTACATTGATAGCTTCTTGGATAGAGGTGTAGAATGCCAGCATTTTGTTGGTGGATTACATCAGGCTTTGTCAGGAAGTGAGTTCAATTGGTTTTTGAATTAGAATTAAGAATCACTCTGAAAAGGGTGGTTCTTTTTATTCATTTGTTATTAAATCAAATGCATATGAAATCCTAAGGGAATAGATTGGTAGATTTCTTTACATATCAATTAAAACTATTGATTACAAGTGCATTAATCCTTAAATTTGTTAAAAGAGAATCAAAATAGATTATTCTGAATGTAATGAAAATAAAGTATTTAATCTTTCTATCATTAGCTTTCATTTTAGGATGTAACAACGTCCTTCATCTCCAAAAAAAATCTATTCAGAATAGTACAAATCTTGAAATAGCTAATAAGTTTATTGATGCTTTTTACTCATTTAATAGAGATAGTTTGAAATCTATTCTCTCAAATGCTGAAAATTCCCAGCCAAGTATATTATATTATCAAAAATGGGCAGAATGTGGCAACTATAAAATCGCTAAAAAGAACAATTTTATAAAGAAGAATGATACGACAATTATATGCCCAATTACTGTAAAAGATGATTTAATAGGTGCATTAGAAATTGATTTCAATGTTACAGATTCATTTCATTTAACAATTACTGATGGTCATATCATATCTGTTCAAACTTCCTCAAATGACCCTAAGGAATATTATGAGGCAAGAGAATGGATTATCGAGAATCATCCTGAGTTAATAGAAGAACCTTGTATTGGAATTTGGGAAGGAGGTCCAACACCTTGTGAATGTGTTCGTGCTATGGTGAAGGGATATACTGAATTCACATCTTCAAAACAACAAAAGCAGTAAGCTGTATTTATTTTTCTATTGCTAAAAGTTATAACATACTCACGCTCATATTTTAAATTGTTGACGAAGCAAGGATAGATATAAGGTTGTGGGCTGGTTTAATCCTGATTTATTTATTTTAGGCCAGCATTAGAAATACTTTAATCATGGACAAAATCAATATCAGCTTCACCAAAGCTCAATACAAAACACTTCTGAAACTCATATATCTTGGAGAATGGGTGCATGAATCACATCAAGATGCTGAATCAAAAGATGTGGTGGAAGTGGAACAACTAATCTTTTCCAAAACCAAGGAAGCTGGTACAGAAAAGATGATTGAGTATGCAACAGATATGAAAAAATACTTCCCTACAAGGGATATGGAAGAAATCATTCATTTGTTGGTTGACGAGTATGATGAATACACGTTCTGGGAAGAGCTTGCTCACACACTTGCTGAAAGGGACTTTTTCAATAAATATGGCGAGGATTTAATTGTCCAGATGTCAACAGAGAAAAGGTTTTCCTTAATTCAAAAGGAGGTTGAGAAATACCAAAGGGAATTTGAAGTAAATGGAATTGAGAATCTGGTAATTAAAAAGAACCGATAAAATCCAGCTTTCAAATATGATGAATTGTCATCATGTAACAAAAATGAAAATAATCAGTTAAAATCAAGGGTACTACCATAAAACATCACAAATAAGTTTAGGTCAAAACAGCCTGTATCACATAGATATAGGCTGTTCTATTTTCCTTAAACCCCAGACCTACCACCATGAATATTGATTTTTCAATCAGTATTTAATACCCCATTTTATTAAATCTCAAAACGTAATCATGAAAACAAAACACCTTATAATTCACCTTATTGGTGAGCAAATTCGCAATCAGGTACTAATCCTTGCATTTGAAAACTTAGGATTTGACTGCAACAGTTACACATTGAACATCAGTGATGTAATTTTATCTTTGTTTGGATTTGATGAAAAACCAGATACTTTATACAGCCAATATTTTACTCTGCTGGAAAATGCAGTAAAAGAAACTACTTACATCAACTTGGATGAAATGCTGAGCAAGTGGTCAAATATTATTTATTCCAAGCTAATTGAAATCAAGTCCAGTGAGATTTTCCTCTCCGGGTAAAGTTGAGGTTGCTAATTATAACTTTCAACATCAAGTAAATCCGAAATGCTGACCTCTAAAGCCTGACTAATTTTATATAAAGTAGAAATAGTTGGGTTAGTTCTTCCAGCTTCCAAACGAGAAAGGTTAGCTTTTTCAAAATTACAGATGGCAGCAAGATTCTGTTGGGTAATCCCTTTGGACTCCCTTAAAACACGGATTCTTTCACCAATCTTTATTTGAAGCTGGTTAATTTCCATTAGTTATCATTTCTGACAACTAAGATTTTGTTTTATCTTTATTAATCGGTTATCATATATGATAACGTGGTGGAATTGCTTTTAGCCATTCACTGCTTTGTGAAAAGGTTTGAATGCGCTGAACTACTAATTAATTCTTTGGCATTACTAAATTTTGAATTATGACACTTTCAATTGAAGATTATTCTCCTTTAGGATATTGGGAAAATGAAAATCGGATAATGATTCTTAAAGATACAGAAGCATTATTTATTGATTGGATTAATCCCAAGGCCTATGCAAGAGGTAAGTGGGAAATGAAAAACAATCGACTATTTCTTTTTTACAATTACGTAAAAAAGAATTCCACTAAAGTTTTCAGCTTTGAATATGATTATGCGTTGGATTACGAAATTATTGAGCTTTCTAAATTCAAAATGGCTTTATCACCAGATAGTCAGGATAAAGAATCCAAGGTTGAGTTATTCCATAAAAACCTTCATGAAACAAACAATCTCGAAAAAGAGATTCAATTAAGAAAGCAGGGAGATGAAAAAATTAGTAAATGGATTCTCAAATTTATTTCTGCCTGTGTAGTTCTTATTCCTTATGCACTCATTGTATCAATATTTTTTAAGGAATATTCAGAAATGGCGACATATTTGGGTGTTGCATTAGCAATCTCACTTTCAATTTTTGCTCCCGTTGATAAATGGGTGGAGGATGTTATTGACAAGTTTAAATAGAAGTATAAGAATGCATAAGAGAGTACAACTTATCCACCAAGAACTTGATGAGGACTGTTTTGAGGTTTTGAAAACCTGTATTGTTGAGAACAAACAGCTCAAAAAATACAGGATTGACAAAGATACTCTGTTACAAAACCTACCAGAAAAAGTAGTTAATGAATTCCTTGATTTTTTGGGAACTGATGAAAGACACAGGAGTTTGATGCTGTATATGATAAAGAAAGGTTCATTAGTTGTGAATTGTTGGGAGGAACAAGAAAATACATTTACAGATTTTCAATAATTCAAATTTCGATAAATCTTGTACCCTTTAAATTTCCTTTTTTTGCTTTTTCTTTCTTAAATTAGCCAAATACAGACAAGTCAAAAAAAATAAATTATGTTTCTTGGGAAAAGACTGAAAGAATTAAGGGAACAAAAGGAATTTCTTCAACGACAATTGGCTGCCAAACTTGAAATTGATACTCCAATGTACAGTAAGATTGAACGTGGAGAAAGAAATGCAAAAAGGGAGCAGGTTCAGAAGTTATCTAAAATATTTGAAGTTGAAGAATCAGAATTGCTAACATTATGGCTTGCTGGAAAAATATATGATTTGATTAAAGATGAAAGTATCGCTAAAAGTGCGATTGCTATTGTTCAATCCCATATACATGAATTTTAATGAGTTCTATCAATAAGGAAAATACTGACCTAACGTTTTTCACTAACACACCTGGACAAACTTTACTAAATCGTTTTAAATCAACTTTAAACGAAACTAAGTTTTTCGATGTATTAGTTGGGTACTTTCGTTCAAGTGGTTTTTACCAACTATATAGGTCGTTGGAGGATGTAGAGAAAATAAGAATACTTGTTGGTCTTAATGTCGATAAAAGAGCTTATGAAATAATGCAAATCAATGAGGAGAATGGAACTATTGATTTTGAATCTCACCAACGGACCAAGAGTTTATTTCAAGAGAATTTGATTTCAGAAATTGAAGAGTCGAATGAGAATGATAATCAATTAGAAATCGGAGTAAGAAAATTTGTTGAGTTTCTGCAAACTAATTGTCCTGACCAGGACTTGCCTAAATACCAATTAGGTAATGGAAAAAAGATGGAAATAAGAGCCTATCCATCAAAAAATATCCATGCTAAGGTATATATCAAAAGGTACAACGAAAAAATTAGCCCAATTCAATATGGTTCTGTAATTACTGGTTCAAGTAATTTTTCAGAATCAGGACTCGTTGCCCAACGTGAGTTCAATGTTGAATTAAAAAATAAAGCGGATGTTGATTTTGCCTTGCAGCAATTTGAAGAATTGTGGAAGGATTCTGTTGACATTTCAGAAGATTTTATTGACGCTGCAACAAAGAAAACATGGTTGAATGATTCAATTACACCTTATGAGTTGTATCTCAAGTCAATTTATGAATACTTGGAAGAAGATATTAATCTTGAAGATGAGTACGAACCGTATTTGCCACAAGGGTTTATGGATTTGAGATACCAACGTCAGGCAGCCACAAGTGCTAAAAAAATATTAGAGACGTATAACGGTGTCTTCCTTGCTGATGTTGTTGGTCTTGGCAAAACATTTATTACAGCGATGCTGCTTCAACAGCTTCAAGGTCATATTTTGGTAATTTGTCCTCCAGTGCTTAAAGAATATTGGGAGGATTCACTGCGTGATTTTGGTGTACGAAGTCATAAAGTTGAATCATTGGGGAAACTTGACCATATTTTGAAGAATGATTTTGCAAAATTCAAATATGTTGTGGTAGATGAAGCACATAGGTTTAGAAATGAAGCTACTCAGTCGTATGCAAACTTGATGGACATTTGCCGGGGAAAGAAAGTTATTCTTGTTACAGCAACCCCGCTCAACAACACCGTAGATGATATTTTTGCTCAACTCAAGTTATTTCAGCCTCCTAAAAATTCTACTATTCCTGGTGTACCAAATCTGGAACGATTCTTTAATGCGCTAAAACGCAAGCTAAGAGAAGCTAAACCAGATAAAAATGATTTGTCTCCAGAATCTCAGGAAGAATACAAAATTGCAATTAAAGAAGTATCGGACACAATCAGAGATAAGGTTTTAAAATTTGTAATGGTCAGAAGAACCAGAAGCGATGTTAAAACTTTTTTTAAAGATGATATGTCCAAACAAGATTTGATATTTCCTGAAGTTGATGACCCTGGAAGGATAGTATATAATTTTAAAGGGAATCTTGAATCTATTTTTAATCAAACGATAGAACTGCTTCATACTTTTAAATATGCGAGATATATACCTCTTCTTTATTACAATAAAGGATTGACAGAGTTTGAGAAACAGCAACAAAGAAACGTTGGTGGTTTCATGAAAGGTATTCTTGTGAAAAGGTTAGAAAGTAGCTTTTATGCATTCAAAAAAAGTGTAAATCGTTTTATTATATCCTACGAAAAGTTCATTGAGATGTATCATAAAGGAACAGTTTACATTAGCAAGAAAGCAAATGTTTATGACCTTTTAGATAATGATGACCTTGATTCACTCGAACAACTGGTTGAAGAAGAAAAGGCTCAGAAATACATTTCAAAAAATTTTGGTTCATACAATGGTTCTAAATTCATTGATGATTTAAATTATGATTTGAATCTATTAAAGCACGTTCAAAATATCTGGAAAAATATCGATGAAGACCCTAAGCTTGAAAAGTTTATAATAGATTTAAAATCAACTAAGACTTTAAAAAAACAAAAACTGGTAATCTTTACAGAATCAAAAGAGACAGGTGATTATTTGTATGATAATCTGAATAATGAATTTCCGGGGAAGGTATTATTTTATTCTTCTCAGGGAGGAAGATTTTCAAATAACTCCACTATAATAAAACACAGTTATGCTCGTGAAATTATTAGAGATAATTTTGACCCAAATAGTAAAGACCACCTCGATGAAATTCAATATCTAATTACAACAGACATACTGGCTGAAGGAATAAACCTTCATCGTTCAAATGTACTTATCAATTATGATTTACCCTGGAATCCTACTCGTGTTTTACAACGAGCAGGACGTGTTAACAGGTTGGGGTCAAAACATGGTCATGTCTATATTTTCAATTTTTTTCCTACCTCTCATTCTGATAGACATTTAGGGCTTGAAAGTAATATTACCAATAAACTGCAAATGTTTCATTACATCATGGGAGAAGATGCTAAATATCTTACTGATGGAGAAGAAATTGGCAGTCAGGAATTATTTAATACGCTGAACAGCAAGAAAGCTTATTCCGGGGAGGATGAGGAAGAAGTTTCTGAACTTAAATATCTTGAAATGATGAGAAATCTGCGAGATAATAATCCTGACTTGTTTGATAAGATTAAGAAGCTTCCAAAGAAAGCACGTTCTGGTATGAAAGTACCTGGTTTAGAAAACCATGAGATGATTACTTTTTTTAGATTGGGCAAACTCAAAAAATTCTATCAAATCGTACAAGGTAAATCTGAAGAAATTAATTTTTTTGAAGCAGTCGATAAGCTTGCTTGCACACCCAATACAAAGAGGCAACCTATTCCAAATAATTATTTTGAATTACTTAGCATTAATAAGGCCAAGTTTCATTTAGATACAACACAAGAGCAAGAGCCTTCCAAATCTACAGGTGGTCGTTCAAATACTGCTTTTATTGAGCGTATTCTGAAAGATAAACAGTTTAGACATTACAAAAAATTTACTGATTCTGATGAGGAATTCATGGATAATGTGAGACAGCTTCTTATGGATGGAGCAATTGCTAAAAAGACTGCACAGGTAATAAAAAAAGCAATTGAAAAATCGGCAGTTGAACAGGGAGCAATTGACCCAATGAAGGTACTTCACATATTACAAAATAATATCAGAGCAACTGTTTTTGAAAACCATCATCATAATAATGGCTATTTAAAACGAGAAGTCATATTGTCTGAATACCTAATTAAATAAACCCAATGCATAAGACCGAAGCAATTAATATCATTGAGCGAACATTTAGTAACTCATTCGCAGAAAGTGAATTTACTCTTTTCATTAAAAACCTTCTTAATGATATTGATACAACAAAATATAATGAATATCGAGGTAATCTGATAAAAGATTCTTTCAAAGACCACATTCGTCAATATAAACGTATCGGGAAATATACAGACCCTAAAGGTGAGTCTCTTGATGTTTTAGTAATTGAAGTTAAAGACCAAACCAAGCTTGATAAAGCCAGAACATCACTTAGAAATTTCGTAATCAATCATTTAGAAAATTTTGAAAAGGATTATGCCTTGGCAGCCTTCTATTCCAATTCAGACCATGGCGCTGATTGGCGGTTCTCTTATGTAAAGTTGGAATATAAAACTGAAGTAAGTGAAGGAAAGCTTAAACAAAGCAAAGAACTTACTCCAGCAAAACGATACTCATTTCTTGTTGGTAAACACGAACAAGCACATACTGCCAAAAAGCAACTTCTTCCGCTTCTTGAGAACATATATAATAATCCTACAATTGAGGAACTGGAAGAAGCATTTAGCATTGAGAAAGTCACAGATGAATTCTTTGAGCAGTATAAAGGATTGTTTATTAAACTATCAGAACATTTTGAACATGATACAAACGGCTTAAAGGAACAACTTGCTGAGGCAGACATTGATATACCAAGATTTACCAAAAAACTACTCGGGCAAATAGTATTTCTGTATTTTATTCAAAAGAAGGGATGGTTAGGTGTTCCCAAAAATGAGAAATGGGGAAAAGGCGATAAAAAATACTTACAAAATCTATATTATGAGGCAGTGGATAATGGACATAACTTCTTTGGGTATTATTTACAAAGATTGTTTTATAAGGCACTGGCACATAAACATGCAGATAAAGGGATACCTGGTTATTACAAAAAGTTACATTGCAAAGTGCCATTTTTGAATGGTGGATTGTTTGAAGCTGATTATGATTGGAAAAATAGTGGTATTACTATTCCTAATGATTTGTTCAGAAACCAAGAGAAGGTTAAAAAGTCAGGAGATATTGGGACTGGTGTACTCGATGTTTTTGACAGATATAACTTCACAATAAAAGAGGATGAACCACTGGAAAAAGAAGTAGCTGTTGACCCTGAAATGTTGGGTAAGGTATTCGAGAATATGCTTGAAGTTACTGAACGTAAAAGCAAAGGAGCTTTTTACACACCTCGTGAAATAGTCCACTATATGTGTCAGGAGAGCTTAATACATTATCTTGATAATAGTATTAACGATAATCCATCGACCTATCTTGAATTAGGAGGTTCACAAGTATATCTGGTGGGGAATGAAATTAAATATGGGCAAAAAAGTCTGATGTCAGAACAAAAGCACATTATTGTTCCTAAGGAGGATATTGATATTTTTATCCGTAAAGGTTTTTTTGCATTAGAAAACGACCAAAGAGTATTACGAGAAGGCAAGGAAACGAAGACTTATAGATTTCAATTACCCGAAAGTATTAGATTAAATGCCGACTTAATAGATAAAAAACTTGCCGATATAAAAATTTGTGACCCTGCTATTGGTTCAGGTGCATTCCCTGTAGGAATGTTACACGAATTAGTAAATGCTCAGTTAGTATTAAAGCAATACATCAGTAATAAATATCTCAAGAAAAAACTTGAGATTCTGAACGTTACAAAAGAAGAGATTGATGAACAATCCGATAAATATAATTACAGGTTAAAACGTCATACTATTCAGGAGAGCATTTATGGAGTTGATATTGATGCTTCTGCTACAGATATTGCTCGTTTACGTATGTGGTTATCGTTGGTGGTAGATGAAGAGGACCTTGATAATATCGAGGCATTACCCAATCTTGATTATAAAATCGTTTGTGGAAACTCTTTAGTTGGATTGCCTGAAAATGCGATGCGAGATTTAAATGTTGAAAAAGAATTAGAAGACTTAAAAGAAGAATTCTTTTTAGCAAATGATGAATTATATAAGAAGGATTTACGGACAAAAATTAATGGTAAGATTAGACAATTACTTAGTACTGCCGAAGCTTTTGCTGGATATAAAATAGATTTTGATTATAAATTATATTTTTCAGAAGTATGGCATTACAACGGTGGTTTTGATATAGTAATTGGGAATCCTCCTTGGCTTGCCTTGATTGGTAAACAACTTAAAAAATATAAAAAAGTTGACGAATCGAAGAATTTGAAAATTTACAAATCTCAATATATTTTTAACTCTTACATGCCTAATCTTTATGAGTTCTTTCTGCAAAAGGCTTATAGAATAACGAAGGAAAGAGGAATTCTTAATTTTATAATCCCGGACCGATTTGGGTTCAATGAATCAAGCGTTGAGCTAAGAAATTTTTTTATTAAAAATTCTATTTTAAAGGAAATAGTTTATAAGTGGAATTTCCCTCAAATTATTACTGATACAATGACATTTGTGTGTCAAAAATCAAAACCAACAAATGATTATGGTTTTTTAATTAAAAATGATACGCATTCGGTTTCAATTCCATACAAATTAAGTGAAATTACGGATGATTCAGAGCTGATTTTTAGAAGCTTTGATAGTTTAAGAACGAAATCACTAATAAATAGAGTAAAGAAAAACTCCATTCCTTTAATTAATCATGCTAAATCCACATCTGGTTTTGGTGCTTTAGCAGGTTTGGTAACTAAAATGAAGGAAAATGAAAGACAGATGCCTGTTTTAAAAGGTTCTTCAATTGGTTCATATGTAATTAAAGAACCATTTTACTTTGAATTTAAAGGGGAGAATATTGGTGGTAGAACCAGAGACGAATCGAAGTTATCAATAAAAAACAAGGTGCTACTAAGGAAAACAGGTTTCCCTATAATTTGCGCTTATGATAAATCAGGGTATTATCCCGAACAATCACTATACTTCTTTTATTCCATAAGTAATTTAATATCGAATGAATTCCTTTTGTTATTATTTAATTCTTCTCTATACAACTGGTATTATAAGAACTACTTAGTAACTAACTTAGATAGTACACCACAATTAAAAAATAAGGATTTAGATGTTTTCCCTCTACGAATACCATCTAACATTGAAATTTACAATAAAATTGGTTGTTATATCTATTTTCTGGAGAAAACTGAAGTCTCAAATTTAATTGTTAAATCTTTTTTTAAGGATTTATCGGATGCAATGGTTTTTGAATTATTTTTTCCTTCTGAAATAAAATCCGCTGAAAAGGAAATCTTAATACATCTTCAAGGTTTAGAATCGATTAGTGAGAAACTAAGTGATGCCGAAAAACTTGCAGTTATCAACATTGAATTCCAGCGATTATATGACCCTAATCATCCAGTTCGTAATAATGTGGAGACTTTAGATAGTGTTGAGGAAGTACGAATAATTAAAGATGCTTTAAAATGATAATACTAATCTAAAACCCATATTCTCAATGAACCTCCTTTTTAAAGAACAAAAAACCAAAATCAAATTTAAATCAACTTGGGAAGGATTCCATTCTAAAAATAGAATCTTGTTTCATATTGGCGAAGAAGAAGGTATTCTTCGAAAATATGAAGGGAGAGGATTTAAAGGTTATGAATTTGACTCAGATTGTGATAGGAAGTACTTTATTTCAACACAAAAGAGTAAAGTTCCTGACAATTATGATGCAGTTTTTTTTGTGAATTTCCAGGACCAGTCACGTTCATCTCTTGATGTTTTGCGTGAATGTGAAAAAAAGCTGTTAAAAATTAATCTTCCAAGTACCGAGGTGGTAAATAATTCCTGGTATGATGCATTTAGTTACAAGAAAGAAGAACAAAGTACTAAGGAAGAAAAAATAAAAGGCTTAAGACCACCACAAATTGGAGCTTTACATGCCATACAGGCACACTGGAGTATTTCTAAAAATGCAGCTATTGTAGTAATGCCAACCGGGACAGGTAAAACTGAAACGATGCTTTGCTTAACTGTAGCCGAACAGTTAAATAAAATTTTAATAATTGTTCCTTCAGACTCTTTACGAACCCAAATAGCAGGTAAGTTTTGTGAACTTGGCATATTGAAAAATAGTGAGTTTAATATTGTATCTAAATATGCTATAAATCCTCTTGTCGGTATATTGACTTCTTCTTTTAAAAACCTGGAGCAAGTACAGGAATTTTATGAAAAATGCAATGTATTAATTGCAACCAATTCAATTTTAGCTGAGTGTAAAAAAAATGATATTCGAATTTTCAACCATATTATCAATGCCTCAAATTATTTAATAGTTGACGAAGCTCATCACTGTGAAGCTACGACATGGGATAACATAGCCCTGGCATTTGTGCAACAAAAAAAGCCAGTATTAAAATTCACTGCAACGCCATTCCGGAATGACAAAAGACGCTTGAAAGGAACAATTATCTATAATTATCCTTTGTCATTAGCCCAACGTGATGGTTCTTTTAAAGAAATCAATTTTGTTCCAGTTATAGAGTTTAACGAAAAGAAAGTTCACGAATTAATAGCTCAGCGTGCGGTAAATCAGCTGAAGAAAGATATAGATGAAGGTTATGACCATGTCTTAATGGCAAGGGTTGATGACATTAATAAAGCAGAAGAAATATTTGAAATATATAAAAAGTATGCAGAGTTTAATCCTGTATTGATTCATAGTAGGACTGAAAGAAAAAAGGAACTTCTTGAAAGAATCAAATCCCCTGAATATAATATTCGAATAATAGTATGTGTTAATATGCTCGGTGAAGGTTTTGATTTGCCAGAACTAAAAATTTGTGCATTACATGTTATTCACAAAAACATAACAACTTCCATCCAATTCTTTGGGCGTTTTACCAGAAGTTCGTCAAAAAAAGTAGGCACAGCAACCATTATTGCAAATATTGGAGATAGCAAGCTGAAGGATAATCTTTTAAAAAAGTTATATGCAAAAGATGCTGATTGGAATAGAATACTAAGAACTTCAAATGAGGGAATTGCCGAGAATTTAAATAAAGAAGAATCATTTTTTCAAAAGTTTGTGGAGGATGAAATTCCGTATAAAATACCTTTACGTAACATTACGCCTGCCCTAAGTACCGTAGTTTATAAGGTAAATTCCTCAAATCCATTATGGAGACCAGAAAAGCATAAGGATTTCTTTGAAAAAAGAAAGACACAATCAGTATTTGCAGTACACGAAGAAAAGAACTTAATAGTAATAATTAGTAGAAGTCAGACTACAGTGAAATGGGGAGTTATAGATGACCTAATTAACAATGTTTATGAACTCTTCATTGTCTATTATAATCCCATCCAAAAATTATTATTTATTAATAGCTCAAACAATGGCAGCCTTTATGAAGAATTAGCCAAAAAGATAATAGGTGACCAAATAAATCTTATCAATGAATCTGATATATATAAATCTTTACATGAAGTTGAACAGTTGGAATTGTTCAATTTAGGTGTAAAACCTATTTCAGAAGAATCAATAAGCTATACACAGTTATTTGGTAGAAATGTTGGCGAGGCTTTAGACGATATTACAAAAGAAACCAAGGCAAGTGCAAATTTATTCGGGAAAGGATTTTCAAATGGTGAGCGTATGACTATTGGCTGTTCTTCAAAGGGAAGAGTGTGGTCGAGAATGATTAAAACAATCCCGGAATTTTGCGAATGGTGTGACGGTATTGGAGGTAAACTTGTAAATCCAGATATTAACGTACAGGATATATTTCAATTTATTGCTAAGCCAGTCAGAGTTCCTCCTTATCCGAAAGAATGTAAGCCTATTTCTATAATGTGGAATGATGAGCTATATTTTCGTGAAACGGATTTTTTCATAAATGGGCATTCATTTCATAATTTCAAAATCAGTTTAGATATTGAAAAATCAAGAGAGGGGCAACTATATTTTTCCATATCAGATAGTTCACTTTTATCTTCTGTCTACAGCTTGGTTTTAAGTGAAAATAAAAACTCAAGAGGTTATAGTTATTTAAAAATTTCTGGAAATGATTTAATGTTTTCTTTTGGTAGAAATGAAAACATAAGCATTCAAGAGTTTTTTAATGAGTTCCCCCCAATCATTAGGTTTGCCGATTCCTCAAAAATGTACAACGATATATTCTTTGAGTTCAAATATGACATTCAGGCATTTAATCCAGCAAGGATTGAAACAATGGATTGGAAAGCAATGGGAGTTGACATAACCAAAGAATCTCAGTTTGATAAAAGAAAAGAGTATGTACGTGAGGATTCCATCCAATATCAAATGATACAAGAATTGGAAAAGGATAATGATTACAAAATCATTTTTGACGATGATGATAAAGATGAAGTAAGTGACATTATAGGGATAAAATATTTTGAAAATGATTATTCTAAAGTAGTATTTGATTTGTACCATTGCAAATTTTCGAAAAAAGATACTCCTGGTGCAAGATTGGATGATTTATACACTGTTTGTGGTCAGGCACAAAGAAGTTTTCATTGGAAACATCGGGTTGAAAATCTAATTCATCATATTCAAGAAAGGGAGAATCAACGAATTATTAAAAATAAACCTTCACGTTTCTGCAAAGGAGGGAATGTAGAATTATTTATCATTAAGAAAATGGTTGAATCTGGCATGTGCAATGTAATATGTAATATTCAAATAGTGCAGCCAGGTGTTTCAAAGAGTAGAATTACTTCAGAACAACTAAAGCTTTTAGGGGCAACCGATATGCTACTAAAAAACACAGGGAATAATTTCAATGTAATCATAAGTGAATAATCTACCTAAACTTTATTATGAAAATTAAAACAATTGAAATCAATAACTACAAAGCATTTTACGGAAAACATAAGATTAAAATCAATAAACGGAATGTGTTTATTTATGGAGAAAATGGAAGCGGTAAGAGTTCTTTGTATTATGCTTTAAAAGACTTTGTCCAATCTTCGATGGAAACAATCAACCTAAATGAGGTCGAGAATATTTTTATTCCAGGGAGTAAACAAGGAAACTGTTTTGTAAACGTAAAATTACAACCAAGACCAGGTGGAAATCCAACTACAGTGCAAGAATACAAATTTGGGATGGTTACAACCAATACAAATTTGGCAACAGACACTACTATAAAGGATATTTATCACCTCAAGAGTTTTCTTACATATAAAAGTTTACTTGATATACATCATTTAAAAAAGAATGATGAAATTGATTTATTTAACCTGTTAGTTAATGGAGTTTTAAAACATTTTAAGTACGCTTTAACTGGAGGAAAAGAATTGGGTGAACTCTGGAATGATGTAAAAATACTAATAGCTAAAGAAACAGATTCTTCGTACAATACCCCTCGTAAAAAGAGAGATGTAGATGCGGCTCTAACCTCATTTAATGACGCCTTTAGTCAATTATTTATTGAGCCAACAGCAACCAGTCCGAATCCAGAATATATTCTAACTCATGCACTACCCATCCTTACAAAATTTGGTCATAATATTGATTTGAAATTGAGTTACATTCCAGCAAGACCAAATCCAGAATATGATTCACTTGAAAGAGGAAATGTCAGAGTTCAGCTCACTTATGCCGACACTCCTGTAACTAAGCCTCATTTATTTCTAAACGAGGCTCGTTTGTCAGCAATTGCCATATCAATATATCTTGGAATGATTAGACGACATCCTCAATTGATTAGGTTTAAAATGCTTTTCTTGGATGACATTTTTATTGGGTTAGATATTTCAAATCGTTTACCGTTACTAAAAATTTTGGAAGATGATTTTAGTGATTACCAAGTAATATTAACTACCTACGACAAGCCTTGGTATGAATACGCTAAAGGCTTTTTGAATGGGAACAGATGGAAAACAATCGAATTTTATGCCCAAGAAGTTAATGGTGGCTATGAAGTTCCCAAAATTGATGATAACACAGATTTGTTAGATAAATCACAAGAACATTTTAATAATTCAGACTATAAGGCAAGTGCTGTATATGCACGTTCAGCATTTGAACAAATTATAATGAATTATTGTGCGAAAAAACGTAAGCCACTTCCCTTTAAGAAAAAGAGTAAAGATTATTCATCACAGGATTTCTGGAATTACGTTTATCCTGATGTAGCACCAGCAACTAAAACGGATATAGAACAATATCGGTTTTTAATATACAACGCTCTCAGCCATTATGACCCTGAAATAAATCCTTTAAAATCAGAGTTAAATGACGCTATTCAAGCGGTTAGAGACTTGAGAACGGAATTAAATGCAATCCCATGAAAAATTATCAAGTAAAATATTCAAAAGGTCATTTAGTTGATACATCAACAGGTAGGAGAATATTTCTCAAACGTGGTGGAACTTTCAGCATACTTGGTGATGATGACCAATTCGAGGAAAAAGATGAGTTGCATTTGAATATCATACCTCTCGATAGCAAAAAAAAGCTATTACAACTTCAAAAAAAATATTTTTCTCATGAACTTGTAAAAATAGCCGATGCTGGACAAAAATTCGTGTATAGGATTGGTCTTTCTAAAGTAACTTCAGAAGAAAGAAATACTGAATTTCTATTCCATGCATTAATTCTCGAAGACTTATATATACGTTCCAAAAATCTTGAAGATTGGTCGTTATGTGATTGTTTTTGTGAAACAAGCGAATGTCTTTATGGTGAGATACAAATGTTTGAACCGGTTGTTGGAAATTCTTTAAATAATCTATTTTCCAATATGATAGCATTTTATTTTGCCATGCAAAGGTCTGGAGCATGTAATGCATTTGATACTTTTTTCTTTTCAAATGACTCTCATTATACCTTAACACAGGTTAAGTCTGGTTTCTTGACATCGCTAAATAGGAGAAGAGGGGAAATAATTAAGCAGTTTAAATCAAAAGAATAAAATGAAACCAGAGGTAATTCAAATAGTAACTTTAGCCATCACATTGATAGGTATTGTTGTTGCGATAATTACAATCATTGTCCAATCAAACATGACCAGGAAACAAATGAGATTAAATTTCTTTGCTGACTATACAAAAAGGTATCAGGAAATTATCTTGAATTTTCCAGAAACAATAAATCAATCGGATTTTGACTATTCAAAGCTTGAACCTGAGGTAAGAGATAAAACGTTAAGATACATGCGAGCGTATTTTGATTTATGTAGCGAGGAATTTTATTTAAGTCAATCAAAAAGAATTGAATCAGAAATTTGGGAAGAATGGTCTGAAGGAATTAAATATACTTTTTCTAAAAAAGCATTTAGAGATGCTTGGGAAATTGTGAATTTAGATTCAAAGTTCTATAGTCAGTTCAAGGCTTGGGTTGAAAAGGAACTCTTAAATAGTTAGATGAATATTCCTAAACCATATTGTATTAATCGTGAATCTATCAAAGCCTTGGTATTAGGGTGTGACCCAACAGCATTTGACAAACATGGGAATCTGAGAAAATTTGAATATGTGTTTGACCTTGGAAATGATAAAAGATACTTTAATGGCATATTAAAGAACCTACAACTGGTAGGTGTCCAAATAAATGAAATTTACGTTCAAAATTTAGTAACAGAATATCAGTCAAAAGAAACAAGCAAGAATCAGGAATGGAATTTATTAGCCTCTAAATCAATACCAGCGAGGAAGAATGAATTTGACCGAATTGATGGAACTTCAGATATTCCAGTATTTCTTACCTCAGAAGTTATTTATAAGGTATTATTAAAGCGTGATTGCTTAAAAATAAAAGCTCGTGATTTCTATGAAGGTAACGCTCCAATTCCTGTATCTGCAACAGATAATTATTTAGGTAGACCATTATTCCCACTTTACAGGCATCCATACTATAAACTTGAATTACATGAGAATTATGCGAAGAAGGTGAAGTCCTATTTTGCCAATATGTGAAGACCTATTTTAATCTAATTCTGCAATCTACTTTTGTGTAATTATCTTGCTGTTCTGGTAATTACCCTAAAAATCCCTTTTAATTTTAATAACAATACCATAATGCGAAACGTAGCCTCTGAAAAAAGTTATGGGGACAAACTATTATTATTTAATCCTTTCATTAATCAGGTTGAAAGATGAATTACGCAGGATTAAAGCATCGAGATTACAACCATTAATTGGTTTGTTGAGAACTAAGAAAATAGAATTCATTGATGGTGCGGAGGAAATTCCGTCCAACAAAAAATTAGCTGCTGATTTAGGCATTACAGTTACTAAGTGTAATGCATGGTTAAAGAAGTTAAGACAAGAACTCAAATATTCCTTTTTTAGAAATCCCTTAATGGTCAATGAAATAGAATGCCGTGTTTTGATTTCAAGGCATTGGAATGAGTATCATGATGATAAGGGTAGAACTATAGGTGATGAAAATGAAAGAATGTTTTCATTAGATGTTGTCCTTCCTGTAATTCCAAGAATGGGAGAGGAAATTGAATTTGAGTTAGCAGATAGAAATGGGTACTACAGGGGAACTGTTCATGAGATAATTCATGAAGTGATTGGGAAGAAACAGCGGATAGTAATATTTGCTCATCCTTATGAAAATGAGTATGAACGATGGATGAGACAAAAAGTGAAATATGAAGACCACAAAAGGTGGTTGAAATACAGAGAGTTAACGAAGGATATACAGAGGTAATCGTAGTTTCTGTTCATTGCTCTTTTTCCATTATTTTGTATGTATCTGGTATGTATAAAAAGAAAAGCAGCTAAGATGTTGTTCTTAACTGCTTCATTTTCAGTAGCGAGAGGCGGGCTTGAACCGCCGACCTCATGATTATGAATCATGCGCTCTAACCAGCTGAGCTACCTCGCCATTTTTATTGCTAATTTCTGTCTTTTCGACTGCTCCGGTACGCTAACCGGTTTTGAATTTCGCGGTGCAAATATAGTATTTATTTTTATTTACCTCCAGATTTTCTCATTTTTTTAAAAAGAACTTTATCCGGCCGGAAATTCGAGTTTGTTAGTTCCGTTCATAATATATATATTGCCGAAAATCAAACGAATGCCAGACAAAACTAAAATACAAATTGAATTCCTCATTAACTGCTCTCCCAAAGTTCTGTATAACAGGCTGAGCACAGCCTCTGGACTTTCCGAGTGGTTTGCTGATGATGTACGCATAAAGGGGAAAAAATTTACTTTCATCTGGGATAAAACAGAACAAACGGCAGAAATGACCCTGCAAAAAGAAAACAGGTTGGTACGTTTTAGCTGGGTGGATGAAGAAGAGGGAACTTACTTTGAGTTTCGTATAACCCAGGATGAACTGACCGGAGATGTTTCGCTGCTGATTACTGATTTTGCAGAAGAGGGCGAAGAGGAAGAAACAAAGAATTTGTGGGAGACCCAGGTTTCAGATCTCAAACATTTGGTTGGTTCCTGATTTGTCCGGCTGTTTCCGTTTCTTATTTTTTAGGAAATCGTAAGGAATCTTAACTCTTTTCCCTTTCCCAAATGCTAAAATAACTTAGCTTTGTACACGTTTCTTGTGCAGAAATCAAATTAATGAAGCGCTTACATTTATACATTATAAAGTCTTTCGTTGGTCCTTTTATTATGACCTTTTTCATCGTGCTGTTCGTTTTATTGATGCAGTTTCTTTGGAAATACGTTGACGACCTGGTAGGAAAAGGACTTGAATTCGACGTTTTGGGCGAGATGATGTTCTACGCCGGTTTTGCCCTGTTGCCACTGGCCTTTCCGCTGGCCATGCTTCTGGCATCGATAATGACCTTTGGTTCGTTGGGTGAGAACTACGAACTGGTGGCCATGAAGTCGGCGGGAATTTCGCTTTTTCGCATCATGAAACCTTTAATGGTTATCGCAGTGCTGGTAACATTTTCTGCTTTTTATTTCTCAAACAACATCATTCCCAAAACAAATCTTCGGTTTCAAACCCTCATGTACAGTGTAAAACAGCAGCGCCCGGAGTTGGTGTTGCAGTCGGGAGTATTTACCAACGAAATGGATGGCTACAGCATTAAAGTGGGCCGAAAAGACAGCAAAACCAAAATGTTGTACGATTTGCTGATTTACGATCATACCTCAGGAAAAGTAAACGAAAGTGTTACTGTGGCCGACTCGGGAATGTTACGGATCACCGAAGACAAACAGTATATGGTGTTGAACTTGTTTCACGGAGTAAACTATGCCGAAGACAAATCGCAAAGTACCAAGGGGAGCGACAATAACGGCTTCCGGCGCGATTCGTTTGATGAGCAGATCATCCGGGTTAAAGTGCGTGGTTTTGATTTTAACCGCAAAGACGAAGATCTTTTCCGAAACAAGTATAGCATGTTGTCGATTACAGAGCTTCAGGCGATGGAAGACACGCTTTCTGACGAATACTATTCGCAGTTGAGCAAATACATGGTACAAATCAACCTGAATGCTACCATTGCCCGGAAAATGCACAACCTGGTGCAACGGCACGACTCGCTAAAGATAGAAGCCGATGTGCCGGTGGCAGACTCCATTTTCGATTTTGATACTTTCTTCACCGGCCGAGATAAATGGGTGCAGGCCGAAATTGCGGGTATTGCGCTGCAAAATGCGCGGAGTGTAACGCAAAATATTAACATGTACGAAAGCCAGCTGTACAGCCGGAAAAAGTGGCTGAACAAGTATAAAATGGAACGGCATCGGAAATTTACGCTGTCAGTAGCTGTATTGATCTTCTTTTTTATCGGTGCACCACTGGGGGCGATTATCCGGAAAGGAGGATTGGGAATGCCGGTAATCGTTTCAATTCTTATGTTCATCCTCTATTATATCATCTCCATGACCGGCGAGAAATCGGCGCGGGAAGATGTGTGGTCGATGTTTGGCGGAATGTGGTTTTCGTCGTTTATCTTTTTACCGCTCGGAGTTTGGCTGACCTACAAAGCGGTTACCGATTCTTCGATTATGTCAAGCGAAACTTATACGAAGTTGTTTAGCAAGCTGGGCTTGTCGAAGCTAATTTCAAAAAAAGAAAAGAAAGAGTAGTGCCATGAGAATATTACAGGTAACCAATAAAGTGCCTTATCCTACCAAGGACGGTGGTGCCATCGCCTGTATGAATCTGACAAAGGGTTTTTCCCTGCTTGGTCACGATGTGACTGTTTTATCGATGAATACGGTAAAACACCACATTACGCTGGACGAGATTCCGGAAAGCATTAAAAACCTGGCTGAATTCAGGCTGGTAGATGTTCCGGCAAGAATCAGTGCCATCAAAGCGGTTGTGAACCTCCTTTTTTCGCAGCAACCTTACAATGCAAGCCGCTTTATTGCTGACAATTTCTCAACCGAATTAATACGGCTGCTTACTGAAAAGGAATTCGACATTATCCAGTTGGAAGGTTTATACGTGTGTCCGTATATTTCTTTGATCCGCGAATTTTCGAAAGCATTGATCGTTTACCGGGCACACAATATCGAACACGAGATTTGGGCCAGGTCGGCCGAGATAAGTCAGGGCCTCAAGAAATTTTACCTGAGAAACCTGGCTATCAGAATCCGTAAGTTTGAGGCCCGCCTGTTAAACAACTACGATGTGTTGGTGCCGATTACACAACGCGACGAATCCATCCTTTACGGAATGGGCAACCGCAAACCTTCGATGGTTTCGCAAACCGGGATTGATAGTTCGGTGTTGTTTCCCAATGCGCGTAACCTCGAGTATCCCTCGCTTTTTCATATCGGATCGATGGAGTGGGGCCCCAACCAGGAAGGATTGCTTTGGTTTGTACAGGAGTGTTGGCCGGCTATCCACAAAAAATACCCGGATCTAAAGTTTTATGTGGCCGGAAGAAATGCACCGGCCTGGATGGCAAAGAAATTTGATCAGCCTAACGTTCAGTTTTTAGGTGAAATTGCCGATGCGTATGAATTCATGAATTCAAAGGCGATTATGGTAGTGCCGCTTTTTTCCGGATCCGGTATGCGGGTGAAAATCATCGAAGGGATGGCGCTCGGAAAAAGCATTGTTTCTACGCCAATTGGAGCCGAAGGTATTGAAGTGGAAAAAGACAAGCACATTATGATTGCAGAAACAGCTGAGCAATTTGTAGAAGCTGTGTCGAAACTGGTTGAAGACAAGGACCTGTTTGATAGCATCGGACGAAATGCCATCGGCTTTATACACGAAAAATTTGATAACTTAGCTGCTGCCAGTAAACTCATTGATTTTTATAAACAATACATTAAATGATGCTGACCATTTTGTTCTGGGGACTGTTATTCATTCTGTTTTATACATACCTGGGTTATGGTTTGGTGTTGTGGTTGCTGGTAAAAATTAAGCATATAATTTCCCCGCATAAAAAAAGTCGGTACAAGGATTCTTTTGAACCCGAGGTGTGTTTGTTCGTAACTGCCTACAACGAAAAGGATTATATCCGGCAGAAAATAGAGAATTCATTTGCACTTGATTATCCCAAAGAGAAAATACAATATGTATGGGTAACAGATGGTTCGGACGACGGAACACCTGATTTGCTGAAGGCGTATCCCGAGCTGGAAGTCTATCATCTGCCTGAAAGACGCGGGAAAATGCACGCCATGAACCGGGGAATGAAATTCGTAAAAGCACCGCTTGTTATTTTTTCGGATACAAATACCTTGCTTGGCGAGAATTCGATCCGGGAAATAGTAAAGCGGTTTAGCGACGAAAATGTGGGATGTGTGGCCGGCGAGAAAAGGATCATCGAAAATGATTCGGAAACCGCCGCCGGAGCAGGAGAGGGGCTATACTGGAAATTGGAATCGTGGATCAAACAAAACGATTCGGAACTGAACTCGGCAGTGGGGGCAGTTGGCGAGTTGTTTGCCATTCGGACCAGGCTTTTTGAAGAAGTGGAAACCGATACCTTGCTCGACGATTTTATTATTTCGCTGCGTATTGCCATGAAGGGATATAAGATTGCCTACGCACCCAATGCTTTTGCTGAAGAAACGGCTTCGTTAAATGTGCACGAAGAGTTAAAACGAAAAATACGGATTGCAGCAGGCGGAGTGCAGACTATTTTTCGTTTAAAAGGGCTGATGAATCCGTTCAAATATGGCATTCTTTCGTGGCAATATTTTTCGCACAAGGTTTTACGCTGGACGATTACGCCTCTTGCTTTGTTTGTACTGCCCTGGGTAAATCTGTTGTTGGTGATAAAACAGGACAACTGGAGCCCTGCCAATTTCTATGCTCTTGTGTTTTGGGTTCAGTTGGTATGCTACACTATTGCTTTGCTGGGGTGGTATTTTGAGAACAAGAGAATGCGGGTAAAACTATTTTTTGCACCTTACTATTTTGTAATGATCAACTATGCCGGGATTCGCGGTGTAATGCGTTACCTCAAAGGACGGCAGTCAGTAAACTGGGAAAAATCAAAACGCGCCAGATAGGCGTCAGGCATATTTATCAGGTCGTTTAATGCGGTTGTAATATTTTTTGCCGTTAATACTTTTGTTTGCAACCTTCTAACTTTTTCCTTTTCCCATTTTCCTTATCCTACGAAATATTGCCTTTCAGAAATCTTTTTTCGAGCAGGTCGGGCCGTTTAATGCCTTTCCGGATCCATTCCAGCTTTATCTCATCGCTTTCCTGCTCGCTCAAACGCCAGTCAATATTATTATCCTGACGCATTTTAAGGGTGAGATGATGAAGTATAATAGCTGCTGAAACCGAAATATTGAAACTTTCGGTAAAACCATACATGGGGATTTTCAGAAACTCATCGGCTTCGTTGATAATGCTGTCGGTAATACCCGGTAGCTCTGATCCAAACACCAGGGCAGTTTTCCCTTTGGATAGATCGAAATCAGGTAGTTCCTGATCGTTTAAATGCGGCGTGGTGGCAACAATCCGGTAGTTTTCAGCTTTTAGTTTTCGGATCACTTCCAGGTTTCCGTTTTCAGCGCCATTGTATTTTTTCATTGTCAGCCATTTCGAGGAGCCCATGGCAATCTCGCGGTTTACTTTAAACTCATTCCGGTTCTCAATAATGTGTACATCCTGTACGCCAAAACAGTCGCAGGTACGCAAAACAGCGCTGGCATTCTGTGCCTGAAAAATGTCTTCCAGCACAACGGTAAGGTACCTGGTTCGGGTAGCCAGTACTTTATTGTAGAGTTCCAGTCGTTGAGGGGTAATATATCCGGATAAGTATTCAAGTAGTTTTTTGTCCATCTTTGGTTTTCTTGTGTCACAAACGAACATCAAATTTTTTCATTACATAATTATAGGTTGATGAATGAAAAACGAAGCTCGTGAACAGTCAGCAAATGGTTTCTTATGTGAAACTGGATTTGCTTTAAAATTAATTGTGCTGCAAAGGAACAATAAAAAAGGGAAGCAAAATGCCTCCCTTCAAGTTTCTTTGCCTGTAGTGTATGTTATGACACTGCGTCAGCTAATTCAGCACCAGCTTTGAATTTAACTACCTTTTTAGCAGGAATTGTAATTTCTTTACCAGTTTGTGGGTTTCTACCTGTTCTGGCACCACGTTCAGAGATAGATAATGAGCCAAATCCAACGAGAGCAACTCTGTCACCGCCTTTAAGAGCGTCAGTTGTTGCATCAATAAAAGCGTCTAATGCTTTTTTTGCGTCGGCTTTGCTAAGGCCTGCTTTTTCGGCCATTGCGTCAATTAATTGTGCTTTATTCATAAGGCAAAATTTAAAATAATTAATTAAGTGATTGAAATTAAAGTACTTAGTTATTGTAGTTAATTCTAATTTAAATCTTAGTTTTTTCTGAGATATTGATATCGGTACGTCCAAACATCAGTAAAATCAATACTTTCAGAGTGCTTTAACTAAAGCTTAGCTAAATTCAGAAATTAGTTTTAAAAAACCAAACCCTAAAACCCTTTTTTTTTCAGCACTTCCTGAAAAATTTGACGAAAAACTTTTTGCGGTTTAAAAAATTAATCTACTTTTGCACCGCATCCGGAGAGATGGCAGAGTGGTCGATTGCGGCGGTCTTGAAAACCGTTGTACCGAGAGGTACCGGGGGTTCGAATCCCTCTCTCTCCGCAGAAAAATCCACCGGAATAACTGGTGGATTTTTTATTTGACATACTGTTAATAACTTTTTACCTGAGGGCGGTTCATGACAGAGAAAAGGGTTCGAAATTGTATCAATTTCAGCAGATATTTTCTCCGGGCAGCTTAGGTAATTTGGAATGAATGATTATATTTGCAGACGCTAAATAAAAGCGTTGTTCTTTAATAAAACATACGGGTGTAGCTCAGTTGGTAGAGCACTGGTCTCCAAAACCAGGTGTCGGGAGTTCGAGTCTCTCCTCCCGTGCAAAAGCGAGGTTGAAAAGCCTCGCTTTTTTTGTTTTAAGTATTTCAATGAAACTCTTTTCTGTTCTTCATTCTTTAGTGTAATTTCATGCCAAAATAGCCAGTATGCGTGTCGATGTCTTTATTCCGTGTTTTATCGATCAGTTTTATCCTGATACTGCGTGGAGCTTTGTAAAAGTGCTTGAAAAAGCAGGATGTGAAGTAAAATATAGTCCGGAACAAACCTGTTGCGGGCAGCCTGCTTTTAATAGTGGTTACTGGAATGAAGCCCGCACAGTGGCGCGAAAATTTATCCAGGATTTTGATGAAGCCGAAATTGTGGTGGCTCCTTCTGCTTCGTGTACCGGATTTGTCCGCAATTATTATCATAAACTTTTTGCCGAAGACGAAGTTAACTTGGAGAAATCAAAGGCATTAAAAAAACGAATCTTTGAATTTTCTGATTTTATGATCAATCATTTGCAGATTTCGGAAGTTGGTGCCGTTTTTAATCATAAAGTTACTTTTCACGATTCGTGTGCGGGATTAAGGGAATATGGTATTAGATCGGAGCCGCGCCAACTTCTGGAAAAAGTAAAGGGTTTGGACTTGGTTGAAATGGAAAACCTGGAAACCTGTTGTGGTTTTGGGGGAACGTTTGCAGCCAAATTTCATCATATTTCTTCGGCGATGACCGAGCAAAAGGTCGAGAATGCTCTAAAAACCGGGGCCGAGTACATTGTTTCTACCGAGGCTTCCTGTTTAATGAACATGGACGCCTACATTCGTAAACAGAATCTTCCCATCAAAACCATTCATTTGGTTGACGTGCTGGCCACCGGCTGGTAAAAACAAACGCTCTTCCCCGCAGATGAACTTGTAAGCGCATTAAGGCTTTTTACTTGAAAAATGAAGTGTTAGCCGCAGTAAGCAGTCACAGTTTTCAGTTTTTTGTGAAAACAAAGGAATACGAGGAGTCTTACAATTTAACAATATTGCAATTTCTCAGTTTGACAATAGCTCGCAGCTCACAGCTTACGGCTCGTAGCTGCTTTTAAAACATCTGCATTTTGTGCAAACGGGTGTAGCGGCCGTCCAGCTTCAGTAGTTCTTCGTGTGTTCCCTGTTCCACTATTTTCCCTTCGTGCAATACACAAATCATATTGGCATTTTTAATGGTTGAAAGCCGGTGTGCTATCACCAGTGAAGTTCGGTTCTTCATCAGGTTTTCCAGCGCTTCCTGTACCAGTTTTTCCGATTCGGTATCGAGTGCTGAAGTTGCTTCATCCAGGATTAAAATCGGAGGATTACGCAAAATGGCACGGGCAATGGATAAACGTTGCTTTTGGCCGCCCGACAGCTTGTCGCCACGGTCACCGATACGGGTGTCGTACCCATTTTCGGAAGCCATGATAAAATCGTGGGCATTGGCAATTCTGGCAGCTTTTTCCACTTCTTCTTTGGTGGCGTTCTCTACTCCAAAAGCAATGTTATTAAAGATGGTATCGTTGAATAAAATGGGTTCCTGGTTTACGTTTCCGATCAGGTTGCGCAACGATTTCAGTTTCAGGTCGCGGATGTCAATTCCGTCAATTTCAATGGTACCTTCCGTTATATCCCAAAAACGCGGAAGAAGATCAACCATGGTGGTTTTTCCACTGCCGGAAGAACCCACGAGGGCAACGGTTTTTCCTTTTTCAATTTCCAGCGAAACATTCGAAAGTACCTCTGCCTTGTCGTACGAGAAACTTACGTTCTTATAAGCGATTTTATTATTAAACGATTTAATATCCTGCGCCCCGGGCTTGTCTTTAATGGTTACTTCAGCGGCTAAAACGTGATCGATCCGGTGCATTGAGGCCAATCCTTTTTCAACACTGTAAAGGGCGGTTGAAAATGCTTTGGCCGGGTTGATAATTCCGTAGAAAAATACGAGGTAGCCAATAAATTCAGCGGCAGAAAGCGATGACTTTCCTTCTCCCAGAATAATACTACCACCATACCACAGAACCACAACAATTACAATGGTTCCTAAAAATTCGCTGGCTGGATGTGCCAGGTTGCGGCGCCACATCAGGCGATTCATAATTGAGCGGTAATTCCCGTTTTCAGTCTGAAACCGTCCGATGGCCTTATCTTCGGCATTAAACGATTTGATGATGCGTAATCCCGACAGGTCTTCTTCAATAATGGAAAGAATTTCGCCCAGTTTGTCCTGTCCTTTGGTGGATACTTTTTTCAGACTACGTCCGATTCGCCCGATGATTATCCCGGTTACGGGCAACATAATAAATACAAACAAAGTGAGCGACCAGCTCATGTAAATCATAACGCTTAAAAAAACGATGATCAGGATTGGGTTTTTAATCATCATCCCCAGTGAATTGGCAATCGAGTTTTCGACCTCCTGTACATCGCTGGTGATGCGCGCCATAATATCGCCTTTCCGTTCATCCGAGAAATAACCCAGCGGAAGGCCAATGATTTTCTTATAGATCAGTGAACGTATATCGTAAACAACGCCGTTGCGTAGCGCAATTAATACAAAATCGGCCAGGTAGGTGAATCCTACTTTTAGCAAAGTAGCAACAATCAGAATAATGCCGATTAATACCAAGGCCCGCTGTTCGCCTTGCTCTGCAATTAACCGGCTCATATAGAAATTAAAATTGTCGGTGATTGAATCCATCGACAGGGTCAGCTCTGTTTTTTCGGTGACGATTTCTTCTGTTCTGAAAAGAATCTTCAAAGCCGGAATAAGCATGGCAAAAGAGAAGGCTCCGAAAACAGCGCCTAAAATATTGTAGATGATATTCATAACGACGTTCCACTTATACGGTGGCACAAATCGTTTCATGAGTTTAAAGAATTCTTTCATATGATAAAGCCAGAAGTTGCAGCTACAAAAATGAGATCTTCTAATTATTGTTTTAAAAAACAGAGCAGCGAAAAAGTTCTCACCGCTCCTGTTCTCTTATCTTGATTGCCGGGATTAAAAAATACCCGTATAGTTCTGCGGTGTTATCGCTTTTAATTCCTCTTTAACTGAATCACTAACGTTCAGTGTGTCAATAAAATTGTGAATGGCTTCTTTGTTGATCACTTCGTTTTTGCGCGTCAGGTCTTTCAGCGCTTCATACGGATTGGGGAAAAACTCGCGGCGCAGAATGGTTTGAATGGCTTCAGCTACCACTGCCCAGTTGTCTTCCAGGTCTTTTTGAATAGCCGCTTCGTTCAGCAGCAATTTGTTCAAGCCTTTTAAGGTTGATTTAATGGCAATAATGGTGTGCCCAAACGGAACGCCGATAAAACGCGTAACGGTAGAATCGGTAAGGTCGCGCTGCAAGCGTGAAACCGGAAGTTTTTGCGCCAGTTGCTCAAAGCCTGCGTTGGCAATGCCAATGTTACCTTCCGAGTTTTCAAAATCGATCGGGTTTACCTTGTGCGGCATGGTTGACGAACCCACTTCTCCTTTTTTGATTTTTTGCTTGAAGTAGTTCATCGAAACATACGACCAAATGTCACGGTCCAGATCGAGGATAATATTGTTAATGCGCTTCAGTGCGTCGAAAATAGCGCTGTGGTTATCGTAATGCGAAATCTGGGTGGTGTATTGCGAACGGTGTAAACCCAGTTTTTCTTTCAAAAAGCTGTTGGCAAAGTCTTCCCAGTTAATGTCGGGATAAGCCACATAATGTGCATTGAAATTACCGGTGGCACCTCCAAATTTTGCATCAATGGCAATCGATTTCAGGTGTACCAGTTGCACCATGATCCGCTCAATAAAAACCTTGAATTCTTTTCCGACTTTAGTTGGCGATGCCGGTTGCCCGTGGGTTTTAGCCAGCATGGGAATGTCTTTCCAATCGTTTGCCATGGTCAGCAGTTTCTCAATCAACTCCTGTAAAAGCGGGTAGTATTCTTCTTCCAGTGCATCCTGAATGGATTTGGGAAGTGCTGTGTTGTTGGCATCCTGCGAGGTAAGTGCAAAATGGATAAACTCTTTGTATTTACCCAGGTTCAGCTTGTCGAATTCTTCTTTAATAAAATATTCAACTGCCTTAACATCGTGGTTGGTAACGCTTTCAATCGATTTAATGCGCTGTGCATCTTCCAGCGAAAAGTTTTTGTGTAATTCACGCAGCTGGTCCAGCTTACCGGCAGGAATATCTGCCAGTTGCGGAAGCGGTATTTCACAAAGAGCGATGAAATATTCGATTTCGGTTAATAAGCGGTATTTTATCAAGGCAAACTCACTGAAATATTTGTTTAACCCTTCCACTTTATCTCTGTACCTCCCGTCAACCGGGGAAATTGCTGTTAATGCAGATAATTCCATTTTCTTTTGAATGATTAGGTCGCAAATTTAACAATTTCGGTCAAGTACACATATTGATACCCGAAGGATTTAACATTCTCACTTACTGATCAATCCAATACTCCGGGAATTGGGCTTCCGGAGAAAAGACTCAGGGGACTGTTTATTGGCTTGTTTTCTATTTTATTCAAGAGTTCATCGCTTCTGAATCGATGATAATTTCTAACTTCGTAAAAAGGATGATAAGCTGTTCAACTTTTGCGGTGTATCTGTTTGAAAGTCAGTGAATGATCCAACGACCAAAATATTAATACAATGATGAAACGATACGGGCTTTTACTTCTTCTCTTGCTGTCGATTGTGGTGTTTGCACAGGAAACCCAGAAAAAACTGGTGTATAAACTGAACATCAAACAGGATATTTCACCGGGAACACGTCGGCAGGTGGCACAGGCATTTGAAGCGGCCGATTCGCTAAAAGCCGACATTTTTTTAATTCACATGAATACTTACGGAGGAACAGTGGTGGATGCTGATTCCATTCGTACGATGATATTGCAGAGCAAAATTCCGGTGTATGTGTTTATCGACAACAATGCAGCATCGGCAGGTGCACTTATCTCCATTGCCTGCGACCGGATTTACATGCGGCCGGGCGGAAGCATTGGCGCTGCAACGGTGGTGAATCAAACCGGGGCTGCCATGCCCGACAAATACCAAAGCTACATGCGCTCTACCATGCGCTCCACCGCAGAAGCTCATGGGAAAGACACCGTGATAACGGCCGGTAACGATACGATTATTAAGTGGTTTCGCGATCCCAAAATTGCAGAAGCCATGGTGGATGAACGGATCTTTATCGAAGGAATATCGGATACCGGAAATGTGCTGACCTTTACCCCGATGGAAGCCATGGAAAATGGTTATTGCGAAGGCATTGCCGAGAGCGTTGATGAAGTATTGCACCAGGAGGGAGTGGAAGATTATACACTGGTGGAATATGAACCCTCGTGGCTCGAGAGGATTATTGGTTTCCTGGTTCACCCAATGGTTTCTGGATTGCTGATCATGGCGATTATCGGGGGGATTTATTTCGAAATGCAAACGCCGGGTATCGGATTTCCGCTGGGGATTGCGGTGCTGGCAGCAATCGTGTACTTTGCGCCGCTTTACCTCGAAGGGCTGGCTGCCCACTGGGAAATTGCTGTGTTTATAGTGGGAGTGATCCTGGTCGCGATCGAGATTTTTGCCTTGCCCGGCTTTGGCGTGGCCGGGGCTCTGGGAGTTTTGCTGATGTTTGCCGGACTTGTATTGAGTTTGATCGACAATATTCATTTTGATTTTGAAGGCGTGGAAATGCGCAGGGTAGGAGTAGCCATCACAACTGTTGTTCTGGGTGTATTTGGCGGATTTATCATTTCGCTTTATCTCGGCAGGAAAATGTTTACAGCCGAGAAAGGGATGTTTAAAAACTTCGCGTTAAACACGGTTCAGCATGCCAACGAAGGCTACATCAGTATCGAACCGGCCATGCTGGCATTGACTGGAAAAAGCGGAACGGCACAAACAGTGCTTCGCCCGGGAGGAAAAGTTTTGATCGATGCCGAGGTTTATGATGCGGTTGCCGAAACCGGTTTTATCGACCGCGGAGAAAAAGTAGTGGTTACGCGGGTGGAGGCCACCCAAATTTATGTGGAGAGGGAGGAAGGCAATTCGTAAGGTATACTCAATCCGAAAGTGCATCAGAACCAAAAAACTGATAAAAATTCCAATAATTCTATAACATTCAGGACTGGCATTCTCCGTTATTTTGTGCTGTGCCAAACAACGTAACTTCTGCGTTGTTTTAATAAGTGTTATGATGGAATACATTGCAAACTATTTTACTGAATTGTGGTTTCTGGTGCTGGAAATGGCTCCCTGGTTATTGCTGGGCTTGATCTTTGCCGGTTTGTTAAAGGTTTATTTTCCGCAGAAACACATCGATAAATACCTGGGGAAACGAAATTTCAAATCGGCTTTGAATGCTTCCCTGCTGGGGATTCCGATGCCGCTGTGTTCGTGTGGTGTAATCCCCACCGGAATATCGTTTTACAAAGACGGAGCTTCGAAAGGGGCTACTAATTCATTCCTGATTTCGACGCCTCAAACCGGGGTCGATTCCATCTTTGCCACCTACTCCATGCTGGGCTGGCCGTTTGCAATTTTAAGGCCTTTGGTGGCCTTTGTAACCGGTGTGGTGGGCGGTGTGCTTACCAATGTTTTTGTAAAGGAAAAACCAAAGCCACAGGTGGCAGCGTCGCCTTTTGCTTCCTTCAAAATAGATACGAAGGCGGTAAGTGGCGCAGAAAGCTGTAACGATGCCTCGTGCGGTTGTCACGACGAAAAAGAAGAGGATCATCGTCCGTCGCTGGTGCGGGCTGCCGATTATGCTTTTGTTGAATTGCTGCAGGATATTGCCAAATGGCTGGTGATCGGTTTTATGCTGGCTGCACTGATTTCGGTGTTGTTGCCCGACGATTTCTTTACGCGTTTCCAAGGGTGGGGAATCGTTGAAATATTAGTGATTCTGGCTGCTTCGGTGCCCATTTATATTTGTGCTACCGGCTCCATCCCGGTCGCCGCGGTGTTGCTGATGAAAGGTGTTTCGCCGGGTGCTGCCCTGGTTTTCCTGATGGCCGGACCTGCTACCAATGTGGCTACCATGACGGTGCTTGGCAAAACAATGGGCAAACGATCGCTGGCGGTTTACCTGGGAACGATTATCGGGGGTGCCATTGTATTCGGATTGCTAACCAACTGGTTGATTCCGGCCGACCTGATTTTAAGCAAAGTAATGCACATTCACGGCGATGGCAGCGAGCATTCCATGTTACCACACTGGCTCGAGCTGGCTTCGGCTGTTCTTTTGACAGGCTCGATAATCGGCGGTTATTTCTACCAGAAATTCAGAAAAAAGCAAGGCATGAAAGCAATGGAAGGCGTAACCATTAACGTGGAAGGAATGACCTGCTCGCATTGCGAAGCCAGCGTAAAAAGAAACCTGGAATCCATCCGGGGAATTAAATCGGTGATGGCGGATAACAGCCACAACACCGTGAAGATTTTTGGGTCCGGCTACAAAATGGACAAAGTAAAGGAAACGATTGAGCAGTTGGGGTATAGATATATTGGTTAATTTTGTTGGGAAATCATTTCTGACAGTACCATGAAAATATATCTGATTCCCGTACTTTTCAGCTTGTTCCTGGTCGCTTGCTCATCGGGTAAGAAGGCCGATCCCAAAGAAGCATCCAAAGATTATCCACAGGAAATTCCGGAAGGAAGCACTGCCCTGTTCGATGGTAAAACACTCGAAGGGTGGGAGGTAACAAACTTCGGCACTCAGGGACCAGTAAAAGTTTCTGAGGGAAAGATCGTGATCAATATGGGGGACGGTTGCAGTGGAATCAACTGGTTAAATGAATTCCCGGTGGTAAATTACGAAGTTGAACTGGAGGCCCGGAAAACTTTGGGGAACGATTTCTTTTGCGGATTGACATTTCCGGTTAACGAGCAGTTTTGTTCGCTGATTGTTGGCGGCTGGGGAGGACCGGTTGTGGGGCTGAGTACGGTGGATGGCGCCGATGCTTCGGACAATGAAACCAAAGTGCTGCAAAAATTTGAACCCAACGTTTGGTACAAGATCAACCTGCAGGTGAACGATTCAACCATTGTGGCCCAAATTAACGGTGAAACGCTTGTCGACTTTTTCTATCCCGGCCACGAACTGGGCATCCGCCCCGAAGTATCGCTTTCCCGACCATTGGGAATCAGTACCTGGATGACAACTTCTGAAATTCGAAACGTGTGGTTTAGAGTGCTTCCCCGGAAATAACGACCTTTTATATGCTTCTTTTTTTTCTGAAAGTCAAGTTTAAAAAATATCCAATTCTCAATTTTGAATGTAAAATATCCAACAAAATCCGGAAAATTGAATATTGGGAATTCTACATTGGATATTCTGCATAAAAAACAAATCTCGGATAGAAGTATCCATCTTAACTTTCATTTCTGTTGGTGATTCCCCGGAATCATGATGGTCTTATCCGGATTGAAGAGAATCGGAACGATTTTAATACGCAACATGGAATAAGGAATAAGAAATCAGGAAATATTGGCTCAATTTAGTCAGCTTCCGATACTTTTTTATTCGTTATTCCTTATTCTCTGTTTCTTATTCTCCTATTTTTCACAGAACGTCGCTGGTGTGGATTCCTGCCTGCTGTAATCCGCATCACAGCCAACGGCTGAAAGCTGGCTCTTCAATTCTATCGAATTGCCCACCGATTGCCTCCCGATGGCTATCGGGAGGCGCGAGCAGGGAATCGGAACGATTTTAATACGCAACATGGAATAAGGAATAAGAAATCAGGAAATATTGGCTCAATTTATTCAGCTTCCGATACTTTTTTATTCCTTATTCCTTATTCTCTGTTTCTTATTCTCCTCCTTTTCACAGAACGTCGCTGGTGCAGATTTCTGCCTGCTGTAATCCGTATCTCAGCCAACGGCTGAAAGCTGCCTTTTTCAGTTCTATCGAATTGCCCACCGATTGCATCCCGGCGCGAGCGCGGTCGGTGTAAGCAGGATTTTATTTAAAAATCAACATGCCAACAAACGGCAATAATATTACAGAAAACAAAAGAATTAAAGATAAAACTCTATCACTACCTCTTACATGATTTCCACCACTAAATCTAGAGTTATCAATGTCCTCAGAACCTCGTACCCATAAATATAAATCTCTATTTTGAATGCTATAACTCAATCGCATTATCAGGAAGTCAAGAATGCTAAATATTAATGGTGTCATGATTGACCAACTTACTATTCTTGGAATTCTAAAATCAAAATAATTAGGATTTTGAAACGCAACTAATCCAATTACAAACAGAACGATTACAAACAACCATTTAGCTTTGGTTCTTGTCCATTTCTTTTTTCTCGCAAAAAGCAAAATAAAATTAATCAATAAGGGGGATATAAATATAATTGCTTCAAGTTTCATCTGTGGTTTTTACGTTTGTTAACGGACCGCATATGAGGCGTGTGGGGATTGAAATAGTCCGACCTCTCAAAAACCTCACTTAGCTCATTGCTTTTCAATAGGCTAAATTAATAAGAAAGTGTCGATTTAAAAGCAATGGGCGGACAAAATGAAACCACCACCCTTCGCTAATCACCTAAACCCCACATGACTTATATGTATTGTGCCTGTTGCACAACTCACCAGGTTTTGTTAACAAATTTAGCATAATCCCGGAGAGTAAGCAGTTATCTTTCATT
>NZ_QWGR01000237.1 GCF_003576475.1 Maribellus luteus | reverse complement strand
GTGCTCGACAAGGTGGCCATGGTGTTCGGCCAGATGAACGAGCCGCCGGGCAACCGTCTGCGCGTTGCGCTGACCGGCCTGACGATGGCCGAGCGCTTCCGCGACGAAGGCCGTGACATCCTGTTCTTCGTCGACAACATCTACCGCTACACGCTGGCCGGCACTGAAGTGTCGGCACTGCTGGGCCGTATGCCTTCGGCCGTGGGCTATCAGCCGACGCTGGCTGAAGAAATGGGCAAGCTGCAGGAACGTATTACGTCGACCAAGACCGGCTCGATCACGTCGATCCAGGCCGTGTACGTGCCTGCCGATGACTTGACCGACCCGTCGCCGGCAACGACCTTCCTGCACCTGGACTCGACCGTCGTGCTGTCGCGTGACATCGCTGCACTGGGTATCTACCCCGCAGTCGATCCGCTCGACTCGACGTCGCGCCAGCTCGACCCGCAAGTGGTCGGCCAGGAGCATTACGAAGTCGCCGACCGCGTGAAGAAGACGCTGCAGCGCTACAAGGAACTGCGCGACATCATCGCGATTCTGG
>NZ_QWGR01000236.1 GCF_003576475.1 Maribellus luteus | reverse complement strand
CCAACCGGCTCGCCTTCCTCCACATGCTCGGCAAGGCAGTGAAGGGCGAGCAATGCTTCGCCATGGCGATGATGGACCTCGACCGGTTCAAGATCGTCAACGACACGCTCGGCCATCTCGCGGGCGACGAGCTGATTCGCATGGTCTGCGAGATCCTGCGCCAGCAGGTGCCCGCCAACGGCTTCGTCGCGCGCCTGGGCGGCGACGAATTTGTCGTCATGCTCGAGGCGCTCGATGGCTTGGGCACGCGGCGCGTGGCCGAGCGCATCCTCTCGGCCATCAGCGCGCCCTTCCATATTGAGGGGCAGGAGCTGTATCTGGGTGTGTCGATCGGGATTGCCGTGGCACCGCACGACGGCGACGATCCGAACACGCTGCTGCGCAAGGCCGACGCCGCCATGTACCTGGCCAAGGAGCGCGGGCGCAACAACTTCCAGACCTTTACCAGCGACTTGGACGACCGCGTCTCGCGCCGCTTCCGCATTGAATCGGGCCTGCGCCGCGCGGGCGACCGCAACGAGTTCTACGCCGACTACCAGCC
>NZ_QWGR01000235.1 GCF_003576475.1 Maribellus luteus | reverse complement strand
GTAAATGTTGCCGGGCTTGATGTCGAGATGCAGCAGCTTGTGGATGTGGACCTCGCGCAGCCCGCTCATCAGGTCATGGAACACCTGGCGGATGAAGCGCTCGCGCAGCATCTTCAGCTTGCCTTGCTGGCGCGCTGTGAGGATGTGTTCTTGCAGCGTTTTACCCTGCTCGTACGTCATCACCATGTAGACGGTGCCGTTTTCCCGGAAGAAATTGAGCACGCGCACGATGGCAGGGTGAGAAATCTTGGCCAGCGACCGGCCTTCTTCAAAGAAGTATTTGAGCCCGAGGCGGAACGCGCTCGCGCTTTCTTCAGGCACGACGGGAATCAATTCGCCGGGCGCACGACGGGCCAGCGAAGACGGCAGTTATTCCTTTACGGCCACTGGCGTCCCATGCTCGTCGGTCGCAAGATAGACGAAGCTGAACCCCCCGCTGGCCAACTTCTTTACAATACGATAATTGGACAGCAAGGTGCCCACCGGCAACGGGGCACTGCGTGGCTGTCCTGAGCCTTTTGACTCTGTCATGGGTTTGTGTG
>NZ_QWGR01000234.1 GCF_003576475.1 Maribellus luteus | reverse complement strand
GGTGCGATACCGGTGAAGGAGACGCCCGGGACGCCATCCATTTCAAACGGTACGAGCACGCCGTGCCAATGAATCGAAGTCTGTGTTTGCAGGCGGTTGGTGACGCGCAGCGTGACTTCGCTGCCCTGTTTCCAGTAGAGGATCGGCGCGGGGATGGATCCGTTGACTGCGACGGCATAGCGTTCGCGCCCGCTGAAATCGACCGCCATCTCCGCGATGGTCAAATCGAACTCCGTGCCTCGGAGAACTTCCGGCTGCCCTTGGCTGCGTAGCGCCCAGGCGTGACTTGGCAAGCCCGCCGCCATGAGTGCTCCCGCTGGAATCTGACGTAAAAACTTGCGTCGGCCTAGGCACTCGGGAGGCGGACTGTAGTCGCTCATTTTTTCTTCCCTCAGGTGGATGGCGGGGGCGTAGCCGCACAGCGGCATGCCAGCGCCCGATAGGAAGCAGAGCGCGTGCCACCATCGGGTCGGCCAGGCACTGTCGACGCAACGCGCGTGTTGAGCCAAGGGTGTTTGGCGGAGGACGGTGAATGGGAATCG
>NZ_QWGR01000233.1 GCF_003576475.1 Maribellus luteus | reverse complement strand
GGAACATGCTGGCAGGCATCGTGTCGTCCGATGATGATGCGGATGGTGTGGAATACCGGATCTTCTTGCTGAAGCAGTCTGACTACAAGATTCTCGACACATGGAGTTCGACCGGCCTCAAGGGGACTGGATCCAACGATGTCGAAGCCAAGGATGTATTTGTCCCGGATTACATGACCCTTGCGGTCAGGGACGTTGGTGGTGGAGCGACACCTGGAAGCGGAGTGAATCCCGGTGCGCTTTACGCCTTGCCAGTCTTTTCACTGTTTCCGTTCGTTCTCTCGGGAGCAGCCCTGGGTAATGCCCAGGCCTGTCTTGATGACTACGTCGGGATCGCCAAGCATCGCGCCTCGACCTACAACCGCGCGAAACTCGGTGATCTGCAGACAACACAGATCAAGATCGCTGAGGCGTCTGCAAAGGTTGACGCAGCGCGTCTGATCATGCGCCGGACCTGCATTGAGGCGATGTCCGACGCCCGTCGCGGCGTCGTCCCCGACCTTTCAGAGAAAACCAGATACCGGCGCGACGGCGCATATGCG
>NZ_QWGR01000232.1 GCF_003576475.1 Maribellus luteus | reverse complement strand
GCAGGGTCGGCACGCCGCCGGGCACGTGCTCGGCGATGCGCGCGTCGATCGCAGCGTCTTCGGGCGAAAGGCCATTGGCGCGATAATCCGCCGCATCCAGCAGATGCAGCACGACATCGGCGCGGGCGATGGCGGCCCAGGTGCGCGCGATACCGATGCGCTCGACCTCGTCTTCCGTATCGCGTAAGCCCGCCGTGTCGACGATGTTCAGCGGGATGCCTTCAATCTGAATCGTCTGCTGCACCTTGTCGCGCGTGGTGCCGGCAATCGGCGTGACGATGGCAAGTTCCGCGCCGGCCAGCGCATTGAGCAACGACGACTTGCCGACATTCGGCTGCCCCGCCAGCACCACGTGCAGGCCTTCGCGCAGCAGCGCCCCCTGACGAGCCTGCGCGAGCACCCCATCGACGGCCGTGCGAATGCCGGCAAGCTGGCCCCGCGCGTCGGACGCCTCCAGGAAGTCGATCTCCTCTTCTGGAAAATCCAGCGTCGCTTCCACCAGCATGCGCAGATGGATCACGCGCTCAACCAGCGCATGCACCG
>NZ_QWGR01000231.1 GCF_003576475.1 Maribellus luteus | reverse complement strand
CGTAGAACGTGCGCGCGCCGACAAGCGCCACGGCAAAGCCGCCTCGAGCCAGGCGGGCAACTTCGTGAAGGAAGAGATGGATCACATCCGCGAAGGCAAGCACGGTGCGAAAAACACCAAGCAGGCCATTGCGATTGGTCTATCGAAGGCACGCCGCTCTGGCGTTGCCGTCAAGCCGCCGGGGGAAGGCAAGGCATCGGCCTCCACCCGCAAGAAGGCGGAACATGATCTCAAGGCCGGCAGCAAGACGGGCAACAAAACCGGCAGCCACGCCAGTGCGAGCAAGGAATCCACGGCCAAGCGCAGTAAAACCACAACTCGCACGCTGAAGAAGGAAGGCCATTCGGCGGCGTCCAAATCATCGTTGTCCAAGCAGGCACACAGCGCGGCGTCGAAGCGTTCGAGCAGCGAGCGCTCGTCAGCGGCCAAGAAAGGCGCCGCCACCAAGGGCGCGGCAGGCCGTTCGGCTGCCGCAAAGAAGGCAGCCCGCACGCGCGCCTCCCACGCCAAGTAAATTTTTCCTGTCCGATCTGAAGGCGGCCCA
>NZ_QWGR01000230.1 GCF_003576475.1 Maribellus luteus | reverse complement strand
GTTACAGCGCAGCCTACGCCGTGAACGTGACCACGCATGCCTCGCTGGCCGGCGCGCTCATGCCGACCTCCACCAACATGATCATCTACGCCTTTGCGGCGCAGGGCATCGTGGGCTCGCTCAACGGCCAGCAGGTAAGCGGCGTGTCGATTGGCGACCTGCTGTTCTCGGGGCTGCTGCCGGTGCTATGGGTCATGGGCTTCGTGCTGATTGCCGCCTACTGGCAAGCCAAGCGCTACGGATTCCCGCGCCGTGCCGACGGCTCGACCGAGCTGCCGCCCTTTCCCGGCTGGGTTGCCGTTGCACGCGCCTTTGTGGGCGCGGTACCGGGCCTGATGGTGATCGCGCTGATCCTGGTGTGCGTGGCCATGGGTATTGCCACCGCCACCGAAGCCGCCGCCATCGCGGTTGCGTATTCCCTGTGCCTCACGGTGCTGGTCTATCGCTCCATGACGTGGACCAAGTTCCGCCGCGCCCTGACCCATGCCGCCAAGACCACGGGCGTGGTGCTGTTGCTGATTGCCGTATCGAACATGCTGCGCTT
>NZ_QWGR01000229.1 GCF_003576475.1 Maribellus luteus | reverse complement strand
GGTCGCGTCACTGGCATTCACACCGGCATTGCGGCCAGCGTGAATCCAAACTCCGGCGGCAATGATCCGACCATGACGGCGGTGTCCGGCGTCTACACGGCCATGTGGAACACCTACCTGAACGACGATTTGAAGTTCACGTCCAACTCGGCCTTCACGGATTTGAACGACCAAGCCTTCCGCCACTGGGATTTCCGCCACACCGATCCGACCGGCGCGCAGAAAGGGCTCGATGCCAATGGCAATGTCGCGCTGTACACGGCGGGCGACCTGGCCGCCACGATGAGCCTGAACGTGGATCTGAAAGTGTTCTCCGCCAACGGCTACTACGACTTCGTCACGCCGTTCTACCAGACCATGCTCGACCTGAAGGCGATGCCCTTGCTCGATGCCGATGTACGCAAGAACCTGTCGGCGGGGTTCTATCCGTCGGGGCACATGGTGTATTTGGATGGCGGCTCACGCACGGCATTGAAGGCCGACCTCGCGCGCCTATATGACGCCGCCACGACCGACCACCAGGCCGTTGCGCGCATTCGCATGC
>NZ_QWGR01000228.1 GCF_003576475.1 Maribellus luteus | reverse complement strand
GACGGCGCCTACCAGGTCGGATTCCGCGCGCATCAGCTTGAAGTGGCGGCCCCATGCAACGGCCGCCATGCATTCGTCACCACCGTCAGCGTGACCGAGATCACCGGCTCCGAAAGTTTCGTGCATCTCAAACGCGAAGGTTACAACTGGGTCGCGGTGCTGTCCGGCATCCACGAGTTTCTGCCTGGGCAGGAGCTTGAAGCGGTGCTCGATCCGAACGACCTGTTCATTTTCGATCAATCCGGCCGGCTCGTCGCCGCGCCGGCGGCGCGGTGAGGGCATACCATGGCTCGCATCGATCTTGTCGATCTGGCGCATTCCTACGGCGGCAACGCGGCGGACCGGGCGTCCTATGCGCTGAAGCCGATGACCATGACATGGCGGCAGGGCGGCGCTTACGCGCTGCTGGGACCGTCCGGCTGCGGCAAGACCACGCTGCTGAAGGCGATCTCGCGCTCCATCGGCTCGCAAGGTACCCTGAAGTTCAAGGACCAGACGCTCGACGGCGTCGCGCCTTACGATGTGGTCGCGCGCGGCATCTGCCATT
>NZ_QWGR01000023.1 GCF_003576475.1 Maribellus luteus | reverse complement strand
ATAAAAATGCTGCCGAATAAAATGGCATTACAAATGCAAAACAACTTACCCCTCGTTGCAAACGAGGGGTAGAGGCGCAGAGGCGAACGGTTCCCTACTCCGCTTATGCAGATAAACCTACGCTAAGGAAACAGCCGCTAAGCACGTAAAGCAATCGATTTTTTATTCCTGCGCCACAAATAACACACACCCGCCAAGTTGCTATGAAAATCCAACGCATACAGCGTTGTCTCTTTTGCGGGAGCTTTTTTAACCAGCTTTCTGAATTCGTCAAGTACTTTTTATCTCCCGCTGATTGCGCTGATGACCGCAAATTTTATTTTCCCCATTTGAGTGAAATCATTTTCTGCGTACATCTGCGTTTTCTGCGCGCCATTAAACTCCGCTTGCGGAATGAAAGAGTTTTACCCGATTTCCTTTTTGATCAGAAAAACCGTATAGGCAATAAAAAGCACCAGTAACAGGGCGGCTTCCCAGCGGTCGAGTTTTTTTCGCTTGCCGGTAAGCATGGCCACAAAAAGAAAAATGCTTCCGCTGGTCATGATGATCAAATCGGTGTTAAACGAAGGATTGAACGGTATGGGATTGATCAGCAAACTGCCTGCCAGTACCAGGAGTACGTTGAAAATATTGGAGCCGATCACGTTCCCGATCGCAATATCGCTGTTTCTTTTCAGCGCGGCCACAATCGAGGTGGTAAGTTCGGGAAGCGAAGTTCCGGCAGCGACAATGGTTAAACCAATAATTTTTTCGCTAACCCCCAGCAACGAAGCGATTTTCACGGCGTTGTTTACCACCAGCTGTCCGCCGGCAACAAGACCGCCCAGTCCGAGAATTATAAACAGCACAATCTTCCACAAGGCCCGCTCCACCGGCTTTGATGCTTCTGCATTTTCGGCTTTCATTTGCTTGAAAACATAAAACAGAAAGCCTAAAAACAAGGTCAGCAAAATTACCCCGTCGATGCGCGACAAGGCAGGTACCCCCACAAAAAAGTTATTGGCAAGGGCAATCAGCACCAGTAACACAACAATCGACAGCGGAATTTCGCGCCAGGCCGTTGACGACTGCACCGTAATCGGGTACAACAAGCCCGAAATACCCAGGATGATGAATAAATTGAAGTTATTACTTCCAATCACGTTTCCCAGCACAATATCGGACAAGCCTTTGGTGGAAGCCACCAGGTTGACCACCATCTCGGGTGCCGAAGTTCCGAAAGCCACAATCGTTAACCCGATTGCCAGGTCGGAAACCCGGTATTTCTTTGCCAGTGCCGAAGCTCCATCCACCAGCCAGTTGGCACCAAATATAAGTGCCACAAATCCTGCAAGCACCAGCAATAATGAAATCAGCATACGTCGTTATTTTTTACGAATATGTGGAATTTCATTCATTGTACAACTGTAGTACAGAAATTTTCGGACGTTGGTATGCTAAAAGCCTGTTCTGTTAAAAAATTGCTAATGGGTAAAATCCCGCAAGCAAGCAGTCTTTCATTCTCCCGAAAAAGGGCCCTTAGATCGCCCAATGTGAAATTAAGACTACAATATCTGTAAATTATGATTTTATCCGGAATTAATTTCTACCTTTGTCCCCTTGACAATCAGGTTTTTATTGAATCGACATTAGCAATGCTTTGTTTCGCCGCTGGTTAGCGAATCTTCTCATGGTCCAATCGACATCCAAAATCAACTTTCTTGTTTAGATTAACAGGTCGCGAGTGTGCTACGCAATACATCGTGACACACTTTAATATATTATGACAAAATCTTTTTATACTGTTTTAACACCCTCGGGCGCTAAGCCCTTTGATCTGATGTGGTCCACACATTCACCCGAAATCATCCCGGCCAAACACCAAAAAGCAAACGTTTGAACAACAGAGTTCAACACGTAGTAAGGTATTGCCTTTGCACAAAACCGTATACTGCCAGGCGGAATTGTACAAACGCATTTTTAGATAGTATCTTCTGGATTAAATACCTGAAATCGCTGCATTTTTCCCGTATGCTTATTAATTATTAAAAGAAAGCTGTAGATCCGAACAGCGCATTCAATTATGACATTTAAAGAATTAAATATTTCAGAGCCCATATTAAGGGCTCTGGCCAACAAGAACTACGAAACTCCTACTCCGATACAGGAGAAGGCAATTCCGGCCGCACTTAGTGGTAGCGACCTACTGGGCCTGGCTCAAACCGGCACCGGAAAAACGGCCGCCTTTGCCATTCCCATTATTCAGCAATTGAGCGAGTCTTTCCAACACGGACAGAAACGTGAAATAAAAGCACTGATCCTCACTCCCACCCGGGAGCTGGCCATACAAATTGGCGAAAGCTTTTGGGAGTACGGAAAATATACCGAGATGCGCCATGCCGTGATTTTTGGCGGCGTAAAACAGGGGCCGCAGGTTGATAAGCTGCGAAGAGGTGTCGATATTCTGGTTGCCACACCCGGGCGTTTGCTCGACCTCATCCAGCAAAAGCACATTTCGCTTCGCCATATCCGGCACTTTGTGCTCGACGAAGCCGACCGCATGCTCGACATGGGGTTTATACACGACATTAAACGCCTGTTACCCATGCTGCCGCAACAAAAACAAACCCTGTTTTTTTCGGCCACCATGCCGGCGACTATTGCCACGCTTTCGAAATCGATACTGCGCAACCCGGTACGTGTAAAAGTAAACCCGGTTGCCTCAACCGCCGAGATGATCGAGCAACACCTGTACTATGTGGAACGGCCGAAAAAGAACCAACTCCTTGTTTCCATACTCCGAAACGAGCAGAATAACTCGGTGCTGGTTTTTTCGCGTACCAAGCGAGGGGCCGATAAAATTGCCCGCATATTGAATGTAAACGGAATAGATTGCGAAGCCATTCACGGCAATAAATCGCAGGGAGCACGGCAACGGGCGCTTGAGAATTTCAAGTCGAGAAGAACAAGGGTGATTGTGGCCACCGATATTGCGGCAAGGGGCATTGATATTGCCAACCTGGAGACCGTGATCAATTACGACCTGCCGGATGTGGCCGAAACCTATGTACACCGGATTGGGCGTACCGGACGTGCCGGAAAAAGTGGAATTGCCTTGTCGTTTTGTTCGCAGGACGAATATTCGATGGTGCGCGACATCCAAAAACTGACGGGAAAGAAACTGAATACCGTAGTGGCCTAATCAACCACTGTGTATTGGAGAATAACTAAAAATGATGAATATCGGTTAACGATTGCAGATTGACGATTACAAAAAATATGAACAGCGATGCAGCAACGCACATCCTCATTCATTATTCGTTAATCATTATTCGACATTCAAGATTTAGAGCAACTAAAGTAGCTGCAAACTTGAAATAAAATCAGCAATAACATTAAAACAAATATGAATGGGTAGATCATCGATTTCTTTTAATAAAAAAGAATTAGAGAAAAAAAGAGCTCGGAAAAGAAAAGAAAAACAACAGCGAAAAGAAGTACGCAAAGCCAACGGAGGCAGTGGATCACTGGACGATATGATTGCTTATGTGGATGAAAACGGGGTAATCACGGATACCCAGCCCGATCCGATTAAAAAGAAAGTAGATGCCAATAAAATCGCCATTTCCACGCCCAAAAAACAGGAAGAGGAAGACGTGCCGTTAAAAGGGCGTGTAGAGCATTTTAAGAAAGACAAAGGTTACGGTTTTATTAAAGACATGGCCAGTACCGAAAAGTACTTTTTTCATATATCTGATGCTTATCCCAATATCACCGAAGGAAACAAGGTTTCTTTTGAACTGGCCAAAGGAAACAGGGGCTTAAACGCCGTAAAGATTGAGCCAGCTGAGTAGAAATTTTATTCACGATTTAAATAGAAACCAATGAAACAAGCCCGGTAAAAATAATCACAAAAGAGGATGATTATTTGGTGCGGGTTACAGGAGTTTCCGTTTAATAATTAAAAACATATACGAATGAATATTTATGTATCGAATTTAAGTAATAACACAACAGGTGAAAGCTTAAAAGAATTATTTGCAACATACGGAGAGGTTAGTTCTGCAAACGTTATCATGGACAAGTACACCGGAGCATCGCGTGGATTTGGCTTTGTTGAAATGCAGGATGCCGAAGGTAAAGAAGCCATCGAGGCTTTGCATGAAACAGAGTTTGAAGGCAAAACAATTATTGTAAATGTAGCCCGCCCCAGACCCGACAGAAACGATCGTGGCCGGGATAACCGCGGTGGCGGAGGATTTAACAGAAGACGTTATTAATATTTTTAAAATAATATCATGAATAAAGGAACTATAAAGTTTTTTAACGAAGCAAAAGGATTTGGTTTTATTAAAGATTCAAATTCTGAAAAGGAGTATTTTGTCCATTCATCAGGATTGGTTGATTTTGTAAAAGAAGCCGATACAGTAACTTTCGAGTTGCAACAGGGACAAAAAGGAATAAACGCCGTAAATGTTAAACGAGTTTAATTCGTTTCAACAACAGATATCAAATCCCGCTCAATGCGGGATTTTTTCGTCTTTTCAATTTTGGTTGGAAGCTGAAATGACGACAGATTTTTTGCCACTGTTCACGTGGAAATATTGCTTTACCCGTCACCCCAATTTATGTCACATTTCGATTTAAAAATAACTGAATTCAAAAACGATTATGATTCTAATCTTGAATTTTACCATTTGGCATTGGCAGCCTTCACGCAACTCATTGCCCCCCTTCCAAACGTTGAATACGTTACAGGTAGGATTAAAGACTACGAAGAATGCCTGAGCAAGTTTGAACGGAAGTATTTACCAGCGATTCCCTCTTCACGAAACGACTACAGGATAATCGATTTTTTATCCGACTTTGTGGGAATACGCGTTGTTTGTCCCTACCTGAAAGATGTACGTATTATCCGAAAAGAACTAAACAAGTATTTCAAAGAGGTTTCGATTACCGATAAAACGGTTCAGATTGAAAGTACTGATGATAAATTTGGCTATAAAAGTCTGCATCTGGACCTGAAGCTAAACGGGAAATACGCCCAAAAAAACGAATACGCCCGCTACGCAAATATCCAGTTTGAACTTCAAATCAGAACCATTATTCAGGATGCCTGGAGTGTTCTGGACCACAAAATCAAATACAAAAAAAGTATTCCCCAAAGCCTGAAGCGAAGAATCAACCGCTTGTCGGCATTGTTTGAAATTGCTGACGATGAGTTTTTACGGATAAACGATGAAATCAGCATTGAAGAAAAAAGAATAAGCAACCGCTTAAAAAAAGGCTATACAGTTGATAAGAAAATGCCTCTGGATGTTTTTCGGTTTCTATTTGTAGCACTAAAGTATTTTCCCGATTATAATTTTATTGAATTCAAAGTTGATGGCTTCGTCCAGGAAATTCTTGCCAATAAGAATAAATTTACGGAAAGTGAATTAAACGATGCCCTGCGAACTCATCTGTTAACCGTTAAACAAATTGCTGAGATTGAAAAAAAAGAGTTGAACCCGTACACAAAAATCCGTTATTGCCTGTACCTCTTTAACCCTCATCTGTTTTCGAGCATACTGTCTGATTACCAAAAGAACACGCTCTTGCTGACAAAGTAAATCCGGTGCCAATGAATTAAAAAGGCGCCCTAAGCAATTCTTCCGGCCCCGACACTCGGGACAAACTAAAATCATTCATTTTTTTTATTGAGCCAGTACCCGGTAATGTGTGAATGATGTAACTATTGCCCCGAATCGTGTAACACTTTACACCCCGTATTTAAGTACCTTCATAAGGTTATCGGGCACTAAATTATTGCTCAAAATACCATACCATGAAAAACTCGTTATACATTATTGCAGGCCTGTTGGTGCTTCTCTGGGTTATCGCCTATTTAGCTTTTGATTCGTTTCGGTACATCGATATTTTGCTACCGCTGGCAGCATTTATCGTTCTTCTCCGTATTTTTTATGTGAAAAGAGCCATGAAGAAATAAGCCGGTATTATCTGAATCAAGAAGCACGCACTGATCCAGGAATCTTTAGGATCAGCGTTGTAAACAGGTTTTGCCTATGCTTTTATTTTTCACGCTCAACCATGAAAAAAGGAATAAAAAAGTCGAAAGGAGAATCTTTAACGCTCTTCTCTTTTAGCTCGTCAATCAGTTCCTCGTAGAATTCATTAAAGCGCTCCAAATCGTCATAAGCCAACAAAAAAAGCAGTTTCTGAGTGTTGTGAAAATTAAATTCACCAACACTGGTATATATTACCACCAATCTAAAATCACAAACATTGTCGTATTCACGCAGGTAGAAACTAATGAATTTGTTTTTGTTCCCTAGTGGTGTTACCACATAGCGGTAGCTTCTGGAAATACGGTCCCATTCGAAAAAAATAATATAATCCTCAATGGGAAAGTACGGCTGGATAAACCGGTAAAAGATATCTTCCAAATAATATTTCTCTTCCTTGTTCAAATGTCCTCCCTTCGCCATTTTTATTGATTATTACATAAGTTAACCAAAACAATCGAGATCTGCTTCATTTTAATTTGAACCACTCACACATTTTCAAGCCTAATTCGTTCCGGGTTTCTCAATTTCTTAAAACGGGATGGCGTTAGCCCGGTGTATTGTCTGAATTGGTTCGACAAATGGGCAACGCTGCTGTAATGAAGTTTGTACGCAATCTCGGTAAGATTTAGTTCGTTGTAAACGATCAACTCTTTCGCTCTTTCTATTTTGTGTGTGAGGTAAAATTTTTCGATGCTTGTGCCATTTACTTCCGAAAAAAGATTGGATAAATAGGTATAATCGTAGTTCAGTTTTTCACTGAGATAATCGGAAAGATTTACCTTGATCTGTTCTTCCGTGTAATGAACCAAGCTAATAATTACACCTTTTATCTTTTCCACCAAAATGCTCTTCCTGTCGTCGATTAACACAAGCCCTGATTTTTTTAAAGCGAATGCCAAATGAATTAACTGCTCAGGCCGGGCGTTTCCAACAAGCTCGGCTTCCCCGATTTTTACGTACGAATACGAAAGGCCCATCTTCTCTAATTCGTCCCTCACTACCGCCTGGCAGCGAATACAAACCATATTTTTAATATAAAGCTTCACCTTTTTTTATCTCTTTTCGCTCTTCATAAAATTCTTTCGCAAAACTCTTCACTGCACAAAAGATTGCCGTATTTCAATCAGCAAGCCGGGTTCGCAGTCCCTTTACTGCTTCCCAGCAATTTCAACATCCTTATATGTTGCCACACGGCATGAACAAAGCTCTTGTTTACATGGTACGGAAGGTTGAACTCCTTTGCCTTCGCCTGCACAATTTCCGAGATTTTCCGATAATGTATGTGGCTCACGTTCGGGAACAAATGGTGTTCTACCTGAAAATTCAGGCCTCCAACAAACCAGGAAAAAATTTTGCTTTTAGGCGCGAAATCGCAGGTTGTATGCAATTGATGAATCGTCCAGTTATTTTCGATCTGCCCATCTTTATCAGGCATTGGATACTCAGAAGAAGGCACAACATGAGCCGCCTGAAAAATGGTACTTAATACCAAACCTGCAGTAAAATGCATCAGTAAAAATCCGGCAACTATCCAATACCACGAAACCGGGATGGTTAAGAGTGGAATAAGCAGGAATACGCAGTAATAAACAATTTTTGATAGTATTATATGACTAAGCAATTGGTTAACCCTTCGTTTTCCGCTTAGTTTAACCCCCATTTTTTGGTACTTTTTAAAGCGTCTGAAATCTTTGGAAACGATCCACGAAATCGTCATCAAACTATAAAAGAACCAGGCATAGATATGCTGGTAACGATGAATCTTTTTTAAAGGACGGTGAGGCGAAAACCGCAGAATACCCGGAGGGGCGATATCTTCATCGTGTCCTTCAATGTTCGTAAATCCATGATGAAGCGTGTTGTGCTGGTAGCGCCAGTTTGGCGGAAACCCACCCAGCAGATACAATGAATTTCCAAAAAACCGGTTTACCCATTCATGCTTCGAGAATGACCCATGATTGGCATCGTGCATGGTCACCATTCCCAGTCCCGGCATACCCAATCCCATAACAAACCAGCACACCAAAACCGGTATAACAGAAGTCACAAGCCCCGAAACCATCAGAATATAAGGCACCAGGTACAACAGGCCCATAAAAATAGTCTTTAGGTAAATTTTCCGGTTTCCGTAAGGTTGAATGTTGTTTTTGCTAAAATATTCGTTGACTGAATTTCTTAATTCCGTCGTAAAATTGAGCTTATGTCTTGAGTACTTTATGTTTCGCATTTTATTAAAACTTATTTCATTTATTATATTTCAGTAATTTTCATTCGCTAGTCAATTGGGGGCTTTACCTTTTCTTAGTCCGTAAACCGTACGAAAATGATAACCATACACGGAAAAAGTGATTGCCTCGGCTAATAGCTTGGGTTTGTTCAGTACCGTCCAGCCCATGAACTTCCAGTATTCCAGCCTGCCCTCGCTTACCAGTCCCAAAACAAAAATTGATTTGGCAAAGGCTTTAATCCGGTTGTATTCAATACCTTTTTTACCCATTTTCACCGGCTGGTAATTCCGGAACAGTTCCCTGACGCGCTTATAATAAGGCCTTTCTGTATAAATGTTGGCAATAATGTGCCGGTATCCGTCGAGCAGTTTCTGCTTATTCATTTTGGGAACAAAATTCATCGTAAAATCAGTATTACTTCCGGTTGGGTCAACCGTTAAGCGGTTTTCTGCTTCCATTTGTTTATACAGCCTCGTATTCTTGGGGGCGTTAAGTAATCCGACCATGGCCGATACAATACCGCTTTTCTGAATAAACTCGATTTGCCGCTGAAACACGGTAAAAGTATCACTGTCGAACCCTACGATAAATCCCCCCGACACCTGGAGGCCCGCTTTTTGTATTTGCTTCACATTTTCGAGTAAATCCCTGTTTTCATTCTGAATTTTATGACAGCTTTGCAATGACTCTTCCACCGGTGTTTCAATGCCAATAAAAGTGGAGGTAAAACCGGCTTCCCGCATCATTGCCAGCAGCCGGTCGTCATCGGCCAGATTTATCGAAGTTTGTGCGTTAAAGCTAAACGGGTGGCGATGCTGCTTCATCCATCCGATCATCGAAGGAAGCAACTCATTCTTTATCACTTTTTTATTCCCGATAAAATTATCGTCCACCACGGATATAAGCCCGCGCCAATTTAGCTTGTACAACGTTTCCAACTCATCAATGATCTGCTCTTTGCTTTTCATCCGCACTTTGTGCCCAAGCAATGTTGTTATTTCGCAAAAATCGCATGAAAACGGGCATCCCCGCGATACCTGAAGGCTCATGGAAGCATAAGCTTTTCGATTCAGCAGGTAGTAATCCGGTACGGGAGACACTGATAAATCAGCAAATTCATCGCTTCTGTAAATTCTTTTTAAAGGAGCTCCGTTTGCCAGGTCGGATAAAAACAGAGGCAGCGTAATTTCTGCCTCGTTCAATATAAAGTGGTCTATTTGCGGATAATTGTCGTACTCTTGCGTAAACAGGGGACCTCCGGCAATTACTTTCACAGCGTGTTCCCGGCAACGAGCCAAAATATCATCAACCGATTCTTTCTGAACATACATACTGCTCAAAAAAACATAATCAGCCCAAGCCAGCTCTTTGTTTTTCAGCTCTTCAATATTTAAATCAACCAGCTTTTTTTGCCAGCTTTCCGGCAACATCGCCGAAACGGTGATCAAGCCCAAAGGAGGCACGGCTGCCTTTTTGGAAATGAATTTTAACGCATGCTTAAAACTCCAGTAAGTATCGGGGTATTTTGGATATATCATTAATACTTTCATCTGTTTAAATTTTTAATTTTTTACACGGTAACAGATGGAATTCGCATGAGATTTAATCATGTAGTTTGGTGTGAATCCCATTATCATGCTCATTTCATACAATCATTTTTCAAATGAACTGGCTCAATCCAATTCACAGGTTCCTTTTCGATTTTATTTTGCAGCTCTCAGAAAATGAGAAGATAACCCAAATTTACAAAGGGATTTTGCCGGGATAAAATGAAAGGGACTGGCAAAAGTTTTTTTGGGATGGGACTTAATTTGAGAGGACAAGTGTTAAAATACCCGGACGAATGTCATTCGCCCCTGTACCTTACAACAAGTCCTTTACAGCCATTAAATACTGCCGCGAAACCGGAACGGTTTCTTTGATGTCGGTAAGCGTTAACCAATAGGTGTTAAAATTCTTATTTAACTTTTCGATGTGTTGTATGTTGACAATACAAGAGCGGTGTGTGCGCGTAAAAACATGGTATTCCTTCAGTTGATTTTCAATATTCTTCAGGGTGTTCCGGATCAGCTTTTTCTGAAGCTCGCCGCCTTCCTTAAATCCAACTTCCACGTAATTATCAGCTGATTTTGCATATACGATTTCTGCTACCTGAATGATTAAATTGTCACCCTCGTTATCAGAACTCAGTTCAACAGATTTGTTGGCACTGCTTTCGGTGAACTGATTTAGCCGGTCCTGAATCAGCCTGTTTTCGTCCAACAGCTGCTGGTATTTTCCGTTTATCAACTGAAGGGAATTTTTCAAATGTAAGGTAACCGGCACACTCACACTAATTACCACAACCCGTAAAACCAGGTTAAACGTAATGGCAGTATTGCCTACATACCTCAGGTAAAAAACAAAAGCTACGCTGGTTAACGCAAGCAGCAAAAAGTAATAAAGCAAATTCCATATCGGATTGTATTCCTCTTCCGTCTTGTCCTGAAGAAGATACGCCTGAAAGATAATCTGTACGATTACCTGGATAATAAAAACGATTAATCCGTAACCGGAAATGTATAACTGCTTGTTCTCAAACTCAAAATTTGCAGTTGGAAAAGGTTGGAAAAACAGAATAAACAAAAAAACAGAAATACTTACGCCAAGATAAGTTTTGAAATACTTTCCTGATAAAGCAATAAACTGATTTATACAATTGTTTGACATCTGCAGAAAATTTTAGGTCGGAATTAATTTCGGAAGATCAGCTTTATTTGAGGCCCCAATAATCTACTTAAACTAATTCCTATGCTTTATCTCTCTGAAGCACTTATAAAAAACCAGTTTAAATGTACGCAAATAACCGTACGAAGTTCAGGAAAACATCTGCTTTTCACCCAATCACTACTTCCAACCTCTAACCTCTGTGAAAAACCGTATGCTACTCTATTCGGTTTTGAATGGCACTAAAATTCCTTTCAATACCGCCAGCGGTTGGCCAGTTTCACCAGCGAAAGCATTACCGGCACCTCTACCAGCACACCAACAACGGTTACCATCGCAGCAGGCGATTGCAAGCCAAACAACGCAATGGCAACGGCTACCGCCAGTTCAAAGAAATTACTGGCGCCAATCATCGCTGCCGGAGAACAAATGGCATGCGGAAGTTTTAATTTCCGGCCACCCACCCAGGTGATAAAAAAGATAAAGTAGGTTTGAATAACCAGTGGCACAGCCACCAGCAGAATAATCAGCGGCTTTTCGATAATGGTTTTCCCCTGAAAGGCAAACAATAAAACCAGCGTGCTTAGCAAAGCAACAATTGAAACCGGTTTAAAGCGGGGCAGAAACTCTTCCCTGAACCACTCCTCTCCCCTTTTTCGGATCAATACTTTGTGGGTAATAAACCCGGCCACCAAAGGAATAACCACAAACACCACAATGCTGGCTGCCAGCGTATCGTAGGGAATCGTAATATTGGTGATCCCCAGCAACAACCCGACAATGGGAATAAAGGCTACCAAAATAATCAAGTCGTTCACCGAAACCTGCACCAGCGTATAATTCGGATCGCCGTCGGTGAGGTAGCTCCACACAAAAACCATGGCGGTGCAGGGTGCTGCCCCCAGCAAAATGGCCCCGGCAATGTACTCACCAGCCTGCTCGGGCGAAATAAAAGCCGCGTACAACTTTGAAAAAAACAACCAGGCAAAAAAGGCCATAGTAAAAGGTTTGATCAGCCAGTTAACCACCAGCGTCAGAATCAATCCTTTGGGGCGTTTGCCAATGTTCTTCAAACTCGAGAAATCGACCTGCAACATCATGGGGTAAATCATCAGCCAGATTAAAACGGCCACCGGAATGTTTACCTTAAATACTTCCATACTGCTTAAAAACCCGATGCTTTCACCCGCCCAGTGACCAATGCCGATACCTGCGGCAATACACACAGCCACCCACAAAGTCAGGTATTTTTCAAAAAAACCAATGCGTTTTTTCCCTTGATTCATACTTCCTATTTTGTTGCGCTTAGCGTTAAACTGAAGATACCTGCTCCCTTTGTTTTCAATTCGGCGACTTCCTCCACAGAAAGGTATTTATGAAGAACATCGTCCGGAACTGTTATGGCTCTCCTTTTATGAATTTGAAGATCCGCAAAGCCAATGTTTTGGATGATCTGCAAATAATCGGGTTCCTGCGATGCACCGGCCACGCAACCTGCATACATTTCGGCTTCCTGTTTTATCTTTTCCGGCAAATCGCCTGCAAGTACCACATCCGAAATACAGAAATGCCCGCCCGGTTTCAATACGCGGAATATTTCGGAAAAAGCCTGTTGTTTATCGGGAACAAGGTTTAGCACACAGTTGCTGATCACCACATCGAAAGTATTGTCGGACAAGGGCATGTTTTCAATGTCACCCATAACAAATTCCATGTTGGTAAAGCCTGTTTTGGCAAGGTTCGCCTGCGCTTTGTTAACCATTTCCTCCGTAAAATCGAGCCCGGTAACCTTTCCGCTTTCCCCCACAATGCTGCGTGCCACAAAGCAATCGTTTCCGGCTCCTGAGCCTAAATCCAGCACCGAATCTCCCGGGTGGATTCCAGCATATTCAGTCGGTAAGCCGCAACCTAACCCCATATCCGCATCGGGATTATGGCCTTTAACCGAGCTGTATTCGTCGCCGATCATGCTAAACTCCAGCTCACCGCAGCAAGTCGATGGTCCGCAACATCCCGACTGTTTCAGGATAGTACTTTGGGAAGCAATGGTCCCGTACTTTTCCTGCACCATTTTTTTTACATCTTCTGCTTTCATGACAATTGAGGTAAAATTTCTTTTTGATAAAATGCATAAAAACCTTCTTTGATCTCGTCTCTTACGCGGTAGTATTCGCTTTGGATAAACTCGGGCGTTCCAACGGCATGCGACGGATCGTCGAACCCGATGTGCAGGCGGTGTTTTACTTTCCCGATAAACGCCGGGCAACTTTCGTTAGCGCCACCACAAACGGTAATCACGTAATCCCACTCCTGATCGAGGTAGATCTCCACCGAATCAGAACTGTGTCCGCTGATATCAATCCCAATCTCCTTCATCACTTCCACGGCTTTGTGGTTGAGTTTGCCCGAAGCTTCGGTTCCGGCAGAAGCCACTTCCAGCCGGCTATCGAACGATTGCATAAATCCATGTGCCATTTGGCTGCGGCAACTGTTGCCGGTGCATAAAATCAGTATCTTCATTGGTAAATGTTTTAACAGTTGTTATCCGAACAGCAGTCGATTTCTGAAAGAAATCCGCCCAGCATGTCCTTTAGATTGTTTATTTTTTCTGAATTCAAACAGTAATTGGTTTTCACCCCGTCAATTTCGCCTTTGATCAAGCCCGGTTCTTTCAACTCCTTTAAATGTTGATTCACCGTTGTACGGCTTAAAGGAAGAACTTCGCAGATATCGCCCGTCATACAACTCCGCGTTTCGGCCAGAAACTGCAAAATGCGCAAACGGGCCGGATGTGCCAGCGCTTTGAAAAGCATCGCCTTTTCAGCCAGCTCCTTATCGAATAATTCCGTTTTTGATTGTACCATCTTTATCAATTCTATGACGCAAATATACGTCACAAAATCAAATAACGTATAAATACGTCATTAAATTTTTATTACATGCTGAAAAAACACGATTACCTAGTTAAATTATTCAGAAAAAGATTCTTTCACTTCTCCGTCAATTGACGGATTCGTTCAGAATGACAATATGTTGTGCTTTTTAGGGCTTTCGGGAGAAATGGTCTCGCGGCTTTGCTACGAGACCATTTCTCCCAAAAGCAAAAGTCATTCAAATACTTGTCATTCCGAACGCAGAGAGGAATCTCTACGACTTTAAGCAGACGCACAAAGATGAAAACGCGTCACCATTAAGGCTTAATCTTCCCAAACAACCCCAGCAGTTTGGCATTCAGAATATTTTTGATTTCCGGTTCATTTTCGCCGATTGGTTTCACCGGAATCAGGTCCATTACTTCGTTGGCTTGCAAGCCTGACTGATAATATAATTTCCAGGCCTTCTTCAACGTAGTAGAAACGGTCAGCCGGGCTTCCTCTTCGCTTAAACCGGTTTCTTTGGCTATCGCCTCCATTTCCTGCCACTGAAACCAGAAATAGGTAGGCAACATGGCCGAGCTAATGGCATAACTTTCCAGCTTTGCTTCTTCGGTCTCGAAGGTTTTCCCCAGCTTTTTCAATAGTTTCAACAGCTTCTTTTTATCCTGGTCTACAAAACCAGGGGCAAAAGTCACAGGATTGTAGCCTTCGTTGATAAACGATGTGGCGTTGGGGATCATCCGAACCAGTTTTTGAGTTGGTAACACCGCCGCCATTTTTTCGAGGGTAATTTTGGGTGCCAGCGAAATCACTACAGTTGACGCGTTCACCACCTCTTTAATCGCCTGCAAAGTTTCCATCACCACCGGAGGATGTACGGCGATAAATACCAGCTGCTGTGCCGCAACATCCGCCACTGTTTCTGCTTTTTCTATCTCCTGAAAATCAGTACACAAGGCATTTACTGTTTCAGTATTCGGATCAAATACCTTTACATTTCCGGACAACGCGTTTTTGTTGCTGAGGCCCTGCAAAAAGATTCGCGTAATACGGCCTCCACCGATAAAGCCTATTGATTTTTGTTTCATGATGTTGGTTTTTAGTCAAAAAAATACCACCCATTTAATCACACACATTCAAGCCAGTGAATGCTTAAAAGAACACTGTAATAATGTAATACAGTCCTACGAGGACAAATAAAACTGCGATGACTTTCCGGAACCAATATTCGAAGGTTTTTAGCCGTTGGTACAAACCTCCGACCCCCGACACGGCATAAGCAATCAGCCAGGCAAACAAGATGACCGGAATACCGGTGGCAATGGCGAAGACCACAGGGAGATACAAGCCCGATGCACTACTGATCGTTAAAGGAATCAGCATTCCGAAGTACAAAACGCCGCTGTAGGGACAAAAGGCCATGGCAAACAACATGCCCAGCAAAAGAACGTCCCAGTAGCCTGTCACTCCTTTTTTCTCGAATCGTTCGGCTATTTTTCCGCCTCCCGGAAGACTGATTTTCAGAACTCCGAGCATAAAAAGTCCGATAACGATCAGCAAGGGGCCAATGATTTTCATACCATAGCGCTGAAATACTCCCGATACCTCGAACTGGTCGGCTCCCAGGAAAATAACAAAGGCCAGCAAAGTATAAGCTATCGCTCGTCCCAACGTGTAAACCAGGCCGTTGTAAAAAACCCGGTTTCGGTTTTCAATGTCTTTACCAATAAAGCCAACGGCTGTAATATTAGTTGCCAAAGGACAAGGACTGATGGCAGTCATTAATCCCAGCACCAAAGCAGTAACTACGGGGAAAGAGCTGTTTTCGAGTAATCCGGTCAGAAATCCTTCCATGCTACAACAAAGGTTTTATCTTTTCCTCGATTACTTTTTTGAATTTAGCAGGATCGGTTCGGGCGTACAAAAATCCTTCGTTGGTAAGGTTGATCTTTTTCTTTCCTTTTACCACCAAAAGTGCCTGACTGTTGATCCCCAGTTCTTTTCCCTTGGCTTCACCATCGGGTTGATCCAAATTGTAGGACACGAAACTGACTTGGGAGCCAAATAACTCCTTCACATCCTGTTGAGCTTCCGACTCGATTGCTTTGCAGGTGGCACACCGCTTATTCACGTGAAAGTAGTAAACCTTAACCAGCGCTTCTTTAGGTTCTGAATCGGTTTGTGCCGAAACCTTCATTCCAAAAAGTAAAACAGCGCAAAGGCTTAGCAAGACAAGGTTGATTTTTGTTTTCATCTTATTAAAATTGTTTGTTTTTTAAAGAATAAGATGGAACTCGTCCCGAGCACTCGGGACTCGTTTCATTTGGTTCAATTATTTGTTTTTAGCGGGAATTCATCCCGAATTTTATGATTTGCTTTTTTGAAACGTTATTCAATCTTTCACTTCACGCCTGCCTCCATTTAATACATTTCCCGGAACCTGTTCGGCATTCGCAAAACACCGAACAAACAACACAAATTTTTTAGATCTTCCAGAATTCTTTAAACAGTGTTTTTGCCTCCGCCCAGTTTTCTTTGTTTATACAATACCTGATTCTTGGGGCTTCAATCTCCCCCTGAATCAACCCCGCATCTTTCAACTCCTTCAGGTGTTGCGAAAGCGTTGATTTCACAATCGGCAGTTCTTCGGTAAGATCGCCACTGTAGCAACAGCTTTGACTGGCAAGTAATTCGAGCACGTACATCCGAACCGGATGTCCCATTGCTTTGGCATAACGGGCCATTTTCTTTTGCTTATCAGTTATTACTTCTTTCGACGCCATGATTGTTCGTAATCTACCGAACAAATGTAAGCAGAAATCTTAAAAAAATAATACGTATTCCGGAAATAGCCAGGCAAAATCTTCTTTCACCTTTCTGTTTTCACAGCTTTTCTTTTACTTTTTTTATTTGGGTTTACAACCCTTTTGCCTTTCTGCTGTCTTTCAAAACGAGATCAGATAACAAAACATGGTTCCTTGATATGCCTTACGTTTATCAATTCGCGGTGTTCACCGAAAAATATCAATCGTTTATCGGATAATCGCCGCTGTTTTAATTGTTTGGTATAACTTCGTGGTCCATAGAAAACAAAAACAGAAAACAATTACTCACATGCTGAAATTAAAGATCCTCACACTCATGCTGCTTTGTGCTGTGTTGGCAAAGGCGCAGGAAATTACCTTAAGTGGTTATTTAAAAGATGCCTCCAATGGTGAAGCACTTATTGGAGCTACTCTTTTTGTTCCGGAGTTAAAGCAGGGAACCGCCAGTAATGCCTACGGCTTTTATTCCCTGACGATTCCGAAAGGAAACTACACGATCCGTGTTTCTTTTATTGGCTACCACCCCCACGAACAAAAGCTGGAAGCGCGTGAAAGTGTTACCCGCGATTTCTCACTTTCAGGGCTTTCGGAGCAAATAGAGGAAGTTACCGTGCGTGGCGAAGCTGCCGATGCAAACGTACAACGCGTGGAAATGGGCATGACCACCCTGCCCGTTAAAACCATCCAAAAACTTCCGGCTTTTATGGGCGAAGTGGATGTGATCCGGACCATCCAGTTGCTGCCCGGGATACAAAGCGGTGGCGAAGCCAGTTCGGGATTGTATGTGCGTGGCGGCGGCCCCGACGAGAACCTGATGATCCTTGATGAAGCGCCGGTTTACAATGCTTCTCACCTTCTTGGATTTTTTTCGGTGTTTAATTCCAATGCCATCAAAGACATTCAGGTGTACAAAAGTGGCATTCCGGCCGAATACGGAGGAAAAGCTTCTTCGGTGATCGATATCCGCCAGAAAGACGGCAACAGCAAACAACTGGCACTCGATGGCGGAATTGGCAACCTTTCGAGCAGGCTTACGATCGAAGGCCCCATTATTAAAGACCGCTGGAGTTTTCTGATTGCGGGGCGCCGCACCTACTACGATGTGCTTGGCAAAGCCATGGGACTGGAAGAGCTAAAAGACAACACGCTGTATTTTTACGACCTCAACGGAAAATCGAACTTCATTATCAACGATAAAAACCGCATTTACCTGTCGGCTTACAACGGCAAAGATGTGTTTGAGCTGGGCGAGTCGCTGTACATGCGCTGGGGGAATACAACCGCCACGCTTCGCTGGAACCACATTTACGGCGACAAGCTTTTTATGAATGTGTCTGCCATTTATTCGAAATACCGCTACAACCTCGGTGTTCCGGGAGAAAATGCAGATAATTTCGATTGGTCGTCACAAATCCGCGATTACAACCTGAAACTGGATTTCACCTATTATTTCAACCCACGCAATACCTTCAAATTTGGAGCAAACACAATCCTCCACAATTTCAAACCCGGGCAGGTGCTTACCAACGGCGAAAACTCGATGTTTAACGACCTGGAGCTTACCGAATACAACACACGGGAAAATGCAGTTTACCTGTCGAACGAACAACAATTTTCGGAGCGTTTGTCAGTTCAGTATGGAGTACGATTAAGCCACTTTCAGCAAATAGGAGAAGGCGAGGTGAATATTTACGAAAATCCCGATCAGCCCGACAAAGACGAAGTGCTTGAAACCATTCATTACGGAAAAGGAGATAAAATCGGAGATGCTTTTGTTCATCTGGAGCCCCGTGTGGGTATGAAATTCAGCCTCGACCGAGCCAGTTCGGTAAAGGCCTCTTACAACCGGATGGTCCAAAACCTGCACCTGATCTCGAACACACAGTCGCCCTCGCCGCTCGACATTTGGTTACCCAGCAGCACCTACATAAAGCCGTTGATTGTTGATCAGGTTTCGATGGGCTATTTCCGCAATTTCAAAAACAATATGTGGGAAACGTCGGTGGAAGTGTATTACAAAGACATGCAGAACGTGCTGGATTACAAGGAAGGCGCCGAGCTTTTCCTGAACGAAAACATAGAAACCGAGTTGCTGCACGGTACAGGGGAATCAAAAGGGCTGGAAGTTCTGGCCAAGAAAGCCAAAGGGCAGCTTACCGGCTGGGTGGGTTACACCTGGTCGAAAACCACCCGGAAAATTGAAGGCATCAACAACGGAAACCCCTACCCTTCGGATTACGACCGCACGCACGACCTTTCGGTAGTGGGCAACTACGAGCTGAACAAACGCTGGAACCTGGCCGCCAACTTTGTTTATTCAACCGGATCGCCCATTTCGTACCCCGTGGCCAAATACACCGTGCAGGGCAACCAGGTATTTGAATACTCGGCGCGAAACAGCAACCGGCTTCCGGATTACAACCGGCTCGATTTATCGGCCACTTACGACTTTAAAAAGAACGAGCACCGGCGTTTTAAGCAATCGATCAACTTTTCGATCTACAACGTTTATGCGCGCCGCAACGCCTATTCGATTACGCCCGAAGCTAACGAAGACAATCCCAACCAAACCCAGTTTGTTCGCTTGTCGATCATTGGGTCAGCCATTCCATCCATCACCTACAACGTAAAATTCTAACACATGAAAAAGACATATTTATACCGCGCCATACTTCTATCACTGTTAACGGCCTTTATTCTGGCCAGTTGCGAAGATGTTGTTGAAGTAAACCTCAACGATGAAGACATTGACCTGGTAGCTGTTGAGGCTTATCTTGATACACGGGCAAACGACAATATTTTTGTAAAAATTGAAAAAACGCTCCGGGTAAACCAGGCAGAAAGCAATCCGCCAGTCAGCAATGCCCTGGTGGAAATCTCCGACAACGAAGCTGTTCCCAATACAATCGTGCTGGAAGAACAGGGAAACACCGGAATATACAAACTGCCGGAAAATACAGTATACGAAGCCGTTCCGGGAAGAACGTACCAACTAACCATCACCACGGAAGAAGGTGTGGTTATTACTGCCAGCGAATACCTGCAGGAAGTGGAAACACTCGATAAAACACGTGTCAACCTTTCTGCAAGGGGCGATTACGAGTTCCTGGCCGTTTACATCAACTCGCAGGAAACGCCCGGAAAAGGGAATTACTACAAATGGGATATCTACATAAACAACGAACTGCTGTACGAAAGCGAGTACCTTTCCTTTGCCAGCGACGAACTGGTGGATGGCAATTACATTTATGATTTTGAAATACTGACCGACTTTGAGGAGAAAGAAGAAGACAAGCTAATGCACAAAAACGACACGGTGCGGGTAGAACAACTCTCCATTTCAAAAGCCAGCTACGATTTTTACTTTGCGCTGATAAACCAGGCTTTCACGGGTAGCCCGTTTAGTGTTCCGCCGGCAAATGTTCCCGGCAACCTGGTTTCGAGCGATGGCAAACGCGTTCTGGGACTTTTCTCGGCCCGCGATATTTCGGTAGGCGAAAGCATTGTCATTGACGACAATAACTACCAACCGCTGGTATCCAGCATCCCTCCGGGAATCTGACACATTGTGCTGCCGTGTGGCTGTGTTGCTGTCTGGCTGTGTCTTTTCTTCACAGCAACACGGCGACACGGCTAAACAGCAATACGGCTAAACAAAAGCAGGTACAACATTTTACGTTTAGCGTGTGATTTATTACACATAAATATTAATTTGAAGCATAAAATTTTGCCCTGAAATCACTAATTGGCAGATTTGGTTAAATTTGTGTTTTCATTGCTGTATGAAGAAAAACATTAATAAACTACCGGAATTTTTCAAGATCGAGAAACTACGAAACGACAAGCGGGTTGTGGTGTTTCTGATTTGCCTGCTCATCTCGACTTCATTGTGGTTCCTGAATGCGCTTAGCAAAGACTATTCAACCACCATTTCGTACCCGGTAAAATACGTAAATCCGCCCAGCAAGCAGTTTCTGGCCAATCACCCGCCTTCGAAACTGGAGTTGAAAATTGATGCGCATGGTTTTACCCTGCTTCGCTACAAGTTGAGCTTGTCCTTTTCTCCGATCATTTTGAACCTCACCAATATTACCAAAGACCTGAAACCCGAGGATGGCATTTACCGGATTCCGTCGTCAGGACTGATGCGTCGCATTAAATCGCAGGTCAGTAATGAAATTACTATTTTGGAAGTTCAACCCGAAATGCTGGAAATTATCCTGGACAGCCTGAAAACCAAAACAGTCCCGGTAAGAGCCAACGTTCAGGTACAATTTAAACCACAGTTTAACCTGAAAAACCCGGTCAGGGTAACTCCTTCAGAAGTAAAAATAACCGGCCCTTCGTCGGTAATCGACACCATTAATGAGCTAAGCACCCGCTTTGAGAATTTTGAAGAGCTGGATGCAGCCGTCGAAAAACACGTGGATATTTTGAAACCCAAAAATACAACGATCTCTCCCGACAAAGTCAACTTAAAAATAGAAGTTGAGAAATTTACAGAGAAAGAACTTAAGATCCCGCTTATTATTCGCAACCGCCCCGACAGTGTAAATGTAAAACTCTTCCCCTCGGAAGTAAAAGTTACCTGTTTGGTTGGCTTGAGTGAATTTGAAGATGTGGCAGTCAGCGACTTCAGTGCGGTGGTAGATTATGCCGACGTTGACAAAAATACGCAGAACCTGCCGGTAAAAATTGAACGTAAATCTTCGTTCATCCAACTGGTGCGTGTTTCGCCCGAAGCGGTGGAATACCTCATCGAAACGAATTAACGCATGGCACTAAAGATAGGGATCACCGGCGGAATAGGAAGTGGAAAATCAACCATTTGCAAGGTTTTCAGCCTGCTGGGAGCTCCGGTTTTTGAAGCCGATCCGGTGGCCAAAACACTGATCGACACAGATCCCGGAATCCGCAAAGGATTGATTGACCTTTTTGGTCCCGACATTTATACCGCAAATGCCGGTGTTGACCGAAAAAAACTCGCCAGCTTCATCTTTAATGATGAAATTCAGCTGGCAAAAGTAAATGCGCTGGTGCATCCGGCAGTTCGTGCAGAGTTTATGGAATGGGCCGATTCGCAAGATGTTCCTTACGTGATTCACGAAGCAGCCATTCTTTTCGAAAGCGGTTTTTATAAAATGATGGACTTCACCCTTTTGGTAACAGCGCCGGATGAAGACCGGATAAAAAGAGTGATGACACGCGACGGTTCTTCGCGCGAACAGGTAGTGGAAAGAATGCAAAAACAATGGAGCGACAACGAAAAAAGAAAACTCGCCACCATTGAAATTAAGAACGACAACCGGGAGCTGTTGCTTCCGCAGATAATTAGAATTGACAAACAGTTAAAAGAATATGGCAAAATTTGGTAAGTGGGTTGGTGGCGGCCTAGGATGGGCCTTTGGAGGACCAATCGGTGCAATTTTCGGGTTTGTAGTTGGGTCTATGTTCGACGGCGGACAGGAAGCCATTAAAAGAGGTGCAACGGGATACTCTTCCCGCACCACCACCGGCGGTTATGTAATGAGCCTCCTGGTTTTGGTGGCGGCCGTTATGAAAGCCGACGGCAAAGTACTGAAATCAGAACTCGACTATGTAAAGAAATTCCTGGTGCATAATTTTGGGGAAGACTCGGCGCAGGAAGCCATCCGAATGCTGCGCGACCTTTTGCAGCAAACCATACCCGTAAACGAAGTGTGCCGCCAAATACAGGCCAACATGAACTACTCGGCCCGTTTGCAGCTGGTACATTTCCTCTTTGGAATAGCTCAGGCGGATGGAAAAGTGGACAAAGGAGAATCGGAACTCATTGACCAGATTTGCAACCTGATGGGCATTCAGCGCAATGACTACGAATCGATTCAGGCCATGTTTATTCCAAATACCGACTCGGATTACAAAATCCTGGAAATTGAAAGAACAGCCAACGACGAAGAAGTGAAAAAAGCCTACCGCAGAATGGCCATGAAATTTCACCCCGACAAAGTAAGCACGCTGGGTGAAGAGATTCAGAATGCAGCCAAAGAAAAGTTCCAGAAAGTGAACCAGGCGTATGAGAATATTAAAAAGGAAAGGAACATCGCGTAAGTCTTAGTCACAGTTTGCAGTCGCAGTTTCCAGGAGAGGAAGGACTGAAGGACAGAGGGACTGAAGGATTGAATTAGATTGATGAGATTGATTGGGAGATTGATGATATTGAAGGACTGAATAACCAATCACTTGTTACTTGCGGCTTGAAGCTTGTATCTTGTAGCTTATTCAAGCATTTACGCATTAACGCATTTTTACGGCTAGACCAGGGATTCAGTGATCAGCGTTCAGTCGCAGTTTTCGGGGAAGGAAGGATTGACGGACAGAGGGACTGAAGGATTGAATTAGATTGAAATAGATTGATGAGATTGAAGGACTAAATAACCAATCACGTGTTCCTTGCGGCTTGAAGCTTGTAGCTTGCAGCTTATTCAAGCATTTACGCATTAAAGCATTCCCGCATTTTTACGGCTAGACCGGGGATTCAGTGATCAGTGTTCAGTTTTCGCAATAATTTTAAGATCAACGTATGAAGATTATTTCCACAAATATTGGCGAAGCCCGCACACTTCCGTTTAACGGAAAAGAAGTTACAACCGGCATTTTTAAGTTTCCGGTGGAGAAAGGTATTTACCTGGGAACCGAAGATGTGGTGCAAGACCACGTAATCGACCGCCGCTACCACGGAGGAGTTGACAAAGCCTGTTACCTTTATTCGTCCGATCATTATGAGTACTGGAGCAAGCTTTATCCCGGGCTCGAAATGCCCTGGGGCATGTTTGGAGAAAACCTGACTGTGGAAGGACTGCAGGAAGCAAATGTAAACATCGGTGATGTTTTTAGCATGGGCGATGTGATCGTTCAGGCAAGCCAGCCGCGCCAGCCCTGTTTCAAACTCAACTTCCGGTTTCACGACAAAGACATTGTTCGCAAGTTTGTAGATGCCGGTTTTCCGGGTGTCTATGTGCGTGTACTGAAAGGAGGACATGTAAGCGCCGGGGCCGAAATGAAACAGCTTGAGCGAAAAGATTCGGTTTCCATACAACAGGTTTACCGCTGGATTTATGCATCGGAATTTGATCCGGAAGTAAAACATGCCATCAACGATCCGAACATTGCAGCCAGCTGCCGAAAAGACCTGTTAAAACGCTGGGGCGATTTCCTGGACTGAAAACTTACTTCGACAGTTTTGCCGCCAGATTTTCCAGTGTTTGTCCTTTTGTTTCGGGCATTTTGAAGATCACCCAAAACAATTGCCACACCATCATCAACCCAAAAAATACATAAACCAATGCGGGTCCTATCTGTCCAAACAAAAATGGGATCAAAGCCGGAATGGCAGCCGCCAACACCCAGTGAACCGATGCCCCAAAAGCCTGTCCCGCAGCCCTCAGTTTTGTCGGGAATATTTCGGAAATAAAAACCCAGATCACAGCGCCCTGCCCCACTGCGTGAGCCGCAATAAACAAAAAGAAAAACAGCGGTACCAGCATTCCTTCCCATTTCAAGGCAAAGGCAAACGCCACCAGCGACAGCGAAACAATATACCCAAAAGAACAGATGTACATCAGCGTTTTTCGCCCGTATTTGTCGATCATCGAAATACCGATCAATGTGAAAGTAAGGTTGATCACACCAATCCCGATCGAACTTAAAAACGAAGCCGATTTCTCCAGTCCGGCCAGTTCGAAAATGCGCGGTGCATAATACAGAAAAGCGTTAATGCCCGACAACTGGTTAAAAAAGGCAATAAAAAAAGCAAGCATCAGCGGCACTCTGAATTTCTTCATGTAAATATTTTCGCGGGCGACTTCCTTTGATTTTTCGGTCTCAATTTCGGCCAGTTCTTTTTCAATGTCCGCATCCGGCGTAATCTTCCGGAGAATTTCAATCGCTTTCTGTTTGTCGTTCCGGTATTCCAGCAACCAGCGGGGACTTTCGGGCACTTTTAACACCAGCATCGAATAAACAAATGCGGGAATGGCTTCCACACCCAGCATCCAGCGCCAGGCATTTTCGCCCAAATCGCGCAGCAGGTAGTTGGAAACGTAGGCCATCAGAATGCCAAACACAATGTTGAACTGGTACAAAGCCACCAGTTTTCCGCGTTGAGCGGGAGGAGCAATTTCCGACACATACGAAGGCGCCACCACCGTTGAAATACCAATTCCAAGGCCACCAATAAAACGGAGGCAGGCAAACACATAAGGATCGGAAGCCAACGCAGAACCAATGGCCGATATAAAAAACAAGGCACCAATGCTTATCAGGGTGCGTTTTCGCCCGAGGCGGTTGGTGGGTATCGATCCGAAAATAGCTCCGGCAACCGTTCCCCACAAAGCGGTTGACATTACCACCAACCCGTGAAACAAGTCGGAACTTTGCCAGAAATCCTGCAACTGCTGATCGGCCCCCGAAATAACAACGGTGTCAAATCCAAACAGGAAACCTGCCAGTGCCACTACTATCGAGAAGTAAAATATTTTTGAATGTTTCATAAGTTGGTTTGTTTTGCTTTGCCTTACCATCCGCTCAGAAAGAAATCCGCTCATCTTTCATGCAAATCAATACGGATGCTTACTTTTACTTTTTCTAAAGATAAAAATCATTTTCTGACGAAATCCAATTCAACTTAAAAGTTGACGGAATTAGGTTCAAAACAACTCTGTAAGCAGTACCATAGAAATGAGCGAACTAAACTATAAAACAGAACGGGAAGCGCTGGTAAAAGCCGGGCTGAAACTGGTGGAGCTGGGGCTGGTTTCGCGCACCTGGGGCAACATCAGCATACGGGTGAACAAAGATGAAATGCTGGTTACGCCCAGCGGAAAATATTACGAAGATACCCGGCCCGAGGACATGGTACTGATCAACATTCGCACCAACGAATACGATAAAAACAGCGGGAAACCTTCGTCTGAATTCAAACTGCATTCCGGAATTTATGCGGATCGTCCCGGGTTCAGTGCCATTATTCACACCCACCAGATGAATGCTTCTACCTGCGCCGCTGCCCGCCGCGAGGTGCCTCCTGTGCTTGACGACATGGCGCAGATTGTTGGCCCTTCGGTTCGTGTAGCCGATTATGCTTTGTCTTCCACCAACAAGCTGGTACGAAATACGGTAAAAGCCCTGCGCGGCCGCAATGCAGCGCTGATGGCCAACCACGGCGCCGTTTGTGCCGGACGCGATCTGAACGAAGCATTTGCGGTATGCGAGGTGCTGGAAAAAGCCTGCAAAGCATTTATCGAAGCCGAATTTCTGGGCGGGGCCAAAAGCATCAACAAATTCTCGGCATGGGCCATGCACCAGGCCTATTTGAAGAAGTATTCAAAACTTGCGGGTAAAGAATAGCAGGACAGCCCACTTCCCTTAACTTGGACAGGCCAGAAAGGATGGATATGAATTAATTCCATCTCATCTATCCATTCAATCACTTCAATCTAAAACCAGTTCTAATGTTGTTTACTGTCTCCTCCGTTTTCAAGCAAGGGGCAGTTTTCTTCATCCAGCTCTGTTTCGATGGTGTAATGCGCAAAATGGTACTTTTTCAAAACTTTCCGTGCCGTTTCCTTCACTTTCAATATTTGCCTGAACGACGAAATCTGTTCCAGCTTTAAGTGCGTGGTTAACACATTGTGCTCGCCATCAAGCGACCAGATGCGGGTGTGATGAAGCGACTGTACATTCCCAATCGCCATCAGCTCCCGTTCAATGGTAGGCAGATCGATATTCCTCGGCACACCTTCTAGAAAAACAAAGAGCGTTTCTTTTAAACGCCGCATCACTCCCCACAAAATATAGGCTGTTATCAGCAGCGATAGCGCCGGGTCGAGGTAGTGAATGTCTTTAAAACGCAGTACAATCGCAACAATCAGTACGGCCACCCAGCCCAGCACATCTTCCATCAAATGCCACGACACCACTTTTTCGTTCAGCGAACTTCCACCGCTCATTTTCCAGGCGGCGTATCCGTTTACCGCAATTCCAATCAAGGCAAAAACGATCATTCCCCCGGCATCCGAATGTTCCGGTTCCAGTATTCGCCCCACGGCTTCGTAAATTACATATACCGAACCGCCAATCAGTACCAGGCTGTTGATAAGCGCCCCCAGCAGCGAGAAACGCGCATAGCCAAACGAGAATTTGCTATCGGCTCCTTTTTTCGATTTTTTGTCGAGGTACCAGGCCGTTCCCAGCGAAAGACTGTCGCCCAGATCGTGTATGGCATCCGAAAGAATGGCCACACTGTTAACATACAGACCTCCGAAAATTTCAAAAACGGTAAATCCGAGGTTTAGAAAAAAGGCCACCTTTAATTTTTTGCCCGAATGATTGTGCTCGTGATGATGATGACTTCCCATAAAACTATTGTTGGACGGTTTCCCAACCGCTGTTCTTCTAACTTCTGAAGTAAGCAATTTATTTTCAAACCTCCGTTAAAGGCGGCAAAAGACAGACTCGTTATTTAGCCTCCAGCATGGCCAGTTTTTGCCGGAGCCCGGCAAGCAACTCTTCAGCTGCCGGTTCGGAAAGGTGTTGCAGTTCTTCGATCATCCGGCGAATCATCTCAGGCGACTCGACCGGAGATTCAGATTCGTAGTTTTCTTTGGGAGCCAGCGAAAAAAACAGTTCGTCGGTCCATTCATTTCTGATTCCGTCAACCACCAGGTGTACTCGGTCGCTTGTTCCGGCATTGCTTACCGAATGTTCAAAATTGGCATTTATGTACCAGCACTCACCCGGCAACATCCGCAGGCGGTCGCCATCCAGTAAAAATTTTACACCAGGGTTGGTAACCACAGGAACGTGCAGGCGAAAATAACCATTCTCGTACCCAAGTTCATGATCGGTATGCGGCTGAATGACTGCCCCGGCCCCGAGTCGCAGCAGGCGCACCGCCGTTACTTCGAACTGAAAAGCCTGCATCACTTCCTGAAAATAAAGGCATTCTTTCAGTATGGCCGTTTCCTTTACGCCGGAACTGTCAAACGAAGTTGCAAAAATATTGGTAGCGTCACCGTTAATGGCATACAAAGGAATAGCGCTCCAGTCGCCGGAATAATCTTTTGTGTTGTAATGCTGAATCCACGCGGCACTGCTGACAATCGCCAGATCCTTTTCCAGTTTCCCGGGATCGAAACAAAACGGAAGTTTCAGGTATCGTATCGTCTTCTGCTTTTCCACACGCATTTGAAGTTGTTGCTTACCTGAACGAGACAATTAAGCCGCCCTGCTTGTTCAAAAAAAGCCTGTAAATGGCAGCCGGGTAATCAATCACGTTCAGTTGTCTTAAAATGGTCCGGGTAATTTCCTTTCTGCATTTTCCAAAGTCGGGGTTAGGCGTTTCCCTGTCTTTCTCAAGGCGCGTGGCAAAAAAATAGACATTGTCGCTGCGTTCCACATAACCAACCCACCAGCCAGAGGAATGAACTACCCCGCTGCAAGCAGGCGGGGTATCAAAGGCATGATATTTCTTAATTCGCCCCAAGGGGCGGGGAATAAAACCCATTAGATCCCGATTGCGGTGCATCGGGATCAGTTCGACTTCATAATTTCAGTTCACTAGCGCTCCTGAAATCAGAGTCTCACTGATTTAAAACGAATTTGCAAGCAATTAAGGATCCAGGCAACAATCGCTTTGTTAACACAGCGGAGAAAAGCTCCCGCATTCGAAAAACTAATTCAGGTAAGTTTTTAATTCACCCAGTTTTAGCTGCCGCTCCATTGAAAAAACCGTGCTTTCGCGCTCTACCTTATCCAGCAGAAAATAGGCTTTTTGAAAAAAGTTGATGCGATCCTTTTCGTCCACGGCCATTTCCCCCTGTTCTTTTAGCACAAAGGCAAACAGTTCGAGGTGTTCGTTGCTCAGTTTCTTTTCATTCTGAAGAAAAGCGAGCAAGTCCCCGATACTCATCTTTTGAATATCGGCATCAATTTTCAGGCAATTGTAAAAGTAGCGGATCTGGTCTTCGGCCTGTTTGTCTTCGCCGCGTTCGCGGTGTCCCAGTATTTTATGAATAACTTCGAACAGCTGCATCAGCTGCCGCATCAGGTAATCACGTTCAATGCTCATTTTCGTTTAGCTGAATCTTAAGTGATTAAAAGTAGTGATTTATCGGAATTGATTAAGAAGGACTCTTCGAATTTCAACGCTTCGTTGCGGTACCAATCTTATCGCGTGCTTTACCCCAATGCTGCAAAACATATTATTTACTACGCAACCGTTTGCTACTTTTAGGCATCTGTTAATCAAGTCAAACAATAGAACAGCCACTTATGAGAAACGATCCGTAGTAAGTCAAGAATTAAAGCCTGCAATGATGCGCTAAGCAGTTACAAACTGCTAAGCGCTTAGAACCGAACCTCTCTTCTCTATTACAAGCCAACTATCGTTATCCTTAATACAAAAAGTACCTTTTACTATTTTACTTCTAAATACTTTTAACATGAAATCAAAAAAAATAAAAATACTAACGACTTTCTTGTTCCTGCTGCCGCTTTGTGTGGTTATACTTGGGACAGGGTGCGATGAAGAAGAAACACAACAAAATGATTACATCACATTAAAGAATGTAAAAGGAAAGATATTTAAGACAGTAAAAAGCATTGACAATAATAATCAAGTTAAGGATTACAATTGGGCTATTTCTGTCAACGAAGAATATCTGAATTCGGAAACGACACCTATTGATAGTAATATTTTAGCTCCATTAAATCTATCCGATGAGTTTAAAATACCCGGACTAGAGGTTAATATAAGTGGAAAGAAATATGTAAATAGAAATAGGGTATTAACAGAGCCAGGCCTAAGGAGTGGTTACGGTTATGCATTTGAAATAACTTCAATCAAAACCTTAGATTAGCAAAATTATGAAAAATCTTTTCTTAATTGTATTAATCAATGTTAGCTTACTGACCAACAACTTTCCCTGCTCCCGCGCGATTGCATCGCGTGGTTTGAAAAAGATTCCTGACTTATAGTAATTCTAAAACATTGCATCCTGCTAAAATGAGCCGCAATTACAAATTTCATAATCCTGACGGCGTATATTTTGTAAGCTTCGCCGTTGTTGAATGGTTAGATGTTTTTACCAGGAATGAATACAAAGCCATTTTGGTTGACAGTTTGCAATAATGCCACACGATGCAATCGTGCGGCAGCGGCGTTAATCAAGTCAAACAATAGAACAGCCACTTATGAAAAACGATCCGTAGTAAGTCAAGAATTAAAGCCTGCAATGATGCGCTAAGCAGTTCCAAACTGCTTAGCGCTTAGAACCGAACCTCTATGCTCTCCTATAGGTTAACTGCCGTTACCATGAATACGAAAATCTACTTTGTACTATTTACTCACGACTAATTACTTTAAACATGAAATCAAAAAAAATGAAACGATTTGCTCTTTTATTGCTCCTGTTACCATTAGGTGTGGTTTTGTTAGGAGCTGGATGCGATGATGAAAATGAGCCACAATATGAGATTTATGAAAACCACGAGATTTCTGCCTGTGGAGTAGAAGACCCTTTGGTGAATATTGAATGGTTGAAAACCCTTTACAACAATGTTAAAGATCAGAAAAAATATTCCTCCTTTTATATTCATATACTAAAAGTAATTGATAAGGATGAGTATATTTTTTCAATAGGTCATTCTTCAATACATGATGAGCATTACTCCTCCATTTCATATTTTGATTGTTCTGGCGATGTCGTCTTTGAGTGGGAAACGTTAACACCTCCAAGCCCTGAGTTTGTTGCTTTCAAAGAAGACAAAGAATTTATCAGTACAATATTTTCAATGGTTAAACAATAACAAAAATGAAAACAAAAATACTTATTACAGTCATATTAAGCCTATTTACGATAAAGCTTTTTGCTGTTTCTGCATTTCCGTATCCAGTAGAAATTACACAACCCAATGGCCCCCCGCTCCCGCGCGATTGCATCGCGTGGTTTGAAAAAGATTCCTGACTTATAGTAATTCTAAAACATTGCATCCTGCTAAAATGAGCCGCAATTACAAATTTCATAATCCTGATGGCGTATATTTTGTAAGCTTCGCCGTTGTTGAATGGTTAGATGTTTTTACCAGGAATGAATACAAAGCCATTTTGGTTGACAGTTTGCAATAATGCCACACGATGCAATCGTGCGGCAGCGGCGTTAATCAAATCAAACAATAGAACAGCCACTTATGAGAAACGATCCGTAGTAAGTCAAGAATTAAAGCCTGCAATGATGCGCTAAGCAGTTCCAAACTGCTAAATATTTAGAACTGAACCTCAATACTCTACTTCCGAAACCACAGTTAATCGGAATACGAAAAAGTACTTTGTACTATTTACTTACTTCTAAATACTTTAAATATGAAATCAAAAAAAATAAAAATACTAACGACTTTTTTGTTCCTGCTGCCGCTTTGTGTGGTTATACTTGCGGCAGGGTGCGATGACGAATTAGATACTATCAAAAATGCACACGGACTTGTAAAATATTTTGGGAATCCCTCAGTTGATGGGTGTGGTTGGATGATTGAAATTGACACGGTTATATTCTCTCCCATCAATCTTGATGTTGACTATCAAAAAGATAGTTTAAAAATAGTTTTGGATTATGAGATCTTGACTTCAACATGGAATTGTGGATGGAGAACCCCAGGATATCAACAGATTGAAATAAGTCGGATAATCACTAAGAACTAATTTTTAGAAAAACAGAACCGATGAAAAAGGCTAATAGATTTTTAATTGTGATTCTATTAACCTCAGCTCGATTTTAAAATAGGGTAATTTGATGGGTTTTTATCGCCTCATATTTTTATTGTCCCGCTGTCGGAACCTTCCGAAAAGCTGAACCCACAGAGGAACAAGCTTTCGGGAATGTCCGAAACCCTGCCCCGGGTAAAGTTGAAACTTTCGGAGCTTCCCGCTCAGCTGTTTTTGCCCCGGTTCGGGCCTTCGGGAACTTCCGAAACACCGAAACCGATCGCGGGCAGCCTGTCGGGGCTTCCCGAAAAAACAAACCAGCCGAGAGCAGGCTTTCCGAAAGCGCGGAAACTCCCCAACCGGTTAAAAACAGACTTTCCGCAGTTGCGGAAAACTCCAAAAAGAAAAAAATCAACCTTTCCGGGCTTACGGAAAGTCAGAACCGGAACAAAAACAGCTTTTCCGCACGTGCGGAAAGTGTGAACCGTACACAAAAGAAGGTTTCCGCAGGCGCGGAAAGTCAGAAATAAAGTAAAAACAACGTTTCCGCCGATGCGGAAATTTGAAATTCAAAAAGAACAAAGATTTGATAGCGGATTTTCAGTTACCTCAACCTGTAATACCAATTGTTTTTCAGAGTGAGCCTTATGCGAAACTCTGGAATTACAATGGTTAATGCCGATAGACAATTGAAGAGGCTTTAAGAGCGCAGCGAATTTAAGGCTCAATTCAATTGCTAATCGGTATAGCTTTAAACGTACACATTCAAACAATAATCCTTAGTTTTGCACAAATTTTTATTGAATGGGATATTTCGACGACCTTTTTCCCGACAGCTTTAGCGACAATTTGAAAGAGGGAAAAGACTACTATATGGAAAACGGCTACCGGGTCATGACCGAAGAATACCTCACCCGCCGTGGCTATTGCTGTTCCAACGGCTGCCGGCACTGTCCGTACTGGCCCAAGGCACAAAAAGGAAATACCAACCTAAGAAAAAACATGTGATGCAAGGAAAAGAACTTCGGATCGTATTTATGGGCACCCCCGATTTTGCGGTGGCAAGCCTCCGTAAATTAGTGGAAGGCGGGTACAATGTTGTGGGGGTAATTACCGCACCCGACCGCCCCGCAGGACGGGGAAAACAGCTGGCAGAATCGGCTGTAAAAAAATATGCAGCAGACAACAACCTACCCGTTTTGCAACCCGAGAAGCTGAAGAATCCGGCTTTTCTGGAAGAATTGCGGGCACTGAAAGCCGATTTACAGGTGGTAGTGGCTTTCCGGATGTTGCCCGAAGTGGTTTGGGCCATGCCGCCACTGGGTACCTTTAACCTGCACGGATCGCTGTTACCGCAGTACCGGGGCGCCGCTCCCTTAAACTGGGCGCTTATCAACGGCGAAACAAAAACCGGTGTCACCACTTTTCTGCTCGATCATGAAATTGATACCGGGAAAATTCTTTTCAGCAAAGAAATTGATATTTGGGAAAACGATACCGTGGGCACTGTTCACGACAGCTTGATGGAAATTGGCGCCACGCTGGTTACCCAAACAGTGGATGCACTGGCCGAAGGAACTTACAAAGCCGTGCCGCAGGAAGAAGCCCTTTCGGACCAGGAGATAAAACACGCGCCTAAAATTTTTAAGGAAGATTGCCGCATTGCCTGGAACAAAGACGTGGAGTCGGTCAGAAACCTGATCCGCGGCTTATCGCCTTACCCTGCCGCCTGGACGGTTTTAAAACACCTTACCACCGGGGAAGAAATTTCTGCCAAGGTATTTTTTGCCATGCATGCCGACGGAAAAGCCACCGAGCCGGGCACCATTCATACCGACGGGAAAACCTTTGTAAAAGTTGCCTGTGCCGATGGCTGGCTGCAAATTACCGATTTGCAGATTGCCGGAAAGAAACGCATGAAAACCAACGATTTTTTGCGGGGATTTCAACAAATAGAGGATTACCGGTTTGTGTAGCGTAGGAAGGATTGAGGGACTGAGGGATTGATGGACTGAGGGACTGAGGGATTGAAGGATTGAAGTAGATTGAATGGATTGAATTTCCATTCAACAATATCAACTAATGAATATCCAATGATCAACGACTCGCGGCTAATGGCTAATGGCTCGCGGCTTGCAGCTTATTGATGCATTCTCGCATTTCTGCATTCTCGCATTGTGCTTAAAAAGTTTTCAGTCTCAGTTTACAGTCACATCAAAAGTGAAAACTGAAAACTGAGACTGAGAACTGAGACTGAATACTGACTACTTCCGCTTCCCGTTTACGATAAAGAAGTAGATCAGGAATCCGAGTGAAACAAACACCAACAGGATGCCAAAGGGAAGTACGGCGTTGCGGCCGTCGATCATCGCTTTATCAATCAGTTTCAGCAAATCGATAACAATAAAGCCAATTCCGGTCATCAGTGCTACCAGGCCCCATTTTAGCGAAGGATAACGGTTTACTTCATCATTCACCGGCTGTGCTTCGTCTAAAATTCCAACCCGTTCGTATTGTTCTGCTTTAATCAGTTTTCTTTTCAGCAAATGAGTAGAAATTAACTTGATGATGTGATACGCTGCAAAAAAGATAATCGCGGGTATCAGAATGTCTAAATCCATAATAATTGTTTTTAATTGTTTTTTCTGAACGTATGACTACGGCCGTTTCAGAAAGGTTGCAATTATTTTCGCGCGACCTGAAAATTTCGCTAAACCTGAAGTGCTTCGATGATCACATAGATCACAAAGGATAGAAATATAGTGTTGTAAATAAACGAGATACCCAGAAATTTTACGATTGCCTTGCCGATTCCCTGCCGGTAAAAGTTTTTCATGGCCAGGATGGTATAAACCGGGAACGACAGCAGTAAAATAAGCGTAACAAGCCCTAATTTATAGGGCAAGGTAAGGTACATACCCGTAATAATTATCAGCAAAACAAAAAGGTACGAATGAATGTGTATCGAAAAAATAAGGTGCCGGATGTAGTTTTGCCTGCGCCGGATGTAAAACAGTTTCAGAAGAAGCGCAAAAATGGGCAGAAGCAGAAAAAACGCCCACGACATGTATTTCAGTATCCGTGCATTTACCTGCTCCGGCGACCGGAGAACACGAAGGATGTCCTGTAGCTCTTTTCGTCTTTCGGGGTCGGTTTCTTCTTTCAGCTCTTTCTCTTTTTGGGCGGCCGCTGTCTCCAGCCAGCTTTGTACATCTCCCTTCCGAAAGCTGTCCATGGTCAGTGTAGCATCCAAACTTCCGGCGGAATCTGTTGCCGGTTGCCGGCCAAGCTCCGATGTCAGGATCGAATCGATGGTAGCCACTGCCGTTGTATCTAATGTTTCCTGGTTGCGCAAGTCGAAATGAAGCACGTTTTGCAAGCCCCGGTTGGTGTAGATCTGCAACAACAGAAAAAGAACAAAACTGGTAAATATAAAAACCCGGAACGGAGGGGCATAACGAATCCGCTTTCCTTCAAAATACTCTTTGGTAAGAAAACCGGGCTTAAACATTAAGTCGATGGTGGTTTTAAAAAAGCGCTCGTCGAAGGCAAAAAAATCACCCAAAAAATTAAAGAAAAGAAAACTGAAGGGGCGATCGTAATCGCTGACCGATTGTCCGCAATGCGGGCAGTAATGTCCGACAAATTCGGTGGCGCAGTTTTTACAAACAACCGGCTCGCTTGCCTTTTCCTTTTCGGCCCGAAATAATTTATTCCTTATTTTAGACCACATGCGAATCTCTCCTGTTGTTTTCTCCCAGGTTTATTTCCCAGTCGTCAATAAACGGAAAAATGGATGGCGCCAGCGACCGAATGGGTTCGTACATCCGGGAATTGGCTTTTGTTTCGGGTGAGATAATACCGACATCGCTGTCGACCTTATCAAAAACCACCAGCAAAACACTGATGATAAGCGCCGATTTGATGATGCCAAAAACCAGTCCGGCCAGCTTGTTTACAAAACCCAGCAGCACGGCTTCGGCCATTTTATTCACCACATTACCCACGATATGAACCAGGATAACGATGACCACAAAAGTGACCACAAACGAAATAATGTTCAGATGCCGCGTGGTGAGGTTAAAATTTTCGATCAGAAATTCAGAAGTAACGTACGAGAACTCGATGGCTCCCCAAATACCCAGGATAAGCGCTGCCAAAGAAACTACTTCGGCGATTAAGCCTTTGGTAAACCCGTTGATGGCCGAAAGCAACAACAAAATGAGCAGGATAATGTCAATGTAATTCATAATTCTGTTGGTTTAAAGCCAGCCGTTCGTTGAAACCAGCAAGCTTCTGAATCAGATTTGTTAATCGAGCGTAAATTTAAACAATTACCTGCATTCGCAAAACGGAAACGGAGCAAGCAGAAAGAGATTGAAAAAAGATTGACATAGATTGATATGAGATTGGAAAAGATTGAATCTGCCTGCTCAAACCCGCGTTCGTCATTTCTGTTACACCTGATAAATTTAAAGTCACCCAATTCATCCATGCTTATGGCAATAACATTTTTACCGGGACCGATTCAACCCCATTCAGGGCTGATTTATAGAATTCGCTTTTTTACCGTGCGTTTCACACACGGTTATTAAAGTCTGGTCCTTTCAGGACACCCGTTCATTTTGATGTATGACTGAAAAGTGCCCACAGGCCTCCATTTCAGGGCAAGCAAAGAAGTTGACAAATCGGGAATTTTGATTCAGGTTTGACATAAAATATTCATAAATTTGGACTCGTTAAATTTTTACCAAGTATGGCCATTTTAAATTCAGTCATAAGATGGATCACGACGCGCAGAAGTGATGAAATACAGTATTACAGCGAATATCCACTCGAGATTCAGAACGAAGTGCTCTTCAACCTGTTGGCTGCTGCGAAGGACACCGAATGGGGAAAGCTGCATAACTACGAAAAAATAAATTCGCTGCATGAATACCAGAATAACGTACCGCTGCAAGACTACAACCAGATAAAGCCGTACGTGGAACGCATGCGCAACGGTGAACGCGATTTGTTGTGGCCGGGCGAAACCAAGTGGTTTGCCAAGTCGTCGGGAACAACCAGCGACAAAAGCAAGTTTATTCCGGTAACCCGCGAAGCCCTGGAAGAATGCCACCTGAAAGGCCCCAAAGATGTGTTTTTCCTGTACATGAAAACTCATCCTGACACGAAAGTGCTCAAAGGCAAAGTGCTGACATTGGGCGGAAGCCACCGGGTAAACAATTTCAGCAACAATTCCTATTACGGCGACCTTTCGGCCATTATGCTCGAGAATGTACCTTTTTGGTCCGACTTTTTGCGCACACCCACCACCGAAATTGCCCTGATCGAAGAGTTTGAGGAGAAGATCGAAAAGATCATTGAAACAGCGCTGGAAGAAAACGTAACCGCTTTTGCGGGGGTTCCGTCGTGGTACCTGGTACTTTTCAAGCGGGTACTCGAAAAAACGGGCAAGTCAAACCTGCTCGAAGTTTGGCCCAACCTGGAGGTATTCACCCACGGAGGCGTTAAATTTGATCCCTACCGCGAGCAGTACCAGAAACTGATTCCCAGTCCGCAGATGCACTACATTGAAACCTATAATGCGTCGGAAGGATTTTTTGGAATCCAGACCAACGAACACCAGGACGATATGTTGCTGATGCTCGACTATGGTATTTTCTATGAGTTTATCCCGATGTCGGAATTCGGCAAAGAAAATCCGCAGGTGCTTGGGCTGGAAGAAGTGGAGCTGAATGAAAACTATGCCTTGGTTATTTCAACCAGTGCGGGATTGTGGCGTTATGTGATTGGCGACACCATAAAATTCACGTGTAAATACCCGTTCAAAATAAAAATTACCGGGCGCACCAAGCATTTCATCAATGCTTTTGGCGAAGAAGTGATCATCGACAACGCAGAACAGGCATTAAAAGTGGCCTGTCAGCATACCGGTGCCGTTATAAACGAATACACGGCCGGCCCGATCTTTATCGGCGACAACCAAAAAGGCGCCCATCAGTGGATCATCGAGTTTGTGACACCACCCGACGAGCTGGATCATTTTACCCGGATACTGGACAATACGCTGAAAACGCTGAACTCTGATTACGAAGCCAAAAGGCACAAAAATTTGACTTTGGAGATGCCCCATGTAATAGAGGCGCCCAAAGGAACGTTCTACAACTGGATGAAACAACGCGGTAAGATTGGCGGGCAAAACAAAATTCCCCGCTTGTCGAACGACCGCAAATATCTCGATGATCTTTTAAAGATCTTAGAGGAATAACCTGATTTTTTTATAATTTAGAATTTCAAATCAAAATTTTACCATGCACATAGCAATTGCAGGAAATATCGGCGCCGGTAAGACAACACTGAGCGAACTACTGGCGAAACACTATAAATGGACCCCTCACTACGAAGATGTGGATGAGAATCCGTATCTGAACGATTTTTACAATGATATGCAACGCTGGTCGTTCAATCTTCAGATTTACTTTCTGAATTCACGCTTCCAGCAGATTATCGATATCCGGAAATCGGGAAAAACCATTATCCAGGACCGGACCATTTATGAAGATGCCGAGATTTTCGCGCCCAACCTGCATGCCATGGGTTTGATGAGTACCCGCGATTTTAACAACTACAAAACGCTGTTCGATCTGATGGTGAGCCTTATTCAGCCGCCGGACCTGCTGATTTACCTTCGTGCTTCGATACCCACGCTGGTAAACCAGATTCAGAAACGTGGCAGGGAGTACGAAAACTCTATCAGGCTCGATTACCTGAAACAGTTGAATGACCGTTACGAAGCCTGGATAAACGGGTATAAAATGGGAAAATTACTGGTGATCAATGTAGATGACCTTGATTTCACCACCAATCCGGAAGATCTGAGTTATGTGATCGACCGCATCGATGCACAAATTCACGGATTGTTTTAAAAAGAGCTTTTAGCTTCAAGCCACTAGCTCCAAGCTTTGAATCAGGAATAGCTGAATCATACATAAAAAATAACCAACCGTTGTTACGATTGGTTATTTTTTTCACTGTTGTCAGGAATCTGTCCAAAGTTCTCCGGCCACTTCCTACTGCCAACTGCGACTGAACACTGAATACTGATCGCTAATCTTCAGCAACAATTTTATTGATCTCGGCCATTACTTCAGGCCACTGATGATCGGGTAAATTAGGTCCCATTACTTCCACCACTTTCCCTGAAACCAGGGCGGCAATTTTTCCGCTAACTGCCATGGAATAGCCGTTGGTAAGCCCGTAAAAGAAACCGGCAGCATATGCATCTCCCGCGCCGGTAGTATCCAATGCTTTGGCAGGAACGATGCCAATGCGCGTTACCACATCGCCGTGCTTGATCAGCGAACCTTCCTTGCCCACTTTTACGATGGCCAGCTCGCAGTCTTTTGCAATCTCGTGCAGCGCCGCTTCGGGTTCGAGGCCGGTAAACGACCGCGCTTCCTCTTCGTTGGCAATCACGATGTCGACATTGTTTTTAATGAGGTCTTTCAAAAACTCAAGATTGGCGTCTACCACGTTAAAGCTCGAAAGATCGATGGCAACTTTCAGTCCGGCAGCTTTTGCTTTTTCAACGCCTGCTTTGATCAGATCGTGGTTAAAAACCAGGTAACCTTCCATGTACAGGTATTTGTAGCCATTAAACAAACCGGGCATATAGTCGTAGGCCTGCAACTCTGAAGCCGCTCCCAGGTAGGTTGCCATGGTTCGTTCCGAATCGGGACTAACCAGCGCCATTACACGGCCGGTGCCACTTTCGCTGTAGGTCAGGTGGGTACGGAGTCCGCGTCTTTCAAAATCGTCTTTAAAAAGATCGCCCAGTTTATCGCGTCCCACTTTTCCCATGTAGCCGCCATTTCCGCCCATATTGGCCAGCGAACGCATGGTGTTGGCCACCGAACCGCCAGTGGTCAGCTTACTGCTTTCGGAAAAAGTAGCCGCATAAATCTGCTGAGAACGCTCTGCATTAACAAGCGTCATACTGCCCCGGGGCAGGTTAAATTTCTGCAGCAGCGAATCATCTTTTATCACCGAAATTACATCTACCAGTGCGTTGCCGATACCCAGTACGGCAGGAATATTTTTATTTACCATTTATCTCTGTTTTATTTTGAAAGCCCAAATATCAACATTTTACACGATTCACGAAAACCTCGCGGATTTTTCCTTGTGTGCCTGACTGACTGTTGAGCGAAAAAGAGCGGCAGGAATAACCTGCCGCTCTGAATATTCTTTTCTGAAATTACTATTTGACCACCTCCAGCGTTTGCCTGGCAATCTCCAACTCTTCGTTGGTTGGGATAATCAGCACCTTTGTTTTTGCATTGTCGGTGTTGATCTCATGTACACCATCTGTGCGGTTTTTGTCTTTTTCCTCGTCCCACTCAATGCCAAGGTAGCCCATATCCTGACACACCAGCTTGCGGATAGACGTTTTGTTTTCACCAATACCGGCTGTAAATACAAGCGCATCCACACCGTTCATAACGGCTGCGTAGCTACCAATAAACTGTTTGATGCGGTAAGCGTACATATCACAGGCCAGAATAGCATTTTCGTCGCCTTCATCCAGCAATTTCTCCACATCGCGCATATCGGTTTGTCCGGTTAAACCTTTCATACCACTTTCCTTGTTCAGCAGGCTTGAAATCTCGTTTACCGAGTAACCTTTCTGTTCGGCCAAAAAGAAAATAATGGCCGGGTCGATATCGCCCGAACGGGTTCCCATAATCAATCCGCAAAGCGGCCCCATTCCCATGGTGGTATCCACACAAACACCTCCGTTTACAGCTGCCATAGAAGCGCCGTTCCCCAGGTGAATGGTAATGATTTTGGCATCCTCTTTTCCCAGGTATTCTGCTGCCTGCTCTGAAACAAATTTGTGGGAAGTTCCGTGGAAACCGTATTTACGAATTCCCATTTCCTTGTAAAACTCAACAGGAATGGCATAGCGAAATGCTTTTTCAGGAATGGTCTGATGAAAAGCCGTATCAAAAACACCTACCTGTTTGGCATTTGGGAAAACGGTTTCCGCCACTTCCACACCAATCAGGTTGGCCGGGTTATGCAGCGGAGCCAGCGGGAACAGTTCTTTTACTTTTGCTTTTACCGCTTCGGTAATTTCCACGGTTTTGGTGAAAGCCTCCCCGCCGTGTACCAAACGGTGACCTACCGCCTGAATTTCTGACGGATCGCTGATTACTCCCACTTTTTCATCGGTAAGTAACTCGGCTACCCTTTTCAATCCAACTGTATGGTTGGGAATCGGGAACGTTTCCTTCAGTTCCTTCTTCTCACCGTTTACAAAAGTTTTGTATTTCACTACTCCTTCTTCCAGGCCAATTCTTTCAACCAGCCCGCTCGCCAACGGAAGTTCAGTATCCATATCAATCAGCTGATATTTAATGGATGAACTACCGGCGTTAATTACTAAAATATTCATTTCTTATTTTGTTTACTCAATAAGGTTAAGGCGGAACTCGTCTTAGCCTAACATTTGCAATTTATTTTTACCCCTCTGTCATCCGTTACTTAACAGATGACATCTCCCCTGAATTTCAGGGGAGAATACAAGGAAACCTCGAGGCAAGCCACGAGGAATTATTTGATTAAATTCCTTCCTGAGCCTGAATAGCGGTAAGCACTACCGTATTAAAAATATCGTCTACCGTACAACCGCGGCTTAAATCGTTCACCGGTTTGTTCAATCCCTGCAACATCGGGCCAATGGCCAGTGCACCGGTTTCGCGCTGAACGGCTTTGTACGTGTTGTTCCCGGTATTCAAATCGGGGAATACCAACACATTTGCCTGTCCGGCCACTTCCGAATCCGGCATTTTACTTTTGCCTACGCTTGGGTCAACAGCGGCATCGTACTGAATCGGGCCTTCAATTTTAAGGTCGGGACGCAAGGCTTTGGCTTTTTCGGTAGCAGCCCGCACTTTATCCACTTCAGCACCGGTTCCCGATGTTCCCGAAGAGTAAGAAAGCAAGGCCACTTTTGGATCGATGCCAAAAGCGATGGCCGACTCTGCCGACGAAACAGCAATCTCAGCCAACTGATCAGCCGTTGGATTCACGTTAACTGCGCAGTCGCCCATTACCGAAACATGGTCGTCGAGACACATAAAGAAACAAGACGAAACGGTAGAAACTCCCGGGCGGGTTTTTACAAACTGAAGCGCCGGAATAATGGTGTGAGCCGTTGTGTGGGCTGCACCCGAAACCATACCGTCGGCATCTCCCTTGTAAACCATCATGGTTCCAAAAAACGATACGTCAAGCAGGGCATCGCGGGCCATGTCTTCCGGAATATTTTTGTGTTTCCTTAGTTCGAAATAAGTACGCCAGTAATCTTCATACAATTCCGAAGTATTCGGATCAATGATCGTGATCTCTTCTTCGTTCAGTACCAGACCAAGCTGGTCGGCCTTTGCCAGCACCTCATCGCGTTTTCCCAAAAGCGTAATGTCCACCACATTTTGATCAACCAAATGAACAGCCGCAGCAAGAATGCGCGGGTCGGTTCCTTCGGGCAGTACAATGTGTTTTTTATTCGATTTTGCTTTTGAAACCAGGTTGTACTGGAACATGCGCGGAGTAACAATGCTGCTTTTGAAATTGGCAAATTTGTTGAGCAGCGATTCAGTATCAATGTATTTATCAAAAGTGGCAATGCTGAGTTCGATTTTGCGTGTGTCGCCCGGACGAATTCCCGGTTTGATATTCGCAATTTTGCTGGCCGCCACAAAGGTAACATCGTCTACCAGGATGATTGGCACCGGGTTGGGCAGTCCGTCAATCAGCTTCATAATGGGTGGCTCGGGACGAAGTCCACCGGTAAGTACAATTCCCGCAATCGACGGATAATTGGTTGATGCATTGGCCTGAAAAGCCCCCACCAAAATATCGGCACGGTCGCCCGGAGTAATGATCAGGCTGTTTTCCCGCACGCGATCCAGGTAATTACGCAACTGCATGGCTCCCACATCAAAATGATCGACCTGTTTGCTGAGCAGGTTCTCTCCCAACAGAATTTCGCCGCCAATCTTATCATAAATCTCGTGGATGGTTGGACTGCTCAAACGGGTTACTTCCGGTATAATCTCGATGGTTGTATCGGCCGGAACCACTTGTTTCAGTTCTTTTGCCACGTCTTCGCAATGTTCTTCCGGAACACGGTTCATAACAATGGCCTGCACCGGTACGTCCTTGTCGGCAAATGTTTTTACCACCAGGTCGAAGTTCGAAACAGCATCTTTTAGATCCTTGTTATGAGCCGAACTGACAAGAATGGTCGGGATCGACAGGTTTTTCGCAATTTCCGTGTTCAGGTCCACTTCAAAGGAAACGCCTTTCCCCGAAAAATCAGAGCCTTCTACCAGCACCACATCGTACTTGCTCTCCAACTCCTTGTAATGCTCGATGATCTTGTCGATCAAACGGCTTTCCTGCCCCATGTTCTTGTATTTCACCACCTGCGACATGGTAAACCCGTAAGTTTCCTTGTAGTCGATGTTCAGGTTGAAATACGAGATCATTGTTTCAATGTGATTATCCCTCACTCCTGTGGGATAGTCGCTGATGATCGGTCTGAAATAACCAACCTTCCCCGAACGGGAAAGAAGCAAATTCATGATTCCCAGCGCCACCACCGATCGGCCTGAATGCTTCTCGGTGTTTGTTACATAAATACCTTTCTTAATCATCTAAATCTATTTTTGAGGAACCAATTCCATAAAAAAACGGTGCAAAAATAGTAAAGATATACCGTCGATATCCTGTAAAAAGTTTAAAAAGAATGAATATGAATAAATTTTAAAATGGGCCTGAAAACAAGGATAGAACAAGCATGATTTATATCATATAAACGAACAAATGAACAAAATTACAGGCATGTAAAACCGGAAGGGGAAGGTAGTCCCCAACCGGTCAAATTATCTTTCGGATTAAGCTCTTGTTTTTTACGAAACCTGCTCTTTAAATTCGCTTAATAGGCAAAGCTACTGCCTCCTAAGAATTCGCGAAGAAGCGAAGTGGGTGGAATTTCGTCGTCGTTGATCTGTTTGAAATAAGAAAGGAACTCAAGCAAACGCGACGACTCCGTGTATTCGCACTGGTTTTCGAGTACGGTTTTCAAAATTGGCTCAGCGTACTTTTTCAATACTGCCAGTTCGTAAAGCGTTGCCGAGTTGAACATCACATCCGCATTTTCCTGGTAAGGAAAAATATTCCGCTCCTCCCCTTTTCGCACCGAGGGCCAGCGTTTAATGGTGGCTGCCGCCGGATAGCCCCGGTATTTACTGTCGCGGATCAAACGACGGATCAGGCGATTGTCGGCCGTTGAAATATGGGTGTGTTCATCCATCGATATCTGGGTCAGCGCCGAAATGAAGATCTTAAATGTATTCTTTTCTTTCACCTGTGTCAGCAAACCGGGATTCATCCCGTGAATTCCTTCCACTATCAGAATATCGCCGCGCCCCAGTTGCAGCTTTTTCCCGTTTTCGGCTCTGCGTCCGAGGTGAAAATCGAAAAGCGGCAAACGAACCTCTTTGCCTTCAAACAACTCAATCAATTGCTGGTTAAAAAACGGAATATCGACCGCTTCCAGCGCTTCAAAATCGTATTCTCCGTTCTCGTCGCGTGGCGTGTGCTCGCGGTCTACAAAATAGTCGTCGAGCGAAATCTGGTGCGGACGCAAACCGTTTACCGCCAGTTGCACGCCCAGCCGCTTGCTAAATGTGGTTTTCCCCGAAGCCGAAGGACCGGCCACCAGCACCACTTTTACGTCGCCGTTGCGCGAGGAAATCATGTTGGCGATCTCCGCAATCTTTTTTTCATGCAGCGCTTCCGAGATTTTGATCACATCGCCGCCTTTTCCGGCAAGTGTGTGATCGTTCAGGTTTCCGACCGTTGACACGTTAATGATTTCGGCCCAGTCTTTCTGTTCCTGGAAAATATCATAAAGCTTTTCGTTGTAAAACACCTTCCGGAGCCGCTCGAAATGCTTGCGGTGCGGAATCTGCAACAAAATCCCGTCGTAATATTTTACCACCCCGAACCCGGAGATATAACCGGTTGACGGCAGCAGGTGGCCGTAGAAATAGTTGGCCAGATCTTTTAAAAAGTAAAGCTGCGTGTAAAGCTGCCCCTGTTGTTCAAACAACTGTGCCTTTTCTTCCAGTCCCTGTTTCATCAGCTGATCAACAGCTTCGGTGGTAACAATCCCTCTTTTTACAAAAGGCAGGTCAGCCGCAATTATCGCCTCCATTTCCTGCCGGATGGCAAACAGGTCCGACTCATTGATTTCGCGCTCCAGCCCTTGCAGTTCGCAAAAGTAGCCATTCGATATGCCGTTTTGCACCCGGAAATTTACATGCGGAAAAACCTCCTTCACCGCTGCATACATTACAAAAATCAGGCTGCGGATATACAGGCGGGTACCATCCATGTGCGTAACATCGATAAACTCAACCTGCTTGGGTTTTACCACACAAAAAGAGAGTTCACGCACTTTGTTGTTCACAATGGCGCCACACACCCGGTGCTCCAGTTTTATGTTCAAATCGTGGCTGATCTCGAGCAACGATGTCCCCATCGGGTAAGAATGAAAAGCATTGGTATTTTTACAGAATATTTCTATTTCCTTCATAGCTCTCGGTTTTAGCAACCAAAAGTAACTAAAACTTATGACTTCGGACCCGGTACCGGGGAAGTGAAATCAGCCTGTCAATCCCGGTACTCCGAAACCGGGAGCTAAGCGCCTTACCCTTACCACTTTTCTTCCCAATTAATAGCTTTTTACTGCTTGGTTACACAAATTGATGCTACATTTACAGCTTTTAAGACTTACACCAATGAACCGAAAGAACCTGATAATCCTCCTTTGTCTGTGCCTAACCTTTGGCGCATGCCACAAAAAACACAGCATTCATTTGTACGACCTCCGGTGTGAAAACCTGCACAATCCTGCCGCTATTGACAAAGACACTCCGCGTTTTAGCTGGAAGATAAAAAGCAACAAAAACGGTACGGAGCAAAAGGCGTTTCAACTTCTGGTGGCAAGCGATGCTTCGCTGCTGCACGAAGGCAAAGCCGATCTTTGGGATTCCGGTAAATTCGAGTCATCATCCAGTGTTTTGGTGGCTTACCAGGGCAAAAAATTAAACCCGGGAAGCAGCGTGGTATGGAAAGTACGTGCCTGGGACAATCACGGAAATGTTTCGGAATGGAGCAAAGCAGCATCGTTTGGAATCGGGCTTCTTTCGCCCGACGACTGGCAGGCCAGCTACATTGCCTTTAATACCGACGCCGGTTACCGCGAATGTCCGCAACTGTACAAGTCATTTCATATAGATGAAACCGGCTCCCACTACCTGTTACACGTTAATTCACTTGGCTATCACGAAGTGTATCTGAACGGAAAGAAAGTGGAAAAGGGAGTGCTCAGCCCGGCCGTTTCGCAATTCAATAAACGCTCGCTGATCAATACTTACGATGTTTCGGACCTGGTAAAAAAAGGTGCAAACGATTTATTGCTTTGGCTGGGCAGCGGCTGGTACACCACCGGACTTCCCGGGGTGGTAAACGATGGCCCGGTGGTTCGGGCTCAACTCGAGAAAACAGCCGGAAACCAAAGTCAGCTTGTCCTGGCCACCGACACGACATGGCTTGGAAGAAAAAGCAGTTACACCCGGCATGGCAACTGGAGGCCCCATCAGTTTGGGGGCGAAATTGTGGATGGAAACCTTGCCAAAAGTGATTTACAGGTGAATGATCCCGAACGCGAATGGAAAGCGGTATCGATCATTGAAGTACCGGCTCATTCGGTAAGTCCGCAAATGGTGGAGTTCAACACCATTCAGGACACGATAAAACCGGCTGCCATTTTACAAATCTCAAAAGATACTTTCCTGGTTGATATGGGGACCAACCTCACCGGCTGGCTCGAATTTCATTTTAGCAATCTCAAGCCCGGACAACAAATAACCATGGGCTATTGCGATCATCTTACGAAAGAGGGAACATTCAACGACCGCAATCAATACGACCGCTACGTTGCATCGGGCACTGCACCCGAAGTTTTCATCAATAAATTTGACTACCACGGATTTCGGTATGTGCGTGTAACCGGGCTTGAAGAAATGCCTTCTGCCGATTCAATCAGCGCCTACCTTGTCCGAACTGATTTTGAGAAAGCCTCCGGTTTTGAATGCTCCGATCCGGACCTGAATTCGATTCACAACATGCAGCATTATACTCTGCAATGTTTGAGCATTGGCGGCGACCTGGTCGACTGCCCCCAGCTTGAACGGCTGGGGTACGGCGGCGATGGCAACGCATCTACCGTAACGGCCCAAACCATGTACAACCTGGCACCGCTCTACAACAACTGGCTGCAGGCCTGGGCCGATGTTATCCGCGAAGACGGCGGAATGCCCCACACCGCCCCCAACCCTTACCGCGCAGGCGGCGGGCCCTACTGGTGTGGTTTTATTATCACCGCCTCGTGGAATACCTACCTGAATTACGGCGACACACAGGTGCTGGAAAAGTACTACCCGGTGATGCAAAAATGGCTCGAATATGTCAACAAGTACAGCATTGACGGATTGCTGAAACCCTGGCCCAACAACGACTACCGCAACTGGTACCTGGGCGACTGGGCAACACCCCTTGGCATCGATCAAACCGCCGAAGCTTCCGTTGATGTGGTAAACAACTCGTTTATAGCCGTGTGTTTTGACAATATGGAGAAAATTGCCCGTGTGCTCGGAAAGCCGGAAGACGAACAACAATACGCGGCACAAAAAGAGCAACTCCGCAAACGCATACACGAAGTGTATTTCAACCAAGCAGACAATACCTACGGAACGGGAACACAGATCGATATTGCCTACCCCATGCTTGCCGGTGCAGTACCTGCCGACAAAAAGAAAGATGTTACGCAAGCGCTTTACCTCGAAACCAATGTGCTACGCCAGGGACATTTTGCCTGTGGGTTGGTGGGACTTCCGGTGCTCACCGAATGGGTGGTTAAATACCAGGCACCCGACCTGATGTACTCGATGATGAAGCAACGCGACTACCCCAGCTACCTGTACATGCTCGACAACGGGGCCACCACTACCTGGGAACACTGGGACGCCGCCCGAAGCCACATTCACAATTGCTACAACGGAACAGGCTCGTGGTTCTACCAGGCCATTGGGGGAATTCATCCGGTGGATGACGCACCCGCCTGGCAAAAAGTACGTATTCACCCCCAGATACCGGACGGTGTGAACTGGGCCAAAACATTCAGGGAAACGCCCTATGGTAAACTGGCAGTAAACTGGGAACTAAAAGACGAAACAATGGAAATGACCATCGAAATTCCGGTGGGTGTGGAAGCCGAAGTGGCCTTCCCTTCCTGCACCCAGGAATACCGCTTTAACGGCCTCACGAAAGAGCTGTTGAGCAATAAAAACATTGCGCTGAAAAGCGGCAAGTACACCATCGGGTACGAAAGGTAAACTCAGAGAAAGGCTGAGGCTGAGGCTAAGGCAAAGGCTGAGGACAGTGAGCTTCGGGCTTTGAGCTATTGATAAATTACAGTGAGGCTCTAATGTCTGGCGTCTCACCTCCGAGGTACAGCTTTGGGTTCAAAGAAACTAGTTTGAACCTCTGAAGAACTAATTTGAACCTCAGAGAAACAAACGTGAGCCTTTTTGCCCCGAATTTTAACATTTGAAGCTCAAGCGAGAACCTAATTGCTCAAAATTTTAACAATTGAGGCCCACGCTTGAACCTAAGAGCCCTGGCTTTTAACAAAAAAGGTGAAAATTAGTTTCTCCGAGCCTCAACGTTGGGGCTCGGAGGTCCAAACGCGGGCCTCTGAAGTACCCCTGAAATAAAAAACTGATTTTATAACATATTCGCAACCAGAGTGCCAAACCTTTTTATTGCTATTTTTAAAAATGGAAAAAGCAATAACCTTGAAAACACTGTCAACTATAATGTCAAAGCCTTTGCATACCAATTCGCACTGCAAGAATTCTTAGATTGGAAAAGATCCCCTTCAAGAACCTTAACCACTGTTATTAAAAACATCAGGCAGTAAAATCACAATGCGAAAAAAGAAAAATATTGAGAGATTAAAAGAATCGTTTGGAAGACCAAAGAGTGACGGCTTCCGCTTTGATTTGATTGAGAAATATTTCAAGAATAAAAAGAATGCCGATTCTTTTCATGTGATATCAAACAAAACCTGTAACGACTTGGATTTTGAAGAGTTGTTCATGTTTCTCGACAGAACTACTTCAATAATAGGACAGCAATGTTTATACAATAAGCTAAGAACAATCCCTAATGATAACAATGATCACGATAAAAACGAAAAACTTATAAAAACTTTAACTGATGATATCGATTTTAGGATTAATACTCAATTACAACTAGAAAAATTAAATAAAAGCGATGTATATCTCATTTCATCGCTATTTCAAGAGGAACACAAGAAACCTCCCGGATGGTTTTTCATAATACGTATCTTATCATTTACAAGCATACTGTCGCTTCTGATGCTTCCGGTTAATCCGAAGATGCTTTTTATATTTTTAGGTGTTTTCGTTATTAACTTGGGATTTCACTATTGGAATAAACGAAACCTGCACAAATACCTTGGTTCGATTCCTCAACTTCTAAGATTAAATAAGATTGCCAATAATCTCAACAGAAACCAACAATTTAAAGAGCTCAATCCTGATCTAGCCAATTCTATTCAGACAATAAATCAGGTACGCCGCCGAATGTCCTTTTTTCGTTTGGAAGCTGGCTTACAAAGTGATTTTGATGTCTTATTCTGGGGAATTTTAGAGCTATTCAAAATAGCATTTTTGTTAGAACCCTTGCTATTATTTGGAGTATTAAGACAGTTAGACTCTAAAAGGGAAGAAATTGAAAAGGTATATTGTTTTGTTGGAGAAATAGACATATTGATTTCAATTGGCTCATTAAGAAAAGGTTTAGAACATTTTAGTTTGCCAGTAATCAATGATTCAAAAATTATAGCCGTAAATGTGTACCATCCTTTAATAGCTGATTGTATAACAAATAGTATAGAGGTTTCCAAAAAATCAATTTTGATAACAGGCTCCAACATGTCGGGTAAAACATCATTTATTCGGACCATTGGCTTAAACATGATAACCGGGTTGACAATTAACACGTGCTTTGCTGAATCGATGACAATACCAAGAGCGCGAATCTATTCTGCGATCAGAATAAGCGATGACCTAATGAATGATAAAAGCTACTACTTTGAAGAAGTATTGACGATAAAAGAAATGATTGAAGAATCCTCCAACGACAAATCAAACTTGTTTTTGTTAGATGAAATATTTAAAGGAACAAACACCATAGAAAGGATATCTGCAGGAAAGGCAGTGCTTTCAACGTTAGCAAGAAATAAGAATTTTGTCTTCGTTTCGACCCATGATATTGAGTTAACCGACTTGTTATCCGACGAATACGAGCTTTATCATTTTAGTGAAATTGTAAAAGAAAATAATGTGGCTTTTGATTTTAAACTAAAAGAAGGAAAATTAAAGAACAGAAATGCAATCAGAATTCTGGAAATAAATGAATACCCCAAAGAATTGATAGAAGAAGCCGTCGGAATTTCGAAAAAACTTGATGAGATAGTCGCAACTCATGCATTAGTTTACCCCATCAATAAATGAAACATCATTGCCATATAAAACGAAATATCTGTAAAAGAATGTAAACGCCATACATTCAAACTGAATACAAAATGGCTATGTTGAAATACTCCTTGCTCTTCTCCAATCTCTCAAATGAAATTAGCAGAAATCAAATTACGGGGAAATAATATTTAAAACAGAAAGACAACAACATATAAATAGCCTAAACAGTTTATGAACATGCCTAAGCCACAGTTCTCGTTTAAATACCTATCTTTCAACCCGGACAAACGGGACGTAAAACCACTGCTTTTTGTTTTGCGGCACCCGTAATCAGCAACAAAAACACAAGGAAGAAAATGAGCTGGATTATATTAACTGTGGCAGGACTGTTTGAAGTTGCTTTTGCCTTTTGCCTCGGAAAAGCAAAAGAAACATCCGGCACCGAAATGTACCTGTGGTACGCCGGATTTCTGCTTGCACTTACCATAAGCATGAGTCTTTTGATAAAAGCCACGCAAACCTTACCCATCGGGACTGCCTACGCCGTATGGACCGGAATTGGTGCGGTTGGAACCGTATTGGTCGGAATTTTTGTGTTCAAAGAACCGACCACATTTTTAAGGCTGCTTTTTCTCACCTCCCTCATTGCATCGATTGTCGGGTTAAAAGCGGTTTCAGAATAATTCATATTTCCAGGCAAGGCCCATTTATGTACAATTCCATGAAATTAAAGAACTTACCGAAAAACTCACCTATCTGATATTCGGCAAAACACATGCGCTACCCAGCAATCAAATATCGGGCAGCCAGCTTCCGGCACATCTCCAATTTTGCTCAACCACTCTTGGTGTTCCTTGTAATTTTGTTAAATTCAGCAAGTCAAAAACAGCTTTTTATGATCCTAAAACTTTTTCTATTTTAACACCATGAAGACTCATCCTAAAGGCATAAAATCTGGGCACTTTAGCGAACTTAACTTTGTACTAAATCTTAAATAAATAGTATGTTTTCAATAAAAACTTTCTTAACAACCGTCTTTGCAAGCATTTTTTCAATGCTGTTTATGCTGAACGGACAGGCACAAAACACCTCTTACGACATTGTAATCTATGGCGGTACTTCGGCCGGAATTGCCGCCGCCATTCAAAGTTCACGAATGGGAAAATCGGTGCTGATCATTGAACCATCGAACCGGCTAGGAGGATTAACCACCGGCGGATTGGGTGCCACCGATATTGGCAACAAACAAGCCATTGGCGGAATTTCGCGCGAATTTTACAGGAACATAAAACAATATTATGCCCGGCCGGAAAACTGGAAATGGCAGAAACCCGAAGAATACAAGCAAAGCAGAAACAAACAAGGAGAAGATGCCATGTGGACCTTCGAGCCGTCGGCAGCCGTAAAAGTGTACGAACAAATGATGGCTCCCGAAAAAATTGATGTCGTTTACCAGCAGCGGCTAAACCGCGACAACGGCGTAAAAAAGCAGGGGCAAAAAATCGTTGAAATTGAGATGGAAAGCGGTCAGAAATACCGTGGGAAAATGTTTATCGATGCTACTTACGAAGGCGATTTACTGGCAACAGCCGGTGTAACTTACACTTACGGACGCGAATCGAACACGGAATACGGCGAAACACTCAACGGTGTTCAGGCCAACGACTACAGCATAACACTTGGTCGCAAAGTTTCGCTCAATAGTGTTCACCATAATTTTATCGACGGTGTTGATCCTTACATAGTAAAAGGCGATCCTTCGAGTGGTCTGCTCCCTTTTATTGTGAAAGGCGGCCCCGGAATCGACGGACAGGGAGATAAGGGCATACAGGCTTACTGTTTCCGCATGACCCTGACCGACCACCCCGAAAACCGGATTCCTTTCCGCAAACCTGACGATTACAACGAACTGGAATACGAACTTCTTTTCCGGAATTACGAAGCCGCACAAGGCCCCATCGAGGAAATGTATCCGTATGGCGACAAACTGGTACCATGGATCAACTCGGCCATGCCCAACCGCAAAACCGACACCAACAATCAAAAAGGCTTTTCCACCGATTTTATCGGACAAAACCACGACTACCCGGAGGCCAGCTACGAAGAACGTGAAAGGATAATTGACCGCCACCGCAGCTACCAGCAGGGGCTGATGTGGACCCTCGCCTACCATCCGCGCATTCCGGAAAAAGTAAGAGAAGTGGTTTCGCAGTGGGGAACCTGCAAAGATGAATACGAACGCGAAGACGGCTGGCAACAGCAGTTGTACATTCGTGAAGCACGCCGCATGCTCAGCGACTATGTTATGAGCCAGCACGACTGCGAAGGACTAAAAGTAGCCGACGACCCGGTGAGCCTGGCCGCATACGGAATGGATTCGCACCAGGTGCAGCGCTACGTAGATGCCAATGGGTATGTTCAGAACGAAGGTAACGTAGAAGCTCACGGCTTTCCGCCCTACCCGATCAGCTACCGTTCCATCATCCCCAAAAAAGGAGAATGCAACAACCTGCTGATTCCGGTTTGTGTAAGCTCAACCCACATTGCATTTGGCTCCATCCGCATGGAACCGGTGTTTATGATCCTGGGGCAGTCGGCCGCCACCGCCGCCGCTTTGGCCATCGAAAACGAAACCGATGTACATTCGCTGGATTACAATGTACTGAAGGCCCGCTTGCTTAAAGACAAACAGGTTCTTGCACACGAAAAGCAATAGCCGAAAGAAGCGATAAAAGAACAACAAACATAGCTCTGCAGAAGCTGTCCAAAAAGTCAAATTTTTTTAAAAGAAACTTACAATTTATGATCGGCTTTCATTTTACCCCTCTGACTCGTCCTAAAAAAAGTTTACAGGTTATAACTCCAAATTTATTTGTTTTCTGTAGTAGTTCTTCCATCTTTTTT
>NZ_QWGR01000227.1 GCF_003576475.1 Maribellus luteus | reverse complement strand
GGCGTTTCGAGGGGCCGATTGTAACGCGGGTGATCAGCACTGTAAAAAGCCGTTGCATAAATCAGCCCGTCGTCCCCGCCAACGCGAGATAGAGGTACGCCGAAGGCGGCACGCCAACGCTGCGTCACGACGGTGGCTGCTTCTTGATAGTAGTTGCGCCCCTCCTTGAAGGGATGCCAATTCCTGTAGAGCGCATGGAAGGGCGAGCCGACCAGAAAAATAAGCAGTAGGGAAAGCACGATCGCGGCAAGGTTCGTCGTATCTACCCGGTCGACAGGAAAACGTGTGGCGCAGACCGCAACCACGACAGGCATGAACAACGCCTGAAGGTGCCAAATCCCAGGGAGGCTACTTGAAAATGCGAGAGCGGTCGTACCCGCGAGCAGCACGGTTCCAACGAATATCATGGCCAGCAACCATAGCGATTCATCCAAGTTGGCGAGATCGTGCAGCCATTCGTGCCAACGGAAGCGAATCATTGCGATCCACACAATCGTCGGCAAGATCATGAAACCGGCGATTCCGAGGAAAAATTTCGCCACATCGGAT
>NZ_QWGR01000226.1 GCF_003576475.1 Maribellus luteus | reverse complement strand
CTGGGGCACTGCCCTCGCCAGCCACGCCGCGCAATCGCACGACGTCGTGCTGTGGGGGCGTGACGCGAGCCTCGTCTCGCAAATGGCCGCCACGCACATCAACGCGCCGTATCTGCCGGGCATCGCGTTGCAGGCGTCGTTGCATTTTTCCGCTGATTTGCAGGGCGCGCTCGACCATGCGGCGGGCGACGACGCGCTTGCCGTCATTGCCTCACCCGTCGCGGGGCTGGCCGATCTCGCGCGCACGATTGCCGCGCACGGCGGTGTGCGCAACCTGATCTGGCTATGCAAGGGTTTCGACCCCGAGACCAGCGCGCTGCCGCACGCCATCGTTGCCGATGTGCTGAAGGCGTCGGGCCGTACGGACCTCGCCGTTGGTGTGCTGTCGGGGCCGAGTTTCGCCAAGGAAGTCGCGCAGGGTTTGCCGTGCGCCATGACGGTCGCTTCGACCAGTGCGGCACTGTGCAAGCTGACACAGCGCGGTTTTCACCCTCACGCGATGCGCGTGTACGCCAGCGACGACCTCGTCGGTGTGGAAGTGGGCGGTGCC
>NZ_QWGR01000225.1 GCF_003576475.1 Maribellus luteus | reverse complement strand
GAAGAAGTGGCGCAGCTTCTCGCGGGTATCCGAACGGCCGAAGCCGTCGGTGCCCAGCACCACGTAGCGACGCGGCACGAAGGCGCGGATCTGCTCGGCGAAGGTGCGGACGTAGTCGGTCGATGCGATAACCGGGCCGCGTGCGTTCTTGAGCAGCTTCTCGACGTGCGACTCGCGTTGCGGCTCGGTCGGGTTGAGCAGGTTCCAGCGTGCGATGGCGTTGCCTTCGCGGGCCAGCTCGGTAAAGCTCGGGCAGCCCCACAGGTCGGACTCAACGCCCCAGTCCTTCTTCAGCAGATCGGCAGCGGCAATCACTTCACGGAAGATCGTGCCCGAACCCAGCAGTTGCACGCGCGGTGCATTGCTGTTTTCGACGCCCTTCTTGAACTGGTACATCCCCCTGATGATGTCGGCCTCGACACCCGCCGGCATTTCGGGGTGCTCGTAGTTCTCGTTCATCACCGTCAGGTAGTAATAAACGTCTTCCTGCTCGACATACATGCGGCGCAGGCCGTCTTGCACCACCACCGCCAGTTCGTACTGGAAAGTCG
>NZ_QWGR01000224.1 GCF_003576475.1 Maribellus luteus | reverse complement strand
TGCGTGGTCCGGATCGGTATAGGCCGCAGTGAGCGCGCGCGGCGTGATCTGCCACGACACCCCCCACTTGTCTTTGCACCAGCCGCAGGCGCTTTCCTGCCCGCCGTTGCTGACGATGGCGTCCCACAGCCGATCGGTCTCGGCCTGGTCATCGGTCGCAATCTGGAACGAGAACGCCTCGCTGTGTTTGAACTGCGGGCCGCCGTTCAGCCCCAGGCACGGAATGCCCGCCACGGTGAACTCCACCGTCAGCACGTCGCCCTCCTGGCCGGCGGGGTAGTTGCCCGGCGCGCGGTGGACGGCGGTGACTTTGCTGTCTGGGAAAGTCTGGGCGTAGAAGTTGGCCGCGTCCAGCGCATCGCGGTCGTACCACAGACAGATCGTGTTCTTGCTGACCATGCGTGTCTCCTCACCGGGCGGGCGCCGGCATGTGAGGTGGAGGCGGTCCACACCTTGCGCGCCCGTGATGTGACGTGGATGCCTTTGCCACTGCCGTGGCTTGCACTCTCTCACATTCCTACGCTTGCGACGGTACTGATTCTCGTAGGTTT
>NZ_QWGR01000223.1 GCF_003576475.1 Maribellus luteus | reverse complement strand
GAGGTCGGCCGCATCCGCTATTCCTGGCGGCTGATCCTCAGCCCGTTCGAGGTGATGGACTATGTCGCCGCCCACGAATGCGCCCACCTGATCGAGGCCAACCACAGTCCGGCCTTCTGGGCGGTGGTGCGCGGCCTGATCGGCGACGAGCGCCCGCAGCGCGCCTGGCTCAAGGCCAACGGCGCGGCGCTGCACGCCTTCGGGGTCTGATCCCGGCTCAGGCCGGCGCGTCGGGCGTCAGCACCGGCGCGGTCGAGAAGCGGGCTTCGCGCGGGTCCAGCTCATGGCCGGGCCGGCGGGTCAGCAGGCCGTAGAGTTCGGGCCGCCGCCCGCGGATCCAGCGCCGGCCGGTGGCGGTCGGCAAAAGGTCCAGGTCGAGGTCGGCGATGACCAGGGCCTCGTCCAGGGCGTCGGTCTCGGCCAGGACCCGGCCATAAGGGTCGAGGATCATGGCGTTGCCGGTCCGCACCTCGCCGTCGTCCTCGCCGACGCCGTTGCTGAACAGGATGAAGACGCCGTTGTCGTGGGCGCGGGCCGGCAGCCAGCGCATC
>NZ_QWGR01000222.1 GCF_003576475.1 Maribellus luteus | reverse complement strand
GGCCAGCTTCCACCCGAGGTTCACGGCATCCTGCATGCCCATGTTCAGGCCCTGGCCGCCCATGGGCGGATGCACGTGCGCGGCGTCGCCTGCCAGCAGCATACGTCTGTCGCGGTAGGCCACGGCCTGGCGAGCCATATCGGAAAACCGCGAGATCCAGTTCGGACGATGCGCGCCAAAGTCGGTGCCATAGACGGCGATCAGCGCCTCGCTCAGGTCCGAGAGCGTGGGCGCATTATCGGTACCGAGTTGTCGCTCGGTCAGCACCACGCGGACGCATTTGCCGTCTTCCATTGGCGCGACAGCGTGCCGGCCGATGGCATCGTATTTGAAGCCAAAGGGCGGCGGCTGCGTGGTGTGTACCTCGGCGATGAGCCAACTGTTCGTGGCGTCCCAGCCGGCAAACTCAATGCCGGCGGCCTTGCGGACAGTGCTGCGCCCGCCATCGCAGCCGACGAGGTATTGCGCGCGCAGCACCTCGCCGTCGGACAGCGTGACGTCGACGCCGCGGTCGTCTTGCGAGAAGCCGGTCACTTCACGCGCACGATAGA
>NZ_QWGR01000221.1 GCF_003576475.1 Maribellus luteus | reverse complement strand
CTGAATAGCACTAAGTTCAGCTGCAGTTAAAAAGTCTCGATTCGTTTCCGCGAGAGGGACTTTGTATTTCTTATAAGGGGTCTTTTCAATTAAGTCCATTGATATCTTTAGAGTAGCCTTTAGCAAGTTTTTCGTGCATATTCTTCAAATAGTAATCGAATACCTTGAGGATTCCTTCGCTGTCTTCAATGTTTCGTAATCTGTTTTTAATGGCAATTACATCAAAATCTTCTCCTGCAGATCTAAGTTGGTTATAGTGATCCTGAATTTCATTTTGAATTTTGTTTAATCTGTTATTCAGAATGCGGGCTCTTTCATTTCTTCCGATGAAATGTTGTCCAGCTTCATCCCAATTATCAGGATGACAATAGATGCCGGTAGAAAGTTCGACACGTTTGGATTCTAAAGTAAATCGTACATAGACAGGAATTTCTCCATTACTTTTCTTTCTTGCTTTTTTCACAATGAAGTTAATCGTTAATCTTATCTTTTCTCATTTTTAGGGTTAAAGAAAAAACTAGTCTCGATTATTGCTTAAAAGTACCCTTTTC
>NZ_QWGR01000220.1 GCF_003576475.1 Maribellus luteus | reverse complement strand
GAACCCGGAAATCGACCAAGGTTTTGGACTTAGCAATACGGTCGGTCTGGCCGGCTTTTCAAGCGGAGAGGCCTACAAGATCGGCAACAACGCTCCCTACCGCAAGCTGCCGCGCTTGTTCCTACGGCAGGTCATTAATCTCGGCGGCGAGCAACAGGCAGTAGAGTCAGCCCCCAACCAGCTTGCCGGCAGCCGCTCGGCGGACAACGTCACCATCACCGTCGGCAAGTTCTCCGTGGTAGACATATTCGACACGAACACGTACGCGCACGACCCGCGCGGCGATTTCCTGAACTGGGCGGTGATCGATGCCGGCGCATTCGACTATGCAGCGGACGCCTGGGGCTACACGCATGGTCTGGCGGTGGAATGGACGCAATCGTGGTGGTCGCTGCGCGGCGGACTCTTCGCGCTTTCGGTGGTACCCAACAGTGTCACGATCGACACCACGTGGAAGCAGTACCAGTGGGTGGGCGAATTTGAAGCGCGCCACGATTGGTTCGGCCGCCCGGGCAAGATCAAGCTGCTTGCCTTTGCAACACGAGGCCGCAT
>NZ_QWGR01000219.1 GCF_003576475.1 Maribellus luteus | reverse complement strand
CGAAACCGCCTGTCCCCCTTGCGTCGCCAAAACGGTTCGGGACCCGCCTGTAAGGCAGGCCTTCAACGTTTCGACCTGTCTGGGAAGCAGAACGATCGCTCGACCTTGCGAGAGCCTGAAGGCGTCTTCCGTGGTCACGGCCAGCGCCGGGATGTCGTCCAGCGCGGTCTCGACCGGAAGCAAAGCCTCCAAACCGCGGCCCTTCTGGCACAAATCCTCCAGAAATTCCAGCGTTATCGCCCGATCCTCGTCGAACGGGCCGACCTGGGCCCGGCGCAGGGCCGAGACGTGGCCGCAGGCGCCGAGCATGACGGCCAGGTCGCGGACGATCGAGCGGACATAGGTGCCCTTGCCGCACTCGGCCTCGAACACCGACCGGTCGGCATCTATCTGTTCTACAACGGACAAATGGTGAATCTCGACCGGGCGGGGGGCCAGCTCGACCGTCTCGCCATCCCGCGCCAGGTCGTAGGCGCGTTCGCCCTGCACCTTGATGGCCGAATATTGCGGAGGGATCTGTTCGATCAGGCCGGTGAAGCGCGGCAGCAGCGCC
>NZ_QWGR01000218.1 GCF_003576475.1 Maribellus luteus | reverse complement strand
CGGGGGATTTTCCGGTTGCAATCGTCGATCTAGACGTACATCAGGGCAATGGCACGGCGTCCATCCTGCGCGATGACGCCACGGTTTTCACCTTGTCGCTGCACGGCGAAAAAAACTATCCGTTCCGCAAGGAGGCGTCAGACCTGGATGTCGGTCTGCACGATGGCTGCGGCGACGAAGACTATTTGCAAGCGCTGACCGGCGCACTCGACATCCTGGCCGGGCGCTTCAAGCCGCAGTTGATCATCTATCTGGCCGGCGCGGATCCGCACGAGGGCGATCGGCTCGGCCGGCCCAAACTGACGCTGCAGGGCTTGGCGCGGCGCGATCAGGATGTCTTCGATTTCGCGTATCAACGGCGCATACCGGTTGCCGTTACCATGGCGGGCGGCTACGGCAACAATATCGACGATACCGTGGCCGTCCACGCGCAGACCATCGCCCTGGCTGCCCGCCACGCACAGCGCTGGGCAGCACGCGACGAGGGCGCTGGCGCATCGACCTCTCTTCCGCTTTCCGCATGACCCAAGTGTCTTCCGTCGCGCCCGGCTCC
>NZ_QWGR01000022.1 GCF_003576475.1 Maribellus luteus | reverse complement strand
GTATTGAATATTGATTATTGAATATTGACTATTGGGAATTCAATTCTTCCTGAAAACTGAGACTGCGACTGATCACTTCCCCTTGCTTCAGCTAAAACTTTTATTAATTTATATCGCAAAAGAATAAAAAACACTGGATCCCGAGTAGTCCGCCCCACCCGTAAACACCGGCCGGGATGCGCCTCACTTACCTCCGACCCAATAAGCGTGCAGAATTTACGGCTGCCATTCCTTTTATTTGTATGATAATTTTTGCTTTTACACTACCTTTGAAAGAATAGGGCCCGTGCGCAACAACAGGCCCCGGCATAATCGAAACCTCAAAAAGAGCCAACCATGAATACTTTCGCCGACACAACACAGGAAAACAAAAGCCAATCGGTAGCCAAGGCCGCTTCTCAAAAACACGACAGCAATGAATCCGTTTCTCAGTTTGCCGATAACCGGCCGGAGACCGTTACGCAAAGGCAGCTGCAAGAGATGGCCAATAATAGTCCACATACCGCGCCTGCACATCAGTTGAAAGCGATGGCCGATGATCACCCGGCTCAGGCACCGATGCCCGTACAAATGAAAGAAAACAACACGGGTTTGCCTGACGATTTGAAGGCAGGAATTGAAAACCTTTCGGGCTACCCGATGGACGATGTGAAAGTGCATTACCATTCGGATAAACCGGCTCAACTACAGGCTCATGCTTACGCACAGGGAACGGATATTCATATTGCTTCGGGGCAGGAAAAGCACTTGCCCCATGAAGCCTGGCATGTGGTGCAGCAAAAGCAAGGCAGGGTGAAAGCGACCATGCAAATGAAAAGCGGAGTAAATGTAAATGACGACGCCGGTTTGGAGCAAGAAGCAGATACGATGGGAGAACGTGCTTCGAAGCTGGGTTCTGCACAAAAAAGTACTGACAAGTCGGCTAAAAAACCGGCCAATATTTCTGACAGCGATGTAGTACAAGCTTTCGGTCTGGCCAATGTTGTTTTGAACATCGATGAAGAAAGCAGGCAACCATTTGTCGACCGGATCAATTTTAAGGAACGTGTTCCCACCACCACGCCCGGGTCTTCGCAAGGCGATCATACGGTAGCCGAAGCATTGATAGAAGCTTCGATAAAATCCCTGGAATATAATTTCATTCCCGACTTTTTAGAGGGGCTCCTGTCTTTAATTAGCCGCAATCTTACCGGAGCAGAACAAGCCCAGCATACCGAAGAAACCGGAGAGGCCCGCTATACAATTGACCCGGGATCGGTCTATCAGGAAATCGATCAGATTCGCATGCAATACACTGAAATCTCTCCTTTTTTAATCTCCCAAAAGTTATCCGACATTACCACCAAGGTTTGGCGCTTGCTGTCGAAAAGAGATTTAACAGCTTTTGACCGGAAAGAAGGCATGACCACAGGAGGGGGAAATGGCGTGGACGAAGCAGCAGCCATGCGTGAAATCAGAGCATTGGAGGTACCGGAAGTAGGTTGGAACCAACAACCATTTATTGACAGGGTAGCCAATATACTGGCCCAACTCATTGATATTAAAGAGACCACAATGCCCGATGAAAATCAACAAAAAATATGCAGACGGGCAGCAGAACACGTTGGGGATGTTTTATACATTCAAAGTTCTGACTGGAAAAACCGGGTAGCAGCATCCGTATACAATTTAAAACACGCTAATGTAGATGGCAAACGTATGGCTCCCGCTCCTGCCCCGCCTCAGTTTAATTTTTTATGAAATGAGCAGCAAACGGCGGCAATCATTAAAAGCATCTTATTCCATACAACGGTAATGCACAATCCCCCAACACCTTGGTCCGGCAAGGCAAACAAACAGCTTGACTTTTCAACAGAGCTTCCTGCAAATTCAAAAGAACACCCTATATGTTCGAATGAATGATATGTAACTTCAAATAAGCATCTTAAATGTTCGAAAGAGCTTTGTGCATCTTCAAATGAGCGATGTGCAAGTTCAAATGAGCATCCTGCATGTTCAAATAACCATTGTAAAAGTTCAAAAAAGCTTTGTGCATCTTCAAATGAACAATGTAAAAGTTCGAATGAGCGATGTGCAAGTTCAAATGAGCATCCTGCATGTTCAAATAACCATTGTAAAAGTTCAAAAAAGCTTTGTGCATCTTCAAATGAACAATGTAAAAGTTCGAATGAGCGATGTGCAAGTTCAAATGAGCATCCTGCATGTTCAAATAAGCATTGTAAAAGTTCAAAAAAGCTTTGTGCATCTTCAAATGAACGATGTAAAAGTTCGAATAAGCGATGTGCAAAGTAAAAAGAACAAGATTGCGCTTCAAACCGACGATGTACTTCTTCAAAATAGCGATGTCGCTTTTCAAATTAGCAATGTGCACCTGCCAACGCAAATCTGTTATCCCGGCTTTACCCTATGTGCAAAGGGCTCCGGGTCTAGGGTCTTCCTTTCGTCCCCGATTCAAACAAGAAAAGCAGCCCGTCTTTTAAACTGTTTTTGGGAACGTGCCCTTCGTTTTCATAAATATGATAAAAACAAGCGGTGTGGCTGCCTAAATGGTTCTTTACCAAGTCGGAGAAATCGGTCATTTGCTGATGAATAGCACCGTCAGGATCGAGGGGATCTTTTAGTCCGTGGGTAATAAATAACTTTTTCCCTTCGAACTGCGCTACCTGCTGAAAAGCTGTCTCACTCAATTCCTTAAAAAACGATTCGCACCCCGGAAATGCCCCGCTGCAGGCAATAAAAGACTGAAACAGCGAAGGTTTGCTCAAAAATGCATAAAGCGTAAACAGGGCACTAAGCGACTGCCCGCACACGATCCGCTCATCAGTGGTTCGGTACTGCTTGTCGATGTACGGAATAAGTTCCGGTTCAATAAACGCCAGGAAATTTGTTGAGCCCAGGGCTTGCGATTCGGGGTAATACCTGGTATGCGTTGGCCACATATCGCGGTCCCTGTAAGTATTTTCAATGCCTACCACAATCATGTCAGGGCTGCTGCCCGTTTCGCGTGATAATTGCCGAATGGCCGACACGGTCTTACGTACTAATTTCTGAGTGCCGTCGAAACGGTACAAAACCGGGTAAGACTCACCTGAGTTTTCGTAATCATCGGGAAGGTGTATCAACAAGGTTCGGTTCTCGCCCAAAATAGTTGATTTTAACCGCACACTGAACCCGTTTTTACTGGTCATGTGCCGCGCGTATACAACACCCAACAAGGTAAGGGAAAATAAAACGGCAGCAATTAGGCTGATTTTTTGTTTTTTAGTCATGTGTTTTGATCTTAAAATGCTCCGACTAAAATACCTTTCCCAACCACGAGTTTTATGGAAATTTCAGCGAGTGGTTCAATAAATCAGTAAACGGTACAAGGCCTTACGCCTGAAATCGATCAAGAACGGTTTTAGCGCATCTCCGGCTCATTGTTACGGTTTGATCGATTCCCTTTACCGTAACTTCAAAGGTATTGTTGTGCCTCTTTTCGATGTTCTCGACATAGTTCAGGTTGACAATCGACGAACGGTGAATCCTTCGAAAATGCTTTTTAGGCAGGATTTCTTCCCATCTTTTAAGCGAATAATTGCTTAAAACCATTCTATCGTGTTTCTCGGCCATTACATTCGAGTAGTAATCGTTTGCCTGGATCAGTTTTATCGCGCTGATTTTAATATTCAGAACTTTATTTTTTACAGGAAGAAAAAGGATGTCCTCGTAATCTGATTCCTCTTTCTCCAACAGATCCGGTACATTTTGCAAGTCGAACGAACTTTTTTCGTTTGCTTTCACCGACAGCGGCTTATTCTCTGAAAGAATCAGGAGCAATATGGCAGCCAGTAAAATAATCGAATAAATCAATGCCTTAACCGGATAAAGACCCGGCTTTACGACAAATGCTCCTTCGCCGGAAACCATCCACCACGAAAAGTGATGCGCAATCATCCAGAAAAAAGTAGCCATATAAACACAAAGAACAGCCAGCAACCAAAAGCTTCGGTTGGATTGTATTTGCGATCTGAGGCTTTTAATTGCTTTGTATCCCAGGAAACTGAACAGCATCCCGCCAATTGTGTACAACAAGCTATGCAGAAGGATAACTGCGCGGAATTCTTCGGTACCAAAAAAGTAAGTCGACAAAATATTGACGGCGAAATAGCACAACCAGAAAGCCATGAATCCAGCCAGCTGAAGCCTGTTCACAAATAATTTGTTTTTCATACAATCACAGCAGCAGTAAAGTCTTATAAATTTAACGGATTATTTCAGTAAAGCATCAACAATCAAACAGAATACCTAAAGACCGCAATGCAAGAATAAGCTGCAAGCTACAAGCCACTAGCCACGAGCTGCGAGTCATTGGCAATTGAACATTGAATATTGATCATTGAAAATTCAGTCCATCAGTCCATCAATCCTTCAGTCCTTGCTCCCCTGTTAACTGCAAGTCATTGGTTATTGGACATTGGTCACTGGAATTCGACCCGTCAGGTACAATGCGAAAACAAGCGATGAGCCGTGAGCCACGAGCTGCGAGCCATTGCCCATTGGATATTGATTATTGATCATTGATCATTGAAATTCAGTCCGTCAGTCCCTCAATCCTTCTGTTTCTTCTGTCCCTCAATCTCATCAATCCTTTTTTCCCTGCAAACTGCGACTGAACTCTGAGCCCTTTAGGCGCTTTCAACAAACAATCGGTAACAGGTTTTCTTGAATCACTTCCCCTTGGCCCGCGACGGAATAGTTTTACCTTTATAAAATCAAAACAAACAACATGGAAAGTGATTTCAGACTGGCCGTTCTGATCGACGGCGACAACATACCATCAGCCTATGTAAAAGAAATGCTGGAAGAGATTGCCAAATACGGCAACCCAACCATCAAACGAATATACGGCGACTGGACCCGGCCCACACTATCGAAATGGAAAAACGTACTGCTCGAGAATGCGATCAACCCCATTCAGCAATACGGCTACACACAAGGGAAAAACGCGACCGATTCGGCGATGATTATCGATGCAATGGACATCCTGTACGCCGGGCAGGTAAACGGGTTCTGCCTGGTATCAAGCGACAGCGATTTTACAAAACTCGCCACCCGCCTGCGCGAAGCCGGTATGAAAGTATTTGGCATTGGCGAAAAGAAAACTCCGGAACCCTTTATCGTGGCCTGCGATAAATTTATTTACCTTGAAATATTGAAATCTAACGAAAAAGAAACGGAAAACACTGCACTTGCCAGTAAACCTCAAAAGAAAGATGATTACGACAAAATAACGCCCAAAGTCGTTCGGCTGATTTCCTCCACCATTTCAGACCTGGCCGACGACGACGGCTGGGCATTTATGGGCGATGTTGGCAGTTTGCTTCAGAAACGCCAGCCCAACTTCGACTCGCGGAATTATGGTTTCGAAAAACTCACCCCGCTGATCAATTCCATTGGAAAATTCGAAATCGATCAGCGCGACAGTTACAAGGGAAAATTCAAACTGATTTACGTGCGAAATAAAAAAGGGAAATAGCCGGAAGTCAGAAGATAGAAGCAGGAAGAAAGTCACTGGTCATTGAATATTGGTTATTCATTATTGCAACAACTGAATCCGTCCCTGAATACTGAGACTGAATACTGCGACTGCTCACTTAAACAACTCCACAATTTCCTCTTTGGTGATTTGCTGAAAGGGATCGTTGGAATTGATAAACTTATCGGCCAGCGAGCTTTTGCGTTCCTTTAGTTTCTGAATTTTTTCCTCGATCGAATTTTCGGTGATAAAGCGGTACACAAATACGTGCTTGTCTTGCCCGATGCGGTGTGCACGGTTAATGGCCTGTATTTCGGCGGCCGGGTTCCACCACGGGTCAATGATAAACACATAATCGGCTTCGGTAAGGTTAAGCCCCACCCCACCGGCTTTCAACGATATCAGGAAGATCCGGTTATCATCGTTTTCCTGGAATTCTTTGATCACCTCTTCGCGTTTGGTGGTCTGCCCGGTAAGCTTCGAATATTTCCAGCGCTGCTTTTTGATTTTCGACTCCAGCAATTCGAGGTGCGTTACAAACGAAGAGAAGATCAGCACCTTGTGTTTCTCTGCAACGAGGTTTTGCAGCATCCGGAAAATCTCGTCGAACTTACCCGAACTTTCACCCGCATCCTTCTCCAGCAGCGACGGGTGATTGGCTAGCTGTCGCAAACGCGTAAGCCCTTGCAGCACCACAAACTGCGACTTGTTCATCCCCTCTTTTTCGATGGCGGAGAGGATCGTATTCCGGATGATCGACTTTTCCTTGTCGTACAGTTTTTGCTGATCGTCGGCCATGCTGCAAATGCGCACTTCCTCCATCAGCGGAGGCAGATCGCGCGCCACTTCCATTTTTTTACGACGCAGCACAAAGGGACGAATCATCAGTTGCAGCTTTTCCATCTGCTCTTCGTTCGCGTGCTTTTCAATGGGTGTAATAAACATCCGCTGGAAAAAGGCCAGGCTACCCAGCAATCCGGGGTTCAGAAAGTTCATCTGGCTCCAGAGGTCCGACAGCGAGTTTTCGATGGGTGTTCCGGTGATTACCAGTTTGTGTCGCGCCTTTATTTTCATCAGCGCCTTGTAAGTTTTCGACCCCGAATTCTTGATCGATTGACTTTCGTCCAGTATCAGGTAGAAAAACTCGGTGGCCGCCAGCATTTCGCTGTCGTTGCGCATGGTTCCATAGGTCGTAAGTATAATGTCGTAAAAGCGGGCGATCTTACCAATGTCTTCCACCTTTTTGCGTTGCAGCCCCACGTATTTGTATACTTTCAGCGAAGGCGTAAACTTGGCAATCTCGTTGCTCCAGTTGTGCACCAGCGAAGTGGGCAAAACAATCAGGCTGGCAGGCTGCACCGCCTCATCAGGCGCGTCGCCGCCAAACATATCCAGCTGACCGTTTTTGTCGGTCTCGCCGGTTTTTATCGGCTGCTGACTGCGTTTCAGTTTTAGCAACAGAGTCAAGGCCTGCAAGGTTTTCCCCAGTCCCATATCATCTGCCAGACAACCGCCCAGTCCGTTTTTGTACAGGCCGTACATCCAGCTAAAACCTTCTTCCTGGTAGGTCCTTAAACTGGCCTTTAGCTTCGACGGCAAAACCGTTTCTTCTTTTTCGGCATCCTTTAGTTTCAGAAATTTCTCTTTCACATCGCTGTCGATGCCTTCAAAACTTTGCTGAAGCAGCGTAAAATGGTGCTTGTGAAACTCGATGCGCTCGCCTTTGTCTTTTCCGTAGGGCAGCAAGCCTTTGTAACGCGCAAACCACTCGTCGGGTAAAATGGCAATTTCGCCATTGGGCAACACAAACTCGTGAATGTCGTTCAGAATGTATTTTTTCAGCCGGATAAACGGAATGCTAAACTCGCCAAAACGAACCACCGCATACACATCAAACCAGTCGCCGCGTGTTTGTGTTTTTAATTCCAGCTGACCACTACCGGCAAAATACTTTTTATCGCCCTGCTTTTGCACCACTTCAATGCCGTGCTTTTTCAATTCGTCGCGGTGTTCTCCCAACCAATTCAGCAAATGATACAAGGCATTTTGTTGCTCCAGCACGTCGGCACCTCTTAATTGGTAATAACCATTGAGTTCGGCCAAACCTTTCTTCTCAAGCAACTTTATAACTCCTTCTTCCCAATCAAAGTCGCGCACTGTTTTCAGGAAAATATACGAAGAACCGTCTTTCTGAAGGCTTACTGAAGTTTGTTTGGCCGATCCCGGCAGAAAATTCTCCTGTCCGTAAGTAAAGCGAAGCACAAACGCCGGGCGGTATTGCAAATCCACTTCGAGCGAAAGAACCGCTTTTTTACTGATGTCGGCCTCGCGAATTTCAAAACCGCTGGCCTTTACATCAAAATCGCGGACAGTGTTCAGGATAAAGCCCGAATAATACTTTTCTTCGATGGTGTTCGGGACCGAAACCACGTCCTTTTCAAAAAAAGGCATCAACCGCTTGGCATTCAATTTCTCGAACGCAATTAGCTGGTCGCGGTACAACATCAGGCAGGGTTCGTTGGTGATGATCCGGTTGGTGCGTTTCGAAAGCAGCAACTCCTTCCCCTCCATAAAAACCTTTAGCCGGTAACGGGTTTGCAGTTCGGTACGCTCGAAATAAAACTCGGGGCGCGCAAAAACCGGCGGCACATGAATTACATCCTCATCATAAAGATTCGAATACTTGGCCTCCTTTTTAAACAAACGAACCGGACTCAGCATCAACACCGAAGCCACATCCATCATGCGCTGTTCGATAAACGGAAGCACCTGCCGCTGAAATACACCGGAATCGAGGCGCGAGAAAAAATCTGAAACACTTTCTGCCCTCGAAAAACGCTTCATCAAACGTTCGTCGCTATACTTCTCTATGGTCTTTACCAACTCCTTCTCGTAGGGGCGCCACTCGTATTCCGAATCCTCAAAATCATGCGGTTTTACCAGCCTCACCACCGTGTAGAATTTCTCCAGCCTCCTAATTAAAAAAGGCTGAAAAACCATCCCCACAAAGCGGTGTTCGGTCAATGCAATAATAAATTCGAGCTCTCCCATCGGTTGTTTTGAAACAATTGCAGTTCTTTTTTATCCTTATTGAACAAAATGACTTTGATCAAAAGAACCCCAAATATAAAACCGTTGCAGTAAAGAGTCACAGGAATTGGCTTTTTTAACAGGTTTAGAAATGTAAATTTTATGTAGCCTCGCCTCGTGAAGGATGTTATATTTGCAAAAACAATACTCAAAAACGATCACTTATGAAAAAACTATTTATCCCAAAAATAAGCGCAGAAAAAACAAGCGATTCAGAACAAGCCTCGCAACTGCTGGAAGCAAAAGCGCAGCTCCAGGAGATTGACACACTAAACTGGGAAGCCTTTTCGTACAAACCTTTGTTGAATTTCCGCATCGCCCACACCGGTAACGAAATCTGGCTAAAATATTATGTGCGCGAAAAGTACATTCTTGCCCGCGAAACCCGCATTAACGGCGATGTTTACAAAGACAGCACCGTTGAATTCTTTATTTCGGTAGACGGCAAGAATTATTACAATTTTGAATTCAGCTGTATCGGAACACCGCATGTGGCACACGGCCCGGGGCGTGGAAACCGGAACTTTGTTTCGCCCGAACTGCTCAAAAAAATTGATATCGCTTCTACCTTAGGTTCAGAACCTTTTGAAGAAAAAACAGGTGACTTTTACTGGGAAATGATGATCCGTATCCCTGTTGAATGTTTTGCATACGATTCGCTCAAAACCTTTGACGGATTGAAAGCCACGGCCAACTTCTACAAGTGCGGCGACGAAACGTCGGAACCTCATTTTGTAACCTGGAACCCGGTAAAAACAGAAAATCCCGATTACCACCGTCCGGAATTTTTCGGAGAAGTGGTTTTTGAATAATCACCTTGTTTAATCTTTTTTAGTTTTTCATGAACAAAAAACATTCCCGGTAGTTTAATGATATAGATTTCAGATCAAATTTTGAAAATGTGATGGAGTAAATCCGTCGTCGTGGCAACATTTGATCTGAAATCTGGGTATTAATCATTAACTTGAAAAAAAACCGGGAATGGACCTGTACGACAAAACCACGCTGAAAATATCGAAACTAATAACCACCTCTTACAGTACTTCTTTTTCGTTTGCAACAAGCCTGATGAGTAGTGAGCACAGAGACGCCATATACGCTATTTACGGGTTTGTGCGTTTTGCCGACGAAATTGTCGATACCTTTCTCGAATACGATCAGGAAGAGCTCCTCGATTTGTTTGAGGCAAACATGGAAAAAGCCCTCAAAAACAAAATCAGCATGAATCCGGTGTTAAATTCTTTTCAGCTTGTGGTAAATAAATACCATATTCCCCGTGAACTCATCGATGCATTCCTGCACAGCATGCGCATGGATCTCGATAAGAAAAATTATAGCAGCAAAGCAGAAACCGACCAGTACATCCACGGTTCGGCCGACGTAGTTGGACTGATGTGCCTGCATGTTTTCTGCGACAATAATCCTCAACTACTGGAGGAATTGCAAGAACCGGCGATGCGCCTTGGATCGGCCTTTCAGAAAGTTAATTTCTTACGCGATCTCAAAGCCGATTCCGAAGAATTGGGAAGAAGCTACTTTCACCATTATACTCCGGGCGATTTCGACGAAAAAGCCAAAGCCAGCATTATTGCAGAAATTGAAAGTGACTTTGATGCCGCTTTGCCGGGTATTCGCCGCCTGCCTCCCGACTCCCGGATTGCAGTAATGGTTGCCTACAGGTATTACCGGCAATTGCTGCGAAAACTAAAACGTACCCCGGCATCCAGGATCAGAAAAACCAGGATCAGGATTTCTGATTTCCGGAAAATGGTGATCATGACCCAATCGATGACCCTAGGAAAACTAAATATTTTATGATACAAGAACAGGTAATAGTGGTGGATGAAAATGATGTGGTGCTGGGCTCAATGGAAAAAATGGAAGCCCACCGAAACCCGGTGCTTCATCGCGCCATTTCGGTATTTATTGTCAACTCGGAAGGCGAATGGCTCTTACAACAACGTGCGCTCGGCAAATATCATTCAAACGGTTTGTGGACCAACACCTGCTGCAGTCACCCGCAGCCAGGAGAAAGTAGTCTCGATGCAGCCAACCGTCGCCTGGCCGAAGAAATGGGTTTGAAAGCCGAACTCACTGAAAAGTTTCATTTTATCTACCGCGAACCACTCGACAACGACCTCACCGAATACGAGCTCGATCATGTTTTTGTCGGCGTCAGCAACCAAGTGCCCAACATCAACACCAACGAAGTGCTCAGCTACAAATACATCGCCTACGACGATCTGAAAAAAGATATCGAAACAAATCCGGACAATTACACAGTCTGGTTCCTTAAAATTGTGGATAGAGTAAACCAATACCTGAAAAAATGATCTGGAATATTCTTTTGGCAGTCGCAGCTTTTGCATTTATGGAATTTGTGGCGTGGTCGAACCACAAATTTGTGATGCATGGATTTTTGTGGAAATGGCATGCCGATCACCACACTAACGACCACAAGAAGAACGCCTCACAAACCGAGTTGTACAATCCCGGATTTGAGAAGAACGACTATTTTTTCCTGGTGTACGCCATTCCGGCAATTATCCTTCTGATTATTGGATTTTATTTTTCGTTTCCACGGCTCGTTGCTTTGGGAATAGGAATTTCTGCCTACGGTTTTACATATTTCATGCTGCACGATGTGATGGTTCACCAACGTTTGAAAATCCCTTTCCTGATCCATCCGAAAAGCAAATACCTGCAATCGGTAATCGAGGCACACCTGGCCCACCACCGGGGCAAAAATGTTCACGATTTCAATAATTACGGCTTACTGGTTTTCCAACGCAGATTTTTAAAGAAATAATGTCACTTTACTTCTGGCTATTACTCGGATCAATTGCTGTACCGTTGCTCCTGAGCTTCGACAAGCGGCTTCACTTTTACACGCAGTGGAAGTATGTACTCCCTTCGATTGCAATAGTAGCCGTGCTCTACATTTCAGTCGACATACATTTCACGCAGCAGGGTTTCTGGGGGTTTAATGATCGCTATATTTCGGGTGTGCAACTATTTCATTTACCCGTCGAAGAAATTCTCTTTTTCATCGTTGTTCCCTATGCCAGCATTTTTCTTCACGAGGCCATTCTCGAATATTTTCCGCAGGTTAAAGTGGGGAAAAAAGTAAATATTCTACTGATTGGTTTTCTTTTGGTGATGAGCCTGCTGGTGTTGGTTTTCAACCTGCAAAAAAGCTACACGGCCTATATTTCAGGCAAACTACTATTGATCCTGATCCTCGCACTTGTGCTAAAAAGTGAAAGCATTCGCTCATTTTTTCTTACTTTCCTGGTTATACTTCTCCCATTTTTGGTGGTCAACGGCATACTCACCGGTTCATTTATAACAGACGAAGTGGTGTGGTACAACAATACTGAGAATCTGGGAATCCGTATCTTTACTATACCGATTGAAGACTTTGCCTATGCCTTCTCAATGATTTTTCTGAACCTTCTGTTAATTGAAAAACTAAAGCAACTCTACTGAATCTTGACATACCATCAAAACATATCGCATTTTACTGAACGATACTTTTCGGCATTCGTCGTTTTCTTTTTTGTCTTTTACGCCGTGGGCATTATTGGTTTGTCGATCGCTGCCACACGCCCACTTTTTATCGGGCTCACCCCTCTGGCTTTACTGCTTTCATCATTCGCCGTGATGCTTTTTCATCGTGATCACCGGTTGAAAGTCTGGCTGATTTTTGTTTTGATCTATTTGTTGGGATTATCCGTCGAAATGATCGGCGTGCAAAGCGGGTTGATCTTTGGCAACTACAAGTACGGCAACGGACTGGGATGGAAAGTAGCCGAAACACCTTTGATTATCGGATTAAACTGGCTGTTGCTGGTTTACACGGCCACTTCGCTGAGTAGCCGGTTAAAGATCGCTCGCATATTCCAGGTCCTCATAGCAGCATTTATCCTGCTGACTTACGACCTGATACTGGAACAAGTAGCCCCTAAACTCGATATGTGGAGTTGGGATAACAATATTATTCCGCTACAGAATTACCTCGCCTGGTTTGCGCTGGCACTTGCTTTTTCAATCCTGCTGGTATACTCGAAAACAAAGGTGACCAATAAACTGGCGCCGCTTATATTGCTCTGCCAGTTCCTGTTTTTTGTCGTTCTGAATTTATTACTGCCATGATACGAGCCAGCCACCATAGCATCCTCTTCCCTTTTTTCCGAAACTATGTGCTTTGGAAAATGAAACGCTCACTTGCCCGCACTGAAATCATAGGCAATGTGCAGGACAAAGGGAAAGCGGTTTTGTGGATTGCGAACCACATGAGCTGGTGGGATGGTATCTGGGTGCTCTCGTTAAATGGAAAAACATTTCGGCGAAAATTCCATTTTATGATGTTGGAAGAACAGCTCCAGAAAAACTGGTTCTTTCAATTTACCGGTGGCTTTTCAGTAAAAAAAGGAACACGTTCAGTTTTGCAGAGTCTGAACTATGCTGCGGAACTGCTTCAAAACCCCCAAAACATGGTACTGATGTTTCCGCAAGGCGAAATACAAAGCATGCACCAACGGAAATTTAGCTTTGAAAAAGGTATTGAAAAAATCCTTCAAAAAGCCCCAAAGGAAGTGCAGGTTATTTTCCATGTAAATTTTGTGGACTACCTCTCACAATCCAAACCTACCCTATTCCAGTATCTGACAGAATACAAGGGAGGCACTTCGCATTATGAGATGGAGGAAGCGTATAATCGGTTTTACCGGGAATGTTTAACTGCCCAATCGGCCAAATCGAGTTAAATATGGAGGCAATCACCTATATCGTTTTTGCCTTTGCGTTGGTTCAGCTTGCTGTGAGTCTGATTAACCTGGTATTTCGGCAGCGACTGCCAAAAGCGGCAACAGAACCGATTGAACTGGTTTCCGTTCTGATTCCCGCCCGCAACGAAGAACAAAACATCGGCAACCTGCTCAGCGACCTGAAAGAATGCCATCAAAACATTGAGGTATTGGTGTACAACGACCAGTCGACCGACCAAACCGCTTCGATTGTTGAAGAAATCAGCCAAACAGATCCGCGCGTTCAACTTTTGCATTCCGACGGATTGCCTGAAAACTGGACAGGGAAAAACCATGCCTGCTATTCGCTCTCCCAAAAGGCCAAAGGCCAGTATCTACTGTTTCTGGATGCGGATGTTCGGATAACTTCAGAGATTATTCCCCAATGCATTGCGATGATGAAAAGCCAAAACCTGGCGCTTCTGAGTATTTTCCCACAGCAGGTCATGAAAACCCGGGGAGAAAAGCTCACTGTTCCGGTGATGAATTATGTGCTGCTTACGCTGCTTCCCCTGATACTCGTCAAAAAACTGGCATTTCCTTCCTTATCGGCAGCGAACGGTCAATTTATGCTGTTCAATGCTGAAACATACAAAAAATGGCAACCTCACCGGTACATTCGCAACAAACGGGTGGAAGACATTGCAATCGCACGATTTTTTAAACATAACAAAGCAAAGATCGCCTGCCTGACGGGAACCGATCATATTCGCTGCCGGATGTACACCGGATACTCCGATGCCATGAATGGGTTGTCGAGAAGTGTGCTCATGTTTTTTGGCAATTCTGCTCCGGTCGCCATCCTGTTTTGGTTGATTACCACTTTGGGTTTTTTAATGGTGGCATTTACTGCCCCCTGGCAAATTCTTATCATCTACCTGCTAATACTTGGAGCAATACGCGTGATCGTTTCGATGTCGAGCCGACAAGCTGTCGTGACAAACCTGATTTGGGGTTTTGTTCAGAAAATAAATTTGGGAATTATGATCGGGAAAGCAATTCGTTCGCGGTCGCTAAAAACACTGGAATGGAAAGGAAGAGCTGTACCCTCATCGTAATACTGATTCTGGTGCCGATGCTGCTGACGGCATCCTCGAAAATAAGAATCTACCGCGCCTATATCGGCAACGACATGCCGGAATGGAAAGCCACTATGGATGAAATGGAAACTCAGAAAAACAATGATCCCGCCTACCTGGCTGAACTGGTGAATTATCAGTACGGTTACATCGGCTATTGTCTGGGTGTTGACGATGATGACGCAGCTAAAACATACCTCTACCGGGCAGAAAAAAACCTGGAGCAACTTGAGCAACTGGGTTTTTCATCAGCAACAATCAATGCTTACCGTTCGGCATTCTTTGGGTACAAAATTGGATTATCTCCGATAAAGGCTCCGTTTCTGGGGCCCAAAAGCATAAAAGCGGCAGAACAATCCATCCAAGCTGATCCTGAAAACCCACTTGGATATGTACAGCTCGGACATGCTGAGTTTCATATGCCCGCCCTATTTGGCGGATCAAAAACAAAAGCAATTGAATACTTTCAAAAAGCGGAAAAACTGATGGAACAAAATCCGGAAACGTGGATCACACAAAACTGGAATTACCTGAATTTAATGGCGTTGATCGGACAATCGTTTGAAGCATTAAACAAATACGAAGAAGCAAAATCATATTATAGCAAAGCGTTAAAGGCAGAACCCGGTTTCAAATGGGTGAAAGATAAGCTGCTTCCCAACCTGGATAAAAACTTGAAAAATGAGTAAAAAAATACTGGTAGTAGGTGCCGGAATCGGTGGACTGGCAACAGCACTGAGGCTTGCAAAAAAAGGATACGAAGTGGAAATGCTCGAAAAAAATGAGCAGGCCGGCGGAAGATTGAACCAAATCAAAAAAGACGGTTTTACCTTTGACACGGGCCCCAGCTTTTTTAGCATGTCCTACGAATTTGAGGAATTTGCGCGCGATTGCCAGATCAAACTTCCCTTTGAATATTTTGAGCTTGATCCGCTTTATTCGGTGAACTTCAGCGACAATCCAAAAACCTTTCACCTGTACAAAGACATTGATAAACTGGCCGAACAATTTGCGGATATCGAACCCGATTTCAAAGAAAAATTTATCCAATACCAGGCAAAAGCCGGTGCACTCTTCCACGATACCGTCGACCTCGTCATTAAACAGAATTTCGACTCGCTTTTTCATTACATCACCACACTGATGCGGGTAAATCCGGTGCACATTCCCGTTCTGTTGCGAAGTTTCTACGATCACGTAAAAAAATACTTCTCATCAAAAGAGGCCATCCAGATTATTTCGCTGGTGGCATTTTTTCTTGGGCGAACACCATTTGATACCATGGCCATTTACAGCCTCCTCTCCTACACCGAATTTAAACATGATGGCTATTTCAACGTAAAAGGCGGAATGTACCAGATTGTGGAAGGAATCGTAAACGAGTTGAAAAAGGAGAAAGTTACGATCCACTACAACACAGAGATCAAAAGCTTCGAAGAAGAAAAAGGCAAACTAAAAGCCTTGGTCGATCAGCATGGAAAGCGCTGGACATCGGATGTATTTCTGATTAACTCAGATGCTGCGTGGTTTCGCGGAAATGTGTTCAGGCGAAAACAATATTCTGATGAAAAACTGGATAAAATGAACTGGACAATGGGGTACCTCACTTTTTATGTGGGCATTAAACGAAAACTGCCGATGGTGGATCACCACAATTATTACCTGGGTAGCAATTACGAGGCCTATTCCAACAACATCATGCAAAACCCGGATACCTTGCAGAAACCCTATTATTACGTAAATGTGCTTTCAAAAAACAATCCCGATTGCGCTCCCGAAGGTTGCGAGAGCCTGTTTTTTGTGTGCCCGGTTCCCAACCTGTATTTCAAACAAAACTGGGATGATAAGGAAGAAATAGTAAACAGCATCATCGCTGATTTTTCAGAAAGAATCGGAGTTGAAGTGCAAAAAGAAATAGTAACACAAACCATTTACACCCCCATCGAGTGGCGCGATCGTTTTAACCTGCACCGGGGCAGTGGGCTTGGACTTTCGCACAATATGAACCAGATTGGGCACATGCGGCCACGCAACTTCGATGAAAAATACAAAAATGTTTTTTACGTGGGTGCTTCTACCGTTCCCGGAGCCGGAATTCCAATGGCAATCATTAGTTCGAAGCTGGCTTTTGAGCGAATTAATAAACACTTCGGGCAATAAGTTGTTAGCTTGCATAGAAAATCATAGTTGGGAAAAAATGAGACAACTGGAAATCCTGAAAAAAGAACTGGGGAAACCGTATTTCGATCTTGAGTTTTTATTGCATTGCCTGAAAGAAGTGCTGGAAGAAAACCACGAAACCGAACTTTCCGAGTCCATTCCCTGGATTTGTGAAAATGAACACTACGACGATGTCCGTTTTACCCGGAAGCATTTTCATTTGTTTTCCATCGCTTTCCAGTTGTTAAACCTCGTGGAAACCAACGGCGCTGTTCAGAACCGGCGCAAAACGGAGGAACAAAAGTCGCTCTCGGCCATTAACGGATTGTGGGCCAACAGCCTGGAATTGCTAAAAAAGAACGACTTTGCCGAAGAGCAGATACTCGAAACATTTTCCGAAATAGAAGTGCAACCCGTGCTTACCGCACATCCTACAGAAGCCAAACGCCCTGTGGTACTGAAAAAATACCGCGAGCTTTACCTGCTGCTGGTAAAACGCGAAAACTCGATGTACAATTCGTTTGAGCGCGAAGAAAACCGCAACGAAATCAAACGTGTGATCAATGCCATCTGGCACATCGATGAGTTTTACATGGAAAAACCCAACGTGGAAACCGAGCTCGAAAACGTGATCCATTATTTCACCAATGTTTTTCCTGAAATCGTATCGATCAACAACCGGCGTTTGGTGCAGGCCTGGGAATATGCTGGCTTCGATCCGCACAAACTGGTGGACAATAACGTATTTCCGCAAATTCGCTTTGGAACATGGATTGGCGGTGACCGCGACGGACACCCGTTTGTTACGGCTGACGTTACCCGTCATACCCTGCAAAAACTGCGGCTGAATTCGTTTCTTATATTAAAAAACGAGCTGACTACATTGGGTGAAGATCTGAGCTTTTACTTCAGGATAAATCAGTTACCGACAGGCATTTCAGAACGTTTAAAAGAATTGATTGCTGAAAATCCGGATGAATTAAAACCCGTGGTCGCTCACAACCGAAAAGAGGCCTTCAAACTATATGTAAGCCTGTTAATCGCCAAACTTCCGGTAAAAATCGGGCGCGAACAGTCGTTCGAATTGCTCGATACTCCCGAAAGTTACAGCAACTCCAAACAGTTGATACGGGATCTCGAAATTCTGAAAGACGGCTTGTACCAACTCGGAAAAGATTCGCTGGTGCATAATTCTGTTTATCATACCATTCAACTGGTAAAAACCTTTGGTTTTCACATGGCCGAACTGGATGTTCGCCAAAACAGTGCTTATTACGAAAAGGCTCTGAACCAGATTGTGGACGAGTCGCACTTGTCGAGCATTGATTTTGACAAGGGGAAATCGGAAATCATTCGTTCGGAGCTGAAATCGAACCGGCCTTTTATCCGTGACTGGAGCCACCTGCCCACAGAAGCTAAAAGTGTGCTCGACTGCTTTGCAGTGCTGCAACAGCATTATTCAAAATATTCGGGTGCGGCGCTGGGGTCGCTCATTATCAGCATGACCCGCAACCTGGACGACTTGATGACGGTTTACATTCTTGCGAGGGAAGCCGGATTGACTCATTTCGACAAAACCCCCATCCTGAAATTGCACGTCGTTCCCTTATTTGAAACAATTGACGACCTGAAAGCAAGTCCGAAAATCCTCGAAGAATACCTTAATCAGCCGGTGGTGCAAAACAGTCTCGAATACCAGCGGATCGCACGAGGCCGGAAACGCCGGATTCAGGAAGTGATGATCGGCTACAGCGATAGCAACAAGGACGGAGGAATTCTGGCCAGTACCTGGTACCTTTACAAAGCCCAGAAAGAGTTGACAGACGTAGCCAATAAATTCGACATCGATTTAAAATTCTTTCACGGAAAAGGAGGATCGATCAGCCGCGGTGCCGGCCCTGTTCACTGGTTTTTCAGAAGTCTGCCCAATGGCACGCTTTCGGGCAAAATAAAGATGACCGAACAAGGCGAAACCATCGAAAAGAAATATGCCAACAAAATAAACGCGGCCTACAACCTCGAATTAATGGTTTCAGGGGCCACGCTCAATACCCTTCTTCACCAACAAAATAGACAGGGAAACCAGGTGGCAGCCGACATTATCGAGTACCTGGGTGGCGAAAGTAAAAAAATCTATACCGACCTGCTGCACAACGAACATTTCCTGGAGTTTTTCCGTCAGGCCACTCCCATCGATGTAATCGAGCAAAGCAAGATTGGTTCTCGTCCGTCAAGACGAACCGGAAGACAAACTTTTGAAGATTTGCGGGCCATTCCATGGGTATTTAGCTGGGGCCAATCGCGTTTTCACATTACCAGCTGGTACGGAGTGGGCTCAACGCTCGAAAAACTTAAAGCTGAATTTCCCGATAAGTTCCAGACACTGAAAGAACTGGTGCGCGAAAACCAGTTCGTACGCTATGTGCTCACCAACATCGACACCAGCCTCGCCAGCACCGACGAAGAAATTATGAAGCTTTACGCCGGGCTGGTAGAAAAAGACACTGTGCGGGATTCAATTCTTCCCCTCATTTTAAAGGAGCTGGAAAAGACACACGCCTTTATGGAGGAACTACTCATGCGACCGATGGAAAACAGGCGCAAAAATCACTTTCATTCTACTGCCTTGCGTGCCGAAGCACTCGATTTCCTGCACAAGAATCAGGTGAACAACCTGCGAAAGTGGAGAGGAATGGAAAAAGCTTCAGACGCAGAAAAAGAAACAACGCTCAACGAATTGCTCATTTCGGTAAACGCCATTTCCAACGCCATGGGAACAACAGGGTAATCCTTTCTTTATTTTAGAAGCTCAATACCCGGATCTTAATTTACTTCGGACACACCTTCTATTTCACTCCAAAGAAACATTTGAGACGCAACAATTTGATTGTGCCATTCAATAAAAATGAACAATCTATTGTTGCAGGATAAACCCGTATCCCAATTCATCTTCGTTAAATAAATTTTATCTTTATCGGAAGTTTTTAAACAATTTTAAAAAATACTATGATCCGGAAATTCATTACCCTGGCCGTCCTGACAATTTCCCTCTTTTCATGCAACAAAACCGATAACGAAATTTACAAAGATCCAACTGCTCCGGTCGACCAGCGAGTGGATGATTTGTTGTCCCGCATGACGCTGGAAGAAAAATTCTGGCAACTTTTTATGATTCCGGGTGATTTAAGCGATGAAAAAGAAAGATATAAACACGGGATTTTTGGATTTCAGGTAGCTACCAAAGGAAAATCGGGGAACTCGGCAGAACAGTTACTGGATTATTCGGGAGGCAGTAACGCCCGCCAAACTGCGGAGCTGATCAACAATATTCAAAAGTATTTTGTGGAAGAAACGCGCCTGGGAATTCCGATTATTCCGTTTGACGAAACGCTTCACGGACTTGTGCGACCGGGTGCTACCGCTTTCCCGCAAGCAATTGCTCTGGCAGCCAGCTGGGACACTACCCTGATGCAGCAAGTGGCACACGCCATTGCCACCGAAACAAAATCACGCGGTATCCGGCAAATACTTTCGCCGGTGGTAAACATAGCGCGTGACGTACGTTGGGGACGCGTGGAGGAAACCTATGGCGAAGATCCTTATCTCACTTCAAAAATGGGGGTTGCCTTTGTTTCTCAGTTCGAAAACATGGGAGTGTTAACAACGCCCAAGCATTTTGTTGCCAATGTGGGCGACGGCGGACGCGACAGCTACCCGATTCATTTTAACGAGCGTCTTCTGGAAGAAATCTACTTCCCGGCTTTTAAAGCTTGTTTTACCGAGGGTAAATCGTGGTCGGTGATGACCTCGTATAATTCGCTGGACGGAAGGCCTTGCACTGCCAACGACTGGCTGCTAAACAAAAAATTAAAGGAAGAATGGGGTTTTGATGGCTTTGTTATTTCCGATGCCGGAGCTACCGGAGGCGCCAATGTACTGCATTTTACGGCAAAGAATTATGCTGAGAGCACCGAACAGGCGATAGAAAACGGGCTGGATGTTATTTTTCAGACTTCATACGACCATTATCCGCTTTTTTGGGAAGCATTTGAAAAAGGAATGATCGACGAAAAAGCGATCGACGAAGCTGTTCGGCGGGTGCTTCGGGCCAAATTCAAACTTGGCTTGTTTGAAAATCCTTACATTGATGCGAAAGAAGCCGATCAGTTTAACGGTACCAAAGAACACCGGGAACTCGCGAAAGTGGCGGCGCAAAAATCCATTGTATTACTGAAAAACGAAAACGAAACACTTCCGCTTAGTAAAAATATTCAGTCGCTTGCAGTAATTGGCGTTGATGCCCGGGAAGCACGTTTGGGTGGCTATTCGGGTCCGGGAAATAATCCGGTCAGCATTCTGAAAGGCATTATAAATAAAGTGGGTGAGAAAAACGTAAACTATGCGCCGGGCAGCGGAAGGCAAATCGCAAATTACACGACAGTACCTTCTTCTTCGCTTTTTACGATTGAAAACGGAAAGAAAATCAACGGACTGACAGGCGAATATTTTAACAACAGCGAATTAAACGGAGAACCTGCGCTGACCAGAACTGACCGGCAGTTAAATTTTGGCTGGACCTTGTTTTCTCCCGATCAGGAAAAGATAAATTACGATTGCTATTCGGTTCGGTGGACAGGCAAATTGCTGGCACCGGAAACAGGAACCTTTGAAATTGGAATTAAAGGCGACGATGGCTACCGCATTTATATCGATAATCAGCTGGTGCTTGACAATTGGAAAAAACAAACAGTAAGAACGCTGACAACCCAATACCGTTTTGAAAAGAACAGGGAATACGATTTACGCATCGAGTTTTATGAAACCGTTGGAAATGCCCGTTTTAACCTTGTATGGAACGTGGGTATCAAAGATGATTCGGAACAAGCTATCAACGAAGCAGTGGCACTGGCCCAAAAAAGTGATGTAGCTGTTGTGGTAGCCGGAATAGAAGAAGGCGAGTTTAACGACCGCGCCTATCTTTCGCTGCCCGGAAAACAGGAAGAATTGATTCAAAGAGTTGCTCAAACGGGAAAACAGGTAGTTGTATTGTTGGTAGGCGGAAGTGCCGTTACCATGACCAATTGGATTGACCAGGTCCCGGCGATTGTTGATGTGTGGTACCCCGGCGATGAAGGCGGAAATGCCGTGGCCGATGTGCTGTTTGGAGATTACAATCCTGGGGGCAGGCTCCCGGTCACTTTCCCGGTACACGAATCGCAACTTCCGCTCTATTACAACCACAAACCCACCGGCCGCGGCGATGATTACCACAACCTCACCGGGAAACCGCTTTTCCCCTTTGGATTTGGCTTGAGCTATACCGAATTTCAATACAGCGACCTCCGTTTCGATAAACAGCAAATCGGGCAAAATGAAAGCACTACAGTACGAGTAAACATAACCAATACCGGAAATTACGACGGAGATGAAGTGGTTCAGCTCTATGTCCGGGATCTGTTTGCGTCGGTGGCGCGCCCCTTAATGGAACTAAAAGGTTTCCAGCGAATTCACCTGAAAAAAGGGGAAACCAGGGAAGTGAGCTTTTCCGTAACACCGGAAACGCTGAAAATGCTTAACGAAGAAATGCAATGGGTGGTGGAACCGGGTGATTTTCGGATCATGGTGGGAGCCTCTTCCAACGACATTCGACTTCGCGGAATCTTGCATGTTAATGAATAAATCTGAAATTATAAAACCAATTAAAAACGATAAGATGAACCCAAAAATGAAAACAACCGTCCTCCAGTTCTTTCTTTTAATTTTTCTGATCACTTCCTGTTCCGTTGAGAAAGGCGAACAATTTCCGCTCGAAAAATGGACAATGACCATCAATAATAAAGGAAAGATCATTGAGTTGAAAGACAACAGCACAGGCATGAATCACTTGCTTCCTGAACGTGAATCGTGGCTGCTTACATTAAAACAGGATACGGTTATTCTAAAGCCTCAACAGGCATCCTTTCAAAAAGACAAGCAAACACTTACCCTGAATTTTGAGAACAATATTTCCGTTCAGGTAATTATTCAACCCAAAAAAGATCACATAACTTTTGAAGTGGCTTCCGTATCGTCTGAAGATGGAATTGATGCATTGATTTGGGGGCCTTATTATACCAATCTCAACAATAGTATTGGCGAAGTAGTTGGCATCGTTCAGGGCGAAGAATTTACGCTCGGATTGCAGGCCTTGAATCAAAAAACATTGGGAGGCTATCCGTGGACTGACGACGATTTTCTTCCGCAACTGGATATTTTCAGCCAGTCGGATTCCGAAAACATGGAGAAAGAAGAAGGTACGCCTTACACGCTTTATTCGGTTGAAGCTGCGAAACCCGTGCACAACGGCAGCTCGTTGCAGGCGTACACGCGTAACAGAAGTCACGACCGGGTGATCAAAAACTGGGGACATGAGAAATACCTTGCTCCGGCATACAACGATGGCGGATTGGTGGGTTCAAAAATTGCCCTTTTCGGATGCGCTACCGAAAACACTTTGCACACCATCGGCGAAATTGAAGTGGCGGAAGGCCTTCCCCACCCGACCATCAACGGCGAATGGGTGAAAACTTCTCCGGTGATCAATTCGTCGTATCTGATCATGGATTTTAACGAACAGAACATGGAGGAATGCCTCAAATACACGAAACTTTCGGGCTTCAATTATTTGTACCACAGCCATCCGTTTGCATCGTGGGGACATTTTCCCTTGCTGCAAAACCAGTTTCCGAATGGATACGACGGGATGAAAGCCTGCGTAAAAAAGGCAGAAGCAGAAGGAATACACATCGGCACGCACACACTCACCAATTTTATTAATACCAACGATCCGTATGTAACACCAATTCCCGATAAAAGACTGGCAAAAGTAGGCAGCTCTGTGCTGACAAAAGCTATTGGAACAACTGAAACGGAAATTGAAATTGAGTCGCCCGACTATTTCAACCAGTTTCAAAACAACAACCTGCGCAGTGTGGTAGTTGATGATGAAATCATTCGGTACGGCTCGGTTAGTGAAAATGCGCCCTGGAAATTACTCGATTGTCAACGCGGGGCGTTTGGAACAACTGCAGCTGAGCACAAAACAGGAAGCAGCATCGGGAAACTGGCCGACCATGCGTACAAAGTTTTCCTGGGAAATGCCGAACTCGACAAGGAAATTGCGGAAAACATAGCGGATTTTATGAATTACACAGGAGTGCGCATGCTCGATTTCGACGGTGTGGAAGGAACCTCGTCCACCGGAATGGGAAAATACGGTGAAGCGTTGATGGTTTCGCAATGGTACGATCATTTAAATGACGATTTGAAAAGCCATTTTCTGGTGGGCTCGAGCCGCACACAGCATTACCTGTGGCACATTTATTCGCGTATGAACTGGGGCGAACCATGGTATGCCGGTTTCCGGGAAAGTCAAACAGAATACCGCCTGGCCAACCAGAAGTTTTACAAACGTAACCTGATGCCGGGAATGCTTGGGTGGTTCAGATTGACGGAAAGCACGCCCGTGGAAGACATTGAATGGATGATGACGCGTTCTGCCGGGTACAACGCAGGATTTGCCTTTGTTTCCAGCCTTCAGACGATTCATTCGAACGGCAGTGCAGAAGAAATTTTCCGGATCATGAATTTGTGGGAAACCGCCCGTTTGGCCGGCTTGTTTCCGGAAGATGTCAGAGAAAAAATGAGAGATACATCTACCGAATTCCGCATGAAAAAAACCGACGACGGATCGTTGATGCTTACCGAAGTTTTCTCTCACAAATTTGAACACGAAAACAAAACCCGTCAGCCGGGAGAGCCCCTGTATTCCACTTTCGAATTTGAAAACACCTCAAAAGACCAGGCTTTGGGAATGATTATAACAGCACAAAATGCGGATGTATCCGACATTAAAATGGAAATCAACAATTACAAAACCCTCTCTTTTCCTCTTGTTCTGAAAAAAGACCAGAGTATCAAAATTATGGGAACGGGAGAAGCTGTTGTGTACGATAAGAACTGGAATAAATTACAATCATTTACCGTTGAAAATTCGGAGATTCTTGTGACCAAAGGCAAGCAAACCGTAACCTTTGACTGCAAGTTTCGCAATACCGGCGACAATGCGAACGTAAAAGTGGAACTGATTTTGTTAGGCGATGACACGAAAATCAACTGACATTATTTTCACAAAACAAAAGCTACACAGAAAACAGATGAGAACAATGAAAAAACTATGGGCGATCGCGCTGTTGATTGCCGGATTGACAGCGTGCCAATCCTCTGGAAACAAAAACACACAAAGTAGTGAACACTCTGAAACCGCAGTAGAATTTACCGATGCTCAAACCTATGTTTCCGACGACGGGCAATATCGCTTTTCGGTTCGTTTTAAGAATCCGGAGAACATTCGGGTAAAAGAAATTAGCAAAGGAAAAACGTACGACCTTACCATTACACGGGCAGCCAGCGGAGCCAAATATTCGGACAACGAAGGAAACGTATTCTGGACAAAAGGCGACGGTTTTATGTGGATGAAAAACGACGAGCTGATCACCTCCGGCTCGTTGCTGGAAAGCACTTTTACAGGCAATTACATTACAAACGACTATTTGAAGCGCAACGAAGGTTACGACTGGGTGGCAGTAAAAGTAAAGCGTACCGGGAAAGACCAACTGTTGTTCCAGGTACGTTCGCGTGCCGACAAGAAAAAGCCTACCTGCACCTGGGATGAAAAGGCTTTTCGGGAATCGGACAAGCGGTATTACGCTTATGTTGACGACAATAAAATTCTGTTTACCTTCTCCGGCGATACCTTGACTATTGAAGCTGAATCGGAAGCCGGAAACAACGCGCTTCACTTTTTCTGCTCGGGTGGTGCAAGTCTGGCAGGAAAATATTTCAAGACTGATGAAGCGCTCGATCCGGAACAGGTTGACCCAACTGTTTTCAGCAAAGTTTTAAAATTGCAGGACATTGGCTTCAACATAACAGCAACGCGCAACAACGGTATGTCAGAAGTAACCATTTCGCCTTTCGGTCTGGAGATCGACAACCGGCCGGTAACCCACCAAGTGGAAGGAAGCATTACTGATGCTGAAATTGAGGACCTGAATGCCGATGGTTCTCCGGAAGTACTGATTTATTCGCGTTCGGATGGTAGCGGAAGCTATGGAAATGTTCTCGCCTACTCTGTTAACAACCGTAAATCGATGAGCGATGTGTACTTTCCTCCGGTAAGCGGAAATCCGGATTTGAACAAAGGCTACATGGGGCACGATGAATTCCGCGTGGTTGAGAACTACCTGGTACAACGTTTCCCCATTTACAACGAAGGCGACAGTAATGCCCAACCAACCGGCGGTATCCGTCAAATCACCTACAAGCTGGTGAATGGCGAAGCATCACGGCTTTTTGAAGTAAAGGATATTGTACACTTCGAAGGCAATTAACAAGCGGTAATTGGAGGAACTGAATTATTTCCATGAATGGTTCTGAATGCTTATAAAAACGACAAAACAAAAAAAGGCTATCCTGAGAATGCAAACAGGATAGCCTTTTTCTATTAGCAACCAAGCCAACCTAAGCCAGGTTATTAATCACATTCTTCATTTTCTGTTGCACTTCGGCAGCAATTTCGCTCAGGTGTTCATTTCCAACACTGATCATTGAAGCAATCGGATCAACCGCAGAAACCTCTACCTCGCCATTATCATTCTCCTCCACAACCACATTGCACGGCAGAAATACGCCGATTTTATCTTCGTTTTGCAAAGCTTTGTAAGCAAAATGCGGATTACAGGCCCCCAGAATTTTATACTTCTTAAAATCAACATCGATTTTGAATTTAAGCGTAGCACTCACATCGATTTCGGTTAATACGCCAAAACCTTCTTTTTTCAATTCGGCAGTAACAATTTCCAGTGCCTCTTCGAAACTCCGGCCTTTTAGTACGGCATTAAAATAATAACTCATAATTCTTCCCTTTTTTCTGTGTAAGTTATGACAAGTACACTCCATAAACAAGAATCACGCACATTGGTTTTCTGCTACTTGCAATAAGTTGTTAACGGCAGATAAAAACAAAAAGCCTCCCACCCTGGAAGGATGAGAGGCTGTATCTTTTTATTCAACTAAATCTAAACTACATGCACCTCTTCCACTATTTCGCGGCCCTTTTGCATGGCTTCCAGGTTAAGCGGAATGAGTTTATGATAGCGTTCGGGCAGCGATTTTGCCAGGCCTTTTTCCACGTTGTCGGGCGACAGGATGGGACGCACCTTCAGATAACTGCCAAAAACAATCATGTTGAACACTTTGGGATTTCCCATTTCAACAGACGCCTTGGTAGCTTCTACCTTAAAGACGTTGATATCGGTACGCGTGGGCGGATGAACAATACCATTGGGGTCGTAAAGCAAAACGCCCCCCGGTTTTACCGCCTTCTCAAACTTATCCATACTTTGCTGGTTCAGGATAATGGCAGTGTCGTATTCCTGCAACACCGGCGAACTGATCCGCGTGTCGCTTACAATTACAGTCACGTTGGCTGTTCCGCCACGCATCTCAGGGCCGTACGAAGGAAACCAGGTCACTTCTTTGTCTTCCATAATTCCTGAATAGGCCAGGATTTTGCCCATCGAAAGTACTCCTTGTCCGCCAAAACCGGCGATTATCATTTCTTCTGTCATTGCTTCAAAAATTTAATTCTCGGAATGTTCACCTTTCACACTGTCTTTCATATCGCCCAACGGATAGTACGGAATCATGTTTTCTTCCATCCACTTATTGGAAGCCACCGGAGACATTTTCCATCCCGAGTTACAGGTAGAAACCACTTCCACAAACGAAGTTCCTTTTTTATCCAGTACATTCTGAATGGCCTTTTTCAATGCTCTTTTGCATTTGCGAACGCCACCCGCTGTATGAACAGCCTGACGGGTTACATACGAAGTGCCGGGCAACTGGGCAATCAGGTTGGTAATTCTCATCGGGTACCCATTCAGGTCGGTGTTTCGTCCGTAGGGTGTAGTGGCTGTTACCATTCCTTCGAGGGTTGTGGGAGCCATTTGTCCACCGGTCATTCCGTAAATACCGTTGTTGATGAATACCACCAGGATATTTTCACCGCGGTTGCAGGCATGCATAATCTCTGCGGCACCAATCGAAGCTAAATCGCCATCGCCCTGGTAGGTAAACACAAAAGCATCGGGATTAACGCGTGAAATACCGGTTGCCACTGCCGGAGCACGTCCGTGCGCAGCTTCCTGCCAGTCGATATCGATGTAATTGTACGCAAAAACGGCACATCCTACCGGAGCCACACCAATGCTTCGTTCCTGGATGCCCATTTCATCAATCAGTTCGGCCAGAATTTTATGCACCACTCCGTGCGAGCAGCCCGGGCAATAGTGCATTGGCGTATCAGTCAACAGCTTTGTTTTTTGATAAACCAGGTTCTCGGGTTTTAAAATATCCTGAATATCCATCGTACCTTCTGTTTTAGTAACTTCTTTTAACTCCATAACTTAACTCCCATGAAAATTTATCCTCCAAAGCCTCCACAACTTCCGTAGGGGTTGGGATAATGCCTCCCATCCTTCCGAAATGATCAACACGCGCATTGCTTCCGGCATCGTAAACAGCCAGTTTAATATCTTCCACCATCTGGCCGGCACTCATTTCCACCGAAAGGAATCCGGCAGTTTTGCGGGCCAGTTCTTTAATTACTTTTTTAGGGAAAGGGAACAGCGTAATAGGTCTCAACAAACCTACTTTCAGCCCTTTTTCGCGAGCCACTTCCACTGCTTTCTGACAAACGCGGGCAGCGGTTCCGAAAGCAACCAGGATAAACTCGGCATCGTCGCACTGAATCGCTTCGTAACGTACATCCTCTTCTTCCATCTTCCGGTATTTAGCCTGAAGATTGATGTTCCGCACTTCCATATCGTTTGACGCCATTTCCAGCGACGTAATCACATTCTTTTTGCGCGAAGCGGGTTTTCCGGTAGTAGCCCAATCGCCGTTCTTCTCTACCAATTCCTCCTTTGTCCAGCGTGGTTTGTAATCGGCCAGTTCCACTTTTTCCATCATCTGACCAATGGCACCGTCGGCCAGAATCATGGCCGGGTTGCGGTATTTAAAAGCCAGTTCGAATCCAAGATCCACAAAATCGTTCATTTCCTGTACCGAAGATGGCGCCAGAACAATCAGTTTATAATCCCCGTGGCCACCGCCTTTTACTGCCTGAAAGTAATCGGCCTGCGAAGGCTGAATGGTTCCAAGCCCCGGGCCGCCACGCTGTACGTTTACCAGCAGGCAGGGCAACTCGGCACCCGCTAAATAGGAAATTCCTTCGGCCATCAGGCTAATACCCGGGCTGGAAGAAGAAGTCATTACTTTTTTTCCGGTTGCTGCCGCTCCGTAAACCATGTTGATGGATGCCACTTCGCTTTCGGCCTGCAGAACCACCATACCGGTTTCCTTCCAGGGCTCCCGCACCATCAGTGTTTCCATCACTTCCGACTGAGGTGTGATAGGATAGCCAAAATATCCGTCGCATCCGCAACGAATGGCGGCTTCTGCCAGCACCTCATTACCTTTCATCAATTTTATTTCGCCCATTTTTATGCTTCTTTTTTTTGATGTTCAAATTAACTAACTCGCTTTCGTACGGTAAACCGTGATACAGGTGTCCGGACAAACCACTCCGCAATTGGCACATCCAACACACGCCTCCGGACTTTTCATATACGAATAATGATACCCCTTGCTGTTTACCTCGAAATGAAGCGCCAATACATCATGCGGACAGGCTTCCACACAAACACTGCAGCCTTTGCATTCTTCCTTATCGACGACAACTGCTCCAATTACTCTTGCCATATCTATAATTTTTGTAACAAATTTAACGATTCAATCCCTTCAAAAAACTCATAAAAATCAGTTATTTACATCAAAAGAAATAGCGATTCTAAATCCTAACATTATCCGGAAATTTGCTTTCAGATTACAGTTTTGTCACAACTTTTCTTTTTGAGTTCTCACTTTTGTAAACAAAACTATTTTATACAACATGAAAATTGTGCAACTATTGTTGCTTTTCTGAAGATCGGAAGGTTTGAATAGTAGAATATTTGAGTTTAATGGAGATAGAAAAGTGATTGATAAAGATTGATACAAGGTTGATGAAGATTGAAATGAATTTGTTGAAGATAGAAATAGATTCTATGAAGGTTGAAACAGGTTTGACAAAGATAGAAACGAGTTTGATGCAGATAGAAGCAAGTTTGATGTAGATAGAAGCAAGATTGATGGAGGTTGAAACGAATTTGTTGAAGATAGAAATAAATTCTATGAAGGTCGAAACAGGTTTGACAAAGATAGAAACGAGTTTGATCTAGATAGAAGCAAGATTGATGAAGGTTGAAACGAGTTTGATGTAGATAGAAATAAATTCTATGAAGGTCGAAACAGGTTTGACAAAGATAGAAACGAGTTTGATCTAGATAGAAGCAAGATTGATGAAGGTTGAAACGAGTTTGATGTAGATAGAAATAAATTCTATGAAGGTCGAAACAGGTTTGACAAAGATAGAAGCGAGTTTGATGGAGATAGATTGCCCATTAATTTTGAGGTTTGAGGCTTGCAACTTGCCGTGCTCATCACACAAAAACTAAAGCTTATAAAGTATCCGGGTTAAAATATTACGGTGAATTCCTAAATAAGACGCGATGTGCTGACGCTGGACTTTCTGCGCCAGTTCGGGGTAATCCCCAAAGAATTTCCGGATGCGCTGTTCGGCATTTAGTGATTGAAACGAATGGATGCGATCCATGGCCTGTATGTAGCTCTCTTCGGCCAAAATACGAACCGTACGTTCAAACTTATGGTTCGTATCAAGTAACTCTTTAAACTGCTCTTTTTCGATGTAGATCAGCCTTGAATCTTCGTACGCCCGAATACATTCGGTTGAATCTTTCCCCAGCACAAACCCCCGGTGGTTGCTAACAATAAAATTGTTGGGTGGAAAAAAGAAACGCGAAACCCACTCGGTACCACTATCAGAAAGATAGGTTGCATACATAAGCCCGTCGAGCAGAATTCCGATTTTATGGTTCTTCTCGCCATAGTCGATAAACAACTCCCCTTTAGGGAGCAATATCGGTTCGCTGTTCAGGTTGAAATCTGTTAGTAATTCCAAGGTGTGCTCATATCGGGTAATTATTTTGGTTTTATCCATTTTCTGTTCTCACCTCCGTATTACTTTTCGATGTGATTCTCCGTTTAGTCCTTTTCCGAAAAGTTCTCGTTAAACAGTCTCAACCGGGTATCCAAATCGGCAAACTGACTTCGCTGTACAAACGACACGCAAGCCCTGATTCCTTCTTCGCAACTGCCCGTATTATCGAGCGCAATGGCACTCACACCGTAATACAACAGATTCTCCACCAAATCGTTTCCGGTCATTCCCGGGTAACCAATGGTAAAATAAAAGCCATCAGCAATGGGTACTCCCAAATCGCTTTTGTACACAATATCAAAGCCATTTTTCAGGAAAAGAGCCTTCATTTCGTGTGCCCTTTCACCGTATTCCTTTATGCCTTCCACAAAATTAAACTGCCCTTCGTTCGCGGCTTTCAACATACCTGCCAACGCCCACTGTGCCGAATGGCTGGTGCCCGATGAAACCGAATACAACAAACGCAACGTAACAGTGGCACCAAACGAAGTGCCTTTGAAACGTTCCTGCAAATCAGGGTAATCGCGCTCAAACAATTTATCGGAAATCGCCATGATTCCGATTCGCTGGCCGGCATACGAAAAGATCTTTGAACTCGAAATAAACAAGATATAATGATCCGTGTAATTGGCTACACTTGGCTGAAAAGGCGGCACTCCCGGTTTAGAGAGATCCTGACGGAAATCCATGCCAAAATAAGCCAGATCCTCCATCACAATTACATCGTATTTGGTAGCTAATTCTCCAATAATTTTCAGCTCGTCGTCGGTAAAGCAAATCCAGGCCGGGTTGTTCGGGCTTGAATAAATAATCGAGTTAATATTTCCTTTCGACAGGATCGATTCCAGCTTTTCGCGCAGTTTATTTCCCCTGAAATTATATACATCGAAGGTTTCGTATTTCAGACCCAGCACCATCATTTGCTGTTTTTGCACCGGAAAACCGGGATCGATGAACAGCGCCGTGTCCTTTTTCTTATCCACATGGGCAGCAGCCATAAAGGCCACAAAAGTTCCCTGCATAGAACCGGTAGTTGGAATACAACCTGCCGGAGCCAGCTCAACATCCAGAAAATTCTTAATAAATTTTGAGGCTTCCTCTTTTAGAGGTTTAATACCGTCCACCATTGGATAAATGGCAGCCACTCCCCTGTCGAGCGCTTCTTTTTCGGCATCAACGCCAACCTGGGCGGGTGGTAAACCCGGAACTCCCATTTCCATGCGAACGTATTTGAAACCCGTGGCTTCTTCCACCAGGTTTACGAGTGCTACTACTTCCCGAATGGATGCTTTGCCAACATCCGGAATACGAAGTTGCTTTATTTTTTCATCGACAAGTGCCTTGTCTAATGGAGAATTGTTCATAAACAAACAGTTCAAAATTTAATGTTCAGCGTTCAGGGGGTAACCTTGACAATTGGGGACCGGATGCTGGATACTGGATTCTGGATGCCCGATACTTGATACTTGATTTTGTATTGAAGCATTCAAGTCTTCACCAACTCGGTCCTTCCATCCTTATTCTAGAATCCGAAATCGCTGCGGATCTGTTCTACCCAGCTGGCAACACGTTTGTCTGTCATTTCAGGTTCGAAATCCTCATCTACCGGGAGACCGATAAACTTACCTTCCACTACTGCGTCAGACTCATCAAACTCGTAACCTTCGGTAGAAACCTGGCCCACCAAAACAGCGCCGTTTGCCATTAGTTCTTTTCCGAGCAAACCAATGTGATCTACAAAACCATGAGCATAGGTAACATGGTCACCCAAGCCAAAAACAGCCACCTTTTTACTGCCATAATCCACTTTGCCGATTTCGGGCATAAAGCGGCCCCAGTCGTTACTAGAAAAACTGGAATCCCAGGTGTCTTTTCCAACGGTGGAAAGGCCAAATATGATCTTGTCGTACTTTTCGATGTCGGCAGCCGACGCATTTTTTACAGCGATCATTTCTACTTTGTCTTCGCCGATGGCTTCTTTTATTTTATCAGCAACACGGTTAACAGCACCGCCAACCGGACCATAAAAAATAGCTATTTTGCTCATATTCGTAAATTTAGTTTTTTATTGGTTTTGTATTTCACCTCTTTTGTATTCACCTAAAATGGACAGGCTCGAAGCGCTTTTCAGCACCTGATGAATGGCCCGGTCGTAATTTTCGCCGTTTTCCCATTCTATGTCCACATGAAACGTATATTCGTTGGGTTTCCCGATAATGGGCACCGACTGTATTTTGGTAAGGTTGATCTGGTTCTCGGCAAAAGTGTTCAGCACCCGTGCCAGCGATCCGTAGAAATGCCCTACTTCAAAACAAACCGAAGCTTTGTTCGTTCCCTTGGTCGGATTACCGTGTTTCGACAAAATCAGGAAACGCGTGTAATTTTTCTTATTGGTTTCGATGCCCGTTTCCAGCGTCTTCAAACCGTATAATTCTCCCGAGCGCAAATTACCGATGGCAGCTGCGTTGATCATTTTCTCCTCAGCCACCAGCTTTGCCGATGCCGCTGTATCGAGCTTTTCGTGCAGCTTTGCATTCGGGTAATAACTTTCAATGAACTCCATACACTGTTGCAGCGCAATGGGATGGGAATGAATGTGTTGAATATCAGCCGAAGTTACTCCTTCGTTTACCAAAAGATTCATTTGAATGTGCAGGTAAATCTCACCGATGATACGTAAATGAAAATCGCGGATCAACTGGTAATTGTTCAACAGACTTCCGGCTATGGAATTTTCGATCGCCATTACAGCAAAATCAACTTTGTCAGCGTCAATCATTTCACAAACGGTGGTGAATGTCTTACACTCAACCACTTCCACATCATCCTCAAAATATTTTCTGGCTGCATCCTCGTGAAAAGATCCTGCAATGCCCTGAATAGCGATTCGCTTCATGCAATAATTTTTAAAGAACCCAAAGATACAAATAATGGGTAAAGATTTCAGCCGTGCACTATTTTCTCCGCTAAATTAACGCAATACTTCAGATAAGATTTTCGGACCCGTTTTGATTTACGCAGCCCCTTAACCGGCATACTCTTCCAAAATGGCCAGGCACCGTTGCATATTGGTGGGCCGGATTACAATCGTTGCCTGATCGTCGTTCATCGAAAAAGCATACATGTATTCTATAAAGGCGCCTTTGGCATTCAGAAATTCCAGCAATTGAGCCAGGCCACCGGGTTTGTTCGGGCTGTTGGCCAGAAGAACCTCGGTAGTTTGCACCGAAAAATCGCTGTCTCTTAACACCTTGCAGGCTTCATCCGGATCGGAAACCACCAGCCTCAGAATCCCAAAATCAGAAGTATCGGCAATGGTAAAAGCGGAGATATTTATCCCGGCATCGCCCAGAATACGGGTGACTTCGCTAAGTCTTCCCGATTTATTTTCCAGAAATACGGAAACTTGTTTTATGATCATGTTGGTCAGATTTTACGGTTATCAATCACTCGTTTGGCTTTGCCGGCAGTACGTTCGATGGTTTTGGGTTCCACCAGTTTTACATCCACCGAAATACCGAGTATGCTTTGAATATTGTGGGTTATTTTTTTCTTAAGTGCCTCCAGTTGTCTTACCTCATCCGAGAAAAACTGCTCCTGAACTTCCACCATCAGCTTCAGCACATCGAGTGTGCCAACGCGGTCGACGATCAGCAGGTAATGAGGCTCTGTTTCGCTCATGCTCAGCAGTACGCTTTCCACCTGCGACGGGAACACATTCACCCCGCGAATGATCAACATATCGTCACTGCGGCCCATGCATTTCTCCATACGCACCAGTGTTCGCCCGCATTCGCATTTATCATAAATCAACCTTGTCAGGTCGCGCGTACGGTAGCGCAAAATCGGAATTCCTTCTTTGGTGATGGTGCTGAAAACCAGCTCGCCGATCTCTCCCGGCGCCACCGGATCGAGCGTTTCCGGATTAATAATCTCCGGTATAAAATGATCTTCGTTTACGTGCATCCCGCACTGGTGTTCACATTCGCACGAAACACCGGGGCCCACCACTTCACTGAGCCCGTAAATATCGATGGCCTTGATTTTTAGTTTCGATTCTATTTCACGACGCATGCTTTCGCTCCACGGTTCGGCGCCAAAAATTCCAATCCGCAGTTTGAGCGATTCCGGATCCACGCCCATTTCCTGCATTACTTCCGACAGGTAAAGCGCATACGAAGGCGTACAGGCAATAACCGTACTTTGGAAATCCTGCATCAGCTGAATTTGCTTTTGCGTATTTCCTCCGGAGATTGGGATAACGGTGGCTCCCAAGTTTTCGGTTCCGTAGTGCAAACCCAGCCCGCCGGTAAACAATCCGTAGCCATACGCCACCTGAACAATGTCTTTTTGGTGAACGCCCGCCATTCCCAGCGAACGCGTAACCACTTCGGCCCACATTTGCAAATCGTTGCGTGTATACCCCACCACCGTTGGTTTTCCGGTAGTTCCGGAACTGGCGTGTAAACGTACAATCTCGCTCATGGGCACGGTAAACATCCCAAAAGGATAATTGTCGCGCAAATCGGATTTAATGGTAAAAGGAAGCTTGGTAATATCTTCCACACTCTTTATATCGGCGGGAACGAGTCCCTTTTCCTGCATTTTGGTTCGGTAACTCGGGATATTGTGGTAAACCCGCTGAACAGTGCGAATAAGTCTTTCTGATTGAATGGCCGCCATTTCATCACGCGAAGCACATTCAATCGTTCTATTCCAGATCATCTAAAAAAAATTAATCGGTTTAAAGTTATCGTTGATTTCTGATGTTGCGAACATCTGTTTTTTGGGACGAGGTATGCTATTTTCCGTACACTACCTTATCGTCCAGTATTTTTACTTTGTTGATTTCCAACCTGCGCACGGCCTCCAGTACATCGTGAACTTCGAGCAAAAGAATGGCCATGTTGTTCTCTGCAATCAACCGTGTGTAAACACTTTCAATATGAATACCGGCCCGCGCGATTTTTACCAGCAATTCATCCAAACCACCGGCTTCGTCTTTCATTTCCAGGGCAATCAGCTCCTGCATCGTCACCGAATGTCCGCTTTCAGCGAGTAGCTGATAAGCTTTTTCAGGTTGATCGACCAACAGGTTCAGCACTCCCCAACCGTTCATGATGCTGTTGAGCGTTAACGACCGAATGTTAATGGACGCACTTTTTAAAAGACCGGTGATTTTCTCCAGATGATTGATCTTGTTTTCCAGAAAAACAGAAATTTCAAATGCCATAGTTCACAGTATTACAGGTTAAAAATTATATGCTACCGAAAGCATGCTCCGAAAGTTTGACACATTGTCGGTGTTAATTACCTTGGCTTTATCGGCTTTGTTATTTTCACCGTAGGCAACGGTTGTCAGGCTAATTTCTACCCCAAACATAAAGTTTTTATAGTTGTAAATCAATTGCGGAGACAATTTATACATATTCTTTGCATCGGTAGCAAAACCGTAAATATCTCCCTCCACATTTTCGCTGGTACCAAAGTTCGTCAGCATCCCGGCATACAACCCGAACTTCCATTCTTTCCCGTAGGTAAAGTTTATCCAGTTGTAAAGATGGTTAAACGGCGTGTAGGTTTCTTTCCCGGTTTGCTCGTCGATGGTGGCCACCGCATAACCGCTGGGCATTAAATTTTCACACACATTTTGCCCGAACATGGATTTTGCCTTTAGCTCAAACTTTCCTTTCGAATATTTCATATAAGCCAGCAAGGCAATTGTTGAAAGTTTCTCGTCGGCCTTAAAGGTTCCGTTTGTTCCTGTAACCGAAGTGCGCGGAAGAATGGTTTTCCAATCGGCAGCAAAGCCCGCTGTCCAATGCTCATCGTAGTACTGAATCTGCGCATGCAGGTTGGGCCATAAGGCATCGCGCTGGTAATGGTAGTTTTTTCCATCGGGGCCGTTATTGGCATAGTCAAACTGGTAAATGGCGGCCAGAATCAGGTCCAGGTTATCGTTTAACCCGCGGGTGTAGCGCAATTGCGGACTTCGGTTAAACACCTGGAAAGGCAAACCTGTGTTTTCATTGAGTGTTGACGGATATACTTTTTCGATGAACAAAGGGTGCCAAACGCGTCCAAACAGCAGTTTTGACTGTGCCCATTCCAATTGGGTATAAGCGTGGCGTAAGCGAACAGTTGGAGTGTTGGCCCCTCCTGTAAAATCGACTTCCACATAGGCGCTTATTTTGGTGTTTCCCATTTCAAGACCCGAAAAACGCGAACCAATCCGCGAAAATGTATTCAAAATTTGCGCGGTACCTATGGCATTTAAATCTTCGCCGTTGGCATCGTAAACCGGTTTGGTCGGGAAAAAATCAAGCAGATGATCACAGGCATCCACATTGCGGTGGGTGTCGTAAATAAAATCGTTACGAACAAACCCCGAGAGTTCAAAATTGAGTCCTTTCTTGGTCAGCATGTTCTGGGAAGTCGCTCCCATTGCCAATAAAATGAGAAAAAGAATCGGTAGCTTTTTCATACGGTTATAAATGTTAAAGATTGAAGTTGATTTTGATTTACTTTTTAAATAAAAAAAACACAGAAACACCTTTGCATAGCAAATCCAGAATGCCGGTTTTCAGCAAGATCGGTTCATCCAGTTGTTGATTTTTATTCAGCAAAAACATCCAGGTTGTCTTTCTGAAAAACAAAAAAACAAGTTAAACCTTTTATCCTGAAATAATTACATCAAGACATGAGCTTTACAACACAGTATTCCTATTTAAATACGGTTTAAACAGTTAATATGAATTTTTTTCAGGCTGTTGCCGGAACATCAACGGTTTTTCAGGGCAAACTGATACCCGGCCCGGAAGGCTTTCAGGTTCAATTCCACCACTTCTTCACCCTTGCGTTTAAAAATACTTTCAATGCCGGCTTCTATTTTTTCAGGTTCAATATCGATAAAAGGCGCTGCAGCTCCGAGCATCACCATGTTCGAAGCTCTTTTGTTGCCAATTTCGGTAGCCATCTGGTCGGCATCAATAGCTACAAAACGAGGCTGTTTCCGAACCTCCTCCATCAGTTTCTCAACATCCGGGTAATTCGGAACATTGATAAACGGCGTGGTATTGGTGACAATGTAACCGCCGGGCGAAAGAAAAGGCAAATAACGCAAGGCTTCCATGGGTTCCACCGAAAGTATGATGTCAGCAGCTCCTTTGGGAATCAGATCAGCCGCAACAGGTGCATCCGAAATACGCAAGTGCGATACCACGGCACCGCCGCGCTGGCTCATTCCGTGTGTTTCGGCCTGTTTCAGAAAAAGTCCTTCGCGCAACACCGCTTCCCCTAAAATGGAAGCAATGGATAAAATTCCCTGGCCACCTACTCCGGCCAATATTATATCTGTCTTCATAGTGAATTACAATTTTGGATTTTGTTTGATTTTTCGTTCGGTCCGGAGCCGTCTGGCTGCTGCCTGGATACACTCGCGCCGGAAAATGATTACCGACACTCCTTCGTAAGCCATTTCCTCTTCGAAGGTTTTAACCATCAGTTCGTGGTATTTTTTCATCGGTACCAGCATGCGAATATGCTCCGGATCCACTCCTACCCCTGCGCAAATACTTTCAATTTTACCCAATGCCGAAGATTCCTGACCGCCGGTCATCGAAACCGATTCATTGTCGGAAATCACCACCACAATGTTCGACTTGTCGTTCACCGCATCCAGCAAACCGGTGATGCCGGAGTGTGTAAAAGTGGAATCGCCGATAACTGCGAGCGAAGGTATCAAACCTGCATCGGCAGCACCTTTTGCCATGGTAATGGAAGCTCCCATATCCACACACGAATAAATGCTTTCGTACGGTGGCAGGGCGCCCAGCGTGTAACAACCAATATCGGAGAAAACCCTCCCTTTGGAATATTTATCCACTGCTTCGTTCAATGCTTTGTACATGTCCTGGTGTCCGCATCCCTGGCAAAGTGCAGGAGGACGGTTTACCACCAATTCCGGAACCGACGCCCCTTCCTGGGTTTCCAAGCCCAAAACTTTTGCCACCAGGTCAGCATTCAATTCGCCGTCGCGGGGCAAAATGCCACTCAGCCGGCCGCTTACTTTTATTTGTTTGGAGAAGATCGCCTTCACCGCCTCTTCCACCAGGGGATATCCTTCTTCCAGCACCAGCACCTCTTCGCAAAGCTGTTCCATCTCGTGCAACATTTCTTCCGGGATCGGGTATTGCGCCAGTTTCATGACCGTATACGGGCACTCCCTGTTTTTATAATGCTCGTTCAGGTAATTAATTGCCAAACCACAAGCTATAATTCCCAGTGCTTGATCCGGTCCTTTTTTCAGAAAGTTGTAATCTGAGGCAAGTGCAGCCTGTTCAAAGCTTTCCTGTTTTTGCAACAGGCTTTTGTAGCGCTGGCGGGCAATGGCGGGCAATAATACAAACTGCGACGGATGCTGCGGAAGTTTCAGTGGATTGGCTGCCACCTCTGCTTTCCGGGTAACACCTGCCCTGGAATGTGCCAAACGGGTGGTAATGCGCACCATTACGGGCACGCCCAGTTTTTCCGACAATTCGAAACCCGAATACACCATGTCGTAGGCTTCCTGTTGGTTTGAAGGCTCCAGCACGGGAATCATGGCAAATTTTCCGTAGAAACGGGAATCCTGTTCATTTTGCGACGAGTGCATCGACGGGTCGTCGGCCACCGTAACAATTAAACCGCCGTTAATACCGGTGATAGCTGAGTTCATAAATGCATCGGCTGCCACATTCAGTCCCACGTGTTTCATACAAACCATCGATCGTTTTCCGGCATACGACATGCCCAGTGCAGCTTCGTAGGCGGTTTTTTCGTTGGCCGACCATTTGCTGCGAACTCCCTTTTCTGTCGCCAGCTTACTGGCCTGAATAAATTCCGTGATTTCGGTGGAAGGAGTTCCCGGATAGGCGTAAACGCCGGAAATTCCTCCGTCGATAGCTGCCTGTCCAATAGCTTCAACTCCCAAATATAGGTTTTGCATCATGTTGATTTTTTTGTTAAATTGAAAGACAAAAATAGAAAAGCCTGACCGTTTAACACCTTACTATTATCAGTTAAATAAAAATTAATAAAAAAAAGAGCGACCCAAAAGTTTTCACACATTCACAGGCGGATAAAAACGTACTGAAAAAAGGCTAAAATGTAACATCTGTTACAAATTGTTAAATGGAATTACAGGATTTTTATCGCCGTAATTAAACCGATTTGTAACCATGATAAAAAAGCTGCTGCCTCCTCAAAAATGGAAATTTCCGGTACTGATGATCACCAGTATATTTGTGGGCCTGATTGCTTTCACGTTTTATGTTTCGAAAGCCCACTCGTACCTCTCCGACCGGCCGGAAACCTGTACCAACTGTCACATAATGGCGCCGCAATACGCCACCTGGACTCACAGTTCGCACCGCGAAGTGGCTCATTGCAACGACTGCCACGTTCCGCACAACAATTTTCTGAATAAGTATTATTTCAAAGCCAAAGACGGTTTGCGACATGCTACCATGTTCACACTCCGAAAAGAGCCGCAGGTGATTTTTATTCACGAAGCCGGGCGCAACGTGGTACAAAACAACTGTATTCGCTGCCACAGCCAGCAGGTTACCGATCCCAAACTGGCTTCGTCGGTACAAGCGCACGTCCATCATACCCAGGACCGCATTTGCTGGGAATGCCACCGCGAAGTGCCGCACGGAAGAGTAAACAGCCTTTCGAGTGTGCCCAACGCGCAGGTTCCGCTGCCCGAAAGCCCCGTTCCTGCCTGGATCAAAGAATATATTAAAAACAACTAAATACCTTTTCTATGACAACTCATTCAAAATCATCAAAACGAACCCTGCTAAACTGGGGACTTTTTATCGCAACTGTTGTGGTAGTGTTTCTGTTAGGACTTTTGGCCTCTTCGATTATTGAACGACGTGCCGAAGCTGCTTATGTGAATGTACCCAAAGCCGAAATTGGCCAGTTTGAGCCACGTAACGAAGTTTGGGGACAAAACTACCCGCGTGAGTTTCAATCGTATTACGGAACTGCCGACACCACTTTCCGGAGTAAGCACAATGGAAACGCCACCATCGATATGCTTGAAGTTGATCCCCGCCTGGTGGTTCTTTGGGCCGGTTATGGTTTTGCCAAAGACTACAAACAGGGACGTGGCCACTATTACGCCGTTACCGATATTCACAATACTTTGCGTACCGGGGCACCGAAAACACCGGATTCCGGCCCGATGCCATCCACCTGTATGACCTGCAAAAGCCCGGACGTACCACGCCTGATGAACCAGAAAGGCGTAGCCGCCTTTTATACCGGAACTTTTGCAGAACTGGGGCCCGAAGTTGTCAACCCCATCGGATGTGCCGACTGCCACGACAATGAAACCATGAACCTGACCATTACACGCCCGGCCCTGGTAGAAGCCTTTGAAAGAATGGAACGTGATATTAAAAAAGTAAGTCACCAGGAAATGAGAAGCCTGGTTTGTGCCCAATGCCACGTAGAATATTATTTCGACAAAAAGAAAGTGGACGGCGCACAATACCTGACTTTCCCCTGGGACAACGGATTTTCTGCCGAAGCCATGGAAGAATACTATGATAATATTGAATTTAGCGACTGGACTCACTCACTGAGCAAAGCACCCATGCTAAAAGCACAGCACCCGGGTTACGAAACCTACATGACCGGGATTCATGCTCAGCGCGGCGTTTCCTGCGCCGACTGCCACATGCCTTACAAAAGCGAAGGAGGCCAGAAATTCACCGATCACAAAATGCAGTCGCCGCTTAACAACATTTCCAACTCGTGCCAGGTGTGCCACCGCGAAGAAGCAGGTACTCTGCTCGCCAATGTTTATGAACGTCAGGACAAAATCCTCGAAAACAGGGACAAGCTGGAAGAGTTGCTGGTACGTGCACATGTGGAAGCAAAAAAAGCATGGGACCTGGGCGCTACCGAAACCAATATGAAGGACATCCTGACAGGAATCAGGCACGCACAATGGCGCTGGGATTATGCAGCCGCCAGCCATGGCGCTTCTTTCCACTCGCCTGTAGAAATTGGTCGTGTTATTTCTACCGGAATTACCATTGCACAGGAAACCCGCATAAAACTGGCCCGTCTGCTTGCCGATCTTGACTTTAACCAGGAGGTTCCCTACCCCGACATTGCAACCAAAGCCAAAGCCCAGGAATTTATCGGACTCGATATGGCCAAACTCAATGCGGAAAAACAAGAGTTCCTGACCACCGTTGTTCCGGAATGGAAAAAACAGGCAGAAGAAAGAGAAAAAACATACGATCTGAAACCGGAACCCAAAAACTAACCAGCGATTAACACAGGATCATGAAAAGGATAAAATTCATATTACTGATGATACTGAGCACGGTAGTGGCTCAACAATCAATGGCACAGTTCTCGTTAAGCGGCGAATTCAGACCCCGCACAGAATTAAGCCACGGCTATAAAACACTGGCTTTCGAGGATCAGGATGCATCAACGATCACCACACAGCGAACCCGTTTGAATTTCGGATTCAAAAACGAATTCATCCAAACCGGCCTGGTTTTACAGGATGTAAGGCTATGGGGAAATCAGCCTCAGTTGGTTTCCAACGAAGACTTTGCGACTTCGGTGCACGAAGCATGGGCGGAAGTATTTTTCACCCCGGAGTTCTCGCTAAAAGCCGGACGACAGGAACTGGTTTACGACGATCACCGGATTTTCGGTAATGTGGGTTGGGCCCAGCAGGCTCGCTCACACGATGTGGCTTTATTCAAACTAAAAAAGGATTTTGAACTTCATTTTGGAATTGCCCACCACGAAAACGGGAACTTAACAAATAATATTTATGAAGGGCCCGATGCCTACAAAGACTTGCAGTTTGCCTGGTTTCACCAAAAATGGGAGGTGACGCAACTAAGCCTGTTACTGCTTAACAACGGAGCACCCGTAATGGAAAACGGAGATCAGAAAACCAAATACAGCCAAACGCTCGGCGGAAGAGTGACGACCACGCTTGAGCCTGTTAAGCTGGCAGCCAATCTCTACTACCAGGGAGGCAAACATGCTTCGGGAAAAGACATCAGCGCTTTAAACCTGCTGCTGGAAGCTTCGCTCGAGCGCTTTACGCTGGGGTTTGAACATCTTTCAGGCACCTCGTACGACGATTCGAAATACAAAGCATTTACCCCGTTGTACGGAACCAATCACAAATTCAACGGTTTCATGGATTATTTCTATGTAAGTAATCACATCGGGAGTGTGGGTTTGAACGATGTTTACCTGAAATACGACTACAGTAACGATAAATGGGAATTTAACGCCCACCTGCACTATTTTGGGGCAGCCGCTGACCTTACACAGGATTTTGACCGCTACCTCGGTACCGAACTGGATTTGGCAGGAACCTGGAAAGTAAATCCCATGACAAAAATATCACTTGGATTATCGACGCTTTTTGCAGGTGACAGTTTAGAACTACTCAAAGGCGGAGACAGCTCCGCCTTTCAATGCTGGGGTTACCTGATGCTTTCAGTAACTCCGCGCTTTATTAACTAACTCACATTATTCTATTTTCAACCAGCTGCGGCTGGACAAAACAAGGGGAGAAATAAAGAACAGAGCACCAACAGCAAGGTTGTCCTAATAGTTTATCACGCGAAGTACGCCAAGTTTTACAATAAGAACGCAAAATAGAAACGGGCAATCCGTATTCTGCGCCCTTTGCGCTTCCTTTGCCTCTTTGCGGGAACCTGATTTTATCAGCTATTAGGACACCTTGCGAATGTTCGCCGGTTACGAATCCGGAACAAAATTTTGTTGTTCTGAACATTCTCCCTTGATTTTCATTCTTTAACCATTGGCTGAGGAAACAGGCAGCCCAACAAAACCCGAGTGGCAATGAAACGAACCCGCGTAATAAAATTATTCAAGAAACTTCACCGGTGGCCCGCTGTGGTTATCGCTTTTATTGCTGTTCTTTTTGCCATTTCGGGGATTATTATGAACCACCGGGGCGTATTTTCCAGCATCGATGTTTCGCGCAACATTTTACCTGCCAATTACACCTACAGCAACTGGAACCAGTCGGCAGTAAGAGGATCCGTGGAACTTGACTCATCGGCCCTTCTCATCTACGGCAATGTGGGAATATGGAAAAGCGACCCGGCACTTTTGGCTTTTGAAGACTTTAACGAAGGTTTCCCGAAAGGGATTGACAACCGGAAAATATATTCGTTGATTGTCTTTCAGCAAAAGCTTTATGCCGGTACGCATTTGGGCCTGTATTTTAGGGCAGTAGAAAATGGGAAATGGGAGAAGATTCAGCTGCCAGTGAAAAACGATCGCATTGCCGACCTTGCGCTAAAAGGTGATTCCCTGCTTGTGCTTACCCGCGATTATTTACTGGTCAGCACCGATGGAGCCAGTTTTCACTCCACACAGCTTCCGGCACCAACCGACTATGTGCGAAAAACAGGTTTGTTCGATACTTTCTGGCAGCTTCACAGCGGCGAATTGTTTGGCTTAACAGGCAAACTTATTGTTGATTTGCTGGGGATTATTACCATTGTTTTGTCGGTTACCGGGCTGCTTCATTTCTTTTTCCCGGGAATCATCCGCAGGCGGAAAAAGAAAGCAAAACCTACAAAATCGTACGTAAGTGTAAAAAAACAAAACCTGCATTGGCACAATGTGCTGGGCTATATCTTTGCGCTGTTTCTCCTGATTAACACCTTTGCCGGCATTCATTTGCGGCCACCGCTTTTGATTGCCATTGCCAACAAACAGGTAGGCATTATTCCGGGCACTCACCTCGACAGCCCCAATCCGTGGTTTGACAAACTCAGACGCGTGTACTGGGACGAGCATAGAAAAAGATACCTTTTCTCCACTTCCGACGGTTTTTATTTTGCAGAGCCGACACTCCGCGATCCACTGGTTCCGGCATTCAGCCAGCCTCCGGTGAGTGTGATGGGCTGCAACATACTGGAACCACTGAACCGGCACCAAATGCTGGTGGGATCGTTTAGCGGTATATTTACCTGGAATGTTGAAACCGGCCGGGTATCCGACTTTTTTAGCGGCGCTCCCTACCAGGCTCCCACCGGCATGACCAGCCCCATTGGGGCCAACATGGCAGCCGGACTTGTAAAAAGTAAAAACCAGGCCTGGTGGTTCGATTACAACCAGGGAGCGATTGCTCTAAGCGGCAAACCTTTCCCCGAAATGCCACAGCAGATTCGCAAAGATTCTCCGATGTCGTTGTGGAATGTTTCGCAGGAAATTCATACAGGGCGAATTTTTGAAAATATTCTGGGGCCTTTTTACATTCTTTTTGTTCCGCTGGCGGGTATTTGTTTGCTGATTGTATTAATCAGCGGAGTAATCGTTTGGTGGATGGTTTACCGGAAGAAACGTGGTTAAAATCCGCATCCGTTTTTTGGGGCGATTACAAATCGCCGGTCCCGGTTTGTATGGTATTTTAACTGCAACTTACCACCAACGGCAAATGTTTGCCGCCAAATGCGTCTTGTTTGAAATTGGAGTAAAGACTGATTTCAGAAAAACCCGCCTCTGTTAATGCGATTAAAAGGTCTTGGCTTCTTAATGCCAGCAAGCGCGTTTCATTCCGGATACCCAAGGCTTTTTCTTTCAGCACCAGTTCGGTTTGAAAATCAAGAAAATCACTCTTTTCGTCGAGCCGGTAATTACGAATAAAAACAATGTTGTCGGTTTCAATGCGGGGCAATGTAGTTACCTCGTCATCCAGAATATGGTCGTAATTAAGAATTTGCAAAAGCAAAGTCCCGCCGGGCTTTAAGACGGTCCGCGCTCCTTTCAGCATGTCAACCACCGCTGCCAACGAATTCAAATGCACCAGCGTGTTCCCGAAACAAATCACGGCATCAAACTGTGCCGACTGAAAATCGGCCTCCAGCTTCAGCATATCTCCTTTTTGGAATTGAAGGTTTGGATGCACCTTGTTTTGCCGGGCCTGTTCCAGCAGGTCTTCATTTAAATCGATGCCCGTAACCCGTGCGCCGCCAAGCGCCAGGTTATAAGCCAGCTCCCCGGTGGCACACCCGATATCCAAAATTGTCTTCCCCGGTAGACCACCCAGTTTCGCCTCTGCAAAGGTTAGCTGCATCGGGTTATACGGGAATATTTCGGAATAATATTTCGAAATAGAGGTGTAAAAGATATTTTGCTTGTCTGCCAAAACGGTCAACTTTAGTTATCAATCTGGGCCTGAACATCCATTTTAATTTCTTCGGCCGAACGAACGCCCTGCCCGGTCCATTTGGCTTCCCCATCCTTAAACAACATCAGGGTGGGAATGCTGCGAATCTGGTACTTGGTCGCAATTTGCGGATTCCGGTCCACATCCACTTTAATGATCCGAACCTGTTCTCTCAGCTCTTCCTTTACCTGTTTCAGAATGGGCGGCATTTGCTTGCATGGCCCGCACCATTCGGCAAAAAAATCGACTAAAACCGGCCGGCTCGAATTAATTATATGATTAAACTTCCCTATCATCCTTATTTTCCTTTTTCTTCTTTACCCTTACCAGAAGATCGTTGAGAAAGTCTCCCACCAGGTAACCAACGGCTGCTCCCCACAAGGTACTCCAGTACCAAACCGATTTAATGGCACACGTTCCGCTGGTGCAACCTACAAACTTCCAGTAAAGAAATCCTCCGATAGCTCCCAGTACAAGAAAAATGAGCGCTATCTTTTTCTGTTTAATTATCTCCATAATTTGCTTTTCACCATCTAACAACAACACTAAAAGCTTTTGGTTTCAGCGCTTTCGATAGATAATTGATATCAGAAATAGATTTTTTTGAACCAGCCGTCTGTTGCGGTTGCTTATAAATTTGAAAAAGGAAAATCAGCTATTTATTTTTTTAGTGAATGCAGTCCGCACTCTTTGCCCGATCCCTGCTCCCACCACCAGCGACCGGCACGGAAATCTTCGCCGGGCTGAATGGCCCTGGTACAAGGCTGGCACCCGATGCTCACAAAGCCTTTGTCGTGCAGCACGTTGTACGGAACATGATTTGCTTTTACATACTCAATGGTTTCTTCGAGGCTCCAGTTCATCAACGGATTGAACTTGATGATGGCATTCCCTTCGTCCCATTCAAAATCTGTCATATCGCTCCGGTTGTTCGACTGCGAAGCACGCAAACCGGTGATCCAGATTTCGTTTCCGGCCAATGCACGTTTCAAAGGAATTACTTTGCGAATAAAACAACACTCTTTGCGGTTTTCGAGCGACTCGTAAAAACTAAACGGCCCTTTCGCTGTCACCATCTCCTCCACTTCTTTTGTTGGCGGAAAATAAACATGAATGGGTTTCCGGTATTTTTCGAGTGTACTACGGTATACTTTATAGGTTTCGGGAAAAAGTCGGCCGGTATCGAGCGTAATTACTTTAATATCCAGATCGTTTTTGAAAATGATATCCGTGATCACCTGGTCTTCGTAACCAAAGCTGGTGGTAAAAACCACTTTACCGGGGTGTTCAGCCGCCAGAAACTGAAGTTTCTCCAGCATCGACTTTTCACTGTGCTGAGCGTTGTATTGTTCGGTTAATTGTTGTAGTTCCATATCTTAAAAATGTGCTTTATTGTATTTTGTAATTTTAGCTACGAGCTACTAGCTGTGAGCTTCGAGTCAGTCCTTCACTCCCTGCGAACTGAGACTGATCACTGCGACTGAATACTGCGACTGCAAACTCAATCCCTCAATCCCTCAATCCTTCAATCCATCAGTCCTTCAGTCCTTCAGCTACTCCACGTACAAAACCAGGCCTTTCAGGTATTCGCTCTCCGGGTGGTAAATATCGATCGGGTGATCGGCCGGTTGTGTTACCTGGTGCAGAATACGCACCTTTCTTCCGGCAATGGCCGCTGCTGAAAAAACAGCCTCCCGAAAACGATCTTTGGTTACCACCTGCGAACACGAGAACGTAAATAAAACACCGCCGCTCCGGATCTGTTCAAAAGCGCGTGTGTTGATGCGTTTGTAACCTTTCAGTGCCTGTGGCAAGGCATTCTGATGCTTGGCAAAAGCCGGAGGATCGAGAATGATCAGGTCGTATTTATCCTGAATGTCTTTCAAATACTCAAAACCATCGGCCACCTTAGCTTCGTGACGCGCATCGCCCGGGAAGTTCAGCTCCACGTTTTCGCGGGTCAGCTCAATGGCTTTCCCCGAAGCATCCACCGAATGTACCAGGTTGGCGCCGCCTTTCATGGCGTAAAACGAAAAACCACCGGTGTAGCAAAACATATTCAGCACATCGCGGCCTTTCGAGTAGGCTTGCACCAGTTTGCGGTTTTCGCGCTGGTCCACAAAAAATCCGGTCTTCTGCCCTTCTTCCCAGTCTACCTTAAATTTCAGCCCGTATTCGAGTACTTCGCTCGTGCTTTCGTTCCCCCAAAGGTAACCGTCTTCCGATTTCACCTCGGCTTTAAAAGGCAGCGTTTTACTGCTTTTGTTGTACACCGCTTTCAGGCGATCGCCCAACACCTCCTGCAAAGCTTTTACCAACTCTTCGCGAATCAGGTACATCCCGATCGAGTGCATTTGCAACACCGCCGTGCCGTTGTAGTAATCCACTACCAGGCCCGGCATTCCGTCGCCTTCGCCGTGCAAGAGGCGAAAAACATTGGTACCGGGGTCATCGGCCAGGCCAAGTCTTTTCCGCAGGTTCCAGGCACTTTCAATTTTGCCTTTCCAGAATTCAGAATCCAGCTCGGCTTCTTTGAACGATACAATCCGAACCGCAATCGATCCGATCTGGTAATGGCCTATTCCCAAAAACTCGTTGTTGTTGGAAACGATTCTTACCGGCTCGCCCTCGGCCGGAGAACCGTGTATTTTTTTGATGGCTCCCGAAAACACCCACGGGTGAAAGCGGAGCAAAGACTGATCTTTTCCTGATTTCAGGACAATTTTCACCAATTTGCCTGGCATAGATTAATTGTTTGAGAAATTTTCGAAAATCACCAATGCTGCCCAGGCATCGGTAGCTGCATAAATTTGCTGCGCTTCTGTCAGCTCGGGCGCTTCCCAGTTCGAAAGCTGCTGCCCTTTTGATATACGAAAGCCACAGGCAATGGCGGTCAGTTTTTTCAGGCTGAAATTCTGGATGCCCATATCTTTGGCCTGCTCCTGCAGTTCAACAAAACCGGCCGGTTCAAAGGCGGTAATATCCTGCAAACCTTTGATATCGTCGCGTATGGCCACCCCGGGTTTAATAATGTTTTTGTCCGATAAGATCGAACGCAATTCGTCGGACAAGCCCACCCGGTTAATGCGGATCAGGTAAGCCGTTGTTCTGGTAGAAAGCTGCAACAAAGCCACTTTATTGCCCACGCCTTTTTTAAACGAAGGCTTGGTTTCGGTATCAAAACCAATAATCCGGTGCTTTGCCAGTTCTTCTACTGCCTGTTGCAACTTGCGGTCTGTATCGACCAACACAATCCTGCCTTCGAACCATTTCAATGGCATTTCGGTCAGTTCTTCGTTGCTAATACTCTCTTTAAACATCTAAATCATCTTCTTCGTTGGTGCCCCAGAAATTATCGAGCCACTTTGGGTTTCCCTTTCCCGGAGCAGGTTCATCGTTTTCTTCTTCCGAAAAATCGGTGTTGTTGACCAACAGCATGTGAACGGCACGAAGTACATTCACCAGTTGCTGTCCCCAGAATTCCTTAAAATGAAAAATACATTCGGCCAGGCTGTCGTTCATTACCTCTTCGTTGCCAATGCTGTACGAAGTGATAAAATCTTTCAGATCCTGGTAAATATCCACCAGGTTTTCGGATATACTGGCGGTTACGGTTTCTTCGCCAAACTGAATATTCGGGTCAAAAACCTCGTAATAACTATCGTTTCGGTGTAGCAGCTGCAACCATTTCTGGTGCAGTGTACTGTAATCAAGTTCTGAAACAAATTTTTCCAGCTCCTCGTCCATAACCGGTTCCACTTCCGGAAGCACCGCGGCTTTCAGGTACAGCAAAGGCAGAATTTTCTGCAGTTTACTTACATTTTCCTGAGGAGTGTGGCGCGCCACGTTTTCGATGGTAGCACAATATTCGTTGGCTACGGTTACAAATTCCACCACATTTTTTGAATACACTAACGGATGGATGCCAGAATCGCTCATTTTTCCCTTTTAAAAACTGCTGCAAAAGTAGTAAAGATTTTTAATACGAAGAGCTTGATTGGCTGACGGATTGATTTTGAGGCAAAGAGCAGTGCGCAGTCGCAGTTTGCAGGGATTGAAGGACAGATGGACTGAGGGATTGAGGGATTGAGGGATTGAGTGGGCAGTCTCAGTTTCAGGGATTGAAGGACTGAGGGATTGATGGATTGATGAGATTGAATTTCGACAACCAATATTCAATGACCTGTTACTCGTAGCTCGTGGCTAATGGCTCGCGGCTAGTAGCTAATAGCTTGTAGCTTATTCTCGCATTAAAGCATTTTAGCATTAACGCATTGGGATGGAAGGACTGAGGGATTGAGTGTGCAGTCGCAGTTTCAGGGCTTGAAGGATAGAATGACTGAAGGACTGATGGATTGAATTTAAAACAACCAGTGACTAATGACAAATGCCCAGTGACTCGTGGCTAGTGGCTAATAGCTTGCGGCTTGTAGCTTATTCTCGCATTAAAGCATTTTAGCATTAACGCATTGAGATGGAAGGACTGAGGGATTGATGAGATTGAATTTTCGACAACCAATATTCAATGACCTGTTACTCGTAGCTCGTGGCTAATGGCTCGCGGCTAGTAGCTAATAGCTTGTAGCTTATTCTCGCATTAAAGCATTTTAGCATTAACGCATTGGGATGGAAGGACTGAGGGATTGAGTGTGCAGTCGCAGTGCTCAGTCGCAGTTTCAGGGATTGAAGGACTGAGGGACTGAAGGATTGATGGACTGAAGGATTGATGGACTGAAGGATTGATGGATTGAAGGATTGATGGATTGATGGATTGATGGATTGAATTTAAAACAACCAGTGACTAATGACAAATGCCCAGTGACTTGAAGCTTGCGGCTAATGGCTTGCAGCTTATATAATGAGGGAAAAACTAATACTATCCCAATTGGGGTAGTATATCTGGGACCCAAATTTTAAACCTGATTTTTCTAAAACCTCTCTTAAGTTAACGGCTATGGTCGGCTGACGGATTGCAATCAGGGTGAGTTTATAAATCAGGATTCATAATCATAACACATTACAAAATGAGAATCGGTCTTTTGGTAGAAAAACGGATAAGCAAATTCTGCATTAAAAGACAGAAACAAAACTTACCATTCTAAACACATAGAACGCTGATAACTCAGATTCAACTGATCTTCGCTGTTTTATCCGCGATTATCTGTAAAGATCCGTGTCATCAGCGTTCCGTTTTCCCTCCCGCGCCGATTCCTGCCTGCCGCAGCTGTTTTTTTGAGCAACAGCGTTGCGGTAATATGTGTAGGAAATTCCAGCGGAGAGATACTAAGCCCCATCGGGGCGAAACATTCCGGAACACCACCACCGGAAAGATACACTCTCCGCCCGCGCCGGTTTGTAATCGGTGTTCAACCGCTAACGATTGAAAATAATATGGTCAGCAAACAAACCTTGACGCACCGGTAGCGATGGCATTATTACGAAAACATGTTCAATAATACATTACACAACGCACTTATTACTTGACCATTACAGCTGTTTTATGTAATTTGTAGTTCGTTAGCATAACAAATCATTATTAATCTTTATTTATTAACTTTTCAACTACACATCATGGAAAACAAAATTGATTTTAAACTACCCGAAACCGTAGTTAGCGAAGCTTTAACTGCAGTAAACACCGCCCTTACTGTTCTGAAACCGTACCTGATCGCTCTAAGCCCTGCCGAACGCCGTTCTTTGCCCAAAATGAACGACGGGACACAACCCTTTGTGCAGAAATGTTTGGAATATTGCGAAAGCGATCCGCAGTTTGTCCCTCCCTATCTGAGCACCGAAGGATTTACCGACGACATGGATGCCTGGAATCAGCTGATGAGCATTTTCAGGCCGGTGCAGCAGTTATGCACCAACCTTGACGACACTACCATGGAGGCCGGATCGGAAAGCTATATGGCTGCCTTGAGCTATTACAACTCGGTAAAACAGGCCACTAAAATGGACATTCCGGGAGCCAAACCGATTTATGATGACCTGAAAAAACGTTTCGCCGGAAACGGACCTAAAAAATCAGAACCGGCTGAAAATTAAAACCTCGAAGATACTGCTGTTAAAACAAAAAAGAGGCGGCAACTACAGCATTTACCGCCTCCTTTTTTTTTGAAAGTTACCCACTACCAAAACCAATGAAATTGGTTTCTATTCGCACTAATTCGGCTATTAATTGAATGAATTTGGTTACGAAACTCTTTCATTCGCCAAACAGGTAAATGAATTCAGTTCGGCTCTGCAATAGTTTAGCTAAACGGCGATTTAGTTCGGTTAAACGGCGAATGGATTCGGTTCAGAAACGCTCTAATTCAGTAAAACGGTGAATCCGGATCGTTCAGACCCGCTTTAGTTCGGTAAAAAGGTGATATAATTCGCTTCTGAAGTACGTGGGGGTACTTCTGAGGTACCCTTTAACGAAACAATTCAATAAACCCGATCAGATTGTTTTTTTACCATAAGATTACTACTTTTAAAAGGCTAAAAACCAATAAGCGTTGAATACCCTCCCGCAAATAAAACTTGAATACAGCATACACCGGAAACAGGAAGTAGTTATTGTGCGTTTCGAATACAATTCGGACATAAACGACCGGCTAAAAGAATTGTTCCCTGCAAGATGGAGTAGCTCAATGTCGTGCTGGTATATCGTCAAAGATCAATTCAGTCTGGGCCGTTTTTTCGAGGGATTGCGCGATTGGGCTTATATTGATTATTCCGCATTAAAAATCAAGGCAATGCCGGTGGCCCCCGAAAGGATTAGCCGTGATTATTCATACCGGTCAGGCACTAAGTTGCCCAAAGGCTATCTTGAACTGTTAAAACAAAAACGGTACAGCGAGAGTACCATAAAAACTTACTCTGCCTATTTCAAAGACTTTATGTATTATTTCACTGAAAGGAATTTAAAGGAACTCCCGGTTGAAGAAATAAACACGTATTTGCTGGAACTTATAAACAAATGGGAAATCACCACGAGCGAGCAAAACCAACGGATAAATGCCATTAAGTTCTTTTACGAAAAGGTATTGGGAAAAGGAAGACATGTGTACGAAATAGAGCGCCCCAGAAAAGAGACACTATTACCCGATGTACTTAGCAAGGAAGAGGTTGGCAACATTCTGAGTGTTACAACAAATTTGAAACACAAAACCATACTTTCGGCCATATACTCGTGTGGATTGCGGAGAAGCGAAGTTGTTAATTTGAAAATTGCGGATGTTGATTCGAAACGCATGATGATAAAAGTAAAGGGTGCCAAGGGGAAAAAAGACCGTTACGTTCAGCTTTCGCCCAAACTCCTGAAATTATTTCGGCAGTATTATACTGAATACAAACCAACGGTTTGGTTATTTGAAGGGCAAACGGGAGGCCGGTACGGAGTCGAAAGTCTATCTAAATTATTAAAAGCGGCTGCCTACCGGTCGGGAATTAAAAGGCGGGTGCACTTGCATATGTTGCGGCATAGTTTTGCCACGCACCAGTTGGAACAAGGAGTTGACATCCGGTATATACAAGCCTGGTTAGGCCACGAAAGTGTTAAGACCACACAACGTTACACACATGTCACGGAACATAATTTTAAGAACTTCAAAAATCCATTGGATGAACTACTTTAGCAAAAAAGTTGGGTTCCACACCCCATTCGGGCGTATAACCCAACCTGACAATAAAGATATAACCCGACTAGTTGGGTTCCACATACGTTATGCCACATATTGAAAAGACGATGAAGTTTATTATTACAATATTGATTTTCCTTTTAGCATTTAATTCATTTGGACAAAAAAATGAATCGAAAATTGAGAATATACTTATGAATTGCCTAATCAATAGTTATCATGCGCAAGGAGTTGACATCGAGATAGAATTGTCAAAGCTTGAGAAACATTTAATTGAAAATGGTGATTTAAAGTCAACATCAGGACAAGCGTTTTATGACTTTTATAAAAAAGTTATTTCATCAAATGACATTCGTACGACCTTGGATTATGACAAATTCGAAGCTATTTATATGCTTAATCCAAATGAGTATTATTCAAATGATTGTTTGCGCGAACTGACAAAACTCGATTCTTCAGAAGTTGCAACTTCAAAGTTTTATCTTCTCAATCAAAAAATTCAAGAAGTTTCACAACAAGGAAATATTACTCCTTCGAAAATTTCTGAAGCTATTTTATCTGTTCTTTCTCCGTCAGACTTTGAAAAACCATATTATCGTGCATCTGGACTATTAGCAATTGCATGGACAAGTAATCCAGAAACCGAAAAAACAGAATTAATTGAACCGAAAACGATTGATTATTCAAATTTTCCAATTATTGCAATTAAAGCATCTGATAAAAACGAAATAATAGTAAATGGCGAACTGGTTAATGAAAATAAATTCGAGACAGAATTAGCAGCGTTTATCAGAAAAAATCAATCAAGACATCTGATTGAATTTTCGTCAGACAAAGAAACGTCTTACGGCTTTTATATAAAAGTGCAAAATGCAATCTTAGAAATTTATTCTTCGCTGCGAGACGAGAAAGCAAAAGAGATTTTTAATAAATCCTACTCAAATCTGACAGTTGACGAACAAAAGAAAATTAATGAAATATATCCGACCAGGATAAAAGAATAAATAAAATACGTGGCATAACACGGGTAGCTGTTGCACAACCCTCTAATTTTTAAGTACCTGTTAAAACTACGAAGGGGAATAAGCTGTTTCTCGCGTTTTT
>NZ_QWGR01000217.1 GCF_003576475.1 Maribellus luteus | reverse complement strand
GTTGACGTGCTTGGCGATCACGGGAACAATCGGCCAAAAAATAGAACGGTTGTTCAGTTTTTTCTAGGAGACACCATGGCCCTGATGGGACAAATGATGAGCGCTCCGTTGCTCATCTCGACCATCATCGAACATGCAGCGCGCAATTCCGGTTCGACTGAAGTCGTGTCGCGCCGTGTCGAGGGCGATATCCATCGCACCACGTACCGGCAAGTGCGAGACCGTTCCAAGCAACTGGCAAATGCGCTGGCCGCACTCGGTGTGCAGCCCGGCGAGCGTGTGGGCACGCTGGCCTGGAACGGCTATCGCCACCTTGAAATCTATTACGGCGTGTCCGGCTCGGGCTCGGTGTGCCACACCATCAACCCGCGCCTGTTTCCGGACCAGATCGCCTACATCGTCAATCACGCTGACGATCAGTACGTCTTTTTCGACCTGACGTTTGTGCCACTCATTGAGGGCATCGCACCGCATTGCCCGAACGTGAAGGGCTGGGTTGCGATGACCGATCGCGCGCACATGCCCACCTCCAGCGTGCAGATGCTCTGCTATG
>NZ_QWGR01000216.1 GCF_003576475.1 Maribellus luteus | reverse complement strand
GCAGGGCGCCGAGAGGTTCAAGCAACTCGCAGAGAAGTACACCAACGGCAAGGTGAAGGTTGAGGTCTATCCGAACTCGCAACTCTACAAGGACAAGGAAGAAGTCGAGGCGCTTCAGCTCGGTGCAGTCCAAATGCTTGCGCCGTCGCTTGCCAAGTTCGGCCCGCTTGGCGTGAAGGAATTCGAGGTGTTCGATCTGCCCTACATCCTTCCGGACAAGGCGGCTCTCGGACGCATCACCAAAGGCCCGATCGGCAAAAGCCTTCTGGCGAAGCTCGAGCCGAAAGGCATCACGGGTCTCGCTTACTGGGACAACGGCTTCAAGATCATGACGGCCAACAAGCCGATGCATAAGGTCGCCGACTTTCAGGGCCTGAAGATGCGCATCCAGTCGTCGAAGGTTCTCGAAGCCGAAATGCGCGCGCTTGGCGCCATTCCGCAGGTGCTGGCGTTCTCGGAAGTCTATCAGGCGATGCAGACCGGCGTCGTCGACGGTAACGAGAACACACCGTCGAACGTTTACACCCAGAAGATGCACGAAGTGCAGAAGCACG
>NZ_QWGR01000215.1 GCF_003576475.1 Maribellus luteus | reverse complement strand
CCAGGAACAGGATGCCCCACAGCACACCGAATACCGGGATCAGGAAAGTGACCGACACCGCGCGCGTCGGGCCCACATGCGCAACAAGGCGGAAGAAGAGGATGTAGGCGACGCCCGTGCACGCAATGCCCAGCGCGATGACGTGCAGCCACACGCCGCCGGTGGGCGTTTGCGCCGGCCACAGCCAGTAGGCCAGCGGTGCAAGTACGATGGCGGCGGCCAATTGGCTGCCGGTCGCCACGGCCAGCGGCGGCACGCCGGTCAGGAAACGCTTGGTGTAGCTGCTGGCGACGCCATACAGCACGGTGGCGGCCAGCGCCGCCGCCACGGCCACGCCGCCCTGTTTTGCGTCGATGACAGACGACCCGCCGACCAGGACGATCACGCCGACAAAGCCGATCGCCAATCCCAGCACGCGCAGCGACGACATCCGCTCACCCAGCCAGGTGAAGGCGACGATGGCCGCAAACAGCGGGGCCGCGGCGTTGAGCACCGAGGTGAACCCCGCCGTGAGTGTCAGTTCGGCAAAGGCGAACAGGCAGAACGGGATGGCC
>NZ_QWGR01000214.1 GCF_003576475.1 Maribellus luteus | reverse complement strand
GTCGGTCTGGTGGTACTCGGCGGCGCATGGCTGCCGGCGAGTGAACTGCCCGCGCTCGCAGTATCCGCGCTGGCAACGGGCGTGCTGTGCGGCACCGCAGCGTGGGAATGGTACGCACGCTCCTGCGAAACAGTGCACCCCGAAGAGGCGCACAATCCCTGAGTGGTCACCTGAAAATTCTATTTTCTGGACATTACAAAAGGCCACTCGCGCGCGTACTCTGTCAATCAACAGGACAGAACACGAGGCTCCCGCCATGATCGACCTCTACTATTGCGCCACGCCCAATGGCCTGAAGATGGCGCTGTTCTTTGCCGAAACCGGCTTGCCGCATCGCGTCATCCCCGTCGATATCAGCCGGGGTGAACAGTTCAAGCCCGAGTTCCTGGCCATCTCGCCCAACAACAAGATCCCAGCCATCGTCGATCAGGATGGCCCCGACGGCAAACCGATCTCGCTCTTCGAATCGGGCGCGATCCTGCTGTACCTCGCAGGCAAGACCGGCAAGTTCCTGCCCGACGACGTGCGCGGTAAATACGAAGTGCTGCAGTGGC
>NZ_QWGR01000213.1 GCF_003576475.1 Maribellus luteus | reverse complement strand
CACGCTCGAATACCGCCATCGATTCCACGTGCGAGGTGTGCGGAAACGTATTGACCACCCCTGCGCCCGCCAGCCTGTAGCCGGCCTCATGCACGAGCAAACCCGCATCGCGCGCCAGCGTTGCAGGGTTGCATGACACGTAGACGATACGCTTAGGCAGCAAATCAGCCGCCTCACCGCCACGTTGAGACAACTCAGCCAGTGCCTTGGACACAGCCAACGCACCTTCGCGCGGCGGATCGATCAGCCAACGATCGAACTTGCCCAGAGCGGCAATATCATCGGCCGACACTTCGAAGAGATTGCGGCAAGCGAACGTGGTTTTCGCGTCCAAACCGTTGTGCTGGGCGTTGGCGAGCGCCCGGGTTGTCAGCGCCTCGCTGCCTTCGATGCCCATGACTTCGCGCGCCCGCGTCGCCATTGGCAGCGTGAAGTTGCCGATACCGCAGAACAGGTCAAGGAGCCGATCGCTGGGCTGGGCATCGAGCAACTTCAGCGCCCGCGACATCAGCACCCGGTTGATCTGGTGATTGACCTGCGTGAAATCCGTCGGT
>NZ_QWGR01000212.1 GCF_003576475.1 Maribellus luteus | reverse complement strand
ATGATGGGCGTCGAACACCCGGTCGTTGGTCGCGACGATCCGGCCATAGCGACGCTCGGTTCCCGGTTGCAGCGCCAGGTCGATCGTCGCGGTTCCGGTCGCATGGTCGACCACGATCTGCGGATCGCCGACCTTGGCGAAGGGAAAGCCCGCCTCGCCCACCGCGGATTTAAGCGCCGCCTGGCCGGCGACGATCTGGTCGGCATCGACCGGATCGCCAGGCTTGATCCCGAAGGCCTTGGTCAAGTCGCCCGCCTTGTCGCCTGCGGCCTTGACCCCGTCCAGCGTCACATCGGCGAAGCGATACATGTTGCCGGGCACCGCCTGTAACACCACGGTCGGCGTGTCACCGGGCTCGATCCGGGTGGAGACCTGCGCATCATAATAGCCCGCCCCCCGCAGCAAATTGGTGAGGAGCGCGGCATCCTCGCGCGCGCGGCGATCGAGCTGGGCGGCATTGGCGGGATCGCCGTCATTGGCCGCAAGCGTCGACAATTGGTCGAACCGCTGGCGCACCAGTTCGCCGGTGTCGCCAATGCCCTCGATCCGCCAGCG
>NZ_QWGR01000211.1 GCF_003576475.1 Maribellus luteus | reverse complement strand
GGCAACGAGCAGAAGAACGACGCGCAGCATCCAGCGCCAGAAAGTCCGCATCAAGTCCTCCGCCATGTCGAAACTGCATGGGTTTCGATCGAATTGGGATGAAGTTGACTCCACACCGGTCCGGCCTGTCAATGTGCCGCTGCGCCAGGCAACTATCCCCTGTCGGAAATCGGCTTGAATGCGCTGGGCACGTCTGCCAAAACGGTTGCGAAACAGAAGGAAGGCCGGCCCGTGAAGACGTTTTTTGTGCAGTTCAAGTGCGAACTCGGCAAGGCCTATGAGGTGGCCGCCGCGCTTGCCGCCGCTGAGCTCGCCTCCGAGATCTATTCGACTGCCGGCCACTACGATCTGCTTGCGAAATTCTACATCGACGATGACCAGGACATCGGCCACTTCGTCAACGAGAAGGTGCAGATCATTCCCGGTATCTCCGACACTTTCACGACGGTGACTTTCCGGGCATTTTAGGCCACGGTAAACTGCACGCCGAATAAGCACGCATTGCCCAGGAAGCTGTTTTGCCGCCTGCCTATCGGGCAATCTTGATGGCCAGGCT
>NZ_QWGR01000210.1 GCF_003576475.1 Maribellus luteus | reverse complement strand
GGCAAGATGGACAAATGCACGTTCTGCGCAGGCGGCCCCGAGAAGAACGGTAGCGAGGAAGAATTCGAGAAGTACGGTCGCAACCGCCTGGCCGAAGGGAAGCTTCCGCTGTGCGCGGAGATGTGCTCGACGAAGGCGCTGCTCGGCGGCGATGGCGATGTGATTTCCGACATCCTGCGCAACCGTGTCATGAAACGCGGGAAGGGCGCGGAGTTGTTCGGATGGGGCACGGCCTACGGCGGCGCGCAGGGCAAGGGCGCTCAGGCGGCGCCGGCAACCCCGGCCGCACCTGCCGCACCGGCTTCGGCGCCGGGAGCGCAATCATGATCGCCCCCGCACGATCGACCAGCCTGGTGTTCGCCCTTGGTGCTTTGCTGTTGCTCGGCGCCTGCGGCGAGCGCCCGCAGACCGCGTTCGCTTCGCATCGCAAGGACGATGCGCCAGCCTACAAGGGTGCGGAAGGTGATCCGTTCATGGCCAAGAACTGGACCCCCGGCGACCGCACGAGCTGGCAGAACCAGATCCGAGCACGCGGCCAATACCAGAACGAGTACAACA
>NZ_QWGR01000209.1 GCF_003576475.1 Maribellus luteus | reverse complement strand
GGTGCGGCGCACGCCCGAGACGTACTGCGTGCTGTCGTACAACGTGAGCGAATCGCCCTCCCACACCGCGATGGTCGCGTGCGGCTCCATCGGGTTGTGCGTTTCCATCGGCGTACCGTAGACGGCCTCGATGCGCTGCGCCGCTTGCGCCATGCCGGCGGCCAAATCGCCGCGCATGGTATCGGCCGACTGCCCCTGCACCTTGCCGGGCGAGTGGGCATCGGCGCGGGCGGTTTCGAAATCGAGCCGCGCCGCCTGCTGCGCAACCTCTACGCGCACCATGCGCGCTGCGGCCTGCGCATGTTCCAGCGTGTCGCCCACCACCAGCGCGACGGGCTGGCCGTTGTAATGCACCTGATCGTCCTGCAGCAACGAGAGCACGCGTCCGGCCGGTGGTTCCAGCGCGGGCTTGCCGCCGTTGGGCAGGCGCGGGGCGTTCTCGTGCGTCATCACCAGCAGCACGCCGGGCATGGCCTGCGCAACGTGCGTATCGATACGGGTGATCCGGCCGGCGGGCACCGTGCTTTGCACCAGCACCGCATGCACCAGACGCGGCAC
>NZ_QWGR01000208.1 GCF_003576475.1 Maribellus luteus | reverse complement strand
GACGTCGCCGGCCTTGAGCGCGGCGAGGGCGGCGGTGGGATCGGAGATGAACTTGAACGTCACGCGGGCCAGCGGCGCGGGCCGGCCCCAATAGTCGGGATTGCGGGTCAGGACGATGGAGTCGCCGCGCCGCCAGCCGGCGAAGCGGAACGGCCCGGTGCCGACGGGACGAGCCGCGGCTCCGGCGATGGAGTTCGGCGCCACCATCACCAGGCCGCCCCAGCCGAGGACGTCTAGCAGGCCGCCGTCCGGGCGGCTCAGGGTCACGCGCAGGGTGGCCGGATCGACCGCTTCCACGGCGCGGACCGCGGCCAGCTGCGGCCGCTGGGCGTTGGGCGAGGTCGGCGCGCGGGCCCGGTCGAGCGCGAACTTGGCGGTGGCGGCGTCGAACGGCGCGCCGTCGTGGAAGCGCACGCCGCGACGCAGGTGGAAGACATAGATCAGGCCGTCGGGCGAGATGTCCCAGGACTCGGCCAGCCCCGGCCGGACGCCGCCGTCGGGGCCGATGCGCACCAGCCCCTCGAAGACGTTGGCGTAGACCACCTCGTCGGTCGCCAC
>NZ_QWGR01000021.1 GCF_003576475.1 Maribellus luteus | reverse complement strand
GAGCCGTATGATGGGAGACTATCACGTACGGTTCTGTGAGAGGTTTAGGGGTGTGATTCCCCTTTACCTACTCGACTCTTTGCCGTTATGAATCCACTTGCCAATACGCCTATTTTTTTAGGTCTTGTGGAAGGTGAAGATGAAAAAGCAAAACGTAGAATAGCCAAAACATCCACTGTTACGGCATTTATTATCGTAGCAACATTTGTAATAATGGGGAAATACATTTTCCAGCTTTTTGGGATAACCATTCCTGCGTTTAAAATCACCGGTGGAATTCTGATTTTTTACATTGGTTTTGAAATGCTTATGTCGCAGAAGTCGAAAGTACACAACGCAGAAAGTAAGGAAGAGGAAGGTAGCATTGCCATTTCCCCGCTGGCCATTCCCATATTGGCTGGACCCGGAACCATTGTTACGGCCATGAATTTTGTTACAAAAGCCAATTTCCTGCACATTGCTATTGTTATTATTTTGTTTGCCTTGATCATTTATTTAACCTACCTGGCTTTTACCCTAAGTGAGGTGATTGTTAAGAAAGTGGGGCAAAACTTAATTGCGGTTATCGGGAAAATTATGGGACTTATCCTTGCCATTATTGGAAGTGGAATGCTGATAGAAGGAATAAAGCTGGGGTTTGGTCTTGCAACGTAGTTTCGTACAGTACTTAATAAGTAGAAAAAAGGATTGTCCTGATGATTCAGAACAATCCTCGTATTATATTCTTAGATCTTCTTACCAATGTAAAATACATAGCCGTAAAAAGCCTTGTATTTGTGGTACAGTTGCTTTTCGTGCCGTTGGTTGGCAATAAATTCTTCGGCTGTTTTGTTCCCGGCGTACTTTTTCAGGAAGATTTCGTCAGCAGCTTCTTGAGGTGCGTAGAAATGCTCGGTCCAGCAGTTGTCGGGCAGAATAAAAGTAGCTACCGGAATGTAACCGGCGTTCTGCATTTGGGCAACTTTTTTCGGGATCGTATCTATTTCCGGGTAAGCATCCATCCAGAAATCCTCGATTTCGCCTGGCCGTTCATCCGTAAACCAAGAAACTTCTGAAACGGCGATGTATCCGCCGGTTTTCAGAAACTTTCGCCATTCGTTGAGTCCCCGTTCAAAGCCAATGTTGTAAATGGCGCCTTCCGACCAGATCAGATCCAGTTCCTCGTTCTGAAACGCAAGATTGTCCATGGAGCCAATGGAGCCTTTTACGCGGTTCTGAACCTTGGTTTTGCGTGCGTTTGCGTTGAACAGATCAATAAATTGGGGAAAGAGGTCAACCCCGGTAATCTGTCCTGAAGTATGCGCTGCCAAAACCATTGTCTGGCCGCCGGTTCCGCAACCGATATCGGCCATGCGCGATTCGGGAGTTAGGCCTTCAACAAAACTCAGGGCTTTCAGAGTTACTTCGGGGCTGCCCGGGCCCTGGCGTTCTACGTGGGTGAAATACTCGCAGATAAGTTGTAAGTCGAATTCGTGGATTGATTTATTTTCGTTACTCATGGTGTCTAAAATTAATGTGTATATGAAGCATACGTTTTTTACTAAATGATTGCTTCGGTTGTTTATGAAATATAAAAATGAAAAACACTCCGAACAGGAATAAGTCCGGGTTCAAATAAGGGATAACCTTGGAAAAACTCCAAAGTTATTTACTTCACCAAATCCTTCTTAATTTTAGACATCCAATGTTTTTAGACGCAGCAAAGATAAAAATATCTTTTGTTAAATATTTCTTTTTCCTGGTTTTCTTATGTTAAGATTGAAGCCATTTATCAGGCTGTTTTCCGATATCTCCAAATGGCCAGGCTCAGAAAAATGGTTCCCAGTACGAGTAGTGAAACAAATTCTTCCAGCAGATCAAAAAAGCCGGAACCTTTGAGTACCACGTGCCGCATAATCCGCATAAAGTAATAAATGGGATTGGCGCGGTCGAGCATTTGCGCCCAATGCGGCATACTTTCAACGGGGGTGAAAATTCCGCCCATCAGAATAAAGATCATCATAAAGAAAAAGCTGATGAACATTACCTGTTGCTGCGTGTCGCTAACGGTTGAGATAAAAAGCCCAAGGCCGAGCACACTGATCAGGTAAACGCTGGCCAAGCCAAAGAGCAGCCAAAGACTGCCAACAATCGGGAGGTCGAAAACGAGCCAGGCGATGAACAGTCCGAACGCAAGATCGAAAAGGGCAATGAGCCAGAAAGGAACGAGCTTACCGATGATAAACTGGTATTTTTTTACCGGTGTTACATTGAGCTGTTCAATGGTTCCCACTTCTTTTTCGCGCACCAGGTTCATCCCCGACATAAACATTCCGATAATGGTTACCAGTATCGCCAGGATTCCCGGAGCCATGTACCACTTGTAATCGAGTTCCGAATTGTACCAGTAGTTTTCGGTAATCGCAATTTCGGTTGGCGGCGTAAACTTGGGAAGTCCTTTCCATTCTGCCACCAGGTTTTTATTGAAGTTGCCGATTATTTGGGCGGAGTATGAAAATATAAGTTGTGCGGTATTTCCGTCGATGGCATTTACCAGCAGTTGAATTTGGGCCTTGTCGTCGCGTACCAGGTTGCGTTCCAGGCTGGGAGGGATTACCAGCACCACATCCGCATCGTCGGTCAGCAGCATTTCTTCTCCAAAAGTTTCATCCGGAACAGCGGTTTCGAGATGGAAAAACGGGATGCCGTCGAATTTGGCAATCAATTCGCGCGAGGTTTCCGAAAGGTCTTTGTCCACCACCACCATGTCGATCTTTTTCATGTCGAAAGTGGCCGCAAAAACAAGCACCAGCATTTGCAGCAGCGGCACTCCAAAAATCATCGGCAACATGGTGCGGTTCCGGAATATCTGCCGGAATTCTTTTTGTAATATGTATTTTATTGTACGCATAATTTAGCTGTGAGCTATGAGCTGCGAGCCACAAGCTCGTTTTTTATTTAAGGCTTTTCTGTAGTCCGATAAGCATTTTTTGTTCTTCGTCTAATTTGCTGTCCAGTTGACTAAATTTTTCGTCATTTAAGAAGTTAAGCTTGTTCGCTATAATTAGTTGTGTTTCCAGTTCAAAAGAAGACCCGAGAGCAACATCTAAAAAACGATTGAAGTCTTTGTCTGAATTACGACCTGCACCTTCCGCTATGTTTGAAGGAATGGAGATGGCAGAGCGTTTTATTTGCCCGGTTAATCCATACACTTCATCTTTCGGAAAATTTTCAATGCTTTTATAAACGTTTACAACTAAATCGACTCCGTTTTGCCATACTTTTAAATTCTTAAAGTTTTTCATATTCAGTATTTTAAGGCTATTCTGGTATTTGCATCTAATTACTCGAAGCTCAAAGCTCGTGGCTCGAAGCTCGTTTGCTATTCAAGCCGAATTTTAAACTTCTTCACACTCAGTGCAATAAAGAACAAGGTCATGCCGATTAAAACGGCTGTTTCCTGCCAAACAAACAGGATTCCGGTTCCTTTTAACATGATGGCGCGGATGATGGAAATGAAATACCTCGCGGGCATAATGTGGCTGACCACCTGCAATACTTTGGGCATGTTTTCAATCGGGTAAATAAAGCCCGAGAGAAGAATGGTTGGCAACATCAACACAATCATGGAAATAAACATGGCCGTCATTTGGCTTTTGGCAACGGTGGAGATGAAGATACCCAGGCAAAGCGCCATGGCAATAAAAAGAATGGTTTCGAGCATGAGCAAGGTAAAGCTTCCGAGAATAGGAACTCCAAAAACAAAGCGCCCCATTAGAACTATCACAAAGGCATTGGCAATGGATAACAGTAGATAAGGCAATACTTTCCCGATAATGATTTGCATGGGCCGAAGGGGAGAAACCAGCAGGATTTCCATCGTTCCCAGTTCTTTTTCGCGGGTGATGGAAATGGAAGTCATCATAGCCGAAATCAGCATCAGGATCAGTGCCATTACTCCCGGAACAAACATATAGGCGCTTTTCATTTCTTCGTTGAAATACATGCGTACTTCGGGTTCAATCTGCAGGGGCAGTTGAAGATTTGGGTGCATTTTTTTAACGTAGTCGTTGATAATTCCGGAGGTGTAGGAAATGGCGAGCCGGGCCATGTTCGGATCCGATGCATCGGCGATCAGTTGTACATTGGCTTTGCCTTCTTTTGTGAGTTTTTCGCCAAAGTTGCTTTCAAAAACAATCACCTCTTTTACTTTTCCCAGACGGAAAACAGACTCAATATCGTTGAGGTTTTCCAGGTTTTTCTCCAGAATGAAATAGCCCGATGAAAGAATTTTGTTGGTTATTTTCTGCGTGGTTTCATCTTTGGCCTGGTCGTAAATCGCAATGTGTACGTCCTGTATTTCGTTTTTAATAACGGTTCCGAATATCAGCAGTTGTGCAATCGGGATAAAGAAGAGTACCATCATCGTTCGCGGGTCGCGAAAAATGTGGAAAAATTCCTTTTGTATAAATGATTTGAGTTGTTTCATTTTTTTATTTTTTAGCTTCTAGCTACAAGCTGCAAGCTTTTTTTCTTGAGACTCGCAGCTTGTGGCTAGTAGCTATCTTGCTATTTTTAAAAACACTTCATCCATATTTTTTGCATTGTATCTTTCCTTTAGTTTTCCGGGGGTGTCGAGCGCTTCAATTTTGCCGGCGTCCATAATGGAAACGCGGTTGCAATATTCAGCCTCGTCCATGTAGTGGGTGGTTACAAACACGGTAATTCCGTTGTTTGAAGCCTCGTAAATCAGGTCCCAGAATTTTCTGCGGGTCACAGGATCCACTCCGCCGGTGGGCTCGTCGAGAAAAACAATTTTAGGTTCGTGGAAAATGGCCACCGAAAATGCCAGTTTTTGCTTCCAGCCCAGCGGTAATCCGGCAATCAGTTTTTTTCGGGCGCTTTCCATTTCCAGTTTCTCCAGCAGTTCGGCTTCTTTTTCCTTTGCTTTTTTAGAAGGAATACCATAAATACCTGCATACAATCGGATATTTTCTGAAACAGTCAGGTCTTCGTACAACGAAAACTTCTGGCTCATGTAGCCGATATTTTTTTTGATCTTCTCGGTTTCGCGGTAAATGTCGTAACCGGCAATTTTTATGTCGCCGGAAGTAGGAGTGGAGAGCCCGCACAAAATCCGGATGGCAGTGGTTTTCCCGGCACCGTTTGCTCCCAGAAAACCGAAAATCTCGCCCTTGTACACATCAAAAGTAAGGTTGTCGTTTGCTGTAAACGCTCCGAATTTCTTGACGAGGTTTTTGACTGTTATTATTGTATCTGCTTTCATTTCTTTAGTTTTCAGTCTCAGTCGCAGTTTTCAGTCAGAAGTCTTTACTGCTTCCAAACTTTTCCGGGTTATTCATCATGAAGTTCAATAGTTTGCCAATTTCAACACATTCATTGTAAAAGCTTTTGTGTATTTCGGCGTCTAAATATTTGCAGGCGAGGGCAAAATCGAGCCATGAAGCTGTTTCGCTGTTTTCACCATCCGAATCCGTTAGTTTGCTCAGGAAATGTTTCGGATAACGTCTCTTTCGGTAAGCCTCGGCAATATTGGTACATGTTGATCTTGAAGATCTGCGTATTTGATCGGTAAGAGAGTAGGTTTCTTCTTTGGGAAATGATTTTGAAATCTCAAAAATATCCATAGCAAGTTTAAATGCTTTTTGATAAACGATTAGCTCTTTGAAATCCATACTCTTTTAATTTTTGTTACTCATCTGTCAACTGAGACTGAATACTGCGACTGTAAACTGTGACTATCAGCTGCAATTGCTCACAGCGATTGTAAACTCATAAACACATCTTCAATTCCGGGATGTATCTCTTCTACGATTACATGGCGGTGCTTCCGGTCGGTCAGAAATTTGTCGAGTTCGCTTATTTCCACTTCGTCGTCTACGCCGGTAAAATGCACAAACTGTCCAAATGCAAACACTGATTCCGCTTTGGGAAACGATCTCAAATCCTGTATCAGGCGGAACATGTCTTCGGAATGCACCTGGATAATTTTTCTCGGGAATTTTTCGGTGATCCTCGAAGGAGAGTCAACATCCAGAATCGTTCCTTTCTGAATCAGCGCAACACGGTCGCAAAGCGAAGCCTCGTCCATGTAAGGAGTTGATACTAAAATGGTAATTTCTTTTTGTTGCAGTGCTTTCAGCATTTCCCAGAATTCTTTTCGCGAAACCGCATCCACACCGGTTGTGGGTTCGTCCAGAATCAGGATTTTGGGTTTGTGAATCAGCGCACACGATAAGGCGAGTTTTTGTTTCATTCCGCCGGAAAGTTTACCGGCCCGCCGGTTTTTAAAAGGCTCAATCTGGTAATAAATATCGCGAATGAGGTCGTAGTTTTCTTCGATCGTCGTTCCAAATACGGTGGCAAAAAAGTGAAGGTTTTCTTCTACGCTCAAATCCTGGTACAGCGAAAACCGGCCGGGCATGTAGCCTACAATGTGCCTTATTTTTTTGAAATCTTTCACTACATGCAGATCGTTCATTTTTGCTTCGCCGGAATCGGGCAGGAGCAAAGTCATCAGAATACGCATAAGGGTGGTTTTTCCCGCGCCGTCGGGACCAATCAATCCAAAAAGTTCCCCTTTCTCAACGGTCAGCGAAATTTCCTTCAGCGCCTGAATGTCGTTGTAGTATTTTGATATGTTTTTAATCTCTATCATTCTTGCTAGTGTTCAGTCTCAGTCTCAGTTTTCAGTCAGAAGTCTTTACTGCTTCCAAATTTTTCCGGGTTATTCATCATGAAGTTCAATAGTTTGCCAATTTCAACACATTCATTGTAAAAGCTTTTGTGTATTTCGGCGTCTAAATATTTGCAGGCGAGGGCAAAATCGAGCCATGAAGCTGTTTCGCTGTTTTCACCATCCGAATCCGTTAGTTTGCTCAGGAAATGTTTCGGATAACGTCTCTTTCGGTAAGCCTCGGCAATATTGGTACATGTTGATCTTGAAGATCTGCGTATTTGATCGGTAAGAGAGTAGGTTTCTTCTTTGGGAAATGATTTTGAAACCTCAAAAATATCCATAGCAAGTTTAAATGCTTTTTGATAAACGATTAACTCTTTGAAATCCATACTCTTTTAATTTATGTTAGCATCTGTTTACTGTGACTGCTTACTGTGACTGTTTACTGCGACTGTCAACTGCGACTGAACACTGCGCCAGTTCACTGCCAACTCACTTCCCCCGGCATACCGATTTTTAGCGTTCCGTCGTTTTTCACGGCCACTTTTACTGCGTAAACCAGTTTTACCCTTTCTTCTTTTGTCTGGATGATTTTGGGGGTGAATTCAGCTTCCGATGAAATCCAGGTAACTTCCCCTGTAAGCGTTTGGTTTTCTGTTTCCGATTTGTCGATCAGAACATTTACCTGCTGTCCGATTTTGACATTTGGAAGCTGTGCGCCGCTTACATAAACTTTTAGCGTCAGCATATCCAAATCAGCAACCTTGAACAAGGGTTTCCCGGGTGTGGCCAGTTCTCCCTGCTCCACATAGGTTTCCAGAATAGTTCCGCTCACCGGCGACGTAACGGTACATCTGTTCTGTAAATCTTGGGTTGTTTCCTGCTGAGCTTCCAGTACTTCCAGCTCTTTATTTACCGAAACAAACTGTGTCCGGGTACTTTCAATCTGTTTTTGAATAACACTGATCTGGCCGCTAATATCATCCAGTTGTTTTTGTGTGGCCGCCTGGTCTTTGACCATTTTTGCCACCCGGTCTTCATTTATTTTCAGGGTTTTAATCTGCTCTTCAAAAACTCCGATTTGCGACTGAATCGATTGGCGTTTGGCAATCACGGCGGCTTTTTGTGCTTCCAGTTGCTGTAGTTTAAGGTGAATCTGGACGGTATCGATGACGGCCGTAATAAAATCCTTGTCGATCTTCTGGCCTTTCTCAATCGTTAGCTGAAGAATTTTTCCCGATGATTCGGAAGAAACAATCACCGGATCGGCTTCAAAATTGCCGAAAGCATCCGATTTCTCGTCTGTACTGCTGCAGCTGAAGAGCACGACTGAAATCAATATCATTAATAAATTTCGTTTCATATTGTCCTGATTTATTTTGTTCATTTTAACTGTTTCTGAAAACTGTGACTGAGAACTGAGACTGCTTACTTCCTGTTCTCCCCCTGGATTAGGCGATACTTTTCTTTTGCTTCGTTCAGCTGAATTTGATGAAGTTCCCGATTCAGTTTGGCAATGGTTTCGGCCTGTACATCCTGAATGTAATCTGATGTTGTAATTGTTTGGTTTTCCAGCTTTGAGGCGGATGTTTGGGCAATTTCAGCGCGCAATGCCACCATTTTTGAATCGGTCTCCATCAATTTTTCCAGCTTGGCGATCTGTTCGTTTTGCTGAACAAGCAGCAGTTGAATATTTTGAGTGAATGTTTCTTCCTGGCGGGTGATCCTGTCGGATTGAAGGTGGAGCATTTGTTTTTCGCGGTTGGTTTTCTTCCAGTCAAAAACATTCCACGACAACCCAACGCCAACCATGTAGTACGAATCAAACTTGTCATTCAGCATGTTTAATCCGGGGCGTCCGTAGCCGGCCTGTCCAAATCCGAATAATTTGGGATTTCGGGTTTTGGTAAGAAGATCCGACTGTTTTTCGAGCTGGTTTTTCTGAGCCGAAAAAAGTTCCTGTTCGGGCCGTGTTAGCTCTCGGTTAAAATCGACAGGTAAGGTATTGAATAGTAATTTTGAGTCACCAGAAATGGTTTTCCCGGTTAAAACTGAAAGCATCCGGGTAGCCGTTCTTTTGGCGGCATCCAGCTGCAGGTTGCTTTGGTCGAGGTTCAGAATCTCGGCTTCCAGTTCCAACGCAGCCGATTTTTCAATGACCTGGTTCCGAACACCGGATTCAATTTTTTTCAGCTTCTCCTGCAACACTTTCTTTTGCTGGGCCAGCACTTCCCTTTGTTTGTCTACCGCAAGTGCCGTAAAAAAGGCCTGCGAAACCTGTTCGTTCAGTTTGTAGACTTCCACTTCCACCTGGCTTAGGTTGCTTAGCAGAATCGCATCTTCCAACTCCGTGTTGGCCTGAGTAACTCCGCCGTCCCAGATGCTTTGCTTTAATTCAGCATAGGCTTTGTACTGGTCTTTTGCAACGCTTGGCATCGAAACATTGGGCACCGAAATACCAATGTGCGTTACATCCGATTGGTAAGTTGCCTGGCCGTTCAGGGTAACCGCTGGCAGATGGTTTGTTTGATTATTCTCCTTCTTAAGCGAAGTAATTTCTGCCCATATTTCTGCCTGCTTCAGGTTCGGGTAATTCTCCCTTGCCCAACTGTAGCAGTCGTTCAGGGAGACCTCGTTTTGCGCAAAGGCAATTTGGACGGGTAGCAGCAATAAGATGATCAGCTTCCTCATTTTATTAAAATTGAATTTAATACGAACTCTGTGACTGTTTTTTTCCGCCTTTCAATAAATGCTTTGTAGGCGGCTTTATCGTTTTCGAAAAACATGATCGTTATCAGGGGCCCGGCGGCAATCGGAAAAATGCTAAGGCCAAGTATGTTGACCAAAATATCGCGCGGGTCCATCCGGCGGATTCGTCCTGCGTCCATTTCCTTTTCAAACATGGCAATCACTTCTGTCGGATTTACGCCGCTGCCTTTAATTACGCCTGCAAGAAAATCCGGGTTTCGGTTCATTTCCTTGAGAATGAAAGTGGGTAAAAACGGGTTCTTTTGTAACAGGTCGATGTAGGTTTCAACAAAGATGCCCAGCTTTTCTTCCAATGGCCGCTCCGAACGGACCATTGTCATCAGGTTGGGAAATATTTGCGCGAATACTTTGGAGAAAATGGCATTGAACAGCTTTTCCTTTGTGCGAAAGTAGTAGTGAAGCAGGGCTTTGTTGATACCGGCTTCATCGGCAATTGCCTGCATTCGTGCACCGTCCATTCCTTTTTCGATAAACACATTCTGAGCGGCGTTCAGAATTTTCTCCTCGGTATTGTCTTTTTTAAGATCGTTCATTATCCAAATGATTTAACTTTTTGATTTAACCAACTGGTCAAAAATAGGGCAAATATTTTATTTGGCCAAATAATTTAACCAAATAGTTAAAAGTGAAATTTCATGCTGGTTATTTTCTTGAGATCATTTAGTTCATTCGAATCCGGAGGGTGTCGAACGATTTACTCTTTTGTTAAGCGGTGTTGCCGTGTTGCCGTTTCGCGGTTTTTGTGGCTGGTTGTTGAAGTTTTATTGGCACTGCTTTTTCGTTTTCGGAGTATCGTTTTTTTGAAAACCCGGGCGTTTTTCGGGAAGAGTGATTTTCCAAAATTCTTCTACCTTTACTAACGGATAAACCAACAAAATCAAAAAGAATATGAATTCAATCAAGAAATGCGGAGTATTATCGATGGTAGTTTTGTCGATCGCATTGACTGCCTGTACATCTAAACCAAAAGCGCAGAAAGCGGAAGAAACAAAGTCGGCCGAAAACTGGATACAGTTGTTCAACGGAAAAGACCTGAACGACTGGGATATTAAGTTCAAGGGGGAAGAACTGGGAGTGAATTACAAAAATACTTTCAGGGTGGAAGATGGTTTGCTCCGGGTTTCGTACGATAACTGGGACGGATGGGACGGCACGTTTGGCCACATTTTTTACAAGGGCGAATTTTCGCATTACAAGCTCCGGGTTGAGTATCGTTTTGTGGGCGACCAGGTGAAAGGTGGCCCCGGTTGGGCCTATCGCAACAATGGCTTGATGCTTCACGGGCAAAGTGCCGAATCGATGGAACTGGACCAGGATTTTCCGACTTCGATTGAAGTGCAGCTGCTGGGAGGAAACGGAACCGACGACCGGCCTACGCTGAATGTTTGTACGCCGGGAACAAACATTGTAATGGACGGGCTTCTTACTGAACAACATTGCATGAGTTCGGATTCAAAGACATTTCACGGCGATCAGTGGGTGACGGTTGAAGTAGAGGTTCACGGAGGCGATGTAATACGGCATTTGATCGATGGGAAAGAGGTATTGTCGTACGAAAAGCCACAGTACGATCCGAAAGATAAATATGCGCAAACACTGATTCCTGAGAACGGTGATCTCATTATAACCAAAGGAACGATTTCACTTCAGGCCGAAAGCGGGCCGACAGATTTCCGAAAAGTGGAATTGCTGATACTCGAATAACAGAGCGACTTAAATACAAGCAGGAAGCCGGTTTCGTCAGGAGCCGGCTTTTTCTTTTATTGCCCTCCGGTTGGCATAGTTAAGCGATAGCAGGGATAAGGCGATGATGCCCATCCCGGTTAATGAAACCGCATCGGGCTTTTCGTTTTCCATGATGAGCCAGCTAAGCGCTGCACCTGAAACGGGGATGAGAAATTTCCAGACATTCAGCAATGAAACTTTTACGCCTGGACGTTTTAACAGTGAGTTCCAGATGGTAAAAGCAGCGGCCGATAAAAAGCTAAGCCAGGCCAGCGCGTACCAGTATTTGGGAGGGAAGGGGCCCAAATGAATGCCTTCAACCGGAACCGATACAAGCGATAGCAATATTCCGCCAATCATTAATGAAGTGGAGCTTATTACGGCAGGCGATATCCCTTGCGAATGTTTGGAAACGAGTACGTTGGAGTAGCCGGCAACCAGGTTGTTGACCAATAGCAACGCAATGCCAAGCCATTCGAGGGTGCCTTTCATTTCCACGCCGGAGCGGCCAAGGGTGATCACTGCAATTCCTGCTACGCCAATCAAAATGCTGCCAGTTTTTAGTGGTGTCATTTTGTCGTTGTGAAAGGAAAAATGGGCGACCAATGCGATAAACATGGGTTGCGAGCCAATGATCATGGCGGCAAGTGAGCTTGGAAGCAGGTTTATGCCGCTGTAAAACAGAGAATACTGGATAAAAGTCTGTATCAGTGAAAGTTTTAGGATGAATTTTATATTTGCTTTTAGTTCGGCAAAATACCGTGCAGGTTTTCCAAAGTACAGGAAAATGAGTATTCCGGAGATAAAAAAACGTACGCCGGCAAATTGCAGCGGAGTATGGTAGGTAAGCCCGATTTTAACTCCCACAAAAGCTGTTGACCAAAGCCAGCAAGCTATAATGGCGAGAAAAGTGGTACTTTTTATTATATTCTTCATACAATTCTCTGAAGCGCAAAGATTAGAAAATTAACAGAATAAAAGGGTTTATGTTTAAAATTAGAACACAATGTAGAAATATTCCATAAAACAGGTGGCCGCCTTTTGAAAATGGGTGGGTTCGTGCCTCAAATCTTTTTTTACACTTTTAAAAAAAATTAAATTGGCACCTCAAATTACAGATATGGCAAAAAGAATCATCAACAATTACGCAGAATTTGAAGCCCTTCTCGGTGAGGTTATCGGGGTTTCGGATTATGTTCAGATAACCCAGGAACAGATCGATAAGTTTGCAGACGCAACCATGGACCACCAGTGGATCCATACCGACCCGGAACGCGCAGCCAAAGAATCGCCTTTTGGGAGTACCATTGCGCACGGTTATTTGTCGCTTTCGATGCTAACCTATTTGTGGTACAACGTGGTAGATGTTCGTAACGTAAAAATGATTGTGAACTACGGTATCGAAAGTCTTCGTTTTCAATCGCCTGTAAAGGTGAACGACCGGATTAGAGCTACTGTTTCGCTGAACGACATTAAAAACCTAAGAGGGATTGCCCGGGTACAGGTAAAAATTGTGGTGGATATTGAAGGAGAGAAGAAGCCTGCTTACGATGCGTTGGTGAACTTCCTTTATCATTTCGAATAGCAAAACTGAACAAGATAGATTGAAGCAATGAGATTTAAGCGGCAGCTTAAATCTCATTCTTTTTTATTTTATCAAGTAAACCCTCGCACGAATCTTCCAGCAGGTCTAAAACCAGTTCAAAACCATCGGCTCCCCCGTAATACGGATCAGGCACTTCGTCGTAATCAAATGCCTGGCTGAAATCGGTCATTTTATGAATTTTACCCAAATCAGCTGTACCGTTGGCCATTCGTTTCAGGTTTTCGATGTTGCTGTCGTCCATCCCGATAATCATATCGAAATAGTCGAAATCGGTTTTTGGGTCGAACTTGCGGCTGAGGCTGGTTAAATTAAAGCCACGTTTGATGGCGTGCGACTGCATTCTTCGGTCGGCAGGTTCGCCGGCATGCCAGCCCGAAGTTCCGGCTGAATCCACTATAAAATCAGCCGATACTCCTTCTTTTTTGATCACACCGTTAAAAACAGCCTCGGCACTGGGCGACCGGCAAATGTTGCCAAGGCAAACAAATAATATCTTTTTCTTTTCCATAATTTATTAGCTACAAGCCAAGACATAAGACTCAAGCTGTAAGCATTCTCGCATTAATGATTTCAATCCATCCGTCCATCAATCCTTTCAATCTCCGTCTCTGTATACTGTGACTGTTCACTGCGACTGAAGACTGAACACTATTCCTCCGAGTTCCAGATTTCGTAAGAACGGCGTGCTTGCCCCAGTAACATGTCGTATCCGTTTTTCACGGTGGCGCCTTTTTCTTTTCCTTTGGCCATAAACTGTGTTACTTCGGGGTTGTAAACCAGGTCGAAAAGCAAATGTTGGTCCGTGATAAATTCGTACGGAATGTTGGGGAAGGTTTCCACTTTAGGGTAGGTTCCCAGCGGAGTGGCGTTAATGATGAGCAAGCGTTCCTGCATCATTTTTTCGTCGATGTCTTCGTAGCGAATTTCATTTTCCTTCAACTCTTCAATAGATGCAGAAATGTATTCGATACCCAGCTTTGTCAGCACATATTTTAAAGCCTTGGAAGCTCCACCTGTGCCCAGAATCAGCGCTTTTTGGTGGTGCGCATTCAGCAATGGCGACAGCGAAGTCTCAAACCCGTAGGTGTCGGTGTTAAAGCCTTTGAGGTGTACTGAATCGCCACTTCTGGTTACTTTGATGGTATTTACCGCTCCGATTTCGCGGGCCGAGTCGTTCAAATCATCGAGGTACGGAATTACCTGCTCTTTGTACGGAATGGTTACGTTGAACCCGATCACTTCCGGATTGTTTTTTACCACCTCCGGAAATTTGGTGATGCTGTCGATCTCAAAATTATCGTAAGTAGAGTCGATCTTTTCAGTTTCAAACTTTTCCGTAAAAAAACGCTTCGAAAAGGAATGGGTGAGCGGGTATCCGAGTAATCCGTATTTCTTCATGAGTCTGTTTTTAATTTCAATGTAAAATGTGCAATGTTCAATATCCAAACTCCTTAACTGATTTGTGTTGTTTTTTGTTGAGGATTCAGCGGCAAAAATTGGATATGGGTTATTATTTCTTTTACACCTATTGTTTGTCTGCTGACTGTCAGCTGCGACTGTTTACTTTTTTAGCTTGTTTCCGATGCCTTCCACAACAAAAATGAGCACAAAGCCAACTACTGCCAGTGCAATGGCACCCAGCATCCAGGCTTCGTGACCGGTAATCTGTTCGTAGGTTCCGGGAAGGATGTTTCTTTCGGCAATGGGTTTCAGTTCGCCGTGACGGTCAATGATTGTTTCGGTTACTTCTTTCCACGGCCAAACCTTGTTGAGCGAACCCACCATAAAACCCGCCAGCATGGCAATGGTCAGGTTGTGGTACTTTTTCAGCAGCCACGAAAGTACGTTCGAGAACGAAATAATACCGATGGCGGCACCCGCCATAAATGTTAGGAGTACGGCAATGTTCATGTCACCAACAGCGCCAAGGATAAATTTATACATGCCCAGCAAGACCAGGATGAAACTGCCGGAAATTCCCGGAAGTATCATGGCGCAAATGGCGATCATGCCCGAAACAAAAACAAACCAGTAGGCGGTGTTGGCTTCGGCAGGACTGATAACCGTTATGGCAAAAGCAACCGCGATCCCAATGAGACCGGAAATTATGGTGCCTGCGTTCCACGTTTTTATGGCACGGGCCACGTAAATGGCCGAGGCTACGATCAGACCAAAAAAGAAGGACCAAACAAGAATGGGGTAGTGTGTAAGCAAATATTCAAGCCCTTTGGCGAGCGAAAAAATGCTGATCCCGATTCCTGCGACCACACTCACCAGGAAAGTACCGTTAATGGCTTTCCAGAATTCGGCGAACTGGCCGGTGAAAAACAGTTTCACTGCTTTCAGGTTGATCGATTTTATAGAGTTGATAAGCTCTTCGTAAATTCCGGTGATAAAAGCGATGGTTCCGCCCGAAACACCCGGCACCACATCGGCGGCGCCCATGCCCATTCCTTTGAGCACTAAAAGGAGGTAATCTTTTGTTGATCTGTTCATATTAAAACATGATTATTGGAAATTGAACATTGGCATTTCACTATTCAGCAATGAATAAGCTTTATTCGATGCTCAATTTTAATGAGGTGCCAAAATACAAAATATAGGGTACATGGAAAGAGAAAGTAGCTATTTTTCTCCTTTTCTGAATTCGTCCACCACTTTTATCAGGCGTTTGCTTTTTAACGACTTCGGATAAATGTCAAACAGGTAGTTGAGGTTGCCAAAATCCTGTTGCATAGCCACCTTTAACCAGGCAAAGGCTTCTTTCTGGTTTTTGTCTTCGAGCAGCAAGGCAACCAGGCGGTACTTCAGCATGGAATCGTCGTTTTTTTCGATTGCCTTTTTTATGATTTCAATTGCCTGTTCTTTCTCTCCCTCTTTACGGTAAAGTTCAGCCCAGGTCAGCCAAATTTCCGTGTTCTCAGAATCAATCTTCGCCCCTTGTTTAAAAGCTTTCAGGGCTTCCGGAGCTTTTTCTGCATCGGTGTAAACCTTGCCAAGAGTGAGCCAGTATTCCGAGTTTTCCTTGTCTAGTTTTATGGCTTTGCGGATAAAAACAACGGCTTCGTCAAACTTCTGTTCAATCCACATAATTAGGCCTATACCAAACCACGCGGTATCGTTTTCTGGATTTATGTTAACTGCCTTTTGGTAATGGTATTCCGATTTCAGGCTGTTGTCGAGGTTGAGCCAGCATTCGCCAATGTAACAATAGGCGTCGTCGTTATCGGGGTCGAGTTCGAGGTATTCCTCGTATTTTGCAATGGCCTCTTCAAAGCGGCCGGCATTGGCCAGCGCGTTTCCGATATTGAAAAGTGCCATGTTGAAATTCTCGTTGATCGCCAGTACATACTCGTAAGCTTCAATGGCTTTGTCGTGCATGTCGGCTTTGTTGAACACAATTCCGAGATTAAACCAGGCTGTGTAGTTGTATGTATCGTTATCGATAAAGCGGTTGTAGTACTCAATGCTGCTTTCGTAATCGCCCAGTTGGTCGCAAAAGAAAGCAAGGTCGTACAGAACCATGTCGTTGTTCGGGTTGTATTTCAGCGCTTCTTCAAAATAAGAAATGGCTTTTTTTATCTCGCCGATTTGAATATATGCCGATGCAATGTGATACAAGATCTCATCTTCTTCTCCGCCCGCAAATTTTACAGCTTTTTTGAACGACCGCTGGGCTTTGATTTCATTTCCCATGATCAGCCAGGCCGAACCTTTTAGCAAATGAACATCCGGGTTGTTGGTTTCCACCTGTTCTGCAAAGTCGAGGTACTGGTGAGCCAGGTTGTATTTTCCTTTGCTGATCAGTATCTGGGCGTATTTTAGTTGAAGCGGAATTGCATTGGGATGTATCTGAATGCCTTGCTGGATAGCTATTTCCGAAGAATTAATATCACCTTCTTCCATCAACTGCTCCGCAATTCCTTCGAATTCCGATACATCAAAATATTTTTTTCTGCCGGAAACAAGTGAGCTTTTAAATTGCTTAACAGCCTCACTCATGTCTTCTTCCCTGTAATTATCTCTTTCCTCGTTCATTGCCCCAAATGAGTTCGCGAAATTAATAATTAAGCCGTAAACACAAAAACAGTATTAGAGATGTTGTTCGCGCAACAAGTCATTTACTGTTTTTACGGGATTAAATGTCTCTACCGGCACTTCCACAAACAGCGTGTTCCAATTGCTCATGGCGCCGTTCCACAGCCCCGGGAGTTCCTGAGCCTTCAGTTCTTTTCCGTCTTTTGATTTTTGGGAAATAAAACCGGTTTCAGGATCGGTATATTTTCTGAGATCGTATTTTTCTCCTTTGTAATTTTTAACTGCACAAACCAAATCAACCGGGTTGAAATGTGTAGCGTTTTTGGCAATGCTTTGCTGCTGCACACTGCCCGGGTCGATCTGCGAACTCTCTACTACCTGTAACGAAACGGTTCCGTCCTGGTTCATTGCCCAAAATGGTCCTCCGCCGGGTTCGCCTTCGTTACGCACCATTCCGCATACACGCAGCGGGCGGTTTACCTTTTCTTTCAGGTAATGATACAATTCGTCTTTTTCGGTGTAGTACTGGTTCGATTCCGGCTTGATATTCAACGTGTTTTCCAGGAAATTGGCCACTTCGGCCAGAAAGCCGCTTTGCAGCGCCACCGGATGCTTCTCATTCAGCTCTTTCTGGTAGATAAACAGTTTTTGCTGATGTTTTAGCAACACACCTGCCAATGCTTTTTTGTAATCGACCGTTGCCTGTTTTAAGCGGTCGGGTACCACATTGTCGATGTTTTTGATGAAAATTATGTCTGCGTTAAGATCGTTCAGGTTCTCGATAAGCGCACCGTGTCCCGCCGGACGGAAAAGCAGGCTGCCATCCGGATTCCGGAACGGCTCGTTTGCCAGATCAACCGCAATGGTGTCGGTTGCTGGTTTTTGCTGACTAAACGTAATGTCAAACGTTACTCCGAGTTCTTCTTCGTATTTTTCTTTTACCTCGTTCAGTAAAGCTTCAAAGCCTTCCTGGTGTTCGGGCGAAACCGTAAAATGTATTTTTACCGTCTCCGACGAGTCACAGGCGTATTTTGCTCCTTCGGCCAAATGTTCTTCAAACGGCGTTCTGGCTCCTGTTTCGTAGCTATGGAACTTTAGCAGTCCTTTGGGTTTTGAACCATAATCCAGGCCCTTGTCCGAAAGCAGGTATTCAACCTTGTTGGTGGCATTCAGCTCTGCTCCGTCGGCTTCAATGGCTGCTTTTAAATCTTTGGCAAACGCAAATTTATCTAGTCCTTCGAGGTATTGCTTTACATCTTTGTTTTTACTGATGACTTCTTCTTCCGAAGTTGTTGTAAAAGCTTCCAAACCTTCGAAAAGCGCTTTAAACATACGGCTGGCTGCACCCGAAGCAGGCACAAATTTCAGCGGCTTGATGCCGCCTGCCACTTTCTCGTCGTATAACGCGATTCGTTTTGCCAGGTTTTCCGGGGTAAGCCGGATAATGCCCTTGTCTACTGAAGCAGCTTCCCGGATGGGTAAATAAGGAAAGCCTTTTTTGAAATTCTCGATTTGTGTCAGAACAGTATGTAATTCACTCCCACGTTGCCTGATCTGTTTTTTATCCTTTTCTGAGAACATAATCTGTCAATTATCTGAAAATAAAAATAGGTATAAGAAACCTGAATCGAAACGGATTTGCGGGAAGAATGCTTTAAAGTTTTCAAGACCTGTTGATAAGTTTCTGCCCACAGGCAGGTCCTTCCGAATTTTGTCTACTTTTGCGCCATCAATTAACTGCCAATGGGTGAAACAGTTTATAGTTGGGGGCACGGACGCAGGTACAACGATTTTCCTACGTATTTCAGAGCGCTTTTTTCGGAGCGGGTGCAAAAGGTGTCGATTGATGCCGGTTTTACCTGTCCGAACCGTGATGGATCAAAAGGATTGGGTGGATGCACGTATTGCAATAACAAAACTTTCAAGCCTACGTATTGCAACCTGGAAAACAGTGTCAGCAGCCAGGTATTGAAAGGCATCGATTTCTTTGCCCGCAAATACGAGGCGATGAAGTTTTTGGCCTATTTTCAGGCCTACACCAACACTTACGCGCCGCTCGACGATTTAAAACGCTTGTACGAAGAGGCGCTGGAACACCCAAAAATTGTTGGGTTGGTTATCTCCACCCGGCCCGATGCGGTTTCGAATGAGTTGCTGGATTACCTGGCAGAATTGAGCCGGAAAGTGTACGTGATGGTAGAGTTTGGGCTGGAATCGCACCTCGACCGCACCTTGGAAAGCATTAACCGCGGACATAGTTTTTCTGAATCGGTGTGGGCGCTGGAAGAAACGGCCAAACGTGGCATTAACAACTGTGCGCACATGATTGTCGGTCTTCCGGGTGAGAGCCGAGATGAACTGCTTGACCAGGCAAGAACTGTATCGCAGCTACCGGTGAAGAACCTGAAATTGCACCAGCTTCAAATTCATCATGGTACTATTCTGGCGCGGCAATACAACGAAAACCCCGAACGGTTTCATCTTTATACTGCCGAAGAATACATCGAGCTGGTGGTGGATTACCTGGAGTTGCTCAATCCTGCAATTATAGTAGAACGCTTTATCAGCCAGGCGCCGCCCGATTTGCTGATCGCACCCAAATGGGGGCTCAAAAACTTTGAATTTGTAGCTAAAGTAGAAAAACGCCTTGCCGAGCGAAATACCTGGCAGGGAAGGTTGTTCAACGAGTAGTTTTCCCTTCGTTTTTTACATATTAATTTTGAGATACGTTTTTCTGATTGCTTGACTCGATAAAAGGGGCAAACAGAAAAATCTACCTGTTCCCGTCAGTACGACAGGTAAAAACAGGTAGATTTTTCAATTATAGTAAAAGAGAACTAGTCAATTTTATTTTTTGCCGTCCGGTCGTCAATTACCATCAAACGGTATTTGTGGCCGTCCATCACCACCCGGTGTGCTTCAATGCGCAGGTGCTTGGTTTTTACCTGGTTGTTGATTACAAAATCGCGGATCAGCTCTACGTCCGACAAATTGGAACCCGACAACAGGTTGCGAAACTGGCAGTGTTTGCAAAGATCTTCATGCGGATCAAGCAGTTTTTCGCGTTGCGTACATCCCATAATCTGGCAAAATTCATGATCCAGAATGTCACTTTTGCTGCTTTCTGCGAGTACCGAAAACGATTTGTTGTAGTACTTCACTTTGAAATCATGGTCGGTCAAAAAGATAGCATGAGGGTGGTGTTCAATGAGTTGGTTTAATAAGCCGTTGGCTTCTTCTACTTTAACAAATTCTAGTCGCATGGCGTTTTGGTTTTAAGTTTATACAAGCCTTTGCTTTCCTTGACCTCCACTGCTAAAGGCATATTTAATTTAAGCATTATTCGCGTAAAATTCAATCAAAGATGTTCAACAAAATAAAAACAGGTGAATGGCTATGAATCAACCGAGCCAAACACACGTTTCAGCAGGTTGGTAACCCGTGCGGCAGGGTCTTGGCGAATGAGTTTTTCTTCGTCAGCAATTTTAAGAAAAAGACCGTCGAGTGCTTTGGCGGTTAGGTAATCTTCCAGTTGGGTATTCACGGGTTTTAAGCCAGCAATTTTTCCGGCCACACTGTTGGCTACGGTGTTCCATTTGCCGGTGAGGCTGTCCCAGCTTTCTTTGGTAGAAATGCCACCCACCAATTCCTTTTCCACCGAGCTTTTGATTTTTGGCTGGTAGAGCGCAAAAAGCTGGTCGTAAGTAGTTTTGTGTAGGTATTGCGTGGCAGCGTTGTCTTGTCCTTTCAAGATACCCACTGCATCCGAAATGGTCATGCTTTTGATGCTGTTCACAAAAATGGGCGCGGCTTCTTTGGCGGCGTCTTCCGCAGCCCGGTTGATGGTCAGCAGTACATCCTGAACCAGCTTGTCGCCGCCCGGAATTTTATTGAGGTTATCGACAATAACATCGGCTTCGGGCGGAAGCATGATTTTTACCAGCTCGTCTTTGTAGTAACCATCGGTTTTGCCCAGTAATTGTGCCGATTTGTTGGTGCCGGTAACCAGTGCCTCTTTCAGGCCGGCTACAATTTCATTTTGCGTAAGCGGTGCATTGGCATCCAGAGTTTGCTGAGCCAGTTGAGTTAATTCGGCACAGCCGGTCAGTAAAATCAATAAAAGGGGGAAGAGTTTTTTTCGAATCATTTCTTTGTGTTTAACAGAGTGTTATTTATTAAAAAGCTTTTTAACCAGGTCATCGCGTCCTTTGGATTTCAGGTCGTTGATGATCTTGTTTTTGAATTCCTTTTTGTACCAGAAAAAGAACTGGCGTTGCTTTTCCTTGGCATCGCGGTTTTTAGCAGTGTAAATTTCCTCCATCGTGTAAGGATGGTAGCCCGAATAATAAACCACGGTGGCCAGCGTCATGGGAGTAGGTGTAAAGTCCTGCACCTGCTCCAGTTTGAAATCCATGTTTTTTGTTTGAATGGCAAGGTTAGCCATGTCTTCCGATTTACTGCCGGGGTGGCTCGAAATAAAATACGGGATCAGTTGCTGGTTTAAATTTTCTTCTTTATTGATGCGTTTGAATTCCTCGTTCAGCTCCTCAAACAATTTAAAAGAAGGTTTTCGCATAAACTTCAGCACCTCGTCCGACGAGTGTTCGGGAGCTACCTTTAAACGTCCCGAAACATGGTGCTTGATGATCTCGCGTAAATACTGATGGTTGGCTTTGTTCGCCTCTTCATTGTTGGTTTTTTCGAGGATCATATCGTAACGAATACCGCTACCCACAAAGGCTTTTTTGACTTTCGGGTGCTGACGCACTTTTGCATACAAGTCGAGCATGGGTTGGTGGTTGGTATCCAGGTTTTTACAAATACTGGGGAAAATACACGACGGCCGTTTGCATTTTTTGCAAATCTCTTCGTGAATGCCTTTCATTTTGTACATATTAGCCGACGGACCTCCCAAATCGGAAATGTAACCTTTAAAGTCGGGCATTTGCGTTACCTGTTCAACTTCCTTTAAAATGGATTTTTCGGAACGGCTGGCAATAAATTTTCCCTGGTGTGCCGAAATGGTACAAAAAGTACAACCTCCGAAACATCCGCGGTGGATGTTGATCGAATGCCGGATCATTTCGTAAGCCGGAATGGTTTCCTTGCTGTTGTAACGCGGATGCGGCAAACGTGTGTAAGGCAGGTCGTAAACCTTGTCGATCTCGCTTTCCTTGAAAGTGGGCCACGGTGGATTTACTACTACTTTCCTGTTGCCGACACGTTGCACCAGCTTTTTGGCCTCCATTTTATTCGACTCTTCTTCGATGTGCATAAAGTTGCGCGCATACTCTTTTTTATCGGCGAGGCAGGTTTCGTGCGAAGCCAGTTCCAGCTCATCCCAGTTCTTTTTGGTGGCATAAGCTTCATCCTCTCCAACCATAAAGGCAGTCTGGGGAATCGTTGTGAGGCTTTCAACAGGAATGCCGCGTTTTACAAGCCTGGCAAATTCCTCGATCGTTTTTTCACCCATTCCGTAAAATAGAATGTCTGCCTTTGTATCTTCCAGAATCGAAGGCATCAACTTATCCGACCAGTAATCGTAGTGGGTAACCCGTCGCAACGAAGCTTCAATCCCGCCAATTACAAGCGGAACATCAGGATATAGCTTCTTTAAAATATTACAGTAGGTAATGGTGGCATAGTCCGGGCGCTGTCCCGATCTTCCGCCGGGCGTGTAGGCATCCGACGATCGTTTGCGTTTGCCGGCCGTATAGTGGTTTACCATCGAGTCCATGTTTCCGGCGGTTACCGCAAAAAACAGGTTCGGGCGTCCCAGCTTTTTGAAATCACGCAGGTCGTCCTTCCAGTTCGGTTGCGGAACAACCGCCACACGCAGTCCTTCGTGTTCCAGAACCCTTCCAATAACCGCAGCGCCAAACGAGGGGTGATCGATGTAGGCATCACCCGTAAAAAGGATCACATCGATCTCATCCCATCCCATCTGCTGCACCTCTTTTTTCGATGTGGGAAGCCAAAGGCTTATATCCGTTTTATTTTCCAATTTTTCTTGTTTTTCTCTACCTATAACAAACCGGGGGCAAATATGATCAAAAAAAAGCATATCGCCTTGTTTATCTGATAAGTAATGGAAAGGCCGCTGTAGAAAGGGGAAATAAAACATGGTTCGAAAACTAAAATTGAAAAAACATTCTATTTTTGTAGAGGTACTACTTGAGGTTTTACACCGTTAGCAACAAGAAATGGAGTTACTGAATCCGAAAGATCTGTTCAACGATCGACCTGCCATCCTGGCCAGCGGAGATTATTTCGCTAAATTCCTGATGTATATTCTTCGTTTTAACAAGCTCAATAAAATTTACAGCCAGATTGCTCAGAAAGAAGGCGTGGATTTTATTGATGAGCTGATAAAAACGCTGGAAATCAACATGGTTTTCGATGAGAGTGAATTGAAAAAGATTCCCAAAGAAGGCCCGCTGATTGTGGTGGCCAATCATCCGCTGGGAGGATTCGACGGTTTGCTGCTGATCAAGTACCTGTCGATGGTGCGAAGCGATGTAAAAGTGCTGGCAAGTTTTCTTTTGAAAAAGATTGAGCCGGTTTCCGAATATTTCCTGTCAGAAAATCCTTTTGGTACACGGGAGGAAAGCATGGCAGGTTTGGGAGAAGCCGAGACGCATTTGAAAAATAACGGTGTACTGTGTCTTTTCCCGGCGATTAATGTAAGCACCAAAGACTCGTTTGACGGAGTTACCGACAAGGTGTGGCAGTTCCCGATTGTGAAATTCATCAAAAAAGCGCAGGTTCCGGTGGTTCCGGTTTTGTTCCAGGGAAGCAACAGCCGTTTGCTGCAGTTTTTTGCCAAAATTCATCCGTCGCTGAAACATGCCCGGCTGCCCTCTGAGTTGCTGAGCAAGCGGCACAAGAATATTAAGTTGAGAATTGGGAGCCCGGTTTCGGTAGCGGAGCAGGATCATTTTTGCGATGTGTACCAGTTTGGGCGTTTTCTGCGTGCCAAAACCTACAGCATGGAATCGGATATTGAGGTGAAGCGTTTTTTCAATTATTCGATCAAGCCGGAGATGAAGCCTCAGCCGATTATTGACCCGATCCCGACAGAATTGATTCTGAAGGAGATTCAGTCTATAAAATGCGATTATACGCTTTTCAAGCTCAAGAATTATATATCGTACTGTGCTCCGTCGAAGTTGATTCCCAATATTCTGAATGAAATTGGCCGTTTGCGCGAGATCACGTTCCGCGAAGTGGGCGAGGGTACCAACCTGAGCATCGATGTGGATGAGTTTGATTTGTACTACAACCAAATGTTTATCTGGGACGAGGAAGAACAACGGATTGTAGGAGCTTACCGGATCGGGCAGGGCAGAGACATCATGGAGCAGTACGGGAAAAGAGGATTCTATCTGCAAACCCTGTTTCGCCTCGATGATAAACTGAAGCCGGTTTTGGAGGAAAGTCTTGAACTGGGGCGTTCGTTTGTAATAAAGGAATACCAGCGAAAACCGATGCCGCTCTTTTTGCTGTGGAAGGGAATTTTGTATTTCCTGCTGAAAAACCCGGAATACCGCTACCTGATTGGGCCGGTGAGCATCAGCAACAACTATTCGAAGGTTTCAAAAGATATGATCGTGCGCTTTATCCTGCGCAATCATTTGAACTGGCAACTGGCAAAGTACGTCCGCTCGCGAAACAGCTATACCTTCAAAAGCGACAATACCGATCTGAATTTGCTGATGGAGAACATGGACAGCATCGACCGGCTGGATAAAACCATTGGTGATGTGGATGAGCTAAATTCCGGGTTGCCCGTTTTGCTGAAAAAGTACATTAAACTGAACGCCAAAATCATTGGCTTTAATGTCGATCCGAAATTCAATAATTGTCTCGACGGACTGATTGTACTGGATGTGTACGATGTTCCGAAAAATACCATCGAATCGCTCTCGAAAGAAGCCAACGACGGATCTATTCTGGATCGTTTTTATGGAAACAGGGAATAGGAGTTCAGAGTTTAAAGTTCAGGGAAAAGAGCGTATTGTGGGCTTTACGTATTTTTAGAAGCAAGTTTTCAGTCGCAGTCACAGTTTACAGTTTAATTTTCTGATGACTCTTCGTTCGAAGTTCAGAGTTTGTTCTTTCACCAAAAGCTTAGGTGGACAGGGTTAATCGTCATTTATTTATCCCAGGCTAGTGGCTCGAAGCTGATAGCTCTCAGTTTTCTTCGATAATGTTTTTAACGCGGCCTACCTGTCCGTCGTCCAGCATTACTTTTATGCCATGTGGATGATTGGGGGATTTGGTAAGGATTCGTTTAACAAATCCTTCCGTTAACTCCCCGGTACGCTGGTCTTTTTTCAAAACAATTTCGACCAGCATGCCCGGTTGGATATTTTTGCGTTGCCTGCCGTCCATTAGCCCTTGTACATTCTTTCGCGTTGTTCCTTAATCCTTTCGTCGGTGATGTAATCGTCGTAATTCATCAGCTTGTCGATGATTCCGTTGGGTGTGAGTTCGATCACGCGGTCGCATACCGATGAAATAAAGGTATGGTCGTGCGACGACATGAAAACATTGCCCGGGAATTTAACCAGGTTGTTGTTAAAAGCCTGGATCGATTCAAGGTCGAGGTGGTTGGTCGGTGTATCCAGAATCAGTGCGTTGGCATCGAGCAGCATCATTTTGGCGATCATACAACGCATTTTTTCTCCACCCGACAATACGTTTACTTTTTTGTAGATTTCTTCACCGGCAAACAACATTTTTCCAAGGTATCCGCGAATGTAGATTTCGGTGGTGTCGTTGGTAAACTGGCACAGCCAGTCGAACAGTGTCATTTCGCCCTGGAAGAACTCCGAGTTATCAATAGGTAAATAAGCGGTTGTAATGGTTTGTCCCCACTGAAAAGTTCCTGAATCGGCATCGCGGTGTCCATTAATGATCTCAAAAAGAGCAGTCATCGCACGGTGGTCGCGCGAAAGGAAAACGATTTTCTCCCCTTTTTGTGTAGAGAAAGAAACATCGCGGAACAAGGTCGTTCCATCAATACTTGCACTCAGGTTTTCCACATCGAGGATGCGGTCGCCGGCTTCGCGTTCCGGTCTGAAAATAATACCGGGGTACTTACGGGTAGAAGGTTGAATTTCGTCCACATTAAGTTTATCCAGCATTTTCTTGCGGCTGGTGGTTTGTTTCGACTTGGCCACGTTGGCGCTGAAGCGTGCAATAAATTCCTGTAATTCTTTCTTTTTCTCTTCGGCTTTCTTGTTCTGGGCCGCCTGTTGTCTCAGGGCAAGCTGGCTACTTTCGTACCAGAAGGTATAGTTTCCGGCAAACAGCTTGATCGCACCAAAGTCGATGTCGATGGTGTGGGTACTGATCGCGTCAAGGAAATGTCGGTCGTGCGAAACTACCAAAACCGTATTTTCATAATTCGCCAGGTAGTTTTCGAGCCAAACCACGGTTTCAAGGTCGAGGTCGTTGGTAGGCTCGTCGAGCAACAAGTTGTCAGGATTTCCAAAAAGTGCCTGTGCCAGCAGCACCCTCACTTTGTGGTTCCCGCTCATGTCTTTCATCAGGGTGTAATGAAAATCTTCTTTTACCCCCAGGTTGCTCAGCAGTGTTGCGGCATCGTTTTCTGCATTCCATCCGCCCATATCGCCAAATTTTTCTTCCAGTTCGGCCGCTTTTAGGCCATCCTCTTCCGAAAAATCGGGTTTGTTGTAAAGAGCGTTCTTTTCCTGCATCAGGTCCCACATTTCGGTGTAACCTTTCATTACAGTATCGAGTACCGTAAACTCATCAAAGGCAAAGTGATCCTGGCGCAACACCGAAAGCCGTTCACCCGAACCAAGGGTAACCGAACCGCTGGTAGCATCAATGTCACCTGATATTGCTTTCAAAAAAGTTGACTTGCCGGCACCATTGGCGCCAATCACGCCGTAGCAGTTGCCCGGAGTGAACTTGAGGTTAACGTCCTGAAACAATACGCGTTTCCCAAACTGAATACTTAAATTCGATACTGTAATCATTTTCTAATCCATTTTACCATTTAGCCCTTCGAAAAGGGCGTGCAAACGTAAGTAATTATTTGTGAATGTTTTCACTGAATTGGATACGAAGGTACAACCAAAACCTAAACTTAATAATGCAATTCGCTTTTTCATTACTTATTCACAATCCTAAACCCTTGATTCAGTTATGTGTTGTAACGAAAGGTGAAATAAAAAGTTAACATATTATTAATGGATTTCTTTTTTGTTTCTTCCTCTCAATTTCCGAAATTGAACTACTTAATTAAAATAAACTGCTTGAAATGAACAAAATTTTACTTCGCCTGAGAATGATTCTCATTCTCTTTTGTGCATCGTTCGCTTCGTTTGCACAATCAGTCCTTATCAATGAAATAAGGATCGATCAGCCTTCAACGGATAATGACGAGTATTTTGAATTAGCCGGAAATGCCGGACAGGATTTAAGCGGGCTTACTTACCTGGTTATCGGTGACGGAACAGGTGGAAGCGGTGTGATTGAGGCGGTTGTGGATCTGACCGGACAGCAAATTGCAGGTGATGGCTTTTTTGTGGTTGGAGAATCGACCATGACCATTACTACTCCCGATTTTGTAGCAACGCTGAATTTTGAGAACGGCGACAATGTCACGCATCTACTGGTATCTGGTTTTACCGGAGCACTTGGCGACGATTTGGATCTTGAGGATGACGGAGTGCTGGATGTAACGCCTTGGACGGAGATTGTGGACGGAGTTGCTTTGCTTCAGTCGACCACTTCCGGCGAAAAAGTGTACAGCACCGTTCAGGTAGGGCCCGAGGGTACTTTTGTGCCGGGACATGTATTGCGGGATTGCAGCCAGCTTTGGCAAATCGGCCCTTTTGATCTTGGGGAAGGAGACACTCCGGGAGCTTCCAATTGCGACGGCCCTGTGGAAGTGAAGGTGGTGATCAATGAATTTTCTGTTTCTACCACCGGTACCGACGTGGAGTATGTGGAAATCAAAAGTAACCCGAATACTGATTTAAGTGCTTATTCTGTGCTCGAAATTGAAGGAGACGGAAGCAGCGCCGGTACAATCGACGAGGTGCTTGCTTTGGGAACAACAGATGCAAATGGCTACTACCTGGCCAATCTTCCGGCCAACGCACTCGAAAATGGTTCGTTGACTTTGTTGTTGGTAAAGAATTTTACGGGAGCATTGGGCGACGACCTGGATACGGATAATGACGGTGTTCTGGATGCTACTCCCTGGGAGGAGTTGACTGACGATGTAGCAGTGAATGACGGAGGTGCCGGTGATTTGAACTACTCCACTTCTGTTTTAACCGTTTCTTTCGACGGTCTAGCTTTTGCACCGGGCGGTGCTTCGCGTATTCCGGATGGAACGGATACCGACTCTCCTTCTGATTGGGTGAGGAACGATTTTGATTTGTACGGAATATCAGGTTATGAGGGAAGTCCTGCAAATGGGGAAGCGATAAACACTCCGGGAGCCGAAAACGAAAAATATGTTTTTGTTGAAACCATTTCGCTGATCATTAACGAGGTGGATGCAGACACACCGGGAACAGATACGGAAGAATTTATTGAATTGTATGACGGCGGTTTGGGAAATAAAGCGCTGGATGGTTACATCGTGGTTCTTTACAACGGGAACGGCGATGTTTCGTATGCAGCTTATGACCTGGCCGGTTATTTTACCAATGCCGAGGGGTATTTTGTTATCGGAAATGCGGATGTAGCCAATGTTAATCTGGTGGTTGCAAGTAATGCCATTCAGAACGGAGCAGATGCAGTTGCCTTGTACAAAGATACGATCACAAATTTCCCGAACGGAACGCCGGTGACGCTTACCAACCTGGAAGATGCACTGGTGTATGATACCGATGATTCGGACGATGCCGGTTTGCTGGTACTGCTTGAAGCAGGCGAGCAGCAGGTAAATGAAAACATGACCGGCGACAAAGACAACCTGTCGATGCAGCGGATTCCAAACGGAAGCGGAGGCGCTCGCATGACGGCAAGCTATTCGATGTTCAAGCCTACACCCGGAACCGAAAATGGAGTGATTGTTAATCCTCCTGCGCCCGACGTAATTTCGATTGCTGATGCCCGCGTTGCTGCCGAAGGAACAACAGTAACAATTACCGGAACTTTAACGGTTGCCGATCAGTTTGCCGGTTCGGCCTACATGCAGGATTCAACCGCCGGGATTGCTGTTTTTGATGCACTGGTTCACGGTGCGGGAGTTTTCCAGATTGGCGATTCCATTACCATTACCGGAACAAGAGGTGTGTATAACGGACAAATTCAGATCAGCCCGGTAAGTGAAGTGACTTCGCACGGAGCTGCTCTTTCTCCTGTTCAGCCCAAAGCGCTTACAATGGCCGAGCTTTCTGCGCATCCGGCCGAGTTGGTAAAACTTACAAATGTTACTTTCCCGGCACCGGGAGCATTGATTTTTGGGAATTCAAATTTAGTGGTTGCTGATGCTTCGGGAAGTGGCGAAGTCAGAATCGATGCCGATGCCGCTGATTTGGTTGGCCTTGCTCAACCCGAAAATTGCGAAGAGCTAGTAGGTGTTGTTGGCAGGTATTACGATTTATTTCAGCTGATGCCGCGCATAAAAAGCGATTTGCCTTGCGCCGAAAAATACAAACAAACGGGAGATGATCTGGCTATCTCAAAAGAACAAACGCTGGATGTTGTGACCTGGAACATCGAGTGGTTTGGCGACGAAGGAAATTCTCCGGCCAAAGGCGATGCCAATACGGTTCAGAAAGACAGTGTTAAGGCTGTGCTGAATGCATTGGACGCTGATATTTATGCCGTGGAAGAAATTTCGGATGATGTTTTGTTTGCGCAAATGGTCGGTGAAATGAACGGTTACAATTACGTGCTTTCTGATTATACATCAAATCCGAATGATGCCGGCGTAAAACAAAAAGTGGGGTTCATTTACAAAACATCAACTGTTTCGGTGGTGAAAACCATGCCGCTCCTGGCTTCTATTCATCCTTACTACAATGATGGCGATGGTTCGGCGCTTGTCGGATATCCCGATCCGGATGTAACGCGGTTCTATGCCAGCGGCAGGTTGCCTTTTATGATGGTGGCAGACATTACCATCAACAGTGTTACTGTTCGTTACCATGTAATCGATATTCATGCGCGAGCCAACAATAGTTCCGATCCTTTGCTGCGTTACCAGATGCGGAAATACGACGTGGAGGTGCTGAAAGATACACTGGATCAACATTATTCCGATGCCAACCTGATTCTTTTGGGTGACTACAACGACGACGTGGATGTAACAGTGGCTGATATTACAGCGACTACTGCTTCCAGTTATGAAAGTTATGTGGCGGATGCTGCCAACTACAAAGCGCTTACCGGTGTTTTAAGTGAAAATGGTTTTCGTTCGTATGTGTTTGAAACAGATATGATCGACCACATTTCTGTAAGCAACGAATTGTTTGACGAGTACATTGAGGGTTCGGCAAGAGTTCATTACGAGTTTTACGACAGTGATTATACCAACACGGCTTCCGATCACTTCCCGGTTTCGGTCCGTCTTCAGGTTCAGAGTTTGGCTGTCAGTTCAGTTTTAACCACCGAAATAGATTGTTTTGAAGGCGACAATGGAACTGCTACCGTTGAAGTTACGGGCGGGATTCGACCTTATACTTATGCCTGGAGCAATGGGCAAACGCTGGCAACTGCAAGCAATCTTTCGGCAGGTATTTATTCCGTAACCGTAAGCGATGCATTGAATAACAGTGTTTCTGCGGAAGTTGAGTTATTTGATCCTGCACCGGTTGAGTTTACATTGACCGACGATCAGGTGGTTTATCCTGCTTATCCCGATTCAGCTTGTGCAACGCTTGCTGTTGCAGATGTAACAGGTGGAGCAGGCGATTATTCTTACCAGTGGGGCACCGGCGAAACTTCTGAGTCAATCATGGTTTGTCCCGAAGTGCCAACGGTTTATTACCTTACTGTTACCGACGGAAATGAGTGTTCGGTTACTGATTCTGTCCAGGTATCTCCTGTTGATGTATATTGTACAACGGGCAAGGGAATGGACAAGATTCAGCTTTGCTACAAGGGGAAAAACATGTGTGTGGCCTATCCTGCTGTGGATGAGTTGATCAAAAACGGAGCTGTTTTGGGCGCTTGTGTCGCAGAAGAAGTGACGGCCGCAACACTCGATGGTTTCATGGTTTATCCGAATCCATTCGTAAGCGATGTGACCGTAACATTTAGCAGCGATGAAAAAGCCGGTGCAACGGTGGAAGTGTATGCTGAAGGTGGGGCCGTTGTTTACAGTGAGGTCATTTCCATTCACAAAGGGTACAACAAAGTGGAACTGAATTTATCTTTCCTGACTGCCGGAACATATGTGGTGGTAGTTAAAGGAAGTTCTCTGATTTCGGTTTCCGGAACGATCATCAAACAATAATCGATTAAAAAGAAAAAATCAATATAAAACCGGCGGGATTTCCTGCCGTTTTTTTTATATCTGTCGGTGATTGCTTTTCAAATAAAGGTTACTATCGCCGTAACTCAAAAAACGAAAATTGTTTGCCAGCGCGTATTCGTACACCTTTTTCCAGTCGTCGCCTAAAAAAGCACTGATCAGCAAAAGCAGCGTGCTTTGTGGCTGGTGGAAATTGGTGAACATGCCACTGATCAACTTAAAATTGTACCCCGGAAGAATGATGATCTGTGTGGAAAAGCGAATCGCCTTTTCGTTGTTTTCGGCCAGAAAATAGATAATGTTTTGCAGTGCTTTTTCAATGCTGATGCTGGCCTCGTTTTGGTAAGGTTCCCATTGTTTTACCTCCGGATGAAAAGGATCAAAGCGCTTTTCTTCCAGTTGCAGACCGATCCAGTACAAACTTTCGACCGAGCGTACCGACGTGGTTCCCACTGCAATAATGTTGCGCGGGTCTTCCAGAAAAGACCGCAAAATATCGATCGGGATTTCAACCTGTTCGTGGTGCATGGTGTGCCCGTCAATGGTTTCCGATTTTACGGGCTGAAAAGTACCGGCTCCCACATGCAGGGTTACTTCGCGGGTTTGGATATTCTTTTTTCGTAGGCCTTCAAAAACACTATTCGTAAAGTGCAGGCCGGCAGTTGGCGCAGCTACTGAACCATCTATTTTGGCATAAACGGTTTGGTAGGTTTCTTCGTCCGACTCTTCCGTCTCGCGTTTCAAATAAGGCGGAATCGGCAGTTGCCCGATGTGTCCAATGATCTCGGAAAAATGAATTCCGCCGTTCCAGATAAACCGGATGTGAAAGGTGTTTTCTTCCTGTGCAACTTTTGCAGCGGTCAGGTTGATTGTTTTACCGTCCAGTTCAAAGGTATGCGTCAGAAATCCTTCTTTCCATTTTTTTGAATTTCCCACCATGCATTTCCAGGTTACTTCCTCGGTTTGCTGAAAAGCGAGTTGGTGATCTCCGGGTTCAACCGGCTCCAGGCAAAAGATCTCAATCTTGGCACCGGTTTCTTTATAAAAGAACAAACGGGCGTGAATTACGCGGGTATTGTTAAATACAAGTTGCGCATTGTCAGGAAGATAGCTGGAGCAGTTTTCGAAGATGTCTTCTCCTGTTTTGCCGTCTTTCCAGGTAAGTAATTTCGACTTATCGCGCTCCTTTAACGGGTATTTGGCAATCCGTTCATCGGGCAACTCATAGGTGAAATCACTGATCTTTATGTCTTTGTATGAAGTCAAACCAATTGTTATTTGCGGTGCAAAAGTAATATTTTCTTTGGTAGTGCTGTTCTTACTTTGAAATCCAAAATCGCAAAAGTGCAGGCAGAAAGTTTACCTTTGTACAAAACAATGTAACATGATTAAAGTAGGAGACAGAGTAAAATTTCTGAACGACGTGGGTGGCGGTGTTGTAACCGGGTTCATCAGCAAGAGTATGGTGAACGTGGAAGGCGACGATGGTTTTGAAGTGCCATATCCGATTTCGCAACTGGTAAATGTAAGTGCGCCCGAATTAAATGCAAAAGGTACGGTTCCGCAAGCTGCTCCTGTTGTTGAAACAAAGATGACTGAACCGGAATACATTGAGCCGGAAGGCGAGGTGATTAACGGGAAAGATGCCCCTGATTTTTACTTTTGTTTTGTTCCGAAGGATGCTAAAAATCCGTTGGCCGGAGAAATAGAAGTTTTTCTGATTAACGATAGCAACTATAAAATTCTGTTTACCTACTCGTATTTAACTGAAAGCGATGTAAAGACGGTGGAGACGGGAAATGTGAAATCAAATTCAAGACTGAAGATTGATTCGCTGACCCAGGAAGATTTGAGCAGCCTGCCGGATTTCGGGTTTCAGGTTTTGTATTTCAAGGATGACGGAAATGAGTGGTTTCCGCCGGTAACCAAACGTTTTAAAGTAAACCCGGTGAGGTTTTACAAGGCTTCTACTTTTCAGCCAGGTTCGTATTTTAAACGGCCGGCCATGGTGTTGAAGATTACCGCTAATCCGTTAAAAGATAGCCTGGACGCCATTACTGAAGATGATTTCAAACAGTTGGTGAAAGAAAAATCGGCAGCAGAAACACCGGTGAAAGTTCAGAAGAAGAAACCATCGGATGAAGTGGTTTTTGATTTGCACATCAACGAACTGCTGGATCAACCCGAAGGATTGAGTAACCGCGAGATTCTGGAAATTCAGCTTGAAAAAGTGGAGTCGGAAATGAACAACGCCATTCGCGATCGTGTCAAACGCATTGTGTTTATTCACGGGGTAGGACAGGGCGTTTTAAAACAGGAAGTGGCCAATGTACTTAACCGTAAATTCAAAAAGTATTACTACCAGGATGCTTCGTTCAAGGAATATGGCTATGGCGCTACCATGGTGATTTTGAGACGGTGATGCACTACTTTTTCTGAAAAATAGTTTCGATCGTAATTTATACCCAGCCTCTTATCCTTCCCTGTTTGCAGCTGCGCTGTAGACATCTTTTTTTCATTGGGATTTGAAAAAGAACAGAAACGGTTTTAAATAAGAAACATGAAATAAGGAATAAAAAATCAGGAAATATGGACTCTTTTATTCTGTTTTCGACAGTTCGTTATTCCTTATTCTTTATTTCTTATTTTTTTTGCTTATTTCAGACTTAATTATGTGTATGAAAAGTAGCATAGGGAGAAGGAGGAGCTGTCCCGGCAGAAACAGAAGAGAGTCGTTATCTGAGAATTAAAAACATTTTATTTCTGTGAATGTCGCCAGAAAATCATGTTTTGCTTCTTCAGAAAATAATCTTCCGGTACTTGTTGTAAAGAAAAGAAACCACCAGCAGCAGGGCGCCAACCGAAACAAACACAATGGTTTTGGGAACGGTCGCCAAATTAGATAGGTCGTAAACAAACAATTTGATGATGGTTACGCCAAATAGAATAATCGAGGTCAGGCGCAGGTGTTTCTTTTTTTTCCATATCCCGTAAACGATTAGCAAAAAGGAGAGGATTCCCCACAAAATACTGAGTCCGTAGTTGTAGACATTGGCCGAATCGGACAAATTCAGCCAGTGGATCAATTCGCTGCTGCAAATAACGATCAGCGTGATACTCAGCACTACCTCAAAAGTATTCACAATATTTTTCTGGTTAATTTGTACGAGTGAAAACCGGTAGAGTGCGTAAAAAAGCAAAGCCAGAAACAGATAAAACACGTACCTGATCAGCAGGTAATAAATAGTTACATTGTAATTACCAGCTAAATCGGTTGACAGGTAGCTTTCGCGAAGAGAGCCCAGTGAAGATAAGCCGCCTGAAAGCAACACCACCATAAGCAAAAAGCCCATCACCAGAATAAAGCCATTCAGCACCATGTTCCTGATACGTTTATGGTTGACAAATGCCAGGGCCGAAAAGAACAGCACGGAGTAATTCATCATCCAAATGGTTTTGAAAGTGAAAATATCTTTGTTGGTGTTTTCGTAGGCTTTTGTCCAGGTTCCGTTTTCGTTCAACTCGTAGGTTGCATAAATTTGTCGGTTGTTCCAGTATAGATCTATTTGATTGTAAAAAGTGATAAAAATGGTGAGCAAAAAAAGACCTCCGAATAAGATGTTAAACACCTCCAGCCAACTCTTCATTTTGCCTTCTTCAGGCGACCATTGGGTATTGGTATAATATACAAAAGCATATGATGCAGCAACTGCCAGCGATGTCAAAAATGTGAGATTAAGAAGCGGTGTAAATACCTCGTTGATTGTTTGAGGGTAAAAATTGTACGACACCGAAAACCAGTTTACCGTAAGCGCGAAGAAAGTCAGTACCATCAGGGAGGCTGAAATATAGTCGAACAATGGAATTTTCTGACTGCGCCCCAACCAAAACAGGAAAGCCGCTTCGCCCGCCCAAAGAATGGTTATGAGATGGGATTCAAACTGAATGCCGATAGCGATGGTGATCAGTAAAATAACCAGCCCGATTGTCCAGTAAAAAAGTTCTTTTTTTTCGGAACGGTAAACAAGAAAGGCCGTGCTTCCGTGCACAAGGGCATTGATGAACGTAAAAAGTCCTCCGTACGTTTGGCTAAGGTCATTCATGTCGAGTGCCACCATGCCAATGGTATAGAATATGGCTGAATTCAGTATTAGAAAAACGATGTCGTCGATCGCCAGTTTTTCTTTCAGAATGAGTTTGTAAGACAGAAATACCAGGTAGAAGATAGCAAAAAACAGGGACGCAAAAACGAGGGCTGTTCCCAGTTGGTTGTCGTAATCTTTTGATGCAAACCAGGAAATAAAAATGCCCCAGGTGGCCAGAAAAGCAATGTAGTTGAGCGGCTTCCATTGCTTTTTAGTGGAAATAAACAGAATGCCCAGGTTGATAATTGCCATGTAGGTAAAAAGAACAAGTGCGCTCGAAACCGGACTGTATAGAATAAAGGGAACAATGTAGGCGCCGGCCAGGCCAAAGTGGGCGATTACCTGGCGGTCGTAGTACAGGGCAAGTGCCACCGTAAAGACCGTAAATAAAACCATGAGCAGAAAGGCTACCACATACGGAAACAGGCTGTAATAGGTGTAAGCGGCATAGCTTATAAAGTAAAAAATGGCCATGGCACCGCTAAAAAGAACAGCACTGAAATTGAAGTAATTTTCTTTTAACCGAACAGCAAAAAACGCCAGAATTCCGCCAACCAGGTAACCCAGAAGGATGCGCATTAAAGGCGAAATCAGGTTGTTGTCGATGGCATATTTTGCACCGATCCCAACACCGATGATTACCACGATCATTCCTATTTTGTTGATGAGGTTGGTGCCAACAAACTGCTCGAATTCGGAGGTAATGCCACTTTGTTCCCAAAAATTTGGGACTTTTTTACTTTCCTTTTTTACGTAATGTTCTGTGTACCGGGCTTGCTCTTTAGTTGTTGCCGTTTTTTGTGCAAGTGTTTGTTCATGGTGCGTGAACTCCCTGGTTTCTTCAGCAGCAGGCTCGGGCTCTTCCACCTGCAAGCGGACAATATGACGTTGCAGCGCATTTATCTCTTGCTGAAAATCCGATTGTTTTTTTAGTAATTCGTTTAACTTTTGGAGGAGTTCCTGCTTCTCCGATTTTGATACATTCATGAGGAATGGTTCTCTGGATTAGACTTTTGGTTTAAACAACAGTTCCCGTTTTCAAGCTAAACGGTATAATCAGAACAGTAGTGTGTCAATCAATTTACAAAATTAACGTCAGATCAAAAACTTATTGATTACTTTTGCAGCGGCAGGCCGCTTTATCGCTCTGACGTTTACTGTCAGGGAGGAAAGTCCGGGCAACGCAGGGCACCGTGCTTCTTAGCGGGAAGATCTTTGAAAGGGGATAGCAACATAACAGAAAATAACCACCTTGTCCCGATAGCTATCGGGACAGGGAACGGGTGAAAAGGTGTGGTAAAAGCACACCGGTGGTGGTGGCAACATCATCAGCCGTATGTCTCACGGGTTGCAAAGCCATGTATATTCCGGTTGTCCGCTGTTGCGGTACAGCAGAACGGCCCGTTTTGTTCCTAACGCACAAAGGAACCGGAAGGGGTAGGCTGCAGGACCCTGGTAGTGATACCTGGGCTAGATAAATGATAAAGCTTTCCCGGGTGACCGGGATTGACAGGACCCGGCTTACAGGCCTGCCATTTTTTTCTTTTTTATATTTCCCTGAAAAAAATAAATTTCAGAAATTGCCCGGCTTTTCAAATTCAGAAAACGGGTTTGGAGAAGGCAAATGATTTTAGCATTTTTATCCACCTGATTGCTATGACAGAAAAGAAGGATAACAGTGATATTGAAATTCTGAAAACAGAGGGAGTTCGAAAGACCTTTGTAATGAATCAGCCCTTTGTTCCGGCGTTTAGTGCCTTGTTGCTGCTTAAGCAAGGACGTCTTACCGTGAGGTACCGACAAGAAAAACATGTGATTTCAGCTTGCGATATGTTGCTGTTAAACCGCCTGGTGGTTGTTGAGTTGTTGGAGGTGTCGCCAGATGCCGAAATGCTGATGATAGCCATGGGGAACGATTTTCAGCACCGCGTACCCGTGCGTTTCAACAAACTGGATATGATCCAGTATTTTGCTACTTCGCCTGCTTTGCAGTTGTCTTTTTCTGAAAATGAGTTTAACGATATCTGGGAAATTGTCCGGATTATGGAGGACCGGCAACACCATACAGGTTTTGTTTTTACCATCGATCTGCTTCACACGCTCCTGGTGTCAGTTTCTTATATGATGGCCAAGCAAATCAGCGAGAATCTGCCGCTGAAAAACGGCTCCGATTCGCGGCGCGAAAAACTGACGGTTGAATTTATTCGTTTGTTGCATGTGCACTTCCGGCAACAGCATAATCTTAGCTTTTATGCCCAGCGCCTGCGGGTAACTTCAAAACATTTATCAGAGAGTCTGAAGAAAGTAACCGGTTTTACCGGGCGCGAACTGATTAATATGGCATTGGTTTGCGAGGCAAAAGTGCTGCTTGTAAATGATAATCTGAAAGTTGCGGCCGTTTCAGAACAGTTGAATTTTAGTGATCAGTTTGCTTTTAGTAAGTTTTTTAAGCGGCTAACCAATACAAATCCCACCGAATACAGTCGTGGATTGCTTTCGTGTAATCCGTAGTTCAGACATGCTTTCCCGAAGATAGTCTATTCTGAGACGAAGAAAGAATATTGACATTTGTAGCTTTTATGATTAACAGAAAACGAAGGTGCAGACTTGGTTATTTTGAGCCGTTTTTATAAAACAAAGCCGCGTTATTTGTTGGAGTAAGTATTGACAACGAAGCCAGTTCAGCCAAATTTTTAAATAGAATATCAACATATAAAATGTTTCACATAAAAGTGGAAGTGTAACATATTGCAGATCATGTTACTAATTACTTTATGTTGAATTGGATAATATGTCGTAATTTTGAAAGACGGAGATAAAGCAGCAATGTTCGCCAAATGAACCAGGTAGTTGCTTCACTGTTGATTTAGAGAAGCATTCGAAACGTAATTTGACTGAGGATTGCACGGAGAGAAAGCCATAAACAATTGAGTAGATGTGATCTGTTTGCATACAGTAATACAGGATGATAAGCGGGGGAATGATCAGAAAAGCAAAGGGCGGATATGTCTCCAATGGTATAAAGTGCTAAGTCTACTGCTGGCATTTGTACTTGTCGTTTTCGGAAATTGTATAAGAAGTTGCATTAATACTGTAATATGAGATATTTGACCGGCCTTATATTTGTCGTATTTTTTATGAATTCCTTGTTCGCGCAGGAGGAGCAAAATGCCCGGTATAATATATGGGTTCTGGGGATGAATATCGGCGATTTCACGGTAAAGCAAAGGAGTGAAAACGGAAATCTGGACATACAGGCTGTTACCGACGTGGAAGTGAAGTTGCTTGTTCCGTACCGTGTGAAATTTGTTCAAAACAGCACCTACAAACAAGGAAGCCTGGCCAATTTCCATGTACAGACATTAAAAAACGGAAAGGTGAATTCGGATACTAAGCTCGAGAAAAGCGGAGATTCATATGTGCTGGTAAAAGATGGCGATTCGACCCTGGTACACGAGAACATTACCTTTAGCGGGAGCCTGCTTTATTTTAACGAACCTGCCGGAATTTCGCAAGTGTTTAAAGAGCGCAGCGGCGAGGTGCAGAAAATTGAAAAAGTGGATAAGCATACTTATAGGATAAGCGACGAAAAAAACCGGAAAGCACACGAGTATAGTTACAAGGATGGAATACTTCAGGAAGCGGAGTTAAAACACCCGCTGGCCACCGTTTACCTTAAAAGAGTGTTGTAGACTTTGAGCTGATATGATTGTATATTCTGACATAGAACCTGTTTACTACCTGTTGCCACTTATTGGCTTTGTGGTAGGATTGTTTGGAACCATGCTGGGGGGCGGGGGCGGATTTATTTTTCTTCCGCTGCTTACGATTCTGATCGGAGTTCCGATGCAAACCGCGGTAATTACCTCATTGGTTGCCACTCTGCCGATTGCTATTGTCGGAACGGTTGGCCATTCCCGGAAATCAAACATCGATTTCAGAACCGGGTTGGTTTTTGCCTTGGCCGGAATTGCAGGTGCCTTTGTCGGAGCAGGGATTACAAGCCTGATCAGTCCGGGACAGTTGCGGGTAAGTTTCGGAATCTATTCGGTGTTGATTGCCGCTCATATTGCCTATGGAACGATGCGAAAAAACGAACCGGAGCAGAGCATGGAAGCATCTTCCATGCCGTCGGGAATAAAGAACAAGGCCAAAGGTTCGTTTTTTGGTTTGTTTGCCGGAATTATTACCGGAACCTTTGGTACCAGCGGAACAGCCCCGGTGATAGCGGGTCTTTTTTCGATGCAGATTCCGTTAAAGCTGGTGATCGGAACATCGTTGCTGGTGGTTCTGGCCAATACGGTTTTTGCCATTGGCGCCCATTTTCTGGTGGGGCAGATCGATTTTACACTGGTACTTTTTTTAACCGGCGGCTCGGTTATCGGGTCGTTGCTGGGGCCTAATCTTTTGGCTAAAATAAAAACAGACAAGTCGGAGAACAAAGCCCGCTACATTTATGCGGCGGCAATGGTGATTATTGGCGTTTTGATGATCACCGGGTTAAAGAAATAATTTTATAAAAAGAAGATGATTCAAACGATTTACTATATCATTCTTATTTATTTCCTGTTAGGTGGAATAGCGTTTTATTTCATCAACCGGAAAAAAGAACCCGCGGTTGCCCGGGAAAGTTATACCAAGTTTGGCGTTTACTTTCTCATCATCAACGCACTGTTTTTCAGTATTACCATCAACTCGCTTGCGTTTCACTTTATCGCAGTATTTATTATTGCGGGTGGCTTGCTCGAGCTGACTAGCCTGTATCGTAACAGCGGATTCCGGAACAAACGCTTCTTCTTGTTTTCGGTAGTGTTTTTTGTGGTTTTATCAATCGGGTTCTTTTCGTTTAGCGGATTCGACAAAGGATTGATCCTGTTTTCATTTTTGGTGCTTTCCATCTTCGACAGCTTTAGCCAGATTACCGGACAGTTGTGGGGGCGAAAGAAATTGTTCCCCGAAATAAGCCCGAAAAAAACAGTGGGTGGACTTGTGGGCGGAACCTTTGTGGCTTTGGGAAGCAGCTTCCTGTTAAAAGATTTATACGCCGGAAGTACCGTGAGTGCGCTCGTTTTGGCGGTAGGCGTAATTGCTTTTGCCTTTGCCGGAGATTTGTCGGCTTCGTTTTACAAACGAAAATTTGGAGTTAAAGATTATAGTAAACTGATTCCGGGACACGGCGGGCTGCTCGATCGTTTCGACAGCCTGATTGCCGGTGGAGCCTGGGTAGCGCTGTATGTGCAGCTTTTTAGTTTTTGAAAGTATTTTATAGATAGAAATGGGAAATATTGTTGTTTTATCATTTGTGTATCTGGTCGGGATCGTATTGCTGCTGGCATTTAACGAATTAAACTACAGGAGACTAAATCTGAAAGGAGAGTTTACCCGTAAATTTGCTCATTTTATGGCAACTTTGGCAGTGGTCCCCTTCCCATACATAATTCCGTCGCACTGGTATGTTTTGGTACTGGCTATTTTATTTTTCCTGGCGCTTTTCATAACACAGCATAGCAAACAATTAAAATCAATTCACGATATTGAGCGAAAATCTATAGGCAGTTACTTGCTTCCCCTCTCAATTTATGTTACCTTTTTAATAGCAAACCTGCTTGACAATAAGTTCATTTACATTTTGCCCATGCTGATTCTGGCCATTTGCGACCCAATTGCGGCCATTCTGGGGATCAATATTAAAAACTACAACGGTCGCATCGTATTATTTGGGCACAAATTCAACAAAACATGGTTAGGGTCGGGGAGTTTTCTGGTTACCAGTTTCGTAATCAGTTTGATCGCACTGTACTTTCACCGGCATGTGTTCGATATGAAAACATTTCTGCTGGCGATTTCGGTGGCTGTGGCAACCACGGTTGGCGAGCTTATTAGCTGGCGCGGGTCTGATAACCTGACCATCCCGCTTAGCGCAGTAGTGATTTTGGTTTTATTTCTTTAACAGAAAAGTAAAAACGATATATACGGTAGTAGAACTACCTCTAGAAGAAAACAAGAAACATGAAAACGATTGTTATTAACGGAGCAAACGGCTATGTAGCAGCCAACTTTATCAAGGAGCTACTCTTGGAGGATTTCAGAATCATTGCCTTGGTAAGGACGGGAAAACTCCCGTCGGAAGAGAGAATGAGCAACATGCTTACCGATTTGAACGAAGGGGAGGAAATTAAATCCGACAACCTGAAAGTGTATGACTATTCACTGGTTGATGGAAATTTCTCCATTCCGGAAGGGCAGCTGCGCCAGATTTTTCAGGGCGATGTGGATTATTTTCATTTTGCGGCGAGTTTGAAATACGATTTCAAAGCTAAGGATGAAATCTTTCAGACCAACCTGGACGGAGTGCAGAATTCCATGAAGGTATTTTCGGAGTTCGCATCAAAAGGTTCACGCTTTTTCTTTATCAGTACCGCTTATTCGTGCGGAACAATGGATGGAAGGTTTGAAGAGAAATTCTACGACAACGCCGATATTTCCATGTTCCGCAATTATTACGAGCAATCAAAGCGTTTTGCCGAAAACCTGATCAGAAAACAAATAGAAGAGGAGGGATTGAATGGACATATTTTACGTTTATCACAAGTAGTTGGAAACAACAAAACCGGAGTAACCAAAACCGATTACGGGATTTTTGATTTTGCCCGCAGGATTCAAAGCCTGGCCAACCGGCACCCTTACCGGAAACTACGTGTAAAGGTTAACCCGGAGACTACGCAGAACCTGATTCCGATTGATACCGTGGTAACTTACCTGATGCAGATTGTGAAAACACCAGACCTCCCTGTGATTTTGAATGTGGTTGCCAAAGCAGGCATTCGGAATAGTCTCATATTAAGTTGTCTGAGTGAATTGCTTCCGATTACGCTTATTCCTCAACCCGATTTGGAGGTTTCGGAGATGGATTCGTATGAGCGGATTGTTTCCATTGGCATGTCGTTCACCAATAGTTATACAAATGTTGATATGAATTTCGACACCACAAAACTGGACGAAGTGATGCAGGTGGAAGAGAACGAGGCGAGTGAAGCATCCATCCGGGCCATGTTGGAATATTTTTTGGACAAGTCGTCGGATAAAAAAGCCCGGATTGCCAGTTAAGAAGAAAAGAAAAACAGAAATTAGCAGAACATAATTCGTGTAACCGGTACCGGAATTATTTCCCGGTGTGGGTTGCATGTTTTCTTATACAACACCCGGTAAAAGTGCCGGGAACATTGATGAATAAACAATTATAGACAAATGAAACAGATTACAGTAAGAGGGGAAAAAATATTGAATGTGCCCAATTTTATCAGTCTGTACCGACTGCTGGCCTTTCCCCTGATATTTTATTTTGCGCTTACCGGCCAGGAAAACTACTATGTAATTTTCTTGTGTATTAGCCTGGTGAGCGATGTGCTGGATGGAAATATTGCCCGCTTGTTTAAGTTGCAGACCAATTTTGGCGCAGCACTTGACAATCTGGCAGACATATGTACCTATGCCATGGCATTGCTTGGTTTGTTTGTTTTTAAATGGACCGAAATTGAGCCGCATGCCTGGATATTGTACTTATTCCTGACGGTTTTTGTGCTCAGTTACATTGTTTCGTTTTACCGCTTTGGTAAAATACCGGGCTTGCATTTATACTCGGCTGTTTCGGCCGGATACGTTCAAAGTATATTCTTTTTTGTACTCTTTGTTTTTGGGTTTTATACCTGGATGTACTACCTGGCAGTAGGCTGGGGAGTGATCGCTTACATCGAAAAGATTTTTGTACTGCTTCGGCTCGATGATATCCGGATTGGAGTAAAAGGATTGTACTGGATCATTCAGAGTGAGAAAAGGCAGCCAATAAATTAACCGAAATGTTGAGGAGGATATTTACAACTGCCGCACTTCTGGTTGTGGTAAGTTGGTTGGGTAGCGCTCAGGAGGTTAACGGAATTGTGCAGGACGTGGATACAAAAGAAGCCATCCCGTTCGCCAATATCTGGATAAAAGGGACCATGCAGGGGACTCAGTCAAACGTTGACGGCTATTTTGTGTTGAAAAAAACACAGGGAGACACGTTGGCCGTTTCTTCGGTGGGCTATGTTCAGCAGGAATTTGTGTTGAATGGCAAGAATGAACAACTCAAGGTCGAATTAAAAAAGGAGGTTCAGAAAATTGAAGAGGTTACCATCAAGTCTGATATTCCGTTTGCCCGGGTGGTGTTCAACCTTATTCAGAAACACAAGAAGGAAAATCGCGAAAAGCTGGAGCAGGTGCGCGATTACAAACAGCTCGAAAACACTACGGTTTACATTGCGGTAGATACCACAGCAAGAATCAATCGGTTTTTCGATAACATGGAGGAGGTGACCATGGAAATGGAAGGGCAGAGTCTGCGGTTCTCGCCGATTTACCTGCTCGAAGAAGCCGAGCAGGTTTCAGCCGATTCCATGAATGTGGTTTACAGCAAAAAAGACGGCATATTTCCGCGTTTAAACCCGGCCATCGAAAGTTTGCTTCTCGACAATGTGGTGGTGGACCTCGATTTTTACAAAGAGCAAATTCGTATTCTCGACCGCGGTTTTATTTCGCCCATTGCCGGCTCGGCCTGGATGTACTACAACATCTACTTTAACGACAGTGTATACGAAGGCGACCACACGTACTACCACATGACCTATTCTCCCAAGAACCCGCTTAACCCCTTGTTCTCGGGGAGTTTTTTGGTGGATAGTGAAACATTCGCATTAAAAAGTATTGAAGCTTATATTTCGGGCAAGGCCAACCTGAATTTTGTAAACGGATTCAGAGGTACCGTGACGTATAAAACATTGCCCGACGGAGGTTACTTTTTCGATGCGCAGAACATTGGCATCAATCTGTCGATCCGCCTGAACAAGGATTCGGCTTCCTACAGTTCGAAACGTATGGACCAGATTGCCAGTGGAAACTGGCTGATCAATAAAACCACGCAATACTCCAATGCCGACAGGTTAAGCACAATAAAACCAGGTGACTGGAAAAACCAGCCCGAATTTTCAGTTGAACACCTGGGAGAGGAAACCTATTTTACTGTAAATAAGCTGAAAGAGCAGAAGGTGGTAAAAGGGATCGATAAGGTGGGAGGAATGGCGCTTACCAGTTTCTACAATGCCGGAAAACTGGATGTGGGGCCGGTGTTTGATATTTATACGACCAACCGCATTGAGGGAACACGACTGACAGTGCCCCTGCGAACCAGCGAACAGATGTTTAAACGCTTTTCGGTGGGTGGGTTCCTCGGATACGGATCCACCAGTAAAGAGTTTAAGTACGGAGGAAACTTGATCTACCAACCCGGCGCTACCGATAAATTTTTGTTGCGTTTCAGGTATTACAACGATTACAACCTGATTTCGCAGGACAAGTTCTTGCGTTTCGTAAAGAATAATCCCAACAATAAAGGAAATGCCAACTTTATTGCATCCTTTACTACACGCGAGAAAAATCCCTTCCTGAAAGAGGAGCAATATGTGGAATTTCGGGTGGATTATAATGGTGAAAAAGACGTGCATCTGGAAGCTTCTCCTTATATTCTCTGGAACAAGAGTACGCCGTATGTAAGTTTTGTAAGAGACGGTATGTCGCACCCGAAGTACACAAACTACGGGGTTTTGTTTGATTTGCGTCTGGCTTTTCGTCAGCATTACGACAAGTTTTTCTTCGACCGTGTGTATTACATCAACCCGGTGCCGGTGATCAACTTAAGCTGGGATGTGGGTACAACCACCATTCCGGGCGTTAACAGAAATGACCTGGGGTATTATTCGCATTTGCACGGATCGATTTCGGGGCGTTTGCTCTTGGGGCAACTTTTTGTGAATTACATGCTGAACGGCGGCTACCTGTTTGGCGATGCACCTTACGATCTGCTCGATCAGCCGGTGGGGTCTATGTCGCTCGGATTTGCGAAGTACCGCTTTAACCTGCTGCATCATGCATCGTTTGCCCACAATGCGTACACCAACCTGCATGCTCATTTAAACGGTGGTGGTTTTATTTTGAACAAGATACCGGTGATCCGGTCGTTCAAATTGCGTGAAATTGTTTCGATAAAGGCCCATTACGGGAACCTGACCAAAGGATACAAACCGATTTTTGATTTGCCTGGTTTTTACGACAACAGCAAAAACGTGCCTTATGCCGAAATCGGTTTTGGGGTAACCAATGTGTTTAAAGTGCTTCGCGTGGAATATGTAAGACATTTGGGCGGTACATACCGCAATGCCCGTTTCACCGACAAAAACGGCATATTCTTTCGGACTGAAATGAGTTTCTAGATCGGTGAAAGATACATCTGCAACCCGGAGCAAAACCTGCTTTTGGTTGCAGTTTTCTTTTGAATCTAATAAATTCCCCTTGGCTATGCCATGGGGTTCCGCTTTTTCTCCCTCATTGAGGGGAGATGTCAGCCTTTATGGCTGACAGAGGGGTGAAATAAAGAAAATTCGGTTTTCAGCGATTTAGCTGAAATGAAGTTGGCGTAATACTCCTTGGCTCTGCCACGGGGATAGTCAACTTCAAGAATTTTCTTTATTGAGGTCGTTCTGCCGCGAAGAATCAAATTTCGTAAAAGCCGTTTTTTATGGCAAAAACAACCAGGTTGGCCGTATTTTTCGATTGTGTTTTTAACAGCAAATTCTCGCGGTGCTTGTCAACCGTTCTTTTGCTGATGGATAGAATGTCGGCAATTTCCTGGTTGGAACAACCTTTGCAGATCTGGCTCAATACCTCGGTTTCACGTTCGGTTAACTCATAATCGGTTTTCCCCGGCAATTTGTCATTCATCCGGTTTACAATCGACTGAAGGATCTCCATCGAGAAATAATTTCGGCCTTCCAGTACGTCCGTAATGGCTTTTTTTACTTCCGTAAAATTCGAGTTTTTGAGCAGAAAACCGTTTGCGCCGGCTTCAATCATGGCAGAATAGTAGCTTTCGTCGGAATACATCGACACGGCGATTATTTTTATTTCTGGTTGAATTTCGAGTGCTTTCCGGGCAGCTTCGGTTCCGTTCATTCCCGGCATTTCAATATCCAGCAGAGCAACATCCACTTTCTTTTCTTTTAAGCCTCTTAAAAAATCAGCTCCATTCTCTGCTTCGTAAATTTCGTTGGCGAAATCGAGCCGCGAAAGCAGGAATTTCAATCCTTCGCGAAAAAGCGAGTGGTCGTCCACCACGTATATGTTTATTTTCTTCATTTTAAGGGGATTTGAATGTTGATGCTCATGCCTTTTCCGGGTTCTGATTCGAGGTAATAGAATCCGTTCATTGATTTTATGCGCGAACGAATATTTTCGAAACCCATTCCTTTCCCGCGCAGCGAGTTGGGTTCGTCTTTCATTTCAAACCCGGCTCCATCGTCGGAATATGCCATTTTCAGGTGTTCTCCTTCTTCTGAAATATCCACCGAAATGGTTTGAGGCCGGGCGTGTTTGAGGGTGTTGTTCAGGAGTTCGCATATCACCCGGAACAGGCCCGTTTCAATGTCGTAATGAAAACGCCTGGAATCAATGTTGCCGCTCAGCTTAAAATCGATGCTTGAGTTGGCCAGCATTTGACCGGCAATGGCTTCGAGTGCCTTTGTCAAACCATGATTTTTTAAAAGATGCGGGCTCAGGTGATTGGATATTTCTTTTAATGCCACGATGGCTTCGTCGGTGGCTTTGCAGGTAAGTTCCACCATTTTTTGGTTCGAATGATCCATTGTGTCGGTATCAATGGCGCTTACCGTCATTTTTATCGACGAAAGAACCGGCCCGAGTCCGTCGTGTAAATCGCGGGCAATCGACTGCCGGGCTTGCTCTTCCCCCTGGATAACCGCTTTTAGCAAGCGCGATTCGTTTTCTTTCCGAAGCAGCTCAATCCGGTCCTGTAAGTTGAAAATCTGCCGGATAAAGATAACGCCGGCCAGCATGAGGATGGAGATCATAACACCAATCCAGCTTTCTACTTCGACTTTCGAAACCAACTGCGTTTCCCAGAAAAGAGCGGAAAATTCAAACAGGCGGCGCAGCGCCATTAGTACAAATCCTGCCGAAATCAGGATCCACGAAACGTTAAAACGCGTACGGCGAATCAAACTGACTGCCGTAATCGCCGCTCCCAGCTGAATAAGCATCGAGAGCAGCAAGGCGATCTTGAGCAACATTTGGTTTTTTGGTAAAGGTAGCTTTTTTGCCCGTTTGGCACTCGGAAGTTGCGGTAACTTTAGCCGCCGGGGCACTGCAATTCTTCAACGAAGCGTTGATGCGGCCTTATTAAAACAGAAAAGCCCCGAATTTCTCCGGAGCTTGATTCTGAAAGTATCTTTTTTCTGAATTATCTTCACTCAGATTATTGATCCAATGGTTGGTGGTTTTTCATGGCGGCAGCAGCGTTGTCTGCCAGCTTCGTCATTTCCTGAACCACTTTTGGGTGTGCATCTGCTACGTTGGTTTCTTCTCCCTGGTCGTTGTTGAGGTCGTACAGTTGCGGAGTTTCAAAATTACCTGTCCAGTGTTTTCCCGGAAGAATGAGTTTCCAGTTTTTATATCGGACACTCATTAAGCGCCCTGTGGCAGTAAAACCATACACTGCTTTGTGCGGAGATTTGGCACCTTTTTCGTTTTTCATTAAAGGCTGAATGTCTTTTCCGTCAATTACCCGGTCGGTAGGGATTTGGGCTCCCGCAAGGTCGGCGAAAGTGGTAAAAAGATCCATCCCTGTAATCATCTCGTCACATTGGGTTGAAGCAGGAATATTTCCCGGCCATTTCATGATGCACGAAACACGGATACCGCCGTCAAAACGTTCCTGGTATTTGCCTTCGCGCAGCAGGTGTTCGCGGCTTTCATCGGTAAAACCGCATTTGCCGTAACAGTTCTCCAGCTCTTCGTCGCGGTGCACCAGTGGCCCGTTATCCGACGTAAAAACAATGATGGTATTGTCTTCAATTTTCAGTCTTTTCAAGGTATTCAGAATAATACCCACCGAGCGGTCGAGGTATTCCACGGCGTCGCCATAGGCTCCGGCTTTGCTTTGCCCTTCAAAACCTCTCGGAACAAAATACGGAGTATGGGTTTCGATGTTGGCATACTGCAGGTAGAAAGGCTTTTTATCCTGTACTGAGCGGTAGATAAACTTGCAGGCTTCGCGGGTAAAAAGCGCCGGCAGTTCGGCCAAATCGTTGTTGTCGCATCGTTGGATAACCTGGGCCTGTTCAATCAGCGGAATTTGCGGATCGCTGATGCCGTTGGGCCGCCATCCTGAGTTCCCGATACGTTCCGGGCCGTGGTCGTTGGGGTAGGGAATGCCCAGAAATTCGTCAAAGCCATGAACACAGGGCAGGTACTGAGGCAGATGTCCCAGGTGCCACTTCCCGTACAAGCCGGTGGTGTAGCCTTGTTCCTTCAGCAATTCGGTGATCGAAACTTCCAGTTCGTCCTCGAGCCCGGTGGTGGAGTGCGGAAAAAGCACATACAAACCGGTACCGTTGTTTACCCTCGATGCGTAACGGCCGGTTAAGGCAGAAGCCCGCGACGGGGTGCAGGTGCCATGCGGAGTATAGAAATTGGTAAACTTCATCCCGTCTGTTGCCAGCTGGTCGAGATTCGGAGTATTGATGTCTTTCGCACCAAAACAGCCCAGGTCGTCATAACCCACATCGTCGGCAATAATATGAATGATGTTGGGTTTTGTTATTTCCTGTGCGTTGATGAAGGGGGTAAAAAAGGTGGCAACAATTAAAGTGAAGAGTTTAATTTTTACACGCATGAATTTTAGTTTTATAGTGATTTATTTTTTTGTTTCAGCTTTCTACGCAGGTGTCAGGGGTTTTCATTCGACAGCTTTTGGGCGCTTTGGTTTAAGCTCTTTTGTTGATGAAAGCAACAAAGTTGCCGCAAAGAAACGGGATTTCTTTTATCGGAGGCAAGACTTTTGTCATCTAATAAACAAAGCTTAATGTAACTTTTTGTTTGCTTTTTGTTGAATATGACAGAATTATGATTTTAAAGTGCCTGTGCACGTGGTACTATATATGTTTCGGGTGAGTAGCCCGTTTGTTTTAGTTTTAAAACTGACTTGGTGGCATTCCCGGTTGCATTCAAAAAGTAATCTCTTAACTTAGTTCGGGTAAAGACAGGCCGCGGATTGATTTTCTTCCTTTTTAGCACGAAATTTGGAGAAATCAACGATCTCTGATTTTTAAACTGATCGGAAAATTAATCTACTGCGAAAAATAAGTCGATCTGTTCAAGTTCTGCAGGAACAGGCTTTTTTGTATCGATATTTGATCTATGGTAAAAAACGGATACTACATATTTTTATGGATGTTGGCGTTGCAAGTGTTTGCCTCCAGGTTGCAGGCACAGGAAAATTATGAGATCAGGCGGATTGATTTTGTCGGAAATAAAACCCTGGAGAAAAGCTATTTGATGGATAAAATGGCGACCGATGAGGTGTCGTACCTCGACAAGGTTTTTTCCAAAGACGAACCAACTCTTTTTAACCGCGATCTGATGGAGATTGAAATGGAGCGACTCCGGAAAGTTTTCCAGGGAGAAGGTTTTGTGGATGTGAAAATTAAACTCGATCCGCCCAAAGTCAACGACCAGAAGAAAACAGTGCACCTTCTGTTTGTGATAGAAGAAGGCGAACCTTATACGATCGATTCCGTTTTGTTCCGGTTCAGTGGTCCTGGCGTGTCTTTCAACAACGATTCTCTTGCAAAGGCGAAAATGAAGGAGCTGAAGTTGCTGGAAGGGGAACGTTTTAGGGACGAGTCTCTAAAGGAAGATCTTTCGGTTGTCCGCAACATTTTTCTGGATTTGGGCTATGCTTATGCCCAGGTTGATTACGAACTGGGATTAAAAACCGACCGGCATTCAACGTCCATCACCTACGTGGTTTCTCCGGGGCCGGTTTGCGTGCTTGGCGAAACCAGGCTTGTAGGGAATAAGAAGATTTCAGCAAAATTTATTGAGAAACAGGTTATTTACAAAGAAGGCGACCGGTACGACAAATCGGTGCTGGATAAAACGCGGGAGGATTTGTACCATCTGCGGCTTTTCAGAATTGTGTCGGTACTTCCGCAAAAAGAATATGCGACCTTAAAAAATCCGATTCCGGTGACTTTGTATGTGGAGGAAGCTCCGCGGGTAAACACCAAGTTTGGGGTGGGGTACGGAACGGAAGATAAGTTCAGGACTTTTGCCGACTTTACCTACCTCGGATTTTTGGGTACGGCGCGGCGTATTAATATTTACGCCAAACATTCGGCGCTGGAACCTTACTATTTCAGTTTTAAGTGGACCCAGCCAAAGCTTTTTAACAAGAAAGGGTCTATTTCGATCAATCCCTTTCTGGGCATCAATTCAGAGCCGGGGTACGAAACCCGCACCTATGGTATAAACCTGCCATTGACTTATGAATTTGATAATAGCCTGAACTCTACGCTGACATATTATTATGAAAAAGTGGAGCAGCGCATTGAAGCGGGAGATACCGAAGTTCCTGATCCGGAGGATGAGGAATATCTTTACAATAAATCCGGGATTCAATATAGTTCTGTTTATTCAACTGCAAAACCCAAATTCTCTCCGGAACAGGGGGTAAATATTTCGCTGGGAGTAAAGTTGAACGGCTACGTGTTTGGTGGCGATTTTAGCTACGTTCGTTTGTGGAGTGATTTCCGTACTTACCAGAAAATAGGCGACTGCGTGCTGGCGCTTCGTCTGATGGAAGGCGGGATTTACTCGTCGGATGCCAGTGGTTTTATCCCGGTTGAAGACCGTTTCTACTCGGGTGGAAGCAATTCCATCAGGGGGTGGAGCCGTTCGGAGTTGGGGCCGAAACGCGAAAGTGGCACTCCGATGGGAGGAAAAAGCATTCTCGAAGCCAACATCGAGTTGAGGTATCCGCTGTTTAGACGGGTGAATGGTGTGGCTTTTTTTGAAAGCGGCAATGTGTGGGAAAAAGCATTTCATTACCGGCTGAATGAATTGGCTTATGCCGTTGGTGGTGGTTTGCGCATTGAAACACCCATCGGGCCCGTGCGTTTTGATGTGGGCGTACCACTTTGGAATGAAAAGAGAAGTGCCCAGTTTTTTTTGAGTGTAGGACAGGCTTTTTAGTATGAAATGAAGCGATTATTGCGATACATATTTCTTGTGCTTGCCTGGCTGTTCGCCGGTGTGGTGGCTTTGCTGCTTGTTGCCGTTCTGCTTATTCAAACCGGGCCGGTAAAACGCAAAATCGTGCAAATCGCCGAAACGCAGGTTTCAAAAACCGTAAATGGTCAGCTGAGTATTGGAAATCTAGAGGGGGATTTTTTTAATAAACTGAAGCTGGAAAATGTTTGCTGGACGGTTGAAAAAGATACCTTTCTGTTTGTGGAATCGGTGAGTGCTTCGTACCGGCTTCTGCCTCTGCTGCACGGCGAGCTGCTATTAAATTCGGTGCAACTCACGAAGCCTTATGTCAGGTTAAAGCAGGAAGTTGATTCAACCTGGAATTTTCAGCGTCTGGTTCCGGAAACGAATAGCAACGAAGTGGATACAAGCAGTGCTTCCGGAAATTTTCAGATTATTTTATCCGACTTTGAACTGGCAGAAGGCAAGCTGCGGATTCAGGCACTTGATTCGCTGATTCCGCGTGAGGTGAACAACCTGAATGTAAACATGGCGTTGAAATACGCCACAGAGAAACAGGAGCTCCGGTTAAAGAAACTGGCTTTTCATACTCTTCATCCCGATTTTCAGTTGGCAGAGCTTTCGTTGGATATTGTGCGCGACCAGGAAGCTGTTTCCCTTCGTAACTTTCATGTAAAAACAGCCCGGAATGCGTTAAAGGGAGAAGCAAATTATTCGGATGTTTCGTCTTTAAATGTGGCTGCCAAACTGGAAAGTGAACCTGTGAACCTGAATGAATTTGAGTTTTTTATTCCTGCAATAAAACTGTCGGCAAAACCGGTGGTAAACTTTTCTTCGAAGATCGTTGAAGGAGAACTGGAGGCCTCTTTGGCGGTGAATGATAAAGAGCAAGGGCTGCAATTGGACCTTTTTTCCGAGAACTTTGGCCGTTTTTTGGATGATCCTCAGTTTGCCGGTTTAAAATACCGTTTAACAGGTGACATCCGAAATGTAAACCTGGCTTACTGGCTGGGAGATCCGCAGCTTAATTACCTCTTGAACGGCAGGTTAAATCTCGACGGTGAAGGTACCGATCCCAAAACGGCCCGCTTGAACCTGGATGCCGATTTTAGCAATTGCCTGTTTGCCGGAAAACCGGTGGAGCAGTTAAAAATGACGCTTTGGTTGGACAAGGGAAACCTGTTGGGAGATATTACCGGAGAAGGGAACTTTGGCTTTGTGTCGCTGGTTCCCGAAATAAAAAACTGGCAGGGAAACCCGGAGTACCGGCTTCGTGCCCGGACGCGTAATTTAAACCTTGCTCCTTTGCTCGGAAACGATTCTTTGCAATCGGATATTAACCTGAAAGCCCAAATGGCAGGCAGAGGTTTTGATCCTGCTGCTCTTACCGCATCTGCAAACATTGTTGTTGCTGAGTCTGAGTTTGCGGGCTTTGTTCTTGATTCATTGGTTGGAAACTTTCGGTATGCACAAAAGAATATTGGGATAGATTCGTTATGGGCGCAAGCTCAGGCCTTGCGTGTAAATGCCAGCGGAAATTACAGTCTGGAAGATCATTCGGATATTCGTGTTGAGGCGGTGATTGACAGCATTCAGCCATTTTGGGCTTACCTGCCTGTGGATAGTTTATATGGCAAAGGAAAAGTGGAAGCGCATGTTTGGGGCACGCCCGATTCTCTTTTGCTGAATTCACTGGCAGAGCTGGAAGAAATTGCTTTTTCCGGTTTGACAGCAAAAAAACTGAAGCTAAAAGGAAGTGGCAGCATTACATCGACTGATACAATTTTCGCGGCACAGCTTGTGGCCGAAAAGCCGGGTACAGCTTATTTTATGCTCGATACAGTTAACGTGGCCGCAGAATACCGTACCGATTCTGTGTGGCTGACGGCGCAGCTTGCCGGAGAGCAGCTGAAAAGTGCACTAAGTACCCGGGTTTTGTTGGGCGATACAATGAGGGTGGAACTCTCGGACTGGAGTCTCGATTTTATGAACCAACATCTGGAACTGGTAAATGCACCCGCCTGGTTTGAAATGGATTCGCTGGGGTACCGGTTGCAAAACTTCAAAATGGCTTCCGACGCTTCGGATACGTCCCAGTTTATAAAAGCAGAAGGTACGGTTTCGCTGAAAGGGGAGGAGGATTTTAAACTGGAGATAGCCCATGTTGATATTGGCCAGTTGCTGGAAAGTTTGGGGCAGAAAGCTGATGTGTTCGGAAAAGTAAATGCCAGCATTGCTTTAACAGGCACCGCTGCAAACCCCGCGCTGACCAGCGATTTTTCGATTGATAATGCCTTGGCTTACGGCTATCGCTTTTCGGCTTTGGGAGGCGGGTTTGGTTTGGAGAACCAACGCTTTCAGTTTCAGGGGCAGGCAATTCCGGCTGATTCGGGGAGTATTACCATAAATGCTGCCATGCCGGTAAATGCCCGGCTGGATAGTATGAATTTTGGGGTAGACCCGAAAGATACCGTAAATGCACTGCTGCGTGTTGATCGTTTTCCATTGGCATCACTGCCTTTCCTGAAGGCCGGGGAGCAAATCAAAGGAGAAATGAACGGAGAAGTGGCGGTGGGTGGAACGCTGGAATCGCCCGATCCCAAAGGAAGTCTGAAGTTACTGGATGCTGCAGTAATTATGCCGGAGTATGGAATAAACTACCGCGACATTGTTTTCGAACTTAATTTTTCAGAAAAGGCAGCGAGGCTCGATTCCTTCTTTATCAAATCGCCCGACGGTGTTTTGCAGGCCAGCGGTGCTGTTGACTTTCAATCAGCTTTTTACAAAGGTGGAATCCAGAAATCGGAAGTTCACATTCAGTTTAAGCGTTTTAACCCGTTTAGCCACCGGCATTACAACATGCAGCTTTCGGGCGATGTAAACCTGAAAGGAGAGGCCGGCGACGTTGTTTTTTGGGGTGATTTGAAGGTGCCCAAAGCCGAAATTTACCTGCCTGCGGTTATGAACCTGATGGGAAAAATCAGTGCACCGGAAATTCCGGACCCCATTCTGCTGCGCGAAATTGAAAAGCTTTCGCAAAGTGCCGATTCTTTAAGCATGTCCGGTTTGGATTCAGTAGCTACAGTAAAGGATACAATCAATCTTAACTACTTCGATAATTTTACCGGAAAGCTGAATATCGAGTTTCCGCAGAATACCTGGATCAAAAACAAAGATATGTTTGTGGAAATTTCGGGCGACCTGGATGTGGTAAAAAACAACGAGTATTTTGAACTCTTCGGAAAAATTGATGTGGTGCGCGGGCAGTACGACTTGTTTGGAAAGATATTTAAAATTGACGAAGGCTCGGTAACTTTTCTGGGAGGCGAGGAAATGATGCCAATGTTAAACGTTAAAGCTTCCTACGTTTTCCGTAACTCCGACCGTGCCGAGCAAAAGCTGAGCGTGGCCATTTCAGGAAAAGCATCTGAGCCAACCATTCAGTTTTTACTGGACGACGCGAGTATCAGTGAAGGAGATGCTTTGTCGTACCTGATTTTTGGGAAAGGCGTAAACGAGCTTTCGGTTGCTCAGCAGGACAATGTGCCCGGTGCCGGACAACTGGCCGGGTCGGCGGCAATGGCCGTGCTTTCTTCGCAACTGACCGATCTGCTGGGAAGGAGCCTGAATGTAGACTACATTGAAGTAAAAGGCTACGGCGATTTTGAAAATTCCGGGTTTGTGGTGGGAAAATACATTACCAACGATTTGTTTGTAAGTTACGAGCAACGCTTTGGCGAAACCGACGAAAAAGACATTGCCAAATACGAAGTAAAGCTCGAATACGAGCTGTTTCGCTTTTTGTTTCTTCAGCTTAATAACTCTTCTACCGACAGTGGTTTCGATCTGATTCTGAAACTAAATTCAAAATAGGATTTATACCGATTTAACAACAAAATGTAGCATTCTTTCACTTTGTTCAGACTGCTCCTTTGTTGTAGTATCGGCATTAACCATTGTAAGCTTCCAAATTCCGTACGGCATTTTAAAGAACAATTGGTATTACTAATATTTTTAATTTTGTTCGATATTAAAATATACCTATTATGAAGTCTTTATGCTTAACAGTGGCTCTTCTTCTGGCATTGGTGTCAGGGGTGTTCGCCGAGGAAAAAACAGATACATTAAAAGTGCTTTGCTACAATTTGCGTTTTGGCGAGTTGGCTTCGCTCGAAGAGCTTGCCGCTTTTATTAAAGAAGAGCAGCCTGATGTGGTTGCCTTGCAGGAAGTGGATTGCCACACCAACCGGGAAAGAGCGCCTCTTCAGAACGGAAAGGATTTTATAACAGAGCTTGGTTATCGCACAGGCATGTTGTCGGCCTACGGAAAAACAATTCCCTACGCCGGTGGATACTACGGTATCGGTATTCTTTCACGCTTTCCTTTGGCATCGGTAGAACGTATTTACCTGCCCAAAACCGAGCACGGAAAAGAGCAGCGGGCCATGTTGGTGAGCCATGTTGAATACGAGGAAGGAAAGTATTTTACGTTTGCCTGCACACACCTCGATTACACCAATACTGAGGAGCGGCAGGTTCAGGTGGCTAAGCTGAATGAAGTGCTGCAAAAAGAACCCTATCCGGTAATTGTTTGCGGTGATTTTAATGCACGTCCCGATTCAAAAGAAATCGTTGAAGGCATGGCCGACTGGAAACGCTTGTGCAACCTGGATTCTACTGTTCCGGCGAAAGAGCCCCGTCATAAAATCGACTACATCTTTGCCTATCCGCAGGAAAAGTGGGAGGGGATTGAAAATATCACCTGGAAAGTTCAGCTTTCCGATCATTTGCCCATTGGCGCTGTGGTAGAACTTCGTTAGGAAACCGATTTATCCGGCTTCTTATTTCGAGTATAAAAAAAGCTCCGAAGAAATTCGGAGCTTTTTTTTGGTGACTCAGCTGAGGCTCGAACCCTATTTTACTGTCTCAGCTTCTTTAATAATGCTAACTGTGTTAAATATCTAGATTTGTTTTATTAATAATAGAAGCTCACTTTAGTAGGTGAGTTAGTACTTATAAATTCTTTCGAATTATTACTCGTAATTTAGACTATTGGAAGATTCCAGGGATCTCGATATTTTGCTTGAGCATAAGCACTTGCTTTAGGATTATTCACAATGCTCCTTGTTATTGGATCATATGAAATACAGGAACTTGTCCGGTATGAAATATTTCCGAGATGAGCTAAAATTGTTGCAAATGCTCCTTTCTCAACCGGGCTGTTCGTATTTTTCGATTGATTTTGAATGCACTGGCACCAATTACTGGCATGAGCTTCGATACCTCCATCCTCAAATTTTCCTTTGAGAAGAACTGCTTCTGCCAAAGGATTTCTGTCCTTTCCTATCTCTGGAATCAGTTCATATCCTTCTCGGTTGCAAACAAGAGTGCCCTTACTTCCGATCCAGGCTACACCCTGGTTTCGATTATACAATTTAGCCACTTGTTGGGTCCATTCAATATGAAAATTTTTATATTGAAAAATGGTAGTCTGGCAACTTGGCGTCTCATTAAAACTTTCAGGATGTTTATAGGCCGACGAAAAAACAGCCTCCGGATAAGAGCGGTCGCAAAGCCCTAGTGCTTTTAATCCATCAAATGCTGAATCAATCCAGTGAACTCCCCAGTCGGTTTGTTGTCCTCCACCATAGTCCCAGAACGTGCGCCAACTCCAATAACGATGATTGTTGAAAGGTCGCTTTGGAGCCGGTCCTAACCACATATCATAATCAATGTATTCAGGGGCAGTAGTATCTTCGACTTTCGCAATCGGATTGGTTGGTTCATTGATCCAGAGCTGCACTTTGTATACATCACCAAGCACTCCCGATTTTAATATTTCGTTTGCTTGCCGAAAATAGCGCTGGCTGGTTTGCCATAAACCTGTCGTTACAACTTCCTGGTATTTTTTCTGTAAATCAATCAGCAAGTTGCATTCTTCAATTGTATTGGCCACAGGTTTTTCAATATAAATAGCCTTCTTTGCTTTTAGTGCTTCGGCAAAAATGTATGTATGCCAATGGTCAGGTGTGGCGACAATTACTCCGTCAATATCTTCGTTTTCCAAAAGCTTTCTGAAATCTGTATACAAGAGCATGCTTGATGTCTGTTCCGGAAAATCCTTTTTAAAACGTGTAGCCTGTTCTTCAAGTCGTTGTTGATTGACATCACACAAGCCCAGGCAATGAACCCACGGATTGTCGGTTAGTGCTCCCTGTAAATCACGGCATCCCATTCCTACCCCGATAACTCCCAAATTTACATTTTGGCTTGAAGAGTGTTGAGGTACACTTTGTATTGTTTTTGCTGAAATGATGGACGATAATCCTATCCCTGCTGTTAAAGCTGAAGTTTTTTTTAGAAACTCTCTTCTATTTGTATTCATGATATTTCGTATTAAAATGTCGAACTCTGTGCTTTTAAAGGTTTCTGATCCAGATGTTCCGGTATGCTACTTTTGTCCCGTGATCTTGTAAAAAAAGAGGGAGGCGGCCATGTGGCTCATATTTAGGTAACCCAACATAAGGAGTATGCCCTTTCAGGACAAAGTTGTTTTGCACCAGAATGCCATTCAATACAACGGTGATCATTGCCGGAGATTCGAACTGGTCATTTGTCCCAAATCGAGGGGCCTTCCAGTAAATATCGTAAACCTGCCATTCTCCATTTTTAGTATAGGCATTTACTGCCGGTGCACTTTGTTTGTAGATACTTCCAACCATGCCATTTACATAGGTTTCGTTGTTGTCTCCGTCCAGTACCTGAACTTCATAACGACTTTGAAGCATGATACCACTATTGCCTCTGTTTTGACCATCGTAAGCTTCTGGATCGGGTGATCTGAACTCAATATGCAGTTGACAATCTCCAAAGAACTCCTTTGTGATGATACCTCCTTTGCCAGGCTCTACCTGGAGTGTTCCGTCGATTATCGACCACTCAACATCTCCTCCATTTTCTGATTTCCATTTTGACAAATCAGTTCCATCGAATAAAACAATTGCATCAGAAGGAGCGCTACCTTGCTTGCCTGGTTCAACTTTTGGCGGTACCGGATAATGCCATTCAGTACTCTCGGGCAGCCATTCATTTTCCTGTTGGGCATATGATTGAATTGACATGCAGAGCAGAAAAAACAAAGAGAAAAGAATTATTTGTTTCATAATATTATTTTTAATGTGAGGATAATGTTTTGATAGTAAGTGAGATATTGTGTTTTTAGTGTGGTGTGCCAATATCTTTTTATATAAGAAATTTTTGGTATTTGAATAAGTATTGTATCCGACGAATCTCCCGGATACAATACTTGACAAATGTTTATTGAATATTCTGTTGCAATAAAATTTGTTCAACAGAAGCTTTTCGATCCAATTTTACTTTAGAAATTTTTGACCATTGAATATGTGTAACCGGCTGGATCAAGAACTAATTTAATAGTGTAATTTCCGGCTTCGGAAACCTCAATATCGCTACCTCCTAGTTCGAGTGATCCATTGGCATCCGTATCTCCAAAGTTTACAGCCCAGCCATCGTTGGCTCGGAATTTTATTTTCCCGCTTGTAAGATCAGTTGTAATTTTCCAGGTGTAGGTTCCTTTGTACTCGTTGTCACTAAGAGGAAGGAGCGTCATATCGGAATCGGTATCCCAGCCACCTGAAGTAGCAGAACCAATCAGCCCCCAATCTGTTTTTTCAGTTTTTGTTGTCCCGTCCGAGAAATTGACGGTGACCCTGTAGAAACCGTCTTCGCTAACCTTGAGGTCTTTGGGGTTGTTCTGGGTAATTTTATCCGTAGTTCCTTCGGTTAAACCCCAGCCACCATTCCAGCTGCGGGTTGGTAAAAATTTGTATCCCCAACTATCAGTAGTTATATAAGAAAATACCTGGTACGTGTTTTCGCCTATGTAGGTAAAAGGAATTGCTTTGTCCATATTACCGTCGGCAACCGTTGAGCCTCCGATTAAATAAATTTCATCGGTAACTGTTACCATTTTCCCTTGCATATTCACATAAACAACATTTGCTGAATTGTCTCCGGTATAAACAAAATTACCATTGCTTCCTTTTTCGCAATTGCCGATATATGAAAGGTTCTCGGTTGCTGCAATTCCATTGTCCCAGCTACTAATTTTCGGGAAGAATTTAAACTCGGCGTTGTTCCTGTCATTTCTGAAATTAATTACACCGGCATTTACTTTTGGCGACAAGCCGTTTAATAAAATTGCCTGGTCGATCAACCATCCGCTGCTTCCTTCAATATCAGAAATGGCATCGCCAACAATATAGATTGGCAAAATCCAGTCGGTGGTTTCAAGACAAAAAACACTACTGGGGTATTCAACTGAAATACTGGCAGTAGAAGCACGAACAGTCCATTTAAAGGCACCCTTGCTGTATTCTTTTTTATCAAAGAGCTGATACCACTCTTCATGCGTTTTGGTAAGTTTATTATCGAGTCCTGAATTGTCGGACGGAATTGAGAATACAGGTTTAGAAAAGTCGCCGTCAACTTCATCTATCAATACCTGATATTTAACGTTCTCATTTGCATCAGTAGCATTTGACTTTCCCCATGTGAAGATATATTCCTCGGCAGCTTTATTGCCGTCGATTAGCATATAACTGTTGTTGGTTGGAAAGGTCAATTCACTTTTAGAGAGACCATTTGAACTTGTAGAAATCAGCACTGTGTGTTTAAACTGTGCCGCTACAATATTAGGAGAGCCATTATTGGCAGTTACTGTCCAGATTACTTTTGCATATGCACCGTTCGGCGTTATTGATGTCGCCAAATCATGTAACTCTTGATGTGTGAGCGATGCAATATTTGAACTTCCGTTTTTATTTGATTCTTTCGAAAATAAAGGATTGGAAAAATCACCATCAATTTTGTCAAACTGGATGGTGTAGATAACGTCACTTCCTAGCCCCGAAGTTGTTGCTTTCCAGTTGAAGTCAATCGACTCGTTTGGCGTTCCCAGGTTTACTGCAAGGGAATCGTTGGACGCAGGACTGATTAACTGGAAGTCTAGCATTTTTTCGCCATTGACACTAAAAAAGTCCAGGTCTTTTGCACACGAGACAAATAAAAATATGAATGCCACGAATGTATATCTATATAAATTTTTCATAAACAATAGTTTTTAAGAATGTATTTTTATTTACTATTCAAAAACAGAGAAACTCTTAGAGAAAGCATCACTATTGACAGTATCTCTAATTCCATTCGTTTCTATTATTCCTGAAAAAAAGGCCTCCAACACAACTACATCGTCAATTGATTTCCCAGAGGGGAAATCACCGAGTTTCTCAGCTAGAAAAGTACAGGAATACTCCTTGTTTCTTTCTTCAAAACACGGAATATTAGCCGCTTTTATCAGGACATTGTTGTTGTCATCCATCAATGTTATAGTCGCACTAATTTCTTTAGCACTTAACATTTTATAGTTGGTTGACAGATTCATGTTGTAGGATATTGTAATGACGTCGGTATTTGAAACGGAAGTGGGAAAAGTCCGGAACAACGCTTCTTCAAAAACCAGGGGAGTAAGGGTAAAATCTTCACCCGATGCCTGTGGGTCACCCGATTTGCTCCTAAGTAGAAAACCAAAGGCCCTAATTCCACCTGGATTTTCGGTAAAGCCAAATAAATCAGCTATGGTTGAGTATGTTACTTCACCTTCGTTGCGGGTAATGGTTACAGGCAGCTGTATCTTATAAGTATTTCCCTCAACGTAGGTCAGTTTGGCATTTTCCGAAACATTTCCCCAGTCAGCCGAGTTTCCGTTGTAACAAAGCTTCATTTCTGTCGGTCCCGATTTAATATCGTTACACCATGACCAGATGTACAGATCAGTAATCCCCTCAAGGGGGGTGCCAGTTACATCAAATAGCAGGGTAACATTTTCGGTCAATGCATCAACATCAGCAGGAATAGTTTTTAAGGTAGGTCTCTGTGAGTATGCGGTAAAAGACACATACAGTATTGTTATGATTATTACTATTTTCTTCATAGTGCTATTTTTTGCTTAAGTAATAGGTGTAACTTATCGTTTCCTTTTTTGTGTTAGCATCAACTTTCACAATTGTAAACTCAATCTTATCGTATATGATATTGGCAAAACTCCCAATAACAATTGTTTGGTTTTGAGAGCCATTACTTAATAATATCTTGCTGGGAACTTCATCGCTGTCAAACGACCAGTTTCCTTGTTCAATCATATCAATGAAAGAATTTCCTGTGACTGAAGTGAATGTCCCGTCAGAATTAAAACTGATAGAGAAATCAGTATAAGGATTATTTTCAAAAATATTTGTCAGGTCTTTTTCAGTAGCAAAAGCAGGATAAGCTTTGGCTTTGGCCTTTAAATCGGTTTGGACAAATTTTTCCAATTGCCATGTGCCAACCATTTGTTCTTTTCTGTTTGCTCTTTCTCCTATTTCAGGAATCTCATCAGCACATGAAACAATGAAAAGTAATATGGGTATATATATGATTAACTTTTTCATAAGTATCTTTTTATAGTCAATTTTCTGCATAATTATTATACGTCTCCTCTACTGAGGTTCTTCATTCAGTTCGAATAATTCATTTGCCTCTGATGCGGTAATCTGCAGTACCATTCCGGGATAATCCCAGGATACTCCTCTAACCAACAGATCTTTTTCGCCTCCAGAACCTCTTCTTTTGAGATCCTGAGTGCGGAATCCTTCACAAATCAGTTCAAGCCTTTTTTCATTTTGAATAGCAACGAGCAGATTCTCTGCAGATATATCTGAACTGACATTTTTGCTATCGTCCCCGAAAGCTCTTTCTCTAATGTCGTTAAGATCTTCAATCGCAATTGCTTTGTTAACACTTTGTTTCAGCAATGCCGATTCTGCCCGGATAAATTTTTGCTCGGTAATAAATGCCAGAGGAATATTCTTGAACGATTTGTTGTATTTGGTACACCCAATATACTCATTGTCCTGGTTGACATTGAAAACTTTGTACCACAGGTTGATCCTTTTATCCTGGGTGCTTGCTGAAATGACATTGTAAAACAGCTCGGGAGCGATCCTGATATTCGGAATATTAGTTTCATCAGCCTTGTATTCGTCAAAATAACCGCCTACACTTCTATTTCTTTCCGGAGTAGAAACCAGTTTAAAAAGGACTTCCGACGAAGGAGTGAAAACTTCTGAGCCAATTGTATCGTTTGCAGACAAAAAACGCTGATAATGTGAAGCATCGAGTTGTAATCCCGAATTGGCTACTACATCATTCGCCATCGTAAAAGCATTGTCGTAGTCGTGTTTTTGAAAATATAACTGAGACAGAAATGCTTTGGCTGCCCATTTTGTTGCCCGGGCAAAATTTGAATTGCTGGGAGGCAAGTCGCTCTCGGCAGTTTTCAAGTCACTTTCAATCTGATTGTAAACTTCCTCAACAGTATTTCGTGCCAATAATTCGATTTTAGTATTTGTTTTCAGAACAATTCCTTTGTGCGAATTATCAGCAGTATAATTGTATGGCTGTGAGTAAAGGCGGACCAGTGCAAAATGACATATTGCCCGGATAAAGAGGCATTCTGCTTTTAGCTCCTTCTTCGTATCATCTGACATCTGAATATTATCGATGTTTTCCAGAACAGTGTTTGCTCTCATAATACTGACATAAGAGTTTGTGTAGGTATCATGGTCGGTAAAATACACTGTAGAGAAGCGATTGTGAATGTTTACAAGATTACTGGTTACACCCGGTTTAAATGTTAAATCGTCGCCGAGTAAATCTCCTGAACGCTGGAAGGTTCCTCCATATACACCCGGCAGAGCATCGTAAGCCGAATTCAAGAGTTCTTTAATATTACTTTCTGTTTGTAAAGCGTCAGCAGCAAGAATTTCTTCACTGTTGCTTGGATCTATTTCAAGAAGACCTTCACAAGCTGTAAATAAGAGTCCAATAACAATGAGAAGGAATATGTATTTATTATTTTTCATGTTTGATCGTTTTAAAATGAAACATTAAGCCCAAGTGTGTATGTTTTTGCTTGAGGGACAGTTAGGTAAGTGGCGTTTGGACTCATGTTTCTATCCCTGGCATCGTTAAAATCTCTGGCTACTTCAGGATCAATCCCCGGAAAGTTTGTAAACGTTAGGAGGTTCGTTCCTGTGAGAGAGATTCTTGCAGAAGAAAGCTTGAATTTACTCAAGAACTTAGACGGAATATCATAAGCAAAACTTAAGTTCTTCAATCTTATATAAGAGGCATCATAAATCCACATACTTGTATTAAACCATTGCTCGGAAGCTCCCCAGTTGTTCCCGTCCAGGGTTAGTCTTGGGTATTTAGCATCGTCTCCCGGTTGCTGCCAACGGTCGAATCCATCGGTTCTGAAATTCCAGTTCGACATCAATGTCATTTGTCGTTTAGCAGCTGCATCATACAATTTTGCTCCATAACTAAATATGAACAGTGTACTTAATGAGAAACCTTTGTATTCGAATGTGTTTGTGATTCCGCCAGTAAAGTCAGGAATCAGTTTTCCAGCAGGCTTGGCATAACCATTTTCGCCGGCAAAAATGTAGGTTTTGGTCTCGTTCCCATCTCTGTCCAAATAGATGGGGCGTCCATCTTCCGGGTCAATTCTTGAGAATCGTACCATTCGCATTGTTCCGATCGGATAGCCTAACAAAATGCGGGTATCATTTGCGCCGCCGCCGATTTCCTCCGAAGTGAGCCCTCCCAAGTCAGTAACTTCGTTGTCAATTGTGGATATGTTGAATTTAGTTGTCCACTTAAAATCTTGTGCTGAGTGCCCTACAAAGTTTCTGGTGGTGATATTGAATTCCAATCCTTCGTTTCTGATTTTGGCAATATTTTTCCACTGATCGCGGAAACCAGTTGTTTGAGAAATACTGACATTAATAAAGACATCTTCTGAGTTTTTCAGGAAATATGCTACTTCTGCGGCCACTCTTCCTCCCCAAAATTGTGCCTCTGCAGCTAAGTCGAGGTTCTTTGTTATTTCCCATTTTAGATCAGGATTCGAATACCTGCTGGGATAACGAACGGGCATATCATTGTAATAAGAACTGTTGTTTGTCGGTGTGATGTAAGTACCCAAGTGTTCATAATTCGGGATATTTGAGTTCCCCGTGTATCCGTAGCTTGCTTTTAATTTCAGAAAGCTCAGTACATCTTCATTGATAATATTTTTTACAAATTCTTCTTCGCTTGCGATCCACCCGAACGCAAGAGTAGGGAAGGTTCCGAACTTGTTATTGGCACCAAAGCGAGATGACCCATCAAACCTTAACGATGTTTGTACGATATATCGATCTTTGTACTTGTAGTTTAGTCTTCCAAAGAAACTGAGGAAACGCCATTCCTGGGTACCGTAGTCAATTAAGTTTTTTGGGTTTGTGCTCTCCGGGTCATAATCATATTCATTTCTTTCGCCAGTGGTTTTTGAATATTGCATTTCATTTCCCAGCATAAAGACTATTTCATTTTCTCTTATGTTCGTGTTGTAGGTTCCAACTGCATTGTAGTTATAGTTGAAAATATTTGTCTTGGACTTCCATGCATAATCCCCATCAACACTTCTTAAGTATTTATCTTGAAATCCTTCGTTAAAGAACTTCAAGTAGTCAATAGCGCCACTAAACGTAAAACTTAGTTTTTTGATCGGAGCATAATTAATTGAAAGACTGTTTATTGTTCTTGTTTCATCATTAAATACATCCTGTAATTTACTTACCATTACAGGGTTTGCATCATTTCCCGCTCCTTTGAAATATGTGCCGTCTTCGTTTTTAATAGGATAAATTGGTAATGCGGTTCCCATTGCAGCACCCGTTCCACCCGACCAAGGGTCTCCGACCAGATCGGTTTTTGTATTAGCCAACATGGTTGATGCGGTAATTGTAAATTTAGGAGAAAGGGTGTAGTTCAGATTCAGTTTTCCGTTGTAGCGTTTGAACGCATTTCGTTTGATATACGATTCATTGTTATTATGCGAGCCGCTTATGTATGCTTTCAATTTTTCAGTAATTCCAAAGCTTGCGGATAAGTTATATTCCTGACTATACCCAGCATGTGTAATTTCCTTCCACCAATCTGTGTCATTTCGTTTTGCTTGTTCCCAAGTAAGGTTGCCAGGAAGATTTTGAGGTACTCCTGTATTTCCGTCATTTTCCCAGGCTTCCTGGTACAATTGCATCCAATCCTCAGTTCCTACTACATTTGGATCTTTTGCCGATGTACTCAAACTATGCTTGGTGCTGAAGTCAATCTTCAATTGTGAGTTCTTTGCTTTTTTAGTCGTGATAATAATAACTCCATTTGCCCCTCTTGAGCCATAAATCCCACATGCAGCGGCATCTTTTAATACTTCAATCGATTCTATATCGTTTGGATTAATCGACGCCAGGGGGTTCGGATTCATTCCCCAAGTGGTTGCATTCAATCCAAACATATCCTGAGAAATTGGGATGCCGTCAATAACGTACAGTGGATCGCCCGATGCATTGATCGAAGCTATTCCTCGAATCCTTACGACAGATCCGGAACCGGCCATTCCCGTACCTTGTGTTACATTAACTCCTGCTGCCTGTCCTTGCAGTGCCTGTTCAAAAGACACAATCTGTTTCCCTTCTATATCTTCAGAGCCAATCTTGGAGATTGAACCCACAATTTCTCTTTTATTTTGCACCCCGTAGCCAACAGCAACAACTTCTTCCAATCCTATTGCTTCTTCTTTTAGAATCACATTGAAAACAGTTTTATTTCCGATCTCTAACTCCTGTGTTTTCATCCCAACAAAAGAAAACTTTAGCATTTTTGCATCATTGGGGACGGCGAGGCTAAATTGTCCGTCCATGTTAGTTACCGTTCCGATGGTTGATCCGACAACTACAACAGTAACACCGGGCAACGTATGACCATTTGAATCGGTTACTTTTCCTGAAACCGTCTTTTGCGGTGGTGGAGCTTGATCTAGTTCTTTTGGTTTTGCATCTTCCGGTAAGGATTTTTTTTGGAAAATAACTATCTGTCGATCAATAACTTTAAAGTCAAGGTCTGTCCCTTCCATTGCTTGGGTTAGAATACTTTCAACAAAGGCTTCATTGGCAGTTATATCAACCCTTAGGTTTCTGTCTACCTGGCTGTTTTTGTAGAAAATATTAAACTCACTATTATCTTGAATTTCCTCAAAAAGTTGCTCTAAGGAAATATTTCTTAAATGAAAGGTAAACTTCGTACTTTGTGAATAAGTTGAGCTCGCGAAAACGTTGCTTACCCCTAATAGTATGAGAAAAACTGTTACCCTCATAACTTTAAAAAAATGTATACCCATTAATCGTTTAAGAAAAACAAGGTATCCCGTTTTACTTTTTTTCATAAATTTGTTTGATTTTTTATTTAATAAATATCGCTTTGGGGCGATGTTAATTAATGTTTAGGCTTGCAGATGGTACCAACATCTGCAAGCTTTTTTAATAAGCTTATTTGGTTTTTTACATAGGCAAAATTAGTTTTGGTTAATAATTAGTTTTTGGTTTTCATATCTAACTAAAAAAGGTGTAGTTTGCGCAATAACATTTAAAACTTCTTCTGGGGTATTTTTTAGATTCAGGTTTCCTGAAAATTCCTCTTTTTTCAGATTCTCACTTTGTAAGATTATTTCGACATTATAATACCTCTCCAGCTTTCTTATAATATTTGACAAGGGTTCATCTTTGAAAATAAAATAGCCATCTCTCCACGACATATAACTTGTGGCATCTACTTGTAGTTGATGAAATGTTTTTTCAACCGAATTGAAAACAGCCATGGTACCGGGAAGGACCGTCAATTTTTCTTTGGTGAAGAAGTTACTTTCAGCAGAAGTAATTTCTATCTTACCTTTTTCCAGAACTGTACTGGACACTTTTTCGTCAGGATAGGCGCTAACATTAAATACAGTGCCCAAAACTTTGATCTCAAAATCTTTTGTAATGACCAGGAAAGGGTGGTGCTCTGAATGAGTAACTTCGAAAACAGCTTCCCCTTCAACATAAACCTCCCTTTTCTTTTTAATATTAGCGGGATACACCAACTTCGATCCGGAGTTTAACCAAACTTTGGAACCATCGGATAAAGTAATCTGTGTTCGTTTTCCGTATGGAACAACCAGTGTATTAAAAACCTGTTCTTCTGCTACAACTTGTTGAGAAATAGTTTGGGCTGAATCTATTAGAATGTTTTCTCCTTTTTTGTCATAAGCAATTTTAGACTCTTTTTGAGATATTAAAACCTTGCGCCCATCCTTTAAAACTAAGTTTGTAACATTGTCCTGTTTTACATTATTTAAAGTCTGCGCAAATTCAGTGACTTCCGGTGTTCTGCTTAATTTATCCTGGAAAAGCCAAACTGATACAGCTATTAAGAGAAAAGAGGCTGCAATGGCCCACCTTATGGTTGAATATCTGTTTTTTTGACGAGTTCTCTGAACTGATAATTGTATCTTTCTTCTGACTTGTTCTTTTTCTTTGTCCCGCGAAGTTGCTTTTGGGGGAGATAAGTAAGAGTAGATAATGCGTGCTATTTGTATTTCTTGCTCTTCAGTTTTTTCTGTTCTATCCGTTAATGAGTTTATGGAAAAATTCTCATCAGATAAAATATCGTGTGCTCTTATTTTATTCTTTTTATTCATTATGTGCAATCTCTATATAGAGAAAGGACAAACAATGCAAGACATAGACAAAAAAAATGAGTTTTTTTATTTTGGGTGTGTAAGTGGTTGCTTTTCAGGGGATATTAGATTGTTTGCTGTGAGCAGGAGAAACAACATGGATACTGAAATACCTTTCTTTTTGAGTGCTTTCCTAAGATCCTTCAAGGCACGGTAAATATTGGTGCGGGCTGACTCAACAGAAATATCCAGAATATCTGCAATCTCCTTGTACGAAAAGTTTTGTTCAAACTTAAGAGAGAGGCCTTCGCGTTGTCTGTCTGACAAATCTTTCATGGCCTCAAACAGAATTTTGTGATTTGCATCTTTGGTCTCGGAGGCTATGATAGCATCTTCATAAGCCATTACCGTTACATCATTCTGCATTAATAATTTATCTTCAGCAGAGATTGTAACATTTTTACTTTGCTCTTTATAAATAAGTCTCCTTAAAGAACGAAATAAATAAAACTGGATACTATCGGTTTCAGCAAGATGGGTTCTGTACTTATACAAATCCAAAAAAAGATCATGAATACAGTCTTTTATTAGGTCATTATTCTTCGAGAAATGTATTCCATAATTATAAAGAGTATCGAAATATTGATCATAAATTAAAAAAAAAGCCTTGTCATCTCCATCAATAAACCTTTTCCAAAGAAAATAGTCCTTGTTCTTCCCTCCTTCACTATTTAACGTAATTTTATTACACATTAAACTGAATTTGTAAATAATGATACAATTTATTCCTAAATGGACAAAATACTATTCAAATATAGTTTCTTTGATTTCTTAGATTGAGAGTCTCTTGATAAAAAGAAGGTGGGGTAGATTAATTTGTTTATATCGATTACGTTTAGTGGATGAAAATTAATAACCATCCAAACTAATATGAGTTTTTATATGCCTAACTGAGTTTGTGTGCGAGTCATGTTGTTTTATCAATGTCAGAAGGTTACTTCTGTTTAGTCAATGAGCTTTAAGCTTTGTTTGCAAACTATCCGAGACTTGGTTTTAGATAAGTGGTTCATTGATTTGGGAAATTTTTTTTGCGCTTAGGCTGGGGCAATTGAAAAATAGCGACTGAGAGTAAACATCTTTTTCTCAATCGAATTTTTTTATTCAAAATTACCATAGTTTAAAAGCAAAAAATAGAGGGACGTAATTATTTGGTTGAATCTCATTTGGTTGTCCTAGCTGCAGAGAAAGGAGTCCAACATGAAATCTCTCCTTCGTATTTTAACGCGATTTCTTATAACTTTGAGCATTCGCTGGTTTCTTTTTTGGAAGATGAAGAAAACGAATATGGCCTTTTAGTAAATATTGTATGCAAGTGCGATTAGACGATGGAAATAAATGGGATCGCTTCAGGCAAGGAGACAACTCTTGTTTTGCAGATATATATTCGGAGATTGCTCCCCGCTTGTATTGGTATGGTCTGAAATTTACCTCAAATCAAAATATAATTGAAGATGTAATTCAGGATTTATTTTCTGACCTGTTCAGTAAAAGAAAAACACTTGGACCAACAGATAATATTCTATTTTATTTGATGTGTTCATTTAAACGCAAATTATTCCGGTTATTAAAAAAAGAGGATAAAACAAGTACTGATCCCCTTTCTGACGACTACAGCTTTCAGGTTAATTATTCTATTGAACAGGAAATAATAAAGGAGGAAGTAGTCAAAGAACAAACTCGTTTACTCGCTCAAGCATTAAAGAAATTACCTTCAAGACAGAAGGAGTCAATTTATTTAAAGTATCACGAAGGGCTTGGTTATGAGGAGATAGCAGAACTAATGGACATTAGTGTCGAATCGTGTCGAAACCTAATATCAAAAGCAATCAAAGCACTCCGTCAATCCATCCATCAACCGTCTCAGTTGATTGCTCTACTGATTTTCATCCGTCAATGAGAGTGCACAGGCATTTTCTCTCTTTTTATTCTTAGGCAAAACAAAATAGTTAAAATAAACGATGATGTTTCACTTGTGGATGTCTTTGTATCTATAAAAGCGACATAAGAAAATGAAACCAAATCAATACATTCATTATACAACCGATGATTTCATTCTTGATCCGCTGTTTTCAAGATGGGTGATTACACCTAATAAGGATTTGGATCGTTTTTGGGATATTTATTTGCAAGAACACCCGGAACAAGAGGAAATGATAAGGGAGGCAATTCTAATTATTCACTCAATGCGAGCGCAAAATGAACCGCTTCCAGAAAAAAAACTCGAACTGATCTTCATCCAAATTTTAAAAAAGAAAAAAACAGGAAAAAGGATCATTCTTCGATATGTTCAATATGCAGCAGCTGTCCTTTTACTAATTGTTTCTGGCACCTTTCTATATCTGCAAAAAACGAATACTATTTATTTCCCTCAAGACCTCCAAGTTGAGGCCAGTGGAGACAAAGGACGGTTGATAACAGCCAATGGAATTACTCATGAATTTGAAACCACCAATACACAAATTATCCAAGCTGCCTCCGACAAACTCACGATCAACAGCGATACCATCATAAGCCCCAAAAAAGAAGTAAAAAAGAAAGAACAGGCGTTGAATCAAATCATCATCCCTTACGGAAAACGTTCAGAAATTACTTTAGCGGACGGGACTCATATTTGGCTCAATTCTGGTAGTCAGCTCTCTTATCCCCCTGAATTTAGCTCCAGCTCGCGTGAAGTATTTTTAAGTGGCGAAGCACTTTTTGAGGTAGCTCCAAATGCAGCAAAGCCATTTTATGTGATTACTCGTGATATAAAAATCCGGGTATTAGGAACACGTTTTAATGTTTCAGCCTATAATGAAGACATTTCGATGGAAACCGTTTTGTTAAACGGGAAAGTGAGTGTTTCGAGAAACAAATCCTTTGCTGAAAATATTGAGATGGTTCCCGGAGAAAGAGTCCGCTACCAAAAACATGACGAAACTTTAAGTAAAGATCAGGTAAATACCGATATATATGCTTCATGGATTAGTGGTTACTTGATATTCGAAAACAAGCCTACCACCGAAGTTTTTAAAAAGTTGGAACGCTATTACAACCAAACAATTATCGCAGACAAAGAATTGGAACAAATTACATTTTCAGGAAAGCTTGACCTTAAAGATGAGTTAGCCGCTGTGCTCGAAAATATATCTTTTGCTTCTTCGGTTTCTGTAACTGAAAACGAAGGTCATTTCATTATAAAACAATAAGCCTATGAGATAAAAAACTAACGGAATCTATTTTGAAAAAATAAAAACCGGGAGATGCGACCAAACAGTTCCCGGTTCCATTTTAGTTAACTGACCCTAGGGTCATTGTGTAAACATAAACAGTCAAATTTATGAAAAAAAAATTAAATGAAGGGGGCCTTTTCAGAGGTCTTCGAAAAACCTTTTTAGTTATGAGGCTTACTCTGCTTCTACTCATTTTTAACTCGGCTCTTGCCTTTAGCATTCCCAGTTACTCGCAAAGTGCAAGGCTTTCTTTAAAGCTAAAACAAGCAACAGTAAAAGAAATTCTGGAAAACATTGAATCTCAATCTGAATTTATTTTCTTTTACCAGGATCAGCAACTAGATACCAGGCGAAAGGTGGATATAAATGTATCGGATAAAAAGATTGAAGAGATACTCGACCTTTTGTTCAAGGGAACTAACAATGCTTACATTGTCCGCGACCGACAAATCACAATAGGGAAGGCAGCCTCAACGCCAGAAAAGACTCCCTCTGTACTTCCAACAGAAGCCACTGAAGGGAAAACTATCAGAGGAAGAATTACCGATGACAAAGGATTGCCCCTTCCCGGCGCTACTATTACAATAGTAGGGACAACGCGAGGAGTAATGACCGATGTGGATGGCTCATTTCAAATTGAAGTTGTTCCCGGAAATAAGTTACTCTTTTCGTTTATCGGAATGACCAATAAGATAGTAGAGTACACCGGACAAAGCGAAATCAACGTCACGTTGGTCGAAGAATCGCAGGAGTTAGAAGACATTGTTGTTGTTGCTTTTGGAAAGCAGCGTAAAGAAAGTGTTATCGGAGCTATCACTTCGGCAGTAGTTTCCGATTTGAGTATGCCTGTAGGGAAAATTAGTACCAGTTTAGCGGGGCAGCTGGCAGGTATTGTCGCTGTGCAACGATCAGGCGAACCAGGCTCCGGAGCCGATTTTTGGATTCGTGGAGTAAGTACCTTCGGTGCTAATAACCGCCCGTTGGTACTGATTGACGGCGTTGAGCGTTCGCTGGACCTGATTGAAGTTGAGGACATTGAAACTTTCTCAATTCTAAAAGATGCAACAGCTACTGCTGTATATGGAGTTCGGGGAGCAAACGGTGTTGTTTTGGTCACTACACGAAAAGGGAAAACAGGAAAGCCACTTATCAATGTAAAAGCAGAAACAGGCTTACTTTCGCCCACCCGTATGCCTCAGATGGCCAATGCCGAGCAATTCATCGATTTATACAATGAAGTACACAGAGAAGCATACAAGGGAAGGAATTTCTATTCAGAAGAAGCCAAACAAAAATACCTGGATGGTTCAGACCCTGATTTATACCCGAATGTTAACTGGCTTGACGAAATTTATAAAAATGCAACAACCAGTCACCGTTTAAATGCGAGTGTTTCCGGGGGAGGTAATATTGCCAACTTTTATGTATCCGGGTCAGTATACCGCGAAAACGGGATCTTCGACGCTATTGAAAGCGAAGAGTACAATCCTTCGTTGAACTGGACCAAATATTCTTTTCGGTCTAATATTGATATAAAACTGCATCGGAACACTATTCTGAATATCAATTTGGCCAATCAGTATGAAGTGAAAAACAGGCCAAACACCACAAGTCTTTGGTTGTATTCTTTCCAAACAGTACCGATTGCCATTCCTAAAATGTATTCTGACGGGAGTTTAGCAAAGCCTGATATTGGTCAGAACCCTTATAACTTGCTGAATAATACTGGCTATGTTCAGATATTCAACAACAATGCACAATCGCTGGTTGGAATTACTCAGGATTTTTCGGAGCTGATCACGCCAGGATTGAAAGCGAATATCAAGTATTCGTGGGATGCTTATAATTCAGCCAGTATCATTAGGAAGAAAAGTCCTACTACCTATTATGCCATTGACCGCGACGCTGAAGGAGGCCTTGTTCTTAAAAGGACAACCGACGGTGGAGATTATATGACCTTTGAACGAGGGAATGCAGGCTCACGTACCACCTACCTGGAAGCATCAGTTACCTACGATCAGGTATTTAATGATGATCACCGGGTAGGAGGCTTGTTTTTATTCAACCAACGGGAACATATCGACAATTTCCCGAGCAAGTATGTGTATTCTCTCCCATATCGAAATATGGGGATTGCAGGCCGTGTGACCTATGCATACCGTGACAAATATTTTGCTGAAGGAAACTTTGGGTACAATGGTTCCGAGAACTTTTCTCCTGGTAAACAATATGGTTTCTTTCCTTCAGTTGCATTGGGGTATATGCTTAGCAGTGAGAGCTTTTTTCAGCCATTGACGAACGTCATTAGTACTCTGAAGCTGAAAGGTTCGTACGGAACCATCGGGAACGATAAAATTGGAGGAGGCCGCCGATTTGCTTATAATCCAGAGATGCAGGATTATAGTTCCTATACTTTTGGTGAAATGGGACAGACTTGGATTAGGGGGCTCGCTACAGGTTATCCTGGGAACCCTCATGTGTCTTGGGAAAAAGCCAAAAAGTTGAATATTGGGGTTGAAGTAGGTTTACTAAATAAACTTGATGTTCAGGTAGATTATTTTCACGAATTGCGCGAAGGTATTTTCATCGAAAGGGAAAGCGTTCCATCTATTGTGGGAATTAATGTTGATCCTTACGTTAATCTTGGAAGAATGAAAAACAGAGGGGTCGATGCATCCATGGAGTACCGCGAACAAATAGGGGATTTGAATATTTCTGCTCGTGCGAATTTTACTTTCAACCGGAACGAAAAATTGTATGATGACAAACCAACTCCCATAATGGCTTATAAAAGTGAGGTAGGTAAGCCTTTGTATCAGCAGTTTGGACTTGTAGCATTAGGTTATTTCGAGTCTGAAGAGGATATCGCCAATAGTCCAATTCAGCAATACGGGCCTGTTCGTCCGGGTGATTTAAAATACCGCGATATCAATGGAGATATGGTAATCAACGCATCTGATATGGTTCCCATTGGCAGAACAAGTATTCCTGAAATCAATTATGGATTTGGATTTAGCATGGGGTATAAAGGATTTGATCTCTCGTTATTTTTCCAGGGAGTAGGAAATACAACCATGTTTATAGGAGGTACTGCGATCAATGGTTTTGAAAACTCAAATCTATTCTTGTCGGGTGTTTATGCCGATGTTGCTGAAAACCGATGGAGACCCGAAGACCCAGATCCTAAGGCCAAATATCCCCGCATGTCTATTTACACCAATGAGAATAACCGACAACGATCAACTGCCAAACAAATCGAGAATAGCTTCCTGCGTCTAAAAAATGCAGAATTCGGATATACTATTCCCAAAACGATTTCGGACAAAGTTGGTTTTTCTTCGGTCCGTATTTATGCACAAGGAGTCAACCTGTTAACAATGAGTAGCTTCAGCCTTTGGGATCCCGAAATAACTGATCAGCAGGGAGCTGTCTACCCAAATATGAAGACTTTAAATTTTGGAGTTAACTTAAATTTCTAAAAGCCGAAGTAATGATTAAAAATACATTCTTATACATTTTGTGTTTTGTCGGAGTAATCGTATTTCCCTCGTGTGAAGAATATCTTACTCCCAGTTTGAATGACCAAATGACTCTTGAGGAAGCATTTGACAAGCGTATTACAACCGAACGCTACCTGTCTCAGGTATATTCATTTCTTCCCAAGGACTACGAAGCCAAAGAGAGTACAACTCCCCGGTCAGATGAAGCATATTATTCATGGATTGCCTGGGCACCTTATCTAGGGCACAACGATGGTTCTTGGAACCCGTCAACTAATCTGTACCACACTTGGTCTTATAACTACAAAGGCATCCATCAGGCCTCCATTTTTATCGAGAACGTTGATAAATGTCTGGAACTATCTGCGGAAGAGCGTCTAAACATGAAGGCAGAAGCTCGGTTTATTCGAGCGTATCTTTATTTTATGATGGTTGAGCAATATGGCCCGGTATATATATGGGGAGATAGAGTTCCTGATTTGAATATAAAGAATGAAGAAATTGACAGGCATTCATTGGAGTTCTGTTTCGAATTTATTAACAGTGAACTGGAAAAAGCAGCAAATGATTTGCCTCTCAGAATTCAAGACCCGGCATGGTATGGACGAGCCACCAAAGGAGCGGCATTGGCAACGCGAGCACGGATGTTGTTGTATGCAGCTCGCCCCCTTTTCAATGGCTGTGACTTATACAAAGGCATGCAAAACTATTATGGCGATTTTCTTTTCCCTCAAGCGCCAGATCCGGTAAAGTGGGAAAAAGCGGCCAAAGCAGCCAAAGACGTAATCGATCTGGGAATTTATAAACTATATGAAAATACAACCGAGAATGATCCTCTTCAAAGAGGGATAAAGTCATACATGGGCATTTACTTTGAGAAATGGAATGACGAATTAATCTTTGCGAAATGGGAGTCTGACGGATGGTTGTGGAATGTTCGTTGTAACCCTCCATTGGTTGTAAAGCATGGTTATGGCGGCTATGCTCCGTCAATGAAACTGGTTGATACTTATCCGATGGCAGAGACTGGTCGTTTTCCAGTTGCTGGTTATCAGTTAAATGGTACTCCAAACATAGATCCGTTGTCAGGATATTCTGACGAAGGATTCGTCGATTCATATGTACACCCAATTGATAAATTTACAATAAAAGCACATCAGAGTTGTGTTGGACGTGATGCTCGATTTTACGCATCAGTTCTTTTCAATGGAATGTATTGGATCAACACTTTCCAGGGGAAAAAACTGGTTACTTTTTATACCGGGGGAACTTCGACCTATAATAATAAATCGGGCGACTTCAGTAAGGTCGGATATCTGTGGAGAAGAATGACTGACCCAAGAAACGATATGGATAACAATAAATGGGGAAGCTTTAGTTGGCCATATATTAGGTTGGCGGAAGTATATCTTAATTATGCCGAGGCTTGCAACGAAAAGCCAACTCGCGATGAAACCAGCGCTTTAAATTACCTGAATAAAGTTCGCAACCGTAGCGGTCTGAACAATATCGAAGAAGCATATCCTGAAGTAAAAGGAAATCAAGGTTTACTTCGTGAATTAATCCGCAAAGAACGTCTGGTGGAAATGGCCTTTGAAAATCTTCGTTATTATGATATCCGTACCTGGATGATTGCCGATAAAGAAAGTAATGGGCCACGTTACGGAAGAAACTTGCTTGCGACCAATTACGAAGACTCATGGGAACGTACCGACCAAATTTGTTTGCCTTTAGTATTTCAGCCCAAACACTATCTGTTTCCGATTCATCAGTCGCAATTAGACGAGATGAAAAACATTACTCAAAATTATGGTTGGTAATTTGAAAAAAATAAAAACAATGGAAATGAGAAGAATATCAATAAAATTCCTGTTTATCTTTTTGCTCGCTTCTACTATGTTTTCGTGCGAAGATAACCGTATGAATGACATCGCAGAAGACAAAATCTATCTGATTAAATCTGGATTGCAGGATGCCCAAATTTTTAATTTTGGAACATATCAATATGAGCTTGCAGTATGTAAATCAGGGATCGGAAGCCAGGAGGCTAATTTAAAACTATCCATAAATAGCGAGCTTCTTGCGTCATACAACGCAGAAAATAATTCGCAATATGAAATCTTGCCTGAAAATTGTTTTACTCTTGAAACCAACGAGTTGAATATTTCGGACAAAGAGGCTTCAGGCAAATTCAGCATTCTTTTTAATACGACAGAGATAACGAAACTTTCATCGCAGGGAAAGAGTTTTGCATTACCTCTTAGTGTCGTGTCAGTCAATAAAATTGAAGTTTTACCGGAAAACGCAGATGTAGTTTTAATCCCTGTTTTGTCTGAACCTTACATTGCGTTTGCCGAACCAGGGCTTTCTGCATCCCCGCTTGCAATTTCCCTTAATGATCCCGAGAGTTTTAATGTGCCTGTAACCATTCAAACCAACTATAAATCCAAAACAAAGCTGGATTTTAAAATTGAAGTTGATACTCAGGAATTAGCGAAATACAACGAAGCAAACAACGCAAATTATTTGCTTCTACCTGAAAATGCATATGAGCTTTTTCCTGGTGAATATTCGTTGAGTGCCGGGCAGAAATCAAAGGACCTAAATGTTTCGATAATCAGGAAGAACTTACTAAATAAGCCCGATCTGTATTTATTCGGAGAATACATTCTTCCTTTGCGGATAACTGAAGTTTCAGAAAATAGCATTGACCCTCAGGCTGAAACTTTGTTGCTCCATATTAGCTGCTCTGCTTATAAATTGTCAAGATCAATATGGGAAGTAATTGATTGGAATTCTTGTATCTGTGAAGAAGCTAAATATGTTGATCTCAATCGGACTCCGGATAAATTACTTGACGATGATGTGGCTACTTTTTGGGGATCAAAATGGGACAGTCCGAAACCCATGCCTTATTATTTTTTGATCGACATGAAAGATACCAAGAATGTAACAAAAATTGGGTTAAGGAAACCTGATAACATTTATCGCGGAAACCAGAAAAAAGGATATTTTGAAATCAGCAACGATTTGAATACCTGGACGAAAATAGGAGATTGGGAAATTACCTCCAACGGAACACGCTCCCATGTTTTTGAGGTAACTCCTTCGCAAGGCCGGTATCTTCGATTTGTGCTTACAGAGGCTTTTACTTATGTGAATAATACAATTGGACCAAACAGTGGGGCTCAGATGGACTTGTCTGAACTCTATGTATGGGGGGTTGATTAATCTGCCGAAAATGTACTGATATATGCTCCTGTACTGCTTGAAAACGAGCAGATAACGGGAGCATATTTGGGAATTTGATAAAGAACCAACTAAAAAACAACATTATAAACCAATAAAAGAAAAGTATGGTAAACAGAAGAACGTTTATCAGCCGCTCGGC
>NZ_QWGR01000207.1 GCF_003576475.1 Maribellus luteus | reverse complement strand
GTCCCGCATGGCGGCGCAGCACAGCGCGCAGACGGGCGATGAGTTCGTCCACCGGGAACGGCTTGACGAGAAAATCGTCCGCGCCGGAATCCAGGCCCTTGAGCCGTTCCGACAGCGCGTCGCGCGCGCTGGCGATGATGACGGGCACGTCGCTGTGCGCGGCACGCAGTTCTTCCAGGAACGTATGGCCTTCACCATCGGGCAACCCGAGATCCAGCACGATGGCTTCGAACGTGTTGGTGGTGATCCATTTCTGCGCGTCGACAAGGCGGCGCACCCAGGTCGCGTTGTAGCCGGCCTGACGCAGCGCGCGGGCCAGCGCCGTGCCCAACGGCAAATCGTCTTCGATGAGGAGGATGGCGTTCATGCGCGGGAATCTCGGCGGCGGTAATGACGGTAAACGGACAACCGGCACCTGGGAAACAGGCGCCGGCGAAGGTCGAAATCTACCGCAACGGACTGAGCTTTACCTTAAATGTGTGGAGACATGTGACGAATAAGTCGCCTCGTGAACCCAGACTGGGCGCAGTCGCGAGCGCGCAGCGTGGTGTTTAGCTATC
>NZ_QWGR01000206.1 GCF_003576475.1 Maribellus luteus | reverse complement strand
CCCCCGTAATCGCCACCAGACGCGACAGCGGCATCGTCGCAGTCACGTTGCGCAGGTTGTGCAGCTTGGCGCCGTGCACCGTCAGCCATTGCTCCGGCACGGCTTGCTTGCCGGCACGCGGCGCAATCACCTGGCGGCGCGGCTGCAGCGGGTGCTCGATCGGCTGCGACAGGAACCGGCCAGTGAGCGAGTCTGGCTGGGCTGCCAGGTCTGCCACGCCACCTTGCGCGACGAGCGTGCCGCCGCGCTTGCCCGCGCCGGGCCCGATGTCGATGATGTGGTCCGCACGGCGGATCGTGTCTTCATCGTGCTCGACCACCACCAGCGTGTTGCCCTTGTCGCCCAGCTTGCGCAATGCGTCCAACAGGATCTGGTTGTCGCGTGGATGCAGGCCGATGGTCGGCTCGTCCAGCACGTAGCAGACGCCTTGCAGGTTGCTGCCAAGTTGCGCCGCCAGGCGGATACGCTGCGCTTCGCCGCCCGACAGGCTCGGCGCCGCGCGATCCAGGCTCAGGTAGCCCAGGCCGACCTCTTCCAGGAACGACAGGCGGCTGTGAATCT
>NZ_QWGR01000205.1 GCF_003576475.1 Maribellus luteus | reverse complement strand
ACACCGATCCTCCGTTCGACGTCGATCCGCAGGATGTGGTCGAACGCGACGAGAACACGTCCGACATGTTCGGCGGCGCGCCGCCGGCGCCGTCAGCCCCGTCCCTGCCCGAAACCGCTCCCGCCGCCGACGGCGCCGCCTATCAGGTGCTGGCGCGCAAGTACCGCCCGCGCACCTTCGAGGACCTGATCGGCCAGGAGGCCATGGTCCGCACGCTGAAGAACGCCTTCGCCACGGGGCGGATCGCCCACGCCTTCATGCTCACGGGCGTGCGGGGGGTCGGCAAGACCACCACCGCCCGCCTGCTGGCCCGCGCGCTGAACTACGAGAGCGACACGGTCCACGGCCCCACGGTCGACCTGTCGTCCGAGGGCCGGCACTGCCGCGCCATCATCGAAGGCCGGCACATGGACGTGCTGGAGATGGACGCCGCCTCGCGCACCAAGGTCGACGAGATGCGCGAGCTCTTGGACAGCGTGCGCTACGCCCCGGTCGAGGCGCGCTACAAGGTCTATGTCATCGACGAAGTGCACATGCTGTCGACGGCGGCGTTCAACGCCC
>NZ_QWGR01000204.1 GCF_003576475.1 Maribellus luteus | reverse complement strand
CGGCTTCGTGACCTTCGATCAGCTCAATGAAGTGCTGCCCTCCGACCAGACCTCGCCCGAACAGATCGAAGACATCATGTCGATGTTGTCGGACATGGGCATCAACGTCTCCGAGGACACGGACGAGGAAGAGAAGCAGGAGGACGACGACGAGACCGACAACGAACTCGTCGAGGTGACGTCGAAGGCCGTCACCGAAGTCAAGAAGTCCGAACCGGGCGAGCGCACCGACGATCCCGTGCGCATGTATCTGCGCGAGATGGGCACCGTCGAGCTGCTGTCGCGCGAAGGCGAAATCGCCATCGCCAAGCGCATCGAGGCCGGCCGCGAGGCGATGATCGCCGGTCTCTGCGAAAGCCCGCTGACCTTCCAGGCCATCATCATCTGGCGCGACGAACTCAACGAAGGCAAGATCTTCCTCCGCGACATCATCGATCTCGAAGCCACCTATGCCGGCCCCGAGTCGAAGGGCGGCCTCAACCCGCAGATCATGGCGGTCGGCCCCGACGGCCAGCCGATCGCGGCGGCGCCCGCCGGCAACGGCGAGACTGCTGCAGCTGC
>NZ_QWGR01000203.1 GCF_003576475.1 Maribellus luteus | reverse complement strand
CGCGTAGCGAGCGTGCCGGGCAACGCCGCGCCGGAAATGCATCGGTATTACCGTGCCGTGAACCGTTTCTCGACCGCGCTGGCGCTGCTGTCCGATGTGTCGATGTTTACGCTGGGGGGCACGCTCAAGCGCCGCGAGAGCATCACGGGGCGGCTTGGCGACATCCTCTCGCAGATGTACCTGATCTCGTCCACGCTCAAGCGCTTTGAAGATGAGGGCCGCCCCGCCGAAGACACGCCGCTCGTTCATTGGTCGGTGCAGGACGCGCTGGTCAAGGCACACGATGCGCTCGACGGTGTGCTGGCCAACTTCCCGAACGCAGGCATCGCGGCGCTACTGCGTGCGCTGATCTTCCCGTTCGGCACGCCGTATCGAAAGCCGTCGGATGCGCTGGCTGCGCAGGTTGCCGAGCTGATGCAGACGCCCGGCGCCGTACGCGATCGCCTGCTCGCCGACTCGTACTGCCCGACGCCCGAAGTTGACCCGATCGCCTATGGCGAGGCGGCCTTCCGTCTGCAACCGGCCGTGGACGCAATCGAGCAACGCTTGAAACCGGCCATC
>NZ_QWGR01000202.1 GCF_003576475.1 Maribellus luteus | reverse complement strand
CCTGCAGCGCGGCCCGGGCATCATCCGCGTAAGCCTGTGTCGCGTCCTGCGCCACCTCGTTGCCCAGCGCACGCTTGAAATCGGCCAATGCCCCGCTTGTCGCGCGTTGCAGGTCGGCCAGCGATGCCGCATCGCTCGAGAGTTCCGGCGCGCTGCTCGGCAAGACGACATCCTTGCCCGCCGCGGCGGCCTGCTGCTGCGCCTGCGCGTCAGCCACCTCGGTATTCGCCTGGGTTAATCGGTGTTGTGCCTGGTTGAATGCCGCGTTGTCGGAGGGCCCCTCGGCACGACGCAGGCTATCCGGCAACTTACGATTGCTGTCCAGCATGGCCTGCGCTGCATCCACGCTCGCTTGCGCGGCTTGATGGTGCTTCTGCGCCAACGCGGCATAGGCGTCGGCAGCACTGGCACCCACGTCGGCAGCGGCACCTTGATCGACAGCCAGCAGATAGAGCGCCATGGTCGAGTGGCGCGTGGCAGACGACTCCGCCAGCACGACCTGCATGGCCCGACGGGTGCTGTCGGTCATCTGCTGATGCAGCTCCGGTGTTGCCGCGGCCA
>NZ_QWGR01000201.1 GCF_003576475.1 Maribellus luteus | reverse complement strand
ATCACCACCGCCTCGGCGCACAGCCTGGTCGCCAGCCCCAACAAGTCCGCTTATGTCGCGGCCAAGCATGGCGTGGTCGGCATCACCAAGACGGTGGCGCTGGAGGTGGCGACCGACGGCATCACCGCCAATTGCATCTCGCCCGGCTATGTCTGGACGCCGCTGGTCGAGAACCAGATTCCGGATACGATGAAGGCGCGCGGCCTGACCCGCGACCAGGTAATCGAGGATGTGCTGCTGAAGGCGCAGCCGACCAAGGAGTTCGTCACCATCGAACAGGTTGCGGCGCTGGCGCTGTTTCTCTGCGGCGACGATGCCGCGCAGATCACCGGCGCGAACCTGTCAATCGACGGCGGCTGGACGGCGGAGTAGCCACTGAATGTCATTGCCGGGCTTGACCCGGCAATCCATTTTCAGAAAAGCCTTTTCACGAAGAATGATGGATGCGCGGGTCAAGCCCGCGCATGACGACAAGGAAGTTTGCTCTAGTTCGTCTTGCCTTGTTCGCGCAGACACTGCGCAATGAAGTCTGCGAGATTGCCGCCGGAGAACAGATAGCCG
>NZ_QWGR01000200.1 GCF_003576475.1 Maribellus luteus | reverse complement strand
GCTGGCTCGCGGACAAGTGGAGCCGCGAAGGCATGATCGCGGTGTTCTTCATCGGCATCGGCATTTCGTCGATCGGCACCGCGTTTGCGCAGACGCCGCTTCAGGTTGGCATCGGCCTGTTCATCGTCGGCGTGTTCGCCGCGATCTATCATCCGGTCGGGCTCGCCATCGTCACGCAGAAATGGAAAAATACCGGCATGCGCCTCGCTGTGAATGGCGTCTGGGGCAATCTCGGCGTCGCCAGCGCCGCGCTCATTACCGGCTATTTCATCGATCACGGCGGCTGGCGCGTAGCCTTCGTGGTGCCGGGCATCTTCTCCATCATCGTGGGCGTGCTTTACGCCGCTCATCAATGGAGCGAGATGTCCACCGCGCATCAGAAGACTCCGGCAGCAGTTGCTGCCGCGCCCGTCCAGCCCGCCGACATGAAGGCGCTGCTGCTGCGCATCTCCGCCATCGTGTTTCTCACCACGGCTGTTTCCAGCCTGGTGTTTCAATCGACGACCTTCGCACTGCCGAAAATCTTCGACGAACGGCTGCAGGGCATCGCCACCGACATGAC
>NZ_QWGR01000199.1 GCF_003576475.1 Maribellus luteus | reverse complement strand
GCCCCGCTGCACCAGCCGCACAATCTCGCCGCTATCCGTGCGATCGCGCAGCTCCGCCCAGACCTTCCGCAGGTGGCCTGCTTCGACACGGCGTTTCACCACGACAAGCCGCCGGTCGCCGCGCGCCTGCCCCTCCCGCGCGCCTTCCATGAGCAGGGCATCCGGCGCTACGGATTCCACGGTCTGTCTTACGAATATATCGCCCGGCGCCTGCGCGAGATCGATCCCGTGCTTGCCGCCGGTCGGGTGATCGCGGCGCATCTCGGCAATGGCGCCAGCCTGTGCGCGATGCGCGATAGCAAAAGCATCGACACCACCATGGGCTTCACCGCACTCGACGGGCTGATGATGGGAACACGCTGCGGCGCCATCGATCCTGGTGTTGTGCTTCATCTCCAGACACAGCTCGGCATGTCCGCGGCGGATGTCGAGGACCTGCTCTACCGCAAGTCGGGACTGCTGGGCGTGTCTGGAATCTCCAGTGACATGCGCACGCTGTCGGACAACAGCGGCCCCGAGGCCGAAGAAGCGATAGAGCTTTTCTGCTGGAGAGTCGCGCGCGA
>NZ_QWGR01000198.1 GCF_003576475.1 Maribellus luteus | reverse complement strand
TTCATCCGCGCGTGTGCGCAGAGCGGCAAGCCGGTCAATATCAAGAAGGGTCAGTTCCTTGCGCCGCATGACATGAAGAACGTCATCGACAAGGCGCGTCACGCGGCCCGCGATGCCGGCCTGCCGGAAGACAACTTCATGGCCTGCGAGCGCGGCGCCTCGTTCGGTTACAACAACCTCGTGTCGGACATGCGCTCGCTGGCGATCATGCGCGAGACGGGCGCGCCGGTCGTCTTCGACGCGACGCATTCGGTGCAATTGCCGGGCGGCCAGGGCACCAGTTCGGGCGGTCAGCGCGAGTTCGTGCCGGTGCTGGCCCGTGCAGCCGTCGCGACTGGCGTGGCGGGTGTCTTCATGGAGACGCACCCCGATCCCGCATGCGCGAAATCAGATGGCCCGAATGCCGTGCCGCTGCGCCGCATGAAAGACTTGCTGTCAGTACTGAAAGAACTGGATGCGCTCACCAAGCGCAGCGGTTTCCTGGAAAATCAGTTCGACTGATTCTTCTGACCATCGGCGGCTTCACCAGCCGCCGCTGTCGTTTTCGGTTCAGATCGGTTCAG
>NZ_QWGR01000020.1 GCF_003576475.1 Maribellus luteus | reverse complement strand
TCGTTAATCTTATCTTTTCTCATTTTTAGGGTTAAAGAAAAAACTAGTCTCGATTATTGCTTAAAAGTACCCTTTTCGGAGCTTGTTTTCAAGTTCAAATCGAGTCAATTTGCATCAATTTAAATACTGAAAAAGAGAGATTTAAGAGAATTGTCGAGACTGGTTTATGCGAAAAAAGCACTAGTCTCGGTAAAGTCTCGTTTATATTGACTTTTTTTGGATCAATTAAAATACTTGTGGGGAAAAAGTAATGTTTCATCTTTGTATGGTATATAAAAAACAGAGAATTGGAACAGATTGATGCCTTTCAAGAGCTAATAAAATTGGTACTCCCCGGGGAGATTTTTAACTATTTTGAGATTGTTAATGTAGAAGTTGATGTTAAATCCATTCATGTTTACTTAGACGAAAGAGCTATCAAGCCAGATAAGTACAAAAAGCAGAAACTCACTTCCAAGGGTTTTCATGCGGAAGTTATAATCCAGGATTTTCCCATTCGTAGAAAAGCAGCGATGCTTCATGTTCGCCGCCGCCGATGGCTGGTTGAAACCAGCGGAGAGGTTGTCAGCCGGGAATGGGATTCGGTAGCAGAGGGTACGCGTTATACAAAGGATTTCGCGACTTTTTTAAAAGGAGTGCTTGGACACATTCCCGATCAGCTCCAATAGTCTTGGGAAGTATTATCATATTGACGGGGATCGTTTGGGGCAACAATACAAAGAGCATCTGAGCGATTACAAGAGCTGGGATCAAAAGGACCATGCTCAGGACAGGATTCTCTTCCCGGATAACATCGGACCTTATTTGAGCATTGACGAGACAGCACTTACCAATGGCGAACTCTATACCATTATCACCAATAAAGCAGGCAAGGGAAGAAAAGGTACACTGGTGGCTATGATTGAAGGTACAGGTGCAGAAAAAATCATCCGGGTACTGAATAACATTGAGCAGAGAACAAGAAAGACAGTAAAAGAGGTCACCCTTGACATGGCAGCTTCCATGAGTAAGATTGTTCGCAGATGTTTTCCGATGGCAACTCGGGTAATCGATCGTTTTCATGTTCAGAAACTGGCATTTGATGCCTTACAGGAGATGCGTATAGCCCACCGATGGGATGCGATCAATGAAGAAACCAATGCCATCGAAAATGCCAAACTGGATGGTAGCAAGTATACTGCCAGGGTCCTGTCAAACGGCGATACAAAAAAACAACTTTTGGCCCGAAGCAGATATTTACTGTTTAAATCAGGTGAAAAATGGACTCTTAAACAAAAACAACGGGCAGAGCTGCTTTTTAGCCTTTATCCCGATATAAAGCACGCTTATTCGCTTACTCATTCGCTGAGGATGATATTTACGCACAACTCTGAAAAAGGCGTGGCTTTAACCAAAATGGCCAGATGGTTTAACGATGTAACTGATTCGGGGTTTAAATCTTTCAATACAATTTCGGCCACCTTCTATTCGCATTACCCCCAGATACTAAACTATTTTGACCACCGCAGTACCAATGCCTCGGCAGAATCTTTCAATGCAAAGATTAAAGCTTTCAGAAATCAGTTCAGAGGAGTGCGGGATGTCAGCTTTTTCCTGTTTAGACTTGCCAAAATTTATGCGTAAAGTTTGTTTCCCCTCAGAAAGTTCATTTGATCCCTCTTTTTGTGCTTTTTTGATTCCACTGGAAAACAAAAAAGCACTTAAAATATTGATTTTAAGTGCTTTTGATTTTGTTTGGATTTCTCCTGGTGCCCAGTAAAGGACGATTTTGTATTTTCTTTCGCACTTAAAATCAGATTCTTACAGAAGTCAGAGAATTTTGTTCTCGATAAAGTCTCTCTTAATTTTCAACATAATAATATTCTGAATCAAAGATATGAAATTTGAATTAGAATTCGAATAGAATTATCGTTATGCCAGGATTCGGGCCTGGTCTCATTAGTGCCTTTTTATCAGTGGTTTACTGGTGTTGTATTTTTACGGGTCACCGTTTTGTTCACATTTAAAGAACTGAATTGTTTCAATTTGAATATAGCTAAAGCTGGGAATATAAGCAAGATGTTCTGGCGTATTGAATTTATTGACAAAAGCTGTCTTTAAAAGCATATGAAACCTATTCACCCGAAAACCATGGTATGCAATCGATTTGCTTAATTGCCGAACAAGCTTGGCTTCAACGATTGCGTCCCAGTAGTTTGTTTGGATGTTTATAAATATTCAACCATATTGTTGAGTTGTGTAATGGTTTCCTCAAGCAGTAATTAATTTGGTTGTGTATCATGATTTGATTTAATTCGCTGTTTTGTAGTTAATTTAATGTATTTGTAGTAATTCTGAAATCATTCCTTAATCTGTTTAAAATAGTTTTGTCATCAAAGTAGTGTTTACTATTTATCAATATCATTAAGGAGATGACAAGAGAAAATATTCGAAAGAAGCTGGGTGAAAATGAAGTTCTTTTTGCGCTGGTGGCTGCGGTCAGTTCTTTTTTGGTATACTCCTGTATGTATGCGTTTCGAAAACCATTCACGGCAGCTACGTTCGATAGCCTTTATTTTTTAGGCATACATTACAAGATATGGTTAATTACTTCCCAGATAATAGGGTACACTATCTCCAAGTTCTTTGGCATTAAATATATTTCTGAATTGCGGTCAGAGAAGCGCATTCAAACAATATTGTCTGTGATTGGGATAGCCTGGATTTCGCTTCTGCTTTTTGCAATTACTCCAGCGCCCTATAATTTTGTTTTTATGTTTCTGAACGGCCTTCCGCTAGGTCTTGTCTGGGGGATTGTTTTTTCCTACCTGGAAGGTCGCCGGACAACAGAACTACTAGGTGCCAGTGTAAGTGTTACGTTTATTGTGTCGTCAGGATTTGTACGCACCGTAGGCCGATTTTTAATGCTGGAATATGGTGTGAGCGAATATTGGATGCCTTTTGTAACAGGATCACTATTTATTGTTCCTCTTATAATATCGGTTTGGTTACTCAATAAATTACCGGAGCAAAACAGTAAGGATGTAGAGAATCGCACCCAGCGTGTTCCGATGAACAGAGAAGAGCGAAAAACCTTTTTGAAGCGTTTTGCTTCAGCTATCATTCCATTTACACTTGCCTATTTATTATTGACGGTGTTGAGAGATGTTCGTGATAATTTTTCCACCGAAATATGGATAGAACTGGGAAAGGGTGATGTGCCTGCCATTTTTACAACGGCTGAAATACCAATCGGAGCAGGCGTGCTGATAATAGTCTCTTTTATGATTTTGATTAAAGATAACCTTAGGGCCCTGAATACTTCCCTGCTTTTTATTGCCGGAGGAATGGGGATTAATATTCTTGCAACCATTGCATTTCAGATGCAAATAATTGGCGGTGTAAGTTGGATGATACTGGTTGGTTTTGGCCTTTACCTGGGCTATATTACTTACCACGCTCTCTTATTTGAGCGGTTTATTGCAACTTTTAAGTACGCAAGCAATATTGGATTTTTGTTCTACACTGCTGATGCTTTTGGTTATCTGGGAAGTGTAACGACTTTTCTTATGAAGAATTTTTTCTCTCCGGGTCTCAGTTGGTTGAATTTCTTTAGTTCGATAACCTATTCTCTTTCTGCGCTGGGTATAGGACTTTGTTTGGTCTCATACTTTGCTATTAAAATAAAACATAAAAAATTATTCGTTCAGTACGAATCAAAAAAACTTTGTTATGAATATTAAATATCTGCCTGAAAATCCATACTTGCTCTTGACTCCGGGACCACTTTCGACTTCGAAAGCCGTGAAGGCTTCCATGTTGCGTGACTGGTGCACCTGGGATGAAGACTATAACAGCATTGTTCAGCAGGCACGTTCTGAATTACTCACCATTTCAAATTTAGATGCCAAACGTTATACTACTGTTTTGATGCAGGGAAGCGGAACCTTCTCGGTAGAGTCGGTTATCGGATCGGTGATGCCCGAAAGTGGCAAGCTGTTGGTGCTTGCAAATGGAGCTTATGGGCAACGGATTGCTGAAATTGCCCGATACCTTAAAATACAGTGTGAGCTTTACGATGCGGGAGATTTAGAGCGTCATCAGCTTGAAAAAGTTAACAGTATTTTGGCCGGCGACAGCAGTATTTCCCATGTGGCTGTTGTGCATTGCGAAACCACAACCGGAATGTTGAACGATATTGAGGCAATCGGCGAAGTGGTAAAAAAGAATAGACGCACATTTATTGTTGATGCTATGAGTAGTTTTGGTGGTATCCCAATCGATGTGGAAAATATTGGCATCGATTTTTTAATCAGCAGTGCCAATAAGTGTATTCAGGGGGTGCCAGGCTTTGGTTTTGTTGTTGGCAAAACCAGCGAGCTGGAGAAATGCGACGGACTGGCACGTTCCCTTTCGCTCGATCTTTTTGACCAATGGAAAACCATGGAAGAGGGACATGGCAAATGGCGTTTTACTTCGCCAACACACGTGGTGAGGGCATTTCGCCAGGCTTTAATTGAGTTAAATACTGAAGGCGGTATTCCGGCTCGTTTTCAGCGTTATGCCGAAAATCAGCGAACGCTGGTGAACGGGATGCGTAAGCTTGGATTTGAGACCTTGCTGCCCGATGAATTTCACTCGCCCATTATTACAACCTTTCTTTCACCCAATGCGGCTGGTTATGATTTTGTCCGCTTTTATAAAGAACTGAAAGTTCGCGGCTTTGTAATTTATCCCGGAAAAGTTACCAATTATCAATGTTTTCGGATTGGAAACATTGGCGAGGTCAGGCCGAATGATATGGAAGCGCTGATTTCTTCCGTCCGCGAATCGATGTACTGGAAGTTACCCGGATAGGAATAAGAGAGATAATGTATGATTAAATAAACTGAAATAGGATAAATATGAAAATTTTTGCATTAGGTGGCGCCGGCCGAATTTGCCGCGAATCAATAAAAGATTTGGTTGAATTTGCTGATTTCGACAAGCTTACTGTTGGGGATATTAATGAGACAGAAGCACTGGAACTTGTAAACGAACTCGGCGACAGGAGGATTGATTATCGAAAGATTAATATAAAAGATAAAGAGGAGGCTGTTAAGATTTTATCAGGCTATGATATTGTCCTTGACGGGACTACCATCTCGCTCAATAAGCTTTCTACTGAATGTATTGCACTGGCCGGTTGTCATGGTATTAATTTTAATGGTTTTGGCGAAGAATATCAGTTTGATCCCATTTTTCGAACAAAGGGAAAGCTAATGGTTCCTGGTTTTGGGATGACTCCCGGAACTACCAATATGATGGCAAAATATGCCGCAGAACAAATGGATTCGGTTGATTCAATCCGGGTTAGTCACGGGGCTTTTCGGCCTATTGCTTTCTCAAATTCAATAGCCGAAACCACTATTTATGAGTACGATCCTCTTTTGCCTGGTCGCGTAGTGTTCGAAGATGGCGAACTAAAGCAAGTGCCACCTTTTGCCCGACCACGCGAAATTCTACTGCCTGAACCTTACGGAAAAACGATTCAATATATTATTCCACACTCTGAAACCGTCACCTTATCAGAATACTTTAAGGAGAAGGGGATACGCCTGGTGGAAGTTCGCGGTACCTGGCCCCGGGAAAATATGGAGTTGATTAAGGCGCTTTACAATTATGGTTTCATGGCCAATAAGAGAATCAACTTGAGAGGTACTGAGTTTGGAATTATGGAAGCCATCGGAGAATACCTGGTACAATCGGAAAAAGGAAAAACCACCGATTTATTTGGTTATTCGCTGCATGTTGAAGTTGAAGGAGCAAAAAGCGGGAAAAAAATACGTCATACCCTTTTTCATACACACCCTGCTTCGGATGGTTCTGAGCCCGGATGGGATGGTCTTCGTGCTTACACACGCAATGTTGGAATCCCGGTTGGTATAGCAGTTAAGCTGATTATGGAAGGAAAAGCGAAGGGCAATGGAGCGCTGATTCCTGAAAAAGTATTTCATCCACAGGATGTTTTTGAAGAATTAAAGCTTCGTAGAATTTTTGTTCACGAAAAAATCAAAGAGATTTAGTTGAATTACTTGACGATTATAGTTGAGTAATAGTGATTGCTGGAACATGTTTTTATTGCGGTGTCCGGATGCTTATGAAAGAGGCCGTAATTCGTTTTATGTATTCTATGTTATTGTTATTTAATTGAATAATGTATGTTTTTCTTGTGTTTTAAAAGACGCTTATTCTGTTTGAAAATAATATCAATATATTTGGAGTTGATAAATAGTAAACATGATGAGCAATAATCTTTATTTGAAAATAGGTAGGAAAATTCGGGAAATCAGACAAGAAAAGAAAACCACGCTGGCCGCAGTTGCAGAAAAAGCAAATGTCAGCAAAAGCTTGTTGTCAAAAATCGAAAATGGAAGAACTATTCCTTCGTTACCGGTACTACTTGGCATAATCCGATCACTGGATACAGATCTGAATAATTTCTTTACCGATTTGTCAGATGATATTTCTTATGGTTATATCCATAAAAAACAAAAGGATTACATTCCGTATGAAAAGGAAGAATCGGAAGGTTTCAGCTATTATTCAATTTTAAGTGAAAACATTCAGAATATTGCTTTGCAATCTTCAATCTTAAAGTTAGCTCCCAACGCCTACCGGGAAAAAGTAACGACTGATGGATATACTTTTATTTATTTAATCGATGGTGTGGTTGATTATATTTTAGACAAAGAAACCATCCAGTTAAATACGGGTGATTCTCTGTTTTTCGATGGAAAGATCCCTCATGTTCCCCAGAATAACTCAACAAGTTCTGCATCATTACTGGTGATGTATTTATTAACTGACATAAAAGATTAATTATGAATAAAATTAAAATGGTGGTGTTCGATATGGCCGGAACCACTGTAAAAGACGAAAATGAAGTAGAGAAATGTTTTACGGAAGCAGCCAAAAATACAGGGCTTAAATATACTATTGAGGAAATTGTAGCCATGATGGGCTGGTCGAAAAGATTGGTTTTTGAAACGCTTTGGAAGAAAAATCTCCCTGAAGCTGAAGATGCTGAAATTCAGAAAAAAACAGATCAGTCTTACGATGAATTCAGGAAAATACTTGAAAATCATTACTTAACTCAGCCGGTACTACCTGTTGATGGGATAGAAGAACTGTTTTTTCACCTAAAAAATGCAGGTATTAAAATTGTTTTGACCACCGGATTTTACCGGAAAGTGACTGATATTATTCTTCAGAGGCTGGGTTGGGATAAAAACCTGGATGAATACTACAACGGAAATGACAATTCAATCATCGACCTTTCTATATCAAGTGACCAGGTAATAGCCGGACGTCCTTCTCCGTATCTGATCAACAAAGCAATGGAGGTATTTAGCATTAACGATCCGAAACAAGTTATAAAAATTGGAGATACACCTTCAGATCTGGAGGCAGGGAGAAATGCAAACTGTCTGTTATCGCTTGGTGTAACTTACGGTACACATACGAAAGAACAGCTTGCAAAGTACGACAATGACGGCTTGTTGAATGCCATCGTGGAACTTAAAAAATATTTGAATTAATGTCCGAAATTGCAAAAGCCCGGGTTTTTTCCGGTATTCCAAATGTCCTCGATGCAAAAGCAATAGAACTCCCTTTTTTGGGCAACGGAGAGATTTTGGTGAAAAACTCAATGTGCTCCATCTGTAAAAGCGATTTGCATACTTTATCCGGAACAAGGCCGGGACCAACACCATCCATTCTTGGTCACGAAATTGTTGGAGAAATTGTTGCCTTGCCAGCCAATCCTGTACTTGATTTTTGGGGAAACCAACTCAAAACAGGCGATCTTATAACCTGGACAATTATGGCCTCGTGTGGTGAATGTTCGTTTTGCAAGCGAGGATTGCCTCAGAAGTGTGTTTCGATTAAAAAGTATGGTCATGAAAAAATGGAAGGGCATTTTCGTCTTACGGGTGGCTTTGCCTCGCACACCCACTTATATCCCGGAACATTTACCTATAAATTACCCGGCGAAATTGACAAAAGATTGTTGGCAGGTCTCAACTGTTCGTGGGCAACCGTGGTAGCTGCCATACGGAATGCAGACGAAATAAAAGGGAAAAATGTACTGATAACAGGTGCAGGTATGCTTGGGCTGCTGGCAGTCATGATCTGTCGTGAAAAAGGGGCTGCAAAAATTGTTGTTTGCGATAAAGATGAGCAAAGGCTTGATTTAACAAAAGACTTTGGTGCTGATTTGACCCTCAAAGATTGCTTCTCGAATTCTAATGAGAAAGAGGGGAGTGGAATGCTTCAACAAAATGCGCTGATTGATGTCTTTTTGGAAATGACCGGCAGTAATGAAATTGTTCAGAAAATTTTTCAAATCGCCGGCATTGGCGCGAGCATTGTTCTGGCAGGTTCTGTCTTTCCTGTTGAAGATGTTGTCATCAATCCGGAACACATTGTCAGGAGATTATTGCAGATAAAAGGAGTGCATAATTATACCCCTAATGATCTTGGGGATGCCATTATGATTTTACAGAAAACTTATCGAAAATATCCGTTTGAGAAGTTGTTCGACCAAAAAACGTATGGACTGGAAAACATTGATGAAGCTGTAGCTCATGCAACACTAAGTTCGAAGCATCGCGTCGTAATTGGTTTATAGGATAAAAACAATGAATATTTAATTCAGTGCGGGATATTTTCCGAAAGAAAGTAAATAGATCCTTTGGCAGGCATCTTCCTTTTGCTTTTTGATTGGATCATTGAATTGCTTACTGGTCAATCATTAAATCAGATTTATATTATTAAAATTAATGTTTACTTTCGCATTAATTTAAAAACTTTAGCCCAACTATGTTATTAATTTCAAAAATAACATTAATTCTTCTCTTCTTTTCTCTGAGTATAACCTGGGGGCAAAGTTACAATGTAAAACAGGTTTCGGGGCTTCAAAAGTTATCGCAAAGTAGTATTCGCAGTATCTGTGTTGACCAGGTAGGATATATCTGGCTGGGTACAGAATTCGGGCTTAACCGATATGATGGGCAAACCATTCAACGGTATTTTTACAATAATGACGACTCTTTGTCTCTTTCCGGAGATTATATAAACTCGGTTTACGAAGATCGTGATGGACGTATCTGGGTTTCCTCTGCAAATGGGCTGTGTTTATACAATCGGAAGAAAGATAGTTTCATAAGAAATCCATTGCGTCTGAAAAACAAAATATTAGGAAGTGTAAATTATGAGAATGAGACTGAAATATGGTTTCCTGGAGGCGATCTCAATTTCTATGTGTTTAATAAGAAAACGAATGAAGTAAGCATAAAACCGATTCAATTAAAAATAAAATCTCCTGCTCAGTTCAGCATTGAGAAGATTATTGAATACGATAATGAGAATCTTTTGTTATTGATACAGGATTTAGGTTTATTCCTGTATAATATTAATTCAGGGACGCTTGATCATTTTTTAGCGTTAGAGGCAGTTCGATTGACAGGTTTGGAAAAAATCGGCGATTTTTTTTATGTTTCGACCTATAACGATGTGTATAAAATCACCAAGCAAGGGGAAGTCATTTCTACTTTCGATGGTATAAATCCCGAATTCAAGGGAAATATATTTCTCGATTTGAGGCAAAATCCGGATGATGGTAGAATCTGGCTATCATCGGATTATGGAGGTGTATTTATTGTTAATACTGAATTTGATTTGCTACAAAGAATAAAAGCCGGATCTGGTGCAAATGATATTTTACCCGAGAACTCTATCAAGAAAATATACTTTGCTGCAAGCCAAAATGTTATACTGGGGACGGTTCGCTGTGGTGCTGTTATCTTGTATTCCTCGGGAATCAATCATTATCAATACAACAATGCGAATGAATCCGGTCCGTCAGATAAATCAATTTTATGTCTCGAAGAAGATAGGAATCATCATATTTGGATAGGAACAGATGGCGGAGGATTGAATTTTTTTGACAGGGAAAAGGATCGGTTTATAGCTTATAGTATGCCGGATGTAATTATTGTGACCTCCATGCTCGATTATTCTGAAGATAAGTTACTGGTTGCGTCTTACCAGAAAGGTTTATTTTTCTTCGACAAGAAAACAAAGAAATTTTCTGATGCCCATTCTCTCCCGTTGTTTAAGGAGGTAAATAAAAACAGCCGGCAAAAAATTTTTAAAGACCCGAAAGATAACATCTGGATTTCGGATGGCGAACTTCTAAAAGTTAATTTAAAAAGCAATACAACAGAACGTTTTAACGAGAAAACACACCCGGAAGTATTTGATAAAATATTACCCATTTATTTTTCGGTTTTTGAGTCTTCGTCTGGGAAATTATGGTTCTGTTCCGTCGGCGGATTATTTTCCTACTCCTTAAAAAACGATAGGATAGAAGACAAAATTGTTATATCCGATTTTGACCGATCATTTGGTAACACGGTATACTCTGTGGTGGAAGATGCTTCAGGGAACCTTATAGTGGGGACCGGGAAAGGACTGGCCTATTATAATTTCCAGGACAATACTTTGACGCGATACTTAACTGATGAAGCCTATAATTCCAAATGGTTTTCATCCTTATACATCGACAGTAAAAGCCAGGTATGGGCAGGAACAAACGATGTTTTGCTGCAAATTGTTTCAAAAGATACTTTAAAAGAAGTTTCTGTATTTAATTCTCTTGAAACCAATGGGGACATAGAATACCGGCATGGCGCTATTTTGCGGGCATCAGACAAGAATCTTTACATGGGAAGTAATAACGGAATTACCTATTTCGTTCCGGAGCAGGTGAAAAAAGATGTAAGAGATTCAAAGGTTACAATTTCATCTTTCAAAAAAATAGATAATAAAAAAGGAGGGAGTTCAGATTCAACAGTAGCAATAGATATTAAAAATGATTTTCAGGCAAAATTCAAATATTCATCAGCCATTTATGAATTTAAGTTCAACGCATTTAACATCCCTTTCGAAGAATATACCGACTATTCATATACCCTTGAAAATTACGAGGATATCTGGCATGTTGGTAAACTCAACACCGCAACATATACCAATCTGGAGGCGGGTGATTATATTTTTAGGGTAAAATCAACCAATATAATGGGAAGGTGGGGAACACAAACCACAGATATATACATAACTATTCTGCCCCCCTGGTACAAAACAACTTGGTTTATTAGTTTGGTTATTATTGCAATAACCGGCCTAATTATCGTTGTTTGGCGTGAAAGTTTAGTTCGCTTGAAATTAAAACATCAGATTGAGTTAAGAGAGGCTGAACAGGAACAACTCAAAGTTTCGAATCAACAGAAGATACAGTTTTTCACCAACATCTCTCACGAGTTAAAAACACCACTAACTCTAATTTATACTCCGCTAAATCAGTTGCTGAAGAAGAATACTTCAGAAAGGGAGATGAAGATGGTTTTGCCAACTATTTACCGGAATGTTAGGCGGATGATGGAACTTATCGATCAACTCTTACAATTCAGAAAAGCAGAAATATCAACACTCAAACTTGAAGCGTGTAAGGTAGATTGCGTTAAAGCATGTGAAGAAATCATCGACTATTTCACCTACTATGCCAAGATTGAAGGCATAAACATCATCCTCGAAAAGGAAGAAGATGAAATGGAGGTTGAACTCGACCGCGATAAGTTTGTAAAGATCATGTTTAACCTTATCACCAATGCTTTAAAAAATTCCGTTTCGGGAGATTCGATTATCATTGCAGTAAGCTGGTGTGACGATCAGATTTGCATTGAGGTAAAAGATACAGGCATGGGTATTTCAGAAGAAGATCAGAAACGAATTTTCGAACGTTATTACCAGATCGAAAAAAAAGTGGGGGGCACAGGTATCGGTTTAGCTCTTACCAAACATCTTGTTGAATTGCACGGTGGAAAAATAAGCCTTGAAAGCGAACTTGGAAAAGGGACCGTATTTTTTGTCGTTTTACCGAAAAAACAAAATACCACAGAGGAAACAGCTACTGCTGAAACTCTATCTGCCTTTAAGAGTACTGAGCACAACCTGAATCCGCGGGATTACTCGGAATCAGATATCAATAAGGTAACCACGATTCTTGTGGTTGAAGATGAGCCGGAACTCAGACATTTTTTAAAAATTCATTTTTCAAAAGACTATAGAGTATTTACGGCGGCCAACGGAGAAGAAGCTTTTACCTCTGCTGTTAAATATGTGCCCGACCTGATTGTATCCGATATAATGATGCCGGAAATGGATGGTTATCAGCTGTGCGAAAAAGTTAAGAGCGATATTCGAATCAGCCACATCCCGGTAGTGCTGCTCACGGCAAAGTCGGAGTCAGAAGACCATATGGAGGGAATGATCGCCGGTGCTGATCTTTACATCTCCAAACCTTTTGATCTCGAATTACTAAAACTTCAAATTTCTAGCCTAATCAAAAACCGGGAGATTTTAAAGACACGGTTTGGTAGCGACCCGCATTTGAAGGTTGAAGACCTGACTCATAATTCACTGGATAAAGAGTTTATGAACACGGCTATTAATCTGGTGAATGAAAACCTTGAAAATCAAGATTACAAGGTTTCTGACTTCGTAAGCCAGATGGGAATGAGCCGGACACTTGTTTATTCCAAAATTAACGCCTTGGCAGGAAAGCCGGTAAAGGATTTTATTCTCCATGTTCGTCTTCAGAAAGCCGCAAAGATGATCGTTTCATCTGATAAACCTATTTCTGACATTGCTTATGAGTGCGGATTTTCCGACCCGTCGTACTTCAGTACTGTGTTCAAACGTTATTATGCCCAATCACCCTTAAAATATCGTTCTGTTTACATGAACACCAGCTTGTCATCAACTGATTTAGAGTAAGTGAAAGACAACCAGAGCAAATTCTTAGCTCATTTTTTTATCTTCTATTTTATTTGTTATCAGTAGTTTGTACAAAATCAAATTTTATTTGTACAAAATTCAATGCTTTAGTTTTGCCCGCTTTTCAATTTTACGAACGCTAACAAAACTAAATAGAATGCCTATGGGATAACAACAGTCTTAAGTAATTATTGGGTTTTTCAACCTATTCAAATTTTCACATACCCCTAATCATTTTCTATACACACATTAGTATTAAGAGTAAACTAATATTTATGAAAGAAAGACAATTTTTAAGAATGCAAAATCTACCTCAACTGATAAAGGGGGTACAACTGTCATTTCTTATCCTATGTATCAGCTCCATAAGCTTGTTTGCACAACAGGATAAAACAATCACAGGGAAAGTAACATCTGAGACAGGAGAAACGTTACCAGGTGTTACGGTTATGGTAAAAGGAACAACAACGGGCACTGTAACCAATATGGACGGAAATTATACCCTGAAAGTTTCCGAAAGTGTTGCAGCCCTTACTTTTTCTTACGTGGGGATGCTTTCTCAGGAAGTAGCTATCGGTAATCAAACATCGATAGATGTTGTAATGAAGGAAGACATCCAGGGGTTGGAAGAAGTTGTTGTTGTGGGCTACGGTATTCAAAAGAAACTAAATCTAACAGGTGCAGTAGAGCAAGTAACATCTGAGACTTTGGAAAATCGCCCGGTTTCTAATGTGCAACAAGCTATTCAGGGGGTTTTGCCGAGTATGAACTTTTCAGTCGGAAATACCGGAGGAGAGCCTGGTTCATCAATGGCCATGAGTATTCGGGGAGTCGGCTCCTTGGATGGAACTGATGCTCCTTATATTCTTGTAGATGGTGTTCCGGTTAGTAACATTAACGATATTAACCCTGCTGATATTGAAAGTATTTCAGTGCTTAAGGATGCAGCATCAGCTGCTATTTATGGAGCACGCGCAGCATATGGCGTAGTGTTGATTACCACGAAGGGAGGTAAAGAGGGTGTGCATGTAAGTTATTCAAATGTATTTACATATTCTGCACCACTCAAATTGCCAGAAATGATGAATTCCCTGGAATTTGCAAACTATTTTAATAAGGCAGGATTGAATGATGGGGATTCTGCGCCTGTATTTCCAGAAGAAGTCATGGGGCGTATTGAGCAATATATGAAAGATCCTTCCAGTATTAACGGAACATTCCCGGAACCGGGAAACCCGGATCGCTGGGGGGCTTACATGACTGCTAATGCCAACACTAATTGGTTTGATGTATTTTATAAAGACTGGACACCACGTCAGACACATACGGTTAGTGTTTCTGGGAAAAAGGATAAAATAGATTATTACGTTTCAGGTGGATATTATGATGAGAAAGGTTTGTTAAAATACGGAGACGACGAATATAAACGTTATACGATGAACTCGAAAGTCTCTAGTGATGTAAACAGTTTCTTGTCGCTTCGGGCTAATGTTAAGTATACTCGTGGTGTTACAGATCGTCCAAGTTATGACCGGTATTTATTCTATCATAACATTGCCCGAAGATGGCCTACTAACCCCTTGTATACACCCGATGGAGATTATCATCCAAGTTCAGAGATTCCATTCCTTTTATCCGGAAGAAGCAAGAGTACTTCGGATAATTTCCAGATTTCGACGGGAGCTGTTTTAGAGCCAATTAAAGATTGGAAAATTAATTTCGACTATAACTGGACGGTTGAAAGCAATATTGGAAACAACCACGATGGTTCAGTTATTCTGCATGGTCCGGAAGGTATAACCTATAGCGGAAGAACAAACACGAGCTATTCTGCAAGCGCCAGTAAAAAAACGTACTCTTCTCCGAATATTTACAGCTCCTATGAAAAAGAATTTGACTCAGGACATACGTTTAAGGTGTTGACGGGTTTTCAACAAGAATTGGAGCAGTATGAATGGTTGTATGCCTCAAAACAAGGATTGATCACAGACGAAGTTCCTTCAATCAGCACAGCGACAAGTGAACAGGACGATGTAGGTGACAGCAAATGGCATTGGGCAACCCGTGGATTTTTTGGCCGCTTGAACTATAACTTTGAAGAGAAATACCTTCTTGAGGTGAATGCGCGCTACGACGGTTCCTCAAAATTCCCGGGAGATGAGCGTTGGGGACTATTCCCATCGGTATCGGTGGGGTATAACCTGGCTAGAGAAGATTTCTTCAATGTTGAACAAATTGATATATTAAAAATTCGCGGATCATGGGGAGCTTTGGGAAATCAGCTTGGAAATAAGAATGAATACCTTTACCTGTATGTTCCAACAATTCCAGTCCATACTAACAACTGGTGGATTATGGGAGACAGCAGGCCAAACTATGCTTCTTTACCCGGATTAATTAGTCCAACGCTTACCTGGGCAAAAGTAAAAACCAAAAACGTTGGAGTAGATTGGGGCATCTTTAATAACCGACTTACCGGTTCATTAGATGTTTTTGAACGCTATACCAGCGACCTGCCTGGACCAGCTGAAGCTTTGCCCGGTGTTTTGGGAACAAGTGTTCCAAAAATTAATAATACTGAGCTACAAACCAATGGATTTGAATTGGTGATTGGCTGGGAAGATAAAATCAATGACTTTTCATATCATGCTAAAGCAACGCTCTCAAATGCCAAAACAAAGGTAGCGAAGTATCGAAACCCAACCGGTATTCTAAATACCTACTACGAAGGTCAGGAATTGGGGGAGATTTGGGGCTATGTAACAGAAGGTATTGCTCAGGATGATAGCGACTTTGATAACTGGTATGATCAATCAAAACTCAGTGGACAAGAGTGGAGAGCAGGAGATATTATGTACCAGAACCTAAATGACGACGATGTGATTGATTGGGGAGACAATACTGTTAGTAACCCTGGTGACAAAAAAATTATTGGTAATAGCACGCCTCAATATCAGTATACTATTTCGGCCGGAGCAAACTGGCAAGGAGTTGACTTTTCAATGCTTTGGACTGGTGTTGCGAAACGTGACCTTTGGATTACCGGACCTTATTTTTGGGGCGGAACCGGTGGCGTTTGGCAATCAGCTGGTTTTAAAACACACTTGGACTACTGGTCTGAAGACAATCCGGATGCGTACTATCCACGCCCGTATTTGACCAATGGCGGAAAAAACCAACAAACGCAAACACGTTATTTGCAAAATGGAGCCTACGTTCGTCTAAAAAATATTCAAGTGGGCTATACCTTACCTAAGAAGTTTGTGCAAAAGTTAAAACTGTCGAAAGTTCGTTTCTATGTAACAGGCGAAAACCTGCTTACAATCACCGATTTGATTGACACTTTCGACCCCGAAACAACTGGTGGTTCCTGGGGGGCTGGTAAAATTTACCCTTTACAGAAAAGTGTAGCATTTGGAATGAATGTGTCTTTTTAATTTATAAATATTGATAATTATGAAGAAATTACGAACATATATTAGTTTAGCTATTGCATTTATAGTGGTCATGTCAGCGTGTACTGAAGACTTTTTAGATCGCTATCCGTTGGATGAAATTGCGCCGCAAACTTTCTGGAAAACACCCAACGATTTGAAATTGTATGCCAATAGCTTTTATGGTGCCTTCCCGGTTCACAGTGGATGGAATGGGGGAATCTTTTGGTTCGATAATAACAGTGATAACTTAATTCCGGGAACTTATAATAGCCGTTTGGCAGGAAACTGGACAATTCCAGCCTCAGGTGGCGGTTGGGACTGGGGAAACATCCGTTCTGTCAATTACTTCCTCGACAATGTTTCAACAGTAGAAGGAGACCAAACGCTGATTGACAATTATGTAGGTGAAGGCCATTTTTTCAGAGCCTTACTTTATTTCGGAATGGTTCAGAAATTTGGTGATGTTCCTTATTATAGCAAGCCTTTGTCGACTGATTCTGAAGGATTATATGAGGCTAGGACTCCTCGAAAAGCAGTTGTCGATTCAATTTTAACAGACTTGGATATCGCAATTACAAAATTGCCAGCAGTAGACAAAGCTGAGGCTTTTAGGGTAAACAAAGATGTAGCTTTAGCCTTGAAAGCACGAATTTGCCTTTTTGAAGGAACATGGGAGAAATACCATGCCGGGACGGATTATGGAGTTAGCGGTTCTGATGGTACTAGCTACTTGAAACTGGCAGCAGAAGCTGCAAAGAAAATCATTGATGAAGGTCATTATTCATTATACAACACAGGAAATGTTGATGATACTTACTACACGCTATTCAACCAAGTTGACTTGTCTGGAAATAGTGAGGTTATCTTTTGGAAAAAGTATGATGTTGATTTGGGTGTGACTCATAATGTACATCGCTATATTCCTCGTATTGGTGGAAATACTGGATTGTCAAAGTCATTAGTTGATAGTTATTTGGATACTGATGGAAATCCAATCTCTTTAAGTAATTTATACCAAGGAGAAGGAAGTTTGGAGGCTGTAGCGGCTGATCGAGACCCTCGCTTGTCCCAAACTCTTTATTTACCAGGAGCAGCCAAAGAAATTAAAAATGGCGAATTGACAACCGTTTTTGAAAAACCAGACTTAGAAAAAACGGGTAGTGCCCGAAATACAAGTGGTTTCCAGTTGCGTAAAGGTGGTAGCCCCGATTTTGAACAGCAAAAGGCTGGTGATATAGGAACTACTGCAGCAATTATTTACCGCTATGCGGAAATTTTGCTGATTTATGCCGAAGCTAAAGCAGAATTGGAAACACTAACACAAACTGATTTAGATTTGACGGTAAATCAACTAAGAGACCGTGTAAATATGCCTCACCTTCAATTGAATAATATTGCAACTGATTCAAATTGGCAATTCCCCGAATTGAGTCCGATTATCAATGAGATTAGAAGAGAAAGGAGAGTTGAGTTGGCGTGTGAAGGTTTCCGTTTCGATGATTTAATGCGTTGGAGGGCACATGAGCTTTTCGTGGGCAAACGCCTGAAAGGGTTTAAATTTATCGGAAGCAACCTGGAAAATGAATATAACATCGTAATTGGCGAAACCTTGTTGGTTGATGGCGATGGTTATATCGATCCTTATTTGAAAGTATTACCATCTGGTTATCACTTTAACCCAGAGCGCGACTATTTAATGCCAATTCCTACTAACGAGTTGACACTTAATCCTGATCTGGGGCAGAACCCGGGCTGGGAATAGAATAATACTTTTACGTGAAGATGTTACTATATTTTTCTCTGATTTAAGCGTGAATTTGGAGTAATGCTCTATTATTTAGGTGATTACTTCCCTTTCTTGTAGGAAATGTTTTACCTTAAATCCGAATTTAGATTAGTTAGGTTAGTTAGAAAAAAAGAGGGAGTTTTCTCCCTCTTTATTTAAATCAGCTGTTTTGAATCTCAATAATCCGCAACTACTTTCGACGCTACGAGTAAAACTGGTATAAATAACTGAAACAATATGAACTTCAAGATTAATTTCATCATTATCGCCGTTTTTCTTTCTTTGAGCAGTTGTTTAAACTATCAAAAAGAAATAGTTTTTCAATACGTAGATCCCTTAAAAAAGGTATTTCCCGAGTCCTCTTATTTTCCCATGCAAAAAGCTCATGCTGATGTTGCGCGCGGAGAAGATGCCGGTTTTCAGTTCGTCATTCGTTCAGGATTTGCACTCGAAGATGTTACTATCAAAGTAAATGAACCAACCTTGAACGGCATTAAGCTGACGGAGATAAAAACCGGTTTTGTTGGTTTTGTACCGGTCGACCGGCCAGTTCCCAATCCGGGGCGCGATTATTTAAAAACGGCTTCAGGTTATTATCCGGATCCTATACTGGATGATACTAGCATGGATATTCCAGCCGGAATGACACAACCTGTTTGGATTTCCATAAAAATTCCGCGGGATGCTACACCGGGAATTTACAAAGGAGATATTACTCTGGTCACTAAAAAAGGACTGCAAAAAATAAAAATTCAAAAAGAAATCAGTATTGAAGTTTTTCAACCGGTAATTGATAAAACCAGCTTGCTGATAACCAATTGGTTCAGTTTCGAACGTCTTGATTTATTGAGCAAGGACAAAAAGCTCGAAAAATTCTCAGATGATTACTGGAAATACGCCAAAATAATGGCAGATAAAATGGCCGAATACAGGCAAAATGTGGTGTTGCTTCGTCCACTCGATTTAACCGATTTTAAAGAAGAAGACAATACCTGGACTTTCGACTTTTCCAATTTTAATCGGATGGTGAAATTAATGGTTGACGCAGGATGTTGCGAATACATTGAAGGGGGCCATATTGGAGGTCGCCTGCCACAAGACTGGATGGGACCTTTCGTTGTAAAGGTACCTGAAAAAACAGAAGACCAATGGGAGTTGAAAGATTACGATGTAAATGAAGCAGAAGCCCGTAATTTTTACGATCAGTTTTTCCCGGCACTGGTGAAAAACCTGAAAGAAAATGGTTGGCTCGATATTTACTGGCAACACATAGCCGACGAGCCCATCGAATCAAACAAAAAATCATATGCTGAAATTTCGGAATATGTAAGAAAGCTTATTCCGGAAATAAAAATTATTGAAGCCTGCCATTCCAGTGACCTTGACGGTTCAATTGATATTTGGGTACCTCAGTTAAATTTCTTAAAAGATGATCTCGAATTTTATCAAAAACAGCAGGAAAAAGGGAAAGAAGTTTGGTTTTATACTTGCCTGGGACCACAGGAAAACTTTGCCAATCGTTTTATCGAACAACCGCTGATAAAGACCCGCATCCTGCACTGGATAAATTACCGGTACGGGATTACTGGATACCTCCATTGGGGGTTGAACCATTGGCGTGCGGATGATAATGATCCGTACTCTGTAACAACAGATATGAATTACGCCGGAAATACGCTGCCGGCCGGCGATATGAATATTGTTTATCCAGCAGTGGATAAACTTTTGCCCAGCATTCGGCTCGAAGCCATGCGCGACGGAATTGTGGACTATGAATTATTAAAAATGCTTGAAAAGAAGAATCCTGATAAAGCAAAAGAAATAGTTCAGCAGATCGTATTCGGATTTGATCATTACGATTTAAGTATCCTGCATTTCAGAAAATTACGAAAAGAAATTTTAACGGAACTATCGGAATAAAAAGTTTATCCTCAAATGCGAACAAAAGAATATGATGCTAATTAAAGTGAAATAAATTAGAATATAAAAGAAAGAAATGAAAAGAAACTCTTCATTGAACTTGCTGTTAGTGACCATTTTATTGATAACCAGTTCATGCAAAAGGGAAGAATTACGTTATAGGCAGCCTAATATTGTATTTATTCTTGCAGATGATTTGGGGTACGCCGAACTAGGCGCATACGGTCAGCAGAAGATTGAAACACCAAATATTGATGGTTTAGCTTCAAACGGTATCCGGTTTACTGATTTTTATTGCGGAAGCCCGGTTTGTGCTCCATCGCGGGGCGTGTTGCTTACGGGAAAACATTCTGGTCATGCATATGTAAGGATCAACGACGAAATGGGAGCTACAAAAAAGAACTGGGACTTCAGGGAGGTGATCAAAGATCCCGGGCTGGAAGGACAGCGCCCTATTCCGGATACCATCGTAACCATAGGCGAGCTAATGCAACAGGCAGGCTATCGAACTGCCTGCGTTGGGAAGTGGGGATTGGGAGGCCCGCTAACCGAAGGACATCCGAATAAGCAGGGCTTTGATCTTTTCTATGGTGATATGTGCCAGCGGCAGGGGCATAATTATTACAACCTGCATTTGTGGAAAAATGACCAGCAGGTTTTGTTAGATAATGAGTACACGCCGGTTTGGACTCCTTTGGATAAAGGAAGTGATCCGCACGATCCGGCAAGTTATGAAAAGTATACTTCCAATGAATATGCCCCGGACTTGATGCTGGATGAGTCGCTTCGGTTTATAGAGCAGAACAAAGAGAATCCGTTCTTTCTGTATTTTGCTCCCATCTTACCTCATGCCCCGTTACAGGTACCGGCCGGCTCTGAATTCCTGAGTTATTATGAGGAACTGTTTGGCGAAGAAGAGCCTTACCTGGGACAAAAAGGATATTTTCCAAACCGGACGCCCCATGCAACCTATGCCGCAATGGTCAGTTACCTGGATATGCAGGTTGGCAAATTGATCGAAAAATTAAAGCAGGAAGGACTTTATGAAAATACGGTAATCATGTTTACCAGCGACAATGGTCCGACTTTTAACGGGGGAACCGATTCTCCGTTTTTTGATAGTGCCAAACCTTTCAAAAGTGAATGGGGCTGGGGAAAAGGATTCCTGCGGGAAGGTGGAATCCGTGTTCCTCTCATTGTTTCATGGCCCGGAGTGGTGGCTCCCGGAACCCAAACCGGACATCCATTTGCCTTTTGGGATGTGATGCCCACGTTAAATGAAATTGCCGGGCTCAAAAACAAAGTGGACACTGATGGAACCAGTTTTCTACCCACACTGAAAGGAGAGGAGCAAAAGCAGAAAGAATTCCTTTATTGGGAATTCCCGATGAAAGCTTATAGCGGACAACAAGCTGTAAGGATGGGAAACTGGAAAGGTTACCGGTCTGAAATGAATGAGGGAAATCTGACAATCCAGCTTTTCAATTTGAAAACAGATCCGCAGGAACAAGTTGATCTGGCTGCTGAGCATCCGGAAATTGTACAACAGATAGAGGGAATTATGAAAAAGGAGCATGTTCGTTCTGAAGTTCATCCGTTCCCGGCTATCGATTAATACTGAAATACAATGAAACGAAAACTATTATTTCTACTGATTTTTACGCTTTTTATCCTAAAGAATGGAATAACGCAGGACGTTGTTTCAGTGTTAAATAAAAAGGATGCCCAGGTTGAATTCAAAGCCCGGTACTCTGCTTCCGAATTGGAAGAAGCGCCCGTAAAACTCATCCCATATCCCGAAAAAGTGAGCTGGAAAAAAAACGATGTGTACATCAAGTCCTGGACTCCGGCCTTTTTCAAAGATATTCCGAAAAATATTGTTGATGAGTTTTATGAACTGTCGGACTTGCACCGGCTTGAAATTGATCCGGCAGCAAATTTTTCCGTACAATTTGAATACAACCAAAGCCTGGAAAAGGAAGCTTATAAACTGAAAATTATTGATCAGCAAATACACGTTACCGCAGCAACCGAAGCGGGCTTCTTTTATGCGTTGCAAACCCTGAAACAGTTGATCGGAGAAAGTTCCGGAGAACAAGGCAACCGAGTTCCAGTCTGCACAATCGAAGACCGGCCGGCGCATGCTGTTCGTGGTTTTATGATCGATGTGGGGCGAAACTTTCAGAGCATTTCTGCTTTAAAAGATTTGCTGGATATTATGGCTGCTTACAAGTTAAATACCTTTCACTGGCATTTAACAGATCGACCGGCCTGGCGCATCGAAAGCAAGGTTTACCCGCAATTAACCGCTGCCGAAAATCATCGGCCAACACGTAATCCAGGAATGTATTATACGTATGAGCAAATCCGCGAGTTAATCCGGTACGCGCGCAAAAAACAAATAAGTGTTATTCCCGAAATTGATATGCCCGGTCACAGCGATTCATTTACCAAAGCGATGGGATTTAAAATGGAATCAGCAGAAGGAATGGTAGCCCTGGAAAATATTCTTCTTGAATTTTTTACAGAAATACCTTTGGAAATGGCTCCGGCCATTCATATTGGTTCCGATGAAATTCATATCAATAACCCCGATGAATTTATTAATCGAATGGTTGATATTGTGGAAGCAAATGGACGGAAAGCCATCGTTTGGAGCCCGGGATTGAATGCGCCTGAAAGTGTTGTGCGGCAAACCTGGGGAGGAGCTTTTCCTGCAAATGGCGCCAATTTGATGGAAATTGATTCGCGAAAGAGTTATATGAATGCTGGGGAACCAATGTCCTATATTCCAACCTTGTTTTTCAGGCCATTGGGAAAAGGATCAGATAATGATATTCTCGGAGGGATAGTTTGTTTGTGGCCCGATGTTAATTTACGGCACCAGGGTGATGCCTTATCACAGAATCCGGTTTATAGCGGACTACTTACTTATGCATGGGTTTGCTGGATGGCCGATGTAATTTCTGCCCCCGATAAATACATGGTGGTTTTACCCGAAACAAACACTAACGCCTTTGAGTATTTTAAAGCTTTTGAAGGGTACTTGCTTGATCATAAAGAGCGCTATTTCCAGAATCAGCCTTTTCTCTATCAGAAACAAACCGATAAATTTTGGAGTATAGCTGGCCCCTTGGATAGCGAAGAAGGAGAGAAGCTATTAAATTTGGAGGAAGGTGAGTTGAATCAATATCTTAAGGAAAAAGGGATAGATACGAAACCGGCAACCGGTAATACCCTGGTTCTGAAACAACGGTGGTTGAAAGACGGTTATTTCCCCGAAGCGAAAGCGGGACAAATTGTGTATGCTTACACGAATCTTTACAGCGATTCTGAACAGGAAGTAGCTACCTGGATTAACTTTGAAACACCACTGCGGGCGAATCGCGTTTACTCCGGAATTCCCCGGAATGGTTCGTGGGATAATTGCGGTGGAAAAATATGGATAAATGGGGAGGAATTGCAAGGTCCGGAATGGGAAAATCCGGGGTGGACATCAAGTAAGCAGAGTGGCTGGGGAACCCCAGCTGAGCAGGAAATTCCGTGGGCTGACGAAGAATTATACTGGCTGCGAAAACCTGTAACAGTGAAGTTGAAGCAAGGCTGGAATCACATTGTCGTTAAGATACCTTATGCAACCGATTTTCAAAACTGGATGTTTACGTTTGTTCCTTTAGATATGACAGGTTTAAGATTTTCCCCGGATAAACACAACGAATAAGAGAACTATTGATATGAGCTTCTGCTCATGTTTTTGCAATGGGAAAAAACAAAATGATAGATAATAAATTTACCCGAGATAAAATGAAAAACATATTACTTCTCGCTGTATTTTGGTTTTTGATACAAGGATGTTCAACAAAATCAATAGTTGAACGGCCCCAAACATATGCCGAGGCGCCCGATCCGGCTCCGGACACTTTAGCCAATTGGAATGACGTGAAAGCAGGTTTGCATGCTTCCATTGGATCAATCGATTCCCGGTATGAAAAGAGCTCCGTTCCTGATTTGGATCCGAAAACAGAATGGAAGGGTTTTGCCTGGCGTAACGAGAAAATTTCTGCACAACTGGTGTTATGGAATAATGAGCCTGCGGGAATTGTTGAATGCCAGTTTGGCGATTTTAAGTCACAGAATGGTGCGGTTTTGCCTGCAGCTATCGCCAACGCTCGTTTTGTGCGTTATGTATTAACCGACGAGTTTGGCCCGGGGTGTGGCTACCGTAAACCCGAAGATTTTATTGCCAGGATCAGTCCGGATATGCTTGATTCGCTTTCCGCTTTTGAAATGGAGGCGCAATCAACCCGGCCGGTTTGGCTTACGTTTGACGTTCCTGCGGATGCGACGCCTGGAATCTATACTTCGATCCTGCAATTGAAATTAAATGGAAAGAAACATAGTAAGTTTAATTTTCGCATAGAAGTTGTCGACCGGATCCTGCCTGATCCTTCTGAGTGGAAATTTCATCTTGATTTATGGCAAAATCCATACGCAGTAGCTCGCTACCACGAGGTTGAACCGTGGTCGGCAGAACATTGGGACCTTTTGCGCCCGGTAATGAAAATGTTAGCCAATGCAGGGCAAAAGGTAATAACAGCAACCTTGAATAACCGTCCATGGGGAGGGCAAACCGAAGATGAATACAAATCAATGATTGTCTGGGAAAAACAGATAGATGGAAGCTGGGCGTACGATTATTCCATATTTGATCAGTGGGTACAATTCATGATGGATTTGGGAATTGACAAACAAATTAGTTGTTATTCAATGGTTCCATGGGGAAACGAACTATACTACTTTGATGCTTCGGTAGGAGAAGAAATAAAAGTAATTGCAAAAGCCGGAACAAAAGAGTTCGAAGAAATCTGGACTCCTTTTCTGAAAGATTTCCTTAAGCATCTGGAACAAAAAGGATGGACTGATATAACCTGCATGGCGATGGATGAACGATCACCGGCAGAAATGAATGCGACAATGAAACTGCTGGCTGAAGTGGCTCCTGAATTGGGTGTTGGTTTTGCCGACAACCATTGGAATTATAAAAAATTCCCTGATCAGTTGACCGATTTAAGTGTAGCCTATGGCGCTGAAATTGAGCCGGATATTCGACAGTACCGTAAAGAAAAAGGCTATTTGTCAACCTGGTACGTGTGCTGTTCTGATGTTTTTCCCAACGTATTTTCATTTTCTGATCCCGGAGAAGCAGCTTTTATTGGGTGGTATACAATGGCTGCCGATTTTGATGGTTTCTTGCGTTGGGCATACAATCATTGGGTGAAAGACCCCTTGATTGATTCACGTTTTCGTACCTGGCCTGCGGGTGATACTTACGTTGTTTATCCAAACGCCCGCAGTTCCATCAGGTTTGAACGTCTGATAGAAGGAATTCAGGATGCAGAGAAAATCAGGATATTAAAAGAAGAGTTTCAAAATAATTCATCGGCAGAAGCAATGGAAAAGCTTGGACGGCTCAATGGGGTACTCGAGCAAATGAGGATTTCTCAAAAACCGGAAGCTTTTAATGCATTGATGCAGAATGCGAAACGAAGCCTCGAAGATCTTTCCAGGTAGTATTATTGAGTGATAAAGAAGTTATGAAACAACTGTCGATTATTATATTAGCAACAATATCTTTCTTTTTTTGTGCTTCTGTTTCAAAAGCTCAACTACACGGACACGTATTTGTCGATACAAACAACAATGGACAAATGGATCCCGATGAGCACGGAGCAAAGGACTGTGTGGTGTCCGATGGTCTCAATGTTGAAAAAACGGACAAAAACGGAAACTTCAGTTTGCCGGGGTGGAGCAAGCAACGTTTTGTAACGCTATACTCGGGAGCCAATTTTAATTGTAGAGAATCTTTCCTTCCCATTTCTGAGTCGCGAAAGGAATATGTTTTTGCCCTTACTCCAAAGGAGCGAAAAAAGCAACTTAGCTTCATTCAGATATCCGATACAGAAACTTATGAGTACCGGGATTGGGTTGATCAGTTAAAACAGTATGCCCAGGTGCATCAGCCTGATTTTGTTATTCACACCGGCGATATTTGTTACCAAATTGGTATGGCCTGGCATGCAGAAAACATCACGACCCGGAAGTTTGGGGTACCAGTCTATTATTGTTTGGGGAATCACGATCTGATCAAAGGCGATTATGGCGAACAGTTCTTTGAACAGTGTTTTAGCCCGGCATGGTATGCTTTTGAAGAAGCAAATACATTGTTTGTTATTACACCGATGATGAAAGGAGATTATAAGCCTTCTTTTAACCGGGAAGACATTGGTACCTGGTTGAAAAACCTAATGAAAACTTATCCTGCGGAGCAGCCAAAAATATTCTTTAACCATGATTTGCTAACCAACGGTGATGAATTTGACTTCAAGGTCAATGATGATGAAGTAATAAATTTGACTGAATACAACTTGAAAGCCTGGTTGTACGGGCACTGGCACACCAATATGGCTAAAGAACATGGCGAGTCGGGCGTGATGTCGTATGGAACTTCAACACTGGCTGCCGGAGGTATCGATCATTCTCCCTCTGGTTTCCGGGTGATTGATGTGGATGAACAGGGAAATACTTCTTCTCATTTTAGATGGACCAATCTCAACAGAAAAATAGAAATTATTAATCCTCAAAAGAATGTGGCAATACAGAATGCCGCGGGAGAAATTCAGCTGGCTGCAAATGTTTATCATACCGGGGCGGAAGTTGATAGTGTTCGTTACGCTTTTTATGGTGATGAAGGACTTAATTGGAACTCCGCACTGGATCAGAGCAAATGGCAAAAAATGACTCAGGAGTCGGACTGGACGTGGGGGACAACATTGACTCCGAAAGAAAGTGATCACTACACTTTGGTCGTAAATGCGTTTTTGCACAGTGGTGAAATTCTAAATGCCAAACATTCATTCTCGGTAGTACAATCAAACGAAGCTAATATAAATGGCCAATGGTTTAACCTGGCAGGAAATGCTGCTCATAACCCGGTGGTTGACGAAGAACATGAAGTGCCATACCAATTGCAGTGGACCAGCAACATTGGAAGTAACATTTTTATGAGTTCGCCGGTTTTATTTGAAAATATGCTGGTTACAGCAAGCTTCGACGATGGGAATGCTAAAGCTTGTTACCTGGTTGGGGTGGATGCTGTAAACGGGAAAAAACAATGGCGATACCATACCCGGAACAGTGTAAAAAATCAAGTGGTTGTTGCGCAGGGAATTGTTATCGCAACAGATATGCAGGGAATCACTTATGCTGTTGATGTATCGACCGGGCAATTGGTTTGGGAGCGTGACTTGCATTATAATCGTTTGCCCGGATTTGTTTCGGGCCTGGTTACTGACGGGAAGGTGGTTTATACCGGGTTTGGAAAATCGCTTAGTGCGCTGGATGTATTGTCTGGAGATGTGTTGTGGACGAATGACGATTGGGAAAGTGGTGAAGGAACCACTCCGGTTATGACCCTTGCTGATGATGTTTTAATTACATCCAGCCAATGGAAGGCAATTTATGCGCATAACCTTCACACGGGCAAATTACTTTGGAAACGAAGTGATGCAGACTTGCGGTTTCGCGACGGCGTTTTGAGCTACATTGATGGTTCGCTTTGGGTAACCGGAAAGGGACCGGAGAATGCGGTTCCGGGCATTTTACACCAGCTGGACCTGAAAACAGGGAAAACAATTCAAACATACAAAACAGGATTGCAGCAAGCCGGAACTTCAGCCCCGATTATTTTGAAGGATCATTTTATTATTGCGGGATCTCATCCGGGAATTGCTGCTGTTAGCCGCGAAACAGGAGAACAGCTTTGGCTTTTCGAAGTGGAGCCGGCATTGTTGTACACGCCTTCTTATTATGCCGATCGTCAGCAAAGTATAGAATCTACGCCCTTGTTGATTGGGGATAAGCTTGTTTTCGGAGCGATGGATGGCCGGGTTTATGCCCTGGATGCGGACAGTGGAAAGCTGTTGTGGAAAACGAAACTGGGAGCACCGGTAGTTACATCGGCAGCAGCGGATGGTAAGCGATTCTATATCTGTGACTTTGCCGGGAATGTGTATTGTTTTACCAGTGCAAAAAAGTGATAGGATGTTAAATGTTTCTATAAAAATATTTAAGTGATGAAAAGACGTGATTTTATTCGATATAGCGTTGGTGGTGCAGGTATTCTGATGTTGCCTCTTGGTGTAAATGCATTGAGTCGAGGTTCCAAAAAACATGTGCGTTTTGGAGTGTGTGCTGATGTCCACAAAGACATTATGCACGATGCTGATAAGCGCTTGCAGGCTTTTATTGATGAAGCTACGAAACAAGAACTTGACTTCATTATTCAACTGGGTGATTTTTGCCGGCCTTACGAGCAAAACAAGAAATTCCTTGGGCTTTTTAATGATTATACCGGGGACAAATACCATGTACTCGGAAACCATGACATGGACGGAGGTTTTTCCCGCGAGCAGGTTCTTGAATTCTGGAATACCTCCCAAAAGTATTATTCTTTTAACCAGAATGGATTCCATTTTATTGTACTCGATGGAAATGATAAAAATCCCTCGCCGGATAAAGCTGCCGGATATGCCCGATTTATAGGAAAGGAGCAAGTAGAATGGTTAAAAAATGATCTGGCAACAACAGATCTGCCTTGTATTGTGTTTTCGCATCAGAGCCTTGAGAATGTGGAATTGGGAGTTGAAAATCAGAATGAAATAAGGGCTATTCTTGAAGCAGCCAACAAAACAGCGGGATTTGAAAAAGTAGTCGCTTGTTTTAGTGGTCACCATCATACCGATTATGCAGCTTCGATAAACGGAATTTACTACATTCAAATTAACAGTATGTCGTATAGCTGGTTGGGAGGCGATTATCAAACCATTCGTTACAGCAAGGAAATAGACGAAAAATACCCCTGGATAAAATATACAGTTCCTTACGAAAAACCTTTGTTTGCTTTTGTCGAAATAGATAAAAAGAAGATTCAAATCGAAGGCATTCAGAGCCAATTTGTTGGGCCTTCTCCCGATGATTTGGGCTTTCCCAAACCCACAGAGAACAGCCCGATTGCACCAATGATATCAAATAGAAAACTTAAGATTTAAGAAAAATGTTTAAAAAAGTTATCGCACTAATTGTAATTCTCATAACATGTTCCCCTTTGATCGTTTTTTCCGGTGATAAATTACCAAAATCAAAGCGAATAATTTTAATCGCATTAGACGGTATTAGTATTGAAGGCTATCAAAAAGCCAGACATCCGAATCTCGACAAATTGGCAGAACAAGGAGTATTATCGCTTAAAACCAGGAATGTAATGCCTTCTGTTACGCTTCCAAACTGGACAAGCCACCTGACAGGTAGTGGCCCGGAGCAACATGGAGTTGTTGGAAATGACTGGACACTTGAAAATATTAAATTACCTGCGATTGTGAAGGACAACTCCGGTTATTATCCTTCAATTTTTGAGGTGTTAAAGAAACAGGTACCTAACGTTAAAACGGCCTTCTATTACAACTGGGGACCGTTGGTGTATCCCTATAATCAGAACTATCTGGATGAGGTTAGCTTTTTAGAAAATGATGGTTATGTGGAAAATTACCGGAAAGCCTTTGACTTTATTGAGGAAAATAAGAACCAGCCAACTTGTGTGTTTTTATACTCGGTGCATACTGATCATGCCGGACATAAACATAACTGGATGTCACCCGAATACATTCAATCCATTGAAGAAGCCGATGTACATATTGGAGAATTTTTGAGTTGGATGAAAGAAAAGGGATTGTACAAGGACACTCATTTCATGTTTATTTCAGATCATGGTGGAGTTGGCAATGGCCATGGAGGAGTAAGTCCCACAGAAATGGAAGTTCCCTGGTGTATCACTGGACCAACTATTAAGAAAGGAACTTTGCTTGAAGAACCTAATAATACGGTAAATACGGCTGCTACTATTGCGTATCTTTTTAATTGCCAAATACCTTTACCCTGGGTGGGTGAAGTTCCCCGGTCTATATTTGAATAGAAGTAAGTGCTTGTTAGATCAAGGTGTAGTTGATTCTCGGCTTCTTCTAAATTTCAATAGAAAGAGTGCATGTTTAACTATCCTAAACCAGGATTTATTTTCCTGCTAACATTTTGTGATGCTTCACAGGATAGTAAACTAAAATGGTGGAACGCGGAACATGCAACTTCTCTGGAAATTGAAGGATATGGTTGGTGTTTGACAGAGATAGCGGCCTACGCCAAATTGCCTGAAAAAGCAAAAGAAAATATACGCAAACCTGTTTGGAATCAGGACAAAGGTATTTTGGGGCCGATAAAATCTTATTTTTATTGAAAACGGGGGAATTTTTTACTGTTCTATTTATCCTTTTACTACATAATTATGTGTGGAGGCAGCCAGTATGGCAATGATTTGGGCCGCAATGTTCTAACTGTTTTATAGCTTTAGCAAAACTATTATTTTCAAAATGAAAGTTAATTTGAGTATGAAAATTGGTATTGTTCTTTTTGCGCTTGTAGCAGGATTATTTATTACGTCAAACGCCCAGCAGTTTGTCAAAATTCAGGAAATGGATATTTCACTGGCACAGCAAACCTATGGTGCCCCGGTAAAAAATCATTCGGTTACGGGAGAGTTGTTATCCGTTGCAGGTGTTAAGTTTAAAGATGGCATTGGCGTTCATTCGCATTCTGTAATCAAAATAAAAATGAATAAAGGAAATCGTTTTACTGCGCAGATTGGAGTGAACGATTCACAAATTGATTACAATGATGAAGATATTCAAACAGTTCCGCTGGTTGATGGAAAGAGGGTTTTTTATCGACTGACAGATGATCAAAAACAATTTGCTGGCATAGAAGGAGAGAATGGCACGGTTGATTCGGGGAGTGTTGTATTTAAGCTGCTGCATAATGGTAAGGAGATTTACAACAGTGGAATCATGTACCAGGGCGATACTGTAAAAACGATTAATGAAGAAGTACGTGGGGGGATACTGGAATTGATTGTTGAAGATGCCGGAGATGGAGAAAGCGGTGATCATGCCGTATGGATCAATCCTCAGATAGAATACTTTGAGATTGCACCAACCGTTGCACAAATCGATTACGTGGAAGTCATTGAACAAGAAGGAGCAATAAAAAAGATGCTGGATGCACAGATCAGCCAATTACCCGAAATTGAATATCCGCTGGCTCACTCGGAAAATGATTGGCTGATTGACAATTCAAAAGTCAAAGCCGGTGTTTTTCGTGCCAATATCAACAAAGATATTGTGCTTACCAATGGGCTGGTGGCTCGTGTGTTTCGCCTTTCACCCAATCTGGCCACTATCGACTACATGAACCAAATGACCGGGGAAAGCTTGCTAAGGGCTGTGTCGAACGAAGGCACACTAACCATCGATGGCAAAACATACACCATTGGCGGACTGAGTGCGCAACCGGAATATGGTTATACCCTTATGAGTTGGGTTGATCAGCTTTGTGCCACTCCAAATTCTTTTCAGGTTCAGGGATTTGAGATAAAAAATTTGGACGATCGCATATCGTGGAAACGGGTTCGATGGGCAGCCAATAATCAAATGCCTACCGGTAAAGAACTGGTCTTTTCACTAACCAAAGATGATATTCTGGTAAAAGTACATTCCGCAGTTTATGATGGCATTCCAACCATCAGCAAATGGGTTGAAGTCATTAATAAAGGGAACCTGCTGGTGCAACTCAATCAATTCAAATTGGAACAACTGGCAATGGTTGAGGGCGAAAGCCTGGTTGAAATACCGAACGAGTGGATCAAACCCAACATTCACATTGAGACGGATTACGCTTTTGGAGGAATGCAACAACGAAATTCCGATGTTACTACTTACTGGCAACCCGATCCGAATTATACCTCACAAGCCAATTATCGACTTCAAACTCCCTGTTTGCTGGAAGTAAAACCACCGTTGGGGCCTGAAACGGCAGTTTTGCCTGGCGATACATTAGCTACATTCAGGGTTTGGGAAACGCTTATGGATACACGCGAACAGGAAAGACAAGGACTGTTTATCCGAAAAATGTATCGAACTATTTCGCCCTGGACGACCGAGAATCCCATCTTCCTGCATCTGACCAATTCGAAAGAAGAAGTGGTTAAAACGGCTATTGATCAGTGTGCCGAGGTGGGCTACGAAATGATAATCCTGAGTTTCGGAAGCGGTGTGAACATGGAAGATGAATCTGCCGAAAACTATGCTTATTTTAAAAGACTGGTGGATTATGCACATTTCAAAGGAATTGAACTGGGCGGTTATTCTTTGCTTTCGAGCCGTTGGATCAGCGATGAAGTGGATGTTATCAACCCCGAAACAGGTAAGCGGGGAGGGATGATATTTGGATCTTCTCCCTGTTTATGTAGTGAATGGGGATACAATTATTTCAGACAAATTAGGAAGTTTTATGATAAAACAGGCATGAGCGTATTTGAAAACGATGGTTCTTATCCGGGTAATGTGTGTGCCTCTACTACTCATGCTTATCACAACGGACTCGGAGATTCTCAATGGAAACAGTATGCCCAAATTCAGGATCTTTACAAATGGATGAGGGGAGAAGGTATATACATGAATGTTCCGGATTTTTATATCAATTCAGGCACAAATAAAACAGGTATTGGTTATCGCGAAGTGAATTGGTCATTGCCACGCGAAAGACAGTTGGTACTTGGACGCCAAAATATTTACGACGGATTATGGACCCGAATTCCAAGTATGTGCTGGACTTTCACACCATTGACGCAGTATCATGGAGGAGGTGCCGCTGCTACTATCGAACCGTTGAAAGATCATTTGCAGGCCTACGAAAATCAAATGATGCAAAATTATGGCGCGGGAGTACAATCCTGTTATCGCGGTCCCCGGTTGTACGATGCTCCCGAAACCAAAGAACTCGTTATTAAGGTAATTGATTGGTATAAAAAGTACCGCGACATTCTAAACAGCGACCTGATTCACCTGCGGCGCCCGTCAGGAAAAGACTGGGATGGTTTTTTACATGTCAATCCGCAACTGAAGGAAAAAGGATTAGCCATGTTTTTCAATCCAACAGCAGAAGACATGGTGCGCGAAATAACATTGCCGCTTTATTATACCGGGCTGGAAAAAACTGCGATGATAAGGGAAAAGGAAGGGGAAGCCCGGAAATACCAAGTGAGCCGCGACTACAAAGTGAAGGTGAAAATAATCATCCCTGCAAATTCGTACAACTGGCTGGTGATCGAATAAAGCAAAGTAATTTAGAGAAAAAACATTGGCGAAAAATGATAAAACTATTTCACACCGCAGCACTTGGTCTGCTGCTTTTTATACTAGCAGGTTATACGGTTGAAGGAAAAGATTCAAAAAAATCTTTCCCAGGGGAAAAGACAGAATGGAAAGGTTTTGTCCGGTTTAATTTTGACTTTGAGGGACGGCCGGCATTTGTAACACTGCCCGACAAATCACTTCCTGGAAATCCCTGGATCTGGCGGGCACGTTTTCCTGAGTGGCACACCGAGATGGACAGTTTGTTGATAAGTGAAGGATTTCATGTTGCCTATATCAACACCAACAACATGTATGGAAGTCCTGCTGCAATGGAGGTTTGGAACCACTTTTTCAATTACCTGACAAGCGAGTTTGAGCTGCTTTCCAAAGTTGCACTCGAAGGAGTAAGCCGCGGCGGATTGTTTATTTACAATTGGGCCAAACGCAATCCGGAAAAAGTAAATTGCATTTACACCGAAGCACCGGTTTGCGATCTTAAAAGCTGGCCCGGTGGCTTTGGAGAGGGACAAGGTAGTGATGCCGACTGGGAACGATTAAAAGATGCATATGGATTTTCATCGGATGAGGAGGCGAAAAGATACACGGATAATCCGGTAGATAATCTCGATGAGCTGGCTCTGGCCAAAGTGCCAGTACTGCACATGATTGGGCTGAACGACCAGGTGGTTCCTCCAGAGGAGAATACCTGCATTCTGGTTGACCGTTACATTAAGCTGGGCGGTCCGGCAACTGTTATCCCCTGCACCAGAGGGAAACAGGATTTATATGGGCATCATTTCCCCATTGAAACACCTCGTCTGGTAGCAGACTTGATCAAGTACTACACCCGCATACCCGATGAACCACTGGATCCTGCTGATTACCATATCCACCGGGATGGTATTCGCAACAGTCTGCTTAAATTTCAGCGGGAGAAAAATGGCCGGGTGGCTTTCCTCGGCGGTTCGATCACCTACAATGGCGGATGGCGCGATAGCATCTGCAATTATCTGCAAATACGTTTCCCGGATACCGATTTTGAATTTATTGCAGCGGGTATTCCATCGATGGGAACTACTCCGGCGGCATTCCGGCTGGAACGTGACATATTGTCCGGTGGTCCGGTAGATTTGCTGTTCGAAGAAGCAGCTGTAAATGATGAATCAAATGGAAGAACCAGCCAAGAGCAAATCAGGGCAATGGAAGGCATCATCCGGCACGTACGCGCCGATAATCCGGCAACTGATATTGTTATCATGCATTTTGTTGACCCGCAAAAGATCGAAGCCTACCGTTCGGGGCAAACACCGGAGGTCATTCAGAATCACGAAAGAGTGGCCGCCCATTACAATATTCCAACCATAAATCTGGCCAAAGAGGTAACCGAACGCATTGATGCCGGTGAGTTTACCTGGGAAAATGACTTTAAAAATTTGCATCCTTCGCCATTCGGGCAAGAGGTATATTTTCGTTCCATGAAAGCTTTTCTGGAAAAATCCTGGGTCGGAACAGTGGCAGAAGATGATAAAATTGAAGCCAGACCTCAACCTGCCCCGATTGATGATTCAAATTATGGAAGCGGAGTACTGATTGACATAAAAAATGCCCGAAAACTTAAAGGCTGGCAGTTGGTTGAAAACTGGAAGCCCGGCGACAAAAAAGGAACACGGGCAAATTATGTAAATGTGCCTATGCTGGTTGGTAAGGATAAGGACAGTTCTCTAAAGTTCACTTTTTCCGGTAACGCTGTAGGAATCGCCGTGGCTGCAGGCCCTGATGCAGGAATTATCGAATACAGGATCGACGACGGCAACTGGCAGAAACAGGATCTTTTTATCCGATGGAGCATGCACCTTCATCTCCCGTGGTATTATACGCTCGCAGCAAGCTTGCCTGACAACGGTCAGCATACGCTGCACTTGCGTATTACCGGGGAAAAAAATCCACAAAGTAAAGGCACAGCCTGTCGCATACGCTATTTTTTTGTAAATCAATAGTTGAACCAAATTGTAATCGCATGAAAAATAAGTTACTTTTTCCCTAATCATTTTAAGCATACTTGCTTGGCAAAAATTGAAAGCAATACAGTGAAAGTGTGGAGCGAAGAGGTTAATAAATCGGTGGCGATGCGTTTTGACTTGAACAATCTTGCAGAATCAAACCGATTTAACAAAGCTGGATTGCCAGCATCTTCTTTTCGTGCGGATAACTGGAAAGTTAAGAATGTAGAGAATAAAGGATAAAAACAATTTAAACCAATATAGTTAATAGAGCCTTCAACTAGATAATAGTCTCATTAACATCGCTCATTATATCTCTAACAATAAATAAAACCGATATAAAAAGTGTTACATATGAAGAATATCTTACCGTTTCTGTTTTTGGCAATCATCTTAGGATGTTCAAATCCGTCAGGACAACTGATGAAAACCTCGAATACGATTCCTGTCGATCAGAATGATACAAAGGATTCCATCGTCATTAAAGCTGCCCACGTGGTACCGACTCCCAACCAATATGCTGCTTTAAACGATGAGTTTATTGCTTTTATCCATTTTGGTCCCAACACCTTTACCCGGATGGAGTGGGGGAATGGAATGGAAGATCCCCGGATTTTTGACCTTCGCGAGCTGGATACCGACCAGTGGTGTCAGGCGATGAAAGCTGCCGGAATGACCAAAGTGATTTTTACGGCCAAACACCATGATGGTTTTTGCCTGTGGCAAAGCCGCTATACCGAGCATGGAATCATGTCTTCTCCATTTAAAAATGGTAAAGGTGATGTTTTAAAAGACTTGGCAGAATCATGTAAAAAGTATGATTTAAAACTGGGGGTTTACCTTTCTCCGGCCGATTTATTCCAGATTGAAAACCCGGAAGGATTGTATGGAAACCTGAGTAAAAAGACGGAACGTGTCATCCCTCGCCCGGTTGAAGGACGCCCGTTCGAAAATAAAACCACCTTTAGATTCACGGTGGACGATTACAATGAATATTTTCTGAACCAATTGTTCGAGTTGCTGACCGAATATGGCCTAATTCATGAAGTCTGGTTTGACGGAGCTCATCCGAAACGTAAAGGCGGTCAGACTTACGATTATATGGCTTGGAAAGAGTTGATTCACACTTTGGCTCCTGAAGCGGTTATTTTTGGTCGTGAGGACATCCGTTGGTGTGGAAACGAATCAGGAAAGACCAGGGACACTGAATGGAACGTGATTCCATATCAGGAAAAACCGAACATCGCTGAGCATTTCCCGGACATGACGGATAAGTCATTGGGGAGCAGGGAACAATTATTCCAGGCAAAGTTCCTGCATTATCAACCAGCAGAAACCAATACGTCTATTCGCGAAGGTTGGTTCTATCGCGATGATACAAAACAAAAAGTGCGTAGTGCTGATGATGTGTTCGACATGTACGAGCGCTCAGTTGGAGGAAACTCTATTTTTCTACTCAACATTCCGCCCAATCGTCAAGGTCGTTTCTCGGACGAAGACGTTCAGGTTTTGGAAGAACTTGGAAAACGCATCGAGCAAACTTATGGTGCTGATCTGCTGAGAGGAGCTAAAGGTCCTGCCGAAGTGTTGGATAATGATCCAAACTCTTACGAATTGCTTGCAGGAGATGAAAAGGCCATTGAAATCACCATGACTTCGGAAGTGGAAGCCAACCGCTTTGTTATTCAGGAAGCCATTGCCAGCCATAGCGAGCGGGTTGAAAAGCACGCTTTGGATGCCTGGATCGACAACCAGTGGCAAGAAGTTGCGTCGGCAACTAACGTGGGTTACAAACGGATTTTACGTTTCCCTACAGTAAGCACTTCAAAATGGCGTTTACGAATCTTGGAGTCACGCATGGTTCCTGCTATTGCAAAGGTTTCCGCCCATTATTATAAAAACCGTCCGCCGCAACTTGCTTTTTCGCGTAGTATTGATGGTCAGTTGACAATCGAGCCGAAGAAACATGATTTTGGTTGGAAACCTCATGGAGAGGACATTTCAAAAAATATCAATAGTGACTTGGAAATTCGTTATACATTAGATGGTAGTGAACCAACCAACACTTCAACGTTATACACCACTCCATTCTTACATGAGTCAGGACAAGTAAAAGCCCGCTCATTCACCAAAGACCAGTCGGGTAGTGTGGCCGAAAAGACCTTCGGTATTATCAAAAAAGACTGGAAACTAATTGGTACTGATCAGGAATCTGATGGACACGCTGGAACCATGGCTTTCGATGAACATAGCCAAACGTACTGGACTTCGACACGAAACGAAGCTCACTTTTTAGCCATTGATTTAGGACAAAAGCAGAATTTGTCAGGCTTTGTTTATACGCCTCAAACAGCTAATTCAGATGGCATGATTGAAGAAGGACTGATTAAAACAAGCTCGGATGGTAAAAGCTGGAAAACGCTTGAACCCTTTAAGTTTGGGAACTTGATTAATGATCCGACTCCCAGGACTCATTACTTTAATGCGCCCGTATCCGCCCGTTTTTTCCGGATTGAATCTCGAGTTATTGCCGGAGGAAATAAAGCTGCAGCGATTGCCGAAATTGACCTTTTGAAAACGGAGTAAGTGTTTGAGAGATACCACTGAAAAGATAGTATTTGAGAGGCAGTTTAGTGCTGCTTCTCAAATAAACTTTATTAAGGTTATTATTTTTCAGAGGTGCTCAGATCTGGCCGTTCCAGCTGTTATTTGAAATAACCTTGGTCGGACGAAGTCTGATAACACATATTGAGTGATATCGTTTCGGATAAACCTGATCCATTAATCAGTATTCCATTATCCATCGTTTGAACTATATTGTCAGGTTGTTTATTTTCATGAAGTATATTGGTATAATATTTCTATTTTTCCAGTCTGACTAAAGAATAAAAGGTTTCACGCTGATATTCGATAATTTCGCTACGAGCCGGGTGAAATTGAAGCAGAATCTTTCTGCTTTACTAAAGAATAGAAATGCGGGAGTCTGGAAGAAACAGATTATGAACAAACTTGATTTGATCATCTTTGCCATTTATGGCATAGTTGTTATTGTGGTTGGCAACTGGCTAACACGATCGAAAAATAAAGAACGCAACAGTACCGATTACTTTTTTGCCGGCAAATCACTTCCCTGGTTTTTGGTAGGAAGTTCGATTATTGCAGCCAATATTTCAGCCGAACAATTTATTGGAATGTCGGGCTCTGGTTTTGCCATTGGGCTCGGAATTGCTACTTACGAGTGGATTGCAGCCCTTATTTTAATTGTTGTCGCAAAATATTTTCTCCCGGTTTTTATCGACAAGGAAATATTTACTATGCCACAATTCCTGGCACTCAGGTACGATAACCGCATAAAAACCGTGCTGGCCATTTTTTGGCTGAGCCTTTTTATCTTTGTTAACTTAACTTCGATACTTTACCTCGGAGCGCTCGCATTAAAATCAATTTTCGGAATAAAATTGTTTTACGGAATTCTTGGATTGGCTATATTCTCATTGCTTTATACCGTGGTTAACGGATTAAAGGCCATCGCAAGTACCGATATTATCCAGGTCTTCTTTTTGCTGGTAGGCGGATTAATTACCACCTATTTTGCAGTAAATCAGGTAGGCGGCAACCAGGGGATTCTTAATGGATTTGAAGCCATGTTTACACTGGTTCCCGAAAAATTTCATATGGTTTTAAAAAGCAGTGATCCCAATTATTTTTACCTGCCGGGAATACGAGCGGTTTTTGGCGGAATTTGGATTGCCGGAATCTATTATTTTGGTGCGAACCAATACATTATTCAAAAAGCTTTTGGAGCCAGAAGCCTGAAGGAAGCTCAACGCGGAATGGTTTTCGCGGGTTATCTGAAACTCATCCTGCCGTTTGTGGTGGTAGTTCCGGGTATTGCCGCTTTTGCGCTTGGTGCACCTATTGCAAAACCCGATGAAGCTTATCCGTGGATACTTTCCAACATTGTTCCGGTCGGTATTAAAGGGCTTATTTTTGCTGCGCTTATTGCTGCCATTGTTTCCTCATTTAGCGCCATCATGAACAGTGCTTCCACCATTTTTACGATGGACCTGTACAAACCTTATTTTAATAAAAATGCTTCTGAAAGGCAATTGGTATTTGTTGGAAGGCTCTCCGGAGTAATTGCCATGGCTATTGCCGTTATCGTTGCCCCCTTGCTTGGGAGCATCGAACAGGCTTTTCAGTTTATTCAAGAATATACCGGTATGGTGAGCCCCGGAATCACAGCTGTTTTTGTGTTAGGTTTATTCTGGAAACGTGCCACTTCCACTGCCGCGCTTTGGGGGACGATTATTTCGATACCCGTTTCGGCTGCCATAAAATTTTTGATTCCTGAATTGCCTTTTCTCGATCAAATGCTCTTATCGTTTGTCGTGGTTGCTCTGGTTATTATCGTCCTTTCGTTGGAGGGGAAAAGTGAAAACAAAGGGCTCGAATTTTCGCGCAGTATCTTCCGTACCGACAAATGGTTCAATCTCCTTTCCATCATCATTGTCATCGTTTTTTCGGCTATCTATATTTTGTTTTGGTAAAAAAAATCGTTTACTCTTCCAGGTTGGTGCTAATCTGATTCTGGTATTTTGAAGGACTAATGCCGATGATTTTTCTGAACTGACGGTTAAAATACGAGAGGTTATTGTAGCCGCAGCTAAAACATACATCCGAAATCGAAAATTTGTCGTCGATAAGCAGTTTGCAGGCATAACCAATCCGCACTTCGTTGATAAAAGTACTGATCGATTTTTGGGTGGAATGCTTGAAAAAACGGCACAAAGAGGAGGAAGTCATGTTCGCCACCGATGCCAGATCTTCCAGTTTTATTTCTTTACTGAAGTTATTCAGGATGTAATTATAAATCTCATCCATTCTTTTTGAATTGTGCTTCATGTAATGATCCGCAAACGGAACGCTGGAGAGTGTAACCTTTTTCTCTGTCTCCGAAAGTTCTTTTAACAACGAAAGCATCGACAATACCCGGTCGAACGAACTAAGTGTCAGCATTTTTCTGATTTGCCTCTTTGCATTGTGATTTTCAGGAAGACTAAAAAATAAGCCTCGTTTGGAGTCATTTAGTAATTTCTTTATCGATGTCATTTCTGAAATATCCAGCAAGCCTTCCGCTCCGAAATTCATCGGAAACTGTATGACAATGGCAGAAGCAGGAATGTTCTTTTTCCCTTTTGTGGATGGAAGTGGTTCGTTCTTCCACAAATGCGGAAGATGATCGCCAACCAGTAAGAGATCACCGTCGCTGAATCTCGAGATATTGTCTCCGATAAAGCGGGTTCCTTTTCCCCTTAGTATGTAAACCAGCTCAATTTCATCATGATAGTGCCATTTCTGATAAAAATTCATGGTAATATCCTTTCTGATGTGAACGGTTTCGTGGAGATGTTTTGGTAACTTTATATAGTGTGGTTTCATAAAATAACGTCTTTAAATTTTCATAGGCAGTCAATCATTGTATCACGGCTGCAAATGGACAAATACTGCATTCGAATTTGGCTATATTTTCTGATATTACATCAAATAAGACAATATTGTTCAACTGTTAGATAATTAACTACAAGCAGGCTTCTGTTTTCAAAAGTATTTTTGAATAAAACTTTTCGCTAATGAAATACTATAAATATCTATCTCTTGCAACCTTATTGTTGTTGGCTGTAAATATTGCTTACAGCCAGTATGTTGAAGTACCTGATGATGCGGATCAGATCAATAATAAAATAGATTTGAACGGATCTTGGTATTTTAATCCTGCATTAAAGAATGTTGATGCCACTAGTGTAAAAACAGCTAAAAATTGGAGTGAGATTCAGGTGCCGGGTGAATGGCTAATGCAGGGTTTTAAGGTGGAAGCGGGAAAGCAAGCCGGCTATTTTCGCGAGTTTAAGGTGCCTGCCGATTGGAAAGACTACGCAGTGTATTTACGTTGCGATGCGGTATTTAGTAAAGTTGAAGTTGCCATAAACGGAAAGCATACCGGGAGCCATACCGGTCCGATGGTGGCTTTTGAAAAAGATGTGACGGATCTGATAAACGCCGGAAAGACGAACCGGATTGCAATGGGAATTGTTGCGGAAACCCTTGCTGATACTTTAATGTCGGGTACGCAATATGCGGCTCATCAGTTGGGCGGGATTTTGCGAAAGATTTACCTGGTAGCTGTTCCCAAAGTTCATTTACGTGATTTATGGATAAAAACAGAATTTGATGCGGAATACAATAACGCGCGCTTGCTTGTTAGCGGAGAGCTGGTCAATAAAAGTAAGCTGGCGTCAGCAAGCGTTTCAGCACAACTTATTGACCCCGATGGAAATACAGTGACACTCGACAACAGCCAAAATAATTACAATATTAATGAAAAGAGCAGTAGCCAAATTGAACTTATTTTTCCGGTAGGCAGCCCTGCAAAATGGGATGCAGAACATCCGAACCTATACCAACTAAAGCTTATTGTAAGCTCGGATGCAGGATCGGAACAAATAGTAAAAAATGTGGGTTTTCGGCAGATTGAAGTAATCGGCAACCAGCTTTTTGTAAATGGCTGCCCGGTAAAACTAAAAGGAGTAAACCGCCATGAGGTGCATCCGTTGCGTGGCCGCAGCCTTACTGATGAACTCTGGAAACAGGATGCCAAACTATTTAAGGCCGGAAATGTAAATTATATCCGTACTTCGCATTACCCGCCTTCGGAAGAATTTATTGAATGGTGCGATAAAATTGGTTTGTACGTAGAGCTTGAGAACCCCATTGCCTGGATCGGGCATGGTGCAAACAGTCACTGGCAAACACATGATCCTCATGCCCCTGCCTTGTATGCTTATCTCGAAAGCATTTCAAAATCGAACATTGAGTTTTTCAGAAATCATCCCAGTATCATTATCTGGTCGATGGCCAATGAATCAGCATGGGGACCAAACTGGGCGAAGCTGGCCGATTTTTTTGCGAAAAAAGATCCGACACGGCCCGCCACTTTTCACGATCAGGCTTACGGCGGATTTAATAATTACGGCAGTACGAAAATGCCGGTTGCCAATATACATTATCCCGGTCCGGCAGGTCCAGGCGTGGCTGAAAATTTTGAAAGGCCGCTGCTGTTTGGTGAATATGCTCACCTGAATACCTACAACCGGAGTGAAATTGTTACCGACCCCGGAGTGCGTGATTCGTGGGGACGCGGGTTTAAAAACATGTTCGAAGATATGTACAAAAGCCGCGGGTGCCTGGGAGGTGCTATTTGGTCGGGTATCGACGATGTGTTTTTCTTGCCTGATGGCCGCTCGGTAGGATATGGCGAATGGGGCCCAATTGATGGCTGGCGTCGCGAAAAACCCGAATATTTCCACATGAAAAAGAGTTATTCACCGGTAAAAATACACAACCGTGTAGTGGCGGTTCCTTCAGTTGGGAAGGGTATTGAACTGCAGGTGGAAAACCGTTTTGATTTTACCAACCTTTCGGAATGTGCCATCACCTGGAAACTGGATGCTGAATCGGGAATGCTAAATATGAACCTGGCTCCTCATAACTTCGGAATTCTCACGGTCCAGCCGAAAACAAAGGAACTAAACGGCAAACTACTGGAAGTAAAATTTGTTTCGCCACAAGGTGTAGAAGTGGAAACTTGTGTTATTGAGATCGGAGATGTGAAACGCGACGATATTCCGTTTGCAGAGTTAAACGGCGACAAACTTGATGCGATTGAGCAGGGAGAAATGCTGATGATTAAAGGCAATGGCTTTAGCTGGGCCTTTAACCTGAACACGGGAAAACTGGACAATGCACAAGTTGGCGAAAAGTATGTACTTAAGGGTGGAGCAGAGTTAATGTTACTCAGCTTAAAAACAGGTGAGTGTCTGACCGAACACAGCCTGCAAATTCCGTTTCACAACGAGACGTGCAGTAACTGGAACATGAAAAAGGCAACATGGTCGATGAAAAATGATACAGTTGAGGTAGTAGTCGCTGGTTCATATACCGAAGCGGAAGGCGAGCTTGTTTATCGTTTTTCGAAGGATGCAGCACTGGACATCAGCTACCAGATGACGGCAAATTCCGACATTAATCCTCGTCAGTGGGGACTGGTATTTTCGGCAGCCGAAAATATGAACAGGCTCGAGTGGTACCGAAAAGGGCTTTGGAGTTACTATCCCGAAAACCACATTGGGCGTACACATGGAAAAACAGTTTCGTTTGGAGACAAAGCTTTCCGGGTCGATTCGTTTGGAAAAGCGCCTTCAGACGACTGGTGCTACGATGCCAATGAGTTAGGAACAAACGACTTTAGGGCAACCCGCGAAAATATATATTGGGCGTCGTTGTCAGATAACCAAAACAAAGGACTGGTTGTGGTCTCGGATGGTAGCCAGGCATTTCGCGCTTTTATGGAAGTCGGTAAGGTGAATTTCCTTGTGGCCGGATTTTCGACCGGAGGGGGAGATATGTTTTTTAGCAGCCATCTGCAGAAGTTCAGACGTCCGTTAAAAGATGGTGACAAATTTGGCGATGAAGTAAAAATTAAGTTAGTAAACGATAGAAATAAATAATTATGAATAACCGCAATTCCATGACTCTAAAATCTGCATATAAAATTTGTTTGGTTGGTGCATTGCTGTTTTGGTCCTTTCTTGTGTCCGGACAGTTTAGCTTCGATTCGACAAAAGTTAACCACATACGCTGGACTCCTCAGCCTGAGTCGGTTAATGGGCTAAAGTCATTCAAACTGGATTTAGGCGGAGATTGGTCGTTTTCAGCCCAGCCTGAAGCTGATTTTTACAAAGCAAAAAGTGTTGCCGACTGGAAAAGCATTGAAGTTCCCGGTGAGTGGGTAATGCAGGGCTTTGAAGTAAATCCCAGAACTGCAGCAGGCTATTTTCGCACCTTCAATTTAAATCCCGAATGGAAAGGACAGCGTATAAAACTGAAATGCGAAGCCATTTACAGTGAATGCAAAATATGGGTGAACGGCAAGGAAGCCGGTTCTCATTTGGGGGGATTTACTCCTTTTGAGCTCGATGTAACGGAGCTTGTAAAAAACGGAAATAATACCATCGCGCTTAGCGTAAAAAGCGAAAGCCTGGCCGATACCTTGTCGAGTGCATCGCAATATGCTGTTCATCCCCTGGGCGGAATTACCCGCCCGATTTATCTGCTTGCACTACCCGAAATAAATGCTGCTTCGTTTCATGTTTCAACCACATTCGATGCTGACTATAAAAACGCTGAATTGAATGCCAGCCTGAAGCTTGCTAACGAATCGAAAAAGGAACAGCAGATACAGCTTAAACTTCGCTTGCGCGATAACACAGGAAAAGAAATTCCGGTTAGCGGAGAAACAAAATCTGATATTACGCTGGCTGCCAACTCAATCGATTCGCATTCAATAAAGCTGCAGGTGAAAAATCCTGAAAAATGGGATCCGGAACATCCCAACCTGTATTTTCTTGAATGTGCCCTTTTTCATAATGGAAAAGAGCTGACCAAAGTGGTTCGCCGCTTTGGATTTCGGCAGATTGAAGTTCGCGGTAACCAGGTTTTTGTGAATAACCAGCCAATCAAGTTGCGTGGAGTTTGCCGGCACGAAGTTCATCCTTTAAGGGGACGTTCGCTGAACGGAAACCAGTGGTACGAGGATGTGAAATTGTTTCGCGATGGGAATGTCAATTATATCCGTACTTCGCACTATCCTCCCAACGAAAAGTTGCTGGAAGCCTGTGATGAATTGGGGATGTTTGTCGAGGTGGAAGGACCATTTTGCTGGGCTTCTAAAAAGCCGGTTACCAATGCGAATTACTTCGAAGGTATTGTACAACCTCTTCTGGAAATGGTGGAAATGAATAAATCACATCCTTCTGTTTTGCATTGGTCGATTGCCAACGAGTCGTACGATTTTGATGAGCTTTTCAAAGAAGCAGCCGATTGGGTAAAGAAAGCCGATCCTTCGCGTCCTCGTATCTTTAGCCAATACGGCCCTGATGGCGACAACGGTTATCTTGAAATTGCCAATCATCATTACCCCGGACCCGGAGGCCCTGATAAATACAGGAACTACCAGCGCCCGATTACTTTCGACGAATATTGCCACCTGAATGCCTATAATCGTTACGAACTAATGACTGATCCCGGCATTCGCGACTTTTGGGGGGATATTCTTTACCACATGTGGGAAAAAATGTACGCTTCGAAAGGAGTACTGGGTGGTGCTTTGTGGGCTGGTATCGATGATAGTTTCTTTTTACCCTCCGGGAAAGTGGTTGGCTACGGTACCTGGGGACCTGTTGATGGGTGGCGAAGGCCCAAACCCGAATACTGGCACATGAAGAAAATCTATTCGCCGGTAAAAATTACGTTGAACGACGGTCCAAAAAATGAAAAGGTAAAGCTGACGCTCGAAAATCGTTATTTCTTTTCAAATTTGAAGGAATGCCGGATTATTTGGAAGAACAACGACACCAAGCAGGGGACATTAACCGTTGATGCAAAACCCGGTGCAATTGTGGAGGCTACCTTGCCTTTTACCAACGATGAAGTAGGAAAGCTGATCATCTCAGTTTTTAAAGACAGCGAAGTTGCTGTTGATGAATATGCCTACGATTTTTCGATGCCGGTAACAGAAATGCTCACAAAAAATGAAGACCATTTTTCATGGAGTTTGAAAGGAGACCAGCAGGTTGCAACGAGCAAAAATATGAAGGTCGAGTTTGGTCCGAAGGGATTGTTTGTCTTCGATTCGAAAGGCAATAAAGTGCTAAACGGCTGGCCTGCACTAATGCTTGTTTCAGCCAACAACAAAGGCGATACGCAAATGACAAAAGAGACGCCCGATTATACACTCTTTTCGCCCGAGGCATCGAACCGAAGTATACGTTCGGTGGAAGTGAAAAAGGGGGAGGAGCAGTTTGTTATAAGCTTAAGTGAAGGATACGATGAGGCTGCCGGAAGCCTGCAATTACATTTTTTTGCTGATGGTAATATCCGGGTGGACTACGATTATTCAATGTTAAAAAATGAAAACTTCCGTCAGTGGGGACTGGCATTTTCACTGCCTGAAGATTATACCCAGTTGGAGTGGCAGCGAAAAGGATTGTGGAGCGTATATCCCGGTGATCATATCGGGCGCCTGGAAGGGACTGCACATTTGTTTTACAACGACCAGCGGTGTGGATTGGCCGGGCCTTCCAAACAGCCTGACTGGACATATAACCAGGATCAGACAAATTACGGTAGCAACGATTTCCGCTCAACTAAACGAAATGTATTCAGGGCAGCACTGCTTGCGCCCGGGAAAACACGTGTTGAGTTGAAATCGGACGGAAGCCAGCATATTCGCAGTTGGCTGGATCAGGGGGCAATTCATTGGTTGATTGCCGGCTACGATAATCCCGGATCGGAACGTTTCCTGCGTGGCTTTAGTTCGCATGCACAGCTGTATGATATTCCGCTGATACGGGGGCAAAAAATCAGCGGTGAAATAAAACTGAAAATTACTAACGAGTAAAAAATATGACACAGAACTATTGGAAAGATGATACAGAGCTCTTCAAATTCATCAGGGAAGAACTCTATACAGCGGTGGTTGGCGATATTATGGATAAGATGGGGATGCAACGCCAGTTTTTGCCACCGCAAATCAGGCCATTGAAAGAAGAAATGTTTATCGTTGGACGTGCGATGACTGTTCTGGAGGCTGATTGTTTTGAGGAACTGAGTCCGGATTCGAAAAATCCACTGATGAATAAACCTTTTGGTTTGATGCTGGAAGCTCTGGATGATATAAAGCCAAACGAGGTGTATATCTGCTCCGGTTCGTCTCCTTCGTACGCGTTGGTCGGGGAATTGATGCTTACAAGGGTGAAAATGTGTGGAGGGGCAGGGGCCGTAGTTAACGGCTACTCGCGCGATACAAATGGCATCTACGAAGTCGGTCTTCCTGTATTTTCCTATGGCCCTTACGCCCAGGACCAGGCGCCGCGTGGTAAAGTGATTGATTACCGCGTTCCTATTGAAATGAGCGGAGTGCGTATAAACCCGGGGGATATTGTTATTGGTGATATAGATGGCGTTTGTATAGTTCCCCGTGAAGTGGAAGATGAGGTGTTTGCCAGATCATTGGAGAAGGCGCGTGGCGAACGCATGGTTTTAAAAGCTATCCAGGAAGGGATGAGCGCCGTTGAAGCCTGGAACAGATACGGAATTATGTAACTGAACTTCAATTTAAAATATTTTTCGATGAAGATAACAGATGTAAAGGTTTGGTTGGTTGAGGGAGTGAAATACAACTGGACCATGTTAAAAATATACACTGACGAAGGATTTACCGGCGTCGGAGAAGCCACCAACTGGCCGGGAAGCCAAATCGTAGAGGCAGCAGCCAAAGAAGCTGGTCAGCGGATAATTGGTCTGAATCCGATGCAAACCGACTTTATCTGGACCAAACTTTACCGCGACCTGAATTGGGTGGGCCCCTTTGGTGCCAGCATGTGTGCCATATCAGGAATCGATATGGCTTTGCTCGACTTGAAAGCCAAAGTGCTGGGAGTGCCCATGTATGAATTGCTTGGCGGGGCTTTTCGGACAAAAATTCGTTTGTACGCCAACTATTGGTTTACCAACGGAAGTCATAGCGCTCGGGATTATGCAGCACAGGCTCGTAAAGTGATGGAAGCAGGATTCAAAGGAGTAAAATTTGATCCGTTTGCGCATGTGAATTACCTGTATGGCGAAGACCTGAATACCGATCTGGGGTTGAGTCAGGAGCAGCAAAACCGGGCTTATGAAGTGAGTAAGGCCGTTCGCGAAGCCATTGGGCCTGATGCCGATTTGATGATCGAGACACACGCCATGCTGAATTTTAAAACGGCGGTAACTATGGCCGAACGCTTAGCCCAGTTAAATATTACCTGGTACGAGGAACCGGCAGGGCCCGAAAACGCCAATACCTTAAAAGCATTGCGTGAACGAATCGATCCGAAAGTGTCGATTTGTGTAGGCGAACGTCATTATACCCGGTATGGTATTCGTGATTTGTTGGAGAAACAGGTGGTTGATGTTATTATGCCTGATATCACCAGGTGTGGAGGGCCTTCAGAAATGAAACGCATGGCTACAATGGCCGAGACCTATAATGTTTTGTTGGCTCCCCATAATCCAAATGGTCCACTGTCTACTTTGGCAAGTGCTCATGTATGTGCGGCTATTCCGAATTTCTTCAGACAGGAATTTATTTTTAACGATGTAAGCTGGAGAGATACAGTAATCAGTCACCCGATTGAAATACAAGACGGTCAACTGGTATTGTCGGAACGTTCGGGACTTGGAGTCGACCTGATTGAAGACGAAATGAAAAAGTATCCTGGTATTCGTACCTTCAGGCAAGGTTACTACATTTAGAAACTTATTTATATTCATTAAATTAGACTATAAAACAATCTGCATGCTCGCGATTAATCTGAAAGACAAAGTAGCACTTGTAACCGGCGTTTCCAGCGGAATTGGGGCCGGAGTTGTAAAGGTGTTGACAAAGGCCGGTTGTAGTATTGCCGGATGTTCGCGTACGGAAGAAAACGATAAAACTATAACAAGTTTGAAGGATGACCTGGAAGCTGTTGGACAACAATTTTTCTATCGTCGGGTTGATGTAACCAAGGAAGAACAGCTAACAAAATTCGTACAGGAAACCGGTGAGAAGTTTGGAAAAATAGATATTGTGATTTCCAATGCAGGGGTGAATGTTTTTCGTGGAGCCGCTCAATGTACCAACGACGATTGGATGTATAATCACGAACTGAATCTGGCTGCTCATTGGCGTTTGGCAAAAGCCGCTAAACCCTGGCTTGAGAAAAGCGAGAATGGCGTGATTGTGATTATGACCTCGAACCATGCTTTCTCGAGCATAAAAGGATGCTTTCCGTACAATGTAACCAAAACCGCTTTAACCGGTCTCGTGCGCTCTTTAGCTATTGAGTGGGGACCTGCCATACGGGTAGTGGGCCTGGCGCCCGGGTTTATTGAAACGCCGGGAAACGATAAATGGTTTGAGTCATTTCCGGATGCAGAAGCAGAAAGGCAGCGGACAATCAAACTCCATCCGGCCGGAAAGCTGGGAACCCCCGAAGAAGTAGGCGCCTGGTGTGCTTTTCTGTCGAGCAGTTTAGCTGCATTTGCCACTGGCACAACCTATTTGCTCGATGGCGGCCGGTCAGCGATCCTGCAAGACGATTAACGAACGTTTCAATTTTTTACTATGCTCTATAAAGCGAAATTGGTCGCCGGTTCACCTCTTTGTGAACTGGGTGAAAGTCCGGTGTGGCATCCCATTCTAAATGAAATGTTTTGGGTAGACATTACCCGTGGAATAGTACATCGCCTTGACATTCGTACCCGCAATTTTCGACATTACGATGTGGGTAGTATGGTGGGTGCTGTAGTACCGGCAGTGGGAGACTACATGCTTATAGTGGCTGCTGAAAAAGGCATTCTTGGTTTAACTGAGTCAGGTAAACTGGATCTTCTTGTGGAATACCCTGATAGCGAGATGCCCAACAACCGGTTTAACGATGGAAAATGTGATGCTGCAGGAAGATTCTGGATCGGAAGCATGAACAAAAATGTTGTCCCAAAAGCCGGAAATCTGTATTGTTTTGAAGGAAAAACACTTCAGCTAAAACAAGCCGGAGTAACGATATCCAATGGACTGACATGGTCGCCCGATAAAAGGACTATGTACTATATCGATACTTTTGAACACTGTGTTTGGGCATATGATTTCGAGTTGGAAAGCGGTAAGACTTCGAACAAAAGAGTATTGTTTGAAGTACCTAAAGAAGCAGGTGCTCCCGATGGCATGACAATCGATTCGAAAGGAAGGGTCTGGATTGCGCATTGGGGAGGGGCCGCTGTGCGATGCTGGAATCCTGTAAATGGAGAAACAGAAGCCATTGTTGAAGTTCCGGCACCGCATGTGACTTCTTGCTCTTTTGGAGGCCCTGATTTGGATACCCTGTATATTACCACTGCCAGAGAAGGCCTCACCGAAAAATTGTTGTCGGAATTTCCGTTGAACGGGCAGCTGTTTAGCATAAGAGTAAATGCAAACGGCTTAGTGGCAGATACTTTTCATAGCTAGTCATTCTTAAAGTAGTTTTTTATGTTGACTATTTGGTTTACATCCTTTTGCCTGGTGTGAATAATTTACCGACAGCAAAATAGTTTGGACAATATAGTTCATGTATTAGAAAATAAAGTATAAGCAAGTATAAATAGTATCGTTTACCTTTACATTGATCGCGTGGAAAATTAGATTTTCCTGAACTAAAAAACGGTAAATGCGGGAACATTCACCGTTTTGAAATGATGTTTTCACATCATGTGTAATTAAATAACAGCCTAATCAGGCTTTTGTATAAACACTAAATGCTAAACTATGAAAAGATGCTTAATAGAGGTTAGTGATACTTTTCGTATTCTTTTATAGTCAGTACTTATTCAACTCTTGGAATACGTCCATTTTGTGAGAGAATAAATAAAGGTAAGGTTACGTGATACCTGCTTTGTCTGCAAGTTATCTTGAAAATATGTTTTTCCGGATATCTATGGAATCATATTGTGTTTTTCCTCTTAATGTATTGTAAGTCAGTGAATATAAATTGATGTGCCTATGGGGTATAACTATAAATGATACACACCAGAAATGGTACCTAACTAGTAAATGAGATTAATTACCAAATTTTTAAAACTACTTATGAGAATAATCAAATTTAGCACGGATTATGGTTGTTGCGTGTTTAACAAACAAAAAGTTGTAGTAAGGCTTGCTTATTTGCTAATCATGCTTTTTGTTTTGAGTGTGCAGGCTGAAGCAAAGGATAATCAGATTGAAAAGAATTCCACAATCGAAAATGCAACGACTCGACCAGAAAACACACATAAGGTTACGGGTAAAGTAACTGACAAAGATGGCAAACCTTTGCCAGGTGCTACAATTGTTGTTGACGGAACAACAAAAGGTGTAATCACCGATAGCGATGGGAACTACTCGATTGATGTAGAATCAACCGATAAGTTGCAATTTTCGTTTATCGGTATGGAAAGCCAGGTTGTAGACGTAAATGACAAAACAAAAATTGATGTGACACTGAGCGAGATGGTTGACGAGCTCGATGAAGTGACAGTTGTTGCATTCGGCAAGCAAAAGAAAGAAAGTGTTATATCTTCAATTGAAACTATTAATACCGAAGAACTAAAGGTTCCGTCCAGTAATTTAACTACGGCTTTGGCTGGTAGAATGGCCGGCATTATTTCTTACCAGCGTAGTGGTGAACCCGGAAGAGACAATGCCGAATTTTTTGTTCGTGGGGTCACAACATTCGGGTATTCGAAATCGCCGCTGATTCTTATCGATGGAATTGAACTTTCGGCTACCGATTTGGCCCGTCTGCAACCTGACGATATCGCCAGCTTCTCTATTATGAAAGATGCAACAGCTACCGCACTATATGGTGCGCGCGGCGCCAACGGAGTGATTTTAGTAACCACAAAAGAAGGTAAAGAAGGTAAATCTAAAGTGAATGTTCGCTTTGAGAATTCTTTTTCAACGGCTACAAAAAATGTAGAATTTGCCGACAACATAACATTTATGCGTAAGCACAATGAAGCTGTATTGACACGCGACCCCTTAGGATTAACATATTATACTGAAGAAAAAATCCAACGTACGGCTGCAGGTGCTGATCCTCTTTTATACCCCAATAATAACTGGATTGATCTCCTTACGAAAGACTATACTGTTAATCAACGACTCAACTTTAATGTGAGCGGTGGGGGTAAAGTTGCTCGTTATTATGTAGCAGCTTCAGTAAATCAGGACAATGGCATTTTAAAAAATGCACAGAAAAACTTCTTTGATAACGATATTGATTTTACAAAATACCTGGTACGCTCGAACGTAAATCTGAACATCACACCAACTACTGAAATTGGAATCCGTTTCCAGGGAACTTATGACGATTACAGAGGGCCTGTTAGCGATGGTGAAACCATTTACAAAATGGCCCTTTATGCGAACCCTGTATTGTTCAGCCCATATTACGAACCGGATGCTGAGCACCAGTATACAAAACACATTCTATACGGTAACTATAACGAAGGCGAATTTCTGAATCCTTATGCCGAGCTTACCAGAGGTTATCGTGAATCAGACAGGTCGTTGATTTTGTCACAATTCGAATTATCCCAAAACCTGGATATGATAACCAAAGGCTTATCGGTAAAATTGCTTTACAATACGACCAGAGAAGCCACTTCGGGCATCAGGCGGTTCCTCAATCCTTATTATTATTCTATCAGAAAAAATGATGAGGGTGCATATAAATTGACACAGCTTAACTCACAGAGCGGTACCGAGTATTTGTCATACTCCGAGGACGAAAAGAAAGTAAATATTACCAACTACTACGAAGGCTCAATAAATTATACCAGTACATTCAATGACGATCACAATGTAAGCGGTATGCTTGTTTTTATTGCCCGGGAAGCTAAAGCCGCGAACCCGGGAAGTTTGCAACAGTCGCTGCCTTACCGTAATCTGGGAATAAGCGGAAGGTTTACCTATGCGTATGCTTCACGTTATTTTACCGAATTTAACTTTGGGTACAACGGTTCTGAACGCTTTGCCAAAAACAACCGCTTTGGATTCTTTCCATCTATCGGGCTTGGTTATATTATTAGTAACCAACCATTCTTTGAAGCCTATAAAAACAGAATATCCAACTTAAAATTAAAAGCGACTTATGGTTTAGTAGGTAACGATGCCATTGGCAACGAATACGACAGATTCTTTTTCCTTTCAGAAGTTTCCCTCAATAATATCAGTAGAGGTGGACAATTTGGTACCCAACTCGACTATTATAAGCCAGGGGTGAGTATCAGCAGATACGAAAACGATCAGATTCAATGGGAGATTGGACACAAATACAATGTCGGGTTTGAATTAGGATTGTTCGATAAGTTAAATATCCATGCTGACTATTTTGGAGAATATCGTACAAATATCTTGATGGATCGAATTACTCTTGCCAGTATGGGCTTGCAAGCTGGAGTACGGGCCAATTTGGGCGAAGCTAAAAACCACGGTATAGATATGTCAATAGATTACAATCAGAGTTTTTCCAATGATCTATGGATTACTGGCCGTGCAAATTTCACCTATACGCATAGCGAAATGGTTAAATTTGAAGAACCTGATTACAGTGCTACTCCATGGGTTTCCAGAATTGGGAAACCTCTGAATCAGGTATGGGGCTATGTTGCAGAACGCTTGTTTGTTGACCAGGCTGAAATTGACAACAGTCCCCGACAATTTGGAGAATACCTGCCGGGTGATATAAAATACAAGGATGTTAATGGAGATGGGAGAATAACCACGCTTGACATGGTTCCGGTGGGTTATCCAACAGTTCCCGAAATAATTTATGGCTTTGGTATGTCGGCTGGGTACAAAAAAGTTGATTTCTCATTCTTTTTCCAGGGCTCGGCCCGCTCTTCATTTTGGATTGATCCAGTTTTAACTGCCCCATTCTTAAATGTAGGTGGCGGACACAGTGCTTTCCTTAAGGCTTATGCAGATGATCATTGGACAGAAGTGAACCAAAACCTTTACGCCCTCTGGCCAAGGTTATCGGTAACACCAGTCGGAAATAATATTCAAACCAGTACCTGGTATATGCAAAACGGAGCCTTCTTAAGACTTAAATCAGTCGAAGTGGGGTATTCATTTAATGTGCCTTGGTTCGATACATTCAGGGTATACGCTAACGGAACAAACTTGCTCACTTTAAGTGCCTTCAAACTATGGGATGTTGAAATGGCTGGCAAAGGAATCAACTATCCTATTCAACGTGTATTTAACTTGGGTCTGCAAGTCAACTTTTAATCCGATAACAAAAACAGAAATATGAAAAAGCTTAAAAATTATATCCTTTTATTTTTGATGATGTTTGCTTTCGGAGCATGTGATTATCTCGATATTGTACCCGACAATGTGGCAACCATCGACAATGCCTTTACCGACAAGTACAATGCAGAAAAGTACTTATTTACCTGTTACTCGTATCTTCCCAAGATGGGGTCAACAGGTAACAACCCTGCCATACTGGGAAGCGATGAATTAAGCTTAGGCAAGTACCACGAGAATACCTCGGGGGTTCAACTTTCCATCGGTAATCAAACAATCGTAGCCCCGTATTACGATTTCTGGCGGGGAACAAGTGGAGGAACAGCATTGTATACAGGTGTCAGGGACTGTAATACCTTTCTGGAAAGAATAGGTGAAGTTCCGGATATTTCAGATTATGAAAGAAATATCTGGATTGCCGAAGTGAAATTTATTAAGGCTTACCTTCATTTTTATCTTATCCGCATGTATGGGCCCATCCATATTATTCCGGAGAATCTACCCGTTAACGAGTCGATTGAAAATCTGAAATTAACGCGCGAACCTCTTGACGATTGTTTTAAATATGTGATTGACCTGATTGATGAAGCGATGGTTGATTTACCGGAAATATTACAAGTGGAAGCTACGGACTATGGTCATATTACAAAACCCATAGCAGCCGCGGTAAAAGCAAAAATACTGGTTACGGCAGCCAGTCCTCTGTTTAACGGCGAAGCTGGGTTTAACATTTACAATCATGATGGAACGGCACTATTTCCAACCGAAGATGCTACTGCCATACAGCAAAAATGGGCCGATGCCTTAACTGCCTGTGAAGAAGCTATTAGCCTTGCCGAGAATGCGGGCCATAGACTTATGGACCTGAGCGATTTTAAAACCGCAGGTGCCGTGGTTACTGATACTACCAAATTAAAAGTGATTCTTAACTACCGTGTCACAGCACAGGAAAACCAGGAAGTTATCTGGCCTCATACAAACGGTGCTGCCAGCGTGGGTGGTTTGCAAAGTATTGCAATGCCTGCATATTTCTCTACTCAGGACTGGTACGGAGACGGAAGTCTGGGGGCCCCCTTAAAAATGTCGTTGTTGCACTACACCAACAATGGCGTTCCGATAGAAGAAGACAAAGACTGGCAAGGCCTTAACCTGAATAAAATTATGACGGTAGGTGCGGACCAAGCCAACCATATGAAATTAGGACACAGAACCGTACAACGGAATTTTAACCGGGAAGTACGCTATTATGCGGACTTGTCGTTTGATGGAGCTTTGGTGTACGGACATTTAAGACCCGATAAAACCGATAACAATGCTGCCTTGGATTATATCAACCACAAACAGGGAGGCTGGTCCTCTTCTGGTTATGCATGGAAAGTATGCCCTTATGGATATTGGCCGGTAAAACTGGTGAATATGAATACCGGGCAGGACAATATGGGATGGCGTGGCAGAGCCTATGCATTTCCTGCATTGCGATTAGCCGACCTTTATTTGCTATATGCTGAAACATTAATTGAAAACAATCAGTTGGATGAAGCTAAAGTATGGATCGACAAAATTCGCACTCGTGCAGGTTTAAAAGGTATTGACGAATCATGGGCTGTCTATAGTACGAATCCTTCCAAGCCCGATACAAAAGACGGCTTACGTGAAATTATGAAACGCGAGCGTTTAATCGAACTTGCGTTTGAAGGAAGCCGCTTTTGGGATTTGAGAAGATGGATGGATGCGGAAGATTATTGTAATGAACCCGTTACTTCATGGAATCCGAACGAAAGTACCGTTGAAGGTTATTACAACGTTCAGGTGGTGTATTATCCAACTTTTAACATTAAACACCACTTTTTTCCTATTGCGGAAAGTGAGATCAGTAAGAATCCGAACCTGGTTCAGAATTATGGGTGGTAACGATGAAAAATAATCTAAAAATACAGACTATGAAAAAGATAAATATATATCTGCTGCTGGCAATATTCATTGCATTTGGCTGCGAAGAAAAGATACTTGGACCAATCGATTCAGACCCAACTGCCCCGGGGGTAATCAGCAATATTACAGTCACAAAAATGGCAGGGGGGGCAAAAATTGAATACGACATACCACAAGACAACGACCTGTTGTATGTAAAAGCCGTTTATACCATCTCAAACGGACAAACCTTGGAGGCCAAATCCTCTTTATATGAAAAGTCTCTGACTGTGCATGGATATAATGACCAGGATACAACAAAGGTTTACGATGTAAAACTGTATGCTGTTGACAGAAGCAATAACGAATCGAACCCGGTTACTGTTCAAATTACTCCAGGACTTTCTCCGCTATTGAAGGTTCAGAACAATATGAGCATAACACGTGCTTTCGGAGGTGCCCGTTTTGCATGGCAAAATGCGGCAGAAGCTCCGCTTACCTTTTACATTATGGCCGATACAATTATGACGGAAGGGGCAGAACCGGGTGAACTGACCGAAATCCGGATTCTTAAGAACGAACTGGAAGCAGGTGAATTCATTGCCCGCGGATATCCGGCGGTGCCCCGCAAATTTGGTGTTCTTATCGTTGATAACTTCGGAAATAAATCCAGCATTGTAACGCCGGCTGAAGGAGAAACACTTACTCCTTTTCCGGAAATAAAGCTCGACAAAAGTAAAATGTCCGTTTTTGCAGATGGGCCTGACCATCCGGTTGATGATAAATGGAACTACTGGGAAGGTCTCCCCGGTGCCATCATTGACGGAAATTATGCCCACACAAGTGTTGCCATTTCCTACCAATCTCCATATCCCAGGCATATTACTGTAGACTTGGGTGATACTTATAAATTATCGAGATATGCCTGGTTTCAACGTGTACAATTAAGCAGCGGTTCATGGATGTACACCTACGGAAACCCGAAAACATGGTATGTGTATGCCCGTAAAGAAGCCCCTGTTCTGGAAGAGGAAATTACAGAAGACAACGACGGTGATGGACTGCAGGACTGGACCAACTACTGGACGCTCATTGGAAGTCACGAAATCATCAAGCCTTCAGGGCTTCCCGTTGGGCAGGTTTCTCAGGAAGACAAGGATGCTGCATTTGCAGGACATAATTTTGATTTCCCGTTGGAACTGGACGAGATGCGCTACATCCGTTATGGGATAACCAGTAATTTTGATGGTTCCGGGTGGTGTAACTTTTCTGAAATTGATTTTTATGGAACCGATGAATTCTAAAATTGATTAAAATGAGCAAAAAATATTTATCCATTACATTAAGCCTACTGACAGTTTTGGCGACAATAATTTCGGGTTGCACCAAAATGGAGGAGATACACGAAGAATACATTGCTGACGGAGAAACAGTGTATAGCGTAAAAGTCGATAACCCGATCGTGTACCCCGGAAATGAACGTGTACAGCTTAAAGGCTATCTGAAAAATGCCCTACAGGTAAAAACAATAACCATAAGCTGGGCAAATGAAGACAATACCATTACCTCAAAGTCTTTTGATTATGATTATCATCAATCACCTGATTCATTTCTGGTTGGATTTCAATTATCTGAAGGACAATACTTATTTACCATTACATCAGAAAATGTAACTGGTAATAAATCAATTCCTGCTGATGCTTTCTCAAAAGTATACGGGCCAAAATACATAAGCTACCTTGGCAACCGGGAAATTTCCTCTATGGTGCCTAATATAACCGGTGGGGTAAAATTTACCTTTGCAAGTGCTGCGTTAAACCATACCGGGACTAAGATTGAATACAAAACGATTGATGGTCCCCCAAAGAATATTATGCTTCCTCCTTCTCAGAATGAACTGATACTTGAGGATGTAGACCTGTTTAGTACGTTGTCGTTTTCCAGTGGCTATTTGCCCGAAGAAATGTCCATCGATACTCTGTATGCCAATGCCAGAATTATTGATTTAAAGCCTTTAACCGAAATATCGTTTGAGTTTGACAAGTCAAGCTGGGAGATTGTTGACTTCTCTTCAGAGGAGCAAGCGGCAAATGAAGGAGGTGGCAACGGACCGGCAGCTAATATAATCGACGGCAGAAACAGTTCTTACTGGCAAAGTGAATGGTCAGCGCAAACCGCGCAACTACCGCACCATATCACGATTGATATGAAAAGAGAATTTAACGTGATGAACATCGATCTTTACAGAAGAAGCGGAACTAATCATACCAAAACAGTGAGTATTGAAGGGAGTTCGGATGGAAGTACGTGGGAGGATTTAGGAATTCTAAGTTACTCTGATAACGCAGGTGAATCAAAACAAGAACTCGAAATCACCGATGGTAAACGAATACGTTTTATCAAGCTAAATGTCACTGAATCAAATGTTCCGCCTTACGTTTCGTTAGCTGAAATTGTTGTTGTCGGTAAGTTGTAATAAGATTGATAATAAACATGAAAATCCTGTTTGGCTTTATTGGTCTGAACAGGATTTTTAAGTTATTGAAGGTGCCCTTCATTCTCTTTATTATTAGTGCTTTTTTATGTTCGCGTGTATGTTTATTGTTTAGAAATTGTCTATTTCTGAAAATAATATGACAATATAGTTCATGTATGTGATAATAGAGTGTAAGTATCTAAGGGGATCATATTTTACCTTTACATTGATCGTGTGGGAAACTAGATTTTCCGGAACTAAAAAACGGTAAATGCGGGAACATTCACCGTTTTGAAATGATGTTTTCACATCATGTGTAATTAAATAACAGCCTAATCAGGCTTTTGTATAAACACTAAATTCAAATTTATGAAAAAAATGTTTCATCAAAGAGGCATTCATGTCCGAATTGTGCTCTTAGCTTTTGTTTTCCTGTTTTCAGGACATTTCTTAGTAAATGGACAAACCACATCTTTGTCGGGAACTGTTACCGAAGCTGGAACCGGTATATCGTTGCCAGGTGTATCGGTCTTTGTAAAAGGTACCACTATTGGAACGGTTACCGGCAGCGATGGTTCATATTCTCTGCAAGTGCCATCCAATGCAAAAAAATTAGTATTCTCATTTGTTGGATTAAAAACCTTGGAGGTGGCATACACCGGACAAAGTACGATTAATGTCCAAATGGAAGAAGAAACTGTTGGGTTGGAAGAAGTGGTAGCCGTTGGATACGGTGTACAAAAGAAGGTGAACCTGACCGGTTCGATTTCAACACTAAAACTCGATGAAGCTCAAAACCGTCCGATTGCCAATGCATCACAGGCGCTTGCCGGATTAGCATCGGGTGTAACCGTAACGCAGGTCTCCGGGCAGCCCGGTGCCGACGGTGCAAGTATACGGGTTAGAGGAACAGGTACGCTTGGGAACAATAATCCCTTGGTACTGATTGATGGTATCAGGGGAAGTCTTTCGAACGTAAACGTGGCCGATATCGAATCGATTACTGTGTTAAAGGATGCAGCTTCTTCCGCCATTTATGGATCACGTGCCGCGAATGGTGTTATTTTGGTAACAACCAAAACGGGTAAGCAGGGTAACGATTTTAAACTGAGTTACAATGCGTATACGGGGTTTCAAAAGCCAACCCGCCTGACCGACTATGTGACCAATTCAGCTGTTTTTATGGAAGCCGTAAATACGGCCATCTACAATGAAGATCCAACAGCAACACCTGCATTTACACAAGATCAGATTAATCAGTACCGCAACAGCACCGATTCGTATAAATATCCAAACACCGATTGGCAGGAATTGATGTACCGCGATGCTCCTATTACTAGCCATAACCTCAGTGTTCGTGGCAGCGGACAGAAAACACGCTATTCGTTTTCTGTAGGTTATCTGGACCAGAAGGGAATTGTATTAGGAACTTCTACCAAGCAATATACCGCCCGTTTGAACCTGGATACAAAAGTTTCGGATAAGTTCAGCTATTCACTTAAACTTTCCGGTCGTCATGATGATGTGGACCAACCGGTGCAAGGGTCTGGTACCGTAATAGGATGGATTGAGAGAGCATTACCAATACAAGCTCCTTACACGGAGGATGGTAAATACGCATACAGTTCAATTTATTTTGCAAATAATACTCATCCCATTGCGGGTGCGTTGGAAGGACAGAATAATACTTCCTGGGACAACTTGCTAGCTAATTTGTCGGGAGAATATGAAATTGTCTCCGGACTAAAACTGAAAGGAACAGTTGGAGTAAGCAATTATCATATGTTACAGAAAGTATTCCGCCCCGATGTGAGTCTTTACAACCAGATGGATAATTCGGTAACCATTGCCCAGAGTGTGGGAGGGAAAGCATTATCAGCATGGAACCGTTACGATACCCAGCGCGATATTACCTTTGTTTCGCAACTTGATTATACCAAGACATTCGGAGAAAACCACAACTTTGGTGCGTTGGCAGGTTTTAACCAGGAAACCAACAAATTTAGCCGCTTGCAGGCGTCAAAAGATGGGTTGCCCAGCAATGCTCTGAGCGAGATCAGTGCCGGTTCTGTGGATCCTACAGCCGATGGTTATTCTGTTGATTTCGGGCTTCAGTCGTTTTTCGGAAGAGTAACCTACGATTACGCCAGCAAATATCTTTTCGAGGCAAATGTTCGCTATGATGGTTCATCAAATTTCGCCAAAGGTCAAAAATGGGGACTCTTCCCATCTTTCTCTGTGGGGTGGAATATTTCTGAAGAAGCTTTTATGGAAGATGTAACAGCTATTGACAATCTTAAAATTCGTGGTTCTTGGGGACAGTTGGGGAATCAAAGTATTGATCCGAATCAATACACCGCCTTTTTTAACCTTGGTCAGTCGTATTCGTACGGAGGATCGCTTGTTGGAGGAGCAGCTCAAACCAATCTGCCCAACCCCGATGTTACCTGGGAAAGTTCTACTCAAACCGATATTGGTATTGACCTAACTTTGTGGGAAGGAAAACTACAGTTGGTTACTGATTATTACATTAAGCAAACCGATGACATTCTTAGGCCAATCAACATTTCTACTACTATTGGAGCATTAAGCCCTCCAACCGTTAACCTGGCTTCGGTCGAAAACAAAGGGTGGGAATTTTTAGCTACTCATCGCAATAAAATCAATGACCTTTCTTATGAACTGAGTGCCAATTTCACAACCAACAAAAACAAGGTAACTTCTATTCCTTCGCCTGTTATCAGTGGCTGGTCGTGGATTGAGGAGGGGCGCCCAATTGATGAATTTTACGCCATTAAAATGCTGGGGATCTTCCAAAGCGAGGAAGAAGTAGTCGCCCACAAAGCGCAACCAACCGCCAAGCCTGGCGATGTAAAGTTTGAAGACTTTAACAAAGACGGCAAAATAGACGGAGATGACCGTCAATCGGCGGGAAATTCTATCCCCGATGTTATTTACGGATTTAGCGGAAATATTGAATACAAGGGTTTTAATGTGTCAATGATATGGCAGGGTGTGGAAGGTGTTTATGCGAGAACGGAAGAAGAACAAAAACCGTTTTTTAATTATGCTGGACTTCCAAAATTCTGGCTTGATAATGCCTGGACCAAAGAAAATCCAAATAATAAATATCCGCGCCTGACACGTGGTAGTAATTACGTAAATAATATTTGGAGGAATGGATCTACATTTCTCATTGAAGATGCTTCTTTCCTGCGCTTGAAAAATATCCAACTGGGATATACATTTCCTAAAAGCATTACAGAGCGCCTCAAGATCGATTACCTGAATGTATACGTAAATGCTACTAACCCGCTCACATTTACGAAGTACCGTGGTCTTGATCCGGAGAAGAGTCCTTTTGGCGGAAGAGGAAGTTACTCCAATGTTCAGATTTATACTTTGGGACTAAATGTTACATTCTAATTTAAACTTTAAAAGAATAATTATGAGATCAATATATTTTGCACTAATTGGTTTGTTTTTCTTTGCCAGTTGTTCAGAAGATATTCTGGAGGTGGAATCAAGTACGCAAATCTCCTCTGAAACATTTTGGCGTACTGAAAGTGATGTTCGTTTAGCTATTGATGGCACTTATAGTACGCTGGGAGATCTGGAGCAGAATTATATTTATCACGATGTAATGTCGGATAACGCATACAATAATTATCCATGGGAAGGATTTAAAGCAATTGCCGATGGTACACATACCGATTCTGATCCTTGGGCAATCTCAGGATTCTGGGAATATTGTTTTCGAGGAATCGGACGTGCGAATGTAGTTCTTGATAATTTGGATGATGTGGAAGGACTGAACGATGATTTCAAAAAATCGGTTCGAGGCGAAGCATTGTTTTTAAGAGCGTACTTCTATTTCAAATTAACTGACCATTACGGAGGTGTACCTATTTTCCTTGAGAGTCCGAAACTGGAACATGGCCAAATGCCGCGTGATACAAAAGAGAATGTGGTAAAACAAATTCTGATCGACCTGGATGAAGCAGCTTCGCTTTTACCGGCAACACAGTCGCAAACGGGCAGGGCTACAGTTGGGGCAGCAAAAGCACTGAAGACCCGGGTGCTATTGTACAATGGGCGTTGGGCAGAAGCAGCCACAACTGCCAAAGAAGTACTTAACATGAACTATTCGCTTTTTCCAAGCTACCGCGAACTTTTCATGGAAGCCAATGAAAACAATCAGGAAGTAATTTTTGATGTACAGTTCAAAGCCCCGGAGCAGGGAAATTTTAATATTCTTTACCTCGGAAGTTTTAGCATTGGAGGCTGGTCGTCAATAGTTCCCATGCAAAGCCTGGTTGATGAATATGAAATGACTGATGGCCTTTCGATTGAAGAATCACCAATGTATGATGCAGGACATCCTTATAATAACAGGGATCCGCGCTTAAAAGCTACCATTTTTGTTCCGGGAGTGACCGCGAATGGAATTCCTGATCATGAAGGTGAATATACCGGTTACACGTTTAAGAAATATACGGAATACAACGAAGACAATGTAGTCCCCGTAGTTGGTTATCCAAACACAACCGGAACGAATACGATCGTTTTTCGCTACGGACAAATATTGCTGGCCTACGCCGAAGCACAGAATGAAGCAGTAGGCCCCGATCAGTCGGTTTATGATGCGGTTAATGCAGTACGTACACGCCCAGGTGTTGAAATGCCTGCACTTCAAACCGGGATGTCGAAAGATGAAATGCGTCAGGCTATTCGCCATGAGAGAAGGGTTGAGTTGGCTCTGGAAGGAACCCGATACTCAGACTTGAAACGTTGGAAGATTGCAGAAGATGTACTTGATGGGCTGGTTGATCCGGGCGGCACACGTGTTTTCGATCCATCCAAACATTACCTGTGGCCAATTCCACGGGCCGAGTTTGACATTGAAGGAACACAACAGGAACAAAATCCGGGATGGTAAAACCGGTTCTCGATAGATTTAGTTTAGTTTGTTAATGAGAAGAGGCTGTCAGTTAAAGGCAGTCTCTTTTTTTGCGATTAGCACCTATTGAATTAGTTACAATACCCGGATACTAAATTGTTAATGGCCAAAACATCTGGTGATCATGGAAATCTTTATCATATAAAAACGGTTTTATTTCGGGGTGAGAATTATACTTAGTACAGGAGGACGCAGTAAAAGGTGACTGGAAAAGGGGTTGTCGGTGTTAGGCTCAGTTAAGCTTGTTTTTTTGAGAAGATTCGCGCTCAACCAACTGGGTTTTCAGAACAAGTGTTTGTGGTGTTTCTTTCGCTTGTTTGGCAATGAAAAACAAGCTAGCCGCAGCTCTGCCTATTTCAAAAGTAGGATGCGTAACGGAGGTCATGGGAGGATCAACCACTGTTGAATGAAACTCATCGGTAAAACCAACCAGTGCAATATCGTCAGGAATACGCAGACCATGACGTTTAATTTCCTTCATGGCGGCAAAAGCAACGGTGTCGTTGATTCCAAAAACCGCATCCGGCAGTCTTTTTAACTCAAGCAGGCGCTTCATGGCCTGTGTAGCTGATTCGGAGCTGAGGTCGCATGCTTCAATCAATTCCGCGATGACAGGCAATTTCGAAGTTTCTAAACCTGCCAGATAACCGCTCATCCGTTCTTTGGAAATGTTAAGGTGTTGCGGGCCGGATATAAACGCAATTCTTCTGCATCCCTGTTGATAGAAATGTTGTGTGATTGTTTGAGCAGCTTCCGTGTTGTCGGCGGTTACAGAAGACACCCGTCCGTTAAGACAAACACGATCAAAAAATACCAACGGAATATTCAGCTTAAGCAAATCCTCGAAATGAGCCGTTTCCGTTGTTTCCTGGCTCAGGCAAACGATGAATCCTTCCACCCGCGCACGCAGTAAATTTTCAATGGATTCTTTTTCCTTGAGATATGATTCATTGGAGCTGGCTAATAAAATGAAGTAGCCTTTCTCTTTGGCATAACTTTCAATTCCGGCAATAATGGAGGCATAGAAATGGGTAACCAGATCGGGGACAATCACACCGATCATGCGGGTTTCCTGCTTAAGCAAACCCATCGCAAGGGGGTTGGGGGTGTAACGGCGCTCCTGCGCCATCTTTTTGACTTTCTCCTTCATCGCAGCGCTGATGTCGGGATGATCTTTTAGCGCACGCGACACCGTCGAAATAGAAACGTTTAGTTCCCTTGCCAAGTCTTTTAATGAAATATGCCTGTTCCCCATAGTTTGTCCTTGCCAAACAAAAATAGTTTTTATCCTATCTAAACACCTACTATTTGTGTTTGAAAACATATTTTTTGAATTGCAAAGCTTGTCGCAAAGCTTTGCATGGAGATATTTAGATACGTTGTTTTGATTAAGAGCTGAAAATCACAGAAATTTAAGTATTCAAAAAGAAAAACCGATGAAGTTTAAACGGTATTGTAAAACCTTGCTGCTGGAAAATGATCCCAGCCTGATTGAAGCCTACCGGGAGGTTCATAAACCGGAGAATACGTGGTCGGAAATTACGCAGGGAATGAAAGAAGTCGGCATTTTGGATATGGAAATTTACATCATCCAAAACCGCTTATTCATGATTATGGATACGGTGCCCGATTTTGACCATGAGCAGGCTATGCAGGAACTGGCTCAAAAGCCCCATCAAGCCGAATGGGAAGCTTATGTGTCGCGGTTTCAACTGACGACTTCCGAAGCAACAGCTGGCGAAAAATGGGTGCTCATGGATCGAATTTATGAGTTGAACCAGCAGCAAACGTGTTTGCCAATAGACGGACAACCAAAGCAAATAGATTGACATGTTGAACAAACAGAATAAAAGCGGGCTCAATCTTCCGGCGATTGTATATGGCACCAGTTACCTGGGCAACCTGTACCGCGAATTGTCGGAAACCGAAAAGCTGAACCTGATGCAGGAATGGTTTAAGGTTAGCGATGGAAAAGTGATGATTGACAGTGCGGGGAAGTATGGTGCAGGATTAGCCCTGGAAGTAATTCGACAGGGGCTGGAAAAGCTTAATATTGAACCAGGACAAATTACGATTAGCAATAAGCTGGGATGGTACCGGGTGCCGCTGGAAACGGCTGAACCAACTTTTGAGCCGGGTGCCTGGGCTAACCTAAAGTATGATGCGGTGCAGAAAATCAGCTACGACGGAATTTTGGAATGCTGGCAACAAGGAGCCGAATTGCTGGGACCAAATTATAAGCAGGAGTTGGTGTCGGTTCACGATCCGGATGAATACCTGGAGGCGGCCGTTGACGGTATCGATCGAGAACAAAGGCTGAAGGATATTTTGGAAGCCTATCGGGCACTGTTTGAACTGAAGGGAAAAGGGGTGGTAAAAGCGGTTGGTGTGGGGGCAAAAGACTGGCTGATTATCAGAGAGCTATACAAGTACGTGAAATTTGACTGGGTGATGTTGGCCAATAAATTCACCATTTATCATCATCCGAAAGAGATTATCCGCTTTATGCAACAGCTGCATGCTGAAGGACTGGCAATCATTAACTCCGCTATTTTTAATGCCGGCTTTTTAACCGGAGGCGACTATTTTGACTACCGAATTCTGAATCCGGAAGATCCCGCCGATCAGCCTTTGTTTGCCTGGCGCAAGCAGTTTTTTTCGGTGTGTGAGAAATATGCGGTTCAACCCGGTGACGCCTGTTTGAAATTTGCCTTGTCGGCTCCCGAAATCAACGCAGTGGCACTCAATCCCAGCAAGCCCGAACGAATGGCGAATAACAAGGTTGTGATAAACACGCCGTTACCCGAGGCTTTTTGGCAGGAACTAAAAGATACGGGAATTATTGATCCAGACTATGCCTATCTGTAAATGATTTAAGCTATGATTATTGATACTCACCATCATTTTTGGAATTATAATCCGGTTGAATTCGGCTGGATTGACAATGAAATGGCTGCCATACGTAAAAGCTTTCTGCCGGAAGACTTGGCAAGCACCATTCAGAACTCCAGCGTTGATGGCGTGGTAACTGTTCAGGCCAGGCAATGTCTGGAAGAAACGGAATGGTTACTGCAACTGGCTCCAGAAAATGAATTTATAAAAGGAGTGGTTGGATGGCTTCCTTTGGCCGATAAAAACATTCAGGCCATTCTGGACCAATACCGCGGAAACAGGTGGCTGAAAGGTGTCCGACATGTTGTGCAGGGGGAGTCCGATCCTGAGTTCATTTTAGGAGAAGCTTTTAACCAAGGCGTTTCACAACTGAAAGAATATGGCTTGGTGTACGATATTCTGATTTTGGAGCACCAATTAGCCAACACCATTCGCTTTGTAGACCGTCATCCGGATCAGCAGTTTGTGGTGGACCACATTGCGAAACCGAAGATCAAAACAAACGAAATACAGCCTTGGCAAAACTTACTGAAAGAATTGGCCAGACGCGAAAATGTAAGCTGCAAAATTAGTGGAATGGTAACTGAGGCAGACTATCAGCATTGGACCGAAGCGCAGCTTCATCCTTATTTCGATGTGGTGCTTGATGCATTTGGCCCAACCCGTTTGATGTTTGGTTCCGATTGGCCGGTATGTCTGGTGGCAACCAACTATTCAGAGTGGCTTCAGCTGGTAAAGAAGCAGGTATCGACATTAAGCTGCGAAGAACAAAATCAGATTTTTTATCACAATGCCTTGACGGTTTATCAACTTTAATGATTTAAAAAGAAATGAAAGCAATTGAAATAACAAAACCGGGAACGATAAAAGTGGTGGAGAGACCAATGCCTGGTCATGGAGAAGATGAAGTTTTGTTAAAACTGAAATATGTTGGTTTTTGCGGATCGGACCTAAGCACCTACCTGGGCAAAAACCCGATGGTAAGTTATCCGCGTATTCCCGGACACGAAATAGCCGCAGTGATAGAACTGGCTGGAAGCCGGGTGCCGGAGAATTTCAAGCCTGGTAAAAACGTGACTGTTGTTCCTTATACCAATTGCGGGCAGTGTTCTGCATGCAAAAAGAAACGCTTCAATGCTTGTCGTTACAACCAAACATTGGGCGTGCAGCGCGATGGTGCCATGGCCGAATACTTGGTTATTCCCTGGCAGAAAATAGTTGAGAGCGAATCCTTGTCTTCCATTCAATTAGCCTTGGTTGAGCCTTTAACAGTCGGCTTCCATGCTATAGACAATGCCGGGGTTACGGATGTTGATACGGTGTTGATTTTTGGATGCGGCATGATTGGAACCGGAGCCATTGTCCGGGCTAAACTACGCGGTGCTACTGTTATTGCAGTTGATATCGATGATGCAAAACTGGAAATAGCAGGGCAATTAGGTGCTACATATTTAATTAACTCGAACAGTCAGGATCTTCATGCTGAAGTGCAAAGAATGACCAATGGAGATGGCCCTTCAATTGTTGTTGAAGCAGCCGGAAATCCTCTTACTTACAAAGCCGCGATTGAGGAAATTGGCTTTGCCGGACGCGTGGTGTGTATTGGCTATGCCGGAGAGGAAATTGCATTTTCAACCAAATTGTGGGTGCAAAAGGAATTGGAAATACTGGGGTCTCGCAATGCCACTCCTTCTGACTTTGAGGCTGTGATTAATTACCTGAAACAAGCCAAACCCGATGAAAAGTTGCTGGTATCAAAAATTGTTTCAGTTGAAGAAGCTCCTCAAGCCATGAAAGAATGGTCTGAAGCTCCCGGAAAAGTATTGAAAATACTGGTGCGTTTTTAGTTGATTAGAGAGACCGCATGATAGGTTTTATAAACAAGAAATTTTCGAAAAGAAATTTACATTTTTAAAAGAATTAAACTTGATTCTTCACTTTAATCAAAGGAGTATAATAACAGATATAGCTAAACTTTAACAAGTGAATTATAATAAAAATAGTTTAAATGAATTCCTTTTTGTACGTTTTCAAAAAGGGGATGAATTGGCATTTGAACATATTTTTAAAGCTTCATACAACCAGCTGGTTGGCTTTTGTCTTCAATTTGTAAACAATCGGGAAGAAGCGAAAGGAATTGCCCAGGAAGCTTTCGTAAACCTTTGGCTCAATCGTGAAAAGATTTTAAAAATAACGGGTATAAATGCATTTCTTTATACTTCTGCCAAATCAGCCTGCCTTAAACATATCAGACATTTGCAGGTAGTTAAGAAATATTCCGATTGGAGATTAAATGAAATAGAGAAGCAATTGCAGATTGAATCTCTTGATAGCTTGGATTTTAATTCTATGGAATATGTCGAATTATACGAACTAATTCAGCAATCTATTGAAAATTTACCTGAAAAGAGCAGAATGGTTTTCGAAAAAAAGCGCTTCGAGGGAAAAACCAATAGGGAGATTGCTGAAGAATTGGGGATTACCATTAAATCGGTTGAAGCAAATATGACACGAGCAATAAAGACACTAAAGGTAAACCTAACAGAATATTTGCCACTCTTCTTTGTTTTGATCATTCTTTCATAGTAAAGCTTATGATCGGTTTAGTCAGGGTTGCATAAATCCTAAAAACGTTTTCCTTTTCAAAAAAAAATGAACCCTGATATAGGGTTTACTTTCCTTTAGGGTTACTAATTGTAGAAGTAAAAAAATGGAAGAAATCATTTTATATAGATATTTATCCGGCGAGGCTTCAGAAGAGGAAGTACAACAGGTGTTTAGTTGGGTACAAGAATCAGGTGAAAACCGAGCAGAAGTAATCCGGTTAAAACAAACGTGGGCTTTAGCCGCGTCAGCCAGTGAAGATGGGGAAAAAGCCTGGGATCAAGTGAAGAGTCGGCTAAAAACAGATTCCCCAAGAATAACTTTATGGCTCTCATTCATAAAGTATGCTGTGGTTGGAATTTTGCTTGTTGGAATCGGAGCCATTTCGCAGAAGCTTTTAACCAAAAAAGCACAGGAAAGTATTTATGCTGAAAATACCAGTTTTGAAGTTCCTGTGGGGCAAATGTCGTGTGTGTTTTTGCCCGATGGCTCTTTGGTTCATTTAAATTCGGAAAGCAAACTTTCGTACGCCAATGATTTTTCAGCGGGCAATCGCGTGGTAGAACTAAGTGGAGAGGCTTATTTTAATGTGCAGTCTGATGATGAACACCCCTTTGTAGTTAAAACCCCAGGCAAGGTACATGTAAAAGTGCATGGAACGGCATTTAATTTACGTGCTTACAACGATGAAGGCAAAATTCACACAGTGCTGGAAGAAGGAAGTGTAAGCATTATTGATGATACCGGGAATGAACTTACAAAACTAGTGCCTGGTGATAAAGCATTGTATTCTGCTGAAACGAACAAGTTGACGGTGAGCAAGGTAAGAACAGAATTATTCTCGTCGTGGAAAGATGGTTTGATTACATTCAGAAATGAACGCCTTGGTGATATTGCCCGAATGATGCAGCGTTGGTATAATGTTGAGATAGTGTTTGATACACCTCAATTAGCTGATGAACTGTACAATGGGACAATAATGAAAAACAAACCAATAGATCAGATTCTTGAAGTATTCAGAATAACTAGTTCTATTGAATATACTATTACACCAAGAGTCGATAAGCCAACATTAATCTATTGGAAATCAAAACGAAAATAGATTAACTAAAGAAATAACATCAAACTAAAAACTAATACTTATGAAAATGAACAGATTTACCTGAAAAAACCAGACCGAAAATACTGACAATATTCTCGGTCTGTTGAATGGATGGAGTCTAGGTCCATCCTGATTTTCGATTTAACAAACGCCTGCTGACAACAGGCAATTTAACAATCAAAACATTTCAAATTTATGAAAAAAACTGATTGCGTACCAATTTGGGCGCGAACTAAAAAATTATTGCGGATTATGAAAGTAACTGCGTTTTTACTACTGGTTTTTTGCATTCATGTGTCTGCCTCTTCTCTGGGCCAAACCAAGGTGTCGCTGGCAATGAAATCGACCTTTGGCGAGCTTGTTGAGAAACTGGAAAAAGAGACAGAGTATCGGTTTGTAATAAGGTCAAACGAACCTATTCTTGGTAAGGAAGTAGAGGTGACTTTTGTAAATGAAGGTATGGATAAAGTTCTGGAAGAGCTTTTAGATGGAACAGGTTACAATTACAAAATTATAGATCGTTACATTGCAATCACATCCGATGATGGCACTGGGCTACAGCAAAGTTCCGTGAGCGGAAAAGTAACGGACAGAAACGGCGAGCCGCTTCCAGGTGTTACGGTGGTGGTAAAAGGAACAACCCAGGGTACTGTTACCGATGTTGATGGTCATTATACCTTAACTTCAATTTCCGAAAATGCCATATTGCTTTTTTCGTTTGTGGGCATGGAGACTCAGGAAGTTGAAGTTGGCAATCAAACTTCAATAAACATTGTTCTGCAAACAAATGCGGTTGGGATTGATGAGGTTATTGCCATTGGTTATGGTACAACAACAAAAAGAACAACAACAGCTGCTGTAACAAAAATTAATACCGATAATCTTCAGAACCTACCTGTTACCAGTATTGGTGAAGCATTGGCAGGTAGGGCAGCGGGCTTAATCGTAACCAACAATGGTGGAGGTATTGGGAAAAGACCCACAATTACAGTTCGCGGTGGTGGAGCACCGATTTTGGTAATTGACGGTGTTATGACATCAAACATGGATGAGATGCACCGTATGAACCCCAAAGATATTGAGAGTTTTACTGTTTTGAAAGATGCCGAGGCTGTTGCCATTTACGGATCTAAAGGAGGTAACGGAGCCATTGTAATTACGACAAAAAGGGGAGAAGTTGGACAGTTTAATATTACTTATGGCTATAGTCACAATTTTAGCCAACCGACAGTGTTGCCGTCAAAATTAAGCTCATACGAATTGGCAACAATTGCCAACGAGGCAGCCGACAACGACAAGCAAGATCGTCCGTACACTGACATTGCGGTTCAGAAGTATAAAGACCAGTCCGATCCGTTTAACTATCCAAATACCGACTGGCAGGATGTAACATTAAAGAATTTTGCTCAAGAATCGAAGCATGATCTGTCTATAATGGGAGGTGACAAAAGATCGCAATACTATGCTTCATTATCTTATTTCGATCAGGGATCTCTGTACAGGTTCGATACCAACTGGTTAAAACGAATGACTTACAGGATGAGCCTAACTAATAATTTTGAAAAGATAGGTTTAAAATCGGTATTGTCGTTGTACGGTAATCTGGAAAAAACACGTGAACCTTATTCGCATTATTCAACAGGGTATTGGTATACTTGGGGACACATTCAGAACAGTTCTCCAATGGGATTGGCATATACCGATCTGGGATATTATTCCACAAAAGTCGATCACCCCTTGGTTGAAATTGATCCAAGTGCCGGTTACAACAGAAACGATGACAGGAACATTAATGCTCAGTTAGATTTGGAATGGAACGTGCCAAAAATAGAAGGACTGAAGCTAAAAGTTATGGGGTATTTCCGTACCGATAATTATTTTGGAAAATACTGGAAGAAAAATGCAGATCAGTACCAACTTGGCAGCGAGACGCCAATTCCTCAAAACCTCTCCAGTCTTGGTCTGGAATCAGGTTCGGGGTGGACATATCGCATCCAACCACTGGTCAGCTATGAAAAGAACATCAAAAAACACAGTATTGAGACGCTCTTTGGGTACGATGAAACGTATTCACATTTTGAAAGTGTTTTAGCGTCGAGAGAAAATTATATCCTGGATGTTGACCAAATCTTTGCCGGACCAACAGAAACCGCAAAAAACAATGGAGTTCAGCGGGAGAATGCCAATGCCGGTTTTGTGGGTCGTTTGAAATATGCATACGATAACAGGTATATGGTAGAAGGAAGTATTCGTTACGATGGTAACGATAATTTCCCCGATGGCAAACGCTGGGGTACCTTCTATTCAGGGTCGCTAGGATGGGCCATTTCTGAAGAAAAACTTGTTGCCGACCTTAAAGAGAAGATTCAGATGGACTTGTTTAAACTCCGTTTTTCGTATGGTGAAACCGGGTTAGATGATGGCGTTGAACGCTTTGAATATCTGCCAGGTTATGCACTGAACGAGTTTGCTTATGTGGTGAACGGAGTTATGGTTCCTGGTTTTAAGGAAGGAAACCTGGTAAGTCCTGATATTACGTGGTTTGAGCGTAAATCGGTAAATACTGGCGTCGATTTTGCTTTTATGGACAACCGTATAGCAGGTTCGCTTGATTACTTCTTTTATGAAACTGTAAACTACCTGGGATCGCCGTCAGGCGCCAGTTACACCGACCCGTTGGGAACATCGCTGCCAAAAGTAAATACCGACGGTAAACACCGAAGGGCAGGCTGGGAGTTTGATGTAAGATACCAGGGCAAAACCGGCGAACTAAACTACGTTATAGGGGCCAATCTAACCCGGTTCGATGAACTATGGGTAGTAAAACACGATGAATCCGAAGACCAGCTGATGAATCCAAATACCCGCTTAACACATCAAACTGGTGTCGGTGCACAGGGGTTTATTTCGCAGGGATATTATCAAAATGCCCAGGATGTTATGAACAGCCCCAAAAGAAATGATTCGCATGACCTGGTTCCCGGTGATATTAAATACAAGGACATTAACGGTGATGGACAGATTGATAGCGAAGACCAAATCCGATTGGGTAAACCTTCTTTTCCCCGTGTAATGTATGGTATGACGGTAGATCTGAACTACAAAGCCTGGTCGGCAGGACTTCATTTTCAGGGAGCCGGTAACCGGCATGTTTATCTGAGTAATGTAATCAGGAATAGCAATGTAGAAAGTATTAAATATCCGTTCCAAACCGATTACTGGACGCCTGGAAATACAAATGCAACTTATCCTCGTGTAATTTCGAACGAAGGATTTAACGGTAACAACAACACCGTAGATTCCGATTTCTGGTTGGTAAACTCAAGATACTTCAGACTGAAATCATTGCAGGTGGGATACGATCTGACGCAAAGCTTGTTAAAAAGTTTGCCGTTTAGCAGATGTGATCTATTTGTTAGTGGAACCAATCTGTTCACTATTTCAAAGATATTTAGTGATTATAAAATGGATCCTGAAACAGACGACACCAATAATTATGGTTATCCGCTTCAGAGGGTTATTTCTGTGGGGTTAAATGTTGGATTTTAAAAAAGCTTAAGATGAAAAATATATATATCATATTTTATGCACTATTACTGGTATTGATAACAATATCGTGTAAGGACAATCTTCTGGATACCGACCCCTACGGTTCTAAATATCAGGAGGAATTGGTCTGGGGTAGCCGTACAAATGCCGATGCCTTTGTGAATCAAACATACAGCGATGTATTAAACGGTTTGTTTGCAGATTTTGCAACCATGGAAAATTGGACTTCAAACGGAGCTTACTGCCATGGCGATGAAGTAGTACCTGATGAAACCTATACGCGCGAAACCGATTTTGGCTTCGACAAGTTTAGTCTTATACGCCAGTGTAACCTGATTATTGAAAAAGCTACAGCATCAGAAGGTTTATCTGAAGACGATAAAACAGAATTGGTTGCTGAAGGGAAATTTCTGCGAGCTATGGTGTATTTCTGGCAGGCACGTCGTTTCGGACGTGTAGTTTGGGTTGACAAAGTGTTGACCGAAAATGAAGATTCTTACAAACTGCCTCTTACACAAAACACTGCTGAGACGTACAGCAAAATTGTGAAGGACCTGGACGATGCCATTGCAAGCTTGCCCGAGACTGCACTTCCCGGAAAAGCCAGCAAGTACGCTGCTGCTGCCATCAAGAGTGAGGTTTGTTTACAGGCGGCTGCCTATACAGGCGACGATGCTTACTACCAAAAGGCAATTGATGCTGCCGATATGGTTATAGATGAAGGACCTTTTTCAATTGACCCGAATTACGGAAGTATATTTAACGAACAGGGACGTTTCTCAAACGAGATTATTCTGGGGTTATACAGAGATAAAGCCAATACTGTATGCAACGACATTCAGGATTTGCAATGGTGTGTGCCCAATCTGAAACGTGATGTATTGGTAAGTAATGGATTCTATCCTGTCTGGAAAGCTAATTTCGAAATTTTCGAAGCCTGGAACCGACATACTCCGACGCAGACTTTGGTAGATAATTACCTGATTATTGATGAAAATACAGGAAAGGCCTTGCCTTGGAACCAGACTTCACAGTTTACAGAAAATATGGAGATGATAGGAGATCGGGAATGGAAGGTAAAAGATGGCGTTGAACTGGAAGTAAATGATATTATTTATGGCAATGCAGACTTACGTCTGGATCAGACTGTGGTTCGTGATGGTTCAACCTGGTTTGGCGAAGATATTGCAACAAGGATTAAAGGAAACTTATGGAGATACGCTTATAATGGAGCGCGTCAGTGGAGCATCTCAAGTACCGGGTACTATTGGCGAAAAGGTACTTACAATGTGTCTCCAAGAGTTTATGTAGGTATTCCAACCGATTATCATTATGTTATAATACGTCTTGGCAGGGTGTATTTAAATAAAGCAGAAGCGTTGCTTCGTCAGAATAAAGTAACTGAAGCAGTTGAAGCCCTTAATGTTACTCGTGTGCAGCATGGCGGACTACCTGCGTCATCCGCAAGTTCGCTTCAGGATGCATGGAATGATTACAAAAGAGAACGTCGTGTAGAACTGGTTAAAGAGCGTGATTTTTATTGGACTCTTTTGCGTTGGGGCTTATACGGTGACGAAGCCAATCATGGTCGTGAACCGGGTGGTGTAGTTTATGAAATGAAAGATGAAGTTCCGGGTGTTATCCTGATTTCTGAAGACAGAAAATCATTTTATGCCAGAACATATGCCGATGAAGGGGAAAATTATTTGAATATCGAAGTTAGGGTATTTAGTCCAGATAGACGATATCTTTTCCCGATTCCTAAAAGTCATATTGACCGCAACGAGAATTTAACCCAAAATCCGGGGTGGTAAAAAGTGGAAGCATAAATACTAAATTGAAATACGATGAAAAGAATATTGAATTATAAAACACTGATTTTAATGCTTGGGGTTTTGTTTAGTTTCACCTCATGTTTGAAAAGTGGTTTAGATGACTTGCCAGCTTTCGAAGAGGCAGAAATTGCCAATATATTCTTCGAACACCGTTACCTCGACTCAGATGATGAGTGGATTGACGGTTCTGAGGTTGTAAAAAACCAAAGACTCGAAGTTGCTAAAGAGATCAACGGAAATGAAGTAGTTGTTATCATCACAGTTCCTGAAGCCAGCGGTACTTTCACCGAGGAGGAACGCCAGAAAGTTTCACTGAGCAACATCGTTTGCTACATGAATATCTCAACCGCTGCAACGATTGAGCCTGTTGATGGAGCACCGGTACTTGGTAAACCAGGCGATTTTTCTACTTCGCGCAAGTATAAAATTACTGCTGCCAACGGCAAAACAACACAGACCTGGACGATAAGAATAACTGAATTGGTTTTAAACTGAGGCATGTACATATTGAAGTAGGCTAAGCTAGTTAGATCAGAGCCGTTGCCGGTAACCGGAATTTCCAAGCCGGCAACGGACTCTTCGCTCGCATTATTCGCCTATTTTTTAGAACTTTTATCCCTGTTTTACTATTGCATGTCCACTTCTTCCAGTTGTGCGATTCTGTAAAGTGCCTCTGTATCTGTTTCGTAATAACCGTGATAAAGCTGTTTTTCATTACTATATCTTAATCAAAATTATGAAGTTCAAAAAAATGGAAGTAGCTAAGACCATATAACTGTTTCAAAATTACCAGGAGCTTAATAGGTATTTTGTATGAAAATGGTAAAGATTTCGACCTGTTTTTTATGAATCTGTCCAAAAGCCTGGTAGTTGATGAAAAATGAGTATTGTATAGAATTTAAAGAGAAATTGACACTTTTTTAGTAGGATACACGCCATCAGAATTCCTTTCGAAAAAAGAAAATTGTAGAAATAACTAAACTGATAACCAGTGAAACAGAACTTACTACTTATTGGAATATGTTTATTTTTCCTGCTTCAGGGAAGAGCACAGAATAATACCTTTCTTTCTTTTTCTGAATTGCCTGGAGGCCCGCAAAATACCCCGGCAAAACTGAACATTGGGGACGATAAAAAATCGGTAACCTTACAGTATGGAGATGCCATTATTTTTGAAGGAGCGTTTGATAATCCGGTACAAACTGTCACAAAGGAAAGTGGCGATCAGGTCATCGAACAGCGAATTCAACTCAATTTTGAAAGGGAAACTACTGTTCATGCTTTTGTGTATGGAAGCTCAGAAGCTTTGGCAGCCGAAACCTGGGGCGATGCCCAGGAGAAATTGGCTCTAGTGCGTACCTCGCATGGATTGAGCAATAACCTGCGAAACAATGCGATTTACGACCGAAACCTGGACTGGATGCTTGAGCTGCCACCTGGGACTGTGATTAGATCCTCTCGAAACCCAAACGGAACAACACAGTTTGAACTCACATTTACCGCGAAAAGTGCAGAGCTGGTTTTTCGTCCGCGCTACTATCAAAAACACAGGAACTTACCTCATTTTCAACCCTGGACTTATACTATTTACAAAGAATCCATTACCGGATGGTGTTCGTGGTGGGCTTATTTCAGGAAATTTACGGAAGAGGATCATCTCGAATTGTTGGAAATGTGGCAAAAGAAAAACATGGCCGATTATGGGTATCGCTTTATTCAGATTGATGATGTTTATCAAGGGGAAAATGACCGTGAGCGTAAAAACTGTGCGCAAGCAAATGGTTACCTGGGAGGCCGTCCTACTACCTGGCTCGATTGGAAGAAAGACCTGTTTCCTTCAGGACTAACAGGCTATGTGACTTCAACTCACCAGGCAGGTTTTGATCCGGCGGTATGGATGGGCTGCTTTTTTTCGGATGAAGAAACGGTTCAGGAACATCCGGATTGGTTTGTGCACGATGAGTCAGGGAAACCGGCAGCAGCACCATGGGTGAGCTATGTGTTGGATGCTACTAATCCCGAAGTGGTTGAAGCATTGATTCGCCCTGTTTTTAAAGGGTTGAAAAACGCAGGGATTGAATATGTGAAAATCGATCAGCTTCGTCACTATCTCTATGATAATTTGCACAACAATATAGAATGGTGCCGCGAAAAAGGCATTGCTCCTGATGAAGTGCTGCGGGCTTACCTGCGCATTGCTCGCGAAGAACTGGGTGACGATACTTTTATCTTGTCGTGTTGGGGAGTTTTACCCGAAAGTATCGGATTGGCTGATGCCTGCCGTATTGGTGGCGATGGTTATGGCCCGGTTACCTTGCAGCAATATAATTCGTGGAACGGCATTGTCTGGCGTAACGATCCTGATCATTGTGATGTGTCTCCCAATAAAAAAGGCAAAGATATTGGCAATGTAAAAGACCTGGAAGCCAGAGAAGCATTGGAGCGGGAAACCATCATACGCCCAGCTTTAGCCTCAATTGCCGGAGCCATGTTAATGCTCAGCGATAAACCCGAAGTGTATGAGGACGATAGTCGGATCTACGGTTTGCGTCGTTCGTCTCCTGTTTTATTTTCAGTTCCCGGACAATTATACGACTTTGATCCGGGGAAAACAGATTGGCTTAGAAACAACAAGCGTACTGATATTACGACAGGAAAACATCCTACACCCATTGATGGAGATCAGTTTGGTGAGGTGTGCACCTATTGGCTGAATGAGTTCAATACAGGTTTTGAAAACTGGAATGTGTTACATCGCTTAAATTGGTCGGAAAGAAATCAAAAGTCGCTTGAGCCGGTTGTGTTGAAGTTTGCTGACTTAGGGCTCGATTCTTCGAAGGAATACCTGTTGTATGAGTTCTGGCGGGATAAAATGTACGGAGTATTGAAAGGTGATTTTGCGTTGGGTGAATTGGAGCCTTATGGACTGGAATCCTTGGCCATTCGGGAAAAGCTAGACCATCCCCAATTAGTATCTACAAACCGTCATTTGTCGCAGGGGGCTGCTGAAATTGAAAAGCTGCTGTGGGAAGAAAACTCACTTAAAGGACGAAGTCGGGTGGTAATAGACGATGAGTATGTGATTACCATTTATGTTCCCAAAGCCTACTTGTTGCAGTCGGCCGTAATCAATGGTCAGCAAGCCAGAACTGAACAAAAAGGTGAAGTCTTGAAAGTTTCGTATCAGCCTGCCAAAACTTCATCGGTACAATGGGAAGTTTCGTTTAAAACAACGAACGAATAGTAAAAAACGACTTATGAAATTATTACACTTAATATTGCTGGTGCTGTTTACATTTTCCAAGCTCATTGCCCCGGCCCAAACCAATTTAAAGTTAATGACTTTCAATGTCCGGTATGATGAGTCAATTTTCAACAAAGGGAAGCCCAAACAGAATGACTGGGCAAACCGAAAGGATTTTCAAATAGGTTTGATTGATTTTCATTCGCCGGATGTGGTGGGAATGCAGGAGCCACATCGTCATCAAATCGACTATTTTGATGAGCAACTCTCCGCCTATAAATGGATTGGAGTAGCTCGTGAAGATGGAAAAAACGAGGGAGAATTCAATCCTATTTTTTATCGGGCTGACAAGTTTCGAGTTCTTTCATCGGGTACCTTCTGGTTGTCAAAAACGCCTGAAAAAGTCAGCCGTTCGTGGGATGCAGGCTATACACGTATTTGTAGCTGGGCACTTTTTGAGACGTTGGATTCAACAAGTCAATTCTACGTTTTTAATACCCATTTTGATAGTGTGGGTAAAGAAGCGCGCCTGCAAAGTGCCCGGCTGCTGAATGACACCATAAAAAGCATGGTTGAGAACAAACCGGTTTTTGTCATGGGGGATTTCAATTTTACTCCCGATAGCCCGGCCTATAAAGAACTGACAAGTAATGGCCTTTATGATAGTAAAATGAAGAGCGCGAAAAAGCCCTATGGTCCGGAAGGGACATTTAATGGCTTTCGTTTTGGAAAGGCTCAGCAAGCACGAATCGACTATATCTTCGTGAACAAGCAGGTTGAGGTCAGCCATTATGGGGTGCTAACTGACTTTAGAAACAAGCAATTTCCTTCTGACCACCATCCTGTGGTAATCCTTACAAATAGTATCCAATAAAACTTCCGCAAAATGATTCTTTTAAACTATAAAACTAGAAATATTGCTCAACCAGCCAGGCAGTTGTTCCTTTTGCTAGCGGTATTGATGTTGTTACACAATGACCTTTATGCAACGGATTTTCAGATTGATTTGAGGAAAATAAGCTATCCGGTTCTGAAGGGTGACTTTCAGATGGGGAATCCGGGGCCTGGCGGTCAGGAGATTGAATTGAACAGTCTTTACATGACTATTGGCGGAGAGCCGGTTCTTCCGGTTATGGGCGAATTTCATTATAGTCGTTATGACCATCGCTATTGGAAAGAAACCCTTTTGAAAATGAAGGCTTCGGGAATAACCATTGTTAGTACGTATGTTCTTTGGATTTATCACGAGGAGATTGAAGGGCAGATGAACTGGACCGGAAACAATAACTTACGGAAGTTTATCCAGCTGTGCGATGAAGTCGGGCTGCTGGTACACCTGCGGTTTGGCCCGTATTGCAATGCAGAATGCCGTAACGGAGGTCTTCCCGATTGGTTAATGCAAAAAACGTATATCCGCAAGCGCTATAACGACCCGCTCTATTTGGCATATACCAGGAGGTGGTATCAGGCGGTGTTCAGACAGGTTGAAGGCTTGCTGTATAAGGATGGGGGTCCGGTTATGGGCTTACAGCTCGAAAATGAATATGTAACCGAAGGGCATGTTGTGTCTCATTTGATGGAGCTAAAAAAGATTGCCATTGAAGAAGGATTTGACGTTCCTGTCTATTCCATGACTCATTGGATGGCCTCTGATTATCCGAAGAAAGAGATCATTCCTTATGCCGGCTATTATATCGAAACGCCCTGGACTCGGGGAACTGATGAGTTGCCGGTGAGTAACTTTCAATTTTTTAGCTACAACCGCTTGTCGGATAATATCGGGACCGATTTAATACAACTCGACGGTGAAGTACAATCGCTTAATTCGCAGGAAGTGGAATCGCCTTACTTTACCTGTGAAGTCGGATTGGGGACTCCCAGTTTTTATCATCGCCGTCCCATTGTGCCGGAAGAAATGGCCGGAGCGAATATCAATCTTCGGCTTGGCTGTGGCGTGAACCTGATGGGGTATTACATGTATAGCGGAGGAAGTAACCAGGTGGGCAAACTGACGACGCTGGAGTCGTCAACCAGTCGGGTTTCATATGATTACCAAGCCCCTTTGAGAGAGTTTGGGCAAATTGGTGCTGTAATGAGTGAAACCAAAAAGTACAACTATTTTATGAATGATTTTGGGAGCGACCTAGCCAGACAAGTTGCCTATCTCCCTGCTTCCAACAATGACACGGCCAACCTTCAATGGGCCGTTCGCACCGATGGCAATCAGGGCTATCTGTTTTGCTCGAACTACCTTTATAAGCGCTCCCGAAAGAATTTTGAGAATGTGCAGTTTGAGGTAAAGTTGAAAACGGAGACTTTGAAGATTCCGCGCACAGCCGTTACCATTAAAGATGGAGCCTATTTTATGTGGCCGTTTAACCTGGAGATGGGGCAGGTTCAACTAAAATACGCAACGGTTCAGCCCATCGCAAAGCTTCAGAACGGAAAAGATAAACTGTGGGCATTTTTCGGAGACGATGCCATTCCTGCTGAGTATTTTTTCAGTGCTGGTGGGATAAAGAATATAAAGGCTGCCAACGGGAAGGTAAGGAAGGAAGCCAATGGATATTTTGTATCTGATTTAAATCCGGGAACGGATTGCCTTATCGAAATTGAACAGAAAGATGGTTCAGTGATAAAAGTCCTGACTTTGACTGAGGAGCAATCGGATAAAGTATGGAAGTTTAAAAATACCGATACAGAATATTTGGCAATGACCGAATCCGGGATTTTTATTGAGGATGGGCAACTGACCCTTTTCGCGGAAGCCAACAAACAGCAAGTCTTAATTTATCCCGAGCTATCCGTAAATCAACCAACAGATGGAATTTTTGAGGTTCATGATTTTGAAAAAGATATTTTAAGGCTACCTGTTGAAGCTGTTGGCTATCGTCCTATGGAAAAATCAAAATGGATTGAGTCTGCCAGCAACACCGGGAAAAGCATAATCACTAAGGTTTTGGATGCCCGCTCATTGGCCGGAGTGAAAGAGGCAACACTTCGATGTTCCGCTTCACAGCCGGTTTCGGCTTTTTTGAATAACATATTAATTGACCTAAAGCAAAACGGGAATTACTGGGAGGCTGATTTGAATGGCACATTCAATAATGGGGTAAACGATATTCGTATTGAATCAGAGAATCCCGGCTTGCAGTTTATTGGCGAAATTGAAAGTCTGATGAACAATGGAAGTCGTTTACATTGGGCTACGGACCAGACTTGGGAGTCGGTTGGAGAAAACAGGATGCCGGTTAATCGACTTGGCTGGCAGGGTGAAAACAAACTGCCTTCTTTCAAGTGGCGGAAAGACGATGGACTGGATTATTACGAAATCAAACTTCCCGCTGATATGCTATTTGGTAAAGAAGAGTTGCGACTGGCCATTTCCTTTAGAGGCGATCGCGCCGACGCTTATCTTGGCGAAGAACTGATCAGCGATTATCTGTTTGATGGAACAGATTGGGTGATTGGGATCAATCGTTACCGGGATCGTTTGCAGGATAACCCACTTTTGTTGCGGGCCAAGGCTTTTGATAGGGCAAACCCGGATATTTATTTCGAGAAGTATGTCGATAAAACAGGGCTTGATCAGGCAGCAATAACAACGATTGAGCTACATCCTGAATATCGTTTCAAGTTGGACCTCGAAAATTAGTCGCCTTATTCATCCCAAAAATTGAGGGCTTTATCCCAATTTCCGATGAAGTGAGTCTTTAAAATTGACTTAAACCTATTTTTAACCTGAAAGACCAACCGATGGAAAATATACCGAAACGACTGATTTTAATGAGTTTTGTCCTGTTGACAACCATTCTGTTGCAAGCTCAAAATATTGATGTAACTGATTATGGTGCCCTCCCCAACGATGGCAAGAATGATCGTGAAGCGATTCAGAAAGCCATTGATGAGTGCCGGAAAAGTGGAGCTGAAACTTTAATAATGCCCCCGGGGGTATATGATATTTCCGATGCGGGAGCGATCAAGCTGATGAATGACATCATGGCAGGCAAGTTAGGAGAGAATCCACAGGATGTTGTGTATACACCCTATTTCCCATATTCACGTGGGATCGATTTCAATGGAGTGAATAATCTCCGGATTATGGCTGAAGGTGCTACGCTTTTGTGCCATGGTTGGATGGAGCCTGTGTCGCTGGAAAACTGCCGGGACATCACCATCGAAGGCTTGACCATCGATTACAAAACCATTCCACACAGCGAAGGAAAAGTGGTGAACGTTGATAAAGAGTTTCTGGATGTGGAGCTTACTGATGTACAGTGGTTAGGGGATGACATGACCATTACCCGGATTATGTTTTGGGACCTGCAGAAGAACCGTTTACTGGGGCAATCGCTGTATCATCCGTTTAAAACCCGTAAGCTGGATGAAAAAACGGTGCGCATCTTCACCAAAGCAAAACCGGAGATGCTTGGGACAGTTGCCTTGATGAATCACATGATGCACTTCCGTCCGGCTATTTTGGTTCACGAAGCAAAAAACACGGTGTTGAGGAGGGTGACCATTCATGCTCAGCCCGGGATGGGAATTGTTGGACACCGTTCGCACAATGTATTAATGGAAGGACTTCGTATTGTACCGGCTCCAGGGAAATACCAGTCTACCAATACCGATGCTACGCACTTTACTTCCTGTACCGGCCTGATCCGTTTCGATGGTTGCATGTTTGAAGGGCAAGGAGATGACGCTACGAATGTGCATGGGTACTATCATAAAATAACCAAAGATTTAGGCAATAACTCGTATGAAATTAAGCTGGAAGATCGCTGGTGCACACACGCATGCGTACTTGATTTTCCGGATATTGGGAATGCCCTTGAAATTGTAAAGAAAACAACTTTGGAGGTGATTGACTCGCTTACCGTTGTGGAAGTGGACACGTTTCCAAGAGAATGGAAAAGTGTATTGACACTAAATCGCAAGCTTCCGGGCGATTTCAATGACTATTACCTGATTGATGTTACCAGACTGCCGAAACTCGAATTTGTTAATTCATACGTGGGCAGCCATCTGGCGCGTGGTGTACTGGTAAAAACCCGCAACGTGCTGATCGAGAATTGTACTTTTCGGGAGGGAACGGGTACGGCTATTCACATTGGTGCCGAGGGCGACTGGCGCGAGGGGCCTGGCTCTGCGAATGTTACCATCCGTAATAACCGGATTATGAGAACCGGGAGAGGCGATGCGACAAATAACGGTGCCTGCGGAATTGCAGTCAACGTGAAGGCACCGGATGATACCAAGGCCGGTATTCATAAAAATATAGCCATCGTACAGAATATAATAGAGGGAGAAAATGCGGAAGTGGGAATCTCCATTCGGGGAGCTAAGGGTGTAGAGTTGAAAAACAACACTTTTTCTTCTTGTCAACAGAAGATTGAGGTCAGGTATACTGAAAAAATTTCTGTCAGTGATTGATACGTTTTAAATAAGATAATGACTTGAAAAATAAAGATGAAAAGATTAATACTTAATTTGTTAATACTTGCCGGCTTGCTTGTCGGAAATGTTTGTTACGGAGTTACTTCGAAAATTAGTGGTGAACAAGAGAACGTGTTTGCTGATTTTAATCACGATTATTCGCAAACGCTGGTGATGAAACTGTTTCTTTCTAAACCCGATAGTGAAGGGAAGCCAATGGTGGCCAATACTTTTGAAGATGCTATGGAGATTATTAAAATCACAGATGAGCTAACTTTGGGAGTGCCTAAAATCATTTATCTCGTAGGTTGGCAGTATAACGGACATGACGATAAATATCCGGCCTTTTTTGGGGTGAATGAAGCACTGAAACGAGAACAGGATGCAACGGCCCGCGAAAGCCTGATTTGGCTGATGGAAGAAGCCCGTAAATACCATACCGTGGTGAGCCTTCACATCAATATGACCGATGCTTATGACGACAGTCCGTTATGGCCGGAGTATCTGGAAAATGATTTGATTTCGAAAACTACCAATGGCAACCTGATGGTGATTGGCAATTATAACAACCGGAAAGCCTACCAAATTAACTACAAGAACGAGTGGGAGAGTGGCTATGCTAAAATGCGTATTGATCGTCTGTTGGATTTGCTGCCACCTTTGCGTGAAGGGAAAACCATTCATATTGACGCGTGGATTGCGCGCGAAAGCAAAGGACATTACGAATCGGCAGTAACCGAAGCCAAATATCAGCAGAAAGTGCTTGCCTATTGGAATCAACAAGGTATTGACGCTACCAGTGAGTGGGTGATGGATTACATGATTGGTAAAATTCCTTTTGCCTGGCATTTTAACCATTTTTCGCAAGAGGATTACCTCAGATATCCGGCCAGTACTTATACGGGAAGCGGACTGAATCGCGATTTGGAGTACACCGACTTTGGACTTGGCTTCTTGTTTGGGAAAAGTATGTATGGCGAAAATATTTTTCCTCAATTGCACAAGAACCCAAATGACGAGGAGTGGAAGCAAAAGTTTGTGAACGAGTTCTACTTAAACTGTTTGCAGTATTTTTTCTTGAATAAACATGTACGTATTCAAGTTGAGGGTGAAGGAGATGAGCGTATTGCCCGTTTTTCAGATAATGTAACGACTTCGTTGGCCGATAGCACCGTTTTTCAGGGCGATCGCCTTTTGAGGGAAAAGGGGTTTGTGGCATTTCCTGTGGTGTGGAAAAATGAAACGAGCCTAGCTGTTTATAGCACTAAATCAGAAGAACGGGAAATCACCATACCGGGCGACTGGGAAAGGGGGTCCCGAGTCCGGATTCAGGAGATTTCAGTAAATGGTGAAAAGAACGAGAGGGAGATTAAGGTAACGGATGGAGTCTTTTCGCTTAAGATCGAAAAGGGAAAGCCCTATATCATAAGGCCTTTGGTTAAGTAATTTGAAATTTGGGATTTATGAAATTGAAATCATGTTGTCTATTCCTGTTGTTTCTATTGGCCTGCAATTTGGCTGGCGCTAAAGAAATTAATCTCCTTGACTTTGGAGTAACTCCATGGTCGTATGAAAATGCATCGCCAGCTATTGTAAAAGCACTGGAAGCAGCTAAAGATGAGAAAGAGGTCGTACTGAAGTTTCCGGGCGGTCGTGTGGACTTATGGCCCGAAGGTGCAGTTAAAAAAGAGCTTTACATTTCGAACACGACGGAAGATGATACGCTCTCGAAAGTAAAAAACCTGGCAATTTGCCTGGATGGCTTTTCCAATATCACGATTGATGGAAACAATACGCTGGTGGTTTTACATGGGAAAATGGTTTCGTTTGCCATCTTAAACAGTCAAAATGTAACCATCCGGAATATTTGTTTTGATTACGAGCGACCGACCATGGCTGAATTTAAGCTACTTGAAACATCGTCTAACCAGACCAAATTGGAGGCTCATCCGGATACCCGGTTTGATGTGCACAATAATCAGCTTCTGTTTTATGGAGAAGGCTGGGGGGCCAAACCTTTGCATACCGTTGTTACGAATCCAGAAAAGGATCTGGTTTACCGGACTTCCTGGAAGGCTTTTGAGAGACTCCAAGCTACAAAGGAATCAGCAAATACAGTTGTGTTCAATGGTGATGTTTCGGAGGCTGGTTTTCAGAAAGGCGATGTGCTCTCCATTCGTGATCCTTACCGAGATAACTGCGGGGCTTTTATCGACCTTAGCAAAAATATTGTGCTGGAAAATGTTTCCTTGCATTACATTCATGGGATGGGCATTATTTCCCAATTCTCCGAAGATATAACATTCAAAAAAGTTGCTGTTGCACCTCGCAAAGAATCGGGGAGAACCATTGCTGCTTTTGCTGATTGTTTTCATTTTTCGGGATGCAAAGGGTTAATAGAGGTGGATAGTTGTCGTACATCAGGTTCGCACGATGATCCGATGAATGTGCATGGTACCCATCTTAAAATCACCAGAGTTGAAGGAGATAACAAGCTCATACTTCGCTTTATGCACCACCAAACCTATGGATTTAAAGCATTCTTTGCCGGTGATTCCGTGGCTTTTGTCAATCCGGAAAATTTGATGATTTACAACTCTGGAAAAGTGAAGACAGCTCAAATGATCTCCAAGCGCGAAATCGTATTGGAAATGGAAGAACACCTTCCTGAAGATCTTAAAAAAGGTGATTGTGTGGAAAATGTGAGCTGGACTCCGGAAGTGATTGTGTGCAACAGTCATTTTGAGCGAACGAGCACAAGGGGATTGCTTATTTCCACCCGGCGAAAAGTTTTAATAGAAAACAATACGTTTTATCGCACGGGGATGCATGCCATCCTTATTGCCAACGACTGTAATTATTGGTATGAGTCCGGACCGGTTGGTGATGTGACTATTCGCGGAAACCGATTTCTACAATGTGGCTTCACGCAAGGCGAAAAGGGGTATGTGATTTCCATTCAACCGGAGACGCATAATTTTCCGAAGAATGGATATATCCACTCCAATATCCAGATAGAAGATAATGTTTTTGAATGCCTGGGGAGCCCGGTTTTATTTGCCCGGTCCGTGAGAAACCTGCAGTTTAATAACAACAAGGTAGATTATAAACCACTTTCTAAGCCAGATGAAATGCCGGTTGCCCATTTTAAGCTCGAGCATTGTAGCGGGGTAAAGGTGGAAAATAACCGATTTAACGGTTTCTTGGGGCAGGCTCTTGATGTATTGAACATGAAAAAATCGGAAGTGAAAACTGTTCCGAAAGGAATATTTGGTAACTAAGCTTGTCCCCCAGGTGGCGATTAGAAGGGTAAAGAATCAAAATTAAAATCAGTTAAAATATCCATGACAAAGTTTTTGAGCGCACGTAAGAGTAATTGAAATGCCATTCGTGTCTTGATGCTGGTGTCTTGGTTCTAAACTTAAAACAGATGAAATATTTCCTTTTTTCTATGATCTTATTCTTATCCGGCTGTATGTCAAAGAAGGAGTCGATTTACAGTGTTGCTGAGAATCCCTGGGAAGAATCACTTGGAAACCATCGTGCCGTGCTTCAGGTTGAAGAATCAGCAGAAGCTGCTTTGATTGATATTGATTGGCGTCGGCACGATCGAGATCCCGCTGAAAAGCGATTCATTATTATCCATGAAAGTGGGGACACCATTCAGAATATTCATCGAATTGCGGTGGATAATGAGCGTTGTAAATTGGCTTTCGGTCCCCTGAAAAAGCCCGGGAAATACTTTTTCTATTACTTGCCTTATTTGGTTCAGGAGAACTATGGGTTTTACAATAAAGGTTATTTAAAGCCGGAAGCGAAGCCCGCAGCTGATTGGGAGCATAAGCTTGATGTTGCCAAGCTATTGAAAGCAAGGCTGATTGATTTTCAGTCGCGAACCGAATTTGACAACTTTTACCCCATGGAGGTAATTGCTCTCAAGTCAGAGAAAGATTCTCTTTTAAACAGGCATCCTCAAGACTTCCTGATTTTCCCTGAGGATCGTTTATTCCCGATTCGTATGCTTGATGAGATCCCTCAAAAATGGATTGAAAGTGGTCCTTCAACGGTTTTTAAGGGTGAAGCGCTTAAAAATGAATACTATGCTTTTCAGCTAGGTGTTTTTGCTGCCCGAAAGGATTTGCAGGATCTAAAAATTGAGTTTTCAGGCTTGCAAAACGACGATCATAAAATTGCAGCCGATAAACTGACTTGCTTCAATACCGGGGGAATTGGCCCTTATGGCGATCCGTTTGTAAAGCGGGTAGACCTAGCTCAGGGAAATGTACAGCCACTGTGGATTGGAGTGGATATTTCGAAGGATATTCCAGCCGGAACCTATAAGGGAACAGCAAGCGTTTGGGCTGAAAACACGGAAAAACAAACTGTACAGCTTTCGTTGAAAATTGGCAATGAAATGCTGGCTGACCGAGGAGATAGTGAGGCCTGGAGGCACTCGCGCCTACGCTGGTTAAACTCCACATTGGGCATTGATGATGAACCAACCAACGGTTACAAGCCAATCTCATTTATCGGGGAAAGTACCTATGGTTTTACCGGAAAAACAATGACTATTGCTGATAACGGATTCCCGGGCTCGTTTAAAGTGAAAGAAACGGAAGTTCTGAATCGTCCCATTTCATTTGTGGTTGAAACTCCAAAAGGCCAAGAGCAGTTTTCAGAACCCCAAAATATACAGTTGGTGAAAAATGCCCCGGGAAAGATGATTGGAGCTTGGGAAAGTTATTCGGACAATCTAAAAATATCGGGCGTTGGAACCATCGAAGCTGACGGGTACATCAATTATAAATTAAGCGTAGAAGCTTTAAAGCCAGTTGAAGCAAAAGATATTCGTTTGGAAATTCCTTTTAAAAAGGAGGTCGCCGAATATATGATGGGCATGGACTTGCCCGGAGGTGTTGTCCCCAAAAAACATTCGGCAAAGTGGAACGGGCCGCATGACAGTTTTTGGATTGGCAATACGCATGCCGGACTGTGGTGCGAATTACGGGGGAGCAGCTACAGCGGGCCTCTGCTAAATCTTTATCGCCCTGACTATCCGGCAAGTTGGTACAATGACGATCAGGGTGGTTTTCGTATTGAAAGCACTCCTTCTGAAGTAAAAGCATTGGTTTATAGCGGTAAGCGTTCGTTGGAGAAAGGGGAGGAGCTGACTTTTGAATGGAGTATGCTGCTAACCCCGGTTAAGGATATTGATTACAAGAGCCAATTTACCAATCGATATTACCACAATGGTGGGCAGCCCGTACCGTCGGACGAAGATTTAGAAAGTGGTGTTAAGATTGTGAATTTGCACCATGCAAACAACTACAATCCCCACATCAATTATCCTTTTGTAGCGGTCGATTCCATGAAATGGTTTGTGGACCGGATGCATGAGAAAGGGCAAAAAGTAAAAATTTACTATACCATCCGCGAACTGACCAATTATACCACCGAGCTATGGGCGTTGCGTAGCCTGGGTGATGAGATTCTGGGCGACGGTCGCGGAGGCGGTTACCCGTGGTTGCGCGAGCACCTGGTTTCTAATTACCGGCCGCAGTGGTACCAGTGGTTTCCCGATAAAAGTGCTGATGCATCGATTGTAAATGCCCCTGGTGATTCGCGTTGGTACAACTACTATATTGAAGGATTGGCCTGGCTGGTGCGCCACGTTGATATCGACGGATTGTATCTCGATGATGTTTCGTATGATCGCCGCACTGTTAAGCGTATCCGAAAAGTGCTTGACCGGGAGAAACCGGGATGTTTGATCGATTTGCACTCCAATACGGGTTTCAGTAAAGGTCCGGCCACACAATACACCGAGTATTTTCCGTATATGGATAAACTCTGGTTTGGAGAGAGCTTTATGTATAGCGATATGGAGCCTGCCAATTGGCTGGTTGAAGTATCTGGAATTCCATTTGGTTTGATGGGCGACATGCTTCACGGAGGAGGCAACCGTTGGTTGGGCATGGTGTATGGCATGACGGTTCGGCACCCCTGGGTAACCGAAGGCGTAACCTGCGACCCTCGTCCTGTATGGAAGGTTTGGGATGAATTTGGTATCGAACAATCCAAAATGGTTGGTTTTTGGGAGAAAGAGCCTGTTGTACTAACCAATAACCCCCAGGTGAAGGCAACCGCTTATATCCGCGATGGCAAAACCTTAATTGCACTGGGAAACTGGTCGGATGAGACGGAAAAAGTTAAGCTGAACCTGGATTGGGATAGAATTGGTTTTTCGTCGGCAAATGCAAGACTAATTACCCCGGAAATAGCAGACTTTCAGCTATCCGCTCAGTTTGCTATTACAGATGAAATTCCAATTGAAAGCAAGAAGGGATGGCTGCTTATAATTGAAGAAGGGAAACAATAAATACGATTTCTGAAAAATAAGTGTAAAACTCTTGACGAATGGTTGTTCCGAGTTTTAAAAAGACAAATAATCAACGAATCAAATTATCAAACAATGAAACGACTAAACTCCTACTATTCTTTTTGCTTTGTATTGGTTGTATGTGGGGTGTTGCAATTCACCCCTTTAAATGCCCAGGATATTGAGCGCCAGCGTCCTGAGGAATGGAAACAGCTTGTACTGGGTGGCCGCTTTATGGATCGCTTTGAAGCCATCCCTCCAATTGGAGAACTGACTTCCGATACCTGGGGGGCTGATGCGGTAAGGCCCCGCTACACGGCTAATGGTATTGAAGATCCGCAGTGGTCGTATTGGGGAGGAAACATCCGAAAGGGCGATGATGGGAAGTACCATCTAATTGTTTGCCGTTGGCCCGAAAATTCTGAAAAAGGGCATATGCAATGGCCAAAATCCGAGGTGGTCCATGCGGTAGCCGAAAATCCTCAGGGGCCCTTCCAGGTGCGGGGTGAAACCATTGGACAAGGGCATAATCCGGAGTTTTTCAGGCTGAAAGACGGGCGGTATGTCATTTATGTAATCAATGCCTACTATATTGCTGACGGGCTAAATGGTCCTTGGACGAAGGGGGAATTTACATTCGATCCGAGAGACCGGAAGATTCATGATGGCTTGTCGAACGTAAGTTTTGCTCAACGAAAAGACGGCTCCTACCTGGCTGTTTGCCGTGGTGGTGGGATCTGGATGAGTGAAACCGGCCTATCGCCTTATTACCAAGTAACGAACAAGTCAGTCTATCCTGCTTTTGACGGACGCTATGAAGACCCGGTTATCTGGCGGACGCATATTCAGTACCATATGATCGTCAACGATTGGTATGGCCGCATTGCTTATTACCTTCGTTCGCCGAATGGCATCGACTGGAAAGTGGAACCCGGTGAAGCTTACATGCCCGGGATTGCCAAATACGAAGACGGAACAGTCGAGGACTGGTATAAATACGAGCGCATCAAAATGCTTCAGGATGAGTATGGCCGGGCTTATCAGGCTAATTTTGCCGTGATCGATTCATCCAAATGGGGCGATTTAGGCAATGACCATCACAGTTCAAAGAACATCGGCATCCCACTGACTAAAGGAAAACTGCTGACGATTCTTGATGTGGAGGAAATCACAGAGGACACCCCATTGATCCGGGTAAAAATTGAAGCAGAACCGGGTTTTGATCCTCATACAGACATCGATTTGGAATCGCTTCGTTTTGGTGCTGCCGAAGAAGTTAACTTCGGCCGGGGGAGTAAGCTTGTAAAAACAGAGCAACAAGGAAAAGACCTTGTCCTATTCTTTGATGGTAAGGGAAATGGACTAACCGATGAAAACTTTGCGGCTAAACTGCTTGGGAAAAACAAGGATGGAAGTTTGCTGTTTGGTTATGCCCGCTTGCCCTGGTTGATGTATGATGCCCCAATTCTGTCAGCCCGAAAGCCGGTTGTTTCTCATAAGAATGGTAAAACGATTGTCCTGATAGAAGTAGGCAATTATGGACTTGTGAGTTCTAAAGAAACGAAGATTCAGGTAGAAGGTCAGATTAATGGAGAAGTTGTTAATTTTGAAGCTAGTGTATCCGCCTTGGCTCCATTCGAAAAAAACATTATCGAACTGAAGTATTCAGAAATATTAGATAAAAATGCCATCTTTACTATAAAAGCAAAACAACAGGAAGTGCGTTTGTTTGAGGAATAAATTACGAATTACTCCTATTTGGGCAAAAGTCAATTGAGATTTTAATTTCAGTTATAACTGAACTGGGGGCAGTATTGCTTTTGTGGTCATTGCGGCATTCAAAACGTAACAATTGATAACAGTGCAGCTTCATTCAGGGCTGGCTAAAGAAACGGAATAGTGATAATAAGTTTATTGTTTCTGTTTCAGGTTTGGCACAGAAAGCTGTTGATAATATTCTGGATTATCAGGATTCGAATCCTACACCAAAAAAAAACAATGTCCATTGCAACTTCGCAATGGACATTGATGTGTTAATCCTCAAATTTTGACTTTTTTCTTATTACCCAGTTTGGCCTATCAATTCCATAGCTTCAGAAATTTTCTTGTCAACGATCCTCGCATATATCTGTGTGGTCTTAAGTGAAATGTGTCCAAGCATTTTAGAAACAGTTTCGATAGGAACTCCGTGCCCCAAAGTGACCGAAGTGGCAAAAGTGTGTCTTGCAACATGCATTGTGAGCTCTTTATTGATTTCACAGATGTCGGCTAGCTCTTTTAGGTAGCTATTCATTTTCTGATTGGTAAGAACCGGTAATAACAAACCTTTTACCTGGTATTGAGGAGTGTTTTGATATTTTCCCAGGATGATCTTTGCTTCAGGAAGTAGAGGTATTCTACAGCGGTTATTGGTTTTAGTTCGATCAATAAAAATCCAGTCGTTTTTGTCTATTCCCATACGAAGATGATCTCTGTGCAGTTTGGCAATGTCGGAGTAGGAGAGACCGGTGTAACAAGCGAAAACGAAGATATCCCGGATTGCATCGAGACGTTGAATCTTTATTTCTTTATCCTGAATAGCACTAAGTTCAGCTGCAGTTAAAAAGTCTCGATTCGTTTCCGCGAGAGGGACTTTGTATTTCTTATAAG
>NZ_QWGR01000002.1 GCF_003576475.1 Maribellus luteus | reverse complement strand
AATGAAAGATAACTGCTTACTCTCCGGGATTATGCTAAATTTGTTAACAAAACCTGGTGAGTTGTGCAACAGGCACACGTGGTATAAGTCATGGCTGGGTTTGTGCGGATTCGACAAGTCGAATCTCGTCCCAACCTCAGTTTCGGTCGGACACTCAGACTCTCGTCTGACCGCCACGACCTCATACCACCACCGTTATGCGCAATTAGAACACCTGAAACAGAATAGCTATGATAAGACCCATTGATATAATTGGATTAAAAAATTTTCGAATTTTTGATGACAATAATGGAATTTTAGAGGAGATAGCTCCAATAAGTATTCTAACTGGAGCAAATAATTCTGGAAAGAGTTCGATAATAAAGTTTCTTCAAATGCTTAAAGATAGTATGGCGGGAAATGAATATCCATTTGATTTAGATTTAACAAAGCAAGAACATTTATTAGGAGACTTTGATAATATTTTATTCAACAGGGAAAACAGAGAAATTGCAATTTGTCTGCCTTTTATATTTCTAGGCATCAAGAATTTTTATATTTCATTAAAATTTGAAGTACCATCACATAAGAATGTCTATCAAGCTAAGCTAAGAGAAATAGAGGTTATTGATAAAAAGAATAAGATAGAAATATTGTCTTTCAAATATAGAGAGGCTACTGATTCTGAGAAAGAAGCTTATAAGGTAGAATTTAAACAAAAACAAGAGGAATACGAAAGAACTAAAAAGGAAAAGGGCAAAGAGAAAACTGATATATTTTCATCACATTTCTTTCTTTTTCCTCCAATGGATAATCCTCTAGTTGGATATATTGAGTGGAATATAAAGCTAGATAAACTGAAACAATATTTAGAAGAATTGTTGAAATTTTATGAGATATATTTAAAGAATAAGAGCAATAGAAAATGGCTAGAAAATGCAGACAAACATCTTGAAAACACCTGGCTTTTACCTTCTGAGCTAATAAATTCTTTCAAGAATGAAATTGATTTAAAAACATGGAATGATTTTCTTGATAAAGTAATTAATGAGAAAAGCTCGCTTAGTGGAAAAGAGCATATCGGAGAGAGAGATTTTGACGCAGAAGATTTTTTCTATCCTCCTTCAGAAATAGAAGACCTTGTTTATTATAATGCGTTAAAAATTTTAAAAGAAAACTTAAATTGGAATAGTGCAGAAAGAAATGATAGTAAATATTCAGTACTTGAAAACTGTTTCAAGACAAGCTGGAAAACATTAATTCAAAGAGTTAGTTCAATAAATTACCTGTCAACAATACGAGAGGAAAATTCACGAATTTATACGGCAACCAATAACTCTCCATTTATTAAATTATTAAAAGATTATAATTCGAATGAATTTCAGCATTCAAGTTTCATTAATAAATATCTAAAAGCTTTTAAAATAGGAAAGGAAATTTCTGTTAATTACACATTAAAATATCAACTAATTAGTGTTTCAGTTGTCACATTTGAAGGTGCAAAAAGAGACCTTGTTGATTTTGGTTACGGCATTAAACAATTGATACTTATCCTAATTCAAATAAGTGTATTAGCAGAAAGCAACAAAAGAACGATTGAGGATTATGATGAAGATGGAGAGTACATGTATGATTTTTATAATCCAAGCATGTTATTAGTTGAGGAACCAGAAACAAATCTTCATCCAAAGTGGCAGTCTTTGTTAGCAGAAATGTTTGTAGAAGCTCATAATGACTTTAATATACAGTTCGTAATTGAAACTCATAGTGAGTATTTAATAAGGAAATTTCAAACATTAGTTGCAGACGATAAAATAAGCGGAGAGAAAATTAAAATATTTTATATCAGGCATCCACAGGATACAAATCAAGATAATAAACAAATTTCAAGCGTTAATATTCAACAAGACGGTAGCATAAACTATCAAATCTTTGACGGAGGTTTTTTTGATGAAAATGATTCTCTAGAATTAAGTTTGTTAAACATTCAAAGAGATAGATTTTTACATGATTTTGATGAGCTAAAAAAGAATAAAGAAGAAAATGAAAATAAGATATCTGAATTAGAACAAAAGATTGATGATTATACTAATAAATTAGATATTCAAATATACCAAACGATTATAAATACTCGGTTTGATGTTTCTAAAATATCTGCTATTAGTGTTAAATATTTATCTTCTGGACAATTTTTATTGAATACAATTCATGAAACAAGTGATTTTTCGCCAGTCATAATTCAGTATGGAAGAACTATAGAAAATGAATTAAAGGAGATATTTATTGCAATTGGAATTACAGATGTTAAAAAATTAATGCTTGGGAAATTTCAAGGCTCCCTTGAAAAATATAAAACAGGAACAGCAATTCAAAGTCCACTAAGTAATGATGAATTAATCCCATTACCAGCAGAAATGTCAAACAGATTTAAAAATCCCAAAAGTTTAAAAATTGAATTGCTTGATGAAATAAGGGTTGGTAGGAATGATTCGGGGCATTCAGGTCAGACAAAGACAAAACAAGAAGCTATTAACTATATTGAGAAAGTCAATGAGTTTCTTGACAAATGGATTTTAGAGAAAAAGTAAATAAAAGCGCATAACACTGCATATACAAAATGGGCGAGATAGTAGTAAATTCAAGGGCTGTAGCCCGCTTTAAATTTTCACGGTTTGATAAGTTAGAAGCCCGCAATCGCCCACATTTGCATATACTTAACGTTATGCACAAGTACAAAACAGAATAAATGGCAGATATAAAAGATTTGATTACTAAACAAGTAGACATCAAAGTCGCTGAACTTTCCGAATGGAGGAATGTAAGATGGGAAGGTGGAAGGCTATATTATGAGTCAAGTAGAATAATGGCAGATATAAAAGATTATAATATTGATACCAAGCTTTTTTACCTTGAAACATTATATGCAAGAGATTTTATTATTCAGGACAATGAACCAAGCAAAGCTCCAGATATAACCAAAGAATTTAAAAATTGGGTAAGCAAAAAAATTGTAGAGTTACAGATACTGCAAATTGGCAGAACTACTACTAATAATAATAAACGAGAGGCGAGTAACAATGTTTTCATTGTTCATGGGCACAATAATGAAACCAAACTAAATGTTGCAAGGACAGTAGAGCAATTAGGTCTAGTTCCAATAATATTGCACGAGCGCCCTAATGAAGGAAAAACAATTATTGAAAAATTTGAAAAAAATTCAGATGTAGGATTTGCGATTGTTTTAATAAATGATGACGATTTAGGCAAATCTAAAAATGAACTAGAGTTTAATTGTCGTGCTCGGCAAAATGTAATTCTAGAATTGGGCTATTTTATTGGGAAGTTAGGTCGGGATAGAGTCTGTCCTCTTTATTCCACTGGAGTTGAATTGCCAAGTGACATTCAAGGATTGATGTATATTGAATTGGATAAGAGCGATATGTGGAAATATAAATTAGCTAAAGAACTAAAAACAGCAGGCTACGAAATAGATACAAATAAAATAACCTAAATACCAGTGCATAAAGTACATATTGCAGGGCGGGGTTCGGTGGTACGCCAACTGCGGATTCTCGTTTCGCCATTCCGTGTCCTTCGGACAGGAACGCTCTCCGATCCCGATAGCTATCGGGACGCCCCGACCACATACAAGTGACCGTTAATATATAGCCACTTAAACAGCGAATCGTTATAAAAAGGGGAAGAATTAGGCTATTCCATCTTCCTTTGCCAAGGACACTCTATATTTGAAAGAGCCACAAAAATAGTACGCTTGTTTCCCGCAAATGAAACATCTCAATTAGAACGGCAAATTTCCCAAATCCAGGTTACCACCCGAAAGAATGATGCCCACTTTTTTATTCTGAACATCCACTTTCTTTTCGAGAATAGCCGCCAGCGGCACTGCCGACGAAGGTTCGATGATGATTTTCATCCGCTCCCAAATCAGGCGCATGGCCGCCACAATGTTTTCTTCCGATACCGTCACAATATCGTCCACTTTGTCGAGAATGATGGCAAAATTCCGTTCCCCCAGCGAGGTCAACAAACCATCGGCAATGGTTTTGGGCTCCACCGACGGGACACGGGTTTTGGTTTGAAACGAACGGTAAGCATCGTCGGCACCCGCAGGTTCTGCCGCAACTACCCTGCACACGGGAAGCAAATGTTTCGTAGCAATGACTGTTCCGCTCAGCAGACCGCCACCACCTACCGGCGCCAGAATGACATCGAACTCACCTTTGTCTTCAATCAGTTCTTTGGCTGCCGTTCCCTGCCCTGCAATCACATTAAAATTATTGTAGGGATGAATTTCCGTTGCTCCTGTTTCTGCAATAATCGCCGCCAGCGTGCTCTCGCGCGCCTCCTGCGTGGGTTTGCAAAAAGTAATGTTGGCTCCGTACCCGGCCACCGCTTTCTTTTTAATATCGGGTGCGTTGATGGGCATTACAATGTGAGCCGCAATCCCGCGCATGCTTGCCGCCAGTGCCAGCGCCGCCGCATGGTTTCCCGAAGAATGGGTGCCGACTCCGTGCGCCGCTTCCGCCTCCGAAAGCGAAAAAACAGCGTTGCAGGCTCCCCTGAATTTAAAAGCTCCCACTTTCTGAAAATTCTCGCACTTGAAATACAATTCGGCCCCCACCATTTTATTGATGCCCGAAGACGAGAGAACCGGAGTCCGGTGCGCATACTTTTGTACAATTTCGTGCGCTTTTACCACATCGGCGTAAACAGGTAGATCCATTTTATTCAGGTTTTGAAAGTTTTTCGTTCAGCAAAGCATAATCGGTATTGTAGATCGAAATCCGCGAGAGCTGGCGCATTCGTTTTAATCCGGAAATGTACAGAAAGACAACAAATGCGACAAAAACCACCGTCAGCCAGGCCAGCCCGGTAAACAGGATAAAATCGTAAATGCCGTGCAAAAGAATCGGAAACAGCAATGCCTTTTGTTTGAGGCTGCGGCTTTCCTTATGGTAAAAACGGGCCATTCCGAAATAAAATCCCATGGTAATGCCAAAGATGGCATGTGCGGGAACGGCTGTTAACGCACGCATAACACCGGTTACCAGGCCTCCGCCGCTTACGTACAAAATATTTTCTACGGCCGCAAAACCCAGCGAAACATAGGTGGCATAAACAATCCCATCGAACTTCTCGTTAAACTCGGGGCTTTTCCAAATCAGCAGATACAGCGCAATGTACTTGAACAGTTCTTCGGAAAAAGCAGCCACGGCAAAAGCGTTCCAGGCGGCCGACTGATAGTGTGAAAGCCCCGCGCCCAAATCACTCAGAAAAGACTCAAGCACCAAGATCGGGATAACGGTGAGCGCACCCGCCAGCAAAGCAAAAACCAGCAAACGGATGGGTTCTTTTTCGTACTTATCGCGGAAATAAACGTAGGCAGCCACAATTACAACCGGCGCCAGTGCAAGGATTATCAGATCCATTTTGGTTTAGAATTAGGGAAGATCGTTAAAGAAAAAAGCCTTTACTCCTTTTACTCCGGGACGGATTTTAAACACACCACCTGCATGCGGAAATTTCTGCAAATCTTCTTCGCTGGTCGATTCACGGGCCGTGGTAATGTACAAGGTTCCCAGGTCGTTGCCACCAAAAGCACAGGAGGTCACGTTTTTTGCGGGCACCTCAATTTTCCGGATCAGTTCACCGTTTTCGGGATTAAAACAAGCCACCGCCGAACCGCCCCACAAGGCCACCCACAGGTTGTCCTCTTCATCAATGGTCATTCCATCGGGGTACCCGGCACCTTCGGGAATTTCAACTGCCACTTTCGGGTGGCTGATGGCTCCCGTTTCATTGTCGTAATCGTAGCCCATCACCTGGCGCGTGGGCGTATCGATGTAATACATTTTTGTTTTGTCGGCCGACCACACAATGCCGTTCGAAGTTCCCACTCCGTCCACCATTTTATGGACCGAAGTGTCGGGATCAAAACGATACAGCGCCCCGGCCTGTTTGGCTCCCACCAGGCTCATTGTTCCGGCCCACAGGCGGCCTGCCGGATCGCATTTTCCGTCGTTAAAACGGTTGTCGGGTTTGTCGGCTTCGGGATCTGCCAGCAGCTTTTTCGTGCCTGTTTCAGGGTCGAGGCTGTAAATGCCGTTCTGCAAAGCCACCAGCACCTGCCCCGATTCGGCGGGAACCACCGTGCCCACCATTTGTCCGGTCAGCATCTCCTTGTTTAAACCCGAAGCCGGGTTGTAAAAATTCAGGATCTTTCCTTTTATGTTCACCCACATCAGCTCGCCGGTCCGGTAATTCCAGATCGCTCCTTCCCCCAGTTCCGACTTCGAATCGATCACCAGCTCCACCTCGCTTGATTTTGGGGCCGAGCAACTCATTCCAATCCATAAAACGAAAAAAATAAGGCCGATTTTATTCTTCATGCTGATGTATTTTTAACCGTTATCCTTCCCCCATTTTCCTCCCGATTACTTTGAACTCTGAACCCTAAACTACAAACTCTTAATCAGCTCGCGCATGATCAGGGTCATTTTAGGCTCCGCTTTCATGGCCACTTCCTGCACTTCTTCGTGCGAAATTTCCACAATTTCGCCGGGAACGCCGCTGTCGGTGACGATGGAAATACCAAACACTTTCAGGCCCATGTGCACCGCCACAATCACCTCGGGGACGGTTGACATTCCCACAATGTCGGCCCCCAGAATACGGAACATCCGGTACTCGGCAGGCGTTTCAAAGGTAGGTCCTGACACTCCCACATACACACCTTCCTTTATGTCGATGTTGTGCTCAGCGGCAATCAGTTTTGCACGGTTGCGCAGGCGTTTGTTGTAGCATTTGCTCATGTCGGGGAAACGCGGCCCCAGTTCGGCCAGGTTTTTCCCGCGCAACGGATGCTCCGGAAAATGGTTGATGTGGTCGTTGATCACCACGATCTCCCCTACTTTCCAGTCGGGATTCAACCCACCGCTGGCATTGGAAACAAACAGGTGGGTGATTCCCACGTATTTCAGCACGCGCACCGGGAAGGTTACTTCTTTCATGTTGTAGCCTTCGTAATAATGAAAGCGGCCCTGCATGGCCAGCACTTCGCGGTCGCCCAGCTTACCGTATATCAGGCGGCCGGCATGCCCGTCAACCGTTGAAACCGGGAAATCAGGAATTTCGTTGTACGGAATGGAATCGATGATCTCGATCTCTTTTACGAGTCCACCCAAACCGGTTCCCAGAATAATTCCTACTTCAGGACTGGCCTGAATTCTTTCTTTTATAAAGCTCGCGGTGGCTTTTATTTTCTCCAACATAATTTAAAATCTTCTTGTTAAACGACTTCTTTTCTTCTTCCGGAAAACTCACTTTTACCGGAAGGTAGTACCACGCCGCCTTCACCTCTCCACTCAGGTGGGCGCTATCTTTCAAACGCATGGCATCCTTTTCGGTTGTGACAATTATCTTTTTTTCTGCATTCATCGATGCAAATGTGCTTTCAATTTGGTGAATATCGTCGCGCGAATAATGATGATGATCGCTAAACGCCAGGCTTTTCACTTGCCCTGAAAAACGTTCCAGGTATTTCAACAGCGGTTGTGGAGCTGCAATACCCGTAACCACCAGCAAGGCATATTTTCGCTCTTCCGAAAACGATTTTCCAAGTTGCGGGCCATCAAATACCGGGGTTACCTTCCCGTATTCAAGCTTGGTAAAAAACAGGCTTTGGTAGGGCAGCAAGCCCACATCGTTCTGAAGAATACGCCGCATAATGGGGGTTACCTCATCGGGACACTTGGTAAAAACAATGATGTTGGCCCGCCGCATTTGCCGGGCACTTTCGCGCAAACGCCCCAGTGGCAGCAGCCGGTCGTCTTTTACCGGGCGATTGTAATCGATCAGCAAAATATTGATTCCCGGGGTGATCCGGCGGTGCTGAAAGGCGTCGTCCAGCAATACCACATCCGGCACAAGGCCGTCGGTTGTGCTTAGCAGTTGCTTCACACCCTCCACGCGGTTTTCGCACACCGAAACCCTGACATCGGGGTGTTTGTGCTTGATCTGCAAAGGCTCGTCGCCCACTTCGAGCGCGGCAGAGGTAGTTTCCACCCAGCGAAAGCCTTTGGTATTGCGCTTGTACCCCCGGCTCAGCGTGGCTACCCGGTATTTTTCCTTTAGCAAGTCGGCCAGGTATTCCACATGCGGAGTTTTGCCGGTTCCTCCCACCGTAATGTTTCCGATGGAAATCACCGGAACATCAAATTCCTTCGATTTAAGGATATGTAAATCGTAGGCATTGTTCCGGAGGTAAACCGCCAGTCCGTACAACCAAGAAAGAGGATACAAGAGGATTTTTAACATGTAATTGATTTCTGTTTGATGCACGAAGATAAGAAAACAATCATGATTCCCGGAAATCAGCAGTAAGAATGGAAGTTGATTTATTATGGCTTGCTTTACCCTTTCTCCTGTCTTCCCTTCACGGAAAGGAAAGACGATTAGCCCCCAAAAGAAGCCACGACCCAAATACTTGATCTCGATTTGCTTCGATCCATTTGCCAATCGTACTTCTTTACAGGTAGCTACCTTTTATACACAAATATGAATTTGAAAGAAGCCAGAGAATAAGAAATAAACAACAAGGAACAACGAATAAAAAAGTGTTGGAAACGAAATAATGCAGGCCAATATTTTCTGATTTTTTATTCCTTATTCCATGTTTCTTATTAAAAATCGTCAGATACTATCATCCGAAACGTTTCTCCTCCTGCCCAGGAGGAGTACTCAGTGGCAGCTTACGGAGACTGAGGGAGGTGCTTATTAAATGATTTGTATTGCAAGAGAAAAGTTGTACCACCCCGCTCCCGCGCGCATCCTTCCTAAAATCCGCATGTCTTAAAATTTGGAGAGCTACAGAACCAATCGCTATTGGTTCTGTAAAGATTTTTAATGATTTGCGAGCCGGTTTTCGCTATTGTCCGTTTTTTTTTACGAATAAAAAAAAAGATTAATCTGTAGTATGAAGCCTATTGTTCCATTAGAATTGCATCTTCTTCGGTTTTTAATATGGAAGTTAACATTTCGGTTTTACTAAGTTCTAAAACTATTATTTCCATATAACTTTAGTTTTGTTTGCCTTCCTGATTTTATCCATTTCCCGGGAATGCAAATAAAACGAAAGATGAATTTTTTGATCCTGAAATTTTCCGACAAAAATGCTACTCTTTTTGAAAATGTTTCAATAATATGCGCGTATAAGTTTCTACACATAGCCATAATCAGCAGAAACACAGTATTCTGTTCCAGCTTCGGGAAAGGCATTTTATCCCATCCAAAATCGTTTTTTAGAATATCAAACTCCCTTTCTTTTGCTCCTCTTGCATTATAAAAGAACACAACTTCATCGTCTGTCATCTCAAAATCATTGGTCATGATAGCGCTGTAATTATAGGCCTCTCCTGTAAACATATTTATTTGTCCATCTCTCCGGGCTTCTTTGGTTACCACCAGCCGGTATTCTTTTAAGGAATCGGTTTTGGTGTTATTTCCTCTGGCATGGCGTTCAAAAGGAGTAAAAACAGTGGAACCTCTGAGTAATATTGAATCTCCGAGCTTTATTTCGTTCCATTCCTTAATGCTGGTAATAGCTCTTTCCAGGGTATCCGTCATCCTTGCCCGTATAAAAATACGCTCGGCACTTTCTTCCATTGCTTTGATTATCTCGTAGCTATATGACGCAGAATCTGCCCGTATCACGTCAATTGTTACCCCTGCTTCTTGTAATAAAGAAGTCATCCGTTCAATGGTTTTGTGCTGTAGCACATGGGCAGTACTATTTCCGTTACGGTTTTCTACATAAACAATATGTTCCCCGATTATTCCAACACCGGGGTAATAACCAGGCTCTTTTTTGTAGGTTCGTTGTGCATCGGCTTTTTCAGTAAATATCAAGGTGTTGTCATAATCCAAAATCACATTTTCTTTTTGGAATCCTGGCAATAACGACAGCATTTTTATATTGAGCCTGTTCAATTCCAGGGCCAATGAGAAATGGTGCTCTGTTTTTCCCCTTTTCGCAGTAAAAAATTGTGGACTTTCCGACAACGATTTAAGTCGGTTCAAAATCCTGTCCGGGCTGGGAATATTGATAAAAGGGTTATTCTGAAGTCCTTCTTTCAAATTAATAGACAGATCTTCAGCACAATCTCCTCCACAAAAAAATACGGACCAATAAGACATTATTATATCAAACCAATTGTATTGAGATTGTTTGGGCAAAGCTGGCAAACTAGTGTTTAATAAAGCATTGACCTTTAAATTGACTGCTTCCTGAATAACAAAATTTAATCCACCAAAGGCTGAAACAGGTTTAGAATTTATTACTTTCATATTGGTATTTTGTAGCAACACCAATTTAGGTGAAAGTACCAAAGCTGTAAAGCATTCATTTGAATAGCCTTACAGCTTTTTTTCAACAGAACATGCGGATTTTAGGTGCAATCGCGCGGGAGCGAAGTGCAGCAGCGAAGGTTTAAGAGAGTATTCTTTGCTGTCGTTTCAAAATGCTTTGCGCCCTTTGCGTGAAAAACGGTGATCCCGGAAGACGGTTACTTACTTCAGGTTTTCTTCGAACAGTTTAAAAATACGTTTGTATTCGTCGGTCCAGCTGCTGGGTTCGGTAAAACCGTGTGCTTCGACGGGGTACACCGCCAGTTCCCAGTTTTCCTTGCCCAGTTCGATCAGCCGCTGGCTAAGCCGCACAATGTCCTGGAACTGCACATTGTCGTCGACCATGCCGTGGCACATCAGCAGGGCGCCTTTCAGGCCGTCGGCAAAGTAAATGGGCGAGCTTTGCACATAGGCCAGGCTGTCTTCGGCGGGCGTATTCAGGATGTTGGAGGTGTAGCCGTGGCTGTAATGCGCCCAGTCGGTTACCGCGCGCAAAGCGGCACCGGCTGCAAAAACACCGGGTTGCTTAAACAGGGCCATCAGCGTTATAAACCCGCCGTACGATCCGCCGTAAATCCCGATACGTTGCGGGGAAACATCGTATTTTTCAGCCAGCATTTTGGCACCGTCCACGTGGTCCGAAAGATCCAACCCGCCCATGTGCCGGTAAATGCCGGTGCGCCAATCGCGGCCATAACCCGCACTTCCGCGGTAGTCGATGTCGAGCACCGTGTAGCCGTTGTCGGCCAGAAAATTGTGAAACTGGTATTCGCGGAAGTACGAACTCCATCCTTTATGGGCATTCTGAAGATAGCCCGCGCCGTGTACAAAGATCACCGCCGGGCCTTGCTTTTCGGGCGATGCGGGGCGGTACAAACGCGCGTGTACCGTGGCTCCGTCGGCCGCCGTAAACGTAATGTATTCGGGCATCCGCCACGGGTACGATTCGAAGGCGGTAGTGGTGGAATGTGTGAGTTGGGTGGGGCTGGCCCCTGCTTTGTTCTCCTGCACGTAAAGCTCCCACGGGCGGTTGCCGGTGGAGTGACGGATGGCCAGGTATTTCTCGTCGGGCGAAAGCGTAACTTCGTTGCCGCCTTCCATCGACGTAATTTGCGTGGGTTCGCCTCCGCCAACCGGCATCCGGTAAAAATGGCTTACGCCGGGGTGTACCTTGTTGGCGGTGAAGTAGAAATGCTTTTGGTCTTTTGAAAGAAAGGCATCCGATACCTCGAACTGGCCGCTGGTGAGTTGTGTTCTCTTTTTGGAATGAATATCTACGGCGTACAAATGCGAGTAACCCGATTCTTCGGAATGAAACCACAGCGATTTTCCGTCGGGCATCCAGCCCATATCGCCTGTTGAAAATCCCCAGCCGCCAATTCCGGGACCGCCAATCCAGGCTTCGTCGCGTTGGCGGTCGAGCAATTCGAGTTTGCCTGTGGCCGGATCGAGCAGCAATATCCAGCGGTCTTTGTTATCGGCCGAAAGCGCCACCACTACTGCCAGATCTTCGCCGGGGTTCCACAGTGGCCCGGTGATGTTAACGGGGCGGTTTTTTATTTCCGAGCTGTCTTTGGGCATCCTGTCGGGATAGTCGCTTAGATAGCCGGGCAGGTCCTTTAATCCGGGAATTTGCGCGGTGTTGACCTTTACTGTCTGGTTGTTCCGGATGTCGAAAATACCCAGTTCGGAACTCCCCTGCGGACTACCGACTTTTACGCGTGCATTGTGCTCTTCGGCGTAGCCCGATTGGGTGACATGGTGGGTGACGGAAGTGGATTTGGCCCCGTTGGCACTTTGGTACAGCGAATAGATGAGGTAATCCCCCGACGGACTCAGCGCCAGGCGGCTGACGCGTTTTTTCCCGGTATAAATTTTAGACGGTTCTTTGGGCTCTTCGGCTTTCTTCCGGTTTTCGCGGGCTTTGTTTTTGGCTTCGCGTTCGTTCAGCACCACAAACAGCTCTTTTTGCTGTTGTTCGAGCCATTGCTCCTGTTTGCTTTTTCCGGCTTCGGGACGTTCGTCTCCGGCTACAAAATTACTGATCTGGCTGATCAGCCCTGACGCAATGTGGATGGTGTACAGGTTGTTGTCTTTGGTGAACGCAATTTCCTGGTCGTTCCTGACAAAGTAGGGCGAAGAAACCCGCTCGAGCCAGTTGGTAAGTTGTTTCTCGGTTCCGGTTTTCAGGTCTTTCAGAATAATGTTCCCGTTGCGCAGAAATACCTTTTGCGTTTTTGTGCTGTTGTAATTCTGTGAACGGCCGGGCAAGCTTCTCTTTTCTTCGGGCGAAACTTTCTCAATCTTTTTTCCTTTTAATGAATAGGCATACAACGATGCAAGCGTGTCTTTTTCGGGGTTCCAGTCGAAATAGATCTTGTCGCTGTTGTCGCTCCATTCAATGCCCGACGGAGAAGTGCCGATCCACTGTGCGGGGTCTTGCATGATCTGTTCGATGGTGAGTGCGCTTTGGTTGTTTCTTTCGATTTGCGCAAAAGCACACAGTGTGTGAATGCTAAGGAAAAAGATGAGCAGTTTCTTCATGTATCGTTTTTGTTGGTTTTAATGATTGAATTCAGCACTGTTTAAATTCATCAGATACCGGAGGTATCAAATGTATGTAGAAAAAATGGGATGAGAGGTTGGTTCGACCCCGGTGGGGTCGTATGTCTTTGGTTCATGTGTTTTCTAAAGACATGTAAACCCGCCGGGTTTATGATGGGTGTTACAATATTGCAGAGGTGCTTCATTCAATTAAATTATTCTTGCCTGTTACTTCCGGTTTTTAGGTTGGGCTAACCGGACAGCAATATTTTCACTTTCTAAAACGTAATGTGATCCGGGTGTCCTCCGATGCGTTTGTTCCGATCGAGGGCATCGATTCTGGCCATGTCTTCGGGCGAAAGCTCAAAATCAAAAACATCCGCATTGGCGATGATGCGCTCCGGTGTTACGGATTTTGGAATGGTGACCACGCCTTTCTGAATGTCCCAGCGAAGTACGATCTGAACCGGAGTTTTCCCGTATTTGGCGGCCAGCTCCTGCATAAGCGGAACATCGTTTACCCGTCCTTTCATAATGGGCGACCAGGCTTCGAGCTGGATGCCTTTCTTTTGACAGTAGGCCAGCAGATCGGGCTGAATGAGTTCGGGATGAAACTCTACCTGGTTTACCGCGGGCATTACCTTGCAATGGGGCAGGAAATCGTCTAAATGATGCACCAGAAAATTGCTGACACCGATTGCTTTCATTCTTCCTTTTTGATACAGTTCTTCCATTGCTTTCCAGGTTTCCTTCGATCTTTCTCCCTTGGGCCAGTGAATCAGGTACAGGTCGAGGTAGTCGGTCTGCAATTTCTCCAGGCTCTCCTCAAAAGCCGCCATGGTGGTGGAGTAGCCCTGGTCGGCGTTCCACACTTTGGAGGTCAGAAAAATATCTTCGCGCGGAATCCCGCTTTCGCGAATGGCCTTCCCAACTCCTCTTTCATTTTTATAAATAGCTGCGGTATCAATGCTTTTGTAACCGTTGGCAAGCGCCACTTTCACTGCATTTTCCACTTCTGTTCCTTCTTTTGATAAAAACACTCCCAATCCCAGCCAGGGCATTTTCAACCCGTTGTTCAGGGTTGTTGCGGATGATAAATTCATTTTGCTTAATTTTTGAATGCTACCTAAAATAACTATTTTCCGCCGAAAAGAAATCATCGTTTCGGATCGATTCAGAATATGCCCGAAAAAATTAGATTTGCATAAAGATTGCAATGGATCAATCAATAACTACAAAATAAAAGGTACATGAAACTGGCAGAAAGCAGATTTGAACAGAATAAAAACATCGGGCTGCCCGTTTCGGTTAAAACCACCGGAAACAAATTAATGTAAAATGAAAGTATTCAAGTTTGGAGGAGCTTCGGTAAAAAGCGCCGGGGCTGTAAGAAATGTTTGTGGTATCATTCAGCGCGAACCTGAACAACTGGCCGTGGTGATTTCGGCCATGGGGAACAGCACCAACCTGTTGGAAACGCTGGTGAGAGCGTATTATGATCAAAGCGAGCGGAAGTGGGAGATTGCCAAACAATTCAGGGACTATCACATGGAAGTGATCGAGGGATTGTTTGGTGAAAAAGGCATGCCACAGGGAGTTTATGAGTTATTTACCGAGTTGGAGCACAAACTGAAAACCCGCCCCGCGTACGATTACAACTTTGAATACGACCAGATAATTTGTTACGGTGAACTGATCTCGACCCGGATTGTAAGTGATTATATGAATGCAGCGGGGCAGCCTAACAAATGGATGGATGTGCGCAGCAGCCTGAAAACCAACGATACTTACCGCGATGCCAAAGTGGATTGGGAATGGACCGACGAGCTGGTAAAGGAAGATTTTAATTTCAGCGATACACAGGTGTACATTACACAGGGTTTTATGGGCTCGACCAGTACCAACATGACCACTACTCTGGGAAGGGAGGGCTCCGATTTCACTGCCGCTATTTTGGGAAGTGTTCTGGAAGCCGAAAGTGTTTCGATCTGGAAAGATGTACCGGGAATCATGAGTGCCGATCCGAAAAAAATGAAGGATTCGGTGTTTATCAGCGAGTTGTCGTATAAAGAAGCGGTGGAAATGACGCACTCGGGAGCCAAAGTAATTCACCCTAAGACCATGCAGCCCTTGCACAATAAAGGCATCCCCTTGTTGGTACGCTCTTTTGTTTCGCCCGATGACCCGGGAACCGTGATTCACAAGATCGATCACCGGATTGAGTTGCCGCCGATTTTTATTCTGAAAGAAAACCAGGTGTTGATCACTTTATCGGCCAAAGATTTTTCGATTATTTCGATCAACGACATCGACCGTGTGGTGAATTTCCTGATCGGAAAACTGATCAAGGTAACGCTGATGCAACAATCGGCCATCGACCTGAACATTGTGGCCGATGCAACCGACGAAGACCTGGAGGAAGTGTTTGGCGAACTTTCTGAACATTATAAAATCAGGTACAATACAGGGTTAACGCTGGTTACCATACGTCATTACACCGAAGACGTGCTCGACTGGATGGTAAAAGAAAAAGATATTTACCTGGAACAACACAGCCGTTTAACGGCCCGAATGCTGATAAAAGAGTAAGCTGGCAAACAGATTCAGGATATTTATTGGCAAGTTGTTTTTTCTTGTAATTTTAGAGACCAATTGCTGACCTATAAAAAAACTACTTCAGAATGAAGCAAAAGAAAATCCTGCCTTATCTTATCGGACTTGTGGTTGTTGCGATTATTTTCCTGGTGATAGGAAAGAAAAAAGGATGGTTTGGTGAAGACTTTACCATCAGTGTGGCCACGCAAAAAGTGGAAAGTAAAACCATTACCGAGTTTATAACCGCCAACGGAAAAATTCAACCGGAAACCGAGGTGAAGATCAGCCCCGATGTTGCGGGTGAGATTGTGGAATTGTATGTGGAAGAAGGCGATGAAGTTCCCCAGGGCAAGTTGCTTTGTGTGATCAAGCCCGAGATTTATATTTCGGCCGTAAACCGCTCCGAAGCTGCTGTGAATTCTGCCAAAGCCCGGTTGGCCCAGGCCAAAGCCCAGCTGATTGAACGGGAACTTTCGTACAAACGGTCGAAAGAACTGTACGACAAGGGAACCATTCCGGTGGCTGAATTTGAAACCGCGGAAGCTGCCTACAAAGTGGCCGAGTCGGAAGTGATGGCCGCCGAGTATTCGGTTCGCAGTGCCGAAGCTTCGTTGTCGGAAGCACAGGAACAGCTGACCAAAACCAAGATTTATGCGCCTATTCCGGGAACCATTTCGGCCCTGAACGTTGAAAAAGGCGAGCGCGTGGTTGGAACCAGCATGATGTCGGGAACCGATATGATGACGGTGGCCGATCTCGAGAAAATGGAAGTGCAGGTGGAGGTAAACGAAAACGACATTGTAAAGGTAATGAAAGGCGACACCGCGCTGGTGGAAGTAGATGCCTACCTGAACCGCAAGTTCAAAGGGATTGTAACCGAAATTGCCAACTCGGCCAGTACCACCGGAACCACTGCCGACCAGGTAACCAACTTCGATGTAAAGGTGTTGCTGCTGAAGGATTCTTATGCCGATCTGATTCAACCCGAAGAAGGCAACCGCTATCCGTTCCGTCCCGGAATGTCAGCCACGGTTGATATTTTGACAGAGACCCGCGACAATGTGATTTCAGTGCCGATATCGGCTGTTACCACCCGCATTAAAAAAGAAGGCGGCGGTACCGAAGAGATTGCCGAAGAAACAGAGACCGCAACGCCCACCGAAACCACCGAAGAAAGTGCAACGCGTGAAGAAAAACAGGAGGTAGTGTTTGTATTGAGCGGCGACCGGGCCAAGAAAGTGGAAGTAACCACCGGTATTCAGGACAACGCCAGCATTGAAATTCTGAAAGGTTTAGCTGAAGGTGATCAGGTTATAACTGCGCCTTACAACGCGATCAACCGCACGCTGAAAGACAGTATGCTGGTAAAAGTGGTAAAAGAAGAAGAGCTCTTCAAAACCGAAAAGTAAACCTAACAATTCAATAATAATAGAATTGCAACGGAGATGCCGCCAGTCGGTGTTTCCGTTTTTTTATGATTTGGAAAGCCTCCTTTTGCACTTTGTCCCTGCGACATTGCAGCTCATCCGGTTTTTCTTTTTTTAGTGGGGCAGTCTGTTTTTCTTTAAAGTAAAAAGTAAATTTGGTTGCTATGAAAAGACTGACCTTTCTGCTCTTATGTGTAATGTTTTTTTCGCTGGATTCTGCCATCGGTAAGGATTATACTGAGAAGGAACTGAAACAAATTGTTGATGAATATTTCATTATAAAAGATATTCCCACCCGCTATTATTCCAACATTCTTATACGAATGGATGGAGAGGTGACACAAGGTGATTTGGCTTTTATGAATCAACTGACTGATAATCTAAAATCACATATCGATAAATGGGATGTATGTCTTATCTCGGAAGGAACAAGTAATCTTATCTTGTCAATCAATCAACCCCGAAGTGAAAGCTATCCCCAGGAACGCCTTGGAAACAAGAATAAAGTAGAAATTATTTCAAGAAGAGAACCCATTAACATTCCGGAAGGAACATTGCAACCCGAGAGAAATAAGATCTTGTATTTTACTCTTATGAATAGTCTTGTAAAGTATTACAAGCACAAAGAGGTTCATGAACTAATTCCGGAAACGGTTTTTGCACTTGACAAGCCGGAGGGTGTTATTATTAATAATCCGGTTGATTTTCAGATTATTGATGAGATTTATTCTTTGGAGTATGATAATAGGCAAATGAATAGTGTGCCACAGGCTTCGACCGTTATAAGAAATCTTGACAATAAATATTCAAGGGTGCTTGGGCTACTTGCAAATATCGTATCTGCCTTTGTTGCTGTATTGTTAGTATTCTTTTTGTTTAAAAAGGAAGTATTCAAACCCCATAATTATCAGTTTGTCAGGTATGTCAAACAAGGCTCTTTTGTGCTTCTTGTAGTGCTCATTCATCTTTCTGTTAATTTTGTGCTGGCTTATTTTTTACCAATCTCATCTTCTTTCCAGAGGATCCTCTCAATGAATGCGGTAGTAGGGGTATTGTCAGTCTTGATCGTTGTCCCAATAACTTATTTTTCAATTATCATTCTTTATTTTTCAGAGAAAAGAATATTAGAGAACGGGAAGTCATTCATCGGTGCCATCGTATTTCCTTTTATAACTACTTTGTTCGTTCCCTCATTTTTGGTTTTGATTTTATTTATGATTTTTGCGGATTCGGGTAAGCCTAAAAATGCAGTTGATGTTTTTACCTTTTTATTATCGATGATCTCGGTAATGATTATTGTAGCTTTTTTTAGAGCTTTTTTTATTTTTCTTACTAAGAAATCAGAAAGTATCATCAACCAAAAAGATGTGGAACTGGCCCGGATGAGCGAGATGCACCGAAAGGCAGAACTACAGTCGTTGCGGGCAAAGATCAATCCGCATTTTTTGTATAATTCGCTGAATTCGATTGCCAGCCTGGCATCCATCGATCCAAAGAAAACCGAGCAGATGGCTTTGTCGCTTTCCGATTTTTTCAAATACTCGATCAACCGCGAACAAAAGCAAACCAACCCGCTTTCCGACGAATTAAAGGCTGTTGAGACCTACCTCGATATTGAAAAGGTACGTTTTGGCGAGCGGCTCACTTATTCACTTGAATGCCCGGAAGAGTTGAAATCGGTAGAGATACCACAGCTTCTGATTCAACCGCTGGTAGAAAATGCAGTGAAGCACGGTGTTTCAAAATTATTGGAGAATGGTGAAGTCCGGATTGTTGTTTCCGAATTGGAATTTAAGAAAATCAGCATCCGTGTTTATGACAACGGCCCCGGTTTCCCGGATGGTCCCATGAGCGGTTTTGGTATTCGAAACACCCACGAACGTTTGCAACTGATTTATGGTAGCAAAGCTAGTATCAACTGGCAGAACGATCCGCCAAAGTACATTGAAATTGTTTTACCTAAACACTCTGCATAAAATGAACACAACGACTAAATACCGCACCATTATTGCCGATGATGAACAGTTGGCGAGAGAAAGACTGAAAAAGCTGCTTGTCCCTTTTTCCGAAACCATTGAAATTATGGGCGAAGCTAAAAACGGAATTGAATGCAAAACGATGATTGATTCGCTCCGCCCTGATTTGATTTTTCTGGATATTCAAATGCCCGGGTTAAATGGTTTTGAGGTGCTGCAACAAATTGAACATTCGCCGCTGGTTATCTTTTGTACGGCTCACGACGAGTTTGCCCTGAAAGCCTTTGAAACACACAGCGTTGATTACCTGGTGAAGCCGGTTAAAGCAGAACGGATGGAACAATCGATCGAAAAACTGATGTTCTTGCACCAAGGTACCGACCGTCAGCAATTGCTTGCTCTGATTGATGAAGTCACGGCTCAATCATCGCAAAATGAAATAACCACGATTCCGGTCAAGCTGGGCGACAGAATGCTGATCCTGAATATCGAGGATATCTCTTATTTCCAGGCCGAGGAAAAATATGTAACCATTTATTCTATAAACGGAAAACGCTATGTCTCGGATTATTCCCTTAAAGACCTGGAAGATAAGCTTAATGGCAGTTTTGTCCGTATTCAGCGGGCTTTACTGGTTAACCGGATGCTTGTGAAGGAAATCGTAAAGCACACCAACTCCCGGTGTAAAATACGGATGAACGATTTAAATCAGTCGCTCCTGGTTTCCGGACGAAACTATGTAGATCAAATAAAAAGCCTTACTGTTTTGAAATAACTATTCTCCTGCAAAATAATTCCGGCTGTTAAGTACCGTTACATTATTAGCGTGAGCGCGGTTAACAGTAAGTACCGAATTTTCGGCTACTTCTTTGTTGTTATAAATGTATTGTTTGCTTAATGCGATCTTTTTTACCAGCAGATTCTCATAGCTTACAATGAATACATAGTTTAGATTACTGTAAAAGTCAGCATTGGATTTACTGATTCCCAATCCTCTTCCCTGCGTATTGTTTTTGGCTGACTGAACCTTGACCGCAATACTTTTTACCGAATAGTCTTCTTTATTAATGAATATGCTGCCATCTAGCAAAGTAGCATAAAAATCTCCCGATCCTTCAAGCGTTGGCTTATTCTGAATAAAGCCAATTTCCCAGTATTCTTTTCCATCAATTTGGGGTTGACTTACCAGTTTTAGAGTGTAGTCGTTCAGAAGAGCGGGATTTAAAATTCCGGATGCAGAACGAACCCAGTCCAGGTTAAGCAACTCGTCGATTCCCAGTTGTGCGGAAGAGAAGGTGTAGTCTTCTTTTCCGGCCGGTTTGGTTACTTTGTATTTACGCGAACGAAATGCATTTTCGGGAGACGGTGTTGAGTAACCGTTTTTATCATAAACAAGTACCTTGGCATTCACATCTTTCAGAACAGAATCTTCCCTCGATTGCAGAACAGACAGATCGCAATGCAGGTTAAACGGGCCGGCACCGTAGTTGTAACGGATGTTTTCCGAAGCCATTCGCAGGATACGGATCAACACCATGTTTTGTCCGGCAACATCTATTTTGCCCACATCGTACGATTGCGGCCGAAGCTTCACAATGTTAAACTCTTTGCCAAATAATTCTGTGAGCGGAAACTGCCGGTTCTGAAAGCCAACGGCAGAGAAGAAAATATTTTTCGATTCCAGGTCTTCCGGAATTTTTAGTTCGAAGTTTCCCTCTTCGTCACTGGCCGTTCCGTATAAAGTTCCTTCCAGTCCAATATTGGTGTAGGAAACCGGCTGGTTGCTTTCTGCATTAATTACTTTTCCTTTTAAAACGTGTGCAACCTTACTGCCTTGCTGGGAAAAGGCGAAGAGTGAGAAATGGGCTAATATGATAAAGCTGAATATTGTTTTCATTTTCATTGTTCTGAAATTTTATGTTCTGTTTTCCGTGGTCTACAATTTTTGCGCCGTTCAATCCGAAAGAGGCATTGTTTTTGCTAAAACACCTTAAAAATAAAAAATTAATACCATTCACCTCTTTAAAACGTTATCAATTCAAAATAGTATATGTTAAGGGCCGAATATGTTGAAAAAACGGGTTATTATCAATTTTAACTGAAAGGAGCAAATTCCGGCGTCTTGGCATTAATTGTTATATTTGTTTCATTCATCAAAAACAGAAAATTATGAATCGCACATACCTGATCATTTTACTGGCTGTACTGGCTGTTTCGGTGTCTTCCTGTGTTTCGAAAAAGAAATACGTTGAAATGGAAAACGGCCGTTTAAAAGCCGAGGAGCTTTCGCGGAAACTTGATGCCGAAAACAAAGACAAAGCGGCCAGGATTAAAGCCCTGATTGCTGATTTTGAAGCGATGAAAAACGAGTTGATGGAAAGTAATGCCATGAAAGATCAATACATCGATTCGTTAAAGGGTGAAATAAGCAATATGATGGCTAACCTGAACAAGCAAACCCGCTCGCTGGAAGAAACCAGTTTTAACCTCGACTTTGAGAAACAGCGCTTAAGCAATGCTTTGGAATCGAAAGAGAAAAACATACAGTCGCTTCAGGCAAAGGTCGACAGGCTTGAAAATGAAATGTCGGAAAAAGACCTTCAGCTGGATGAAAAGAGCTTTGAAATCAATAAGTTGAACGACCAGGCGAAAGTGTTACAGGGGCAGATCACTGCCGGAGAGTCGAGTGCACAGAACCTGCAGTCGCAGCTTGAGAAAGTAAAGTCGGATGCGGCAAAGCTGCAGCAGGAAATGGCCGAAAAAGATGCGACCATCACCAAGTTGCAAAACCAGGTGAAGCTTCTTAAAAGTGAGATAGGACAATAAAATTCGGAAGCCGGATAAAATCAAAAGCCCTGCAAAATTGCAGGGCTTTTTTGTGCGGAAGAGTCAACCTAACTGCTGTTTATTGTTCTATGAAAAAACTGCAATGATTATTTGTCGTTGTTTAGAACCACCTGCTGCTCTTTGGCTTTCATAAACCACATGCGGTCGCTTACCTCGTAATAAAGGTCTTTAACTTCCGGGTTGGCGGCCACCTCTGCTTTGGTGTAAGGAAAATAAGGAACCAGGTAATCATCCCCTTGTTCCCAATTGGCCGGGGTGTAAACGTACATGCGGTCGGTCGTTTGAAGCGCCTGCACCAGTCGGACTATTTCCTGCATGTTTCGTCCAACCTGAACCGGGTAGAAGTTAATAGCCCTGACTACATTTTTGTCGTCGATAATGAATACGCCGCGAATATCGCGGTTGGTGCTGGTGGGTTCATGCAGCATTCCGTATTTTCGTGAGGCAACGCCATCCACATCCTCAATCAGGGGGAAATGGATGTCGATTTTTCCGTGATTTTTGTAGTTAATATCTTCCAGATGTGCTTTCCACATATTGTGTACCGCTACATTGTCGGTGGAAATTACAGCCACTTTAACTCCCAATTTGTTGAACTGGGGTTGGAGATTAGCCAACTCCAGTAACTCTGAAGAGCATACAGGAGTGAAATCAGCTGGGTGGCTAAAGAGGATTTTCCAACTGGAGCCAAAATCGTCCGGAAATGTAATTTTCCCGTCAGTGGATTGAGCTTTGATGCTGGGAGCTTTAGATCCGATAAGAGGAATTTGGTTGCCTTCTGCCAAAACTGTACCCGCAACAAGGACAACAGCCATTACGGCTAGCATTAATTGTTTCATGACTTTGAGATTTAAATTGTTTAATATTCTTATGCAAGTTACACTAGGGTAAATCTCAAAGTGTGTGTTAAAGAACATCTAAATGCTGGTCAGATTGTTATAGTTCTAGATATTAATTTGCCATGCGCATGAATAGTTTACATATTGATTGCAATAGGATCTTTTTGGTTTCGATTTAATATTATATTTGGCAGATAGGTTACATATTTACATAAAGGCTCAGTTACAATAAAATACAAATAAGTATTTTATTAACATCTGTTATTGATTTAGTTGAATTATGAATTCAAAGATTCAAATAGACTATTTTAACCCATAGTCGATTTTGAAAAGCAGGTAGTATTCAACAATGGAAGCCCGAACCTGGTACTCGGAAGCAGTATAGGGAAGTACATTCTGGCCGTTAAACCATACCATAAAGGTGTCGGCATATGCTTCATTCAGACCGGTTAGCTTTATCACCATTTCCTTGTTGTAATTTAAGGAATGCATCTCCCAGTTGCGCATCACTGCCATGTCCTCGCGTACGGCCCGTTTACGTTTTTCCTTCTTACTAAGGTGGTATTGCCAAAATGAAACAGGGTTGAAAAAAGCAGCCAGTACCGGAGGCTTTTCATTAAATGCGTCTCCGCGTAACTCGGGGGGAATCACCGTTGGTTGTCCGTGTTCAAAATAATCAAGTTGCCGGGATTGTCCTTCCACCGTAACCTCTCCTACACGGTAGAGAACAGGCTCCATGTAAAAGTTGAGCGTTTCGAATCCGGTGTAATAAGATGGTATTTTTAGGACTGTTTTTTTATAACCAACCGACGTTACTTCGAGACTATCGATATTCAGCATTTCCAGTGAAAAGTAACCGTCGTTGTTGGTAATGGTTCCGCTGTGGGTGCGATGCAAAACGATGTTGGCATACGGAACGGCGGAGCTGTCGGCAGTGCTTAATAATCTTGCCTTAAGCTCAATCAGCATCGGATCAATCATGTCCGCATTATTCTGAGCTCTGGCGTTTAAAACCAGCAACAATGCAATAAATAATAATGCAGGATATCTGATCATGTGAATTCTTTAGCTATAGCTGCAAAACTATGTAAAAGATTTGTTTAGAATGGAAAATAACAAAATTTAACTGGCTTTTAACAGCCGTTAAGGGATAGTCAGTGATATCCGAGACATGTTTCGGATATCACTGATTCAGATATTTATTTCATTGAAGCAATTCGTTCTTCCAGCACCTTTATTTTTGCTTCGGCGTCAGCCTGTTTGGCTTTTTCGTTTGCTACAACTGCTTCAGGTGCGTTATTTACAAAACGCTCGTTGCTCAGCTTTTTCAAAACTGAAGTCAGGAATCCCTGTGTATATTTTAGTTCTTCTTCCAATTTTTTCAGCTCTTCTTCCACATCAATAAAACCTTCCATCGGAACGTAAAAGTTGGTTGATTTAACGCGGAACGATGCAGCTCCCTGAACTTCTTCCGTTACCATTTCGAACGAAGAAAGGTTGGCCATTTTCAGTATCACACTATTGAATTGTGGTTCAAAACCTTTGTCTCCCGCCTGTACTTTTAATTCGAGAGTATCTTTGTTTGGAATGTTTTTATCGCTACGAACTTTACGAATGCCGGAAATCGCTTCTTTTACATTTTCGAAAGCAGCGAGTAAAGCTTCGTCGTATTTCTCAACTTTTGGCAATTGACTGATCATGATGCTCTCTCCGTCTTTTCTTTCGGTCAGCATTTGCCAGATTTCTTCGGTGATAAACGGCATAAATGGATGCATCAATCGCAGCATCTGGTCAAACAGTTCCACCACTTCGTTGTAGGTTTTCGCATCAATCGGCTGTTGATAAGCCGGTTTAACCATTTCCAGTAACCAGCCCGAAAACTCGTCGCGAACGGTTGTGTAAACCGTCATCAATGCTTCTGATATGCGGAACTGATCAAACTGGTTGTTCAAGGTGGCAACCACCTCACCCAGTTTGTTGTTAAACCACTCAATAGCCAATTTGGAATGTTCCGGCTGTTCGATGTTGGCAGAAACTTCCCAGTTTTTCACCAGGCGGAAAGCATTCCAGATTTTGGTTGCAAAACCGGAGCCCTGTTGCGGCAGGCTTTCGTCAAAAAGTAAATCGCCACCGGCAGGAGAGCAAAGCAACATGCCTACGCGAACACCGTCGGCACCGTACTTGGCAATCAAATCGAGCGGGTCGGGTGAGTTACCCAGCGATTTCGACATCTTCCTGCGCTGTGCATCGCGCACCATTCCTGTGAAATATACATTCTTATAGGGTAGTTCATCACGGTACTCGTAACCTGCAATAATCATACGGGCCACCCAGAAGAAAATAATATCAGGCGCAGTTACCAGGTCAGAAGTCGGGTAATAGTAGTTTATCTCTTCGTTTTCAGGATCGCGAATGCCATCGAAAACAGAGATGGGCCACAACCAGCTCGAAAACCAGGTATCCAAAGCGTCTTCATCCTGTTTCAGGTCAACAGCTGTTAAGCTTGCATTTCCCGACTTTTCACGGGCCAGTTTCAGCGCTTCTTCAGCATTTTCTGCACAAACAAAAGTTCCGTCAGGTAAATAATACACCGGAATCTGGTGTCCCCACCACAACTGACGGCTGATACACCAATCCTTGATGTTGCCCATCCAGTGTTTGTATATGTTTTTGAATTTCGCCGGATGAAACTGGATGGTATCGTTCATCACATTTTCCAGTGCCGGTTTTACCAGCTCGTCCATTTTCAGAAACCATTGTGCCGACAGTTTGGGTTCGATGATCACATCGGTCCGTTCCGAGAAACCTACTTTATTGGTATAGTCTTCAACTTTGGCCAGATTACCGGCTTTTTCCAGTTCTGGGATAATGATGTTCCGAACGTCAAAACGATCCTGGCCGATAAACATCTCGGCTTTTTCGCTCAAGGTTCCGTCGTCGTTAAAAATATCGATCGAAGGCAGATTGTGCTTTAATCCTATTTCGTAGTCGTTAATGTCGTGAGCAGGCGTAATTTTCAAACATCCGGTACCAAATTCCATGTCCACGTATTCATCCTGAATAATCGGGATCGAACGATTCAGAAGTGGTACTAAAACGCGTTTGCCTTTCAGGTGCGAAAAACGTTCATCAGCCGGATTCACACAAACCGCGGTATCGCCCAAAATTGTTTCGGGGCGCGTAGTTGCGATGGTTACAAAACCATCTTCACCTTCAATTTTATATTTCAGGTAATACAGTTTTCCCTGCATTTCCTTGTAGATCACTTCTTCGTCGGAAAGGGCGGTTTTGGCTGCCGGGTCCCAGTTAACCATGCGCACTCCGCGGTAAACCAATCCTTTGTTGAACAAGTCGACAAAAACCTTGATCACCGATTCGCTGCGGGCTTCGTCCATGGTAAAAGCTGTGCGGTCCCAGTCGCACGAGGCGCCGAGTTTTTTCAGTTGTTCCAGGATAATGCCACCGTGTTTGTCGGTCCATTCCCAGGCATGTTTTAAGAATTCGTCACGCGAAAGATCATATTTGTCAATTCCTTCAGCACGCAGTTTGTTCACCACTTTTGCTTCGGTGGCAATAGACGCGTGGTCGGTTCCCGGAACCCAGCAGGCATTTTTGCCGGTCATACGTGCCCTGCGCACCAAAATGTCCTGAATCGTATTGTTGAGCATATGCCCCATGTGCAAAACTCCGGTTACGTTGGGCGGAGGTATTACAATGGTGTAAGGCTCTCTTTCATCGGGGGTCGAATGGAAATATTTGTTGTCCATCCAGTATTTGTACCACTTATCTTCAACCGCTGACGGGTTGTACTTGCTAGGAATTTCCATGTTTTTCTCTTTCAGAATTCTACGAAAAAATTTGAGGTGCAAATGTACAATGAAAAGTTCAGAGTTCAATGTTTGAAAGGCAGAGTTTAACTTAGCGTTATGCCTTGTTGATGAGCAATAAACCCTGACTGGGGTGGCAGCTTGGTTCCTAGTGAATTTTTCAGAGTATGCGACAATGTAAACTTTCCGTAATGCGGTATCAATTGATTAAAATTTCTACATTTGATTCGGCTAATTTTAAAGAGTTATTCTTATGTATTTTGTCAGGGTGATACTGGTGGTCGTAGTTATTTTATTGCTGATTTTTATAGTTTTAGGTATTCGGAATATTTATCGAAACAACAAGTAGGAGGGCGTCGTCTGCAACTCCTTACTATACGTCACTCTTTATTCCCCGAATTCATGGTTGTATAACTTCGCTTTTGTAAAAACAAAACCCGACGTTGACGTCGGGCCTCACTTAAATTCTCTTGAATATTTTATACTTGATCGCAATGGTAATCTAACTCTTGCTACTGTGTGTCAAAGAAAAAAGGGCAGAACATTATGGACGCTTTTTTGAAGATGACTGATAATTACAAACCCCTAAACACAAAACCAATCATAAATACTGTTGTTCTACCCTTATAGTTTATCTTTAATTGTTTTTGTAACCGTCAAATAACCGTTACGTCATGCAAGGTACAAAAAAGAAAAATAAAAACCTAATGGTCTTTTATCCTAAAATCATACCAATTATTGTTGCACTCATTAATGATGCGAGCGTGCCCGCCAACAGCGCAGGAACCCCGTATTTTGACAGCAATACCCTTCTTGACGGAGCAAGAGCTCCGATCCCTCCGATCTGGATTCCGATGGAAGAAAAGTTGGCAAATCCGCATAAAATATAGGTAGCCATTATAATTGATTTGGTCTCGGTAAAGGCACCGGCTGCTTTTAAGTCAGCTAAACTGATGTAACCGATAAATTCTGTCAGAATGAGTTTTTCTCCTAAAAGACGGCCAACTACAGCTATGTCTTCCGGTGTTACTCCAATCAGCCACATAAGTGGTGCAAAGGTGTAACCCAAAATAAACTGCAAAGAAAGTTCGTGGTATTTTCCATCGGTAATTTCAGCAATTATCTCGTTCAGATGGGTCCAGCTCCCGATTTTTCCGATGGTATAATTAAACATGGCAATAAAAGCGATAAAAGCCAGTAGCATGGCGCCAACATTTACGGCGAGTTTTACTCCTTCCGTTGTTCCGTTGGAAATGGCATCCAGTACATTGCTTCCAATTTTTTCTTTGCTTACTTCAATTTGTTTATTGATTTCTTCGGTGGGAGGCACCAGCATTTTAGAGAACACAATGGCAGCAGGCGCAGCCATTACCGACGCGGTTAATAAATGTTTGGCAAATTCCAGGCGCAGAACCGGATCGTCGCCTCCAAGCAGCGCAATGTAGGCCGCCAAAACCCCTCCGGCCAGTGTGGCCATCCCTCCGGTCATCACAAGCAGTATTTCTGACTTGCTCATCTTATCGAGGTAGGCTTTGATCATTAGTGGAGATTCGGTTTGCCCGAGAAATATGTTTCCGGCTACCGAAAGTGCTTCGGCACCCGATATTTTCAGTGCTTTGGTAAATACCCATGCTAATCCGTATACTACTTTCTGGATAATACCCCAGTAAAACAATAAACTGGTTAATGCAGAGAAAAAGATAATGGTGGGCAAAACCTGGAAAAGAAAAATGTAGCCATAAGTGTCGGCGTTCATGAGATCGCCCAAGAGAAAGGTGCTTCCTTCTTTTGTAAAGTCAAGAATTTTAACAAATATCTTTCCCAATACTTCAAAAGTGATCTGTATGGCAGGAATGTAAAGGATTCCCAGCGCCAGAAAAACTTGAATAAGCAAGCCAACTCCAACGGTTTTCCAGGGGATGTTCTTTCGGTCGCGGCTAAAAATAAAACCGATAAAGATTAAAACCGCCATCCCGAGCAAACCCCTTAACAGAGTAATAATGGAAAACGGGTGTTCCCTTTTTTTCGCTAAAAGGATGATGGCCTTGTCTTTGGCGTTATCCGGTTCGACGAATGTAGCTGTAGTGGTTACGCTTTCTACAGATTCTTCAACTTGAATCTGGCTATTGGAAAGCTGTGTACTTGAATCTTGCTGGGCAAATGCCGGCTGAAAAAAGAAAATGCCGGTAAGTAGTACCAGCAAGAATAAAACTTGTTTCATCCTTTTAACGTGTTTGTCTTATTTTTACATAGTATGTGTCCGGCAGTTAGCAAAAAACTGAATTTGAGTCCGGACTGTTTACCGTTATTTCTCTCTTTTATTTAACTCGTCTCTTATTAAAGAAGCTTTTTCGTAATCTTCGTTCTGAATGGCTTCGTCGAGCAACTCCAGTAACTCGTTGGTTGAATAATGTGCATACGACGACGGAACCGGTTCATCGTAATCTTCATCAAAAATGCTTCTTACCGGCGACTCTTCATCTTCCTGTTCCAACACAATTCCGGCTTTTTTTAATATTTCTTCCGAAGTATAAATGGGGCAGCGAAACCGAAGTGCCAGGGCAACCGCATCAGAGGTGCGGGAATCCACCCTAATTTCTTTTCCGCCCATTTCACACAATAGCTCCGAATAGAAAATTCCTTCTTCGAGCTTGTAAATAGTTACTTCCAGCAGCGAAATGTCAAAAGCAAGAGCAATGTTTTTTATTAAATCGTGGGTGAGTGGCCGGGGAGGTTTTAAGCCTTCCAACTGAATAGCAATTGCCTGTGCTTCTACAGGCCCGATAATGATCGGAATTCTCCTTTCTCCATTTTCCTCCGCCAAAACCAATGCGTATGCCCCTGATTGTGTCTGACTTACGGAAAGTCCCAAAATGTTCAAACGAATTTTTTGCATATTCTGCCTGGCCTGATTTTCAGTGAAAACAAATATAAGAATCATTTTGGTTTATCGCCGAAATTGAAGGCGTTTTATTGGAAGGACTGAAAATAATGGGGTTTTACATCTGTGTTAAGCACTTTGTTATAATGCTTTTGTGGTGATCGGATCAGGCAGATACTTTTTTTGTTGAAATGTGTAATTTTTTATGAGTCGTATTTTACGGTACGCAGGAACTTTGTTCGAAAGGTTTTACTTGATGTGGATGAGAGCTGTTATCAACCGAATTTTCTGATGACAGCTAGGTGAAAGAGCGTGAAGGTGACGATCTGAACCCGAAGCATTTTGTGAATAGTTTAGGTGTTGAAGTGGTTGCGATCTTTCGCAATGTGAAAGCAATTTTCAGGCCGATGGGAGCTACAGCTAAAGTTGATTTTCTACTGATCATTGAAAAGTATAGGTAATTTATTCTCAATAATTTGCTAATTATCTAAAAATAACTACTTTTGCAGTCCGAATTTTGAATCGTTCAGGCTCGAATAAGTGAAACCCAGCGGGGTATCCGCCTGACGGTGTAAACGTTAAAAGTAAAATTATGTACGCGATTGTTGAAATTGCAGGACAGCAATTCAAGGTTGAAAAAGACAAAAAACTTTTCGTGCATCGCCTGGATGTTGAAGAAGGAACATCGGTTGATTTCGAAAAAGTATTGTTGGTTGACAACGACGGTAAAGTAGCCGTAGGTACTCCCACCGTAAAAGGTGCGAAAGTAACAGCTAAAGTGCTGGAACATGTGAAAGGTGAAAAGGTAATTGTTTTCAAAAAGAAACGTCGTAAGACTTACCAGAAAATGAACGGTCACCGTCAGTATTTCACTCAGATTCAGGTTGAAACCATAGTTGGATAATTAATAAAGAAAATTTACCATGGCTCATAAGAAAGGTGTAGGTAGTTCGAAGAACGGACGCGAATCGGAAAGTAAACGACTTGGAGTAAAAATTTACGGAGGTCAGTTTGCCAAAGCTGGTAATATTTTAGTTCGCCAGCGTGGTACATCACATCATCCGGGAGAAAATGTAGGAATCGGTAAAGACCATACTCTTTTTGCATTGATCGACGGAACTGTTGTGTTCCAAAAGAAAAGAAAAAATCGCTCGTATGTATCGGTAGCTCCGATTGTTGAAGTGGAAGCAGCAGTTGCTGAAGCTCCTGCAAAAAAAGCAGCTCCGAAAGCTGAAGCTCCAAAAGCAGCAGCCGAAGGCGACGATTTAACAAAATTAACAGGCGTTGGTCCAAAATTGGCTGAAGTTCTGGTAGAAGGTGGTTTTGCATCGTATGCTGCAATAGCTGCTGCTTCTGTTGAAGATATTCAGAAAGTGTTGGAAACAGCCGGAAGCCGTTACGCTTCAAAAGATCCTGCTCCATGGATCGAAGAAGCTAAAGGTTTGGCTTAATACTGAAAGGCTCAGGACGAAAGTCCTGAAGAAGATATGAAAAGCTCTCACTTTTAGTGAGGGCTTTTTTTGTGCCTCAAAATTATCCCCGGCAATTCATCAATTAACATAATTACGTTTATAAAAAAACTGGATAATTTGGAATCCGAAAAATGAGGCTAGAGGTAATTTGCCTATCTTACGCCACTTAGACCAGAAAATGCCATGATGAATTGACTCAATATGCTCAGTAACTACTTAACGCCCTTCATAATCCTGTTTTTCTTTGCAACAAATGCCGCAGGAACAAATGTCTCTACAGAGGTTGATACTGCCCGCTTAACGCAAGTGTTGTCTTATGCCAACGAGCTGCAGGAGGCCGACAAAGATTCAGCGCATATTCTTTTTAATCATGCTTTATCGGTTGCTGATGATATAATCAGTCAGAAAAAATACCCAAAAGAGACCATCAATGAAGTGATTTACCGAAAAGCAAAGATTCTTCATGATATTGCTGATTATTATTACGGACAAAAATACGACTACGACAAGGCCCTTGAATACCTTTTGCAAGCAATTGAATTAGCGCAAAAACTTTATGACAACGAGCGAGAGCAAATTCAGAAAGAAATTTATCTGAAAACGCTGGCCAACTCAATGCTTACCTTGGGAGCTGTATATTTTAATAAAGCAGACTATCATAACTCGGCAGAATATTACAATCGAGGGTTGGAGAATGCAAGGCTTGTCAATGACAGTCTGATGCAGTCAAGGGCATTGCTCAATTTAGGAATGGTTTTTCATAATCGCGGAATGTATACCGAGGCCATCCAAAACTACTACACTGCGATTGGAATATTTGAGCATTTTAACGATAAAAAGGGTGTTGCTATTTGTAATCTAAGCATTGGGAATATCATGAGGAGACAGAATTCTCCGGAGAAAGCAATCGAGAGTTATACCAAGGCATTGGAGGTGTTTAACGAATTGAAAGATGAACATGGCGTTTCGTCGTGTTATAACAACCTGGCTATTTGTTATTCGAATCTGGAGGATTACGATAAGGCACTTGAATTGTATAACCGGTCGCTGGAACTGGATCTGCAGAGGGGAAGGAAAGCAAAAGCAGCTTTCACATACGCAAACATTGCCGCGTTGTACGAAGCAAAAAAAGAATTTGGCACTGCCATCGATTATGTGAAAAGATCGATGCAGCTGAACAAAAAGAGCCAAACACCCCGAAATTTAATGGGAAGCTACCTGAATCTTTCGGGTACCTATTTGTCAATGGTCGAGGATTCTGCAGATGTACTTCGCAGCAATCCCGGATACTTGGATACCATTGTTAACTATGGCGAAAAAGGCCTGGTGCTGGCCGATTCGCTGGATTTGATTGTTGAAAAGGCAGCAGCCCTGAATATTCTCAAAGCGGGCTATTCGCTGAAAAAAAAATACCGGAAAGCTTATGAATTGTCTTCGGAATTAAGCGTGCTTCGTGATTCTATTTTTGATAGTGAGAAAACAAAAGTGATGGCAGAAGCAGAGGCCAAATATGAGACAGAAAAGAAGGAGCAGCAAATTAAACAGCAAAAGCACGAACTGGAGCACCAGCAAATGGAATTGCAACATACCCGGCGCTTTCGTAACCTGCTGGGAGCAATTGTTGTTTTGATGGTTGTGATGATTCTCCTGGTGTATTATGATTACAACCGAAATAAGAAGGCCCATAAAATACTGGATGAGAAAAGCAATCTGATTGAGCAGCAAAACGGGAAAATTACCCGGCAGAAAGATCAGTTGGAGGCAGCCAATCAGCAGCTTACCGAGCTGCTGCGTTTTAAGGAGAAGCTCACCGGAATGATCGTTCACGACCTGAAAAACCCACTGAACAATATCCTGAACAGCCACCATATTGACGACCTGTCGTTTCGGGAACAACTCATCCGGCAATCGGGTTTTGATATGCTGAACCTGACGCAAAACATTTTGGATGTTTATCGCCTGGAAGAATCTCAGATGACAATCACCAAAAAGCCGTGCAACGTGTTGGGAATATTGCAGGAAAATACGCTGGAGTTAACACTGTACATTGCGGAAAAAAAACTTGCCCTTGATTTTCCGGAAGACGAACCGATGGTTTATGCTGATGCTAAACTGTTGAGACGGATATTCTCGAATTTGTTGAGCAATGCGGTAAAGTATGCTAAACCAGGCAGTACCATCACGGTAACAAAACGGATGGAAACCGGGAATTTGGTTCGATTGGGGGTTCACAATTTGGGACCCGTAATTCCTCCCGCTCAGCAGGAAACTATTTTCAAAAGATTCCGGCAATACGAGTCGCGCGACATGGGGACGAACACTTCCACCGGTCTGGGGCTTTCATTTTGTAAAATGGCTGTCGAAATCCATAGCGGTGAAATCGGAGTGCAATCTGACGAAGATGGAACCGAATTCTGGTTTACGTTGCCCGGACAGTAAATCATACAATCCTTTTGTGGAGCCAATCAGAATAAGAAGTTAATCAATAAGAACTTAATCTGATTTTACGATTGTAATTGCAATGTTCTGCCACAACATTTATTAAATTTGCGCTTCAATAAAAACAGATTGACATGCTCAACTTAAAATTTATTCAGGACAATCCGGAGCTGGTGGTTGAAAAACTCAAACGCAAAAATTTTGACGCTTCGGAAATTGTCGCCCAAATTATCGAACTCTATCAGCAAAAAAATAAACTGCAAGGGCAGGCCGATCAGGCAAAAGCCGAAATGAACAAAATATCGAAGGAAATTGGTATGATGTTCAAAGATGGGAAGCACGAAGAAGCCAATGCAGCCAAAGAACGTACTTCGGAACTCAAGGAGAATATCAAACAATACGATACCGATTTTGCAGCCATTGAGGACAAAGTGTACCAATTGCAGGTGCAGCTGCCCAATATGCCCAGCGACCTTGTTCCGGCAGGTAGAGGTGCTGATGACAACGAAATTGTAAAAACCGGTGGCGAAAAACCTGCGTTGCAGGCCGAAGCTTTGCCTCATTGGGAACTTGCAGCCAAATACAACCTGATTGATTTTGAATTGGGTGTTAAACTTACCGGTGCCGGTTTTCCTGTGTATCGCGGAAAAGGTGCGCAGTTGCAGAGGGCGCTCATCAATTTCTTTTTGGCTGAAGCTACTAAAGCCGGTTACGAAGAAATTCAGCCCCCGCTGATGGTCAACGAAGATTCAGGCTTTGGAACCGGTCAGCTGCCCGACAAAGAAGGACAGATGTACCACGTTACCGAAGACAACCTTTACCTGATTCCGACGGCAGAAGTTCCGGTAACCAACATCTACCGCGATGTGATTCTGGATTCCAAAGATCTTCCGTATAAAAATACAGCTTACAGCGCGTGTTTCCGTCGTGAAGCCGGCTCGTACGGAAAAGACGTTCGCGGCTTGAACCGTTTGCATCAATTCGATAAAGTTGAAATCGTTCAGATTGCCCACCCGGATAAATCGTACGAGACGCTTGACCAGATGGTAGCGCACGTGGAAGGCTTGGTTCAGAAGTTAGGTTTGCCGTACCGCATTCTTCGTTTGTGCGGTGGCGACATGAGTTTTACATCGGCGCTTACTTATGATTTTGAAGTGTACTCGGCGGCCCAGGAAAAATGGCTGGAAGTGAGTTCGGTTTCCAACTTCGAAGCATTTCAGGCCAATCGCCTGAAATTGCGTTACCGCGAAGATGGGGTGAAAAAGCCGCAAATTGCACATACCCTTAACGGAAGTGCACTGGCATTGCCGCGCATTGTAGCTGCTTTGCTCGAAAATAACCAGACGCCCGAAGGAATTAAAATCCCGGAAGCACTGGTTCCGTTTACCGGCTTTGAAATGATCAATTAGTAGAGCAGATCATTTATCCCTGGTTTAAAATCAGGGAATGAATGAAGAATAATATATTACCGAAAGCTGTCGTTTTTGACAGCTTTTTTTGTATCTATACGTTTGATTCTAAACACCTGAAAAGCAATTGTTATGGAAGAGGCTCACAAGAAAGAACTCATAGCGGCAATTCAAATCCAGTTACAAAAGGTGACAGAATTGTGCGGTGCAGACGATGTTCCACCGGAAATAAAGGTGCATGAAATACGAAAATCGTTTAAACGCCAAAGTGCCCTGCTCAAACTGTTTCCTGCGGAGCTTCAGTCCGAAGTGGACAAGTTCCGAAAGCCACTACGGATCATTGCCCGGCGGCTGACCTTGGGGCGCGAATCAACCGTTAACCTGCAATTGTTGGATCGTCTGGTTGCTGAAACAGGCGGGCTCGACGAAAGTTCGAATGCCATACTAAAAGCAAAGCTTATCCAGACCAACGACGAAAGCCTCGACGAATTGATTGCCAAAGAGAAGGTGCTGGATGACATTCTTCGCCTGATGAGTGACGGACAGGAAACACTGCTTCCCTTGTCGATCTCCACCGATTATTTCGTTTTTGTCTTTGATGAACTTCGAGCTACTTTTCAGAAAAGCAAAGATTGGTACCGGCTTATTGCCTCGGGTTACGATGCCGAGCTGTATCATAACCTGCGCAAACAAATGAAAACGCTGTGGTACCAGTCGGAACTGGAGGCGCCTGGACAAACCGAAGTGCCGGGAACCGTGCTCGAAAAACTTCATTACATTACCGATCAGCTCGGCGACGACCACGATTGGTACATCTTTATCAAGGAGATCAGCCGGGAGATGTATGCGCTGAGCATCGACGACATCCGTAAAATGAAACAACTGGTTCGTGATACCCAGGACCTGAATTTACTTTCGCTCCATCAAAACCTGGCCGACTTTTTTAGCCTGTCAGGAGAAGAATACATTGAATTGCTTCGCCGGCTTTAATTGACCGTTACTTCATCGGCAAAAATCCAGACAGGCAGACCAGCTGCATTGTGCCAGGCCGGTGCCTTGGAGACATTCTTTGCCTTTATTTTGATGTACCGGGCTGTCGCCGGATGATTTTGCACCTCAAACAATTCGATGTCGTTTCTTTTGCTTTCCGGTGAGATCGGATGTTGCGTTGAAACGGTTTCCAGCAGAGTATATTTCGTGCCGTCGTCAGAAGTAGAAAAACTTACCTGCTCCGGGAAAAACACAATGTGGTTAGTCACCTGGAGAAAGGCGATGGAGACGTAGCTGAATTCCTTTATTTCGCCCAAATCGATCACGGCTTCCAGGTTGTTGCCCTCGAACCCCAGCCAGTTGGCGTAGAAACTGGTTCCGCCAAAAGCTCCGTCGGTTAGTACCTGCGGATCCTCGTCGGCGTATTTTTTAGGCTGCGTCAGTAACTGCACTTTTGCTCCACGCGCCAGGTTTTTTTGTCCTGCGCGTTTCAGAAGCATTTGATAAGCCCCGAGGTATTCATCTACCGTATAGCCCATTTCATTCATCAGGGTGATGTTTTCATCCCGGCAACTTTGTTCGAAACGCTGAAGATGTTGGCTCAGCGCTTTGCCTATTTGACCATCATCCAGCAAGCGAAAATCATCCGACATTCCGTTTCGCGCCATTTCAAGCGATGCATAATCGGTACTTATTCGGGCAGCTCTCACGCGCTTTAAAACTTCCGGTTTTGAATCAACGGCCTGTTCTGCCAGGTCAAAAGTCGAGTTGTATTCCTGCAATAATTCCGGTTTCAGGAAAGAAGTAAAAGCCTGTGCCGGATCGCCATACAGATAGAGGAAAAAGTCGGGTTGTTTGGCCAGTTCCTCGTGTATCCGCTTGACGTATTTTTCAACAAAGGGTCCGGCTTCTTCGTAATAACCGTTGGTAAATTTGGTGATTAGTTCATCGGTTTCCAGGTCGGGGTTCCAAAGCAATTTTGCGGTTAACCACGAACGTAATTCAAACAGCTCGCTGGGATTGTGACTGTGTTGTTCAAAAATCCAGGTGGCGTTGTTATCTCTGAAAAAGCGGATATTGGGCTGCAAAGTCATAATGTTGGGGAAGGGAGCCAGAAAATTGGTGAATTGCGTGGTGTAATCCCATATCCGGATGTTTTCGGTAAGCGCTTTCCAGCCCACCAGGTCTTCGGCAAAATCGGTACATTTTTCTTCGATGGGCGCACTGCGGTCGCACTCGATCGAACAAAGGGTGATCAGAACATTGTCGAGCGGCTTGGTTTTGCAGGGTTTTCGCGTGTGCTGATAGGCCAGTGTTGAAATGGTTTTGTCGGGAAATTCTTTGGCAACCGCATTTACAAAACGAATCATCGAACCACTGGGAGAACCTTCCTCTGCATCTGTTTGACTACACGCTTCACATTGGCAATACTGGGTATTGTCGTCCTGGCTAACCGAAACAACCTGCTGGTCGGGGTATCTTTCAAACCAGGTCCGTACCGAATCGATTACGATATTCAGCACCTCTTCGTTACTCAGGCACAATTGTGTTTGCTTGCGAATGCCGTCACGCAGCGCAAAATATTCGGGGTGGCTGCTAAAAAACTTTTCTCCGGGAACCAGGCGATGAAAAGTGTGTACCCGGGCAATCGGCACATAATTGGGAAAGGCATCATGACTGACCTTTAGCTTATCCGCAAAGTCCGGATTTTCATAAAACAGCCTCGAATGCACGGTTCGTGTGGTAATATCGGGAGTAAAAACATAGTTCAGTTCTGCGGGAACGGAGAGGGTGGAAGCTGCCGGAACTTTCTCCACGGCAGGCGAAAACCACTGGCAGTCCAGTTCATTTTCAAGAAAGGAATAAACGGTATACAGCGCACTTTGCCCGTCGGCACCCGAAAGTACAAGATTTTTACCGTCACAAAAATAAGAGACGGTATGGGGAGCCAGGTTGGTATCGGTTTGAATGCGAATGACCGATTTTGCCGCATCGGCATTTTCCCCGGAAGTTACGGGAAGCTTTGCCGAAGAAATCTGCTGCAGGTATTTTTGAAGCTCTCCGGCGGCTTTTTCAAGCGTGGCCCCCGCGTTTTCAGGAAGCTGTATTTCGTAACGACTTTGCCCGTTTTTGACCAGCGTTAACTCGTTTTTACGGGTGCACGAAAAAAGAACAAGGAGAAGGGAGGCAACAAGGAAAAGCGATCTGTTCATAGTTAGATGATTTACAAATTACAAAACAATGCCGGGCATTAGGAGGGGGCAGCAGGCGGAAGCTCAACTTTACGGATAATCGATTTGTCTTTGCAATTATCCAGCAGGGTCAGGTTGGTCATGCGCAACAGGGGGTGTTTGAATTCCGGGGCAATTTCAACCAGCGGAACCAGCACAAACAGCCGGTCCTGGATACGCGGGTGGGGCACTGTCAGCGACTGGGTTTCAAAATAGGCGTCATCAAAATATAAAATGTCGATGTCCATTGGGCGCGAGGTGTAGCGCTCATTGCTTGCTTCGGCGGATTTACGGCCCAGCATTTCTTCTATTTCCTTGATGCGCCAAAGCAATTCTTCGGCTTCCAGCACCGTTTCAATTTCCACCACCTGGTTCCAGAAATTATCTTCCGAAGAAAAACCCCAGGGAGGAGCCTCGTACAGCGAAGATGCCTGTTTTATAGGTCCCAGCATTTTGGCAATAAGCCGGTGAACCCGGATGAAATTTTCTTCCTTATTGCCGATATTTCCCCCCAAACCCAGAAAAACCTTGTGCATAGAATTATATCTTTGTAATGATGCTGAAAAAACCTTACCAATATTGCAACAAACAATACCTGAACAAAAATAAAAAACAGCTGTGAGATTGCCGGCATGCTGCGGAATATTTAAGCCGAAGAAAATGCAGGTTGTCCGGCAGCAGGTTGCAAAACAGGTAAGCTTGGTTTGGAATGTAAAACAATAATTGAAAATTTATAAGATGAAGGAATTTTTTAAGTACGTACTGGCAACCATCGTCGGATTAATTGCCGTCTCATTTATCGGAATTTTTCTGATGATCATGGTGTTCAGTGCCCTGGTAGCCTCTACCGAAAAGCCCGTAACCGTGGCCGATAATTCAATGTTGGTGATCGATCTGACCCGCCAGGTGGTGGACCGCGCCACCAACGACCCGTTTGAAGACCTTGAGTTGCCCACCATGTTTAGCAGCGTAAAAACCATTGGGCTCGACAACATTGCCGAGGCGCTGCAAAATGCGGTTGACGACGACCGCATCAAAGGTGTTTACCTCGATCTGGCAATGATTAACGGCGGGATGGCTTCGGTGGAAGAGATCCGAAATGCGCTGATTGCCTTTAAAGACAGTTGCGACAAACCGGTGTATGCATGCGCCGACAAAGGAATTCTGGGGCAAAAAGCCTACTACCTGGCAACGGTGGCCGATAAAATTGTGGTACACCCCGAAGTGTCGGTCGATTTTCGCGGATTGGGTGGCGAAATGATGTTTTATACCCAGGCCCTGAAGAAAATTGGTATTGAAATGCAGGTGGTGCGTCACGGAAAATTTAAAGCAGCGGTGGAGCCTTTTATGCTCGACAAAATGAGCAAGGAAAACCGCGAGCAGCAGCTTACCTACATGGGCAGCTTGTGGAATCACATGTTAAAAGGAATTTCAGCCGAACGTGGTCTTTCCATTGAAGAGCTGAATAAACTGGCCGATGAGGTACAGACCTTTAGCAAAGGACGGAAAGCAGTGGCGAAAGGCCTGGTGGATGCTGCTTCGTACAAAGATGAAGTACTCGACGACCTGCGCGAAATAACCGGCATTGAAGGTACCGAAGGTGTTCCGGTAATCGGGGTGAAAGAGTATGTGAAAGCTCCTTCATCTGGAAAAGGAAAAAAATACAGCCGGAATAAAATTGCGGTGATTTATGCCAGTGGCGAGATTGGTGTTTCGCTGAGCGGCGACGAAGCCATTGAAGGCGATAAACTGGGCCGCGAAATCCGGAAAGTGCGCCAGGACAGCAGCTACAAAGCCATTGTGCTTCGCGTGGATTCTCCCGGAGGCGCGGTGTTTGATTCGGAAACCATTTGGCGCGAGGTAAAACTGGCCGCCGAAGAAAAAACCATGGTGGTGTCGTTTGGCGATTTGGCTGCCTCGGGTGGTTACTATATTTCGTGTGCCGCCGATAAAATTGTGGCCAGTCCGAATACCATCACCGGATCGATCGGGATTTTTGGTACCATCCCGAATTTTGGCGGATTGCTCAATGACAAACTGGGCATTACCACCGATGTGGTAAAAACAAACGAAAACTCGGACCTGCTTACACTTACGCGCCCGATGACTCCTTACGAACGCCAGATGATGCAGAATACCATTGAAGAAGGTTACGATACCTTTATTTCGCATGTGGCGGAAGGACGCGGCATGACCAAAGAAGCGGTAGACGAAGTAGGCCAGGGCCGTGTCTGGAGTGGTGAAAACGCACTGGAACTGGGACTGATCGACCAGTTTGGCGGTTTGCAGGATGCCATAAAACTGGCCGCCGAAATAGAAGGCCTGGATAGTTACCGCACGGTTGCGCTGCCAACACAGGTAAGTCCGCTCGAAGAAATGCTGAAGATGGGTGGAGGCAGTGTTCGCGCACGTATCCTGAAAAACGAACTGGGCGACAAATACCGTTACTACGAATATTTCAAGAAAGCGACGCATATGAACGGCGTAATGGCCCGTATGCCTTACGATATTTATCTGAATTAAGCGGATTCCCGGAATACAAAACATTCATGATTGTCGGGAATCACCAACAGAAACGAAAGTTAAAATGTATGCTCCTATCCGGGATTTGTTTTTGATTTTTAATGCAGAATATCCAATGTAGAATTCCCAATATCCAATTTCCTGCATTTTGTTGGATATTTTACATTCAAAATTGAGAATTGGATATTTTTTAAGATTGACTTTCAGAAAAAAAGAGCCGTTCTTTACTTGAAAGAGCGGCTCTTTTTTTGCGATCTTTTCCAAAGTTTTGACCTTTGGAAAAGTTAAAAATTAGAAGGACAGTTCGTTACTTAAACCATGCATCTACGAGGGCTTTGTTGGCTTCGTACCATTTCCGGGCACCGGCTTCTTCTCCGTCGGCTTTGATGGCAGCCATCAGTGCATACAGCTGTTGCTCTTCCAGGTTAAAGTTTTGAAAGAATTTAGCAGCCTCCGGTTTGTCTTCCGCAAATCCGCGACGTGAGATAATGGCACAAACGTCCTGCGGGTAAACGCCTTTGGGGTCGGCCAGGTATTTCAGGTCGAAGTTGGCCCACATATAATGCGGTTTCCATCCGGTTACCACGATCCATTCCTTTTTCTTAACGGCTTTGTCTAGGCTGGCAATCATGGCGGGGCCACTCGATGTTACCTGTTCGAAATCGAGGTTGTAGGCTTCAATGGCTTTCAGGGTGTTGGCATGAATACCCGCGCCGCTTCCGATGCCGATAATTTCGCCGTCAAACTTGTCTTTACTGGCATTTAATTCATCGATCGAGTTAATGTCAACATACGAAGGCACTACCAGCCCGGTGGTTCCGCCGCTAAAAGCTTCACCCAGTTTTACCAGTTTGTCGCCGTAATCGGCCCAGTAATCCTTGTGGGTGTTGGGCAGCCAGGCATCGAGGAAAACATCGCCTTTCGAATTGCTTTTGGACAACTCGCCGTAAATGAGGCCGGGTTCCAGGTTGGTGAGCTCTACTTTGTATCCGTGTGCTTCGAGAGCGGCCTGCGCCAGGTGGGTAAAGGCAATTCCTTCGGCCCAGTTGGGGTATAAAATACTCACCTGCTTTTCGGCGGTTTTGCTTGCTTTTTTCTGTCCGCTGTTGGTGCACGAGGTAAAAGCTGCTACCAGTGCTACCACCACCATCAGAATTCCGAATTTTCTACATTTCAACATAACTTATTTTTTTAATGATTACTATTTCTTTGCAATGGATTGTGTAATGCGGTCCAGGATAATGGCCAGGACTACAATCCCGAGTCCGGCCTCAAAACCTTTGGCAATATTGTTTTGCTGGATTCCCTGGTAAACGATGCTTCCAAGTCCTTTGGCACCTACCATTGAGGCAATTACCACCATCGACAGGGCCAGCAGGATCACCTGGTTGATACCGGCCAGAATGGTTGTTTTGGCCAGCGGCAACTGTATTTTGAAAAGGATTTGCTTTTCTGTGGCACCAAAGGCATAGCCGGCTTCAATTACATCCGACGGAACGTTGCGGATTCCCAGGCTGGTAAGGCGAACGGCGGGAGGCAGTGAAAAAATCACGGTGGCAATCACTCCCGGGGTATTTCCCACACTGAAAAAGAAGATGGCCGGAATCAGGTAAACAAAGGCCGGCATGGTTTGCATCAGGTCGAGAATGGGCCGGATGATGGCGTTTGCCATGTTGCTACGCGCCGACCATATGCCCAGCGGAATCCCTAAAATTAAGGCAATTACCGTGGATACAATCACCAGGGTAGTGGTTTGAATGGCTTCTTTCCAGTAGCCCATGGCCCATACCAGCAGCAAGCCCAGGATAACAAAGGCAGTCATACCGGCGGCTTTGCCCGCACCTTCCTTGGTGAAAGCTTTTTTCCCGGCTTTGGCATAATAGGCACCAATGGTAACCAGGGCAATAATTACGTAAAACGGAAGGATCAGAAAAACACTGTTGATGCTGTCCACGGTCCACGAAATAAGGTTGTCGATCGCTCCCCAAAGCCCCGAAAAGTTTTCTTCCAGGGCATTGATCCCGATTTCGATGTATTTTCCTATGTCAATTAACTTTTCCATATCAGATTTCGTTTGCTTTTTCTTTTAACTCCATTACTTCATCCATTTCGTAGCGGGTGGCTTCGATAATCAGCGAGGTTTGCGAAACAATCCCCAGCAGCCTTCCCGAGTCTTCATCCACCACCGCAACGGGGTAACGGATACCCGTAATGAGCGGAAGCATTTCTTCCACGGTGTAATTTTTATAGACACTGGGCACTTCGGTTTTCAGGGCTTTTTCGATGGTGGTTTCTTTGGCTTTTTCCAGCTTCAGAACGTCGTGTACCCATACGTAGCCCAGAAATTTCTTGCTGTCGTCTTCCACGGGAAGGATATCGAGGCCCACCGCGCGCATTTTTCGCAACACGCCCTTGGGGCCTTCTTTGTTGATTTCCACCACTGTATTCTTTTTAAACATCAGTGTTTCGGCGGTAATAATCGATTTGCGGTCCACTTTTTCCACAAACGCTTCCACGTATTCGCTGGCCGGGTTGGTGAGTATGTCTTCCGCGGTTCCGATCTGCTCCACCACGCCGTCTTTCATAATGGCAATGCGGTCGCCGATTTTGATGGCTTCATCCAGGTCGTGGGTGATAAACACGATGGTTTTGTGCAGTTTGTTCTGGATTTGCAGCAACTCGTCCTGCATGTCGGATTTAATCAGCGGGTCGAGTGCCGAAAACGCCTCGTCCATCAGCAAAACCTCGGGATCGTTGGCCAGTGCCCTGGCCAGTCCTACGCGTTGCTGCATTCCGCCCGACAGTTCCGACGGAAATTGCGCTTCGTAGCCTTGCAAGCCAACGGTTTCCAGTGCATGAATGGCTTTCTTCTCGCGGCTTTCTTTTTCTTCGCCCCTGATTTCGAGACCAAAGGCTGCATTTTCCAGAATGGTGCGGTGCGGCAGCAGGCCAAACTTCTGGAAAACCATACTCATTTTGGTGCGCCGGGTTTCGAGCAGTTCTTTGTTCGATTCGCGGGTTATGTCAAAATCGTCAATAAAAACTTTTCCCGAAGTAGGGTCGTTCAGGCGGTTCAGGCAACGGATCAGGGTTGATTTTCCGCTGCCCGACAGACCCATAATAACGAAGATCTCGCCTTCTTTAATCTCGAGGTTGGCATTGTTCACCCCGATCGTACATTTGGTTCTTTTCAGGATTTCGTCTTTCGAAATTCCTTGCTGAAGTAATTTTAACGCTTCCTGTTTTCGTTTGCCAAAAATCAGCGTTAAATTCTCCACATGAATTTTTGTTTTTCTTTTGTCTGACATAACTCCGCGTTTTGAATTAAAAGTAGTACCCGATATTGATGTTAAAGCGCATTTCCCAGTCGGCATCCGGTGTTCCGGCAGCCAGTGCGTCGGTCCACACGGGGCCAAGCCACGGCTGGTTTTTCCCCTGTGCAGCGTCTATGTAGGTATAAACATTACCGGCCGTAATTAAAACGCCGGTTACGTTCATGTAAGAGTCATGAAAATCGTCCATCTTTTTGTCCATATACCCGAAGTCGTCGTAAAATTGCAGGCTCGAAATGGGGCCCCACTCAACCGGAAGCGTATAAGCCACGCCCAGCGTGTAAGTGGTGGCTTCAGCGGCAACCAGGTAAGGCGCACCGTAGGCTGTCATGGCAATTACATCGTTTGTTTGACCAGTCGGATTTTCAGTATTGTACTTGTATTTCGAAGCCTGTGCTTTTGCGTTCCATCTTCCGGCAGTTAATTCGTAATGGCCTGCCAAGGCCCAATGGTCGCCGGTGTTCTCGGTGTCGAGGTTGTAAATACCACCGTATTGAGCCGAAACTCCCAGTATGTGGTGGCTGTTGTTGCCCTCGAATTTACGCGCCACTTTCAGGTTCAGCTGGTTGATCTCCTTGTTGCGGTACAGCCCGTCGCCCGATGAACCCACATCGTACGAATACCGGCTGCCGGAAACATCGGAATTGCTTCCGAAGCCCAGTTCTTCGGCATTTTTAAAGAAAGCCACCGCATACAGCCATTCTTCGCCGTTGTGTGTGTATTTCAGTCCCATGTCGTGGTCGTCTTCCAAACCCATGTAATAGTTCAGGCTGAAAAACCAGTTGTGCGAATTGTACTGGGTAATGCCAAACGGAACTTGTGTTAACCCGATTTGAAGGTTGTTTTCGGGCGTAAAGTCGTAGCCCAGCCAGCCTTGTTTTAGCATTCCTCCGCCAAAACCTTCGGAATACAAACGGTATTCAGCATTGAGTTTTACGCCTTTGTATTTGGCTTTGGCGTTGATACGAAAAACATCGTAGCCAAAATCGCCGCCGCGTTTTTTCTGTCCTTCTTTCCACGACGACAGGTTGTAATTAAAGCGGAGCGCCCCGCCAACATGAAGCTCAGGCTTGTCCTGGGCAAACAATGAAAGAACCGGCATTGCCATAAACAGCAATACCATTTTAAGTTTTAAAACCATAAAATAATACTAGTAGATTAATAAAAAACGGAAGGGGGGAAATAAAAGCAGGGGAAGATTAGCAGCCCGGAGGAATGAATTTATCGAGCTGATTTCGGAAAACCAAGTTGAAGGCAGTAAATACCCTCTCGTTTCTTCTTTCGTGACTTTTAATGTTTTTGCAATTCATTGTGGGCAAAGATACAACAATGAAACAGTTCTGCGAATCAAGGACCCCTTTCCGGGGCTTTGGTAATGTGCTATTAACAATGTTGTTTTGGGGCATTTGCAAAAAGAGCCGTTCTTTACTTGAAAAAGCGGCTCTTTTAGATTCGATCTTTTCCAAAGTTCAAACTTTGGAAAAGCTTAGCGAAAGGTACTAAATCACTTCCGGCTCATCTTTTTTGCTACGGCCTTTGCGCTGCTCCACTGTGTTGTTGTATTTCTCAACGCGCTTGTTCAGCTCCTTAATAAAACCTTCGTAGGCTTCGGGGCCGTTTACCAATACCAGCGCATCAAGCAGGTTGGTCAGGTCTCGATAGGCGGCATCGATCTGTTTGCGGGCCTCTTTCATTTTCAGAGGGTTTTTGTCCGCTTCTTCGGTGTAGCGTTCGTCGAGCAGGGTTTCAAAGGCCGCGTTTCGGTTCTTCAGTTCGCTTACCCAGTCGGCAATGCCCAGTGTGGCCACATCGGCTGCATGCTGGTTTTCGAGGTCGTTTACCAGGGCTTTTATGGCCGCGGTTTCTTCGTTGTAGCCTTTGTCTGCGATGTTCCCCGCGCTATCGAGCAAAATGGTGATGCGGCGGGCGGCTTCGGCCACTGCGGGGTTAAAATGTTTTTCGGCGCCTTTTACCGTGTCTTTTAACCCGCGGGCCAACAGGTCGCGGTCGGCATCGGCATCGGCAATGGGGCCGGTGAACAGACTTTTCTGCAAGAGGTTAAGCACTTCGCCCTCGGTGGCAAAGGCGGCTTCGTAAGCCGGGTAAAGCCGCTGAATGCCCAGCGCTTCGGCAGTAAACCTGACAACCAGGTCGGTCGCTTCGTTGTGAAAACTGTAGTGTTCTTCGTTGCGCAAACGGCTCAAATCAATTTTTTGAATTTCCATAATCGCTTGTTTTTGTTTGATTAATATTAGTTGAGTTATGATGTACAGCCTTTAACCGGCTGCTTGTTTTGAGTGGCGGGATCGTTTTCGGGAAGCCCCGAAAGGCTGCCCGCGATCGGTTTCGGTGTTTCGGAAGTTCCCGAAAGCCCGAACCGGGGTAAAAACAGCTGAGCGGGAAGCTCCGAAAGTTTCAACTTTGGCCGGGGCTGGGTTTCGGACATTCCCGAAAGCTTGTTCTTCTGCGGGTTCAGGTTTTCGGAACGTTCCGGCGGCTTGTTTTCAGTTCTCTTTTGCTTTTCGGAAGGTTCCGGTAGTCCCTTGCTGCCGCACGATTGCATCGTGTGGCATTATTTCACAACAATAACATCCTCTAAAATACCTTTCTCGCCGGCATAATCTGCAGCGCTGCTATACCGATAATCTTCGGCTCTGAAAACCAGCCCTTCCTCTACCGGATTTTGATGGATGTAGTTTATTTTTTCGTCGATTACTTTATTGCTCCACAGCTCGATCGGTTTATTATCGTGTTGCCAGAATTGATATATTTTTACGTTGGAAGCTTTAATTCCTGCTTCTGAAAACGTATTCAACAAAAAGTCTTTCCTGCTTTCCTGAGGATTACGGGCAATGGCTCTGAGCACAGCCTTACTGCTGAACCGTTTAAAATCGCCCAGCAACAATTCTGGCTTTTGTTCGCTGGCGCTGCGAAAGATCAGATGCATGTGGTTACTCATAATGCACCACGCAAAAATTTCCATTCCTTTTTTGAGTTGACAATAACGCAAACTGTCAACCAAAATGGTTTTGTATTCATTCCTGGTAAAAACATCTAACCATTCAACAACGGCGAAGCTTACAAAATATACACCGTCAGGATTATGAAATTTGTAATTGCGGCTCATTTTAACAGGATGCAATGCTTTAGAATTACTATAAGTCAGGAATCTTTTTCAAACCACGCGATGCAATCGCGCGGGAGCGGGGTCCGTAGGTGATACAAAGAAAGATTGTTAATGTAAGTAAGGTTAATATTGTTTTTTTTCATAATAACTATTTCATTTTCTCAAAATATTTATCGATCTCTCCATCTAATAGTATTTGTTTTATTTCCAGGGAATCAGACAGTCTAAACCGTTTTATTCCTGTTTTGTTCCTGTAAAATTCGGTGTAAGGGTCTTTATCTAAAATGTATTTAAATAATGTGTCATCTGGAACAGCAACGCCAATTCCATTCTCGAAATTTATAATTTCTCTTCTCAGATGCTCTTTGTGAGTCATGTCAATAAAAACATCATATCTTTCATCTGCCTCTGTGTCTAAAATATAACCGTTTCCCAAATGGTATCTTTGGGTATAGAGCGTGTCGCCATTTATAAATTTTATAAAATGATAGGAACTATATCTAGCATTCCAGAAACTATTGGTCCTGTATATTTCATCTCCTTTCATCCCTATATCAACCAGATTAAAATAATCTCCTCTGGTTTTATATATAGAAATACCAGGACCAAGGTCTTCATTTTCTTTTTCACAGCCTGCTCCCAGAAAAACCACACAAAGCGGTAGTAAAAGCAGTAAAGGGATAAATCGTTTTAATTTTTTTGATTTCATGTTTAATGTATTTAGTAGTGAGGAATATAGTACAAAGTAGATTTTCGTATTCAGGGTAACGGCAGTTAACCTGAAGGAGAGCATAGAGGTTTGGTTCTACACGCTTAGCAGTTTGGAACTGCTTAGCGCATCATTTTCTGTTTTAATTTCTGGTGGTGCTACGGGTCATTTTTCATGGTTGGTAGTTTTAGTTTGCTTGATTAACAGATGTTTAAAAATAATAAAAGGTTGCGCGGCGGGCAATATGTTTTGCAGCAGAGGGAGGAAGGAACCCAGGCGATGCAATCGCGCGGGAGCGGGGTTTCAGTTATCAACCAAGGTTGGTATCGAATCAACTCGTTCTGTTTAGTTATCAACTTATTCCGGATTAGCATCAACTAAGGTTGGTATCGAAAATACCTAAAGGATTTGGCTGCCAACCATGGGGATAGCTCTTCTCCCCAAAGTACGGAAACCCTTACCCTCTGCCCGAAAGCCGCTACAGCACTGCCGAACCACTCTTTTTGAAGGAATTACCATGATTTTGTATGGTTAAGCAAAGCGCTCATGCTTTTTCTTTTTATCTTCGGAAAAACTAAAAAAACAAAACCACCGCTCATGAAATCGCTCCCGACTTTTGCTCCCGCACGATTGCATCTAAAATCCGCGCGGGAGCGCGGGCAGCAAGGTTTTACAAATCCACGATGGCTACACACTTGCATACCTTACACCCATAAAATACGATAGACGTGAATAGAATTTTAACCCTAATTATTTTGACGCTTTGCAGCCTGACTCTTTCGGCTCAAAGCCAGGTATATGAACTTCACCCGGCGGTGGGCGATACCATCGACAAGCTTGAAATCAGGAAGTATTTTCTTTTTAGCGACTACTTGGGCGACAGTATCGATTATGTGATTATCCGCCAAAACAAAGATCTGTTTACCCTCGAAGGAATCTCCGGCGGCACCGAAGCGATAAATATTCCAATCAGTAAGGATGAAATATTACTGCAAAAGGAGCAGGTAGAGAAACTGTCCAGCTACTTTAGTGCTGTTTCCGAAAAGGACTCAGCCAACTTTGAAGCATTTCCCCACAAGGCTTCGATGGGTGATTCCGTAAATATTTCAAACTTCGATTTAAACATTACTCCCGAGTTTATTAAATCGGTAAAAAAAGACATGCGGAGAAAGTTCTGGGAAGAGAAGCGAAAGGAAATAGATAGCAACCGGAAAAAAGGTATGATTTTTTAAGAAGGAAGATTTAGAACCGACACCCCTTCGCTCCGTACGATTGCAGTGTGGCATTGTTACAACACATAATTCTTTTTCAAACTACGCGATACAATCGCACGAGAGCGGGGGGCCGGGTACACCACCTTGTCGATAAGGAAGTGTACCACATAGCCGGTACCCAAACATCTTTCAGGTATTATTTATTTTGTCTATTCAATGTTGATGTTTTTCAGGTAATGAAACGTTTCAACAATCACCTCTTCAATTTCCCGTGGCTGATACCCCAGTTCATTTCGGGCTTTGCCAATATCCATTCGGGCATCAGCCTGGTAATAATGTTCAACATTTCCTACCAGCAACAAAGGGGCTTCGCCTGTAATTTTACTTTCAGCCTCCATTTTCTCAGCAATGGCGAGCAGTTGCTCTTTTGGCAATACAGGGGCCACTCCCATTTCCGGATACAGTTGCTTGGCAATCTGCACCAAATCAGTGGTTGATACCGAGGGTTCGGTTGCCAGAATGTAGCGGTTCCCCGGTTTTCCGTTTTGTTCGGCCAGCACAATACCCTTTGCCACGTCCTTTACATCCACGAAGTTCAGGCAAAAAGCGGGATCAAAAGGCAAATCGCCTTTTACAATACTACGCATCACATTCATGCTGGGAGTTAAACGCCCGTAAATATCAGGCCCGATCATCGACGAAGGCAGAACCGTAATCAGCTCAAGTTTTAAATCTTCGGCCATCTTCCAGGCCAGTTGTTCGGCTTTTTGTTTGGCTTCGTAGTAGGGATTCGGGAAGTCTTTTGCCCACTCTTTTTCGTTCATCGGAGCAACGCGGTGGTCGATTGCAGCAATGGAACTCACCAGGATAGTTTTTCTGATATTCATTTCGGCAGCTGCTTCAAGTACATTCCGGGTTCCCAGAATATTAGGTTCAAGAATTTCCTTTTCGGCATCAGGCGCCCAGTGTTTAAATACCGCAGCCACATGAAACAACACATCAATATCTTTCATCGCAGCCAAGAGCGAATTTTTATCGGTGATATCGGCGTAAACCACTTCGCAGTCCACCCCTTCAAAAGGTGCCTTGTTTTTAAGATTGCGCACACTTGCCCGAACCTCGTAACCTTGTTTTGTAAGTTCTTTTACCAGGTTATTTCCCAAATGGCCGTTGGCCCCGGTTACCAAACATTTTTTTCTTGCTTTCATTCGTTTTACTTTTAGAATTAATACAAGGGCAAAAGTCAGATAAAAGACGGGGGTAATTTTTCACATTTGTTAAAAAGCAATTACAGGGTCATATTTTTCCGTATCCGGCTAAGCGATTGTTGTGCAATTCCCAGGTACGAGGCAATATCGCCAAGGGCTACGCGCTGTGCGATATCGGCATGTTGGGTTAAAAAGTGAAGGTATTTTGTTTTGGCGTCGGCATGAATCAGGTTGGTGCTTCGATCGATTTTCTGAACAAAAGCCTTCTCGGTAAATTTCCGGATTAAAAGCGGCCACTTCTCCAGTGTTTTGTATAAATGATGGTCGTTTTCGCGGTTAAAGAAAACGATGGAGCAATCGGTTACGGCTTGTATGTACTGATCGGAAATTGTATTGTTCTGATAACTGGATAGGTCTCCAAAAAAATGGTTCTCATTGTGGAAACAACGTACAACTTCATTTCCTTCCGTATCGTAAAAAAACATTCGTATCACACCGTTTGTAATAAAACCAAGGCGTTTGCATGTTTCTCCGGCCCGAAGAATAAACGTTTTTGCGGGAACATGTTCTAAATAAACATTTTCTTTAATCGTCTCAATCTCGCTTTCGCTTAACGAAATGTATTTTTGCAAGTAATTGATAAATACTTCCATGGTACCGCCTTTTTTACTCCGGATTTGAAAAACAAAGATATTTTCTATTCTGAAACCGGAAGTAACAAACATCATTTTCTACCAACAGAAATTCTCAAAACATCCCGGTTCATACATCCCCGGCACCATCCATTCTAAAAACGGGCGCTGTAATCCGGGAATATTCCCCTTCCTACAGCGCCTGTTTTATCTGTTTATTTTTGGTTGGTTCGGTATTACTTCAGCCCCGATATGTATTGGTTGTACGATTCTTCCTCAGGCTTTACACTCCAGCCCGAAAGAATACCTCCGTACATGTAAAAGGCCACATCAAACACCACCTGGCTGTTTTCTTCGCTTACCTGGTAGTAAGTTGTTACATCGCGCTGGTTTACCTTTTTAAACTCGCCCAACTTGATGCCTCCCTCTTTTGTGTCGGTTTCAAACTGCTGAACAATGGCATCGATGGCCGGAGCCAGGTCCTTACGCCAGCGGGTAGAAGCGTTCAGGTACCCGATTAGCTCTTCGGGAGTATTGCTGACCGTACGCTGCATCATACTTTTCAGCATTTGCGGATCGATGTCCTGCAATTCGGGCAAAACCGATGCGTTGGCCATACTAATATTGGCCTGAATATGCAACTTAACGGCCTTCATAATCCCCTCTTTCTGGAACGGATCGTTAATTACCTGGTCACGCGGCGTGGTGGCAGGCGTATAATCCGGCGAAGCACGCAATGCTCTTACGCTGTCGGTATAGGCCTTAAATTGTTGCCTGAGTTCGGGTGTGCGCAGGCTTTGTACGGTAAAAATGGCAATCCCCCGGGCACCGTTGTTTAATGCGGCATCCATGCAATCGAACAACACCGGCCCGTCGGAAGCCATTAAGCCGCAATACAACGTGGTATTCGGGTTTTTATCGCGTACATTTTCGTTGGTACAATCCGAAACAAAACTTACATCGCCTGTATAAAAGTTCCGGTACACCATTGGGAAGACAATGTCGAGGTTCCATTTTCCCCAGTCCTGGCGAACCATACGGCGCGACATGGCGGGAGTTGGGAACGGCGAAGCTGCCATTACCTTGTTGTAGGAATGTACGGTTTCGGCAATCATATTGGCCACTTCGGTAATCTGGTCGCAGCGGAATTGGCGCCATTTGACGTCGGCCGACGGATCTTCCTGTTCCCGCGGATCGTAACCAAATTTCTCCTTGAACAAACGAATCATTTCTGGATGGTATCCATAATCAAACTCCGGGTATTCAACATCCTGAACGATGCCGTATTTTGCCCACAACGAGGTTGGCAGCACCACATCTACAAAACGGTGATAATCTATGGCAATCCCATTCAACCCCTCCACCTCGCAGTAGGCAACTATTTTTTTGCGAATGTACTCGCGCACCTCGGGCAAGGCCGGACACATAAATTTGTAGTAACCCACATAGGCGATGGAATCGGCCAGGCTCTCCCCTTTCCGGTTGACACTAAACCACTCGGGATGCTCTTTTAAAACCGTTTCGCGGTCGTGCTCCAGGTTCATGGTCCACAACCAGGCATATACCTCGATGCCGTACTTTTGGGCAATGGGGATGGCCTCGCGGTAATCGTCGGGAGTAGGAGCATTCAGCATTACCCCATCGATACCGGTTTCACTCATAATGTTACAAACAGAATCGAAGTTTATTCCGGCGCGGTAATCGAGCCAGGTCCAGAACAGCGGGTAGTCGGTTGTTTTTTCCGCCTTTTCTCCCGAACAGGCAGCGATAACAACCACCGCGAACAATAAAATCAGATAGTTTAGTTTTTTCATCGTATTAAAATTGCTTGTTGTTAAAGGCATATGATGGAACAAGTTACCACCATTCCTTTAGATTTTCAGTTTAATATTTATTTTTCCGAGCAGGTAAGTTACCCCGATAATAAAAAATGCAAAACAAAGACAATTTACAATACCCATAAAACCATGGGTCAACCAGTCGGGTAATACAATGCCGGTAATATCGGCAAAACCGTACGACACATAGGGCACCAGGTAGCAGGTTAGCGTGGCGGTTCCGGCGGGCTTAATGACATCCAACCACCCGGACTTTCCTTTTTCTGCCATCCAGTTTAGCAAGGCATAGGTAAGTACCGAAATGGCCGACACATAAAACACCCAGGTGGGAGTTGCCCCCAGTTTTGCCAGAATCCAGAACCGGCGCGCAACAATGCCGGCAGCCAGCAGCACGGCAGCCAGCACAAAACTGTACAACACTTTCTTTTCGGGCCGCCAACCGGCATATTTAGTCGCCAGCAGCGAAAGGAGAACACCGCCCATGGTAAAGGCAGGAAGTGCTCCGTTGCCAATGTGAAGGATCGCCAAAAAGTCGTTGTAAAAATTAGGCCGCGGGAACGACAGGATAGCGCTTGCACCCCAATGCTCGTTCATTTTTGTTCCGAGCATACAAATCAGCACAAATACGCCCCAGGCAAGTGCCAGGTATTTTATGTTTTTGCGGCAAAGCAGGTAAATAAAAGAGCACACCAGGTAGGTCCAGCCGATGGCTCCCAATATGCCCCAGTGGGCACCAAATACTTTTTCCTTCGGACTTCGGTAAGTAATGGCCAGGTAAAGCAATATGCCCAGCCCAATTAGTTTTAGAACCTGAATCAGGATTTTCATTTTCCGGTTGTTTGTGCGGGGATATTGGTTCCAGATCAGTACAAAAGCCACCACCATCAGAATAAAGTAAACACCGATTGGGTAGGCTACATTGGGCGACAACCGGGCCTCTGAGTTGGTAATAAAAGCCCCCATAATCAGCAGCGCCAGGGTACGCGAAAGAATGTGCCCGATGGTGGATTCAACCGAAAATCCCTTCATGTACCGGCGTTCGATGGCAAAGGGAATCGACATTCCCACCACAAACAGGAAACAGGGAAAAACCACATCGGCGAGCCCCATAAAGTCCTCTCCCCATTTGGCATGCTCCAGCCATTTCGGCACATCGTGAATTTTCCAGAAATCGTTTACAAAAATCATTACAAACATGGTAAGAGCCCTGAAAAGGTCAATGCCCACATTGCGTTGTGTAAAGTCGATACCGGCAGCAGTCGATTGATTTGTTGTCATAAGCAGAAGTTAAGGAATAGTTGTTGATTTCAGTTTTTAGTCCGTCGTTTTTTTTACCGGAAAACCCCCAAGGCTTTTGTTCCGCTTCCAACACTTCCCCGGCACCAAAATTAATCAGCTTAAACGATACTACAATGCAGAATATCATTCCTTCGCAACTGCAAAATTGTACCTTGTGGCATTGTTACAACATAAGTTTTTTTTAAACCACCTACAGATAGGCAAAACACGATGGAGACAAGCATTTTTAAGGAAGAACTTTTGGCCGAGATACAATCGCAGGGAGCCGGTTTTGTTCGTTTTGTCGATATTTCGCATCTAAACCCACAGCAAAACAAAGAATTTCCAACGGCCATTTTAATAGGAATCGCGCTGACCAAAGCTTACCTCCGAAAAGTAGCCGCAGCCCCCGATTACGTGGAACAAATGAAAAGCAAGGGCACCATCGGGCAGGACGAGTTTCATTTAACCGAACTTAAAACGGATCGAATAGCCGACCGTATTCAACAGTTCCTGGAGTTGAAAGGATACAAAGCCTATTCGCAATCGGAGGACAACATTCAGAAAACGGGGTATTACGACCACGAAAACCGGACCACCCCTTTGCCGCATAAAACCATCGCTGGTTTAGCGGGCCTGGGCTGGATAGGAAAGCACAACCTGTTGGTGACCAAAGAATACGGAAGTGCCGTCAGCATGTGTTCGGTACTCACCAATGCCCCCCTGCCCTCGACCTGGCAGGAGCCCCTGCTTTCGCGCTGTGGCGACTGTAACATCTGCACAAGAATTTGCGGGGTAAATGCCCTGAAAGGAAAAAACTGGGAATGCGGAATAGCACGTGAAAAAATAGTTGACGTATTTTTATGCACTACTTGTTTTCAATGCGTGGTACAATGCCCGTGGACAAAAAAATACTACAAGAGTGAATGAATTGCACTTAACAACCTGCCGGCGCGGGCTTGCAAGCTGTTCTGTCGTCGCAAAAGTCACAGATAATAAACCCTCGCAGGTACCGACAATCGCAAAATAAGTGTAATTTACACTTCCATAAACGCAAAGATTAAGCTAAACCATCGCTATGAAAAATTTACTGGCACTACTAATTATCGGAAACCTGTTTTTCTCGTGTACAAATACCCCCAAAGAAATTCTTCCCGTACCGTCGACTAAACCCGGCAAGGCCCAGTTAAAACAGATTGAACGCAAATACGGCATGTTTATTCATTTTGGGATTAACACCTTTCACGATATGGAATGGACGGACGGTTCATTGCCCGCGTCATCTTATACCCCTTCGGCAATTAACGCTGAACAGTGGATTGAAACAGCCAAGAACGCAGGGATGAAATATGTTATTTTAATTACCAAACACCACGACGGATTTTGCCTGTGGGACAGTAAATATACCGAATACGATGTGGCAAATTCGGGCAATACCACCAACGTGGTTGAAGCAGTAGCCAAAGCCTGCAAAAAACACGACGTAGGTTTAGGCTTGTATTATTCGTTGTGGGACCGGAATATCAACGGAGATGTTGGCAATGAATCATTGGACAGTGCCTACAATGCATACATGATCAACCAGCTAAACGAACTGCTGGATATTTCGGAAAAACATACGGAGGTTGTCGAGTTCTGGTTTGATGGTGGCTGGACCAAAGCCAATCACCGGTGGCCCTTGAACGAAATTTACCAAACCATAAAATCGAGAGAACCGGACTGCCAGGTGGGTATCAACTGGTCCATTGGGCTTCCGGAAGATCCCGATCATCACCCCGTGTTACCCAAAGACCAGAAAGAGGGTTACCCGATTCGGTATTTCCCAAGCGATTTTAGATTGGGAGACCCCTATTTACCGGAAGAAAATGACCCCAAGATTTTTACCCACAACGGAAACGAATATTACATGCCCTGGGAATCTACGGTTTGCATTAGCCAGCGATGGTTTTATAACACCACGGATACCGTTTTTAAACCCGTCGATGAACTGGTTGAAATGTACAAAGTTGCCACGGCACAGGACAATATCCTGATCCTAAACTGTCCGCCCAACCGTGAAGGAGAAATAAGAAAAAGAGACATTGAGATTCTTAACCAAATCAGGGAACAATTGGAACTGGATTAATAACAACCGGGATTCACACCTATGACAAGCACTCGTAAATTGGGAATTGGAATAAGCATCTTAGCAGTGTTCATGTTTATTATAGGAGCTTCAGTGTTTACCTACCGGGGAAACATAAATCCTGTTGTCAGTAAAATTGGCATGTTCTCTTTCATGCTTTGGTTACCCACCATTATAGTGGGAATTATTCTGGTTGTAGTTGGGCGAAAAAAATGCTGATCTGTATTTCAGATGAAAAAACAGAAACGTCAAGTAAAGAACTTAAGGTTTCTCGGGAAGACCGCAATGAATATTTTATTGTATCCGATTTTACGATCATTGCGTCTCTTTCATACTTCGCGAGAACCTGATTTCAAGGGAAAAAGCAAATAATCGATCAGGGAAAAAATCAAATCATATAGCCACTCAGCCCACCGCCAAGGTTAAGACTTCCGGGAAAAAAGGAGAAGAGAGGACAAAATAGCCGCAAGAGCCTTACTTTTGCACCCGTAATTCTAAGGAAAACATCAATGGACGAAGGCCCGTGTCATAAGAAATTTAGTAGTAACGCTCTGTAAGGGACCTTCTGTTTCCTTACAGCAAAACAAGTAAGGAGACATCACAATGATTAAAATCTTCGAAACATTCGGTGGCTATGTTGAAATCAATGAACCACGCAAAGGTTGCTGGATCAACGTCACCAACCCAAGCTCGAACGAAATCAAAAAACTGACCGATCAATTTGGATTACCCGACGACATTATTATCGACATACTCGACCAGGACGAACGCCCGCGTGTGGAGTCAGACGATGGCTGGTCACTGATCATCCTCCGCATTCCGGTGGAGAGCAGGAACAACGGCGTACCGTTTCAGACCGTTCCACTGGGTATCTTTATCGCCGACAATTTTACGGTGACGCTCTGCCTGCAGGACAACGAGGTGCTGCCCATGGGACAACCTTCGCCTTTCCGCGAGCAATACCAGCAAATCACCGACAGCATCAATTTCATCCTTCGCTTGTTTCTGCGCTCGGGCAACCTTTACCTGCGCTACCTGAAGCAGATCAACCACATGACTTCGCTGATCGAGCAGGACCTGGAAAAATCGATCAAAAACAAGGAGCTGAACAAACTGCTGAAAATGGAGAAATGCCTGGTGTATTTTATCACCTCCATTAAAGCCAACGAAATTGTGCTGGCCAAGCTTCGGAAATCCAAACAGATCACCACCGAGATCAACGAAGACCTGCTGGAAGATGCCTTTATTGAAAACAAACAGGCGCTGGAAATGGCACAGATTTATTCTGACATCCAGGCCGGCATGATGGATGCTTTTGCCTCGGTTATTTCCAACAACCTGAACGTGGTGATGAAACAACTCACGCTTATTTCCATCATTTTGATGATCCCCACCCTGATCGCCAGTTTGTTTGGCATGAACGTGCCCAATTTTATGGAGAACGCGGCGTGGGCAATGCCTGCCATCCTGATGGGTTCGCTACTCCTCTCGTTTTTAGGTGTACTCTTGTTCCGCAAACGGCAATGGTTTTAACATTGCCTCGGCTCAGCCGCGAGAAATTGAAATAAGATACCACTGCCTAAGTCTGCACCTTTTCATTGCAGCTAGGAGCCCGCAGCCTTCCGGCAATTAACTGTTAATGTTCTGTTTAAGCGCCAAACGCTTGAAATCAGCTACACGCCATTCAAAAGTGGCTAAAGGAATTTACCTCGTTTCAAATTCGCCTGCATCCCGAACTTTTACTATACTTGCGTGTTTAGTCAATCGAAAGGATGCAAAAACTCAGGCGACATATTCATTTTTTACGGCAGGTACCGCTGGTACTTTTTGCTTTGTTTGCGCTGGCTTCGTGTTCGGTAAAAGAACCTGCCTTTAAGGCAATCGGTGCTGACTACCACCGCCCGCTCAATCAAACCAAAGCAACTCCGGCCTCGGGGCACAGCTGCCAGCTTTCGGAACAGGTAAACCTGGCTTCTGTTACTACGCCTCAGCTTAACCCGCAGAAATTACTCGCCACTACACCGGGAACGCTGCATCTCCCTGCCGAAAGAAAAGCCGAAGCTCCGTTATTTCCGGCTATTTCCCGCACTGAGGAGCCCGGCAAACAACCGCTTTACATCCTCTACAAACGCTTTAAGTTTGATCTGCTGTAATCAGCCGCTTCCAACACATTCATTTACCAAATAAATTACAGGCTTATCCCTGAAGCAAAGTTTTGCTTGGTCAAAGAATGCAATCTGCCGCTTTATCATCGGAAGAAGGATTCTTCTTACTGAAAACAGCCGTTTGCATAAAAACTGCTAAGGAGGTAAGCACCATACAAACAAGCGTTTAATAGATTACAATGAAAAATAATATGCAGATACCGGGCAACAACATGGCCGGACTTTTCACATTGTCGATCCGGCTGGTAGTTGGCTGGACCTATTTTTCCGCCTTTTGGCGCAGGGTAATTCTGGTCGATAAACTCGATCCCGAAGTAGCGGGTTACATTGGCGAAAAATTTAACCACTTTCTTCCCAACGCACTCGGGATAAAACCCATTATCGAGCACCTGGTCACCCACCCCGAGCAGCTGTGGCTGGCCATGGTGGTGTTCACCATTATTGAAGCAATTGTTGGCCTGCTCATCATGCTTGGCTTCTTTACCCGCCTGATGAGTTTGGGTGTTTTCGGATTGGCCACCGGTATTTTGCTGGGATCGGGATGGATCGGAACTACTTGTCTCGACGAATGGCAAATCGGGGTGCTGGGCATTGCCAGCGGATTTACGCTTTTCCTGAGTGGAAGCAGTTCGTACTCCATCGACCAGTGGCTGATAAACCGGAAAATGAAATTCACCCAAACAAAATGGTTTGCCTGGCTCGGGTCGGGAGAACTTCCGCTCAAGAATATCAAACACTGGGTACTTGGCGGAGCAATGGCCATCTTGTTTCTGACACTGTTTACCAACCAGTTTTTTCATGGCGGAGTGTGGGGAACGCTGCACAACAAATCGGTAAAACCCAAGATCGAAATCGCCGATGCAGGCATTCGCAACCAAAGCCTGCAGTTTGAAATTTACCGGGTAGAGGGCGCCGATGTGTATGGCTCGTTCCTGATTGGGATACAATTGCTGGATAAAAACGGGAACCTGATCCTGGAGCAGACAGGCAAAGACCTGGCCGGCTTCCCCGTGCAAAACATCGATAACCGCTATGTGGCCAAAGTTAAACCGGGGAAACACAGCATGGTGGTTCCGCTGGGAGCAAAGGCCACCTTAAACATCCCGCTTTCCGGTGTTGAACTGAACGACCAGGAAGAATACACCCTAAAACTCATCGACATCAGTGGGTTGGAATGGGAAAGCAAGGTAAAAATGTAAAAACCTGAAAAAAGGGGTGCTGCCAACGCAGGCGGCACTTCTTTTCTCGCAAACTTACCATTGCAAAGGCCCGCGTTGCGTTTTCTGAATTTATGTACCTTTGGTTGTATTCAATCGGGGAACATGAAGGACGAATCGGTATTCAGAAATAAAAATCTTTACATCATATTTGGTGTTACACTCACCGCCATGATGGGTGTGGCCAGCATAACCCCGGCTTTCCCCGACATCATCCGCTATTTTGACATTCGCCCCGAGCAGGTGGGTTTGCTGATTGTCGCCTTCACCTTGCCGGGCATTTTCCTGACGCCTTTTACCGGAATGCTGGCCGATCACTACGGCAGAAAAAAGGTACTGATTCCCTCGCTCTTTTTGTTTGGTGCAGCCGGCGCGGCCTGTATGTTTGCCCCGGGCTTTTACTGGTTGCTGGGGCTTCGCTTTTTGCAGGGTGTGGGCGCCAGTTCGCTGTCGAGCATGAACATAACCCTGGTAGGCGACCTGTTTGAAGGCAAACAACGCACCGCGGTGATGGGCTACAACGCCAGTGTACTGAGTATCGGAACCGCCTCTTACCCCGCGCTGGGCGGCGTTATTGCCATTTTTGGGTGGCAATACATTTTCCTGCTTCCCTTGCTCGCCATTCCACTGGGGTTTTGGGTAATGAACGGGCTAAACAATCCGGAACCTCACAACAAAGCCGGACTGCGTTCTTATTTCGGACGTGTTTGGAAGACCATCAACCAACGAACCGTTTGGGGGTTGCTGATCATCAATTTTATGATCTTTCTGATTTTGTACGGTACTTACCTTACCTATTTCCCGCTGATGATGGAAAAACGGCTCGGTGCCGATTCGTACCACATCGGGCTGATGATGTCGCTGATGTCAGTTACCACGGCGCTTATGAGCTCACAACTGGGAAAAATCAACCAGCTGCTGGGACTAAAAAGGCAACTGGTACTGGGCAGCAGCGCCTACCTTGCGGCCTCTTTGCTGATGCTAATTTCCGGAAACTACTGGATGCTGGGCTTCTCGGTGATCGTTTTTGGCGTGGGGCACGGCGTTATTATTCCTTCCATCCAGAACATGATGGTGGGTTTCGCCGCCATGAACGAACGTGCCGCTTTTATGTCGCTGAATTCGATGGTATTGCGCGCGGGGCAAACCTTTGGCCCTTTGCTGGTGGGAATTTTTTATGCTCTAAAAGGACTCGACGCTGCCTTCCTGACCGGGGCCGGGCTGGCTTTCGTTATGCTGATCGTTATTTTCGCCCTGGTTCGAGTTGAAAAAACATCCGAAAAATAGACGCTCCGGAAATCTATTTTCCCCATTCTGGGTGATGATAAAACTGACACTGAAAGTGTCAAATATTAATAACCCGGTGCGCCTGCCCGGCTTTTGACGGGAAGCGCCGGGTAAAGTAATCGTCCACATCTCGTCCGGCGAAGAAAGTTGTTCCATGATGATCCGTAATCCCGGACGAAAGAAGACTGACCAACATTTAATTAATCGCGATAAAAGATGCTTATAAACAGGCAGGTTCCGCTCAGGTTAATATTTTTTGAAGAACTCTGCCTCTCCTGAACATTCAATTTGAAATATCTGTATATTCACTCCCGTTAAAAGAGAAAGCAGAAAAGAACGCAAACATTTAATTAGCAATAAATTAAATACGCTCTTTGCACTGTTCTCCCAACAGAATAAAGAACAAAAATAAATGGTTGTTTATCAAGCAACAGTTAACCCGCTGTTTGCCTGTGAGTATATAAAATCATGAACGTAAGCATCAGAAAATCGACCATTGAGGACCTTGATTTCCTCGTTAAGCTGGAAAAGTTATGTTTTTCTCCCTTTCAGCAAAATTCAAGAAAAAACATCCGCCACAGCATAGTAAGCGAATTTCAGGAAGTATTGATCGTTGAAGCCCGAAACGGCAGAAAAGACGCGATCGGCTCCATCACTTTGTTTAAATACCAGCGCTCGATCCGCATTTATTCGATTGCGATTTTACCTGAACTTCAGGGCAAAGGCTATGGCGACCTCCTGTTGAAACATGTTTTTGAGCTGGCCAACCGGAATCAATACGAAAAAATTCTGCTCGAAGCCAGTTCCAAAAACAAACAACTGATTGCCTGGTACCAGGCCCGCGGCTTCAAAATTGTTTCGGGAAAAACCGACTATTACTCCGAAGGCGAAGATGCCGTAAAAATGGAATGCACCACCAACGTGTATTCGCCGACGAACAAAACCACCAATGTTATTGTGATAAACCAGCCCTACAAGTGGTCGTTCATGGAGGTGGAAGCAAAGATCATTACAGTAAAAGAATACATCAGCAACCCGGTTTACCAGAACAGTACCGAATTCAGGATCTTCAACCTGTGTAGTTCGTACAAATACCAAAGCTACGGCTACTATGTTTCGCTGCTGGCTTCGGCACGGGGGCAACGCGTAATCCCCAGCACAGCAACAATCCGCGATTTCAGGCTGCTGAACGTGGTACATTCGGCGGCTTTTGATATTGAAGAAGAGATAAACCGGGCGCTGAACAAAGAAAAAACCAACAGCTTTTCGCTCAAGGTATTTTTTGGGCAAACCAGTACCCGCGGCTTTAAGTCGCTGGCTATGAAACTCTACCAGCTTTTTGAAGCTCCTTTGTTCCGTGTCGATTTTATCAAACACGACAAGTGGCTGATCAAAGACATACAGGTGCTTACCTTGCCCAAGCTAAGCGACAAAGAGCTGAATCACATGTATGAATTTGCACAGAAGTATTTCAGCAAAAAACGCTTTACCAAACCCAAGCTGACCAACTTTAAATACGACATCGCCATCCTTGTAAAACCCGACGAAGAAACGCCGCCGTCGTCGGAAGTGGCGTTGCAGAAATTTAAGACCATTGCCAACCGGAAAGGTATGTACGTTGAGTTTATCACCAAAAAAGACATCGACAAGATCAACGAGTTTGACGCCCTTTTTATCCGGGAAACCACCAACGTGAACGACTACACCTACGAATTTTCGCGCATTGCCTATGCCGAAGGCCTGGTGGTGATTGACGACCCGTGGTCGATACTGAAGTGCTCGAACAAGATCTACCAAAACGAGATATTCAGAAAGCATAAAATTCCGACGCCGCAGACCACGGTCTTTACCAAGAACCTTTTTACCCGGAAACAGCTCGAAACCATGAGCTTTCCGTTGGTACTAAAACAACCCGACAGCGCCTTCTCGCTGGGTGTGTTCAAGGTGGAAAACGAGGAAGATGCCATGAAAGCGCTCGATAAACTTTTCAAACGCTCTGACATGGTGGTGTGCCAGGAATTCCTGTACTCGGAATTTGACTGGCGAATCGGAATCCTTGACAACAAACCGCTGTTTGCCTGTAAATACTACATGTCGGAAAACCACTGGCAGATCTACAACTGGAAAGTAATGGAAAAAGACCAGGCCGGCGACGCCGAAACACTCAGCATCGCTGATGTTCCGGAAATTGTTCTGAAAACCGCACTAAAAGCTGCGGCACTGATCGGCGACGGACTTTACGGCGTGGACCTGAAAATGATCGGCGGAAAAGTGTACGTGGTGGAAGTGAACGACAACCCCAACATCGATGACGGAATTGAAGACCTGGTTTTGGGCGACCAGCTGTATGAAACCGTTATTGACTCGCTGATCAACCGCATTGAAATTGCCAAAAACGTTCAGAAAATCGAGTTGACACCGGAATAACCGGTTTCTCTGGTTGCGATGGAATAAGTATCTTGCGGAAAAATCGAGACCGTCATGAATAAACTGCTTTGGCTGGCGTTGTTATTAATCGCCTTTTCATCGTGCACCAACCCGAAACAAGATAACTTTACCATTGCTGCATTGCCCGTTGATGCCGAATTGAAAGGCAACATCCTGGAAGGGCCTTCGGTGCTGAACGACCCCGATCGTTTTATCTGGGGAGCCAGCGTGGTAAAAGGAGACGATGGCCGCTACCACATGCTGTACTCGACCTGGGAATGTGGCGACAGTATTCCTCCGTTCAGCGATTCGTGGGTTTTGTATTCGAAAATTGCCTATGCGGTATCGGATTATCCCGACCGCGATTTTAAATTCCAAAAGATTGTTTTACAGGGACGCGCAGCCGAAGGCGACTCCAGTGCCTGGGACGCGCAAATGGCGCATAACCCGCACCTCCAAAAATTCAACAGCAAATACTACCTCTATTATGTTAGCGGAAAAGATCCGGGACCGCAAGCACCGGGATCTCCCGGCGAGCATGTAAACCTGCGGAACCGCGTTCAGCAAAGCCAGTGCATCGGAGTCATTGAATTTGCTTCGTTTGACGACCTTCTGAGCGGGAATTTCACCCGCTCCGACCAACCGCTTCTTTCGCCCCGTACGCGGGTAAAACCCGACAACATTGTAAACCCGTCGCCGGAAGGAACGGAAGCCAAACCCGACAATATTATTGCAGTGAACCCCTCGGTTGTGCAACGCCCCTCGGATGGAAAATACCTGCTTTATTTCAAAGGCAATTTATACGAGCCACACTGGAAAGGCGTGCACGGCGTTGCCATCAGCGACTCGCCAACGGGTCCTTTTACCGCCACCGATGCATTTGTGTTTGATGTGAGAAACGATGACGGAACACTGGCCAACGGCGAAGATCCCTTTGTGTGGTACCACTCCCAAAACAAAAAATTTTATTCGGTACTGAAAGACTTCACCGGCCGGATTACTTCGGGCAAACCCGGGCTGGCGATCCTGGAATCGGAAGACGGCCTTGCCTGGACCAAACCCGCACATTCGTTTTTCATGAAAAAACAGGTGATACTCGCCGGTGGTGATACGCTGAAAGTAAGCAACCTCGAGCGCCCGCAACTGCTAATCGACGAATCGGGGCACCCGCTTGTGTTGTATGCCGCCTGCTCGGTAGATGCAGTGGGGCAAAAAACCGACGGAAGCACCTTTAACATCCACATTCCTTTACGTTCGGAGTAAAAATTTAGAATACTCACTGCCTATTTCCCTTGCCAGGTGTGGAAATTCGGGTTGCCCGGATTGGAACAAACTCCCGGCAATCAGAATAAATTCTTCTGTTTTTTACAATTTAAATACAAACGATTCGAATTGGGTCGTTTCACTTTTACCCGCATTGAATTTCGCTAACTTTAATGCCGGTTAGAATATCAGAAAACAAGAACAAGTTCACGTACATGAAAACCATTGAAAACAACCCAAAAGGAAAAACCGGAAAGCGAATTATTGCAGGCATACTGGTTCTTATTATTTTACTGATCGTTGCCTTCCTGCTTTTTTCGCCCGGCCTGGCACGAAATTACCTGAATAAACACGGCAAAGAGCTTACCGGACGCAGGCTTTCGATTGAAAAAATCAACATCAACTATTTTACATCACGCGTACAGCTGAGCAATGCAAAAATGTTTGAATCCAACGATCAGGATATTTTTGTGGCACTCGACACCCTGGTGGTTGACCTGAAACCGCTTCGCCTCTTTAAAAAGGAAATCTTTGTTCAGCAGTTCAAAGCGGTCAACCTCGATGCACGAATCACCCAGCAGGATACCTTATTCAATTTCGATGACCTGCTTGCCTTCTACTCATCCGAAGATACGCTTGCCGCAGAAACGGAATCATCTCCCTACAGTTTCGATCTGAACAACCTGGAGATCGACCGGGGCCGTTTAAGTTACACCGACCAAAGCATCCAAAACACCATAACCGTTAAAGACATTACGTTTCTGATCCCTCATCTGTATTGGGGAGGCGAACGGGACAGCAAGGCCGACATTGCCTTCGACCTCGGAACGGGCGGCAGTTTCAGCAGTAGCTTTGATTACAATATTGAAACCGGTGCCTATACCGGCGAAGCCAGCCTCACCGCTGTGGATCTGGAAATAATGCTACCCTACATTCAGCAACAAATGCATTTTAATTCGATCGACGGAACGCTTACGGCCGACATCCGTTTCAGCGGATCGCAGGAAGACCTCTCCGAATTCCTTTTATCGGGAGATGCCCGGATCGACAGCGTTTCCATCACCGACAGCGACGGGAAAAAAGTACTGGGAGTTGCTGAAGCAAAAGCTCACTTAAAAGAAATGAAACCCTTAAAATACCAGGCTGAAATAGGCAAGGTTACATTCGACCAACCCTACATGTACCTGGAACTCGCTGATTCGCTGTTCAATTTTGAAAAGCTGCTGGTAGAATCAACTGAAGATGAAATTACTGAAGACGAGGAAGAAGCCACTGTATATGCATTTCTTATTGACAGCCTGCAGGTAAATAACGGGTGGATCGACTTTAGCGACAAACGTTTCCGGGAAGAGTTTAACTACGAACTTTCCAAAATCGAAGTAAATACCGAAAACCTGTCGCTTGATACCGACTGGCTCACATTAAATGCCAACATGCTGCTGAACAAGCGCGGCAAACTGGAAGCCAGGATCGGAGTGAATCCGTACGACCCGCTTTCAAAAATCGACCTGGAATATGTTTTGTCCGACTTTCAGTTACCGGATATCAACATCTACTCCAAGCATTACACCGGGCTGCCCATATTGTTTGGCGACATGTACTATGTATGCAAAACAACGATCGACAAGCGCCAGCTCAACAGCAAAAACAACCTGATCATCCGCGATGTGGAGCTGGGAAGAAAAAACGGGGGATTGTACGACATTCCGCTAAAACTGGCTTTGTTTATTCTGAAAGACATTAACGGCGATGTGAAACTCGACATTCCGGTAACCGGCGATTTATCCGATCCAAGAACCCGCATCGGGCGAATTGTATGGACCACCCTGAAGCAGTTTACCGTAAAGATTGTTGCCTCACCTTTTAAAGCGTTGGGGAATCTGCTGGGGGCACAACCCGACGAACTGGAAGAAATCACATTTGGTTACGACGACACTTCGCTTACCGGAAAGCAAGGTCGCGGTATTGACTTGCTGCTGAAACTGGAGAAAATGAAACCGGACATGCAGATCGACATGCAATACCTGAACGACCGTAAACTGGAAAGAGTGGATGCTGCAAAGGAAATCGTTCACCAAAACTACCAGCAGGAACGTCAAAAAACGCCCAATTCCAACCGCAAGGAATACGAAGCCTATCTGAAAGAAAAAAGCGGGATGGATTCTTTGCTGATACAGGATTATGAGCAGTTACTGGCACCCAAAGAAAAAGTGGACAGTGTTGTTCTGGCGCGGGAAAGTATGCGTATACAACTGGTGAAAGATTACCTGACCTCTGAGAATGATTCAACTTCTGTTCGGGTGTTGCCATACGCCGCAGACGAAGTTCTCAACATTGGTAGCCGGCCAAGGTTTCTGATAAAATATCTGTTACGCGAAGATACCGAGCCCTCCGGCACCGGAAACTAAGACAAGCAGAAACGATCAGAGGACAATTTCGAAACGGGCACGGATTCCGAACTGCGGCGCTCCTATCACCGACTTTGGCTGTACACGCCACAAGGCTTCGATGCGGGCCATGCTTAAAATATTTTCGACTCCGGCCCCCAACTCAATGTAGGGTTTTTCCATGTCGTGCACCGGCACCGGAAAACTAACTATTTGCTGGTGTTTATCGCTGACCGAGCCCACCAGCAGTTTGGCTGAAAACACCTCCCTGAAATTGGCTCTTTTCAGTATCGGCACCCGCCGGAAAAAGAACCCGTTTAAGTGGTATTCCATGTAGGCATGAAAATATTTATCGTGTACAAACTCGAGGTAGTTCATCAGGTTAAAGTCGTAGCTGTACAAGCCGTAGGTTTCGTTTCCCCGCGGAATATCCAGCATCGTGTAAGGTAATTTACCCAGCCACGCACCGGCTTCCAGCGCATAGTCGAAACGCGCCATTCCCATGTACACTTCCTGCGCAATGGTAGAAGCTACCCGGCCATAATACGAACGTTCGTTGTTGTAATAAGCCTGCCCTGCAGCAACCGTAAAATGAATGATCGGAAAATCGGAGCCCATGTACAGCCGCAAAAACCCTTTATCCACTACCTTTTCCTCGCGCGAAAAACGGGTGTCGAGGCTGATTTCGGCAGCAGCTACTGAGCCCACAGGTTCGCCGTTCCTCAGGAAAGGATAAAACTCGGGAGAATAGTGACGCGTGTAATTCAGCATCAGTTTGTTCATCAAACCCGGATACCACTCTTTTTCGTATTGTGCGGCTATTTTCTGTTCGCGGTACATTTCATCCAGCGGATCGTTCTTCAGCAATTGCGAAACCAGGTTATTCTCGGTGGCTGTAAACGCATTCTCATACAGGTACAGAATTTTTTCGTTTTCGCCGTGACGGATCATTTTATCGTCGTACGATAGTTTAAAAACCTGCCGGTAAATGGTTTTGAATTTATAACCTGCTCCCAGCATGCCCGAAATTTTCTCGTTGCGGGTGCTGTATCCCAGTCCGCCCCAAACCATAAAACGCGTGCTGATTTCCTCGCTGGTTCGCGCGCCAAAAAACAGCTTGCTGCCTTCTACCTTGTTGGTATTGTAAAAGCTGGTAAAAGGCCCAATTTCAAATTTTCCGAGATCGTAATAACTGGTTACCGACATCCGGGCCAGGTTGTTCACCGTGTTTACCTGTCGGATCTGGCTGATCGAATCAATCGCCTGCCCCAAAAGAATTTGCGATTCGGTAAGCGGCTCCAACCGGTTCATCCGCCAATAGGCAGAATCCCTTTCCAGCGCTTCCGGCAATTTTATGGTTTCGTATTTTGCCTTGGGAGTATTTAATTTTATCTCGCCCGCCGGGTCAATAACCACCTCATCGATAGTGGCCATTTGCGTGTAAAAAAGCGACAAGCGTTTGGCATCCTGGTTCCGGGTTTCAAAGGGAATATAATCAAACAAGGCGTCAATTTTGTTTCGCTTGTAGAAAGGCGTTGAATCGTTTACAAAGTAGTATTCACTGTTCAGGTGAAGTTTCCGCAGAAAATTTATCCCGCTTGTGTTGGAAAGATCGCCGTCAATCTCCACAATCGAATAGTATTTGTTTTCGGTGATGAAATGTCCCTTGAAAGTATTTTCGCCTCTCCGGCGGGGCTGAAAATGTACGCGGTAGTGCATTACTCCATCCACAGAAACGCTGTCGGCCAGAAAATACTTGTAATAGTACCAGCCGTTATTGGAAAGCGGACTCACAAAATTCTGGGTGAAAAGCGGAATATGATTGTCGTAAAAATTCACTTCCATGTCCAGGGCACTTGTATAGCCCGAAATCTCCAGGTCGTTGAGCACCCCCACCCCGTTTGTACGGTCGGCCAGCACCGTAGATTTCATTTTCGACGGCACCTTTTGAATCTCGTTAAAAACCAGCTGTTCAGAAAAATAAAGCGGCAGAAAATGCGTACTGTCCTCCCCCATTTTCAAAAGATTCGGGTTGTTTCGAAAGGCCCTCGAATTCCGCAATTTCTCCCCCACATTATTAATCTGGTACTCCCACTGCGTATATTTTTTATACGAAAACTTGTTGTACTGATCCGGGTTGTTGGCCTCCTTCCGTGCCATTATGTGATTAAACAACTCCCGCATGGGTCCTTCGTCGGGGCTAACTTCCACTTCCTGAATATCAAACACTTCCTCGCTCATGATTATCTCCATGAAGCTCATATCCTCGCGCGGGATCAGTTTATTCACTGCCAGGTATCCGATCGCGGAAAATGCAAGTGTGTCCGTTAGCTTTGGAAAAGGAATTTTAAAACGCCCCAGCGTGTCGGTGGTCGTCCCGATCGTTGAATGTTTGATGATAATATTGACAAAAGGAATCGGGTCCCCGGTATAACGGTCAGTAACAACACCGTTTAACATTTTTTGCTGTCCGCTTACGGTATTCGCAAGCAGCATCAACAGCAAAATAAATATTGTTGTAAAACGGGACCTTGAACCAAACAATAAAGTTTGCGATGGCATGTACTTGTTTTCTGTTTCTGACTTTTTCGCTTCTTCTTTTCAGTTAAAGAATCGACGCACCAAAGTTGTACAAAAAAATAATATGTTTGATACCTGCAGGTATTTTTTTAGATAGATTAAACAAAAGTCCAATAGAAAACACAGCAAACAACTCACTAAAAACAGATTACAAACAAGAACAATATCTTAATCCATCCAAAACCGGTTCTTTTTGAAAATACCTTTTGCCCAGTAAACGAAAGGAGTATCGGCAGCAGCCACCACCCATTTCAGAATGTAAGTGGTAATAAAAATCTCGAGCAGAACGATTCCCTCGTACACACCCCAGAAGGCAATCAGTACAAAAACAGAACTGTCAATCAGCTGCGAAACCATGGTACTCAGGTTGTTTCGGATCCAAAGCTGGTTGTCTTTTGAAAAGCGGTTTTTCCAGAAATGGAAAGCCCATACATCGTGCCGTTGCGAAAGCAGATAGGCCGCCAGACTGGCAATGGCAATACGCGGCATTAAACTAAAAATGGTACTGGTGGCCGAATGCGCGGTAGCGGCAAAATCATCGCCCGAAAACGGGATAAACTGCAAAGCCATGTTCATCAGAAGGGTCATGGAAATAAGGCTGAAAAACCCAATCCACACCGCTTTTTTCGCTTCTTTCTTCCCGTAGTTCTCCGAAAGAATATCCGTAACTAAAAATGAAGTCGCGTACACAATGTTTCCAAGCGTAGACACCAAACCAAAAAGCTTTACGGTTTGGATGACCTGGATATTGGCCACAATTACCGAAATGGGAATCCACATGATCAGTCCCCATTTTCCAAACAGGCGGTACGCCAAAATAATCATCAGAAAGTTAGCCAGCAACATGACCAGCCAAAGCAATTCATTCTGCATTTTTTTCTTTTTTGACTCGCAGGGTGATGCCACCTGCGAAAGTTTAACAATCTTGTTTCGTTCGCAAATGTATAAGAAAAAGACAAAAGAGAAAAGCTGTCCGTGCTAGATCATCCCGCCCAGTACCGACGATTTGATAAAATCACTTTTGTTCATATCGTTTTAATTAGTGGCTTTCGTAAGCAGACTGCTATTGTCGAGCATCAATACACACCCGTTTGCAGCCGTTAATTTTAGTTTGAAATCGTCGGCAGTGGCGGTCATCTCCAATTCAAAAGAGACCTTGCTTTCCATCCCTGATTTCGAAACCTGCAGCTCCTCCAGCGAAGCGGCAAACCGCTGATTCTCGTTCCGAAACTGCTGCTGCTTGTAATACACCAGCCAAAGATGCCGTGCCAGCAACTCATCCAAAGGCATTTGAAAAGATACCTTCGTTGTACCAACCGCCTCTTTCGAGAACTGAACCAATCCCCAACGTTCGGGGAAGTGCATATTGATTACTCCCTGCGGACTCCAAACCCAGTTGTTCTCCGGCAAATTCCTGCCGCTTGCTTTGTCTTTCACCCTTACATATTTCCCGTCAACTACCTCGGTATGCCACTGCACACGCGAAAAGTTCATCTTCCACATGTCGCCGTCACCAGCCGGTTCGAAATGCTCATCGCGCGCAAAAGACGCAAACGGAATTTTAACTTCCACACACCATTTACGGTCCTTATCTGCCGGGTTGTTGAGTGTTCCGTCCACATAAACCGCACTTTCAAAACCCGGAGCGTTCCATTCAATATCCGGTTTTGCCCCGTTTCGGTAAGGCTTGTTCAAAAAAAGATCGAACAGGATGTTTTGAGCGTTTAATTCGTATTCAAAATAATTGTAGCAATCCCGGTCGGGATCAATAAACAGCTCAATGTCGTTTTCGTGGAAAACCACCATGTCGTGCCGGTCGTAATACGCCCAAACATGCGGCTCCTGCAACTCAAAATAGTAGTAAAGATTCTGTGCATCCCACAGCATTTTGAAACGGGTTTCATAAGCAGGACGCGGCTTAAGATCGCCTTCAATATCCTCAAAATACTCCGACCATTCGGCTTTTTGCCAACTCTTTTCAGTGGCTTTTCCATCGATACTTATTTCTTCCTGACACTGATAAGTGACATAAGTCCTGACCGGTGTAAACAGGTTTTCAAACCCCTCAAAATCCTGCGCTGAAGCAATACCCGGCAAACCAAGCACGCTCATTATCCCTGCTATCCAAAAACTGTTCTTCATCTGTATACTTAAGTGCAATACACAAAAATATTAAAAAGAATTACAGAAATTAGCGATCTTTGTAAAATTTTTAAAAAAGATTGACAAAATATTTGGGGCTAAAACAAAGATTGCTTCCCCATCTGCTGATGAAGAAGCAATCTGATTAAGAGTTTATATTTTCGTTGGTGCCAGTACAAGGAAATTCCTACTCCATGTCCACATCCCGTGTAATATAGCTGCGGTAATCTTTCAAAATTGGTTCATATTCTTCGTGAAACAACTCGGAAGTTACCATAAAATCGGCCGTAGAACGGTTGGAAGCGGTTGGGATGTTGTAAAGAACCGTGATACGAAGCAAGGCTTTTACATCCACATCGTGTGGCTGCGGCTGCATTGGGTCCCAAAAGAAAATCAGGATATCGACCTTTCCTTCACAAATCATCGCTCCCAGCTGCTGATCGCCTCCCAGCGGCCCCGACTTTAAGCGGGTTACGGTTGGCGGCACTTCGCCATGCTCTTCGCATTTCTCCTTCAAGGCATCTTCCACCAGTTTGCCGGTGGTACCGGTACAAATCAAATCGTGTTGCCTTAACTCTTTCCAGTTAAAAGCCACCCACTCCATGATATCCTTCTTTCGGTTATCATGCGCTACTATTCCAATGTTTTTCTTCTTTTTCATGTTTAAAATTGTTTTCAGAGCCCGATGTTAACTCTCGCAATTTTCAGAGTTCGTCAATAGCTTAACTCTCTTGACCGGCGCACATCGTACCCTTTGCTTCTTGTTAAAATTTGTTTGTGTTCAGGTAAAAAACCTGTCCTCCGGCAGATAGTTTTATTGGAATTGTATTGCTTTTGAAGCGTTTAAATCATTTTCTTTATCTGATCAATAATTTCCTCTGCCAGTCCGGCGGCCTGCTCCATCGATCCGGCTTCGGCATAAATACGTATAATGGGCTCGGTATTCGACTTCCGAAGATGTACCCACGAATCCGCAAAATCTATTTTCACACCGTCGATATCTGTCACCTGCTCGGCTGCGTATTTTTCTTTTACTTTCACCAAAACTCCGTCCACATCGATATCGGGTGTCAGCTCAATTTTATTTTTTGAAATAAAGTAATCGGGATATGTCTTTCTGAGCTCCGAACACTTCATCCTGCTTTTTGCCAGGTGCGATAAAAACAGGGCAGCTCCCACCAGTGCATCTCTGCCGCTGTGGCTGGCCGGGTAAATAACGCCCCCGTTTCCTTCACCGCCAATAACGGCATTGGTTTCGCGCATTTTAGCTACCACGTTCACCTCGCCAACCGCACCCGCGGCATAGCTTTGTCCGTGTTTTTCAGTTACATCGCGCAGCGCCCGGCTCGACGAAAGGTTAGAAACCGTATTTCCGGGAGTGTGAGCAAGTACGTAATCAGCCACTGCCACCAGTGTATATTCTTCGTTAAACATGCTGCCGTCTTCGCTGATGATCACCAAACGGTCTACATCAGGGTCCACCACAAAACCTACGTCCACCTTTTCATTCCGGATGATTTCGGCAGTCTCCACCAGGTTTTCAGGAAGTGGTTCGGGTGTATGCGCAAAATGTCCGGTTGCTTCGCAATTGATTTCTACCACTTTTTCAATTCCTAAAGCTTTGAAAAGTGCGGGCATGGCCACTCCCCCCACTGAATTCACTGCATCAACCGCCACCGAAAAACCGGCTTTGCGGATCGCTTCCACATCCACCAATTCGAGGTTGAGCACGTGTTGGATATGTGTTTCAGTGTAATCTTTTTCGACAACCGTTCCGAGTGCATCCACTTCAGCAAAAACAAAAGATTCATTTTCTGCTATTTCCAGCACCCTTGCACCTTCTGCCGCATCCAGGAATTCACCTGAAGCGTTTAACAACTTTAATGCATTCCATTGTTTCGGATTGTGACTGGCAGTAAGAATGATCCCACCATCGGCTTTCTCTTCGGTTACTGCAATTTCGGTAGTTGGCGTTGTTGCCAAACCAATGTTTACCACGTTGCATCCCATTCCGGTAAGCGTTGCCACTACCAGCGAGCTAACCATAGCACCGGAAATACGCGCATCGCGTCCCACCACTATCGTAAGGTTTTCTTTACCAGCTTTTTCTTTTGCCCAGGTAGCATACGCTGCCGAGAATTTTACTACGTCCAGCGGACTAAGTCCTTCGCCCGGTTTTCCGCCAATTGTACCACGAATTCCTGAAATGGATTTTATTAAAGTCATCTTTCTTTGTTTTTTGCTGCGACAAAGATAAGCATCACCCTAAGATAAATGGCTAAGAAATATCAGTTAGACCACGGAATTTAGCATTCACAATAATCAAGTAACAAATCGGTAATCAAAAATTAAGATTTGTCCGTCTTTTTCCTGAAAACTGACAAAATGTAAATTCGCCAATTGCAGCTGAAACACTTAGGATTAGGTTTGGGAGGTTTTAAACGTCAACTAAAAAAAGGAGTATTATAAATTTTCGTCTTCGATTCCTTCCAGCTCTTTTAGGGTAGCTTTCAGTTTACTGATATAATTTCCGTAGAGTTTACGAAACCCCCACCGAAGGAAAAGAAATATTCCACCCACCAAAATGGTCAACACAAGCAACCCGATTACGATCAGCAGTACCAGTTTTCCGGAATCGATCTGCAATACTTCGCCTGCCTCACTGGCCATACTAACATTTACACCTTGGTAAAGCCCCGATATAAACGCCAGACCAATCGCCACCATAAACGTCGCCAGCGCCAGGTAAAACAGCCTTTTGTATAACTGCAAGGTATTGATGATCTTTTTTAAAGTCTCCCGAAGATCACAAATCACATCGCAGTTTTTTCGTACCCGGTAATATTTAATTACAAAATACAGGAATGTGGTAAATATAAGTGCGTTGCTAAAAACCCCAAGAAATACCAGCCACTGGGGAACATTCACTCCCTCCGGCAAACTTTTCAGCACTGTTGGCGACACGAAGAAATCGTCGAAAGCAAATAACAAGATCAAAGCGAACAACACCAGAAAGCCAATTCTGATATTCCGGTCGATTCGCTCAATCAGGCTGCCGGTGCGCTTGCTCAGCATGCTCCGCAACTGGCTTTCATCCAATTCCTTTCCGGCAGGAAGCTTATTCCAGGTTTTCTTTAGATCGTTTAAATCCATTTGCTATGCTTCTGTATCCATGAATTTCTTTAGTTTCTTCTTGATCCGGTTCATCTTTACGCGCACATAATTTTGCGTGATTCCCGTGATCTCTGCGATTTCCTCGTACTTTTTATCTTCGAGAAAGAGCAGAACAATCGATTTTTCAATACCTGTTAAATAGTTAATCGCCTTGTGTAACTCTTTTATTTTCTCTTCGGTTTCCGTATCGTAAGCTTCATCAACAATCTGAAAATTCTCGTAAGTGAGAAGATTCTGATCGGGCCTTCTTTTACTTTTCTTGAAGGTCGTTATTGCTGTATTCAGCGCAACCCGGTACATCCACGTCGAAACCTTCGACTCCTCTCTGAAAGTTGGGAATGATTTCCAAAGCTGTGCTACAATTTCCTGGAAAAGGTCGCTCCGGTCATCGTCCGTGTCGCAATAAATATTGCAGACTTTGTGGATGATGCCCTGATTTTTCTGTATTATCTGTAAAAAGTCCCTTTCCAAAATCAGGTTATTAGTAGCTAATTTGGGTTTAAATTACACCGCTCAATCACCTAAAACACAGGCTATCATGTTTGGATGTGTTTTCAGAATCAGAGTTTGGCCCTGTCCGGCTTTCTCGTTTTCTGAAAACACGGAATATTTGTGTCGTTGAAATTAATTCATTTTCAGGAATTTCACCTCATTATCTGTTAAAAAACGCCATTTACCGCGTGGCAGATTCTTTTTGGTAAGCCCGGCAAACAACACACGGTCCAGTTTTTTAACCCGGTAGCCCAAATGCTCGAATATACGACGTACGATCCGGTTTTTGCCTGAATGGATTTCAATCCCGATTTCAGTTTTCGCTTCCGCATCAATGTAGCTGATCGCATCGGCAGCTATAAATCCATCTTCCAGTTCAAAACCGTCGGCAACTCTTTCCAGGTCAGCTTTGGTCAACGGTTTGTCCAAACTCACCTGGTACACCTTTTTCATGTTGTGGCTCGGGTGCGTCAGCTTTTTCGACAAATCGCCATCGTTGGTAAAAAGCAGCAGACCGGTGGTATTCCGGTCGAGTCTACCTACCGGGTAAATGCGTTCGTCACAGGCATTTCGCACCAATTCCATCACGGTTCTTTCGGCGTGCGGATCGTCGGTAGTTGTTACAAAATCCTTGGGCTTGTTCAGCAATAAATAAACTTTCTTTTCTGCACTTAGCAAGCGGCCATCAAAACGTACTTCGTCGCCCGGCATCACACGGGTTCCAAGCTCTGTGATCACTTTCCCGTTTATGGTAACCACACCGGCAGTAATGTAAGTATCGGCTTCGCGGCGCGAGCATACTCCGGAATTGGCAATGTAACGGTTCAGGCGCATTCCTTCCGAAGAAAGTGTGCGGTCTTTCGGTTGTTTTACCGTTTTCTCGGCCTGCGTTTTACGTACAAAAGGTTTCTTCTCCCATTTACGCGGAGCAAATTCTTTTTTGGGTTCTTCTTTGACTACCGGTCTCGACTTGCCAACTCTTTTCCCTGTTGGAGCCGGTCCAGTTTTTTTGGGGGGCCGTCCCGGCTTCCCTGTATTGCGGGCGCTGCTTCCGCTTCTGTTGTTTTGCCTGTTCATTGCTGTTTTTACTTTTTGCAAAGATCGATAAAAATTCGGATTACAGATTTTATTTGCCTCAAATCCATTAATTTCGGGAAAACATTTCAAAAAAACATTTTATGCAGTCACACGAAATAGATTACAAGATTATCGGACATGATGTACAACTGGTAGAAGTGGAGTTGGATCCGGGCGAAACCGTAATTGCGGAAGCAGGAGCCATGCTTTATATGGAAGAAGGAATTGATTTTCAGGCTCGGATGGGTGACGGATCGAATCCCGGGGCAGGCTTTTTTGACAAACTGCTTTCGGCCGGATCGAGGCTGATAACCGGAGAATCGCTGTTTCTTACCCACTTTACCAACCGCGGATGGGGTAAAAAACATGTTGCTTTTTCGGCTCCTTACCCGGGAACCATCATTCCGCTGAACCTACCTTCTCATGGTGGCAGAGTGATCGTTCAGAAAGACGCTTTTTTATGTGCTGCGCTCGGAACCAAAATTTCGATCACCTTTAACCGGAAACTAGGAGCCGGATTTTTTGGCGGCGAAGGCTTTATTCTTCAACAACTGGAAGGCGATGGAAAAGCATTTATTCACGCCGGAGGAACGGTTATCGAACGGCAACTAAACAACGAAACATTGCGGGTTGACACCGGTTGTATTGTAGGATTTGAAACATCGATTGATTACAGCATTGAACAAGCCGGAGGATTGCGCTCTATGGTGTTTGGCGGCGAAGGAATTTTCCTGGCCACATTGCGGGGTACCGGAAAAGTGTGGCTGCAAAGTATGCCTATCCGGAAACTGATTGCCGAACTTTCGCCCGCAGGTGGCAATGCACGAAAAGAAGGCCGATCGGGATTACTGAATCAGATTTTGGAAGGATAATTTTTAGTAAGCAGTCGCAGTTGGCAGTTTTCAGAACGAAAGAGCCTAAAGAATAAAAAATGGCGGGAAGTATAAAATCACTTCCCGCCATTTTTTATCGCACAAAACGAATCTTTGGCAAGTAGCGGGCTTCATTCCCCTGATTGATACGAAACGTATTGCGTACAACCAGTACGATATTATACAAATACAAACCGCCAATGGCTATTATTTTATAAACCGGGTTTCCGAGTATTGACAGAGAAACATCGCCTGACTGATGAAGCCGGTAGTACGTACTCCCAATAAGCCAAATGTAGGTCAGTAAAAGTACGATGGTCCAGGTAATCTGAAAATTGAGCACATTTTTAGCCAACTGATCAATTTGTTTCAGCCTGCCTTTTTTCGATATCCACATAATGAGTGGAATAATGATTCCCAACAAAGGAAAAACAATAAACCCAAGTGAAGAGAGATTCAGCGACATCAGGAAACCTTTGTCCTCCTCGGCTTCCCAGTCCATTAAATCTTCGGGCGCCACATCCAACACCTCCGACAAGCGGATCAATGTATCGCCACGGGGTTCTGTTTCCCCGTTCTCGATTCGTTGCACGGTTCGTAAACTAACCTTCGATTTTTCGGCCAGTAATTCCTGTGATAATCCTTTTCGTGTTCTTAATTCCCGAATGTTCTTGGCCAGATTTTGCTTGCTCATTTTTTTTATTTTGAATTCTGCAGCAAATGTATCTTGTGCAGCGCTGCCAGGTAACGTCAAGCCTGCGTCATTTCTGCGTCATATGTGCCAGAACATAAAAACAAGCAAAATACACTCCCTTTTAATCGTTCCGAAAACTGCGACTGCTTACTGATCACAAAACGCTTTCTCAAACAACTCCCGGCAAACTGATTCCTTTGATTTTCCGGTACAGATCGAGGGCAAACACATCGGTCATTCCGGCAACAAAATCAACTACCGACTGTATTTTTGAATAAGTTGATTCATCAGCAGGTTTGTACTGACCGGGCAAGAGCGAAAGGATTTTCTTACTATATTTCTCTTCCGGTGTCATAATCGCCTCCACAAATTCATCCAGCAACGTACCTATAATTTTATAACCTGCGATCTCGATCTCCACTACCGTGCGATGGTTGTACACTTCGGCTACCGATATCTTTTGCACGCGTTTCACTGCTGCATGCTGAACTGCCGGCAAACGATCGATCAGGCTTTTCTTAAAAGTGCCCGCCAGTATTTCTCTTTCGTTTTCCTCAAAAATGCGGATACACTCGTAAATCAACTTCCCAATCACTCCGGCACGCAGGTAGCTGATTTGCTCGTTGCGGTCGGTCACTTTTAGCAGTGTATTTTCAATCCGGTCGAGTTGCGCTTTTTCTGTTTCGGAATCGTAAAAACCCAGAAACAAATCTTTGATGGTATCGTAATTCAGAATTCCCAGCTTGAAAGCATCTTCCAGGTCCATGATCTGGTAGCAAATATCATCCGCTGCTTCTACCAAATACACCAGCGGGTGACGGCAAAAACTTCCGTCTTCGTTCCGGTGTATGGAAAGCGTTTCCGCAATCTTCAGGTAGTTTTCCTTGTCCGACTGAAAAAAGCCAAACTTTGATTTGGTAGCTGCCGTTGATTCAAACGGGTATTTAACAATGCTTGCCAGTGTAGAGTAAGTTAAGGCGAAACCACCATTGCGCTTCCCGTTAAACTGGTGAGTCAGCGTACGAAATGCATTGGCATTCCCGTCAAAATGCGTAAAATCCCGCCATTCTCCGGGGCTCAACTCTTGTTCAAATTTCTTCCCGTTTCCTTTCAGAAAAAAATTGGAAATAGCGGCTTCTCCGGAATGACCAAACGGCGGGTTTCCCAGATCGTGCGCCAGGCAGGCAGTGGAAACAATACTGCCTATTTCATGAATCAACTGATTTTCCGGATATTTTTTGACCAAACGTTCTGCCAGAATACTTCCAAGCGAGCGCCCCACGCTTGCCACTTCCAAACTGTGAGTCAACCGGTTGTGCACAAACACATGCTCGGGAAGCGGAAAAACCTGGGTTTTGTTTTGCATCCTCCGAAAAGGCGATGAAAAAATAATGCGGTCGTAATCGCGCTGAAACTGTGTCCGGTCTTCGTGAGCCGCCAGTGGCTGATGCTCCTCCATTCCCAGCCGTTTGGCAGAAAGCAGTTGGTTCCAATCCATTGTAATCGTTTAAGTCACGAAAATAATGAAATTCCCCGATGAAGACAGAAAAATCAGAAGTATCGGCTGCTCAAGAAGTGAAGCAAACGGATCAGTCCAACATTCGGGTTATTTTTATTTTCAAACCTAAATTGAATCATATTTAATTTTAAGTGAACCCATTCCCTATTGCAGCTCGATATTAATGAGCTCCAGAATTTACCTTTCAGTCTAGTTGCTTTGTCAGCTTATGGACAACACTCCCGCACTCGCATTACTTCAGGTTCCGCCTACAGGAAAATGCGTTAAGAAAGAAAAGTCATGCAGCGTTAAGAAAGAAAAGCTGTTTGAATCCCGATCTTAAAATCGGGATGAGTTTCTTTTCTTTAAGCGGAATGATTTTGATTTTAGCAATTTTCCTGTCAGCGGCGGCTTTTTTGAATACTTTTTCAGCTGAAGGAAAAAGTATTTCCCGTCTGGAAAGACAAAGAGCAATAATACTGTCAGTTGAATTCAGCAATACCAATCACCTATAATAGTAATTGATCCGATTTCTGCCTGAAAAAATATACTCCACCTGTTTTTTTGAACTAAGCCAAAAGTTCTCAGTAAAATCTAAACCTTAACGGCCTGATGGCACTAACGATTTAAACAGGTAAGGTATTTCTGTTATTACTGATTTTTGGCTTATCAGCCGGATTTTACTATTTGTCATGACACAAATAGTAAACACAAAAGTCTAGGCTGCGTCCACTTCGCACGAAAAAACTACGTGTTGCCGGCTAAGAGTTCGGAACTCCCCCGAATGCTCGGGGTCAAACAGCCGAACTCTTTTACGCCGTCTTCACTTGTTTTTCGGCTCACCGGACGAGGCCAACGTATTCCGACCACTATGGCATTTATAGAAATTGCTCCGTCTTACCATATAAAAGATGAAGGCACCCCACAAGAAGAACTGGTAAAATATTTATTGGCAACTTTGTTGATTTCACCCCTGACATTAATCTGGGTGAAGCAAAGCAGAATTAGTCGCGCCAGAAAGTACGGGTAAAAATGATAATCACACTGTAAATCTCCAGCCGCCCGATCAACATCAGGAAAGTAAGAAAATATTTGGCACCGGCCGGCAAATGCAGAAAATTACTCACGGGACCAACCGTTCCGAAACCGGGACCGATGCCCGCCATGCTGGTGGCAACCGCTCCGAACGAGGTTGCCAGATCTTCGGTCCACAAAAGCATCACCATGGTCCCAATCAATACAATAAAATAATACACAAAAATAAAGGTCATGATCTGTGTCACATGCTCATCCCGCACCCGCTGTCCGTTGTAATGAAGAAGCTTCACCTTGTTGGGCGACAATATTTCGCTGAAAGTAAGCTTCATCTTTTTCAACGCAATTACATGGCGAATCACTTTCACTCCCCCGCCGGTTGATCCTGCCGAAGCCCCAATCAACATCAGCATCCCGATCAGGAGTATTGCCTGAACCGGCCACTGAAGATAGTCGGCCGTTGCAAACCCGGTTGCGGTAATAATTGACACAACCTGGAAGAACGCACTTCGGAAGGCACTTTCCAGTCCGTATTCCTGGTGAATAAAATAAAGTACCAACGTTATAATTCCACCAACAAACAGGATCACTAAAAGGTAAGCTCTTAATTCCTCGTTGTGAAAAACGGATTTAAAACGCCGGCGAAGCATCAGAAAGTGCACCGTAAAATTTATTCCCGATAACAACATAAAAAACGTTATCACATACTGAATGTAGGGCGAATAACCGGCAATACTGTCATTCTTTGTGGAAAATCCACCGGTAGCAACCGTGGCAAAGGAATGACAAACACTGTCGAACAAAGGCATTCCTCCAATGCTCAGAAAAATTATTTCGGCAACGGTAAGCCCCATGTAAATCAGCCAAAGATTCCGGGCCACTTTGCGTATGCGGGTCGATATTTTTTCGTTGTCGACATTCGAGGCCTCGGAATAAAAAAGGTAGATACCGTGTATTTTCAGAAAAGGCATAATGGCCACCACCAAAACAATGATTCCCATACCACCAATCCAGTGGGTTTCTGAACGCCAGAACAAAATACTTTTCGGAAGCGCTTCAATATCGGCCAATATGGAAGAGCCAGTGGTTGTAAAACCGGAAAAGGATTCAAAAAAAGCATTGGTAAACGACGGTATACTGTTGGTAACCTGGTACGGAATGGTGCCCACCAAACCCATGATTACCCAGGCCAGACAAACAATTACAAAGCTTTCGCGAATAGACGGTTCGTGGTATCGCTCCCGGCGGGTTAACACATTCAGTGCAACTCCGGAAACAAAAGTAACCGCAAACGACAACAACATTTTAAATGCAATCTCCTCTTTGTAATAAAACGAAACGCCCACTGCCATCAGCATAAAAAGGCTTTCGAATACCATTACAATGGAGATAAAATGGAGAAGAAGTGCACTATTAATCTTCGATCTCTTCATACTTAGATCCGCGAAACAAGGTTGCAGTTTAGCCTACTATGAAAGTATGCCCCTGTACTACAACATAAATTTAAAGAATTGGATTGAATTATTAACTCCCGGTTTGTTTAATGAAAGATTACAGGGGGCGGAAGATTGGCATAAAAAAGTGCATTGATCTGCAAGACGCCAACATCTTCCCAAGGTCTTGATTCTACAGAAACGACAGACTCTTCATGCCTTTTGAGCTCACAATCACATGAGAACAAAACCGCTTCTTCGTTTTCTTCTACCTCCTCCAGAAAGGCCGGTTCGTCGGCACAAAAAGAAAAATCTTCCCGGTCGTACAGAAGCGACGAAGTGTGCGCTTCAACCATACTCACCGTATGGACTAAACCCGATAAAATTCCGTTAATTGGAAAGAGTAAAATAAAAACGATGATCAATCGGCTCAAAGCTTTCTTCCTTAAAATTCGGAACAAATGTAATATCCACCGCCTCAAGTTCCCTTTATAAAAAGAAGAAAGAGCCTAATATTGACTATTATTTAATTCTGTTAAAAAGAAAACAAAAACGATCTATACCACTAAACAACAAACCATTACAGCTCAAAGCGTATAGGTAGAGTATTTCCGAATCTCGCCGGCCAGCTCTTTGGCGCGCTTTCCGGTAATTCCGTTCAGGCGCTCCCAAAATTTTGGCCCGTGGTTTTTTATTTCGGTATGAACCAACTCGTGCAGCAGAATATAATCAATTAAACCATCAGGCAGTTTCATCATTTGCAGGTTCAGGCTAATGTTATTCGACGATGAACAACTGCCCCAATTGCGGCGGTTATCGCGAATGGTGACTTTGTTATAACTAAAGCCATGATGTTGGGCCAGCTCCGCCAACCTCCCGGGCAATAGTTGTTTGGCTTCGAAACGATAAACCTCGGTCAAGCACTTTTCGGCAAAAGCCGTTGATGCTTCCGACTCAAAATCAGCGAGCATAATCCGGATAAGTTTTCCCTTTCTGCTTACCCGGTTTTCATCGGCTTTCAGAAACTGAACCTGGTAAAATTTGGTTTTCATTTCTTCCTCCGGATTAATCCTGGTTTTTCGCGTTTCCATTTTTGCCTTTTGCTGCAAAATCCACGCTTCATTCTTCCACACAAAATTCAGTACTTCTTTTTCTGAAACATAAAAAGGATACGATACAAGTATTGATTTATCGGGTTTAATGCTTAGCTTTATGTTTTTAGAACGACGATTTTTTGAAAAAGTAACGTTCCCAATATGTTTTAATTGAACCACTTGGTTGGGCATCTGTTATGATAGTAAAATTCAAAACCAAAGATATCAAACATGGGCAATAAAAAGACCGAGGTTTTTGTAAACCTCACCAAAAATGACACTCTTGTTGCATTGGACGATAAAATTCTGAAAGGCAGTTTGGTTTTCGACTCTCTGAATCCATTCCCGGGTTATTATCACGAGCTTCCGACCGATGCCAGTTCCATGTTCATTTACATGGTACTCGGGAAACAGTATCCGCTGGAAGAAATTCTTCGTGCAACACAAAACATTGAAAAGCAGTACGACTGGAGTTTTGATGCCGGCAAAGCGTACATTACCATTGGCTCAACCAACCTGGACGCTATCAGGCTGCGCCACCTACCGGAACTAGATTTGGTGGAAAAAATACAGGAAGCTTATGTAAATCAAGGCATCACTTTCCTGATGGGAAAAAAGCATACCGGCAAACTGGAAGCACGTACCAAAATTGTAAAATTCCTGGTTCTTGAAGAATTGGCACCAAGTATTTACATGAATGCCAACGACAACACCTTTGCATACATTTATGTACCGCGCTACCTGGATGCGGAAGAATTCATAAAAGTTTCGATGGACGTGAAATACAACTGGGAAGGCCACGAATTTGATGCAGCAAACGCCTCTGTTTATTCCAATGGCAAACTATACGAAGCAGTGCGTATCCGTTCCGACAAAATGGACATTGAATATTTAAGCGCTATCCAAAAACTGTACGAACAAAAAATGAAATAGTATTTCACACAGATAAAGGAAAGGTGGTTCAGTGAGCCACTTTTTTTATTTTCCACACCCGCCCCAAATGCCCGAAAATTATTACCCAATTTTAATACCTTTGTTGATGTTCAGCAGTTAAGTATTGATTGAAAACCTTATCCAACATCCCGATGGAAAACAAAACACGTTTTATTATTATTGCTTTGGTCGTTGTAATTCTGGCAGGGATCAGTGCCATCTTCCTGCTCCGGCCTGCTACCAATTCCACTGCGGATCGTCCTTCTTACCAAACAGAAACCATCAGCCGTGGTAAGGTATTTTCATCGGTTAAAGCATTCGGCACCGTGGAATCAGAAAAAGATTTGCTCATACTTTGTCCTGAAAGAAGCATAATAAAAAAGGAATATAAAACTCCCGGCAACAAAGTGGCCAAAGGCGACCTCATCCTTGAACTCGACGGAGAGAGCGTACAGGAAGACATTGCCAGAATGGCCGCTCAGCTTGAGATGCGCACAAATGCAGTGGAGAAAATCCGTCTGAATCTTGAAAGTACCCAAATCGATCTGAAACATAACGAAGAAGTCAAGAAGAACCGAATTGAAAAGTTAAAAACCATGCTGGCCGACCAGGAAAACCTGCTGCAGGCAGGCACCATTTCAGAAAACCGTGTGGAAAGAACCCGGCAGGAGATCGACCTGGGGGAAAAAGACCTGCAGAAACTGATGGACAAAAACACGCTTCGCATTGCCCAAATGGAAGCCGATGTAAACGGACAACTCCTGCAACTGGAAACCCAAAAATCGAATTTGGCAGAAAAAAAGGCATTACTCAGCAAACTTCGGATTGCAGCACCTGTTCCGGGGGTGATTCTTGAAGTGGGGGGTGAAAACGGTTCGCGGGTAGAAAGCGGGCGAATGCTGGTTCGCATGGCAGACCTCTCTTCGTTTAAGTTGGTTGGAATGATCGACTCGCAATACTCCTTCCTTATCAAAACCGGCAACAAAGTACTCGTTCATACCGACGGCGGCGACCTGAACGGGCAAATCGGAAAAATTATTCCGATTATGGATGAGCGTATCCAGTTCGATGTTCATTTAAAAGAAAAAAGTGATCCCAAACTAATTCCGAACCAAAACCTTGCACTCGATATTATTACCAGCGACCAGGAAAACGTACTCCGGGTGAAAAAGCAGCCTGGTTTTGAAAACAGCACACGGCAAACTTTGTATGTGGTGCAGGGAAACAAAGCCGTAAAAACTGAAGTAGTTTTTGGTACGGTTGGCAGCGACTGGTGCGAAATAGTTTCCGGGCTAAATGAAGGCGACATTGTTTTAACCAATGGTCCCGATCCGCTTACCAGCCCCGAGGTCATTGATTTTGAATAAGCGTTTCTTATCCGCTACTTCCCTTTTTAAAAAAGCGTTCAATACAAATCCTTCCATTGGCGCTTAAACCGGCAATCTCAATTTTTGAGGATTCCATGCCCCTATTTTCATGAATTTGATTTAAATTGAAGAAGAAACATATGTTTATCACTCATTATTTCACTTTAAAAATCATTTCATGAAAAAATTAGTAGCTGAGTTTATCGGAACCATGTGGCTGGTAGTCGGTGGTTGCGGGAGTGCAGTTTTTGCAGCAGCCTATCCCGATCTGGGGATCGGTTTTGCCGGAGTAGCGCTTGCATTCGGATTAACAGTATTAACTATGGTATATGCCATCGGGCATATCTCCGGGTGTCATCTGAATCCTGCAGTGTCAATTGGACTTTGGGCAGGAGGCCGTTTCGACGGCAAAGACCTGGTACCTTATATTATCTCCCAGGTTTTGGGCGGAATTGTAGGGGCAGCTATTCTTTACATTATTATTACAGGTTCGGGGAAAGAAATCGGCAGCTTTGCAGCCAACGGTTTTGGCGAACACTCTCCCGACGGATACAGCATGGTTTCGGGCCTCGTAAGTGAGATTGTAATGACCTTTATGTTTTTGATCGTTATTTTGGGAGCCACCCATTCAAAAGCCCCAAAAGGATTTGCCGGAATTGCCATTGGTCTGTCTTTAACACTGATCCACCTGATCAGCATTCCAATTACCAACACATCGGTAAACCCGGCAAGAAGTACCAGTCAGGCATTGTTTGTCGGCGATTGGGCACTGGGACAATTGTGGCTTTTCTGGGTAGCGCCGATTATCGGAGCTTTGATTGCCGGTTTTGTATACAAACTGGTTTCGCCCGAAGAAAAATAAGATACATCATACAAAACAAAAAAGAGTAGTATTCGCAACTACTCTTTTTTTGTTTTTCGATCGCGCCTGCATCATAGATCTCCGGCTAAGCCACGCTTTGCCAAAACTGTCGCACTGCCTGAGCAAATTCACAGAGTACGCCAAAGACGCTGCTCTTTAATTTCTTCCCCGGAATTTAATTAACCGCTAAAGGTTCGTGTACTAAATTAAACGACAACGGAGTTGTATTTACGAGGTTATCGTTGATCGGACAACGTTTTTTTATCAACGATATCCAGTGGCTTATCTTTTCAGCGCTTGCATCCGTTTCAGGGAAAAAATCGACGTTAATTTGTTTAAAACCGGCACGCTCTTCATCCGACTTTCCCAAAAACCGGGCGGGATTTAAATTGCCTTCAACCTGAATTTTCAATCCCGCCAGCTTTATTCCCAGTTCTTTTGCAGTTAGGTGTGCCACCACATTGATACAACCGGCATAACTTGCCAGTAAATATTCAACCGGATTTGCTCCCTGATCATCTCCTCCCAGCGCAGGTGGTTCATCAACTACAATAGTAAACTGCCTTGCACTTACCGCTAAACGAGCGGCGGATTGGGCTTCGCCTTCAATTTTAAATGTTAAATCTGACATAATTCTTGAGTTATAATTATAAAAAAAGCCCTTCACTGAATCGTGAAGGGCTTACTGTCTTTATATAAATACTATCTGTTCTGCGTTATCGAAGCATAGTATCACCCTCCACATGTTTTAACAACATACAGCAACACATACACATCATCGGGTTGTTTGCTATGGAAAGTGATAAAATCATTCTTTTCAATTTTCGTTTTGCTTCCGCTATTTTGTCTTTGCAAGTAAATTCATTATTTATTATGAAAACAAGATTCAACCTAAGAATACCGGTTTATTTACAATTTCTTCATTAAGAATAGTTCCTGAATTTCAGCGTTGAGGGAAATCTTGTAGTAAAAACAAAAAAAAGAGCAGTCCGCCAGAACTGCTCTTTTGTGGAGAATATCGGAATCGAACCGATGACCTTTTGACTGCCAGTCAAACGCTCTAGCCAACTGAGCTAATCCCCCGTTTGAGGTTGCAAATATAGAAATATTTTTTTCAAAACATCCAACAAAATTTGTGGTAAAATTTTTGTAGCAAAAATACAGGGACAAATTTTACGATTATTCATGAACAGTGTTCATAACGGGGAATTATTCGAGACATTAAATTAAAAGATTTAGAGCTTGTAAATAAATATTATTTTCTATCTTTAAACCCCGTTTTTAAGGGGACAAAATTCGAATAAAACAAGTAAAAATATCTAAAGTATGGAACTTAAAAAATCGCCGAAAGCCGATCTTGAGAGCCGTAAGAATACTTACTGGTTATTAGGGTTGGTAGTGGCTTTAGGCATCACACTTGTTGCCTTTGAGTGGACCACAAAGCCAAGTAAGGCTGATTCGCTGGGACAGGTTCAGGCACAGGAAGTGGAAGAAGAAATTATTCCGATCACTCGTGAGCAGCAAGTAAAACCACCGCCACCACCACCTCCGCCAAAAGTTGTTGAAGTATTGAATATTGTTGACGACGAGGTGAAAATTGAAGACGAACTCGAGATCGAAGACACTGAAGCAGACGAAAACACCGTGATCGATGTAGCTCCGGTAATTGAAACTGCTGAAGAAGAAGAAGAAGATGAAGCTCAGGTTTTCCTGATTGTGGAAGACATGCCTGAATTCCCGGGTGGTGACCTGGCATTGCGTAAATACATTGCCAACGCTATCAAGTATCCTGTAATTGCTCAGGAAAACGGAATCCAGGGTAAAGTTTATGTAACTTTTGTTGTTGGAAAAGACGGAAAAGTAACCAATGCAAGTATTGCAAGGGGTGTTGACCCGTCGCTCGACAAAGAAGCACTTCGCGTTGTAAACAGCCTTCCTACCTGGAAGCCCGGGAAACAACGTGGTAAACCGGTTAATGTATCGTACACGGTACCAATTAACTTCGTGTTGCAGTAATAACAGAAAGACAATATCTTTGCACTCCTGTTTCTTTTGAGGCAGGAGTTTTTTTGTGATTAAAAATTAGACAATGATAGAAACAGCACCAATAACAGAAAAAGCAGTAATTGTTGGATTGATCAACTCTCAGCAGGATGAACGACAGGTAAAGGAATATCTCGATGAACTGGAATTTCTGGCAGACACAGCAGGTGCTGTGGTCTTGAAGAAGTTCACCCAGAAAATGGATATTCCCAACAAGGCCACCTTTGTTGGGCCCGGAAAACTGGAAGAAATCGGAAACTACATAAAAGTAGTGGAAGCCGATACCGTTATTTTCGACGATGAGCTTTCGCCCACACAACTTCGAAATATAGAACGTCAGCTGGAATGCAAAATTCTGGACCGCACCAACCTGATCCTGGATATTTTTGCCAAACGTGCACAAACGGCCCATGCAAAAACACAGGTGGAGCTGGCCCAGTATCAATACCTGCTTCCGCGACTGACCCGGATGTGGACCCACCTGGAACGTCAGCGGGGTGGTATCGGGATGCGTGGCCCGGGTGAAACACAGATTGAAACCGACCGCCGTATTATCCTCGAGAAAATTGCCCGGTTAAAAGAGCAGCTGATTAAAATCGACAAGCAAAAAGCAACCCAGCGGAAAAACCGCGGAAAGCTGGTGCGTGTTGCTTTGGTAGGTTACACCAACGTGGGCAAATCAACGATTATGAACATGATGGCCAAATCGGAAGTGTTTGCCGAAAACAAACTTTTTGCAACGCTCGATACAACCGTCAGAAAAGTGGTGATCGAAAACATTCCCTTTTTGCTGGCCGATACGGTAGGTTTTATCCGGAAACTTCCTCACGGACTGGTTGAATCGTTTAAATCGACCCTCGATGAAGTGCGTGAAGCCGACATTCTGTTGCACATTGTCGACATTTCGCACCCCGGTTTTGAAGAGCAGATTGAAACCGTAAACAATACGTTAAAAGAAATCGACGCCGGAGACAAACCGCTGATCTATATCTTTAATAAAATTGATGCATTTACCTACGAGGAAAAAGACGAAGACGACCTGACACCACGTACCAAGGCAAATTTCACCCTCAATGAATGGAAAAATTCGTGGATGGCAAAAGACAACACACCCGCTTTGTTTATTTCTGCCATCGAGAAAGAAAACATTGATGTATTTAAGCAAAAGATATACGACGAGGTAAAAAAGATACACGTACAACGGTTCCCGTTCAACGATTATCTTTATGAAATAACAGAAGAATAAATTTTATTCCCGGCAATTTTTATCTCCCTGCTTATTCAGGCAAACCGAATACAAATCGGTTCTCCTGTCTTTTAAATTACGCACCGCTCCAAAAGAGTGCAGCTCTTTTAGCAGGTCAAGGTCAGCATCCGCTACCAGTATCATCTCGGTATTGGCAGTGGCTTCTGCTTTGATTCCGTTGGCGGGGAATGAAAAATCGCTCGGGGTGAACACCACCGACTGCGCAAACTGAATATCCATGTTTTCGACCTTGGGTAAGTTACCGACGGAACCGGCAATCGCCACATAACATTCATTTTCGATGGCACGGGCACGGGCACAATAGCGAACCCTCGAGTAACCGTTTTGGGTATCTGTCAGGAAAGGAACAAACAAAATATTCATTCCCTGCTGCGCCAGAATTCTTGGCAACTCCGGAAATTCTACATCGTAACAGATCAAAACGCCCACCGGGCCGCAGTCTGTTTCAAAAACTTCCACGGTATTCCCTCCCGACAAGCCCCACCATTTGGCTTCATCGGGCGTTACATGAATTTTCTCGTACATTTCGTAAGTGCCGTTTCTACGGCACAAAAAACCAACGTTGTACAATTTCTCATCCCTCATAGCCGGCATGCTGCCTGTTACAATATTGATATTGTATGAAATGGCCAGTTTTAAGAAACGCTCTTTAATCTCTTCTGTATATTCCGCCAGTTTCCGAATGGCCTCCGCTTCTGTCAGATGATTGTAATCCGCCATCAGCGGGGCATTGAAAAACTCCGGGAAAAGAACAAAGTCGCTTTTGTAGCTCGAAACCGCATCCACAAAATATTCCACCTGGGTAAAAAGCTCATTGATGTCTTTGTACAGCCGCATTTGCCATTGTATCAACCCAATCCGGACAACCGATTTATGTGCTCCCGCTTTGTCCGAAATTTTCTGGTAATAAATATTGTCCCACTGAAGCAGAACAGCATAATCTTTCGATTCTTTATCGCCGGGCATGTACCCTTTCAGCACCTTCTTAACATGGAAGTCGTTCGAGAGCTGGAAGGTTAAAGTAGGATCGTACAATTCGCGCAACTTTACCTTTTGAATATATTCTTTCGGAGTAACTTCGCTGGCATGCAAATGATAATTCGGAATACGCCCGCCAAATACGATGGCTTTTAAATTGAGCGTTTCACAAAGTTCTTTTCGTGCATCGTACAACCTGCGGCCAATCCGAAGCCCCCGAAAATCGGGACGAATAAAAACATCAATCCCGTAAAGAACATTTCCTTTCGGATTATGTGTATTAAAAGTATATCTCCCGGTTATTTCCTGGTAGGTATGATCATCTCCAAACAATTCGTATTTCACAATGATGGAAAGTGCACAACCCACCACCACATCGTTTACCAGAACAGCCAGCTGGCCTTCAGGAAAGATTTTTAAGAGCTTTTGAAAATGAAGTTCGCTCCAATAAGCACCCGGCCAGTTGGCATAAGCTTCGATCATTGACTTCTTTAGTTCTTCGTAATCTCCCAGGTTCAACTGCCTCAACTCAACGGTATCTATTTGCTCCATAAATTATTTGTGATTTTGATACTGCTCAATTTACTAAAAAAACCGAAGTCCCAAAAACGAAAAAAGTCCGGTAGTACCGGACTTTCTTAATATTTAATTTTTTCGTAAAGGCTATTTTACCTCACCGTTGGCTACCAGCCACTCTGCAATTTGCACTGCATTTAAAGCGGCACCTTTCTTAATCTGATCGCCTACACACCAGAAAGTGATTCCATTCGGATTGGCAACGTCTTTGCGAATTCTTCCCACATAAACATCGTCTTTACCCGAAACAAACAAAGGCATCGGATATTGCTTTTCTGCAGGATTATCCACCACTGTCAGGCCTTCAAATTTTTCAAAAGCAGCTTTCACTTCTTCTACTGAAAGTGGCTTTTCGGTTTCCACCCAAATGGCTTCTGAATGGGCGCGGGCCACCGGAATACGCACACAAGTTGCACTTACTTCAGCTTCAGTGTGCATAATTTTCTTGGTTTCCCAGTTCATCTTCATCTCTTCCTTGGTATAATCGTTCTCCAGGAAAACGTCGATCTGCGGGATAATATTCATTGCCAACTGGTACGGGAATTTGCTGATGGTTGGTTCTTCGCCGCTGGCAACTTCCTTCACCTGGTTTTCCAATTCTGCAATTCCCTGTGCTCCTGCACCACTCGCTGCCTGGTAAGTAGCCACGTGAATGCTTTTGATCGGAGAAAGATCTTCAATCGGCTTCAAAGCCACTACCATCTGAATAGTAGAACAGTTTGGATTGGCAATAATGTTTCTCGGACGATTCAGGCAATCCTCCGCATTTACTTCGGGTACCACCAACGGCACGTCATCGTCGTAACGAAATGCACTCGAGTTATCGATCATGATAGCTCCGTGTTTGGTAATGGTTTCAGCATATTCTTTTGAAATACCCGCACCGGCCGAAGTCAATGCAATATCTATATCTTTAAAATCGTCGCCATGTTTGAGTTCCTTCACAGTTAGCTGTTTACCCTTGAATTCATAGGTACGGCCGGCACTCCTTGCCGAGCCAAAAATCACCAACTCGTCCATCGGAAAATTCCTTTCTGCGAGCACTTTCAGGAACTCCTGTCCTACGGCACCGCTCACGCCAACAATTGCAACTCTCATGTTTGAATCTTTTAATAAATTAAAGTCCTTGCTATCAATTAAGTGGGCCAAAGTTAGTATTTTGCAAATAATTGTAATGTTATGGAGCCCAATCTTCAAAAAATATTAACATTCTTCCTTGTCTTTTTTAGCCTGTCGGGGCACTCTCAGGAAATATGGAATGAGCATTTCCCGCTTCCTGAAAAAGGAATATGGGGTTCGGGGGACGGAAACACCCTTCTTTTCGATTTTGAAGGCATCACATCCTGGACACTCGAATATGAAAATGTTGTGCTTTCAAACGCTGACGATTACGCTAAAACAGTTACAACTTCGGGTGGAAGATTTGAATGTCGCGACATCAACGGCGAAGTAGTTTGGCGGTCGGAAGAAATCGATATCTCGGATTATAAGAATGTCAGCATTCAGCTCATTGCCAGTGAAACAGGCAGCGGAGACAACCCGGAGACCAAATTCCTAAAAGCCTTTTATCGGGTGGATGATGGTCCGGCTTTACTTTTTGAAAACAATGGAGAAAATGCCGGGAACTGGGGCCTTGACACCGCGCACCAAGCCAATCTGAATGGAGAAAAGCTACAGATCGTAGTGCAAATGAACAATCACTATGCATCGGATAAGGTAATTTTGGATGAAGTGGTGGTAAGTGGTGAAGAAAAGAATCCGGTGTTTATTGAGCCGGGCGATGTGTTGATTAGCGAAGTACTTTTTAACCCGGTTCCGGATGGAGAAGATTTTGTGGAGATTTACAACCGCTCCGAAAAGCAAATTCCCCTCAATAAACTATACCTGGCTTCGCGCGACAAGGAACTCGAACTCACTCAAATTTATGCGCTCACCACAGAAAAGCTGTTCTTCGAACCCAACAGCTACCTCGCGCTTACCAAAGATACCAACGGCGTTTTTCTGTGGTTTACCATCGAATGTCCCGGCTGTTTCCTGCAAATGGAGAAATTCCCTTCGTTTAACAACGATGAAGATTACGTGGTTTTGCTCAACAACGAGCTGGAAGTAATCGATGAATTATCTTACACCGAAGATTTGCATCTCCCCGTTTTTCACGACCGCGAAGGCATTTCACTCGAACGGATTTCTTTTTCTACCCCCACTAACGAATCAACAAACTGGCACTCTGCCTCTTCCCTATCCGGTTACGGAACACCGGGTTATAAGAACTCACAAGCAGTAGACAGCCTTGCTGAAAATGCCGCCATAAGCTTTGAACCGGAGTCTTTTTCGCCAAATGGTGACGGCTATAACGATGAATATTTGATTCGTTTCCAACTCGAGAAACCCGGTTACCTGTGCAATGTCAGCATCTTTGATGCAGCAGGGCGGCTCATAACACAGCTGGCACAAAACAGCGTTTTAGGAACCGATGAGAAACTTGTGTGGGATGGAACCGATGAAAACGGGCAAGTTCAAAAACTGGGTGTGTATGTTGTTTTGGTTGAGCTGTACGATCTCAACGGAAATATTACCCGCTATAAGGATGGAGTAGTTTTAACCGATGTATTGAAGTAAACCTAAATGAACTTTAAATTTTATGAACCACAATAGACATATAGAAAACATAGAAATGCAAAAAATCTTTGTGTCCTATGTCCCTATGTGGTATTTAAAATCTTTCTTAGAGGTGAAAAAATATGCTTCTCGAACAATAGCTGGGAGCACAATTTATGACAATACTTTTTATACAGGTTCCTATTCAAATTCCAAACTTTTGGAACATTTCAAAAGCATCTTTTATTCAAAGCAATGTCGGAATAATCTTTATTTCATTGCTGATAATTGTGTTTACAATTGTGCTATCGGGCCAGTTGTTTTATCTGCCCGAAAAGATAAAACAACACTTCAGGGAACAATTTCCCGAGTTTGCGGTGTAACTTTAGCCACAATACAAATACAAACAATAGAAACCAAATCTCAATATTCTCTACAAAAATATGAAACGTAATTTCTTCTACTTTGCCTGGCGGGAATTTATACGGTCGGCCTCGAAAAACAAAAACATGGCGACCAAGGGAGTGCTTATTTTCCTGGCCCTGTATTTTTCACTGATCGGAACCGTAATGGGTTTTCAACTGGCTGGGAACATGGCCAATGTGCCGGATAAAATGCAAGCTTTTAATGCCCTGATTTTTATATACGCCGGTTTTGATCTTGTAATGCGCATCATGGTACAAAACCTGCCCACCTTCGGATTTCAGCCGTTTATGATCATTCCGGTAAAACGAAAAAGGATTGCCCGTTATATGCTGAACAAATCGTTGCTGCATTTTTTTAATGTACTGCCTTTGTTTTTGCTTTTGCCGTTTACCTTTAAAATTGCGGTGAATGAACTGCCCCCCCCTGTTTTGGCAGCCTGGCTGGGATCGCTTGTACTAATGATTTTTGTAAACCATTTTCTGGCCATTTACATCAAGTGGCGCACCAACGAATCAGATGTTTTGTTTTACGGATTTCTTGCAACAGCCGCGGGAATTGCAGCTTTGCAGTATTTTGGCCTTGTGAATATCAACGAGGCCTTCGGACAAATGTTCGATTTTGTAATTGCCAATCCTCCGGCAGCACTCATCTTCCCCGTGTTGATTGTCGCCCTTTATCTGCTGAATCAAAATTATATTAACAACCGGTTTTACCTCGACGAGCTTAGCCAGAAGAAAAAAGAAGGCAAGGCGCACGACTTCTCGTGGCTAAACAATGTGGGTAGTTACGGACAAATGTTGTCGCTCGAAGTAAAAATGATCCTGCGCAACAAACGTTCAAAAAGTTCGGCTGTAATGTCGCTGCTTTTTATGTTTTACGGACTACTGATTTACCGCGATTATAAACCTGACGGACCGGAGTTTATTTTAGTGCTTGGCGGAATGTTTATGACCGGTATTTTCAGCATGATGTACGGTCAGTTTTTCCCGGCCTGGCACGGAAAATACTACCCGCTGCTAATGGCACAAAACGTAAAAATGAAACAGGTGCTGCAATCGGCCTTCTTTCTAATGGCGGCAACCAACATCGTTTTCTACCTTCTGTCGCTTGGCTACATGTACATTACACCCAAAGTTTTATATGTGCATTTTGTGGTCATGCTTTACAATGTTGGGGTAAATTCGTGGGTAATTTTTGCGCTCGGACTCAACAGCCGCAAAGCCATCGAACTTAACCAGCGCGCCGCGTTCAATTACCAGGGCGTTGGAGCAACCCAGTGGCTGATGACCTTCCCGATCCTTTTTGGCCCTTTGGCAATTTTCGGGCTGATTTCCTGGGCTTTCGGCAACATTGCTGCTTACATTATTTTTGGAGCACTTGGCCTGATCGGGATTATTCTGCATCCCAAACTGATCGATTATTTTACCGGGCAATACCTGAAACGCAAATACAAAATGATTGCAGGCTATAAAGCCACTTAAGAGCCTCCCCCGACCCCTTCAAAGGAGGGGAGAAAAAGGGAGCAAATACAAAATGGCATAAATTAAATAAGAAATAAACAATAACTTTTTAAACCTTCCCCCTTAGGGGGAATAAAAGGGGGCTAACATGATACAAGCAATTAACCTACAGAAAGAATACAACGGAACCACCGTACTGAATTTACCGGAACTAAGCATCGAAAAAGGCGAAGTTTTCGGATTGGTGGGCAATAACGGCGCCGGAAAAACCACCTTCTTTTCGCTGCTGCTCGATCTTATTCGTGCCACCCGTGGCAAAGTGATCATCAACGAAATTCCGGTGGCCAAATCGGAAGACTGGAAAGAACAGGTTTCGGCCTATATCGACGAATCCTTTACCATCGGATACCTTACTCCCGACGAGTATTTTAACTTTATTGGCGAACTGCGCAACCTCAATACTACGGATGTAAAAGCCTTTCTTGAAAAATTTGCCGATTTTTTTAAAGACGAAATTGTGGGTAAAAAGAAATACATCCGCGACCTTTCAAAAGGAAATCAGAAGAAAGTGGGTGTTGTTGGCGCTTTTATGGGAAATCCGGAAGTAATTATTCTTGACGAGCCTTTTGCCAACCTCGATCCTTCGTCGCAATACCAGCTGCGAAACATGATCAAGGAAATCGGAAAGCAAAAGGATAAAACGATTCTGATTTCGAGTCACGACCTGGACCATGTTGCGGATGTTTGCTCCCGGATTGTGATCCTTGAAAAAGGAGAGATAGTTCGCGATGTTCAGAAGACCGAATCAACTCTGGCCGAGCTGGAAGAATTCTTTACCGGGGTAAAAAAGGAAACTTCTTTTATCGACGAGCTATAAAATAATACAACCCCCTTTCAATCAACAAAAAACGTTAGGTTGCAGATGGTTTTTTCTGTAATTTTAACAGAAATTTACCCGAAATGGAAAGTCACGAACAGAATATTAAGCAGGCCTATTCCAAAATGGCACAGCTGTGTAGCCGATCGGAACAATGTTCGGCCGATATCCGCAAAAAAATAATGGCCTACGAAATTGTGGATGAAATAGTGGATGAAATCATCTCCAAACTGATTGAAGAGAAGTTCATCGACGACGAAAGGTATGTTCGTGCTTATGTAAACGACAAGTTCAAAATCAACAAGTGGGGCAAAGTAAAAATGCGGCACTACCTGCTTGCCAAAGGACTTTCAGACGAAGTGATTCAAAAAGGGCTTGAAAACATTGACGAGGAGAAATACAAAACACTTTTGATCAAAACCATGAAGGCCAAGGCCAAAACGCTCAAAAAGAAAAGCCGCTTCGAAAAAATGGGACAGGTTATCCGTTACGCACAAAGCCGGGGTTTTGAACCGGAACTGATCCACCGCCATTTGAATGAAGTATTGGAATAGCAGATTAGATATTAAACAACATAAAAATATTACCTATCACGCAAAATTCGTCACCTTTTTTAATCAGTAAAAAATATAAATTAGCTCTTAATATTATTGTAAATAAAACACACATGCGTCTGACGTATTTTATCCTGATCGTTTTTGCATCAAATTTTGTATTTGCACAAAAAAATGTATCCAAATCACCCCGTCCCTCTTGGGTAAATGAAATCACTTACAGCAATGAAGCTGTTTACGACGAGAACAGTGGTTATCAGTACCTGCTGGTTGATTTTCAAGATAACTTTATCGAAAAAGCGTCCTTTAAGCACTTTGTCATTAAACTAAGCAATTCAAACGGAATCCAATCCAATTCCGATATTACGGTAGCTTTTGATCCTGCTTACCAAAAACTGCTTTTCCACGAAATTAGAATAATTCGGGATGGTCAAAATATCGACAAACTAAATCCGGAAAATATACAGGTAATCCAACGCGAGTCAAGCATGGAAAGAGCCTTGTACGATGGTTCCCTGACCGCCATTATCAATTTGACTGACGTCAGGGAACAGGACATTGTAGAGTATTCGTATACAACAATAGGATTTAACCCTATTTACAAAGGCCATGTTTCCAATACTTTTTACCACCAGTTTGCAATTCCTGTTAACCATATTTACAACAGGTTGATCACTAAAAAAGAAGAGTACCTGGAATACAAATTATACAATGAAACCAAAGTGCCTTTAATCAAAGAAAATCATGAGAACAAAGAATATATATGGGACCTTGATGGTCTCGATTTTAAACTATTTGACGACTATGTTCCCTCGTGGATAGAAATTCACAAACGAGTTTCCTTTACAACATTGAAGAACTGGAACGAAGTAGGTAACTGGGCACTTCCGTTGTATCACGTAAATATGGATACGGTTAAGAAAATTGCAGATTCGATAACCAAAAGTAAAGATAAAGACCAGGCAGCCGTTGATATTATTCGATTCGTACAGGACAAGATTCGTTATTTGGGTTTTGAAGACGGGATCAACGCTTTTAAACCCAATCAACCCGAGAAAGTATTCAGGCAAAGGTATGGTGACTGCAAAGACAAATCGTTGTTGCTGGCTTCATTATTACGTTCTGTCGGGTTTGATGCCCATCCAATTTTGGTAAATACCTATTTAAGACATGAGACAATCAATGAACTTCCGTCAATAAATGCATTCAACCATTGTATTGTCTCCTTCAAAATCGATGACAAAAATTATTTTGTAGATCCTACTATTTCGGATCAAAGAGGGGGTCTGAAAAATATTCCAATACCGGATTATGGCTATGGTCTTTTAATCAAGGCAGGAGAACAAGCTCTAACTCCAATTACACAAAAATCAAAACCCCTCATTAAAATCAATGAAGTTATCAAACTGGATTCGATAAATGGCAATGCTGCGTTTTCAGTTACAAGCAACTATACCGAATCGAAAGCTGATGGAATAAGGAGCTATTTCAATTCAAACGCAAGAGATGTCATTAAAAAGGAGTACACTGATTTTTACAGGAACCTATATCCCCGAATAGAACAGGCTAAAGACATCCAGTTGCTTGATAGTGATACCTCAACCATCGATGAATTAACGGTTAAGGAAGAATATTTTGTAAAAAACATATGGGAAAATTCAGCCACAGACAATCGGATTTATTGTGAAATTTATCCATTGGTTCTTGAAACTTATATTGACTACTTTAAATCTGCCAACCGGGAAACTCCCTATTATTTGGGTGAACCTTTTACCTACACGCAAACCAGCCAGGTAATAATGCCCGAAGACTGGGACAACGACGACTATGAAATCACCATTAAGGGACCGGGATTTAAATATGACAATGAGATTTTCTGCACCGGTCGAAAAATTAAGATCGTTCATAAATTCGATTTACTTAAATCTTCCATTCCGGGAGATTCCATTGAAACCTTTCTCTCTAAAATTGATGAAGTTAAAACGGAAATGCACTATTATATCACATATAATCCGGATCGGGCAGGCTTTAAAGTAAGCTGGATATCTGTTTTGCTTGCTATAATATCGACTTTAACAACCACCGGTTTTGCAATCTATCTTTACAAAAATTTCAATCCCGCACCTAAAGTTCCCGACACCAACCAAGCCATCGGAGGATGGATGGTTCTCCCTCTCATAGGACTTTGTCTGACTCCTTTCGTAATTTCAGGGCAATTATTCTCTCAAGACTTTTTTAACCACAATACCTGGATTGGCGTTTACAACAAAGAAGCTGCCGTTCCAATAAGCTTCCTCTTTATTCTGGGTGGGGAAATCATATTTAACTTCTTTCTTCTTGTTTTTGCTGTTTTCTTAATTATTATCTTCTTTCAGCGAAGAACCAGTCTGCCCATTTTTATCTCGATCTTTTATGCGGTAATGCTGATCGGATCAATAGCCGATTTTGCAGCCACAAAGCTGATACTCTCCAGTTTTCTGACGGAAGAAGACATAACCGAAAGTGTCAAGGCAATCTCTAAAGCTTTTGTTGCTGCCGTAATCTGGATTCCCTATTTTCAGGTTTCCGAACGGGTAAAAGATACTTTTTGTAAAACAAGAGTAAAAAAGCCAACGATGAATGAAAAACAGGAAATTCTCCATACATAAAGGCCTGGAAAGTTTCTCATTTGCCTTTAATGGGCTTCTAATTCTATTCAGGAAAGAACACAATGCGCGTATTCATTTTGTAGCCGCATTGGTAGTGATAGTTGCCGGAATCATTTTTCGTATTACTGCGTTCGAATGGCTGGCCCTCGTTTTTGTAATCGGTTTGGTTCTTGCATTGGAAGCCATCAATTCAGCCATCGAAAACCTGGCCGATTTTGTTTCCCCTCACAAACACGATCAAATTAAAAAAGTGAAAGACCTGGCCGCTGCCGGTGTTTTAATCGCTGCCGCAACAGCACTCATCGCAGGTCTGTTGATTTTTCTGCCAAAAATCCAGGCTCTGTTCATCACAGAATAAGTAAGAAAAGAAACTTTGAACCCTGAACTTTAAACTCTAAACTTTTCCTGCTACCTTTGCAAACCATCATAAAAAGCAATAAATAATGATTTTAAAGGAACAGGTAAAAGACCTTGTTGAGCGCCGGGATGCGCTGAGGAGGCATCTTTGACTACGATGCAAAGTTGATCGAATTAGAAGAAGAAGAACTCAAAACACAAGACCCCGATTTTTGGAACAACCCCAAAGAAGCGGAAGCCCAGATGAAAACGATTCGTGCCATCAAAACGTGGACCGATGGTTTTCAGAAAGTAAACAACGCTGCCGAAGATTTCCTGGTGTTGTACGAATTCTTTGAAATGGAAGAAGCTTCGGAAGAAGAAGTGGAAAGCTCGTACAAAGAAACACTAACCCTGATTGAAGAGTTGGAAGCCAAAAACATGCTTCGCAACGAAGAGGACCACCTTGGCGCGGTACTGCGTATTAATGCAGGGGCCGGAGGCACTGAAAGCAACGATTGGGCAGACATGCTCTTCCGGATGTACACACGCTGGATCGAGAAAAACGGCTACAAAATGAAAATAGCCGACATGCAGCAGGGCGACGAAGTTGGGGTAAAAAGCTGTACCATCGAAATTGAAGGTGAATTTGCCTACGGTTACCTGAAAAGCGAAAACGGGGTTCACCGCTTGGTACGCCTGTCGCCTTTCAATGCTCAAAACAAACGAATGACTTCGTTTACCTCGGTATATGTTGCTCCGCTTGTCGACGACTCGATTGAAATTGAAATCAATCCTGCCGACATTAGCTGGGACACGTTCAGGAGTGGCGGTGCCGGCGGACAAAATGTAAACAAGGTAGAAACAGGGGTTCGCTTACGGCATGCTCCTACCGGTATTACCATTGAAAACACGGAAAGCCGGTCGCAGCTTGGGAATAAGGAAAATGCCTTGCGTTTGCTTAAATCACAACTGTACGAACTGGAGCTGCGCAAACGCCGTGAAAAAACGGCCGAGATAGAATCGCAGAAAAAGAAGATCGAGTGGGGCTCTCAGATTCGTTCGTATGTGCTGCAACCCTACAAAATGGTGAAGGATTTACGCACCGGTTACGAAACCGGGAACGTGAATGCGGTGCTCGACGGTGACCTCGATGGATTCATCAAAGCCTACCTGATGGAATTCGGCGGAGAATAGCAATAAAGAAAATTCTTATAGTTGGCAATCCTCGTGGCTCAGTAACGGGATATTACGCCAACTTTATTTCAGCAGAAAAGCCGAAAACCGAATTTTCTTTATCTCACCCCTCTGTCATCCGCCAGTTGACAGATGACATCTCCCCTGAAACTCAGGGGAGAATAGATGGAATCCCCGTGGCAAGCCACGACGAATTATTTGATTAAAAACAGCCTTTCCTCTTGGAAATATCAGGGGCTTTTGGCATCTTGGGGCTGTCAGTGTTCTGGTTGTTTAAACATGCAAATACCGCGCACATGTATTCAAATGAAAAATTCATAAACAGGGAAATCAGTTGGCTGTCGTTTAACGAAAGGGTACTCCAGGAAGCGGAAGACCCGGAAACTCCCTTATTCGAAAGAATCCGCTTTATTGGTATTTTTTCCAACAACCTCGATGAGTTTTTCAGGGTGCGTGTGGCTACGGTGCGCCGCATGGTATCGCTAGGGAAAGACGAAGAAAACCTGTTGGGAGATATGACTCCCAACCAACTTCACAACAAAATTCAGCACATTGTTCATCAGCAACAACGCAAGCTGGATGTGATTTTCAACGACATCCTGGCAGAGCTGGAGGACAACAATATTTTCATGATCAACGAAGCCCAGCTGACCGAAAAGCAGGGCAAGTTTGTCAAATCGTATTTTTACGACAAGGTGTTGCCCAACCTGGTGCCGATCATGCTGGGTAAAAACAAGTTCCCCTATTTGCGCGACCGCTCGGTTTACCTGGCCGTTAAACTCTCGCAAAAAAACAATCCAAAGGAAGTACTGTATTCGCTGATACGGATTCCGGGACGCTCGGTACCGCGTTTTTTGGTTTTGCCTGAAGAAGACGGAAAACAATTTGTGATGATGCTCGATGACATCATCCGTTTCTGTATGGAGGATATCTTCTTTTATTTCGACCACGACCAATACGATGCCTACACCATAAAAATTACACGCGACGCAGAGCTCGATCTTGACGATGATATTTCGAAAAGCTTTATCGAAAAAATGAGCCAGAGCCTCAAAAAGCGCAAAAAAGGCAAGCCTGTTCGTTTGATTTACGACCGCAACATGCCCGACGACCTGCTTCAGTTTTTGCTCAAAAGAATGAAACTGGCAGAAGGAAGCGACGCGGTTCCGGGAGGCAGGTACCACAACCAGAAAGACTTTATGAATTTCCCGGAGATAGGGAAAAAGCATCATTATTATACCAACCTGCCGCCGTCGCGCCACAAAGACCTGCCGCCGTTTACCAGCGTTTTGAAGGTATTGAGACAGCAGGACATTATGCTGCATTATCCTTACCAGACATTTAACCACTTTATTGATTTTCTGCGCGAAGCTGCCATCGATCCGCAGGTAAAGGAAATAGGGCTGACGATTTACCGCGTAGCCAGTGATTCGAAAGTGATGAACGCCCTGCTGAATGCGGTAAGAAACGGGAAGATTGTAACCGTGGTGATCGAATTACAGGCCCGCTTCGACGAAGAAGCCAACATATTCTGGTCGAATAAATTACAGGAAGAAGGCGCCAACGTAATCAACGGTGTCCCCGGTATGAAAGTACACAGCAAACTGGCGTGGGTGCAACGCAAGGAAAACGGAGGAGTGCGCAACTACGCCTACATCGGAACGGGTAATTTCCATGAAGGCACAGCCAGGGTGTATGCCGATGAAGGCTTGCTAACTGCCGACCCGCGACTCGCAGACGAGGTGCAAAAGGTATTCGAGTTTTTCAAACAAAACTACCTCCACTACAACTACGAACACCTGGTGGTTAGTCCGTTTGCCATGCGCAAATACTTTGAAAAACACATCGACCAGGAAATTAAACTGGCCAAACAGGGGAAACCTGCCTGGATGATCCTGAAAATGAACAGCCTCATCGACCCGGGCATGATGATAAAACTGTACGACGCCGCAAAAGCCGGGGTAGAAATTCAATTGATCGTAAGAGGAATCTTCGGGTTAAAAACCGGCGAAAACGGGCTTAGCCACAACATTACGGCCATCAGCATTGTAGATAAATACCTGGAACATTCGCGCATTTTTCTGTTTGGTGCGGGTGGTACCGAAAAAATGTACATTTCCTCTGCCGACTGGATGCCCCGTAACCTTAACCGCCGAATTGAGGTAGCATGTCCGATTTATGATGCATCCATAAAAGCAGAGCTGAAAGAGATGTTGCTCATTCAGTTACGCGACAATTCCAAAGCGCGCGTTCTGGATCCCGATCTCTCCAATCAGTACTCGGAAGACGGGCTTGACAAAAAATTCAGGGCACAGGAAGACTACTATCATTATATTAAATCGATTACTCATTCGGCACAGGAAGAGACCATTAATACAACAGAGTAAAATTCATTAAAATGAAGATATACCACAATCCCCGTTGTTCAAAAAGCCGCAACGGACTCCAATACCTCGAGAACAAAGGCTGCCAGTTTGAAGTAGTTAAATACATGGAAGAAGGCATCAGCGAAAAAGAGCTGAAAGAAATTATCGCGCTTACCGGGAAAAAGCCTTTCGACTTTGTACGCACGCACGAGCAGGATTACAAAGACCTCTACAAAGGAAAAGTTCTGAGTGACGAGGAGTGGATAAAAATACTGGTTCAAAATCCCAAATTACTGCACCGCCCCATTGTAGTGAACGGCGATAAAGCTGTTTTGGGAAATCCACCGGAGAACATCGACCAAATCATGTAATTAAACATAAGGCGCTGATTCCCGGACACATACTGCGCTTGCAACTTCGGAAATCTTTGTATATTTGCAGCCGTATTAACCACGTGTGCTTGATAACCACGTTAAAAACAAGTAAATGAGAACAACTGTATCAGTAACTTTCATGCTGGCGGGTATTGTTTTTGCAGCCTGCCTCATCCTTTCCAACATTCTTGCAACGAAAATTATGATGATTGGCCCGTGGTCGGCTCCTGCCGGAGTTTTGATCTTTCCGCTGGCGTACATTATTAACGACGTAATTGCCGAAGTGTGGGGCTACCAAAAAGCCCGTCTGATTATCTGGGCTGGTTTTGGCGTAAACATTCTCGCAGCTTTGTTTATTACTTTGGCCATTGCAGCTCCCGCCGCTCCGTTCTGGCAAAACCAGGATGCCTTTGCCACCACTTTGGGCAGCACTTCGCGTATCGTCGCAGCCAGTTTACTGGCCTATTTGCTGGGGTCTTTTTTGAATGCTTATGTAATGAGCCGCTTCAAAGTAATGACCCGAGGCAAAAACTTTTCCTTGCGTGCCATTGTATCAACCCTGGCCGGCGAAGGTGCCGATTCACTCATCTTCATCACCGTTGCCTTTGCCGGAGTATTTCCTGTAAATGTTATGCTGACGATGATTCTGACACAGGCACTGATCAAAACCGTTTATGAGATTCTGGTGCTTCCGCTTACCATCGTAATTGTAAACAAGGTGAAAAAGCTGGAAGGCATCGATACCTACGATTACAATGTCTCGTACAATCCGTTCCGCTTAAAACAGGTTTAAAATGATAGCAGAGAAAGCCCTTGTTGTTTTCTCGGGCGGACAGGATTCTACCACTTGTCTGTTCTGGGCACAGCAGCATTTTTCGGAAGTGCAGGCCATTGCTTTTGATTATGGCCAGCGGCACAAAATTGAGCTGGAAGCCGCGAGAAGCATTGCTGAAAAAGCAGGTATTCAACTCCACATTTTCCGAATGGACCTGTTGGGACAACTCACGCAAAATGCACTCACTTCGCAGGAAATGGAAGTGGAAGAAGCAAAACCGGAAGACCGGCCCCCCAACACGCTGGTGGAAGGACGAAACATGTTGTTTCTGACCTACGCAGCCATTTTTGCCAAAGCCCGCGGTATTCATCATTTGGTAACCGGTGTGGGACAAGCCGACTTTAGTGGCTACCCCGATTGCCGGAACGACTTTATTCTGTCGCTGAATTCAACCCTGAATTTATCGATGGATTATGACTACACGATTCACACTCCCCTGATGTGGAAAGACAAAGCAGCAATCTGGCAACTGGCGGATGAACTTGGAGTGATGGAAATTGTACAAAACGAAACCGTAACCTGCTACAACGGCGTAAAAGGCAAAGGTTGCGGACATTGCCCGGCCTGCATGTTGCGCAACCGCGGACTGGAAAATTATCTAAATTCAAAAAAAGCATGAGCGATTTAAAACACCTCGGAAACGAAACGAACTACCTTTTTGATTACACACCCGGTGTATTGGAAACCTTCGACAACAAACATCCGGAGAATGATTACTGGGTGAAATTCAATGCACCTGAATTTACCAGCCTTTGTCCGATAACCGGGCAGCCCGACTTTGCAACGATTTACATCAGCTATATTCCGGGTGAAAAAATGGTGGAAAGCAAAAGCCTGAAACTTTACCTGTTTAGTTTTCGCAACCACGGCGCGTTTCACGAAGATTGCATCAACATTATCATGAAAGATTTGATCGGGCTGATGGAACCGAAGTACATCGAAGTTTGGGGAAAATTTCTACCACGTGGCGGTTTAAGCATCGATCCGTACAGCAATTACGGCAAACCCGGGACCCGTTACGAAGAACTGGCCTGGCACCGCATGCAAAATCATGATCTGAATCCGGAAAAGATCGATAACCGCTAAGAAGATTGCTTTTTCATTGAAAGAATAAGAAGCAACCTATAGTCTTTTTACTGCAAGGATTTGAAAGATTACTTTGCGATCAGGTTTTGGGCTTCGCGAAGAATCCGGTTGATCTGTTTTTCCGGCAAGCCCATTTCCCGAAGCAAATCAGGTTGGTTATTGAGCTCGCTGCAAAGAACAATGCCCTTTTCAAGTAATTGCTGTTTCTGGGCTTTGCTTAGCGAAATCAGTGAAGTAAGCGGATGCAGTCCCGACTTATCAATGTACTGTTTCAACCCTTCTCCCTCCGGGAAATCCCATGATACCATAAACAACCCGACACAGGTTCCGTAACTCGTGGCATCCTCGCTAAAACGAGTATTGGTAACTACGCCGCCGTGGTACTGAAGATCGGTACCGTATTGTTTTTCCCAGGCTGCTTTCACATCCAGAAAACGCGAATGAATATACAGGGGCACCTGTACCCCGCTTTTTGTCAGGCTATCGCTGTGAAACTTGCATTCGATCATCAGCATTTCTCCGTTTTTTCGGGCCACCACATCCACCTCGTGCTGCACACATTTCCCCTTAACAATCACGCCGGTCTCCACCTGGTATCCCATGGTTTCGAGCACCCGCCCCACAAATTTTTCAAAAGGAAATCCGGTTGGTCCCAGCTCCATAATCGCATTTTTCAGACGGTAACGTCCGGCCATTTTATACGATTCTTTTTTCAAAAGACTAAAGGCCAACTGGTAGATCTTCCGCGTCGGAATCCCGTCGTACAACTCATCCCGGACCAGCCGGACAATGTGTTCCTGCTCCTGTTTCCCTGCCCCCGACGACTGAAGTGCCTGTTTAAGTTTTCCGGCATCAAACAACACTTTCTCTCCGTTTCCCTTTGTAACGTGCAAATTCATGGATTTTTGATTTTGCCTCTAATTTAAAGGATATTTTGTATCGTTGATGGATATTCCCGTTTTCCAGACAAAAGTGTTCAATAAAATTTCAGGGAATTGTCTTATAGAAGCAAACTACTCAATTATGGGACAGCCTTTTGCTTCGGCTTTTCTTTGGCTTATCAGCCGGATTTTACTATTTGTCATGACACAAATAGTAAACACAAAAGTCTAGGCTGCGTCCGCTTCGCACGAAAAAACTACGTGTTGCCGGCTAAGAGTTCGGAACTCCCCCGAGTATTCGGGGTCAAACAGCCGAACTCTTTTAACGCCGACTTCACTTGTTTTTCGGCTCACCGCCCAAGGCCAATGTACGCTTCCAATCTTAGTTCCGAACAGAGATGAAGCCTCGCAGAAAAACCATAAAAAAAACCGGCTGTCTGCTGACAACCGGTTCATTATTTTTACTCTTCCCTAAATCGGGAGGTTCTACAGTCCTAATTTTTCTTTGATCAAACCCGGAATTTCAGAAGGTTCTTTTGCCACCGGAACACCAGCCGCATTAAAAGCCTTGATCTTTTCTTCGGCGGTTCCCGAACCACTGGAAATAATTGCCCCGGCATGTCCCATCCGTTTTCCGGGAGGAGCCGATTGTCCGGCAATAAAAGCAACCACCGGCTTGGTCATTTTCTCTTTGATAAATTTGGCCGCCTGCTCTTCTGCATCGCCACCAATCTCACCAATGACTACCACGGCATCAGTTTTCGGGTCGTTCTCATACATTTCCAGTAAATCGATAAAATACAAACCGGAAACAGAATCACCACCGATCCCGACGCAGGTTGTTTGCCCCAGATCATTCTCTGTCAACATGTTTACAACTTCGTAGGTAAGTGTCCCCGAACGCGAGATCAAACCAATATTTCCGGGTTTAAAAATCATTCCCGGAAGAATTCCGATCAAACATTCACCCGGCGTGATCAGGCCCGGACAGTTGGCGCCCACCAACTTGGTATTGTTTTTCTTCAAAACCGGCATTACGCGGATCATATCCTGCACCGGCACATGCTCGGTAATACACACCACCAGGTCAATTCCGGCATAACTCGCTTCCAGGATGGCATCACCGGCAAAAGGCGCCGGAACAAAAATTACGGAAGCATTAGCCCCGGTAGCTTTCACAGCGTCTTCAACCGTATTAAAAACCGGAATGCCTTCTACTTGCTGCCCCGCTTTTCCCGGAGAAATCCCACCAACGATGTTGGTGCCGTAAGCCTTCATTTTACTGGTATGGAAAGCACCGTCGCGTCCGGTGATTCCCTGCACAATTACTTTGGTATCTTTATTTATAAGAATGCTCATTTCTCTAACTTTTTACTTTCGACTTTTCACTTTTGACTTAGCTCTATCGCTTTCTGTGCTGCTTCGCTCATGGTTTTCACCACCGGCAACCCGGTCTTTTCTATAATTTCGAGCCCCTCTTTGGCATTGGTTCCCGACAGGCGAATCACGATTGGAATATCGGTTTTTATCTGATCGAGCGCAGCCACCAAACCACGGGCCACGTCATCGCAGCGGGTAATTCCACCAAAAATGTTGATCATCACCGATTTCACATTTTTATCGCCCAGCAGGATGTTCATGGCATCAACTACTTTCTGCGGATTGGAAGAACCACCAATATCTAGGAAGTTGGCAGGCTCTCCTCCATACAACTTGATCATATCCATGGTAGCCATTGCCAGGCCGGCGCCGTTCACCATACACCCGATGTTTCCATCCAGTTTGATATACGAAAGTCCTTTTGCGTTGGCTTCCAGCTCTTTTTTCTCGTTCTCGTCGGCTTCGCGCATGGCAATAATTTCTTTTTGACGGAACAAGGCGTTATCGTCAAAATTCATTTTACCGTCGATCGCCAAAACTTGTTTATCCGGAGTCAGTACCAGCGGATTGATTTCAGCCAGAGAAGAATCGGTTTCAATATAGAGTTTGTAAAGCTTTACCAGGATTTCGGCTGCCTGACGTATCTGTTTCGGATCGTTAAACAGCTGCAAAGCCACTTTGCGCGCCTGCCAGTCCATCAAACCCATGGTTGGGTCGATCGGCATTTTAATGATCTTCTCAGGATTGGTTTTTGCTACTTCCTCAATCTCCACTCCCCCTTCGGAACTGGCCATCAGGGTTACAGCTTTTGCATTTCGGTCGTTGATCAGGCCAACATAAAATTCTCTGTCGATATCCACGGCATCGGCAACCAGTACTTTTTCAACCGTTATACCTTTGATATCCATTCCCAGTATCAGTTTGGCCTTTTCAATTGCTTCGGCTTTGGTAGTTGCCAGTTTCACTCCACCGGCTTTTCCTCGTCCACCAACCAATACCTGGGCTTTAACAACCCTCAGTTTGTCCTTGTCCGAAACTTTCTTTTTTACTTCATCTACCGAATGGCACAACTCTCCTTCCGGCACAGGAATCCCGTACTTCCTGAATAAATCTCGGGCTTGATATTCATGAATTTTCATGTGTTTAAATTGTTTTTCGCCGAATTATGAAAGCAAACCAAAAGAACCTGAATGTTGCGGTTTTTTACTAAAGGTCTGTGCAATCGTTCATTTTCGGCCTGTTACGGTTGAAAAAATTATCGTTAAATTTATCAATTATTTAACCCTCAAACGACCAAATTGTTTTCTTTTTTTTATGACCTACAACACATTTCCTGTGTAACTTTTATCACATGTTTTAAAAATATTCCGGAAGAGAAGAGTCAGGCTGGCTGACTTCCGAATTTTCGTTAGTTTTGTGCCTCAATTTCTACTCTTATGAAGGATTTAATCAAACAGGTTATAGAGGATGAAGCGCAAGCCATCCGAAACATTCCGGTTAGCGACGGAATGATTACAGCGATCGAACTGATTTACGAACGGGTACACCAGAGAAAAGGGAAACTGGTAACCAGCGGAATGGGGAAAGCCGGGCAAATTGCCTTAAACTATGCCACCACATTCAGTTCTACCGGAACACCGGCCGTATTTCTTCACCCCAGCGAATCGCAGCACGGCGACCTGGGAGTATTGCAGGAAAACGATGTATTGCTGGTGATCTCCAACTCGGGCAAAACCCGCGAAATTATTGAGTTGATTGATCTGGCCGAAAACCTTCACGAAGGTTTGCCATTGATCGTTATTTCCAGCAACCCGGATGGAGTACTGGCGCAAAATGCCGATGCATTCATTTTTACCGGCAACCCCAAAGAGGTATGCTTGCTGGGCTTGTCACCCACAACTTCTACCACCGTAATGACCGTAATTGGCGATGCTTTGGTAGTTTCGATGATGAAAAAGATCGGTTTTACGAACGAAGAATATGCCAAGCGTCACCACGGAGGCTACCTGGGAGACAAATCGCGGATGCAGGCAAAAACCGACAAAAAGTAGAACCTTAGCACTACAATCAGAAATTTCGGAAGGGGCATTTCCCGAAAGAGGTTTCATAAAATGAAGACAAATGAGAATTACCAAAGAAAGCACTGTAGGATTGGTTATTGACATACAGGAACGTTTGTTCCCGGTAATGCACGAAAAAGAAACGCTGCTGAAAAACTGCCAGATACTTATCGAAGGCTTGAATCATTTAAGTGTTCCCGTGCTGGTTTCGCAGCAATACACACGTGGTTTGGGCGAAACACTGCCCGAAGTAAAATCACTGTTTACGGAATTTGAATATCTTGAGAAAAAAGATTTCAGTTGTTTTGATGTTCCGGAAATTCGTGAAAAGCTGGACGCTTTCAACGCCAAAAACGTAATTATCTGCGGCATTGAATCGCACGTTTGTGTTTTGCAAACCGCGGTTGATCTAAAAGAAGCCGGTCTGAACCCGATTGTGGTGATGGATTGCGTTTCGTCGCGTACCCCGGAAAACTTCGAACTGGCTAAAGAACGCTTCCGTCACGAAGGCATTTTGATGACTTCGTACGAATCAATTCTTTTCGAGCTAACGCGGGCAGCCGGCACCGATGAATTCAAAGCCATATCCAAACTGGTGAAATAACACTCAGCTAATCAGGTTAAAAACCATATAAAAAAAGCAGGGAGTACCCTGCTTTTTTTTATGAGAGTCAATTTTAAAAAATATCCAATTCTCAATTTTGAATGTAAAATATCCAACAAAATCCGGGAAATTGGATATTCTGCAATAAAAAAAATCCAGAATAGGGGTCTACATCTAACCTTCATTTCTGCTGGTGATTCCCCGGAATCATGATTGTTTTGTTTTGTATTTCAACTCTTTTCTTATTTTTAACCAACCGAACCAATAGTAACCGTTTTTAACCATGAACAGAACAATCCTTTCGCTCGTACTGATTTTTAGTGCTTTCTCCGTTTTTGCTCAAAACCTGCCAGCTCCAACCGGCTTGCTGACAGAACTGCTTCGGGAGCCTGAAAAGGCCGTTATTACCGACTCCAATCCCGAGTTTGGATGGATCTTTCCGCAAGAAGGAGTAACTCAAACTGCTTACCAAATACTGGTGGCTTCTTCTCCCGGTCTGTTGACTGAAAAGGGTGCAGATTTGTGGAACAGCGGAAAAATCAATACCGCAGCTTCGATCAACGTTTCATACAAGGGAAAGAACCTGTCGCCCCATTCAAAATACTGGTGGAAAGTAAAGGTGTGGGGGAAGGATGGCAAAGCGAGCGTATACAGTGAACCTCAGCAATTCATTACCGGCACCTTCGATTGGAGAAGCGACGAGTGGACAGGTGTCAGCAATTGGGTGGAACTGGCACCCGGCAACTGGGTAACAGAAGACCGGCAAATGGCGAGCTTCACCCAAAAAGAACCGGTTTTATTCAAAAAAGTAAGTGAAGGAAACTGGTTTGCCGATTTTGGACAGGCAGCCTTTGCTACAGCTGACTTTTCAATTACTTCGGATGTTGAAGGACAAAAGATCAGAATTTACCTGGGTGAACGAAAAAATGAAGATTTATCGGTGCATAAAAATCCGGGGCGTAGTAACATTGGCTTCTTTCAAACAGAAATCGAATTAAAAAAGGGAACTCACACTTACCAGGTAAAAATTCCGCCACACAGCGCCCGTTATCCACACAGCCAGAAGATGGCGCCCTTTTATCCCGAAGTAGTCCCGTTTCGTTACACAGAAATTGAAAGCGACGGAAAAATAAAGGTAAACAGCATCACGCAGGAAGCGCTCTATTATCTGTTTGACGACAGCCAGTCGGCCTTTAACAGCCCCAATGAGAACCTGAACAAAGTGTGGGACTTGTGCAAATACACGCTCAAAGCCACGCCGTTTCTAGGGGTTTATTCCGACGGAAACCGCGAGCGAATGCCTTATGAAGCGGATGCTTACATTCAGCAACTGGGACACTATGCGGTAGATCGTGAATTTTCGGCGGCACGCTACAGCCTTGCGTTTTTGGTTTCGCATGCCAGCTGGCCAAGCGAATGGCAAATGCATACGGTAATGATGGCCCGGGAACACTACATGCACACCGGCGACACCGAATTTCTGGCAATGATCTACAACGACCTGAAAAAGAAAACACTGATCGACCTGCAGCGCGAAGATGGCCTGATTAGCACCAAAACCGGCAAACTAACCCCCGAGGTTCTGAAAGGCATCCATTTTACGGGAGAAAGATTCAGAGACATTGTGGACTGGCCGCCTGTAGAAAACGACAACTATGAATTTGCGGATTACAACACCGTGGTTAATTCATTTTACTTTTATTCGCTGAAATGCATGTCGGAAATTGCCGCCGCACTTGGAAAAAACGAGGACAGCAACTTCTATAAAACACATACCGAAAAGGTGAAACAAAGCATTCTGCGCAACATGTTTGACACGCAGAAAGGCTATTTTGTGGATGGGAACGGTGCCGGCCACGCGAGTTTGCATGCCAATATGTTTCCGCTGGCGTTCAACCTGGTTCCAGAGAAAGACATTCCTTCGGTGGCCCAATACATCAAAAGCAAAGGAATGGCGTGCAGCGTTTACGGCGCCCAATACCTGCTGGAAGCATTGTACAATGCGGGAGAAGCTGAATATGCCCTGAAGCTGATGACATCGGAAGACAAAAGAAGCTGGATGAACATGATAAAGGTTGGCTCTACTATGACCACCGAAGCCTGGGACGAAGCCTACAAGCCCAATCTCACCTGGAATCATGCGTGGGCAACCGCTCCGGCCAACATTATCCCGCGGCGTTTAATGGGTATTCAACCCGTAGATCCCGGCTTTAAGACTTTTGCTGTAAACCCGCAGCCAACCGGGCTTCAAGACATCCAACTCACCATCCCGACAATTCGCGGAGCAATTACCTGTAAGCTCAAAAGCAATCCGGAAGAATGGGAAATGGAACTTTCGGTACCCGGCAACAGCGAAGCACTGGTACTTCTTCCCTCAGAACTTGCGAATGTAAAGGTTAACGGGAAAAAAGCAGAAGTCAATTCAACAGTCGAATACCTCGGCATGTCCAGGAATTTATTTAAACTGGCCAGTGGAACTTACCTTATTTCAGCAAAAAAATAGATCTTTGCAGCCAGAAAGGGATTAATTATGCTTGAGATTTGTGCCATCGCTTCCGGAAGCAACGGAAACTGTTATTACATAGGAAACCACACCGATGCGGTTTTGATCGATGCCGGCATTTCGACCAAACAGATTCTGTTGCGCATGAAAGAACGCGACCTGGATGCGGCAAAAATCAAAGCATTGTTCATCACTCACGAACACGGCGATCATATGCGGGGGGCGCGCGTATTAGGGAAAAGGCTTCAGATTCCGGTGTACCTGACCGCCAAAACCTACAACAGCTCGTATAAAAACCTACGGCCCGACTACCCAAAATTCTTCTCTCCTGAGGATGTCATTCCAGTCGGAGATTTTACCATTCACCCGGTGCTTAAGAACCACGATGCCGCCGAACCTTGCTCTTTCAGAATTGAATATCAAAACCAAAACATTGGCGTTTTTACCGATATTGGCGAAGCCTGCAACAATGTAAAAACACACCTCCAACTGTGCGATAGCCTGTTTCTGGAATCAAATTACGACGAAAAAATGTTGTGGGAAGGAAGTTATCCGTGGCACCTGAAAAAGAGAGTGGCATCCGATGTCGGGCATCTTTCCAACGACCAGGCCTTTGAACTCTTAACCCAGCACGCCGGAGAAAACCTGCAATGTGTGTTCCTTAGTCACTTGTCGAAAGAAAACAATACGCCGGAAATAGCCTTCGAAACCATGCAGCCGTTTACCGAACGCTTTGCGGTTAAACTGACTTCGCGCCACGAAGCCTCCGAAGTTTTTCAGCTTCAGTAAAAAAATCCCGAACCGGTTTTACAACCAATCCGGGATATCTGTATCTCCTGTAATTTTTTAGCTGTTTAACAGATGGTCGCTCAGCGCCTGCAATGTTTTTACTTTTTGCGAGGTTGGCACCAGCACCGAAATATTGTAACGGCTTCCTCCGTACGAGATCATTCGGATGGGGATTCCGTCCAGCGCATGGAAAACCTTCGACGCAAAACCATGTTCTTCCTGGATAATATCGCCCACAATGCAAACAATCGACAGATCGTGGTCGATTTCCACGGAACCAAACTTATTTAACTCTTCGTGAATCGCCTCCAGGTTCTGCACGTGGTCAATCGACAGGGAAACGGCAACCTCCGAAGTGGAGATCATATCGATGGGTGTGCGGTATTTCTCAAACACCTCGAAGATGCTTTTTAGAAAACCGTAAGCCATCAACATTCGTCCCGAACGAATTTTAACCGCGGTAATTCCGTCTTTGGCAGCCACAGCTTTAATTCCTTTTCCATCCGATTCTGCGGTTATCAATGTTCCTCCATCTGAAGGATTCATCGTGTTTTTCAGGCGAACCGGGATGTTCTGAACCCGTGCCGGCAACACGGTTTGCGGATGCAGGATTTTTGCACCAAAATAGGCCAACTCTGCCGCCTCGTTAAACGACAGTTGTTCAATTTTCCGGGTGTTCTCCACAAAGCGCGGGTCGTTGTTATGAAAACCATCAATGTCCGTCCAAATCTGAATTTCTTCGGCATCAATGGCCGCCCCGATCAAAGAAGCAGTGTAGTCGCTTCCCCCTCTTTGCAAATTACTAATGTCGCCATTGGCATCAAGGCAAATAAATCCCTGTGTAATATAATAGTCGGCCTCCCCGGCTTTATCGATCACGGGTTTAATGTGCTCCCGGATGTACACCATATCAGCAGACTTGTCTTCGTCAATTTTCATGAACTCAAGAGCGGGCAGAAGCTTGGTATTGTATCCGTTTTCGTTCATCAAAACCGTTACCAATTGGGTAGAAATAATCTCTCCCTGCGCCAGAATGGTATTTTCGCCCACCTCCGTAAAAACGCCGGCAGTAAAAGATTTGATGGTATCAAAACTGGCCTTCACAATGGCGAGGCCGGCCTTTTTGTTTTCTTCCGACTGAAACAATTCGGCAACCACCTGCTTGTACTTGGCTTCCAGTTTACCGATGGCAATATTCGCACTGTCCTTGTTCTTTTTGTGCAGAAAATTTGAGATTTCAACCAAAGAGTTGGTTGTTCCCGACATGGCCGAGAGTACTATTATTTTATTCTCGCCATCAGTCACCAGGTTCATCACAGCCCGCATATTCTCAGGCGAGCCAACCGATGTTCCTCCGAATTTCAATACCTTCATACCTATAAATTTTCAATCGATTTTCGAATTATTTTAAAAAGTCTGTTTGATAGCCGTCTTAACTGCTTATCAGTGCAATAAAACAAAAAAGCCCGGATTTTGTGCGAAATGCCCCCCGCTTCATCTTCACTTTTACAATAGATTTAAACTCTCCATAAAACGCCGGCACGATTACCTTTGCAAAGCCCGTTTTTTCAGCATACTCAAAACCTAAAGAATTGGATACAGACAGGTCCTAAAAAATATACGAACTCCTATTAAAGTCGCCCAAAAAAAGCCCATTAAAACAATAAAAATCAACTTCATTACAAATGACAAATAGAAATTAAACCGGGAGTTAAACATGAATACCAGGCAACAATATTGGTACCCGGCTTTTCCCGACGCTTTAAACGCCGGGAAACACTGACCCTTACACTTTTAGTTTTTCAAGAAAAAACTCAACCATTCCAATGCCCGACTCATCTTCAATTCCAATAGCCGGAGCATAGATCACAGCCTCCAGGCCCAACTTATCCGCTTTGTTCTTCAACGCTTTGGCATGCAAGGGATGATGATTCAGCTCATCTTCACTTCTGGGAATGCCTCCTTCGGCTTTATTCAGCACAAAAAAAGGTGGGGCCTTTTGATCCATCTTCCCCAAAAAATCGAGATCCTGCCGAATGGCGGTTTGCTTGTACAAATCCATTCCTTCCGGCGATTTAAACCCAAAGGCACGTGCAATCACCAGCAAATCCTGCGGACTTTCCATTTCGGGCAAACCCAGTATTCCTGACCATTGCAGAATATCGTAAGTTGCCTGCGTGGCAAAAGCTCCGGCACAAACAATCCGGGTTGATTCGCGCAAAACAGGATCAGCATTTTGAGGATCGGCCATATCTTCTGAGAAAGCCAGCCACAAACAGGTCCCGGCTCCTGCAGACCCTCCGGAGCAGGCAATACGGTTTTTATCTATGTTGTATTTTTCGGCATGATGACGAATGTATTGCAGACACCTTTTGGAATCAGACATACTACCCAGAATACCATACGGAGGTTCGTTCAGGTAACGGTAATTAATGGTGGCAACCGAAACACCCGCTTTCAGGAAACGGGGCCAGTCTTCCGAATCGTAGTACCTCGACTTATCGCCACCAATAAACCCGCCGCCGTGTATAAAAATTACAAGCGGTGTCGGTTCTTCCGAATCGGCCAACCAAATATCAAAGGTATTTTTTTCGTGATCACCGTAACGTTCGTTACAGAAAGTAGCGCGCACGCCCGCCGAATTGACAGGCTCCATCATTTGCTGCTGTTCCTCCATAGATTTCAAAAATAGGGGAACAAATGTAAAAATATTGCCTACACGAGCCAAAGACAGGCCTGATTATTTATCGAAGTCCTGACAAACAACTGCTTGCTCTGGTTAAAACGTCCCAAAAATGGCGTGCTTTTCCGAATTAAAATAAATGGTGGAATAAATATGAAAATTCTCTTTATTGGTCGTGAGTTTTCGCTCCATGTACAAAACGGGTTGCCCCGGCTTTAAATGCAGCAACTGCCCGATCTTTACAGTTGGTTTTACCGCCTTCAGCTTTTGCTCGCCACCAATAATTTCAATCTGGTAATTTTGCCGCAAAATCTCAAACAACGATTTATTCTCGAACGAACGCTGTGCAATCCGCGGCAGGTAAATATTCGGAAGATGGTTGATATCATAAAAAACCGGCTCCTCTTCCACATACCGCAGCCGTTCCATGTAAATACAGCCCGACTCCTGTTCGAGTTCCGAAAGCTCAAAGGGAAAATCTTCAGGCCAGGCTTGCACCGCTGGTTTTTGCAGGATATCTGTTTTCAGGTAACGCACCCCAACTGCCGAAGCTGTTCCGGCAATTGAAAGAATACCAATATTCTGCGGAGGTTTTCGCACAATACTTCCCTTGCCCTGTTTTTTGAAAATAAGGCCGTCTTTCACCAGCGTCTCCAAAGCATGACGCACAGTGGGGCGCGTCATCTCATAAACGGCACTTAATTCATTCTCAGAAGGCAAAAGATCACCCTCCTGATACACCCCGGTCAGAATTCGTTTCCGGAGCACCTCGTACAACTTCCGATATTGAGGTAAATTTTCCATGTGACCTCAAAGTTAAAATTTTTTTAAAATATGGCAACACAACTTGTAAATACAAGTTATAAAATATAATTTTACATCCGCATTTTAGAATATCACTATTTAATTGATTTATTGATATTTAAAAACAAGCACCAATATTATTTGTATTTACAAGTACGACAAATTAATAAAACGATCAAATATGGCAACACCTGTAATGATGCCACGACAAGGACAATCAGTTGAATCATGCATCCTTGGACAATGGCACAAAGAAGTAGGAGAAGAAGTCAACGAAGGCGACATTCTGTTCTCCTACGAAACCGACAAAGCCTCGTTTGAGGAGGAAGCCAAAGAAAGTGGCATTTTGCTGGCTACATTTTTTGAAGAAGGCGACGAGATTCCGGTATTGACAAATGTGGCGGTAATCGGTAAAAAAGGAGAATCAATCGAAGAATTCAAACCCGGAGCTTCGGAAGGAGAAGCAGAAAAAGCTCCCGAGGCAGTAACAGAAGATGCGCCCAAGGTTATTGAATTTGAAGTAGAAGAAGACCAGGCAGGAGCACGACTGCGAATTTCGCCGCTGGCCCGTAACATGGCAGAGAAAATGGGTGTTGACATCCAGACGCTGAAAGGCACCGGCCCACACGGAAGAATCATTGCCCGCGACATTGAAGAAGCCGCACAAAAACCAGTTGCCAAAGCAGTTATGGAAGCGCCGGCAGTAAAAGCCGCTCCCGTGAGTAAACCTGCGCCCGCAGCTGTTCTAGAAACCGGAGATGATTTTGAAGTAAAAGCCATTCCGAATATTCGCAAGCTGATTGCCAATGCAATGCACCAATCGCTGCAAAACTCGGCACAGTTAACGCACCACATGAGCGCTGATGCCCGCCAGTTAATGAAACTGCGCAAGAAATTCAAAGCTCAGCTCGAAGCGGGCGAAATCAAACAAAACGTTACCATCAACGACCTGGTTTGCTACGCTGTTATCCGCGCTTTGGAAAAATATCCGCAAGCAAACACGCATTTCCTGGGTGATAAAATGAGATGGTTCAAGAAAGTTCACCTTGGGCTAGCCGTTGACACAGAGCGCGGATTGATGGTACCCGCATTAAAAAATGCCGATGACCTTTCCATAACCGGTCTTTCAGGTCAGTTAAAACAATTGTCGACCGCAGCCCGTGCCGGAAATGTAAATCCTGATTTACTAAGCCCTGCTGCCGCTACTTTCACCGTTTCGAACCTTGGAAATTACGGCGTGGAAATGTTTACGCCGGTGATCAACCTGCCGCAAACTGCTATACTGGGAGTCTGTACCATTGTTCCGCGCCCGAAAGAACTGGAAGACGGAGTCTATGGTTTTGTTCCGATGATGGGACTCTCGCTGACTTACGACCACCAGGCACTTGACGGCGGAGAAGCAACGCTGTTCCTGGCTGAAATCAAAAATCAAATCGAGAATTTACAAGTTTAGAGTTCAGTGTTCAAAGTCCAAAGTATGTTCTACTCTGAACACCGGACTTTAAACTCTGAACTGGCTGTTAGAATTTTGAAAAACATATAAATCAGACAAAATGCCAAAAGTACAATATATAAACCCGGACGAAGTACGTAAACCCGGTCAGATTGAGTTCAAACCTATCCCGGTAAACCAGTACAACAAAACAATAGAAGACGAGAAAGAAAATTTCTCGAACGACGACCTGATTCGCATTTTCCACGACATGGTGGTTATCCGCGAATTTGAAACCATGCTCAACCTCATAAAAACACGGGGGGAATACAACGAGGTTCCCTACAACCACCCAGGCCCCGCTCACCTTTCCATCGGGCAAGAAGCTGCGGCAGTTGGGATGGCTTACACCCTGGGAGTGGAAGACTTTATTTTCGGATCACACCGCAGCCACGGCGAAATTCTGGCCAAAGGTCTTTCGGCCATTTCCAAACTCAGCGACGAGCAACTGGAAAAAATCATGGACTCGCATTTTGACGGAATTACTGCCGCACCGGTAAAAGCCGGCCACACCGGAACCACCAAGGAACTGGCCATAAAATTCCTGATCTACGGAACGCTGGCTGAAGTTTTTGCCCGCGAAACCGGCTTCAACAGAGGACTTGGCGGATCGATGCACGCTTTCTTTACGCCCTTTGGTGTTTACCCGAATAACGCCATCGTTGGAGGCTCGGGCGACATTTCGGTGGGTGCTGCGCTTTACAAAAAAGTAAACCGCAAACCGGGCATCGTGGTGGCCAACATTGGTGATGCATCAATGGCTTGCGGCCCTGTTTGGGAAGGCCTGACATTTGCCACCATGGACCAGTTTAATGAATTGTGGGAAGGCGACATGAAAGGTGGACTGCCGCTGATCATTAACATTATGAACAACCAATACGGAATGGGCGGACAAACCTGCGGCGAAACCATGGGATATAACATTGCAGCCCGCATTGGTGCCGGATTGAACGACGACCAAATGCATGCCGAACGTGTGGACGGTTACAACCCGCTGGCAGTGATCGACGCTTACAAACGGAAAAAGAAAATTCTGGAAGAAAAACGCGGTCCGGTGCTGCTCGATGTGCTGACTTACCGTTACAGCGGCCACTCGCCTTCCGACGCCTCATCGTACAGATCAAAAGAGGAAGTGGAAGCCTGGGAAGCGCAGGATTCAATTATCTGGTTTGGAAAAGAACTGGTTAAAGCAGGCGTTGCCACCGAAGAACAACTGGAGGCGATCAAAGCGGAAACTACCGAGTTGATTACTTATGCGCTGAAACTGGCCATCGACGATGAAGTTTCGCCACACATGAACATGAAAAAACATCCGAACCTGATCGGAGAAATGATGTTCAGCAACCAGTCGGTGGACAAAATGGAAGACCGCCCTGTGGAAGTAAACCACCCGATGGAAGAAAACCCACGCGTTCAGCAACTGACCAAAAAAGAGCGTTTCATGTTTGATCAAAACGGGAAGCCTCATTCAAAAATTAAAACCTACGGATTACGCGATGGTATTTTCGAAGCCATTGTTGACCGCTTCTACAAAGACCCAACTCTGATTGCCTACGGAGAAGAAAACCGCGACTGGGGCGGCGCATTTGCTGTGTACCGCGGATTAACCGAGGCACTTCCCTACCACCGTTTGTTTAACTCACCCATTGCGGAAGCATCGATTGTTGGAACCGCGATTGGCTATGCGATGTGCGGTGGCCGCGTTATTCCGGAGATCATGTACTGCGACTTCCTGGGCCGCGCCGGCGACGAAGTTTTCAACCAGCTTCCAAAATGGCAGGCCATGAGTGGCAACGTACTGAAAATGCCGGTGGTGATCCGTGTTTCGGTAGGTTCAAAATACGGAGCGCAACACTCGCAGGACTGGACTGCTTTAGCGGCTCACATCCCGGGATTAAAAGTACTTTTCCCGGTAACTCCTTACGATGCAAAAGGCTTAATGAACGCAGCTCTCCAGGGAACCGACCCGGTTATTTTCTTTGAAAGTCAACGCTTGTATGATATTGGCGAGCAGTTCCACAAAGAAGGTGTTCCGGCAGAATACTACGAACTTCCGATGGGCGAACCGGATATCAAGAAAGAAGGAAGCGACGTAACCATTCTGACCATTGGCGCTACTTTGTACCGTGCTTTGGATGCCGCCAAAACACTGGAAGAAAAATACGGAGTATCGGCAGAAGTGATCGATGCACGTTCACTGGTTCCGTTTAATTACGAACCGGTAATCGAATCGATCAAAAAAACCGGCAGAATCGTTGTTTCGGGCGATGCATCGGCACGCGGATCGTTCCTGCGCGACCTGGCATCGAACATTACCGAGCTGGCTTTCGACTACCTTGATGCACCGCCGGTGGTGGTGGGCTCGCGTAACTGGATCACTCCGGCACACGAACTCGAAGACTATTTCTTTCCGCAACCCGAATGGATCATCGACGCCATCCACGAAAGAATTGTTCCTTTAAAAGGCCATGTTTGTGAAAATGATTTTACCGAGGCAGAACAATTGGACAGGAATGCCAGAGGTATTTAATTCATAGTTAAGGATGCACTAGTTGGTAAAAGCATCCAAAGTTTTGGTTTTTATTAGAATTAAAACCGGTTTCAGAGGAAGCCGGTTTTTTTATGACTTCAGCAGTTACTCAGATGGCTAAAACTTCTATTTCCACAGACAATTAACTTTGATAATCAATATTTTTATTTTTCAAAACTTTTTTTTTTAATTTTATTCCCAACTATAAAAACCACCATACATTATGAGACCCAGTAATACACATCCAATAATTCTCAAAAAACAAGACCATGTAAATTATCCCAAAAGCAACTCATATTTTAACCCAGGGCGGTTAACACATCCGTCCATTAAACATTCCAAATTATGAAAAAGCTATCTGTATTAATCTCGGCATTGGCACTTCTTGCCATTCTTAGCGCTTGCAATAAAGATGAACTCCTCCCATCTCAAATGCCTCCTGAAGAAATAAGCACAGAAAACTATATCATTAAAGAAGGGCAGATGTTACTGGGCGAACAACTCAAAAACCCGTATTCTGTTGAAAACATGAAGATTGCCTATGAAAGTACTGAATGAAAATAAACTCAAATCGGGATTAAAAATAGAACCCACACATTATTATGTGCGTTTTAGACCCAAAGACGAGAAAGAAAGGCATCTAATAGTACGAGACACAACTCTTTACGTTTACGATTATCCGCTGGATGTTGAAATAAAAAGAGGAGGCACACATTACCATGATCCGAAAATCCCGAAAAATGAAATTACCTGGCAGTACACAATTGTACCTATTGACTATGAATTTCCGAAGGTGCAATACCAGAAACTGGCAGATTTGTATTTACCTGAATACGGAAGAGAATTGACTGAACTAAAAAGTGCTAGAATTGAACATTTCGATTGGCTGAAACTCGAAAACGAAGCACTGCGTATTACCGGAAACATAGAGGAAAAGACACAAAACGAAAGCACATTAAAATCTACAAGCTGGCGACCTGCCGGAAACATAAAAGTGTTTGACGATATTATCGATTCTTACTCTACCCGGATTAAAATTTTTAGCCATTATGATTATTTCTACTGTGACACTGGCGAACCAGTTAACACAAGCGATCCAACAGTAGAGGCACCGGCAGAAGAAGAAAATACAGGCGAAATTCCCGAGGGCGAGAACATTTGTGCCAGGCCCATATATAATTATATAACCAGCAGTGTCAACAGCCACTATATCCCGCTGGAAGGGGTTGAAGTGCGCGCCCGCAGATGGTTTACCACCTATTCGGACATTACCGATGCAAATGGCAATTATGTATGTAATGGGACTTTTGACAGAGATGCCAATTACAGCATAAAATGGGAAAGGGCCGATTTTGACATACGAGATGGCTCTTACGGTCAAGCCTATTTTAATGGTCCCGATATGACCGGCGACTGGAATCTTGTAATCAGAGATGAAGGCCTTAGTCCAAAATCATTTCTTTTTGCACATATTTTCAGGGCGGCTTATACCTATTATTACAAAAACTATTTATGGGGAATTAAGACTCCTGACGAAAGAGGGTTTCTTGAGCAAAGACTTCATATTGGAGGTAGAGTTGAATCCAATTTTGCTTCACATTTTTTTGATTTTAATGTACTTTTTCAGTCATCAACCGTACTAATACATCAAAATGATAAAAATAGTCAAGAGATTTTTGGAACCACCATCCATGAGTTAGCTCATGTGTCACATTGGGATGCTGGAGGATTTTCTGATATAAATTGGCTTTTAGATAATCGAATGACCGAAAGTTGGGCAGAAGGAGTTGAAGCAGTTATTACAAATGATGTATATGACACGAATAATTATGGTACAAATCAAAATCGAACAATTGCAAGTATGACGACTGACGGTGGTGATTTTGATGGCTATACATCCATTGTTTGGGATTTGATTGATAATGTAAATCAACGAATGGATTTATACGGAGGGAATACTGCTTATGTTAACGACCGGGTTTCTGGCTATACGCTATCTCAGATCGAAAATGCGTTACCTAGCCTTTTGGGTTCTTGGTGGACTTGGCGTTCTAACCTAGTAGACGACAACAATAATCCAACAGAAGGATATGTTACAGAATTATTCCAACAACTAAACTAATCCGTTATGAAATACATTGTAACATTATCATTGGCAATTTTATTGTTTGCTTGTGAAAAAATAAGTTATTACGAGTTGGCAATTAATAACACTACTGAACATGAGATTAGAATAGAGGCGTTTTTTAAACAAAACGAATTGGAGGTAATTAATATTCCGGCAAACGATATATATACCCGTTCAGTGTCAAAAGAGAAGAATGAAGATATTCCCATTATTTTTTCAACTTCATTGATTGACTCGGTAAATATTATTTTTGATTCTGTAAAAATAATTATCCAAAACTGTGACCAATCTGTTCTCGAGTATTGTCCGGATGTGTATCGAAATATCTTACGGTTATATGACGAATATGAAAAAGAAATAAAGGGTAAGGATTCTTATTACTATACCTACACCATCACCGAAGAAGATTACAACAACGCTGTTCCAATAGAATAGTAATATCGGTTGAAATAGATCCGGCCTCTTTCGAGGCCTGATCTATTATCGCAGCAAATTCAGAGGAATCAGTTTACCTACCATTCTTCCTCGTAAAATGATATGTATAAATCAGACTAAATCCGCTATATGCATTAGGCACATGACTATCAAAATGAACCGGGAATTTGCCGACTTCTGCATTCAAGCCCTTTACTGCTTTATCAAAATGAATATTGTTGCCACCAAGGTATAATTTCATGGCCCAGTGCCTGGAGAAGGAACCCCACAAACCAATCTCAAAACCACGAAAAAAATGTCCATCGGACTTAGACGATGCTTTTATTGCCTGGCCTGTTTTGTAATACTCCAGTTTCCCATCCACCGAAATAGCGCTTGTAACCCCGCCCACCATGGAGACAAAACCCTGAATACGGGTAACATCATCATCGTCGCGCCAAACAGGCAGATATGCAGTAAGCTTTCCCCGGACTAACCGGAAACTACCACTCATTTCCCGCAGATACAGTTTCTCATAAGCCCCAATGCCAGCCGAAGTTTTTTGTAGGTCGTAACAGCTTAACCACCCAAAGCCACCACCCAAATCGAGGCCAAAGTAGGGGGAAGGCTTCCATTCGTGCGATAAATCTACCAGCCCGAAATGATTACAGCCCTCGCGGGCAATATTTGTCCAACCATTAATGGCAAAGCTATTTTCGCGGGCAGGTTCCTGCGCTTTGGCTGAAGCTATTGAAACCAACAGCAAGCCGGCCATTAAATACCTGATGATGCTAAACATATTTTCAATGTAATAAGTCATACAACTTTCAACTATTCTCTTCTTGCATCAAACCAATCAAAAGACCCGAGAACATCTGCCAACACAGTCGCGGGATCTTTCTTATTTCGTGGCTTTATGTGCTTACGAGCAGGGGCTCATGTGCATGAGATAAATATAAATGACTTATTGAAAAAAACACTGCACAGATATCATTTTCAAGCAGTTTAGAATTATTCTAAAGCTATCTGACGAAACTAATTTTAATACATCCTCAGCGGCTGCCCTATCTGCAGTACCGAATTCTCAGAAATGTTATTCAGGCGGCAAATATCCTTGATCGGGGTTTTGAATTTTCTCGATATCACCCAAAGCGAATCACCTGAGCGTACTTTGTAGTACTCGGGAATAGCAGCATTGTTCGAATATCCCTTGGGCTTTAAAGTTTGATGCAAAGCCACGAGTGTTTCAAAATTTCGGGCTTCGTCCCTGATTTGCTGACCGCCAAAGTCAAACACCAGTTCGGGGTCAAAAGCCCTTCCTTCCTGATGTATCTCGAAATGCAGGTGCGAGCCCCGGGCACGGCCGGTACTCCCAGCTAACGCGATGGCTTCGCCTTTGGCCACCCATTCTCCCTCTTTTTTCAAAAACTTTGAAAGATGGGCATAATAAGTTTCGATGTTATTGGCGTGCTGAATAATGATAATATTTCCAAAACCGCTCCCCCAGCCCGACCGGGTAATGTTTCCGTCGTTAACCGCATAAACAGTATCGCCGCGTTCCATTTTCAGATCGGTACCGTAATGCATCCTTCCCGAACGTGGACCGTAATCGCTGATCACTTTTCCACCGTTTCCGGGGATAAGAAAACCTGCCAGGTAATTTTCGTATTGTTCTTTTTCCTGACTTTTTATGACTTCGTATTCAGCTAAAGAAACAGGTGCTTCCAAACCGGGGACAATTACCAGTTCATCCGTGTTTACATACTGTGCTTTACTCTGAAAACCAATAAAAAAAAGAAGTAGTAAGAATAGAAAAGCTCCTCTCATACGATAAAAATCGGGTCAATTTCACGCAATAGTAGTGAAAAATATGTTTTCTGCGACATCCGGCTTCGGCTTTTAGAAACGCTAACAAATCATTTACGAACCATTAACAAAGCTGTCAGGCAGGAAATTTTCGCCAGGCTGCCAGAAACAACAGAACCCAGCCGCCAATAAAACTTAAGCCACCAATGGGCGTAATGGCCCCCAGTATTTTAATTCCGGAAAGCGACAAAACATACAGACTACCCGAAAACAAAACAATCCCGGCAAACAATAAAATAGCCGACCATTTCAGGTAAACCGAAGGCATAAAAAACGACAAAACGCCCACCAGCAATAAGCCCAAAGCATGGTAAAAGTGATATTTAACACCCGTTTCCCAGGTTTGTAACATTTCGGAACTTAGATGCGTTTTTAAGGCATGTGCACCAAAGGCACCCAATCCGACTGCCAGCGCCAGCAATGCGGCTGACAATAATATGATAATTCTACTCATTTGAATTGATTTTATTTTATGCATGAACAACAAGAAAAGCCGTATGAAAGTTTCCCGGCCCCGTAATCTTTAAAACAGGATACCAAAGGACACCTGAAAATAAGCAGTTTTGTTTCTTTGTACCTAAATTCAGATCAGAATATTATGACACAGGCAAAAAGCATATTTACCACCTTCCCCGACACGGAAGACTTATTAAAATGGTACAAAGGACAGGCGGCAAAAGCAGTCCCGAACATTAACGGACACATACACACGCCGCACTCGTTCAGCGCCTTCTCAAACATTGAACAGCCTTTTGAAATGGCAAAAGCGGAAGACGTTTCGGTTTTGGGCATCAACGACTTTTATACCACCGACGGCTATAACGAATTTGCGGAAATGGCTCAAAAGCACCAGATTTTCCCACTTTTCAACATTGAGTTTATGGCGCTGCAGAACGATCTGCAACAAGCTGGTATTCGGGTAAACGACCCCAGCAACCCCGGCCGCACGTATTTCAGCGGGAAAGGACTTCGCCAACCAGCGAAGATGAGCGAGGCCTCTCTCCAAAAGATCAGCAGTCTGCAAACCGAAAGCAACCGCCAGACTTACGAAATGGTGGAAAAGCTAAATGCTTTCCTGGCAGAAAACGCTATCGATCTTCAATTCGACGCAGCGGAACTGCAAAACCGTTTGGCAAAAAACCTGTTTCGCGAACGCCACATTGCACAGGCGATACGGATTGCGGTGTTTGAAAAAGAAGACACCGACCTGGGTAGAGCCAAACTTTTCAATGCCATTTTCCAGGGGAAAGCGGTTAAATCAGCCATCGACGATGTAGCCGGGTTGGAAAACGAAATACGCGGCAACCTGTTAAAGGCGGGCGGCGCTGCTTTTGTGCCGGAAGATCCCAAAGCTTTTCTTTCGTTGGAAGAAGTGAAAGAACTGATTATTGATGCTGGCGGAATTCCGTGTTACCCGGTTTTACTGGATTTTGGCAACGCTAATTTCACCGACTACGAAGCCGACAAAGAAAAACTGCTGGCCGAACTAAAAAGCAAAAATGTATTTAGCATTGAGTTGATTCCGGGAAGAAACAACTTCGATATTTTCAAGGACTTTGTACAGTTCTTCCACCAAAACGACTTTGTGATTACTTTCGGAAGCGAGCACAACACTCCGCAACTCGATCCGGTTAAACTATGTTGTGGCGGCGGCATCGATCTGGATGAAGAACTTAAACAAATTAATTACGAAGGCACTGCCATTGTTGCTGCTCACCAGTACCTGGTTGCCAACGGAAAAGAAGGTTATTTAAACGGGCAAATTGCCAAAACCGAAGAAAAAGCCGCCTTTGTTGAATTAGGAAAAGCGGTAATCGCAAAATTTCTAAGTATGTAATTCGAACTCTGCGAGAAACTCAGTGCTCTCTGTGGTTAGTCGGTTGAAGGATTTTTTACCACAGAGGACACAGAGAAGACACAGAGAACCACAAAGAAATAAAAACCATGAACCAGGGAATTAAAGATTTAATTGAAGTTTCGCGCAGCTACGGTCGCCAAAAGGAATACGTGATTGCAGGCGGAGGAAATACTTCGTTTAAAACGGACGATCAGCTTTGGGTAAAAGCAAGCGGATTTGCTTTGTCAACCATAGGCGAAGAAGGTTTTGCCGTGATGGATCGCAGCAAGCTGGCTAAAATATCAGTAAATGAATACAGCTCCGATCCTTTTGAGCGTGAAAGCCAGATAAAAAATGATTTAGCCGACGCGACGATAACAAAAGACAAGCGTCCTTCGGTGGAAACATCGTTCCACAATGCCATCAACTACAAATTTGTAGTTCACCTGCACCCAACTGCGGTAAACGGAATCATGTGCAGCAACCAAGCAGAAAAGTTGGTAAAGCCTGTTTTTGGCAACGAAGCGGTTTACATTCCTTACATCGACCCCGGTTACATTTTATTCAAAGCAGTTGAAGCCAAAATCATAGCGTTCAGAGCAGAAAAGGGATACGACCCGAAAGTTATTCTACTTCAGAACCACGGCATTTTCGTTAGTGCTGATACCATTCAGGAGATCACTGATATTTACGACGGGATTATCGCCAACATCGAAAAAGCAGTTTCCAACCCGGTGGATGAAACGGTACTTCCGGTTGCTGAACACGTAACCGAAGTAGTTCCCGCCATTCGAGCCATTGTTTCGCAGGAAGGGCTGAAAACGATCAAAGTAACGAACTCGGCACTGGTTGAAAAATTCAATTCAGGCGCTGAAGCGTTCGAAAAAGTGAATTACCCATTCACACCCGATTTGATTGTTTACTGCAAGTCAAAATACATTTACATCGATGAAGTTTCATCGTCTGAAGCAACCATCGAAGCGTTTAAGACAAAATACGAAGCCTTTGTTTCCGACAATGGATTTGGGCCAAAAGTAGTTTTCATAAAAGGCATCGGAATGCTTTCGATTGGCGACAATGCAGCACAGTCGAATATCATCAAAGAGGTTTTTGAAGATGCCATGAAAATTTCGTGGTTGTCGGAATCGTTCGGCGGTCAGCATTTTATGACACCCCAACAGATCAACTTCATCGATACCTGGGAGGTGGAGAATTACCGCCGTAAAGTTTCGGCAGGAGCCGCTGCCGGTCGCGTTGAAAACAAAATTTCGATTGTTACCGGTGCTGCACAGGGATTTGGCGAAGGAATCGCCCGTGTTATGAAAGAAAACGGTTCGAACATCGTGGTGGCCGACCTCAACGAAGCAGTTGGTAAAGCTACCGCTGAATCGTTCAACGAAATAAAAAACAGCAGCCGTGCCCTGTTCGTTCAAACAAATGTTGCTGATCAGGAATCGTTAAAGAACCTGATGCACCAAACCATTTGCGAATTTGGCGGACTGGATGTATTTGTAAGCAACGCCGGTATTTTACGCGCCGGAGGATTGGAAGAAATGACACCCGAGAGTTTCGACCTGGTTACAAAAATCAATTACAACGCCTATTTCTACTGCACAAAAGCGGCTACGCTAATTATGAAATTGCAGAACAAATACAATGCTTCGTTGTATGCCGATGTGATTCAGATTAACTCAAAATCGGGTTTGGCCGGAAGCAAGAAGAACTTTGCCTACGCCGGTGGAAAATTTGGTGGCATTGGTTTGACCCAGTCGTTTGCACTGGAGTTGGCACCCGATAGAATTAAGGTGAATTCAATCTGCCCGGGTAACTTTTACGAAGGCCCGCTTTGGAGCGATCCTGAAAACGGATTGTTTGTGCAGTACCTAAATGCCGGGAAAGTTCCGGGTGCAAAAACCGTAGAGGATGTAAAAGCGTTTTACCTGGCACAGGTTCCGCTGGGAAAAGGCTGTTCTCCGGTGGATGTGGCCAAAGCGGTTTTCTATGCCATCGACCAGGAAAATGAAACAGGACAGGCCATTCCGGTTAGTGGCGGACAAATTATGCTGAATTAGTTGATGACATTTAAAGCGATCATATTCGATTTAGACGGCACCCTGCTTCATTCGATTGTGGATATAGCAGATGCCTGCAACCATGTGTTGAAACAAAACAATTTGCCAACACATGATACTGAATCGTATGTTTCGTGGATTGGGAACGGGGCAGCTAAGCTGGTGGAGCGGGCACTTCCCGACCACATAAAAAACGATGCGAACAAACTGGATTGTTTCGTTCAGGAATACAAAGATTATTACCTCGCCCATTTGATGGTGAAAAGCCATTTGTACGAAGGAATCGACAACGCTCTTGCTTTCCTGAAACAACAAAAAATACCGTTTGCAGTAAATACAAACAAGCCACACAGCCAAACCATACCGATCGTAGAAAATTACATGAAAGATTTTCTTCCTGACCTGGTATTCGGTCAACAAGATAATATTCCGAAAAAACCTGACCCGTTTGCAGCCAATCTGATTGCGGAGAAATTCAAGGTAAATAATAAAGATGTTCTGTTTGTGGGAGACTCCTATGTTGACATAAAAACGGGTAAAGCCGCCGGAATGCAAACACTCGGAGTGACCTGGGGATACGGCAAATCTGAAGATATGGAAGAAGCAGGTTGCGTTGATTTTATAAACAGCCCTGCCGAGTTACTGGAGATTGTAAAAAGAAGCACCAAATATTAATGGAGTGCAAGATTTGAAATTAAAATGGTAAATAAGTTGATAACCGACTCTCCCTCTTCTCCCTCTCTACGCGTAGAGACGATCCCGAGTGCTCGGGATCAGGGTGAGTGCAATCACAAAACCATAAATTATTCAAGTCACGGCAAAAGAAAGAATTAAAATAAGAAACAGATATGAAAACAAAAGCAGTAAGATTATACGGAAAGAAAGATTTGCGTTTGGAAGAGTTTGAACTCCCGCAAATCAAGGAGGATGAAATTTTGGCAAAAGTAGTAAGCGACAGCATTTGTATGTCGAGCTACAAAGCTGCCACACAAGCAACTGACCACAAACGTGTTCCCAACAATATTTCCGAAGAACCGATCGTGATCGGGCACGAATTTTCAGGAGAGATTGTAGAAGTAGGTGCAAAATGGCAGCACAAATTCAAGCCCGGTCAGAAATATTCGATCCAACCGGCTATTTACTATGAAGATGGCCCTGTGGGTATTTTAAGCGCTCCCGGATACTCTTATCAACACATTGGCGGTGATGCCACTTATGTGATCATTCCGAAAGATGTGCTGGAGCAGGATTGTTTACTGGCTTATGACGGCCCCGGATTTTACCCGGCTTCGCTTTCAGAGCCCTTAAGCTGTGTAATTGGTGCCATGCACGCCAACTACCACACTAAACCCGGTTCGTATATTCACGAGATGGAAATAGTTGAAGGTGGCAAAATGGCGATTCTTGCGGGTGTAGGCCCCATGGGACTGGCTGCTATCAATTACGTAGTCAGTCGCGAAGACCGCAAACCATCACTCCTGGTAGTTACCGATATTGCTCAGGATCGTTTGGATCGTGCCGCTGAAATTTTCCCGGTGGAATGGGCGAAAGAAAAAGGTATTGAGCTTGTTTATCTGAATACAGGAAATGTGGAAGATCCGGTGAAAGCATTAAAAGATGTTTCGAGCGGAGAAGGTTACAACGACGTATTTGTTTTTGCTCCGGTAACACCGGTAGTTGAACAGGGCGATGCCATTCTGGCTCACGACGGTTGTCTCAACTTTTTTGCCGGCCCTTCTGATACCGAATTCTCGGCAAAACTGAATTTCTACAACGTTCACTATGCTTACACGCACATTGTAGGAACTTCGGGTGGAAACAACGACGACATGGTGGAAGCCCTCGACGTAATGAGCAAGGGACTTGATCCTGCCGGATTAATCACCCATATTGGCGGATTGAATGCAGTGGCGGAAACTACACTGAACCTGCCCAATATTCCGGGAGGCAAAAAACTGATTTACACGCACAAAAATCTTCCATTGGTTGCTATTTCTGACTTTGCAGAGCGGGGAAAAACGGAACCGTTCTATGCTGAATTGGCCGATCTGGTAGCCGAAACGAAAGGTTTGTGGAACGTAAAAGCTGAAGAATATTTGCTGGCGAACGCGCCGGAAATCTAAAATATTACCGGACAGGCTGACGAGACAACGTTAGCCTGTCCCCCATTACAATTACAGGATAAGCATCCGGATTCAGCCATTTTAGAAGTTGTTCCATATCCCTCTCCGAAACAGCCACACAACCAGCCGTAGTCTCGTCGGCTTTTTCCCGCAGATGTATAAATATCGCACTTCCCTTTCCCTTAACTACCGGATCAGTATTGTATTCGATCACCAGGCAATATTTGTAGTAGTCGCTTTTCAGCTTCAACTTTTCAAATGATTTAGCGTTGGTTTCACCTTTCACATGTTTGTTGTAATCCTCGGATTCAGGATCGTCGATCCACTTGTCTTCATCGGTTGAGATGGTGTAAGGCATTTTTGTATTGAGGGTATCGGCATAAGTAAACAACTGCCCCAGGCTAAAAACACCCGAAGGAGATTTTCCGTCGCCCTCCAGTTTCTCGCCAAGTGCAGCAAAACCATTCCGACCAATCCCGGCAGCTAGGGGACCTATTTTAACATTCCAATTATTATCTGCTTTTTCCAGGGCAAAAAGGCTGGCCTGAGTATTTCCGGACTGTTCAGCAACTGCAACTAACAGCTGATCAACATTTGCCGGAATGGATGATTCCTGCACTTTTAGAATTTGCCTGATCTGTTCCGTTTCTGATTTGGGAGAGGAACACGCCCAAAGCAGCAGGAAAATAAAACCCAGGTATTTCAAATATTTGAAAGAATCGTTTCGCATAGCGCGAAAGATAAGGAATATCCGTCACAATTTTCGTTACCGCCCGGGAAGTCAAACTACGGCGGATTTATCGCCAATAAAACAATGCTCCGTTACTTTTTCACTTCCAGCTCGCGCAAATGCTCCATCTTTTTTCGTTCCAGGAACTCGCGGATACTTTCTTCGTATTCTTTTACGCGTTTATTTCCAAACTCATACACTTTATGAACCAATCCATCCAGAAAGTCGCGGTCGTGCGATACCAGAATCAAGGTGCCATCGAATTCCATTAAAGCCTGTTTCAGGATGTCTTTTGTCCTAATATCCAGGTGATTGGTAGGCTCATCAAGAATCAACAGGTTCACCGGTTCGAGCAACAATTTGATCATTGCCAGCCGCGTACGTTCTCCCCCCGAAAGCACACTTACCTGTTTGTCCCAGCTATCGCCGCCAAACATAAAAGCTCCCAGAATATCTTTGATTTTGGTACGAATGTCTCCTTTTGCCACATCGTCGATGGTTTGAAAAACGGTTAGCTTTTCATCCAGCAACGAAGCTTCGTTTTGCGAAAAGTAGCCGATCATTGAATTGTGCCCCGGGCTTAACGTTCCGCCGTGTTCCAGTTCTCCCATAATGGCTTTAACCAGCGTCGTTTTTCCTTCACCGTTCTTGCCGACAAAGGCCACTTTATCTCCGCGGTGAATCGTAAAAGTTGCCCCCGAGAACACCAGATGATCGCCGTACGATTTTTCAACCTGATCGGCAATTACAGGAAAATTTCCTGAACGAGGCGACGGAGGAAAGCGAAGTTTCAGGTGAGAGGTGTCCATTTCGTCCACTTCCACCAACTCCAGTTTTTCCAGCATTTTTACGCGCGACTGCACCTGCAATGTTTTTGAATACGTTCCTTTGAAGCGCTCGATAAACTGCTCGGTTTCCGCAATCATTTTTTGCTGATCGTCGTATGCTTTCTGTTGTTGCTCGCGGCGCTCTTTGCGAAGTTCCAGGTATTTCGTATAATTCACTTTGTAGTCGTAAATACGTCCCATGGTAACTTCAATCGTGCGGGTGGTAATGTTATCGACAAAAGCCCGGTCGTGCGAAATCACAATCACGGCCCTGGCTTCGTTCACCAGGAACTCTTCGAGCCATTGCACCGATTCAATATCGAGGTGGTTGGTAGGCTCATCGAGCAAAATCAGGTCGGGCTTTTTAAGCAGAATTTTGGCGAGCTCGATTCGCATACGCCACCCCCCGCTAAAATCGGAAGTCGGCCGCTGAAAATCTTCCCGTAAGAAACCCAGTCCCAATAAAATCTTTTCAACTTCTGCATCAAAGTTTATCTCGCCCTGGCTGTATAGTTTCTCACTTAAATCAGATACTTCCTCAATAATCTTGCTGTATTCATCCGATTCGTAGTCGGTTCTGACGGTGAGCTCGTGATTCAGTTCATCGAGCCTTTTTTGCATGTTCAGCACATCGGAAAAAGCCTGCGAGGCCTCATCAAATAAACTGCGGCTGTTATCCACAAGTAAATGCTGCGGAAGGTAGGCAATTACTGCATCTTTGGGCGCCGAAACTTTTCCTGCTGAAGGAGTTTGAACGCCTGCAATAATTTTCAACAAAGTTGATTTTCCTGCGCCATTCTTCCCCATCAAGGCAATACGGTCCTTTTCGTTCACCACGAAATTGATGTCTTTAAACAAAGTTGTCCCGCTAAATGTAACCGCCAGTCCGTCAATCGAAATCATAATTATCTTCTGAAAATAAGGCCGCAAAGATAATCATCCGTCCGGTAAGTTTTCCATGGAATTAATTTTACCGTTTCCTTTTCACAAATGATAATATTTCCCGGGAGAAAACACTCAGTCGTGGTGAAATGCTTATACTTGCAATTCAAAACAGCAGAAGTCATGAAAGCATTTTACACCCTTATAGATCTGTTAATAGGTTTTTTACTGGCCATTCAGGGAAGTATCAACACCCAGCTAACTACTTTTTTAAAGCATCCGATTCAGGGAGCGCTTGTTAATTTTCTGGTAGGTTTTATTTGTTTGCTGGCTCTCAATGTTATTTTCAAAACGCAAATCCCTGATTGGGGGCACGTAAAAACAGCGCCCTGGTATTTACTGGCTGGAGGAATGCTCGGAGCTATTTTTGTTTCGTCGGTGATCTTTTTTATTCCCCGGATTGGAGTCAGCACGGTATTGGCAGCTTCCATTGCAGGGCAATTAATTGCAGCTTCCATTATCGACCACTATGGTTTTTTCGGATTAAACGTTCACCAGATTTCAGCCGGACGCATCGCCGGAATTCTATTGCTGATCAGTGGAATCTTTCTGATACAGAAGTACTAAATCACACCTTCCCAGGTGTCTTTGTGCTTAATCTTTCCGCGATTCCAGGTAGCTCAAACCTATCCGCAAATCGCCGTAGCTGAATTCATTTCCCAAGGCTTCGCGTGCAGGTGTCAAATTGCGTTCCTTCGTATTTTTGAAATACTCTAACATTTTTTCAAGCTTTTCTTTTGTGAGAAACTGAAACACGTCCAATTCGCCTGTTTTTACAAAATGAGCGAGATGCCCCTCGATTGTGTTTTCAGTATAAGCACGCTCTTTGGCAATTTCTGCCACTGTTTTTCCCGACTGAAACATCTCCATACTCACCTTCTTGGTATCCACTTTTGGCTTTTTCTCCTTTTTCGGATTTTCCTTTAGCGGAATTTCTCCGCGATCGATATGGTTCTCCTCGCAGTAGCCCCGGATTTCTTCGATGATCTCAGCCCCGAACTGCTCAATCTTTTTGGGTCCCATTCCATTGATAAGTTTCAGGGAAGCTTTATCCACTGGAAGATAATGCACCAACTCGAGCAAAGATCTCTGAGCAAAGATCATGTACGGAGGAATACCCTCTGCCACCGACTTCTCGTAGCGCCAAGCCCTCAAATGATTGTAGAGATCGGGATGCGGAATATGTTCGGAAGAAAGAACTTCTTTGGCTTTCGAGGCCTTTCGCTTAACGCTGGCAGTGTCGATGAGCACATGAGCCCGCGCTTCCATTATTTCTTTTACTGAGAATCCTTCCTTACAAACGGCATAAGCCGCCAGCTTTATCAATGCTTCGGCTTTCAAATCATCGGCGCGGCCGGTGATCTGCTTCCGAAGGGCACGGTTGTCCACTTCCAGATCAAGCTCATCCAGCGCATCCACAATAATCGCCTGGACTTTTGTTTCAAAATAGTCGGCTGCCTTTTTAATGCGCTCGTCCAGCTTTTCATTTTTCCCTACATCGGGATTCGCTTTTAAATATTGGTCGATCTGTATTTGAAATTTTTCAGCCACCTCAATCAGTTCGTTTTGAATGAGCGACTTCATCTCCCGGAAACCGTTAATCACGGGCTGTGTAAAACTCCCGGCATTTTCATCGATGGTTTTTAAAATCTGGTTAACGAGGTACATTTCGCGGTAAAAGCGAAAAAGTTCACCCAGTTGTTCGCGCTGGAAAGCCTGTTTCGCCACTTCCAGTTCCTTTTCTCCGGGCGGGTTTGCTTCCACTTCCTGAATAAAGCCGTTCACCGTTTTGTCAGAAATAATACTGTGGCCGGCAATCGGAGTCCGAAGCACCAGTCCGTCGAGCGTGCGGCAGCGGCTAAGCGCCACATACACCTGCCCGTGCGCAAACGAAGCTTCGGCGTCGATAATCGCCTTATCGAACGTAAGTCCCTGGCTTTTATGAATGGTGATGGCCCAGGCCAGCTTCAGCGGTATCTGCGAAAACGAGCCCTCCACCTCTTCTTTAATTTCCGAGGTATCTTTATCGATGGTGTATTTTACATTCTCCCACAAAAGTGAGGTCACTTCAATTTCGTCTTCTTCTCCGGGACATTGAACCCGCACCGTATCTTCATCAAAACTAGTAATCCGCCCGATCTTACCGTTAAAAAAACGTTTCTCTGCTTCCGGATCATTCTTAACAAACATTACCTGGGCGCCCTCTTTCAGGCGCAGGCTCGCTTCGGTGGGAAAAGAATACTCCGGGAAATTCCCTTCAATGCGGGCGTCGAACGTTTGCTCTCCTGACGAAAGACTACGCAGCTTATGCTCATTCATACGCTGTGCCTGTGCATTGTGCGTACAAAGGGTAATGTAGCCTTCCTCGTCGGTTGGTTTGAAATGCGGATTGCAACGGCTGTTAAGTTCAGTCCGCGCCGCTTCATCCAGCAAATTTTCACGCACCTTGTTCAGAATTGAAATGAATTTATCGTCCTGTTGCCGGAAAACCTGGGTAAGCTCGATGCTGACATACGAAGTCTCGCGGAGTGCCTTGCTGCTAAAAAAGTACACGGTGTTGTACTCGGCCCTTAGCAATTCCCATTCGTCTCTTTTTACCACCGGCGCCAGTTGCTGCAAGTCGCCAATCATCAGTACCTGGGCGCCGCCAAAAGCTTTTTGCCGGTTCCGAAAGCGACGCATCACCCGGTCGATGGCATCCAAAACATCGGCCCGCACCATACTTATTTCGTCGATCACCAACAGATCGAGACTGCGAATGATATTGATCTTTTCCTTGCTAAAACGCATTTGCCGGCTGTCTTCTCCCGGTTGCCCGATCTGCGGGCCAAAATTCAACTGAAAAAAGGAGTGAATGGTTACCCCTCCGGCATTGATGGCCGCCACACCCGTTGGAGCGACTACAATCATACGCTTGGGCGAACGAAGTTTCAGATTTTTCAGAAAAGTGGTTTTGCCGGTTCCTGCCTTACCTGTCAGAAAAACATTCTGCCCGGTATACTGAATAAAATCAAACGCCAGCTCGAGTTGTTTGTTGGTTTGCATTGGTTGTCCTTTTTTAAACCTGCATAAAGATATTGAATTCCTTGTAGTTTCAGAAATAAGAAAAGAGGCTGACCCAGCCAGTCAGCCTCTTCGAGAATCCCATTGAGTGTTACCTCAACCTAAAGCAGAACACTTTAGTTTTTATAGTTGATAAAAATAAGGGTGCCATTATCAGTTATTCCCTATAAGTAATTCTTCCAACCTGGGTTCGGCCATCCAAATCCAGTTTGTACAGATAAACTCCGGTAGCATCAGTGGCAGGTTCATATTCTACCCTGTTCATTTCACCTCCCAGAACCTGACGGTCCAGAATTCTGGCTACCCGTTGTCCTGTGATGTTGTAAATTTCGAGGATACCGTATGCATCTACTGCTGATACAAATTCGAATGTTACTTTATCAGAGAATGGATTCGGATATACCTTCAGTTCCATTTCCTCGAACGAAGCACTAACTTCCGAACCTTTAACGGTTACTGATTTCAGGAGCAATTCAACAGGTTCTGAAGTATATACAATATCACAATATCTATCCCAGATTGTGATGTAAACTTCCATCGGCGGTTCTGTAAGTTCCGGCAAACCAAACCAGATGGAATTCAATCCTTCCGGACTGTTCAGTGCACAGAAGCCATAGAGTTTCTGATCATTGGAAGCGTCGAAAATATCGACCCAGGTACGTGATGAATTTGTATTCAAACCACATGGCGGCAGATATGGAGCCTGCAAGAACAAGGCTTGCGGATAAACATTCCAATTGCTTACATCCAGTTTATACATGATGGCATTATCACCTCCTGCAGTTACATAAGGTTCAGAGCCTTCGTATTCGAGTATTGGATCAGGCAATCCGGGATAACACGGCATTGGGATCGAAGGATCGCAAACCGGTTTTTCGGGTGAATATCCAACCAAAATACGACACTCATCAAATACATTGTTGATCTTGTCAACCGCACCGGCAACTGCTGTCATCTGACTTTCGGTGTATGGGCCAATAACTCCGGGAGCGTAATAATTCCCCAGCATTTGGTTGGCCAGTTCATACAATCCGTCTACTGAAGGCGGAACTCCGATAGCCATAATCATGTCAATGACATTCTGATCAATTTTTGTATACCAGAAAGGATTCAGAACATCAACCAGATCAAGCACTCCGTTGAAATTAGCATCTATTTCTTCGTAGATGCATTTCTGGAACAGCGGATCTTGTGAACCGCAACCTCCGTCGGGTTCAGCTGAAACAATGTAGCCTTGATCGAGCATAACACCACCCAGAGGTGTTCCCAGTCCGAGGTTCAATCCTAGAGCTAAAGTCTGGGCGAGTAATTTATTGTCGATTCGTCCTTGTTTGGTTAAAAGATCGTATTCACAAATCGGCGTATTGCCAACAGGAAGTATACCAATGTCTTTACCTCCAGGCATTCTGTCGATTACACACTGAGCATCTCCAGTATAAACGGTTACTGTATGTCCAGGCCATCCAATTCTCAATGAATCGCCATCACCATGAACATCGACAAGAATAGAATTCTCAATCGTTTCCATGGTTGTGTGCAATTCTTCCCCGTCACAAGCCATTCCGCCACTGTTGCCATAAAATCCCTGAGTATATGTACAAACAGTACCTTCAGTCTGACATGCCGGTGGTTCAACCATTACTTCACACATGGTGTAGCCACACACATCGTATATTTCAACAATGTGGTTTTCGGCTTCTTGTCCGATAGGAAGATCAACAATTGTTGTATTCATGTTCGGATTGCCATCCCAAACGATTGTATAAGGTTCACAACCACCTCTGATTGTAACTTCTGCCTGTACCGTTTGATCGCCGCATTCAGGTATCGGACCAATTAAGTTGGCTTCGCAATACAACTCGTTCGGGTATTCGCCGATTGAGAAAGTACAAGTAGTAGTTAATTTATTACAATGATCTTCGGCAATTGCGGTAACAGAAACCTGGATAGCTTTGCAAGGCTCTGGCTTCAGAAGATTATCAAGCGGAGGATCAAATTCAACTTTACCATCTGAACAGGTTCCTTCTTCTTTCATATCCATCAGACCTAAAATCCATGCTTTCCAAGCCACATCAATGTCATCTTGCGTACTGCATCCGCCCAGATCCGGATCACCGGGACATTCGCTCAGTTTCAGATCATCCGGGTAAGCTTTCACCGTAAACGTACAGGTGTGAGTAATCGTGTTGCAGTGGTCTTTCGCCGTTGCTTTTACCGTTACTACCTGATCCGTGAGTACACATTCGGCAGGCATTTGCAAGCCGTCAAGTGCAGGATCAAATTCTACGGTACCATCCGCACACGTTCCGGTTTCTTTCATTGCCTTCAAATCCGCCATCCAAAGATCCCAGGCTGTTTTGATGTCAGCATCTTCCACACAGCTGCTTAGCATCGGGTCGGCCGGACATTCGTCAAGTTTCAGATCGTCCGGGTAAGCTTTCACCGTAAACATACAGGTGTGAGTAATCGTGTTGNCAGTGGTCTTTCGCCGTTGCTTTTACCGTTACTACCTGATCCGTGAGTACACATTCGGCAGGCATTTGCAAGCCGTCAAGTGCAGGATCAAATTCTACGGTACCATCCGCACACGTTCCGGTTTCTTTCATGGCCTTCAAATCCGCCATCCAAAGATCCCAGGCTGTTTTGATATCTGCATCTTCCACACAGCTGCTTAGCATCGGGTCGGCCGGACACTCGTCAAGTTTCAGATCGTCCGGGTAAGCTTTCACCGTAAAGGTACAGGTAGTGGAAGTTTCCTGGCAAAGATTGGCAACCGATATTTTTACGGATACTACCTGATCGGTTTTGACGCATTCGGCCGGCATTTTCAGATTAACCAGTGCGGGTTCGAAAACCAAGTCGCCGGGGGTACAGGTGGCGGTTGCTTTCATCCCTGCCAATCCGGTTTTCCAGGTATTCCATGCGGTCAGAATATCGTCGTCGGTAGTGCATCCATTCAGTTCCGGATCTCCCGGACAGGCGCTCAACTTAAGATCGTACGGATCTCCGTGAACGACAAAAGTACAGGTAGCGGTGTCTCTCATTCCGCAGAAATCTTCGTAAATAAAGTCATACGAAGTACTGAATCCCTGACAATTTGCATCATCCGGAAGATCATCAAATGACCCCACGAAAATTAAACCAGGTCCACCTGGTTCTCCGGGATCAACAACTGTAATATCTTTGCCTGCTTTCCAATCAGCGTAAGCACTTTCGATGGCTGACTGATCGGCACACTCCATAAATTCTACATTCCCACAGGCAATTTCCGGTGGTTCCAGAATATTTCCGATTTGGAATGGCGGACCGGCAAGATCGGCCAATTCAGCTGAAGAAGAATGAGATGTTTTTGTACGGCACCAAACGGTACTTAAGTGTCCGCACTTTTCTTCTCCAATGCCCATCAATTTAGTCAGGTTGATCGCTCCTTCAGCATACTGGTTAATCTTATAACTCATTTCTCCGGTATCGTATACATACCAGGGGGCAGGCTGTATCACCGTATTTTCGGTACAATACACTGCGTTTGCCCAAAATGGATCAGTAAGATCAACAGCTACCCAGTCATAAGGCTCACCAATGGCCGCTTTCTGCCAGGTATCAACAAACAGAAGGGCTTGTTTTCCACCCTTTTCAAAAAGAATCGTGATAAGAATATCACCCGGTGTCCGGCCACCCGTCGGGTCGCCGTCGCCGTCTAAAGCCGGAGCATAGCTCACTACCATCCCATCGCCGCCGATTTCAATTTTGGCTTTTGAAAATTCGAAGTCGATGTAACTGGATCCGTTCACTTCCCAACGATCGGCAGCAAACATACACCACAGATCACCTGCAACGCCTCCCGGCAACGAAGGATCGGCATAGGCAAAATAGGCAGCTGCACGTTCCATATCGTCTTTTGATGGAACATTTTCGGGGCCTACTTCATACGTTCCGGGATCATCGGCAATTTTGTTCCTACCTGGAAATGCCGTTGGATCCAAGTCTTTAAATACATCAACGTACAATTTAAACCAGGTTCCATCACCTTCCGGAACGGTAGGTACCCCTAAATCATCAATTAACCAACCTCCGGGACCGGTACCAAATTCAAACCAGTCTCCAGCGGTTCCACCCAACATTCCTGCCGGTGCTTGATTTGCAAATGCATCGCCATCAATGGCCAATCCGTTGGCAGGCACTAATACAGGGGCGATCCCCGGATTATTGAACTGCCCATAGGCAATACTGCCCATCATTAAAAAGCAACAGAGAAACACCGAAGCCAGCACTCCTCTGCACCATCGGTAATTTTTTCCCATAATCTGATAATTTTTTAATTGAATAACCTCTAACTCGCATCAGATCATCAGCAAACAAACTCCGATAAGACAGTATCTTTTCGTGGTTTTTGGTTTTTTTAAACGGGGTAAAGAGAATAATAAGTTCTGCTTCTAATCAATTTTAACAAGGTAAAAGGTACAACAGAAAAGGGGGCGTAGTCAATCAGGATTTATACTCATTTATTGGGGTCCGGTGCCCAAAAACGAGACTTTAGGTGAATGAAAAATTACGTAAGAATATGATGCCGGTAGGCATACTTTACCATATCGGCAGTAGTGTTGATTTTTAGTTTTGCCAGAATATTTCGTTTATGGGTTTCCACGGTACGCGGGCTAATATTTAATTCAGAACCTATTTCCTTGTAAGTCATTCCACTTGAAAACAGCTTCAAAATAGACACCTCCCTGTCGGTTAGCCGCTGATCCTGAACCTTGTGCTTTCGCGACTGAATGGAACTTTTAAATATCCTCCAAACTTTGCTGTTGAAATATTCTTCACCTTCCTTCAACTTCTTTATGGCTTTTATTAGTTCCTTCGCATCCGAATTATTAAAAACAAAGCCCTTAACTCCCATGCGAATGTATTCTTCAAAACAATCAGCATAGTTGGCACTTACTATCAGCAATAACGGGGTAGCAGGAAAAACACGGCGAATTCTTTTTACGGACTTCACACCGGAGTTGTCTCCATGGATGACATCTATTATAATTACATCCGGTATGGATTTGCCCAACTGCCTGATCAGCTCCTCTTTTGTTTGGGCAACGATTACTACATCACATTGATTATCAGTACTAAGAATGGATGCTATACCAGCGCCTAAAAGGGTAAACCGTTCCAAAATCGCGATTTTACACATGGCTTTTAACTTTTCTGATTCATGATAAATGGTTTATTCATCTACAGCTGACCAAACACCATCCGTTCTGACTCAATGTCACCCCAGGCAGAAGGTTAAATTATCAACTATAAAATCCATTGATCAGTCAACTTATAAAAGCCATCTAAAATCTATTTTGCAAAGGGTAAGGTTCCGCAATTCCATGTACAATTTACGTATAAAAACGCATACAAGTCAATCCGTAAATATCCTTAACAATGAATGATGAGAGTACGTAACCGAATAAAACAAAGCAAGCTCTGCCTTTGTGGAGCGAAAACGGCGTACCAGCAAAATACAGCATCAAAAAGCGACAACCCGCACTAATAAAAGACTCATTACCTACATAAATTCAGCTATTCACATAGATACTTTGTTATCCTCTGACATACCAAAATCTTTCTGAAAGAAACATCAGATTCGAAAAAAAGAAAGAGGCTGACGTTGAAAGTCAGCCCCTTTGCAGAACCCTGCCCCTGGCAGAATTATCCTGAATGTATATCAGATAAAAAATAAGGGTCTACCATTCATTATTCTCGTTTGTAAATAACCCTTCCAATTTGAATTTCGCCATCCAGGTCAAGTCGGTACAGATAGATACCTGAAACCTCATTGCTTGGTTGGAATTCAACTTTATTCAGTTCTCCACCGATAACAAAGCGATCCAGTACCCGGGCCACTCTTTGTCCGGTAATGTTGTACAATTCAAGTGTTCCATATGCATCAACCGGCGATACAAATTCGAAAGTTACCTTGCTGGTGAACGGGTTGGGGTAAACCTTCAATTGTCCTTCGGTAACAACTCCAACATCATTGATCTCGGCACTTTTCTTACCATTTGTTCTTGTGGTTACGATCGTTGCTGACGCTAATGAGATGTCAGTTCTAACCGTTTCCGGGCAATCGCAAGTTGGTATACATACTACTGAATGAACGATTACAAAAATGTAATCACCATCAGAAACACCTGTAAGGACAACGTCGAGACCGGTTGCAGGTGGTTCGTTTTCCCATACTACCGTATACTGTCCCGGAGCAACGGTGTATTCACCCTTGTGCTTACCATTTTTCCTTGTTGGATACATGTTGGTGCCTGCATAAATATGTGCTTCACTTATTACATAACCCTCTAATAGATCGTATACCACGTTCATGGTAGAACCACTAAAGGATAAAGTAACGGTTCCAACCCAGGTACCTTTACTCAGGTCGCACTGACCGGCACCGGCGTAAACGTCCAGTATGTAGACAGAATCCTGACCAACTTTGACTCTGTTAGTCCAGCCCCAACGGTTGAATATGGCAGTGTCAGGCTCATCCAGGAAGCATCTTGCTCCAATTTCGGTCGTATAAGGCGCAGGCCCCAAATCCGGCTCCGGTAAACGAGCAAATGCTGTTTCACAATCGCCTTCAGATTCAGTAAACCGGTATAGCGTATCCGTTGCTGTTGCAGAATTTCCACAACTGTCCTCAGCATAGAATGTATAAATCCAATATTCATCGCACTTATTCGGATCTGATGGATCAACTGCAACCTTATTAAGTGATTGCAGAGTTGCATTACCTTCTCCCTGACAGTCGACATATGTTGCTGTGGCATCCGGGTCAGCGTTACAAGTTGAATCCTGCAAAATGTTGATGGTAATAACGGGCGCTTCCAAATCATACTCTACCTTGAACGTTGCCATACAACTGTCAGCCTGTTCACAGCTGTCCCATGCCTTGAACTTGATCGTGATCGAGTCGCCACATGCCATCGCTGTTGCTACATTGCTTAAATCGGTTTCTTCGGTATTACAACCTCCTTCCGAGCCAAATTCTGCAAGCCATGCGTCAAAGGCTCTTGTTACTGAATCCTGCGTCAAACAGCTGCTGAGTGTCAAATCTCCCGGACAGCTTACTTTCAACTCAGGCGCATAGTCTACTTTGAACGTAGCCTCACAACTATCAGCCTGTTCACAGCTGTCCCATGCCTTGAACTTGATCGTGATCGAGTCGCCGCATGCCATCGCCGTTGCTACATTGCTTAAATCGGTTTCTTCGGTATTACAACCTCCTTCCGAGCCAAATTCTGCAAGCCATGCATCAAAAGCTCTTGTTACTGAATCCTGTGTCAGACAGCTGCTTAGTGTCAAATCTCCCGGACAGCTTACTTTCAATTCAGGTGCATAGTCTACCTTGAACGTTGCCATACAACTGTCAGCCTGTTCACAGCTATCCCATGCCTTGAACTTGATCGTGATCGAGTCGCCGCACGCCATCGCTGTTGCTACATTGCTCAAATCGGTTTCTTCGGTATTACAACCTCCTTCCGAGCCAAATTCAGCAAGCCATGCATCAAAAGCCCTTGTAACTGAATCCTGTGTCAGACAGCTGCTGAGGGTCAAGTCGCCCGGACAGCTTACTTCCAACTCAGGTGCATAGTCTACCTTGAACGTTGCCATACAACTGTCAGCCTGTTCACAGCTGTCCCATGCCTTGAACTTGATCGTGATCGAGTCGCCGCACGCCATCGCGGTTGTCACATTGCTCAAATCGGTTTCTTCGGTATTACAACCTCCTTCCGAGCCAAACTCGGCAAGCCATGCGTCAAAGGCTCTTGTGACTGAATCCTGTGTCAGACAGCTACTTAGTGTCAAATCTCCCGGACAGCTTACTTCCAACTCAGGTGCATAGTCTACCTTGAACGTAGCCTCACAACTGTCGGCTTGTTCACAGCTGTCCCATGCCTTGAACTTGATCGTGATCGAGTCGCCGCACGCCATCGCGGTTGTCACATTGCTCAAATCAGTTTCTTCGGTATTACAACCTCCTTCCGAGCCAAATTCGGCAAGCCATGCGTTAAACGCAGTGGTTACTGAATCCTGCGTCAGACAGCTGCTTAGTGTCAGATCTCCCGGGCAGTCTACTTTCAACTCAGGTGCATAGTCTACCTTGAATGTTGCCGTACAACTGTCAACCTGTTCACAGCTGTCCCATGCCTTGAATTTGATCGTGATCGAGTCGCCGCATGCCATCGCTGTTGCTACATTGCTCAAATCGGTTTCTTCAGCATTGCAACCTCCATCTGAGCTGAACCCTGCAAGCCAAGCGTTAAACGCAGTGGTTACTGAATCCTGCGTCAGACAGCTGCTTAGCGTCAGATCTCCCGGACAGGTTACCACCAAAGCTGGTGCATACGCTACCATGAAAGTAGCTTCACAGCTATCCATCAGTCCACAATAGTCTGTAACTATCATTTTAATTGCCACAAGGCCACCACATGCCGATGGGGCATCCACGGTATCTAAATCAGCTATTATATCATCTACTTTATAGATTGTATCAAGAGGATCAGTTCCACCGCTTACCATAAAAGCGGTATCCAACCAATTGGCAAAAGCCTGATCTACCGCGGACTGGTCCATGCATGAGTCAAGTGTTAAACTTGAACATTCGACTACAACAGGATTATAAGGAGGTTCCTTGATTGTATCTCCACAAGTTGTAGTATTCGGATCAACGCTGTTTTTTATCTCAACTACGTAAACTCCAGCTCCCAAGCCAAACATGGTATCAACCATGCTATTGGTTACAGTCGAGTCTAAAAATACCTGATCGAATCCTGTCCCTTTGTACCAATAATATGTATAGGGAGGGAAACTATCCGGTCCGGTTGGAGTTACTACGGCCCAAGCATAACCGGTTTCTGCTCCAAAACATTCAACATCAGCTGTAAAAAGCTCACAGGTTGGCGCTGTAGGAGCCCATCCAACGGAATCGTTACATGCTGTTGTACATCCGTTGGCATCCACTATGTTAACATAATATCTCCCAATACTCAAACCATATATACTGTCAGTTCCTTGTCCACCTCCAATTGAACCATTATCGGTTGACCATACGTAAGTAAACGGTCCTTCACCTCCGCTAACTGTTACTTTGGCTGTTCCATTTGTTGTCGAAAAATTTGTCTGATCTGTAGTTGCTACGCTACAGGTTGGATTGTCGTGAACGGTTACCATAAACGAATCAACGGCAAAACATCCCTGATCTTCGGGGTTTGAACTTCGTACCCAGAACATGGTATCTCCCACCGGTAAGTTTTGGATGGAAGAAATAGCATTTACAGGAGGAGTAGCAAATGCATCGGCGCTCATAGCATAAAATGTTACATTCCCGTCTCCAAAGCTATCTACAGCTGTCATCAAATCGAACTGATTATTCCCATCATCACAGGAATCCAGATCCATCGCCACTATTTTGGTTTCCAAATCGTAACCAAAGGTCAATGGGCCAACAAAATCATGCATTTCCGATTCAAAACTTGGCGAGCTTCTGGTCTTCACCAACAGGCTTCCCAGAGTTTTGTTACAGGCATCTCCGCCAAATGCATCCAATCCCAGAAATGACATATTAATGGCAAATTCTGCAAATTGAAGCGGAAGATACTCATCGTTTACGTCGGCTTGCGGACCTTCTATAGTTCCCCAAGGCGGTGCAGGTGAAACACTGTCAATGTTTACGACTGCCCAGGCAGCCGGATCTCCTCCTGCTACTGCGGGTTCTATTTCTGCATAGCCAAAACCAACACCAGATTCAGTAGTGAAAGCTCCCGTAAAATTGAAAGATGAACCAGCATCGAAATTTGCAAGTCCATTCGTGTAGTCAGTTTCGCTTACCCAAACACGTATACTAGCCACCGGGTCACCACCACCTTTTTCGTAGTCAATACTCACAATCAGGTCTCCGGCTGTTAATACTACCCCATCTGCATCAAACGTCCATGAAGTATGACCGTGATCAGTACCGGTATTGGTAAAATGTGCCCCATCATATCCTATCTGATTAGCAAAAAACTCAAAATCAGCATGAACGGATCCTGAAGTTGAACGGGTGGAAAAAGCACCGATTCCCCAAACATCTCCGTCCGGGTCCTCCCGCATATGACCATAAACATCAATTAGGTCTCCCTTTTGATAGGGATCTTTAATACCAACATTCCATGTTGAAGGATCCTGAAAGTTTTTATCCGAGGTCCCCGCAAAAGCAGTACTGTCTTTCCCGTTTCCGGCAGTATTGTTGTCCCTTGCATATACCCCGTCGATCCATAGTATTGAATCTCCGGGAGATGAAGGAATCTCCAATTTGGAGTTTCTCGGCACACCCATCCTAATTGTAAAACTGAAATTCTCATCAATTGCCATCTGGGCAATGATCGCATTAATAAATGTCGGAGATGGTGTGAAAACCGGTGATCCGTTCCCGGGATACAGCGATAAATTTTCAAACCAATCGTCTGTCCCATTAGCTGTAGTCCCTGAAAGTGAAGGATCCAATAAATAGTTCGTGTAAACATCCGCATCTATTCCAAAATTTGCTTTTACAGCAGCTCCATCGGTAATTATTTGGCTGGTGGCCGAAAGAGTTGAATAGCCGACAATAAATGCCAAAAGTAAGAAGCGGCAACACCAAAAGAATGTTCGCTTCATTAAACCAGACAACAACTTTGGTGTGTCTGGTAGTTTCAAGTAATTTTGTTTCATAATCTGATGTATTAAAAATAAGTTCGTTTTAACAGTATCAGATCACTTCAATCATTGTCCACACACAGTATCGGAACTCGGGTTATGCAAGAAAAACGGGGTGATAAGTCAAGCTTTTGCTTCCAGTACAATTTTCTTACAGCAAGTTACAACACCAGCCCTCCGCTTGTCAATCGGGTTTACTACGCAATTAATACAAGAAAAAAACACCAAATAAACACTTTTTTGTATTTTATCTGGAAGTGAACATTTTCTCACAACCAGCAATACTAACTTTACCGAAAGTCTATATTCCAAAAGGCTCTCACAGGTAATAAAAAACGGTACAGAGCGCTGCAAAAACGGAGTAAACGATCTGTTTTTCGAGATTTATCTGGAGTCTCAAATTTTAAGGAAATGCACATTTATGCACCAAAAGCGTCCCAACAAACTCTACGTAATTTCCCGTATAAACTAACAGGAAATTACTTACCTGTTTCGGTCTAAAAACCCAGCGAATGAAGAGCCTGGGAACCTCATCATTTAAAGGGAAACGGAGGCTATCCCGTAAAATATACAGCAATTATTCCGACAGAAAGCTGCCATTTATAACCGATTTGCCCGAAGCAACAAGTCACTGTATTCGCCTGCATCAACAAATACTTCCAGCACTACCGGTCCTTGTGCACTAAATGCAGTTTCGAGTGCTTGTTGATAGGTACCCACATCAGTTGCCCGAAGAACAGGCACTCCAAAATAATGGTTTGTGGCTACTTCGGGAAGCAAGTCCAGATCAGTCCCATAGTGCGGGTTGTATGCTTTCTTTTTCTGTTTGATGTGGATGAGTGACAGGCTTTGATCGTAAATCACTACAAATACGATATTCAGATGGAGTCTTTTTGCTGCTGCCAGTTCACCCACAGTCATGTAAAAACCCCCATCGCCCAACAAAGCTACCACCGGAAGTGTAGGATTATTCAGCTTGGCAGCCATTGCCGCCGGAATTGCAAATCCCATCCCCGACCATCCGTTTGTCATGAACAATTTTTCAGGAGAAGGCGTTCTCCACATCTGGCCCAGCAAATGCAGATGAGCCCCAACATCCACAGTTAAAATTCCCTCCGGGGGCAAGGCTTCTCTTAGTTTGTGCAAAATTGTCCGCGGCCCAAAAGTTTCAGGTGGCGGCAACAACTTTTGAAACATTCTGTTTCTTCGCTCCGCCAGCTCATCCCGGTCCCACTTTTTGGGTGAACTGCTTAGGTTTAACAACTCCAGCAAAGCCACCTCAATGTTTCCGGTTACGTTCAAAACCTCGCGAAGTTTTCCGGTATCCACATCGGCTTCTTTTTCATCAATATGAATCAAGGGAACTGCCGGCATCCAATCTTCATAGTTAAATTCTACCGGATCGTAACCAATCCCGACAATCAAATCGGCTTCGCCGTGAGTTTCCGCCACCGTATCCGACAATGCATGAAACAGCACACCCACGTAGAGGGGATGATCTTCGGGAAAAATACCTTTTGCCATGGGCGTTAATACCACCGGAATATTGTTTTTCTCCGCCAACTCAACAATCAAATCTTTTACTCCGGCCCGCACAGCAGCCATTCCAACGGCCAAAACGGGCTTTTCGCTTTTCTTCCATAGTCTTTCGATTTTACGAACCTGTTCGGGCACCAGCGGAGACCATCGCTTTTTCTCCACACGCAAATACTCCAGTTCGTTACCGGTCTCCCGAACCTGTTGCCTTCCGATGTCTGCAGGAACGCCGATATGAACCGGCCCCGGCACATCGGAGGTGGCAATGCCCGCCGCTTTCAAAATAATATCTTCCACATTACCGGCATTCATGCGCGTGGTATGTTTTGTAAGCGGAAAAAATAACTGCTGATGATTGACATTCATTTGCACCACCCGGTTCAATAAATGATCGGGCATCTCGTCGGTAAAAGCAAGAACCGGTGAGCGGTCGAGCAAAGCTTCTCCAACACCCGTGCTTAAGTTGGTGGCTCCCGGCCCAAAAGTGGCAAAACACACTCCCGGAATGCCAGTGAGCCGCCCGCAAATATCGGCCATGATGGCTGCTGTAGCTTCGTGTCCCACCAATATAAAATCGATTCCCTCTTCCTCCCGAAGAGCCTCGATGTAATCAATCATGTTTCCACTGGGAACGCCAAATACATACCGCACGCCTATATCGCGAAGGGTGTGCGCAAATTGCTGTGCTACCGTTGGCATAAGAATTTCATTTTTAATCAAGGAATATACAATAAATGAGGGCAAGAAAAAAGGCTCTTTTAAAAGAACCTTTCTTATTCATTTTCTTATGTATTTACGTTCCAACAAGTGTAGGAATGACTTCCAGAGGTCTCGAAAACAACCGAAACTTTGGATTCTAAAAAGTCCGATTCAAGCCTTCAGCAGTTCTTCTACAGAAGACAGCTCTACATCAGGAAGGGTAATCTGATACTTTGCCTGCATGTAAAACTCGTTGCGTTTTTTTAAGGTATCATCGATAAAAGCGACCAACTCGTCGCGCGATTTTCCTTTAATCAGCGGACGCTCGGTTTTCGAATGAAGCAAACGATCCGCAAGAATGGTTGGGTCAATGTTCAGATAAATGGTTTTACCTGTGCGGTTCATGAGATCGATGTTGTCGAAAAAACAAGGTGCTCCACCTCCGGTTGCAATCACAATGTCGGTAAACTCCGAAAGTTCTTCCAGGGCTTTCCGTTCCTTTTTGCGGAATTCAGCTTCTCCTTCTTCCTCAAAAATTTGCGGAATGGTTTTGCAGTTTCTTTCTTCGATGTAATGATCCATATCCACAAACTGAACGCCCAGATGGTTTGCCAATCTTCTGCCCAACGTGGATTTCCCACACCCCATGTATCCGATCAAATAAATTCTCATACAAAGTAGTTTAGAGTTTAGAGTTCAAAGTTTAGAGTAGACTCTAAACACAGAACACTGAACTAAAAAAGTGACATCTGGTTTGAATTGTCGTCTTCCTTCTTTGGCTGGTTTACCTCAAATGGAATATCGTCAATATCCTGGTTAATCTCATCAGATTCAGGACGATCGTCTTCATCCTTGATTACCGGTTCAATCTCGGTGATGTCTTTTACTTCGTAAGTTGACAGACGTTTCCCTTTTGCTTTCCACGATTTGACGCCAATAAACTCGGCCACTTCTATAATTTCATTTTCACGCTCTTCATTCTTCCCGCCAAAGGTGATTTCCAAACGCGGATAATGCACCCAGGTAATGCTAACCAATTTATTGTCGGGATGTTCACCGATAAAACGAACCAGCTTCCCTTCCGGTTCATCAATTTCGAAACGTTTCACATAGTAGAACTGCTGTTCGGCGTCAAAATAAACGGCCGAAAGGATTTTCTGCTGATCAAATTTTTCGATCGTGAGAATATTATCGCCAAAGTGGTTGCTCAGGTCGTAATTATACAACTGGAATTCCCCGCTTTTGTAGATAACCAGAATCTCATCTTCTCCCGAGAACTCGCCCAGGAAAACTCCCCGGCTATCGGCATTCAAGCGTAAAACATCGGGATCGAACCAGATTTTGCGGCCACCCAAGGTAGAAACTCCTTTTTCCTTGAGCGAAATCTTATGCACATCGTATTTGGTAAGAATGTTCCCCATCGACTGACGGCCTTTGATGGCCAGCTCACCAAGATCGACTTCAAAAATCAGCTTCTTAATACGCGGTTTTGGTTTTAAAACCACCCGCAATGTTTCGGCTTCTCCGTTGGGGTTGGCCGAAAAATAAGCAATCCTCGAACCTTTGGTTTCCTTGGTCAGGTTGTATTCTTTGTCGCGGGTTACGCCGGTTACCGAAAAGCGTTTCATGTAAAACACACCCGATTCGCCGTCTTTGTATACCACGTTGTAAATGGTACGCTTGTCGTTCTTTTTGAAAACCGCCACGTACAATGGATTTTTCCCAATAAAGGCTTTGTCTGAAACTTTGGAGATAAAATAGGTACCATCGCGGTGAAAAACGATCACATCGTCAATATCGGAACAGTCGCAAACGTATTCCGCTTTTTTCAGCGAAGTTCCCAGAAATCCTTCAGCCCTGTCGATATAGAGTTTTTCGTTGTTCACCACCACTTTGGTTGCAACAATGCTTTCAAAACTCCGGATTTCAGTTTTTCGCGGAAAGTTTTTCCCGTATTTATCTTTCAGATGCTGGAACCATTTGATGGTGAACGGCACAATGTTCTCGATGTCGTTCAGCACTTCAGCAATCTCGTCTTCGATGGCTTGCAGCTGATCGTTGGCTTTGTCGGTATTGAATTTCAGAATACGCGCCATCCTGATTTCCATCAGCTTAAGAATATCATCGCGCGTAATTTCTCTTCTTAGCTTAGGTTTCCACGGCTCCAGACGCTGGTCGATGTGAGCGATCGCCATGTCCATGCTCTCAGATTCTTCAAACTTCTTATCCTTGTAGATGCGCTCTTCAATAAAAATTTTCTCAAGCGACAAAGAATGCCATTGTTCCTCCAGTTCGTTTTTCCGGATCTCAAGCTCCAGTTTCAGGAGTTCCAGGGTGCTGTCAGCCGATCGTTTTAATATCTCGGAAACGCCAATAAACAAAGGTTTGTCGTTTTCGATGATACAGGAGTTGGGTGCCAGCGAAACCTCGCAATCGGTGAAGGCATACAATGCATCAATGGTTTTATCGGATGAAACACCCGGAGCCAGATGCACCAAAATTTCAACGTTCGCTGCCGTATTATCGTCGATCCGTTTGACTTTAATTTTACCCTTTTCGTTGGCCTTTATAATAGACTCGATCAGCGATGTGGTATTTTTACTGAAAGGTATTTCGGTAATAACCAGGGTTTTGTTGTCCTGCTTTTCAATTTTGGCCCGCACTTTAATCGTACCTCCGCGAACTCCATCGTTGTATTTACTAAAATCGGCCGAGCCCCCGGTCGGAAAATCGGGGTAAAGCTCAAAGTCCTGCCCTTTCAGGTAACAGATCGAAGCATCGAGCAATTCGTTAAAGTTATGCGGGAACAACTTGGAGGCAAGTCCCACAGCGATACCCTCTACTCCCTGAGCAAGCAACAAGGGGAATTTCACCGGAAGTGTCACCGGCTCACGTTTACGCCCGTCGTACGAAAGCTTCCACTCGGTTGTTTTCGGGTTAAAAAGCACTTCGAGTGCAAATTTCGATAAACGCGCTTCGATGTATCGGGGAGCAGCAGCTCCATCGCCGGTCAGAATGTTTCCCCAGTTTCCCTGCGTATCAATCAATAGTTCTTTCTGTCCCAACTGAACGATTGCATCACCAATGGAAGCATCGCCGTGGGGGTGATATTGCATGGTTTGCCCGATAACGTTGGCCACCTTGTTGTAACGACCATCGTCCATCTCGCGCATGGCGTGTAAAATACGACGCTGCACAGGTTTTAATCCGTCGTTGATATAAGGGACGGCACGTTCAAGAATAACATACGAAGCATAGTCGAGAAACCAATTGCGGTACATCCCCGACAAATAGGTTATTTCCTCCCTTGTGTTATCGTCCTGAATTTCTTCCTGATTCAAATTCTCTTCAAACATTCTTTCTCTTCAAAATTAGCGGTCTGCCCTTTCGGGCCAAAATATTTTTTTAAGCCACTTCGTCTTTTTCCACGTACAGGTTATCGATAATAAAATCCTGACGTTCGGGGGTATTCTTCCCCATATAAAATTCGAGCATCTGGGATATCGATTCGTGTTTTTTCATCTGCACCGGATCCAGACGAATACTGTCGCCAATGAAGTTTTTAAACTCATCGGGCGAGATTTCACCCAATCCTTTAAAGCGGGTAATCTCCGGTTTCCCTCTCAACTGTTCAACCGCCACCTGCTTCTCTGTTTCCGAGTAGCAATAAATGGTTTTTTGTTTGTTCCTGACCCTGAATAAGGGAGTTTGCAGGATAAACACGTGTCCTTTTCTGATCAGCTCCGGAAAAAACTGCAAAAAGAATGTGATCAGCAACAGGCGGATATGCATTCCGTCAACATCGGCATCGGTTGCGATAATCACTTTGTTGTAACGCAGGTCTTCCATGCCGTCTTCAATGTTCAACGCTGCCTGTAAAAGATTGAATTCTTCGTTTTCGTACACCACTTTCTTGGTTAAACCAAAGGTGTTGAGTGGTTTTCCCCGCAAGCTAAATACAGCCTGTGTATTCACATTCCTGGATTTGGTGATGGAACCACTGGCCGAATCGCCCTCGGTAATAAAAATACTCGAAGCTTCCTTCAATTCGTGAGAGCTGTTGAAATGCACCCGGCAATCGCGCAGTTTTTTGTTGTGAAGGTTGGCTTTTTTTGCCCGTTGCTTGGCTAGCTTTTTAATTCCGGAAATGGCCTTTCGCTCTCTTTCCGACTCCACAATGCGCCGGTGCAGCACTTCTGCCGTATCCGGATTTTTGTGCAAAAAGTTATCCAGTTCCTTTTGTAAAAAATTACCGACGTGTGCTCTTACCGAAGGCCCGTCGGGACCAATATCTCTCGAACCAAGTTTGGTTTTGGTTTGCGACTCAAATACAGGCTCCTCAACCTTAATACTGATGGCCGCCACAATCGATGCACGAATGTCAGACGGATCAAATTCCTTCTTGTAAAAATCCCTGATCGTTTTTACCAGTACCTCGCGAAAAGCCTGTAAGTGGGTTCCCCCCTGGGTCGTGTGTTGTCCGTTAACGAACGAATAATAGTCCTCCCCATATTGGTTTCCATGCGTTATGGCCACCTCAATATCTTCTCCTCTTAAATGTATAATTGGGTAAATTGGGTCATGATCCATGTTCTCTTCCAACAAGTCGCGCAACCCGTTACGCGAATAAAAACGCTCTCCGTTGAACTCTACGATAAGCCCCGAATTCAGGAAAGTATAGTTTTTCATCATGTTCACAATGTAGTCGCTGATGTAGCGGTACTTTTTGAACACGGTTACATCGGGAATAAAAGTAACTTCTGTTCCGTTTTCCTCCGGAACACCCTGAAGATCTTTTTCGCCCTGCTTGATACCTTTGCTGAAATAAACTTCTTTTGCCACCCCTTCGCGAACGGCTTTGATGGTAAAATCGGATGAAAGCGCGTTAACTGCTTTAATCCCGACACCGTTCAATCCTACTGATTTTTTGAAAACCTTGTTATCGTATTTGGCGCCGGTATTCATTTTACTAACCACATCCACCAGTTTTCCGAGAGGTATACCACGGCCATAGTCGCGAATGGTGACCCTGTCCTGATCCACATTCACCACGATCTTTTTACCAAAGCCCATCATAAACTCATCGATCGAGTTGTCCATCACTTCCTTCAACAGTACGTAAATACCGTCGTCGGCTGATGACCCGTCGCCAAGCTTCCCAATGTACATACCCGGACGCCTCCGGATGTGCTCCTGCCAATCTAAGGTTTTAATAGTTCCTTCGTCGTAGTTTGCGCTCATAAGCTAATTTCCAGATTTATATTCCGGATATTGAACGCCGACATTATTGAAATTTACCTGGGGAATGCTGTATTTCAAATAACTGCGGAGTTCACCGGATTGCCACAAATATAATTAAATCAACCTGTTTTTTGCCTTTTTGGCGGCTTCATTAACTAACAATGATTAGTTGAAAAATAGTGAATAAGAATCCCCCGAAAAGCGCCCAAATAAAGAGAAAATATGAGAAACAGCCACCTTGGAAAGAAAGCTTCCTGCTATTCTTGACAATTTATTCAACTGCTGCCCAACCGGCAACCGGGACGGCACCCAAAAGAAGCAAAAGTTTATTGAAAATACTGATTTCTCGCAATCCCTGATTACTCAAATTCACCGGGTACGGCGCTAGATAATTCCCATTTTTTTCATCAGGAAAGTAGCATTCATGGTTTTGGTAAACCCGTCCGAAAGTTTGTAATCAAACACCAGTTCGTCGTTCTCGATTCTGATTTCAAAACACTTATTGAATACCTGCTGCGGGAATTCCTCCTGCATCTCGCTTAATTTAAGATCGTGGGTAGCGATCAGCGAGACCGACTGGTATTGTACCAGCTTCCGGATGAGTTCTTTTGAGCCGTTTAGCTTGTCGACCGAGTTGGTCCCCTTCAGCATTTCATCCAGAATCACAAAAATACGGTCACCGTTCTGCAGACGGTCCAGCACTCCTTTAATTCGCTTCAGTTCAGCAAAAAAGTACGATTCATCCTTTAAGAGCGAATCCGTTGTCCGCATGTTTGTATAAAGATCGATGGGTGTTACCGTCATATTTTGAGCGCAAACCGGTGCCCCCGACTGTGCGAGCAGTAGATTTACGCCGAGCGTACGCAAAAAGGTACTTTTCCCGGCCATGTTCGCCCCGGTCACAATCATTACTTTCGACCAACCTTCAATCCCAAAATCGTTGCAAACCCGCTTTTCCTGCCGGATCAGTGGGTGTCCCAACTCCTTTGCATCAAAAATAAAATCGTTGTTATTGATAAGCGGATATACAAAATCGGGATGATTGTCGGCATAATTGGCCAAACTGATTAGCGCATCCACTTCGGCAACAACATCTATCCATTTCACCAGGCTCCGGTGATTCTCCCTATGCCAGCGCCAAAGCTGAAACACACAACGAATATCCCACAACAAGAACGAGTTTAGAACAGAACCCACCAAAAGATTTTGACGGTACTCAAACTCTTCCACCCGCTTCTTTAGCTGTCCGAATGTATGGCCCGCCGAAGGATGCTTTATCGCTTGCTGAAGATTGCGGAGATAGGCCGATTGAAAATCCTGCTGCTCCACCTGCTCCAGCAGCAGCATATATTTGGAAAGCAACCGCGATTTCCGGCCAAAGAAACCGAAATAATACACGATGCGCTTCCGGTAAAAATACATCATTAACCACTGGGCAAAAATGGCAAGTACCAAATATGTATTGGAAAATCCCAGAACTGCCGGAATGATTGCGAGCAACGTCAAAGCCGGAATCAGCCGAATGATCCATTTGGTTATTTCCGGACTTCTGAGGTTAAACTCCGTCTCCGACCAACCGGTAATTTCCCGGCTCAGGGCTTCTGTCTCTTCAAAAAGCTTCCCTTCAGCTAAAAACTGCAAACGCCACTCTCGCTTTTCTGAAAGCTCGCGTACCGCTTGCTGCCTGCTTTCAATTTCTTCTTTGTTTGTTGATGATTTTATAAACCACGAAGCCAGCTTTTTGGCCCCGCCAATTGTAGACGTCCGGTTCAGGTACTGATAAAGCGACCCGTCGCCAAACAAATCAAGGTCGTACGAAAAAAAGTGATTGGTATCGAGAAATTCCGCACCGTTTTTAAAATGCAAAAATGAATGATCATGTGCCAGCAATTCATCTTCTGTCAGCTGTTTTAACACCGCACACTTTTTCCGTTGCCGGTCGAGCCGGAGATTTACTTTTATGAGGAAGAAAAACAAAACAAGCAAACCCAAGGTCAGCACTCCTGCCACCCAGCTTAAGCCCAGAAACGAAAACGGAAAGAAAAGCGCGATGAAAACAGCCAACCGATACCAGGCCAGCCACCTGATCTTGCGGGTGAGATTTTTCAGTTCTTTTTCAAAAAGCTTGTTTTGTTCCTGATTAAATGTGCGGGCGTTGTTCATTTACAAATAATTATAACGGTGCAGGAGATAAGCAACAATAAATACGGTTGCCACAAGCGCGGTAAACACCAGCCAGATAATACCTGATTCTTCACCACGCAGTGCTGTTTTTTCGATTTTAGGCGACCGGGTGTAAAAAAAGTGATTTTCCACAAACATGACCAGCTTGAAAACAAGCAGTCCCACGCCTACTCCCAGCAATGTGCCTCCCAGTATATCGAACGGGTAATGAACACCGGAATAAATACGCGAATAACTAAAGACAGCTGCCCACAAAAAGAGCAGCAACGTATAGCCTCTTTGCTTAAAAATCAGCGAAGTAAAAACCAGGATGGCCACCGAGTTGGCTGCATGCGCCGAGACAAATCCGTACATGCCTCCTTTGCGCAACACATTGTGCACCAAATGCTCAATGGCTGGATCGTGCACCGGCCTCAAGCGTTGAAACCCGGCTTTCATCAAACCGGAAATCTGATCGGCACCGAGCACAACCAGCGCCAAACCAATAACGATCAGAATGGCTTTGGATCGGTAATTCTTGACAAAGTAAAACAGGATTATCGCAAAAAACGGAAACCATGTTTCCTGCCGGGTAACCAGCATCATGACCGTATCCCAAAAATCGTTGTGAAAACTGTTCAAGTACAAAAACAGCTCCTTATCCCATTCCAATATCGTGCCTAAAAATCCCATCAACTATTTAATATTTCCCAAATTTTATCTTTCAATACCTGGATATTTTTCCCTGTTACCGACGAAAAGAACATGTGCGGAATGTCTTTTAATTCGTGGCTGATCTCTTTCATCAGTTCCTCATCAAGCATGTCGGATTTACTGATCGCGAGATAACGTTGTTTGTCGAGTAATTCCGGGTTGTATTTCTCCAGTTCATCCATTAAAATGCGGTATTCCTTCAGATGATCCTTGCTGTCGGCCGGCACCATAAACAAAAGCATTGAATTTCGCTCGATGTGCCGCAAAAAGCGCAGCCCCAAACCACGCCCTTCGTGAGCACCCTCAATAATCCCGGGAATATCAGCCATCACAAACGAACGTTGTTCTCGATGCCCCACAATTCCAAGATTTGGCACCAGGGTGGTAAACGGATAATCACCAATTTTTGGTTTGGCCGCCGAAACTACCGACAAGAGAGTAGATTTCCCTGAACTGGGAAAGCCAACCAGACCAACGTCGGCCAGCACTTTCAGCTCCAGAATCATCCAGCTTTCCTGCCCCTCTTCTCCGGGCTGTGCAAACCGGGGCGTTTGATAGGTAGCCGATTTAAAGTGATCGTTGCCCAGACCACCACGCCCACCTTTCATTAAAACCTTGCTTTCGCCGTGCTGCGTTATCTCAAACAAAAATTCACCCGATTCGGCATCGCGGGCAATCGTTCCGAGCGGCACCTCCAGTACGATGTCTTCACCATCGGCACCAGTACTGCGCTGCTTTCCGCCCGACTCTCCGTTTCCGGCCTTAATGTGTTTTTTATACTTTAAATGAAGAAGGGTCCACATGTGCTGGTTTCCTTCCAGTATAATGTGTCCACCCCGGCCGCCATCACCGCCATCAGGGCCACCTTTGGCCACAAATTTTTCTCTGCGCAAATGCGCTGACCCTGCACCTCCGGCACCCGATTTACAGTGTATTTTTACGTAATCAACAAAATTCGTCTCGGCCATTTTTCTTCTTTTAAATGTTCCTTTACTTTACCAACAAAGGTGAGAAATCCGGTTAGCATACAGAATTCCCACCTTTCTAAGCGACTTCAACTGAAGCCTATAACTTTTCGATCACCTGTTTTAACCTGTCGGCAATCTCTTCTATACTTCCCATTCCGTCGATACCAAAATGCTTGCCCTGCGGCTTGTAGTATTCAATCAACGGAAGTGTTTTATCACGGTACACCTGAATACGGTTCTCGATCACTTTCTGATTCTGATCATCCACCCTGCCCGATACTTTTCCCCGGCTTAGCAGACGATTGATCAGCTCCTGCTTCTCCACTTCAAGGCTCAGCATCCCTGCAATTCCGGTCTCGTGCGCCTCAAGCATAATATCCAACGCTTTTGCCTGGTCCACTGTTCTCGGAAAGCCATCAAAAATAAATCCCCTGGCTTCGCTGTGGGTCTCCAGGATCGCTTCAATCATTTTTACTACCAGGTGATCGGGCACCAATTCGCCCTTGTCCATAAACTTTTTGGCCTCCACCCCTAATTCAGAGCCGGCGGCAATCTCACTCCGTAAAATCTCTCCGGTCGATAAATGTATCAACCCGTATGATTTTATCAGGTATTCAGCCTGGGTTCCCTTTCCTGCTCCGGGGGGGCCAAATAATACAATATTTAACATGTTGACTTTTGGTTATTTTTCGGTTATTCTTTTACGATTGAATATATATCAATCAAATTTCGGCCATGTCCGTCATAATCCAACCCGCAGCCTACAATAAAATCATTCGGAATTTCAATTCCGACATACTTCAGGTCTACGTCCTTTTTTAGGGCATCTGGTTTCAAAAGCATGGTTGCCACCAAAACTTCTTTCGGATTCATGCGTTTTAACTGCTGCTGAATGTTGTCGATGGTAATCCCGGTATCCACAATGTCTTCGAGTACTACCACCGTTCTCCCCTCAATGTCTTCGTTCAACCCGATCAGTTCTTTAACCGTACCGGTTGTTTGGTCGCCCACATAGGAAGCCAGTTTTACAAATGAAATTTCGGATTCAACAAAGTTTATCCGTTTAAAGAGTTCAGCGGCAAACATAAACGATCCGTTCAGAATGCAAAGAAAGAGCGGATTTTTACCTACCAGTTCGGCGTTCATTTTTTCAGCCATTTGCTCAACTACCGACTGAATCTTTTCGTGAGAAATGAATAACTCGAACTCTTTATCGTGAATTTTAACCCGCTTCATGAAAATCTTTGATTTTTATTAATACTTAAATTGCCTTAAATTCGCCTTGAAAATTTGGGCTACAAAATAACAAAAACAATTCGAGTATCAGAAAATAAAACTTAAATATGACACCAAAAGTTAGCATTATCATGGGCAGCACTTCCGATCTGAATGTGATGGAAAAAGCAGCCAAACTATTTGATGAATTCGAAATCCCTTTTGAGATCAATGCTTTGTCGGCCCACCGTACGCCGGAGGAAGTGGAAGTTTTTGCCAAAGGTGCCAAAGACCGTGGCATAAAAGTGATTATTGCAGGTGCCGGAATGGCTGCTCATTTGCCGGGTGTTATTGCCGCTATGACACCGCTTCCGGTAATCGGAGTCCCCATCAACGCAAGCCTTTCTGGCTTCGACTCGGTTCTCGCCATTCTGCAAATGCCTCCCGGAATTCCGGTAGCAACCGTTGCGGTTAATGGTGCCATGAACGCCGCCATTTTAGCCGTGCAAATGATGGCAACCGGCGACGAAGCTCTGATGCAAAAAATGATACAATACAAGGAAGATCTGAAGAAAAAAATTGTAAAGGCCAACCAGGAGTTAGCCGAAGTTAAATTTAAGTTCAAGACAAACTAAGCGTAACAAAACATTTTTTTCGTACATTTAACAGGGCGCATAAATTTTATATGCGCCCTGTTTTGTATGAGAAAACCCTTTCAAATACAATTGCTGTTTCTGTTTTTATCGATTACGTCGATAGCCTCTGAGAACCGCACCGCCGGAGCCCGTTCGGCAGCACTCTCGCATGCCAGCGTTTCTCTTAGTGACGCCTGGAGCACCTTTCACAACCAGGCCACGCTTACCGGCGTCTCCCAACTTTCGGCCGGAATCTACTACGAATCACGCTTTATGCTGGAAGAACTCTCGCTCTCTGCCGGAACTTTTTCGTCTCCTGTTTTTGGAGGTATTGCCGGAATAAGTTTTTATCAATTTGGAAAAGGAAGTTACAAAGAATCAAAGTTGGGGCTGGCCTTTGCCAAGCAGCTTTCAAAACGATTAAGCGCTGCGCTTCAGCTCGACTACTTCTCGAACCGCTTCCCCGAGAACAACGGCGCCTTTGCTTTCTTGACCTTCGAATGCGGCCTGCTTTACCAGCCCACCCGGGAACTGGCGTTGGGTGCGCATATTTTTAACCCGGTACGAAATGGTTTTGAAACCTACTACGGCTCGCAAAGAATGCCTTTTACCTACCGACTGGGAGGCCATTATCAGCTCTCGGAAAATGTACTGCTAAGTGCCGAAGTTCAGAAATCTTCGGATTTCCCCGCGCAGATAAAATCGGGATTGGAATTTATGCCGGTAAAAAACCTTGCCTTTCGACTAGGAGTTTCGGGCAAGCCCTTCCATTATTCGGGAGGAATTGGTTACTCTTTTGGAAACATTTCCACCGACTTTGCCTATAGTTACCACGGCAATCTGGGGTTCACTCCCTCTGTTTCGATTCAACTTCGTTTAAAATGAAAAGAGCGACCCAACATATTATCCTGCTTCTGCTTTTGGGGATTCCGTTTTTATCCCTTGGGCAAAACATTTCGCCGGATAAGATCATTGAAACCATCGTGGAATCGCAGCTCGAAAACATGGAAGAAGAAGCCGATGCAGCGCTGATTACCGAAGATCTGGAACAACTGCTGAATGATCCGATCAACATTAACGCCACCACTGCCGGCGAACTTTCAAAAATGTACTTGCTAAACAGTATTCAGATCAACAAGCTGCTGGCATATGTCGATGCATACGGCCCGGTTTATTCCATTTTTGAATTCACTACCATCGACGGATTTACGCCGGAACTGCTTCAGAAAATGCAGCTTTTTATTGTTTTCGGCCCTCCGACAACAAGCCCCACTTCCTTTAAAGAAGAAACCAAATACAAGCGACAGGAACTGCTGTTACGAAGCCTCGGAACGATTCAAAAAGCGCGTGGATATCGGACAAACGACGAAGGGACCAAGCCTTACGAAGGAAACCGATTCCGCTATTACAGCCGCTACCGACTGGAAGCCGGCGACAAACTCTCCGCCGGGCTAACCGCCGAAAAAGATCCGGGGGAAGCATTTTTCAAAGGCTCCAACAAGCAAGGCTTTGATTTCTACTCGGGCAATGTAAGTATGAAGATCAACCCTGTTTTTGAGCGGATAACTGTAGGTGATTATATTGTTCGCAGCGGGCAGGGTTTGGTACTTTGGCAAGGTTTCTCTCCCGGAAAATCAGCCGATGTTTTGGGAATCATGAAATACGGTCAGGGAGTCAGACCCTATACTTCAGTGGATGAGAACCTGTATTTCCGCGGAGCAACCACCAGCATTCAACTAAAAAAGAATACCATTCATCTTTTTGTTTCGCAAAAGAATGCCGATGCCAACCTGGATACGGAAGTAGACGGAACATCTGTTTTTACCAGCCTGCAAACATCAGGTTATCACCGTACCCAAAGCGAAATTGCCGATGAAAAATCAGTTAAATACCGAAATGCAGGAGTTGTTTTTTCTCGAACCTTTTCGAAACTAAAATTGGGAACCACTTTCATCTACCAGCATTTCGACACGCCCTTTTCTCCTGCTGACCAATTGTACAATCAATTCAAATTTAAGGGAACAGAAAATTTCACAGGAGGAATCGACTACCTGTTTAGCACCGGAAAATACCAGTTTTTTGGAGAGGCAGCCGTTTCAAAATCGGGAGCAAAAGCTTTCCTGCAGGGAAGTATCATTCACCTGAATGACCGGCTGAATGTTGCAGCACAATTCCGTCATTTCGACAAAAACTACCACGCATTGTGGGGGCAGGCTTTTTCCGAAAGCAGCGCCGTTGCCAACGAAACCGGTTTTTACATGGGCATCCGCTTTCTTCCGGCCAAACGGATCACGCTAGCTGCCTATTCCGATTTTTACCGCTCGCCCTGGATTTCCTATACCACCGCCGGCCCCGCTTCGGGTTACGATGTTTTTGCACAAGCCGATTTTCAACTTTCGGAAAGGTTCAAATGCTACCTTCGGGTAAAATCAGAAACAAAAGACCAGAAAAACAAAGCAGAAAAACTTTCTGTGAATTTACCGGAACGCACGCAACGAATCAGGCTTCACGCTGAATATTTCATCACAGAAAAGCTGCGATGGAGCAGCCGGCTGGAGCACTCATCGTTTCGTGGCAGCAAAAAAGAACAAGGAATACTGGGTTACCAGGATTTGCTGTACAAACCAACAAACATTCCGCTCAGCCTGTCAGGAAGGCTTGCCTATTTCAACACAAGCAATTATGACGCACGTATTTACGCGTACGAGAACGACCTGCTTTATACCTTCTCGGTACCGGCTTTCTTTGGCAAAGGATGGAGAACTTACCTCAATTTCAAATACAAAATCTCGGACCGGGCAGAGCTTTGGTTCAAACTTGCCAACACACACTGGACCGACCGCAACATCATCGGATCAGGTTATAACGAGATAGCCGGGAAAGATAAAACCGAAGTAAAAATGCAGCTCCGGTTGAAATTTTAATTTTGAATGTGTTACTTTGCTGAGTTAAATAAATAAAAATGACGGGCTATAATTTCGATGACATTCGTCCTTATTACGATTCGGAAGTAAAGCAAAAAATGCGTTTACTACTGAAAGACAAGGTTTTTGATGAGGTACTAATGATCCTATTCAAAAATCGTCCGAAAGTGGAAATGGTAAAATTTCAGCTGCGACGTATCAAAAGCGTTAAACAGCTGCAGGGTGTTTTTGTTTATGACCTGCTGCATTGGCTGGTGGATAAAACCTCCAACGGGCTTAAATGCAGCGGAATTGATAAACTGGATAAGAAGAAACCTTATCTTTTTATTTCCAATCACCGCGACATTATTCTGGATGCTGCGCTTCTGAACGTACTCATTTTTGAACACGGGATGAATACCACGGAAATTGCCATCGGAGATAACCTCTTACAATACGAATGGATTGAACATACCGTAAAACTCAACCGTTCGTTTGTCATCAGACGAAACCTCGCTCCGCGCGATTTAATGACTGCTTCACGAAAAGTGTCTCACTTTATCCGGAAGTCGATTACCGAGGATAAAATGTCGATCTGGATTGCCCAGCGTGAAGGCCGCACCAAAGACGGGAACGACAAAACCCAGGACAGTGTTCTTAAAATGCTCAACATGAGCAACAAAAACACCATTTCAGAAGGTTTCAACGAGCTCAACATTGTTCCGGTTTCCATCTCATACGAAATTGAACCCTGTGGATTGGCCAAGCTAAAAGAGCTGATCAAAAAAGAACATTACGGCCAACTGAAAACCAGCAAAGACGATCTGAAAAGTATGTCGATGGGAATGTTTGCACCCAAAGGAAGAATGCGTTTTGCCTTTGGTGACCCGATTGAAACACATTTTCCGCCGGCCGAGAACAACGAACAACGTAACAAATACATCCGCGACATTGCCGAAATGATCGATACGCAGATCTATAAAAACTTCAAGCTGTGGCCCAGCAATTACGTTGCTTACGACATGCTGATGCAGGAGCACCGCTTCAAAGACAAATACACCGCCGAAGAGCAAATGAAATTCGAAATTATGGTGGAACAAGCCATGGTTCATGTGGATTTTCCGGTTACCGACATCCAGGAACGCTTTCTGAAACTATACGCCAACCCGGTGATTAACAAACTTAAAGTGAAGAATATCTAATATGCGTTCTGTTATTTGGGACTGGAACGGAACGTTGCTCAACGATCTGGACTTTTGTATTTCAACCATCAACCAGCTTCTTGAAAAAAGAGGCCTCAATCTGCTGGACCACGCTCAGTACAAGGATGTATTTTCGTTTCCTGTAAAAGATTACTATACCACCATCGGGTTCGATTTCAGCAAAGAAGATTTTTCGATACCCGCCCGCGAGTTCATAGATCTGTACAACAGCGGAGTAAAAAACTGTGATTTACACAGCCAAACCCACGCGGTTCTCGACTTTTTTAAAAACGCGGGTAAACGGCAGTTTGTGCTTTCGGCCATGCAACAAAACATGCTGCACGAAACGCTGGATCACCAGAATATTCTCAATTATTTTGAAGGAATTGCCGGATTAAATGACCACTATGCCGCCTCAAAAATTGAACGGGGAGAACAATTGATTGAATTGTACCAGATTCGAAAAGAAAATGCGGTGATGATCGGCGATACGATTCACGACTACGAAGTGGCCGAAAAACTGGGAATTACCTGCATCCTGATTGCCAACGGACATCAGTCGAAAGAAAGATTGGAAAGCACCGGGGCCTTTGTTGCCGATAAGCTGGAAGATCTGATGGATCCTGAATTTCTCCGATTACTACCTTAAACTACCAGCCAAACGATTCGCGCTTTTTGATATCGCGGATAAATAACTGAAGACTGGTTTTTCCACGGTATTCGTTTTCGTTGATCGAGTAGCAAATATCGAAGGGAGAACCGGAAGTGATCAGGTCGTAAGCATCCGACTGATTAAAAGCAATCCCGGGGAAAATACCGGAATTTACATCGGGCTCTACCAAATCCAGTTTCAGGTGTTCTTTGTTTTTCCCTACGCAGCGGCTGGTTCCGGCATCAAAAACATCTTCCGTAACAAATACAGGCATCATATTGTGTGGGCCAAAAGGAGCAAACTGCTTTAGTATGCGGAAGAAACGCGGGGTAATTTCACTCAGCGTAATTTTTGCATCAATTTCTATGGATTGAATTTGTTGCTGATCAGTAATCTGACGAGTAACAATTTCTTCAAAGCGTTCTTTAAACTCCGGAATGTTTTCGATTCTCATGGTGAGTCCGGCGGCATACATGTGGCCTCCGTACGACTCCAGCAAATCGCTGCACTGCCCGATGGCTTCGTACAAATCGAAATCGCGCACCGACCGGGCCGATCCGGTTGCCAGTCCATTCGATTCGGTCAGAATCACCGTTGGCCGGTAATAGTATTCCGTTACCCGCGAAGCTACAATCCCGACAACCCCCTTGTGCCAGTCGCGGTTGTACAAAACCGTACTGTTCATCGCTTTTAGCTCCGCACTGTTTTCAATGGTATCCAGTGCTTCCTGGGTGATGTCGCGGTCCAGTGTTTTCCGGATTTCGTTAAACGAGTCGATTTCTTCCCCTAAAAGGTCTGATTTATCCACATCATCAGAAACCAGAATTTGCACCGATTTTTTTCCGTGCTCGATCCTTCCCGAGGCATTTAACCGCGGCCCGATCTTAAAAACAATATCGCTGATGGTGATGTCGCTTCCGTTGATTCCGGCAAAATTGATAATGGTTTGCAGCCCCACTCCCGGATCTGAATTCAGTTTCTTCAGCCCATAGTAAGCCAGTACCCGGTTTTCTCCTGTAATGGGCACAATATCGGCCGCAATGCTTACTGCCACCAAGTCGAGCAGGTCGTAAATTTCTTCCAGGTCAATCTCGCTTTTCATACAGAAAGCCTGCAACAATTTAAAACCAACCCCACAACCTGAAAGCTCTTTGTAAGGGTATTCGCACCCGGGCTGTTTGGGATCCAGCACAGCTACTGCGTTTGGCACCCGATCTCCTGGGTTGTGATGATCGCAGATAATAAAGTCGATCCCAAGCTCTTTGGCCTTTTCAATCTTCTCAACCGCTTTAATTCCGCAGTCGAGCGCAACAATCAGCGTCACTCCGTTTTCGGCAGCGTATTCAATACTTTTGGGCGAAATCCCATAACCTTCGCTGTACCTGTCGGGAATGTAATATTCAATCTCTTTGATTCTTTCTTTCAGGAAAAGATACATCAGGGCTACCGACGTAGTTCCGTCCACATCGTAATCGCCGTAAACAATCACTTTCTCCTGTTTTTCAATGGCTCTTTCCAGGCGCTCCACCGCTTCCTTCATATTTTTCATCAGAAACGGATCGTGCAGATCGCTTAGGCGGGGACGAAAAAAAGCTTTGGCTTCGTTGTAGGTTTTGATGCCCCTGTCGACCAGCAGGCGGGCGATCACCATGTTTACGTTCAACGCAGCGGAAAGGTGTTTTACCTCGTTTTGGTCGCCTTGTTTTTTAAAGTTCCAGATTTTTTCCATTCCGCGTTTTTGTTGATTCCTGAAAAGAAGTTAGCAAAGATACAAAATGCCCGTTCATATAGAAAAAAAACCTAAAATTGTCCGATTATTTTTTCAACACTGCTACAAAGCCAAATACATCCGGAAATACAGGTTTCGTTTCTCTTCTCATCCGGATGAAACCGGCAAGCGATTCATGAACACTATGTTATCGTTTAAAAACTTTGGCGGCATTTCACAGACAGGAAAAAGCACGAGCAACTTGTTTTATTATCTTTGCCGAAATTTTTGCAAACATTCAGCAAGTTACCTCTTTGTTTCCGGCAAAACCGTTTGAATTTTCCGGCAGAAGGGGAACCAAAAACAGATTATAAAATGAGTCATCAGGAATTAAGCGAACAGGAGTTAATCAGAAGAAATTCGTTGCAAAAAATGCGGGAACTGGGGATTGAACCCTACCCTGCAGCCCAGTATCATGTAAACGCTACTTCTGCCGCTATAAAAAATAACTACAAGGAAGAAGACAATAATTTCCAGGATGTTGTGATCGCAGGACGACTGATGAGCCGCCGCATCATGGGAAAAGCAGCCTTTGCCGAAATCCAGGATCAGGAAGGGCGTATTCAGATTTACATAAACCGCGATGAGATTTGCACAGGAGAAGACAAAACCCTGTACAACGAGGTATTCAAAAAGCTGCTTGATATTGGTGACATCATCGGCGTAAAAGGCTTTGCTTTTATTACGCAGATGGGCGAACTTACTGTTCATGTAAAAGAGCTTACCGTGCTAAGCAAATCGTTGCGGCCGCTTCCGGTGGTTAAAGAAAAAGAAGGAAAAACGTTTGACGCATTTACCGATCCGGAACAGCGTTACCGGCAGCGCTATGTCGACCTGATCGTGAATCCGCAGGTGAAAGACACCTTTGTAAAACGTACAAAGATCTACAACACCATGCGCCAGATGTTCAACGAATACGGCTACCACGAAGTGGAAACGCCGATTTTGCAGCCGATTCCGGGAGGCGCTGCTGCCCGTCCGTTTATTACGCACCACAACGCGCTGAACATGCCTTTGTACATGCGTATTGCCAACGAGCTTTACCTGAAACGACTGATTGTAGGTGGCTTTGAAGGCGTTTACGAGTTTGCAAAAGACTTCCGCAACGAAGGGATGGACCGCACTCACAACCCGGAATTTACCGTAATGGAAATTTACGTGGCTTACAAAGACTACAAGTGGATGATGGAGTTTACCGAGGAGATTTGCGAACGTGTAGCGCTGGCCTTGCACGGAACAACCAAAGTTCAGCTGGGCGAGCATATTATCGACTACAAAGCTCCGTTCCCACGTGTGACCATGACTGACGCGATTAAAGAACATACAGGTTACGATATCTCCGGAAAATCGGAAGCTGAGCTGCGCGAGATTTGCGACAAACTCGGCCTTGAAACCGACGAGACAATGGGGAAAGGAAAACTGATCGACGAGATCTTTGGCGAAAAATGTGAGCACAATTACATTCAGCCGACATTTATAACCGACTATCCGGTTGAAATGTCGCCGCTTACCAAAAAACACCGCGACAACCCTGAACTGACCGAACGTTTTGAGCTGATGGTAAACGGAAAAGAGCTGGCCAATGCTTACTCTGAGCTGAACGACCCGATCGACCAGCGCGAACGTTTTGAAGACCAGCTGAAACTTTCGGAAAAAGGCGACGACGAAGCGATGTTTATCGACCAGGACTTCCTGCGTGCGCTGGAGTACGGCATGCCTCCCACATCGGGAATGGGCATTGGGATGGACCGTTTGACTATGTTTATGACCAATAGTCCGTCGATCCAGGATGTGTTGTTCTTCCCGCAAATGAAGCCGGAGAAAAAAGCCGTGGAATTGTCGGAAGACGAAAAAGTGGTATTCGAACTGCTGAAAGAAACTTCACCAATCGATCTGAACGACTTAAAAGCGAAATCGGAACTCAGCAACAAAAAATGGGACAAAGCCATTAAAGGACTGACCAGCAAAAAAGTGGCAAAAGTAGAGAATGCTGATGCCGGATTAACCGTTTCATTGCTATAGACAAATAAAACCAGATAATAGCAGGGCCTCTTCATCAACTGATGGAGGGGCTTTTTTTTTATCCGGGAAAGTTCCAATGATCAATAATCAATTTTCAATTTCTGGTTATTGAAAATTGGGAGTTTTATATTGAATATTTAATCTTTGAAAAGCATGGTTCTTCCGGGAAATACGAGGGTAAACTTTCCTTGACTGAGCAGTGCGCCTCAATCCATCCTCGGGGGATTTTCAGTAATTCGCTAACTACGTTAACGATTTTGCTTCAGATCCCGGTAACTTAGATACATCATCACAGAAACCACCATCAGCAAAAGAATTGCATAAGTAATAATTGCTACCATAATTCTAAGTTTTGTCCGACACTTTATGACCGGTGCCGGTTATTTCTGTTTTAAATTACTACGAAACAACCAACACAAGCATCTGTATTCAAGAAACTTATCAAACACCTGCTGTTTATATGCTTTCGCAAAAACCCCCAAAAGCCTTTGTGCAGAAGGCCTGCAAATGGCTATCCTCTGGTCATAAATTTGTTGTAACTTGTAGTGCACGTTTAATCCAGCGCCCGGTATAAAGCCTCCATTGTGAAATTCTCCGGAAGATTATTTGAACGCAAATACTATCCGAGTAAGCCCAAAATCGATAAGAGTAGGCAAAACAAAATCCTAAAATCATGAACCAGCTGCGTTTTTTTGCCATCATTACGATGCTTTTTGTACTGATCAGCCTCCCGGCATGCGACAAAGACGATTCCTCGGATGATTCAATTCTTGGGACCTGGGAACATGTTGAATCGTGGGAAGGATTCTCGATGACAGTTACCATGACCTTTAACGCCAACCACACCGGAACCTCAAAACTAGTGATGGTTATTGAGGGGGAAACAGAAAGTGAAACAACCAGCTTTACTTACAGCACCAACGGCTCCACACTTACACTCACCGAAAGCGGAGAAGTTACGGTTCTTTCTTTCTCGGTTTCCGGGAATACGCTCACCATCACGGAAGACGGCGAAAAAATAGTATTTACACGTAAATAAAAGTTTTGCGAAGCCTCGGGTTTGTCGCCTAAATGTAAAGTACCATTTTTGATAAAAATGCACCGATTTTCTGTTGTAAATTCTCGCTTAAATTGCTTACTTCGTACATCATTAAGCCTCTTTAGCTCAGCTGGTAGAGCAGCTCATTCGTAATGAGCAGGTCGCGGGTTCGAGTCCCGTGAGAGGCTCACGAACGGGAGGAGAACAAACTCCCTAAATACTCACAACCAACACCTTACACCAATCAGAGAACTTTTTACTTCTCAAAGCGAGAAACATTTGCGAAACATTTCCGGTTAATAATATTATTTCAAACCTATAAAATAGCTGCAATTAATACAACCTGCAATTAAAATTTTCGTCGCCTACTTCCCATTCTTGGAGGAACCTTCTTTGATTATTTTCATTGCATCTCGAAACTCTTCTTCTCCTTCACCATGAAAGCCACAGTAGGTGCATCCCCAGCGGAGGCTTTTATTCGAGAAGTAAATGTGAAATTTGCGACATCGGGGACAGCTTGCAAGCCACTGGTCAACTCCATTCTCGTTGGGATGAGGCTCTAACCCATATTCTTTGAACAGTTCAGTGAGTGGAGGAGGATTTTGCAATGCTGCTGCTTCGTTACGCTCAAATTCAGCGATGAGGTCAGCAATTAACGAATCAAACTCTTCTTTAGTGACAAGTCCGTTCTGTATTGCATTCGTTGGAAAGCCTATGGCAAATCTGGAGTTCTTGATATAGTCCTTCAGTATTTCCATAATCTGAACCTTGACAGGTTGAATTGATCTTTTAAACTGGGCGATGATAGCTGGACAGGTAAAATCAGTCTTCCCAATGATTTGAAGATAGCCATCCTCTGTTTCGAGGTAGTGTACTGATTGTGTTATCGTGTCGATTCCGATGAAGAGATAATAGGACACTACCAGTTTACACTGATCGAGATACTCACTGGGATTGCCAAAGTCATGGCGGGATGAAAGGTCGAAACCTTCTTTTTGTACTGATGCGTTCATAGTAACAATGTTTTTGATGAATAACTATAAACACCTCGAAAACCTTGGGATGGATGCATTTTATTTTGACGACCGTCCACATACTAAACCACCGTTGTGTTGCCCACTCGGTTGGTGACAGTATTCACTGTTCTCTTGATGTTGATTCGAAGATAATATTTAAATCAATTTCAGCAGTTGCAAATCACCATTTTATGCAATGCTTTGGATGGGGATTTCTCTAAGTAAAATATCTAAGCAGATTTTTAACTGGAATTCCTTTTATAATAAAGAAATCGAAAGAACGCAGACCTTCCCTTTCTGAGACTTACTACCCCAAGCGACAAAAAAGGAAAATATCTCTGATTCATCGAACCCAACACTTTTTCATCCATCATGTTTTACATCCTGATAGCTCAAATACAACACTACTGCAATCACAATCACCATCAGGACACCGTATGCGATAAGTGCTCCCATGACTTTTAACTTTTAAACGTTTTCCATCCGGCTTAAAAACCGGGCTCTTATTAACGCTCAGGTTTTCCCAACCATTCATCACAATTTCTTTTTTAGTGTTTTATCGTACTGGCTTATACGAAGAACATATCCCGATAGGTTCCTTTTAAGAGAAAAATCAGACATCACTCTCCGGTATTTATGATCCGAAACCTTCATCAGAGCAGCAAAACAAGGCCACCCAAAGATTACCTTTTAGCCAATTTCCGAATATTACTAAGAAGGACGCAAATAATTTATATAGCTTTTTTGATTGCCAATGGTGCCGGATAAAACCAGCATTCACTTGCTTTTTATGCTGACATTCAGTAAATTGAATAGCATTTTTTGACTGAGATACACCTTTCTGATACTGTTGGAAGCAATTGACCAGGCTTTATTCTTTTAAACCAGCTCCGGCAGCCTTCCGGCTAAGGAGCAAATTTTATGAATTCCCACTAAGAAAAAAACGTATGAAGAAATTTTACTCATCAACAAAACCCCTGTTAATCGCTGCGGCTTTACTTTTAAGCTTCGCAGCCCAAAGCCAGGAATCCCTGGTAATTACCGTTGGAGACATTATCCTGGCCCCGCAGGGTGACACCCTTGTTACAGCCGAATATACCGACGGCAACGGAAACCTGGTTTCGGATGCTAAAATTGGATGGATCACCGAACCCGGCTACCTGGGAAAAGTTGACAGGAACGGGAAATTAGTAGCCAACCACCCCGGCGAAGGTTATTTGATTGCCAAATACAAAGACCTCCGGGATACCGTAATGCTGACGGTAACAGGTACTCCAAAACCTGATGACGACGATGGAATGATGGAGGACGAATATCCCAAAATCAAAATTGTTCCGGATAATATCCGCGTTGAAATCAGTGATTCGGTCGAGCTTCGGGCATTTTACATCGATTCCACCGGAGTAAAAATCGACACCACTTTTGAATGGTGGGTGGAACCAATGGAAGTTGGTATGTTTTCGGACTCGGTTCCTAACCTGCTTTATTCAGCCGAAGCACCGGGAAAAGGAATTATCATTGCCCGCCTGGGCGATTTAGCCGATACCGCCAAAATTACGGTGTACGAAACACGTGACAAAAAGGAAAAAATCCAAAAGGAAAAAGACAAACAAAACAACAAGGGAAAACAACTCACCATCAGCCCGGACGACATGATGGTTTATGTAGGACACGCCCCTATTCAATATTCGGCAACATACAAAACAAACGGCAACAAGCACCAGAATGCGACCTACAACTGGAGTGTAACGGACACCACCGTGGCCAAAATTGATCAAGACGGTCTGCTTACATTATCAGGCGAAACCGGAATGACACTGGTAACTGCCAATTACTCCAATTTTGAAGCTTCGGTTGAGTTACTGGTTGTTGACTCTACGGTTGACCTGGAGGTAAACACCATCTCAATAAGGCGCGTTCTGCCTAACGGAAACGAACTACATCCCAAGTATTTCAAAGAAGGAGAATCCTATAAAATCGGCGGCCTTCCCTATCCACTGAATATCCTGAATGCCGGGATGTTACATTTCCCGTTTGGCTGTATTAGCGAAGACATCGATATCTACATGTTCATCCCGGAGAAATACGCCGAGATGAACGAAGACAGCACTGAGGTTGAATTTAGCGAAGGCGTTATTACAGGCGTAAAATTCAGTGTTGTGCCGGCAGGTTCTGATACCATTGTTGAGCCATACTGGTTTAATATTCCTGTTGAGTTAAAACTGGTTTACAAGCAGGATTTACTCGATTCGCTGGGTATTGATCCGATGAATCTGGACGTTTTCTTTGCCGAAAATACCGGCTTTGTTTCGGTAGACGATGAGATTGCCGTGGTTGATACAGCCCGGAACCGAATCTATGCTTCCATTGAACATTTCAGTACAATCGTTGTAAAATCGGCCGACTCCAAAACGACCGTGGATATTATCCCGGAAGAAAAAACGGCGTTTGACATTTATCCCAATCCATTCAGCACCCAAACAAAAATAGAATTTAAACTGGAACAGAATACCAACATTAATCTGAGCATCTACAACCTGTTTGGCCAGGAGATCAAGATACTCGCCAATGGAGAATTCCAGGAAGGCACCCATAAGTTTGTCTGGAAAGGAGACAAAGCCAACGGCGCCAAAGCCACAACCGGTATTTACCTGGTACGATTGATCCAGGACGGAAAAGTAAACAACGTACAACGCCTGGTGTTAAATCGCTAGGCAAACTTCAAACAGCATAAAGCTAAAAGCCTTTCGCCACATGGCGGGAGGCTTTCTATTATTCCAAAAGAGAAGCACAAAAAAAGGGCTGTCAAACGACAACCCTTTTATTTATTTCTTTAGCTTCGGATTAGGCATTCAACGAATAACGGTCAAAAGCTGTTACTGTCAATTCAGCATCGTTTTGCTTCAGGAAATCTTTGATGGAGATTTTTCCATCTTTCACGTAAGTCTGGTTCAAAAGCGTTACGTCTTTGTACCATTTGTTCAGTGAACCCATAGCGATCTTTTCGATCATTTCTTCAGGTTTACCTTCGTTACGGTATTTTTCCTTAGCAAAAGCAAGTTCCTTATCGATTTCAGCCTGTGGAATAGACGACTCGTCAACTGCAAGCGGAGACATAGCTGCTACCTGCATAGCCACATCTTTTCCTACCTGAGCTTCCACTTCTTTGTTGAAACTTACCATTGTAGCCAGCTTATTTCCGGGGTGGATATAACCAACTACAGCTGCATCGCTCAAACATTTATAGTACGAAAGTTCCAGTTTTTCGCCTGTTACACCGGTTTGTTCAGTCACCAATGTTTCAATGGCAGTTCCGTCAAGCTCAATGGCTTTCAGAGCTTCCAGGCTTTCAACTTTATTTTCAAGCGCTGCATTCAGAATTTTCTCAGCGAATGCAACAAAGCTTTCGTTCTTAGCTACGAAGTCGGTTTCGCAGTTCAGTACAACCAATGCACCGAATTTGCCATCTTCAGTAACTTTCGCCAGCGCAACACCTTCAGCAGCGTCGCGGTCTGCACGTTTGTTAGCAATCAGTTTTCCTTTTTCGCGGATAATTTCGAGTGCTCTTTCAAAGTTACCGTCGGCTTCAGCCAGGGCATTTTTGCAATCCATCATCCCTGCACCAGATACTTTACGCAGTTTAACTACGTCAGCTGTTGTAAAAGACATATGATAAAATCTTTTTAAAGTTTATAGAATGTTAACCTTACTCGTCGTCAGATGTTTCTTCGTCATCAACGTCTTCGTCGTCCGAATCTTCGCTAACAGCTTTCCCTGCTTTTTTACCGGAAGCGCCATCTGCGTCTTCTTTCTCCTTCTCAACTTTGCGTTCGCCCAATCCTTCACGAATGGCGTCGCACATAGCTCCAACAATCAATTTAATTGACTGGGAAGCATCGTCGTTGGCAGGAATTACAAAGTCAACATCTTCAGGGTTCGAGTTGGTATCAACAATCGCAAATACGGGGATTCCCAGTTTCTGAGCTTCACGAACAGCGATTTTTTCTTTCAATACGTCAACAACAAAAAGGGCTGCTGGCAAACGGGTAAGGTCAGAAATTGAACCCAACATTTTCTCCAATTTGGCACGCTGCCTTGTGATCTGCAGTTTTTCACGTTTCGAAAGGTTATCCCAACTGGTGTCCTTCGTCATTTTGTCGATGGAGATCATTTTTTTCACCGCTTTGCGGATGGTTGGGAAGTTGGTAAGCATACCACCGGGCCAGCGTTCAGTAACGTAAGGCATTCCTACCGCTTTTACTAAATCTGAAACCAGTTCTTTGGCTTGCTTTTTAGTAGCAACAAACAAAACTTTACGGCCCGATTTTGCAATTTGCTTAATGGCAGCCGCTGCTTCATCAATTTTAACTACTGTTTTTTGCAGATCGATGATGTGGATTCCGTTTTTCTCCATGAAGATATAAGGCTCCATGTTGGGATTCCACTTTCTTTTCAGGTGACCAAAATGCGCACCTGCTTCCAATAATTCTTGAAAATTTGTTCTTGGCATCTGTTTACTTTTTCTATGTTCTAAAAGCAACCGCTGGGTAGCCCCGAAACCTCGGAGATCTCAGCCGTTTTAGATCCATATAAGTGAATAATAATATAAATATTAACGTTTTGAGAACTGGAACCGTTTTCTTGCTTTTGGCTGACCTGGTTTCTTACGTTCCACTTCGCGCGGATCCCTTGTTACAAATCCGGCAGCTTTCAGTTGTGGTCTTGACTCAGGATCAATTTCCATTAAAGCACGGGTGATAGCCAAACGCAGCGCTTCTGCCTGTCCTTTTGGGCCACCGCCATCAAGGTTCACTTTGATATCGTATTTTTCAGAAACCTGAAGCAAGTTCAGCGGTTGCAATACGATGTACTGCAGAATTTCTGACGGGAAGTATTCTTTCAGTTCCCTTTTGTTGATGGTAATGTTTCCTTTACCTTCGCTAACGTAAATACGCGCAACTGCTGTTTTTCTACGTCCTAATGAATTAATTACTTCCATCTTGTTTATTTAGTTTTTAAATCAACAATTTTTGGTTGCTGCGCAGCGTACTTGTGTTCAGCACCAATAACTACATGCAAGTTACCGTACAGTTTGCGGCCCAGTTTGTTTTTAGGCAACATACCTTTTACGGCTTTTTCCACTAGGCGCTCCGGATATTTCGCAAGAATTTCCAGAGGATTTTGAAAACGCTGTCCGCCCGGGTAACCTGAGTGACGTACGTATTGCTTGTCGCTCATTTTTTTACCAGTCAATACAACTTTTTCAGCATTGATCACGATTACGTTATCCCCACAGTCAACGTGCGGAGTAAAATTCGGCTTGTTTTTACCTCTTAGCATTTTTGCCACTTCACTGGCCAAACGCCCCAAAACAAGTCCTTCAGCATCAATAAGAACCCACTCTTTGTTAACGGTTTCTTTATTCGCCGAAATTGTTTTATAGCTAAGTGTGTCCACTTTAAACTTCTTTTTTTGTATTCTACACTTCTGACCTCCCCTCAGCTAAACTGGTTGTCTCAACGGAATTTTTCGACAACAGCACTTACATCAAGAAAATCAATTACTTACACTCCTTATAAATAAGGATAATAATCGGGACTGCAAAAGTATTTTCTTTTTTCGGAAATGCAAAGAAATAAATGTCAAATTTTCATGCACTTAGCATCGTTTCGTATAAAATTAACATAAACGCGCTTCAATTGATTTTCAAAATATTAAAACGCCCTTCTTTCTACGAAGAAATACAGGAAAATCAACTGGGCTCAATGTTCGAACCTAAGTAAATTCGCTACCGAATAATCTTCTTGTTTTTTGACCGTTATCTTCTAAATAAAAAACGCGAAGCAACAAGTAGAATGTGAATAAAACCGGGCAACATTTCCGAAACAGCCCTTTAATTTACTTACATTTGTTGACCTGCAGATGAACGGATAAGCATGAAAAAGCAAAGACCCGGAAAATTAAAAAAGCGATTTATGAACTCGTGGATGACTTCACTGGTAAGCATTACACTGGTTTTGGTGTTGATGGGCCTGCTAAGCTTAATATTGTTGAACACCCGCCGTTTATCGGAATATGTGCGCGAGCAAATCGGGTTCACCCTGGTATTGAAAGACAACCTGAAGGAAACCGAGGTTCTTCGTCTTCAGAAGGCACTCAATGCCAGCGAATACGTAAAATCAACCCGGTTTATTAACAAAGAAGAAGCAGCCAAAGAATTAACCCGGCAATTGGGCGAAGATTTCTCCGGATTTCTGGGCTACAACCCGCTTTTTGCGTCGCTCGACGTAAAACTCTATGCGCCGTACACCCAAAACGACAGCCTGGTTATGCTGGAGCAGAAGTTCCTCGACTATCCGCAGGTAACCGAAGTTTACTACCAGAAAAACCTGGTCACGTTAATCAATGACAATGTTCAAAAAATAAGTCTGATCATCCTGATTGTAAGCTCACTGCTTACCTTTATTTTTTTCGGGCTGATCAACAATACCATTCGCCTGCTGATCTATTCGCAGCGCTTTATAATTAATACCATGCAAATGGTTGGCGCCAGCAGAAATTACATCCGAAAACCTTTTCTGAAAAGAAGCATTGGCTTGGGAGCCGTTGGCGCACTGCTTGCCAATATTATTTTACTGACCGGGATTTACACCTACAAAAAAGAACTTTACGGAATTATTTCAGAAAACGACCTGAAGGTTGTTCTATATGTTGTGGCCATTGTTTTTGCACTAGGCTTTATTATCTCCCTTTTATCGACATGGCTTGCGCTCAACAAATTCCTTCGATTGAAATTTGACGAGTTATTTTATTAACTATCTTTACGCACCAATTTATCCGAAATATGGCTAAAAGAACAAAAGAATCAAAAGATACAGCGGGATTTGCCCTCGGAAAAGAGAACTATAAATTAATGGCTATTGGCTTTGCCATCATTATTTTAGGTTTTATTTTAATGGCCGGCGGTGGCAGTCATGATCCCAATGTTTTTAGTGAAGAAATTTTCAGCTTCCGCCGAATTACACTGGCACCGATTCTTCTTTTCATCGGTTTTGTTTTTGAGATCTACGCCATTATGAAAAAACCCAAAGAGGAAGAATAAACGGCCCGATGAACGAACTCCAGGCACTTCTACTCGGAATTATCCAGGGACTTACTGAATTTCTACCTATCAGCTCAAGCGGACACCTTGAAATGGGGCATGCTTTGCTGGGAATACACGAAGGCAACAACCTGTTGTTTGTGCTCGTCGTGCACGTTGCCACCGTTTTAAGTACACTGGTTGTGTTCCGAAAAGACATAAAAGTTTTATGCCGGGATCTGTTTGCATTCAAATGGAACCAATCAACCCAGTACATTGCCAAGCTACTTTTATCTTCGGTTCCCATTGTAATCATCGGTCTCATTTTCAAGAAGCAAATCGAAGGTCTTTTTACCGGTAACCTTTTACTAGTGGGCTGTATGCTGCTGGTTACTGCCGGCTTACTTACACTCACCACCTTTGTAAAGAAAAGTGATGGTGAAATCACCTATAAAAACGCATTCATAATTGGCATCGCGCAAACACTTGCCATTTTACCCGGTATCTCCCGCAGTGGATCTACCATTGCCATCGGTCTCTTATTAAAAGGAAAGAAAGAAGATGTCGCCCGTTTTTCGTTTCTGATGGTACTTCTACCTATTCTTGGAGCATTGGGTTACGACTTGTTGAGAGAAGGCGTGGTTGTATCAGAAGTCAACATCAAAAACCTGGCAATTGGTTTTATAGCAGCCTTTGGTTCCGGCTTGCTGGCCTGCTCCTGGATGATCAAAATTGTAAAACGAGGCAAACTGATTTATTTCGCCGTTTATTGCGCGCTTATGGGACTTATTGCTATCTTTGCAGCTTGATTTTCAAGAACTTTAATCCAATGCTCTGAAATTCAGAGAATTACGCATGCCCGAATTAAAAAACAAATATGACTTTCCTGCCGGAGAGATTTTATTGTTTGACAAAGATTTGAAATGGACTTCGTTTGATCTTGTAAACAAGGTCCGTTATGAACTTTGCCGGAAACTGGGTATTAAGAAGCTAAAAGTAGGGCACGCCGGAACACTCGATCCGTTGGCTACCGGGCTAATGATTTTATGCACCGGGAAGGCCACAAAAAAAATAGAGGAAATTCAATACCAGGAAAAAGAATACCTGGCTACCATTAAACTAGGCGCCACAACTCCTTCTTTCGATTTGGAAACCGAAGAAGACAGTTCGGCCGACTACAGTCATGTAACTCCTGAAATGCTGAATGAAGTGTTAAAGACATTCATTGGCGAGATCGAGCAGGTACCTCCCATATTTTCGGCTGTTAAAGTAAAGGGAAAGAGGGCTTTTGATTATGCCCGAAGTGGAAAGGAGCTAGAACTTCCACCCAAAAAAATTGTTATAAAAGAGATCAAAACAGAGCAGTTTGATTTACCCTACATAAACTTGAGGGTTACCTGCGGCAAAGGGACTTACATTAGGTCTCTGGCGCGGGATATAGGAAAAGAATTAAATTGTGGGGCTTATTTAACCGCTCTGGAGCGAACAAGAATTGGAGATTTTGGTTTGAATGATGCATTTAGTGTAAATTATTTTCTGGAAAATTTAACTTTAGATGAATCAAAATGAAATTTCAGCCGTATAACGGAACTCTGAATAAAAAAACCAATTATCTGTACTATTTTTGTCAATCACTTAAAAAAGAATTACTTAAAAAGAGAAGCATATGAAGTTATCAAAATTCAAGTATGAGCTGAATCCAGAAAGAATTGCCTTACATCCGGCCGACAATCGAGATGAGTCAAAACTGATGGTTTTGAACAGAGCTACCCGGACCATCGAACATCGCTTGTTCAAAGATGTGCTTGACTATTTTGATGATCAAGATGTAATGATTTTCAATGACACCAAAGTTTTCCCTGCGCGTTTGTATGGGAACAAGGAAAAGACCGGTGCCGAAATCGAGGTATTTTTGCTGCGCGAACTCAACCGCGAACAACGTCTTTGGGATGTGTTGGTTGATCCTGCCCGGAAAATCCGTATCGGTAACAAGTTGTACTTTGGCGACGACGATCTGCTGGTAGCCGAAGTGATAGACAATACAACATCGCGCGGACGTACGCTTCGTTTCCTGTTTGACGGTCCTTACGATGAATTCAAAAAGGCACTTTACGGTCTCGGCGAAACACCTCTGCCTAAGTTTATCAATCGCCAGGTTCAGCCTGAAGATAAAGACAGGTATCAAACGATTTTTGCCAAACACGAAGGTGCTGTAGCTGCCCCAACTGCCGGGCTGCACTTTAGCCGCGAGTTGATGAAACGTTTGGAGATAAAAGGAATTGATTTTGCCTACGTAACACTGCATGTTGGACTGGGCAACTTCCGCAGCGTGGACGTGGAAGACCTTACCAAACATAAAATGGATTCAGAACAGATCTGGATTCGCCAGGAAGCCTGCGACGTGGTAAACAATGCGAAAGAAAACAAGCGAAATGTTTGTGCGGTTGGAACCACTGTAATGCGCACCCTGGAAAGTTCAGTTTCAACTCAGGGACATTTAAAACCTTACGAAGGTTGGACCAACAAATTTATTTTCCCGCCTTACGATTTTAGTGTGGCTAACTCGATGATCACCAATTTCCACCTTCCTTACTCAACACTGTTGATGATGGTGGCAGCTTTTGGCGGTTACGATTTTGTAATGGAAGCCTACAAATCGGCCATTAAAGAAGACTATCGTTTTGGAACATACGGAGATGCAATGCTGATTATTTAAATAACATTGCCGGAAAAACATACAAGCCGCGACTGTTCATCAGGATCGCGGCTTTTTTATGTTGCCGCAAAGCTCCCGAAACTTCTACAAGTTCACCAACACTTTATAATACGTGAATTTACAGCGTTTGTCCGGATCAAACTGATAATACGCAATGGCTATCCGGCAGATATCCTGAATCACGGAATAAATGCTCGAAACCTCCATTCTCCCGTATTTATTGAGCTCTGCATCGCTCTCGAGTGCCATAAAACAATCTTCGCACTCATCCACACGCCCGGCACAAACCAGGATTTTATCAAACAATGAATCCATGGTACCCTTATCCGTAATTCGCTGCCGTGATTCTTCATCAAGATTGGCGGCAAAGGTTTTCAGAAATTTATAAAGACTGAAATGATCACCGTTTTTGGCATCGCTGAAATACTCTGTATAACCAGTCTTCTCAAAAAACGCTCTCAGAAACTCCTTGTCTTTCTTAAAATCGACTTTCATGGAAGCACGAAGCACTTTCAAATGCTGGAGACCCTCCACCATTACCTCGTGCCAATGCTTGTAGTGCTCGTCTTCTATAGAATCCAGACTATCGGAATAGTGTTTTTCGATCGTATCATCGATCCAGATATTCAGCGAAGTGGCGTATTCAGGATCCCATTCTTTTCGCAAAATACTTAGTTCGTAAATGTTCTCCCTGAAGGTTCGGGCAATTTTCTGACACGCTAAAATCGTGGCCGTACTGGTTGGGCAAACGGTTAGAGTTTCCATAAAAAGTTATTTTGTAGTTAGTAGATATAACAAAGCTACGGACTACAAAACAATTACACCAAATCACAAAACCTTTATTTTCAATGTTTTGCAACTATGTTACGTAACATAGTTACGCAACACCTTTTTTTGAACATATGGCACCTAATATATACCTAAAAGCAAGTCGCAGGGAGTAGTGTCAGCAGGCTTATTTATGCCTTTTCTTTAATTCCCGTACGATGTCTTCGATCCGGTATCCTTTGTGGGTAAGCAGAACAATAAGGTGATAAAGCAGATCTCCTGCTTCGTAAATAAAGTTTTCATCGTCGTTGGCCATGGCCCCAATGATCGTTTCCACTGCTTCCTCCCCTACTTTCTGGGTAATTTTCCGCGTTCCTTTCTGAAACAAGGAAGTGGTGTAAGAGCCTTCAGGCATTTCTGCCTTACGCTTATCAATAAAATCCTGGAGATAGGTCAAAAACTGAATTTCGTTTCCGGTGTTGCTTTCTTCAAAACAGGTATCAGCACCGGTATGGCAAACCGGGCCAACAGGATCTACCTTTATAAGTAAAGTATCGTTATCGCAGTCAATGGCAATCGAAACCACTTTCAGGAAGTTCCCCGATTCTTCACCTTTGGTCCATAACCGATTTTTGGTACGGCTGAAAAAAGTCACTTTCCCTATTTCCTTTGTCTTTGAAAGAGCCTCCTCGTTCATAAAACCCAGCATGAGAACTTTTTGGGTTTCGGCGTCCTGAATAATGGCCGGAATAAGCCCGTCCATTTTGTTAAAATCGATAGCTGATACTGCTGTTAACGTCTTCATTGATTTATATTTACTGCGAAGTTAAGCATCGTAAGCCTAACGAACCACAATTCCTTTTTCTTTTAAATATTTCTTAAGCACCGGAATCGGTATTTCATTGTAGTGAAAAATACTGGCTGCCAGGCCCGCATCCGCTTTCCCTTCGGTAAAAACATCTACAAAATGCTCTTTTTTGCCTGCTCCTCCCGACGCAATAATCGGGATCTTCAACATGTCGGCCATACGCGAAAGCTGCTGATTGGCAAAACCATTTTTGGTTCCGTCGTGATTCATCGAGGTGAACAGAATCTCTCCTGCCCCGCGGTCTTCCGCTTCTTTGGCCCACGAAAAAAGCTCCTTGTCGGTTGGAATACGACCGCCGTTAACCGTAACAGTCCAATGGTCGTTCTCGTCGCCCCGTGCATCGATCGCCACTACCACAAACTGGCTTCCAAAGTTCAAAGCCAGCTCGTCGATCAGTTTCGGATTACGCACTGCTGACGAGTTGATCGAAATTTTATCAGCTCCTGCACTTAATAATTTTTCGGCATCAGCCAGTTCGCTGATTCCACCACCAACTGTAAACGGGATATTCAGGTGTGCTGCAATACGTTTTACCAGTTCCACAAAAGTTTTTCGACCTTCGTGCGTCGCTGTAATATCCAGGAAACACAATTCATCGGCCCCTTCGGCAGCGTATTTTGCTCCCAACTCCACGGGGTCGCCCACCTCCTGAATATTCACAAAATTGACCCCTTTAACGGTTTGCCCGTTACGGATATCCAAACATGGTATAATTCTTTTTGCCAGCATACTTAATTTCAAAGTAGAAGGTTCAGAGTTTAAAGTATAAACCGTTCTATTTCCTTCAAAGTTATCCGATTCTCGTAGATTGCCTTACCGGTTATCACGCCCGGCACGCCCATTTCATCCAATTTTAATATATCGTCCATGGAAGCGATGCCTCCGCTGGCTATAATTTCAACTTTGGGGAGCTCCTTCATTATCTGCTCATAAAGATCAAAAGCCGGTCCGCTCAGCATTCCGTCGCGGCTGATATCGGTCGAAATCACTTTAGAAATGCCTTGCTGGTGGTACTCTTTTATAAACCCAACAACCGGAAGTTCTGTCGACTCCAGCCAGCCACTTACCGCTATTTTGCCGTCTTTTGCATCGGCTCCCAGGATAATTTTTTCGCAGCCGTATTTTTCCAGCCAGATCAAAAAAGTTTCTTTCTGCTTCACGGCAATACTTCCACCGGTAACCATTGAAGCACCCGAGTTAAAGGCAATCTCCAGGTCTTTGTCGGCTTTTAATCCTCCACCAAAGTCGATTACCAGGTTTGTTTTCGTCGCAATGGTTTCCAGCACCTTGTAGTTCACAATATGCTGTGCTTTTGCCCCATCGAGATCTACCAGGTGCAAACGCGAAATACCGGCGTCTTCAAACATCTGCGCCACCTCCAGGGGATTTTCGTTGTACACCGTTTTCTGGTTGTAGTCTCCCTGCGAAAGCCGCACACATTTCCCTTCTATCAGGTCAATGGCCGGGATGATTTCTATTTTTTTATCCATCATTTCTTTTTATAAACGTCGCCTCTTGCTCCTGCCGATATCACTAAAATCAGTAACTCTCCTTCAACTACTTTATACAAAATCCTTATTCTCCCAATTCGAAGACGTAAAAGATTGTCTTCTCCTTTCATCTTCTTAATATCCAGTTGTGGATGAACAAAAGGATTTTCCTTCAAATACTCCAGTTTTTCTCTGATAATTTTTTTCTCGAGCGGAGTTCGTGATTTCAGAAATTTTACTGCCTTTTTATGAATTTTAATGGTGTACATCAAAGGGTGTCTTTCACGTCATCCCAGTCGTCAAAATCAGAAAGGTCTTTTTTCTCTAATTTATCATGTACAGCATACCAGGCTTTCTCCTCTTCGGCGGTAAGTCCATCCGGATCTTCATCGTAAATACGAAAGCTTCCCTTTGGCAAACGCCGGAGCAAGTCGCGAAAAGCATCGTACACTTTGTCTGATATTTCAATCGTAATGGACTTCATTCTTTTTACTGTTCTACAAATCTACAACATCCGACTTATCCTTCCAAAATCATTTTTAAGACAGCCTGCGCCGTTACCTGGCGGTTGTAAGCTTCTTCCACCACAATTGAATTGGGGCTGTCAATCACTCCGTCGGTCACCACCACATTGCGGCGAACCGGCAAACAGTGCATAAATTTGGCCTCGTTGGTCAAAGCCATTTTGGCCTCATCAACCGTCCAGCCAAAGTCTTTTGAGAGAATTTGCCCGTAATGCGTGTACGACGCCCAGTTTTTGGCATACACAAAATCGGCCCCTTCAAATGCTTTTTTCTGATCGTACTCAACCTTTACATCTCCCATAAACTCGGGCGCCAGTTCATAACCTTCGGGATGCGTCACTACCAGTTCGTAGTCGGTTTCGCGCATCCATTCCACAAACGAGTTGGCTACCGCCTGGGGCAATGCCCGCGGATGCGGCGCCCAGGTAAGCACCACTTTGGGTCGATCTACCTTTTTGTACTCTTCAATGGTCACCAGGTCGGCATAACTTTGCAGTGGATGACGGGTAGCACCTTCCATGCTAACTACCGGAACCCCGGCATAATCAACAAACTGGGTCAGAATCCGCTCCGAATAATCGGCCTCTTTATCCTCGAACTTCGCAAAAGCCCTTACCCCAATCACATCGCAATATCTTCCAATTACCGGAATTGCCTCGCGTAAATGTTCCGCATTCTTACCATCCATCACAACTCCCATTTCCGACTCCAGTTGCCAGCTGTCTTCGGTAACATTCAGCACCATGGTATTCATTCCCATATTCATGGCAGCTTTCTGCGTACTTAAACGCGTACGCAAACTGGAATTAAAGAACACCAACACCATGGTTTTATTTTTCCCGAGGTGCTGAAATCCGTATGGGTTTTTCTTGATTTCAAATGCGGTTTCAATCGCTTTCTCAATGCTGGGCAGGTCTTTTACAGAGATAAACTTTTTCACGTGCTTAAAATTGTTTTGTTTATTGAGGAAACACTTAAAATTACGGTGTTTACCTATCTTATGATTTGGTCTTTATTTTCTACTTCTGTTTACCAACAGTCTTCATTATTGTTCCGGCAATGATCGCATAACATAACCACCAGTATCTGCTTGTCAAATATTTCATAAATAATCTGACAGTCCTTCGATGTCATAGTACGAACCGTAGGCAAAGCTGTTTCATTTCCCTTCAAAGGATGTTTGGCAATCTTGTGCAGGCTTTTATTAACCCGGGAATTCAATTCATTACCGTATCCGGCTGAACCTTTCTTTTTGTAATAATCAAGAATGGTATACAAATCGACTTTTGCCTCTCTTGACCAGATTATCTCCCGTGCAGCCATTTACCAACCTCTTTTTGCAGTTCGTTGTGCGAAATTGTCCGGTTCAGTCTCAGCTGTTCTCGTGCCACCTTAATCCGTTCCTTTTGGTATTCGTTCAGCTGGCGTTTATCTTCCGTAGTTTTGTTTTCTAAAATTGTTTTTATAGCTGACAAAAACGATTCATCTTCAATCCGCAACAGCTGTTCAACAATATTGTGTCGTATCTCTAATGTGCTCATACTTAACTTTTACTACGAAATTATTTACAACTAAGTGGGCCTTACCTGGCCGCTACCCTCAACAATCCATTTATAACTGGTTAATTCTTCCAGAGCCATCGGGCCCCGTGCGTGCAGCTTTTGCGTACTGATTCCTATCTCCGCTCCCAGCCCAAATTGAGCTCCGTCGGTGTAAGCAGTTGATGCGTTGGAATACACAGCCGATGCATCCACCAGTTTTCGGAATGTTCCAATACGTTCAGCATTTTCACTTACAATGGCTTCGCTGTGTTTTGAACTGTATTGACTGATATGCGAAACGGCCTCGTCAAAACTATCCACGGTTTTTACCGACATTTTCAGCGACAGAAACTCCGTACCATAGCTTTCGGGGGTAGCCTGAAAAAGCAAATCCTGCGGATACTTTCCTTTCAATACTTCGTACGAACGCTCATCGGCATAAATCACCACTTTCTCTTCAAGCAACTTTGCACCAAAAGCCGGAAGTTCATTCAACCTGCTTTCATGAATCACCAAACAGTCCAGGGCATTACAAACCGACGGCCGCCGTGTTTTTGCATTGAAAATAATTTCGCGGCCTTTGGCGGCATCCCCAAATTCATCAAAATAAGTATGACAAATTCCGGCCCCGGTTTCAATTACCGGAATGGTGGCATTCTCGCGTACAAAATTGATCAGTCCCTGACTTCCCCTCGGGATGATCAGGTCGATGTAACCATGTGCACGCAACATTTCGTTGGTTTCTTCGCGGCCCGCCGGCAGCAAAGCAACTGTATTTTCGTTTAATCCGAATTTCTTTAAAACATCCTGAATGATCGAAACAATGGCCTGATTGGAATCAATGGCGTCGCTCCCGCCTTTCAGCACACAGGCGTTCCCTGATTTCAGGCAAAGCGCAAACACATCGAAGGTAACATTCGGACGCGCTTCATAAATAATGCCGATCACACCAAAAGGGACTGTCACTTTTTTGATTTTCAAACCATTCGGACGGTCCATTTCTTTCAGCGTTATTCCAACCGGGCTATCCAGCAAAGCCACATTCTCCATGTCGGAGGCGATTCCTTCAATCCTTTCCTTCGTAAGTTTCAGGCGGTCGTATTTGGGATCTTCCGGGTCCATCCGGCTTAGGTCTTTCTGGTTTTCCTCCAGAATATAAGCTGTATTTGCCCGGGCCTGAGCGGCTACTTCCAGCAACACTTCCTTCACGCGATCGTTCTCAACCAGATTGAGCTGACGCGATGCTTCAAGGACTTTCTTCAGTTGTTGTTCGATCTTCATTTCTTTATTTATTATGGCTTTAAAAAGCACTGGTTTCGAAATAACCCTCTCCCGGGGGAGGGAGAGGGAGCTCAGAATACGTTATCAATTAGGGCATCAAAAAAAGGGAGAATGAATGATTGCCGTTGAACCGGCTTTTGTTGAAAGTTACCCTGAGCTGTTTTTACATATAATCTGTCCTTTTATAATTCAGTTTTAACTTGCCCCGTTCTTGTTTTCGAGGTACAAATAATCGTAATGAACTACCGGCCGTTGTTTCTCCGACAGTTTTTCCTTGTCCAATTTATCTGAATGGTAAGCGGCCTTCCCAAGTCCCACCGTTTCTCCTTTCTCGTCAAGAATTTTGATCAGGTCGCCTTTTTTAAATTCAGTATCAATGCGCACCACGCCCACCGGCAACAGGCTAACTGCCTTTTCCGAATTCAGCGCGTTCACCGCACCTGCATTCACTACAATCTGTCCTTTTGCAAAACCATCGGAATAAGCAATCCATTTTTTTACGCCGCTCGATGGTTTTTCGTTGGGCACAAAAAAGGTATGCTTTAACGATTGCTGAACGTCCAATAAATCAATCAGAACATTGTCGCGGGTACCGTTGGCCACGTGTACTCCAATTCCGTCGCCGGCCACTTTTTTGGCTATTCTGAACTTGGTCAGCATTCCGCCGCGGCCAAAATTCGAACGTTCGGAAGAAATCGCGTTTTGAGCTTCGTTGTCCGTAATTTCAATTCGTTCGATCAGTTTTGCATCCTCATTTTTGGGATGAGCATTGTAAACCCCATCGATGTTACTCAGGATGATCAGGGCTTCGGAATCAACCATGGAGGCGATCAGTCCCGAAAGCTCATCGTTGTCGGTAAACATCAGTTCGGTAACCGAAATTGTATCGTTCTCGTTTACGATTGGGATCACTTTGTTTTCAAGCAAAGTACTGAAACAGTTTTTCATGTTCAGGTAATGCCCGCGGCTCGAAAAATTCTCCTTGGTGGTAAGCACCTGGGCACAAACCAGGCCGTCTTCCTGGAAAAAGTCGGAATAACGTGAGATCAGTTTCACCTGTCCCAAGGCGGCCCACAACTGGCGTTGCGATACAGCGTCCGTTTTTTTGCAAGGCTGCATCACGGCACGTCCGGCAGCCACCGCCCCGGAAGACACCAACACAACCTCCACTCCGTTTTTGTGCAGAAAAGCAATCTGATCAACCAAATGCGCGATGCGTGACACATTCAATGTCCCATCGGATTTGGCCAATACATTGCTGCCAACTTTTATGGTTATTTTTTTATATCGAAATTGCATTTTTCTTCATCTCCATATTGGTGTAGGGGTACCAATTTTATTTATCTGCGGCCGGCAAATGAATCCAACCGCGACCTTGTTCTTTACTTTGTCGGGGCAATTTTTTTGTACGATGCCAGTACTCCCTGTATCAACGATGCACTGAAGCCTTTGTGCTCCATTTCGTTCAACCCGGTGATGGTCACGCCCATCGGGGTTGTAACTTTATCGATCTCCCTTTCCGGGTGATGGCCCGATTGCAAAAGCAGTTCGGTGGCTCCTTTTACGGTTTGCGCCGTAATAAACTGGGCCATTTCTGCCCCAAAGCCAATCTCAATTCCGCCCTGCATGGCAGCACGAATGTAACGCAATGCGTAAGCAATTCCGCAGGAAGAAAGAACGGTTGCAGCCGCCATCAACTCTTCCGGAATCTCAACCGTTTTACCCATATTGTTAAACATCTCTACCACAAAATCTTTGTGCGGCGCCGTGTTTCCGTTGGCTGAGATACAGGTTAGCGACTCGCGCAATGCGATCGCCGTATTGGGCATTACCCTGAAAATCGGGATGTCGGTCCCGGCCATTTCAGCCAGTTCGTTCATTCCTACTCCGGAAACAATCGAAATCAAGATCTTTTCCGCCGAAAGTGCTCCTTTTATTTCTTTGAGCACACCTTCAATATGATACGGTTTTACCGCCACAATCACCACCTCGGCCTTTTTGGCTGCCTCCAGGTTGTCGGTAAAAGTGCTGACGCCCAACTCAGCCAATTTGGCGAGCGTGCTTTCCTTTCGGTCAGAAACCGAGATGTCGGAAGCCGGCACAAACCCAGACTTTACAAGACCAATGGCGATAGCGCCCCCCATGTTTCCGACACCTATTATTGCTATTTTTTTGTTGTTCATAACCGGCAATTTAGTCGTTCATGTTTTACATTCTATTTCTTTTCAGCAAACGTAGCTGAAACATCTGCGTAAACGGCTTCAAAGGCAGCCAAGAAATCGTCGGCCTGCGCAATTGTTAACCCAAGCGGCGGCAACAAGCGAATGATGTTTTGCCCCGAAACGCCCGTGAAAATGCCATAGTCAAACAAAAGCTTTTTGCGAATTTCAGCAATCGGGAACGGAAACTCCATCCCAATCATCAGGCCTTTTCCACGCACTTCAAAATCGCCGTCCATCGCCGTCAGGCTTTCCATCAGGTAATTTCCGGTCTTCTCGGCATTCTCTACCAGGCTTTCGTTCTGAATTACATCCAGCACAGCAATGGCAGCGGCACAAGCCAGGTGATTCCCTCCAAAAGTAGTTCCCAACATTCCGTACCACGGTTCAATTTCGGGCTGAATCAACACACCACCAATCGGGAAACCATTACCCATTCCCTTTGCCAGGGTAATGATGTCGGGTTTGATGCCGGCATACTGAAAGGCAAAGAAACGCCCGCTACGTCCGTAACCCGACTGAATTTCATCCAAAATTAAGGCAGCCACGTATTTTTCGGTAAGCTTTTTCAACTGTTGCAGAAAGGCAATATCCGGCAGGCGAATTCCGCCGATTCCCTGGATACCTTCCACAATTACAGCCGCTACGTCGCCGTTTTTCAGCACTTCTTCGGTAGCTTCAATATCGTTAAACGGAAGAATCACCGCATTGGGGCTCTCGTTTACCGGTGCCACAATTTTCGGGTTATCGGTAATCGCTACCGCTGCCGAAGTCCGGCCATGAAACCCTTTTTTATAGCTGATAATTTTTTTCTTACCGGTAATAAACGACGCCAGTTTCAAGGCATTTTCGTTGGCTTCGGCGCCCGAGTTACACAGAAAAAGACTGTATTCATCGCATCCGGAAACCTTGCCCAGTTTATCAGCCAACTCGTGTTGCAACGGATTTTGAACAGAGTTCGAATAAAATCCGATCTGCGACAACTGATCCGAAATTTTTTGCACGTAAGCCGGATGGCTGTGGCCGATGGAAATTACTGCATGCCCTCCGTACAAATCGAGGTATTTGTTTCCATCCTTGTCCCAAACATAGCACCCTTCGGCTTTTACCGGGGTAATGTCAAAAAGCGGGTATACATCAAATAGTTTCATATTGTTCAAGTTGGAAGTACAAAGCTGAAAGCACGAAGCCGAACAGTTCTTCCTCCAATTATTAATTTCTAATTCTCAGTTTCTAATTAAAAAGCAACGGGCTTTAAACCCAGTCCTGCTTTTTCATCCAGTCCGAACATCAGGTTCATATTCTGAACCGCCTGCCCGGAAGCACCTTTTAAAAGGTTATCAGTTACCGTAATCACCACCAGTTTTTCACCGTGTTTCTCGAGATAAATAACGGCTTTATTGGTGTTCACCACCTGTTTTACGGATGGATTTTCGTCTACCACAAAAACAAACGGATGACCGACGTAATAGTTTTTGTAAATCTCGGTTGCCTCTTCGATCGAACCATTGTAATTGGTATAAGCGGCAACAAAAATACCACGCGTATGGTTTCCGCGAATCGGAACAAAATTAAAACCGCTCTCAAAACCGGGTTGCAACTGTTTCCAGCTTTGAAGAATCTCGCCTTCGTGCTGGTGTTCGAAAATTTTATAGGCCGACAGGTTGTTGTTGCGCCAGCTAAAATGCGACGTGGATGTAGGCTTTTGTCCGGCGCCGGTAGAACCGGTAATGGCCTGAACATGCACTTCGTCTTTTAACAAACCTCTTTCGGCCAAAGGCAAAAATGCCAGCTGAATTCCGGTGGCAAAACAGCCCGGATTGGCAATATACTTAGCTGATTTTATGGCTTCGCGATTTAACTCGGGCAAACCGTATATAAAATCGTTCCCTGCTCTTTTCAGGCGAAAATCGTGACTCAGGTCGATGATCTTCAATCCTTCAGGCAGGTTATTTTGCTCCACAAATTCTTTTGATTTTCCGTGACCCATACACAGGAAAATCACATCTGCCTTTTCAAAAGGCATTTCTTCGGTAAAAACCAGGTCGGTATCACCCAGCAAGTCAATATGCACGTTTGAAACAGCATTTCCGGCATTACTTGTACTCTGAACAAACACCACTTCCGCCTCCGGATGATGAATAAGAATACGCAACAACTCACCGGCAGTGTACCCGGCTCCTCCTATAATTCCAACTTTAATCATTTAATTTGATTAACGAATGTCGATTAACGAATTTTGATTGAAGATTTTCTGTTAATTGACATTCAATATTCAACTTATTAAAAGTTAATGAATGTTTGAATTTTCACGACGAACTCACCCTGATTTCGACACCGATAGTTATCGGGACTCAATCGTCCCTCTCTTCGGGAAGAGAGGGAATGAGGGAGAGTTATAAAACTCAGATTATTACTAAATCCAACTATATTCATTTAACTTAAAAACAACTTTTAACTCCATGATTAACGATTTTTGATTCTAGATTTTTCTATAAAATCTTCCACCGTTTATCCTCATTCAACATTCTAAAGATCTCCGTTTACCTTGTTGTATATCTTCAACGAGTTCGACAAAATTTTGGTAAATCCTTTTACGTCGTCGGCAGTCCAGGCTTCCACCGTTTCGCCGTATTGTCCGAATCCGGAATTCATCAGGTCGTGTTCCGACTCAATTCCTACCAGGTCGAAATGATACGGACGCAATTTCACGATCACTTTGCCGGTCACCTTTTCCTGTGTCGATTCCAGGAAATCTTCGATGTTGCGCATTACCGGTTCCTGGTACATGGCTTCGTGCAGAAACATTCCGTACCAGTTACCCAGCTGCTCTTTCCAGTACATCTGCCATTTGGTAAGCGTATGTTTTTCGAGCAAATGATGTGCTTTGATAATGATCAGCGGTGCGGCGGCCTCAAAACCAACGCGGCCTTTAATACCGATAATGGTATCTCCAACATGGGTATCGCGGCCAATGGCGTATTTCGATGCGATTTCTTCCAGCGCACGGATAATTTCCGGGCCGTTTTCATAAAACTCGCCATTCAATGCCACAAACTCTCCTTTTTCAAAACCAAGTTCAATCACTGCCTCGTCGGTTGCTTCCAATTGTTTTGGATAAGCGCTTTCGGGCAAATTTTTATCGGTGGTCAGCGTTTCCTTGCCTCCTACACTGGTTCCCCAAAGCCCCTGGTTAATGGAGTACTCCATTTTGGTAAAATCGGCCTCGAACCCGTGCTTTTTTAGGTAATCAATTTCCTGCTGACGGGTAAGTAACAAATCGCGGGTAGGCGTAATAATTTCGATTTCGGGCGCTAGTACCTGGAAAGTAAGGTCGAAACGAATCTGGTCGTTTCCGGCACCGGTACTTCCGTGCGCAATGGCGGTTGCCCCAATTTCCTTGGCATATTCGATGGTGGCAATGGCCTGAAACGCGCGCTCCGAGCTTACCGAAATAGGATAGGTATTGTTTCGAAGCACATTTCCGAAAACCATGTAACGGATGCACTTTTCGTAATACTCGTTGGTAACATCGAGGGTAACGTGCTGAACAGCCCCCAAGGCCAAAGCCCTTTTCTCGATCGCCTTTAGTTCCTCGTCCGAGAAACCTCCTGTGTTGGCGATGGCCGTATAAACATCAAAACCTTTTTCCTCTTTTAAATACTTTACGCAAAACGAGGTATCGAGCCCCCCGCTAAATGCCAAAACCACTTTTTTGCTCATAATATATTTTTCTTGAAAGAAGAGTGACAGCAAAACTTACTCCCTCCAGGTAATCTGTAGCTGTCTGTTCCCTCTACAGTGCGGTCACTCTCTTATTTATTCCTATTCAGTAATTTGTTCTTTTTATTTGCCAAACCCGGCTTAATCCGCGGAATCAGATCCAAAAGGCTGCGCTTTTTAATCGGGCTGCCATTAACTACCGGTTTTTCCCAGGCCGGATCGTACAACATGCCGGTACACAAACATTTGCTACGGCCTGTCCGCTCCAGAATATCGTGATTCACACACCCCTGACATCCCTTCCAAAACTGGTCATCCAAAGTTAACTCTGAAAATGTTACCGGACGGTATCCCAGCTCGTGATTAATCTTCATTACCGCCAAACCGGTGGTCAAACCAAATATTTTTGAATTCGGGTACTTTTTCCTCGAAAGCTCAAAAGCTTTCTTTTTAATAGCTTTCGCCAGGCCAATTCCGCGGTACTCTTCACGCACAATCAAACCCGAGTTGGCGACAAAACCTTTTTCCTGCCAGGTTTCGATGTAGCAAAAACCCGCAAACTGTTCCCCCTCAATAGCAATAATGGCTTTTCCCTCCTGCATTTTGGAAGAGAGATATTCATATGTTCGGCGAGCGATACCCGTTCCCCTCTTTTTCGAGGCTTCATCAATGGCATCGTTTATATCGTCAACAAATTTGAGGTGTTCCTCACTGGCCACCTCAACCCTAATATTATCCAAACTTTTCATGCCTGTTCTTATAACTTTTCTTTCAGCTTTGGCATTATTTTTACTAATGCCTCCATCAAATCATTTTTTGAAATTCCTTCCCTCTGTATAATTAATATGGTATCATCACCCGCTACTGTGCCGATGATCTCCCATGTATTTGAACCATCAATAACAGCCGCAATACTGCTTGCATACCCCGGCAAAGTTCTCAAAACCGCCAGGCTACCCGAGAATTGCAAATCCTTGAAACCATCAGCCAGGTAGTTTACCCGCGTTTGCTCGGCCAGCGAAACAGGTGCTCCGTTTTCGGGGATGGTATAAATATATCCCAGTACCGGATGCGGCACTTTGGCCACCTGCAAAACCTTCAGATCGCGCGAAAGGGTTGCCTGTGTCAGCTCGTAACCTTTGTTCTTCAGGGCAACCAACAATTCTTCCTGACTCTGAACCTTCCCGTTCTGAATTATTTTTCTGATTTCAAGTTGTCTTTGTACTTTATTCTTCATTGAATAAATATTCATTTTCGATGTAAAAATATTCATTTCAATTTAGAATCAAACTAATTTATTCAGAATAATTACTATTTTTGCAACGATTTTGATTTTGGCTTAATGTTACGATCATTATTTATGTGGAATACTTATCAGAAAATATCTATAGAAGAGAACTGAAATGCGTTTGTCGATTTTAGAACAAACGCATTTTTTTTAATATCATATCGGAATATGTTTAAAGTAAGACAGGCAAAATTAACATTGGAGGACGGAACTGTTTTCGTTGGAAAATCGTTCGGAAGCGAAAAATCAGTCGCTGGAGAGGTAGTGTTTTATACAGCAATGACCGGTTATCCCGAGAGTTTGACTGATCCGTCGTACACAGGCCAGATTCTGGTTTCGACTTACCCAATGATTGGGAATTACGGCGTTCCGTTTAACCAAAAAGAAAACGGGATCCATAAATTTTACGAATCGAACAAACTGCATATCACTGGTTTGATCATTTCTGACTACTCGTTTGAATTCAGTCACTGGAATGCTGAAAAAAGCTTATCCGACTGGTTGAAAGAATCCGAGGTTCCGGGCTTATTCGACATCGACACGAGAGCCTTAACAAAAATTTTACGTGAGAAAGGTTCGATGCTGGGAAAAATCGAATTTGATGAAGAAATCGACTTCTACGATCCCAACAAGGAAAACCTGGTTGCCGTTGCCAGCTGCAAAGAACGCGAAGTATATGGCGAAGGGGAACACAAAGTGGTGCTAATCGATTGCGGCGTAAAAAACAACATTATCCGCTGCCTCATTGACCGGAACGCCACGGTAATCCGTGTTCCGTGGGATTACGATTTTACCGGAGAAGAATACGACGGCGTATTTATCTCCAACGGACCCGGCGACCCGGCCATGTGCGATGCCACTGTTAAATACATCAAAACGGTGATTGCCGAAGAGAAACCGATTATGGGGATTTGCCTCGGAAACCAGCTGCTGGCGCGCGCTGCCGGAGCTGACACTTACAAACTGAAATACGGTCACCGCAGCCACAACCAGCCGGTACTTCTGGAAGGGACCAACAAATGTTACATCACTTCCCAGAACCACGGGTTTGCGGTAGCCACCAAAACATTGCCCGCAGACTGGGAGCCATTGTTCACCAACGTGAACGACGAGACCAACGAAGGAATCAGGCACAAAACCAAGCCGTTCTTCTCTACTCAGTTCCACCCCGAGGCATCGAGTGGCCCAACTGACACCGAGTTTTTGTTCGACGAGTTCATCAAAAATATTGTGGAATACAAAAAACAGGTTTGAACCGCAGAATATCGATTAACGATTTAAGAATTAAGAACGAAAAGAAGAGATGAACAGATTTGATTTGGAGGAAAGGTTGATAAAATCCACAGCTATGATTATCAGGCTGGCAGAAACATTACCGAATTCTCCGGTTGGCAGTCACATGCAAAATCAGATCGTCCGTTCAGGAACATCTCCTGCTCTGAATTATGGCGAAGCTCAGAGTGCTGAATCTAAAAAAGATTTCATTCATAAAATGAGCATTTGCCTTAAAGAACTTAGGGAGACCTTTGTTGCACTCAAGATTATAAAGTATTCCGGCCTTACTAAGACAGTAGATTTACTGGAAGAATGTTTTATTGAGAACAACGAATTGATATCCATCTTTGTTAAAAGCATTGAAACAGCAAAAAAGAACAGAAGTGTAGAACACAACGATTAAGGTTGCATTGAGGCCACTCAATCGAAAATCTTCAGTCGTTAATCATCATTCGAAAATCAATAGTTATCATGATACATACACATATTAAAAAAGCGATCGTACTGGGTTCGGGTGCCCTGAAAATTGGCGAAGCCGGTGAATTTGACTATTCAGGTTCGCAGGCATTAAAAGCGCTGAAAGAAGAAGGAGTTGAAACGGTTTTGATCAACCCGAACATTGCCACCATCCAGACTTCGGACAACATTGCCGACAAGATTTACTTTTTGCCGGTAACCCCGCATTTTGTGGAAGAAGTTATAAAAAAGGAAAAGCCACAGGGGATTTTGCTGGCTTTTGGTGGACAGACTGCGCTCAACTGCGGAGTAGCACTTTTTAAATCGGGCGTACTCGAGAAATACAACGTGGAAGTTGTCGGTACTCCGGTGCAATCGATCATCGATACTGAAGACCGCGATATCTTCGCCAAAATGCTGGCGGAAATTGACGTAAAAACCCCAAAAAGCATCGCGGCCGCCAACATGGAAGAGGCCAAAGCCGCTGCCAAACAGGTTGGGTTCCCGATCATTATCCGGGCAGCTTACACCCTGGGAGGACTTGGTTCAGGCTTCTGCGAAAACGAAGAAGAACTGGAAAAACTCGCAGGAAGTGCTTTCTCGTATTCTCCGCAAATCCTGGTAGAAGAATCGATCAAAGGCTGGAAAGAAGTTGAATACGAAGTAGTACGCGACAGATACGACAACTGTATTACGGTGTGTAACATGGAGAACTTCGACCCGCTGGGAATTCACACCGGAGAAAGTATTGTAGTGGCACCTTCGCAAACGCTTTCCAACTCAGAATACCATAAACTGAGAGCCATCTCTATAAAAATCATCCGCCGTGTAGGTGTAGTGGGCGAATGTAACGTTCAGTTTGCTCTCGATCCAAACTCGGAAGACTACCGCGTAATTGAAGTAAACGCACGTTTATCCCGCTCTTCGGCACTGGCCTCAAAAGCAACCGGTTATCCGCTGGCATTTGTGGCTGCAAAATTGGGGCTGGGTTACGGTCTGCATCAGCTGAAAAACTCAGTAACCAAAGTTACCACTGCCGCTTTTGAACCCGCACTCGACTACTGTGTGGTAAAAATCCCGCGCTGGGACCTGAGTAAATTCGTAGGCGTTTCAAAAAACATCGGCAGCTCGATGAAATCGGTGGGCGAAATCATGGCCATCGGACGTACCTTTGAAGAAGCCATTCAGAAAGGTATCCGTATGGTGGGACTTGGCATGCACGGATTTGTTGGAAACCGCGAAGAGATCAACATCCAGGAAATAGAACAAGAGCTGACCAACCCAACCGACCGCCGAATCTTTGCCATCGCCGAAGCTTTTAACAAAGGCTACTCGATCGACGAGATTCACGAAAAAACCAAAATCGACCGCTGGTTTCTGCAAAAGCTAAACAACATTTACAAAATAAAACTGGAACTGCGCCAGGTAAACGAACTGGAGCAACTTCCGTTACCACTGCTGAAAGCAGCCAAACAAGCGGGTTTCTCCGACTTCCAGATTGCCCGGTTGGTGATTAAAAGTTCGGTAAAAGAAATTTTCAGCGATTTGCTGCGTGTCCGTGCTTTCCGTAAAGCACACGGCATTGTTCCCGTTGTAAAACAGATCGACACGCTGGCTGGCGAGTATCCGGCTCAAACCAATTACCTGTACCTGACGCACAATGGTACCGAAAACGATGTTCAGTATTTAGGAGATCATAAATCGGTAATAGTGCTCGGCTCCGGTGCTTACCGTATCGGAAGTTCGGTGGAATTTGACTGGTGTAGCGTAAACACCATCGACACAATTAAAGAGCAGGGCTACCGCGCAGTGATGATCAACTACAACCCGGAAACAGTAAGTACCGACTACGATACCTGCGACCGGCTTTATTTTGACGAGCTGAGTTTTGAGCGCGTAATGGATATTTACGACCTCGAAAATCCGCACGGAGTAGTGGTTTCGATGGGAGGACAGATTCCGAACAACCTGGCCATGAAACTCCACGGGCAGAATGTTCCGGTATTGGGAACTTCGCCGGTGAAAATCGACAATGCGGAAGACCGCGAGAAGTTTTCTTCGCTACTGGATAGCCTGGTTGTAGACCAGCCACGCTGGGCCCGCCTTTCTACCATCGAAGACATTCACAAGTTTGTGGATGAAGTGGGCTACCCGGTGTTGATCCGTCCGTCGTACGTACTTTCGGGAGCAGCCATGAACGTGGTTTCCAACCCCGACCAGCTGGTTCACTTCCTCGAAATGGCCACCAATGTATCGAAAGAACATCCGGTGGTAGTGACCGAGTTTATCGAGAATGCCAAGGAAATTGAAATTGACGCGGTGGCCAACAACGGTGAAATGATCGCCTATGCCATTTCGGAACACGTGGAATTTGCCGGGGTTCACTCGGGAGATGCCACCATCGTTTTCCCGCCGCAGAAACTGTACGTGGAAACCATCCGCCGGGTGAAGAAAATTGCCCGCCAGATTGCCAAAGGACTCGAAATTACCGGGCCTTTCAACATGCAGTTCCTGGCTAAAGACAACGACATAAAAGTAATTGAATGTAACCTGCGTGCTTCGCGAAGCTTCCCGTTCGTATCGAAGGTAATGAAGCTCAACCTGATTGAGATCGCTACTAAAGTGATGCTGGGAATCGATGTTCCGAAACCCGACAAGTCGCTGTTTGAACTCGACTATGTGGGTGTAAAAGCACCGCAGTTCTCGTTTGCACGTTTGCTGAAAGCCGACCCGGTACTGGGTGTGGATATGTCGTCGACCGGCGAAGTAGGTTGCATCGGGGAAAATTTCTACGAGGCTATCCTGAAATCAATGCTGTCAGTAGGCTACAATTTCCCGAAGAAAAACATCCTGATCTCGTCCGGACCATCACGCGGCAAACTGGAGTTACTCAACAGCGCCCGGATGCTGGTAGAACGTGGTTTCAATATTTTTGCTACAGAAGGAACACACAAGTTCTTCCGCGACAATGGCATCGAAAACACACTGATTTACTGGCCCGACGAAGAAGGACAATCGCCGAATACGCTGGACTACATCAAGCAGAAGAAAATCGACCTGGTGATCAACATCCCGAAAAACCATACCAACCGGGAGTTGAAAAACGGATATACCATCCGCAGAAGCGCTATCGACTACAACATTCCGCTGATTACCAATGCCCGTGTGGCAAGTGCTTTCCTTTACGCAATTTGCAAATACACACTGGAAGATGTCAAAATAAAAAGCTGGGACGAATACAAATAGGATCAGCTAAATTGCAAGTATAGAAAAGCTCCGGTCAGCATTCGTTTGACCGGAGCTTTTTCAGTTTTACCAACTCTTAGAGCAGCCTAAATTGAGCTTAAAGACTCGTTCTTTATTTCAATCAATACATAAAGAACGAGTCTCTTTTGTAAAATAAATTCCGAACACAAAGCAACCATTTCCCAAGCAAATCCATCTAAGTAAAAAATCTATCATTCAAAAACTTGACTATGAAACGACCATGACGAAGAATTGCCACAAACAGGTATAATTAAAATCATGGGAGTTCCATCGAATACTAACTAAATAAACAATTTTAATGAGATGAAAACAAATGTTACGCTTCTTCTTGCCTTCCTGCTTACGGGGCTGCTAAGCTGCCAGCAAAGCAACGACGACGATCAACCCGAAACCAGGGAGCCCAAATCCATCGTACTTCCCGACTACGCCAACGAGGTGTTGACCAAAAGCAACCATTTTGGCATTTCGCTTTTTACTGAAGTAGCCGGTGCAGAACAGAAAAACATGATGCTTTCGCCCCTTAGCGCCAACATAGCTTTGAACATGGCCATGAACGGAGCAGCCGGCAATACTTTTACGCAAATGCGCGACATGCTCGGCTATAACAACCTGACTCAGGACGAAATAAATGAGCTTTACCAAACACTGGTAGAGCAATTACTGGAAGCCGACAACAAAGTGACGCTTAACCTGGCCAATGCCATGTTTTACAGGAATGGATTTCCGGTAAAACCTTCGTACAAAGAGGCCATGCAAACCGATTACCAGGCAGATATTGAAGGACTTGATTTTAGCGACGTAGTCAACACCTTGAAGCGAATCAACGGTTGGGCATCGGATCATACAAACGGAAAAATCGACAAAGTTTTAAATGAAATCTCAGGCGATGCAGTAATGTTCCTGCTAAACGCGGTGTATTTTAAAGGCGACTGGACACAACAGTTTGAAAAAAACGATACGGAGAATTTGCCTTTTACTCTCACCAATGGTGAAAGTATCGAAGTCCCTACCATGTCGGGAAAAATTCCGCTAAGAAGATACAACGGAAATGGATTCTCGGCATACGAACTCAGCTATGGCCGCGATAATTTTGTAATGGACCTTATTTTACCCAACGAAAGCCTGCCCGGAATGCTACCCGTATTTACCGGAGAAACCTACGAAGAAATCACTTCGGAGCTCGACCAGCAGGAAGCTAAAATCAAATACAATGTACTGCTGCCAAAATTCAAATTCAAGTACGAGAAAAAACTGAATGAGTATCTTCAGAATCTTGGTATGACAGATGCCTTTGGTCCTGCGGATTTCTCAAACCTGAGCGATGTTACCACGTTTATTTCCTTCGTAAAACAAAACACTTTTGTGGATGTAAATGAAGAAGGAACAGAAGCCGCCGCTGTTACTACCATCGGATTCGAAGTAACCTCAGCAGGCGGAGGAACACCTACGGTACATTTCGACAAACCGTTTGTTTTCGTCGTCCGCGAACGCACCACCAATACGTTGTTGTTTATTGGCACGGTTTATAATCCGCTAGAAGTATAATACCAAATTTACTTCAAGGTGAGCCTTAAATAATTTCAGAATATTTGTGTTTAGGCAAGGCATAAAAAGGAAGCATAGCCAAAGTTCTGTTGAGTTTTTATAACGAAGCATAAACGCAAAGAAATGGAATTATAAGGCTCAGTCTGAGGTAATTTTGGTATAAGCTCCCAACACCCTAAGGCCAACATAAAAAAGCTCCGGTCGTTTGACCGGAGCTTTTATTTAATTCAGATAGATGTACGTTTCCCATTTTTTGGATTTTCTGAAGACGGTAAACGTCTTGTTCGAAATCCCGGAATGCAGGCCGATTTTTGCTTTCCAAACCGGACCCCGTTCCCTGGTCTCTAATTTTCTGTTGTTTGTTTTCATGTTTTCAATTTCATCACATTGGCTCAATATACAAAATCTACCCAAACTTAAAAGAAATACGACCGATTATTTTCCCCAACCGGTTAAAAACAAGCCTATTCGGTAGATTTCACTTCGTAGCCACGCTTTTTTACAGCTTCTTTAATATCGTCGAGCTTCAACACCGAAGCGTTGTATTTTACCACGGCGGTTGAATCACTGAGCGTCACCTTCACGGCTTCAATTCCTTCCAAACTGCCGATCCCTTTTTCCACTGACATCACACAATGTTCGCAGGTCATTCCGCCAATACTCAGCGAAACTTCCGTCACCTCGGCCGCAGCCGCCGACTTGGCGTCCGTCTTCTTTTCTGCCGAACCACAGGCAAACAAACCAATGGCAAGCAGTAAAAACAGTACTTTCTTCATCTTTGTTAGTTTTTGATTTTTATTCTTATTCGTTCAATCGACTACCTAACTACCGGAGCAAGAATCTGCAGGTTCTCGGCGCTGGCATCTCCCATCACTTCTTTTACCTTTTTCCCCATCAATTTAGAAAAAAGTCCCGAGTTCAGCATCGACACATAAGTTTTTCCTCCTTTTTCGTACACGGCAACCCGGCAAGGCATTAAAGCAGATACCATTCGTTCGTTATCGTCGCTGAGAATTCTGTAGGCATGTTCCGGTTTGCACAACGAAAACACCTTTACCGGTCTTACTTCCAATCCGTTCTTTTTCATGGTTGCCTGCAAATCGTACACATGCGGCATGCTCCACTTGTTTTCCTGAACCGATTGCGTGATCGCTTCTACCGTTTCGTCAAAGCCAAGTTTGCTTTCGTTGATCACAAACATTTGTTTAGGCAAAACCACAACGATTAAAACCACCATCAGGCCTATTCCTACAAGTAATCCTGTTAAAAACATAGCTGCTCCTTTCTTCATTTTTAAAAATTTCTTTGATTACGAAAGAAACAACCATTCTGGACTTTTGTTCGATCAACTACATTGACACGTCCCCCATCGACCCGAACTTTCTTGCCCCAAAACGATGGAGAGCCAGTTAAAACTAACCGGCTCCCTTTTTAATACAATCCGTCGATTGATAAGTATCTTTCCCCATGGTCGTACGAGAAGGTAAGAATCCTTGAGCCTTTGGGCAGTTCCTTGATTTTTTTGGCCACTGCTGCCAGCGAAGCTCCCGAAGAGATTCCCACAAAAAGTCCTTCCTCTTTAGCCGCTCTTTGTGCGTATTCAAAAGCCTCTTCCTTGCCCACCTCAATGGTTCCGTCGAGCAACTCTGTATTCAGGTTTTTCGGAATAAAACCGGCCCCGATTCCCTGGATGGTATGCGGTCCCGGATCTTTTCCGCCAATAACCGGGCTGGTATCGGGTTCTACCGCAAACACTTTAATGTTTGGAAATTTTGCCTTTAAAACCTCTGCCACTCCTGAAATATGGCCACCGGTTCCCACTCCCGTGATCAGGTAATCAAAACCTTCCGGGAAGTCGTTGATGATTTCCTGTGCGGTAAAATCGCGGTGAACAGCCACATTGGCCGGGTTATCAAACTGCAACGGAATCCACGAATTCGGGATTTCAGCCGAAAGCTCCTGGGCTTTGGCAATCGCTCCCTTCATTCCCTTTTCTTTGGGAGTAAGTTCCAGTTCGGCACCCAAAGCAGTCAACACACGACGTCTTTCGAGCGACATCGACTCGGGCATGGTCAGGATCAGGCGGTAACCTTTCACCGCAGCCACCAGTGCCAGTCCGATACCCGTATTTCCGGAAGTGGGTTCAATAATCACCGAACCGTCTTTCAAAATGCCGTTCTTCTCTGCATCTTCGATCATCGACAGCGCAATACGGTCTTTGATGCTTCCCCCCGGATTTGTTTTTTCAACTTTTACCCATACCTCGTATCCTTCGGGGTACAATCGGTTCATCTTCACATGTGGCGTGTTGCCAATCGTTTCAAGAATGTTTTGTGCTCTCATCTTGTTAATTTTAATTTCTCCTTTACGGATTAAGACGCCACCTTTCCTTTGGTCTGCCGACTGTTCGGAACCTGTGTCATCTTGTTCTATTTTTTTGAGTTATATGTTTCTTCTAAATAAATGCCAATAAAAAAGCCTTCCCGTTATTCGGAAAGGCCTTGTTATCGTCACTCGACTAAGTTCAATTTATACTACGACAATACCTTTCCGGAAATTTCCGAACAGCAACACATATAAGTATGGTACATGATTATTGTCATAATTTGAGCAATATAGGTAATTTTTATTAAATCTAAATAACACACAAAGGATTATCCTTCTTTTTTTGAGATTTTTTAATTTTTATACCGCAACCACTTGATCAGCTCTTTCAAATTCACCTTTTTCCCGTACATCAGCAAACCTACGCGGTAGATTTTCGCAGCGGCGTAGATGGCTCCCACGGTTGCCAACACCAACAGCGCCATCGAAAGCAGAATTTCCCAGGTTGGTAAACCATAAGGAATGCGGGCCATCATAGCAACAGGCGAAGTAAATGGAATGATCGATGTCCAGAATGCCAGCTGCCCTTCGGGATTTTTGGCAATCGGGAACAGCAACATGATCGAAAGAATGAGCGGGAAAGTTACCGGAAAAACCATCTGCTGCGAATCTTCGTCGTTGTCGACAGCGGCACCAACGGCGCCCAGCAACGAACTGTACAAAAGGTAACCGGCCAGGAAATAAAATACAAACGAAAACAGGATCAGCGGAATATTCAGGTTACCGATCATTTCCATGATTTCGTTCACCTTATTGGGTTCGGCAGCCTGTGCCATGGCAGGATTCATTCCCCCCTGTGCTTCCATGAGGCTTTGCCCCATTTGCTGAGCCGTTTCAGGCGCAAAAAATCCCTGCACTACAAAAAGTCCGATACCGCCCAAAGCCACCCAAATCGCCACCTGAGTTAATCCAACCAACGCCGTACCGATGATCTTTCCGGCCATTAATTGCGAAGGCTTTACCGATGATATGATCACCTCGATGATGCGGCTTTTCTTTTCTTCCATCACGCTGCGCATAACCATGGCGCCGTACATAAACACAAAAAAGTAGATGATGATCCCCATCGCATAACTGGCAATAAATGCCACAATCGATGAGCTCTTTTTAGCCTCTCCCGATTCTGACAGCTTCAGCGTATTCAGCCGCACCGAAGTGCGGGTTTGCTTTAGCCGCTCGTCGAGGTCGGGAATACCCGAATCATCGATCACCTTCTGCCGTTTGTCGTTCTCGATAAAACGGCTCATCCGGCGTTCGATCTGCTCGGTCAGCTCCAAAGGCAACTGCTTTTCTGATACCAGCTGCGCCTGGTTGTTGGTGTAAATATTGCCGGGAATATACAACACCGCATAGTAGCCACTGCCTTTTAACTTACCTTTCAGTTCTGTGTATTCTTCTTGCGGGACAAAGTGGAATTTGGTAGCTCCCTGGTCACCAAACTCACCTAAAAACAGCGACGACTCGTCGTACACTGCAATGGTTCTCTCCTGCGTGTCGTCTTTCACCGAAAAATAGATCACCAGCGCATACACACCGGCAATCAGAATGGGCATCAATATCGTGAGAATGATAAAGGATTTCTTTTGGACCCTTTTCAAATACTCTTGTTTCAGGATTAAAAATGTATTGTTCATTGTTCTTTATTTACTTCATGAAGTGGTAATATTCGAAACCGTTTCTCACTTTTTGTTGGCGTTCTGAACCGCTTTGATAAACACGTCGTTCATGCTTGGGATCACCTCCTCAAAAGCACTTATTTCTACCACCGGCATCAAGGCCTGCAACAGGTCGTTGTTTGAATTGCCGTTCAGGTACTGAATTTTGAGGGTGTTTTCTTTCTCCGTTTCAGCATGGCCGATGATCTCGTACTGAGCCCCCAGCACTTTTTCCACATCGGCAAATTGTCCGCGGTAGCGTACGTCAAAAATGTTCGACTTGTATTTCTCACGGATCGCGTCAGTAGGACCATCCTCAATCTTCACCGATTTGTTGATCAGCGCAATGCTGTCACACAATTCTTCCACCGAGCCCATGTTGTGGGTCGAAAAGATAATGGTAGCTCCTTCGCTGCGGAGGTTCAGAATTTCTTCTTTCAGAAGGTTGGCGTTAATGGGGTCGAAGCCGCTGAAAGGCTCGTCGAAAATCAGCAGCTTGGGTTGATGCACCACCGTGGTCACAAACTGAACTTTCTGTTGCATCCCTTTCGAGAGTTCTTCCACTTTTTTGTTCCACCAGGGCATGATGTCAAATTTTTCGAACCACTTTTTGAGGTTGCGAACCGCATCCCCGCGCGACATTCCTTTCAATTGTGCCAGGTAAATCGCCTGGTCGCCGATCTTCATTTTTTTGTACAAACCCCTTTCTTCGGGCAGGTAGCCGATTTGCGAAATATCAGCGCGGGTCATTTTTCGCCCCGCTAAAAATATTTCGCCCTTATCCGGTGCGGTAATCTGGTTAATGATGCGGATCAGCGTGGTTTTCCCGGCGCCGTTGGGCCCCAGCAAGCCAAAAATGCTTTGCTCTTTTACCGAAATGCTCACATCCGACAGGGCTTTGGTAGAGGCAAACACCTTCTCCACATTCCGCGCTTCAAATAATTCCATATTGATTTTTATTGAATAGTATTTGTTTTACCGTACAAATTACGGCTTTGGTATAGATTATTAAAGAAAGCTGCAAAATAACAATCTCTGAAAAAATTATCGGTCAACGGGGCAATTTAGCCGACAAACGCTGAGCTGCAAGTGTTCTTATTTAACATTCCCTGATTTATTCCACATAAAGTAGTTCTGAATATTCAGCTGTTTTGGGATTGGACCTTGTTAGCAAGGATGTTTTACAAATCATAAATCCAATCCAGCGTTGGCAGCAAACGTACTAGCTACGTTAGCTTCCTTTTCTTTTGAACGACAAACGTACTGAGTACATTCATTCACTTTTCATAGGGGGGCGCAATGTACTGAGTACATTGCCTCCTTTTTCGATTGGACGACAAACGTACCAAATACGTTACGTCCTTTATCTTCTGGGCGACAAACGTCCTGACCACGTTGCTCACCTTTCATCAGGACAAGAAACGTTGGCTGTTTTTTCTTGTAGTGCACGGGACAAAGCTCATTCTAAAATTTAACAGTTTAGCAATTTGGCAATAGTTCGTAGCACGAAACACTCTGAACTTTAAACGCTGAACCCTGAACTCAGTACCTCAATCCTTCAGTCCTTCAACAAAAACACCGGCCTTCAAAAAAAGAAAACCGGTGTTTTGCGTTGTATCGTCGTCCGATGTTATTTCGGATCAAAGTCTGTTTCATCGCTCACTTCAGGAGCCTCTTCAGTAGCCACTTCTTCGGCGGGTGTGCCTTTCAGATAATTGGGCAGTTCCATCCCGGCCGATTTAAATACATCGTCGAGCGGAGGAAGAGAGCCCAGCAGTCCCTGCATAAAGTTGGCAGTCGATGTTTTACCGTCTTTGCCGTTACCGGTTTCCCAAACCGTAACTTTATCGATCTTAATGTTCTTGATGGCTTCCACCTGTGTTTTCACCAGTTCAGGCAATTTGTCGGTGATCATCATCAGGGCAGCACTTTGTGCATCGCCACCGGCAGCCTTCACCAGTTTTTCAAAACCTTCGGCCTGTTTGCTCAGGATTTCGTATATACCTTTTCCTTCTGCCGCCATTTTCACGTAAATCGCGTCGGCTTCCCCTTTGGCGATCCGGCGTTTTTGTTCGGCTATGGCTTCGGCATCAATCTCCACTTTTTGTTTATCGATTTCGGCCGGAACCACAATGTTGGCCACCTGCGTAGCTTTGTCTCTCTCGGCCCTCACCTGCTCGGCCAGTTTTTCGGCAGCATAGGCTTCCTGCAGCGCCTGGGCATCGGTTACTTTCTCGGCAGCCACCGCACGGCGGTTCGCCTCAGCTTCCCTCTCCCGACGATCGGCATCCGAGTTGGCAATCGTAACTTTTGCCAGGTTCTCCCCTTCCACAGCGGTAGCATCAGCACTGGCCACCTGCACACGTTGTTCGCGATGTGCCATGGCCTGTCCAATTTCCCCGTCACGGTTTTTCTCCGCCACACTTTTCTTGGCGTCGTTGATGGCCTTTGCAGCAGCTTCTTTACCCAGCGCTTCAATATAGCCCGACTCGTCGTTGATGTCGGTTACGTTTACGTTGATCAGTTTCAAACCGATCTTTTTCAGTTCCGCTTCCACATTTGACGAAACCGCTGCCAAAAACAAGTCGCGGTTGCTGTTGATCTCTTCGATTTCCATGGTAGCCACTACCAAACGCAACTGACCAAAAATGATGTCTTTTGCCAGATTGCTGATCAGGTCTTGCGATAAACCCAGCAAACGCTCGGCAGCATTGTTCATTACATTGGGTTCGGTTGAAATACCCACCGTAAAACGGGAAGGCACGTCCACACGAATGTTTTGCTTACTCAGTGCGTTGGTCAGGTTGATTTCGATGGAAATAGGTGTTAAATCCAGAAATGCATACGAATGAATGATGGGCCAGATAAACGCAGCACCCCCGTGAATACACTTCGATGAACGTGATTCGCGGTCGGAGCCTTTGCCAATTTTACCATACACCACCAGAATGCGGTCGGAGGGGCATCGTTTGTACCTCCTCATCATTGCCACCACTATTACAAAAAGGAAAAAGGCGGCAACGGTGATTAGAATAACAAAATAATCTTGCATTGATTTTTAGTTTTTATGGGTGTTTAATTTCCTTGTTTTTTTACCAGCAGAATGCTGTCGTCGATCACATCAACCACCTGTACAATGGATGCGGTGGCAATTTCATCCAGGTCGTCGGTAATGGCATCGAGCGTACGCACCGATCCCTGAACTGTAAGCTGCACTTTTCCCATCCCGCCTCTTTGGGCCGGAATACGAAGATACACCTCGCCCAGCCTACCAATGGCATTGTTCATTTTCAAAGTGCCGTTCTCGGCCAGTTTCGACATCAGGTAAAACAGCGTCCCCATCAGCAACATCATCAGCAGTCCACAAAAAACCGCCAGCAAAATGACAAGCCACGGTGCCATTCCGGCATTGATAAAGCCAATTCCGGACCAGCCAAAAACCGCAAAGAAAGCCACAATGTTTTTCACCGATATAAACTGGAAAGGAATGGTATCGCCATCTGCAATGTCGGCATCCACGTCGGTGTCGACATCGGTATCCGTATCTCCGCCAAAGATGGAAAGCACCATCAGCAAAATCAAAATAAGGGTAGTTGGAATGGCCAGGTACCAAAATATTCTTTCGAACAATTCCATTGTCGACCAATCCGGGAGTATTGAAATTAACAGCATGGGAAAAGAATTTGTAGTTTTCAGCTAATTTAATCGAACAGAAGTTTTTTCCAACAAAATTGGGGTACTGGTTTGCTGAAATATGTTCAATAACACTTTAGCATCTTTCCATTTTAGGGGAAACGGCATTTGAGTGCAGCCTAAAACACAAAAAAATCTACTGTCTTTTATCTTTTAACCACAGAGGGCACAGAGTAGACACAGAGCAACACTGAATTAGAAGTCTGCCCGGCATATTTTAGCGGATGGAGTCATAAAAAAGAGGTCGTGACTCGGGGCTCAAAGCTCAAGGCTCGCAGCTCATTCAAGCATTTCCCATACAAACAAAAAGCGCACCCCGAAAACGGAATGCGCAGTGATGAAACGTTTATTCTGTTTAACCAATAATTCTAAAAATGATGATGGATACTTTCCTGTAAGTACGGATGATTTTTGGGAACCAGCGAAGCTTTTGTCAGGGCAGTTCCAACTACCCATGCAAACAAGCCCGCATAGCCAAGGAAAGTACCGATTTCGAGCAAGCCAAATTTGGCTTCGTGAACCGTTGCCGGCCAAATAATATAGTACAGCTCGGTATATTGCCCGATGATCAGCAACAATACCACCGGAAGGATGATCATTTTACTGCGCGAAGATTTACGCGGCATCAAAACCAGGAACGGTACGGCCCAGTTGAGAATGATGTTTGCAAAGAACAGAATCTTGTAGGTTCCTTCCCAACGCTTTACAAACCACATGGTTTCTTCGGGAATGTTGCCATACCAAATCAGCATGAATTCAGCAAAATTAAAATAGCCCCAAACGATGCTCGCCATAAAAATATAACGGGTAAAGTCGTGCAGGTGGCTTCCGTTCAGCTGCTTGTAATATCCTTGTTTTGAGAGCAGAATCACGATCAGCGCCATGATGGACGAAGCATGCAACAACCCGGCAATAAAACTTTTGCCGGCAAACAGCGTGCTGTACCAGTGCGGTTCGAGCGACATCAGCATATCAACTCCAAACAAGCTGAATGAAAAGGCGATGATGAATATAAATATCTTGGAATACCGTTCCGATTTCTTGAAATACTCCATACCTCCGTGCTCATCTTCCTGTAAAGAAAGCTTGCGCAACAACCGCGACATGATTATCCACAGTGCAAAAAATACCACCACCCGGATAAAAAAGAAGGGAATGTTCAGGTAAGGCGATTTGAACTGCAACAAATGATCGTGCTGAACTACTTCGTCGTGGGTCCATTCGTAAATCGAATGCATTCCGAAATACATCAACACGAAAAAGCCCGCTGCGTATGGGAAATAGGAAGCCAGGGCTTCGGGCACCCGTTTAAACATGGCCGACCATCCCGACTGCGTGATGTACTGGATAGCCCCAAAAAAGGCGGCCCCCACTGCCAGCGACACGAAATAATAATTGTTCAACAGGTAATTGGCCCACGTACGTTTGGCATCGAACACAAAGCCCAGTGCAAACGAAAGCACCCCAATTCCGATGAGCACATACGTGAGTAATTTAAATTTCTTTGAAAGAACAACTCTCTCTTCCATAATCGGATATTTTGAAAACTATTTCTGTAACTCGTTTTTAATATACATCGCAATCTTCCAGCGGTCGTCGGGCGAAAGCATCGAACCGTGTTCTGCCATAATTCCGTAGCCCACGGTAATTACGTGGTAAATATCGGCCTCCGGGTTGGCCCTCATCTTTTCGCTGAGCAAACTGGCCGGCGGATAGGTGTACTTTTTTCGTACAAATAACTGTCCCTGTCCATCGCCCTTTTCGCCGTGGCATTGTGCACAGTAAATGTCGTATTGCTTTTTACCGCGTGTCAGATTGTCTTCCGTCAGCGGAACTTCGCTTACCAGTGTCTGGGCTGCCAGCGCACGATCTTCATCCGTTTTCTGATAAGGATAAGGCATCATCCCGCGGGGAATGGTCCCGGCCACCGGTGGCTGCATGGTTTTCCCGTCCTTAAAATTCGGATTAGGCGTGTAGCTTTCGTAGGCCGATGATTCCACCATATCGTCGAAATACTGCCAGCCCGTAGCCCGGCGGTCGTAATCGCACGAGGTGAAGGCAAAAGCAAAAAGTAAAAAGGCAAAAGAAAACCTTGTTTTTTTGATGAAATTCATTGTATCTGATTTAGTCTCAATACTCATATCTCCTTGTCTCCATACTTATCTTTGCATTACTCTACTTCTCCGTGTTCCCTGATAATTTCCTCTACAGCCTTTGCGTTGTCGCCCAGGTTTTCAGTATCGAGCACGATTACAAACTTGTCGTCGGTGGCACGTTCATGAAAAATCTCAGCTTTTTTCCCCGGAAATATCTTTGCCCTTGCGGAAAAAGTAAACAGAGTAAGCAAAGTGATCGAAAGGATGGTAGCCACAATGGTTACCACAATAAACGAAGGGAAGGCGTTAAAAGGCTTTCCACCGTAATGAAGCGGCCAGTCGATCACCGCTGCGTAAGTCAGGAAACTCAGAATCCCGACAGCAGCAAACAAACCGTAGAAGAAAGCCGCGTGAGTGATCCGGGTTTTCTTTCCCATTCCCTCCAGAATTTCGTGAATCGGATAAGGAGTATACACTTCAGTCGGTAAAATTCCTTTGGCTTTGATCTTTTCGAAAGCATCCACCAAAGTTGCCTCATCGTTGAAAACTCCCAGAATATACTTCTTACTCATGGCCGGTAGATTTTAGTTGTCCGTTGTTGGGTTTATCAAATTTAGCCACCGATTTCAGTTCCGAAATAGCGATCATCGGGATATAGCGGAAGAACAGCAAGACCCCGGTAATAAACATACCGATCGTTCCGGTGAAAAAGGCGATCTCCACCCAGGTAGGCGAATACGACGCCCAGGCAGAAGGCAGGTAATCGCGGCTTAGCGAAGTAACCACAATGTTAAAACGCTCGAACCACATACCAATGTTGATGATAATTGAGATGATAAACACGACCCACATCCGGCGGCGAACAGCCTTGAACCAGAACAACTGCGGAATAACCGCATTGGCAATAAACATAGCCCAGAACTGGAAAGCATATTCCCCGAATAACCGGGTTCTGAAAAAGAGCGAAAACTCGTAATCGTTGGCAGAATACCAGGCCATAAATACCTCGGTAACATAAGCCGTTCCCATGATCAGCGAAATAAAGATCAGGATGCGGCACACTGCATCAACGTGTGAGTCGGTAATAAAATCGTTCATTTTATAGAGGCCGCGCATGGTAATTACCAGTGTCAGTACCATCGCAAAACCTGAGAAAATAGCACCCACCACAAAGTAAGGCGGAAAGATGGTTGTATGCCAGCCGGGTTTCACAGAAACCGCAAAGTCGGTAGAAACGATCGAGTGAACCGATACCACCAATACCGCGGCGATACCACCCAGCACAAAACTCAATCCTTCGAAACGCAGCCACTCTTTGCTCGATCCGGTCCATCCAAACGAGAAGAAACCGTAAACTGCTTTTTTTACCTTCGATTTGGCAGTGTCGCGAATGGTCGCAAAGTCAGGCACCATTCCGAAGTACCAAAAACTGGCAGATATAAGAAGGTAAGCCGAAATGGCCACAAAGTCCCAGAAAAGCGGTGAATTAAAGTTCACCCACAAAGGGCCCCGGGTATTCGGGTAAGGAAAAATCCAGAAAAACAACCACGGCCGTCCCATGTGTAACAGCGGAAATAAACTCGCACAAAACACTGCGACCACGGTCATTGCTTCGGCGGCGCGGTTAATGGCTGTTCTCCACTTCTGACGCAGGATCAGCAGGAAAATCGAGAACGCCGTTCCGGCATGTCCGATACCGATCCACCACACAAAGTTGATGATGGCCCATCCCCAGGCAATGGAGTTATTCACCCCCCAGGTACCAATCCCCGTGGAAATCGTAACGTATTTGGCATACAGTCCAAAACCAAACATACTCAGGCTGACCAGCAAGGCGGCATACCACCAGAGTGGCGGCTTCTTTCGGTGAATCGGGGCAAGGATCTCCTGCGAGATTTGCCCGAGGCTTTTATCGCCCTCGATCAGTTTTCCTCTTACCTTCGAATTGTACATAAGTTATTATGCTTTTGACCTCAAACCCCAAAGGGGCTTTTCTGGCTTAGTTATTTACTATTTTATATCCCATCAAAATCTCACTACTCATTACTGAATACTTAACTCTTCTTATTCCTTACTTTGGTTAAATATCCTACAGATGGCAAAGTATGCAACTCTTCCAGCAGATGGTAGTTTCGTTCGTTTTTGAAGTATTTCGAAATTTTGCTGTTCGGATCGTTCAGGTCACCAAACACCAGCGCATCTGCCGGGCACGACTGAACACAGGCCGGTTGAATTTCTCCGTCTTCGACTTTTCTTCCGGCAACACGGGCTGCAGTTTTCTTTTCCTGAATACGCTGTACACAGAACGAACACTTCTCCACCACCCCGCGCGAACGAACCGTCACATCGGGGTTCAATACCATCCGGCCCAACTCACTGTTCGAATTAAAATCGAAAGCATCGTTTTTCACGTATTCAAACCAGTTAAAGCGACGCACTTTGTACGGACAGTTGTTCACACAATACTTGGTTCCCACGCAGCGGTTGTAGGCCATTTGATTCAAACCTTCGTCGCTGTGCGGAGTTGCCGAAACCGGGCAAACATTCTCACACGGCGCATTGTCGCAATGCTGACACATTACCGGCTGGTGGTAAACTTCCGGGTTCTCGGGGTTATTCGAAAAGTAGCGGTCAATCCGAATCCAGTGCATGATACGGCGGTTGCGCACCTCTTCTTTCCCGATCACCTGAACATTGTTCTCTGCCTGGCACGAAATCGCACAGTTGCTGCAACCGATACACGACGACAGATCGACTGCCATTCCCCAATGGTGCCCTTTGAATTCGGGAGCCGGGTACAGGCTTACATCGTGTTTTTCGTGTTCTTCTTTTAACTCGTTGCCCGATCGCGGATCGATTTGCCAGTCGCTGAAATTGGTTTCGCGCACAATTGGCCGGCCTTCCATCGAGTGATGCGTCTGCGAAAGCGCCAATTCAAAGGTTTTAGCAGTAGTCTGCACATCGGCACCCGCTACCCAGAATTTCCTGGCTCCGTTCTCAACCGACACAAAGGGGTACATGTTTGTCCCCACTCCGTCGCCCACTTTACCAGCCACCTCACGGCCGTAACCGAGCGCCACCGAGATGGTTCCGGCAGCTTGTCCGGGCTGAATAAACACCGGCAACTCAACACCGTTAATAGTGATCACTGACTCGTTCTGAAGTCCGTTTTCCTCGGCCCATTTTACCGGAACCGCAGCAAAGTTGTCCCAGCTGATTTTGGCCACCGGGTCGGGTAATTCCTGCAACCACGGGTTGTTGCCCGAGCTTCCGTCTTTTAATCCCACACTCTCGTACAAAACCACTTCCCAGCCGTTGGATTCTGACAGAGCGCTCAACGCTTCTCCCAGTCCGGCTTCGGAATAAGTAAGTTCCGGACTTGCATTTCCCGGCTCGAAAACGCCTTTTTGCAAGGTGTCGTTCCAGAAAATGCGGGCATCAGTATTGGTATTCTGAAGTTTGGAAAGTTCCTCGCTCCAGTGCTTTTTTACAAATTCATAGTAATTGGGTGTTTCTTCTCCGGCCCACTTCAGCAAGCTCTCCTGAACCTGCCGACTGTCAAACAGTTTGGAGATGGTGGGCTGCGCCAGGCTGAACATTCCTGATTTGGGTTCAGCATCGTTCCAGCTTTCCAGGTAATGCGGCTCCGGACAAACCCAGTGACAGGCGGCCGTGGTTTCATCTTTTCGGTCGGAAAAAGAAAGCGACAACTCGACGCCCGCAATCAAATCTTTTAGTTCGCTGCCTTTCGGATGGTTGTAAACGGGGTTAACTCCCCAACACAGCACCCCGGCAACGGTTTTATTTTTTAATTCTGAAATGAAAGTCTCAAAATCGGCATCAATTCCCTGATGCGTATTTAGTGTCCTGCCGGTCAAAACAGTATTTCCGTAATTTCCGAGCAGTTGGTTAATCGCGTTTACAATCAACTGAGTATGTACGTCGTTACTTCCGGAAACCACCAGCGACTGTCCTTCGTTTGCCAGCAGATCCTCGGCCAGTCCGTTGATATCAACCGGGCTGGCAGGAGCCATCACCGTCATCGAACCCTTTGCCTGCAACAACTGGTAATAGAGCGCTGTCAGGATTGTTTTTTCTTCCGAAGGCTTGACCGGAAAGCGAACATCGGCATTGGAGCCGGTCACCGTCATGCCCGTTTCAAATTGATAATGACGATTCATAACGTCGCCTTTTTCAAGCACCCTTCTGCCAGCCGAATAACCTTTGATGTATTCCACCGACGAAAGCCAGGTTCCCAGGAAATCGGCACCAAAACCCACAATTACTTTCGCCTTTTCAAAACGGTAATCGGGAATAAAAGCCGCACCAAAACTCAGCTCGTTGGCTTTGAGTATTCCCGCGGCCGAAACGGCATCGTAAGGGAGCCACTCCACAACCGGGTATCTTTCCTGAAATTGCTGAATTACTTTTTTGGTAGAAGGCGAAATGATGGAAGAAGTGAGAAGTACAACTTTTTTGTTGTCCTGGTTCAATTGCGCCAGTTTCTTACCAATGTAATCATCTACCTCTTCCCAGGTAGTTGCCTCGCCTCTTTTCAGCGGTGTTTTAAAACGGGCATCGTCATACAAATTCAAAACCGAAGCCTGCACCCGGGCCGAAGTTCCGCGTTGCGAGACCGATGAAAGATCGTTTCCTTCAATCTTAATCGGACGTCCATCACGCACTTTTACCAACACACTGCAATATTCATTGCCTTCAAAATAAGAAGATGCGTAGTAATTGGCCACACCCGGAGTTACTTCCTCGGGTTTTACAAGATAAGGGATCGCTTTATCGACCGGGCGTTTGCAACTGGCAACCACTGCTGCCGCAGCCACACTAAACCCAAAAGTTTTAAGGAAATCGCGGCGGGATGAACCGGCGGCTTTTTGAGCAACAGCCCTCTTGGCATCCACTTCCAGCCTGATCTCGCTTTTCTTAAATGCTACCGGATCATTTAACTCGTCTAAACTTCTCCAATATTTTGTCATAATTTTTAGCTGTTAGGCGCTAGTTTACAATCTCTAGCTCTTTAAACTTTCAACATTAAATTTTGAACTTTACGCGATTACCAATCGCATTTCCCTTGGTTTCTTCAAACTCTGAACTAATAATGACAACGCATACAATCGTTGGCACCAATATCATTGGCAGTAACCGAATCGATCGCTCCCGATTTCAGGTCTTCGTGCAGTTTTACAAAATGTTCGTAATATCCGTTTCCTTCAAAGTCAACTTTTGTGTCGCGGTGACAGTCAATACACCAACCCATTGATAGATCGGCGTTTTGACGCATGATATCCATTTCCTCCACCGGCCCGTGACATTGTTTGCAGTCGAGTTTACCCGAGCCCACATGAATCGCATGGCTAAAGAAAACATGATCGGGGAGGTTATGAATTCGCACCCACTCAATGGGTTTGCCGGTTTCGTTGGCTTCCACCACTTTGGCAATTTCGAACTTGCCGCTGTGCGTTCCTTCCCGGATCAAAACATGGCAGTTCATACAAAGATTGGCTGCCGGAATTCCGGCCGACTTGCTGTTCTCTGCAGTGGTATGACAATACATACAATCGATACCGTTGTCGCCAACATGCACCTTGTGCGAAAACTTCACCGGCTGATCGGGAGCATAATTTTCCTGCCGCCCCAGTTTAATGGCATCGGTAACAATCATTTTCACCTGCCAGCCAAAAGCTCCCACAAAAATGAGCATCGGAATAACTTTCCATTTAATATTGTGCAGGAAGATCAACTCAACCAAGGCCCAGGTGAGCAACAAGCCTAATGCAAAAAACAGGATCAGGTTGAAATATGTGGGCTTGGCAGGAGCCGGACCCTTGTGTGCCAGATTATCAAGATAAAGCTTGACGGTTTTCAGGTCTTCTTCTGCAATTTTGAAATTTACATGCGATGCCTCCATTTTCGCTCCCGTGGGATTCATAACAGATGCCTGAAATGAGGCAAAATCCTTGTCAACAAACTTGAGGGCCAGGTCCATGGCCGAAGGATTCCAGTTCAGGGTATCAACGGGATTGAGGTTGTGACACGAAACACAGGATGCAAACTCCCGGTTCGCCGGCAACAAACCTTTGAAAAACCGTTCCCCGCGTTTGACCTCCTCCTGCGAGTGTCCGTCGGTCACCACAGATTCGGCAGCAGCATAAATAGTATTGGAAATTGAAAAAAATGCAGCGAACAGGAAAATGAAAACCGGCAGATTTTTCCGCAACATTTTCCCAACGAAATATTTTCTCATTCTGTTCAGTTTAGCAATGTAACTAAGGCTTTTTATTGGATAAATCACCTATATTAACAATAGACTCTCTCTATTGTTCCTAATAAATTAAATTTTTTTTGAATTAACTGAACACCTGACAATTGCACCTTCATTTCATGCAAAAAACAAGATAAAAACGGCCTTTTCGAACAGATAAAAACGCAGAAAAAAGATCTAATTCTCTTCTTTCTCCAACCCGCGGGTCATTTTTTGAACCAACTTCATATTTTCGAGGAACTCCCCGGCGATCACTCTTAAAATGGTGTACACCGGAATAGCCAGAATCATTCCTAGAATACCGGCCATGCTCCCGGCTGCCAGAATCACCAGGAAGATTTCCAGCGGATGGGCTTTTACGCTGCTGGAATAAATAAAGGGCTGAAACAAAACATTGTCTAACACCTGAACAAGTCCAAACACCAATGTCATCCACCCCAACATCGGGAGGGTTACAGTCATAAAATCAGCATGGATATGAAGTGCTGCCCCAATCAGCAAACCCAGAAAAGCTCCCATCCACGGGCCCAAATAAGGAATGACGTTGAGAATTCCGCAAAACAGGCCGATCACAACAGCATGTTCAAAACCAATGCCCACAATGGTGAGGCCAACCGTGTCGAGCAGCATCACCATAAACACCTCAAACACAAGCCCGATAAAATACCGGCGCAACAGATAGGAAATGGAATCGAGCGCATGCGCAACCTTTGTTTCCAGGCTACTCGGGACCAGCAAAATGATGAATTCCCGAAACATGTTCTGCTCTTTCAGGAAGAAATAAGTGATAAAAGAAACCGAGAAAAAACCGATCAAAACCTCGCCCAATGTTCCGGCTACCACGCCAAACCAGTTCGAGACTTTGGAAAAATCGATTTGTGCACCGATGGTTTCACTCATGAGATCCAGAAAACTTCTCTCGTTTATGTTAACCGGCTCGCGGGTGAAGAACTTCTGAATACTCAACAGCGGCTCCTCAATCGAATCCAGCACCGCCGTAAAATCAATTTTTGAGAGGGTTTCCAGTTCCTTGATCAGCAGCGGAATTATAAAACGAAAAAAGGAAAGAAAAACAATCCAGATAACTAAAAGCGAAACAAAAGCTGCTATTCCGGAAGAGATCCTGAAACGTCTGTATTTCAACTTAGTGAGCCAGCGCATCAGCGGCCGCCCCATGAAAGACAGCACTACCGAAACCAGGATATAGGTAACAATATTGCTGAAATACCACATAAGAAAAAGGATGAACAGAAATCCGGCGATCAACAGGGTATTGCGGGTCCAGCCTTTAAGTTGAATCATTTTCGTTGAGCTTTTTAACAAAAGTAAGTGATAAAATCGAAAATCCCTTGAGCCGGTGAAGGAAATCAAAACACCTGCCCAATGACCGGTTGTGCATCTAATTTTCTATTTTTAACACCAAATTAAGCGGGTGAAAAAAGCACTAAATACAGTTTCGGCCTTTCAGTTTTTCCAACTGGCGCGTTATTCCACACTTATTCTTATCGGTATTGTTTTTGCCAAAACAGCGCTTACACAAAGCGAAATCGGCGAATACGAAACCTTTGTTTTTGTAGCGGGCGCACTCAGTTTCTTTTGGCTCAATGGTTTATTAAAAGCATTGTTGCCCATCGGAAATAATTCGGAACGATCGAAAACAAATATCTTCAGTGCGTTCCTGGTCATTCAGGCTTTTAGCTTGCTTGCGGCTTTGCTGCTGTACTTTTTGCAACCCTTGTTTTCGCAACTGCTTTTAAACCGCCACCCGGTTCCGGAAATCAATTTACTACTTGCATTTATTATACTAAGTGCACCCGCCAGCCTGGTAGAACATTACTACCTGCTTCGCAACAAAAACAAGGCGATGGTAATTTACGCCATCATCTCTTTTGGCTTGCAACTCATTTTGGTGCTGGTTCCCGTTGTTTTGGGTTTTCCCATAAAATGGGCGCTCATCGGGCTTGTGTTGTCTGCATTCTTCCGGTATGCCTGGCTTTGGATACTGTTGATTGTCAACAACGAATTATTTGCTTCCGGGGCGTTTATCCGTGAGCACTTAAAGCTTGGCAGCCCGCTGGTTATTGCCACTTTGCTTGGCGGATCGGCACAATTTGTTGATGGTTTTATAGTTACCTCTCGGTTTAGCGAAGAAGCTTTTGCGATATTTCGTTACGGTGCACGCGAACTTCCACTGGCAATGCTAATGGCCAATGCGCTGAGCAGTGCCATGTTACCCGCCTTTGCCAACGACAGCAACCGCCACGAGAACCTGCAACAGTTAAAAGCCAGCGTTACCCGGCTGATGCATTTTCTTTTCCCGCTGACGGCTGTTTTGCTCCTTGTTTCCAAACCGCTGTTCCCGCTTGTTTTCAATCCCGGTTTTGCTGAAAGCGCCACCGTTTTCAATGTCTACCTTTTGCTGATCATCAGCCGCTTGATGATGCCGCAAACCATTCTGAACGGACTTCAGATTACAAAACCCATTATGCTGGCCTCGGTTATGGAATTAATTCTGAACGTCAGCCTGAGTCTTGTATTTGTTCAGTTTTGGGGACTGCCGGGCATTGCTTTTGCCACTTTTATTGCCTTCCTGTTTGAAAAAATCTACCTTGCCTACAGTGTAAAAAAACGGTTTAATATTTCCATCGCTGCCTACCTCCCGGTTGGAATATATACACTATATTCCCTCGGAATTGTGGTAATCTTTATTTTTGCTGAATTAATTTACTAGAAAATGGATTTTATTCTCGATAACCAGGAAACCGAAGAACAATATCAAAACCTGCTCCGGGCCATCAAACTGCGGAAAAGCGGCGAGGTTTCCGATGCCATGAACCATCAGGGAATCAGCTACAAACTGAACTGGGGAGTTTCCATCATCGATTTGCGCGAACTGGCAAAAAACTACAAACGTAATCATTTACTGGCGCTAAAACTCTGGAACAAACAGTGGCGCGAAACCATGATCCTGGCCACCCTGCTCGATGAACCTTCCGAAGTAAGTGAAGAACAGATGGGTTTCTGGACAAAATCGTTTGAAACCACCGAAATTGCCGAACAGGCATCGGCCAACTTATGGTGCAAAACCAAGTTTGCGTTTATCAAAGCGCTTGAATGGTGCCGCGGAAAAAAGCACATCGTACGTTTCACGGGGGTTCACTTAATGGGGCGCCTGGCGATTACTGACAAAAAAGCCATCGACGAAATGTTTGAGCCTTTTTTCGAAGAGCTTCCCACGTTGGCCCGCGACGAAAAGCTTTTTACCCCACTTTACCGCGCAGTTATTGCCATGGGAACGCGCTCAAAACAGCTCAACACGGCTTGTATTGAGCTCTCGCAAAACCTACAGTCCGACAGTTCGGCAACAGCCGTTCTACTGGGCAATCAGCTTTACGAAGAACTGACAAGCGATTACGTACAGGAAACTTTCGGCGAGGAAAAGCCTTAACTTACTTTAACTGCAATCTTGTCAGCCGGAATTTAATTTGGCAAACAGTTTGATTTAGCCCAACCTTGATGACATGAATATTGTTACATTACTCAACAACAGAAATTATAAACAATTAAAATGATGAACATTTCAAAATCTTCGAATCCCGTTTTCAGAGAAAATGTATTTAGCAGGGATTATACAAATCCCTCGCAAGCCATGACCATAAACGGGACCATGAACAAAACCGCACTGATGCTTTTACTCGTAATTGCCGGTGCCGTTTTTACATGGAATAAATTCTTTGAAGCCATTGCTACCAGCCCTGAAGCAGGCATGGCCGCAGTCGGCCCCTGGTTGCTGGTAGGCGGAATCGGTGGTTTTATTACCGTGCTTGTTACTGTTTTCAGGCCACAGAGCTCGGGTATTTCGGCTCCTATCTATGCTGTTTTCGAAGGCTTGCTGCTGGGAGGTATTTCAGCCATCCTCGAAATGAAGTTCGACGGGATTGTTATTCGCGCGGTAGCATTAACCATGGCCGTTTTTTTAGCCATGCTTTTTCTTTACCGTTCGGGTGCCATTAAAGTAACCAACAAATTTATGATGGTGGTTTTTGCAGCCACGGCAGGCATTGCTCTGGTGTACCTAGGGAGTTTTATTGCCGGACTGTTTGGGGCTCAAATGTCGTTCCTGTATGGGAACTCAAACTTCAGCATCGGTTTTAGCCTGGTGGTAGTTGCTGTTGCAGCACTTAACCTGGTACTCGACTTTTCATTTATTGAAAGAGCTTCGGCTTCGGGCGCTCCCAAATACATGGAGTGGTACGGTGCCTTTGGCTTGATGGTGACCCTGGTATGGTTGTACCTGGAAATTCTTCGGCTGCTTTCGAAAGTTGCCAGCCGCGATTAATAAAGTTTCCGCTAGTTTAAGAAAAGGATTTATCTCGTATTGCGGGGTAAATCCTTTTTTAATTTCCTTCCAAAAACGTTACTTTCGGATTCCGGAACGTAAAAAATAAAGTTTCATGCAAATCATTCAGGTTACCAACCGAAAATTGGTAGATGAATTTCACAAAGTACCAGAAAATATTTACAGAAAAGACCCCAACTGGATCCCGTCTTTGCAGATGATGATCGAGAACACCTTCAACCCAAATAAAAACAAACGCTATTTAAACGGCGACGCTGCCCGCTGGCTACTGCAAAAAGAGGAAAAATACATCGGACGGATTGCTGCTTTTTACGATGAAAAATATGCCGGCGGCTACGATCAACCCACCGGTTGCTGTGGTTTTTTCGAATGCATCGACAACCAGGAAGCAGCCAAGCTGCTTTTTGACACAGCCCGCGACTGGCTCCGTGAAAACGGCATGGAAGCGATGGACGGCCCGGTAAACTTTGACGAAAACTTCTTTTACTGGGGCTTGCTGACCGACGGTTTTCAGCCGCAAACTTTTGGCATGCAATACAACCCGAAGTATTACCTGGCTCTTTTTAAAGAATACGGCTTTAAAACCTACTACCGGCAATACAGTTATTCTCTCGATATTACCAACCCCGACCTGCCCGACAGGTTTTGGCGGATTGCCAGCTGGGTGGCACAAAAACCCGGATATTCTTTTGAGCATTTCCGCTACAAAGACCAGGACCGGTACATCCGCGATTTTATAGAGATCCATCAAAAAGCCTGGGGAGGCCACGCAAACTACAAGCCGCTGGATTTTAACCTGGTAAAAAGCTTGTTAAAAAACGCAAAGATCATCCTCGACGAAGAGTTTGTCTGGTACGCCTATCACAATGGGAAACCGATCGCTTTTTTTATGCAGATACTGGACTTGAACCAGGTCATTCAAAAGCTGAGAACGGGAAAACTAAACCTGTGGCAAGCCCTTAAAATGCTCTACCTTATCAAGCGAAAAACCATCACACGCTGCAGGGTTATTGTGTTGGGTGTGGTTCCGGGCTACCAGGGCAAAGGAATCGAGTCGGGTATTTTTCACCACCTGAAAAAAGTGATGCTAAAGAAACATTGGTACAACGATATGGAGATGAGCTGGGTGGGTGATTTCAACCCAAAAATGAATGCGCTTTTCAAATCGTTTGGTGCCGATCATAAACTCACACACCGAACCATGCGGTATTTATTCGACCGTAAAAAAGAGTTTGTACGGGCTCCAATTATTGAATAAAAGCTCGATGATTTATCCATTTTAAACTATTTTGGCATAAAATTTCACCATGCAACTGATAGAAGTTACCGATAAGAAAACCCGGAAGCTGTTTCACAGTATTCCGCAGCAGATATACAAAAACGATCCCAACTGGCCGGCAGTTCCTCCCATGATGATTGAATCCATTTTCAATCCGAAAAAGAACAAAACCTTTAAAAAAGGAAAAGCCATTCGTTGGGTGTTGCAAGCTGACGACGGGAAATTACTGGGACGAATCGCAGCTTTTATCAATTTCGACCTGGCCAAAACCTACGAACAACCAACCGGCGGTTGCGGCTTTTTTGAATGTGTCGACAACCAGGAAGCTGCCAATATGCTCTTTGAAGCAGCGGCTGAATGGAACAAAAAAAATGGTATGGAAGCCATGGACGGCCCCATTAATTTTGGAGAAAATTATGTGAACTGGGGCTTGCTCGCCGATGGTTTTAATCACCAGGGATACGGTATGCCGTACAACCCCAGCTACTATGAAAAACTTTTCCGCGGGTTTGGCTTCGATGTGTATTTTGAGCAGTATTCCTATCACCTCGATTATACCGTTCCCTTCCCGGAGCGTTTCTGGAAAATTGCTACCTGGGTAGCCCAAAAACCCCAGTTTAAATTCCGGCATTTTGATTACAGCCAAACCGATAAATTTGTAAAAGATTTTTGCCAGGTGTATGATGCAGCGTGGTCGTTTCACGAGCACTACAAGCCTTTAAATCCAGATGATTTATATGATTTTCTGAATGAGTCGAAAGCCATTCTCGACCCTGAAATGATCTGGTTTGCTTACGACAAAGACCGCCCCATTGCCATGTTTGTGATGGTGCCCGATGTTAACCAGATTTTTATGAAACTGGGAGGAAAAATGAACCTGTGGGGAATTCTGAAATTCTTTTATTACAAGCGAAAAAAAGTAATGACACGTACCCGGATTCTGTTAATGGGCGTTGATCCGAAATACCAGCGTTCGGGAATCGAGTCCGGAATTTTCTGGCACCAGGAACAAATCATGAAGAAAAAGTCGCACCAGCACTATACCGAAGTTGAGCTTTCGTGGGCCGGCGATTTCAACCCGAAAATTATTGCCATTTATGAAGCAACCGGTGCCAAACGAGCCAAAACACATTACACCATGCGGTATATGTTCGACCGCACCAAAGAAGTTAAAAAAGCTCCGATAATTGGTGCCTGACAACAACTTAAATAACAAGCAAATAAATAGCAGAAGTTTTTGGAAAAATGTAAACAATATTTATCTTTGCAGCCCGAATTAGAAAATGTAATAACGCAAGAATGGATTACAGTATAGAATGTAACCATTCGAAAAACATATAAAAAAATGAAAAAAGACATTCATCCTAAGGAATACAGACTGGTAGCGTTCAGAGATATGTCGAACGGACACACTTTCTTTACACGCTCAACTGTTGACACCAAAGAAACAGAAGTTATCGATGGCGTTGAATATCCGATCTACAAACTTGAGATCTCGAATACTTCTCACCCGTTCTACACAGGTAAAACCAAACTGGTGGACACTGCAGGACGTGTTGACAAGTTCATGAACCGTTACAGCAAACACATGGAAAACCGGAAAAAATAATTTTTCGAGAAGATACAGCAAAGCATCCGCCAACCGACGGGTGCTTTTTTTTTGTTCCCAACATGCAATTTTGTCGGTATTTATGGCTTTTGGAATGAACAATCGGCGATTGTTTGCCTTGTTTGTAATTGGCACGGCTATTGCCAATCAGTAGCCCTGTACATTCAGGCACTTTGCCTGCGACATTCTGTCATTTTTAGAAAAGAACTATGGGTAAAATTAAGAACACAGCATTTGAAGTTTTATACGCATCCGGAATGATGAACGACGATTCCGAATTTATCCCGATTATTGCCGACGGGGATGACAAGGAATTAAAAAATACCGAAATTCCATCGGTATTGCCCATTCTTCCGTTGCGAAACACGGTTCTCTTTCCGGGAGTAGTTTTGCCAATCACCGTCGGGCGCGAACGTTCGCTTCAATTGGTCCGCGATGTAAACCGCGGAAACAAACTTCTCGGAACTGTAGCCCAAAAAGATTATACGATTGACCGCCCCGAAAAAGAAGATCTTTACGAAGTTGGAACCGTTGCCGAAATTCTGAAGGTACTGGAAATGCCCGACGGATCGACTTCGGTGATCATCCAGGGAAAAAGAAGATACCAAATACGGGAATTCATCAGTGAAGATCCTTACTTCAAAGCAACGGTGGAACCCTTGGAAGACATCAGCCCAACCGACGATAACGAATTCAACGCCATTGTGGGTTCGCTCAAAGACCTGTCTATTAAAATTGCACAGTTTTCGTCGAACGTACCGCCGGAAGCTACTTTTGCGGTTAAGAACATAGAGAACTCAACTTTCCTGATCAACTTTATTTGCTCGAACACCGATTTGAGTGTGGAAGACAAACAAAAGTTACTGGAAATTGCCGAGCTGAAAGACCGTGGCATCCAGGCCATCAGCTTTTTGGTAAAAGAAGTTCAGATGCTGGAGCTAAAACACGATATCCAGAAAAAGGTAAAAACCGACCTGGATCGTCAGCAGCGTGAATACATGCTGAACCAGCAAATGAAAACCATCCAGGATGAGTTGGGCGGCAACCCGATCGAACAGGAAATAAATGCATTAAAAGAAAAGGCAAAGGAAAAGAAATGGGGCAAAGATGTGGCTCAGTTCTTTGAAAAGGAAGTGGAAAAACTGGGACGGCTTAACCCGGCAGCCGGCGAATATTCAGTGCAGTTTACCTTCTGTCAGACCTTGCTCGACCTTCCATGGAACGAATACACCGAAGATAACTTTGATCTGAAACATGCCAGCAAAGTGCTGGACGAAGATCATTACGGGCTGGAAAAAGTAAAGGAACGTATTTTGGAACACCTGGCGGTTCTGAAATTAAAGAACGATATGAAGGCTCCGATTCTTTGTCTTTACGGCCCTCCCGGAGTTGGAAAGACTTCGCTTGGGAAATCGGTAGCCCGTGCATTGGGCAGAAAATACGCCCGCATGAGTTTGGGTGGTCTGCACGACGAATCAGAAATTCGCGGGCACCGGAAAACTTATATCGGAGCCATGCCCGGCCGGATTATTCAGAACGTTAAAAAAGCCAAATCATCGAACCCGGTTTTTATTCTGGACGAGATCGACAAGGTGTCGAAACATTTTCACGGCGATCCTGCATCAGCTTTGCTGGAAGTGCTGGACCCGGAACAAAATAGCGAATTTCACGACAATTATATTGAGCACGATTTCGACCTGTCGAAGGTGATGTTTATTGCCACAGCGAACTCGCTAAGCACCATTGCACCACCGTTACGCGATCGCTTGGAACTGATTGAAGTGAGCGGCTACCTGCTGGAAGAAAAGGTAGAAATTGCCAAACGGCATTTGATTCCCAAACAACTTGAAAACCACGGTTTAAAAAAGTCAGACATCACTTTTACAAAAGAAGTGATCGAGCTGATCATTGATGGTTACACCCGTGAATCGGGTGTTCGCGAGCTCGACAAGAAGATTGCAAAAGTGGTGCGCAGGGTAGCCAAAAAGATTGCTTTTGAGGAAGACTACAATAAAAAACTTACCCGCGATGACATTCGTGAATACCTGGGTGTTACTGAATATTCGAAGGAAAAATACCAGGGGAACGATTTTGCGGGAGTGGTTACCGGCCTTGCCTGGACAGCCGTTGGCGGAGAAATTCTTTATGTAGAATCGAGCCTCAGCAAAGGCAAGGGAGCATTAACACTTACCGGAAACCTGGGCGATGTAATGAAAGAATCGGCCATGCTGGCACACGAATATTTAAAATCGCATGCTGACGAGCTTGACCTGAATCCGGAAATATTCACCAACTGGAATGTGCACATTCACGTTCCGGAAGGCGCAATCCCAAAAGACGGCCCGTCGGCCGGGGTTACCATGGTTACTTCGCTGGCGTCAACTTACACTCAGCGGAAAGTAAAGAAAAGTCTCGCGATGACAGGTGAAATTACCCTCCGCGGAAAAGTACTTCCGGTGGGTGGAATCAAAGAGAAAATTCTGGCAGCCAAACGGGCCGGCATTACCGAAATCATCCTTTCGGAACAAAACAGGAAAAACCTGGAAGACATTAAGGAAGCCTATCTGAAAGGATTGAAGTTCCATTTCGTAAATACGATTATGGACGTACTGGAGATTGCACTGCTAAAAACCAAAGTGGATAAGCCGTTGAAGATTTCGTAAACATAGTGGGAGGAAATTCCCGTATCGCAGATAAAAAATCCCTTAGGACTTTTAAGTTTCCTAAGGGATTTTTTCATTCCTCAAACTTCATAAATTCAAGCAGTTGTAGAAAATATTCCGTCGACCAGATAGTAAGTTCCTGCGGATGCAAAACAAAACGACGCACATCATCTCTTACCTGTTCAATTTTTGTGGTCGCAATTTTAGTTTTTAGAAGCTCCACAAACTGCTCTTGGGACAAATCCCTGAAACCAAGCCCTTCACTTTGAATAGCACGTTCTTTAAAATGGTTGAAATCAAGCGGAACATTATTCCTGATGTACCATTCAAAATCATACCAATCCCTTCCTTTTACCCGGTTTCGCCAATTGCGGAAAAGCAGCGCATGCATTTTTCCGGCAAATAACCCGGGCAAAGTAAAACAGCGCGTCATAAATGAAAAAGGAAGCAAAAGCAGCTTGTATTCTGTTTTAAATTTCAATGGCGGATTTTTATCTACTTCAATTTTTACCTTGACCGATGGCTCGGCGTTGAACCGAATATTTACAATGTCGGTAGTATCCTTTAAAAAGGCTGATTCAATATGCGTATCTATATTTTTCTCTTTTTTTTCGATATCAATATTTCGTCCCACCGCAAGGAACTCTGCTTGAATGACATCAAAATAATTCTCAAGCCGGAAATCAGCCTCCGCTTTCATTAACGAAAAGTCCATATCCTCGGAAAAGCGGGGCAGCTTATGAAAGATACGCAGACAGGTACCTCCGTAAAAAGCCGCTTTTTCAAAAAAACCAGCCCTGTTTAACCCCGCCAGGCACACCTGCTGCATTACTTCGTGCATGGCGTTTAGCCGGTCTTCTTTTGTTGTGATGTTGTAACGCGACATCATTTGATTGAAAATATCAGCCATTTTGCAAAACCTCCAGTAAAAAATTTAACTCCCGGCTTTTCCTACGATGCTGAGCACAAGCTGCAACAATATCAATGTCCCAGACAGGGCGTTCGCTCAAATCGATTCGCAGATCGTAAAGAATATACTCACGCGCTGCCCGAGCCGACTGAAATCGCAAACCCGACGTTGAAATAATTAAATCGCAAAGCGCTTTTTCGGGTGTGGCTATCAAAAAAGCATACTCATCTCCAACAAGCACCTGTTCTATCCCGATCGAGTAATAGTCTTCCGGCACAGTTATATACTCAAACTCACCCAGCGGCGTTGAATAGCTTTTGGCTCTTTTAAAAGTAGATGAAACCACGGCATTTACTCTTTCGGGATTCAGCCGGTGATAGGAAAGCGCACTTTCACACGAAACATAAGACGGTCCGTAGAGATTATTTGCGATCAACTCCCTTGAAACTTCCCGAGTGCCACTTGCGGAGCTGGCAATATACAAGCCCCGACGCAGGCGAATTAACTCGCCCGAACGTTCCATACTGGATATTTTGTTGTTCGGAGAACGATAAGCTCCAAGCAGTTCCCTTACAACAGGCATCTCCATTGGGATATTGGGATATGTATAATCTCTTGCCATTACTTTTCTGCATACAAAAGTAGCTGATTTTACACACTTAATCAACTATATTTACATTTTCTACTCAAATACAGCTACTGCAATCCAAATAAGAATTTTTCGAATACACCAAAAGCATACAAAAAACAGATGGCATCCGACTGAGATTTCCCACATTCGAATGCCATCTGTTTTTCCCGGAACTCCCAATAAAATAAAAAAACCCTAAGGGAGCTTCGCGACCCTTAGGGTTTTTTGGTTAAAAGAACCCCAGTTCCAAACGGGCCTCTTCGCTCATCATCGACTTATCCCACGGCGGCTCAAACGTCAGATCCACATTCACTGTTTGAATGCCCTCAACCGATTGAGCAGCCTGCGTAACATCGTCGATCAGCACATCTACCACCGGACATCCGGGAGCGGTGAGCGTCATTACAATGCTGGCATTGTTTTCTTCATCCACATCCACATTGTAGATCAGTCCCAAATCATATACATTCACCGGAATTTCCGGATCGTAGACCTCTTTGAGGTTATTTATGATTAAATCAATTCTTTTGTCCATGTCAGTCTCCTTATCCTGCAATCTTGCTATAAGCAACAGCGTATAACCTAATTTGTTTTACCATGGCCAGCAATCCGTTAGACCGGGTGGGTGACAAATGCTGTTTTAAACCAATATCATCGATAAAATGCAGTTCGTTTTCCAGCAATTCCTGCGGCGTTCTTTCCGAAGCCACCCGCAGCAACAAAGCAACCAGGCCTTTTACGATAACGGCATCACTTTCTCCGCGAAAGTGAATCTTCCCGTCTTTCATTTCAGCTACCAGCCACACCCGCGACTGGCATCCTTTAATCAGGTTCTGATCGTTTTTGTCGATGGCATCCAGTTCTCCCAGATCGTTTCCAAGCTCAATCAGGTATGAATATTTATCCATCCATTCATCAAACATCGAAAATTCGCCAATTATCTCTTGCTGTACTTGTTCAATGGTCATACTCAATTTCTTAATACAGGATGCAAATGTCGTAATTTTTCAGTTATTACAAGAATCATCTTTCTGAAAAAATGGGGAATATATTTCGGACACACAGCATTTTAAACAAATGACAAAAATGAATCCAAGGCCGCTAAACTTTCCCAATACCCAGGAATAAGACAAGTAAAATTTCGGATTGAGATCAATTCTCTTCTTGCTCACTACTTTGCGTCCTCCTGCGCCTTACCGATAATGTACTTGCTTCGCTTTTTTGAATAAGTATAAATAAGTAAATGCTTCGTTTCACCTCTTTTATTATTTCTATCTTAATCGTTTCAAAAAAATCAACATTGTAGAACCTTTAAATATTCTTGAAATGAATTCATTAGCAGGGACAAAAACAGAACAAAATTTACTGAAAGCATTTGCCGGCGAATCGCAGGCCCGCATGCGTTATGATTACTTTGCCAGCCAGGCCAAAAAAGAAGGGTTGGAGCAAATTGCAGCGCTTTTCACTGAAACCGCTTTAAACGAAAAAGAACACGCTAAAAGGTTCTTCAAATTTTTGGAAGGAAGCATGGTAGAAATTACCGCTACTTACCCGGCCGGAAAAATCGGCACAACCCTGGAAAACCTGAAAGCCTCGGCTGACGGCGAAAACGAAGAATGGGTGGACCTGTATCCCGAGTTTGCCAAAGTTGCCGAAGAAGAGGGTTTTAAAGAAATTGCCATGGCCTTTAAATTAATTGCAAGGGTAGAAGAAGCCCACGAAAAAAGATTCCGTACCCTTTACGACAATCTGAATGAAGGCAAGGTTTTTAAACGCGGCGACAAAGTGGTTTGGAAATGCAGAAACTGTGGTTTTCTTCATGAAGGAATGGCTGCGCCGAAAATGTGCCCGGCTTGCCAGCACCCACAGTCATACTTCGAAATCAAAGAGTCAAATTATTAAACTCAATAAGACCCTAAGGAACTTCAACCTTAGGGTTTTCTTTTTTCAGAACATCATCTTCACCTTGTTCAATGCGGCCATAAATACATCGATTTCGTCTTTGGTATTGTAGATTCCGAACGAAATGCGCACACAGCCCTGAATGCCGTAATGCGCCATAACGGTATCGGCACACAAATGCCCGGTACGAAGTGCAATCCCCATTTTATCGAGTAGCATACCCAAATCGTACGAATGAATTCCTTCGATGTTAAACGAGATCACTCCCGATTTCCGGGGCGCTTCACCATAAATCTTCATGCCCTCTATTTCCTTCAGCTTTTGAGTAGCATAGACAAGCAGCGAATGTTCCCAGGCGGCCATGTTTTCCAACCCGATTTTATTCATCAGACCGAGCGCAGCACCAAAGGCAATTACCCCTGAAATATGCGGCGTACCCGCTTCGAATTTATACGGTAACTCATTGAAAGTTGTGCCTTCGAACGAAACCTCCGAGATCATCTCCCCTCCTCCCTGGTAGGGCGGCATTTCTTCGAGCCACTTTTCTTTTCCGTACAAAATACCCACGCCGTTGGGGCCGTACATCTTGTGGGCAGAAAAAACATAGAAATCGGCATCCAGTTCCTGTACATCAATCGAAATGTGGGGAGATGCCTGTGCACCATCCACCAGAACAGCCACCTTGCTTTGGTGGGCGAGTTCAATTATTTCTTTTACCGGATTGATCGTTCCCAATACATTGGAAACATGAGCTACTGCAATCAGTTTTGTTTTTTCATTGATGAGAGACGGAAGCTTTTCAATTTCCAAAACCCCCAGGTCGTTAAACGGAAGCTTGACAATTTTTGCCCCTTTCCGGCCAGCGGCCAGCTGCCACGGAACAATGTTGGCGTGGTGTTCCATTTCCGAAACAATGATTTCATCTCCGGCCTTCACAAAACGCTCACAAAACGAACTTGCCACCAGGTTAATACTTTCGGTGGTTCCTTTGGTAAAAATGATTTCCCTGCGGGAAGCAGCATTAATAAAAGCCCGCACCTGCTCGCGTACATCTTCAAATTCCTGCGTGGCTTTATCGGCCATAAAATGCGCCCCGCGGTGTATGTTTCCGTAGTGATCGTTGTGCAGTTCTTCCTCCTTCTTCAATACCTGAAAAGGCTTCTGAGAAGAAGCAGCGCTATCGAAATAAATCAAAGGTTTGTTGTAAACCTCCTTCTTCAATACAGGAAAGAAACTACGTATTTCGTCTATGTTGTAAGCCATGTCTGTTTTGTTTTTCCGTTCACCGAACGGGCAGTTGCAAAGGTGCGAAAGATTTCTTAAAACAAAGAACCGCTCTTTGTATGAAAGAACGGTCACCTTGTAATCCCTTCCGATGTATCCAAACGGATATTCTCCGGGTTAATCTATAACTTAAAAATTAACAGTCTTTTCCGTAAGAGCACTCGTGGCAACGCGCCAGTTCGCCTCTTAATCTTTTATCAACCAGTTCGTCGATACGTTCACGCAGCGGCTCCAGTTTAATCTCCTGGATCACTTCGTGCGCAAAAGCATTCATCATCATCAGTCGAGCCTTGTCTTCGTCAATTCCCCTGGCGCGAAGGTAGAACAATGCTTCCTCGTCAATCTGCCCAACCGTAGCACCGTGGCTGCATTTTACGTCGTCGGCATCAATAATCAGCTGCGGCTTGGTTTGCATGGTCGCCTGGTCGGTCAGCAACAAGTTGTTGTTTCGCTGAAATGCATTTGTTTTTTGTGCATCGCGAACCACGTGTATCCTGCCCGAAAATGCTCCGGTTGATTGCTCATCCAGTACATTTTTGTAAACCTGGTTACTTACGCAATGCGGCTTTGCATGAATTACCTGCGTGAAATTATCGGCGTGTTGTTTTTTATCCAAAAACGTAATACCGTACATATTGGCTTCGCAATTCTCTCCGTTCAGAATGAATTTCAGGTTATTGCGAATCAGGCCTCCATGCAAGGATGCAGTGTGTGTTGTTACCCGCGAGTCGCGTTGCTGTTCTACAAAAACCGAATGAATGCTGGTTGCTTTGTTGTGCTGATTTTGCAAAGCGTAAAACTCCACTTCAGCATTGCTTCCTGCAAAAACTTCGGTTACCGAGTTGCTCAGGTAGTTGTTCAAGTTTTCGCTGTGATCGCACAACAACAGTTGCAGTTTTGCGCCTTCTTCCACACAAATATAGTTTCGCTGCGTAACCAGCAGATCAGACGATCCTTTCATCAAGTTGATGATCTGAATGGCTTTATCAAGCACCACGCCTTTCGGAACAAACAGGAAGAAACCGTCTTTGGCAAATGCGGTGTTCATCGCCACCATCGGGTCTTCGTCCGGGTTGGCCAGACTGGCATATTTCGAAAGAAGTTCAGGACGTTCCTTTGAAATATTCTCCAGGCTGTCAAGGATCACTCCTTCCGGAAGCTGATCAATTGCGCTGCTCTTTTTTGAAAACCATCCGTTGTAAACAAAGGCCAGCGTAGTATTCAACTGCGGCACATCGCAACGGAAAATTTCCTGCAGATTGGCTTCTTCATCTGTCCGCGAATGCACAAAGGCAAATTCCGGAGCAAACGAAGGATGCAGGTTGGTATATTTATAGTCTTCGTTTTTTCGCGTCGGGATACCCTGCATTACAAAACTCTGAAATGCCTTGCTTCGCTGGGCATTCAGGATGTCGGAAGAACCTTCGAAAAGCTCCTCTTTCACCTGTTTGTAATACGCGGTGTACTTAAGCGATAAATCGACTTTTTCTAATGTAACACTCATCTTAGTTGTCTGTTTTAATCCAGTCGTACCCTTTTTCTTCCAGTTCGAGGGCCAGCTCTTTCCCAGCCGTTTTTACAATTTTCCCTTTGTAAAGAATGTGTACAAAATCGGGTACAATATAATCCAGCAGGCGTTGGTAGTGGGTTACCACAATGGCCGATCTTTCCGGAGAACGTAACGCGTTTACTCCGTTGGCCACTGTTTTCAATGCGTCAATATCAAGACCAGAGTCGGTTTCATCCAAAATAGCCAAACGGGGTTCAAGCAATGCCATCTGGAAAATTTCGTTTTTCTTTTTCTCTCCACCGGAGAAACCTTCATTCACCGAGCGGTTGGTCAGATTCGGATGCATGTCGACCATGTCCATCTTTTCGCGCATCAGTTTCAGGAATTCGCCTGCGGTAAGTTCTTTTTCGCCTTTGTGTTTGCGGTGTTCATTTACGGCCGACTTCAGAAAGTTCACCATTGGCACGCCCGGAATTTCAACCGGGTACTGGAAACTTAGAAAAAGACCATCTTTTGCACGGTCTTCCGGTGCTTTTTCCAGCAAATCTTCGCCGTCAAAAAGTACGGAACCCGAAGTAACTTCGTACTCTTCTTTTCCGGCCAAAACATTTGCCAGGGTACTTTTCCCCGACCCGTTCGGGCCCATGATGGCATGAACTTCACCCGGCTTCACTTCCAGGTTGATTCCTTTCAGTATTTCCATTCCCTCAACGGAAACATATAAATCTTTTATTGATAACATTTTAAATAGTATTGAGATTTGAGTATTGAGTAAAGAGCCTCTTTACTTCCTCTTTAACTTTGAACTTTTAACATTAAACTCTGAACACTTAGCCTACACTGCCCTCCAAACTGATCTGCAACAACTTCTGGGCTTCTACTGCAAACTCCATCGGAAGTTTGTTCAGCACCTCCTTGGCATAACCGTTTACGATCATTCCAATGGCCATTTCGGTGTCGATACCGCGCTGGTTGCAGTAAAAAATCTGGTCTTCTCCAATCTTCGAGGTGGTTGCTTCGTGTTCCACTACCGACGATTTGTTTCCTACTTCTATGTATGGGAAAGTGTGTGCACCACAGGTATCGTTTAATAACAGCGAATCACACTGCGAGAAGTTTCGTGAGTTTTTCGCTCCCGGGAGAATCTTCACCAAACCACGGTACGAGTTATCGCTTTTACCGGCTGAAATACCTTTTGAAATGATCGTTGACTTGGTATTTTTACCAATGTGGATCATTTTAGAACCGGTGTCGGCCTGCTGGTGATTGTTGGTAACAGCCACCGAGTTAAACTCACCAACTGAATTGTCACCCATCAGAATACAACTTGGGTATTTCCAGGTAATGGCTGATCCGGTTTCTACCTGAGTCCAGCTGATTTTGGAAGAAACACCGCGGCAAACACCTCGCTTGGTTACGAAGTTGTAAATACCGCCTTTCCCGTTTTTATCACCCGGGTACCAGTTCTGAACCGTAGAATATTTTACTTCCGCGCGGTCGAGTGCAATAATTTCAACCACCGCTGCATGCAACTGGTTTTCGTCACGCATTGGAGCCGTGCAACCTTCCAGGTAACTAACGTAACTGTCGTCGTCGGCTACAATCAGCGTCCGCTCAAACTGACCGGTATTGGCTGCGTTGATACGAAAATAGGTTGACAATTCCATCGGACAGCGAACTCCCTTTGGAATGTAGCAAAACGAACCGTCGCTAAACACGGCCGAATTTAAGGCCGCAAAGTAATTGTCGGCAACCGGCACCGCTTGTCCGAGGTATTTCTGTACCAACTCGGGATGCTCTTTCACCGCTTCCGAGAACGAGCAGAAAATAATACCTTTTTCAGCTAGAGTTTCCTTGAAAGTGGTTTTAACCGAAACGCTGTCGATTACCGCATCAACGGCCACCCCCGCCAACTGTTTCTGTTCTTCGAGCGGAATTCCCAACTTGTTGAAAGTCTCCAGCAACTCGGGATCAACTTCATCCAAACTATCGTATTTTGCTTTATTCTTTGGTGCAGCGTAATAACTGATTGCCTGAAAATCGATGGCCGGGACTTTTAAATAGGCCCAGTTGGGCATTTTCATTTTCAGCCATCTACGGTAAGCCTCCAAGCGGAAATTCAACATGAACTCCGGCTCTTCCTTTTTGGCAGAAATCAAACGAATCACATCCTCGTTCAGTCCTTTCTCAATAATATCGGTTTCAATATCGGTTACGAAACCGTATTTATATTCGCCTTGCGTAACATCTGATAATATCTTATCCTGATCTTCCATTCTTCTAGTTTTCTACCCTTATAACAATGTTGAAATAAGAGTGTTTAAATAAATTGCAAAGATATAAAACTATGGGTATTTTTGCTCCCTGAATAGTACAATTAATACTTCTTTGTCTGTATTTAATAATGAGTAAAGAAACAAAACATACCAGCATTTCGACTCTGGGCGAATTTGGCCTGATTGATCGGTTGACAAAAAATATTCAGTTAAAAAACGACAGCTCTGTTTTGGGTGTTGGCGACGACGCTGCCATTCTTGACTACCGCAACAAACAGATTGTGGTTACCAGCGATTTGCTGACTGAAGGCATCCATTTCAACCTGATGTATGTACCATTGAAACACCTTGGATACAAGTCGGTAGCAGTGAATCTTTCGGACATTTATGCCATGAATGCCACGCCGAAACAGATCACCATCAGCATTGCCATTTCCAGCAAATTTTCGGTGGAGGCTATGGATGAGCTGTACGAAGGCATTTACCTCGCCTGCGAAAGATACGGGGTTGACCTGGTGGGAGGCGATACTACCAGTTCTTTGACTGGATTGACCATCAGCATTACAGCCATTGGGGAAGTGGAAAAAGACGACATTGTAAAACGAAGTGGCGCCCGGGCCAACGACCTGCTTTGTGTTTCAGGCGATTTGGGCGGAGCCTACATGGGACTGCAACTACTCGAACGTGAGAACGAAGTTTTCAAGGTGAACGAGAACATGAAGCCTCAGCTAAGCGGATACGACTATATACTGGAACGCCAGCTTAAGCCCGAGCCGCGCGCCGATATTATTGCAGCCTTCAAAAAAATGGGTATTAAACCCTCGTCAATGATTGATATTTCCGACGGACTTTCTTCCGAAATTATGCATTTGTGCAAAAACTCGGGAGTTGGATGCAGCTTGTTTGAAGACAAAGTGCCCATGGATCTCCAAACCAAACAAATGGCAGAAGAACTCAACATCAACCCGCTGGTGGCAGCACTTAACGGAGGGGAAGACTACGAGCTGCTGTTTACGCTTCCGCTGGATGATTACGAGAAGATCAAGAATGATCCTGACTTTACGATCATTGGTCACATGACGGAAGCTTCTGAAGGCATTAACCTGGTTACAACCGTAGGTTCTGCTATTCCTTTACAGGCACAGGGATGGAATCACGGGAAATAAACCACGACACATAGATTTAGGTTGAAGACAGAAGGGTGAAAACACCAGCTTGCCAGTAGCAGGGAAGAAAAAGGATATACACAACTTCTGTCTTCAAGCAAAAAATACAACCCCAAAAGACAAAAGTCGCAACAATAGATTTTCAGGGGCTTAACCATTCGCCTAAAACAAAAAATGCCATCCCGTTTCCGGAATGGCATTTAGTTCGTTATTATCACAACTTAATCGGGGAAGTACCCACGAATTACTCCACGTTTCGAGTCTTTTACAAACAAAAGGACTTCATCGCGTTCGGGTGTTGCGGGCATTTCTGCCTCAATAATTTCTACCGCCTGCGCTACATTCAAACCTTTCTGGTAAATGTAACGGTAAATGTCCTGCACTTCGCGGATTTTATCATTATTGAAATTTCGTCTGCGTAAACCAATCGAGTTAATACCTACATACGACAACGGCTCGCGACCGGCTTTAATAAACGGAGGAACGTCTTTACGAACCAAAGAACCTCCGGAGATCATTACATGCGAACCGATTCTGCAGAATTGATGAATGGCAGTCATCCCTCCGATGATCGCCCAGTCGTCAATACAAACTTCACCAGCCAATTGTGTACTGTTCACCAAAATGACATTATTACCCACCACACAGTCGTGTGCAATGTGTACATAAGCCATAATCAGGTTATTGTTTCCCACCACGGTTTTCCCTTTGGCAGTAGTTCCCCGGTTAATAGTTACAAATTCGCGGATGGTATTGTTATCTCCGATTTCAACAGTTGAGTACTCACCCTTGAATTTCAGATCCTGCGGAACAGCGCCAATTACAGCACCCGGAAAAATTTTGCAGTTTTTACCAATCCTGGTTCCAGGTAAAATGGTAACGCTTGAACCGATCCTTGTTCCTTCTCCAATTACAACATCGTGATCGATAGAAACGAAAGGCTCAATAACAACGTTATCAGCTATTTTCGCATCCGGATGAACGTAAGCTAGTGGTTGTTTCATTCTATAATATTAATTATTTAATCTGTTTTGAGAACTATTTGTGCCATAAACTCACCTTCGGCTACAATTTTGTCTCCTACATAAGTGAGCCCCTTCATGTTGGCTATTCCTCTTCTGATCGGCGAAGTTAATTTTAATTTAAAAATCAACGTATCGCCGGGCACAACTTTCTGTCTGAATTTAACATTATCTACCCGAATAAAATAGGTAGAATACTTCTCCTTTTTCTGACTAAGCACCAGCAAACCACCGCATTGAGCCATTGCTTCAATTAGCATTACTCCGGGCATTACCGGCTCCTCAGGAAAGTGTCCCTGGAAGAACGGCTCGTTTACGGTTACGTTCTTTACACCAACAATCTCGTCCTCGTTTATGCACACAATTTTATCCACCATCAAAAAAGGATAACGATGTGGCAACAGATCCCTGATTTTATTGATGTCCATCAAAGGTTTGTCATTCGGATTGCATTTGGGCGCACTTTCTTTTTCTTTTAGCCACTGACGTTTCAGCTCTTTGGCAAAAATCGTATTGGGGCCGTGTCCCGGTTTTGATGCAATTACCCGTCCTTTGATTCGCTTCCCGCACAGGGCAAGGTCACCAATCACATCCAGCAGTTTGTGCCGGGCACATTCGTTGTCGAAATGCAGGTCGAGGTTGTTCAGGATTCCCTGAGGTTTTACCTCCACTCTCGGATGATTGGTTAAATCGGCCAGCCGATCAAGCGCTTCCTGAGAAATTTCCTGATCGATGATCACAATGGCATTGTTCAGATCGCCACCCTTGATCAGGTTATGATTGAGTAAGAATTCTATCTCTCTTACAAATACAAAAGTTCGGCACTCAGCCACTTCCGTTCTGAAATCCTGGATTGAATCGAGCGTGGCGTACTGATTACTCAATACGGCCGACGGGAAAGAGATCATCACGTTCAGGCGATAATCGTCGTCGGGCAGGGCCACAATGTGCGATCCCGACTTTTCGTCATATATTTCAACCTTTTCCGTAATCTCAAAATACTCACGATCGGCTTCCTGCTCCACTACTCCGGCCTTTTCGATGGCTCCCACGAAATATTTTGAGCTACCATCCATGATGGGGGCTTCTTCGTTGTTCACCTCAATCAGCACATTGTCGAGGTCCATCCCGATAAGTGCAGCCAGTGCATGTTCAATCGTGCCAATCCGGGCACCCTCTTTTTCCAGTAAAGTTCCTCTCGAGGTATCGACTACCAAATCCACATCAGCATCAATAATTGGCTGATGCTCCAAATCTACTCTTTTGAATTTAAATCCGTGATTTACCGGCGCCGGCAAAAAGTTCATGGTTACCATTACACCAGTGTGCAATCCTTTGCCCTCGATCTTAAATGGGTTCGCCAGCGTTTTTTGTTTTTCAAGCATGTAATATGAAATTCGTTCTATTTGTTTTTAAGGGCGGCCATCTCCTTTTTCAGCCGGGCCAGATCAGTGCGCATCTCCGGCAGATACCGAAGTGCCACATAGGCTTTCATGGCTTGTTTTATCTCAATGGCCGGAGAACCGAACAATACCTGGTTGCTTTTCACACTCTGACCAACACCAGACTGTGCCCCCAAGGTAACATGGTCTCCAACAGTAATATGCCCTCCCAGTCCTACCTGACCGGCAAATTTGTTATAATTTCCAACTTTGGTTGATCCGGAAATTCCTACCTGGCCGGCAAAAACATTGTGTTCGCCAATGTCGCAATTGTGTGCGATCTGCACCAGGTTATCAATTTTGGTACCTTTACGAATAATGGTATGCCCCATTGTTCCGCAATCGATGGCGGTATTGGCTCCAATTTCCACATCGCTTTCCAAAATAACATTTCCAATCTGTGGTATCTTTTTATAGGTACCATCTTCTTGCGGGGCAAATCCAAACCCGTCGGAGCCAATTACGGCTCCCGAATGAACGATGCAACGGTCTCCGATCACCGTATCCGCATAAATTTTGGCGCCGGCATAAATAATACTGCCATCGCCAACACTCACATTTTCACCAATGTGCACCTGCGGGTGAATCTGAACATTGTTGCCAATTTTTGATCCCTGCCCAACATAGGCAAAAGCTCCCACATAAATATCTTCTCCCAGCGCAACACCTTCAGCGATGAAACTAGGCTGTTCGATGCCTGTTTTTAGCTTTGCAGTAGCCTGCACGTAAAGATCCAGCAACGAAGCAAATGCTTTGTATGCATCGTCTACTTTAATAAGTGTAGTATTGATTTCTTTCCGGGGAACAAATGATTTATTCACCAAAACAATGGATGCCTTGGTTTCATATATATAATGTTCATATTTTGGATTTGCAAGGAAAGCCAGAGTTCCTTCTTTCCCTTCTTCGATTTTCGAAACATTCGAAACCTTTACATCGCTATCCCCAACGATCTCTCCATTGAGAAATGACGCAATGTCCGTAGCTTTAAACTCCATTATCCGTTTTTTTTGCGATGCAAATATAACTTTTAACTAATAAATGTCCAATTCTTTAGGATAACACACAAAATACTTGCGTACAGCCTTCGATAACACTGACAAATTTATGTCGGAAGCTTCGTTCAATTCTTTTATGGTGTGATCTTTATAAAGGACAAATATATTTTCGTCATGTTTATTGTAGGCGCTGTTAGTTATAACATCGGCCATCAAAAAATATTTTGCATCCTCCGGATTTGCAATAATCTTCTCCCTGATTAAGGCAAGCAGGCTTTCTTCTTTTTTCTTTGAAAGTGGTTTGTCCAGCATCCGGATCCGGAATAATTTGCGATTGGTAAGACACTGGGCCAGCTTCGATAAAACCGGGTCGGAATGGTGCTGCCATTCTTTCATCGAAATAAAAATATCGTTGTCGTCCAGAAGTGTGTACCAGTTCAGAACCGACCGCCCCTCTATTTCTATGTTCCGGCAAAAATCTTCCGATAAAAATGCGTTCTCCAGAAAAATTTTAAGCGTAGGCGTAGCATATAGTTTTTCTCCGGCATGAATAAGCTGGCGCGCACGTTTTAACACATTCAGCAACATAAACTCGGCAGCTACAACGGTTTTATGCAGGTACACCTGCCAGTACATCAAGCGCCTCGAAATCAGGAATTTTTCGATGGAATAAATCCCCTTTACATCCACAACCAGCTGATCGTCGTAAACATTCAGCATCTTAATAATACGATCAATACCGATTGTGCCTTCCGCCACGCCGGTAAAAAAGCTGTCGCGGCTTAGGTAATCGAGCCGGTCCATATCCAGCTGGCTGGCCACCAGCTGATGCAAAAACTGCTTTTTGTATTCGTTCCGGAAGATTTTGATCGCCAGGTCGAGTTGCCCGCCAAACTCGCGGTTTAACTCCTGCATGAGCAAAAGTGAAATCTCTTCGTGCGAACAATTAACCAGTGTATTTTCCAACACGTGCGAGAAAGGCGCGTGGCCAATGTCGTGCAACAAAATGGCAATGGTAACAGCTTCGGCTTCTTCCTCGGTAATCTTGTGCCCTTTTAAACGTAGGGTTGAAATGGCCTGCCGCATCAGATGCGTAGCTCCCAGCGCATGTTCAAAGCGGCTGTGGTTGGCTCCCGGAAATACCATAAACGAAAGGCCCAGCTGTTTGATTCTTCGCAGCCGCTGAAAAAACGGATGTTCCAGCAGATCGAAAACAGTTTCGGACTGAAGATTGATAAACCCAAAGACGGGATCGTTTATGATCTTTTTTTTATTTACCTGCTTTCGCTTCACTTGTTTGCCTAATTCAAAACGCCTAAAAGTACAAAACTTTCACGAATCGCAATACCCATCTGATTCTGTGAGTCATATCCGCTTGCCGCCGGAAAAATACGGTTGCAAAACCGCCGCCCTGCAAAAGATTTTTATCGTTTAAAATCAATTATTTAAGCTTTCCGTTCATATTTGTCAATGTTCAGGATTTTTTCTATTTTTGCGGAGAATTTTCTAAAAAGTATTTTTAGGGGACCTCGGGTTCCCTATTTTGTTGGAAGTAACAGCGATGATTGCTAAGGAAATAATAGAAAAACTGGTCAGGGAAAAACTGGACGAACGCATGTTTATCGTCGAAATAAACGTTAGCAGCACTAACGTAATCCATGTTTTTGTGGACAGTTACGATGGAATGACGATCGAACAGTGTATTGCGATCAGTAGAAACGTTGAACACAATCTCGACCGCGAAGAAGAAGATTTTGCACTGGAAGTTTCTTCACCCGGGCTTACCGAAAGCTTTAGGGTAAAGGAACAGTACATTAAATATACCGGCAAGGCAATCAAAGTAGTAACTGCTGATGACCAGAAATTGGAAGGCCTCTTAAAATCGACTTCCGACGAGGGAATTGTTTTGGAAACCTCCGGAAAAGAGAAAGTGGAAGGTCAGAAGAAGAAACAATTGGTGGTAAAAGAGTATAACTTAAAATACGACGATATTAAAAGTGCGAAAGCGGTAATTTCATTTAAATAAAGTTGACAATGGAAAATATAAACCTGATAGATACTTTTGCTGAATTCAAAGAGCTGAAGAACATTGATAGGGTAACAATGATGAGTGTACTGGAAGAAGTGTTCCGCAGTGTGCTTATCCGTCAGTACGGCACCGATGAGAATTTCGATGTGATTATTAACATCGACAAGGGCGACTTTGAAATCTGGAGAAGACGTGAGGTGGTAGCCGACGAAGATCTGGAAGACCCGTATCTTCAGATTTCGCTTACCGATGCACATAAAATCGACGAAGACTTTGAAGAAGGCGAAGAAGTAACCGACGAGGTAAAACTTGCCGACTTTGGAAGAAGGGCCATTCTGAATTTGCGTCAGAACCTGGCCAGCAAAATTTTGGAACTGGAAAAAGACCATATTTACGGTAAATACAAAAATAAAATCGGTGATATAATTACCGGAGAAGTATACCAGGTTTGGAAAAAGGAAATCCTGATTCTGGACGACGAAGGCAACGAACTGATTCTTCCGAAATCAGAGCAAATTCCTTCTGACTATTTCCGCAAGGGAGACAACGTTCGCGCCATTGTTTACAAAGTAGAATTGCGCAACAACAACCCGCTGATCATTTTATCGAGAACGGCTCCGGTCTTCCTCGAAAGACTGTTCGAGCTGGAAATCCCTGAAATTTTTGACGGGCTGATCACCATTAAAAAGATTGTTCGCGTACCCGGAGAAAGGGCAAAAGTTGCCGTTGAATCGTACGATGAACGAATCGACCCGGTGGGAGCTTGTGTTGGGATGAAAGGATCGCGTATTCACGGCATTGTTCGGGAATTGAAAAACGAAAACATTGACGTGATCAACTACTCGGCCAATTTGCAACTCTATATTAAGAGAGCATTAAATCCGGCAAAGATTAACTCGATCAAAATTATTGAAGCCCAGAAAAAAGCGGAAGTTTACCTAAGACCCGAAGAAGTTTCACTCGCCATCGGTAAAGGAGGGCTGAACATCCGTTTGGCCAGCCAGCTAACAGGCTACGAGATCGATGTTTACCGTGAAATGGAAGAAGACGAAGAAGACGTTAATTTGGATGAATTCGCAGATGAAATTGAAGGATGGGTAATCGATGCATTGAAAGCCATCGGTTGCGATACGGCTAAAAACGTATTGAACATCCCACGCGAAGACCTGATTAAACGTACCGACCTTGAAGACGAGACCATTGACGACGTTCTCAAGGTATTGAAATCAGAGTTTGAATAAAATGCCGGTTGTATCCTCTTGGAAACGGGCATTATAATGAATAGAAAATAAAAATTTATGGCAGGTACAGTTAGGCTCAGTAAACTTGCAAGAGAATGTAATGTGGGGATTCACACGATTGTGGAATACCTGCATAAAAAGGGATATGATATTGATTCGAATCCAAACACAAAAGTGGATACGGAAGCCGTGAAACTGCTTGAGCAGGAATACAAGGTGGATATTTCACTGAAAAAGGAATCGGAAAAGATCAGTCTGAAAAGTCAGCGCCCTAAAAAAGAGGTGCTTACCATCGATGGCGAGGAAGAAGTTGCCGAACCTGTAACCAAGGCAGAAGCACCTGCACCAGCGCCAACTCCGGCGCCTGCACCAAAGCCAGCTCCGGCTCCGGAAAAGCCGAAGCCAGAGGAGATCAAAATTGAAAGGCCTGCCGCCGAAGCTCCCAAGATCCTGGGCAAGATCGATCTTGACGAGCATAACAAACCCAAGAAAAAAGCAGAAGAGCCGGTAAAAGAAGAGCCTAAAGCAGCCGAGGTAAAACCCGAAGTTGTAAAAGAAACTCCTGCTCCGGAGGCCCCAGTAGCTTCTAAAAAAGAGGAAATTAAAGAAGAACCAAAAATGCAACCGGTAGTGGAGAAAGCAGAACCAGAGATGGTTGAAACCGAGATCCCCAAAGTAGAGGAAGTAAAAGTTGTCGGGAGGATCAACCTTGACGACATCAATCAAAAAACCCGTCCCGACAAAAAGACAAGGGAAGAAAAAGAGCGGGAACGTCAGGAAAGAAACCGTCAGCGTGCAGCAGAGCATTCAGCCGCCAATCAGCAAAAAGAAGCCAAACCCGACGACGACAATATGATCCGTACCAGGGTTCAAAAGTTGAATGGCCCAACCGTTCTTGGCAAAATTGAATTACCGCAGAAAAAAGAATCTTCTGACTCGGATCAGAATTCACGGAATAAAAAACGCCGGAAGAGAATACCCAAAGACGCTGTTGGTGGTCGTGTGAACGTTGATCGTCCGCAATCGCCCAACCAGCCAAAAGGTAAGTTCCAGGTGAATAAAACCGGTGCCGCCGGTGGTAAGAAAAAACGTTTACTCAAAAAAGAAGTAAACGAGGAAGATGTACAAAAGCAGATTAAAGATACACTGGCCCGTTTAACTACCAAGGGAAAATCCAAGGGGTCGAAACACCGCCGCGACAAGCGTGCTGCCGCTACCGAAAGGATGCACGCCGACATGGAAAAACAAATGCTGGAGCAGAACATTCTGAAGGTAACCGAATTTGTTACAGTAGCAGAATTGGCGACCATGATGAATGTGGGCGTTAACCAGATCATTTCATCGTGTATGTCGCTGGGGCTCTTTGTTTCAATCAACCAGCGCCTCGATGCAGAAACACTTTCGGTAGTTGCCGAAGAATTTGACTACAAGGTAGAATTTGTAAGTGTGGAAATCCAGGAAGCGATCGAAGAAGAAGCAGATGCAGAAGAAGATCTGAAATCGCGCCCACCGATTGTTACCGTAATGGGACACGTTGACCACGGTAAAACATCACTGCTCGACTACGTGCGTAACGCCAACGTAATTGCGGGTGAGGCCGGAGGTATTACTCAGCACATCGGGGCCTACAACGTAAAACTCGAAGATGGCCGTGTGATCACTTTCCTTGATACACCGGGTCACGAAGCATTTACTGCGATGCGTGCACGTGGAGCACAGGTAACCGACATTGCCATTATTATTGTGGCGGCCGACGACAATGTGATGCCACAAACCGTGGAAGCGATCAACCATGCCGCTGCCGCGGGTGTACCGATCGTTTTCGCCATCAACAAAATTGATAAACCGGGTGCAAATCCTGAAAAGATAAAAGAAGAGCTGGCCAACATGAACTACCTGGTTGAAGAATGGGGTGGTAAATACCAGAGCCACGATATTTCAGCCAAAAACGGTATCGGTATCGAAGAACTTTTGGAGAAAGTATTGCTTGAAGCCGAAATGCTGGAACTAAGAGCCAACCCCGATAAAAAAGCTCATGGTACGATTATCGAATCGGAGCTCGACAAAGGGCGTGGTTATGTTTCAACCGTGCTGGTTCAAAACGGAACACTCCGTGTGGGTGACATCCTGATTGCCGGACAATATTTTGGACACGTAAAAGCAATGTTTAACGAGCGTAACCAGCGCATTACCGAGGTGGGACCCGCACAACCGGCCATTATTCTCGGGTTGAACGGAGCACCGCAGGCCGGCGATAAATTCAACGTAATGGACAGCGAGCGCGATGCCCGTAACATTACCAACAAACGTGAGCAGCTGGCTCGTGAGCAAGGGCTCAGAACTCAAAAACATATTACGCTGGATGAAATCGGCCGCCGAATTGCGATCGGAAACTTCCAGGAGCTGAACCTGATTGTAAAAGGTGACGTGGACGGATCGATCGAGGCATTGTCTGACTCGCTGATCAAACTGTCGACCGAAGAAATCCAGGTGAACATCAAACACAAAGCCGTTGGACAGATTACCGAATCCGATATTCTTTTGGCCGCTGCATCAGAAGCCATTGTAATAGGATTCCAGGTTCGTCCGTCGCTGAATGCACGTAAACTGGCCGAGAAAGAACAGATCGACATTCGTCTGTACTCGATCATCTACGATGCCATCAACGAGATCAAAGCGGCAATGGAAGGTATGTTGGCTCCGGAAATCAAGGAAGAGATTCTGGGTACCGTGGAAGTGATGGAAACATTCAAAATTACCAAAGTGGGTACTGTGGCAGGTTGTCTCGTTCGCGATGGTAAAATCATCCGTAACGCCAAAGCCCGCGTAATTCGTGACGGTATTGTTATCTACTCCGGCACGCTCGGATCGCTGAAACGTTTCAAGGAAGATGTAAAAGAAGTGAAAAATGGCTACGAATGTGGTTTGAACATTGATAACTTCAACGACATTAAAGTGGGCGACCACATTGAAGCATTCCACGAAATAGAAGTTGCAAAACAATTGTAAAACACGAATAAAGTATTGAGAAAGGCCGGGATTCAGTTCCGGCCTTTTTCATGCCCGTCAACTTGCTATTGTCTGTTCTAAAAAGGGATCGGCGAATTGCATTCGCCGAAAAATTGCAGACACGATTGAAAACTGCATCCCCTTTCTGAAAACCAAAAATCATAATTATCAACACCCTTCTTTTCATACTATAAACGAAAAAGCTGTTAGTTAGCGTTTTCTAATTTGTACTTTTGATTGAATAATTCTGTCCAGATGAAAAAGTATCTTATTATTATATCTGTTGTTATAATTGGCGGGCTTGCAGCTTACTTTTTTTGGAATAAAAACGAGGCCGTATTTGCCCGGGAAACCTCCTTTTACAAAGCAGTACCTGTTTCCTCCCCTTTCTTCCTCGAACTCAGTTCGCTGCACACACTTCCGGTGGAGAATGAAATACTGGAAGGACTCTCGGCCATTGAAGGCATTCACTGGCTCACAAGCACCAGTCAGCAAATCGACACACTGATCAGAAACAACCGCGACATACAAAACTCGCTGAGCAAACGTCCGTTTGTGGTAGCTTTCGATTTTGTGGGAGAAAACAAACTGCAACCGCTTATCATTTCGCAAATGAAAAGCTCGCACGAACTGAATTCGCTCGAGGTGCTGATTTCCGGCCTTCTCCATACACCCGCTTCTTCGTTTACCTCCAAAAAATACAACGGCCACAAAATAACGCAGGTCGCCAACAGCCGCCGACCGGGAAGCATCAGTTTTGCAGCGCTCGACGGACTCGTCTTGATCAGTCCCGAGGTGATTTTAGTGGAGAAAGGAATCCGGCAATTGAGCGCCGGCAACCTGCTCGACAACCACGATTTTGTAAAAGTCAACAAATCGGTTACCTCGCAAACCAAAATTGCCTGGTACATCAACCACAGCCGTTTCCCCGAGCTAAGCACCCGTCTTTTAAATGGAAAAAGAACCACCGTCAGCAACGAGTTTGGCGAGTCGTATACCGTAAGTCCGCAGCGGGCTGTGCGCGACATGGCAAACTTTGCAGGGTGGAGCGAACTCGATGTTTCGCTTGATAAAAAAAGTATAAAAGCCAACGGCATAACCACTGCCTCCGACTCGCTCAACAACTTCCTGTCGGTATTTGCGGGGCAGGAGCCCGTTGCCGGGGAAGCCAAAAGAGTGCTGCCCGAAAACACGGCCTGGTACATCAGTTTTTCGTTTTCGGACCGGAAAAAATTCTTTGAGCGGCTCGAACAATACTTCAGACGAACCAACGATTTTTACCAGCGTGAGGAAAAAATCAAGAAGATGGAGCGGGCACTGTCGGTTGATTTTAAAACCACTTTTGAAGGGATGATCCACAACCAGGCAATCGGCGCGGTTACTTCTTTTAGTGAAGGGAAACCTGCCGGCAGCCTGTTTATCTTTAACCTGAATTCGCGGAAAGATGCGCAAGCAGCCATGGAGAATATGATACGCAGCTATGCCGGAAGAAACAAACTGGAGCCCGGAAAACTTATTTCTGACTACAGCAATGCCAATGGCGACAAACACCAAATCTACCAGTTTCCCTTCCCTTCCCTTCCGTCCGTTTGGCTAAGCGATGCCTTTGTGTCGGCACAGGCATCTTATGCGGCCTTTTACGGCGGTTACCTGGTGTTTGCCAGCTCTGAAAAAACACTTCAGAACTGCCTCGACAACCTGGGCTCGGGAAACACGCTGGGAGACGCGCCGCTTTACAACTCCTACTCGCAAAACATGGAAAGCCGCTCGAACGTGGAGCTTTACACCGATATCAACCGAAGTTACGAGTGGAACCAGGCGTTGCTGAGCGAATCGATGAAGGGCGCTTTTAAAACCCACGAAGAATCGCTACGGAAGTTCGACGCTTTCAGCTGGCAGATCATTTGCGAAAAAGACCTGTTTTTTAATGCCGCCTGCCTGAGTTTCGACAGCCGCCCCAAAACTTCGGGCCGTGCTGCCTGGCAAATCAACCTGGGCGGAGCCATCGAAATGAAACCCCAGATAGTAGCCAACTACAACAACAAAGCCACACAGGACGTGCTGGTTCAGGACAAAGACAACCAATTGCACTTGGTCTCTGAAAGCGGCACCAAAATCTGGAGCATCCCGATCAGCGGGAAGATATTGGGCGAAGTTTTCCAGATCGACTTTTTCCGCAACGGCAAACTTCAGTTCCTGTTTAATACCCGCGAGAAGTTATACCTCATCGATCGCAACGGCAACAATGTAAGCGGATTCCCGGTGGCATTTTCATCGCCGGCAACCAACGGGGTAAGTGTTTTCGACTACGACAACAACCGCAAGTACCGCTATTTTGTGGCTTGCGAAAACCGAAAAGTGATCGCCTACGACCACAATGGCAAGATTGTTTCAGGATGGAATTTTGATAAAACTACGGGCGAAGTAAACACGCCGGTGCAACATTTCAGGGTGGCCGGCAAAGACTACATCGTTTTTAAAGACAACGCCCGGGTTTACATACAGGACCGCCGTGGCGCCACCCGTGTTAAAACCGCCGCATCGTTCGAGAACTCAGCCAACCCGCTGATACTAAACCTCGACGGAACACCCAAAATGGTAGCAACCGACAAAGACGGCGTAGTGTATTACCTGTATTTCGACGGACGCTATGTTCAGAAAAACGCCGGGAAATACAGCAGCAAACACCTGTTTAACATGAGCGACCTGAACGGCAACGGCATTCCTGACTTTATTTTTGTGGACGGAAACAAACTGGAAGTGATCGACGAAAACGGCAAAAAACAGTATTCCGAAAAGTTTGACAACACCATCACCGAATATCCCAATGTGTACACTTTTTCGGCCAACCAGAAAATGGTGGGCGTGTCGGATGCACGAGCCGAAAAGATCTACCTGTTTAAACCCGACGGAAAGCAGTACGATGGCTTCCCGATGCGCGGCAGCAGTGCCTTTAGCATTGGCCCGCTCACACAAGGGCAACTGAGCGTGGTGGTTGGCAGCAGCAATGGCAAACTGTACAGTTACGGAGTGAAATGAGCTGAGGGCTTCGAGCTGCGGGCAAAATACGGCAACACGGCACATCCCCTTCTGATTGCTTCTCCGTCCGTCGGCTGACGGACGAATCGCAATGACGTCCGTTTTTTGTTTTCGTTTGGCAGCGGACATAGGGTGTGGTAACTGGAAATTGTCCGCTGCTGTCCGCTGCCCAAACACCTTCACGTTGGTGTCATGGCGAGGGATCCGTCCGTCCACGGACGGACAAGCGGAGACCGAAGCCAACCTTTCAAGAATCATTGTTAAATTGTAAAGAGCATGGAGTAAAGAGCATGGAACTTCGAGCAACGAGCTCGACTCTGAACTCTAAATACTGCGACAGCAGCACCCCCTCCGTCATTCCGTCGTCACAGCCTCTGGAATTCCTCGTCCCCCTGAAAAATGGGGATAAATTAAAAGCTGCGGGCACGAGCTTCGAGCATCGGAAATCCATTATCCAGTTGCAATGCCTGCTTAAAGTGAAACAATGTGACCTTTCCTGCAATAGCTTACAAATATTTATATATTTAACGAATGGGTAAATTGAAATTGAAAACAAATCCTCAGGTAGAAGCAGTTTTTGCGAATTATCCCGACTTTGTCCGGGATAAAATGCAATTTCTGCGGAAATTGGTAATTGAAACAGCGGAAGAGACAGAAGGAGTAACAGATTTGGAAGAAACGCTGAAATGGGGAGAACCAAGTTTTGTAACCAAAAACGGCAGCACCTTGCGAATGGATTGGAAAGAAAAAACACCTGAACAATATGCAATGTATTTCCAATGTACGAGTAGGCTGGTAGATACTTTCAGATTAGTTTTTGACCATAAATTTAAATACGAAGGGAAAAGAGCAATCGTTTTTCAATTGAACCAGAAAGTTCCTGAATTGGAATTAAAAGAATGCATAAAAGCATCTTTAAGATACCATAATGTGAAAGACCAAATAACCCTGGGAATATGAGAACCGAATCTCGTCCCAACCTCCGTTTCCGCCGGACAATCCCGAGTACTCGGGACCGCCACTTCCTCATACCAACCGTTAATCTTGCAATTATTATAAATCCAGCAACAGAACACAGCCCACTACCCTCGTTTACAGACCTGATGCAGACATAGAAACCTCCCCCAAACGCGTTTAATCCATTTACGCAATTCTAAAACATGTTCTTTATCAGAAGCACCTGTACTTTTTATGTTTACTTTTATGAAAACTAAAAGCCATTGAATACGCACCCATACATAAAATTTCAAAAATCCGGTTTACTTCTTTACCCGTAGGATCACCCGTATTTTAGTACCGGAAAACACCCTTAAAACCAAGAGCATCCGACAGTGAATTACCCAACAACAGATATAAGTTAAAACCAATGATCATGAAAACAATTAAATCCCTTTTGAATGTATGTATCCTCGGCTTCCTTGTTTTGAGTTGCGAAAAAGAAGACAAGACAGAAACGTATATAAATACGATTGAAGTGCAGAATATTACCAGCTATTCGGCTGAATGTACAAGCGAAATATCGGGAGACGAAAGCTTTCCAATAGTTGCGCGCGGTGTATGTTGGGGAAAAAACGAACAACCAACACTGGGCAATTCATTCTCGGTTGATGACGGCGGCTTTGGTGCCTCGTCCAGCAAAATTACCGGTCTGAATGCCAACTCGCTCTATTACCTCCGGGCTTATTACCGAAGCGAAACAGACACTGTTTACGGAAATCAGATCGAATTCAGCACACCCGACTATATTCTGTTTAATCCGGAACTAACTTATGGCACGGTAACCGACATCGATGGGAATGAATACAAAACCATTCAGATTGGCGACCAAACCTGGATCGCAGAAAATTTAAAAACAACGCGGTACCAGAATGGAGATGCAATTACTCACGAAACCGATTTATACAAATGGGGACATTTTCAGATTCAGACAGGAGCCTACATTTTCTACGACAACAATGAGTCAAATAAGGACGTTCACGGCGCCCTTTACAATTGGTATGCTGCCTCCGACAGCCGCAACATTGCACCGGAGGGCTGGCGTGTTCCTACCGTGGAAGACTGGAAAAAACTGAGCGATTATATCTCCCCGTTTCAAAACGGATATTACGGATATAAACTTCGTGAAACAACTTCTGCCCACTGGAGCTTTTATGATCCAATGAGATTGGCTTCGACCAACAGTACCGGATTTACAGCCATACCGTCGGGGAAAGCAGTTTCGGGCAAATTTATGGACCTGGGTGCCCAATATGCCTACTACTGGACCGGCACCGGCACACAAGATGGCTCAAGCTGCATATACCTGGGTGAAGACATTGCAATAGATTTTATGCAGCCCAATGCCAGAGGATTCAGCATCCGGTGTATCAAAAACTAAAATTTCCCTGCTGTAACAGAGGTTTTCTTTCAAATACAAAAGAAGCAGAACAGGAACAGCGAGGGAGTCCAAAAGTCTGTTAGCAGAATTAAACTCTTTCATATTGAAAGGTTCCAGTTCTTCCTCGTTTAGCCATCGGGGGAAGGAAACCCTGCTGTCAGTCGCCGGAGAGGCAGAAAGAAGCCTATTCCTCCTCTTCCTCTTCGGTTTCCGGTTCGTTTGTTTCCGGCTCTTCAAGCTCCGGGTCATCTGTATCCGGCACCTCGGCAGCTCCCCTAAAATCGTCGCCTGCGAAAGTATCTTCCGCCACCGGCTCTTCCACTGTTTCTTCCTCCTCTGTATCGTCTTCAAACGGATTTACACCGTTGGTAAAGATCGGGTTGGACGCCGGTTTTTTCTCTACGGGCACATAGCCTTGGGGCACCGCTGATTCGGATGGTTCGTAAGGGAAAACATCCACAATGGTACTAACGGCCATCGAAGAAACAACGTAAGGAATTACGAGGTAATTCAGGCTTTCATCCAAACGATCGAGCGACTCACGAATGTCGTCGGCCATGATCAGGTAGTAAGTGCGCAACTTTTTCTCTTTCCCGGCTTCCTCGTCAACAGTCACCAGGTTAATGGTTGCCTTAAACCACCACTCACCGGTTTCGAAAGGAAACACTTCTGCAATCCTGGATTTCTTGATATCAACAATCGTAAACTCGCCACCGCGCACCATTTCCTGCATTTTACGGATAATACGTGTTTCGGCATCGGTATACGAAACTGCATCCAGCAGGAAGTTTTCGGTTACCATCTGTTCGGTTCCGCTTTCAGAAACCTTCATGTATTTTACTTTGCTTTCGAACCAGGTCTGCATCATGATCTTTCAGATTTTTTGAGTCAGCAAAAATAACGATCGGGCAGCTTTACCCACCAGAAACTTATTTTATTTATCAACAAATCGAGGGAATTAAATCGCTTCTAACCTGAAGTAGTGATGCGACCTGGAAAGAAAGCCTTGAGCATTGAGCCATCAGCTTCGAACTATTGCCAAACTGTAAAACGGTTAAATTGCAGAATGAGCTTTGAGCTACGAGCAAAATACAGCAACACGGCATAACCTCTTCAGATTGCCTCTCCGTCCGTCGTTTGACAGACAAGCGGAGACCGAAGCCAACCTTTCATGAATCATTCATAAGCTATCAAAAAGCATGGAACTTTGAGCTAACTCTGAACACTGAACATTGAACTCTGAACTATCTCACCCCCTCCGTCATTCCGTCGTCAGAGCCTCCGGAATTCCTCGTCCCCCTGAATGGGGACAAAGAAGAAGCGCTACGAGCAAAATACAGCAACACGGCATAACAGCAACACCGAACCACAAGCTATTACTAAACTACAAAATTGAAATCTGCCATCTAAAATCGTTAATCATCATTCGACATTTCCTTACCCGTAACTTCCGCTTGTGACTCAAAGATCCAGCAGACATACAATGCATTCAGCAAAAAAACCGGCTGCCTTGCGACAACCGGTTCATCCTCCTTTTAATCTAACTAAACTAACTCCCCTTGACCTTAATTGAATATGAAAAAATATAATAATTGTTAGGTTATGTTTATTCTCTTTTGTGATAGCTTGGGGAAAGGCCCCACCCGCTGGCGGGGCCATAAACAGACAGCTACAGACTTAAAAGCTGAAGAAGATTAGTTGTAGGCACTCTCACCATGCTCGTATACATCGAGGCCCTCTTCTTCAATGCGCTTAGAAACGCGCAAGATATTTGCTTTCTTCAGGACGAAGAACAGAATCAATCCCATACCAAATGCCCACACAAAAAAGGTAAGCACTCCTATTGCCTGAACACCCAGCAATTTTGCTCCGTGCCCGTAGAACAAACCTTCGGAAGTGGAAAACAATCCAACAGCCAGGGTACCAAAAGCACCGCAAACGCCGTGTACCGAAACGGCCCCCACAGGATCGTCGACCCTTATTATTTTATCGAAGAATTCTACGACAAAAGGTAAACTAAAACCGGCAATAACACCGATCATTACAGCTCCCTCCGGGTTAACGGCATCGCAACCGGCGGTAATTGCCACCAGGCCTGCCAAAGCGCCGTTCAGTGAAAGCGACAAGGTAGGACGCTTGTAACGAAACCAGGCCACAATCATGGCGGTAACCGCCCCGGCAGCAGCTGCCAGGTTGGTAGTAACAGCAATATGGCCAATGGCTACGGCATTCTCGGTACCGGCGGCAGCCAGTTGCGAACCCGGGTTAAACCCGAACCAGCCAAACCAAAGAATAAATACCCCGAGCGCCCCCAAAGTGAGGTTGTGCCCCGGAATGGCGTTTACTTTTCCATCTTTTCCGTACTTCCCAATACGCGGGCCGATCATGGCCGCTCCGGCCAATCCAATCCAGCCCCCTACCGAGTGCACAATCGAAGACCCCGCAAAATCGTGAAAACCAAGCTGACTCAACCAGCCGCCACCCCAGGTCCAGTGTCCCGAAACGGGGTAAATAAGTACCGAAACCACGATGGTAAAAATCAGGTACGATTTAAATTCGGTGCGTTCGGCCATAGCTCCCGACACGATGGTTGCGGCCGTGGCACAAAATACGGTCTGGAAAAACAGATCGGAATAATCGGCGTAATTGTCGCCAAAACCATCGCTCATAAAAAACAGGTCGGGCATGCCCACAAAACCACCGATTGAATCGCCATACATCAATGTAAAACCGATAATCCAGTACAACAGGGACCCAATTGAAAAGTCCATTAAGTTTTTCATCAGAATGTTTGCGGTGTTTTTCGAGCGGGTAAAACCAGCCTCCACCATTGCAAAACCGGGTTGCATAAACATCACCAGAAATCCGGCAATCAATAACCACATATTGTCGAGACCTATCTGCAGGCCTTGTAAAGTTTCTTCCATGATCATCTAATTTTTTTCAGTTATTACTCCTCTTTTCCTTTGATGTAAAGCGACTCGTCGCCCTCTTCACCGGTTCTGATCCGGTACGATTCTTCGATGGGCAGAATAAAAATCTTCCCGTCGCCAATTTCACCGGTCCTGGCGGCACTCAGAATGGCGGAAATGGTTTTATCCACATTCTTGTCGCGCACGATAATCTCCAGCTTGGTGCGTTCTATTGTACTGGTGTCGTACACAACACCGCGGTAAACCCGGCCTTCGCGGGCCTGGCCAATACCTCTTACATCCCAGAAAGAGAAGAACCCGATACCCGCCTCATACAGCGCATCTTTTACTTCTTCGAATTTTGTTTTGCGTATAATCGCTTCAATTTTTTTCATCGTTTTTTATTTTAGTTTGAACCGCAAGTCACAATCATTTCAGAGTCGCTGATCCTTACAGAGAGATACCAACAACAATGTGAAAGGACTCATACGAAGGATTTAAAATGACGGCTCCCGAAAGCGGAAGAGAGAAACTGTCGGTGATTTTAATTTCTTTCGAGGTTGAAACACTGATGTTACAGATATCAAAACCCGCATCATCTTTCATCGAGTATTGTCCGGTTCCGCCGCCCAGTGCGAGATCAACAGGACCGGCAGTTACGCCTGCCTCGAGGTAAAGATCGCCCGAAGCATCTCCGTTTTTCCCGGCATCGTCGTAAAACATGTAGGCAGCAGTTAAGCTTACAGGGCCCAAACCAAGGCCAACCATGGGTTCAAAATAATGATTGTCGCCATCTGTCCACGAAGTTGGATCACTGGTTGTCCCCGGAAAATAGTAGTCGGTAATGGTTAAACTCAGCGAAGCGTTTTCTCCCAGATCAAATCCGTAGCTTGCATACAAATCGGCTTCGGCAGCTTCATTATCCGAAACACAATAAGAACCCCAGGCCCCCAGGGCAAAACCGGCTACACTGAATTCAACATAGGGCTGAAAAGCTGCGCCTTCGCCAAATTTAATCCCCCTCCAAACGTAGCTGCTGTAAATATCCAAACCGGCATCAACCTCCTGGGCTTTTAGAGCCGGCGCCGTAAAGGCAAAAAGCAATAACATACTTACAGCAATGAGTAGTGTCTTTTTCATAGTGGTAAAAATTAAAAGTTAAACTTATTGTCAATATTTTTATCAAAAAACAGAAATACCCCTACTTTCAAAAAGGAATCTATTCTATTTTTTATCTTTTATTAGCATCGACCCCCTCTATTTTTAGTCTACACTTCAAAAGAATACATTTTTCCAAGCACACACCCCTATTCGAAATAAAACAAGCGCATCACTTAACAAATTATTAACGATAAGACCGATTTGATTTCTTTTTGATACGCAAATGAAATATGAAATAACTTTTTGACACCAATGCACACTTCTACCGACATTAAGTACAATAAAGCCGACCTGTAAAACAGCAGAAACAAAAAGAAAGCCAGCCAGAAAAGCCTGCCTGCCACAAAAAATCGACGAGAGAAATATGCGTAAATCCTGATTAAAGGGTTATCGAAAAAAGCCAGCTACCTGGGGCATAAATTGCAACAGCTGTGCAAAAAGTTATTTTGCGCCTGCTAAAAACTCCGCTCTGCAAGTCAGATGGAATTTTTTAGTTCATCATTCCCAAACAAAACTTCAGGAGCCAGGATAAAAAGAGGAAAGCCATCTTCCATCAGAGAATGATTCTACCTCGCCCGAAAGCGACTATCTGATAAAAGATGAGAGCGATCTTACAAAAGATTATGTCTCCACCCTGCCCGACGGCCTTTCTCTTGTATAAGAGGAAGACCATCTTCCATCAGAGAATCGTTCTACCCTACCCGATGGCGGCTATCTGATAAAAGAGGAGGTCTCTCTTACAAAAGATATCGGTTCTACCCCGTCAGCGAGACGTTCTCTGGCATAAGATAAGGACCATCTTATAGCAGATGATGATTTTACCCTTCACGTAAAATAGCAGGGTTAGAAAAAAAAGTGGATTGAAACGACTCGCCACAACGACCGGGGACGAGCCAATAAAAGCATATATTTCAAGAAACTACCTCAAAATAACCAGGTACATTTTTTGAAACCTGGAGGCCCGCTTGTTGGGATTTAGAAAATTAATCGACTGGCTGGTTACTTTTCGATGCTCAGTGAATTCGTGAGCCACTTCCATGTCCAACCCCATTTCCTGTAGCTCCTTGTAGCCCGACTCAGAAGTATAGAGCCACGCTCCCGGATGTGGCAAAAAGTCATCCAGCATTTGCCTGGTCTGCAAAAATCCGCCATACGAGTCAGAATACAGCAACAACTCCCACAAACGCGCTTCCTGACCATAGATATTCAGCGTTGCCCCGGGTTCTGCCATTTTATTAAAAATCTCAGCGGCTTCCATCGAAGTATCGTACTTACACATATTCGGGAGCATGTTGTAGTTAATGGTAAACAAAAGAGCCGAAGAGGCCAAAAGCAATACCTGCAGCTGCTTTTTCAGGTCTGCCCTGCGAAATACAAGATAAACAACCAACGCAAAAAGAGTGACCACTATTACCCAGTAAATGATCCTTGTTTCCGGGAAGAAGAATGCGGACATAAACGGAATCAACGTAAAAAACAGAAGCGCTATTACTTTATTAATAACCGAAATTACTTTTGCTTTTTTGGAAAACTGCTCTTCCCCGAAAATACGTACGGTCCACTTCGCCGTTATGATAAAAAGGAACGGAATCGCACTCAACATGTAATGCGGATTTTTTTGCCGGGCCACACTCAGTATCCCCAAAAAGAAAACCACTGCTGCAATGTTTGCCACCTCAACCGCATTTATATCGGCCTTTTTCAGCCGCACCAGACTTTTAATTTCATTAAACATGGCTACAATCATAAACACAGTCCACGGCAACAACATGTACATGGAAGTATGAATGTAAAAAGAGTAGTCGGTGTTCGTGCCCTGGTAAGAACCGGTTACGCGCCCCATGTTATTGGTCCAGAAATAAAACTTGATTCCCTCGAGCCCAAACTGACGAAACAAACCCAGCAGTGCAGGAATAATAATAATTGCAACAATTACCGCCGCAACAACCCACCTAAGGTTAAAAACATCGCGCCATTGCCTGTGCACCACCAAACTGGCCCCCACGGCAAAAGCAGGAATGAGCATACCAACGGGCCCTTTGGTTAGCATCGATAAACCAACACCCACGGCCCCCAATACAAACTGGTGCCATTTTCGCTCTTTGAAGTAGGCCATAAACTGCCATACCGAGAAAACCACAAACGACACCAACATCGTATCGGTATGAACATCGTTGTGAAAATGAAGATAGCCAAGCGATGTCATCCAGAAAAGCGCCGCCAGAAAACCGGTTTCTTTGCCGTAAAACAAGCGCCCCAGGCGAAAAGTAGAATAAACACCAATCAGCGAAACCAACAGAACCGAAATTTTGTAGGCCGAAACCGACAAACCGAAAATACTGAAAGTAGTGGCTGCCACCCAAAACAACATCGGTGGTTTCTGATCGTAAGGCGCCCCGCCAATCGTCAGGTTGATCCAGTCTCCGTTTACCAGAATCTCGCGCCCCACTTGTGCATACTTAGCAGCATTCACCAGCAAGGGCACCGGCAGCGAAGAGACAATAACCAAAAGAACCAAAACTGCGATGGTAAGGATAAAATAACGATCTTTTGTCATATTGGTAATTTCAAATAGCTTCCGAATAATAAAAATCTTAATTTTGGCGCAATTTACAATTAAACGCTGAAATGAAACGGGCATGCTATTTTTTTTGATACATACAAATGCCAACAAATCATGCAGGTTTCCATTCTGCCTTCGGAAAGCGGCACAACGGACAGCGCACACTTAATTACAAAAATTCAACAAAATGAAGAAAAAGATATCTGGTTTTTTAATCACCGACATTATTGTTTTGGGAATCATCGTTTGGTTTATCGCTTATGCCAAAATAAAAGCAATGGAAGGCGGCTTTGAGGCCTTTCTCTATGTAGTTCGCGAAGACGGCTGGGTGGAATACCTGACAGCTCTTTTCCTGATACTTTGCGCCATTCTGCTTGGCATAAATGCAGTAAAAGCCTTAAAACGAGCCGACAAAAAGCAGGTTCTCTTTTACACACTGGCTTGCCTGGTGTTTATTTTCGGTTGCGGCGAAGAGATTTCGTGGGGACAACGGATTTTTGGCATCCAATCGGGCGAATATTTTATGGCCAACAACTACCAGGGCGAAACCAACCTGCACAACCTTAAAATCGACGGTGTAGATCTGAACATCCTTATTTTTTCAAAGCTGATGTTTGTGGCGCTGGTTTCTTACTTTGTTCTCCTCCCGCTACTTGCCTGGAAAACAAAATCCATCCGAAAACTTGTGGTTGACTTTGGAGTTCCAATTCCGAGACTTCACCACATTATGATGTTTTTTGTGACCAACATAGCCGTCCTTACATTGATTCAGATGAAAAAAGAAAGTGAGCTGCACGAATTGGCACTTACCGGTGTTTTATTCCTGATATTCCTGAATCCGGCCAAAAGAATCAAAGAGGTTGTAGTCAGGAAATAAATGACTAAGGTTTAAAATTGAAATAGAATTCAAACGACGGATCAGATGTGAGTAATGAGTAACGAGATAAAACAGTAGAATTAAAATTTCAGATACTCAATACTCATATCTCTCTCCTCAAATCTGTTTTGGAATTTTCGGCCACCAAAGTAGCCACAACAAGTCTTCCCTTATTTTCTGTCAACCCGAAAATCAAAGGAAATCAACTCAAAGCAGCCGCCTGCTTTCTTCTGATCTTCATCAGCTTTCTCTTTTTAAAGGCTTTTCGGTTTCGAATAACCACATCCGGAAGATGATTAAAGAAATGTTCCGTAAGCGTATCCTTTCCGCCCCAAATTGGAATCTTGGCGCCAATACGCGTACTGATATCGTACATTAAAAATTCGGACAATTCCAGGCTCTTTGAACTGGCGGCATACACCATCTGCGTTGGGTAAGCAAGGTTTCCGAACGTCGGGATCATCCCAACAAAAAGCGCAATCCAGCGCGGATGACGCTTATCAGCCGGCAACACCAAGCGTTCGTAGATCATTCGGCCCAATGTATAAAGCGTTCGGTATATGATTCCTCCCAAAGCAACGCCCAACACCAACACAGCTTCGTTGATCAGGCCGGCGGCAAACAATGCAGGCAACACAAACAACTCCACCACGTTCATCAGCGGCTTTAAGCCAATCAATATAATAAAGTCAGATAAATACGGACTTGCCAGTTCCCGGTCGGCCTGTTCCCGCAAAAAGTCGGCACTTTTCCGGCTCAGTTGCCCCCGCTTTTCCCAATCCGTAATGCGTTGCTTCAGCAAGGCATCTACACTTTGTTTCCGGTAATCGCCGTTAAAAAGAAAACGTACAGAATCTTTTATCAATTTCAGGTACCGAACAGAACGCAGCCACCCGTAAAGTTTGGCGGGCAACTTAACAAACAACTTTACGAAAGCACGTTTGCCCAACCGCAGCAATTCTTTCTTTATCCATTGAAATTTATGCTCCGAGTAGAACTCGGCCTCTTCCCGCGTAATCTTTTCTTTAATCAGCTGATAATTGATACTTTTCTGAACACGCCCCAAGGCTTTCCATGCTTTCTGGTGTTTATCCAGCTTTTTGATACGCTCCAGCAGCAAAATAAAGCCATCTTCCGACAACAGCCCGACAAGATCTTCCCGTCGCTCTACCACATACGACCTGAGCTTTGGAACATCAACATCATCAAAAAGAGCCCGTTTGTAACGAAAAGACTTGGGCAGATAATACCCCAGCAACGACAGCGGATTCAATGGGAACAACGCCGGAACCCCCGATTCGGCATCAATCCAAATCCAGGTTTTATCTTCTCCCAAAAGGAAATTATTCAACGCGATGGGATTTCCTTTTCCGGCCTGCCAAACCAAGCCATCAAAACCCGAATCAGCCAGCCTTTGCTGCAAGGGTTTCATTACATTCCGGGTGAGATCTCCCAACTCCCAGTCGCACTTTCCGGAAAAGGGATGATGCAATTTTGCGGGCCTCCCTGTTACAAACTCGGTGGATATCTTAAAGGATTTCTCCGGTTCGTGCCAGGCATCGCCAAACGACTTTGCAATTCTGACTTTTGAACCAAACCAGTAGAACAGAAGCTGTTCCAGTATTTGGCGTCTTAAATGCGCACATTTTACCGCGTCTTCGCTCCAGCCGTAAGCATTGGGCGCACCGGTAAGAACATAGTTTACCAAATCAGTAAGGCCGTCTACACCCGAGAAAACCTTTACCGCCAGGTCATTGCCGTCTTCATGAATCCGGTAAACCTTACCCGACCGGCCCTGACCAATCAGTACACCTTCATTCTCTTGTTTCAAATTTGTCTTCATTGCTTAAGAGCGCAAAAATACTAACTTAACTCTAACAAACCTAAATACATAGCTCAGGTTATCTATACATTAACAACCCGGCAGGCATTTTGTCAGACAAAATCTTGAAAATCCGATCGAAATAACTGATTACCAATAAAGATTAGCTAAAAACGGATCTCACAGAACCGCTTCGCGCACCAAAGAATGCTACTTTTTTAAAAGCCCCTCTTTTTCGTTCCAGGGATCAATAAAAACCAGCAATAGAATTGTTACAAAAATGGCTTCCCACAACTCCCATATTCTTCTGTCGGGAACAAGTAAAATGGGCAAAGTACATGCAAGCAGCATCACTGAATATTTAAAGCGCGGCAACTGAACACCAAACAGATCGACCAGTTTTTTAAACCCATTCCATTTCCGGTAAAGGATAAGGGAAAGGACAAAGTAGGTACCAAAAACAATCACCAGGCCTTGCGAAAAGATAAGCTTGTTGATATTCACGCCGCCAATTTCCAGGTTATGAAGATTGGTTTCTCCCTGCAGGTTGTTTTGCATAAAATAGTCGCCGGCCTGAATGCCAAAAATCCGCTGCCCCCACGAAATTTCTTCGCCAAAACCAAAGAACGCTCCCAAAACGATCAGCACATTCAGAAACATCCAGAACTTGTTTCTCTCTCCACGCTGCCTGACCAGACGCAGCAACGACAAAATAGAAATCGTTAGTAAACCAAGCGCGGTAATATTTTCAAAAAGCCCGTCTTCGGCTACCATTTTGTGGTAAAAAGGTTCTGCAAAATAAAACGAAGAAATCGCCAGCAACGAACCTGCAATAACGATGTACAATAAAATCTTCAATGTTTTCATCAGCTTACTATTGTTTATTTTGGAGCAAGAGATCAAATCTGCCTACACACCAAAAATCATCCGGAACAAATCACAACCACAGCCCGGCCTGCTTGCCTCTTCAATGAGGGATACGGCCAGCTCTGTTTTCTTAATTTTATTATCCGCACAAATGTAGCAATATTCCCCAAACAGCACTTGTTGAAAAACACTCCTAAATGCACAGAATAAGACTATCTTCTCTTACCTAAAACACCCGGAAATCGCATTCCCTGGAAATCAGTCCCTCGTAACCCCCCCATCAAATTGACCAGAAAAACAACCATACGGTAACATTTGGCTCTTTTACCCCCAAGAAACAAACACGAAATTTTATCTTTGCAACGCAAGTCATTCCGTAATTAACTGAAATATTAAGCTGCTGTTTTACACACAAAACTGGCACAAATCCACCCGATTGGCGGATTACACAAAAGAGAATGACTGCAACGCAAGTTCCATCCGTCGGCTGACGGACCGTTGAAACTAAATAATTTTAATCACATGAAACTTTGGGATAAAGGAACACCGGTAAACAAAGCCATCGAAGAATTTACTGTAGGAAAAGACCGCGAACTCGATCTTTATCTTTCTACGCACGACATACTCGGGTCCATGGCGCATGTAACCATGCTTGAATCAGTTGGCCTGATTGAAAAAGATGAACTACCCACCTTGCTCAGCGAACTCAAAAAACTATACAAGGAAGCAGCTGCAGGTAATTTCACCATCGAAGAAGGTGTAGAGGATGTCCATTCGCAAGTGGAATTTCTGCTTACTCAAAAACTGGGCGATCTGGGGAAAAAGATACACAGCGGACGCTCCAGAAACGACCAGGTTTTACTCGACCTGAAACTCTTTACGCGCGAGGCAATCAAGGAAATTGTTGAAAGCACCAGTGCACTGATTGATGTTCTGCTGAAGAAAGCAGACACAACAAAAGACATTCTGATGCCGGGCTACACCCACCTCCAGGTGGCCATGCCTTCGTCTTTTGGTTTGTGGTTCAGCGCCTACGCCGAAAGCCTTACCGACGACCTGGAATTGTTGGCCTCAGCTTTCAGAATCACCAATCAAAACCCGCTGGGCTCGGCAGCCGGTTATGGCTCTTCATTCCCCTTAAACCGACAGATGACGACCGATTTACTCGGATTCAGCAACATGAACTACAACGTAGTTTACGCCCAAATGGGACGCGGAAAAGTTGAAAAGATCGTTTCGTTTGCCTTGGGCAACCTGGCTTCAACGCTCTCAAAACTTGCCTACGATGTTTGCCTGTTTATGAGCCAAAATTTCAATTTTGTAAGCCTTCCTGCCGAGTTCACCACCGGGTCGAGCATTATGCCGCACAAAAAAAATCCGGATGTATTTGAACTTACCAGGGCACGCTGCAACAAACTCCAGGGAGTTCCGGGGCAGATCAGCATGATTGTCAACAACCTGCCAAGTGGCTATTTCCGCGATCTTCAGATGGTAAAAGAAGTTTTCCTGCCTTCATTCAAGGAAATGAACGACTGCCTGAACATCGTAACTCTTGCAGTAGAAAACATGAGCGTCAACAAGGAGATTCTGAACGATTCGAAATACGATTATCTGTTTAGCGTGGAAGAAGTCAACAAGCTTGTCTTAAACGGAGTTCCATTCCGCGAAGCCTACAAACAAGTGGGGGCACAAATTGAAGAAGGCCGGTTTCATCCTGAAAGATCGGTAGAACACACCCACGAAGGCAGTATTGGCAACCTTTGCCTGAACGAAATTGGTGAAAAAATGACAACGGTGCTACAAGGCTTTCATTTCGAAAGAATTGGAGAAGCGAAAAACAAACTACTGAACGGGTAGCCTCCAAGGCCCGAAAAACCTTAGAAATAGTACAACCCCCAAACATTCGCACCCCACCTATACTCAATTCAATCAGAAAAAGCAAAGTTAATTGTATGTTATTAAACAATCTATTTGGGCTTCATGATTGTAATTCTTCTTGCCTTTCATTATTTTTGGTTTCACTCCGTAAGTAAAACTTAATTTTATCTTACAATTTGGCAGTGCTTGATTTTTCAGACAGCGGTTAAGCACTGCACTATAAGGGAACTTTAAAAACAGAAAGGAATAATGATGCAGAAGAGACTACCTGTAGCACAGGGACTATATAGCCCTGCGAATGAGCATGATAACTGTGGAATTGGATTTGTGGCACACATCAAGGGAAAACCTTCACACGATATAATTAACCGCGGACTGGAAGTTCTGCGCAACATGGATCACCGCGGTGCTACCAGCGCCGATAATTCGACCGGAGATGGCGCAGGTTTGCTGATGCAGATCCCGCACGAATTTATCACCGAAGAGCTGAAACTGGATGTAGGAGCACAGGGGAAATACGGAACCGGACTGGTTTTTCTTCCAAAAGAAGAATTCGAAGCCAATATTTGTATTGAGATTCTCACAAAACACATCGAAGCCGAAGGGCTTACTTTGGTTGGCTACCGCGATGTACCGGTTGACCATTCGGCTCCGGGAGAGATTGCTAAAACTACCGAGCCGGCAGTTAAGCAGGTATTTGTTAAGGCCGATCTTGAAAGAGACGCGCTGGAGCGTAAATTGTACATTGTCCGCAAACTGGCTGAAAAGGAAATCAGGGATTCCAACCTGAAAAACAAAACCAGCTTTTACCAGCCAAGTTTGTCATCAAAAATAATGGTGTACAAGGGAATGTTTACTCCCGACCAGCTAAAAGCCTACTACCTCGATTTCAAAAACGAAAAATTCAAAAGTGCCATTGCACTGGTGCATTCGCGCTTTAGTACCAATACTTTCCCGACCTGGGATTTGGCGCAGCCTTTCAGAATTGTGGCGCACAACGGCGAGATCAACACAGTAAAAGGAAACCGCCTTTGGATGCAGGCCCGCGAAGCACTGATGAAATCCGAAGTATTTGGCGAAGACTTGCAAAAACTGCTTCCGGTTATCGAACCCGGAAAATCAGACTCGGCTTCGTTTGACAACGTACTTGAATTTTTGCACATGACAGGGCGCTCACTGCCTCATTCATTGTGTATGATGATACCGGAGTCTTTCAACCAGAAAAACCCGATCCCTGACAGTTTAAAAGCATTTTACGAATACCACTCCACCATCATGGAGCCATGGGATGGTCCGGCTTCAATGGTTTTCTCCGACGGACGCTACATTGGCGGAACACTCGACAGAAACGGTTTGCGCCCATCGCGCTATGTGATCACCAAAAACAACCTGATTGTAATGGGTTCTGAGGTAGGTGTTCAAACTTTTGCTCCGGAAGAAATCAAGGAAAAAGGACGTTTACGCCCCGGAAAAATTCTGTTGGTAGATACTCAACTCGGAATTATTATTCCCGACGAAGAAGTAAAAGATCAGCTAAGCAAAAGAAATCCTTATCAAATGTGGTTGAAAGAAAACCGCATGCAGATGAAAGATATTTCGGTAAAACAACGCGTGTCTTCTTCTATCGATAACTTTGAAACTTATTCCAAAGTGTTTGGTTACACCAAAGAAGACATGTACGAGATTATCAAGCCCATGAGTACCGGTGCGGCCGAGCCAACCAGTTCCATGGGGAATGATGCTCCTCCGGCTGTTTTTTCCGACAAGCCCAAACGTTTGTTTGATTATTTCAAGCAGATGTTTGCCCAGGTAACCAACCCGCCCATCGACCCGATCCGCGAAGGACTGGTAATGTCGTTAACCAATTACATTGGGGCGCTGCATTCCAATATTCTGGATGAAAGCCCGGAACACTGTAAGCTGGTTAAATTTGATGAGCCGCTGCTTACCAATACCGACCTTGGTAAAATCAAGGACCTGAAGGATGAGATGTTTACCCACAAAACCATCCCGATGCTGTTCCCGGTAAAAGACGGGGAAAAAGGCTTCCAAAAAGCCGTAAGCGACATGCTGGTTGCGGCCGAAAAAGCCGTAGACGACCACAAAAACTACATCATCCTTACCGACAGGGGCATCTCTGAAGAGATGGCACCGATTCCTTCATTGCTGGCAGTGTCGGCCGTTCACCATCACCTTATCCGCAGCAAAAAGAGGATGCAGATAGGTATTATCGTGGAAACCGCCGAGGCCCGCGAAGTAAACCATTTCGCCTTATTGCTCGGTTACGGAGCAAGTGTGATTAACCCCTACCTCGCATTTGCCGCCATCGACCACATGGTGAAAGAAGGCAAAATTGAAATGGATTATGTGGAAGCCCGCAAAAACTATATCAAAGCAGTTGGGAAAGGCCTTCTGAAGGTATTCTCCAAAATGGGGATTTCTACCCTGAGAAGTTACCACGGCGCACAAATTTTTGAAGCGATCGGGGTGAGTAACGAAGTGATCAACAATTACTTTACCGGAACCACCTCTAAAATTGGCGGTGTGGGCATGAAAGAAATCTGCACCGAAGCCAGCATGTTTCATGAGCAAGCTTACAAAGCTGACAATGCTCCGGAACCTTTCCGTTTTGAAAATTCGGGAAATTATGCCTGGCGGAAATACGGAGAGCACCATGCCTGGAACCCGGAAACAATCGGATTGCTGCAATGGGCAACCCGCACCAACGATTACAGCAAATACAAGGAATACAGTGCACTGGTTGATAAGCAAAACCGGAAACCGGCCTTTATTCGTGGCTGCATGAAATTCAAGAGTAACCCGATCCCGCTAGAAGAAGTAGAGCCAGCCGAAGAAATCATGAAACGCTTTGTTACCGGCGCCATGTCATACGGGTCGATCAGTAAAGAAGCACACGAAGCACTCGCCGTTACCATGAATACGATTGGCGGAAGAAGCAACACCGGAGAAGGTGGTGAAGACCCGGCCCGCTTTGGCACACTGAAAAACAGCAAAATCAAGCAGGTTGCTTCCGGACGTTTTGGGGTTACCAACAATTACCTGATAAACGCCGAAGAGCTGCAAATTAAAATAGCCCAGGGAGCAAAACCCGGCGAAGGCGGACAGTTACCTGGATTTAAGGTGAACAAGATCATTGCCAAAACCCGTAATTCAACTCCCGGCATTACGCTGATCTCGCCACCACCTCACCACGATATTTATTCGATCGAGGATTTGGCGCAATTGATTTACGACCTGAAGATCACCAACCCAAGAGCCAAGGTTTCGGTAAAACTGGTTTCGGAAGACGGAGTTGGAACGATTGCCGCAGGTGTTGCCAAAGCATTCTCTGATGTGATTATTATTGCCGGCGCCGACGGAGGAACCGGGGCAAGCCCGGCCAGCTCCATCAAACATGCCGGATTACCGGTTGAGCTAGGAATTGCTGAAACACAGCAAACACTGGTGCTTAACAACCTTCGTGGCAGGGTGAAACTACAGGTGGATGGTCAGTTAAAAACCGGCCGCGATGTAGTAACAATGGCCTGTATGGGCGGCGAAGAATTTGGATTCTCCACTTCAGCACTGATCGTTCTGGGTTGTATCATGATGCGCAAATGCCACATGAATACTTGCCCTGCGGGTATTGCAACGCAAGACAAACAATTAAGAAAACGCTTTATTGGCAAGGCAGAATATACGGTTAACTTCTTCCGTTTTATTGCGGAGGAAATACGTGAATACCTGGCAGAAATGGGCTTCCGCAAATTCAACGAAATTGTGGGACGTACCGACCTGCTGGAGGTAAACGATGAAGTTACCAACTGGAAGATGAAAACTGTTGACTTCTCGCGTCTTCTGTACGTACCCAAAGAAGCAAAAGACGTTGACATTCACAATACACGTCCCAACACGCAGGACACTTCCAGCCACATGGACTACACCCTGATTCGTGATGCGAAGAAAGCACTGAACGGTGCCGAAAAAGTATGGATGTCAAGAAACATTGTAAACGTTGACCGTACAATCGGTGCCATGTTATCGGGAGAAATCTCGAAACGCTACGGGGAAGCGGGTTTACCGCAGGATACAATCAACTGTACTTTCCACGGCACAGCCGGACAAAGTTTCGGAGCTTTCCTGGTAAAAGGTGTAACCTTCCGTTTGGAAGGCGATTGCAACGACTACATCGGGAAAGGACTATCGGGAGGTAAGATCATCGTGGTTCCGCCACTGGGATCGACCTTCAAACCCGAGGAAAACATTCTGATCGGAAACACCTCTCTTTACGGAGCAACCAGTGGCGAAGCTTACTTCCGTGGCGTAGCCGGAGAACGTTTCTGCGTGCGTAACTCGGGAGCAAAAGCGGTGATTGAAGGCACCGGCGACCACTGTTGTGAATACATGACCGGCGGACGTGTGGTTATCCTGGGGAAAACAGGACGAAACTTTGCCGCCGGTATGAGTGGCGGAATTGCCTACGTACTGGATGAGGCCGGAAACTTTGACTATTTCTGCAACAAAGGGTTGGTTGAACTTTCTCCGGTTGAAGACAAGGCAGACATCAAAGAGCTCCAGGATATGATCAGCAAACACCTGACTTACACGCAAAGTTCGGTGGCGGCCACAATCCTAACCAACTGGGAAGCCTATCTTCCGAAGTTTGTAAAAGTGATTCCGTTTGAATACAAAAAAGTATTGCAGGAGCAGAAGCTGAAAGAGTTACAGAAAAAACTACAGCTGACAGAAGACGATCCGTCACGTCACGAGTAGAGATTAGTTACAATTATCAAAATCGAAAAAAGAGGAACAAAGATATGGGAGACCCAAAAGGATTTATGACAGTTGGCCGCATCGAAGCAGGCTATCGTCCGAAGGAGGAAAGGATCTTCGACTATGGTGAAGTTGAACAAACACTGAACGAGAAAGACCGGAAACTACAAGCTTCGCGCTGCATGGATTGCGGTATTCCGTTTTGCCACTGGGGTTGCCCGGTGGGAAGCAAAATTCCGGAATGGCAGGACGCTGTTTACCGCGGAAACAAGGCTGAAGCTTATTATATATTGCATTCGACCAATAGCTTTCCGGAAATTACAGGAAGGATTTGCCCGGCACCCTGCGAGAAATCGTGTGTATTGGCTATTCACGACGAAGCGGTTACCATCCGCGAAAACGAATGCGCCACCGTAGAACAGGCCTTTGATGCAGGTATTGTGGTGGCCAACCCTCCGCTGACAAGAACCGGTAAAAAAGTAGCGGTTATTGGATCGGGGCCTGCCGGATTGTCGGCAGCCGACCTGCTAAACCGTGCCGGCCATTCTGTTACCGTATTTGAAAAAAATGATGCGATTGGCGGATTACTTCGCTACGGCATCCCGGATTTCAAACTCAACAAACGGATCATCGATCGCCGCCTGGCTTTGTTTGTTGACGAAGGCATTGATTTCAAAACCAATGCTAATGTAGGTGTCGACATCACCAAAGAACAATTGCTGAAAGACTTTGATGCGGTTGTTTTGGCCATCGGAGCCGAACAACCACGTAACCTGGAAGTAGAAGGCCGCGATTTAAAAGGCGTATATTATGCAATGGATTTCCTCACCCAGCAAAACAAAGTGGTGGCAGGTCAGGAGATCAAAGCCGAAGAAAGAATTCTGGCTGAAGGTAAAAATGTACTGGTTATCGGAGGTGGAGACACCGGGTCTGACTGCGTGGGAACTTCCATCAGACAAAAGGCAAGTTCTGTAACCCAGATCGAAATTTTACCCAAGCCTTCAGAAAAAAGAGACAACAACAATCCATGGCCCTACTGGCCCAACACGTTGCGCACTTCCAGTTCTCATTTGGAAGGATGCAACCGCCGCTGGAGCCTGAACACCAAACGCTTTATTGGTGAAGGTGGAGTATTGAAACAAGCAGAAATTGTTCAGGTAGAATGGACAAAAGACAATGCCGGCCGTTGGAAAATGACAGAAGTGGAAGGAACCACCGAAATTGTGAATGTTGATTTGGCTTTGCTTTCGATGGGTTTCACACAGCCTGTTCACAACGGTTTGCTTGACAGTTTGGGAGTTGAATACGATCCGCGCGGAAACGTAAAAGTGAATGAGCAAAAACAGACATCGGTCAACAAGGTATTTGCAGCAGGAGATATCGAACGTGGGGCAAGCCTTGTGGTACACGCTATTCAGGCCGGAAAAGTAGTGGCCGAAAACGTAGATGCTTTTCTTCGGAAATAATTAATACGATGGATTTGGATTAAGAATCATATAGTGCAGTTTTTTCAGGGGGAGCCGGGTAACAGGAAATTTCCTAACTAATCACTATTCCTTGACCAGAACGTGATAAAGCCGGGTTCCCCTTTTTTTAGGCAAAATTTTAATTCTTATAATGGTTTTTACCTGGGCCGGAGCAAAGGCCCCTGGAAGAAATTACGGAAAGAGGCTGGTTCAGGTAAACTGAAACGGCCTTTTTTGTTGTTACTCGCAAACCTGACGGGCTATATCTTCAAATCAACCCCTTCCGGCCGTTTGTGTTTCCAGCGCCGGTGGCTCCACAAATAATATTCGGGCGCCTCGCGTATAGCTTCTTCCATTTTGTGAATGTAGGCAAGCAAAATCTCATTCGGAGCGGTCTTGGCGGGCTCTTCCACCATCAGCGAGAATTCGTATTCGTACTTGCCCCGCCCCACTTTTCTTACTTTCTGAAAAAACACAGGCTGATTGGTTCTTCGCGCTATCTTCTCGGGGCCGGTAAAAAAAGCAGCTTCACGATTCAGAAACATGGCCCACGACCCCAATTCGGCCAATGCACTTTGATCGGCCACCAGCCACAACAAAGTAGGAACTCCTTTTTTAACTTCATCGAACGCAACTTTTGCTGCCCGCCCCATTTGCACGGCCCGACCGCCCCATTTCTCGCGCGAATGCAGCAAAAAATCATCCATCGGCTGGTTATCCCTCATTTTATTGTAAACCATCAGAATACGATGCTTTGACAACTTTTGGAGATAACTCCCCCATTCCCAGTTGTTATGATGATAAGCCAGTACAATCACTCCCTTCCCCAATTGTGCAAACCGGTTCATTTCCTCCACGCCCACAAAACGCACTCTTTTCTGCATCTGTGCAGGAGTCATATAATGAAGCTTCACCGATTCCATGAAAACATCCGCCAGATGTTTGTAGAAGCGGTTTCGCAATTGAAGAATTTCCACGTCTGTCTTATCCGGAAAGGCAACCCGAAGATTCTCCACGATCACAGCACTTCGGTACCTGATCATATTTTTTAGCAGCAGAAAAATCAGGTCCGACAACGAATACAAAACGCCAAAAGGCAAAAGTGCAATACCTTTCAAAAGCAAAACCACACATTTGTTCAATGCCTTGGCCAACCAACTGGTGGAATCCTGACTTCTTGTATTTGTCGTTGTCATTTAAAAACCGGGAGAAGCATTAATGCTGTTAAATACTTTTAAATTTGACGTAAAAGTGGTTTCAAAACTACATCTTTACGTTTACATTCGCTAAAATTATCCTTACATTCGACACAAAACAATAGCATGAAAACAATCATTTCTATCGTATTATTCGTTGTTCTTGGATACAACCTTATGGCACAAAGTACTTTTATTGCACACCGCGGGGCTTCGTACCTGGCTCCGGAGAATACACTGGCGGCAGTTAACCTGGCCTGGGAACTCGGTGCCGATGCGGTGGAAATTGACATTCATCTTGCGAAAGACAACCGTGTAATGGTAATTCACGACAAGGATACCAAACGGACCTGCAACGGAAAAAAGAACCTGGAAATAAAATCAACACCGTCTATCTTGCTTCGCGATCAGGATGCCGGGATTTGGAAAGGAGAAGAATTTAAAGGAGAAAAAATCCCGTATTTGTCAGAAGTCATCCAAACCATTCCATCAGGAAAAACACTGGTGGTGGAAATAAAATGCGGTGCCGAAGTTATTCCGGCACTGGAGCGCATTCTTGAAGAAAGTGGCAAACAGGATCAAATTGTATTTATTAGTTTTGACTGGGATGCGATTGTAAAAGCTCAAAAAGTATTTCCCGATAATAAATGCTACTGGCTAAGTTCGTCCAAAAAAGGATTAAGCAACAAGATGGAAGAAGCCGCCGCCAACAAACTGGCCGGCGTGAACCTGCAATATTCCATTATCGACAAAGATGTAATGGCAGTTGCAAAAAAACTAAACCTCGATGTATTAACCTGGACAGTAAATGATCCGGCAGAGGCCAAACGACTTGCTGACCTCGGCGTGAAAGGCATCACAACCAACCGTCCCAAATGGTTGAAAGAGGAAATGTCCAATTTATAGCGATACAAGAAAATTCAATGATATTTACAGAATCCGTGGAGGTGCGCCTCTGCGGATTTTTTGTTTACAAAGCGCTGCTTGTTCTTGTGAAAAGTGTGTAAATTAAAAAGCAGCTACGACACGTTTCATAGCGCGCTATTTTAAGTGAGCCCACCTGGCCTGAAGCAGAAACCATCGGATTATGAGCCAAATGCAATTTTTGTTTTACTTGACTCTGTTTAGCCACATACATCACCATATCAATCAAATAACACATTCCCACTTTGATGTAAATTCGTATTTACGTGCCACTCTCAGGTCATTTATTGTATCTATATTGTACCCAAAATAGATCTAAATAAGAGGCAAGGTTTAAAAATCCCGTTGAACCAATGCGTTATAACTGCTAAAATTATTATTACAGTTTAGAAAGTACCTGTGGTTATAATATTTAATAAAAGTTGTTAGTTTTATTTTTTGAATTGTTATCAGGATGAGAGGAGATAAAGAAACTAATTCTTAATCAATTGGGAAGTAACGTTTTATTAGAGCATGTGTTTAAGCAGTTGCACAAACCGCTTGTTTTTTACGCTTATAAATTTGTAGGCGATGAAGATATTGCAAAGGATCTTGTTCAGGATGCATTTTTAAATATTATAAGAATAGGTAATTATGAAGCGCTGGAAAACCTTAAAACATTTTTATACAAATGCGTTCGAAACAACTGCATTAACCACCTGAATCACAGAGCTGTTGAATCTGCGCATCATGAAAATGAGTCTAAAATAGTTACAAGGGAGATCGAATATTACAACGCGCACCAGGCAATTGTTGAGCGGGAATTAAAGGATAAGCTTTTAATCGCAATTGAAGGACTTCCTGATATTTACAAAACACCTCTTAAACTGAGCCGTTTTGAGAATCTGAAAAACACAGAAATCGCAGAAAATTTGAATTTACCTGTCCGCACTGTTGAAACAAGGATATATCGGGCGTTATCAATTCTCCGAGATAAACTGGATAAAAATATGTTTCAATTGTTCATGTTGTTACTTCCGAAGACTAATCCTAATTAAGCCATATTTACTAAGTACCGTCGGAATAGGAGTTTTATTATCTGTTAATGGGTAAAACCCTGCAAGTTCACTGAGCTATTTTCAGTTCTATAAATTTCTATTTTTTAATGCGATTGATGCGTAAAGTTGAGTTCTTCATTAAAGCGAATTTCATTCGCAAACGAAGCCTATGAATTTTCAACCCATAGTGGGTTCGTTTAATAAATTATTAATCCCTATTGTAAAAAGTGAATAGTTTTTGACGTAATTGTTGCAAGTTAGTTGTGATTACTAAAACAATAATAGTTGCTAAATACATCAATTTAGAAAATCGATAAACTTGTTGTTAAAACAAAGAAAGAAACACAGTTTGGACTTTAAAACAAAAGCAGTTTAAGAAGTTTTCAAGAAAGGGAAACTATCCAGAAGTTAGGAAATAAATACGATTTGTATCCAACCCAAATATCGAGTTGGAAGCAACCGCTTTTAAAGCAGGCCAACCGGAGCTTGATTAGTTAAAAGAGAACGTAAACACGATAGGCTTAATTTCCACATTATTGTTGGTCATTAAGATTATAATTATCGTGACAAATCATTCTTTTAAAAAAAAGACACATTTTTTGAAGTAGTTTTAGCAGGTTAACTGTGGTAATATAAAAGGGATAGATTAAATGGGTGTTTCAAATATATATATAAGCCTTGTTATAAAGTATCTTGGAGGAGAAATCGACGAAGTTCAAAAAAAGAAATTATTTGAATGGGTTTATGCTACTCCTGCAAATGAGAAACTATTTTACAACCTCAAGGACATATGGGAAACTGCTAGATATGAAAGCATCACCAGGAATACCCAAACAGATAAAGAATGGGATAAATTTATTAGCAAAGCGATTAAGGAAGAGACGAAAAGTTATAACCGAAGGCTGGTAACCATGCAAGTTGTTAAAAAGGTTTTACAAATTGCGGCAATAATTATTATAACATTTGGGATAGGATTCTATACTAAAAACCTAATCCCCCAGAGTCAAGAATATACCACACTCAATGTACCTTATGGAGCTAAAACACAGCTTGAATTGGCTGATGGAAGTAAAATTTGGGTAAACTCAGGGTCAAAACTTACATATCCAACTAAATTAAACGAGAAAGAGGTTAATATTTTTCTTGAAGGTGAAGCCTATTTTGATATTGTAAAGGATAAAAGCAGAAAACTGAATGTAAAAACTTCCACGATTAGCATTCAGGTGATCGGCACTGCTTTCAATGTTAAATCATATGAAAATGAAGACATTGTCGAAACAACATTAGTTAGAGGGGAAATTTCAATATTAGGCAAAGTCGGGAATAAATCAATCAACCATGCGGTTGTTCTTAAGCCCAACCAACAGGCAACATTGGTAAAAGGCAAGCAAAACATTCAGGTAAACGAAGTCCAAGATGAAGCTTCTAACGTAATACCTGATAAAGTTGACACGAAAATAAAACCCATTCAACCTGCATTAACCATAAATGAAGAAGTTGATGTTATTGATTTTACATCCTGGAAAAATAACAAACTTGTATTTAAAAGTGAGCGATTTGAGGATCTTGCCATTAAAATTGAAAGATGGTATAACGTTCGAGTGATCTGGAAAGATGAAGAGTTGAAAAACACCCTTTATACCGGTGTCTTTGAAAAAGAAACCATCGAACAGGCATTGCACGCTTTGAGTCTGAGTTCACCTTTTAAATATCAAATAACTAAAAATGAAATAACAATAACAAAGGACTAAAACACATCAACGAATAATACATCAACAAACTAATTTGCCTATGAAATAAACCGTCCAGGAGTTCTATGAAAAAACCGGGGAATGCCCTACATCCCCCGATTTCAGCTAATTGTTACAAATAAATTTGTATTATTTAACGCATAACAAAATTATGAAAAAAACTTATGAACATGTAGCTTTTTGTCGAAAAAAAAGCTTAATTAAAATCCTGACTACCATGAAATTTACATTTCTACTGTTTCTATTAAGTACTGCTCAGGCTTTCGGAACTGTTTATTCTCAAAACACAAAACTTTCATTAAATCTTCAAAATGTTTCAATAGTAGATGTTCTAAAAACAATTGAAAACCAGAGTGAATTTAGATTTCTATACAACGATGATCTGATTAGCAAAGGAAAGAACATAGACGTTGATATAACCAATAAAAAAATTGAAGATATTCTTGATTACATTTTTATTCAAACCGAAAACACGTATTCTATTTTAGAAAATAACTTAATTGTAATTAGACCAGGCTCAACTACTTTCCAACAGTCAAAAGAGATTAAGGGAACAGTTACATCAAAAAATGGTGAAACATTGGTTGGAGCAACCGTTACCGTAAAAGGAACATTGGAAGGAACAGTTACAGATATCGATGGGAACTACAAGCTGATTGTTTCTTCTGAAAATCCCGTTTTAGTTTTTTCTTTTATTGGATTTAAATCCCTGGAGATTCCCCTTAACGGGAAGTCTATTTTAGACATAAAACTGGATGCTGACTATGTTGGGCTTGATGAAGTTGTGGTTGTTGGATACGGAACCGTAAAAAAAAGTGACATTACGGGTTCTGTGGCATCAGTTACCTCTAAGGATTTAACTATCTACCCCACAGGAGATGCCATTCAGGCCTTACAGGGAATGGCTGCAGGGGTGCAAGTTCAATCAACGAATGGAGAACCTGGTTCAGGATACAACATTAGTATCCGGGGAAATACATCTATTAATGCAAGTAGCGAACCCTTGATTGTTGTCGATGGATTTCCAGGTGCCACAATGCCGCCTCCCGAAGATATTGAGTCCATGGAGATACTAAAAGATGCTTCGTCCACTGCGATCTATGGTTCGCGAGGTGCAAATGGAGTGGTATTGATTACAACCAAAAGTGGAAAAAAGGGAATATTAAAAATTGACATTAATACTTCGTACTCTTTTCAAAAAGAAATTGGGAGGAACGAGGTACTTAATGCGACTGATTTTGCTACTTACATAAATGAAATTGATCCCGACTTCTACAATACGCCTTCGAGTTATGGCTTGGGTACAAATTGGCAGGATGTAATTTACCGAAATGGTGCACTTCAGAATCATCAGTTATCAGTTTCCGGCGGGTCTGATGCCATAACCTACTATTTATCAGGATCCTACCAAGGCCACGAAGGTGTTATCATAGGATCTGAGCATAAACGATATTCTTTTACCAGCAATATACAAGCTCAGGTTTTGGATTGGGTAAATGTTGGAGTAAATATATTTGCGCGGCGTACTAATTTAGATGGTGTAAAATCGCAAACAGGTGGTTATTACTCGCCTAGTGTACCTGATTTAGCCTACAAGTTCTCACCAACATCGGGAATATATAATGAAGACGGGAGTTATACACTTACCGACCGTGGTGTTCCAGCAGACAACCCTTATGCTTTGGCAAAGGAAGTTAAACAAGAAAAAATTTCAGACTTGATTCAGGGAAACTTTTTTGCAGAACTGGATTTATGGAAAAATCTTAAATTCAAAACAACTTTTGGTGTTAACTCATCCAGCTCCCGAAATGGAGTGTTTTATCCAAGCACAACAGAAAGAGGAGGTTCTTCTAATGGAGAGGCATCACTTTCGTACTATAAGCATTTGGATTTGGCAAGTGAGAATTACTTTACTTATTCGGCTACATTTAACGACATTCATGATCTTTCAGTAATGGCCGGGTACTCTTACCAGTCCTATGCCAATGAAGGCATGTATATAGAAGGGGCAACGGGTTTTCCAACCGATGCTTTTTCATTTTGGAATCTTGGCGCAGCCACCGGTTCTCCAACGTACGATTCCTCATTGCGTGAATCTGAATTATCATCATTTTACGGCCGATTAAATTATGGTTTTAAAAGTAAATACCTTTTTACATTCAATGTGCGCTACGATGGATCTTCAGTATTTGCTAAGAATAACAAATATGCCTTTTTCCCGTCAGGAGCATTTGCCTGGGATGTGAAAGATGAAGAATTTATGTCGACCGTAAAGGATATCAGCCAGCTGAAATTACGGATTAGTTATGGGATAACCGGTAATCAGGCCATAGAGGCTTATCAGTCGTTAGCTACTTTAACTGATGTATATGCAAGCGATAGAGGTGGAGTGCTTTCTGCAATTAAGCCGGGAACAATATCCAACCCAAATCTGTCTTGGGAATCCACCGAACAAGTAAACTTCGGCCTTGATCTTGGACTTTTTGAGAGTCGGATAAATGTAACCGCAGATTACTATAAAATGATTACATCTGATTTATTATTTGATGTTCCTGTTCCAGCATTTAGTGGTTTTACTACTCAATTACAGAATATTGGGAAAGTACAGAATAGTGGATTTGAGTTTTCGGTTGGCGCAAAAATATTGACAAATAAATTGAAATGGAATTCCAGTGCGAATATCTCCGCCAATCGAAATAAAGTATTAAAACTGGTTGAAAACGAAACTGAAGGCAATGATATTTATTATAGCTCAGCTCCTTTAGAAGGTGCGAGTGGAATAAAAACACAGATTTTGAGAGAAGGTCTACCTGTAGGAAGTTTCTTTGGCTATTTGTATAATGGCGTTCAGCAAGCGGATGATCTTCTATTAGAAAATGCCGAAGGCGTTGGAGGAGAAATGTTTGTCGATTTAACTCCCGATGGTATCTTGAGCGACGATGACCGAACGATAATAGGAGATCCACATCCCGATTTTATTTGGGGCTGGAACAATAATCTGCAATACGGAAATTTCGAACTTAATCTTTTTATTCAGGGGTCATATGGGGCTGATATGCTAAATTATACAAGAATGGAATTGGGAATTTTGAATGGTCGGAATAATGCTTCATTAGATGCCCTGGATCGTTGGACACCTGCAAATACCGACACCAATATTCCAAGGGCGAATGCAAACCGTTCCTATGAATTTTCGGATCGTTGGGTTGAAGATGCATCCTATATCCGTTTGAAAAACATTTCACTGGGTTATAATTTTGATAAAAGTTTAATTCAGAAAATGAAATTTCGCTCAGCAAGGATTTATGTTAGTGCTCAAAATCTCTTAACACTTACCAAATATAAAGGCGTTGATCCTGAAGTGGCTTATAAAACGAGTAATACTAACCTGGGACTCGACTATGCAAGTTATCCAAATACTAAATCTATAACGGTAGGTTTGAATCTTGGATTTTAAGGATAACTAAATTGTTTAATCATTAAATAAAACGACATGAAGATATTTTCTAAATTCTATATTTTTATCTTAATTCTTGTTTTAGCGGGTAGCTGCACCGACTTGGTTGAAGAACCTGTAGGATATCTTTCACCGGAAGGATATTTTTTAAAAGAAGAAAATGTGCAATCAGCCATTAATGGATGTTATGGTTCCATGGCTTCATCCAACTATTATGGCTCAGGACTAACTACTCCTTTACAAATAATGAGCGACATGGTTGATCTAGGCTTTAATTTTTCGAATTATGCCGATTTAAATGATTTTAGCCATTCTACTACAAACACCTTTCCCTTGTCTATCTGGAAGTGTTCTTATGGAATCATCGGGATTGCAAACACTGCTTTATATGGTGTTACCCAGATAGATGAATCACAGGAAGTAAAAAACAAGTTAGAAGCAGAATCAAGATTTGTAAGAGCTTTTGTTTATTACCACCTTGTGCGTTTGTTTGGAGAAATACCTTATATCGATAATGCTGACACAGAAATTAGCTCAGTTACAAAAGCCTCTGTTGCAGATGTATACATAAACATTATCAAAGATTTGGAATATGCTAAAGAACATTTGCCGATGGAACATCCCGACGGGGATGTCCGGACCAGGCCATCAAAAGGTTCGGCTGCTACTGTATTGGCTTCAGTCAATCTCACATTAGGGAATTGGCAGGAAGCTTATGAACAGGCAAAATGGGTAATTGATAATGCAGGCTCGCTTAATTACGCCCTGGAAACTGATTTTCAGGATCTGTTTAGAGCCGAAACACAGGATAACTCCAAAGAGTATATTTTCGCTGTAGACTTTCTTGCGAATCAAACGGGTGATAATGATGTAAACTCCTTTACGTTGGAAAATGACCAAACGATTGGTGCATTTAATAGTGTTGATGGAGCAGATAAACCATGGAGAGGCTGGAGTATGCTTGTTCCGAGCCTCAAAGTTTACGAAACATGGGATGCAAAAGATTACAGAAAAAGAGTAAGCCTTACCGATTCGATTATAATGCGTGACGGAACCGGCATCGTTAGGCCTTATACCGAGTTTAACGTTACAAGGCCTCATGCAGCAAAACTGGAACGCTTCTCCGGTGAAGTAAAAAGCAGTACCGCAGGTTGGAGGTCTGATATGAACTATATTGCTTTCAGATATGGAGAGGTACTTCTAATTGCGGCTGAGGCAGGAAATGAAATTGGAAAAACAACAGAAGCTGTTGGTTACGTGAATCAGATACGTGCCCGTGCCCGTTTAGGTGGGAATGTCAACTGGGGAGGAGCTGGTTATGGCTCTTATGGTCCAAGTACTTCTCCTGCTGATGTGCCAGCAGGAATCAATCAGGATGATTTCAGAACCTTGGTTCTGGAAGAAAGAAGACTCGAATTAGCTTTTGAGTTCAAAAGATGGTATGATATTGTAAGACGTGATATGGGAGACCAGGTGTTTGGGGCCAACGGATTGGAACCCCAACCCAATTTTAATAAAACAAAACACTACCTGCTTCCAATTCCACAAACAGAAATTGATATCCATCCCAAACTGGAACCTCAAAATCCAGGTTATTAATAGTATTTGAAACAACTGATTTAAACAAATCTGAAAATATTATAATCGTTAGTTTAGTTAGGTATTTGAATCAATTCCCCTGTTGTAATTATACAGGGGAATCTGATTCAGGTATACCGGTTTTGATCGGATTAAAATTAACGTATCCCCTATTAATACTTGGGCTGTAATCCAAAGCTAATTCGTATTTTTTTCTGAAACGATTATCATTCAAGCTATGAAAAATCCATATCTTCTGCTACTGCTTTTTTTTATGCTGAACAGTTTTCAATCGCATGCACAGGTAATTTATGTCGACCCACAACTAGCTGCTGATTGCGAAGGGAATTATTCTGTTTCGAACCGCAACTGCAGCGGCTCTGATGGAGATGCTTATAAAGCATTACAATCGGCTGCAAATGCTGCAATTGCAGGAACTCAGGTATTGATTAGGGGTGGTATATACAATGAGCCACTTAGCCCTAAAAACTCCGGCGAAGAAAAGAATTACATAACTTTTAAAAATTTCGATGGTGAAGTAGTTGAATTTACCGGAGATTTACTCGCCCCTGCCATATGGATTGACCAAAAAGACTACATTGTAATTAAAGGTTTAAAGTTCCTGGATTGTCCTCAATTCATGTCGATTAAATCATCGTCCCACATTACCGTTGAAAATTGCGACTTTGAGAACAGTACCATGTTTGAATCCTGTCAGTTAAAAACCATGGGTGACTATTTTCACTTCAAGAATAACATAGTGAAAAATGGAACCGACCTGCTTTCTATTCAGGGTGGGAGCAATCATTTGGTTGAGGGCAATACCTTTCACACCGCATCTCATACCTGCCTGGTTTTTATGGGTGTCCATAATTCAGCCATTCGAAACAATACATTGATCAATCCGATTCAAAAGCTCCTCGAGATATTTGCAACCCGCGACAGAGAGTGGACTGGCCCCTACCGAAAGAGCGAACACATACTCATTGAAAATAACCTGTTTGGGCCGAATTCACAACGAGAAGGGCTTTACAATGGCAAGGAAGCTCCGGCAAGTTGGGGCATTCAATTTGCTGGAGTAAAGTGCATTATGCGAAATAACATATTTGCCGGCTGCGAAGGAGGCATGGATATTTGCGGATATGGCAAGATTGGAGGAGATGGTGACTCTCCCGAAGCTGTATTCAATTTTAGTAACCGGATTTATAATAACACGGTTTATTCCAACGGAGAGAAAGGTCGTTATGGCAGTGGGCCGGGAGTTAAATTTTCACACAATTCAGATTCTGAGTTTTATGACAATATCTTCATAAACAATATATTCTATGCAAACAGGATATTCAAGGATGCTCATACAAAAAGGGATGTGCCAAGTGTTCAAATCGCTTTTCGTTCCCCAGCCAATCCTTCAGAAACCCGATTCTACAACAATAACATCACAGCACAGAGTGATAAGGATGAAGATGTAGTTTTAATGGGGAAAGAAGACAAAGGCTATACCCTGGATGCCTTTGAAAAAACCTATCCCGATTATTGCAGGAACAATATTCAGGGAAATCCCCGGTTCATAGCCGACTCACCCAATCTGAAAAATCTTGACCGAGGCGAATATGAATTAACAAAAGGTAGTCTCTGTGTAGATGCGGGGAAATTTCTGACGTATGCAATTGGTACAGCTCAGAATAATGTTTTGAAAGTTGAGGACCCTTATTTCTTTACCGATGGATTTAATATTGTTGAAGGGGATATGATCCGTGTTGGGGATGAAGAAGTTCAAGTAATAAGTGTTGATTACGATACCAGGTACTTGGTTCTAAGTAAAAAGATACAATGGCAAGACAAAGCTCCTGTAAGTTTGATTTATAAAGGAAATGCACCTGATATCGGAGCAGTAGAAAGTTACTAGCCGCTGTGCCGATAGGTACGGCATGCTTTTCTATTGAAAAAATGAGAAGAAAATACATATGTTTTTTAATTCGATCTGGATAAAAAAAATAGGTGTTTGCAGTAATTTAAAAACTCCCCGTATAAGGATTTTACACTTTAAATAACTTCATAAACTAGAATATGGAACGACGTAAATTTATCAGAAATTCAGCACTTGGTCTTGGGGCTGGGGTTTCATTAACTTCAGCAACAATGTCCTCTAAACGATTAAATGAAGAGTTCGAAGTTGGGAAGTTACCACGGGAAGTATGGATTGCGACTCTAACATTAACCAAAATTGACGCAGTTAATCATCAGGAGATGATAGAGAAAGTGTTAGGCCATATGGAAGATATTGTAAACTATAAGCCCGATATAATTTGTCTTCCTGAGGTTTTTCCTTTTTTCCATATATCAGAGAAAATATCGATAAAAGATGTTGCCGAGAAACCTTTAGGGAAAATAACCAGGCGCTTGGCTGAGTTCGCTAAAAAGCATAGAACCTATATTATCTGTCCACTCTATACAGTAGAAGATGGCAAATATTACAATGCCGCAGTGGTTATCGACAGAGCAGGGAAGGTATTGGGCGAATACCGGAAAATTTATACAACGGAGGGAGAAATGGGTAAAGGAGTTTCTCCGGGGCCACTTGATCCACCAGTATTTAAAACTGATTTTGGCACAATTGGAGTACAAATTTGTTTCGATCTTGAGTGGAACGATGGTTGGGATAAATTGAAGGAAAAGGGGGCAGATATTGTTTTCTTTTGTTCAGCATATTCTGGTGGAAAAGCCGTAAATACCAGAGCATGGCAAAACAAATTTTGCGTGGTTTCAAGCACAATTAGTGGCACAGCAAAAATTTGTGATATCACCGGTGAAGAAGTTGCAAAAACAGGAAGGTGGGAAAGATATTGGGCTATTGCACCGATAAACCTTGAGAAAGCATTCCTTCATACCTGGCCCTTTTGCCAACGGTTTAAAGAGATCAATGCAAAGTACGGACGAAAAGTAAAGATTACCAATTTCGATGAAGAAGAATGGTCAATTATTGAAAGCCTTTCGCCTGATGTTAAGGTTGCCGATATACTTAAAGAATTTGGTATGAAGACCCATGAAGAGTATATAAAATGTGCAACCGATATGCAAAAAAAGCTTAGAGGTTAAACGACCTCTAAGTTAATGCATTACGATAATTATCCATGCAAGAAAACTCAGTACATATTTATTTAAACATCAAGTAAGATGAAATTAGTTCAAACATTAACAATCCTTACTTTATTTATTCTAATTGCCCTTACATCATGTAAGAATACAAATAGAGAAGGACAATTCTCAGCAGATGTTGTTATTTACGGAGGTACTTCTGCTGGTATTTCTGCAGCAATTCAAACTGAGAGATCGGGGAAGTCAGTTATATTAATAGAACCAACGAACCGTCTGGGTGGACTTACCACCGGAGGTCTTGGACAGACCGATATTGGCAATAAACAGGTAATAGGAGGTATCGCCCGAGAATTTTATCAAAACATTAAGACGCATTATGAAGATTCTTCAAGTTGGATTTGGCAGATGAAATGTGAATATCGGGATGGAGGACAAACTCGAACCAACAAAAACGAAGACGCGATGTGGACTTTCGAGCCTTCTGCAGCTCTTAACGTTTACCATAATATGATCAAGGGACTCGACATTCACATCGTTTACAATCAGCAACTCAATAGGTCAACAGGAGTATTAAAAACCGGCAACACCATAGAATCCATAACCATGGAGTCGGGTGAAACATATCTCGGCAAAGTATTTATTGATGCCACGTATGAAGGTGATTTGATGGCTTCAGCGGGTGTAAGTTATGCTGTTGGCAGAGAGTCTAATTCTAAATATGGAGAGTCTTTAAATGGTGTGCAGAGCAGCGATACAAGTCGCACATTTACGGGTGTTTTATCAATAAATGCAAGAAATCACAACCTTGTTAAGGGAGTCGATCCATACATTATTCCCGGAGATGCTTCCTCAGGCTTGCTTCCCGGAATTAATCCAAGCATTGAAAACGACGGAAACGGTGATCGGAAGGTACAAGCCTATTGTTTTCGAATGTGTCTTACGGATCACCCTGAGAACCGTATTCCGTTTATTAAGCCAGCAGACTACAATGAACAAGCTTACGAACTACTTTTTCGGAACTATGAGGCAGGCTTTAATCGTATGCCCTGGATCAATAGTTCAATGCCAAATCGCAAAACAGATACGAACAATAAACATGGAGTATCTACTGATTTTATCGGCGGCAACTACAGCTATCCGGATGCTTCCTATTCAGAAAGAAAAGAAATAGTTGCGGCTCACAAGAGTTATCAGCAAGGTTTAATGTGGACCTTAGCTTATCATCCCCGAATCCCAAAGGATATTCGAGATCATATTTCTCAGTTTGGAACCTGCAAGGATGAATTTGAGAACAAAGATGGCTGGCAGCAGCAATTATACATTCGAGAGGCAAGACGCATGGTTGGAGAATTGATGATGACCCAAAAACATTGTGAAGGAATTCAGACAGTTTCTGATGGGATTGGTATGGCAGCGTATGGCATGGATTCTCACAATACGCAACGATATGTGACCCCAGAGGGATTTGTATCCAACGAAGGAAACGTCGAAGCTCATGTAAAAGCTCCATTTCCGATAAGTTATCGTTCCGTGATTCCAAAAAAAGAAGAATGCTCTAATTTGCTTGTTCCGGTTTGTCTGAGTGCTACACATATCGCTTTTGGTTCTATTCGAATGGAACCCGTATTTATGGTTCTTGGCCAAAGCACCGCCGTAATTGCCTCTCTGGCAATTGATAATAACAAAGGAGTTCAGAAAGTAGAGTATAACGAGATAAAAAATAAGTTGATCAAATTAGGGCAGGTTCTGGATTAAAATGCATTGGAAAGATTTTTAGTAGAACAAACGGGAATACAATATTTCTTATTTGATAGCAACCTAAAACGATAACATGATAAGCAAACTAAAATTTACCCAATTAATAGGACTTATATGGATTGTGTGCTCTTGTTCCGTAAATGAAACAATACCTCGATATGAAGACTTTCCGAAGATTGATGCACATGTGCATATTCGGACAGCAGATTCGGAAATAATGCAGTTCGCCAAAAAGGAAAACTTTAAGTTGATTACACTCTGCACAAGTTCAGGGAGTAGTGAGTTTATTAAACAACAACTTGATTTTGCTACAACGCAAAGGAATAAATTTCCACAAACAATAGCCTATATCACTACTTTTTCGATGGAAAGATTTAAAGAGCCCGGATGGCAGGATGAGGTGATAAAAAAACTGGAAAAAGATTTTGAAGATGGCGCCATAGGGGTAAAAGTTTGGAAAGACATTGGGATGACTTTCCGTGATAGCCTTGGTAATTTTATCATGATTGATGATCAACGCTTCGATTCGATATTTAATTTTATTAAAAAGGAAGGGAAGGTTGTTGTTGCCCATATTGGTGAACCTAAAAATTGTTGGCTGCCCATTGATTCGATGACTGTAAACAACGATAAATCATATTTTGCTGCCAATCCTCAATATCATATGTACCAACATCCCGATTACCCATCCTATGATGACCAGATAAATGCACGAGACAGATGGTTAGCAAAAAATACGGATTTAAGGGTTGTTGGGGCACATTTGGGAAGCCTTGAGTGGAGCGTCGATGAGCTGGCCAAAAGACTTGATAGATATCCGAATTTTGCTGTTGATATGGCTGCCCGAATTTGCCATTTTCAAGTTCAGAATTCAAAAAAAGTACGTGATTTTATAGTCAAATATCAGGATCGGTTAATCTATTCCACTGACATTATTTCAGACAATAGTAATTCTAAAGAAGTTATTGCCGAATTGAATCAGGAATGGCGGGCCGATTGGAGGTATTTTACAACTGAAGATGAGATGAGTACCCCAAAGTTAGATTCTCCTTTTATGGGTTTAGGACTTGATGTGAAGGTGTTACGAAAAATTTACCACGATAATGTAATACAGTGGTATCCTGGAGTATTTCAATAAAACTAAATAATAGTATTAGATGTCTGAAAATAAACAAATATACAATTTACATATCTCTGGATTGAGGATCGCTGTGCTGGTTTTGTTCTGTGTAATAGGGTTAAACATTGCTTCGATAGGCAATGAAAAGACTACAAAAAAACAAAATGCTAAATCAGGTTTAACCTATATAAATCAGTTTATCGAAAATGGTTCGAATTTGAATTGGGAGTTGGCTGATAATAATACCGTAAATATTTATTTAGGATATGACTACGAGCGAAACTCACTGAACCGGGCATACGATCATTGGCATTTTTTGCTTGAAGCTGAAAAGGGAAATGATGTCACCCTTATCTTTCATAATTTCAGTGAAATTTACAATGGGAAACAAATGCCTTTTGAGACCTGGATTATGGATTGCATTAGCTCGCCAGATGACCGAAACTGGCAACATGTTCCCGTGGAATGGATAGATGATGATCGGATGAAAGTTAAAATCCACATGGAATCAGATTCCCTTTATATTGCCAGGGTTGAACCTTACCGGGTTAGTGACCTTCAAAATTTGTTGTCAGAGATAAAAGAAGATGAGCAGGTTAAAATTACCCCAATTGGAAATACTGTTGAAGGAAGGGAACTTCAGGTAATTCAGGTAGGAAGCAACAATTCGCCACACAAAATATTTATTCGTGCACGGGCTCATGCCTGGGAAACAGGCGGCAATTGGGTGGTTGAAGGGATTATCAAAAAACTGCTTGACAATTCGAGAGAATCCAAGGGATATTTAGCTAATTACACGGTTTACATTCTACCCATGGCAAACATGGATGGTGTAGCAAGAGGAGTTTCCCGGTTTAACCTGAATGGCATGGATTTAAATCGGAACCTTACAGAACCAGCAAATCCTGTCCTTTCTCCTGAAAATGCGGCAATGGAAGGTTGGTTGGAAGGAATGATTGCCAAAGGACTTAAACCCGAATTAGCGATTGATTTCCACAATGATTCGAATGGCCCTTTGTTCTTTTCAGGCAAAGGGAAAGATAATAAGAGATATGTAGGGAATATGAGATTGTTGGAGAAGTTACTACGCGAAAAGACATGGTTTAGCGAAAGTACCTCTTTTTACGGGACAACTTCGTTCGAAGAAGGGTTGATGTCGAGGTATGGTATCGATGCATTGGTCTACGAACTCAATGCACACTGGATAAAGAGCCTGGAAAAGAAACCACTTTCAGAAGACTGGATACTTCTCGGCGGTCAATTATGCACTGTCTTTGACATCTATTGTAACGAGATAAAAGAAGATTAAATTTTATTATAGTTGATATAAGGGAGTTTGGGTAAGCAAGGCAATCTCGTCAACCTTAAATATTCAAAATGAATTTTACCAGAAGGAATTTTATAAAAGCAACTTCAGTTTCAACTGCGGGAGTAGCGATTGCCCCGGAATTAGCAGCTAAACTAATTTCATCACACAAAACAAACAAAGTGTGCGTGTTTTCTAAATGCCTTCAATTTCTCAATTACGAAGAGTTAGGTAAAACAATCGCAAAATTAGGATTCGATGGAGCAGATTTGACAGTGAGAAAAGGGGGACATGTTTTACCCGAAAATGTAATAGTCGATTTGCCAAAGGCTGTTAAAGCAATTCGAAAGGCGGGGGCAGATGTTCATATGATTGTGACAGATATTAATGATCCTGATGATAAGCATACCGAAAATATATTGAGTACAGCCGCTGACTTAGGTATTAAATACTACCGGATGGGATATTTTAAATACAATTCCAACGATACAGTATTTGATAGTCTTGACAACAATAAACGTCAATTGGAAGGTCTGCTAAAGTTGAACAGGAAGTACAATGTTAAGAGTGGCTACCAAAACCATTCAGGACCATGGGGAATGGTGGGTGCTGCGGTTTGGGATTTGCATTATCTGCTAAGAGATTTTGACCCTAAATACATCGGAGTTCAGTACGACATTATGCATGCAGTGGCCGAAGGAGGTTTCTCTTGGGAAGTGGCGCTAAAAGTAATTGCCCCATGGATAAATAGTTTAGCGATAAAAGATTTTGTGTGGAAAAAAGGAGGAAAAAGATGGGAAACAAAATGGGTTCCGCTAGGCGAAGGAATGGTCAATTTTAAAAAATATTTGAATGAAATTGATGCAAAACTTTCTTCGGTACCGATAACACTACATTATGAATATGATCTGGGCGGCGCAGAGTTAGGGAATAAAAATCCATCGATGTTACCAGAAGATATATACAAGCATCTGACGCGTGACCTTCATTATTTTAAAAATACATTATTAGGAAGCTAAAAATTGAAAAGTATGGAAGAGAAAAAATCAAATAAAATATCCCGCAGAGATACATTAAAAGCTTTGGTAACATTACCTGTGTTGGGCTACTTTGCAAATAGGTTTTATGTGAAATATGAAAATGATTTAAGTAGTTCAGATTTCACGCGAATGAAATTGGAGGTTGCCGATACTTCCATTCAAATACCCGCAGCCGGATATTCTTCCAAAGGAAAGCAAATACGTCTTGGGATTGTAGGCAATGGCTTTCGGGGGCCTCAGGTGTTGAGATCGCTGGGCTTTGCAGAAAAAGAGTGGTCTGAAGATAAAATTAAAAACGGAGTACCTGGTCCAAGGTTGCAGAGCTTTTTAGACCAGGAAGATTTAAATATTGTGATTACAGGCGTTTGCGATACTTTTTCGCAACGGGCTGAAGAAGCTGCTGATATTGTGTCAAGCCCATTTCGGTCGGGAGGGGCAAAACAATTGAACCGCCCCAAGATTTACGCAAATTACAGGGAAATGCTTGCCGATGATAATCTGGATGCAGTTGTTATTTTAACTCCCGACCATTGGCACGCAAAAATGGCTATAGATGCAGCACGGGCAGGAAAACATGTTTACCTCGAAAAACCAATGTGCCAGACAGCCGAAGAGGCGAAGCTACTGCGAGATGTTACTTTGGAAACCGGAATAATACTTCAGGTTGGTCACCAGAACAGGCAACAGGCAAGCTATATCATGGCAAAAGAGATTATCGATAAAGGGGTAATCGGGCCTGTGTCATTAGTAGAAACTTATACCAACAGAAACAATGATCATGGAGCCTGGATACGGGGAATCCCTAAAAATGCGAATGCGTCGAATATAAATTGGAAGGAGTTTCTTGGCGATAAAGCCTGGAGGGAGATGGATTTAGACCGATATTTTAATTGGCAAAAATGGTTCGAATATGGCACAGGGCCCGCGGGTAATCAGTTTACGCACGAATTTGACTGTGTAAACCAAGTGATGGATTTGGGTATCCCAAAACGTGTTATTGCATCCGGTGGTAACTATTATTTTAACGATCCGCGCGATATCCCAGATGTGTTTAATGCAATTTTTGAATACCCCGATAGAGGGATGTCGTTAACCTATGATTGTACGCTGCGAAACAGCAGGTTACGCGACAAAACCTTTCTTGGCAAAGATGCTTCAATGGAAGTTAATGTTGGGGTTGCTGTATTTCCTGATTCACAATCGGAGAAGTATAAGAAATATGAACTCGAATCAGATACCCCGTTATATACCTATCATCCAAAATCGGATGCTGTTGATGCAGTAACTTCAGCAACTGCAAAATATTACCACGATCGGGGATTTGGATATACTTACCATAACGGAAAAAAGCTGGATGCAACATATTTACATGTAAAAGAGTGGTTGTACTGTATTCGACAAGGGATACAACCCAGTTGTAATGTAAATCGCGGATTTGAAGAAACGACAACCTTCTATATGTCGAATCTTGCTTATCTGGAAAAGAGGGTAGTAGAGTGGGATGCTGAAAATGAAAAGATTATTTAAAAATTAAGAACATGAAAAATGTAAATTATACAAGTTGGCAAATAGCTGCTTTAGTAATACTGAGAGTGCTTATTGGGTGGCATTTTTTATATGAAGGATTAGTTAAAGTTATTAACCCTGCCTGGTCGGCAGCATCGTTTCTAAATGCAGCACAAGGCCCTTTTGCTAATTTATTTAAAAGCATGGCTTCAAATGCAGCAACCTTGGACGTTATTAATTTCTGCAATCAGTGGGGGCTGGTTTTGGTTGGGCTAAGTTTAATTGTTGGGCTATTGAGTCGCTGGGCTTGTATAGGTGGAATGGCTTTGTTGTTTATGTACTATATAAGCAACCCGCCTTTTATTGGGTTAGATGCTATTGCCGTAGCCGAAGGAAGTTACCTCATAGTGAATAAAAACCTGATTGAATTATTCACTCTTTTTGTATTATTCCTGTTTCCAACAGGTGAAATTATTGGATTAGACAGATTGCTTGCCTTTGCTAAATTGGCAAAGTAACTCTTCTGTCTAAAAAGGACGTTCGCTGAACTTTATCGATGACAAACAACTACTACGATAGTAAGCAAAATAAGAAATTTGAAACGAACATGATAAACTCTTTTTACGCAGCTTGTCACGAATTTTAATCGGGTGAAGCATGCTTATCAAGCGAGTTACTCATGATACCTTTAACTACAATCAACTTTAATCTTATGAAATACAGGCATTTAATTCTGATTATCTTACTTTCTGTTTCAGGCAGTTTAGGCAGTTATGCCCAAAAACGGGAATTTGATCATATCAAACGTCAAACAATAGGAGGGTACAATGTTTATTTCGGGACATTACACAACCACTCCAACGTTTCAGATGGTTTAGGTACACCCCATGATGTTTATTACTACGCATACCGTTTTAGTGATATGGATTTTTTTAGTTTGGCCGACCACGATCTCTGGATTGAACCTTCGGAATGGGATGCAATGAAAATTGCAGCTGATGAATTTAACAAAGATGGCGTATTTACAACATTTCGGGGATTTGAATGGTCGAGTGATGTGGGACATGTGGCAGTAATTAATTCTGAAGAATACTGTTCGTGTAAGGCTGAACCTGAAAACACTTTTACCGGTTTGCTGAATTGGGTGAATAAGACTGAGTGTGTTGCTTTCTTTAACCATCCTGGAAGGGAAGATGTGAATAATAATGAATTCAACCATTTTACAGATACCCCTTCCGATAAATTTGTTGGAATGGAGCTATGGAATGGTCGCAACGAATTTAGCAGGTACTATTATAACGATGGTTATTATCCGAATGATGACAAAAAATCATTTTACGATGAAGCTAATATGAGAGGATGGAAACTTGGTGCAACCGGTTCCGAAGATAACCACCGGGGAGATCATGGAAATTATACTCAAAAGCGGTTAGCCATTTTAGCTGACACATTAACCAGGAGTGCTCTTTACGAAGCCTTAAAATCCAGACGCTTTTATTCTACTCTTGATAAAACTTTAGCTCTCTCTTTTAAAGTTGGAGGGAATGAAATGGGAGCTATCATAAAAAGTGATACTTATAGTTTTATTGTTTCTGCATCAGATACTGAAAATGAAATTTTTACCATAGTGCAGATGTATAAAAACGGGAAGAGGCTAAATGAATGGAACATCATCGAACTTGATGTGACTATTACCGGAGAAATTGATACTTCGCCCGGTGATTATTATTATGTGAAAGTAACTCAGCAGGATGGAAATGAAGCAATTTCTTCACCGGTTTTTATAGAGAACTAATTTTGATCATTAAGAGCAATGGCTTAAAATATAAAACGATTGTGCCCTACCTGCTTTAGAATAACAATAAAGAGTCCAAATACCACCAAGACCATTTTATGAACAACTGAAAAACCAATCTTCGAAGATTTATCCAAAAGCATCGAAAGGAACAGAACGAATGCTGACATATAAAAGAATTCGACATTGATAGATTTAGAGTAAAAAATAAATTGGTTGTAGAGATGTATAAAACACACTGCATTCATACTTAATCACGACAAATAAACATAAAATGAATAAGCTAAAAAATTACCTGTTTTTGCTTTGTGCAATTTTAGCAGTAGCCAATCATTCAACTGCACAACAATTAATAAGAGTCCGACCAGTCGAAATAGATGATGTTTTAACAAATCCCGGTAAGGGATTCATGACCTTTCAACGTTTTAATGGCGACAGCTTAAATTCAGGCAATAGCTGGACTGAAGGATTTCCGATTGAATACCAGGAATTTGACGGGGATTTAACCAATGAGGATCACCCCGCTACAACAATTGCATATTTTCGTATTTATTGGAAATATATTGAACCCGAAGAGGGGAATTACAATTGGGATTTGCTTGACCGGGCATTGCAAAGCGCCACGAGTAGAGGACAGACTTTAATGATTCGGATTGCCCCCTATGGAACCTATGATAATGAAGATGTTCCTGATTGGTACAGGAAAATGGTAGATCCCAAACGTGAGTGGAAAAGTCCGGTTCCAAAATGGGCTGTAGATCCTGAAGATCCAAGGTATGCCCAATATTTTGGAAGAATGATACGAGCGATGGGTGCAAGGTACGATGGACATCCTGACGTTGAAGGAATCGACTTGGCGATTGTTGGTGCGTGGGGAGAAGGAGAAAGTTCTCAATTACTTTCCAAAAATACTATGCAGCTGCTAGTGGAAGCATATACCGAATCGTTTACAAAAACACCCTTAATTGCCTTGTTAATGGATGAAAAAACCAATAAGTATGCTGATTCCTTTGGGGATATGGGCTGGCGGGTTGATTGTATTGGCGATCTTGATTTTTGGGCAGCCGAAGAAAATGGCTTTGCGCACATGTACGACCTTTATCCACAAAGAATAATTAATTGCGGGGTGAAAGACGCATGGGAAAGTGCGCCATTAAGTTTTGAAATATGTGGAACATTTCTTCGATGGAAAGAAGAACAAGGATATAACCGACAAGATGTTGAGTATATTTTTAATGAATCTTTGAAATGGCATATCTCATCTTTTAATGCTAAATCATCGCCGGTGCCTGAAGAATGGAAAGATTTGGTAGATGAGTGGCTTAAGAAAATGGGGTATCGTTTTGTGCTTCGCACTATTTCTTATCCCGAATATGTTGCTCCCGGAGAGATGTTTCGATTTAAATCGTGGTGGGAAAACAAGGGTGTTGCTCCAATTTATAAAGATTTTCTTTTAGCAATAAAGCTTACAAACGATGCCAGAACGGAAGTTTTTATTACAGACGCTGATATTCGATCATGGTTGCCTGGCGACAATATTTATGATGATGCAATTGCTATTCCATGGGATATGCCAACGGGAAAATATCAAATGCAGATTGGAATCGTTGATAAACAGACCCACCAACCTAAAGTTAACCTTGCTATTGAAGGGAGAACCAATGAAGGTTGGTACTCATTTGGAGAAATAGAAATTAAGGATATTAAATAATAAGAAGAAAAATGAAAAAGGAACTGTCAGTTATAATAGTTTTGGTTACTATATTTTTTATTTCATGTGCGGAGGAGCACAGCTCATTAAAAAGTATTGAAATAAATGTTAAAGCACCTTTTGAGATGCCAGGCATCAAAGTGCCTGATTTTAGCAACTGCAAAAAGCTGTTAATAACCGATTTTGGAGCAGTGCCGGGAAATAAAGACAAAACGTCGAAGGCTATTGCTGATGCAATTTATCAGGCAAATAAAGTTGGTGGTGGAATTGTGGTCATTCCTAAAGGTGTCTGGCTGACGGGAAAAATCCATTTTAAAAGCAATGTCAATTTACATCTAGATGAAGGGGCGATGCTTTTGTTTTCGGATAATCCGGACGATTATTTGCCTGCTGTTTCTTCAACATGGGAAGGCATGGAGTGTTACAACTATTCACCATTAATTTATGCTTTCCAGTGCCAAAACATAGCTATAACAGGCAAAGGGGTTTTAAAAGCAAAGATGGATGTGTGGACCGAATGGTTCGAACGCCCCAAAGCACATATGGATGCCCTTATCAGGCTGTACCATATGGGAGCAAAGGATGTTCCTGTTACAGAACGTCAAATGGTTGGCGACAGTGCCCATCTGCGCCCACAATTTATTCAGTTTAACCGTTGCGAGAATATTTTGATAGAAGGGATCTCTATAAAAGACAGCCCTTTCTGGGTAATTCATCCCTTCCTTTCAAAAAATATTGTAATCAGAGACGTTGAGGTTAAAGCGCATGGGCATAATAACGATGGGGTGGACCCTGAAATGAGTCAAAATGTTTTGATTGAGAACTGCACTTTTGACCAGGGCGATGATGCAATAGCCGTAAAATCAGGTCGCAACCAGGATGCATGGCGTTTAAACACCCCATCTAAAAATATTGTCATTCGAAATTGTACCGTAAAAAACGGTCACCAGTTATTAGCAATTGGAAGTGAATTGTCGGGAGGAGTTGAAAATATTTTCATGGATAATTGTATCGTTACCGAAGAGGCAAAATCGTCGTTAAACCACCTTGTATTTATAAAAACCAATGAACGCAGGGGTGGTTATGTTAAAAACATATTTGTCAGTAACATCAAAGCCGATCATATAAAAAACGGGATACTTGGTATTGATACAGATGTATTATATCAATGGCGGCATTTGGTTTCTACCTATGAACGCAAGCTAACTTCAATCGAAAATATTTATATCGAAAATATTCAGGTGTCGGATGTACAGTTTGTTTCTAAAATTCAGGGGCAGGCAGAACTGCCTGTTAAAGAGGTGAATTTGAAAAATGTGACAGCTGATACGATTCACAACAAAAGATTCATACATGAAAATCTTGAAGGTTTTAGCTGGGATGAACAACCGTCAGAACAGAAGGAATAATAAAAATCTTAATACCAAATAAATAGTATTAGTTATGTTTTTAAAAAATGATTTAATGAATACCACAGAAAATACGCAATCCCGGTTACTGTCCCTGGATTTTTTCAGGGGATTTACTATGTTTTTATTAATAGCAGAGTTTACTTTTTTGTTCGACCACCTTGTTTCACCTCAACTTAAAGGTTCTTTTGTTTTTTTCATTGGTGAACAGTTGCATCACCATCCCTGGCATGGGCTTAGGTTTTGGGATTTGATACAACCATTTTTTATGTTTATTGTGGGGGTGGCAATGCCTTTATCATTCTCAAAAAGAATAAGTAAAGGAGATAGTTATAAATCCATATTAAAACATATAATCACTCGCTCATTGCTGCTCCTTTTATTAGGATGGGGATTGTATTGTATTCCCGATGGAATTGCGTTCCGATTTCAAAATGTATTGGCACAACTTTCTGTAACTATTATAGTTGCCTTTCTTTTAATACGAAAATCACCCTTAACTCAAATCTCGGTATCTCTTGGAATATTGATTTTTACAGAAATTATTTACCGCGTTTTCTGGATAGAAGGATTCAACCAGCCATTTACTCCAGACCACAATTTTGGAGCCTGGTTTGATATGATGATTTCAGGGGAATTGGCATCCGGGCATTGGGTGTCGTTTAATGCCATACCGACTTCTGCTCATACCATTTGGGGAGTTTTGGCCGGCAACTTATTAATGAGCAATAAAACAAATAAAAAGAAGCTTTATATTTTAATAGTTGCAGGAATTGTTGGGCTACTTATAGGATATGGACTAGATCCAATAACTCCTATAATTAAACGAATCTCAACTACTTCATTTGTATTTGCAAGTGCCGGATGGACTTTTCTAGCCCTTGCAGCCTCTTTCTGGCTAATTGACATGATGAAGGTTCAAAAAGGAGTGAAATTTTTTGCGGTAGTTGGTATGAATCCTTTGTTTATTTATCTGTTTGCGCATGTTGGAGGTGCTGATTTGTTGGGACAAGTTATCAGACCATTTTCAACAGCACTTTTTGGATGGACAGGGGAACTTGGCACACTAATCATTACCTCTCTATTGGTAGCATTTGGGCTTTGGTACATCTGTTATTGGATGTATAAACGGAAGTTGTTTATTAAAATTTAATTCACTCATTCTAATAAAAGAACAATGAACAAACTACTCTGTACAGGATTAAAAATACTTCTACTCGTATTTACTTTGAATGTGAATGCGCAACATAAAAAGCAGCATCAAATTACCATTCCAGTTGAAAAAAATATGGAATGGTGGTCAGGTGTAATTAATCATGGAAGTTTGATGCCTGTTCAAAATGGCTATAAAGCAAATTTAAATGACAACTATGGCAATCAGGTGCAACCTATGCTCCTTTCGAGCCAGGGGCATGTTATTTGGTCGGAAGAACCATTTGAAATATCCTTAGAAAATGAAATGTTAAATGTGTCATCTCCAGATTCATCGTTGATTTATTTTAAGGCAGGAGAAACTTTAAACGAAGGATTCAATTTCGCCGCAAAGAATTATTTCCCACCATCAGGTAAATTGCCAGATGAGTTGTTGTTTGCCGCCCCTCAGTACAATACATGGATTGAATTGATGTATGATCAGAATCAGGAAGACATCTTAAACTATGCACGTCAAATAATTGCAAACGATTTTCCGCCAGGAGTATTAATGATTGATGATAACTGGCAAGAGGATTATGGGAAATGGGAATTTCATGAAGGTCGTTTTTCTAACCCAAAAATGATGATTGATTCGCTTCACGCAATGGGATTTAAGGTGATGTTGTGGGTTTGTCCCTTTGTTAGTCCTGATTGTGATATATTCCGTAGCTTAAGTGACGACGCAATGCTTCTGACTGATAAATTGGGGAAGCCTGCGGTTGTGGAATGGTGGAATGGATACAGTGCTATTTTAGACCTTTCTAAAACTGAAGCCAACCAATGGTTTAAAGGCCAACTTGATAAGTTAATGGTAAAATACGGCATCGATGGTTTTAAGCTAGATGCCGGCGATTTTGAGCATTATGCTGAATGCTATTCAGGGGTAGAAAAGGTAATTCCTCAAGAACATTGTGAATTATATGCAAGGATTGGGCTTGACTACCCATTGAATGAATACAGGGCAATGTGGAAAATGGCCGGACAACCAATTGTTAACCGGCTAAGAGACAAGCTTCATACTTGGGATGATTTGCAAAAATTGGTGCCCGATATTTTAGTGCAGGGAATTATGGGCTATAGTTTTGCTTGCCCTGACATGATTGGAGGTGGAGAATTCCTTTCTTTTTTAAATACTGAAACTATAGATCAGGAGTTAATTGTTAGATCGGCGCAATGCCATGCTTTAATGCCAATGATGCAATTTTCTGTTGCCCCCTGGCGAATATTGGACGATGAACATTTAGCCGCGTGTAAAAAGGCAGTTGAAATAAGGGAAGACTTTGTGCCCTTAATTCTTGAACTTGCAAAAGAATCTGCAGCTTCAGGCGAACCAATCGTTCGTCCTATGGAATATGTTTTCCCACACCAGGGATATGAAAAGGTAAAAAATCAATTTATGCTTGGCAACGATATCCTTGTAGCTCCCGTCCTTGAAAAAGGGGCGCAGAGGCAAAATGTAATACTCCCAAAAGGTAATTGGATAGATGAAATTGGAGTTACTTATAAAGGGGGTAAGTCTGTGAATATAGAAGTTTTTTTGGATCGTCTGCCTTATTTTAAAAGAGTAAAATAGAGGTGGTTTTAGGCCAATCGCTGGCGAAATTTAGTTATGCCATGGAACAGACATAAGTTTAAAATAATTGCAGATCAACTGGGACCTTTTGATAAATGGTTCCCATACACTTTTGGTTTAACGTGGCTAAAATCTATGCATGAACAATTCACTCCACCTGATTTTTGAACTGATCCCGAGGTAGGCTTCAGTTAACAAATTCCACGATAAAAAAGGGCAAAAAAAAAGGCAGCTTCTACAAGCTGCCTCAAAGCCATGAAAACAATTAAACAATGTTCAGAAAACAGAAAACTAGAAACAATTAAATAGTCATTATATCTTTTTCTTTAGCTTCCACTAAAGAATCGATCTTCTTCGAATAGTTGTCAGTCATTTTTTGTACATCTGCCTCGGCATCCTTTTGGATATCTTCCGACAAACCGTCTTTTTGCAATTTTTTCAAGCTGTCGTTAGCATCTTTTCTTGCTGACCGTACACTGATCTTGGCATTTTCACCTTCCTGATGCGCCTGTTTTACCAAGCCTCTCCTTCTCTCTTCCGTCAAAACAGGAATGTTAATTCGAATAATCTCTCCGTTGTTATCCGGATTAAAACCCAAATTGGCTGCCATAATTGCCTTTTCAATTTCAGAAATTAATTTCTTTTCCCAAGGTTGAATGGCAATGGTCCTTGCATCAGGTGTACTCACATTTGATACCTGACTTAGCGGTACCAAACTTCCATAATATTCTACATGAACGCCATCCAACATGGTTGGTGAAGCTTTTCCTGCTCTAATGTGAACCAACTCCTTTTCGAGGTGCCCAACTGCTCCCTCCATCTTCTCTTTACAGACGTCTAAAACGAAATCTACTTCCTCTTGCATTAGTTAAAACACTGTATTACCAACCGTGGATTGTTAGCAAATATAGAAAAAATATATAAACGTGAAAATTTTTTAAATAATTTATTCCCAATTCAAATAAACCCGGATCAGTTATGCACAATCGTTCCAATTGGTTCCCCATTCATAACTCTTTGCAAATTACCTTTTTGATCCATATTAAAAACCAGGATAGGCAAATTGTTTTCCTTACACAAAGTTGTAGCGGTCAAATCCATTATTCGCAAATTGCGCGCATAGATCTCGTCAAAAGTGATGCTCTCGAATTTGGTTGCTGAAGCATCTTTTTCCGGATCGGCCGAATAAATTCCATCTACCCGGGTACCTTTTAACATAACATTCGCTTCAATCTCAATTCCTCTTAAAGCGCTGGCTGTATCGGTGGTAAAATACGGATTTCCCGTTCCTCCCGATATAATGACAACTTCACCTTTTGCCAATGCATCAACCGCTTTTTCCTTTGAATAGTACTCGCCTACAGGCTCCATGCGAATAGCAGTCATCACCCTGGACCGGACTCCGCCATTTATTAATGCAGAGTTTAACGCCAGGCTATTAATTACCGTAGCCAGCATTCCCATCTGATCGCCTTTTACCCGATCAAACCCTTTGGCAGCTCCGCTTAAACCACGAAATATGTTTCCGCCTCCAATTACAATACCTACCTCTACTCCACTCTTTACCAAAGCGGCTATCTGCTCTGCGTAATCATTTAAGCGGATTTGATCAATTCCGTATTGCTGATCTCCCATCAGTGATTCTCCACTCAGCTTTAAAAGGATGCGTTTGTATTTCGCCATGAGTTTTATTTTAATTGCCCGACAAAGTTAAAATACTTTTCCTTTTCTGACACAAAAAAGCCGGCTGTCTTCCGGCAGCCGGCCCGACACTCAGGGTGTCTTCATACTATTACCCTTCGCAATAATAGTACTCAATATCAAGCGTTTTTTAAGAGTATCTTTAACTAACAGTAAACGAAGATGTTATTTTTTACTTCTGAAAAATATGAGCAATATCAGATTTGGGTATTAATGACACTTCGCTGGGATAAACCCCGTTGACTCAATCGAATCATAAACATAATTATTTTAGCCCAATAACAGCGCCATAAAGGCCGTTTTCTGTGTTCGAACAGAGGTCAAAATCTAAATAATGTCTATTCCTTTCTTTTTGCACAATTCCAGCGACAACTCACTTAACTTATATTTTTGGATTTTACCGCTGGCGGTCATCGGAAACTCTTCAACAAAAAAGATATAACGGGGAATCTTAAAACGTGCGATCTTTCCCCGGCAGAAGTCAACCACTTCTTCCTCGGTCAGCTGCTGGCCTGCTTTTACTTTAATAAAAGCCCCCACTTCCTCTCCGTATTTTTTGCTGGGCACTCCGGCAACTTCCACCGCTTCAATCTGAGGGATCTGAAACAAATAGTTTTCAATTTCGCGTGGGTAAATATTCTCTCCACCCCGGATGATCATATCCTTGATTCGTCCGGTGATCCGGTAAAAGCCATCTTCTGTTTTCACTGCCAGATCGCCCGAATGCAGCCACCCTTCCGCATCAATAACACTTGCAGTGGCTTCCGGATTGTTATAATATCCTTTCATTACATTGTAGCCGCGGCAGCAAATTTCGCCCTGCTCTCCGGTCCGGCAAAGTTTCCCGGTTTCGGGATTTACAATCTTCACTTCCACGTTGGGGTATTCAAAACCAACAGTAGTGGCACGTACCTCAGGCGAATTGTGTGTCCGTGTTGCAGTCATTCCCGGAGAAGATTCCGTAAGACCATACACCACGATAACATCTTTCATGTTCATCTTTTCCATCACTTGCCGCATGGTTTCAATCGGGCAAAGTGCACCCGCCATAATCCCCGTGCGCAACGACGAGAGGTCGAACATATCAAACATCGGGTGATTTAACTCGGCAATAAACATGGTAGGAACACCGTACAATGCGGTACACTTTTCTTTCTGAACAGAAGCCAATACCATCAACGGATCAAAATCTTCGGTAAAAACCAGAGTAGCTCCGTGTGTAACAATGGAACAAACCGCCAGTACACATCCAAAACAATGAAAGAGTGGTACACACACCAGCAGCCGGTCCTTTTGCGTATATTTCATACACTCGCCCGTTGCAAATCCATTGTTCAGAATATTATGGTGCGACAACATCACTCCTTTCGGAAATCCGGTGGTACCCGAAGTATATTGCATGTTCACCACATCGTGACAGGCAACCGTTTCTTTTACACTTTCCAGCTCGAGGTCGTCGATGTGATTTCCGAGAAGAATAAGTTCTGAGGTGTTGTACATCCCCCGGTGTTTCTGCTGCCCCACAAAACCAACGTTACGCAGTTTTGGAAACTTTTCGCTGCGAAGCTCGCCACGCGCCTGAGTCTTTAACTCGGGAACCAAATCAAAAATCATTTGCACATAATCACTGTCGCGGTAGCCGTCTACCAGGAAGAGTGAATGCAGGTCAGCGTTGTGCAGAATGTACTCGATCTCCGACAGCTTGTAATTGGTATTAATGGTCACCAAAACGGCTCCTATTTTTGCCGTGGCAAACATCAGGGTTGTCCAGTCGGGTACATTTTTAGCCCAGATACCCACTTTGTCCCCCGGACGAATACCAATAAACAGCAGGCCTTTGGCCAACTGATCTACACGGTCGTTAAACTGCTTGTACGAAAAACGCAGGTCGCGATCCGGGTATACAATAAAATCATGGTCGGGAGTTTCATAGGCCCATTTTTCCAGCATCTGGCCCAGTGTATAATCGAGTAGCTGCATGTTGGCTGATTTTTAATTTAAACAGGCGTGTAAATAACGGCCAGTAACTTTGCTTTTTGGTTGGCGGCAGCATGAATGTTATGCGCAACAATGGAATCCAGGTATATGCTGTCTCCTTTTTCCAGTTGGTAAAGATCTTTTCCGTAGTTAATCTCCACGCTTCCTTCCATTACAAAAATAAATTCTTCGCCCTCGTGCGACGACAATTTATAGTCCGACTCGTTACTGGGTTCAATTTCCACCACAAAAGGCTCCATGTGGCGGTCGGCTTTTGCCTGCGCGAGCGAGAAGAAATTCAGGTGTTCGCGCGGGGTAGCATCTTTGGTTGAAAAACTAAAGCTTGCTTTTTCTTCGCCGGCTTTTACAACCGCCGGACCAATTTTTTCCTGATCATCCAGAAAGGTACCGATTCGTACTCCCAAGGCTCTTGATATTTTTATAAGATGTCCCAGCGAAGGAACACTTCCTTTTTCCTCAATCGCCTCAAGTTGACCCTCATCCAGGTTCGCTTTCAAAGCCAGATCTTCGCGCGAGATTTTACGGAACTCGCGAAATGCTTTTATTTTCTTTCCGATTTTTTTTTGATTCTTCATGGTTTGATCTATTTACCGGGAACCGTATTTATATCAGTGAAATAAAACCGAATTCAACCGGTTCTTTCATGATCGTTTTATTATCCGTGCAAAAATAACAGTTTGAAGCTAATGAAAAAAGATTCAGTTCGGTATATCCTCCGTTCACGAAAATAACATTCCGATCTAAAGTTTACATAAAATTCACCAAACGCGCAGCAGGTGGCACCACTTCGGCCTAAAACAAATGTCGATACTCACCCTCCGTTTCCGGGTTTCAGAAGCAGGTTCAGTTCTGTAAATGCATAAAAAAAGGTGCCCGAAAGCACCTTTTGTATTCTATTGTTCACGTATTATAACCATTTCAGGTATTTAAAATCCTGGCGGTGTGGCAGGTTCTCGTTTTTCGGGAACAGCCTGAAGCTGTAATTAAATGCCCCCGGATGATCCGGGCGAACCACGTATCTGTATGTGCAGATATTATTGCTGCAATCTTCCGGTTCAAACTCCCAGGCATCGAACATTTCAAGCCCGCCATTTTCACCTTCTTCGGTAATGATCAGTTCCAAACCAACTTCTTTAGCGGTAAGACCGTTCAAATCCACTTTTACATAAACCGGGTATTCGCGACCCATTATCAATTTGTTGGTAAAGCCTTCAATCATATCCTGGTTGATGACTTTAATCCCGTCCCATTTCGAGCTGACATAGGCTTTCCACGCAGCCAGTTCTTTGGCCAGTTTAAACCCATCGGCGTTAACTTTCGATGAACGTTCAAATTGCGGATTGTAATAGCGGTCCTGGTAATCTTTGATCATGCGACCGGTAGTAAAATTAGGCGCCACCTGAGAGATGGTATTTTTTACAAAACCCACCCATTTCTCCGGCACATCTTCGTGGTTCCGGTTGTAGAACGCAGGCACCACTTCTTCTTCCAGAATATTGTAGATGGTTTCAGCATCCAGCTCATCCTGGAAATCCTGTACATCATAAGAACGCTCGGCCGACAAAGCCCAGCCCGCGTTTTTACGGTAACCTTCCACCCACCAGCCGTCAAGTACCGAGAAGTGCAGTGTTCCGTTCATCACTCCTTTTTCCCCACTGGTACCCGAAGCTTCCAACGGACGGGTTGGCGTATTCATCCACACATCCACTCCCTGAAGCAACATTTTCGCCAGGTTAATATCGTAGTTCTGAACAAACAAGATCTTGCCTCTGAATTCCGGACGTTTTGAAACTTCCACAATGTTTTTGATCAGGTCCTGACCAGCTTTATCTGCAGGGTGCGCTTTTCCGGCAAAGATGAACTGTACCGGTCTCTCCGGATTGTTAACAATCCTGGCCAAACGATCCAAATTACGGAACAAAAGATGCGCACGTTTGTAAGTCGCAAAGCGGCGGGCAAAGCCAATTGTCAGCACGTTGGGATTGAGTTTTCCCATCACCTCCGTAATAATTTTCGGGTTTTCGTGCCGCTTGATCCAGTTGCTGGCAAAACGCTGCTTGATGTAATTGATCATTTTCAAACGCAATGTTTTACGCAGTTCCCATATCTCGCTGTCCGGGGCATTGTATATGTTTTTCCAGACATCGAAATCGAGCTGATTTCCCGGAAAGTCGTTCCCAAAATATTTTTTATGAAGTGCTTTCCACTCCGGAGCCGTCCACGAAGGATAGTGAACACCATTGGTTACATAGCCAATTTCAAGTTCATCAACCAGGTAACCCTTGTAGAGATTTTTCAGCACCTCTTTACTCACATCGCCGTGCAACATGCTCACCCCGTTGATTCCCTGCGAAAGGTTGCAAGCCAGGTAACTCATATTAAAATGATCTTCCTGCGGATTGGCTTTTCCCAGTAAATCGAACTCTTCCCAGCTTAAGCCGAGTTTTTCGGGGAAGCTGTTCATGTAATGACGAAACATGTCGTTGTGGAACGAATCGTGCCCTGCAGGTACCGGCGTATGGGTGGTAAATACGGTAGAAGCCGTTACCACTTCCTTCGCTTCGGCAAAGGTCAATCCCTGTTCGCTGATCAGTCCCATAATTCTTTCGAGACCAATAAAGGCCGCATGTCCTTCGTTGCAATGGTAAATATCCGACTGATAACCCAATTTCTTCAGCGCTTTGATACCACCAAGCCCAAGCAACATTTCCTGTTTCAGGCGGTTTTCGTTGTCGCCGCCATACAAATGATGCGTAACAAAACGGTCCTGATCGCTGTTCCCTTCGTGGTCGGCATCCAGTAAATAAAGTTTTACCGAGCCAACATTTACCTGCCAAACATGTGCTACCAGGTTTCTCCCGGGGTATTCCACCTCAATGGTTACCCAGTTGCCGTCTTTATCAATGGCCGGCCGAACCGGTATTTTTGTGAATTGCTGCGCATCGTAGTTCGCCATCTGCTCTCCGTGCAGATTAAGCGTCTGTTTGAAATATCCATACCGGTACAGCAGCCCCACTGCCACCAGGTTTACTTTCGAGTCACTGGCTTCTTTCAAATAGTCGCCAGCCAGGATTCCCAAACCTCCTGAGAAAATTTTCAAGCTGTCGTGCAAGCCGTATTCCATACTAAAATAAGCCACTTCAGGACCACCCAGCTCTTTCCTTGCTTCCAGGTATGCATTGAAATCGGCATACACACGATGCATTCTTGCCAGAAACTCCTCATCTTTGGTCAGTTCCTTCAACTGGTTGTAACTCACTTTATCCAGCAGAACGATCGGGTTATGTTCGCATTCTTCCCAGATTTTAGCATCCACATAACGAAAAAGCTCACGAGCTTCGGTGTTCCAAACCCACCACAGGTTTTTCGACAGCACTCTCAATGGCTCAAGGTCTGTTGGCAAATCAGATTCTACACTGATTTTTTTCCAAACCGGTTCTTCTATTACCGGTGTTTGAATATATCGTACTTTGTTTGTCTCCATTTCTTAAATTTTATATTTGTCCCTTACGCAGGCAAGCTTCGTACTCCCTGCCATTTCATTTATCAGTAATTATCAGTGATATAATAACCCCCTAATGCGTGGCAAAAATAGCTGTTCCGTTTTTACCAGCTGTTTCCCAGGCAATTAAAAACATCGAATTTAACATGCGGGCTACATCAGCTATTTTCAGTGCCGTTTTTGTTTTCCTGTTTTTTGAAGACGGCGCAAATCGGCTTCCAGCTTTTTCAGTTTTTCATCCTTCTCCTCGATAATGCGCTGAAGAATTGCGATTTCACTCTCTGTCTCATTCTCCGGAACCACTGCATTCAGCCTGATCTTAAAATCACTCAGGATGTTCATGTAATTGATGAAGGCCCCATACGGCGAATCAAAAGGATTTTCTGACCGATTAACACGTCCATCGGAAGAATGTTTAGTTGACATATAGTAAAAATGGTCGCTCTCCTGCAGGTAGTTCCAGTCTTTAACCAGGTCAGCATCCGTACAACGCTGCATTCGTTTTCCCAACTCGTAAAGCTTGTTGAAAGCCTCTTTCTGAAGATTATTTCCCAGCCAGGCGGTCAGATCTCTTTCCTCGTCGGCCCAGGAAATAGCTTCGGGCACATGAACCGCAGAAACAGGCTGCAACTGCTCAACCACCTGGGTGGGCGTAGCAAATTGCAAGTGCGGATTTACCGAAACTTTCGCAACAAAACTTTCCAGAAATTTGAAAATTCCACTTTCTTCAGCTTGCCGCTCTCCCAACGATTCATAACTCAGAAATAAATTCACCACTTCTTCTTTCTCCTCCAAACGTTCGAGCCACCCGATAAACTTATCGGCCGTTAAAGGATGCTCCGACCAGTTTCCGTTGGAAAAACGAAAGGCAATGTCGTCGCTGAGTTTAAAGTTGCGCATCAATACCTTTAGACGCGGGTTAATCGCATTCACGTACAGGAAATTGGGGCTCTTCCATCCCAGCACCTGCTTTGCCCCCTCAGTAAGTACGCCCAAAAAACCCATGCCCGCAATTTCGGCACCGATCTCATCCGAATAAATCATCTCGGTATTCCGAAAAATACGCGGTTTTTGTCCGAACAAACCAAATATACGCTCGTCGTGCAAACGAATCTGCTCTTTAAAAATCCCGGGATTTTTCAGCGATGACAACGAATGCGAGTAGGTCTCCGATAAGAACTCGACACAACCGGTTTTTGCCAGTTTTTTAAACGAATCGATCACTTCGGGCGCATACAATTCAAACTGCTCCAGTGCAGTTCCGGTAATCGAAAAGGCGACCTTAAATTTTCCTTCCATCCGGTCGATCAGATCGAGGATGAGTTTATTGGCGGGCAAATAGCACTTGTCGGCTATTTTCCGCATTATCGTATCGTTTGAATAATCGTCGTAATAATAGTGGTCGTTACCGATATCAAAGAACCGGTAGCGCCGGTGCCTGAACGGCTGATGGACCTGAAAAAACAAACAAACTGATTTCGTCATCTTAAAATTGTTTATTCATTATTGTAACTCATCCCACTGCGATTAACTGCTCAGGATTTGTTTCATTCCCTAATCACTTAATTCTGAAACACTACGCTATCGTATACCTTTTTAACATCCATGGCAGAATTGACCCATTTCAATTCTCCTACTTCATTGCGCCCTTCTTTCTTGAAGTGGGCCGACAGCGAAGGGTAACTCAAAATTCCATGAATGGAATCTGCCATGGCAAACGTATCCCAGAAATCAACTTTTATCACATTTTCCAACACTTCGGCTACTCCCGACTGGTTGGAAATAATCACCGGCACATCCAGTTGCATCGCTTCCAGCGGTACAATCCCAAAGGGCTCTGAAACCGAAGGCATTACAAAAACATCGGTCATCCGGAAGAGGTTGCTGACGTCGTTTCCTTTTAAAAATCCGGTAAAATGAAAACGGTCGGCGATTCCCAACTGTGCCGTCCGGGCGATCATCGCATCGAGCATATCACCGCTTCCGGCCATAACAAAGCGCACATTTTTCATTTTCTTCAGCACCAGGCTCGCGGCTTCAATAAAATACTCGGGGCCTTTTTGCATGGTCACCCGCCCCAGAAAAGTAACCACTTTTTCATTAACGCCCTTTGGCGGCAGTGTTCCGGGATCGTCATCCACCGGCTCAACGGCATTGTAAACCGTTACCACCTTATCGGGCGAAATCCCGTATTTGTTGATAACCGTGTAGCGGGTAAGGTTGCTTACCGTAATTATTCTATCGGCAGCCTCCATTCCTTCGCGCTCCACCGCGTAAACACCGGGGTTTACACTCCCGCCGCTCCGGTCGAAGTCGGTAGCATGCACATGCACCACCAAGGGTTTCCCGCTGATTCGCTTGGCTGCTATTCCGGCGGGATAAGCCAGCCAGTCGTGGGCATGAATAATATCAAAATGATTTTGCCGGGCAATGAACCCCGCCACCACTGCATAGTTTTTAATCTCCTGCATTAGCCCGGCGCCGTAGCTTCCGCTAAAATCGATTTTCAAGCCTTCGTTGGTTTCAATAAAGCGGGTGTTCCGGGGATATTTTTCAGTTTTGAGCTTCCAGAAGTCTTCTTCGCTCACATAAGGAACGATCAGAGAATCCACTTCCAGGTAACTCATTGATTTATCTGCTTCCTGAAAATAAAAGTCTTTTGCGGCAATGGGGATAGTATTGGCTCCAATCAGTTTCATAACCGACTGATCTTCATCGCCAAAAGCCTTTGGAACTACAAAGGTTACCTCCACATCGTTAATTTCTGCCAGTCCTTTGGTTAATCCATAACATGCTGTTCCCAGTCCTCCTGAAATATGCGGTGGAAATTCCCAACCAAACATCAATACCTTCATGTGTAACGCTTTTTAAAGTTTTCAATGGCAACCAGACTTTCAAACAAATGTGCCTGTACTTTACGTTTCAACAATTCTGCTCCAATTTTCTCCTCTCTACATTCTTCCTCCCAAATTATCCAGGCGTTATTGTTTACTTTTTTATTCCCGTTATTACTCGTGGTAGTTCCGAATCTGCTTCATGGCGTACGACACACCTGCCACACTCCAAGCCTGCGAAATGGCCCCTTTCCCCTGATGGGGAGGATTTCCTTCGTACATTTCGGAAACGGTTCCCACACAGTGTTGTGTCATCTCTTCTTCAAAACTTTCCAATATTTGTTTTACGAAGGGCAGCCCGCCTTTTTTATGAATCTTCAAATAACCCTCCACAAAAAACGGCAGTAACCAGGGCCAAACCGCGCCCATGTGAATGGCCGACTCTCTTTCCTGCGGATTTCCCTTCACACTTCCCTTGTACCGCAAGTGATCGGGCGACAGGGACCGCAAACCCCGGTTGGTCAGCAATTTCTTTTTGGCCACACTCAACACCTGTTTTTGCTGTTCCTTGTTAAGCGGCGTGTAATCCAGGGCCACTGCAATTACCATATTGGGCCGCACCGACCAGTCGGGAACGCCTTCTTTCACCACATCGGCCAAAAGCCCATGCCCTTCGCTCCAGAAAGTATTTAAAAATGAATGCGCCACTTTCTCTACCATGTCTTTCCATTCATCGATAAATTCGTGGTCGCCGGCCATATCGGCCAAATCGAGCGCAAAACAAATGGCATTGAACCACAATGCATTCACTTCAACTGCCAACCCGGCACGCTGAACCACCGGATTCCCATTCACATAAGAATCCATCCAGGTTAATGCAATCTTTTCTTTTTCAGCCTCAATCAAACCGTCCTTGTTCATTCTTATGTAACCGAGCTTCGATTCTTTATAGCCAGAAAGAATCCGTTTGATGGCGGGGCCATAGGTTTTCCAGGCAACTGCCGGCTTACCTTTGGTTTTGTAACAATGCTGAACCACCCAAATAAACCACAGCGAAGTATCCGCCGAATGATAGGTCAATTCCTTGCTTCCGATATGATCGGGAAAAAATCCGTCGTTAAAATACTTCAGGTACGAATCGAGTATGGTGGCGCACAGCTTTTCGTCTTTCAGCGACAAACACAGTCCGGGCAACGAAACAAAGGTTTGCCGCGTAATGCTCCCGTACCAAGGGAAACCGGCAATAATTTCTGCCGTATTCTTTTTATGAACCACAAATTGCTTGGCGGCATGTTCCAGCGAACTGGCAAAAGTTTCCCTGTCTCCTCTTTTTCTCGACTCGCGGGTAAAACGTTGTTTTAATCCCAGAGGATTTGATTCAGTTAACCCGGCCGCAAACACTACGGACTCGCCTTTTTCCATGGGAAGTTCGAAATAACCCGGGACAAAAAGGTCTTCCAGATAATCGTATCCACGGTTCAGTTCTTTGAGGTATTCGATGTTGTAATACCAATCGGGTACCGGCACAAAATCAGCCTTTTTGCTTGTTTGCAGATAAAGATTCGGATATCCGTCGTACAGGCGCGTGGCAATTCCATTTTCGATATTCTCGAATTTGGTATTCACAAACAGGTTTGCCTTGCTTAGCGCATGAATATTGCGAAAAGCCAAAAAGGGTTTTAAGCGCAAAGTGGTTGCCGAACGCGCTTCTTCCAGCGTGTAACGAATCAGCACCTGTTCTTCCTTTTCAACCAGTAAACGCTCTTTTGTAATAACTACCCCGCCAACCCGGTACGTGATCTTCGGCACATTTCCAAAACTGAAATTCCGCATGTACTTGTGTCCCTTGGGCTCATAACTTCCTCCCTGGTAACGGTGGATGGCGAGGTTAAACTCCGCCTCATTCTGAATTACCGTTTCATCAAGCGACGATAACAACACATGCTTTTCTCCCCCGAAGTTTTCGATGGGGCTAACCAGTAATCCATGATATTTTCGGGTATTACAGCCATTTAATGTGGTACACAGATACGATCCAGCCTTGTTGGTCCGAAGTATTTCGCGGTCTAACGAATACTCCAGATTTATAAGCTGCTCCTGATCAAAACTAAGGTAATGCATAACAAAACTTAATTACGATTTGAGATAAATTGGTTTAGAAAGTTATGGAGAATGAGCGAACACTCATAAACAAATGTACATGAATTATATCATTTTCATCCCCCGTTTTGCTCCAATTCCCTTAAATGCCGGATAAAATATTCTTTTTCTAACTTTAAGTTAAGATAGGAATATTCCTTTTCCAGTTCCTGGGTCATTTTCAGGAACTTGTTTAAGAAAATGGCAAATTCTTGCGAACGTTTGTTTACTGGCCGATGCTGCATGGCATTCACCAGTTTTTGAATTTTCATGGCTGTTTTTCGGCTCTCTGCATCAATCAGGTTTTCCTCAAACACCGACCAGATATGATCGACAGCCACTTCGGTGAGGTGCAACATATCCTCGGCATAAAAGCGGTAATCGCGCAGTTCATCCATCACTATTTCGTACGAAGGAAAATAAAAGCACTTATCCGGAAATCGCTTTACAAGCTCATCAATTGCAAGAATCAGGGCGGCCTTGCTTCGCTGATTTTCGATGGCCCCGTCTTTCCAATGACGAATGGGGCTAACTGTAAATACAATCTTAATTTCGGGATTTTGTTCCCACGACCGGGCCAAGAGCTCGGTGTAAACACCCACAATTTCGCCAACCGACAAACGTTTGCGAACAAACTTCGATGCCGGGACTTTGTGGCAATTGGCCACCACTTCCCCGCTTTCCTTGTAGCGGTAAATCCAGGCTGTACCAAAAGTCAGGAAAAGAAAATCGGCCTGCCGCAGCCAGTTGGATGAAAAAGCGATCCGCGCATTGATCTGCGTCAGTGCTTCCGCCTGATCAACCGAAGAAAACCGGCCGTGGTGCATAAAACTATGCCAGATACCGTTGTGCTGAAACAGCTCACCGGCGCCAAACTTTTTTTCATCCAGCAGCGCCTGTAGTGCATTTGCCACCGAAGAAGGATTGTAAAGAATTCCGAAAGGATTGATATCCACCGGATATTTCAGCGCCTGCATCCTGTTTCCTACATTTTCGGTAAAACAGGAGCCGATAAAAACGCTTCTCTTTTGGTACCCCGCTTTATGTTGATAATGGGGTATGTCTACGTATGTTTGAAATTTTGCTCCCCGCATTTATTTTGCTTTCGGAATATCCACTTTCTTAAACACCAGTGCACTTCGGGCCGGCAAATAAAGTTTTAAATAATGCTGACTCTCAACCCCTCCATTGGGCAAAGTGTAATAGCTAATGTCTTCATCCACCAGATCGTTGCCTCCAAACCTCCCGGAATCGGTATTCAATACAATCCTGTATTTTCCGGCACCCAGCGGAATACCGTAATCGGTGTAGGAATGCTGAGGGTTGAAATTGAACACAAACAAAAACAGTCCGCGGTGAAAAGCCAGCACGTTATCCGGTTTGTTTTCCAGCACCAAATCCACCGAAGGGATGGTCAGCAGTTTATTTTCGTTGATCAGAGCAATCATCTCCTTGTCAAAATCGTACAGCCAGTGAAATTTCAGTTCGGGGTTGTCGGCAATGCTCCAAATCCGGCGGGCATGCTTAAACGACCAGTTATTTCCTTCGCGCGGAAAATCGATCCACTCCGGATGTCCGAATTCATTTCCCATAAAATTCAGGTAAGCGCCACCCGCCGAGCTGGCAGTGGCCAGGCGAATCATTTTATGCAAAGCAATTCCGCGTTCAACCATCAGATTCGGCTGGTCTTTCCGCATGCTAAAATACATTTCCTTGTCGATCAGCCGGAAAATAATGGTTTTGTCACCCACCAATGCCTGATCGTGCGATTCGGCGTAGCTCACCACTTTTTCGTCGAGTCTTTTGGAAGTCAGCTGATAAAAAATATCGCCTACATCCCACTGCTCGTCCGATTTTTCTTTGATGACCTTGATCCAGAAATCGGGCATTCCCATTGCCATCCTGAAATCAAACCCCAGGCCGCCACTTTCAACAGGTGCTGCCAGTCCGGGCATTCCGCTCATATCTTCGGCAATCGAAAGCGATTTCGGGTTTACCTCTTTCATCAGTTTATTGGCCAGCTTAAAATAGGTAACCGCATCGTAATCAACATTGGCCCCAAAATAATCGGCGTAATTGGTAAAGGCGATACCCAGACCGTGGTTAAAATACAGCATGCTGGTAACACCGTCGAAACGAAATCCATCGAATTTAAACTCCTCGAGCCAATACTTGATGTTGGACAGAAGAAAATGTACTACCTGGCTTTTCCCGTAATTAAAGCAATAGGAATCCCACGCCGGATGTTCGCCTTTGGGCCCGTCGTGAAAAAACTGAAAGCGGGTTCCATCGTAATTCCCCAATCCTTCCACTTCATTTTTCACGGCATGAGAATGTACCAGGTCCATAATCACCGCCAATCCCATTCCATGCGCCTCATCAATAAGTTGCTTTAGTTCGTCGGGTGTTCCGAAGCGCGACGATGGTGCAAAAAAGCTGGACACGTGATAGCCAAAACTTCCGTAATAGGGATGCTCGGGAATTGCCATCAGCTGAATGGTATTGTATCCGTTGGCTTTGATACGTGGCAACATCAGTTCACGAAACTCATTGTAAGTATGAACACGGGGTTCCTCTCCCGCCATGCCCACATGAGCTTCGTATACAAGAGGTGGTTCTTCTGTTCTCTCAAATCCGGTATTCCTCCATTCATACGGCAATTCAGGCGCCCATACCTGCGCATTAAAAATGTGGGTATCCTTATCCTGAACCACATATCTTGCCCATGCCGGCACTCGTTTTCCTGAACTCACCGCCCAGTGAATTTGAAGGGCATATAAATCTCCGTGATCAATAGCATCGGCTTCCAATTCCAATTCCCAAACTCCTTCACCAATGTGCGTAAACGAGAATTCAGCCTGTTCGCGCCATTCGTTAAAAGTACCCACCAGATAAATGTAGGTTGCATTGGGTGCCCATTCCCGAATAATCCAACCACCGGTTGTTTTGTGAAGCCCAAAATACAAATGGCCGGAAGAAAATTCGTACAAACTTTTCCCGCCCGTTAATTCCTTTTGTCTCCTCTCCGCAACAATCATCCGATCAGAAATTACTCCTGAATATGGTTCCAGCCATGGATCATCCTGAACAAGTTTTGGCAAAAATTTCTTCATGCTTGTTTTTTTATAAAGATAGAGAAACACTCCATAAAGCTTTCTGAAATCAACAAAAAATCTCCTTAACCTAAAGAAGCGAATAACATGAGTTCACCAACAAGACGTGTAAAACTACTTTAGTACATAATAATGAAGATGGGAAACCGGGAATACGAGATAAAAAACAGCAAGCGGTGCAAAAGAGAAAGACCATGACGGGGGCGCCATGGTCTTATAAGGTTCAATAAATGCTGTTTAATTATTATTTAAAACCTGCGTCTAAATTGCAAAAATCATACCAACAAATACTCTATCTTTAAAAAACTTTTATGTTATTGAATTGTTTTTTTGGTAAAATTTTAAAAATGAAACAACCCGGCTTTACAACCACTTCCCTCAATGTACCTTATCCCAAACCCGATCCTCACAATGCGTTGCATATGCCGTTGTACGAAGCAGTAGCATTCGAATTTGATTCAGCAGAACAAATTGAGGCGAATTTTAAAGGTGAATACATTGCCCATGTATACTCGCGTACGTCGAGCCCTACGGTGGAATATTTCGAACTAAAACTAAAGGCGCTCACAGGCAGCCACGGGGTAATTGCGCTTAGTTCGGGCATGGCTGCCATCTCCAATACCATTTTAGCTCTTACCAAAGCCGGAGATAACATTATCAGCGGGAGCCGGCTGTTTGGACACACATACGCCCTGTTTAACCAAACACTTGCTGAGTTTGGACTGGAATGCCGCTTCTCGGAACTTCGCAACGAAAAGGATATTGAGAAACTGATCGATAAAAACACCCGGGCTATCTATTTTGAAACGGTCACCAATCCTCAGCTCGACATTGCAGATATTGAAATGCTTGCCCGGATCGCCCAAAAGCACGACATTCTCTTGATTGCTGACAGTACGATTACGCCTCCCAATGTTTTTCGCGCGGCTGATTTTGGGGTAAATATCGAGGTAATCTCCACCACCAAACATATTTCCGGCGGGGCTACTTCATTTGGCGGTGCCATTATTGATCACGGGAATTTTGACTGGACACTCAATCCGAACCTGGGCAGCTACACGGAAAAATTCGGGAAAAATGCACTCATCGCTAAAATCAGAAAAAACATTTACCGGAACACCGGAGGCAGCATGTCGCCGCAAACTGCCCGAAACATGAGCCAGGGCCTCGATATGCTTGAATTACGTGTGGAAAAATGCTACCAGAACTGCATGGTGCTGGGAAGCTATCTGCACTCGAACCCAAAAGTGACGGTGGTAAACTATCCTGGCCTGGAAGGAGACCCGGGCTTTGATGCCGCAAAAAAATATTTTAAAGGAGTTCCCGGCACCATCATTTCATTCGACCTGGAATCAAAAGAAGCCTGCTATTCTTTTATGAACAAGCTAAAAGTTGTTCGCAGGGCAACCAACCTGGGCGATAATAAAACACTGATCATTCATCCGCACTCGACCATTTATGCCGAATTTCCGCTGGAAGAAAGAGCCGCCGCCAATATCCGCGACACCATGATGCGACTTTCGGTTGGTATTGAAAATGTGGATGACCTAATTGCCGACATAGAACAAGCGACAAAAGAATAACCCGCAAAAGAGCTGTATGGGCATCATTTACGGGATACTACTTTTCTAACTATGAACTAACGGGCAATTACAATATTCTGCGTATTTGTGAAACTATCAGAATGTACCAAAATCCGGTATACTCCTTCGGTAAATTCAGGTATTTGAATAAAGTTAGGCGAAGAAGTGAGTTCTTTCCGGAACAACAACTTCCCATCGATTGAGAAGATTCGCACATCCACCGGCTCACCAGTCTTTAGTTCGGGGTGAACCAGGCGGAACTGATTCTCTAAAGGATTGGGAAAAACGAAGCTCTTCACCCCGAAATAGCGGTTGGACAGATCGCGCCAATCGCGGACACCGTTTTGATTAAAATCAATCAGCACACAATTGCTACCGGTCGGATTGCAATTTCCGCTTTTTATATCTACACTGTCGAAAGCATCATCCAAACCATCGCCATCATTATCCTGATAGTAGGGTTTCACATCCGAGAAACCATCGTTGTTTACATCGAATGCCTCAATCAGATCGCTCACACCATCACCATCGGCATCAGCATCCAGGTAATCGGGAACTCCGTTATCATCGGTATCCACCGGCAAAGCGTATTTGCCCCCTGCCGAAGGATCGTATGCATCGTCCCAGCCGTTGTTGTTGGCATCCACATTTAGCGGCGCCACGTAATCCTCCTCGCTCTGCCACTCAACGTTATCAGTAATACCGTCGTTGTCGCTGTCTATGTCTTTACTGTCAGGAATTCCATCGCCGTCAGAATCAAGAGCTCCATCTCCCTCTACAAAATCCGGAATTCCATCGTTATCTTTGTCAAGATCCTCAAAGTCGACCACTCCGTCACAATCCGAATCCGGAATAACCTCGATAATAACCTTTGCCATTGCCCGGTAACGATCCTGCGTTTTTTCTTCTATATAATAATCAAACTCCATCGTCCCGCTGTACCATTCCGGAATCTGAATGGAAAAAGTCCGGTCGTCGTTTATAAAAAGCTGATTGGGTCTGGGTGTGATAGCAAAATAGATTTTCAGCGAATCTTCGTTTTCATCCCAGTCGTTTGCCAGAATATCTCCGGTGAGGATATCATCGCAGCCAGCATAGTAAACAAAGGTGTCGTTTTGAGCTACCGGAGGCACATTGTATTTAGCATCGTTACCAGTTCCTTCTATATTTTCGGGAAATAACAACGGGTTTGCAACAACGGGTTTGTATCCATAAACAAGGCCAGCCAATGCCAACATCCATATGACATGAATCTTCTGAAACATGATTAAGCGTCCATGATACAAAAGTAGCCAGCAAAAACATGAACACTATCCTGCAAAACGCTGATTTACATATCTTCTATCCCCCATTCTTGATTCAATATCCCCGAAAACTCATAAGCATTTCTGAAAACCAACCAGACTTTTTGAAGCAAAAGCGACTGCAACGAGGTGTATTTCAAGCAACAGAACAAATAGGCTGATCAAAATGATGCCTGCATTACTTAGTATGCAAGCATCACCGTTCCGTTGCGAACTTCGCCGGTACCATCGTTTAGTTCGAGCACATAAATGTAGTTACCGGCCGGCAATCCGCCCGACCTTCCAATTACAAAGCGGCTGTCGGTTGTACCCCACCACCAGGCATCGTTCCAACCCCAGATATCGTAGTTGCCGTAATGTTCTTTTTCCCACAGTTTTTGTCCGTTGCGGTTAAAGATCATCATTTTCGCATTCGGATACCTTGGGTAGATACACAGGATCTGGAAGAAGTCATGAACACCATCATCGTTCGGTGAGAAACCTTCCGGAATAAACAGTTCGCAATCCATTTCGGTATCCAGGTATTCCGGATGTCCGTCAAGGTCGAGGTCGTCGTTGCTGTAATCGCCGTCGCCATTGATATCTTCGTCTGCGGTCATGTATTCGTCGTCTTCGTCGTTGGTATCGCGCCAGTCACGCCATCCGTCGCCGTCAAAGTCTTGCAGCGGTGCATTGTGTTCCACTTCATTGTCAATGTCATTGCCCCAGGTATCGATCCAGGTATCGTAGGCATCATCCAGGCCATCACCGTCGGTATCAACAAAGAGGCGGGTAACATCCGGGATACCATCGGCATTGTAGTCGTAACCTTCAATGAAGTCGAATACGTTGTCGTTGTCCGAATCAATGTCAATGTAGTCGGGCATTCCGTCCTGATCGTGGTCATTCAGGTTCTCATCGAAAGCATAGCCACCGTAATTCGGATCGTAGCGGTCGTCCCAACCATCGTTGTTCTGGTCGCGCCACCCGTCCGGACTCACATAATCGTGTTCCCCCTGTCCTTCAATATTGTCAACGATACCGTCGTTATCCGAATCAATATCCAGGTAATCCGGTATTCCATCCTGATCCGAATCGATGGAAAGATCCGGGAAATCAGGATTCAATCCTTCGTTCAGGTCACGGATACCATCGTTATCATCGTCGATATCGTCCACATCGGCAACACCGTCACAATCGTGGTCGGCTACACGTGTTATGTATACCCAGGCCGTATCTCTCAACGACGGCGGCAAGCCTTCGTCCCAAATTTCATACTGGAAGCTGTCCACTCCTTCTTCAAAATCGAAGAATGGCTCGTATTCGAAATGCCCGTCATCGTACAAAGTAAGTATTCCGTTAACAGGAGGCGTTATGGTTACCGGGTTCACCACAATGTTGTCGCCATCCGGATCATAATCATCATCTGGTCCCTCAATTACACTACCCGTAAGATTACCACAAGGCAAATCGAAATAATCATCCACAGCCACCGGTGGTTGATTGGCCGGGCGAACGGTAACATGTACCAGTGCTTTTCCGCATTCAGGGTCGCAAGGTATTCCGTCGTCACAAATTATATAGCGGAACACATCCGTCCCAACATACCCAGGATCAGGCGTATAGGTCACTATCCCCGTAACGTTATCAACTACAACCGATCCATTATTTGGATTCGATATCACGCCAAGCGACGAAATATTGATATTTGTTTTCAGATCATAGTCGTTAAGAACCACATTTATATCTACCGGAACATCCACCGCTGTTACGGCCGTATCGTTGACAACGTTTGGCGGAATATTTCCAAATATTTCAAACTCGGCCTGGCAGCTACTGTAGTTCCCGTTTACATCGTAAGCCGTTACCGTAATAAAGGTGGTTCCTATATCATCGCAATCCAGAATATATCTATCCAGCAGGATGGTATCGATACCACACTCGTCGTCTGCACTTTCGGTCACTATTTCCCAGCTCAGTGTATATGTTCCGTCTTCCTCGCTTAGCTGAATGGTTTGTTTTCCGACACAGGTAATAACTGGAGGTATTTCGTCGATCACGGTTACAATGCCTTCACAGGTAGCCGAATTTCCATAAATATCGGTAACTGTCAGTTCTACTGTGTTTTCCCCAACATCGGTACAATCGAAACGATCTTTTGAAAGCTGAATGGAAGCTACTTCACAGTTATCGGTTGAAGTATTGTTAATCTGTTCGGCAGTGATGCTCACTTCGCCGTTTTCATCCAGGTAAACCGTAATATCCTGGCAAATCGCTTCCGGTGGAACGGTATCTACAACCGTGATGTTGGCCATACATTCAGCCGAAAGGCCTGCTTCGTCCACCACTGTCACCCGAACCTGGAAGCCCGACTCAATGTCTTCACAAGTCAGCTCTCTTGTTTCGATGTAAACCAGCATATCTTCCGGTGCCGTACAGTTGTCGTAAAGACTGTCGACCATGGCAATGGAATCCTGAACGGTGAACGAATACGTTCCGTCGGCATTTAGGTAAACCGTAAGGTCGGCACAGAATACTTCGGGAGCCTGGTCGTCGGTTACCAGGTAATAACTGGTGTCGCGTGCTATGTTCCCACAGAAATCAGCTACACTGTAATATACAATCACCCTCGTCCTTCCGGGCTGAAGCACAATCGTAGTGTCTCTCACAGTAAACGAAGCCGGATCAAGCGCACAATTATCATAGGCATCGGCATCAGCCAGTGCCAGAAAATCAGCCAGTGTTTCAATTTCAGGAACAACACTTAACGAACATTCAGCAGTGTCGCCCAGAGGAGCCATCAACACAGGCGGAACAATATCGTAGAAATCAATATGCTGCACACAAGTATCGCGGCGACCGTAAATGTCCTCGGCCACATAATAACGATCCACACTCAGGCAGAAATCGCGGTCTCCCGGAAGGTCGAAGCTACTAAGTTTCGCGAACAGGTTTTCCGGCACATACGATCCTCCAAGCGCGGTAAATCCGGCCAAAGTGGTTGCGGCAGGATAAGCTGACGGATCGGGGCATTCTATTACGGTGTCAGGAATGCAGAGAACTTCGGGTAACAAAGCGGTAAGTTCCACTGTAAGCGTATCCAAACAACCAATAGAATCACTTACAAATACGGTATAACTACCTGCCAGAAGCTTGTTTATATAGTTTGTGGTTTTACCCGTATTCCACAAATATTCAAACGGTTCGGTTCCGTTGGTTACCCCTACTTCGATCTCACCCACCGGATTTGCCGAATATCCCTGGTCAACATGCAAGGTTTCGTACACCTGAATGGCCGGACGCACTTCGATCTCCATACTGCCCGGACCGGCACACTGACCGGGATCGGGTGTAAACGAATAGACCACCGTGCCGGGTACATCGGTATTGATTGCAGCCGGACTCCAGGTTCCCGTAAACCCATTTGTTGATACAGCCGGCAATTCAGGCGCTGCACTATACTGGCAAAGCGGCCCCATAGGATCAAATTCGGGAACATAAGTTTCCGTGTAAATCTTCTGCACAAAAGGAACAGAGCTACACTCGTCTACAATTCGGTAGGTACGCAGCACCACTCCATCTTTGTCAGGTTTTGAATCGCTGATCCATCTCAAAGTGGGAGAACATGCATCCGTAACCACTCCACCAAGGGCTACAAATTCGGAATAGCTGCTCAATGGAGGCGGTATTACACATCCCACATCCGCTAGATCAGGTATTCCCTTCTCCAACTTCATCGGAAAATATGATTCGATTACAAAAATCGCTTCTGCCACGTCCGAAGGATTTCCGCAGCCATCGTAAACCCGGTAAAAACGCTTCACAATTTTCGGACATTTAGTCTGAACTGTTTGTTCCGGACGTACTTCTTCCAAAATCAACTGATTAGCAGGAGTACAGTTATCTCCAAGCGTTACATAATTCCCGGCGTATATCAGAAGCTCTTGCGTATTTCGGTATTTACGCGGATTGTAATCTGAACAGGCATCAATGTATTGTGTTCTGAAGCTGATGGTTGGCTTAATATTGTCTTCACGAATAATCATCTGCTCACAACTCATCACATCGCCGTTGGTATTTTCAACAGAATAGGTACGAATAATGACTTCCGGGCAACGGTTACCATCCGGAACATCGCTAGAAGTAAACGAGGATTCGATTATGGAAGGAGTACTTGAAATAATGCCACCGCCATTCCGGAATGCTTGAACAGTGGTAAATGCTGCCGGAATCGTTTCGTCAGGACACAACGAAATTGGGTCGGGACAAATGATTCCAAAGCCGGTAATTTGCACCTGTACACTTGCCGGACAGCCATTGGCATCGGTTATCTCGGCCCGGTAATTACCAATCTCCAGCCCACTCAAATCCTCAGTGTTTCGAGTAGTACCATCGGGGAAAATCCATACTACATCGTAAGGGCCTGTACCTCCTTCTATGGTCAGATCAATGCTTCCAATCGGAGAAGGAGAATTCCCCACATCGGTTTTCACGAAGCTAACCACAATCGGCTCAGGCTCCTCAACCGTAGTATTTCTGATGGCGGTTAGGGTTGAATCTTCAAGATCAATAACAGTTACCGTATAAAGACCTGCCTGCAAGCCGGAAATATCTTCCAGAACAGATGAGAAATCGTCAGGCCCCACCCAATCAAACAGGTAGTTTCCACTTCCACCCGATACATTCAGGTCGATCTTCCCGTTGTATTCTCCATAACACAAAACAGGCGTAGGAGCCAGCACTACACGCAAGCGGTCTCCTGCTTCTCTTGCCGGCAAGGTAATAACCCTGCTTACCGTACATCCGTTGGCATCGGTTACAACAATGGAGTAAGTTCCGGGCGGTTGGTTTTCCAGGTTTTGTGTTGTATCTCCTGTACTCCAGGCATAGCTGTATTCGGGTGTTCCTCCTGCCACTTCAACAAAAATACTCCCCACACCTGTGCTGCTTTCTGCCGAGTCGATAATTACTTGGGAAATGTAAAGCGAATCAGGCTGTATAATCTCTACAGTAAATGAGTCGGTGCAATTAATTGAATCTACCACAACAACCTTGTACTCACCGGCTACAAGATCACTAATATCCTCTGTTATCTCTCCGTTACTCCAAAGAAAGCGATAAGGCGGAATTCCGCCATTAACGGTGAGATTAACGGAGCCGTTGCTGTCTCCGTAGCAAAGCACATCTACGGGGTCTGCTACCAAATCAATCGGAGGGCTAATAACCAGGTGCAGCCAGCTGGTGTCCGGGCAAGCGGTTCCGCTACCAAGCGTATGCAGGTAATCGCCAGTATTGTAATATGTTTGGCCGGTCCCTTCGATCCATGTATATTCTATGCAGGCATAAATGGTGTCGTAGGTCACTCCGCCCTCAATGATGGTTGTATAAAGAATAACAACCGAATCGCAACCTTCCGAGTCAGGCAATACGGCCTGGTAAACACTGTCGGTTTGCGTTTGGATCGGGATGGAATTCCAGTCGGCCACCAGCTCGTTCAAACAGAAAGTATCAAAAACCGGTACAGTATCAGGAGGAACAATGGTTACATTATACGTGAGCAGGGAGTCGCAGCCATACAAATTTGGAATGGTATCAAAATAAACATGGCTTGAGTCAGTCTGTATCCAACGGTTATTAAGCTGGAATGCATCCGTCCCGGCGCAGAAGGTTAAATCCAGCATAAAATCGGTTACCGGCAATATGGTTACTTCATAGAAAATCAAAGTATCACAACCCGATGGCCCGGGGACATTATGAAGGTAGGTGCTATCATGCTCCGGGGAAATCGTCTGCCCGTACCAGGCAGCAATCGGTTCTCCGAAACAGAAGGTATCCAAGACCGTATCTTTGAATGCCGGCACAATGTCGACTATCAGAGTGATGGTTGAATCACAACCAAAAACGTTCTGTGTGGTATCAAGGTAGGTACTATCGATATAGGTAGAAACCGGCCGGCCGTTCCAGTCAAACGACGGACTTCCTTCGCACAGCACCATCTCGATCAGTGTATCCGACACCGGCAGCGTAATTACCTCCAGTTGCAGGCGCAAAGAGTCGCAGCCCGCGGCGTAATACAAGGTATCGAAGTAAACGCTGTCGCGATCAGGTAAAACGGTATGGCTATTCCAGCTGTAGGGCAATTCGTTTGCACACAATTCCACGGTTTGCAAACTGTCATACGGCAGCAACACTTTTACATCCAGGTTCACGATGGAGTCGCAGCCAAATATGTTTTGAAGGGTGTCGCGGTAAACACTGTCGTGTTCGGCATAAATCATCAGCGTATTCCAGGCATAGGGCTGATTGCCGTAACACAATAAAGTATCAATCAGGGTATCGGTTGCCGGATAGAGGTGTACATCCAGTTGTACAAGTGAGTCGCAGCCAAACTGATTACTAAGTGTTGCCTCGTAAATGCTGTCGAAAACGGTTTGGATGGTGACACCATTCCACACAAACGCCGGTTCATCCTGGCACAGGATTGTATCTACTCTGAAGGTATCCGGCGGAATGATGGTTACATCATAGGTTAACAGCGAGTCGCAACCAAACTGATTGGCATTGTACAAAGTATCAAAATAAACCTGGCTAAAATCGGTTTGAATCCAACGGTTGTTTAACGGAAATTCTTCAGCTCCTGCACAAAGCGTTAATTCAAGCATTGTATCGGTCACCGGAAGCGTGAACACATGGATGGTGATCAGCAGCGAGTCACATCCGGAATTGGAATAATAGGCTGTATCGAGGTAAACGCTGTCGCGGTCAGGCAAAATAGTGATGTTGCCATATGGAGCATACGGTGTCTCGTTTTCGCAAATGTAAATGGTAGTATCGAAATCTGTCGGGAAAAGTACTTTCACATCCAGGGTTAAGATAGAGTCGCAACCATATTGGTTCATGCCCGGCAAAGTATCCTGATAAGTACGATCCATGTCGCTGGTAATCGTTTTTCCGTTCCAGGCAAACGGATCGGCACCTGCGCAAACCTCCATCGAATCGTAGCTATATGATGGCGGATAAACGTTTAATTCAATGCTATCGGAGGCCTCACACATAACCTGGTCAATAATCGTGTAGATCAAGCGGTAATTCCCTACCGGCGCACCCTGGAATGTGCTAACACTGTCGTTGGTCAAATTCAGAAACATCGCCCCATTCCCAGTCCAGCTGTGAGTCAGCGTTCCTGTTCCGCCCAGCGGATTACCATGAAGCAACACCACTTCACCTTCACATAAAACGGTATCGTCTGCCGTTACATCTACCAGTAGTAACTCCGGATTTTCAAGTACCAAGGTATCCATGAAAGTACATCCGTTCTCATCGGTAACAGTGAGATAATAGGCATCGGCAGGCAAACCAACAATTGAGTCTCCATAAAAGACCGAACCAAGCTGGCTGTTCCACTGGAAGGAAAGATCTCCTGTTCCTCCGTTTGCCGAAGCCCGGATAATGCCATCGTAATAGCCGTAACAGCTTATCTGCTGAACAACTTCGGCCAGAGCTGTTAATTGCGGCGGATTAACAATTTCAATCGAATCCATGGCCATACAGCCATTATCATCGGTAACAGTCAGGTAATACATTCCGGCTCCCAGCCCTGAAATTCTGTCGTTACCGGAAGCAGAATAACCATCCGGGCCGGTCCAGGCAAAGTCAAAAGGAGCAGCACCGCCTGTCATTGTTACCCAAATAATGGCATCGTGATCGTTGTAACAAAGTAAAGGCTGCATCCCAAATTCAAATTCAGGCTTACTAAGCCGGAAGGTTACAGAATCAACAGCGGGTGTACAGGTTCCGTTGTCGGCCATTCCTTCGGCGGTCAGAATCAGCGTTACCTCGCCCAGAAGACTGTCGTTTGCCCCCAACTGATAAACCGGGTGCAGACTGTAGGCATCGCTAAATGTTCCGTCGCCGGTGGTGGTCCAGTACAATACGCTATGGTTCCATGCCGTATCGCCCGAAACCGCAATATCGTTCAGGTCACAGAGCACCTTGTCTTCGCCCACTTCCGCTTCGGGCAAGGGGAATACTTTTACCATTCCCTGCTCCAGGGTGTCGCAGCCGTGTTCGGTAGTTACATAAACAATAATATCGAATTCGCCTTCGGCATCCCAAAGGTGAGTGATTTCGTTGCCCCAGGTGGTATCGGTGCCATTTATGTCAGTAAAGTCGACACCCGGCACATAACTGGTGTCATTCACCTCGCGGTCAACCAGCTCCCAATAGTAGGAATAGCCAGCTTCCCCGTCGCGGCGGTAGGTACGTTCGGCTCCCACACATACCGAGTCGATGACATAGGTCTCCTGGGCGAGCAGGTTTGCCGCCATCAGGAGGAAGAATACTATGTACATCCACTTTTTCATTCTTTAGCTACAAGTTGTAAGCTTCAAGCCACAAGTTTTTTCTTTTGAACCACAATAGGAACATAGGGCACGATAGATGATTTAAACGCTTCAAGGTTTTAAAAACACTTGAAGGTTTATCAGACTGCCTACTGCTATTTGCCAATTGTTTGTTCATTTTTTTAGCTACACGTTTTGAGCTTTAAGCTACTAGCTTTTTCTTTTTAACCACAATAGGCACATAGGGCACAGCAGATGGTTTCTTCTCTCGCAAAGGCGCCAAGACGCTAAGTATTTCCTTTTATCATCCTTCATTCTACATTGCCAAATTGCTTACTGTTATTTGCCTATTGCCTATTCATTCCATATTCGTTATTCAAATAGTTTTTTTTGAACCACATGAGGCACATAGGGCACAACAGGTAGTTTAAACGCTTCAAGGTTTTAAAAACGCTTGAAGGTTTATCGGACTGCCTACTGCTATTTGCCAACTGTCGGTTCATTTTATAATCGTTTGTCAAACTGTTAATTGCAAAATTGCTCTATTGTAAACTGAGACACAAAGCCCGTGAAGAGTCGCGGAGCTTGCTGTCGCTTGTGCGGAATACATTTTCATCGGTGCGGAGGCTTCTGTCGATGACCGGAAGCGTTCTCTCGGTCGCCGGAAGCGTTCTTCGCCTGACGCACTGTCAGTTGATAGTTGCGCGGAAGAGATTGCACCTGACGCGGAGTCAGTTTTCGGTCGTGCGAGGTCTTCTGTCAGTCGCGCGAAGTGTACTGTCGTCCGTGCAAGGTCTTTTGCCGGTTGTGCGAAGACTATTTTCATCGGTGCGAAATGTATTTCCATGTTTATATTTTTCTAGCTACAAGTTTTGAGCTTCAAGCTGCGAGCTTTTTCTTTTTAACCACAATAGGCACATAGGGCACGATAGATGATTTAAACGCTTCAAGGTTTTAAAAACACTTGAAGGTTTATCGTACTGCCTACTGCTATTTGCCAACTGTTTGTTCATCTTTTTAGCTACAAGTTTTGAGCTTTAAGCTACGAGCTTTTTCTTTTTAACCACAACAGGTACATAGGGCACAGGAGATGGTTTCTTCTCTCGCAAAGGCGCCAAGACGCTAAGTATTTCCTTTTGTCATCCTTCATTCTACATTGCCAAATTGCTTACTGTTATTTACCAATTGCCTATTCATTCTAATATCTTAAATCGTTCATCATCATTCGTTATTCAAATTGTTTTTTTTGAACCACAACAGGCACATAGGGCACAACAGGTAGTTTAAACGCTTCAAGGTTTTAGAAACGCTTGAAGGTTCTTCGGGTTGCCTACTGTTATTTGCCAATTGCCTGTTCGTTCTATCATGAACCACAATAGGTACATAGGGCACAGATAGATGATTTAAACGCTTCAAGGTTTTAAAAACACTTGAAGGTTTATCGGGTTGCCTACTGCTATTTGCCAACTGTTTGTTCATCTTTTTAGCTACAAGTTTTGAGCTTCAAGCTACGAGCTTTTTCTTTTTAACCACATTAGGTACATAGGGCACAGAGGATTGCTTACATCCTTCGACTTCGCTCAGGATGACGGACTGTCAACTGAGACTGAATACTGTCGACTTTCTTCATACTTTTGCCTTGTTTAAATTTACAATTTAACTTTTCCATACACTAATCATTCTTCTTTCAGGTAGATCGGTTGTTTTGTTGGTTTCGGATAGATCAGGATACCGGTTCCGGGCCGTTCTTCCGGAGCTACTTCTTCGAAACTGTACACTTTACAATCGTCGGTTACTTTCATCACCCAGAATTTTGTTTCGCCCACCGGCAGCGGTTGGGTAATCGAAATTGTAATTTCCGGATCGACCTCTTTTCCATTCAGGTTGTAAACGCTGGGAGTTACCTGGTCTCCAATCGTGTAATATACATCATACGGGCCAACGCCGGTAAAGCGAATGTACACATTGGTTGGCTCGCCGATACATACCGAATCGGCAAAGATCTCCATATCGAGCGTTGATTCGATCACCTCCATTACGTACATCTCGATGTTGTCGGTACAACTTACTTCGTCCCATACATGAATGCGCACGTAGTATTTCCCGGGTGCAAGCCCGGTCACTTTTACGGTTCTTCCCACTCCGCTGGCATACATACCGTCGACGAAATACAGGGCCGGATCGAGTGTTCCTGCCGGATCGAGCACGTCTTTGGGCTGGTTCGATGCGGTGTAAATACCCCAAACAAAATTCAAATCATCGATGCTCGGGCGACTGTCGACGCTAAAGGTCATGGTATCGCACTCTTCAATAACGATCTGGGCCGAAGCATTTGCCACGGTCAACAGCACCAGGAAGAATCCCAGGATGGCTGTTGTGATGTTATGTGCGATTTTTTTAGTCATTTCTTTAGCTACAAGCTGCAAGACGCTAGCTGCAAGTCATTGGTCAATGGGGACGAATTGTCATCCCGAGTGTAGCGAGGGATCTCCCCGCAATTCTCTGTTCTTTCTTCGTTGCTTTCTTTTTCATTTCCTTTTTTCTCTGTGTTCTTTGCGGTTTCTCTACGAACTTTGCGGTTTATTCTTTTCAACCGCAGAGAGCGCAAAGTTTACGCAAAGATCGCGGAACAATTTATTCTTCATACATACGCTCTGAACATTGGCATTTTCCTCCTGCGAACTATCGTTTTTATGCAGCTGCAGTAGTAACGGAAAGCCAGAGTTTTCACTCCGTGCTCTCTGTGTCTTCTCAGTGGTCCTTTGTGGTTTCCGTCGGCTGACGGATCATTTTTTACCACAGAGGGCACAGAGTTTACACAGAGGGCCGCAGAGGGAATAATGCGCGGGACAGTCCCGGGTGCCGGCTGACGACACTCAGGCCCGTCGCGCATCTTCAGCAAGTACCTGGCCCTATCGGGCAAGTTCAAAGTTCCAGGCCGTGTCCGTCCTTTGACGGATTCAAAGTTCAAAGTACGCTCCGTTGGGAGAACACCCGACTTTTGCCTTTTGCCTTTTGCCTTTTGCCTTTTAGAGGGCGGTGCATTGCTGGTTTTTATGTAGTTACTTTTGTTCACATTTCTTTTTGTTTTTACATTTTATATAGCTGCAAGTCTCAAGCTACAAGCTACAAGTGGTGACACTCTGAAGACTGTTCACTGAGACTGTTCACTTTTCCCTTTCCGTAGTTCCGGTTTTTACTTCCGGAATTCTATCAGTGCTGCAAGGCATTAATCCATTGGCAAACTGTTTTATGAACCACATGAGGCACATAGGGCACAGCAGGTAGGTTAAACACTTCAAGGTTTTAAAAACGCTTGAAGGTTTATTGGTTTGCCTACTGTTATTTGCCAATTGTTTGTTCATTTTTTTAGCTACAAGTTTTAAGCTTCAAGCCACAAGTTTTTCCTTTTAACCACATTAGGCACATAGGGCACAGCAGATCGGTTACATCCTTCGACTACCATGCCTCACGGCAGGCAGGCGCTCAGAATGACGTACTGCCAACTGCGACTGAATACTGCCAACTTCCTTCATCCTTTTGCCTTGTTCATCACTTCTTCCTTTCTCCGTGGTCTTTGTGTCTTCGTTGTGTTCTCTATGTTTAAACTCTAACCACAGAGTTCACAGAGGCCTTCACAGAGCCTGCCTGCAATAGGCAGGGGCCACAGAGTTTATTTTCGTATCCCGAAAGGCTTTTGCCCCCGAATTTCCCTTAGAGCTTCAAGTCATTAGTCACTAGCCACTTGTCATTGGTACTGTGTACCGAGACTGAAAACTGCGACTGTTGACTTTTTTAACTACTTCTTCATAACCTTTTTAGTCATTGGTCATTGGTCCGTACTGAAACATCCTTCGACTTCCATGCCTGACGGCAGGCAGGCGCTCAGGATGACCTACTGAACACTGTGACTACCAACTGAGACTGCTGACTCTTCTTCTCCCGCTTTCCAACCTGGCCGGCCGCCCCAAGGGTACTGAAGCACCCCTGGAGCGATCGCATCCGGTTTGTCCGTCAACTGACGGGTATCTTAGGTTATGAAAAAGCAAGATTCATATTCCATTAATTACCATTCGGAGTTTTATCTTCAAACGGAGTCGGAGCATTCTCTGTAACTTCAGGTCTTGGAGTAATCGTATAATCTATATTGTCTGTTGTAAGATCATCAATACAAGCATTACCAGCGCCAGCATCATCTATATCAGGATAATCTCCAGCATAAGAACCCGCGTTAGCCGGATCTTCCATGATACCATTCACGGTCAAATTTATGACTTCATCGGTAAGGTTTTCAGTTACAGTGCCATGTTCAACCTTGACCCTAACAATAATACATGCTTCAGCAACAAATCCATTATCACTGGTACCGGCCGGATATGCAGATGCCAAGACAGCATCTGTTCCAACTGTTTTCCAGGCACCTGTAGTTGCAGCATCTGCAGGATAAGCCCACCCATCAATAGTTACTGTACTTGTACCAGTTGTTGTAACTGCGAAATCACCAGGCATCCATGAGGTCATCCAGTTGGCTGCATTAACCGCGAAGAAGACGTAATCCGTACCGTAATCAACTAACAAAGTAGTTCCATCGTATGATGCAGTCTGAATTGGGTTCACACAATCAGAAACATCACCTCCGGAATCACCAGCATCAGCGATACCAGCTATATCAAGCGTAAAATTGTATTGTGGCACAATTCGATATACCTCCATATTATCGGTACAATTTGCATCGTCAACATTGTACACTACTAATATTACATTGTTGCCGACACCATCAAATGATTTCCAAGTGATTTTAACGGATGGCGAAGTATTAGCTGGATCATTATAAGCAGCATCTGCTGACAGAACATAAGGACTTGATCCATCTTTAGCTTCTATACCCGCAGCAATCGTTCCCTGAGCACTGATGAGACTAGCATCATCGGTTACAAACCAATGAAGTGTACCTATCGAACTAGAGTTGATTGTGTAAGTATATTCAACACCTGGTATTGGAGCCAAAGGATCATCAGCAGTTCCACAAGCAAGAGGGACATATGGTGCACAGTAAGTAGGTACTGCATCCAAATGATCAAGATCAGGAGTAGTAGGTACCTGTCCAAAGACATTGGAAGTTCCGGCGACTATTGCCGCTACGAACAAGATCAAAAATAAAAATTGCTTTTTCATAATGTAAAATTTTAGAGGCCCGGACCCGGCTCCCTGTTTAAAGCGCCAAGCGGTTTGGAACCGCTAAGCACACGAGCGCCGGACGAGCTGGTTACTAATTAAGTATTTGTTTTAAATTGTTTTGTAATTACGTTTTTCATTTTACTTCTCTTTTTATGGTGCAGGGTGTAACAACAGGGCAAAGAGAAAAGGGCACGGAGCACAGGGCAGAGAGCAGAGAGAAAAAAGCGCGGTATACATACTTACTTTGAACCTGCCCTACTGAGTCGTTCAGGCGGGCTCTAAACACTAAACTCTGAACTCGCTTTTGTTTCTCTTTTTTCGGTTCAACCGGGTTCATTTTACGAAGGTTTTTTTCATAGGCATTCAGGTTTTGCGGAGATGCAGTGCCAAGAGCGAAGGGAAAAGAATGCAAAGATTTCTCCCCGCACACGTGGCGAAAGTTCAGGCGGAGGTTGCTGTTTTCACTGCTTACTGCGACCCGTCTGCTTTCGCACGCCGGGCAGGCTGCCGACTGCTTGCTGCAGTTTTGTATCTCCTGTTGATAATTCATTAATATTTTCAGTATTCTCTTTTAATCATTTGTTTTTTCTGTTTGTTCCAAATTCCATCCGTCAGCTGACGGATGGATTTGAAGCCTAATGGTCCGGCTGGCGGGAAAGTGGTGCGCTGTTGTTGTATCGTCAAAAAAAGTTGTTGTAAAGAAAGGCATCCACTGTTCCCGTTCGCCCCGGGGGCACATAGCCCCCTACAGAACCACACTCTCCGGATCGTTGGCTGACGCATCAACTACCGCCCGGAAAGATTTTCCTTTTAGTCATGTTGCATAGGCATGATGGTTTTTGATGTTAGCTACTGTCCGTTCTCCCTTTGCAAGGAAAATTGGGTTACTATTTTTAGCTGCGAGCCACAAGCTGTGAGCTGCAAGCTTGTTTTGTTTATCGTTGATATTTGTTCTTTCTGATGGATGTTCGCTTGTTTCTGTACTTCTTAAATCGTCAGTCAATATTCGAGCTTGCTGCCGCACGATTCTATCGTGTGGCTTGTTAATTCCAAGTTTACTTACCACGCGATGCAATCGCGCGGTAGCAGAGTACGCGATAGCTGGGCGGCTGTAAATACTTTTATGTTTCTTATTCGTTATTCGATATTCGATATTAGCAAGGAGCAGGCCCCTCTCGGTCTCCCCAAAGGGGAGAAGACAAGAATTGGCTGCGAGCCACAAGCTGTGAGCTGCGAGCTTGTTTTGTTTATCGTTGCTATTTGTTCTTTCTGATGGATATTCGCTTGTTGCTGTACTTCTTAAATCGTCAGTCAATATTCGAGCTTGCTGCCGCACGATTCTATCGTGTGGCTTGTTAATTCCAGGTTTACTTACCACGCGATGCAATCGCGCGGTAGCAGAGTACGCGATAGCTGGGCGGCTGTAAATACTTTTATGTTTCTTATTCGATATTCGATATTCGATATTAGCTGTGAGCAGGCGAATATCCCCTCCTTTGGGGTATCCGTCAGCTGAGGGATGGCGTGGTGAAATTATTCCTTCACGAGACAGGCGTTCTTTCTTCGGCAACCACCTCCCTCCCGATTTCATCGGGAGTACTCCTCCTGCCCAGGAGGAGAAATGTTCGTATTCCAATTTCATCATTCTGCTTCCGGTTTTATTACCCGCCACGCGATGCAACCGTGCGGGAGCGAAAGACTGAGCTTGCTTCGGTCGTCCTTTGTCCTCCCTCGCAATGACTATTTTTGCAAAGGAGATGATTGTTTCAGGCGACGTTGTCGCCTGAAACAATCTCACACAATGAAAGGAATCGTCATTGCGAGCCGGCTTCCGGCGGCGAAGCAATCGCGCGGTAGCGGAGCTCTGAACTCTGAATCCGTCAAAGGACGGACACGACTCTGAATCCGTCAAAGGACGGACATGGCTCTGAACCTTGAACTCACTTCCTGATATGTTTATAATTGTGCTCATTTCTACTACTGCTTTTCAATTTTAGGTCGGGGTGTTATCGTTATTTCGCGCATGATCTCGTCGGATATATTTCCGTTACAATCTTCCACCCAATAGGTAATGGTGTGGGTAACAGCTGTAAAGGTTACCCCGTCGCCCCACAGGTAAATATCGGTTGGGATACTGCCTTCTTCGTAGGTGGAAGGCTGCCCGGTACCGCTGACCGGCGCATGACTGACCGCTGCCCCCGTAACCGGATCGGGCGTGTCGGCAAAGTCGATCCGCCAGTTAATGGTCATATCTACCGAGTCGCAGCAATTGTCTTCCAGCGAAGTAAGATCGAGGAAGGTGTCGCCTGCAAACATGGTACGGTAATCCACCGGGAATTTTTCGACCAGGGGATCTACGTGGTTATACACCGGATTCGGATTCGACGGATTGTAGACCGCCCAGTGCAGCGGATCCACGCAGTTTTCGTACGGTTCGGCTTTGAGGGTTGGCGGAATGGTGTCGATTACCTCTATCCAGTGCGAACAGGTATCGAACCCGGCCAGGTTTTCGGCCCTCCATTCTATGGTGGTTACTCCCAGCGGGAAAGTCCGGTCGCCCAGCGGATTGGCATACGGATCGGAGGCGTCTTTTACATAGGTAACCGGACCTTCGCTTGTACCATCGGCAAAAGTTATGGTATAGGTCCAGGTGATGGGCGGCGCTCCTTCAATCAGATCGGCCACACCGGGGTCGAAGGTATCGGAACAATCTGCTTCGCTGCCATCGAGGTAAATTGTAGTATCCGGAGGACATTCGATGTCGGGCGCTGCCCAAACGGTAACCGTAAAGTCGCACACAACAATGTTCCCGTTTCCATCCTTAAAGGTATATTCGATGGTTGTTACCCCCAGATCGTAGGTGTGCGGCCCCGTTAACAAGTTAATGCTGTCCGGACTTCCATTAAATAATGTAGTTATGCTATCCGGAGGTGTTACGGTGTAAATCAGCACCGAGTCGCAGTTGTCCCAATAAGTAGGCAATCCTACGGTTACATTGGTGGCAAAGAGTTCGTTTTCGTCGGCAAAAACTTCCACATCGGGCGGACAAACCAGAATCGGTAGCATGTCGAACACTTCAAAGTTATGTACGCACGAATCAATATTTCCTGAATTATCGGTAATGTACCAAACCACCCGGTGCTGTCCGATCGGATAGTAACCGCTGGCATTGCTCGAATCAACTCCGTAATCGCTGTTGTGCGTAATATCGTACACAACGGTTGTACATTCTTCAGAGATCACAGGCGGCAGTACATCCACCCAGGCATCGCAGGAAGTAGAATCATCGACAAAACGATCGGCAGGATCCGCCTGACATGCTACTACTGAAGACGGGATCTCGTCGCGCAACATGGTAACGGTAAAATCACAGGAATCTTTGTTACCATCCGGGTCGCTTACAATGTACCATACCGTGTTGATTCCGGCCGGGAACTCCAAGCCATTTACTTCGCCCACTCCGGTGGTATCCCAGGCTCCGTTAATGATGCGGAAACTCAGGTCGAGCGAATCGGTATCCCAACAAGGTGCGCTATAAGACGGAGATCCGATGGCGGGAGGCAGAGCAAAACAATCGTCGGCGGTCATTTGCCCTTCTACATCCGAAGGACAGGTGATCGTTGGCAACTGAATACCGTTTACTTCCACGTAAACAATACACGAATCCACATTTCCTGAGTTATCGGTTATGTACCAGGTTACTTCAGTGGTTCCCGTCGGGAAAGTTTCATTTACAATGACTGAATCGTTGTTGTAATTGTTGGTAAAGCTATAAACAACCGTAGTACAGGTTTCATTAATTGTTGGTTGAGGCAAACTCAGGGTGGCATCACATTCGTTGGCTCCCAAGGTTACTGAAGGCGGATTTGGCGGACATACAATGGCCGAGCTGGGGATCTCGTCGCGTAACATCGAAACGGTAAAATCGCAGGAATCTTTGTTCCCATCCGGGTCGCTTACAATGTACCATACCGTGTTGATTCCGGCCGGGAACTCCAAGCCATTTACTTCGCCCACTCCGGTGGTATCCCAGGCTCCGTTAATGATGCGGAAACTCAGGTCGAGCGAATCGGTATCCCAACAAGGTGCGCTATAAGACGGAGATCCGATGGCGGGAGGCAGAGCAAAACAATCGTCGGCGGTCATTTGCCCTTCTACATCCGAAGGACAGGTGATCGTTGGCAACTGAATGCCGGTAACAACCACATAAACCGTACAGGTAGTATCGTTACCTGAATTGTCAGTGATCGTCCAGTTTACTTCTGTGGTTCCAACAGGAAATACCTCATTTATAATTACTGAATCGTTATTAAAATCATTTGTAATTGTATAGGTAGCGGTAACACAATAATCATCTACCGTTGGTGGAGTTAACGATATTGACCTTTCACATTCTGTTGATCCAAGAACAACGGCTGGCGGATCGGATGGGCAGGTAATAGCAGTCCATGGAATCTCATCGCGCAGCATGGTTACGGTAAAGCTACATGAAACCATATTGCTATCGGGATCGGTAACGGTATAGGTTACCGTTGAGACACCCACCGGGAAATTCAAATCAGAAACATAACCAAAGCCGGTTGTATCCCAAAGGCCTCCCTCTGTTTCAATGGTAAATGCGAGAACAAGCGAATCATTGGGCCAGCAATCATCCGAATAAAGCGGATCAAGGATGGTTGGCGGCTCGGCAAAACAGTTGGTGGCATCCATGGTTCCGGTTACATCAACACAATTGGATATTTCCAGATTTGGAGGAGTAACATCCACGATGGTGACAGTAAAGTCACATTCGGCAATTAACCCTGCTGCATCGGTTGCCCGGTAGGTAACGGTTGTTGTTCCCACGGGGAAAGATACGCCGGTAATGATTCCGTTTCCACTGCTCACCAAAGCTCCGGTTGACGTCCAGGTAATATCAGGAACCGAACAACTATCGGCATAAACCGGATCTTCCAATGTATCGGGTATTTTCGAACAGGAATCGGGTGCGGCTTCCTCCAGCACATCGCCGGGGCATGTGATTGTAGGCGGCTCATCATCAACAATGGTGAAAGTAGCCGTGGTTGAATCAGCGTTTCCGCAGTCGTCAGTAACCGTAAATGTAACGGTGATGGAATCGCGGGCGCCATCTCCTACCCAGGCTTGGGTGGTTGCGTTGTTGGTCCAGGTCAAACTATCGGGATGATCGCAATCATCGGTTGCTGCGGCTCCTCCATTGTTATTAAGCCAGGCCAGGTAATCGGGATGGGTGTTTTTATCCAAAGTATTACAATCAGTAATCTGGTCGAAAGACTCAGGACTGATTACCGGTGCGATCGTGTCGATTACATAGATATATGCGGTATCAGCTCCTACATTACCGCAAATATCCTCTGCACTAAAAACCACTGGCAAAACTACATTACAGGCGAGCGTAATACCGCTATAGTTATTCGTTACATCTAAAGGCGTACCATCGTCATTCTGAGCCGTTGCAGTAGCCAACCAATCCTGAATTAGCTGCGCAGCATCCGGATCGTTACATTGAATAGTAAGATCATCAGTTGGAGAGAAAACAGAAGCACCTGTAGTGTCTGCTTCAACCTCAAAATTGTAAACCGCAACGTTACACATTAACCCGCTGGGGTCATAATCGGTTACCTGAACAGAATATGTTCCCAGTGCAACCGGTGGTGTTAAGCTTAATGTATTTGATGTTGATATAACACTCCCTGAAGCGTCAGGACCGTTGAACCATCGCCACTGATAATAAATGGATGAAGGACTTACATCGGCTACCAATGTTAACGGATCATCCTCGCAAATAAGAGTAGGATCAATATTTAGCTCTATTTCGATTGGAGGCAAAACATGAACCGTAATGGTATCACATATTGTACCGTCGTTTGATTGTCCGCAAATGTAACCCACAACATCGGCACAAACCTGATACTGTATCGCAGCAGGTACAAGGTCTTTGTCTTCCAGCGGCACATAAAATACAGGATTGTACGGGTCAGAAACATCCAGGTATTTATCGTACGCCGGATTAAGTGCCGACCAAACCGGGGCGCTTTCAAAATCACCGGTTGTATGAATCTGATTCGAACAGTCAACACGTGTTGAAATATCATCTGATGCAATTATTCCCGCCACAGATTGGATGAAATAATCAATTGGGTCACTCCCCTGCTTACAATGAGAAAAAAGATGGTATTCACCCGAAGGAAGACAAATAATATCTCCATCCGGTCCCTCCAACGATACCTGTTCACAATCAACCCTCCATTCCTTACTATCCTGACCTTTACTTGTTTTTATTTGAACTCCTACAGCACCATCATCAATAATAACATTGAATGACACACAACGGTAAGGATCTTTTCCCCCATCTTCCCACCATACGTCGTCTAAACAGCAACGTGCACCTTTATCTTTCCTTACATCATAAACAGCCCAGAGACTATCCGGGTCTGTCCTTAAATCGACATTAAATACCTCTACTTTATCTGTACATTCAGTACATTCGCAATTGCTTAAATCGTTGACATAAATTACCTGTTCAACCTCCGTGTAATTCAGACATTCATCATAAAACCGGTATTTTCGAACAACGCTTTCAGGGCAATAACCCGCATCGCTTGTACCCGGATCAAAAACAGAGTATTCATCGTACAGCTGCATCGTAACACTACCCCCGCATAAATCGTACGCATCATTTGAAGCATTTGAAGCCAGAAATTGAGCTAAATTCTCGTAATAAACAGGGATATCATCCGGACATTGAACATTTATCACCTGATTGCTAAAAACCACCTCAGGCCCTTTCGTATCACTAACCGTTATTCTCTGCACTCCCGACCTCTGATTACCACATTCATCTTCGGCCACCCATTTTCTGAAAATGGTGTAATTGCTGGCACAACTCACTGCCGGAGTTCCCGTACTGTCGGAATAAAATATGGAATCAACTGCACAGTTATCGGTAGCTGTAGCCCAACCTGTGTCATCAGGATCCTGACTATCGGAACAAGCTATTGATACATTTGGCGGAACAGAAATGGTCGGTTTTGTGATATCGCTTACCGTAATAATCTGGTCTTTTGATGTGCTGTTGCCCGCTGCATCGGTAACGGTCCATGTTCTTGTAAAGCTATAATTCCCGGAGCAAGAACCCGGCACATTAGCTCCATCGGTATAGCCTGAGTTTAAGTTTACAGAAGCCGTGCAATTGTCTTTTAGATTTATTGGATTTCCGGTTTGAACAGGATCACTGTTTGCATTGCAGTTTGCATCGGTGTAAATGGTAATATTTGCTGGAGCCGTAAATGTTGGATCTTCATTATCTATAACAGTAATGGTTTGAGTACAAGTTGAAGTGTTTGTACCATCGGAAGCTGTCCATGTAATTGTAGTTACACCCACTGGAAAGCTGGCATTCATAGCCAGGCCATCGCTACGGCTAGGCGTTTCGGATGGATCAGGGTTGCAATTATCGGTTGCAACCGGAGGAGTGATTGTAAATGAAGCTGCCGTAGCATAGCAAAACCCGGGTGAATTATCAACAGTTATGTTTGCCGGGCATGTAATTACCGGGGCTTCGTTATCGCTGACGGTTACAGTAAATGAACATTCAACCGGCCCGTTTCCTGCCGCATCGGTAAATTCATAAGTAACAGTTGTGATACCCACCGAAAATGCCTGCCCCGAAGCCAAACCGGCGGTTAATGTGCCGGGAAGTCCGTTTCCGTCGCAATTATCATCAAATGCAGGCAGGGTGTAACTAACAACTGCGGTGCAACTTCCGGGATCGGCACCAACACTAATATTTCCGGGACAGCTTGCAACGGTTGGGTCGGTATCGTCTCCCACAATAACCTGTACCGTTGTTTGGGATGAACATCCGTTTGCTGTGGCAGTAATCGTAAACGTGGTAGTTTCTAGCGTTCCCGGATTGGAACTGCTTATCATTCCACTGATTGTATTTCCGGTTCCGCTTTCCAGTCCTGTTAAAGTTGTTGTATTGTCGCGTGTCCAGCTATATGTTGTTCCGGCTACGGAGTTCGGATTGGCAATACTGATGGCAATATTATCTCCCGGACAAATCTGTTGCGTAGCCGGAGAGGCCGAAACAGTTGGAATCGGGTTAACGGTAATTGTAAATGATTCCGGAGTTCCACTACAACTAACACCGTTATTTGTGTAAACAGGCGTCACTTCAATGGTGGCAATAACCGGAACATTTCCTGTATTGGATGCATTAAACGCGGCAATGCTTCCTGTTCCACTTGCTACCAGACCTATAGAGGGTTGATCATTTGTCCACTCATAACTTGTGGCAGTTCCTGTAAAGTTAATGGCAGTTGTATTTGTTCCATGGCATATTTCCTGATCGGAAACTGTATTTACGGATGGAGTTGAATTAACAGTGATTAAAACGACAGTAGAATAAGCTGCCGCGCATACGCCACTGGTTACCTGTGCACGATAATATCTGTTTGCTGAAAGGCTTCCCATCTGAGCTGATGTCAGCGTTGATCCCGTCGCACCGCCAATATCTGTCCACGATGAAGTCCCATCTGATGACCATTGCCACTGTATGCTTCCAACAGAACCTGATAATGTTAGGTCGGCAGGGCTACTTCCATCACAGATCGTCTGATTAGCACTGGCTGTTCCGCCAACGCTAGTAGGATCAACCGAAATTACTACGGTATTTGAATAGGCCGGGGAACAAACACCGCTGGTAACTTCAGCCCGGTAGTAACGGTCTGCATTTAAACTTCCCATATCAACCGAAGTTAACGTCGAACCCACCGCTCCGGTAATATCTGTCCACGATGAAGTTCCATTGGGTGACCATTGCCATTGAATACTTCCAACATGACCCGTTAACGTAAGGTCGGCTGGGCTACTGCCATCACAGATCGTCTGATTAGCACTGGCTGTTCCGCCAACACTAACCGGATCAACAGTTATGGTGGCTTCCACAGAATTCGCTTCATTGCAAACGCCACTCTGAACCACTGCACGATACATTGTCGTCTGAGTCAGATTCGTTGCAGTATAACTGGTTGTAGTATTCGGTATTGTAGTCCAATTCGATCCTCCATTGGTTGAATATTCCCAGCGTTGAACAGCGCCCACTTCTCCGGTTAATGTAAGTGTGGTTGAGTTGACTCCCGAACATACAGTTGCAGAACCGTTAACTGTTCCACCAACGCTAACCGGATCAACATTGACTGTTATCTGATCCTGCGCGGTAAATCCGTTACCGTCTGTAACCGTTACCGTATAAGTTTGATCAGACGTTGGACTGGCAGTCGGAGCGGCAATGTTGGTTGCACTTAAACCTGTTGAAGGGCTCCATGAGTAGGTCCATCCCGGATCGCCCGTAGGAACAGCTGTTAAAACCACTGACGAACCTGTGCATATTTCCTCACTGGCTGCTCCATTATTTATCGAAACAGATGGTGCATCAAGCGTAATTCCTGTAAATATTATCGTTCCTCCGGTTGTAATTGCTCCGGAAGAAATAGTATTTCCGCTTGCTGCGCTACCTTTTATCCAAGGTATGCTACCGGTCCAAACTCCGGCCGCTATCTCCGACTGAGTTCCAGAGATATCCGCTGTTGGAAAGTCAGCAGAAACCGAATAGTTAGGTCCATTGATGTCGTTAAGTGTAACGGTCCAGTAACGCGATAGGAAGTTAGTGGCGCTTGCATTTTGTGGGCTGAATTTGTTATCTGTTGTTGTAACTTCGATGTACGGATTGGCACCAAGAGAGCCTACCGAAGAAAGATTAATATCGACTGAAATATCATTTCCCGAACCATCGACCAAAGGGAAGCTATATGTTCCTGTTCCAGTTACCTGTTGCAGTAATGAATTGCCATTAAGATTAATAGTAGTAGCACTGTTCAAATCCAAATCACGAACCAAAAGATCGCCTTCCAGCAGCAAATCGGCATTGGCCGACGAGGTAATATGATCAAGCGGAATTTCACTTGAAATATTAAAGACGGATCCTCCCGGTGTTGAAGTATTCCCGAATTGGAAAGTGCCGCCCACGGTATTTTTGGTTCCTGTTCCGCTGATAAGCCCTAAATCAAGTTCAGTTGTTGCGGTACTTGGATTTTGGAAAATAATAGTTCCTCCAGTAAAATAAAAATCACCACTCGAAGTCACATTGAGAGATCCAACTCCACTTAAATTATTTCCAGCTGTTGAAAGGCTTACAATCCCTCCAGAAATGGTGATTCCCGAGTTCAATCCCGGAGGACTCAACGTTCCATCTGCAGTGCTTTCCAGTCTGCCGGCGATATCGACTGAACCATTTGAAACAATAAATGCACCGTGGTTCTGTGTGTGTACCGTATTCCCTGAGTTGATACCGAAATTGGCTGTTCCTGAGTTAATCCGGATGAGCCCATTATTGGTAATTGTGAAATTTCCGGTCGACAAAGAACCTCCGGTAACATCAAAACCCGCGGCTTGCTCAATTGTTAGTCCAATGGCCGGATTAACAGAGAAACTCCCTGTTCCCGGGATTGTAACAAGGCCACTCGTCATGGTAAGCAAACCGCTGCTTAATACCGCTGCTGTTCCGCTGATGGTTAATGTTGTTGAAAGGCTTCCTTTATTGATAACCAACCCTTCAAAATTGGTGGTTCCGCTTATACTCGCTGGGTTGCTACCGATAAACTCAACAACACCGTTGGTCCCACCGTTGTATGTTCCGCTATTTGTCCAACTTCCATATACCTGTAGTGTTGTTGCAAGAGTTGCTCCATGATTCACTTCTCCACCACCTTCAATTGAGATATTGTTGCAAGTTGCAGTTGTATTAACAGTAACCGTAAAACCATTTGGAATTGTGACATTATCCGCAGAAGTTGGCACATGTCCACAACTCCATATAGAGTCAACATTCCAATTACCAGAATAAATTGCTTCACAATCTGCCATCGCCGATTTCAACACCAGTTCCGGCTGAGGTTCTTCCTGCGCTTCCTCTTCGCCCGTAACATACACCAGGTGTTCCACTTCGGTGATATTACCGTAATCGTCGGCAATGCTGTAAGTGCGCGTAACGGTGTAGGGGCAACGGATGCCATTGCTCTTTTGCCCAACAAAACGGAAACTTTCAACTTCGATGTTACAGTTATCGAAAGCCACTCCTCCGCCTTCAGTAAACTCGCGCCACGAAGTAAATGCTTCAGGTACCGGATCCCCGCATTTCACACGAATTGGATGGGGAGCATAAATCTCTGGTTTTTCATTGTCGGTAACCGTTACGGTAAACGAATACTCATCGCGGTTGTATTCCACCCCGTCGCTAATGGAGAAAAACACTTCGGTGGTTCCAATCGGAAAGGCACTTCCAGGCATGTAATTGGCATCCACAATAATTTGATCGCGCGAAGCACAGTTATCCAAAACAATGGGTTCCTGCCAGTTTACAACGGCATGACAGTCGCCGGGGTCGGCCTCAACCGAAATATTTCCAGGCGGATTCATCAAACGGGGAATTTCGTTGTCGGCTACGACCACTGTAAAAGAACAGAAAACCGACTGATTGGAGCGGTCTCTTCCGCGGTAAGTTACCAGGGTAGTTCCTTCGTTAAAAACATACGAAGTAAGCTGATTAATCCCCGAGGCAGAAGAACTGCCTTCGGTTGCTCCTTCCATCTGCCAGCTAAGCGATGCAATGGTATTTCCCCGGTCGATCAGTTCCAATCCGGAACTAATCAGGGTATTACAGGCATTTACATCGGTATAGGTGGAAATATTCTCGGGACAAACAATGCCAATGGTATCGTCAGGGAAGGCATTGTTGCCGGAGATTTTAGAAAAATGAATGTTATCCGGCGCCTCATAACCACCTGTAACAATATCCACAGAGCCCCCTTCGCCAGCGCGCAACACGCCCGCTTTTACAGAAGTGGGATCTATAAATACCGATAAAGAAACTATCAAAACAATAGTTAATTTACAAGTTTGGTTATGTAGCAATTTAGTCAACTTAATTTCTTTCGATTTAAGTGGCCAATGTTTGTCTTATTTGCCCCTTTCTTATTCCCGGGGCACTTTGCAGAGGTTCTGCCAACACAGAAAACAGCGGGTTTCCGGGCTTCCGATAGCCAATGCCGACGGGCTGCTGATCTGTTGTTGTTTCGGTTCTTGTTAAGTTTTTCATTCGTTTAAAATTGTCTACTTTTTAAGGCAACTCATGGAACTCGCATAATCATGCTCCTGCGTATTAGAAAGTCTTTTTATCATGCTCGTTTCATCTCATTCAAATTGGGTTTGTAATTTTAAATCCTTGTCAGAAGTACCTCGATCGTAAGTAAGTGCGTCCAAAAAAGTCGATGTCGTAACCAATGGTAAATTCGAAAGTTCCGTTCTGGTAAGGATAAATATCTGTATAGGTAACGTCCATGGCAAAGCCAACGCGAATATTGTTGCTGAACATCCAGTTTCCCGTAAAACACAGGGCTGCATTGCTACGCCACATCACGCCGAGCCAAAGTTTTTCGCGAATCATAAAATTGGCGGCAACATCGGCCTGAAGCGGCGTCCCCCAGGTTGCACGCACCAGCATGGTTGGTTTGAAAACCACGTAATTAAAGGGGTCGAAAGGCAAAACGTAGCCCCCATTCAGGTAAATGGTGCGCACCTCGGCACTGGTAGAATAATTATGGAAGTTCTCTTTTAAGTCGTTTTCGATAAGTTTGGGAACCGAGAATCCGGCATAGAAATGCTCCTGGTACAGAAAAAAGCCGATCCCGAAGTTGGGTAAAAACTTCAGGTCAACATCCTCCGAGAAAGCATGATCATACTGATTGTCGGGATATAACTCATACTCGGTAAGTGGATTTTTATAGTTAACAAAGCCAAATTTAACACCCATCCTTAAGCGGGTACGGCGCGACAGGTACACTTCATAGGCATAATCGGCCAATACACTCAACCTGTTTTCAAGGCCGAACCTGTCGTTCATAACATTTAGCCCAACCCCTACGGCTTCATTTTTCAGGGGCGAATGAAAAGAAAAGGATTCAGTAAGGGGCGACCGGTTAATACCTGCCCACTGTTTTCTTACTAAGGTGGTAAATCCTATTTTCTCCCATATACCTGCATAAGCCGGATTAATGACCTGGCCATTATACATATACGAGGTTAAAATAGGTTCTTGTTGCGCACCACAATGAAGGGAAATTAGCAAGACAAAAACTCCTAATACAACAATTCTTTTTATGACGATACCAATATATCTGGTTACAACTAAGGCAAACTACGAATAATTATCAACAAATACAACCGTTTCAAAGCGAAAAAGATATCCACACAAAGCGCTTGAAATCTACATTCGCAGGTTTCTTATTGTTAATTTTCCCAATATGGGAACTGTTAATAACTCTCCCCGCACACAATATTCAAAAAATACGGCGTTACTACGTAGTTTCCCTGAGCCCGAAACAGGTGTAATTACCTATGTTTCAGAACCGCCACATAAACCACTATATACCTGAAGTACCCAGGTTTAGAATTGAATGAAATTCAAAAGAAGAATTAAGATGAGAGTAATGAGTAGCGTGAATTAAAATTTTTTATTCGTCGCACTCCTATCTATTTACTCAAATCTGTAGAAAACAAGAGAGTAATCTAAAAAAGAAGATAAGTTATTGACCCGTAATTTCTTCTATGGCTTTAAAAACCCGGAAGAAGTTACCGCCCCACACTTTAGAAATTTCATCGCGGGTATAACCGCGTGCCAGCATTTCTTCGGTGATCCGTGGAAATTCGCTTACATCCACACAATCCCGGATACCGCCACCGCCGTCGAAATCAGAACCAATGCCTACAAAGTCGATCCCAACCAGGTTTTTAACATAGTCGATATGGTCCACAAAATCGGAAACGGTCGGCAATTCCTTTGGATATTTTTCATCCAGTCCCCGCCACTCCGCACGAATTTTTCCTTTCTCTTCGTCGTTCATCGTCTCCCATTCTTTGGACAAGAAAATCTCCCTCAATTCCTGCTCTTTTTGGTAGCGGATGGTGGTTGTATCCGGGTCTTTCACATAATCGTCAAGCATGCAAATCTGAATCACCCCGCCATTGGCAGCAAGAGCTTTGATCATATCGTCGGTCATGTTTCTCGGATGGTGAGCAATCGCCCGCACGCTGGAGTGTGAAGCAATTACCGGAACCGAACTTAATTCAATCACATCGTAAAAGGCCTTGTCGGAAATATGCGAAACGTCGATCATCATTCCCAAGCGGTTCATTTCTTTCACCACTTCTTTTCCAAACCGGCTCAGTCCGTTGTGCTCGGCTCCTTTTTTATCGGTTGAAGAATCGCAAATATCGTTGTTGGACGAATGACAAAGCGTAATGTACCTGACACCCTTTTTATAAAACTCTTCCACCCTGTTAAGATCGGTACCAATCGGGAATCCGTTCTCCATCCCAATGTAAATCGCTCTTTTCCCTTCGGCCGATATCCGCAGCACATCATCGGGCTCCGTTGCAACTTCTGCCAGATTACTGTTTTCCCGGCACACCTCGTAGGTCTTCTCAATCATGCGATTTGCCTTTTCATAAGCTGCCTGGGTATTTTCGGGAGTTCGTTCGCGCTGCCCGGTAAAGGCGGCAAAAAACATGGCATCCAAGCCACCTTCTTTCATTCGGGGAAAATCCACACGACTTTGAGGCGCCTTGTTACGAACCGCCACATCAAAATCTTCCTGCAACAAAGCCATGGGAGTATCACAATGCGTATCCACCGTAATGGCCTTGTTGTGAATTTTCATCACCTTCTTACTATACGACTCCGCTTTCGCAAAAGTGTGTATCAGCAATCCCCCCATCACCAATACCCAATAAACAGATTTCTTCATTTTTATTTTATTGAACCACTTGCAATGATACCAATTTGTTTTAAAAATCAATGTAAAACAAACAGGAAGTTTCCCTTCCGGCTAAGTCGCACACACAATCACATGCCCCAAAAACTTTTCCTATCACTATTCCAAAACCTGATTTCCTCGGCACTCAACACAAAGAGCGTATCCTGAAGCAAATCTCCGGTATGAAAATCAAAACTTAATTTACAGTCCCAAATTTCTTTTTATATTTCCCGACTTTAACAATAACGAAACTGAAAAGTAGAGCACAAATAAGAAAAGGATGGATACTGCCAATAACAGCGATTGCTTGCTTTGGCCTCACAGAGCTTGCGGCAAGAAATCCCAACCTGACCGAAAGCTGGTATTCAAAAGGCATTTATCCTTTTGTGGCCCAAGTTGCATCCAGCATCAGCTCAGTAATTCCCTTATCTGTCGACGATCTTTTCTACATCGCATTATTGCTTTGCATTCCGGTAATGATCGCACTTTTAGTTCTGCGAAAAATCTCGTTTCGCCAGGCAGGCAAGCTTACCCTCAACATTCTGGCTACTGGCTACATTGCGTTTTACCTGCTTTGGGGATTTAATTACTACCGCCAGGATTTAAACGCCCGGCTCAACATAACTGCCCAGCAACCAGACAAACAAACATTTCTTGAACTCACCAACAAACTGATCGACCAAACAAACCGGAACCACTGTTCTTTGGAAAACCTTTCGGCCGAAAAAGCAGATTCCCTGGTTGAGTTTTCATACAAGCAACTTGCGCCCGTGCTAAAGTTTGAATACCCGATGGGCAAAAGAGAAGACAAATCGATCACCTTTAGTCACTTTTTTGCGCAGTCGGGCATTTCGGGATATTTTGGCCCGTTCTTTAACGAGGTTCACGTAAACAAAAAAGTGCTGCCAATTGAATACCCGGTAATCCTGGCACACGAAAAAGCGCACCAACTCGGAGTGACCAGCGAAGCAGAAGCCAACTTTTACGCCTGGTTCGTTTGTTCGCAAAGCGATTCGAAAGAACTGAACTACGCTGCCAACCTGTATATTTTAAGGCACTTTCTGAGACAAGCTTACCCATTGAAAGAATATCCCGAATTGGCAGAAAAAATCAGTCCGCAAGTGAAAGATGACTTCAACCGGATTAGGCAACACTGGATGGAACTTCGGAACGAAAAACTCGACCAGGCAGCCTCCACCGTTAACAATGCCTACCTAAAAACCAACAAAGTGGAAGCCGGTATTCAGGATTACAGCGGAGTAGTAAAGCTTGTTTTGGATTTTTCACTGGACAGTGCCTTTCAACAAAGCCATTCTTTCATGCTCCCTGAATAATCCTATTTTTACAGAAATTTTCCAGAATGAAACGAACATGAATTTTAATTCTTCAAATTCGCAAAACTGTATACCACAGCAGGCAAGTAGAATTAAAATTCATCGAGAGTTCCATCGAATACGAATACAATAAACAATTTTAATGAGATGAAAGTCACACCTATTTCAGCCGGAAATTTCCACTGCGATGGCGGTGCCCTTTTTGGCGTCATCCCCAAAGTTTTGTGGAGCAAAGTTTACCCATCGGACGAAAACAACTTCACAAAGCTGGCACTTCGTTGCCTGCTGGTTGAAACAGCGAACAGAAAGATATTAATCGAAACCGGAATCGGAGATCATTATCCTGACAAACATTTGCAAAACAACGGTGTAAGCTCGGTGAATAAACTTGGAGAATCTATTAAAAAAGCCGGCATTTCAAACACTTCAATTACCGATGTATTTTTCACCCACCTTCACTGGGACCATTGTACCGGTGCAGTAAAAAACACCGGAAGTGGCTTCCAACTTCGTTTTCCGAATGCCACGCATTGGTGCAGTCTTACGCAATGGGAGCACACAAAAACATCCAATCCCCGGGAGCGGACCGCCTTTCATTATGACATACTGAAGTTCCTGTACAATTCAGGACAGCTTAAGATGGTTGAAAATGAAGGAGAATTATTCCCGGGCTTTCAAGTCCGTTTTGTTGACGGGCACACTCCCGGACAAATGATTCCACTGATAAACGCCGGCGGTAAAACTTTCGCGTACATGTCGGATTTAATTCCAACAGCTGCCAACATTCCGCTGTTATGGATTTCGGCCTACGATCTGGATCCGGTAAAAGTGATGAGTGAAAAGCAGAAATTTCTGGAGGAAGCCGCCGAAAAAGACTACATCCTGTTTTTTGAACACGATTATTATACTGAATGTGCCACACTTACCAAATCGGAGAAAGGGGTCGTTGTAAAGGAAAAATTCGCGTTGAAAGATCTAGTCGATAAAGATTGACAATACATTGATCTCCCCTCTGGCAAACTTGCTTATGGAAACTTATTTCACCAACTCTTTGGTTGAAAGCAAGCCGCAGGCTGCATAAATGTCCTGTCCACGCGAGGCTCGTACCGTAGTTAAAATCCCCTTGTTATTCAGGGCGTCTTTAAAGCGCTGAATGGTTGTTTCGCCCGGACTCTTTAGCGGTGTGCCGGGTACCGGGTGAAAACGAATAAGGTTGATCCGACATTTCAACCCGCTTAACAAACGCGCCAATTCCCTCACGTGCTCCATGCTGTCATTTAATCCTTCAAATAATATATATTCGAACGAAACACGCCGCTGCCTTCCAAAATCCCAGCTTTTTATTTCCTCAACCACTGCGTCAACCGGATAGGCTACCTGCACCGGCATCAGCTTTTGACGCTCTTCATGAAACGGAGTATGAAGACTTACTGCCAGGTGTGCCTCACTCCTCTCCAGAAAAGTAAGCATTCCCGGGATAATACCGATAGTAGAAACCGTGATTCTTCGCGGACTCATGGCATATCCCCATTCCGAAGTCAGGATCTCGAGGCTTTTCAATACTTCTTCCAGGTTATCGAAGGGTTCGCCCATTCCCATGTAGACAATGTTGCTCACCTCGTTCACCTCATCAATACTGCGAATCTGGTTTACAATTTCGCCCGCCGATAATTGCCCCTGAAAACCTTGTTTGGCAGTAAAACAAAACAAGCACCCCATTTTACAGCCCACCTGCGAACTCACGCAAACGGTCTTCCGGTCGCGCTCCGGAATCATCGCCGTTTCAATAAATTTATTCTGAATGGTTGGAAACAAGTATTTTTTGGTACCATCAACACTGGCCTGCACTTTTGTGTAAGCGGTCAGCCCGTACTCAAAACGTTCGTTTAAAAGTTCGCGGGCTTTTAGCGAAAGATTGGTCATCTCGTCAATCGACGAAACCTGTTTTTTGTACAACCAGTCGGTGATTTGTTTTGCCGTAAACTTAGGCAACCCCAATTCCAGCACAACCTCCTGTAACTCTGTCAATGTTTTACCAAACAAGCGCTCTTTCATACTTCTCATTTGGCGCAAAGATACGCTTTCTTTTTGAGTGAAGTTAAAGGGCAAAACAATCTGAGCCGTCTCTCTCCTATTGAGTTTTCATAGTCATTTTTATATTAACAGCGAGACTCATCCTCCATAAAAAACAAAAAATCCCTCCACTACAAACCCCTGATCTTAGGTCGATTACAGCCCATCATTAAAAAAACAATAAAATTTTATTACAATTGCCACTTTTAGATGAGTAGGTTTTTAAAATCAAATCGTTTCTTATACAAAAGAAGACAAAATGAAGAATCATAATAATAATATATTGCTATCACTTAAAAACTTAATCTATTTTTTTAAAAAGGAAGAAATCACAACTTCAGCGGATGAGAAAAAGCGACTTTGGAACAAGGTCGTACAAACTGCCGCCTACCATAACAGACGGAAAAAATACCGTATTTACACAGCTGTAGCAACGGCCGCTGCATTAAGCGGGGCTTTTCTCTGGTTTGAAATCGCCCATACCGCTCAAAATGAAGACAAGCTAAACACGGTTGTTGCGCAGATGTCTGTTCCCAAACAATCGTCTGACATTATTATTATGGTTTCGGACAGCAATGAGATCCATATAGACAAAGACACTGCCGTAGTAAATTACTCAGGAAGCGGAGAGATTACCATTAATAACCAGGCAATAGCAACTAAAAAACCAATAAGAAAAAAAGAACCGATCAGCTACAACCAGATTATTGTACCTGGAGGAAAACGCACGATGCTGACTTTATCCGACTCCACAAAAATATGGATCAATGCCGGAAGCCGTGTTATATTCCCTCAGCAGTTTGAAGAAAAACAGCGTAAAATTTACGTGGAGGGAGAAGCCTATCTCGAAGTGGCCAAAAATGCTCAAAAGCCATTTATTGTTGAGACTCCCGCAAAGTTTGACATCCGGGTACTAGGTACTTCGTTCAACGTTTGCACCTATTCTGAACTAAACTATGCCACGGTAGTACTGGCAGAAGGGAAAATTGAGCTTCAAGGAGAAAATAAACAACAAAAAATTATGGCTCCCAACCAACTCGTTCGGATAGACGCAACCGGAGCAATGGGAGAAATAATTGAGGTTGATGCCCATGAATACACCAGCTGGACCCAAGGCCTACTTGTGTTGAACTCTCAACCCTTTACCGAAGTATTGAAACGACTGGAAATCTACTTTGGAGTTTCCATAAAAGCTGACGAAAAATTCAACCCAAAAATATCAGGCGAACTGGAATTGAAGGACCAGCTGGAAGATATACTAACCGGCCTCCAGAACATCTTACCGTATCGCTATTCCGTTAACGAAGAGGGAGTTTATGAAATATCAACTAATTAAAATCCGGTGAAACAGATCATCAAAACAACTATTAATTCCTAACAAGATAAATCAAAGTATAAATGAAAAAACACGAATTGCCTATGAGAATATAAACGCCAGGAACTAGAACTAAAAAGCCGAACAATACTGGGAATATTGTCCGGCTTGAAGAGATTCAAAATGTAAAATTTAAAATCTAATATCATTACAAATTTATGAATAAAATAGACGCAAAAGTTTTAAACAAGCGGTCATTATTAAAGAATAATATCCGAAGGATGAAATTGTTAGCAATCTGCCTCATATTAGGACTGCAATTTAGCTATGGAGAAAACAGCTATTCACAAACTACCTCCATATCTATCAATGCAGTTGGAAAAACCGTAAAAGAAGTGCTGAATGAAATCAGTAAAAAAACCGAATTTGTATTCATCTACCAGGATGAAGCACTGGATCTTGAACGCAGGGTTACCGCGAATTTTTCAGGAGAAAAAGTGGATGCTATTCTGAACTCACTGTTTACAGATACCAACAATACCTATGTGATTTCGGGCAGGCAAATCTATATCTCCAAAAAGCAACCAATACCGGGGGACGAAGAGCCGTCAAAACAAACTCAAAAAATTACCGGTAGAATTACCGATACAAACGGTGAATTGCTCGTTGGTGTCAACATTGTTATAAAAGGCACGACCAATGGTACCATTTCAGACATCGACGGTAATTTTACGCTCAATGCAGTACCGGGTCAAACCCTTGTTATTTCGTTTATCGGATTTAAAAAACAGGAAATCCTGGTAAGTGAACAAACACAGCTTTCAATTGTGCTGGAAGAAGATCAAACTCAACTTGGAGACGTAGTGGTAGTTGGTTACGGCAACCAGAAAAAAGCTTCCGTAATCGGGTCTGTTCAATCCATTAAAGCAACCGAGTTAAAGGTTCCGTCCACTCAGTTATCTACCAGTTTTGCAGGTCGTGTTGCAGGGCTTATTGCAGTGCAACGAAGCGGGCAACCGGGTGCCGACGGCGCCAATTTCTGGATCAGGGGTATTTCTACGTTTGGAGGCACCACCACTCCGTTAATCATTCTTGACGGAGTACAGATTAGTTCCGGAGACCTGAATAACATCGACCCGGAAATCATAGAAAGCTTTTCGGTACTGAAAGATGCAACGGCAACCGCTTTGTACGGAACACTCGGGGCAAACGGAGTTATGATTATTACCACAAAAAACGGGAGAGATCTGGACAAACCCAAAATCAACGTTCGCATCGAAAACTCCATTGCTGCACCAACTTACAAAGTAAATCTTGCCGACGGGGTTACCTATATGAACATGTACAACGAAGCTCAAAAAAATCCTTCGAGTACATCATTCATTCCCTATTCGCAGGAAAAAATAAACGGGACCATAGCAGGAAACAACCCCACGCTTTACCCGGATGTAAACTGGTACGATGAGCTTTTCAACGATTACCAGACAACTCAAAAAGCAATTATAAACATAACAGGAGGTAGCTCTAAAGTAGACTATTTCTCGTCTCTTTCCGGATCACACGAATCAGGAATGTTAAAATCAAGAAGCAAAGACTTCTTCTCTTACAGCAATAACATTTCGTTGTGGAGATACAATTTCCAGAACAACCTGAGGTATTATCCAACCAAAACAACCACGGTTGGTTTACGGTTAAATGTTCAGCTTAGAGATGAAAATTCACCCTACCGGAGTGCTGGTGACCTATTTAACAACGTAATTTATTCGAACCCGGTTGATTTCCCAATCCTGTTCCCAACTGACGATCCCCGCAATTTAAGCTCCACCACCGACCACCTGATGTGGGGAGGAAAAGCCTCTTCTAACGACCGAAGAATAAACCCGCTGGCTGAAATGGTACGAGGATACAATTCGGATTTCCAAAGTACGGTAATTGCGGCCCTGCAATTAGACCAGAAACTGGACTTCATTACAAACGGATTGAATTTCAGCGGCTTGGTTTCTTTCAAAAACTGGTCGAGAACGCATATATCAAGAAGCTCGAATTACAACCAATATTACCTGGGTAATATTTATTACAATGGCGAAGGTGATATTTCGGAGTACGACCTTGTAAGAACAACCGGTTCTCCGGTATCCACCGTTCTTGATATTGACGGCGACAACAGCTTTGGCAGAGGTGATCGCACCATGTATATTCAGGGGCAGTTAAACTACTCGAAAGTTATTGACGATGTGCACAGCTTAGGGGCCATGATTTTGTACAACCAAAACGAATTCAACATCAATACGCCCGGAACACTAAAAGAATCACTCCCAAAAAGAAAACAAGGCATTGCAGGCCGTGTAACTTATGGATATGCAAACCGTTACATGGCTGAATTTAACTTTGGATACAACGGAAGTGAAAACTTTGCCAAAGGACACCGTTACGGATTCTTTCCTTCTGTTGCTTTGGGTTATAACATTAGCGAAGAAGCTTTTTGGGAGTCCATCAAACCGGTTATCTCCCATATGAAAATCAGGGGATCATGGGGACAGGTTGGTAACGACCAAACCGATGATGCCCGCTTCCTCTACCTGGCAGATATTGATTTACAATCAGATGACGCTAAATACACTACAGGTATAGATCAGAACTATTCGCAATCGGGTCCGGTTTACAAACGTTACCAAAACAGCGATCTTTCTTGGGAAATTGGTACTAAAACAAACATTGGGGTAGACCTCCAGCTCTTTGATTCTTTTGAAATCGTTTTTGACGTGTTTAAAGAAAGAAGGGAAAACATATTCATGGAGCGTCAATCCATTCCGAATTTCTTTGGTGCATCCGGCACGGCCATTTACGGCAACCTGGGAGAGGTTGAAAACAAAGGTTTTGACGGGGCTGTAAACTACAACAAACAAGTAAACCCTGACCTGTTTGTTTCAGTAAAAGGAACTTTCTCATTTGCCAAAAACAAAATTCTTTCGTACGACGAGCCTGCCTACCTCCTTTACCCTGGAAATTCCAGAGTTGGACATAGCATCAATCAGCCATTGTTGTACACTGCTGAAAGACTATTTATCGACGATGCAGAAGTTGCCAACAGTCCAGACCAGCTGATCGGGGGATTTATTAGCGGAGGAGATATTAAGTACACGGATATCCCCGACATAAACGGAGAAACTGACGGACAGATTGATCAGAACGACCGCCAGTACATGGGACATCCAACTGTTCCGGAGCTTGTTTACGGTTTGGGAACATCCTTGCAGTACAAAAAGTGGGACTTCTCTGTATTCTTCCAGGGAGTGGCTCGCACATCACTGGTTATGAGCGGATTTCACCCTTTCGGAACCAGCTATACCCGCAACGTGCTGCAATTTGTAGCTGATGACTACTGGAGTGAAAGCAACCAGGATATATACGCCAGGTATCCGCGCTTAAGTATTGCAGATAATGCCAATAACACTGCAGCTTCTACCTATTGGTTACGCGATGCTTCGTTCCTTAAACTCAAAAACCTGGAGTTTGGATATTCACACAAATTTATGCGATTCTACCTGAGCGGAACCAATTTACTGACCTTCTCAAAGTTCAAGGAATGGGACCCGGAAATGGGCGGAGGATCCGGCTTAAAATATCCGACAATGCGAGTAGTTAATTTGGGCGTACAATTCACATTATAAAATTTTGAACAGGATGAAATTTAAATACATTATTTCTTCAATACTCTTGGTACTGTCTCTTTTCAGTTGTGATTATCTTGACATTGTACCAACCGAAACGGCCAACGACAAGGATGCTTTCAAAGATTCAGAAGCGGCCAGGAGATATCTTTATTCCTGCTATTCGTATCTACCTAACCCAAGGCATCAAACAGCTTCCATTGACATGTTTACGGCCGATGAGGTAGTAACCGCTTTCGAGCACGAAACTTTTGCCAACTTTCCAAAAGGAAACTATACAGCCAGCAACCCGGTTATTTCTTACTGGAATACACTTTTTCAGGGTATCCGGCAATGTTATTTGCTACTGGAAAATATTGACGCTGTTCCCCTGATGGACGAGAAAGACAAGCAGGAATACAAAGCCGAAGCCACTTTCTTAATTGCCTACTATCACTACATTCTGGTTAAAAATTATGGACCGACCATCCTGATTAAAGAATCGTTTGCAGTAAATACTCCTGCAGAAAATTTCCCGGCCCGTTCTCCGTATGATGAATGTGTTCAGTGGGTAGCCGACAAGTTTGACGAGGCCATTGCTTTGGGCTTGCCCAACGAACAGGAAGAAACCAGCTTTGGACGGGCTACCAAACCGGCAGCGCTTGCCATTAAAGCCAGAATGTTCCTGTATGCCGCTTCACCCCAGTTCAACGGTGGATCGGTTTACTACTCCGACCCTGATGCTGACGATATCTCGGGGGCTTTAGCCCAGGTAAAAAATGCTGATGGAACGGCATTGATGAATACGACTTATGACGCTTCAAAATGGCAAAAAGCAGCCGATGCAGCAAAAACGGCAATAGATGCAGCAGAAGATAATGGCATTCGTTTGTTCCAGGAAGGTGATGTACCTGCTACGTTGGCCGAACCTTCGAACAGTGTTGAAAAAACGCTCCGAATGGCCATCACCGACCGCCACACCCCTGAAATTATCTGGGCTGATACACGCCCCGAAAATTATTATTCATTGCAAAGAAAAAGTACCCCCTGGAATGCAACAAACGGTGGATCGTGGAACGGGGTAGCTCCCACTCTCACTATGATAAAATCATTCTATACAAAAAACGGACTGCCGATTGATGAAGATCCCAGCTATGATTTTGAAAGTGCTTTCGAATACAGCAATCAAACCGACTTAACACATGGCTCGGGAAATACTCTTAATCTAAACATGGGGAGAGAACCCCGCTTTTATGCCTGGATAGCATACCACAACAGTTATTACGAGCTGTATGCTTACACCAACGACCCGGGAGTAACAGCTGACAACCGAAACAGAATGCTGGTAAGCTTCCGCAAAGACGACAACTGCGGAGTTAAAACCCGGACCAACAACTATGCTCCTTCCGGTTACCTGAACAAAAAAGGTGTTCATCCTTCGTTCTCAAGAGCAACAGGTGGAAGTATCATCAATTATCCCTGGCCAATTATCCGTTTGGGAGAGTTATACCTGGATTATGCCGAAGCACTCATTGAAGTGGGAGGTGCAAGCAACCTGGAAACAGCAAAGGAATACATCGACCGAATCAGGACCAGAGCAGGCATTCCAACCATTGACGAAGCATGGGCTGCCACCGGCGCCACACTCGACCAGGCCAAAATGCGCCAAATCGTTCGCCAGGAAAGAACCATTGAATTGTATTTGGAAAACCAACGCTTCTGGGATGTAAGAAGATGGTTGCTGGGCACCAAATATTTTAACATGAAAGCACAGGGAATGGATTACTCTCAATCAACCGATGCCGGATTCTTCAATGTTGTGGATGTGAATTTTACCCGGGTATTCCGAACTCCGCAACATTACCTGATGCCTATTCCGATCGGGGATATTGAGAAAAACCAGTTCCTGGTTCAAAACCCCGGCTATTAATTTCGGGAATAAAAAAGATAGTTAATGAATATTTCAATAACACGACTTTAAACTTTAAATAGATGAAGAAAATAATCAATATATTTTACCTGCTTTCCATTTTCCTGTTTGTTGCTTCATGTAGCGACGACGACGAAAATGTGCACATCCCGGGACAAGTAGTTGACTTGGCGGCAGAAGCCGATTATGGTGCAGTAGTGTTAAAATGGGGATTGCCCTCAGGCGAAGGAATCGATTACGTAAACATCACCTATACAATAGGCGGACAGGATTTTAGCAAGAATATATCCAAATTCAATCTGGATTCTGTTTCCGGTTATGTAACTGCCACTATTGACGGGTTTGCTGACACCAACGAATACCTGTTTAAGTTGGCATCCTGCAACATACAAGGCGGAAAATCAGAGCCGGTTACAATTTCGAAAGCACCTCTTCCTCCTGCCTACAACGAAGTAATCTCAACCATATCGGTTGTTCCCGATTTTGGTGGCGGTATTATTTCGTGGGTGAACGAAACCGGAAAAACGCTGGTGATTTCGGTTACTTATCCTGATCCTGAAAATCCAACTGCCAGAGAAACGATAAAATTTACTTCCAGTGACACAGGCAAAGATTTTATTACCAATCTTCCCGCCGACCCGATAACATTTGAAGTAACTGTATCTGACCAATATAAAAACAGCTCTGAACCTGTTTCATTTGACATTACACCTTTGGCGGAATCACAAATTTCCAAAGACACCTGGACTGTCCCTGGGTTTGATGCCAATTCTCCTTACGAAACAATTGGTTATAGTTCACAGCAGACTGATGCAAATGTCCTGGCTGTTTTCGATGATGAAATCAGTACTTTTTGGCATGCCAGCTGGTCTGCTTTCGGTTCAACTTACCCCCATTTCTTCATCATTGATCTTGGGAAAGAAGTAACGATTAGCCGAATTGGCATGATTCGTCGTCAGGGAGACGGTCGTGGACAAAAAGGACAGCAGTTCTTAACATGTCCTGAAGCCGGAGCAACCGATCTCACTGACCCAACTACATGGAATTGGGAAGATCAAGGTGCATATGCCTTTAATTCCGGGACAAATGACGAACAAACCTACCGACTGACGAATAACCCGAAAGCCAGGTATGTAAAAGTTTATTTTGGACCTGAATACAAAGGAGCCAACAATTTTGCGATGGTTGCAGAAATGAATGTTTACGGACAAGAATAATATAGTACTATTACAGAAGTTTTACGCTTTAACCGGCGTAAAACTTCTTCCTTCAATTAAACTAACATCAATCAAAAACTATGTGCAGAACGAAAAGAAAATCCTTTATCGCTTTTTTTGCGGCACTTTTAATGTTCAATATCTCGTGTTCAAAAGACAAACTGGAAGAACCCGTTGAGATTCCCAAACTGGAAATTGAAGCCTCACAACTAGCGTTCAGCCGCATTGGTTCTACACAAACCGTAAATGTTAGCACCAATCAATCTCCGCTTACCTGCGAGTCGGGTGTTAGCTGGTGTACCGCCACTTATGCCAACGGAGTAATTACAGTAGAAACCACCACCAACCAACAGTCAGACCAGCGTGCAGCAATTGTTTCTGTAAAAGCCGGCGAACTCAAAAAATCGTTCTCGGTCTCCCAATCGGGGCTCGATTCGTACCAGGGAGATATTAAAGACGATATAAAAGTTGCGGTTTCAAGCGCCGAAACTTCTTCGTTCCAATCAGGCTCCAATATTGATAAATCGCTCGACGGAAACTACACCACCATCTATCACTCCAACTGGAATAACTCCGGCGAAAATTACTTCCCCATTACTTTGAGCTATCATTTCTCGAACGTTTCAACAATCGATTATTTTGTTTACTACCCACGCCAAAGCGGCTCAAACGGACACATTAAAGAATTTGAATTGTGGATAGCTACCGAAGACAATTCCACCCTTACCAAATACGGAGATTACAATTTCAACGGTAGTTCAGCATCAAGCCGCGTAACATTTTCTACCCCCATCAGCAAACCTGTTACGATTCAGCTGGTGGTAAAATCAGGAGCCGGCGACGGCCAGGGTTTTGTTTCCTGCGCCGAAATGGAATTCTACCGGAAAAACCCGGACAATTTCGATTATCTATCGATTTTTACTGACAACAGTTGCTCTGAGCTAAAACCTGGGACAAGCGAATCGGCTGTAATGGCTATCCCAAACGACTTTTTCAAAGACATGGCACTGGAAATTTTCCGCGGAGAATACAACCAGGAATTCAGAATTCAGGAATACCGCCCGTGGCAGGATCCTGCCGTAATGGCCCAAATAAACAAAACCAGCACCTATAGTTTGCGCGATAACCCCACCGGAATCTCTGCTTCTACCGGAGACGAACTCATCTTTTTTGCCAATAACCCGGACCATAAAAATGTATCCATTGTGATCCAGGATTTGGAAAATGGCTTTGGCGGAAACTCCTATCCCGTTGCCAACGGATTAAACAAGATCAACATTACTTCCGGGGGTTTGGTTTACGTGATGTACCACACCGGGTCCGCCACCGAAAGTCCGGTAAAAATCAACTTTGTAACCGGCACAATAAATGGCTACTTCGACAGTCAGAAACACAATTCCGAGGATTGGAACAGGCTTTTAAGCCACGCAAGCTACAAGCATTTTGATGTTCTGGGAAAATATGCGCACTTAACTTTCCCCACCGAAAAATTCCGGGAGAATACCCCCGACGGGCTGGCATTGATCAACAAATACGACGACCTGGTTCGCCTGGAATGGGAATTTATGGGGCTGTTCAAATACAACAAAACCTTTAACAACCGCATGTATTTCCACGTGGTTTATACTGATAGTTACATGTATTCGACCAGCTACCGTACTGCTTATGTAACAGGAACAATGAACGACCTGTGCAGTCTGAATAAACTCACCACATCTCCCTGGGGACCGGCACACGAAGTGGGTCACTCCAACCAAACCCGGCCCGGTCTGAAGTGGATTGGCATGACCGAAGTCACCACCAACATTCACTCTTTGCACGTACAAACTTCGTGGGGCAATACCTCGCGCCTGATCTCTGACGACCGATACAACAAAGGATTCAACGAGCTCGTGAACAAAGGCATTCCCCACAACCAAAACGGTGACGTATTTGTAAAACTTATTCCTTTCTGGCAGCTGAAACTGTACCTGATGGATGCACTGGGGAAACAGGATTTCTACAAAGATCTGTATGAATACATGCGGAACCAGGATAATTCACAGGCCACAAACGATGGCTTTTATCAGCTCGATTTTGTGCGTGCCACCTGCCGCATTGCCAACCTCGACCTGACGGCTTTCTTTGAAGCCTGGGGTTTTCTTACGCCCATAGACATAACGGTGAACGATTATGCAACCAGGCAATTCACCATCACCCAGCAGCAAATTAACGAGCTGAAAGCGGAGATTGCCGCTAAAAACTATCCGCAACCCGCGCATAACAACATTTATTCAATAACTGACAACAACGTCTCCAACTACAAATAAACAGCAATAACAGAGAAAGGTAGTCCCTTCAGGCAAAGGCGGTATGCAGCTTTTCAAACGGCGCATACCTGCCTCGGCGGGGCTCCTCAAAAAAAAGAAGTAAATTCGATCTCTTGAATCGCTAATAGTAAAAGCAAGCAAAATAAAATGAAGCATTTAGTTCTTATTCTTTTTATTATTCTGAACGTGAACCAGGTATTTTCAGCCGGTTCAGCAGTAAATATTCCACTTGGCGGGAATGCTTATGTTACCCAAAAAGCGGGAACCGTTGATATCAACAAAAACGGCCTTTCCGCCTGGGACGATAAAACTGCCGTAATTTCCTGCTGGTTTAAAACAGGCCACAGCGGAAACCTGGACATAGCGTTGAAAACCCGCACACCCGAAGGCAAATCCGAAATTGAAGTATCCATAAACGGGAAAGCGCACAAACTTACCCTTGATAACCCTGCGTGGGAAACCATTAAAGTGGGAAGCACAACGGTAAAAGAAAACCAGCATGTACGTATTGATTTCAAAGGCAAAACACGCACAGGTTCTGTTTTTGCAGATATTTCTGACCTTATAATTGAAGGCGAAGCAGCACAGGAGCCGCTGATTTTTGTGCGCGAACCCGAGAATTTCTATTTTGGCCGACGTGGCCCCTCGGTTCATCTTTCGTACCCGATTCCCGAATCGGCCGGAAACGTAGAGTACTTCTACAACGAAGTGATGGTGCCTGAAAAAGAAGATGTGATCGGTTCTTACTACATGGTTAATGGTTTTGGCGAAGGATACTGCGGAATACAGGTAAATTCGCCCACCGAAAGAAGGATCCTGTTTTCGGTCTGGAGCCCTTATTCAACCGATAACCCCGAAGAAATTCCGGTAGAAGCCCAGGTCCACATGCTCGGCAAGGGCAAAGACGTGGTTACCAAAGAATTTGGGGGCGAAGGATCAGGAGGACAAAGCTTCCTGCGCTATCCGTGGAAAGCCGGAAAGACCTATCGGTTTCTGACGCGCATTCACCCCGACCAAAACCGCGAAGGTGCCACCGTTTATACGTCGTGGTTCTTTGACCCCGGGCAAAACAACTGGCGGCTGATCGCCTCGTTCTCGCGGCCACAAAAGGTAACGTGGTACACCCGCCCGCATTCGTTCCTCGAGAACTTTATCCCTTCGCAGGGGCACCTCACCCGAAAAGTGGAGCTTACCAACCAGTGGATCGTTACCGAAAAAGGTGAATGGATTGAATTAACCGAGGCTGGCTTTACCTACGATGCAACGGCTGCCGCCAAACGCCGCGCCGACTATTACGGTGGCGTTACAAAAAACCGGAAATCGTTTGTAATGAAAAACTGTGGTTTCTTTGACGAAAACACGGCTTACAAAACGGTTTTCACCCGCGAAAAGTCTTCTGCCGCTCACCCGGAAATCGACTTTAAAGCCCTGCCCAGGCAGTAGCTACTTCGATACCATACACAAGAGAATCAGGTTTTTCTTCAGATCATCGCCACTGAGAAAAGCCTGATTTTCTTTATCCAGTAAAAGGTTTCGCAATTTCGACAAGGCTCTTGACGACGAATTCATCGACGATTGCTCATTGATATCCAGAATTTCCGCAATTTCTTTATGCGAAAGCTCCTGAATGTATCGAAAGTAGAGGATTTGCTTTTGCTTGTCCGAGAGCTGATCGTAAGAATGCAACAGCTTTTTGAGCAATAGTAACTCCTCATCGTTACCGCCAAACTTCTTTTCCAGATCATCTTCGTCAACAGGCATGTGAAACGAAATATCGTTTTCAGAAACCAGCAATTTCTGTTTGGCCAGTTTGTCAATTAAAATATTCCGGATCGATTTTAACAGGTACGGCCGCACATGCATCGTTGGCTTTATGTTTTTGCTCGAATACAGTTTTACAAACAAATCCTGTATACAGTCTTTCACAATTTCGGGGTCAGGGAATAATTTCAGGCCATAATTCAGCAGCTGATCATAGTATTTTGTATATATGATCTCAAGGGATTGCTTGTCGCCGTTGATAAAACCGGCCCAGTTCTTCAAATCCTCCATGCTCTTTTCTTATTCTCTAATCCGGGACATTCTTTTTCTCAAAAGGAAAAGAGACCAAACTTGATTGCAGAAATTACCAAATAAATTGCAAACTCTTCATTCTTACTGCTCTGAATCGAATTTCATTGCATAATAATAAAATAAGCACCTAAAAAACAAGGAATAAATCATTTCGCATGTAATAAATGCTTACTCCATTAGCGAGTTCCGAAATCCGGGAGCTTTGCGGTGCTTTGTTTTTTGCTCGTACGAAAAGGCGATTTCCAAAAGCGCAGGCTCGCTCCAGGCTTTCCCGAAAAAGGAGAGGCCAATCGGCAGCCCTTCCACAAAGCCCATCGGCACCGTGATGTTCGGGTAGCCCGAGATAGCGGCAGGTGATGAGCTTCCTCCGCTAAAATGATCGCCGTTCACCCAATCGATGGTCCACGCAGGGCCGTTGGTTTGCGCGATAATTGCATCCAGCCCGTGCTCTTCCATCACTTTGTCGATTCCTTCCTTACCCGCAAACAGCTTTGAGTTTGCCAAAGCTTCCTGGTACTCTTCGCTTGTCAAATCGCCTTTGGCCTGCGCGGCTTCCATTATTTCCTGGTCGAACCACGGCATTTCTTTAGCGGCATTCGCTTTGTTAAAAGCGATGATCTCTTCCAAACTTTTCACCGGAGCTGTGGGATGCCCCGCCAGGTATTGGTTCAAATCGGCTTTAAACTCGTACAAAAGAACCTGGTACGAAAACCGGTTCCATTCCCGGTTGTGCTCGAACTCAACTCCTTCAAGCACCTCTGCACCGGCCTCGCGCAAATCGCTGACAGCCTGCACAAAAAGCTCTTTCACTTTTCGGTTGCCCGATAACATCTGCGAAGCCACGCCAATGCGTTTTCCCTTTAAACCATCCGCTTTCAGGTAAGGTGTATAATCCTTCAGAATATTTCCTTTTTCAAGATGAGTTTCGGCATCGTCCGGGTCGGCTTCCGCCAGCGCTCCCAGTAAGATGGCAGCATCGCTTACGTTGCGGCACATCGGCCCCGCAGTGTCCTGGCTGTGTGCAATCGGAATAATTCCCTGCCGGCTCCACATACCCAGCGTAGGTTTTATTCCCACCAAGCCGTTGTTCCCCGACGGACAAACGATCGAACCGTTGGTTTCGGTCCCAATTCCGATGGCGCATAAATTGGCCGAAATGGCCGCTCCGGTTCCGGAACTCGAGCCGCAAGGGCTTCTATCCAAAAAGTAAGGATTTCGTACCTGTCCGCCCCGGCCGCTCCATCCGCTCGAAGAATTATCCGAGCGGAAATTGGCCCACTCGCTCAGGTTGGTCTTCCCCAACAGAACAGCCCCGGCTTCGCGTAACTTTCTTACAATAAACGCATCTTTTTCCACCACGTTCCCCGCCAATGCAAGCGATCCGGCGGTGGTCATCATTTTGTCGCCTGTATCGATGTTGTCTTTGATTAACACCGGGATTCCGTGCAAAGGCCCGCGAATCGTCCCCTTTTTCCGCTCGCCGTCGAGCTGCCGGGCTATTTCCAATGCATCCGGGTTCAACTCGATCACCGACTTCAGATACGCATCCACCTTTTCAATGCGGTCGAGGTATTTTTGGCAAAGGCTTTCGGCCGTTAATTCGCCCGCCTCCATCTTTTTCTGAAGTCCGGCAACCGTGGTTTCGTTCAACTCAAAATCGGTAAGGTTTACCGGGGTTTCTGAATCTCCGGAACCTGTTGTACACGCAGCCGCTCCGGAAAGCGCCAGTACCGATCCGCTTATCGCACTGGTTTTAAAAAAGGTACGTCGTTTCATCTGTTTAGATTTTTAATTATTTTGGCAACAGATGGAATTCGCATGAGATCTTATCATGTCGTTTGGTGTAAATTCTATTCTCATGCTCATTTCATTTTGTTTATTCGTTAGGTTTTTGAGACTTGAATACGAAGATTCGCTAATTCGGAAACATCAGATTAAGTAAAAATCCGCCTAAGCTGATAATCACCAGGGCCACCACCACAAAAAGAAAGGTACTTTTCATTTTCGAGGAAAGCCAGATCAGCAGCGGCGTCATTAATCCCAGAAATACGCCATAACGCACTTCGGTTAAGGACACTTTGAATACCTCGCCGTTGAGCCAGGCAATAAACGGGGGCAGAAATACAAAACCCAGTATAACAGCTATCACGATTAAAAAGGTCTTGATCGATTTTTTCATCTTATATCCAAATTACTTCACTTTGTCAGGATTCTTCTTAATAAAATCTCCCCAGTTTTTATACTCTTTTGATTTCTGAGGCTTGCTTAGCTGGATAAAATGGCAAATGGCCACCGCCACCGCATCGGTTTCATCCAAAACGCTTTCAATCTCCTTTAAATCATAAACTTTTTGCAGGAAATAAGCCACCTGCTCTTTCGAGGCACGCCCCATTCCGGTAATGGCCTGCTTTACCAGCAGCGGCGCATATTCATGAATCGGAACCCCGTGCATCAGTGCGGCCGCCATAATAACGCCCTGTCCGCGTCCGAGTTTCAGCATCGACTGTACGTTCTTCCCGTAAAAAGGGGCCTCAATCGCCATCACATCGGGGCGATAGGTCTCCACCAAATGAAGCGCCCGCTCGTGCAAAACCTTCAAGCGCTGGTAATGATCCTTAAACTTCCCGGGCGTAATGTTCCCCATGTGCAGGATCACCGGCTTTTTGTTCCTGATTTCCACCAGCCCGTAACCGGTTACCGTGGTCCCCGGGTCGATCCCCAAAATTCGAAGTGGTTTTTCCATCCAATAAAAATAGTGACTTGTGGTAACTTATTGCGATTTATTGCGAGAAGTTGTGGCTGGTTTGTGATTTATTGTGTTTTGCAGAAAAGAACAGAGACAACACATACCAGTGAATCCGAAATGCAATTCTCAAATGTTATCGCCCGTGTTTCTATGCTTTATAAATCAGGTTCATTTCAGATAATTCTTGTCCGATTTGGTGAATTCCACTTAGTATTTTTTCAGTCTGGCTTTCTGATGGCTTTTTATGTCCTTGCACATACTGAGATAACAGAGTAGGGTTCATCCCAATCTTTTCAGCAAGAAACTTTGCGTTGAGCACTTTATAATACTGGAAGAACTGAGCAAAGTCAATTTCAAATTTTAAATTCTCATGTGTAATTTCAAATTCTTCTTCAAAATTTAATTGAGTTGCTTCAAGCGCATTATTTATTAACTCAGGAATAGTCCTTCCTGTTGTAAATATTGGATATTCTTCAGAGTAGGCAGAAAATCCGGTCTTTGTTTTTTCAACTATTATTTTAATTTTTTTCTTAAACGCTTTCATGATTCATGTCTTTAAAGTGTAATTCCTGCATCTCTCAAAATTTTCTTCTCAAGTCCCTTTCCGACTTCCTGACTCCCATGGTTTGGAAAAATCAGTATTCCTTCTTTTTGGTCATGCTTTAATTTAACATGCGACCCTTTTTGTGAAATCGGGTACCAGCCATCTTTTCTCAAAAGTCGAAATAATTCGGAGCATTTCATGTAACTGAATCTTTCTAAATCTCACTCAAAGGTAAACAATAATTTACTTGTTGCGATAAAATATCTGCTGGAATCTTCTTTTTTCCATCATTAACTACACTACTTAATAAAATGATGATCAGCCTGTTTTCGTCCGGAATCCCAATTCATCAGCTTACAACTTTCTTCGCCGGACGAGATCGGGCTTTCCTTGGGGCTGAACTTGTTTAAAATTAAATATCGAACGCCATTGTAATTGTCAGTTCGATAAGCTGTTGGGCCTAAAGCAGAGTATATTCTTCTTTTATGTTGACTCACCCTGATCCCGAGTGCTCGGGATCGTCCCTCTCTATGAATAGAGAGGGAGAAGAGGGAGAGTCAATAATAAACCACCCTTATTCCCCATCCGTCACCGTCCTTTTCTCCTGTCGAGTTGCTGAAGAAGTACGCCCGACACAATAAAAGCCAGGCCGATAAACGTAGTGACATAAATGGTTTCTTTCAGAATAAAATGAATAAACACCAGCGAAAGAAAAGGCGCAAAAAACACCAGGTTCCCGATTTTGGCATTGCTGGTGGTCAGGTTCATGGCTTTTAGCCAAAGCACATAGGTGATGCCCACCTCAAAAATCCCGGTATAAACAATGGCGTAAAAACCCACTCCGGGCGTAATTCTGAACGAAGAGAAAAGCGCCACCACGGGCAAGAGGTAAACAAAACCGATGGCAAAGTTGAGGAAGAGTTTCAGCACCTCGTCGCGGCGGTCGCGCACATTAAAGATCCAGTACAGCGACCACAGCACCGAACTTCCCACCGCCAGGAAAACCCCCAGCGGGTTTGTATTGCGGAAGCCGTCGAAACCACCCTGCGATGAAATAAAAAACACCCCGGTAAAACTAACCATCAGCGCTGCAAAGCTTATCCAGCCTATTTTTTGGTTCAGCAGCGGCACCGACAGCAAGGCCAGTGTGATGGGCCAGATCATGTTCAGAGGTTGCGCCACCTGCGCCGGCAGCAGCGAGTAGGCTTTAAACAACACGAGGTAGTACAGCAAGGGATTGAAGGCCCCCATCAGCAACGAATGTGTCCATTGCCGCGGGGTAACCCGGGCAATTAAATGCACTTTCCGCTGAAACAGCAAAACCGCAAACAGCAACACAACCGTTACGCCCGATGCGTAAAAAATAACCTGGATAAAGTCGTATTCGGCCAAAGCCAGTTTAAAGGCCGTTGCCACGGTCGACCAAAACAACACGGCCAGCCCCGCATACAAATAGGATTTTACAGGTTGCGCCATAAAGCTGATGATTAAAAACGCCAATGTACAAAAAGAAAACCGGATGACCGTCGCTAAAACAAACGGGCGAAAAACGGCATAACTCACTGTGCAGATGCTCCATAACACAATCGCGTGGCTTGATTTATATATCCCAATTGCATTATCTTTTTTTTGAAATTCAGGATAGCGGAAACCCTGTATACATGTTAAGGTACCTGGCAGCCGGAAGGGTGGCAGGGAAATATCCCCAAAAATTCCAGTGTACCCCAAATTATCAAATTAAATTAAAACAGTATGGACGACCAATTCTCGTTTCATTTAACGGAAGACGAAAAGGACCAGGTAAACCAGGCCATCCAGGTACTGGCAACCGTACTGGAACCTAAGTTAATGACACTTACGCCCGAAGAGCGTAAAGAGCTGCCCAAGATGGGCGATAAAACCGTGGCTTTTGTTGAAAAAGCGGTTGAATACGGACAGGAATATCCGCAGTATATGCCTGCCTTTATTGATGTACCCGAAGCTACTGCCGACTTTGAGGCAGTAAAAGCCATTCGTACCTATTTCACCCAGCTCGAACGCATTACCAACGAGCTCGACGATAGTATGATTCTGGCCGGAAGCGAAGCCTACAGCGCATCGCTTTCAATTTACAAAGTGCTGAAAAACGCGGCTACCATGGGGCAACCCGGCGCCGAAGAAGCCGTCGCCGAATTGGCCAACCGTTTTCCGCGCGGAAAACGAAAAGCAGCACCCGAAAACATCTAGCTCTGGTAAACCGGACTATCGCACAAAACCTTATTGATGGTTGGGTACAATAATCCGGTTTTTATCCTTCCGCTCGTCCTGAATTTCTGTTTGAACGGGCATCAAACCCGGCTTTTACGACAAAACCTCGCTTTTATCCGCCGGGGTTTTGTGTTATTAGAGCCCATCAAACAAAATGAATACAAACACCCGGCTCCCGACTTCCTTCTTCCCGCTTTTTTCTTCCACAAGCTCATTTTTAGCTCCAACAACCTGGCTTTTTGATGCATTGCCCTTGACCAAAACCAGGAAAAGCATGAAAAACATTCAAACAAGCTAACTTTTTACCCCGTGCATCGAGTAAAAAACGGCCTGTAATTCTGCTTTTTACGAGCCGGTTTTAGTCCCCTACAAGAATGTTCTAAAAAAAAGCCAGCCTTTTCTAACAAAAAACGAGAAGGCCGGGAAAAAGAGCGAGGTATAATCTTGCTTTTTACCAGCACACCGGACTAAAAAGTGAAAGTGTTCTTACTTTCTACCAGCCTTTCGGGGTAAAAAGCGAGCTTAACGAGGGTTTTACTTAGAACCGCGAACCCGGGCCAGCAGTTTATGCCCCATAACACCCTGTAAAGAAAAGGCTTGGTTGATTTTCTGTTTATATTTAGGCAGCAAATCATTAAAAACCGTTGAATACGCATTATCACATAAAAACAGAGAGAAATTAGTAAACCATAAAAGGCGTGCTTTACAAGTGTATGTTATTGGAAACGACACATTTTGTTGTACCTATAGAAGATATTGATTGGATAAATGATGCGTTATAGGGACGTTAGTAATAATAATGAAAAAGGCTTCAGTCGACCGAAATATGAACATTTACATCTTGTAATATGAAACATACAAAGACAATCGGATTAATTTTGATTTTGTATTTTATCGCATGCTTTAGTAATGCGCAGACAGTAAGAGAATTATTAAATACTGTTATGACAGATATTATGGAAGGCAATTGCAAAATTGAGTTACAAAAAAACATGAAACCATTGTGTCTTGGATTTGACACAACTAAGATTTATTATAACGATGCAAAAACCATTAAACTTAATCCTATAATTGGGACATGGAAGTCCGAGCAGTTTGAGAATGTTATTGAAAATACTGATCACAATATCTTAATCAAAATAGAAGATTCTGACTGTTTCAATGGAGACAAAATATGGCATTGCCTTCTCGCTCCAATATCATATAATCCTGACACGACAATTGCACTGATACAATATCATAAATCAATTTTATTTACAAAAGAAAATGAATCTGGAACAATTTTGTACCAAGTGAGGAATGGGAAATGGACTCGTCATTTTGTGATTGAACAGATAAGTGCAAAAAATTCGATAACCCAATGATAAAATTACAGTTGCTAATAAATTGTAATATGGCAGGCGGGGGTTTCAGCGGTCTGACAAGTCAGACCTTGCGCCCACTTCCTGCGGGTCTGATAGGATTTCTCTTCGTAGATATAAAATAACAAGGATCGATCTGATGTGGTGATTCGAGAAAGTCAACAAAAAGATTGCAGTAAATCAAAATACGTTCTTAAAAGAATTGACAAACACAAAAAAATCTCAATAACGATGAAAGCATTTACTTTACTTCTAATTATTCTCGTTTTTGTAGCCTGTAACAAAGACAAGGAAAATGTTCCAACTTATACAAACGATAAGTTTGAGTTAACGGCTGCAGCTGACTGGACACTCGTAAATGAACAAGGCATTGACACCTATGTTGGATATTACCAAAAGGAAGATTATAAAATAGAATTCGACTTTGGATATTTAGCGTATGGAAATATTGACAGCATTAAAAATACTCCCGATCTATTGCTTTTCGAAGAATTGCTGATAGATGGGAATAAAGCAAAAATTGTAAAAGAAAACAGGCCGGATGGAACAAGATTATCCGCATATATCGACAAAGGTGACGAAGTAAATAAAAATAGACTTTATACCTTTAATACATCAAATGACCAATTATTCATTGATATAGTGAAGAGTCATAAATTTAAATAAACAACTCCGCTGGCGCGATTTTGCCAATCGTGCCTCGGCCTGCAAGGCTGAAAAAGATATAACACAAAAAGGTCTGGATAGCTATCGGGACGCAACGATAACTTGCAAGTGACTGTTGTGTTGCATATAAAACCCTATCACATCGATGGAACAACACGTAATTTTAAAGATGAGATTCATCCATCGATTTTTCAAAAAGGATTCCTCCTTTATACATTCCTTTTAGGATAGGATGAATTTCTTTACCAAGATCGGTTAAGCTGTATTCCACTTTGGGCGGAACTTCCGGATAAACGGTTCGACGGATTAACCCGTCAGATTCCAGTTCTTTAAGCTGTTTGGTCAGCATGCGTTCGCTAATATCAGGCAAGAGTTTAACTAATTCGCTATACCTTTTGTCTCCCTGAAAAAGGTGAAGAACGATGGTTCCTTTTCGTTTACCTTTTACCACGTTTATAAATGTATCAATCGGGCAATAACTTTTTTTCATTTTTTTTCTTCTCTCAAAGACTTGTAAATACTAAAAACAGCAATAAATGTTCGTATGTATACCTTTTGTAAGTTATTGATAAGCAAATTATTTATCCTGACATTTGTACAAAAATAGATAAATTAAAAGACAAAAGATGGTACAAAATAATTCTACATTTAAGGCATTTAGAGTGGAAGAGAAGGATGGGAATTTCGTTGGTTCTATTAAAGAAGTGGCCTTTAATCGGTTAAACGATAATGAAATTTTAGTAAGAGTACACTTCAGTTCTCTGAACTATAAAGATGCATTGTCGGCTTCGGGAAACAAAGGAGTAACCAAAAATTATCCGCACACGCCCGGTATTGACGCGGCAGGTATAATAGAAAAATCGCACAGTGCATTATTTAAAACAGGTGATAAAGTAATTGTTACCAGTTATGATTTAGGGATGAATACCGACGGCGGATTTGCAGAGTACATTCAAGTTCCGGCAGAATGGGCCGTAAAACTACCCGAAAAAATGACCCTGAAAGAGGCCATGATTTATGGCACTGCAGGATTAACAGCTGGAATATCCGTTTTAAGACTTACGGAATTAATAAAACCGGAAGACGGAAAAATAGCGGTGTCGGGGGCAACAGGTGGCGTAGGCGCATTAAGCGTTGCTATACTGAATAAGTTAGGATATTCGGTAGTTGCAATAACAGGCAAGGAGACGGAAAGAGACTATTTAATGAACCTGGGAGCAAAAGAAATAATATTGCGAAGTGAGATCGAAAATTTTGATAAAAAACCCTTGTTGAAACCTTTGTTTGCGGGGGCAATAGATACGGTCGGAGGCGTCATTCTCGAAAACATTATTAAATCAACCCATTCGATAGGCGTTGTAACTTGCTGCGGAAATGTTGCATCTCCCAAATTGGATTTAACCGTCTTTCCCTTTATCCTTCGAGGTGTTACGCTTATTGGTATCGATTCGCAAAACTATCCGATGAAATACAGGGAAATAGTATGGAATAAGTTAGCCGATGAATGGAAGCCAAAGCAATTAGAATATACCTGCAATGAAATTCAGCTAAAGGATTTACCCCATAAAATTGAATTAATGCTCAGCGGAAAATTAAAGGGAAGAACAATCCTGAGTTTAGTTGAATAAATACGCAATTCAATACGTGTAGCCGTTGCACACCCCCAATAATTTTTAAGCGCCTGTTAAAACTACGAAGGGGAATAAGCTGTTTTTCGCACTTTTAACAGGTTCTTTCATTTTTTAATACCCTGTTTAGAAAAGAATTAATTGGTTCTCTGTTGATATTTAACCGGCGAATAATCAAAAACCGTTGAATACACCTCATCACATAAAAACAGAGAGAAATTAGGAATACATAAAAAGTGTCATTTACACATATGTTAACAGCAAGCGACGCAACCATAGGACAAGCTAATGCATCTTGAGTTAAAACAATTGACATGAAAAACCACAGAACACAATTATTTGGGGCGAGTATTTTAAGTATACTTTGCTTTAGCCTTATTTTATTTATTTCATCCTGTGAAAAAAGTGACAGTGACAGTTCAAAAGACTATAAATCAGGTAAACTAAAAAATCTGACAGGACTTGATGGTTGTGGTTGGGTGATCGAGCTAGATGATAAATCAAAGTTAGAACCATTGAATTTAGATGCCTTTGATTTGGAATTAGCAGAAAACAAAGAAATTAAATTTAAATATCACGAAAGAACAGACTTGGGAAGCTATTGTATGGTTGGAGTAGTAGCTGAGATAGATGAGATTAAGGATATTTCTAAATTGGTTTGTGACCAAAGCGTTATAATAAGTTCAGAAGAATACGAGAATGCACCGAACGACCCATTTTCAATAACAGAATTAACAATTACCGGAGATTGTCTGAACATAAAATTTGCAGCAAGTGGATGCGATGGTGATACATGGACTGTAAAATTAATTGATTCAGGCAACGTTGCAAAATCGGATCCATGCCAAAGGACCTTAAGATTATCTCTTGACAATAAAGAAATCTGTACAGCAGTTCCAGGGAAAGAGGTTTCATTTGATATAAAGAACTTACAGATAATTGGTGACGACAAAGTGATTCTCCATGTATCAGGAGAAGAAATACTTTATGAATATTAAAATAACAATTACCGGCTGCCAACAAAGGTAGTTGTTGCACAACCCCCTAGTTTTTAATAGTATCACATCCATTACCCTTTGTAAAGAAAAATAGATTTTCTTTACAAAACAAACTATATTTGTAAAGAGAACTGCAAAATCTTTACACAATGAGCCAAAATGAAAATTGGAAATTAAAAGAACTGCCACCGACTATTGACCTTGAAACGAAAGCAGTTCTTAAAAGTTTGCCTTCTGCTCATGCAGCTTTGGCCGAATTAAAAGGAATTGCATCGACCATTCCGAATCAAATCATTTTGGTTAATACACTTGGGCTTCAGGAAGCAAAAGATAGTTCTGCTATTGAAAACATCATTACAACACATGATGATTTGTACAAGTCGGAATTAAATCTCGACTCATTTAAATCACCTGAAGCGAAAGAGGTTCAAAACTACATATCAGCATTAAAAAAGGGATTTGAACTGATTAAAGTAAAGGGACTAATTACCAATAACATTATCGTCGAAATTCAAAAAGAACTGGAAGGGAACAGCGCCGGATTTCGAAAGCTTCCCGGAACTGCCTTAAAAAACTCTTCGACCGGAGAAATAATTTATACTCCTCCGCAAGACATCAATGAAATAAATAAATTGATGACAAATCTCGAAAAGTTCATCAATGACCCGTCGATGTCCGATTATGACCCCATTATAAAAATGGCGATCATTCATTATCAATTCGAAAGTATTCACCCATTTTACGATGGAAACGGTCGTACAGGAAGAATAATAAATATCCTTTATTTAATTATCGAAAATTTGCAAAACCTTCCCATCCTGTATTTAAGCAATTATATTATTCAAAATAAAGCCGATTATTACAGGCTTTTACAGGAACTCAGGGACAATAAAAACTGGGAGGAATGGTTGTTATTCATGATTCATGGAATTGAAAAAACTTCACGCGAAACCATTGAATTAATTCTCCAAATCAAAGAATTGATGATGGAGTATAAACATAAACTTCGCGACAATTACAAATTTTACAGTCAAGATTTACTAAACAACTTGTTTAAACATCCTTATACAAAAATTGAATTCATTGTCAACGACTTGAATGTTTCAAGAATTACTGCTGCTAATTATTTAAATAAACTGGCTGAGGATGGAATTTTAAAAAAAGAAAGAATAGGAACCGGTAATTATTATATAAACGAAAAGTTATTTAACCTATTGACAAGAAGATAAAACCACTTGCGGTAATGCAGGTAGCCGTTGCACAAATTCAATAATTTTTAAACGCCTGCCTTTTATTTCGAAAGACCAAAGACAAAAAGCAACCAGCACCGGCGGGCTATGCTTTCTTATTCAAATTCATCCAGCTTTATACCTTTCATGAACATCTCCTCTTTATCCATCTTCTTATCATTTTCGTTATCAGGCAAAAGCTCCCGAAGCTCCCGAAATTTGGTACGCGATTCCTCAATGTACACACTGCCCGGATAATCACTTAACATGTCGCGGTAGAGCTCTTTGGCTTTCTCTTTCTGGTCGAGATCATAATTGTATAGTTCTGCCAGCAAATACATGGCATCGTCACCCAGCAATTCGTAGCCAAAATCATTGACAATGGTTTGAAGGTATTCGGCAGCCAGCGCATAGTTCTGCTGGCCGATTTCGAGTTTTGCTTTTCGGAAAAGAATGTCATCCACCAGCGAATTGTAGGGGAATTGTTCCCCCAGCGAATCGAGCACCGCCATTGCCTCGTTGTTCCGGTTCTGGAAAAACAACAAGTCGGCACGGGCAAACATTTGCAGGGGAACCGCGGTAGTGTCCAGGTTCAGGTTGTTCCCGATCATCATCGAAAGCTCCATGGCATCGTTGGCGGTCAGTTTCGAAGTACTCGCCTTGAGCACATCCAGCTGAGCTTTGGCCCACTTAAAATTGCCCATGTAATAGCCCAGCCGCGCTTTTTTCAGCTTCACCTCATCGCCCAGGCTGTTGGTTTTGTTCTCATCAATTACCTGCGAATACAAAAGCATGGCTTCCCACTGATCGTTGCTGTACAAATAAATATCGGCCAGCTCGGTCTTCAACTCCCCTATCTGTTCAGGTTTTAACCCGGGAATGCCGATTCCCTTTTCCAGCATTTCAATGCCCCGCTCGGGCGCTCTCAGGTAAAACGCCTCCAGGTGCGCATACTCTCTTACCAGTGGCAATGTGGCCGGCCCCAGTTGGAGGTATTCCAAACCCTTACTGAATTGCTCCGCCAGCTCCTTCCCTTTTTCCACGTCATCCGGAAAATCGTTGACATACTCCAGGTAGGAAGCATTCAGCGTCCGGATGTAGGCCTGCGCATAATAGCTGTTCTGCTCGCCTTTATCCATCAGGTATTTATAAGCCTTTTTAGCTTCCGTGTAGTCTTTGTTTCGCAGGGCCATATCGCCCAAAACGGCAATCTGCTGGTCTTCTTCCCCGGTGCGGCGGTCGATCGCAATCGACTGGCGCAAGGCACTGGCAAACTTGCGCTCCTGCAGAAGAAACCAGATCAGCAGCCGGTTGTAGCCAATCACATCGGGTTCGTTCTGAATACGCAGCAACACCTGCTCGCGAAACTGGTCGCGAAGCCCGTCGTCGATATCCAGCCGCATGGCCGACGACAAACTGCTTTGCACCCGCGGAAGATGATTCGGATCTCTTTTCAGCAGATTGAGGTATTCTTCCAGCATGTTTTCATTGTCGCGCAAGTACAAATACGAACGCGCCAGCTCGTAACTGAAATCTTCGGCCGGCAACACTTCCCGGGCCTTCAGGTACACATCTCTCGAAAGCTCAAACTCCTGGTTTGCCAGAAAAGCATTCGCCACCGTATAATAACTCCCTTTATTGGGCTGAATGTTGTCGATCGCCTCCCGGTATTTGGCTGCGGCTTCGGTTTTTAATCCCTTTGCTTTCAGCACCTGCCCCCAGTAAATAAAATAATCGGGCCGCGGAGGTTTTTGTTTTTTAAGTTCATCCTGAATTTCCCTGATGGCCTCGTCGTACTGTTTCAACTCAATCATACAGGTAATGTAATACCGGTAATAGGTACTGTTCCGGGTAAGACCGTACACATCTCTGAGCAAAGGAAGTGCTTTCTCATAGTCTTTTTCATTGTAGTACTTAATTGCCAGACTTGATTTACTCTGAATCTCCGATACTTTCTTCTGCTGAGCGTACACCGTATTCAGACTAAAAAGGATCAAAAAAGAGCATATAATGTGTTTCATAGATTTCCTGATATCTCACAAAAATAACACAGTTACAGGAAGAAGTGTTTTTTTCAGAACAATTTTAGTATTTGAGAGTTTTTCATCCTGTATTCATTTTTAAACTAATAACTTTGCAGAAATTTTTTTGATATGGCACATGAATTGAATGGCAGGGAGCGCCTGCCGAAGTGGATGAAGATGAAAATGCCAAAAGGGGAAAGCTACTCGAAAGTGAAGAACCTGGTCAACAAACACGGTTTGCATACGATTTGCACCAGCGGAAACTGCCCGAACATTGGGGAGTGCTGGAACCGGGGTACCGCCACGTTTATGATACTGGGGAACATTTGTACCCGCCGCTGTAAATTCTGTGCCGTTCCCAACGGAAGACCACTGGCTCCCGACCTGGAAGAACCCAAGAAACTGGCTGAATCGGTGCGCATTATGGGTGTTAAACATTGTGTGATTACTTCGGTCGACCGCGACGACCTGGAAGACCAGGGAGCAGGAATATGGGCAGAAACCATTCGCGAAGTAAAACGCGTAAACCCGGAAACCAAGATTGAAGTGCTGATTCCCGATTTCAGGGGAAAAACGGAACTTATTCAGCAGGTGATTGATGCCGGCCCGGATGTGATTTCGCACAACCTGGAAACTACCGAAGAACGCACACCCTTTATTCGTTTTGCAGCCAAATACCGCCGCAGCCTTGAAGTGATAAAATATGTGGCCGACCATTTTGGGCGAGCCAAATCGGGGATAATGCTTGGTCTGGGCGAAACGCACGAAGATGTGCTAAAAACCATGGACGACCTGCTGGAGGCTGGCTGCAAAGTAATGACCATTGGACAGTACCTCGCACCAACGCCCAAACACATGCCGGTGGTAGAATACATTACTCCCGAAAAATTTGTGGAATACCGCAACATTGGTATCCGCAAAGGATTTAAATTTGTGGAAAGCTCGCCGCTGGTGCGTAGTTCGTACCGTGCCGAGGAACATGTGAATGCGTAGGAAAGTGATCAGTATTCAGTGGCAGTTGACAGATGCAAAACCCTGACCTCGCAGTTCGAAGCTAAAAACAAAAAAATGGCAGATTTTAACTACATCGATTTAGGACTGAAAGATTACAAAGCCTGCTGGGATTACCAGGAAGAAAGGCTGCAGGAAGTTGTAGCCGAAAAACGCAGTACCGGAAAACCAACGGCGCGCAACAGTTTTATCCTGGTGGAGCATCCGCATGTTTACACGCTGGGCAAAAGCGGCGACGAAAAAAACCTGCTGGCCAATACTGATTTCCTGAAGAAAATAGACGCCACCTATTACAAGATCAACCGCGGCGGCGATATTACCTACCACGGCCCGGGGCAATTGGTGGGCTACCCCATTATTGACCTGGAAAACCTAAAAATAGGCGTACGCGAGTACATCGAAAAAATGGAAGACGCGATTATTGCCACCATTGCCGAATACGGTTTGGAAGGCGGAAGAAAAGAAGGTGCCACCGGTGTTTGGCTACAGGCCGACCATAAAGTGCGCGCCCGGAAAATCTGCGCCATCGGGGTGCGCGTAAGCCGCTATGTTACCATGCACGGCTTTGCGCTAAACGTAAATACCGACATGCGTTACTACAATTACATCAACCCCTGCGGCTTTGCCTCTTCGGCAGTTACTTCCATTCAACAGGAACTGGGCCGGGAAATCTCGATGGAGGAAGTAAAAAAAATCGCTATGGAAAAATTCAATACGATCTACTAAATATGAAAAAACTGACCATTCTGCTAATCCTACCTTTATTTTGGGCGTGTCAACCTGCTTCTGAAACGAAGCTGCCGATTGAAGGAACATGGCTGCTGATTTCGGGTGAAACGATTCAGCAAAACGATACGGTTTTTACCGATTACACCGACGGGCAAAAAACCATTAAGATCATCAATGCCAATCACTTTTCCTTTCTTCGCCACGACCTGAATAAAGGCACCGATTCTACGGCTGTATTTGTTGCAGGCGGAGGAAAATATTCGCTAAACGGAACGACCTACACCGAACACCTGGAGTTTTGCAATTTCCGCGAATGGGAAGATCATACTTTTGACTTTGAAATAACAATCAACAACGATACGCTCGTTCAAAAAGGAATCGAGAAAATCGAAAATCTCGGGGTCGATCGTTTGATAATTGAAACATATACCCGGCTTAAATAAGCAGCTTCCTTTATCGCAGAAATTAATTCTGCCCGGGCGGGAACCGGGCAGGGCGGTGTAAGCTAATTTCTTTTGTTCATTACCATTTGAAAAGTAGTGAAATACACAGCCATTCGTATTTATCCTGTACTAATTTCACCTTGCATCCCACTCTACTCTGCGTCTTTTTTCTATTTTTGTTAGCATGCAATGTATTTACAGGTCAAATTGGGGTTATGCCTTTTTCGGGGCATTGTTTTTCCTGCTATTTCCGTTCCATTCAATCGCGAAAAACAGCCTGGAGGAATATGTATTTCTTTCCACTGAAACCAACGGAAACATAAAGCAGGATTTGCTTGAAGGATACCGTGCGTTCATTCTTTCTCCAGGTGCTTCAGGCATCCATCTTTTTAACGAGGCAAATAAATTCATGGAGAATAACGATAGCGAAATTCTTACTTTTATCGCCACGCAGGACTTCGCTGAATCTTTTCTAAAGCCCGGATCCGACAGTATTTCCCGCTTTGTGGCCATACCCGGGGAACAAACCATCGAAAACATCCCGGATTGCCTGGCAAAAAACAAAAGGCTTTTTGTGTTCACTCCCGAAGCGACAGCTTTCTCCTATTCGTTGGAAGAACTTGCCTGCAGCTACAGGGTTCCTGTTGGGTTTCCGGCCGAAACACGGGCTGGTTTTGAAGGAAAACCCGAAAATGACCTGGTTGTTTTTTACCTCGATGCGGCTTTAAAAAACCTGCCCGATTCATTAAAACAACATCCGGAGAAAACGCCGCAGCTTTTTAACGAGCGTACCGGAAAGCTACCCAACTTTTTTGTTACGCGGCACAAAGAGATTTTTGACGTTTACCATCAGCATTTCTCAAAACAAAAGTGGTACACTGCCAATGTAATTTTTGACAACCTACCGATAGAAGGAATTACCTGGAAAGAATTGCCTCAGTTGGAGTCGTTTGGGAAGATACACACCACGCAAACCGAACTGAGCCCGTACAAGGATGGTTATCATTTTTCGCCCGACGTGTTCACCTTTAACAGCTTCACCTCTGAAAGCACCAAGATATTTTACGCCCGCCAAAAGGATCTGAAAGACGGAATGGTTTTGATGCTTCCCTTTGAGCAGAATGTTGACAATGCGGTTGCAACCAATACCGAAATTCCTTACAGCAACATCGAGTACCGGAAAGACTCGTTGCGGGGATGGTGTGCCGTGTTCAACGGAAAAGACAATTACATTGACTACGACACCGACATCGAGCTCAACGATAATTTTACGGTAAGTGCCTGGATAAAGCCTACCGACATAAGCGGAAACCGAAGCATAATCGGAAAAGGGAAAGCGCTGTCGGTAAAATTCAGGGACGGAAACCTGCTCTTTACTTCGCCCGGAATCAAAGACCACGTAATTGATTCAGCCGTAGTTAAAATCAACGAGTGGCAGCAAATAACCTTTGTGATCTCGATCGGCAAAACCGTACGCTTCTTTAAAAACGGTGAGTTGGTGGGGATTGACACTGCCGCCAACATCCGTTCAACGGAATATTCACTTTTAATAGGTACCAATCTGTGGGACGAATCGTTCCATGGAATGATGGACGACCTGACCATTTGGGACCGCGCCCTGAGCGATGTTGAAGTGGAACGCCTGTATCAGCAGGGCATAAAAAGAGAAACCGAACCGGCAAGCTTTTCCTGGCTCTGGCTTTTGCCTTTAGCGGTTCTACTGGCTGGCTTTATGGTTCTTCTCCTCCGGAAAAGAAAACACCGAATCTCGAAGCCGTCATACAGCACCCCAAAAACCATCATTTCGCTGAAAGAAAAACGGAAAAATACCGGCCCTTCCATCCAGTTTTTTGGTGGTTTTAAAATTATTAACCGCGATGGAGAAGACCTGACTTCCCGTTTTTCCACCCGAAGAAAACAGTTATTTGTATTGGTGCTAATTGCCACTTTACGCGAAAACGGGCTTAGTTCCAAACAGCTCACCAACCATCTTTGGGCGGGCTATCCTGCCGAGAGTGCGAAAAACAACCGGGGGACCCAGGTACAGCGTATCCGCGAGATCATTGAACAAAACAGCGGTATCAACATCGAATACAACAACCGGAAATGGGTAATTACCCTCGACGACGATGTGTATTGCGACCTCGCCGATTATTTCCTGCTTATCGAACAGTTTAAACAAAGCATCAAAACCGGCATCCATTCCGGGCTTCTGAACAAAATTCTCCTGATCATCGAAAAGGGAGCGCTGCTTCCGCACATGGACGACGTGTGGCTCGATGATTTCAAAAGCAAAATTTCGGATGAACTGCTCGAAACGTTGCTGCCACTTTATTTGGATGAAACCTTTATGCAGAACCACGAGGCCGTGCTTCGCCTGTCGCAGGCGCTGCTGATTTTTGACCCCTTAAACGAAACCATTCTCAGCTATAAAATAAAAGCGCTGCTAAAACTGGGGAAAAATACACAAGCGCACGAATCGTTGGAACACTTCGAAAAGTACTACCAGCAGTGTTATGCGCAACCTTTTGGCAAAACAATTTCTGAGTTGCTGGAGATCTCATAGACTCTACTGAGTACATCATTTCCGTTTCTCGTCATCCCGCTGGATTTTGGATTTTCGGCGAACTTTTGTCCGATTTTCTTCGCTGTTACCCCTAATATTACCCTATATTGTAACCTGAGGTAACTTATACTTGCAATTTAATTCACTAAGCTGCAATTTTTTAATACCAAAAAGCTATATGAGTAAAAATCAAACTACAAACAGAAGAAAGTTCTTAAAAAGCGCTCTTATGGTTGGTGCCGGATTTACGATTATCCCGCGCCACGCGCTTGGAGGAAACGGATTCCTCGCTCCGTCTGACACGCTGACCAAAGCCATCATCGGAGTTGGGGGAATGGGTCGCGGACATATTCCTTACGAAGGCACAAAAGTGGTGGCCATTTGCGATGTCGATACCGAACATTTGGCATTGGCGCGTAACATGATCGATTACAAAGTGAAAGAATTTAGCGATTTCAGGGAAGTTTGTCAACTCCCCGAAGTGGATATCGTTCACATTGCTACTCCACCACACTGGCACGGAATTATGGCTGTTGAAGCAGCAAAAGCCGGGAAAGACATCTGGTGCGAAAAACCCATGACACGTACGATTGGCGAAGGCAAAAAAGTAGTGGAAGCTGTAAATGCCCACGGCCGTATGTTCCGCCTGAATACCTGGTTCCGTTTCAAAGACAATTTCTACGGTTTGGGTACCGACGTTAAACCTTTAAAGAAAGTAATCGACAGCGGAATTTTAGGATGGCCGCTGAAAGTAACCGTGAGCGGAATTACCGGTTACAACTGGAAGTTTTTCTGGAGCGGACAACACAACCTGCCTACCGAACAGGTTCCTTCCAACCTCGACTACGACATGTGGTTAGGACCTGCCCCGTACAGACCTTACAACCATTTACGCGTACACTCCAACTTCCGTGGATACTGGGATTACGATGGCGGTGGTTTGGGCGACATGGGACAACACTACCTCGACCCGGTACAGTACATGCTGGGTAAAGACGACACAAGCCCGGTAAAAATTGAAGTGGATGCACCGCAGCAGCACTACGATGCAGTAGGCAGCTGGAGAAGAATCACTTATACTTATGCCGATGGTTGCCAGATTATCCTCGATGGTGAAAACCGCGACAAAGATGCAGCCTACATTGAAGGACCAAACGGCAAAATTTACCAGGGATTCAGATCCGACATTCCAAATCTTCAAAGCTTTATTAAAACGCTTCCTGAGCCGGAACCACAAATCGGAATCTTCTCTGAGTCGGTAAAAACACGCAAGAAATTCGCACTGAACGAAATGAATGGTTTCCGTTCGGCTACCCTGGTTAACCTGGGAATTATTGCGGTTCGCCTGGGTCGAACACTTCGTTTTGATCCTGAAAAACTGGAGTTCATCGATGATGAAGGAGCCAACCGTCTGATCAATCAGCCCATGCGTGCTCCCTGGACAATTTAGTGAACGAAATTTTTAGGTTTTAGGATAAAAGATTAACGACAACAACGATGAAGAGAAATATAATTCAACTTATTTGCATCCTTGTTCTGGCCGCAGTTTCGGGCACCGGATTTGCCCAGGACCGCCGGACATTGGATACCAAAGTCGCCGACATTCTGGCGCAAATGCCCACAAAAAACCTCTCTCACCTTGACAAGGCAATGAACGAGGTTTACCTTTTGGGAGAAGAAGGAATTCAGAAAATGCTGGAAATGCTGACCCCTCCGGGAGTTGGCGACGACACAGCCGTTCGTTTTGCATTGAATAGCTTTGCCCGCTACAGCAGTCAGTTTGGGAAAACCGAAGAACGTACATTTGCTGAGAACAATTTACTAAAAGCACTTGCTGTTCAGAAAGATGCCGAAGTAAAAACCTTTTTGATGAACCAACTCAACCTGGTTGGCGAGGCAAAAACTACCGAAGCGTTAAAGTCTTATCTGACCAACGAAGAATTGGTTGAACCCGCTGCTCAGTGTATTCTAGCTATCAACAGCGAAGGTGCGGCTCAGTTATTTGCAGAAGCACTTCCTTCAGCCGGAGAAAAAGCCAAACTAACATTGGTACGTGCGCTTGGTGAATTGAGCTACGCAGCAGCCGTTCCGCAAATCACAGCACTGGCAGGAACCGATGAAGTGAAACTCAGAAAAACAACACTTACTGCACTGGCACAAATTGGTGATCCGGCTTCGTACAACCTGCTTTTAAAAGCTGCACAGGGTGTTAAGTTTGCCTACGACAAAACCGATGCAGCCAACGCTTTCCTTTTGTATGCCGATCGTTTGGGTCAGAAAAATGAAATTGCCACGCTCGAAAAAGCCTGCAAAGCAGTTTTCAAAGCCAACCAGGCACCCGAATTGTTGCACAACTATTCTACTGCACTGTTTATCTATGCCAAATACATGGGTTATAAGGCTACACCGCTGTTGCTAAAAGCCGTTGACAATTCGGACAAGGCTTTCCGTTACTCGGCGCTGAACATTGCTGAAAAAACAGGAGGCATTGCCGACACCCGTCTTTGGATTGCCAAAGCGGAAGCAGCTGCTCCGGAAGTAAAAGCTGAGATTATTTCGATGCTTGGACGCCGCGGATGCACGCTTGCCAACGAACTGGTTGCTCAGAATATAAACAACGCTTCTGAAGCGGTTAGACAGGAAGCTCTTGTGGCTTTAAGTCAGCTAAAAGGAAAAGAAGCCATTCCTGCTTTGGTTGCCCACCTGAAAAGCGGTAACGACCTTCAGCTTACCAAAAATACGCTATCTCAACTGCTCGACAAAGATCACCTTTACCAGGTAGCAGGCGAACTTTCCAATACATCAGGCGAAACAAAAGCTACTGTTATCGAATTACTGGCTGCCAAGGCAGGTTCTCAGTATTTTGACGATGTGCTGGCCGCCACTAAATCGTCGGAAAATGTGGTAAAATCAGCTGCTTTTAAAGCGCTGAAAAACGTATCAGCTTACGGCAATACAGATGACCTCCTGAAACTTTTGCTTTCAGTTTCTGATGCCAGCGAGATTGCCGAAACTCAAAAGGCCATTATTATTGTTACCCAAAATGTAGCCGCCGAACAAAAAGCAAACGGTAAAGTATTCACTGCCTTAAAATCAACCGACAAAAAAGAGCGGATCTTCCCGATCCTGCCTGAAATTGGCGGCAATGTGGCGCTTGAAACCGTAACCAACTATTTCAATACTTCCAGCGGCGCTCAAAAAGAAGCTGCTTTCAACGCACTCAACGCCTGGAAAGAATATTCGGCTGCCAAAGAATTGTATGAAATCTGCCAAAGTTCGTCAGGCGAATTCAAACAAAAAGCTTTTTCCAACTTTGTAAAACTGGTTCGTTCCGCCAATTTGCCGGATGACCAGAAATTACTTCAGTACCGGAAAATAATGCCTTACGCTACTTCCAACGGCGACAAAAACAGTGTGATCGCCGCCATCGGAGGATTAAAAACGTTCCTGGCTTTGGTATACCTGGAGCCGTTCCTGGATAACAAAGACCTGGCTGAAAGAGCAGCCCGCTCGGTAATGCAAAATGCAATGCCCGGCAACGACGGTGAAAAAGGACAAACCGGCGATATCGTAAAAAGAGTTCTCGGAAAAGCTCTTAACGCCTTATCGGGTGAAGACAGCCAGTACGACAAGATCAATATTCAGCGTTACCTCGATGCGATGCCCGACGAAAAAGGCTTTGTATCGATGTTCAACGGCAAAGACCTGGAAGGATGGCAAGGTATGTTGCTGGATGGCAACCCGATCAAAATTGCCAAAATGAGCGAAGCTGAAAAAGCAAAAGCTCAGGTGGAAGCCGACAAGAAAATGGTAGAAAACTGGAGTGTAAAAGACGGTCAAATCATCTTTAATGGCCACGGTGCCAACCTGGTTTCAGTAAAACGCTACAAAGATTTTGAAATGATCGTTGACTGGAAGATCACCAAAAAAGGCGACAGCGGCATTTACCTGAGAGGAACCCCACAGGTTCAGATCTGGGATACTTCACGCGTTGAAGTAGGTGCACAGGTAGGATCAGGCGGGCTGTACAACAACAACCCTGACAATGTTCGCAATCCGTCGAAAGTAGCCGACAACCCGCTTGATGAGTGGAACACCTTCCACATTACCATGATCGGTGAAAACGTAACAGTTTACCTGAACGGCGAGTTGGTAGTTGACAATGTGCGTATGGACAACTTCTGGGATCGCAGCATTCCGATTTTCGAAGAAGGAACCATCGAATTGCAGGCACACGGAAACGAACTGGCTTTCCGCGATGTATATGTGAAAGAAATCGATACCCAATCCATCGGTTTAACTCAGCAAGAAAAAGAGGAAGGTTTTGTTTCGCTGTTCAACGGTAAAAACCTGGATGGCTGGCAAGGAAACCTGACCGACTATTATGCTGAAGACGGTATTTTGGTGGTCAACCCAAAAATGGGCGGACGCGGCAACTTATTTACTGCCGACGAGTACAGCGATTTCAACTTCCGTTTTGAGTTCAAACTGACTCCCGGTGCCAACAACGGACTCGGAATCAGGGCTCCGCTGGAAGGAGATGCTGCTTACATGGGCATGGAACTTCAGATACTGGATAACACAGCTCCTATTTATGCCAAGCTGCACGAATACCAGTACCACGGATCGGTTTACGGCGTAATTGCAGCCAAAAGAGGCTTCCTGAACCCTGTTGGCGAATGGAACACCGAAGAAGTAATCGTAAAAGGTTCAAGCATAAAAATTATTCTGAATGGAGTGACCATTGTTGACGGAGATATTAAAGAAGCCAGCAAAAATGGTACACGCGACGGAAAAAAACACCCGGGTTTGGACCGCGAAAAAGGTTACATCGGATTTTTGGGCCACGGCTCTGAATTGTATTTCAGAAACATCCGCATCAAAGATTTGAGCAAATAATGCTTATCCCACAGGTTTAAAGACCTGTATTCATAATCGTAAAGAAAAAGGGCTTCCGTTAGGAAGCCCTTTCTTTTTATAGCTTGTGCAATGTTTTTAAATTAGTCCGGCCTCCTGAAGAAGGGCTTCCATTTCCTGCTGAACCTCGCGGGCAGCCTCTTTTGCTTTTTCGGCAAAATCAACCTCTCCGGAAGCATAAATAATTCCGCGCGAAGAGTTTACCAGCAAACCACATTTCGAATTCAATCCGTTGTGCGCCACTTCCTGTAAACTACCTCCCTGTGCTCCTACTCCCGGCACCAGCAAAAAGTGGTTGGGAACAATCGCGCGTATTTCTTTTAATTTCTCGGCCTTTGTGGCACCTACCACATACATCAGGTTTTCTTCGCTTCCCCATTGCTGCGACTTTTTCAGCACTGTTTCAAACAGTTTATCGCCGGTTTCCCGGTCTTCAATAAACTGAAAATCGAAAGCTCCCTTGTTGGATGTCAGCGCCAAAAGAATCACCCACTTGCCGGGGTAAGTCATAAACGGCTTTACTGAATCTTCTCCCATATAAGGCGCCACGGTTACGGCGTCAAAATCCTGCTCGCCAAAGAAGGCACGCGCATACAAGTTGGAAGTATTGCCAATATCGCCACGTTTGGCATCGGCAATCAGAAAAATCTCAGGGTAGTTTTCCTTGATATAGGCAACTGTTTTTTCGAGGCTGACCAATCCCTTCGAGCCCAGACTTTCATAAAAAGCCAGGTTGGGTTTGTACGCCACCGAAAACTCAGCCGTAGCATCAATTATCTCCTTGTTGAAAGAAAAAACCGGGTCGGAAGTTTCCAATAAATGCGGAGGAATTTTCTGAATATCGGTGTCCAGCCCCACACAAAGAAAGCTGCGTTTCTTTTGGATCTCCTCAAAAAGTTGTTGTTGATTCATTTCTATTTGTTGAAAGCCCGAAATCGGTCCTTATTTTAAAATTAAATAGCTGCTTCTTTTAATTTTTCGGCATTTTCTTCGATCATCAGTTTTTCGATGATCTCGTCGATTTCACCGCCTATAATTGCCTGCAGGTTGTACAGCGTCAGGTTAATACGGTGATCGGTCACACGGCCCTGCGGCCAGTTATAGGTGCGGATTTTTGCCGAACGGTCGCCGGTGGAAACCATGGTTTTACGCTTCGATGAAATCTCGTCGATGTATTTCTGGTATTCCATGTTGTAAATACGGGTACGAAGTTCGGTCATCGCTTTGGCTAGGTTTTTCAGCTGCGATTTTTCGTCCTGACAGGTTACCACAATTCCGGTTGGCATGTGTGTTAAACGAATGGCCGAATAAGTAGTGTTCACCGACTGTCCGCCAGGTCCGGAAGAACAGTAAGTATCTTTCCGGATATCCGATTCTTTCAGTTCCACATCAAACTCTTCGGCTTCAGGCAAAACAGCCACGGTTGCAGCCGATGTATGTACCCTTCCCTGTGTTTCGGTTTGCGGAACACGTTGTACACGGTGCACACCCGATTCGTATTTCAGAATCCCGTAAACACCTTCTCCGGTAACTTTGGCCACAATTTCCTTGTAACCACCCGCAGTTCCTTCGTTGGCATTGGTAACTTCCAGACGCCAGCCTTTTTTCTCGCAGTATTTCGAGTACATACGGAAAAGGTCGCCGGCAAAAATACTGGCTTCGTCGCCACCGGTTCCTGCACGGATTTCGAGAATCGCATTCTTCCCGTCTTCCGGATCAGCCGGAACCAGCAGGAATTTCACTTCCCGTTCCACCTTCGGAAGTAAGTCTTCCGAGGCTTCAATCTCTTCACGTGCCATTGCACGCATTTCCTCGTCGGTCTCTTCAGCCAACATTTCTTTCCCGGTTTCGATATTGTCTACCAGGTTTTTATATTCCTGAAATTTGCCCACCAGCTTCTGCAGATTTTTGTATTCCTGGTTCAGCTTCACGTAACGCTTCATATCTGCCATTACAGCTGGGTCGGTAATCTGCTGCTCCACTTCTGCGTAGCGGTGCTTGATCGACTCAAATTTCTCTAGTAATTCGTATTGTGCCATAATCTATCCTGTCTTTTAATCTCATTCCCGTGCAAACGGGAATCTCTATCTTCAGAATCACTCAGCTGATAAATCCTCCCAATTCGCGTTTTCTTTTTCTATCAATTCAATTTTCCATTCCCTATTCCACTTTTTCAGTCTTCGTTCTCTTGAAAAAGCTTCTTCATAGGTATCAAATTCTTCGTAATAACCCAGTTTATCTACATTGTACTTCGACGTAAATCCTTTCAGAACTTTGTCTTTGTGTTCTCCCAGTCTTCTTTCTAACTCATTTGTTAGTCCAATATACAAAACTCCGTTTGGCTTGTTCGCTAATATGTAAACATAAAAGTTCGCCATATTTTGATGAGATTCCCACGAAAGTGGGAATGAGCTAATATTCAAATGTGCCGTTTCCGGATGTAATGGTGAGTTTTTTCCCTTCAAAAGATTCAACTCTTCCGATAATCTGTGCCTCGATGTTGAACGATTCAGAGATGTTGATGATCTCCTGCGCTACATCTTCACCGCAGTATATTTCAAAACGGTGTCCCATGTTAAACACCTTGTACATTTCTTTCCAGTCGGTTCCCGATTGCTCGTGAATCAGTTTAAACAGCGGCGGAACCGGAAACATGTTGTCTTTTATTACATGAACGTTATCGACAAAATGCAACACTTTGGTTTGTGCACCACCCGAGCAATGAATCATTCCGGATATTTCACCGCGGAACTGATCCAGCACCTTTTTAATTACCGGAGCGTAAGTTCGTGTGGGCGAAAGTACCAGCTTCCCGGCATCAATATCCAGGCCATCAACAACATCTGTCAGTTTTTTGCCTCCCGAATAAACCAACTCTCCCGGCACCTGCGGGTCAAAACTTTCAGGATACTTTTCTGCCAGGTACTTTGAGAATACATCATGTCGGGCCGAAGTCAATCCGTTACTACCCATTCCTCCGTTGTATTCGGCTTCGTAACTTGCCTGTCCTGAAGAGGAAAGTCCTACAATCACATTTCCGGCCTTGATGCGGTCGGCAGAAACAACGTCGTCTCTTTTCATGCGGCAGGTTACGGTTGAATCAACTATGATCGTGCGTACCAAATCACCCACATCGGCTGTTTCACCACCGGTGGAGTAAATGCTTACGCCCATTTCGCGTAAAGTAGCGAGCAATTCCTCGGTTCCGTTGATAATGGCAGCAATCACTTCTCCCGGAATGTTGTTTTTGTTTCGTCCGATGGTGGATGAAACCAGGATATTATCGGTGGCTCCCACACACAAAAGGTCGTCCACATTCATGATCAGTGCATCCTGCGCAATGCCTTTCCAAACCGAAAGATCGCCGGTTTCTTTCCAGTACATGTAGGCCAGCGCCGATTTTGTGCCGGCTCCATCGGCATGCATTATGTTACACCATTCGGGGTCTCCGCCTAAAATATCGGGAACGATCTTACAAAAAGCCTTTGGAAATACACCTTTGTCTACATTCCTGATTGCCTCGTGTACATCTTCCTTCGATGCTGAAACTCCCCTTGCACTGTATCTTGATTCCGTTACCATCTATGCTGAAATTTTTGTGGCTACAAAATTAGCAAAACTTTGCTCATTTCAGGAAACTAGCTTTGCATTGGCCTCATCTTTAATGTAACAAAAAAGGAAAGCCTCATCTGAAGCTTTCCTTTTAAATATCAATTTATCCTAAGCGTATAAAAATCTCTTGATCTTTCGGGTGGGGGTACGTTCAAACGGAATAGGCTGCAATATCACCTGGTTAATCCGCGAAAACTTGTTCACTTCCAGGTTAACTTTCTTCATGATCTCCTGCAGAATTTCGTCCGATTTGACCGAAATATATTGCTTGGCCTCCAGTTTCATATTCTTCAGATTCTCCTCCACTTCTTCCATGTTAAGGTGAATCATGGCTACCAGTTTCCCTTTTTTCTCCACTACCAGCGATTCCAGAACAAAACGCATCTTGTTGATAACCGACTCTATTTCTTCGGGATAGATGTTTTCGCCGCTGGCACCTACAATCATGGTTTTGATTCGGCCTTTTACATACAGCTTGTTTTTGATGAAAACACCCCGGTCGCCGGTACGGAACCAGCCATCTTCCGTAAACACTTCTTTGGTAATTCCAGGCGCTTTGTAGTAGCCTTTCATTACATTTTCGCCCTTTGCCTGAATCTCACCTTCGCCGGTCTTCGGATCAGGATCGGCTATACGCAGCGTAACGCCTTCCATGGCAATACCGGTAGAACCTACCCGTGTATTTTTACCAACTGCACCAGCCAGCAAAGGAGCGGTTTCTGTCAGCCCGTAACCAATCGCGTATGGAAATCCACCTTCTTTCAGAAAACGTTCCACCGTGGTATCGAGCTTGGCGCCACCGATTCCAAAGAAATGAACGCAACCACCAAAAGTCTCCATCAACTTTTTGGCAGCTACCTTGTGCAACAATATTCTTGTCGGAGCAAAAGTGCTCAGGAAACGCATCAGACCATTCTTCTCAAACGTAGGCTGGATCTTTGAACGATACACCTTTTCGATGATCAGCGGCACTGACAACATGATGGTTGGCTTCACCGTTTTGAGTGCCGGTAGTAAAACCGAAGGCACCGGCGGCTTACGCAAATAATGCACCGAAGCACCGTACATCATCGGTAATAAAAAGCCTACGGTGTTTTCGAGTGTATGCGAAAGCGGCAGCATCGAAAGAAACCTGTCGTCTTCTTCAATTTTTTGCAGCGTACGACTTTGGCGGGCAGTCCACGTCAGGTTTTTATGTGTCAGCATAACCCCTTTCGAGTTCCCGGTAGTTCCCGATGTATAAATAATAGATGCCAAATCTTCCTCGTCCACATCCACCGGAACAAAATCTTTTTTGTTAACCGGAACCGATGAAGCAAGCAAGTGTAAATGGCTCGCCGGAGTTTCTTTTGGAATAAGCGCAAAGCGCTCTACCAAAATCATGCACTCGAGCATATCAGCTGTTTTCTCGCTGACACTCGCATACAAACCTTCAGAAACAAACAATGCTTTTGATCCCGAATGTTCGAGAATCGAGTGAATTTCTTTACTGTGAAAATCGGGTAAAATCGGAACGGCTACGGCTCCGATCAGCGAAATGGCAAAGAAAGCTTTTCCCCAGTTTGGCATGTTGGCACTTAGTATCGCCACTTTATCGCCCGAACCAATGCCCAACTCCAGCAACATCTCTGCAATGCGTTCCACCTCTTCTCCCATTTCCGCATAAGTGTAATTTTCTTCGCCGGTAAATACGATCGAGGTTTTATTTGCATATTTCTCTACCGAATTATAAAACATCGCCGGTAGAGTAAGTTTTTTATTATATGTCATATACAATCTTCCCTGTCTGTTCAAACCCAAATAATCCTAAAAACCTTTAGGTTCCTTAAAACGTGACAAAAATAGCAAAAAAGCAATGTCTGCAACAGCGATATACATTCCATTCGAAATAATATTTTCATTTCAGGACTGATTATCAACACCTTAAAAAACGATTCTTAACATTGTTAACATTTTTTGGCATTTAAAATCTATCTTCATACGGCTAATTTTGAATTATGAATTCGAATATTCGACAAAACGAGGTACTTAAACGTACTGAGGATCACATCAAAGAGCTTTTTGACGGAGAAGGATCGGGACATGACTGGTGGCACATTTTTCGTGTCCGAAACCTGGCCTTGAAAATTTCAGAACACGAAGGAGGTGACCGTTTTACGATTGAAATGGCAGCTTTATTACACGACCTGGACGACTGGAAGCTGCAAACAGGCAATCACACATCGAGAGCCCGGGCCTGGCTTAAACAAATGGATGTTGAGGCAGTTCAACAGGAGAAAATATTACGGGTGATTTCCGAAGTATCGTTTAAAGGTGCGGAAGTAAAAACGGCTGCCACCTCAAAAGAAGCTAAAATTGTTCAGGATGCCGACCGGCTCGATGCCATCGGAGCAATCGGGATTGCCCGTACTTTTGCCTATGGCGGAAACAAGAATCGCTTGATGTACGATCCAAACATTCCTCCTGTAATGCACAATAATTTTGATGATTACAAGAAAAGCACGGCACCCACCATCAACCATTTTTACGAAAAACTACTGCTATTGAAAGAACGGCTCAACACCTCCTCCGCCCTTCAAATAGCCAACGAAAGACACGCTTTTATGGAAGTATTTCTGGATCGTTTTTTCGGTGAGTGGAACGGCGAAATTTAATTCAATTGCCTCTGTTTTTTACTGAAAACGTTTCGTATTTTTAATGGATCAAAAAAAGCAAAGCCATGCGTATTGAACATATTGCAATCTGGACATACAATCTTGAGGGCCTCCGAAACTTTTACATGCATTACTTCGATGCATCTTCTTCCGAAATTTACCACAACCACTCCAAGGAGTTTCGGTCCTATTTCCTTTCCTTTTACGGTGATTGCCGGCTGGAACTGATGGAAATGCCCGGAATTCCCAAATCGAAAAACGATGTAGTTAAGCAGTTTACCGGCTTGATTCATTTTGCCATCAGTGTTGGATCGAAAGACAAGGTTGATGCGCTCACCAACACGCTCCGGAAAGATGGGTTCAAAGTGCTGAAAGAGCCCCACTCCACCGGAGACGGATATTATGAAAGCGTTGTCCTTGACCCGGATGGGAACCGTATTGAAATTACCAGCTAGGCCGCAGAAAATCAGAAAAATAAAAGTAAGAAAAGACATTAAGTTCCGGCATTGATTTCCATGCCGCACTCCCATATTTTTACGGGCCGGTGTTTGTTTTTTTCGTAATCTGCGGGATCCACATTCTCGCCCCAAACAACTTTGTCACCATTGTAGCGATACACCTCGCAATTGCTGCATGACCAATGGTTACAATAAAGATGATAGTAGTATTCGTTGTTATAGGTCCATCGCTGCAGGGTACACCCAAAACATTCGCCCGAGTTCTCCAGTTCTGTCAAACGTGTCTCAATCCATGCCGGCGTTGTAATTTCTTCCGTTTCCCGCTCTTCGCATGTAAGCAGAAAAAGAGCCAAAATACAGGTTACAAATACGATTTTCTTGCTCATCATCAATCGTCATAAATGGTTAATATCACATTTGTCTCGAAATCCTGCGCCCCCTGAGTAACCGAAATGCCTGAGAGTTTTAGCTGAAGCGGAACAAAATAAGCACTACCTTTCCCGCTGAAAAAATCCCGAGACACTCTATCTACTACCTGGTAATTATCTCCCCCTTTTATCCGCGTTTTTCTTTTATTGTTGCTCCAATCGCCATAACCATCTTCGGTCCTCTTAATTTCAAGTTTAACATGGTTATTCCAGGTAAGGTCCTCTTTAGCAACTTCTATTTTCCATTTTCTGTTCGGATTAAAAAGAGCATCCCAGAAACTCTGAAAATCAATAGAGACATAAACACTTGACTCACTCTCGACAGAAGGGGAATAATCTTCTCCTGCCTCATTTATTATAAAATCAACTCCATCAAAAGTAACCATTCCATCCACGCTCACTTCCATATACTGGGCGTTTGCCAACAACCCACCAAACAAAAAGATTAAGACCCATGCAACTTTCATTCTCCGCTAATTATCAGTTATAGTATACAATACGGTAAATACCTGGTCTTCTATCGATTTCATCTGGCTAAAATCTGAAATCTCAAGAAAATATTTTAATTCATGTCCCTTTCCTACTCCGTCTCCGGTAAAGCAACTCCCAATGCCGGTAATAATCGGATGCGGCTGATTGGTAATCTGAACTCTACCAACAGGATTCCCTTGATTTATGCTCCCAAATGCAGATGCAAAAGAGGCTTCCACATAAAAAGAAATGCCGTCGGGAATGGTACCTTCCGAAATCTGCGCATTGATCGACCGGCGGTTCCCGTTTCTCCGAATGGCGGAGGTATAGTTGATCCACACCGACTCGTTGGAAACATGTTCGACCACCGGCTCTCCCCCCGCAATATCGGGTGCATTTACACTAAATTCGATGTAACCAAGCTCGGGCTCAATATCCACAATCGCAATTTCGGGGACCGAGAAACGTACGTTTATGTTTCCGCTGTTCCATTGTGCCTGTGCCGCTACCGCAAAGCCCAAGGCCACAAAAACGGTCATTATATGTTTAATGCAACTCTTCATTATTTTACTTCATTTGTACAACATCTGCGCTGAATACAACGGCTTTACTCCTGATCTTCACCTGCTTTAAACTCGCCCACGCTCATTATATTTCCATCTTTAACCACCACAATAAAAGGCGATGCATATTCTGAGTTTAGCTTTTCAAGTTCTTTTTCAGCGTCTTTGTAAGTGGTAAACCGACCTATAAAATACTTGTGTAAGTTATCAATTTGTTTTTCGAAATAAAAAGATTGGTCTTTCAGAAATTTCGAGTCTTTTCGCAAGGCTTTTTTAAATGCACCGATCTGAATCGAATAAAAGATTTCCGGCTCTGACGATTCCTTAAGGGTTCGCTTGTTAATGACTACCGGCGTAAGATTATTTTTAACAGCGATGGATTTTCCTGTGGACTTGAAAATGATCTCTTTTTTAGATGACTCGAGCGTAATCTCTGCAAACTTCTTTTCGCCCGGTTCCAGATGATAGGTGTAAACTGTTTGTTTGGGCCGGTACCCCGCAGGAACCGTATTGGCATAGATCCGCAACTCAACATCGCCGGGGCGAACCAACGGAAATGAAAAGTTGCCCTCGCCATCACTTGTCAGGCGAAAAGTTTCAAAATCCGTTTTCAGCTCCACCACAACATTGGCAGGTTTTGCCGCTTTATTATCCAATGCAGCTAACTGACTTTGGCCCAGGATCAGCTTCCCGCTCAAACGGGCACCCTTCTGAATCGATATATTAACCACCGACTCTTCGTTATCCAGCACCTCCATTTCAAGTGGCATCGGAATACTCGGAATCTCATCCACATCCAGCTTCGATTTATCAATCACCAGAAGCTGCTTCCCAGGCGTAACCAGCCTGAACTCAAATTCGCCGTTCTTGTTTGAAGCCGTAGTTTCGTTTAAAATCCGCAGGTAGATCCCCTCAACAGGATTTCCTTCCCGGTCGCTGATTCTTCCGACAACCTTTCCGGCGCTTATCACCTGTTTTAAAGGAACGCCAAGCCGGTACGCATAAGTAGCAGCCATGGTAAACTCGGGGTCGTTCACCTGGTTTCTGAAAATGGTATAAAAACTTCGGAGCGAAATACTGTGCCTGCGCAAGAACGAATAATCCAGGTTAAACTGCATCAGGTTTCGGTTCCGGTAATAATCATCAATATCGTAGGCATTTTGCAGGTAAAAATTCATGCGTAGATTTTTTGAAATCCTGCTCGTAGCGGCCATTCCCACCAACACACTGCGCCGGTCGTCAGAAACAATTTGGTTAATATTCGACCAGTTCCCAAAAACCCGCACCGAATGCCGTGAATTAAAACGATATGTTACATCAGCCGAGGCCCGGTAACTCTTTTGATCTTGCTGACTTGCGTCTTCCAAAAAGTTAGAGGTCTCCCCCACCTCACCACTCAAATAGTAATGTATTTTTTTGAACCGGTGATTAAACTGCAGGTTCCACGAGTTGGTTTGATAGTGAAATTTATTCAGGCTTAACCTGTCTTTTCTTTCATACTCGCGCCAGTAAAGTTTCAGGCTACTTCGTTCGCCTGTTTTATAGCTCACTGTTCCCTGCAACGACCTGGAATAAGGTGCCGTTACAAAAAAGGTATCCAACTGCGCATTTCTGAAATCTTCTCTCGCACTGGCAAACAGGCTGATTCGCTCTGAAATGTCGGCACTTACACCGGCTGAGTAAAACCGCGAATTGGTGTAATACCCGGGGTAGTCTTTTCCTGTGTCGTAATAAACTCCTGTAAGCTGAAAAATTGAAAACCGACTGTTTAATCCGGCACGCAACGCATTCGATTTTTTTCCTAAAAATTGGCCATGCGATACTTCCAGATCTACCGAAGTATGCAGAAAAGGAGTAAACAGCGAAGTCAAGCTAAACAGTTGAGCAGGATCATTTTCCAGTTGGTATTTTTTGGACAAATAGTGCAATTCAATTTTATTGTTCCGGTTAAAATCGAAACCTGCTGAAGCTGCCAATTCACTCTCAATCTCCTCGAAAAACCGTGGCTTTAAATACTTGAAACCTATCCCCAAGCCATTGTTCAGGGTGAGCTTACTCTCTGCACCCCGTCCATACCGAAACGACTCGGTAAGCGGAGTTACCGTATAGGATTTGTCTCCCAGAAATACCTCCAGATTATCATTCGAATAAGTAAGAAAATACTGGTCGTACAAACCCAGAAAGCTAAGATCCGAATTATCGGGCCAGCGGGCCATAAACCCTAACTGATGCTTTCCTTCGGGGTCAAGCGAACCTCTCCCATCAACCTGGTACTGCAAAACCGACTCAAACTCGTTTTGGCGATTGGTAGAAAGATAAGTTGCCGCCATTTTCACCGGAAAACGATAGTACAGATCTTTCCGGGCTTTCTTTGACGGCAACACTACGGCGGTAGAATAAACACTTTTTAAAACCCGTTCCTCTACCTGTGCCCGCACCGTAAACGATTCATTTTTACTCTGAAAGATTTCATCAGACGTTGCTTTTACAATCTGAACCTGTGCAGATTCGCCTGGCTTTAGCACAACAGATGAAGGCCCTGCAACATCGCAATTATTGGTGTTGATGAAAATATTCTTCTCCGTATTTCCTAAATTCTGAAGCATGTAAGAAGCACTAATTTTGTCTCCCGCCGACACGTAAACCGGTTTTTCAATCAGTTCCAGTGTAATTTTTTCAACCTCCAGAACAGAAATACCGATTTCAGCCTGAGCCAACTGTGTTTCGCCTCGCTCCTTCAGACTAACCGTAACAGGGTATTCACCCACTGCACTTTCGTGAAAGATCTTCATCGAAACAATTCCCAGTTTTTTTTGACCGGGAGCAATTTTGATTCCCTGAATTCGTGTCACCAAACCCCAAGCCTCAGGATATAAAAAAGAAGGTGAAACATCGAGGGTATCAGTCGATAAATTATCAAGCTGGTAAGCCAGGTTCAAAACTTCCCCGGGAAGTGCAGAAACTTTGTCTTTCACAAAACGCACCGATGCTTTCTGCTGGCCCAAAGCAGACCAGGCAAATGCCAATAAAAATATAGTTATGAAAAATGGCTGACGAAACATTCTTATATTTCAAGCGAGATATTGGTACCGTAAATGTGGTCTTCATCACAGTCTGCCACCAGGATAGCCGTGTAATTCCCTGGCTTAATTCCCTCTAAAACAAGCGAGGTACTGATGGAAGTTCCCGGAAGCGTTTTTCGCCGATCGGCTTTAAAAATTCCCTGCGAAATTCCGTTTTCATCAAATACTTCCAGGCTGATTTCGGGCCTTAGAATGCATTCGCCTGTATTCTCAACTGCCACATTTAATAAATTATTTGTCCCGTCGTTGGCAAGTTCCAGTCCCAAGAATTGCAAATCTTTTGTTCCTGTTTCGCCAATATTGGTGATGATTTGCACGGCATACCGGATGGCGGTATTGATCTTTACCCCACGCGTAGAAGCAACTGTATCGGGCGGCACAATTCCCTCCACCATAATCACACTCCAGTAAGTTCCCTTCAATGAGTCGATTTGTGGCACACTTACCTCAAAATCAACAAATGCTTTTTCGTTGGGTTGAAGCGTAAGTAATTGCGGACTAAAGTTGACCCACGCCGCATTGGAGCGATCAAGCGTGCCCGGTTCATCGTGCCGGCTCTCTCCGGTATACGAAAACCAGTAATCGCGAAGATAAACCCTCACGCTTCGTTCTTCCGAACCATTGTTTTGGATTTCAATCCTGTCTTTGGACTTAGTTCCCAGCTCTCCTGTCGACTCATGAGTTAATCCATTCAACACCAAAATATTGGCACTCGTAAAAATTGTAAATGAAGAAAAAAAGACAACAAGGGAAAAAATGCGGGTCAGATATTGAAGCCTCATCCTGATTGGTTTTTGCAATTTGAAAATTTTCAACGCTAAAATACCAATCTCCCAGTTCTTTGCAATTGTTTTAGGAAATTAATTATCGTCGGTTAACGTATAAACCACATGAACGGAAGCGAGCTTGTTTTCAGAGGCTTGATAGAACATATCTTCATCAATTTCCAATTGATACGACAACAAATGTCCATTATGCACGCCACTACCAGTATAACAACTACCGATACCAGAAATCACATCGCTCGGATTGCTTGAAAGAACAACAGTGCCATTGGTTTTTCCCAACTCTCCTTTCCCTGTTCCTACACTATTGTCAGCTTTTACCTTAATGATTACACCTTCCGGGACTTCTCCCACAACCGTTGCAGTTACTTTTCTTTTTTGATTTTTATGACAAACAGAAGAATAATTCAACCAGATATCTGCGGTCGCTTCTCCCCCCATCTCTATTTTGCTGCCTGCAACAGATGATGAAGTCCCCATCAGCTCAATATTGGAATTCCCATCGTGCTGAAGCGATAACAAAGCGACATCAGGAATCACAACACTGGCCTTATGTTCAGTGTTCTCACCAATACCCAAACTAAATCGGGTCAATGAAAAAAGCATTATGATGACAAGAAAAGCGCCCTTGTGTTTCATGTTGCTAAAATTAGATCGCAACAACACGAAAGTCAATAGGTGAATTACCTATTGTTACGGTTAAAAAGACTGAAAACAAAAAGAGGAAAGCTGAACAGCCTTCCTCTTAATTCCCTTATTTTTTATCTTAACTCTCTATTCTGCTTCAATAGTATAAGTGATGGTAAAATCATAATCACCAGTACTCAAATCTTCATAACTAGCAGTTTCATCCTCCATCTTCAAAGAGTATGTCAGTAAGTGCCCCTCTTCACTACCTGTTCCGGTATAACAGTTTTTAATACCAGTAACAATTGCCTTACCGTTCTTTTCTAATACTATTCCTTCTGCACCTGTACTAGGTGTCCCTAAGGTTCCTTTCCCTTTTCCACTATAATCTTCCACTTTCAACAATATGGTAACGCCTTTAGGCAATGCCATGCTATTTGCAGCGGTCATCGAAACCGAAATACGATTGTTCTTACCGCCTTTGCCCGGTAGCGAAGAGTACTGCAAGTACTTAGTACTATTAGAAGCACTGGGACTATTAAAATCCAAGCCTTCACCAGCGACATCTGGAGCTTTAGGAGATAGCTCAATTGAGCCCTCACCTGACAATCCAACAAAGGCATAAGTTGGAAATTTTACTCTTAAATCATGTGAAACTGTTTCTGACTGTGCGCTTGCTACTACTGCTAAAAAGAAGATCAAAACGGATACTAAAGATAATTTTTTCATGATGTTGTGTTTTTTTATTGTTTGTAATTTTTCTTCAAAAGCTTTGCACCTTATTGCGTCCGATGCACTTTAAGTAAAACAACTCACATGCCAAAAAGTATAATCAACTGATTATCAAAAAAATGGGAAGTGTGCCAAAAATCAACCAGAATCATATTGGGACAAAAAATATCATAAATGGGACTTGCGGCAAAATTATTCATTTTCGGGAAATGAGGTTATTGTGTCCTTATTTGGACCAAATTGAATCAATGAACGAATTCAGTCCTATTGATGGGCCGCTAACCTTTAGCATGTTCAACCGGTCCAAAAGAATCACAAACAGCGAGACCGCGTCACCCAAACACCGGGATCGTAATAACCTTACTATTACAGCATTCAAACAGAAAAGAAGTTATCGGGAGGATTTGAGATAGTCGGCTGCTATCTCCAGTTCTTTGTACCACTCTTCACCATATTTCTTGATAAGTGGCTCTTTTAGAAATTTATAAAGCGGAAGTTTTTGGGAAGCACCACATTGGCGCCCAGGCTTACATATCCTGAGTTGCTGATAATTCACCGCGTCAAAGTCCCTGTATTCTGTTATCCGAATCGGGAACAGGTGACAGGAAATTGGCTTGCGAAACTTTATTTTACCCTCAAAGTATGCTTTTTCGACAGCACATTGCAGAATGCCATTGTCGTTGTAAAAAGAGTAAACACATTGCCGGTTGTTAACCAGCGGAGTCACAAGGTCTCCATCGCTGTCAATAACCGAATAGCCTTGTTTCTCAACCTCTTTTTTATGTTTCTGGGGAAGATATTCTTCAAACAGGGGGTAATCCTTTTCAATCTGAATGGCCTCTTCATCGGTGAGCGGAGCTCCTGAATCACCTTCAATACAACATGCACCTTTGCATTTTAATACATCGCACAGGAAATGTTCCTCAATGATGTCATCACTCAACAATGCTCTTCCAACTTCAATCACCATTCTTCTTATTTAGTTCTTAACATTTTCGCCATTCCCACGAAAGAGAGCCCCCAACTCCCAAGGTTCAGATTTCTGCTTCGCAGGAATGACGAACTATTTTTATCGGAAATACTATTTCACAATCAGGTTCTTTCCGGTCATGTCGGCAGGAACTTCCAGTCCCATATCGGCCAACAAAGTCGGAGCCACATCGGCCAGCACACCATCCAGCAGCTTAATACCTTGTTTTTCGGTTACAAAAACACAAGGAACCGGATTCAACGAGTGAGCTGTGTTTTCAGATCCATCCGCATTAACTGCATTGTCAGCATTACCGTGGTCGGCAATCACCATTATATCGTAACCGCCTTTTTGTGCAGCTGTTACCACATCTTTCAAACATCCGTCCACAGCTACAATTGCCTTATAAATCGCCTCATAAACCCCGGTATGTCCAACCATATCGCCATTGGCAAAATTCAGACAAACAAAGTCAGCTTCTCCCTTTTCCAGTTTTGGGACAATCGCATCGCGAACGCCCGGAGCTGACATTTCCGGTTGGAGATCGTAGGTCGGCACTTTGGGCGATTGAACCAGAATTCGGCTCTCTCCTTCGAATTCTGCTTCGCGGCCACCGCTAAAGAAGAACGTTACGTGCGCATATTTCTCTGTTTCAGCAATCCTGATCTGTTTCAATCCTGCCTTTGCCACAACTTCTCCCATGGTGTTCTGCACATTGTCTTTGTCGAAAATCACGTTAATACCTTCGAAGTCGGCTTTGTAATTGGTCATCGTATACCATTGTAGATCCATGGTATGCATGCCAAATTCCGGCAAATCTTTTTGAGTGAAAGCAATGGTTGTCTGACGCAAACGGTCGGTACGGAAATTAAAGCAAATTACCACATCACCTTCTTCAACTTTTGCCAAGGGCTCTCCGGCTTCGTCCACCATTACGATTGGCTTCATAAATTCGTCAGTCACACCATTGTCGTACGACTTTTGAATGCTTGCCAATACATCAGTTGATTTTTCGCCTTTGCCTTCGGTATAAAGATCGTACGCTAGTTTCAAACGGTCATAATTATTGTCGCGGTCCATTCCGTAGTAACGACCAATCAACGACGCGAATTTACCAACGGTTCCTTCAAGCGCTTTTAAATCGGCTTCAACAAAACCATATCCTGAACGCGGGTCAGTATCACGACCGTCCATTAATCCGTGTACAAAAACATCGTCCAATCCCATGTCGGTGGCAATCTGACAAAGCGCTACCATGTGAGAGCTCAGTGCGTGAACTCCACCAGGGCCAACCAGCCCAATCAGGTGAACTTTTTTATTATTGTCTTTGGCATAATTGTATGCTTTCAGAATCTGCGGATGCTGCCACAACGATTTGTCGCGGATTGCCTTTGTAATTTTCACCATATCCTGGTAAAGAATCCGGCCGGCACCAATATTAAGGTGTCCAACTTCAGAGTTTCCCATTTGTCCATCGGGCAAACCCACATATTCGCCGCAAGCCATTAATTTTGAATGCGGATATTTTTCCATCAGCGAATCCATAAAAGGTGTCGGAGCCGTTGCTACGATATCATTTTTTGAACCATCACCGATTCCCCATCCATCGAGAATCACCAGCAAAGTTTTCTGAATTTCAGCCATTTTATTCTGTTTTTATAGTTATCAAATTTTGAACGGACAAAAGTATCCTTTTTTAACTCATTACTGAAATAACAATCATCTTGTACTGATTGATTTAACAATCTTTTGGGATTCCGTCTCCGTTAAAGAATTTTTAACACAACCGATTCTTTTTCAAGGCAATCTGCTTTGCTCTTCCGCGTTTATACCTGCACAGCACTTTCGAAATTCAGACAGTATTCAAATGGCAATTGACAGCTAATGCTTAAATTAGTTGCTGCAAAACCGTTTTTTTTAATGCGAAAAACTAAAATTGAAATACCCATTATCCTCATCACAGTGGTGATGCTGGCGCTGATTGTGCTTTCCGGGAATATGGTTTACAAGAGTCTCTCTGAAATTGTGGACTCGTGGCTAAGCGAAGCCCGGCCCGACTATAAGCTAATTATGGTAAAAGACCTGCATGCCAACCTGGGTGACGTCGAGAATTCGGTAAAACTTTATTCGCTCAGTAAAAGCAAAACATACCTTGAAACTTATTACGAGCTAAACAACACAATCGACGATAAACTGAGCGAGCTGCAACACTATGCCATTTCCGACACTGCTGCGCGCGGATCAGTCGATTCGCTTCTGGTTCTCTCCCGCCAAAAACTACTGATTTGGAAAAACATACTGAACCTCCACCTTTCGAAAGAGGACGAACACGAAACCTTTACCCAGTATTTCGACAAGCTGGATACCATGGAAGTGGCAAAAGACACGATCCATTTTCAGGAGGCTAAAAAAGTAGGCTTTTTTAAACGCCTGCTGGGAAAGAAGCCCGAACCTCCGCAACCGATTATTGTCGACAGAACGGTTGAGCAGCAATCGATGCGCGACGAAATTGCCGAACTGGAAAAAGAAATAGCCGCGCGAAACAAGGCATTAACGGCTCGCGAGACTGCGCTGATGCAAAAAAACCTGGAGATCAACAATGCGCTGGCAGGAGTCATTTCAAAGCTCGAACGGCAAGAACAACAGAGCCTGCTCCTGAAAACACAGCAAGCCGATTTGCTGGCCTCCCAAACCTACAAACGACTCACTCTTTTTGCGCTCACGGTTCTTTTGCTCATGTTCCTGACGCTGGCCCTGTTCTTCAGAGACCTGCGCAAATCAAGATCGTACCAAAAGGCTCTCCAGGAAGCCAAAAACCACGCAGAGCAGCTGGCGCGCACCAAGGAACTTTTTGTGGCTACCGTCAGTCACGAAATGAGGACTCCGATCAACGCTATTTATGGCTTATCGGAACAACTTTTACTGCGAAAACCCGATGATAAAAACAGAAAAGACCTGGAGGTGATCCATAAATCAACGCGGCATTTAATCGACTTGGTCAACGACACCTTTGATTTCACCCGGATCGAAAACCAGCGAATTCAACTTCAGCCTGTCGATTTCTATTTGGACGACCTGCTGGAAAAAATTGAATTATTCAACCGAGAAGCAGCCAACGCCAAAGGCATTCAACTGTCGCTTGACAAAGGGAATACAGCAGACCTGGTTATTTACAACGATGAAACCCGTCTCAAACAGATCCTCAGCAACCTGGTTACCAATGCCATCAAATTTACCGACAAAGGTTCGGTCGTTTTAAAAGCTTCTCTTGCCAGCGAGGGAAATAAAGAATGGCTCAGGTTTGAAGTAACCGATACGGGAATCGGAATTTCGGAAGAAAACCGGGAAAGAATATTCGACGACTTTGTTCAGTTGGATACGGATGCCAATAAAAAAGCCGGGGGCACTGGATTGGGTCTTTACATCGTGAAAAAACTGGTGGCGCTTCTCGACGGAACTATTTCATTAAAAAGCCAGCCCGGAGTTGGCACTACGTTTACGGTCGCCATCCCCTACCGAAAAGGAAATCCGGCCAATATCGTTCAGACCAGCGAAAGCTTTCCGGCACCGGAACAGCTAAAAGGAGGAAAGGTGCTGATTGTGGACGACGAGGAGTTCAACCGCCACCTGCTAAAAAATATTTTGGGGAAATGGGAAATAGAATTCGACGAAGCGGAAAACGGACAGCAAGCGGTTGAAATGGCCGTCAAAACTTCGTACCGTTTAATAATGATGGACATCCGCATGCCGGTTCTGAATGGCATTGAGGCCGCTGGATTATTAAAAGAAAAAGGAATTACAACAAAAGTCATCGCCCTGTCGGCCAATAAAAGCCAGCCAGGCCTGGTCCAAATATTTGATGCTTTTCTGGAAAAACCTTTTAAAGAAGCCGATCTTTACGCGATTATCACCCAAACCCTGGCAAACAGCGCAGTGATTCATCCGAAAAAGAAAGAGGAAGAGCAATCGTTTCAGCCCGATATTGAAGAGCTAATGAACATGGCCAATGGAGACAAAGTATTCCTGAAAGAAATGATCCGGATATTTATGAATTCCAGCCAAAGCAACCTCAAAAAAATCAAAGACGGTATAGACCAGCAAAAATGGCAAACGGTGGCCGACCTGGCGCACAAAATGGCTGCGCCGGTAAAACACATGAACATCATGCCCGTTTACAACACCGTAAAAACCTTGCAGCAACTGGCTGAATCTTCTGCCGGAAAGCCGCAGATTGAAGCCCAGTTTGCCCGGCTCGGAAACGAAATCAACATTCTGAATACACACCTGCAAAACCTACTGGAGAATAATTTTACAGATTGATGCCAACTTTTCGTTGTGCAGTGCGGGATATTGGATAATTTTGTTCTGCACAACAATGCCAGATACCTTTTGAACGATATGGAATCAAAAACATTCAAAATATTTGTAGTAGAAGACGACGAGTGGTACAACCGCTTGCTGGTTCACAATTTATCGCTGAACCCCGACTATGAGATCCAGTCGTTTGCAGATGGGAAAAGCTGTTTGGCACAACTACACCAGCAACCCGATGTGATTACACTCGACTACCGCCTGCCCGATATGAAAGGCCTGGAAGTGCTCAAACAGGTAAAAGAAAGGGACGAGGATATTCAGGTAATCCTGATCTCGGAACAGGAAGACATTGAGGTAGTGGTAGACCTGCTGAAACACGGCGCTTATGATTACATCGTAAAATCGAAAGACATTCGGGAAAGACTTCTCAACACGGTCAGTAACATACGGAAGGAGTTCAAATTAAAAGACGAAATAAAAACGCTTCGCAAGGAAGTCCGTCAAAAATACAGCTACCAGAATACAATTGTAGGGAACAGTCCGGCCACCCAAAAAATATTCGATTTAATTGAAAAAGCCACCCGCACCAATGTAACGGTTTCGGTAACCGGCGAAACAGGCACGGGCAAAGAACTGGTGGCAAAGGCCATTCACTACAACTCGCAACGGGCCAAAAAACCTTTTGTGGCGGTAAACATGGCTGCCATCCCGAAAGATTTGGTGGAAAGCGAATTGTTCGGACACGAAAAAGGCGCCTTTACCGGAGCAGCTGCCCGCCGTATCGGAAAATTTGAGGAAGCCAACGGCGGCACCTTGTTTCTCGATGAAATTGCCGAAATGGAAATTTCGCTGCAGGCAAAGTTACTCAGGGCCTTGCAGGAAAAAGAGATCATACGTGTTGGCAGCAACCAAACGGTTAAAATTGATTGCCGCATTATTATGGCTACCAACAAAAACCTGCTGGAAGAAGTAAAAAAGGGAACCTTCCGGCAAGATCTTTACTATCGTTTGTACGGACTTCCGATTGATCTTCCGCCGCTGCGCGACCGTGGCAACGATGTAATATTGCTCGCTAAAAACTTTATTGCCACCTTTTGCAAGGAAAATAAGCTGGAGCCCAAAACGCTGGGGGCTTCTGCTTCGCGCAAACTGTTATCGTACCCCTTCCCGGGGAATGTGCGCGAATTGAAATCGGTTATTGAACTGGCCGCCACCCTCGCCGACGGCAGCGAGATACTTGCCGAACACCTTATGATGGATGATTCGGCAAGCCTGGAAAGCCTTTACTCGGAAGGCATGACCCTGCGCGAATACAACCTCTGCCTGGTAAAAAAACTAATGGAACAGTACGACAACAAACCCAAAATAGTAGCCGACAAACTGGGTGTTGGCGTTGCCACCATTTACCGCATGCTGAAAGAGGAAGAATAAACCCGGTTTTTATCATTTTGATAATCGGCTATCAATGTGATAGAAAACAAACCTGCCGCACTTTTCTCAATCTACTGATTTCCTATCGTTTACAAAGCGGCCTCTACTCTGGCACAACACTTGGCTATATAGGAGCATATCAATCAATTCAAAACGATAGGAGATTAAGTCATGGAAAAAATGAAAAAATCACAAATAGCAGGCCTACTACTGGTGGCGGCTATGCTGGCAGTTGCCATTTATACAGGGGTATCCATTTACCAAAAAAAGAGCCAGGAGATCAACACTCTTCAAGCCGACAAACAAAGTATGAATAGCGAACTTCAGGAACGCGACTCGATGGTAAACGAGCTGATGACTGCGTTTAATGAAATCGAGGACAACCTGAAATTCATCAAAGAGAAACGCCAGCAACTTTCGCTGGAAACAGAACGTGAAGGCGGGCGCGATCAGAAGCAAGTAATTGTTGACGACATTAAAATGATGAACGAAATGCTTGAAAAAAGCAGCGAACACATTGCCCAGCTGGAAAAGAAACTCAAAAAATCGGGTATTGAACTAAGTTCATTCAAAAAGAAAATTGCTGCCCTCAACCAGAGCATCGAAGACCAGAACAACGAGATTGCCCACCTTCAGCAGCAACTGCAGGAAAAAAACATTTTGCTGGCCAACATGAGCGAGCAAATGAATGTAATGGAAAGCGAACTCACCAAAAAAGCCGATACCCTGCAAATAAAGGAACAGGTGATTGAAGAGCAGATCGGCGAACTGAACAAAGCACACATTGCCTACGGAACTTACAAAGAACTCAGAGACAAAGGCGTGCTTACCAAAGATGGTGGCTTCCTGGGCATCGGAAAACACACGGCAATTCAGGAAAATTTTGCGGATGATTATTTCACCGAGTTGAATATCCAGGATACAAAAACCATCCCGCTGTTTTCGCACAAAGCAAAGGTAATTTCAGAACATCCGGATAGTTCTTACTCTTTCGTAGAGGAAGACGGAATGATCGCTTACCTGCAGATCGACAACCCCGATGAGTTCTGGAAAATATCGAAATACGCCGTAATTGAAGTAAAATAAAATAGGTTTGCAAGAAGTTGAGGGAATGCAACAGAGGTTGCACCCTTCAACTTCACTTTTACAAACTTGTTATATATACAGCCAGCAACAATGGGCTGAAAACAGGAAAACAACACATTTGTTATAAACTATAATTAAAAAGCAGAACCCATGAAGAGAATTGGATTAGTGTTAAGTACGTTTGTTTTAGGGATTATTTTAATGGTTGCGTGTAACGATGATGACACAAGCGGCATTGAGGCCGGCAAAGGAAAAGTGAACATCTATCTGACCGACGCTCCCTTCCCGGTTGACCTGATTGCTGAAACATACGTAACCATTGACAAAGTAGAAATCAGGAAACAGGAAACTGATTCAAGCGGATCAGATTTTATTGTCCTGACCGAGGAACCCATGGAAATTGATCTGCTGACGCTTTCAAACGGAGTGACCGAAATACTGGCCTCTGTTGATTTGGAAGCCGGAACCTACGACCAGATCAGGATGCACGTGAGTGAGTCGAAAGTGGTGATGAAAGATGCAACCGAATTCGATCTGAAGGTTCCCAGCGGATCTTCCAGCGGGTTAAAGATCAAGATTGAACCGGCCCTTGAAATCAGTGGCGGAGAAACAGCCGACGTGCTGCTCGACTTCGATGTGAGCAAATCGTTTGTTGTTAAAGGAAACTGGCAGGGCGGACACATCAACGGCTTTAACTTTAAGCCCGTAGTACGTTGTGTAATGTTAGGCAAAGCCGGCCGTATTGAAGGTACAGTAAGCGATACAGCCAGTGTAGCCCTCGAAAATGCTTCTGTAAAAGTATGGATGCCCCTTGAAGGCATGGAAACAGATAGTTTGATTACGTCTTCGTTTAGCGACGAGGCCGGTAAGTACAAAATCATCGGACTCTTGTCAGGCACGTATTACCTCACCACCGAGTTGGAAGGCTACCAAACAGATACGGTCTGGAATGTGGGAGTTACCGAAGGAAATGCGACGGTGGTAGATATTCAACTTAATCCTGTACAATAAACCAGGTTCATTTACGAATGAGGCATTGTCATGTTGCTCACAAACAATTGTGATAATGACTTGAGGTTTAATGCTCGGCAGTCCGTTAGTGAACGGACTGCCTTTTTTATGGGCCAGCGCAGAACAAACAAGACGCCTTCATTCACCAAACAGTAAGACAAGAAAAAGAAGAGCCAAAGTACCCCCGAATTAAGGAAATTCGACACATTGCACTACTGCCGACAAATAAGATCCGATCAAAAAACAGCCCGGTTGTTTGCCAGAAAATATTTTTACCTTTACCTCCGCCGAACCTAATTTATCATGGAGAAAGCTGTCAGCATTTCAATAAAAATAGGAGGGATTGAAGAACGAATACTGGTAGAACGAATGCAACAGGGAGACACCACTGCATTTGAACTTTTATTCAAATACTATTATCCCGGACTGGTTGTTTTTGCATCGAATATTGTAATCAATAAAGACGAAGCGGAAGAACTTGTTCAGGACTTTTTTGTACGTCTCTGGGAAAACCGGCATTCCTTAAAATCAGACAATCCACTAAAAAACTACCTTTTCACATCGGTTAAAAACCGCTCCATCAACTTCTTAAAAAGTGTGCAGGTAAAAAAGAACGTTATTGAAGAACTTAAACGGCAAATGGAGTCGGAGATGCGATACAACCCCGATATTTACACCGACACAGAACTTCAGCAAAAACTTAAACTGGCCTTTACCAAACTTCCTCCCCGAACTGCTGAAATTTTTACCCTTAGCCGTTTCAAAGGTTTATCGAACGACGAAATTGCACTTTCTCTTGAACTGTCAAAACGTACAGTGGAGACTCAAATTTCCAATGCATTGAAGATCCTGAGAAAAGAGCTTCAAAATTACCTTACCCTGCTCCTGTTTTTCTGACATTCAAAAAAAAATACATACCCGACTACGTGTTTTTCTTTGCTCGATTGTATTAAAGACAACAAAAGGGAGATAACAGATATTTATCAGCGGAGGAAAATTGAAGAAAGAATCATTACACAAGGACGAACAGCTTTCACAATACCTGGCATTTAACCGGGAAATTTCGAAGGAGGAGAAAGAAATGCAGGCCGCAGTGATGGCTGGCATGACAGATGACATTGACGTGGATTTTGCCTTTAAAAAGGTAATGATCCGCACCCGAAAAAAAGACAAGGTCAAACAGTTGGTTCAACAGCTAACCAAAGTCGCGGCAGTTCTTGCCATACCCTTGCTTATTTATTCAGCCTGGAGCATACAAAAACAGCTCTCTAAAACCGAGGTAAAACAAGAGTTTGCAGAACAGCAATTTAACAGCCCGGTGGGAATGCGATCGCATGTAATACTTCCTGACGGGACAAAAGTATGGCTCAATGCCGAGAGTTTGCTCAGATACGAAGTTCCGTTTGTTCAGCAAAACAGGAAGATATACCTTGAAGGAGAAGCATTTCTGGATGTGGCCTCGAACAAAAACTCACCTTTCATCGTAACTGCTGCCAATACAAGTATTGAAGTAACCGGAACACGGTTTAATGTAAAAGCCTACCCCGAAGAAGAGGTGGTGGCTGTGGCCCTGCAGGAAGGCTCGGTTAAATTCAGTGCGGTGGATCAGGCAAACCAATCGAATACGGTTGAAATGAAGCCCGGCGATCACTACGAGGTAGAAAAAAATTCAAAGAATTTAAAAGCAATACCGGGCAACATCGACGCTCAAATATCGTGGCACAAAAACATCCTTGTGCTGGACGATACGCCACTCGAAGAAGTGGCCACATTACTCGAACGCTGGTACGGTGTTAAAGTGATCATCACAAACGACGAGTTAAAGAAATACAAATTCAGTACAACATTCGAAAACGAACCGTTGAACCGGGTACTGGAACTTCTGCAGTTAAGTTCACCAGCCATTAAAATAATCTACAAGCCCGGGAAAATGAACAAGGTTGAGGGCGAAAAAAATTATTCCACAGTAATAATATCCAAAAACAAAGAGCTTATGTGAAAATATTTTTCAAAGAAAAAGAGGAAGTGCTCCAACACTCCCTCCGCGCTTAATACCAAGTAATTGGTCTGGTAATTAAACTAATAAAAAAACATTCAAAGGTATGAAAAATTTTGTCAAACCCTTGTGGTTGCTGACGAGGCGCCATAAGAAAAAACTTATGATTATGCGCAATGCATTATTATTGATTCTTCTCTCTGCTTTCCAGGTAGTTGCCTCAAGCAGCTATTCTCAAACCAAGAAGCTTAGCGTTAGTTTCGAACAAGCTACGGTGAGGCAGGTTCTGGCAGCAGTAGAAAAGCAAAGCGAATTCTATTTTCTGTACAACAGTGAGCTAATTGATGTTGACAAAAAAGTAAGCGTTTCCGTAGAAAACGCCACCATTGACAACATCCTCAACCAGTTGTTCGACAAGAACGACGTAGGCGTACTGATCAATGACAAATACATTATTTTAACGCCCAAAACTGCCTCAACACCCGACCAGAAATCGGTGACCGGAAAAGTTACTGACTCCAAGGGAGAACCGCTTGTGGGAGTTACGGTTGTGGTGAAAGGAACGACACACGGAACCATTACCAATTTCGACGGAAGCTATACCATCAGCGATTTATCAGCCGATGCCGTTTTGGTTTTCTCTTTTATAGGAATGGAAACCGCGGAAGAACAGGTTGGCAACCAAACCAACATTAATGTTACGCTTGTTTCGGAAGCCATTGGTTTGGAAGAAGTAGTAGTTACCGCTTTGGGCATAAAGAGGGAACAAAAAGCGCTGGGTTATTCGGTTCAGGCTGTTAAAGGTGAAGATTTACAAAGAGTACAAGGAACAGATGTTGCGACATCTCTTACCGGTAAGGTTGCCGGTGTATTAATCGAAAACCCGACAGACTTTAACACTACTCCTAAAATCAGCATTTTGGGAGAAACTCCGCTAATCGTAATTGATGGGATTGCGTACGCCAATAAAACCTTAAACGATATTTCTTCTGAAGACATAGAATCGTTAAACGTACTTAAAGGGCCTACCGCTTCTGCTTTATATGGTTTTAGGGGAAGAGCCGGTGCGATTTTAATCACCACTAAAAATGGGAGTAGCAGCAACACTGGTATTAGTGTAGACCTGTCAACCAATACGATGTTTACGGCCGGATATTTAGCCATTCCTGAAAAACAAAGTGTTTACGGCCGTGGTGAAAACAATACTTATCAACAAACGAAAGACCAGTCCTGGGGTGGTGCAATGGACGGATCCACTCAAACACAATGGGATCCTATCGCAAAAGAATACAGGGATTATGCATATTTACCGGTAGGAAAAGACAACTTCAAAAACTTTCTGGAACAAGGCTATATCACAAATAACAATGTAAATGTTGCTTTTAACCAAAAAGGCATTGCACTTAGGAGTTCGTTAAACTGGACGCAAAACAAAGGCCGCTATCCAAATGCGAAAGTGGATAAATATACTTACACCTTAGGGGGGGATATCAATTTGGAGAAGTTCCGCTTAACATCCAATTTATCGTATACCAGAAGGCACACTCCCAATATGGGCTCAAATGGCTATACTTCCTATGATCCAATGTACACCTTACTGGTAAATAGCTCGGCTGATTTTGATGTACGCGACTATAAGGATTATTGGTTAAACCCAGGTGTGCTCCAAAACAACCATTTTGGTTACGATTTAGAGAATGATTCATATAGTGGGAAAAACCAAAACAACCCTTATTACGACAGATATGAAAGACTAAATGAAGTGACCCGTGATATTTTTAATGCCGACTTAACTGTAAGTTATGATGTGACAAACTGGCTAAGGGCTACCTTGCGTTCTGGTCTGGATTTCTATGGAGATGTTGGACAATTGAGCTTGTCGCAAGGTTCCTATACTTCACTCGGAGATACGGGGATTCCGTATTTCACCTATAGATCCGGATTAACATTTAACGGATCACGAACAGGGGCTTACCTGGTAGGGAAAACATCCGGAATGAGTTCTAACAGTGATCTGCTATTAACCGGCATCAAGAAATTTGTTGATGATAAACTTGAAGTAGAATATCTTGCAGGAGGAACTATTTTCTATCAAAAAGACGAAAATATTAATGCTTGTACGGTAGGCGGCATTTCCGTTCCGGGCTTTTTCTCATTAGCTGCATCGGTTAATCCGGCTACGGTTGCAGAAGAAAGAAGATCACAGCAAGTTAATTCAGCATACGGACGTATAGCTCTGTCATGGAATAAATTAGTTTATGTGGATGTGACAGGCCGTAACGACTGGAGTTCTACTTTAGCGGGACCTGGTGTTGATAAATCAAGCAGGTCGTATTTTTATCCTTCGGTTTCCGGTAGTTTTATTGTTTCAGAATTAATAGGTGAATCATCAAAAGAATGGTTGGACCTTTTCAAAATAAGAGGTTCGTGGACACAGGCAAAAGATCCGGCAGGCATTTATGCCATTAACAGTGTATATACCTCAGTATCCAGTATTTGGAATGATGTAAGTGGGACTTATGCTCCGGATGTACTTTATGACCTTGCCAATATTCTTCCATCTGCTACTGATACCTATGAAGCAGGAGCACAGGGTATTTTCTTTAATAAGCGACTGACGGCTGATGTTTCTTATTTTAACCGCCGAAATTATGACGCGCTAACAAAAGGTCCATTGACCTCTGCTTCGGGATATAACTCAATGTATATCAACACCGAAGAAGAGACGAAAAGAAAAGGTTGGATTGTGGCCTTAACAGGAACTCCGGTTGAAACTGCTAACCTGCGCTGGGACATGGGGCTTAACTGGTCAACTTATAAAGAAGTTTATTCCAAATTAGATCCTGTTTACTCGGCCAACAAACCATGGGTAAAAGTCGGCGAACGAACTGATGCCTATACTATCAGGACATATCAAACAGTTCCATCCGGAGAATATGCAGGACAGCGTATCTATAAATCAGGTCTGTTACAAAGAGAAAACTTTAATTCAGTTATCGGGTATAAAAGCCCAGATTGGATTTGGGGATTTAACACAAGCTTACAGTATAAAAACTGGAGTCTGTATGCATCGTTTGATGGAGTTGTTGGAGGGATGATGTCTTCAACTACAGAAGCATATATGTGGATACAGGGAGTTCATCCTGAGTCTGTAACTCCCGAAAGGGCGTTGGATGTGGCTACTCCCGGATCTAAAAACTATCTTGCAAGTGGTGTTATGGTAGTTTCCGGCACCTATACAACAGATAGTAACACCGGAGAAATCATTGAAGATAGCCGGGTTTTTGCTCCAAACGATGTGTTTGTGACCTACAAAGATTACATCCGTTCGTTGCACGGAGGTACAGCCTGGGGTGGCACAGGATACGAAGAAGACATTTTAGACAGAACCTTTTTAAAGCTTCGTGAAGTATCACTTACGTATACATTCCCAAAACAAATGCTGGCCAAAATAGGCCCGGTTAAAGGCGCATCCATAAGCTTTATAGGACAAAATGTATTGTTCTGGGCGAAGGAATTCAGGTATTCCGACCCCGATGGTGGTAATGAAAACTTTGCGGATCCATCTTCAAGGTATATTGGAGCTAATATTAAACTTTCATTTTAATAATTAGAACTATGAAAAATCTAAAATATCTTTTAATAATTATAATTTTCCTTTATACAGCAGCGTGCAGTAATTTTGAGGAAATTAATACGAATCCGGACAAATCGACATCTGCTACGCCGGATATGCTCGCATCCTATACCCTGATGAAGACATTTAAGCTATCGAACAATAGCCCTGATGTCTATACTCAAATCACTTTGTTTGATCATCACGTAACCAAGCTAACCTCTACGCCAGACCCAGGTCAGTATTATTGGGCCTACTGGATATACGGAAGCTTTGGTAATTTTAAATACCTAACCGATCTCAACGATATGGTTCAGTTTGCCGAAGGCAGTGTAGCAGAATCTTCCTATAAGGGCCTGGCATTGTTTTTAAAAGCGTGGTATGGATTTAATGCAACATTGAGTATGGGAGATATTCCTTATTCCGATGCCGGCAAGGCAAAAGAAGGTATCACTCAACCTGTTTATGACAAACAGGCCGATGTATTTGCGCAAATTCTTGACGATCTGAAGCAAGCAGAATCCTTTTTTGCTCAAGGCCTTGATTTTAAAGGTGACATAATGTATGACGGAGATGCCGGCAAATGGCAAAAACTCTGTAATGCCTTACAGCTAAAAGTGATTCAAACCATCAGCAAAAAAGCAACTGCTGAACAAAAAGCCCGATTTGCGGCCATTGTAAATTCAGGGAATTTAATGACCAGTTATGATGATGATTTAAAATTGGTATACACCGAAAACACCAATGCAACTTATCCTTTTTATAATGGAAATAATCAGAGGCTGGACCAAGCTCCTTCAACAATTTCAGTAGATGCCCTCAAAAAGAACAATGATTATCGATTATTTTATTTTGCAGAACCGGCAGCTCAAATGTTGGAAACCTACACTGCAACTGACTTTGAAGCTTATGTAGGAGCTCCTTATGAAATGGATGCAAACACATTGTCAATCAATAATGATGCGGGTATGTATTCAATATTGAATCAGCGCTATGTGAAATTTAGAGACAACGATCCGTTGCTATATTTTACTTACGCTGAACAATGTTTCATTATAGCCGAAGCCATAGAAGAAGGCTGGGTGAGCGGCAACGCAAAAGATTATTACGAGAAAGGAGTGAAAGCTCAATTATCTTACTACATGAATCTCCCTCACACGGAAGGCTTCGTACACGGAATGGAAATCACACAAGATTATATTGATAACTATTTCACAGGTGAGGCTGCATATAAAACCGGAGGGAGTAAAACAAATCGCTTGCAACAGATCTGGATACAACGTTGGCTGATTGATTTTTTCCAACCCAACAGCAGCTATTACTATCAGTTTCTACGTACTGGCTATCCGGAATATATTTTAAATCCTGTAACCTGTTTAAATCAAGACAATCCAAATGAGTTCCCAAAACGTTGGTATTACCCAAACAATGAGGTAACCACCAATCCTGAGAACTATCAGAAAGCCATTGATGAACAATTTGGAGGTATTGACAACACGATGCAGGTTCCCTGGTACCTGAAATAACGCTTTTAGTTAGATTACAAATAGTCTTGTTTAGTTTGAAAGGAATGGGAAATGTTCCCATTCCTTTCCTTTCACTGCCAATTAGGATAAAGCTATGGGATTCCAGATTGACAGCCGGACAAATTTCCGGCTTTAGGGAGGACAGCTATTTCTTCGCGCATATCAAATTTGGCGCGCAACGAAAGACACTTAAAAGGCTTGAAGAACCTAACCAATGCAGGGTTCCATTCAAAAACGCATCGGGACAAAACAAAATCTTACAGTAACACCATTAAAAACATAGATAGATGACACAAATAAAAAGTTTGCTTTTACTTCCATTGATTGCCTTGTTCTTCATCCAATGCGGAAGCAGCAAAAAGCAAAAAGCCGATACCATCACGGTAGATCAGAACACCTGGGAGTTGGTTTGGTCTGACGAGTTTGATACCGACGGACTTCCCGATACCAGCAAGTGGAACTACGACACCCGCGGAAATACCTATGGATGGGGCAACAATGAAAAACAATGGTACACGGTGGCTGATCCTGACAATGCTTACATCCGTGACGGGATTTTAACCATCACCGCCATCAAGGAACCAACTGAAAACAAAGACTACAGCTCGGCCCGCCTGACGACCAAAAACAAAGGCGACTGGCAATATTGCAAAGTGGAAGTGAGAGCCCAAATGCCCACCGGCAAAGGAACCTGGCCCGCTATCTGGATGCTTTCTACCCACAACTCTTACGGCAACTGGCCCAAAAGCGGCGAAATCGACATTATGGAACACGTGGGTTACGATCCCGACACAGTGCATTCAACCGTTCATACCGAATTTTTCAACCACACCATTGGTACACAAGTGGGAAAAGAAATCTACCAACCAACCGCGACTACTGATTTTCATGTGTACTCAATGGAATGGGATGCCAACGAAATCAGAAGCTATGTTGACGGACAACAATACTTTAGCTTCAAAAACAATGGAGAAGGTCCCGGAGCATGGCCTTTCGACCAGCCCTTTCACCTGATTCTGAACCTTGCCGTTGGAGGTGGCTGGGGAGGAAAACACGGCATCGACGATTCGCTGTTTCCGCATCAGTACCACATTGATTATGTACGGATTTACCAAAAAGAGCTTACCGGAAAATGAAAACCTTTGTTGAGAAGACCTGGATAATATTCCTTACTGCCGCAGTGTTTTGCGCCTGCTCTCCTTCGGGAAAAAAAAGTCCTGAAATACTTGTACAGAACACTGTTGCTGACACCAACGTAATTCTCCCACCGGCATGGGCATTTGGCCTGGTATATGGCGCTTACACCAACCAGGAACAGTCGATCGAACTGATCAACAAGATCATCGAACATGACTATCCGATCGATGCTTTCTGGATCGATTCTTGGTTCTGGGACTGGCAAAACCAGGGACAGGGCCCCAAGAAGTACATGGATTTTGTAGCCGACACCATCTCCTATCCCGACATGAAAGGCATGTGGGACTACATGCAGGAACAAAATATCAAAGCCGGCATATGGATGTGGGATGCCATTATGCAAACCGGAAACGAAGCCGAATACGAAGATTTCAAATCAAAAGGATTTTTTAAGGCTGAAAAAATACGCACCGATGGCTGGCACAACGGATTACGCACGACCATTATTGGCGACAACAGCCAGAAAGTAAGGGGAACCTGGTGCGGCGACATCGATTTTACCAATCCAGAAGCCACAGCTTACTTTCAGCAAAAAGTAAAACACTTTTTTGATAAGGGGGCCGATTTTATCAAGCTCGATAAAACCGATGCCATTCCGGTTTGCAAAGCTATGTTTGAGACGACCCAAAAACTTGGAAAAGAAAGCCGGGGCCGTGGTTTTATTCTCTCGCACAGCCACGGGGTGGAAACCGAAGAATTCAAACGCTATCCCGGAAAATGGACCGATGATACCCGCTCCGACTGGACGGTTGAAGATCCGAAGCACGAATTTTCGCCCTGGTTGCCACGGGTTGCCTTTAAAGAGAACCTGGCCATGTACACCGATACTTCCCGCCATTTCCACCAAATTCCGTTTTTATCGAACGACCTTGGAGGCTTTGCGGTTGGACTCGATGGCCAGATTGACGAAGAACTGTACATTCGCTGGGTTGAGTTCGCGCATTTTGTGCCGCTTACAACTCCTTTTTCGCAACCCGAAAACCCAAGCGGCAACATTGCTTTCAATATCTCGGAACGTGCCGATTCGGTTTTCCGGTTTTATTCGCACCTGAAAATGCAGTTGTTCCCTTACATTTACTCGTATGCACACCTGGCCCGCCTGGAAGGGGTGAACATCATCCGCCCTACCCGCCTGTACGAATATTTGTTTGGCAACGAATTACTGGTAGCACCGGTTTACGAACAAGGTGCGCGTACCCGCGAAGTGTATCTTCCGGCCGGAGCGAAATGGACCCATTACTGGAGCCGCCAAACTTTTGAAGGCGGACAAAGCGTGGCGGTGGAAGCACCCCCCGGACAAATTCCCTTGTTTGTAAAACAGGGGGCTATTGTTCCGAAACGCGCCTATGCCCGTTCAATTGAAGCCGGAACCAATGACTGGCTTGAACTCGACATTTTTACCGGCGACAACGGAACATTCAGGCTGGTGGAAGACGATGGCGCAAGCAACGATTACCTGGAGGGAATGTTGGCACAAACAACGCTGTCGTACACCGAAAGCGACAAAAAAGCGACTCTTACCATTCACCCGGTGGAAGGCAGCTTCTCGGGAATGAACCAACTGCGAAGCTGGCGGATCGTTCTGCACGGCGCCGGCAATGTAAACCGGATTCAATACAAAGGAAAATCCATCGATTTTACGGTGTGTTCCTCTTCGGTTCAATTTGAATTGCCGGAACAGAACAAACACGAAACAATCGAGATCAATATTTCGAAGGACAGATAAGATAGCCCAACGGGAAAGCGCTACAGACAAGCGGCTTTCCCGGCTATCTTTTATTCCTGTTCTTTCATTCCAAGCTCCAGGCCCAGCTGTGTCATAAAACCCAACTCGTCCATAATTTCCCATTCTTCCATAATTTTCCCCTCTGCCAGGCGAAAAATGGTAAACACACTTACGCTGATCTGCTTCCCTGTTGGCGGCAGTCCGTCGAGTTCGCCTGTATGGGTTCCGCTTAAGCTTATGTAGCTGGTCACCCAATCTCCTTCGGCTATTAGCTTGTTAATTTCCACATGTGTGGCGGATATGGCTGCGAGGTAAGTGCCGTACACCTGTTTGTATTCTTCCATGCCGTTCATTTGCATCGAAGTGCCGTGGTACATCACATCTGCAGACAGACATTCACCCAGGATTTCGGGCCGCCGGTCGTTCCATTTGCCTTCCCAATAGCGCTGAACAAGCATCTTGTTCTGCTCCTCCACCTTTTGCCGGGCTTTTAATGCCTCCAGTTCGGTTTCGTCTGTTTTATGATGACAGGAAGTAGCTGCCACTAAAACACATGCCAGGATCATAAAAACGATTTTTTTCATGACAGTTAATTTTTGGTTGCAGCATACAAGTTACGAAACAACTACCTGGCAAACAACCAAGTAGACACTGCACCACAAGCAATCTTCAGCACGATTGGCTTACTGTTCTGAAGATGGAAGATGCTTCTCCGGACTTTTCAGCACGCATCTTCCCATTACTGGCCCTGTGGTTCCGATTTTATTTCCGACGAAATGATTTCTGCCGGGAAAGCTTTTTTCCACTGGCAGTTCCAGCGAAGCCAAAACCTTTGCCAGCAGTTGAAATAGGTTTTCCGGTAATGTTTCACCCTTTCCTTTTCGATTTGCTTGCGGGTTGGATGGGCAGGCTCCATTTTATTTTTATGATCACAGAACTCACGCACCCGATCAAACGACCGTTCCCAGTCTTCCTTCTCAAACATTACGGCTTCCGGGGCATCTACCTTTTTCTCATCACCCAAAATATTATCCTGAAGAATCTGGTGCATGGTTTTGATCCACTCGATTTTGATATCGACGGGCACATAATGGTTGCGGATGTAAAAAAGCTGTTTGTGAAACAAGCCCAGCATATCGCGCTTGATGGTTGCCGGGGGATTCCCCTCCTGAATCTGCCGCATGTAACAGCGAAATTCTTTGGAGCAACTCTCGATGGTGGAAAGGTACTGAGTCTTTTTACTCACCGAATAAGAAACAACGGCAAACAAAGCGGCAATAGCCATTATCACACTGGCTACGGCAGTTAAAAACGGCCACAAGTGGCTGTTTCTGCACAAAAAATCGGCCTGTACGGCTACGGTTACAAAATTCATGGTTTTTCTTTTTAGATGGGTTGATTGTTTTTTGAAAATAACGGGCTGAGTTTATCTCCCGCTGTGGTATTTATGAGTGTTCACACTCTCTTGTTGAACTTACATATTGCCTTATTGAAGATTTAGATTGCTCATTCGAACATTCATAATGCTTTTTTGAACTTTTATACTGCAATATTGAACATGCATATTGTCTTTTCGAACATTTATGTTTCTTTATTGACCATCAAGAATGCTCTTTCGAAGCTAAAGACAGGTCTTTTGAATTTATAGGATGCTCTGTTGAAAGTTTATGGAGCTCTAATGGAGAGTCAACCCGGCTGTTTGCACAACCGGGTTTATCTGTTGCAGTTAAATCTTCTGTTTTGTAAAACGCAGCTTGCCTATTTGTTTGTACTGCGGGCTCGATGCACCAAACACTGCCATTACATAACTTTTCACGGTTAGCGCTATGTCGCACAGGCCGCTTACGGGCGTGTACAACACTTCGTCGCGGGCAATGCGGGCGTTGCTTAGCGGAACGCTGGCATTGATCACTGCCGCATTCTTTGCTTTCAGGTCTTCGCCCTGCGCGGTAAGGGTGGCCACCTGCAGTTCTTCTTCGTTGGGGGCATACTGCGGAATGGCGGCCAGCAGCTGGATAAAGCGGCCGAAGTTTTCTTCGCGGCTGTCGTAGCTCATTTGCGAACTCGACACAGTTCTGACTTCCGCAACGGGTTCTTCTCCCCCATCGGCGGGCACTGTTTTGGGTTTGGCCGAAGCCCGGGCTCCTTTAATCTTACGCGCTACGGTTAACACGCTGTCGTACACTTCGGGGGTAACGCCCGAAGCTTTCAGGAAGCTCATTACCCGTGTAACCAGCTTGCTTAAGGGAGCAAAAGCCACCTCGCGGGCGGCAACGGCGGCATTGTACGGCGCCTGTGCGGTATACACCGCATCGAGCAGGGTGCCGGCACTGGCGGCAAGGGTCTGCAACTGTGGCAGGGCAAGGGCCTCGTTCGATGGGTTGTAGGCACTTCCGTAGCCGTTTACGAACGAAATTAAATCGTTGAAGGTTGCCACGTTAATAGCGTGGCCTGATTCTGTTTTACTGGGCATAACACTTAAATTTTAAGTTAATAAATGGATGTCAGGGCGGCTAAAAACCATCTGCAGGAAACGGATTCGCGTGCCGAAGGTTCAATAGCACTAACCAAAGTTGAAGTTACGGCAGTAATTTCTGTAATGCAATGTTTTACAGCAGGTAAGAGAGGAAAGGCAGAGGGCGAAGGGCGAAGGGCGAAGGGCAGAGAGCAGGGAGCAGAGAGCAGAGGGCAGAGAGCAGAGGGCAAAGGGCAGAGAGCAGAGAGCAGGGAGCCAAGGGCGGAAAGAGCGATGAAGCATGACCGGGGCTGAAGCCCGGAGGCGGTCCGGGTGCATTAACCCCAGGCTTAAGCCTGGGGTTAGTGCGTATTCCTGTGAACGGGCTTTAGCCCATAACTGAAAGCGGTTAAAAACAGCATTAGGAAATACCTCAACATACCGCTTCATTTCAAATGAAAACACACTTATTATCCCCCTGGCAGGACAATGCTTATTCAATAAAAAGTTAAGATGATAGAATCCGGAAAAAAGAAAAGAGGGGAAAGCTATGGACGCTTTTTGAAGATGATTGATAATTTACAAACCCCTAAACACAAAACCAATCATAAATACAGAAGTCGCTTTCCCCCTATTTTTTATCTCTTTTTTATCATGGACGGGAAGAGTAAAGCAAGTAACAGGCCAAAAATCCTTAGTCACTGTTTTTCAACGAAGTAAATATTTTGTTAAGCATTTGCCTTTCTCTATGTGGGAAAAATTTGCCAAAACGGAACCGAAAAGACTCCTTTTTGCCTGCCGGATGTGTCCCTCAAACAAGTTACCCGGGAGGCAAAACAAGCCGGGCTTCTGCCCCATTTTAATCGAGGGTAATGGCGGTCATTTCATTTTGAAGAAGGGCCGTCATGGCGGCGGCAAGCACCAGTTTTGTATCCTCATCGAGGCCCTTGTGCAGCCAAACAATGCTTTTGTTCATGCCCAGCACTCCCGCGCCCAGGTACTGAATGGCCGAGAGCGTTTGTTCGCCTTCGCGAAACTGGTAACCCCGTGCCGGGAGCATTTGCCGGTGTTCCCCCTCCTTTTCCGAAGTAGCCGAAACAATCAGGATCTTTCGCTGCCCGTTGGTAAGCACAGCGCCACCGGGTTCGTCCGATTCAGTGCCCGCCGACTTTTTCATAAACAAGAGCCAAAGGTGGGTGGTGTCGTTGTTCAGGATAATGGATGCCGAGAAATTATGCTGCGCCAGTTGCAGTTCGTCGTCGCCCAGGTAAAACCCCGAAAAAAGCTCCAGACTGTTTTTGAGTTGCACCTTTACATCGGTTGCGGCATTAACACGGGCGGTGTTCGACTTGCCGTCATCGAGGGTAAACGAGAACTTGTTGCGGGTGGTGCTTTCTTCGCGCGTGCCCCAGAAATTTGACTTCCCGCGGGTGGTGGTCCAGCCGTTTTTGCTTTCGGTTACCGCGTACCCGCCAAATTTGTATTTGGCAACTTTCCCCATGCTTTGTACGCCGATCTTAACTTTCAACGGCTCCGAGTTATCGGCCAGGTCTTGATCGATCACCACGTTTTTCTGGGCCGAAGCCCCGAGAACAATCATTGCCAGCATGAACAGTAAAATGGTTTTCATAGCTACCTCCTTTTAAAAGTGTTGCCTGCTTTCGGGAGATAAAAGTTACGGCGAAAAAACGGTTTTTGCCTTCGGCGCTAACTTCTTTGCGGGGCCGCACCCGCGTCATTCTAAAAAGAAAGGCCGGTATTCCAACAAGGGAAGCCCGGCCTTTTGCACTGTTTGCTGTTTAATTATTTCTCTTCTTTCTGCTTCTGTTCTACTTCTACGTTTACTTTTACTTCGTCGCCTTCGCGGGTTTTGCGAATCACGATCTTTTTACCGTCTTTTTCAATCACTTTCACGTCTTCGCTCATTTCTTCCACGTGAATTTGTTTGCCGTCTTCAATGATCTCCACTTTGCCATCGTCGCCTGCAATTACCTGAATGGTTTTGGCTTTGTGCGGCAGTCCGCTGTGCATCATCACCGGCGCCCCGGGAATCACGATCTCCTCGTGCACTTCCATTGCTTCGCCCGATGGTTTCTCACGGATGATGGTGATCTTTTCGCGGCCGTCTTTTAGTTCTTTTTTCTCAAACGAAATAATTCCGGGATCGCTCAGATCGATCACATTTCCGTTGGCACCGCTGCGCATCATCATCATTTTAGGCCCTGCAAAAGGAGCGCCCATCAGGTTGTTACTACCTTTACTGGTCCATTCCATAAGCTCCCGGTCGTCGCCCGAAGCAATCATTTTCACCTTGTACTGCCGGGCAGAGTCCTCATCACAGAAGAATGAAATTATTTTGGAACCCGAAAGATCGCCTGCCTTGCTTATAAATATCTTATGAATGGAATCGGTATCAAAGTCGAAGTCAAAATCCATGTCGGAGTCGAACATAAACTTTCCTTCTTTGGCCATCCACTGCATTTCCTTGTCGTGGCCGATGGTATCGCCGTTCCACACAAAAACTTCCCCGGCATTTAGTACCGTATCCAGTTCGGTTTTATTTCCCTTGTTGTCGATTTTCGTGAGTTGAATGTGTTTTTTCCCGCGGGGCGGGTCCTGTGGCATTTCCCCGATCGAAACAGCCGAGGTCAATAAAACTGTCAGTACCAAAATTCCGCTTGCCGATAAAATGTTCTTCATGTTGTTATTTTTTGAATTGTTTTCCTGCAAACAAAGATAGATGGAAGGCTGCCTGCCAATCAGTTAAAGCCAGGTTAAACTCTGTTAAGGAAAAGTTAAAACCGGTTTTTGCCCTGCTCAAATAACTATATTTGAAACATGAACAAAAAATTATTTACCGGACTGATTGTGTTGATGGGGATTTCCATTTTGGGGATTATTGCCGTTCAGCTGGTTTGGATGAACCAGGCCGTCAGGGTAAAAAATGAAATGTTTGGGCGCAGTGTGAACGAAGCACTGATCCGCACGGTAAACCGACTGGAGGACGTCCAGAACCTGGGCATTGTAAACGAAATGATATTTTCGGACGACTCGGTATTTCGCATGCCGTCCCACGCTACCACTCTCAATATGGATTTTGATGTGGACACCGAGTTTGAGTGGAAAAGCCAACCCGAATCGTTAAAAGTAGTTACCCGCCCTCCACCCCGGCCTTCCGGGAAACCGGTTCAGATCATCCGGCAGGTAAGTCCCGACAAAAAGAACGCGCTGATTGAAATAAAAACGAAAAGCGACTCGACCCAAAGCACGCAAACATTTTCGTACAACGTAAGCACTTCGTCGTCAACCAGCAACCATGTGGTAATTGCCGGGAACAACACCCGTTCGAATGCCACGGTGTTTGTGAGGCAGGACACCCTTTTCACCGATATGGATTCGCTGTATACGATCAGTACCCTAAAAATCGACTCGCTGCTTACCGACCTGGATACCTTTAAGATACTGCGCCCCGATCTTTCGCAGCGTATTCATTTTAAAGCCGGCAGCCTGAAAAAACTGGCCAACCGGATGGTGACAGAAGTGTCGACATGGGATGTGCGGAAAATTGACGCGCAGCTGGTTTCCGAAACCCTCAAAAAAGAACTGGAAGAAAGCAGTATTCCGCTTGATTTTGAGTTTGCAATCCTCCGCGACAGCAATGCTGAGTTTCCCCTTGGGGTGAGCGACTCGGTAGCGGTGGTTCATTCGGGCTTCCAGGCAGAACTTTACCCCAACGATATTTTCCAGAAGAACCTGAAACTGGCGGTTAGCTTCCCCGGGAAAAGCGGGTTTATTTACCGCTCGCTCAACTGGCTGCTGGTGGCTTCGTTCCTGTTCTCGTTGTTTATCCTGACCACGTTTGCACTCAGTATCTTCTACATTTTACGGCAAAAGAAGATTTCGGAAATGAAGTCGGATTTTATCAATAACATGACCCACGAATTTAAAACACCGATTGCCACCATTTCGGTAGCCACCGACTCGATCACCAACGAGAAAGTGCTGGGCGACACGGAACGCATCCGGTATTTTGCGGGCATGATCAAAAAGGAAAACAACCGGATGAACCGGCAGGTGGAAGATATACTGACCATTGCCCGGCTCGACCGGAAAGACTTTGAATTTAACTGGGAAGCGATTGATGTGCACGAACTGATCAAAGACGCGGTGCAGGGAATTATTCTGCAAGTGGAAAAGCGGGGCGGCAAAATCGACCTCGACCTGCAGGCCCCCAACCCGATGATCACCACCGACCGGAATCATTGCACCAACGTGGTGTACAACCTCATCGACAATGCCAATAAATACTCGGCCGATGTGCCGGAAATAAAAGTGCGGACACGTAACCAGCACAACGGCGTTCTGGTTTCGGTAGAGGACAAAGGGATTGGGATGAGCAAAACGGTGCAATCGAAAATATTTGAACGCTTTTACCGGCAAACCAGTGGCAATATTCACAACGTAAAAGGTTTTGGACTGGGACTCAGCTATGTAAAAGCTGTACTGGAGGCCAACCGCGGAAACATCAGCGTACAGAGCGAACCCGGGAAAGGAAGCAAATTTGATGTATTTTTACCTTTTGTGAGGGAGTAAGGGACCACCGCCTGCAGGAGGAGAAATTGACCCGGCAAAATTAAACCGGCAAATAGATTCCGGAGCTGACAACAAAAATAAAAATTGAAGATGTTACTAAAGCATATAAAATAAGGTTCTCGCAAAGACATAAAAGAAGCGCCAAGATCGCAGAGTATTCACTACCGTTTCTGATTTTGCGTTCTTTGGGCAAAACCTTAGCGTACTTTGCGTGAAATTTGTTTTTCGGACATCCTATCCGGTTTTAACCGGGGAGTGAACCAAGATGACAATGACAGCAAAACAACACATATTCCTGGTAGAAGACGACCTCAGCTTTGGGGCGGTGTTAAAATCGTATCTCGAAATCAACGACTACGAAGTTACGTGGGTGGACGACGGGAAACACGCGGTGGAAAGATTCAGGGCCGGCGAATACCAGATTGCGATCCTGGATGTGATGCTCCCCAACATCGACGGCTTTACCCTTGCCACCGAAATCCGAAAGCTGAACAAGGACATTCCGCTGGTTTTTCTAACCGCCAAAACGCTGAAAGAAGACATTCTGAAAGGCTACAACGCAGGTGCCGACGACTACATTACCAAGCCTTTTGATACCGAGGTGCTGCTGTGCAAAATTCAGGCGATCATTAAACGGCAGTCGGTAGAAACGCCGCCCGATCGTCCGTTTTTCACCATCGGTTCGTATGAATTTGACGCCCGTTTGCGCACCATCAGCCGCGACCACGAACAACAAAAGCTCTCGCCCAAAGAAGCCGATCTGTTAAAGCTGCTTTGCCAAAACAAAAACGAACTGCTGAGCCGCGAAACAGCCCTTCGAAAAATATGGGGCGACGACGGCTACTTTACAGCCCGCAGCATGGATGTCTTTATCACCAAACTCCGGAAATACCTGAAAGACGACCCCAACATCGAAATCCGCAACATTCACGGAAGCGGGTTTATGCTGGAGGAGAAATAGTTATCTCCCCGTCCTTCAATTTTTATTTCAAAACTTCTGATTGTATCTTTCGGAAAAAACAGCTTATGATTATCGAAAACCGAATTGCTGTAATTACGGGAGCAGGCAAAGGGATTGGGGAGGCTATCGCGTACGGACTGGCAGAAATGAACTACCAAACCGTGCTGATCGGCCGCAACCGGAAAAACCTGGAGCAGGTGGCTGCTGAAATCGTGAACAACGGAGGGTTGGCACCGGTCATCTTTCAACTGGATGTTACCGACACCCCTAAAATGAAGGAAACCATACAATCTGTTATCTCACAGTTTGGCCGGATCGACGTGCTGGTCAACAACGCCGGTGTGTATTTCGACGGTACATTGGAACTGGCAGAAAGTGAGTTTCAAACTATGCTAAACACCAATCTTACGGCACAATTCACTCTCACCAAAGAAGTGGTTCCGTGGATGGAGCACCAGGGAAGCGGCTATATTTTTAACATTGCTTCGCGTTCGGGGAAAACAGGATATGCAGGCAGCGGAGGTTATTGTGCATCCAAATTCGGAATGCTGGGGCTTAATGAATCGTTGTACCACGAACTTACGCCCAAAGGGATAAAAGTAACAGCGCTTTGCCCGGGCTGGGTAAATACGCAAATGGCTCTCGACGCGGGAACTCCCTTAAAAGCCGAAGAAATGATCCAACCGGAAGATCTTTTTAAGACCATCCGGTACCTGCTCCAACTTTCACCTACTGCAATTGTAAAGGAAGTAGTTATTGAAGCCCCTTCGGGAATTCGTTAACACATTAAAACGAAGTAAAAAAATGAAATCTTCAAGAAGAAATTTTATGAAGTCAATGCTGGCAGTTCCTTTTGCAGCATCAGGATTGCAGGTATTGGCCACAGAAATGCCGTCTGTTTGGAGCAAGTTGGGACATAAATTTAAAATCAGCCTGAACCTATATTCATTTAACAAGCTTCTCCTGGACAAAAAGATAGATTTGTTTGATGTCCTTGACTTTTGTGCGGAACATAATTTTGATGCCATTGATCCAACTGGCTACTATTTCCCAGGTTATCCCGATGTTCCAGGCGATGAGTTTATGATGAAATTTAAGAAGCAGGCCTTTCTGTTGGGCCTTGATATCAGCGGAACCGGCGTGAGAAACGATTTTGCCAATCCGGATGAAAATAGCCGGGAAGCAGATGTTGTCATGATAAAAAAATGGGTTAGGGCTGCAGCAAAAATGGGAATCCCCAATGTTCGTGTTTTTGCAGGAACAAACCAACACACAGGCTACTCGCGCAATCAGGTCTTTGAATGGATGGCTAAGGACCTGAAAACCTGCTGCGATTTTGCGAAGCAGTATGGAGTGATTATCGCTATTCAAAATCACAACGATTTTATAAAAACGGCGGCCGATGTTGACCGTATTTTTGAGATGGTTGATTCTGAATGGCTGGGACTAAACCTTGATATTGGCAGTTACCGGCAACATGACCCTTTTGACGAGATTCAAAAAAATATAAAATATGCCGTCACCTGGCAAATCAAAGAAAATATGTGGATGGACGGCAAGGAAACGCCCACCGATTTTAAAAAGCTTTTTAAAATAATCAAAGATAAAGGCTACCGGGGTTATTTGCCTTTGGAAACATTGGGAGAAGGCGATCCATACCAAAAAGTGCCTGCATTATTGGACAAGGTAAACAATACAATACAACAACTTTGACATGGATAAAATAAAGGTTCCTTTTTATGAAATGAGGTCAGAGTTTAAGCGCATTTTGTTGGACCATTCTTTTTCAGAACCCCGGGCCGGGAAGTGTGCCGAAATTTTTGCCACAAACAGCCTCGAAGGAATATATTCGCATGGCATTTACCGTTTCCCGCGTTTTGTTGAAAACGTACAGAAAGGTTTTATAAACCCGGATGCTGAACCAGAAAGAACAAACGCCGCCGGAGCCATCGAACAATGGAACGGAAATCTTGGTCCAGGTCCGTTAAATGCGGAGTTTTGTACCGATCGCGCCATGGAACTGGCCACCGAAAATGGCATTGGCTGTGTGGCCATTGCCAACACCAACCACTGGATGCGCGGCGGAACGTATGGCTGGCAGGCAGCGCAAAAAGGGAAGGTTTTTATTGGCTGGACCAACACCGAAGGCAACATGCCGGCCTGGGGAGCCAAAGACAGCCGGCTGGGAAATAATCCGCTTGTGCTGGCGGTTCCTTTTGGCAATGAAGCCATTGTTCTTGACTTTGCGATGACACAATTCTCGTACGGGAAGATGGAAGCCGCAAAGATTGAAAGGACCTTGTTGCTCTTTCCGGGGGGATTCAATAAAAACGATGAATTGACAACATCGCCAGACGAAATACTGGAAACCAAACGCGGCTTGCCCATTGGCTACTGGAAAGGAGCGGGCTTGTCGTTGCTCCTGGACATACTGGCTACCGTTTTATCGGCAGGGCTCGCCACCAAAGACATTACCCGCAAAGAAGCAGAATACGGGGTTTCGCAGGTTTTCATTTGTATCGACTTAAAGAAACTGCACAATTACCCTGCAATCGATCAAAGCATTTCCGCTATTATCGACGATTTTAAAGCCTCCCTCCCGATCGACGAAAGCCAGCAGATTAGGTTTCCCGGAGAAAGGGTGATAAGCACGCGAAATGAGAATCTGAAACAGGGAATTCCGGTGGACAAATCGATTTGGGAGAAGATTTTACGGATGTGATGCACGCTCAAAGATTGCCAACAAAAAACACTCTTGTCAACTCCTCAAACGTATTTCCCTGACATCAAAGACTTCTATCACTTGATGGTATCACACAAGTTTTTATCTTTACCGGATAACCGTGATACTTTATAGCTCAATTAAAAACTTGGGGTCGCAGCTGATTGGCTTTGATAAAAATGAAGACGGAACCAAAAAAAGTCCAACCCGGAATTAACCTTTTCGTTTACTGACAGTCAAAGTCCGTGTCGGCACCTCAGGGCTTATTTGCAGACATAAACTGACTAAATTTATCGACGTGGGCACAAAAAAAGTTTTCCGACTGATCCTTTCAGTCATCATTTTGCTATTTCTTGCCGGGATAATTTTATACCCGAAGCTTAAACCGTTATTGAGCAAACACAACGAGGACGGCCCTGCACGGGGGTTTGCAGGCATGCGTGGCGGCATGCAGAAAACCTTTGCCAGCGGGTATGTTATCGTTCCGCAGGAAATGAGCGAGCTCATCATCAGTACAGGTTCGCTGTTGCCCGATGAAGAAGTAGAGCTATCGTTTGAAACCTCGGGAAAAGTGGTGGGTATCTTTTTCGAAGAAGGTACGCGGGTAAAAAAGGGTGATCTGTTGGCAAAAATAAACGACCGCCCGCTACAGGCCCAGTTGTTAAAATTACAGGCTCAGCAAAAGCTTTTAAAGGAAAAGGAGTTCAGGCAACGGCAATTGCTCGACCGCGATGCCATCAGCCGCGAAAGCTACGACCAGATTTCCACCGAATTGCAATCAGTGGAAGCTGACATTATGCTGATTGAGGCCCGAATTGCAGAAACCGAACTGCGTGCTCCGTTCGACGGGATTGTGGGTTTGCGTTTTATCAGCGAGGGAGCCTATGCCGGCACACAAACAAAAATCATCCGACTCGTAAAAATAAGCCCGCTCAAAATTGAATTCTCGGTAAACGAACGGTATTCGGGCGAAATTGCCCCGGGGTTTCCGATCATTTTTCAATTCCCTGACAGTCCGGAAAAATTCAATGCAAATGTGTATGCAGTAGATCCGAAGGTGAACATCGAAACCCGGACCATCACGGTAAGGGCGCGGTATCCCAATAAAAACGAAGAACTAAAGCCCGGCCGCTCGGTTAAAGTAGCTGCGCTGCTGTCGAAAATCGAAAATACCATTGCCATTCCCACAGAAGCAGTGATTGCCGAAATGTCGGGAGAAAAAGTGTTTGTGTTAAAAAACGGGAAAGCCGAACAAAGAGATGTGGTACTTGGCTTGCGCACCGAATCGCAAATACAGATAAGGGAAGGGCTTGAATTTGGTGATACGCTACTTACCACCGCTATTTTGCAGTTGCGCGAAAACCTGCCGATCCAGTTGGATACATTGTTTACTAACCAGTAATTCCTGAATCATGAGTTTATCTTCGGTAAGTATAAAACGCCCGGTACTGGCCACCGTTTTTTCGCTGGTCATTCTCCTGTTTGGGGCAATCGGGATGACCTACCTTGGGGTTCGCGAATTCCCGAGTGTTGATCCGCCGCTGATCTCGGTAAGTACCTCGTATCCGGGGGCCAACTCCGATGTTATCGAAACACAGATCACCGAACCGCTAGAACAGTCCATTAATGGTATTCCGGGTATCCGCACCCTGACCAGCCGGAGCAGCCAGGGGCGCAGCTGGATTTCGGTTGAATTTGAATTGACCGTTGACCTGGAAACGGCGGCCAACGATGTTCGCGACAAGGTTTCGCAGGCCCAGCGTTTTTTGCCCCGCGACTGCGACCCTCCGACTGTTTCAAAAGCTGATGCCGATGCCAGCCCCATTATGTTTATTGCCGTTCAGAGCCCGAAACGTTCGCTGCTCGAACTTTCTGAGATTGCCGAACTAACTTTTAAAGAACAGTTGCAAACCATTTCGGGAGTCAGCTCCATTGCCATTTGGGGAGAAAAAAGATATGCCATGCGTATCTGGCTCGATCCGGCCAAACTTGCCGGATACCAAATGACGCCCCTGGATGTTCGCAATGCCATTCTTCGCGAGAATGTGGAGTTACCTGCCGGCAGTGTGGAAGGAAATACCACCGAGCTGACCATCCGCACCCTGGGATTAATGAAGACACCCGAAGAATTCAATAACCTGATTCTCAAACAAACCGGAGACCTTTCGATCCGGATCCGCGACATTGGCCGGGCAGAACTGGGCCCCGAAGATCTGAGGGGAATCATGAAAATGAACGGCATCCCCATGGTGGGCACTGTTATTGTTCCGCAACCCGGCGCCAATCATATCGATATTGCAGACGAAGTATACCAGCGTCTTGAATACATTAAAAAAGACCTGCCCGATGATGTGGGCATTGAAATCGGTTTTGACAATACACAATACATCCGCACTTCCATTTCTGAAGTGCAAAGTACCATCTACCTCGCATTCTTTCTGGTGGTAGTAATCATTTTTGCCTTTTTACGCGACTGGCGCACAACCGTCTTACCGATCCTTGTTATCCCGGTTTCGCTGGTGGGCGTGTTTTTCATTATGTACATGGCCGGATTCACCATAAATGTGCTCACCCTGCTGGCCATTGTGTTGTCCATCGGACTTGTGGTTGACGATGCCATCATTATGATGGAAAATATTTATGTGAAGATCGAACAGGGTATGAAGCCGCTTGATGCAGGGATAGCGGGTGCCAACGAGATTTTCTTCGCGATCATTGCCACCACCATTACGCTTATTGCCGTGTTTTTTCCCATCGTATTCCTGGAAGGGATGACCGGCAGGCTGTTCCGCGAATTCAGTATTGTTATTGCCGGAGCCGTGGGCATCTCTTCCTTTGTTGCCCTGACTTTTACGCCCATGCTTTCAACCAAAATACTGAAAACAAGGCACAAAAGGAGCAAGGCCTACATGTGGACCGAAAAATTCTTTGTCAAGCTGAATAGTGCCTATAAAAGCTCGCTGGATACTTTTCTGAAACGCAGGTATCTTTCGCCTCTTGTGCTTGTGGCAGCGCTGGGATTGATTTTTACATTGTGGAAAGTCATTCCGTCGGAAATGGCACCGCTGGAAGACCGCTCTCAACTGAATATTAATATTACAACACCCGAAGGTTCAACCTATGAGTTCAACCAGGCTTATACCGAAGAAGTGACCGCACTTGTGGAACGAATGGTTCCGGAGCGCGACAAGGTTACTTCCATGGTCAGGGGCAGCCGTGCCTTTGTAAGAGTGGTTCTGGTTCCACCCTCCGAAAGACAAAGAACACAACAGGAAATTGCCAGCCAGTTATCGGCCGCCTTGCGAAAAATGACCAAAGCAAGAGCCAGCGTAATTCAGCAATCAACCTTTGGCGGACGACGTGCGGGACTGCCCATTCAGTATGTTTTACAGGCGCCCAACATTGACCAGTTGCGGAAAATCCTGCCCGAATTCATGGCCAGGGTCCACGATAACCCCACCTTCGAAATGGCGGACGTTGACCTGAAATTCACCAAACCGGAATTACAGATCGAAATCGACCGCGATAAGGCCAACCTGCTGGGTGTGTCAACTCAAAACATCGGGCAAACACTTCAGCTGGCATTGAGCGGCCAGCGTTTTGGCTATTTTATCATGAACGGAAAGCAATACCAGATTTTGGGTGAGATTGCGCGCCAGGACCGCAATAAACCGCTTGACTTGAAATCATTGTACGTCCGCAACAACACCGGACAAATGATCCAGCTCGATAATTTTGTCAGCCTGAAAGAAGAGACCGCTCCTCCGCAACTGTACCGCTACAACCGCTTTGTGTCGGCAACGGTTTCTGCAGGCCTCGCACAGGGAAAAACCATCAGCGAAGGCCTGGCTGAAATGGACCTGATTGCAGCCGATGTGCTCGACGATTCGTTCAGAACCGCCCTTGCCGGCGACTCCAAAGACTTTACGGAAAGCTCTTCCAGTTTGATGTTTGCTTTTCTTCTGGCCATTATCCTGATTTTCCTGGTTCTTTCGGCACAGTTCGAAAGCTTCAAAGATCCGGTTATCGTAATGATGACCGTTCCGCTGGCACTTACCGGGGCCATGATTTTTATGTGGTATTTCAATATTACAATGAATATTTTCAGCCAGATCGGGATCATCATGCTGATTGGTCTGGTCTCGAAAAACGGAATTCTGATTGTGGAATTTGCGAACCAGCGCAAACTGGCCGGCATGAGCAAGCTGGACGCCATTCGTTATGCATCGGCAGCCCGGTTCCGCCCCATTCTGATGACCAGTTTATCAACCGTTCTCGGCATTCTGCCGTTGGCGATTGGTCTTGGCGAAGGTGCGCAAAGCCGCGTTGCCATGGGTATTGCCGTTGTGGGCGGATTAACGATTTCCACTTTCCTGACCCTTTATGTGGTTCCGGGAATCTATCTTTTTATTTCAAGTGAAACAAAAAACATTCATGATGAATCGGTTCAAGTACCAAATATCGAATCTTCCGAGAATAAGTAACACTCTGCTTATCGTAGCGCTTCTAGCTGCCCCGTTTTTTACCGCTGCGCAGGAAGTTTACGACCTGAATCGGTGCATTGCAACCGGGCTGGAACGGAATTTCTCCATCAAAATAGCACGAACCCAGGAACAACAGGCAGAGAATAATTACACAAAAGGAAATGCCGGTTTCCTGCCCTATGTAACTTCAACCAATCGTTTCGGAGGCACGCTGAATAATACAAATCAGTCGCTTGCTACAGGCGATGACAATGTGAACAAGGGCGTTCATAACATGACCGGTTCGGCGAATGTAAACCTTGATGTAACACTTTTCAGGGGTTTTAATGTACAAACCACGTACGAAAAGCTGAATCAGCTAAAGCAAATGGGCGGGCTCAATACCCAGATGAATATGGAAAACCTGATTGCCAAAATCATTTCCGAATACTATTTGTACGTGCAACAGCTGAACCTGAACAAGAACCTCGTTTATGCCGTGGAGCTTTCGCGCGAGCGGGTTCGAATTGATGAAGCCCGTTACCTGCTGGGGTCTTCCTCAAAACTTGAATTATTACAATCGATGGTTTACCTGAATGCCGACAGTTCCAGGCTGGCCAACCAGAACGAAGCCATTGTAGCGTCGCAGGTGAGGCTCAAAAAACTAATGTCGGTAGAAAGGCTGGAAGATGAACTTGAAGTAAAAGACAGCGCTATTCAGATCAACGACAACCTGCAATACCAGGCGCTGCTCGACCAAACGCTTAGTAACAATACCAGCTTGCTGATAGCTGCCAAAGACCAGGTAATCTCGGAACTCGATTACAAGATCATCGCATCGCGGGCTTATCCTTATTTAAATGCTTCAACAGGGTACAATTTTTCACACAACAGATACGGAGCGGGCTCCGTCAAAAATCAAACGGTGAACGGTCTGAATTACGGACTGACACTCGGGATCGATATTTTTGACGGATTCACAAGAAGACTGGAAAAAACAAATGCCCGGCTAAACATCGAAACACAGCAATACCAATACCAGCAAGTGGAACAGGAAGTAAAGGCCGACCTTCTTACCATTTACTATTCGTATGAAAACAACCTGAAGCTTTTGGAGCTAGAAAAACAAAACCTCGAAGTGGCAAAGGAAAACCTTGAAATTGCCCTGGAACGTTACAAACTGGGAGACCTCTCGGGGCTTGAACTGCGGGAGGTACAGAAAAGCCTTCTCGATGCAGAAGAACGCCTGATTTCCATTCAGTATCTTACAAAGGTGGCGGAGATTTCGCTTCAGCAAATAGCGGGGAACATCATGGTTTACTACCAGTAAAAATACAGGCAAACGCATACTATACCTTAGCGGCACAAGTATCTTTCAGGCATTAAGTATTTGCACCAATCCGGGGCTTATACCCTCAATGCGTTACCTTTCCGGCTCATTTAGAAGTTTCCTATTAAAAATCACACCTATGCTTAAAAGAAATGCTAAATTTGCACGCTCGTTTAAGGAAAGCGGAAAACATAGATGCATGTACTTGAATTTGATACGGTTGTAATAGGAAGTGGATTGGCCGGCCTTTCGGCAGCTTATCACTCGTCTGAATTTGGAAAAGTTGCCATTGTTACAAAATCGCAGCTCGACACAAGTAACTCCTATTATGCACAGGGCGGTATTGCAGCCGCTATCTCGAAAGACGATTCTCCGGAAAAACATTTACACGATACCCTGGTAACCGGGCGCGGGCTTTGCGACCGCGATGCCGTTGAAATACTGGTGAACGAAGGCCGCGACCGCGTGCTGGAACTCATTGAACTGGGCATGCCTTTCGACCGTGAAGGGAAAGACTTTGTACTCGGGCTTGAGGGCGGGCATTCGAAACGCCGCATTCTGCATGCCGGCGGCGATGCTACCGGCAAAGCACTTACCTGTTTTAAACTGGGGCTTGTTCAGGCAAAAAAGAATATTGAGTCGTTTGAATATGTAACCGCTATCAAGCTGCTCATCCAGGAAAACCGCATTCAGGGAGTACATGCCTACGATTTCAAAACCGGCGAAAACATTGTTTTCAAAGCAAAGGCTGTGATTATGGCTACCGGAGGAATGTCGCGAATTTTTGCGCGTTCAACCAACCCTCACACGGCTACCGGCGACGGAGTTGCGCTGGCGTATGAAGCAGGTGCACAAATTTCGGACATCGAGTTTATCCAGTTTCATCCTTCTGCGCTTTACATTCCCAACCAGGAAGCTTACCTGATCAGTGAGGCAGTGCGTGGCGAAGGTGCCTGGCTCCTCAACAACAAGGGTGAACGGTTTATGAAAGACATTCATCCGCTGGCCGAACTGGCACCGCGTGATGTGGTCGCTTACAGCATTTTCAGACAAATTCAGAAATCGGGGGATAAATTTATTTACCTGTCGTTAAAACACCTCGACAAGGAAAAAATCAGAAAACGCTTTCACAACATCAACCTGCACCTGAAAGAATTTGGGTTCGACATTACCGAAGACCTTCTTCCGATTGCGCCCGCAGCCCACTACATGGTGGGAGGAGTGCATACCAACCTTGATGCTGAAACCAATATTTCAGGATTGTTTGTTTGCGGAGAACTGGCTTCAACCGGGGTAATGGGCGCCAACCGGCTGGCAAGCAATTCGCTGCTCGAATGTTTGGTGTTTGGAAAACGAGCCAGCGAGAAAGCCGCAAAAATTAAAGCTTCTACCGGCGACATTGAGTTACCAAAGCCGGTTTATGTGGACCAAGCGAATGAAGAAACCTTCCTGAATTACCGCAACAACCTGGCAGAAATTATGTCGGACAAGCTGGGAATTGTACGAAACAGAACCGGTTTGGAAGATGCGGTTCGGCAGTTAGCCGAAATTACAGAACAATTCAAAAACGAAACAAACGAATACAACCTACTTAAAATCCAAAACGAAGCCGCTATTTGCCAACTGGTTGCAAAGGCTGCATTGATCAGAGAGGAAAGCCGTGGTGGGCACATCAGGGAAGACTTCCAAAATGAAAATCCGGATTTTAAAGTACACTGCATACAACAAAAAAACAAAGAAATTCATTTCGAACCTGTTAGAGAGTAAAGGTTATGATGGACGAAAAAACATTGCGCTCGGCCGAGGTACTTTTTGACCTGGCTTACGCAGAAGACATAGGCGACGGAGATATTACCACCAACAATTTAATTGATCCGGAAGAAACAAAAACCGCCCGTTTTGTGGCAAAAGAAGCGGGTGTTATTGCCGGGCTTCCAGTGGCTGAGATGGTATTCCGTAAGTTTGACAAAAACCTGGAATGGCATGCCCTAAAACCCGACGGAAGCGAAGTGGTTCCCGGCGACATCATCGCCGAGTTCAAAGGAAACTACCGCGCACTGCTTACCGGGGAACGCAAGGCACTCAACTTTTTGCAACGACTTTCAGGAATTGCAAGCTATGCGCATCTCTGTATGAAGGAAATTGAAGGCACCAAAGTGGAGATACTTGATACCCGGAAAACACTGCCGGGCTATCGCTACCTCGACAAATATGCCGTTCGGATGGGAGGCGCTTCCAACCACCGTTTTGGCTTGTACGACATGGTAATGATCAAAGACAACCACATTCAGGTGGCCGGTGGAATTACCAACGCCGTGAATGCCATTCGGAAACGCATTCCGAAAAGTATTAAGATTGAAGTTGAAACCACTACGATAGAACAGGTAAAAGAAGCGCTGGCTGCCGATGTAGACATTATCATGCTTGACAACATGAGCACCGACCAGATGAAAGAGTGTGTGAAAATCATCGACCGCCGGGCAAAAATTGAAGCTTCGGGCAACATGACCATTAAGCGCATCCAGAAAGTGGCACACACCGGGGTAGACTATATTTCAATCGGAGCGTTGACCCATTCGGTTAAAGCACTCGACATCAGCCAACGCATTATCGATTAAATGAACCTGGTAATAGACATCGGAAATACACGCACCAAGTTTGCCGTTTTTAACCGGGGAGAAGTATTGATTACGGTCCCAGTTGACGAGTTTTTGCCCTCGCACATCGATGTTTTGCAACAAGAACATCCCAGTCTGACGAAGGTAATACTATCGACTGTAAAGGATTATTCTCCGGAACTCAAACACGCCCTGCAAACCCGTTTCGAGACATTTATTGAACTTGATGCAAACACCCCGCTTCCGATTGAAAACTGTTACCAGACAAAAGAAACACTTGGCAAAGACCGGATTGCCGCCGTTGTTGGCGCATTTGATCTTTACCCGGATACCAACGTGCTTGTTATCGACGCAGGTACAGCCATCACCTACGACCTGCTGACAGCAGAAGGCAAATACCTTGGAGGAAACATTTCGCCCGGAATTGAAATGCGGTTTAAAGCGCTGCATCATTTTACGGGGAAATTACCTTATGCCGGTAAAGCAGAACAGAATAAGCTGTACGGAACAAGCACAATTGAGGCAATCAGGGCAGGTGTTCAGAACGGGACTGTATATGAAGTAGATACAACAATTACATTGTTTAATGAATTTTATAAAAATTTAAAGGTTATTATCACAGGCGGCGATGCTGAATTTTTTGATAACAAATTAAAAAATTCTTTCTTTGTACACTTTAATTTAACCAGCTTGGGTTTAAACCGCATTTTAGAATATAATGGCGAGTAATAGCAGAGTACTTATATTGATTGCCGGACTGATAATGGTCCCGGCTATGTTATTTGCACAGTTTAACAACAATACCTCGTCACCATATTCGAGGTATGGGCTGGGAGACCTGCAATCATACAGTTTTGGGAGAACAGCAGCAATGGGAGGCGCAACACTTGGCAGCAGGTATGCACTTCAGGTAAATAATGCCAACCCGGCTTCCTATACGGCAACCGACTCCTTGAACTTTCTTTTTGAGTTTGGCTTGAAAGGAGATTTTTCGCGTTATACCAGCGAAATCAGTAAAATGAATACCAGCGACATCAATTTCAATTATTTTTCGATGAGCTTTCGTATCAACCGCTGGATGGCCACCAGTCTTGGGATAACCCCTTACTCAAACGTAGGATATCAGATCGAAGTCAACGAAGATATTGAAAACACTGGCGCAGCCCGTTCCATTTATTATGGCACAGGAACCATTTCCGACGCATACTGGGGCTTGGCTATCCAGCCGTTCAAAAACCTGTCGGTGGGAATGAACCTGAACTACCGTTTTGGCAAAATAAGCCGGAATTCGGAACTCACTTTTGCGTACTCCGATATGTACCTATTGCAACGTTACTCGCAACTGCGGGTTACTGGTTTCGGCCTTGAATTAGGAGCGCAATTTATTCTCCCTATGAAAGAGAACAAACAACTGGTGCTGGCCGGCGTATTTGAAAGCAAACCAACGTATACCACTTTTGACTCCGATATTGTTCTAAAGAATATCGTATACGCACAAAAGGGAGACCAGGACACGCTCTTTAGTAAAGACGAAGAAAAAGGGAAAATTGTATTTCCCACCACCATCGGACTTGGGGTTTCCTTCTCGAAAAAGAATGTTTACGAGATTAATGCCGACTACTACCACCAGGGTTGGGCTGATGCAACTATTATGGGGGAAAAAAGTGCATTTCTTTCAGATTTAAATAAATTTGCACTCGGAGCAGAGTGGATACCCGATAAATTTTCCATCCGTAATGCCTGGAAAAGGGTTGCTTACAGGGCAGGTATCAAATACGAACAAACATACCATTCGCTCAACAACCATCAGATTAATGACTTTGGCATAAGTTTTGGGTTAGGTTTACCAATATATCGCTCTAACTCTACCATTAACATATCGGCAGAGTTTGGGAAAAGAGGAACGACAAAATATAATTTAGTGCGCGAAAATTATGCGAAATTCAACCTGAGTGCCAACTTGCACGATTTATGGTTTATGTCGAGAAAAATTGATTAGAATTAGAGATTAAACTGAAAAAATAAAAAAACTATTATGAAAGCTTTGTTACGCATAACACTCTTCTACGCTTTACTGGTGATTACCGGCATCACCGTTGCGCAAGCTCAAAGAGTTTTGAAAGGGACGGTTTATATGGATGGAAAACCGGCCGCCGGAATTACCGTTGAAGCCCAAAGAGGTGGGATGATGATGACCAGCTTTGACGGAAAATACGAAGTAGAAGCCGATGCCAAAACCAAAAGGATCACATTTACCTTTATCGACGATAAAAAGACCCTTGATATTGAAGGAAAAACAGGCGATGTTTTTGATTTTGCATTTACCGGAGAATTACCTTCTGGTGAAGCTGGCGACGACAACGGCGCAGGAGGTGAAGTGAACCTCGGCACGGCGGATGATTTGATTAAAGCCGGTGATGAAACCTTTAGAACAGAGTATTCATTGTACCTTGAGTTTTACAAGCAGAAAGATTATAAATCGGCCAAACCACACTGGCAGGTACTTTACAACCAGTATCCAAAATCAACCGAAAATATCTACATCCAGGGAGCTAAAATGTGGGAAGATTTTATTGAAAAAGCAACCACAAAAGAAGACAGGCTTAAACTGATCAACGAGTATATGAAAATATACGACAAAAGGACCAAGTATTTCGGAGAAAAAGGATATGTTCTGGGACGTAAAGGCGCGGCGTGGCTAACTTACCGATACAAACTTTGTACCGACAAAGGCGAAGCTCCGGAAGGAGATGAACTGATCCAGGTTTACAAATCAGGATATGAGTGGTTGAACGAGTCTATCAAGTTACAGGGCGCAGAAACAGAACCAACCGTTTTGGTATTGTTTATGCAAACTACTGTGGCACTTTTCAAACTGGGCGAGCTTCCAAAAGAGCAGGTAGTTTTAAACTATGAAACAACCACAAAAGTTGCCAACGAGATTATTACTGCCAACAAAGATGAGCAAAATGTAAAATTGGTTCAGGAAACTGTTCTACCATTTTCAGAAGAGATTTTTGGTAAATCGGGTGCTGCTGACTGTGAAGTGCTTGAAAAAATATACTTAGCTGACTTCGACGCCAACAAAGACGACATCAATTACATTAAAACAATGTTGCGTCGTTTGGGTAAAGCCAACTGTACTGAATCGGAACTTTTCGCACAGGCAACAGAAAGACTTTATGAACTGGATCCATCAGCAGAAGCTGCCTTTAACATGGCACGTCGACTGATCAAGAAAGGTGATATTGCCAAAGCCAAAGAATACTACAAAATGGCGATGGAACAAGAAACCGACAAAGAACTGCTCGCATCATACTACCTGCAGTACGGCCAGGTTTTGTATTCTGAAAGTGCTTACTCAGAAGCCCGTTCGTATGCACGCAAAGTATTGGAAATACAATCCGACAATTGCGACGCCAACATGTTGATCGGAAATATCTATGTAGCGGCAAGCCGTTCTTTCGAAGGTAAGGGCGTTGAAAAAGCTGCCATATTCTGGGTAGCTTGCGATTACTACGAAAAAGCACGTCGTAGCGAAGATTGCTCGATCGACGCTGCTCAAAAAATTGCTGAGTACAAAAAGTACTTCCCAAATAAAGAAGAAGCCTTTATGGAAGGTCTTCAGGCTGGGGCAACCTACAAAGTTGGAGGATGGATTAATGAAAACACAAGAGTTAGATTCTAATTTGTATCTACTCATTAAAAGATATTGTATTGCAGTTCTCCTGGTGGGGACTGCAATACTTTTCTATGCCTGTGAGGACAACGAAATAGCCAAAATCAAAACAATTGAATCGACCAACCTGCCCATACTGGAAGCTTCAAATTTTGAAACACTGGTTACAGACTCCGGACGGGTTAAGTATTTATTAAGAGCCCCTAAATTGCTTCGTTTCGAGAATGAGGGAAAGATATATACTGAATTCCCCGAAGGCATGTACATAATTAACTATGACGCCAACAAGAAAATTACCTCCAGCATTAAGGCCAACTACGCTAAAGAATTCCAGAAGGATCAACGATGGGAGGCTAAAAACAATGTAATTGTTACCAATGCCAAGGGAGATACGCTTAAAACAGAGCACCTGATCCTGGACGAAAAAACCGGCAAAATACATACAGAAGAATTTGTACGGATTATCAGTGAAGACAGAATATTGACCGGCGACGGACTGATTTCGGACCAGGAGATGAAAAACACAAAGATTTTGAATCCCAAGGGAGAAATTTACGTTTCGGTGAACAATACCGGTACACCAGCAACAGCTCCGGTAGTAAACGATACATCAAAAACGAAAGAAATAGAAATACCCAAACAAGATTCGAACAGGGTATTGCAATTTAAGTAAACGTTTAAAATGAATAGTTATTTGCTGATCATATTGGTGACAATGCTGCTTTCAGCATTTTTCTCCGGAATGGAAATCGCTTTTGTATCGGCCAATAAACTACGCCTCGAACTCGACAAGAAATCAGAACCTTTTAGTTCGCGTATTTTAAAATTTGTTACTGCCAACGGCGGGCAGTACATTGCCACCATGCTGGTGGGCAACAACATTGCGCTGGTTATTTACGGTATTGCCTTTGCCGCCCTCCTACAACCGGTGTTTGAACCCTATTTTCAGTCGGCGTCGGTTGTGCTGTTTATGCAAACCATCACCTCCACCATCATCATTCTGGTATTCTCTGAGTTTCTGCCCAAAACCCTTTTCCGTTTATTCCCCAACTCTTTACTGAATTTCTTCTCGCTTCCGCTGGCTTTCTTTTATGTTCTTTTTTACCCCATTACCCGCTTCTCCATCGGCATAACCAACACACTGCTAAAGCGTGTTCTGAAAACCGACATTGCAAAAGGACAAAAAAACCCGGTATTTAGCCGGATAGACCTGGATGAGTTTGTTAACGATAACGACCCCGGAAGAAAAGAACTGGCTGAAAAAACAGTGGAAACAGAAATCAAACTGTTTAAAAATGCACTTGATTTCTCGAAAGTAAAACTGCGCGAAATTATGGTTCCGCGAACGGAGATCGAGATGTTGGAAATGGGGGCAGCCATTGGCGAATTGCGCCAAAAATTTGTTGAAACAGGCTATTCCCGCATTCTTTTCTATAAGGAAAACGCCGATAACATTATTGGCTATGTGCATTCGTCGGTTTTGTTTCACAACCCAAAATCGATCGAGCCGTTTATCAAAAAAGTACTGATCGTTCCAGAAACCATGCCCGCCAACAAACTGCTGAGCACTTTTATCCAGGAACACAGAAGCATTGCCATTGTGGTGGATGAGTTTGGCGGAACATCCGGAATGGTGACCAGCGAAGATATTCTGGAAGAAATATTCGGGGAAATTGAAGACGAACACGACACCAGCGACATCATTGAAAAGAAGCTAAGCGATAACGAGTATATTTTTTCAGCACGGGCAGAAATTGACCTTCTCAACGAAAAATACTTCTTCGACTTGCCCGAAACCGAAGAGTTCGAAACCCTGGCCGGCTTTATACTTTTCCACCACGAAAGCATTCCCAAGATCAACTCACTTATTACAATCGGAAAATTCCATTTCAAAATATTAAAAGCCACCAATACCAAAATAGAACTGGTAAAACTCACTATTGCAGACGATTAACCATTGTCGTTTGAGCGATCATAAAATATTCATTTTCTGACCCTTAACTACGCTCCTCTTTGCCCCCTAAAAAAAAATCAAATAGCTGTGTTAAATAGTTAAAATTGTTATCTTCGTAGCTCGAAAAAAATCAAATAAAATTTTGCATTAAAATAACTGTAAATCAATGGCAACGTTACAAAAAATTAGAACGAAAGCAGGATTGTTAGTGGCAATTGTAATCGGTGTTTCATTGGCAGCATTTATCCTTGGCGATATGCTCCAGGGAGGTTCGTCGATGTTTCAGAGAAACCGTTTAGAGATTGGAGTTATTGACGGTGAATCCGTTCAGTACCCTGACTTTCAGAAGAAAGTAGAAGAGTTAGGTGAAATATTCAAACAAAACTACAACACTACCCAGCTCGATGATAATATGTGGGCACAGGTAAGAGAACAGGCCTGGCAACAACAGATCAGTGAAATTGTAATGGGTGATGTTTTCGATAAACTCGGTATTGAAACAAGCAACGAAGAACTGCTTGATATGTTAACTGGGGCAAACATTCACCCCATTGTTCAACAGATTTTCCGCAACCCCGAAACCGGGCAGTTTGACCGCGGTGCAGTGGTTCGTTTTCTGAAAGGCATGGAAACCGGCGCCGTTACGCAGGAAAACAAAGCTTATTGGTTAAACCTGGAAAACCAGATTGTGGAAGAACGTGCACAATCGAAGTATGCCAACATGGTAGGAAAAGGTTTGTATGTAACCAAAGAAGAAGCTGAAACCAGCGCTGCTGCTGCCACCAAAACAGTTAACTTCGACTACATTTCTGTGGCTCAAAGCACTGTTGCTGACGACCAGGTGACCGTTACCGAGCAAGACCTGAAAGAATACTACGCAGCCAATCAGGATGAGTACAAAGAAGCTACCAGCAGAAGAATTGAATACATCACGTATGCGGTTAAACCATCTGCATTGGATTATGCTGATGCTGAAAAATGGATCAACGATATTAAAAGCGATTTTGAAAAGACCGAAGACAACGTTCAGTTTGTAAATGCCAATTCGGATGTTCCTTTCCAAAGCGTTTGGAGCAAAAAAGAAGATCTTCCAGAAAACATTGCAGCCTGGGTATTCGACGAGAATGCAGAGGTAGGCAGTGTATTTGGCCCCTATGCCGATGGAGATGCTTTCACGCTGGCCAAACTGCACAAATCAGAAATGATGCCCGACTCGGTGGAGGCTCGTCACATTCTGTTGCCTGTAAATTCTCAAGTAGAAGCAATGGCCGCTCAGGCTTTGGCTGACAGTTTGAAAACGCTGATCGAAAGCGGTGCTGACTTTGCCAAACTAGCGCGTGAAAATTCAAGCGACCAGGGTTCTGCCGTTAACGGTGGAGATTTGGGTTGGTTCCGTCGCAACATGATGGTAAAACCTTTTGAAGAAGCTGCCTTTAACAACAAAAAAGGTGAAGTAAGCATTGTGGCAAGCCAGTTTGGTATTCACATAATCCAAACTACTGAACGCGGAAAACTGACTCCGCAGGTTCAGGTGGCCTATTTAACACGCAATGTGGTGCCAAGCACAAAAACATACCAGGAAACTTATGCTCTTGCCAGCCAGTTTGCCGGAGAAAATACAAGCCGCGAAGCTTTTGATGCTGCTGTAACTGAACAGAAACTGGCCAAACGTGTTGCCAATGTTGGTGAAAACGATCGCCAGATTGCCGGACTGGAAAACGCCAGGATGCTGGTAAAAGCAGCCTACGAAGCAGAAGCAAACGATATTCTGAAAACAACGCAGGGATCACCGATCTTTGAATTGGGTGACAACTTTGTGATTGCGGTGCTTACAAAAGTAACCGAAGAAGGCGTTGCTCCTTTCGACCAGGTTCGTGCACGTGTAGAACTTGCTGCAACCAAAGCAAAGAAAGCTGAATACCTGGTTGAAAAGCTAAAAACAGCCATGGCTGGAAAATCGGATCTGAATGCCCTTGCACAGGAAATGAATACAGAGGTTAAAAATGCTGCCAACATTAACTTTAACTCTTTCTCGATTCCTGGTGTTGGTTTAGAACCTGCGGTTATCGGAACTGTTACCAATATGCCGGTTGATAAATTATCTGAACCTATTTCAGGAAATAACGGAGTATTTGTAGTAATGGTAACTTCGGAAACCGAAAACCCCGTTTCCAATGTAGAGGCTGAACAAAACAGACTTGCACAAACCATTAGCTACCGTGCAGCGTCTCAGACTTTCGAAACACATAAAGAGGCGGTTGAGATTGTCGACAAAAGATCGAAATTCTATTAGAAAACGATAGCATATAAGGAAAAGCCGTTCAGTAATGAGCGGCTTTTTTTATGCATACAGCCCAAATACAAGTCTCCGTAAGCACCGCTGGCCGAAACACGAGTGTACGAAACAGATACGCCTGCCATACAGATCGAAAAGCGTTCCTTCTTCTTAGAAACAAGTTTCCTGTACTTCGAAAAGCTTTCTGTGTACCTCGAAATATATTCTATGCTCATTGAAAAGTCTTCCTTGTTCCTAGAAATATATTCTATCTTCTTCGAAATGTATTCTATCCACCTCGAAATACATTCTATGTTCATAGAAACGTATTCTATCTTCATCGAAATATATTCTATCTTCTTCGAAATGCGAGTCTAACACATCGAAATAGTCCATCCCCTGTACCGAAACAAGTGCTCATTTTGCCGAAGTTATGGGTTCTCCACCTTTTTATTCATATTCCTTTTCTACTCTTACTGAAAAAAATACTAAATTAAAGCCCAAAGTTCAAACCCGGAGATGAACAAAGCCGATTCTCCTCTCGGAAGAAAGTAACCTAAAAGATAACCAACTATGCAAAAGTGGATTTTCCTGGCAACCCTGATCACGGGCTGGCTGCTATGGTCGTGCAACGACATCGAGAAGAAAACCATCAGTAACGAAGAAGCTGTGACCCTCCTGACCGAATCGGTTACCGCCTACGACCTTTTCTCCAGTATCCAGGATGAAGCGTTTCAGAGAGGTGATGTGGTCGAAAACTCGCTGAAAAGTGCCACCAAACAAAACGATACCTATCCTCGTCTGAAGGTGGAACCATCCGATCTGACCACCTGGCCGAAAACCATTACCATTAACTATGGCAGCGAAGAAATTGAGGGAATTGACCAAAGGATGCGAAAAGGCAGCATCATTATCAATGCCAACAATTTTGCGAGCGTACCGAATGCCAGCTGGGAGATTACTTTTGATGAGTATTACCAGGACGGCTACAAAATAGAAGGCACACAAACCATTCAGAACAAAGGGCTGAACAGCAGCAATCACCCGGAGTATTCCTGCAAAGTGGAAGATGGTGCCATTACATCGCCCGACGGGAAACAATTTCGCTTTGAACAACAAACCATCCGCGAATGGATTTCCGGCTACGATACCCACCTGGTTTTAAGCGGAGATACCGAAGATTTTTGCGACGATGAGTATTTGATCTCGGGTTCGCACAGCGGCATCAGCTCGCACGGTTACCTCTATGAAATGAGCACCAAACAGGATTTGCATATAAATGTTTGCTGCCGGTGGATAATGGAAGGAATTTTGTCGGTAACCCTCCCCGACAACGATTTAAATTGTCAGATCAATTACCGTCCGTCGTCCGAAACAGGCGACCTTTGTAACAACCAGGCCGTATTTACTATTTTCGAAGAACAAACACCGATTACTCTCCCCTAGCCTGAACAAGCGGGAAAAGATTGATGATAGATTGACACAGATTATTCAATCCCATCAATCCATTCAATCATTTCAACCTAAGGCCGGTCGCTAAGTTACGCTAGCAGATTTCCACCAAACGAATATCAAAGCTCAAAACGGCATTGGGTGGAATTTTATTCCCTGTACCTTTTCGCCCCCAGGCAAGATCAGCCGGTACCCAGAATTTATAGCGACTTCCCACCGACATCATTTGCAGCCCTTCCTGCAAACCTTCGATCAGCTCTTCCAGTTTTACTTTATCGGGCCTGTTTTGGCGATAGGTGTCTTCGAGTATCTTGCCATCGAGCAAAAGTGCCCGTTGATGAATCAAAACCTCGTCAAACAAGCCCGGTTTGTGACCGCCGGTTTCTTCCACTACCAAATACTGAAGACCTGATTCAGTTTCAGAAACTCCGGTCTTTTGCAGGTTATTTATCAGGAAATCCTCTCCTGATTTCCGGTTATTGCCTGCCGACCCTTTGTTACGCGATTTCTTTTCTCTCCCTGCCATTTCCAATACAATCTCTACTTCCCCTAAAATTACTGTTTCTGCACCTTGCCAACCACAACGAGACGGGTCGCCATTTCAAATCCAAACTTGTCAAGCGCTTCTTCCATTTCCGGAATTTCATTTTTCAGTTCCCAATATTCCGGTTTATCCTTTACTGTTTCCACTGCCTCGTACAACTTTTGCTTTCTTTCTTCGATATCCGCTTCTCCCGGAGACTCCGCCGGGCTTTTATGCTCAAAATAAAGGGATATTGTTAATCCGGAAGTCTCTGCCATTTCAAGAATTTCATTTTTCGTGAATGAACTGTTGTGGCAGATCCCGTTCAGCCGGTCGATCTTGCTTCGGAAATGATGCATCGCCTTGTGCACTTCCTGTGCCGGATTCAGATCGTCGCTAAAAAGCTCGTTTATAACAATCCATCCACCCGGTTTTACCACGCGCTGCATTTCTTTCAGCGTAGCCTTTACATCGGACAGATGGTGAAGCGCCATGGATATGGTGGCCACATCAAAACGGTTGTTGTCAAACGAAAGTGTTTCTCCTTTCATAACCGAAAAATACGCCAGAGGATACGAAAGGGCGGCTTCGTTCAATGCGTCTTCATCCGGATCAACTCCGTAAATCTCAGCATTTGAAAATACCTGATTCAGGACTTTAATAAAATGACCGGGGCCGGTTCCAACATCCAAAACCGATCCAACCTTTTTGTCTTCAAAAAAATCAATAAGAGCTTTCATATTAATAATAAAAATGCGGATAACGCGGTTAAAACAATAACAGCTGTGCGGTATAGTTGTTCCGAAATCTGCTTAACCAATGCGATGCCAAGAAAGGCCCCCAGCGCAATGGCCGGCAACATCAGAATATTCAGTGTAAGTGTTTGCCAGTTGATGGTTTTCCAAAACAGAATGTGTAAGGGGAATTTTGAAAAATTGACAATTAGAAAAAACCAGGCTCCGGTACCAATAAACGATTTTTTGGGTAAGTGCATGGCCAGCAAATAAATGGCAAAAATGGGCCCGGCAACGTTTCCGATCATCGTGGCAAAACCACCCAGCACCCCCATGACTGCGGCAAACCACCAGGAATTCGGAAAGAGTTGCCCATTCTTCTGACGGTCTTTCCAAAGCATCAGCCCAATACACAGGAACACCAGCACTGCCATGATGTTCTTGAACCATTCGTCGTTCACCACATGCCCCACCCAAAGTGCAATGGCGATGCCCACAAATGCCCAGGGCAAGAGTTTCAAAAGGTACTTCCATTCGGCGTGGCGGTGGTAATAGCTAACGGCAAAAATATCAGCCATCATCAGCATGGGCAGTAAAATTCCGGCAGAAGCTTTTCCTCCGAAAACAATGGCAAGCGCAGGTACCACCAGCATCGATACACCAGGCACTCCCACTTTTGACATCCCCACCAAAAGCGCACAAACAGCAAATAAAATCCATTGGAGTGTTGAAAAATCGAATCCGTGCATAGGCTAGCGTTAAGCTCTCAAAAGTATTGAAAATAGCCGAGACAGACAGCCTGAGGCATTAAAAAACAGCCCCGGTTTCCCGAGGCTGTTCGCTAACAATTCGAAGGTTGAATCCTTCACAAAAAACAAAAAACAAAAAGCAAGGTTACCTTCTATCCATCAATTATCCCTCAGCAACCACTTCTTTCTTTGAAGTCTCCTTGCAGAAATACTTATTCAATTAGCGTGCCAGACCCCATTCATTTTCAACCTTTAACCTCTGTTAACGCTGACCTGTCACCCCACCCGTACGTCTATTTCTAGCACCTTCCGTTAAGCTGACGGGTGAGACTCCTTCTCGCTGTTTTTATACAACTGTTTAGAATAAAGCCTTTCAGTTCACCCCTTTTTTTACTGAGTGTGTTGTAAAGGAAATTCTAATATTTCAATATCACTATGGAGAACATCGTAGAATGCCGTAATCTTACTCATTACTACGGCGACAAAATGGTCTACGAGGACCTGAACTTTAACATTAAAAAAGGGAGTATACTGGGGCTGCTGGGAAAAAACGGAACCGGGAAAACGACCACCATCAATATACTGAATGGCTACTTAACGCCCCGTAGCGGAGAGTGTATTATTCTTGGTGAGAATTCGAAAAACCTGTCGCCTTACGTAAAATCCCAGATCGGTTACCTGATCGAAAACCACGTGCAGTATGCTTTCATGAATATTTACCAGATTGAAAAATTTTATTCGGGTTTCTACCCCAACTGGAAGCGTGATGCCTATTACGACCTGATGGCCAAACTAAAGGTAACACCCAAGCAAAAGATCTCAACCATGTCGTGCGGGCAGCGCTCGCAGGTAGCACTGGGCCTGATACTGGCACAAGACCCGCAACTGCTGGTACTCGACGATTTTACCATGGGGCTTGATCCGGGTTACCGACGCCTGTTTATCGACTACCTGCGCAACTATGCAAAAGCCGAAGGGAAAACCGTGTTTACCACTTCGCATATTATCCAGGACATGGAGCGACTGATCGACGAATGCATTGTTTTCGACTACAACAAGGTACTGGTTTACATGCCGGTGCAGGAGTTTATGACCACCTTCAAACAATTTGATTTCGAGGTCACCAACCCCAATGTTGAATTCGACAAAGGCGGGCTGGTTGAGAACTATGAAAAGATGGACAATTCAATTGAGCTTTTCAGCTATTCGACCGAAAAAGAAGTGAAAAGCTACCTGGCTTCGCAGGGCATCGAATACTCAAATTTCAAACAGGTGCCAATGACCCTCGAAGACGCATTTATAGGTTTAACCGGAAAATATTAGGATATGTGGAAATCAATGTTTTATAAAGAATGGATTAAAGTCAGGCTTGCTTCAATACTATCACTGGCAGTTGGTACAGTTGCCATTCTAGGTATTTATCTAAATGTCAGGCATACCTTTATCATTACAAATGCACACGAGTTTTGGGATGGAATAATCAATCAACGACACATCTATTTCAAACTATTTAAATACATACCCTTGGGAATTGGAATTCTAATTGGGCTCTCCCAGTTTCTTCCCGAGGTAAAAGACAAGAGAATTAAGCTTACCTTACACCTTCCGCTAAACGAAGAAAAAGCAGGTCTGAAAATGGTCGCTTTTGGCCTAACTTGTCTGTTAACCTTATATTCTATCTTGTCAGCACTGCTAATCCTTCCAGGCCGGTATTACTTTCCATACGAGGTTGTTGCCTTGTCGGCAAACACAATAATTCCGTGGTTTTCTGCCGGATTGGCTGCCTATTTCATAACCGGTTTAATTACCATTGAACCCTTATGGAAGTACAAAGTTTTTTATACGTTGCTGGGTTTTGCATTTATCAACCTGTTTTATCAATCCGACTTAGCAGGAGCCTATCAATATGCCTGGCTACCCTTTCTGGGAATTATTTCACTAGTGAGTATTTCTATTTTATTTTCAATTTACCGTTTCAGGAAAGGAGAAATGTAATGTTACAAAAATTTAGCAGATATCTATTGGTGGCAGCAGCCATCATCATCCTGTCCAGTGTTATTCCAACCATTTACAGAACCTTATTCAAAACTCCCTATAAGTACGAGAGCATTTATTACAGTTTACTGAAAGATGAGTTTTTCAAATCAAGATATGACTTTGAAACAAGTAGTTCAAACTACGAAAATTCAAAAGGGGAAGCGCTTACCGAAGAAGAGTTTCACAAAGCATGTCCTATCGAAAATTCGTATTTTCTCATCACCAAGGGACAATTTCCGGACAGTATAAACGGAATAAAAATCGATGTTGAAAAATTCCGCCCCGAAAGTGACTATGCATCTATTCGCAGTCAGTATTTCGAAACGCCTTCCTATCACCTTTTTCCGTTGATGGATTCAAAGGGGCCACTCACTTATCCGCAAGACGTATGCCGGATTGGCACAAACAAAGTCGAATTTATTGTAGCAGAAACCAATAAGGTTGATGAAGCCAAGAGCGACCAATATACCAGGGTATTCGACAACGAAGAATTCAGCTACCCCGTGAAATTATTGGCAGGAATACCAACGACCATGAAACCATACGATAACGGCTGGTTTATTACCGACAGTAAAGACGCCTTTTATCACATGAAAATGGAGAATGGAAAACCATTTTTGAAGAAGATCCAAACGCCCGAAGGTTTTAAGGTAAAATATGTGAGTCCATCAACGATTGAGTCGCGCAGTATACATGCCTATGTGATTTCGGCAGAAAACAAAATCTATGTCCTGAGCAGTTTGGATTACAGCTTGAACGAACTACCGATTTATGATTACAACCCCGAGCGGCACCACTCGTTGGAAGTAAGAAAAAACCCCTATTTCACCAGGATTAGCTTTTCGTCTTTTCATTCTAAAAAGGTGTATGTGCTCGACAGAAATTACAAGCTTCTTAATACCTTCGAAGAAACAGGCACTCCTTATGCCGAAATGACAGTTGGTAAAGCCTTTTCTGCTCTGTTTCCTTTTCATCTTAACTTTTCTGAAGGACACCACAGTTTTGTCAGGTTTGTATTCAAAGGATATAAGAATATTTCATGGATCGTCGTCAATACACTGCTGGTACTAGTGAACATTTTCATCATTATCCGGAAGAAAAGCAGGTTTAGAAATAATATTCTGGACTTGTTACTAGTTGCTGCAACAGGCATCTTTGGTTTTGTCGCAGTTAACCTGTTCCCAAATAAAGAATATTAAACATCACATCTCTTTAATAAGAAAAACAACCACTATGGAGAACATCGTAGAATGCCGTAATCTTACTCATTACTACGGCGACAAAATGGTCTACGAGGACCTGAACTTTAACATTAAAAAAGGGAGTATACTGGGGCTGCTGGGAAAAAACGGAACCGGGAAAACGACCACCATCAATATACTGAATGGCTACTTAACGCCCCGTAGCGGAGAGTGTATTATTCTTGGTGAGAATTCGAAAAACCTGTCGCCTTACGTAAAATCCCAGATCGGTTACCTGATCGAAAACCACGTGCAGTATGCTTTCATGAATATTTACCAGATTGAAAAATTTTATTCGGGTTTCTACCCCAACTGGAAGCGTGATGCCTATTACGACCTGATGGCCAAACTAAAGGTAACACCCAAGCAAAAGATCTCAACCATGTCGTGCGGGCAGCGCTCGCAGGTAGCACTGGGCCTGATACTGGCACAAGACCCGCAACTGCTGGTACTCGACGATTTTACCATGGGGCTTGATCCGGGTTACCGACGCCTGTTTATCGACTACCTGCGCAACTATGCAAAAGCCGAAGGGAAAACCGTGTTTACCACTTCGCACATTATCCAGGACATGGAGCGACTGATCGACGAATGCATTGTTTTCGACTACAACAAGGTACTGGTTTACATGCCGGTGCAGGAGTTTATGACCACCTTCAAACAATTCGATTTCGAGGTCACCAACCCCAATGTTGAATTCGACAAAGGCGGGTTGGTTGAAAACTACGAAAAGATGGACAATTCAATTGAGCTTTTCAGCTATTCGACCGAAGAAGAAGTGAAAAGCTACCTGGCTTCGCAGGGTATCGAATACTCAAATTTCAAACAGGTGCCAATGACCCTCGAAGACGCATTTATAGGTTTAACCGGAAAATATTAGAATATGTGGAAATCAATGTTTTATAAAGAATGGATTAAGATCAGGCTTGTTTTCTGGCTGTCGTTTGTGGTTGGAATCGGCATTGTTGTGGCCATGTATGCGATCATTAGAGGAGAGTTGGCAGACATGCCTACCAATCATTACATCTGGAATATGATCAACAGGAACTTTGTATTTTTTACTTTGTTCAAATTTGTTCCATTAGGAATTGGGACATTAATAGGAATCAGCCAATTTATTCCGGAAATAACCGAAAAGAGACTCAAGCTTACCCTGCATCTTCCATTAAATGAAGAAAAGGCAGGTTTGCAGATGGTTACATTTGGCGTAATAAGTATTTTCATCATTTTCTCGTTAATGCTTTTTGCCTTCCTCGGAATGGGGCGCTACTTCTTCCCCTTTGAAGTAATGCGGGTAGCAGCCATCACAGTTGCACCCTGGTTTATGGCTGGCTTTACCGCATATTTTGTTACCGGGATAGTAGCTATTGAACCCATTTGGAAATACCGCATTGCTTACCTCATCATCGGGGGCTTGTTTGTTAAAATGTATTTTGTACTGTGGGAGGCTGGTTCATATATTCATGCCAATGCCTTTTTCGCTGCACTGTTAGTACTTTTTAGCGTATCAATTTTATTTTCAATTTACAGATTCAGGAAAGGAGAAATGTAATGTTACATAAACTAAGCAGATATTTACTGGTATTAATTGGCATCCTTACGTTGGCCTATTCAATACCTATTTTATACAATACACTTTTCGACAAGAGGATCAATACACCACAAATACTCTATAGTGCCTTAAATGACGATTTTTACATCAGGCGCCACGATGACAAGAAAGTGCTGAACCCGGTCGACACAAAAGGTAAGGAATATACCCAAACACAAATGCTGGAGCAGTGCCCCATGTTTTATGCTCCTTCTTTGCACCAGTCCGGGCTTCTACCCGATAGTATTGATGGTGTAAAGATTGACATTGAAACCTGGCATAAACATTTTATTATGTACGGTTTCCTTCCCCAATCGCTCATGAACCCTTCCGACGAATACAGACTATTCCCCTTGTATGAGGCCACAGAAAAAATCACCTTGCCTGGAGACTTGTGCCGGATTAACAAAAGGGTGGAATTTGTGAACACACAAAGCAACAAAGTAAACGAAGAAAAAAGTGGGCTTTTTACCGATGCTTTTGAAAAGGAAGGATTTGTTTTCCCGGCAAAGATTATGGCAGGTAACTCCAGCCATAATAAAAATCGTGTTGATGGCTGGTTTATTACCGATCAGCGGGGAGACCTTTTCCATCTCAAAATGGAAAAAGGACAACCGTTGCTCAAGCGAATTGCCCTTCCGGAAGATTTTAAAATTAAGTATATGCAGTACCTGGAAGTGCAGAATGAAAAGCTATATTGCTTTATTATAACGGAAGATAACCGGTTGAATATACTCTATGCAAAAGACTATGAGATAGTTGAATTACCCATCTATGATTATATTCCAGAAGAACACAGCATATACATAATGGGCAACATGCTCTTTTATATGTTCCAGGTAAATACCGAAAACAGCGTGGCCGCTTATGCTGTCGATCACGACCATAACATTATGGATTCTTATTACGAAGAGTTCAAGCCAAAGTCGGAAATGTTAATGGGCAAAGCTTTCCACTTTATTTTCCCCTTTACATTAAAACTTACACATCCCAGATCGGATATAAGATATACCAACTACGTAAAGTTTAATTTCGAAGGATTCAAAACCTTTAATTGGATATACCTCAATCTGCTTTTACTTGTTATAACATACCTGCTAATTAGAAAAAGGAAGCTAAGGCTAAAAAACAATATGGTAGATTTACTGATCGTCGCTGCTACCGGGATATTTGGGTTTATTGCCATAAATGTTTTTCAGAACAAAGAGTACTGAATTTCCAAAATCCGTTGAATAAAAAAGAGGTTGTATGAACAGTAAAAGGAGAGGAGCAAGTGCTTCCTATTTTTCGAAAAACGATCTTCTTACATCCTCTTTTTTATTTATTAATCGAAAGTTTTTAATCCATATGTCTTGTTAATTATAATTTTATTTAGCTTTCAGGAAGAAATTTGCTATCGTGCATATAAAATATTTATTTTTATGCGATCTAAAGCAAATGAACTTAAGAAATAAACATATCAGGCAAATTGCAAAAGGAGATGTCGAAATTTTTAAACTATTCTACGAATCACTTTTTCAACCCTTATGTGTGTTTTCTTATACTTTTCTAAAGGACGAAAGAGAGGCACAAGACCTTACCCAAGACCTTTTCTTAACATATTGGAATAAAAAATCGGAATTTGAAACCCTTGATCTGGCCAGGGCTTTCTTATATAAAACAGCAAAAAACAGATGCTTCAACATATTGAGAACGCAAAAAATTCATCAAAAATACTCTGAATATGTTCTAAACAATGAGCAAAGTTATATTAAGCAGATGATCATTGAGAACGAAACGTACACCCTTCTTCATCAAACAATAAACGCCCTTCCTTCTCAAACCAAAAGAATAATCCGACTGAGTCTTGCCGGGTTAAAAAACAAAGAAATTGCCGATCATTTGAACATCTCCATTAACACGGTTAAAACACTAAAAGGACATGGATATGCAACGCTTCGGCAAAAGCTTTCCAGAGATATGTTGGCATTAACAATACTCTCGGTACTGTTAAACTAATTGCTTTGAATTTATTGTATTTGGGCAAGGTTAACTGCTTTTATTCCTCTCATGAACAATTTTTAATAAAAAAATTATTTTCTATTCACCCGTTTTTATTCGTAACGTGTTGATAAAAAAAGATTACCATGGATAGTATTAATCAACATCTGAAAATATCTAAACTGATAGCCAAGTCTATCGGTGGAGATATTGGCCCTGAAAGCCAAAAGGAGCTTGATTCATGGTTAAATGAATCCCCCGAAAACCTCCGATTATTCAATAGATTAAGAGACGACAACAACTTTAAGAACTGGGAAGAGATTTACCATCGTTTCAGCAAAGAGCAGTCGTGGCAAGAAATTGAACCATTGCTGAAAGGCAAAGCACCTAGCCGCAACATCTGGATGATAAGCTTGAAGTTTGCGGCCACACTACTTTTGCCACTTGCCATCTACATCCTGTTCAAGGTTGGAGGTCAAACTACATTGCCGGTGGAAACAACAAAAATGGTTAGTTTCGATCCCGGCCAACCACGGGCAGTTTTACTACTCGATAATGGTCAAACCCTTGATCTCGAAAACAAAGACACAACCGTAAACCTCGATGCCGGAGCTACCGACATACACATTGCTGACAATAAAATAGAATACACCCATAAAAAGAAACGCAATCAATCGGTTCAATACAATACCATCCTTATCCCTCACAGGGGAGAATTTTTTCTGGTTCTCTCCGATGGGACAAAAGTGTGGCTAAATGCCTCAACAACTATGAAGTATCCGGTTTCGTTCGATGGTAATACCCGAGAGGTTGAACTTTCGGGCGAAGCATACTTCGAGGTAAGCCCTGATGCAGACAGGCCCTTTATTGTAAAAACCAACCACGTTCAAGTTGAAGTACTCGGAACTCATTTCAATATAAAAGCCTATCCGGAAGACAAACTGGCACAAACTACACTCAGCGAAGGAAAAGTAAAAGTTATTGCCAACGAAAACGAGGTTATACTACTCCCCAATCAGCAGGCAAATTTTGTTGAGGGAAGTAGGGAGTTAAACGTTCAGAATGTGGATGCGGCAGTATTTACAGCCTGGAAAAACGGGAAATTTATGTTTGTGGACGAACGCATTAGCTACATCCTCAACGACCTTAGGAAATGGTACGACTTTGAAGTAAACTACGAATCAGATGATTTGAAAGACATCCGCTTCTCAATCAACGTTAACCGTTACGAAGATCTGAATGAGTTATTAAAACTAATTGAAGCAACAGATAAAATAAAATTTTCAATAGAAGGAAATAAAATTAATATACACAAGAGATAAAAAAACAGGAAATGCAAAAGCACTTCCTGAAATTCGGAGTTCGCACCTCCGTTTTTTTGAATCTAAAAATAACTTTCTAAAATTATGAAAAAAGATGTTAGGTTTCCAGCCTTTTGGTTCAAAAGGCTGGAAAAAATCAGGCGAATTATGCGGCTAACTGTTTTATTTATGCTTGCGGGTATTATGCAAATATCAGCAAATGTTTACTCCCAGGGCAATAAAATGAGTTTGAAATTTTCGGACATCACCCTGACCAAGTTGTTTTGGGAAGTGCAGCGCGTTACCGATTTTGTATTTGTGTATGGCACCGACGATCTGCAGGAAAACACCGAACCCATTTCAATCTCGATCGAAGATGCAACTATCCACGAGTTTATGAAAGAGGCACTGAAAGGTACCGATCTGACTTACACCGAAATTGATAAAGTTGTTGTTATTAAAAAGGCTGAAAAAAAAGAACAAAGCACTAAGGTAAAGTCGGGAAAGACTCAAAAACAGGAACCAAAAGGGAAAAAAATTACCGGGAAGGTTAAAGACAAAAACGGAACAACTCTGCCTGGTGTAAATATTCTTGTAAAAGGAACCGCCATAGGGGTACCCACTGATACCGACGGGAATTTCGAGTTATTGCTGCCCGAGGATAAAAACCGTATACAGGTTTCGTTTGTGGGATTTGTAACCCAGGAAGTTGAAGTTGGGAAGGAGTCGGATTTTTTAATCGTGCTCGAAAGCGACATCCAAAACCTTGACAACATTGTTGTAACCGGTTATCAAACCCTTTCACGCGAAAGGGCTACCGGTGCTTTTGTGTCGGTTAAAAGCGACGATCTGGATAAACAAATCGGCTCAACTTCACTTACCGATAAATTGCAAAGCGGTATGTTGCCGGGTGTCCTGATAGATAGAAATAATAATATAACTATCCGTGGGAAAAGCTCTATCAATGCCTCAACCGCACCGGTGATTGTATTGGATGGCTTCCCCATTGAATCCAGCATTGACAATATTAATCCCAACGACATCGAAAGCATTACCGTATTGCGTGATGCTGCTGCTGCTTCCATTTGGGGAGTCAGGGCATCAAACGGGGTGATTGTAATCACCACCAAAAGCGGGAAAGGGATACAGGCACCCGGCGATGCAAAAGTCAGAAATAATGCAAAATTCGACTTTTCTTCAACATTGAACATTTCTAAAATGCCAGACCTGGATGACCTTCGTTTAGCCGATGGACCAACAACCGTAGATTATCATCTTGAACAAATAGAAAAAGGCTATTGGAATCTGAACGAGACGGGATACTCCGATGGACTGTCACTCGTTATGGATGCCAAAAGAAAGCAACACCAGGGACTGATTTCTGAAGCCGAGGCAAATTCCATTTTCAATCAACTTCGTTCAAACAACATATTCGACGAAGCCACCGACCTGTTTTTCAGGAACAGTGTTTCTCAGCAATACAACTTATCGGTACTGGGCGCTACTGAAATTAGCAATTACTATGCTTCTGTAAACTACCAGAATAACAAATCATACAGCATAGGCAACAACAATGAAAGCCTGAACTTTATGGTTAAAAATAGTTTCAAACTCCTCCAAAAACTACGTTTCGACCTGATCATCAGCGGAAATTACAACAAAGGAGAACAAAATGGCATTTCCCTATATTCTTTAAAAGACTACAATGCCTACGAAAGAATCCTGGACGACAATGGAAATTATGTGCCAAGTTGGAGTAACGGGCCATCCTCGAATCAAATGACACTGGCTGAAGCACAGGAATTGGAAGCAAAAGGATATCACAACTGGACCTATAACCTTAAACAGGATTTTGACAACAAAGATAATTCATACAATAGTTTTTCTCCCCGAATAAACCTTGGTCTCCACTACGGTATTATTGACGGGCTAACATTTGATTCAAAATTTGTATATGAACAACGTGATTACAAAAAAGAATCATATTATAACACGGAGACCTGGTATTCCAGAGACTGGATAAACAAGTTTACACTCTACGAAAACGGGAATCTTACGTACCAATTCCCCAACGGACCAACCTTGTTTATAACAAACAATAAAATGAATGCTTATTCGCTCAGGAACCAATTCAACTTTAACCGGTCGTTTAACAACAGCAAACACGAAGTAATTGCCATACTGGGAACAGAAGTCAGCAGAAACATCCACCGAAGCCATGGCCAGTTATACAATAATTACGACAAAGATAAGTTAACATACGACTACATCGACCAAAGGGGGCTAGCCGGAGGTAAATACTACAACTGGAGAGGGCAACCAGGTTATTACAGTGTTCATAACTGGGAATTGCGGCGTACTGAAATAGAAAACCGTTTTTTCTCTGCCTATGGAAATGCCTCGTATACCTACAACCAGAAATATACCATTTCGGCAAGTGCCCGGATGGACGAATCAAATCTTTTTGGAGCAAGTGTTAACGACCGTATCACTCCTTTGTACAGTATTGGAGGTGCCTGGAAAATATCAAAAGAAGACTTTTTCAACGTAGATGTAATCGATTACCTGAATCTGCGGTTTACAACAGGTGTAAACGGGAATATCGACAAAAAAACCAGTAAAGAACTTGTTGCAGCCGCTGATAAAGATTATTATACACAAGAAGGTTATCTGGACATTGAGTCACCCGAAAACAAAGAACTGAAGTGGGAAAGCACCCGCACCAATAACCTTGGTATTGACTTGAGTATATTCAACAACCGAATCAGTACCCGGATTGATTTGTACAACAGGAAAAGTTTCGATCTTTTAGGTTATGTCGCCTCAGACCCCACCAATGGCTTTGGTCAGGTATATAAAAATACTGCAGAGGTAAAAAACAACGGATTCGACATTGATATCGACGCGCTTGTTTTCGACGGGGAATTCACCTGGGAAACCGGGATAAATATTTCGTACAACAAAAACGAAGTAACAAAAGTATACAATCCCAACCCTACCGTGTGGAACTACCTTTACTATCTGCCGGGTAAAGAAATACTGGGAAGACCTCTCGACCATCTTTATTCTTACCGATGGGCAGGTTTGAGCAGCGAAGGAGAACCACAGATTTACGATGATAAAGGAAACATTGTTTCCTGGGAAGAGCCCGACCTGGAACACCACGAATGGCTGGTTTATTCAGGATCATTCGCGCCTAAGTTTTTTGGGGCATTTTCAAACACATGGAATTATAAAGGGCTCACTCTGAACGCAATTTTTTCATACAAACTGGGACATATGATGCGTATGCCATCTCCTATGCACAACGGTGCTTACTTGAGCTCAGACATTGCCAAGCGCTGGAAAGAAGCGGGAGACGAGGACCATACTTATGTTCCTAAAACGCCGGATAACTACTCGAATAAAGGTGAGCGTACCGACTTTTATCAGTACAGTGATTTTCGGACACAGTCGGCGTCCTACATCCGTTTAAGCAACGTAAGCCTCACGTATGATCTTCCCAAGCGTTTAACAGGGAGACTGTTTGACAATGTGCAACTACAAGCGCAAGGACGCAACCTGTGGCTCTGGACTAAAAATGACGAAGATGTTGACCCGGAAACTTCAGATAAAATGGGAGGGGTAAATTTTGGTATCACACCTGAATATACTTTCGGAATAAGAGTTCAATTTTAAATAATGGGAAGGATGAAACGAGTGTAGAAATCAGGATTTCCATACAGGAGGATCATTCTAAGCAAGTTTCATCGAATGCCATTGAAAAATTTTAAATATAACGAGATGAAGAAAATAATTATACTCACTTTAACTCTGGCAACTTTAACTTTTCTGGGTTGCGAAGACTACATGGACATTAGCCCTAAGGGAAAAGTTATTCCCGAAACAATCGACCATTACCAGGAACTAATGTCCAACCGGAATAAATTCCAGATTGGTCCAACTAATATGTTTCAATTATCGGACGAGATAGTCATGTATGACGATGAGATCAACCGGTTGTTTACAAAAATTATCGAGACCGAAAATACCTATTTATTCCGGGATCACATTTATCTGAGTACCGATGACCCGGATTCCGATTGGGAGTCACTCTATGGGCAAATTTACGTTTGCAATGTGGTTTTAGACAACATTGATCAAGCAGAAGGAAATAATGAAGAATTACGGAAGCAGGTAAAAGGAGAAGCGCTGGCCCAAAGGGCACATGCTTTCTTCTGGCTCATAAACCTGTATGCCAAACAATACGATAATACTACCAGTGCAACCGACCTGGGAGTCCCAATGCCAGTTGAAGCTGATGTGAATGCTACGCTCGAAAGAACTACTGTTCAGGCAGTATATTCCTTAATCGAAAATGATCTACTGGAAGCTGAAAAAGTGCTGCCGCTTACACCGGAATTCAATTACAGACCGAGCAAACCTGGCGTACAAGGCTTACTGGCCAAGATGTACCTTAATATGGGTAAATTTGACAAAGCGTTGGAATATGCCAACAAATCGCTTTCGGAATACTCGTTCTTATACGATTATAAAACGTTCGACTTTCATCCGTTCATGCCCAAATTTATGGGCCCATTCCCCTGGCCGAGTGTTGTTATCGATGATCAGGAAGCAGTTTGGGGCCGAAGCCCATCTTTCCCTTTCCCCTATACTGTTGCCGTATACATAACCGATGAGTTAAAAGCCTTATACGATGAAGGTGACCGCCGTTACTACTTTTCGTTTATCGAAGCTTCGATGTTTGGACCAAACCTGCATGGCCCTTCCATTATTGCGCCAGGATTACGGCACCGTTCCGGAATACATACTGCAGAACTGTATCTTATCAGGGCAGAATGTAATGCCCGTTTGGGAAATGCAGCTGCTGCCATTAATGATTTAAATACACTGCGTGAGAAACGTTTTAACGAAGGAGCCTTTGTTGCGTATCCAACCGATTTGAGTAGCGACGAGGCCCTTAACCTTGCTCTAAAAGAAAGAAGAGTTGAACTGTTTTTGGATGGCCAGCGCTTGTTCGACCTTAAAAGGTTAAACAAAGAGCCCCGGTTTGCCAAAACCATTACCCGTACGTTCAAAGGAGAAACTTATACCATTGAACCGGATGACGAAAATTATGTTTTGGCAATCCCTAAAAAAGTGATAGCCCTGAATCCTAAGATTGAACAAAATCCGCGTGCCGGACGAAATTAAAACTATCCTCCCAGGTAATTGAATAAATAAAATTGCGGGAGGCATTCATCTGCCTCCTTCTTTTTTCCCATTAACAGAGTTAGGTCGCTCATTTTCGGAAATATAATACCCCGTAAATGAATGAAAGCACGGGTACAAAACAATTTCCGAAGAGCATTTTTTATATCACGGTGAATTATTAAATCCAACAAAATGAATCGCTTTATAACTAAAAATAATGTCATTCTGCACCTATTGTTAGTGGCACTTACTTTTACAAATTGTAAAGACAAATCAGCAGAGAAACTCCCCATAACCCCTGACGTTAAAATTGGAAAACTTGAAAATGGCCTGACATATTACATCAAACACAACCGGCGCCCTAAGAACGAAATACACATGAACCTGGTTGTTAATGCCGGATCGGTGCTGGAAGATGAAGACCAACGTGGTTTTGCCCACTTTTGCGAACACATGGCATTTAACGGAACCGAATATTTCCCGGATAAAAAGCTAATCGAATATTTTGAATCGATTGGCTCAAAATTCGGAGAAAAAATAAACGCTTATACCTCCTTCGACGAAACGGTTTATCAGCTTAGTATTCCTGCCGAAAACGAGGAATACATAGACAATGGATTACTCGCAATACGTGACTGGGCCTGTGCAATAACTGATTCGGACGAAGAGATTGATGCAGAAAGAGGCGTAATTCATGAAGAATTTCGCACGCGGTATGATGTGAGCGGGCGCTTGCTGAATAACGCACTTCCTTACTTATTACACCAGTCGAAATATGCCGAACGCCATGTAATCGGGACCTACGAAGTAATCGATTACGGAAAACCAGAGGCGTTGCGCCGCTTCCGAAAAGACTGGTACCGCCCCGACTTACAGGCCGTTGTTATTGTTGGCGATTTCAACATCCGCGAAATGGAGGAAAAGGTAAAGGACCTTTTTTCGAAAATTCCGAAGAATAATACTCCCCGCGAAAAAACACCTGAAGAAATTCCCGATCACCCGGAAACGCTGGTAGGCCATTCTACCGACGAAGAACTAAACTCAACTTCTGTCTCTGTTTACTTTAAACACCCTTTTACACCGATCAAAACGGTTGGTGATTTCAGAACCCAACTGGTTCGCAATTTATACATTAGCATGTTAACCGACCGGCTTTTGCAGGTTGCTGACGACGAAGACATCATTGCACCCTTTTTTAGCGCCGGGGCAAGTTATTCACAGTTTATCGGCCCCAAATCGATGTATACGCTAAGGGCTACTGTAAAAGAAGACAAAGTAGCAGAATCAATCTTTTCCATATTGGAAGAAAATAAAAGAGCTTTTAGTTTCGGTTTTACCAAAGACGAATTTGAACGCACAAAGAAGAAATTTATAAGCAATGCCGGTAAAGCATTCCGCGAAAAAAACACCCGGGAATCTTCAGATTACGTGGATGACTATGTAAATAATTTTACCTTGTCTGAAGTTGCCCTGATCGACCCAAAATATAAATACGACCTTACCAAAGAGCTGCTTGAAGACATCTCTTTAAAGGAAATAAGAGAAGCCGGTGAATTGTTAACCACCCGTGAAAACCGGGTCGTTATTATCAATGCCCCCGAAAAAGGTAAAGATATTTTACCGGACGAAGCAAGCGTATTAAGTATTTTCTCGGAGGTTGAAGCGAAAGAACTTGAAGCCTTTTCGGAAGAAAAAAGTCTGGAAGAGCTTCTTCCAGAAGAACCGGTTCCGGGAAAAGTAGTAGAAGAAAGCATAGTGGAAGGTGTTGAAGACCTTGTGGAATGGAAGTTATCCAATGGAGCCAGGGTACTGCTTAAACCAACCAAATACAAAAACGACCAGATTTATTTTGGAGCATACAGCCCGGGAGGTTTTTCGGTGTATGACGACACCGATTATTTATCGGCCAGTTTTGCTCCCGATATAATTTCCTATGTCGGGGTTGGCGAATTCAGCCCTACCGACCTGTCAAAAGCGCTTTCAGGAAAAATGGTACAGGTCCGGCTGGGTTGTGGCGACTACTCCGAAGGCATGGGAGGTAACTCTACCGTTGAAGACCTGGAAACCATGTTAAAAATTGCTTATTTGTATTTTACTGCCCCCCGGGAAAGTAAACCCCGATACGACGCATTGCTCGAAAAAATAAACATGCAGTTAAAGAATAAATACCTTGATCCGAATGTTGTCTGGGGCGATTCGATAAACCGGATCATGACCTCCGATCATCCGCGGTCCAGACCCGTAACTGTAGACCGTGTTGCCAGCGAACTCGATTACGAAACGGTATACACTACCTACCGCGAACGATTCTCCAATGCCGGCGATTTTTCATTCTTTTTTACGGGGAGCCTCGACCCGGAAACCCTGAAACCATTGGTTGAAAAATACCTTGGTAGTTTACCTGGTAACGGGGATAACAAAGAAAGCTGGATTGACAGGGGAATTGAGCCCAAGCCAGGAAAGGTCGAGCACACCATGTACCTGGCCAAAGAGCAACGAAGCGTGGTAAGAATACTTTTTCCGGACAAAGAAATGGCCTATTCGCAAAAAAACAGAATGGTGTCGCAGGTAATGTGCGATGCTTTATCAAACCAGCTAATGGAAAACATCAGGGAAAAACAAGGAGGTGTGTATTCCATTCGTGCCTATCCTTATTTCTCTCCCTACCCAAAAGCGAACCTGAGCGTATCCATCCAGTTTGTTTGCGATCCAGAAAGGGTAGATGAACTGAAGGAGCTTGTTTTTAGTGAGATTAAGAAAATAAAAACCGAAGGAATTACCGGGGATGACCTGACCTCCATTGTAAAACAAATTGAGCACGACGACAGAACTTCGCGTGAAACAAACGATTACTGGATGGAACTAATACAGGAACACCTCGTGTACAGTATGGAATTCAACGATTTTCCAGAACTAATCCCTACGTTACAACAGATCACGAATCAGGACATACAAAACATGGCTAGAGAAGTTTTCACAATGGACAATTACAAGAACTTTAACCTAATGCCGGAACAAAAAGAATAATATGGCAATAACCGTTTTTTCATACATTTCATAAGATTAAACAGCGCAATTTTCATAGAATAGCAAATGTACGCTTCGTTGAGCACACACATAAAAGGCTGTGATTTTCACAGTCTTTTATTTTTTATAATTCTGGCCTTTCGTACTCAGAGTTGATCCGTCAGCCCACCCGCTCATCAATTTCTTTTAGTTCGCCGGGGTCTACTTCACCAAACCAGTCGTTGAGTTTCTGCCGGGCTTTGATCTTAATTTCCGGTGTAATACTTTTCGAAATCTGGGAGAGTGCAAACAGCAACACACCCAAATCGTCGGAATAACCGATTAGCGGTGCCAGGTCGAAAATGGCATCGGTGGGAAGGATAAAATACCCAAGTGCAGCAGCTATGCTCAGCTTTGTTTTTATCCCGGTTCCTTTGTCCTGCATGGTGTAATACAGCAGCAGAACCGCGTAAACTACTTTTGTGCCCGCTACTTTGGCATACTTTTTCAGTTTCTCCCAAAGCGACTCTTCTGAAAAATACTGGTTGTAATTATTTTTTGTCATTTTAAGCTTGATTGATTAAAGTCGAGTTGCTGATCTCCGTACTGCGCAACAATTTTCACCAGAATTTCATCCACTTCCAGGTTTGTTTCGGCGCGAAGCAGGGCAATTTTTAACTCCCTGAAATTGGGCAGACCGGGAAAATATTTGGCAAAATGCCGGCGCATCATCAGTATTCCGGAGCGTTCGTTGTCTTTCCATTCCAGGTTCATAAACATTTGCTCCTTCAGTACATCTACCGCTTCGGCAACCGTTGGCTGAGGAAATTCTTCGCCCGTAGAAAGGTAATGTTTTACTTCGCGGAAAAGCCAGGGACGGCCGATGGCTCCACGTCCGATCATCAGTCCGTCCACACCGGTTTCATCCAGGAATCTTTTCGCCTTTTCGCCGCTGTTTATGTCGCCGTTGCCAATAATCGGAATCCGGATTTTCGGGTTATTTTTCACTTCTCCTATCAACGTCCAGTCGGCCTCGCCGGCGTACAGTTGCTCGCGCGTTCTGCCGTGAATGGCCAGGGCCTGGATTCCCGCATCCTGCAAACGTTCTGCCGCTTCCAGAATTGGCATGTCGGCAGCTGTCCAGCCTAAGCGTGTTTTGGCTGTAACCGGCACACTCACCGCTTTTACAATCTCTGCTGCCATTTGCTGCATTTTGGGCAGATCTTTTAGCATGGCTGCTCCCGCACCGTGGCGAATGATCTTTTTCATGGGGCAGCCAAAATTGATGTCAATAAAATCGGGCTGGCTTTCTTCTGCCACCTGGGCAGCGCGCACCATCGACTCGATGTTGTGTCCGTAAATCTGAATGGCCACCGGGCGATCAAATTCAAAAAGATGCATTTTCTCACGGGTTTTCTGAATGTCGCGCACCAAAGCTTCTGACGACACAAATTCGGTGTACATCACATCGGCGCCAAATTTTTTGCACATCCAGCGAAACGACTTGTAAGTCACATCTTCCATCGGCGCCAGAAAAAGAGGCGTATTTCCCAGTTCAAGATTTCCAATCTTCATCTATAAATCCTTCTATCAATAGGCCGGCGGTCGCATTAACCACCACAGTGCCACCGTTCAACTTTTAAAAACAGGGCAAAGGTAGAAAATATTTCAGGCAGTGGATTTTAAAGCAGTCGCTTCACCTTGGTGTGTTCCGTTAGTTGCAGATTTTTCAGTTGAACACCGGTCAGCAGGTTCACCCCCGGTTTTTTCCCGGTATCAAAACTTCCGAAAGTATCTGAAATATGCAAAGCTTTGGCTCCGTTTACACAGGCCCAGCTAATAAGTTCTTCCAGTTGAATCTCCGGGAAATGTTGCTGAAGCGTGGTCATTTCTTTTAAAATGGAAAGAACCGAATTGGAAGCCAGACTGTCTGTTCCCAAACAAATATTCAACCCATACTTCCTGAAAAGCTCGACCGGAGGAAGCGCATTTTCAATGTATAAATTGGAACCCGGGCAGAGTACTAAAAAAGTATTTTCCATCGACCGTTGTAGTTCCAGATCTTGCAGATCGTTTTCGCTGGTGAACGTATTATGAACCAGCAGCAAGGTATTTTTTGCCGGCAGAAATTCCATTGCACAGTTTAATGAAGTGCCTCTGCCTGCCTGCCACTGCGAAAGATCGAGGCCAATGTTCTGTTGTAAGTGCTCTGCAATCGCCCCGGTACCTTCGTTAAAAAACTGCTCTTCGGCCTGGCTTTCCTGGTTGTGAATCGATAGAATACCGCCATTCTGCACTGCTTCGGCCTGTATTTTTCTGAAAAGTAGCTCTGAAACAGAATAAGGCGAGTGAGGGACAATGCTTGCCGGAAGTCCGCTTCGGTTGAACTCATTCCGGGCCTGAACCGCCAGATCAAAAGCCCGTTCGGCACGCGAAGGATGAAAACCAAAAGCTTCTACAAAGGTGTGGTAAGTTATTTTACTATTTTGCTTCACCGGAATGGAAGTCCCTGAATTAGATACATCGCCTACCGCAGCAATTCCTGCAGCCCACATCAAACGATCGGCCAGCTGCATGGCTTTCAGAACATGCCCGGGCTCTGCCTTTCGGAGCTTATTAATTTGCCCGAGAAAACCGCCCATACCGGTTTTTGCTGCTACTTTTTTATGTAAATGAGAAAGTTCGAGGTGACAATGTGCATTTACAAAGCCCGGAACAATAACGCCGCTGTAGTATTCCACACCGGCCTCTTCGCGCCAGTTATCAGCTCTTTCCTGTAATTCAACAACTGTTCCGTCGTCGTCGCAAACAAGAAGTCCGTTTTTTACAGGTGGCCTGTTTCCGGGGAAAATATATGTGGCCGCCAGTTTTCTCACATCTTTGGGCTATTTATCAATTTCGGCCTGCTCTTCCTTTAACTTCAGTTCATCCTGCTTTCTGCCGGATAATTCCTGCTCCATTTCACTCAGCTTCGAAGTTACTTTCCGGTACATTTTGTCGAAATTCTTCGGAACGCTGGCGTAGTAGATAAAAGATTGCTCGAACAAGCTATCCTGAACATGGTATTTGTCGAGCACCGAATAATAGAAGTTAACCGACGAATTATCTCGCATGATCGTATCGTAGCGAAACTTGTTATAAGTCGCTTCCGCCAAATGTATGTCTACCAGCATGTCGATCATCTGGCTTTCCTTAATCAGATTTTCTGGTTTCGGAACCACCGGATCGTCGCACGAAGCCACAACAAAAACCAGTAACAATACTATAAATTGGAATCTTTTCATCATCAGGGTGCCAAATTATAAATAGTTCGGTCAGAAATCAAAAATCGGAAGTTAAAAAAATTTATTTACCCTTTGTTTTGTCCTCATCCTGTCAAACGAAGTCTTCGCCTCAGCCATGGTGTTCCAAAACAAATTTCACGCAAAGTACGCTATGATTTATCCAAAAGAACGCAAAAAGGAAACTGGGAATGAGTACTCTGCGACCTTTGCGCGTCTTCAGTATCTTTGCGTGAACCTGATTTCAATATAAAACACTGCCTCGTTGGTGCCGCTTACTTCGCTGAAGGCCCGGTGAAAGCAGAGTAGTTTTGCCTCTGAAACTAATCAGGTTTATGCGAAAATCGTTTTGAATACTTCTTCCACCCGGCTTACTTTCACAATGTCGATTTTGAACTTCTTCGCATCAAAACCTTTGTTCAGCGACGGCACATAAATCCGTGAGAAACCCAGCTTGGCAGCTTCGGCAATCCGTTGTTCAATCCGGCTGACAGCCCTTATTTCGCCAGTTAATCCCACCTCCCCGGCAAAACAGATTTTGTGATTAATCGCAATGTCAATGTTCGACGATAGAATGGAACAAATAACCGCCAGGTCGGTGGCCGGATCGCTGATTTTAAGCCCGCCTGCAATGTTCAGAAATACGTCTTTGGCGATCAGTTTAAAACCCGCCCGTTTTTCGAGCACCGCCAGCAACATGTTCAGCCGCCGCAGATCAAAACCCGTAGAAGACCGCTGCGGAGTTCCGTAAGCCGCCGAACTCACCAGCGCCTGAATCTCAATCAGGAAAGGACGTACACCTTCGATAGTGGCAGCAATCGCAGTTCCACTCACATCGTGGCTCACTTTCGAGATCAGTTGCTCTGATGGATTGGTGATTTCGCGCAAACCATCGCTGCGCATTTCAAAAATTCCGAGTTCGTTGGTCGAGCCAAAACGGTTCTTGTTCGAGCGCAAAATACGGTACATGTAATTGGTGTCGCCTTCAAACTGCAAAACCGTGTCAACCATGTGTTCCAGCACTTTCGGGCCGGCCAGGTTGCCGTCTTTTGTGATATGACCGATGAGCACCACCGCCACATTATTTTTCTTGGCAAACTTTAAAATCGCCGCTGTACACTCGCGCACCTGTCCCACCGATCCGGGAGATGATTCGATCATTTCAGTGGAAATGGTTTGAATTGAGTCGATGATCAGCAGTTCAGGGTTAACCTGCTCGGTGTGAGCCAGGATGTTTTCGAGCGAAGTCTCACTTAAAAACAAACAAGTGCTGGTGTTATTGCTGAGGCGTTCGGCGCGCAGTTTTATTTGCTGCAGGCTTTCCTCGCCCGAGATGTAGAGAATATTTTTCGCGTTCAAACCCAGCGCCATTTGCAGTGCCAGGGTAGATTTCCCAATACCGGGATCGCCCCCCAGCAATATCAGCGAACCGGGAACAATACCCCCGCCCAGCACACGGTTAAATTCTTCGATACCTACCGAAATGCGGCTGTTTTTCACGGTTTCGATCTTGTCTAATGTCAGCGGCTGGTTGCCGGAAATCTGCACCGACAGTTTTCCGGTAGTTTGCTTTGTTGCCACGATTTCTTCCACATAGGTGTTCCACTCACCACAGGAAGTACATTTCCCGAGCCACTTGGGCGACTGTGCTCCGCAGTTTTGGCAGGTGTATATTGTTTTTGCTGAAGCCATATTAAAATAAATAATTACAGCGAAGTTACCATTAAAATTCGATTCTTTACCTGAAGTCTGTTTGTCCGCTTTCTTGCAACACAACACTGAAAACCCAATTTTTGGAAAGATTATTCTGAATCCGATCTCATGCAGACCACCAGCAAAAAAGCGCAATCAATAAAATTTCAAATATTAAGACAAAACTTACATTTTGTGTTAATCCTACGCTTTATAAATCATTATTCGTCGGAATTTATAATTTTGCTGACGGTGTTTGATAGGGATAGTTTTCACAAAAGTTAATTTAGAGACTCTGCATTGTGGCTTTTGCCCATGACAGACAAAGCAGGTTTCGGTTGTTTCATGAGAATTGGCGGTAAGCATAAAAACAAAAAAATAGTTGAGGTACTGTTTAAACAGCACTACGGCGAGTTATGCAATTATGCGTATGCAATTGTGAAAGACGACAGCGAAGCCGAAGATATTGTTCAGCAGTTTTTTGTAGATTTTATCGTATACAAAAGGTACAAAAAAGTAGAAAGCTCGATGGAAGCCTATCTTTTTTGCAGCGTAAAATTTGCCGCGCTTAAATTTTTAAAGCAAAAAATCAGAAAACAGCATGTCTTAATTGATGACTATACAAACAGTCTGCCGGCCGATGAAAATAAACCCGGCACTATTAACTACAAAAAAGCTCTGAACCAGGCGTTAAACAATCTTCCGCCCCGTTGCAAGGAAGTATTTGTAATGGTTCACCTTCAGCACCTTTCTTACTCTGAAGCCTCGGATGTACTGGGTGTTTCGATCAATACGGTAAAAACTCAACTCAAAAGGGCCATCAGCATCATTCGCGGGCAAGTACCCTATCCTTTTGAGCCCGAATTTGAATAAAAAAGAGTATTAGCCACCCCCTTGAAACCCTACAAAAAGCTGTATCCTAACATATAAAACAAAACGCCGTCAATTCCCCTGCAATTTTTTTTGAAAAAAAAATTAGTTTTTCTTTCACCCTTTTCTTCTTTTTGAACACTTACAGATAAACATTAAAACATAACAAGCAGAACCAAAAGAACCGATGGAAGACAAAAGACGCTATGATGTCAATAAAGCCTGGGAAAACGTAAACTCGGCTGCCACGCGCAAGCAACACCGGAGAATTGCGGTTAGAGTGGGAAGCACAACCCTGGTTGCAGTATTGGCTGTTCTGATATTGATTCCCTTGCTCCGGACCAATCCGGTTAGTGAAATGACAGCACAGGAGCAATATACCGGAAGAAAAAAAGCAACTTTGTATTTAGCCGATGGACCAACCGTGGAACTGTTGGATTCGTTGGACCACAGTCTGGATCAGATTATTATTCAGGAGAACATCACACCACTTAATAATACGGCAAAAAACAGCGTAAAAAAGAATGTACTGGAAGTACCGACCGGGGGAGAATATTATTTCGAACTTCCGGACGGTACCAAGGTATGGATCAACTCGCAAACAAGGCTCGAATTTCCGTCGGAGTTTACCGGGAAAAAACGCGAAGTATTTGTAAGCGGGCAGGCTTATTTCGACGTCGTACACAATGCCGAAATGCCTTTTGTTATTCATACGCCGCGCGGAGATGTGGAAGTTAAAGGAACATCCTTCGATTTGAAAGTTTACGATAATGACCAGACTTTTGAAACAACCCTGGTAGAGGGTTCAGTTAGCCTGGCCATTCCGGAACTGCCCAACACATTAATGCGCCCCGGGCAACGATGTGTATTTTCAGAGGCTACCGGAGAGATATCCACTCAAAATGTGGACGTAAAACTTTATACATCGTGGAAAGACGGGGTTTTTTATTTCGAGGACAAAAACCTTTCAGAAATTGCCAAAGAACTGGAACGCTGGTACGAAGTATCTTTTGCATTTACAGATGCAGAAGCTGCCCGGGTAAGGTATTCCGGTCAATACGATAAAAACCAGCAGCTCGACGAAATCCTTCAGCTGCTAAGCCAAACCGGAGGTATCAATTTTATTACGGAGGGAAACACCATTAAGATTAAATCACAACCTTCTAGTTAGCAGATAGATCATCCATATAATTTGTCTTCGTTTGAAACCGAAGAAGAGTCATCATTGGGCTTTGAATTTCCAAAATCCGAAGGTGAATAGCACGAAATATGCAAAAAAACAAACCATACATGATTAAGAATTTACAAAAAATGATGCGAAAAACTGCATTTACCTTTTTGCTACTGACCTTGTTCAGTACAGCGTATTTTAGCTCTGCTGAAAATCCACAATCGGGCACTGCAACCGTGACCGTAAAGCAGGTGATGGACCACTTAAAAAAGCAAACCGGGAAAAATTTCTTCTACAGCACCACCAATATCGATACTAAGAAATCGATTCAGGTGAATCTGCGCGACAGTGCGGAGAAGATCCTTGATGCCTTGTCGGATCAGCTTTCGGTGGATGTGGAAGTAAAAGAAAAAATAATCGTACTTACTCCGGCTCCTGCAGAAAAAAAGGAAGAACCGGTAGTTGTACCAGTAAAAAACGTGCAGGAAAAAAAGCGGACAATTACCGGGTTGGTAACAGATGAAAACGGAGAAGGTATAATAGCTGCAACCATTACTTACCGCATAAACGGGCTACTTCAGGGCACAACTACCCTGCTCGACGGAACGTTTGAAATCACTATTCCCGAAGAAGTAAAAAGCATTACGGTTAACATGATCGGATACCAGGAAAACGTGGTTGCGATTGATGATAAGAACCACTATAACATTGCATTAAAACTCTCTCTGCAGGGATTGGACGAAGTAGTAGTTACCGGGTTTCAGAATGTTGACCGCCGCGAGTTTACAGGGTCGGTACAGAAAGTAAAAATGGCTGATGTTCAGCAACCGGGACTCGAAACAGTTGATAAAATGCTTCAGGGACAGGTGGCCGGTGTACAAATTGAAAACGTTTCGGGAACCACCGGATCAAGAAGCAAGATCCGAATCAGAGGAAATTCATCGATCAGTGGTAACCGCGAGCCATTGTGGGTTATCGATGGTGTGGTAATGGAAGATGCCGTAAAAATCAATCCCAACGAATTGTATTCCGGAGACCCAACAACCCTGGTTAGTTCGGCAATTGGCGGCTTGAACCCCAATGATATTGAAGAAATTTCGATATTGAAAGATGCATCGGCCACTGCGCTTTACGGCACACAAGCCGTAAACGGGGTAATTGTGGTTACTACCAAACGTGGGAAAAAAGATCACTTTAGCATTGATTATGCAGGAAACTTCACCACAGAAATGAAGCCTGAAATCGCTGATTTTTACATGATGAATTCCAACGACAGGATATTACTGTCGAAAGAAATGTTCAACAAAGGCCTGATGAACTACAACAACCTCGATTACTATGCCGGAGGTTTTGGACAGGCCGTGATGCGCTACTACGACAAATCGATTACCGACGAACAATTTCAACAGGAAGTTTACCGCCTTCGGAAAGAAAATACCGACTGGTTCGACCTGCTGTTCAGAAACTCTTTTAAAATGGAGCACAACGTTAGTATCACTTCCGGTACTGAACGTGCACAATATTACTTTTCGTTGAATTATTTCAAGGATATGGGCAATACAGTCGGGCAAAGCACCGATCGCTTCATTGCCAACTTTAAAGCCAATTACAATGTTGCCAGAAACTTCAGGGCAGGCATCAAATTCAACGTCAGCAATAAGGAACAGGAAATATTTAATTCCAACACCAACCCATATGTATATGCGTTGTCAACCAGCCGGGCCATCCCCGAACAAGAAGCTGACGGATCGGACTATTACTATACCTACAACAAATCGAAAATGAACATTTTCAACGAAATTGAAAACTCATTTTCGAACCTGAGCAACATCGATGCACTTTGTCAAATTGATCTGAACTGGAAAATCCATCCCAATATCGATTTAAACTCGATTGTTTCGTTCCGGAAAACCTATGCCCATGTTGAGCGGATCTATACCGAGAATTCGAACGTGGCCAATGTTTACCGCGATAATTCCGATTACTTTTTTGTTGATTCGGACGATGAAGATGCCCCCTCCGAAGGTGTAAGCATTCTTCCCCGCGGCGGGCTGATGCAAACCAACGACGACCGCAGTTCGTTTTTTACCAACCGAAATACGATTGCCTGGTCGAAAATATTTGACGACCACAAGGTAGATCTTTTTGGAGGACAGGAATACCGGAGCAAAATCTACGATTATTCTTATGTATTTGGTTACGGCTACGAATACTACCGCGGCAAATCAGCCAATCCGAGCTACTTGCCCATTAAACGCGCCGAAGTTTATTCGCTCGATCCGTATTTTGGCTTAAATACCAGCCCAACCTACTTGTTCTCGTACTTTGCCACTGCAACCTATACCTACAAAGGAAGATATACCCTTAACGGGAACATGCGTTCGGACGGGTCGAACCAGTTTGGAAGAGCTGCCCGTTACCGTTTCCTACCTATATGGAGCTTGGGCGCCAACTGGAACATCACCCAGGAAGGCTTTATGAAAGATCAGAAGTTCTTTTCCAACCTTGCACTGAGAGGATCATTTGGTCTTAGAGGCAACGTTTCGGGAAGCTTCTCGCCACAAGTGTTGGCCTATTATGACCTGTCGTATGCCATCGACCCTACCGACAAAGAAGAAGTACTCTATGTAATGCAACCGCCCAACCCGGATTTACAGTGGGAAAAGGAACATATTTATAACCTGGCTGTCGACTTTTCGATTAAAAACAATATCAGCGGTAGCGTGGAATACTACAACCGCAGTAACTTCGATCTCATCAGCCCATATCCGGTTTCCAGGGTTACCGGTTTCGACCAGGTAAACCTGAACTGGGCAAGTATGCGTAACCAGGGAATCGAACTGGCACTGTCCTCGACCAACATACGGACAAACAAACTTACGTGGTCAACCAACTTCACCTTTGGTTATAACAAAAACGAAGTTCTCGAGGCTTTTTATACCCCAACACTTCGTACGCTTACAGCAAGCAATATAGTCGCACCTGTGGAAGGAAACCCGATGACCGGTATTTATGCTTTCCGCTTTGCCGGACTGGATGAAGCCGGTATCCCGACTTTCTATGACGCTGATGACAATGTAGTGTACGGAATGGACCTTTCGACCCGCGACATGGATGCGCTGGAATACATGGGAAGCCGCGAGCCCGTATACTCGGGAGGGATCACGAATACATTGACGTACAAAGACTTCAACTTTTCGTTGCTGTTTGTATACAGTGGCGGAAATAAAACGCGGCTCGACCCGGTTTACCAGTATTATTACGAGGACACCAAAAACGTTTCGCAGGAAATGGTGAACCGCTGGCAATTCCCCGGCGATGAACAGTACACCAGTGTACCGGCCATTCTCGACCTGGAAACACAGTATGCCATGCAGATACAGGGATATGACATTCCCTACATGTACAACAACAGCAACATCCGGGTGGTGAATGCATCGTACCTAAAACTGCGCAATGCTGCGATCGGCTATAACCTTCGGAAAGAAAAGCACAAAGTTACCGGGGTTGGCGATATCCACCTGCAGATACAGGGACAAAACCTATGGTCGCTTACCCACAAAGACCTGAACGGCCGCGATCCGGAAGCCATGGTGCAAGGTTCGAATATTCCACTTCAAACCTCCTTTACATTTAGTGTGAAAGCCAATTTTTAAGAAACAAATAAGTAGTTAAATATGATTTTCAACAAAAAATATTTTCAAAAATTAAGCGGGACCCTTCTTTTCGCCACGCTGCTTTTCACCTCGTGTGAAGACCAACTCAGCACCGATCCGGTGGACAGAGTGGTGCCCCATACCGTGGAAGACTACCATGCTGTAATGGTGGGTGGTTTGCCCGGAGTTTACCACGCCTTTACCGACCTGATGACAGACGATGTAGCAGCCAAAAACTACACGTCATTCAATAACCCGAGTGTTTATTCGGAATGGAGTAAGGCTTACCTGTGGATCGACCAGCGGGCGAGCGACCAAGCCTCATCGCCCGAATATGCCTGGCGCTGGTACTACGCTGATATTTACAAACTGAACCTGGTAATTGCCAAGGTAATGGATGCGGAAGGAGACAAAGACTTTGCAGCGTCTATTCTGGGAGAATCACTGCTTTTGCGTGCTTATTCCTACTTTAGTTTGGTTAACCTTTTTGGCAAACACTACGACCCGGCCACCGCAGAAACTGATTTAGGTGTACCGGTTTTGCTGGAGCCGCTTGAGGCAGGATTCCATTACTTTAAAAGGAATACCGTGGCCGAAGTGTACAAACAGATTGAGGACGACCTGCTAAAAGGCCTTGAACTGATCAATGACGAATTCATTGAAAAACCAAAATTTCATTTTACCAAAGTTTCGGCCCTGGCTTTTGCCTCGCGTTTTTACCTGTATAAAGGTGATTACCAGCAAACGCTCGAATACAGTAATAAGGCCTGGGCCATCAATTCAACCTTGCTCGACCACAATGAATTTCCGAACGTGGACGAAGGTGAGGTATTTGAACCGCTGCCACATGCCAACAATTATTTTACCGACGACAGGGAAAACGTATTGTTCATTCGCCCCGGTTATTTTGCTGTAAATTATCTGCGAAGTGGTTATTATGCCAACGATTTTCTGCATACTTATGAATACCGCGATTTACGGCGTGAACAAAATTTCACTTTTACCAATCCTTCCGCGCCCAACTACATCACAACAAAGCTTTCGCTAAGTTACCAACAGTACAATTTCCCGCTGTTCAGAACAGAAGAAGTGCTGCTAAACCGGGCCGAAGCCTATGCCAAACTAGGAGGCGACGACAACAAAGCCGAGGCCATCCGCGACCTGAACACTTTACGCAAGGTTAGGTTCCGTCCGAAATATTACGTTTCCTACAAATTCAGCAATTTCAAAACACAGCAGGAATTGATAGACGCTGTTTTGCTTGAACGACGCAAGGAGTTGTGTTACGAGGGACACCGGTGGTTTGACCTGAAACGCAACGGAGCTCCTGAGATCATACACTATTTTAACGGGCAACTGTATACACTGGAGCAAAACGACCTTCGCTACGTATTGCAGATCCCTGACAACGAATTGATTAATAATCCTGAAATTGAAAAGAACCCAAGATAATTTTGACCATGAAAAAAATATATTTATTGCTTTCAGTTTCTGCATTTGTCTTTCTGATGAATGCCTGTAACTCAGATGATACGCTGGAAATAGAGCCATACGAATACCAGGAAATGGATGTTGACACCACCACTGTTCTCGGTAAAAAGATATACGAGATATACCAGAAATACGAGTCCAAGATTATTTACAACTGGGATTCGCACTTTATCGGAAACGATGCCAACGCTTTTCCTCCCAAGGTAGAAAAGGTGTACGATTTTATTCTGTTAATGGAAGAAATTTGGTTCAAGCCTTATTACAGCGACGAATTTCTGCGCAAGAATCTACCACGTGAGATTGTGCTGATTGGTGGAGCCATTAATTATGGAGAAGAAAACGGGTCCAGTATGAGTGCCGCCGGACAGGCCGATTCGCAGTACCGTATTAACATTGGCCTGGTAAATGACTACGCCCCAGATATGGCACCCAATCGTTACCTGGATTACCGCTTGGAACTTCAAAAAATACTTCACCACGAGTTTGCACACATTCTCAACCGCAGATATGGCTTGCCCAAAGGCTATACTGATATCAGCAAAGGCCTGTACCTTAAAAACACCCATTTTTCTTCGTTAAGCCCCTTGGAGGCCTTAACCCGCGGATTTATCCGCCCCTATGGAGCATCAAACGAAATGGAAGATTTTGCCACACTTTCTGAAATTGCAGTTACACGCTCGAAAGAAACAGTTATGAATAGCCTGTTTAGAATAGTGAATGAGGACGGAACCGGCTATGACTACATCGGAATTACCGAATTCGAAAAAATACATAAAAAATACAGTCTTTTAATCGAGTACTACAAAAATCTGGGAATAGACATTCAACGCATTGGGGATGAGATGGAAGAATGGATCACTAAATATATCGAGGAACATAGCTGATAGACCAAGAAAACTGTCAATACATCATTAAGAATAATTGAACACAAACAAATTCAAAATGCGAAATATTATTAAACTATCAATACTGTTGCTGCTGGGGATTATAGTATTAAACGGGTGCGACGACTCTTCGTACAACCCTTTCCCCGACGATCGGTTGACAGCAGAAGAACACGAACAAAAGATTACCGAGCTGCTTACCGGTTCTGAACATGGCTGGGAGTTTGTTTTAAAACCTGACGGAGACAATGTGGGAGGTTTTAATACAGCTGTAAAATTTAACAGCGACGGAACCTGCGAAATGGTCGGCGACTATTACGAGTACAACTACGCATACGGCACAAAGCCCTTTGATGCCTCCAAAAAGCAAAACGATATCCGATATGCAGTAAAGCATGTTGGCAACTTCGAATTATCGTTCGAGACTTACTGCTTTATACATAAGCTGTATGAACTGGGCTACATCTCAACCTTTCAATACCAGATTGAAAGCTATTCAGAAGAAAAAATCGTCCTTAGTGACGGGAATTCAAAAATGATAATGACTCCTGCCACCAGCGCATCGTGGGACATGAACAGGTTTTTATTGTCAGAATTAAAGTTCAAGCAATTTGTCGACAACACCGTTCTGTTTAACTATCTCCACAAAGGCGAAGCCCCCAAACTGCAACTGAGCATGGGATTTTTTAGCCGTTCTATTGGTTTTTATTATTACAACGAAAAAAGCCAGTTAGAGAATCAGAAAATCGGTTTCTATTACACCGAAGATGGTCTGAAGCTCACACGACCGCTTGCCGTTCCCGGAATGGAAGCCTTCAGTACAATAACTTTTGGAGAGCTGACGGAAGGTGAAGGCATTTCGAAAGTCTTGAACGTAACCCTCGACAATGGCAGCGAATCGTCCTTTTATTCAAGTGTACGCACCATGGTACCTGTTGACGATGGGGTTGAGCACTTCCTTAGAGTTAATGGCATAAGCCTCAACGATGGTGGCCGCTTCTGGAGTTCAAGACCCGCATTCGAAGGCGGTTTCAGGTACGGGAACCTCAGTACTTATTTCGGTGCGGAAAGCAGCCCTTATTTCTCTGATTTCAGTATCTACCTGGGCTATTTCAATCCAAAACTGAATAACACCTACAACTTTTTCAGCTTTGTATACCAGGGCGGCGACCGCGACCCTTTCTACGACGTTTACTTTACCTATGAAACAACGGGAAGCGACCAAATCGTGTTTAAACTCGACACAGAAAAAGGCAACGGCGGATACTCCAGCTACATTACCGACGATGTAAGACAGGAAATAGAAGGTATGGTCAATAAAATGATCCAGCCCGAAGGCTTCACCCTGGTTTCAAACCCTTATGCCAATGCAATTGACGGAAGCTTGTCTCTGTACATAGTCGATAATAAAGACGACGGCTTTATGTACATGCGAACCGGCACCCTTCGTTAACCACGCAAACAATGGCCATTGATAATGAATCTGAATATTAACTAAATAAAATTTCAAGCGTATGAAAAAGCTACTTCTACTTTTTGCATTGACTGCAACGCTCAACGTTGTGGCGCAGGTGCGAGAGCCCTTTGCTCCGGCCGGATCGACCTGGAAATACTGGTATGCCGATGAATTTACTACCGGGTACATTAATGTAACCGTACTTACCGATACAACTTCACTAACCGGCGTAATTAGCGGAACAACCGATACTATTACAGTACAATGTTCCGAAATATATACTCCCAAGGGTATGTGGATAGGCCCCGAGGCGAGACCTCAAGAAGAACCTTCGCCCGAGGAATATAACAAGGAAAGTGCCCGTTATATGTTCAAAGAAGGCAATAAAGCCTACATCTACGACAAGTACGACCAAACTTTCTACAAACTGATTGACATGGATGCCCAACCGGGCGACCAGTGGGAAATGTCTCTGTTTAACGGAACAATTGCAAATGATTATTCGCACTACAAATTCACACAAGACACCACTCAAAGAGTTCCTGAAGAACTTTTGCCCTATTACCGTTATAATACCACTTTGTGTATTACAGAAGAAAACTGGGCTTGTCATCTGGAGAATGCAGACTTCCTTAGTTTTCTGACCAACAATGGCATAACAGAAGACCAAATCGATGTATGGGAGGCTGAAGCCAGTTGCGTGACTACCGGAACTGTTGACGCCGGTCCGGAACACGAGCTTTACACCAAAGCAACCAACCTCTTAACATTAAAAGAATATGAATGGACAGACTCGACCTGGGCTTGTGATTTCAAATATTATAACGATAATATAAAAAAATGGTCGTGGGCTGAAATAACAGGTCCCGAAAAAACTACCATTTTCGGCTTATGCGATGCACCGCTTGCTACGCTTAAAGAGGCTATTCCTATGCCAGAAGAGATTGCAAAACTTTGGAAGAAATCGGACAATTATGATGCGAAGGACGGAGTTCCTACCAATTACAAATTTAAACTGATTACCAGATACAACTGGCCCGCTCACATTGACCGGAATATGGAAACACAATTGCAGAAGCCGGTTGAAGAAGGAGGCCTCGGACTTACAGCAGAACAAATCGACACCGCCTATACCCTATATTCAACCATTGTGTATGTTGATCGCCTTGTACCCGGAGAAGTGGACCTGATTGAAGTAACAGAAAAGAAAAGCATTGAAGTAAGCGGCCAACAAATCCCCGTAGTAGTGATGGGGCCCGCTTGCAAAAGTCTGCTCAACTCGAGTGCTTTGCGCTCGGAAGTAACCCTTAACGGTGCATTTAACATCGACTTTTTTAACCTGATATCAGAACCCTGGCCAAAATGGTTGAAAAGTGGTTCCAGCTATGAAATTCATTACTTAGGATTGTTGTGTGCACAAAATGGCGAAAAATCATTGGAAACTCCGGCCCTGACAAGATACTTCGAAAACGGCCTTAAAGATAAATTTAATGCTGGTAATATTTCGTGCGACGAAATTGAAGCACCAAAATTCAATGTAAGCAATAAATCGGCCCAAATATTTCAGGGCGACAATCCGTTTGGACAAATAAGCAGCACCGGTAACTATTCGCTCAAAAACGGAACGCTGGTTAGTGAGCCTGATTCAGTGCTGATCGTAAACACGGTTGTACATGTTGTTCACAACGAAAACAACCCTCAGGGGAAAATCTCAGAAGTGCAGATCAACGAAATGATGGATGCCATCAACAGCGCGCTGCTTGGAACCAATGATCAATCGGGCGTTAACAAGGCATTTACGGGGGTAATCGGGATACCGGGTGTTAAACTCAAACTCGCCACTCTCGACCCCAACAACGCAGCCACCAATGGCATTGTGTATCATACTACCGAAGAAGAGTTCTTCCAAGTAGGTGCGGGCACAGCACCCGAAGACAAGTACGCTTTTAAGTTCGACGATATTGGTCGCCCTTACAATTGGGACCACAAACGCTATCTGAACATCTACATTGCCGATTTCGACGGTAAAAACGGTGGAGCAGTTGGTGGTTTTGTTACCAACCCACAGCCTACGGGCAGCAACGACCCGCTTTACACTGCCTGGCTCGAAAGCAACGACAGTACCTTCTGGAAAAACTGGCTCGACTCGGAAGACAGCGATGCCGCTGTGCTCGACGGTTTAAGTTTGGACTACTACAACACTTTCCTGGCCGATGAGTTAACACCCGACATCAAGTTCAAAACGGCGATCCACGAGCTCGGACACTATTTTGGGCTAAAACACACCTTTGCACTACTGGTTGAAAAACTAGTACCTATGCCACCACGCCCGCCACAGACAGTTGAAATATTGTACGGCGATAATTTCGACGATACACCGGAGCAATATTACAAAACTACCGTGTACGACAATTGCCAGCGCGAGCTGTACCAGTGTGGCAACCTGATACAAATCAATAATTTTATGGACTACTCGTTGCCATGTGCCTGTATGTTTACAGAACAACAGGCTGCCTACATGCAAAGCTTTACCGAAGCATTGCGCCCGGGAATATTTGTAAAAAAAGATTTCGGAACCGTAACCGGAATTGAAGATATACCTGCCCTTAACTTCGATGTGTGTCCCAACCCTACAAGTGGGATTGTAAATGTGAGCATTATGGACAATAAACCTTTTAGTGTTTATGTTGCCACATCGCAGGGACAAATTATTGATGTGGTTGAAAATGCCTACAACCAGACGGAAATTAACCTGGAAGGACTGCCGTCGGGCATTTATTTCCTCCGGATTGTTTCTGAAGGCAAAATTACGTCATCCAAAATATTGAAACAGTAATAGTTTTAGTTGTTAATAACTCAGGAAGGAGGCTCGTAACGGGGTCTCCTTTTTTTTTCTGAAAGTCAATTTTAAAAAATATCCAATTCTCAATTTTGAATGTAAAATATCTAACCAACCCCTCCCAAAATGCTAAGCAAACGCAGTGAAGCAATCTGTTGTACTGTAATTATTCTTACCGGACAAAAGTGAGTTCAGTTATAACAATCTCCTGCTCCGTCCCCGCTTGTGATTACCTTTCTTATGCACAAATATGAATCGGGAAAAAGCAAGAAAATAAGAAACAGAGGACAAGGAATAACGAATAAAAGAAGGGTCAAACACTGATAACTCAAATTCTATTGATTTTATCTGTTCTATCTGTGATTATCCATCAAAATCATTGTTATCAGCGTTTCGGTTTTACCTCGGATAAGATTAAAAGCTAGCCGGGATTAAAGGTCGGCAAAGGGGTTTATAGTTTTTTTATACGTTCAATCAGTTCGCTGGTGGAGATGCCTTCCACCAGGTCCAGCCGCTCTACTTTTCCGCCGTTGTTTAGCACCGTATCGTGGCCGGCAATTTCTTCAACCTCGTATTGGGCGCCTTTTACCAGCACATCGGGAATAATTTCGGCTATGATCTCTGCGGGTGTTTCCTCGTTAAAAATAATGACGGCATCCACGCACTCAAAAGCCGCCAACACCGCTGCGCGCTCCATCTCTTTCAAAATGGGGCGGTTTTCTCCTTTTAGCATCCGTACCGATTTATCGGAATTCAGCCCCACAATCAGCTTGGTCCCAAGGGCAGCCGATTCCTGCAACGAATCCACATGTCCGTGATGAATCAGGTCGAAACAACCGTTCGTAAAAACAATGGTATTATTGCTCCCTTTCCATATTTGCAAAAGCGGCGAAAAAGAAGCAAAATCTCTGAATATTTTTGATTGCGTCATTAAATTCATAGGAATCAAAAATAACCATAATTCAAACGCACAGCAATAAAAAACCTCACAGTTAATAAAACCGCGAGGTTGCTTATATTTTTCTAATGCAACCGCTAGCTCATTATCAGTTCATGCTCTAATAGGAGTGACTATATTCCCCAAAGAATTTTATTCTCAATAAAAAACGACAGTTCTTATTTTGAGCCATACTTCATCATCTTCATGCACTTTTAACATATTATGTAGTTGAGATTTCCTGTTTTATTCTATTTTTGTTTCCTGATGAACCCCGCTTCATCAACACAGTTTTTCTAAAGGGACAAAAAGTTAGGGATAGAAAACAAAAATACAGAGGTGTTTTTGTTGCAGTAATTTTTAGTAAAAAATGAATTGCCAATTATTTAGTTATTGTCGGGCAATTTATACAAAATAAAACCAAGGGTAAAAAGTAACCCAGCCCTTGTAAAAAAGACCGGGTTACAACAGATGTTTTATTTAACCGGAACGAGGAGCAGCAACTCCCCTTTCCACAAAACTTTACAAAGAAATGAAAAAATTAGTATGGTTTGCTATGGTAGTAGCAGGATTAAGCATTTTTAATGCTTGTGAAAAAAGTGATGAACTGACGGGCCCAAATGATGAAAAATTAGTGGTGGAAACAGTTAAACCCGATGTGTCTTCCGAAGATGGATATTTGGTTTTTAAAAATATTGAAGCCGTAGATAGCATTATCCTGTTGCTTTCCCGAATGACAACTCTTGAAATTGAGGCATGGGAAAAGTCGATGGACATAATTTCTGCCAGAAGTGAATTTGAGCAGCTCTTTTCGGAATATGAAAAACTAAATTCATACGAAGAGTTTCTGACTTTCAAGAATAAAAATCATGAAAAGCTAAAATTTAAAGATTTAGTTGCCGATGACCATTCTATTGACTATCCATATGCCACCATCCACTTTTTACCCGTACTTAATAACAAAGGATTGGTAAAAATTGGTCAATCCTTAATAAAATATACTAAGGAAAATCAGATCCTTATAAAAAATGGAGATATCAATGCTCTTAACAATCTGCACAAAAACATCGAGGACAATAATGTGGTTGTTTCTAAAACTTTAAAATCAGTTGAATCGAACGAACTGGTAGTAGATAATTTCCCTGACTATGACCCATTAAATCGCCTCAACACAGCTTGGCATATGGTGGAAGGAGTATCCAAGCGCAGGATGATTAATGAATTGATTTTTGAAACCTGGCGAGAATACCTTGGAGTAGAGGGGGTTAGCAGCAAATGGAGAAGGGGATATTTTGTATATTTCCAACAACGTGCCCACAAGAAAACCTGGACTGGATGGAATAGCTATACAACCCGTTATTATTTCGATGAAATGAAACTGAGAGTTGGAAACAATGAAACCTGGTTTTTTAATCCAAACCCATACATCACGAGCCCCGAACGGAAAACCGGGCGTGTGAAGATGTATACTTATTATACTCCAATACAGTACTATACTTTATACGGAATCATGGATTTCCTCGAAAGGCCACAAATAAGCTTCTCTGTAAAGACATCATGCCAAGGTTTTGGTGCTGATAAATTGTATGAAATTAAGTTTGAAGAACAAGGGTTCACTCTTACCAATGACTGGAGCCCAAATCCAAGCTATTATAATTGATTCTCTATCATTAAGGGCAGGCAACCACCTGCCCTTCCCTTAAAAACAATGAAACAGAAAACTTTAATTTATTATCTCCTGGTGATGACTTCTTTTTGGCAGGCATGCGAAAAAGAGGTTGATCTTGAAACAAAGCATCCTCAAAAACTTTGCTTAAACTGTGTGTTAAATCCCGATTCGTTAGTAACGGCCGAGCTTACTTTGTCGAGAGATATTAACAACGGTTATAATTTCGAACCTGTCAATGATGCAACTCTTATACTTTATACGGATGAAGGAGACAATGACACCTTAGTTTCGGCGGGTAATGGCAAGTATAGTCTTCATTACAAACCAAGAGAAGGCACTACGTACAGCATTCTTGTGAAGCACAATACATTCGAAGATCTGCAAGCAACTGCCACTGTACCCAACCGCGCTTTTGTTACCTGGAAGACCGATACAACATATAGCTATCCGCAGGAGAATAAGTACTTTGTCCGCGTTGATATGACAGTACACGACAACCCCGACGAAACAAATTACTACTGGATGAAAACCTTTGAAACCAATGCTGTTTTCATCGATGATTTTAACCGCGATATTGATACTGAGTCGAAGTATGGGTATGTTTATTACTATTATCTGCGCTTTTCTGATGTAGGCTATAACGGGCAAACGATGGATTTAACATTTACAAGACTGTCAGGGATAAAATGGTACCTGTGGTCGTGCGACCCACACTACGACAAGTATTTGAAATCAACTTTAAAAGCCCGGCTAAATGCTGAAAAAGATCTTCCGTTTCGCGAACCTGTGCAGATTTACAGCAACATAGAGAATGGTTATGGAATTTTCGGAGCAGTTACCGCAACACGAATAAAATTTTAACATGCAAAGGCTTATCTTATCCATTCTGATATTATTTCCACTTATTACTGTCGCACAAGAGAAATTTACAATTAGCGGCTATGTTGAAGACGAGCTGTCGGGCGAGCGATTGATCGGAGCCAGTGTGCTGGTAGATAAAGCACGTGGTGTTGCCTCTAACCAATATGGGTTCTACAGCCTGACTTTACCTGCCGGAAGCTATGGTTTAGCGTGCAGATACATGGGCTATAAACCTGCGGTTAAAGAAATTAACTTATCCTCCGATACTGTCGTTAACATCAGCTTATCTCTTGGACTGGAATTGAAAGAAGTGCAGGTGACTGCCAGCAAATCAGGTGGCCCCCGCACGGCTTCGTCCTTAAATTATTTCAACCCTGACATGGAAACGATGAACCGCATACCGGCAATACTTGGCGAACAAGACTTATTAAAAGCCATTCAGTTTTTACCGGGCATTAAAGGAGGCGCCGAAAATACCACCGGCTATAGCGTACGGGGAGGCAGCGCGGATCAAAACCTGATTCTGTTGGATGGTGTGCCTGTTTACAATGTAAATCATCTCTTCGGTTTTTTCTCGGTATTTAACAGCGATGCCATAAAGAATGTTTCCTTGTACAAAGGCGGTATTCCTGCGCGCTACGGTGGCAGATTGTCATCAGTTTTAGACATTAACATGAAAGAAGGGAACATGCAACAACAGCATGGCGTGTTATCTGTCAGCCCCATTTCTGCACGCATGACATATGAAGCTCCCATCGTTAAAGACAAAGCTGCCTATATTGTTTCTTTCAGAAGAACAATGCTCGACCTGCCAATGCTGTTGTACCAAAAGCTAATTGGTCTTGAGAATTCAGCCGGATTTAATTTTTACGATCTTAACGCTAAAGCCAACTGGCTTATTAATCCCAGAAACAGGGTCTATTTAAGTGTATATTCTGGGCGCGACAAGCAATTTAGCAAAACCAACCGGGATGGAATAAACAGTAAATACTATTACAAATGGGGAAATATAACCTCAGTGCTTCGGTGGAACCATCAACTATCTTCCAAGCTCTTTTTTAATACTTCTGCCTATTATAGTCAATACGATTTAACAAACTTGATTTTATCAAAAACCGATGAACGTTATGCCAAATACCGCGCAAGCTCATCGCTGAACGATCTAAGCTTAACTTCTGACATGGATTGGTACCTGTCGCCGAGCTACACATTAAGAATGGGAGGCAAGGCAACAATCATGCATTTTGCTCCCAATATTATCCAAACTATTGATGATGAATATGAAACCAAACGAAACCAGGAAGATAAAAACACTGCAAACAATCTGGAGCTTTATGCTGAAAACGAACTAACGATCAAGAAGATCAGAGCTAATATGGGGCTAAGAACTGTTCTTTTTGATACGGGGGAAAAGAACTATGTGTCAGTGGAGCCAAGGTTTGCCCTTAAATACAACGCAGATAACGGACTAGCCGGAAACATTGCTTTTACCCAAATGTCTCAATTTATTCATCTGCTATCCAATTCTTCACTTGGTCTGCCCACCGATTTATGGGTTGGCTCAACAGATGTGGTTACCCCCCAGAAAAGCTGGCAATATTCGGCAGGTATTGAAAAACGTTTTTTAGATTATTCTGTAGGGGTTGAGGCTTATTACAAAGAGATGGAAAATGTGATCCGATTTACAGAAGGAGCCGTTTTTTTAAGCTCACAGAATAAAAACTGGATGGAGAACATTAATGTTGGACAAGGCAAAGCCTACGGTGCCGAGTTTATGATAAAAAAAGAAAAGGGGTCTTTAACCGGGATGCTCTCTTATACGCTGGCATGGTCAGAACGACAATTTAACGAAGTAAATCAAGGTGCCTGGTTTTCCTATAAATACGACAGAAGACATGATCTTTCTTTGCTGGGGGAGTATCAGATATTTAAGTCGGACTGGCAAGAAAAAACATTCTCGTTCGGATTTACACTTCAGTCAGGGAACAACCTAAGCATACCCGATGTTGAATACCAGGGCTTACCAATGCCGGGCATGGAAGACTATTTGGGAGGAATACCCGAGTGGTCGACGGTAAGACAAACATATGACAATCCCAATAATTTTAGAATGCCGGTATTTCATCATCTTGATTTGGGGTACAGCACCAAGCGCATTAAAAAACAAGGGAAAAGTATCACATGGACATTCTCGGTTTACAATGTCTACAACCGAATGAATCCATGGTACTACTACAAAGATACCCGGGGTAAAGTGAAACAGGTATCAATCTTCCCTATCATGCCCTCAGTCAGTTACAAATATTCATTTTAAAAACGCTCATCATGAAACAATTCTCAGTGTTCTTTCTTTTGACCATCTTCTCTCTTTTGTCTGTAGCCCAAAAAAGGTTTGAAGTGTCAGCCACCGGAAAGCTTGGCTACTACTTTCCCGGAACTGAAAACACCCCATACTTTTCTCCGGACAATACATTTTCGCCCGGATTGGGTGTTTCTTTCAATTACCATGTGCTTAAACGTACAACACTATCGCTCGGGCTCGAAGGAGTTTACCTTAAACCCGCCATGATTGATCACTACCGTGAGCCTGTTGATGTTAAGTGGCACAGACTAGACATCCCTTTTGAAATACGTCAGGGTATAGGAGAATCATTTTTTGTTGCAGGAGGGGCAACCCTTGCCAGGCAAATAACCGGATACCGCAGCGGACAGAAAATACCGGAATACAACTGGCAAACAGGAATAGGATGGATGTTTGAGAAATTCGCCTTATCACTGCATTACGAGGGTGGTTTTAGCAAAATCGAGAAAAAGATTACACTCGGTCCCAACGAGTGGGCAACAACCGACATCAAACACCGCGAAGTTTACCTGAAAATCAGCTATCCTTTATCCAACCTCCGTTCTATTGCCAAAAAGCAATAAAAAAAGTGAATACCGAACTGTTTTCTGCTGACTTAGCAATCAAACAATCGATTCACCTACTTTGGGGTTGGTCGTCACCCACTATCAGCTTATGCTCATAGAGGGGTGATGACTTTTCTAAATCTTATACAAGGCTATTGGTTTCGGTATCGGGGAAAACAAGGCTGGGCTTAAAGGTTTTGGCTTCCTCAAAGTCCATGATTCCGTATGAAATAATGATCACCACATCGCCTACAGCTACTTTGCGCGCTGCAGGGCCATTTAAACAAATGGTGCCCGAACCACGCTCACCTTTAATAACATAGGTCTCGAGCCGTTCGCCATTGTTGATGTTTACCACCTGCACTTTTTCGTTTTCAATCAGGTTGGCTGCATCCATCAGATCCTCGTCGATAGTAATGCTGCCCACGTATTGCAGGTTGGCCTCGGTAACGGTTACTTTATGAATTTTTGATTTACAAACTTCAATTTGCATGGCTATTCAATTCTTCGTTCTAAATCCTCTTCTCTTTTTACTTAATCTCAGTACTTAGATCTAACTCACTCAATACTAAAAAACAATGTTGTCGATCAGTCTGATCTTTCCGCAATAAACAGCAATGCACCCCACTTTTATGGAATTGTCATCCCAACTCTTTACTGGTTGCAATTGCTCGTCGTCCACTATTGCAAAATACTCCACTTCCAGAAACGGGTTATTGTTTACTTCGCTTGTCACCCATTCTGCAAGTTCTCTTACGTTTTTTTGTCCGCGAAGTTCTTTGGCCTTGAAAAGCGTTCTTGAAATCGCTACTGCATTTTCGCGCTGCTCTCTGGTTAGCAGCTCGTTGCGCGAACTCATCGCCAAACCACCCGGTTCGCGAACAATGGCGCAAGGTACAATTTCGACCGGAAGTTGCAGCTGTTTTACCATGTTTTTTATGATGGCAAGTTGCTGAAAGTCTTTCAACCCGAAATATGCTTTGGCCGGTCGCACCATTTCAAACAAGCGGCTTACCACCTGCGCAACCCCGTTAAAATGCCCCGGGCGGAATTTTCCTTCCATCACCTTTTCGAGGTCACCAAAATTAAATTTCCGGGTGTCTTTTTCGGGATAAATTTCGTGCACCGCCGGTGCAAAAACAATGCTGCATCCGGTGGGTTCGAGCAATGCCAAATCGGCCTCCAAAGTACGCGGATAACGCTCCAGATCTTTGGGGTCGTTAAACTGGGTAGGGTTTACAAAAATGCTTACCACAACCGCTTTGTTCTCAGCCACTGCCTGCTTTACAAGCGACAAATGCCCCTGGTGCAAAGCACCCATGGTTGGAACAAATCCGGGGCCCTGTTCGTGGCCCGCTTTCTTTAGTTCCTTTTGCAGATCTTCTACTGTCCTTACGAGTTTCATACCCCTCAATTTGCGGCTGCAAAGTAAACAAATATAATTGTGAAAATACCACAATTTCACGGCAGAGTAACTGAACCTAACCCACTTAAATTGATTAATTGGTTTATTTTTATTAATTTTGCCCCCTGTTTTTAACTGCACTATAGGTTGATGGAAAAGAAAAGAATCCTTTATATCTCACAAGAAATAACACCTTACTTACCAGAAAGCGAAATGTCGGAAACAGCCCGGTATTTGCCGCAAGGTGTTCAGGAAAGAGGCAGAGAGATCAGAACATTTATGCCCCGTTATGGCTGTGTAAACGAGCGTCGTAACCAGCTCCACGAAGTAATCCGTTTATCCGGAATGAACCTTGTTATTAATGATACCGATCATCCGCTAATCATAAAGGTGGCGTCGATTCAGGCGGCACGGATGCAGGTATATTTTATTGACAACGAAGACTATTTTCAGCGTAAATCGGTCCTCAAGGATGATAAAGGAAACGAATTTGAAGACAACGACGAACGTGCCGTTTTCTTTGCGCGCGGCGTACTCGAAACTGTAATTAAGCTGCGTTGGGCGCCCGATATTATTCACTGTCACGGGTGGTTAACCTCGCTGGTTCCGCTGTATATTAAGAAATACTATTACAACGACCCGCTGTTTAGCCAGTCGAAAGTAGTGTATTCGGTTTACGACGACGATTTCAAAAAAACACTCGACCCGCGCTTTAACGAAAAGCTGCTGCTTGAGGGAATTACGAAAGAAGATGTGGAGGCGATCAACGACCCAACCTTCTTTAATGTAAGCAAACTCGCCATCGATTATTCGGATGCTGCCATTCAGGGAACGGCCAGCATTAACAGCGATGTGAAGGATTATATTAAACAATCGGGTAAATTATTTTTGGATTATCACCCCAGAGAAACTTACATTGATGCCTATAACGAGTTTTACGACAAGGTTTAGCATCAAAACTTTGTTAAAAGATCAAAATAAATTTTAAAATCTTCATTTAAACAATGATTGCCGAAATGCTCTCGTTGTTTTTTCATACGTTTGTGTGATTGAAGAGAAAACAGAAAAGCATACTAATTAAAATCGGAAATTACGTGAGAAAACATATTCATCAGGTACTTCGTTTCGGAACCGGATTCCTGTTCCTTGTTTTTGCATTTACTGCCTGTAACGATAAAAACGATCTGGGACTGGAACTGCTTCCCGGTGAAGATCTGATCAATGTAAAAAGTGTAGTGGTAAAAAGCGATATTTCAGCTTTTACTTTTACCGAAGACAGCATTGTAACAAGTGAACATTCCACCAACCTGTTGGGAAGTATCAACGACGAGGTTTTTGGGAACACCACCGTTAGTTTTGCATCGCAGTTCAGGCTTACTTCGTATCCCGATTTTGGTGACAACCCGGTGGCCGACTCTACCTTTTTGTTTCTGTATTACAGGATTATTTACGGAGATACCATTACACCGCAGAATCTGAAAGTTTACGAACTGACAGAACCTTTGAATCCGGACATTGAGTACACCCAGGAAACCGATTTGAAAATGATGGCTTCCAACAACGTGTTGGGAGAACTCACTTTCACACCTAAAGTGGAACTGGATTCTGCATCGCAGGACACGTTGTACCAGTACCTGAAAATTCCGATCGACAACGCGCTTGGAAATAGAATTGTAACGGCTGACTCGCTTGATTTGTCAACCAACGCAGCTTTTCTGAGCCTCTTTAAAGGCTTGTATATTGAAGCAGAGAAACTGGCAGCTTCGGCAAGTGGGACCCTGCTTTCGATTGAAACGGTGCCAACGTCTACGTTCAACGGATCGGTACTCGCGGTTTATTACAACAACGACGAAAACCGACACAAATACGAAGTGGACACACTCACTCCGGATACGCTTTCAAGAGTTTTCAGAATTACGCAGTACAGCGCCAGGGTTAGTAACATTACGCACGACTATTCGGGTACTGCTTTTGAAAACAACCTGGACCAGGTAGAAGAGCAACAGGAACACATTTATATTCAGCCTACAGGGGGATTAAAATCAAAGATCTTTATTGATAATCTTCTGCAATGGCAGGATTCAACCAAAACTGCCATAAACAAAGCAGAGCTGGTTTTCCAGATCGATACCATTGCCAGCAACAAGGATAAATATGTGCCGCCTTCGCGCTTAATACTTACCTACGTTGATAAAAACGGAGAAGAAAAACTCCCCGTTGACGCCGGCTTTAATTCGTTTTATTTTGATGGTTATTTACGAAGCGATTACACCTACCATTTTAATATTACGCAGCATCTACAGAGGATTATCGATGTAACCGACCCCAGCAAAGAAGAATATGTTGGCAACCAGGGCTTTTACCTGACAACCGGGCGTCGCCCCGATTTTGCCAACCGCGTAGTACTGCACGGGGCCGACCAACCCGATGGAATAAAGCTGGTCATCACTTATTCGAAATACTTGCAATAGCAAAATATAAAAGACACAAAAAGGGCGGATCAAAAAAGAATGATCCGCCCTTTTTTATGCCTGTCAGTTTGCTTTACTTGGTGGTAATCTTTACAATGGTGATTTCATTGTTCTTATCATCTCTTTTTACATCAATGGTTTTGATATCCAGCTTTTTCAAGTCCTTTATTTTATCGGCATCCACCTTTTTGCCGTTCAGAAAATAAACCGTACTGTCACCCGGGTAATTTAGGAAAATAGGCTCGCGCTGGTATCTCTCGGCCATTTCACGGTACCTTTCGGCCACTTCCATCTCTCTTTGTGCCTGTCTTTCTGTCCGTTCCTGGATACGTTTTACCTGCTCTTCGGAAAGTTCCACCTGCCGCTCGGCCATTTCGCGGGCGCGGGCTTCTATCACTTCCATCCTGCCTTGGTCGAAATATTCAGAAGCACCGGTTCCGTACAAATAATACGAACTCTTATTGTCAATTTTATTGAGGTTCTCCAGCCCCCGTATATTCAGGGCAGAGCTCAAAGAAGCCACATTCGCCAAATCAATATCTCCGTCCAGCTCCACCAGCGAGGTCACCGCCGACGAGTTGGTGATTAACGCCAGTGAGCTGATCTTGTCGTTCTCTTTCTTCAGGTAAACTTTCACATCTTCGCCCATTCGTTTTTCGGTTTTCAGCAAGGTAAATCCGCCTCCTTTGTAGTGGTTCAGCAACTCACCATGCAACACCTCCAGGCTCTCGTTTTTGGGTTTTTCACTTTTGTTGACGCCCGTACTTAAGGCTTCTATTCCGAGTCCGACTTTGCTTTGGGAAACCACCATAATTCGGTCCAGTTTTTTCAGGGCGGCCGCCACTTCCGACGTTTCATCCAGCTTTTTTCGTTTCAGGTAAAGGTCAAACATATCACTGGTCAGCATGCTGGCACTAAAACCGTCATTATCGGCATATTTTCCGGTGAGGGTTTCAAAAAACCGCTGCGTATCCTGCGCCTGAACACCTACCGAAAGCAGCAGTACAAACGCTATTAAAATCAATCGTTTCATTGCTTTATTTTTTAATTTGTTATTCTATTTTGTTGGCAACCGGGCCTGCAGTACCCGGTTTCATTTTCTAATTAATAACGATCTCCACATCGTCGTCCACCCAAAGTACCAGCATTTGCTTTTGCTCTTCGGGCTGAAGGCTCTCTGAAACCTGGAGCAAGGCCTGCTCCATCATACGAAAGTCGTTCTCCATTTTACTGATCCGCTTATTCCGGACATCCAGGAAAACCGTCAGTACAATTAAAATAACCGCCGCCGCTGACCCCATGCTTGTCAAGCGTCTTATTTTGAACGACCGGGTCCTCCGTTTTTCAACAGCTCTCATTAATTCTTCTTCCAAACCATCGGGTAAAATGGCCTCTTGTCCGAAAAAGTCCAGCATATCCTGTTCTGCATCCGGTAATTCATTTTCCGGTGCGAGTTGTTTTAACTCCCGCTCTTCATCCAGCGATGATTCTCCTCTATAATATTTCTCCAACAGTTCTTCTCGTCTGGTCATAATCGTACATTTTTTCAACTTCTTCTTTCACTTTCTGGCGTGCCCTCGAAAGGATTACCCTCACGTAAGACACTTCAAATCCGGTCATTTCACTGATCTCATCAAACTCCATCCCATCAATGTCGCGCAGCTGAATAACGGTCCGGTACTTTTCCGGCAATACATCAATGGCTTTCCGTACATGCGAATAACGTTCCCGGGTTTCCATTCCGCTGTCCTCATCCCGCAAATCCCTGATCTTCTGCTCCTCTTTCTCGCCTATTCGCAACGGCCGTTTCTTTTTTAAAAGATCAAAGCTGTGGTTCTTTGCAATGGTTATAATGTAGGCAGAAGGATTCGAGCAATTTTGCAGTTCGTTCCTCTTGTTCCACAATTTCACCATCAGATCCTGCAACGCATCGCGCGTTTCTTCCTCATCTTTCAAAATTCGGAAAAGCATCGGATACAACTTCCGGGAAAATGGAATCACCGTATTTTTAAACTCTTCGGACGTCATCTGCTACATTTGACGATTGATCTTTCAATTTATAACAAACCGTATTTAATTTTCAGAAATAATTTAACCATCTGCGGTTGAACCTTTATCGCTGTTCCCGTTCAAATGCTTATTTTTGCCCCCTCAAAAATGACACTGGTCCAATTCATAACGTTTTTACTGATCGGCATCGGGCTAAGTTTCGATTCTTTTGCCGTATCGGTCTCCTGCGGGTTACTGCGACGTGAAATTCAATTTCTGCAGGCATGCAAAGTAGCGGCTTCGCTGGCCTTTTTCCAGGCACTTTTCCCCTTGTTGGGCTGGTTTATCGGAAGTGCCGTCGAAAATATACTTAAATCAGTCGATCACTGGATCGCGTTTGGGTTACTGGCGGCTATCGGTGGTAAAATGATTTTTGAAGGCATCAGGGATAACGGTTCGCTCAACAACCTCGATCCGTTTAAAACGAGTGTGCTGATCGGGCTTTCCATCGCCACCAGCATCGATGCTTTTGTGGTAGGAATCAGTTACGGCTTCCTTGAGATCCCCATTTTTCTTCCGGTTTTGGTGATTGGGGCGGTTACTTTTATTGCGTCCATGCTGGGAATGCTTTTCGGAAAATACATCCCCGCCAAACGCAGCCATCAGTCCATTATCCTCGGAGGGATCATTTTAATTCTGATGGGATTTAAAATTCTGGCTGAACACCTTTGGTTTTAAGGATCAACTCGTCTGACTTTCAGCGTCACCTCGTAATCTTCCTGTTCAATCTCGCGTGAAATATCGGGATAAGGACTTACATCCACCAATTCAATTTCGTAGTTCTGCACCGTATCTTTTGGCTGACGGACTGTGCTCAGCACCAGTTCCTGTACGTTCTGTGTCCTCACATACAAATAAACGGTAGCCTCCCCTTCCCAAATACAAACAACGCCGGTGGGACAACGCGAATCACTCACATGTTCCACACTAATGCTCAACCCGTGATCCACCGAAGCGTATTCTTCCTGAAGCGCAAAACGCTGCCCGCTGTCCAACTGAAAAACATGATCATCGTCTCCTGAACTACATGCCGAAAACACCAGCATTCCCATTAAAACCAACTCCCGGATTTTCATTGTTCTCAAATTTTACTGATTCAATTGTTTCTACGCATTGCTTTTGTTACCTGCCTCTCCATTAAAAGGACGCAATTTTAACAAAAATGGTTGCGTTTGCATTTCGCTACTTTCTATTCAGGTTTTGCTGAAAAAAACCTTACTTTCACACTACCAAAAAGGGACTGACATATGCCGAGGATAAGGGTAACCAAGCGTTTTGATTTTGAAATGGCCCATGCACTTTTAGCTTACAACGGAGTTTGCAAAAACGTTCATGGCCATACGTACGAACTGGAAGTGACATTGATAGGTGATGCCAAAAACGAACCCGGTCATCCGGAAGACGGGATGGTGATGGATTTCGGACAGCTAAAAAACATCGTCAATACAAAAATCATCCAGTTTTTTGATCATGCACTGGTTATTAACGCACTTACCCCGGCGCCTCAGAAAGAAGCATTGGCGCTGACTACCGAACGCCTCACCGTGCTCGGTTTTCAACCCACTTCCGAAAACCTGGTCACTTATTTTGCAGGTATTCTTCAACAAGAAATCCCTTCAAACGTTTCACTATTTAGCCTGCGGCTTTACGAAACCAAAACTTCGTTTGCCGAATGGTTTGCATCCGATAATCAGTAAAATCTCGAATTATGCCCGAAACTGGTCAGCAAAAACTTTTTCTTTTAGATGCGTATGCATTGATTTACCGCAGTTATTTTGCCTTTATCCGCAATCCGCGTTTTAATTCCAAAGGATTAAATACTTCGGCAATGCTGGGCGTTACCAACACCATTGTGCAACTTTTCGAGAAGGAAAATCCTGATTACATCGGGGTGGTTTTTGATGTCTCCGCGCCCACTTTCCGGCACGAGATGTACAAGGAATACAAAGCCAACCGCGAGGAAATGCCCGAAGACCTTCGGAAATCAATTCCTTACATTCGCCGGATTATTGAAGCGTTCAATATCCCGATCATCGAAAAAGAAGGTTTTGAGGCGGATGACGTAATCGGCACACTGGCAAAAAAAGCGGAAAAGGATGGTTTTATCACTTACATGATGACACCCGACAAAGACTATGCACAGCTGGTTTCGGAACATGTGGTGATGTACAAACCCGGGAAAGCCGGTGGCGATGCCGAAGTGTGGGGGCTTGACCAGGTAAAGGAAAACTATGGCATTGAACGGGCCGAACAGATGATTGATATCCTGGGATTGATGGGCGACACCGCTGATAACATTCCGGGCTGCCCCGGAATTGGCCCCAAAACAGCTCAAAAACTGATTGGCGATTTTGGCAGCATCGATGGTATTTACCAAAACACCGACAAGCTAAAAGGCAAGCAAAAGGAAAACCTGATCGAACATGAAGAGCAGGTTCGTTTGTCGAGAACACTGGCTACGATTATTACCGATGTTCCGATTGAGTTTGAAAAAGAAAAACTGATTCGCGAAGAGCCACACGCCGAAGACCTGAAAAAGCTGTTTGAAGAGCTGGAATTTAAAGCGCTGATCACAAGACTGAACCTTGGAGAAGCACCGCCGGCTGTGGAAACCGCTTTCCAGGGAACACTTTTCGGTGCGCCGGAAGTAGCTGTTCAGGCAAGCAAAAGCACCGAAAACATCGATTCGGTTCCTCATCAGTATTATCTGGTGGAAAACGAACTGCAACGTGCCAGTTTGCGTGCCGAATTATCAGTGCAAAAAGAATTTTGTTTCGACACGGAAACCACCGGGCTGGATACCCACACTGCCGAAATTGTGTGTATGTCGTTTGCGTTTCGCACACATGAAGCTTACTGCGTAACCATTCCAAAAGATAAAAAAGCGGCACAAAAAGTAATGGATGAGTTCCGTGAAGTTTTTGCCGATGAAAAGGTGGCAAAAATCGGGCAGAACATAAAATACGACATCCTGATTTTGAGCAATTACGGCATTGAAGTAAAAGGAACGCTTTACGATACCATGCTGGCTCATTACCTGATTCAGCCGGATATGAAACACAACCTCGACCAGTTGTGCCTGCAATACCTGAACTACGAAAAAGTTCCCACCGAGCACCTTATCGGGAAGAAAGGGAAAAACCAGATCACGATGCGTTCGGTTCCGGTTGACAAGCTGCGCGATTATGCCTGCGAGGATGCCGACCTTACTTTTCAGTTGAAACTTGCCATCGATCCGGACCTTGACAAAGCGGGTGTTCGGGACTTGTTCGAAACCATTGAAATGCCGTTGGTCCCGGTGTTGGCCAGCATGGAAAATGCTGGTGTGAAACTAAACTCCGAAGAGTTAAATCAGTACGCCGTGGTGTTGCGCGAGCAAATCATTGAGCTGGAAAAAGAAATTATTGAGCTGGCCGGGGAGGAATTCAACGTTTCATCGCCCAAACAGCTGGGGCCGATTTTGTTTGAAAAATTAAAGATCGACACCAACGTAAAGAAAACAAAGACCAAGCAATATTCCACTTCTGAAGATGTGTTGATCCGTCTGGTGGACCGCCACCCGATCGTTCAGAAAATACTGGATTTCCGCGGCTTGAAAAAGCTGCTTTCGACTTATGTAGAAGCTTTGCCCTTGCTGGTGAACAAGAAAACCGGAAAGATCCACACTTCGTACAATCAGGCGATTGCAGCAACCGGGCGTTTGAGTTCGGTGAATCCGAACCTTCAGAATATTCCGATCCGCGATGATAGCGGACGCGAAATTCGAAAAGCTTTTATTCCGTCGGACGGTGAGCATACTTTCCTTTCTGCCGACTACTCGCAAATTGAACTTCGGGTGATGGCGGCACTTAGCGGCGACGAAGAGATGCAACGTGCTTTCCGCGAAAACAAAGACATTCATGCCATTACTGCGTCGAAAATTTACCAGGTCACCGAAGACAAAGTGGATTCGGACATGCGTAGAAAAGCCAAAACCGCCAACTTTGGTATCATCTACGGAATTTCGGCTTTCGGGCTTTCGCAGCGGCTAAACATCCCGCGAACAGAAGCCAAAGAACTGATTGACGGGTACTTTGAAAATTTCCCGAAAATCAGGGAGTTCATGGATAAGCAGATCAAACTGGCGCAGGACTTGGGGTACGTGGAAACCATTAAAGGCCGCCGCCGGTATTTGAGCGATATTAATTCGGCCAATGCGGTTGTGCGTGGAATGGCCGAGCGAAACGCGATCAACGCCCCGATCCAGGGTTCGGCGGCAGACATTATCAAAATTGCGATGATCAATATTCACCGCGAAATGCAAAAGCAAAAGCTTCAGTCGAAAATGATCCTGCAGGTACACGACGAATTGAACTTCGACGTAGCAAAGCCCGAATTGGAAGCCATGAAGAAGCTGGTGAAGGAGGGGATGGAAAATGCGGTAAACATTGGAGTCCCGTTGATTGTTGAAATGAATGCAGCCGACAACTGGCTGGATGCACATTAGTCAGGATCAATAAAATACCGGCACTCAGCATGATCTATGATATTGTAACGGAAGATGACTACAGGGACGCCCTCAATCGCTTTCTTCAAATTTGTGAAGCTCCCAAAAGCGAGGACGAGGTGAAAGAAATGTTTTTGCTAATGACCCTTATGGAAAAATACGAACGCGAAAATTGTTCGTTCAGTTGAGTGTGTTGTTTCCCGAAAACAGTGCTTCATTGTTGAGAATACTTCCGGCTTCGGCTTTAAACAGCGCCAGGTTTTTCGACTTTTTAATTCGTTTGAAAGCTTTGGCCTGCGTTGTAAAGTGGTAACTAAAGTAAATCCAGAACTGCTGCATTTTATTCAGCGCATTGCCCGGGTTATCGGTTGTTGCTTCGTATTCTGTCACCATCTTTTGATGAAAGAGCACCAGTGCAGCTCGTTTTGCCTCCCCGGTCAACTGAATACCTTTTATTGCTGAAGGTAAAAAAGCATTCATCAGCACTCCTCTGCCCAGCATCCAGTTGCCAACGGAAGCAAACTGTTTCTCCCGCCTGTGAAAATCTTCCAGCGTAAAAATATCACCGTTGTAAGCCAGCGGATGCCGGAGATTTTCAAGCGCAAAATCAACTGCCGTATCAATCGTTTCGCCTTTGTAAAGCTGACGGGCAATACGCGGGTGCAGAATCACCTCTTTTAACGGAAACTCATTCAGCACCGGAACGATCCGCTCAATTTCCTCCGGAGCTTCCAGCCCGGCACGAAGTTTTACCGACAAGGCAGTGTCAAAACGCTGAAAATATGTATTTAAAATGCGGTAAACCTGCTCCGGGTCCGGTAAAAGTCCGGCACCCCTTCCGCGTTTGGTCACCATCGGGTAGGGGCATCCCATGTTGAGGTTGATTTCCGAGTAACCGTGGTTCAACAAGGTTTCCGCCAAAAAACAGGCTTCGTCTTCATCCTTGCACAGAATCTGAGGGACAACGCGGCTTTGCAGGTTATTCTGCGGAAGAATTTCACGCTCATACTTTTTTAAAACACCCTCGTTCTGAACGGTGATGTACGGAATAAAAAAAGCATCGATGCCCTGAAAAAATTCGGCATATACTTTCCGGTAAACAAAGTCGGTAAATCCTTGCAGAGGTGCCAGGTAAATCATACGTTCTTCACTTGAATAAGAGCGGAAAATTACAAATTATAGTTGGTACACATGCGATCTTCCCATGATTTGGCAATCCAAAAAATGGTATCTTTGCACGGCTATACACAATGGATGCATTGATAACATATCAACCCGACTCCATACAGACACAGAACCAAAGTCTGAAACAGGGTCAGCAAGCACAACAAGCGGTGCTTCCAAGGCCGCAAGGTGTTCGCCAAAGTTATCATCCAAGATACAAAGATCCGATCCTGGAAGGAGGCTATCTTCTTCCCAGGCCTGCTGAAAGCATCGCGTATTCCGAAATGCCTGCATCGGATATTGTTTTGCCCGTTCATAAAAAACAAAACACTGAAACCGACTGGCTGGTCGTGGTTTTGTTTGTGGCCGTGTCGTTGTTTGCCACCATCCGTTACTCGTACATCAAATACATCGGGCATCTCTTTTTGTCGCTTGTCAACTATCCGACCTCTGTCAGGATGTTACAGGAAAATAACTATCCAGCATCGCATGGCGCTTATCGCCTGGATGCCGTTTTTTACCTGACGTTTTCCATCTTTGTATTCCAGTCTTTCAACATACTTAACCTGGCTCATTCAGCAAAAGGCATCACTTATTTTGCCTTTGTACTGGCGGGCGTTTTGCTTTATTTTTTAGGAAAGAAGCTTGTTTACCTAACGGTAGGCTCGCTGTTTGAGACTCAGGCCGAAACCGGTGAATATCTTTTTAATGTGGACAATTTTAACCGCGCACTAGGCCTGGTGTTGTTACCACTGGTTGCATTGGTTTCCTTTTCGCCCTGGAATAACCCGCTGATGATTGTTTTGGCAGGTTTGGTAATCGTTATTGCATTTAATTTGGTACTACTTCAGAGGGGGGTAATAATTTTATTAAGGAAACAATTTTCTATATTTTATCTGTTTTTATACCTTTGTACCCTTGAAATTTTACCCTTGCTTTTAATTTATAAAGTAGTTGTAGTTGAATAAGAAGGGATATGTTTCATTAAAAGCATAAAAATTTGAAAGTCAAGAGCATTTTAGTTTCGCAGCCGGAGCCCCAGACAGCAAAATCACCATATTTTGAACTGGCGGAAAAAAACGGCCTAAAAATCGATTTCCGGCCTTTCATTCAGGTGGAAGGCGTTCCGGCAAAGGAATTCCGCCAAACGAGAATTCAGATCCTGGACCACACTGCTGTGATCTTCACCAGCCGTACGGCAATTGATCATTATTTCAGAATTGCACAAGAGTTGCGCTTAACCATTCCGGACACCATGAAGTATTTCTGTATTTCGGAGGCCACAGCGTTTTACCTGCAAAAGTACATTGTGTACAGGAAGCGTAAGATCTTTTATGCCGATGGCAAATTTGCTGACCTGGTAAATGTGATGAAGAAGCATGCCGGCGAACGTTTTTTGGTGCCACTTTCGGATATCCACAAACAGGAAATTCCAACGCTGATGGATAAAGAAGGCTACAAGTACACCAAAGCGATCCTGTATCGTACTGTAAGTGCAGATCTTTCAGACCTGGCTGACATCAAGTACGATATCCTGGTATTTTTCAGCCCGTCGGGGATTAAGTCGCTGTATCAGAACTTCCCTGACTTTGAACAAAACAGCACACGAATTGCGTGCTTTGGCCCCTCCACAGCAAAGGCAGTCCGCGATGCAGGTTTGCGTCTCGACATTGAAGCTCCAACGGCCCAGGCTCCATCCATGACCATGGCTTTAGAGCAGTACATTAAGAAAGTAAACAAGAATTAAATTGAAAAAATCAATACTTTTGAAAGGCTGTCCAACACCATCGGACAGCCTTTTCATTTTTCAATGCAAAACAATCAAGAAATAAAACCCAGCGGCTCTTTTTCGTTAAACAAAGAAGAACGGCTTTGCAGCCAAAAAGTAATTGAAAAACTTTTTGCTGAAGGCGAATCGTTTTTGACATTTCCCGTAAAAGTGGTTTACCTAAAAACGGAGTTAAACACGCACTTCCCGGCTCAGGCTGCTTTTAGTGTCAGCAAAAAAAGCTTTAAACGGGCGGTTCGCCGCAACCGTATCAAACGTTTGATGCGCGAAGCTTACCGGCTTAACAAACACGAATTCTACCAGCAACTGGGCGACCGGCAACTGGCCGTTTTCTTTATTTATGTAGGAAAAGAAATGACCAACTATGCTGCCATTGAAGGAGCTTTCAAAAAAGCCCTGAAAAGGCTCGTCAAACAATTGCGCGACCAAGCCATTGACAAAGCTTCGTAAATAAAAAAAGTGCAACTCGCGCTGCACTTTTCTATCATCTTTATACGAATCCTATATTCTTAAGAAAGCAGTTTGCCGAGATTGGCAAATTTATTATTGTAGTCTTCCACCGAAAGTTTGATCACTTCCAGTGCTTCTTCCACTCCGTAGGTAGTGGTAATCTCGGTGTTGCTGTCAACCCCGGGCATATCCTTGTAAGTAAGGAAATAGTGCTCGAGCCGCTTGACTACAATCTCCGGTAATTCTGAAACATCGTGAAAATGACCGTAAACGGTATCGTTCATTAAAACAGCAATAATTTTGTCATCGGCCTGGTTACCATCAATCATTCGGAAACCGCCAATGGGGCGCGCAGTTACCAGTAAATCGCCGTGTGCAAGGTCTTTTTCGGTCAGCACACAAATATCGATCGGGTCGCCGTCGCCTTTAATGTCTTTTCTCCCGGTTTTCTTGTTGCAGTATTCGCCTACTTTCTCTCCACAATAGGTTTGCGGAATAAAACCGTAGAGCGCCGGTACCACGTTCGAGAATTTCTGAGGACGGTCAACACGCAGGTACCCGCTATCCTTGTCAATTTCGTATTTTACAGTGTCGGTTGAAACCACTTCTATAAAAGCGGTAATTACTTCAGGGGCCTTCTCTCCGATGTTTACTCCGTGCCAGGGATGGGATTTATAACGAAGCCCCATTAATCGTCCAATAGGGTCTGATATTCTGTCTACCATAGAGTTGTTATTTAGTTTTGTTTTCAAACCATTGAAAACAGCATAATGTTCAAAAATAATGTTTCAATTTGGTTAAACTTGTATTCCTCTGCTTTATTTTAATTTGAGACCGGGTTAAGTGTCCATTCTGCGTTAAAAACTAAAGCCTCAATATCGAACATCCAAATCATCATTTTCGAAGTCTTACATCAATAATTCCTCCTTTAAAATAGTAGCACTTTTTATCGCATTCGCTGTTCTCCCGCTTTAGATTAAAGCGATCGCCGTCAACCACATGAATTGTATCACCACCCCTTACATACCTGGCTTCCACCGAGTAATATTCATCCACCGGAACATCGATCTGTTCTTCCTTGAAAAAGGCCGTGTCGGCGTACTCCACCACACAATCCTCGAAATCACCTTTGTAAATCGTGTACAAAACAAAATCGTTTTCGTCGTCGATGGAGAAATAGATGATCAGCGGCCCGTAATCAGGCTTTTCCTGGTAGCAATCTTCGCAGTCGAACTCAAAAAAATCAAATTTCCGTTCGCACGAAATCACGGCAAGCAAAAGTATAAGAAAGAATATTCCTCTTTTTAAGCCTGACGACTTCCCAATTAAATCATGTACTGCGGTCATTTTCATTACTACATCCTCCCAAAATAAAAATGAAACTGCATGCCCCATTCTCCGGTTTCATCGACCTGAAACAGGTTCTTTTTGTAGCCAAGTCTTGTTTCTACAAAACCCTGCCGCCAGAACACCCCGGCTGCCGGCAACAGATTTACTTCAGATGAAGGCTTAAAGCCGGTTCCTCTGTAACTTCCAAAATCAAAACCCGTTTCAACTCCTGCCCAGATTCCCCATTCAGTCCGAAAACTTTTATGAAATGCAAAGTACTTATCCGCCTCAATCGCCAGGCGGTAATCGCGTTGCCAAAACTGGTACTTCTTACCTCCGATCTCTGTCAGCGTACTGTAGACAAAGGGTGTGACACCAAAGGCTGCCTGAACCCAGAAATTGTACTTGGTTTCCCGAACGCCCACCAAAATGCCCGTTGTCAGATGACTTTCGGTCCATCCGAGCTTTACACCTCCTGCCCAATCTTCCAACACCGGCGACAGGTTTCGTTTTACCTCTGCTTCACGCAATACCTTTCGCATGTATTTTCCGGTACCTTTTGAAAAATACCAGTGGTCTCTGGCTTCCCGCGAAAGCAGGTTCCCATCCGCTCCATTCAGCAGGAATAGTTCTGCCAGGTAGACATTTCCGTTTAAAATGGCGATGCTAAGTGCCGAATAGCCCTGATCGTTTACCGCATTCAGATCTGCACCGTAACTCACCAGCAGTTCAGCGGTGGAGTTAAAATTCTCTGAGGTTGCCACCATCAGGGGAGTAAATCCCTGTTTGTCTTTTGCATCTGCCTTCGCTCCGGCATCCATCAGCACATTCACCAGTGAATCGTTGCCAAAGGCGGTTGCAAAATGAAGTGCAGTATTTCCATCGCTGTTGGCATCGTTCACAGTTGCCCCCCAACGCAGGAGCAAGCGGAGCATTCCGGGATTATTGTTTTGTGCGGCATTTAAAACCGGCGTGTTTCCCCACTGGTCTTTGGTATTTACATTGGCTTTGTTTTGCAACAATAATTCAGCCGCTTTCGCCTTATTTGCGACAATCGCACTTTGCAGCGCAGTAGTTTTATTTTCGGGAAGTTGGTTTACATCCGCACCGGCCTGTAAGAGCTTTTCAATAAAATGCAGGTTCCCTTCCTCTGCAGCGTACATCAGCGGCGTTACCCCTTCGTTTGCCGCAATGTTGACATCTATCCCGGTTAAAATCAGGCTATCGGCTTTTAATGTATCGTTGTTTAAGATGGCTTCGGAAAGAAGAACAGAAAGCTGTAGCGAATCGACGGATGCTTTTCCCTCCTGCGAAAAGCCTTTTGTTGGATTTGCCAGGAGGAATATCCCCAATAGACAGTGTAAGATTTGTTTAGTAAAGGCCATGTAGTTCTATTGATTTACAAAACTCCGGATTCTCAAAATTCATACCACGGAAAGCCTTTTTTGCCGTCAGTCAATTTACGAAATCCCGGAATAAATCTTCACCAGGCTCGCTTTAATTTTCCTGATTTTGGCAGCTTTTGCAGGCATTGGCAATTTTAAGCGTAAACACCGAAGGATATTTTTCCATGAGCGGCTCCAGTGTTTGTACCAGCAATGTCATCACTGCATTGTATTCCCCGCTTATCAATGTACTCATCATCCCGGGTTCAACACTTATTCCCGCTTGCCTGTCAATTTCTCCGAGAAACTCCAGCACCGGCGAATTGTAATCATCCTGCAAAGCGTAGTAGCTAATTTCAACCGATATTTCCATAAGATTTATCTTTTCTGCACAAGGGCGCCGATAAAAGCCGGCTTCACGGTATCCTGTTTTTCTGAGCCATCCAGTAAATCGAAGGCCGGTGAAAAATAAACTCCCGAACGAAGCACTGGTTCACCAAACCGCAACAATTTTTCCTTTACCTCTTGCGAAGAGAAAAAACGGGCATGGCGGAAAACCTCGTCGTTGTCTTTGTATTTTCCCAGTTCCGATTCCGAATTTAAACATCCCAGCAGCAAATACCCACCCGGTAAAAGCAAGCGATCGATTTCGTCAAAAACCGCTTCCACATCGTCCACAAACTCAAGCATGGTAATGGAAACTATCAACGAGAAACGTTGGTCGGGGAAAGGCAGCTTCGCGGCATCTTCTTTTTGAAAAGTAGCCTTGTGAATGTCCTTTGCACGGGCTATTTTCAGCATCTCTTCCGAAGCATCGATAGCAGTCACCTGAAAGCCTTGCTCACAAAGATAGTGTGTCCAGTGGGCGGTTCCGCATCCCAGTTCCAGAAGCTCACCGGCCGGAATGTCTTTCATCAAACCGGAAATAATCATCTTTTCAATGTTATCGACCTCTCTCCCCTGAGGCGTGGTGTAATACGCATCGTACTCACCGGCCACTGTATCTTTTGTATAAACGTTCATCTTTCTACTTTAAATGATCCGGAAATACCTTTTCTTTTGCTGCAATGGTAACGGAGAAATACCGATCATCCGAAACCACAGAAAACATTACTTCGACTTTAAGAGTACTTCAAAAAAGTTCCCGTATTTCGTTCCCCATTTGGGCTTGCGAACACTGGTCAGCATCATTTCTTTTAGCTCGTCAATTCCCAGTTTTTCCTCATTAACCGTGTATACATCAAAAAGCGAACAGTACCCGGCAACAGTTTTCGCGATTTCCTCTTTATTCTCCCAAAAAGGAGGGTGCAGCGACAAAAGCACAACCAAATCTTTTTGTGCCGAAAGTATCTGCATATCTTTTTCGATCAGACTCTCAGCACCTTCAATATCAATCTTGATAAAATTAAAGCCGTTGATCTTGTTTTGTTTCATCCATGTGCAAATGGTGGATGAAGGAATTTGCCAGGCATTTCCGCGAATCGAAGAGGCACTTGAAGCGTCTGCATCTTTTTTGCCGCCAAAATCAACCTTCCCCCCATCAACGTCTGTGATACAGAGGTTATAAAGACTGAGTTTTTCTGAAACAACCTGGTTCATCTGGCTGTTTTTGCTCAAAATCTTATAAGTCACCGGATTGGCTTCTACTCCGTAAATCTTTTTTGCCCCAATCTCGGTCGCAAATAAAATGGTTGGGCCGATCCAGGTACCAACATCAATGTAGTTCTTTTCCGGTGACAGGTACTTATTCATCAACTGATAGGTCTGAGGCTCCCAGTTTTTTCGTTTAAACTTACGCCAAAACCAATGGTTCATTACATTAAAGCTGGTATCGTTTACCTGAACACAAATGGTTTTCTGATCACGTTTTAGAAGAAAAGAAGAAATGTCTTTTAATTTACAAATAAGGCTCCTGTCTGGAGAGTTAGTCATATCTAAGGTTTTTTAAATTCTAACTTGTAAAATACATGCTTATAAAACATCTATAAGCTGAAGTGGTGCAAAACTATATTTTTTTGATTTTATTTCGGGTACACCTTTCATAAACAATGTGAAAAACAGGAATCATTTTATGATAAAAGCTCCCGTAGCCACGTGTTCATAAAAATTCCTTTGGGGAGGAAACTATTTCCCAATGGTTTCAACGTACAGCTTCTCCACCTTATCGCGGGCCCACTGGGTTCTTCGTAAAAATTTTAAGCTTGATTTTATGCTGGGGTCTTTTCGGAAACAATTGACCGGAATTATCTCACCCAGTTCCTCCCATCCGTAATAGCTGACCAGGTAAACCAGAATGGCTTCAAGCGTTTTTCCGTGAAGTGGATTATTGGGCTGTTCCATAAATCAATTTTTTAAATTAATTGCGACGCAAATATATTGATTTAGTACCAACCGTCAACAGAGCCCGGCTACTGCCAGCTTTCCTACCCGCCCCAGTTCTCACGGTCGAGGCTGCGGTAATGAATGGCTTCGGATAAATGATGAGTCAGTACGTTCTCTTCCGCTTCCAGGTCGGCAATGGTTCGTGCTACCTTAAGAATCCGGTCGTAAGCGCGTGCCGAAAGCCCCAGGCGGTCCATCGCATTTTTGATCAGCTCGATGCTCTCCTCATCCAGCTGAACAAATTCGCGAATTTGTTTCGAATTCATTTGAGCGTTGGCATAAACACCTTTGTGTTCCTTAAAGCGCTCTTCCTGAATATTTCGGGCCCGGATCACCCGTTCTCGAACCGATTCGCTTTTTTCCGAACCGTTCATTTCAGATAGTTTCCGGAAGGGAACCGGCACCACTTCCAGGTGAATATCGATGCGGTCGAGCAGCGGCCCCGATATTTTATTGAGGTATTTTTGTACCACGCCGGGCGCACAAACACAATCTTTTGAAGGATGATTGTAGTAACCACACGGGCAGGGGTTCATCGAAGCCACCAACATAAAACTGGCGGGATATTCGACTGAAAATTTCGCCCGCGAGATAGTGATATTTCGGTCTTCGAGCGGTTGCCGCATTACTTCGAGCACGGTGCGTTTGAATTCAGGCAGTTCATCCAAAAACAAAACACCGTTGTGCGCCAAACTAATTTCCCCCGGCTGGGGATAATTTCCACCTCCAACCAAAGCAACGTCCGAAATCGTATGGTGGGGCGACCTGAAAGGCCGGCGGGTCATCAGCGAAGTTTCCTTGTCGATCTTACCGGCAACCGAATGTATCTTGGTGGTTTCGAGTGCTTCCTTCAGCGAAAAGGGCGGAAGAATGGTAGGGATCCGCTTCGCCAGCATGGTTTTCCCCGATCCCGGAGGCCCGACAAGAATTATGTTGTGACTTCCGGCAGCCGCGATCTCCAGCGCCCGTTTTACATTTTCCTGCCCTTTTACATCCGAAAAATCGAGCGGATTGTTGGTTGTCTGCGCATAAAACTCGGCCCGGGTATCGATAACCGTCTCTTCGAGGGCCGGTTTCCCGTTCAGAAAGTCGATCACTTCCACAATATTTTCGGCACCGTACACTTTAAGCGTATCTACCACCGCAGCTTCCCGCGCATTTGCTTTCGGAAGGATAAAGCCCTCAAAACCTTCTTTTCGGGCATTAATGGCAATGGGCAACACTCCTTTTATGGGCTGCAAAGTCCCGTCGAGCGATAATTCGCCCATCAAAACGTATTTCGAAAGCAAGGAAGCATCGATCTGCCCCGAAGCGGCCAACACTGCCGCGGCCAACGGAAGATCGTAGGCAGAGCCTTCTTTGCGGATATCGGCAGGCGCCATGTTGATAATGATCTTTTGTTTGGGCCATTTGTACCCGTTCAGCCGAAGAGCCGATTCAATGCGTTGCTGGCTTTCTTTTACAGCACTGTCGGGCAGGCCAACCAACATGAATTTAATCCCGGTGGTTACATCCACCTCCATGGTAATGGTGGTGGCGTCGATTCCAAAAACTGCGCTTCCGAAGGTCTTTACTAACATATACGGGGACTTTAGTAAAACCTAAATTTAGGGAAATTAGCAGACTTTAAAAAGCCATGCCCGTAACCTTCTGCAACTTAGCACTACTAAAATCAAAAAAAAGAAGGGGATCAACTGCCACTGCCCCTGTTTACAACTGGCTGAAATCGGCCGGAGTCAGAAATTTCTTCTTCACTTTACTAACCGAGTTGGCATATTCAGGTTTGTTTTTCATTACATCCCACTCCGGGCTGCCGATAAATTTCGCCCAGTTGGCCTCGCGTTCTTCCATGTCGTTAAACCACAGCATGTAGGTTAAGGCAGGCATGTATTGCCCGGCCAGGTGCTGCCCAAAAAATACCGAATGCAAGCCCACTTTGTCAAACAACGGAAGTTCCTCGTCGTTAAACATTTTTACCTTGCGTATGCCGGCATCTTCGTTGTAACTCTCGTAGGTTCGCAGTTCAAAAAGGCCACGGTTTTTAGCCGGCTCTTTTAAGCGCGGAATGCCATCAAAAGCTTCGAGCAAAAAGGTTTCGTACCGTTCGAAAACCGGGTTATCAGCCGGAAGATTCAGGTAGTCGTTTGCCGCCTTCAGAAACGATGCATCCGACCGCATTCCCTGAACGGCTTCAAAATAAGCAGCCAAACTACGGTGGGCATGCAGAATGTACATAACCGGCGGATCTTCTTTACTGTATTCGTTAAAAGCGCCTACCCTGGCCCCCTTTTCATTCAGAAAAGGAATCACTGCTTCGGTATAGAATTTCTTTAGCTGATTTCGGCTTCCACCGCTTTTCAGATGGTACACGCGAAGTTCGTAAATGTCTTTTTCAACAATGGGTGAAGTGTTGGCCTTTAAACTGCCGGCAGTCATTGCGGCACCGGTTGCCAGTGCTGACTTTTTCAGGAATGATCTTCTTTCCATGCTTATCGGTTTAATTTGGTTCTTTGGTTTTAGTCTCTAAATAAGATTATTTAGAGGAACTCTAAGATACTTTTATTCACCGATAAATAAATGTCGTATTCAACAAAATTTGAATGACAGGAAGAGAGTATCCAGTAAATATTACCCGGAAACGAGCACAAAAAATGCAAAAACGACTCAAAATTGCTCGTCATCGACGTTCCGGAATGCAAAAACGACGAAAAGGGATGGAGAAACGACGGTGATAAACGCAAAAACGACCCGGCGGAATGGAAAAACGCCCCGGATCGATGCAAAAGTGACGTGGATGGATGCAAAAGTGACGTGGCGGAACGGAAAAACGACTCGGATGGATGCAAAAACGACGACGCTGTTCAATTAAGTGGGTCTGTTTATAACCACCGCTCACCGCTACCGCGCGGTAGCAAAAGATCAAAGAAAAAAACTAAAGAGAAGGTTGAACTAGAAAAGCTTCTTTCGCTTTACCAAATACGAAAACAGCACTTCTTTAAAATCTTTGTTGATATCGGCCTCGGCCAAATCGATCTGGTACTGACCGCATTTCACTTTCAGGTCGTCGAAATATTCCTTTACCGTGGAAACGTAGTGCTTTTTTACTTCCCAGGGATTGAACTTTACCGTTTGCCCACTTTCGAGATCCACAAATTTGTGTGGCCGGTTCGAGAACTCAAATTCGCGTTCCAGCGAATGATCGGTGACATGAAAAAGAATGACTTCGTGCTTGTTGTAACGAAGGTGCTGAAGCGCCGAAAAAAGTTCTTCGGTTTTCTGGCTGTCGAGCATATCGCTGAAAATGATCACCAGCGAACGTTTGTGAATGTTCTCGGCAATCTGGTGAAGTACCTGTGTTGTGTTGGTGTTTTTCCGCAAATGCGCGTTTTCGGGCTGAATCAGTTCCGACAGTTTGCTGAACATGATCTCGGCATTTACCGACGATAGCCGGGGGGTGGAATGAAACTCAATTTCATCCGAAAAAAGCGTAAGCCCGACGGCGTCGCGTTGTTTCCGCATCAGGTAAATAAGTGCCGCTGCGGTGTACACCGAAAAAGCCAGTTTATTTTGCAAATGCTTGCTGCCTTTTGAATACGGGAACAACATCGACGAAGAAGTATCCATCACCAGCTGGCAGCGCAGGTTGGTTTCCTCTTCGTATTGTTTTACAAAAAGCTTGTCGGTGCGGGCATAGAGCTTCCAGTCAATCTGGCGGGTTGATTCTCCCTGGTTGTAAAGCCGGTGTTCGGCGAACTCTACCGAGAAACCATGAAACGGACTGCGGTGAAGACCGGTAATAAAACCTTCCACCACCTCCTGTGCGATCAACCCCAGGTTATCGAACTGATGAAATTGCTCTATGTCGAAAATGTTTTTCACTTTCCAAAAATGAATTCACCGGGTGACTAATTGACACAACTCAGAGTCACCCGGTGAATACTATTTCGTTATGGATTACAGCAGCGCATCCAGTTTAGTGGTAAACGCCTGTTTTGGAGCAGCGCCCACTTGTTTGTCAACTACTTCGCCGTTTTTAACAAACAAAACAGTAGGGATGTTACGGATTCCGTATTTCATGGCAACGTCCTGGTTGCTGTCTACATCCACTTTTCCAATTACCGCTTTTCCTTCGTACTCTGCCGCCATTTCTTCAACGATCGGAGCAATCATACGACACGGGCCACACCAAACAGCCCAAAAGTCCAACATAACCGGTTTGTCTGAATTCAAAACCAATTCCTCGAAATTGGCATCTGTAATTTCTAAAGCCATAATGTATTCTTTTTAATATTTGTTGTTACAATTTGCAGCAAAACTAACTAATTAATTCTATAACTCACGTCCGGCTGATCGTCAAAAAAGCTTAAGAAATCATCCGACGGATCAACCTTTGCTGTTCTTGAAAACATTTCTAATTGCATATTGTTTTCGAGGTCGTACACTACAAATTTCAGCAGTGCATTTCCTCTGTGTTCTTTTGCCAGGTGATCAATATCCGTCACCAGTTTTTTATTGAGTGCTGAAATCGGCATATTGACGGTTACACTTTTCACATAATTCGCCCTTACATCAGAGAGCAACTCGATGCTGTTCACTTTGTACTCGTAAAAATTACTGTTGAAACGGGCTTTCACGGTTCCCCGAACCATCACAAAAAGCCCCGTTTTACAGTATTTCCCAAAGTTGACATAGTCGTTTCCAAAAAAGAAGAGCTCCTTGGAATCAGTGTAATCCGACAAAGTCAGCGTTGCATACATGTTCCCGTTTTTCGACTGCCCTTCACGTGAGGCAGTCACCATTCCGCCAAAAGTTAAATCTTTGTCTTTCAGCTTTTCAATGTCCTCATTCAGTTCTTTCAGCGACACATCTCTCGAACAGAAGTTCTCCAGTTCGAGCCGGTAATCGTCGAGCGGGTGGGCTGTCAGGTAAATCCCGATCAGGTTTTTTTCTTTCTCCAGCAGAATAATTTTTGCCCATTCCTCCACTGGCGGAATGGTCGGCTTTTTTACCACCGACCCCGTATCGAAAGCACCAAAAAGGCTTTGCTGTGCACTGTTGCTCTCCTGCTGTAGCTTGTTTCCGTAGCGGATCAGCTTCTCAATAAAGTTGGTATCATCGTTTTCGTGCTCACCTGCAAAAAAACAGCTGCGCTTCATTCCCAGGTTGTCAAACGCCCCGGCCATTGCCAGCGCTTCCAGGTTTTTCTTGTTTACGGTTTGCAGGTTGACGTTTTCTACCACGTCGAAAATGGTCTTAAACCCTTTCAGCTTTTCCCGCACGTTAATAATGTTCTGAACAGCTCCTGCACCTACGCCTTTAATGGCACCCATTCCAAAACGAATGTCTCCGTTTTTATTGGCCGTAAACTTCACAAAACTCTCGTTTACATCGGGGCCAAAAACATTCAGCTTCATGCGTCGGCATTCCGTCATCAACTTGGTGATATCGGTAATGTTACTGAGGTTACGGCTAAGGTTGGCCGCCATAAACTCTGCCGGGAAGTGTGCTTTCAGGTAACCGGTTTGATAGGCAATGTACGCATAACACACCGAGTGCGACTTGTTAAAGGCGTAAGACGCAAATGCTTCCCAGTCTTTCCAGATCTTTTCGATCACATCGTCGGGTTTTTTACCCGTGTTTTTACATTCGTTTACAAACTGAAGATTGGCTTTACACCCGTCAATAAATTTTGCTTTCAGCTTGTTCATCACCGCCATAATCTTCTTACCCATCGCTTTACGAAGCGTATCGGAGTCACCACGGGTAAAACCGGCCAGTAAACGCGAAAGTAACATCACCTGCTCCTGGAACACCGTAATACCATAGGTATCGTTCAGGTATTTCTCCATCATCGGAACGTCGTAATCTACTTTCTGCCGTCCGTGTTTACGGGCAATGTAATCAGGGATGTATTCCATTGGCCCCGGGCGGTACAAGGCGTTCATGGCCACCAGGTCTTCAAAACGGTTGGGCTTCAGATCCCGCAGGTGCTTTTTCATCCCATCCGATTCAAACTGGAAAATAGCGGTGGTTTCGCCGTGGCTAAAAAGGTCGAAGGTTTTTTTATCGTCGAAAGGTATTTTTTCAATATCAACTTCAATCCCTTTTGAAATTCGTATGTTCTCCAATGCTTCCTTGATGATCGAAAGCGTTTTCAATCCGAGGAAGTCCATCTTCAGCAAACCAATGTCTTCCACAAAGCGGCCGTCGTACTGAGTGGTCAGAAGGTGTTCTTCATCCTTGGTCGGCATCAGCGGAATATGGTCCGAAAGCGTATCGCGGCTGATCAGAATCCCGCAGGCATGAACGCCGGTTTGCCGGACCGATCCTTCCAGTGTTTCGGCAAATTTGATGGTTTGTGCTACCAGTTCGTTAGGCGATTTCTTTTCAGCTGTCAGTTCAGGACTTTCCTTGTACGCTTTGGCAAAACTCATTTTCGGTGCATCGGGCACCAGTTTTGCCAGGCGGTCGGCTTCGGGGAGCGGAAGTTTCAACACCCTTGCCACATCGCGGATGGATGACTTGGTAGCCATGGTTCCGAACGTACAAATGTGGGCCACTTTGTCGCGCCCGTATTTATTGGTTACATAATCGAGTACCAGTTGCCGGCCGTCATCATCAAAGTCGATATCCACGTCGGGAAGCGATATACGGTCGGGGTTCAGGAAACGCTCGAAAAGCAGGTCGTACTTAATCGGGTCGATGTTGGTAATTCCGCAACAATAAGAAACGGCTGCTCCCGCTGCCGAACCACGCCCCGGACCAACCAACACACCGTTATCCTTGGCCCAGTTGATAAAATCCTGCGTAATAAGGAAGTACCCCGGGTACCCCATCACCTTAATGGTGTTCAATTCGAAGGTGAGCCGTTCTTCCACCGAAGCTTCGAGCGGATCGCCGTAACGCTCCCTGGCCCCCTCGAACGCCAGATGCTCCAGAAAAGCGGATTCAAGCTTTACGCGCAATACTTTGTCGTAGCCCCCCAGACGCTCAAAAGCAGCGTCGCCAAATTCTTCGCGCAAATCGGCTTCCGAATATTTTTGGGCAAATTCTTCTTCGGTTCCAATTTCCTCCGGGATAGGAAACACGGGCATAATAGGGGCAGAATTCAGCTCGTAATTCTCGATCTTCTCCACCACTTCCATGGTGTTTGCCAGCGCCTCCGGAATATCGCCGAAAAGCTGGTTCATTTCGGCCTGCGTTTTAAACCATTCCTGTTTGGTGTAACGCATCCGGTTCGGATCGTCAAAGTCCTTCCCGGTATTGAGGCAGATCAGCAGATCGTGTGCATCGGCATCTTCCTTGTTGGTAAAGTGAATATCGTTGGTGGCAATCAGTTTTACCCCCAGTTTTTTGGCCAGTACCACCAGCTGTTTGTTCACCATCACCTGCCAGTCGTAAACCTCCTGCCGTTGTTCGATCGCTTCCGCGGGGTGGCGCATCAACTCCAGGTAGTAATCTTCTCCAAACAAGTTCTTGTACCACAAAATCGCCTCCTCGGCATCTTTCATGTGGTTGTTCATGATCAGCTGCGGAATTTCCCCTCCCAGGCAAGCCGAAGAAGCAATCAATCCTTCGTGGTGTTTTAGCAGCAAATCTTTATCGATACGCGGCTTGTAGTAAAAACCTTCGGTATTGGCTACCGAAATCAGTTTGATCAGGTTGCGGTAACCGGTTTTGTTTTTAGCCAGCAAAATAAGGTGATGCCCCGAACGGTCCACCTTATCGTTTTTGTCATTAATTGTACGGGATGCCACGTACGTTTCGCAACCCAGAATGGGTTTAATCTCGCTTTTGTTACAGGCGGCATGAAATTCCTTGATGCCAAACATAGTCCCGTGGTCGGTCAGCGCCAGCGCGGTCATATTGTCCGACTTGGCCTTGTTTACCAGGGCCGGAACACTGGCTGCCCCGTCGAGAATTGAATACTGTGAGTGTACGTGTAAATGCGTAAATGGAACCATAAATATACGTTTCAAAAAGTCCCTTAAAGGTACTTAATTTGGCTGCGGCGAAGGGGCTTTGTTAATAAAATTTGGTAGAATCGGGGAAGCAAAAAAAAGCCCGGTGAATACCAGGCTGTTATTTTATTCGATGCTATCGGCAATCAATTTTGCGATGGCTTCCATCTCCTCCGGCGGAAACTTTACTTTCTCCGAAAAATGGAGCAAATCCTTTTCACTTTGCATCGGGACAAGATGAATATGCGCATGCGGCACTTCAAGCCCCAAAACCATCACACCTACTTTTACACAGGGAATGGCTTTCTGTATTCCAAGTGCTACTTTTTTGGCAAACATTTGCAGTCCGGCGTACATCTCGTCATCCAAATCAAAAAGATAATCCACTTCCTTTTTGGGGACTACCAACGTGTGCCCCTTGGCGGTTGGAAATACATCGAGAAAGGCCAGAAAGTTATCGTCTTCAGCAACTTTGTAGGCTGGTATTTCTCCGTTTACAATGCGCGTGAAAATGCTTGCCATTTTTAATTAAATTGAGATTTCTACAATTTCAAAAGGAATGATACCTGATGGAACTTTGATTTCCACCACATCGCCCACTTTTTTCCCGATCAGCCCTTTGGCAATCGGTGTCTGAACTGAGATTTTCCCTTCTTTCAGGTTTGCTTCACTCTCCGGCACCAGCGTATACTGCATGGTTGCATTGTTCTTTTGGTTCCGGATGGTTACCTTATTCAGAATCTGAACTTTCGACGTATCAATTTTTGATTCGTCGAGAATGCGTGCACTGGCCACTTTCGACTGCAACTGCGCAATTTTGGCTTCCAGCATTCCCTGTGCATCTTTAGCTGCGTCATACTCTGCATTTTCAGAGATATCGCCTTTTTCGATGGCCTCGCCAATCTGTTTCGAAATCTTCGGTCTTTCAACCGTCACCAGACGCTCAAGCTCTTTTTTAAGCTTGTTTAGTCCGTCCTGCGTTAAATATGTTACTTCGGACATTTCTTATCCTCCTTCATTTTTCTTTTTGATACTATGATAGTGCATAAAAAAATAGAAAGAATCCCGGTTGCCCAGGACCCTTCCTTTCCTGCAAATGTAAATAATTTATTCAATTTTGAAATGATCCGGCCGAAAAAATATTCATAATGAATGATTTATATATACTTCCGGTTCATTATCTCGCTGTAAATAATGGCCTTTCGAATGGAAAATCTTTCCCCGTCAACCAACACCGGCTTTTTAAGCTCGCGCTGGAGAATTTTCTTCACTTCCACCACTTCTGAACTTCCTTCAGCTTCCGCTTTAAACTGATAAACAGGCTTGGGCTTGGGAACGGTATCCACCACTTCGTCGTAAAGATCTTCCTCCTCCTGAGGTACCGTTTGGTAAACCGGGGGCCGCTCTTCCTGCTGCATAATCATTTCCCAAAAATCAGCAGGCTGCCCTGCCTCTTCGGAAACAGAAGCAGAAGCAGACGCCTCGGCCTCCCTTTTCTTTTTTCGTTGATTGAGCGCTCCTACCACTGCAACCAGAATCGTTAATATTATGACGATCAGATCATCCATGAGTTATACGGCTTACGCAATAAATTGCTACTTTTGATAGTTCCAGTAAAAATAATAAAAATGAAGCAGTTGATTTTAAGAAGAGGGAAGTATTTATTTTTTTTCGTACTGGTTTTGTTGCTTTCGCTGTCGTGCAACGAAATAGACTCGCAAATTCCGGATGTTCCGGTTGCTTTCCAGGTTAGCCTGATAACGCACAACGAACTGACGGTTCCCGGAAACTCAGCTTATTTTCCCGGCCCCGGGTTTGGCGGCTTAATTATTTATTGCGAAATGGAAGGTTCGTACTATGCCTTTGATGCGGCCTGTACCAACGAAATAAACTCAAGCTGCCGGGTTGATAGCAAGGGTGCCACCGGAACCTGTTCCTGTTGCGAATCGCAATTTATCTTTATTGGCGGCAGTGTTGTAAAAGGTCCGGCATCAGCCCCGCTCAAACAATACAATGTGTCGCGTTTTGGAGACATGCTAAGGGTTTACAACTAAAAACGGGCCCCAAAACTGAGACCCGCTTTCTTATATCTTTTCACATACATTAATATCTGTAGTGTTCCGGTTTATACGGGCCTTCTTTGGGAACACCCAAATAAGCCGCCTGCGAATCGGTCAGCACAGTCAGCTTAACACCAATCTGCTCTAAATGTAAGCGGGCTACTTCCTCATCCAATTTTTTCGGAAGCGTATACACACCCACTTCGTAATCGTTTTCCCAAAGCTCGATTTGTGCGAGCGACTGGTTGGTAAATGAATTACTCATTACAAACGAAGGGTGACCGGTTGCACAACCCAGGTTTACCAGGCGTCCTTCGGCCAGCAGATAAATGCTGTGTCCGTCTTCGTAGGTATATTTATCTACCTGTGGTTTGATGTTTGTCCGTTGAATTCCGGGCCACTTCTCAAGACGCGCCACCTGAATTTCGTTGTCGAAGTGACCGATGTTACAAACAATGGCCTGATCTTTCATTTTAGCCATGTGCTCGCCGGTGATCACATCTTTGTTTCCGGTGGTAGTTACATAAATATTTCCTTCACACAATGCGTCTTCCATGGGCTTAACTTCGAAACCTTCCATCGCAGCCTGAAGCGCACAGATCGGGTCGATTTCAGTCACAATCACCCGCGCACCGTAACTGCGCATTGAGTGAGCACAACCTTTACCAACATCGCCATAACCGGCAACAACTACCACTTTCCCGGCAATCATTACATCGGTGGCACGCTTGATACCATCGGCCAGCGATTCGCGACATCCGTAAAGATTATCAAATTTCGATTTGGTAACCGAGTCATTTACATTGATGGCAGGGAACAGCAATTTACCTTCTTCCTGCATCTGGTACAAACGGTGTACCCCCGTGGTTGTCTCTTCCGAAACACCTTTCACCTCTTTGGCTACTCTTTGCCAACGGGTTGAATCTTCTGCCAGAATCTGCTTCAGAATCAGGTTTAGCTGCAGTTCATCTTCTCCCCCAACAGGTTCGTCCAGGATGGCTGCATTGCTTTCAGCTTCGTATCCACGGTGAATCATCATCGTAGCATCGCCGCCATCGTCTACAATCACAGTGGGACCAAGGCCATCGCCAAAGTTCAAAGCCTGCTCGGTACACCACCAGTATTCTTTCAACGTTTCGCCTTTCCAGGCAAATACAGGCACACCGGCCTGTGCAATAGCCGCTGCGGCATGATCCTGCGTAGAGAAAATGTTGCAGCTTGCCCAGCGAACATCTGCTCCCAGTTCCACCAGTGTTTCAATCAAAACAGCGGTTTGAATGGTCATGTGAAGGCTTCCCATGATACGGGCGCCTTTTAAAGGCTTCGATGGGCCAAATTTTTTCCGGATCGACATCAACCCCGGCATTTCTCTTTCCGCGATCTCTATTTCTTTTCGCCCAAAATCAGCCAGTGAAATATCGGCTACTTTGTAAGCAAGTTTTTCGTTAACTGCAACTGTCATATTTTGTTGTATTAATTGTTACAAATAATAAAGCGGTGCAAAAGTAACATTTTTGCATGTAAAAAGTTGAATATGTGTATCGGTATCTTAATTCCCCATGTCGGAGAAAAATTTGACACGCATCAGCCGGATATCATCTTCCGAATATTCATCCTCTCCCAGTTCGTCCAATGCCTCTTGTACAGAATCTGACTTGGCCTCCCTGAAATAATCAAAAATCTCTTCCTGATGATCTTCATCCAGCACATCGTTGATGTAGTAATCAATGTTCAGTTTTGTGCCTGAATTAACGATTGCCTCCACTTCGCTGATCACTTCCGAAACTTCAATTCCTTTGGATTCAGCGATATCTTCGAACGAAATTTTGCGGTCGATGCTTTGAATGATGAAAACTTTCATTTTCGACTTGTTGGCCACGGTGCGCACCACCAGATCTTCCGGGCGTTCAATGTCGTTGTCTTCCACATATTGCTTGATCAGCTCCACAAAATCCTTCCCGTACCGGCGGGCTTTCCCCTGGCCAACACCCTGAATATTCTGCAATTCCTCAATGTTGATTGGATACTGAATCGACATATCTGAGAGCGAAGGATCCTGAAATATTACGAACGGCGGCAGATTATGCCGCTTGGCAATACGCTTGCGCAGATCCTTTAGCATTGAAAACAACTGCGGATCGCCACTCGATCCTCCGGAGGGTGCTCCTCCTTCGCTTTCGGCTTCTTCCTCGTAATCATGATTTCGCACCAGCATAAAACTTACCGGATTGGCCAAATACGCATGACCTTCGGGGGTAACCTTCAGCAAACCGTAGTTTTCAATGTCTTTATTGATAAGGCCTGCTACCATCGACTGCCGGAACACGGCATTCCAGAAACGTTCGTCGTGATCGGCGCCCGTTCCAAACGATTCAAGCGTGTAGTGCTTAAACGATTTTATGGCGGCGGTTTTGTTTCCGATCAGAATATTGGCAATGTGGTCGCCTTTGTATTTTTCATTCACCTCCAGAATGGCTTTCAGCGCAATAACAATTTCTTCCTGGGCCTCGATCTGCTCTTTCGGATTTAAACAATTATCACAATTGCCACAGTTTTCCTGCTCGTATTTTTCTCCAAAATAGTGCAACAGAATAATCCTCCGGCAAATCGCGGTCTCGGCATAAGAAACTGTATCCAGCAGCAGTTGTTTCCCGATTTCCTGCTCGGCCACCGGTTTTCCGTGCATAAATTTCTCCAGCTTCTGAATGTCTTTGTAGGCATAAAAAGTGATACATTTCCCTTCGCCGCCATCACGACCGGCACGCCCGGTTTCCTGGTAATATCCCTCCAGACTCTTCGGAATATCGTAGTGAATCACAAAACGCACATCGGGTTTATCGATCCCCATTCCAAAAGCGATGGTCGCCACAATTACATCCACCTCTTCCATCAGAAACTTATCCTGATTGGTCGAGCGGGTATTGGCATCCATCCCGGCATGGTATGCCAGTGCTTTGATGCCGTTTACCTGCAGGTTTTCAGCCAGTTCTTCCACCTTCTTCCGGCTCAGGCAGTAAATAATCCCCGATTTCCCTTCGTTCTGCTTGATAAACCTGATAATCTGGTTCACTGTCTTCACCTTCGGACGTACCTCGTAGTAAAGGTTTTCGCGGTTAAACGATGCCTTAAACACTTGTGCATCCAGGATTCCAAGGTTTTTCTGTATATCGTGCTGAACTTTTGCCGTTGCCGTTGCCGTTAACGCAACAATCGGCGATTTACCGATTTCTTCTACGATGGGCTTTATTCTGCGGTACTCAGGCCGGAAGTCGTGCCCCCATTCCGAAATACAATGTGCTTCATCGATGGCATAGAACGATATCCTGATCTGTTTCAGAAATTCGATGTTCTCTTCTTTTGTCAATGATTCAGGTGCTACGTACAACAGCTTTGTTTTCCCGGCCAGAACATCTTCCTTCACCTGCGCAATGGCTGCTTTCGACAGGGAAGAATTCAGAAAATGCGCCACATTATCTTCGGCATTCATTCCGCGAATCGAATCCACCTGGTTCTTCATTAACGCAATAAGCGGAGAAATAACAATCGCTGTTCCTTCCATTATCAGCGCGGGCAACTGGTAGATCAGCGACTTTCCTCCCCCCGTTGGCATCAACACAAAGGTGTTATCACCGCCCAATACATTTTTGATCGCAGCTTCCTGTTGGCCTTTAAAGCGATCAAAACCAAAAAAATGCTGCAGTCGCTCCAGCAAATCAATATCCTTATACATAACTAACTCTCCCACAATCTACTATTTAATCGGATAGCAAATTCTAATTTATTAAAAGTAAATAAAACAGCAATGATTTTTAATGATTTTTAAAGCTTGTCATTTGTTTTCATAACATCTGCCTCAAACCTTAACCCTTTCCACTTTTTATTCCCTCAATACAAATATGGAAAGTTTTCCGTTCAAAAACTGCTTAAATATGATTTCAATTTGAATTCATGCAAATCAGACCTGCCAATAATAAATAGCTTCTTATAATATATGTATATTCGAAACCTCGGAATTAGTGGCTTTACAGATTTCGAAAATGTGAAATTTCAAATGCCAAAAATTCCTGTACATTTGTGAAGTTTTTATTAAGCCTGAAAGCCAATGAGCGAAGAAAATACCAGAGAAGAACAAAGCACTAAAAAGCGCAAAGAACAAAAAGTAGAATCAGAAATGTCGTTTCTGGAGCACCTGGAAGAATTAAGGTGGCACATTATTCGTTCTTTTATTGCCGTGTTCGTTTTTGCAATTGCTGCTTTTGCCCTCAAAAGCCTCATTTTCGATACCATTATAATGAAACCGATGACCCCGGAATTCTGGACCAACCGGATGTTGGCCAAACTCGGGGAAATGGTTGGAACCGATGCACTCAATATCAACCAACAGCCTTTGCACCTGATTGCCATCAAAATGTCGGATCAGTTTATGATGCACATTATGATTTCAATTATTGCCGGGCTTGTTATAGCTGCGCCGGTGGTTTTTTATGAATTCTGGCGTTTTATTAAGCCGGCACTGTACGAAAAAGAACAAAAACATGCCGGCGGTGCTGTATTTTATACTTCCATATTGTTTATGCTGGGCGTGCTTTTTGGTTATTTCCTGATCGTACCGCTTTCGATACAGTTTTTGGGAACCTACAGCGTATCTGAGTCGGTTACCAACCAGATCAATACCCGGTCGTACATTGCCACAGTTACCTCCATTTCGCTGGCATCCGGGGTAGTTTTTCTGCTTCCTATCTTCTCTTACTTTTTGAGTAAAGTTGGAATCCTCACCCCTAAGTTTATGAAAACTTACCGGAAGCATGCTTATGTGTTGATGCTGCTCCTCTCGGCCGTTATTACGCCGCCAGATGTGTTCAGCCAGATCATGGTTTGTATTCCTTTGGTGCTGCTGTACGAAGTCGGGATTTTCATCTCGCGCCGGGTGGTTAAAAAACGTGAAATGGAGATGAATGCCTTGTAATTCATCCAAAAAAAATCCGTTATTTGAACTCAAATGATTTTACGAGCAGAAAATATTGTCAAAAAATACCGGAAAAGAACCGTTGTAAAAGGGGTTAGTTTTGATGTAAAACAGGGCGAAATTGTAGGTTTGCTGGGGCCCAACGGTGCCGGAAAAACCACATCGTTTTACATGATTGTGGGCCTGATTCAACCTTTTTCCGGAAAGATTTTTCTCGACACCGAGGAAATCACCAAACTGCCGGTTTACAAAAGAGCCCAAAAAGGAATTGGCTACCTGGCCCAGGAAGCTTCCGTTTTCAGAAAGCTTAGTATCGAAGACAACATTCGTGCGGTGCTGGAAATGACTGATTATTCGAAAGAATACCAGAAAGAAAAACTGGAAACGCTTTTGGATGAATTCAGCCTGCAACATATCCGCAAGAGTAAAGGAATCCAGCTGTCGGGAGGAGAACGCCGCCGTACCGAGATTGCCCGGGCGCTGGCCATCGATCCAAAGTTTATTTTGCTTGATGAGCCCTTTGCCGGCGTAGACCCTATTGCGGTAGAGGATATCCAGCAGATTGTAATGAAGCTGAAAGAGAAAAATATCGGCGTATTGATTACCGACCACAACGTGCACGAAACGCTTACCATTACCGATCGTTCGTACCTGTTATTCGAAGGTAACATACTGAAGGCCGGGACTGCAGAAGAACTTGCTGCCGACGAAGATGTAAGACGTGTTTATCTCGGACAAAACTTCGAACTGCGATAAAAATAAAAATTTTGCATTTTTTTATTTGCAAATCCAAAAAACTTGCTTTTCTTTGCAGCGCTAAAATAAAAACGGCTTTTTAAACGAAAGAAGACCAAAATTTAGCTGAAATATTTTTCCTGAAAAATTTGGCGGATAACAAAAATGCAGTATTTTTGCAGTCCCAAAATCAAGGGAATTAACATGATGGCCCGTTCGTCTAGGGGTTAGGACGCAAGATTTTCATTCTTGTAGCAGGGGTTCGAATCCCCTACGGGCTACTAATTTTTTTAAAAGAAGAAAGGTAGAAATGGCACATCATAAGTCAGCATTAAAAAGAATCCGTCAGGATGAAAAAAAGAGAGTACACAACAAGTACTACGCAAAAACTACTCGTAATGCAATTAAAGCATTGCGTAATGCTACTGATAAGGAAGAAGCCGCAAAGCTTTATCCAGGCGTTGTTGCTATGATTGATAAACTGGCAAAACGTAACATCATTCACAAAAACAAAGCATCGAACTTGAAATCAAGTCTGGCTTTAAAAGTGAATCAGTTGTAAGAAACAATATTCAACAAAAATAGAAGCCTCTCCGCTATGCGGGGAGGTTTTTTTTTGCCTTAATCTGACATATGTTCCGGAACTATTCATTCGGCCTTTTACAAATCATTTATTCTGTTTATTTTTAAAAGAGAAGTTCCGGAGATATGAGCGACTACAAAAAGTTAAATATTAAAGACTGGGCAGCGGAAGACAGGCCACGCGAAAAACTACTCTCAAAAGGCGCACGTTCGCTTAGCGATGCCGAGTTGATTGCCATACTCATTGGGTCGGGAAACCTGGAAGAAACAGCCGTTGAGCTTTCGCGCAGGATACTCGCCGCCGTGAACAACAAGCTGAACGAACTTGGCCAAAAGAACATCGAATTTCTGAAAACCTTCAACGGAATTGGCGAAGCAAAAGCAGTCACCATTGCAGCGGCACTTGAATTGGGAAAACGCCGCAAAGATGCCGAAGTATTCAGCAACAACAAAATTACCGGGAGCAAAGACGCGGCCGATTACTTCTCCCCTTTGCTCGAAGACCTGAGCCACGAAGAATTCTGGGTGATGCTGCTCAACCGCGGCAATAAAATAATCGATACGTTTATGATCAGCCAGGGAGGCATTTCCGGAACCGTGATCGACGTGAGAATTATACTGAAACCCGCCATTGAAAAACTAGCCAGTGCCATTATATTGTGCCACAATCACCCGTCGGGAACCATGCAGGCCTCTGATGCCGACAAAAAAATAACCAGAAAAATCAAAACCGCCGCCGAAACCATGGACATTGCCGTGCTCGACCACATTATCATCGGGCACAACAATTACCTGAGTTTTGCCGACGAGGGAATGCTAAACTTTTAAACGAAACCAAATGATACTAATCTACTCTGAAAAAATTACCTCCCGAATCGAGTACATTTCCAAACTCATTTTTACGAACATCCTGCAAACGGAAGTTGCGTTCACTAAGAATTCAAAAGAATTTCAGCAACACGATGGGCCAAAGTTCAACTATTCGTACCAGAAATTTGGGGATGAATTTTACATCAAGCCACACCGGCTGATCCTTCAGAAAGCATTGATCAAGCCAAGCATTCAACCGGTTTGGTACGAAGGGAACAAATACTTTTGCGAAAGTTCGCAGGATTCCGATCTGCCGTTCGATCCGCTGGCTGCCTCTTTTTACCTGGTTAGCCGCCACGAAGAATATACCGACAAAACACGCGACAAACTCGATCGATACACGCCGCAGAACAGTATCCTCGTAAAATACAATCTCTTTCAGAAACCCGTAGTAAACATTTGGGCACAGCTACTGGGAAAGAAGTTAAAAGAGAAACATCCGGAGTTGAGCTTCCCTCAATCCCAATTCGACTTTATTTCAACCATTGATATTGACAATGCCTGGGCCTATAAAAACAAAGGTTGCTGGCGAACAGGAGGTGCCCTGTTAAAATCGTTTTTTAAAGATCGGGCTGAATTCAGGCAAAGATTAAACGTACTGGCCGGGAAAAGCCACGATCCATATGACACTTATGAATACCTGAACACGGTATTTCAAGGAAACGAGGAGAAAGTAAAGTTCTTTTTCCTGCTGGGTGACTGGGGCCGTTACGATAAAAACATCTCGTACCGGAACAAATCATACCAAAAACTAATCCGCACCATCAAGGAAAGGTACGATGTGGGATTGCATCCTTCATTTGCCTCCAGCAAAAAAGGGAACCGCAAGAAAACGCGCACCGAACGAATTCGTTTGGAAAAAATCCTGAAATCCAATATACTGAAAAGCCGTCAGCATTTTCTGCGTCTTCAACTGCCCGCTTCGTACCGGCGGCTGATCAAAAGCGGAATTGTGGAAGACTATACAATGGGTTACTCTTGTTTGCACGGATTCAGAGCCGGAATTTGCACGCCTTTTTACTTTTACGACCTGGAACGCGAAACCACCACCAACCTGCTGGTTGTGCCCTTCCAGGTAATGGACGGAACTTTTACGCACTACCTGAAACTGTCTCCGGACAAAGCTTTTGAAGAAATTAAAAAAATCATGACCGAAGTTAAGAATGTTGGTGGTACATTTGTGAGTATCTGGCACAACGAAACCGTTAACGACAAAGGAATCTGGAAAGGTTTCCGCCAGGTGTTTGAAGACATGAACCAACTTGGATTTAGCTGGGCAAATGAAAGAACAACCCAACATTAGGTACATAAAAAATACGGACATTGATTACAACAAGTGGGATAACTGCCTGAACAATTCCTCCAACCAGCACATTTATGCCGCCTCCTGGTTCCTCGACCGTGCTGCCGACAACTGGGATGCGCTGGTAATGGGCGATTATGATTTTATTATGCCGCTGCCTGTGCGAAAAAAATGGGGAATCTCCTATGTTTATCAACCTGATTATTGCCAGCAACTGGGAATATTTCCGGCTCCCTCGGAAGAAATTACCAGGCAATTCTTTCAGAAAATCTCGCAGCTGTTTAAATATTGCGATACACAGGTGAACACAAAAACGCCTGTGGAAAATACCGGCATCCACTTGAAAATTTCGCCCCACACCAACTATATTCTTCCTTTAAATATGAATTATGCCGGGTTGTATTCGGGGTATTCGCCCGATGCCAAAAAGAACCTGAAAAAAGCACATAAAAAAAACCTGAGCTTTGTGGCAGGAATACAATTGGATGATTACTTGCGACTCAAAGCCGAAAATCCCTGGCGCGAATTCACGGAAGAAGATTGGAATACTTCCAAACGCCTGATCGCATTTGGCCTGTACAAAGGAATTGGAAGAATTTACGGAATTTACACTCCTGCCAACGAATTATGTGCGGCCGGCTATTTTTGCAAATACGGCAACCGTGTTACATTCCACGACTCCGTTGCAAATAAAACCGGCAAAAAATCGGGTGCCATGCGGCTTCTGATCGACGGCTTTATCCGGGAAAATGCAGGAAAAAATACAACGCTTGATTTTGAGGGTTCCACAGTGCCGGGCATTGCTCATTTTTTCAGCGGCTTCGGAAGTTACCCCGAAACCTATTTTCTGGTTAAATACAATGGTTTACCTTTGCCACTTCGGTGGATCAAATCCTGAATTCCGATGGCAAATATTCCTCGTTCCATATGCAAACAAGTGGCCCGGGTTGTTCCGGCTAAAACTTTACTCCGGCTAAACACTCCCGCTTTTCTACCCTTTTACCACACCGTAAGTAACAGCCATTTGGCCCATGTTCTGAACTATCCTTACAGAGATGCAGACACATTCGAAAACGAACTTGATTACCTACTAAAATATTTTACACCCGTTTCGCTGGAGGATTTTTATAAAAACTCCCACGGTTCCGGGAAAAACTTTCATCTGACATTTGATGACGGGCTTAGTGAATGTGCCGAAGTCATTGCCCCCATTTTATCGCGGAAAGGAATTCCGGCCACCTTTTTTATCAATTCTGATTTTGTTGGCAACAAAGCGCTTTTTCACCGTTACAAAGCCAGCCTGCTTTTAAACGGCCTGCTGACAAACCCTGATTCGGAAACCGAAAGTTTTTTGGCCAAACACGGCTTATTCCGGCACAACCTGTTAAAGACACCTTACCACCAAAACGACCTTATTGATCAGGCAGCTGAACTGCTTGAAATGGATTTTGCTGCATTTTTAAAGGAACAACAACCCTACATGACCAAAAGCCAGCTAAAGCAGTTACACAAACAAGGATTTACGATTGGCGGACATTCGTGCTCCCATCCCGAATTCTGGTTGATGAAAAAAAATGCACAGTTCGATGAGATTGAAAAAAATATGGAGTGGATTAACCGCCACTTTGAGCCCAAAATAAAAGCCTTTGCCTTCCCGTTTACCGACCACGGAGTTTCGGAAAAACTGCTAAGCAAATTGGTAAAAAAGCAAATTTGTGACATTACTTTTGGAACGGCCGGCCTAAAATTCGACAGTGTAAGTACGCACTTTCAACGATACCCGGTTGAAATGCCCGGCGATTTTGTTAACAACCTGAAGGCGGAATTTCTATACTTTCTTATCAGAAAATGGGTGGGCAAAGCAAGAGTAAAACACTAATGCCCTGCTATTTTTTACAACTAAATATCAACTCTCGTTTACCATCTCCCAGCCGGAATTTTGCATTTTCTGCGTCTGTAAAATGCGTCCGGTAATCGATTGTTTTCACGTTGAAACCACCTGCTTCCAACCGATCCTGAAAATCCATGCCGTGCAGCCGGCATAAATCACGTTCTCCGTACCGGGCCAAACGGTCTTCGGGCGCAACGATCCTGCTATCCTCCAATGTTACCGGAGAATTGAGGTCCAAAACAGTCATAATAATTGCCTCGCCTCCCGGAGAAAGTACGCGGCACAACTCCTTAACAGCCTTTCCTTCATCAGGTACGTGCCCCAAAACATGCGAACAAATAATCAGGTCAAAATAATTATCAGGGAAATGAATATCCGTAATGTCAACCACGTTTCGTGCGTAGGCTGGATCAATATCGCCGTCCACATATTCAGCGTTAAGTTTTTTAAGAATTCGAAACAAGGAATATTCCGGGGCAATGTGCAAGATCCGGGGACTTTTCATGGTAAAAATTCCGGTTTCCTTTCGCAGGTACAACGCCAAAACCCGCGTCCGTTCAAGGGAGCCACAATAAGGGCACTGGGCGTTTTTTCGCTCGATATTCCCTTTCGAAAGAAATTTCCGAAACGATTTTTGACAACAATTACAATAAAACTGATGCCCGAAATAAAAAGGAGAAATCAGTATATTCAAATAAATCCTTATTTTTACGCGCAGTTTTTCCGAAAACAGGTTTTTATAGATACGTTTTATCATAAACTGTACATGTTGTCAATTAGTCATTTATATCAAAAAATCTTTACTTCCCCTGATTTAAAGCCACTTTTATTTGCCCCAACCAGTTTTTGCCGGCATCTGACAACAAAGAAGATCGCGGACTTTCTCATGAAAAATGCGAACCCAAAATTAAAAAGAAAACTCACTTTTATAAACTGCGATAGTAGAATATGAACATAAAAACTTTAGGCAACAATCATTCTATACTGGACCAATACCTGGCCGAGATCCGTGACATTAACATTCAAACCGACCCACTACGTTTTCGTGATAACCTGAACCGCATTGGGGAATTATTTGCTTACGAAATCAGTAAGGAAATGGAATTTGAGGTTCAAGACGTACAAACGCCCCTGGGTGTGGCAAAAGTTCCGAAATTAAAAAATCAGCCGGTTTTGGCAACCATTCTGCGTGCCGGACTGGCCATGCACAACGGGCTTCTCCGGGTCTTCGACCGGGCAGAAAACTGCTTTATTTCGGCTTTCAGGAAATATACGGAAAGTGGAAAATTTGAAATTGAGTTTGAATACATGGCGTCACCATCACTCAACAACAAAGTAGTTATTCTTTCTGACCCTATGCTGGCTTCGGGAAAATCGATGGAAATTGGTTACGAAGCCCTGTTCAGCAAAGGAAAACCGGCACACATTCACCTGGTTGCCATCATTGCCAGCGAAGAAGGCGTTAACTATGTAAAAGAAAAAATAAAGGCCGACAATGTTACCTTGTGGCTGGGTGCTGTAGACCCTGAAATGACGCCCAAATCATACATTGTTCCCGGCCTGGGCGATGCCGGCGACCTTGCCTTCGGAGAAAAAATTGACTCGAAATAAATAAAACCAAGAATGCCATCCCATCTGATTACTCAGAGAGATGGCATTCCCGACTTTCTCAACAAACTGCTTATCGCAGAAAAAGATATTCTGAAGTTTAGAAGTAAACTTCTACGTTAATGTTTTCTCTTCCAAAACCTTTGTCGCTCAGAATCTCCATCGAATCGAAGATCATATCGCTGTTTCCGCACAGGTAAAAAGACGTGTTTTTGTCAAAGTCCGTCTTCTTGAGGTATTCCGTTAAGCGGCCTCTAAAATTCCCTTTATCATCGCGCGAAGTGCAAAGCGTGTATCTGCCTGCGTCATAGGCATCTCTTTCATAAGCCTCATCGGCGTAACGCACACCGTGGATTAAATGATAATCCAGGCCCGGGTTGCTTTGTACCATGCTGTGAAAGGGCGCAATACCGGTTCCGCTGGCAATAAAAACGTGCCGGTTGTTCTTCAGATTCTTTTCATCCAATCCGAATTTTCCAAACGGCCCGTGTACCTCCACCATATCGCCTTCTTTCAGATGCGACAATTTCGGTGAAAAATACCCTCCATCTACTTCCTTCACCAACACTTCCAGGTTAGTACCACCCTCGGCACTGTATATAGAGTATTCGCGGCTTTGATAATCGCCCGGAATAGACAAAGACACATGCTGCCCTGCTACAAACTTAAACCGGCTTCTGGGCATCGAAAGAATAAAAGCATGCTCTGTCAATCGCCGAATTTCAGCAATCTTGTAGTAATTTGCATCAATCTGTACTTCTGGTTTCATATCAATTGTCATGGTATTATGCTTAAATTTTGTGCAAAAATAGAACTTTTTCAGTAAAATACTTTTTTGTATTTTATTTTAACCGATAATTACAGACAATTAACCGATTCTTAACACCATTGTTTACCCTAAGTGCCTAATTTTAAATAGAAATTATTGAAAGCATATTAACAATCTTTATCAGAATAAGCCAAAACAATCAACCCATAAAGTGAGCATAAGAACGGAATACGCGATACCCGGCTGATTAACAACCCGACAAATTCCATACGATGCCACTGAAGGAAAACAATTTAACCGTATGAAAACTCTAATCACCTATTGCACAACACATGGCTGCACCGAAACAGTGGCCCGTGAACTAAAACAACTGTTGGGACAAGACGTAACTCTTTGTAACCTGAAAAAGGAAAAAGCACCCGACCTCTCTCCGTTCGAAAGAATTATTGTAGGAGGTTCTATCCATGCCGGACAGATTCAAAAGAGAATCAAAACTTTCTGCCGGCTTAATACCGCTGAGCTACAAACGAAAGAACTGGGGTTGTTTATTTGTTGTATGGACGAAGGAGAGGAAGCGCGAACCCATCTAAACAATGCCTACCCTGAAGAATTGCTGAAACATGCCAAAGCAACGGCTTGTTTGGGTGGTGAATTTAACTTTCAGAAGATGAATTTTCTGGAAAAGTTTATCGTTAAGAAAGTAGCCAAAATAGATCACAGTACTTCGAAAATGGATCAACAAGCCATTCGTAAGTTCTCGAACCGTATGGACCGGATTTTTAATCCCTTTCTTTTCCTGGCCTAAAATTTCAGGTAAAAGTCCCGGGTCAGTGCTACATACTCTTCTGTAAAAGAACCATCAGAATTATAAATAGTCAAACAGTCTTCGTTGAGGACTGTTTCCTTTTTCCCAAACTCCAGCAAAACACGGTTAACTTTCTTTCCTGTTTTGGGGAAGATCTCGGTTTTACGGCAAAGCCACAAGCTATTTTCTGTGGCCCAGTACAGAATCTCTTCCAAAGCCACGATGGGCAAAATCAATGCAATTTTACCGTTCTCAGCCAACAAGCCGGCAGAACAGGCGATAAGCTCCGAAAACGAAAGTAAGTCGTTGTGACGGGCAATGGTCCGCTCCGTATAAGCTGCCCGTGTTGCCTGACTAAAAAAGGGAGGATTTGATACAATCAGATCAAATGGTGAGCAAGCTGATTTGACAAACTCCTGCAAAGAAGTATTCTGTACTTCAACACGCTCTTTCCACCCGGAAGCACTTACGTTCAGCAATGCTTCGCCAGCCGCATTTTCTTCTATTTCTACCGCTGTGATCTGCGCCCCCGAACGTTGAGCCAGCATTAGCGCAATCAGTCCTGTTCCGGTGCCGACATCGAGTATTTGCCGGGCGGAATCAAGCTGAACCCAGGCCCCCAGTAACACACCATCCACACCCACTTTCATCGCAGATTTTTCCTGGATAATCTTAAACTGTTTGAATTGAAAGTAGTTGTTTCTGCCCATTACAGCCCATCACTTTAGCATTCAAAATTAGAACTTTTCAAAAACACCCAGTCCAAATAAGGCAAAGTCGTATTTGATTGGATCTTGCGGATCAAACCGACGCAGGTTGGCAGTAATTTCTTCCACGGCTTTCCAGTCGCTTGATTTGCGTTGTAGCAGCCCCAATTTTCGTCCTACATTGCCCGTATGAACATCCAGCGGCAACATAAGTGCCGATGCCGGAATTCCTTTCCAAAGCGCAAAGTCCACCTTGGCTTTATCTTCGCGCACCATCCACCGCAGGTACATGTTCAGCCGCTTGGCCGAAGCACCTTTTCTGACGTTTGAAACATGCTTTTGAGTGCGTTCTCCCGGAAGTTCAAAAAACAAACCGTGAAAATGCGCCAGCGCAGCCCAGGCCGTCTCACCATTTGAAAAGCCATCTTCAAATACTTTTTGAAGCCCGTAGTGACTGGTATAAATATTTCGTAAAGACTGAATGAAATACACACAATCATCGCCATTGAAGGTCCTGTGTACGAATTTTTTCAGGCGTTTTAACTCTGCCGGAGAAGCATGCAACACAAAACTGTGCGGATCGTCATCGAGCAACTGCATTAAATACAGTGCATTTTTTATGATTGATGCCCGGTTTCCCCAGGCGATGGTGGCCGCCAGAAAACCGGCGATTTCAATATCCTCTTTTTTTGAAAACCTGTGCGGAACCTGGATCGGGTCTGTTTCGATGAACTCGGGACGGTAGAACTCCTCCACCTTTTCATCCAAAAAGGCCTTTAGTGTTTCAAAATCCATGGGGCTACTCAATCACTCCGTCTTTGATGTGAATAATGCGGTCGGAACGTTCTGCAAAATGATCGTCGTGGGTGACAATGATAAAAGTCTGGCCCAGTTCGTCGCGCAGTTTGAACAACAGGTCGTGCAACTCGTCGCGGTTACTCGAATCGAGGTTCCCCGATGGTTCGTCGGCCATAATCACAGAAGGATCGTTGATCAGTGCCCGGGCCATAGCTACCCGCTGTTTTTCGCCACCGGAAAGCTCTGATGGCTTGTGCTCCATTCTTTCAGACAACCCCAGAAAGTCGAGCAGTTCTTTGGCTTTTGCTTCCGCTTTCGCTTTTGGCTCTTTGGCAATGAACGCCGGAATACACACATTTTCCAGCGCGGTAAATTCGGGCAACAGATGGTGAAACTGAAAAACAAATCCAATTTCCCTGTTTCGGAAGGCAGCCAGTTCTTTTTCCGACATGGCCGATATTTTCTTGTCTCCGAAATAAATATCACCACTGTCGGGTTTGCTCAAGGTACCGAGTATTTGCAGCAAAGTTGTTTTACCCGCACCACTGGCTCCTACAATTGAGTAGATCTTTTTCTCCGGAATTTCCAGGTCAATGCCTTTCAAAACCCTTAAGTTTCCAAACGATTTGTGTATGTTCCGAGCCTTTATCAAAACAATGATTTTTAGAGTTTCATTATTTCATAAATAACGTAAGCCACATAAGCAGCCACCAAAATAAAGCCGGTAAGTTTTCCGACCTTCCAGCGCCGAACCAATAAAAGCCCGATCAGTAAAACCACCGAGCCAAACAAAATAAGTACAGAAGTGACAATATCGCCACCGGCATCCACAGTGCCACCCGAAAGCGACATCACAATCAGGAAGGGTAAGCCGAGTCCCACCAGAATATCAAAAATATTGGAGCCTATTGCATTGCTAACAGCCATGTCTCCCCTTCCCTGTTTTGCCACAATAATCGACGAAAACAAGTCGGGTATTGATGTTCCCACTGCAAGTACTGTCAGAGCAATAATTGCCTCCGGAATGTTCATTATATGAGCCGTTTCTACGGCTACCTCTACCAAAACATAACTAAGCGCAGCAATCAAAACAATGGAAAAGAAGAAAACGAGGTAATACCTTTCGGCTTTGGGGAAAATGAAACACAGAAACTGATCCAGCGGACGCGTTATTTTATTGTGCTCGCCATGTGCCTCTTGCACATCCTCGCCCAACTCCACATCGTTGTGGGGTAAAATACGTCGCCAGTAAACCACTGCCACCACGTAAACCACATACAACCCCAAAAAGGCGATGGATTCTGTCAACGTGAAATGACCATCCCAAATAAATACCACCAGCATTGTTACGGTGAGCGTATAAAAGAGTATGTCGCGGAACATGGGTTTCCAGTTTAATTTGGTACTTTTTACCAAAGCCGCAGCCCCTACAATTACCAGCAGATTAAAAATCGCGCTTCCTACAATGCTTCCGATACCGATTATCTGGTGCTCGCCGGGCTTTAATACCGCAAACAAGGCCACAAAAAGTTCGGGAGCGCTCGATCCAACCGCCATTAAAGTTGCTCCTGCCGCATCGCTTGAAAGACGCAGATCCCGCGAAATTCTATCGAGCGAAGCGATAAAAAACAAATCGACAATCCGCGCCAGCAATACAAAGCTGAGCAGCAGAATAAATATGTATAATGCTATTGCCAAAAAGATATGTTTTACAAATGATTAATCCTCGAAGTTTTTCTGAATTCCGCTATTGATCTCCGAGGTTTCTTTTTTTACGGTTGAAGTGACATCGTTGATATCCCTTTTAATATCCGAGGTGTTGGCATCCAGTTCGCGTTTAATCTCGTTGGTAGCCTTTTTGAATTCACGCATTCCTTTTCCCAACGTTTTGGCAATATCAGGAATAGCTTTTGACCCAAAAAACAGCAAAGCCAGCACCATTACCAAAACCAACTCACCTCCGCTTATGAATAAAAGACAACTCATTCTTCTAAATTTAAATCACAAATATACAAAAAGTAAAAAGCCGGAAGTTTGAAGACGACAGAAAAACTCCTGCCCTGTTCGAACTTCCGGCAATTATATCCAAATTTATTGGATCAAACTATTTTTTTCTTTTTTCTATCACTTTATGAACCCTGTTACGTGTATCGTAAGCAATAGGAGTTGCGATAAAGATAGAAGAATAAGTACCTACAACAATACCCACCAGCAAGGCAAAAGTAAAGCCCTGGATGGTAGCACCGCCAAAGAGGAAGATGGCCAGCAATACCACGAAAGTTGACAACGAAGTACTAAATGTACGACGCAGTGTACTGTTCATGGCTTCGTCCATGTTTTCTTCGGCACGGCGTTTTGGGTGCAGTCCCATGGTTTCCCTGATACGGTCGAATACTACCACCGTGTCGTTGATTGAGTACCCCAATACTGTCAGGATGGCCGCAATAAATGCCTGGTCAATTTCAAGCGAGAACGGAAGCGCACCTGCCAACAGAGAGAAAAGTCCCAGCACAATCAACGAGTCGTGTGCCAATGCAGCAACAGCACCAAGTCCGTACTGCCAGTTCCGGAAGCGGACCAGAATATACAGAAAGATAATAATCAATGCGAAGCCAATTGCGAGCGCAGACTCCCTCCGAATATCGTGAGAAATAGTCGGTCCCACTTTTTGCGAACTCTGTTGATAAACATCCGTAAATTGCTCCAGAGATACATCCTGACCAATGAATCCGCCTTCTTTCAGGCCTTTCATCAATAAAGCTTCCACTTCGTTGTCAACATTCTCGCTGTTGTCATCAATTTTATAATCAGTAGTAATTCTTACCTGGTCGGCTTCACCATAGGTTTTCACTTCAGGAGCTCCGTCGAAAACAACTGCCAATGCATTTTGCACATCGGCCACTTTTACGTCCTGGTCAAAACGAACCACATAGGTTCTACCTCCTTTAAAGTCGATACCGTAATTCAATCCGCGAACAACCAGCGAACCAATCGAAAGTACAATCAACGCTCCCGAAATAACATAAGCAATTTTTCTTTTTTCCAGGAATTTAATACGGGTATTACGCAGCCAGTTCTCGGTAGCACTGGAAGCAAACAAAATACGTCCACCTTTTCTCAATTGCCATTCAAAAATCAAACGGGTGATAAAAATAGCTGAGAACAACGAGGTGAGAATACCGATGATCAAGGTAGTTGCAAAACCTTTGATCGGTCCTGAACCAAACATGTAAAGCACAATACCGGTTAATAAAGTGGTTACCTGACCGTCAATAATCGCAGAATAAGCGTTTCTATAACCATCGGTAATGGCCAGTTTTATTCCTTTACCTGCACGAAGTTCTTCCTGAACACGTTCGTAAATAAGTACGTTGGCATCCACCGACATACCAATGGTAAGTACGATACCCGCGATACCAGGTAATGTAAGAACAGCACCCAACGAAGCAAGAATACCAAAGATGAAAAGCATGTTGGCTACCAGCGCAATATTGGCTGCCAAACCGGCATTTTTACTGTAGAAGAACAACATGTAAATCAGTACCATCGCAAAAGCAATGATAAACGAAATTAAACCGCTGTTAATTGCTTCCTGTCCCAGTGACGGACCAACAACATCTTCCTGGATAATACGGGCCGGAGCCGGCATTTTACCCGATTTCAAAACGTTCGCCAAGTCTTTTGCTTCTTCAATACTTTCCAAACCGGTGATGCTTGAACGTCCACCCGGAATTTCACCGTTAACGGTTGGGAACGAACGTACATAACCGTCCAGAACAATCGCGATAGATTTACCTACGTTTTCTTTGGTCATACGCTGCCATACTTTGGCACCTTCGCTGTTCATCTGCATCGACACTTCCGGGTTAGAACCCATCTGGTCAAAATCCTGGCGGGCATCTGTAATCACTTCACCATCCAGCGGCGGACGTCCGTCACGGGTGGTAACTTTCAGTGCAATCAAACGATACAACATGCCAGCTTGATCCATTGACTTGGCAGTCCAAGCGAACTTCATATCCCTTGGGAAAAGACTTCTGATCTGCGGGTTGTTCAGGTACGAATTTACTTTGGATGTATCTTTTCCCTGAGAGTAACCGATAGAAGGTCCTCTGAATAACTGCCCGGTTTGATCGGTACTTGGAGTAAGTACGGCAAACAACGGATAGTCTTTCTGGAAATCAGCCATATTGTCAATTCCCGTTGCTGAAGAGTCGGCAGAACTTCCTGCTTCCATTTCAGCCAGTAAAGAATTTTCGCCGGTAGTATCTTGTTCTGCTGTTTGAGTTTCAGTAGTGGCTTCTTCTGTCACTGCTTTTTCTACGTTAACAGCATTCATTTCACGAATTTTTTCGTTCGCCTGCATCAAATACGGGTAAACTTCCTGGTTTTCGTAGGTTTCCCAGAACTCCAGGTTAGCAGTTCCCTGCAAAAGCGTACGAACACGGTTCTGGTCTTTTACCCCCGGAAGTTCTACCAGGATACGGCCACGTGTTTGCAACTGCTGAATGTTTGGCTGAGCCACCCCGAAACGGTCGATACGCGTACGAATAATGTTGAAGGCGTTATCGATGGCGGCATCGGTTTCCTTGCGGATAACATCCAATACGTCAGTATTACTAGAGTTAAAAGTCACACGGTCGCGCAGTTCCAGCGTATTAAAAATCGACGCCAGCTTCGCATTCGGATCTACTTCCTCAAACGCCTTTCCGAAAAGCGTTACATAATCGTCCTGCGAATTGGTCTGTAACTCGTCGGCGCGAGCCAGTGCTTTGTTAAAAGTTTCGTCGGTACTGTAATTCGACATCGCGCGGATAATGTCTTTCACCTCCACCTGAAGCGTTACGTTCATACCGCCTTTCAGGTCAAGACCCAGGTTCATTTCCAGTTCACGAACATCTTTGTACGTAAATTTTTTCAGCCCGAAGAAGTTGTACACCACTTCGCCTGCCATTGAATCCAGGTAACGGAATTCCATATCCGGATTTCCTTGAGCATATTCCTCGGCATCTTTTTTAATCTGCTGAGACTTCCAGCTAAAAGATAACTGGTAAAGACTCACAGCTGCCAACAGAATTGCAAAAGTTAAAATTGCACCTTTGTTTTGCATTTTAAATTAAATTTAAATGTTTGATTTATTGTTTGTTTATTTTGAATCCAAGCCATTTACAGCCACACGCAGCTGCTCTGCGCACAGCCATTCACGCGAAAACGTGAAAAATTAGGATAACGGATCTTCGTCGGGAGAAAGCGAATGGTTTTGATAAACCAGGTAATGATACGAAGTAATCAGAGGACTTGTTTGCTGAACCACCTCGGCCTTTAACACCTGGTAATTTCTGACGGAGTAATACTGCCGCAGAAATTTATTATGTGCATCCGAATCCTGGTTTCGGGAGGGTGTTTTTTGGAAGCAAGTCTTTACCGTGAGCGGATTGGCCTGCGCCAGAACATAAACTTCACCCTGATGTGTGCCGTGATTATCCGCATTGGTCTGAATATGATCCAGTTTGGTAGGATTTTTTTCCAGGTAAGCATCCATACAAACAGCTGCACCTATTAAAGCAGCAAAAAATGCCAGCCTAACGAGCAACTTTCTTGATATGTTCAGCTTAATCCTCAATACTTTAAAATTTAGCGGAGCAAATATACCTAATTCCCTGTGGTTTCCAAATCTGAAGCAGTTAAATTTGAGGCAGTTGATTTAATCCGGATATTTTATGCAACAGGTTTTTGTTTACGGCTCTCTCCTTTTCTCCGAAGTGGTGTATGCACTCACCGGAACAAGTTTCCCAACGCAGGAAGGAATCCTGCACAATTTCAGGCGCTTTGCCGTATGCGGAGCCGATTATCCGGCCGTATTTCCCCGCACGGGATCAAAGGTTAAAGGAAAGCTTTTACAGAACGTAGATAGCCGTTCGCTGGAAATACTGAAATTTTACGAAGGGGATGAGTACGAATGCATTTCAGCCACCATCCATGTTAAAAATAAAAGAACAGAAGCTTTGGTTTTTGTATGGAAAGGAGATGCAAAGCTTTTGAACGGAAACTGGGATGAAAAACAGTTCCGGGAAACTTCGCTCGAAACATACATACAGAAAATAGTGCCTGAAACACGCCTGGCCTTTGAAGCATGGCAGGCCAGAGCTTTCAATCCGCGCTAATTCCGGCCAAACAGAAATAATTAATTTTGTACAACTGGTAAGCACTATTCAATATCTTTGGGGACAAGATGCTTTCTGATTTCCCTTTTAAATAAAGAGATGACAGTTATACGGAAATCAATCATAATTCTAACTCGATATAAAAATGAAGAACCTAGTTTTATTTACCCTTCTTTTTGTTTTCATTTTGGGATGTTCAAATCCCGGAAAAATTACAGCTCCCGCAACTTATTCCGAAGCTGCAGATCCTTCGGCCGACACCTTAACCGACTGGAGCACGGTTACCCCGGGCTTGCATGCCTCCATTGGCTCGGTTGACTACCGTTACAACAAAAGCTTAATCCCTGATTTGGCAAACACAAACGCGTGGAATGGTTTTGCCTGGCGCAACGAAAAAATTTCGGCACAACTGGTATTGTGGAACAACCAGCCCGCCGGAATCGTTGAATGCCGGTTCTCTGAGTTTAAAACAGAGGATGGAAAAACACTGCCGGCAGATATCGCCCGCGCACAGTTTGTTCGCTATGTACTAACCGACGAGTTTGGTCCAGGATGCGGATACCGCAAACCCGAAGACTTTATTGCCCGGATCAGTCCGGATGTGCTCGACACGCTTTCTGCATTCAAAATGGAGCCACAGTCAACCCGCCCGTTGTGGATTACGTTTGATGTACCCGCCGACGCAGCTCCCGGAAGCTATACTTCCAGCATGCAGTTAATGCTCGACGGCAAAAAACACAGCGACTTTACATTTACGGTTGAAGTGGCCGACCGCACGCTTCCCGAAGCTTCCGACTGGAAATTTCACCTCGACCTGTGGCAAAACCCGTATGCAGTAGCACGTGTACACGATGTGGAATTATGGTCGGCAGCACACTGGGACCTGCTGCGCCCGCTCATGAAATTACTTGCCGATGCCGGGCAAAAAGTAATTACAGCCACCCTGAACAACCGTCCCTGGGGAGGACAAACCGAAGATGCGTTTGGCTCCATGATCGCCTGGAACAAACATGCCGACGGAAGCTGGACTTACGATTATACCATTTTTGACCAGTGGGTGCAGTTTATGATGGATCTGGGCATTAAAAATCAGATCAACTGCTACTCCATGGTTCCATGGGGTAATGAACTTTACTACCACGATGTCGCCTCTGACGAAGAAGTAAAAGTTGTTGCGAAAGCAGGCACAAAAGAGTTTGAAGAACTGTGGACTCCTTTCCTGAAAGATTTTGTGAAACACGTAGAGCAAAAAGGATGGAAAGACATTACACGCATTGCCATGGACGAACGCTCGCCCGAAGAAATGAAAGCCACCATGAACCTGTTGGCCGAAGTCGTGCCGGGCATGGAAGTGGCTTTTGCAGACAATCACCATAACTACAAGATATTTCCGGATCAGCTCACCGACCTGAGCGTTGCTTTTGGAGCTGAAATTGAACCCGAAATTCTTCAGTACCGGAAAGACCATCGTTACATTTCAACGTGGTACGTTTGCTGCGCCGACGGCTTCCCAAATGTGTTTACTTTTTCGGAACCGGCCGAGGCCGTTTTTGTTGGATGGTACACAATGGCAACCGGCTTCGATGGCTTTTTACGTTGGGCTTACAACAGCTGGGTAAAAGATCCGCTAACCGACTCGCGCTTTCGCACGTGGCCAGCCGGAGATACGTACATTGTGTATCCCGATGCGCGGAGTTCCATCCGTTTTGAGCGTTTGCGCGAAGGCATCCAGGATGCTGAGAAGATCCGTTTGTTGCGTGAAGAATTTCAAAACAGTTCGTCGACTGAAGCACAAGAAAAACTCGCACAACTTACCGAGCTCGTTGCCCGGTTTAATTTCACTCAGAAACCGGCTGATTTTAACGACTTGATGAGAGAAGGTAAACAAACCTTGGAAAATCTCTCCAAATAACATCCTAAAAACAAAGCGTCAAAGGCAACGATTCACGAAGCCTTTGACGCTTTTTATCCTTTTTAGCTCACCTCTCAGCTAAAGTATGACCGAATTATTTTCGCAGTATAAGCAGTTTTCGTTTGTAATCGATCACAGCCCGGTAGTTCATTAAAAAATCGCCACCCAGCAAACCACATATTTGCAGGTCGGCAGCATTTTCGTACAACTCGTTTATATGATTCAAATCAAGCAGAGCAGCACTCATCCCCGGAACTTTCATCTTCCCAAAATGGATTTCTTTTAAAGTACACAAACGGCTTTTCATAGGTTCGGCACCAATACCCGCCGAGTGCAAGTCTTCGGTATGCTCATCAACTTCAGCAATGCAATCTTGCAAATTCTGGTCAAAAACCGATTTGGAAGCCCCTGTATCAATCACCCATATACCAATGGTGCCATTACAAAAAGAGCTGCTTACCAGTAAATGATAATTGCCGTTCTCGAGTTCGATTATTCTGATGGGAATCTTTGTTCGCATGGTTTAAAAATAAACGAACATAATAAAAAACGGCTGACCCGAATGGATCAACCGCCTTTTTATACTAATAATTTTTTCTTTCTGTTACAACAGGGCATTAACAGCAGCAACTCCTTCGGCGCTGTCTACCAGTTTTGCTTTTTCAGCATCAGAAAGTTCGATTTCCAATACTTTTTCGATACCGCCTTTACCGATTACACAAGGCACACCGATTGAGATGTCGCTCAAACCATATTCACCTTCAAGCAATGCTGAACAAGGGAATACTTTTTTAGAATCGAGTGCAATGGCTTTTACCAATTCAGAAACGGCTGCACCCGGAGCATACCAGGCACTAGTTCCCAGCAATTTAGTAAGGGTTGCACCACCAACTTTTGTAGCTTCCACTACTTCGGCCATTTTTTCTTCTGACAGGAATTCAGAAACCGGTACGCTGTTTACCACTGCTTTTTCGATCAGCGGAACCATACCTGTATCGCTGTGACCACCAATTACCATGGCGCTAACATCCGATTGCGGACAACCAATGGCTTCAGCCAGTCTGAATTTGAAACGGGCGCTATCCAATGCACCACCCATACCAATGATACGGTTTTTAGAAAGGCCTGTAGCTTTGTGAGCCAGGTAAGCCATCGTGTCCATCGGGTTACTAACCACGATAATGATTACGTTTGGCGACTCGGCAATCAATTTCGTTGCTACGTCTTTTACAATACCGGCATTGATACCGATCAGCTCTTCGCGAGTCATTCCCGGTTTACGTGGAATACCACTGGTAATTACAGCTACATCGCTTCCTGCAGTTTTCGAATAATCGTTGGTAGCACCTACAATATTAGAATCGAAACCATTTAACGATGCTGTTTGCATCAAGTCCATGGCTTTCCCTTCAGCAAAACCTTCTTTGATGTCAACCAATACAATTTCTTCTGCAAAGTTTTTAATGGCAATATATTCGGCACAACTTGCTCCAACTGCACCAGCTCCAACTACTGTTACTTTCATTTTAATCGAGTTTTATAGTTACAAAATTCATAAACTTAAACGATTCATAGTCAAATTGTTTAAGGCCTGCAAAGATAATCTATTTTCGAACAACCGGAAATATTTGAAACCCCCGGAATCCGGTTTAACAATTAGGTAAGAAATTCGTTAAGCCGTGTTAAACGCCTCCTTTCTAATTAAACCAATAAGTCATTTTAAGTACGATGGCGCGGTTGCGCGAGTTCCAGTTTCCGGTAAAATAGTTGTCGGTATAAACCAGGTAAATATCCGAAACCGGCTGGTAGCGCCACTGAAAACGAGAATTAATATTCAGGTTATCAACCTGCTCGTTGTACTGAACAAATGTTGACCAGAAAATTTTATCCGAAAAAGTGATATCCATTTTGGGGCCGACCAGAAAAAACTGTTCCCGGTCGAAAGGAGCTCCCAAATCCATGTCGGTGAAATTAAAATTCATGGTAAGGTTGACGTAAGGCTGAAAACGGTACCCGATCTCCCCTTCTACAAACTGAATGTCGCCGCTGTAGAAAGAGCCTTTTGTTGCCTCGGCTCTCCAGTTAAAGAGTGTTTTCCGGGTGGAAGTAAATTCGGCCGAAACGGCACCAAAATGATAATCCGATCCAACGGGCAGAAAATTTGCAGCATCGCTGGTAGGATTAAAATCTTCCTGCAACTTCACATAAAAGTTTTTGTACGAGAGCTCAAATTCAGAACGGTCCTGAAACTGAAAGTGGTACGAGAGCTCGTATTCATGCTCTATTTTGTTGTAATCCTTGTCGTAATAATTATCGATCTGAACATCAGGGCCATGACTTACTACCTTTTTGTTCGGCACAAAGTTATACCCGGTTTTTGTTCCCACGAAATTATACCCGGAGCGCCTCACATATCCTGTCTCGGCCAGGTAGTTCTCTCCTATCGAAGTCTCGTACAGGCCAAGTGTCAGATGCTTTGTTTTGTAGGTAACCGAAGCTCCCTGCGAATATTGCTTGTCCGGGTTTCCGGGCTGAAAAGACCGGTGATAGAAAAACTTGCCGCTCCAAAAATTATTGGCGCTGGCCAGATTGTAATCCACTCCCACCACGCGGTTGTACATGCTGGTATCCGATGGCACATCAAAATATTGTTTGTTAACGGCTATAAACCCGATGTTCGACCGCGCAAAAACCTTTTTCTGCAGCGAAACAACGGTAAAATTGCGTGACAGAAAATCATTGGTTTTTTCGGTGGTCATCGTCATCAGTCCCAAACGCAAATCGTTCCCTATTTTCCCCGTGAGACGGGCCCCTGCCAGCACCGGAGCATCCAGGCCTATCCGGCGCGAAAAGAAAGGCGTGGAAGTATTGTAACCATAGCTCGAAAAAAGATCGCCGTTCTCGAGAAAAAACTGCCGCTTTTCCGGAAAGAACAACTCAAAACGGTCGATGTTGGCAATCTGCCGGTCTACTTCTACCTGCGCGAAATCGGGATTGTAAGTCAGGTCGAGGTTCATGGAAGATGAAATACCGATCTTGGCATCAAAACCAAAATCTTTTCGGTAGGAAGCGTCGGTTCCTGCTTCGTAATCTTTTGAAACGCCGCCAAAAATGTAGGGAATAACCGAAATCTGCGGCTTGGGTTTGGGCAGCGGTTCTTCAAAGTTCATTACCCCGGTGTAAGCCAGCGAAGCCGTCGGGAATTGCCGCGGAACAGGTGCCCACGACGATTTCTCGTTTGCTTTGAGATCGAGACGGCTAAAATTGGTAAACCAGGTTTGACTCCCGCGCGGATAACGAACCGATTTAAACGGGATGCGCATCTCGGTCACCCACCGGTCGTCGTAATGTTTGGTTTTCGATTCCCACTTGCAATCCCAGTCGAGCGAAACCGCACTGCCGTTGCTCATGGTGCCGTCCCACTTGGCTCCTGAGGCCGAAACCCCAAACGAAAATCCGTTGGTCTGGTCCAGAAAAGTATCAAAAAACACCAGCAGGTTGTCGTTGTTGCCAAAAGCAAAATCGCGCCGGAAAGATTCCATCACCCGTTTGCCCGGAATCGTATCGTAAAAAATCTGCGCCAGGTAAAGCGCTTTATCATCGTAGGTCATTAATATGGTCGAAGGCTGCGTGGCATAACCGCTGTCGACCGGCAACACTTTAAAAAAAGTATCCGCCTTTTGCGCTGCCTGCCAGTCGGGTTCTTCAATAACACCGTCGATCCGGATTTCAGAACGGGCTTTTTTTACTTCGTAAACATAGTCTTTGTTGAATGTGCTAATGGTGGTATCAGAGTTCGTCAGCAACACGTTGCTTGCACCAACTGCAGCAACATGCAACATAAACAAAAAGACCAAAGACAGCTTCATAAGAAATAGCGTTAATTGATTTAGGTTTCAATAAGTTGCACGCAAAGATATTCAAATTGTCAAAACCTGAGCCAGCACCCAGTGTAGTTTAGGAAAAGAATTTTCCCTTTATTTTAGCGGAATATCTACCACCAGATTTTTGTCGCTGCGAACAAAGGCCGTTACCACTTCGTAGGTCAGTTTTTCCTGCCCTTCGGTTGCAGAAATAACCTGTGCCGATTGCGGATAAAGCGTCACTGTTCGGGTTCCCTTGCCCGACTTGAGCTCCATTTCAAAATACAAATCGCTGTTGTTTTTTATCTCGTAGTAGTTGGTGGTCTTTTCGTTCCTTGTTTTTGCATGAAAAACCGGGCTAACTTCCACGCTGGCGTAGAACAGTTTGCTGACCCATTCTTCCTTCCCGGCAATGTATTTTGTCGACCAGGCAACGGTGCGCCCTTCTTCCAGCGCTTCGCGTACCGACTGAGCCGTCCGTTCTTTGGCAAAAACCAGTGTCATGCTGCGATGGGCTCCCTCTTTAAAATTATAGCTGTAACCCACAATGTTGTGCATATCCGTCGATCCCATCACCGCAAGGTTGTTATCGACACACCAGTCCAGCGCTTTTTTGTAAAACTTAAAACCGTTAAAAACTTCAATTCCCCCCAGAACCTTTTCCTTTAACAACTCGTCCACCAGATCAATCCATTCGTAAGAACCATCAATCGAATTCACTTTCCAACCGGGGTGATTCCAGAAAATAAAGGCCTCCTGGTCAGCCGCCTTCATCACGGCCTGTTTGTCTTTGGCATTGTCCCTGTCGGCGATGTAATCCTTCGAATCTCCAATAAAAATTGCGTTAAAATGGCCGGGAGGTGTATTGCGCGTAATTTCGTTCCCCTTAATCAGGATGATGTTATTCTCGGCAGCCATGTCCTCGCCTATTTCATACGCACGGTTGTGGTCAACCACCACATCTTTCGAGTGCGGCGTGTATTCGATATGATCCGAAATGGCCATTACATCCAATCCTTCCTGCCACGCTTCCTGCACCCTGATCGTAGGCCAAACCTGTCCATCAGAAAAAATGGTATGCATGTGGAAATCGCATTTCAACGTTTGGTAGCCATCGAAACCGGGAATCCGGATGATTTGGCGTTTTTTAGGAAATCTGGACTCATCCATCGACATAACCCCATTGTCATCCTGGGCATAACAATAAAATGTACTGAATATAAAAAGAAAGACTAATAACCTGGTTCTAAACATGGTATTATGATTTAGTTGTTTTAAGTCCTCCCAAAATAATCATTAAAACAGTGAAGGAAGAAGAAAACAACTAAAAACTATGATCGATGATGCAAAACTTAGTTTTCCGGATTCTTGACATTACTTTTACTGATAATCAGGATTCAATTGTTCCGGAACAGGAGCAACCGTCTTTTCCCGCCAGGTATCCAGAATCCCCACAAGTTCCCTCACTTTCTCTGGATTTGATTCTGCCAGGTTGTTTACCTCGCCAATATCTTCTTTCAGGTTATACAATTCAATGTCGTTATTCTCGAAATACTGAATAAGTTTCCAGTCGCCCAAACGAACGGCAGATCCGGGGCGGGTGCGGAAAAGCGGGTCCTGCGTTGTGCTATCATTCTTAACATAGGCTTCGAGGTACACCGGAAAATGCCAGAAAAGCGGACGCTCTTCCAAGTCACCGGATTGCTTTAGTACAGGCAAAATCGATGCTCCGTCAAGTATCTTATTTGCCGGTTTCGGAATACCCGCCATGTCAAGTATAGTTGGATAAAAATCGAGCTGGCTTACCGGAAAATCCGACTGGCTTCCTCCTTGAATTTTTCCCTTCCAGAAAACAAACATGGGTTCACGAATGCCACCTTCGTAGTACGACCCTTTTCCCGAGCGCAACGGCCACTGTTTGGTTATTCCGTAATGTCCGCCATTGTCGGAAGTAAAAAAGATAACCGTGTTTTCCAGCTTTCCCGAATTTCGCAGCGCCTCCACTAAACGGCCAATTTGTGCATCTACGTTCTCTACCATTGTTGCATACTCAGCGTTGTTTTGCCCGTTCCATTCCGCTTTGTTCTCATATTTCGGCAACAACGCTTTTACCGGCTGAATGGGCGTATGAACAGCATAAGGCGCGTAATACAGAAAGAAAGGCTTGTTGTTGACCGAGTCCAGGAAATCCAAAGTCCGGTCCATGATGAGATTGGTGAGGTAATAATCGTCCGACGGCGCCTTTACCGACGGAACATTTTTATAGGGCGGATAATAAGACCCGGGATTACCAGCGTGGCTGCCACCAATGCTAAAATCAAAACCCCTTAACTCCGGCTTTTCGCTCAGGTGCCATTTCCCCGACTGACAAGTTACATAGCCAGCCTTTTGCAGCACTTCCGGAATCAAAACATTATCATCGGGCATGGTTTCATTGTTTACCACCGGAACAAGTTTTCGATCGCGGCTTTTTCCCCGCTCCGACGTACCGACGGTATAAATACCGTGCCGGGCCGTCCATTGTCCGCTCATCAGGCAGGCACGGCTGGGAGCACAATTCGAGGCAGCGGCGTAGGCATTGCTGAATATCATTCCATCGGCTGCCAGCGCATCAATGTTCGGTGTTTCGTAATATTCCGAACCCATAAAACCCACATCGCGCCAGCCCATGTCATCGATATTTATAAGGATGATGTTCGGACGTGCATCCTCATCGCTACTACTCTTTACGGAAGACGTACACGAAAAAACACCGGCAAAGAGAAGTAGTAATCCTGCCTTAAAAACAATATTCATGCTTTGTATTTTGATAGTAAGAACCGGCCAAATCAAAAAACTGCATCAATTCCCGAACAAGAAAGCTGATTTTTTGATTTGGCCTGATTCGTTTCAGTTTAATCTCCCAGTTGTTTCATTCTGAATTTTTCGATTTCAGCCGTCGTATGCTCTCTTTTGAAAATGGCCTCCATTTCCTGAATGATTTCCGGATGTTCCGCTGAAACATCGTATAATTCCTGAATATCGGTATTCAAATCATACAACTGAATGCGCAAACTATCTTGCCGGATATTTTTACGGATACCCTTCCAGTTGCCCATTCTAATGGCTTGCTGTCCGCCCGATTCGGGAAATTCCCAGTACAGGTACTCGTGTGTCTTTTGCTCTCCGCTGTTTACAAGCGTTGGCAAAAAGCTTATTCCGTCAACGTTTTCAGGTATTTCAGCCCCCGAAACTTCGCAAAGGGTTGGCAACACATCGTAAAAAGCCGAAATCAGATCTGTTTCGGTACCTGCCTGTATTTTTTCAGGCCACTGAACAATCATTGGCACCCTGATCCCGCCTTCGTTCACACTTCCTTTTCCCCAACCGTGTTCGCTTTTAAACGGTTTGGCACTGTCGAACCAGGGCGAGTCGGCTCCCCCGGTATACGTCGGGCCATTGTCGCTGCTGAACATGATGATCGTGTTTTCGTACAATCCCAGCTCTTTCAGGGTAGCTACAATTTCACCAATCTGCTCGTCCATGTACGAAACCATTGCCGCATAGCAGGCGTGCGGGTAACGATGCGGAAAATAACCCCGCCGTCCATCGTACGGTTCTTCGTCGCCAAATTTATCCACATAGTAATCTATCCAGCGCTTCGGGGCCTGCAGCGGATTATGCGGAATAGGGGTAGCGTAATACATAAAGAAAGGCGCGTCTTTGTTTTCACGGATAAAATTAATGACTTCCTTTTGCATCAAATCAGGCGAGTATTCAGTCAGCCAGAAATCCTTGTAAGATTCCGGATCGTACAAATCGGCTCCTTCGGGAAGTCGCGTACGGGGCGGCACCATTTTATTGTTCAACAGTACCTTGGTCGTATCTTTCCATAAGTGAACCGGGAAAAAAGTATGCGCCTGCCGCTGGCAATTGTATCCGAAAAAGAAATCGAAGCCTTGTTTGTTGGGAATTCCTTCGGTTAAGGGAGCCCCCAGGCCCCATTTACCTACCACACCAGTTTTATAACCGGCATTTTGCAACAAACGCCCAATGGTTGGCGTACCGGCTTTTAACGGACGCTGCCCTTCCAGATTCGGGTCTTTTGCCATGGCTTCGAAATCCCATACGTCGCCACGGGAAGCCCATTCGTCGTTACCCCTGATTTGCGCATGCCCAAGATGCTGACCGGTTAACAGCACACAACGCGAAGGCGCGCAAACCGGAGCCCCGGCGTAGTGTTCTGTAAACATCATACCGTTAGTGGCCATCGCATCGAGGTTGGGTGTTTCTATTTTTTCCTGTCCGTAGCAACCCACTTCCGAATACCCCAGGTCATCAGCCAGGATGTATATGATGTTGGGCTTGGTTGTTGCTTCTTTTTCGACCTGCCCGCAATTGGTCAAGCCAGCGCCCAAAATTAAGAGGGCGATGTAACTCAAAAAAATACTTGTTTGTTTCACTTTGATTGATTGATTAATCCGTAATAATAATTCCTGAATGCTGGACGAAATTATGCAATAAAATTGAGTTGAAAAAAATTCTCTTATCCCTCAGCTTACCTTTTAAACGTTATTGTGAAAGTATATTTCTGACAAACACAAAAAAGCCCTGACGCTAACCGTCAGGGCACAAAAAACAATGTTCAAGCATGATTCGCTACAAGGTGATAGGTACACCGTTGTAGAAATCTAATATTTTGGTACGGAAAATATACTCGTACTTGGCCTGTATCAGATCCGACTGCGCCGTTGCCAGGTTATTCTTGCTTTGGTTGTACTCCACCGAGTTGATCATTCCCACGTTAAACTTCTCTTCGGTATAACGGAAAGCCTCTTTCATCGACGTAACCGCTTTTTGGGTAGAAATATAGCGGTTGAGCGCAGCCAAAGCATTGGTATAAACCAGTTCAATATCTTTTCGAAGCACGTTGCGCGCTATCTGCAGCTGGTATTCGTAATCCGAAATCTGGATCTGCGAATTGGAAATGCTGTTCTTCACCTGGAAGCGGTTGAAAATAGGGATGGATAAGGTTAATCCTAAGCTGGAGCGACCATTGTTCTGGATCTGCTCATTAAAACCCCGGCTGTCTTTATTATTAAAAATGTTATTGTAATAAGCTCCAAACGAAAGACTGGGATATCTATTTCCCTTGGCTATTTCAAGTTCTTTCATCGCACTTTCCACCCGCAACTGGGCGGCTTTTATTTCAGGGCGGACATTTATCGCATTATTGAACACATCAAAAGCATTCATCATGGTCACATTGGCCTGAATTTCAGGAAGACTCGGTTTCTCGATCTTAAAGCTTTCAGCCATCGGAAGGTCCATAAACTGATACAGATTCAGATAGGCCAGTTGAAGACTGTTCTGATCGTTTACCAACTGTAACTCTTCGCGGGCCAGCTGTGCTTCAATTTCCAGCATTGCCCCTCTGGCCAGGCTTCCTGCATTTACCAGTTGTCTCGATCTTTCGAGCTGTTGTTTGGTGACTTCCAGGTTGGCGGAATCCACCAGCAGTACTTCTTCGGCAAAAAGAATCTGGAGATACTCGGCTGCAATCAACAACATAATATCGTCCTTCGTCTTATCCAATTCATACAGGGTGGCCTGCAAATCCAATTTGCTCTTCTGAACCAGATTGCTCAATCTCATGCCATTAAAAACGGTCAGATTAGAACTCACACCCCCGGAAAGAGAAGTTGAATTGGCATTTACATACGTATTTTCAGGAAAAGTCAGGGTCCGTCCAAAACTGAAATCATTTCCAACCTGTGCATTCAGGTTGGGCAACTTATCCGACTTTGCCTGGTTGACCTGGTTCTGGTAATATTCGGTATTCAGCACCTGCCTTTTGATCTGGAGGTTATTTTCGATGGCGTAATCGAAGCATTTCTGCAGGTCCCAGGGAGCCTGGGCCTTTACTGTTGCTACCGATAAAAGTCCCGTAACTGCGATCAGCAAGGTTAAAAGATTCTTCATTTTTTTATTGTTTTTTTGTTTCGACTAATTTACATAAACCTTTGAAACTAACTAAGCCTAGCCTTTACTGGTGTTTTCTTTCATCGCTTTTGGATCGATTTTTTCGCCTTTTACCTTGTCTTCCGGCTTCAAACCTTCTGTAATCTCAATATTGATTCCGTCAGACAAGCCGGTTTTCACCATGCGTTTCTCGTAAACCGGTTCTTCTGTGCTTCCGGTGTTAATCTCCACAAACGACGAGTCGTTGTCGAATTGCAGCATGCCTTCCGGAATCACCATTACACTGTCTTTTTTCTCCAGAACGATGTTGGCATTGGCACTGTAACCGGCCCGTATAAACTGCCCTTCTTTCAGCCGAACATTTGCCTTTATCTCAAACTGAATGGCTCCGTTTTCTTCCACCCCCTTGGGTGAAATATATTCCAGTACGGCGTCAAATTTTTCTTTATCAATGGCGCCAATTTCCAGTTCAATCGGCATTCCTTCCTTAATTTTACCCACTTCGGTTTCGTCCACCTTCCCTTCAAAAATAATATCTTTCATATCGGCCACCGAAGCAATGGTAGTACCGGCATTAAAAGTATTGGCCTGAATGACCGAGTTTCCAACTTTGATCGGAACATCGAGCACCATGCCATCAATAGTAGAACGAACCAGGGTATTGGTAGCCGTTGCTGCCTTTTTTGTTACACCATTCTGAATTAATTCCAAATTATTTTCAGCAGCCGACAATTCTTCCTTGGCTGAATCGTACCCGACCTTTGACGATTTGAACTCTTCGTAAGAGATCACACTCTTGTCAAACAGCTTCTGCTGACGGTCGTAATCAATCTGGGCATCTTCGTAACTGATTTTTGCTCTGTTCAACCGGGTTTCAGCAGCATTTAACGTTACCATATCCGGAATAATTTTAATACGTGCCACTACCTGTCCTTTGCTGATTTTATCGCCGGCTTCCACATACAGTTCATCGATAATCCCCGAAACCTGTGGCACAATTTCAATTTCGTAACGCGGCACTACCGAACCGGTTGCCACGGTTTTCATTACTACATCGCTGTAAAACGGATTCTTGTTCTCAAAGAAATCCTGTTTCTTCTTTGACTTGTTATACAAGAAGAAAAGGGTTCCTCCAAACGCTGCGATCAAAATCGCAATTCCCAGGTATCTTACAATCTTTTTCATGTTGCTCTTGTTTTTTGTTTTCTGTAATTCGTTTATCGTTGATTTTTTTTATTCGTCTCTTAATGCATCGATCGGTTTGATACTAACGGCTCTTTTGGCGGGTATTAATCCTGCCAGTATTCCGGAAACCACCAGTACCGACAAGGCTCCTACTGCCATTTGGAAACTCACTTCGGGCGAACGGAAGAAAATCGAATCTGCATCCGAACTGGCAGCTTCCAGTGCAATGTTCAGCAATTCGAGCAAACCAACACCCAGTGCCAGCCCGATGTAACCGGCCATTACTGTCAGAAACACACTCTCGGCCACAATGTGCATTATCACTTTGCCCGGAGTTGCCCCGATAGCCCGTTGAATTCCTATTTCCTGCGTACGTTCCTTTATGATCACCAGCATAATGTTGCTGACACCGATCACCCCGGCCATCAGGGTTCCGATTCCCACGATCCAGGTTAAAATCTGGATACCGGTAAAAAGGCCCATGTATTTTTTCCACTCCACTTCGATGTTGAAAGAACCCACTGCCTGCATATCGTCGGGGGCAATTTTATGCCTGCTTTTCAGAAGCTCCTTTAAGCGGGCTTCTACCCTGCTCACCGGAACTCCCGGTGCCGAGGTTACCGAAAAGAAGTGAACATCGTCGCCGAAATTGTAGGTCTTTTGCATCGTGGTAAAAGGCATGATAATGGTTTCGTTTTTTCTACCTCCTCCAATATTTACGCGTGTTTCACCCTTTATCACTCCTACTACCTGGAAATAAACTCCGTTGATTTTCAAATACTGACCGATCGGATCTTCGTCCTTTTCAAACATTACTTCCACCACACGTTCACCAATATTCACCACTTTGCGACTTTGTAAAATATCGATCTCATTGATAAGGCGCCCTTTTAGTGGCGTCCACGGATCAATTTTGAAAAAATCAGGATAGTCGCCGTAAATATTGAACGAACCTGTTTGCTTGCCTCTGATGGTATTGTCGCCTTCATAGCCTCTTGGGCCAAACAAACGCGGTGACAGGTATTCAATATCCTTTACATTTGCTTTTATGTATTCAATGTCGGTATTGGTGTAATTCCATTGCCTTCCACGCTGAAATCCTTTGTAGGGTTTGCTGGTACGCTCGGTCCAGAAAAAGGCAGAATTGGAGGCAAATGCCCGGATGCCATCCATCACTCCATTCTCCAAAGCTTTCCCGGCTCCCGACATGATGATGAGCATGAATATTCCCCAAAATACCCCGAAAGCAGTCATAAAGCTTCGCATCCGGTTCTTTTTCAGGGCGCTCAGTATTTCTTTCCAAAGATCTAAATCAAACATTTTAGTTCAGTGTTTAAAGTTCAAAGTTCAGAGAGTCTCTTTTATTCATCACGCAAAGCTTCAATCGGTTTAATGCGTGCGGCGCGCTTGGCGGGAATGTACCCCGCAATGGTTCCTGCAACCACCAACAGTAAAGTTGCGGTCATTGCAACCCCAAGGTCAACCGTAGGATTTCGGAATATGGTTTCTCCGTTTCCGCCGTTGGTAGCTGCCGAAACTTCGTACTGCTTTTCAACCACCAGATTGATCAGCTCCATCAGTCCCGTTCCCATCACCAAACCGATGTACCCGGCAACCGTTGTGATCAATATCGATTCGAGCAAAACCAACCCGATCACAGACGAAGGGCTTGCGCCAATCGCTTTGCGGATGCCAATTTCCTTGGTGCGTTCCTTTACCACAATCAGCATAATGTTGCTAACACCCACCACGCCGGCAATCAAGGTTCCTGTACCGATAATCCAGATAAAAATTTTGATGGCCTGGAATATTTTCATGGTCTGAATTACGTCTTCCAGCTTGTTGTACGATCCCATGGCCGACTCATCCGAAGCATCGAACCGGTGTTTGCGGGCCATCGTTTCGCGCACCCGCTGCTCAATGGCCTGGCTCTCTTCCAGGGTGGTCGCGTTAATGGTGAGTGCAAAATTGTGCAAGCGGTTGGAGCCGTTAAATACCTTTTGCCCGGTGCTTACAGGAATGTACGCATTCCGGTGACGAGTACCGCCACCTTCCCGGCATATTCCCACTACCTTAAAAGGAATGTTGTTAACTCGCACATATTCCCCAATCGCATTTTTATCTTTAAACAAAGCATCGTAGATATCCTTTCCCAGCACCACCGATTTTCGTGTTTGATTGATGTCGACCTGGTTGATAAACCGGCCATCTACTATTTCAATGTTTTCCACGTCCTGTAGATCGGGATGACAGGTAATCGCCGTGTATTCGCCGTATTCGTTTCCGTACGAAAATTTATTTTCACGAATGTAATAGCGCCCCGAAGTATATTCAATCCCTTCCAGGTCCTTTAGCACATCGTAATCGGCATTGGTAAAGCGTATGTCGCGGCCCTCTTTTAAACCCTGATAGGGAATACTGGTACGACCGCTCCACAACCACATGGCGTTTACGGCATCGCGCATAAAGTTTTCGGAAACCCCGTTGCTCAGGCCATTGCCCGACCCAAGTAAAATCATGAGCATGAAAATCCCCCAGGCAACACTAAAGCCCGTAAGGAAAGTCCGCATTTTATTCTTTTTGATGGTGGCAAAGATTTCCTGCCATTTATCGATATCGAACATGATAGAATAGTTTAAAGTTTAGAGTTCAGAATTCAAAGTTCAGTGAAACCAACTGAAAACTGAGACTGCGACTGGATACTCCTTATGCGGTTTCCAGCTCTTTGGCGTATTGATGTTGAAAGTGTTTCAGATCGCCGTTTTTGATGATCTGATCGATGCGGCCGTCTTTCAGACGAACGATTTTTTGCGTCATCGCGGCAATATCATGCTCGTGTGTCACCAGAATCACGGTAATCCCGCCGGCATTGATCTCCTTCAGTATCTCCATTACTTCGTACGAAGTAGTAGTATCGAGCGCTCCGGTTGGTTCGTCCGCAAAAATGATTTTGGGCTGCGAAATCAGCGAGCGGGCTATTGCAACGCGCTGTTTCTGGCCTCCCGACATCTCGTTGGGCAAATGATCGGCCCAATCCAGCAGTCCTACTTTATCGAGGTATTCCAGAGCAATTTTATTGCGTTTTTTGCGGTTCACTCCCTGATAGTAAAGCGGAAGTGCCACATTTTCCATCGCATTTTTAAAGGAGATAAGATTGAACGACTGGAATACAAAGCCCACCATCTCGTTACGCAGTTTGGCAGCTTTTTTCTCCGACATGTCTTTCACCAGCGAGCCGTTCAGATAATAGGCACCTTCGTCGTAGTTGTCCAGAATTCCGAGAATGTTTAAAAGGGTTGATTTTCCCGAACCCGAGGAGCCCATGATCGAAACAAATTCGCCTGTTTCAATCTCCAGGTCGATACCTTTCAGCACGTGAAGCGAGTTGCTGCCGGTAACGTAAGATTTGTGTACATTTTTAAGACTAATCATGGCTTGAATTGCTTGTTTTTTGTTTTCTGAAATAAATGTGATGAAAACCCGTGAAATCACTGTTATTTATTCGACGAACGAAGCTTTATCTCCGGTGAATGAATCATTGTTTTCCGCTTTCGGTAATTCCGCTGTTGCTCATCACATAAATACAGACGCGCGAAAACCGGTTCAGTTACATTAAATTTTACAGGAAGCTCCCGGGTTCTTCCAAATAACACAGCGAATACCTACTTTTGAATCGAAATTATACAGCATGGGAACAAAGGCGATCAGTTTAAAATTACCTACCAACTACACCGAAGAACAGCTAAAAGAGCGTATTGCCAAGCAGTTGAATATCCGGGATTTCTCTTTTTATACCGAAAGCAAAAGCCTGGATGCGCGGAATAAAAAAAGTATTTTCTGGCTGGTAAAAGTGTTGGTTAGCTCATCAAAAATAAAAGGAGATGAGTCTCCTGAGCAGGATGAGTTACAGATTCCGTTCAAAAAAAGAAACAGGAAAATTGTAGTGGTTGGCAGTGGCCCGGCCGGCTTTTTTAATGCCTTTGTTTTGCAAAAAGCCGGTTTTAATGTTACGCTGATCGAACGCGGCTCCGATGTTCAAAAACGGGGGCAAGCCATTTCGCATTTCGAACGCAGCGGAGTTTTTAATACTCAAAACAACTATGCTTTTGGCGAAGGTGGCGCCGGTACTTTCTCGGACGGAAAGCTGACTTCACGCTCGAAACACATCTCCAAAGAGAAACATTTTATTCTTTCGAGCTATGTAAAAGCCGGGGCACCTGCCGAGATCATGTACATGACACATCCGCACCTGGGTACCGACAACCTGCGAAAGATTGTCCAAAACCTGCGGCACGAATTCGAAGAACTGGGGGGCCGCATGCTTTTCGAGACACAGCTGGAAGACCTGAAAATTATCAACGGGAAAGTAAGCGAGGTTGTCACCACTGCCGGAAACCTGGAAGCCGATGCCGTTTTTATTGCACCGGGACACTCAGCTTACGAAACCTATAAAATGCTGATTCGGCGTGGTGTTCCTTTCCGCACCAAGAATTTTGCGGTGGGCAGCCGAATGGAGCACAAACAGGAAACCATCAATATTGCACAATGGGGAAAACCCGTATTGCCCGGAGTAAAAGCCGCCGAGTACCGGCTTACCTCGCCGGCTGATGGCACGCACCAGGTATTTTCATTTTGCATGTGCCCGGGAGGAACCGTAGTCCCGGCAGCTGCTTACGAACATACCAATATTGTAAACGGGATGAGCTACTACAAACGCAACGGTATGTTTGCCAACGCAGCCTGTGTGGCAGGTATTCACCCCGATGAACTGGCAGGAAAAACGGTTTCACCTGTCGAAGCCCTCGACCAGCTTCAGAAACTCGAAGAACTTTTTTACAATTTTGCAGGAAGTTACTCCGCTCCGGCATGCAGCATCAGTGCCTTTCTCAATCAGAAAACTAAATCCGCACCGCTCGAAAGCAGTTACCCGCTCGGGCTGATCCAGGCGCCGCTTTGGAGCCTGCTCCCCGCGCCCGTAGTTCAATCAATGCAGGCAGGTTTGCAGGACTTTATCCGAAAAATGCGCGGTTTCGAACACGGAAACCTACTGGGTTTTGAAAGCAAAACATCTTCTCCCATCCAGGTGATTCGCGAAAAAAACGGGCTTTGTGAAGGCTTCGAAAACCTCTATGTTATTGGTGAAGGAAGCGGTTATGCCGGCGGAATCGTTTCCAGTGCGGCCGACGGAATCCGTGCGGCGATGAGTTTGGTGGAAGACTAAAAATCCAAACCTTTCAATTTGTACTCGCACACCCCATAGCTTCGAATGGCAATCTCAATCAAAGCTTTGACTCAAAATTCTTCAATTTATTTCTGAAAATGTGTTGAAATTCTTCAGTACATTAATTAATTTTGATTGAAATTCTTCAATTGAAAGAAATATTTCTCCATTATAAGAAATAAGAAGCATGATAAAACGTGACCTGCAAGATCTTTTACAAACAGACACGCAACCGGGAAAAGCTGTTTTACTGTTTGGCGCCAGAAGGGTAGGAAAAACGATCTTACTTGAAAGCCTGATAAAACAATTGAACAAAAAAACTGCATTTCTGAATGGAGAAGATTTTAGCACCGAAGAAATGCTTTCAACACGCACAGTTAACCACTACAGACAATTATTCCAAGGCACTGAGATTTTGGTGATCGATGAAGCACAAAACATTAAAGATATTGGACGTATTATCAAATTAATCGTAGATAACTTAAAAGAGCTATCAGTAATTATTTCGGGGTCCTCATCTTTTGATCTGTACAATCAGGCAGGCGAGCCATTGGTCGGTAGATCCTATCAATACAAATTATTTCCTTTTTCATTAAATGAATTAACACAAACAGAAACCAGAGTAGGACTTATCCAAAAACTCGAAGAGCTACTCGTCTATGGGATGTATCCGGAATTGCAATCAATACCCGACTACGGAAAGAAACAACAATACCTGCTTGAAATAGCAAATTCTTATTTGTTGAAGGACATTTTAATGATTGACGGTATTAAAAATTCAGGGAAAATGCGGGACTTACTTCGGCTTATAGCCTACCAGACAGGAAGTGAGGTTTCGTATGATGAGTTGGCCAAAAAGATAGGTTTGAGCCGTAATACGGTTGAAAAATACCTGGATCTGCTTTCCAAAACTTTTGTGATATATAAGTTACCAGCCTTCGCTCGTAATCCGCGCAAAGAAGTTTCAAAGTCAAGCAAATGGTATTTTTTTGACAATGGGATTCGTAATGCCGTTATCAATGACTTTCGCCCCGTGGCAATCAGAAAAGATACGGGAGCTTTGTGGGAGAGTTTTCTGATTAGCGAGCGAATAAAAAAACAAAACAATGCCAATTGTTTCGCCAGCTATTACTTTTGGCGGAGTTACACAAAGCAGGAAATCGATTTGCTCGAAGAAAGTAATGGGGTAATCAAAGCATACGAATTTAAATGGGGTGAAAGAAAGGTAAAGACACCCACGGCATTCAACGAGAATTATCCCGAGATTACGTTTGAAGTGATCAATAAGTCCAACTTTCTTGATTTCCTTTTATAGGTAGTCACCATTGTTTCCCTATTCAAGTCCAATTCAGTGTTCCTGCCAAATCATATTCAAAGATTTAAAATCCATATAATTGTATCTCACTAGCTCCAGGCTTGAGCTATTCAGAACTTGACTATGTAAATTTCCGGTTAATTCCACTCCTGTTTATTTAGAATAATTCTACCATAAATCAACAGGAAAATGTACTTTTGCTTCTCTTTATTAATCACGTAAAACATGACAGCAAAAAAGCTACCATTCAGCAAGGAACAACTGGAAACGATCATTGCCAACCACCCGACTCCGTTTCATATCTACGATGAAAAGGCGATGCGGGAAAACGCACGCTATTTTAACAAAGCTTTTTCATGGAACGAAGGCTTTAAAGAATATTACGCGATAAAATCGGCACCGAATCCTTACCTCATGAAAATTTTGCGGGAAGAAGGTTTTGGAATCGATTGCAGTTCTGTAGCTGAACTGGAACTGGCAAAACAGGTGGGTATGAGCGGCGACGAGATTATGCTGACCTCGAATGATACGCCGGCATACGAGTTTCAACTTGCCAAAGAACTGGGAGCCATTATCAACCTCGACGATATTTCGCACATCGACTACCTCGAGAAACATGTGGGTCTGCCGAAAACCATTTGCATGCGCTATAATCCGGGCAACCTGAAACAGGGCAACCTGATCATCGGACATCCCGAAGAAGCCAAATATGGTTTTACCCGCGAACAGATGATCGAAGGCTACCGAATGCTGAAAGAAAAGGGAGTGGAACGTTTTGGTATTCATACCATGGTCGCTTCCAACGAACTGGATCCAACGTATTTTGTTGAAACCGCTGAAATTCTTTTTAACCTGATTAATGAGGTGTATGAAAAAACCGGCGTCCGCATTGAGTTTGCCAACCTTGGCGGTGGAGTAGGCATCCCCTACAAACCGGGAGAAAAACCGGTGGACCTGGATTTTGTAAGCGCAGGTATTAAAAAGGTGTACGACGAAATGATTGTTGCAAAGGGTCTGGCACCGCTTAAAATCTTCTTTGAACTGGGCCGCGCCATTACCGGACCTTACGGATACCTGGTTACCAAAGTGCGCCACATCAAAAAAACGTACAAAACATTCGCCGGACTCGACGCCTGCATGGCTAACCTGATGCGCCCTGCACTATACGGAGCTTATCATCACATTACTGTAATGGGGAAAGAAAACGAGCCCGCCACTACCAAATACGACGTTACCGGCTCACTGTGCGAGAACAATGACAAATTTGCCATCGACCGGATGTTGCCCGAGATTGATCCCGATGATATTGTGGTGATCCACGATGCCGGTGCTCACGGACATTCGATGGGCTTTAACTACAACGGAAAACTTCGTTCGGCCGAACTTCTGCTGCGCGAAAACGGAGCAGTGACAGAAATCCGCCGCGCTGAAACACTGGAAGACTATTTTGCCACACTCGATTTTAGTGGCGTGAAAGACTTTAAATAATTTCTGATTTTAAAGATTCAGGACATCAGTTGATTCGCAGAATTTATTGCAACATAAATAATACAAAAATGGAAGGCTGGGGCATAAACCCGGCCTTTTTTGTTATTTTAGACAGAAGCAATCAACCAATTATGAAATTAGGATACGACGCAAAACGAGCTTTTTTAAATACCTCAGGACTGGGAAATTACAGCCGGAATACCCTAAACGGACTTATTAAATATTTCCCGAAAAACACTTACTCCCTGTTCACCACCGAGGTAAAAGTCGCGATGCTAAAACAGCAGGAGGCTTTTGAAATTGTAGCCCCGCCACGTAAATTATCGGGGCTTAAGAAGACCATTTGGCGAAATTTTAAACTAAGCGGCGAAATTAAATCCCGGCAGATCGATCTCTACCACGGTCTTAGCAACGAGTTACCCCGCGGTATCCACAAAACCGGGATTCCGGCATTGGTGACCATTCATGACCTGATCTTTTTGCGCTACCCCGAATTTTATAAGTTTTTCGACCGGCTCATTTACCGCTACAAGGTAAGATATGCCTGCAAAGCCGCCACAAAGATCATCGCCATCAGTGAGCAGACAAAAGCCGACATTGTGGAGTTTACCGGTACCTCGCCCGACAAGATTGAGGTAATTCACCAGGCCATTTCGCCCCTGTTTTTTGAAAAGGTTGACACCTCAAAAATAAAAGAGAAATACCGCCTGCCCGATCAGTTTATCCTGGCCGTGGGAACCATCGAAGAACGAAAAAATCAGCTTTCTATTTTAAAGGCCCTGCAAGCAAAGAATCTCGATATCCCGCTGGTAATGATCGGCAATCCAACCTCGTATTGCAACGACATACACAAATACGTAGCTGCCCAAAAAATTCAGAAACAGGTGATCATCCTGAAAAACATTCCTGAAAAAGACCTGGCTGGAATCTATCAGCTTGCCACGCTTTCGATCTACATCTCGGTATTTGAAGGTTTTGGCTTGCCCGTGATCGAAGCCATGGCCAGCGGATGCCCGGTAATCACCTCCAACGTATCGTGTCTGCCGGAAACTGCAGGCGATGCAGCGATTTTGTGCTCACCCGGAAATATTGAAGAACTAGGCAATTCTATTCAGAAATTGATAAGCGATGATTATTTTCGCAGCCAGTTAATTGAAAAAGGCAGGTTGCGTGCCAACGAATTTCAAACCGGAAAATACGTGGAGAAACTCGTAAAATTGTATCAGAAAATAGTAGGCTAAACAATGCAGGAAGATATTAAGAAAGCACTGGAGGTACTGAAAAGCGGGGGAATCATTCTTTACCCCACCGATACCATTTGGGGAATTGGCTGCGATGCCACCAACCCCGAAGCAGTGAAGCGGATTTACGACCTAAAAAAACGTGCAGACTCGAAAAGCATGCTCGTGCTAATGGAAAACCCGGCCTTGCTCGACCGCTATGTGAGCGAAGTGCCGGAAGTTGCCTGGGATCTGGTGGAAATAAGCACCACTCCCTTGACGGTTATTTATCCCCGCGCTAAAAACCTGGCCGCAAACCTGCTTGCAGAAGATGGCAGCATCGGAATCCGTTTCACCAAAGAAGCTTTTACCAGCCGCTTGCTGCAACGTTTTCGCCGTCCGCTGGTTTCCACTTCGGCCAATGTAAGCGGAGAAAAATCGCCGACTTTTTTTGACGAGATTTCCGATGAAATAAAAAATGCGGTGGATTATATTGTTGAATACCGGCAAGACGACCGTACTCCGGCACAAGCTTCGAGCATTATCAAACTCGGACCGGGCGGGCAAATTGAGATTATCCGGAAATAAAAAAACTGCTTCATCCGTCGGTTGACAGCGAAGCAGTTTTGATCGTATCCTGAAAACGTTTATTTCTTTTCTTTTAAAATATCCCTGATCTCGGTAAGCAGTACTTCTTCTTTCGAAGGAGCTGGCGGAGCAGGAGGTGGAGCTGCAGCTTCTTTCTTCTTCATTTTATTGAAAGCCTTTACCACCAGGAAAATGGAGAAAGCCACAATCAGAAAGTCGAGCACGGTGTTTACAAAAGCGCCGTATTTAATCGCCACTTCAGCAACGGCCGGACTTACTATCTGCTCGCCATTCATTACGGCTTCGCTACCTTCTTTGATTACAACTCTCAGGTTGCTGAAATCGGTATTTCCCAAAAGCAACCCAATAGGTGGCATCAAAACATCGTTTACAAAAGAGGTGATGATCTTACCAAAAGCACCACCAATAATGACAGCAACTGCCAGGTCGAGCACATTGCCTTTCATGGCAAAGCTCTTAAATTCTTTTAATACTCCCATGTTGTTGAATTTTAATTACAGTTAGAACTATTGAGAAGCAATTTAATACATTATGATCAAATAATGCACAAAAAAAACCATCCCTCATCTGAAGAATGGTTTTCAATGTTCGTATAGCTTGTTACACTACATTTCTCTTACTTTTCCGGAGCCGGCGGTCGAAGCATCGATGCTTGGGTTCCCGCTGTAAAAGACGCTTCCAGAACCTGCAATGCGTGCTTTAATCGTTCCGTTTGAAGTAACGTTGCAGTTACCCGATCCGGCAATGGTTACACTGACTGCATCGGCTTCAAAATCCGTTGCATTGAAATTTCCGGAACCCGAGATGGTCACACTTAAATCGTCAGCCACTTTTCGGCCTTTCACTTCAATATTTCCCGAACCCGAGATGCTTCCTTTCAATTTGCTTGATTCGAGCGAACCGAGCTTGATTCCGCCACTTCCGCTAAGCGACAGATTTAAAATCCGGGCTTCCAGTTTCTCGGCAATAATATCGCCTGAACCCGAAACCGACAAGGCACTTACATCGGGCACGGTAACATAAATTTCGATTTTACCGGGTTTGAAATTGCGCTGAAAGATGTTCGAATTGGGAAAACGGATCACCAGTTCATTTCCTTTCACTTCGGTAATAAGATCGCTCAAAACCGATTCTTTGGCTACAACTCTAACACTTTGTTTGTTGCCCTGGGTGAGGTAGAGATTCCCGGAGATTCGCAGTGAAATCTCTGAGAAAGGTGATACTTCGCGGTTTTCTTCTTCTGCTTTTACTGAATTTACAGCAAATATTCCTGCCAACAGGAGGCTAAACAATAAAATTCTGGCTTTCATCTTATTAAAATTGTTGTTTATTAAGGTATAAGATGGAACTCGTCCCCAGGGATTCGTTTCATCTTTTATAACTATTTTCTGGTTTCTAACTATTACTTCACTAATGACGGACAAATATGCGCAAAGTTGCACTACATCGGAAAAAAAGTTCAATTTTGGTTGTTCTTTCGGAAGAAGAGTACTCAAAGCACCGGGAAGGCAGCGACTTTGTAATTTTTAAAACACGGATAAAATGAGCGATATACATACCACTTCCATTCAACTTCGGTTTAACGATGTGGACCTGATGGGCCATGTGTACAACGGAAAATACCAGGAGTTTTTCGACCTGGCCCGGCTCAATTATTTTGAGAAAGTATTGGGCAAGCTAATCAGTTGGACAGAAACGGGACTGGTGATTGCTTCGGTAAAGGTTGATTACCTCGAACCCATTTACCTGGAAGACCAGATTGAAGTACAAACGCATATTTCGTCGCTCGGAGAAAAGAGCCTGGAAATGACCCAGCAATTGTTCAAAAAAGGAAACCCGGAGCCAGCTGCTTTGTGCACTACGGTTTTGGTTTGTTACCATATGCAACATAAAAAATCGGAGCTTATTCCGGATGAGTGGAGGAATAAAATCAAAGCTTACGAGCCGGGCTTACCCCTCAATTAATCCTTCCGGCAGGTTCAGGATAAGACGTTTTTGCTCCTCGTCAATCTCCACCACAAATTCCGGGTGAAAAGGAACCAGCAGTTCTTCATCGCCGTGTTTGACGGTCAGCACCACATTCCCCGAATAATCGTCCACCTGTTCGATCTCTCCCACTTCGCCTTTTTCGGCATCAAAAAGCACAAAGCCTTTTAGCAGTGCTTCGCTCTCCAGTGGTTCATCCACAATTTCATCCAGAAAAAGATACACCGAAGCCCCAATCAGGCGCTTGGCATATTTTTCGGTATCCACCCAGTCGAATTTTACGATGGCCGATTTCGACGATTTAAAGCGCAAACCATCTTCAGCAATAAAAAACGGCACCAGCAAACCGTCGAGTTCCACAAAAAAACGTTCGGCTTCTTCCACCGAATATTCAAAATGCTCTTCGAATTCGAGCACTACTTCGCCGTGTACACCGTGTGTTTTCCGGAAGAATCCTATTTTTTCGCAATCGGTTTTTGGTATTGTTTCCATACTTCAAAAATAGACAAATTGTGTTGAATTTTATGGAAGAGATACAACTTTGGAGCTCTTGTTACTTTCGTAGAGGTACTTTGTGCAAGAAGAAAAAGAAGTTTACACAAAGAACCGCAGAGGATCCACAAAGAAACACGAAGAGAAATGGGTATTTCACAAAACAAAAAAGCCATCCGTTAATGAACGAATGGCTTTCTATCATAAGATGTGAGTCTTTCTTAAGATTCCGCACCTTGTTCTTCTGCTGAAGCTTCAGGTGCTTCAGTTTCAGGAGCTTCTTCGGCTTCTGCCTCGGCAGCAGCAGCCTGAGCTTCAGCGGCCAGTTCTGCATTTTTTGCAGCAATAGCAGCAGCTCTTTCTTCTTTGATTTTAATTTCAGCCTCCATTTGTTTCTTAAAGGCTGAATCAACTTCGCCTTGCAAACGGTCAACTTTGGCCTGGATCTTGGCATCTTTTTCTGCCATCCATTTGTCCAAACGTTTTTCGGCTTCCGCTTCATCAAATGCTCCTTTTTTCACTCCACCCATCAGGTGTTTTTTGTACAACACACCTTTGTAAGACAAAATTGCCTTAACGGTGTCAGTAGGTTGTGCGCCTTTAACAAGCCAATCATAAGCTTTGTCAAAATCGAGATCAATAGTAGCAGGATTAGAATTCGGATTATACGTGCCAATCCGCTCAATATACCTGCCATCTCGTGGCGCCCTGCTATCGGCTACTACAATGTGGTAGTATGCGTAGCGTTTGCGACCGTGTCGCGCGAGTCTCATTTTTACTGGCATAACTCTACTTTATTTGTTTTTGAAAAATGTGGCGCAAAGATAGTATAAATTTCTGTTCCTGAAAGTTATACCCTGAATTTTATCGAATCAACCACAAACGACAGTGTCTCAGGATTTGACAAAATCGAGTTCCCGCAAAGCTCGCAGATTATTGATTGTCAATATTTGATTTTGGGTTCTTAAAAACAACTTCGCGTGCTTTGCCTGAAATTTGGACGAATGAACACCTTCTCTAACGTCCTTATATCCAAAAAAACGTTCTTACGAAGAACTGGACTTTCAGTAAAACCGGCTACGGGACTATTGTTAATACTTAATGACGTTTCCGGAAATAACCTGCTCGTATATCCTTTGAAAAACCTGCAATATTTTTTCTTTTTCTGGTGCCTCTCACCACCAGGACAATTCCTGCGATTAAAGGCCCATACATCAAAACAATTGCATGTCCTCCTGTTATAAATCCGGTCAAAGAACCGATTGTGAAGACAACTCCCAGAACTATCAGCACTAATCCAATCCAAATTGACTCATTTATTCCCTTTTGCTTTACTGTAACAGCTTCTTCCAAAAAAATCTGACGATCAATCTCCTTTAAAATCTCTTTGACCGTTTCATCCTTGAGATTCAACTTTTTGAGTTCTCTTCCTATTTCAGTGAAATCTTTCCCTTTTCTTTTTTCGCCAAGAAAGTGGTCTACTATTTGGAGTACCGACGGATCCATTTACTGACAATATTATCTTTTTACATATTGCTCTTCATAATATTTCTGATAATCGCCCGAAGTAACATTCTCCAGCCATTCGGTGTTTTCGAGGTACCATTCAATGGTCAGTTCAATGCCTTCTTCAAACTGAAGCGAAGGCTCCCAGCCCAGTTCGTTTTTAATTTTGGTAGCATCGATCGCATAGCGCAGATCGTGCCCGGCGCGGTCTTTCACAAAAGTGATCAGTTTTTCGGATTCACCCGCCGGACGCCCCAGTTTTTCATCCATCTTCCGGCACATCACGCGGATCAGGTCGATGTTGGTCCATTCGTTAAAACCACCGATGTTGTAGGTTTCGCCAATCACCCCCTGGTGGAAAATCACATCAATGGCCCGGGCATGGTCCACCACCCACAGCCAGTCGCGAATGTTCTCGCCTTTGCCGTAAACCGGCAGCGGCTTGTTGTTTTTGATGTTGTGAATAAAAAGCGGGATCAGTTTTTCCGGAAACTGGTACGAACCATAGTTGTTCGAGCAGTTAGAAATCACGGTTGGCAATCCAAAGGTATCGCAGTAAGCCCGCACAAAATGATCGGAACTGGCTTTTGATGCCGAATAAGGGCTGTGCGGATCGTAACGCGTTTCTTCGGTAAACATTCCTTCGTCGCCCAGCGAACCATACACTTCGTCGGTAGAAATATGATAGAATTTTTTCCCTTCCAAATTATCCTTCCAGGTAAATTTCGCCGCATTCAGCAGGTTAACCGTACCGATTACATTCGTATACACAAACTCGGTGGGGTTTGAAATCGAGCGATCTACATGCGATTCGGCAGCCAGGTGAATCACGCCATCGAACTGTTTTTCGTCAAACAGTTTCTGTATAAAATCAGCATCCACAATATCGCCTTTTACAAATTCGTAGTTGGGCTGGCCTTCAATGTCTTTCAGGTTAGCCAAATTCCCGGCGTACGTCAGTTTATCGAGGTTGACAATCTTATATTCCGGGTACTTGTTTACCAGTAAACGAACCACGTGCGAGCCAATAAACCCTGCACCACCTGTAACCAATATTGTTTTCTTCATGCTGTGTCTGATTTTAAAACAAAAATAGAAGAATTGACCGGAAAACTCAGAAAAATAAATGAAAACACAAAGAGGAACGAGTATGCTGAAACAGCACGCTCCTTCCTCTTTCTTTATTCGGGCCTCAAAGGACTACTTAATTCCTCTGACGCGTTTTTCCCAGTTCCAGGCCGAAAGCAAAGTTTCTTCCGTCCCTTTTTCGGCTTTCCACCCCAGCTCTTCGTTGGCGTAAGTGGTATCGGCCCATATTTTTTCGATGTCACCTGCACGGCGGCCTACGATTTTATAGTTGAGTTTTACGCCGGTTGCTTTTTCAAAACCGGTAACCACTTCCAGCACCGAAAGTCCGGTGCCTGTTCCCAGGTTAAAAATCTCGTAATTGGCTTTGTTTTTCCCTTGCAGCAAGCGGTTGATTGCCACCACGTGGGCTTTGGCCAAATCCACCACATTGATGTAATCGCGAACGGCCGATCCGTCAACCGTATCGTAATCGTCGCCAAAAACTTTCAATTCGTCGCGTAAACCGGCAGCCGTTTGGGTAATAAAAGGCACCAGGTTTTGCGGAACGCCCAGCGGCAATTCTCCAATCAGAGCACTCGGATGCGCACCGATCGGGTTAAAATACCGAAGCGCAATCCCTTTCAACTGCGGATTCGCGTGAATCGTATCGTTCAGAATATCTTCGTTAACACGTTTGGTATTTCCGTAAGGCGATTCGGCATCTTTTCGCGGCGTTTTTTCAGTCACCGGAAGTACTTCGGGCTGGCCGTAAACCGTACACGACGAAGAAAAAACAATGTTCGGAACATCGTATTTTATCTGGCAATCGAGCAGGTTCATCAGCGACACCAGGTTGTTGCGGTAATACAGCAAGGGTTTTTCCACCGACTCGCCCACGGCTTTCGATGCCGCAAAATGAATAATGGCCGCAATATTTTTGTTTCGGGTGAAAAAGTCTTCGGTTTTTGCTCCATCCGCCAGGTCGAACTGTTCGAATGCGGGCCGGATCCCCGAAATTTGTTCAATGTTGTCGAGTACGTCGATGCTTGAGTTCGACAGGTTATCCACCACAATTACCTCGTAACCTGACGCCTGCAATTCAACCACGGTATGCGAACCGATATAACCGGTTCCGCCGGTCACTAAAATTTTATCTGCCATAATGTTTTTGGTTTTGAGCTTCAAAAGTATAAAAACATGCTTTTACTCAATCACAAAGAGAGATTGTAATAAGCGCATTCCTGAAAATTTAACCTGAAAAAGCGAAAAAGACAGTAACGGCGAATTTTATTAATTTTACGCCTGAAAAATTATCAACCGTGAAGTTACACAAGTTTATACAACAACTTTTGCCGGACCACGAGATGGTGATCATCCCGGGATTTGGCGCGTTTATTCAGGAGTATCAACCCGCTGAGATCAGTGAAGACAGTGATGAGATCAAGCCACCTTCCACCCGTCTGACCTTTAACCCGCAGATCCGGAACAACGATGGCCTTTTGGTAGGCTACGTGGCCGACAACACGCGTGACTCTCATTTTGAAGCCCTCCAGAAAATTGAAAAAGAACGCGACAACTGGTTGTATAAACTTGATAAAGGGGAAAAAGTAAGCCTGGACGGTATCGGAACTTTCTACCGGAACGAAAAAGGAGAGCTTGGTTTCCTTTCGGAGGATGATCAGCCGCTTTCGCTCGATTCATTTGGTCTGGAAACCACTTCGCTTGAAGAACCGGAAATTCCGGAAGCTTCGGAAGCAGAAGAAACACCGGCCGAACCCGAAACGGTTGAAGAAACTTCAGAAGCTGCCGATACGGAAATTCTGGAGGATGAACCGGCGGATACTGTAGAAACAGAATCGCTGGAAGAAGAAACATCCGAAGAAGCTCCGCAGGTAGTTGCCGAAGAGCAAGAGGAAGTTGAGGAGAAGGAAGAAGAAAAAATTCCGGAGCCTGCGCCTGTTGTAACTCCGGAACCCAACGAAGAGAAAAAACGCAAAGGCGGCTGGTGGTGGCTGTTGTTGGTTCTCGTCCCCTTAATCGGGGTAGCTGTTTTTCTTTTTATGAAGGACAAACAACCTGCAGAGCCAACTCAAACAACTCCGCCGGTTGAAACAAAGATAGAAGAAGAAACTCCGGTGCTTACCACCGATTCCATTCAGTCCGACAGTATGGTTACAGTAGCAGCCGACAGTCTTACAATTCAAGTTCCTGAGCCGGAAAAAGAGAAACTGAGCGACTCAACCGGATTCTTCCTGATTGGGGGAAGCTTCAAGGCACAGGAAAATGCCGACACCTATTTACAACAGCTAAAAGAACAGGGTTACGAACCCTTTCATCTGGGGAAATATGGTAATTTCTTTATTGTTGGTATTGCCCGTTACAAAACCGAAAGCGAAGCATTGAAAGCCAAAGACGAGTACTCGGAAGCCAATCCGGGGTCAGGAGTGTGGGTATTGGAAAAATAGCTTTTCCCTACCTAAAAATACCTTCGCCAGGTGCGATTGAGCACTTTTTTACCGGTAACTTGCTTTTTTAAGATGCCTCTTCCAATATTTCAGGGCACTTATACGTTTAGGTATTAGCCCGATAGACGCAAGTGTGCGTTAAATCGGGATGAACAACCATTCGAATCAAGTGTTATCACTTAAAAAAGCCTGAAATGGATGTATTTCTCTGGATTCTTCAAGTAATACTGGCAGCTGTTTTTCTTACACTGGGCCTTGTAAAAGCCGTCGTTCCGATGGAAAAGCTAAAAAAGGCAATGGACTGGACTGCCGAAATGCCGGCCAAAAAAGTAAGGATAATCGGGTCGCTGGAATCGCTCGGGGGCTTTGGACTGTTTTTTCCGGGCTTGTATCCCATCAGCAATTTAGTAATCCCCATTTCGGCCCTGGGCCTGGCCATCATCATGCTTTTGGCGGCCATTATCAATTTCAAAAGAGGAGACCGTGGCGAATTCCAAACCAACATTTTGCTGTTGGTGGCAACCGCTTTTGTAGCCACTGCGCGCTTTTACCTTTATTTGTAAACCTCTCCGGCGGTGAAGAGATTTTGAACGTGATTCAATAAGAATGGCCGTTCAAACTCACTAATTTCAGGATTGACCTGACATTTAGTTACTCAAAAACATATTGCCGGAACTGCCTCCTTCATCCAAACAATTCTGCAAAATCCTCGTAAAAGAACGCACTTTCAATTACTTGATTATTAACCAAAAAATGAGAAGCTATGCCAGACAGCGTTTACAAAGTCATTGAACTGGTAGGAAGCAGTCCTGAATCGTGGGAAAAAGCTGCTCAAAATGCCATCAGCCTTGCATCAAAATCGTTGCGCGACCTGCGGGTTGCCGAAGTGTGTGAAATGGACATGCACCTGAAAGACGGTGTGATCGAGTTTTACAGGGTAAAAATGAAAGTTTCGTTTAAATACGAAGGCTAAACCCAAAAGCGCTGGCAGCCATTTCTGCTGAGCGCTTTTTAGTTCAATTTAGAAACCCACGTTCTTTGAGCGTGATCAGAAAAGCCCTGCATTTTGCTTTTGATTACTACCTTCATTCCGCAAGCTGAATCCAACAGCACGCAGATAACGCAGATTTACGCTGAAAATAATTTTACCCATTTGGGTGAAATAAAATTTGCGGTAATCGGCGCAATCAGCGTGAAATAAAAGTACTTGCGAAATGAAGGTATAAGTCAAATCAATGTGAGAATGAATAATAATTGTGTCCTTACCCGTAAATCATGTCTGTTGGGCGTGCTTATTTACTTTTGGACACAAAAAAAGCGGCATCTTAAAACGGACGCCGCCGGAAAATTGACAGCCAAACGAAGCAGGTTGGCTTAAATTTATAATAGTACTAACTGAACGGTTATGAACGATATGCTTTCATGGCTTTGAAGCATTTGTTTGATATTTTACAAATGCCATGCCAAAACATATCATTTAAAACCTGTTTTTTATACGAATTTTTGCTTTAGGAAAAAGAAGCGATTGTTTTTACCAGTAGCCCGAGAACGTTTTCCACATTCCTGTTAAAAACCTTTAACACCTCTTCCCAGGTAACGGGAGCCTCATCGGTTTTCCAGCAGTCGTAGTCGGTACTCAGCGCGATAGCTGCATACGGAATTCCGATTTCGTTGGCAAGGATACACTCGGGCGCTACCGACATATTGATGACATCGGCCCCCCAGATACGAAACATCTTTGATTCGGCGCGTGTGGAAAACCGAGGGCCTTCGATCGTTATCACGGTTCCCTGCGGATGAAACGGCAACTTTAGCTCCGCTGCTTTTTCGATCAGTCTGTTGCGCAACGAACCATCAAAAGGATCGGCCATGGGCGTATGGTTTAAAGCCCCGTTTTCAAAGCTCTCGTGAAAAGTAATTCCGCGGTGTCGCGTAAAATCGATAAACTGATCGAGGATCACCAGGTCTCCCCTGCCAATTTCTTCGCGCAAACTACCGCAGGCCGTGGTAACGATGATGTGTGTACATCCCAGTTCCCTGATCGCCCATATATTCGCCCGGTTGTTCACCTGCGTTGGAGGAATGGAGTGATCGCGCCCGTGACGGGATAGGATCGCCACTTCGGTACCACCGATTTTTCCACACTTAAACGCCGACGAAGGTTTTCCGTACGGTGTATCAACTGCTACTTCTGTTGGGTTCTGAAGAATCGCCGGATCTTCCAGGCCGGAGCCTCCGATTATTGCAATTTTTGTCATTTTTTGTATTTCGGAAAAAGATTTAAAATACTTTGTTTGTTGGCTTCACACACGCCACGTTCGGTGATTAAACCGCTTACCAGCCGGGCCGGGGTAACATCAAAACCATAATTGGCAACTGGGCTTTTTTCAGGGATTAAACGAACACTTTGCACGGCTTGTCCATTCCAGCCTTCTATTTCGGCCACTTCTTCGGCGGCTCGTTGTTCAATAGGAATTTCTTTCACTCCATCTTCCATTTCCCAGTCAAAAGTTGATGAAGGAAGTGCTGCATAAAAAGGAACACCATTATCGTTCGCCGCCAAAGCTTTCAGATAAGTACCTATTTTATTGGCTACGTCGCCGCTAACAGTGGTTCGGTCGCTCCCAACAATTACCATGTCCACCATTCCGTGTTGCATCAAATGCCCGCCGGTGTTGTCGGGAATCACGGTGTGCGGAACGTCTTCTTCCCCCAGTTCAAATGCCGTGAGTCGTGCTCCCTGGTTTCGGGGCCGGGTTTCATCCACCCAAACATGCACAGGAATTCCTTTCAGGTGCGCTTTGTAGATGGGAGCAGTAGCTGTTCCCCAATCGATGCAGGCCAGCCATCCGGCATTGCAGTGCGTCAAAATATTGACCGTTCCCTGCTTTTCTGCAAATATCTTTTCAATAATTTCAAGTCCTGCTTCACCAATTTTATCCCCAAAGTCGATTTCAGCTTGTTTTAGCTGCTGGGCTTTCTCCAGTGTTTTTTCCACCAGGTCTGCCTCTGTTTTGTGCTGCAGGATAAAATCCACCATTTCATCTACTGCAAAAGCCAGGTTAACGGCGGTTGGGCGCGAAGATTTCAGGTAGGTGGCCTTTTCCAACAAGTGTTGTTCAGGATCTCTCTCATTACATTCTAGCAGCGCCAAATACATTCCGTAAGCAGCGGTCACTCCGATAAGAGGTGCCCCCCGCACCACCATCTCGCGAATGGCAAAAAAAGTCTCTTCCACCGTTCTTATATTCATCACCTCAAACGCAAAGGGCAACTTTCGCTGATCGATCACCTGAACGATTGCAGCATCGTTTTCCTTTATCCAGATTGTATGATAATGCCTTCCTCCAATTCTCATTTTACTTTGTTTTCTGTTTTAACTTTTACCCCTCTGCTCCGGATCTCCGGAACATCTCCCCTCTTTTCAGGGGAGAAAAAGCGAAACCCGAGGCAAAGCTCGGGGAATTCTTTTGATTAACCGTTGAACACGTCCCTCGCAAAAGTATAGATTTCTCCTTTTTCTGTCAGGGTTGTGATGGTAACACCTTTGTACCGCACATTTAGCGGATTACCAAGCAGCGACTTTACTTCCACCGATACCAGCTCATTGTTTTCCCAAACGATGGACAATTCAAAACCGCCGCGACCTTTTATCCCGCTAATTTTCCCGCTGGAGATGGCCGAAGGCAAGGCCGGAAGAATGTCCTGAAAATAAATCCCTTTCGAATCCCGCAAATGCGACTGATGAAGCATCTCCGTAATTCCGGAAGTAGCGCCAAAATTTCCATCGATCTGGAAAGGCGGGTGTGCATCAAAAAGATTGGCATACAAACCGCCCTGGTCTTTTCCGGTTTCGGGATTCACAGAAGGCACCATCAGGTTTTTGAGCAACAGAAATGAATGATTGCCATCGAGCAAACGCGCCCAAAAGTTGATTTTCCAGGCTCGCGACCACCCGGTTCCTCCGTCACCCCGTTGGGCCAGCGTTGTTTTGCAAGCCTCTGCCAGTTCGGGTGTTGTTAAAGGATGAATTTCATTGCCGGGATGCAGGCCCCACAAATGCGAAACATGCCGGTGCTGGTTGTTCGGATCGTCCTTATCTTCCAGCCACTCCTGCAACTGTCCGTACTGCCCGATCTGGTTGGGCGCAATTTTTTCTCTTTTCGCGTTTAATTCTGCTACCAAATCATCGTCCACACCTAAAATTTGTGCAGCTTCCATTGTATTGGCAAAAAGCTCACGGATAATCTGGTGGTCCATCGTTGGCCCCATAACCAGTCCGCCGTTTTCGGGGCTGTTACTCGGACCGCTCACCAGCCACTCCGGGTGTTTTGGATCGGGAACCAGGTAGCCGGCAAAAAACCGCGACGCCTCTTTCAGAACCGGATAAACCGACTTCTTTAAGTATTCTTTATCTCCATTAAACTGGTAATGCCACCATAAATGCTGACTCAGCCACGCTCCTCCCGTTGGCCAGATGCCGTGATCTGCATTGTTGATGGGCGCTGCGCCCCGCCAGATATCGGTGTTGTGATGTGTTACCCAGCCTTCTTCGCTGTAATGCTCTTTGGCCACATTTTGCCCGGTTACAGACAAATCCTGCACCATGCTGATCAAAGGATCTGTCAACTCCGAAAGATTGGTCATCTCAGCCGGCCAGTAATTCATTTCCGTATTAATGTTGATAGTGTACTTGCTATCCCACGGCGGAGCCAGCCGGTCGTTCCAAATGCCCTGCAAATTGGCGGGTTGTGTTCCCGGCCGCGAAGACGAAATCAGCAAATAACGGCCAAACTGATACAACAAGGCCACCAGGCTTGGGTCTTCATCCTGTTTAAAGGTTGACAAACGTTCGCTGGTAGGGCGGTTGGACGCCTCCGACTTTCCAAGGTCAATGTTAACCCGCTTAAAGTACTTTTGATAATCGGTAATATGATTTTGCCTGATCTGCTCATACGATTTACCCTCCAGGTTGGCCAAATAATTTTCGCAACGTTTGGTTGGATCGCCGCTGATATCCTGATAATTGACAAAGCTGGTTGCTCCCACCAGGTAGAGCGTTACGGCATTGGCATTGGTCACCCTGATTTTTCCGTCTTCTTCGATCAGACCGCCTCCTTCGTTCACGATTTTCAGGCGGGCTTCGAAAGTAAGTTTACTTTCAGGATAAGGAGCGCCTGTTCTTACTTTTTCTGCCGGATAATTATTTACCCTGCCTTTCAGAATTACCTGGTCGCCCCTTACTAAAACCGTATAATCATCGTGCGGACAGGCAAGACCGGCCGAAAAATTGAGCTTCCCTCTTTTGCTTGCCGACAATCTCACAACAAGCGCTTGTTCCGGCTCCGAAGCAAAAATCTCACGTTTGTAGTTTACTTCATCCACATCGTAGCTTACGACAGAAACAGCATCTTCTAAATCCAGCTTTCTTTTGAAATTGCTTGCATTTTCGTGTCCCGGAAAATTGAGTAGAATATCGCCAAATGGCTGGTAAGAAAGTTGCCCCAACGGCTCCGACATAAAAGCTTCGTTACCGAGTCGGTGTGCTTCGTTCTGCTTCCCTTCCCAAAGTAGCTCGCGTAATTTATCCAATACCTTGTAAGCACCTTTGTGTGCATAATCGTGCGGCTGCCCTGTCCACAAGGTTTCTTCGTTAAACTGAATGACCTCATTTCCGGTTTTGCCGTAGATCATGGCCCCCAACCGTCCGTTTCCAATGGGTAGCGCTTCGGTCCAGCTTTCGGCGGGTTGATCGTACCAAAGAACCAATGAAGGGTCCAAAGCTTTTTCGGGTTCGGTATAAACAGAACATGAAAAGAACGATGCAAGCATCAGAATTGTAAAAAGGCAGATTCCGGGTTTCATTGTTGTAAGCTTAGTATTTGCAGCTACCAAACTTACAAATAAAATATTTTGGGATTTATTTCTTTTCCTTAATCAGCCCTTTTTCTTTGTAGCGATCGATAAACATCTGATCAAGCTCATCCGAATCCTTGTATTTCTCCCGGATTTGTATAAGTTGTTCCTTGAGTGATTCTACCACACCGACATAGGCCGGATCGTTGTATACGTTGTTTAATTCCAGCGAATCTTTCTGCCGGTCGTAAAGTTCCCATTCATCCACATCGTAATAGAAATGGGCCAGTTTAAACTCTTTTGTAACCATCCCATAGTGGCGTTTCACCATATGAAATCCCGGATATTCGTAATAATGATAATAAACTGCATCGCGGGTCCACTGGTCGTTTTTGCCTTCCATCAATGAAACCAGGCTTTCGCCCTGCATGTCATCCGGAGCTTGAACTCCCGCTGCCTCCAGAAATGTTTGTGCAAAGTCGAGGTTCTGCACCATCTCGTCCGATACCGATCCGGGCGCAATTTTCCCCGGCCACTTTACCAACAGCGGTGTTTTAAACGACTCGTTGTAGATAAAACGCTTGTCGAACCAGCCGTGTTCCCCGAGGTAAAATCCCTGGTCAGATGTATAAACCACCATTGTGTTTTCACTCAAGCCATTCTTGTCGAGGTAATCCAGCAGGCGGCCCACATTCTCGTCCACGGCCGCAATACACCCGAGGTAATCCTGCATGTATCGCTGGTATTTCCAACGCATAAAAGCCGAATCGTTCATGCTCGGATACAGTTGCGCAAATTCTTCGTTGATGGGTCCGTAAACCGCATCCCATTGTGCTTTTTGCGCTTCGGTAAAACGGGCATATTTACTTTTAAAAACGTTAAAACCCCATTCCGACGGTTCCTGAACCCCCAGTTCCCTGGCCACTTCCGGATAGATTTTGTTATCGGCCGAAACGGTCATGTGTTTCAGCAGATTCATTTCTGCCTCGCGGGCAGCAGTGCCTCTGCCTTTGTAATCGTCGAACAAGGTTTCGGGCTCCGGAAATGTTTTTTGGGTAAACTCACGGTAATGTCTTTCGGCCGGTAACCACTCGCGGTGCGGCGCTTTGTGCAAATACATCAGCATAAAAGGCTTTTCTTCCTTCCTTTTCCCCAGCCAGTCGAGCGTAAGATCAGTGATAATGTCCGTAACATATCCCTGGATGGTGGTGTCTCCCTGGCGCGTAATAAATTCCGGGTTATAATAATCGCCCTGATCCGGAAGAATCATAAATTCATCAAAGCCTTTGGGATTATTTCCGAAATGCAATTTCCCAAACATGGCGGTTTGATAACCGGCATCCTGCAACAACTGCGGAAAGGTAACATTGCTTGTATCAAACGGAAAATTGTTGTCGATCTTCCCGTGAATGTGCGTGTGTTTTCCGGTTAAAATCGTTGCCCTCGACGGCGCACAAATTGAATTGCTCACACACGCATTCGTGAAAAGCATTCCCTCGTCTGCAATCCGGTCGATATTCGGTGTTTCAATCAGTTTATCACTGTAAGCGCTGATGGCCTGGTAGGCATGATCGTCGCTCATAATAAAAATGATATTCGGCCTACCGGATTTTTCAGCTTTGGGCTGGCAGGAAAACAGTAAGCCGAAAGTCGCACCTGCCAGCACCCAAATTATCTTATTGATTTTTAGCACCATTTACATGATTTTACTCTAAACTGAATTTAGCTGATAACGAAGCATTGGAATCACCACCCACGAAAACGGTAAATTCACCGGGTTCAGCCGAAAATGAGAGATCAGAATGATAAAAGGCCAAATCTCCGGCACGCAGTGTAAACACTACTTCTTTGGTATCTCCCTTTGGAATAAATACTTTTTGGAAACCTTTTAACTCGCGCAACGGAAGGGTGATTGAAGCCACCTCGTCGCGTACATATAACTGCACCACTTCTTCGCCATCAAAATTACCGGTATTGGTCACTGAAACCGATACTTTTATTTCATCTGTATTGGTCAGTGTTGATTTATCCAGAACCAGTTCCTTGTACTCAAAACGGGTGTAGCTCAAGCCGTAACCAAAGGGAAAAAGCGGCGTATTTGAAACATCGAGGTAATTCGATTTAAACTTGGTAAACTGCTCGCCGTCCTGCGGTCTTCCCGTATTTCGCAGGGCATAGTAAATCGGAATTTGCCCAACATTGCGCGGGAATGTTGCCGTAAGTTTTCCGGATGGGTTGTAATCGCCAAAAATAACGTCAGCCAGTGCATTTCCGGTTTCCACGCCCGCATGCCACACTTGCAACAATGCGTCAGCCAGTTCGTTCTCTTCGCCAATGGTCATGGGGCGGCCACTCATATTAACCACTACCAGCGGTTTGCCGGTTTTGGCCAGGGCGCGCACCAGTTTCTTTTGGCACTCAGGAAGTGAAATATCCGTCAGGCTCGATGATTCTCCGGTCATTTCTGTTGCCTCTCCAACCACGGCTACCACCACGTCAGCTTTTTTTGCTGCTGCAAGAGCTTCATTGATCATAGCTTCGGGCGAACGTTCATCTATCTCGATTTTAGGCCCAAACACATTGATCTTGGCAGCAAATTCAGGATCATCAGAAATATTGGCGCCCCTGGCATAAAGAACATTCACGCTCTCGCCCACCACGTTTTCGAATCCTTCTTTTACAGTAACTGCGTATCTGGTTTCGCCGGTGGGCGCCCAGGTTCCGAGCATGTTGTTGCGGCTGTCAACCAGCGGACCTACCAACGCGATGGTTCCCGACTTTTTCAGCGGAAGCAGCTGCTCCTCGTTTTTCAGCAGAACCATGGTGCGTGCGGCAGCCTCGCGTGCCACTTTCCGGTTTTCAGCAGTGAGAATATCTTTTGCGGGGCGTGCATCGTCAAAATAGCGGTACGGATCGTCAAACAATCCCAGTTTGTATTTTGCTTCCAACACCCGGCGGCAAGCCAGGTTGATGTCTGCCTCGCTTACTTTTCCTTCTTCCAGCGATTTTTCAAGCGTGGTCAGAAAACCTTCCCCTACCATGTCCATATCAAGACCGGCTTTTAAAGCCAGCGCCGAAACAGCTTGTAAATCCCCCATTCCGTGGGCGATCATTTCGTTCACCGAAGTGTAATCCGAAACCACAAAGCCGTCGAAACCCCACTGATTACGCAGTACATCGGTAAGCAGCCATTTGTTTCCGGATGCAGGAACTCCGTCCACATCGTTAAACGACGACATCACACAGCCCACGCCTTCATCGACAGCAGCTTTGTAAGGAGGAAAATAATCGTTAAACATTCGCAGGCGGCTCATATCCACCGTATTGTAATCGCGACCAGCTTCGGAAGCGCCATACAAGGCAAAATGCTTCACGGTCGACATCATGGTGTTCGAACGTGTTAAATCATCTTGCTGATATCCTTTTACCATGGCCCTTGCAATTTGCGAGCCCAGGTAGGGATCTTCCCCCGAACCTTCTGAAATACGGCCCCAGCGAGGATCGCGTGAAATATCGACCATCGGCGAAAAGTTCCAGAAAATACCATCGGCGGTAGCTTCCTTTGCTGCAATTTGTGCTGTTTTTTCGATCAGTTCCATGTCCCACGAACTTGCCAAACCAAGCGGCAACGGGAAAGTGGTTTTGTAGCCGTGAATAACGTCTGAGCCAAACAACATGGGAATCCCCAAACGGCTTTCTTCCACCGCCAGTTTTTGCGCCTGGCGTGTTTTTTCGGGTCCGTAAACGCCAAAAATCCCACCTACCTGGCCGTTTTTAATTTTTGATTCCACGTCGGTACTCACCACCGAACCGGTCAGAATGCCTCCACCCGGAGTAACCAGATTCAACTGTCCAATTTTTTCCTGGATAGTCATTTTTGACATCAAATCATTCACGAATGCATCCATATCACTCTTGCCCGAACCGGACTCCTTGGGCTGACAGCTCATCAGCAATAATAAAGCGGGTAGTATAAAAATCAGTTTCTTCATTTTCCAAACATTTATTTTATTTCCTGAACAGGTAATTTTTCTGAAATTCCATTTTCATTAAAAGCTTCAATTGTAAAAAAGTAGCTTGTGTTTTTATCCAGACAGCGCATCAGTAATTCGGTATCATCGTACAATTGCCACGAATGGTAGAGCTTATCGGGGGCAATTCCCCAGCGAATGTTGTAGCCCTGCGCCCCTTTTACCGGATTCCAGCTGAGAGTGGCATCACGGCGGTCTTCTTCCCGTTTTACGGAAAAGCCTTTAACGGCCGACGGTTTTTTCCCAAATCCCAAACCAAATACGCGGATTTCGGACAAGGCCAGGTTGTTCCCGGGAACCTCTATGTTGTTGTACCGCACAAACCTGGCGCTAACAGGCTGGTTGAGTACGATGTATGCATTGGGCGAGTCCTTGTAACTATTGCTGCGGTCGACTACGGTTTGCCAATCGGTACCATTCTCAGATACTTCAATGGTAAACCGGTGACGCAAGCCTTCGGTACGGGTATAAATACCCGACTCGTGATCGTGATAATTCAACTGGAAGGCATAAATTTTCCCCGGATTCAGCATTTCAATCTTTACCCACTGCTGGTCGTTGTTGGCACTGGCCACCCAAAATGATTTCGGGTTTTCATCCGTCAGCACTTGTGAAAGAATTTCGCCTTCGCTGCTTTTCTCCAGCGGCATTTCGGTAATGTCGTAATCATTGTCAGTAGAAGTGCTCTTTTTGATCTGCATTTGCGACGAAGAAACGCTTGTTTTTCCCTTGTAGGAAAGCAACATCCAGCCGCAGTGCTCGCCTGCCTTGGTAGGGTGGTCGGGGCCAAAACGCGGATAATCTCCGTAAGCCGTGTTGGAATGCATCAGCCCCTCGTTGTCAAAATACGTTGGGAACATGCAAAGGCGCCTTTCCCAATGCGAATTCGAAGCCAGTGCCATGGTACCAAAATGCCAGTATTGTCCGTTGGTTTGCTTAACGGTTATTCCGTGCCCCGCGCCGTTGGTAAACCCACCGGGTTTGAAACTCATGGGGTTATTTTTCATATAAGTGAAGGGCCCCAGCGGCGAATCACCGATGTAGACGCCGTCTCCGTAAACATTAAATTGTGTTCCGGGAGCTGCGTACTGCAAATAATATTTTCCGTTGTGTTTGGTCATCGAAGCCCCTTCCATGTACCCTTCCTTTAACGTAGGATGGAAGTTGTTCTCGCCAAAACGTTCCCAGCCGTGTTCTTCCTCGTCGAGGTTGATCAGGTCGGCTTTTACTCCGGTTTCCAGCATCCGGTCGTCTTTGTTCAGTTCCTTCACCCGGATCGGATACACGTTTGAAGATCCCCAATACAGGTAGGTTTTCCCGTCGTCGTCAATAAACAATTCAGAATCCTGAATATTATTGCTGATCGATGCCGTGGGTGTCCACTTTCCGCTTTTGGGATCATCGGTATAAAGAATGCTTCCGTAACCGGCCGGATCGCCGGCAAAGTACACCAACGAGTCTTTGTAATTAAAAGCTGTTGGTGCGTTGCAACCTTCGAAAAACCACTGAACCGGTTTGATAAAGTTCCAATTTACCAGGTCGGTGGAATGCCAGTAGCCAAAAGAGCGGGTGACGAACATGTAGTATTCACCGCGGAATTCAATCACCGCCGGATCGGCACCCGAACGATAGGATATATTTCTGGCGGAGTTATAAACCATGTAGGTATAATCAATATCCAGCGGATTGCAATACGTTTGCGGAACTATTTCCTGCGTCCAAGCCGTACTCAACGAAAGAGTTAACGCGGCTATTGTTACTGCCAACTTATGTTTTGCCCAAAGTAAATTCATCGCATCTGTATTATTTCGTCAGGTACTGGCTTTCAAAACCCAGTTTCCTAAGCCCGGCCTGCACATCCTTGTTTTTCATGAATAAATCCCACAGCATTCCGCTCCGGTAGTTCTCAATCATTACCGGAATGGGGCCCTGGTCAATGGCCAGGTAGCGTGGTAAATACCAGTCATGCTCCTGACTGTACGCATCGTAGGGGCCATATTTCCCCACCAGTGAATCGGCTTCGAGGTAGAGGTATTTCAAAAACCGCATCGACTCTTCCGGAGTGTACGGGAAAGAAGAAAGCGCTGCTGTGGGTGAGATTACGCCCAAATCCAACTCGCCCGGATGATGCCCTGCATACCCGTTTATTGAATAGCTGGAAGTCATTCCCCACTGGTTTTCTCCGTAGCCTTTGAATTGCTTTGGATTATCCACACAATACCTGTAATGAATCAAGGCCTGGTTCTGGTTCAGTTTCCAGTAATCGGCATACTTGTCTTTTAATCCTTTTGGGTTCAGCCCCAGGTAGGAATAGTGTGCCCAAAACATGGGGCCGGTCGGATCGTCGCCGTGTTCGTAAAAATTAAGCACCGTATTCAACCCGTAGTACACGGTGTCGTTGGCAATTGCTCCGTTCAATGCCCAGCCTTTGTCGTACACTGCCGGCTCGATGGAATGAGTTGGGGAAGCCGCTGCCAGAACATACATGATCAGACACTCGTTGTAGCCGCCCACCGGGAAATTCATTTCCCAGCCGTAATTAGGCGACCAGTGCCAGTACAAAACATCTTCGCCTTTGGTGTACCAGGTCCAGTCCACTTCTTCCCAAAGTTGTTGAATATCGGCCACCAATTGTTGCTCGGCCTCGTTTCCGTCTTTGTAATATTCGGCCACCGTTAAAAGTCCCTGGATCATAAAAGCAGTTTCCACCAGGTCGCCACCGTCATCCTTTTTACTAAACGGATGAGTTTTTCCGCTGGGTCCATCAAGCCAATGCGGCCAGGCGCCGTAAAAACGATCAGCTTTTGCCAGATAGTCCACAATTTTCCGGTAGCGTTCCAAAGCCTGTTCCCGGGTAATAAACCCTCTTTCAACCCCTACCAGAATGGCCATCACTCCAAAGCCTGAACCTCCGAGTGTAACCACGTCCTGGTCGTTTTGCGGATAAATGTTGTCCATATGAATACGCTCGCGCGCCATGCCCGAAGTAGGCTCTGCGCCTTCCCAGAAATACTGGAAAGTCTGGTATTGAATCTGCGTTAGCAAAGAGTCTTCGAGGCTTTGAGGACTTTGTTGCACAGTTCCCTCTGTTGTTTTGTTACGGGTGCCACACGCAGCAAGCGTCAGCAATAAAAAAGCGATTATGTTTAATTTAAGTACCTTCATGTCAATATGTAAATCCTAGTTTTGTTAAACCTGCCTGTACTTCGGGGCACGACATCAGTAAATCCCAGATGAGCCCGGTACGGTAATTTTCTATCATCACAACAATCGGTCCCTGGTCGATGGCCAGAAACGAACCGGCTGTCCAGCTTTCCGTTACATTAAAAGCATCGTAAAATCCATAGTCTCCCCACAACTTGTCGCCCAGCTGGTAATAAAAGAAGCGAAGCGCCTGCATCGATTCATCGGGCGTAAAAGGTATGGATGAAATGGCCGCAGTCGGGGTAATTACGCCCAAATCGTTGGTGGGCGACTGTGCCGAGTATCCGTCGTGGTTGTCGCTGGCAGTCAGGCCCCAGCAATCGGCACTGTATCCCACATAGTTTTTGGGATTCTGTATGCAGTATTCCCGGTTGATCAAGGTATGGTTTCTGTTTTGTTCCCAGTAATTGCCATACTGATCCGACAAATTGGTTGGGTCTATTCCCAAAAACGAGTAGTGAGCAAAAAACAGGGGACCGCCGTAATCGTATCCAAGCGGCAACTTAATTCCGTAGAATTCTTTCCCGTTTTTGATGGAGCCGTTTTTCGCCCAGCCCTGATGGTAAACATCTGCAGAAACCGGATGCGTTGCGGAAGAAGCCGCCATTATGTAGGTAATCAGCGCTTCGTTGTAGCCCTGAATTTTCATGTTCATATCCCAGCCGTAATTGGGCGACCAGTGCCAGTACAACACATTTTGCCCGCCACGTGTGTACCAATCCCACTCAATGGAATTCCATAACGTATTGATCTTCCCGATCAACGCATTTTCTTCGGAATCTGACGGATTGAGGTACTGACGGGCAGCCAGCAGGCCCGCGGCCATAAAAGAAGTCTCCACCAAATCGCCGCCATTGTCTTTGGTGCTGAAAGGCAGCGCTTTTCCGGTTGTTCCGTTCAGCCAGTGCGACCATGCTCCGTGAAAACGATCGGCATTTCCAAGAAATTCGACCATGGTTTGCAGTCGCTCCACACCTTCGGCCCTTGTAATAAAACCGCGTTCAATCCCTACCAGTATTGCCATCACTCCAAAACCTGAACCTCCGGTTGTAACGGTTTCGTTCGATGAATTCCGCTCGCGCGCCAATCCACTCACCGGATGTCCAAAATCCCAAAAATATTTAAAAGTCTGTTCCTGTACCTTCGTTAAAAGTTCTTCGTCGCTTACTACAGGAAATTTTGGAGCAGGATCAATTTCAGTATAGAAATTCATGTTCATCCCTTCAAAAGGCTTTCCGATCCTGTCTTCGACATTGGCAGAAATGGAAAGCGTATGTTTTGAAAATCCGTCCAGTGCTTGGGTTACTGTAACGGAAATTGTTTTTTCGTCGATTTGAGTAAGCGAATAAGCCACGCCGGAGCCACCCGTTCGATAAGAGACATAGGGTGCCAGATCGTCTTTGCTTATTGGCGTATTGAAATTCAGGGTAATTTCCGGTTCCCTGCTAACTTCCTTGATTCGGGTTAGCAGATTGACCGGATTGTTACCGATCAGTACCGATTCAAGCGCCAGCGGCACTGTCAGCGTTTTAAAAGAGTAAGTGCGCGCATCAAGCGTTTCGTTTTTCTCCCCTTTTATCCCGCTTAGTATTTGGAGTGTGTAAGTTGAATTTTCGTCGAATGCCGGATGAGCCAGTTTAACAAGCTGGTTCTGGCTAAAAAAACTCTTTGTCAGCTCTATTTCCTGATTCGCAGCGTCAAGTAAGCGAATATTTTCGTTAACCGATGCAGTATTTACCGCCTTATCGAATTTGATTTCAATGGGTTCTGCCAATGAAATGTTCACATTGCTCCCGTTCTCAACCAGGGCCGACTCTCCAATGTAAACGTAGGTAATTCCCAGTTTTTCCGGCACCGGCTCTGAACCTGAATCATCTTTACTGCAAGAAAAGAACAGCAAAGAGCTAACAAAAAATAGCAGGAAAATAGTACGCATCAGTAGTAAGAAAAATCCTATTAAAAGTAGTAACGTTCAGTTGAAAAATGACCCCTCCGTATTTCTACGGCGGGGTCTGATAAGATCGCTGGATACGAAGGCGGTTTATCATCAACCGTCCTTCAATATCCGTATTACTTTATCGGCCGTAAGGGCTTTCTAAAAAAACTCTTCCACCATACTCTGGCTCCAATGAAGCCTCCATTCAGAGAACCCTTGAATTACCAACATAATGGATCGTTCTTTGATCACTGGTTAATTCAGTAAACCCAGCAGATCAATTTCAGCCAGAGTAAGCACCCGGTCGTAAATCAGCAGTTCGTCCATTTTACTTTCGTCAGACAAGTGATTCCAGTTGGCAAACCTTGGCGCACCCGACATAATCGACAGCATATCACAACCTGTCCAGTCTACTCCGCTAAATGTATCTTCTTTCACCAATACTCCGTCAATGTACACTTTGGCTCCGGTAGCTGAAATCGTGAACACAAAATGAACCCATTCAGTAGTTGCCGGATTAACCCGTGCAGCAGCACCTCCGTCAAACCATTTATCAGATGTTCCGTTTCCTGCATTCAGCTTAAATTGCTGCAGTCCGCCTCCATTTTCCCTAAAGAATCGGAAACCGAACTTCCGACTGTTGTCGAAATTGGGGTTTTCCGGGCTCATCACCAGAACACCAGCTCTGTCAGTCGCCTGTGTAGCAGTAACATTCAGGAAAAAGCTTGCGCTAAATTCCGGGAACTGAAGTCCTGTGCCATCAAAAGTCAGGTACGAATCGGGCGCACCCACATAGCATCCGCCATCAACACCACCGGTACCCAGTGAAGGCGTACCAACAACCGTTGCTGCAACAGAACTCACTTCGTCCACATAGTTGCCATTGAAAGCCATGTGGAACACTGCTTCGTTCATCAAGTCCCTGATGGTATTGATTTTCTTGAAATTTATGGTTTGAGTGGTTGACTTTCCGGCCATATCCGTGGCCACAATCTCAAGAACGTGATCTCCCAGGCCCAATTCTTCCGCATAAGCACCAATAAACCTTCTGTAATCTTTAAATTGATCGTACGATCCAAGCAATGTGCCATTCAACTGAACACTAACCGATTTCAGTTCGATATCGTCCGCCACTTCGAATTGAATGCTCACTTCTGATACATCAGACGGTGCATTTACATCACCTGCCGGTGAAGTTACCGTAACCACAGGACCGGACTCATCCGTTCCCGGGTCAACTTTTGATATCTCGTCGATATAACTCTGTTCACATGCATTGAGCACGAATAAGCTCAACACAACTATTACTATTTTACTATATGTCTTCATTTTCAGTTCGTTTTATTGGATTCCGTCGGCTAATTGAGGCAACTCAGCAACCTGGTCGGCCGGGAAAGGCAGATAGGCTTTGTCCATCGTAAAGGTTTTCCCTTCGTGTGTCAGTTCAGCAGTATTTTTGGTTCTCACCATATCGTAATAGCGAATGCCCCACTCCATTGCCAGCTCTGCAAACTTCTCATCCAAAACAACTTCGGTGGTAACATTTGACAAACTTCCCATTCCGGCGCGGTTTCTTACCAGGTTAACCGCATCTGCTGCGCTCAACGATAAACTGCTGGTAGCTCCACGGGTTAAGGCCTCGGAGTACATCAACAACATTTCGGCATACCTGATCACAATAAAGTTCTTGTTACTGCCAAACTCCAGGCGCCCTTCAATAAGTTCGGTTGACGGTTGAATGTGTTTGCCACTGGCAAATTTCAAACGGGCATTGTTGTTGAAAATATCACCTTCCCGGTTTTTATTACTGATCCATGCCGGCAAGGTACCATGTTCGTTCTGAAGCTGGGTAATACCGTCGGGCGTGAAAACAACACTGGTTTCCAAACGCACGGTTTCACCTCTGTCGAGCATGAATTCGATGTACTTTTTGGTAGGCGCGTAAAATCCCCAACCATCTTTGGCACCGGTAACAACCGGAGTCCAGCCACCAATGCCAAACGGAGCAAACAAGAAAGAAAAACGCTCTCCTTCTCCCTGATTAAAATCGGAATACTGGAATTCCATGATGATCTCGTCATCCAGCTTGCCGGCCTTTTTAAAGAGGTGATAATAGTCGTTGGCCAATTCATATTCGCCCGAACCAATTATTTCAGACGTAGCATCTGCCACTCCCTGGTAGTTTTCCATTTCCTGGTAAGCCAATGCCATTAAAGCATAAGCAGTATAGCGCGTCATACCACCTTTAACATCGGTTCTTTTGTTCGGATTTACTGCCGGCAAATTGGGAATAACAGCATTCATTTCATCCACAATGTACTGCATTACGGCAGCTTTGTTACTTACCGGTGTATTTTGAATATTGTCCAATTCGTCAATTACAATACAGCCACCAAAAGTTCTGGCTACGTCTAAATACAGGTAAGCCCTGATCACACGACATTCTGCCAAATACTGATCTGTCAGCGCATCGTTGTTGGCTGCTGCTCTGTATTTTTCAATTTCAGTCATGGCTGAAAAAGTGTTTACAATATCATCGTAATGCCCCTTCCAGACAGAGTTCGGATTCCAGTGACTGGGCAGGTATTTGAATGCATCTTGCTCCTGCATGGCTACCTGGTCGCCGGCTGCATCAACATCATCGCCCCTGATACCAAGAGTAATTGGTTCTTCCCAGCCACGTGTGTACAATCCGTGGTACGCCCCTAACAAAGGCTTTATCATATCAGCACCAACGGTATAATCCACATCACTGGTAAACGCTTCGTCTTCAAACGGTTTGTCCAGATTATCCAAACAACTGGTTACCGAAATCATCACCAGCCCGCCCATTACAAAGGGCAAATAGTTTTTTATTATTTGTTTTAGTCTCATCGCTGTGGAATTTAAAATTTAAGATTAAGTCCCACTGTATAAACTGCGGGAACCGGGTAAAACTGACGGTCTATACCGTTCGGAACTTCCGGGTTAAAGCCATTGTACTTAAATATTGTCAAAGGCCTTTCGGCTGTGAAATAAACTCTTGCATCCGGCATTCCTTGTCCAAACAGTTCAGCTCCTTTAATATTATAAGCTACCTGAACGTTTTGGATGCGGAAGAAAGAACCGTCTTCTACCAGGAAGTCGCTGAAATTCTGGTTCCATCCGCGTCTCAATCCCGAAGCAGAAGGATATTTGTTCGATGTTCCTTCACCGTTCCACAAGCCTGTTGCAAGATCGGCATCAATGTTTGTATCGTTTGTCCAGATGATTTCACCTCTTTTTCTGTTGAGGATCTTATTTCCGCCCTGGCCCATGATGTTCATCGAGAAATCGAAATTTTTATACGACAATCCTACAAATCCACCATAAGTGAAGGTCGGAATGTAAGACCCGAGAAATACTTTGTCTTTATCGTCCAGCACCTCATCGTTGTTCTGGTTTTTAAATTTCAAATCGCCGGGAACAAGGTTATTGGCCACCGCAATCGGGTCAGCATCAATCTCGGCCTGGTTTTGGTACACACCTTCCACCTCGTAGCCATAGAAAGAAAGCAAGGGCTCACCCACCTGCGAGCGCTGACGAAACTCTGCACTACCACCATTTATGTAGGATTGTCCGTAAAGGTCGCGCACTTCGTTTTTCATGGTGGCAAAGTTTCCACCAATAGTATATTTAAGATCTTTGGAAATCTCTCCGTTCCACGTTAAAGCCATTTCAAAACCTGAATTCCGAATGGTACCAACATTTCGCAAAACACTTCCCGACTGCAATTTCAGACTTACAGGAATAGCTGCATTTTCGGTATCACGGATATAAAAGTCTGATTCGATACTCAAACGGTTGTTAAACAGCTCGGCATTAAATCCAATGTTTGTCCCCGTTACGGTTTCCCATCCCAGATAACCAAAGGTACTGGTAGTAACGGCGCCGTTTAACTGTGCATCGCCAATGGCAATGTAAACCGGGTTGGTTGTATTGGCTCCGTCCTGACGGGTAATCCTGTCGTTTCCAAGTTTACCCCAACCACCACGTAACTTGAGGTAGTTGATAAACCGTACGTCCTGGAAGAAATCTTCTTCCGACACTACCCAACCCAAGCCAAAGGCCGGGAAGGTTCCCCATTTTTCCTGGTACTTCGAAGTTCCTTCACGACGAAGCGTAAAATAAGCAATGTAGCGGTTATCGTAGTTGTAAGATGCCCTTCCGAAGAAAGAAAGACCATAAATTCTTTCAGCAGCATCGTCTACCTGTTTCGACGATTCGGACTGAGATTGCCCGATATACCACGAATTCTCGTTTAACGGAATATCCTGTGCTGAGCCCCCCAGGTAATCATGCCATTCATCGCGGTACGAAGTTCCGGCCATTACCGAGAAATTATGTTTTCCCAAGCTTTCGTTGTAAGTCAGCGTATTGTCAAGAAACTGGTTCACGTCAGTTGTTCTGGAAGAAGAAATACTGGAAAGACTTACGCTGGAGGAATTGGTGATGTAATACGGCAAGCCAACATTTCGGGCTTTGAGAAACATCATCGATACATTGTAGTTCGACTTAAACGACAATTTACCGGGGATCAGGTCAATCTGTGCGTAAATTCCTGAAAGCACTTTCCGGATATCCTGCCTGTTATTGTTATAAGCCAGACTCAAAAATGGATTTTGTGAGCCTCTGTAACCCAACAACTGAGCACTTGAATAATGGCTTGCATTCGACTGCCCCATTTCAAGCAAGCTTTCGTAATTCTGGTCGTCATAAACCGGCAGAATCGGAACGGCATGGTAGGCACTGAACCAGGCGGCATCGTTCCCAATGTAGCGGATTCCGTTGCTTAAGCTGAAATTCGTTCCTACTTTTAACCAGTCGTTTGCCTGATGATCAATCTTTGAACGAATATTCATTCTCTGGTAGGAATTTTCTGTCTCAAGCAAACCTTCCTGCTCAAAATAGTTAATACCCATCGAGTAACTCGTTTTATTATTCCCGCCAAACACCGTTAACGAATGGTTCTGCTGAATGGCATGAGATTTCATGATTTCGGCATACCAGTCAGTATTTACATCCGGTACATTCGGGTTAATCCGGCTTCTGCCGTAGCGTTGCATCGCATTGGCAACAAAACTTATGTCAGCCGGGTCTCCGGTTTGATTCACATAGTTAACAAATTGCTCGGCATTGGCCATCTTCATCACATTCTGCGGAACCTGAACACCAAAATACCCTTCGTAAGTAACGGTTGATTTAGAGTTTAAGGAACCTTGCTTGGTGGTGATAAGTACAACTCCGTTGGCTGCCCGAACACCATAGATGGCAGAAGCTGAAGCATCTTTTAAAACCGATAATGTTTCGATGTCTGAAGGATTCAGAAAATCAATGTTATCGAAATATATTCCATCTACTACGTATAACGGAGACGAATTACTGCTGCCGGGAAATGATCCGACACCCCTGATCCGAACCGTTGGTTCGCCACCGGGAGCTCCGGCACTTACAATTTGTACTCCGGCAACTTTCCCCTGCAAAGCCTGCATGGCCTGTCCTGCCGGTGTTTTTACCAGTTCGTCTGATTTAATGGTTGTAATGGACGATGTGAGGTCTTTTACTTTAAGCTCTCCATAACCAACTACAACCACTTCTTCCAGCCCGATAACATCCTCTTTCATCTCCAGGTTAATTACCGTGGATTGAGTGACAGCAAATTCCTGTGGAAGGAATCCGATAAAGCTGAATATTACTTTTGCTCCTGTAGAGACTTGTAACGTATAGTTACCATCGATATCGGTTACAGTACCATTGGTGGTTCCTTTTTCCAATACCGATACACCCGGTAGCGCTAATCCTGTATCATCAACAACCTTCCCCGAAATCGAAAGTTTTTCCTGGGCGAACAAGGTTGTAAACGAAAACAGAAGGATTAAAATGAATAATGGTTTTCGCATAACTATAAAATTTGAATTAGTTTGAACTCAAAAATATGGCAGATGGAATGCAATAACGGGTTTTTGGATACACTTTCCATACTCTTACAAAAGTGAAGCTAATTTTTCACCTCATCACTACCTCATCCTAATAAAACTACGCCGACATAAGCAACTATGTTACAATTATTTAATTTCTCGCCTCGCCTCTCATTTCGAAGAAATAAAAACGTATGATAAACAACACAAATTCCGACTTTGAGGGGAAATAAATATCTTTGACAACCAAATTATACGTAATATTACGCCCGGGTTAGGGACAACAACAGACAAAAAACATGTGCGGAACAGACTCTTTTTTCTCCTCAAACGACAAAAGCCTGAATGGGAGAAATACCGGCCTCTTTTCGGGAAAAAGATCCTTTGAAGCGCTTTACGTCGTTCTTTCATGTGCCGCATTCGTGTTTTTATCCGTGCATCCTTTAACAGTCCTGGGAGAACATGAAGGTGTTCTTTCGTTTGACCAATCAGTTTACGGCGGCGCACGCCAAAACTGGAGTGTCAGCACAGCCAGGAACGGACAAATATATTTTGCCAATCACACAGGGCTGCTAGCATTCGACGGAACTAACTGGGAACTAAACAGTTTACCCAACGAAACCATTCTGCGATCGGTTGAAGTTAGTCGTGACTCTATTATTTATACAGGTGGCTACGAAGAGTTAGGCTTCTGGAAAACTGACAAGTATGGAAAGTTGAACTATACATCATTGACACCAATTGCCGAAAAGTATTTCCTCGACAACATCGAGTTCTGGAACATTGCCGTTCAGGATAACTATGTCTATTTTCAGGCCTTCCCCCGGATTTTTTGTTACCATGCCGACTCCATCACCTCCATCGATTTTTCAGGCCATATTCATGTAATGAACAAGGTGAATGATAAGGTATTGGTGGCCATAAGAGACAAAGGGATTTTTGAGTTGAAAGACGGAAAATTCAATGCCTTTATTGAAGATGAGAGACTCAGGGATAAAAACATAAAATTCCTGCTTCCCTACAAACAGCATCAGATTCTGATTGGCACTGCCACTCATGGAATATTCCTGTGGGACGGACAAGCGCTCAGCACTTGGAATGCTCCATGGACCGATTATTTTATTCAGAGCGAATTAAACAGGGCTTGTGTTTTAAACGACAACAAAATTGCCATCGGAACATTGGTAGACGGGATTTCGGTATTTAGTGCGGATGGTGAACGTTTAATGCATGCCAACACACAAAACGGGCTACTCAGCAATACCATTCTCGGCGTGGAAACCGATGAGTGGAACAACATTTGGCTGGCGCTTGACGTTGGAATTGGGTTTCTGACCGAAAATGAAAACCAGGGTTTTGTAATTGAAAAACTACCCGGAACCGGCGCCATTTACTCTACTGCTATTTTCAATGACAAGCTATACCTGGGAACCAACCAGGGACTTTTTGTAAAGGATATTAATATTGACAGCCCCGATATCACACTGGTGCCAGAATCACAGGACCAAATATGGAACCTGAAAATATTTGACAACCAACTTTTGGTGGGGCACAACCAGGGAACTTATGTTTTGAACGGAGAAAAATGGGTTCAACTCTCGTCTGAATCGGGAGCCTTTAATTTTGTACAGGATCCCTTTCATCCGAACCTCCTGCTTCAATCGACCTACAACAGCCTTATCGTTTTCGAGAAAACAGAGAATGGCATAAAGTTTCGAAACCGGATCACAGGCTTTGTAGACTTAATCCGGTACATTGAATTTGACCATTTCGGAAACCTTTGGGCCAGCCACATGCACCGTGATATTTACAAGCTTACCATTGACGACGACAGGCGGACAATTCTTGGAATAAAAGAATACGGGAAAGATATCTTTAATAAAGATTTTGGAATCCACGTATTCCAGGTCGAAAACCGTGTGGTTTTTACCACGGGCGAACAGCTTTTTACCTACGACGACCTGAGCGATACCATACTTGCTTACGGATCGCTAAATACAGCGCTGGGCGACTATTCAAAAGCGCACCGGATTATAGAAGCTCCCAACCACCATTACTGGTTTATCAGCAAAGAGAAGATCGGCTTGTTCTATATTTTTCAGGACAGCGTAAAGCAAATCCGGGAATTTCCAACCTCGCTTTTTAACAACCCAATGCTGGTAGAAGGCTTTGAAAATCTTCTACCGCTTTCGGAATACGCGGCTATTTTGTGCCTGCAAAACGGAATCGCTTACCTGGATGCATCGGTTGCCAATCCAACCGAAAAACTTATTAAAAACTATGCCCCCACCATCCGGGAAATTCAGCTGAGTAACAACCGCGACAAAACCTTCTTACTGCCCCTGGATACCGCCGATGTAAAAATCAGGCACACTTTTAATAACGTGTCATTCAGGGTTTCATTTCCTTTGCTGAACGAACTTCCGGTATCGTATCAATACTACCTGCAAGGACTGCAACCGGAATGGTCGGAGAAAACCAACACTCCCGAGTTCAACTTTGAGAGATTACCCAAAGGAAGCTATGAACTGCTGGTAAAAGCAGTGGACCTTTGGGGTAACGAAAGTAAAACCTACTCGTTTTCGTTTGAAGTAAAACCACCCTTAACAGCTTCCCGCGGAGCCATCTTCGTCTACATTATTCTGATGATCTCTGCGCTTCTTATTTTCAGAAGTTGGGGAATCAGGCAAACGCGGAAGAAAGAACAGATGCAAAGCGAAGCCCGGGAAAAAGAGCTGATCAGGTTGCGAAATGAGAAACTGCGAAGCGAGGTACAACATAAAAGTAAAGAGCTGGCCAGTTCAACCATGTCCATTATTAAAAAGAACGAATTTCTGCTCGATCTTAAAAACATCATCAACCGGCAAAAAACAGAGCTGGGGTCGCGCTATCCGGATAAGTACTACAATTATTTGAACAATAAAATTGACGAGAATATTTCGAGCCAGGATGACTGGAAAATATTTGAAAACAATTTTGAGCGTGCCCACGAACAGTTTTTCAATAAAATGAAAGAGCAATATCCGGATCTGACAGCAAGCGACTTGCAGCTTTGTGCCTATTTACGCATGAATTTATCGTCGAAGGAAATCGCCCCCCTGCTGGGAATATCGGTTCGCGGGGTGGAAAACCACCGCTACCGCCTGCGTAAAAAAATGAACCTTGAGCACGACGTGAGTCTTACCGATACCATTTTGAGCATTTAGGAAATATCCCTGTTTTATTTGTCGAGCCAAAGCTTAAAATCGCGGACCCGTTCGCGGCTTACAATAATGTCTTCGTCGGGTTTGGGTTCAATCTCCAGTTTTAGCCGGCTGTTAAACCAGGTATGTATGTTTTTTATACTCTCAATGTTGATGATGTATTTTCGGTTTACCTGGAAAAACAAGTCGCTATCCAGCAAGGCAGAAAGCTGATCGATCGAAAAATTTACCGGGAAACGCGCATTACCGAAAGTAACGGCAAAAGTCAGTCCGTCGTCGTAAATCAACCAGGCTATTTCCTCACTCTTTACCGAGCGGTAACGGTCTCCCACTTTTACCAGGAAACGCTTTTTAACCCCGGGCCGCTCCGAAAAAAGAATCTTTTTCAACAGCTCGTTCTCAGGCACCAGAAACATTTCCCTGAACTGGTTAAACTTATCCAGGGCCGCCTTAATGTCTTCGTAATCGTAAGGTTTCAGCACATAATCGATGCTGTTTACCTGAAACGAGCGAAGCGCAAACTCGTTGTAAGCCGTGGTAAAAATTAGCGGCACATTTACTTTCACCTGCTCAAAAATATCGAAGCAGTTCCCGTCGTTTAGCAAAATATCCTGAAAAACGAGATCAGGAGCCGGGTTATTCCGGTACCACTCTACCCCGTCCTTCACAGAACTTATTATGTCGAGCACATTAATTTCGGGGTCATACTTTTTTAAGAGTTGCACCAAACGCCGCGCGGTATGGTTTTCGTCTTCAAATATTAAAACGTTCATAATCGGTAGTATTTAAAACCGGGATTCTGACGACAAATTCATCGGCCGTTGCTTCGGCTTCCACATTCTGACCACACAGCAGTTCGTATCTCCGCGACAGGTTCTTTAATCCTGTTTGGGTAGATGTTTCCTTGTCGCTACGTAGGTTTAGGTTGTTACTTACAATCATGTGATTTTCTTCTTTCCTAATCGAGATTTTTAAAGGATCGTCCGGATTGTATTTGTTGTGAACCACTGCATTTTCGACCAGCAACTGAAGGGTAACAGGAGGAATAAAAGTAGATTCAACAAACGATTTCTCAAGTTCCACATCCAGGAAAACCCCTTCTCCCAACCGGATTTTTATCAGAAAAAAATAGGCCTTTAAAAACTCCAGTTCTTCAGAAAGCTTTACCAGGTGAAACTCATTTTTCTCAATAATGTAGCGAAGGGTTTTCGACATTTTCACAATAAAATCAGCCGAAAGATCGGCATCCTCATAAACCAGTGAGGATAACACACTCAGGCTGTTAAACAAAAAGTGTGGTTCTATCTGTGCTTTCAGCGCTTTGTACTGTGCCAGAATGTTTTCTTTCTCCAGCTCTTTGGCCCGCAGCAATTGCTCCTGCAGGCGTTTCTGGGTTTGGAAATAGCCATCGAAACCCAATACAATCAGGTAAATACACAAAAGAGAAATCGTCAGCTCCGGGTTCAAAAACAAAACACTCTCCCACACTTTATGATTGTTGAACAATACAATGTCGCCCAACCGGTACAGATGGTTTAGCGAAAGCAGGAACACAAATCCAAAAACTGCATGCAAGAGTGTAAGCAGGGCTATTCTTTTCCTTTCGCTGCCCTGGTTACGAACCAGGTGCTGAAAAAAACAGTTGACCCGATCGGCGCAATACCACATAAGCAGGCCGTACACGATAAAAAACAGTGAAAACAACAGGCTTCTCAACGAGAGTTCAAAGGGTCCGTTCGGAAACGACAGATCGAAACTTTTAATCATCAGGTGAATCAAAAAGACCACCCACAACCGGAACCATATTTGCCTTCTTTTCATCGGAACTTTACAGGTAATTGTTTTTTTGGAACCACAAAATAGCTTTTTCCACCGACTCCTGAACCGGAAGTTCGCGAAACCCAAGTTCGTTTGCCGCTTTTTCAGAAGTAAAGTAATTCCCTAAACACAACATTCCGGCATTTACGCCGGTTAAACGTACCGGCAACTTAAGGTACTTCTCAAGTAAATCGCCTGCAAAACCGGCGCATTTAAGCAGCCACGAAGGAATGGGCACAAAAACAGATCGCTGTTGCGTCACTAACATCACTTTCTCAAAAAACTCAGGGTACGAAAGATTCTCGCCTGTTAACAAATAGCATTCTCCTGATCTTCCTTTCTCCAGGGCTGCGACTACTCCTTCGGCCGCCAGGGCTGCATCCACAAAGTTTTTGCCTCCCGGAGGATAAAAAACAAGCCGTTTGTTAATCACGTGCAAAAACACCTCGCCGCTGCTGGGCTTTACATCGTTTTCGCCAATCAGAAAAGTGGGGTTGACAATCACAGCATTAACTTTCTTTTGCCGCACACTTTCCAGCACCAGCTGCTGCGCAAGCAACTTACTGTAAGCATAGCCCGACTTTTTTAACCAGGGAATAAAAGGGGTGTTCTCGTTTCCAGGATGTTCTTTTGAACCATTTCCAAAACAGTTGGCAGTACTCACATAAACCATGCGTTGGATTCCAAATTTTTCGGCGGCCTCAACCAGGTACTTTGTACTATTGATGTTTGCCTCGCGGTAAGCTTCGAGCGATGACGGTGATTGGGTTGTACGCGCCGCGGCATGTATGATAAAATCACTTTGTTTTACGGCCTGCTCCACATCCTTTTTATCGGTAACATTCCCCTCAAACCAGTCCACACTCAGGCCTTCCAGGGCCTTGAGGTTGCTGCCTTTCCGAACCAGGACCAACACCCGATAACCCTTGCTGAGCAAACAACGCACCACATGGGCGCCCAACAATCCGTTGGCCCCGGTTACCAAAACCCGCGTATTTTTTTGTTCTTTCACCTAGGCTCTTTTCGCAGTTTGTGTGGTATTTCTGATTTCATTCTGAAGCGTTGACCGCATAATTTTCAAACGTAGCCAAACCGGCACTATTTTCAAAACCAGCCAGCTTAGTTTGTTCATAAATCCAGGAATGATCAGTTCATCATCCTTCAACAATTGCCGGATGCAAATGCGGGCCACCGTTGAAACGGGCAGCGCCGTGCTTCTTACCAGGCGGTTGTGACTTTCGATGCGGCTTGTTACCTCGGGATTTGTTCGCATTCCACCCGGATGGGCGACGCTAACCGTTATTCCTGTACCTTTTAACTCGGCCCCCAACCCGCGCGAAAAAGAATACACAAAAGCTTTTGACGCAGGATACACCGTTTTAAAAGGCATCGGTCCGAACGAAGCCATGCTGGCGATGTTGAGGATGTAAGCGCGCCCCTGCTTTTTCAGAACCGGCAACAACAACCGTGTCAGCAAAACCAGCGCACGCATATTCAGCAAAACAATGCGGTCGATGTACTCGGCCGTCGCTTCTAAAAAAGCTTTGGTTCCGCCTGTTCCGGCATTGTTGATCAACACGTCGATGGGATAGTAGCTGACCTGATCCACCAAACATTCCACCGCGCCGGATTCGGTCAGATCAAATTCAAACGTATTCACCCGAACTTGATACCTAAGCGAAAGATTAAGCCCCGTGCGGAATATATCCTCGCCGGGAAGCGCCACCAAAAGCAGGTTTTGCCCCAGGCGCGCACATTCTTCGGCGAGCTCTTTTCCCAAACCGGCACTTGCCCCGGTAATCAATGTGTACTTTTCTGTTTTCATTTCTGCTGTTTTCGGTTAAGGATGAAAAGCGACAGGTAATATCCGCCAACCATGGCAACTAAACCCGTAATTACTCCGCCCAGCAGCAACGATAGAAACACTTCGCGGCCCGCCGAAATAACTGTCCGGGCAAAGCTTAGATTGATTTTTTCGGGCATCGTAAATGACGATTCAAATCCCAAAATTTCTTTCCCCAGCCAGAAATTAAAAGCAAAAACAAAGGCTCCGGTAAACAAGTTGGTATTAAAAACTCCGGCAATGGCCGCCACTTTGTTCCAACGAAAACAGCTTGCCAGCCCTGCCGAAATAAACATTTGGAATCCAGGGAAAGGCAGCATTCCGATAAAAGAACCAAGGGCAAACCCACGCGCCACCTTTTCAGGCTCCTCCTGAAGGCTAAAAATTTTTCTTATCCCCCACTGATGTTTGTTCCTTTTCATTGCTTTTCTGCCAGTTGTTTTAATTCGGTACAAGACTCGATGAATAGTTTCTGAATAACCGGATCCTGCATAAACCGCGGAAACAGCGGCTTTGTATACGAGATCATTCGATAGTCAACCGAGGTAGCCTGGTCATTTAACGAGGAAAACGTCCACTCTCCCCAATAATTCTCCATACGTTCAATCCCTTCCTTTTCGGCGAAAAAAGCAGGTTCGGCCGAGATGGAAATCACGGTTTCCGAATCCACCCGGGAAACCAGGTGACGGGCCACCAGATCCTGCTGCTTAAAAGGCCACGGGTAATTCATCCGCGAATAAGTAACCCAGTTACTGTCGCTGAAAGTTTCAATTTTGCACTCTTTTACGCCAACCGCCCATGCGCCATAATTCTCGGCACACGAAAACAGCGGCAGGATTTTGGAAACCCCGGCATTGATCTGAAACAGGGCGCGCATTTCGCGAATTTTCATGGAGTCGGTGGTAAGCCATCGGTAATAAAGCGACACTCCCTCCGCTTTTCGGGCCAGTTCCCACGCTGATTTGTTCTTTTCGGCAGGTTCTTTTGCCTGCACAAATCCGTCGATCAGCAGCAAAAAACAAGCTGTTAAAAGAATAATTTTCCTCTTAAGCATTCTTTATTGTTTTCAGGTTTGTGGCAAAACTAACTCACCGGATATTTCCATTGAACCAAACAAATCTGAGTTGGCGGATTTTCCTGTTGGCTGTCGAAATACACCTGTGAACGGATGTATTGCCTCTTTTAAGGACAAAAGATTTTGCCGGGGGTGCGTTAAAGGACGTTAAAAGAATAAGTCCCTGAAATTAAATAGGCTAAATACTGATTGAAAGGTAACGATTTTAGATTTCAGAGGCTGGGAACACCAAGATGTGTTTGAAAACCTGTTAGTTGAAATTTCGTTGAATCCACCTGACCGCCAATCCGGTGTCAATGTCATTCATGCATTTGAAGTGTTTTTTCGGACATTTTTGATAGCCCAGTTTGGAACAGGGGCGGCATTCTAAATCCTTCACTTCAAGTTGCAGCGACGCATTGTTGGTTCGGTAGGGCACCATTCCGAACTCGGAAATCGTATTTCCCCAAAACGAAAGAATTTTCTTTTTGAAAGCAGCCGCGATGTGCATCAACCCGGTATCGTTCGACAAAACAATATTGGCATCGCGCACGAGTGAAGCCGACTGGTTGAGCGATATTTTTCCGGTATAATTCAGCACATTCCCGTTCGATTGCGCCAACACCTGCTCTCCGGCTTCCTTTTCGCACCGGCCACCCAAAAGAATTACAGGATAAGAAATGTTACGGCAGATTTCCACCACCTTTTCTACCGGGAGTTTTTTCGTGGAAAAGGTGCCTGCAATTACAAAAGCCACGTAGCCGTTTCTGAACATTTCAGGAAGTTCTTCGCGATTGAAAGCCTCTTCTTCCGGAATAAAATAATCCAGGCCTTCTCCATCGTCTTTTACATCAAAAACAGAAGTGGCGGCCAGGTAACGATCCACAATGTGGCGGTGCGGCAAGCGGTTGATTTTAAACTGCACCATCAGCCATTTCTGAAAATTGAGTTTATCAACCGAAAACGACGGTGCCTTTAAACTGCGTTTTATCCGGTTGCTTCTGAAATTCTGGTGAAGATCGATGATGTAATCAAAGTCTTCCTGTTCCAGCTGCGTAATCAGTTCGTTGATGTTCTCGTCCAGTAAATGGACCTTATCGATGTAGGGATTGGAAGTTACCAACCCGGCATGTTTTTGCTTGGTTACAAAATGAACTTCGGAATCGGGCACCTGTTGTTTAAGACCCCGCACAACCGGCGATGTCAAAACAATATCGCCAATGGAACTAAAACGTATAACCAGGAATTTTACCTTCATAAAAACAGCTTTGTCTTCCTTTCTTCCGAAGTGTTCAAATATATCTTAATCTGCCGGATTCTTTAGCATCACAAAATAAAAATCCCCGCAGAAAACTCTGCGGGGCCTATGTTTTGATGTATCTTTTTAAACCGATTCAACCAACACTATAATTTTATTTGCTTTGTTCTCGATTACACCTCCGCTCACTTCAAACATGTGCTCGGTGTTGTTTTCCTCCTGAATCCGGATGATTCCTTTCCCCAGCGTGGAAATAATCGGTGCGTGGTTCTTCAGAATCTCAAATGTTCCCTTACTTCCGGGAAGCTGGATCAGTTTCACTTCTCCTTCAAAAACTTTTTTGTCGGGTGTAATTATTTCAAGATACATGATCAGTCCTTTCCGAATTAATTTTCAGCCAACATTTTTTCACCTTTCGTAATGGCTTCTTCGATGGTTCCCACCAGGTTGAATGCCGCTTCCGGGTACTTATCCACTTCCCCGTTCATGATCATTCTAAAACCTTTAATGGTGTCTTCAATCGATACCAGTTTTCCTTCCAGCCCGGTAAATGCCGAAGCCACAAAGAAAGGCTGCGAAAGGAAACGCTGTACACGACGTGCCCGGTGTACCACCAGTTTGTCTTCTTCCGACAGTTCGTCCATACCCAGAATAGCGATAATATCCTGCAGCTCGGTATAACGTTGCAGCAGCATAATCACATCCTGCGCACAAGAATAATGCTCCTCACCAACAATATCGGGCGTAAGAATACGCGAGCTTGAATCCAGCGGGTCAACAGCCGGATAAATACCCAGCTCGGCAATTTTACGGCTAAGTACGGTGGTTGCATCCAGGTGGGCAAAGGTTGTTGCAGGTGCCGGGTCGGTCAAGTCATCGGCAGGCACATAAACCGCCTGAACCGAAGTGATCGATCCGTTTTTGGTCGAAGTGATTCGTTCCTGCATAACCCCCATTTCGGTGGCCAGCGTTGGTTGATAACCTACCGCCGAAGGCATACGGCCCAACAATGCCGAAACCTCTGAACCGGCTTGTGTAAAACGGAAAATATTGTCGACAAAGAACAGGATGTCGCGGCCACCGCCGGCAGAACCGTCACCATCGCGCAAACTTTCGGCAATGGTCAAACCCGAAAGGGCTACGCGTGCACGTGCACCCGGAGGTTCGTTCATCTGCCCAAACACCATCGCCAGTTTTGATTTCTTCAGCCGCTCGGGATCTACTTTCGACAAGTCCCAGCTTCCTTTTTCCATCGATTCTTTGAATTCATCGCCGTAGTCAACAATGTTGGCCTCAATCATTTCGCGCAGCAGGTCGTTCCCTTCACGGGTACGTTCTCCAACACCGGCGAATACCGACAAGCCCGAGTGTGCCAAAGCAATGTTATTGATAAGCTCCTGGATCAGTACGGTTTTTCCTACACCGGCACCGCCAAACAATCCGATTTTACCTCCTTTGGCATAGGGCTCAATCAGGTCGATTACCTTGATACCTGTATACAACACTTCGGTTTCGGTGGTAAGGTCTTCGTACTTGGGAGGTTCGTTGTGGATTTTCAATCCCTCTTTGGGCAATTGTTCCAAACCATCTACAGCGTCACCAACAACGTTTAGTAAACGTCCCAGGGCAATTTCGCCTTTGGGCATTTTGATCGGGCTACCCAATGTTCTCACATCGGTACCTCTTTTCAAACCATCGGTAGAATCCATCGAAATACAACGAATGGTATTCTCTCCAACGTGCTGCTGACATTCAACGATCAAACTTTCCTTGCCTTCGCGAAGAATCTCAAGTGCGTCGTAAATAGCGGGTAATTCACCGCCTTCTTTTTCGAAACTAACATCCACAACAGGACCAATGACCTGTACTATTTTCCCTGTATTTTGAGCCATATTGGATTTGATTTTAAAATCGGATCTAACTTATTGTCAAAAAAATTTTAAACGCTAACAAATTTAACATTGTTTTAGTTCTATCCAACGCATTTTTCTTTTTTAGAAAGTTCGCTTCCAGCCCTTAAAACACATCAATTCTTTCGGGTCAGCATATTCAGGGCAAATCCGCGTAAGGGTTGTTTTACAACATCTTCCAGTTCCATTTCATCCAGGATCGCAATGGCCCGGTTAAAATAAGCATCCACTTTCTGTTCAGCCATTTCTTTCACTCCGATGTGCCGGTAAATTTCAGTCACCGCCCCGATCTTTTCCTCCGGATTGAAATCCGTTTTTTTGATCCATTCCATCAGCGAAGCGTGTTGTTCCGGATTGGCATGTTCCAGTGCATTGATCAGCAAAAGTGTTTTTTTGTTCGACAGAATGTCGCCGCCAATTTTCTTACCGAAAGTTTGCTGGTCGCCAAAGGTATCAAGCAAATCGTCCTGCAGCTGAAAAGCCAGCCCCAGGTTAATTCCAAATTCGTACAGCTGATCTGCGGCCTTTTCGGGACTGTTGGCCAGAATGGCGCCCGATTTCAGGCTGCAAGCCAGCAATACAGCCGTTTTCAGCCGGATCATGTTCAGGTACTCTTCCTCTTTTACATCGAGCCGTTTTTCAAAGTCCATGTCAAACTGCTGTCCTTCGCAAACTTCGATGGCCGTATCGGTAAAAAGCTTCATCGCTTCAGGCAAACGCGGAGACCCGCTTTCGAGGAAGTATTTATAGGCTTTGAAGGCCATGGCATCGCCCGAAAGGATGGCGTGGTTTTCACTAAATTTTATGTGGACGGTAGGCCGGTTTCTGCGAACATCGGCCTTGTCCATAATATCGTCGTGAAGCAGGGTAAAATTGTGAAACACCTCGATTCCCAGTGCCGCCGGAACCGCCTTTTGAACGTCTTTGTCAAAAAGATTATAAGCTAGCAGCACCAGCACCGGACGCAGCCGTTTCCCGCCCATTTCGAGCGAATAATGAATGGGCGCATACAATTCAACCGGTGTTTTATCCAACAGTTGTTTGGAACGCAAAGCGACTGCTTCGCTCACTATTTTTTGTAAATCTTCTACAGAATACATCAGTTACCTAATTTAAGTTCGTCATCCGAAACGATTTCCAGTTCGTCCAGCTCAATGTCTTCTTCCTCGTCGTAAATATGCAGCAAAGGTTCTTTGAAAGCCTCGGTAGTGGTAAGCCTTTCAAGCCCGGTAAGCAACGATGGAAGCAATATCAGGTTGGAAGTAACGGCAACCAAAAGTGTCAGCGACACCAGGATACCCATTGCCTGCGTTCCGCCAAAATTTGAAATGCTAAAAATTCCAAAGCCAAAAAACAGCACCACCGAAGTATAAAGCATACTGACGCCGGTCTCTTTTAAAGCCATTTGTACCGATTTGCTGATGTCCCAGTTGGTAAGATTCAGTTCCTGCCGGTATTTGGCCAAAAAGTGAATGGTGTTATCCACCGAAATACCAAAGGCGATACTAAATACCAGGATGGTGGAAGCCTTGATCGGAATTCCCGTGAATCCCATCACCGCTGCCGTAAAAATAAGCGGAATCACGTTCGGAGTTAACGACATGATGACCATTCTCCAGGACGAAAACATAATGGCCATGAATGTTGAAATCAGCAAAATGGCCAGCCCCAGACTGCTAAAAAGATTTTTCAGTAAATATTGTGTGCCACGGAAAGCCGTGATGCTCGAGCCGGTGACGGTTACATCGTATTTATCGGCCGGAAAAACGGTGTCGATCTCCTGCATAAAATCCGTGTAAAGCTGCTCCATACGTTTGGTACCCACATCTTTTACCCGAATGCTGATGCGTGTTGACTGCCGCGTGCTGTCCATAAACGAATGCAGCATATTGGCGTTGTCTTCACCGGTTTGGGCATATTGTAAAATAAAGTTTTTTTCGCGGTTGTTCGGAATGCTGTAGTAACGCTCGTTTCCGTTGTAAAAAGCCTGCTTCGAGAATTTCAGCAGGTTTAGTAACGAAGTGGATGCCGACAACTCAGGGTATTCTGCCAGCCGGTTTTCCAACTCATCAATCTTATTAAAAGTGCTCAGCTGCATCACTCCCTGTGGCCGTTTGGTATCGACCATGATTTCGAGCGGCATCAGTCCGTTAAAGTTGTCTTCAAAAAACTTCAGATCGATATAAACAGGATCGTCCTTCGGAATATCATCCACCATGTAGCCCGAACTCTTGATCAGCGTGATACCCAAAATACCCAGCGATACGATCCCAATTGTAACCATGTAAACCACTCGGCGGTAATGTTGTGTTATATGAATCAGTCCTTCGATGATCCAATTCACCCGTTTGTTGTCGAGGTGTCCTACGTGGCGCGAAGAAGGCGGACCGATAAAGCTGAAAATGATCGGTATTAACAACAATGACAGGATGAAAAGCGCCAGAATATTCAAGGATGCGATGATCCCGAACTGGCGTAAAATATCACTTTTTACGATTATGAAAGTAGCAAATCCGGAAGCGGTTGTGAGGTTGGTCAGGAAAGTGGCATTTCCGATTTTAATGATCACCCGTTGCAGGGCTTTCACCTTGTTGCCGTGGCTTACAAACTCGTGGTGAAATTTGTTCAGCATGTAAATACTGTTCGGAATCCCGATCACAATCAGCAAAGGAGGAATCATTCCCGAAAGAAGTGTAATCTTATACCCGAAAAGCGACAACATCCCCATGGCCCAGATCACCCCGGTGATCACAATCAGTACCGGCACCAGCACGGCTTTTAGCGAACGGAAAAACAAAAACAAAACAACAACGCAAATGGCCAGCGCCAACACGCTGAACATGTACAGTTCGCCTCTGATTTTCACCGAATTCACCACCCGAATATAAGGCAGACCTGAGTAATGAAGCTGAACGTTTTCGTCCTGCTCAAAAGCACGGCAAACAGCCTGGATATTCCGGACAAGATCTTCGCGCTCTTTGGTGGCCATTTTATCCTTGTTGACCGTAATGGCCAGAATGTATGCCTTGGTTTCATCGTTGTAAACCAGCTTTCGGTAAAAAGGCAGTTCGTGAAATTTCTCTACGTATCCATCCAAATCTGCCTGCGTGGCAATGGAATCGGGAAAGGTTTTAACTACTTCAAATTTCTTTTCGTCGCGGTTGGCAACCAGGTTGTAGGTGTTGGTAACCGACAGGAGGTTTTCAACTCCTTCAATCCCCGAAAGCTCGGTGGAAAGTCTTTCCCAACGGTTAAAATGATCGAGACGAAAAAAGCTGGAATCCTGTATTCCAACAATGATCAGGTTCCCTTCTTCGCCAAAAACCTCTACAAACTTCTGATAATCTTTATATGCGGGATCCTTTTTGGGAAGCAACGAGGCGTACTCGTATGACATTTCCACCTTACGTGCGTGATACCCAAAAAAAACGGTTATTACCGCCAGGATAGAGAGTAGTAAAATTCTATTTCGAAGGATGACCCGGGATACCTTAATCCACATGCTTTCTGATCTAAATAACCCGACGAAAGTAGTACAAATTCTCCGATTTATAAAAAGCGGAGACCTGTGAACCCGCCAATTTAAAGTCTTTTTACAAAAGCTTATTTTTCGCTGGATGAAACCGCAATTACGTGTCGTGAAGTACGAAAAAACAGGTAACCTTCTGCTATGGCCGGAGTTGACATACAAACCTCGTGCAGTTTGTTTTTGCCCAGCAGCTCATATTCGGGCCCTGCTTTAACGCGGTAAACCACCCCATCGTTGTCAGCAATATACAGCACCCCGTCGGCAGCTACAGGCGAAGAAGTATAACTGTTTCCAGTCCCCACTTTTTCAGAGTAGATTTCCTCCCCGGTTAATGCATTGTAACAGCTTAGTCTTCCGTTCCAGCGCGCATTGTACAAATAGCCACCGTACAAAAGCATGGTACCCATGTAAGCGCCACCTCTTAGTTTAGCCCATTGCACATGGTCGCTTGCAATGCCTTTTTCGTTCAACATCATATCGCCCGAAGCTGTCTTTTTTACTGCCAGTATTGGCGACAATTTTCCGTGAGCGCTGTTAAAATAAACCAATTCGTCACCAACAACCGGAGTGGGAATCGGAATATCTCCGCCGCCAGCCATGCGCCACACTTGTTCCCCGGTCTCAAAATCATATCCGCCCCGGTGCTTGTATCCGTTTACGGCCACAATCTCCCGGTTTCCGTCAGAATAAACATTGGGTGTGCTCCAACCCGGAAATTCATCCCGGTCCTTTTTCCAGACCTCGTCACCGGTTTTTATATCGTAAGCGGCCACAAACGAGTTGGTATCCACATCACACTGAATGATCACCCGGTTTTTATGAATAAGCGGTGAACTCGAAAATTCCCATTCAGCATCAGGAACCAGAAAGAAGTTTGATTTCAGTACGCCAAAATCCTTTCTCCACTGCAGCTGCCCCTCCATGTTGTAACAAAACAAACCTTCTGACCCAAAAAAAGCAAGCACATATTCGCCGTTGGTGGCAGGTGTGCAATTGGCATGCGACGACATCGGGTGCCGCTTTTGTTCAGGAACTCCGGTGCAGGCAGTTTGTTCCCAGTTTACTTTCCCGGTTTCTTTGTCCAGGCAATAAACCTTCCACTCATGAACCGAAGAATCGGCTACTGAACCAATGGAGCCATAAATACCGGTTTTAATATCGCCGCCATCGTTTTCACTCACGGCAGTAGTCACAAAAATTTTATCCCCCCAAACAACCGGACACGAATGCCCCAGTCCAGGTATCTCTGTTTTCCAGGCAATGTTCTCGCCCGATTTAACATCCCATGTTTCAGGCAGGCTGGCCTCATCCAGCCAACCGGAAGCATAATTTCCCCGGTACATGTTCCACTGACGTTCAGAATCGGATTTTTGGGCCGGCGACAAAAACGAAAAGCCTGCCACCAGCAGGACAGAAATAAAGGTTGATTTTAACATGTATTGATTTTTGGTAGCACCAAAATACGCATTTTTTCGGTTTTTCAGTATTTGCCTTTATCCTCGTCGAGCATGGGGACAAAGCGGACCGGCAGTACACTTTTTTGCCGAATCTTGCCATTTTGCTTCTGAAGCAAGACCAGGTGCTGTACCTTTCCTTCGCCGACCGGGATGATCATTCTGCCGCCATCGGCCAGCTGATCCTGAAGCGGTTTGGGAATATGACTCGGAGCACAGGTAACGATAATGGCATCAAAAGGAGCTTTCTCCTCCCACCCCAGGTAACCATCGCCGATTCTAGAGGCAATGTTGCGATAGTGCAGTTTTTCAAACAGAGTGTAAGCTTTGTTTCCGAGCGATTCAAAAAGCTCTACCGTAAATACCGAATCGCAAAGCTGAGAAAGAATGGCAGCCTGGTAGCCCGAACCGGTTCCGATCTCCAAAACGCGGTCGGACCGCTTTAGCTGTAAAACATCGGTCATGTAAGCCACAATAAATGGTTGCGAAATGGTTTGCCCTTCTTCAATCGGCAGGGGCTGATCGCTGTATGCATAACGCTGGTATTCGGGCAATACAAACTCGTGGCGCGGCACTTTTCTGAAAGCATTTAAAATTCGGTTGTCAGTGATACCCCGGGCTTCCAATTGCGTTTCAATCATCTTATAACGCTCTCTACTATAGTTATTTTCCTGCCCCCAAACGGTCATTGTTAAGAAAATGGTAACGCATTGAATATAAATAACAGAAATCGTACACTTCATTTCCTGATGGCTCTTTGGAAGGATAAACGAATTTAATTTCAAAATGTTCCTGCACAATAAACTGTTATACAGCCTCCAACAGGGAGCAAAAACAAAACATTTCTACCAGAACAAGGACTGAACAATAACTTATTTTTATTTAAACTACCCAGAATCATGACTTTTTTCAGTATTCCAAATCAAATTTCACAACATCTTTATCCTACCATTTCGATAGGATTAATAGGAGGATTAACATTATGAAAAAAGTAAATTTTAAATACCTGATCTTTAGCATACTACTACTAAGCGTTCAGGCTATTTCAACGGCCAGCACTCCGTTTTATTTAGACAAAACAACGAGTAAGATCACCATTTTAGGTACCTCATCGGTACACGACTGGGAAATCAAGGTTTCGGATTTTAATTGCGACGCCGCGATTCAACTGGGCGAAAACAAGCAGGCATCTGTTTCGGATGTGCATGTGGTGTGCGAAGTAAAAAACATTGAAAGCGACAACCGGATTATGACCAACAAAACGTACAAAGCGCTTGACGGGGACAAACATCCGCAAATTCAATTCAAAGCAAGTGAAACAACCACCGTTTCGCCGGGCTCTGAGGCCAGCATCAAAGGAAAACTGACTATTGCCGGGCAAACCCGGGAAATTTCGCTGCCATTTACGCTGGTTGCCGAAAACGGCCAGATGGTCAAAATCGCCGGAAAAGTACCGCTAAAAATGAGCGATTTCAAGATTGAGCCGCCAACAGCCATGATGGGAGCCCTGAAAACCGGCGATGCCATTGAAATTGCCTACGAGATAATTCTGAAAACAAAATAAAAAGCCCGCTGAGCTTAATCAGTCATTACCAAGTAAAAACATCTAATTCAATTTAAAATGAAAAGATTTATTGTTTTAATCACCGCTGCATTTCTTAGCATAGTCTCTTTTGGTCAGCAGTTTGAGCAAGCCAAAATAGATCCGGTCACTTTCGATAAAGTGAAAGTTAAAGTTGGAGCCGACTTTGCCATTCAGTTGCAAATGTTGGATCACGAAGCTGACGTAGAGTTAATTGATCTGAAAAAAAACTTCAATCTGCCCACTGCGAACTTAAGTCTTACCACGGATTTAGCTCCCGGTATTCAGCTGTACATGAACACCTATTTATCTTCCCGCCACCACAACGAAGCGTGGGTAGAAGGTGGTTACCTGATTATCGACAACATGCCGTTTTTGCCGGCTGCCAATAACATTATGAAATACCTGACGATTAAAGCGGGTGTTATGATGCCGGATTACGGCGATGCCCACTATTTCCGCAGCAACAACGCAGCAGTACTCAACAACCCCTTTGTTGGCAACTGGGTTATGGATGCATTTACCACCAACCCCGGACTGGAAGTTATGTTCCGCAACAATGGTTTTCTGGCCCTTGTTGGTGCCAACAACGGACGTATGAACTACGGCCGTGGCGGCGACCTGGGAGAAGACCTTGTTTTTAACTGGAAACTGGGTTACGACAAAAACATCAACGAAGACCTTCGCGTAAGAGCCACTCTTTCGGGATACCATGTAGGAGAAGGGCACAGCGGATCATACTTGTGGGCCGGCGACCGTGCTGGCGCCCGCTACTACAACGTAATGCAAACAGCTGCTGCCGAAGCCGACAATTTCCGTTCAGGCCGTTGGGATCCCAACAGTGGTCAATCGGAAATGAACAGCTACATGGCCAACGTTTTTGTTCAGTTTCACGGATTGGAAGTATTCGGAATTTACGAAAACATGAAAGGTGTACGCAGAGATGTCGACCAGCATTTTACCCAAACAGCGGTACAGGCACTTTACCGCCTCGGAAGTTTCTATTTGGGAACCCGTTACAACCATGTTAGCGATAACGACGGGTCGGAAGTTAACCGCACCAACATTGGCGGCGGATGGTTTATGACCAACAATGTGTTGGTAAAACTCGACTACGTCAACCAAAAATACGATGGACCAGCTCATGGAGAGATTGATGGAGGAAAATTCAATGGAGTAGTTCTCGAAGCAGCTATTTCATTCTAATGAATTGATTTTAAGAAAAAAGATTGTCCGGCAAGATGCCGGGCAATCTTCAACACCTGATAAAATGCAAAAAAGGCTCACATTCAGTTCACGCTATTATTTTTTGCTTCTGCTCTGCGCACTGTTTTTTCAAACACCGGCGCGGGACAAAGGAAAATCAGGAAAGCTGGACGAATGCCAAAACTATGTATTGATCCAGGGTTCTTCAAACATCAATAGATTCGAATTTATCAACCTCAACCCCAACCTTTCTGACCCGCAAAATAATTCCCCTCAAAACAAACTGTCTCAGAATATCCGTATTCCGGTTCGCGACTTCTCGGGCCCCAACAAATTAATGCTCAACGATTTTTACAAAATGCTGAATGCCGATCAGTTTCCTTTCATAAAAATAAAGGTAGAGGCATATAACGCAGCAGAATTCGACGAGGAATCAGGGAGCACCCTGCTGGACACACGGATAACCATTGCGGGAAAAACGCGCGACTACATTATACCCTGCGAAGTTATTTATTGCGAACATGCAGGGACGATCTTAAAAGGCAACCTGGAAGTAGAGTTGTCAGCATTTGATATTGATCCGCCCAAAAAGATACTTGGAACCGTAAAAGTTGACAACGAGGTTTTCATTACTTTTGCATTTAGTTATCTTTAGAAAAATTTTCAACTAACCACTGTGAAATTCAGTACGAAAACCAGGTATGGCGTTCGTGCTATTCTTGAAATAGCCATGAGCGAATGCGAGAATGGTATTTACCAAAAAGAGATTGCTCAAAACCAGCAAATCTCTTATAAATACCTCGACCACATTATGACTTCTTTAAAAGTTGCCGGCCTGGTCACCAAGGCTTCGGGCCGGAAGAGCGGATATATTCTCACCCGCAAGCCTTCTGAAATTACCATTAACGACATACACAACGCCTTTGAACCTGGCATTTGCGTGGTCGATTGTCTTTCGAATCACCATACGTGTAAGCGCGAAGACACATGTGCCTCCAAGGGTTTTTGGGGCGAACTGAACAACCGCATCATCGATTACCTGAAAGCGACCACCCTCCAGGACTTACTCGACAAACAGGTAAAGCTCGATGATTTTGTTGCTTAATTTGCAGGCTTTTTACGCCTCAACGCCCTTTTTTCCATCCAATGATAAATAATGGGCAAAACCATCAGCGTTAACAAGGTAGATGTTACCAAACCTCCAATCACCACGGTTGCCAGCGGGCGTTGCACTTCCGATCCCGGACCAGTGTTAAAAGCCATCGGGATGAAACCAAGGCTCGCTACCAAAGCGGTCATCAGCACGGGTCGTAAACGGTCGGCCGAACCATCCACAATCAGCTGTTTCAGGTCTCCCTTCCGCTCTTTTCGCAATTCGTTAATATGATCGATCAACACAATCCCGTTGAGTACCGCCACCCCAAACAAGGCTACAAAACCAATACTTGCTGAAACGGAAAGATACATTCCGCGCACCCACAGCAGAAAAATTCCACCGGATAAAGCAAAAGGAAGGTTTAGCAAAATAAGAATGGCATATTTCATTTTACCAAAGTTGAGGTACAACAGGCCAATGATGATAAAAATCGAGAGCGGCACTACCAACAGCAAATGCCGCATTGCACGGCGCTGATTTTCAAATGTACCGCCATAATCGATAAAATATCCGGCAGGTATCTCGGCTTTCTCCCGAATCTGGGCTTCCAGACTGGCAACATAACTCCCCAGGTCAATGTCCTTGATATTGATGCCCACAATCAGGCGCCTCCAGCCGTTCTCGCGCTGTATCTCGCGCGGGCCTTCCTGCAAAACAATTTTGGCCACCCGCTTTAAAGGAACATAACCACCGTTTGACAAATGTACCGGCACATCCTGAATCTTATGCAGCTCGTCGCGCACATCTTCGGGATAACGAACAGCAATGCCAAACCTCCGTTGTCCCTCGTAAACCTGGCCCACTTCCTGGCCACCAATTCCAGCCTCGATCACCTGCTGCACATTGTCCACATTTAAACCAAACGAGGCAACTGCTTCGCGGTCAATTTCGATGGTGATATAAGGCTGTCCAACGGTTTGCTCCACGTAAAAATTATCTGTTCCTTTTAATTGAGGAAGCAGCGTGGAAATGTTTTCACCGATCTTGCTCAGCACATCCAGGTCTTCGCCGTAGATCTTCACCGCCAGGTCAGATTTTACACCGCTGGTCAGCTCATCAACCCGCATCGCAATAGGTTGTGTGAAATTGTAAACCAGCCCCGGCTCTGTTTGCAGGTATGGCTCAATTTCGGTAATAATATCTTCTTTGGTGAGGCCTTTTCGCCACTCGTCGGCAGGCTTCAATATCACCCACACATCCGTTTGATGAACCCCCATCCAGTCGTTGGCCAAATCAGAACGGCCTGTTTTCGGCACCACCGTTTGAATTTCGGGGATATTCTGAACCAGTTTTCCCGCCAGCCAGTTGGCATTTTCGATGGATTCATCCAAGGTTACCGAAGGCATTCTCACCTGCTCAATCAAAATGGAGCCTTCATCCAACTCGGGAATAAACTCGGTTCCCAAGCGGGTCATCAGAAATAACGAAGCCGCAAAGATGACACCTGCCACCGAAACCACAAACCACTTGCGGTCCATGTATTTGGTAAGCGAACTCGTGTACCTGGGCTTTAAGAAGTTGATCAGGTAATTTTTCCGCACTTTCACCCCTTTTCGAAAAACAATGGATGAAATGGCCGGCACAAAAATGAGCGCCAACAGCAATGATCCCAAAACCGCCGCAGCCACCGTAATCGCCATCGGACGAAACATAATGCCTTCCATTCCACTGAAAGTCATGATCGGAACATACACCATCAGAATGATCAGAACCCCAAAAAAGATGGGGCGCACCACTTGGTGTGCCGATTTCCGGATAATTTCATCCTTGTTTTTGCCTTTATCTTTTTGAAGGCCGTGAACGATGTTTTCCACCATTACAACCGAACCATCCACTACCATCCCGAAGTCGATTGCACCCAAACTCATCAGGTTAGCTGCCAGACCAAACTCGCGCATCCCGATGAACGCAAACAACATCGAAAACGGGATCACCATCGCCACGATCAAAGCTCCTGAAATTTCCCCAAGCAAAAGCAACAACACCACAATTACCAGGAAACCACCTTCTATCAGGTTGGTGGAGATGGTGGCCGTTGTCCGGCTGATCAGGTCCGACTGGTCGTAAAACTTTTCAATGCTTACTCCTTCCGGCAGGTTTTGGTTGATGTTGTCGATCTTATCTTCAATATCCGCAATCACGTTTCTTCCGTTTCCGCCGCGCAACATCATCACAATTCCGGTTACCACTTCCCCTTTTCCATCCTGCGTAACACCGCCTTGCCTGATCTGCGTACCAATTTCAACCGAAGCCACATCTTTGATAAAAACAGGTTTGTTATCGATATTGGTAACAACAATATTTTCCAGGTCAGCAACTTTGTTGATCTGCCCAACACCGCGAATGATAAACTGCTCGCCGTTGTGTTCGAGGTAATTCCCTCCCGAAACACTGTTGTTGGCCGAAATGGCCGTGATCACTTCCGAGATGCCGATGCCAAACATCCGTAAGCGCCCGGGCTGAACCACCACATTGTATTGTTTTACAAAGCCACCGAAAGAGTTGATCTCTGTAACGCCTTTTACCACTTTCAACTGCGGGGCAATCAACCAGTCCTGAATTTCGCGCAGTTCGGTCAGCGAATAGTTTTCGCCGCTTACCACGTATTGATAAATTTCCCCCAAAGCCGTGGTAATCGGCCCCAGCTGCGGGCTGGAAACATCGGGTGGAAGCTCGTCGCTGATCGACTGCAAACGCTGGCTTACCATCTGCCGGGCAAAATAAATATCTGTTTTTTCTTCAAACTCCACGGTTACAGCCGACAAACCAAACTGTGAAATGGAACGCACTTCTGCCACATCGGGCAAGCCGTTCATGGCGGTTTCAATCGGGTAACTCACCAGTTTCTCCACATCGTAAGGCGAATACCTGCCGGCCTTGGTAATGACCAGCACCTGCACCGGCGTCACATCCGGAAGCGAATTGATCGGCAACTGTATCAGCGAAAAATACCCCGCCACAGCCATCAGAATAACCAACGAAAGGGCTACAAACTTCTGCCGTACACTAAAAGTGATGATTTCTTTTAACATGATTTTTCCTTTCTTGATTATTCTTCAGCGATGATATCGAAACGGGAAAGAGCCTTGAGGCTGAATACATTCGAAATGGCCACTTCTTCGCCATTGCTAAGCCCGCTATCCACAAAAACATACTGGTCGCGAATTTCGGAAACACCAATAAAGCGCTTTTCATAAATGCCGTTTCCTTTTTTCACAAAAACCACCGGGTTATTCCCGTCGTATGTAAGCGATTGCACCGGAAGTGCTATGATTTCTTTTTTTGAAGAAGTAGCAATCGAGAGCCGTACATTTTCCCCCGGTTTGGGCCAGCCATCGCGTGCCGGAACCAGGATGTTGGCAATCACCGACCGGGTATCTTCATCCAGCCCCGGATTGACCGAAGAAACCGTCGCCGACAGAATGGTTTCTTCCTTTTCGCGTTTGGAAACAACTACCGAATCGCCGGTATTGATCAGCCTGGCATCGTCGGGAGACAGATAAGCGCGGATCAGCACATCCCGTGTATCCAGCACACGCGAAAGGTTTTCCAGCGCATTTACCGACTGTCCCAGTTCCACAAAGTTCTTCTCGATAATTCCATCGATGGGTGAATGAATTTTCAGCACCGGATCGATGTTTTCGCCGTCGGTGAAAGATTTTATTTCTTCCACCGAAACTCCTACGGCCCGTAACCTGGAGTAGGCTGCACGCGAACTGGCCGATGCGTGATCGTATTCAGCCGTTGCCCGCTCCAACTCACTCGCCGAAGAGATGGTTTCTTCCACCAACTGTTTAATTCTTTTCAAACGGCTGGTTTGGTAACGCTCTTCGGCAAAGGCTTGCAAATACTCCGACACCAGCGTTCCGAACTCAAGGCTTTGAATCTCAAACAACACTTCGCCCTTTTTCACCCAAGCTCCTTCAAACTTGTTCATTTTGCTGATTCGCCCGTTGATGGGCGTACTGATGATGCTACCGTGATTCGGTGCCGGAAACACCACTCCGGGCGCAGTTACCGTATAGTCAATAAAATTATTGGCTACTTTCTGCACCTGGATGCTTAACTCGTTTTGCTCCTTTTCACTTAACTGAATCAACTTTCCGGTTGATGCACCTTCGGGTTGCAAAGAAGGCGGGAGTTCGGTTTGTTCCTTTGTTTCTGACTGCCCCGGTTGCTTTTCCGATCCACAGGAAAACAGTATCGCGGCCAATCCCACTAGAACTGCTAAGGATAAAATATTCTTCATGTTATATGCTTTTACTTTCGGTTCGATAATTCATTAATACACTAATTCACGGTCAAGGTATTTTTCGAGTGTTACAAGCTGAAGGTAATAATCGCGCAAGGCAAGCAAGTACCTTTCTTCACTCATCAGATAGGTTTGCTGGGCATTCAGAAGATTAAGCAGATCTACTTCTCCCAGTTGGTAAGCTCTCAAAGAAAGACTGCGCAAATGCTCGGCTTTCTCTTTCATAGTAGTATTGTATCTTTTTATAATCGACTGGCTTACCGAGTAATTGTGCCAGGCATATTCAATCTGTTTTTTGGTGTTGAGCCTTATTTCCTGCTGTTTCCACCGAATCTCTTCCTGTTTGGCCTGTGCCATATTTATCTTTCCTTTCTGATCAAACGGATACCAGACCGGAATTTTCAAACCCACTTCAAATCCTTTAAAATCATAGCCAGTACCGTAATCCTGGGTATAAAGATTCAGGCGAATATCGGGCAGAATGTTGCTTTTGGCTTCCTTAATATAGAAGTCGGAAGCTTCCAGTTCGTGCTGCGACGCCAGAAAGGCAGGTTGGCTTTCCTGAACCGAAAGTGTCAGTATCTGGGAAACTTCAATATCGGTGGCACGCAGGGTATCCGAAAACTGAATGCTGTATTTCTGGTCTTCCACCGGCAAACCCATGGCATAAAACAAACCATAACGTGCCTGGTGCAACACCCACTCTGTTTGGTCCAAATCGTTTTTTGCCTGTTCGAGCCGCAGTTCGGCATTCGCCAGATCGATGCCATTGCCCATTCCCATCTCAAACCGGGTGTACACGGCCTTGTAAAGTTCCTCGGCCAGTTTTACCTGGTTTTGCCGCGACCGCTGAAGATACTGGGCATACAAAACCTCCACGTACTTGCTTTTTACTTCCGCTTTGATCTCGTTTTCCCGGGCTTTTACCAGCAAGGCAACCGCCTCCACTTCCTGCGACAGGCCTTTTAACCTGTACGACGTGGTGAGCGGAAAATCAAATTCCTGCGAAATCGTAATCCGCTGCTCATCAAAGGCATCTCCCGGGCCCGAGCTGATCCCTTCCTTAAAATAACTGATTTCGGGAGCAGAAACGCCTGTTTCTGTTCGCCACTGGTTCTCTTTTTGCCGCAACTGCGCACGCATTTGCTGCAACTCGGTGTTACGGTTGTAGGCCGACTCTACGGCTTGTTCTATCGTAATCAAACTTTCCTGTCCGGAGCTCTGAAAAAATAAAAAGGCGAACAGGATCATGAATAAATCCCGGATCTGCATGGTTAGAATTTTGTTTTCTGTAAAGTTATGTATAGTAAATGTAAATTGTAACTATTTGGTTATTAAAATATACACGATCAAAACGTATCTTATTTCAGCTTTTTTAGTGTGAAATTTCAGCATCCCTTTTTAATCTTGCCTTTAGCTTTGACACCCCAAAATCAAAATACTTGCGTTGGAAACAACCTTTTAAGAGTAAAAAGTATTTTTCAGTAAAGCTTTGAATTGAAATCTATCCGCGAGTCATTCCCCTGTTTCTTGACCCGTCAAAGCTTAAACAATAAGTTAACATTTAAAAAGAATCGCTCCGTACTTCTGAAAACTTATCTACTTTCGCATCGAAATATATAGATGTATCGATATTTGATATTTACAGAAAGTCATAAAGACCAAGGATAAAACAGGAATATGGAAAAGCTATTGATTATTGGAGGTGTTGCCGCCGGAGCAACTGCCGCAGCCAAAGCCCGCCGCTTATCACCCAATGCACAAATAACCATGCTGGAAGCAGGCCCTGATGTTTCGTTCGCCAATTGTGGCTTGCCCTACTACATTGCCGGCGATATCGACAGCCGCTCGAAGCTGATTCTGCAAAGCCCCGAAAGTTTTAACGAACAGTACCAGGTAGAGGTGCACGTTAATACACTGGTTGAAAGCATTGACAAGGACAAAAAACAGGTTCACATGTCCAACAGCCAAAACGGACAGAAAAGAACTTTTGAATATACCAAACTGATTCTGGCCCAAGGAGGACGCCCGATTCAACCCGATGTACCGGGAGCCGGTGCTGACCATGTCTTTAGTCTTTGGACACTGGAGGACATGGATAAAATTGACTATCACCTGAAAAACAACAATCCAAAAACAGCAGTAGTTGTGGGTGGCGGTTTTATCGGCCTCGAAATGGTGGAAGCGTTGGTAAAAAGAGGACTAAAAGTTCATGTGGTGGAAAAAATGCAGCATGTAATGCCATTGATGGAAGCCGAAACCGCCGGATTTCTGACCCGCGAACTGCTTGCCTTTGGTGTTGGTATTCATACTGAAACGGCGGTCATAAAAATAAACAGCAATTCAGTTGAACTGGACAATGGCAAAACGCTGGAAGCCGATATGGTACTACTTTCTGTTGGCGTTCGCCCCACTTTGCAACTGGCAAAAGACGCCGGACTTGAAATGGGTGAAGCCGGAGGTTTGCTGGTGAACGACCAATTGCAGACTTCCGCGCCCGATATTTTTGCCGCAGGCGATATGGTGGAAATCGAACACCGCGTGAACGGCAAAAAAGTACGCATCCCGCTGGCAGGGCCGGCTAACCGTCAGGGAAGAATTGCAGCAGAAAATGCACTGGGCGGAAATCACAGCTACAAGGGCTCGATCGGCACTTCGGTGGTTCGTGTTTTTGATGCGGTTGCAGGCAGCACCGGACTTTCACTTCAACAAGCCCGCGCGGCTGGAATTGATGCCGATGCGGTGGTGGTGCACAAAGAACACCATACCTCCTATTATCCCGGAGCAGAAACAGTGAGTGTAATGCTTGTATTCGATAAAAATACCGGAGTGGTACTGGGCGGACAAACGGCCGGCTACAAAGGCGCCGACAAACGTCTGGACGTGATTGCAACAGCCTGTGCGGGCAAACTTACCGTGAGCGATCTTGCAGACGTTGATTTTGCCTATTCTCCGCCAATCGGCACGGCCAACGATGCCATGAACATGGCGGCTTATGCAGCCGAAAACAAAATGTCGGGCTATGGGCCAAGTATACTGGTTTCGGAGCTTGATGCCTACCTCGAAACAAAAGAACGGCTGATCGTACTTGACATCCGCGATGTGTTTGCCCACCAAAAAAGCAAGATGAACGGCGCACATCATTTACCGCTCGAAATGTTGCAGCCCAATCTCGACAGAATTCCAAAAGATATTGCTATTCTGGTTTATGACGAGACCGGAAAAAAAGGCCATCAGGCAGTTCGCACACTTATTGGTGCAGGCTGTAAAGAAGTAATGAACATCTCGGGAGGACACACCTCTTTGCAACGTCATGCAGCAGCAGCCGGTTTCCGCAATATCAACATGCTTCCATTGCCAATCGAGAAAAAAAGCATTGGCGAAAAAGTAATGGAAGAAACCGAAACCAACAAAAATGTAAGTGCATCAGAACTCAAAAAACTGGTGATTGATGTGCGTACGCCGGGAGAATTCCGAAGCGGGGCCTTTCCCGATGCTGTTAATATTCCACTCGACGATATCATGACAGGAAAAGGCGAACTGGGAGAAAACATGGACCGCGAAATCATTGTTTACTGTGCCACAGGAGCCCGCTCGGCTTATGCCCAACAAGTGCTGATGAGCCGCGGATTTTCAAACGTCACCAACGGTGGCGGCATCTCAGCCATGATGTCAAGGTATTGATCCAATTAGCTTATACATATTCGCACAAGAGCCGGTTCGTCGTTTACAAACCGGCTCTTTGTATTTTAATCCATGCATTCAGCCAATCACCTGGCAAACAGGGCAATCACTTTCAAAAAACATCTAATAAGTCACACTTATTGAAACAGTTACCCGGAGAAAAAGTGATTCGTTATCGATTTCAGTCTGAGGTTGCGATGCAGCCGGCCTCGGCCGGTGAGCCGAAAAATCAGTGAGAGCGGCGTTAAAAATCGTCCTTGTTTGAGTGAGGAACGAGCGAGTTTGGACGATTTAGACGTTCGAACGCCAATTTTTCGTGCGAAGCGGGCGCAGCCTTGAACTTTTTTGCTTCGTTTTTTGGTTCAAGCCAAAAAATGAAGTGGGGTTGGGGGCAAAGCCCCTAAGTTCGTAGTATCGGAACATCATGTCTATGATTATTTTCCGACATTCTCAGGCAAGTACAAACCACGTGAAACAAGAATAAAAGTTCAACGCGATTTCCCTTACCTACCAAAAATATTTTCATCAATTTCATATCTGAATTGTTACTTTAGATGTTTGTTAGCGATTTGAGAAATGATTCTGCACATTAAAAACATGGTTTGTCCCCGCTGTATTGAAACAGTCAGGAGCGTATTGGAAGAACAAGGATTCAAGGTTTTGTCAATCAAACTGGGAGAAGTGGAAACCGACCCGGCGCCTTCTGAAATTCAAACATTGCAGCTTTCGGAAGCCTTAACATCAAAAGGCTTTGAACTCCTTCAGGATAAAAAAAGCCAGACCCTTGAGCAAATAAAAGCCGCCATTATTCAGTGGGTTCATTATTCGGAAGAACACCCGGTACAAAACCTGAATCTATCGGAATACCTTGTTCGGGAAATAGGTGCCGATTATTCATCGCTAAGCCATTTGTTTTCAGCTTCCGAAGAAGTCACCATCGAGAAATTTGCCATTTTGCAAAAAATTGAACGCGTAAAAGAACTACTCTCATACGGCGAACTTACCACCAGCGAAATCGCCTTTAAAACAGGCTACAGCAGTGCCGCGCATCTTTCAGCACAATTTAAAAAGGAGACCGGAATGACTCCCGGCGATTTTAAAAAACTCAAAGATAAAGACCGCCGTTCGCTTGACAGCATCGGATAAACGCCTCCCTTTCTCTCAAAATCCTGTAAACATTTTCCAAAATTGTATAAAAACAGGTCCATTCCGGCGCCTTATCTTTGCTAAGATTGGTGAGTATGAAACCCAAAAGAGCAATCATCTCATCGCTCAATGCCAAAAAATAAACATTTAAAGGGCACAACTGTTTTAGAAAAAGAATGCTGAAAAAGATCGTACATATTGTTTTTGCGACACTGCTCCTGCTCACCACAATGGGCTTGATGGTGTCGAAGCATTACTGTGGCGGTCACATGGTCTCAGTTTCGGTATTTCACCAGGCAGACTCCTGCTGCGGCGATTCCGGTTGCTGCAACGATGAGACCCGGTTTTTCCAGGTAAAAGACGATTTTTCAGCACCGGCTGTTTTCTCGGTACCGGTTACTGCTGAGTTTGACCTTTTCACCCAGTTGATCTGGCAAGCCGGAGTTCTGCTACCTTACGAAACAGAAGAAGAACATTCCTTTATCGGCCAAACTCCGCCACCGCTCACGGTGATGGAAAAGCTTGCTGAACAACAAGTATATCTTTTATGAAATTATTATGATAAACAACTAGGCATTGTCTCGACAAATGCCTGATTCTTTATTGTATTAATCTCATAGATAAAAGAATATGCTCAATAAAATCATTCGTTTTTTTCTTGAAAATAAACTGGTCACTATGCTGGTTTTAATCCTCTTTGTTAGCTGGGGGATTATCACTTCGCCTTTTGGCTGGGACACTAAAATCTTACCCAACGACCCGGTACCGGTCGATGCGATCCCCGATATTGGGGAAAACCAGCAAATTGTTTTTACAGAATGGGCTGGGCGCTCACCACAGGATATTGAAGACCAGGTCTCTTATCCGCTAACAACCTACCTTTTAGGTATTCCGGGCGTTAAGTCGATCCGAAGCTCGTCTATTTTCGGCTTCTCCAGTATTTACATCATTTTTGATGATGATATCGAATTTTACTGGTCGCGGTCACGTATATTGGAAAAGCTCAATTCATTGCCGTCCGGTTTATTGCCGGAAGGCGTTCAGCCCGCGCTTGGCCCCGATGCCACTGCACTTGGCCAGGTTTACTGGTACACCATCGAAGGGCGCGACAAAGAAGGTAATCCCACCGGAGGATGGGACCTGCACGAAATACGCACTGTACAGGATTTCTTTGTAAAATATGCGCTCAACGCTGCCGAAGGTGTTTCTGAAGTTGCTTCCATCGGCGGGTTTGTACAGGAATACCAGGTAGATGTAAATCCCGATGCACTGAAAGCATACAACATTCCACTGAGTAAGGTAATGCAGGCGGTTCTGAAATCGAACCGCGATGTGGGAGCCAAAACCATCGAGATCAACCAGGCAGAATACCTGGTTCGCGGATTGGGTTACATCAAAAACGTGGGCGACCTGGAAAAGGCCGTGGTGGCGGTTCAGGACAATGTTCCGGTTCGCGTAAAAGACATTGGAGTAGTAACTCTTGGCCCGGCCAACCGGCGTGGGGCGCTCGACAAAGACGGCGCCGAAGTGGTAGGTGGCGTAGTGGTGGCCCGCTACGGTGCCAATCCGCTGGAAGTCATCAACAATGTAAAAGCAAAAATGGCAGACATTGCACCCGGGTTGCCTTCAAAAGTATTACCCGACGGAGTGGAAAGCCAGCTTACCATTGTACCCTTTTATGACCGATCAGGCTTGATCTACGAAACCCTGGGAACGCTCGAAGAGGCACTCTCTCTCGAAGTCCTGATCGTCATCCTGGTGGTAATCATCATGGTATACAACCTGAGGGCATCGCTGCTTATTTCGAGCTTACTGCCAATCGCCGTTTTAATGGTGTTTATTGCCATGCGTTATTTTAACGTGGATGCCAACATTGTAGCACTTTCAGGTATCGCCATCGCCATCGGGACCATGGTCGATCTCGGGGTGATTCTTTCGGAGAACATAATCAAACACACCAAAGAAGCACCCCCCGGACAAAAGCTCATCACCACGATATACAACGGTTCTACAGAAGTAAGTTCCGCTATCCTGACAGCCGTTTCAACTACCATTGTCAGTTTTATCCCGGTATTTACCATGCAGGCTGCCGAAGGAAAACTATTTATACCGCTGGCCTTTACCAAAACCTTTGCACTGATTGCAGCATTGATTGTTTCGCTGTTTATTATGCCGGCACTGGCACACTGGTTTTTTGGCGCGCGCATCAACAGCAAAATCATCCGTAAATGGGTGAACATCATCCTCATCCCACTTGGCATCGTTCTGCTGATAACCGGACAAATTTGGGGAGGAATAATGATACTGGCATTTGCAATAGCCGGAACCGCCAAACAATTCAAGAAGGAACAAACAAGAGACAAAAAACAAGAGACTGAAAACAAGAGCCTGTCACATCGTATTCAAAAAGCCGGAAACTGGCTCCTGGAGTACATCGAAATCGTTATTGTACTCATCGGGGTTACCTGGCTGCTGGCAAGATACTGGCTGCCACTCGGACCAACCAAAAGCCTGGTGATGAATGTCGTGTTTGTGGCCATTCTGCTGACCATTATCCTGGGGGCTTTTTCATTGCTTGAATATTTCTACAAGAAAATACTGACCTGGTGTCTCGATCATAAAGTTGCATTTCTTTCCATCCCAACCTTCCTGATTATTATGGGAGTAACCACCTGGATGGGCTTTAGCAATCTTTTTGGATTTGCCGCCCGCGGTTTTGACAAGCTTGGATGGAACATCCGCACAACCAGTGTCTGGTCTACCTTAACCCATGAATTTCCGGGAATAGGGAAAGAATTTATGCCGTCACTGGATGAAGGAAGTTTCCTGCTGATGCCCACTTCAATGCCACATTCGGGCATTGCTTATAACAGGGAAGTTTTGGGTCAGCTCGACATGCTCATTTCCAATATCCCGGAAGTTGAACTCACCGTCGGTAAGCTCGGCCGCGTAGAATCGGCGCTTGACCCGGCTCCCATTTCCATGTATGAAAATGTGATCAACTACAAACCGGAATACATGCTCAATGAACGCGGCCACCGGGTACGTTTCAAAACCGACCATGAAGGGCGTTTCATTCTGACATCGGGAGACAAACTTTCGAACCAGGAAGCCCTGGAACAGGGTATTTCGCAAGAGCATCTAATTCCCGACGAACACGGAAATTATTTCCGCAACTGGCGTGAAAACATCCATTCTCCCGACGACATTTGGGACGAGATTGTACGTGTTTCCAAAATTCCGGGCGTTACGTCGGCTCCGAAACTACAGCCCATTGAAACTCGTTTGGTGATGTTGCAAACCGGGATGCGCGCCCCCATGGGAATTAAAGTGTACGGGCCCGATTTACAGACCATCGAAGACTTTGGGATAAAGTTGGAAGAGATCCTCAAAACCGTTCCTTCGGTAAAAGCACAAGCCGTTTTTGCCGACCGGATTGTGGGCAAACCTTATCTGCTGTTCAATATTGACCGGGATAAAATATCGCGCTACGGATTGAATGTGGAAGATGTGCAGCAAACAATAGAAACTGCTGTGGGTGGCATGAAAATCACATCCACGGTGGAAGGACGCGAACGTTTCCCGGTAAGGGTGCGCTATCCGCGCGAGCTGCGCGATGACCCGGAGGCGCTCGGAAAAATTCTGATGCAAACGCCTACCGGTGCGCAAATTCCGTTAAGCCAGCTGGTAAATTTCGAATACCAGCGCGGGCCGCAAGCCATCAAAAGCGAAGAGACCTTTCTGGTGGGCTATGTTCTTTTTGATAAAAGCGAAGGCTTTTCGGAAGTTACCGTGGTCAACGATGCCCAGAATGTGATTCAGGCAAAAATCGATTCCGGGGAACTCACCGTTCCGGCCGGTGTGAGCTACAAATTTTCAGGGAGTTACGAAAACCAGGTACGCGCCGAAAAACGGCTGTCGATTATCGTACCACTGGTGCTGGCCATCGTTTTCCTGATTCTCTATTTCCAGTTCAAATCGGTCACTACTTCGCTGATGATATTCACCGGAATTGCCATGGCGTTTAGCGGTGGGTTTATGATGCTTTGGCTCTACGGACAGGAATGGTTTGTTAATTTCTCCATTCTCGGAACCAACATGCGTGAATTGTTTCAGATGCACACGATCAACCTGAGTGTGGCAGTATGGGTGGGATTCATCGCCTTGTTTGGAATTGCCACCGACGACGGCGTATTGATGGGAACTTACCTCGACCAAGGTTTTGCCCGAAACCGCCCCAACACCTGGAAAGGAATCAGGGCAGCGGTGGTGGAGGCCGGCCAACGAAGGGTTAAACCCGCGGTAATGACTTCGGCCACTACAATTATTGCCTTGCTGCCGATTTTAACTTCCACCGGACGCGGTGCCGACATTATGATTCCGATGGCGATTCCGGCCTTCGGAGGGATGATTTTTGCCGCCATCACCTATTTCATTGTACCGGTGCTGTACAGCTATCGCGAAGAGCGAAAACTTAAAAAGAGTCAGTCATGAAGAAGATAATCATACTAATAGTCCTGTTTATTTCAGCCTTTAGCGCTGTGCAGGCTCAAACACTGGACAGCTACCTTGAAATGGCGGCTGTCAATAACCCCGGGCTGCAAGCCAAATACAAGGACTTTGAAGCCGCCCTGCAAAAAGTTCCGCAGGTAAGTTCGTTACCCGACCCCACCTTTTCGTTTGGCTATTTTTTATCGCCGGTGGAAACACGCGTGGGACCGCAACGGGCCAAGTTCTCGCTCAGCCAGATGTTTCCGTGGTTTGGTACGCTTGAAGCAAAAGCCGATGCGGCTTCGCTGATGGCCGACGCAAAATACCAGTCATTCCTGGATGCCCGCAACCAATTGTTCTACGAAGTGGCTGCAGCTTATTACCCTTTGTATGAGCTGAACCGCTTAAAAGAAATTGAGCAGGAAAACATCGGCATCCTTGAGTCGTATAAAATCATTGCCAACACCAAGTTCAAAAATGGTCTTTCGCCAATGACCGACGTGTTGCGGGTGGACATTATGCTGAAAGATGCCCAAACCAATCTTTCGATCCTGGAAATGAAAGAAAAACCATTGCTGGCAGCTTTTAACAAACTGCTCAACCGGGAACAAGATGAAGCGGTGATACTTAGCGGTTCGCTGCCAATTGAAACAGTTCCCGTAAATTTCAGAAAGGATTCGTTGCTGACTGAAAATCCGATGCTAAAGGCTTTAAATGCCAAAGTGCAGGCCAGCGAAGCTTCTGAAACAGCCGCCCGGCTGGATGGACTACCCAAAATCGGCGTCGGGCTCGATTATGCCGTTCTTGGCAAAAGAACCGATATGGACATGGCTGATAATGGCAAAAACGTAGTGATGCCAATGGTTTCGGTAAGTATTCCGATTTTCAGGAAAAAGTACAAGGCAGCCCAAAAAGAAGCACAGTTGATGCAGGAAAATTATTCGCTTCAGAAAGAGGAAACCGTGCTTTCACTCTCTTCTGCTTACGAAATGATCTGGTTCCAAATTCAGCAGCAGCAGGAACTCCTTGAATTGTACGACAAGCAGATCAGCCAAACCGATCAAACACTGAATCTTTTGTTTAGTGCCTACGGAAATTCGGGGAAAGATTTTGAAGAAGTGCTGCGCATGCAACAACAACTGCTGCAATACGAGAAAATGAAAGCCTTGGCGGAAACACAACAACAAACCGCGCTGGCAAAACTAAATTACATCACGGCAAAAACATATTAACGATGAACACAAATAAAAAAACAATCGTCATCATTCTGGCCACGCTGGCAACAGGCTTGCTGCTGGGCTGGTTGATATTTGGAGGCTCAGAAGCCAAAACCACCGACGAGCACCATCATGAACACAGCCACGAAGAGGCTGCCGGAGAAACCACCTGGACTTGTTCCATGCACCCGCAGATCAGGCAAAACGAACCCGGCGACTGCCCTTTGTGCGGTATGGATTTGATTCCGCTGGAGGAAGAACAAAACGGAGAAATTGACCCGGCAGCAATTAGCATGTCGCCAACAGCCATGCAACTCGCCAGGGTGCAAACAGCCGTGGTTGGATCAGCCGACCCCGTCAAAATTGTACGGCTCGACGGCAAGGTTCAGGCCGATGAACGCCTGGTGTTTTCGCAATCGTCACACATTCCGGGCAGGATAGAAGAACTGATGGTGAATTTTACCGGCGACTATGTAAAAAAAGGACAGGTGATCGCCTCGGTGTATTCGCCCGAGCTGGTTACCGCACAGGAAGAGCTGCTCGAAGCTCAGAAAATAAAAGCATCGCAACCCCAGCTTTTTGAAGCTGCCAAAGAAAAACTCAGCAACTGGAAGCTAAGTGCTCAACAAATTGAAGAGGTTCTGGCTTCAGGAGAAACCCGGGAAACCTTTGATGTAAGGGCCGATGTTTCGGGCTATGTAACACAGAAAAAAGTAAATACCGGCGATTACATCCAAAAAGGTCAAGCCATTTATGAAATTGCCGATCTTTCAAAAGCATGGATACTTTTTGACGTGTACGAATCGGACATGCCGTGGATAAAAAAAGGCGACAAAGTAACTTTTACGGTTGAATCGCTTCCGGGCGAAAGTTTCGAGGGCACCATCGATTTCCTCGACCCGGTTATCAATCCTTTAACCCGCGTGGCAAAAGCACGGGTTGTAAAATCCAACCCAGGGTTAAAACTGAAACCCGAAATGTTTGTATCCGGAAAAGTGGAAGCCCAGCTGCCCAAAACCGACGCAGTGGTTGTTCCGAAAACAGCACTGATGTGGACCGGCAAGCGTTCGCTGGTGTATGTAAAATCGGAAACGGATCAAGGCGTATATTTCACCATGCGCGAGGTAGAACTTGGCCCTGCCCTGGGAGAAAGTTATGTAGTTGAAAACGGACTGCAGCCAGGTGAAGAAATAGCCGTCAACGGTACCTTCAGTATTGATGCGGCAGCCCAGCTTGCCGGAAAACACAGCATGATGAATCCTGAAGGTGGCGCTTCGTCAGGCGGACACAACCACGGAGGAATGAATATGAACGAAGATCAACACACGGAAATAAAACGGGTTGAATCCGATCCGAAGTTCGTAAACCAGCTTTCCGCAGTGTTGCATGCATACCTGAAAATGAACAATGCATTTGTTGAATCCGATGCAGGAAAAGTAAGTTCGGAGGCTCAAAAAGTGGAAGAGGCCCTGAATTCGGTTGACATGAAACTACTGAAAGGCGATGCACACATGGCCTGGATGAATCAGCTCAAAACGCTGAGCAGCTCCGTAAAAAACATTCGTTCGGGAAGCGATATCGACAAGCAACGACTGGCGCTTTCAGACTTCAACAATGCCTTTTACCTCAGCCTGAAAATGTTCGGACTGAGCCACGACACTGTTTATTACCAGTATTGCCCTATGGCGCTCGATGACAAAGGCGCTTACTGGATTAGCGAAACGGAGGAAATCCGAAATCCGTATTTCGGAGATATGATGCTGAGTTGCGGGGAAAACAAAGACACGCTTCAGTAAGTACTAAAAACCGGAGGGGCCCTGACCTCTTCCGGATGATTTCAACAACTAAAAGGAAACGTCATGGAAGATTACATTCAAAACATCCAACTAAGGGTTGACGAACTCCCGGACCATGACTTGCTCAACGCTTGTTTAACTTCTCTTAAAAAAGAAGAAGGCATTCAGAACGTACTGTTTGATAAGCAAACAATCACTGTTTACTTTAATCCATACAGGATTAGCGAAGAAGAAATAATCAGTGAACTGAATACTGCCGGTATTAAAACATCCCTTTCCGAAAAGAGAATAAAAGGATTCAGGGGATGGCTAAAAAACATGGCAGCACAAAACAAGAAAAGTTTTGGCGGCCATAAATTGGATTGTTGCGATTTGAATCAAAAGAAACATGTTGAATGAAAAAGGAAGCGCTTGAGAGCAATTGAACGCACAATGAGCTTTTGATACAAAAATTACGGAAACCTTTTATAAAATAATGTAACAGCTGAATATCAGTGATTTTGTAAGTTACAACAAGAAAAAAGAGATGGAAAAAGTTCCCCGGCATTTTAACTCCGGGAACTCTGAAACAAAAGAAGAAAGGAGTAAACCATGTATTTGAAAATTCTGATCGTGACAATTATCCTGGTAGCCATTATGACTTTGGCACTGGGTGTGAAATTGCTGTTTAACAAAGACGCTTCTTTTACCGGCCATGCCTGCTCCTTTGATGAAAGCAAGCTCGATCAAGACGGATCTTGTGCCGGTTGCGGAATTCAGGACATCACCAACTGTCCGGAAAAAGAAAGCTAAATAAAAATAGAACGAAGGTCAAAGCAGGGAGTTGGTTGCAGGACAGAAACTCTGGCCTTACGGAACATTAAATCATACAAATCATGAAACTAATAAAAGCTTACATACGACACCGAAAAACGGAAGAGGTGTACAACGCGCTGAAAAAGGAAGGATTCTTCAGCATGACGCTTGTAAGATGCGAGGGCACAGGCCGCTACTCAGACCACGAGAAAGAACACATCAACGACCAGTACCCGTTTACCGATGCTTACCGGGTAATAAAACTGGAGATACTGGTGGCCGACGAACATGTTGCCCCCGTGATTCAGCTTATTCGTCAGAACGGAAGAACCGGATACCGGGGCGATGGCATGATCATCGTTTCTCCGGTCGACGAAGTATTCAAAGTTCGTACCGATGAAAACGGCATTTTGGCGGTTTAATGAAAAACGAAAATTTCATGAAGATCAACATCAAAAATATGGTTTGCAACCGCTGTATTATGGTGGTTTCGCAGATTTTTAAAGACGCCGGCATCCCGACTGAAAACGTACAACTGGGGACCGTGACACTAAAAAATGACCTTCAACCGGAAGTGCTGGAAAAGATTAATGCCCGGCTAAAAACAGTGGGTTTCGAGATCATTAACGATGCCAAAAGCCGCTTGATTGAAAAGATAAAGGCCATTTCCATCGACTACGTGTACCAGCGCAACGAAGAAAACAAGTTGAATTTCTCGGATTACCTGGTTGCCCAACTCAACCTCGACTATCCGTACCTCAGTTCATTGTTTTCGTCGGTAGAAGGCACCACCATCGAAAAGCACCTTATTCACCTGAAAATTGAGCGGGTGAAAGAGCTGCTGGTATACGACGAAAAAACGCTGAGCGAAATCGCCTGGGAAATGGGCTACAGCAGTGTGGCACATCTATCGGGGCAGTTCAAAAAAGTGACGGGTTTTACGCCTTCTTACTTTAAAAAACTGGGCGAGCAAAAACGCACATCGCTCAACGATGTATAAGTTCAAAATCATGTAAATCAATCTAAAAAAAGTGTAACGTTTTCTCACTCAGCAGCCTCTACCTTTACTATACAATTTAAAAGCAACAGATCATGAAAAATGTAAAGGAAATATTCGCAACCAGAAAAAGAAAAATGCATGTAGCACCTTCTGTGAGTGCACATCAACAAGGGCAACACGGTAACACCCAAAGTGGAACTCTTTACCAATGCCCCATGAAATGCGAAGGAGAAAAAAAGTACAAAGAACCCGGAGTTTGCCCGGTTTGCAACATGCACCTGGCACCCGCGGAAACAATTAATTAAAAGTTTGAAAGGAGGCTTGTTATGTACGCAATGAATGGAATGGGCTGGGGAATGGGATTCGGCTGGATCCTTGGAATGGCTGTCCTGATTGTTTTAATCTGGGCTGTTACCAAGGGAATTAATGCCGGACAAAACACCCCTCCAACAGAAAACAAATCGGCACTTGACATTTTGAAAGAGCGTTATGCCCGGGGTGAGATAGACAAAGAAGAGTTTGATGAAAAAATGCACCTTATCTCCTAATTCTTCGGAAACAAACGAAAGCAAAGTACTATGGATACAGTTGAAAAATATGTTTGCCCCATGCACTGCGAGGGAGACAAAACCTATAAGCAGCCAGGCGATTGCCCGGTATGCAACATGCACCTTGTTCCGCAGGAAAAGGAAGGAGCGGAAAAACAGGGGCAGCAACCGGGTTGTTGTTCGCACGGTCATGCTCATCACCACGATACACATCAGCATAAAAAAACGACATCGTCAAAAGGCAAAGGACAGTACTACTGCCCCATGCATTGCGAAGGCGATAAAATGTACCACGAACCCGGAAGTTGCCCGGTGTGTGGCATGGATCTGAAAAGAGTTGAAAGCCGGAAAACAGGTATCCGTAAAGAAACAATTTATACCTGCCCCATGCACCCTGAGGTAGAACAAGACCATCCCGGAGACTGCCCCAAATGCGGGATGAACCTGGTTCCCCGGAAGGTAGAAATGTTAAGCGACGAGGAAAAAGCCTATAAAAAAATGGCCCGCAAATTTTGGCTGGCTGTGGGCTTTAGTCTGCCCGTTTTTATAATTGCCATGTCAACCATGCTTCCTTTTTTGCGTTTACACGACCTGGCATCCACAAAAGTCTGGAACTGGATAGAATTTATCCTGGCCACTCCGGTTGTTTTTTACGCTGGCTGGGACTTTTTTAAACGTGGATGGAGCTCTATTCGGCTGCGCAACCCAAATATGTGGACCCTTATATCCATCGGTGTGGGAGCCGCCTACCTTTTTAGTGTACTGGCCCTGCTAATTCCGGGAATTTTCCCGGCTCAGTTTAAAGATGCCAACGGAAATGTACACGTATATTTTGAAGCAGCCGCCGTTATTTTAACGCTGGTGTTGCTCGGACAGGTTCTTGAGTTGCGGGCCCACAGCAAAACCAATTCGGCCATAAAAGCACTGCTTGGCCTCGCTCCTCCGGTTGCCCGCGTAATCCGCAATGGAGAAGAGCTTGAAATTCCTTTGGAAGAAGTAATGGTGGGCGATATGCTGAAAGTGAAACCGGGCGAAAAAGTGCCGGTCGACGGAACGATAACCCAGGGAAACGCCGTAATCGACGAAAGCATGATTACCGGAGAACCCATTCCGGCCGACAAATCGGAGGGCAGCAAAGTAACCGGCGGAACCATTAACGGAAAAACCGCCTTTGAAATGAAAGCGGAAAAAGTGGGAGCCGATACCTTGCTGTCGCAAATTGTGGAATTGGTAAACGAAGCCGGCCGTTCGAGAGCCCCCATTCAGAAACTCGCCGACGTGGTAGCCAAATATTTTGTCCAGATTGTAGCTGGCGTGGCAATTGCCACCTTCGCCGTGTGGGCGATTTGGGGACCCGAACCTGCCTATGTGTATGCCTTTGTGAATGCCATTGCGGTGCTGATTGTTGCATGTCCCTGTGCATTGGGACTCGCCACGCCTATGTCGATCATGGTGGGCTCCGGAAGGATGGCTCAATCCGGGGTGCTGGTAAAAGATGCGCGTGCCATCGAAGAAATGAACAAAGTAGACGTGCTGATCGTCGATAAAACCGGAACCATCACTGAGGGAAAACCTTCATTACGAAATTACCGGTCGGTTGGAAAGATGAGCGACGAAGAGGTACTTCGGCTGGCAGCCTCCATTGACGCCAACAGCGAACACCCCCTTGCTGACGCCATTGTGAAAGGCGCCAAAGAAAAGAACATTCAACCCGATAAACTCGAAGATTTTGAATCGCTTACCGGGAAAGGAGTACAGGCGATTTTCAAAAAGCAAAAGGTTGGGCTGGGAAACCATCGCCTGCTTGATGACTTTGGCGCATCTCCGGACAAAGCGGTAAAAAAGGTAGCAGAGAACTGGCAATCGACCGGGCAAACAGTAATGTATCTGTTGGTGGAAAACAAAGTTGAAGGCTTGATTAGCGTGGCCGACTCCATCAAAAAATCGTCAGCCAAAGCCATTCATTCCTTACAAAAAGCGGGAGTTAAAGTGTACATGCTCACCGGCGACAACCAGTACACCGCAAAAGCAGTTGCCGAAGAATTGCATCTGGACGGTTTTGAAGCCGATTGCCTGCCCGAAGACAAATACAAAAAAGTAAAAGAGTTTCAGGAACAGGGACACATAGTGGCCATGGCGGGCGACGGAATAAACGATGCCCCGGCACTTACCCAGGCCAACATTGGCATTGCCATGGGCACAGGTACCGACATTGCCATGCAAAGCGCCGAGATAACACTTGTTAAAGGCGATTTAAACGGTATTCTGAGGGCCCGCGAGCTTAGTCATAAGGTAATGCAGAATATAAAACAAAATCTGTTTTTTGCCTTTGTTTACAATGCTTTGGGCGTGCCAATCGCCGCCGGAATATTATTTCCTTTTTTCGGGCTTTTACTCAGCCCCATGATAGCCGCAGCAGCCATGAGCTTTAGCTCTGTTTCTGTGATTTCAAATGCCTTGCGATTGCGAAAAAGATAAATAGTAAAATACATTTTAAACAATTGAGTAATAACCATTAAAATTTCAAAAAATGAAAACAAAAGTTTTAAGTTTAGTAACCCTGTTTATGATGGGTGCGGGTGCCGTTTTTGCCGGAAATAAAACGGAAAAAATCAAAGTGTACGGGAATTGCGGGATGTGCGAAAAACGCATCGAGAAAGCGGCCAGTGCGGTTGAAGGAGTGTCAAAAGCCGATTGGAACAAAGAAACCAAAATACTGGAGGTTACTTTTGACGATAAAAAGACCAACACCGACAACATTGAAAAAGCCATAGCAAAGGTTGGCCACGATACTCCGCACTACAAAGCACCGGACGAAGTTTACGAGAATCTTCACGGATGCTGCCAGTACGAACGAAAAAGCGAGAAAAAGGACAAAGCCGGAAAAGAAGACCACAAGCATTAAAAAAGGTCCCGGCACATTGCCAATTTTACGCCAAAAGGTTATCATTTTGATACATCACTTCAAAATGATAACCTTTGTTTCTTTCTTCCCAATCCTCAACTCCCTGCTATTCAATCTCAAAAAAAAATGCCGTTTAGTGGCACCTCCTTTGCCTCTTTAAGAAGCATGGCAATCTATCTACATGCAGAGTGAGAAGAAGCCAGTAAGTATCAATTATTAATTAAAAATTTTAAAGCTATGAGAGCAAAAGTTTTGAGTTTAGCCGTTTTGTTTATGTTGAGTGTAGGTACCGTTTTTGCAGGCGAGAAAACAGAAAAGGTAAAAGTAAAAGGAGGTGATTGCGAAGAATGTAAAACCCACATCGAAACCACTACAAAGGCAGTGGAAGGAGTTGTTTCAGCCGACTGGGATGTAGAAACCAAAGAACTGACAGTTGCCTTCGACGATGAAAAAACCACACTTGAAAACATCGAAAAGGCCATCGCAAAAGCCGGAAATGATACGCCCAATTTTAAAGCTACCGACGAAGCTTATGGCCAATTGCCTGAGTGCTGCCGGTACGACAGAGAGAAATAGAGTCAAAAGGCTTAGAGATCATTGCAAGGGTGCATCGACTAAATTCGATGTACCCTTTTTGCGGGTAGTTATTGCGAAAATCTCAGGCAAAAAGGAACGGATACAAAAGCTGCATCCGTTCCTTTATACTTGTAAAGTGAATCACCTCCTATTTCACAAACCTGGAATTGTTGAGGAAGTCGAAACATTCTTTAACCCCGTCAAACTGCGTTTTGTCGCCCTGACGCAGGCCTTCCAGTTCCACATAAAAGGCTTCCAGACCGTTTTCGTAGGCCTTGGTAAAAATGTTCTCAAAATTCATCATCCCCGATTGTCCCAAAACTTTCCGGTCTTTAATATGAAGGACAGGGAACCTGTTCGGATACTTGGCAAAATATTCCAAAGGATCGTTCCGTCCCATAACCGTCCAGTAAACATCCATTTCAAAGAAAACCAGCGATGGATCGGTGCCATCCAGCATCAAATCGTAAATAACATCGCCTTGTTTTGGGTTATCACCCGCTTTTGAAATGCGTTCAAACTCTCCGCTGTGGTTGTGGTATCCCCATTTAATTCCGGCAGCTTTTGCAATTTCTCCGGCGCTGTTAAATACTTCGCAAACAAGCGCTGCATCGTCGTGCGATTCAACCGTCGGCATTCCGGGTTGTACCAGTGTTTTCACACCCAGCGTCACATGGTCTTCAACGGTTTGTTTCCAGAAATCGGCAATCTCGCCTACGTTTTCCCTGGAATATTTCCGAACAGGCGGATTAACATGCGAACTGTTAATTTTCAGCCCGGCGTCTTCGGCAAGTTTCCGGTATTCAGCCAGCGAATAATCACCCATCTGACGGTTTCTGTAACCCGCCAGTTCAATGCTACTGTAGCCAATTTTGGCTATTTTCTTCAGCCCGTTCGGAACGTCTTCGGTCAGTTCCTTACCCAGCGAATAAATCTGTAATCCGATTTGTTTTTTAGGTGCCGGGCTGCTTATCAACGACGCTGCTGACGCCGGATTAATGACTCCGCTAACCACTCCGCCGGCAGTCAGCAATCCCAGACTTTTTAAAAAATCTCTTTTCTTCATAGGTTTTAAAGTTGGTATTTTACAAATTATAAGGTTTACTGAAATCGTAAGTGCCGAAGATACAAAAAGTTCCTTTTCACCATTTCGCCCATTTAATAAACCATCATCCGCCTTAAACATTTATAGTGGTTAAACACGGGCTGACAACTCTTTATTCATTTTTATCGCTCACTGAACATAACTTGTTTTTTCCAAAACCGTATAAGCACAAAATCAATACAATTAAAACCAATAGCTTGACTGATGAAACCATTATTCTCTCTACTACTCGCGCTTGTTTTAACTGCATTTTGTACAACAGCGCAAACCTGGAATGCCGAATGGGAAAAAGTATCCGGTAACCCAAAACAAGACTATTTTGCAGATGTAACTGAAATCCCTTTAGGTGGTTTCGCGGTACTGGGGGCGGTTGGCGGCAATACCTCAAAACTGAGTCTCTTGTTTTACAGCGAAGCAGGTGATCTCATCTGGAGCCGAATCTATGAATCGGATGAAAGTGAACTTCCCGGGAAAATAGTAAGTACCGGAGAAGACAAACTGATCATTCTGGCCCAAAAAAATCAGAACAACCAATCGCAGGTTCTTATTCTGAAAACCGACAAGAGTGGAAATGAAATAACACGAACTACCTTGAACGGAATGTACTACAAAGGTGCCGACCTCGCGGTGATCAACGAAGATGAATGGGTAGTGGCAGGCGCCAAAGGCACCGACGCCGACAACGCACAACTGTGGCTGGCCAAATTAAATGCAAGCGGTGAAATAAAGTGGGAAAGAACCTTTAATCAAACATCAAACGGTTGTTTTTCAACGATAAAACAACTGCCTGACGGTGGTTTTGTGTTGGGAGGCCAAGTGGCCGGGAAGTCAAAAAACGATTGCGATATGATCGTGATCCGGACCGACAGCGAAGGAAATGCCACCTGGACAAGCCGCATGGAAGCCCCCAAAAGCAAAGAATGGACAGAATGTGTTTGCTGCTCCCCCGACAGTTGTTTTATGCTGGTTGGCTGGGGCGGCAATTGCTTGAACGACATCAACGACGAATACCCGATTTTTGACTTCGACCTCATCCTGAAAAAAGTGGACTGCAACGGCAAAGTAAAATGGTCAAAGAATTTCGACGCCGAAGGTTCGGAAGGAGGAAATGCCATTGCCATTCGCCCCGATGGCCATTTTGTTGTTGCAGGAACCAAAGTCACATCATTTACGGGAACCATTGGCCCCTGGCTGATGGAAATAGATGGAAACGGCCAGGTACTGAACGAACTTTTACTCGACATGAAGTACGCCAGGGCCTGCAAAATACTCAATACCAAAGATGGCGGATTTGTCGTAATCGGTCCCGGGATGAACGAAAACCTCACCCCGAGAAGCGATGGATGGATCGCCAAGTTTTCAGCCATGTAACAAGGCTGGTTTCAATCAGGCATTTTCTTCCCAGAACTGATCAATGGCTGATTGGGCCTCGGAAAGCGAAGTGTATTGCACCAGCTTAATTCCGGAACAACCGGCAACCATCGCCGACAGATTTTTTCCGGCATCCGGGCGAAAAAGGCACAACACTTTTTTGCCCACTGCCACTGCGCGCCCTATTTCGTAACCAACGCCCATCGAAACGGCCGTCACTTCGGCCACCAACACATCCGACTGCAACAGCCACTCCACGTCCCGGTCATGGATATACCGGTCGGTAGGGCCATCATCTCCGGCGCTGGTTAGCGCTGGATCTCCCACATGTTCGGTCAGCACTTCCCCGTAATTTTTCAGGTGTTCAATGATCTGCAAATACAAGGCGGCATCTTCGCGGCCTCCCCGGATCGATCCGGCAAAATAGATTTTCATTTCAAAATTGATTTTAGTATTGAGTAACTGGTACGGAGATTTTAATTCTCGCTTTGCGATTTTTCCGTGGTATTGTTTTCAAGCTGAATCCGGGTTCTCGGCAGGCTTTCAGGGTATTTCTTCTGAAGAAATTCAATCAGTTTCTCGCGGATGAACACCCTCAAATCCCAGGCTGTTGACGAGTCTTTTGCACTCATCAGTGCGCGAATCTCCACCCCGTTTGTTTTGGCATCGGTTACCTGCAACACATTTACTTTTTTATTCCACAGCGGGCTTGATTCCAGCAAACGGGTCAATTCATTCCGAAGCGCCTCAAACGATACCTGGTAATCGGTATAAATAAAAACCGTTCCCAAAATTTCGGCAGAGGTACGTGTCCAGTTCTGAAAGGGCTTTTCAAAGAAATAGGTGGAAGGAACAATCAGCCGCCGCTGGTCCCAAATGTGCACCACCACATAGGTCAGGGTGATCTCCTCAATCCTTCCCCACTCTCCTTCTATCACCACCACATCGTCGAGCCGGATGGGTTGCGTAATGGCAATCTGAAGACCGGCCAGCACAGCGCCAATCAGCTTTTGCGCGGCAAAACCAATAATAATACCGGCCACGCCCGCCGAAGCAAAAAGACTTATTCCCAAACGCTTCACCTCATCAAACAACATCAAAATACTCCCAATGGCAATGATCACCACCAGTGCAATAATGATACTCTCCATGATATTGAACTGCGTGTGAAATTTTCTCGATCGCAGGTTGTCTGTTTTCGAGGTATCGTACTTTTCCAGAAACGCGCGCTTGCTGGTTCTAAGAAAAACGATTATCAGCCAGGCAACGCTGACGATCATTAAAATAGAACCGGTTTTATCAAAAAAACGGAACCATTGATCATCCACCAATTCATATTTTTCAAGAAAGTATTTTACAAATACCGCCGAGGTAAACAACAAAAAGGGGACGATGAATTTTTTCAGTTTTTGCATGGCAAGATGATTTTGATTTGTCTTCAGCAACAGAAATAAACATCCTGTTATTCTTCCGTAAATTAATAAATTCGAGGGAATCAGTTGAATTGGCCGCTTATTTCCTAACAGCTAAACTTCGAAATGGTTGCAAGCAAAAAGGAGGCCTCCCGACCTCCTTCTCTTATCTGATTCAAAAAATTAGTTCCTGGTAATTACCGTTCCCGGGGCAAAGTAGCCCGCGTAAGCGGTTTCAGAATGAAGGGCATCCACGGCTTTTTTGATGCCGTCGTCGTCGTTAATAGCCGCACGAATGGCCCCTTTCTGATAGTAGTAGCGCGAAACAATCTCGTCTTCGAGCAACTCGCTTATTTCTTTCCTGAACTCTTTCAGGTCTTTATCCAGATTGGGCTCCAGTTTTGCTTTCAGCGCTTCAAATTCTGCCTCTGCCAAACCGTAGTACTTTTCCCTTTTGGCCGTTTCCATCAGCGTTTTAAATTCTTCCTGCGATTCCGAATCGTATTTAAAATCACTGTTTTCCACATAATCTACAAACTGATTGTAAATTTCGTCGTTGATCACAAAATCTTCGGGTTGAGGGATCGACGCATTCTCGTTCGAATATTTCGTAGCAAAATCAAACACCTTGAAACGGGTAACCAGTTCAATGGCCAGTGTACTTAGCTGGTCGCCTTCAATTTTCAGATCGGGTACCACACCTCCGCCATCAAAAACCTTGCGGCCGTGCTTGGTGCTGAATTCGGTAATCAGCGAATCAGGAATGTGGCCCACACTCCCATCTTCGTTCCGGTGCGAATAATCGAGCGCCTGGATACAACGCCCGCTCGGAATATAGTATTTTGCAGTGGTCACTTTCAGTTTCGTGTTGTAACTTAGGTCGCGGGTGGTTTGCACCAGGCCTTTTCCAAAAGTGCGGGTACCTACCACAATACCACGGTCGAGGTCCTGGATGGCGCCGGCTACAATTTCGGATGCGGAAGCCGATCCCCGGTTAACCAATACTGCAATTTTAATGGTTGTATCAAGCGGCGCAGAAGTCGCGCTATAGGTTTTGTCCCACTGTTTTACCTTTCCGCGGGTGCTAACAATTTCCTCGCCCTTGGGCACAAAAAAGTTAACAATGTTCACCGCTTCCATCAGCAAGCCTCCGGGGTTTCCGCGAAGATCGAGCACCAAAGCATCGGGATTGTTCTTTTTCAGCTCAAGAAAAGCTTTCTGAACATCTTTGCTGCAATCGGCGGTAAACTGCGTAAGCCGAATATAGCCGGTACGATTATCCAGCATTCCGTAATAAGGCACTGCGTTAATCGATATTTTCTCGCGTACCACGTCAACCGTAAAAGGCTTTTTATCTCCAGGGCGCTGCAACTTGATTGTCACCGGCTGATTGGCCGGGCCTTTCAATAAATTACTTACGTCTTCGGTATTCATTTCCTTGGTCTCTTTTCCCGAGACTTCAAGAATAATGTCACCGGCTTTTAACCCTGATTTTTGCGCCGGAAAACCTTCGTAAGGCTCCGAGATAACAATTTTACCGTTCTGCTGTCCGATTAAAGCCCCAATTCCGGCGTATTCCCCGGTAGTCATAAACCGAAAATCCTCGATCTGGTCTTCCGAAATATAGTTGGTATAAGGATCCAGCGACATCAACATGTCGTCGATACTGGTTTTTACCAGTTTATCGGGGTCGATATCATCCACATAAAACATGTTCAGTTCCCTGAAAAGGGTATGGTAGATATCCAGGTTCTTGGCAATTTCAAAATTTTTCTCGTCGCGGGTGAAGCCCAAAACCATGGCACCCATCACCACGACCAGCAACACTCCTATCCAAATTTTCTTCTTCATTTTTTCCTTCCTTTCTGAAATAATTTGAGTTACAACTCAACAATGACCGTCAAAAGTAACAATTCTTACCTCAAATAAGTTAACCAAATCCGATTTCCATTACGTTAATTTATATTAAAACCTTGTGGTGCCATCCCGCTTTCACTCCTACAACAAACACTGTCAGCCAGCAGATTAGTCAACTCTCCGAAATAATTTCGCCAAAAATTTTATCGCCGGAATTAAACCGGAAAAGTAAAAACATGTCCAAAGGGTTGAATTCAATCATTTAAAATAAAAGCTATGAAAATCAGATTCTTAACATTGACACTGATCACGGTACTGGCCGTATCGTCAATGGCAATTGCACAACAAAAGCCGGAAGGCAAAAGAGGTGAACGTGCACAGCGCGAAGCATTGATGCCGCGCCACGAACGCATGGCCGAACGCGTGAACCATTTTTTCACCGAAGAGCAACAGGAACAGGTGAAAGCCATTCGTTTGGAAACAGCCAAACAGGTAAAACCGCTTCGCAACGAACTGGGCGAACTGGAAGCCCGTCAGCAAACATTAACCACAGCCGACAAAGCTGATTTAAATGCCATTTACAGCAACATCGACAAAATGACGGGGGTAAAAGCCGAGATTCAGAAAATTATGGCCAAACAACATCAGCAAATCCGCTCGCTGCTTACCGAAGAGCAGTTGCTAAAGTTTGATGCCATGAAAGGCCGGATGATGGAAAAACGCGGCAAAGGCTTCGGAGACCGGAAAGCCCCCCGCCAGCATGCAGGGTAAAACATCCGGAAAATACAAACAGGAAAGGTTGACTTGTCAGGTCAGCCTTTTTTGTTGAAAGCCAATCTATAACTTCAAATTTTATTGGTACCCATCCCCTTATCCTTCCCAGCAAGCAAGCAAGCAAGCAAGGAAGCCTGCCTGCAGTAGGCAGGGATGACTAGCCGTAGCTTAAATGCAAATTAAAATCAATACTTCGCAAGCCTCCATCGTTTTGGTAGCTAATCGTCTTTCCCTTCCTGGAAGCTACCCTTTATACACAAATATGAATTTTAAAAAAGCTAGAAAATAAGGAATAGCCAATAAAAAGGTGTCAAGAACTGAATAAGTTAAGCCAAAAATTTTCTGATTTCTTATTCTTTTTATTCCATGTTTCTTATTAAAAATCATTCGTATTTTCTTCAAATCCAGGGAAAAGATATGTATAGAGGATAGTCAGGAAGAGAGAGACAGGAGTGAGGGTAAATCAGCCCAAAAATTATTAATTTTCATATACTACTATTAACTTCCGTGGGTGATTGGCCTCGATTGTGGTTGTTTTGTTTTCACCAGCTGAAAACCGCCGTTCAAAAAGTTTTACCGACAAAATTCCTATGTTCAACGATTTAATTCCCTGCTCCGAAAGTGTTTCACCTAACTTTAAGGAAAATAAGCCAAACAAAAACAGCAAAATTATGAAGCAAAAAATCTTAATCCTGAGCCTCTTCATCCTCACTGTCTCCATGCACTCGTGTATGCTGTCTCCTTCTGTCAAAGGAGATGGAAATGTTACTGAAGAAGAACGTAAGACAGACGATTTTGACGGAATCAAAGCCGGCAGAGGAATGAACGTTTACATAACACAGGGTGATGACTTTCGCGTAATGGTAAAGGCCGATGAAAACCTGCATGAATTTATTGAAACACAAGTGGACAACGGTGTTTTGCTTGTTAGCAGCAAGGCCAACATCCGGAAGTCCAAATCAAAAGCAGTTTATGTCACCCTGCCCGATTTGGAAACGGTTAAAGCAAGTGCCGGGAGCAATGTGTTTACCGAGTCGGGTATCCGCGCTAACGAGCTGGACGTAAAAGCATCGGCAGGCAGCAATATTAATCTCGAAGTAAAAGCCGCCAAAATAATTGTTTCGGCCAGCGCCGGATCGAACATCTGGCTAAAGGGAGCTACCGATAAACTGCATGCGACGGCCAGTGCGGGATCGAACATCAAAGCCGGAGACCTGAAAACCGACAAGGCCGAAATTAAAGTAAGCAGCGGGTCAAACATCTGGACTTTGGTTGACCAGAGCTTCAGCGGAAAAGCCAGCAGCGGCGGAAATATTTTCTATGCGGGCAATCCTTCTCAAACAGAGATAAGCAAATCATCGGGCGGAAATGTCATAAAAAATTAAGTAAAGTGTAACTTTCCTTTTAACCCGGCGTCATTACCTAAACAAAAAGCAAAACAAACAATTCGAATATGAAAACATTAACAAGCATGCTACTCCTGATTATGATCGCTTTTACAGGAGTGGGAACAGTATTGGCCAGCGACGAAACTCAAAACCGAAATGTCAGGGATTTCAATGCCATTAAAGTATCAACAGGAATAGACCTTTACCTGTCGATGGGAAATGAAGAATCGGTAAAAATTGTTGCCGAGAATGACATTATTGACAACATCAAAACCGAAGTAAAAAACGGTGTGTTGCACATTTACATGAAACAAAACAACAGCTGGTTTAACTGGAGTGGCAATAAAACACGCAAAGCCTATGTAAGTGTAAAAGAGCTGGTTGCCCTGGATGCTTCTTCAGGATCGGACGTGGAAACAGAGAATACACTGGAGGGTGATCAACTGGAAGTAAAAGCCAGCAGCGGAAGCGATGTAAAACTGGCTTTGCATGTGAAGAATTTCTCGATCGATACCAGCAGTGGTTCCGATGCACGACTCAGCGGAAAAGTAAAATACCTGACCGCCGAAGCCAGCAGCGGAAGCGACATCGATGCCAGCGACCTGGAATCGGTGGTTTGCCATGCCAAAGCCAGCAGTGGTTCCGACATTAGCCTAACCGTCACCGAAGAAATTCATGCCAAAGCCAGTAGCGGTGCCGATATTGTTTACTACGGAAAACCTGCAACAAAAGACATTGATGAATCGAGCGGCGGCGACGTTCGCCAACGATAATCAAAAGAATAACGATACTGAAAGGCGGAATACCCGCCTTTTTTTGTGACTTCATCCGTCGTTTTGAAGATAATAACTTATTTTGCGCTTGCATTTTAACTGGTATGTACAAAGCGCTTAAACGAATCTTTTTTGTTGTCACCCTTCTTCTTTCCGGATCAATCACTTTGTGGTCGCAGGAAGGGAATGCACTTCAGTTTATCCGGAGTGTCAGCCAGTCGGGCAACACCAACCCCGCCTATCAAAACGAAGACGAGCGAATCGTGATTGGTTTGCCTTTTCTGTCGGGCTTAACCCTTGACTGGAAAGCCAATTTCGCCCCCGACTATATTTTTGCCAAGCGCTTTTCATACAGCTTCGACCGTTTTTTCAACGAACTGGGAGAACCCGGCGATGCTTTCCCAACGGCCACGGTCCCTGTTTTTTACATCAGCAAACGGCAAGGATTGCAAAACTTCAGCTTTTCTGTTTCCGAAAAAACCGTTGCTACCTCTAACTTCGACCACCACATCCTGCACTTTATAGACCAGGGACTACTTCCCTATTACAACAGCGAAAAAGAAGTCTTTGGGCCACTGTCGTTCAAAGCCTTTCAATACCGCGAAGTGGCTTTTGGATATTCCAGCCAAATATGGGACGGGCTCACCATCGGCATTCGACCCAAGCTTCTGTTTGCCCGTTTCTATTACGATGTTTCGGACCTGAATGTGGAAGTGGAAACCGATACCGAACAGCAACAACTGTTGGTTACTCCGCGGGGAACTTACACCCTTGCCGGCCCGATTGACGTAACCTACAAGGAAGAAGAACAGGCTACTTTAATCCGTCCCAATCCACAGCCGGGCGATTATTTTTTCAATTTTCACAACCTAAGCCCGGCCATTGACCTGGGACTTACTTACCGCATCAACAAAAAAACCGAAGTGGCAGTTTCGCTGCTCGACCTTGGATACCTGGGTTTTAAACACCGTGCTTATGATGTTGAGTTTATTGGCCCGCTTCGTTATGCTCAGGAAGAATTGTACCAATCAAACAATCCTGATTCACCGATCAATTACAAGGAACCCAAACTGGCCCTACAGGATTTTTCCGACAGAACGCCCTACATAGTTAGCGGGGAACCGGTAACAAAACGAGTCATACAAAAGCTTCCGCTAAAAATGATTGCCGGGATAAAAACGCGACTAAGCAAAACCTCGGAGGCAGGTGTTTCCAACCAACTCACGAGTTACCCCGACAGATCTTACAATTACCTCACAGCCTTTTACCATACCGGGCTGGGCGAACGCTGGAACCTGGCGGGAACTGTCAGTCTTTACAAAACAAAAAAAATACTACCTGGAATCGGTGCCAGTTACACGGGTCGCCGAGCCCAATATTTCCTGAGCACAAATAATATTACCGGACTTGTAAAACCCTCCTCCGCAAAAAGCTTAAATTTGTCTTTTGGAGTGAATTTTTTATTTTCCACCTTTCAAAATTAGAAGAACATGACCTTATTCATACCGTTGTTCCTGGTGAACTTCCTGCGCACTTTATTCATTATTGCATTGATTTACTTTGCGATCCGCTTTGTGTCGCGCTACATTCTGCCTATGTTGATTGACAAAGGCGTTAAAAATATGCAGCAAAAAATGCAGGAGCAGCAACGCAGCCAGCAACGGCAGCGCCGCAACGAAGGAGAAGTTACCATTGAAGGAAACCCCAACCAACAGAAAAGAAACAACGGCAGCGAAGGCGAATATGTTGATTTTGAAGAAGTGGACTAACAGACCCATCAGCATCGGGTAAATGATTCAGTAAAAAAATTTTCTGCACACTGTAGTTTCTCCCATATCACACACAGGAAGATTTGTAAAATGGAATATTCCTTCATTCCAAATATTTATTCAGCGTTTATTGTTATTGTTAGCTTAGTTTAGTTATATTCAATGCATTAAACTAACAAAACAAACTTGAACGCATTAGTTGAGAATAGCGAACATTGGCAATCGTTGTGGGAACGTTTTATAGATGGAGATAAGAAAGCCTTTGCTCTTATTTACGAGGACAACATTGACGGCCTTTTTCAATACGGCAGCAAATTACATCCCGACGAATCCTCGGTAAAAGATGCCATCCAGGAAGTTTTTTATGATTTCTATATTAAGAGAAAGTCCATTCAAAAGTCTCACAGCATAAAATTCTACCTTCTGCTGGCCTTGAAAAGAAACCTAATCCGCAAACTCCAGGCAGAAAGGAAACAGCAGGTCAACAACGAAGAAGATGATTTTTACTCGGAACCCGAAACCAACCCGGAATACCAGACTATCAAGAAAGAATCGGAGAAAGAACTGGAAGAGAAAATCAAAAATGCCCTGTTAAAATTACCCGCCAAGCAAAAAGAAGCCGTTTACCTTCGTTTCGACGAAACCCTTCCGTACGAAGAAATTGCAAAAATTCTTGACATCTCTGTTGAGTCTGCCAGAACCCTTGTATACCGCGCCATTAAAACCATTAAGAAGATATTGAAAACACAGGGTTCCATTGTGTTGCTGACTTTTTTCAAAAAAAAGCAATAAAAAATGTCTATGTAATACGCTTTCCGGTCCTTTAGTATGTACTCATTAAAAAATACGAGTGAAAAGGATTAGCCAATACATTGACGACGAAAGTTTTATCCAGTGGATTTTCGCCCCAACGGAAGAATTGGAGAAACGATGGACAGATTATTACGAGCGGGCCAATAAGCGCGAACGAAAAAACATCGATGAAGCCAAAAGCGTTTTACTTCAGTTTAAATCAAAGCGAAAAGAAATAACAGAGAAGGAGAAGCTTGACTTATTTTCGGCTGTGCTGCACAAAATCGAGCGTCGTGAAAAATCCCGCGTCCTGCATCTATTCCACTCTCATGTGGTGAGGTATGCTGCAATTGCCATTGTTTTTTTCGCACTTGGTGCGATTCTGTTTTACCAACGCGATAATCAACCTGACGATTTACTGTTTGCTGAGGAACTAAACGAAACCGTTTCTGAAGGCGACGCAAAACTGATACGCTATACCGGCGAAAGCATTGACCTTGAAAAAGACAAATCGACCGTTGCCTACTCCAACGACGGGCTTTTGGTTGTAAACCAGGACACGATTAAAAGTGTCCCAACATCCAAAGCACCTCAACAGGAAGCACTCAACCAGCTGATTATTCCGTATGGTAAAAACTCGGAGATTCTGTTGGCCGATGGCACCAAAGTGTACCTCAACGCCGGAACAAGGCTGGTTTACCCCGAGCAATTTACCGGCTCCAAACGACAGGTTTTTTTAAGCGGTGAAGCTTTTTTCGAAGTCAGTCACGACCCGGAGCACCCGTTCATCGTTAAAACCAGCGACCTCTCGGTGGAAGTACTGGGAACACATTTTAATGTGTCGGCTTATCCGTCCGACAACATTATTGAAACCGTGCTGACCGAAGGAAAGGTTGTTCTTCAAAAAAATAAATCGGGCTTATTCGAAAAGAAAACAGAGCTTGTCCCCAACCAGCTGGCAAGCTTCGACAAACGTACCAGCGAATCCACCCTCCGGTTTGTTGATGTGGAAAACTATGTGTCGTGGAAAGACCAGATCCTGAAATTTGAAAGTTCAGATTTATTTCATGTGCTAAGCAAAGTAGAGCGGTATTACAACATACGTTTCAGCTACAGCGATTTGCCCTTGAAAGACATCCTCATCTCCGGAAAACTGGAATTACAGGAAAGTCAGGACGAGCTTATTGCCCGCATCTCCCGAACGGCTTCGGTTGATATTGTAAAAACAGAAGGGAACCGGTATGAGATAAGAAACAAAGAATGATAAAAAAGAAGGAGGAATACATATGACATAAACAAGACTGGCAGGTGTTGCACCACCTACCAGTCTAAATTTAAGTGTGTTAAATATTACAAATACTCATTTAACAAATCAAATTTATGAAAAAAAAGCGAACTATTGAGTTCTCCGGAAACAGGGAACTTAAACTGAAATTTAGAAAAATGAAACTAACAGTGATTTTGCTATTTCTGGGACTAGTCACCTTCGGGAATAGTTTCTCACAGGCAAGACTAAGCTTTCATCTCAACAATGCTGACATTCGGGAAACCATCAGCATGATTGAAGCCCAATCAAACTGCGTGTTTTTGTACAAAGACGACATTTTTGATTTCTCGCAAAAGATTTCGGTTTACTTTTCTGACACAAAAGTTGAAGACGTTATCAAAGCCTTCTGCGAACTCACCGAAGTGGATTATGAAATCCTGGACAGACAAGTGCTTTTGAAAGCAAGAGAAGTAGAACCTGGTGCTGCTCCCGATCCTATCGAGCAGCCACAACAAAAAGAGATAAGAGGAAAGATAACGGATGCCGACGGAAATCCGCTGCCCGGAGCCTCCGTTGTAGTGAAAGGCACTACCATCGGTACCACTTCCGATCCTGACGGGAACTATTCGCTTCCCGGCATTCCGGAAGACGGCACATTGGTTTTTTCGTTTGTAGGAATGAAAAGCCAGGAAGTAGCCATTACCGGACAAACAACGATAAACATCGCCCTCGAATCTGACTTAATGGATGTGGAAGAAGTAGTGGTAACTGCACTGGGAATAAAAAAACAAAGAAAAGCTTTGGGATATGCAGTGCAGGATGTTAGCGGCGATGCCCTCACCGAAGCGCGCGATGCAAACGTGGCCAATGCCCTGGCGGGTAAAATTGCAGGTGTTCAAATCAGGCAGAACGGTACCGGGGTTGGAGGTTCAACCAGAATCGTGATCCGCGGGAATAATTCGATTGCCGGAAACAACCAGCCTTTGATTGTGGTGGATGGTATTCCGATCGATAATTTTGCCAGCTCACCAGCCGACTACTGGGGAAACAGTTCCATCGACAAAGGATCCGGTTTGGGAGACATTTCTCCCGATGATATTGAAAGCATTTCCATCCTGAAAGGCGGAGCGGCAGCAGCCTTATACGGCAGCCGCGCAGGAAACGGGGTTGTACTCGTAACTACCAAAAGCGGTAGCAGCTCCAGAGGACTTGGCATTTCATTCAGTTCCAATTTTACCTTTGAAAACCCGATGCAGGTTCCCTCCTTCCAAAACGAATACGGACAAGGAGTTAACGGCGTTTTCGACAATAACCAGGTAGGTAGCTGGGGCCCGAAAATGGATGGGAAGACAGTTGAAATGGCTTTGGGCAGTTTTCCTTATGCGGCCCGTCAAAACGATTTATACAAAGACTTTCTGCAAACAGGTACCAGCTGGACAAACAGCGTTGAACTGTCAAAAGCCAATGAAAACCTGACCTACCGTTTTTCGGTAACCCGGCTCGATAACAAAGCCGTTGTTCCGAACAGCGGAATGGACCGCACCACTGTAAATTTCAGCGCCACAGCAAAATTGGCAGAATGGATCACAGCAGAGTCAAAAATTAACTACATCAACCAAAACACCAAAAACCGTATCTCGCTGGCACGCGACCCCAACAACATTTTCATGGACAACCTCTACCGTCCGCGAAGTGTTTCATTTTCTGACTACGAAGCCTACCGCGCCACCGATTGGAAACGGGCCGATGGAAAACCGGCAGCCTATGTGCTCGATCACAACGCTTCGCCAGACAACGTTTTCTGGATGACAGAAAAAAACCGCAACAGCGATAAACGCGACCGTTACATCGGGATGATCGCCCTGAATCTTTCGCTTACCGATTGGCTAAAATTAAAATTGCGAACAGGGATGGATAACTATTCCTTCTTTTACGACCTGACTCGCGCAACCGGCAATCCATATTGGGAAGTAGAAGGTTCGTACCGCACCACACAACAAACGTTCAAGGAAATCAACTCGGACTGGCTTTTAACAGCCGACAAAAGCTTTGGAGATCTTGGGCTGAGCGCCACCGTGGGTGGTAACGTAATGAAACGCGAAGCTACAGAAGATGTAAACTGGTCGGGTGCCCTCGAAATTCCCGATTTCTACACTATCTCGGCAGGCCGCGAACACCAGGCCTTTTACTCCACCTCAGAAAAGCAAATAAACTCGCTGTACGGAACAGCATCGCTTTCGTACCTGAATGCTCTTTATCTTGACCTGAGTTTACGCGGCGACTGGTCCTCTACCCTGCCATCGGATAAAAACAATTACTGGTACCCTTCCGTCAGTGGAAGTTGGGTATTTTCTGAAACCCTCGGACAACAGGGAATAGACCTGAAACCTATCTCGTTTGGGAAACTGCGTGCTTCGTGGGCAGAAGTGGGAAATGACACCGATCCGTACATGCTTGCCAACACTTTTGGACTTGATTACAACATCAAAGACGGTTTGATGGAAGTGACCCGTCAGAACTGGCGCGCCAACCCCAACCTGAGAAACGAAACCGTTCGTTCAATAGAAGCCGGTTTTGAATTACGGGCCTGGCAAAACCGAGTAGGCATTGATGTTTCGTACTATAAAAAGAATGCTTTCAATCAAATCCTGAGAATTGCCATTCCGCCGGCAACGGGTTACAGTTACGACCTGGTGAACGCCGGAAATATCCAAAACCAGGGATGGGAGCTGGCTTTAAACGCCACACTGGTGAAGGCACGTGGTTTCGAGTGGAATACGCTGATTAACTGGTCAACCAATAAAAACAAGATCATCAGCCTCACCAAAACAACCAAGAGGCAAATTCTTAGTGAAGGAACCGGTCTTCCGTTCCAGATTGTAGCGGAAGAAGGCGGCTCCTATGGCGACATTTACGGTACAGCTTATGAGCGCGACAACCAGGGGAATATTGTTATCGGAGCCAGTGGGGTTCCTGTTCAGGCGGCTGAGTTGAAAAACTTAGGGAACACTCAGCCCAAAGGCATGCTAAGCTGGTCGAACACTTTAACTCTCAACAACCTGTCGCTGGGTTGGTTGGTAGACATGTCATACGGAGCCAAAGTATTTATGGGATCCATTCAAACCGGAACCAACCACGGCACCCTGGCCATGACTTCGGATTACCGCGAAGGAAACCTGGTGGTGGACGGAGTCAAGCAAGACGGAACTCCCAACGATGTAGAAATCAATGCAGAGCAATACTGGAAAGGCATTAGCGGCATAAACGAAGCTTTTATTTACGATGCTGCCAACGTTCGTTTGCGCGAATTAAGTTTCTCCTACTCTGTTCCGCAGAGATTACTTGCGAGAACTCCGTTTACCTCTCTGAAAGCGGGTGTAGTTGCACGTAACTTATTTATGATTTACAGTACCACCGAAGGTTTTGACCCGGAGGCCGGTTTCAGTAATGCCAACAGTGTTATGGGGGTTGAATTTAACTCGATGCCAACCATGCGCAGTATTGGGTTCAATATCAATGTTTCGTTTTAATTAACCTAACCTGTAAAACTTTGAAAAATGAAGACAAGATTTAAAATACTATTCATAGCAAGCTTATTATTGACCGGGGCCTTTTCAGCGTGTGACGACCTGGTCTCCAATGTCAACCCCAACCAGCCAGACAGTAGTGTCAATTATAACTTCTCTGAATCATCGCTGGGCTCAGTTTTCCGCACAACAATTCCGGCCATTGAAGGAGATGACGAGCAGCGGGTAAAATCACTCATGGTCGATTTTTACGCCCAAATGCTGGACGGCGGTAGTTTTTCCACCCGTTACTACATCATGAACGATGACTGGAATTCCCGCATGTTTCGCCGGGTGCAAAACAGCATTGCCAACATCAACCTGGTGCTTCGTGCGCAGGAAGAGCAGGGAGATGCTTTCAACCACGCAAAAGCCGTAGCAAAAATCTGGCGCGTATGGTGTGCTTCTGTCGGAGTCGATTGGTTCGGCCCCATCCCTCTTCCGGGCTATTCCGGCGAAGTAGTGGAAAATCCGCCCTATATTTCTCCGGAGGCTGCTTATGCTGAATTCTTTGCTGAATTGGAAGAAGCCAATGCCTTGTTGTCTGCCGCCAGTGATAATCCTATTTTCAGCAACCAGAACTACGATATCATTTTTGACAATGATGTAGAGAAATGGCGCCGCTTTGGTAACTCTCTGCACCTTCGTTTGGCCTTGCGTTTATCCGAAGTGGATGCGACTACCTGCAAAGCCGAGGCACAGAAAGCAATCAATGCCGGAGTAATGGAAAGCCCGGCCGACAATGCCTTACTGCCGCCAAAAGCCGATGGTTCGTGGGGACAAAACTACAACTATACCATGTTCCAGATTACCTGGGGAGGCCCGCTGAACATGAGCTCTTCAATGGAGAAACTGTTGTCGGGTATCGGAGGTATCGACTTCCCTGCTTCAGTAACCAACGACCGAAGCGGGAAAGCCCTTTCGGCTAACCACCCCGCAATGGTCGACCCACGCGGAACCCAAATGTTTGACCCCGCCTTTGAAAATGGCGACTGGCGTGGAATGCCCGATGGCATGGACATTACCAAGCATCCCGAGTTAGATCCAACAAAATACAGGTCGGTAGTTTTTGCGGAAATGGGTTTTCTGAAAAACAACGGGGCAGTCAGAACTGCTCGCCCTTATGATTTATTTCTGTATGAAGAGGTTTGTTTTTTGAAAGCAGAAGCGGCCTTCCGTGGTTTTGTTTCGGGGCTGGATGCAAAAACAGAATATGAAAAAGGGGTGAATGCTTCTTTTGCTACCTGGGGCGTTGCGGATAAAGCCGATGCCTATCTTTCATCTACCGAAAAAAATATAGCCGGAACAAGTGCCCGTTTCGACGATACTTCCGGTGCAGGAAACACTGCGTTGGAAAAAATTATTACCCAGAAATACATTGCCTTGTTCCCCGACATGTCGCAGGAAGCCTGGAACGACAAGCGCCGCTTGAACCTTCCCCGCACCGACGTCGCGCTCGACAGAAATGAACTGATATGGCCCAGCCACAGCACGGATATAAAAGACGTGACCAATTACATCAAGCGTGTTGAATATCCCGAGAGTGAAAAAACCCTGAACGAGGTTGAATACAACAAAGCATTAACCTTGCTCGGCGGCACCGACCAGGTGAGTACAAAAATCTGGTGGGATTTGGGTAAAAACTATTGTACTTCGGCCAATTAAATGGCAATCATAATCTGAGAGTTTAGTAACTCTGTTTTTAAGTGAAGGCGGTCTGCATACAGACCGCCTTTCTTTTCTATCCGGCCGGTAGCTTCACTGCCGATTCCTGCTGGTTTTCAAAGCTTCAGAGCAATTTACCCCTCAAAACTTCCCTTCCCGAACTTTGAACCCTCAACTCTTCTCGATCCAAATCAAAAAAATCGTGTACATTTGTGCTTCAATTCAGAATTTTAACAAAAAATGGCACAAGAAGATATTTTCAAGAAACTGGTTGCACACTGCAAAGAATACGGATATGTATTTCAATCGAGCGAAATTTATGACGGGCTGGGAGCAGTGTACGATTACGGACAATACGGCGTTGAGTTAAAAAACAACATCAAAAAATACTGGTGGGACAGCATGGTGCTTTTGCACGAAAACGTAGTAGGAATCGATTCCGCTATTTTTATGCACCCTACCATTTGGAAAGCTTCGGGCCACGTGGATGCTTTTAACGATCCGCTGATCGACAACAAAGACTCGAAAAAACGTTACCGTGCCGATGTGCTGATTGAAGAACAGCTGGCAAAAATCGAAGAAAAAATAAACAAGGAAGTGGCCAAAGCTGCCAAGCGTTTTGGCGATGCTTTTGACGAACAACAATTCCGCGAAACCAACCAGCGCGTGCTGGATAACCAGGCAAAATGGAATGCATTGCACAACCGTTTTGCGCAGGCACTGAACGACAGCAACCTCGAAGAACTTCGCCAGATTATTGTCGACGAAGAAATCGCTTGTCCTATTTCAGGAACCCGTAACTGGACCGATGTACGCCAGTTTAACCTGATGTTTGCCACCGAAATGGGATCGACTGCCGACGGCGCGCTGAAGGTTTACCTGCGCCCGGAAACCGCTCAGGGAATTTTTGTGAATTACCTGAACGTGCAGAAAACCGGCCGTATGAAAATCCCCTTCGGGATTGCACAGATCGGAAAAGCTTTCCGCAACGAAATTGTAGCGCGTCAGTTTATTTTCCGTATGCGCGAATTCGAACAAATGGAAATGCAGTTCTTTGTTCGTCCGGGCAGCGAACTCGACTGGTTTGAAAAATGGAAGGAAACACGGATAAAGTGGCACCGCGCCCTTGGTTTTGGCGATGAAAACTACCGTTTCCACGAACATGAAAAGCTGGCCCACTACGCCAATGCTGCGGTTGATGTGGAATACAAATTCCCCTTTGGTTTTAAAGAAGTGGAAGGTATTCACTCACGTACTGACTTTGACCTTTCGCAACACGAAAAATTCTCGGGCAAGAAGATTCGCTACTTCGATCCTGAATTGAACGAATCCTACGTTCCGTATGTAGTGGAAACATCGATTGGCCTGGACCGCATGTTCCTTCAGGTAATTTCAGCTTCGTACTGCGAAGAACAGCTGGAGAAAGACTCACGCGTGGTACTGAAAATCCCTGCTGCCCTGGCTCCGGTAAAACTGGCCGTTCTGCCGCTGGTAAAAAAAGACGGAATGCCTGAAAAAGCGCGCGAAATCATCGACAGCCTGAAGTTCGACTTCAACTGTCAGTACGACGAGAAAGACTCGATCGGGAAACGCTACCGCCGCCAGGATGCCATTGGAACACCGTTCTGTGTAACTGTTGACCACCAGTCGCTGGAAGACAACACCGTTACCATCCGTTACCGTGACACCATGGAACAGGAACGCGTTGCCATCGCCGACCTTGGAAAGATCATTGGCGAACAGGTAAGTATGAAGAATTTGTTTGGGAAGATAAATTAGGCTCTGCTTGTTAAGACGAAAGTTCACGCAAAAATCGGATTTTGTTTTTAATAGCACTTCCTTTCTTTTCTACGGCCAATTATGTTTCCCTGAGTATTAAAGAAAAAATTAAAGAAGCCTCATGTAATGATGATGTATTCGATAATAATAGCGGTGTATAATCGCACCGGAGAAGTTAAGGAGCTTTTGGAAAGTGCAGAGAAGCTTGATTTTGACAGAGAAAGATTTGAGTTCCTTTTTGTGGATGATGGGTCAAAAGATGGGTTCCAGAATTATATTGAGAACTATCGGTCAAAGACAGGCATACAAATAAGAATCATTTATCAAGAAAACAAAGGCCCGGGAGAAGCGAGAAATAATGGGATGAGAAATGCTTCCGGGCAATACTTTATCTTTGTTGATTCAGACTGTATGTTTCCGTCCCATTGGCTTTGTACGATCGATAGAGAAATAAAACAACACGGTTACGAAGCTTTTGGTGGTCCTGATACTTGTCATGAATCATTCAGCCCTTTATTGAAAGCCATTACCTATTCCATGACATCAAAACTTGGTACAGGTGGTACACGGGGACAGAAAAAAAGTATTGGGAAATTCTATCCCCGCAGCTTTAATATGGGAATCCATCGGAAGGTATTTGAAAATATTGGAGGAATGAACCAACTTCGCCACGGGCAGGATATGGACTTCTCTCAGCGAATTTATGATGCGGGTTATAAAGTTGGTTTGATTTCGGATGCTTTTGTTTACCACAAGCGCCGTACCAGCCTTTCGAAGTTTTACCGGCAAATCTTTAATTGGGGAGTAGCTCGAATTAATTTATCATTGGCTCATCCATCCCTGTTAAAACCAATTCATCTAATTCCGGCAATGGTTGTCCTTGGCTTGATTCTACTTGTTTTTTTTACGATGATTTTTCCCAAATGGGGCGGATACCTCTGGGCAACAACGGGAATTGTGTATTTCCTGGTAAACCTGACTGCCTTTTTTCAATCATTTTTTCAATATAAAAACATTAAGGCTGCCATACTGTCACCGGTTACATTAAATATACAAGTATTTGCATATGGTTTGGGACTGATCAAAGCTCTTTGGCAAACAAAAATACTGGGAAGAAAAGAAGCAGAAGGATTCGTAAAAAACTATTACAGTAAAAAGAAACTGGAAAGCCGATAAAATTGCACCTTTTAAAAGAGTTATCAAATAGATGAAAGTATTAATAATTTTTGGGACAAGACCAGAAGCCATAAAAATGGCTCCATTGGTAAAGGAATTTGAGAAGCATTCTGACTACTTTCAGACAAAAGTTTGCGTTACTGCACAGCACAGAGAGATGTTAGATCAGGTTTTGGATATTTTTGATATTAAGCCCGACTATGATTTAGATATTATGAAACAAGGGCAGGACCTATTTGATATAAGTGCCCGGGTGCTGTTGGGCATAAGAAATATCTTACAAGATTTTACTCCTGATATTGTCTTTGTACACGGCGATACTTCCACTTCTACATTTGCCGCACTTGCCGCCTTTTATCAGCAAATTCCGGTAGCTCATATTGAAGCAGGACTCAGAACAAACAATATATACTCTCCGTGGCCTGAGGAAATGAACCGCCAAATGACAGGAAGAATTGCAAGCTATCATTTCTGCCCTACCGTTTTCGCAAAAAACAATCTCCTAAAAGAAAATATTTCCGATAGAAATATTGTTGTTACGGGCAATACGGTAATTGATGCTTTGTTTTTAGTTCTGGATAAAATAAAAAATGACAGAAATAAAGAAATATCGATAGAACGTGCTATCAGGGACAAAGGATACAGTATCAGTGAAAGGAAATTTTTACTTGTAACCGGACACAGGCGGGAGAATTTCGGGCATGGCTTTATCAATATCTGCGAGGCTCTGAAAGAAATTGCCCTTTCTAATCCTGATATAGATATTGTTTACCCGATGCACCTAAACCCGAATGTCAGAAAGCCTGTAACCGAAATATTAAATAATGTGGGTAATGTGTTTCTTATAGAACCCTTAGAGTACCTGGCATTTGTTTACCTAATGTCGAAATCATATTTTGTAATAACTGACTCGGGAGGCATTCAGGAAGAGGCTCCAAGCTTGGGAAAACCAGTACTCGTAATGAGGGATACAACAGAAAGACCTGAAGCGGTAGAGGCTGGAACAGTAATATTAGTAGGAACAGATAAAGAAAAAATAGTACTGGAAGCGGAAAGACTATTAAAGGATTCCGGGCATTTTGAGAGAATGAGCGAGCTGCATAATCCCTACGGAGATGGCAAAGCAACAGAAAAAATTATAGAATACCTAAAAGCAATATAGAGATGAAGGTCTGTTTTATAGGACTAGGATACATAGGACTACCAACAGCAGTAGTTTCTGCGTCTAAAGGGCTAACAGTAATTGGTGTTGACATAAATGAAGATATAGTCAATACGGTAAACGAGGGGAAGATACATATTGTTGAGCCAGGGTTAGGCGAACTGACCAGATCTGTAGTAGAATCAGGCAACCTGACAGCCTCCTTAAAACCGGAATTAAGTGATGTATACTTGGTTGTGGTTCCCACTCCATTTAAAGGAAATCATGAACCCGATATTTCCTATGTAGAAGCAGCGACCGTAAGTATTATCAATTTATTGAAAGAGGGAGATACATACATCATTGAATCTACATCGCCAATTGGAACTACAGAAAAAATGGCCGAACTGATCTTTTCGTTACGTCCAGAACTTCATAACAAAATCAATATTGCCTACTGCCCCGAAAGAGTATTACCCGGTAATGTGATCTTTGAACTGGAAAATAATGACAGGGTAATAGGTGGAATTGATGATAAATCTACAGATGCAGCAATAGAGTTCTACACAAAGTTCGTTCGTGGAAAATTGCATCGCACAAATGCAAGAACAGCAGAAATGGTTAAGCTGACTGAGAATTCGAGCCGGGACGTTCAAATCGCTTTTGCAAACGAACTTTCGATAATATGCAATAAAGCTGGAATTAACGTTTGGGAATTAATCGAATTGGCAAACAAACACCCACGAGTAAATATCTTATGGCCCGGATGTGGCGTAGGAGGACATTGCATTGCAGTCGATCCTTATTTTATTACTTCTGATTTTCCTGAAGAATCAAAAATAATAGCAAAAGCCCGCGAAATAAATAACTACAAAACTCTATGGTGTGTGGAACAAACTAAAAATGCTATACTTAAGTATGAACTGGAGAATGGCAGAAAACCATCCATTGCACTTATGGGACTTGCATTTAAACCCAATATCGATGACTTAAGGGAATCTCCGGCAAAATATATTGTTGAGCTGTTACTGCAGGAATTGACTGAAAGAGATGTGTTTATTGCAGAACCAAATATTTCAACTCACAATAGGTTTAAGCTGACTTCCTATGAAGAAGCGTACAAAAATGCCGACATTGTAGTTTTTCTTGTGGCTCACAAAGAGTTTAATGCTATAAAACAGGCAAATGATAAAGTTCTCCTTGATTTTTGCGGAGTTCTTAAAAATTGAATCTAAGTGAAAAAAGTTCTGATTGTCACCTACTATTGGCCTCCCTCCGGAGGTCCGGGAGTGCAAAGGGTACTCCGGTTTGCTAAGTACTTGCCACAATTCGGTTGGCAGCCTATAGTTTTGACAGTTAAGAATGGAGATTATCCGGCAGTCGACAATAGTTTAGGAAACGAGATTCCTAAAGAAGTAAAGGTTTATAAGACCCTGACAATTGAACCTTTTACAATTTACAAATGGCTTACCGGGAAAAAGAAAAATGCAAAAATAGACACCTATATTCTAACGAATAAGAAGAAAAGCTTTTTCGAAAGATTTGCTCATTTTATCCGGATGAATATTTTTATTCCGGATGCAAGGATTGGGTGGATGAGCTTCGCCGTAAAAGCAGGGATGAAAATAATAAAAGAAGAAAATATTGATGTTATATATTCCTGTTCTCCTCCACATTCGCTTCAACTTATTGCTAATAAGCTGGCTAAAAAATCAAAATTGAAATGGGTCGCTGATTTTCGTGATCCATGGATGGAATTTGTCACCTACCAAACTATGAATCCCAATTCATATCCATTCAGACGGAATATTAAGCTACAGCATAAGGTTTTTAATAACACGGATAGGATTATTACCACCTGCGATGGATTTACCCGGTTAATCAACGAGAAGTATCAGATACCCAAAGAAAAAATACAAACCATAACCAATGGTTTTGATGCAGAGTTTATCGATAAAGTAGCTCCTTCTGAAAATAAAAAAATAACATTGATCCATACAGGAACTTTACCCAAGGAGAGAATCCCATATTCTCTTCTAAAAGTCCTGCAATCGGAAAGTTACAAAAACATCGAATTAAAATTTATCGGTAATATCTCTGATGAAGTCAAGAAGGAGATCTCAAAGTTTAACTTACAAAATATTGTTGTTTATAATCCATACATTCCATACCAGGAGGTTATTGCTGAAATAAAATCCAGTACAGCATGCATTCTGCCAATTGACAATGTTCCTAACAACGATTTATTTATTGCAGGAAAGCTTTTTGATTATCTTGGATGCGGCATCCCGGTGCTTGGCCTTGGCAAAAAAGGATGTAGTGTAGATAATATTTTAAGAGAAACTGGTTCCGGAGTATTGTTTGACTATGATGATGTTGAAGGAATTAAGGATTTTATCGAGCAACGATTGAAGGAAAAGGTTCTGTCCGGGCAAAATAAGAATGTAAAGAATTACGAGAGAAAAGAATTAAGCAGAAGATTAGCAGAAATTTTTGACGGATTATCATGAAAATCAAAAAGATCATATTCTTTTTAAAACGACTTCGTACTGACCTAAAAGAGAACAAAGAGATAGAACTCAATTTAGATTACTCAAATGATTTAAACTACTACTACATAAAGTTTAAAGAAGAACTGGTAAACAGTAGAGGAGGGAACAAGGCATTTCAGTTTGACGATCATGGAGTTCCCCAGGTTCATTCTTATATTGACGTACAAGATCGGGCCGGCTATTACTACTACCCGATCACCATAGGACAATATGCCCTGGCTGTTTTCCATTCGTATCTGAATACGCATGACGAGCAAAAAAAAGCACATTTCCTGAGAATTGCAGAATGGTTTTATGAAAACAAAACCGAGGATGATAAAGTCGGTGTATATTGGTTAACGGAAACCCCAAAACCAGAATACCGTATTACAAAACCATGGAAATCGGCATTCAGTCAAAGCAGAGGACTTTCTGTTTTATTGAGAGCTTGGCAACTAACCGGAAACATAAAATATTTGGAAGTTTGCAAAAAAGCCCTGGTCCCGTTTACTTACAGCGTTTCTGAAGGAGGAGTGGCAGTTGACTTGAACACTGCACCTTTTTACGAGGAATATATTGCCGAAAAACCTACGCGTGTACTAGATGGCCATATGTTCTCTCTTTTCGGAGTGTATGACGCGGTTAGGGCGATAACTCTGGATGTGGATGCAGATGGGCATAATTTAGCTCTCCAAATATTTAATGCCGGAATAGATGGGCTAGTTAAACGTTTACCCGAATATGATTTGGGATTTTGGATGAAATTTAATCTTTGCGACCTGGAGTTTTATCCTTCCAACGACCCCTGTACTGTCGGATATTTAAGGTTGGTTACAGCTCAATTGCAGATTCTAAAAAGCATTTCAGGGAATAAAATAATAGGGGAATACGTTTCAAAGTTAAGAAGCTATGACCGCTCTTTTAATGTTGTAAGAATGTATAAGCTAAAATTTACAGCACTCAGAAAAATGAACAGGCTGTAAGAAAGGAATTTCTTATGTGTGGTATTGCAGGAATAATAGAAGAAGGAAAAAACAACCGGGAATTAATGTCCCAAATGCTTGATGCAATTGCACACCGTGGCCCTGATGATAAATCGCTGTTTGCACACGGCGATTGTATATTGGGACATCGCCGGCTTTCTATTATTGACCTAAGTACCGGAAACCAGCCTATTTTTAATGAAGACAAGACTATTGCGGTTGTTTACAATGGTGAAATATATAATTTTAAAGAAGTTCGGAAAGAGCTGGAGGGTAAAGGTCACCACTTCTCTACCAATTCCGACACCGAAATATTAGTCCATCTCTATGAAGAGCACGGGCCCAACTTTGTTGATAAGTTAAACGGCATTTTTGCGTTTGCTATTTATGATTTGAGCGAAAAGGTACTCATGTTGGGACGTGACCATTTCGGGGTAAAGCCGTTGCATTATTACCATAAAGACGGTGTATTCCTGTTCGGATCGGAACAAAAATCCATTATTCTACATCCCAAATATAATATTGCAGTTAATTACAAGGCTCTGCACTACCATCTAAATCTGCGCTATACACAAAGTAACGAAACACTTTTTGCGGGCATTAAGCGCTTGCCTCCTGCTCACTATGCAGTATTTAAGAATAATAGCCTGGAGGTAAGACCATATTGGAAGCTTACTCCTGAAACAAATCATACTATTTCGGAAAACGAAGCGATCGAAAGTGTTAATTTTCACATTAAACAAGCTGTAAAACGTCAATTGATCAGTGATGTCCCTATCGGAGTTTATCTCTCGGGAGGACTTGATTCTTCTACGATTGTCCAGAAGATGCACGAAATAGGTGTCTCTCAAATCAACACCTATACGCTTGGTTTTAACGAACCGACTGACGAATTTCCTGATGCAGAACGAATAGCCAAAGCATTTAATACTAACCATCACACACACAGTTTGTCCATGAATCCTCTCGGAGATTTGGATAAAGTAATATGGCATGCAGAGGAACCCAAAATAAATTTATTACAAGGCTATAAAATGTCGGAATTTGTCAGAAGCCAAAACATAAAAGTGGTTCTTGGCGGATTGGGCGGTGACGAACTTTTTGCCGGATACGACATTCATAAGTTTATCTATCCATTTAATACGTGGCATCAAAATATGCCGCGATGGATGCAGAAACTGGCCCGAATTAAGTCGGATATTTTATTCAAACTCCAGAATTCAAGTAGAACTTTGCGTTTTGATGAATATCGCCGAGGAGTTCAGATGCTTTTATCCATTGGTCAAATAGAACGTTTTTATCTGATTATTCGCAATGTTTGGGACTTCGACGAAGGCTTTTATAAAGAAATTTATGCCCCTGAATATTGTGATGTGGTGTTGAAAGAGCGTTGGCAGGTGGTTCATGAATTTAAACCTTTCTTCGATGCACTCGAGAAAGGGACTAATGCGGTTGATACAGTTCTGTTGACAGAATTTCAAACCAAGATGGTCAATGACTATCTGTTGACGAATGACCGCATGTCAATGGCTAATTCGGTAGAAGAACGGGTACCCTTTCTGGATAAAGATTTGGTAGAGTTCGGTTTTTCGTTGCCAGTACAAATGAAGATTAATCATGGTACAACAAAAGCTATCTTTAGAAAAGCAATGGAGGATAAACTACCACCCAAAATTATAACCAAGAAAAAATGGGGGTTTACGGTGAATTCTTATTTACAGTTCAAAAAAGACCTTAAAGCCGAGATTGAGAAAGAGCTTACACCAGAGTTTATCCGCCAACAAAGCATTTTCAACTACAGTTATATTCGACGCATTTTAGATTATCCTGCCCATCCTAAATTACGTTGGCATTACAACTATCTTTGGGTAGTATTAGGCTATGCTAAATGGGAAAAGATGTTTTTAAAGAACAATCCTTCCCACAAAGACTAAACCGCTTTTTTTCCTTTATTTCGTTTCCAATATTTATAACCTTCAAATGCAACACCACCAATAAGTAGTAACGTGAGAAGATAGGAAGTCACTAATGATATTTTCGTTCCGGTGTAATACGAAGTAGGCTCAAACTTAAATTCAACAGTATGAGCACCTGCCGGAATAATCATTGCCCGTAACACATAGTTCACTCTGAAATGATCAGCTTTTTCCCCATCAATATATGCCTGCCAACCATTGGGAGCATAAAATATTTCCGAAAAAACAGCCATTTGTTCACTCTCTGTATGACTTTTGTACTCCAAATGGTTCGGATGATACTTTTCCAAAGAAATAGTCGCAGTAGAGTCTTCTGCGAATACCTTAGAATCAACAAAATGTACAAACCTTTTATCAACAACTACCTCTTCCTTCGCATCAATTGTCTGAAGCTTTGTAATTTCATCCAATGCACCATCTGAAGTGATATATCTATGAGCAAACCATGCATTACCATAAGTATTAGGATTTTTTACCGGCTGGGCATTTTCGTCAAGAATGAAATATTTAGTATTCAACATATTTATAACGTTATTACTAAATAAGCTCTCCTGCATTTCTGCATTTGATTTACTTGCAGCAACTTTTCTCATAAATGGGGAAAGACAATACTCAATCAAATCCTGATAACGGCTTAATTTGGCGGCAGAATATCCTCCAATCGATTTATGATACGCGGAAGTTAGAGCGTCATTAAAAGTATCTCCAAATTTTAAGACTCTATAATTCGGATCTTTATCTTTTAATATGTCAATGTCTGCCTGAGTTTCTTGTATCAACTTATCTGTTGATTTTTGATTCACAAAGGTGTCATAACTGAGTGACTTGAGATCAAATGGCACCATATCTATAAAAATGATGCCCAGCAAACCCATAATTGCATAACTTCCTTTCAACTTATCTATTACTACCAGTAAAAATAAGCCAAGCGTTACCCCTCCAAAAATTAATCCTCGGAACGCATCGCTACGTATTGCTTCTGCGCGAGTATCCTGCAGTGCAGTCATCAAGAATTCGGGCCATCCTTTAAATATCATTGCATCTCTGGGCGAAGCAGTATTGCCCAGAATTGTGGGAAATGCAGCTATAATCAAAAACAAACCACCAACAACAATTGCGGTGTTCCTAAGTGCCGTTGTTAGTTGTTTCTTTGGAAGCTCCTTCGTTAAGAGTTTTGATAATCCGATAAAACCAAGTAACATCATTGCCAGTGACTGCACGAACACAATGTTCTTAACATCCCTGAACTTGTCATACAACGGAATGTATTCAATAAAGAAACTTTGAATACTATAGAATAATCCAGAATATTCTCCATAGCTATTTTTCCCGATGGTAAGTATCCAGGTCACACAAACGACCGATGCCAACCAATATTTTACATGGCCTTTCACTAAAAATAAACCCAGAATAAACAATACAAAAACAACAACACCATAATAAAACGGTGCCGCAGAGGCGGTTTGGTGTCCCCAGTAAAAATATTGCCCATCTTTGTTAAACGATTTGGCAACAGCCTCATTCCCGCTACTTTTCAATGCTTTGTATAATGCAGACTGTTCTGACAGCGGTTTATAAAGTCCTTTGGCCTGAGGCAAGAATCCGGAAAAAGACTCTCCTAAATCGTAAGAGTAGGCAAGAATATATTCGTTACTAAGTCCTTCTTTTGATGCTTCGGAAGCAGAGGCCTGTGTATTTTGAGAAGTTATTTCTCTTCCTCCCCTCATGGTATGCGTCCCGTATTCATATTCAGTCCATAATTTTCCAGTATTGGTGCTAACTGCAACGACAGCTCCAAAGAGCAATAATCCTGTGCCTTTGGCAAACTCTTTCAGTTGTCTTTGTTTAAACATAATTACCCCTTCTGCAATATAGTATCCCAAAGCGATAAATAGTAAATAATATGTCATTTGAATATGACCTGCTACAATTTGCCATACCACAGAAAATGTAAACAATAAAGTTCCCCAAAAGTACTTTCGATGTCTCAAAACCAGTATCATACCAATTAAAACATAGGCATACAGGCTGACAACCATGGCTTTTGCATTATGCCCATGAGCCATTAATATATAATGAAAAGAAGCCAGGTTATAAGCAAATGCCCCCACAATGCTTAGCCAGGGGTTGATCCCAAGCACTACTAAGAATAAAAAGACTCCCACAAGCCCGACAAAAATATAGGCATACCGGGTGTTGAATATATTTCTGCTAATCCGCGTAATGTTAATTGTCTTGTTTTTCCAGTCTGGAGCAGCTACCATATAGGTAGGCATACCTGAAAATAACGAATTAGTCCATATAATTGGATTGTATCTCTCCCCACTTTCTTCATGATATTTTGAAACTTCTCGACCAGACCCAATAGAACTCACCCCATCGGAACTATAGATAATTTTCCCGGAAATGGAAGGGGCAAAATATATAACGGTAAAAATTGCAAACAAAAATAAGGCAACAAGATAAGGCAAGTACTTTTTCAATTTCATATTAATGAAAGTTTATGTGGTACACAAAAGTAGCACATTTTAGTGTTGGTTAAAATTTTTTTAAATTCGCCGCAACAACCAATTATCAATATGCAACAAGCAATCGTAAAAAAGGGGAAAGTTATCAATGAAACCATTCCCGCTCCTTTGACTAGAAATGGTGGTATTTTAATAAAAGTCGTTAATAGCTGTATCTCTGCAGGAACAGAGATGTCAAACATTGACGTTACCAAAAAATCGTTGATACAATTGGCCTTAGATCAACCTGAATTAGTAAAGCAAGGCTTGGGAATGATCCAGCAGTATGGTATAAAGAAAACCATGCAACGTATTAAAGGGCAAAAAGAAGGAGGAAAACCGATTGGGTATTCTGCAAGTGGTGTTGTAATTGGGTTAGGCCAAGGAGTATCAGGTTTTAAAATTGGCGATAAGGTCGCTGCCGCAGGGGCAGGAATAGCGAATCACGCCGAATTTATTGATGTCCCTCAGAATCTTGTCATGAAAATGCCCGATGGCTTAGATTTTAAAGAAGCCTCAACTGTTACTCTGGGAGGCATTGCGATGCAAGGGGTAAGACGTGCCGATTTGCGCTTTGGAGAAACAGCAGTTGTAGTTGGAGCCGGAATTTTAGGTTTACTATCGGTGCAGATGCTGAAAGTGTCAGGGGTGAGGGTAATTGCTGTTGATATTGATAACAAGCGATTATCGATTGCTAAAGAATTAGGAGCAGAGCTTACCATAAACCCGGCACAAGAAGATCAGGTAAAATTAATAACAAACCACACAGATGGTTACGGTGCAGATGCGGTTCTTTTTACCGCAGCCACTGCTAGTTCCGGACCATTATCAGATGCTTTTAAGTCCTGTAAAAGAAAGGGAAGAGTAGTATTGGTAGGCGTATCCGGGATGGAAATAAAAAGAGGAGACATGTATGCTAAAGAACTTGATTTCCTGATTTCCACATCTTATGGGCCTGGCAGGTATGATAATAATTACGAAGAAAAAGGATTGGATTACCCTTTTAGTTATGTAAGGTGGACTGAAAACCGAAATATGACAGAGTATTTGCGGTTACTCGGTTCTGGCGAAATAACACTGGATAGAATTATCGAGAAAACTTTTCCAATCGAAAATGTAGAAGAAGCCTACAATACATACCACGACAAAGAGAACAAGCCGCTAATGGTTATTCTTGAATATGGAGAACCATCTGACGAATTAGCAGCCCTCTTACATCATCCTAGGAAAGTCATTGTTAACAATAAAAAGGTTGATCACGATAAAATAAATGTCGCATTAATAGGTGCCGGTTCTTTTGCCACTGGAATGCATTTACCAAATCTTAACGATTTGTCGGATAAATATAACCTCTATGCGGTTGTAAACAGAACCGGACATAAAGCAAAAGCGCTTGGAACTCAGTTTGGGGCGAATGTTGTAACAAGCAATGTCGAAGACATAATAAACGATAAGAATGTTGATTTAGCATTAATTTGTACTCGTCATGATAGCCACGCAGAACTTGCATTGAAGTTTTTGGAAGCAGGAAAGCACGTTTTTGTGGAAAAACCCTTATCAACTACTCAGCAAGGTTTAGATAAAATCAAGGAGTTTTACGCCAACGAAACCAAAGATAAACCAGTCCTAATGCCAGGGTTTAACCGCAGGTTTAGTAAATACGCAAACGAAATAAAAAAGCATACCGATAAGCGAATAAACCCATTGTTTATTCAATACCGGATGAATGCTGGGTACATTCCATTGGATCATTGGGTACATGAAGATGGAGGAAGGATTGTTGGAGAAGCTTGTCATATTATAGATTTGATGACCTATTTTACGGGTTCTGAAGTTGAAAGTATCAGTTACGAAAAACTCAATCCTAAGACAGGTTATTTTAGCAGCTCCGACAATGTTGCCATAGTCCTTAAATACAAAGACGGTTCAGTTTGCAATATTCACTACTTTGCAAATGGAAGTAAACAACTGCCCAAAGAACAAATGGAGGTGCATTTCGACGAAAAATCCATTTTAATGACCGACTATAAAAAACTGGAAGGATTTGGAATCAAAGTAGAAAATATCACAAGCACAGCTAGTCAAAAAGGACAGAAAGAGGAATTAATAGCTTTATATAAAAGCCTAAAGGAGGGTGGAGCCTGGCCCATTGAATTTTGGGATATGATACAGACAACTGAAATCAGTTTTGCAGTTGTATAAGAGAGTCTAAAATCTTTTGGGTATGTTTTTCCCAGGTGTAATTTTCAATTACTTTTTTTCGGGCGTTTCTTCCCAGAGTATCTCTTAATAAGGAATCTTCAAGCAGATGAGATATTCCTTCCGCAAGCGCAGGAACATCTCCCGGCTTAGTAAGAATCGCATCTTTTTGATGTTCCAGAATTTCGCCCTGTTGTTCTATATCCGATGAAACAATGGCTTTTCCCATTGCCATATATTCAAAAAGCTTTGTAGGAGAACCAAAGAATCGGGAGCCATCAGGATTGGGTTTTGTTGGTGCGCACAAAATATCACAACAGGAAAGATATTTTGGCCCTTCATTCTGAGGGACAAGTCCGGTAACAATAACATTATCGCTGATGTTTTCTTCTTCGATTCTGTTTTTAACCTGAAACATCAGTTTGCCGTCTCCAATTAACATGAGTTTGGTCGTATTTCTGTAATCAGGATTTCTCTTTAAAAGAAGAATATAGGCTTCCAATAAGTTTTCCACCCCATGCCAAACACCAAAAGTACCAATGAAACCAATTATAGTCTTATTTTCGAGACTATGCTTTTTAATAAGCTCATCCCCCGTAATATTTGGATTATACTTTTCAGGATCAACACCGTTGGGATTAACCAGAATTTTAGTCTTTTCAACTCCCAATTCGATAAGCTCTTCTTTCAATGGCTTACTTACAACAACTATTAAATTTGCACAATTTGCCTCGGTTTTTATAATTTCCCAAAAAAGTGCTTCATATTTTATTGTTTTACTATTCGACCACATTTTTCTGGAATTAATACTAGACCCATTGTACTCCATTATATATGGAATATTCCATTTTTCAGCTAATTGACTACCCGAAAAATTCCCTAAACCAAAGCGCTGATATATAAACTTAGGCCTTTCCTCGCCGATACACGAAACAATGTCAGAACAGACCTTTTGGTTAAAATTCAAAATTAAATCGAACTCAGAATTCCAAAATTTATTATTTGGTAAAACAATATTTGTTTTAACCTCATCACTTACCTCAGGGATATAATCGGTCGAGAAGAAAACAGGAGGTAATCCTTTCTTCAGCAGAGCATTAATAACCCCAGACATATGTCCTATTGAACCTCCTGACTTTATTCCTAGAAATAATTCCTGTCTTATATAAATGGGCGATATTCCCCCTTCTGTTCTGGTTTCTGGATTAAAATGAGATATTTTCTTTAGTCTTCGTTTTACTACAAGCCTCATAAAAGGCGCCCTTAGCAGATCATAAATCCAAATCCATCCCTGTTTGAAGATAAAGAATATCGTTATTTGTCTTGTATCCTTATTATCAAAGAAATAAGACTTACGTGACGAAAGGAAAAAAGCAATGAGGCTTTTGTAAAATATATATTGAATAAACATCAAAGTCGGTTCCTCAATACCAACTTCATCATACTTCCGGAACATCTTGAATATAGTCTTATTCTTTATAAATAGGTATATGTCTTCCAGTTTAAAGGAATCCGTATCAGAACAAGAATATTTAATGCAGTCGGAACTAATTACTAATTTCTTCTTTTTCATTCAATTTATATTTCTTTAATCTTCTCAGCGTTTTTGTTGATGAAAACATAGTGGAGAAGGGTATTAGACACATATATAAAAATCCTCGCGTAAAAAACCACTTAATAAATGGAAAAACTTCCTTCCATCCGTTCTTTCTAATTCGCGGGAAAAATCCTCCAACAATATTATTCCTGAAAAATTCAGGGGCAGTATGGAATTTAAAAATTACATCTTGTTTCCAAAATGGCTTTCGTTTATATTTTAGGTACTCGTTGTTTATAGTGTCAATAAAATTCAATACAGTCGGTTTTGGTGAATAATTGTCATCGATATAACAGGGCATCATATGGTATGATAACGAATCACCTTTTATCAAGACGGTGAGCAACCCTGAATACAAATTCAGGAAAGAAGGCTTTATGTCGAACTGAAATGAATTAAAATTGCCCAAAGAATAGGCAATTATTTTATCATTATCTATTCTCTCTATAGGATTTAACGTGTGAGAATGATGTCCAACAATTATCTTAAACCCCCTGCTAAGCCAGTCTTCTGCTAGTTTTATTTGATATGGTGCAGGTAATATTAGATGCTCTTTCCCCCAATGAACAGCAACAATATTAATTGCATCTATGACATAGTTGAGATTTACTTTTTTATATTCTTTTTGCCAATCTCCGGTAAGGTTGAAATTATTGACATTAAGTTTTTTCCCCTTTAAATAAATTACTTTTGAATTATTGTATTCACAAAACATAAACCCTTTGCGATTCAAACAAGCTATTGTGTCATTATAACCTTCTTCAAAGTAGTCGTATATATGGTTATTACTTAAGCAAAATAAAACTTTGTCCTTAAATTCTTCAAGCCACACAAGGTTCTTCTCTTCGGTTTTAAATAACACCGATTTTCGTTTTGATGGAATAAATGCTTTGTTTGATATTATGGTTTCAAGATTTACAATCAGTAAGTCAAGCTCATTAAACTCGTGAATGAAATAACTAAATGGATTTTTCTTTCCCCTTGTTTTTAAGATAACATCTCCAACAAAACCTATTTTTGCATTAAATTCCATATCCGAGCGTTTAAATATATTTAGCCATATCCAGGTGTTGATCAAGAAACCTTAATTTACCCTGAGAGGTTAGAGGAATTTCTTTCACTTGTTTTACAGTAACATCAAGTCTGTTGTTTGTAGCTCTCGTAGTTTTAGCAATTAGTTCTTCAGCATCTTTCCCCGAAAAGTTATTATTTGGAATAACAACAAGTGTAATCTTTCCCATTTCTTCTTGTACTACCTGAAGTTGTCTTATATTACCAAATGCATGAAAATGCTGTGCAAAAATTAATGCGGTAAGGGTAATTTTGTTGCCTTCTTTGTCGATGATAATATCCTGTTTTCGGCCTTCAATCTTATTTAGTAATTGATAATTTCGTCCACATTTTTCACAATGACCACTCCCAACTTCAGCATAATCCATTGTTCTGTAACGAATCAAAGGAGTAGTGTAATTCCAAAAGCTTGTTCCAACAATTTCCCCTGTCTCCCCTTCTTGCGCATAAGTATTATCCTCTTTGAGTATTTCAGTATATCCATATTGAGGGAAAATATGAAAACGGTGGTCATATTCACAGTTCCCGGCTAATACAACTTTTTCTGTCGCACCATACCAATGAGAAATCGGCGCATCGAAAACCTGTTTTATAATTTCCTTCTGAAATTCATACAATGGTTCAGACCCTAACATTATTGAATCAAATTGATGATTGATTTGTAGGTTATTGTCGCTCATTATTTTAGCCATTTGGCTAATTGCCGATGGATAAGCCTGAAAAATTCCAGGATGATATTTTTCAATAATTTGTATGTATTCTTTTACATTTTTAAGATCTATCTCGTATGAAGATAACAGAATCCCCTCAATAGGGTCAAATTCAACGGGCTTTAATGTTTTCTTCCCTCTCAAAATAACACTAAGGGGATTTTTATCTTTTTGATGTTTTCTCTTCCAAATATCATCAATGAAAGCTCGCTCTATGTATTTGTTTCTCTCCTGAACATAAAACCCAAATGGGATTCCTGTTGATCCTCCGGTGGTTTGATATTGCATGAAAAGCTGCTTTTTTGTAAAAACAGCTATGTTTTCTCTCAGAAACTCTTTCGAAACTGTTGGAAATTTCTCTATATCGGATAGTTGCTTTAACGCTGAAGGATCAACTCCATGTGATTGCCACAGTTCCCGGTATCCAGGTATATTGTTCCAGGCAAAAACAACAATGTCTTTCAATCGATACAATTGCCATTCCTCTATTTCTTCCTTTGAAAGAAACTCAGTTTTATTTATTAAGCTTTGTGTCTTGAGATACCAAACTCCTCCAGGTCGTAATATTCTTGGAGTTAACTTATATAAATGCTTAATTACTTTGTTTTCTCTATAAGACATTGTTCAATAATTTTCCATACCCGTTAGAATACTCTTTAACTTTTCCTGTATTATCCAGGAACGCTCTATTGCAAGAACTTTCAATGACAACTCTATTCTCTTCGATAGTAAATCTTCGTTGTTTTATAATGTCCTTCATTTTGACTTGTAAGCAAATGCTATTCACGTCTAATCCTACTATGTCTATCTTGGGGTATCTGTTTTTTCTTGACAAATTATGAATTAATCCTTGCTTCCTGCTTTCCACAATTATTGAATGATGGGCTTTTGAGCTTTTAAAGGCCTTATATATGTCAGGCAAAGGAGTATACAAATACGAACCAGGATCTACAACTATATCTTTCCCATCAATAGTAAGCTCAAACGAAAGCTTATCATCGTGAAAATGAGCAAACGGTTGATTCGAAGAATTTGTTACTCCCAATATTGAAAGATAAACTCTGGTTGATTTAAAAATGTAAACCCCAAAATCGGAATATGCAATGAATTGCAGCTTGTCGGTTAATTTATCACGGCTATTGAGACTTGCTGTATATACCCATTCGCTTTTGTATTCTAAATTTTCTGTACTAGCAGAAAGAGAGCTCACAATACTATTCGTACCAGAAATGCGAAATTTTTCTCCATTGCTTAAACTTTGTACAAGACTCTTCTCCAACCATAAATCATTTGAACGATCAAAGTCGGAATCATCAAACAAGCCTGACATCGCTGCCAGTAATGAAGAATGATTTAATGCGTTTTCATCCCAAAAGTCCTCATCTTCTTCAGCATAATTGCTTATCAGTTCATTGTAGCCATTTAAGTTGGCATACTTTTTCTCGACTTCCTTATTTGGAACAAACTTCCCAACAGGACTAAGTTTCAAGAACCTGCCACTATCGTTATCTCCTATTTGCGGTACTTCATTCGTCGGTTTTGTAATATCAAAAACAAAACGCCCGGCTTGGTATAAGCGTTTAACAAACCAGTCAGGAAGTATTTTCCCAGATTCTGAATTCCATTCCTGGAATTTCCTGGCTTTTAATACCGGATTTTTCGTCCAACGCTTATGGTCGTATTTTGCCAGGGCCTTCTTTCTGTTTTCAGGTAAGCTTACGATAAGTGCTGTGGCATACAGCATCATCTCAGTGCTTATTCGGTGATAAGCCGTTGAACTCTCAAAATTAGTCCCATCGTCGGAAAATTGCTGTTTCATACGGGCAATGACTTCCTGCAAAGAAAAAGCCAGCCAGGTATCGGTCTCTTCCGAGCCTGGCAAGTAGGCTGATATATACAGCAAACCAACCACATTAGAAAGAAAGTGATTGGAGGGGATAAAAGCATACTCGATATTGTTTACAATGTGCTTTCCGTGTTCATACATTGATTGAACAAAGAGCGCCCCAAAGGCATCATCTAAAATATTTTCATCGTCTACTTGTTTTAAAATATCATAGGCGATTAAAAGGTTGGAGGCTCTAACGGCAACATCCATAGTACAATTCCAGCACACTCCCATTTGTGGTGGATTGGTTGCCGAAAAATCAAGAAACTGATTTCTAAACTCCCGTATAATTTTACTCCGGACTTCTTTATTTTTGAAGATAGAAAAAGCCGCAAGTTGTGCTAAATGTTGCATCCGGGACAGTTCCCAAGGCACTTTTACATCCACCCCCTTTTTATTGACAACCTTCCTGCAGTCTTTGTACCAGATGTTATTGCCATACCTGGCCCCCGACTTAAAATCTTTCTGCCAGTCAATCGGTTCATAGCCTTCATCCGTCAAGGCCCAAATTCTTTTTGATTCTTCAAGGTGCGCCGGTGCTAAAATTTTAGACAGCCAATTCCCTGCCTTATCAAAGTCTTCGATTTTTATGTTTTCATTGTACTTGATGCCCTCCACTCCCAACGGTTGTGAACAGTATGTGTGCTTTACCCATCCACTTCCCAATAAGTCGTAACGATGACGGAGGTACATTTTAATATGATAATCAACAACCGATTCTTCAATACTGTGCTGAATATCTATCACACTCAAAAAAGTGTTCAAAGACTGATGTTGTGAATAACAGCGTGTATCTCCCTTTAGTGCTTTACGTCTCAATGAAGGGCTTTTAATCTTAAATACAATGATCCTGAATACTTTCCCCCAAAAGGTTAGATTCAGCTTATTATGGAGCAATATTTTTAGAATTTCTGACACTATCGTAAATCTATCTTTTTGATTTTGCCATATCCATTTGACATAAACCCAAACTGAGGATATGTAAAATGCTTGTTACATTTATCGTTAACAATAATTGCTTCATTCGATATAGAAATATCTCTCAGATGTTTCACATCACCATATTCAATGTAGAGAACAATCTTCGAAACATCGCAATGTATGACCTTAACCTGATAATCTGCTCTTGCCAGAAAGGTCGATTCTCTTTTGAGACTTTCAACCCCTGTATCTATAGTATGGTGAGCTGATGCTTTTGCAAAAAGCATTCTCTTTTCGGGCAATGCAGTATAAATATAAGTTCCAGGATCGCTATAAATATCCGTATTATTTATAGATAATTCCACCGATAATTTGTCGCTGTGAGCATGCCCCCAGTTGCAATAATAATTTTGATGATGACCATAAAAAACCGAAAAAAACAATTCCGGAGATTTAATAATAATCAGCCCAAAATAGGAATAAGTATAAAGTTTTGCCCCTTCCAGAATTGGACGATCCGTGTACTCTCCAACCTTGGTTATTAGTTGATCCTCAAACGGTAATTCCGGAATAACAAAATTCGTATCAATTTTTAATCTATAATACTCCGGATTATACTTTAACATGTAATTACGAGAGAGCTTTTTGACAAAACCAGCCTCTACACTATGAACGACTGAATCATATAATCCGGAAAATGCATTCAATAAACCGGAGTGATTAAGTGCATTTTCGTCCCAAAACAGATCATTTTCAGACATCAAACTATTATAGCCTTCCAGATTTAAGTAAATATCGCCGGCTTCTTTATTGCTCATAAAATTACCCACAGGAAATAACTTGAAGAACTGCCCACTATCATTGTCTCCTATCTGTACTACATCTCCCGAAGGTTTGGAAATGTTTTTAGTGAAATGTCTGGTGTTGGAGAGTTTCTGCAAATACCAATCGGGGAAATATAATTTGTTGTCCTCGATCTTGTAATATTGTATTTTATCTCGGTATAGGAACGGAACCTTTCTGCTATTTTTTTTAAAGTGTTTTAAAACCGCCACCTTTTCATCTGGCAGTCCAAGTAACAAAGCGGTAGCATAAACGATCATTTCGCTACTTAACCGATGATAGCAGGTACTCGCTTCAAAGTTTGCTCCATCCTCATAAAATTGCTTTTGGTACTGTTTTATAATTTCGTTTGTACAAAACACCAACCACGTATTAGTTTCTTTTGTGTTCTCTAAATAAGCAGCAATAAACAACAACCCCGTTATATTTGCCAGGTAGTGGTTTGATGTCATATCTACCTGCCACTCCAGGTTATGAAATATATGCCGGCCATGTTCGTACATAGAATTGGCAAACACTGTTTGAATTTCTTTATCAAATACATTCCCGTCATCTTTCTGACAAAACAGATCATAAGAAATCAAGAGATTGGCTGCTCTTATGGCTACATCCATTGTACACTTCCAGTTTACCCCCATACGAGGCGGATTGGTAGCAATAAAGTCCAAAACCTGGTTCCGAAATTCTTTAACGATTGCATTTCTATTTTTGCCGGTTGAATGTAGTGCCAAATATGGAAAGTGTTGCATCCGCGACAACTCCCATGGCACCTTTATGTCTACACCTGGTTTTTCTCCAACAATCCCTTTTCTTACGTCGTTATACCAATCTTTACTACTCCAACGAAATCCACTTTTAAAATCTTTTTGCCAATCAATGGGTATATAGTCGTTATCATCGATTAGCTTCCATATTTTTTGAGCATTTTTGAGGTGCGATTTCCGAACGATCACCTCCAACCACAGGCCTTCGTTGTCAAACTCTTTAATTGGCACATTCATCTCGTAACGATGCCCTTCAACTCCTAAAGATCGGGAATCATAACTGTTAGTTACCCATCCGCTTCCGAGTAAATTGAACCGATGAGATAAGCACATATTTTCAAAATATTGTAAACGGGTGTCATTTAACTCTTTGAATCCGCCAACATTTATTATTGAATTAAGTTGTAAATATGAATTTGATTGGGTGTTGAAATACAAGTCCCGAAATCTGAATACAGGGGAAACGTTTCTTCTAATTTTTGAATAAAGAAGAATTAAAAGTTCAGGAAAGGAACTGCCTCTTATTTTTTTAATATAGAATGAAATGGATTTCACTGTTAATGTCCTGTTTTGAAATAACAACTCTAAACACTCGCGTACAAGAATCATTATTAGGTAAACATTTATCTGCCAATAAAAACTATATTCGAAAGTAACTTACAAAAACTAATCTATATTTAAAAGAAGAACATATTTCACTTTGTTTTTAACTACTCCCCGTCCTCCAAAAAAGTCATTCTTTAAAGATAATATCGACTTATTTCCCAGCCAGTTATAAAAAGGCCGTTTTTCGCTACTTCTCAGAAAACCTGTTTCCGCTTTTATTGTCTAATAATTTAGCTGTTACGCGTTGTAAATGATCATTTAACCTTTTAATATTCTCCAGCTTTATAGTACTTTTCTAAATCATTCATACCTTAAAGAATATTTATACCTATAATTTCCTTTAACTAATCTCTTTTTGATTTTCTGAAAATCACGATTATTATAAAGCTTCAATAGGATAAGCAAGCAATGTTGTTTCGGCATGACAATGATTATTGTATATTTTGCTGTTTAATTTCCTGATAAGAAAAACATAATTGTCTAAATGCTTTTCAAGAAAAGGTTTAGCTTCAAAAAATTCGATAGGATTGTGATAAATTGCTAACGACAAAACAGGTCTGAATTTTTTTATCGAAGCTATTCCCAACGTTAAACAGTCCATTAATGCACCTTCAATATCGGCTTTTATAAAGCGTGGCTTTATCTGATACTCCTTAATTATCTCATCCAAAGATTTAGATTCAACAGGAACAGTCTCCTTGTCTTTGATGATTTCCTTTTTTAAGGAAAGACCTCCTGAAGAGAAATTGGGGATGTGAAGGTTTTTGTCTGAAGAAATAGCATAATTTAAAATCTCGTATTTTCCCTTTGGAATATTATTCTCTGATAAATTCAAAATGTACTTTTCAATTGAACTTAATGACATTTCGACAGAATATATCTTTCTGTAATGAAATGAATTAAGAGCAATTGCAGAGTCTCCGACATAAGCACCTAAATCAATAAAATCTTCATTCTCTATATAACTTCTAACGCCTTCGGGCAAAAGAGTTAGACCATGATAATAATAAAAGATTGACTCCTCGATATATTTATGCTCAAGCACCAATTCTCTAGTTTTCATGCGACCAATAGACACTTCTTTCTTCTCCTCTTCAAGAAGGCCTCCAATAACATTCTTCTTACTTGGACTTACTTTTACATTATATCTTTTATCAGGATAGTTTAATACTCTTTCCGAAATGATATCTACCGTCTTCTGAGAATAGTCATCTAAATTAACCTTTAGGTCTACCATGACCTGTTCCAAATTTTTCTCAGATACATATTTCTTAAAGCTATAACCAAGGTCATCAACAACATAAATCGAACGATTAAAGTAATTGTTGAGTCTTTCTAAAGGAAAATAAACAAATGGGAATAGCTTTTTACAAAACTGACCGATTGGAGTCATAATATTCTATTTAATATATAATTTAAGAAACCGTGTTATTAAAGAAAACAAATGACGTTTCCAAATGACGTAATTTGCAAATTTAGTGATATTAGTAAGCGAAGATGATTTTGAGTCTTGAGATAAACCAAAACCAGAAAGATCTTTTTTACTTAAAACGGGAAAGCCAGTATAGAAGTCGTTATAAACATTTTTACCATGACAAACAACTAACCATAAAGGTTTGTCAAAAATGAATGAAGCCTTTTTTCTTTTTAATAGATTGTTCCAATTGATTTTTGTCTCCCGATATCGACCATGAGGCTTATGAAAGACACCTTTGATCTTACCATTATTAATCTTTTCGACAATTGAAATAAATGGCCCATTTGGCCAATACGAGTGAGCTAACTCATGATTATCATAGTTATATTTATAACCAGAGGCCATTGAAATAATATTTTCTTGATGATTAAACATGCTATTAATTGTACGAATTGCTTGTTTCTCTAAACAATCATCATTGTCCAAGCGCGTAGTTATTATCCATTCTTTGTGCTCAGAAAGGCGATAAATATCTTCAATATACTGTTCGTGAAATCCTTTTACCCCTTTTGCATAAAGAATATGAACATTATTAGCTCGCTTTATTTTTTCAATGCTTTCAGTAAAAACAGATGGTGTTTCAACATCAAAATATATCAACCATTTAAATTCGGCTGACTCCTGTTGCAAAACCGATGGTAGTGTATACTCGTTAAATATCCCGAATCGTTCTTGTGTCCATTCAATCCAATCCTTTTCATTAAATCTTATGTTCGGCTTTGACAATTGATTATTTGAATTAAGAAAGACAAATTCGTTAGGAAACTTACTTAACTCCTCTATACTATCTAATTTTAAATTGAACCTGGTAATTAAAAAGTGTTCGAACATTATCCTTTTATTTTTTACATACTAACATCATCACAACAGAGATTCGCTAAAATTCACTTTCTGATCTAAAAATCTTATTTTCCCATTTTCTGAAGGCTTTATGGAGTCTACTATTTTTATTTTCACACTTAATCCTCCTGTTGCCGCTGTTTTGATTTTTGACAGCAACTCTTCAGAGTCCTTCTCATTATAATCTTTTGTTGGAACAACAAGAACACTTATCACTCCCTTCTCCCTTTGCTTAATCTGCATTTGTTTTATCCTGCCAAAACAAATAAAATGCTGAGCAAAAATAAGTGCCGTTAAGGTTATCTTATTCCCTTGCACATCAATCACAAAGTCCTGTTCCCTGCCTTCAATTTTATTAAATAGTTGATAGTTCCTTCCGCATTCAAAACATTTGTTTGCCCCCAGCTCTGCATAGTCCATCGTTCTGTAACGAATAAAGGGAGTTGCAAAGTTCCAAAAACTTGTCCCGACTATTTCGCCGGTTTCACCCTCTTTTACACGATTCCCGTTTTTATCTACCACTTCGGTTATTCCATATTGCGGATAAACATGAAATTTTTCAGAATGCTCACAATTGGCAGCAAGCACGGCTTTTTCACTATGCCCGTACCAATGGGCTATTGGAGCATTGAAAACCCGTTGAATCAGCTCTTTTTGAAAATCAAACAGAGGTTCTGACCCTAACATTATTGCTTCAAAATGATGTTGCATACTGAGATGATTATCCTCCATTAGTTTTGCAACCTGGTACAACGATGATGGATAAGCTTTTAAATAACGGTATTTATACTTATCTATCAAAGCAGTATATTCTTTTACAGTGCTCTCATTTATGTTGTACGAGGATAAGTTGATACCTTTAGGATTGCTTTCATATATGTTCTTTAGAGCCTTTCCTCTAAGAGTGAATGACTTTTCATCAATATTAAAGTCAGGATGTACTCTTTTATAGATATCGTAAATAAAAGCATTTTCAATATGTGTGTTTTCAAGTTTTTCATAAAACCCCATCGGAATACCTGTTGACCCCCCTGTCGACACATATTGAACATTCCATTTTTTAGGAACAGAAAACTTTTTATAGTTATCTCTGATTAACTCTTTTGTAACAAAGGGGATCTTTTGAATATCATCAATTGATTTCAATTTATCAGGAGAGAAATTGGCCGTTTCCCACAATTCACGATACCCATTAATTTTCCACGCAAAATTTATTATCTGCTGTAAACGTTGAAACTGCATTTGCTGAATAGTAGACTTATCAGCATACTCAAACTCTTGAATAAAGGCAGTCGTTCTTTTTAAGGTTTTGTAACCGTGCCTGAAACGATAGGGTAATTGATAATATTTTTCTTTTAATGCTTTTAACATATATCCTCTGAAATATTCTTATCTGTCAGCCAAAAAACATCAAGACAAGCCACGAACAATCAACTTTTTAGCAAACGGTTAAAGTTATCTTTTATCAATTCGGGCTTGCTCCAATTTCTGAAAATCTTTTTAATGTTGTCAATTTCCACTTTCTCATAAAAATTGAAAAAGTATAAAACAAATGGAAATCCCAAAAATAAAACTGACTTTACAACAAGGCGTACAAACACTGGCACCGAAGAAATATATAATCCAATACCAACAAAGGTTAGCGCAACGATTGCCAATGTGAATATTTTTCGCCATTCATAAGGTATGAAATATTCTTTTTGCGATTTATTAAGCACTGTAAAAAACAAAAAAGCTTGGGAGAGAAGAGTGGCTAAAGTAGCTCCGTAAATATCCAATAGAGGAATGAGAACAAGGTTTAACCCAATATTTAAAAAACTAGTTACTAATATCAAGACACCTAGAACTCCTGTTTTTTTCTTAATCATCAACCCGATTATGATAAAATCTTCCATTGAAGAGAATAACAGAGCAAACGAAATTATTGCAACCAAATTATTTGCTTCCCAATAAATAGGAGAACCGGTAAAAAGTTTTAGGAATTCCAATGCAAAAAGAGATAAGCCTAGTAGTCCAACGACAAAGACAAAAGCCAAATATGTCAGGTTTTTTGAATAAAATCGATGGTTGTCCGGTTCATTCATTTTTTTCATCCTTAAAGGAAGCAAAGCTGTTGCCACCGAAGTATAAACGACCATCCTCAAAGTGTTGGCAATTCGATATCCCAAGGAATAAATTCCTGTTTTCTCAAGCCCTTCCATCGAATTTAACATATACCTGTCAGCGGTCGATAAAATAACAGCCGAAGCTGATGCAAGCATAAGTGGATAGCCATAATTAAGCATCTCCCTGATAATTCCTTTCTCGAACCTAAAAGAACTGTTCCGTATAAAATATGGGAATAACATCAGGAGGATTATTCCTTCCCCAATCATATATGCTTCCCAAATAGCATCTAACCCTCTTTTTTTGACGATAATTCCCCATAATATCAAACCTAGATTAACCGATATCCGAACAATGGTTAAAATCGAATAAAAGACAGACTTCGATTGCAAGCGAGTTAAGGTAAATATTTGGTTATTTACAACTTGAATCCCTGCTGTAATGAAGGTTAATTTTAATAAATATGAGTATTGAGTGGTTGAAAATATCAAAAAGGAAAAGTCTGATACAAAATAGAGTAATGCTAAGATTACAGGAGTTATAATTAGAACAAGAAAAGCTACGGAAGTAAAAAATATGCTTTGTTGCCTGTCTGAATATTTGCTATCCCAATACCAACGAGACAGGCTATTAGCCATAGCCATCGTCAAAACACTTGTAAGAAGCTGTAAAGTAACCTCCAAAACTGCCAAAGCGCCATAATCATCGTGCGATAGATAGTTGGCATTTGTATAAAGAGGAATTAGAATCAAGCCTATCAGCTTTGTCCCGATATTCCCGATGGCATACACCGCCGTATGTTTTGTGGTCTGTTTTATATCTTTTAACATGGTCTGAAAATAATCCCACAGTCACTCAACCTGATGAGAAAGCTCGTCAAAATTAATCTTTCTCTTGAAACAATGCAGAATTAAGTCTGGATTAAAAGGAACATTCGAGGACATCAGCAACAATATGCACTGACCGTAAAAACCGGAATTGGCAAGATAAGCTGAACCATTTCCTCATCAACCTAAAAACAAAAGATTAGACTTGCATGTCAACAAACAATCTACTCCCCTTTCTCAAAAGAAGGCGAGGCCATCTATTCTTTTCTAATCTCTTCCGTCAGCTCAACACTCTCCCTCGCACATTCCACCCCAAAGCCATTACCGGCCAATATCTGGCGATACGTTTCGGTGTGTAAATCGGTAAATCCGCCGCTGAATTCTATTTCGGTGCCGTTCACCGCAATGGAGCGCCAGGTTCGCTGACCTTTTATAGTTGCAGCCTCCGGAAGATCAGCTGCGTCGATGCTCAGGAACCAGTTTACGCTTGCTTTTTCAAGAGTGAGCGTACCTGAAGCTTTTGCCGGTTCATAAAATTTTACCTCATTCTTTTTTACACTCCCAAATATCCAGCTTAGCATATCGAAAAAATGAATCCCAATATTGGCTGCAACACCTCCCGATTTGGCAGGATCGCCTTTCCAGCTTTTGGCATACCACTTACCGCGCGATGTGATGTAGGTTAAATTCACAGAATAGTTGTCGGATGGATTGCTGTCAACCTCTTTTTTTAGTTGTAAGATGGCTGGATGATAACGAAGCTGCAAAACGGTGCAAACCTTCTTTCCGGTTTTCGCTTCCAACGTTTTGATTTTATCGAGATCGGCAGCCTGAATCACAAGCGGCTTTTCACAAATAACATTACACCCGTTTTTCAGCGCGAGTTCAATGTGTTTAAAATGCAAAAAGTTGGGAGAACAAATACTTACAAAATCAACCGGATTGTTTTCTTTTTGGCATTTAGCAAAGAACGCTTCCAGTTCATCTTCCGAGGTAAAAAACTCGGCTTCGGGAAAATAACTGTCCATACGTCCCATCACATCAAAGGGATCCATGGCCGCTACTACTTCGTTTCCGGTCTCTTTTATCGCCCTGATGTGACGTTCTGCCACAAAGCCAGCTGCTCCTATTATTGCAAATCGTTTCATTGTATTATTTCTTCTCTGCATAGCTCTGTGACTTCTCGGTGAACTCCGTGGTTAATCTTTTTTACCACAGAGCAAACAAAGTAGAACACGGAGAGTCACAGAGATTTTTCATCCTTTCAAAGTTTATACACTTTATCGGAAGCCTGTTTAATTAAGTTTCTCAAATCGACTATCAGCTTCGAATGCTCTTCAATAAATGCGGCATCGAAAGCGGAATGATTGGTTGAAACCACTACACAATCAGCCTCTCCCAAGGTTTCTGCAATCAGAGCTTCAGAACCAAGAATATTTCCCCCTCCGATGTTGATTTCAGCAATATAAGGATCGTGATAACTTACCTCTCCGCCTTTTTTAATAACCTCCTCCATGATTTTTAATGCCGGCGACTCGCGCTCGTCTGAAACATCGGGCTTGTAAGCCACTCCTAGAAAGAGGATTTTACTGCCGTTAATGGATTTTTTTTGCCTGTTTAGTGCCGAAGTAATTTTCAAAGTCATCCGGTGTGCCATCAAAAGATCGATGTGCCCGGCCGTGTGAATCATCGACAATTCAAAGTTGAATTTCCGGGCAATACTTTCCAGGTAAAACGGATCGAGCGGAATACAATGGCCACCTATTCCCGGTCCCGGGTAAAAAGCCTGAAACCCGAACGGTTTGGTCTTGGCAGCTTCAATCACTTCCCAGATGTTGATATCCATTTTCCCGGCCAGCAAAGCCAGTTCATTTACCAGACTAATATTCACCAGGCGATAGGTGTTTTCGAGTATTTTCACCATTTCGGCTACACGTGGCGAACTCACGGCATGAACCTCATCAACCGCCAGCGTATAAATAGCTTCACCTATTTCAAGCCCCTCTTTACTCAGACTTCCCAACACTTTTGGGGTATTCTTTGTATTAAAGTCCTTGTTGCCGGGGTCAACTCTTTCAGGCGAATAAGCCAGCCAGAAATCAGCACCTTCCGTTAATCCGGATTCTTTCTCCAGGATCGGCAAAACAAAATCTTCCGTAGTTGTCGGATACGTGGTACTTTCCAGGCTGATAAATGTTCCGGGAGTCAGGTACTTTCCAATTTCCTCACAGGAATAACGTATAAAAGACATATCAGGTTTCCGGAGTTCGTCGAGCGGAGTCGGCACGCAAATAAAAATGGCATCACAACTTTTAAGCAACGAAAAATCAGTGGTCGGAATCAGCTTCTTTTCCAGCAACAATGTGCCTGCCAGTTGGTCATCGACATCTGAAATATAGTTTTTCCCGGCATTCAACTTTGCAACTCGCTCTTCGGATGTATCAAAGCCAATAACATTCACTCCACCATTGGCAAAATTAACCGCTAATGGAAGACCGACATATCCAAGGCCAATCACCCCGACTGTAATCTGCCTGTTTTCGATCTTCCGAAGTATTATATCTTTTTTATTCATTCTCAACTAATTTGAGCTGATCATTCACCAATTTGTATTTCTCTCCGGTTTCGGAACATATCAGATCTTCACCTAAAACCATCCCGGCCCGGCTCACCCAAGCGGTTTGTCTGGCCGGAACTCCGGTCATTAAAGCAAAAGCCCTGACATCTTTTGTAACAACAGCTCCCGCACCAATCATACAGTATTCGCCAAGCGTAACTCCGCAAATAATGGTAGCATTGGCGCCGATAGTAGCTCCGCACTTCACGAGGGTCTTTTTGAATTCATTTTTACGTTCGATGACGCTACGCGGATTAATTACGTTGGTAAAAACCATTGATGGCCCCAGAAAAACATCGTCCTCGCAAAACACTCCTTCGTACACCGAAACGTTGTTTTGCACTTTTACGTTGTTTCCCAACTTTACCTTGTTGCCCACAAAAACATTCTGCCCCAGCACACAATTGGCGCCTATCTCAGCACCACCCATCACATGCGAGAAGTGCCAAATCTTTGTGCCCGAACCAATTTTAGCTCCTTCGTCGACTACAGCTGTTTCGTGTGCGTAATAATTCTTATTCATTTTATTCTCCTCTTTGCCACTTTACGACTTTGCGAAAAAAATTACCACGCAAAGACGCAAGGACGCTAAGCAATTTCTATAACCTGTTCACAATACGTGTTAGTCCATCTTTTATTAACCTCTCATTGAAATTAATAAGCAAACCCAATTTCAACCCGGTAATTCTAAGATAAGTTAGTAATTGTTTGGGATGAACGGGGGCAATTACTTCCACTGATTTTAGTTCAATAATTACCTTGTTTTCAACAATAAGGTCTGCTCTAAAACCGATTTCCATTTTTTTATCCTCCCAGGTTAATGGAATAGCTTTTTGTCTTTCAACATTCAGCCCCAGGGAAGTCAATTCATAAAACAAAATTTCTTCATAAACCGATTCCAGCAATCCGGGCCCCAGTTTTACATGAATATCATAACATGTATTAACTATAATTTTTGCAATCTCGTTTTCAGTCATTCCTTTTCAGCTTAAGTTTGACTTTGCGGCTTTGCGGCTTAGCGAGAAACCATAAAACTCTTTTACACTTCGAACGATATATTCCAGCTGCCCCATTTCCAATTCTGTGTGCATCGGCAGCGACAACACGGTTTTACCCATCTTTTCACTTACCGGAAAATCGCCATTCCTATAATCCAAAAAACGGTAAGCTTCCTGCAAATGTAAGGGCTTCGGATAATACACCATCGTTGGAATTCCTTTATTATTCAGAAATTCCTGCAGATCATCTCTCCGATCTGCTTGAAGGGTATATTGATGAAATGTGTGCGTACTGTAATTGGCCGGAACAGGAGTTTTCAATCCGTCAATTCCTGCTAAGTGTTCATCGTAATAAGCTGCTGCTTTTTGCCGGGCCACCAGGTGCTTTTCCAGGTATTTCAGCTTTACCTCCAAAATGGCTGCCTGAATACTGTCGAGCCGCGAATTTACCCCTATTCGTTCATACTCATACTTTGCTTTCATTCCGTGATTGGCAATGGAACGAATCACCGTAGCCAGTTGCTCGTCGTTGGCATAAACAGCACCGCCATCGCCAAAAGCTCCCAGATTTTTTGAAGGGAAAAATGAGTTACACCCAACATTTCCAACTGTGCCGGTCTTTTGTCGGGCTCCGTTACTAAAAACAGATTCGGTTCCCAATGCCTGACACGCATCTTCAATCACCCACAAACCATACTTCTCTGAAAGGCGAAGAATTTCTTCCATATTGGCACATTGCCCAAACAAATGAACGGGCAGAATCGCCTTTGTCTTTGCAGAGATCGCATTTTCAATCTGCGAAACATCGATATTGAATGTATCAGGATCAACATCGATAAAAACAGGTTTCAGGCCCATTAAAACAGCCGTTTCAACGGTTGCTACAAACGTAAAAGGCGAAGTAATCACCTCATCACCGGGCTTCAGCCCCAAAGCCATAAATGCTATTTGCAAAGCATCGGTTCCGTTTCCACAGGCAATTACATTCGTCCCGAGATAAGCTCCCAGCTTTTCCTCAAATTCAGCCACCTTTTTGCTTTTCACAAATTGTGCAGAGCGAATCACGTCCTGAATTGCCTCGTCAATCTCATCTTTCATGGTGAGATATTGCCCGTAAAGATCTGAAAAGTGGATGGTTTGCATATCCGGTCTGAATTCTTTCAATAAAACTTTAAAAATATAAAATTAGTGTGCTTCGGCTTTGTTTCAGCAATTATTTTGCATTTTGCACAGAGAACAGCATTACAGAATGAACAACAAACGTCTCCCACCCTCCTTTTTCCGGCAAGAAGTAACCGATGTAGCGCCACGACTGTTGGGGAAGATACTCGTCCGTCGGTTTGCTGACGGCAGCGTTCTGCGTTTGGCAATTACCGAAGTGGAAGCTTATCGGGGGATGGAAGATCGGGCCTGCCACGCCAGCAAAGGAAGGACGACCCGTACCGAGGTGATGTTTCACAACGGAGGCCTTGTGTATGTTTACCTGATCTATGGCATGTACTGGATGCTGAATTTTGTAAGCGGAGCGGAGAATGAACCGACCGCTGTTCTCATCCGTGGACTGGAGGGCATTTCCGGCCCCGGAAGAGTGGGACGCGCCCTGCAACTCGATAAATCGTTTTACGGAGAAGACCTCTCCACATCGGAGCGAATCTGGATTGAAGACGCGGGGCAACAACCTAAATACACTGCCACTCCCCGTATTGGCATCAACTACGCCGGAGAACCCTGGATCAGCATGCCCTGGCGGTTTGTTGTAGAGAAATAACCAATGTAGATTCGATGTCGCTTAGTTAACGATAACAGACTTCGACTTCGCTCAGTCTGACAGTCACTCTGAGCGGAGTCGAAGGAGTGTATTTTCATTTTGTTTCACTTCTCCCTTAAGTAAACGACATTGAATATAGAATGATCAATCTTCAACAAAATACCCGTTGAATATTCTGCATTGAATATTGGAGATTTAAAAGAGTCAACAGAAGAATAACCAATCCTGAATAATCAATATTCAATCTCCAAACAGCCACCCGATGGGGCTTTTGAATCACACATTGTTTATTCGAAATTTTCCGGTATTTATTTCTGCCCCACAATAAAGCGGTTGTACAGCCAAAGAAATACAACGGCAGCCACTGCAATTCCCGAGAACACCATCCAAATGTTGGAAGGATGATAATTCTGCCACAAGTAATGCGTTAACTCCGTTTGACTCATGTTCATTTTTTCGGCCGCCTGACTGAAAAAGTCGTTTTTGGTAAACGTTTCGCTATACTCTGCCGGAAACTGAAGTCCGCGTTTTGCCACTTCTTTGTGCAAAAGAAAATACTTGTCGGAAATGCCTTCGTAGAAATCACCCGACAGCCAGCCAGCTATTTTATGGGCTGCAGCAATCGGTAAAAAGGAAGTTCCCATGTAAAGTGCTTTCTGATCAGCAGGAGCAATCTTACCCACATATTCCGTAAATTTTGGTGAGCTTCCCATTTCGCCCAAGGCAAAAATCAGTACACCCAACAAGATCAGCCACCCGCTTTGCGTCGAAAACATCAGCCCCAAACCGCCGGAAAGAACCAGTATTCCGCCCATCATGGCCGCCAAGGGCCGAAAGCGCATTACAAAGGCTGAAACCATCAATTGAAACACAATGATAAAGAAAGAGTCCATGCTGGTCATCGAAACTGCATTGATGGAACCGTTCTCCCCGATCGTCTCGGCCAGCCATGGCCACACATTGTGTAGCCCGTTGTAAACCTGGGTGGTGTCGATCCATTGGTCAATAAAAATCCCAAACGAATAATACAGCTGGTTAAAAGCGGTCCAGAAAAGGATCATAATAATCAGAAACAATACGTATTTCCAGTTCTGAAGTGTCAACCAAATGTTCTTAAACGCCAGAACAATATTCCGAAGCAAGGAAGAATCGTCTTTTTCGCGCCCCGGTTCTTTGAATAGGAACAAAGTCAATAGCACATTTACGCCCATTGCAGCAATCGACATGTAAAAAACATACTCCCAGCTCAATTTCAACAATGCCCCGGCGATAAACGGCCCAATAAAACCGCCGATGTTGATCATCATGTAAAAGATCCCAAACCCGATGGAGGCTGTTTCTTCGTTGGTGGTTTTGGCAACCATGGCAGAAATAATGGGCTTAAAAAATGCACCGCCCACACAAATCCAAATAAAAGCAAAGTAAACCAGCTCGTAACTGTTAAAAATATTGATCATGTAAAATCCGGAGATATAAATGGCAAATGCCAGAAGCAGAATGCGTTTGTATCCCAGTTTATCAGCAATTGAACCGGTTATTACCGGTAAAAAATACAACAACGCAGACCCGGTGCCCATTATCGCTCCTTTTTGTCCGTTTGTAAATCCCAATGCACCGGTATCGGTTGACCCAACCAGGAAAATCGGAAAAGCCAGGTAAAAGCCATACCAGGCCCATCTTTCGAAAAGCTCGATGGTGTTGGAGGTCCAGAAACTACGGTTGTACTTTTTAATTACAGCGATAAATCCCATGATCTAATTTTTTTGAAGGCGGGAAGGTAATAAAAATCGACCATTCTGAAACCCCGCCAAGAGGTACGAAACGGTCTCTCATTACAAAGACCTGTGCCTTTGCAAAATAAAATCAGGGAAATACGATACGAACCGGAATGCTAAAATTCGTACCCCAGAAAGAACGACACAAAAATGATGATCATAATAACCAGGAAAAGCAACACAAAAAAGCCAATTACTCCAATGCGGAATCCTTTTGTCTGCTTTTCGTGTCTGGCGGTTTGCGACAGGCCTTCAATCGATTTTACCAGCCGTTGCGGAGCTTTGTCATTCTTCACAATGTAATCGGCAGCTCCTACTTTCATAATCTGAACAGCCACTTCCAAATCGTTTTGCCCGCTCAAAAATATGAAGTCAACATTGGGGTGCTCTTTTTTTACCTTCACCATCAGTTCCAAACCCGTCATGCTTACCGACAGGTAATCGAGAACAATCAGATCGGGTTTCAGATGCAGATCTTTCATACAATCTTCACCTTTCTGATAGACCTTCACGTTTGTGTATTTTTTTGACTGCAAATACCCAACAATCAAGTCTTTATAAACAACACTATTCTCAATGATGAAAATCAATGGATTTTTTGTTTTTTGCATAACTTTGGAATTGATGACTTAGCAACAGGTTTAAAAATAATACTTTTTTCAAAGAAAACAATCGCTACAAACTGCCGATCTAAATTAACGTAATTATTTCGAATATCGTTGGTTAGCCTTGCAATTTGTTCGCTTTAAACGATAGAAAAACAAGCGCTTCCTGCCTCGGCTTCCGGTCTTTGAGCCACACGTTCCAACCACCGGGCCCCAACAAATATCTTGTATTTATTATCATAATATCCCATTAATTCAACGCTGAAAAAAGCTAAAAAAGTAGTTTTGCAAACAGATAATCCCGTAAGTTTGTTTGATGTATAGAGCAACTTTAAAAGGATAAACAGAAATAAGTCACCTTGCATTGGAAATACATAGGTTTGAAGACAGAAGGAAAGTAGCTGTAATTCCACTGCAGGGTTTTAACCATTAACCTGAAAATAAAATCACATATGTTACTGGCAATTGATATCGGAAATACCAACATCGTTTTTGGAGTTTACGAAAACAAAACCTGGGTCAACCACTGGCGGATACAAACAGATCCGCTAAAAACAGCTGATGAGTACGAAGTAATTTTTCGTTCGTTGCTCACCGGTGGCGAAATTGGCAAAAACGATGTCAGGTCGATTATTCTAAGCAGTGTGGTTCCTTCGCTTGTCCGGCCTTTTGAACAGATGCTGTACGGAATTTTTGAATTGGCCCGTATCGAAACCGTAAACCCTTCCATTTACGGGAAGCTGCCTGTAAAAATCCTGAATCCCTTTGAAATAGGCACCGACCTGGTAGCCAATGCGGTGGCATCCTATCATAAATACGGCCCGCTTACTATGGTTATCGACTTTGGAACGGCGCTGACCTTTACAACCATTGGTGCCGACAAAACCATAAAAGGAGTAGCCATTGCCCCCGGGTTACAAACAGCTGTCAGCGCTCTTGCCGGGAAAACCGCGCAACTGCCGCAGATACATCTCACTCCGCCTCCTTCGGTTTTAGGCGAAAACACAATTCATGCAATACAGGCGGGTGTGGTTTTTGGCTTCACCGGCCTGGTTGATTCGATTGTGAACCGAACTGAACAAGAACTTAATGAAAGCTTAACTGTTGTGGCAACCGGAGGATTGAGCTCGGTGATAGCTCCACTTACCTCCCGGATCAAAACCATTGAACCGATGCTTACACTTGACGGGCTGGTGCTGATTTCTGAACTGATAGCGACACCTTAAATGGCCTGCATAGTATATACTAAGCTCATTGTTTCTTACGTTTAAAAATACTTTATTTACAACCGTTGATTCGTGCTGATCGTGACAGTCGTGAACAAACGGTAGGTAACTAAATGTTATCTTTGCAATTATTTTTAGTTGATGGAGAGTGTAAAGGGGAACCTTCTGGAAAAAATAAACAGCCCGGCTGATCTGAAAAAGCTTTCGAAAAGCGAGCTAAAGAATGTGTGCAAAGAATTGCGCGATTATATTATTGATGTGGTGTCCACCAATCCGGGGCACTTTGGTGCAAGTCTGGGCGTAGTTGAGCTTACCGTTGCCTTACACTATGTGTACAACACTCCTTACGACCAATTGATTTGGGACGTAGGACATCAGGCTTACGGGCACAAAATCCTAACAGGACGCCGGGATAATTTCGACACCAACCGCAAGTACAAAGGACTGAGCGGGTTTCCGAAACGCAGTGAAAGCCCTTACGATGCTTTTGGCGTGGGACACTCGTCCACCTCCATTTCGGCAGCTTTGGGTATGGCAATTGCCTCCAGAATCAAGAACGAAAACGACCGAAAAGTAGTTGCAGTAATCGGGGATGGTGCCATGACCGGAGGAATGGCTTTTGAAGCACTCAACAACGCCGGCGGCGAAAATGCCGATCTGCTGGTGATTCTGAACGACAATAACATGGCCATCGACCCAAGTGTGGGAGGCCTCAACAAATACCTGCTGAATATTTCCAAATCGGATACCTACAACCGTTTTAAACACGACGTGTGGGAAGGATTAGGAAAACTGGACGGCATCGGACGCAAGACCCGGGCATTTATTCAAAAAAACCAGCATGCACTCAAAAACATGCTGCTAAAGGAAAACAACCTGTTTGAAGCCTTTAACTTCCGCTATTTCGGACCGGTTGACGGACACGACGTTCAATACCTGACAGAGGTACTGGAAGATTTGCGCGAAATCCCGGGCCCAAAATTATTACACTTAATTACGCAAAAAGGAAAGGGATTTCCCTTTGCCGAAAAGGACCAGATAAAATGGCATGCCCCCGGTATTTTTGATAAAGAAACCGGAGAGATTCACCGTTGCAACTGTGAGGCCGAAATGGCTCCCAAATTCCAGAATGTATTTGGGGAAACACTGGTTGAGCTGGCCGAACAAAATGAAAAGATTGTTGGAATAACACCGGCCATGCCCACCGGCTGCTCCATGAACCAGATGATCAAACAAATGCCTCACCGGGCTTTTGATGTGGGAATAGCAGAACAGCACGCCGTCACTTTTTCGGCCGGACTGGCTGCACAAGGCATGGTTCCGTTCTGCAATATCTACTCTACTTTTATGCAACGCGCTTACGACCAGGTAATACACGATGTGGCCATTCAAAAGCTGCATGTTATTTTCTGTCTCGACCGTGGCGGGCTCGTAGGAGAAGACGGGCCTACACATCACGGGGTTTTCGACATTGCCTACATGCGCACGGTTCCCAACATGATTGTTTCGGCTCCCATGGACGAAGTGGATTTACGCAACCTGATGTACACGGCTCAACTCGACGAAAATGCACAACCATTTTCGATTCGCTACCCGAGAGGCTGCGGCATTAAACCCGATTGGAAGCAAGCTTTCGAAAAAATAGAAATCGGAAAAGGACGGAAAATTTCTGACGGAAACGATGTGGCCATTCTTACCATTGGAAAATCCGGGATTTTTGCTTTGGATGCGGTGAAAAGCCTGGCCAGTGAAAACATTTCAGCCGCACATTACGACCTTCGTTTTGTAAAACCTTTAGATGAAGAATTGCTGACCGAGGTTTTTACAAAATTCGATAAAGTTGTTACGGTTGAAGACGGGGCCATTCAGGGAGGATTTGGATCAGCCATATTGGAATTTATGGCGGCAAAAGGTTATTCAGCCAGGATCAAACTGCTCGGAATTCCCGACCACTTTATTGAACACGGCACCACAGAAGATCTTTACAAAGAGTGTGGTATCGACACCAATGGCATTAAGAAGGGAGTACTGGACATTTTGGGAAAATAAAACGGGCTTTCCGGCTCATCCTTATTTATCAAACAAAAGCAATTCAGTATAATATTTTTATCTTTAAGTCGTTTGCTACAGAGTACTAAAACCACTTACATTGGATATTTATCTGAAAAGACGGCGGGGAAAAATTTTATTGCTTATTGCAGCAATAACCATTGGTGTTGCATCGCTGCTTTATACAAACTGGCTAACCAAAAAAATGGCCCTGCAAGAACGAAACAAAGTAGAACTTTGGGCCGAAGCTACACGTCAAATTATCAGCTTCAAAAACTCCAACACCGAATACATCAACTTCCTTCTTGAAGTAATACAGCAAAATACCACCATTCCGATTATTGTACTAGATGCCGACGGCTCGATTAATTCCGATGCCAATATTCATTACAACGAAGCCCGAAAAAAAGAGGTTCTGCAGAAAGAACTTAAAAAGATGAAGGAACGAGTGGAACCCATTCACATTGATTTGGGTGAAAATGAACACCAACTCCTTTACTACCGCGAATCAAGCATCCTTCGAAATCTTCGTCTGTACCCTATCATTCAGCTGATTGTGATTATGGTTTTTATTGTGGTGGCCTATTTTGCTTTTCTGGCTACCAACCGCGCCGAACAAAACCAAGTGTGGGTAGGCATGTCGAAAGAAACGGCACACCAACTCGGCACTCCCATCTCTTCCCTGATGGCCTGGATTGAATTGCTCAAACTAAAAGACGTAGACGAAGACCTTGTAAAAGAACTCGAACGCGACACTTCAAGACTGGAACGCATTACGGAACGCTTTTCAAAAATTGGCTCCAAACCGGAATTATTACGTATCAATGTGGTTGAAGTAATAAATTCGGCATTAAGCTACCTGAAAACAAGGTCCTCGAGCAAAGTTAAGTTTATTGCCAGCTACGATGAAAGCGCTTTCATTGAAGTACCTTTAAACGCCGCCCTTTTTTCATGGGTAATCGAAAACCTGTGTAAAAATGCCATTGATGCAATGGTTAACGAAGGAAGCATTACAGTTGCCATTACGGAAAAAGAAAAGAACGTAACAATTGATATTACCGACTCGGGTTGCGGGGTTCCGAAGTCCAATCACAAAACTATTTTTCAACCGGGTTTTTCCACCAAAAAACGAGGCTGGGGCCTTGGTTTGTCACTTGCCAAAAGAATCGTTGAAATCTACCACAGCGGCAAGATATTCATCAAGTGGTCAGAGGTTGGCAAGGGTACAACTTTCAGGATTATACTAAATAAATAGGAGTCCCTCTAATTAACCGAGACTACTTTTAAACTTCGTTCAAACAATAATAATTCCTCTTCCTTGCTATTAGATTGATTTTTAAAATATTTCAATGTTTTCTTTAGCTGTTAATAAAAAATTTATACTTTTGCATCCACTTTTTTGGGATCGTGGGCTGGAAAACAAAATATAATATTGAGTTTAAAGGTCTTAAAGAAGGCCTTCACGATTACGAATTTGAAGCCGACAGAAGGTTCTTTGAGCATTTTGACGAAGGGTTGGTTGAAACCGGCGAGGTTCAGATCAAGGTTCAACTGGAAAAAAGAAGTTCTTTTTTAAAATTGAATTTCGATTTCTCGGGTTGGGTAGAACTTATCTGCGACCGATGTCTGGAGCCTTACCAGCAAGACATTGAACTCGCTACCGATATCTTTGTTAAATTTGGCGAAGAAAATGAGTTTGATGAAGGCGACAATGTGATTTGGGTTTTGCCCGAAGAGCACGTAATCAACCTTACTCAGGTAATGTATGAATACATAGTATTGAGCATTCCGATGAAACATGTTCATCCGAATCCGTCAGCTGACGGAGGAGAAAACAGTTGTGATCCGGAGATGCTCAAAAAATTAAAAACATATTTACTGCACGAAACGGAGGAAGAACAGGATGAAAAAGAGATAGATCCCCGTTGGGCAGCATTAAGAAATTTGAAAAATAACAATTAAAAACTTATAAAAATGGCACATCCAAAGCATAAAACATCCAAAGCGAGAAGGGACAAAAGACGTACTCACTACAAAGCTGTTGCTCCTACTCTGGCTACTTGTTCAAACTGCGGAACTACCGTAAAATATCACACCGTTTGCCCGGAATGTGGTTACTACAGAGGAAAACAGGTTATTGAAAAAGAAATAGCTGTATAAGACAAACGCATGGCTCAATAAGCCATTTGATCTTATAGTGAAGGGATTCCATCTCCGTCGTTTCGGGGATGGAATTTTTTTGTACCCCTAATTCCCAAATACAGACTTTTCGAACATGCTTATGAATTGTTCGCCCTTCATGTCAAAAAAACCGGGCTGGAAGTACACATACAAACGCAATTCTTTGTTGGAATTTTCTTTTGCTCCTATATTCATCCCCGATTTTCAGAAACGCAAAACAAGAAAAAATTAGATTTAGTAAAAGATGGCTAGAGTTAGAGCAGCAATTACGGGTGTGGGAGCCTATTTACCTGAATACAGGTTGACAAATGACGAACTCAGTAAGATGGTGGACACCACTGACGAGTGGATCATGCAGAGAATCGGGATCAAGGAAAGACGTATTCTCAAAGAAGAAGGAAAGGGCACCAGCGACCTGGGAACAAGAGCTGTTCAGGATTTGCTCAAAAAAACCGGCACCAGTCCCGATGAGGTGGACATGCTTATTTGTGCCACCATTACTCCCGACATGGTTCTTCCGGCAACTGCCAATATAATTGCCCACAAAGCCGACATTCACAACGCCTGGAGTTTCGACCTGAACGCCGCCTGTTCGGGCTTTATTTTTGCCTTGTCTACAGCAACCCAGTTCATCGAATCAGGGCGCTACAAAAAAGTGGTGATTGTGGCAGCCGAAAAAATGTCGTCCATCATCAACTACGAGGATCGCACTACCTGTCCGCTTTTTGGCGATGGCGCAGCAGCTGTTCTGATTGAACCCACCACCGAAGACCTGGGTGTTGTCGACTACATCAACCGCGTTGACGGACTGGGGCGCTACCATTTACACATAAAAGCCGGAGGTTCGTTAAAACCCGCTTCTGTTGAAACCGTTCAAAACAAAGAGCACTACCTGTACCAGGAAGGACAAGCGGTTTTTAAAGCGGCTGTCTCGAGCATGGCTGATGTGGCTGCTGAAATCATGGAGAAAAACAATCTCACGGCACAAGATATTGCCTGGCTGGTTCCGCACCAGGCCAACATGCGCATTATTGAAGCCACGGCCAGGCGGATGAAAATCGCCAAAGACAAGGTGATGATCAACATTCAGCATTACGGGAACACCACGGCAGCGACCATTCCCCTGTGTCTTTTTGATTACGAAAAACAACTCAAAAAAGGCGACAACGTGGTACTGGCAGCTTTTGGCGCCGGTTTTACCTGGGGCAGTTGCTACCTGAAATGGGCTTACGATCCCCAATAACCCGAGGATCGCAGTTTCTCTCCTCCGCATTTAAACATTTTTGAAGCTGGTTTGTAATTTCAGTTTGTTCCGTTTTTCATGCGTTTTATTTATTGGTACAAGCTTTATTTTATTGTATCTTCAAACGCGCATTTATTTTGGGAAAATCAGAACAAAACAGTTACACGAACGGCATGGCAAAACAAACTACACGATTTAACGGAGAAGACACATCGCAACTCATTAACATCCTGAGTGATGGAACAAAAATAAAAGGCGATATTATTTCCAATGGCGACATTCGCATTGATGGAGAAATGGTTGGCAACCTGGCGGCAAAAGGCAAAGTGGTAATTGGCGAGCACGGCAAAATAGAAGGCCAGGTTCAGGCAAACAACATCGAAGTATCCGGTTTTATCAAAGGAAAAGTTATTGCCAAAGAATTGCTGAACATGAAGTCTTCGGCAAAAATTGAAGGCGACATCAGCGCCGGAAAACTATCGGTTGAACCGGGCGCTGTTTTCACCGGCACGTGTAGCATGGGAACTGCAAAACCGGCATATGAGCCCGAAGCAGCCAAATAACTCAAAGAACAAATTTGACAATTTTGTCCGCTACTCCAGTCTTGGTTTCGAAATGATGGCCATCATCGGAGGATTTACCTTTTTGGGTTATAAAATCGACCAGTGGATGGAAAACGAATTCAAAGGATTTACACTCGTTCTGGCCATTTTCTCGGTAATTGTTGCCATCGTTTACGGAACACGGAATCTATTGAAAAAGAAATAAAAAGGCTTGAAGCCTGTAGCTAAAAACATGAAAAGTTTTATAACCAAACTTACCGCATTGACCCTCGCCATTGCCCTGATCGGCTGGCTGGTTTTTTCTTTGTTCTTGCCCGAATATTACCTTCCGGTCTTCCCTTTTCTGCTTGGGTTCTTTTTTGTGGTAACACTTGCCATTCACGCCTACCAACTTAAAATCGCAAAAAAAGACATCGGGAAGTTTGCGCGCAGCAACATGCTTATCACCTTTTTTAAGTTAATGACCTATTCCGTTTTAGCCGTCATTTACATCGCACTCGATCGCGAAAATGCCATTCAGTTTGTAGTGGGTCTGATGTTTTTATACCTGGTTTATTCATTTTTTGAAGTAAAAGAAGTCTCCAAAATAAACCGCTTAACCCGAAAATAATTTTGCCTTAAGCCAACAACTCCCTTCAAGCAATCCCTCTCATAAAAAGGTTCTTAAACATTATTAATTCTTTTTTGAAATTCAGGAATTTCGACCCATGGTCAGAATTTTCTGTTAAATTTGTAGACGAACATTTAAATCGCTCAAAAAATTTTGTTGTTACATAGAACAAATCCCTTGTCTGTTGGTTTGTTTCTGTGTCGATAAACAGATTGAATAAAGAAGATAATTGAATAAACCATGCTTAAACTTTCCAAAAGTTACGTCATAACTGTGGCATTTTTGTTATTCAGTTTTAGTGCTTTATTTGCACAACACACCAACGAGGAAGAACATGCCCAGGCATCGGAAAGTCATGCTGCCACTTCGCACCAGGAAGCTTTTAGTGCCGGCGATTTCGTGATCGACCACGTTTCTGACTCTTACGACTGGCACATCACTTCATGGGGCGAGACCCATATCAGCATTCCCTTGCCCATTATTCTTTACAGCAAACACCCGGAATTGCACGATGGAAAAGCATTTCATGTGTTTATGTCTTCGAAATTTCATCACGGGCACGACGCCTACAAAGGCTTTAAAATTTCGCAAAGCGAAGAATTCAAAGGCAAAATTGTTGAACTGGATGCCAACGGCCACGAAATCGGGAAACCGATTGATGTATCCATAACCAAAGCCATTGCCGGTGTTTTGGCTTCGGTGGTTATCCTGTTCTGGTTATTGTTTTCGATGGCCCGCTCGGCCAAAAGAAACAAAGGCAGAGCACCCCGCGGAGTGCAGAACCTGCTGGAGCCGATCATTCTTTTTATTCGCGACGAAGTGGCAAAACCCGCCATCGGGGAACACAAATACGAAAAGTTCATGCCCTTCCTGTTAACCTTGTTTTTCTTTATTCTGATCAACAACTTTATGGGGCTTATCCCCATTGTACCATTTGGAGCCAACGTAACCGGAAATATAAGTGTAACCATGGTTTTGGCCTTGTTTACCTTTTTTGTTACCACCATCAACGGAAACAAACATTACTGGAAAGAAATTTACAATCCCGATGTTCCGTGGTGGTTAAAATTCCCGATACCATTGATGCCGATTGTTGAACTTTCAGGCGTTATTACCAAGCCGTTTGTACTGATGGTGCGACTCTTTGCCAACATGATGGCCGGTCACCTCATTGTAATGGTGTTCATCAGCCTGATTTTTGTTTTCGGCAGTTTGTTTGGCCCCGCAGTTGGCTTGGGAGCAAGCCCGGTATCCATCGTTTTCTCGGTGTTTATCCTTTTGCTCGATGTGTTGGTATCGTTTATACAAGCTTATGTTTTTACGCTGTTGTCGGCACTCTATTTCGGAATGGCGACTTCAGATCATCATTAATATTAATACTTAAAGTAAAAAGCTATGTTATCAGCTATTTTAACAGTATTGCTACAAGCGGCCGCTGGTGCTGCGGTGGGTAAAATGGGCGCAGCAATTGGCGCCGGTTTGGCAGCCATTGGAGCGGGTATGGGTATCGGTAAAATCGGTGCCAGTGCCATGGAAGCCATTGCCCGTCAACCCGAAGCAAGCGGTGACATTCGGTCAAACATGATTGTATCGGCAGCTTTGATTGAAGGAGTTGCCTTCTTTGCCGTTATTGTTTGTATCCTGATCGTTTTTGTATAGCAAAAAACTTTGGCAGCCATCCCGGGGATTGCCCGGGATGCTGTTGCCACAATGAACGAGTAAGTTGTATTAAAGCATAAAAGTGGTTGTTTGACTGAGATAACGCTCCCTCAATCCCGCTCTTTCAAAGTGAGCGAAGATTCGTCGGCAGACGAATCAGGGTGAGTAAACTTTCGGGCAACAACACACGAAGTAGAATAGAGACTCTTAAAAAGAAGAAACTATGGGATTAGTAATGCCGAATCCGGGTACTATTATCTGGATGATCATCATCTTCGCGATTGTACTTTTTCTCCTGAAAAAGTTCGCCTGGAAACCGATTCTGAACGCCTTAAAAGAACGTGAACAATCGATTGCCAATGCCCTGAACTCGGCCGAAGAAGCCAAAAAAGAAGTAGCAGGATTAAAAGCTGACAACGAAAAGATTATTGCCGAAGCCCGTCGCGAAAAAGATGCCATTCTAAAAGAGGCCAAAGAGTTAAAAGATAAAATTGTGGCGGAGGCGAAAGAAAAAGCCGCCCAGGAAGCACAAAAAACCATCGACGAAGCCCGTCAGCAAATCGATGCTGAAAAAACGGCTGCCATCAATACCATCAAAAAGCAGGTAGCCGAACTTTCGGTGATGATCGCAGAAAAAGTGATCCGTAAAGAACTGGCCGAAAAAGGAGAACAGGAAAAAATGGTAGATGGTCTTATCGACGATATCAAGCTGAATTAAGGTTATGGATCAAAGTGCAATAAACGTTCGTTACGCCAAGGCATTCTTTTCCACGGCCAAAGAAAAAAAGCTGCTTGATACGCTCAAGGCTGATATTCTTTCGGTTTTGGAGGTGTGCCGTTCGGTACCTGATTTTGTGCTGTTGCTGGAAAGTCCGGTTGTAAAGACTTCCAAAAAAGCAGCACTGATCAAACAGATTTTTGAAGGCAAGGTCAATCCCTTAACCCTGAATTTCCTGCTGCTGATTGTGGAAAATAAACGCGAAGTTTTTATTCCCGGTATCTGCAGAAATTTTCTCGATCTATCCAAAAAAGATCAGAACATACGGTCGGCAGTGCTTACTACCGCTTCGGAAGTAAATGCGGCCACCCTTCAAAAAATACAGGAATTGCTCGAAAAAGAGTTGAATGCCACCATTGAGCTGAGCACACAGGTAAATCCGGAAATACTGGGAGGCCTGGTTTTGCGCCTCGACGACAAACAGTACGATGCCAGCGTAGCTTCACAACTCCGGAAGATCAAGCAAAACCTTTTGGAAACTGAATTATAAAACGTAGTCAACAAAGAAAAACAAGATAGAACATGGCGAATATAAAACCTGCTGAAGTATCTGAAATTCTAAAGCAACAATTAGAAGGATTTAAATCGGCTGCCGAATTGGAAGAAGTGGGCACCGTTTTACAGGTAAGCGATGGAATTGCCCGTATTTATGGTTTGTCGAATGTAGAAGCGAATGAGATGATCGAATTTGACAGTGGTGTGAAAGGGATCATCCTCAACCTTGAAGAAGACAACGTGGGAGCCGTTCTTTTGGGGCCTACCGAACTAATCAAGGAAGGCGACACCGTAAAACGTTTGCGCCGCATTGCATCCATCCAGGTAGGCGAAAATTTGCTGGGCCGCGTTATCAATACCATCGGCGAAGCCATCGACGGCAAGGGAGCCATTCAGGGCGAACTTTTTGAAATGCCGCTCGAACGCAAAGCGCCGGGGGTTATTTACCGCCAGCCGGTAAAACAACCACTTCAGACAGGACTGAAAGCCATCGACGCCATGATCCCGATCGGACGTGGCCAGCGTGAGTTGATCATTGGCGACCGCCAAACCGGTAAAACCGCTGTGGCCATCGACACCATCATCAACCAACGCGAGAATTTTGAAAAAGGCAAGCCGGTTTACTGTATCTATGTGGCCATCGGGCAAAAAGGCTCAACGGTTGCCAACATTGCAGCTACCTTGACCAAAGCCGGCGCCATGGATTACACCGTAATTGTTGCTGCTACAGCTGCCGATCCGGCCGCTTTGCAGTTTTATGCACCTTATGCCGGGGCTGCCATTGGTGAATATTTCCGCGATACCGGCCGCGATGCATTGATCATTTACGACGACCTTTCAAAACAGGCCGTTTCGTACCGCGAAGTATCCTTGCTGCTTCGTCGTCCTCCGGGCCGCGAAGCCTATCCGGGTGATGTATTTTACCTGCACTCCCGTCTTTTGGAGCGTGCCGCAAAAATCATCGAATCGGATGATATTGCGAAAAACATGAACGACCTGCCCGATTGTTTGAAAGACAAAGTAAAAGGAGGCGGTTCGCTTACTGCCCTTCCGATTATCGAAACACAGGCCGGTGACGTTTCGGCGTATATCCCGACCAACGTTATTTCGATCACCGACGGACAGATCTTCCTGGAATCGAACCTGTTTAACTCGGGTATCCGCCCCGCGATTAACGTAGGTATCTCGGTATCTCGTGTGGGAGGTAATGCACAGATCAAAGCCATGAAGAAAATTGCAGGTACGCTGAAACTTGACCAGGCTCAGTTCCGCGAACTCGAAGCCTTTTCGAAGTTTGGTTCCGACCTCGATGCTGCCACCAAACGCGTGCTCGACAAAGGACGCAAGAACGTGGAAATCCTGAAACAGGGACAGTATTCGCCGATGAAGATCGAACACCAGGTAGCGATTATCTACTGCGGAACAAAAGAATTGCTTCGCCAGGTTCCGGTGGAAAAAGTAAAAGCTTTTGAAGTTGATTTCCTGGACGCCATGGAAATGTCGCACCGGGCAACGCTGGATGAATTAAAAGCCGGTAACATCAATGCTGAAATCGAAGAAGTGATTCGGAAAGTAGCAGCTGAAACGGCAGAGAAATACAAACAATAAGGACTGATTTATTGAGGGATTGAGGGGCTGAATTCAGTCCTTCTCCAAATCAATCATTCAATCAATACAATATGGCTGGATTAAAAGAAATACGTACCCGGATAGCATCGGTAAAAACCACGCGGCAGGTGACAAGTGCCATGAAAATGGTTTCGGCGGCCAAGCTCAAGAAAGCGCAGGATGCCATTATGCAGATCAGGCCTTACGCCGAAAAGCTGCACGAGATTCTGACCTCGCTGAGCGCCAGCCTCGAAAACGTGGAAGGTTCGGTTTATACCCAGCCCAGGCACCCCGAAAAGGTGCTGATCATTCTGGTGTCTTCCAACCGTGGATTGTGCGGTGGTTTTAATACCAATATTGCCAAAAAAGCCATCGAACTGGCCAACTCCAGCTACCTCAACCAGCTGAATATGGGCAAAATCGATTTTATGTGTATCGGAAAAATCGGGCAGCGCAACTTAAAGCACCGGGGTTACAGTGTGGTGGCCGATGAGAACGACCTCTACAACGAACTTACATTCGAAAATGTATCCAGGATTGCCGAAGAGGTGATGAAAGCTTTTGAGGAAAAGAAATACGACCGGGTAGAACTGGTTTACAACCAATTCCGGAATGCCGCGGTTCAGATACAGGCAACCGAGCAATTTCTTCCGGTAGAAATGCCCGAAGAAACAGGCGACTCAGCCAATTACGACTTTATTTACGAGCCTTCGAAAGAATACATTATTCAGGAACTGATACCCAGATCCCTGAAAATTCAATTCTACAAGGCTTTGCTGGATTCTCACGCAGCCGAGCACGGTGCGCGTATGACGGCTATGCACCAGGCCACCGATAACGCCACTACCCTGCTGGGCGATCTTACCTTGCAATACAACAAAGCCCGCCAGGCAGCCATTACCGGCGAAATTCTGGAGATTGTGGGGGGTGCCGAAGCTTTAAAAGGATAACTATTGAATACTGTAAACAAGAAGAGCCTGTATAAAAAGTTCTTTTGTGTTAGATTGAACTTACGATCTGTAAGTAGCCACCAGGGTTTTCACCCCTAAATCCCCTATTGGGACTTTAAGCCTCGCCGTTTAGGGGAGGTTTGTCTTGTCCTAAAATAGGTTTACACAAAAAGTAAATTTATGTCAGGATTTATAGTTTATGATGAAAGCTTCAAGCG
>NZ_QWGR01000197.1 GCF_003576475.1 Maribellus luteus | reverse complement strand
GACGACGCGTCCTGCAGCTGTTTTGACAGCGTCAGATAGTGCTCGGACTTGCGTGCGAGCGCTTGGCTCTGCATCTGGTACACGATCGCCAGTTGCTGGGCTGCCAGGAAGCTGCCCCGGCCGACGACGCTGCCGTCCATCTCCGGCTGATCGCCGATTTCCAGGCAGCGGTTGAAGACCTGCTCCGCCAACGGTAGCCACCGCGCACCTGCCTCGTCAGGGTGCTTGGCTGCCGCATCCAGCAAGACCAATCCCAGCGCAAAACACAGATCCGGAAAGTCCGGCCACGTCTGGATGGCGACATCGCCTTGCGCCAGTGCCTCGTCAACGCGGTCGGCCTTGCCCAGGCTGTACACATAACGCAGCGCCAAGTTACGGCGGTACGGCGCATCTGCGGGCGCCAGGCTGAAGGCGCGCGCGTAGTGGTTCACGGCCTTTGCATAGTCTTCATGATGCAGCTCGGTTTCCTTGCCGAGCTGATACAGCACATACGGGTCATCCGGCCGATGCGCGAGTTCATCCAGCAGCAGTTGAGTATTGCGCTCGCCTTTCTTCTGCATCTTG
>NZ_QWGR01000196.1 GCF_003576475.1 Maribellus luteus | reverse complement strand
CTCGCCAATCTCGGCATTTTCCTCGCCGCTGGGCGAAATATTGCTGGTCAGGCACTGCTCGCGGATCTCGCGGTAGCGGGCGCAGGCCTTTTCGCCTGCTTCGGTGGTGGTGTAGGTGACTTCCTTGCCGTTGCGCGTGCCTTCCACCAGCTCCATCCCCTGCAGTTTCTTGAGGGAATACGTCACGAGATGGGTGTCTTCCACGTTGAGTACGAAGCAGATGTCGGCCAGCCGCTTGGCGCGGCCACGGTGGTTGACGTGGTGCACGACCAGCACATCGAGGAAGGTCAGGTCGCGCACGCCGGCAGCGGCCATGCAGCGCACGCACCAGCGGTTGTAGGCGTTGTAGGCGGTGTTGAGCGCAAACTCGAACTCCGACAGCTCGGGGCTGCGCGCCGACACCAAGTGCGACGAAGATACGATGGGCCCGCCCTTCCCTGCGTCCTCATTGACTGCGGATTGCGGCAGATCAGCTTTCGGGGTGGTCGGCGATTTGGACATTGCAACGGGGCTGGGAAAGGACCGGGAACGCGGGCTATTGTAAGAGAATAGATCGTCATGTCTG
>NZ_QWGR01000195.1 GCF_003576475.1 Maribellus luteus | reverse complement strand
GGCCGAGGGACACGCCAACCTGTTCCGGGAGTTCAACGAGCGGGCCACCAACCACCTGCAGCTCGTCGCCGCCCTGTTGCAGCGGCAGGCCAACGACGTCTACGACCGCAGCTATTCCCAGGCCCTGACCGAGGCGTCCAAGCGGACGCTGATGATCTCGCGCATCCATCGCAGCATGTACGGCGAAAGCGACCGCGCCACCGACTTCGCCGTGTTCGCCAGGCAGCTTCTCGAAAGCTGCCTGGGGGCCGCCGAGCATCGGCCGGTCGAGGTTCTGGTCGAGGACCACGGCGTCGCGCTGCCGTCGGATCAGGCCGCCTCTCTGGCGGTGCTGCTGTTCGAGTGCTTCCGCAGCGCGCTCCAACGCCTGCCGCGGGCGGGCAAGGGCAGCGTCCGCGTCGCCCTGACGGCCGAGGGCGACGACTACCGGCTGGTGCTGGCGAGCGGCCGGGTCGACATGGCCGGAGCCTTCCAGGACGACCTGGGCCGCCAGATCGTCGCGGCGATGACCGACCAGCTGCAGGGCCGCTTCGACGTGCGGGAAGCCGCCGGCGGCCTGGTCTTC
>NZ_QWGR01000194.1 GCF_003576475.1 Maribellus luteus | reverse complement strand
GCAGGCTCTCCGTCAGGTTGAACACGGATTCATACAACGCCACGTCGATCACCTGCCCCTTGCCGCCGCGCGCATCGCGTTCGTACAGCGCCAGTAGCACGCCCAACGCGCCATGCAAACCGGCGATGGTGTCGCCGAGCGACAGCCCCGCCCGGGCAGGCGGGCGCCCCGGCTCACCGGTCAAATAGCGCAGGCCGGCCATGGCTTCGGCAATGGCCGCAAAGCCGGGCTCATCGCGTTTGGGCCCCGTCTGGCCATAGCCTGACACGCGCAACATGATGAGCTTCGGATTCACCGCCGAAAGCGCCTCGTACGAGAGCCCCCACTTTTCCATCGTGCCGGGCCGGAAGTTTTCGATCAGGACATCGGCTTCGGCCGCCAGCTTGCGTACGACTTCCTGCCCTTGCGGCACCCGCAGGTCGACACAGACCGACTGTTTGTTGCGCGACTGCGCCTCCCACCAGACTGATGTGCCCTCGTGCAGCATCCGCCATTTGCGCAGCGGGTCGCCCTGCCCCGGCGGCTCGATTTTGATGACCTGTGCGCCAAAGTCGGCGAGCGTCTT
>NZ_QWGR01000193.1 GCF_003576475.1 Maribellus luteus | reverse complement strand
GGAAGGCGGAAAAACTGACCAGGCTTGGGTCTGTCCCCAAGCACCGGGAATGCAGCGCGCATTGTAAAGGAAGCTGTCCTCGACAATGCGGAGGGATCGTCAGCGCCGGGATGCGAGCCGAAACTCACATTCGCTCGACATCCCGCTGACATATTGCGTGGCTAATGCAGCGTCACACCGTGCCGGCGCGCTTGGCTTCGAGGGCTTCCCAACGTTCCAGCGCCTCCAGCAGCTCCAGTTCGATGGCCTCGTGGCGCTCGGCCAGCTTTTGCGCGCGCTCCGGATCACGTCCGTAGATCGAGCCGTCCTCCAGTTCGCCGCCGACCTGCTTCTGCTCGGCCTCCAACGCCTCGATGGTGGCGGGCAGCGCGTCGAGTTCGCGCTGCTCTTTGTAGCTGAGCTTGACCGTGGCACGCTCGCGCGGCTTGGCCATCTCGGGCTTCTTCTCTTCGGCGGCCGGCTTGGCGGCTTGGGCGTTCGCCATGGATGCGAACGAAAGAGCGGCGGCCGCGGCGGCGGCGGACACGCCCAGTTGCTTGAGGGTCATTGGATCAGAACCTGGTTGA
>NZ_QWGR01000192.1 GCF_003576475.1 Maribellus luteus | reverse complement strand
GGATGCGGTCGTCGCCGACGGCCGGATCGGCGAGGCCGAGCTCCTCGGCCGGCGTTCCGCGCAGACGCAGGATGTCGCGCGGGCGGGCGCCCATCCTGGCGAGCAGGGTCTCCAGCGCCGGACGCGTCCAGCCGGTCTTGAGGTATTCCACCACCCGGGGCTCGTGACCGGCCTCGCGGATGGCGGCCAGGACGTTGCGCGACGTGCCGCAGTTCGGGTTGTGGTGGATGGTGACGGGAAAGTCGCTCATGGCCGGTCGCTCAGATCAACGGGATCGAAATCAGCGCCGCCGCGCCCGCGACGGCCGCCGCGGCGCTCAGCGCCGGGGCCGGTCTAGCCTCCGACGCCCGCCACAGGAAGGGCCAGGCCCCGAAAATCGCCAGCAGGCCGCCGATCGCCACCGCCTGCGGGGTGGCGGCGCCGACGCCGAGGGCGGCGAAGTGGCCGAGCCCGGCGGCCCAGGCGAAGACGAGGACGGCGGCGATCCCGGCGAGGCGATCGAGCAGCTCGTGCAGTCGACGGTTGCCTCGCTGCAGGCCCCGGCACTCGACCGTCCTTCCCGCAAG
>NZ_QWGR01000191.1 GCF_003576475.1 Maribellus luteus | reverse complement strand
GTTAAGGAAGGAGCTGTTTGGTCGCTACCGTTGTGTTCGTATGTTTGTTCTTCCAGCGGATTGTTGCATTCATCGAACACGGTGTAATAATAGGTTACGGTCCAGTCGCAATCATTCCCGGTTGTTTTAGTACTGTCAAGTGATGCTGAAACATCCTGACCGCAATTATCGGAATATCCTGCGATTGCATTGGTTTCACTCCATGCCGGGACTGTACTTTGAGCATCTGTCATGCAGGCATTGTATTCGGTAGGATCGCTGAATGGTGTTCCGGTTAAGGAAGGAGCTGTTTGGTCGCTACCGTTGTGTTCGTATGTTTGTTCTTCCAGCGGATTGTTGCATTCATCGAATACGGTGTAATAATAGGTTACGGTCCAATCGCAGTCATTCCCGGTTGTTTTAGTGCTGTCAAGCGATGCCGAAACACTCTGTCCGCAATTATCGGAATAGCCCGCGATTGCATTGGTTTCACTCCATGCCGGGACTGTACTTTGAGCATCTGTCATGCAGGCATTGTATTCGGTAGGATCGCTGAATGGTGTTCCGGTTAAGGAAGGAGCTGTTTGGTC
>NZ_QWGR01000190.1 GCF_003576475.1 Maribellus luteus | reverse complement strand
GTCACCCTTCTTTTCCGGAGTGATCCAATGAACGCTGTCACCGAACTGAAACACGATTACCTCGTCGCCGACATCAAGCTGGCCGACTGGGGCCGTAAGGAAATCGCCATTGCCGAGACCGAAATGCCCGGTCTGATGGCGATTCGCGAGGAATTTGCCGCGAGCCAGCCGCTCAAGGGCGCCCGCATTGCCGGCTCGCTGCACATGACGATCCAGACCGCCGTGCTGATCGAGACGCTCAAGGCACTCGGCGCCGACGTGCGCTGGGCCTCGTGCAACATCTTCTCGACGCAGGACCACGCTGCCGCCGCGATTGCCGCAACGGGCACGCCGGTGTTTGCGTTCAAGGGCGAATCGCTCCAGGAATACTGGGACTTCACCCACCGCATCTTCGAATGGGCTGACGGCGGCACCCCCAATATGATCCTGGACGACGGCGGCGACGCAACGCTGCTGCTGCATCTGGGCGCCAAGGCCGAGAAGGACGCCTCCGTCCTTGCCAATCCGGGCAGCGAAGAAGAAACCTTCCTGTTTGCCGCCATCAAGGAAAAGCTGTCCAAGGACGCAAC
>NZ_QWGR01000189.1 GCF_003576475.1 Maribellus luteus | reverse complement strand
CGAGCCGGGTGATCGATTTCATCCACGAACGGTGCATGGTGGCGGGAGGGAACTCCGATGAGGGCGATGGTGCCCGTGCTCTTCGAAGAGTCGCAAGTGGTTTTGATGGTGGTAAGACAGTGTGCCAGCGATTTTGTTGCGTCGCAGCATTGAAAGTGGGCGAAGCGCCGCATCGGCGCCTGAATGAGGCGCAAAGTTTGCAATTGAGCGCGGCTGTCATGGAGACACCGTTGGTGAGCGGCTACACTGCCGCGACGGACGAGCCCCACAGTGGGCGTCTCCACTTTCCCCGTTCCCCGTTGTGTACTTATGGAGGTCGTTATGGGTTTTTTTGACTTCATCAAAGAGGCTGGCGAGAAGCTTTTCCATGGCGCCGCCGCAGCCGCGCCCGCCGATGCGTCAGCAGATGCCGACGCCGCCAAGGCGGCCGACGATGCCAAGGGCCAAGCCATTCAGGACTACATCGCGCAGCAGGGTCTGAGCGCCACGGCGTTGTCGGTGCAGGTGGAAGGCGATGCTGCGAAGGTGTTTGGCGTAGCGCCGGATCAGGCCACGCGCGAGAAAATCATC
>NZ_QWGR01000188.1 GCF_003576475.1 Maribellus luteus | reverse complement strand
CAACTGCCGGGGTGCGTCGGCGCCTGGCCGGGCGGGTTGTGCGCGGCTTCGACCGGCGCCGGCTGGTACGTCACATCCTGCATCGGTACTTCTACGCGAAATACACCCTTGTGCGGCGGCCGGAACGGAAAGTCGTGCAGATCGCCCGCCAAGGCGAAATTCACATTGCTAGCCGTGCCGGCCTGCAGCGCACCGCCCAGGTAGTCGCGCAGATGTTGCCCGATGGACAGCGGCAGATAGCGAGGCACTCGCGCAACGCTGGCGCGGTCCAGCGAGCCCTTCAGGTCGATGGTGCCGAGGTGGCTGGTGTCCGGCGCGTGACGATAGCTGCCCGTGATGCGCGCCGACAGGTCGTCGTTGGAGAACGCAAGGTTGTCGCTGGTGACGACGAGTTCCTGCTTGCGATATGTCCAGCGCAACGTGCCTTGCAGCCGGTCCAGCGGCACGCGGGCATCGGCAAACGTGCCTGGCAGCAGTAGCGCGGAGTCGTTGGACTCAATCCGCAGCGTGCCCTTGTCGTTCGAGAAAACGGCGTTGCCGGAGAGGTTTTCTACGCCGGGCACGGCGGGC
>NZ_QWGR01000019.1 GCF_003576475.1 Maribellus luteus | reverse complement strand
GAGCCGTATGATGGGAGACTATCACGTACGGTTCTGTGAGAGGTTTAGGGGTGTGATTCCCCTTTACCTACTCGACTTTATTCATCAAATTGTGTCCTGTGTATCTTACAATCATATAACATACAACCACAGAAAGTAGTCATATATAGTTTTGCAGGATTTAATTGTGGAGGTTTAGTCAAATGGAGTTCAATACTTTTCAAGGTGTGAATTTCATTTTCTAACTTCTTAGTCTGTTCAATCCTTTCTTCATCCGAGTAATCATAATAATCTTCATCTTTAGGGTCATTGAGTTCGTTAATCCATTCATTTTTTTCTCCAACTTGTTCGTTTACCAATTTTTGAAACTTAGGTTTATCATAGTTAAATAGAAGAAAAGATGATACCAAATCTGAAATTAAATCAGGTGTGAAAGGATTCTGTAAAAAAAAATCATATGCATTCTGCAAATCACCTTGCAAATAATAAAGTTCACTTAATTCTGAACTTGACACCCAAGCTGTTGAATCTTTATAAGCTGCGCTCTTTCTAATTGTTTGAATAATTTCTTCTATTTCAGAATGCGAACCTAGCTCATATAAACATACCGCTTTATTAAACTTTGACTCATTATCTTTGTCATTTATCGCAATTGATTTATCATACAAATTGAGGGCTTTTTGAGGATTTCCTAAATGATTTTCACATACTGCCAAATTGTGAATAATTTCCACCATTTCCGTTTGTGATAAAGTCATTGCTTTTTCAAAATAAAACTTAGCCTTCTCATAGTTTCCTTTCATTAAGTAAGCATAACCAATCACATTATATGGCATAAATGATTTTGGTTTCTTGTCTACGAATGGTTTTAATATTTCAATTCCTTTTTCGTAATCATCCCGATCCGTTATAATTTGATATGCATAATTATTTGAAGTCTTAATAGATGGCTTAATCTCAAATGCCTTTTTTAATAAATCATCTACTTTATTAAAGCTATCAGCTTCTCTGCAATTCAAATAACCAATAGCCAACTTATTCATTAAATCCGTGTCATCAGGTTTTTCAGAAAGGTTTTTTTCAAGTTGTCTTATCTCTTCTATGTTATATTGCTCGTTCATCTCGTAAATTGGCGGTAACGTATATGTATGCCACACTGTAACATACACTATACTAATGCCTGGTTGTTTAAGTCTTTGATATCTGAGGCTTTGCATCTAAAAAGCCAACCGTATTTGTGTTTTGTATTGGCAAGCAGAGTTTTCAATGTATTGGGTAATTATTCGTTTTTGTTTTCTAAAATAAACATAATTTCTCATCCTTGTTGGCTGAGCATTAAAAAGATTTTGAGGGCAGTACGCAGTTTGGGGTAGGGAGGAAGTACCAAAAGCTGCCGGAATGATTTTTGGCTTCATTGTCGCTGGACAAAGACCCGCCAATCAATTTTTCGCTTCATTGTCCCGGACAAAACGTTGGCAAAATACTTTTTCACTTCATTGTCGCGGACAAAAGGTTGGCAAAATACTTTTTCACATCATTGTCGCGGACAAAAGGCTGTCAAAACACTTTTTTGCTTCATTGTCGCGGACAAAAGGTTGTCAAAACATTTTTTCACTTCATTGTCCCGGACAAAACGTTGCCAAAATACTTTTTCACTTCATTGTCGCTGGACAAAAGCCCGCCAATCAATTTTTCAGGTCATTTCCCTGGAAAATAAGCCGACCAAACATTTTTCCACCCCGTTTTCTGTGGAAATGACTTGTCCAATCATTTTTTCAGTCCATTTTCCGGGAAAATAAGCTGACCAATCAGTTTTTCAGGACGTGGTAAGTCACCATTCGCCAAAAAATCATTTTCTCATCACGTGGTGCGTCACCATTGGTCGAAAAATCAATTTTTCATCACGTGGTGATTTACCATTCACCGAAAAACCAATTTTTCATCGCGTGGCGATTCACCATTGGCAGGAAAATCAATTTTTTGCCCCGTGGTAAGTCACCAAGCCTTGTCTGACGATTTTTTCAGGACGTGGTGATTTACCACTGGCTGCCGGAAACCGCAGTGCAAGCTATGAGCTATGAGCCACGAGTCACTGGTCATTGGATATTCATTATTTGTTATTGATTATTTGAAATTCAATCCTTCAGTCCATCAATCCTTCAACAACAATGCGAGAATGCAGAAATGCTTTAATGCATGAATAAGCTGAATGCTATTAGCTGCGAGCTGCGAGTCATTGGTCATTTGTCAGTCGTTGACCTTTCCTAAATACTGCAAACTGAGACTGCAAACTGCGACTGAATAATGCCCTACAACAAAAACTACTCACCGATTGCAAACCGGCGCGAGCGGGTTGTGTAAAAGGGTAGCTGAACCAAAGAGAAACTGCTTATTTCTTTTTTCTGCGTTTGGGTGGAGGTGCGTTGGCTTCGCGCATCAGCCGTTTCCAGTTGTAATCGGTGTCGGCGGTAAAGTCGAGCGTTTCCTGGTAGTCTCCTTTGTCGATTTCAAGAACGGTGATTTCTTTTTCCAGAAAGCCTTCGATTTCTTCCAGAATCTCTTTCTCCTCGGTGCTGCAAAACGAAACCGCCTGTCCTTTGTTTTTCCCCCGTCCGGTACGCCCAACGCGGTGCACGTAATTTTCAGGAACTTCGGGCAGGTCGTAATTCACCACAAAATCCACATTCGGAATATCGATGCCCCGCGCACTCACATCGGTGGCAATCAGCAAACGCGAAGCACCCGACTTAAAGTTGCTCATGGTGGCATTTCGCTCTTTTTGCTCTTTGTCGCTGTGGATGGTTTCGGATTGGATCTTTACCCGTTCCATCGCCTTTTTCACTCTTTCGGCGCGCACTTTGGTCCGCACAAAAACCAGGATCTTTGCCTCCGGGTTTTCAGTTACCAGTCTTTCGAGAAAGGCCCGTTTATCGTCCATTTCAATATAGGCAACTTTGTGGTCGATGTTTTTGGCTACCGGGTTTTTAGGCGAAATCTGTATGCGTATGGCGTTATTGACCAGCGAATAGGCCAGCTTTTTAATCTTCGGATTAATGGTGGCTGAGAAAAACAGCGTTTGCCGTTTTTTGGGCAGAAAGCGGATCAGGTCGTTGATGTCTTTGATAAAGCCCAGATCGAGCATGTGATCGGCTTCGTCAAGGATCAGGATCTCTACATCCTGCAATTTCAGATGCCCCTGGCTCACCAGGTCAAAAAGCCGGCCGGGCGTGGCTACCACCACATCAACACCTTTTTGAATCTGACTGATTTGCGGATCTTGCTCCACTCCGCCAATAAGCGCCATGGTTTTTATGTTCATGTTTTCAGCCAAACCATTAAAAACAGAACAAATCTGCTCGGCCAGTTCGTGGGTCGGGGCCATCACCAGGCATTTTACTCCCTGCCTGTTTTTACTTTGTTGCAGTTTGTGAAGCACGGGAATCACAAAAGCAGCGGTTTTCCCGGTGCCGGTTTGTGCAATGGCCAGCACATCTTCGCCCTTTAAAATAGGCGGAATGGCTTTGTACTGAATGTCAGTGGGGCGGCGCAATCCCTGCTTTTCCAGGTTTTGCTTAATGGGCTGTGCTATTGAATAATCCTCGAACTTCATGATCTGATTTTGCGACAAAGGTAGTTGAATCGTTTGTTCATGCGCAAGGCTCCGTCAATATTCTGACGATTTGGCGATTGTTTTACAAAGTAGCCCAAATTCGGGCCAGCGAAAACCCGGGTGCTTTTATGTCGAGATCAAGAAAATACCCAAAGGGAGTTTGTGCGGTTGTGAAGTCCGCATTTTGAAGGCGTTTTTCTGCCAGGTCAAACAACTCTTTGGTAAATTCGATCGATGCCTTTGATTCGGAAAGATGCGCAAACGAATGAAGGATCACACTTTTGCAGTTGTTTTTGCGGGCGGTCCACTTCAGGTGGTTCACCAGCTTTTTCTCGCGGCTTGCCACGTCCTTTTCTTCGTCGGCTTCTTCCACCTGTATAAATGCCAGAATGGAGTCAGTAAATGCTGCTCCATCTGTTATTTCTTCGGCTGTCTCCAGATTTTTTGTCCGGGGCGTGTACGAAAAGCGGTCGACATACATAACCAGTACCTTCATCCTGTTTTTAAGCTAAAGATAAAGGAAATGTGAGAAAGCGGGCTATTCTTCCACGGCTTTGACCAGCAGTTCTTCGCTTAAACGGGTAGTCCAGTCACAAAGCACGGCAATTTGTTCGTCCGAAAGCTTGGCTTTGGGGTGCATCAAAAGATACGATTTGAGCGGCATTTCCCGGTGTTCACTTTCCTGGCACATTTCCTCCAGTTTGGTGATCTGCGAAAAAACATCCATGTTTCCCCATTCCGAGAAATTCAATTCTTTTTTTCCTTCCTGAATGTGATCGGCCACCATCCACGATGCCGGTGAAACAGCGTGGTACCAATGATAAGTGCTATTGTTTGAATGGCAATCGAAACAAGAGCTTTTGAGAATTTCTGCCACATTTTCAGGAACAGAATGAAGCGTCAGAATATTGTTTTCCGACGCTTCACTGGTATTTCTTTCCGGTTGAAAAAACTGTGCGGCCACCAATGCCACCAGAATCAGCAGAAAAAAGATCCGAAGTATTTTGCGCATATTATTTTGCTTTTACCAGGGCTTTTGTTTCTTTTTTGGCCCAATTCAGCAGCACTTTCTTTTCGGTGTCCGATAAGGCTTTGTCGGGGTATTTTTCCAAAAACTTTTTTGGCGGCATTTCGTTCTTTTCAAGGGTCTCTGATATTTCTTTGTAGGTGCCGATCATTTTCACTTTGCTGAGCGTGTCCAGTTTTTTGAAGTCGAGTTCCTTTTTGGCGTCTTCGTTTCTGGAATCGGTGTTGTGGCATCCGATGCAGGATTTATCGACGATTGCTTTTACTTCGTCGGGCATGGGGCCAAAAGGTTGAACCGGATTTTTTTCGGTTTCGCCGGCAAACAGCGACAGACTAAACAGGGCCACAAACAAAAGAGAGAGGCTGGTTTTTGTTCTCATAAATGTAATTTTAAGTTTAATTTATAGTTTGATTACTATAACACAAGTTAGCTTGCTTTTGTTGAAAAACAGACGAAGCGGACTACCACGAGAGTTTTTTATGTATTTTTCAGGCGAAATTAAATCTTTGCGGATGTTGAGAAGTTCCATTTTCCTTGCCGGAATAATAACCTTCCTGTTTATCAATACACATTTTGCTGCTGCCCAGGTTTCTGAAGGCGGCTATCCTTTGCAGGTGATTTCAACCAAAAGTGCGGTTGCCCGAGCGGTGGAAATGCCGGCCGTTAAGCAAAGCATTATTGATTCGATAATGGAAGAGAACTTGTCGAATAAAGGAGAGCTAAAGGGCTTGCAGTTTGCTTATGGTTTTCATGTGCAGCTGAGTCCTGACAACTCCGGCGACTGGTATTCTGCAAATGAGGGTTATAATGTGTGGAAGCTTACCGTTAAATCGGAAGGTGCCCAATCGTTGTTCTTCATTTTTGATAATTTTCAGCTTCCGGATGGAGCCCGGTTGTTTTTGTACAATGAAAAGGAAGAACATTACCTGGGAGCTTACACTTCAAGAAACAATAAAACATCGCGGAAATTTGCGGTTTCTCCGGTGGCCGGCGACGAGGTCACGATTCAATACGAAGTGCCGCAAAAATTTGGGAAGCCCAATAGTTTTAAGCTTGTACGCGTAAACCACGATTTTCTTGGGATCATCAAATCCGACCGTCGCCCTACCGGAAAGGTGGCCGGTAGTTGTAACATTGATGTGAACTGCTCGGTTGCCGACAGGTTTGCGGAAGTGAAGAATGCGGTTTGCCGGCTGATTGTACCTACCGAAGACGGTGCGGAAGTTTGCAGCGGTACACTTGTCAATAACACGGCAGAAGACGGAAAGCCTTACATTTTGTCGGCGGGCCACTGTTACGATAAATGGGAGTTTGCCGAAACAGCCGTTTATACTTTTAACTATGAAAGTCCTTACTGTGCGCCGCTCGACGGTGATCCGGGAAATTCGATCTCGGGTGCGGAAATGAGGGCGCAACATGACAGCCTGGATTTTGCCTTGGTTGAAATGTCGTTGATCCCTCCGCCAACCTACCGGCCTTATTATGCCGGGTGGAGTCATTCCAGTATTCTGCCCGACTCAAGCGTGAGTATTCATCATCCGCAGGGCGACGTAAAGAAGATTGCGATAGATAATGATAAGCCAACTAAATCCAGTTTTAACAGTCAATACATTCCGAATGCTTTTTTGAAAATTGCAGAATGGGAGGAAGGAGTAACCGAAAGCGGTTCTTCGGGGGGCGGTCTTTTTAACACAAAAGGCCAGCTTATCGGAACCTTAACAGGTGGGCAGGCCATATGCAGCAGACCCATGAATGATTTTTTTGCGAACTTTGCTGTTTACTGGGACTATCGTTCGGATAGCAGCAAGCAGGTGAAATACTGGCTCGACCCGCTGAATACAAACGCTTCCTCATTGGATGGGAAGCAGTTTAACTCGGGAGAAAATCTTTGCGGGGCTTTTACCAACCTGAATGACAACGACGAACACGCGAATATTCGAATTACTTCGGGGGGTAGCTTTGCCGGATACTGGGGGGGAACCAACAGTGTTGGAATCACCGAAATCGTTGAACAGTTCTCGGTTTCAGGTAACGAAACCGTAAAAGGAGTTTCGCTGGGAGTCGGTAAAATCGTTAAAAAAGCAGGGGCCGCGAGCAGTATTACGGTAAAGGTCTATGAAGGAACCGATGCGCCTAAGAATGTTCTTTATAGTAAGAATGTAAACATTCTGAGCCTGGCAAAAGATGCGATGAATTACATTCCTTTTGATACGGATGTGGAGCCCGTGGGAACTTTCTTTGTTGGCTTTGATATCAGCAATGTACAGGCGCAGGATACATTTGTAGTATATCAATCGCTGCGGAATTCAGGCGCGGAGAATAACTTTTTCTACAAACGAACGGGCGACTGGTACAACTTTGAAAGCAACGACCAGGGCGCAATTACGAACGTGATGGAACTGGTGGCGTGTAATTTTGACCAGTTGACTGACACGCCCATTGTAAAAGTACCGGCGGTTGTTTGGCTGTATCCCAACCCGGTAAATTCGGTGCTTAATGTTGTTTCTGACCAGGAAATAGTAATTGAAACCGTGGCCGTTTACAATGTGCTGGGCCAGGAAATAAATGTGCCGCTAATTAGCGTAGGAGAGAAGAATGTGCAGATCGATCTGTCGGGGAACACTCCCGGTACTTATATCATTCGTTTTAATTACAACGATTCGTTTGTTACCCGAAAATTCTCGGTTTTTTAGAACCTGCGCCGTCAGGTAAAGTGTGTTGATTGGTTCGCCCAATAAATGATCAATTCAAGGTATCGGCCATTAATTGCTTTAGCTGTTCGATGTCCAATTTTTTGGCGATAATCTTTTTGTCGTGATCGAGAATATACACTCCGGGTGTTTTTCTTGCATCGTATAAAACTTTGAAACGGGAGGTGTGGTGCTCGTCCCATACATTGATCCAGTCGAACATATTGTGTTCAACCAAAAATTCGGACCATTCTTCGCGTTTGTCCATCGAGTAAATGGCAAACACTTCCAGTCCCTTGTCTTTGTTGGGCAGAAAAACCTCGTTGTACAACTGCGGAACAAACACTTTGCAATGGCCGCAATGGGGCTCATAGATCACTAAAACAGTTATTTTGGCTTCAATCTGGTGAAGGTTGATGTATTCTCCTTCGTAACTTTCGAGGGTGAGATCGGGCGCTGTTTTCCCAAGCAGGTTATTTTTCAGGAACAACACATTTTCCCGTACCTTTTCGATGGTAGATTCCGAGGCCCAAAACGCCTTCCCGTTGAGGTAGTAATCGTTGGCCAAATCCACAAACAAAGCATCCATACCAAGAATATTACTGTTGATGGCAGAATTCAGAAAATACGAAGCTGCGTACTGAAATATGCGCGGATTGGATTCAACCTGGTCCAGAAAACGATAAACATACGGTTTTACCGAATCATAGCTGGGGTATAAAGCCTTGGTAAACCAGGTTTCGAGTTTGGGTTTGTAAAACGGAGTAAGAAGCATCCGTTCGTCGGTATAATCAAAATTATCCCAGTAATGCTCCAATTGGTAGCGAAACTGTGCCAGTAACAACAAGGAATCGTTTTGCTGAATTTCAAGCGGCAAAGTAGAAGTGTCGAGCCGGGGAACCTCGTTGGCAACCAGAAATTTGTACAGAAATGAACCGGGAAGTTGTTGGTTGATTTTTTCCCAATAGTTCTTCATTTCTGTGTTTAAACCCTGTAATTCGTTCTGAATTTCTTTTTTTTCGGTTTCGCCTGCCTTTTTAAAACGCTCGCTCAGCTCGCTGCTTTTGGTTTTCAGGCTCTCTAAAAAGACCAAATAATCCACAAAGGCTTCTGCTTCCTCCGAGCCTTTTATTTTCATTTCGGCAGAAGTGGTGCCTGCATTGTACAGATGAAATTGCTGATCGGCTCCCAGCAGAAAATCAAAATGCTGCTGTTCGTCGATCAGTACTTTATACAATCCCTGAGTTAGTAAGGAGTCGCCTTCAAATACGCCGTAGCCTTTGTTGTCAAGCAGGGTGGTGTCGGCAGCGTACAGTTTGTCGAGATAATGATAAGCCAGCCTGATTTGCTTCCCGGCCTGGTTGGGTAATTCAATTTCAATCCTGTATTGCTGCGCCAGTAAAATATTTACAGGAACGAGAAGCAGTAAGGTCATTAAATATCTGCTCATTCGTTGATGATTGATTTAATCAGTTCAGCACTATTGTATTCATTGGTGAATTTCTGGAGTTTACGAACGCGTTGTTCGACCATTTCGGCAGTGAATTCCTGGTTGGCAAGGTCTCTTATGGCGTTTTTAAATTCACTGGCGGTATAGGCAATCTCACACAAATCGGCGAGTGCAGTGTGTTTTACCATCGTGTTGTTGGCCAGTACAAACCTTGACGAAAACAGTGATATCAGTAGCTTAAGCTTTAGCCCGGTATCCTGAAAGGTGGGCAGTACACAGCCCTGTGCATTTTTAAGCAGTTCGTACATTTTTTCTTCCGATGGGTTGGCAATCAACTCCACGTTTTCGAGTTTGTTGGCCCTGTTTTCAATGTCTTTTTCCGGATTCTTACCGGCAATGATCAGTTTGGTGTCGAGGTGGTTAAAAACTTCGTACAACAGGAACCGGACAGCTTTCTGGTTTTCTTCTACCGACAGGTTTCCATGGTACAGAAAGTACGATCCTTTTCCCGGCTCCACGGTGATGTTATCAAACGGGTGAAAAGCCGGAATGCACAGTGTTTTGCCGTATTTATTTTCGAAATACCTTTGATCGTCGTATATGATGCTGATGATTTGCGACGCATGTTTCAGTACCCGTTCGTATCGTTTCAGCTTGCGGCTCTCCATTCCGTAATAAATTCGCCTGAAGAAATCGACCGATGCATCGTGCAGTCCCTTGTAATAGTCGTGTTCGATGTTGTGCATACGCACAATTTTACGTCGTTCTCTCAGCTTTCGTGCGTTTAGGTAGTAGCACGAATGCAGGCCTTCGAATAAAATCGGATAATTGTTGGCAGCCAGGTTTTTTAACAGCTGTTTATTTTTTCGGGTTATCACAATATACGGAAGCCGCGAAAAAATAAAACGGACGCCTCTTTGCCTTTTGTAGTAAATTACTTTTTGACAATACTTGTCCAGTTCGGGTTGTTCACTTTTGTTGTATTTAAAACAGTGGAGAATGATTTGAGCACCATTCTCATGAAGCGCTTTTAACTTGTAAAAGATGTCGATGCTGCCCCCGTAATCAGCCGGATATGGAATATCGAACGCAACAATATTGATACTAATTTCTGCCATCGCGACACAAATGTAATCAAACAAAGATGTATTCCAAAAATACAAGCTGAACGGGGATTTTTATCCTAAAACCGGAAGTTTTCGGAAAAGAAAACCGCCGGTATTGGCCGGCGGTTTTTTAACCTAATAACATATTTATGAGATAGTGCAAAAAGGAAACTAAGTTGGTTTCCCTGTTTTTTTTGAGTATTAATCTTTTTTAGTTTCACCTTCCCGCTGATCGCGGTATTTCCTGAACATGTACATTCTGAATTCGCCCTCGGCTTTGTACATCTTCAATACTTTTTGCGGAGGAAGAATTTTCAGAAATTGCTCATTGTATTTCGTCGCAAGCGTTCCTTCTTCGTCCATTTTCTGGGCAAATTCGCGGGTAAGTTTTATGATCTCTTTATCTGACATGGTTTCACCGGCATCGCGTACCTGTTTTTCAAGTTCGCGGCGAGCCATTTGTGCATCCATTCTTTCTTTCTCCATTTTGTTGTATACAGGCCAAAAGCTCTGCGCTTCTTCGGGTGTCAGATCGAGTTTGTCTGTTAAAAAAGAGACTTTCTCTGCCCTGAATTTTTCCCACCTGTCCGATTTGTCGTGTTGGGCATGCACCACAACCGACTGAACAAAAAACAGGAGGGTAAGGCTTACGATATATAGCGTCTTATTTATCATACTATTTATTTGTTAGATTTTCATAAAGTTCATAGTCACTGAAATTGGCACTTACATAAAGAGCCAGTTCATCGTTCGTAAAATCATCTTCCGATTCGGTATCATTCAGTAATGCAACAAACGATTCTTCATCAATTTTTTCAATAATGTTCAGGAACCCTGCATCGCTTGTATCGGTAACCTGCGCAACCTGGTTTAGTTCTTTCGGCATAAATAAACGCAGGGGAACGTATACCAGCATAACCACTACGGCAAAACTTGCAGCCAATCCTAAGGCTGGCTTTAGCAACTGGAAGATTCGTGGCTTTTGGGGCGCGGAGGATTGTGCTTCTGCTGCCATCCTGGTGTGAAGACGGGCAGAAAAATCATCGAAATACTGTTCGGGAGTTCCAAACGGATTCTCCTTTTTTATTTCTGATAATTTTGACGCGTTATTTTTCATTTCATCCATCATCCCTCATTTGTTATATTGACTGTCCATTCTTAAAAAGGTTTAACACGGTCACTTAATCATTATTCTTCAAAAATTCTTCTACTTTTTTTACTGCGTGGTGGTACGATGCTTTTAACGCACCAACCGAGGTATCCAGAATTTCGGCCATGTCGTCGTATTTCATTTCATCAAAATATTTCATATTAAAAACCAATCGTTGTTTTTCCGGAAGGCGTACAATTGCTTCCTGCAATTTTAACTGAATTTTATCTCCTTCGAAATAAGGATCAGATGCCAGATTTTCAAGCAGGTACTCACTTTCGTCGTTAAGCGGTAAAAGGCTTTTCCTTTTTTTTGAATTGAGAAAAGTTATCGATTCGTTGGTGGCGATCCGGTAGAGCCAGGTAAATAAACTGGATTCTTCCCGGAATGTGTCGATGTTGCGCCACACTTTCATAAAGGTATTTTGCAGTACATCGTCGGCATCATCATGGTTTAAAACAATTTTCCGGATGTGCCAGTACAGGCGCTCCTGGTATGTTTTTACCAGCATATGAAAAGCAAGATTTCTCTTGTTCTCGTCTTTCAGGTCGGCAATAATATGTTGATCGTTATCCGGCATAATACAACTTCCACTATGACGCGGTTTGCAGGGGAAGGTTTAATGGTTTAAATGCTAAAATTAAGTCCTTCCTCCCGAAGCTGGTGGTAAATTTCCAGATCAAAGGAATAGAGTTTGGCGGCACGGTGAGCAACATTGGTTTGTTTTTCGCCCGTGTCGACCAGTAATCCCATGTTTTGTATTTTTTTTCTGAAATTCCGGGTATCCAGTTTCTTATCCAGAATTACCTCGTAAAGGGTCTGCAATTCTGTTAAGGTAAATTTATCGGGCAGCATATGGAAGCCAACCGGGTGGTATTTAACTTCTTCTCGAAGTGTTTTTAGCGCTTTCAGTATAATTTCCTTAACATCGAAGATTACTTCGGGCAGCTGGTCAATGTCGAACCATCTCACCGCTTTTGCGATGGGAGATAGCTCAAGGTTGTGGTATTCCGGATTGATTAGCGCATAATAGGCAACGGTTAAAACCCGCATGTGCGGAATTCTGCCTGCGTCTCCAAAGGTTCTGAATTGTTTCAGGTAAATACCTTTTAAGCCGGTGGCAACCTCCAGTATTTTTTTTGCATACACATCCAGGTCTTCTTCAACCGGTAAATGGGTTCCGATCAGGCCCCAGTATTTATCCGATTTTAATGCGGGATTCTTTTCAAAGATCTCTTTTAACTGTTGATACTCCTCTTTGGATATTAAATATTTCTGCAGTAATTCCGGTTCAGCCTGCCACAGTAACACATTCAATTTATTGTCCTTAAATCCAAAGATTACACAGTCGATCGAAAGGTTTTTGAGTATCATAGGCCTGATGTTTCCGCAAATGTAGCGAATCGCTACGTTTTATCAATGTTTTAATTTTTAATTATGCTGTGTTAATAACAATAAGCTTATTGCTTGGGTATTCTAGCAATAGGTATTTAAAATCAAAAAAAAATTACCTTTGCAGCGCAAATTTTTAATCGAGTAGAATGGCTTTGAAATGTGGAATCGTTGGTTTGCCAAACGTGGGGAAATCAACTTTGTTTAATTGTTTGTCGAGTGCAAAAGCTCAGTCGGCAAATTTTCCTTTTTGTACGATAGAACCCAATGTTGGCGTAATTACGGTTCCGGATGAGAGATTAACAAAATTGGAGTCGTTGGTAAAGCCGCAGCGTGTGGTGCCAACAACGGTCGAGATTGTTGATATTGCCGGATTGGTGAAGGGCGCCAGTAAAGGCGAAGGTTTGGGAAATAAATTCCTGGGAAACATTCGCGAAACCGATGCTATTATTCACGTGCTGCGGTGTTTCGAGAACGACAACATCACACATGTTGACGGAAACATTGACCCGGTGCGCGATAAGGAAACCATTGATATTGAGTTGCAATTAAAAGACCTGGAAACGGTGGAAAGCCGGATTGCCAAAGTGGAAAAACAGGCCAAAACGGGTAACGACCAGGAAGCAAAACGACTGTATCGTATTCTTTCTACCTACAAGGATGTTTTAATGCAGGGAAAATCGGCGCGAACGGTTGAGGTTGATCCGGCAGATGAAGCCCTGGTAAAAGGCCTGCAGTTGCTGACCAATAAACCGATTCTGTATGTTTGCAACGTGGATGAAGCTTCGGTATTGAAAGGAAATAAGCATGTGGATACGGTAAAAGAAGCCATTAAAGATGAAAATGCCGAAATGCTGATGATTGCTGCGGCTACCGAAGCGGATATTGCCGAGCTGGAAGATTACGAAGAACGTCAGATGTTTTTGGACGACCTGGGTTTGAAAGAGTCGGGTGTTAGCAAACTTATCCGGGCTGCTTATAAATTACTTCAGCTGGAGACTTACTTTACGGCCGGTGTAAAAGAGGTGCGTGCCTGGACATTCAAAAGAGGATGCAAAGCACCGCAGGCTGCCGGGGTTATTCACTCCGATTTTGAAAAAGGATTTATCCGGGCCGAGGTAATCGGTTACAACGACTTCATTACTTTAGGTTCTGAACAGGCTTGTAAGGAAGCCGGGAAAATGTCGATCGAAGGAAAGGAATATGTGGTGAAGGACGGAGATATCATGCACTTCCGGTTCAACGTTTAAGAAACAGAAGTTACAATATACGATTCAATAGGGTTGGTTACTTGCAGTGGTCAACCCTTTTTGTTTGTTCTTTTTTCTGAAAAAATTATGTAAAACTTAAATCGTACCTCCATGTCTTAATTGCGGAATTTTCTTATATTGTGGGAAGGGTAGTAAAGGTCTAACATTTATGGAAGAATTTCACATTAACATTTTAAATATTGCCGCCGTTTTGCTTTCAGCATACATGGGCGGTTTGTTGATACGCAAAATAGGGTATCCGGCTATTTTGGGAGAACTGCTGATTGGGATCATCCTCGGGCCCAGTATGCTGGGCTTTCTGGAATACACGGAGTCAATCAAGGTTTTATCGGAGATCGGGATCATTTTGCTGATGGTTTACATTGGCATGGAAATCGATTTTCATGATTTGAAAAAAGCATCCTGGCCCGGATTGCTGGCTGCCATTGGTGGATTTTTTGTCCCTTTTGTGCTGGGGTATTTCACCATTGTTGCCTATGGCGGAACTCCCATTTCCGGGTTGTTTGTGGCCATTGCCATTGGGGTTACTTCGCTGGCCACCAAAAGCCGCATTCTGATTGATTTAAAGTTACTGAATACGCGTATTGCTTATGTATTGATGGCCGGCGCTTTAATTTCGGATACACTGGCACTTGTGATATTTTCGGGTATCACAAATTTTGCGGAAACCAATGTGGTCAGCATAAAGGAACTGTTGATTATCAGTTCGAAAATACTGGCATTCTTTGGGGTGACCATTGCGGTCGGGTCGTTTTTGCTTCCGCGCCTGGGAACTTACATTTCAAAATCGAAGATCAACAACAGCACCACGTTTTTTACGCTTATTCTGATTGTTACATTTGGGTATTGCGAGCTCGCCGAACTGGCAGGAATGCACAGCATCCTGGGAGCCTTTATGGCCGGGCTGTTTTTGAAAGGGAATCTTTTCCCCAAAAATGTTTCCAAAGAACTCAACAAAGCCTTTTACGATGTTTCCATCGGGTTTATGGCACCTGTCTTTTTTGTGTCGGCCGGGTTCTTTGTAGATGTTTCGGTGTTTAGAACCGACCTTGGTTTATTGTTGCTGATTACCGGCCTGGCAATTGTCGGGAAAATTGTTGGAACTGCATTGTTTTATCTGCCTTCCAGAAATGGCTGGCGCGAAGGCCTGACAATTGGTACCGGAATGAACGGAAGGGGAGCCGTTGAGATCATCATTGCCGAGATTGGTTTGGGAATGGGAATCATCGACAAAACCATTTTCTCGATCCTGGTATTTATGGCCATATTTACCACGCTAACAGTGCCGGTTTTACTGAGCTGGACAACAAATTGGCTGCGCAAACGTGGCGAACTGGTGTACATGGATCAGCGCAACGGAGTGTTAATTCTGGGCGTGAATCCTTTAAGTTTGTTGCTGGCCAAATATTTTGCGAAAAAGCAACCGGTTACTTTGATCGATAACAACCTGGAACTGGTAACTCAGGCGCAGGAACAAGGGTTCAGTTGTATTCACGGGAACGCATTAAACGAAGATGTGCTGGCAGAATCATCTCCTGAAAATATTGCCTTGTTTATGGGGCTCACGGCCAACGGCCAGGTAAACCTGCGTGCCGGAGAATTGTTGCATAAATCGTTTTTGGTACCCGGAATTTTTGTGGCTGTTTCAGAGCCGGAGTCAAAAATCGGCGACGAGGTGTTGCAGAAATCCAATGCACAAATATTGTTTTCTTCCAGTGTGGTGATGGACGACTGGGCACATAAGATCACGCACCACGAGGTAAGCGAAAGCAGCGCTGCCATTAAAGATGAAATAGCAGCTGATAAATGGATGAGAAGGTCGGGAATAAGCGACAATTTTTTACCTGTACTTATCGAAAACGATGAGGGAATGATGCGGCCGTTTCATGCGGATGATCTTCTAAGTCCCGGGGAGAAGGTAATAATGCTGCAGCAGGTTAAGTAAGAAGCTTCTCTGGATAAAAAAAACAGGGTTGATCATTTTCTGATCAACCCTGTTTTTTTATGCTTCAAATACTACTAGCGTTGTGGTTGAGCGTCGCTCATGTCTTTAATGATACCTGCTTTATCCACTTTGATTTCAACGTCTTTTGCAATTTCAAGAACTACATGCGTTTCTTTCACTTCAGCAATCTTGCCGTAAATACCTCCGGTAGTTACTACTTTGTCGCCTTTAGCCAGCGACTCGCGAAACTTGCGGGTTTCTTTCTGGCGTTTTACCTGTGGACGGATCATAAAAAAGTAAAATACTACAATGATCAGCAACAGGGGGAGGAAACTCATCAGTGGGTTTGCTTCCGCACCTTCGGTGGGTTGCATCATTAACAAAATACTATTCAACATGTCGTAATTTTTTAATATTTAATTTTCAATAAATCGTTTTCGACTTGGGCAAAAATAGCTAAATGTTTTAATTCCTTGCTATTTCCATGAATTTCAATTGTCTTGTATTCGCGGCCAACCATTCCTGAAGAGTCGAATTCAACCTCTACATTCCCTTTTTGCCCCGGTTTTACGGCCTCCTGCGGAAATTGTACCTCAATACATCCGCACTCTGTTTCAATGTTTTCGATCCGGTAATCAGCGGTGCCGGTATTGGTAAATGTAAAGGTACACACCACCATTTCACCGGCTTTCAAGGTTCCGAAATCATAAACATCTGTATCAAAAACTATCGTTGTTTGTTTATCTGCCACTGATTGGTCACTGGTTTTGTCTTGCCGTTTCTTTCCCGGCGAACACGAAACAGCGAGTATTAGTATCAGTATGCCTGCGATGTTTCTCATTCTTCCCCGATCAATCCTCTGCCGGCTTTGTTCACTTTTTCGGTACGTTTCAGGTCTTTCAGCGTTTTGTCCAGGATGCCGTTGATGAAATTCCGGCTTTTTTCGGTGCTGTAGAATTTCGATAATTCAATGTACTCGTTCAGCGACACTTTGGTCGGAATCGTCGGGAAATAAAGAAATTCGGTAATGGCCAGCTGCATAATCAGGATGTCCATGAATGCAATACGGTCAACGTCCCAGTTGTTCGAGTGCTCCTTGATAAGCTCGCGTAGTTCATTGTGGTTCAAAACTGACTTGCGAAACAGGTCTTTTGTAAACTGGCGGTCTTCCTCGTCCTTGAACAGCGGCATCAGTTTCTGGTCTGCATCCGTCAGTTCGTGGAAACGTTTCAGCGTTTTGGTAATCATCGAGATAACAAACTCAACGTCGTCGTTCCAGTAAATGCTTTTTTCTTCGAGCACATTGTACAGGTCTTCCGAAACCAGGATTACCTTGTTAAACAGTTTCTCGATGAATTTGCGGTCGTCGAGGTACGAACGTGTTTTGTCGTTCATGTAACCATTGTACGATTCCGAGTCGGTCATCAACAGGTACAATTCCTTGATCAGCTCCGGGTTGTCTTTCCAGTGTAGTTTTTTCTGATCTAAATACGTGTTCAGCTGGCGGTTGCTGCGCAACTGCGCAATTACCTGGTTCGAAATGAACTTGGTGTTCGGATGCAGATCCTCGTAAGTCGGCTGATGTTTGTTCTTTTTAATTTCGATCCTGTTTTCGGCATAATCCGCAATCTCAATTACCAGGTAAAACAGGTAGTGATACAGGTCGTAGGCCTTGTGGATACAGAAAAAGAGTTCTTTTTCTGTGGTGTTGATTGATTTCTCCTCTGTCGAGTAATAGGCGTACAACACTTGTAACACCTTGGTACGGATAATCCTTCTACTAATCATTCTAATGAACTTCGTGGTATATTTTTCTGCAAAATTACACCTTTTTTTGAATACCAATAAACTTGTTTTTGTATTGAGTAAAACTTAAAAGAATTGTGAAATAAGTGTTACCAAATTTCCCGTGCTGAATTTTGCCGTTTGAACGAAAGAGTTGAGGGTGAATTGAATGGGCTATTTCCTGTAAAACGTGGGGTATTGGTTGTTTAGCCTGAAGCCGAGCCCCAACATCAAAAAGTTGGGTGTGTGAAAGTCCTGAAGGCTGTAACCGATGTGCACAAAGGAGCTTCGGGTGATTTCAACTTTGAGGGCGAGTATCTGGTAAAGCGCCTGCATGTCGCCTTCGCTGCAAAGCACATTTTTACCCAGCCCCAGTCCAACCGTAAAATAGGGCATCACATATTCCACCCTGCCGGATAGCCCCAATGCCAGCTGCTCGTTGAGCGGAGGCTTAAAAAATTGTTGCTCGGTACCGGCAATATAATCCTGCGTGTAAACATTGGCACTGCCATCGTAAAACCCGTCGAGCGAAATTCCCAGTCTGAGTTTATAGCCATAATTATACATGGGAGCAAAGCAAAATCCCAGCACGGGGTAAGCTTCGGGCGATGCCACCTGGGCATCCATAAAGTCTACGCCGGTTCGCCGCCACGAGCCAAACAATACCAGGTCGTAACTAATATGTCGCGGAAAGTCCGGAATCGATAATTGAGAAGACGGCGTATGTGAATTATTTTTTCGGTTGAAGTTGTAAACCAGTCCGGCTTTCATTCCCACAGTGTTTAGGCCTGCATTCGGGAATTTGGTGTTTCCGTTGGAAAAATGAGTGAGCGCAACACCGGCGTTAAAATCCAGTTTGCGCGACAACATCCAGCTAAAATAAAAGTTGGTATTGATGTAGGCATTTGATTTTGACCCGATCACCGTGTTGTTGGGATTAAACTCAAAATCGTAGGGTTTCCACCCAAACGACAAGCCAAAATTCCATTCGTAATTTAACGACAGTTTGGGATTGATTTGGCTGATTCGCGCTCCCTGAAACAGGTAGAACATAAACGGACTACCCAGTTCTTCAGCCTGTCCCAAATGATAGTGAGCAAATCCAATTCCCTGGTAAGCAGCCCCGTAAATTTTGTCGGTATAAGTATTCGGATAAAAACGAAAAGAATATTTCAGGTGTTGTGAAAATGAACTCCAGATGGGATCTCCGCTATTGTTTTCTCCTTTCAGAAAAGGATTGGTAGGCAAAATATAACCGGGGCGGATTTCCACTTCAAGCCTGTGCAATAGGGGAGTCGAAAACAGGGACGAGTCAAGCGCCGGAGCAGATGAGGACTTGCCGGGAACAGTGGAGTGAAAAACCGAAGTGTGGTGGTTGTTTGCCGGGCTGCTAAACAGTCCGGAATCCTGTGCGTTGGAAAAAAGAAATACGAAAAGCAAAAGCCCCCAGGTAAATACCAGTTTTAAAAAATATTTGTTGCCCTTCATATTCTTTGTTAATCAGTCTGTCCAAACCCGGAGCCGAATTCGATGAACGACAAATATACATTTTATTTATTGACGATAATGTTTAATTCTCTTGAGTTAAGGAACAGAATGAAGGGAATTACTGTCGGCTGATTTGCTTTCGTCTGTTTCCGGGTCAGGATCGGATGAATCTTCTTCCTCTTCTTCTTCTTCCCAGTCGAATTTTTCGCGCCGGATGGTGTACCTTCGGTAATAAAAAGCCAGAACAACTCCCCAGATGGCTCCCGACAAATGCCCTTCCCACGATATTTCGGGACGAATAGGAAGCAGTCCCCACACCAGTCCGCCATACAGGAACACCACCACCACCGACAGCGTAAGCAACCGTACATCGCTGCGAATAATTCCGCTTACAAAATGAAAAGCCGCCAGCGCATAAACAACGCCACTTGCGCCTATGTGCCAGGCTTCGCGCCCTATCAGCCAGGTGCTTACCCCCGATAATACATACAACAAAAAGAAAATCTGATAGGTAATGCGCCGGTAAAAATAAACCAGCATAAAGCCCAGTATGAAAAATGGGAGAGAGTTGGAAATCAGGTGGCTAAAATCAGCATGAATGAACGGCCCCAACAAAATGCCTTTTAATCCGTCAGTATGCAAGGGGAAAATACCGTAACGCGTGAAATCGAGGCCAGCGGTAACTTCAACCAGTTTTACGATCCACATCAACAAAACAAAAGCCGCCGGAAAAAGAAGACTGTGAATAAAAATCTTCTTTTCCACTTCGGTGTCTAGCTTTGTCGGGTTGCTTGGATAGTATCGGAACAAACTCATTTTTACTTTTGGATTAGTTTTTTTCGCAATTTTCTCTGCAGATGCATCTGTAGAAAACATCGGCTAAAAAGCTTCTACTCGTTTTTTAGTAATTGTTTTATCAGCTTCACAAAATCATGAATCTCATCTTCGGTTGTGTCAAACGAAGTCATCCAGCGCACTTCGCTGCGTGCTTCGTCCCACATGTAAAAATAGAATTGTTCCTTTAATGGTTCAACAATCCTTGGAGGGACGATGGCAAAAACACCGTTTGCTTCTACAGGGTGGGTAATTTTTATTTCCGGAATTTTAGCCACTTCGCTTTCTAAAAGTTGCGCCATTCGGTTGGAATGACTGGCATTTTGCTTCCACAAATCATCCTTGAAATAGGCCTGGAACTGTGCTCCCACAAATCGCATTTTAGAATACAACTGCATACTCTGTTTGCGAATGTACTTGGTGTATTTTGTCAGTTCCGGGTTAAAAAACAGTACAGCTTCTCCCGACAACATTCCGTTTTTGGTGCCGCCAAACGAGAGTACATCTACCCCACAGTCGCGGGTAAAAGCCCTGAAATCAAGATTCAGCGCTACAGCTGCATTAGAGAGTCGTGCGCCGTCCATGTGTAAAAACATGTTGTGTTTGTGTGCCAAATCGGCCAGCGCGATAATCTCGTTGGGTTGGTACACCGTACCCATTTCTGTTACCTGCGAAATAGAAATGACACGGGGTTGAGAGTGGTGTTCAAATTCGAAACCTTTCAAATGGGGGAGTACCGCCTCTGGAGTTACTTTTCCCTGTACAGGCTCCACCGGAATCAGTTTGCATCCCGTGAACTTTTCCACGGCGCCACATTCGTCTTCCTGGATATGCGCCGTTTCGGCACAAATAATCGAGTGATAACTTTGGGTAACCGTTGATAAACCCAGAACATTGGCGCCGGTTCCGTTAAAAACAAAAAATACCTCGGTGTTGTCGCCAAATCGTTCTTTGAAGAGTTCCACTGCCTTTTCTGTATACGGGTCGTTTCCGTAACCTGTAACATGGCCCTGGTTAGCTGCTTCAATGGCCTTTAAAATAGCGGGGTGGATCCCCGAATTATTATCGCTTGCAAATCCTTTTCTAATCGTCATGATGCTGGTGTTAAAAAGAATGTTTGTTTGAAATAAACACGTTTATTTGTAATTTTTGCTGGTGTTTTTAATACGCATAAAGTAAGAAAAAATCAAAATCAATTAAAAATGGAAACGTCACTTCCACTTGCGCAAAAACTATATTTTTTAGCTATTCGTCCTGAAAAGGGCGGAATTAGCCCACATTGCTATTCTGCGCTTGATTACATTGTGCTGGGCGCCTTGTTTATGGAACTTTACGTGCAGAAGAAAATACGCTTCGAAAACAAGCGTATTGTGGTGTTGGACACAAAAACTGAGAATGAACTGCACCGTTTCCTCCTGTTAAGAATGAGTGAGACAAAAAGTCCGCGAAAGATATCCCGGTGGATCAATAAATTCTATTTTTCATTAAAATACATCCGGGGAGAAGTTCAAAAGGGATTGCTCGATCAGCGGTTGATTCGCATGGAGGACAAACACTTTCTTTTCTTTAAATGGAAGAAGCCTTTTGTGCTTAATTCGCAGGAATTAAGAAGCCTGGAAACAGAAATTCGGAATCTGATCATAAAAGGAACACGTGAAGAAGAGCAGCTGATTTTACTGTCGTTCCTGGTTCCGGGAGGATTGTTGTACCGGTTGTATTCAGAAAACAGTAAACGCAGGGAAGCAAAAAAGCGCCTAAAAATGCTGATGGTTGGTAACCCGGTTTCCTCAGCTGTTCAGGATGCAATTTCTGCTGCCCAGGCGGTAGCTGCTTCTGCCGCAGCAGCGTCGGCAGTTGCCGGTTCAACATCATAATAACAGGGAAATGACAAAATTGAAAAAGATTGTATTAATGACAACAGGGCCGGGTGTCCTTTTGGTGAAGGCCGTGGCTGTCTTTATCCAGTTTTTTACGGAACACAACGCCAAGCCGGTCATAGTTGGCGGGTTGGTCATTTTCTTTTTGATATTTATTCCTCTGTATTCGCTTGAGTATTTCAGACAGGAACTTCAACACGATAAAAAGAGAAATCTTCACTTTAAACGAAAGAATACGCGGACTGAATGGCGGGGGGGAAATATTCACGGAAAAGTGCCACACGAAGAGGAAAAGCCGGGTAAATTTTTCAATAAATAAAGGCACGCTTTGCGAAATATTCGGGGTGTGTTGTCTAATTGTTTTGAATTCAGAAGCTTGGGAAGTTGTCGGGAAAGTGTTAATAAAAAATCGGCTGTTTCAAGGCATATTTGGTTATCTTTGGTCATCCGCAAAGCAGGGTGCACATTATGGAGAATTTCATCGTATCAGCAAGAAAATACAGACCAGACTCATTTGAAACAGTGGTGGCACAGGCTTCCATTACCGGAACACTAAAAAATGCCATTAAGAGCAAACAGCTGGCTCATGCCTATTTGTTTTGTGGTCCGCGTGGTGTGGGAAAAACTACCTGCGCGCGTATTTTTGCCAAAACGATCAACTGTACCAATCTTACTCCGGATACCGAAGCTTGCAACGAATGCGAATCGTGCAAGGCTTTTAACACAAGCCGCTCGTTTAATATTCATGAACTGGATGCGGCCTCGAACAACTCGGTGGATGATATCCGAACGCTGACCGACCAGGTGCGGGTACCCCCGCAAATGGGAAAATACAGCGTTTACATCATCGATGAGGTTCACATGTTGTCTTCGGCGGCATTTAACGCTTTTCTGAAAACACTGGAAGAACCACCCAAGCATGCCATTTTTATTTTGGCTACCACCGAGAAACATAAGATTATTCCAACGATTTTGTCGCGTTGCCAGATTTTCGATTTTAACCGTATTGGAGTGGCTGAAATAACCACTCACCTTGAATACGTGGCAAAAAGCGAAAGTGTGGAAGTGGAAAGTGCCGGTTTAAATATTATTGCGCAGAAGGCCGATGGTGCCATGCGTGATGCACTTTCTATTTTTGACCAGATCGTTAGTTTCTCCGGAAAGAAGATTACCTACCAAGATGTGATTACCAACCTTAATGTGTTGGACTACGATTACTATTTCCGCCTGGTGGATGAATTCCTGAAAAACAATGTAACGGAAGTGTTGATGATCTTCAACGACATTCTGAATCATGGTTTTGACGGGCATCATTTTATTACCGGATTAAGCAGTCACCTGCGCGATATTTTGGTGTGCAAAGACGCGGTTACGGTTCAGTTGCTGGAAGTGGGCGGAGACATCAAGGAAAAATACAAGGCACAGGCCATGATTGCCAACAGCGATTTTCTGCTGGAAGCTTTACAGATTGCCAACGAGTGCGACATGAGCTACAAAGTGAGCCAGAACAAACGCCTTCTTATCGAGCTTGCCCTTATCAGGATAGCACAGCTAACCTTAAAAAAAAAATAGCTGACGGTCCGGATGATATTCTGGAACCTATTTTTACCGGTGTAGATGTCAAAGAAGAAGCTCCGGTAACACCGGCATCCAAACCCGCTTCCAAACCTGTAGCGGCTCCGGTTGCCAGGGAAGCAGAGGCTAATTCATCTCAGCCTGCCCCCCGGGTTGTAAAACGAAGAAACGGAGGATTGAGTACCCCCTCTATCAAGCGGGCCTTAAAGGGCGAATTCGACGATGAAAAGCAAATTTCAGCCAAAGAACAGCACGAACTTTATTCGAAAGCCGGAGAGACCAACCCTTTTACTGAAGAACAGTTAAAAGAAAAGTGGGACGCATTTTTGCCCCGGGTTGAAGACCGTCCGAGTATAAAAGCTACTTTATCGGTGCTGCCAAAAATTCTGGATGACTTTTCGTTGCTGCTGGAAATTGATAACCGGATCCAGGACGAGATGCTGGCCGAAATTCGTCCCGAACTTGTTTCTTACCTCAGAAAGGAGCTTCGTAATTCCAACATCAACCTGAAAACTCTTGTAACGGAAATTAAACGCGAAAAAATTATTTATTCCGACATTGAAAAATACCAGGCCATGGCCGAAAAAAATCCAAACCTGGCACTTTTGAAGAAAACGCTGAACCTCGATTTTTAGGGAGCCAATCGTTTGATGATCCAGTTCTCGGCTTGCTTTTCGTACACAAGGCGATCGTGTAGCCGGTTTGCGCGGCCTTGCCAGAATTCAAATTTCAAGGGATGCACCCAATAACCACCCCAGTGTTCGGGACGCTTCGGATCGGCGCCGTCCAAACGATTTTTCATTTCAGCAAATTTTTCTTCCAGGTAAGCACGTGAAGGTACCTCGGTGCTTTGTGCCGAAACAGCTGCTGCAATTTGGCTGTCGAGCGGGCGCGAGTGAAAATACTGTTCCGAAACTTCCTCCCCTGTTTTTTCTGCCATCCCGGTAATTCGGATCTGTCTTTCCAGTTCCGCCCAAAAGAAATGAAGGCTGACTTTTGGGTTTTGCGCAATGGCCCTTCCTTTTTCGCTGTGGTAATTGGTAAAAAAGGTAAAACCTTCGTTGCCAAAATCTTTCAGCAGTACAATTCTCGATTGGGGAAAGCCATCTTCTCCAACCGTTGTCAGGGCCATGGAAGTGGCATCCGGCAATTCCAACGCAAGTGCTTCATTCATCCATTGCGAAAAAAAGTGAATGGGATCAGGCGCTGCCTCTTTTTTGGTAAGTGCTGCCTTTTTATAGTCTCTTCTTATCGAATCCAGTTTCATCTCGTACAGTTTTCAACCAAGAAACCCCTCACTCCGGTTTTTGTTTACCGCATGAACCAATATTTGTAGCTGCTTGTTTGAAATACAGACAACTAAGTGTTTAATTAATGCAAGAGATTATGAAGAAGTTAATGGTTTTTATAATGCTGCTGGTGGGGGTTTCAAGCTACGCAGGGAACAAAATGGGAAAGCTTTCAATAGGAGATAAGGCTGTTCTGACCGATGTAAAAATGGTTGACGTTACCGGGAAAGAGGTTTCGCTGAACGATGTGAAAAAGGAAAATGGCTTGTTGGTTCTGTTTTCAGGGAATACCTGTCCGTTTGTAATGAAATGGGAGGGAAGGTACAACGATCTGAAAGCCTGGGCCGATAAAAACAAGGTGGGCATGATTGTGCTGAACTCAAATTACCAAAACAGGGATGGAGCAGATTCGATGGAGGCCATGAAGAAGAAAGCAAAAGAACAAGACTACCGGTTTTACTATGTGGTAGATAAAGAGTCGCAGATTGCGAATGCTTACGGAGGGCAGACAACGCCTCATGCTTTTCTTTTTAATAAAGATTTTGAACTGGCCTACAAAGGTGCCATTGATGATAACTACGACAGCGCAGACGATGTTAAACAGGCCTATTTAAAGGATGCTATCTTCAGTTTGTCGGAAGGCAGAGAAGTAGCCACCAAGGAAACCAAACCCGTTGGCTGCAGCATTAAACGGAAACTGGATTAAGTGGATTGGAAATTGAAAAAGCTCTCAGCAAAGGTTGAGGGCTTTTATTTTTCAAAAAAGCTAAAATGAACCTTTCCGTAGTTTCTTATTTCCCGAAAATCCGGGTGTGAGCTAAAGTCGTATTCTTTTGGGTGTTCCAGGATAAAAACACCTTCGGAGGCCAATATTCCGGCTGAAAGTACGGCATCTACAATTTTCTCAAATGCGGGCAGATCAAATGGAGGATCAGCAAAAATAATGTTGAATGAGTCGTGTGATTTTTTTAGAAATTTGAATACATCGGCTTTAAAAACCCGGGCATTTTCAATTTCCAGCGTTTCCAGAACTTGCAGGATAAACTTGTAATGAATAAAGTCACTTTCAACCAGTGTTACCTGTTTACTGCCCCGGCTGACAAATTCGTAGCCCATACTACCGGTTCCGGAGAAAAGATCGAGCACATTCTTGGTGGAGAACTCGTAACGGTTTTCCAGAATATTGAACAGTCCTTCCTTGGCAACATCGGTGGTTGGCCGCGCTTTAAACTTCTTCCCGGGATGAAACATCCTTCCTTTGTATTTTCCTCCAACTATTCTCATTTTCCGTTAAATAAACAAGGATATTCTGAAATGGTTTTTTGATCCAATCCGCTGGTTTCATTGGCTGTGGGAGCAAAGTAATCCACTGAGCGGAAATATTTCTCAAGCATCTCGCAGGAAGCCGTTAGAAATACGGATTTGCCGGCGAGGTAAGCTGCGATATTTTTGGGCGTAACCTTGAATTGTTTCAATGCGGTTAAGATGTAATAAACGGCATCGTTTGCGTGTTTTATGCTAAAGGCATTGCACAGCTTCAACTGTCCTTCATCAAAATAAATAACGTACAATTCTTTTTCGTCAAACAAGAGGCGAACTTGTTTTTCCTGTGCGTCTTTCTCGTTTGGGCGGAGCAGGTTTTCTACTCCATGCTGTATTTGGAAAGACTCAAAGTGGTCGTTCAGGAAACGTTTCAGTTCAGGTGGCAGCAGAAAAAGCAAGCGGGCATTCAGTTGTTCGGCTACTGAAACTGCATATTCCTCTGTTTGCACCGGAAATAGCATTCGAATTGTATCTGAAAAGATTTGCTCATCATTCAGATTGTCCGGTAGCAGGGTGAAATGGGGCCCCATCCAAATAAGCTCCAGTGCTTTGTACTTTTTCTGTAAAAGTTCTTCTTCGTGTATCCAGTCTTCCAGTCTTCTGGTGACGAGTTGTTCGTTGCTTATTTTCAGATCAGTATGTTTGAAAACCAGCAGGCTGTTGTCGTTTGCTTTTCGGATACAAAAAGAAAATCCATTCAGGCTAACCTGAATGGATAATATGTATTGTAATGATTCTTCGTTACGAAAAGATTCGTTTAAATAGTCATACATGTGATTTATTCCCAGTTTCCTGCGTTGTTATTAGCTTCTTCCAGTGAACCCACTTTTAATCCGGGATATTTATCGTTGGTACGACGCTGGTCGTTCATGTTAATGATCAGTTGTTCGTCAAGTCCGCGGAGAATAACATTGTTATGTGCCTTTGCTTCGAAAAGCGGAACTTTGATACCTGAACCTGTAGTAAGAATGGTTTGTGCCAAATGGAATTCAGTTGGCTCACCCGGAACCGGAACATAACGTAAGCTGTTGGCGTCGTAGTTGCCTCCAAAAAGTGCTTCAATAACGCTCACTCTAACAGTATCACGAATGATCAACCCCATCTGGATGGCTTTCTTTTCCGTAATTTTTGCTTCAATCATACTGTCGGTCAATTCTCCGATGGCTCTTACGTTACGTACTGAGTCGTGTGCAACAAAGTTAACCAAGGTATCCCAACTTCCTGTGAATTTTCCATACACATCTTTATAAGCAATTTGGGCTTTTCTAATGTCTTTAAGCTTCTGGATAGTTACAGCATAACGCGCTTCCTTGGCCTTATCAAATTCAATAGGGCGCTGAACACTTTGATAAATAAAATATGTTATAACAACTGCAGCAACAACCAGCAAGATCTGAATTACGGTTCTCATTTTTATTTTTTTATAGGTTCATTTTTCGTTTGCCTGCAAATTTATAAAAAAAAACAAATTAGTTTCCTTTACAAAAAGTTATTTTAGGCGTATGATCAAAAATCACCTGATAAATCTTCTTACCTCGAAATTGCCTTTTGAACCTACGGAAAGCCAAGGGCTTTTAATCGATGTTTTGGCTGGTTTTATTACTTCCAACGAACCCGATGAGTTATTATTGATTAAAGGCTATGCGGGTACCGGAAAAACAACCATGATGCATGCGTTGACGCAGGTTTTGGATGTACTCAAAATACGTTCGGTATTGATGGCCCCAACCGGCAGGGCCGCCAAAGTTATGGCGGGATACACAGGCAAACCTGCCTACACAATTCATAAAACCATCTACCGGCAACAAACATCCTCGGATGGAATGGGAAGGTTTGTGTTGAATAAGAATTTGTCTAAGAACACCTATTTTATTGTGGATGAAGCCTCGATGATCTCTAACGAGTTGGGCGAAAACTCGTTTTTTGGCAGTGGGCGGGTGCTGGATGACTTGCTGGAATATGTTTATTCGGGAGTGAATTGCCGGCTGATATTGGTAGGAGATACGGCTCAGCTGCCTCCTGTGGGATTAAGCATTAGTCCGGCACTGGAAGCCGCCGAGTTGGAACACTATGGTTTTGGTATACAGGAAATAGAACTTACCGATGTAGTCAGGCAGGCCGAAGATTCGGGGATATTGAGCAATGCTACCGAATTAAGAAGCATTATTGGAGATACTCCCGATTTTGAAGGTTTTTTTCCGATACAAATGGACGGGTTTGATGATGTTGCAAGAATATCGGGTGCAGAACTGATTGAAACGCTTACTACCTGTTACGATAAATACGGTTTGTTTGAAACCACGGTAATCACGCGTTCCAACAAGCGGGCAAATATTTTTAACAAGGGGATCAGAGGTTCTATTTTGTACAAAGAGAACGAAATAGAGAAAGGCGATCTGCTGATGGTGGTAAAGAATAACTATTTCTGGGCAACGCCTGATTCAGGAATTGAATTTATAGCCAACGGCGACATTGCTGAAATTATTGGAATAAACGGTTACGAAGAACTGTACGGTTTCCGTTTTGTCAATGTTAGTTTACGATTTGTTGACTACGAAAATGTTGAAATTGACTGTAAGATCTTTCTGGATACATTAACAATTGAAACGGCTTCGTTTTCGAACGAACAAAACCGGAGTTTATTTGAGGCTGTTTCGGAAGATTACATGGAGATACGAAACAAGCGGGAACGTTGGAAGAAGATCAAGGAAGACCCGTATTTTAATGCCTTGCAGGTGAAATATGCCTATGCGCTTACCTGTCACAAAGCTCAGGGCGGACAGTGGAAAGCGGTTTTTGTCGATCATGGATACCTGGTAGAGGATATGCTCGATACCGAATACTATCGCTGGTTGTATACCGCTTTTACCCGGCCAACGGAAAAACTGTACCTGGTAAATTTTGACAAGGGGTTCTTCGACGAAATGGAGTAGTGTTTCAGATCGTGTATTTGCGTCCTTCAATGGCTGCTTCTGTATTGGGGAACACCTCCCTGGTTTCCTCCACAAAACGCGAAATGTCTTTAAAACGGGCCGAAAAATGCCCGATCAAAAGTTTTCCTGCACCGGAAAGTGTGGCCATTTCACCGGCTTCTTTTGTGGTGGAATGAAGTGTTTTGCGGGCCAGCTCTTTAAGTTCCTCCAGGAATGTTGTTTCGTGGTACAGCAAATCAACTCCGTTTAAAATACTCGCATTAGCAGGGTAAAAAGCCGTGTCGGTGCAAAAAGCGTAGGAAGTTGGTTTGGATGCGGGAATGGTAAGGTCGACGTTGGCAATAACCTGTCCTTCTGCCGTTGTAAAATCAGCACCGGCTTTAATATCCTTGATGGCGGCAATGGGAATGTTGTAGGCCTTGATCATATCTTTCCGGATATTCGCCGGTTTTTGTTTTTCCCTGAAAAGAAAGCCGCAGGTTGGAATACTGTGTTTCACCGGAAATGAAAGTACCTCTACTTTCTTCGATTCAAAAATGAGTTGAGGCTTTTTAAAGTTAAGCGGGTGAAATATGGGCTTAACCGTCATATCGCCACGAATAAAATCGAGCTGTGGCTGAATCAGGGTTTTTAATTCAGAATGGGCATAAATATGCAAGTCGCTTTTAACTCCCATCAGGTTCATGGTCGAAATTAACCCAATCAATCCGTAGTAATGATCCCCGTGAAGATGGGAGATGAAAACATGCCGGATCTTGCTGAAACTGATCTTGTTACGTCTTAGCTGAATTTGCGTACCTTCCCCGCAATCGATCAAAAAACAAAACCCAGGTACTTCAAGTACCTGGGCTGTTGGATATCTGTTCGAAGTTGGTAATGCTGAATTACTTCCCAATATGGTCAGTTCGAAAGACATTGCTGCTCTACAGGTTATCCTTCTTCTCCAGTAATCTTTCGGCTTCTTCCGCGGTATCTGTAATTAACAGAACCGTGTGCAGCATCGAAATTTTAACCAGGTTTTCCACATCAGGTTGAAGGCCACATAGAATAAATGTTCCTATGGCATCTTCACAGAGCCTGTTGGCTACCAAAACTGCTCTCAGTCCCGAAGAATCGCAATAAGTAACGTTACTTAAGTCGAGAACAATGTTTTTTTCACCTTCATTATTGACAAGAACCAATTCCGATTTAAGGTCTGGTGCATTGTTGGTATCTAATCTGTCGGCGTGTACTTTTACCAAAGTATACGTTCCGCATTTCTGAATATCGAACGCCATGCTTCAATTTACGAAATTCAGTTTGAAATAACCAACTGCTTACTTGTCTTTTTTCTCTTCTTGCTCCATTTGAGTTTTCAAAGCAGCCAACTCGCTAATGTCGCCAAGAGTTGTTTTTTCGATGTTGTCGCTTACTGATTTCATCGCACGTTTGTTCGAACGTGACTGAGTTTTACGACTCTCAGTTTCTTCAGCGCGTTTTACATCTTCAAAAATTCTTGAGTGCGAAACAATGATACGTTTTGCCGATTTGTTGAACTCGATTACTTTGAAATCCAGTTTTTCGTCTTGTTTAACTGAAGATCCGTCTTCTTTTACAAGGTGACGTGGAGTAGCAAAACCTTCAACACCGTAAGGAAGGGCGATAACTGCACCTTTATCCATCAACTCAACCACAGTTCCTTCGTGAATTGAATCGGGAGTGAAGATGGTTTCGAATACATCCCATGGGTTTTCTTCCAGTTGTTTGTGGCCAAGGCTCAAACGACGGTTTTCTTTGTCGATGTCCAGAACTACAACTTCAATTGGCTCAGCAATCGCAGTGAATTCTGATGGATGTTTGATCTTCTTCGTCCAGCTCAGGTCTGAAATGTGGATCAAGCCGTCAACTCCTTCTGTGATTTCAACAAATACACCAAAGTTGGTGAAGTTGCGAACCGTTGCAGTGTGTTTTGAACCAACACCGTATTGTGTGTCAATGTTAGCCCATGGATCTTCTTTCAGTTGTTTGATGCCCAGTGACATTTTGCGTTCTTCACGATCCAGTGTCAGGATAGCAGCTTCCACTTCGTCGCCAACGCTTAAGAAGTCTTGTGCGCTACGCAGGTGCTGGCTCCAGCTCATTTCTGAAACGTGGATCAGACCTTCAACACCAGGTGCGATTTCAACAAATGCACCGTAGTCGGCAATAACAACTACTTTACCTTTTACTTTGTCGCCAACTTTCAATTCTGCATCCAGGTTATCCCATGGGTGAGGAGTCAGTTGTTTCAAGCCAAGAGCGATACGTTTTTTGTCATCGTCGAAATCAAGGATCACCACGTTCAGTTTCTGATCCAGTTCAACGATTTCGCTCGGATGGTTGATACGGCCCCATGAAAGGTCAGTGATGTGGATCAATCCGTCAACACCACCAAGGTCCATAAACACACCGTACGAAGTAACGTTTTTAACGATTCCTTCCAGTACCTGGCCTTTTTCAAGTTTAGCGATAATATCTTTCTTCTGTTGTTCCAGTTCAGCTTCAATAAGCGCTTTATGAGAAACAACAACGTTACGGTATTCGTGGTTAATTTTAACAACTTTGAATTCCATTGTTTTGCCCACAAAAATATCGTAGTCGCGGATAGGTTTTACATCAATTTGCGATCCTGGTAAGAATGCTTCGATTCCGAATACATCCACGATCATACCACCTTTTGTGCGGCACTTGATGTAACCTTTGATGATTTCGTCTTTCTCCAAAGCTTCGTTAACACGTTCCCAAGAACGGGTAGCACGGGCTTTTTTGTGTGACAGGATCATCTGTCCTTTTTTGTCTTCCAGACTTTCGATGTAAACGTCTACTGAATCGCCTACTTTCAACTCCGGATTGTAACGGAATTCGTTCAAGCTAACGATACCGTCTGATTTGTAACCTATGTCAACAACTACTTCTCTTTTGTTCAGCGAGATTACAGTTCCTTCCAGAACTTCTTTTTCTGAAACGGTGTTCAGCGTGTTGTTGTAAAGGTCTTCCAGGTCGCCTCTTTCTTTTTGAGAATAAGCATCTCTGCCGACTTCCAGGCTTGCCCAGTCAAATTCTTCAGTCTTGTTTTCTGTTTTGGCTTTGGCTGCTTTAGCAGGTTTTGCCTCTGTCGCTGCTTCTGCAACAACTTCTTCTTTCACGGCTGCTGCCGCTTCTTCCTGAACAGGAGTTTCTTTTACTTCCTCCTCAAGATTTACTTTCTTTTCTTCTGTCATGTAATTCTAAATAAACTAATGAGTTAGACATTATATTGATAAAATCGCGCGCAAAATTATAACTTAATTCATACCCTGCAAAAGTTTTCGCGTATTTTGTTGGTTTTGAGTTCAAAAAATAGCTTTCCGTGCACTGAATTTGAGATAAGTTCAGATACTTTCAAATACTTTTAATGCCAAATGGTTCAAAAATGGTACATTTGCTCGCATACTTAGGTAACGGTTTAAGCTCTTAGGAGTTTCAATACACCGCGAAAACTTTAAAACACAGATTATAACTTTTGAACAAAACAATTTGAAAGATATGAAAGGAATAATTCTAGCAGGAGGCTCCGGAACACGTCTGTATCCGATCACCCGTTCCATTTCAAAACAAATTATACCGGTGTACGATAAACCGATGATTTACTATCCTTTGTCGGTACTTATGCTGGCCGGAATCAGGGAGATTCTGATTATTTCCACCCCGACAGACATTGTTTTGTATGAAAATCTTTTTGGAGATGGTTCGCAACTGGGGCTAAAATTGTCGTATGTAATTCAGCCTTCGCCTGATGGCCTGGCACAGGCTTTTATTTTGGGTGAAGAATTTATTGGCGACGACAATGTTTGTATGATCCTTGGCGACAATATTTTCTACGGCTATAATTTCAGGTCGATACTCGAAGAGGCAGCCGATCTGAAAGATGGCGCGGTGGTTTTCGGTTATTATGTAAACGACCCTGAACGTTACGGTGTGGTTGAGTTTGATGAAAACGGGAAGGTGATCAGCATTGAAGAAAAGCCGGAAAAGCCCAAGTCGAATTACGCGGTAACGGGCCTGTATTTTTACTCAAACGATGTAGTAAAAAAAGCCAAAGGTTTAAAGCCTTCAAAAAGGGGAGAGCTGGAAATTACCGATCTGAACCGGCTTTATCTTCAGGAAGAAAGGCTGAATGTAAAGCTTCTGGGCCGCGGATTTGCCTGGCTTGATACAGGAACCCACGACAGTTTGCTGCAGGCTTCGAATTTTATTGCCACCATTGAGCAGCGTCAGGGGTTAAAAGTGTCGTGCATCGAAGAAATCGCTTTCAAAAAAGGATTTATCGACAAAGACCAACTGATAGAATTAGCCAAACCTTTAAGTAAAAATCAATACGGACAGTACCTTTTGAGCCTGGCCGAAAAACAAATTATTTCTTTTTAATCAATGAATGTAATTGAGACCGGGTTTCCGGGTTTGCTGATTATTGAACCACGGGTTTTTGAAGACAGCAGAGGATATTTTTTTGAATCGTATCAGGAGGATCGTTACCGGGAAGCGGGAATCAGTGCTTCTTTTATTCAGGACAATGAATCAAAATCGGTAAAAGGAGTGGTGCGAGGATTACATTACCAGTTAAACGAATTTGCACAGGCAAAACTGGTGCGCGTAATTCAAGGTGCAGTGTTGGATGTGGCAGTTGATTTACGCGCGGGTTCTCCTACTTTTGGAAAATGGTTTAGTGTGGAACTAAGCGCTGAAAATAAAAAACAGTTATTTATTCCGCGGGGTTTTGCACATGGTTTTTCGGTTTTGAGCGAAACAGCTATTTTTACCTATAAATGCGATAATTTTTACAACAAGGAAGCCGAACGATCGATCCATCCTTTTGACGGGAACTTAAACATCGACTGGAAAGTAGATGAGAAACAGTCCATTGTTTCAGAGAAAGACCTTGAAGCGCCTTTGTTTGTTGAGGCTCAAATGAATTTCAGTTTTTGACATGCGGATTTTAGTTAGCGGAGCATACGGACAGCTTGGAAGCGAGATAAAAACGCTTCGTTCAGAATATCCGGAGTGGGATTTTCTGTTTACAGATGTCGATAATCTCGATATTACAGATGAAAATGCGGTGGATCAGTTTATAGCCGGTAAAAATATCGACTTCCTGATTAATTGTGCTGCTTATACTGCCGTCGATAAAGCAGAATCAGACATTGAGACCGCCACGATAGTAAATGCGCTGGCGCCTGGTATTCTGGCCAAAGTGACAAAGAAATACGGCATCAAACTCATACATATTTCTACCGATTACGTATTTGCAGGCGATGCCTGCGAACCTTATTCTGAAGAAGATGACGTAAATCCGCAGGGAGTTTACGGTCGGACGAAATTAGACGGTGAAAGAAATGTTCAGGCACAAAATCCTGAATCGGTCATTATCCGCACGGCCTGGTTGTATTCGGTTTACGGAAATAATTTTGTGAAAACCATGTTGCGTGTAGGTCGCGAAAGAGGTGAGTTGGGAGTGGTGTTCGACCAGGTTGGATCGCCCACCAACGCGGCTGACTTGGCGCTGGCAATCCTTGATGTCATTGGTTTATCGGAAAAGGAACCCAAAAACTTTGTCCCAGGTATTTACCATTTTTCAAACGAAGGAGTTGCCAGTTGGTACGATTTTGCGGTGGCCATTTTTGAGATGGCCGGAGTGGAGTGCCAGGTAAGCCCGCTAACCAGCGATCAGTTTCCAACACCTACCAAACGGCCGCATTACAGCGTGTTGAATAAATCGAAAATTCGGAATACTTTTGAAGTTCGGATACCCTACTGGAGGGATAGTTTAAAAGTTTGTTTACAAAGATTGGAAAAAATATAAGTTATGGAGAAGAATGAATTACTGGAAGTAAAAGCGAAAGCAAAAGAATGGCTTTCTGATACATACGATGCACAAACACGTGCACAGGTGCAGGCTCTGCTTGATGCGGAAGATCCTGCTGAATTGGTAGATGCTTTTTACAAAAACCTGGAATTCGGAACCGGTGGTCTTCGCGGAATTATGGGTGTTGGCACCAACCGGATGAATATTTATACCGTGGGTGCTGCCACTCAGGGCTTGAGCAATTACCTGAAAGTAAATTTTGCTGGGCTTGATGAAATTAAAGTGGCGATTGGCCACGATTGCCGCAACAACAGCCGTTTGTTTGCCGAAACCAGTGCCAAAATATTTGCCGCCAACGGCATCAAAGCTTATTTGTTTGAAGACCTGCGTCCAACTCCCGAGCTTTCGTTTGCCATTCGCGAACTGGGGTGCCAGAGCGGAATTATCCTGACGGCTTCTCATAACCCGAAAGAATACAATGGCTATAAGGCTTATTGGGACGATGGATCGCAGATTGTTGCTCCGCACGATGAGAACATCGTAAACGAGGTGGCCCGGATCAAACCCGAAAACATTAAGTTTGACGGACCCGATGACTTGATCGAAATACTGGGAGAGGAAATGGACAACAAATTCCTTGAAAACGTGAAAAAGGTTTCCATTTCTCCCGATGTGATCGAGCGTCACAAAGACATGAAGATCATTTACACGCCTATCCACGGAACGGGAGTGAAACTGATCCCGGCGGCATTGAGAGCTTTTGGCTTTACCAACATCATCAACATTCCGGAGCAGGATGTGGTGAGTGGTGATTTTCCAACGGTTGTTTCTCCCAACCCGGAAGAACCGGCAGCCATGGAAATGGCGACTAAAAAGGCTGCTGAAATAAATGCCGATGTGGTGATGGCTTCCGACCCCGACTCTGACCGGATTGGTGTGGCCGTGAAAAATGATAAGGGAGAGTACGTTATTCTGAACGGAAACCAGACCGCCCTGCTTTTCTTCTATTACATTATTGTAAACATGAAGAAAGAGGGAAAACTGAAAGGCAACGAGTTTGTGGTGAAAACCATCGTTTCCACTGAAATGATTGCCGAAGTGGCCCGCCGCAACAACATCGAATATTACGATGTGTACACCGGTTTTAAGTTTATTGCTGAAGTAATTCGGGATAACGAAGGCGTCAAAAAATACATTGGCGGTGGCGAAGAAAGCTTTGGTTTTATGCCCTCTGATTTTGTGCGCGATAAAGATGCCGTTTCAGCTTGTGCATTAATGGCTGAAATTGCAGCGTGGGCAATGGATCAGGGAAAGAGTTTGTACGAACTTTTACAGGATATTTACCTCGAATACGGATTTTCGCGCGAGAAAATGAAATACGTGGTTCGGAAGGGGAAAACCGGCGCCGAAGAGATTCAGCAAATCATGACCAAATTTCGCAACGACCCTCCGAAAGAACTGGGTGGTTCGCCAATGGAATGGGTGAAAGATTATTCAACGCTGGTGGCGAAAAACCTGATTACCGGAGAAGAGAAAAAGATCGATCAGAAAATTACATCCAATGTATTGCAGTTCTTCACCCAGGAAGGAACCAAAATTTCGGTTCGCCCATCGGGAACAGAGCCAAAAATTAAGTTCTATTTTGAAGTAAAAGGTGAGCTTGAATCCAGGGCGGATTTTGATGCGGCCGAACAAAAGGCCGATGCAAAAATTGATGCCATTATGGAAGAGTTGGGCCTGTAATTCTTTTTTGTCAGAAGAAGAATTGAGCAAAACATATTACGGTGGCCGGTTACATTGACCGGCCACTGATTTATTAATACCAAAACGACTAAATCATGAAGATCATTTCTTTAACTTTTATTTTAATGGTTTTCGGCGGTTTTGCAATGGCTCAGAATGATGAGTCGATGCAAATGAAGCCGGAAATGACCGAAATTTGGGATCCCGAAGTATCGGTTATTACCCCTGGTGAAAAGCCTTCGGATGCACCTTCGGATGCAATTGTATTGTTCGATGGCACCGATTTGGGCCGCGAGTGGACAAACGGCGACGGGGCAGAACCCGGCTGGTTGGTGGAAGACGGCTGTGCAACGGTGAAAGCAGGAACGGGAATTATCAAAACCAAACGCGTTTTTGGCGATGTGCAGTTACACATCGAGTGGCGCTCTCCTTCCGAAGTAAAAGGAGAAAGCCAGGGACGCGGCAACAGCGGCGTATTTCTGCAGGAAACCTACGAAGTGCAGGTGCTCGATAACTACAACAACCGCACTTACCGCAACGGGCAGGCAGGTAGTTTGTACAAACAACATGCTCCGCTGGTAAATGCCTGCAAAGCGCCGGGTGAATGGCAAACATACGATATCATTTACACCGCACCACGTTTTAACGAGGATGGCACCTATTTTACACCGCCAACCGTCACGGTGCTTCATAACGGTGTGCTGGTTCAAAACCATGTGAAACTGCGCGGACCAACAGAATACATTGGTATTCCTGAGTATTCAGTACGGAAACACGGAAAAGGAAGCATTATTCTTCAGGACCACGGAAACCCGGTGAGTTACCGAAACATTTGGATACGGGAATTGTAATAAAATACCGAAGGCCTGGGAGATAACTTCCGGGCCTTTTTGTTACGAGTTTAGTGTTCAGAGTGAGTAAAGAATTGGGTATCCAGAATCCGGCATCCACTTTCCTGTTACAATGCCTGCTTTGGGGGCTGCAATAAGCTCTTCAACTCAAACAATAACCGCTTGAGTTACAACAATGCCTGCTCAGATCGAAACAATAAGCACTTGAACCTCTGCAATGTGTGCTTGATCTGAAACAATGTCAGGTTTGATTCGTGCAATGACTTCTTTAACTGAAACAATGTCAGGTTTGACCTTTGCAATAACCACTTGAAGTTAAACAATGACCGCTCAGAGTATAACAATGACCTCTTGAACTCGAGCAATGTGACCTTCCCCTAAAAAATAAAAAGATACACTGCTTACATCCGAATGCATACTTTTGGCTGCGCCGGCAAGGCCCGGTAAATTGCCTTGGCATCGTTTTCTGAAATTACCAGCTTAATGCCCGGGTAATAGTCGGGTACCCTGAACTGAATGGTTTGCGTAAGGTTGTTCTTTATCTCAAGGTAATCCTGTTTTAGCCAAAGCCAGTTTTGCCACCGGTTGGCATGGGTACTTGTGTCGGTGCCTTCCACCCTTATTTCGATCCCATTGCCGAGCACGATAAGCCAGTGCACATCTTCGTTTTTTACAGTGTCGATCACATGGCTTTGGCTGGCATATTCAAGCGTATCTTTGGGAGCTTTTTTTACGATCACCGGAATTTTCTCAATAGTAGCCTGCATGTTTGTACAGGTCGTTTCTTCACCAAAATAATGATGATAGCCCACGGGGTTGAGTTCCTCAAAAAAATGATCGGTTTTAAATTCGAGAATCGGTGAGGTTTTTATCACCACGCCTTTCAGTTCCAGTTGCAGGATGCTGTCTTTTAGATTAACCGATAGACTGATGGAGTCGGTTTTTGAGGTTTTTAGTCTGCATTCCACCCAGTTCCGGTCCTTAAAAGCACTGATCCAGGCCGAGTCTTTTACGTTGTTAAAAGGAACATCCACATCCTTGATTTCGGACAGGCCCTTTAATTTTTCCTGTACCGAAACGATCGACAGTGCAGCATACTGGATAACAATAAACAGCAGTGCGAGGGGCAGCAAAAAAGCCAGCCACCTTTTTTTCGATGTTTTTTTGCGAAAGCCTGATTCCGGATTTTCCATGTTAATAAATAAAAACTTTTGCGCCAACCGGCAGTGTTTTAAATACCGCTTCCAGGTCTTCGTCGCCCATTCTCACACAGCCGTGAGTGACGGGCAACCCGAGGAAGCGTTTGTAGAGTGTCCCGTGTATCAGGTAGCCGTCTCCCAAACTAAGCGCGTAATCGCCCAATACTCCGTGTTCGTAACGCGAGGGATCTCCGGCCCGCGGAATGGGCAGGCCCTCTTCAATAAATGCCCAGTCGGGTTTTCTCCAAACCGGGTTAACCGTTTTTCCTTTAATCGAGAACACCCCTTTGGGAGTTTCGAAAAGCCAGTTTTTATCGGTTTCGGTTTCCAGTTTTATATAGCTTCCGGTAGAACAGATTCCTTCGCGGATCAATTGCCTGTTTTTGTACAAAAAGAAAGTGTTGTCGGTGGTGTTGATCACCAGGTAAACTCCGCCGGGTGTGAGCCGGTCAATCTTTCTTTGTAGCTGGATGGTTTCTATCTGAAGCATTTTTACATCGGTAGGCGACACATTGTTGACCTCTTGCTCCGGAAGAAAGCGGTAAATAGCGGCTTGGTTTTTTATCCACGGAACTCCTGCAAACAATAAAAAGATAAAAGCCGTCACTGCACACAACTGGATCAGGGTAAAGCCCAGCCAGCCCTTTAAAAGCGAGCGTATTTTTTGAATAGCTTTGAGGTGGAATTTAGTGGGCATGTCCGTTTTCATTCTGATACGTTTTTGCCGGTTACTTCCTGCAGCGGACGGATTGATCCGATAATAACCACCGGCGTTCCAACAGATACGAGTTTGTAAAGTGCGTCCATGTCGTCGTTTTTCAGGGCAACACAGCCATCGGTCCAGTCGAGCCCTTTTCCGCCCAATCCATGAATTTCAATCAAGTTGCCAATATCAGCCTTCGCGGGTATTAGTCCGCTTTTTTTGTTTTGCTGAAAGCGTTTCCGGTCGTCGGCATTCGGGTAGTTGATTAACAGGGCTTTGTAGAACTTCGTCGATGCCCCGCTTTTCTTTTGGGTAATTTGGTAGTTTCCTTCGGGTGTGGCTTTGTCGCCCTTCTTTTTCTTGTCGCCCATCCAGTTTACGCCCAGTTCGGCGTTAAAAGTTCGAATGGCCTTTTTGTTTTGATAAACCGTACAGGTGTGTGCCAGTTTGTCGACCACAATAACCTTTTTCCCGTTTGCTGATTGCTGGATGGCCGCCTGGGCCTGTTTTTGCCAGGCACTGTGTTCGCTAAACCAGGAGCTTAACAGGTTTTCTGCTTTGCTGTTCGACGAGTTTATCAGTTCTTTTGCCTGCTGGTAGCTTTTTTCTGCTTCGCCCAATCGCTTGTTTTCCCAGGCAAATTTTGCTTCCGACAGTTTTATAACTCCTTTGTGGTGTGTTTTTGAAACGTTGGCAGGTAAGGGCAAATGTTTGTAGTAGCGTTTGTAGGTATCAATTTTCCTTTCCAGTAGCGCAATTCCCTCCCGCAATTTGCTGCCTGCCGATTTTAATCGTTTTCCTGAAAGTCCTTCTGCCTCGGCTGCTTTTTCAATGGTAACAGCTATCCATTTGTTCAGGTCGGTATAATTCCTGAAAAGAAAAAAGCGTTTGTTTTCTTCGGCCCAGCAAACCATTGCCGAGTCGTAAGCCTGCTCTGCCTGTTTGTAGGCATCGGCAGCATAAATCTGTGCTTCTGCTTTTTTGGCCTCGCTTAAACTTTCAAGGGCCATTTTCATTTCATTGAGTGGCGGCTTTGGCGCTTTGTAGCTCCAGATGCCCAGTCCGGCGGTGGCCATCACAATTATTCCAACTCCTGCAATCGTTCTTCTTCTCACCTTCATCAAAAAAACAAGCCTGAAAAAAATCCCCGGAATGTATATATTCCGGGGAAGTTACAGGTTTTTTACTTGGCTAAACTCACTTATTTTTTCCTGTTACTGCTGTATTTGGCAATTACCTCTGTAAGCTCGGCGTTAAGCGCTGCTGCTTTTTCTTTGGCAGCTTTGGCTTTGTCAAGAGCAGGCAATAACTGGTCGGCAGCCACCTGAGTTGTAACATCGGCAATGCTGGCTTCTACCACGCCAATGTCGCCTTTAATGGCTTCCAGTGCAGCCGCACCTTCTTTTCCTTTCGGAGCCTGCGCAACCAGTTCGTTGTTTTGAACTAACAGGTTGGTTACTTCGGTTTGCAGGGCAGCAATTTCCAGTTTTACTTCTTCTTTACGAGCTTCAGTTTTGGTAGTAACTTCGGCTGCCAGTTGGTTTACAACTGCCAACTGCTCGGTTACTTTGCTATAGTTTTTAAACATTTTACCGTTCTGAGCTTCCACGCTCTGGGTAACAGCGTTCATCGAGTCTTGCAAAGCAGTAAAGTCGGCGGTTACATACACGTCGGCTCCGGCAGTTTTGGCAGCCTCAATAGCGGCGTTAGCAGCATCAATTTCAGCTTGAGGAACTTTTCCACAGCTGCTCAACAATACAGCCACACTCAGGGCTGCGATCAAAGTCAAAAATTTTGTTCTCATTTTTTAAACGTAAAGTTTCTTTTTTATCATCAAATTCGTTTGAAAAAGTAATTTCGCCTAACTTTTACGCAAGTGCGAAATTTACATTTAGACGGAGGTAAATTTTGAAGTAACGCGGGTAACAAATTTTTTTTTTCTTTTCTTGAATTATGGTGAAGGAAAAACTTGCAGGAATTGATGATGAGGAGCTGGTGAGGCGAATAATTGCGGAGAACAAAACAGCGCTTTTTGAAGAGCTGTATAAACGCTATTACCTAAAAGTGGTTGACAAATGCTACAGCTTTATTAAAAACCGCGACCAGGCAGAAGATTTTGCCAACGACATTCTCTCGAAGGCTTACGAAAAGCTGCCCGGTTTTAAGAGGAATGCGCGCTTCTCGTCGTGGCTTTACGCCATAACCTACAATTATTCGATTGATTATCTGCGGCACAAAAAGAAACTGCACTATCCGAACTGGAACAGCGAAAACGAAATTCCCGACATTCCGGATGAAGATGAAGCCGACCTGGAAAGCCTGAGCTACGAGAATCTTTTGAAGATACTGGAGATGATCCATCCCGAAGAAAAAGCCTTGTTGCTTATGAAATACCAGGACAATCTTCCGGGAAAACACATTGCACAAACACTTCAAATAAGCGAAGATGCTGTAAAAATGCGTTTAAAAAGAGCTCGCACCCGGGTTGTTTATCTGTTTCAGACCGAATTTAAAAAAGAGTAGCCTGGGAGTTACTTTCAAGGGTTTTATCGTCAAAAAAAGAAAAACATGGAGATCAGAAATTTTATTCAGAAAATATTTTCCGCGAGTAACGAAATACAGGTGCCGGAACCGGTGAAAGAACAGTTTGCCGAACAGTTTGCAGATACCATAAACATTGAGTGGCAGCGAACAGGCGATTTGTTTGAAGCTGTTTTTTACCGGAACGAGCTGGAGAACATCGCCAGTTACCGGAAAGACGGGACTTTTGTTTGCCTGAAAATAAACCTGCCCTTGTCGGAGCTTCCGCTAAAGGTGACGGAAACGGCGGCTGAGCATGGCGAATTAATGAATGCAATCCTGATTGAATGTGACGACAAACGGGAATACGAACTCATTATTCGCGACGCAGAGCTTATCCGTTATTTTCTTCTTGCCGATGAAGAAGGAAATGTAAAGCGAAAGGAAAAACTGTCTTTTTAACCGCTCAGCGGATGTTGATTTTTATTTTCTGGCCAATCTTTTTGTTCTGGTGTGGTTCAGGAAATCAATGGTTTTATTGATCCCCACATACATAACCGTGTCTTCTTCTACAAAACTTACTTTTTTGCGGTAATCTTTCAGAAAATTTTCAAGGAAAGGAGAGGTTTTTACCGGCCGCCGGAAGTCCATTGCCTGTGCGGCATTGTACAGTTCAATGGCCAGGATTTTCTCGGTATTAAGCGCCACTTTCAAGGCTTTGGTAGCTGCGTTCCCACCCATACTCACATGGTCTTCCTGTTCGTTCGACGAGGGGATGGAATCAACCGATGCAGGTGTGCAAAACTGCTTGTTCTGGCTTACAATGGAAGCTGCGGCGTATTGCGGAATCATAAAGCCCGAGTTCAGCCCCGGGTTGGCTACTAAAAATTCAGGTAGTCCGCGTTCTCCGGAGATCAAACGATAGGTTCTTCTTTCGGAGATGCTTCCGAGTTCGCTTAGTGCCATGGCCAGAAAATCGAGCGAAAGGGCCAGTGGTTCGCCATGGAAATTACCACCCGAAATAATCAGGTCTTCATCAGGAAACACCGTTGGGTTATCGGTTACGGAGTTGATCTCGGTTTCAATAACTTTTGAAACGTATTTAACCGCATCTTTCACGGCCCCGTGTACCTGCGGAATACAGCGGAAAGAGTAGGGATCCTGGATGTGTGTCTTGTGTTTCGCCTGCATTTCGCTGCCGGCCAGTACATGCCGGAAGTTGCGCGCGGTTTCTGCCTGCCCTTTGTGGGGGCGGATGCGTTGAATGTTTTCAGAAAACGGTTCCAGCAAACCATCAAACGCATCGAGCGAAAGTGCCCCGATAATATCGCCCTGATCGATGATCCGGAACGTTTTTAGCAGGGTGTAAACCGCGTGTGCGCTCATAAACTGTGTGCCGTTCAAAAGCGCCAGCCCTTCTTTGGCTTCCAGTTTAATGGGGTTCCATCCAAATTTCTCCAGCACAACAGCTGAGCTGACTTGCTTCCCTTCAAAGTTTACTTCACCCAAACCCAGCAGGGGAAGGAATAACATGGCCAAGGGTGCCAGGTCGCCGCTTGCGCCCAGTGAGCCTTGTTCGCGTACCACCGGAAGTATGTTGTTGTTGAAAAGATCGAGTATGCGTTGCACGGTAATCAACTGCACCGCAGAGTTACCTTTTGAAAGTGCATGTGCTTTTAGCAGTAACATCAGTTTTACCACATCAGCCGGAACTTCGGTACCCACGTTGCAGGCATGCGAAACCACCAGGTTTTCCTGCAATTTACTCAGGTCCTCCTTTGAAATTTCGATGTCGCACAAAGCGCCAAAACCGGTATTGATGCCATACAGAGGTTTTTCGGCCCGCTCCAGTTTGCGGTCGAGGTATTTTTTGCTTTTCTGGATGAGTTCAACAGAAATGTCGGAAAGCTCCAGTTTTGTGTCGTTCTCCAGAATGTCCTGAATAATGTCGTAAGTAAGGTGATTGGGTGATATTTCAAAAACGCGTTTAGCCATGATAACAAATTGTTTAACGGTGAAAGTGAAAAAGTAATTACTTCATCTAAAATAAGGTGATAACAATGTGCTGCAAATTACATTGCACAACAGGGGAGTATCCGTCAGTAAAGTTATCAGGGAAAACGAACGTCTCCGCCAAGGGTTTTTACAAGCCGATCAGGTACCGGAATATTCATACAGTTTAACTAAATGTCAAAATTAATGTTGCTAATATAGAGTTTTTACCAAAATAGCAACAATGATTTAAATCGTATATTTGTTAGAGATAAAGAGATCGCGATGCATTATACCATTAAAATAGAAGACTCAAATCCTGTAGCGAAAAGTATCGTTTCAATGTTAAAGGAGCTATCCAGGGAATACGAATTTATGAGTGTGCACCCGGAAGAAGCGCACGTAGAGGAAAATATTGCCAATGAATTGGATGCGAGGTACGACTTTGTCGTGAAAAATCCTAATGAGGGAGATTCCTGGGAAGAGGAAAAAAAACGACTTCTCTTACTACAAATAAGCTAATTGTTTGCTTCTAATTAAGGGTTTTTTGGGCTAAAACTTAATATACTTTGCAGAAAAGAGAAGAAGTAGTCCAAAAAAACAAATCTCACGCAAAGCACGCCAAGATTTGCTCAAAAGCACGCAAAAACAGAAGCTGATAATCAGCCAGTCTGCGACCTTAGCGCTTCTTTTTTGTCTTTGCGAGAACCTGTTTCTATTAATTTTTAGGACTGCTTCTTTCTGTTGATCAGGATAATGCCTTTATCAGTTCTTCTGCGCTTACCAGCTGTTGTTCGCCGGTTTCCATATTTTTCAGTGTGAATTTTTGGGCAGCCATTTCTTCTTCTCCGGCCAGAATTACAAACGGAATCTCTTTCCGGTTGGCATAATTCATCTGCTTTTTCATTTTGGCACTTTCCGGGAAAATCTCAGCATTCACATTGTTTTTTCTCAGTTGTGCCAGCACCGGCAAACAATAGGCTTCTTCTTTTTCTCCAAAGTTGATAAACAAGGCTTTGGTTGTTTCCATCGATTCGTGCGGAAAAAGATTCAGTTGGGTGAGTACGTCGTAAATACGTTCGGCACCAAAAGAAACACCCACGCCGGAAACATCGGGCATTCCGAAAATACCGGTCAGATCGTCGTAGCGGCCACCGCCGCAAATACTCCCGATCTGCACATCTTTCGATTTTACTTCGAAAATAGCGCCGGTGTAGTAGTTTAAACCACGGGCCAATGTCAGGTCGAGCTCCACTTCGGTTTTCAGGTCAAAGTTTGCGAGGTAGGCAAACAGTGTCTGCATTTCCGAAATTCCTTTGGCGCCGATTTCGGTGTGCCCGATAACGGTAGCTATTTGCTCAAGCTTTTCTGCTGTGCTGCCTTCGAGTTTTAAAATGGGCTGTAGCTTTTCAACCGCGGTTTCCGAAATGCCTTTTTCAAGCATTTCAGCATTTACTTTTTCCAAGCCGATTTTGTCCAGTTTGTCGATAGCAACGGTGATATCCACCATGCGATCTGCTTCGCCAATGGCTTCGGCAATTCCAGCCAGTATTTTCCGGTTGTTGATTTTTACGACCGTATTAATTTGCAGGCGTTGAAAAACATCGTCGATAATCTGCACCAGCTCCAGTTCGTTGAGCAAACTGTCGCTGCCAATCACGTCTACATCGCACTGGTAAAATTCGCGGTAACGACCTTTTTGCGGGCGGTCGGCACGCCAAACTGGCTGAATCTGGTAACGCTTAAACGGAAAAACAATGTCGTTACGGTATTGTACTACGTAGCGTGCAAAGGGCACCGTCAGGTCGTAGCGCAATCCCTTTTCGGAAATATGAGTTGTAAGTTTGTTCGAATTTTTTTCGTCGATTACCTCCTGTGGTGCTTTCGAAATAAAATCACCTGAATTCAGAATCTTAAAAAGCAGCTTGTCGCCTTCTTCCCCGTATTTGCCCATCAGTGTCGACAGGTTTTCCATGGCCGGTGTTTCAATCGGCTGAAATCCGTACAAACGAAAAACATCTTTGATGGTATCGAAAATATAGTTTCTTCTCACCATTTCAACGGGTGAAAAGTCGCGGGTGCCTTTTGGTATCGAAGGTTTCTGTGCCATGATTCTTTGAATTTGGGCGCAAAAATATAAAATTCTATCGAGCTATGCAGAATTCACTATGATTCAAATTCAGTATCTTTGAGATAACTTACGATTGGAGGATATGAGTTTTACTGTAAAAATAACGGGTTCTTCTGCCAAAGCACAAAGTATTATCAATATGATGAAAGAGTTGGCCAAAGATTATTCGTTTCTGACGGTTATTGAAGATGAAACAGATATCGAAGCCGATATTTTGCAAGAGGTGGATGCCCGGAAAGAATACATGAAGAATCATCCGGATGAGTGGCGTAGCTGGGAGGATATAAAAAAGAGTCTGGACTCGCAATGAAATTGTATGTTCTTAAAATTCATCCCTTTGCGGAATCTGAGTTAATGGATGCCCGGAAATGGTACAATTTTCAAAAGGAAAATTTGGGAGATGAATTTATAAGAGAAGTTGAAGCGAAACTTAAGCAAATTATCTCCAATCCTCACCGTTTTCGTAAAATCAGGTCTGATGTAAGAGTGGCTGTTTTAAAGAGGTTTCCATTTTCAGTTGTTTTCTCGATTGCTGAAAGTCATGTGGAGATTTATTCATTCTTTCATCACAGTCGAAATCCCAAAATTTGGAAAAGGAGAACGAAATAAGTGGATGAAAATACAGTGGTATGAAGTTAATTCACAATTGATTTTTGTTATTTCGTACTCAGATTCATGTTACAGTTATGGAAGACAAAAAGAAAGAAGGACGTTACGAGCGAATTTATGCGCAGTTGAGCGAGTTGGTGCGGAAAAGTGAAAATACGCAGGCGCGGATGGCTACCATTATTGCCGTTCTGCACCATAAAATGGACTATTATTTCTGGACGGGTTTTTACCTGATCGATGACGGGAAGATGACGGTAAACATGTACCAGGGACCGGTGGCTTGTCAGATTCTGGAAAAGGACAAAGGGGTGTGCTGGGCGGCTTTTAACCAACAGAAAACGTTGGTGGTGGAAGATGTACATGCTTTTCCGGGGCATATTGCCTGCGACTCGCGATCGAATTCTGAAATTGTAGTTCCCTTCAGAAACAAGGCAGGTGAGATCATCGGGGTATTGGATATCGACAGTAAAGACAAGAGTTCTTTCTCCGAAGTAGATGCCCGGTGGCTCGAGAAAATTCTGGAACTGGTTTATTGCTAGGTTCCGGGCATTTTTTTGTTGTTAATCGTCAGCTTCCGGTTAATACTAGGATATTTTTCTTCTCCCAAAATAATCAAAGAAGCTGTCCAAAAAGTCAAATTATTTTAAAAGAAACTTACAATTTATGATCGGCTTTGATTTTACCCCTCCAAACCTCCCCTAAAGGGGGAGGCTTAAGGTCCCCTATAGGGGATTTAGGGGTGAAAACCCTAGTGGTTACTTACAAATCGTAAGTTCAGTCTAACACAAAAGAACTTTTGGGACAGCCCCTTTGTGTTTTAACCGGATATTATTGCTTTTAATCGCCAGTTTGTTTTGAACGATTATAAATATCATTCAAATAATGCTCGTCTTTTTAGAAAAGCTCAAATATCAATTTGAAGATTTTATCTTTATAAAATTGTTATTTCGAAATTAAAAACCATTAAAAAATGACGAACCAGAGCAATGCCATTAAATTTTATAGTGGCGAACAGATTCCAGTGGAACAACACAAAGTACGTATCGTACAGAAATTATTTTTACGACCGATTGAAGAAAGAAAGGCTGCCATGGAAGGTGCGGGCTTTAATACATTCCTGTTAAATACAAAGGATGTTTTTCTGGATATGCTGACCGATTCCGGAACAAACGCAATGAGCGATAACCAGATTTCATCGATGTTACAGGCCGATGATGCCTATGCCGGATCACAAAGTTTTTACCGGATGGAAGAGGCAGCCCGGGAAGTTTTTGGTAAACACTACGTTTTACCTGTTCACCAGGGGCGTGCAGCCGAAAACATAGTGTCGCAGGCATTTATAAAACAAGGCGATGTTATTCCGATGAACTACCACTTTACCACTACCAAAGAACACATGGAACTCAATGGCGGGAAAGTGCTGGAGATTTATGCTGATGATGCATTGGATATCAAAAGCTCAAAAAAATTTAAGGGAAACATTGACATTGCAAAGCTCAACGCTGTTTTTGAGAAATACGGAAAAGAAAAAGTGGCTTTTGTGCGCATGGAAGCATCGACGAACCTGATTGGCGGGCAACCTTTTTCGATGCAAAACATGCGTGATGTTCGTGCAGTTTGCGATAAAAACGACACCATGATGGTGCTCGATGCCAGTTTGATAGGAGAAAACGCCTGGTTTATCAAACAACGCGAAGATGAATTTAAGAACGCCGAGATAAAAGATATTCTGCTGGAAATGTGCGGCTATGCCGATTTGGTGTATTTCTCAAGCCGGAAAGTGAGCTCAACACGTGGTGGCGGAATTTTAACCGACAAAAATGAATATTATTTGAAGATGAGGGACTTGCTCGTGCTGTACGAAGGGTTTCTTACCTATGGTGGTATGTCGGTGCGCGAAATCGAGGCCATGGCAGTTGGTTTGCGCGAGACCTGCGACGATACTGTGATCAATCAGTCGCCGTCGTTTATAAAATATGCAGTGGATAACCTGGACGAAGCAGGAGTACCGGTAATTACACCGGCAGGTGCCCTCGGTTGCCATGTAGATGCAATGGGCTTTCTGAAGCACGTTCCTCAGGAACAGTACCCTGCAGGTGCCCTGGCAGCTGCTTTGTACATTGTTTCCGGTATTCGGGGGATGGAACGCGGAACCATTTCCAGTGTTCGCGACGAAAACGGGAAGGATATTTTAGCCGATGTTGAGTTGCTGCGTTTGGCATTTCCTCGTCGTGTGTTTACGCTTTCGCAAACCATGTATGTAATCGACCGGGTAAAATGGCTGTACGATAACCGGGAATTAATTGGCGGATTGCAATGGGTGGAAGAACCTCCAATGCTTCGTTTCTTCATGGGAAGACTGGAGCCGATTGGTGACTGGACCGAAAAACTGGTAGCCAAATTCAGGGCCGACTTTGGCGATTCTTTGTAAATAAACGCATCAGAAAATATCAAAAGGGAATCTGTAAAGGTTCCCTTTTTTCAACTTCAGAAAATTAGCATAGAATTATGTACTGATTAACATATTGAATACATTTGGACAAACCAAAACAAATTACCATGGTATTACTAGGGTTTATCGGACCGCAAGAGATTATCATTCTTCTGATACTCTCGCTTTTGTTTATTTTTCCACTGATCGCATTGATTGATATATTGCGAAGCGACTTTGAGGGAAACAATAAGTTGATTTGGGTTATTGTTGTTATTTTCTTTAATCTGATTGGCTCCATCCTTTATTTCCTGATTGGTAAAAATCAAAAGCTTAAAAAGTAAAGGAATTATTATTGTATAATGATTTAGTAGAATACACAGATTATGATCAAAAAAAGTTTATTTCTTCTGTTGCTTTTCTTCTCTGTATTCCTTCATGCGCAGGAAGTAGATCTGGCAAAACTCGATCAGTATTTTGAAAAATCGCTGGCAGACTGGGGGACACCCGGAATGAGTGTGGCCATTGTGAAAGACGGACAAACTGTTTTCAGCAAAGGATACGGAGTAATGGAAGCTGGCGAGGCTGCCCGCCCCGACGGTAACAGTTTGTATGCAATTGCTTCCAACTCAAAGGCATTTACCAGCTATGTTATTGCGCAACTGGTGGACGAAGGACAGTTGAACTGGGATGATAAAGTACAAAAGTTTCTGCCGTATTTTGAGTTGTACGATCCGTGGGTAAGCGCCCAGGTTACCGTTAAGGATTTGTTGTGTCACCGGGTGGGCCTCGGAACGTTTAGCGGCGATGTAATGTGGTATAAATCAGACCTGACTTCCGAAGAGATTATCCGGCGGATGAAATACCTCGAACCGGAGTTTTCGTTTCGCGACGGGTTTGGCTATTCAAACCTAATGTACATTACCGCGGGTGAGCTGATCAAAAAAGTGACCGGGAAAACCTGGGGGCAAAATGTACAGGAACGTATTCTTGATTCGCTGAAAATGGATCGAACGATTTATTCATTACCAAAACTCGATGTAGTTGGTAATTATACCACTCCGCATGCTTTTGAAGACGGTAAAAATATTCCGATTCCGTATACCGACTGGGAAGAAGTTGGCGCTTTGGGAGGCCTGATTTCTTCGGTAAACGACATGGCAAAATGGATGACTTTTATGATGAGTTCGGATAACAAGGCTAAAAACGAATTGTGGAAACTGCTGAACAGTTACACCGTTAATCGCGACAAAGCAAACGATTTCGACATGCATTTTAGTGGTTACGGTTTGGGCTGGGGCTTGTCTGATTATTACGGACGCTTGCGTGTGGGCCATACCGGTGGTTACGACGGCATGATCTCGGCCGTTACCATGATCCCGGATGAGAAACTGGGAGTGGTGGTGCTTTCCAACGGAATGAACCCTCCGATGATGGCGGTTACATATTATGCGCTGAATGCCTTTTTAGGAGAAGAAACCAAAGACTGGTCGGCTGCTCTGCTAAAAAGAAAGGAAGAGCGCAGCAAAAAGGACACGCGGGTGGAAGAGCGGTTGGCAAGCCGTGTGGAAGGAACACACCCTTCGCTGGAGCTTGAAGAATACACAGGAACTTACAAGGCTGATATTTACGGCAATATTGAAGTGAAGCTGGAGAACGGAAAGCTGAGGGTTTATTTTGAACGGTCGCCCGAACTGTCGGCTACTTTGGAACACTGGCATTTCGATGTGTGGAAGCTTGACTGGGACATTATGCATGCCTGGTTTAATTTCGGAACGCTTAAGTTCAATATGGATAATAACCTGAAGATAACCGGGATGGATTTTGATGTTCCCAACAACGATATTTTCTTCGAAGAGCTAAAACCGCGGAAGGTGAACTGATTCTTGCCAGAACGGGAAAGAATGTTGATTTGACCCGGTTTAAGTGGAAGATTCGTACCCGTAAATCAGTAAAATAGTTGTATTTTCGGCCAACAAAACAGAAAACAGATGAAACTTAGTCCAAGAATGCAATTTCTTGTACGCAACGGGCTCAAAGGCTTTTTATGGCTGACGGTGCTTTTAGCGGCTTATTTTCTGTTTCGGGAAGTGGTGATCACGCATAAGCCCGATGCATGGGTAGAGCGTTTTTATGCCCGCCCGATGATCATCTACCTGATCTATTGTTTTTCCGAGTTCTTTTTTGGGCTCATTCCTCCTGAATTATTTATGATTTGGGCCATCAACAAAGGCGACACATGGCATTACCTCTTTAACCTATCTTTGTTTGCCGGCATTTCATACCTGATGGGCTATATCAATTTTTTGATTGGTGGCTTTTTTTATAAGAACGAGACTTTCACGAACCTGAAACGACGGCTGCTGAAGGATTCTGCGAGCCAGGTAAAAAAATACGGCATTTTTCTGATCATTGTAGCAGCGCTCACTCCGCTGCCATGGTCGGGTGTAAGTTTGCTGGTAGGTTCGGCGGGTTATCCTTCCAAGCGGTTTCTGAAATACGCCTTGTTTCGTCTTTTACGCTTTGCCGTTTATGGTTATATTGTATACCAAACGCACCAAATCTAAGCATTGATTTTTTTCCCTTTTTGTTTGAAATTACGGGCCTGATAAAACATACTTCATGCGTGTTTTGTTATTTCTGATAAATGGAAACTTCCCGGAAAGTGCAGTAAGGTTTTGATCGAAGTAAATCGGGAATTATGAGAAAATCTATTGTAATTATATTTTTGATCCTATCAACAACAGCTATGGCAAAAGAACTGGAGAAAGCAACACTTGGAGGTGGTTGTTTCTGGTGTACGGAAGCGGTTTATCTCGAATTAAAAGGAGTGGTGGATGTAAAACCCGGCTACAGCGGCGGGCATGTTAAAAATCCGGGGTACAAGGAAGTTTGCACCGGAACTACCGGTCATGCCGAGGCGGTTCAGATAACTTTCGATCCGGAGGTTGTAAGCTACAGCCAGCTGCTTGAAGTGTTTTTTGCGACACACGATCCAACTACCCTCAACCGCCAGGGGAACGATGTGGGAACGCAGTACCGATCGGTGATTTTTTATCATAACCAACAGCAAAAGGAAACGGCTGAAAAAGTGATTCGTTTATTGGAGGAGGAGAAAGTGTACGAGCAGCCAATCGTAACGGAAATTACCGCTTACGATACTTTTTATGTAGCCGAAGATTATCACCAGAATTATTATGCACGAAATAAATCGCAAGGCTATTGTCAGTTTATTATCGCACCAAAACTCGATAAATTCAGAAAAGTTTTTAAAGATCAGCTAAAGAAATAAATCAACGGATTGTGAAGAAGCTGCTTTTAGTGATACTGCTGACTGGTTTTGCCATCGCGTCGTACGCACAGGATCAACGCGAATTTTCTTACACCGAAGGAGACACTACTTATGTAATGAAACGCTATGTTTTCATGTTGCTGAACAAGGGCGAAACACGAAGTCAGGATTCTACCGAGGCGGCTAAAATTCAGGAGCAACATCTGGCGCATTTGAATAAGCTTTCCGAAATGGGAAAACTGATCGTTGCCGGTCCTTTTGAAGAAGGCGGAGATCATCGCGGCCTGCTGATTTTTGACGTAGCTACGGTGGAGGAAGCGCTGAAACTGGAAGCAGAAGATCCGGCCGTGAAAACAGGCCGCCTCAGCATGGAAGCATTTTTCTGGTGGGGCGCCAAAGGAACCGTGATCAGGTGAGTTGAAAGTTCAGAGGTCAGAGTTCAATGCCCAGCGTTGAGCGGCGTGGTTTGGGGCGTAATTTGTATAAAACCAAGCCGCAGTTTTTAGTATCTGAGTAACCATAAAAAGCATTAGCGTTTTACAATTTCACAGTTTTACAATTGTTTGCAGAATGAAACTCCCAGCTTAATTCAGTCCTTCAATCCTTCAGTCTCTCAGCCCTTCAGTCCCTCAATATCTCAAACCAGCTTTCTGCCAAACGGAGTAAGTGCCAGCGAAGCCATTTTAAAGTGCTGGCGTGCCCATGGAATGCCAATGATGGTGATTCCGAGCAGTAAGCCAAAAAACAGGTGGGTGAGCATAATCCAAATTCCGCCAATAAAAAACCAAAGAATGTTCATAATGGTGGAAAGACAGCCCGGGGCATAATCCATGTATTCAATTTTTTGCCCGAACGGCCACAATGCCAGTACGCCCAGTTTAAACGACTGAAGCCCAAACGGAATTCCAACAATGGTTATGCACAGGGCCAGGCCTGCGAGAATGTACTCCAGAAAAATGGCAAAACCTCCGAATATCAGCCAGATTAAGTTTCCTAAAATTTTCATAAGTAGTTGTGGTTAAAGTTAGTTGTTAAATGGTTTACTATTCTGACACCGGACTTTTACAAAACCGGGTTTTACAGTTTCCCTGTTTCTCAGCTTGTTGAAGGCAATGCTTATCAGCATGCTTATAATTACGATGGTTGCGATCATTTTTCTTTCGATTTAAAATTCGGACTGAAAGTACGCAAATGAATATTCAGTTGACAAAATTAAACGGTAAACGAGCCATTTTTACAGGTAAATCAAGGAAATCGTGACTCATTCAAGAATGAAAGTAAAGAGCACATTTTAAATAGTTTGTATTTTTGCTTTCAAAGCTCGATAAGAATGATCCAACAAAAAGAAATTACTTTGCCTGCTTTCAGGAGAGGTTATCACTTGGTAACCAGATTGATTGAAGAGAAATTGCCCGAACTCCCGGAAACCGGGTTACTGCATATTCTGGTGAAGCATACCTCGGCTGGAATTACGCTGAACGAAAACGCTGATCCAACGGTAAGAACCGACTTCGAGAATTTCATCAATAAAATGATTCCCGAAGACGATCCTGTTTACATTCACACTTACGAAGGCCGCGATGATATGCCTGCACATTTGAAGTCGGCAGTGATCGGTGCTGAAATCACTGTGCCCATAACCCGGCACCGGTTAAACCTTGGCACCTGGCAGGGGATTTATCTTTGTGAATTTCGCGATTACGGTGGCCCACGCCGTGTAGTGCTTACCGTTTTCAGCTAAAAAGAAGACTCCTTAGTTTTTAGAAGGCTCCACATTCCAGCCAAAATCAACGTATTCCCACTGGAAATCATCGCCTGAAACATCGACATAAAAATGACAAAAAGAAATGTTCTGTTCATGATACTATAATTTAATTCTTGTCATAAATTTGTGGCAATATAACGGAGAGCAAGATTATTGCTAATTAATATCGATTAAATTATATTTAATTTTAAATTAAACAGAAGGTTCTTTACTGTTCTGAATGGTATCACAAAGTAAATTTTATTGTATGAAGATTGATGTTACACAGTATTCTCAGGACGAATTAGAGCAAGAAGGCGTATTTGGCTGGCCCGTTTGGGAGCGCGATGAGGAAAAGTTCGATTGGTACTACAATCAGAACGAACTTTGTTATATCGTAGAAGGAGAGGCAACGATTACTAGTGAATTTGAATCGGTGACGATCAAAGCCGGAGATTTTGTGACCTTCCCAAAAGGGCTGGAGTGTGTTTGGGACATTCATTCTGCCATTAAAAAACATTATTCGTTCGAATAATATTTGAGATTTTAATTTTTTTTACAAAGTTTGCATAGATAATAATTTATTTGAAGGTCTATGCGAAAAATAGTTTGGGTATTGCTTGCCTGTTTGCTCGTTTTGAACGGGTTTGGCCAGGAGAATTCTGCCGCAAAAGAGAAAAGAATGCAATGGTTTGAAGATGCCAAGTTGGGTATTTTCATTCATTGGGGAATTTACAGTGTAAACGGAATTGACGAAAGCTGGTCGTTTTTTAACAGCTATATTTCGCACGACGATTATATGAAGCAGCTGGACGGCTTCACAGCAAAAAATTACGACCCGGCTGCGTGGGCAAAACTTATCGCTGAAAGTGGGGCCAAATATTCGGTAATTACTACCAAACACCACGACGGCGTTGCACTTTGGGATACGCATTGCAACGATTTAAGTGTTGTAAAAAAGTCGCCGGCTCAAAAAGATCTGATCGCACCTTTTGTGAAAGAGCTGAAGAAAAACGACGTGAAAGTAGGCTTGTATTATTCATTGCTCGACTGGTCGCATCCTGATTATCCCAACAAAACGCGGGTTGAAAAACGTTACGAAAATGACTCGGTGCGCTGGAACCGTTTTGTGGATTTCAATTTTTGCCAGTTGGAAGAATTATCTAAAGACTTTAAACCCGATCTGTACTGGTTTGACGGCGACTGGGAAGCTTCGGCTGAAAAATGGAAAGCGCGTGAACTAAGCGAAAAACTGCGGGAGTGGAACAAAGGTATCATACTAAACAGCCGGATTCAGGGATACGGCGATTACGCTACACCCGAGCAGGGACTTCCGGTAACCCGGCCGCGAAACCGTTACTGGGAACTTTGCATGACCATGAACGACAGCTGGGGGTATCAGCACAACGATCATAACTACAAAACGCCCAACCAGGTAATTCGCATGTTGGTGGACGTGATCAACAAAGGCGGAAATCTTTTGCTGGACATTGGACCAAAAGCCGACGGTAGCATTCCGGAAGAACAGGTGAACATACTGAAAGAACTGGGTCGCTGGACCAACAAACACTCGGAAGCGATTTATGGTACACGTGCCGGAATTCCGTACGAGCATTTTTACGGGCCAACAGCCTTGAATCAGAAAGGAGATATTCTGTATCTGTATGTTCCGCACAAGCCCAACGGGCCACTTATGCTGAAAGGAATCAAAAATAAAATCAACCGGATTTGGGTGGTTGGCAATGGCACCAAACTTAACTGGGATGTGAAAATGAAGCAATACTGGAGCGCTGTTCCGGGAATTGTATACATTGATGTACCCGAGAAAGTACTTGATCCGCAGGTGACGGTCATTGCTGTTTTGCTTGACGGAAAAGTGGATCTTTACCGCGAGGAAGGCCAGGTAATTGAAAGCAACTAAGCGGCTGTTCAGGAGATTGTCAGCATATTTCCGCTTTTTGTAACCGAATACTTTTTCAGGTTGGCAGTGGCCGGCCCGTTAATTACAACACCTGCTGTGGTATATTTTGACCCGTGGCAAGGACAGGGAACATTACCGTCGGCATGACTATAGGTTACACTGCAACTTTCATGCGTACAAATTTTTGACAATGCCAGGTAAGTGTTTTCTCCTGTTCTGAAAACCATAATGTTACCTTTGTAGGCGTAGCCTCCAACTGTATTTAAGGCTGAATAAGCTGCCGCAGTCAAATCAATGGTGTTTGATGAACCTCCGGGATCATTGGGGTTTCCCAGGTCTTCATCTTTCGAACAGGCGTTAAAAAGCATCGAAGAAGTCAATAAAATACTTCCTCCTACCGCAACGTTTTTAAGAAAGTCTTTTCGTTCCATGATACATCTTTTTCAATAAAACACCTAATGGTGTTTTATTGTTGGCGCAGAGCAAGAAAATCAATACTCACAAACTTTCTCTACTTCGTTGGTAGCCAGGTACCAGAGGTAACCGCTAACTTTTTTAAAGCCACTTTCTTTTAAGGTTTTGGCATAACCATTTACCTGCTTGTTGTATTTCGAAGGAATCTTTTCACCGGTCTTATAGTCTACCACAATCGCGGTATCGCCCGAAAACATAATACGGTCGGGACGAAGCAATTTTTGCCCGGTTAGCAAATCACGCTCATTCAGAATCTGAAGGCTGCCATCGAACCAGCTTTTTACTTCCGGAAGTTGGAGGTTTTCATTAATCGTTTTTTGAATTTCTGCCATTTCAGCGTTGTCAATTCTTCCTTCGTTTAGCGCTTTCAAACAAGCTGCCTCCACATCTTTAACTGTGTCGATGCCCGAAAGTATTTCGTGTACCAGTTTCCCCAGGTTTTTCTCGGAATGGTGCTTGTCACTCGCCACTAAAAAGTCCTCTCCCGACAAGCGCAGGCTGATCCTGTCCCCGAGGTCAGAAAAGCGGTAATTGGTGACGGTAATGCTTCTCGATGCCTCCTTTTTCCCTTCGCTTGGCGAAACGGATCCGAACTCAAAAATGCCTGCTTCTTCGTCAAAACATTCGCGGAACAGAGGATTGGATGTCGTTTGCTGAACGGCCAGAAACAGTAGAAGATCCACATCGGACCCCGAATATTCGCCTTTCTGGTTAAGCTTTGGCTGGGGGCAATTAATCAACAGTGCCGATTTTGCCCGGGTTACCGCCACATAAATCAGGTTGAGCGAGTCGATGTAGCTGCTGACTTTTTCTTCGAAATGAGCCGGAGCAAATTCCGAGGCTTCCATTTCCTTTCCGCTTTTGATGGGCAGCAGCGGAAATTTATTGAACGGTTCGCTGCTTGGCTGGCACCAGATAATGTCGCCACTCCGGCTGGTTTCCCACTTAAAATAGGGGAGAAGAACGGCCTTAAATTCCAAACCCTTTGAACTATGGATCGTTAGCAAACGAATGGAACCTGTTCCTTCATTTACGCTTACCGAGGTAGTTGAGCCCTTTTCGTTCCACCAAAAAAGCAGGTTCGACAAATCGTTTGAAAGTGAAATTTTCAGTTCACCGGCTTTGTCAATCAGTGTTTGTATGTACGGAAGCTCGTTTTGAAGTTTTAATAAGCCGAATAGGGAGGCAATTCGGGTAACCGTTTCATCGAGCGATGAAAGCAGCACTTTTTTCTTTACCTGTTCCAGTTTTTCGCCCAGTTCACTTTCAAAAAGTGCATCGTAATCATTTCCAAGCTGCCATTTTTCGGTTGGCACAGGAAATAAGGTGCTTTCGAAGCCTTTTTGCGTAGGTTTCAACCAACTCATCCACAGGTGCAGCAGCGTAGCTTTGTTGATTTCGCTTAGCGGATCCACCAGCCATTCTATGGTGTGAATAATAAACAAAACGGCTTTGGAGGCAAAAAGAAACAATGAATCATTCGAAAGCACGGTCAGGTTGTAATCCTTGTTTTCTTCCTGTTGAGCTGCTTCCAAAAAGGCTTCCACAATGCGGGTGCCTTCACCGTTTTTCCTTACGAGGATGGCAATTTCTTCGGGTTTAATCCCCTTGTCCTGCAACATTTTTACTTGCTCTACCAGGGTGTTGGTGGCTGTTTCATAAAAATCGTCGCCCGGCAAAAAGTTCACTTGCGCAAAGCCCTTGGGATCTGCTTCTTTTTTTCCGGGTTTTTGCTGAAACGAAGCATAAATATTGCTGAATTTATTCAGGTAGCGTTCATTGTCGGGAATGGTGGAGAAAAGCCTCGATTCAAAAACATCCATCAGCCGGGCGATGATTTCGTTGTTAAAATCGATGATGTTTTTATCGCTTCGCCAGTTAAAATCGAGGTGCTCTTCTTTTTTCTGGGCTTCGGTAAAATCGCGGTCCAGCTCTTCTGCCAGAATGTTCCAGTCGCTGTTTCGCCAGCGGTAGATCGACTGTTTTACGTCGCCCACCACCAGGTTCGAATGGCCTTCTGAAAGCGAGTTGACTACAAGCGGTTTAAAATTCCGCCATTGCAAACCCGAAGTGTCCTGAAATTCATCGAGCATAAAATGATGATAAAAATTCCCGATTTTCTCGTAAACAAAGGGCGAATCGCTTTCCCCGATTATTTTGCTGAGCAGGAGGTTGGAATCCGACAATTGTAGCATTTCCTTTTCCCGCAGCAAAGCTTCAATTTCTTTTCGCAGGTCGGTTAAAATACCCAGTGTGCGGAGTTGTTTTAATACTGCGATGGTGGTGTTGTAACGGGTAAAATGCTCGTAGAAATAAAGGACAAGTTCTGCCAGCCCGGGTTGAAGATTTTGCTGAACCAAAGCTCCCAATTCTGCTACTTGTTTGTGGCTTTTGGCGAACCATTTCTCCACATCTTCGGAAGCGGAAACGGCTCTGGCGGTTGGTTCTTTGATCGCTCCACCGGCCACTGCCGCAATATAACCAGCCACCCCCGATTTTTTATACGAGAAATCATCGACACTGAAACCATGATTGCCGATGGCTTGCAAAAGTGCGAGCGCTTTTGTCTTCAAGGTGCTTTCAAAAACGCTTTTCAGTTGTTGCAGTTCTTTCCCAAATTCATTCAGTGTTTGGCGGTTGTATACCGATTCTCCGTCTTCGGGAAAGAAAACCTGGAAACGTTCCTTGAAAAGTTCTTTCCCGAGGTCTTTGATGTCTTTATCAATCCGCTGACTGTAGTTGCCTTCAATTTTTTCGCGGCTGTATTCCTGCAGCCATTTCAGCAAATCGCGGTCCTCTCCCAAACGCGCAAGCATCCGTTCGGTAGCCTCTTCCAAAATAATATCGGTATCCAGCTCCAGCGAGAAATTGGGCGAAATACCCAGTTCCCGGTTAAACGATTTTATCACTTTCTGGGTGAAGGAATCGATCGTGTTGATGGTAAAACGGTTGTAATCGTGCAGAATATTTTTGAGTACCTGCCGGGCCCGCTGGCGGATAAATTGCTCGGAATGATCGCCTTCTTTCTGAAGCGGGGCAATATAGTCCGATGGTTGATTATCGGCCAGTTTGTGGAGCTGTTCCAGAATCCGGCTCTTCATTTCGTTGGTGGCTTTGTTGGTAAACGTCACCGCCAGAATATGTTTGTAGTTGTACGGATTTCCCAATATCAGTTTCAGGTATTCAACTACCAGCTGAAAGGTTTTTCCTGATCCCGCAGAAGCTTTGTAAACAGTGAGCATGAAAGAGTTTAATGTTTATAGAATAATGTCTAAAGATAATGAAAACTTGGAGTTCAGTGTTCAGCGTTCAAAGTCCGGAAAATTACTAAGACATTTAATCATTTATGTATTGTCTTTATTTTTTCAATCCACTAAGCTCTAAGTAGGCAATTAGTAAAGTTCAGTAGGCATAAATTCTAAAACGCTGGAACTAGCTTCTAGCCATGAGTAATTGCTAAATAGCCGTAAGTTGGAGCTTCCGAGGTTAGAACGCCGAGTTCTTTTTCTCTGAACTTTGAACACTGAACTCTAAACTTTCAATCTTTCTAAAATCCCCGAGGCGGAGGTGGTCCCTGTTGGCGGCCAACGCTCACACTGGTTTCGATCTTAAAGTTTTTCGACACTTTGTACTGCATAAACATGGTGGAACCGTACGAATCGAAATAGCTTTTGTTGGCATTGGGAAGCGGCGCCGAGAAAACGGAATTCGCTCCGTAGCTAAACCCCCCGATGGTAAATTTATCGCTGAGTTGCGTAACCGAACCTCCTAAAATCTGACCGTTTACCCAAAAGGGCGAGGCAAAGTTAAACGATGTTTCCGGAATCAGTTGGATGCTCGGAAAAGCGGTGATCGAAGGATTTATGGCATAGCGGTTCATAAATTCCTGCTGGAGGTTTAATCCGGGAAGTTCCAGATCGTTCATAAAAAGATCACTGGCCGGTAATCCGGTTGTTAGCCTGAAATATTCCAGCTTGCGCTCCAGCTCCAGTTGCGTGGAATCCGGTTCAGGCATCAACAACTGCAAGCCTTCCTGTGCAAAAGCACCAACGCTTAGGAAAAGTAATATGACTATAAGAAGATTTTTCATCCAAATCAATAATGGTCACGAAGTTACTTTTTTTTACGACAGCCGTAAAGCGGCCTACGTTAAAAAGTGCAAAGCAGCCTTGTACTTTTAAAATTGGGGAAAATTTACTCTTTAAAGCTGTTACGAAAGTTTTAGGTAACGTTCTTTTATTTGGTCAATCAGCTGATCGCTAATGCGGTAAAGCGGCAAACGCAATACATTTTCGATGGTTCCCTGAAGATTCATCAAGGCTTTCACACCGCCCGGGTTTCCTTCTTTAAACATTAGCTGAAACATCTCGATCAATTCAAAATGAATTTTCCGGGCCTCGGCATAGTTGTTTTCCATTGCCAGGTGCATCAGTTGGCTTATCTTTTCAGGCAAAGCGTTGGCTATAACTGATATTACGCCTTTTCCGCCAATGGATGAAATGGTGATCGCCAAAAGATCGTCGCCCGAGATCAGCGTGAAATCCTCCGGTGTATATTTCAGAATTTTGGTCATTTGAGAATGTTCGCCCGAAGCTTCTTTTATGGCCACCACATTGTTTGTGGCTTCCACAATTCGACCAACGGTTTCGGCTTCCAGATTGATACCTGTCCGCGACGGAACATTGTACAAAATTACAGGAACCGGACTGGCCTTGGCCACTTCCACATAATGACGGTACATGCCTTCCTGTGTGGGTTTATTGTAAAACGGAGTAACCACCAGGATACCCGAGATTCCATCAAAATTAAAATGATCGATTTGGTTGGTGATGGCGCGGGTGTCGTTTCCACCCATTCCGACAACAACCGGCAAACCGGCCGACTTTTCTTTTACCAGCTCCACCACATTCGATTTCTCTTCCTGTGTTAGCGTGGCGGTTTCGGCAGTGGTACCCAATGCAACAAGGTAGTCCATTCCTCCCTTCACCTGATTCTCAACCACTTTTTCAAGCGATTTGTAATCCACATGGCTTTCCTTTGTAAACGGGGTAATCAATGCAACACCTGCACCTGTAAAAAGCTGACTCATTTGCTCGTATTTTTATTTAGCTGCGCAAGATAAAAAATTTGTTGTTTGGCAAGGAACATCGAATCCTGATTTTCCCCAATGTTAATGTTTAGGTCGAAGTAGTTGGTTTCTTTTGGCGACCAGCCCACTTTTAAATCGGCATGGGAAATGGCTGTGATATAGTCGAGTACAAAATTTTGCTCGAGCGCTATATTTAGCAAAACATCGAAATGCATCTGCAGAAAATCCTTGGTTTTTTCGGGTTTGGGAATGCCCCACCAGTTTAGGTCGTTTACGGTTAAGGTGTTGTTGGCTACATTGGGATTGCTCAGGTTATCAAACACACAGTAGGTGCGAAAAATAATGTGGTTTTTGTTGAAATAATTTCGCAGGTAACTTACAGCCTCCTTTTGCGAAGGTTGCCAGATAACACCTACTTTCTTAATATCGTCGATGTTATGAACCACCGGCGAGCGCTGTATTTTGGCCAGCTCTTGCCTGAGTTTTCGTTCGCGGTATATTTGTTTGAATCCCATTGGCCGGTTTCCCTTTATTGGTTTCTCTTCTTTTTCTTCGAAGGTTTACAGTCTTTACAAAATTCGTTTAATTTTTCGAGTTCCTGAAGCACCCATTCGTTCCAGCGCTTAATTTCTTCCATGCTGGCTCCGTGAAATGTTTCGCCTTCCACTTTTCCCAGCAAGCGGGAATGCTCTGCTGCTACTTCCTGGTACAAAGGCCCCGGACCTTTGGTCAGGAGTTTCCCTCTTTCATCAAAGAATTTTTTGCGAAGATTGCGCGCTTGTAGTTCGTAAACATTAAAAATAAGTTGCTGATAGGCCAGCAAACGTTCAGTGGTTGCAGCATCGGCCCGGTCGATGTACGACGCATCTTTCTGAAAGTTGGCATGTACGTACTGATTCAGGTTTCGGGTGGCAATCAGGCTTAATCCGCCAAATTCGTACGAAACCGAAAAACTTCCGGAAACGGTTTGCATTTGCCCGTTGTTGGGGGCCGGTGCTTCAAAATTTTTCACGGTTAGCGAATGTTCAGCCGACCATTCCAGCATATTTTGAGCCGAAGCAACTGTTGCAGAGAAAATAAAAAGGATAACAAATAAAAAGTTTTTTATCATGGCTGTTTAAATCTGAAAAGCAAATGTAACTACATTTTTGAAAATGCCTGAATACCTGAATGCATAAATGCGGTAATGCTTAACTGCTTTCATATTCGCGGCCAGTGAATTCTGCTGCGAATAGAAGCTTCTTGTTTTTCAACTAACTATCGAGTTGCGTTAATGAAAACTGCGCCTGTCAACTGAGACTATATTTTCGATTGATCTCAGATTTCTTTATCAAAAAACCGTAGCCTTTGCCTGCTATTGTTCCAGCATTTTCAGAAAATCGTCTTCGCTGATGGTGGGGATGCCCAGATTTGAAATTTTTTCGATTTTCGAAGGTCCTGGATTCTTCCCAATTATAACAAAGTCAGTCTTTTTACTGATTGAGGTATTTACATCTGCACCTAGAAGCTTGACTATATGTGCTGCTTCTTTACGGTTGAAATTGCTCAAATCTCCAGTAAATACAACTTTTTTCTTATAAAAAGGGTTGTCTGTATTTTCAATGTCAAAATTCGGACGTAAATCATTTTTTTCAATTTTGTTTTCAGCAAAAGGTACTGAGGTTTTTGTGGGCGGGGTGTATTCTCCTTTGTTTTGCAGGAATTTAAGAAATAGTTTTGCACAAGCTTCAGCGTCGGCTAAAGCATCATGGTGATTATGGAATTCAATATTTTGTTCTGTACAGCATTTGTCAAGTTTTCCTCCAAATATTTCCATTGTACACGCATAAGAATATTTAGGAATTGGAACATTGTAAAAATCTAGAGTTGATTCGAGCTTTAATAAATCGAAATTTGCATTGTGACAGACAATGAGTTGGTTCTCAAAATATTTGGAAATATCTTTCCAAATAAGATCGAATGTTGGAGCATTTTGTGTTATATGAGGTTCAATCTTATGTACCCTAATGTTGTGATACGCAAATTCATTTTCAGGAGGTTTAATCAAGGCCGAAAATTTCTTTTCAATTACTCCTTCATGTACGACTACCAGTCCAACTTGGCATACACTGTTGTGCTCTGATGTTGCAGTTTCAAAATCTAATGCAGTGAAATTTAGAGGATTCATATTTTATAGGTTGATGTTAAATTCTTCTTCGAACTGATCTTTATTTCTAACTTTTACACCTAGAGTTTCTGCTTTTTTCAATTTTTCAGGTCCTGCCTTTTCTCCAGCAATTAAGTAATCAGTATTTTTTGAGATACTAGAAGAAACTTTACCACCTAGTTCTTCAATTTTCAACTTGAGGTTTTCCCTGATAACTTTAGAACCAAAGTTGCCAGTTACAACGAATGTTAATCCATTCAATATTTGGTCTGAACTTGATTCTTTTTCTTGAACCTCGAATTGAAGACCTGCTATTTTAAGTTTCTCAATAAGCAGCAAATGTTTTTCGTTTTGAAAGTAAGCTTTTACACTTTCGGCTATTCTTTCTCCTATATCTTCAACTTCAACCATCTCTTCAATAGTGGCTTTCACCAGCCGATCTATTGTTTTAAATTCTTTAGCTAATTTTTTTGCAACCGTTTCACCCACATATCTTATTCCAAGCCCATACAAAACTCTTTCAAAAGTTACATTTTTGCTATTTTCTAAACCTTTGATAATATTGTCAAAGGTTTTTTGCTGAATACTGACCTTATTGATATGGTTTAATTTCTCATGGTCAATCTTTTTGTTGTTGAAAAATGCAGAAAGTTTGGATGCCTCCATGAAGTTTATAAGTCCTTTTTCTTCAATTTCTTTAATCCCAGCTTTTGTTATGAAGTAGTAGAATTTGTAATATGAACTTATTTTTTCAGCATCTGAAGGATTAATCCCCGCAATTTTAGTCAAGATTGCTTCTGGATAAGTCCATTTTGCATTTTTAGGTCTATTTACTAAAAAGCTTCTTAGTTGCGGAGTATTTTGGAAAAAGTTGAAAATTTTCCGACTTGTAGTATTGTCTGTTTTGAGTTTGTCAGAAATAGCTTCAATACTAATATTTGAAATATCTTCGGACGTAAAATCGGTCGCTAATATTTTACAGAGCTTTAATGTTGGAGCATCTTTAAATGCATAAATGATTCGTTCTAAAGGTATTTTTAATGCGTCAATATACTCTTCACTTGTTTCATCTTCAGGGATATTCAGAGTCTCTAATCCAATAATCCTGCTTGAATTTTCTTCAATCTTATATAGGTCGGAAACATCGTTCAACAAATTCTTTTTATATAAAAGACTAATTGTTTCTTCACCGATACCATCAATATCAAGTGCTTTTCTGCTTACAAAATGTTCTATCTTACCTTTTATTTGTGGAGGACAATTGTCTTCATTAGGACAATAATGAGCAGCTTCATCCTCTTTTTTGATTAGTAACGATTCACACTCTGGACATTTTTTGGGGAACAGGAATGCAGTATTGAACTCATTTGTTTGCGCTACTCCTGTTATCTTCGGAATAATTTCACCACCTTTCTCAACAAACACATAGTCGTTTTCATGCAGGTTTAAGCTTTCGATAATATCAGAGTTGTGCAAAGAAGCCCGGCGAACTGTTGTGCCAGCAATTTGAACTGGTTCTAGAATTGCAACAGGAGTTATTGCACCTGTTCTTCCTACTTGGTATGTTATTCCTAAAATTCGGGTGGAAACGCTTTCTGCCTTAAACTTATAGGCAATGGCCCAGCGCGGCGATTTAGCGGTAAAACCCAGGTTGTTCTGCAAACGTTTTGAATTGACTTTGATTACCACGCCGTCGGTAGCTACCGGAAGGTTGAAACGCTCGGTATCCCATTTCCGGAGAAAATCGAAAACATCTTCCAGCGTAGGGCAGAGCTGCATGTGCTCCGATATTTTAAAGCCCCATTCCTTTGCTTTTTGCAGGTTTTGGTAATGTCCGTCTTCGGGCAGATTTTCACCCAGTAAATAATACAGGTAAGCATCCAGTTTGCGGGAGGCTACCACCGCAGAGTTTTTCATTTTCAAGGTTCCGGCGGCAGTATTCCGGGGATTTGCCAAAAGCGCTTCGCCCCGTTCCTCCAACTCGGCATTGAGCTGATTAAAAACCTCGAAAGGCATCAGAATTTCGCCTCTTATTTCAAAACTTTCCGGGTAATCTGTCCCGCGCAATTTCAGCGGAATCGATTTGATGGTACGCACGTTGGTGGTAACATCGTCGCCTTTAACACCGTCGCCACGCGTAACCGCCCGCACCAGCTGCCCGTTTTCATAAGTCAGGCTAATCGACGAGCCATCGTATTTCAGTTCGCAAACATATTCACATTCGGTACCGATCAGCTTTTTTACACGGGTGTCAAAATCCCGGATCTCTTCTTCGGAGTATGCATTGGAAAGTGACAGCATCGAATACTTATGCTCCACCTGTTCAAAGTCGCTGCTTAAGTCGCTGCCCACTCTTTTGGTAGGCGAGTTCGGATCATCAATCCCGTGTTCTTTTTCCAGGCTTTCCAACTCTTTCAGCTTCATGTCAAATTCATAATCGCTGATCGAAGGTTGCGCCAACACATAGTAGTTGTAGTTGTGCTCTTCGAGTTCTGTCTGAAGTTCTTTTATCTTTTGTAATGCCTGTTGCTGATCCATTTTCTGTATTGATTATGATTTTGCCTGTGGCCGATTCCAACTGCAATGGCTAAAAATAGAGAAAGATTTTGTTTCTGATTAAACAAATGGATGCCGAAATATCTTTTACTTTTAAACAAACAAAAGGAGTAATTATGGCATTTACATTAAATATCGGAGCAAAAGCAATTGATTTTAAATTACCTGCAACCGACGGGCAGACGTATTCGCTGGATAGTTTTAAGGATTCGAAATACCTGGTGGTATTTTTTACCTGCAATCATTGTCCGTATGTGGTGAACAGCGACGAAATTACCCGTGCAAGTGTGGAGAAATTTGCAGAAAAAGGTGTAACCTTTGTCGGGATAAATTCGAACAGTAAAAATACCTATGCCGAAGACGATTTTGAGCACATGGTAGCACGGATGAAAGAACACCATTTTCCGTGGAAGTATTTGTACGATGAATCGCAGGAAACAGCCTTGGCTTACGGTGCTTTGCGGACACCTCATTTTTATGTTTTTGATGAAAAGCGGGAACTGGTTTACACAGGCAGGGGAGTAGATAGCCCACGTGATCCTTCAAAAATGACCGTAAATGATTTGGACCGTGCACTGGAAGAACTGACTTCGGGGAAACCCATTTCGGTTCCGCTAACCAATCCCATTGGCTGCAATGTAAAATGGGAAGGAAAACACAAACACTGGATGCCGGAAGACGCCTGCGACCTGATTTGGTAAAGCAGTACGATTAAAAATAAAAACCAAATTTTAATAACTAACTTTTGTTATGTATAGCATTAAATCAATTTTTCTTGTAGCCATGTTTGCCGTGTTAATGAGTTGTAGCAGTTCTCAAAAACAGGAGGCAACCCAGCCAAATATTATTTTTATTCTGGCCGATGATATGGGGTACGGAGATGTTTCATCGTTTAATGAAAACTCAAAAATACAGACACCCAATATCGATCTGCTGGCAGCTAACGGTGTAATGTTTACCGATGCACACACCAGTTCGGCGGTATGTTCGCCAACACGTTACAGCGTTTTAACAGGCCGCTATAACTGGCGTTCAACCTTAAAAAACGGCGTACTGAGCGGGTACAGCACGGCGCTGATTGACCCGGAAAGACTCACCTTGCAGGATTTCCTGAAAAACAACGGGTATCAAACCGCTTGCTTCGGAAAGTGGCACCTCGGCTGGGACTGGAAAATCATCGAAAACGATTCTCTGAGTAAAGATGATCTGAATGCCCTTCCGAATGTTGACTACGCAAGCCCGGTTGAAAACGGCCCCAAAACACGAGGTTTTGATGAGAGCTTTGTTTTTTGCGGCTCGCTGGACATGGCACCCTATGTTTGGGTGGAAAACGATGTGCCTACGATGGTTCCTGCTAAATACACTGTAAACACCGGTAAACAAACCTGGTGGAGAAACGGGCCAACGTCCGATGACTTTGTTCACGAAGATGTTTTGCCAAAAGTGACTGAAAAAACAGTGAGTTATATTCACGAACATGCGAAGGACGATGCTCCGTTTTTTGTGTACATGCCTTTGCCGGCGCCACATACTCCAATTCTTCCAACCGAGAAGTTTAAAGGGAAAAGTGGTGTGGACAATGCTTACGGCGATTTTGTAATGATGGTGAACGACGTGGTGGGCCAGGTTATGAAAGCCTTGGAAGAAACAGGTGAAGCAGAAAATACATTGTTGATTTTTACCAGCGATAACGGATGTTCGCCACAGGCCGATTTTCAACAACTGGCGACCAAAGGTCATCATCCGAGCTACGTTTTTCGGGGGGCTAAGGCTGATATTTACGAAGGTGGGCACCGGGTTCCGTTTGTGGTGCGCTGGCCTGCAAAAGTGAGCAAAAGTGTTTCATCGCAACTGGTGTGTACCACCGATTTGTTCGCGACTTTTGCCGATGCAATTGGCGCCGAATACCCGGATGATGCAGCTGAAGACAGCTACAGTTTTCTGAGTGCACTGGGGCTGGAATCGCAGGCACCCGAGCGTACAAACATTGTTCATCATTCGCTAAACGGTTCGTTTGCCTACCGAAAAGGAAAATACAAAGCGATTTTTTGCCCGGGATCGGGTGGCTGGAGCGCTCCGCAACCCGGATCAGAAGAAGCAAAGGCGCTGCCTCCCGTGCAACTGTACGACCTGGAAGCTGACATCGCAGAACAAAACAACCTGGAAAGCGAATTCCCGGAAGTTTTGGAAGAATACCGCTCGGAACTTACTTCGATTGTAAAGAACGGAAGAAGCACCGTGGGTGTACTTCAAAAAAATGATGGCCCCGAAACGTGGCCGCAGCTAAAATGGATGAACGAAACAAACAATACAAAATAGCCATATTTTAAGGGGTGAAATTTTTCCTGGCATTCATATTAATCTTCTCAATTCTGAGTTTTCAATTATCGGAGTTATTGGTTGTAGCCGGTTTTAAACTGAGACAGGATTACATCGCCAAAAACCTGTGTGTTGAAAAAGACGTGGAGGACTCTACCTGTAAGGGATGTTGCCAGCTCAAGAAAAAACTCGATGAGCAACAGCAGCAAAAAGAAGAATTACCTCCGGTTCAAACCGAAAAAGAGAACATTTTTGTGGTCAGGGAAAAACAGGATGCCCTTATTTTTTATTTTCCTGAGCAACAGGACTTGACAGAAGCAATTGCATGTGAATACACCCGTTTGATTTCAGTGGAAATATTTCGTCCTCCCCAGGGATAAAAGTTTTTCGGAAACCCCTTAGCTTAAAAGAAAAACTTTTAAATCATTTTGGAATGAAGATAAAATCTTTGTACTCCGGAATGCGTGTGTATTTACTTATGCTGGCGCTGTTGGTTGTGGGAATGCATGCGTATGCGCAGGAGAAAAGTATCAAGTTGGTTGATAAACAGGACGGGACTGCTATTCGCGACGTTCATTTTACGTACAACGGACAATCGGGGATCTCGGATGAGCACGGAATGATTCGGATTGTTCTGAAACAGGGCGAAACACTTCACCTTTCGCATGTTCAATACGGCAAACAAAGCATCGTTCCAGCCGATGTGGTTAACGCTGCCAGTAGCGGAATTTTAAAAATTCAGGAGGCAGAAAACCATCTGTTGCCGGTTACACTGGTGTTGGTTCGCCCCGAAACGGGAAGTACGGGAACCCTCGATTTTTCGGCACAACGTAAACTGGCACACGATGCCGGAGCGCTGCTTGAGGCTGTGCCGTCGGTTTCAAGTATTCGTAAAAGCGGAGCTTATGGCTTCGACCCTGTATTACGGGGCTTTAAATACGACCAGATCAACCTGGTGCTCGATGGCGTGCAAACCGCCTCGGCTGCCTGTCCCAACCGCATGGACCCCGGGGCAAGTCAGGTGCCGATCAATATGATTACACAGGCCGAAGTTTTGAAAGGCCCGTATAGTTTGCGCTATGGAAACGTTTTTGGTGGCACGATCAATTTTAAAAGCAGTGAGCCTGAATTCAGGGAAAAGGCTACACCTGTTGGCCGCCTGGGAACAAGTTACGAAAGCAACGGTGGAATTTTCCGAACCGAAGGAGTGGCAGGAGTTAGCGGGAAAAAAGCTGACTTCCGGGTATTTGGCGCCTACTCGGCGGGTGATGATTATACCGATGGTGATGGAATGGATGTTGCCGCGCGTTTTAACCGCTTGAACTGGGGCGGAAAGCTTGGCCTGAAACTCAGTGATTCGCAAACGCTGGGGATGATGGTTTCCAATAATTTTGCAAAAGACGTTGATTTTCCGGCGCTTCCCATGGATTTGCGAAAAGACAATACCTGGCTGATTAATGCCAGTCATTCGGCAACGTTTTACGAGCATTCGTTATCAACCTGGAAAACCAGTTTGTACGGAACATTTGTGGAGCACGAAATGGACAACCTGGATAAAGAGCTGGACCCAAGGATGATGGATGCTTACACCGACGCTTCCACCAAAAATTACGGGGGAAGAACCGAGCTGCGTTTTAATTTTGACCGAAGTCATGTGTTTGCCGGAATGGATTACCGTTCGGAATCGGCCGAGGGACACCGGACACGTGAAATGTTAATGGGCCCGATGGCCGGGAAAGTTTTCAGCGACAATGTGTGGCAGGATGCCGAAGTGCAACGGGCCGGATTGTTTGGCGAATGGCATGTGCACAGGACCGGTTATCAGCTGGTATTTTCCGGAAGAATGGACTTGAACAACTCGAAGGTAAACGATCCTGATACACGTTTTTCATCTATTTATGACGATCTGGAAGCCAGCACGGTGCATCCCTCGGTGAGTTTGGGAGGAACCCGCTTTTTCAACGAAAAAATCTCGCTGGGTTTGTGGTTGGGCCGTGCGTCCCGCAGTGCAGGAATTACCGAACGCTACATCAACCAGTTTCCGGTGGGGCTTGATCCGTATGAAATGCTGGGTAATCCGAATCTTGATCCGGAGGTTAACAACCAGGCCGATCTGGTTTTTGTTTTCGAAGAAAAGAATACCCGGATTGACCTGAATTTATTCGCATCAGCGCTTCGCGATTATATTTCATCGGAGATAAGACCCGATTTGAAACCGGCCATGTCGAGTGCACCGGGTGTACGCCAGTTTGTGAACATCGGCAAAGCTGTTATGGCGGGATTTGAAGGAAGTTGGAAACAGCAATTTTCGGACAACCTGAGCCATGATTTGAGTGTGGCTTATACTTACGGTCAAAACAAAGATACCGATGAAGCACTGCCCGAAATACCGCCGCTGGATGTGCGTTATCGTTTGGCAGGAAGTTTTGCGGACAACAAGATCAGGCCTGAAATTCTGTTCCGGCATGCTTTCAAACAAGACCGTGTTGCGACTTCGTACGGAGAGACAGAAACACCGGCTTTTTCGGTTGTGGATGCCAAAATAGCCTGGCAAATCAGCGCTCCCCTGAGTGTTTCGGGTGGCGTGTTAAATTTGATGGATACGGCTTACTACGAGCATTTGGCACGTTCGGTGCGAAGTGCCGAAGCTCGACCCATTTATTCGCCCGGAAGAAGTTTTTATATTACACTGTCATTGAATTTTTTATGATACGATTGAACCGTTCTGCTTGCAGAACGGTTCTTTTATTTGTCTTTGGTTCCTGACAGGAACCAAAACTTTTTTAATTTCAAGCCACGTTAAAATTTGATTCGATGAAGATTGTACTTTTTATTCTTTCCATATGTTTGAGTATTTCGGGCATTGCCCAGAATTCCATCAGCAAAAAAGTAAAAACAGCGGCTGAGCAGCAAAGTGTTTACGCTCTTGAGCTGTGCAAACATCTTCATCAGAACCCGGAGCTGTCGTTTCAGGAGTTTGAAACTGCCAAACGGATGCAGGCCGAATTGAAGGCGATCGGTTTTGAAGTAACTCCCAACTTTGGAGGCAACAGTGTGGTGGGTGTTTTGAGAAACGGGGAAGGCCCAACCGTATTTTTGCGCACCGATATGGACGCCCTTCCGGTGAAAGAAGCAACCGGACTACCTTTTGCCAGCACAAAAACCGCTGATTTGAACGGTGATGAAGTTTCGGTAATGCATGCCTGCGGGCACGATATTCATATGTCGACCTGGACAGGAACCTTGCGTACGCTGGTTCAGCTCAAGGATGAATGGAGCGGAACGCTGGTGGTTATTGCACAGCAAGCAGAAGAATACAGCGGTGGCGCCGGAAATGCCATCGATGCAGGCTTATTTACAACTTTTCCGAAACCCGATTATGCTCTGGCGTATCACATTAACCCGGAGCTGAAAACCGGGCAGATTGGTTTGCGCGGCGGACCTGTTTTTGCCGGCGTGAAAACGGCTGAAATAACCGTGTATGGTGTGGGAGGGCACGGTGCTTATCCGCAAAAGTGTATCGATCCCATTGTGATTGCCTCCCGAATTGTAACTGACCTGCAAACCATTGTCAGCCGCGAATTAAGCCCAACAGAACCTGCCGTGGTCACCGTTGGTTCGATTCATGGCGGAACACGACCCAACATTATTCCGAACGAGGTAAAGCTTGAACTTACTTTGCGCTACTTTTCGGATGAAACCATCGCAAAAATTATTGCTTCGATAAAACGAATCAGCAATGCAGCAGCCAGCATGGCCGGAATGCCCGATGACAAGCTTCCGCTGGTACATGTATTGCCGGTTGAAACGCCCCCGGTGATTAACAATGCGGCTTTGAGTGAAAAAGTAAAGCATTTTGCGTCGGATGTGATCGGAGCAGAAAATATAGTAGAGACGCAACCGGAAATGGTGGGGGAAGATTTTGGAAAATACGGGAGGACACCTGAGAATATTCCGATTTGTCTGATCTGGTTGGGAAGCACCAGTCCGGAGTTAATGAAGCAACTGGAAGCCGAAGGAAGACGCCCGTCGCCTTTGCATTCGCCCACGCTGGCTCCTGATTATGAAAATACAATCAGAACCGGTATTGAGGTAATGACTTCGAATGTAATTGGTTTATTAAAAAAGTAGAGGCGCTTCCCGAAAGAAACGCCCCTTTGCCTTATGCTAATTGTCAGGTAGATAAGAGTGATCAAAGTCGATAAAGCCCAGATGATGTTCCGTCCCGGAAATCAGCGGCTTTACTTCTTCCCATAGTTGAGTGCCTTCTTCCCCGAATTTTTGCCATTGCTCTTCGTTTTTGGTGTAGTAATCAACCGGATTACTTCCCAGTTCATCAACAAAATATACAACCGACATATCGGGGGCGAGCACCGGGTAAAAGGTATAAAAGGGCTGGTTGTACCCGTGCTTTTTTCTCAATTCCACATATTTCTTGGTAGCCGCCTCAAATTCCTTGTATTTCCCGTTTTTCAGATGAAATTTCTCGTAAACCCGAAACTTGGTGCCGCTCGTTTGTGTGCTTGGTTGTTCGGCCATTACTGAAAGATTGGGTTGTAACTCAAGCACCAATGCTCCTACTTTTTGATAGGTGTTTTCAAAATTTTTACCCAGAGCTTCCATCTTTTCTGCATTGGCTTTCCAGATCTTTTGTTCAGCTTCCCGCATTTTGTCAATGTCTCCCAGGCTTTCGATGGGCGAAGAAGCCCACAGGTAGCCATCGTTGGTACGTTGGATAAGTTCAGGATAGGAATAATCTTTTTCTCCCAGAAAGGAATGCATGGCATCCAGTGCGTTTAGCAGCAAATCCATTTGTGCCGGTTCAACACAAACTTCCCAAACAATGTACCTTGGTTTGGGAGCTTCTTCTTGTGCGAAGACTGATTGTACGGAAAATACAACCAACAAAATCAGTGACGTGGTAATCAATTTCTTCATTTCATTCAGTTTTAATATTACACAGTTAAAAAAGAAAGCCCCGTTGAAGGACTCAACCGGGCTTTAAAACAAGTTATTAAAAATGAAGGAATTATAAAAGTAAAAGTACCTGAAAGTATTTTAATCAAATAATTCCTCGTGGCAAACCACGGGGTTCCTTATATTCTCCCCTGAGTTTTAGGGGAGATGTCATCCGTCAACTGACGAATGACAGAGGGATGAAATAACGAAAGTTGCGGTGTTCACTTCAGATTTGGAAAGGCATAAAAAAACCGTCCTAAAAACTAAGACGGTTTTTCTTGTATTCTTGCGATTCAAATCTATTTTTTGATGGCAGGAGTTGGGAAGGGCGGAGGTGTAAACTCTTTTGTTTTCTGTTCTTCCAGCATTTTCAATACTTCTTTTACCGCACGTTCCAGTTGAGGATCGTTCCCTTTTTCAAGGGATTGTGCATCCTGGCGAACGGCGATGTCGGGTGCAACGCCTTCGTTCTCTGCAATCCATTTATTGTTGATCGGATCAAAAACTGCATTATCAGGTGCAGTTGCCGATCCGCCATCAATAAAGCGGTAGTGAACCGACGATTTAACGAGGCCGCCCCAGGTAGTAGCTCCAATCAGCGGGCCGGCGTTTTGCTGCCTGAATACCCATGGGAAAAAGTCACCTCCCGAGCCTGCTTTTTCGTTGATAAGCAGGGCTTTTGGTCCGAGGATTCCGGCCGGAAGTTTAAAAGGTTTTCCGTTGGGAACTTCGTTGGTGAGTGCGGCACGTAAGCTGCGGGTCATTAAATCCACCATGTAGTCGTCCAGCAATCCGCCGCCGTTGAAACGTTCGTCGATAACGGCACCCAGCTTATCCTGCTGGGCAAAGAAATAGCGGTTGAACGACACAAAACCGGGCCCTCCGGTGTTGGGCACCCAAATGTAGGCAAGCTTGCCACCCGACAGTTCGTCTACTTTTCTGCGGTTGTCTTCCACCCATGCACGCTGACGCAAAGCATATTCGCTGCTGATTGGTTTCACGGTCACTTTCCATGAGTTTTCAAACTCAGCTTTGTCGTTGATGTGAAGCACGGTTTGAACTCCCGATGTCCCGTCCAGAAACTGATACGGATCGTCGGTGCTCTTGAGTTCTTTTCCGTTTACACCTACAAGGAAGTTTCCTTCGGCTACTTTAAGCCCGGGTTCCTGTAATGGGCTGGAAAGCTCGGGGTTCCAGCTCTCAGTGGTGTAAATGCGTTCTATTTTCCAGTATCCTTTTTCGGATGAAAAATCGGCTCCGAGCAGGCCCACTTTGTTGCTTTCGGTTGTAGGATAGTCGCCTCCGCCCACAAAACTGTGACCTACCGAAAGCTCGCCGTTCATCTGATCCAGAACATAGTTCAGATCGGCACGGTGTTTAATGTGCGATACGAGTGGCGAATAACGCTCGTAAACCTTGTTCCAGTCACGTCCGTGTAAGTTCGGATCGTAGAAATAATCACGTTCGTAACGCCAGGCTTCTTCAAAAATCTGCTTCCATTCCTGCGCGCGATCGAGTTTCATTTTTAAATCTACACTAAGGGCTTTCCCGTCTTTCCCTGAAGCGCCCGAGGTATCCATGATTTTCCACGACGAACCTGCACGTGCCAGTATCTTCTTCCCATCGTTGGAAACCGAAACACTGCTGACTCCACTTACAAATTCTTTGGCTTCTCTGTCTTTTAAAGTGAACTTTTGGAGTGTGTAGCCAGTTTGGTTGGGAACAGATTCGGCAATAAAAACGGTTCCTTCCGGTCCTGCAACCACGGTTCTGTAGTTGCGTTTCGGCATCGGAAGTGCGATTGTGCGGTTCTCAATGCCGTCAAAATCAATTTTTATTGAATCGTCCTTTTCTTCGGCTTTCTTATCGTCTTTCTTGTCCTCTTTTTTATCCTTGTCTTCTTTTCCTTCTTCGCCTTTGCCTTCGTCTTTCTTCTCCTCCTTTTTCACTTCTTCTTCATCGCTTTGCAGCTTGAAGGGAGAGTCTTCGTCTTTTTGCAGGTTAACTACATAAACGCTGTAGCTGGCATCGGCAGTCATCGAGCTGGTATTGGCCCAACCCGACCCGAGGGCTACGTCTGTACTTGCCAGAAAGTAGAAATGCTTTTTATCGCGGTCCCAGGCCGGAGAAATGGCATTTGCAAAGTTGTTGGTAAGCTGGTGAATGCTGTTGTCGGCCAGCGACCAAAGTGTGATTTGGCTGAAATTGTTGGGAGCGTTTTTGGCATAGGCCAGCCATTTTGAATCGGGCGACCAGGTAAGGCCCATTCTTCCGCGCTCCAGGTTGTTGTTTCCGGTGTCGACGGTTTTGATAGTTGCGGCTTCAATATCCACCACGCGAATGCGAACATCGTCGTCGGTAAAAGCGATGTATTTCCCGTCGGGCGACCAGCTTGGTTCCCAGCCCAGTTTTGATTCACCGATGGAAATACTTTTGGGTTCTGAAAGGCCATCCTGATCAGCGATCAGCAATTCATATCCTTTGCCACTGCGGTCAGAAAACCAGGCGAGTTTTGCTCCGTCGGGCGACCACAGTGGTTCACGGTCGGCCACTCCCGAAGATTGTGTGATGTTGCGCGTATCTCCGTGCTCGGCCGGTACGGTAAAAATTTCTCCACGCGCTTCAAATATGGCTCTCTTTCCGGTGGGTGAAATCGTAGCTGCGCTTACCGAGCGGCTTACGTCTTCCCATTGTGTTTCTGCCCATGGGAAGTCGGCTGTAATCGAAATATTTAGCTTAGTGATTTCCCGGGTGTTCACGTCCATTAACGACAGATAGCCGTCGCGTTCAAAGGTCAGCGTGTTGCCTTTTCCTGACAACCATTTTACATCCGATCCTTCAAACTGAGTTACCTGCTCCAGTGCTTTTGTTTTTGTGTTGTATGACCAGATATTGCTCACAAAATCGCGATCGGAAAGGAAATAGATTTTATCGCCCAGCCAAACCGGATGAATGTCTGTTTCCTTGTTGTTGGGCAGTAATTCTTCCGAAAAATCTTTCAGATTCAGAATGATCAGCGGTGTGTTTTGTCCGCCGCGGTAGTCACGCCATTCCACATCCCAGCGCGAAACACGGTCGATAACGATCTTTTTGCCGTCGGCAGAGTATGAACCGTCGTTGCCAAATTGTTTGGCGAGCAGGGTAGAAGGGCCGCCATCTTTTGATACCGTCCACAAACGCCCGTAACCGGCGGGTGCCGTTTCCCTTGATGAGGTATAAAGAACTTTTTCGCCATCGGGCGTCCAGCCTCTTACGTTTGCAGCGCTCGGATACCAGGTTAAACGCGTTGGTGTGCCGCCTTCCACCGGAACGGTATAAACAGCCGTGCTTCCGGAACGGTTGGAACTAAAGGCGATTGTTTTTCCGTCGGGCGAAAAATGGGGATCGCTCTCAACAGCCCCGGTACTGGTTAAGCGAAGGGTTTGTTCTCCTGCAAGATCTGAAACCCAGAGGTCGCTACCGTAAATGTAGGCAATGTGCGAGTCGCTGATGGTGGGTTGGCGCAGTAACCTTGTCTCCTGCGCAAATGCTGAAGCAATCGTCGCCAGCAATAACAAAATGGTAAACAGTTTTTTCATATAATTTTTATGTTAGAAATCCTTGGGAAATATATATAACAGGCACCTTGTGTATCAGTTCACGGGGGATATTTAGCGGGTGCCGGTTTTATCATGTATATCTGTTTGTAAGAATTGGTTCATCGACTCTAATTTACTTATAACTTGTTTTATGGGTCAACAATAGGACGCACAAATTACAGAGAAGGTTGCATAAACAAAAGAACCGGCCTCTGTAAAAAGACCGGTTCTCAGTTATTATCGTGATTAATTAACGCCTAAACGTTGTAGGTAGACGAGGCTGTGTCGCCGCCACGGCCTGTCCAGTTGGTGTGGTAGAATTCGCCCCGCGGTTTGTCGGTGCGTTCGTAAGTATGTGCACCGAAATAGTCGCGTTGTGCCTGCAATAGGTTGGCTGGCAAACGTTCGCTGCGGAAACCATCGAAATAGCACAATGCCGAAGTAAGCGCCGGAACCGGAATTCCGTTTTCAAGCGCTGTGGCACAAACCCTGCGCCAGCCGGCCTGGGCTGCTTCTACTTTTCCTTTGAAGAAAGGATCGAGTAGCAGGTTCGGAAGTTCAGGATTGTTATCAAACGCTTTCTTGATGTCGCCCAGGAAGGCAGAACGAATAATACAACCGCCTCTCCACATCAGGGCAATGCCTCCGTAGTTCAGGTTCCATCCGTATTCTGCAGCCGCTTCCATCATCAGGTTATACCCTTGCGCATACGAAATGATCTTCGCACCGTACAGCGCCATTTTGAGATCGTCGATCAGTTGAGCTTTGTCACCTTTGAAGTCAACTTCAGGACCCGAAATTACTTTTGATGCCTGTACCCGAAGGTCTTTTTGTGCCGACAGGCAACGTGCAAACACCGATTCACCGATCAAAGTCAACGGAATGCCCAGATCGAGCGCCGATACTCCGGTCCATTTTCCGGTACCTTTTTGTCCGGCAGTATCCAGGATGAAATCAACGGTTTCTTCGCCGTTTTCATCTTTGTATCCCAAAATATCACGCGTAATTTCGATCAGGTAGCTGTCGAGTTCTTCGGTATTCCATTTTTTGAACACTTCGTACATTTCATCGTTGCTCATGCCCAGCAATTCCTTCATCATGTGGTATGCTTCGTTGATGATCTGCATGTCGCCGTATTCGATTCCGTTGTGCACCATTTTTACAAAGTGGCCGGCACCGCCTTCTCCTACCCAGTCGCAGCAAGGTGAACCGTCTTCCACTTTTGCAGCTACTGCCTGGAAAATTTCCTTTACATGCGGCCATGCAGCAGGCGATCCGCCCGGCATCATGGACGGGCCTAACAATGCGCCTTCTTCGCCACCTGATACACCGGTTCCGATGTACAACAAACCTTTGCTTTCCACGTATTTGGTACGACGGATGGTATCAGGAAAATGCGAGTTTCCGCCATCGATGATGATGTCGCCCGGTTCCAGGTGAGGAATCAGCATATCGATGAAATCGTCGACCGGAGCACCGGCTTTTACCAGCATCATCACTTTACGCGGACGTTCGAGCGATGCACACAAATCTTCGATGGAATGTGTACCGATAAATTTTTTCCCGGCACCACGGCCGTTCATAAAATGATCTACTTTTTCAACTGTACGGTTAAAAACGGCTACCGTGAAACCTTTGCTTTCCATGTTCAATACCAGGTTTTCGCCCATTACGGCCAACCCGATCAAACCAATGTCTGCTAATTTTTTCATATTGTATTCTATTGTAATTTATTGATACTTATCGTAATTGATTGTGACTAATTGTTTTGGAAAATAACAATCAATCACAATCAGTCTCAATCAATCTCTTGTGATTTTAAATCCCAACAATCGTAATTTTTCCAAAGTCGTTTCCTCCATATTCTTCGCCTTTACCGTGTACGAGCCAAACTCCCTCCGAACAGGGTAATCGCCTCTGAGCTTTTCAAACAGATGAGGTGTTTCTTTTAAGGCTTCATCATCGGTTTCGATGTCGTAGGTGGAAAGAATCGCCTCGGCTAAAACTGAATATTCGCGTCGCTGATTTCCGTCGATCTCGATAATGGGATGTGCCGGTTCTTCCACACCCGAAGCTTGCCAGTTGTTGATACCCAGGTTGAAAAAGCGGCTGATTGCCTGTACACTCATTTGGGTGCCATTGGCTTTTCCGTCTTTTGAATACCCGGCAATGTGGGGCGTACCAAACTCGGTTTGGTTGAGCAGGTCGAGGTTGATGTCGGGCTCATTTTCCCAGCAATCGGCAATGTATCCCTGAATGTCCTGCGCCTCGATGGCATCGTAAACCGCTTCTGAGTCAATTACCTCTCCGCGACACGAATTAATAACCAAAGGTGTTTTTCCCAAATGCTGAAAAAAGGTTTCGTTGCCGAGGTGATAGGTTTTGTCGTGGCCGCTTAAATTGAGCGGAACATGAAAAGTGATAATATCGGCTTCGTGCTGAATTTTTTCCAGCGAAACAAACTTTTCCGGACCCTCCATCCGTTCGCGCGGCGGGTCGTTCAGCAAAACTTTCATCCCGAGTATTTCGCAGGTTTTAGCCACCCGCGATCCTACGTTCCCAACACCCACAATGCCGATGGTCAGTCCCGCGAGGTCAATTCGTTTGCGCATCGACCAGGAAACAAGCGCCGAAGCAATGTACTGGTTTACACTTTCTGCATTGCATCCCGGAGCGTTGGTCCATTGTATCCCGGTCGATCTGCAATAATCGGTATCGATATGATCGAAGCCAATGGTAGCCGTGGCGATAAATTTTACTTTCGATCCTTCTAGCAAGTCGCGGTTGCAAATTGTGCGGGTGCGGGTAATGATCGCATCCGCATCTTTTACTACTTCTGCAGTGGTTTTGTTGCCGGGCAGGTAAACGACTTCGGCAAAAGGTTCCAGTGCGCCTTTTATATAGGGTATTTTATTGTCGATGATAATTTTCATTTTTGAACCACATTAGTCACAGTAGGACATATAAATATTTTTCTTTTATAAGACCTTGTGTTATCATTATCATTTTTTGTTGCCTATTGTCCTTGTAAATATTTTTTGAACCACATTAGTCACAGTAGGGTATAGTAGTATTTTTTCTTTTATAATATGCTTCGCTATCATTATTCTTTGTTTTCTATTGTTGCTATTATGGTTTATAAATCTTTTGACAACCACATTAGCCACAGTTGGACACATTAGTATCCTTTGGGCAATTGTCTGTATTGTTCTGTTACAAATGTTTTTTGACCTTCTTTGAAAATATTTACGCAATTAAAATTGATCAATATCCCTTTCGGTTTATTCATCAGTTTCAAATAAGTTAAAAGTTGGGCTTCATGGATTGGTAATATGTTTTCAACTGTTTTTAATTCGACCACTACTAAGTCCTCAACAAGCAAATCAAATCTTAGGTCACAATCCAACTCCATTCCCCTAAAATTAATGGGAATACTTTGTTGGCGTGTTACTTTCATGTTTTTCTGAGCAAGCAGATGGGCAAGGCACTTTTCATAGACACTTTCCAATAATCCGGGGCCAAGCTCTTTGTGAACTTCAATGGCAGATCCGATTATTTCATAAGATATGTCGTTTATGAGATCTTGCGTTATCATCATTGTTCTTTGTTATCTACTGCTTCTTTGTGGTTGGTAAAATTTTTTTTGAACCACATTAGCCACAGTAGGGCACATCATTATTTTTTCTTTTATAAGGTCGTTAATAAGATCTTGTTTTATCATTATCTATTGCATCTGTTGTTCCTATTGAGGTTCGTAAGATTTCTTTATTTAAACCACATTAGCCACAGTAGGACACATTAGTATTTTTTCTTTTATAATATCTGTCATCATTATTCTATGTTATCTATTGCTCCTATTGTGGTTCATAAAAATCCTTCACCATTTCATCCAACACCCAACTGGTTCGGGCTGCCGACTCTCCGGTGCTCGGGGATTTCCCTTTTCCCAGTAATTCTTCGACAACCTTTTGCACCAGGTTTTGCGAAATGTGTTGCGGATTTTCAAACTCCAGTTCTTCTGTTCCGTTCGCTGTTGTTACTTTCATTTTACCATGCGAAAAACAAGGCAAACAAATTTCACCTTTTTCTCCCACAAATTGAATATAATCTTCGACAGAATTTTTATCAACCACAAAACACCAGCTTCCGGTTCCGATAAGGCCCGATTCGTGTTTCCATGTTCCTGAAACCGTATCTTCGGCAGGATAGAGGCCCGCTAGATTTGCCGCATTTCCCTTTACTTCGGTGATCTTCCCCAAAACAAAATCGAGGTAATCCAGCTGATGGGATGCCAAATCAAAAAAATGCCCGGCACCTGCAATCTCCGGATACACATGCCAACTCATTTCATCCGGCTTTTTCCCTCTTTCACCGGCTTCCTTGTAGAGCTTAATGTTTACCATCAGCGGCTTTCCAATAACTCCCGACTCAATCAACTCTTTTGCTTTCAGAAAGGCAGGAAGAGTCCGGCGGTAGTAAGCCACCCAAATGGGTACACCGGTTTCTTTTGAAACTTCCAGCATTTCCTGACATTCTGAATAATGGCGCGCCATGGGTTTTTCCACATACACCGGTTTCCCGGCGCGCATGGCTTCAATGGCATACGAAGCGTGCGAATCGGGTGGGGTAGCAATGTACACCGCATTCACGTCGGGATCGTTGATCAGCTCCGAAGCATTGGAATACCATTTGGGAATGTTGTGGCGGCGTGCATAATCGGCCGCTTTTTCGGCATTGCGGCGCATTACGGCCACCAGCTGCGAGTTCGGCACCTTGTAAAAGGCTGGTCCACTTTTTACTTCGGTCACATTTCCGACCCCGATAATTCCCCAGCGGATCGTATGTAGCGCTTTATTTTTCAATGGGTATCCAGTTTTTTAGTTATTTATGCAGTCTCAGTATTCAGTCTCAGTCTCAGTCTCAGTATTCAGTCTCAGTCCCAGTCTCAGTTTTCAGTATTCGGTATCCGGTAATCAGTGTCCCGCAACCGGCATTTGGTTTTCAATTCCCGGTAATCAGTGAGCGACTCCCGGTAATCAGTGACCAATTCCCGGGATTCAGTGCCTGAAAACCGGTATTCGGATACCAATTCCCGGCATCCAGCATCCAATAGCCAGCATCCAGCATCCAATATCCAGCATCCAGTATCCAATATCCAGTATCTAATACTCAAATCTATCCCTAAACGCCCACAAACCAATGGCCGGGTTGGAAATGTAAAACACTTCTTCGCCGTCGGGCATGGTGTTGTAACCGTCTTTCAGTTTTTCAGGATTGTATTTTGCGGTCATTTCATCAAAATCAGCCCAGTTAAAACCCACACTTTCAATCTCTTGTTTTGTAATGTTTTCCGGACCTTTCCCCGGACAATAAGTAATGCTGAAACGTCCCTCCGACGATCCGTGGATCAGGTGGGCAGCAGCACCGAGGTTATTTTGCAGGTCTTCGTTCTCTTTCACCAGTTGCAGGGTGTGCGGCGTACCGAAATACCCGTATTTACGAATCAGTTTATCGATCTGCTTGTCTTCCCCGAATTCTTTTAACGCCGGAGCCAGTACGATCAGTTCCCCGTCGTCGGCCAGTGCCATCCGGGTGCGGTAAATACTTTTGTTACCGAGCCAGGTGCTTTTGAATTCGGTAGGATCGAGCCAAACCACCGCTTTTTTGATCGGTTTGTCGAGCATTTCGAAATTCACTTCGAGCGAGAGTTTGGCGGCTTTGTCAAACACCTCAAAATCGTCGCCGATAAACAGCCCGTAGGTTTGCAGTTTGCCCTGTTTATTCAGGCCCACCACGGTTTGCACATAAACAATCGGTAAATGATTGGAGAAATTCTCGGAAGCATAGTTAAATACCTTCCGCACCGGCGTGTCGGCACGTCCCATCATTTTCTCCATTCCGTAGGCTGCGCCAATATAGTGGCTTTTGTTGATCCCTTCGGCACCGCCTGTTCCCACAAAAATATTTTTGTTGTAGTTGGCCATTCCCACCACTTCGTGCGGCACTACCTGACCGATGGAAAGGATCAGGTCGAAATTGCCTTCCACCAGCAGCTTGTTTACCTGCGCCGGCCAGGTATATTCCACCGCGCCTTCCGATACTTCTTTGATGTATTCGGCAGGAACAGTGCCCAGTGTGATCACGTCGTTGCGCCAGTCGTGGTCGCGAATCAGGTCGGTGGGCAATTTGCCAAACATATGACTGATCTGCTCCATGGTCATCGGGGTGTGCGTACCCAGGGCCGGAAGAACGTCTGTTAGTTTTTCCCCGAAATACTCCCAGGTGAATTCAGTCAGATCACCTGCCTTGGAGGGCAGACGGGTATAGTCGGGCGGGATTGCCAACACCTTTTGTTTGGCACCCATTTTATCGAGGGCTTCAAATAAGCCTTTTTTCAGATCTTCCCTCAACAGCGACGTTTCGGTTGAGCCTTTTTCGTAGAATATCATATCTTTTGTTTTAGGCGGAGGCCAAGGCACAGGCTAAGGTAAACAAGACTGTGCCTGACAACCGCATTACTTTTCCAATGTACGTATCAAAGCATTTAGTTCCTCGATCATCTCTTTGTATCTTGAAATTAAATCTTCAGCAATTTCATTTTCGGTATATTTTTCTGCCTCGGCGACAAGTATTTGGCTGATGGCTTCGTATGCACTTCCTCTTGATATTTTATAAAAACGGGTTTTGTCCTTTGCCTCAAAACGCCCGAATCCTTCTGCAATATTGTGCACACAGGAATTCGCCGACCGTCTTAAATCATCGGTAAGTGCATATTTTTCTTCAACAGGAAAAAGGCGAATGATTTTATATACATCACGAAGCAAGGCAAAAGCCTTTTGCCACACCGACATATCCCTAAAATCATTGTATTTCTTTATCATTTTGAATGGATCTTCAAATTAACTCCTCCTTCTTCCCTCAGCCTCAGCCTCAGCCTTCTTCTCAGCCTTAGCCTTCTCCTCAGCCTAGCGTTTTACGCGCGCGTTTCCGCCCCAGATGCTCCACACCTGTTCTTCGTCGGCAGGTTGTGCATAGTCGGTGAGGAAGGTAGTGGCCAGTGCACCGGTTGCCCAGCCAAACTGCGCCCATTTTTCGGCTTCCCATTGTTTGAGGATGCCGTAAAGCATACCACCCACAAAGCCATCGCCACCGCCAATGCGGTCGAGTACTTTTATCGGACGAGGCTCAACCACATGCCAGTTCTCGCCTTCGAGCATAATAGCGCCCCACAGGTGTTCGTTTACGCTGATCACCTCGCGCAGGGTAGTGGCAAAAACCGATGCATTCGGGAAAGTCTCCTTCACACGGTTGATCAAACCTTTAAATCCATCGATCTTGGCATTCAAACCTTCGCCTCCCGCTTCCGGTCCTTCAATGCCAAAACACAACTGAAAGTCTTCTTCGTTACCGATCAGGATATCCGAAACCGAAGCAATTTCGGTGAAATCTTTGCGCAGTTGTTCTTCGCGGCCTTTCCAGAAGGAAGCGCGGTGATTCAGGTCGAAAGAAATACGGCTGCCGTGTTTTTTGGCTGCGCGGGCCACTTCGAGGCAAAACTGCGTAGTTTCGGGCGACAAAGCACCGATCAATCCCGATAAGTGAACGATCTGCACGCCTTCTTCTCCAAAAATACGTTCGAGGTCAAAGTCTTTTGCGTTCAGTGTTCTTCCCACTTCTCCGGCACGGTCGTTAAACACACGCGGGCCGCGCAAGCCATAACCGCTGTCGGCAATGTTGATCTGGTGACGGTAGCCCCACGGATCTCCCTGCGGCACTTCCGGGCCTTCGTAATCCATGTTTCTCGACCGCAAATTGCTTTTGATGAATTGAGCAATCGGACTTCCCTTTACAAAAGTGGTGAGCACTTTCACGGGCATGCCGAGGTACGAAGCGATACTGGCTACGTTGGTTTCGGCGCTGGTAGCGAACAAGGTAAACTTGTCGCTGCTGTGAACAGGTTGCCCGTTTTCGGGAGTGATACGCGTACCCATGCTGGTAGGCACCAACATGGCGTATTTACAGTTTTGTTTTAGTTGGATACTCATATTTTTTTGTTTTACTGACCGGCCAGGTATTGCAGCCCGACCGGCTTCACAGGTTTATACTTTTTTGAACCCGGATTTCCGGGAAATTTTATTCGCTGAAAACCGCTCCGCTTCTTTTTATACCCATTTCCAAGCCGCGAAGTTCGGCCATTCCGCGTAGAAGACCAATAGCCGAGTAACCCGGATTGGTTTTTTTCTTGAGGTCGTCGAGGATGGTATGGCCGTGGTCGGCACGCATCGGAATGCGGTAATCGGGGCGGTACACTGCCTGGCGTTTGCGCTGCTCTTTCAAAATAGCCAGCATCACGCCGTACATATCCACATCGCCCTGCAGGTGACCGGCTTCGTGAAAGCCGTTCAGCTCGTCACGCTGTGTACTGCGCAGGTGGGCAAAGTTTAGTTTTGCCCCGTGGCGTTTTACCATGCCCACCAGGTCATTGTCGGCGCGTACACCGTACGAACCGGTGCACATCGTAAATCCGTTGTAAACACTGTCGTAAATATTCAGAATGTACTCCAGGTCTTTTTCGGTGCTGACTACCCGTGGCAATCCAAACAGTGAAAAAGGCGGATCATCGGGGTGAATGGCCAGTTTAACGCCGCTTTCTTCGGCAACCGGAGCCACTCTATCCAGAAAATACTTCAGGTTTTCGCGGTAGGTTTTATCATCGATGTTTTTGTATTCATCCAGTTTAGCCTGAAATTGTTCCAGCGTGTACGATTCTTCAGCACCCGGCAAACCGGCAATAATGGTTTTTTCCAGTTCGTAACGCTGTTCACTGTTCATGCTCTCGAAGCGGCGCTGCGCTTTTTTTAGCAGTTCAGCATTGTAGGCTTTTTCGGCTCCTTTTCTGCGGAGGATAAACACATCAAAGGCCACAAAATCCACCATGTCGAAACACAGTGCGCGGGCGCCGTCTTCCAGTTCCATGTGGAGGTTGGTGCGTGTCCAGTCAACCACCGGCATAAAATTGTAGCAAAGCACCGGTATTCCCACTTTTCCAGCGTTACGGATACTTTCGATGTAATTTTCGATCAGCTTGTCGCGGTTGGGGCGGGCCTGTTTAATATCTTCGTGCACGGGAATGCTCTCGATCACCGACCAGGTAAGTCCCCGTGGGCGGGCAGGGGTGGTGCTTTCGTCCCATTCAATAAAACGTTTTCTTTCTTCCAGTGCTTCCACAGGCCAAACTTGTCCGTTTGGAATCTCGTGCAAAGCCGTTACAATGCCTGTTGCGCCTGCCTGCCTGATGTCCTGCAAAGTTACCGGGTCAGAGGGCCCGTACCATCTCCATGTTTGTTCCAATGACATTCTTTCAATCCTTTTTTTACGATTACTATTTTGATTTTTGGTAGATCGTTAGCGTTAACGAAGCTCTTGTTTTAAAAAGCCGGAGCAGCACTCCGGCTTTTATATTGTTTTGGTTTTTACTGATTACAATTAAGATCTATACACCGCCAAAAGCGCTGTATCCGCCGTCAACCGGGATAACGATGCCCGTGATAAAGTTGGAAATATCCGAGATGAGGAACAAGGTTGCTCCCTGCAGGTCTTCGGGTTCTCCGAATTTACCCATCGGCGTATTATCCACAATTTTTTGTCCGCGGGGCGAGTAGCCACCTGTTTTTTCATCGGTAACCAGGAAACGGTTCTGGTTCGTGATAAAGAACCCCGGGGCAATGGCGTTTACACGAATCCCCACTTTGGCCAGGTGAACAGCCAGCCACTCCGTAAAATTGTTGATCGAAGCTTTGGCGGCTGAGTAGGCCGGAATTTTTGTCAGCGGTTTGTACGAATTCATCGACGACACGTTCAGCACCACGCCTTTGCGGTTTTTCAGCATATCGGTAGTGAAAACCATGGTTGGCAGCAGCGTGCCTTTGAAGTTCAGGGCAAACACCTTGTCGAAGCCTTCCATTTCCAGTCCGTAAAAACTGTCTTCGAGCCTGTCAATGTTTTCTTCGAGGAGTTGTTCCACTTTGGTGGTAGCCTGCGGACTATTACCTCCGGCTCCGTTGATCAGGATGTCGATTTCGCCCAGCTTTTCGTTGATCTCGGCTTTGGCTTTTTCGAGCGAAGCCTTGTCGAGTACGTTGGCTTCCACGCCAATAACCTGTGCTCCGGATTCGGCTGCAATTTCAGCGGCTACTTTATCCGCCACTTCCTTGTTGATGTCGGCAATGGCTATTTTTGTGCCCACCGATGCGATGGCTTTAACCATGGCGCTTCCCAAAACACCGGCGCCTCCGGTAATCACACAAACTTTTCCCTGTAAGTCGTTAAATGATAATGGATTCATGATATTTTTTTTCTTGTTGTTTGTTAAAATCATATAGCTCTGTAGTAACTGTTAAGTTTCAATACTTTAGATGTAAATGAATTGAAGCTCGAAGTTAGAAGTAGGAATTAAATCCCCGTGATTGCCTGATCTTCAGGCTTCCATCTTCGGTCTTCTTGCCAGAAATTTTGTTTTTCAATTCCATCCATGTATTTAATTCCGGTTTAAAGTATACAGAGCTGCTATTTAAATTCTTTGTAATAGTCAACGTTTTCTTTGGTAATGATATCAATCGAAGTATAGTTCTTCTCTTCGATGGTTCGTTTCTGCACCACACTTCTGAACAGTTTGTTGATGGCTTCGTAACCCTGCTCCTCGGGCCGCTGGCAAATCAGAAAATGCACCAGCCCTTTTTTCAGGTAACTAACGTTTTCCTTCAGCAGGTCGTGCCCGATCACTTTAATGCCTTTGATGCCGGTTTTTTCCAGCAAAGCCCCCACATTAAAAACTTTCGAGTTGGTTACAAAAATGCCTTGAATGTGGTTCGAGCGTATTTTGTTCTCTATTTTTTCTTCCCATGCCGGATCGTCGGTGTCAGGTACATCGGTAGTGAAAAGCTGGTGGGGCGAGTTGTTTTGTTGCGAAAACCAGTCATAAAAAGCCTTTTCGCGCTGGATAAGGTGGTTCTGGTTGTCCATTTCGCGTGCAAAGTGAATCACCAGGATATTTCCGTCGGGTAAGATCATATCGAGCAGTTTGCCCGATACCAGTCCGCTTTGGTACGAATCCTGCCCAATGTAGCTCAACTGGCCGGCATCCCTGATTTCGGAGTCGATAAACACAAAGGGAATATTCAGTTCATTCAGCTGATCGATAAAGCGAAGCGCTTCTTTTTTGAAAAAAGGCGCCAGTGCCACACCGTCGGGTTGCAGGTCGAGTATCCGTTGTGCTTCTTGCTCAAAACTTTTGGAATCGCCCTGGTTAAAGGTAAAAGGCTGCATCTGAAGCCCGTATTGCCGTAATTCCGCGATTCGTTTTTGCGCGCCTTTCGACGGTTTGCTCCAGTAAGCATCTTCCGACAGCGGCTGGGGCATTAAAGTGGCAAAAACGGCCGATTTTTTCGATGCCAGCGTACTGGCCAGGATGTTGGGCTGGTAATTCAGCTCCTCCACAATTTCGAGGATCTTTTTCCGGGTCGACTCGGCCACTTCGCCACGGTTGTGCAGCACGCGGTCCACCGTTCCGATGGAAACCTTTGCCCGGGCTGCGATATCTTTGATCCGTATTTGTCTGTTTGATTCGATAGCTCTATGTTTTATAGGTTTTTAGCTTTGTTTCGCCTTTCGAAGGCATACAAAATTAAGCAATTTTTTCAATTGTCGTGTTCGTACACGGAAAAATTGAGTTAATATTTACACGGTATTGCTTCCGGGGTTGTAAGTGTTGTCAAAAAAACAACTTTTTATCATTTATCTGAAATGAAAAGTAAAAAATCGGGATGATTGTTTTTTCAAAAGTAGTTCACTCTATTTTGCTTTTAATGAGTTCTTTGGTCGCCAGAATTCAGCCTTTGTTATTTGATGTATCCGATAAATGTATCAAAGAATGCACTGTTTAAACGATACCTTATTATCTTTGTTATCAACCTGATTAAATCTGCTCATGGAGGGTTCTTCTTTGAACAATGATAAAATGCTTGTTGATAAACTTGTTGCAAATGAAGTAGAGGCTTTTGATGCTCTTTTTCATAAATACAACGAGAAGCTTTATCGCTTTGCCTTTTCGCTGTTGAAAAATGACGAGGATGCAAAAGAGATTGTTCAGGAAGCTTTTGTTCGTATCTGGGAAAATCGGACAAAAATTGATTCTTCAAAGTCGTTTAAATCTTTTCTCTTTAAAATTTCGTACAACCTTATCATTAGTCAGTTACGGGTTCGGTTGAAAGATGCAGAATACCGTAAGTTCTTGGTTCAGTTTTTTGAATCGGAGAGCTTTGAACTTGATGTTAGTATTGATTATGAAACGATCCGGGAAAAGGTAAACCAGGCTATTGATGAATTGCCTGCCAAAAGGAAGCAGATTTTTATTTTGAGTCGTGAAGCTGGTTTATCGAATAAAGAAATTGCAGAAAAACTGAATATTTCTGTAAAGACGGTAGAGAACCAGATAGGCTTGTCAATCAGTCATATCCGGAAGCGATTGGGAAAAGGAATTATCGCAACGTTACTATTTATTTCAATTTTTCTGTAATTTTTTTTGGGGGGTAAGCGCAAGTTCTGCGTATTACAACTGAAAAGAAGTCAATAACCAAAAATTGTTTTGGTTGATCATAGAGTTAGTTTGGTTAGAATAGAATTAGATCCCCCATTTATTGGGGGATTTTTACGAAAAAAATGACAGACACGAAAAAGATATCAAACGCAATAAGGAATTACGTTCATAACGAATGCGACAAGGAAGAATTGGATTATGCATTTTCGTTATTTGAGGAACCCTATAAAAACCTTGAAATCAGGACACAATTGTATAATGTATGGGAAACCGAGAATTACGGACAATGCAGTGTTCCTGGCCCCGATGAGTTCAATGATATGCTTCTTCGGATTCACCGAAAAATTAATTTTACAAGTACGGGTAAAAAAGTAAGCAGAGGGAAAAATCTTTACCTGGGCCTGGCTAAAATTGCCGCTATTCTTCTCATCGGAGCTTTAATTGGAGTACTTGTGGTAAATAACTGGAGTTCATCTCCGGTCTATTTTACGTCGTACGCACCCAACGGCTCTGTTTCTCAGGTGGTATTGCCCGATAATTCATTGGTTTATCTGAATTCAGGATCTGAATTGAAATATGCAGTTAATGGCAAACGCGGACTTCGGGAAGTCTACTTAAGTGGTGAAGCCTGGTTCGATGTTGAGCATGTTGAGGACAATCAGTTCATTGTTCATACTCCTTTTTACGATGTTAATGTAGTGGGGACTCAGTTCAACGTAAAAGCATATCCCGAAGACAATACCGTGAGTACGACATTGGAAAGGGGAACTGTGCAAATCACTTCATCCGATCAGTTCAAAATAGCTGAGGATGTTGTTCTCAAACCGGGGCAGCATTTGGTTTTCGACCGTCAATCCAAAAATATCCGGCTCATGAATGTAAATACACGCTACTACACGTCGTGGAAGGATAATAAACTCATTTTTATAAATATGAGTTTGAAGGAGCTTGTAACCATGCTCGAAAGAAAATACGGAGTGGAGATCGAAATGACTGATTCATCGATTTTGAATTATCACTACGACGGAACAATAAAGAATGAAAGTATTCTGGAGGTGCTGGACGTATTAAAGGAAACTTTGCCAATTTCCTATGTTATCGAGAATCAAAAAGTAATTATAAGACACGAATAAAAACGATGCCTATGTAAACAAAACTTATGAAAGAAAAACCGGTCTGATACGGTCATATCAAACCGGTGTACGTTTAAAAAATAGGTGCGGTCACACCTTATTTAGTATAAACAATAACACATCAAATTTATGAAAAAAAATGTATTGATCTTTTTCCAGGATATAGGAAGAAGACAGAAACTACTATTAAAGATGAAACTAACATTGCTTATTCTGTTTCTTGCGTTTATGCAGTTATCAGCATCAGTGTATTCGCAAACTACCAGGTTCTCTTTCGATATGAACCGGAAACAGGTTGTTGAAGTGCTTCGCGAGATTGAAGAACAGAGTAATTTTCGCTTTTTTTATCAAAGAGAACAAGTTAATGTAGAGAGAGTTGTGTCGATAAGTGTTCAGCAGAATACTGTGGACGAAATATTGAGTGCTCTGTTTGAAAACCAGGGTATCCGTTACAAGGTTTTGGACAATGACTTGATTGTACTGACTCCGGAAACAAAAGATTTTTCATCTGTTTTGGATGCCTTGCAGGATAAAAAAATTACAGGAACTGTTACGGATGAAAATAAAGAGCCTTTGCCCGGAGTAACTGTGCTGGTAAAAGGAACAACCCAGGGAACGATTACAGATGCAGACGGAAATTTCTCCATATCCGGTGTTCCGGATGATGCTACGCTGCAGTTTTCGTTTGTTGGAATGGAAACAACAGAAATGGCAGTTGCCGGGCAGAGCGTTATAAACGTAGAAATGGTGTCGGGGGCTATTGGCTTGGACGAAATAGTGGCTATTGGCTATGGTACACAAAAGAAAGTAAATTTAACCGGTTCGGTAGCGATTATTGATGAGGAAACGCTTCAAAACAGACCGGTAACAAATGTTTCATCTGCAATGCAGGGACTTAGTCCGGGTGTTGTTGTTACCAGCACAAATGGCCGGCCGGGAGCCGGATCAACTATTACCGTGCGGGGAAACACCTCGGTGAACGGTAACCCTCTTCTGGTTCTTATCGATGGTGTTGAAGGAACTTTAAATACCGTTAACCCTGATGACATTGCCAGCATGTCGGTTTTAAAAGATGCTGCCTCGGCTGCTATTTACGGATCGAGGGCTGCCGGCGGTGTAATATTGATAACTACGAAGAATGCAAAAAGCGAAAAGACTCAATTTTCCTACAGCAACAACTTTGCAGTAAGAACACCAACCAGAATGCCTCAGACAAATTCAGGATTGGAACATGCCATTTTATGGAATGCTGCTTATGCTTCGGTGGGTAAAATCGGTTATTCTGATGCACATATTGCTGCCATTAAAGATCCAAGTGTATCGGTAATACCTGTTGAAGCGGGTGCGACAGTTGCTTTTGCAAGTTTAGATAACTGGCTTCATGCTTCTGACGTAAACTGGTTGGGAATGATGTTTGACCAGTCAAACTATCAGTCGCATAACCTGAGTATTGCAAAAGCCGGTGATGTAAATTACCGAATCTCAGTTGGGTATATTGACGACGGAGGCTTTTTTGAAAAATGGGCTCCGGATTCCTATAAGCGTATTAACGGACGGGTAAATGTAGAAACGGATCTTATTGACAAGATACTGAGCCTGGATGTGAAACTGGCGTATGCAAATGAAAATACAGCCGGAAACAATATTGATGTAAATAATATCTACCGTACACCACCAACCATGCCGGTGAAAGATACGAACGGTAACTATTTACGGTATCGTATGCAAGGTAATGCTATTCAGGAGGCGAAAGAACGAGGTGAAAATTCAACCATAAACAATCGTTTTGACGGTAACTTTAAGTTGACCTTAAAGATTATGGATGGTTTGACATTTACCAGTTTGAACGGAGGACGTTTTAACTTTCAACAGGAAAATAACTACAGTAATTTTGTGGCGAAGTGGATGGCTGACGGCACTATGCGTGCACAACCAAGCCCGTCGAATTACAGTGTTACACGGTACAGCACACAATACAATTACATGTCGACTCAGAATTACATCACTTTTGATAAAACGCTGGCAACAAATCACAAGCTTACGCTTATGTTAGGACAATCCGCCGAATCAGCTAAAAGCGATCAATTGTATGCCTGGAGAAACGAAATTGTAGGAAGCAATATTCTGCCTGCTTTAAATTTAGGAAATGCAGATAATGCCAGAAATGGTAATTCTCTATACGAATGGGCTTTGTCATCGTATTTCGGACGTTTTAATTATAACTTCAAAGAAAAATATCTTTTTGAAGCCAACTTTCGCTCAGATGCCTCTTCAAGATTTTCAGAGAAGAACCAGCGGGTTTTATTCCCTTCGTTTTCTGCTGGCTGGAGACTTTCTGAAGAAGAGTTTGTGAAGAATTGGGGAGTGTTCCAAAACCTGAAATTAAGAGCATCGTGGGGACAAATGGGGAACCAGTCCGGATTGGGATATTACGACCATATCCCGGTATACTCCTTTAACGGAACCTACCCGATGGGAGATAACCTGGTGCAGTGGGCAACGCAAGAACAGCTTGCCTCGGCCGATAGAACCTGGGAAACGATCGAGACATCGAATATCGGTATTGACATGCAGGTTTTAAATAGCCGCTTAAATGTTACCGGTGATTATTATACCAAAAAGAACAAGGATATGTTGATATCCACCGTTGTTCCTTCGATTATTGGTATTACAGTACCTACCGGAAACTATGGTACTTTAGAGGTTAAAGGTTGGGAAGTAGCCGTAAGCTGGAACGATAAAATAGGCACTGATTTTAACTATGGGTTGAGATTCAATATATCAGATCAGAAAGATGAACTGGTAAAATACAATGTTACTGAATTCTCTCGTGGACTAATGAGGGTGCAGGGATATCCAATGGCAGCCGTATTCGGTTATAGAACCGATGGTTACTTTGCTACCGATGCCGAAGCAAAAAGTCATGCTTACATCAATGCCAATGCCACTGCAGGAGATATCAAGTATCTCGATCTAAACGATGATGATAAAATTACTTCGCCAAACGATGTAGTTTACCTTGGTGAAACTTCACCTCATTATGTTTGGGGCTTTAATATCGATGCCAGTTATAAGAATTTCGATTTTCAGGCTTTGTTCCAGGGAGTTGGAAAACGTATGATTTCAATCAACCAGGAGTCGGGTGACCCCAACCTGATCAACCAAACTCAGAACGGCTGGGATAACTATTCTTACACCTATCACAACGATTACTGGACGCCCGATAATACCAATGCACGTTTTCCACGCCCTACGGTTGGCCAAGGATTTAATTACTGGTATTCCGATCATTGGTTGGAAGATGGAGCTTATTTGCGCCTGAAAAATATTCAATTGGGTTATTCATTGCCCAAATCACTTTTAAGTCAGGTGCATATCGACAATTGCAGAATTTATGTAAGCGGAGAAAACGTTTTTGAGGTAACCAATTTATTGGATGCTTTTGATCCTGAAATTGGGAACGGAAGAGGAGGTTCGATTATTTATCCTCTGAAAAGAACTTATTCGGTAGGATTGAATATTCGCTTTTAATAATGGAATAACAGACAAAAAAAACGAACTATGAGAAAATATATATATATACTGCTTGTAGTCATAGGCGTATCGTGTACTGACGATTTCTTGAACAAAACTCCTATGACAGAACTTTCTCCCGAATTCTTTTGGCAAACTGAAACTGATTTACAGTTGGGATTGAATTATTTGTACCGTGGTATTAACCCGGGCCTTACGGGTGATGTCAGAACCATTGATACCTATGCTGAAAGTCAAAATGCGGTGAGCGCAGGTAACAACTCGGCTCCCAACTCTGATGGAGTTTATAACAATTCGTACACCTACATTCGGATCGCCAACGACTTTCTTGAGAATTATGAAAATGCAACGGTGTCAGAGTCGGTCAAAAACAGATACAAGGGAGAAGCGCTGTTTTTTCGTGCATTTTATCACTTTGAACTTTGTAAACGCTTTGGTGATATCATAATTGCAGAAAATACATTAGACTTTGATTCCGACGAGCTTTATGGGGCCAGAGATTCAAGAGACGCCGTAATTGATTTTATTATGAAGGATCTGGAAGAAGCTTCTGACTACCTTCCGAAGAAAAGCGATATCGCGGGAGAGGCTTATGGTAGGATTACCAAAGGTGCCAACGATGCTTTTGCCAGCCGCGTTGCATTGTATTTCGGTACACTGAAAAAGTACTCAGGAGAAACGGGTTCTGAAGCACTGCTTCAAAAGGCAAAAAGTTTTGCCGATAAGGTGATTACAAGCCAGGAATATTCTTTGTTTGAATTGTCTTCGTACGAGAATTTTTCTGACTTATTCTATGAAGAGAATGAGGCGAACGATGAGACGATACTGGCTTACCAATACAGTCGGGATCATGGTTCTTACAACATCTGGGTAAGAGCTTTGATTACTGATAACTATTCATCTCCGTTAAAACATCTTGCTGATGCATTTCTGATGAATAATGGTCTCCCCATTACGCATTCTTCTTCCGGATTCACGGGTTACGTTACGAAGAATTCAGAATTCGAAAACCGGGATCCGCGTATGTTCGGCACATTTTACAGACCAGGTATTGATAAAGATAATTCGGGAGCAACCTTTGAAATAAATTCGCTCGGAACTTTTTCAACAACAGGTTATTGCCCGCGAAAATATACCTATTTGGATGCAGTGGGCGACTTGAGCGGAGAAAGACGTTATGGAGATGTAATGGTGATCAGATACGCAGAGGTTCTGCTTAATTATGCTGAAGCAAGCTTTGAACTGGGGGCAACCGGAGGAGAACTGGACCAGGTACTCAATAAGTCAATCAATGTGTTGAGAGACCGTGTTGGAATGCCGCATTTAACATCTGCTTTCGTAACGAGTAATTCGTTGGATATGTTAACCGAGATCAGAAGGGAACGACAAGTTGAGCTTGCCAATGAAAGCTTCAGATACGACGATCTGATTCGCTGGAGAACTGCAGTTGCAGAACTGAACCAGGATGTGCTGGGGGCTACAACCAAAGTTTACAGTGCGTTCACCGGGAAGAAGAAAACAATCGACGGAGTTGATTTTGTTTGGCTGGAAGAAGCATCGACAAGAAACTTTACCGACAAGAACTACTTGTTCCCATTGCCTATAGTGCAATGGCAGTTGAACGAAAATCTTTTACCGAATAATCCAGGTTGGTAAAATAAAACAATAAAATCAGGCCATTTTTTAATGGCCTGATTCTTTTTTCCGAATAACATAACTGATTAGTACATTTTCGTATAAAAACCCGGGCAGGCAATAACAGACCACCCGACTTTCGCAAGGCAAAGGGCAATTATGCCTATTTCGTTAAATTCGTAAGAAAGTATGTTCGTTTCAATATTTGTTTTTATGAAGGATGTGTTTTATAGAAAGACTGTCAGCTTAGTATTTCTGGTCCTGATAGGTAGTAAGGCTTTATTGGCACAAGAAACAGTTCCGCTGCCAACTCCGGCTCAGTTACAATGGCAAAAAACCGAATTAGCTGCCTTGGTTTGTTGGGACCTGCATGTTTTCGACGGCGAATTTTATGTGCAAAAAAATGTACGTATCACGCCGGTAAAGGATTACAACACCTTCAATCCCTCGAAATACGACATGGATCAATGGATTGTGTCGCTGAAAAATGCCGGTTTTAAAATCGCCATTTTTACAGTTAGCCACGAAACGGGGTTCTTTTTTCACCAGAGCGATGCCACACCTTATTGTATGAAGGCACTAAAATGGCAAAATGGGGAAGGCGATATTCTCCGCGATTTTAAAGAAGCCTGCGAACGGCACGATATGTTGCCGGGCGTGTACATCGGTACACGATGGAATGCATTTTACGGTGTGCATGATTTTAAAGTGCAGGGCGAAGACGAGTTTGCTGAAAACCGCCAGAAACACTACAACCGGATGATCGAAAATATTGTGGAAGAAATCTTTACCAACTACGGCGACTGGGCGATGGTTTGGTTCGACGGTGGTGCTCACGGCCCGGAACAAGGCGGCCCCGATGTACTTTCGGTTTTCGAGAAATACCAGCCTGACTGCCTGTTCTATCACAACCTGCAACGTGCCGATATGCGTTGGGGAGGAAGCGAAACAGGCACTGTTCCTTACCCGTGTTGGGGGACTTTCCCTTATCCTTCAACAGGCGCGGGCGAATCGGCGAAAAAGGAAATAGGAGCCAATAATTTTCAATTGTTGAAAACCGGCGATCCCGACGGAAAATACTACATCCCTGCCATGAGTGATGCCCCGCTGCGCGGAAACGGTGGACACGACTGGTTTTGGGAACCCAATCGCGAGCAGATTATTTACCCGCTCGATAAACTGGTGAACATGTACTACAATTCCGTAGGCCACAATACCACACTCATTCTTGGAGTAACACCAAACGCCGACGGATTAATGCCAGATCCCGATGTGAAACGAATGAAAGAATTTGGCGATGAAATTCAACGCCGTTTCTCAAATCCCATTGCAACCATTTCCGGTACGGGGAAAAAATTGATGCTGAAACTACCGGAAAGACAAAGCGTAAACCAAGTGGTCGTAATGGAGGATATCGCGAAAGGCGAGCGGGTACGAAAATTTATTCTGGAAGGAAAAACAAAACAGGGCTGGCAAATCCTTTTCGAGGGATCCTGCATCGGGCATAAATTTATTCACCGATTTGATGATATGGAAGTTTCAGCACTCCGGATAAAAGTTCCTGAATCCATTGGTGAAACCCAGCTTCTTGAGTTTTCAGCTTATTATATTGAAGAATAAATTATAAACAATGCTAAAACAATTCGCTATCCTACTGATAATTCTTGTGTTTCCTCTTTTCTCATTTTCTCAGAATAATGAAAAGAATGTGAAAGTGATGACCTACAATATCTGGAACGGTTTCGATTGGGGAAAAGACGCAACGCGACGGGCAAAACTTCAGCATTGGGTGAATACCCAGCAGCCAGATGTGTTTGCGCTTGAGGAATTGTGTATGTATACTCCGGAAAAGCTGCAGGCAGATGCCAAAAGTTGGGGACACAATTACTCTGTACTATTGAAGGAGAGTGGTTATTCGGTCGGTTTAACTTCCAGGTATCCAATCGAGGTAAAAGAAAAAATGATTGAAGGAATGCATCACGGAGCCTTGCATTGCAAAACCAGCGGTATCGATTTTCTGGTCGTTCATCTTCATCCCGGAAGCATAAGCCGCAGACGCGAAGAGATGAAAATCCTGCTCGTCAAACTGGAGCAAATTAAAGCTGAAAATACGAAATACATTGTACTAGGCGATTTTAATGCACATTCGCCGTTCGATGCCGATTTGTATCTACCTGATGGTGATCTTCTGACACGTCTGCGTAACAGTAACGAAGGTAAGGGGCTGGATGGAAATATTGATAACGGCAATCTCGATTATTCGGTCATTTCAGGTTTTCTTTCAGCTCCATTGTACGATGTTACACGTAATTTTTCGAATGGAATAGAAGAACGAGGAAGCTTTCCGGCTATGGCATTGGCGCCGGTTAATAATGAAAGCCATGAACAACTGCGGGCTCGGTTGGAACGAATCGATTATATCCTGGTTTCTGCCGAACTTGACGCAAATTGTACAAATGCAAAGGTTTGTAATGGCGAGGATAATTGGTATTTATCCGATCATTATCCGGTAATTGCTGAATTCAGGTTCGACAAATAAATTACAAAATAGTAGGATAAATGAACTTTAATATGATACGCGTACTGATACTTTCGATTCTGTTTGCCCTTTGTTTCACAATGAACGTTCAATCCCAAAATGCATTTGCCGACCAATGGGAATTTAAGGGAATTGCAGTGCAGGATTCGGGCTATACCATTTGGGGAACATCACCCATTTACGACGACGACGGGAAAGTACACCTGTTTGTGGCTCGCTGGCCCGGCGAATTAAAAGTTGATCCGGGATGGCGTACCCACAGCGAAATAGCACATTATGTAGGCGATTCTCCCGAAGGTCCCTTCGTGTTTTCCGATGTGGCGGTGAAAGGTGATATGGAGGGACAAGCTCCTTGTAATCCTGCTATTCACAAAGTAAAGAGTGAACCTTATTATGCCGCTCATAATCCGGCCATTCATAAAGTAGATAGTTTGTATGCGCTTTTTTTTATTATGAATACCGGCATTGAAAAACATCCGTCCAATCAGTTTATTTGCCTGGCTACCTCAAAAAGCTTGTACGGGCCATGGGAAAGGACTGGCGAAAACGGAAAAATTCTTACACCTCCCGACAATCCTGATTATTGGAATTACCAGGCAAGTAACGGTGTCAATAATCCGGCCTTTTTACAACATCCGGATGGGGGGTATTTTCTGTACTTCAAATCAGAAAAAGCAAAAATGGGACTGGCTGTTGCAGAAAACCTGGAAGGGCCGTATGTGCAAATGCCTTTCCCGGTAACCGTTAACGACCGGAACATTGAAGATGGATACGCTTTTATGTACAACGGAAAATTTGCCTTGCTTACTACCGACAATCACGGAATTATGGAGGAAGGCGGAGGGATCCTCTGGACTTCGGAAGATGGCATTCATTTCGATAACTACGAAAAGGGATTTAACCGCATAAATGCATACGCTGATGTCGATATGGATAAAGTAGCCGTTCACTATGGCCCAAAGAACCGCCCTTATGCCAAGTTCGAACGCCCGCAACTGCTGTTTAAGAATGGCTTGCCGCAATATCTTTATATGCCTTCGGGAACCAATATTTATGGCGGCGATTGTACGATTAGTTATGTATTAAAATTTAAAACGAAAAAATGATGATATCAAGATTTCTGAAAATTGTTTGTATTACCTTATTAAGTACTGGCTTTTTGAAAGCCCAGGAAACCAGGGAAATCCCTGTGCCCACCCAGGCACAACTCAACTGGCAGAATGCTGAACTTGTTGCCGTTTTCCATTACGATCTGCATGTTTTTGACGGGAAGAAATACAACCAGCGCGAAAACCGGATAACACCGGTGCCGGATTACAATATTTTCAATCCGAAAAAACTGGATACCGACCAGTGGATAAAAGCAGCAAAGGATGCCGGATGTAAAATTGCCATTCTTACTGCGACTCACGAAACCGGTTTTGCCTTGTACCAAAGCGATGTAAATCCGTATTGCCTGAAAGCTGTAAAATGGAGAGATGGAAAGGGTGACATAGTAAAGGATTTTGTTGAATCGTGCAGAAAATACGACGTTTTACCGGGAATTTACATAGGTATCCGCTGGAATTCTTTTTTGGGGATTCACGATTTTAAAGTGAGCGGCGAAGGACCTTTTGCCGAAAACCGGCAAAAATATTACAACCGCATGTGCGAGGGGATGACCGAAGAACTGATGTCGCGTTACGGAGATTTAGCCATTGTTTGGTTCGACGGTGGTGCACATGGCCCGGAAAAAGGTGGACCCGATGTGTTAGGAATTTTCGAGAAGCACCAGCCGAACGGCATTTTCTACCACAACACGCAACGCGCCGATATCCGTTGGGGAGGAAGTGAAAGTGGCACTGTTCCGTATCCGTGTTGGGGCACTTATCCCTTTGTGTATTCTCATTCAACCAACCAGGAAGTTGTTTTTAAAAACAATTTTCAGTTGTTGAAAGAAGGTGATCCGGATGGGGCGTATTACATGCCCGCCATGAGTGATGCGCCGCTGCGGGGGTACAACGGACGCCACGAATGGTTCTGGGAACCCGGTGACGAAGAACATATTTTCCCGCTCGAAAACCTGGTGAACATGTATTACAATTCGGTGGGGCACAACAGTACGCTGATTTTGGGACTTACACCCGATCCGGACGGACTAATGCCTGAGCCGGATGTAAAACGACTCAAAGAGCTGGGCGACGAAATTAAAAACAGGTTTGATGCTCCTGTGGCTCAAACCAAGGGAACGGGAGAAACGATAACCCTTGAAATTCCTGCCGGGAAAAAACTGAATCACATCGTCATTCAGGAAGATATTGAACACGGGGAACGGATTCGTACCTATACAGTAGATGCCCGGATAAACGGTGTCTGGAAAAAACTGTGTGAGGGAGAATCGGTGGGGCACAAACGAATTCAGTCTTTTGATACGGTGAGTTGCTCGGCCCTGCGTCTTACGGTGGAGAAAAGTGTGGACAAACCATTGATCCGTAATTTTTCAGCCTTTTTAATTGATTAATTTTTACAAAACAGATTAGCAGCTATGTACAAACAAATCAGACTTGGCCTTGCGGCAATCATTGTATTTTTTTCGTTGATGACGCGGGCTTCGGAAAGACCCAACATCATTGTGTTTCTTGTCGACGACATGGGGTGGCAGGATACGTCGGAACCTTTCTGGGACCAGGTTACTCCCTTAAATAAAAGGTACCGTACCCCGTCGATGTCGCGTCTGGCATCCGAAGGGATGAAATTTACGAACGCCTATGCCTGCCCGGTTTGCACACCTACCCGGACAAGCTTGATGAGTGGAATGAATGCGGCACACGAGGGCATTACCAACTGGACCTCGCCGCTAAAAGACCGCAACACGGACAATTCCGATGAACAAATGACAGGCGCTTCGTGGAATTTCAATGGATTGAGTCCTGTTCCGGGCATCGAAAAAACCATCCATGCAACCCCATTCCCTGAACTGTTAAAGGAGGCGGGGTATTTTACCATCCACGTAGGGAAAGCACATTGGGCCTCGCAAGGAACACCCGGTGCCAGCCCGCACCACATGGGTTTTATGGTGAACATTTCCGGTCATGCCGGCGGTCATCCTCAGAGTTACCTCGGTGAAGATAACTACGGAAATATTCCGGGGAAAGCCCAACCACAGGCCGTTCCCGATCTGGAAGAATATTTTGGCACCGACACTTTTTTAACCGAAGCATTGACGCTGGAAGCCATCCGTGCCATGGAAGCACCCATCCGGAACAAACAGCCTTTTTTCCTGAACATGTGCCAGTATGCGGTGCACACACCCATTATGGCCGACAAAAGGTTTGTACAGAAATATTACGACGCCGGCCTCGACCCGATAGAAGCCCGGTATGCTTCGCTGATCGAGGGAATGGATAAGAGTTTGGGCGATATTATGGACTACCTCGAGAAAATGGATGTTGACGGGAATACCATTATCATTTTTATGAGCGATAACGGTGGACTGAGCCTGACTCCTCCACGCGGCGGCGAGCCGTTTACCCACAACCTGCCACTGAAAGCCGGAAAGGGATCGGTGTATGAAGGGGGGATTCGCGAACCCATGATTGTAAAATGGCCGGGTGTGGTGCAGCCAAAAACCGTTGCCAGTCAGTATGTAATTGTCGAAGATTTTTTCCCTACCATTCTGCAAATGGCCGAAGTGAAAGACTACAAAATAGTACAGCCGGTGGATGGAAAAAGCTTTGTGCCGATCCTCGAAAACCCGGAATATTCGGATACAACACGTGTTTTGGTGTGGCATTCTCCGAATAAATGGACCCGGAATGACGGACCCGGAATCAATTATTTCAGTGCAGTGCGGCAAGGAAAATGGAAGCTTGTGTACAACATGCGAAACGGGAAAAGAGAGCTCTACAACCTTGATACCGATATTGGCGAGTTAAACGACCTTTCGTTGCAGCATCCGGCAAAAGTAAAAGAGTTGGCCGCGTTAATTTCCGATCGTTTGCGCGAATGGAAGGCGCCCATGCCTGCGTTTAAAAGCACAGGGATGAGGGTGCCCTATCCCGACGAGGTAAGGGAATAATCGCTTGACTTAGGGAACCGTTCGCCTCTACCCCTCGTTTGCAACGAGGGGTAAGTTGTTTTGCATTTGTAATGCCATTTTATTCGGCAGCATTTTTAT
>NZ_QWGR01000187.1 GCF_003576475.1 Maribellus luteus | reverse complement strand
TGTAGATCTTGTTGCGCTCGGGATGATGCGCGACCTGCATCGGCAGCACACGGTCTTGCTGCAGCAGGTTCTCGATCTTGGAGTGATCGCGCGTGCGCGTCACCAGTTCGCCCTTGCGCATCAGGTACATGCGCGAATCCCCAGCGTGCGCCCAGTGCAGCGAGCCCCGCTGGGCCAGCGCGCAGACGATGGTCGTGCGGGGCGCATCGGGCAGGCCGTTCGTCTCGGCATAGCGATGGATGTCGCGGTGCGCGAGCATGATGCTCTCGTGCAGGAAATCACGCGGATTGCGAATCGACGGACGCGCGTGGCGCTGGAACTGGCGCGCCATGGTCTGCAGCGCCTGCTGGGCCGCAACTTCGCCCAGGGAATGCCCGCCCAGGCCGTCGCACAGCACCATCAGCATGGCGTCACGCGTGAAGCAGTAGCCCATGCGGTCCTGGTTGACGCGTCGCGCGCCTTTTTTGCTTTCTTGATAAACCGAGAATCGCATTGCGGCTAGATGAATATTCGGTGAGGGAGGCGGTGCAGCGGCAAGTCCCGCCTAGTGTTGCACCATTTCGGAATCATACT
>NZ_QWGR01000186.1 GCF_003576475.1 Maribellus luteus | reverse complement strand
TCGAACTCGGCATAGGCCGCCAGCAGGCCTTCGGCGTTCTCGACGCGCCGCGCCTGCGGCGTGACCACGAAACCCCAATCGCGCAGCTTGCTCAAGGCTTCCCACTGGGTCTCGGCGAACGGCGCGCTGAGCAAGCCCCAGGCATAGGCGAAGAATCGCAACGGCCGCCGGGCGGTGATGGACGGGTCGATCTGGCGCAGCGAGCCGGAGGCGAAGTTGCGCGGATTGGCGTAGGTGCGCTCGCCCGCCGCCGCCGCATCCTCGTTGAACGCCTTGAAGGCGGCCAGCGGCATATAGACCTCGCCGCGCACCTCGCAGATGCCGGGGATGTTGCGCCCCTTCAGCTTCTGCGGCACGTCCTCGAGCGTGCGGATATTGGCGGTGACGTCCTCGCCCCCCGCGCCGTCGCCGCGCGTCGCGGCCCTGACCAGTTCGCCGCCCTCGTAACGCAGCGACATCGACAGGCCGTCGATCTTGGGTTCGGCGGAAAAATCGATCTTGTCGTCGGGTAACTTCAGGAACCGCACGATACGTTCGGCGAAGCCGCGCACGTCCTCGTCGGCAAACGCGTTG
>NZ_QWGR01000185.1:240-574 GCF_003576475.1 Maribellus luteus | reverse complement strand
CTTGTCGTCGCGCACCGGCAGCGAGCCGACGGTGGCGGTGTAGTTCAGGGTCTTGCCGGCGACGTGCGTCACCTGCTTGACGCTGGCGTCCTTGGGGAACGGCGGCAGGTCGCCGATGGCCTTGTCGGCCTCTTCCTTCTTGGCCTCCACGGGCGGCTTGTCCGCCGCCTTGGCCCATGCAGGAGCCGCTGCTCCGACGGCCAGGACCACCGCCAGGGCGATGGTCCCGCCCCTCCCGTTCCTACGCATTCCACGCCCCCAGACAATTCTTGGGCGGAATTGCTAGACGAGGCGCGTCCCGCCCACAATGCGGCGGGGGGTTACGAAAAATTCA
>NZ_QWGR01000185.1:0-230 GCF_003576475.1 Maribellus luteus | reverse complement strand
GCAAAAACCAGCCACGCCCGTCAGGCGTGAACCTGCTGGCCCGCCGCACGCAGGGCGTGTTCGACACCGGCCTGGATCTGGGCGACGCCGGCCTGGATCTCCTTGGCGACCTGGGGCGAGGGATCGCCGGGGCCGACATGGATATGGCCGCTGGCGTCGATCCAGATCAGCGGACCGTCGCCTTCGCCGGCGATCACCCGCACGTAGATCGCGTACTTCTTGCTGTTGAG
>NZ_QWGR01000184.1 GCF_003576475.1 Maribellus luteus | reverse complement strand
TTGGCCGTGGAAACGATTTCCCGCGTCGAAGCATCGAGCACGCGGTGATCGAACGCTTTAAGTCGGATGCGGATATTCTGTCCGTTCATGCGTCTATTCCTTGTTCTGGCGCGGCGCGGGCGTATTCCCGCCCGCGACAGATCTCTTGTTCTTCTTACTCGACGATGGAAGCGACGATGCCGGCGCCGACGGTACGGCCGCCTTCGCGGATAGCGAAGCGCAGCTTCTCTTCCATGGCGATCGGCACGATCAGCTCGACGTCAACGGTGATGTTGTCGCCAGGCATCACCATCTCGGTGCCGGCCGGCAGCGAGACGATGCCCGTCACGTCCGTCGTGCGGAAGTAGAACTGCGGACGATAGTTGGCGAAGAACGGCGTGTGACGGCCACCCTCGTCCTTCGACAGCACGTACACTTCCGACTTGAAGTCGGTGTGCGGCTTGATCGAACCCGGCTTGGCCAGAACCTGCCCACGCTCGACTTCGTCACGGGCCACGCCACGGATCAGCGCGCCGATGTTGTCGCCGGGCTGGCCCGAGTCGAGCAGCTTGCGGAACATTTCCACGCCGGTGAC
>NZ_QWGR01000183.1 GCF_003576475.1 Maribellus luteus | reverse complement strand
TGCGAAGGGCAGACGTAATACGGCGGGGGCACGAGGTAGCCGGCGCTGTTCCATCGCTCGTAGTGGCGGATCTGCGCGCATACGTCGCGTGTGTCCGTCGCGCCGACGCCGATCAGAAACGGCGTGCGCTCGCCGCAAGCGTCCGCGATGGTTTCCAAAACGGTGTAGCGCTCGATCTGAGAGAGCAGCGCGGCTTCACCGGTCGTGCCCAGCGCCACGAAGCCCGACACACCGGCGCCCTCGTAATGGCGTACCAGTTGCCGCAGTGCGGCGGTGTCGACCTGTCCATGATGGAACGGCGTGACCAGCGGAATCCAGATTCCTGAGAACATGGCACGCCTCAATGCAGCACAGCATGCGCGCGCCGGTGCGACGTGCGCAGCGGCGTAATGCGGCCCAGCGTGGCGCGCGGCAAGCCATGCAGCAGCGCGTCGATTACCGCATCCACATCTGCGTGAGCCAGTTCGAGATCCACGGTGACCGCTTTGCGGCGCGCGTCATGCCGCACGATGTACAGCCCGAGCGCGTCGCCAAGCAATGCGTGCATCTGCCGCCGAACCGCATGCGGTGTGTC
>NZ_QWGR01000182.1 GCF_003576475.1 Maribellus luteus | reverse complement strand
TTGCTTGACAATCGCAACATCACATCCGATTATTTGCCCACAACACGGACAATTGCTCAAACCCCGAAGCAAGTCCTGGCGGTGCGCCCGCATCGCCACATTCCAAGAAAGGAGACGACTGCATGTTCCGCACGCTTCTGCGCGGGATGGCCCGCCCATCCCGCCTACTCAAGCTGACCGCCCTCGCTGCCTTCCCCGCTCTCTGCGCTGTCTCTGCGCAGGCCGCACCCACCACGCTCACGATCGCCACGATCAACAACCCCGACATGATCGTGCTGCAGAAACTGTCGACACAGTTCGAGCAGGCGCACCCCGACATCAAACTGCGCTGGGTCACGCTGGAAGAAGGCGTGCTGCGCCAGCGCGTGACCACCGACATCGCCACGGGCAGCGGCCAGTTCGACCTGATGACGATCGGCGGCTACGAAGCGCCGCTGTGGGCCAAGAAAGGCTGGCTCGCCCCGCTCGACATGCCCGCCAGCTACGACACGGCTGACCTGCTGCCAACAGTGCGCGATGGCCTTTCGCAGGGCGGCAAGCTCTTCGCCGTGCCGTTCTATGCCGAAAGCTCGATG
>NZ_QWGR01000181.1 GCF_003576475.1 Maribellus luteus | reverse complement strand
TAAGGCATAGACCGGATCCGGAATCGTCCTGAGGCGCTCCGGAAAATCTTCATCCGCGATCGTCCAGGCATCCGGGGTATCCGGCATGTCCAGTGCACGTTCATATCGTCTTCGCTCGTTCGCCGACACCGGGAGTTCCCGTGGCTCGATCCATCCGAAACGTTCGATCAGCTCGACGATTTTCCAAGACACCCCGCAGGCCGCAAGACGGGGATAAAGTTCCTTCTTCATCCGAAAACCTCCTTTTATATAGAAGAAAGCCGTCCTGATCATTCAGGACGGCTTTTCGCCTTCTTACTTCTTCTTACTTCACAGCCGATCCAGTGACACACTCGTCATAGATGCCTGCTTCTTTGATGACACGGATGAGCGTCTCACCGATGATTGCCGGTGTTTCAGCGACTTCGATCCCGTTCGCACGGAGCGTCTTGATCTTCTCAGCTGCAGTTCCCTTGCCTCCAGAGATGATGGCGCCCGCGTGGCCCATCCGTTTGCCTTCTGGAGCCGTCTGTCCGCCGATGAAGCCGATTACCGGTTTCTTCATGTTCGCTTTCACCCATTCAGCAGCCTCTTCT
>NZ_QWGR01000180.1 GCF_003576475.1 Maribellus luteus | reverse complement strand
ATGGGTTCCCATACCTACAAGTTGATCGAGCTGGTCGGCTCTTCTCCCGAGTCCAGCGATGCGGCGGTACGCAATGCCATCGCGCGGGCAAGCGAAACGCTCAACCATCTGGATTGGTTCGAAGTCCTGGAAACGCGTGGCCATCTCGTCGACGGCAAGATCGCGCATTGGCAGGTGACGCTCAAGGTCGGGATGCGGCTGGAGACGCTGGAAAGCGAAAAGCCCGCCGGCAAGAAGAAGGGCAAATAGCGGGTAAAGAAAAAGGCGGCCCGGACTGCTCGGGCCGCCTTTTTTCACGAGGACTGCGTTGCAGCGTTACTGCGCCTGCGTGAAATCCAGCGCGTTGGTCAGGTCACCCATCGGCTTGTTGCCGTTGGAGACGAGCGCGGCGTCACGTTGCTTGATACCCGGCAGCGTCGGCAGGCCGAAGCGGTGCGTGATCAGGCGCAGCACCGAAGCCGTGTCGTACTGGGTGTGGTCAACGAAACCCTTCTTGGCGAACGGCGAGACGATGATCGCCGGGATACGCGTGCCCGGGCCCCAGCGGTCGGCCTTCGGCACCGTTGCGTGGTCGTAG
>NZ_QWGR01000179.1 GCF_003576475.1 Maribellus luteus | reverse complement strand
GCGGGTGACGCCCGTGACCATGCCGTCGGCGTGGCCGAGCGCCACCATCGAAGCGGCGAAGCTGTTGCGGTCCTGGTTGATCAGGCGCTGGACGTCGCGCTTCAGATAGCCGTCGCGCTGCAGGCGCTTGTAGAGGAACTCGACATATTCCGGGTTCCGGTCCGACAGGCGGGCGTTGATGATCTCCAGGTGGGTCTCGGCCGGATCGAGGCCGACCAGGCGCATGTTCTGGTGGACCAGCTCCTCGCGGCCGCACAGCACCGCCTGGCCCAGCCCTTGGGTCTGGAAGGCGTAGGCGGCGCGGATCACCGCCGGCTCCTCGCCCTCGGCGAAGACGATGCGCTTCTTGGCCGCCGACAGCACCGAGCCGGAGATCTTCTGCAGGAAGCCGGCGGTGGGATCGAGCCGCTGGGCCAGGGAGGCGCGGTAGGCGTCCATGTCCTCGATCGGCTTGCGCGCCACGCCGGTGTCCATCGCCGCCTGGGCGATGAACGGCGGCACGTACCAGATCAGGCGCGGGTCGAACGGGGCGGGGATGATGTAGTCGGGGCCGAACTTCAGCGCCCGGCCGTGATAG
>NZ_QWGR01000178.1 GCF_003576475.1 Maribellus luteus | reverse complement strand
ACGCGCCGGCAGCGACCAGCACCGCGGCCATGCCGACCAGCGAGTGGAAGGCGGCGACCAGTTCCGGCATCGAGGTCATCGGCACGCGGCGGGCGATCACCGCGCCGATCCCCCCGCCGACGGCGACGCCGGCGACGATCAGGCCCAGGGTCACGGCGTCCAGCGTTCCCTGGCCCCACAGGGTCCACAGGGTGACGCCGACGGCGATGGCCATGCCGATCATGCCGTTGCGGTTGCCGGTGCGGCTGGTCTCGGGGCTGGACAGCCCCCGCAGGGCCAGGATGAAGAGGACGCCCGAGACCAGATAGGCCAGGGCGGCGATGTTGGCGTTCATGGTTTCCCCCGGCCCCGCTTACTTCTGCTTCTTCTTGTACATCGCCAGCATGCGCTGGGTGACAAGGAAGCCGCCAAATATGTTGATGCATGCGAAAACCAGCGCGACGAAACCGAACGCGCGGGCCCAGAGCGGGCCGTCGTCGTTGCCGACCAGCGCGACGCCGGTCGCCAGCAGCGCACCGACCACGATGACCGACGAAATCGCGTTGGTCACCGACATCAGCGGCGTATGCAACGCCGGG
>NZ_QWGR01000018.1 GCF_003576475.1 Maribellus luteus | reverse complement strand
CGCTTGAAGCTTTCATCATAAACTATAAATCCTGACATAAATTTACTTTTTGTGTAAACCTATTTTAGGACAAGACATAAAGTCCCCTACAGGGGATTTAGGGGTGAAAACCCTGGTGGTTACTTACAAATCGTAAGTTCAGTCTAACACAAAAGAACTTTTGGGACAGCTTCGTGCTTTTTCAGTATTATATTCGCTTGCACCCAGACTCAAACCAGCCAAACAAAACGATAAAGCGTTTTAATCTTTATCGAAAAATAAAGCTGAAAAGTCTTTGGGTTCAATTCAAATCCTAATCTTTGCAACACACAAAATGACGGAAAATGATAAAAGAGTACTTCAAATCGTTCAACATACTTAACGCAGAAGACCTGGAATTACTGGAGAGTCTGCTTCAACCCAAGACACTGAAAAAAGGCGACTTTTTTATTAAAGCAGGGTCGGTGTGCAAGGAAGTGGCTTTTGTTTCCTCCGGTTTTTTCCGGTCGTTTTACCTGTCCTCGTCGGGTGAAGAGGTGACTTACTGTTTGATGTTCAACCATTCCTTTATTACGGCTTATTCATCGTTTATTACGCAAACCCCTACCGAAGAAAACATTCAGGCCCTGGCCGATGTCGAAATGATGACACTTTCGAAGAAAGCAGTTGAACAATTGGAAAACACCCGTTCGAACTGGATGAAAATGATGAAGATACTGGCTGAGCGGGAATACATAAACCTAGAGAAAAGGATTTTCCTTTTGCAAAGAGAAAACGCAGAACAACGATACAAAAATTTGCTCGCCAATTATCCGGAATACCTGAAGCTGATTCCGTTGAATTACCTGGCATCGTACCTGGGTATTACCCAACGGCACCTGAGCCGAATACGAAAGTCGGTTACGAATTAGACAAATGTCCTTTCCCGGCAACCCCGCAATGCCTTCTTTTGCTGAAAAAAAGTATGAGTCAGGTATTAATTATTAACGGACACCCCGATAAACAAAGTTTTAATCGTGCACTGGCAGAGGCCTACCAAGCGGGGGCTGCCAAAACAAATACGTCGGTTACCACGCTCAATATTGGCGATCTCGACTTTAATCCCAACCTTCAGTTTGGCTACAGAAAAAGAACAGACCTCGAACCCGACTTGCAAGATGCCCTCGAAAAAATAAAGAAGGCGCAACACATTGTTTGGGTGTTTCCGATGTGGTGGAGTGGATACCCCGCATTGATGAAAGGCTTTATCGACCGGACTTTTTTACCGGGCATCACCTTTCAACCCATAGAAGGGAAGCCACTTCCCAAAAAATTGCTAAAGGGTAAAACTTCCCGGATAATTATCACCTCCGACACTCCGTCGTGGTACGACTACCTGTATTTAAGACGGCCGGCAATTAACCAATTAAAAAAAGGCACGCTGCAATTCTGTGGTATCAGCCCGGTTAAGGTAACCTACATCTCCCCCATCAAAAATTCGAGCGACAAATTCAGGGATAAGTGGCTAAAGAAAGTATCTTTATTGGGTGAAAAACTAAAATAAATCACCTTTAAAAATGAGACACCTTTTAACACTGATTACAATGCTGCTTGTCAGCGCCCAGGCCTTTTCCCAAAATGCCAATGAATTAAAAGTTTATTACGGAATTGCTGACAGCGAACTTCTAAGAAAAGAGAGCCTGGATGGAGCTGCAGGCTACAACAATGACAACACGTATGAGTTTGGTATCAAATACCTGAACAAACTGACTGAGCGGTTTGGTATCGAAACCGGGATAAACTACCTCCACAGCCGGGTAAAAATTACACCGGCCTTTACCGGAACGCAGGTAAACCCTCATTTCGAAAACCTGGACATGTTAACGGTTCCGGTGCTTGCCAACTATACCCTTGGAAAGTATTTTTTTGTGAATGGCGGCCCCTTAATTGATTTTCAACTTTCTGATGCATCTTTTGACTCGCAGTCCGGGATAGGCTACAGCCTCGGTGTAGGCGGGAAATATCATTTTGATCGCTTCCTGATTTTTCTTAACCCCAACTTTAAAAGACATGCCGTAATTCCATTCACCAAAGAAGATTATCAGCAGAAATTAACGGAATGGAACCTTCAACTCGGCATTGGGTACACGTTTTGAAATAAAAGCCAACAAAAGCTTCTTCCCGCTTTATGGGAAAAACAAAGCAACACCTCCTGCGTTGTAAAGCGAGAAAGAAACAGCGTTAGCCAGGATTACCGGTAAAACTGGCAGGTAATTTGCATACTACCGTTCGCCACTTAACATATTTAGAATTTAAATCGCACAATATTATATTAAACACAAATGAGAAAATTTAAGTTTTTAGTTTTAGCTAGTCTCACTTTTATGGCTTCTTCGTGCAACAATGCAAGCTCAAAAAAAGGAACCAGCGAAGAACAGCAAGCTTCTGCCATTACAGTGCAAGTAAACCCGGATCCCGCGCATAACAGCAAAATTTCGTTGGATTGGGCAGGTACTTACGAAGGCGTTTTGCCATGTGCAGACTGCGAAGGGATAAAAACAAGCATTACGTTGAACAGCGACCACACTTTCTCTAAATCTGAAATTTATTTAAAGGGAGAAAAAGAACGTAAATTCGAAACAAAAGGTCAGTTTGAATGGGATGAATCGGGCGGAATCGTGATCCTGGAAAATGAGGACGAAAAACATTCATACCGGGTAGGTGAAAATATTTTGATACATTTGGACATAAACGGTAATGCCATTACCGGTTCGCTGGCTGAACATTATATCTTAAAAAAGAAATAAAACCTTAGACGAAGCTGAAACATACATACTGGATTCGGCAACACTGACAAACATAACAATAATAGACATGAATACGACATTACTTATTTTGATTGCTGCACTGGTGATTTTATCGCTTATTTTCATCAGTATTTACAACGGCCTGATCAGACGCAGAAACGAAGTGGACAATGCTTTTGGCGGAATGGATGTGCAGCTGAAAAAGCGCTACGATTTAATTCCCAACCTGGTAGCCTCGGTAAAAGAATATGCCAAACACGAGAAAGAGCTACTCAACAGGATCACCGAGCTGCGGGCTTCGGCTTTAAAACCTGATTTGTCGGTAGACGAGAAAATCTCTCTTGACAACCAAATATCGGGTGCGATCAAAAACATGCTGATCTCGGTTGAAAATTACCCCGAACTAAAAGCCAACGAGAATTTTATTTTCCTGCAACGCTCGTTAAACGAAGTGGAATCGCAGATTTCCGCCGCCCGCCGGACCTTTAATGCGGTGGTAACCGATTACAACAACGGGATCCAGGTATTTCCAAACAGTATTATTGCGGGAATGATGGGAATGAAACGCAAAGAAGTATTTGTTATCTCAGAAGCCGAAAGAGAAAATGTGGACGTCAGCAAAATGTTTAAGCAGGGGTAGATGAAGTCAGCAGACAGTTTAAAAGAAATTTATCACTCGAAACTCAGTCCCGCTTTACTGTCGCTCGAATCAAAAAGAAAAGAAGTCGTAAAGCGCTTTTTACTTTCCGTATTTATCCTACTGCTTGCTGCTGCGTCTTTTATACTTGGCCAGGGAAATAGCTGGGCCTTTGTTAGCGGTTTCGCCATTGCCATTTTGGCGTTTGTGTCTTTCTGGTCGGCAATTCGAAAACACGATAGCTATAAACAGGCATTTAAGAACAATGTGGTCCGGAAAATTATTGAATGCATAGATCCCGATTGGCAGTACCAGCCCGAGTCGTGCATTAGTACGGACGAATACGTTGAAAGCGGACTGTTCCCCCGGCGCTGGGACCGTTACAACGGCGACGACCTGATTAGCGGCGTGATCGACAAAACCGATTTTCGCCTCTCGGAGTTACACACCCAGTACAAAACAGTGTCGGTCGACAGCAAAGGACGCCGCTCGGAACACTGGCATACCATTTTTAAAGGATTGTTTGTTCACGCCGATTTCAACAAGGAAATCAAGGGCGAAACATTCGTTCTTCCCGATCTGGCCGAAAGACTTTTTGGGAAATGGGGACAAAAACTGCAACGCGATGCTTCGAGAGGACAATTGATAAAACTTGAAAACAACGAGTTTGAAAAGTATTTTGTGGTGTATTCTGACGATCAGGTTGAGGCCCGGTATATTTTAACACCCAAAATAATGGAAGCGATCCTAAATATTCGCAAACGGTTTAATACCGAAATATATCTTTCGTTTGTCGGTTCCAGGGTGTTTGTTGCCATGTCGTTTACAAAAGATTTATTTGAGCCGCGTTTGTACCGGTCGGGTGTACGTTATTCCGACATTGAACAAATGTATTACCAATTCAACACCATTTCGGTGATTATTAACGAGATGAACCTGAATACCAGAATCTGGACAAAAGAATAAATAATCACGAACTAAACAACAATCAATATGAAAACCATTATCACACCTGTTTTTGTTCTGCTTAGTTTAATTGCTTTTGGACAAAACAACGCAATCTCCGATTTGTGGAAGCTTTATGGCGCACGTGATTTTGAATCAGCTATCGAAAAAGCGAAGCCACTTCTTAACAACGATCCCAACAACGCTGATTTAAATTTAATAATCGGCCGGGCTTATGCAGACAAAGCCGACTATCAGAATGCCGTTCCCTATCTTCTTAAAACGACAGAAAACGACACTAATAATTCGTGGCGAAAAGCCTGGGCATATAACTACCTCGGAACTTGCTATTTTATGTTGCAAAAATATGAGGAAGCTGAAAAATATCTAAATGAATGTATAAAGCTTAATGCAACAAAAAACGCTACGAACGACGCATACGGTAAGTCTTTACTTTTTGGATACAATGAGTTCTATAATAGTTGGAAAATTGTTGAAACGGAACATTTTCGCTTTCATTTTCAGAAGATGAATGATGAAGATATTGCGATATATACTTCGGTAAGAGAAAAAGCTTTTACCAAAATAAACGGCTTTTTTAATAGCGCCTTACCCAAAAAGATTGACTTTTTTGTTTGGGAATCAAGAGACGATGCGAAAAGTGTTCTGAAAGCCAATTTAGGTTTTGCAAAGCCTGAATTTTCCATTGTACATTCTCACTACCAACAAACAAAAGGACATGAAATGACGCATGTTATTTCGAACTATTCAACCACCATGCTGGCGAAAACGGGGCTGATTAACGAAGGAACAGCAGTATGTTTCGATCAGACGACCCATGATAAAGAAAAAATCGTAAAAGGCTGGCTAAAAGCAAACAGTAAAAAAGTAGCCATCAAAGAAATCTGGTCAAATTGGGGAGCCTACCCAACAGAACTGACTTATCCGCTATCGGGTTTATTTGTTAAAGCTTTGATTGAAAAATTCGGCCAGGAAAAATTTATTGCATTTTTTGGTGATCAAAGCTATGAACATGCAAAGACAGTATTCGGAGACGAACTCGACAAATTCATAAATACATTTGAAGGGAAAATAAACTCTTAAACAAAATCAAGCATCCGGGATCAAGTATCGAGTATCCAGGATCAAGAATCTAGATGCCCAATTCCTGTTTCAGAAATTTAGCGGTGTGCGATTCTTTGTTTAAGGCTACTTCTTCGGGTGTTCCGGTACAAAGGATCCGTCCACCGTGTTTTCCGCCTTCCGGGCCAAGATCAATGATGTGGTCGGCCACTTTTATCACATCCAGATTGTGCTCGATCACAATCACCGTGTTTCCCTTTTCCACCAGCTTGTTCAGCACTTCGAGCAACACACGGATGTCTTCGAAATGCAGCCCGGTTGTGGGTTCATCAAGAATGTACAATGTTTTCCCGGTGTCGCGTTTGGCCAGTTCGGAAGCCAGTTTTACGCGCTGCGATTCACCTCCCGAAAGCGTGGTGGACGACTGCCCCAGTGTGATGTAGCCCAGTCCCACTTCTTTCAGAGTCTCCAGTTTGGTCGAAATCGACGGAATGTTTTCAAAAAACTCCACGCCCTGGTTGATCGTCATATCCAGTACATCGCTGATCGATTTTCCCTTGTAACGTACTTCCAGTGTTTCGCGGTTGTAGCGTTTACCGTTGCACTTATCGCAATGCACATACACATCGGGCAGGAAATTCATTTCGATAAGTTTAAGCCCCCCACCCTGGCACTCTTCACAACGGCCGCCTTTTACGTTAAACGAAAAACGTCCCGGTTTGTAGCCCCTGATTTTTGACTCAGGCAACTGAGCAAACAGGTTCCGGATATCCGAAAAAACATTGGTGTAAGTAACCGGGTTGGAGCGCGGTGTACGTCCGATCGGCGACTGATCTACGCGAATCACTTTGTCAATCAGTTTCAGCCCTTCCACTTTTTTGTACGCCAGCGGATCTTTCACACTTTTGTAAAAATGCTGACTTAAAATGGGCTGCAAGGTTTCGTTGATCAGGGTCGACTTCCCGCTTCCGGAGACACCGGTCACACAAATAAATTTTCCGAGCGGAATTTCCAAATCCACATTTTGAAGGTTATTTCCTGAACATCCAAATACCTTTAGTTTGTCTGATTTTCCGTTTCGCCGCTCAGCCGGAATTTCAATCTTCCGGCGGTCGTTCAGGTAATCAGCGGTCAGTGTTTTGGCTTTCAGCACATCCTGCGGTTTCCCGGCAGCTACAATTTCGCCACCGTGTCGTCCGGCCATCGGCCCCATATCAATCAGGTGGTCGGCGTGCATCATGGTATCTTTGTCGTGTTCCACCACAATCACCGAATTCCCGCTGTCGCGCAGTTGTTCGAGCGCCTGGATCAGTTTCAGGTTATCGCGGTGATGCAGCCCGATACTGGGCTCGTCGAGAATGTACAAGACATTTACCAGCTGCGAGCCAATTTGCGTAGCCAGGCGAATACGTTGCGATTCTCCTCCCGAGAGACTTTGTGCGGTGCGGTCGAGCGACAGGTAATTCAATCCCACGCCCAGCATAAATCCGAGGCGGTCGCGAATTTCCTTGATCACTTCGGTACCGATCATCCGCTGGCGTTCGGTCACCCGGTCTTCCAAACCATCAAGCCAGGTTCCGAGTTCGTCCAGATCCATCTGCGCCAATTCCGAAATATTTTTCCCGTCAATTCTAAAGTGCAGCGACTCTTTTTTCAATCTCCGCCCGTGACACTCGGGACATTCGATTTTCTTCACAAACTGGTTGGCCCACTTTTGAGCCGTTTTCGAAGTATTTTCTTCGCGTTGCCCGTCGATGTACTTGATCACCCCTTCGTAGGTCATCATGTAATTCAGACTGTTTCCCAGCGGTGTATTTTTTAGCTGAATGCGTTCGTTCGATCCATATAAAACAGCATCGATCCCTTCTTCCGAAATGTCTTTCATCGGCGTTTTCAGATCGAAATCAAACTTCTCTCCCAAGGCTTCGATCTGCCAGAAAATAAGCGAGTTCTTGTAGGCTCCCAACGGAGCAATTCCACCTTTTCCGATACTTAGGTTTTTGTCTGGAATCACCTTGTCCATATCAATCTCGGTAATCCGGCCTAGCCCGTTGCATTTCGGACAAGCCCCCTGAGGCGAGTTAAATGAAAAGTTATGCGGTGCCGGCTCGGCATACGAAATCCCGGTGGTGGGACACATCAGCAAGCGGCTGTAATATTTAGCTTCGTTGGTATCGTTGTTAAGAATCATTAGTACTCCGTGGCCGTGTTTCAAGGCGGTCTGGATACTTTCTTTCAAGCGTTTTGTGGAAGCTTCGTCCACTACCAGTTTGTCGATCAGAATCTCGATAAAGTGGTTTTTATAACGGTCTACCTTGTGATTGTGGCGAATCTCTGTCAACTCGCCATCCACGCGGGCGGTAAGAAAACCTTTGCGCAAAATCGACTCAAACAACTCGCGGTAATGTCCTTTTCGTCCTTTTACCACCGGAGCCAGAATGTGAATGCGCTTGCCCGCAAAATCGGTTTTTATCAGCTGAATGATCTTCTCTTCGGTGTACTTCACCATTTTCTCGCCCGTGTTGTACGAATAGGCTTCACCGGCGCGGGCATAGAGCAAACGCAAAAAGTCGTACACCTCGGTAACCGTTCCCACCGTTGAACGCGGGTTGCGGGTGGTCACTTTCTGCTCGATGGAAATAACCGGGCTCAATCCCGTGATCTTGTCCACATCGGGGCGCTCCATGTTTCCGAGAAACGAACGGGCGTAAGCTGAAAACGTTTCAATGTAGCGGCGCTGGCCTTCGGCATAAATGGTATCGAATGCAAGCGACGATTTACCACTTCCGCTCAAGCCGGTAATCACGGTGAGTTTATTGCGCGGGATTTCAACGTCCACATTCTTCAGGTTGTGAACCCGCGCACCGTGTACAATAATTTTATCTTCCGATTCAAGCTCAGCTAACTGAACTTCGGTATTTGCATTTACTTTTTCGGTCATTTTCTTCTCAAATCTTCGCCGGTTTGTTATTTCCGGATGGAACAACAAACTCTACAACTGGGGTATTTCTACCCAATATCTTTTTTTGCCGGAGTAGGTCAATGTATTTTCCCGCAGCCAGGGATTAAAATCCTTGAATACCTTGTAACTCAAGCCTTGTTCTTTTGCATAGTCGGCAAAATTGGCAACCGAGCCGGTAATTTCAACCTGCTTAGTCGGAATCACCGGATATTTGTCTTTGTCGGCCACATAGAAATTGTATTTCTCCGGATTTTCGAGGATCAGTTTCAGCGCCATAATACGATAAACATAACGTGCGGTTTCGGTCGTAATCAGCAGGTCGTAATAATCATCCTGCCGCTGAATGTCCATTTGTCGCTGAACACCTGTCATTCCGCGATTATACGATGCTGCCACCAGGGTCCAGCTGCCAAACTTTTCGTAGGCATCCTTCAGGTAATCGCAGGCGGCACGTGTAGCTTTTTCGATGTGGTAGCGTTCGTCCACCTCGCTGTTTACTTCCAAACCGTAATCGCTGGCGGTTCCTTTCATAAACTGCCAGAAACCGGCAGCACTGGCAGGAGAAATGGCACGCGGATTAAAGCCACTTTCGGCCACCGCCAGGTATTTAAAATCGTCGTGAATTCCTTCTTCTTTCAAAATGGGTTCAATGATCGGAAAATAACGGGGTGCCAGTTTGATTAAGCGGATCGTTTGCGAATGAAAATAGGCGTTGGAAAGCAATTCGCGGTCGAGTGCCTCTTTCACATAGAAACGATCGAGTGGCAAAGATTCTCCGGCAAAGCTTGCCTTTTCGGGAATTTCCACCGCTTCGAAACGTACTTCTCTTTTAGAGGCATCCTTGGGTTCTTCGGGGCGTGCCGATCCCAACAGCATCAAAATCAGAACTACATTCCCCACCAACAATACAGGTACTGACACCTTCCACCACTTCTTGTTCTTCGTCATGTTATTGCTCCTCGTTTTATTACCGGCACATTTGAGTATCAAAAAAATAGTGTTCGCAAACGCACCGAAAATGAATGTTCAAAAATACATTATTACCCTTGCTAAACAATGAAAAAGGCCTGACTGTTTGTCAAGCCTTAAAATATATTTCTTTTTAGCTCAGGAATAAAACCAATATTCGAGAGAAAACTTTTTTGTTTGCTGAATATCAATCGTTCGTATCAACCGGAATAAAACTTATTTGCTGAATATCCTGGAGGTCGGAATAATCATAGAGATAAAAACCGTCCTCGCCAATCATAAACAGGTAGTCGTTCAACGGAATCACATCGTACGCATTGATATTGGGGAATGTGGCAATCTGGTTTTCGGAGATGTGAATTTTATCACTTGCATCGTACACTTTCAAACCCGCCTCGCCGTCGCAAACAAAGAGAATCTCGTCGTCGATTCCCAGCCCGTAGGGGCCTTCCATCGGGTAGGAAGCAATCAGCGTGTTGTCCACATAATCATCCGACAGTTGAAGTACATCGAGCCGGTTTACGGCACCGCCACAAGTGTTTCCACCGCGCAGGGTAATGTACGCGTAGCCATCGGCCACCACCACCGGGTCGCAACTGGTAGTATGCCAGAAAGAGCTCAGATATTTAGGCACGGTGGGCACTTCCAGACTAAAAACCCGCATTCCGGATTGCATTCCGAAAAACATGTGATCGTCGTAAATAAACATCGTTTCCACATCCCAGCCCACACCTTGCTGGCCAATTTCTTTGGGTTGCTGATCATTGCTTACATCAAAAATATGCAGCATGGCACGGTCTACCGTATACAAGTAGGTGTTGTACAGCCCAAAGCGTGCCATCGATCCACCTACTCCGAAAGTACTGCCCTGCGGCACAGCGCCACCTCCGTTGGCCATGTCGGACATAAAGAAATTGTCTCTGTTCGAGAAAAAATACACCGGGTAATAATGATATTCCATCTTCTGGCGAACACGGGTAATTTCCCAGTCTATCACCACTCCCTTTTCTTCGTCAATGTCGGCCAGCCGGTAGTTTTCGTCGTATTTCGGCAAGGTGTAAGGGAAAACATCTTCAACGCGGTTTACTTCTTTGGGATTATCAATATCACTGATATCGATGGCCACCAAATCAATATAACTATCGGCGTAAAGCGTGTTGTTTTTGATCGCAATATCCACGTTCCCCGGAATTTCAATAAAACCGAGGTTTTCAGGATTAGCAGGATTTGTCATATCCAGAATATGAATTCCTTCAAACATTTCGTTCACAAACAAAAGGTTGTCTTTGAAATAGATCTTTCCGGGAACTTCCAGGGTGCGCGATTCGGTAACTTTTACCGCCGATCTAAGTTCTTCGTAAGTTAGATAAACCGGCGCATTGGCCGTAAACTCTTCGGTGTACTCATCTTTACAGGCCCAAACCGATAGCAGTAAAATAACGAGGCCGGTTATATTTTGTATTGTTTTCATCAGTTTTTAATTTTTAGTTGAAGATGATGCCCAGTTTAACTGTTAAGCGGTTGTAATCGATGTCGAGTTCGTAGTCACTTTCACCCGAATAATTCAGGCGGTGATACTGGTAGCCTACGGCAAAGTTCATCCCAAATGTGGGCGAAAACATATGCTGATAGCCCAATCCGGGATTGATAAGAAAGCCGCCTTTACTGTCGAGGGGCTCCGAATTCATGTTTCCGGGCCGGGGCCAGATGCTTATCCAGTCGGGCACAATATCGTAATACACGGCGTTCGACTCCTCGATCGCCACCTGGTATCCTGTTTTCAGGAAAAAGTAGGGCGATGAAGAGTTATCGTGTAGTTTATACTCCAGGTTGGCAAAAACCGGAAGAAAAGACTCCTTCAGAAATTCGATTCCGGTTCCGACTCCCACTGAAAAACGGGGAACAATTTGGTAGTTTACTGAGCCGCTCATGCTAAAAGGTGCATTCTGGCTATTATCGGCATTACCAACCAAAACACCTAATTCAACGCGGTAAAAGAACTTTGAATCCGGCATGGTCTGGTTAAAACTTTGGGTAACGCCCACTCGCTTTCCAGAAATAGTATCAATCTCGTTCCGATCAAATACCCAGAGATTTCCGGCAGTAAATACACTAACATTTTTCTGATCGGGAGAATAGGAATATTTTCCTTTTAGAATCGTCCCGTTTTTCAAGTAGATGTACCCTTTTTCAGCTTGCGGAAAAGCTGTAAGCGTTACGAAAAACGTAAACAGCAACAAACACAATTTTTTCATGAGTTTAAAATTTCAGGTTATCAAAGTCATCATGTAAAAAACCGAACCTAGTAAATGAGAACGAAATCGAAGATTTGCGTACTCGCTGTTAAAGTTTGGTTTGGGGATAGATGCAAGAAATCATGCAAAGGTTGCGTAGGAAAGAGTAATTGTTTGGGATATTAATATTTCCGGGATCTGGGGAATGAAAAAAGCCAGCGTCCCCAAAGGCCGCTGGCTTTACATTCAGACAAAAGTCTTCTTTAACCAAACTAACTATTGAAAGCAGGAACCGAGAACTAAGTCCTACTTCGACTCAATCAACAAACGGTTCGTTTGAAGGTCTGGGTTTATATGAACAAGAAGGGGAAGCTCATTTGAGCTTCCCCTCTATTTATAAGAATCTAATTCCTTTTTGTTAATGTTAGCGATACGGGCCTTTCGATATCCCCGCCAACATAAACCTGATACTGAACGTTTCCGGTATCGTAAGTATCTCCGTTGATAACAACAGTGGCACCTACAAAATAATTACCGGATTCAAGCCCTGTAAAAATAAAGTCTCCATTTGTATCTGTAGTCGTTGTTTTATAAACGCTGGTAGGCGAATCGTATAGTTTTACTGTAATATTGGCCATTTGCGCTTCAACACCGCTACCTTCAACTTTCGTTGTCCCGATTATTGTACCATCCTCTTCGCTACAAGCTGCAAATAAGAATACGCACAACAGTATATAAATAATCTTCTTCATATCGTAATCAATTTGTTTTATTATTCTAATACGTTTTTCCACTTTTCAGTTCTTCCGGTAAACCACATTGGAAGATCGTAGTTGTCATGTCCACTTATCTGAGCCCATGCTTCAGGATCTGATGCCTGAACACTTGCAGGATAAGTATTACGTTCTTTCCATCGGTACAACTCCAGTGTATTGCTCGGGTTATCACCTAAATATTTAATTAAACGACGTGCTGCGGTAAAACAGTACTCGTAATTCAATACGTTGTAGTTCATATGCAACTGAACATAAATTGCATAAACTTTCTCCTGGTCCGAAAGCAAATCAAAGCGTTGTGCTGCTTTTTCAGCAAACATTGATGCATCGTAGCGTTCATCCGGTCTATCATTTATCCTGGAGTCTGACATTGAAATAGGAAATCCGGGAACCGTACTTTTGGTATTCTTATTATTTACATTCAGGTCGTACCAAAAATCGCTGGATAATTCAATTGCTTTTTTATAATGTTCTCTTGCACTCATTGGTGTAGCTCCAAAACCACGAACAGCAGCTTCAGCAAAATTCAACTGAACTTCTGCTGCATTCAGAGTAGGATAACGTAAATTCGAGTTATAGATAGCCCTCATGTTGTATTCACTGGTCATTACACCTGCTTTTCCAAGTACCCAACCTGAATCATCATTGTTGGCAACTCTTTCGCGAAGTTTTTTACGCAAAAACTCATCCCTTTCTGAAAGAGGCACTAAAACATTGTTAACATAGAGTCTGATTTCATCCTCACCATCACCATCCGGGTTGGTAATTTTGAACACGTCAATGCTTTCGTCTGTCATACAAGGATCGTCGATGTAATAGCCTCTTACCACTTTACTCAAATAGCTGTTCGGATCGTTACCGTTATCCCATTTGTTATCATTTCCAAAATAATAACCTCTGAAATCAGGCGATATCATATAAGCTACCCGTGGGTCAACATCACCATTTTTCAAGCCCTCTTTATTGGCACCAACATTATCTGCCGAATAATACTTCAATCCATTCCCTGCATCTTTCTCTTCAGGAACAAGGTTCATTATATCAGTGAATTTCTTAGGAACTCTCAATGTATAAGGATTCTCTCTAAAGGCACGTGTAATACCGAGTTCTGATTGTAATCTGGCCGGATCAACAATAGCCAAATCCGCGATTCCGGCAACATCAGTATGAGTATCAAAAATAGGCTTACCCTGTAATTCGGAAAGAACCGTGCTAGTGAGTTCAGGTAGCTGCTCACTAACGGTCATCGCCCAACGTAATCTCAACGAGTTAGCATATTTACGCCATTGGTCAATATTCCCGTTAAAAAGAACATCCTGGGCCGAGAACAAAGTTTCTTCGGTACTCGAAAGCTCTAAAGTTGAAAGGTATTCTTCAATTTCTTTCACTTCCTGCAGAATTATAGGATAAATTTCACTTTGCCCCTTGTATACTGCTTTATCTCCATCCAATGCTCCTGCTGAGCCAGTAGCTATATACGGAACTTCGTCATATAAATCGGTAGCTCTTTGATAAACATAAGCCTTCAACAAATGCAACAATCTTATGTAAAGTTCATCGAGTGTTGATGGGCTTTCCATATTGTTGTACTCTCTTTGTCCCCAAAGAATACCAACAATCCATTGGCTGTTTGCGTTGTTAAAAACGGTATTATTGAATGAACCGGTTCCCCAGTCATTTTCAACATCCATAAGAGCATAAGAGAAGCCATATTCAGCTATTGTAAAAGGCGTTTGCACACCTGATCCCAGAATACGTTGCCCCGATCTCTGGATATGGTATTGTGTTCCATAGTCTCCGCGAAGAAAGTATCCTCTGGTAAGCTGTGAAGTAAAATAACCCGAGAGTACACTTACCCCTGATGCATCTGCAGCCTGTTTCGAAAAACCATCAGGATTCTGAAACAGTTCCTCCAACTTATCCTGGCAACCTACCGTTAAGAACAGTGCCAAAACAATTGCTACTATTTTATTATAATATTTCATAGTTAATCTTCTTTAAGAATTAAAATTTAACTTTTACAGCAAGTCCCATAGATCTTTGAGCAGGCAAAGCTGTTGATGCAACAGATGCTGAACTCCATGAAGTTCCAACTGTAGATTCCGGAATTGTATTCGGCGCTGCCTTGTATAAATAAGCTACGTTATTAACAAAACCCATTAAACTTAATTCTGATAGTCTAACCAGACTGGAAAGTTTTTTAGGTACAGTGTATTCTATAGCAATATTCCTCAATGCGACATAATCATTTTTGAATATTCTGTCTTCCGGGAAGAAACCGTTTGCAAAATAAGACTGATAATAATAATCTTCAGCAGCTACGACTTTGTTGTTTGCCGTTCCGTTGGTATAAACACCGTCGAGCAAAACTCCATCCCAATAGGATGCACCACCGTTAGGATTCCCTCCAGGAGCTTTATATAAGTTTCCACTTCCATCCTGGGCCATGTAATATTGCACACCACCACTTGCCTGATCTCTGTAAGGTAAACTTTCCTTCAGCACACCAGCTGCCAACATATAGGTCTCTGTATGAGAAATAAATGTTGAACCAAATGAATAGTCGATGTTTGCAATAAAACGAAGGCTCTTATAGTTGAATGAAGAAAATACACCTCCGATCAAATCAGGAAGAACCTTACCAACCATCTTGTTGCTTTTGGTATCATACGCATAGTTATTACCTGAAGCATCTACGATTCGTTTACCGTTATTAGGATCATTCTCATCAGATGGATTAATGTAATAATTCCATCCTTTTTGCTGATAAATCAATCCATACTCGCCACCAACTTCAGCAATCGCATTCAAGCCGGCATTATTCCAAAGAGTCATGCGGGTCAATTCGCCGTCAAGCTTTACAATCTTTGTTTTGCTGCCTGAGAAAGTCAGGTTCACATCCCAAGAGAAGTCTCTTGCCTTCACCGGTTTTGTTTTAAGCATTAATTCCCAGCCTTTGTTAGAAACATTTCCTGCATTCATTCTAACACTGCTAACTCCCATACCTGCCGGAGCGGCAACCTGCATAATCTGGTCGTAGGTATTTGAATTATAATATGAGAAGTCAATTCCTAACCTGCTGTCGAATAAATAGGTTTCCAAACCAACTTCAAACTCACGCTTTTTCTCTGGCTTCAGGTTTGGAATACCATTTTCGTCCATAGGAGGAAGATCATTGGGAGGTGTCAAAACAAATCCGGCACCCGAAGCGGTAACACCATAGTTTACGTTACCAAAGTAACGCGGGCCAGGACGACCTACATCTGCCCAGGAAACTCTGAGTTTGCCAAAATCAATCCATTCCGGCAGCCTAAGAGATTCTGAAGCAATCCATGTTGCGCTAACTCCCGGATAAAAGTATGAGTTATTGGCAGGAGGCAGGATAGACGACCAGTCATTTCTGCCCTGTACTTCAATAAAAATCTGATCAGCATAAGCAAACTGAACCGATCCCATCATACTGTACATAATATCTTCACCATTCTGAAACTGGTAAGTAGGCTGGGCCCCTGAAGGCATGTTTGCGTATGAAAAGAAATTAGGAATAACGAAACCGCCGATTTGTCTTGCTCCTTTTCTATCAAGATAACTGTGAGACACAACACCACCAACAAAACCTGACAGGTTAAAACGCTCGTCAACAATATCCGAGTTGAAATTCAGTAATGCCTGACCATATGTTTTTCTGATATCTCTTACAACATCCTGATACACGTTTCCACTGGCAGGCCCAATTAGGCTCGGGTCAGTAAGTTTTCCTCTATACTGACTTCTTTCAGTGGTTACATCTGCCCCTCCCATTATCGTTGCACTGAATATTTTATTCAATGTTATATCAATATTTAACGACTGAATATTGTGCAAACGTGTAAATTCGTCTTCATTCTGAGTTTGATCCCATAAATAGTTGACAACCGCACGTCTTCCAGAAGAGAAAGATTCAGTAAATGCCGGATTTGCAAAATAATTATAACCATCAGGCGTCACCATCCATTCATTCAGCAAGTCTACATCAATATCATAACTATAGGCACCTAAAGAAGAGGTTATACCCTGAGCTCCCATTGTTGTACTTGTAACAGCATTCATATTCTTCGAGAAGAACAAGTTACCTGAATATGAAATGTTGATGTAATCATTCATTTTATAGGAGGCGTTCAAACTGAATGTATTTTTATCATACGAACCAGCCAGCGTTGTTGGAGAAAGATCTGTATTGGTATACGAAAAACGCATTGAACCTTTTTCTCCACCAGAGCTAATAGCCACGTTAGTAATGTACTGATGTCCTGTCCTGTACATTTTATCATAAACGCTCTCGCTTTGCGCCACCCATGGTCTTTGGGTGCCGTCCCACCAATCCAAAGTAACACTTGGGTCAAATTTTGGACCGAATGCCTGACCTCTGTTATCAATAGTCCTCACACCGTCAACAAGATAAAACCCCTGGTCATCAGTAACAGTTGTACTTGGAGACCGACCGGTTCCGTACTGGTTTTGAATTTCGGGCAAAAATGCCACATTGTCCCATGTAGTTGTAAATGAAGCAGAGACTCCCAGGTCTTTTCCTTTGGCACCACTTTTTGTTGTGATCAAAACAACACCGTTTGCACCTGCGCTACCATAAAGTACCGAAGCTTTCGCTCCTTTTAAAATTTCGAATGATGCAATGTCATCCGGGTTAATATCGTTGATACCTGTTCCATAGTCACGGCCGTTGGCATTGTCTGCACCCAATCCTGTATTTTGGTCATGGATTGGAATACCATCAACTACAATCAAAGGACGTGTTGTTGAGTTGGAGTCGAACGATACAGCATTACGGATATTGATTTTCATACCTCCCGTTGGCCCTGTTGCTGTTGATGCAACTTGTACACCAGCTGCCGAACCATACAATGACTGAAGCGCATTCACCGGAGTTCCGGTAGCAAGAATACGTTCGTTATCAACTTTAGAAACAGCATATCCTAACGCTTTTGCTTCTCTTCGGATACCTAACGCTGTAACAACAACCTCATCAACGCCAATTGCATCCGTTACCAAGGTAACATTAATAACAGAACGTCCATTCAGACTTTCTTCTATTGTTTTCATTCCTACAAATGAAAATACAATTAGAGCATCTGCTTTAACCGTAATTGTATAATTACCATCTGCATCGGTAATTGTCCCATTTACAGTCCCTTTTTCCATCACGGACACCCCAGGAATCCCGAGGCCTTCTTCATCAGTAACTATACCCGTTACTGTTTGCTGTGCATAAACGCTGCCTATAAGCGCAAAACACAATGCAACAAGCAAAATAATTTTTCTCATAAAGAATAAATTTTAGTTGTTAAATAGAAAATAAATCCAAGTGTATCTATTGTGGTAGTTTGGTAAGAGGATTCGATGATTATCAAATTCTTCTGTAGCCCTCATCAAGTTCGTTTTTAGTTTTCGCAAGTTCAATTTTCTCTATCCGCACTATTATAAAAATCTGGAACTCTATTTTTGGATAGCGCAAAGTAAAATTAACTATTTATTTTAATTTTATTGAATAATTTGTAAAATATTTTAAAATCATTCCATGAATAGAAAAATACTGGGCATGTAAAATATTCTGAATTAATTACTTTTCAATCATTTAATTATTCTTAATAATATTGTCGAACAATTATGCATTGCTAATTAAATTCAAAAACCCCTACGAAACTAAATACGATACGTTCTCAAAACAGTTACCTAAGCATTTCTAAATCCACTAAATTAGACGCAAGCATAAAACAGACTGAAAGTAACAGAGAAGGAACTCCCTCGCGATGGACAAATAAGTCGAAGCCCGATAGAGCTAATAACCCATTAATTATAAATCAAGCTAATAAGAAATAAGGGACAAAATTTCCGGACATCACTCAGATTCAGTTTGGGGAATAATTTGATAAAGGCGCCGATCAATACAACCAGTGATGAAACTATTTTTTACACCTGCCTATACAAGCATATTGCTAAACAGCTTTTGATACAACATAGCTGTGGTACCCAGTAGGCCAGAGCGTTCCCAGTTTTCGGAAATAACAATTTGTATATTTCCGGAGATTTGCTCCAGACAGTGCCTGTTAACCGACTGCTGAATGGGAGTCAGCACATACTGATTGGCTTCTGATACCGCGCCACCCAAAACTATAATGTCGGGGTTTAGCAATTGAATTGCATTTGACAAGGCTTTTCCAAGTGCAAGACCGACAGAGTTCAGCAGAAAAATAGAAAATTCATCTCCTTGCCTGGCTGCCTGAATAATATCTTCAACACCAATCTCTTCTTCGCGGCCTTTAAACTTAGCCGTCAACTGAGATACTTTTCCTTCGCGCACACCCTCCTGAGCCTGCCGGATTAAAACATAGACGGAAGTAACAGTTTCCAAACATCCTCTTTTTCCACAGATACAAAGGTCGCCGTCTTCCTCGTATTTTGTATGAGAAAGCTCCCCGGCAAAACCAGTCGCTCCGTTGTAAAGCTTGCCGTCCATGATCATCCCCATGCCAAGCCCCCAATTCCAATTGATGATCAAGGCATTTTGATGCCCCTTGGCCTGTCCGAAAACAAATTCGCCGTATGCCTGCATACGGGCGTCGTTGTTTACATAAACCAGCTTATGAAACCTTGCTTTTATTCTGTCGGCTACATTCTGAAGCTTTTTATCTTTAATGGTATAATTAATCCCATTTACTTCATCGATCAATCCCGGCATTGATATTCCAACACCAAAAATCCGTTGGGTGTCGATGTTATAATCCTTTGCAATTTTATCGACTTCATCCGCAATTTTTTCAATCAGATCCTTATCATCAATAGATGCTTTGAATTTCACCATTGGTGCCACCAACTTATTGTGCGAATCAAATACCCCCACCTTGCCGGTATACCTGCCCAACTCGCAGGCCATAACCAAAATTGAATCTTGTTTTAGTCCAAACATAGCAGGTCGACGCCCACCTTTTGACTCACCGGTCCCCTTGAACTCAACAAATTCTTTTTGACTTAGCTCTTTTAAAAGCGATAAAGAAGTAGGTACACTCACTCCAATACGCTTCCCTATTTCAGTAGCGGAAAGTGTATCCTCACGGTATAAAAGATCTAAGATTTTCTTCTTACGACGGTAATTTTTTAATTCATTCCCGCTAAGTTTCACTTCACTAATGTTGTCGACAAGAATCATAGCCTGGTTATCAAGTTAGCTAACTTATTTTATTTGAGGCACAATTTAAATAAATTTTTAATCAAAACCCATGTGTTTGATAAAATTTTTTACAAAGATTGCCTATTTGCAAAAATATTCATTTCCGGCAGATTTTCCTTCAATCTTAACAAATTTTACAGGAAATTCACATTATTTGAATCAATTCTACAATTAAACACCTCTAAACTTATTGTAATAGTAATTTGGGCCACTTGGCTTCTTTTTGTAAACTTACACAAAATTCAATCGTAAATAAATTACATTCGATGAAACTGAAGCAACTAACACTTTTATCCCTTATTTCATTACTATTCTTCTTCTGGAATTGCTCAACACCTGAAAAGAAACAAGCTCAAAAGCCGAATATTCTTTTTATCATGAGTGATGACCATGCCTACCAGGCAATCAGCGCCTATGGCTTTGGGCTAAACGAAACCCCGAACATTGACCGGATTGCCGAAGAAGGGGCCATTTTTACCCGCGCCTGCGTAACCAATTCAATTTGCGCTCCCAGCCGGGCCGTGATGCTGACCGGCAAGCATAGTTTTGTGAACGGTAAAGTTGATAACGTGCAGCCCTTCGACTGGAACCAGGATAACTTCCCCAAACTGTTGCAGGCCAATGGGTACCAAACTGCAATGATTGGTAAAATTCATATCGACGGGCTACCTTTGGGCTTCGACTATTCAATGGTATTACCGGGACAGGGCCAATACTACAACCCCGATTTCCTGATTAACGGAGAAAGGAAAAGACTGGAAGGCTATGTAACTGAGATCATAACCGATTCGGCACTCGATTGGCTAAAAAACAAACGCGATGCTTCCCAACCGTTTTGCATGCTATATCACCAAAAAGCTCCTCACCGGAACTGGCTTCCGGCTCCAAAATATGTGAACCTGTACGATGACAAAACTTTTGACCTTCCGGAAAGCTTTTTTGATGATTACGAAGGAAGAGGCACTGCGGCAAAAGAACAGGAAATGGAAGTTAACCGCCACATGATGTGGGGACACGACTTTAAGCTTATTGTCGACCCGAACGGTGACTCCACTGGTTTCATGAACGACCTTAATCGCATGAACGAAGAACAACGGGCCAACTGGATGGCAGCCTATGAAAACGAAAACCAGGAATTCCTTACCAATATGCCAGAGGGCGTTGAACTGGCCAAATGGAAATACAACCGTTACATAAAAGATTACCTGAGTTGCATTAAATCAGTTGACGACGGCGTTGGGGAACTGCTCGACTACCTCGACCAGTCGGGGTTGGCTGAAAACACGATTGTGGTTTATACTTCCGACCAGGGATTCTACCTTGGAGAGCATGGGTGGTTCGATAAACGTTTTATGTACGAAGAATCATTCCGCACTCCGCTGCTGGTGCGTTATCCAAAAGAGATAAAGGCCGGTACGGAAATCAACAAACTGGTTCAAAATCTTGACTTTGCTCCTACTTTCCTTGATTATGCCGGCATCAACATTCCGGAAGATATGCAGGGCTTGTCGTTCCGTGAACTGGTTGGAGGAAAAACCTCGGAATGGAGAGATGCTGTTTATTACACTTACTACGAATATCCGTCGGTGCACATGGTAAAACGCCATTATGGAATTGCCACCGAACGCTACAAACTCATTCATTTTTATTACGACATTGATGAGTGGGAAATGTACGATCTCGAAAGCGATCCAAATGAAATGAGAAATGTGTACGACGACCCTAATTATGCCGAAGTAAGAAAAGAGCTTCATGAAAGGCTCGATGAAATGCGCAGCAGTTATGGCGACAGCGACGAAAATGACCAAAAGTACCTGAAAGCCTATCTCGACCACCGGGAAAAAGCAAGACAAAGGGCAGCCAATAACAAATAGAGAGCTACAACAAAGAATATAAGCTCCCCAGTAACGGAAGATTTTCGGAATTGCATTAACGAAATTTAACAGCGAATATTAGGCCTTACAAATAAATTACCTAATTTTTCGCTTTAATAAAACCTGATTACCAATGCTGATCGTACCGGGTTTTTGCTATGAAGAATGCACTGTACATATTGCCGTTACTGGGGATCCTTATTTTGGGGATCAGGCCTGCCTGTGCCCAGATAATAATGCCCGATACGGTACTTCTGCAAAAAAGCCTGAAACAGCAAGTTTTCTACGACAGCCTTGAGTACAGAGCCAACCAACGAAAATTTACCAGCTGGCTGTACGATGTCCTGATCACACCCCGCCGGCCTTATGTTGACAAAAAGGCGCTGGCTTTGGATTATTACAATCCGTATGAAGGAAAAATTATTGCCAGCATTTCAATTGTGCCACTGGATGTTTTTGGTCCCACCTGTACCGACACCACAAGAAAAGCAGACAGCTGGATCGAAAGAACGGCTAACGCCATCCATACCAAATCAAATCTTAAGACCATACAAAAACAGTTGATCATTAAGGTTGGCGACGTACTGGATGCAGAAGAAATGTACGAGAACGAAAGGCTTATTCGTCAGCTACCTTACATAAAAGATGCCCTGTTCCTGGTAGAGCAAGACAGCCTCTATTCGGGCTTTGTCAACATCACCCTGGTTACAAAAGACAGGTTTTCGTTTGGTGTTTCGGGCGGCGTTAGCGGCTCACAATCCGGCGACATACGTATTTACAACAAGAACATTTTTGGTATTGGGCACGAGGTATCGGTAAAATTTGTCGGGCATATTAGCAAAGAACCTTACCTGGGGCTGGAAACCTTTTACAAGATCAATAACATCGGAGGTAAATTCCTCGATCTCCAACTGGGGTATTTAAATACCTTCAGACAAGAAGGTTTTGTGTTTGACCTTAACAAACCACTCTTAACCAACGAGATAAAATGGGGCTACGGCGTTCATACAACCCGGTTGTTCAGGACCGACCGCATTATTGAAGACGGCCAGTTGATAATGGAAGAACCTTTAAACGAGTCTTATCACAGCTTTTGGGCTGGCCGTGCCTTTAACCTGAAAGACAACCAGGACCACCTTACCCAACTCACAGTAACCACAGGAATTCATGGCTTGCATTTTTTCGAAAACCCAGTGGTGGAGCCCGACTTAAAGCCCTTTTTTGCCAACCGAACCGTTTACATGGCAGGCCTTGTCCTCTCTCAGAGAAGATACATTCAGGACCAGTTAATCTATAGCTATGGAATTACTGAGGACATTCCGGAAGGATTCAAAAACGAGATTCTGTATGGCTACGAAGCCAACGAATTCGGAGACCGGCATTATTTTCAGTTTTCATCTTCCAACGGAAACCTGCTGCTAAGCCAGAAAGGCTACCTGTACCTTTCAACCGGCTTTGGCGGTTACCTGAAAGACGACCGGATGGAAGAATGCATGATCAGGGGCGGGCTTCAGTTTATTTCGAAATTATCGACCGCCGGAAAAAAAAGAGTCCGCTCTTTCCTGAACGTTGATTACACCCTTGGAATCAAGCGGTTTGAAATTGAAAATCTCACTTTACGGGGAGACGAACACATCCGGGGTTTTAATAGCAGAGCTGCCACCGGCAAGCAAAGATTGACACTTAAGCTGGAGCATGTCGTTTTTTTGCCGCATCAGTTTTATAAATTCAACATGGCACTATTTGGCTTTGCCGACCTGGGCATTATTGGCTCCAACCAAAACCTCATTTTCAGGGAAAACTACTATTCGGGAATTGGGCTCGGACTAAGATTGCACAACGAAAACCTTGTTTTTGAAACCTTCCGCTTGCGACTTGCTTTCTATCCTTTCCATCCGAAAGATGTTGGCTTTTTGGGCTTCATTCTCGACGAACAATCCAAACAAAGATTCAATTCGTTTGATCCTTCCAAGCCGATCCCCATGCGGTTTGAATAGTTTCCTAAAACTGGAAATAAATAAAGGGTTGCATATCCGAAGAAATAGACTGATAAACCACCACCACCGTAACAGCTGCCAAAACCACCTGCACCCAAAGCGGCGAAGCCACAAACCAGTCTTTAATCCGTTCTTTCCAGCGATCACTTAACCAGTGAATCACAAAACCAAACAGCATTACCAGGAACACCCATTTGTAGGCTACCAACACTTTGGGAACCAGCGACAGATCCATGGCGGTACCAATCTGGTGCAACATTCCGTTTACCACTTCCATCGATTCAGACCTAAAAAACACACGGGTGAACGTGATGAAACAGAAAGTCACTGTTATTTTCCAGATATTCACCCAAGCGTTGCTGTATTTTTCCCACGGACTGATTTTCCGCCAGGCTTTGTACACCACCAGTCCAATTCCGTTCAAACCACCCCAGATGATAAACTGCCACGAAGCGCCGTGCCACAATCCGCCCAGCAACATGGTCAGCATCAGGTTGATTTTTGTGTCGATACTTCGCCTTATTTGAGGTGAAAATTTTGCCAGAAGAGCCAAAACAATCACAACGCCTGCCAAAATCGGAACCAGGATCAGTTTACCCGCCAGCAAAACGATGATAGCCAGAATCACTCCCAAACTTATATAGCTAAACGTTGAACCGCCCCTGTTTCCGCCAATCGGAATATACAGGTAATCTTTCAGCCACGATGAAAGCGACATGTGCCAGCGCTGCCAGAATTCCCCCACGTTCTTGGCTTTGTAAGGCGAATTAAAGTTTTGCGGCAAACGATAGCCCATCAATAAAGCCACCCCAATGGCAATATCAGTATAACCCGAAAAATCGACATACACCTGGAGCGAATAGCCAAACAAAGCCATCAGGTTTTCAAATCCCGAATAGGTAATGGGATCTGAAAACACGCGATCAACAAAATTCACGGCAATAAAATCACCGATAAATATCTTCTTCACCAGTCCTTTCAAAATCATAAAAATGGCCCAGCCAAATTCGGCCCTTGTCAGGTGAAAATCTTCGTATATCTGTTTGATAAAACCGGAAGCACGCACAATGGGCCCTGCCACCAGCTGCGGAAAAAAGGAGACATAAAAACCAAAATCGATCAGGTTTTTCACCGGCTCGGTTTCCCTCCGGTACACATCTACCGAGTAACTGATGGTTTGAAAGGTGAAAAACGAAATTCCCACCGGCAACAGAATCTGGTTTACGTTGAAATGCGTTCCGGTTGCTTCGTTGGCCCACAGCGCCAGATGGTTGATCACCTGCCAATTGGTGCCCAGCATCACATTTAGACTGTCGACAAAAAAGTAAGCGTATTTAAAATAAGCCAGCAAACTCAGGTTGATCACCACACTGGCCGCAAGTAGCAATTTCCTAACAAATTCGTTTTGCGAGCGGCAAATGCTCTTGCCAATAAAATAGTCGACCAGCGTACTAAACAGCAGTATAAAAAAGAAGAAACCGCTGGATTTGTAATAAAAGAACAAACTCACAAAAAACAGGTAGCCCGCCCTTATGCTACGGTTTTTATTCCTGTAAACCAGTGAGTAGCCCAGTAATACCACCGCAAAAAACGCCCAGAAAAAGAAGCGGGTAAAAATCAGCGGTGCGGTTTCGTTGTACAGAAAAATACTCCGCAAGGCTTCCGCTATGTCTATTTGTTGAAGTAAGTCCAAAGTCAGTGATTTAAATTATCAGTTGTTTCTGTTTTGCCGGCTCCCAAACGATCTACATAAACCTCTTTGCGCGCGCCAAGGTAATGTTCAAAATCCTGCATGATGGCATTGAAAAACAAGTCGCCTATCAGCAGATAGCCCTCTCGGGTAAAATGAATTTTATCGCTTTGTGCCAACTGGTTCTTCTGCCACAGAACGATCGAGTTGAGTCCCCCCATCACCGAGAACATATCCCATACGCCTGCGTTGTATTTCGCGGCCATCCGGAACATGCTTTCGCGCACTTTTTCACCGTTTTTATTCACATAACGCCGGTATAAATAGCTGTCGTTATTGGTGGTAAAAACAATGGCAGCATCCGGTGCCGCCCGTTTAATTTCATCTACCAGCTGATCGTAATGATCTTCAAAACGATCCTGCGAAAACCGCCTTCCGTACGCATCGTTGATACCAATTCCGAGTATCACCAGGTCGGGCTTCAACGCTGCCAGTTGCTTTTCAAAAAGCTGGCAGCGCAAATAGGCTGGCACGTGCGCACCGTTCACCCCAATGCTGTGGTACATGATTCCGTTGGCTGCCGATTCGGTAGTAATTCCAAACAAGGTAAAACTTCCGGTGGAGCCGCTTTTGCGTGTCAGACTCAGCGTTAAACTGTCAACATAAGTGTTCAGCGAAAAATCCAGGTACCCGTCGCCCACAGAAACAGTATCCAGTATCGCCGGATCAACCGACAACTCGTAATTCTTTCCCTTATTTTCGAAATAAACCCTGAATTGATTGAAACGATAATCCAGCGTATTTTCTTTTTCAAGTAAAATGGTTAACTCTGCTTTGGAGGAGTTCGTTGTTGCCGACATCCCTCCCACTCCGAGCGTTCCGCTTTTTCGGCTTTCCACATTTCGGAAACTCTGCCAGCTACCGGTATGGCGGATGTAATAGCCAAAAGGCGAATTGGTGCGCGAAATCCGGTAGGGAAACATGTAACCCCAGCCGGCATTCATTTCTCCGTTGAGGGTTTGAAAACGGTTCCGCATCTGCCCCGAAAAAGTACCCGCCTGAATATGCGAGCCCCCGATATGAACAATATTTATCCGACCTTCACCCGTAGTTATTTGTTTTTCCAGCTTTGAATAGAAGCGATCGATCGAAGTACGTTTCCCCGGAAAATGCATTTCATTCAGATCGTACCGAATAAAATTGTACGGGTTTACGCGGTAGAAATAAGCCTCCTCCTGTGCAACAGCCGCCCATTGAGAAACAATGAAAAGCGCGATAAAAAAGCAAACAGCTTTTACACTTTTCTTCAGACTCTGAACTCTGAACCCTAAACTCTGAACTCTGACCCCTGAACTCCAAACTCCTCTCATCAAATCTCCTCCTCCAGGTAATTATTGAATTCAAAAATCAAAGCATTGTAAAACATATTGGCTACCAGCCTTGCTCCTTTGGGCGAGAAATGCACATAATCGGGGCGGGCCAGTTCGGGAACGGCATTCACCCACGACGGCATACTGTTGTGGCCGCCCATTGCACGGTACATATCCCAGTAGGCGGCGTCATTGGCAAGCGTTACCTTTTTGAGCGCCTCGACCACCTTGGGCAAATGTTCGTAAGTAACGTAACGGTCTTTTTCTTTGGTTGACATATCGCTGGGCCCGATCACAATAATCGCTGCTTCGGGGCACAGTTCCTGTATCCGTTTGATCTGGTTTCCAAACCAGCGTGCATAGCGATCGATCGCCTTCACATCCTTGATGTATGGCATTACGTTTCCGCCAAACTGCAGGATAAACAGGCGGGGATCGAGGTCGCTGTACATTTTCAGGTCGTGTTCAAAATTAGTGCGGGTAAAAATGGTACCCGAGCTTCCACGCAACGCGATGTTATCCATGATTACACCCGATCGCGAAGCCAGTTCAATTCCGTAAATATCAGGACTGTCGTAACCGGCAAAACGCAGGGTTATACTGCTGGTGGAATCCGGAAGCTCGCTTTCCACCACGCCGTAGCCCAGATTGGCAGGCAAGGTTTTGGTTAAAACCGTGTCACCGCGGGCAATAACTGTAAGCGCCACCGGGCTTTTGGCGTTGCCGTAGAAAAAACGCATGTGTTCGTATTCCCGTGTTTTCACATACGAAATATCCGACTTCGAAACATTCATTTCGGCTTCGTACCAGATCGAATCGCGGAAAGGCACAGAATCGGGAACCAAAGGTGCATAGCGCGAAAAAGCCCCCATTACGCCGTAATTGTTATGCGTGACCATCGTGTCTACATTTCCATAGATCGGGTAACGTTTCCAGTTACCGGTATTCTCTTGTTTGGCGCTGAAAACATAGTCGTAGGGCTGAAGTGCCGGGCGCAAACCAACCCCTGTTCCGCCAAAACGAACCTGTAATTTATTTCGTACAAACGAAGTAATCCGGTCTCCCTCAATCTGGCTGTCGCCGTAATGCATGATCCGAACCAGCGAATCGTTTTGAAGATGCCCGAAGAATTTTTCCAGGTTCTTTCGCCCCTCGTGGTTCATTTCCAGTTTCCGGATCGACTTCACCAACTCATCGTAATCGGCACCATGCACCACTTCGGTAGTGGTTTCTCCGGCCATGGTGGTGTCCATTTCAATTTCCACCACCGAATCAATTTCAAACTGATGGCTTACCAGGTCCGAAATATCGGCGTACTCCTCCTGTTTGCTTAGTAACATATCCTCAAAAGTGGGCATGTGGAAAGTAAAACTCCCCACTTTCACTCCCGCTTCCGGAGTGATCCACATGGTTCCGGCCAGGAGCACAAACACGCCAAGTGTAAAAAAAAGTGTCTTTATGGGTTTCATTCGCTTACGTATATGGTTAGTTTTTGTCCGATCTGGATTTTTCGCGCATCGTCAATACCGTTCCAGTAAAGAATGGCTTCGGGTGTTACGCCACCGTATTTTTTGGCAATTACATAAGGCGACTCGCCGCTTTTTACCACATGCTCCACCTTATGCGCCGAAGCAGGTATCTCCCAGGTCTTTTGCTGACTGGCTGTAGCTGCCCCCTGCCCTGCTTTTCCGGAAGGCTGTTTTTGCAGGCTCCGGTAATAATCCGCTTCGTTCTCGTCTACAAAAATCGCCAGCTGTTGTCCCGCCTGAATTTTCCGTTCGTTGTAAATATTGTTCCAGTATTTCAGGTCTTCCACCTGCACGTTGTAATCCTCGGCAATGTAGCCCAACACATCGCCGCGCTGAAGGGTGTATTTGATTTTTACTTTCCCTTCTATTTCCAGGTCTTTTACTTTTTCGCCAATGTATTGCCGCGTAGGCGCCGGTGCATATTCCACTTTTTGTGCCACCACCTCAAACAGTGTTGAGTCGTAAGCATTAAAAACGGAATCCTGCCAAAGAATATAATTTTCTTTCATACCTCCGGGAAGCAGCAAGGCTTCGTTTTTATCGCCCGGGATAATCGAGTACCGAAACTGCGGATTCAACTTCTGAAGACTTTGTAACGGAATATTCATCACCTGCGACACCTGCTGCAAATGCATTTTTTGCCGTACCCAAACCGTATCGATTGTCAGAAAAACCGGTGTAATGCCCGATTTATACCTGTTTTGAAAAACCGCCAGCGCCTGCCAGGCAGCAAGTGTTTGCGAAACCGGTGCAGGCAAAAGCGCCAGAACTTTTTCTACCGAAATACTGTCGCCGCAGCGTGTAAGGGCATTTCTGAGAGCAGTATTTCCTGCTAAAAACGCGAGTATTCCCCACTCCGGCGTTCCAAAAACCTGTGTACTGTTTTTGATTTCGGCCACGGCAGCACGAGTTGCCTCTTCTGCTTTCAGGCGTTCGTCTACCAAACGGTTAATTTCCAAGCCATTCAACACCCCCTGAAAATGGGTCAACTGCCAGAGTCCGGCCTTTTTATCGTTTCCAGCCGCAGCTGTGTTCATCATCGACAAGGCCATGGGCAGGTAGTTCAACTCAGCAGGCAATCCGGCTGCCTGAATTTGCTTCTCCAGCAACGGTTCGTAACAAGCAAAAGCTCGAAGTACGTTTTGTTTACCGGAAAGCGGCAATCCATCAAAAAAGTGGTAGAAAGAAGTAAAGCCAGGAAGTTCATCCGGAAAAACCGTCCATTTCAGGTTTTGAAAATCTGCGGACAACGCATTGCCTGAGTCGGTATAATTGAAAGACGAACTGTCAGAAACGATCATCGCCTTACTCCAGGCGTCCAGTTCAGCAAGGTGATTTTGTACACTCACCTGGAAAAGGCTGTCCTGCGCCTGGGCGGAATACGAAAAACCGGCGAAAATCGCAGAAAGCAAAAGAATGAGTACGGTATTTTTACATGGCTGGCTCAATTCGGGATACTAAATTATTTAAGCTGCAAAAATATCATTTCAATGCAGAATGAAAACCGGTGAGCCCGAAAAAAGGATTTTATTTGGGAAAAAGACCCGGCCTATTGGTCCTAGCTTGAGTTTCCTCCATGTCTTTTCAAAATCTTTAAAATCCATTGTGCTCTTGTCTTATCCGCGTCATTTCAGAATATTTCGAGTAGGCGCCTCAAGCCAAATACTATTTTATCGCAAGTTAGGTAGCATTATTTTATTAATCATTTTCTTTAACTCCGCTACGTTCAGCTCTTTCCCATTAATCTGTCTATGTAGCATTGAATGACAATTTGGGCAAACCGGTATCAAGTCCTTTTTATAGTTAATCTTATAATTTGAACCAATCTCATGAATAGGAATTAAGTGATGGATATGTATAAAATCTTCACCTATTTCCCCATACATCTCCTTAAAATTTAATCCACAAATTTGGCAATTCAGGCCATGGTATCTAATCGCATTTTCTCTAGCTTTTGAACTTCTCTCATACTTATTTACCAAAATTCTTTTTTGGGCTCCTTCATAATCTAACATATCTTCAGATATCATATCAGGAAAATAGTCACTCTGGTAGTTATCTGTAAAATATTTCTCGATGTAGCTTAGCAAGTCTCCCTCTTTAATTTTGACGGGCCCCTGGGGAGCGGCTTTCAGCCCATTTGCTTTTAAATTATCAAGTTTCATATAATTATTTGAGATTTGCTCTACCAATCTCAAAGTCATATACTTTCCTCCCTTTGATTTTTGATACTCTTCCTTATCATACCAATACTCTTCGTCATCTCTTATTTGTTCAAAATCTAAATCAATTCTCTCTACTTTACATTTATATTGAAGCATCATTAGCGGCCTGGTACAATAAATGTAAACAGTATCTCCGACCTCATATTTTGTATTTCCTTGTCTCCAATCTATAAAACCATAATGCTCAAATGAACTAGAATGGTCATACATTTTTGAATTTGCTGAAATTATCCAATTCATAGCTAAGATTTATTTATAATAAAATATTGCCTGTGAGTTTCCGGCCAGTGAAAACTTACCACTACCGGGGAAACGGGTATCCGGGTTTAGTTTTGTTCATAATTGAATCTATTTCAGGAGCCGGTGATTTATTTTTTAGTTTTCCGAAGATAACAAGAAAAACGTTTTTTAAAAGCTGCAAAAATACATTCCTCAGTATTGTTTTCTTCTTACCTGCTACCCCTGGCCCGGCGGGCAATCTCAAGCTCCCTTGATTCTATTTTATGGTAGAAATAATAGATCAGAAAACTCAAATAACAATTTCCGGCACCGCAGTCAACAAAAACCAGTTTTCGTTTGCGGGATGTATTTCGTAGTTCGGCGTGAACGATTTCAAGGTAGGCTATAATTTGCTCTATTTTCACCTGCTTGTCGGGGGATGAATTTGCGAACCTGTCCTGAAGTTTTAACAAATAGAAAAGATGGTTCAGTTCTTCCCTGGTATTTTTATCAATAAGCATTTTCGTGTTGTATTCACGAAGCAATCTGTTAAAATAAATTTTATGAGGACATACTGAAAATAAGAAGTAGAGCTAATAAAATCTAAATACAACAAACTGCTTCCGTTAATGAAAGTTTGAATTTTAAAAGGCACTTACATGCGCCTTAAAGCAGCGTTTATATTGTAATCAGATTTTGCGTTCCCAAGCCGCCTTTAGCGTATGGGTTGAATTCTCAGCATTGCTTTTTTATGTTCGGCCGTAAAGATATAAAAAACGGAGAGCCTGCCTAAATAAATTCAGATGTTGTGCACGCTCTTCAATAAAATGAAAATTCAGCCGGCGGGAAATCCCGATTTGTAGTATCTTACTAAAGCATTTCAGCAGCAAAACGGAAAACCTTCGGAAACGTTCAGTGGTTTAACTAACATCAGCACCGTGTTATGAAGATACTTTTGACCGGCGTTACCGGGTATGTGGGCAAAAGAGTTCTCCCCGTCCTTATCGACAAAGGACACGAAGTGGTGTGCTGTGTCCGCGAGAAAAGCAGGCTTACGCTTCACAAACCGCTGCTCGAAAAAATCACGATCATCGAAATCGATTTTCTGAACGAGGTGGTTCCCGGCACTCTTCCTGCCGACATTGATGTGGCCTACTACCTGATCCATTCCATGAGCTCTTCAAAAGCAAAGTTTGACGAACTGGAATCGAGCGCTGCCCAAAATTTCAAAAAGCACATTGAGGCGACAACGGCCAAACAGGTGATTTACTTAAGTGGCATCTCGAACCAGGACAGCCTCTCGAAACACCTGCGGTCGAGACGCATGGTGGAAGAGATTTTGCACAGCGACCGTTATGCGCTCACCGTTCTCAGGGCCGGCATCATTGTAGGCTCGGGCAGTGCTTCGTTTGAGATCATCCGCGACATTGTTGAAAAGCTGCCGGTACTGATCACCCCAAAATGGATACTGACAAAATCGCAACCCATTGCCATTCGCGATGTTATCCAGTTTTTGGTGGGGGTTTTGGGCCGAACCGAATGTTACGGAAACAACTACGACATTGGAGGCCCCGAGGTTTTGACCTACAAAGACATGATGCTGCAATATGCCGAAATGAGGAAATTAAAACGCCGCGTTTATACTACTTCCCTCATCTCGCCGCGGGTTTCGTCGTACTGGCTGTATTTTATTACCTCCGTTTCGTTCAGCCTTTCGATAAGCCTGGTCGACAGCATGAAAACCGATGTTACCTGCAAAGACAACCAACTGGCCGAATTGCTGAAAATACAACCCATCACCTACCAAATGGCGCTGAAATATGCCTTCCTCAGAATAAAACAAAACCTGGTACTAAGCAGCTGGAAAGATTCCATCATCAGCAGCAGTCTGGGGCTTACCCTTTCCGATTTTATCGAGGTGCCCAACTTTGGCTGTTACAAAGACATTAAAAAACTGAAGGTCGGCAACGTAGACCAGGTAATTCACAACATCTGGCAGATTGGCGGAGGCAAAGGCTATTACTACGCCAACTGGCTGTGGAAAATAAGGGGTTGGTTCGATTTGCTGCTGGGCGGCGTTGGACTGGCAAGGGGAAGAAAGCTGCCCGAAGAAATTGCCACTGGCGAGGCGCTCGATTTCTGGCGGGTACTTTACGCCAGCCGCGAGAAAAAACGTTTGCTCTTGTTTGCTGAAATGAAACTGCCTGGTGAAGCCTGGCTCGAATTTAAAATCGACGAGAACAATGTTTTGCACCAAACCGCCACTTTCCGCCCGCGGGGAATTCTGGGACGGCTTTACTGGATCGCCACCTCCCCTTTCCACTTCTTTATTTTTAACGGAATGATCCGCAACATTGTGAAAACCGGGGAAGAAAAAGCTGCTTAGCCGCAATCAGAAATGTCTTTTACCGGATGCTGGATACTCGATTCTGGATATTGGATATTGGATATTGGACATTCAATCTTTGAACTCTGAACTCTAAACTTCCTCTCCCTTCTCCCCGGTCTGCAATCCTTGTTCTGTTTATAGTCAGTCGGTGTTGGCAACGGCTTGTTCTGCTTCCAGTTTTTCCAGCATTTTTTTGGCAGCGGCAATCTTGATTTTCCGGTTCTTTTCAATCATCTTTTGGGTAATATAGGCTTCAATCCGGTGATGCATGGGCACCAGTATGGCTGCTGCAATTACCATAACGATAAGCGTATAGACGGCAGAGAAGTTAACGACCGGGGCAATCTGACTGGCCAGGTACAGGTTGATAAATTCAAAAACCAGCAAGAGGATAAAGATCCCCAAATAGCTCAGCCACTTTTCACTCACGATAATACTGCGGCTCAACAAAAGAAAAAGCAGGATAAAAATGACAATCACTCCGGCAATGGCAATGTATTGCAGGTTGGTTTTTTGCTTTTGCAAAAGAACTGCCCGTGCTTCCTCTTTTTCCTGCTGCCGGGCCATTTCTTCGAGCGAAAGTGCCTGAATCTTGTTTCTTTTTTCCTGGTTGTACAAGCTGTCTCTGGCAGCAAGACTAATCTCCAGGTAGGCGTAGGCACTGTCGAATACCTGCTGTGTTTTGTAATAGTCGGCCAAAAAAGTACCCGCCAAATGAACCAAATCGGTCAGTCCTTCCTTTTCGGCTTTTGTGTAGGCATAGTTGGCGTAATGCAGCATGGAGTCGGGCAGTTCTTTAAATTTGTAGATCTTTGCCAAGCCCAGCGCAGCCATTAAACTGAAGTTGTCCGGGTTATGCCTGTCGTAAGCATTTTTATAATATTCCAGGGCCATTTGCTGCTCGTCCATTTCAGAATAAATTCCCCCCAAATGAAGCGAGGTAACTCTTTCGCGGTAGATGTCGCGTTCCCGAAGGGCAATGTCATACGACTGCAGCACATAAAAACGGGCAGAATCAAGCTTTGCTTGGGCAAAATAAATCTGGCCGATGTTGGCCAAAGCAACTGCTGCTCCCCGTTTATCGCCAATTTTTTCCTTGATCTCAAGCGTTTGTGAATTGTACTTTAATGCCTCCTGGTAATTGCCCAATACACCGTGTATGTTACCAATGTTGCCGGTGGTATTGCTGATGCCGGTCCAATCATCCACCGATTCGTATTTTTTCAAGGCAACTAATTGCAATTCCAACGCCTTGGGATAATTGCCGGTGGCGTAAAAGGCATTGCTCATTACACTTAAGGCACGGGCTTCTCCACGGATATAATTACTTTTTTGGGCCAGCAGCAGGGCCTCGTTTGCCAGGAGCATCGTAGAATCGGGCTTCGACGTGTGGTACAAAAACCCCAGCCGGTTTAGCTGAATAACACGCAGCGTATCGTCGTGCCGGGTTTGCAGTTGCTGTCTTAAACTGTTTATTTCTTCCTTCTGTGCCCTAAGGCCGGGGCTTACGGCTATTAAAAAGACGACAAGAATCAGCTGTTTAGGCAAGATGCGAAACTTTGGGGAGATTAATTTTAGCATGTTCAATCAGGTATAAAAATGTTAAATGCAACGAGGTTCCTTTTGTAAAGAGCTAGGTTTTAATTTCATAACAACAATAACAAAAGCAATAGGGTTCACCAAACGAGTAAAAATTATGTAAGCCAATGAACATCTGAATGAGAACGATACGCACCTTTTCGCATCGCATGACCTGAGGCTGTTCCGGATGCTCGATGCTGGATGCTGGATACTGGATACTGGATACTGGATGCTGGATGCTGGATATTAGACATTCGATCTCTGAACTCTAAACACTGAACTCTGAACTACAAAGGCTCAAGTGCTTGTTACAACCTGAGACGTTTAAAAACAGTGCATTCCTGCTCCATGAAACCAGCCCCCGGACGGCGGCCATTAGCTGCGACCATGAACTTCCCGGTCTGGCTGTTTACTCTTTAGGAAACTACGTAATTTGATAAAATATCCCAACCATATCTTTAGAAAACTACGCAATTTGATAAAAATTCACCATCAAATCTTTAGAAAACTACGTAGTTTGATAAAATATTTCAGTCAGATCTTTAGGAAACTGCGTAGTTTCATAAAAATTCGCGATCATATCTTTAGGAAACTACGCAATCTGATAAAATATCGTCACCTTATCTTTAGGAAATTACGTATTTTCATAAAGTATATTTCGCTTGTAATATGCTTTTTGCCTCGCGGCATTCTTTTTTGTCGGTTTTAACGCAAGCGCCAACACCTCGTCGGGTAGATGAATTTTATAAAATCGGCGTAGAACAAGTGCGGCCACTAAACCGGCACCTCCTCCTGGAATCTTTGCTCGAGAATTTGAATAAGTGCTTCTTTGGAAATACGGCGTTTGATTTCGCCTTTTTCGGCTACTGAAATGGAACCACGTTCTTCGGAAACAACAATCGACAAGGCATCGGAATTTTCCGACATTCCTACGGCAGCCCGGTGCCGCAGTCCCAGCGCCTTATCCAGCGATTTGGAAGTGAGTGGTAAAATACAGCCGGCCGCCACAATCCGGGTTCCTTTAATGATGATCGCCCCATCGTGAAGCGGAGAGTTTTTAAAAAACAGGGTGCGAATCAGCGACGAAGAAACCTCAGCATTGATCAGTTCTCCGGTATTGATCTGCTCGTTGAGTTCCGAATTTCCGGCGATAATGATCAGCGCGCCTGTTTTGGTTTTCGACATCGACTCGCAGGCATCCACCAGGCTGGCAATCTGCTGGTGATTGATCACCTTTTCCTTCCCAGCCCCAAAAAGTTTGTCAAACGACAAAAGCCGGTTCAGGTTGTACCTGCTTCCGATAATTACCAGGAATTTCCGGATCTCGGGATGAAATACAATAATCAGCGCGAGCACCCCCACCCCGATGAACTGCCCCATGATCGATCCGAGCAATTCCATGTTTAGCGCCTTTACCACCAGCCATAACAGATAAAGCGAAAACAGCCCGACAGCAATATTAAAAGCAACCGTACCTTTTATAAGACGATACAACTGGTAAATTAAAATAGCCACCAGGATGATATCGAGGATATCGAGAAACCGTATGGTAATAAAAGCGGAGATCACTTAATAGATGCTTTAATTTCACAAAAGATTTTTACGGCTTCCACCGCTTCCTTCACATCGTGAACACGAAGTATATCGGCGCCTCCCAGCAAAGCCAGCGTGTTGGCCACACTGGTGCCGTTCAGGGCTGCTTCCGGAGTAATGTCAAGCGCCTTCCAAATCATCGACTTACGACTTAAGCCAACCATTACCGGCAATTGAAATACTTTAAAAGCATCGAGCCGGTTCAGCAATTCGTAATTATGATCCAGCGTTTTTCCAAACCCAAAGCCGGGGTCGATGATCACATCTTTCACGCCTAACTTGGTAAGTTTCTTATACTTTTCAGCAAAATACGACGAAATATCCTTGATAATGTCGGTATATTCCGGGTTATCCTGCATGTCTTTCGGAGTTCCCTGTATGTGCGACAAAATATACGGAACCTGCAGCTGAGCCACTGTTTCAAACATTTTAGAGTCGAGCATACCTCCCGAAATATCATTCACAATGATCGGCCCTATCTCATCCACCACGCGAACAGCCACCCACGAGCGAAAGGTATCGATCGAGATGGGAATATCCGGAAAATTCGCCCGAATAGCCTGGACTGCCGGCAGCAAACGCCCCAACTCAAGTTTGGTCGAAACATTCTCGGCCCCGGGGCGGGTCGACACGGCTCCCACATCAATAATCCCCACTCCTTCGCGGATCATTTCTTCCACTGCCTTAAGCATGGTTGTTTCGTCATCCATTTTCCCGCCATCGTAAAACGAATCGGGCGTGATATTTACAATCCCCATTACAATTGGAATGGAAAGATCAATCTGACTATTTCCTAACTGAATTGAACTGTTACGTTTAAGGAATTTGCCTGCAGACTGTGTAATCAACATAACATTAGTCTCATTTATGTTTAACAAATCATTAAGGACTTATAACAAGCCGTTAACTACAAAAGTAGAATAAAACAAGTCAAATTTGCCATTTTTTCATACTTTTATCTCTTAATTTAGCAATGTGGAAACGATTAATTGGTCTATCTTTCCGCCCTGAATTGAAATCCGGAAAAGCAGCAATAAATTGAACATGGAGAAGACAAACCAGCAATACGATCGGGTTATAGAAATATGCCGAAATTTGTTTAACCAGAAAATGACAGACTATGGCACTGCCTGGCGTATTTTGCGGCCTCAATCCCTGACCGATCAAATTTACATAAAAGCCCAACGCATCCGAAGCATCGAAGAAAAAGGCGTTTCGAAAGTAGGCGAAGGTATTAAGCCTGAATTTATCGGTATCATCAATTACTGCATCATGGGTTTGGTGCAACTCGAACTGGGCCCTTCCGACGAGGAACTTCCCGGAGAACAGACACTTGAACTCTACGATAAATATTTCTTGCTGGCCAAAAAACTGATGATGGACAAAAACCATGATTACGGCGAGGCCTGGCGAAACATGCGCATCAGCTCTTACACCGATCTGATCCTTATGAAAATAAAACGTACCAAGCAGATCGAGGACAATCGGGGAAAAACCCTTGTGTCGGAAGGAATTGACGCCAACTACATGGACATGATCAATTATGCGGTGTTTGCAATGATCAAAATTGAATTCGAAAACGAAGATTAAAAAACTATGGTAAAAATTCTGAAACACCTGGCCCGGATTCTGTTCGGACTTGTTTTTATATTTTCCGGTTTTGTAAAAGGAATCGATCCGCTGGGGTCGACCTATAAATTCACCGATTACTTTCATGCACTGGGGCTTGATGGCCTGGTGTGGGCAGCTTTCCCGCTGGGGATTTTGCTGGCTTTTGCCGAATTTGCCATTGGCGTGGCCTTTCTCTTTAACTGGCGCATGAAGTGGTTCTCGTGGCTGGGCCTGCTTTTTATGGCCTTTTTCACACCGCTTACACTGTGGATCGCGGTTAAAAACCCGGTTACCGATTGTGGCTGCTTTGGCGATGCACTTGTTATCTCGAACTGGGAAACCTTCTACAAAAACCTGTTATTCTCGGCACTGGCCATTATTGCCGTATTCAACCGCCAATGGTACTCAGAGCAGGTAAAAACCAAAATGCCACTGGTACTGAGTTCCCTTACTTTTGTGGTGTATTTCGGCATGGTTTACTATTCGTACAACCACCTGCCGCTGATCGATTTCAGGCCTTACAAAGTAGGTACCCACATTCCGGAGGCCATGAGTGTTCCGGAGGGCGCCCCCCAGGATGAATACGAAAACATTTTCTACTACAAGAATAAAAATACGGGCGAAGTAAAAGAATTCACCGAAGAGAATTACCCCTGGCAGGATACGGCCAACTGGGAATACAACGATATGGTGTCGAACCTGGTTCAAAAAGGATACGAAGCTCCCATTCATAATTTTATGATTGAATCGCCCGAAGGAGAAGACATTACCGACTTTTTTATTTACGACGAAAATTATGTGTTTATGCTCGTTGCCTACGATCTGAGTAAAGCGAACACCCGTTCGCAAGACCGGATCAATACTCTGGCAGATTGGGCACTCACGCAGGGCTATTCGTTTGTTTGTCTCACTTCGTCGCTGCCCGATGAGGTGATGGACTTCGCCGACCAGCACGGTACACCTTACGAGTATTTCAACGTGGACGAAGTGACACTGAAAACCATCATCCGGTCGAACCCGGGTTTGGTAGTGCTGAAAAACGGTACGGTAATCGCCAAATACCACGCCAACGATATTCCGTCGCCCGAAGCATTTCAAAAAGAATTTGAGGAGTAGGTCTGACCATATAACCGTTAAAGACTTAAAGCAGACTACAATATGTAACGACGTGCAGAGAACACAAAGGCAGAATCCCAAATAAAAAGCGAATGATCGATTTAGTTAGAAAACAGAACCTTCGTACACTTTCAACTAAGAAGAATACTGAGGTGCATTCCTTTTTATCTTAATCAAAATTTCCTTTTTATTTTTTTGTACTTCTTCAAGATCATAATCATCTTGTAATCCAAGCCAGAATTTTGCAGTTGTTCCAAAATAAGAAGCCAACCGGAGCGCTGTGTCAGCTGTAATTCTTCTTTTTCCTTTTATAATCGAAGAAATACGGGTCTGTGGAATATCTGTATCTTTCGATAGTTTGTAAGCAGATATTTGTAAAGGCACTAAAAACTCTTCAAGTAAAATTTCGCCTGGGTGAATATTTTCTAATTTATCCATTTCTTGGTTCTCCCTTTTTAATGATAATCGGTTATCTCAACATCATGCGCATTGTTGTCAATCCACCTAAAAACAATTCGCCACTGAACATTAATCCTGATACTGTAAAAATCAGAACCTTGTAACTTCTCCAATCGGTTTGATGGAGGGATTCGTAAATCAGACCAACTTCCCGAGTTATTTAGCATTCTTAGCTTTCTTCGACCAACCTGTTGAACATCAGGAGGCATGCCTTTCACACGTTCTCCATTCCATATCTTTTCCGTATCTTTTGATCCGAACGAAACAATCATACTATCGCACAGTATTACTAACGCCAAAGGTAATTAATTTATTTTAATCTTTCAACTCATCCTGTTCAACGCCAAACACATCGCCCAAAGCTAAATCAAATGAATAAATGGTTAATTGTAAACGCGACAGTCTTGTGATGCAGGCTAATATCGTTTAAGCTGCTAATTTTGTGGGCGTTTTAAGATTGATCTAATCTATTAAATAAATTACCAGAATATGAGACAAAAAATAGTAGCCGGCAACTGGAAATGCAATACGACCCTGCAGGAAGGTATCGAATTGGCAAAAGCAGTAGATGCTGTTGTAGCAAAAGAAGCTGCAAGCGATGTAGTGGTGGTGGTTGGAACTCCTTTCACTCACATTACCAAAGTAGTTGAAACAGTAAATACTGAAAGAATCGGCGTTGCTGCTCAAAACTGTGCAGCCGAAGCCAGCGGTGCTTTCACCGGAGAAGTTTCTGCCGAGATGATTAAATCTACCGGTGCAGAATACGTAATCCTTGGCCACTCAGAACGTCGCGAATACTATGCTGAAACCAGCGAGATTCTGAACAAAAAAGTAGCACTTGCCCTGGCAAACGGTTTAACTCCGATTTACTGCTGTGGCGAAGCACTCGATATCCGCGAAGCCGGCACACACAACGAGTTTGTTGTAAACCAGTTGGAAGAAACTGTTTTCCAGCTTTCTGCTGAAGATTTCAAAAAAATCGTTATTGCTTACGAACCCATCTGGGCAATCGGAACAGGTAAAACTGCTACATCAGACCAGGCGCAGGACATGCACGCAAACATCCGTGCTGCCATCACCGCTAAATTTGGAGAAGAAGTAGCTGAAGGAACCTCTATCTTATACGGTGGAAGCTGCAAGCCAAGCAATGCCAAAGAATTATTCGCCAACAAAGATGTTGACGGCGGGTTGATCGGTGGTGCTTCATTAAAAGCCGAAGACTTTATCGGCATCATCAACGGATTCTAAGAATAAGCTCTTTATTCTTTAACGATATTTTCAAAAACCATGGTTCTGAACTCAACAGAATCGTGGTTTTTTTTTGCTTACGTCAGAATATTTCCCTTGTCTTTTAAGCGAAATTTGCCCTTCAAAGTCACTTTTTTGAAGCTTCGTATCACTTAATTTGTAATTTAGTTGCGGAATGCTGAGTGAATTATATCTAACCAATAATTCAGGAGGGGGCAGAAACCCGCTCTGCAGCAACGTAATTGCTCAATAAATAAGGCAGTATGAAGTATCTGATTGTACTTGCAAGTTTCACGGTAACCCTCTCCTTTTCAAGTTGTAATAATACAGCCAAAAGATCAGAAGAAGTGGCTTCCTATACCTACGAGGAAGAGAAAGTGGAAATGAACAATCAGTTAAAAGCTGCCATTCCGGCCTGGGTAAAAGAGGGAACCATCTGTTACGGGCTGGTCGTACAGATTGACCAGGAAAAGAATCCGGTGAAAGGCAGGCCTGTAAAATCCAAAGTGGTGCAAATAGGCAAAGATGCTGTAAAAATGAAAGCCCTTGAAACGGTTAGCCTGGTCGAATTTGAAAGCTGCTCTAAAATGGGTATCAGCAAAGGCGAAATCTGGGATGAAAAGGAGGGAGATCTGTACCTTAGCAAGGAAGAAGCCATAGAAGCGCTCAAAAAAATGAAAATCTACAAGCTGGCAGAAGGAACAACAGCAAACTAGCGAAATGGCAGGGATGAAACCTCGGAACGCCATGCTGACCTTCGACTAAGGGATGACCACATAACATAATTAACTTGGCTAACACTAAACTCATAAATAAATCAGTCAAAATGAATTTACCTAACATAAACAACGACAACGGAGTGGTGACGGTAAACACAGAACTTGACGAAAGTTTCCGGCAAATTTTTGCGATTACTTATGCAGACTCAATGACGAACATGGTGAATGTGAAACACACGCTTTTAAGCGATTCGTTAAGTGTTATATACTCTACAGACCAAACAAGCAAAGTACTTTGTATGTTTGATATTTCAGCTGAGACTGAATAGGCAAAACAAACCAATAAAGAAAATAAAAATTCAACCATATACATATAGATTGTGAGCTATGAAGATTTTTACTTTACTGTTTTTTATCGCGGGGCTAAGTTTTCTGTCTATGGGGCAAAACCCGGTATTTAACTGGGAGAAAACAGAGCTTAGCGAAAACCTCCTGAAAAGGATGGAAATAAACGGGAATAACGCCATTATTGCGGGTTACGACAATGCCTTCTTTAAATCAACCGACGGAGGAGCAAGCTGGGATACTCTAAATTTGATTCAGCCCGTATTCAATCTTTTTGACATAAGTGTAAAAGGAAATACCGGGTATTCAATTGCCCGATCAAAAATGCTTTACAATGCCAAACACGACGTTTACGCCGATGGCTTTATTATGAAAACAAGCGATGGTGGGACCACCTGGGCCGTAGTGGATGCACCTGTATTTGAACCGGCCAATAACCCGGCTCTAAGCCCAAACGATACACTTTGTTATGCCATCGACTATCAGTCCATCGAAACGGTGAACGACACTGTTGCTTTTTGCGGTGTGAGATGGTTTTCGTACACCAATACCAACCGTGTTATACACAACGGAATTTTCAAAACCCAAGACGGAGGCTCTACCTGGACCAACATAAGTGGGGACATGGGAAGCAACGTAACATCGTGCATCACTTTTTGGGGCGATAACGGGTTTGCCGGAGGAAACAAACATTTATTCAAGTTATCAGCCAGTGCAGATACTGTCATTAACTGCTTTGATAAGTTATCGGACAATGGACAAGGCTTTATCAGTGACATCTCAATGGTCAGTGAAAATGAGATACACCTGGTTACATCCCGTGATAGCGTTTCTTATTCGACGGACGGAGGTATAAATTTCAGCAAATATCCCGGCATAAAAGGAGGACAGGATATCTTCAATGTAAATGACTCAACGATGGTGGTTAGTGGTATCTCCAACAATTCTTTTGTTTCGACCGACTCGGGACAATCGTGGAAAAACCTAAACCTAAGCACGTCCATTTATGAGATTGCCGGTATAATGAGCGATTCACTGATTTTGCTGGCCAATTCGGCCATCTATAAGATTGCGATCAACGACCTTTTATCCGGGAATTATACGTTCTCTTCAGAAACACTCGGAAACGGGAACTTACAAAAAGCATATATTGCCAATGAAAATGAAATGACAGTGGTTGGTTACGAAGCCAACTTCCTGAAAACGACTGATGAAGGGGCAAGCTGGCATTCGGTTGAAATACCCCATATTCCGGCCATGGAGCGTTTCTACGAGAACATTGATTTTAACGGACTAAGTATGGTGGGCGATAAAGGCTATGCAAGCTTTAACAAAATCAGATTTGTAGATTATAAAACCAAAGACGACATCTATTGGTCCGGAGGCATTATTTACACCGAAGACAACTGGGAAACCTGGAACTTTCTCGACGTTTCCAAAATTGGTAAAAATAACCCCGAAGACATAAGCATGAATCCGAACCACACCAATTGCGGTGGAGTTAACACCGGGATGCTGAAATATACTTCAGATGATGTGCTACTGCTATACTGCGACTGGAATGATTACATTGCCGAAAGAGCCGAGCACGGGCGCATATTCAAAACAATGGATGGCGGAAAAAACTGGTTTCCTGTAAGTGACGATTTTTTAAAACTTTCTATCAATAGCTTGCTTGTTCAGGGAGACACAATGTACATTGGAGGGTACAAAACCCTGCAAAAGTCGACCAATGCTGAAATAAAAACAGGTACTTCCATTATTGATTTTACCAACCTCTACCCTATTTTGGACGAAGGAGAAGACGATGCCATGTCGGTTAATTCGGTTTGGGCCGATAAAGACGAGCTTTTTGTGATCACAACAAGCGACAGCTGTTTTATGTCAACCAACGGAGGCTCCTCGTTTTCCGCATTTGGCGAGACAATAGGAAGCAACGATTTTTATCGTTTTGACAATAATTCAGCAATGTTACTCGGAAGCAGCACAAAATCCCGATTCACCAATAACATGACTGACTGGGTTGATTGTTCCCCGGGAGTAAACATTTACACTATAGGCGGCGTGTACAACGATAAAATTTATGCCCTGGCTAAAGGTGATATTTATTCAACCAGCATCGAAGGTCTTGATATTAAAACCTCGGTTCCCTTAACCCAGTTGAGAAAAGGACTAAACGTTTATTATGGTTCACATTCGGTTCAGGTGGTTGCTGACAACGATGAAATTGAAAGATGTACCCTGTATTCCATCAATGGAAAAATGATATCGGTACACCAGCCGAACAACCGTACTTACCGTTTCGACACGCGTAATTACCAACCCGGGATTTACATTGTACACTGTGTTGTTGGAGGAAGAGCCTTTTCCAATAAGGTCATTTTCAAATAAAAATGATATTTCCTGATTCTGAATACCTAAGTACAGGATCAGGAAAACTCAGACTTTATGCATATCAGCTATGTCAGGAAAGCAATTCATACTATCGTTTATTTTTTGGTTCGGCCTTTTTAACCAAGGGAATATTTTTGCCCAGGAGAAGATAGCCGTAAGCGGGAAAATAAGCGATGCAAAAACCGGAGATCCGGTAATGTATGCCAACATTGCTTTTCCGGAACTGGGCATTGGAACTTCTTCCAACGAAAACGGCGAATTCACCCTTCGGAATGTTCCGCCTGGCACCTATAATTTCACCGTAACTTATATTGGCTACCAGGAATACACAGGAAGTATTACGCTCCAAAAAGATGTTGACCTAGAAATCAAATTAAAACAGCAATCGCTTGGATTAAAAGAGGTGGTGGTAACGGCGGAGAACAACACCGGAGTAACGACCTCAACTAAAATCGGAAACGAAGCCATTAACCACGTCCAGGCAACCAGCCTGAACGAAGTAATGCAGCTGATACCGGGAAACCTGGTGGTAAATCCCAACCTGAAAACTCCTGCAAGAATAAGTATCCGTGAAATTGGAACCGACATAAACAGTGCGCTCGGAACAGCCATTGTCGTTGACGGCATCCCATTTTCGAACGACGGAAATATGCAGCAAAGCATCCAGGAAGGTTTCTCGTCGGTGGCCGGAACCGGAATAGACCTCCGGCAAATCGCGGTCGATAACATCGAATCTATAACGGTAGATGTTGGCATCCCGTCGGCCGAACAGGGCAATCTTACTTCGGGAGCAGTTCAAATAAAAACAAAAACGGGCGGCTCACCTTATCGCGTTAAGCTCCAAGCCGACCCACATACCAAACAGGCTTACCTCGGAAAAGGCTATTTGCTTTCCGGTAACCAAGGGGTTATTAACATTGATGCAGGTTATACCGATTCATATGGAGACCTGAACCGCCAAACCGATCGTTTCAAAAGAGTCAACACTTCGGCCAAGTACACCAATACTTTCTTCCGGAATTCCACGCCTTTGAACATCGAATGGAAGATGGATTTTACGAGCTCGCTGGATGGGAAAAAATGGGATCCGGATATGAAAGCCCGTGAAGAACATTTTGCAAAAGACAAAAACCTGAATACCAAGATTTCTGCTTTGTGGTCGGTCAACAAAAGCCTTTTCAAAAGTCTTTCATTCGATTTGGGAGTAAGTAAAACCTGGCAGGAAGGCTACGAAAAAACGCTTGAAACAACTTCGACAGGAGCCAACTTTTTTGTTACCTCTTTGGCCGATGGTGAATTCCCGGTTGAGTACGGCCCTGCTACCTATTACTCGGAAGTGAATTACAACGGACGTCCGTTTGATATTTATTCGAAGCTCAAAGCAAAGTTTTACCACCAAACAGGGCGTTTAAGCAACAATGTTCTGCTTGGAACCGAATGGCGAACCACCGGCAACAACGGAGAAGGACGCATTTTTGATCCCACACATCCTCCGGCAGGAGAAGGAACCCGCCCGCGGCCTTTTACTGATATTCCCTCGTTGCACCAACTTTCTCTTTTTGCAGAAGATAAAATCGATCTGAAACTGGGAAAAACCGTTCTTCACATTATGGCCGGTATTCGCATGGACAACATTCAGCCCAAAAGTTTTCTGAAAACAAATGGCACTTTGGCTGTTGATCCGCGCCTGAATGTAAGCTACACACTCATCAACAGAAATAGTTCGCACACCTTCCGAAATATCACGCTTAGGGCGGGTTACGGACAAACCACCAAAGCTCCTACCCTCCTTCATTTATATCCCGACAAGCATTACAGCGACTACGTCAATTTTAACTACTACCCCGACCTCGCAGTGGTAACCACCAACGTGAAGGAAGACACACGTAATCCGGAACTGAAAGCTTCTACCAGCGAAAAACTGGAAGCGGGAATCGACTTCAGGGTCAACAATGTAAAAGCACGAATTACCGGTTTTTATGAAAAGCAGGAAGGTGGTTTTATCCTGGATCATAACTTTTTCCTGTTAATGTATCGTCAGTACGAACAAATTGCACCGGGACTTCATCCTTATTTTGTGAAAGGCCAAGGAGTTTATTACACTGCCCCGGACACAGAAACGCCGGTAGCAGTCTCCTATGAAATGAATGAGAAATTTTACAGCTACGGTATCTACCGGAATGCACAAAGCCGGAGGAAAAGAGGCATTGAGTACAACATTGATTTTGGCAGGATTGAAGCATTGCACACATCCTTTGTTTTGAACGGCGCCTGGTTACAAACAGAAACGCACAGAACAGATGCACCCTACTGGAACCAGCAACATTACACCACTTATAACAACAACATCAGCACACAGGAATCATTTGTAGTAAAATTCCCCAACAAGTACGGCTATGGAGTTGTTCAGGAGCGGCTTAACTCGAACCTCAGCATTATCACACACATCCCGGAGATAAGGATGCTGGTAACCCTCACAACACAGGCAATATGGTACGAAAAAGACTGGAGAAAACGTTACGATGATTATCAATTATATTCACTCAGCGATCTTCGCGACTACCTCGGACAGCCCAACCTGTTTCAGAACGAGCAAGAAGATGAATATTACTATTATCTGCCGGTAAGTTACCGGAACTACGACGACGTGGAGCACCCCTACCTGGTTGCAGACTTTCAGAATACCCTGGCACAGCAAGCCATCGAAAAAGAAAAACGTTACCGCTTTGCAGCCCGCACTCTTGATCCGCTTTTTGTTTTTAACATCAAAATTTCGAAAGAAATTGCACAACGTTTTAAATTATCCTTTTTTGCCAATAACTTTCTAAACATACGCCCCTGGGAACTTGATAAACGAGAAGGCACTTACCTTCGAAGAAATGCAGAACCTTATTTTGGAGCAGATATACGAATGCAATTTTAACAAACCTAACAAATGAAAAGAATAGTATTTATACTACTGATTGCCTTGATGGTGGCTTGTGAAAAGTACGACGAACCGACAACCTATAGTTTTACGGTAAAAGTATTTTATCCTGAAAACGTTGAAAGCGGAGGCCCTGTTGCCAATACCGATATATTGGTTCGAAACACGCAAACAGGCCGTGAATTTACGTCGACCACCGATCCCAATGGCATTGCCACTTTTGATGTGCGAGGAGGAAGTTATGATCTGGTGATCTCGTTCCAGGAAAAACACCAAATAGAGCTGGATGGCTACCCAAGTATGAAAATGCTTTTGTTCAGCGGGAGCCTCACCGGGCAACAGATTATGGAGAACGGAATTCAGTTAAAAATAAACACCGAATACGTGATTGAATCAGAAGGCTTTGTAATAAAAGAACTCTATTCATCGGGTAGCAGAACTCCGGAAGGAGCTGTTTACAGCGCCGATAAGTTTGTTGAAATTTATAACAATAGTGACAAAGTGCTCTACTCTGACGGATTGTGTTTCGGGGCTGTTCGTTATACCAGAACGTACGAGCCTACTCCCTGGGTAGATGCAAACGGCAATCTTATGCCCCGTATTCCCCTGTGGAGTTTCATCCCCATTGTTCCCGGATCAGGACAGGAACATCCGGTTCAGCCCGGAGAGTCTTTTATCATTGCTTTATCGGGACTGAATCACCGCGACGATCCAAACGGAAACTCAAACTCGGTGGACCTTTCGGGTGCTGCGTGGGAAATGTATGTAGAAAACGGCAAATACGCAGATGCTCCATCGGTCCCCAATCTGCTAATGCAAAGAATCACGGCAGGCACCACCATGCTGATGGATACACGGGGAATGATCTGCATTCTGTTCAGACTGCCTTCTGATGAATATGAAAATATTTTTACAAATCCTGACAACTTTATGACAGAGCCGGGAGGATCAATGAACTGCTTCATGGTTCCATACGGCTGGATCATTGACGGTATTGAAAACCCACAATTAAATGAAACTGTTTACAAGCGCCTACCCAACAGCATTGATGTGGGTTATATTCAAACCAGAGGAGGATACGAAGGGGTATCTATCAGACGAAAAGTAAAAGAAGTGATCAACGGGCGAACCGTGTATCAGGATACCAACAACTCAAGCAACGATTTTCTCACCAACCAGGTGCCAACACCGGGAGTGATCGCACAACAATAATGAAAGAACACCGCAAAATACCGCTCTTTTTTCTGGCTCTGGTGATGAGTTTTCAGACTTTGGCACAGAAGCAGGATTCGTTGCGAAATTCTTTGTCATCAGAAAAAATACTGCTTTTGAATACGCTTTGGTCGGAGTCGGGCAATGCGGCCGGTTTGCAATCTTTCGACATACAGTACCGCTTAGGCACAGCACGTCTTTTGTATCAGCACGAAAACGGCGATTATCATCGCTTTCAGGAAGGGGAAAAACAAAACCAGTATGGATTTCAGACCTACGGTTACCAGAAACTCAACAACTGGAAATTTTACGGGGCGTTTTCGTATTACAGCCAGGAAGAGAAAAAAGTAAAATGGGTAGATGTACTGAATCCTTATGACGACAACCCCTATACTTTGGGAGATGGAACCGGAGGTACCTATCGCAAAGAATTTTTTGACATGCAGGTGCGCGGTGCCTTAAAGTTAAGTTCGCTGATCGATCTGGGCTTTGATGTAAAGTACCAAACAGGAGTTGGAGCCCGCAGAAAAGATCCAAGGCCAACCAACAAAGCAACCGAGTTCGACTTTAAACCGGGGATCGTTTTCAGGCCCGGAAAGTTCATGGCGGGTTTAAACCTTCATCTTCAAACTGCCAAAGAAGACATTTCACTGAAAACGCTCAGCGATTCTACCTATAATTTCTATCATTTCAGAGGAATGGGTGTGTACTCCGCCACCACCGAAATGGACGACCGAAGCAACCAATCCACTCTTTTGGGGGCAGGCCTTCAATTGGGATGGAAAGGAGATCGCTTATCAAACCTCACTGAAATCTCTTTCTTTCAAAAAGAAACCGACATAAAACGCGGCAAACTTTCTCCCATTCAACTGGTGTTGCTCGAGAAATTCCAAACCGAAGCAGCATCCACTTTTATCCTGCGCAACACTAGCGGAAGTATTCATAAACTCAAATTATATTTTACTGATAAACATATTTACGGACACGAGCCCGTAATGGAACCCAAAGCCACGCAGGAAAAATTTCACTGGGAAACCATTGCCAAATACGTTCTGTACTGGCACCGGGAAGATAATTTCGGATTTGATTATTCGTGGTACACGTTTCAAGACAGGGATCACATAAACTGGGGAGTGAAAGCCGGTGCCATGATCACAGGCTCGGAAACCTCCTATTACTTTGTTCCCGAGAAAAACAAACAGAAGCTTAACCAGTATAAAATCAATGCGGCTGTTGAGAAAGAGATTAGCACAAGCGTGGCCGATATTATTCTTTCAGCCAACGGAGCCTACCGAAAAGGATTTAACAGTCGGTTGAACCTGGTTAGCGACCCGGCTTTGCTGGAAACAACGCATACTGAAATGGTACATCACGATTTCGACTATTGGAACAAAGGAATGACGGAGCTGGGTGGAAAAATACAGCTGGCAAGAAGAGTAAAAATGTACGAACACAGAGTACAGCTCTATACAGGTATCGATTATACAAAACGCTTCTCGCAAATGACTGGCGATCCCGAGAAGAACAGTACAAGCATACAAGTAGGAATCAACTTTTAACGAAACATGGCTTCATACGCGATAGAATGCAATAATCTCACCCACTATTACGGGAAAAAAATGGTTTATGAGAACCTGAATTTCCGGGTAGAAGACGGAAGCATACTGGGGCTACTGGGGAAAAACGGAGCGGGCAAAACCACCACCATCAATATTTTGAATGGTTTTTTACAGCCCCGCAGCGGAGAGTGTCTCATCTATGGCGAGAATTCGCAGCACCTTTCGCCATCGAACAAAGCGCGCATCGGGTTTCTGATCGAAGGCCATATTCAGTACACTTTTATGAACATTCACCAGATCGAAAAATTCTATTCCCGTGTGTACCGGCGATGGAATCCGGAGCCGTACTGGGAGTTGATGTCGAAGTTACAAGTTACTCCGCGGCAAAAAATCTCCACCATGTCGTGCGGCCAACGATCGCAGGTGGCGCTCGGTCTGATTTTGGCGCAAGACCCCGATCTGCTGATTCTCGATGACTTCTCGATGGGACTCGATCCCGGTTACCGGCGGCTGTTTATCGATTACCTGCGCGAATATGCCAAAGCCCAAAAGAAAACCATTTTCACCACTTCGCATATTATTCAGGACATGGAGCGCCTGATCGACGATGTGCTGATTATGGATTACAACTGCGTGCTGGCACAACAAAACGTAAACGAGTTTATGCGCTCCTTCAAACAGTTTTACCTCGAAGTGGAAGATCCGTCCATCGACCTGAAAAAAGAAGATTTTGTGGTAAACGTCGAAAAAGTACACAACAAGGTGGAGATTTACACCTACGAATCAGAAGCGTTTGTGAAGAAGTTCCTGGAGAAAAACGGCATTCAACACCGTGCCTTTCAACAGGTGGCAATGGGACTCGAAGACGCCTTTATTGGTTTAACCGGCAAGTATTAGGAATATGTGGAAAGCAATGATATACAAAGAGTGGCTAAAAATCAGGTGGTTTACCCTCCTTTATACCCTGCTGGGCATGTTGGCGGTGGGCTATCTTTTTTTGAAAGTGCAACACGACACCACTTTTAACCAGGCCAATAATTACTGGAATCTTATTCTTTTTAAAGGACTTAAATTTTTCAGCCTACTAAAATTTATCCCCCTGGCAGGTGGTTTATTGGTAGCCGTTGCCCAGTACTTCCCCGAAACAGTGAACAAGCGCATAAAGCTTACATTTCATCTGCCGTTTAACGAGAACAAAGTTCTGCTAAGCATGATGGTTTTTGGCTCGTGTTGCCTGCTGGTGGTGTACCTCATTTTAATAGCACTCTTTTCAGGAATTGCCGCGTTTTATTTCCCTTCCAACATTATTCTTCCGGCACTGGTTTCGCTTATTCCCTGGTTTCTGGCGGGTTTTTCCGCCTACTACCTGGTGGCGCTGATCGTTCTGGAACCGGTTTGGAAATACCGTTTTCTGTACTTGCTGGTGGCTGCCACATTTATTCCTTTGTTTTTTAAGAACGGCCCCACAGCAGCCTACCAGCCGGTCAACATTACGCTGGCTGTTCTTACGATCTTATTAAGCATCTCATTGTTGTTCTCGGGTTACCGGTTTAGAAAAGGAGAAATGTAAAATGGTAAAACTTAGCCGATACATATTAGTACTTATTGCCATAACCGGCTTGGCAATTGTCCTTCCGAAACTTTACTGGATGGCCTTTGCCCAACCCGTAAAAAGTCCCTTTGTCCAGTACAGTGCAGTTGACAATGATTTCTTGATCCTTCGCAACGAAGAGAAAACGGTTTTTACCAACACAAAAGGAGAAACATTTACACGCGAAGAGTACGAAGCCCGGCTTCCATTTGTGTATACACGACAGCTACTAATGAACCGGACTTTGCCCGATTCGATAAACGGCGTGGAGATGGACCCGCACCAGATTAGTAAATACCGTTCCATTTTCAGGTTAAAGCCGGAAGACATTCGCGCTCCCCAGCCCTCGCTGTTTCCCTTGTTTGAGTCGCAATCGGGCCGTGTAAATCTTGAAATGCCCGAAGATTTTTTCAGGATCACCTGGCGAATGGAGTTTATCGATGCCGAGACCAACCAAATTAACGAAGAGAAAAGCCGCATGTTTTCAGCCGTTTTGTACAAACGCGGCTTTCAGTTTCCGGCCACCTCCATCAGCGGGATTCCCACCACCTTGAAATCGTGCGACGAAGGTTACCTGGTGATCGATTCGGCCAATCAGCTCTTTCATATAAAAATGGTGGAAGGAAAACCTTTTGTCCGCAGGGTTGATTTACCCGAAGGACTGAAGTTCAAAACCATTCAGTGTACCGACAACAGCGACAAACTTTATTATGCCTACCTTTTTTCGGAAGATAAGCACCTGTACATGCTAACACAGTACGATTATCTGCTGGAACATTTCCCGGTGGATGACATCGACCCCGAAAAGCACGAAATACGTATATACGGCGATCTGCTGAATTTCAATGTCAGTGTTTTGGGCGAAGGCTTTGTCCGCTCGCATATTTTCGACCGCGACCTGAATCCGGTGGATGAATATTCAGAAATCTGGCCGGTTCAAAGTCAACGAAAAGAAGGAAAAATAGCCGCTGCTCTGTTTCCCGTTCAACTAAGTATGACCAATCCCAACTCCGGATTCATCAACTTTTATTTTCAACCAAGTCCTGCTTTTTATTGGCTTGCGGTAAGCCTTCTGCTTGCCATTGTTCAGTTTATTCTTATCCGGAAAAGAAAACAAAAATTAAGAAGTCAGCTGCCCGATCTGCTGATTATCTGCTTAACAGGAATCTTTGGCTTTTTAGCCGTGAATTTCTTCCCCAATAAATTTTTCAGCTAGAAGGAAAAAGCAAAAAATAGTGGCAGCCATTCGATACCCGGATGGCTGTTTTTTTTATACCTTCACAAAAAATTTTCCCATGGACTACAAAAAAGTAAGCATCGAAATAACCCCCTTTCAGGAATGGCTTCGCGAAGTGTTGACAGCACAGCTTGCCGACATTGGGTTTGATAGTTTTGTTGATTCAGAAATGGGATTCGACGCATATATTCCGGCCACTGCATACAACAAAGGAGAATTGAACGGGGTGTTGAATGAGTTCTCGGAAGACTTTTGTTTTGATGTAAAATCAGAACTCATTGAGGACCAGAACTGGAACGAAGAATGGGAGAAAAATTATTTTAAACCACTGGTGATTGCCAACGAATGCGTGGTCAGGGCTCCTTTTCATACCGATTACCCAAAGCTGAAATACGAGATTGTGATTGAGCCCAACATGGCTTTCGGAACCGGCAACCACGAAACTACCTCGCTGGTGCTGGAGTCGATACTTCAGAACGATATGTCAGGAAAATCGGTGCTTGACATGGGTTGCGGAACAGGAATACTCGGCATTATGGCCTCGATGAAAGGTGCGGATAAAATCACGGCCATCGACATCGACAAGTGGTCGTACGAAGGGAGCCAGGAAAATGCAAAACTCAACAACATCCAAAACCTCGATGTAAAGCTGGGCGACGCCAAATTGCTGAACGATGAGTCTTACGATGTGATTTTTGCCAATATCCAGCGCAATGTGTTACTCAACGACCTGCCCGCCTACAACCACGTTCTGAACGACGGCGGAATCCTGATCATGAGCGGTTTTTACAAAGAGGATATTCCGGCCATCAAAACAAAAGCAGAGAGTTTGGGCTTGAAAGATGCCGGGTTCAAAGAAAAAAACAACTGGGTGGCCTATTCATTTAAAAAGTAGGAGCCACTTCGTCTCTTGGAATTTGCCAAACTTCCAGGTCGCGTATTTCCTTCCCGTCAATTGTAAAACGCACGGCAGTGCACACTTTGTGAAAGCCTTTGTATCCGGCAGCCCCGGGGTTTATGTGCAGAAAATTATATTTCTGATCGTAAATCACTTTCAGAATGTGTGAGTGCCCGCTGATAAACAGATCGGGTGAGTTGGTAAAAATATCCGGTTTTACATAGCGTTCGTACCGCCCGGGGTAACCACCAATGTGTGTCATCCAAACATCCACCTGTTCGCATTTAAAACGCTGGTGCATGGGGTGAACAATCCGCACATCCTGCCCGTCGATGTTGCCGTAAACTGCTTTTAAGGGTTTAAAGGCTGCCAGCCGGTCGGCAGTTTGAATGTTGCCGATATCGCCTGCGTGCCAAATCTCGTCCACCTTTTCAAAAAAAGTAAAAATCCGCTCGTGAATAAATCCGTGTGTGTCTGATAAAAGTCCAATGCGCCTCATCTCTGTATTTTCTATTGCAATAAATTAAGTTAAATTTGCTTCAACCAAAATCAAATAACCAAAAATAATAAGCATGATTTCAATAGTAGCCAAATTTACGGTAAAGCAGGGAAAAGAAACAAGTTTCTTACAATTGATTAATGAACTCGGAGAAGCATCGAGAGCCGAAGCAGGGTGCATCGAATACATTTTGCATAAAGATCTCAAAAGCAATTCTGTTTTCTGTTTGATTGAGAAATGGAAAGACCAGGCAGCCGTTGATTTTCATAATAACACACCCCATTTTACAGGTATTGTTCCCCAAATAGTTGAACTCGCGCAGGCTGAAATTGACGTTTACGAAACAATTTAAGCGCCGCGAACAAACTGTCGGAATGTTTTTTACGTAAACTTTCAGTCTAAATACATGCGGTATGAAAAGAGTAATTATTGTTCGCCACGGAAAAGCCGTTCCTTACGGATACGATGATGATTTTAGCCGCGACCTTCAGGATCGGGGAAAAAGCGATGCTGCGCTGGTAAGCTCCGAATTAAACCAGCGCAAGGTTGCACCCGACCTTATGGTATCGAGCCCGGCGAAAAGAGCCCTTAAAACCGCACGTATTTTTGCCGATAACTTAGGCTTTAGCCAAAATAAGATTCAGGAAGTAGAAGATATTTACGACGGACTTACAACCGGTGAGTTCGTCGACCTTATCCGGGAATTGCCCGAAGAAGCAGAAACGGTTTTCTTTTTCGGGCATAATCCGGGGTTTTATTATTATGTAGCCAACCTGTTGCAGTCGTTTCACGGCGACATGCCCACCACCTCCACCGTTGGGATCGATTTCGATGTGGATTCGTGGAAAGATGTAAAAGCGCGCAGTGGTTCGCTGGCTTTTCATTTGGTGCCGCGGATGTTAAAATAATGCCTTTGAAAGTAGTGAGTATTTAAGCGGTATTAACGTCTTATCCCCAAACACCGTAAACTCCCTTTTAACTATCACCTGTAAATATTATGCGCTAAGCGGCTAAATCCGTTAAGCGCTGACAAGGCACGGCAATACGGGCATACTCAATCAATCACGCCCAAAGGACGTGATTTACCAGTAAAAACACAATTATTGTTCTTTCTCGCATTGATTTGACTTATACCTTAACTCCGCAGCGGAATTTAACGTCTCGCAGATAACGCAGATCTACGCAGAAAATAATTCCATCCAGATGGGTGAGATAAAATTTGCGATAATCAGCGCAATCAGCGTGAAATAAAAAGTACTTGCGAAATGACGATAATACTCGAAAGCGAAATGCAGTGCTTCCCTGACCACGCTCAGAGAACGTGAATTTATCAACGTCTTATCCCCAAACACCGTAAACTCCCTTTTAACTATCACCTGTAAATATTATGCGCTAAGCGGCTAAATCCGTTAAGCGCTGACAAGGCACGGCAATACAGCTTCACAGCAAAACTAAAACTCAATTAACGGAATACATCCAACGTTAAATCTGCTTTTTTACACTGACATCTGATCGTTCTTAATATCCAAACTATCAAAATATTGCCACCTCCTCCTTCGGCAATCGATGTTAACTTTTTCCACTTCATCAAACCGAAATCCATTTAGAACGTTGATGAATGTGAAAACAGTTACAAACAATTAATTCTACAACATGGATGCATTTATGGCTGCCCGTATGCAAATGGGGGTTTCGCTCGGATTTCATATCATTTTTGCCTGTATTGGTATGGTGATGCCCTGGTTTATGTTTGTGGCCGAATGGAAATGGCTGCGAACCAACAACCCGGTTTATCTCGATCTGGCCAAGGCCTGGTCGAAAGGAGTGGCAATTTTCTTTGCCGTTGGTGCCGTTTCGGGTACCGTTTTATCGTTTGAACTGGGCATGCTTTGGCCCGGTTTTATGGAACACGCCGGCCCCATTTTCGGGATGCCTTTTTCGTGGGAAGGAACCGCCTTTTTTGTGGAAGCCATTGCGCTTGGTTTGTTCCTTTACGGATGGAAACGACTGAATAAATGGGTGCACCTGTACACGGGGCTCATCGTAGGAATTGCCGGGGTACTTTCGGGAATTTTTGTAGTGGCCGCCAATGGTTGGATGAATGCTCCTTCGGGCTTCGACTGGATAGATGGAAAAGCCTATAATATCGACCCGGTAAAAGCAATGTTTAACAAAGCCTGGTTCTCGCAGGCGCATCACATGACCATTGCAGCCTTCTCGGCCACAGGCTTTGCCGTAGCGGGTGTACATGCCATTCTTTATTTAAAAAACAAACTGGAGATTCACGCAAAAGCGATTACCATTGCATTGACTTTTGCTTCGGCAGCTGCGATTCTGCAACCCATAAGTGGCGACCTGGCAGCAAAAAATGTGGCCAAACTGCAACCCGCAAAGCTGGCTGCTTTTGAGTCTCACTTTGAAACCCAGGAACGTGCGCCGCTTATTATTGGCGGAATACCCGATGTGGAAAATGAAACCGTAAAATACGCCATCAAACTTCCGGGATTCCTGAGTTTTCTGGCACATGGCGATTTCAATGCCGAGGTAAAAGGTTTGGACCAGTTCCCAAAAGATGAATGGCCACCCATTCCGATCACGCATTATTCGTTTCAGATTATGGTGGGGATCGGTATGTTTCTGATGCTGATTGCGGCAATTTTCCTGGCCGCTACCTTCAAATACAAACACTGGCTGGAAAAGAAATGGTGGCTGAGAATGTTGTTTATTGCCACGCCGCTCGGTTTTATTGCGGTAGAAGCCGGCTGGATTGTTACCGAAGTGGGCCGTCAACCCTGGATTATTTACGGCATTATGAAAACAAAGGACTCGCTCACTCCCATGCCGGGAATTCAATACACTTTTTACACCATATCGGCGGTTTACCTCATCCTGAGCTTTGTGGTTATCTGGCTCTTAAGCAGGCAAATCAAAGTTTTACAAGCTAAATATCTGTCCAATGGTTGAAATAAATTTCCTGATAATGGTTATCAGCCTCTTCTTGTACGTGCTGCTCGGAGGGGCCGATTTTGGAGGTGGAATCCTTGAATTATTTACCCGCGGAAAAGCGGCCAAGATTGTTACCAAAGCCATTGCGCCGGTTTGGGAGGCCAACCATATGTGGCTGATCCTGGTGGTGGTGATCCTTTTTGTTGGCTTTCCAACGGTTTACTCCACGGTTCTGACCGCCTTGCATATTCCGGTCTTGATGGTGCTGCTGGGCATCATCATGCGCGGATCGGCTTTTACCTTCAGGCATTACGACATTGATGAGAAGCGCCCGATGAAGATCTATTCAGCTATCTTTCAGTATTCCAGTCTTGTTACCACCTTCTTTTTAGGTGTTACGCTGGGCGGAATTATTCTGGGCGAAATCACGCTCGACTACCGCGAAGGCTTTTTCGAGGTGTACATTCATCCCTGGCTGAATCTCTTTTCGATGAGCATGGGCTTGTTCCTGGTTTTGCTGTTCGCATTTCTGGCTGGCATTTTTACGGTTAGCGAGATAAAAAACGAAGAATACGTGCAGTATTTTGCCAAAGTTACCAAACGCCTGCTGTTGGGACTGGTACTCACCGGAGCCTTGGTTTTTCTCACCGCCGAACTCGAAGGGCACCCTTTGCTGATGGAATTTATCCAGTCGCCGGTAAGTATTGCAGCCATTGTGCTGGCAACACTCGCCCTGCCCTTTTTGTGGAAATACCTGAATAACCCGAACCGTTTAATGCTTCGGCTGATCGGAGGTTTTCAAACCACTATGATCGTAATTGGCTGGTTTGCCATACAGTTCCCGATTATTGTAAACATCAAAGACGCGCCGGATATCACCCTGCAAAATGCCGGGGCACCGTACAAAGTCCAGCTGTATTTGCTGATCGCACTCGTGGTGGGGGTTATAATTATCCTTCCGTCGGTTGCCTACCTTTACAAGGTTTTCAAATTCGAAGAAAAGTCGGTCAGAGAAAATGAATAAACCACTGCCCAATGGAAAGGTGAGCACTAAAGCATGATTTGATTACTTTTGTGTAAATCAGAAATCGAAACAAAATGCAGCTTTTTTACATCCCGGAAATTACAGGAAATACAGTCGCGCTCGATGCCGATGAATCGAAACATGCGGTAAAAGTACTGCGCTTATCCGGTGGCGACCAAATACAGATTGTGGACGGGAAGGGTGGTTTTTACCAGGCCGAAATACTCGATGCCCACCCCAAAAGCTGCAGCATCTCGATTCTGGAAACCCATAAAGAATTTGAAAAGCGCGACTTTAGCCTGCACCTGGCCATTGCCCCGACCAAAAACATCGACCGTTTTGAATGGTGTTTGGAGAAATGCACCGAAATTGGTGTTGATACGATTACGCCCTTGCTTTCGTCGCATTCAGAACGAAAAATCATCAAACCCGAGCGGTTGGAAAAGATCCTTGTTTCGGCGATGAAACAATCGGTTAAAGCATACCTTCCGAAGCTCAACGAACTCACCCGTTTTGAAGATTTGATCAATGCTGGTTTTCAGGGAGAAAAGTACATTGCACACTGTAACGACGGCGAAAAACCACATTTAAAGAAGCTGGTTTCAAAAGGAAAAAATGTTTTGCTACTGATTGGCCCCGAGGGTGATTTCAGCCCAGAAGAAGTAGAGCAGGCCAAAGCTGCGGGTTTTACGGAGATTTCGCTTGGGAAAGCCCGGCTGCGCACCGAAACCGCCGGCGTGGTGGCCTGCCACATTGTAAACCTGGCCAACGAATAAAGCCGCAAGCCTGAACATTGAACGAAAGAATTTCGTTTCAGAAAGATTAAAACAGAAAATACCATGAAGACAACAAGAATGATGGCTGCTTTTATTCTACTTATTTTTGTTCAGGCAACGGCATCCGCACAATCGAACCACCTAAAATGGCTCGATCTGGAGCTAACAAATTATGACTACCCGTATCCGGTTGAATACCTTCGGTTAAATGTGCAATTGCAAAACCTGAAAATGGCTTACATGGATGTTAAGCCCGACAATTACAACGGAAAAAACATCGTACTTCTTCATGGAAAAAATTTCAACGGAGCTTACTGGAAAACCACGATCGAAGCTCTGACAAAAGAAGGTTTCCGGGTGATTGTGCCCGATCAGGTCGGCTTTGGAAAGTCGTCGAAACCCGAACATTTTCATTATACATTTCAGCAACTGGCAATCAATACAAAAATGCTCCTGGATTATCTTCAGGTTACAAAAACTGCCGTTTTGGGGCACTCCATGGGCGGAATGCTGGCCACCCGTTTTGCGTTGATGTTTCCGGAAACAACCGAGAAACTGATCCTTGAAAATCCGATCGGACTGGAAGACTGGAAACTGGTTGCCCCTTACAAACCGGTGGAATGGTGGTACGAAAACGAGCTTAAAAAAAGCTATCAGCAAATAAAAGATTACCAGCTGGCAAGTTATTACGATGGAAAATGGAGCCCTGATTACGATGAATGGGTAAACCTTTTGGCCGGATGGACATTAAATTCGGATTACCCGCGTATCGCCTGGAATGCAGCACTAACCTACGATATGATTTTCACCCAACCGGTATTATATGAATTTCCGCAGGTGCAGGTGCCTACCCTGCTGATTATCGGAACCCGTGACCGGACGGCCCTGGGAAAAGGACTGGTTTCGGAAGAAGTCAGGGAAAAAATGGGATTGTATGAAGAACTTGGCAAAAAAACACAGGCAGCCATCCCCCACTCTGAATTGGTAGAGATTCCGAATATCGGTCATCTTCCGCACATTGAAAGCTTTGATCAATTCATTACTCCGTTAACGAAATTCCTGAAACAATAGCCCCATAAATCCTCTTTCGATCCGAATTCTGCCGCCTCTTTTTGGGGCAATGTTAGCAGTATGTAACTAAAGCTGAAATACCCGTTGTTTTGACAGTTAAATTTTTATTCCCCTTTATATTGGATAGCTTTGCCCAAAATTTTGGAGATGGATTGTACGATTGTTCAAAAGGAGATTGAGGAGATTAAGCCAAGCAACATTCTCTCTCAAACACCTTTCTGGGGAAGATTAAAGGATAAGCAAGGCTTTCAACCCAAAGGATTTGAAATTTCAGTGTCAAAAGATACGCTTTTCAGCCATGGCGATGTGCAGGGAAATGAAAGTGATGATCTTTTGGTGCTTATCAAGTACATCGATGCCACCCATTGTTTTGCCTATGTTCCGTACGGTCCGGAACTGGAGCCGGAGTTTGAAAACCAGGGTGTTTTCCTGGAACAACTGTCGGAAACCATCAAACCTTACCTTCCGCGCAACTGTATTTTCATCCGCTACGACCTTGCCTGGCAAAACCAGTGGTCGGCCGATGACGATTATTTTGATGCCCATGGAAACTGGACCGGGCCACCCGATGAGCAGGTTCAGGAGTTCAGGGTTAATTATAAAACCATTAACTGGAGACTGAAAAAAAGCCCGAGCGACATTCTCCCCAAGAATACTTTTTTTCTGGATCTCACCCAGCAGGAAGATACCCTTTTGTCGAACATGCGCTACAACACCCGCTACAACGTAAAACGGGCGCTGAACCAGGGTATCAGGGTTCAGGAATACGGCATTGAACACATCAGCGAGTGGTACAGGTTGTATTACGATACAGCGGTTCGGCACAACCTGCCTTTGCAAAACGAACAGTATTTTCTGAGCATCCTAAAAAAACAGGATAACAACAAAAAAGGGGTGAAAGTAAAAATGCTAATGGCCGACTGGGAAGGAGAATTCATGGCTTCAATGTTTTTGGCATTGTCGCACAAGCGCGGCACCTATCTTTACGGAGCTTCAGCCACCAATAAACAAAATATCATGGCCAGTTATGCCTTGCAATGGGAATCCATAAAAATGGCAAAAAACTGGGGCTGTTCCGAGTACGATATGTTTGGTTCGGCTCCCAACATCAACCAAAGCCATCCTTTGCACGGGATTCATATTTACAAGAAAGGTTTCGGCGGCAATTTGTATCACCGCATGGGGTGTTGGGATTATCCTTATTCGCAAAAACACTACGATTTATTCATCGTTCAGGAACTCTGCAACTGATGGGTTGAAGAATTAGAGCCACCAACCCCATCTCCTTTAAAAAGTGAAGGAATAGTTTTGGGTTTCAGATTCGTGTTGTATTTTTCGGAAAAATTAAGATATGCGGTTTCAATTGATAATGTGGATGATTTTGGGGGCGATGGCTGTCAATGCACAAAACAGTGCCGTAAAAATAGCCTTGCTGAAATACAACGGGGGTGGCGACTGGTATTCTGACCCCACTGCGCTTCCGAACCTGATCGAATACTGCAACCGCACGATAAATACCAACATCCAGACCGAACCGTCTACCATTGAAGTAGGCAGTCCCGAAATTTTTAATTTCCCGTTTGTTAGTTTAACCGGTCACGGCAATATTATTTTTTCGGAAAGCGATGCCATGAACCTGCGCCACTACCTCGAAGGCGGCGGCTTTTTATATGCGGACGATAATTACGGAATGGATGAATATTTTCGCCGGGAAATGAAAAAAGTTTTCCCCGAAAAAGAGTTGGTTGAATTACCACCTTCGCACCCGGTTTTTCACCAGAAGTTTGATTTTCCCAACGGAATTCCGAAAATCCATGAACACGACGGAAAACCTGCGCAGGCCTTTGGAATTTTTATTGAAGACCGCCTCGTTTGTTTGTATACTTACGAATGTGATCTGGGCGATGGCTGGGAAGACGAAGCCGTACACAACGACCCACCCGAGCTCCGTGAGAAAGCACTTCAAATGGGTGCCAACATCATTTCATTTGTGTTTAATCAGTAACAGAAGAAATGCGTGAATGCTGAAATGCATAAATGCAAGAATACTGAAAAACAACCGCGATTCAGCACAAACTGAATAAGCTAAAACCTACAGCTATTTTATGACCAATTAGCTTACATATTGAGATAAATAATTATAAAGCATTAACGCATTCAAGCATTTTAGCATTAATTATGAAGATAGTAGCCATAAACGGAAGTCCCCGCAGAAACGGAAACACTGCACTTTTGATCCATGAAATGTTCAAAATTTTTGAAGCAGAAGGTTTCCAAACCGAACTGGTACAACTGGGGAACAAACCCGTGCACGGCTGCACCGCTTGTGCCAAATGCAAGGAAGAGCAGGACGGACGGTGCCACATCAAAAACGATCACCTGAACTTGTGCATCGAGAAAATGCTGGAAGCAGATGGGATCATCATCGGATCGCCGGTGTATTTTGCCGATGTTACCACGGAAATTAAAGCCCTGATTGACGTAGCCGGATATGCAACCCGTGCCGGCGGCCATCTTCTGAAAAGAAAAGTTGGGGCCGGAGTTATTGCAGTGCGTCGCGGCGGAGCGCTCCACGCCTTTGAAACAATCAACAACTTTTTTCTGATCAACCAAATGATCGTTCCGGGATCGAGTTACTGGAACTTTGCCATCGGGCGCAATCCGGGAGATGTGCTAAACGATGACGAAGGGATGCAAACCATCCGCACTCTGGCCGACAACATGGTCTGGCTCCTTAATCAACTAAAAAAGTAGCCCTTATTTAGTTACAATCACCAAAAACTTCGAAGCGTTCCAGAAAATATTTTGGTTGTCGATAAACAAAGTATCGGCTGTTTTTTCACCCGAAATATGAAACGATCCGGCCGGATGAACCGTGATCACCTCTGCTTTTTTGGTATTTAACGGGATATAGGCAAAGTCGCGAATATCAACCGCGGTAAACACTTCTTTATTGAAATCTTCTTTTACCACCGATGTACGGCCAATTCCCATGAAACCGCCACTCCGGTCAACTACCCCACTTTCCTCCAGTTCTTTGCGGCTGCCAATTACAAAAAAGGCCTTGTTGAGCTCCTGTACCTGTCTGTCAATGGTATTCGATTTCTCCTGGCTTTCGGTTTCCATCACCGCAATCTTCTCGTTCAGCTGAATTACATCACGGCTCAGGTTCTGAACGTCGGTATTCAAACGCGCAATTTCTGCATCCTTTTCGTCTACCTGTTTTTGCAAACTGCTTACCAGCCGTTCAAGCTCGGCAATGGTCGAATTCAGCTTTCCAACTTTGTAGTTCGCGTTGTTCAGCTTTTTTTGCAAGGCAGCCAACTGCTCCTTGTTCTTTTGCAACATCTCATTCAGCAGTGCCACATCATCCAGTATCGCCTGTTTCTGGGTGTAACTCATCTCACGTTGTCCGCTCGATTTTACGGTCACCAGCTTTTCCATTGTTTTAATGGAATCGAGCGTAGCCATTATCTCGTTAAAATCTTCGAGATAGCCTGTTACCGCGGAATCCTTTAACTCGGCCTCCCGGGCAATGCTGTCTCTTTCCTGGGTAAGTTTTGATACATCCTTTTTATAATTCTGGCACGAAACTGCTACCGTTAACAAGATCGCTGCAATAAATAACCTGTTCATCTCTTTCTGATTTTTATTACGCTATATTAACGAATTTCGCGCTCATAATGATACGTTACCTGGCAGAAGTTTTGAAATGAAAGCAAAACGTGAAAACGGAATGCTGACAACACTGATTTTGGAAGATAATCACTGATAAAACAGCGAAAAACAGTAGTATCTGAGTTATCGGTTTTCTATTTGCTTTAAATTATTTCTTCTGTTTTTCGAACAGCCCCGCCGAAATAATACAACTGTATTTTGTCGCTGATTTTGGCAGATAAAAAAGGCCATCCGTCAATTGACGGACAGCCTTGCTATAATATACTATATAGTCTAATTGAGTCTTACTTATTTTGCTCGAATTTCAGCGTTTCGGTAGTAAGGTCGCAAACCTCGGTTGGTCCAAAATACTGGATCGGGCCCGGGTAAACAAAGTCGGTATTGTAAGCCCACTCCCCTCTTTTCGATACAAAGTATTTGAACGGAGCTCCTTCCAGTTCAACCAATGCTTTTTGAATCACCGGTTTCATATGGCCGTGACGTTTCTCCATGTTCATCATCATGGTTACAGGCACACCACCGGCAATCCACTTATCAGCCGGAGCAGTGGTGTTTCTTACCGATGACATATAACCGGTTTTTCCGGCAGCCACTAAAACAGAAGCTGTGTAACCCAAAGAATAGCAGTAGTCGGCATCGAAATTCGACGGAGCAGCACAACGTCCTTCGTAACCGAAGAAGTGGTATTGTGTACCGAATTTACCAACGTATTCTCCGTTTGCTTTCATTTCATCCAAACGGGTGCTAACCATTTCGCCCAGTAACTTTTCAGTTTCAATCAATGAAACCTGAACGTTTCCGTGCGGGTCACGATCAAGCGTTAACTGGGTAGCAATACCATCGGGCAATGAACGGAATACGCTCGAAGAAATTTCGGTCAGGTGCGTAGCAACCCACTCGTTACGGTGGCTTTTACGCAACATTTTGAATTCCTTTTCTGAATCAGTGCCTTCAGCCAGCAGGTCGTTCAATTCCGAAATCAACACTTTCATTTCAGGAATAAATTCAACCAAACCTTCAGGAATTAGTGCTACACCAAAATTATCGCCGTTGTCGGCACGTTTGGCAACCACCTTTGCCATGTAGTCAACCACTTCGCCCAAAGTCAGTTTCTTGTCGGCAATTTCTTCTGAAATAAGCGTGATGTTGGGTTGTGTTTTTAACGCACACTCCAAACCGATATGCGAAGCTGAACGCCCCATCAGTTTAATAAAGTGCCAGTATTTTTTAGCAGAATTGGCATCACGCTGGATGTTACCGATCAGCTCAGAATAAACTTTTGTAGCGGTATCGAAACCAAACGAAGTTTCAATCATTTCGTTTTTCAGGTCACCGTCAATGGTTTTCGGACAACCGATTACCTGCACACCAGCATTGATTCTAGCATAGTATTCAGCCAACACACAGGCATTGGTGTTCGAATCGTCGCCACCAATAATAACCAGCGCATTCAGGTTCAGGTCTTTGGCAATTTCCAGACCTTTGTCGAACTGGGCTTCGTCTTCCAGTTTTGTACGGCCCGAACCAATGATGTCAAAACCACCGGTGTTGCGGTATTCATCCACAATCTCGGCAGTCAGCTCAACATATTTATGATCTACCAATCCGCCTGGACCACCTAAAAATCCAAAAAGTTTGCTGTCGGGATGAATGTTTTTGATGCCGTCAAAAATTCCGGAAATCACATTGTGTCCACCCGGAGCCTGACCACCCGAAAGAATTACACCCACATTAACAGGAGCACTTTCAGCAGCCTTTCCACCTTCTTCAAACGTAAGGATCGGCATGCCGTAGGTGTTCGGGAACAAGGCTGCAATCTCCTTCTGATCGGCAACCGATTCGGTTTTTGCACCTTCCACCACTTTAACAGCTCCTTTTAACGATTTCGGGAGTTTTGGCTGGTATTTGGCCCTTTCTTTTTGTAATGCGCTAATATTCATTTTAATATGTATTAATTGATTTTTCGAAAAGCGTCCCAAAAATACGGGGAATTTGGCAGGATGGCTCCTCTTAACAAGTTTAAAGTAAACGATTTAAAGTAAAGTTAAAAGGGGACCAAAATTCAGGAAAAAGAAAAACGCTAGGAGCTGAGAGCCACGATCTTTCGCCATCGTTTGCAATTTGCCGGCTATGCTCCAAACTTCAGACAAAGCGCTCTATTCGGTATAAACAAAAATTCACCGGCTGAACAGCTATCAACCGGTGAATTTCATATAGTGTTCAAGCCAAAAATCAGATTGAATTGGCTTTAATAAAGTCGATGATTTCCTGTTGGTAACCAAAGGCCATTCCTACCACCGTGTCGGCGGCACCGTAATAAACAGCTACTTTTTCTCCGTCGCTAAGGGCAGCACACGGGAAAACTACATTCGGCACATCACCGGCCAGTTCGTACGATTCTGCAGGAGCCAGCAAATACGGTTGTGTGCGGTACAGCACTTTCGAAGGATCTTCCAAATCGAGCAGAGCAGCACCCATCGAATAGCGGAAACCATTGCAGGTATTGATTACACCGTGATAAAATTCCAGCCAGCCGTCTTTTGTTTTGATCGGCACCGAACCGGCTCCGATTTTGGTACACTGCCAGGCACTTAGTTCAAAAGGAGTAACTTTCATAACACAGCGGTGTTCGCCCCAGTATTTCATATCCGGGCTGTAACTGATCCAGATGTCGCCAAACGGCGTGTGTCCGTTGTCGCTGGGGCGGCTTAGCATGGCATATTTTCCATTGATCTTTTCAGGGAAAAGCACTCCGTTCCGGTTAAAAGGAAGAAAAGCATTTTCGCACTGATGAAAAGTCTTAAAATCGAAAGTATAGGCAATCCCGATGGTTGGGCCGTGATAGCCGTTGCACCAGGTAACCCAGTAGCGGTCCTCGATCCAGGTTACGCGCGGATCGTATTTATAAGCCGATTCAATCATTTCAGTATTTCCTGCTATCATTTCGATGGGCTCGTGATTGATCTCCCAGTTAATACCGTCTTTGCTAAACCCGGCAAAAATATTCATCTGAACCGCTTTGTTGTCGCAACGGAAAACACCGGCAAAACCATCTTCAAACGGAACTACCGCACTGTTAAAAATACTGTTCGAAGTAGGAATGTGGTAACGACCGATCACCGGATTTTGTGAGTAGCGCCACATTACATCGGGACACCCCTGCGGGCGCTCTTCAAAAGGAATTTGAATCTTACTCATAATCATTGATTTTTATGTTGTTTCTTTTTTGAATCGTCATACGTGAAGGGGATAAAATAAGTTATCAGGAATGCCGGGATTGTGGCAATGAGCACATAGATAAAGAAGTCGCGGTATCCAAGTAAATCACTAAAATAACCACTTGCCATTCCCGGAAGCATTACTCCCAGGTTCATAATCCCGGAAGCAAAGGCATAATGCGACATCTGGTGTTTTCCGGGAGCAATCTGTTGCATCATAAACAATATTAAGCCCACAAAACCAAATCCATAGCCAAAATATTCCAGGGTGATGCAACTTCCGATTAAATAAAGATTAGTGGGCTGTGTAACTGCCAGAAATGTGTAAGCCATAAAAGGAAGGTTAAACACACAACACAGGGTAAAAAGAGTTCTCTTCAGCCCGAACCGGGAAACATAAATGCCAGCCAGTAAAGAACCAAGCACAAAGGCACCAGAACCAAAAACACCATTCAGCGTCCCAATCTCGGTTAGCGTCAGTCCAAGTCCGCCCACGTCTCTTGAGGCCCGTAAAAACAAAGGTGCAATCTTCATGATAAAGCCTTCGCCCAAGCGGTACAAAATAATAAAGCCGATATAGTAGAGAATGTGTTTTTTGGTAAAGAAATTGGCAATTACAGCAACAAGTTCCCGCCTCACTTCACGCGATGTTTTTTTTGCGGTTGACGGAACCTGCGTGGACGGCAAAACCCGTATGTGATACATTCCTATCAAAACCATTACTGCACCAATAACGCCGAAAATAATCATCCAGGCCGACAAATAAGCTTCCTTGTTCACACTTAAAGAAGCTCCCTCGATGGCTCCAAAATGCTCGGCCAATGCCCCGGCCAATGCCACCAAACCTCCGTTGGCTACCAGTTTGGCCACATTGTAAAAAGCGCCTTGCACTCCTATGTATTTTGCCTGTGTTTCTTTATCGAGTTCGGCCATGTAAACGCCGTCGCAGGCAATGTCGTGGGTGGCTCCACTAAAGGCAATCACCGCCATGGTAGAAATGCTGATCGCAAAAAAGTAGTCGAAAAACAGGGAAAAAGCTACGATTCCAAATAAAACGCCGCTTGTTAACTGCGTTATTACTACAAAGAACTTTTTGGTCCGGTACATTTCAAGAAAAGGGCTCCACAAGAACTTCAGTGTCCAGGGCATCATAATAAGAGAGGTCCAAAATGCAATTTGTGTATCCGAGACTCCCAGATCCTTGAACATAAATACGGAGACCAGATTAATGGCAATAAAAGGAAGGCCCATCGCAAAATAAGCAGTTGGGACCCAAAATGCCGGCTTTACCTGTTTCTTTCTTTCTTTCAGCATGTAATTGATTTTAATTCATCCGGTTGATTGATTCTTCTTAAATAACGAGGATTCGAAATTACATTATAATTTAGTTATTTTTAGAGATCCAACGAAAGATTTTAAATTTCTTTAAAAAGTTTTTAAATTCAATGAGGAAAAGCAATATTTTTACCCGCATAATTTAAGCTGTACATCATGAAACAATCCTTTCTTTTGATTTTAACCCTTGCCGTTTTGCAAATCTTTTCAGGCTGTAATCCGGCACCGAAACCCAAAACAGAAGCCCAGGCAGCCAACACCTCCAAAGATTACATGGTGGTAGCGTACGTGGCAGGCTACCGCAACTTTGATTTCTCGACCATTGATGTATCGGGAATTACGCACATCAATTATGCCTTTGGAAACATTCGCGATGGAGAAGCCATTTTTGACACCACAAAAATTGACGGGAAAAACCTGACTCCCGCTGACATTGTAAAGCTAAACTCGCTGAAATCAAAAAATCCCGAACTGAAAGTTTTGGTTTCTATCGGAGGCTGGTCATGGTCGGGTGGTTTTTCTGATGCGGCACTAAGCGAAGCATCGCGTGCCCGCTTTGCCCAAAGTTGTGCAAAGTTTGTAAAAGATTATCAACTCGATGGCATCGATCTCGACTGGGAATACCCCAACCAAACCGGAGCCGGAAATATCCACCGTCCGGAAGACGTTCAGAACTTCACGCTAATGCTGAAGGTTGTTCGGGAAGAACTGGACAAAATGGCCAGCGAAGAAGGCAAGGGCAAACATTATCTGCTTAGTATTGCAACGGGAGCCGATCAGGCTTATGTAGACAACACCGAACTGGGAAAATTGGGCGAATACCTCGATTTTCTGAATATTATGAATTACGATTTTTACAATGGATTGCATACCGTTAACGGGCACCACAGCAACCTTTATCCTTCGGCCCAACCGGAGCTGGACATGAACAGCGTGGTGAATGCGGTGGACATGCATACCAAAGCAGGTTTCCCGGTTGAAAAAATCAACCTGGGCATTCCTTTTTATGGCCGCATCTGGAAAGGTGTGAAAGCAAATAGTGACAAAATCCTGTTTAACAAGGCAGAAACCGTTGGTATGGGAATTGACTACGTTAATTTTTACCAAAACATAGATGCAAACGGCTATACCCGCTACTGGGACGATACAGCCAAAGCACCTTACCTCTGGAATGCGGAAGAAAAGACTTTTATCTCGTACGAAGACGAGCAGTCGATTGCGCTGAAAGTTGATTATCTGAAAAAACGCGGGCTGGCCGGTGTGATGTTTTGGGAATACAGTGCCGACCACGAGCAGCAACTGCTAAACGCCGTACTTTCCAATTTAGAAAAGTAGTTGTAACACTCTCATAAATGCAAAAAAGGATCCAATCTCGTTAAAAAGATTGGATCCTTTTTTTATTGTTCTCCATCTGCTTCTCACAGAAACTAAAACCGACAAAACTAATTGGTCAGGAAATCGAGTACATTGCTGGCACCACTCGAACGACCACCTTTGTAAAATTCGGTATAGCCACATCGTTTGCAGGATACAGCCGTAAACCGCCGGTTTTGAATATTAAAAAACTTGGTAAAACCAGCGCCGGTAGTGCGAATTTCATCTACTTCATAATCCCAGCCACTGCATTTCGGACAACTAAAAGCTTTTTTCATGACGTTTATTTTTGATTTTTCTGTTTCCTCCTTATCAGTATCACTTTTAAAAAGAAATTACTAATGAAATCAGCGACACAACCATCGAAAGAATAATGAAAACTCACCGCGTCTTTATTTTACTGCTTGCCGAAAAGCAAAGTTTTTCCCGATCGCTCTTACACCTATCTGTTTTTGCTTATTCGCTGTTCTTTTTTAAGCGTTTGGCGTCTTTTAATGCATTGTAAACAATCCATTCCAACTGCCCGTTAATACTCCGAAAATCATCAGCCGCCCATTTTTCCACTGCTTCCATCAGATCCGGGCTGATGCGTAACACAAATGTTTTCTTCTTTGACATTTCAAGCTGTTTTTTTCCCTTTCATCACTTTATCCATCGCGTATATAATGGCTTGCTTTTTCTGTGTGCCTATAAGTATTTTTTTCCCATTTTTCAGGTGTAACTGAAGTCCGGTTCTCCCCGAAATAATGTATGCCTTTCCTTTTCGCCTGCGATCCTTGATCCCATATCCGCCGTATTCCCGGTACGGTCTGTACTTTCTTAAACGGTAAGAATGAATGCCGGACACACTAATTTTTTCCCATCTCTTTTTATAGGGGAAATACCTGACATATATGCCGTCTTTGTCGATTTTAGTCTGCAAACGCGAAACTGAATTAATGACAATGACCATAGTCAGTATAGCTAAAAACAGTAAAACAACTACCATAAAAGCCGGATCCGAAAAAACTTCCCCCGTAACTCTTTTCCTGCTGTAGCCGAGACGGATAAACCAAAAACCCAGTATTCCCGTTCCGAACAGAGTTGTAATCAATATGGTTTTCAGCATCCTTCGTTGGCCTACCTGTTGTTCTTCCAGAAATAGTGGTTTTTCCATTCTTATCGTTTATTCTGAATTAATCCCTTATTGCGCCTGCATCATCTTCTTTATGGCGGATTCAATTGCCTGCTTTTTTTGTGTTCCAAATAAAATTTTCCGACCATCCGTAAGATAAAGTTGCAAACCAATATTTCCGGTTGCATTCAATGCCTTATTCCGCCGGCTTCCTTTTATCCCCCATCCTCCGTATTCTGTGATCGGATTGTATTTTCGAACCTTAAAACTTTCGATTTCACTTTTACCGACAAGCTTCCATTTTCTGATAATCGGAGGATAGCGGTATCTAATGCACTCTTCACTTATCTCAACAATAAGTTTCATTTTTGCAACAAGCCAGATGATACCTGACATTAAAACCATAACCAAAGAAAGCACAACAACCAAGTCAGAAATACTTCCTGAATGATTTCCGCAATGTTTTCCAACAACCACTTGTAAAAAAATGCAATAAATAAAAGGAAGAGTTGATATCAGCGTAACCGGTATAAGCAGCATCCATAACCATCGCTGAGAGAATTTCTGTTCTTCCCGAAAAAGAACTTTATCCATAACATTAATATAATGTTCCGGTATTTACGATGGGTGTGGCATCTTTATCTCCGCAAAGCACCACCATCAGGTTACTGACCATGGTTGCTTTTTTCTCTTCATCCAGGTCCACAATTTTCTTTTGGCTAAGTTCGTCAAGCGCCATTTCAACCATGCTAACCGCGCCTTCCACAATTTTGTAACGTGCCGCAACAATCGCCGTTGCCTGCTGGCGTTTCAACATTGCCTGGGCAATTTCCTGGGCGTAGGCAATGTGGTTTATCCGCGCTTCAATAACATGAATACCGGCAATATCGAGCCTTTCTACAATTTCCCGCTCCAGCTCGTTGTTCACTTCCTCGGTTCCGTCGCGCAAAGTAACCTTGGCGGTTTCGTCCTCTATATTATCGTACGGATAAAGACCAGCCAGTTTTCGAAGTGCGGCCTCGCTCTGTACCAGCACAAAATGCTCGTATTCATCCACGCCGAAAGCAGCTTTGTAGGTGTCTTCCACTTTCCAAACCAGCACCAAACCAATCATGATCGGGTTCCCCAGCTTGTCATTCACTTTAATGGTCTCACTGTCAAAATTCCGTGCACGCAGCGAGATTTTCTTCTTCGAAAAAAACGGATTAACCCAGTAAAACCCGTTCGTTTTAATGGTTCCTTTATAGGCACCAAATAAAACCAACACACAGCTCTGATTCGGATCTACAACCGTAAATCCGATGGCTCCGAGAATAAAAATCGGAATTAATACTACTGCAGGAACAATCATTTCCACCAGAAACCCTGCAACGATGAGTACTAAAATAACCAGTTCCAATAACAGAACCAGATAACCCGACAAACCAGAATATTGCTTTTCCATGACATTAATACTTTAGTAATTTGATATTATTTTAATATCACGAAGTTAAGATATTTTATCAGCATGACAATATTTGTCCGGTAATTTTTATTTTTGACATTTGAAAAGCAGGGTTATTATCACACAATTCAACATCTGAATTCTATATATGAATAAATCATCCATCAAGTTTATTAAAGAGCCAATCAATCAATTTATTAAGCTCGAAACATCCAGCAGTATCATTCTGTTTGGCACCACAATAGCAGCCTTAGTTCTCGCTAACAGTCCATTAAGCCAAGATTTTCTTGGTTTTTGGAAAGAGTACATAACTTTTAGCTTGCCCGGCTTTGAGCTATCAAAACCCATTTACAAATGGATTAACGATGGTTTAATGGCCATTTTCTTTTTCCTGATCGGGCTGGAAATTAAGCGCGAAGTTCTTACTGGAGAGCTGAGCCACATAAAAAAAGCATCGCTTCCGCTATTTGCTGCGGTTGGCGGGATGATAATCCCCGCAGCGCTTTTTACCATTTTAAATAAAGGAAATGCAGGTGGCGAAGGCTGGGGTATTCCCATGGCTGCCGACATCGCCTTCTCTCTGGGAATCCTGACTTTACTGGGAAAAAGAGTCCCTCCGGGAATAAAGGTTTTCCTGATGGCTTTTGCCATTATCGACGACCTGGGAGCAGTTCTGGTAATCGCCTTCTTTTACAGCACCAACCTGATTTGGACCAACATTTTCGTTGGGCTGGGCATTATCGTTATCCTCGGTCTTCTGACGAGATTCAATTACTACTCAAAATACCTTTTCTTCATCGCCGGTATGATTGTTTGGATATTGTTCCTTAAATCAGGAATCCATGCAACCATTGCTGGTGTGCTTATGGCACTTACCATTCCTTTGCAAAGGAAAACCAATACCCTTTCGTTCTATCGCAAAAGCAAGGAGCACCTCGATGCATTTATCGAAGAGTGTGATGAAAAAGAAGAAACAGCGGTACTAAGTAAGAAACAACTTCATATTATCGATGACCTGCAGGAGCTGACCGAAACAACTTCGTCGCCGCTTCAAAACCTGGAGCACCACTTGCACGGCTGGGTTTCGTACCTGATTATGCCGCTTTTTGCACTGGCAAATGCCGGGGTTATCTTCAGCTTCTCCGGCGACTCAAATGTGGCTTTGTCCGTCAACCTTGCCATCAGCATGATCATCGGAAACTTTATCGGAATCTTTACGTTCTCCTGGCTGTCCATAAAATTGAACATTGCTGAACTTCCTCAGAATGTAGGATTCAAACAGCTGGCAGGTGTATCCTTTTTGGGAGGACTTGGCTTTACCATGTCGTTGTTTATCAACAGCCTTGCGTACAGCGACACGGTCCTTATCGATTCGGCCAAAATGGGAATCCTCATCGGTTCAACCATTGCCGGAATACTTGGATACGTTACCATACGCTTAACAGCTAAAAAGGAAGAATAAAAGGTACATTTGAAAACAAAAAAAGTAGTGCGTCTAACTCAAGATGCACTACTTTTTTTTGCTCCAATTGGCTCTGAATAGCTGCTGAAATACGGTTCGAAGCAACCAACAGGAAATAAAAAAGGCACCGATTGGTGCCTTGCAATTAATTTAAAATCATTTCTACATATCCCGCCGATTCTGTCTCTAAAACATCGTAAGAGCGGGCAAAATCCAGAATGTTCCGGATGGACTTTTCTGATGGTCCCATTTCTTCAGTTTCTAAAAGATCAACCTCATTCTCAGTTTCTGAGTTACCGATAAAATCGACATTACTATGAATATGGCTGATACAATAAATCAAGGTAGAGAACTTTTGCATAGGCACTTTCATTTTTTATTTACCTACAAAACGCCCCCTGTTTGTTATTATTGTGTTAACGGAAGTTAAATCATTGTTAACGACAATTTCTTCTTATCTATCAGTTTCCGAAGATTAATCAGCGCATAGCGCATCCGTCCCAAAGCCGTATTGATACTTACATCTGTTTGTTCCGCTATCTCCTTAAAGCTCAGCCCCATATAATGCCGCATATAAATCACTTGCTGCTGATCTTCAGGCAATTCGCGGATCAAATCCTTAACCTCGCTTAATATTTGGGTATTTACCATTTCGTCCTCAATGGTCTGTTCCGAATATTTCTGAGAGTTAAAAATATCCACCTCCGAACTGTCGTTTGAGACGGTTCCTTTTAGCTTTACCTTTCTGAAATGATCGATGATCAGGTTGTGCGAGATGCGCAACACCCAGGAAATAAATTTTCCGTTCTCGATGTATTTTCCCTTTTTCAGCGAACGTATCACTTTTATGAACGTTTCCTGAAAAATATCTTCAGCCAGTTCCTGATTTTTAACAACCAACAGAATATACGAGAACACCCTGTTCTTGTGTCTTAAAATTAATGTTTCCAGAGATTCTTGATCGCCGTCCACAAACCTTCGAACGAGCTCATTGTCGTTCAGTGAGTTAAGTTTGAGCATTACCTTCTATTTAAGTGTAAACAAAAAGTAAAATTTTTCTATAGGCGTCAATTTTTAAGTGTGGTACAACTATTATTGTAATTTTGTGTGATCCAAAAATGGAACATTTCAACGAAAAATACAAGTTTTTTTAACGGATTATTGCATTTATCATCAAAATTATGTCCAATAGTAAAAGCTCAAAATACATAGAAATTCAAAATGCCAGGGTCCACAACCTAAAGAACATCAGTTTAAAGATTCCCCGGAATAAGTTCATTGTTGTCACAGGAGTATCCGGATCAGGCAAGTCGTCGCTGGCTTTTGACACGCTTTTTGCTGAAGGACAGCGCCGGTATGTGGAGAGTCTTTCTTCCTATGCGCGTCAGTTCCTCGGAAGGATTAACAAACCTGAAGTTGACTTCATCAACGGGATTCCGCCGGCCATTGCAATTGAACAAAAGGTAAATACAAGAAATCCGCGATCCACAGTCGGTACCTCCACCGAGATTTACGACTACCTGAAACTTTTGTTTGCGCGCATTGGAAAAACCTACTCCCCTGTATCCGGACAAACAGTAAGCAGGCACAGCGTAACCGATGTAGTGGACTTTATCAATTCGTTTGAAGAAGGCACCCGCATCATTATTGCATCGCCGCTGATTCCCAAAAACGGAAGAAGCATTTTGGAGGAAGCCGAACTTTTGATGCAACAGGGATTTTCGCGCCTCGAGACCAACGATGAAATAATAAAGATCGACGAGCTGATTTTGGCCAAAAACAATGATTTCTGCAAAGGAAGCTGCAACCTGGTTATCGATCGGCTGTCGGTACAGCGCGACGAAGATACCCAAAGCCGGATGGCCGACTCGGTTCAAACCGCTTTTTTTGAAGGACGTGGCGAATGCACCGTAAAAGCCTTTTTATCCGGCGAAGTGGAAAGCGCACAATTTTCCAATCGTTTTGAAGCCGACGGTATGGAGTTCGAAGAGCCAAGCGTTCACATGTTCAGCTTTAACAACCCGGTTGGTGCCTGCCCCACCTGCGAAGGCTACGGGAAAGTAATCGGGATCGATGAAGACCTGGTTATTCCCAACAAGTCGCTTTCGATTTACCAAGACGCCGTTGCCTGCTGGAAAGGGGAAAAAATGAGCGAATGGAAAAACGAACTGATCTACTCGGCCGAAAAATTCGGATTCCCGATCCACAAACCCTTTTACGAGCTCACCGAAGAGCAAAAATTCCTGATCTGGACCGGCAACCAGTATTTCCAGGGATTAAATGCCTTCTTTAAATTTCTGGAAGAAAACAGCTACAAAATACAATACCGCGTAATGTTGTCGCGCTACCGCGGAAAGACAGTTTGCCCCGAATGCAAAGGCAGCCGCTTGAAACGCGAAGCCGGTTATGTAAAAATCGCCGGAAAATCGCTTCAGGAGCTGGTTTTGATGCCTGTTACCGAATTGCGGGAGTTTTTCCTTCAATTAGAGCTAACACCTCACGATGTTGAAATTGCCAAAAGAATCCTCATCGAAATCAACAACCGGCTGGTATTTCTTTGCGACGTTGGCCTGGGCTACCTTACCCTCAACCGTCTGTCTTCCACTCTTTCGGGAGGAGAATCGCAACGTATTAACCTGGCCACATCGCTGGGAAGCAGCCTAGTAGGCTCACTTTATATTTTAGATGAACCCAGCATCGGTCTTCATTCCAGAGATACCGAGAAACTGATAAAAGTATTGCGACGTTTGCAAATGATCGGGAATACCGTTTTTGTGGTGGAACACGACGAAGAGATCATCCGGGCAGCTGATGAAGTGATCGATATTGGCCCGCTGGCCGGCCAACACGGTGGCGAAGTGGTTTTCCAGGGGAACCACGAGGAGCTGGCAAAAAAACCGGAAAGTCTGACCACCAAATACCTGACCGGCGTTGAAAAGATCCCGGTTCCTGAGCGCCGTCGTAAATGGACCAACTTTATTGAAGTGGTAGGTGCACGTGAAAATAACCTGAAAAACATCCGGGTAAGATTTCCGCTGAATACAATGACGGTAGTAACCGGAGTTAGCGGTTCGGGAAAATCGTCACTGGTCACCAAAATTCTGACACCTGCCCTTACCAAAATACTCGGTGGCTATGGCGAACGAACCGGCCATCACGATGCGGTTCTGGGCGATTACAAAATGCTGGATGCCATCGAATTTATCGATCAAAACCCGATCGGAAAATCATCCCGCTCCAACCCGGTTACTTACCTGAAAGCCTACGACGAGATCCGAAAGCTGTTTTCGGAACAACAGGCCGCAAAAATACAGGGATTAAAAGCCTCTCATTTTTCGTTTAACGTGGATGGCGGCCGTTGCGACGAATGCCAGGGAGAAGGAACCATTAAAGTGGAAATGCAGTTTTTGGCCGATGTTTTCCTGGTTTGTGAAAGCTGCGGCGGAAAACGTTTCAAAGAAGATGTTTTGGATGTTCGTTATCATGATCACAACATTGACGACATTCTGAATCTCACCGTTAATCAGGCGATCGAACTGTTTGCAAAAGGAAAAAGCTCAACCGAAAAGAAAATTGTGAAACGCCTGCAACCTTTGCAGGATGTTGGATTGGGCTACATAAAACTCGGGCAGTCGTCGAGTACTCTTTCCGGGGGAGAAAGCCAACGCGTGAAACTGGCCTCGTTCCTGGCGCGCGAAAAAGATGCTCCTACCCTTTTTGTTTTTGACGAGCCCACTACCGGTCTGCACTTCCACGACATCCGGAAACTGCTTGATTCTTTTAATGCCTTGATCGCGCGCGGACATTCGATTATTGTTATCGAACACAACATGGAGGTGATTAAATGCGCCGACTGGATCATCGATTTGGGACCGGAAGGTGGAGACAAAGGAGGGAAACTCGTATTTGAAGGACTGCCTGAAGATTTGATCGGGATGGAAGATTCATATACCGGACAGGCTTTGAAAGAAAAATTAACGTCGTAGAATACTACCCGCTAAAGAGTAAATTCCTGCCACAAGCAAAACAAAAAGGGGGAAAATCAGAATTGTGCCGGTAATAGCTGTCCACAAAGTAAAGTTTAGCGGCGCATTTTGAAAAGAAAAGGACCAATTACCTGAAAGCAAAAAGGAAATAATCCCCCAGGCAATTGCAAGAATTAAATTGGCACTCAGTATTTTCCTTGCAGTCCGACGGATATTTCCAGAGGGTTCTCCTGCCACAAAGCTGCGGGTGAGATACGCATAAGCCACAAGCATACTCCACGAGATTAGTGTCCCAAATGGGAAATGAATTTGCCCGATCAATTCATACGTAAGTATGTCAGGGTTAATCCGATAAAAATACACCATCAGCAAAACCCAATTAAGCAGGGCAATTACTTTTATAACTTTACTTCGCATTACTTTCACCAACAATTAAAGGTAAACGTTTCCATTCGCGGGTCAACATAAAAGCAACCACTATTGCCGACAAAAAATCGGAAATGGGGAAGCTCATCCAAATGCCATCAATCTGAAAAATACCGGGCAAAACAAGCAACAAAGGAATCAGCGCAATCACTTGCCTAAACAGCGTTGCAAACATCGACAAGCCGGCTTTTCCGATCGCCTGAAAAAAGTTGGAAGCCACCACCTGGAAACCAACAAAGGGGAAAGCCAGCACAAAAATCCGCAGTCCGCGCGATGCAATTTCGTACAGCTGCTGACTGTCGCTGTTAAACACCTTAATGATGATTCCGGGGAAAAATTCGATAAACACAAATGCACCAACTGAAATTAGCGTAGCTGCCACCAACGAAATACGCAAGGCATGTCTGATCCGTTCCACCGATTTAGCCCCGTAACTAAACCCGATAATGGGCTGCGAAGCCATATTCAGCGCCACAATAGCCATTACCACCAGAGAAACCACCGAATTGATGATTCCCATCGCACCAACAGCCAAATCACCGCCAAAGCCGATCAGTTGTTTATTGAGTAATCCCTGTACAAAACTGCTGCTTATTTGCATCGAAAAGGGTGCCATTCCAATTGCCACAATTTCCAGCAGAATATACCAGTCGATTCTTATATTCTTCAATCTTAAGCGAAGAACCGCCCGCTTGCTCCACAAGAAATGGAAAAGCACCCAGACCATTAGCACAAACATGGAAATAACGGTTGCGTAAGCAGCTCCTTTTACTCCCATATCGAGCCAAAAAATAAAAATCGGGTCCAGAATCAGGTTGGTGACGGAACTCAACAACATCGAAATCATGGCAATCCGGGCATTCCCTTCCGAACGGATTACGTTATTCAGCGAAAAGCCCACGATCATAAAAAGGGTTCCGGCCAGAACAATGTCCAGGTAATCATTGGCATACTGGAAGGTTTCTTCCGTTGATCCAAAAGATTTTAGGATGGGAACTTTAAAAATGTAGGTTACAACCGTAATCAAAAGCGATACGATTACCATCAGCACGAAGCCCGTTCCCAGCGTCTGCTCGGCGCGGTCCATTTGTTTTTTCCCCATGTTAATGGAAACATAAACACCGGTTCCGATCCCGATCAGCATTCCAAATCCCATCATCACCAGCATAATCGGGAAAATAACCGAAACACCCGAAAGCGCCTCTGCCCCAACTCCCTGCCCAATAAAAATCCGGTCAACAATATTGTACAGTGCATTGACAAACACACCCACAAAGGCCGGAATAAAGTACTTCAGCATTAACCGGCCAACATTAGCCTCCTTTAACTCTTCAATATTTTTCATGAATGCCCCAAAGGTACCGAATAATGGAAACATTTAAGAACGAGCTTTGTTTTGGCTCATTTATTAACGTATTTTTACAGCCGTTCAACAGAAGAAAATCAGATAAATGAAACAGCAAAAGATAGATACAGCAACAAGAGACAAACTGTTTTCAGCCAATGCAGAAACGGTTTTGGCAGCCGTAGAATCACTGCAAGAAAAGGGAAACAAAGAATATCTTCCGATGCTTTTTGAAATTCTGCTTTCGGCTCCGGAAGCAGAAGTAAAAGAGGCGATTTTGAAGCTGCTGGGAACCGTGAAAGACAAGGAAACCATTCCGGTTTTTATAGAAGTGCTTCAGAATGAGAAATACAAAAACATCAGAAAAGAGATTATCACCACCTGCTGGCAAAACGGGCTCGACTTTGGCAATTATATAGGAGTTTTTGCCGACCTCGTAATCACCGAAACCTGGGAGATTGCTTTTGAGGCCTTTACTGTAATAGAAAACCTGGAACATTTTCCACCGGAAGAGGAGTTCAAAGCGATCCGTTTAAAAATTGCGGGAGCCTTACGAACGGCTGATGAACGTAAACAATATTTTCTGGAAGAGATATTACGAATGTCCTCCTAAAAAGAGGTGAATACTTGAAAGTTGCGGTAAAAATAGGGGTCCTGTGTATGTTTGCGTGTGCAAACCTGCTGGCACATGCGCAAAACGAAAGCCAGTTAAATCCGTTTTGGAACCCGGTAATCGCCAACCCCGGATTTGCGGGGTTTGACAACACCACTTCCCTGCGAACCGGCAACCACTTTTACCAGCTGAATGACTCCATAGCCTTCAATCTATTTTATGCCACTTACGATACGTATTCCGACAAGCTGAAAGGCGGAATCGCATTTTATTTCCAGCAGGGACTGATTGGCAGCCGCAACATCAGCACCACAGAATTTGGTTTTAGTTATGCAGGGTTGCCGAAAAAGACAAAAAACGGTACCATCCGTCTTTCGGCAGGCGGCTATATTTTAATGGCGACCAAACAATCGTGGGTTCACACGCTCGACCGGATGTTGATTGATCCCGAAACACCGTCCAACCTCCCGGGTCCAGAGTTCATGCGCTACGTGATAGTCAAACCGCGCGTTGGCTTTTTATGGGATACCGAAGCGCTCACCTGCGGAATGACCATGAGTGTTCCCCTGAAAATGGACATGGCCAGCGACTCGCTTGACACAAAAAATAACCCGGTCAGCCTGGTTCTCTACTTGTCTAAAAAAAACCGAGGCTTTAAAAACGGACTCCGATCTAAGCCGTTTATTCTCACTCCCGAACTGATTGTATCGTACAACACCGACCTGTTTCTGAGTCGTTTCAGAGTATTTACCCAACACACCCGTCATACGCTGGGGGCTTTTCTTCAAAGCGATTTTACCAACAACGTTCACACCCTTGGAGGCACCGTTGGCTATGCCAGTGATTATACCCGGATTGACTTGAGTGCCGGAGCCGGAATTCCGGGAATTTCAGATGAAATTGGCTTCTGTGTGGAACTTGCCCTGCGCGTTACTATTCCAGAAGTTGATTACTCCCGAATTAATCCGTGGGCAGTTAAAAGAAAGTAGAAATGATTTTGTACTTTGGCCGGCCTAACAACTTAACCGGGATCTGATGAACCTTGGTAGACTCGTGTATATAGTGCTCTTTTTCCCCGTTGTACTCTTCGCTCAAGATCCGGGGTATTCGCAGTTTTTTGCCAATCCGCTTCATTTAAATCCAGCTTTTGCAGGCACCTCGGAGCTCCCGCGTGCGGTTGCCAATTACCGGAATCAGTGGCCTCAAAACGGCTCTGCATTCAGCAACTATTCTGTTTCGTATGACCGCCTAACCCAAAACCTGAAATCAGGAATCGGTTTTCAACTCTATTACGACCGCGAACCCAACAGCATCGTAAACACGACTTCAGCCAATGTTGCCTATTCTCATCATGTTCAACTGGGAAAAGAGACATTTATGACTCTTGGCTTACAGGGAGGACTTATGGTAAAACAGTTCGACCTTAACCAGCTGGTGTTCCCCTCCAACATCGATCAGATTTCAGGAGTGATTACCGGAGGTGCTCCCATGACTATTTCCAACGACCGAAAGATATTGCCCGACTTTGCCTTTGGAACAGTGGGACAATACCGCGAAGTATTCTGGGGAGCAAGTGTTCACCACCTTAACCAGCCTAACGAGTCGATTATTGAAGGAGATCAAAAAGGCAGATTGCCTATGAAAATAACCATACACGCAGGTGCCCGTTCAAAAAATTTCCATCACGGACTCTTGTCGCGCGAATACAAGCTTTCGCCCAACATACTTTACCAGCAGCAGGGAAGCTTTAAACAGTTAAACCTGGGAATTTATATGATTGAAAAAGCATTTGTATTTGGCGGCTGGTTCAGAAACAATCTTGACAAACGCCCCGATGCCATAATTGCATTAATAGGACTTGCCCGCGAGAAATTCCAGTTCGGCTATAGCTTTGATTACACGCTTTCTAAACTATCGAACTACAGCTACGGTTCTCACGAAATATCACTGACATTTTTTATGAATGTTAAAAGAAAAAGAGTTATACAAAACAAGTTGCTGGTACCGATGATTTAATGAGTGGTTGCTTTGCATTCCTCATGTTTCATCTCCCACGGCACTACAAACTGCTGTTCAACCGTCTCCCAACTTTTTTTCACAACCTTCACCCGATACCCTTTAAATACCTGATACTTTTTGTCAGCCAAGTCTCTTCTGGTCCTCTCCATTTTATTCATTTTTTCATTCATCAAATGGAGTCTACAAGTTACGAAAATTAGGAGCGAAATAAAATGTTACAGAGAATGTGGAATGTTAATATTTTTGAAAAGAAAAGGTTAATACAACAAGGTTACATTGCCTTGCTGCGTGTGCTTTTTTGATTTAACATCGATGTATTGAAACACCCAGGTATAAACACCCGCCGGCGCATCATTCCCGTTACTCATCTTGCCATCCCAGCCCACGGAAGAACTGTTGGATTCAAAGACCGTTTCTCCCCAGCGGTTATAGATCATCAGCTTGTAACCATCTTCAATTATCCCTTTTCCGTAAATCCTGAACTCACGATCTTCTTCCGTTGCAGCATTGGGCGAAAAAGCATTGGGGGGGAAAAAGCGGTCGAAATCAATACCGACAATGCGCACCAGCGTGTCACTGCAACCAAAATCGTTGGCCACCTCCAAACGCACATGAAAATCCCCAATATCATTGTATTTGTGTACAGGATTTTCTTCTTCCGAAGCAGAAGTATTGTCTCCAAAATCCCACAAAGACGAAGTGGCCGCGTGGCTGTTATTGTAAAAACTGATTCCCGGCGAAGTAATCACCGCCACTTCAGGAACAGGGTCGAATGCAGCTACAGGAACCGGGTAAACACTAACAAGATCGTCCATCACTTCGAAATTCCGGCAGCCTGTGTTCGACAGTACAGTTAGACTCACATCAAATGTGCGAACGGTATCCGATGGATTAACAAATGAATAAATGGGTTTCTGTTCCGGCGAGCTGTTTCCATCACCAAAGTCCCAGGAATAAGAAGCAGCTGACTCAACAGCAGTTGCAGCCAACTGGGTTGAATGAGGCGAACAACCTACCGGATCATCCACTATTACCGAATTTTTAGGAACAACCGAAACCGGTTTCTCAGATGAATCAACACACCCTTGTTCGTTTACCTTTAGTCCAACGCTACGGTCCATTGTTTTAAAACCGAGCGGAATTTCCACTTCCATCAGATCAGTTTCCGAAGCAAACTCTTCGCCGTTGTAATACCAGGTAAAAGTGGCTTCGTTTACAGTTATTCCTTCAAATTCCAATTGCAGGTTGTAGCCTTCGCAAGTAGTCTCATCCAGTTTAAATTTTGCTTCCGGCTGGTTATGCACCCCCAGATGAATGGTATCGATGTATTCGCAGCCTGACTGGGCAATCATATCCAGTTGGAAAGGATAAGTCCCGAATTCGGAGACAGTAATTGTGGGTGAATATGTATTTCCATCAACAACTGAGACACGTGAATCAAGCGGTGTCAGGCTTATAGCAGGTTGACCGTTGGTAAACGCGATTTTAAATTTCTGCGTCAGTGTGCCGCATAAAAAGGTATCCATCTGGTTGTAGTCGAGTTCAGGCGCTTTGCTGTCTTTCACATCCACATAACTGGTGGCAGAAAGTTTTAATTTCGGATCGCCGGGCATACCGCCGTATTCCACCACATATCCCTGCGCCCTGTAATACTGGGAATTTGGACCGCCCCCTGCATTGGGCAGATCGTTCCATGATTTTGGTATCGTACCCGGATTCGCATTAATATGTGCATAATCTTCCCCAATTCCAATGTTGCCAACATTATTGGGTTCCCCGTTATTCCAAAACGAAAACATGTTGTTTACACGGTAACCATTGGGGTAGGTCCCCTGCCAGAAGTGCGTACCGGCTTCGGGGCCGGTTACCCACATCCACTTTTCTTCGGTGGCTTCGTCGCTGGCGCCAATCCACCCCACTCCATCAATTTTTGTCCAGATAAAATCGTTTTCAGCTCTCGACGTTATGGTGGCCAAATATCCCTTCAATCCATAATAATCGGCATTGGCAGCCAAATCGCGGGCTTGTTTCCAGGTAACATCCAACTTGGGAATGTACTGATAAAAGTGACCGGAATCCGCCGTAAAAGGCAGGTAATCGGCATCGCGTAAACTAATGGAAAAAGAACGAGTTCCACCAGTCGGATTCGAGGATATATTCCGGTAATAAACTTTTTTTGCGGCCTCTTCATACGCTTGATCGGTTCCCACACCCGTAATTTCCAGAGACCCCGTGTTTCCATCCCATTTATATTTAAAAGATCCTACTTTATCAAACTCCAGCACATCTTCCCCTTTTATGTAATTTGAGATGGAAATCTTAATCCCCTCGTTGTCCTGATCTACCTGGATGTTTTCAATGGTGATTAGAGGTGCCACTGCAACCGGCTCGGCACAATACAACATTACTTCGGTACTTGGATTCTCAATTACCGGATTATCTGCACTTTCGGCCAAAACTAAACCGGCCATCCCCATAAAAATGACAAGTTGGAAGAGGAAAGCCGGTTTAAAGAAGGTCATTGTATAATTTCTTACTTTTTGTTCGAGAAATATTTCATAAACTGCGAACGCTCGTACAGCAACGGATCAGGAATGTTTTTGTACGACAGTCTTCCCCTGAAATCGGCCACCGTTTTAAAGTTCCATTTTTTCATAAAAGCAGTCATGTCTTCCAGCATTTTCGGAACAACACCCGCTCCATTCACATACAACGAAGAACAAAGCTGGGCAACTTTGGCACCGGCCAGCAGTTGTTTAAGAACGCCATCGCCATCGTGAATACCGGTAGATGCAGCAATATCTAGATTATTAATCGCTGACGAAACAATACCCACCCAGCGCAGACTTCTGCGTATATCTGCCGGAGAACTAAACACTTCGGAAGCGGTCAGTTCCAGTGTTTCAAGATTAATATCAGGCTCGTAAAAACGGTTAAACATTACAATACCCGCAGCGCCGTTGGCCTTCAGTTTATCGGCCATACCGATGATGTTGCTGTGGTGCAGTCCGAATTTCACCGACACCGGAATGGATACTTCCGACTTTACCTTTTTCAACACATCCAGATACAATTGCTCCACCACACCGGGTTTCTCGTTGCGATCGGTTGGCAGGTAAAAAATATTCAGTTCGATGGCATCGGCACCGGCTTCTTCAAAATCCCGGGCAAAACTGGTCCACTCGGCCGAGCTCACACAGTTAATGCTGGCAATAATCGGCACATCCACTGCTTCTTTGGCTTTCTTCACCAGCTCCAGGTGTTTGGTAACCGTATTGTCGCGCAGGTAATTCTTTATGTAATCCTCCGCCTCGGGGTACGAAGTGTTCTGCTGGTCTTTGCTCAGCATATTGGTTACTTCGTTGTTAATCTGCTCCTCGAAAATCGATTTCAGCACAATCGCGCCAATACCGGCTTCGGCCAGTTCTTTAATTTTTTCTACTGAACTCGTTAAACCCGAGCTGGCTGCCACAAGCGGATTTTTCAATTTCAATCCCAGATATGTTGTTTCAAGATTTACCATCGAATTTTATTTAAATGATTATTTTCTACACCCAACTTCTTTCGTCGGGCGAAAAAGTATCGAAATTTAGTTTTTATTTTGATAATTCCTCTCTCCAAAAATTTTACTCCCCACCCGTATCATGGTACTTCCTTCTTCAATCGCAAGCGGGTAATCGTCCGACATGCCCATCGAAATTTCACGAAACGAATCGGCTGCCGAAAAATATTTATTTTTCAGAACAGAAAAAATATTGTGCAACACACGAAACTCTTTTCTGATCTGATTTTCATCATCAGTATAGGTAGCCATTCCCATTACTCCGGCAATTTCAATGTTTTGAAGCTTCTGTACTTCGCCTTTATCCAGCATTTCAACGGCTTCCTCTTCCGAGAGGCCAAACTTGGTGCTCTCTTCGGCAATATGAAACTGTAGCAAACACCGGATGGTCCGCTTGTTTTTAGCAGCCTCCTTGTCGATCGTTTTCAGCAATTTCAGCGAATCCACGCCATGGATCAGGCTCACAAAAGGAGCCATGTACTTCACCTTGTTGGTTTGAGGGTGCCCGATAAAATGCCACTCAATATCTTTGGGCAGTTCCTCGTATTTTTGGGCCAAATCCTGTACTTTGTTCTCACCAAAAACACGCTGTCCGGCTTGGTAAGCCTCCAGAATATCCTCGTTGGGCTTGGTTTTCGAAACAGCTACCAGCTGCACGCCGGGCGGTAATCCTTTTTTTAGTTCAAGTAAATTATTCGCAATCTCCATCCTTTCGGGAATTTGCTGTAAAAATAGCAATATTGCAGAGAATCGGCGAGGAATGGCGGAAGGAATTTGAAATGAGCTACCAGCTTCGGGCTTCAAAGATTGCTTCTCCGTCATTTGACGGATCGCAATGACTCAGTTTTTATTTTTATTCAGCAGCGGACGTGCAGTGCAGTGCCCCAAACATATCATGTACTGTCCGCTGCGTGGTACTTTTCTATCGATTGTCATGGCGAGGAATCCATCCCGTTTTGACGGACGGATTCCGAAGCCAACTGCGTGCTGCTTGGTTTCAATCAATAACAATCCCTGAAATACATAAACTGCAAAACGGCATCACGCCAACATTCCCCGTTCATTATTATGCTGATACAAAATCCCGCAAGCTTTTTTATCTTTGCGCCCGCAAGATGGATATCAGGGAGGAAATAGCACAGCAAATGAATGCTTTGGGAAGCAGGGGCGAAGCCTTTGTTTTCCTGATCGACTTTGAAGAAAAGGAAGCCATTATTTTGCCGCCCGGTGACGATTCTCAACTGCTCTGGCAGGCGGGCAAGAAAGCTAACTTCACTTCCAAAAAGCCGGATTCCTCGATCGAAAAATGGGAAATACATCCGATCTCTTTTGAGGATTATAAAAAAGGCTTTGACCGGGTGCAATACCACATTCACAACGGCGACACCTATTTACTCAACTATACCCGCCCCACCTCCATCGACTGCAACCTTTCGCTCGAAGAAATTTTCCACCTGAGTTCTGCCCGCTACAAGCTTCTGCTGAAAAATCGTTTTGTGTGCTTTTCGCCCGAAACCTTTGTGCAGATCAGGCAGGGCAAAATTGCGTCTTTCCCGATGAAGGGAACCATCGACGCCGATAGCGAGAATGCACAGGAAGAATTGCTGAAAGATTCGAAAGAACTGGCCGAGCACAACACCATTGTAGACCTGATTCGCAACGACCTCAGCCTGGTGGCAGAAAACGTGACGGTGGAAAAATTCCGTTACCTCGACCGCATCAAAACCAGTCAGCGCGATTTGTGGCAGGTAAGCTCAAAAATTACCGGCGACCTTCCCGTGAATTATGCCCAAAACATCGGCGATATCCTTTTTACGCTTTTACCCGCGGGATCGATTTCAGGAGCGCCCAAAAAGAAAACCTTGGAGATCATCCGGACAGCAGAGAACTACCAACGGGGTTTTTACACCGGTATTTTCGGTTATTTCGACGGCCACGATCTCGACAGTTGTGTGCTTATTCGTTACATCGAGAATGAAAACGGGCAACTGGTGTACAAAAGCGGAGGCGGAATTACATTTATGAGCGACGCAGAAAAAGAATACGAAGAACTTTTAAAAAAAGTGTATGTCCCAATTATTGATTGAAACCATTAAGTCTCTAAACGGAGAACTTTATAACCTCCCCTATCACCAAAGCCGCTTTAACCTGGTCAGGAAAAACTTCCTGGGCTGTACCGATACTGTTTTACTCAAAGACCAGATTCAGGTGCCCGAAGAATGCAAAAACAGCCTTTTTAAATGCCGCGTACTGTATTCGGAACAAATTGAAAAGATCGAGTTTTTACCACATGAATACAGGACGATCCAATGTCTGCAAGTGGAAAAAAACGATACGATCGATTATGCCTACAAATATGCTGACCGCGAAAAACTCACTGAGCTGTTTAGCCAGAGAGGTGATTGCGATGATATTCTGATTGTAAAAAACAACTGCATTACCGACAGCTACACAGCCAACCCGGTATTTTTTGACGGCAACGAATGGTGGACACCCGACACGCCTCTTTTAGCCGGTACTCAACGTGCCCGCCTGCTTTCGGAAGGAAAACTAAAGGTTTGCCGCATTACACTCGACGACCTGGGGAAATATTCAAAAATAGGCTTGATCAACGCGCTGCAAGACCTCGAAACCATGCCGTTGATGGACGTGGAAAACATTCGGCGCTAGCACCGTTGTTAAAATTTCAGTACCAGCAGGAACAATAGAAGATCTTCTCTCAGACAATGTAAAATGTATCAGCCAGGTCTCTGCTTACAAAAGAGCCGGATGATTTCCGAGGCAAAATAGGATGTGTATTCATTGAGCATTTGGGCTACAATGGCTATATTCGCGGGTCAAAGACGCTGAAGTACCATAAATCAACTAAAAAATGAGAAAAATATTTTTCCTGGCTATTGTCGGCTCCCTACTTTTTACGATCGGATGCTCTCCAAAGAATTCCACTCAGAAACCCAATGTAATTCTGATATTTATCGACGACATGGGCTGGTCAGACCTTTCGTGCTTTGGCAATACCGACGCCCAAACGCCCAATATCGACAAACTGGCTACGCAGGGGATTTGTTTCGAACAGTTTTATGTGAATGCCCCGATATGTTCTCCGTCGCGGGTAGCCATTTCCACCGGAACCTATCCGCAACGCTGGAATATTACTTCATACCTTGAGTTTAGCCAGCGCAACAAGGAACGTGGTATGGCCAACTGGCTCAGCACGTCAGCTCCTATGCTGGCACGAGATCTCCACGATGCCGGCTACACTACGGGGCATTTTGGGAAATGGCACATGGGGGGTCAGCGCGATGTAACCGACGCCCCGCCAATCAGCGATTATGGTTTCGACCAGTCGCTGACCAACTTCGAAGGAATGGGTGCCAAGCTGCTTCCCCTCACCAAAGATGAAAGCGGGAAAGTGGGACGCATTTGGGAAGGAGCAGAAAAACTGGGACAGCCCTTTACATGGATGCAACGCTCGGAAATCACAACCGGCTTTATTGATTCAGCTATTCAGTTTATCGGAAAAGCAGAGAAAGCCCAGCAACCTTTTTATGTAAATATATGGCCCGATGATGTGCACAGCCCTTACTGGCCTCCTTACGAAGAATACGGCTTGGCAAAAGAAGCCGGAAAAAGAGGTTTGTACCTCGCCGTACTCGAAGCCATGGACCAGCAGTTTGGTAAATTGTTCGAATACATTCAAAACAATGAAAACCTACGCAACAATACCCTGATTCTATTCTGCTCGGATAACGGGCCTGAAAAGGGAGCAGGAAGAGCCGGTAACCTGAAAGGCTACAAAGCACATTTGTACGAGGGTGGAATCCGCTCGTCGTTAATTGCCTGGGGACCCGGATTTATGCAAGAGAAGGTTCAGGGAACAAGAAACAAGGAATCTGTTTTTTCGGCCATTGACATTCGCCCGTCTCTGCTTGAGTTTACAGGAACCGGCAAGCCCGAAAATTCGCTCTGCGATGGTGAAAACCTTGTGGAAACGCTGCTGGGTGAATCTGCTGCTTCGCGACAGGCGCCTATTTTTTACAGCCGCCCGCCCGACAGAAAGAATTTTTACGGATTTGACAGCCTCCCCGACCTGGCGGTTCGCGAAGGTGACTGGAAACTGCTGTGCGATTACGACGGAAGCCGTCCGGAGTTGTACAACATTGTTTCAGATCCGGGAGAAAACAACAACCTCGCTCCTGACTATCCGGAGAAGGTTAGCGAACTGGCAGAAAAGGTGACATCGTGGTACCGGTCAATGCCCTGTAGTACGGCGCCCACATCCGATTAACGAACATGGAAAACATCAGAAGCTAACAAGTGGCTTTCGCAACCGGGAACGTGGAATTTTCGCCATTGGCATCTACCAGTGAAAAGGCGTTATTACCACACCCGTTTCAATCCAGTCGGCACTGGCTCCCCGGCGGGTTTTTAAGCCCAGTTGTAACTTCACATGCCGGGTCCAGTCAAAACGCAATGCAGGCCGTAAAAACAACGGATCTTTTCCTTTGTCATCACCCAGGTAGGTTCCGGCTTCCAAAAGAACAGCCAAACGCCAAAAATGAAAGGCTGCTCCGCCATGAACTCCGAGCAAATTCCAATCTTCCGATTCCGGATACCTGGGCTTCAGGCTTTCATCCCTAAAAAAGTCGAAACCAGCCAGAAACGAAAGCATTGTATTGTAACGATATTCATAGTCTAATACAAAAGAATAAGCAGGGTAACGGTTTACTTCCGCAACACCGTCCTCCGCATAGTTCTGCACGGTTCCCATGGCGGCATAAAATGAAACGCTGTTTTGCCCGATCCATTCATTGGCTTGCTTAGAAACCCTTTTTCGGCGTGCCTCCACAACGTTTTTGGGATACGGAGCCGGATCTACCTGTTTTTGTAAGCGGTTGTAATGGTAGCGGAACCCCACGTTTAAACCCAACATATTCAGGCCCCAGTTTGGCACAAAAGTCCTTCCGTTGGAGAAATGCGTGATGTCGATTCCATAGATCAAATCAAGCTCGCGGGTAAGCTGGCACGAAAAACCGGCATGCATGTTAAAGTAAACGGCAAAACGCGATCCGATGGCATCGTTCAGTGGGTTTGTCGCTTCATTATAAGGCTGAAGGTTATAGGTTAAACCAAAGGCAGGACTTATCTCGAACACATTACGCCGATGGGGCTTGCTGGTTTGAAAAGTCATCCATCCAAATACGGCATTGGGATTTCCAAAAATATCAGCATTGCCGATGTTCCCGCTGTAAAGCCCGATACCATACATCGGCTGTCCATATTTAGCAGACCATTCCGATTCTTTATCCGACTGCCACCCAAAACGGATTTCGCCTGATGAGTAGCCATCTTTAAGGAATTCACCCAGGTTTTCTCCGCCATACAAATGCGAACCACTGTGTCCTCTCAGTTCAATAATTCTAAACTTGTTGGATTGCCCCATCAAACTTCCTGTCATCAACAGAAAGAGTCCCGTAAACATCCAAATCCGTCGATTCAAATTCAATCGCATGCTGATTTTATTTTCGTTCTCTTATCAGGACAGTTGCTATTTCCAGCAACCAAACAGAGATTCAAAGATAGAGGTTTTCGGTTTTTGAGTCCATACTTCATTCCATAAAAACCCTCATTCCGCGTTACCCCAATAGTGTACTTATTTTTTTGAAGGTCGTTGTTAGAGCAATTGAGTGAACCGGATCATTATTCAACAAACACCTCCACTTCGGCCCACGAGGCTTTTCCGCTCTCCCGAACATCCGACAAGGCAAGCATTTTAACATACCGGGCTTTTACCGGCTTATCAAATTGAACGATTCTGCGATTGGGGTTATTTTCAATGTTGCTAAAGGTTCCCCGGGAAAGTTCAAACCATTCAGAACCATCCGCGCTTCCCCAAAACTCATATTCGTATATGATTCCCTCCTTCTCCCCGTCCTGCCGAGGCAGGTACGAAAAAGCATTTATTTCGCGAAGTTCCGCCATGTCGATAATGAGCTCGTGCACATGTTTTGCCGGCCGTTCACCGGCAAGCAGAAAACTTTCCGGATCATTATCCATGATGAATTTACCCGCTTCATTTGCCCGTCCGTCAACCGAAACAATCTTCCACTTGCTGCGCGCTACGCCAAATTCAGCTACTATTTTATCGGTGCTGAATCCAGTTTTCTCATCCTTCGAGAAACAATGTACTTTACCTCCCCCGGGCATAAAAACAGGACTTGTATATTTTCTAAATTCGCTCGAATTGGGATTTTCACCCAGTGCATAATACACCGAAATTCCTTCGGTTAAAGCAAAGCTCAGTTCTCCCTCTAAATCAATTGCAGGAAGCGGATCGGGAACCAAAGCAGGAGCCTGATACACCCCCATGTTCGACAAGGTTAAACAAGATGCGTTGGTTGCCATGGTCAGCCTGGCTCTTTGGGTCGTTACTTCTTTAAAACGCAGCAGGCGCTTGTAGCCAACAGTCGTTTCACGGGCTATCTCAACAAATTCTCCGTTCTTTTCAATCTCAAACGAAAATTCGTTCACCCGTTGTCCGAGTGCAATGTATTCCTGCAACATCAGGCGGTTGAAAACGGTCTCTTGCCCAAAATCAATTTCCAGAGTTGCCTTTTGCACACCGTCAGCTGTTGCCCAATAGGTTTCGGAATTGTTGTCGGCAGCTTTCCCGGCGCTGAATGCTCTTCCACGTTCATTGTCCGCAGTTACTTTTGCCCGGGCAAGGAGGTTGTTTTCAAATTCACGTTTTACCTGTTCCCCAAATTTCAGCAGAGCCCGCCGGTCGGCCTCGCGAATAAGCCCGTCCGGTGAAATCGCAAGCCCCAGGTTTAAAGGCGAACCGCGCCCCACCGAGGTGTAGTAAAGATCCATCAGGTTGGCAAGGCTCCGCACCGGGTGCCCTGTATGATAATACCAGGCTTTGGGCCATAACAGCGTGGTATTCACTTCGGCCGGTATCCACTTTTCACCGCCTTCTTCTCCGCTCGAAAGCTTTTTTACATATTCACTATCCGATGTTCCGGGCGACTTATCTCCGGGACTTATCGTATTCCAGTTGGTTTCGCCGCCCATGCCGTTTTCATTACCCACCCAGCGGGTCCCAGGTCCCACATCACTAAAAATTACCGCATTGGGCTGGTATTTCTCCACGATCGAAAAAATGGAATCATAGCCGTAATAGGTTTTGGCATCGATGTTCCGGCGCTCGTTGGCGCCGCCGTAATAACCCGTTCCACCGTTCGCCCCATCTATCCAGAACTCAAAAATATCTCCGTAGCCGGTTAGCAGTTCTTCCAGCTGCCGGTAATAATAATCCACGTATCCGGGACGGCCGTACTCAGCATGATTCCGGTCCCAGGGAGAAAGGTATACGCCTAGTTTCAAACCGTATTTTTTGCATGATTGTGCCAGGTCACCCAATACATCCCCCTGCCCGTTTTTCCAGGGCGTTGCTTTTACCGAGTAATCGGTGTATTTACTGGGCCACAGGCAAAACCCATCGTGGTGCTTGGCCACCAGGATCATCCCCTTCATTCCGGCTTCGCTGGCGGTTTGCGCCCACTGGTCGGTATTCAGATCTGAGGGATTAAACAAGCCGGGATTTACGTCACCATAAGCCCATTCTTCTTCGGTGTAGGTATTCAGTCCGTAACAAACCAGGCTGTAATATTCCATTTCGTGCCAGGCTAGCTGTGCCTGTGATGGTAACACCCCATACGGTTCAGGCTGATTTGGCTGACTGCATCCGAAAACAGTAACGGTAATTAAAAAAGCTACAGTTTGCTGAAAATGCTTCATCATCATAACTGTTTATTTATTGGTGCGGATCATTTCGCCCACCTGTTCCAGTGTTTTCACATCAACCTGCCGAATCCTCCCCGCATAATCAGGCCCGACATCGATTGAAAAAATATTTCCATATTTAACCGCTCCCACATAATCGTTGTACAATTTTTCGGCTGACTGACAAAGCGTATCGTGCTTGGGCAATGAATAAAACCAGTCGGCACCGCCTTCATGTTTTGGCAGAATCGGATAGGTAAATTCAGCAACCAGAAAATTATCATAACTGTCTTTTAAATGACCTTCATTCCAAACGGTACTTTTATCGCCGATTGGTCCCGGCCGTCCTCGTTCCCGCAGGTTTAACCGACCGGCTGTTTCTCCGGTATTAAATCCGATAAAACAGTTGGGCTGAAACTGGTGAATAAAATCGACTGTTTCCTTGTGCGATAAACCACCATCACCCACGGCATGATCCATCCAAAAAAATTCGATGGGCCCATACCCGGTACACAACTCTTTAAGCTGCGCTTTTTTCATCTCAGGGTTCTTGCCAATTCCTGCCTTCGCGCCCTTTCCGTCAATAGCTCCCGGCCAGTTCCAATCACCCTCCGAAAAATACAGCGCCAGTTTAATCCCGTATTTATCGCACGATTTTCGAAGTTTTGCCAAAACATCAATACCCAACTTACTATTTGTTACCTTTTTATCGGTGGTTTGCGTATCCCACAAACAAAAGCCATCGTGATGCTTGGTGAGAAAAAGGATGTAGCCCATACCGGCATCTTTGGCCAGCTTGCACCACTGATCGGTATCCACTCCGCTGGCAGTAAAATAAGAGGCATCCTTGTCAAGTGTCGGTGTCCATTCGTGGCCAGAGAAAGTGCTGAACGACCAGCAGATAAACATCCCCCATTTCATTTCCTTTACCTGTTCTGCACGTATGTGATCCTCCAATTTAACGGTATAATCTGTTTTTGACTGGCTTGTTGCCCCCGAGAGAATGGCGACCATCAGCAAACACAGTAAACTAACTTTTAACAACATAACTTTGACCTTTTGGTATGAATATAGAAAAATTGATTTATTGACTTTTACCAATCCACTTGTTTTTATCCTCTTTTGACCGGCTTCCTGCCCCGTTTACTTCCTTTTATTCCGCCGGGCTTACTATATTTGACTATCTAAACAAATATTTTCTGACAGGAATATTCAAAACAACATAATTACAGGCAGATAATAAATAAACGATTCCAACCAAAACTTATACGATCTTATCTTTATGGCAGTAGACTCATTTGAATGCAGAATAATTACCGGCGGATTCAACCGTTGCAACAGCTCGTGGAACAAAACATCGGATGAACTCGACAAGTGCTTCAAAATCTATCACCCGGTAAACGGAAATGCCACCGTTACAATAGACGGACAGGAGTACTCCATAAAATCAGGGAATGTTTATTTTCTTTCGGGCTACAACATTGTTTCGCAAAAATGCACTTCTTCCATGGACATTTACTGGTTGCACTTTGTTCCGGTTTCGCTCCACCTGAAACATATTCTGCAAAATGCAACGCCTATTTATGCGCGGAGTGCTGACGACTACCCCTTTACCAGCACTTTCGACCAATCTGTTCTGAAACTGTTTCGCAGCACCCATTATTTATCGGCCAATACCTCCAGCCTTCCCTATTCCACCGAAGAAGCCCAACTGCACAGCTACATTCTGGCGGTTATCGCCGAGCTTATCAAGGACATTCCGGCAGAGCAACTTTCGGTGTCGGGCAGTTTTACCAGGCTTAGTCCTTCCATCAAATTCATGAACGATGAATTCCGCAACAACCCGCCTCTTCACGTAATTGCGTCAAAATCAAATCTTGCCCCCAATTACTTTCACCGGGTTTTTACCCAAAACTTTGGCCTTACTCCTTACAACTACATGCTCAAACTACGCATGGAACATGCGATTAAACAACTTTGTTCTACCAACAAAAGCGTAAAGGAAATTGCTTTTGAATGCGGTTACAGCAACGAATTTTATTTTCACCGGCAATTTAAGAAGCACTACAACTACAGTCCGGGCAAACTAAAACGGATCCGGCCATTTTAGCCCCTTGGTTTGAAAGATTGAATCGTCATTAAAATAACATTGTTTTACCTACGGAGGAAATTTTAAGTCTATTTATGATATTGGGATTGGAATCTAAATCCAACCAGCGCGAGATTATCTATTCAATTTTAAACGGGCCATATTTCATGCTTCCATCTGGCAGCAGCACCGAATCGCAACAAATTATACTGTCGGGTTTGGCGCTGTTTGAGCTGCTATACATTAGCAACTTACCAAAGGAAACATATTTTTGAGTGACCGAATCCCTGTTAATGTGTAAAACCGTTCCCTCTGAACTTGAGTAAAAAGTCGTCACCGCGCTATTTCGCAACAAATGTGTTGATAAGTTCTCCCTACTTACCGATTCAGCGCCATGAGGAGCGTCTTTTCTTTTTCTCGAAATAAAATAGGATTTCTGTTGATTGTAATCCAAAATCACCCTTTCGAAAGACCAAATAAAAGGAATCCCTATTAAGTCGCTTTTAGCATTCTCCAGGCATAAAATATCTGTAAATTCATTATCCCCCAGTCTTACATCAGTAAATTTCCCGTTGTGGGTCCTTCCGTTTACCGTATCAATATGGCTTAACATGCCTCTTGTTGATTGTGGAGCATTTACTTTACCCAACTCATCGCTTTGGTCTACCGCAACAGAATCAGATACTATAATTGGGGGGATTGATCCAAAATCCAATACCAGCATTTTCTCAAAGCCATTGATGTATACAGGCATTTTCATGCGATGAGAAAACGGGACAAGAGCTATTCCCAGTGAATCGGGAATAGCAGCACAATATTCACGGTTTCTTGACACCGTAACTTTCTTTTGCGGTAAATCGAAATCCCAAACAAACTTTGAAATCACATTATTCCCGATAATTCCCACAATACTATCATCACCGTGGAAGATCCCTCTTTTGTGTGTCCAGGCAGCACTGTCTAGCGGAACTACGATTAAATTACCAAGCTGCATTTCACCCAATTGAAAATCTTTGATTCTGACTTTGTCCCCGGATTGATTCAATTTATTAGCATCAAACATGGTAATTGATTCTGTCCGCATGTCTGCATCCGGAATAAATTTCTCGTTAACAACCGTAAATGCGGCACCGGTATCAAAAACAAAAAGTCCGGGAACACCGTTAACTTTTGCTTTCATTAAAATAACTCCACCTTTTCCGGCTATAAAATCCAATAAAAAAGAATCTTGCTTAGAGTTCCAGTGAATCTTTTCTTTCTCCGCTGAGGTAAAATTCTGCAACACAAAAAGAAGACTGATAAAAATTAATGCCACCGAAACCAACTGGGATATCGCCAGCACCGGATTTCGTTTTCGGACTAAGAAAAACACGGTCAGACTAGCTACTCCAATCGCACTAAAAATAAGATAGCGAGAAGCCAGAACATTGAAATAGTGGTACACAACCAAAAATCCAGTCAAGACTATCACCCACAATAAAACGGCGGAAAAGAAACCGACCACTATGCTGACTGTTTTTCCCATCATCTGCTTGCGTTTTAAGCTCCACTTACGTAGCCATGTATTTTACGTTTTGACAACACTCCTCCATCTATTTCAGATACACACCCAGCTTTGCTCCCCAGCACTGGTCCCGTACCGTCAGGCCTTCGCTTTTGAAGTTTCGGGTAAGACCGGGATTATACTCCAGTTCAAAAAACAGGAAGTCATTGAACTTGATCCCCACCCCCACCAGCGCACTCACATTGAATTTATTAAACTTTTCCAGTGCCGGTTCGTAGACGTTGATTTTCATCCCAGATTCCGGTTCTACAATTACAGCATCTTTGTACGACAGCAGGTAGTCGGCCCGGCCCCCCAGCACCAGGTAAGGCAAATGCATGCTAATGAAGGGGTGAATCTTTACCCCAAGATCAAGTGCCAGGTTGTGCAAAACCACTTTGTCGTTCCTGACATCTGCCACCGAGCCATCGGGAAAAGTAAATGTAAACTCATCTTTAAAGCCTTTCTGAATATAGCCCAGCCCCGTACGCAAGCTCATCATTTCGGCCAGGTCTTTCTCGGCAAAAACAAAAGCCTGCAAACCCACCTTGTAGTCATTCTCCATATCGTTCGGAATGTGCCGGTATTGCCACTTCTGGCTGGCATACGAAGTTCCCAGGCTCACACCCAGCCGGTCGGCCACCTGCCCGGCAGCACACCAGGCGATCAGCAAAAAAGTAGAAATCAGTAGTAATTTTTGTTTCATGGATTTTAAGGTTAAATCGTTATTGAGGTACTATTTATTACCATAAAGTATATCCGAATATCACAGAAAAGGTCTGATAGTCATTCCTCATAAACAAATAGTTGTAAAACATATCTCTATTGGTAAGGTACCTCAGTTCAACGCCATACCTGTTGTTGTATTTATACCCAAGCCCCAACGCAAAATTATAGCTTGTTTTTATTTCCAGGGTACTGGAATTTGCTGATACAAATTCTGATTTCCCCGCAAAATCTAAGACCAATGAACCATTCAGAAATAACTTAGATCCCTTTTCCAAAAAGAAATAGTGCCTTACTCCCAATGGTAATTCAATCGATTTATAATTTGATTTTACGGGACGTCCACTTACATTCAAGGCTTCTGTATTAAAATACTGGTAAGTAGGCTCCACTATTACTGCCCATTTATTCTTGTTAAAAGGCATAATAAACTCGGCTTCCATTCCGATCCGGAAATTTATTTTATTCCCAAAATCTGTTTCCCATGCACGTGACAATGGATTGCTAATGGATAACGAAGAATAATTCACACCTGGCCTGAGGCTAAGATTAAACAACAACTCTTTATCCTGCTTCCGCTCATATCTCACAAAGTCGAGCCCATTGCACTGATAATACATTTCGAACAGTTTTATCAGGTCTTTTTTGAAATACCTGATACGATTGATATCATTAACCGAAATACACTTTCCATCCAAACCAACCAAAAGTTGTTGTTTAAACATTTCGTTTACCCCGATCTTACCTCCTTCCACCAGATACTTTTTAAATACCAGTTGCTCAATATCTGCCCCTTTTTTCTTGAAAAAGTACCTTCGCAAATTTCCGTCTTCATACAAATAGAGATTAGCCTCTCCCTCAATCAGGATTTTCAAAAAAAGTGTTTCTTCCTTAAACAAAGGTTGACTAACGTTGTCAAGAAACTGAGGAGCACTGGAAGACCGTTCTATATTTACCGTTTGCCTGACATACTTTAAACTATTGCCTATTCCGAACTCTTTAACAGAATCGATGGTTGCAATCTTTGATTCAGATAATTCCGATAGTTTGTATTCCAGTTGGGTTGGATTATTTTTCCAGTCATAGTTTTTGATCAAACACTCCGTTTTTTTGTTTGAATTGTCTATGTAATATCCCTTTTCAAAAATAATTTGAGAAAAAGAGTTTAAACAGAAAAACGTAATGACCAGAGATAAAAATGTTTTTTTCATGTTTAGTACGTTTCAAATAGGTTTATTAAATCTTGATTATATCAGCGCATTACAGAACTCACACATAAGCTCACAATGTCTGTATTTTAATAATCCCGGGGTGAATAAATCTTCTGCGGTACAATCGTTCTGGGTGTCACCTGGATTAGTTGGTTAAATGTATCGGTTATTTTATTACAATCCAATAAGGTATCTAATTTTAGGATTTCGAAACAAACTGTTCGGTTCAACTAAAGCTATTTGCGTCATGGCCCAACTCATGTTAATGAGTATGACTTTTAAACGCCCTGTCTACCACCGGCACGACTAAAAAAGGCGGCAAGCCAAGTTTTTCCACTGCCTTTCTACAATTGTTCAAGGTACCGGCATCATCGCTTTTGTAGCATTCTTCTACCACCGAATTAATATGCCTCATATACTCCTCTCCTTCCTGAAGAATTTTATGAATTGAATCCTGCTCAAACATCGGTGGAGTCCACGAGGTAAGTAGTGTTTCAAATTCGGTATTGCGCTTAATTTTCGCTAAAGAACGCATCAGCTCGGAATAATTATCGTAATTCGGAATGTCATTTTTCAAGGGTATCGAATCTGCGGTGAAAAGTATTTTATCCTCCACAAAAAACAGGTTCAACGAGCCTTTTGAATGCCCCGAAGATTGAATAAAGCGGATGGTTATCGCCTCATCAACGGCCATTGACTGACCGTCCGAAATAAAACAATCGACACTCACGGGCGTATCCACAAGATGGTAAAACCCGGGAACCGGACGTTCGGTATTTTGCAGATCGATGTTTTCGATCCAGTCCCGTTCCAGTTCGTGCGAACAAACCTTGCAGCCGCTTAGCTCTTTGATTCTGGCAGCACTTCCGATATGATCGGGATGAGCATGCGAAAGTAGGATTGTACCGATCTCCGAAAAATCGCGGTTTTGCTCTTTTATATAATCGAATATCACCTTCTCGCTTCCCTTTACTCCCGTATCAACCAAGGTGATTTTATCCCCGAAAATCAACACCACATTTACAAAGCGGGGAATCTTTTTTTCGGGGCTTAAGCTGATCTCGAAATCAATGCGCAATAAATGAATTTTGTCCGTCAGTTTCATGTTTTATCAAAGTGTTTTAACTGTGCTGAAGCATTGTTGAGCAGAGCGACAACAACTTGTACTTCAACCAGTTTTATTTATTTTAGCTCATTCAATATTTCAATTATTTCTAGTCCAATTTTCTCAATTTCTGATACATATATGTCCGTATCTTCACTAATTGCTTTGATAATTATCTCGTTTTGTTGAATCCTCAGATCGCAATATTTTATCAACTTAGCATTTTGCTCAATTAGTTCCTGGGGTAGATTATCTAAAGAATTCAATCTCCCAACTATTTCCTTGTTCTCTTTCCACAGTACCACTCCTTTTGTGAATTCTTTAATTAAATAGTCTGGTTTCGCTGTTTCAATCACATTGAAAACAGCAATTGCCTTATTCTCATTCTCTACAAAATTTTCAACTTCTCTATCATAAGTTGAAAAGTCAAAGTCAGCAGTTTTATTAGATAAGTCTCCAGCAAAGAATGCAACAACCGCAATACCTACAAAAAGAATTATCATAGCGATAGCTCCAACACCTGCAGCATTCCATCCAGAATAAAATTCACCACCAGATTCTTTATGTTGTTTTAAATTTTCGCCCTGAAGTCGTTCTACAATTAAATAGATAATTCCGGTGTAGATTAAAGGAATTAGTGGTTGGGGAATTTTGTCAATTATTGGCTCGGGAATTGAAAATATTCCGGCAAACAATAAAATACTTGATACAATTCCAATAATTAAAGATTTTCGAGCATTGTCAGGTTGGTCTAGTACCTCAAAATTCTTCTTTACCAGGTAACCTGCTGCAAGCGGTCCGCCAAAATAGGTAGCAATTGTAATGGCTCTTTGAGAATAGAATTTTTTAGTTTCTTCCATTTGTGATTAGGTCAATATTTTTGGTTTTTAAAGTTAGCTGTAACCGTCACTTATAATTTGTCGTTGCGGATTTCGGAGCTCGTTCCTGTCCGGCAGGACGGAACGATGTTGCGAGAATCCAGCGAACGACATACCACGAACCCCGCAATACAATTTGCAAAATGTTATGGCCTGGTTTTTATATTTTTCAATCAACAATGTCATTTAATTGCGGATTAAATTAAATAGTGATAGTTTCTCACTTGTTTCAACATCCTTTAATCCAAGAGTCTTTGTCAAGAAGTCGGTGAAAATTATTTTCTGTCCATCAACCAGAATAATCTCGGTATAGTTGTAAAAAAATGGTGGTAGAGCATAAGTCATATTGTTCTCGTTGTTTTGACTTTTGTGTCTAACGATTTTGTCTATTTCTTTAAATTGAAACTCTTTTTCTGTTTTTCCATTTTTGTCAACTCTAACAGTCAGTTGAGAATGATTTACTGTTATTTTTTTGTTTCTATCATTTAGTCTGTATTGAAAATGCAAAACCAATTGAGGAATTGTCACAAGGAGAAAACCAAATCCCAAATAAAGTCCTAATTTTCCCCTTGTTATAAAGAAGTATAAGAACCCAAAGAGCGTCCCAATGTAAAAGAGAATTGATTTTCTGAGAATTTTCCATTCATTTCTTTTATCAAAATCAAATTCTAATATAAAATCATTTCCCATGTATATATTGATTCTGTCTTTTTTTAAACTTGGCCATAACGGTTACCTGTATGTGGCGTAGCCGATTGCGGGGCTACTTTCCTGTCAAACCGAGATGAAATAAATGCGGGATTTAACCTTCAATCACTCACAAAACCGGCTATGACATATACAGATTGTTAGGCGTATGTGCTTTTTTTTTAATCATCTAAGATAAATCAAATTATTTAAAAAATAGTCGTGAGTGTTACTTATAGTCTTTGGCTTATAGTCTACATTTATAAATCTTTGCAATATGGATGTAAAATCTAAAATCGGTATAAGAATTAAAGAACTTAGAGAACAGAAAAATATGTCTCAAAAGGATTTAGCATATTCTGCTGATTTAGATAGAAGTTATATTGCAAGTGTTGAAAACGGTCAAAGAAATATTTCCATTGTAAATATTGAAAAAGTGTCAACTGCACTTGGCGTTACCCTAAAGGAATTTTTTAATAATGGCAAATTTGATAACAATTCAACGGGCAGTTGATAATTTTAAAGAATTGATTGAGACTTCAATTCTCGAAGGTGGAATCAAAGCCAAAGAGGCAATGATTAGGTCATCAAGACCGATTAATAACATTCACGAAGCAGTTAAGGCAGATTTAATTCGAAAAGGAATTTCAGCTGCAAGAATACACCCACCACTCGGTGAAACTACGCCCGAGTTAAAACTAGCTGGTTTTATTAAACAAAAGTATCAAGATGTATCTGTTTCTCCGGAAGGGCATGTGCCTGAAGAAGAAATAATGACTGAAGGCATCCTGCGAGAAGCAACTGACTATTATGGTAAAGACTATACGGAAAGAACTATTTCTATCAATGTTAGAAGTCAAATGAGTTCCCTGGCAAAAAATTTTGATACTCTTTATGAAAGGACTATTGCCGAAGCTCAGAACCTGCATGTAAGATGCCCAAAGATGGTTTTAGGTGAAGTCTATATGATTCCAGTTAAAGAGTATGATGCCTCGGTAATGGATAATAATGAAATTGCTTTTATTGACCGAATTGGTGCTGTTGAAAAATACATTAAGTCATTCCAAGCAATAAATGGACGACCAAACTATCAAAGAGAAGATTACAAATATGAGAGAGTTTGTTTACTCCTTGTAGATTTTCAACAATCACCTGCAAAAATTTACAGTACAAACCAAGAGCTTTATGATGATGGTTTGCTGGAAAGAAATTCAGATGCCAGTATAGAAGAATTATCGTGGGAAACTTTTACTGATTCTATTCTTGAATCTTATAATGATAGATTTAATGGCTAATAAAATTTTAAATCATACTGGAATTCCATTTACACCAATTACAATACAAACCGCGGTTAATAACATTAAGCAGGTTTATGAAGCAGCAATATTAAATGGGAATAGAGGCAATATTATTAGGTCAAGTGTCTTGATTAAAAATATTCATAATGCAGTAAAAACAGACTTAATAAATGCGAATGTTCACCCAAGCTTAATAAACCCATGCCCTGATTATTTGCAGCGAGTGATAAGTCCAAATCAACGTGCATACAATAGAGCAAGAGTTTTAAAAGATAAAGAACTCAAAATAGCAGGTTTTCTTAAAACTAAAACTCAAGATATTTCTGTAATTCCTGATAATATTCCAATTTCTCCAACAACAATGAATGTTAATTCTGGAATGAATGGATATAATGATATTTATGGGGAAACATTCACGGAATCCATTTTAAGCATAAATGTTAGAAGTCAGCTCAGTAGCGTTAATAAGAACTTTGATACACTTTATGAACGTACTTTTGCTGAATCATTAAACTTGCATCTTAGAACACCGAATATGGTTCTTGGGGAAGTTTATTTAATTCCAGTTAAAGAATATGTTGATGGGAATGTTGTTGGTTTTAGTACTATTGATATTGGTAGATATATAGAGACTTTTCAAGCAATTAATATGAGAATAAACAGGAATGATGAAAAGTTTAAATATGAAAGGTGTTGTCTATTAATTGTAGACTTCGATAGACCTGTACCTAAAATTTATAATACTACTAATGAATTAATCCAAGATGGATTCCTTCCTGTTGGTTCAGCTTGTTCAATGACCAATTTGGATTACACCAACTTTGTAAGTGACATAATGCAAATTTATTCTACAAGATTTCCAGCTAATATATTAACCTGATATTTTGTTATAAGAAATTCATTAATTTCTTCCTTACTATTTAAATTTCTTAGCAACTCAACTTCTTCCTTTGAAAAATCAGGGATTGTAAATTTTTCAATGAAGTTTTTTTGATAGCAAGGAAAACCACCTTGAATGGAAACACTGGTTTTACTAATATAATAGTCCATTACTATGGAGTTGAGTATTTTTTGTGCAACCAAAATGTTTGCTTCTTTTGATAATTCGTGTGTATCATCATCAAATAAAGACATTGATTTTGAATTATCCTTGTCAAAATAAATTCCGTAACCATTGGTATAATAAGCATCTTCTTCCGGCACAAACAGAAATCGTGGATGTTTACTAAAAGTTGGATTAAGTATTTTTTTACCGAATCTTGTAATTCCTTGTGTTCTGCCCCAAACATAAAATGGTGAATAATTACTTTTCCCTTTATCTCTGGTTTCCAACGTTTCCTTTTCTGATAGAAGATACTCATAACACTTGGGATATTTGATTTGAAATTCTTCTTCGGAAATTGGAGTTGCATTTTTTAAGTCGGTAAAATAAGGTGTAATTATTCTCAATGTATTTCGCTCAATGTCATTTTGGTTTTTGAATTGAGAAATTTTATATACAGGTTTTGTAATTTCCCTCTCGATATAAAAGGTACCTTTTTCAGTATTTTTAATTAAATAACCATTTTCTTCATTTGCAGAATCAACAAAGAAAATTTCATCTTTCAGAGTAGCAATTCCAACAGCAATATTAAATAAATTCTTAATTGGAGTACCAATATTCTCAATAATCCGAATATTGTCCTGTTCTGCAGTTTTAAGCAACCGCCACTTTTTTACATTTAGCTGTTTCAAATAGTTTGGAGAACCATTTGCCGTTTTTAAAAATTCTTGACAAGTTTGTTTATCTCCAATTTTATCAAATAGAACTGCCTCATTCTCCTTTTTACTAGCAAATGTGATTGCTGTGTATGTTTGGGCGTCAAATACTTTTTTGTGCCTAAAATCTACAATTCTAGTTAAACACTTGGTCTTTAGGAAATATTGGCGAAGAGATAAACCAGCTAAAGAGGTGAAATAATTGTTAGGAGTTATATAACCAAGTTTACCGTTAGATGCTAATAGTTTGTATCCTAACTCAAAAAAAGCAAAATATAAATTGAATGTTCCATATTCAATCGTTTGCCATTTATTAGCCAAATATTGTCGGTTTTCATCGCTCAAATCTTGGTATTTTACATACGGCGGATTTCCAACAACAATTTCATATTTATTAGCCCAGTTTGCTTTTAAACTATCTTGGTTAAATAAATTAAAATCAGATTCTTCAATCACTTCATTGTTTTGAAGCCCCAACAAACTTAAAATTGTTTTCGAGCGATTTATATTGTAGTCAAGTATGTCAGAGCCGAAAATATTTTCTTTGATTGTTTTTTTTATCGGCTTACTGAAATTCTTTTGATAATATTCCGCAAGTCCAATTAAAAATGCTCCGCAACCACAACTTGGGTCAAGGCATTTATCTTCTTCTTTTGGGGCAACTTCACTAATTATATAATCGACTATATATGTTGGTGTAAAAAATGCACCATTTACTTTTCTGTCTGTTTTTGGAATTAACAATTCCAAGTAATTTTCTAACTGTTTTAAATCACTTATTTCCAATGCAGATAGTTTTAGATAAACATCTGCCTGAGGCTCAAAATCATTTAGTAATTCTTTAATAATTGGACTTTTTTCAAAGTCAAGATTATTGCTTTGAATGAATGAATAAACAAGGTGTTTCTCAATAACGTCAATGTCTTGAGTTTTTAGAATGTCGTTTATGATACCTTTGTTTATCACCTTCTTGTGTTGATTATAAGCAACAAAATTAATCTAAATTCTTGCGGTTTGCAAATAAACTTTTAAACAATTTTTTCTTGATATGATGAACTTGGGAGCAAGGATTTTAGCATTACGCCTAACGGTCACTTGTATGTGGTCGGGCGGGATTTCGAGAAGAAATCCTGTCAGACCCGCAGAAGGGAACGCACGAGGTCTGACTAGTCAGACCGCTAAAACCCCCGCCTGCCATATACAATTTGTTGTAACCCGTTTTTTATTCATAATCTTTATATACCCAAAATTGGTCTCATGATTTCAAAAAGAGGTGAGGATACGAGATTAACAAAAATTCCTATCCCAATTTCTTTAATCATTGAGCCAATAGTTAAAAGTCTTGTTTCTACTTTTTTCCCTTTATTCAACTGCTTTATAGCGTTTTCAATTTCCAATTCGAAATCTTCTTTTGAATCTGTATTTAAATTCTCAATGTCTTGTTTTAACAAATTGAGTAATTCTAAAATATCATCTTTATCGTAGGATATCTGTTGAGATTGACTTGCATTGTCTGAATTCATTTGAATCTGCATTGGTGCATTAATGTCTCTAATCTTTAAATTCACTTTTGCCGCTTTTTCTTTTTTTGTAGTCATATTATTCTTATCAAGCCAGTTTGTGATTAATTCATCATAAATTTCTTTGTTGTTTTTTTCTTTTATGATTGGTAAAATGACAAACTTGATTTGATTTAAAAATCTCAACTTTTCACCCTGTCTAATCTCAACATAGTAATTTAGATGATAATCCAATATTTTTTCTAAATCATATGGAGGTCGACACTTCAAAAGTTTATTTGCAAATAGTCTGTCATAATCTTCCTCGTTTGTGTCTCTATAGAATTTCTGAGATTGAGGACTTTCAGTTTCACCCCAATAGTTTCGGCGAGATGGTTTACCTACAATCATCATTATTGTTTGTTTCCCTAAATTTTTTAATTGATATTCATCGTCGGGCTTTTGATTTTCTTGGCTAATTGAATAAAATTCATTCATTATCTCAGTGATTTGTTTCTTTTTCAAAATGGGTTACAACGGTCACTTGTATGTGGTCGGGCGGGATTTCTGGAAGAAATCGTGTCAGACCCGCAGGAAAGTGGGCGCAAGGTCCGACTTGTCAGACCGCTAAAACCCCCGCCTGCCATATACAATTTGTTACCAGCCGTTATTTTTTATTTACAATATAAGTGTCACTATAATAAAACTCTCCAATATCATAGCAGTCTACTTTTTTTATTCTCTTTAAATTATCGTATTCATAGAAATATTCGTCCCCAGCTGCCACATCCAGAGAAAAACCAAAACCATTATATCCTTTTTGCAGGATATTTTTACGAGATATTAGTAATTGGTTTTCGTTAAAAGTCTCAACAGATAAAGACAGCGTGTCATTTAATGGATTGTATACAGTATAAGTTTTTGTTTCTTCATCTGGATTGAATATTTGATATTCGTTACCAGTATGAATTCCATTCACAAAATATTTTATAAATGTCGTGTCATTAAAATAATAAAACCGTTTTTTTCTCATAGTACCCGAAAGCATCTTTATTGAGTCATTCAATTCTAATGAACTTGGTTTAAACACTTGGAATTTGATAACATTGGGATGTCCTTTTTCAGAATATGTTTTACTTTCAATTTGCCCCTTCGAGTTATAAATAAATTTTATCTCCTCGTCCAAATATGATTCTCCTTCAGACAACTGTTCATAAAGTTTAATAGAGGATACTTTTCCATTCTCATAATATTCCAGTGTCATATATTTATTGAGGTTGGCACTTTTTTCCCAATCAATTTCTTCTGGATTAACCTTTTCATACATTGTTGAATCAATTTTTTCCACAACTGACCAATCAATATTGTCGACTAAAGAACATTTTGAATAGCTTTTATAAGAAATTAATTTGTCATTTTGGTACTCATATTCATCTTTGTATTGATATGAAGAATTATATCCAGTGTAAATAGTTCGTTGCTGTTTTTGAGGATTAAAAACGTATTTCTTAATTAAATTTTCTTTTTTATCTGAAGCATGTTTTCTATACACAAGCACTTCCTTAACATTCTTTCCAAAATTTAGTGTATCCAAAATTGGATATTCTTGTGAATAAACAAGAGTGGGAATAAACAATAATATGATTAGTATTTTCTTCATTTTATAATGGCTGGTAACGGTTGGTACATGTTGTCGGGGCGGATTTCGGAGAGCGTTCCTGTCCGAAGGACACGGAACTGCGATGCGAGAATCCGCAGTTGGCGTACCACCGAACCCGCCCTGCAATATGTATTTTGTTACACACTGGCATTTTATTTTATTGTATCATAAACTTTATTCCATATAAAAGTCCTTGCATAATAGCTGCAGGAATAATTACAGTCAATAGGGCGTATCCAAATGAATATTTATTAAAATATGCTAGTCCAATTACTAATATTCTTAAAGCAAAAATCCAAAGTATATAAATGGTGACAGGGTGTTGATAGCCAATCAATCCTTTATTGTCTAGAATAATAGCAGGGATAAGCAAAATTACTCCGATTAATAGATGAACCAAATGTGGAATAATTGAATAGGCAAGAGCTAATCTTATTTCATTAATTGAAGCTTTTCCTTGAAATATTTTTCCTGCTCCCCAAATGATGTACGATAAAATATATTTGTAAGCGAACAGTCCTAAAAGTCCTGAAACGATTAATGAAATTATAAGGACGAAATAGTAATTAATTTCTAATCCTAATATTTTATTAATGTCAAAAGACATTGAGAATCCTGCATACATTGAGGTCAAGAAAAACAAAATGTGAATCATAAAATCATTTTCTTTTTCATCTCTTTTTTCAATTAATTGAAATGTCTGTCGAGTTTTAATCCAAATGGAAATAATAGGCTTCATTTATATAGTTTAAAGTTGTTTGGTTTTTCTTTCATGCTTGTGTGTAACGTATGTGGAACCCAACCAGTCGGGTTATATCTTTATTAGCAGGTTGGGTTATAACACCCATTGGGGTGGATAAACCAACTTTTTCTGATTTTTCGGGAGGGAGTTGTTTCATGAGCAGGCGGTTTCGTTTTTTCGTTTTTCCGAAGATAACAAGAAAAATGTTTTTAGAAAGCTGTTTAACAATACATTTCACAGGATCCGAATAACCACGTTCTTCCGAAAAAGTAAAAAGAAACGCTTTAATCTCCTGTGGGCTGTAGCGGGTAAGTCCTTCCTTCAGTCCTCAGAGCCGCCCTGCAAGATTTTTCAGCGTCCTGCGGCATTTTTTCGGTTTCCTGCAGGATTTTTGAGCGTCCTGCGGGCTTTTTTGTCGCCCTGCAACGCTTTT
>NZ_QWGR01000177.1 GCF_003576475.1 Maribellus luteus | reverse complement strand
AAGCCGTAACCGAAGAAATGCAGTTCGCCCGTGGCCGGGCAGATTTTCGGATGCGCCGTGAACGCCGTGTCGAGCTTGCCGCCGTAATCGTGGAAGCCGACCGTATCGAGATCGCGGGTCATCATCATCGGCAGCGCGTTCTCGACCAGCGCCATAATTTTTCCGGCGTGGGCGATGACGTTGGTGTTGGCGGTGGAGGCGCGGATGTCGGGGATACCGGGCCGCGACGGCGCGCCGTTGAAGCGCGGGGTGCGGACCCAGCGGTTGCGGTACCACTCCGCCTTGCCGTTGTTCAGCGAGACGCCGTGCAGCATGCCGTCGCCCATGAACCAGTGGCCGGCATGACCCTCGCGCGGATTGGCGCCGTTGCGCGCATAGAGCCCCTTCAGCTCGGGCGGAATTGCGCCCTCCACCGGCAGGTCGAACGCGGTCACCTCTTCAAAGACCGGCGCAAGGTTGCCCCGCTCCCAGTACGGCTTCTCGGCTGTGGTCTCCACCTGGCTCATCCTTGTTCTCCCTGAATGCCTTTTTGGCTTAAGTAAACAGTGCATACTTTACGACTCGGCCAAGCCAATGTA
>NZ_QWGR01000176.1 GCF_003576475.1 Maribellus luteus | reverse complement strand
ATCCTCGGTCCGGATGACGTCTTCAGCCGGAATGTCGAAATCGCGGTGATAGTTGAAGGTGTGACCGATCCCGACGGCGAGCAACGCGATGAAGCTCAGAGCGGCGAGCCACCACATGTACCAGATCAGCGCAAAGCCCATCACGATCGAGAACATGCCGATGAAGAAGCCGGCGCCTGTGTTCTTCGGCATGTGGATCTTCTCGTAGCTCGGTGCGACCTGCGTCGGCACTTCACCACGCGCCTTCATGTCGGCAAAGGCGTCGATGTCACGGATGACCGGCACGCGAGCGAAGTTGTAGTGCGCCGGCGGCGACGACGTCGCCCACTCCAGCGTGCGGCCGCCCCACGGATCACCGGTCAGATCAGCCAGCGCATGACGGTTGCGGACGCTCACGAAGATCTGGATGAGCTGCGAAGCGATACCGCAGGCAATGATTGCGGCGCCGATCACGGCGACGATCAGCCACGGCTGCCATGCCGGGTTGTCGGTATGGTTCAGACGACGCGTCATGCCCATGAACCCCAGCACGTACAGCGGCATGAAGGCGGTGTAGAAGCCCACGAACCAGCACCAGAA
>NZ_QWGR01000175.1 GCF_003576475.1 Maribellus luteus | reverse complement strand
ACCATGCAGCATGCCGAGCACGCCTACTTCGACGCCGCCGTGATGCTTTTGACGTTTCTGCTGGCCGGGCGCTATCTCGACCAGAACATGCGGCGGCGCACGCGTGCGGTGGCCGGCAATCTCGCCGCGTTGAAGGCGGAGACGGCGGCAAAATTCGTCGGTCCCGACGAAATCAGCGAGGTTCCGGCCGCCAGCATCCGCGCCGGCGAAATCGTGCTGCTGCGGCCGGGCGAGCGCTCGGCGGTCGACGGCACGGTCATCGAGGGCCGTTCCGAAATCGACCAGAGCCTGATCACCGGCGAGACCCTGCATGTCGCGGCGGAGAAGGGCACGGCAGTCTATGCCGGCACATTGAACATGTCGGGTGCGCTGCGCGTGAGGGTGGCGGCCGCCGCGGAAGGCACGCTGCTCGCCGAGATCACGCGGCTTCTCGACAGCGCGCTGCAGGCCCGCTCCCGCTATGTGCAGCTCGCCGATCGCGCCTCCCGGCTCTACGCCCCGGTCGTGCATGTCACCGCGGCGCTCACCATGTTCGGCTGGCTTGCCCTTGGCGCAAGCCCGCATGAGGCGATCGTTACCGC
>NZ_QWGR01000174.1 GCF_003576475.1 Maribellus luteus | reverse complement strand
AGCTGGTATCCGCGCTGTTGCAGGCCGGCCGCCCAGGCCGAGACCTGGGACAGGGTCAGCGGCCAGGCGAAGGCCGAGCCCATCGCCTGGCCGTGCTGCAGGGCGGCGGCCTCCAGGCCGAGCAGCCGCTTGTCGATGGCCGCGGCGTCCAGCTGGTCGTCGATGATGGCGTCGGCCGAGGCGCGGGGCACGCCGCCGCCCCGGCGGACCGCCGAGCCGTCGTCGACGAAGGCCAGGCCGCGCTGGCGCAGGCCCGTCGAGAAGGCGGCCATGCCCTGGTCGGAGGCGACGAACCGCGAGCCGAGATAGTTGGTCACGCCGAAATAGCCGGTGGCGCGGGTCAGCAGCCATTCCAGCTTCTTGATGGTCTCCTGCGGCGCGGCGTTGGCCATCAGGGTGTAGGGGCCCGGGTCGCTCTCGGGATAGTCCAGCGGCTCCATCGGCGCCTCGAGCAGGACCTCGTGGCCGTTGGCCCGCGCCAGGTCGATCCAGCCCTGCAGGCCGTCGGCCGAGGGCACGAACGACAGGGTGATCTCGGGCGGCAGCTGCTCGATGGCCTGGCGGGTGGTGGCGGCCTTGAGG
>NZ_QWGR01000173.1 GCF_003576475.1 Maribellus luteus | reverse complement strand
GCAATGTCATGCGCCTTGTGGTCGAGCTTGACCCACGAAAGCAGCTCCAGTGCGCGATCGCGCGCGCGACGCTCGGCGGCGCGGTACTTCGGCAGCGAGAGCAGCAGGCCCGGCGCACCGTAGTCCAGATGCCGGTGCATGCCGACCACCACGTTTTCCAGCAACGTCATCTCCTTGAAGATGCGGATGTTCTGGAACGTGCGCGCAATGCCGGCCTTGGCCACTTCATGCACAGCGGTCGGCTGGTAGGGCGTGCCGCCCAGCACAAACTCGCCTGCGTCCGGCGTGTACAGGCCCGTGATGACGTTGAAGAACGTGGTCTTGCCGGCGCCGTTGCGGCCAACCAGACTGACCATGCCGCCCTCGGTGAGATGCATGGTGAAACCGCGCAGCGCCGGCATCGACTGGATTTCGACGGCGAGGTTGTCGATTTCGAGCAGGGAGCGGGAAGCGGTCATTTTGCGCCTCCCGTCACATAACGGCGGACTTCATTGTCTTTCAGCACCGTTGACGGCTCGCCGTCGGCCAGGATGCGGCCGTTGTAGAAGGCGACGACCCGGTCGGCATACTTGCTGACGATATC
>NZ_QWGR01000172.1 GCF_003576475.1 Maribellus luteus | reverse complement strand
GCTCGCGCTCAAGTTCGAGAAGGGGCTGCTCCCGGCGGAGGACGGCTCGCGCCATGGCTTGCCAAGCCTCGCCTTGTGCGCCTTCCTGCTGACGCACATCTTGACGCAGCTTCGTGAGATGACCGAGGAATGGGAATGAAAAAAGACAGCATGCGGGCGTCCGCGTGCTGTCTTTTCTCGATTTTCTTCATATTAAGATGAAACAAACGGGGAGGCTGACTTTCGCTCAGAGCGCTATGCTTGAGCCACCCCCGAACGTTCCCCCTTAAAAGAGGCCATAGTGCCTCTTTTTCTTATTCTCCGAGCGAAGCCTGGATGAAGTCGTGGAAGAGCGCTTGCGGACGCTCAGGACGCGAGATCAGCTCCGGGTGGAACTGACACGCGACGAACCATTTGTGCTCCGGGATCTCGATGATTTCGACGAGACGGCCATCCGGGCTCGTACCCGAGAAGATCATGCCGTTCGCTTCGAACTGCTCGCGGTACTCGTTGCTGAACTCGTAGCGATGGCGATGACGCTCGTAGACGAGCTCGCTCGAATAAGCCGCGCGTGCCTTCGAACCTTCCTCGAGCTTACATGGAT
>NZ_QWGR01000171.1 GCF_003576475.1 Maribellus luteus | reverse complement strand
AACAGGTATTGTACACAGCCACCGTTTCGGTCCGGAACATGCCGATCTATCGCCCACTTGTGTTACAAAGCTAATCACGTGGCCGGATGTATCGGCACGAAAGCAGCACGCACCGCTGTCCCATCGCGCAAGACGTGAACCAAAGATCACGTCGGCAACGTCGGCCAGCGTAGAACGAGCAGCTGGTAGAACAGAATTCAAAGGCGGGCGCCACATGGTCATCCATACGGCGCCCGCTTGGTGAAAGAAGCCCTTGCCGCACCAGACTGGTGCCGGCCGGCTGAATATCCGGTTACCGCGTTGCCACGGCGGTCCGGCGGCAAAACTCTAAAAAGCAGCACGCCGCCCGATTCGCCCCGCCGCGGGTTTCGTCCGGACAGGCCGTCCGTCAATTCGCTCTTTGTGGTCGCTTCACGCGACTCGCCGCCACCGGCCCGCCTGCAATGCATCGGGCCCGTGGCACGAGTGACAGGACGCGCAACTGGACGCCAACCGCGTCCGCAGACTCCGCCCTGCCATCCATGATGACGCGTGGAATGCCCTCATTTCTTTCGCTCGTGCCCCGTCGCGCCTTGTTATTGGC
>NZ_QWGR01000170.1 GCF_003576475.1 Maribellus luteus | reverse complement strand
GAAACCACGGCTGCTTGCTGCGCGTGTACACGTGTGCCGCGGGCGTGAAGGCTTGCTGGTCCTCCAGCGTGCCTGGCCGGAGCAACGCGATGTTTGGCCGGTTCAACGGCTCCGCCCACAGGCGTGTGTCGCAGCGCCGACAGATGCGGGCTCTGCGAGTCTGCCCGTTGCCGAGGTTGAATTCGGCAAGCGGCGCCTCTCCTTCCAGGATCTGCAGGTCCGGGCGGTGAACCCACATCACCGGCAACGCCGCGCCGCCGGTGCGACGTTGGCACATGGTGCAGTGGCAAACGTAGAAGGTGAGCGGATCAGCGAGGAGCTGGAATTTGACGCTGCCGCAGAGGCAGGAGCCTGGGTAGGGAGCGGGCATAAGGTTCACCGGCGAGGCGTGACACCAAGGCAGTCTGGCAGGAAAATTCGGCTCGACGCTTTGAAACAGCAAACTGAGGGGGACCAACTTGCAAACGCGTCATAGCGCGATGGATAGCACCACAACGTTGCCGACCATGATAGAGGACATCCCGGGGCTCGGCCGTCTCTACGCACCTACCGGTAATGCCGCTGTGCCCCATGTGCTGGTGCT
>NZ_QWGR01000169.1 GCF_003576475.1 Maribellus luteus | reverse complement strand
AGCACGCCCGCCTTCTTGATGTCGTCCAGTTTGTCGGCGTGGGCTTGCGGCGCGTGCAGCACGGCCACCGCGAGCGCGGCCCCGATGACCACCCCCACCACCTGGCGCGACGATTTTGCCAATGCCGGCGCCAGACCCGACAACGAGAATGCGCGCGAAACGCTTGCTTGCATGACAACCCCCAGATGATTTTTAGGGGGTCAAGCGTAGGGGGATTGTTGCGCTGCGCAAACGAATTCATTGGCAGATCGATATACGCATGCCGGCACGCAACGGCGCAGCCGGGCGCCGCAAAGCCGCACGGGCCTTCAGTTTTTACATTTCCTGCCGATAGAATCGGCGGCTAATCGGGGCGCAACACGCGGTCATTCACCCGACAACCGCGCCCGATACACTGCAAGAACAACAAACCAACGGGGAATACACGTGGACCAACCGGCTGGCGTCGCCATTCGCCGGCATCGCCCTGCGCGCCCGGCGTGCCCATCATGCTGATCGCCGCACTGGCTTGCGCTGCGCTTGTCTCCATCGCGCTGATCGGCTTGTCATGGCCGCGCCGGGACGACGCGGAGGTTTCCGCCTTCAT
>NZ_QWGR01000168.1 GCF_003576475.1 Maribellus luteus | reverse complement strand
GAGCAGCGGCTCGCCAAACACCCGCACCTGCCCGGAAGACGGCTGCAGCAGGCCCGCCGCCAGATTCAGCAACGTAGATTTGCCGCAGCCGGTCGGGCCCACCACGGAAACGAACTCGCCGGCCTGTACTTCCAGCGAGGTGTTTTGCACAGCGGTGTAGCGCTGGCCCGGCGTATCGGGCGAGATGAACGTGCAGGTGATCTGATCGAACGAAAGCGCGGGATGTGGCATGGTCTGCGGTCCAAAAGCAATGCGCCCGGGCGGAACCGGGCGCGTTGCTGAAAGCCTGTGGAAACTACTTGTACTTGGCGTTGGCCTTCTGCACGAAGGCATTGGTGAAGGTCTGGTCGAGCTTGATCTGCTTGCCCTTCACTTCCGCATCAAATTCCGACAGCGTGCGCAATGCCGTGGCAGGGCCGTCGGCCGGCATCGTCCCATCCGGAGAGATGGCCTCCCGCACCTTTTCCCACGCTGCCAGATACAGTGCACGATCGCCCAGCAGATAGGCTTCCGGCACCGTCTTGACGATGTCAGAGGGGCCCGCCTTCTGCAACCACTTGAGCGCGCGCACCATGGCGTTGGTCAT
>NZ_QWGR01000017.1 GCF_003576475.1 Maribellus luteus | reverse complement strand
ACTGCGAACTGATGTTCTCTTCTGCCGAAGATGCAACCATCAAAGGAGCGGGCGCCATTGTTTTTAATCAGCTACAATTATTATAACAAATCCATAGAACAGTAACCGACTAAAAACAATGAAATTATGAAAGATTAACTAAACAGTTCACAAAAAAAAGCCTGCCACAAGGCTTCGGAGGCGCTAGGACAGGCTACTAAGTAAATTAGATGCATCAAATTTACTTTTTTTCTCAGTAATATAAAAGATTTGTTTTCAATCATTTGGTTGATTAAAAACAAAAACTCTCTGCAAACATTCTATTTTACAAAACTGAAGGTTGTGATGATCAAACAGAAATACTCGCAACCATCCAGATAGAATGTCACTAACAAAGGAATATCAAAATATTTCAGACAAACTGCTTTAAGAATTAAAGATCATTTTAAGAGTGAATCAATGCTAATTGATATGATGAAAAAAAGAATTTATCAGGTTGGTTTTCTGCTCATTCTCTTTATGTGCGTATTCTCGCAATACTCCATTGCACAAACAATGGTAAAAGGAAGTGTATCAGAAGCAAACGGAGATCCCTTGATTGGGGCTTCAGTTACTATAAAAGGAAAACTAACAGGAACAGTTACCGACATTAACGGTAACTATTCAATTTCTGTTGAAAACAGTGACGCTATTCTTGTTTTTTCTTTCATCGGTTTTACAACCAGGGAAGAAAAAGTAGGGAGCAGGCAAAAAATAGACGTTCAACTCAGTGCTTCAACTGAAGGAATCGATGAAGTGGTAGTAGTTGGTTACGGGACCCAGAAACGCCAGTCGGTAACCGGTGCTGTTGCTCAGGTATCTGGTGAGGAATTATTAAAAGCACCTGTAGGAAACATTACGAGTAAGCTTGGAGGACTTGTTTCCGGAGTTGTCGCTCTTCAGCAATCAGGACAACCCGGATCCGACGGTGCCAGTATTTTAGTTCGTGGGTCAGAAGCAAAATACATTGTTGATGGTATTGAGCGAAGTTTCTCAGAAATTGACCCGAACGAAATTGCAACGGTTTCGGTGTTAAAGGATGCTTCGTCCGCTTCGGTTTATGGACTGGATGCCAACTCTGTAGTAATTGTAACTACTAAGCGAGGGCGTGTAGCTGACTCTAAAATATCATTTACCGCCTCATACGGAATCAGCGACAATGCTGTTATGCTCGAAATGCTGGATGGACCTGGTTACGCCTACTGGTACAACAAAGCCCGCGAAATGGATGGTGACGAACCTGTTTTTTCGTCAGAACATATTGAAAAGATGCTCAATAACGATCCGTCTGACGGTTGGGGAAACACAAACTGGTACGACGAAACATTCGGTATTGGAAACAATCTGAACTTAAACATGAATGCCACCGGGGGAACCGAAAAGATCAAATACTTTGTATCCCTGGGAAATTACCAGCAAGAAGGTAACGTGGAAGGATTTAACTACGACCGTTTAAACCTTCGTTCAAATATTGACGCCTCAATTGCAAAAAATCTCACACTTACTTTCGACATTGCAGGTAGAATTGAAGATAGAAAACGTCCCGGATACTCTGCCACTCCTGGCGACTGGAACAACATTCCGCAACAGGCCATGCGTGCGCATCCATATGTTCCGATGGAAATTGATGGTATCCCGGTATCCACAAGAACAGCCAGCTCTTACGTAAACCCGTTGGCGGCCTCTGCTCTGACAGGATACAGCAATGTTAAAACAAACATTCTTCAAACCAACCTGGCGTTAAAATACAATGTTCCTCAGGTAAAAGGCTTAAGCCTGAAGTTTATGAGTGCCTACGATGTTTCTTATCAAACATCCAAATCGTTCTCAACACCTTACTTCACAAAAATTGCAACTCTGCCAACCGCGGCTACCAAGGACATTTCGTACGTATACACCCACGATGCACGAGGCCCAAATACAAGCCTGGTGGAAGGACTGTCTCACTACTCTATTCTTACCACCAACACATCAGTTAACTACGAAAATTCTTTTGGAGACCATAATATTTCCGCTTTAGGGCTCATAGAGACGTCTCAGCAAGACGGAAATAAATTTGGAGCCTATGGGTACGATTTTGACATTCTGGATTTGGATGAACTTGATTTTGCTACGTTGGACGAGAAAAACAATGTATCGGGTTCAAGCTATGTTAAAAGAAAAGCTGGATTTCTAGGTCGACTCAATTATGACTACAAACGTAAATACCTGGCTGAAGCTTCTTTCCGTTACGATGGCAGTTATGTTTTTGGCGGTATGATAAAAGGGAAAAGATGGAGTCCCTTCCCCGCAGGTTCACTGGGATGGAGAATCTCGGAAGAAGACTGGTTTAAAAACTCGATTAACAATGTTGACAACCTGAAGCTAAGAGGGAGTATCGGGTTAACAGGTAAAACCGATATTGACCCCTACTATTTCCTCAGTACTTTATCGTTCTTAGAGGACCCTGCACTGGTTATTAATGGAACAGGACTAAGCGGACTCATGACTTCAAAGCCTGCCAATATTAACCTTACATGGGCAAAGGCTCTTCAATACAACCTGGGGTTCGACCTTTCTATGTGGAACGGGTTGTTAGGAGCGGAGTTTGATGTATTCTACAAATACGTTTACGACATGCTGGGTTCGGTGTCATCAACCTATCCCGACTCGTACGGAGGTTATGTTTTTGGATATGCCAATGAAAACAAGCAAGACCACAAAGGTTTTGAGCTTGTCCTTACACATAGAAACAAAATCGGCGATTTTTCATATAGCATCGGTGTAAATGGTACTTATACCCTGAGACGCTGGCTGAAATATGGCGACTCGCCAAATACCCCGGACTGGCTTAAGGTTACCGGAAAAGAAGTAGGTTCACAAATTGGATTTATTGCGCTGGGCCTGTTTCAATCGCAGGAAGAAATAGATAACTCTCCTCTAATTGTTGGAAAAGATGTTCGCGTGGGTGATATTAAATATTTGGATAGAAACGGTGACGGCGTGATCTCCTATGAGCAAGATCGCGGCTACACCGGAAAATCTTCTTATCCAAAATTTGTGGGAGGTATTACTTTTAATGCAGACTGGAAAGGCTTTGATCTTTCAATGTTATGGCAGTCGGGTCTGGGACGTGACGTAGCCCTTACCGGTGTATACAGTAGTGGAATTATGGACAACACTTCAATGACACGTCCGTTCTACCACGGAGGAAACTCACCTGTTTTCCTTCTTGAAAATTCATGGCGAGAAGATAATACAAATGGCGAGTTCCCAAGACTAAGCCTGGTACCTGCCAGCTCTAACAATGCCTATTCTTCGACCTTCTGGTATAGGAGTGGCGACTATATCCGCCTTAAATCGCTACAATTAGGCTATACATTTCCGGTAAAATGGATGAGAAGTTTTGGCGCCGACAACCTCAGGGTTTATGTTGAAGGCCAAAACCTATTAACATTTAGCGAATTGGAAAAATACAATATAGATCCTGAGCAACCGGGAGTTTCCAACGGATACTATCCGCAACAACGGGTTATTTCAACAGGTATTAAATTGACATTTTAAACGGTAAATGAATCATGAAAAAGCATTTAATTAAAATAGTCTTCTTACTGGGAATTGTCAGTTTGGTAGGATGTGATGAATTTCTGGACACAACTCCTTCCGACCGGATCTCAGACAAGCTGGCTTGGGAGAGTGAAGCAAACGTACAACTGTATATCAACGGCTTTTATCCCTACATTGACAGATACGGTAGTTTCGGTAACTCCCAGTTTAAAGGCTCTTTAACCGAAGGATTAACAGAAACACTAAAATACGGTTCTTATGTGCCGGGAGCAACTGCTGGTAATTCAAACTTGTACGTTTTTACACCAGAAACAATGTCGGCCACAGGAAACCTTCTGGGAACCTGGAAAGACACTTACGAAAGAATCCGAAGAATCAACGAATTCCTGGTTGGTTTAGAGAAATATTCTCAACTGGATGATGCTACCGAGCAATTATTCGAAAGCCAGGCTCGTTTTTTCAGAGCTTTCCTTTATTTCCAGTTAGCAAAGCGTCATGGTGGAGTAATCCTTTACACCGACATGAATTTGCAAAAAGATATCAATCGCTCGTCAGAGGAAGCAACCTGGGATTTGATTGAATCTGATCTTGACTTTGCCGCATCGGTGTTGCCTAAACAGTGGGACAATGCCAACAAAGGAAGAATTACGAAAGGTGCTGCCTTTGCATTAAAAAGCAGGGCTATGCTTTATGCCGGCCGTTGGCAAGAAGTGGTTGATGCCGCTGACTCAGTAATCAATCTGCAAATTTACAGCCTCACCGATAGCTACGAAGAAGCCTGGAAAGGTGGAAACTCGGAGTCCATACTCGAATATAATTACCTGGTTACCGGCCCCAACCATTCTTTCGACAGAACCTACGCTACTTTTGGAGAGAAAGAAAACGAAGGTGGCAATGCCGTACCAACCCAAGAGATGGTGGAAGCATACGAAACTGCTACAGGGCAAACGGTCGACTGGTCTCCATGGCATGCAGACGGTGGAACAACTCAGCGTCCTCCGTACGAGCAACTCGAGCCTCGCTTTAAAGCTTCTGTTATATACAACGGTGCGACCTGGCAGGGCAAAACCATGGAAAATTCGGAAAACGGCACGAATGGCAGGTACATGGGATACCGCGCCGATACCTATACAAAAGGCAGAACTGTTACCGGTTACTACCTGCGTAAACTAAGAGACGAAGCACACACCGATTTGGAAACCTTCAAAAGCGATCAAACCTGGGTTGAGATTCGCCTGGCAGAGGTTTACTTAAACAGGGCAGAAGCCAACTACCGTCTTGGAAAAAGTGGGCCAGCTCTTAGCGACATCAATACGGTACGCACTCGTCCCGGTGTTGCATTACCTGCTAAATCAGGCATTACTGGCGAAGACCTGTTTAATGCCATTCGCCACGAACGTAAAATTGAATTGGCTTACGAAGGGCACCTCTACTGGGATATGCGTCGGTGGAAACTGGCACACGTTGAATACAACAATTACCGGGTTCATGGCATGAAAATCACCCAAAACGGTGCAGACTACCATTACGAACTGGTTGATTGCGACTTACAGGACCGCAAGTTCCTGCAGAAAACATACGTTTTCCCGGTTCCTTATAGCGAATTGGCCAATAACTCGGCCATCGAACAATATGACGAATGGAAATAACAAGACCGAAGATGATGAATAGAAATATAATTGCAATCATAATGGGCCTGCTTATTATAATAAGTGGTTGCCAGGAACCGGAAGATCTGATTCCTTCGGTTTCCAGAAACGGAATCAATAGTATAAAGGCAAAATTTGATGACGGAACAGGCGAATTTACGGGCTATATATCTGGTAATGACAGCTCAAGTATTGTCATCCCAATACCTTACTTTTTCCCGGAAAGCAGTGACAACCAGGTAACAGAAGCTCAACTGAAACACATGAGAGTATCTGCCAATCTGGACGACAACGTATTGGTTGAACCATCCCTGCTATACATGGACCTTACCCAGGAGAATACGATAACTGTCACAGACCAGTTAAAGCAGAGAAAGCAATATACAGTTACCGGGCAAATTGTAAAAAGCTCGGCTGCGTTTATTACCGACTTTAAGCTACCGTCACTCGGATTGGCAGGTGTGATCAACGAATCAGCCAAAACCATTTCGCTGGTGGCATTGGAAGAGCTGGAACCAGCCCTTGCTGAAGTAACCATCTCTTATCATGCAACGATTTCTCCTGACCCCAGAACTACGGCACTGAATTACAACCAGGATTTACAACTTACAGTAACGGCACATGATGGAACAACCCAAAATGTTTACACGGTAAAAAAAGAAGTTCCGAACAAGCTGAATTATGGTATTCGTGCAGGAAGCGCCAAACTTCTTTTTGCGAAGAAACTTAAAGCTGATCTGGGCATTACTGTAGACAACCTTACGGGCGGTATTGCCGCAACCGGTGATTATGTGGTAATTAATACACGTAACGAGAACAGTATTTACATTGATCCTAAAACCGGAGAAAAAGTTGGAGAAATTGAATTGGGCGACATAAAAGGCTCACTTTCGAACTTCTACAACACGGCTGACGACGATGGTAATATTCTGATTTGTAACCTGGCACCCAATGCCGGTTCGTTTAAAGTATGGAAAGTAACTTCGGTAACCTCTACTCCGGAACTTATGATCGAGTGGAATGGAGGAGTTGCTATCGGACGTAAACTATCCATACAAGGCAGCATCGACAGCGATGCCATTATTACTGCTCCGATTTTGGCCGCAGGTCAGCAAATTGCCCGCTGGACAGTTACCGGTGGAGTACTTAGCTCGCAAACTCCGGAAATCGTTAAGATGAGTGGCTTAGCCAAAGGCTGGACTACTAATGCCGATGTTATTTACACATCAGGTAGTGATGTAAACAGTGATTTCTTTGTTGCATCTTACTCCGACAATACATTTGCCTGGGTGAACGGTAGTACCAATGCGGTAAGAAAGGCACTGGATGTAATCAGTACCAACTATATCCCGAATGCTGTTGACTATATTCAGTTTAACAATGCAGGTTATACAACGCTCAACTGGGTAAACAGCTTCTCCTGGGGAGCATCAGACGCCGTTTGGCTGTTGGATGTAACCTCCGATGCCAATTTCGCAGGAAACCTTGACACCAAAACCTGCCCGGCTGTAATTTGGGAGTGTGAGAGAAACGTTTACGGAGGAAAATCAGTTTCACCGGCTGTTGTTAACGGAAACGGAACAGGCGATGTAGCCCTGACTGTATCAGAAGATGGCTATTATCTCTATCTGTATTTCATGTTCACAAACGGATACGTGGTGGGATACCAATTTGACTGTATCGATATTTAGAAACTCTGTTTTTAACCAATTGGCAACGCTATTAAAATAGCGTTGCCAATTCTTTCTGCAACTTTAAATGACTATGAAAAATAGCCGCCTAATCTTTTTGCTGTTTTTGGGTGCCATTTACATGGCAACACTAACATCCTGCGGAAGCGACCAAAAGAAAGATGAATGGGAATGGGAATGGGAAGATCCCGTCAAGAACGAAAGTACCGCAGATTCGCTGATCACCGACAAGGGATGGATGCTGCAAACAGGCTTTGGCGAATTGCCTGAATATATTCGCGTATATAAATCAGCCGGGGTTCTTCAGAATAAACAGGCCGTTGCTTATTTAGCTGTTGCCGATCTGAACAGTGCAACCTTTAAAGTTCTCGGAAACGCTTCTGGCTATCATACTCCGAATGATTTCTATATAGCGGGGAAAGAAACCGTTATTCTAAACGGGGGTTATTTTTGGGCAGGAGCATCGCTTAGTTTGCTATGTCGCAACGCAGAAACCCTATGTGCCAATAACCCTTCTGTTTCTCGCCAAAACGGAGAATTCATTTACTACCCGACAAAAGGGGCATTTGCAGAAATGAAAAATGGGGAATTTCAGGTTGACTGGGTTTACTCCGTTAACGGAGCCACTTACGCGTATCCAAATCCTGCCGACAACAAATCGGGATCAACGCCACTTCCCCAGCCTTCGGCCACTTTCCCGGAAGGAGGTTCTGTATGGAATGCAAAAAATGGTATTGGAGGTGGCCCTGTTTTGATTAAAAACAGCATTATTGTAAATACGCACGAAGAGGAATTATTTGATACAGCCAGCGGAGTGGGACCTGAGAACAACCACCCCAGATCGGCCATTGCAGTAACAAAAACAGGGCAACTGGTGTTTTTTGTTTGCGAAGGACGTAACATGACTCAAGGAGTAAAGGGACTGACACTGAGCGAAGTGGCAAACATTTTACTGGAGATAGGATGCACACATGCACTGAACCTTGATGGAGGAGGATCAAGCTGTATGCTGATAAATGGAAAAGAAACAATTAAGCCGAGCGACGGAAAACAACGTTCAGTTGTAACCGCGGTGGCTTTTTATTAAAGCAATGAAAAGTATGAAACAACTACGATCAATTATTTTCTGGTCCTTATCTGTATTCATGATATTTAATGTGACCGGATGTGGAGGAAATGGAACGGATACCCCGGAGTGGGAATGGGACGACGATATCCCCAACGCAGATAAACCAAGAATTATCTGGATCGATGCTGCTGCTAACTTCCCGGATTTTGCCAATAACAAAGAGAATATTTTAAGAGATCTGACTCTTGCCAAAGACGCCGGTTTTACAGGCATTGTAGTAGATGTTAGACCTACCACCGGCGATGTACTTTTTGATACCGATGTAGAAAATCAGGTTTCATGGTTAGGAGCCTGGCTCCCCGGTGGATTTACAAAAATTGAACGTACTGCAACCTGGGATTATCTCCAGGCATTTATTGATGCCGGACATAGCCTGGGACTGGATGTGTACGCCGGGGTAAATACTTTTTCAGGAGGAAATACAACTTCTATCGGTTCCGACGGGATGCTATTCCGCAATTCATCCAGAAAAGAATGGGCCACTTCTTTGCTCACTACAAACGGAATCATAAACACACTGGACAGAACCGCCTCGGGTGCTAAATTCTTTAACCCCGTACACGAAGATGTTCAAAATTACCTTTGCGACATGCTTACTGACCTCGCATCGTATGAAGATCTGGATGGGATTATTCTTGACCGAGGTCGTTTTGACGGCTTCGACAGCGATTTTTCGGATTATACAAGAACAAAGTTCGAAAACTATTTAGGCCATCCGGTCGCCAACTTTCCCAACGATGTAATGACACCAGGAACCGCTGTGGGTAGTCTACCCTCCCCACAACCAACCTACCTGAAAAAATGGATGGAATTTAGGGTTAAAGTCATTCACGACTTTATGGAGAAAGCAAAGAATACCGTAAAAGCAGTAAACCCTGAGATGCAGTTTGGAGTATATGTGGGAGGATGGTATGGAAGCTACTACGGAGTTGGCGTAAACTGGGCCAGCCCACGTTACACCTTACCGGCGAGTTACTCACACTGGGCTACCCCTGAGTATAAAAATTACGGATATGCTGATCTGATGGACATCATCCTTATCGGCGCTTATGCTGCCCCTACAAGGGTTTATGGCTCAACTGAATGGACCATACAGGGATTCTGTTCTCAGGCGGCCGATAAAATTAAAGGCGATGCCCTTGTTGTAGGGGGGCCTGATATAGGAAACGGAGATTGGGCAACTGCCACAGATGCTGCCACCGGACAGGCCATCGTTCAATCGGTAGATGCAGCAATGAGTGCATGCGACGGCTATTTCCTTTTTGACATGATTCACCTGAAAAAGAAAAACCAGTGGCACTATGCAAAAGAAGGTATAGAGGCTGCTACCGCAGAATAAACAAACAAAATAAGTCCGGGCAACCGCGACAGAAGAACCATAATCATTATTAAAAATTAAAGTTTAAACGAATGAAGAATTCATTAATATTCGTCCTTTTAACTTCCATTATCTTTTTCTCGTCTTGTTCACCAAAGGCAGAAAAAAAAGAAACCCCTGTAACAATTGGCAAACCATCCTTGATGTGGTTCGATGCAGAAGCCAATTTTGAACGTTTCAGTTATCCTGATTCAATTGATTTCTACCTGGAAAAAATTAAAAGCATCGGTTTTACCGACGCAGTGGTTGATATCAGACCGATTACCGGCGAAGTACTGTACAAAAGCGACTATGCTCCGCAAATGACAGAATGGGACGGTTTTGAACGTCCCGATTTTGATTATTTGGGGTATTTTATCAAAAAAGCACACGAGTTGGGAATCCGGGTACAGGTATCAATGAATACCTTTGTTGGCGGGCACAATTTCTTTGACCGCGGCCAGGTTTACACTGACCACCCGGAATGGGCAAGCATGGTTTATACTCCCACTGAAGGGATTGTTTCCATAATGACACAAAAGAAAAAGTACTCAGCGATGATCAATCCGATCAATCCCGATTTCCAGGAACATATCCTGAATGTTTTTAAGGAAGTGGTTACCAAATACCCTGAACTCGATGGTATTATTCTCGACCGCGTTCGATACGACGGAATTATGGCTGACTTTTCGGATTACACAAGACAAAAATTTGAAGAGCATTTGGGAGAAAAAATCCAAAATTTCCCAGCAGATATTTATGAGTGGAAAACCGACGAGAACGGAAAAAGCGATTATGTGCCTGGCAAATATTTCAAAAAATGGTTGGAGTGGCGCGCAATGAACATCTACAACTTCATGTCGTTGGCCGCACAAACCGTTAAAGAGGTAAACCCGAATATCTCCTTTGGGACTTATACCGGAGCCTGGTATCCATCCTATTTTGAAGTAGGTGTTAACTGGGCAAGCAACCAATACGATGTTTCAAAAGACTTTAACTGGGCAACACCCGGGTATAAAAACTACGGTTATGCCGAAGTGCTTGATTTATTCACCGTTGGAAACTATTACACCAACGTAACAATGGACGAGTACCTGGAAAGCAACAACCTGGTAAAAAATGAAACCGATAGTAAAGCTGCCCGGGGTACCTGGTATTGTGTAGAAGGCTCGTGCGAAAAGATAAAAGGTATTCTGAACGGTCATCCGTTTTACGGCGGTATTCTGGTGGATCAGTTTTACGACAACCGTCCGCAACTATCTCGTTCCATCGCAATGAACTTTCAGGCTTCTGATGGTTTGATGGTCTTTGACATCGTTCATATTATCCAAAAAAATATGTGGAAAGAAGTAGAAGATGGATTCAAAATGGCTGCTGATCCTGATTACTTCAAAAAAGATAAAGAGTAGCAAAAGGTCGATTTAAACAAGAGGAAGAGAAATAAAACAGACATGAAGCGGAATATTTTCTTGTTATTACTGATTGGGCTGGCACTGTATTCGTCGGCAATCGGAAACCCGGTAAAAAACCGTGTGGTAAAAGGTAGTGTTAGTTGCAACGGAAAAGCAATTGCCGGCGTGGCGGTTACCGATGGTTATTCGGTGTGCCTGACAAATAACAAAGGGAAATATTCGCTGAATGTCGATCCCGAAAGCCGTTTTGTTTACCTCTCATCTCCTGCCGGATATACGGTTGAAACAGAAAATTCAGTACCCCGTTTTTTCCAGGCTGTTCCTTCGGACAACAAAAAAAACAGTACACTTGACTTTCAGCTAAAAAAGACGGAAGATGACACCCAACATGGCTTTGTTGTTTGGGCCGATCCGCAGATAAAATCGGCAGCGGAGGCAGAGCAGGCGAAGGAAGTGGCCAACGATGTAAAGGAGTTATTGAAAAAGTACGATAGTTTTTCTTTTCACGGGATGGGTTGTGGCGACATTGTGGGCGACAACCCTTCCCTTTTCGACAGCATAAAAAACATGCTCACTCCGCTTGAAATCCCTTTTTACCAATCCATCGGCAACCACGACCTGAGGTACAATTCAAGATCAAACGAGGCTTCTGCCGATGTTTACGAATCACATTTCGGCCCTGCTTATTATTCCTTTAATCGCGGTGATGTTCACTACGTGGTTCTGAACGACATATTCTACATAGGCAGAAGTTATTTCTACATTGGGTATTTGGATGAAAAGCAGCTATCGTGGCTCGAAAAAGACTTGTCGTATGTGGAAGATGGGAAAACGGTAGTGGTTGTTTTACACATCCCCACCGCCCTGAGCGAAGAAGACATAAAACAATTCTCGTATTCCAATATTTCCAAATCGGTATCAAACAAAAACGCTTTGTACAAAATTCTGGAACCGTTTCAGGCACACATTATTTCGGGACATATGCATTATTCCAATAATGTTGTAATATCTTCGAAACTTTTTGAGCACAACATTTCTTCCGTTTGTGGCGCCTGGTGGCAGGGACCCTATGCCCTTGATGGTACCCCAAAAGGCTATGCAGTTTTTGAAGCCGACGGCCCAAACCTGAGTTGGTATTATAAAAGTGCCGGCTTCAGCAAAGATTATCAGTTCAACGCCTATGCGGTGGGCGAAAATCAGGAACAGCCCGATTTTATTACGGCTAACGTCTGGAACTGGGACCCGGAGTGGAAGGTTTACTGGTACGAAGACGGCACCCGGATGGGAGAAATGGAAGCCTACACCGGAACCGATCCGGCAGCGCAAAAAGCCTACTCCGACAAGGACAAGCTGGACTACAAGTGGGTTAGCGCACTACCTACCAGGCATTTGTTCCGGGCAAAGCCGCATTCATCTTCAGCAAAAATTACAGTTGAAGTGGTTGACCGCTTTGGCAATACATTTAAACAGGATTTATAAATAAAGAACATGAACAGAGCCGTTTCTTTGGACGTTTTACGCGGTCTCTCAATTTTTGGGATGATTCTTTCAGGAACAATTCCGTTTGGAAATGTTTTGCCTGCCTGGATGTACCACGCGCAATGCCCGCCACCAAGCCATGCTTTTAATCCGGAAATTGCAGGGATTACCTGGGTAGACCTGGTTTTACCCGTATTTATATTTTGCATGGGAGCTGCCATTCCGCTGGCACTGGGGAAAAAACTCGAAAAAGGACAAACCATCGGAGAAATTACCCGACAGATTCTTACACGCTTTTCTGTACTGGTACTTTTTGCGATTTACATTGCACACATTATGCCTCATGCAATTGGTAAAGGCTTTTGGAACCTGAACCTGTTGGGAACAGACGTAAAAGGTTACGATCTCCAGATATTTACTCTTTTGGGCTTCTTGCTGATGTTTCCGATGTTTGCTGTAATTCGCGATGCCAAAAAGAAAATTATTTACCGGATTGCCGGATGGGGAGGGGCAATACTTTTGCTATTAATTTTCCGTTTTACCTACGGCCAGGAATTTTCGCTACACCGCAGCAACATTATAATTTTACTGCTTGCCGGTGTATACTTTCTGGGAGCCATCAGCTGGCTGATTTCACGTAACAACACAACTGCTCGCCTGGCTATTTTTATATTTTGGGCAGCAGTGCAAGTACTCAGTAAGCACACAGGTTTAGGTATTATCATCGAAAATTATCAACCCATCTCGTGGTTTTTCAAATTAAGCATGAGCTTTTACATGCTCCTGCTGATTCCCGCAACCATGGTTGGCGACATCATAGCCAAACGCCTTAAATCTTCTGAAGAATTCAGTGAAAGAGCAGGCAATGGAAATTCGAAACATATATTTTTTGCCGGAGTATTGGCCGTATCGGTATGGTTAACCATCTCGCTTTTTGCCCGGTGGACCACCGCCGTTTTTATCGTAACTCCCGCAACTTTGATTTTCCTTTATCTACTCGTAACGAAATACATTCCGGGATACCGGCAAATGTTTACCCTGGCGGCCTACCTGATTATTATCGGCTTGATGGTTGAACCGGTGGAAGGCGGAATAAAAAAAGATTATGTGACCGTTTCGTATTTACTGATAACTGCAGGCATTTCCATCAACCTGCTGATGTTTCTCGACTATGTGGTTGCCTACTTCAGAAATAGCCGTTGGGTAAAATTATTTGAAGGAGCCGGAAGTAATCCACTGATGGCCTATGTAATGTCAACATGGTTTATGTTTCCCCTGCTTCACGTCAGTTTTTTAATTGGTTTTTACAATGTACTGTATCCCTCAGGTTATCCCTGGATAGGTGTACTAAGGGCTGCTTGCCTGGTAATGCTGATTATGGTAGTTGTTAACCGAATGGTAAGAAAGAAAATAGTTTGGAGAGTATGATTTTTCAGGAAATCAGAGCTCTACATATATAAAAAAAACAAAAAATGAACTTTGACATAATCGATATATCCATTATTATCGGGTATATACTGCTCAGTATTTTTATTGGCTTTTGGATATCCAAACGAGCCAGCACAAGTCTTCAGAATTATTTCCTCGGAGGAAACAAACTAAAATGGTATTACCTGGGGCTTTCCAACGGCTCGGGAATGTTTGATATTTCCGGGACCACCTGGACAGTCACCATCTTTTTTGTGTACGGTCTGAAAAGTGTCTGGATTCCTTGGCTGTGGCCGGTTTGGAACCAGATATTCATTATGATTTTTATGGCCATCTGGCTCCGCAGATCCAATGTTATGACCGGGGCTGAGTGGATCATTACCCGTTTTGGCGATCAAAAGGGCGGCAAACTTTCGCACATTATTGTGGTGGTATTTGCCATCATCAGTGCAATTGGCTTCATCGCATACTTTTTTGTCGGAATCGGAAAATTTGCTGTCACTATTTTCCCCTGGGATCTGTCGTTTTATGTGGGTTCCTTTCATTTTATTTCTGAATACGTATATGCAACCATATTGCTGTCGCTTACAACCATCTATGTGATCAAAGGGGGAATGTACAGCGTGGTAGCAACCGAAGTGATGCAGTTTTTTGTGATGACCATCGCCTGTATTGCAGTGGCCTGGTTTGCCATGAACAAGGTTTCGGCCGAAGAGATTAATGCGGCAGTGCCGGCTGGCTGGTTCGACCTTATGCCAAGCTGGAAAACAAGTCTCGACTGGACGGGAATTTTCGACCAGGTAAATGACAAAATCGCCCAGGATGGTTTTGGGATGCTGGGTGCTTTGGTTATGATGATGTTTTTCAAAGGCATCTTTTCGAGTCTGGCAGGCCCCGTACCCGGTTACGACATGCAGCGTGTACTTTCCACGCAAACGCCACGTGATGCAGCTAAAATGAGCGGTCTTACTTCGCTGGTACTATACCCACCCCGCTACTTAATGGTTGCAGGGCTTGGAATACTCGGCCTTGTGCTGGTGGCGCCCATGATGAAAGCCGATGGCGGAGAGATCGACTTTGAAAAGATCCTTCCTTATGTGATCAACAACCTGCTTCCGGTTGGGCTGAAAGGAATTATCATGGCCGGACTGCTGGCTGCTTTTATGTCCACCTTCTCGGCCTTTGTGAACGCAGCGCCAGCCTACATCGTCAACGACCTGTACAAAAAGTACATCAACCCGAACGCTACCAGTAAAAAATACATCCAGATCAGCTATATCGCTTCCATCGGGATCGTAATTATAGGGATCATTTTCGGATTTTTCTCGGCCTCCATCAACTCGCTCACCTTGTGGATCACCTCGTCGCTTTACGGCGGTTACGTGGCAGCCAACGTGTTAAAATGGGTTTGGTGGCGCTTTAACGGCTACGGATATTTTTGGGGAATGCTAGCCGGCTTGCTGGCTTCTACTCTAAAATTCCTGTTCTTCCCCAATACACCCGACATTTACCTCTTTCCGCTCATCTTACTGATGGCTTCTGCCGGAAGTTTCCTCGGATGCTTCCTCTCGAAACCCGTGGATGACGAAATACTGATCGAGTTTTACAAAAATGTACGCCCGTGGGGCTGGTGGGGACCAATACATAAAAAAGCCCTGAAAAAATACCCGAACCTGACCAAAAACAAAGACCTTGCACGCGACAGTTTCAACGTTGTGGTGGGAATTGTGTGGCAAATGACCCTCATCGTGGCTCCTATTTACCTGGTGGTAAGGCACTACAACGGGCTGATCATCTCGCTGATCCTTTTCGCGGTCACTTCCGTAATACTCAAATTCAACTGGCTGGATAAAATCAAAGATTATGAAGAAATTTAAAACCCAACGCATTGCATTCCTCCTGTTTGGAATAATGCTCGCAGCAGGCACCTTGTTTTCTGAAACAAGCACGGCACAAAACCCGCTGCCCTACGATACAACTTACACTTTCGACCATTACAAAAAGCTGCGTGCCTTTTATGAAAGTCTGCCCAATGCAAAAAACGAAATTGTATTCCTGGGCAACAGCATAACCGAAAGAGGCAACTGGAACGAGCTTTTCAAAAACAAAAACATCGTTAACCGCGGAATTGGCGGCGATGTGTGCTTCGGGGTGTTAAGCCGCATCGACGAGGTGGTGGCTTCAAAACCCAAAACCATTTTTCTGATGATCGGGATCAACGACATTGGGCGCAGCGTTCCCGTAGAGGTTATTGCCGGGAAAATCAGGGAAATTATACAGGCAGTTAAAACCCAATCGCCCAAAACAAAGCTATACCTGCAAAGCGTGCTCCCCATCAACGAAAAAGTTATCTGGTTTGATTACATGAAAAACAAATCGGACAAAATTGCTTTGCTGAACGAGCTGTTAAAACCAATCGCGGCAGAGGAACGTATTCCCTATCTGGACCTGTACTCAGAATTTGCTGACGAACACGGGCAACTTTTGCCTCCATATACAGCCGATGGTATTCACCTGACTGCTGCCGGATACCTGAAATGGCGCGAAGTATTTCAGCAAGAGGGAATTAAATTATAGAATAGTAAACAGACTTAAAAGATATTTTGAATCAAATGAAGATCAAAGGCACTTTCTTAGACGAAATAAGTCATGATATCCCACATCAGAATTGGGGTAGGAAAGAATGGGACCAGGATTTTGCCTATATGAAGCAGGTAGGTATAAACACGGTCATTTTAATCAGGAGTGGCTACAGGAAATGGCTGACATATCCTTCCGAAATTTTGCTGGAAAGAGAAAAAGCATACCAACCACCGGTTGACCTTGTTCAGATGTTCCTGGAGCTGAGCGAAAAACATCAAATGGATTTCTATTTCGGCTTGTACGATTCAGGGAAATATTGGGAAAAGGGCGACTTCCAAAAAGAACTCGATCTCAATAAACTGGTAATCGACGAGGTATGGTCGAAATATGGAACCATGAACGCCTTCAAAGGCTGGTACATTTCGCAGGAATGCAGCCGTAAAACGGGCGCCATCATCGACATGTACCGTGGTTTGGGCGAGCACTGCAAATCGGCTTCCGGAAACCTGACAACCCTGATATCGCCGTACATCGACGGGGTAAAAAACATCAGCCAGTACAACAACGAAACCAGCCGCGATCTGGGCGTGAGTCTGAAAAAGCACGAGCAGGACTGGGATGAAATTTTTGACGGAATTAAAGATGCCATCGACATTGTAGCTTTCCAGGATGGCCATATTGAATTTGACGAACTGGACGATTTTCTGCGTGTCAACAAACAACTGGCCGACAAATACGGCATCCGCAGCTGGACCAACTCCGAAACTTTCGACCGCGATATGCCCATCAAATTTTTACCCATCAAATGGGAAAAACTGCTGATGAAGCTGGAAGCTGCCCAAAGAGTTGGAATGGAGCAGGCCATTACTTTTGAATTTTCACACTTTATGAGCCCGCAGTCGGCCTACCTGCAAGCCGGACATTTGTACAACCGTTACCAGGAATACCTGGCAGCATTAAAAGGATAACATGGAAACACTGGATTTTAAAAATTTAGCTGAGCAATACAAAGCGGAACTACTCAACAACGTGGTTCCGTTCTGGTTGAATAAGTCGCAAGACCAGGATTTTGGCGGTTTTTACACCTGCCTCGACCGCGAAGGAGAAGTTTTTGACACCGATAAATTTATCTGGCTACAGGGACGTGAAGTATGGTTGTTTTCGATGCTTTACAACCAGGTTGAGCAAAAACAGGAATGGCTTGATGCGGCAATTCAGGGAGCTGAATTCCTCAAAAAATACGGGCACGACGGCAACCTGAACTGGTATTTTTCGCTTACCCGCGAAGGAAAACCGCTGATTGAGCCGTACAACATCTTCTCGTACACTTTTGCAACCATGGCTTTTGGCCAGCTTAGCAAAGCAACCGGCAACCAGGAATATGCCGACATTGCATTGAAAACCTTCGACATTATTTTGTCGAAAACAGAGAACCCGAAAGGACACTGGAACAAAGCTTACCCGGGCACACGCAACCTGAAAAACTTTGCCTTACCAATGATTCTGTGCAACCTGGCACTTGAAATCGAGCATCTTCTGGATGAAGAGTTTTTGAAGCAAACCATGGAAACCTGTATCCACGAAGTTATGGATGTGTTCTACCGTCCGGAATTGGGCTTGGTGGTCGAGAATTTACATACAGATGACAGTTTGTCGGATACTTTCGACGGGCGCTTGCTCAATCCCGGGCATGCCATCGAAGCCATGTGGTTCATCATGGATTTGGGAGTTCGGTTAAACCGTCCGGAGCTTGTTACACAAGCCAATGATATTGCAATAAAAATGGTGGAATACGGCTGGGACGAACAATACGGCGGTATTTTCTATTTTATGGATCGTTTGGGACACCCGACACAACAGTTGGAATGGGACCAAAAACTCTGGTGGGTGCACATCGAAACACTGATTACCATGCTGAAAGGCTACCAGCTAACCGGTTCGGAGAAAAGCCTGGAGTGGTTTAAAAAAGTACACGACTACGCCTGGACTCATTTTAAAGACGAAGAACATCCCGAGTGGTTTGGTTACCTCAACCGCCGCGGCGAAGTACTGCTGCCGTTAAAAGGCGGCAAATGGAAAGGTTGTTTCCACGTACCACGCGGTCTTTATCAATGCTGGCAAACCCTCGAAAAAATTGACCAACTAAAACAACAATGATGAAGAATACGGGAATCACCCTACTTCTGCTTCTGCTGTTTATTTACGCCGTGCCAACCATGGCTCAGGTGCAAAGCAACGCAAAATTTTATCCGGCTGGCGACGATGCGTTCCAGTACATGGGCCGTGTTCAGCCAACTGCTGATGCCGTAAAATACAACTGGCCGGGAGTAAGCATTTTTACGGCTTTTACCGGGCAAAAACTGGGCATTCAAATAAAAGGCGGAGACCGTAACTATTTCAATGTTTGGGTCGATGATCGTCCGGAGCAGGTTCTGTACGCAGTAAACGATACCCTTTGGTGGTATCCCGGAAAATTATCAAAAGGAACTCACCAGCTAAGAATTGTAAAGCGAACCGAAGGTGGAATGGGAATCGCTGAGTTTACAGGCATTTATGTGGGTGCGAAAGAAAGTCTTCTGAAACCGGCGCCGCTTCCTGCCAGGAAACTCCTGTTTATCGGGAACTCGATCACCTGTGGTTACGGAACCGAAGGAAAAGACAAATCAGAGCGCTTTAAACCAGCCACCGAAAACTGCGAGAAATCCTATGCAACCATCGTTGCACGGGCGTTTGAGTCTCAATACCATCTGATTTCGCATTCGGGACTTGGAATGATTCGCAATTACGGCGACAAAGAAAAAATTTCCACCAAGCTGGCACCGATGCCCGCCCGTTTGGAGTACCTGCTCGATGAAGATTCCACTCGTACCTATCCTTTGCAGGAATATGTGCCGGATGCCATCGTCATCAACCTGGGCACAAATGATTTCAGTACGCAGCCATTTCCTGATGAACCCGATTTTATTAACGCCGGGAAAAAACTGATCAACAAACTACACCTCGAATTTCCGCACGCAAAAATCGTTTGCGTAACCGGCCCCATGATCAACGAACCCTGTTTTTCCTACACAAAAAAAATGGTGGAAGAACTCCGGACAGAACTGGAAGCTTTGGAGATCGTTTTTGTCGGAATACCGGGAAACCTGCTTAATAAAGAAGAGGACCTGGGTTCTGACTGGCACCCTTCCTACCGCGGACAATTAAAATCGGGCCACATGCTTATCCCGGTTTTGGGCACCATGCTCAACTGGAATTATTCGCTAGACGAAATTCTGAAAAATTTGAAAAAATAAATATGAAAAGACGAAATTTTATAGGAATGTTGGGAGCAGGCAGCAGTGCTTTGGCTGCGGCTCCTTTTATCTCAATACCGGCCACTTCGGCTGCCAGCCCTGCTGCTAAGAAACGATTCGGACATTCGGAAATGACTGCCGACCTGGTGGTTGCCGGCGCCGGAATGGGCGGTTGCGCCTGTGCTTTAGGCGCACTCCGCAACGGGCTTTCCGTAATTATGACCGAAGAAACCGACTGGATTGGCGGGCAGTTAACCCAGCAAGGCGTGCCTTTTGATGAACACCGCTGGATTGAAACACACGGTGCCACCCAATTGTACCGCGATTTCCGTACGGCACTCCGGAATTACTACCGGAAAAATTATCCGCTAACACCCGATGCAGCAGCCCGCGAAAACCTGAATCCGGGCGACGGAGCCGTTTCGCGTTTATGCGTGGAACCACGTGTAGGACTGGCCGTCTTGTACGAAATGCTGGCTCCCTACATCAGCACCGGTAAGCTGACGATATTGCTGAACAGTAAAGTCAGCAAAGCAGAAGTAAGCAGCAACAAGGTTCAGGCACTCGCGGTCCGGAACCTGCAATCGGGAAACGAATACTGGCTGAGAGCTCCTTATTTCGCTGATGCTACGGAGACAGGTGAATTACTGCCGCTTTCAGGTGCAGAATACTACCTTGGCACCGAATCAAAAGCAGAAACGGGCGAACTTCACGCTCCTGAAAAAGGCAGCACCGAAAACCAGCAGGCTTTTACACTTTGCTTTGCGCTGGATTATTGCCCCGGCGAAAACCATGTAATCGACAAACCGGAGAAATACGATTTCTGGAAAAATTATATTCCGCAGTTGACACCTTCGTGGCCGGGACGTTTACTCGACCTCACCTACTCCACTCCATCAACTCTGGAACCTAAAAAACTGGGATTTCATCCCGAGGGCGGTGCCACGGGCAGCGTGCTGAATTTGTGGAACTACCGGAAAATTATCAACCGGCATAATTTCACCCCGGGCCTTTATTCGGGCGACATTACCATTATTAACTGGCCGCAAAACGACTACATGCTGGGCAACCTGGTGGATGTAAGCGAAAAAGAATTTAAGAAACACGTAGAAGGCGCCCGCGAGTTAAACCGTTCGCTGGTTTACTGGCTGCAAACCGAAGTGGAACGCCCCGATGGCGGCGCCGGCTGGCCGGGTATCCGCTTGCGAAAAGACATGCTCGGAACTGAAGACGGGATGGCAAAATACCCGTACATCCGCGAAGGACGACGTATAAAAGCCATGTTTACCATTCTGGAGGAACACGTGGGCGTTGAAAACCGGAAACTGGTAAAAGGAGAAGCTGCTTCCAAAAAATCGGAAAGTTTCTACGACAGCATTGGCGTTGGCTCTTACTACCTCGATCTGCACCCGACCACCCAGGGCGACAACTACATCGATTTGCCATCACTGCCGTTTGAAATTCCGCTCGGTTCTTTAATTCCGCAACGGATGGAAAACCTGCTGCCGGCTGCCAAAAACATCGGAAGTACGCACATTACCAACGGCTGTTACCGCCTGCATCCGGTTGAATGGAACATTGGAGAAGTGGTTGGGATGCTGGTACAGTTTTCAGGAAAGAATAACGTAACACCCCGCCAGGTTTGGGAAAACCGGAAATACTTAAATGAGTTCCAGGATTTCATCCAAAAACAAGGCGTGGAAATTAAATGGCCGGAATAAATCCATACATTTGGGAATATTGTGAAACCTACAACAGGCAATTTTAAGCCTTTAAAATTATTTCCCTTATTATGAGACAGATAAAATCAATTTTTCTGCATGTTCTTGTTTTTTGCAGCATTCTGGCGTTTTCCGTCCAACCATCTTTTGCTGTAACAGGAAGCAGCAACGGCGCTTTGGACACGATCAAAGTTTTGACCATCGGCAATAGTTTTGCTGACAACGCCTGCCATTACCTGAATGAAATCACCCAATCGGTGGAAGGATGCAACATCCTGATTGAAAAAGCAAACTTGGGCGGTTGTTCGCTGGAAAGACATGCCGGACTGATCGGAAAAAGCACGGAAGATCCCAACGAGAAACCCTACAAGGGACAATCGCTAAAAGACCTGCTGCAAAGCAACGATTGGGACGTGGTAACCATTCAACAGGTTAGCGGAAACAGTTTCCGGAAGGAAACCTTTCAGCCTTATGCCGATCAGATTGTCAAGCATGTAAAGGAATATGCACCTGATGCCCAGATTTATGTGCACGAGACCTGGCCTTATGCGCCGGATTGCAAAAGGCTGGACGAATACAGTATTTCATATAAGGAAATGTATAAAAAGCTGAACAAGAACTACAAAACACTGGCTAAGCGCTACGACGCGCCCAAACTGGAGTCGGGCGATGCCTTTTTTCTTTCACAGAAAAAAGACAAAAACGTTGACCTTTGGAGCCCCAGCGACCGGTACCACGCGAGCGCCAATGGCTGCTACCTTGCCGGGTGTGTTTGGTTTGGAAAGCTGTTTGGCGTGAGCCCCGAGAAAATTACCTATGTTCCGGATGATGTTCCGGCAGCTACGGCAAAGTTTCTGAGAGAGATTGCCGCGAAGTAATTTCGCAACCGCTCCTAAAAAAAGTCCCGGTTTGTCAAACGACAGACCGGGACTTTCTATTTTATTTCGATACTTTCTTAATCCAGTTTGTGAATTACCAGGCCTGATCGTAGCTTGGGCTCGAACCAGGTGGTTTTTGGAGGCATAATGTTTCCACTGTCGGCAATATTGATCAGCTGTTCCATGGAAACCGGATACAAAGCAAAAGCGGCTTTCATTTCACCCGAATCAACGCGGCGTTTCAATTCACCCAAACCACGGATTCCTCCCACGAAGTCGATGCGTTTCGAAGTTCGCAGGTCTTGGATATCCAGGATCGGACTGAGCACCTGGTTCGAAAGAATGGTCACATCAAGAATTCCGATCGGGTCAGCATCATCGTACGTACCTTCCTTGGCGGTAAGTTTGTACCAGTTTCCACCCAAATACAAACTGAACTCGTGTAAACCAGCCGGTTTGTAAATTTCGGGGCCCATGTTCTCTACGTTGAAACCTTCGGAAAGTGCCGCCAGAAAATCAACATCCGACAAACCGTTTAAATCGGTCACCAGGCGGTTGTAGTCAATGATCTGCAACTGGTTATCCGGGAAATGAACAGCCATAAAGAAATTGTATTCTTCGTTTCCGGTATGACCGGCGTTCTGGGCTGTTTTTTCCAGTCCAATACGAGCCGCTGCGGCAGTACGGTGGTGCCCGTCGGCAACGTAGGTAAACGGAACTTTTTCGGCAAAAAGCTGTTCGAGCTGCTGATTGGTTGCAGGCTCGTCAATGGTCCAGAAATGGTGTCCGAAACCATCTTCCGCCGTAAAATCGTATACCGGCTTTTGTTCTTTTACAATCTTCTCAACAATGGCATCGATCTCGGGAACCGCTTTGTAGGCAAAGAAAACCGGTTCGATGTTGGCGTTCAGGTAACGCGTAAGCACCATGCGGTCTTCTTCTTTTTCGGGACGGGTAAGCTCGTGCTTTTTGATGATGCCGTTTTCGTAATCGGCACAGGCAGCGCCACCCACAATCCCGTACTGGGTTAACCCGTTCATGGTTTGTGCATAAATGTAGTATTTGGCTTCCTCATCCTGCACCAGCCAACCTTTTTCCTGGAAAGCATTGTAATTCGCCACCGCCTTGTTGTACACGGTCTCGGAGTGAATATCCTCCACTTCGGGACATTCAATTTCAGCTTTAGTGATGCGCAACAGCGATCTTTCTTTTCCTTCCGCCATCTGCGCAGCCTCTTCCGAATTCATTACATCGTATGGAAGGCAAGCCAGTTCTTCCACTATATCCTGAGCAGGCCGAAGCCCTTTAAATGGTTTTATAATTGCCATCTTAATAGATTTTGAATATTGACAAATGATTTTAGATCCTCAAAAATAGGAATCTAAAACCATTCGCGATAAGATTTGAAACAATCTTTGCTAAAAATCCCTCTCATTAAAAGAGATCAACAGCAGCATCACTTATTTACCTGAAATGTTTTATCACCGTTTTCAAAAAAAGCTACGATTTGCTCGGCAGCAGCAACCCCGGCATTCAGGTTTGCTTCGGCAGTTTGAGCTCCGGCTTTTTTCGGAGTAAAGAAATAGCGCCCGTTAAATTTTTCTTCAAACAGATTGGCACAATCCGGCGTAACATCCGACATGTATTTTATGCCGGGCCTTTCTTCCATGATTTTCACCAAATCGGGCTCGTTCACCACTTCTTTCCGGGCGGTGTTTACGATAATGCTTCCGTCTTTCAGGTGTTGCAACACATCGTAACTAACCGATTTCAGGTGTTCGCCGCGGGCCGGAACGTGAATGGAAATGATATCACTCTTCTCGTACAGTTCTTCCAGCGAATGTGTTACTTTCAAGCCGATAGCAGCTGCAGCCGCCTTGCTGTAACGGGTGTAAACAATCACTTCCATGCCCAAAGCACGTGCAATGCGGAATACGTTGCGAGCCACAAAGCCGAATCCGTGTAAGCCTAGCGTACGGCCACGCATTTCGCCACCCGGTTTCCCGGAGAACATTTCGCGGAGCCCCATAATGGCCATGCCTATTGCCAGCTCGGCCACGGCGTTGGCATTTTGCCCGGGAGTGTTCATCACTACCTGGTTGTTTTCGGTAGCGGCCGGTAAATCCACGTTGTCGTAACCGGCACCGGCCCGAACCACAATCTTCAGGTTTTTCCCGGCTTCCAGTACTTCGCGGTCAAAAATATCGCTGCGAATAATCGCTGCATCAACGTCTGCAACGGCTTCCAGCAAGGCCTTTTTTTCCGAATATTTTTCCAGTAATATCACTTCGTAACCGGCTGTTTTCAGAATATCAGTGATTTTTTCCACTGCAACCGGCGCAAATGGTTTGGTAGTAGCAATTAATACTTTAGTCATAACTCATAAAAATTTAGGTACGCGACAGGAACTTGAAACCTGTCTATAAAAGAAATGCAGGATAAACACCCTGCATTTCCTGATTTATTTGATTAGTGCTTCTTTTCAAACTCCTGCATGGTGTCGACCAGCGCCTGTACACTTTCGATCGGCATCGCATTGTAGGTCGAGGCCCTGAATCCGCCAACCGAGCGGTGACCTTTAATTCCAATCATTCCTTTTGCGGTGGCAAAATCAAGGAATTCTTTTTCGAGTTCGGCAAATTCCGGTGCCATAACAAAGGTTACGTTCATCAGCGAACGGTCTTCTTTATTCGGAACAGTTGACTGGAACAATTTATTCCGGTCGATCTCGTCGTAAAGCACCGCTGCTTTTTCGATGTTTATTTTTTCGATGGCTTCAACACCACCCAGTTCTTTTAACCAGCGCAAGGTTTGCAAACAGGCAAAAACCGGCAATGTAGAAGGTGTATTAAACATCGATTCGTTCTGGATGTGGATACGGTAATCCAACATGGTTGGAATTACGCGGTCTATTTTGCCCAGCGCTTCGTCTTTTACAATAACCAGTGTTGCACCCGATGGTCCCAGGTTTTTCTGAGCTCCTGCATAAATCAGGTCGTGTTTTGCCACGTCAACCGGACGAGAGAAAATATCAGACGACATATCGGCCACCAACGGAACATTCGCTTCCGGGGCATTTACTTTGGTCCCGAAAATGGTGTTATTGCTGGTGTAGTGCAGGTAACTGGCATCGGCCGGTGTGTCAAATTGTTTCGGAATGTAATTGAAATTGGCGTCGGCTGAAGAAGCAACTTCTACTACTTCACCAAAAAATTTGGCTTCTTTCATGGCTTTTTTCGACCATACACCAGTGTTCAGATAAGCTGCTTTCAAACCCATCAGGTTGTAAGGAGCCATCAGGAACTGGAGACTGGCGCCACCTTGTAAGAAAAGCACCGAGTAGCCTTCCGGAACTTTCAACAGTTCTTTTACCAATGCAACGGCTTCGTCCACTACGGCCACAAATTCCTTGCTCCGGTGCGAAACCTCCATTACCGAAAGCCCTGTTCCGGCAAAATTAAGTACTGCCTCAGCAGTTTTTTCTTTTGTATACTCCGGCAGAATAGATGGTCCTGCGTAAAAATTGTGCTTCTTCATAAAATACGTCAATTAAGGTGAATAATTCATTTTCTTACTGAAAACACCCTTGCTCAAAGATCATGAATCACGGAGCGATTCCAGATGAGAAAAGTCAAGTTTATTTTTATTTTTATGAGTTTTAAAACATTGATTTACAAGGCACACAAGTGATAGAAGTCATTTTAATTATCACGAGCAGGATAACATTTTATCTATCAAATGATTATTCATCACAAATTTATCTGATTCCAAACAAGAAAGTCGAATCTTTCAGATAGAAATGTATTTTTCTTTATTATTTAAAAAGAATTTAAAGTGCGAAGAAACTGACGCGAAAAGAAAATAAACGGAATCCTGATTTTAACACAACATATGTGCTAACTTTTTTTGTCAACCTTATCAATCACCGGGGGCTCATTTAACAAAATGATCGTCACTCGATTCAAGTCAACAACTCGGATTAACCAGCACTAATTTATCGGATTTTGGGATTGCGAAAATACCAGATACTTACCTTTACTTCTCTTTCTCTTCAAACACTTTTTTAAGGTTAATCGATTCATTTTTCATGGCCCTTCGCTCTCGTTTTTCAGCTCTTTTTTCCTTTGCACTCTTCTGGGGAGATTTCTTCACATTTTTCAATATTTCATGAAACTTTGACATGGCTTTTGATTTTTTGAAGAACGACTTAAACTCCTGATTCACTTGTATAAATTTACGCCAAAAACGCCTGGAGTACTACATCCTACAACAAGAAAGTTTTTACGAAAAGCATAAAAAAAGCCGCTATAAAAGCGGCTCAAGGTAATCGATTTGTTTTATTGATTAGATAAATGGTAGCTTAACAATTTCCGCCGGAATATTTTTGTTCCGGATTTTGATGAAAATTTCGGTTCCAAATGCCGAGTATTCTTTGGCAACGTAACCCATCCCAATTCCTTTGTTCAACACGGGCGACATGGTTCCGGAAGTTACTTCACCAATCACTTCGCCTTCGGCATTTACCAGTTCGTAGCCGTGACGGGGAATTCCGCGGTCGGTCAGTACAAAGCCACGCAGGCGGCGCGAAACTCCTTCGTTTTTCTGCATGGTCAGGAATTCGCGGTCGATAAACCGGCGTCCGTTGTTGAATTTCGTGATCCATCCCAGACCGGCTTCAATCGGCGAAGTGGTATCATCAATGTCGTTTCCGTACAGGCAATATCCCATTTCGAGTCTCAAAGTATCGCGCGCTCCCAAACCAATGGGTTTGATTCCAAATTCCTCACCGGCTTCAAAAATGGCATTCCAGATTTGTTCGGCCACTTCGTTACGAAAGTAAAGCTCAAAACCACCGGCTCCCGTGTAACCGGTTGCCGATATAATTACATCCTCTACTCCGGTAATTTTCCCGGTTACAAAGGTGTAAAAACGTATGTCAGACAAATTAATATCCGTAAGTTTTTGCAGGGTAGCCGTAGCTTTCGGCCCCTGAATGGCTAACTGGCTGATGCGGTCAGATGCATTTTCGATTTCGGCGCCAATGCTTTCATTCTGGCGGCTCACCCAGTCCCAGTCTTTATCGATGTTGGAAGCATTTACCACCAACATGTATTTTTCAGGCTCGTAATGATACACCAGCAGGTCGTCCACAATGCCACCTTTCCCGTTTGGAAAGCAGCTGTATTGTGCCTGTCCGAGCGCTAAAGCCCCCGGATCGTTAGAGGTAATGTATGCGATCAGATCGAGTGCTTTGGGGCCTTTTACCCAAAACTCGCCCATGTGCGAAACATCAAAAACGCCTACGCCTTCGCGCACGGTCATGTGTTCGTCTTTAATTCCGCTGTATTCGATGGGCATTTCAAATCCGGCAAACTCAACTAATTTCGCTCCAACTTCTCTGTGTATTTTATTAAATGCGGTTGTTTTCATTTTCTTCCTATCGATATTTAAATTGCAAAACTATGGATTCAAAGCATACACTACCATGAAATTTATCATTCAATCACTTCGAAATCCTTCAATAATTTGCAAATTTGCAGTAAATAAATACTATGGACAAGCTCTTTAAACATATTCACCCCAATCGAATTGAAGAATTAGCAGCAGGCGACACCGAATTTTACCTGGAGATCATCGATATTTTCCTGATCCAGATACCGGATTTCACCCAAAAAATGAAAGCGGCCCTGCAGGAGGAAAACTGGCAGGTACTGGCGCGTGAGGCACATACCGCCAAATCGTCGGCACTTACTTTTGGCATGGAAGAAACCGGTGCTCTTTTAAAAGAAATACAGCTGCTTGCTGAAAACAATCAACTTGCAACATTACCTGCTCTGGTGAACAAAGCCATCGAAAACCTGGAAGCTGCCATTCCGGAATTGCAGGAATTAAAAAACTCGCTTTAATACCATTTTAGCATGATTAATGAGACCATTGGCTGGGTTGGCAATATTTTGTTTGCCATTTGCGGCCTGCCCCAGGTTGTGAAAACCTTTCAAACCAAAAGTGTAAAAGATCTCAGCATTCTGTTTCTCTGGATGTGGTTTCTGGGAGAGATACTAACGTTTATCTATATAGTCATAGGAGACTGGGAAACAGGCATTGCCCATTTCCCGCTCTATTTCAATTACATGGTAAACATTTTTATGGCCGCTTACCTGTTGTTTGCCAAATATTACTATCCGAAAAAGTATCCGGTTAGCTGAGCCGGCTAGTTTTTAAATAACAGCTGACCGTTTTCGGCATCCACCACAATCGGCTTTTGTTTATCAACCTGGCCTCCCAGAATTCGTTTCGAAAGTTCGTTCAAAACATATTTCTGCAAAACACGTTTTACCGGCCGGGCTCCGAAATGCGGATCATAACCGGCATTCGACAAAAGATCGATGGCGGCGTCAGTAATTTCCATTTTCAGATCGGCACCCGATAAACGTTTCACCACCTGTTTAAACTGAAGTTTCACAATTTCGTGAATATCGCTTTTTGACAAAGGTGTAAACACAATCGTTTCATCAATCCGGTTCAAAAACTCGGGCCGGATGGTTTTGCGCAACAATTCCATCAACTGGCTTTGTGTCCTTTCAAGCACTTCCTCCTCGTTGGCGGCACTCATTTTTCCATAGTTTTCCTGAATAATATGAGAACCCAGGTTAGAGGTCATGATAATGATCGTATTCTTGAAATTCACCGTACGTCCTTTGTTGTCGGTTAAACGGCCGTCGTCCAGTACCTGCAAAAGCACGTTAAACACATCGGGGTGTGCTTTTTCGATTTCGTCGAAAAGAACCACCGAATAGGGTTTGTGGCGCACCGCTTCGGTCAGCTGACCACCTTCATCGTACCCAACATATCCGGGAGGCGAACCGATCAAACGCGTTACCGAAAATTTCTCCTGGTATTCCGACATATCAATCCGCGTAATCATGTTCTCATCGTTAAACAGGTACTCAGCCAATGCTTTGGCCAGTTCGGTTTTCCCTACCCCGGTTGTTCCAAGAAAAATGAAGGAACCAATGGGCCTTTTTTCGTCCTGCAAACCGGCCCGGCTGCGCCGCACTGCATCCGATATGGCAGTAATGGCTTCGTGCTGCCCCACTACACGCTTGTGTAACTCTTCTTCCATGTGCAGCAACTTCTCGCGCTCACTCTGCAACATTTTCGAAACAGGAATTCCGGTCCAGCGGGCAACTACTTCGGCAATGTCCTCGGTGTCCACCTCTTCTTTTATCAGGCTTTCGCCTTTTTTCATTTCGTTGAATTCGGTCTGCAGTTTCTCAATCTCATTTTCGGCTTCCTTCACTTTGCCGTAACGCAACTCAGCCACTCGTCCGTAATCTCCTCTTCGTTCAGCCTGCTCGGCCTCAAACTTATAGGTTTCAATCTCTTCTTTTTTCTGCTGAATCGCTTCCACCACCGATTTTTCCGACTGCCATTTGGCTCTCAGCCGCGATTGCTCTTCTTTCAGGTTCGAAATCTCTTCGTTCAGCCCCGAAAGTTTTTTCTGATCATTTTCGCGCTTGATTGCCTCCCGCTCAATTTCCAGCTGTTTTACCCGGCGTTCGATTTCATCCAGTTCTTCCGGAACCGAATCAATCTCCAGGCGCAGTTTTGCAGCCGCTTCGTCCATCAGGTCGATGGCTTTATCGGGCAGAAAACGATCAGATATGTAGCGTTGCGAAAGCTCCACCGAGGCAATAATCGCATCGTCTTTGATTCTTACTTTGTGGTGATTTTCATATTTTTCCTTAATTCCTCGCAAAATGGAAATCGCACTCAAAGTATCCGGTTCATCCACATGAACGATCTGGAAACGACGCTCCAGCGCCTTGTCTTTTTCAAAGTATTTCTGATACTCGCTTAAAGTTGTGGCACCAATGGCGCGTAACTCTCCCCTTGCCAATGCGGGTTTCAAAATGTTGGCAGCATCCATGGCGCCTTCGCTTTTCCCGGCCCCCACCAGCGTGTGAATTTCGTCAATAAACAGAATCACCTCATCGTTCGACTGCACTACCTCGTTTACAACAGCTTTCAACCGTTCCTCAAATTCGCCTTTGTATTTGGCCCCGGCAATCAGCGCGCCCATATCCAGCGAATACACTTGTTTCGACTTCAGATTTTCAGGCACATCGCCCCGCACAATCCGGTGCGCCAGTCCTTCGGCAATGGCCGTTTTTCCGGTTCCGGGCTCTCCCAAAAGAATCGGGTTGTTTTTTGTACGCCGCGAAAGAATTTGCAGAATTCTCCGGATCTCATCGTCGCGGCCAATCACCGGATCCAGTTTGCCCGAGCGGGCACGTTCGTTCAGGTTGATCGCAAAGCGGCTCAGCGAATTAAACTTGTCTTCGGCGGTCTGGCTGTCCACCTTCGATCCTTTTCGCAACTCTTCAATCGCCAGCTTTAATTCCTTTTTGGTAATCCCGCTGTCTTTCATCAGGCTGCTTACCGAATCCTTCACATCCAGCAAACCCAATAAAATATGCTCTACCGAAACATATTGGTCGCCCATTTCCTGTGCCAGCCCCAGTGCTTTTTGCAAAGCCTGGTTTGCACCGGATGACAGGTATTGCTCGCCTCCGGAAACTTTTGGATACGATTCAACAATTTTGTTTAAAGCCTGCTGAAATATCCCGGTGTTTACTCCGAGTTTTTTCAACAGAAATTCAGTTACATTCTCGGCCGAATGCAACAATCCACGCATCAGGTGACCTGTTTCGATGGCCTGCTGATTATTCCCCTGCGCAATTTGAAAAGCCTTTTGAATGGCTTCCTGTGATTTTATCGTAAAATTATTCAGATTCATGGCTGTATTGTATTATATAAATTTCCTGCTCCAAGACGCAAAACTCAAACCACAACCAACTGAAAGACAGAATGTCGGACTAAAAAATTAAAACTGGAAAAAATTTCAGAAAAATGAGAATCTGACAGCAAATATGGCAGTTTGGGCATAAAAAAACAGAGATAATCACTATTACCTCTGTTTCCTAACCTAACCAAATCTATTCTCTATGAAAAAACACTAAAACTATTCAAATTTCTTATTACAAAAGTACGTCGGAAAATAGTTAACTCGTATCAACGGAAGTTAAAGAATGTTAAGGATTAAGAGCATGTAATAAACTCCAAAACACAAATCAGATCTTCCAACATTCGATTAATGATATTTTTCCCGCAAAAATCAGAAGAATCTTCCCCAAAAATACGTAAAGAACATTTGTCAACTTCTTTGAAATGAAGCACTCATATTCAATAAGTGCAATATTTTCATACAAGTTTATTCTGAGCTAACAAACAGCAACTTAAGCAATCAAAAACTTTCAATTTTTAAAAAATAAAGCTACTTTAGCAGCCCGTTTCCAAGAACGATTCTAATTCTAAATATTATAACTTAAAAGTACTTTTATGGCAAAACATGTATATACCTTTGGAGCTGGAGAAGCAGAAGGTAAAGCAGACATGAAGAACCTCCTGGGAGGAAAAGGTGCAAACCTTGCTGAAATGAACCTGATTGGAGTTCCGGTTCCTCCGGGCTTCACCATTACCACAGAAGTTTGTACCATGTACAACGAGCAGGGTAAGGAAGCTACATTCAACCTGATTAAGCCGGAGGTAGAAGCCGCTGTTGCTTTGGTTGAGAAACTAACCGGGACTGAATTCGGCAGCAAGGAAAATCCTTGTTTGATGTCGGTTCGCTCGGGTGCGCGCGCTTCTATGCCGGGAATGATGGACACCGTGCTGAACCTGGGGATGAACGACGATGCAGTGGAAGGCATTGCTAAAAAATCAGGAAACCCACGATTTGCTTGGGATTCATACCGTCGCTTTGTACAAATGTACGGTGACGTGGTTATGGAAATGAAACCCGCAAGCAAAGAAGAAATTGATCCTTTTGAAGAAATCATTGAAGGACTGAAAGAAGAAAAAGGAATCGCACTTGATACTGAATTCACAACCGACGATTTAAAAGAATTGGTTAACCGTTTTAAAGCAGCGGTTAAAAAAGTAACCGGCAAGGATTTCCCAACCGATCCGTGGGAACAACTTTGGGGATCTGTTGCGGCTGTTTTCAATAGCTGGAACAACGACCGCGCTATTCTTTACCGTCGTTTGGAGCAAATTCCGGATGAGTGGGGAACTGCCGTAAACGTTCAGGCAATGGTATTTGGCAACATGGGTTCAAACTCTGGTACAGGTGTTTGTTTTACCCGCGATGCTGCTACCGGTGAAGACATTTTCAACGGCGAATATTTGATCGACGCACAAGGTGAAGACGTTGTTGCAGGTATCCGCACACCGCAGGAAGTTACCCTTGAAGGTTCAAGACGCTGGGCTGCTCTTCAAAATGTTTCGGAAGAAGACAGAGCTTCAAAATATCCATCTCTGGAAGAAGCTATGCCGGAAATGTATGCACAGTTAAACACTGTTCAACAAAAATTGGAAGACCACTACAGCGACATGCAGGACATCGAATTCACAATTCAGGAAGGTAAATTGTGGATGCTGCAAACCCGTAACGGGAAACGCACCGGTGCTGCGATGGTTAAAATTGCCATGGACATGCTGAACGAAGGCCGTATTGACGAAAAAACAGCCTTGAAACGCATCGACGCCGCCAAACTGGACGAACTTCTTCACCCGGTATTTGATACAGCAGCGATGAAATCGGCCAACGTACTGGCAAAAGGTTTACCGGCTTCTCCGGGAGCTGCCACAGGCCAGGTTGTTTTCTTTGCTGACGAAGCCAATAAATACCCCGAATCGGTGCTGGTACGTGTTGAAACTTCTCCAGAAGACCTGGAAGGTATGCACATTGCCAAAGGTATTCTTACTGCCCGCGGCGGTATGACTTCGCACGCAGCTGTTGTAGCCCGTGGTATGGGTAAATGCTGTGTTTCGGGTGCAGGTAGCGTTAAAATCAACTACAAAACCCGTGTAATGACTATCGACGGCAACGAATTCCACGAAGGAGACTGGATTTCGTTGAATGGTTCTACCGGAGAAGTTTACGAAGGTAAAGTAGCTACGATGGATCCGGACATGAGCGGCGATTTTGGTAAGGTTATGGACCTGGCTGAAAAATTCACCCGCATGAAAGTTCGTACCAACGCCGACACTCCAAACGATGCCAAGGTTGCCCGCGATTTTGGCGCCCAGGGTATTGGTTTATGCCGCACCGAGCACATGTTCTTCGAAGGCGAAAGAATTAAAGCTATGCGCGAAATGATTCTGGCTAAAACAGAAGAAGCCCGTCGCAAAGCATTGGATAAACTGCTGCCTTTCCAACGCGAAGATTTCGAAGGAATTCTGGAAGCCATGGAAGGATACGGAGTAACCATTCGTTTGCTTGATCCGCCGTTGCACGAATTTGTTCCGCACGAAGAAGCCAACCAGAAGGAAATGGCAACTGAAATGGGAATCACCGTTGAGGAAGTGAAAGCATTGGTTGAAGACCTGCACGAATTCAACCCGATGTTGGGTCACCGTGGATGTCGTTTAGGAAACACTTATCCTGAAATCACAGAAATGCAGGCTCGCGCCATTATCGAAGCTGCTGTAAATCTGAAGCAAAAAGGTGTTGACGCACGTCCTGAAATTATGGTTCCGCTGATTGGTACTGTAAAAGAATTGAAACTGCAGGCTGACATCATCCACGCAACTGCTAAAAAGGTATTCGAAGAAAAAGGTGCTACCGTAGATTACATGGTAGGTACAATGATCGAAATTCCACGTGCAGCTGTAACGGCTGACAAGGTTGCCGAAGTAGCTGAATTCTTCTCATTCGGTACCAACGACCTTACCCAGATGACCTTTGGTTATTCGCGTGACGATGCCGGTAAATTCCTGCCGATCTACATCGAAAAAGGCATTCTGAAAAACGATCCGTTCCAGGTTCTTGACCAGGAAGGTGTTGGACAGGTTGTAAAAATGGGTGTTGAAAAAGGCCGCAGCACAAAACCAAACCTGAAAGTTGGTATTTGCGGTGAGCATGGTGGCGAACCATCATCAGTAATGTTCTGCGACAGCGTAGGAATGGACTATGTTAGCTGTTCTCCTTACCGTGTGCCGATTGCACGCGTTGCTGCCGCTCAGGCAAACTTGAAATAACAAATTCAAGCATAATTTATACGAGAGCTGTCCTTGGGGGCAGCTCTTTTTTTTTCTGAGAGTCAGTTTTTAAAAATATCCAATTCTCAATTTTGAATGTAAAAGATCCAACAAAATCCGGAAAAATTGAATATTGGGAATTTTACATTGGATATTCTGCATTAAAAAATAAAAACTAATCCCGGATAGGGGTACACATCTTAACTTTCATTTCTGTTCATGATTCCTAGGAATCATGATTTTTTTGTGCTGAAAATTGCAGGAAATATTTTCGAAAACACACTTCACGTAGAACTACGTATCCACTTCACGTAGAATTACTCTTTTACAGCTAAAGCTTATTTATGAAATTTGCAATGTCAATTATAAAAAATGAGCATAACAACAGAACATATTATAACTTTCAATACAAAGCTAGCTGATAACCACCCGACAAAACACAGTTACCTTTTTTACTTGTCATCACACCTTTTACACATTCAATCCCTCTCAAGTAACTGTCCCATTTTCCCTAAGCGGTGGTGGTAAAAAGTAAGGTAAACGATTCCAAAGGGGTGCTATTGCAGTACCCCTTTTTTCTTTCAAAAAATGAGCGAAGCAATTGCATGAAATCACTCGGGGATGCTCTTTGGCATTGTAATTCCTATGTATTTCCGGAATAAGAAGAGAGCCGACTAGCGAACGACGGAATTAAACCTGAATAAGGTTGTTTTTCATGGCACAAATCACCAGACCAGCCATGTTTCGTGTCCCTGTTTTTTCCAGTAAATTTCGCTTATACCCTTCAACCGTTCGGGCACTTAACGATAAACGGTCGGCAATTTCTGCTGCCGTAAGTTCTTCACAGATCAACTGAAGCACCTGGTTTTCCCGCTCAGAAAGGTCAATATCCGACATGTAACTTGACTGCTTCACCACTGTAGTTGAACTTTTCAACACCGCTGAGGTAAGACTGGCTGAGAAATAAAAATCGTTCTTCATTACTTTTTTCAAGGCAAGTTCCAATTCATCCGGATCGGCGTTTTTCAATAAATACCCATTCACTCCTTCGCTGACCAAATGAGACACCAATTGAACATCGTCTTCCATACTCAGAATAACGATCCGAACCGACGGGTATTCCAGCCTTAAACGGCGGGTAGCTTCCACTCCATCCATCTTTGGCATGTTAACATCAAGCAGCACCACATCCGGCAAAACAGGCATTGTACTTATCAAATCCAGCAGCTCCAATCCGTTTCCGGCTTCTGATATCTCTCCTACCTCGTCGAAATCGGAGAGAAGTGCTGCCATACCCTTCCGAAAAAGTTGATGGTCATCGGTTACCACTATTTTTAATCCTGTAGTATTCATTCAAGTATAATTAAACCCAAACACAGTATTTACGCATACGAACTCAGTTGACTCGTTATGCCAAATCCCTATTTTCATCACGAAGGGAATTGAGAAACAAAAGCGCTGAAGTACCAGAATCGATTTTCGATTTGAGTCTAAATCTACCACCTGCCATCTCCATCCGACTCTCGAGGTTTCTCAATCCCAGTCCGGCCCCCATCTTTTCCTTCAGATCAAATCCTTTTCCATTGTCACGCACAAGAACGGCAAGCGTACTATTGCCAAATCTCAATGTAAGTGACAATTGCGAAGCATCAGCATGCTTTATGGCATTATTCATCACCTCCTGCACCACGCGAAAAACCGCCAATTCCTTTTTGATATCAAAGCGAAAAGGCTCTCCTGATTTTCTGACTTCTATAAAAAGCTGATCTGACTTATTTACCCAGCTTGCCAATTCTTCCAGGGCTGGATAAAGCCCCAGTTTTTCCAAAGATGGCGGCAAAAGCGCCCGTGAAATTCTTCGTACCTGGGTAATCACATCGTCAAGGTAAGTTTTAGTCTCGGATGCCAGCACAAGCGTCTTATCTTCCGATTGGCGTTCAATACGACCAACATTCAGTTTTACCACCGAAAGCATCGCCCCCACCTCGTCATGTAAGTCCTGGGCAATTCGTTTCCGTTCGTTTTCCTGGGCCTGAATTGTATTTCTTAAAATCTCTTCCTGTTGATCCTGTCTGACCTTGTTCAACTCCAGCTGCTTCTGCAACAATCGTTTCTGGTAAAACACAAAAAAGAAAAACAAACCGCCGGCAAGTAACATCATAGCTACCGTGCCCAGAAAATAAATCAATGTAATATTCGCATTTTCCAATCCCACTCGAAAAAATGTTCAATCCGCTACTAATTTAGCGAACAAAATCCATATTTTGTTCAAGGCATTAAGTTTTAACGCCTGCACCGGAAAGCTGTTTTTTACTAATGGCTTTCACCTGCCAAAAGCCAATTGCAATCAAAAAATAAAACACTGCATTTAGAATTGAAAAATACTGAACCGTGATTCGCGAAAATGTCCGCGAATATTCCAGAATCAAATTGAAAAGCAAAGAGTAAAACAGATTCCCCGCATAATAGACAAGAACCGCAACGTTAATGTAAATGGCTGGTTCTTTCCAGAGATTCTCGATTTTTGCCTCGTCCATTACCTTGTAGAAATAAAGAAGAGAGAACCCCATCAGAAATATTTTGCTTACGGTTTGTAGCACCGCCGGATATTCGAACCAGGATTTAAAAAGCACCAAGTTTACCAGGCTTACGGTAATAAACAGAGAAATAATAATTAAAAACACCCACGATTTGAACCGGTCCTTTAACAGTTGCCGATAATACAGCCCCAACAAAAGGAATTCCCCCAAGTAGTAGACATTTCCCTGCGGCATGGTATTTTTTACGCACACAACGTACCTCAGGTACAAGCCAACAAGCTCGTTAACGGTACCCATTGCTACAAAAAGGAATAGAATCCTTAATGCAGTGTCCAGGTTACGGAACTTTATTATTCCAACAATAAAAGGGATAAGGATGGGGGTCCAGTTGAAATACAGCAGGTTCAAAGCACCGGATTATGAGTTGTAAATGCTTCTCTCGTCACAATAAGGAGGACATACACCAGCATGGTTAAAAACGTCGTCATCTTCTCCTGACGTTTGCATTTCCATCGTTCTCACCGGCCCGATGATTACATCCATGGTTTTTGCAATACCAAATTCAAGTTGTATCTCGGCCCTGTTTTGCGCGTTGAATAATTCATGCAACTCAAACTTGGTCAACAAATAGGCATTGGGATATATGTATTGCCTGAACGGTGCTCCTTCATCCTCCGGATCGAGTTCGCCCGAACGCCACTTGCGATACATCCTGATACTCTCAATCACCATCTTGTTATTATCCGAAAGGTTCACATTTTTCTTGGATAATTTGAATACCGGAGTTTCATAATCGGCATAGACATCGCCACTTCCCAGCAAAAAAGCAGATACAGCATAAGCACAAAGCTCATACTTACCCTCGTTCTTTTCCGGTTCAAGACCAAGATATACCCGCACCCGGTTTTCGTTTTCGCCAATCAGCGATTTATACGTTTCCTTTTGCAGGATAATCTTTGGAACCTTAAGATTAAAGGTGAGCTTCGACTCCTCTTTAAAACTTTTTCTCCAGTTCTCAGCCTTTTTGGGCGGCAATTGATCTCTTTTCAGTTTCATAGACATTTTTGACATCGCATTTGGTTTTTTAAAAATAGATAAAAAAATGCAGCGAATGAATGTTCCGGCAAATTAAAAACATTTATTCATCTGACATCTTTCATTTTCTCCCCATAAAAAACTACCTGCACCCAAAGTGCAGGTAGTGGAACAAGAAACAATATATTTCGAAGGTCTAGTAATCACTTACTACCAATAAATATCGTCGTAATAATATCCGGGACGCTCAAATCCGTCGTCATAGGCATAATATCTTTCCGGATAATGAACCAGGTTGAACCCGTAGTTTGATGCTTCAAAGAACAAGTTTCCGATTCTGAAATACAGGTAACCGTTTACGTGAACCCGTTCGTAATGTCCTTTCGGCAAATACTGGAAGGTAAATCCGTAAGGCAAATCAACCAGTATGTAACCTACTCCCGGACGGTAACGGAAGAAATGTCCGTTGTAACAATAATACTGATGATGGTTGTGAACGAAAACCACCGGACGGTAATCAAACCTGGAAAGAACGTGCCCGTAATGCGGGTGATGAAAATAATACCTTGAGTAGGTGTAAGACCGCGGGTTATAGCCGCTGTAATAATCGCGCCAGCTATTGTAATTCCAGCGGTAGTTTTCCCACTTTCTGTCCCAGTGATTCCTCTTTGAATAATTGTAATTAGAATAATACCTTTTGTCTTTATGGTTGTAGTTCATCCGCTCAGAACGGTAGTTCCCTTTCCAGTAATTACTGCTTCCCCGGTAATTTTCGCTCGGAGAATAGCGTCTGTCCGCTTTATCAACCCGGTAAAAATCCCGGTTTTCGTTAACTGTTCTTCCGGTATTCCGGCGTCCTTCGCTGGTAGAAGTACCTACCCGCACATTGCGGTTGTCATTCTCCCGGCTGCGAACGGTATTCCGGTCTTGCTCCCGTGAAGTACGATAAGTGGAATTCGAATTCCGGCTGGGAGTTGCCTGACTGCTTTTCTGAACACTTCTGTTGTTTCCCTGATTTGTTACATTTCTGTTTGACTCCCGCTTCTGATAATTTGCAGAAGAATTGCGTGAGTTATTTGACTGCGAACGATTCTGGTTGTTACCCGACTTGGTTACAGACGAACGGTTACCCTCGCTACGTGTACTTCTCAGTTTTGGATCAACCGATTTTCGCTGAACTTTGTCGTACTCTTTGTAAGTACTTTTGCGCTCCACGTTTTTTCGGGTTTCCTGCGTGCTCCGCCTGGATTCGTTGCCTTCCTGACTCGATCTGCGTTGTGCGTTCGCCTCAAATGTTGTTGCTGTAATAACTGCCGCCAGAGTAAATATCGTGGCAAACAGTCTGAATTTTATCGCTTTCATGACGTTTATTTTAAAATTCAACAAATTGTTTGCATTGCTCTTTTGGCGCCTTGTTTAAACCGGTAATTGCAAGTGAAATTGCAAAGCACGTGCCAAAAATGAAACGCCAAATTTACACTTTACCTGAATTCTCTGAAAACAAACCGTTTAACCAGCTCTTTTTTTTCTAATCAATTCTCTATACTTTTGCAGCGATTTAAAATTATGGCAAGAATTCTATCCATCGATTACGGCAAAAAGCGTGTGGGAATGGCAGTTACAGACCCGGGACAAATAATTGCAACCCGGCTTACCACAATACCGACTCACACTATCTGGGATTTTCTGAAGGAGTATTTTCTGAAGGAAAAGGTGGAAACCGTAGTAGTGGGCTATCCTCGCCAAATGAACAACGAAGCCTCTGAAGCTGTTCGTTACATTAATCCTTTTCTCCGTAAATTCCAACAGGTTTACCCGGAGATCAGGCTGGAACTTTATGACGAGCGCTTTACATCGAAAATGGCTTTTCAAACCATGATTGATGGAGGGCTCAAAAAAAAGCAAAGACAGAATAAAGAGATGATAGACGGAATTAGTGCTACCATCATTCTGCAAGATTATTTAGAGCAGCAAAGAAATTTGCAGTAAAAAAGTAAACAAAAAAGAAGCAAGACAACAGGGAATTCGGACCAGCAAGAGTGATTATCAGCATTTGAAAGCCATTAGAAAACCTGTGTCGATTGAAAATAAAAAATACAGACGAATGAAATACCCGGTAACAGTTTACGGCGATCCTATTTTAAGAAAACGCGCGCAAGAAATAGATAAAGACTACCCCAACCTGAAAGAAGTAATTGAAAACATGTGGGAAACCATGTATTATTCTGACGGAGTTGGACTGGCAGCGCCACAAGTGGGCATGTCAATTCGTTTGTTTGTAGTTGATGCCAGCTCGGGCGCTGATGATGAACCTGAATTGGAAAATTTCCAGAAAGTGTTTATCAATCCCGAAATCCTGGAGGTTGACGGAGAAAAATGGGTTATGAACGAAGGATGCCTGAGTCTTCCGGAAATACGGGAAGACGTTTCGCGCCACGATGAAGTTACACTTCGCTACTTCGACGAAAACTTTGAAGAGCATACGGAAACTTTCAAAGGTTTTGCGGGCAGGGTTATCCAACACGAATACGACCATTTGGACGGAAAGCTTTTTATCGACTACCTCTCTCCGCTCCGGAAACGACTACTGAAAAGTAAACTTATCAGCATCAGTCAGGGTAAAGTAATTCCAGCGTACAGGATAAAAGTTCCTGCCAAATAGAAACCTTTTCCCAGGGGATTCGTTTGAGCGGATATATCCTTCAGGCAATAACCTTGGAAAAACTGTTTCTAAAAATACCCATTCTCAGAATTGCCGTATCATACGGCACAGGAGTGCTTGCAGCCGCTTACATAAAACCGGAAAACAGCCTGTTTTTTCTGAGTGCGGGTATTCTTTTTTTGGTGTTAATTCTGCTAAACATTCGCTACCGGTTTTCATTCGAAGGTATTTTTGGAGCATTAACAAGCATCTTGTTCTTTTTGCTCGGGATTGCATTCTTCAACCAACACAATCAACCACCGGCACTATTCGAAAACGGCCAATTTTCGGCCGTCGTTCTGGAGAAGCCGGAAGAAAAACCCAATTCTTACAAAACTGTCCTCAAACTGAACTCCTTTATCAAAGGAGACTCAATATTTCAGGCAAACGAAAAAATACTGGCCTATTTCGGAAAGAACAGCCATGCGGAAGACCTCGTTCCCGGCTCCGTTATTTTATTCAAGGAGGATCCCCGCATTGTTACCAACAATGGCAATCCTTATGAGTTTGACTACCCAAAGTACCTGAACCGCCAAAAAATATACCGCCAGTTATACCTCGCCGATGAAAAGTGGAAGCCGACAAACATCACGGTAAATAGCCCGGTTATAATGGCAGAAAAACTTCGGGAAAAGCTACTGACTATTTACCGGCAGCAAAATTTGGGCAAAAATGAAACGGCTATTCTTTCTGCACTTACGCTGGGCTATAAACGAGGGCTTGATCCGGAAACCAAACGAGTGTTTTCGTCCGCAGGGGCAATGCACGTGTTGGCCGTATCCGGCTTGCATGTCGGAATTATTTTCGGGATGTTTGTGTTGATTTTTGGCTTTCTGAAAAAGACAAAAAAAGGAAGCATCCTGTTTGTGGTCTTTTCCATTATTATGCTGTGGAGTTATGCTCTTTTAACCGGTCTTTCGCCATCAGTGTTGCGGGCTGCCACCATGTTTTCGCTGGTAAGCATTGCCACCAGCTTAAACCGGCGGGCCAATATTTACAACACACTAGCCACATCAGCCTTTATTCTTTTGTTACTAAACCCCAACAATCTTTTTGAAGTTGGATTCCAGCTTTCGTATTCAGCCGTATTTGGCATTGTTTTTCTTCAACCCAAACTGGAAAAACTATGGAAGGTTAAAAACCGAATCATCCACTACTTCTGGGTTTTAATGACCGTTTCAATAGCTGCCCAAATTGCAACCTTTCCATTCACATCGTATTATTTCAATCAATTCCCGACCTATTTTCTGCTGACGAATGTAGTCATCATTCCGGCGGTTTTCGTACTAATCATTTTGGGTGTTTTACTGCTTCTGCTATCCGGAGTTCCCTATTTATCCACAGGACTGGCTTTCGTGATAAAAGAAGTGATCGGCAATTTGTTCGCCTTACTTCAATGGATTGAAAATTTACCTCATTCCGTTTTTAAAATTCCTTTTAGTGTGTCACAATCCATAAGTTTGCTGCTGGCCTTCCTCTTTTGTTTTGCTTTTATCGAATTCCGGCGTGCACGGCAGTTGAAATATGCATTCCTCTTATTCTCGGTGGTAATGTTGCTTTCCGCCAGTCAAAAGTTCTGGCAGTACCAGCAAAAAGAACTGATCATATTCAACAATCGCGACAACCTTACCCTCCAACTAATTAAGGGGCGTCAAAACTACATCATAACCCAATTCCCGATCGACTCATCGGCTTACACGCGTCAGATGACACAAAATGTAACAACGCAAAAGAACCTTCACCAATCCGTGTTCCTGGAGTACGGTACTTTATTTGAAGACAAGCACCTGCTTCTCAAAAACAACTTTATTTGTTTTGAAGACAAAATCATTCAAATTGGTTTGACCAAAAACGGCCCGCAAGAATTGACTCCTGATATTTTGGTATTAAATTCTTACTTTATTCCCGAAGAGTACCAAATTGATGCTGAAACCAGCGTAATAACCACGAGAAACATACACCCGCAAAACACCTTTATCCATTCTCTCCCGGCAATGGGTGCATTCCGTATTCAGTGGCAATAATGGGTTAATTATATTGAATACAAATTAACGTTATAAAACCTTCAAAAATACTTCTTGACTCTCAAATACTTGTATTGTTTTTTGCAGCCGGGTATGTTAAATTTGAATGAGGTAAAAAATTAAAAAACAGTTTTTTACATGGAATTGTAGAAGTTAATACATTAATTTGTTGCGAATTATTTACAAAGACAGCAGACGATGAAAGTTGTAATTGCCGGTGCCGGCGAAGTGGGGACACATTTGGCAAGGATGTTATCCAAAGAAGATCACGACATTGTGCTTTTGGATGATTCGCAGGAGCGACTCTCCAAAATAAGCAGTGAAGTAGACCTGATGACGGTTATTGGTTCAGCGCATTCTTTTTCAGACCTGAAAAAAACAGACCTGGCAAAAGCCGATCTGTTTATTGCGGTAACACCGTTCGAAGAACGAAATGTTCTGGCTTGTGCCATGGCGAAATACCTTGGCGTAAGCCGTACCATTGCGCGTATCAACAACCAGGAATACCTGCAGGAAAAATACCGGGCCAAATTAAACGACATGGGGATCAACGAATTGATCTACCCTGAAAGTCTGGCTGCCAAAGAAATTGTAGCTTCGGTTAAACAAACCGTTACCCGCCAGATGATCGAATTTTCCAATGGAAAGTTGCTGCTTCTGGGCATCAAAGTCCGCGACAATGCACCAATCCTGAACAAAACGTTTGAAGAACTGGCCATCGAGCACCAACATCTGTTGGTTGTAGCGATTAAACGCGACAACGAAACGATCATTCCCAACGGACACGATTCGATACAAAACGACGATGTGGTTTTCTTTGTCACAACTCCATCAGAACAAAGCAATGTTTTGGAACTCACCGGGAAAAAACAGTTTGAGGTCAAAAACATCATGTTTATGGGAGGTAGCCGTATTGCCCAAAAAGCTGTTGAAAAACTGGGCGAAAGTTACCGGATAAAAATCATTGAAAGCGACAGGGAACGGTGCGAGGAAATCGCCGACCGCTTTAGCAATGTACTGGTAATTAACGGAGACGGACGAAACCTGGATCTTTTGAAAGAAGAGGGCATTGACAAAATGGATGCTTTTGTAGCTACTACCGGAAATTCGGAAACCAACATACTGGGATGTAACCTGGCCAAGACACTGGGCGTTCGCCGGACCGTGGCCGAGGTTGAAAACCTGGCTTACATGAAACTGGCTGACAACACAGGAATTGGAAGCATTATCAATAAAAAACTGATTGCGGCAAGTTACATCTACCGCTTTACACTGAATGCCGAAATATCAAAAGTAAAATGTCTGACAGCTTCTGAAGCAGAAGTTTTTGAATTTATTGCCAAGCCCGGGGCTAAAATCACCCTGAAGCCTGTAAAAGATATCGGATTTCCGGCCGAAGCCAAAATCGGCGGTGTTATTCGCGGGAACATGGGATACATTGCCCACGGCTACACCCAGGTGCAGGAAGGCGATAAAGTGGTGGTATTTACCCTGCCATCAGGAATTAAAAAGATAGAGAAGTTCTTCAAATAAGCGATCAAAACCAATCTGGGATGAATCTCAAGATCATTTTTAAAGTACTTGGTTTACTCTTGGTTGTTGAAGGGTTTGCAATGCTTTTGACGTCCGTGGTAGCACTAATCTACGGAGGCAACGACACTGTCGCATTCCTGATCTCTGCCGGGATCAATCTCGGAATCGGTGCATTAATCACTGCTGCCACCTGGAAAGCAAAAAAAGACATAGGGAAACGCGAAGGTTTTATCATTGTAACAATGGTATGGCTGGTGTTCTCCTTTTTCGGATCGCTTCCCTATATTCTGAGTGGTTCCATTCCACGTTTTACCGACGCTTTTTTTGAAACCATATCGGGGTTCACAACCACCGGTTCTTCTATTTTAAACGACATTGAAGCTCTTCCGCACGGAATTTTATTTTGGCGAAGCATTACGCAATGGCTTGGAGGAATGGGAATCATCGTTCTCTCACTGGCCATTTTACCGGTATTTGGAATAGGAGGAATGCAGCTGTTTATGGCGGAAGTGCCCGGTCCTACACCGGATAAAATTAGTCCCCGGATTACGCAAACAGCCAAAACACTTTGGGGAATCTACATCCTGTTCACCGTGCTTGAAACCATTTTGCTCTGGATTGGGGGCATGAGTTTTTTCGATTCAATTTGCCACTCGTTTACCACCATGGCAACCGGAGGGTTCTCTACCAAACAGGCAAGTATCGCACACTGGCCTTCGCCTTTTATTCAATATGTAATCACTTTCTTCATGTTTCTGGCAGGCACGAATTTTACCCTGTCGTACATGGCCATAACCGGTCGTTTTTCGGCGATTTTTAAAGATGAGGAATTCAAATACTACAGTTTAATAACCCTTAGTTTTTCCGCAGTGATTACTGGCGGGCTGCTGCTCTCTTCCCACCTCAACTTTGAAGGTGCCTTTCGTGAAGCGTTGTTCCAGGTGGTATCCATTGTAACAACAACGGGTTTTGCCACCGCCGACTACCTGGTCTGGCCACCTTTCCTGACTATGCTCATTTTTGCATTGTTTTTCTTTGGAGGCTCTGCCGGATCAACCGGGGGAGGCATCAAAATCATGCGTATTGTAGTACTGGCTAAAAACGGATATTATGAACTGAAACGCCTGGTACACCCGCGCGCGGTAATTCCGGTAAAATTCAACCGTCATTCGGTTGATTCTAAAATCGTAACCAATGTGCTTGCGTTCTTTATGTTGTACATGGTAATTTTCTTTGTCAGCACCATTCTGTTTACCCTGATTGAACCCGACATGGAATCATCGATGGGAGCCGTTGCAACAAGTTTGGGGAACATTGGTCCGGGGCTTGGAAGCGTAGGACCTGCCGAGAACTTTTACCACATATCGCCGCTCGGAAAATGGTTTTTATCTTTTCTGATGTTATTGGGACGTTTGGAGTTGTTTACAGTACTGGTACTTTTCTCGCCGTCTTTCTGGAAAGAATAAAAACCAGCGTTGCATTCAAAGGTCTTAATACTCCAGTATACCTTTGCCTTCCCGTACAATTTCAATATCATCGCCGGAGCAATCAACAATGGTTGACGGAACGAGTTCCCCATAACCGCCATCGATCACCACATCGGCTACATCCTGGTATTTTTCGTAGATCAACTCCGGATCTGTGGTGTATTCAATAATTTCGTCCTCGTCGCGAATAGAAGTCGACATGATCGGGTTTCCGAGTTCTTCTACAATCGCACGAATAATATTGTTGTCCGGAATCCGGATGCCAACTGTCTTCTTTTTTCCCTTAAAGTATTTCGGAACATTGTTATTGGCTTCCAGGATAAAAGTAAAGGGCCCCGGAAGATTCTTCCGGATAAGTTTGAAAACGTGGTTGGGTATAGGCTTCGTAAAATCAGAAAGATGACTAAAGTCGCTGCAAATAAACGAAAAGTTACTTTTTTCGATTTTTATTCCCTTGAAACGGGCGACTTTCTCAACGGCTTTCTGATTGGTGATGTCGCACCCCATTCCGTAAACAGTATCAGTCGGGTAAATAATCACTCCTCCCTGTCGCAATATTTCAACAATATCCCGAATGTCTCGTGGATTAGGATTTTCGTTATACAACCGTACCAACATATTTTCTACTTTTGAAGCTCAAATTTAGTTTTTTCAATCGTAAAACAAACCACCCGTATTTTATAATACCAATGGAAAGACGTTTAATAGACACTGCAGATGGCTCTAAAACATTGTTTATCCCGGCAATGGATGAACAATATCACTCGGTGAACGGTGCTCTCACCGAATCGAACTATGTTTTTCTTCAGCAAGGCTATTGTGCCCATCCCTCAGCATCGCCTGCGGTATTTGAAGTAGGGTTCGGAACCGGGCTAAACGCTCTGGTTACTGCCATGGAAGCCAACAAAAGCAAAAGAAAGACCCGCTTTGTTAGCATCGAAAAATACCCGGTTACGCCGGATGAAATACAAGCGCTTGATTACGGCCGTCTTTTTTCGGAAGAAGCCATTCATTTGTTTCAGGAAATACATGCAGCAGAATGGAACAAAGAAGTCACAGTTTCCGACCATTTTTCGCTGCTAAAAATACACGCCGACCTTACTGAATATGATTTCACCGAAGAGCAGAAATTCGATGTAATTTATTTTGATGCCTTTGGACCGGACAAACAGCCCAATATGTGGCAAAACGACATTTTTCTTAAAATTTACCACGCATGCCGTCAAGATGCAATATTCGTAACTTATAGTGCGAAAGGCGAAATCCGACGGAAACTCGCGGCTTGTGGCTTCTCAATGGAGCGTCTTCCCGGGCCTCCCGGAAAAAGACAAATGCTCAGAGGAATAAACAAATGATGACATTTTGCTACAAAAACAATAAATTGAATCAAAAAAATCTGAACATTATAGCCGATTGTTCGACAGAAAATTATGCTTAATATTTTTTAACATTTTTTAAAACGTCCTTTTCAGTGACAAAAATCAGCTAATTTTCAGAGGCAAAATTTCTTTTAAACAAGTTTAAAACCAACATCTTGAGTTGGGAAAGTCATAGAGAGTGAATCTAACAATCCTTGTTTTGCGATAGATAATTTCTATCAAACAGGCAATTCTCATCTTGGATTTTGAAAATATATCCGTAAAATTTGGATGTAATTCAAGGTGAAGGTTATGATATTTCAATTTCAGATCAATTCACAAGAATCCCAAAACTTCCGGCTGGAGGTTACTCTCGATGCAAAACATTCATTTTTCGATTTTCATACAATTATTCAGAAAAGTGTAGGTTTTGAATCGCACCAACTGGCATCTTTTTTCGTCTCGGATAACAGGAGGAAAAAGCTGGTTGAGATATCGATGCTCGACTTAGGTATAAATGGCGCTGCGTTCTTTATTATGCAAAAAACAAAGTTAAGCGACTTGCTGCATACCAAGGGACAACAGTTGATTTATACTTTCGATTTCTTGAATGACAGATCATTTTTAATAGAACTAACTGGTATTATTATGGGAAAAAATCTTAATGAACCATTTATCACTCTTAAACAAGGAGACGCCCCTGTACAGGTTCTTGGAGAAGAAGTTACTCACCGTGAGCAACTCGACTTAATGCAAGAAGAAGTGTACATGGATTTTGGCGAGTTGGATGACTACACTGAAATCTTTGGGGAGATGGATGATTTCTGATCCACGGTGGTAAATGAGGATTATTTTTAAGAAATTTCAAGACTGTTCATCTTATTTTGAACAGTCTTTTTTTTACCCTTAATTTGCGGAAAAGACACCATCTTTTATGCAAAAAACACTTGTTGTTCTGACCGGTCCTACCGGAATTGGAAAAACCTCGGTAGGAATTGAAATTGCCCGGCACTATACTACCGAAATCGTTTCATGCGATTCGCGCCAGATTTACAACGAATTGAACATCGGAACGGCAGTTCCTACTCCCCAAGAACTGGCTGCGATACCTCATCATTTCATCCAGTCGCACTCGATAGAAGAAAATTACAACGCCAGCAGGTACGAGAACGAAGCACTGAAATTACTGGAAGCGCTGTTCAAAAAACATGATCTTGTTTTAATGGTCGGCGGATCAATGTTGTACGTAGATGCAGTATGCAAGGGAATCGACGAAATGCCCGATGCCGATCCCGAAATAAGGGCAACCTTGAAACAACGCCTCGAAACCGAAGGGCTGGAAAGTTTACGACTTCAGCTAAAAAAGCTCGATCCGGAGTACTACGAAACCGTTGACCTGAAAAACCCAAACCGGATTATCCATGCATTGGAAATCAGCCTGATGACAGGCAAACCCTATTCTTCGTTCCGAACCAACCCCGCCAAAACACGTTCATTCAATATTATAAAAATCGGACTGAACTGTGACCGCGAATTACTTCACCAACGCATCAACCAACGTGTAGACCAAATGATAGATGCCGGGCTGGTTGAAGAAGCCAGAAGCGTTTACCCGAAAAAACACCTGAATGCACTCAACACCGTGGGGTATCGCGAGTTATTCGACTGGTTTGACGGAACAATTACCCGCGACAAAGCCATTGAACTAATCAAGCGAAACTCGCGCCGGTATGCAAGAAAGCAATTAACGTGGTTTCGCAGAGACGAAAGCGTACAATGGTTTGAGCCCACACAAACTCAGGAAATTATCTCGTACATTTCTCAAACAATTCAGCAAAATGACACCCAATAAATTCATACTCCGTGTATACGGACTTGTGGTAAACGAGCAAAAAGAAGTGCTGATTTCCGATGAATTTGAGTTGGGAATAAAAATGACCAAGTTCCCCGGCGGAGGACTCGAATTCGGAGAAGGCTTAACAGATGGTCTTATCCGGGAATTTGCGGAAGAATGCAACGGACAGGAGATTGAAAACCTTCGCCATTTTTACACCACCGACTTCTACCAGAAAGCCCTGTTTTTTGAAAACGCCCAGCTAATCAGCGTTTACTTTCTGGTGGATTTAAAACTCCCCCTCCGATTTTCGGTTTCGGAGAAAGCTTTTGATTTTGAAATCGGAGGTCCGGTCACCCAAAGTTTCAGATGGGTAAAAATAAATGAGCTAAAAGAAGATGATGTTACTTTCCCGATTGATAAATTTGTTGTAGGGAAATTAAAGCAAACGTTTCTGGGGTAAAGCTGTTTAAAGTTTTGGAAGAAAAGAGAAAGACGATTCATGAACGATCCGTACTATTGGCGAATAAGTAGAAAGCGTATTAGTAGAAAATGCAAGAAAAATTAAAAAGAAAGGCTCTTTTCCTGGATCGGGACGGAACCATTAACATCGACAAAGACTATTTGTTCCGCATCGAAGATTTTGAATTTCAGCCAGGAATTTTCGACCTTATCCGCAGTTACAGCGATCAGGATTATTTAATTTTTATTATTACCAATCAATCGGGCATTGCCCGCGGTTATTACACCGAAAACGATTACCTTCAATTAACGCAATGGATGACAGAGCAGCTACAAATAAATGGAATACATGTTGAAAAAGTTTACCACTGTCCGCATCATCCTGAAATAACAGGTTCTTGCACCTGTCGAAAACCAAAGCCCGGCTTGATTGTTCAGGCTTTGAAAGAATACCCTATCGATCCGGAACGTTCAGTTTTGATAGGTGACAAAGAAAGAGATATTTTAGCCGGACAAAATGCCGGAATAGGAAAGAATTTATATATTCAACCGCTCTTGAAAAAGGGCGTTTTTTAGCATGTATTCGTTTAAAATTTGAAACGTGCAACATTTTACACAGGCAGAAATAGGATACATTGAGGATCGCTACCAGGATTTTCTGAAAGTTCTCAAGGGAAAATTCGACGAAGGAAGATTGGCGCGGATTGAGAAAGCGTTTCGCTTTTCCAATGCTGCGCACGATGGGATCAAACGAAAATCAGGCGAGCCCTTTATCATTCACCCGATTGCCGTTGCAAAAATTGTAGCGGTAGATTTGGGTTTGGGAGCCACTTCCATTGTAGCAGCTTTATTACACGATGTAGTTGAAGACACCGAATACCGCCTTTCGGACATCGAAAACATGTTTGGAGAGCGCGTAGCCCGCATTGTTGACGGACTGACGAAACTCTCGGGAGATTTTGATGCAAGACACGCCCTGACACTCAAAAAAATGCTGATGACTTTGTCGGACGATGTGCGGGTTATTCTCATCAAAATTGCTGACCGGCTTCACAACATGAGGACGTTGGATTCGATGCTGCCTCACAAAAAGATCAAAATTGCTGCCGAAACGCTTTTCCTCTATGTTCCGTTAGCACACCGCCTTGGCTTGTATGCCATCAAAAACGAACTCGAAGACCTCAGTTTCAAACACAAACATCCCGACGAATACAACCAGATTTTACTGATGCTTCACAACCAGGAAGAAAAAAGAAACTACCTGGTCAATGAATTCATCCGCCCCATAGTAGAAAAACTGAAAAATGAAGGTTTTGACTGCGCGGTTACGCACCGTTTAAAAACCTGCTATTCAATCTGGCGGAAAATGCAAAAAAAATCGGTGACTTTCAACGAGATATACGACATATTAGCCATTCGTATTGTTGTCAGATCGGTTCCCGAAATTTCGGAAAAACGGCAATGTTTTGATGTACTTTCCATTGTTACTGACATTTACAAACCAAAGCCCGACCGGATTCGCGACTGGATAACAACACCCAAAGCCAACGGCTACGAATCGTTACATGTTACCGTAATGGGGCCACAGGGAAATTGGGTGGAAGTACAGATCAGGACCGACCGGATGGACGACATTGCTGAGCACGGGTTTGCTGCGCATTACCGTTATAAAGACATCCGCACCTTCGAAAACGAACTCGACCCGTGGATTGAACAGATTCGGGAATTGTTGCAAAGCAACGACTCGGATGCCTTTGAATTTCTGGACGATTTTAAGCTCAACCTGTATTCTTCCGAAATCAATGTTTTTACACCCAAAGGCGACATGATCTCTTTGCCGCAGGGCTCGACCGTGATTGATTTGGCCTACGAAATCCATACCGACCTCGGAAATAAATGCATTGGCGCCAAGATCAACCTGAAACTGGTTCCGCTGAGCCACGTTTTGCAAAATGGCGACCAGGTGGAGATTCTCACCTCCGAAAACCAGGTTCCCAAACTCGATTGGCTGAAATTCTCCAACACAGCAAAAGCGCGCGGAAAGATTAAAGATGCTTTTAAAATTGAAAAGGCCAAACACACCGAAAAAGGCAAACAACTTATTGAAGAGGCTTTTAACCATATAAAAGAGCCCGCTTCGGCCAACAACATAAAAAAACTGGTAGCCCATCATAACCTGAACAACCGCGACCAGCTTTACTCCGAAGTTGGAATGGGTTTTATTGATCTGAAGGACATAAAAGAGATCATTGGCAAGAAATCGGAAAACAAGCTGGTAAAATACTGGAACATTACTTTTTGGGGAGGCAATAAAAATACACCAGAAATAGCTCCCACGAAGAAGATCGATCAGAAAAAGCCCTTTCTTCTGAAAGAAACACAGGACGACACTTCTTTTTCGCTGGCCAAATGCTGCAACCCCATACCCGGCGAACCCGTGGTAGGTTACCTGAGCAACGAAGAACATGTGATCATCCACAAAGTTGATTGCCCCGAAGTGGCCAAACTGCTCACCAACCAGGGAGAGAATATCATCCGCGCCGAATGGACCAAGTTTAAACGACAGTCGTACCTTACCCGCCTCAACCTCGAAGGCTTTGATCGCCTGGGCATTGTACACGAAGTAACTACGGTGATTTCCAAGGGGCTAAACATAAACATGCGTTCAGTGAAATTCGATACGCACGACGGAATTTTCAAAGGCGACCTCTTCCTTTACATCCACAACGCAGAAGACCTGAAGAGTTTAATTTCACGGCTCAAAAACATCAAAGGCATCGAAAATGTTTCCCGGGTAGAAAACCTGAACGAATAATTTATATCCATTCTAAAAGAATCAAAAAAATTTATATTTTTGAGACCTATTTAAAATTGGTTTAATTATGAATAACCAGAAAACGCGGGAAACAGTAAGAACCATGTTTACCGAATACCTGGAAAAGAACGGACACAGAAAAACACCGGAAAGGTTTGCTATTTTAGATGAGATTTATTGCCGCGACGGACATTTCGATATCGAGTCGCTGTATATTTCCATGAAAAACAATAACTACCGGGTTAGCCGTGCTACACTATACAACACCATCGATCTGTTACTGGATTGCAAACTGGTGGTAAAGCATCAGTTTGGAAAAAACATTGCTCAGTTTGAAAGAGCTTTTGCCACGCTTCAGCACGATCACCTGATTGACATGGCCAACGGAACGGTGATGGAGTTTTACGATCCGCGTATCAGAGAAATCATTGAAGATGCCTGTAAAAAGAATAATTTCAAACTCTCGCATCACACGTTGTATATTTATGGCGAACATGATAAATAAGTGAAGTTACCGCTTCATTAAAAAATATTAAGATCCTTCCCTGCGAAGGATTTTTTTATGTGTGCAAATAAAATTATTACTACTTTTAAATGCTTAAATCGAAAGCCGTGAAAATTCGTCGTCAAAGATTAATTTTCACGGTTTTGTATGTAAAATAAAAATCAAAATCATGAAGGTAGATGTTTTGCTGGGCCTCCAGTGGGGAGACGAAGGAAAAGGAAAAATTGTGGATGTACTCACTCCAAAGTACGATGTTATATCCAGGTTCCAGGGTGGTCCAAACGCAGGTCACACACTTGAATTCAACAACATCAAACATGTGCTTCATACCATTCCTTCCGGTATTTTCCGCGAAAACAAAATCAACATTATCGGAAATGGCGTGGTTATCGATCCGGTGGTTTTCAAAAAAGAAATTGAATCGCTCGACAAAATTGGCGTTGATATCTCCGAGAACCTTTACATTTCGAAAAAGGCACACATGATTTTACCCACTCACCGAATTTTAGATGCAGCTTCGGAACAACAAAAAGGCGACACTAAAATCGGATCGACCTTAAAAGGAATTGGCCCAACTTACAAAGACAAAATCGGCCGCGACGGATTACGCGTGGGTGACTTGTTGCACAACTTTGACGAAAAGTACACAGCTCGCGTAGACAACCACAAAGTGATGCTGACCGAGTTCTTCAAATTCGATTACGAACAAATGCTGAACGACTGTGAGAAAGACTGGTTTGAAGGCGTTGAGCTATTAAAGTCGTTCCACATTGTAGATACCGAGCACATGATCAACGATGCCCTCAAAGCTGGGAAATCGGTTTTGGCAGAAGGTGCACAGGGAACCCTGCTCGACATCGATTTTGGCTCGTATCCTTTTGTAACCAGCTCGAATACCATTTGTGCCGGAGCTTGTACCGGACTTGGCATTGCACCACAAACCATCGGCAAAGTGTTTGGCATTTTCAAAGCCTACTGCACCCGCGTTGGAATGGGGCCCTTCCCTACCGAGCTGATGGATGAGACAGGCGACAAAATGCGCAACGCAGGCCACGAGTTTGGCTCAACCACTGGCCGTCCGCGCCGTTGCGGCTGGCTCGACCTGGTGGCCCTGAAATATTCGGTAATGCTGAATGGCGTAACCGAACTGATCATGATGAAAGCCGACGTACTCGATGATTTCGAAACGATAAAAGTTTGTGTAGGTTACGAAATCGACGGAGAAGTGGTGGAACAATTCCCCTTCGAACTGAACGATACCGTAAAACCCGTTTATGTGGAACTACCCGGCTGGCAAACCGATCTTACCAAAATTAAAGATCAGAATGAATTCCCGGAAGAATTGAACAACTACATCAATTTTATTGAAGATGAAATGGGCGTTCCGGTTACCATTACTTCAGTGGGTCCGAACCGCGAGCAAACCATCATCATGGAACAATAATCAGCAGAAGATTTCTATAAAATACAGAAGACGTTCCTTCGCTTTGGCGTTGGAACGTTTTTTTATGCTCCTGTTTCCATGTCGTTCCATAAAAAAAGAAATCAAACAACTGAAAATACCCCACCCTTCTATCTCGCTCCGGGTGACTGTCAGACTGAGCGAAGTCGAAGTCTTTCATCGTTAACGAAACGACATCGATTCCGATTTTCGCTTTCGTTAACATTTTCCTCCAAATAAAAGCTAATACTCCCCGTTCTGTTTTTATTACAGATTTTCTTGTTTATATTTAATGCACTGCTATAATTCGGGGGAAAATGCAATTGAGTGATCAAAAACTGGGACTTTACACCGATTTCTATGAACTAACAATGGCTCAGGGGTATCTCTCCTGCCACAAACAAAATCAACAGGTTTGTTTCGACTATTATTACCGCACCAATCCTTACAAAGGCGGGTTTACCGTTTTTGCCGGGCTTCAGGATTTGCTCGACATGCTGAGCGATTTTACTTTTTCGGAATCTGACATCGAATATTTAAGCACCCAGGGTTTTGAGCCCGCTTTTCTCGACTACCTGCGCGGTTTTCGTTTTAAAGGACGCTTATTCAGTGTAAAAGAAGGAGAAATTGTTTTTCCGAACGAACCGCTGGTACGCGTTGAGGGGAACATCATCGAATGCCAGCTGATCGAAAGCCTGTTGCTGAATATCCTGAATTTTGAATCGCTGATTGCCACAAAGGCCTTCCGGATCAAACTGATTGCAGGCGAAAGACTGTTTGCCGATTTTGGTTTGAGACGCGCCCAGGGACTTGGCTCCATACATGCCAGCCGGGCTGCTGTAATCGGCGGGGCCAGTTCTACATCGAATGTGCTGGCAGCTAAACTTTTTAATATCCCGGTAAGCGGCACCATGGCGCACAGCTGGGTACAAAGCTTCGACAACGAACTGGAAGCTTTCCGTTCGTATGCCAAAACACATCCCGACAATACGGTTTTACTGGTCGACACTTACGATACCTTACACTCCGGTGTTCCGAATGCCATCATCGTCGGACACGAAATGAAAGCCGAAGGAACACGCTTAAAAGCGATCCGGCTCGACAGCGGCGACCTTGCTTACCTGAGCAAAAAAGCCCGCAAAATGCTGGATGCAGCAGGTCTTAACGATGTTCAGATCATTGCCTCCAACCAGCTGAACGAATATGTAATCAAGACACTTTTGCGCGACCAGAACGCTGCAATCGACGGATTCGGAATCGGAACTGAGCTTATCACCGGAAAAGACAATGCGGCGCTGGACGGGGTTTACAAACTTTCGGCTATCGACAGCGAGCTAAAAATGAAATTCTCGGAGAATACCGAAAAAATAACTCTCCCGGGCAGGAAACAGGTAATTCGTTACCTGGATGAAGATGGCAACTTTTTTCGCGACGGAATTATCCTGGAGGAAGAAGATCCGGACAAGGTACCTAAAATTTATCACCGCGTTTATCCGGAAAAGAACACCGATGTTGCCGGCCATCAGAAAGAATCCCTGATGGAGCTTGTTTTCTCCGAAGGAAAGGTTTTGATCGCCCGGAAAAGCCCGCAGGAAATTTACCGCTTCCTTGAACAACGGTCACAGCAGCTGCCCGAAGAACACAAACGATTTATAAGCCCTCACATATACAAGGTTGGAATATCCGAAAAACTGATGAGTGTCCGTAACGCGCTCACAACTAAACTAAAAACATTACACCGCGACAATAAATGATTGAAATTATCAGACCCACTTTTGTTATCGACAAAGAAGTTTGTCTGCAGAATATTGAAAGGATGGCTGAAAAAGCCAAAACGCACAACTTGCGTTTCAGACCTCATTTTAAAACCCATCAATCAGCAAAGATTGGCGAATGGTTTCGCCTGTTTGGAGTAGATGCCATCACCGTTTCGTCGGTCAGCATGGCCGAATATTTTGCCATGAACGGGTGGGACGACATCACCATCGCATTCTCGCTGAATATCCTGGAAATGGGCAATATCAACCGCCTGGCCGCTTCGGTAAAGCTAAATGTGCTGCTTGAAAACCGTGAGGCTGCAGAAATATTGTCAAGCCAGGCCAAGGCCCCGATCGGCGTATACCTGAAAATAGATACCGGATACAACCGGACAGGAATTCCTTCCACCCGGACAGGACTTATCGATTCCATTCTCGACATTATTGCCACCAACCCGAAAATAACCTTTAAAGGATTTCTGACACACACAGGGCACACCTACGAAGCACGTTCGACCAACGAAATATTTAGCCGCCAGTTTGATGCGCTCCTAAAACTGAGAAGTTTGAAAGCGGCCTACAAGCGACGGTTCCCCAATGTGGAGATCAGCATGGGCGACACTCCTTCGGCAAGCATTTGCAATAATTTTGGCGGAGTTGATGAGCTTCGTCCCGGGAATTTTGTCTTTTACGACCTGATGCAGCACAGCCTGGGCGCCTGCTCCATGAAAGACATTGCCGTTCGGATGGTTTGCCCCGTAGTGGCCAAACACGTTTCCCGGAATGAAGTGGTGATTTACGGGGGCGCAGTTCATTTCGCCAAAGAAAGTATTCTCAACACCGATGGAAAGCCGCTGTATGGCAGGATCGTAATTGAAAAAGACGGAGAAAAGCAACTGCTCGATACCAACAACTATTTGTCCAGATTGTCGCAGGAACACGGAGTCATCAAAATGACACCCACCAATCTCCGGGAGATCAATGTGGGCGATTTAATGAAAGTCATCCCAGTACATTCGTGCTTAACCGCCAACCTGGCCAAAACTTATATGACGACGGAGGGAGAAGAAATTTCTACCGCCAATACCTGATTTCAGAAGGAAAGCGAAACAAAATATACATCCGGGTTAGGAAATTCTCCCCTGCTTTTTGATCTGGCCTTTTTCCAGTTCCAATGCGTGTGTCACACATCCCGGAATTTCTTCTTTTCGGTGCGTTACATAAATCATAGTGGTCAGATCGTTCCGGCAAATTTCATCAAGCAAGTAGATAAACCGTTCGGTATGTTCGGGATCAAGTCCCTGGCAAGGCTCGTCCAGTATCAGCAGATCGGGAGATTTTACCAGCGCCCGGGCCAAAAGAATGGTTCGCTGCTCGCCCAACGAAGCATGTAAAAAAGAAGCTTCCTCCAGGTTTCCCATTCCCAGCATTCCGAGCCACTTTTGGGCCTTTGCCAGTTGTATTTTTGAATGCGTGGTATTGAATCCAACCTCATCTTTAAAACCCGACAAAACCACATCGGCACAAGTAAGCGAGTTGTAACTTAGTTCACTTCCGGAAGCCGGTTTATAAATTCCGCGGTGCCGAAGAAAATACAAATGCAATTCGGGCGATACAAAACCAATTTTTTTCTTTATCTCCCACACCGTTTCGCCACTTCCCCGCCGACGGTCAAAAAGAACCAGATCGTTGGAATAACCTTGCGGATTGTCCGCCGTTATCAAGCTTAGCAGCGTGGTTTTTCCGGCACCGTTATGCCCGCTTAATACCCACCTGTCTCCTGTATTTACTTCCCAGTCAATAGAATCAAGCACCTTTTTATCACCGTAAGCAACCCGCACATTCTTCATGCACACCACCTGCCGGTAGTTCTTCTTTTCTTCAGATAATTCCCTTAAAACTTCCAGGCTAAAACGGTTTGCTTGCAGTGGATTTGGGTTACTGAAATGCACATAATCTTTTGCGCACACCGCCGGTTTTGCCTTCCCGTCATTCATTTCCACCACAAAATCAGTAAACGCCGGGATCAACACCGGATCGCTCACGATAAGCAGGGTCAAGCCTTTTTGTTTCTGTTTTCCCAGGATCGAGGAAAGTGTTTCCCGTGCATGAACATCCAGCCCAACAAAAGGTTGGTCAAGAATCAACCAGTCAGGCTTTTCCAACAAAGCAACAGCCAACTGCACTCTTTTACGCTCGCCATTGCTCAACGACAATATACGCCGCTCGCGTAAATACCCAATTTCAAGCTCCTCCAGAACCTCTGCAAATACTTCTTCCTGAAGATCGGGCACCCTTCGCATAAAAAATTCGTGCACGGTCGGAATTCCTTCTTCGTTGGAACTTTCATAGCGCTGCCCGTAATACGTGGTGCGCAAACCGGCAGATGCAATAAAATGGTCTTGTTGCGAAACAAAAACCACGCTCTTGCTTTCATTCCAGCGCATCACTCCATGCGTCGGTTGTAAATCACCGGAAAGAAGCCTGGCCAAAGTAGTCTTTCCACTACCCGAAGCACCGGTAATTACAACGCACTCTCCAATTCTTATCTTCAAGCTGACGGGCTGAAGGATGGTTCTGTGATTTGCACTGAATCCGATGCTTTCAGCTTCTGCAATAACCGCACGTTCTTTCATCCCTTCCATAACTTTCAGGTTGTAACGGCCTCAGCAGCGAACTGTTCACAGGTTCTGCTGAGCGCTTCCAGGTAAGCAGTTACGGGATACAAAGCTTCGTCGTACCAAAGCGAGGCAAAATAAAGCCCGATAGGCGCGGGTTTAAACCCGTTTTTCTGAATATACGTTTCAAGCCAGCGGTGCCCGTTCATGCAAACGGCTGTATTTTTGTCCGAAACAAGCGCAGACACAGCCAGCGAAGTTTCTTCAATGGTCCCCGAAATATTTTTTCCGCCCCCCCAGCTTCCGTCTTCATTTTGCACCAACAGCAAAAAAGCCTGCCCGCCTTTAATCAAATGTTTAAGCCTGTTTTGGACATCTTCCGAATGCCAGTTATGCGTTAAGGCATCTTTTAAATAAGTCACCACTTTGGCTGTTCCGTACACGGGGTTAGAGTGATCTCCCGCCGACTGATTTCCAAACCAAAGCGGCACCCAGCTCCCATCTGCCGACTGCTTGTGTTCCAGGTATTTTAAGACACGCTCAAAAATGGCTTTCAACGCACGCACATCCTTGTTTCGTATTTCATCCCGGTAGGTTTCCAACACCGCAGACACCGCCAGCAAACAGTGTCCGGTTAAATCGGAACAACTCTGATCAAAGGGCAGTTTTCCCCAGCCGCGCGAAAAGGTCGGAAATCCGCCATCGCTGTTCTGCAGCTTCTTCAGCCACCGGGCTCCGTTCAGAATTTCATTTTTTACCTGCCGTTCGGGCTCAAGATTCAGCAGAGCCAGTATCACCCCGGGCGTGTCGTCCCCATCAGGCACCGAACCCGAAAAACTGGTCCAGCCCCAGCCTCCCGGAACAGTACCGTTAAACGGATGAACCCGGTCGTTCTGGATCAGTTTAAAATGATCGGCAATATCGTCTTCCTGGTCGGTAGTCAGAAAGCCACTTAAATTTGATCGAAAAGCTTTTACCGAAAGCGATGTCACCCAGGTTGAAAGATCCACATCGATGGGCCATCCGCCGTCTTCACGTTGTGTGCGTTTTAAAAACTGAATGCCTTTCCGAACCACTTCAGTATCGCCAAAACCGGAGTTGATCAGACTCAGCGCAACAAAAGCCGTTAAAGGAACGGCCTCCAGAAAACCACCACTCTCGGGCAACATCCGGTGCAAGATCCGCATCGCTCTTGGGATGGAAAATCGCCGGACAAAGCGCCCGAAACGATTGGATTTTTTCTTTTTGAAGATTACAATTCCCACGGCCACCAGCGCCGGAATGGCGTAACTCACCACGCTCAGGTTCAGCAAACGATAAAAAGGCCGCGGCAACAGAGAAAGTTCAAAAGGAAGTTGCGGAATATGCCGGAACGCGTCTTCTCCGGGCACACCACACAATCCGCACATCGCCAGGATCGGCACCGAAAACGTATAGTCTTTCTGATAGTGCGCCAAAATAAATTCAGCCACTTGCGGAGAATTCACATCAATCTTCAGGGCCTTCAAATAGCCCGCAGTTTTCTGCTGCGTTTCCCTTACCGCCTTTTCCTTTGCCGAATAAAGGTTCAACGCTGCATAAACCAGCAAACTCGTACTCACGTTTCCCGGACTCTCCGGGGTATCGCCGTAACTGCCATCGCTGTTAATGTTCTGCTGCAGCCACCGGATTCCACGCTGAATGCCATCCGAATTCTTTTGCGGATCGTCAAAATGCAGGGCAGCCACCGCCACCGCCACTCCCAGCGCACTGGAAGAAAGCCCGCCTTCCCAATATCCCTCCGGGTTGAGTTTCAAGGCCAGCATCCGGCCTACTTCATTTAGCTGATGATGTATCTTCTCTTTGTCCATTTTATGAAAGCAATCCCAAAGTTAGCAATCCATAAAAAGTATATTCCAAATCTTGGGAAGAATCGCCATCGCCCGACAAAAAAGCTCCTTTTTCGTAGTTATCCTGCACCAAATTCAAACAATCGGGAATCACCAGCCGAAGATCGGCTCCCACTTTTTTCAGAACAAAAAGTGCCACAGCGGTTGAAAGCAGATCCGCATTTTCCTGCTCGGGGAATACTTTAAATCCTTTTCCGCTTTCAAAATAATCCATCAAAACAGCCACTTCCCCACTCAGTTTCTTCCCGGTCAGGAAACGGGCAAAAAGCAGGGAAGCAAAAAAACTGCAAGGCAAATTTCCTGTGGGTCTGTAAAAATTCAGAAAAAGCCGAACTCCCCCATAAGCCAGCCGGTTTTTGCCATAGAGTGCATCAAAACTCAGCATAAAAAGAAAAAACTGGTAGGCTGTATTCAGGTTTTTACCTCCTTTTCGAATCCATCCGATCAACTTAAAAAGGGATGGCTTTTTTACATCGTTTCCCAATATCCGGTTGATCAGCAGGCAAGAAAACTTATCGACTACTTTTTCGGGTGCAGGCTGAACAGCGGATGTAAACTTCCCCAGATTTTTTTGCTGCTCCTCCTGCTTTAAGGCCACCGACAGCCAGCTTCCAAACAGCGAATAATACCAATCGGGATTTCCGGCGCGGTTAGAAAAAGCACCGGAATTGTGTTGCTGTGATTTTACAAAGGCAATTACCTCTGCCCGGCTGGTTTCATCGAGCAGTAAAAATCCATTTTCAACTTCGGAAATAAACTGATGAAATACGGGTTGGTATGCTTGTTTTCCGGTCACGCTACGATTTGAATACTTTACCCATCACTCCGTACAAACTCAGCCGCAGCTTCCGGTTCTCCAGCCGATTGAGCTCGGCGTAACACCTTTGCACATATTCGTCCAGGTATTTATCTGCCGTTGTTTCCGTTTCATGAATATTGAAACGCTCAAGCAGCACGTCAAAATTACCGCTTTGAATGATTTCTGAAAACGACGGAGAATGTCCGTTGATACTTTGTTTTAGCAACGACAACAGGAACGGAAAATCAAAAGCATGCTTCCGGTCGTTAACTTCGCGGAGTTCATTCAAATCGTCACGAATCTGGTAGGCAATGCCAAAATATTCGGCAAACTGAGCCAAAACTGCCAATTCCTTTTCCGGAGCATTTCCGGCAATGGCACCGGTTAGCAGCGCCACTTTCACGGCTTCCCCGGTTTTTTGCTCAAATATCTTCAAAATATCATCTACTGATTTTTGCGCGATATTCTGCGACAAAAGAATGTCAGCACCCTGTCCTTCCGACAAATTCAGGTGTGAGTTGGCCACCACTTTCAGGCACTCGGCCTTTACTTTTGAATCGCACGGAGCACCTGCCAGCAACTGGTAACCTTTACCGATCAGGTAATCACCAATGTTGATAGCCACCGGGATTCCGGCCGTTTTATGCAACGCAGGCTGATCGTAACGAAAATCCTCGTCGTCCTGAATGTCATCGTGCACCAGCGAAGCTTTGTGAAAACACTCGATGATCACTGCCAACGCCTGCTGTACTTCCTCCTGAATTTCTTCTGAATAGGACTGATACGCAAGCAGCGCCAGCAAAGGACGCATCCGTTGCCCGCCCAAAGCCATGGTAGTCCGGGCCAGTTGCTCGGTTTCGGTGTGCCCGGAGAAATATTTTTTTAGCTTCTCTTCCGTAAAGTATTCTTCCACCTGGTTTCTGATCACCGAAACCGAAAGTGGCCTTGATTCGGCTTTATCTGTGATCTGATCAATCTCGGAAAACAACCAGTCGTAGTCGAGCGAAGTATTGCTGCAACCGTTGTACAACAGCGGCAGCCCAATAACCGGAACAGCAGCCCGCGAAACCGGCTCAAACGAATTTTGCAAAACCGGCATGCAACTCACGCCAATTACCGCATCGATCGAACCTTCTTCCACCAGGCCAATGGCAACCGTTGTTCCCTCGGCCACCAGTGTTGAATAGCCCAGTTCTTCGGCTTTTCCAATAATATCGTCAATCTGGCAACCTTTGCAGCCGGCACAGATCAAACCCAGCTCATCAAAAATCCCTTTGCACTGCAGGTTATTCCGCAAACACTGCGGCAGCAACAGCAAACGGCGGTGAAAAGGCGTCGCATTCACCACCTCGCGCCAGGTTTCGTTGCCCAGCAAAACAATGGTAAAATCAAGAAACTCCTCATCCATATTCAGCTGAGACAGCAGTTCCCTCGACTTTGCCTCCAGCAACTCAAAAGAAGCCGGTGGCAGAATTTTATTCTGTTCAGCAAACAAAACGACTTCCTTCCGCAACAATTCACGGATTCGCTTGTCCGTCGGGACTTTCAATATGCGTTTTTTTGCTGTCATATTTTTTTAACCGTAAGCGCCCAATCCAAAAAAGGCGCGTTTTTTGGCAAAGCGGTAAATCCATCCTTTCTCCGGAACCGGAACCCCCGAACCGTGACTCGGAACCAGCGGCATTGCCCGTAAACGTGCGGCTTCGTTCTCCCTGCCGGAAGAGTCAGCCGCCTTGTGTTGCTCTGCCATATCCACCAGCCAGTTCGGATCTTCCATCACAATACACCCCGAGGTTTTGTGCGGAATATCATTTCGGAGGGTCTTCAAGAAAGCAGATTCCCTGTATATATTTTCCAGCGGTTTGTCGTTTACATTCTCGGCCGCAAACTGGATGACCGGACAAGGTTCCACAAAACCCGAAGCATTGATGTGATGACTCAGGCCGGTAGCCGCCGGGCAAAGTCCGTTTCCGTTCTGGTCCCAGTAGGCATCGATAATCGCAATATCAAATTGCGAACGGGCATCCACCATAAACTGCCGCAACTTTTGAATTTCCGCTTTATCCAAGGCCAACTCAACCGTTGAATCGGCTCCCACCGGGCGGTAAATGTAATACCAGAGGTAAGCCACATTTTTCTGAATCAGCGAATTCACAAAATCGGCCGACAGCGCCAGGTCGATGTTCGATTTGCAAACGCTCATGGCCACACCGGTGATCAAACCTGCGTTGGTTGCATTTTCAACGGCTTCCACCGTACGGCGAAACACATCTTTTCCGCCCCTGCGGACATCCGCCACCACTTCATCGCCTTCAAAACTGATCAGCGGCGTTACGTTCCCCAGTTTTCGAAGCTCGCCGGCAACTTCCGGAGTCAGTAAAGTTCCGTTGGTAAACAGTTGAAAATAGCAATCCGGATGCTTCTGCAACACCTCCAAAAGCGGCTTGTAGGTGAGCGGTTCACCACCCAGTATTCCAAAAAAATACGAACCTTTTGCTTTGGTTTCTTCAATAATGCGGTTCAGTGTTTCGGGCGACATGCGGGCGTTTTTCTTTTTATGCGTCACCCAGCAGCCCTGGCAATTCAGATTGCAATCGTCGGTAACCGAAATAAAATGAAACGCCGGAAAGAAATCGCCTTTTTTCAGTCGCCGCTGGTAACGCGCAAAACTAAGCGAGCCTTTCACCCCCATGTTGTACACAAATTTGTACAGGCACTTTCTGTCGGTATTTTTAAGAATCCTTTTTATCATTCCGTGTAAAATCCAGTCCCGTTTTAAATTCTTCCAGGGCTTTTCTGCGCTCCTCTTCGGCCTGTTCAACAACTCCCTGTCTGAAAATGTTGCGCCGGTTCTGGTTTCGCGCATTCAGGGTCATGAGGAGGCTGCCCTTATCGATGGCCATTTTTTGTCCGTTGGGTTCGTCGCCGGCCAACACCGTGGTTTCAGCCAGCCGCGGAAACATAATGGCCGAAGTGGGGCACGTACGTCCGCAGGCCGGGCACTGATCTTTGCACGCCAGCGGATCCACCACTTTCAGGCTTTTCCGGTCGTAACTGTAAACGCCAAACAGGCAAAAGCGGGCACATTTTCCGCAAAGCGTACACAACGACTCGTCGATCACCGGAAACCAGGCCGGTACATTCAATTCCGTGATCTGTACCTGGTAGCGCGCTTCTCCCTTTTGAATCTGGTAGTCATTCTCAAGTTTCAAAAAGATCTTTTCAGCCGGTAGTTCCTTAAAATTCAGCACCTCAACATCGCCCATTTCAATCCCGTTTTGCCGGAACATATTTCGGACAGCACGCGGATAACAAGCCACAACAATCGTTTGCTGAAACGCTTTTCCGATCGTATTCAGCACATCTTTTTCATGAATGGTCATCGCGCAGAGGTCCTGCAGTTCAAAAACATCGGTATCGAAATTCTTCAACCCTTCCGCGATTTTATCCATCGAATCGGCGCTTATCACACCCGCCTTGCAGCGGCAAAAAAGCACGCATGTTTTTCTTTCCATACTCACTTTGGTCAACCAGACTAAATAACCAAAAATTTAGGCAAAACAAAAATGTATGATGCAGAAAAGCAAGCTACAGAGATGTATTTAGAATCACAGTACATTAAATAGTATTTCACTCATATTTAGAGTCTATCCTGATTCTATTAATTAAGTTGATTTACTAAATTTGAAAAACTGAAAAACCATAATTTGAAGTTTTAAATAATTATTTAACTGAAACCAAAAACAATGAACTCTCAAACCGTTTTAACATACATACAAGAAATAGCTGAGAAGCTTGAATCTGGGCATGCCTCTGTAATGGTTGGAGCAGGCTTCAGCAAGAATGCAAGTGAAAAGTTCCCTTTGTGGAACGATTTAGGTATTGCTTTTTACAAAAAATTACACAGCACTGTTCCTCGCGATAACGAACATTTTCTGAACCCAATGAAATTGGCTGGAGAAATAAAGGAAGGCTTTGGTTATCAAACGCTATTCGAGATTATTAAATCTAATATTCCAGACAAGGAGTATAAACCATCTGATTTACATTTGAAGCTTCTTAAACTCCCATGGAAAGATATCTTTACGACAAATTATGATACACTTTTAGAAAGAGCGAGTGAACAGGTAATTGATTACCGTTTTGACATTGTAAGAACAAAAACTGAGATTCCATTTTCAAATAATCCTCGAATTATAAAGCTTCATGGTTGTCTCGACCAACAGAAAGAACTGACTATTACTGATGATGACTATCGAGAATATCCCCAAAAGTTTGCTCCTTTCGTTAATACAGTTCTTCAATCACTACTTGAAAATACTCTTTGTTTAATTGGCTTTTCGGGAGAAGATCCTAATTTTCTCAACTGGATAAATTGGATCTTGAACAATCTTGGAACTAAAAATTCTCCGAAAATATATTTGATTGGAAAATTGGAAATAAACGAGCATCAAAAGAAATGGCTGGAAAGAAGATATATAAACCTTGTTGACTTGAATTATACAAATGATAAGAGCACATCTCACAAAAAATGTCTTATATCATTTGTTGAGTTTTTAGATAATTACCTCAAAGAAAAGAACAAAATAAACTGGCCCGGAAAAAGCAGGGTTACTCCTCAAATTAATGCAAGTTTCAAATCCCAAGTCAAGGAAATCATTATAGAATGGACTAAAATTAGAAAAAATTATCCGAAATGGTTAATTGTTCCAGAGGCAAATAGAGAAAGACTATGGAATCATACTCAACATTGGCTTTCACAAATTAAAGAAATCGAAACTCTTAATTCTCCTGATGACTTTAATTTCGTTTATGAAATGAATTGGAGACTGGAAAAATGCTTGTATCCGATCGAAGATCCAATGATCAAATTTTATGAAAAAGTTTTGGAAAGATATTCACCTGGGGAAAGCGAATATGCATCCAAATGCATAGAACTTAGACTTTCGCTACTAAGATATTACAGAGAAGAGGCACAATTTAATAAATGGGAAGATGCAAACAAATCATGCGAAGACATAAAAGAGCTATTTACGCCAGAACTTTCTGCTAGATGGCAATATGAAAAAGTCTTATACCATTTATTTAAATTCGACTTCGAAAAATGTCTAGAAATATTGCAGGAATGGCCCAGACTTGAGAATTTATCTTATTGGGAAATAAAGAAGGGATGTCTTCTTGCTGAATTAGGCAACATATCAGATTCGTATAACATAATAGAAAACTCGATAAAGGAAATTAGAAAAAGACTAAATCTGATGCCAATTAAAAATGATTTTGAGTTGGTTTCTCTGGAGTCCTATTCTATACTCTTGTCTAGTTATATATCAATCTCAAAAGGTGTAATTGAAAAGAATTATGATAATATTGGCGATAATCGAAAAGAAGAATTCGAAAGGCTAGATGTATTAAAATTATACAAGTGTGCCCCTTGGGATGAAATAAAGCTTTTTGAACTGAAATTATTAAATGGGAATAGCGGACACAAAGACCAGATTGAAAAATATGGCTTTGAATTAGGTAGCAAAACAAAAACAGTTTTTTGGGGACCAAAAACTGAATTCATAAATGCGACATGCGCGCTTAGGTTTTATGAAGAAGTCGGGATACCAATGGGATTACCCAGTGTTAATATCCCAGGAAAAAAGGCGATTAATTCTGCCATCCAAATAGTTTCGTCAATATCTTCTCACTGGGCTTTTGTCACTTTAATTAGAACAGGAGACATTGAACTAGGAAAGCAAATCTTTAATCGCATATCAATTTCTAAGATAAGTAATCAAGACATAGATAATCTTGCCAAACAATATCTCGAAATACTTAATTACTCATTCAGAAGACTAAATTCAAAATCCAACCCATCTGTTAATCCAGAGAAACTATGTAAGATCTTACCCGAGATTATTTCAAGATTATTGTCAAAAGTTTCTACCGAGATAAAGGATGAATTTCTAAACCAAATTTTAAACATTTACAACTCTGATAAAAAATGGGTCTGTAATCTTAAAATGCCCATTAAGCGTCTAATTAATAGCTACAAGCAAGATGAATTAATTGACAGAATATCCGTTTTTCTGAAATTCCCAATAATAAAACAAGAGTTAAATCAAAGTGATGAAGAATTCCCAGAGCCATTCAGTATAGAATATTTTTCAAGCCTTACCCCCATCAAACTAAAGAATAATGAACTGAAACTAGATAACCTAATAAGTTTAGTTAGATCTGAAGATATCACTGAAAGGACTAATGCTTTGCTTAGAATTAGAGTATTATTAAGATGGGGATTGGTAACTAAAGAGCAGACTGAAATCCTTGGCAAGGATATTTGGACTAAAATCAATCCAGAAAATGGATTCCCGCATTTCCCGATCTTTTACAAAAATGCATATCTTAGTTTACCTCATCCCAAAAATATTTCTCCTGCTTCCAAAGTAAAGAAATATATCAATTCTTCCTCTCCTGTAATTCAAAATGGGAAAGAATCTTTCGAGCATACAAATGGCGATATCGAATGGTGTAATGTTCTATTAAATAGCACCAAGACAATAGGCAGAAAAGATGGGATTAAATGGACAACTAATGAAATAATCACATTCTTGAATAAATTGAACGTCTGGTGGAACCAAGACAAAAATTATCTTCTAATTGAAGACAAAGACAATTTTTTTAGCCAATCAAAAGAAATACATAGGCGATTTAGTAAACTGGTATCAATTCTTGCAGAAATTATCTTTCCCAATCTTTCAGTAACTGAAATTGATAATGCTCTCATAATTCTTATAAAAGAGCTTCTAGCCGACATGGAAGAATACAAACTCCCATCGATGAAAGCTAAAGTAGCATCTCTAATTCTCTTTCCTGAAGATATTAATAATGTTGAAATACAAATTCTTGAAAAAATTTCGGAATCTGACAGTTCTCAAGCTAAAAATACGTTTCAGGGTATATTCTTCAATGTCCTTGCTCATAAATTTGGGAAATCGATCTTATTATCCAATACCATATTCGAAGCAGCATCTGAAATCATCAAATGGCGAAGTCAACCAGGACTTTTTTATGCGTTAGATTTATTTGGTGCAATACTTAGAAATTATCCCGAGTTATTAAACAAAAAAATGCTTGAGAATATAGCTATTGGACTAAGGTTTTTGATTTCAGATACAGATATAAAAAATGAAAATTCATTTATCTCTCCCCTAGAGGAAAGAATATTAATTAGAGAATTTTCAGCGGCTTTGTCTTTTGAGCTAAATCAATATTATTCTAATAATCAAAAAGGAATTCCAGAAGTAATAAACGAATGGGAAAACATATGTAAAGATTCTGAAGAATTTATAGAGATTCGAAAACAATGGAAAATATAAATCATCAACTATGAAACCACGCTTAAACATCGTAACACTGGGGGTGAAAAATCTGCCCGAATCCCGGTTGTTTTACAAAAATGCACTGGGTTGGGAGCCGGCTGCGGGGAGTGATGAAAACATCGTTTTTTTCAACCACGGCGGAATCGTTCTGGCACTTTACCCGCTCGACAGACTGGCCGAAGATGCTGAAGTTCCGGCTGAAAGATCCGGTTTCTCGGGTGTTACGCTGGCCATTAACCAGGATTCGAAAGAAGCTGTTAAGTCGGTGTTTGAGCAAGCCGTAAAAAACGGGGCCAAAGCGCTGGTGGCTCCCCGCGAGACGTTCTGGGGTGGCTACGATGCCTACTTTGCCGATCCCGACGGGCATTCGTGGGAAATAGCCTGGGCACCTTTCTGGGAATTTGATGAACAAGGCAGTCTGAAACTTTAAACCAAAAAAATACGAATCGAATGAGAACTTTGACATTCTATCTTTTACTTGCCGCATTGGCGATCAACTTTGGCTGTTCGCAGCCAGCAAAACAATCGGCCAAACTCGGCGGTAACTGGGATGCCTTTAACCGGCAACAACTGGAAAACCTGATCAATCAATACGGGAAAAACTCCGGTGACTACAACCCCGACCAACCGCCTTATGCGGTTTTTGACTGGGACAATACTTCCATCTTTCTTGACATACAGGAGGCAACGCTGATTTATCAACTTGAGCACCTTCACTTTGGCTGCACGCCGGAAGTTCTTGAAAAAGCATTGCGCACCGGTATTGACACCAAAGTGGCACTTGCCGACCAGAACGAGGCGGGAGAAACCATCACAGCCGAGCAGGTTATTACGGATATTCTTGCCAGCTACAACTGGCTTTTTGCCAATTACGCGGAGTTGGGAGGAAACGGTTCGCTTTCGCTCGAAGAAGTAAAAGAAAACCCGCACTATGCGAATTTCACCACCAAGCTACGTTTTCTGTACGATGCCATCTACAATACTTTCAGCGCCGATGTTTCCTACCCGTGGGTGACCTACCTGTTTTCCGGGCTCGATTCGGCACGTGTTACCAACATGACCATTGAAACCGTTAAGTGGCAGCAAAACCAGCCCATCGAAAAAATAAGTTGGGTAAGTCCCGGAGCGGAAGAACTTGCCGGGCAATCGGCCGGACAGGTAAAAATAACCTGGAAAAACGGGTTGCGGCTGGTACCCGAAATGCAGGAGCTCTATCACCAGTTGCGGAATGCGGGTTTTGATGTTTGGGTGTGCTCGGCTTCGTTTGTAGATGTGGTAAAAGGAATTGCGTCTTTTCCTGAATTCGGGTACAACCTCGATGCCTCGCATGTGATTGCCATGGAACTGGAGCGCGACCCGGCCGGGGTCATTTTGCCGGAATTCCGCAAGGACTATTTTCAAACACAGGGGCGCGGAAAAACAGCTGCCATTACGCGTTTTCTCGCAGGGGAAAACGGCAGGTACGGCTACGGTCCGGTGCTTATTGCCGGTGACAGCGAAGGCGACCAGGATATGCTGGCTGACTTTGAAGAACTGAAAGCCGGCCTGATTTTTAACCGGCTGAAAGGAAAAGAAAAACTGTTGGGCAAACTGTCGGAAAATGCGGTTGACAGCTACCAGCACAACAACGCCACGTACCTTTTGCAGGGGCGCGACGAAAACCAGGGAGTGCTGATTCCTTCGCAGGGCACCGTACTTTTCGGGGAATCAAGCGGGCAAACGCTTCCCTAAAACTGGATGAAGCAAGAAAAAACACACAATCGACGGCAAAAAATACAAAAGCGCCCCGAAGGAATGGACGAACGGCCCGAAGGAGCGCATGGGAAGCGGTAGGAATGCATGGGAGGGAGGTAGGAACGCATGGGAGGAAGGTAGGAACGCATGGGAGCCGGTAGGAACACATAATCGACTCGTAGGAACGCAAAAATGACTCGTCGCTGTGCATGAGAAGCGGGTAGGCAAACAAAAAAGATGTCATTCATCGCTTGACGAATGACATCTTTTTTAATGATTTGGCGGTTTTAAGTCACCAAACCCGATGCGAATGAAAATCGCATCTCCTTATTTTACAGGAACGTTCTCCAGTGTGTCCACCAGAAAATCCCAGTATTTCTGTACCGTTTCGATGTTTACTTTTTCATCGGGCGAGTGCGGGTACTTGATGGTTGGCCCCACCGAAATCATGTCCCAGTTGGTGTAAGTAGCCCCCAGAATACCGCATTCCAGTCCGGCGTGCATCGCCAGCAGCTGTGGTTGTTTGCCAAAGCGTTTTTCGTACAGGCCTTTCATTTCTTCCAGGATTTCCGAGTTCACATTGGGTTGCCATCCCGGATAGCTGCCTGTCAGCTCTACCTTGGCACCTGCCAGCGAGAATACAGCTTCCAAACGGGTAGCCAGCGCCAGTTTTGCGGTTTCAGAGAAACTGCGAACCAGACAGGAAGCCACCACTTTCTGATCATCCGACTTCACAATGGCCAGGTTGGTGGATGTTTCCACGGTTCCGGGCATAGAGTCGCTCATCCGAACCACATCGTTAGGAGCGGCCCATACAGCGTTGGTCAGCTTTTTCTGCAACGATCCGGCCATTCTTGTTTTTGGCAATTCGGTTTCTTCCAACGTTACCGACAAGCCCGGCTCCACATTGATCAGTTCGGCTTTTACCGCTTCACCGATTTCGGCCACCAAAGCAGCCAGTGCTTCGGCCTTTTTCGGTTTAACCAGCACCACACCAAAGGCTTCGCGCGGGATGGCGTTGCGCAGGCTTCCGCCCTGAATATCGGCCAGTTTTACCCCCAACTGCTCACCGGCAGCTTTCAAAATACGGAAGAACACCTTGTTGGCATTTCCGCGCCCCAGGTGAATGTCCACTCCCGAGTGTCCGCCTTTTAAACCGGTAATGCTCAGTTTATAGGCTGCGTATTTTTTATCGGCCTTTTTTGTTTTGTTTTTGAACGTAGCGGTTACATCGATACCACCGGCACATCCAACACTAAAAACGCCTTCGTCTTCGGTATCGGTATTAATCAGAATATCGGCATCCAGCAAGCCGGCTTTTAAACCGTTGGCTCCGTCCATGCCGGTTTCTTCGGTCGCAGTCAGCAACACTTCAACGGGCCCGTGCTTGATCGTAGTCGAGGCCAGCACCGCCATCGCCGATGAAACACCGATTCCGTTATCGGCACCCAAAGTGGTTCCGTTGGCGGTTACCCAGTCGCCATCAACATATGCTTCAATGGGGTCGTTCACAAAATCATGTTCCTTGTCGCTGTTTTTTTGCGGAACCATGTCCAGGTGTCCCTGAATCACGACTGTTTTCCGGTTTTCCATTCCCGGCGTTGCGGGTTTCTTGATGATCACATTACCGACTGCATCCTTGATGGTCTCCAGTCCCAGGTCTTCACCAAATTTTACCGCCCATTCCTGAATTTTCTCTTCGTGCCTCGACGGACGAGGGATTTGCAGCATCTGGTCAAAAACACTCCAAACCTCGGTGGGTTGTATATCTTTAATTTGTGTCATGTAAACTGTAATTTAAATTGTTTGTCTATCTAAAACCTCCAACATTCATTATTGTTTGATGTTGGGCAATTCTAATCCGTAGCCTTTGCGTTTATCTTCCAATTTCAGCAGAAGGGCGGTAATTAATGCCAGAACGGTCAGCACCACAAAAATGGTCCAGGTTGTCTGGTAATCGTAATTGATAGCTTCGCCTGCAGCTTTTGCTTCGGCTACTCCCGGGTTGGTTTTATCGAGCACGATACCTACTGCGAGCGGAATTCCCCACAAGCCAAAGTTTTGTACCCAGAATATAAAGGCATAAGCACTTCCCAATTGTCTTTCAGGAATAATTTTCGGAACCGATGGCCACATGGCTGATGGCACCAGCGAAAATGCAATACCCAACAGAATTACGTTAAAGAAAGCAGCAACTACGCTGGTAATAAAAGGCAGGTAGAAAATACCGTGAACGATGATCAGCAAAACAGCTCCCAGGATCATGATCGAAGCACCTTTCCCTTTTTTGTCGTAAATACTTCCGAAGATGGGTGTGAGCAACATGGTTCCGAAAGGCACCAAACTTGGCAAGAATCCTGCCCAGTCTTCGCTAACGCCAAACTTGTTCACCATTAAATCGGGGCCGTATTTGTAAAACGGGAAAACGGTGGAATAAAAGAACACGCACAACAGTGCAATCAGCCAGAATCCCCAGTTTCCAACAATTACCAGCAAATCAGAGAATTTAAAGTCATCGCCGTGCGCGCCGTCTTCCACTACAATTTCTGCATCAAGTTTTCGATCCATGATGTTGTAATAGAAGAAGCCGACAAGACCCAAAATCAGGAACACCACCACAATAAGAATGGTAGTAGGCACATCGTATGTATTGGCGATTTTGGCACCAAATGCGAGCGGAGCAAACGAACCTACACGGGCAATGGCCACCTGCATACCCATCGCAAGGGCAATTTCTTTTCCTTTAAACCACTTGGCCACAGCTTTCGAAACGGTGATTCCGGCATATTCCACACCTACACCGAAAACGGCGAAACCAAATCCGGCCCAGAAAACCTGGGTGGTTAAATCCAGATCCACAAGCGGAATATGAATAGTCGCATCCGGACTTCCGATCAATCCTTTAAAGGCGGCAAATTTAATGGCCCCACCAATAATCATGATCAATGCCGAGCTAATGGTACTAAAACGAATTCCGAATTTGTCGAGTAAAATACCGACGATCACCAACATCATCAGAAATACGTTGAATAAACCATAAGCGCTGGTTATAAAACCAAAGTCGGAACTGTTCATGGCCAGCGTGCGCTCCATTATTGGTTTAAGAGGCGAAATTACCTCGGTGAACATGTACCCGGCGAACATTGTAAAGGACAATATTACCAGGGCAGTCCATCTTGCCTTCTTCGAATCGCGAAGAGTCTGCTTAATCGCATTTGTCATACCTATAATTTTAAATGAATTTTTCTGAGCAGATAAAAATAAGAAAAATTAAATACCGCCAAAATGACGATACAGAAAAGGGCAGCCTTCCGACTACCCTTTGTTGTTCTTATTTCTTTTCAACTGATTTGATCGCTCCTGTTTCGGGGTGAAAACTGACTGCATAAGCACCGTTTAGCAGTTCTTCAGGCAAAGGCGCCACCACGCCCAATTGTGCGATGGTTTCGCGCGCGGTTGCCAGCGTATTCATTTCGTAAGAAACTTTGATGTTGGCCACACCCGGCATCCGGTAATAAACACCACTGCTTCCGGATTCCGGATTATCTGATTTTGCATTGCTTGTATACTGTTCGGCCAAACCGGGCACAGCTTCCAACTCGATCATCACCGGTTTTCCGGATAAATCGGTGGCAGGAACTACCCCGTTTTCATCCGAAATGCGGAAAACCACCGCCGGATTTTTATCTTTTGCCCCGGGAACATAGTCAACGCTAAAGCTTTCTTTTTTATACGTGGTTCTTCCCACAAACAGCGTAATGTAGTTTTGTTCTGTTCTTTTCAGTTCTTTCAGACTTACCTCGTAAGCTTTTCCGTCCGGGTATTCACCGTCGATCCGCAATGCTGCCAGGTCGTACTGGTTCATGCGGGCATTCAGGATACGTCGGGCAGCTTCGGTAGCTTTCTGCTCCACACTCACCTTTGTGGGTCTGAAATTATTTGAAGAATCTCCCTGGATCACAAAAGGTGTATCGGAAAAATAATCAAAAGAAAAACCATCTTCACGATCGGGCTTTTGAGCCGCTTTGTTCGACATGCAGATCTCGGGAAGCGCTTCTGTGCCAGCCGAATTAATACCGGCAATGCAACCATTGGCTGCCAAGCTCACTAACAAAGCGCCGTCACCCAATGCTTTGTGGACCTGCTCGGGATCGGGTTCTGAAAAGGTTTTGATTTTCACTTCCGAAACCACCCATTTGGAAGAAGGACGCGTTTGGGCATCTTTAATTCCCAACAGTTGTTCGGCATAAGCGGCATAAGGCCCCGGCTCGAACTTTTCACGAACAGCCTCAATGTGCAGTTTTATACCGGTACGCGGCAAAGCGTAGGTAATTCCTTCCACAAAATAAGGGGTTACACCTGTTTCATCTTCTTTCTTTTTTTTCTGTCCAAAAGACGGAATAACAATCAGCAGTGCCAGTGCGAGCACCAGGTATTTCTTTGCATTCATTCTGTACATCTCTGTCATTTTTTGTTATCTGAACTTCGGTTTACGCTACCTTACTTTATCCAATTCAATAGTAAAACAAGATATTTTTAGTAGAACATCAAAAATATCAAAATTATTTTGATGCGGCCACGAAAATTCAATGCGACACAGGTTAAAAGCAAAAACAAAGCGCTTGAGCTACCAACTGGCAACCCGATTTCCTATATTTGCGCCTGATGATAGAATTTCCCGATCCGAATTTAGCCGATGATGAAGGACTGATAGCCATGGGCGGAGAACTCACGCCCGAGTTCCTGTTATCCGCCTACCTCCAGGGGATTTTTCCGTGGTTTTGCGAAGACGAACCCATTCTGTGGTGGTCGCCCAATCCCCGAATGGTGCTGCTGCCCCAGGAGTTTAAGCTCAACAAAAGTCTACGGCAGGTGATCAATAAAGGAACTTTTGAATTGCGGGTTGATACCGCATTCCGCGAAGTGATTACCAGCTGCAGCAAGATCAAAAGAAGTCATGAGGATGAAACGTGGATCACAAACGATATTATTGAAGCCTATGTGAAACTGCACGAGCTTGGATACGCCCATTCGTTTGAAAGCTATTTTGAAGGAAAGCTGGTGGGTGGTTTATACGGTCTTTCATTTGGCAACTGCTTTTTTGGAGAATCGATGTTTTTTACCAAAACCGATGCCAGCAAAGCAGCCTTTTATCACCTGGTTCAATTTGCGCTGAAACATCAGTTTGCATTTATCGATGCACAACAGCCCACCGGCCACTTAGCAAGCCTGGGAGCCAAACCCATTCCCCGAAAAAACTTCCTTGAGATGCTGGAAAAAGCCAGTCAGAAAACAACGCTTCAGGGGAAATGGACCAATCTTATTTAAGACTTCAAAAATTGTATCTAAAACAGGTTCTCGCAAAGCAAAGAAAGAAGCGCAAAGCACGCAAAACATCGATTACTGGAATTTCCTTTGCGATCTCAAAAACTCTTTGCACTCTTTGCGTGAAAGCTAATCCTTGACAACGATATCAATACTCACGCAAACCTCTTTCCACATACTCCAGCTGCCAAATCCGGAATAACAAGGGATCAGTTGGAATTTGCTCCGGCTCGCGGGCCAGTAAATCCTCCACCGGCTTTCGGTCTTCATCGTCAATCAAAGTAGGTTTCAACACTTGCTCTTTTAAGTAGAAATATTTCTTCCCTGCCAGTTCAAATTCATTCACGGTATTTGTTTCAGGCTTCACATCAAATATTCTGAAAGCTTTGTAGGAAAGAGCTTTTCCATCGTATTCGCGAATGTAGCCGTTTGGGGTGAGCACCTCATCGGGGCCGGCCAAAGCATGTGCCAATCGGGTTCTGAAACCGGCTTTCTGAAAGCGGTTTTTGAAATAGAACGAGCAATAGTTGATGCCGATATCCAGGCTCTTTTCACGGGCGGCATTTAGTATTTCAAGCGCGGCTAATTCCGATTCCAGCACAATCGGATGTTCTGCATGAATGTAAGTGTAGTTTCTTTTGCTCAAATGTTTCACATTGTGCGTAGTTAAGCGCAGCTGATGAAGGTTCAGGTTAGTCACCCCGGCTTCGATCATTTGCGGAAGCAACTTTATCAGCTGGTCTTTTCGCTCCGGTACCGCCGGAATTTCGATGGTAATATTGGGAATGATCCCTTTGGCTAGCTTTAACTTATCGAGGCTGAATCCGGTAGCTCCGATATCAAAACGCACCTCGTTGATCCCGGCTGCCGCCAGTTTCCGAAATTTCTGCGTTTCACCCAGAATTCCGTTGGTGTACATCCACGTATAAACTTCGGGTTTGCACCTCTTTCTTACCTGCTTTAAATACTCCAGCGTGCGGTCGAAAAACAGAAGAGGCTCTCCCCCGCTAAAACTCACTCCCTTAAAATTGAAATGATTGATGTATTCAGCATAAGCCTGCGAATTTGCAAATGTCAGGTTCTGGGTGGTGGGCACATCGTCAGAAAGCTGCGAGGCCGGACAGTAAAAACACGAAGCATTGCACTTGCCGGTTATAAACAAACAACTCCACTGCCCCAGACCGCACAATTTGCACCCGCCCGAAATCCGGTTGTAGTAAGGTTTTGTGTCTTTAAAAAGCAGGTTACCGTTTAGCTTGGCGGTAAGTTCGTCTCTTCTTTCCTGGGCTTCGCGGGCGTTGTAGGTATTCAGCCATTTCAGATCGCTCCACGCAGCAAATTCGGTTTTGTTCCTGTTCACCAGCGAATTCAACCAGTTGTAATAAGGTTCCATAAAAACAGTTCAGCATTTAACAATGAACGAATGAAAAACGGGGTTAGAAGTGGAACCGGGAAATCAGAGTTCGGAAAAGATAAACATGAACATGAGCATCTTCTCCCTGTAGAAACAGGCAGTCCGGGTTTTGGCTATGTAATTTTTATCGTTCATGTTCTGCTTAACAGTGAGGCAAATGTACGCAAAAGCAGCATACAAAAATCACCTTCGAAAAAGATGAATGAAACCATCGAAATCGGTTGAATCAGAAAGGAGCGATGAATGATGAATATCGATTAACGATTGCAGATTGAAAAACGTTGTCAGACTTCGACTCCGCTCAGTCTGACAGTCATCCTGAGCGGAGTCGAAGGGTGCATTATTTTCAGTTGTTTTCATTTTTTCTGCATGAAACGAAGCTGCAGAAAATCCAAACCGCTATCAGGAAAGTTTGCGATCAGCCCTAATTCAGAAAAACATTCCGGTCAACCTGCTCAAAGTGCGTGATGATGGAATAATTGTATTTACCGAATCGTTCGGGCGTGCCGTTTACCACCACCACATTGGCAGCCCCGGCATTGCGGGCAGCTTCCACACCCGATATTGAATCTTCGAAAATGGTTACACCGGAAGCAGAGAGTCCCAGCGCAAGAATGGCTTTGTTAAAAAGATCGGGATGCGGTTTTCCGCGGCTGGTCCCGTCGTTGAAAATAATACGGTCGCGGCTGAAATAATCCAGCAAACCCATGTGCTGAATAAAAAACTCGACATTGTTTTTGGCCGATGCCGTGGCAATGGCTACCGGCACATTGTTTTCTCTCAGAAAGTGAATCAGTTCCAATGCTCCTGGCGCCCATTCCATGCCCTGCTCCAGGCACATTCTGCGGTAAATCACCTCTTTTTCTTCCGTCAAACGATCCACTTCTTCTTCGCTGCAAGGACGTTTAAACAGGTACTCGAAAGTATCTTTTGCATTCACCCCGTGCATCCAGGTATCTTTTTCTTCCGCACTGAGTTCCAAACCGTAATTTACCAGAAATTCATCCCACGAACGGTTCTGAAGTTCGGTGTCCCAGAAGAGTGTCCCGTTAAAGTCGAATACAACGCCTTGTATTTGCATTTTTAGAAGTTTTAGATGTGCCAACAAATATAATCAGCAATTTTATTGTTAAACGCGAAGGGGAAAGAAATAATATGTTCTCAATTTATTATTTTTCGGAAAGCCTTCCCCATTTCTTCAACAAGGTCTCCGGCAATCAACGAAAATTCGCTTCGCTTTTTGGCAGCCATATCTCCTGCAAGACCGTGAAGAAAAACGCCCGTTAGTGCAGCATCTTCCGGCGACATTCGCTGCGCCAGCAAGCCAAGGATCACACCAGTAAGTACATCGCCGCTGCCAGCAGTTGCCATACCGGGATTACCCGTTGAATTAAAAAACAGCCGACCGTCGGGCAGCGAAATCGATGTGCAGGCACCTTTTAAAACCACCACGCAACGGTACTTCTTTGAAAACTCCAGCTGCTTTTGAATATTCTGGTATGAGTTTTCGGTTTCTCCCACCAATCTCCGAAACTCTCCCGGATGCGGCGTCAGAACTGAACCTTCGGGAAGTTTCTCCAACCACTCCTTTTGCAGGGAAAGGATGTTCAAAGCATCGGCATCTATCACCAGGGGAACTTTTGCACTTTCGAGCAAGGCACACAAAGCTTTCCGCGTGTTTTGCTTCTGATCGAGACCGGGCCCCACTCCAATGGCAGAATAAGGTTCCAGTTTGGGGAACTCGGTAAAAACCGAATCGTGCTGATCGACACTGGCCATTGCCTCGGGCACCGCTGTTTGCAAAATGGAATAGCCCAACCGTGGAATATGCGTGGTCAGCAAACCAACTCCCCCCCGCAAACAAGCTTTTGAAGCCAGCACAGCCGCCCCCATTTTGCCAAAACTTCCGGCAATCAGCAAAGCATGCCCCAAGGTTCCCTTGTGCTCAAACTTTGATCGCACCGGGATCATTTTCTGCACCTCCTCTTTTTCCAGCCAATGGAAAAGGGATTTTTCCTTTTCAATTCCATCGGGATGCAAACCAATGGGCAGCACTTTCCAACGCCCAAGGTATTGCTCATTCTCGGCCAGCAAAAAACTGATTTTCGGAAACTGAAAGGTCAGCGTAAAATCGGCCCGGATAATGTGCTCGGTGTTGCCGGTATTGTCTTCTCCCATCAATCCACTGGGAATATCGATGGCAATAATGCTGTTGGTGGCCTGGTTCAAAAAATCAACTACTTCAGCCGGAAAACCTTCCAGTGGACGGCTCAATCCGGAACCAAACAAACCGTCCAAGACCACATCTCCTTCCTGTAACACGGGAAAGTCTTCCACTTTCCGGATGCGCGACAGTTTTACCAGGCCCTGTTCCTCCAGACGTTGCCAGTTAATGGATGGAGAACCTTTGAGTTCCTTTTCAAAATCGAGCAAATAAACTTCACAGAGGTAATCCAACCCGGCCAGCTGACGAGCTATGGCCAGTGCGTCGCCTCCGTTGTTTCCCGGCCCGGCAAAAAGCATCATCCTTTGTTCGGCAGAAAAGTGCTGAACGATCCAGTTCGTAATTTGCAGCGAGGCACGTTCCATCAGATCGATATCAGCAATGGGTTCGTGTTGGATGGTGTATTGATCCAGTTGGGCAATTTGTTGTGTGGAGAAAAGTTTCATCGACGGCTTTTTTATCAAAATTACAAAAATATAGGCATCAGGTTCAGGAAATTTGTGGAAGCTGACCTTTACCCAGTGTATCAACTTAAAAAGTATTTTATATTTGTTCGATTTTGAAAAGTTGTAATAAAAATCAAAAACCATACCTATATGTTCAAAAATCATCCTAAAGGGCTTATTGTAGCCTTTTTTGCCAACATGGGAGAACGCTTTGGCTTTTACACCATGATGGCCATCCTGGTCCTTTTCCTCCAGGCTAAGTACGATGTAAATGCAGAAACAGCCGGCAGTATTTACAGCTGGTTCTATTTTGCCATTTATGCACTGGCGTTGCTGGGAGGTATTATTGCCGACGCAACCAAACGTTACAAGTTGGTTATTATGGTGGGAATTGTCATTATGTTCCTGGGCTACATTATGATGGCGATTCCGGGAATGAGCCTGACCACTACAGTAATCTTTCTGTTTACCATAGCTTTGGGGAACGGCCTTTTTAAAGGCAACCTGCAGGCTGTTGTAGGCCAGATGTACGATAACCCGCAGTACGAAAAATTACGAGACAAAGCCTATTTGTTGTTCTACATGGGTATTAACGTGGGTGCCTTTTTTGCCCCCTTTGCAGCCAATGCAGCCCGTAACTGGTGGTTAAAAACAAACGGTCTTCATCACGATGGAAGTTTACCGGCCATGTGTCACCAAATGCTGAACGGTACGATTAAAGATACCGAAACCTTTCAGCAGCTTGCCAACGCGGCCAATATGAACGGACCGGTTACCGATCTTGCGGCTTTTGCCCAAAACTACATCGATGTTTTCTCGAAAGGGTATAATTATGCCTTTGGAGTCGCTGCCGGTGCCATGCTTATTTCGCTGGCGGTTTATATTTTCTTTAACCGTCTTCTTCCGAACAAGCAAGTGGTTAAATCAGAAAACAAAAACGAGCCCAATGTTAGCCTGCTGAAGATCTTCCTTTCACTGACAGTTATGGCAGCGGTAACTTCGTTATTCTTTATCCTGGGAATCGACACCGGAATTGGCTTTGCCGTGGGTTTATTTGCAGCCTTTATTACCTGGATCGTAAGTATTTCGACCAAAGAAGAAAGACCACGAATTACAGCGTTATTGCTGGTTTTCGGGGTGGTAATCTTCTTCTGGATGTCGTTCCACCAGAACGGACTTACGATGACCTTCTTTGCCCGCGACTATACCGTTAAAGCAGTTGGTCCGTTTACTTATTTGTTTTTCGAACTCGAAAATATATTGTCAGTTATTGGCTTAATTGCCGGTATTGTGTTGCTGGTTCGTAAAGGAACTTCCAAACAACGTGTGATCGGGCTGGCAATGACCATTGCGTTCGGCATTCTGGCTTTTTTCCTCTACAACAAAGCAGCAGGAAACAACGACATTCAACCCGAAGTATTCCAATCGTTTAACCCGCTATTTATTGTTTCGCTGACCTTCCTGGTTTCGGGTATTTTCACCTGGCTGTCTGACCGTGGCAAAGAGCCATCCACGCCACGCAAAATTGGTATCGGGATGATCATTGCTGCCTTCGGATTCCTGTTAATGGTAGTTGGATCGCTTGATATCGTTTCGCCATTTGAACTGAGTGGAAGCCCGGTTCCGGATTCTTCAAGAATATCGCCCTACTGGTTGATGAACAGTTACCTAATCCTTACCGTGGCAGAATTATTCCTGAGCCCGATGGGACTTTCATTTGTATCGAAAGTTTCTCCTCCACGCTTCCAGGGATTGATGCAGGGTGGCTGGTTGCTTGCCACAGCCGTTGGGAACAAACTGCTTGGAATCGGAAGTTTCTTCTGGGACAAGATCGAGATCTGGCAATTGTGGGCCATTTTTGTGGTTTGCTGTCTGCTCTCGGCTGCTTTCATTTTTACGATTATGAAACGTCTGGAAAGACTTACACAATAAAAGCTTCAGTATTGATAGCAAATAAAAAATGCGGTAAAAACTTACCGCATTTTTTATTATAACTGTTATCTCTTTAAACCAAACAAATCGAAAACGCCATGTAATACCATTAGAATTGTGATGGTAACAAGAACAATCAGAATTACAACCATCATCCTCTGAATAAGCTGGTTACGCTTCTCTAATTCCAGCATTTTTGATATTTTTTCAATTTTATTGTACACCTTTTTCAAAGCCAGATCGTTGTCCTTAATGATATAGTCAAAAGCTCCGTATTTTATCGAATTCACAGCCACTTCCATATCTTCATTCGCTGTTAAAAAGATAAACTCCGAACATTTGCTTCTCTTTTTTACCGCCTGCAATACAGCTATTCCTGTCGAATCCTCCAAATGGTAATCCTGGATCACAATATCAGGATGTTCTCCACTTTTTACTGCATTTAAACAATCTTGTCCGTTATAAAAGAATTTGATTCTTCTAAAACCCTGTTTTTGTAGATAATCAACTACTATCTTATTGAATAGCTTGTTATCTTCAACAACGTAGATCAAAAGGTTTTTATTCACGTGCCAATATTTATGATGTATTATAACTCATAAAATTACAATTTATCACATCTTTTCAAACGGGGAACAATTTTTTTTTTAGAAAGTGGATTACTGTCCGGATTAAACTTTCAGCGTTTAGAATATTATCATTCCCATGTTACAAATACTTTTGTACTTTAGTTAAGAATCAAAACGATTAATATGCAAAAGAACCTGCTCCTATTATTTATTTTCCTGACAATTAGCTTCCAATCTTCAATTGCACAGGAGATTACCTATACTTTAGTTAAAAATATTTCATACATTCCTGAAAGTGAAACCTCGGAGTATGCAAATGAACGTTGTAAACTTGATCTCTATTACCCCGAAAATACTACGGATTTTGTTACCGTGGTGTGGTTTCACGGCGGCGGATTAACAGGCGGCGAGAAATCGATTCCCGCAACATTAAAAGAAAAAGGCATTGCGGTGGTAGCCGTGAATTACCGTTTGTCGCCCAAAGTAAAAAGCCCGGTTTACATTGAGGACGCTGCGGCCGCCGTTGCCTGGACTTTCAACAATATTGAGAAATACGGTGGCAGTAAAGAGAAGATCGTTGTTTCGGGGCACTCGGCCGGAGGTTACCTCTCCTCGATGATTGGACTGGACAAACACTACCTGGCGAAGTTCAACGTAGATGCCGATGATATTGCTTTGCTGGTACCTTTTAGCGGGCATACCATCACGCATTTTACGGTGCGCAAAGAAAGAGGCATTGAGGGAACCCAACCCGTTGTTGACGAACTGGCACCGCTTTATTTTGTTCGTGCCGACGCTCCGCCGCTTGTGTTAATCACCGGCGACCGCGAACTGGAAATGCTTGGCCGTTACGAAGAAAATGCTTACATGTACCGCATGATGAAGGTGGCCGGACATCAGCACACCAAGCTTTTGGAATTGGATGGATTTGATCACGGAGGCATGGCTTCTCCGGCGCTGGAACTCCTGTTAAAAGAGATTAAACCATTGAAAAAACAATAATCAAAATAAACTCCGATGAAAAGTCTGCTCTGTCCGTTTTCTTTTCTCATCCTCCTTGTTTTTTCTGTTGGAAAAATTCAAGCACAGAATGCTGATGTTTCCGGAAACTGGTCGGGGAAACTGTCATTCCCAACCGGAAAACTAGAACTTATTTTCAAGATAAGCCAGGCCGACGGAAAGTACGATGTTAAGATGGATGTTCCACTTCAGGGGGCAGCCAATATTGAGGGTGAAATCACCACCAAAGGCGACAGCATTGAAATGAACATCCCCACTATTCGGGGTAATTACACAGGGAAGTTTGTGTCTTCAGATTCCATAACCGGCAAGTGGCAACAAAACGGGCTATCGCTCAACCTGAACCTGAAAAAAGCAGGGGAAGTAGCAGAACCAAAGCGGCCGCAAACACCCCTTCCGCCGTACCCATATCTTTCGGAAGAAGTTGAATACACGCATCCGGGAACGGGGTTAAAACTGGCCGGGACTCTCACGCTGCCCCTGAATGGAAAAAATTGTCCGGCAGTAGTGCTGATCACCGGAACAGGGGCGCAGGACCGCGATGAAACGATTCTTGGGCACAAGCCCTTTGCGGTAATTGCCGATTACCTCACCCGGCACGGAATTGCCGTTTTGCGGGTAGATGACCGGGGAGTGGGCGGTTCAGAAGGAGATATCCTTTCTTCCACCAGTCAGGAGCTTGCCACCGATGCCCTGGCAGGTGTTGATTTCCTGAAAAACCGGAAAGAAATCAATCCAAAAGAAATCGGGCTGATCGGACACAGCGAAGGAGGATTGATCGCCCCCATGGCGGCAACATCTTCCAGCGATGTAGCTTTTATTGTTCTGCTGGCAGCACCGGGAATCGCGGGAGAACAAGTTCTGTACGAACAAAATGACCTCTCGCTAAAAGCGGAAGGCTTGCCCGATTTTTCGATTCAGCAAAACAAAATGGTGCAGAAACTTATGTTCGATGTGCTCAGAAATGAACCGGATGCGGACAAAGCCGCCGAACAATTGCGCACAAAGCTCACCCAGGGAATGTATGCCGGAATGAATGATGGCATGAAAAAACAAGTGGATGATCAGATTGCCTATGTAAATTCCCGCTGGTTCCGTTATTTTCTGACCTACGATCCACAGCCAACCCTTGCCAAAGTTAAATGCCCCGTGCTGGCGCTTAACGGAGCCAAAGATGTGCAGGTGCCGGCTTCCAACCTTTCCAAAATCTACGAGGCAATCGCTTCGGGCGGAAACGCACAGGTGGATACGCTTCGTTTTGAAGCGCACAATCACTTGTTTCAGCCTTGTACAAGTGGAGCAACGTCTGAGTATGCACAGATTGAAGAAACCATCGATCCCGAAGTTTTAAAATCGATAAGTGACTGGATATTGAAAACCGTGAATAATTAATGTTTTTCAAACAAGTAGTAGCCGTGCACTCTATTATAAAAGTTTGTCCGAATCACTCTTTCTAATATCTTTACACCCCATTAAACTGAACGTTTTAGGATGGATACACATTTCTTTCTGATCATCTTTCTGTTTGTTATAGCCCCTGTCATTATTATTTATTTGGAAAACAACTATTCGCTGGCCAAAAAAATCGGAGCCGTTCTGATTTGCTACGGGCTCGGTATTTTTATCGGGAATGTGGGCGTACTCCCCGAAGTTTCCCCGGCCTATCATGCGCTGGTGGAAGGATCGATTTACATCCCCTTCGGCAAAATGCGCGAATACCTGGCCGAAGGATTGGTGACCCAGCAGGATATGTCGAGAAATACGATCTCGTTTTTACAGGACCTGTTTTCGAGTATCCCCATTATGCTTTGCCTGCCGTTGATCCTGTTTTCGCTGGATGTAAAAAAATGGATGCGTCAGGCAAAAGATGCGGTAGGCTCGCTGATTATCGGTTTGTTCACGGTTTTGCTGATGGTTTTTGTCGGGTTCTGGATGTTCAGGGGAAGTATTGAAGAAATCTGGAAAGTTTCGGGAATGCTCGTAGGCGTGTATACCGGTGGAACGCCCAATATGGCGGCCATAAAAACCGCCCTTAATGTTTCGCAGGAAATTTACATCCTCACGCATACCTACGAAATGACGCTTGGAGCCATTTACCTGATATTCATCTTCACCATTGGACAAAAGGTGTTTTTGTGGTTTCTGCCACCGTATAAATCGCAGAATACAGGAAAAGCTGATGTCGAGGAAATTGATCTCGCAGAAGATTATGAATCGTACGACGGATTTTTTAAGAAAGACGTTTTCTGGCCTTTGCTGGGTGCCTTTGGAATTTCGGTCGCTATTTTAGGCGTAAGTTTTTTGCTCAGCAAGCTTTTCTCCGACGATTTTGCCAATGCCGCCGTGGTTATTTTTGTCACCACTTTTGGGATTGCCCTGTCGTTTGTTCCGCGTATCCGCAAGATCAAAAAAACCTTTCAGCTGGGCATGTACCTCATCCTCATTTTCTGTGTGGCGGTTGCATCCATGGCCGATATTAGCAAACTGGCCGATATTTCCATCTCCTTGTTTTACTATGTGGGAATTGCCATGTTTGGTTCTCATTTCCTTCACGCAGCCATTGCCCGTATTTTTAAGATCGATGCCGACACGGTTATCATATCCGGAAGTGCGCTGATCTGCTCGCCTCCGTTTGTACCGGTAGTAGCTTCGGCTCTTAAAAACAGGGAAGTGATTTTAACCGGTATGTTTGTGGGAATTGCAGGGTACGCCGTTGGAAACTACCTGGGTGTGATTGTGGCATATATTCTCAAGTAGAAATCAGAAGCATTATAATTCCTGGAAGTTTTTCCAGATATTTCCCATCATTGCTTTGGAAACGTGGAGTGCATTGGTGCGCCATTCTTCCGACGGCGGGTAAAACATTTCGTAATAACCGGCTTTTGCCTTTAAACTGTCTTGCTGAGTTTTGTAACCATAATGTGCCCCCTGGTTTTCGACAATCGAAATATGTGCCGATTTAACAGCTCCCACGGTACTTCCCGTATTCAGCGTTCCAAACTCCATCAGCATCGGCATCGATAATTTCCCGGGAAACAAACTGCTGATGTATTCCACCATCTGTCCGTGAACCGTGTAAAAATCATCGGAATCTCCCCAATCAATGCGGTAACCATCAAACACTTTCTCCATGCTGTGTTTGAGCACCGAATCATCCACCGGATTTGGGAAAAGATGTAACTCTCCGCGCTCGCCAAAACCGGTATGAAGGTCAAGATTCAGAAGCATATGGTAAGGACTTGCTTTTTCACTTAAAACCCGGGTCAGAATTTCCACCTGTTGTTCAAAGTTTTGCCCGCCAAAATAAATCCCTTCAGGATACTGGTATTGCCCCTGGGCAAAAGCCTGCAACAATGCCGGCATCCCTTTTTGCGCAATCTTGCGAATGGCTTTCAACATAAAAAAGCGATTGCCGATGCTGTTCATATTCAATTCCCCTTTTGGGGTCAGCATATCGTAAAGCGCCACAAAGCCATCGTTTTGCGTTTCGAATAACGAACGATCGAGGCTAAAATTCCGGTTCAGATCTACGTTGTTTTCCGAAAAGCGACGTTGGTGTTTAAATCCCCAGGCATTCAGCCCGTGCACAAGTAAAACACCTGTGTTTGAGAACATTTCAGGCTGAAAAAAATCGGCCATTAACATTTGCTGAACGGCACTGCCCACATAACCTTCAATACCGTGTGTGCCTGAAACTAGCACCACCAGTTTTTCGGTGGTATCGCGGGGCGGAACATAGCAAAAATCAATCGTTAGATCGTCGTCGGTTGCGCTTTCCAACGAAACAGAAAAAACCTCGACACTGTCGAAGCGGCTTTTCATATTTTCTGCCTGCTGACGAAACGCATCGCGGCATTCAACCCACGAATCCTGAAAATAAGCCAGACTTTGCGTGTCAACTTCCACGTTTGGATCTTTGGGAGCATAAAAGTTAAAGCTGATGTAGGTATAAGCCAATACACCCAACATCAGCAATGTCAGCAAAATTCCAATTCTTTTCAGAAAGCGCTTCATACTTTTTGTCAGATTACGAAACGCACTACCTTGTCTTCGATCATCTGTTGGAGTTCGTTGAGCAGGGCTTGTTCGTGCGCATCAATAAAACCATCTTCCGTGGCAATGTTGAGGATCTTGTCGTACTCATCGCGGGTGATTTTGTGGTCTTCAATCGCTTTTTCGATCATTTCTCTCAAACGAATCGAACTGTCGCTTAAATTGTGTGGCATATTATTTTACTCTAAGTTTAACTACAGTAACAACCATGGGTGAAAAAAGCTCACTACCGCAGCAAATATACTATCAACATATGTGTAAAAGCGGCCAGAAAACATCCTGCAACCGGTCCCATTACCGGTACCCATGCATATTTCCAGCCATTATCGTCTTTTGCATTCAAAGGCAATAAGGCGTGAACGATCCGCGGACCGAGATCACGGGCAGGGTTAATGGCATACCCCGTGGTTCCTCCCAAACTAAGGCCAATAACAAAAACCACCAGGGCAACCGGCATGGCTCCCAACGATCCCAACCCTACTTTCGTGGAGTTCATTCCTTCCAATTGAAATTCTGGCACAGTAATCAGCAATACACCAAGCACCAGCACAAAAGTTCCGATAGCTTCCGAGAAGAAATTGCTTTTGGTGTTGGCAATGGCAGGCGCCGTGCAGAAACAGGCCCTTTTCATTCCGGGAGCAGTGGTTATTTTAAAATGATCGATGTAAAACAAATACACCATAAGTGCTCCAAACATGGCTCCGGCTATTTGCGCAAGAATAAAAGGAAGCACCTTTATCCACGCAAACTGGCTGGCGGCAGCCAAACCTATCGTCACAGCCGGATTCAGATGTGCGCCGCTTAAACCGGCAGTCATAAAAACGGCGGTAAAAACGGCCAGCGCCCATCCTGTAGTAATAACAATCCAGCCACTGCTGTTTCCAATTGTATTTTTCAGATTAACATTGGCTACCACTCCGTTTCCGAGCAGAATAAGAATGGCTGTTCCTAGAAACTCGCCAAAAAGTTCAGTTAACATATAAATCGGTTCTAATAGTTTTCAAATTTAATTGTCAAAGGTCATTATTCCATGCTCCACGATTTGCTGCGCTCCACAGCTTTGTTCCAGTTTTTTATGGTCTTTTCCATAAAACGCGTATCGTTGGAAGGGGCAAACTTTTTATCCACCTGCCATTGATTTTTCAACTCCTCGACATTGCTCCAGTATCCCGTGGCCAGACCTGCCAGGTAAGCAGCTCCCAAGGCTGTTGTTTCAGTTACTTTTGGGCGCACCACCGTGGTTGAAATTGAATCGGCCTGAATTTGCATCAGCAGGTCGTTAACCGCTGCGCCGCCATCCACACGCAGTTCGTTCAGGGCAATCCCTGAATCGAGCACCATGGTATTGATTACTTCCATGGAGCGGAAAGCAATGGCTTCGAGCGCCGCCCTCGCAATGTGCGCTTTTCCGGTACCGCGTGTCAGCCCAATAATAGCTCCGGTGGCATACTGGTCCCAGTGCGGTGCTCCAAGTCCGACAAATCCCTGCACAAATACAACTCCGCCGTTATCGTCCACCTCACGGGCAAGCGCTTCAATTTCCGACGAAGATTTAATAATTCCCAACTGATCGCGCAACCACTGAACCACGGCCCCACCAATAAAAATACTGCCTTCAAGTGCATAAGTAACTTTATCGCCTATTTGCCAGCCGATGGTTGTCAGCAGTTTGTTTTTGGAAGCGATGGGCTTTTCCCCGGTATTCATCATCACAAAACAACCGGTACCATAAGTATTTTTCACCATCCCTTCGTTCATACACATTTGCCCGAACATGGCCGCCTGCTGGTCGCCGGCAATCCCTGCAATCGGAATTTCAATCCCTAAACAATCCACCGACGTTTTCCCGTAAACCTGGCTACTTGGTTTTACTTCGGGTAAAACACTCTCAGGAATGTTTAACAATTCCAGTAATTCGGTGTCCCATTTCAGGTCGTGGATATTGTAAATCATGGTACGGCTGGCGTTGCTCACATCGGTAATATGCTGCTTACCGCCTGTCAGTTTCCAGATCAGCCAGGTATCAACGGTTCCAAAAGCCAGTTTTCCGCTGGCTGCCAGTTCACGTGCTCCTTCTACGTTGTCAAGTATCCACTTTATTTTTGTTCCTGAGAAATAGGCATCGATTACCAGCCCCGTTTTTTCGGCAACGCTTTTCTCCCATCCTTTCGCTTTTAGTTCATCACAGAATTCAGCCGTACGGCGGTCTTGCCAAACAATCGCATTGCACACCGGCTTCCCGGTTTCGCGGTTCCAAACGATGGCTGTTTCGCGCTGGTTGGTTATCCCGATGGCCTCCACCTGCTCTGCTTTTATCGCAGCTTTCCGAATGACTTCCTGCATCACTTTCAGCTGCGTTTCCCAAATAGTTTCAGGATTGTGTTCTACCCAGCCCGGCTTTGGGTAAATCTGTTCGAACTCCTGTTGCGCGACTTCTATTATTTCTCCGGAATGATTAAAAAGGATGGCGCGGCTGCTGGTAGTACCCGCATCGAGCGACAAAATATATTTCTCCATAGGTGATTATTTATTGGCGTTATTTTCGGACCGTTAATATACATTTTATGAGGTAATTCAAGCCATCCGGCAGAATTTCTTTCTTAACAACTTATGGTTTATTATTCAATAAAACGAGCTTGTTTCCCTGCAATCATTCTTGATTTGGCTTTACAAATTGTATTTTTGCGCCAAAGGGGAAAAGAGATGAATATTAAAACAGACAAGGTTGCCGTTATTGGGAGCGGCAGCTGGGCTACTGCCATAGCAAAAATACTCTTGGAAAATGTGGGGGAGATAAACTGGTTTATCCGAAAAGAAGAAACCATCGAAGCCTTTCAAAAATACAGTCACAATCCGCGTTATTTAAGAGACGTGGAATTCGACACTTCAAGGATTACCTTTTACAGCGACATCAATAAAATCACCGACGAATCTGATATCCTGGTACTGGCCATTCCTTCGGCCTTCTTACCCGTTATTTTAGAAGGACTAAAAACCGACCTCAGCGATAAGTATATTCTTTCGGGTATAAAAGGAATTGTTTCGGAAGAGAACCTGCTGGTTGTTGAGTACCTGAACAAGCACTTTAGCGTGCCTTTCGACATGATGGGCGTGATAACCGGCCCATGCCATGCCGAGGAGGTTGCGCTTGAAAAACTATCTTATCTGACCATTGCCGGAACCGATGACGAACGCATCGAGAAATTTGCGCAGCTGGTTCAGAGTGAATACATTTTCACGACCCTTTCCGACGACATTTGGGGAACCGAATATTCGTCGGTACTAAAAAATGTGGTTTCCATTGCTGCCGGAATTGCCCACGGACTGCGCTATGGCGATAATTTCCATGCGGTACTTATTTCGCGTGCCATTCAGGAGATCAAGCGCTTTGTAGACGCCGTTCATCCCATTAACCGCGACATTAAAAGCCCGGCTTATCTGGGCGACCTGCTGGTAACCGCCTACTCTCAGTTTAGCCGCAACCGTATGTTTGGAACCATGATCGGGAAAGGTTATTCGGTAAAAGCGGCGCAGTGGGAAATGAACATGATTGCAGAAGGTTATTATGGAGCTGCTTCCATTCATAAAATCAATCAGAAATACAAGGTAGATATGCCGATTTCAGAAACGGTTTATGAAATTTTATACGAGGGCGCGTCCTGTAAAAAAACATTTGAAAAGCTGACCACAAAGCTTGCTTAAACAACAACTCTTTTGTAAAAAATAAAAAAGACTGACTAAAAATCTTAGCCAGTCTTTGTATGTTTTGAAACGTTTCTGTTCAGAAAATTATTTCATCGCTTTCCAGGCATTGATCAAACCGTTGGTGGAAGCGTCGTGTCCTGTAACTTTACCATCACCGTCGAGTTCCGGTAAAATAGCGTTGGCCAACTGCTTGCCAAGCTCCACTCCCCACTGATCAAAACTGTAAATGTTCCAGATAACACCCTGTACAAATATTTTATGTTCGTACATGGCAATCAAAGCACCCAACACATGCGGGGTCAGTTTTTTCACCAAAATCGAGTTGGTTGGGATGTTCCCCAGGAATACTTTGAATGGTAACAAAGCAGCGATTTCGGCATCCGATTTCCCGGCAGCTTTTAATTCGGCTGTTACCTGTTCTTCGGTTTTACCCACCATCATCGCCTCGGTTTGTGCAAAGAAGTTTGCCAGCAATTTCTTATGATGATCGCCCAACTGGTTGTGATTGATAGCCGAAGCAATAAAATCACAAGGAATCAATTTGGTTCCCTGATGAATCAACTGGTAAAAAGCATGCTGACCGTTTGTTCCGGGTTCTCCCCAAATGATTGGTCCGGTTTGATAGTCCACCTGTTCTCCGTTGCGGTCAACATATTTTCCGTTACTTTCCATATTCCCCTGCTGGAAGTAGGCTGAAAAACGGTGCATGTACTGATCGTAAGGCAAAATCGCTTCGGTTTCGGCACCGTAAAAATTATTGTACCAAATGCCAATCAAAGCCAGGATTACCGGGATGTTTTTATCAAAATCACTTTCACGGAAATGATTATCCATGGCATGAGCGCCTTCGAGCAAAGCCACATAATTATCAAATCCAATGCCCAGTACGATCGACAAACCAATGGCCGACCACAACGAATAACGGCCACCCACCCAGTTCCAGAAACGGAACATGTTGGCAGTGTCAATTCCAAAAGCAGCAACAGCTTCCGCGTTGGTAGAAACCGCTACGAAATGTTTTGCCACCTCGGAAATATCTTTTGCTGATGCCAGGAACCAGTCTTTGGCCGAATTGGCGTTGGTCATGGTTTCCTGTGTGGTAAAGGTTTTGGAAGCCACAATAAACAAGGTAGTTTCCGGGTCAACCGCTTTTAGGGTTTCAGCAATGTGCGTACCGTCCACGTTCGACACAAAATGCAGTTTCAGATGGTTTTTGTAGGGCTTCAACGCTTCGGTTACCATCAACGGTCCCAGGTCTGAACCGCCGATACCAATGTTTACGATATCCGTAATTGTTTTGCCGGTATACCCTTTCCACTCTCCCGAAATTACTTTTTCAGAGAAAGCTTTCATTTGGTCGAGCACGGCATTTACTTCGGGCATCACATCTTTTCCATCAACCAAAACAGGAGTGTTGCTCCGGTTACGCAAAGCAACATGCAACACCGAACGATCTTCTGTTGCATTGATTTTTTCTCCGGTAAACATGCTTTCAATGGCACCTTTCAAACCACACTCTTCTGCCAGTTCGAGCAATGTTGCTTTTACATCCTCATCCAAAATGTTTTTGGAGAAATCCACCAGGATGTCTTCAAATTTGAGTGAATATTTTTCAAACCTGCCGGCGTCTTTGGCAAACAGGTCTTTCATATGTGTGCCTTCGAAATCGAAATACATTTCTTCGAGTTTCTGCCAGGCTTTTGTTTCTATCGGATTAATTTTTGGCAACATAATTATTTATTTATCAGGTTTTATGGAATCATTAACGAAAGTGCTCCCACTTCTAATTACCAACAAAGATAATGTAATCTGAAAATTACTGCTACATACAGGCCCCGGCTTACTGAAGGTTTAAAAATCAGTTTAAAATCAGCAGGCCAAGTTAAGCTCACCGACTACAATTGGAAGAGCATGCAAATCTTACTCCCTGCTGAATCTCTGTGGCACTCTGTACTTTTCTCTCTGTTTTACTCTGCGGTTTCTTTGATTTTTTAACCACAGAGGACGCGGAGTTCTTCTATTCTTTTTCTGAAATAAAAAAGGAAAATCCGTCACGCCCCCCAATCAGAACTTCCGGTATCACTCCGAATTCATTTTTCCTATCTTTATCTCCTCAATCTGAACAAATGAAGTCGAATACTTTTAAGGGCTATTTCTTTGCACTGGTAGCCACCCTGGCTTTTTCAAATGTTTACATTTTTAGCAAAGCGGCGCTGAATGAGATACCGCTGGCACAATTTGGAAGTTTGTGGTACCTGGTGGTTGCGCTCTCCTGTTTTGTGTTTGCCCTTTTCAACAAAAAGCTAAAACAAGTAGCACACTTATCCCGCAAACAGGTAGTTACCCTGCTAACGCTCGGCCTGCTCGAGATTGCCACTACCACTCTGTTTTTCCTGTCCATTCATATCATCCCCGATCCTTCGGTCACCTCTTTTCTCGGGAATCTTTACCCGGTGATGGTGATGTTGGGCGGCATTTTTATTTTACACGAACGTTTTGGACCTATCGAAATAATGGGTGGTTTTCTGGCGCTGGCCGGTGCTTTTGTGATCAGTTACAGTGGTGGCACCACACTCGAAACCATTTTTATCAAAGGGACAGGAGTGGTTTTCTTCAATGCCATTTTTGCAACTATCACAACCCTGGTGGTGAAAGCCCACGTGCAAAAGCTTAGTCCCGAGCTACTGAACCTAAACCGTTCGGTGTGGCTCCTTACCTTCTCAGTTATTATGTTTTTTGTGATGGGAGAATCGACTGTCTTTTCAGCAACGGCCGTCAAAAATACATTGATTGGAGCCGTTCTTGAATTTACCGCCATTTTAACCGTTTATTACTCGTTCCGCTACATTGAAGCATCTCGTTCGTCCATCGTACAAAGCACAAAGGGTGTTTTTGTGCTACTCGGAGCCTTCCTGTTTTTTGGAACGCTACCGCTTCGCCATCAGCTGATTGGCGGATTTATAACGGTTCTGGGAGTTCTGATTATGGCTTTGGCTCAGGCAGGGGTTTTCAGAAGAAGACAAAAGGCTTGACACATTTGCGGTATGTATCCATCCTACCAACCAACCAAGGTCTGAGATAAACGCTAGCTTGCCCGGGATTTAACAATTCGTAGGAACGCCCAATAGGTGCAAATACCGGGACTTTGTATCCGTTCTAACTAAAAAAGCTGCCCTAATCAATTAGGACAGCCTTCTTATCTAATATTCAAACGTCTATTAAAATATAACTTTAATTTTGATCTCCAGGACCTAAATTTGGATTCGCATCAATTTCTTTCTGAGGAATTTTAAATATCCACTCTTTATTAGTTGATGGTTTAGCTTGTTGAAACCCGCTTTGATACAAGTCCTGAGATGCTCCGGAACCACCGTTTGCAGCATGGTCAATTCCTTCATCCCAACGTATCTTATCAACGTAAAGGAATCCTTCTCCCCATAATTCCAATGCTCTCTGGAACTTAATGTGTTCCATTAATTTTTCTTTCGTATCGTACATAGTAACATCATAAGCACTATCGCGTTCTTCGCCTAATGTTTTTAACGCATCTTGTGCAGCGTCAACATTATCTAACATTGCTTCTGCTTCTGCTTCAATCAAATACATTTCAGAAGAACGCATTAGAATAATATCATCCGGATCAGTAGTTCCAGGTGCTTTATTTCTCATTTTTACGTGCATATATGGGTGCGTATTTTGGTTGGAAGCCCACCCGTAAACACTTGTAAGTCTCTTAATCTCTGCTTTAAATTCAGCTTCAGTTGTGTATAATGGGTTTGTGTTGTTTTTCCAGCCACCCTCGCCATTAGACGCAGAAGTATTTGAGTTTGGAGCATCTTTTAAGAACAATCCTTTTCTATAGTCGGTATCTGGAATTTGATCGTATAACCTCTTATCCATTATCTTAGGATTACTTCGGTTTTGGCTTCCAGCAAATGTATTACTCATTAAATAAAAATAAGAACGGAAATAAGTCGTTTCAGTAGAAATTACGTTACTTCCCCACATAACTTCAGGAAGTAAGGTTGAATTAAACCCTGAATAATAATCATCTTGATCCATAATAGGATAATCTTTACGTGCTAACACCGCTGCATCGGCTGCAGTTCTCCATTCTCCCATATTTAATGCAATACGAGCTTTTAAACCATACGCAACGTCAATGTTTAGCTGAGATTTGTCATATGCATTACCCGTTGGCCTTGGAGTCGCACCTTTGAAATAATCAATCGCACTATTAACATCTGCCATACACTGATCATATATTGCTTTAACAGTAGATCTGGGCTCACTCGTAAAAGGAGCTTCAGAAGCTAATAACAAAGGGACACCAGGATCTGAAGCCGGGTTGCCAATTAGATAGCCTTTAGCGTAATGCTGAACCAATGAAAGGTAGGCATATGCTCTGTAAGTATAAGCTTGTCCTAAAATTTCTTTAAATTTTTCATCTTCAGGGATAATGCCTTCAGCTGCTTTATTTATAATGGCATTGGCACTGGCAATGATATGGTAACGTTGATACCACAACTGTTCAGTTGTCAAAGATGTTTCCTGGTTATGAGAAATCCATTGTGTTTCGTCTTGCCAACCCAAATTGTTTGCCCTAGCACTGTGAATTACGCCTCCTGCCAAATTATCTTCTAAAGGAACCCAATAATGATTTCCTGATCTGTAACTATCTCCCCCAGAAAGCATAGTTTGAGGCTGAGCATATAATAAACGATGTAGGCCATTTAGAATTAGTGCCATATTCTCGGCAGATGCTAATGCATCTCCAGAAGAAATAGCATCTGTTGGTTTTGTTTCCAAAAAGTCTTTGTTACACGATGTTGTTGCAATAGCTACTATTACAAATAACAAAATTATCTTTTTAAACATAATTATTATGTTTTAATTATTTCTTTATTATTTAAAATGAAACATTTAATCCTATCGAGAATACTCTCGATGGGTTAAAGTCATTACCATCAGTTGTTCCTGACATACTGTACTGAGGATCGAGCCCTGTCCTCTTACTTTTTAGAAATAAATTCTCTCCGGTAAGCGATAACCTTAAATCATCAACTCCTAATTTATTCGTAATAGAACTGTTAAAAGAATAGCCTATGTTTACATTCTTTAATGCCCAGAAAGACGCATCTGTTAAAAATCTGGAAGATTGTGATTGTACTAAATCAACATTTCCATTTTCCATTCTAGGCACACTCGTTACATCGCCTGGTTTACTCCAAGCATTTAGGATATCCGGATGGAGTGATCTACCATAAGTTCCACTGTGCATCATAGCAGCATATCCATAGTCTAAGTATTCTCCACCGATACCAAAGGTGAATAAAACATTTAAGTCGAATCCTTTAAAACTAAATGAATTAGATACTGAACCTAAAACATCAGGTATAGCACTGCTTCCAGTGTATGCTCTTTCGGTTTCTTCCCAGTCATTTGTGGTTTCCTGCTTTCCGTTCTCGTCTAAAACCGGTACACTATTACCATCTTCATCAATTTCAAACATCCAGAATAGCTGATCTCCTGTTTCAGGGTCTACACCTGCGGTTTGAAGAATATAAAAATCATAGATTGATCTACCCTCTGCCCATCTTTTTGAACCAGTTATAAACGGATCAGGAATACTCGTTATTTCATTTTTAAATGTCGATGCCTGTACTGTCATATCCCATTCAAATTCACCCTTTTTAATGATATGTCCGGTTAAACCTAATTCAATTCCTGAATTATACAGATCGGCAATGTTTGAAGGCACAGTATTTAAACCATTACTTAAAGGAATTGGTAAATCATAAAGTAGATCTGTTGAATTTTTCTTATAATATTCAATACTACCATCAATAAGATTATTGAATAAACCAAATTCCAGGGCTACATCAAAACTACCAACCGTTTCCCATTGCAGGTCGGCATTACCAATTTCTGACCAATAAATAGCAGGATTACCAGCGTTTGATGTTAAGCCATATCTTGGTTGAGATAAGAAGAAGTCACCCAAATCATCGTTACCTACCTGACCATATGAAGCACGTAGTTTCAAATGATTAACCCAACCTACTCCCTGCATGAAGTTTTCCTGATCCATTCTCCAGGAAGCACCTACCGAATAGAAGTTACCCCATCTTGATTTTTCATCAAAAACAGATGAAGCATCTCTCCTTGCTGAAGCACTGATATAATATTTACCGTCAAAATTATAATTTGCTCTAAAAAAGTAACCTTCAATAGTTTTTTCAGTTGTAGCTCCCCCTAAACCAATTGGTTCAGCAAAGTTGTCAAATTCATAGATACCTGTGGCAACTTGCTTAATTGCTGATGCATCCATACCGGAATAAATTCTTTGGAAGCTTTCATGGCCTGCAGTTACATCGACACTGTGAACATCATTAAAGATTTTTCTGAATGTTAAGATTTGATTAAAGTTTTCAACATCTCTCCGATATCTATCTTCTCCATATCTTCCGGTTGGTTGAGCATCACCAATAATATGGTTTTCATATTCTTTATGAAGGCCTTCATTTATATCTCTACCGTAATTTAATCTAAAGTTAAGACCATCAATTATTTCAAAGTCAGCAAAGAATCTAACTCCGTAGGTATTATTTCTTTTCGTTTCGTCATTTAGCAGCAATTCCTGGAGGGCATGACGACCTTGAGATATTGGCCTTGAACCGATATTGTATTCAGAATAACCTTCACCGTTATCAAAAACAGGCTTTCCTCCGGCATCCAATACTAAGTTCCCACTTAAGTCATTTACATACACAGGGTAAATTGAGCCCATGTTTTTAGCAAATCCGAAAGGGTTCACGATACTGCTTTCTCCTGCTGAAGTTGGTCCGGCAGATTCAGTAATAGTAATGTTTGCACTACCTCCAACTTTCAACCAATCTGTGGCATCAAATTCGGCATTTAAACGTGAAGTAATACGATTAAAATTGGTTGTAACCACATATCCTTCTTCATCCAGGTAAGAAGCAGAAAAAAATATTTTATGTTTTTCACCTCCACCTGCTACATTAACATTGTAGTTTGTTCTCAATCCGGTTTGATTCATTTCATCGTACCAGTCTAAGCTTTTATAAATTACTCTTGCACTTGGGTTTAGCTTTCCGTCAGTTCCTACAATTTGATCATTTGCCACATTAAATGGGTTATAGCCCAAATTATTGTAAATATTTGCGGTAGCATAGGCAGGATCTCCACCACCTGCACTTGAGTTTTTTAAAGCTTGCCACATCATTTCATAATATTGACCAGGAGATATTGCATCATAATTTGGGATACTTCTGCTAACCAAGCCGACTTGAGCAGACACAGAGGTTTTTATAGTTCCTTTAGTACCATTCTTAGTGGTAATTAAAACTACTCCGTTAGCAGCTCTTGACCCGTATAATGACGTTGAAGCGGCATCTTTAAGGATCGTAAAGGATTCTATATCTTCCTGATTAATTGTACTTAACGAACCTTCATACTGTATACCATCTACAATGTATAATGGAGTTGAACTACCATTAAGTGTTCCTACTCCGCGAATAACAATACCAGGTGAAGAACCTGGTTGTCCGGATGCAGAAGTAAATTGTACCCCTGTTGCTCTACCCTCAATTGCTGCAATCGGAGAAGTAACATTTCGAGATGATAATTCTTCAGCCCCCACGACATCAGCAGAACCAGTAAATGCCTGCTTAGTCGTTGTACCATAAGCAGTTACAATCACTTCATCAAGCCCCAAAATGTCAGGCTTCATCTGCACGTTAATAACAGCTCCCGAAATGGGCATTTCAATGGTTTGTAAGCCTACAAAAGAAAAAATAAGCGTTTTGGCATCTTCCGGAACCTGAAGTTCGTACTGACCATCGATATTGGTAATCGTACCGATGGTTGTTCCTTTAAGTTGCACAGAAACTCCCGGAATGGAAGTTCCATCTTCGGAGCTCGTAACTGTCCCACTGATGGATCGGACCTGTGCGTTCCCAAAATGTACTCCCAGAATAAGAATACATACAAGCAACATTGCAAGTTTTTTCATAAAAGAATAGTTTAAGTGAAAAATTAAAAATACACTCTCTTTAAGTTGGTTTTTGATAGTTTTGATCTATAGATTTCCTTAATCTTATACTCTCAATTTTATAATCAGGATTTAGTTTTTAAAAAATATGGATAATTTGAAGGCGTTAATATAAAACATTGTATTAAAAAATTATTAATTATTTTAACATTTCTACATTAAACAACTAAAGTTCCTTAAAGTTTAGGTATTGTTAATCGATTTTTTATACAAACTAGTCGAACTAATTTATTCCCCGATTGATTAAATCCCACCATGTGTACCTGCCTGAGCGAACGTCAAAAAATAACTATTTTTGTGCGTGCACTGCTTTCCCGACATATACCTTTTCAACCCCACTTGCGACCTGGCAATTGGTAACGGAAGTCCCAACTGGCAACCCAATAAGCTGCTAAAAAAGATGGAGGCCGATTTAAGTATACTCCCTCTGTTTTTGGGAACTTCCAATGGTATTGTTTTAGTGGAGCAACTTCCTTCGGAGAAATTTCTGAAATCGATTGAGGAGTTAGGGATAAACATTCCCGTTTTTATGAAGCTTCAGAAAGCTTTGAATGCAGAAGCATGTCCTTTCAAGGACATAAATTCACTAAAGCCCTGGGGCTGGAGTCCGGCGACACATAAATTGCTGACTCCTTTAAAAACAAAATGTTCGGAGGCATTTCAAAAATCCCCTGTTTTTAACTGGTCAGCTGAGACACGAGATTTGTATTCCAAAAAATTTGCCCTCAGCATTCTGCAACAAATAATCGTGGAATTTCCGGACACGATTTTTATTCCGAAAGAAATTACAGGACAAGTTTGTTACGGGCAGCAACACATTGAGTCCCTGCTCAGCAGTTGGGGAAAGCTGATGATAAAAGCTCCGTGGAGCAGTTCCGGACGAGGACTGCAACCCATCACCAAAACACCTGTTCACCCGAAAGTATGGGAGAAGATTCTGGGAATTATCAAAGACCAGGGCTACGTAATTGTTGAGCCACTTCTCGACAAGCAACTGGATATCGCCTTTCAGTTTGAGTTAAGAAACCGCAAAGTTTCCTTCCTGGGAATCAGCAATTTCATGACCGATAACAAAGGCCAATACACTGGCAACCGCCTGAACGGCCTTCCCGATGATATGAATCCGGAACTAAAACGGTTTGCAGAAAGCCTTCCCGACAGAATCATTTCTCCGCTCATCCACATACTGGAAAACAGCGAACTGGCTTTAGCATACGAAGGAAATTTCGGGGTGGATGCCCTGATTTTTAAAACAGCCAATAATCAACTGGCCGTTAATCCCTGTCTCGAAATTAATTTACGGCAAAACATGGGTTTACTTTCGCTTCATCTCGAAAAGTTTCTGTTTCCCGGGCAAAAAGCATTGTACCAAACCTGGTATGGTGGCGGAAAAAGCTTCCTGAAGTTTCAGTCTGAAATGGAGAGAAAACATCCGCTTGTTTTAAAAAACAATAAAATTGCTTCTGGCTTTTTGGCGCTTACCGATGCCGGCAACGACAGTAAATTTGGCGCTTACATTATTGCCCCCTAAAGTCAGCCAATCCGGATTTACTTGATTTTTCTTACCTTTAAATGTTTGCAAACGCTAAAAAATGGAATCAAACGAAAAACCAAAAAGGAAGAAGATCAACACCCGGTTCTACGAAAAAGAACTAAACAAACTGCAAATTGAACTGGTAAAACTTCAGGAATGGATCAAAGCCAAAGGCCTTAAAGTAGTAGTTATTTTTGAGGGCCGCGATGCAGCCGGAAAAGGCGGAACCATTGCGCGTATTACACAGTACCTGAATCCCAGAATTTGCAGGGTAGTAGCGCTGGGGACTCCCACCGAACGCGAAAAAACACAATGGTACTTCCAACGGTACGTCCCCCATTTGCCGGCAGCCGGAGAGATGGTTCTTTTCGACCGTAGCTGGTACAACCGCGCCGGGGTGGAGAAAGTAATGGGCTTTTGCACCACCGACGAGTACTGGGAATTTCTGCGCTCGTGCCCCAATTTCGAACGAATGCTGATCCGATCCGGGATCATACTCGTAAAATACTGGTTTTCGGTTAGTGAAGACGAACAGGAAAAACGTTTCCGGTCGCGTATTGAAGACCCCACCAAGCGATGGAAGATCAGCCCAATGGACATAAAATCGATGCAGCTTTTTGTGGAGTACTCAAAAGCAAAAGACGACATGTTTGCTTACACCGATACCAAGATCAGCCCTTGGTACGTGGTAGATGCCGATGATAAAAAACGCGCCCGGCTGAACTGCATTCATCATTTACTTTCAATGGTTCCCTACAAAGAGCTTGAATACAAACCAATCGAACTTCCGCCACGAAAAGACAACAAGGGCTATGTCCGCCCCCCCATTTCAGAAATGACCTTTGTTCCTTCGGTATATTAAAGAAATAGTTGGAAAAATCAGTTATCCCGGGTTCTTGTCATGTCAAACAAATGAGCAGCCTGTTCTCCCAGGAAACCCGAAAAGAGTTTTCGCACTCCCTCCTCCTCCACGTAATTTCGCTCGGCCAGCTCATAATAAGCGTAGGTCCAGGTAATTTTTTCAGGACCATCCTCGCCCATCACGTCCACATCTTCTTTTACAGCTTGTGTTGCCGATTGCCGCAACTTGCTGCCTTTTTCACCTTCAATGCTGTCTTTCATCGGAATGCCGGCGGCCTCCAAAGCCTTGCAGGTTGCTTCCAGATCAGGCCATTCTTTTACTTCCTGTTGATTTATAAAAGCCGTAAAATGATTCACCGAGTTCCCATGCAGAAGCGTCCAGGCTGCATATTGCGAAACGTCGTTGATCTTTAACACATCTTCTTTGACCGGTGCGTTCCAGGGACGCCTGAAATATTGCGCCAGATCGAGTACCAAAGCCTCGGCCGCCACCTTGGGTATCTCACCTTCTTCTTTCAGTACTGCCAGTAATTCAAGGCTTCGGTCAGAAATAAGATAAGGCGTATCAACCACTGTCCGGTTAATGATCTGCTGTGCCCACAGCGGTAACTGCTCCACCTCCAGCTGGCTCACAAAAATCTTGGGAAATGCCTCGCTCGGATGCTCAAAGTGAATGGCAGTCAGTTTCTTCTTTTTAAATTCGTATTTCCCTACCGGAACGTAACCCAAATAGTTCAGGATGTGTTTAATGGCCCTGATACCTTCGGGTTGTTCTCCCGTGTGTGTATTAAAAGTCCTTAAGGCAATGTGGTCGTTTACCACTTTCCCTCCTTTTTCCAGCACCATGTCCACATACTTTTTCGCATATGAAACCCTGGAAATGTAACTGTTCCAAAGACTTTCCAGCAACATGGCTGTAATTTCATGTGTTTTCATTTTCATCACTACCAGCTTTTATTGTTTACTCACTTTTAACCTTTTACATCTCGGCAACAATCCCCGGCACCTGATTCTTTTCGATTTCATCATTTGTTAAGTACCAATAAAGTTCTGTCTCCAGGCAAAACATTCATTGAACAGTATGATTCTTATCTACGGCAACCAGGCTCCGTTGAATTGTTCATTTTAAATATTAAACACCTAAACAGGCATTTAAGTTACTTTTAAGCAGATGTTTAAAAGTATTGTTTTGTTAAGAAAAACTTTGTAAATAATCAGGCTTGCTGAGAAGTGGCTTTCATGAACTCCAGCACCTCATTTTTATCAAAAAACTCGGTGGCACCTCGCTTGGTGGTATTCAGCGCCCCCGCTGCATTCCCAAAGTGAATCGACTCTTCCATCGACTTTCCGTTGAGGTAATAATGCAGAAAACCGGCAGAAAAAGCCATTCCGGAACCAATATTGTCTTCCATTTCAACAACATATCCCGGATCATAAAACCGCCCTTTTTTTGTATGAAAGGCCGAAATTCCGTTGTTACCACGGGTAATAATCACCAGGTCGATCTTGTATTTTACTGACAGCTGTTCGGCAAAATCATCCAGGCCGGTGTAGTTCATTTTCAATTTGCCCGCCAGAAACTCCATCTCCTTTTCTTTGATTCGGACAATGTGTGCACAGTTAAGCAAACGCTCCACCACTTCCACGTTGAAAAAGTGCTCAAACAATTTCAGGTCGAAAAAACGAAGCGAATCGGGTGCTTCCTTGATCAGTTCGCGAATGGTATTTTTGGAAAGGCCGTACCGCTGAGGCAGAAGGCCGAAAAACAGACAATCGGCCTGCCGGGCCAGTATCAATGCTTCGGCGGTGAATTCAATGTGGTCAAAAGCTACGTCTTCCTTCACTTCGTAACGGCTTTCCCCGTTTTTGTCGAAGGTAACGCGAACTACTCCGGTCGGAAACTCAGAATCGACCTGTACATTTTTATCGGATATTTTAAGCTCAACAAGCTTATCCAATGCGGCCTCTCCCAGTTCGTCGTCACCAACGCGCGAAAGCAAATGCCCTTCTTCCCCAAACGAATTGCAACGGAAAACAAGGTTCAGAGGAGTTCCTCCCAAAACCCGATCGTGAGGCAGCAAATCCCAAACGATCTCACCAAATGCCACAATCCGTTTTGCCATAGCTTTTGTAATTCGGCCGCTAAAATAACGATTAATAAATCGGCATCAAAGTTCGGACACAACATAATTTTAAAGGATTTTCAGCCCCGTCCAAAAACAATTTTTCTTTCTTTACACACCCAAAGTAGACGCGATCGTCAAAAACTTTTCGGGAAGGTATTCGTTTGAGAGTTATTGCATATGAATTATCTGGCACATCTGTATTTATCGGGCGAATCAGAAAAAATGCTGGTTGGCAATTTCATCGGCGATTACGTAAAAGGCAGGCAATACAAAAGCTATCCGGACGAAATTGCTGCCGGGATTCTTTTACATCGCCATATCGATCATTTTACCGATATTCACCCCCTGCACAAGGAAGCAAAAGTTTTGTTTCGTGAAGATTTTGGGCATTATGCCGGAATTGTAGTTGATTTTATTTACGACCATTTTCTGGCCGTCAACTGGAACAACTACTCCGACACATCCCTCCGCTGGTTTGCCAAACGATCGCATTCTGTCCTGTTGTCGAACTTCAAGCACCTTCCGCTTCGGGTACAAGGCTTTTTACCTTTTCTGATTCAAAACCGGAGACTGGAATCGTACGCTACCATTGAAGGAATCATACAGTCGATGCACATCATGGGCAAGTATTCATCGCTTCCGTCAAAAGCTCCCGTTGCCGAAAGCATTTTACGTGCGAATTATGAAACACTTGGCCTCAATTTCAAGACTTTTATGCAGGAACTGATGCACTATGTAACAACAGAATTTGATGTGACTTTGGAACTGCCCCTGGCTTCGGGACAGCCAACTCCCTAAGCCAACATTTCGAGGTAAGCCTCTTCAAAAAAGAATCCCGATTCGCCCAATGCAGGCTCCAGGTCATCAAACCAAACTGCTTTGGGATCAAACTTCGCAAAAAATGGCTTTCCAACCCACGACGGATCGCGCCCTTGCAGGAAGTTCAGCACAAACACTTTTTGTCCTTTGATTTCGGAAACTCCCACAATCTGCACCTTGCCCGGACTACACGACATGCTTGGCCCCTTCACCGTCCGGCAAATTCCGCTTACCTGGTTGTAGGCGCCTCTGAATATTTGCCAGGCCCGGTTCAACGAAACCGCAAAATAATCCTGTGCCCCTGTATCGCGTGCCACAAACATATAGTACGGTACAATTCCCTGCCGAACCTGTTCTTTCCAGTTTTCGGCCCAAATGTCGGCCCGGTCGTTGATGTTGCGCATTACCGGCGATTGCGAACGTATCTGCACACCGGCATTCAACAAGCGCTGAACGGCCTCCTGAACGGCCTTTGTTTTCAACTCACCCGGATGATTAAGATGTGCCATCAGAGCCACATTTATTCCACGCTTTTTCACCTTTTCAAACAAACGCAATAAATCATCAGCATCGGGATCGGTAGTATAACGGTAAGGCCAGTACGCCAGTGATTTTGTCCCGATCCGAATGTTTTTCAAATGCGGAATATCGGCGTCCAGCAAAGCGTTGAAGTAACTTTCAAAAAACCGTGTTTTCATTACTGCCGGATCGCCCCCGGTAAACAAAACATCGCTTATGTGAGGATTCGCTTTTAGGTATTCCACCATTTGATCGGCCTCCTTCATCGCAAACTTAAACTCGTTTAAGGCAAACTGGGGCCAACGAAAACAAAACGTACAATAGGCATGACAAGTCTGTCCCTGGGTTGGGAAGAAAAGCATGGTCTCCCGGTATTTATGCTGAATTCCGTTTAAACGCTTTCCATTAAAAACAGGAACATTGTTTTCCTGCCCGGCCGGATTGGGATTCAATTTCAGCCGAATCCTGTTTACTTCTTCTTTAACAAGCTCCTTTGAAGCATTCGTTTTTAACAGAGATGCAATCCGGCTAAAATCTTTTTCATGAAGCATTTCCCGCTGCGGAAAAGTAAGATGGAAAAACGGATCTTTCTCAAAATTCGACCAATCGATCAGTTCATCCACCACATAGTTATCTGTTTTAAACGGGAGCACTGTTCCCACCACCTCAATTTCCAGCTTTTGCTCATCTGTCAAAAACGACATTTGCGGTATTTGTCTGAAGTTATGAAGAGAATAAGGTTTGTATATCATCGCATTAAATTTTAGTTTAATGGGATACCACACCTGCAAGCGTTCAAATCCGGAACACTCAAAAAGTATCCACAAAAAAGTTAGAAAAAAAGTGGTTCTGCATTTCCCTCAGGATCAAAGAAGAACTACTCTATAATATCTGTTTGTCTATATTACCCTAATAAGATTAAAAATCTTTCGATTTTTAAAAAGCCCAGCGAATATAACAAAAAACAGGCAAACGGCCAAGAACTCACAATGAATCAGGCATTTCGACTGTCGCGGAAGTTTTCTAAACGACTTGCATCCAGCCGGATAAAAATGAAAAGCAGAATGGTAAATGACCACAGAGAAGAACCTCCATAGCTAAAAAACGGTAAGGGAATCCCGATAACGGGCATGATGCCAACGGTCATCCCAATGTTCACCATGAAGTGAAAAAACAGAATTACCGCCACAGAGTACCCATAGATCCGCGAAAAAACGGATCGTTGTCGTTCGGCCAGCCAAACCAGCCGGCTTAGAAAGAATACAAACAGGGCAATCACGATAAAGGTCCCGGCAAAGCCCCATTCTTCGCCAACCGTGCAGAAAATGAAGTCGGTACTTTGTTCGGGCACAAAATTGAACTTGGTCTGTGTACCGTTCAAATAACCTTTTCCCCACATTCCACCCGAACCAATGGCTATTTTACTTTGGTTTACGTGGTAGCCTGCTCCGTACGGATTGGATTCGATCCCCAAAAGTTCTTTTATCCTGACCTGATGGTGTGGTTCGAGAATATTATCAAAAGCATAGCCAACCGAATTGGTAAACGCCACAGAACCAATAAAAAAGAGCGATATAACTACATAGCTTTTAAATTTCTTTTGAAGCGAATACACCAGGGTGCCCAGCGCTCCCAAAACAGTTCCGAAAATAACTACATCCGCACTCTCGTACTTCCGCCCCATAATTGCATTTAGCAGAAAGGCCAACAAAACACCACCTGCAAAAAACATAAGAACCCGAAGAAATTGGTTAAACTTGGGGTTCAGGATCAGGTACATCAGAACGCCGGCTCCCAACAAAACCAATATCAACGTGAAGTTGGACAGGATCAATGCCAGGATAAACAAAGTGGCAACCAAAGTACCGAGAAACAATACCAGCCCCGAAAGCCCCTCGCGAAACAATACCAGCACAAAAGAAAAATATACCAACGCCGAGCCGGTATCGTTTTGTAAAAGGATAAGTGCGGCAGGTGTAAAAATTATCAGGGCCATTATTGCCAGCGACTTAAAGTCCTTTAATTTAAAGTCGAAAGTACTCATGTACCGCGCCAATGCCAGGGCCGTTGCAAACTTGGCAAACTCGGAGGGTTGTATTTTAAATCCGCCTATCTCAAGCCAAGACCGGGCACCATTTACTTCATTGGCAATTAACAGTACAAGCAGCAGCAAAAAAACCATTACACCATAGATAACATAAGAGAAAAACACATAAAAGTTGGTTTCTATCGACATGATGATTATTGCCAGTGCAGCGCCAGCACCAATCCATAAAAGCTGTTTACCGTATCGTTGCGAAATATCAAATATGCTCTGATGATCAGAATCGTAGACAGCCGCGTAAATATTGAACCAGCCCATAAAAACCAGCACCAGGTACAAGAGTACGGTCACCCAGTCGATGTTTGCCCATATTTTACTCCGCTGCACCATCTGTAATTACAATTTTGTTAGGGTCCAAAAGATTGGAGTTCAACATTCTTTCCTCAATATGAAGCCGGTTGCTGGCTATGGTATCGTTCAGGTATTTTTCGATCATAAGACTCGCAATGGGCGCTGCATACTGCGAGCCCCACTTGCTGTTTTCAACATAGGTAAAAACCGCAATTTTGGGTTCTTCCCGGGGTGCAAAAGCTTCAAAAGCTCCGTGCTCCAGTCCCCGTCCAATTTGTATCGTTCCGGTTTTGCCGCAATATTCCAACCCCGGGATGTAATAATAATTTTTAATGGATTGCCGCATCCCTTCAATAATCGGGGCAAAATATTTTTCGTCGATTCCCACCTCGTGCTTTTTCCGGTACGAACTCCGGATTGTGTCGCCTTCTACTTCTTTTACAATGTGCGGTTCGTAGTAAAAACCATGGTTGGCAACAATGGCGGCCACATTGGCCATTTGCAGCGGGGTGGCTCCCAGCTCGCCCTGCCCGATTGACAGCGAACGCACCGTAAGTGCATTCCAGCGCCCCTTTCCGTATATTCTGTTGTAAAGTTCTTCGCTGGGTAAATCACCTTTCAGCGTATTGGCAAAATCCTCGCTAAGGATGGTTCCGAGTCCAAAGTTCTGCACATACTGCCGCCATGTTCTGAATCCTTCGGCAGCAGTCTTTGCTCGACCAATAATGCTTCGGAAAGTGTTCCACATAAAAGGGTTACACGATTCACGAATTCCCTCCACTACATTGGCCGGACTGATGTGATCGTGCGTACAACGAATCGGAGTGGAGCCTCTGCCGGCGCAGGAAAAACGGGTTTCTGGCGTGATGGCGCCTTCCTGCAAGCCAATCAAAGCATTAATGGTTTTAAAAGTAGAGCCCGGTGGATATTTTGCCTGAAGCGCCCGGTTGAACAATGGCATCAAAGAGTCGGACTCAAGCACTTTGTAATTGGCACCACGCACCCTTCCCACCAGCAAGCCCGGATCGTAAACCGGGGCACTTACCATGGCCAAAACCTCGCCGGTTGACGGCTCAATCGCAACCACTGCGCCCTTCTTATTTTTGAATAATTTTTCGGCATACAACTGAAGGTCGAGATCGAGCGTAGTTACTAAGTTTTTTCCTATTTGCGCCGGAACATCTTCGCTTCCTTCCAGGTAACTGCCCTGAATCCGGTTGTGGACATCCACCAGATTTTTCTTCACTCCCTTCGTTCCGCGGAGCTGTGCTTCGTATGTTTTTTCAATTCCGCTGGCTCCGATATAATCACCTGATTTGTAGTACGAATCTTTATTAATATCGCTCTGTGTCACCTCGCTAACGTAACCAAGTGCATGTGCTGCTGCCGGTGCAGAATATTCGCGCAGGGTTCTGGTTTGCGAATGAAACCCTTCAAACTTATACAGTTGTTCCTGAAGTATGGCATAGTTCTCAGGTGATATTTGTTTCACCAGAATAGAAGGTTTGTACGACGAGTACTTCCGGGCTTTTTGAATCCCGGCCTCCAAATCTTCACGGGTAATGTCGAGCAAACGGCAAAACAGGGTGGTATCAAACGGCTTTACCTCGCGTGGAGTCACCAATAAATCGTAAGCTGTTTTGTTGTACACCAGCAACTCGCCGTTGCGGTCGTATATAAGCCCGCGCGCGGGATATTGCACCACTTCGCGCAATACGTTATTCGTAGCGTATTGTTTATACGTGGAATCCATTACCTGTAAGTTGAATAACCTGATGAGGAATACCAATGCTACAAGTATAAAAACCAGAATGATTATATAACTCCTTCTCGAATAATCGTTCACTTTTTGTTCCCTACTCTCTAAAAATGATAAACTGACTTAAAACTATCACAAAAAACGAAAATACAGAACTTAAAATTGCACGATACAATGTGTTTAGGAAATTGGCGAAGGTAAATACTTCGAGGTAGAACAAAGCAAGGTGATGCAACAGGATCATAATGACCGCATAACCCAGGAACCACTGAAAACCGGTTTGTGCCAATCCGGGATATTCACTCAAATCTTCTTCGCGGTTGGTAATCACCCGGATAATCACCGGCCGCAAATAGGCTACAAAAACCGAAGCGGCCGAATGCACTCCGAGGCTGTTGGAAAAAATATCGACACTGATTCCGAGTGCAAACGCCAGCAGCATAAGTGCATACTTTGGCGTATTCACGGGAAGCAGCATAATGAAGAGCACATAAATGTAAGGATTTATGTAACCACTGAACTGAATCTGGTTCAGAAACAACACCTGAACTGCCAGCAGTACAATAAACATTACAAAATATCTAAATCCCAGCCTCTCCATTTAATGTTGCCTGTTTTAATTTTTCCAATTCCTCCGATTTGAGGCCATCGATTACTTCCACCCAGGTCACCGATTTAAAATCAGTTGAAAGCGCCACATTGATCACGTAATAATTCTCGCCGGGAGGTTGAGTGAATGACTTCACCGTACCTACCATAATTCCCTCGGGAAATACCGACGAGTAGCCACTGGTTACAATGGTATCGCCAACGGCAACATCCACATGAAACGGGATTTCGTTAAGATCGGCAAACCTATGATCTTTCCCATCCCAGATCAACGATCCGTAGTAACCGTTCTTTTTGAGCTTTGCAGAAACACTCCAGCGCGGGTTCAAAACCGACAAGCCCATGGAATATGATTCGGAAACCGAAGTAACAATACCAACAATACCGGTACTGGTGATAATGCCCTGGTCGGGTTTCACACCGTGCTTTCGCCCCCGGTTAAGCGTAATATAATTTTGCTGCCGGTTCACTGAATTGTTGATCACCCTTGCTGAAATATAATGAAAGGTACTGTCGGAGGCCACGAATCCAGGGATTGAGTCCGGCAACACATTTTCATAACGATCAAGCCGGTTCCGCAGGAATGAGTTTTCCTCCATCAGGTGCTTGTTCACTTTCTTCAATCCAAAATACTGAACAACCGCGCTATAGGAACTATAAAGCGATGCACTTACAGCATTGGATGTATTCAGAAACCTGGACCGCTGAAAACTGTTGTAGTTTACGATAAATACTACTGACACAACTTCTAAAAAAAGAAATAGAAGAAACGGATAGTTTTTAACCAGTAGTCTGAATAAACTTCGCATTTACAGTATCAAGAAGGCTTTTATCGAATCAGGAACGAGAACTTATCTACGTTTTTCAAGGCAATACCGGTTCCGCGAACCACCGCACGCAACGGATCTTCGGCTATGTGAAACGGAATTCCTATTTTATCGGTTAAACGTTTGTCGAGACCTTTTAACAGAGCTCCGCCACCTGCCAGCCAGATTCCTTTCGTAACAATGTCGGCATACAGTTCGGGAGGCGTTTGCTCCAGGGCACTCAACACGGCTGTTTCAATCTTTGAAATCGATTTCTCCAGACAGTGTGCAATTTCCTGGTACGACACGGGCACCTCGATCGGTAAAGCCGTCATCTGGTTCGGGCCTTGTACTACAAAATCCTGCGGAGGCTCTGGCAGCTGAGAAAGCGCTGATCCCACGTGAATTTTGATTTCCTCGGCTGTACGTTCCCCGATTTTAATATTATGTTGATGACGCATGTACTCCATAATATCGGCCGTCAGGTCATCGCCTGCAATTCGTATCGATTTATTGGTAACAATACCTCCGAGCGAAATAACCGCAATTTCAGTGGTACCGCCACCTATATCCACCACCATGTTTCCTTCGGGGGCTTCCACGTCCAAACCAATCCCGATGGCTGCTGCCAAAGGTTCATAGATCATGTACACTTCGCGTCCGCCGGCATGCTCCGAAGAGTCGCGCACCGCACGGATTTCCACTTCTGTACTTCCGGAAGGAATACAAACCACCATCTTCAGCGCCGGCGAGAACATTCTCGGTTTTGGGTTAATCATTTTAATCATTCCCCGAATCATCTGTTCCGCCGCGTTAAAATCCGCAATTACACCGTCGCGTAAAGGCCGGATTGTTTTCAGGTTGGCGTGTGTCTTCCCCTGCATTTGCCGTGCCTTTTCACCAATTGCAACCATTTTTTCTGATTTCAGATCGATGGCAACAATCGAGGGCTCGTCCACTACAATTTTATCATTATGTATGATAATGGTATTTGCAGTGCCAAGGTCAATGGCAATTTCCTGTGTTAAAAATGAAAATAAACCCATTAATTTGCTGTTTATCTATGTGGTTTTGATGTTATAAAGATATAATTAATATTAATGTCTGAAATGTCTTCTTCCTGTAAATGCCATGGCAATGCCAAATTCGTTGCAGGCCTCAATCACTTCTTCGTCCCGGATGCTTCCTCCCGGCTCAACAATGTATTTCACACCGTATTCGTTGGCTGCTTCAATGCTGTCGCGGAACGGGAAAAATGCATCCGAAATAAGCACTGAATTGGAGATATCCAACCCGCCTTTTAACTCGAAGCGCGGCATGGTCAGGTAACGCAAGCTATCCAAACGGTTGGGTTGTCCCATTCCTGCTCCGGTCAACCAGAATCCTCCGTCAGCATTTTCAGTAACCACTGCAATGGCATTACTTTTCAGGTGTTTGCAAGCAACAGTTCCAAATTTAGCCAGGTTCATTTTTGATCCTTCAAATTCCTTTTCAGTAACGGTGTTGAATTCCTGGTCCAAACCTTCGTCTTCGTCCTGTACCAGCATACCTCCGCTGATCGAACGGTATAGTTTTTCTCCCGGCACAGCTTCACGAATCGGTGTCACCAATACCCGCAGGTTCTTTTTCTTACCCAAAACTTCCAAAGCCTCGTCGGTATAAGTCGGAGCAATCAAAATCTCCACAAACTTTTTCCCCAACCATTCGGCCACTTCTCCCGTTACGGTATCGGTGAAACAAATGATACTGCCAAAAGCGCTGATCGGATCACCGGCCCAAGCCAGTTCCAGCGACTCCATAATGTTATTGGTCACTGCCAATCCGCAAGGGTTCAGGTGTTTTACCACCGAAACAGCCACCTTGCTTTCGAGATGTGTTACCGAATGGTAAGCATCGCTGGCTGATTTCCAGGCAGCATCGGCATCTAACATATTGTTGTACGAAAGTGCTTTTCCCTGCAAAACTTCGGCATCGGCCAAAGTTGCTGAATTTCCGCCATTGTTGAATTTATAGAACGAAGCCGCCTGGTGCGGATTCTCGCCATACCGCAAAACCTGTCCGCCGTTCAGGCTAACACGCTCGGTGGCTTCTCCAATTCCTGCATTGAAATATCCAAAAATCGCTGAATCGTAATGCGAAGAAACCCCGAAAGCCCGGCTGGCAAACCATTTACGATCCGTCAGCGAAAACGCTCCGTTTTTCTCTTCCAAAAGATTCAACAGCGGCTGGTATTCCTTTTGCGAAGGAACAATCACCACGTCTTTGAAATTTTTGGCAGCGGCGCGGATCAACGAAATCCCGCCTATATCTATTTTTTCAATAATGTCCTGTTCATCTGCTCCTGATGCAACCGTGTCCTCAAAAGGATAAAGGTCTACAATTACAAGGTCAATCTCCGGAATCTCGTATTCGTTCAGCTGGCTCACATCGCCCTGATTATCACGGCGCGACAAAATCCCCCCAAATACTTTCGGATGCAAAGTCTTTACTCTTCCACCCAAAATAGACGGATAACCTGTTAAACTTTCTACCGAAGTTACCTCTACATTTAACGACTCGATAAAACTTTTTGTCCCCCCGGTACTTAAAATCTTAACACCCAAGTCGTTTAGTTTATAAATAATCTTATCTAAATTTTCCTTGTGAAAGACTGAAACCAACGCAGTCTTAATTTTTTTATTATCAGCCATTTATTGGATTTTTCGGATTCGCTCGCAAAGATAAAAAAAACCGTTTATTTACTATTATAACAGTACTTTAAAAATATTATTATACGGCAATTCTTATTTAGAACGAAAAGTGTAATCATTTATTTATTTCGACACTAATAAAACATGCCAAAGGATTTTAGGTGTAAACGTTTTTATCAAAAAACTAGTGTTATTTTTACAGAAATAAATTGAACCGATGCTGCTGATTCGCCTCACATATGAGAGTTTATCGTTTGCCTTTAATTCGTTACGGGCCAACAAGCTTCGTACTCTTTTGTCATTACTGGGCATCACCATCGGTATTTTTGCTATTATTTCGGTTTTTACGGTGATCGACTCGCTGGAACGCGGCATCCGCGAATCGCTTTCAGGCCTGGGGAGTAACATGATTTATGTTGCCAAGTGGCCATGGACACCGCCCGAAGGAGAAACCGAGTACCCGTGGTGGCGATACATGAACCGCCCTTCTCCCGAACTGGAAGAAGCCGAAGAAATTGTACGGCGTGCCAATACGGTTGAAAACGCCGCATTTTTGTTTGGCTTTTCGCGTACCGTCCAGGCCGGAAGCGACAACATGGACAACGTCACCGTTATGGCTACTACACATGCCATGTACGACGTATGGAACCTGGATGTGGAGAAAGGCCGCTATTTCACTGAGTCAGAAATGCGGAACGGCGCACCGGTTGCCGTCATTGGCGCCGATATTGAAAAAGAGTTGTTTGCAGGGATGAATGCGCTGGACCGGGTAATGAAAATCCAGGGACATAAATTCCGGGTGATTGGCGTTTACCGAAGAAAGGGACAGGATGCCTTTGGAAATACCATGGACAAAAACATTCACATATCGGTGATAAAATCCATGAACATGGTGGACATTCGCAACCGCGATATCGGGCAAACCATTTGTATTAAAGCCCGCCCCAATGTCGACAGCGAACGCTTCAAAGCCGAAATAGAAGGCATTATGCGCACGCTGCGCCGGTTAAAACCAGTGGAAGACAACGACTTTGCGCTGAATGAAGTAAGCCTGATCTCGTCCCGTTTCGATCAGTTTTTCAAAGTGTTCAATCTGGCGGGAGCGATCATTGGTGGCTTTTCTATCCTGGTGGGAGGTTTTGGGATTGCCAATATTATGTTTGTTTCGGTAAAAGAGCGTACCAAAATTATCGGCATCCAGAAATCGCTGGGCGCCAAGCGCTACTTCATTTTGCTTGAATTTATTTTTGAAGCCATTGTTTTATCCGTAATCGGAGGACTTGTGGGATTGCTGCTGATTTACATCGGCACTCTGATCATTACTTATTCCACCGAATTTGAAATAACACTCACAGTGGTGAACATCATTAAAGGACTTGTAATCTCAAGTGTTATCGGATTTCTCGCCGGATTTATGCCCGCCCGTTCGGCTGCCCGGCTCGACCCGGTAATCGCGATAAATTCGCTTTAACCAAGATTAAAAAACAGACTTGCCACCCCCAGGTAAATAAACATTCCCAGGATATCGTTCATGGTGGTAATAAAGGGCCCCGTTGCCAAAGCCGGGTCAATCTTGAACTTATGCAAAACCAAAGGAATGATCGTTCCAAACAACGAAGCAAACAAAATCACAATAAAAAGGGAAATGGAAACAGCGTACGTCAAACGTAAGTCTCCTGCGGTAAAAAAATTATAAATGAAAATAAGCACCGAAAAAGCCGTAGCAGTAAGAAAGGCTACCGAAATATCTTTCAGTAATTTACGCGTGGGTGTCTCCATGTCTTTCACCCCGCTGGCGATTGTCTTTACAATAATCGACGACGACTGAACTCCCACATTCCCGGCCATCGCGGCAATTAAGGGAATAAAAAAGGCAAGCTGGGTAACTTTTGAAAGCGAATCTCCATGTGTTTTCAAAATGGTAGCACTCACAATTCCCCCCAACAAGCCCACCATCAGCCAGGGAAAACGAGCGCGGATCAGCGGCCAAACTTTGTCGCTCGATTCCACGTCGCCGGTAATACCCGACACCATCTGGTAGTCGCGTTCAGCTTCTTCACGCACAATGTCGATCACGTCGTCCCAGGTAATCCGTCCTTTCAAACGGCCAATATCGTCTACTACCGGAATCGCAACCAAGTCGTACTTGTCCATAATTTCGGCCACCTCTTCCTGGCGTGTATCCGTAATCACTTTTTTGATTTCGGGATTGTATAAATTGGCAATCTTCGTGTTGGTGTTACTCAGAATGAGTTTTTTCAACGACAATACTCCTTTTAGTTTATCATCGTCGTCGGTCACATAAATGTAAAATATCTCGTCAACCTCTTCGGCTTGTTTGCTGATCTCTTTCAGGCAAGTGGCAACGTTCCAGTTTTCGTTCACCTTCACAAGCTCTTTTGCCATAATACCACCGGCCGAATCTTCGTCGTACTCCAGCAGGTCGACAATATCGCCGGCTTGCTCAATGTCCCCGATTTCGTTAAGAACCTCGCGCTGTTGATCTTCGTCCAGGTCGGCCACCACGTCAGCGGCATCATCCGAATCCATGAAGTCGATAAACTTGCTAACAATAATTTCAGAAGGCAGTTCGCGAAGAAGGCGTCTTCGGTCGGCTTCATCCATCTCTACCAACACGTCAGAAGCAGTTTCACCATCCAGCAAACGGTAAATAAACTTCGCCTCTTCCATTGTCAGGTCTTCCATCATCTCGGCAATGTCAGCCGGGTGAAGATCTTCCAATAATTCAGCTACGCCTTGTTGGTTGTCCTCTTCAATAAGAGTCTTTAGCCGATCTACAAATTCTCTTGTATTTTCGAAGCTCATGCCTTATTGTTTTTAAGGTTCTCAATCATTCCGGTCAGCCGGATAAAATCACTCACGCTAAGCTGTTCGGGGCGTTTTTCGGCAAATTCGGCAGGCAGTGCTTCGCACAAATCCTTTAATGAATTCCGCAACATTTTTCGCCGCTGGTTAAAAGCTGCTTTCACTACCTGAATGAATAAATTTTCGTTGCAGGGGAGTGTTTCTACCTGGTTTCGCCGTAACCGAATAACCGCTGATTTTACTTTTGGCGGCGGGTTAAATACGTTTTCAGAAACCGTAAACAGGTACTCAATATCAAAAAATGCCTGTAATAAAACACTTAAAATGCCATATACTTTGGAGCCGTTCGAAGCTGCAATTCGTTCTGCCACCTCTTTTTGCACCATTCCAACCGTTTCCGGAATCCGGTTTCGCCAGGCCAGAACGCGAAAGAATATCTGCGATGAAATATTGTAGGGAAAATTTCCGATCACATTAAATTTCCCATCGAACCTGCCGGCAACATCCGCTTTCAGAAAGTCTTCGGACCAAATGTGTTGAAGTGTGGGAAAGTGCTGCTGCAGATAGGCGACCGATTCCCGGTCGATCTCTATAACATGAACATTCAGTTCGGGACGCTGTAAGAGGTATTGAGTCAGTACTCCCATTCCGGGGCCGATTTCCAAAATATCCGGAACATCGCTCCCCAGGCTGTCAACAATTTTACGGGCAATATTCTGATCCGTCAAAAAGTGCTGACCCAGACCTTTTTTGGGTTTGACAAAACTCATTACTTTCCGTGTCGTCCATTTCTATTCGATACTTCTTGTTCTTTTTTACGTCGATTAATAAAACAAATTTTTATTTTTGTTCGCTACAAACAGCTATTACCAGACGGTAAATTTGCAGCCCAAAAGTAGTAAAAATTTAGGGAGTATGGGTTGTTAGCTACAGAAAGCTTAAAAAATCTGTATTTTGAAAAAAACGATTGTAAAGATTCTCCAGTTTCTGGCCTTCTTCGCAGCGGGAGCTTTTATTTTCTGGCTCATCTACAAAGATCAGGATATTGAACACATTAAATCGGTGTTAAAAAACGATGTTAAATACGGCTGGGTTTGGCTGTCGCTTTTTATAGGATTGCTTAGCCACATTAGCCGAACCCTGCGCTGGGGCTTGATGATTGAGCCGGTTGGGCATAAACCCAGGTTTATCAATACCTTTCTGGCAGTTATGGTCGGCTACCTGATGAACATGGCTTTTCCGCGAATGGGTGAAGTGTCGCGTTGCGGAGTGCTGGCACGGTATGAAAAGATTTCTTTTACGAAACTTATCGGGACAGTGGTTGCAGAGCGATTGGTCGACATGATTTCGCTGTTGATTTTACTGGGTGTCGTCATTTTCTCGCAATTTGGAAAAATGATCCATTTTATCGAGTCAAACCCGGAGATTAAAGATAAGTTGATGGCGGTGATCAGTTCTCCTGTTTTACTTATCGCGCTGGCGGTTGCCGTTATTCTGTTTATCGTGTTCCGAAAAGCATTTAAACACACAACTATCTTCCGGAAAATGATGGAAGTGATCCAAAACTTTAAGGAAGGCTTTATTTCCATACGCAACATCAAGCAGAAAGGCTGGTTCTTTTTTCATTCGGCCTTTATCTGGTTTATGTACTACCTGATGCTTTATGTTATCTTTTTTGCATTTGATTTTACATCGAACCTTACTCCGATTGCCGGGCTGACCACCTTTGTACTGGCCAGTTTCGGAATGGTTGCGCCCGTTCAGGGAGGTATCGGAGCCTGGCATTTTATGGCCAAAGAAGCGCTGTCGCTGTATGGCGTTGCCAACGAAAACGGTATTATTTTCGCCTTTGTTGCGCATACTTCCATGACGGTTATGATCATTTTCATCGGTATTATATCGTTGCTGGTTTTGCCCTTTATAAACCGTAGGAAGGATGTGATGGAAATTCAGAAAGTACAGATATAAACAAGGATTTTGTGCTGATAAAAATGTAAATTCAGCCCCATGAATACCGAGCTTTTTATAGCAAAACGCCTTTTTTCGGATAAGGCTACACGTAAGTTGCTTTCGCAGCGTATTATTCGCATTGCCTTGATAGGAATTGCTCTTGGCCTGACGGTAATGATTGTTTCGGTAGCCGTGGTTACCGGTTTTAAAAAAGAAATACGCGACCGGGTAATCGGTTTTGGCTCCAACATACAAATCATTAATTACGATTCGAACAGTTCGTACGAAACGCGACCGGTATCAGCCGATCAGCCATTTCTTGAAACGGTTCGTTCGCTTGCAGGAGTAAAATATGTTCAGCCTTTTGCCACAAAGCCCGGAATGATCAAAACCGATGAGTATCACCAGGGAATTATTTTCAAAGGGGTAACCAAAGATTACAACTGGGATTTTTTTGCCAAAAACCTGGTGGCGGGGCATGTTCCCCTCCTTAACGACAGCAGCCGGGTAAACGAGATTATCCTTTCAGAGCATCTTTCCAAACTCCTGAATATAAAACTGAACGATCGGGTAGTGGTTTATTTCATCAACGAAAAAGATGCTATTCCGCGCTTGCTGCAACTCACCGTTTGCGGCGTTTACCGCAGTGGTTTTGAGGAATTCGACAAAGTATTTATCCTGGGCGATCTGAAACAGGTGCAACGACTTAACGACTGGCGAAACGACCAGATCAGTGGTTTTGAAGTAGCCATCAACAATTTCAACCAGATTGATAATATTGAGCAGGAAATCCGCAACAGCGTTATCCAGTTTCGCGATGCCGATGCCGATATTATGCGCACCGAAAGCATCACCCGGCTGTATCCGCAAATCTTCGACTGGCTCTCGGTTCTTGATATGAATGTGTGGATCATCCTTTTATTAATGGTAATCGTTGCCTCGTTTAACATGGTTTCCGGCTTGCTGGTGCTGATCCTCGAACGCGCCTCAATGATTGGGGTGTTAAAAGCCATGGGAAGCGCCAACTGGAGTATCCGGAAGGTGTTTATTTATCTCTCGGTATTTCTGACAAGCCGGGGCATGTTGTGGGGAAATGTCATCGGGATTTCGATTGTGCTGCTTCAGGGCATTTTTCGCATCATCAAACTCGATCCTGCCGCTTATTATGTTGATTATGTTCCCATGAATTTCTCGGTACTGCATTTGGTGTTGCTGAACCTGGGAACCATTACCATCACTTCGCTAATTCTGATTATTCCGAGCTGGCTGATCAGCCGTATTTCGCCCGACAAGACCATTCGTTTTGATTAGGCAGACGAAGGCAAGAAGCACGCTTATAATTGCCGAAATGAAGCTGATTTGATTATTTTTGCTCTATGAACTTCCTAAAAGACAATATAAAGGATGCACTGCACAAGAAACTTCCGGGCCTGGGATCGCATTACAAATTGCTGCCTCCCCACCGCACGCTGAAGGCAGCTCCGGAAGACAAAAGCAGAATAAAGCACAGTAGCGTTTTGCTCCTGCTTTTTGAGGAAGAAAACCGTTTAAATGTGCTGCTTATAAAACGCCCGCAACACATGAAACACCATGCCGGTCAGATGGCACTTCCCGGTGGAAGGATTGAACCGGGTGAAACTGCTGTTGATACCGCTTTACGTGAAACATGGGAAGAAATCGGGGTAAAAAAGGAAGCCATTGAAATTCTGGGAGAGCTATCGGAGTTTTATGTGGAAGTAAGTCGTTTTCAGATAAAGCCCATTGTAGGTTGGCTGCACAAAAAGCCTGACTGTCAGCTCTGCAACGAAGAAGTGGAAAAGATCATTCACTTCCCCATTGAACTTTTCAGGCCTCCTTATCAGCAACTTCAACTGGAAACTTTAACCGGGAGACTGGATGTTCCCTGCATCATTTATAAAGATGAAATTATCTGGGGAGCCACAGCCATGATTCTTTCGGAATTCTACGATGTACTTCAGGACATTGCCGAGGAAAAACATATCTAATCGTAAAATGCCCACGAAACGCCCAGTCTGAATGTAGACTGATTCATTGGATAATGCGGCACCGTCATATATTCTCCATTCAGGAATCTTGTTCCGATGTTCACAAATTTAAAGAACACACGGGTTCGTTTTAAGCGAAGGCTTGCATACACATCAATGTAAGGGTAATTGCCGTATTCCTTTTCATTTTGCAGGTAAAACATTCCGGTTGACGGAGCATAAGCATCTGCGTAATATTTGGTGTTGTACCGAACATCAGATCCGATTTGCGTTAACAACACCTTCGAAATAGTAAACTGGTAATACGCCGAAACAAAGGCCGACCATTCGGGCAAATGAACGTATCTTTCTTCCGAAGCCTTTTGCCACAACACCCGCGTACGAAAATGTAAATTCCGGTAATTGAAGTCTTTATCGATGTAAGCCGACAAAACCAGGATTTCGTTACTGGTCTGGTTCGGAATCCCCAGCGTATCGTTGTATATGTAGTTGTTAATTACGGCGTATTTTGCGCCGAGTTCCAGCTTTCTTCCGGGCATTTTAAAGGTTCCACCAGCAGTTAAGCGTTGCTCCGTTTTCAGATTCTGGTCCCAACGGTAATGGTTCGAATAAAACTTTTCCTGAAAGTAATCGGGCTCCAAATTCTCGATCGCCCCGGAAAAACTTATCGAAGCCAGTGAATCGCCCATAAAATTCATCGGCTTATAAATAATCCCCCTCAATTCGGTCTGTCCGGCGTTTCTTCCGGTTAGGTAGATACGTCCTTCCGCATTCCACTTCCAAAATTTTCCGGTTTCCCGAAAGATTCCACCCCCCACAAAAGTGTTTGAATATTTAATGTCGTTTCTGTAAACCATGCTATCAGGAACAGGTGTTCCCAACAGATGAGACGGGTACTCCCATTGTGAATTACGCTCTACAAAATCATACACCCCCGGCATTGACCCTCTGTTGATTTCAACTCCCAAAAAGGCGCGCTTACCAAAGCTGTATTTTTTGTTCGCATTTTCATATTGCTTCAGTTGAAATATATTGGTCAACCGGTTGTAGCGAATCGAATCTTTTGTATAAGTGTCGGGATAATAAGAAACCGGGAAGAATGTATTGCTGAGTTTCTCGTCATCCACAAACTCCTGCCGGTTGAAATTCAATTCAAAATTGTACATGGCGCCCAATATCGGACGAAATACTTCTTCCCCATCTTCTTCGGTTTCAATAAACTTCCCCAGGCGATATTCACCGTTGGCAAAGAAATAGCTGCTGGCGAAATGAGATTGAGTTGAATTTAAGTTCACATTCCAGTACTCTGCGTCTTGTTCATCCAAAAGCAACGAATCGGAAGTTAAACCGCCATTTTCGTTGTTATTCATCGAGTTGGTAATAAAGCCCGCATGAACAAATACATTATCCTTGGTATAACTCGAATACAATGCCACCGAATTGTTTTTAGCTTCTTGGGCGATGTATTGTCCGTCTGATTTGGCAAGATCCACCCTAAATGTGAAATTCCACCACGGTTTTACGTTTTGGGAATGAATCACATTAAACCTTGTCTCATTGTTCTTCGATTTATTCTCACTCTGAGTATAATCAAGCCGGGTATAAGGAGTATGGGTATTGATGTATTGCAGCTTTGATGGCGACAAAAAGTAGGCATCCCTGCTCTGAGCAAAAAAGAAATTTGTTTGGTAGTTACGATTAAAGAAATTGTTGTCTAATGCGGGCGTTCCGTAGTTCCCCACATAAGAAGCCGTAATTACATTGTTTTTATAAACCGGGTGAAATATGTGTACATAATCTTGCAGCGTATCGAGCTTGGTAGAGTCAATAAACGCTCCGTAGCCCTTTAAATACCACAGTCTGATTTCTGGTTTGATCGAATCAGTCTTGGTCTTACTTTCCTGCGGCGCTCCACTGCCAGAGCGAAAATCCAAATCAGACTGAGCAAACGTACTTACGGACGTTAACAGGAAAACACATACGATAAAAAAAGCTATAAGTATCCTTTGCATATAACTCAACGTTAACTGCACAAAACTAAGAAAAGCATTGAAGCGAGTGCCATTGAGCAGGCACTTTTTGCATTTATTAACCGAACCTAACATTACAATTAGAAGCTGTGCGTAAGTATCTCTTCTTTCTAACGGGTTTATTGCATAAAAAAACCTGGCTCCTTATGGAACCAGGTTTTAATAAAGTTGGCAGCGACCTACTCTCCCACTGTTACGCAGTACC
>NZ_QWGR01000167.1:248-586 GCF_003576475.1 Maribellus luteus | reverse complement strand
GAGGCCGAGGGCTTCGAGAAGTTCCTGCACAAGCGCTTCCCCGGCACCAAGCGCTTCGGCCTGGACGGCGGCGAGGCCATGGTCCCGGCCATGGAGCAGATCATCAAGCGCGGCGGCTCGCTGGGCGTGAAGGACATCGTCCTGGGCATGCCGCACCGCGGCCGCCTGAACGTGCTCGCCGCCGTGATGGGCAAGCCCTATCACGTGATCTTCCACGAGTTCCAGGGCGGCTCGTCCCTGCCGTCCGACATCGAGGGCTCGGGCGACGTCAAGTACCACATGGGCGCCTCGTCGGACCGCACCTTCGACGGCAACAGCGTCCACCTGTCGCTGACGGC
>NZ_QWGR01000167.1:0-238 GCF_003576475.1 Maribellus luteus | reverse complement strand
TCAACCCGGTGGTGATCGGCAAGGCCCGCGCCAAGCAGGCCGCGCAGCTGCGCGAGGACCCGACCACCGGCCGCGGCCACGTCATGCCGCTGCTGCTGCACGGCGACGCGGCCTTCGCCGGCCAGGGCGTCATCGCCGAGTGCTTCACCCTGTCGGGCCTGAAGGGCTACCGCACCGGCGGCACCGTCCACTTCATCGTCAACAATCAGATCGGCTTCACCACCAACCCGCGCTATTC
>NZ_QWGR01000166.1 GCF_003576475.1 Maribellus luteus | reverse complement strand
GCGTTTTCGATGGGTGTGAATCAATCGACAGCGGGCACGGACAAGGTCAACAGCATCATCAACTGCCACTTGCTCACGGGCCGTATCGGCCGCGCGGGCATGGGGCCGTTTTCGATTACCGGCCAGCCGAATGCGATGGGCGGCCGCGAAGTGGGCGGTCTTGCCAACATGCTGGCCGCGCATATGGAACTGAACGAGCCTTCGCATCGCGACCTCGTGCAGGCGTTCTGGGGCGCTCCTCGCATGGCCGACAAGGTTGGGCTCAAGGCCGTCGACCTGTTCAATGCCATTGAAGACGGGCGCGTCAAGGCCGTGTGGATCATCGGCACCAATCCGGTGGTCAGCCTGCCTGATGCGGACCAGGCGCGCCGTGCGCTGGCCAAGTGCGAACTCGTCGTCGCTTCCGACATCGTTGAAGCTACCGACACGACCGTGCTGGCCGACATCCTGCTGCCGGCGCTCGGCTGGGGCGAGAAAGACGGCACGGTGACGAACTCCGAACGCCGCATCTCGCGCCAGCGCGCCTTTCTGCCGGCCCCCGGCGAGGCGCGCGCCGACTGGGACGTCATCGCCGACGTCGGTCGCCGCA
>NZ_QWGR01000165.1 GCF_003576475.1 Maribellus luteus | reverse complement strand
CACGAGACGGCGCTTGCGCACGGCGTCGGCCAGCGTTTCCAGCACCTTCACCGAATCGTCCCAGCCGATGCAGGCGTCGGTCACGCTCTGGCCGTAGACGAGGTCGGACACCGGCGTGCCTTGCACGTGGTCCTGGCGACCGGCGTTGATGTGCGATTCCACCATCACCCCGACGATGCGGTTATCGCCGGCTGCCATCTGGCGGCCGATGTCTTCGCACACCGGAATCTGGTTCTCGTGCTTCTTGCTGCTGTTGGCGTGAGAGGCATCGATCATCAGGCGCGCGGCCAGGCCCGACTTGGAGATGGCGTCGCAGGCTTCCTGCACGCTGGCAGCGTCGTAGTTGGGCGCCTTGCCGCCGCGCAGGATGATGTGGCAATCCTCGTTGCCGGCCGTCGACACGATAGCCGAGTGGCCGCCCTTGGTGACCGACAGGAAGTGGTGCGGCTGCGATGCGGCCTTGATGGCGTCCACGGCGATCTTCACGTTGCCGTCGGTGCCGTTCTTGAAACCGACCGGGCACGACAGGCCGGAAGCCAGCTCGCGGTGCACCTGGCTTTCGGTGGTGCGCGCACCGATCGCGCCCCAAC
>NZ_QWGR01000164.1 GCF_003576475.1 Maribellus luteus | reverse complement strand
CGATGCCTCACATGGCAAGGGCGAATTCGTTCTGGTGGTGGAAGGCGCAGGCGCGCAGGACGCCGCGCCGACGGCGATGGCGGCAGACCAGGTCTTGCGTCTGCTGTTGGCCGAGTTGCCTGCCAAGCGCGCAGCCAAGCTGGCCGGCGCAATTACGGGAGCGTCGGTCGACGCGCTGTATCAAAGCGCGCTGGCGCTGAAAAACGAAGGGAAGGACTGAGGGAGAAGGCGGCAGATCAACGGTTCAACGACGCTTGGCGCGACGCTTGACCGCTTTCTTCTTCACCGGTGCGGGTTCATCGGCACCCACATCGGCGTCGCCATCGTTGCTGGCGACATCGGTCTGCGTCAGCTCAGGGCGCAGCGCTTCAACTTCAGCGCGGGACAGTCGGCGGATTTCCACCTGCGTTGAACCGCGTTTGACGAAGTCGAGCCGCTTGGCGGCCGCGTACGACATGTCGACGATGCGCTTGCCGGTGTCGTAAGCGACCTGGCCGCGCTCGCGATAGGGAGCCGGAATGGCAGCCGAGCCTGGCAGCTGCATGCCGAGTGCCTCGGCAAGGCTGTTCATGGTCGTGGCCGTGCCCATG
>NZ_QWGR01000163.1 GCF_003576475.1 Maribellus luteus | reverse complement strand
ACCCGCCGCCAATACCGCTTTTTCCGAATTTCCGCTTGACAATTACGTAAAACCGAATTATATCGGAACCAGCCCGCGCCGCCATGAGGGACGATGCGCGATCGTCACGCAGCGTGGCGCGGGTTGCGATGGACGCTTGCCGCGTCAGGTGCGGAGCGTGATCCCGGAAAAGCGGAATCCGGTTTTCCGGCAAGGATCACGCTCAAATCAAGCACCGGACGAAACGCGGCGGCGTACGGCGAAATCGTGTGGTCCTGGCGCCGCGACCCTGGCGTCTATCCACGCAGCCCCGTGGCAGCGTGGCAACGGTGACAACAAAGGCCGCTCACCGGGGAGAGTACGTATAAGCCGTAAAGCCATTGCGCGGGGAAAGCCGGGATGTCTCGGCTGTACCTGTCAAACCCGTGTGCGTTTCTACTCTACCCATTGCACACGGCGATGCGGGTGCATCCAGCGCCCGGCTTTCCCTGCGCCCTCTGTCACAGGGAGGGACACGAACCGGCAAACCTCAGGCGCACCGGCGCCGTGAGAACGAGGTCGCGTGCTCCCAACTTCAGTCATCGGCCTCGTACTTGTCACGGTGCGCCATCTC
>NZ_QWGR01000162.1 GCF_003576475.1 Maribellus luteus | reverse complement strand
AGCATGACGGGTCAGGACACCGAGGGGAATCCAGCACCCTAAAACGGTTCAATCAGTCGTTTTTAGTACCCGGAGCACGAGAAACCTTGAGGAAGATACAACAGAAATGTTCGGCATGTTTGGCGAAGGAGCGATCCGTACCTGCTAGGAGGGGCGTACACGTGCCACGCGTCACCGGCAACGTGGGCGAAAAGACGTACATAGACTTGGTGGGTTTCAGCAACACCCCCCGGGGAAACAAGAACATCCTGACTGTCATGGATGGATTCTCCCGGTACGCCTGCGCCTACCCCATCCCAAATAAAGAAGCACGGACCGTCGCCAAAGCACTGATGGAACAGCACATTCCCCAACACGGAGTACCGCTGCACATACACTCCGACAATGGGCTAGAGTTCGTCAACAAGTTGTGGGTGGAACTACTGCAGATGCTGAACATCAAGCACACCACCACCCCACCCTACAACCCATCCTCCAACGCCGTGGAGAGGTGGCACAGGACCCTGGGGAGTATCCTGAGAACGATGCCGGCAGACATGCAGAGGGATTGGGATTTAAGCTTAGGAATGGCAGTGTTCGCTTACAACACTACA
>NZ_QWGR01000161.1 GCF_003576475.1 Maribellus luteus | reverse complement strand
AAGACCAACGAGACCAAGAAGGACCGCGCCCGCCGGCTGCAGGCCCTGGCCGCCCTCAATCCCGGCGCCCGCGAAAGCCGCATCCTGTCGGTCGAGCAGGCGCTGATCGCCGGCGAGGCCGCCCAGGCCCGGCTGGCCGCCGGCGCCCTGACGCAGGAGCCGCCGACCGCGCGGCTGTGCGGCCTGATGGCCCGGCTGGCCTACGCCCTGGGCCAGGCCGACGAGGCCCGCGCCTGGATGGTGCGCGCCGTCGGCGCCCCGCAGGAGGCCGACTGGTCCGACCTCGACCCCGAGGGCCAGGCCTTCGCCTACGCCCCGGCCGACTGGGCGCGGCTGGTCTCGACCTACGCCGAGACCGGCGAGCTGATCCATCCGCGCTTCGAGCGGCGCGAGCGGGTGATGACCGAGCTGCCCGAACTGCCGGTGTCCTACGAGGATTCCGCCCGCTTCGTCAGCGCCGAAGAGATCGGCGCCGACCTGCTGCTGATCCCCGACGATCCGGGCCCCTATGGCGACGCCCTCCAGGCCGCCGCCCCGCCGGAGCCGGAGCCCCCGCCCGCCCGCCGCGCCACTGGCGCACGCCGACGCTTGGC
>NZ_QWGR01000160.1:325-594 GCF_003576475.1 Maribellus luteus | reverse complement strand
GGAAAAGCTGAAAAGCAAGAGCCCGGCACTTGAGAACTGCCCGCAGCGTCGCGGCGTTTGCACCCGCGTCTACACCACGACGCCGAAGAAGCCGAACTCGGCTCTGCGTAAGGTCGCCAAGGTCCGCCTGACCACCGGCATCGAAGCCGTGTGCTACATCCCCGGCGAGGGCCACAACCTGCAGGAACACTCCGTGGTCCTGATCCGCGGCGGCCGCGTGAAGGACCTTCCCGGCGTTCGCTACCACATCCTGCGCGGCGTGCTCGACA
>NZ_QWGR01000160.1:0-281 GCF_003576475.1 Maribellus luteus | reverse complement strand
TCCGAAGTAAGGAATACCGCATGTCCCGCCGTCGTCGCGCAGAGAAGCGTGAAGTCCTCCCGGATCCCAAGTTCGGGGATCTCGTCGTCACCAAGTTCATGAACTACGTGATGTACGAAGGTAAGAAGGCCGTCGCCGAAAACATCATCTACGGCGCCTTCGACATCCTGGAAAACAAGCGCAAGGACCAAGGCCCGCTGGAAACCTTCCACGCCGCCCTGGACAACGTCGCTCCGGCCGTCGAAGTCCGCTCCCGCCGGGTCGGCGGCGCGACCTACCAG
>NZ_QWGR01000159.1 GCF_003576475.1 Maribellus luteus | reverse complement strand
CTTTGAATGCCTTCGGCTTGCGACGCGCGAGGCTGTAGAAGTACATCGTCAGCAGCACGTTCTTCGTGCGCACCAGCCGGTGAGCGAGACCAGACGGCAGCCAGCGACGCAACGTGTTGGCCAAGGCATCCTCTTCGGGCCGCGAGACGATGTAAGTAGGCGAGCGCTGCAGCATCGTCACATGCTGCGCGGTGCCTGCCATCGCGGGCACAAGCGTGACGGCCGTGGCCCCGCTACCGATCACCACCACACGCTTTCCCGCATACGAAAGATCGTTTGGCCAATGCTGCGGATGGACGATGCGGCCCTGGAACCTGTCCATCTCGGGCCACGTCGGGGCGTGACCCTCTTCGTAGTCGTAATAGCCGCTGCACATGAACAGGAAGCCGCAGGTGAAGCGGACGATCTCCTTGTCCGGCCCCCGCTCGGCCTCGACGGTCCAGCGCGAGTCGGCCGACGACCAGGCGGCGCGCTTGACGTGATGGCGAAAGCGGATGTGACGGTCGACGCCGTGCTCAGCGGCCGTTTCGCGAACATATCTCAGGATCGACGGCCCGTCGGCGATGGCCTTGGCCTCGCGCCACGGCTTGAAGG
>NZ_QWGR01000158.1 GCF_003576475.1 Maribellus luteus | reverse complement strand
GTGGAACTTAGCGCGGCTTCCGGCCCGCTCAGCACCCGGGACTACCACATCATGCTGGAGGCCATACCCGCGCCGGGCGCCGGCAACCACACGTTTCTGCATCTGACGTACGCATACGGTTACGGTACGGCCGGCCGCCTGGCGATGCGCACATACCTTGCCACGGTCGGCAGCGGCAAAGTCGGCTTTACCAAGACGGCGGAAGCGTCATCGGGCGGGGAGCCCGAATATGTGGGCGGGGTGCGCGGCCTGCTCGAACGCAACACGATGCGCTATTACTTGGCCATCGACGCCTATCTGAAGTCGCTGTCGGCGCCGCCCGACAAGCGCTTGCAGCAACGGCTTAATGCCTGGTTCACCGCCGCCGAGCAGTACCCGCGCCAACTGCACGAAGTGGAGCGGCAGGATTATCTGCAGATGAAGCACCACGAAGTCGAGCGCCAGCAGCAGGCGGCGCAGTAACGCTTCAGGCCGGGCGGTAGACCTTGGCGAAGCGCTGCGCCTGCACGACGCCGTAGTCGCCGGGAGCGTATTGGAGCACCCAGTCGCCGGCCTGGCCGTGCAATACGTCACCGGCTTCGGAGCGCGCCATCGAGAAC
>NZ_QWGR01000016.1 GCF_003576475.1 Maribellus luteus | reverse complement strand
CAAGTACAACAGACGTTTTATCCATCGACATTCCGGAGGTAAATAAAAAAGAATTGCAACCCTTAGAGGTTTATATTGCCTCTTTTTAGGCGAATTTCTCCTTGCGAAAAAGGCATATTTGAACTAAATAACAAAAGCAAAATACGCTAAGCTGACAATAAAACAAAACCGGCAGATAGCCGAAAGATTAAACGTATAAAACTAAAGCAAATGAGTCTAAAACCTAAAACCAACAGAAGGAATTTCCTGAAAACTACCGGAATGGGTATCATGGGTTTTCCGCTGATCATGAATGGCTTCTCCGGGGTGGCTCCCAGCGATAAAATCAGGGTAGCACATATCGGAACCGGCAACATGGGCGGAGCACACATCCGGTGGTTCTCGGCTTTCCCAGATGCGGAAACCGTCGCCTTGTGTGATGTGGATGAACTGCGTTTGGCCAATGCACGCAAGCTGCTTGTTGCCAACAATTCATCAGCCAACCCCGATCTTTATTCTGATTTCAGACGCATCATCGAACGAAAAGACATCGATGTAATAACCTGTGCAACACCCGATCACTGGCATGCCCTAGTCGCCATTATGGCTTTCGAATCGGGTAAAGATGTGTACGGGGAGAAACCACTTTCTTTTTCAGCAAAAGAAGGAAAACTGATGCTGCAATCCATGAAAAAACACGACCGTATTTTCCAATTGGGAACCCAGATTCATGCCGGCGATAATTACCACCGCGTGGCCGAAATTATTCAGTCCGGAGCATTGGGGAAAATCCACACGGTCCGCCTTTGGAAAACCGGGGGTACATCCGGTTTGGGATTTCCACCCACCGAAACACCGCCTGCCACCCTCGATTGGAACATGTGGCTGGGACCTGCTCCTTATGCTGAATACACCCCGGTAAAATGCCACGGAACCTACCGTAGCTTTTTTGACTATTCGGGTGGTGTGTTTGCCGATTTCTGGTGCCACATTGCCGACATTCTGTACATGTCGCTTCATCCCAAGGGCCTTTCCAGTATCGATGCACGGGGCGATATCCCGCACGACGGAATTGCTGATACACCCAAATGGATCGATGTGGATTTCAAATTTAAGGACCTGGATGTGTACTGGACCACCACCCCGCCCGATGTTCCCGGAGCCGACAAAATGGGAATCGGAGCCCACTTTGAAGGAGAAAAAGGCACCCTCACCTGCGATTACGACAAACGAATCATTTCAATAGGAGGTGAAACTACTGACGATCTCCCCGAAGTGACACAATCGAGTCCCCGTTCACCGGGTCATCAGCGGAATTTCCTCGATGCAGTAAAATCACGCATACAACCGGAAAGTAACCTGGAATATGCCCGCGAAATGACTTTGCCTATGCACCTGGCCTTAATATCGTTCCGCCTGAAACGAAAATTGCAGTGGGACAGCGATAAAGAAGAATTTATAAATGATCCGGCAGCTAACTTCCTCTTGTCAAGGGAATACCGTTCGCCCTGGTCGCTACCGGTTTATTAAGCATCTAAAAACTATACAAATGAAACGAGTAACCATATTTTTTGCCTTTTTACTAATAAGCCTTGCGGGATTTTCGCAGAACACAGACCGTTTTACCACACTGTTTAATGGCAAAGACCTCTCCGGATGGATGATGCCGGGGAAGGTTCCCGGTTTTGAAGTGCTTGACGGAGTGCTGGTGGCAGCCCCCCACAACGGTAGCGAACTGTATACCGAAAAGCAGTACGGCAATTTTATCTTTAAGTTTGAATACCTGCTATCTGAAGTAGGAAACAGCGGAGTGCTTATTCGCTGCAATCCTGAGAATCCATGGGGAACCGGAGTAGAAGTACAATTACTCGCTCCCTGGACACCCTACCGCGACGATCTGCATTGTACCGGCTCCATTTACGGGCACGTAGCTGTGAGCAACCGCCCTGATGAAACTACCGGAATATGGCACACAATGGAAATAAAATGCGACCGGAAAAACATCACCATTTCGGTAGATGGAAAAGTAACCACCGTGGCCGATGTGGATACTGTTAAAAGCATGCAGGGCAAAAACATGGCGGGGGCCATCGGTTTTCAGTCGAACCACAGCAAAGAAGGTGAGTTTGCAAAGTTCAGGAATGTTTCTGTTCTGAATCTGGATGACGACCCGGAGTATGTAAAAAAAGGTTTTTACAGTGCTGATGCAGATATCAGAAAGCAAGCCGGTGAAGCAGCCGATTTAAAGGGCGCTTCAATAGTTGAAACACTGGCTCAGATGCTGGATGAAAATAATCCGAAAGCACAAGCCGGCGCCAAACAGGCACTTTTTGATATTGCAGCCAAAAAATCAGCGGCAAATGTCTCAAAAGATGAAAAGAAACCGGTTGAAAAGGCATTGAAAAGATCATTCAAAAACAGCTCTTCTGAGATCAGCAAGAATTACCTGAACTGGTTGCTGGAGATGTTATCGGCAGATTAGTTCTTTCTATTACGCATTACAGACAGGCTCACTGTCTGACCACAGAAACCGTTCTTCTATCTTTTAGTTGATAGAAGAACGGTTTTTTTCGATTTCCCAAGCTCTTATCTTTCTGATCTTTCGCTTATCAGCTGGATTTTAGTATTTGTCATGACACAAATAGTAAATACGAGGAAGGCATTTCCGAGCTACAGGCTGCGTCCGCTTCGCTCGAAAAAATTTACGTATTGCCGGCTAAGAGTTCGGAACTCCTGTACCCTGGCGAGCCGTCCTGTTAACTTTTGAGCCGCCCTGTAGCATTTTTATCGTTTCCTGTACCATTTTTGGCCGTCCTGTAAGGTTTTTTGTCGCCCTGTTGAAGTTTTTCTCAATCCTGTAGCTTTTTTTCCCGTCCTGTTTAACAGGAAGGGCTAAAAACGCAACAGGGAGGGTCAAACACCTACAGGGAGGGCCGTGGGCCTACAGGATGAGTCAAAAGCTAACAGGGCGATGTATTTCAACCACTTAACGACATATTGCCGCTCACCTCAACACCAAAATCCGATTCAGGCAAAGAAAGCATCGAGCTTTCGGGCATTTAAAGTTCTTTGTGGGACTGCCAACCTTTCGTCCCGAACTGCTAAATGCACTTTTATCCACCCATCCCTCCGGACAACGGTCCATATACACCACCGAACCCGGCACTGCGGACCGGGCAGTCCGTCGCTTGGCAGGGCTTCGATAGCCGGAACGGCCTTAATCACCCTGTTTCAGCAGATCAATCGTGTAAAAAAGAAAGACAAACAAGCAAGTTTCGTTACCTTTGTCTTCCGCAAAAACAGGTACAATGCAAAACAACATAACAGATTTAATCGCCCAGCAACTTCAGGTAAAAACAGTGCAGGTAACCAATACCATCCTGTTACTGAACGAAGGGGCCACCGTTCCTTTTATTTCGCGTTACCGGAAAGAGCGCACCGGTAGTCTCGACGAAGTACAGGTGTTGCAAATCAAGGAACTTAACGAGAAGTTCAGCGAACTGGAGAAGCGAAAAGAGACCATTCTGAAAACCATTGAAGAGCAGGAACAGCTGACGCCTGAACTAAAGGCACGCATTGAAGACTGCTTTGATCCGGTGGAGCTGGAGGATATTTACCTCCCGTACAAACCCAAGCGCCGCACCAAAGCCACCATGGCACGCGAGAAAGGGCTTGAACCGCTGGCTAAAATCCTGATGAAACAGGTGGAACGCGATCCGGAGTTCCGTGCCAACCAGTTTGTGAACGAACAGGTTGCCAGTACCGAAGAAGCACTTTCCGGCGCACGCGATATTATTGCCGAGTGGGTTAGCGAAAACGAGCGTGCCCGAAACATTGTCCGCCGGGGCTTTGACCTGGGTGCAATTATATCCTCCAAAGTGGTAAAGGGCAAAGAAGAGGAAGCCGCCAAATACCGCGATTATTTCGACTGGAGCGAGCCGTTGAAAAAATGCCCTTCGCACCGCTTGCTGGCTATGCGTCGCGGAGAGAACGAAGGTTTTTTGCGGGTAAGCGTAACGCCCGATGAAGACCGGGTACTCGAAAACCTCGACCGCTTTTTTGTAAAAGGAAACAATCCGAGTTCGGAACAGGTGGCACTGGCGGTAAAAGATTCGTGCAAACGCCTGATTCAGCCTTCGATTGAAACCGAATTTTCCAACCTTTCAAAAGAAAAGGCCGACGAAGAAGCCATCAAAGTATTCACCGAAAACCTGAAACAACTGCTGCTTGCGCCGCCACTCGGACAAAAACGAACGCTTGCCATCGATCCGGGATACCGCACCGGCTGTAAGGTGGTGTGCCTCGACGAACAAGGCAACCTGCTTCACAACGAAACCATCTACCCGCACAAACCGCAGGAAGAAAAGAAAATGGCCGCCAAGAAGATTTCATCGATGGTGGAGGTTTACAAGATTGATGCGATTGCGATTGGAAACGGAACAGCCAGCCGCGAAACTGAGTTTTTTATCAAAAACCTGCGCTACAACCGCGAAGTGCGTGTTTATGTGGTCAGTGAAGACGGAGCCTCTGTTTACTCGGCCTCCACAGTGGCCCGGCAGGAATTTCCGCAGTACGATGTCACGGTCCGTGGTGCAGTTTCCATTGGTCGCCGTTTGATGGACCCGCTGGCAGAGCTCGTAAAAATCGATCCGAAAAGCATTGGTGTGGGGCAATACCAGCACGATGTGGATCAGAAAAAATTAAAGGGCAGTTTGGATTCGGTGGTGGAATTAAGTGTGAACTCGGTAGGGGTCAACCTGAATACGGCCAGCAAACACCTGCTCACCTATGTTTCGGGATTGGGACCACAACTGGCCGAAAACATTGTGGAATACCGGAAAGAAAACGGGGCGTTTGAATCGCGCGATGCGCTAAAGAAAGTTGCCCGGATGGGGCCAAAAGCCTTTGAACAGGCCGCTGGATTCCTGCGTATTCCCGATGCCAGGAACCCGCTCGACAACTCGGGCGTGCACCCTGAGTCGTACAAAATAGTCAAACAAATTGCCAAGGATCTGAAATGCGAGCTCAGCGATTTGGTACGCAACGAAGAGCTGGTTTCCAAAATCGACTGGCAGAAATACGTCACTGCCGAAGTGGGCCTTCCCACCCTCAACGATATCAAAAGCGAGCTGCTAAAACCCGGGCGCGACCCGCGAAAACCGATCAAAGTGTTTGAGTTTGCCGATGGTATTTTCTCCATCAACGACTTGCATGTAGGGATGGTTTTACCGGGAATCGTCAACAATATTACCAAATTCGGGGCTTTTGTTGATGTCGGCATCAAGGAATCGGGGCTGGTACATATTTCAGAACTGGCCGATCGTTTTATTTCCGACCCCAACGAAGTTGTAAAACTCCACGAACATGTAAAAGTGCGGGTAAAAGAAGTCGACATTCCGCGAAAACGCATTCAGCTTTCGATGAAAGGACTGGAGCAATAAAAACAGGGAACCGTTTAAGGAACCATTCTCTATAAAAAAGAACGGTTCCCTATCCGATTCTATTTAAATCATTCCAAAGTAATTTCTTTACGCTCTTCATGCCAGCCCTCGTGGTAATCAACAAAACTTTCCTTTCCTTCAAACAAGTCCAATATTAATTTTCGGTCCATTTTAGTCCTGCCATTGCCAAGAATGGCTTTGTAAGAACTGAAGTTGTTTGCGATTCCATGTTTCTCAGGATTGAAATGAGTATAAAAAATTGCGTATTCCAGATAACTCTGGTCACAAATCTCTAGTCGCTTGTATTTCGGATCAAACAGATTCCCCGATCTATTTTCCTGTTTATTGATAGCCATTGCATAAGTTATAAACATGCGTTTTAATTGTCTCACTACCTCTCTTCCTATTTGTTCCTCATCTGTAACTGATTTTAAGGAACCGTTCTCTTCTTTTAAAGAACGGTTCCCTCGCTCTTCACTGAAAAGTTCAGTTTTTATCTTGAGCACCAAATGAAAATGATTGGGCAATAAAGCGTAGGCCGGAAAATGGACATAATCGCTTAAAAATTTATGAAGCAGGTTCAGAAAATAATCATAATTGGCAGAGGTGTAAAAAATATTCTGTCGATTTGCTCCCCGGTTGAAGATATGGTAGTAACCGCCGGCTAAAATTGGAGTTAACGTTTTGATTGAAGGCATTTTTTCTTTTCAAGATAATGAATATCCTAAAAATAAAGAACCGCTCTCTACTATAAAAGAGCGGTTCCCTATTCTAAATTAGGCAGTTGCCTCTAACCAAGAGACAATTCCCTTTGGTAAATATCCTAAATTCCGAAAATCAACCGGATCCTATTCCTCGTCGTCTTCGCTGGCCAGAAGTTCCTCGTTTTCAAACTCTTTTTCAAGGAATTCTTCGGCGGCATCAATTAATTCGGCAATGTAATCTTCGTCGCCCGGTTCGCCGTCGATCCAGTGTACCTGCTGGTTGTTCCAGAAGTCATCCAGGTCGGCTTCTACGATAAAACGAGGTGTTTCGGTGTGAACCACAAAAATGGTGTCGGGTGTTTCCAACGAGTTGTCGGCTAATAAAAACTTTGGTAACATGCTTAATTGCTTTTGAGTTTTACTTCGCTAATTTACGACATAAAATAACGTACAGAACCAACCTGCACCAAAAAAGTTTTATCCCCTAACAGGCTTTTTTTGAGCTGGCAGAGAAGCATCTCTCCCAGCTTCTTTCGGTCTCCAACTTTATGTAAATACTGACATCCATCAGCCTTTGCTAGGAATTTGAAAAATAAAACCCCGTTTTTTTAGCAAATTGAATCAGAATGTTAATTTTAGCCTTGTTTCTGAAACAAACCTAAAAATACCTGCTTCGAGTTTGCCCGGCAGTTTACCTGGCCCAAACACTGCAAACCCAAATTTTTCAGGGCGAAAGGAGCATACTAAACAGATGAAAAACGCGAAAATAAATGCATAAACTAAATGACATTCTTTCGGTGATCGACAGCAACATCGGCGGATCCCAATGGTTCGTATTCCTTTTACTCGGAACCGGTATTTTCTTTACCATTTACCTGAAGTTTCCGCAATTTCGTTACCTGAAACATTCGCTGCGCATCGTTCGCGGAAAATTCGACAAAGAAGGCGACAAGGGAGACACCTCCCACTTTCAGGCTTTAACCACTGCACTTTCGGGAACCGTAGGTACCGGTAACATTGCCGGGGTAGCACTGGCGATTCACCTGGGCGGGCCGGCCGCGCTGTTCTGGATGCTTGTAACCGCCGCCGTGGGTATGACCACCAAATTTGTGGAAGTAACGCTCTCGCATAAATACCGCGAAGTGGCCCAGGACGGCTCCATTGCCGGTGGCCCGATGTATTACATGAAAAACCGTCTGAACCTGAAATGGCTGGCCGTGATCTTTGCCGTTGCCACCGTGCTTTCTTCGTTCGGAACCGGCAGCCTTCCGCAGGTAAACAGTATTTCCAACTCGCTTTTCGAAACCTTTGGCATCAACCACATGCTTACGGGGGGTGTTCTGGCGCTCTTGCTGGGCTTTGTGATCATCGGGGGAATCAAACGCATTGCTCAGGTTACTTCGCGCCTGGTTCCTGTAATGGCTATCATCTACTTTATCGGCGCCATTGCCGTTATTTTCTACAACTACGAAAACATACTTCCTTCGCTCGAAGCAATTTTTGGCGATGTATTTACCGGAACGGCTGCAACCGGTGGCTTTCTGGGCGGAAGCATTGCTTTTGCCTTTAACCGGGGCGTAAACCGCGGTTTGTTCTCCAACGAAGCCGGACAGGGATCGGCACCGATTGCCCACGCAGCTGCCCGTGCACACGAACCGGTTTCGGAAGGACTGGTGGCCCTGCTCGAACCGTTTATCGACACCATCATTATTTGTACGCTTACCGGGCTGGTGCTGCTTTCGTCGGGTGTGTGGACCGAAAAACACGAAAACCAGTTCCAGGATGCCGACCTGGTGGTATTCGACGGAACTTATTCGGAACAAAACCAGCAAGACGTTGACAAACTGCACAATTACCTGGTGGGAGAAGCCGATCTGCCACTGTTTACCGGCACCTTGGCGATTGAAAACGGAGTCGTAGCCAATCAACCCACGATTCTTCACGCGCGCTCGGTAGCCGAAAACGTAAAAGTATGGGTGAACGATCAGCCATATTCCGGGCCGCTCGAACTGGTGGACGGAAAAATAGACCGCGAAAAAGAACGGAACCCTTCGGGCCTCACGCTTACCGGGCAATCGCTGATGCACAGCGCCCCGCTCACCACTATCGCCTTTACCCGCAGCTGGTTTGGCGACTTTGGAAAATACATTGTGTCGATCGGGCTTCTGCTGTTTGCCTTTTCCACCGCCATCAGCTGGTCGTATTACGGCGACCGCGCCATTACCTACCTCTTTGGCTCGGGCAAGGTGATTTACTACCACATTATTTATGTGATCGGCTTTTTTGTGGCTTCATTTACCGACACCACCATTATCTGGACACTTTCGGGAATTACCATCGCGCTGATGACCATCCCCAACCTGTTTGGGATCCTGGCCTTGTCGAAAGAAATGAAAAACGAAGTGAAATCATTCTGGAAAGAATACGCCGACCGTTTCCCGGGCGAGAAGCTTCCGAAAGGATAATTCAAGCTACAAGCTATTAGCCACGAGCTATGAGCTTGTTGGGAAGTAAGAATTGGGGTTATAGCTCGAAGTTTATGATTCAAAACTGGCAGCGGTTCTTAGTTTGTCCCCATTCAGGGGGACGAGGAATTCCGAAGGCTTTGACGAAGGAATGACGGAGGGGGTGAGATAGTTCAGAGTTCAGAGTTTAGAGTTCAAGGGAAAAGCTATGAGCTGCGAGCCACGAGCTTGTTGGGTAGTTCGGAATTGGATATTCTACCTTGGATATTGGTCATTGTCTGCCAAATAGATTTTGTCTTATGATATTTTCAACGCTTAAAGTCGGTTGACCAGAAACTGGATACTTGCAGCGGTTCTTACTTGTCCCCATTCAGGGGGACGAGAAATTCCGAAGGCTTTGACGAAGGAATGACGGAGGGGGTAAGATAGTTTAGAGTTCAGGGTTCAGAGTTTAGAGTTCAAGCTATGAGCTACTAGCCACGAGCTTATTGAGTAGCTCTAATTGGATATTGAATATTCTACCTTGGATATTGATCATTTTCTGCCAGATAGGTTTTGTTTTATGATATTTTCAACGCTTAAAGTCGGTTGACCAGAAACTGGATACCGGAAGCTTTTCTTTATTTGTCCCCATTCAGGGGGACGAGGAATTCTGAAGGCTTCGACGAAGGAATGACGGAGGGGGTAAGATAGTTCAGGGTTCAGAGTTCAAAGTTTAGAGTTCAAGCTATGAGCTACTAGCCACGAGCTTATTGAGTAGCTCTAATTGGATATTGAATATTCTACCTTGGATATTGATCATTTTCTGCCAGATAGGTTTTGTTTTATGATATTTTCAACGCTTAAAGTCGGTTGACCAGAAACTGGATACCGGAAGCTTTTCTTTATTTGTCCCCATTCAGGGGGACGAGGAATTCCGAAGGCTTTGACGGAGGGGGTAAGACAGTTCAGGGTTCAGAGTTCAAAGTTTAGAGTTCAAGGGAAAAGCTATGAGCTGCGAGCCACGAACTTGTTGGGTAGTTCGGAATTGGATATTCTACCTTGGATATTGATCATTTTCTGCCAGATAGGTTTTACTTGGAAATATTGTTCATAATCTCGGAATACCAGCGGATGTGTCTTGTGCCCATAGAACCGTTCTTTACTCTTCAATTAAATAAAGAACGGCTCTTAAGCGATTGATACTGGAAGCGTCCGATCCATCTTTGTCTGACAACGTTGCGACTTACAGCTTTATGCCAAAATTGGGATACGAAAAGGTCCCGCTTCCGTGTTTTAACTTTCCGCTGTTGTGCAAGCTTGTAAAAGCCTCGTCCAGTTCCCGGATAATCGACAACGGCACATTTAAGTCGTGGTGTGCCGGCAGAATTTTCTGAACCTCCAGCGGCAATAGTTTTTTTATCGAATTCATGTAAGCAACCGGGTCGGTCGACGGGAAATATGCAAACAACTCCCCGATGTAAATCAAATCGCCCGTGTACAAATACCCCCTGTCTTTTTCGTACAAACAAATATGGCCGGGTGAATGACCGGGCGTGTGCAGCACCTCAATGCTTCGGCCTCCCAACTCAATCGTATCTCCATCGCGGAGTACCCGTGTGGGCGTACCTTCAAACAGATAATAGTCATTCACATCAAAGTCGGCAGGAAAATCGCAGGGTTCTTCCATCAGAAAATCCCGCACCTGTTGCAGCGTCAGCGGAAAGCCCCCGTTTATCCATTCGGTCTCGGCCTCGTGTACATAAAACTCGGGAAAATACTGATGTCCGCCAAAGTGGTCGTAATGCGCGTGGGTGGTCACTGCCGCCACCGGGTTGCCGGTTAGCTGTTGTACCTCTTCCCAAATGTTTCGCACCCCCAGCCCGGTATCAATCAGCAAACTTTTGTCGCGGCCGTTAAGCAGGTAGCAGTGTGTTTCTTCCCAATGTTTGTATTCACTAATAATCGATGTAGTATCATCAATTTTCTCAATTGTAAACCAGTCGTTTGTTTTGTAGTTGATCATTTTTATGTGTTTTTCTGCGGGTAAATTCCCATGCTTTATAGTACGGCTACCTTGGGGGAATATTGCTGACTAGGATTTATTTTATTTGCGATGCTGGATGCTCGATTCTTGATTCTTGATACTTGATACTCGATGCTCGTAGCTCAAGGCTCAAGGCTCGCAGCTTAGTTCTTTGTCCCCATCTCCGAGGGGGACGAGGAATTCCGGAGGCTCCGACGAAGGAATGACGGAGGGGGTGTGTTCTTGATACTTCATTGTCGATACTGGATACTTGATACTCGATACTGGATGCTTGATACTCGATACTGGATGCTTGATTCTCGATACTGGATGCTTGATTCTGGATACTCGATGCTCGTAGCTCGTAGTCCGAAGCTCAATACTCAATACCCGATACTCATTACTCTATGGGATTTGATTCACGTGCCAGTTCTTTTCCCCGAAACCGGATAAGCGTTACAAGCCCGATAATTGTAATTACTGATATTTGTCCAACCAGAAATCCGATATTATCATTCCACACACTTAATAAACTAGCCAGACACATTATCACCACAACCTTTTCAAATACGTTTAACCTTCCCCAGCATTTTAGACCGATAACGATAGTGGCACTACAATACCCCCACGAAATCATTACCGGCGATGCTACCGTAAGATCATAGCCGGCATTTTGATTAAGAAAAATAAAAAGTAATCCGCCCGTTATGGCGGATAAAACAATTATTGCAAGTATCTCTTTCTTACTGATTCTGTTTTCGAGAATAAAACCTGTTAATACCATCACTAATGCATTATGGGCCCAGTTCAGCAACCCTCCACCGTACAGAGGATATGTTAAAAGCCTGTACCAGTTTAATGGTTCTGCCAGATTCGATGAATATAGCAGTACCATTTTACCAAAAGCAGGAATTGTCAATGATAAAATGCCTGTAATAAAAAACAAGCCTACAAGTACCACCGATAGCTTCGGCCAATTGCTTTTAATGTATGCTTTCATTCGTTTATTATTGTTTATTCTTTATGATCAGCCAGCTGTTCTTGCTTTTTCCACGCGATGCAATCGCGCGGGAACAGGGCTGGTTGTTATAAGTTCTGCAATTAAAGCGCCAGCCGGTAATATGGTAAAGTCAGCGCGGGAACAAACCCGAGTTTCTGAGCCAGGCGGTACGACGGTGTATTGCTTAACTTACACGCCCAAACCGGCTCATAAGCATTTTCCAGGCAATAATCGATCAAAGCCGAACAGGCATACTGTGCAAAGCCTTTTCCCCTGAATTCTGCGATCGTTTCCATGCCCAGTTCCAGCTCTTTCTCAAAAATAAAAGCAGAATAGGCCGTAGTGGCCAGCCTTCCGCAGTCAAACAAACTAAACCCGATGCCGTTTTGACAGAAATCGTCGGCATTGTTCCAAAAACGGGCGGGGACAACGCTTCCGGTCATCGCCTCAAAAACAGCGGCGTCGGTTCTTCTTATTTCGTGCTGCCCGTTTATGTTTGCACGCTTAAACTCCAGGTACTTCTGGTGGTCGAAGCTGAAGTTTACGCGGGTGTTCAGCTCAATGCAATCGCCGGGGGCTTCCCCTGCATCCGATGCTGCACGCAACTTGTCTCCGAACAATTCGGGCAATGTAGTATCCCAGCTGCCGGGAAAGGCCTGCATCCATTCAAACGAATTCCGCGCTCCCTGCCGGTTGAAACAATACTCTGCCAGCTGGCTGTTAAAGGCCTTGTTTTCACTGTCGCCAAACAGCAAACTCATGCCATAGGGATGAACTACATAAAAGCTTTTCGGATGTTCAGCGTGATCAACAAACACCTTCCCGTCTACTTTCTTTTCGATTACCGAACGCGCAAAAAGGTGGTTGATCTTTACTTCCTTTAGCGGTGCTTCCAAAAGGGAATACTTTTCTTTCTTCAGTTCAATCATATACCGGTTGTTTAGCTGTTATGGTTTTTTTCGGTTGACTCTAAAATTAGTATTCAGTGGTCAGTATTCATTTGGATAGGCGGATGCCGGATATTAGATATCGGATTATGGACTCTGAACTCCTTCCCTTGCAATACCTTCGCGCGAAATCCGGCTATCCTGACTTTTCTACTTAGCCGCCCAAATTTCAATCTCTATTTTCAGTTCGGGCAATCCCAATGCTTTTATGTAAGCAATCGTCATCGAAGGGTATTTTTGTCCGAACAGAGTTTCCCATTCGGCGTCAAAAAACTCCCAGTCAATTTCTTCGGTAGCCCAGATGTTTACTTTTATGACGTTGTCAGCGCTTAGGTTTTGGCTGTGTAAAAGCTGCTGAATGTTTTTGAATGTCAATACTACCTGTTCGCTCAGATTTTCCGGAATATTTCCGGTATTATCGATCCCAATTTGCCCCGAAAACGTGTACAAGTCTGAATTCTTCGGGATTATGGTAACGTGTGAGTAGTTACCTACTGGCGCCGGGATATTTTCGGGGTTTAACCGGGTTATCTTATTGGTACTCATTGCTTTTTTTCTGTTATTTTTTTTTTGCAGGAGGGAGCTGAAACTACCTCTCACTGCTTTTGTATGAATAATTTTCTGTAAACTCGTTCCATTGTTCATTCACTAATGCTGAACCTTCTGCTGCCCTGTTTTATTGTGTGCCCTTTCGTTTTTTCTCTGGCATGCGATGCAATGCGCGCGGGAGCAGGGCAGACACTTAAACCGTAAAGGTAAAATAAGCAAGCTCTGCCAGTGAAATGATCAGGAAAAAAACCAGGGAAGTAATCCAGAGTCGTTTGTTTTTCTTTACAATACCAATAAAAAACGCAAACAGGAAAACAATGGGTACAAGAAGTAAAATAATCGATAGCAGATTCATGATGCAGTGTAGTTACTATGGTTAAACACCCTAAAAATACTCTTTTTTACTATACGAGAGACTGTAAAATGGTGGTAGCGTGTGGCCTGTAGCTTTTTTTTCCACGCGATGCAATCGCGCGGGAGCGGGGGTTGTTGTGCTGCCGTGTTGCTGTATTGCCGTGCTGCTGCATCTACTCGAAGCTCGCAGCGCTTCTTCTTTGTCCCCATTTCCGAGGGGGACGAGGAATTCCGGAGGCTCCGACGAAGGAATGACGGAGGGGGTGAGAGCGTTCAGAGTTTAGTGTTCAGTGTTCAGAGTTAGCTGCGAGCCACTTGCTTGCCGGGTAGTTTTAGTTAGATATTGAGTATCTATCCTTTGCAGCCAAATGGTGGTAGCGTATGGCCTGTAGCTTTTTCTTTACCATGTGGTGTTAGCGCGCGGGAGCAGGGGTTGCTGTGTTGCCGTGTTGCTGTTTTACTCGTAGCTCGCAGCGCTTCCTCTTTGTCCCCATTTCCGAGGGGGACGAGGAATTCCGGAGGCTCCGACGAAGGAATGACGGAGGGGGTGAGATAGTTCAGAGTTTAGTGTTCAGTGTTCAGAGTTAGCTGCGAGCCACATGCTTGCCGGGTAGTTCTAGTTGGATATTGAGTATCTATCCTTTGCAGCCAAATGGTTGTATCGTGTGGCCTGTAGCTTTTTTCTTTACCATGTGGTGTTAGCGCGCGGGAGCAGGGCGGGAACGGGGTTCAAATTACTCTTCGCTTCTCTCAACTTAATCGTAATCTGGATTTTTTATATCTCCAATTCACATCAAACTTTTCTTTGTTATCAAACAAATAAGGCGGATTCATAATTACAGCATGAAACGGTGGATAAGTCTCTATTTTATGATAAAGTTCTGAATCGTCTCGAAATCTTCTACTTGTGAATAATTCTATTGTTGTAATTTTCTTTGTCGACCGAATCACAGAACAATTTATCCAAACAGGAACTTTATTTTCAAGAATCAGTCTGTTTGCGACCTCATTAGCAGTCAATGTTTTATTAAGTTCTTTTTTTCTGGCAATTAGATTTTCCTTTTCCGAATCAGTCAAATGCTTACTCAAATCAAGACTATTTGGCTTAATTTTGAAAATCAGCTTGTCAGCAATCTCATTGAAAGTAAACTCTCTCGCCAATTTCAAAGCTGAATTGCTTGCCTCATTCAATCTTTTTATGAAAGTCTCTTTATCCATTTATGTTGTCTCGATTCGTTATTATGCACCCTCGCTGCCGCACGATTGTATCGTGTGGCCTATAGCTTTTTCTTTACCACGCGATGCAATCGCGCGGGAGCGGGGCGATGTCAGTGCACGGGAGCGGGGGGCGGAAAACCTTACAGGTTTGTCAATTTAAAATCAATCAGTTTTTTAATGTTTATCAAATCGTTTGAATCCTGAATGTCAATATAAATACCGCGCGTTTTATTAAAGCTCTTTGCCTCTTTGTATTGAATCTTTAATGAATCAGGCAAATTGCTCTCCATAATTGCTGATTCCAATCGAATAGGATACCAAAATGCAATTCTAAAAGTATCTTCCAATACTTTAATCCAAAAAATGGTCTTTTTCTTTTTCAATGAGCGAAAGAGCCAACTCTTGCCATCGTTATAATATTTCCATACCTCGGAGATATCTTTGCTATTATTATACAGATAAGCCATCATTTGTTTCCAAATCAGTTGTTTATCCCCAATTATCGTTGCTATAAGTTCTTCGTTTGGTTGAATATCTTTATCGCTTAAAACTGTTTTCTGTTCCATATAAATTATTTTTTCTCTGCTACTTTAAATGTATCGTGAGGCCTTTAGCTTTTTTCCTTTACCACGCAATACGATCGCGTTGGAGCGGAGTTATTGAATTCAATACAGATTTGCGACATTCTTCAGAAATTATTTGCTCATTGGCTGTGTAAAATCGAGGGTAACCTTTTTTAGATATCACTCCAGGCTTATTTACCTGGTAAATTTCCAATGTTTCAAGGTTAAAAAATACCTGACAACCATATGGATTTTCAGCCGTAGTAATATCCATATGTATGTAATGGGGTAAAAGTTCAGAGTTATGATACCATGATGCTGAGAAGCTTATGTCGTAGTCCTTATAGTCTTTGAAAAACTCTTTTATGCATTCCGGAATAATTATCTGTTTATCGTTTATAGCTAATGTGAACGTTGCCCGGTTAAATTCTGCGTTAGCATATTTTTCAGGAAGTCCTATTAATTTTCCCTCTTTGCTTAGTTTAATCGGTGTGTCTTCATGGGCAAATAAAGGCAACTGAAACGTTAACATTATTGCTATAAGAATCCAGTTTTTCATTGTTTTCAAATTTTATCGCGCTGCAGCTCGCTGCGCCTGTAGCTTTTCCTTTCACCACGCGATGCAATCGCGCGGGAGCAGGGGCACGGATTACTCAAACTGAACTTTTTGTGTTTCGCGCATTTTCTCCTGTACCGATTCAAGGATGTTCAGTCCCTGCGCATCGGCTTTTACTGCATTCTCAAACGACAAGGGAAAACCCGCCCGTTTGGCGGCCACCATACCGCTTACTACGTTGTTTACATCGCCACCGCTCAAAAAGAGAATTTCCAGTTGTTCACCGTTGAGATTTATTCCACCCTCGGTGGCAACTATCAAAGCGCGAACAATCACCCCAACCGGTGTTTTTCGTAGTCGCATCAACAAAAGTTCCATAAACGAAATACGCACCCCCGAAACGGTGGCCGTAAACCATAGCCCAATGGGAAGAAAATAAAGAACCATAAGCAACAGAACCACTACAGCCCCGATTAAAAAGAAAGGATGAAGATTTTCCATTTTGAATGTTGTTATTGGTTTTACTTAAAACTCCTTTGTTTAAATTACCTCGCTGCCGCACGATTGTAGCGTGTGGCCTATAGGCGCGGGGGTGAGTCTATCAAAACTTTAATCCGGCACTCAATGAAAATCGATCGTAACCACCAACTGCCATGTCGTATTTCATATACCAGGTATTACTATAGGCCAAAGGGAATTCATAGATAACACCTATTACAGGACTTATATCTGTTTGACTGCTTCTTTTGTATGACGTCAAATTTGAATATCCTTTCATCACTTCATACTCGCTAAAAAAACAGGCTCCCAATCCTCCCAGAAACCATGCCCGGTTTAATATCTTATAACCGCCATACATTTCGACACATGTTGCCTGACCGTCCCATTTCATATGTGTACTTCTGCTTCCATCTACACCTGTGTTTTCATGATTTTCTTTGGGTGAAAAGGAAAGATCTAATCCCACTAAAAATTTTTCCCGTAACTCATAAATCATTCCCAGGTCAACCGCAATTTTTGTATAGTCATCATTTACACCCGAAAACGAATTAATACCAAATCCGACATCAATACCAATCTGTGGTTTAAAAACATCACCCGCTCTTTCGCTTTTCCCCTGGGAGAAACCATTATTTAGACAGAAGAAAGCACACAGGCTTATGATTATCTTTTTCATTTCGATTCTTTATGTTTGAAATCTATTCCTCTATTTATCTTATTTTGTACTAAAACCTGCAGCCCCACCATGTTATCGTGTCATCTTTAGCCTTTCTTTTACCACGCGATGCAATCGCGCGGGAGCGGGGGAGAGTGGCTATTCCCTTAGAAGTTTATAACCAAGCCAATGCCATTGTTAGAAGGCGATAGTGTTACTGCATCCCGATTCATCTTTTCACCGGCTTTAATAAGTTGAAGATGCCCCGTCACAATAAATATTGCTCCCGTAAGTGCGGCTATTCCTCCTACAACTATCAAACTCTCCTGCTCCGAAGAAGCACCAATAAGCGAGATACCTGCTCCGCCAAATCCGAGACCAACACCAGTTAAATATCTTATCCCTGCAGATTGCAAATAATCACCTGCAGTTACGTTTTCATTTAGCTCCTGATTTTTCGCGTTCGGATCGAAGTACAAATCATCAGACACTCGTTTTTCTTTCAGATTTTCTTTGTATTCTTTTGAAAAATCTCCAGATAGAAATTTCACATCGGAATTTTTGCGTTTAATCGATTTTGATCTGAATGTTGGTATTTCACCAGCGATTGAAACTACATCACTGATGTCAATCTCATCGTTTTTAAGTTCTGGTACAATTTCACTAAATACGAGTTTGGTTCCATACAAACCATCAATTTTGGCAATAAATACAATTCCAGATTTAGTAGTGACTTGATTCTGGGAATAAACAAAAAAAGGAATTACGGCCCAGAGGACTAACAGTAGCTTTTTCATAATGTTTGATTTTAAGGTTTTTACCAAAGGTATTTTTGAGTTATGTATAGTCAGTTTATTGAACATCCCGTTATCACGCGATGCAATCGCGCGGGAGCGGAGATCTTTTCATTATTTTATTTTTTTAGTTCATCTATTTTCTGTTTTGCGTCATTAAATGCTTTTTCTATAGTCGATAAATCATTTACGAAGATTGTATTTCCAGAACCATACTTTTCTAATACTAAGTACCAAACAAGTTTTCCTTTACTCACATAATATCCTAATTTAAATCCGTCGTCTGTAACAAATTTGTTTTCCAAATAGTCAGGATTTAATGCCAAATCAGAGACTGATTCTTTTTTTAATGGTTCAATTGCTTTAATAACTTCAATTAAATCTTCGTCAGCAATAGATGCTGTTTTGGTGTCATATTGTCCAGCTTTTGAAATTTGAAAGAAGTATTTTTCTTCTTGTCCACTAATAATTTTTCGAATTCTAGTTTCAGCTACACCCAAGCTAAGCTTCAGGTTTGGTAGGGAATAGTCAATATACTTGATTATTGTACCTGTTTTTGATGCAAAAGCATCCATTTTTGTCGTTTCTTTTTGTGCATCTTTTGCATCTTGAGCATATAAGCTGGAAGTAAGAAGAATAACACCTAGGGCGAATAGTAATTTTTTCATTCATTAGTTTTTTAAAGGTTAGAGTATGTTTTAATTCAAAATTGCCGCTAACGTATGGGTACCTGAATATTTGTAACTCCAAGCGTTTTAATCGCTTTTCTTGCAGTATACCAAAGCCATATTCGTTTTTAAGTATTGATAAACGTTTACAAACTCCTTGTAAAGCTTTCTTCTGGGGTGGCAAATCTATCGCTGCTGATCGTCCCGGGGTGTCACCACATTACGGGTTCTAATGTAGCAAAAGAATTTTAAACATAAGATAACCGGGCAGAGAAAAGAGCAGAGAGCAGGGAGTTTAGAGTTCAGTGTTCAGTGTTCAAAGTTTAGAGTATTGAGCTGCGGGCTTCGAGCTACGAGTATCAAGAATCAAGCATCCAGCATCGAGTACACACCCCCTCCGTCATTCCTTCGTCGGAGCCTCCGGAATTCCTCGTCCCCCTCGGAAATGGGGACAAAGAAGAAGTGCTGCGAGCTGCGAGCTTCGAGCTTCGAGTATCGAGAATCCGGTATCGAGTATCGAGAATCAAGAATCGAGTATCGGGTATCCAGAATCCGGTTTAACCACAGAGGACACGGAGAAGACACAGAGTAGGCTGAATTCTGGAATCAGCGAATGCGGCTGATCACTGAACTTTGAACTCTGAACTTTGAACTAATGTATCTCTGACACCCCCTCCGTCATTCCGTCGTCGAAGCCTCCGGAATTCCTCGTCCCCCTCGGAAATGGGGACAAAGAGGAAGTGCTGCGAGCTGCGAGCTGCGAGCTTCGAGTATCAAGAATCAAGCATCGAGAATCAAGTATCGAGTATCGAGTATCGAGCATCCAATTTTAGTTCCCAATAAGCTCGTGGCTCGAAGCTCAAGGCTTGTAGCTTCTGTTTCTAGCGGTAGTTTTTTCGTTTCTTTCGTTTTTTCTTCCATTTCTCCAGCATGCCGCCTACCGAGAATTTAAGCAAGGATACCGAGGAAGCTTCGCTGCGCAGTACGCTGTTGTTTTCGGCCATGGTTTGTTTGGCTCGTTCCGACTCCGAAAAACCATCGCCGGGCAACGGCCGGATGTCCCATTCCTTTACATTTAAATTCTGGCTAACGATTTCTGCTGCCGACTTTTCATCGGGCGAGACGGTTATTTCCTCCACATGTATGCTTTCCGATTCGAGCGTGATCACCGGGTTTCGAAGCAACTGGGTGGCGCTTACTATTTTTCGGAAATACGAAATGTGCGATAACAGCAGCGAGTCGGTGGGCAAAATGTTTAGGGTAAACACCCCGTTTTTCAAACTGATGTCTTTTTCGTGGCTAAGCAGGTTTACAATGTAAACGTCGGGGACGGGGGCACCTTTTGCGTCCACGATCTTCCCCTGGATAAGCATGCGTTCGTCCTGGGCCATTGAACACAGACCGGATAAAATGAAGCTTGCAAGTAAAAGTTGTTTCATATGCCTGGCTTTGTTTCTCCAAAGGTCAGGAATAAAGCTATTAACAGCCATCAAAAAAAATTAAACTATGTTAATGAGGGGAGGGAGTTTAGTTCCGAGTTTAGGGTTCAAAGTTCAGAGTCAGGATCGAGCTTTGGGCTGCGAGCTACGGGCTTCGAGCTTCGAGTATCAAGTATCGAGTATCCAGAACACACCCCCTCCGTCATTCCTTCGTCGGAGCCTCCGGAATTCCTCGTCCTCCTCGGAAATGGGGACAAAGAGGAAGTGCTGCGAGCTTCGAGCTTCGAGTATCGAGAATCCGGTATCGAGTATCGAGAATCAAGAATCGAGTATCGGGTATCCAGAATCCGGTTTAACCACAGAGGACACGGAGTAGGCTGAATTCTAAGATCAGCGAATGCAACTGATCACTGAACTAATGTATCTCTGACACCCCCTCCGTCATTCCTTCGTCGGAGCCTCCGGAATTCCTCGTCCCCCTCGGGAATGGGGACAAAGAAGGAAGCTGCGAGCTTCGAGTTGCGAGCTTCGAGCAAAAAACAGCAACACGGCGGCACAGAACTGCAAGATTGCTAAATTGCCAAACTGTTAAATTGCAAAGAGCTTGGAGCTACGAGCTTCGAGTATCAAGTATCAAAAATCCTGTATCAAGCATCGGGTATCCAGAATCCAGTTTAACCACAGGGGACACGGAGAAGACACAGAGTAGGCTGAATTCTGGAATCAGCGAATGCGGCTGATCACTGAACTAATGTATCTCTGACACCCCCTCCGTCATTCCTTCGTCGAAGCCTCCGGAATTCCTCGTCCCCCTCGGAAATGGGGACAAAGAAGAAGTGCTGCGAGTTGTGAGCTTCGAGTATCGAGTATCCAGAATCAAGTATCGAGTATCGGGTATCCAGAATCCAGTTTAACCACAGAGGACACGGAGAAGACACAGAGTAGGCTGAATTCTGGAATCAGCGAATACAAAACAGTCAATATCTAATTTGACCTACAGAACAAGCTCGCGGCTCGCAGCTAATAGCTTGTCGCTTGAATTTTGAACTTTGAACTTTCAACTCTGAACTGTATTTTTGCGGGGCAATGAACAACGTTTATCCACATAATTTTGAGGCGAAGATCGGGTTCGATCGCATCCGCGAGATGTTACATGCCAAGTGCATCAGCACCATGGGTAACGAGTGGGTGGACGAAATGCATTTCCAGACCTCGCACGAAACCATTTTGCGACAACTGGGCGAGGCCGAAGAGTTTAGCCGCATTGTGCGCGAGTACGACAATTTTCCGGCCGGGCATTATTACGACCTGCGGGCGGCGCTGCAAAAGATACGCATCGAAGGCCGTTTTCTGGAGCCCCAGGAACTGTTCGACCTGAAACGCTCGCTCGAAGCCGTGCGTGCCATCGTTACTTTTTTCAGCAAACAGGAGGAAGCGGTTTTTCCGCTGCTGAAACAAAAAACTGCCAACGTGCAGGTGTTCCCTTATATTTACGACCGCATCGACACGATCGTGAATAAATTCGGGAAGATCCGCGACAATGCTTCTTCGGAGCTGGCGCAGATTCGCCGCAGCATTTTCAACATGCAGAACAACATGTCGAAACGGCTGCATAGCATTCTGAAGCAGGCGCAAAAAGACGGCTGGGTGGAAGACGATGCTTCGGTGTCGATCCGCGACGGGCGGGCTGTGATCCCGGTTCCGGCAGCCAACAAACGCAAGCTGAAAGGCATTGTGTACGACGAGTCGGCCACGGGAAAAACCTCGTACATCGAGCCCACCGAAATTGTGGAGATGAACAACGAAATCCGCGAGCTGGAGTATGCCGAACGCCGCGAGATCATCCGCATTCTTACCGAGTTCTCGAACGACATACGCCCCTACCTCACCGAGCTGGCGTATTCGTACGACTTTTTGGGCGAGATCGATTTTATCCGCGCCAAGGCTTTGCTGGCCGTTGAGTTTGATGCACAACGCCCCGACTTTCGCGACGAGCCGATCATTGAATGGTACAACGCCATTCATCCGCTCTTGCTGAAAACGCTGCAAAAGGAAAAACGAAAAATTGTTCCGCTCGACATTAAGCTCACGGAAGAAGAACATATTTTGCTGATCTCGGGACCCAACGCCGGGGGAAAATCGGTGTGTCTGAAAACCACCGGGTTGTTGCAGTACATGTTGCAATGCGGCCTGTTGATCCCGGTAAACGACGGCAGTAAAACCGGTATTTTTGATCAGCTGTTTATCGACATCGGCGATGAGCAGTCGCTCGAAAACGACTTGAGTACCTACAGCTCGCACCTGATGAACATGAAGCATTTTGTGCGCAACTGCAACGAAAAAACGCTGGTGCTGATCGACGAATTCGGAACGGGTACCGAACCGATGCTGGGGGGCGCCATTGCCGAGTCGATCCTCGACAAGCTAAACCAGCAACGCACCTTTGGTGTGATTACCACGCACTACACCAACCTGAAGCATTTTGCCTCGTCGGCCGATGGGATTGTAAACGGCGCCATGCTCTACGATTCGCACCAGATGAACCCGCTTTTCAAACTGGAGATTGGGAAACCGGGCAGTTCGTTTGCCTTTGAAATTGCGCGGAAAATCGGCCTTCCGGAAGAGATACTGGAGAAAGCCACCGAGAAGATCGGGCAGGATCACATCGATTTCGACCGCAACCTGCGGCAGATCGACCGCGACAAACGCTACTGGGAAACCAAACGCATGAAGATCCGCAAGGTGGAAAAGATCCTGGATAACACGGCTGAAAGTTACCAGAGTGAGCTGGAAGAAATTCAGAAACAACGCAAGGAGATCCTGAAAAAAGCAAAGGAAGAAGCCGACGCTTTGCTAAAGGATGTGAACAAACGGATTGAGAACACCATCCGCGAAATAAAAAATGCGCAGGCCGACAAGGAGAAAACCCGGCAGATGCGCGAAGAGCTGGAAGGGCTGAAAAAAGAAGTGGGGAAAAAATCGGCCAGTGACGATCAACAGCTCGCCGGCAAACTTTCGAAGCTTCAGCGCCGCGAAGAAGAGCGTAACAAACGCCGTCCCGAAGAATCAAAGAAACCGATTCCGAAAGAGAAGCTGGAAGAACGGATTGAGATGCGCCCGGGTGATAAAGTCCGTATCAAAGGGCAGGATACCATTGGCGACCTCATCGAAATAAACGAGAAAAATGCGATCGTGGCCTTTGGGCAGCTGATGACGACCATTCCGCGTAAAAATATTGAGCGTATCAGTAACAACGAAGCCAAAAAGATCGACAAAAAACACTACGGAAAGCCGTCGGTGTTGGGTGAAAATTTCTCGGAACGCCGTCTGTCGTTTAAACCCGAGATCGATGTCCGCGGCAAACGCGTGGATGAAGCCATTACCAAAATCACTGAGTTTATCGACGAAGCGATCATGTTTGAAGTGGGGCAGCTTCGCATCCTTCACGGGAAAGGCCACGGCATTCTGAAAGAAACCATCCGCGAATACCTGCGTGCCGAGCCCATGGTGCGCAGCTACAAAGACGAACACGTGGATTTTGGCGGTTCGGGCATTACCGTGGTGAACCTGGCACTGTAAAACCTTTTCAACAAAACAGCAGAGAAATGAAACGAGCATGTAAATTATTCACATACAAGAGGACGATTAAAATACATGCGAGTTCCATACTATACCTTTGAAAACAATCAATTCTAATGGTATGAAACAGAACTTCAAAGTAATTGCTTTTGATGCCGACGATACCCTTTGGGTAAACGAGACCTTTTTTCGCGAAACCGAAGAAAAGTTTTGTGCTTTGTTGTCCGACTTCAGTACATCGGACGAAACCATGGAAGTGCTTTTTGCCACTGAAATGAATAACCTGGAAGAATACGGCTACGGCACCAAAGGTTTTGTGCTTTCGATGATTGAAACGGCGCTGAAGATTACCGGAAACAAAGTGCCGCCAAAAATACTGGTGCAGATTATTGAACTGGGGAAAACACAAATCAATCAGCCGGTGGAGTTGCTTGACGGCGTGCTTGAAACGCTGGACTATCTGAAAGAAAAAGGCTGCAAACTAATTGTGGCGACCAAAGGCGATTTGCTCGACCAGGAACGGAAACTGAAAAAATCGAAACTGGAAAAATATTTTCATCATGTGGAAGTGATGAGCAACAAAAGACCGGCCGATTACCAAAAACTGCTTAGTCACCTCGAAATTGAGGCGGAAGATTTTCTGATGATCGGCAATTCCTTCAAGTCGGATATTGAACCGGTGCTACAACTGGGAGGCTTTGGCATTCATATTCCCTTTCACATCACCTGGCTTCACGAACAAACCGAAGAAACAACGGAACACCCCAACTGGGTAAAACTGCCGCACATCACCGGGATTAAAAATATGCTGTAATCATTTCTGCGGGATTCTTATCTTGCAATAAATAACAACTATGAAAACAAACCTATTCTTTATCATCCTGTTGGGACTCGTTGGCTTTGCTCAACCTGCCGCCGCAAGCAATGCACCAAACGACACCCTTTACATTCATTTAAGAGATTACGGTTTGTACAAAACCAAAGACAGAGATGCAGTTAAATACATCAACAAAGCGCTGGAAGATATCAAGGGAGATCAGCCCAAAGTTTTGTTGTTTAGTCCGGGAGAATACCATTTTTACCCGAATGAATGCACGAAGAAAACCTATTTTGAATCGAATACTACCGATATCAACCCCAAGGCCTGTGCGTTTCTTTTTGAGAACGTAAACAACCTGGTGATCGACGGCCGGGGTGCCACGCTTGTTTTTCACGATCAGATGCAGCCTTTTACCTTCGACAGTTGCCGCAACATTGTTTTGAAGAATCTGCGCATCGATTGGGAGCAGCCCCTGATTGCGCAGGCAAAGATCATGAAGGTCACCGATCATTACATCGATCTTTCCTTTAACGCGAAAGAAGCCAATTTCAGGATAGAAAACGACAAACTTTATTTTCCGGAAGGCGATAAACTGAATGAGTGGTACGGTGCGATGGAATTTGACCAGGAAGGACGCTACATTGTGCCGCAAACCGGCGACAACGGTTGTTTGGGCAGCAACTGGCGGGAATACAAAGCAGTGGCTACCATGCCGGGGATTTTGAGGTTGTACAACGAGTTTGCCCGAAAACCCAAAAAGGGAAACTTCCTGGTAATGCGCTATGCCAACCGCGCTCATTCGGGTGTGTTTATTACCGATTCGAAGAACATCACCGTTCAGAACCTGTTTCTTTTTCATGCCACCGGGCTGGGTATCCTGGCGCAGTTTAGCGAAGACCTTACCTTCGATCAGTACAGAGCCATTCCGAACCTGGCACGCAACCATTATTTTGGTGGCGGAGACGATGGGCTTCAGATATCCAATTGCAAAGGCCTCGTAAAAGTTACGCAATGCGAATTTGCCGGTTTGATGGACGATCCGATCAATGTCCACGGCACCAGTGTTCAGGTACAGGAGATAATGCCGGAAAACAAAGTAAAATTCAGGTTTATGCACCATCAGAGCTCGGGCATGGTTTGGGGGCGTAAGGGCGACCGCGTCAGCTTTATCGAAAACGAACGGATGAATTCCATTGGTTCGGGAGAAGTAGTAGCCTTTCAACCACTGAGCAAGGATGTTTTTGTGCTGACATTTTCACAGCCTGTTCCCAAAACTTTACAAGTGGGCGATGCGCTGGAGAATCTAACATGGTCGCCCGATGTGGAGATCACCAACAGCCAGTTCAAGAATTGCCGGGCGCGTGGTTTGCTGGTGTCAACGCCGGGGAAAGTAGTCGTTGAAAACAATACTTTTGAATCGAGTGGCAGCGCCATCCTGATAGCCGGAGATGCCAACGGATGGTTTGAATCGGGTGCGGTGAAGGATGTTACCATCCGCAACAACACCTTTGGGGAACTTTGCAACACCAGCCCCTACCAGTTTTGCGAGGCAATTATCTCGGTTTATCCCATTATCCCGAAACTGGATGAAGAAACGCCCTGTTTTCACCGGAACATAAAAATTGAAAACAACCGCTTTCATCCGTTTGATTACCCGGTGCTGTTTGCCCGTTCGGTGGATGGAATCACCTTCAACAACAACGAAGTATTCAGAAGCTACACCTTTGAGCCTTACCACCAACGGCCCTACACTTTTACATTTGAATTCTGTAAACACGTTCAGATCAGGAACAACCAGTTTTCTGACGATCTGCTCGGGAAAAATATACTGCTCAAAAAAACAGACGAATCAGAGCTGGATTCGGACATCTCCGGAACATTCCGGATAGAGAAACTCTAAGTAAAAACAGCACTTGTACGAGGCGACAGCTATTTAAAACGAGAATAAATTACCGGCAAACAGGTTACCTTTTAACCCGGAACCGGACTTTATTATAGAAGGACGCATTTCAATTATAATATATTTATTTTACCAACAAAGTTGTAGAAGCTTTGTGGTGACGCTTTTTGAAGTAGAACCCAAAATAAAAAACCGTTCGAGGCCGAACGGTTTTTTTATTTCTAAAGTCAGGTAGAACGCTGTGACGCTTTTTGAAAGATGATTGATATTTTACAAACCCTAAATATAAAACCAACCATGTTGTAGAAGTCGCTCTACCCTGTTATTCTTTGTCGCTTGATGCTTAAAAAGCAACTACCAGGCCAAAAAACACAAAACACTGAAAAACAAAACATTAACACGATGCCAGAAATTTTCGCTTTCCCAGTATGGGATTTTTTTCTTCAAATGAGCCGCTTTCAGCCTAAAGAACGGTTTTCTTTTCCTGCTTTATAATTCAACAGAAGTAGCAGCAAGCTCCCGGAATTACAAAAAAATACTGTGCTTCATTCTCTTCGGTTTGCGGTGAAATCTCTTTTCTGATACCTTACTCAATCAAACTAAGCAACTGAAAAAAACGTTTTCCCCGATGAATTTTATAAATTCGTGAGTTACATCCTAAGTTTAATTCATACTATTCAATTAAATGAGAAAAACTGCACTTATCACATTGATTGTTGCCATCGTTTTTGGCAACGCTTTTGCCCAGGTAGACATTAGCTACCAGGAACCGCCAAAGGAAATCCTTGAACTGGTTGATGCTCCCGGAGTTCCCACTCCCATCTTTGATTACAAAAATGAAAACATTGTACTGCTGAACAGAAGCCGCTTTAAAACGATTGCAGAACTCTCGGAAACCGAACTGCGCCTGGCCGGGCTGCGGATTAACCCCGTGACCAACATCGGCAGCAGAACAAATTATTACACCAACGTTTCGCTGATGAAAGTAGGTGACAGAGAAGAAAAAGCAGTTTCCGGATTACCCGAAAAACCGGTTTTAGCCAACTTCAGCTGGTCGCCCGATCAAACAAAGATGGCTTTTACGCATACAACTTCGAAAGGAGTGGAATTGTGGGTACTCGACATTGCAAGCGCCACCTGTAAAAAGCTGAGCGAGGCCAACCTGAATGCCAACCTTGGATCGCCTTTTGAATGGTTTGACAGCAGCGATAAATTGCTGGTCAAATTTATTCCGGACGACCGTCAGCCTTTGATCGATAAATCAACCGCCGTACCTACCGGCCCGAGTGTTTCAGTGAGCGACGGCACCAAAGCTCAAAACCGCACCTACCAGGATTTGCTGAAAGACAAAGCCGACGAATTTAATTTTGAACAACTGGTTCGTTCTACTTTGTATACGGTTGACCTGAACGGAAAAAAAGACTTCTGGAAAGAAACCGCCATGTACGCCGGTTTTAACTTTTCTCCCGATGGAGTCTATGTGATGGTGGAGACGCTTCACAAGCCTTTTTCCTACCTGGTTACACTCGACCGCTTTCCGCAAAAAACAATCATTTACGACCAGAACGGGAACGAAATAAAGCTTGTCCTCGACACACCACTCGAAGAAGTTCGTCCGCAGGGTTTTATGGCTACCACAAAAGAGATCAGGAGTTTGAGGTGGCGTTCTGACAAACCGGCCGAACTGTATTACGTGAAAGCACTTGACAAAGGCGATCCGGCCATCGAGGTACCTTTCCGCGACGAAATATTCACTTTGAAAGCGCCTTTTGACGGCGAGCCCGTTTCCATTCTAAAAACCCAACAACGCTATCGCGGAATTACCTGGGGAAGCGACGAAATAGCGATTGCCTACGATCGCTGGTGGAATACCCGTAACACAAAAACCTATCTCTTCAATCCATCCAACCCATCGCAAGAGCCTGAAATTCTTTTTGATCGCAACGAGAACGACCGTTACAATGATCCGGGATCGTTTGTTACCGAAAGAAACGAATTGGGACAACACACGCTTACCCTCAACAAAAACAAGGTTTACCTCACCGGAACCGGTTATTCTCCGGAAGGGATCCGTCCGTTTTTTGATGAATTTGACCTGAAGTCAAAAGAAAACCTGCGTTTGTGGCGTGCCGACGGCAAAGAAACCCTTGAAAATATATCGCGTGTTTTGGATGCCAAAAGCGGCGTTTTACTCACCCGCGTGGAGGCCAGCACTACTTTCCCCAATTATTTCATCCGAAACACAAAAAGACGGATTGCCCCACAACAACTTACTTTCTTTGCCAACCCGATTGAAAGCTTAAACGGAATTCACAAAGAAGTAATCACCTACAAACGCGACGACGGAATTGAGTTGTCAGGAACTCTGTATCTGCCTGCCGGATACGACCGCGAGAAGAAAGAAAAGCTGCCAATGATTCTTTGGGCCTATCCGCGGGAATACAAGGACAAATCCACTGCCGGGCAGGTAACTTCGTCGCCCCATACCTTTACCTATCCCGGGTACGGATCGGTTATTTTCTGGGTAACACAGGGTTATGCCATCCTCGACGGGGCCGCTTTCCCGATTGTTGGGGAGGGCGATAAAGAACCCAACGACACTTTTATCAAACAACTGGTTGCCAATGGCAAAGCCGCCATTGACGCGGTTGACGAGCTTGGTTACATCGACCGTAACCGTGTAGCTGTGGGAGGCCATTCGTACGGCGCGTTTATGACCGCCAACCTCCTTTCCCGTTGCGATTTATTTGCTGCCGGAATTGCGAGAAGCGGCGCTTACAACCGCACACTTACTCCTTTTGGTTTCCAAAGCGAAGAACGCACCTATTGGGAAGCGCCGGAAATCTATTACAACATGTCGCCCTTTATGCACGCCGATAAAATGAAAACACCGCTCTTACTGATACATGGCGAGGCCGACAACAACTCGGGAACTTATCCCCTGCAGAGCGAGCGTTATTTTAATGCGCTAAAAGGCCTGGGAGCAACCGTCCGCCTGGTCATGCTGCCCAAGGAAAGTCACGGGTATGCCGCCCGCGAATCGATCCTTCACATGCTTTGGGAGCAAAATGAATGGCTGGATAAATACGTAAAAAACAAAAAATAAGCGATAACAGTAAAGCCCGGAAAATTTCCGGGTTTTATTTTTTCGGACAATAAAGAAAATTCTTAAAGTTGACTATCTCCGAGGCAAGTCAAAAAGTATTGGACCAACTTAATTTCAGCAAAAAAGCTAAAAAACCGAATTTTCTTTATTTCACCCCTCTGTCATCCGTCAATAGACGAATGACATCTCCCCTGAAATCCAGGGGAGAATATAAGGCTCCCCGTGGCAAGCCCCGAGGAATTATTTGATTTACAATAACAGAACATTAACTCAAACAATTTTTACCGGCACCTGTTAAGTTCTGTTGAGGTTTTTAAAGAGCTTTGTTGAAAATGATGAGCATATGACTTCAATTCTGAATCAGAAAGAAGGAATGGAATACCGGCGTTTCGGCAAAACAGAGAAACACCTGAGCGTTATTACCTTGGGAGGAATGCGCTTTAAACACGGCTGGGATGAGCCCCGGAACGAAATTCCGAAAGATACGCTGGAGCAGTGCCTGAACGTGGTGCGTCATGCGTTTGACGCCGGGATGAACCATATTGAAACCGCCTGGGGCTATAAAAAAAGCGAAACGGTTTACGGAAAAGTGCTGAACGAAGAGCTCTCGGTGCCACGTTCATCGTACCACCTGATGACAAAGGGAAACCCACTGACGGCCAGTGATACCAGAAAGCAGGTTGAAACCCAGCTAAAAGACCTGCAAACCGATTATCTTGATTTTTATGGCTGGCACGGCCTGAATACACAGGAACTTTTTGAGCAAAGCTGCAAGCCGGGAGGTGCAGTGGAAGAGTTGCTGAAACTAAAAGAAGAGGGCATTATCCGCCATGTGGGATTTAGCACACACGCTCCGTTGCACGTGATCATCCGGGCTATTGAGTCTGGCTTGTTTGAATTTGTCAATCTTCATTACTACTATTTTGATCAGCGGAACCTGGCTGCTGTAAACATGGCACAGGCAAACGATATGGGCGTGTTTATTATCTCGCCCAACGACAAGGGAGGACAGCTTTTTAAAGCGCCGGAAAAGGTAAGAAACGCCACTTCTCCCCTTACTCCCATTCAGTGGAATGCAAGGTTTTGTTTGCAAAATCCGGCTGTTCATACCCTTTCGTTTGGAATGACGGAAAGCGAACATTTTGAGGAAATGAAAGGTATCTTTCCTTTCGCTCTTCCGTGGTCACCGCTGGAAGAAAACATTAAGCTGCGACTCGATAGTTTTGTCAACGACGATCCCTTTGCCGGCTACGAGGGCTACGACCTGCAAAACGATCCCTCCGAGATTAATATTCCACAGGTCCTTCGCTTACGAAAGCTCTGGAAATGCTACGACATGAAGGAATATGCCCAATACCGCTACAAGATTTTTGAACAAAAAAGCCATTGGTTTCCGGGTGTTTTTCCCACCCGTGAGAACATTGCTAAAATCGACTGCACCAAAGTTCCTTCCAACCTTCCGTTAAAAGAGATGCTGGCCGAAACACACCGCGCCTTATATGTCCCCGACTTTAAGTTAGCAAGCAATTAACATTATTCAACAATTAGGCTGGAAGTTCGTTCTTAAATAAATTCTACATTTGTGCCATGTTATATCATAAAACATTCCGGCATAAGTCTTCGCAAACGTGGGTCGTTTTTATCCACGGGGCGGGAGGAAGTAACGTAGTGTGGTTTAGACAGCTGCGTGAATTCAAGAAGCACTTTAATGTGTTGTTGGTAGATTTGCGTGGTCACGGAAAATCAAAAAAAGAATATACGCAGGAAGAGATCTACAAATTCGATGAGATTGCTCTGGACGTGATCAAAACCATGGATCACCTGCAGGTTCAGAAAGCACATCTTGTTGGGATATCGCTGGGTTGCATCGTTATCCGGGCCATGGACAAGCTGGCTCCCGGACGCGCCGAATCGATTATCTTAGGCGGTGCAGTTATTCAGTTTAATTCGCGGATAAAGGTATTGCTGAACGTGGCCAAATTGCTGAATTCGATTATTCCGTACATGTGGCTGTATAGAATCAATGCCTGGATCCTGATTCCTTACAAAAAGGACATTGAATCGAGAAAATTATTTATAAAAGAGGCGGTTCGTTTGGGTGAAAAAGAATTCAGAAAATGGCTGCGGATGTCTTCTGAAATCAAGCTGAATTTGCAGGAATTTCTGATGAAGGAAGCTTCGGCTCCGGTACTTTACATTATGGGCGACCGCGACCATATGTTTCTGCCAATGGTTTCGAACCTGGTAAAACAACATTTTAATTCGCGGCTCGAAGTGATCAGCAACAGCGGGCATGTTTGCAACATCGATCAGCCCGACATTTTCAACGAACATTCCATTCGCTTTATCAAAAGCATTTCAGGATAAACAAAAAATCCCTCCGGATTAACCGAAGGGATTTTTTGTATTTGCTTGTTATACTGATTAAGCTGTTTTGCTGTCGGAGGTACAACCATCGCGGTATTCAGCAATGATCTTCTTGACATCCGTCGGAGCAACACGGCCGTACACTTTTTCGCCAACGGTCACTACAGGAGCCAGTCCGCAGGCACCTACACAACGCAGGCAATTGATCGAAAACATCCCGTCCTCAGTCGACTCACCTACTTCCACTTTTAACTGGCGTTTGAATTCGCTCAGCACCTGCTCGGCACCGCGTACATAACACGCTGTTCCCATGCAAATGGAAATCGGGTGTTCGCCCTGCGGAATCATGGTAAAGAAGCTGTAAAAAGTAACTACCCCGTATACTTTTGCCACAGAAGCTTTCAGTTCTTTGGCAATCACTTCCTGTACTTCGGCCGGCAAATAACCCAGCTCTCCCTGTACCTTGTGTAAAACATTGATCAATTCACTTTCCTTGTTCCCAAACTCAGCACAAATCGTTTTGATGAGTTCAATGGTATGTTCTGCTAATTTTATTTTTGGCATTTTCTCTGATTTTAAAATTAAAGCATTTAATCATTCCCGCATTCATGCATTGTTATGTCCTGTCAAAGTATTCTGTATGCAATAAATGATGTGCTTTTTCACTCATCGGCTTTCCCAGGAACTCTTCGTAAAGCTTCACGATGTATGGATTCTCGTGCGACTTGCGGATGGTTTTGTTCCGGTCTTCGGTATAGAGAGCCATCTGGCGTTTTTTCAGCACATCGGCATTTCCGTGATGGTAGGGCTGACCACCGCCACCAATACATCCGCCGGGGCAACTCATAATTTCAATGGCGTGGAACTCACTTTTCCCTGCCTGAATATCTTCCAGCAGTTTGCGGGCATTTCCCAGTCCGTGCGCAATACCTATTTTGATGGGTAAACCGTTAAAGTCGATCGTAGCTTCGCGAATACCTTCCATACCGCGTAACTCGTCAAAATCAAGGCGCGGAAGCTCTTTTTGGGTATGCACCTCGTAGGCTGTACGAACTGCTGCTTCGATCACACCTCCGGTGGTACCAAAAATAACACCGGCACCGCTCGATTCACCCAGCGGATGATCGAAGTCCTCGTTTGGCAGGGCTTTAAAATCGATGCTCGATAATTTGATCAAAGCTCCCAACTCCCGGGTTGTAATCGCATAATCCACATCCGGATTATCATTTGTTTTGAATTCGTCGCGACCGCATTCGTACTTTTTAGCTACGCACGGCATAATGGAAACCACCACCAGGTCTTCGCGTTTAACCCCCAGTTTATCGGCCAAATACGTTTTGGCAATGGCACCAAACATTTGCTGTGGCGAGCGGGCGGTAGAAGGAATGTCCTTCATTTCGGGGAACTGATGTTCAAAGAATTTTACCCAGGCCGGGCAACACGAAGTCAGTATGGGCAATTTTACGTCCTTATCTCCATCAAGGTGTTTTTGAAGCCTGGTCAGCAATTCTGTGCCTTCTTCCATAATGGTAAGGTCGGCTGCAAAGTCGGTATCAAAAACATAATCAAAACCAAGTCGTTTCAGGGCGGCCACCAGTTTACCGGTTACCAGTGTTCCGGCTTCCATTCCAAACTCCTCGCCCAGTGCAGCACGCACAGCCGGAGCTGTTTGCACAATCACGGTTTTAGTGGGATCAGAAAGTGCGCGAATCACTTTTCCTGTTTCGTCTACTTCGGTGAGCGCTCCGGTCGGACAAACCGCTACACACTGTCCGCAATACGTACAAACTGAGTGGTCAAGGTTCATCTCAAATGCGGGAGAAACAACCGACTGAAAACCACGGTTGATCGCAGAAAGAACACCTACGGTCTGCACTTCGTTACACATGGTTTCACAACGGCGGCACATAATACATTTATCCACTTCGCGAATAATCGCCGGAGAAGTGTCTTCGCGGTATGTTGACTGTTCACCTTTGTAATGAATTTCGCGAATACCAAGACGGTGCGCCATGTCCTGCAAGTCGCAGTTTCCGGATTTGGCACAAACCAGGCAATCAAAGGGGTGATCGGAAAGAATGAGCTCCATAACCGTGCGACGTGCATTAATTACGCGCATTGAGTGGGTATTCACTTCCATTCCGTCGTTTGCCTCGGTGCAGCAGGCCGGCGCCAGGTTTCGACGTCCGTTTACCTCTACCACACAAATACGACAGCCTCCGGGTTTGTTTTCAATATTCAGATCTTCCAGTTTCATATGGCAAAGCGTAGGAATATCGATGCCGATGCCCGACGCTGCCTCCAAAATAGTGGTGCCTTTTTTCACCACCACAGGTTTATGATCGATTGTAAGATTGATTGTATCCATATTGTTTAGCTCCTGATTAAGTTAGAATGACTGCGTTAAACTTGCACTTTTCGTAACAAACACCACATTTAATACACAGCGACTGATCAATGTAGTGCGGCTGCCGGCGCTCGCCGGTAATGGCACCTACCGGGCAGTTGCGGAAACACAACGTACAACCCGTACACATTTCTTCCAGAATATCGTAACGCAACAACGATTTACACTGGCCCGCCGGGCACTTACCGTCTACCACGTGCGCCAGGTATTCATTTTCAAAATTGCTGATAGTGGAAAGGACCGGGTTGGGCGACGTTTGTCCCAAACCACACAAAGCGGTGTCTTTGATCACAAAACTTAGTTCTTTCAGTCTTTCGATGTCTTCTGCCTCGCCTTTTCCCTGGGTGATTTTATCCAGAATTTCGTACAGACGCTTGTTCCCGACACGGCAGGGCGTACATTTTCCGCAGGATTCTTCCAGTGTAAAATCGAGGTAGAATTTGGCAATGGAAACCATGCAATCGTCTTCGTCCATCACAATCATACCGCCTGATCCCATCATCGATCCAACAGCCAGCAGGTTGTCGTAATCAATCGGAATATCCAGGTGTTCTTTGGTCAAACATCCTCCTGACGGGCCACCGGTTTGAACGGCCTTGAATTCTTTTCCGTCTTTAATTCCGCCGCCAATATCGTAAATAACCTCGCGAAGCGTTGTTCCCATCGGAACTTCGATCAGCCCCACATTATTGATTTTACCTGCGAGTGCAAAAACCTTTGTTCCTTTTGATTTTTCGGTGCCAATGCTGCTAAACCAAGCGGCTCCCTTGTTAATGATAACCGGGATGTTGGCCAGCGTTTCCACGTTGTTAACGTTGGTGGGTTTCCCCATATAACCTGACACCGAAGGGAATGGCGGTTTAAAAGTAGGTTCTCCGCGCAGTCCTTCCATCGAATGGATCAGCGCCGTTTCTTCGCCGCAAACAAAAGCTCCGGCTCCGTACCGCAATTCAATCCTGAAATTAAAGCCGGTTCCCAGAATATCTTCTCCCAGCAGGCCGTATTCTTCTGCCTGGCGGATGGCGACTTTCAAACGCTGGATCGCCAGCGGGTATTCGGCCCGGATGTAAACCAGCCCGGTATCGGCACCGATGCAGTAGCCACAAATGGCCATGGCTTCAATCACCGAATGCGGGTCTCCTTCCAGAATCGAGCGGTCCATAAACGCGCCGGGGTCTCCCTCGTCGGCATTACAAACCACGTATTTCTGATCGTTCTCAACGTTTCGGGTAATTTCCCATTTCAAACCGGTAGGAAAACCACCGCCGCCACGTCCGCGAAGCCCGGAGTCTTTCACCTCCTTTATCGCTTCCTCGGGCGTCATCTCGGTCAGGCACTTTCCCAAGGCCTGGTAGCCATCGCGGGCAATACACTCGTCGATGTTCTCCGGGTTGATAAAGCCACAATTCCGCAGGGCAACACGGATCTGCTTTTTGTAGAAATCCATGCCCTTCGAATCGCTGACGTGTTTTTCCGATTTCGGATCGGTATACAGCAAACGTGGAACAGGACGTCCTTTTACCACGTGCTCTTTAATGATCTCTTCCGCATCCGAAGGTTTTACCTGGACATAGAAGGTATTATCGGGCAGCACTTTTACGATCGGACCCTTTTCACAAAAACCAAAGCAACCGGTCATCACCACCTGCACGTCGTCTTCCAGTCCGTGTTTCTCAATAAACTGATTTAGTCTGTTCTTTATCTCATCGCTTTCCGAGGCTTTACATCCGGTACCACCACAGATCAGCAAATGCATTTTGTAATCGGTCATAGTTAGATTGTATAGTTTTAATCGTCAATGGTTTTAAAATTTACCGGGATAATACCGTCTATCAGTTCACCTCGTTTGATGTAACTATTGATGATCTCGTGCACCTTTTCCTTGTCCACGTGGCCAAATACCACCGGGTCTTTTTTCGGAAGCGTTACTTCAACCGTAGGTTCTGCGTAACAATAGCCCATACAGCCGGTTTGGGTAACAACAGCATCAATGGCTTCCTGTTCCAGTTCTTCAATAAAGAATTTCATCGTTTCTTTTGCTCCGGACGCAATGCCACATGTTGCCATTCCCACTTTTACCTGTACCACCTGCTCGGGATGGTTACTGGTTTCCCGAAGTTTTATTTTTGTCTGCACCTCTTCTTTCATTTTGCGGAGGTCGGCCAGTGATTTGATTTTTCCCATATTGATTTTTTTTTAATTTGTGTTCTCTTATCTTGCCTCAATATCGCTGAGGTTGGTTTTTATGTATTCAATTACTCCTTCCCGTATTTCCTTTTGTTGAAAGGAAACATCTCCCACAATTTCTTTTAGTTCATTAAAACTGAAACTGAATGTGCCTTTTTCAGTCTGATGCGAGTAAATCAGCTCTCCTTTGTCATAACTCAGAACCATCAGGTACAAGGTATTCCAGATATCTCCCAGCGGCGGTCTGTCGAAGTTCGACAGCTGAAAAACAGCCTCCAGTCGGGTTCCTTTTCCCGGCTGAGATTCCAGTTTGAAAGATCCTCCGGCAGCTTCTGCATTTTGTTTCAGCAAAGGCAAGCCGAGGCCCACCTTTCGGGTTTTCCGCGATGTAAAGAACGGATCGGTTGCACGGCTGAGCGTTTCGGCATCCATCCCGCAACCATTGTCGTTGATAGTCAACGAACAAATGTCCTTTTTTTTGTTTTCAACAACTATGATTTCAATCAAGGTTGCCCCCGCACTTACCGAATTCTGAACAATGTCTAATATGTGTTCCGAAAGTGTTCTCATAATGCTTCTACATAGCGGTTGTTTTGCCGGTTAAGCGCCATTTTAATTTCGCTGAAACTTACTTCCTCCAGGTAAAAAGAAGAAAAACTTCGCCCGATATCTTCCGGAAAATGGGCATCGGAATCATACACCAGCGAAACTTCTTTGCCAATGTTGTATCGCTCACGAATGTGCGCGGGTTTTGTTTGGCCGGTAACTTCAAGCGCATCAAAACGCAACCGGGGGGGCAAAAATCCGAGTTGGGAAAACAAGCCGTTCAGCGGCCGGTTAACATGTGCCGGAATAAAGATTCCGTTTAGTTCATCTACTTTTTTTTGAACGTTGGAAATTCCTTTGTTCAGGGCCGAAGTCAGGTAATAAGGCACCATTTCCAGGATGTTTTCATCGGCATCCACCACCGGCTGGTAGCCAAAGTGCCCGTCTTTGTTTGGGATTTTCCCGATGTTTTCTTCGAGGTAAGCCTGAAACAGGAGGAGTTCCGTTTGGGTTTCAAAAAAAGCCAGACAATGAACTTCCTCTTTGGTGGTTACTTCGGCACCGGTAAGTACAAATATTCCTTCTTTTTGTGCCAGTTCCTTTACCAGCCAGGCATTCCGGGTTGAATTATGATCGGCAATTCCAATGATGGAAAGCCCGGATTCCTTTGATCTTTGCACAATATTCGCAGGCGACATTTCCACATCGGCGCAGGGCGACAAAACAGTGTGTATATGTAAATCGGCCCGGAATTGCTGCATTCTACTGGTTTAAAACATTGTACAGTTTACCAGCTATTTCAAACGTTTGCCGGTTGGTTCCCAGTATCGGAATACTTTCGTCGTTGCTGTGTTCCAGCGTGTCTTCCTCCGGCTCGCGGTCTTTTACCAGAATCACCGCGGCCAGGTCTTTCAACGAAGCAATGGCCATTACATTCTGATGAGTTTGCAGGGTGATCCAAACATCTCCCTCGCCTGCATTTCCCATCACATCGCTCAACAGGTCGGAAACATAGCCACCTGTTACTTCGCGGTCTAATCCGTCTTCACCCGAAAAAACTTTCAGTCCGAACTTTTCAACTAAATCAGAAACCTTCATTTCTACCTCCTCTTTTATTACAGTCTGCATCAAATCTGTTTTTACCCCAGGCTTTTTCAAGATTTTTGGTAGCCCTGGCTAGTGTGATTTTATTTTCGTTTAAATACCTGTTCTGAAGAAATATACAATCCGACATTTTGGCTTTTCCCTGCACCATGTCTTCGGCCAGAGCATGGCAATTGGGAGCGCCACAGGCCGCGCAGTCGATACCCGGCAGCTGGCACAAAATGCGCTCTACTTTCTGCAGTTTTTCCAGCGCTTTCATCCGGTCGCTGTCGAGTGCAAAAACATAGTCGGGTTGAATCGGATTTATTTTCAGTTTGTCTTTTAAGTCCTGAACGTTGCAATTGGTAATCGGGCAGTCCTTTGTTACCGGGTAGCGTTTGGCTCTCTTTTGGAGTCTTTCCACGGTAAGGAAGCGGTTACCGGTAAGCAGAATACCGCCGGCACATCCCTGGTGACACGATTTCAATTCCAGGAAGTCGAGTTCGGGAATATCGTCGTTCTCCATGCGTTCCAGAATCTTCACCACATTGTGAATGCCGTCCACCGCCATCGATTTGCGCTTAAAATGACGAGCTTCGCCACGTGGCAGGCTCCACACAATACCGTCGTGAGTAAGTTGATCGCGGCAGCACGACGTATCCTGTTCTTCTTTTTTCGAGATCACTTTCATGATCTGGCTGTAGAGATCGTTCATGTTGATTAGTCCGTCCACAATCGATTCTTTCTCACCCAACGGACGTTTAACGGCGGCCATTTTTGCCGAACAGGGCGAAATGTAGAAAATACCGATCTCTTCCCGCCGCGCGCCTTCTTTGGTTAAAAGTTGCAGGGCATAGGCTGCCGCCAGGTCGTGCGGAGCATTCACCAAAACCAGGTTGTCGATCAGCGACGGATACCGGTACCGGATTAAACGCACAATGGCCGGGCAAAAAGAAGAAATCAATGGTTTCGATTCGGCGGCATCCACCTGCTCACGAATACTGTCGATCAGCAGCTGGATGGGTTGTTCCACCTCAAAAATATGGGTAAAGCCCAGCTTTAGCAAGGCTTCGTAAATGCTCCCTTCGCTGTATGCTTCCGGAAATTGTCCGATCATTACAGACGAGAACAAAGCCACGCGGTATTTATAATTCTGCAGTTGATCCAGTGCGTCGTGGTCCATGTAAAACGCATCTACCGGGCAAACCCGCAAACAGTTGCCGCAATCCACACAACGGTCCGGATTTATATTCGCCACTCCTTCCCTGATACGGATCGCCTCCGTAGGACAGGTTTTCATGCAATGGGTGCAGCCCATGCATTTTTCGGTATCGACCTTTATCGCGTGATATTTTTCAACAGTTTCCATCATACTGCAATTTTATCATTCACTCTAAAACTGATTCCTGAACCAAACCGTCGTCCCCACTCCCCATTCACTGGTTACATTCAGTTCATCAGTATTTTTCCGAATGTTGGGCAAGCCCATTCCGGCACCAAAACCCATATCGCGCACTTCTTTGCTGGCGGTTGAAAATCCTTCCTGCATGGCCTGTTCAATATCTTTGATACCGGGGCCATTGTCAGTCAGGGTAACTTCAATACTATTTCCGTTAATGTGTGCCGTTAATTTTCCGCCGAACGAGTGTGCCACTATGTTCACCTCAGCTTCGTATATGGCCACAACAATGCGTTTGATGATTTTCGGATCAACCTGCAACTGCTTGAGCACTTTCTTGATCTGGCTCGAAGCTCGCCCGGCCTTTTTAAAATCGCCGCTTGCTATGTCAAATTCCATCTTCATATCAGTACACCGGAGGCAGGCCGTTGCTATACAATATTCCACTGGCTCTGAATATGGAATAAGGAGTTTCGAGCAATACCAGCCCCACTTCGTTTGCCAGATCGATCATTTCCTGCGATGCGCGTTTGTTTCTCGAAAGCAACACCACTTCAATATCCGCCATTTCGGCGGTACGGATAAGCTGCACATTGGCCAGCCCGGTAATCAGCAAAATATGTTCTTCGTCGAGCGTTAAAACATCGCTCATCAGGTCTGAACTAAATGCCTTTGTTACATCGTTTGATTCAACGTTTTTCCCGGCCACCAACCGTGCGTTTGTTAAGCTAATTATTTCTGAAAGTTTCACCTGCCTGTAATCGGTTTATTAATCAATAGATTTAGTTACAAATATAATCGCCGGCAACATGATTAGGATGAATTTGAGGGCTTTCCCGCGGAATTTATAATCATTAAAAACAACAGACAGTTTCAAATGCTTTTCAAAATATGTAATTTTCAAGTGGAAAAAATCAGACAAGCGCTAACCATGATTTACGATAAAAAATCCTTCCTCGCCGGAAACATTGAAGATCCGGAAATTCATCAGAAAATTATCGATGCCCTGCCGGTACCGATCTTCTACCGAAACACCAATGGTATGTACCAGATGTGCAACGCAGCGCACGAAAAGTTTACGGGAAAAGCCAAGGTCGATATCATCGGAAAATCGGTTTACGAAGTTCATTCCAAAGACATGGCCGATATGTATTCACACCAGGACAAGGAACTGATCAGCAACCCCGATGTGCAGGTGTACAACACGCTGGTAAAACAAAGCGACGGAAGCAAACATTACGTAATTATTAACAAAGCCGTCATTCGGGATAACGAAGGCAAAATCATCGGCATTGTAGGGTCGATCAACGATGTTACCGAGCTGAAAAAAACCGAACAACGGTTGGAAAAGGCACAGGAATCGATGGAGGTATCCTCGCAAATGATACACAAAATTTCATCGGGAATTGTAATGGTAGACCGGAACCTGAAAATTGTGGATTCGAACGAAAGCTTTGCCCGGCTGATGGGAACTGAAACAAGCGAGCTGTACGAAACCATTCCCGGGCTAAAAGGCGCCAACGTTCATGGTCTGGTTCCCGAGGTAGTGTACAAAATGATCTCGAACCTGCTGACTTCGGGCGAAGAAAAGGTAGAGCGCGACCTGAAGTTTCACAACAAGCTTCTGCATGTTTCGGTGCTTACCTTGTACAAAAACCATGTGGTTGGAGCGGTTTTCCGCGATATGTCGGCTCCGATGCTGGTTCAGGACGAAATCATCAACCGCGCCCGCCGCATCAACAAAAAAAGCATTGAAACCGTGCAAAAAGTGGCCTTCTTACTGGGCGAAAACGCTGCCGAGACTGAAGAACTTCTGAACTCAATTATTGAAACCTACCGCTATGGAGACGAGGACAATGCCTGATTTTCATGTGGAAATAGATGTGCAGCAATTGCGCCCACGCGGCGAAACCGCCTGCGGCGATGTTTTTCAGTCGAGCATCATCCGCGAAGAAGGGCGAACCATTCTTGTTTTGAGTGATGGCATCGGGCACGGGATTAAAGCCAGTGTGCTGGCCACGCTTACCGCCACCATGGCGCTGAAATATGCACAACTTCACACCAAACCCGAGATTGCCGCCCGCATTATTATGGAAACACTTCCCAAAGGGACTGAAAAGGAAAGCTATGCAACGTTTACGATCATTGAGTTGGAAGACGACGGGAAAGTAAGGATTGTAAACTACGACAACCCGCCGGTGCTGATCATCCGCAACGGGATTTCGATGCAGGGACGCGAGTACGAACTTGACATCCGTGGTGATGAAAATACCGGGAAACGCCTGCTTTGCCGCGAATTCACGGCCCGCAAAGAAGACCGCATCCTGTTTATGTCTGACGGTGTTACACAATCGGGACTGGGGGATCAGCGCTATCCCCTGGGATGGGGGATGGATTCGGTGGAAGATTTTGTGATCAGCCAGGTAACCCGAATGCCCGGCATATCGGCCACCAAACTCGCCCGGAAGATTGTCAACCAGGCCAGCCTGAACGACGATTTTTCGGTTAAAGACGATACTACCTGCGGAGTCATGTATTTCCGCGAACCCCGTAAATTTATGCTGATAACGGGGCCTCCGTTTTACAAGATAAAAGACTACGATTTTGTGGGTAGAGTGCAGGGTTTTAACGGAAAAAAAATCATTTGCGGAGGCACCACTGCCGAAATTATTGCCCGCGAACTAAACCTGAGTGTGGAAATTCAACACGGAAATAAAAACATTGATACCTTGCCGCCCAGCGCCACAATGGAGGGTTTTGAAATGGTGACCGAAGGAATCCTGACACTGGGAAAGGTGGAAGAGATCCTGGAAAATTACAACAGCGACACACGGCTTGGCGACACCCCTCCCGAAGAAGTGGTAAAGCTGCTCTTGCAGCACGACAGTATCGATATTATTGTGGGTACGCGCATTAACTGGGCACACCAGGATCCGGAGCAACCCATCGAGCTGGAGCTGCGCAAATTTGTGATCAAACGCATTGTGCGGATCCTTATTCACAAGTTTTTTAAGAAAGTGAAGATCGAATATGTTTAGCCGAAAAGCATTGAAAACACTGACTATCGACCTTTATTTCAGCTTATTAAATTAACATAATTTAGCAAGACGGGTTGGGATTTAACATTGAGATTGCCGAACTTTACTATAATCAATTCATTCCATGAAGAAACTTTCAACCATATTGTTGCTCTTTACCTGCCTGACTTTGGCAGCCCAGCAGGAAAAATTCCTGATACAGGGAAAAGTAGTCGATGAATACGGAGAATCGCTGCCCGATGTCTACATCATCAACTTGAATACCTACGAAAAAGACATCAGTCACGAGAACGGTTTTTTTACGCTTTGGGTCTCCCCCTCCGACTCTTTGTTGTTTTCGCACATTTCTTTTTTCCGGAAAGTATCGAAAGTAAGTTCGCTGCTTATAAATCCGACTGTAAAAATGGAATCAGAACACATCGGGATGAAAGAAATTGTGGTAAGCCCCAACCAGAAAACCGATATGGACCGGGCGCGCGACAACATGTCTTTCATGAATGAGTACCAGGTTCCGCCCTTTCAAAAAATCAATCCCGACCAAAACAGCCCGGTAATCACCATAATGACAGAACACAACCAGGTAATGCGCACCGAAGCTTCTTCAGTAAGTATCTTCCGTTTTTCTCCTTCTGATGTAATGGGCCGGGTGATTCGCCGCACCAAAAACAAAAGGGTCAGTGATTACGATTTCACCCGCAAGGTTAAAAAGCCGGAAGAAAATAAGTAACAACCAATTCCAGGAAAGTATCTTATCTCCCAGAACAAAATCACGTGAAAAAAATCTGTTACTTACAGATAATTGCGGAATGAGTTGCAAGCTGGCCAGACGGCAAGACGTTAGGATAATTAGATTGCAATACCGAATCACAGCAAGAGGGCGAAACGACATTAAATTGAGGTGTGCAAACTTACAACAGACTAACGTTCCGGCTCGGCATCAAACTTCTCGATAAAATCGGTTGACAACACTCTGAATTCCGTACGGCGGTTCATCGCCTTGGCTATTTCCTGTTGCTCGGGTGTTAACTGACTGATAAACTCTTCGGTCAGCTCATCCCCTCTTTTCAGAAAATCATATTGTTTCGCCAGTTCGCGGGTAACCGTTTTGGGCCAGGTTTCGCCATAACCTTTTGCCACCAAACGCTGCGGACTGATACCTTTTTCAATCAGGTAATCCACCACACTTTGCGCACGTTTCTGCGACAAATCGAAGTTAAACTGGTCGCTGCCAATGTGGTCGGTATGTGCCATTAACTCAATGGTAATGGTTGGGTTGAACACCAGTACTTCCACCAGGGTATCCAGAGCAACTTTGGAACTCTCCATCAGCTCCCAGCTGCCAAATTCATAATTGATGTTTTCAATTTTGATCGGAGCATCGGTTGGAGTCAAAAACATCTCAAACCTGAAATCCTTGCTTTCCTCCAGTCCAATGGTATTGGCTGCGGCCTTATCCCGCAGGTAACCATCTTTGAAAGCAGCAAAAATATATTCGGTTTCGGGTTTTAGTTTCATTTTGAAATTACCGTTGCGTGCACGTACTTTCAGGTTGGTTCCATCGGTACCGATTACACGAACTGTAGCTCCGTCGAGCCGTGCTTTGGTTTCGTTGTCAAAAATATCGGCTTCCACTTCGTAGATTTTCGGCGGCACCATAAACGAATAGATGTCATCGCCTCGCGATCCTTTACGGTTCGAAGTAAACATCCCTTTGTTCTCGCCGGTTACATACGAAATCCCAAAATCGTCGCCACTCGAGTTCATGGGCGATCCCATGTTGTTAACGATCCAAACATCGTCCTCGTTTTTGGAAGCCACATACAAATCGAGTCCTCCCATACCGATGTGGCCGTTGGAAGCAAAATACAACTCGCCGTTGTCTCTCACAAACGGGAACATCTCGTCGCCGGCCGTATTGATCACCGAACCCATGTTGACAGGTTTTCCATACGAACTGCCTTCAGCCCTGGCCATCCAAATGTCTTTGCCACCCTGCCCGCCGGGCATGTCCGAAACAAAGTACAACACCGAACCATCGGGGCTCAGTGCCGGATGCGCTGCAATAATGCTGTCGCCCACCACTTCCAGTTTGATCGGTTCCGACCACGAGCCTCTCGACTGAGAAGTGGAATACAACTCGGTTCCCATGGCTTGTGTTTTATCGTAACGGCAACGCGTAAATATCATCTGTTCACCCGAAGAATTCAGTGCGGCAGCACCTTCCTCATCGCCGGTATTGATCATCAGTGTTTCATCAAGCAATTTAGGTTGCTGCCATTTCTGGCGCTGTACGCTAAAATTTGCCCTGAACAAATCGGCATATTTCTGCCCGTGTATCATGCTTTCCTTTTTCCCGGTGGCAGCTTTTCGCGTAGATGTAAAAATCACCTCGTTATCGCGTCCTCCAACAAACACCGGTGCAAAATCGCTTTGAGGCGAGTTGATTTCTTTAATCGGATTAATAATGTGCCGGGTTGGATAGGCGACCCATTCCTGTGTTTTCCGCATGGCTTCCACCCCGTCGAGGGCACGTTGGTCGCCCGGAACAGAATCCAGGTAGGTTCGGTATGTTTCGGTTGCTTCCTCAAAATCCTGGGTAATGCGCAACATTTCGGCATAACGCAACAGGGCCTCATTATCGGGGTACCCCAAACGAATTGCAAACTTGTAGTTCTGGGCAGCATATTCGTACTGCCCGATTGCCCGGTAACTTTCGGCAATGTTATAGGCGTACTCAATACGTTTGGTACGGCTTTTTTCTTTTTTCCGCGCCTTTTTATAAAGTTCAATGGCTTTGTAATATTCACCAATATCCTGCGAAAGCAGGGCATCACGGCCATACCGTGCCGACCCACATCCACTCACAATAAGTATTACCAGAGAAAGTACTGCTAATCGAATTTGCTTCATGCCCAGTTCTATTTCGGGAAGTAAAAGTAAATGTTTTTTTTAAACAGCTGTTAGGATAACGTGCGTTTAGCCGATTAAGTATTTATTGAAGGAATGATCACTCAAAAAGATTTGTTTCTTTCATTCTTCCTTAACAATCAATATTTCTTTCAGGAAGTGAAACTCCTCGCAGTAAGGCACGGGAAATATACCCATGTGCTCCCTCTCCATTGCTCGGGGTTAGTTCGGCTAAATAATCTTGAAGAACAAACTCATAGTCTCACTGATTTAAGCAAGCTACCCAAATTATTGTATTTTTGCCAGCTTCTATAAGCAAACAATAAACCCATTTATCATGTTAAAAACTATCTGCTTTTTATTTATTTCCCTCTTTAGCAGCACATTGGTTTTTGCGCAAGAAATTCCCGATTGGGAAAATCCGGCAGTATTTAATATCAACCGCTCTGCTCCACATGCCTTTTTTATTCCGTTCGAAAACGAACAACAGGCATGGAACAATAACAAGAATGAATCAGCATACTATCAATCGCTGAATGGTACCTGGAAATTCAATATTGCAAGCAATCCAGCCGGGCGGCCACTTGATTTTTACCGCGAAGATTTTGATGCAAGCCGGTGGGCCGACATTCAGGTTCCGGGCAACTGGGAGCGCCAGGGGTTTGATACCGCCATTTATGTAAACACCACTTATCCTTTTTGGCAAATCGCAAAAAAACAGCCCAACCCGCCCCACATTCCTCACGATTATAACCCGGTGGGAAGCTACATCCGCTCGTTTTCTATTCCGGCGAACTGGGACGGACGCCAGATTTCCATTCACTTTGGTGCAGTAAAATCGGCTTTTTACATTTGGGTGAACGGACAAAAAGTAGGTTACAGCGAAGGTTCCAAAACACCGGCCGAATTTGATATCACAAAATACATCCGGACAGGAGAAAACACGCTGGCACTGGAAGTGTACCGCTGGAGTACCGGAAGTTATCTCGAATGCCAGGATTTCTGGCGCATCAGTGGCATTGAACGCGACGTTTACCTGCTCGCAACACCACAAGTCAATATCCGCGACTATTTTGTTTTGGCGGGATTGGACGAAAACTACCGCAACGGAACTTTTTCGCTGGATGTGGAAGTACAGAACCTTACCGCTGCCAACCAGGGAAACTATACGGTGCAAGCCTTGGTTTCGAACCTCGACAAGAGTGAAAAACACATTGACCTGGCAGTTTCTCAGGCAGTTGGAATAAACGCAACTCATTTCAAGCTCAAAGCAACCCTTGATAATCCGCTGAAATGGTCGGCAGAACAACCCAACCTGTACAAATTACTAATTGTATTGAAAGATGCTGCCGGAAAAACCGTACAGGCCATTTCGCAAAACATAGGTTTCCGCACCGCAGAAATTAAAAACGGACAGTTTTTAGTGAACGGAAAAGCAGTTTATGTAAAAGGTGTTAACCGCCACGAACACGATCCCGACAAGGGCCATGTTATCAGCCGCGAAATAACACTGAAAGACCTTCAGTTAATGAAAGAGTTTAACATCAACACCGTGCGTACCTGTCACTATCCTGACGATCCGGAGTTTTATGCCCTGTGCGATTTGTATGGCTTGTATGTGATTGACGAAGCCAACATTGAATCACACGGAATGGGTTACGGTGAAGCCAGCCTGGCCAAACAACCGGAATGGGGTCCGATGCACATCGACCGCATAGAGCGGATGGTGGAACGCGATAAAAACCATGCCTGTATTGTTACCTGGTCGCTGGGCAACGAAGCCGGCGACGGGATCAACTTTGTGGAAGGTACCAAATGGATCAAAGACCGCGACCAAAGCCGTCCGGTGCAGTACGAACGTGCCGGGCTGGAAGCACACACCGATATTTTCTGCCCGATGTACATGGATATCGACGGTATTACCCGATATGCACAGAATAATCCTGACCGCCCGCTCATCCTGTGCGAATATTCACATGCTATGGGTAACAGCTGCGGAAGCTTGCAGGATTACTGGGATGCCATTGAAACTTATCCTGCCTTGCAAGGTGGTTGTATCTGGGACTGGGTGGACCAGGGTTTCCGCGAAGTGGATGAAAAAGGAAGAATGTACTTTACCTATGGCGGCGATTACGGGACCAACAAACCCAGCGACAACAGTTTCTGTATAAACGGTCTGATCAATCCGGACAGGCTTCCCAACCCGCAGTTGTGGGAAACCAAGAAAGTATACCAGAACATTGCCATTACGGCCGATGATCTGGCTGCCGGAAAATTCACGGTTAAAAACAAGTATTTCTTTACCAACCTAAACGAATTCATCCTTTCGTGGACCATTAAAAATGCAGAAGGAGTTGTTGCTCACGGCACGATACCCGGATTAAATGTAGAGCCGCAGGAATCAAAAGCTTTCAGCATTTCAATACTGGAGTTGCAAGAGCCCAAGGCGGGACAGTCGTATACGCTAAACTTCTCGCTGCTTACAAAAAAACAAAAAGGACTGGTAAAAAAACACCACGAACAAGCCTGGGTAGAGTTTGAATTACCAATTCAAGCCGCACCATTCACGATGGTAGAGAACACCGGTGAAGTTTTGGTTCAGCAAAACCAAAACAACCAGCTTATCAGCGGAAAAAATTTCCAACTGACAATTGACTCCAATACCGGCGCTATTTCTTCGTACCTGCTGAACGGTACTGAATTAATGACCGTTGGACCAACGCTGAATTTCTTCCGTCCGCCAACAGAGAACGATGTTCGCGACCGCAATGGAATGCGGGCCTGGACCTCAGCCGGACTGGATAAAATGGAACAGGTGGCCGCTAAAGCTGAAATCAAAAACCAGGCTGACGGTTCTTTGCTCGTGATTTTTCCGCTTACGATGAAAACCAGCACCACCGAATTTGATGCGGTGATCCAGTACCAGGTATTTGGCGACGGAACATTTACGGTTTCCAGCGAGGTAAACCTGCCAACGACCATTACTGCAGTTGCCAAAGTAGGCCTGCAAATGAAAATGCCCCGCTCGTTTAACGAGTTGAACTGGTATGGATTGGGCGGTGTATCAACTTACCCTGACCGCAAAAGCGGAGGCAAATTTGGCTTCTATGCATCAACCGCCGAAGAATTGTACGACCACAACATGGTAGTTCCGCAAGATAATTGCAACCAGGCCGATGTTCGCTGGGCTGCCGTTACCAACATGGAAGGAATTGGTTTTATGATGAGCGCACCCAATGCAATGAATTTCAGCGCATACCCTTACGACGATGCAGCTATCACCAAAGCCCGCCACATGAACGAACTGGAAGATGCCGGTTTTGTAACCGTTAACTTCGACGACCTGGTAACCGGACTTGGGACAGCCACTTGTGGCCCGGGCATTTTGCCGCAATATGTTGCCACTAATGGCATCTACCGTTTTGAGGTTACTTACCGACCGGTTCAGTTTCAGCAAAAAGAGATTTTTGATTATGCTGCCGAAAAATACAATTCAGCTGAATTACAATTGGCACAAGCCCCTGGAATAGAACGTGATGAAAATGGAATGGTAAGCTTATCGGGAGATAAAAATTCGGTGGTTTATTATTCGGTAAACGACGGAAAAACCATTCGTTACAAAAAACCGTTTGACCTGCGAAAAGGAGGCAAGCTTGCCGTTTATGCTGAAACTCCCGGGAAAATGAGAAGTAACAAAGCGGTTAAAATATACGAGATTAATAAATCGAAATGGAAAGCCACTGCCGATTGCAGCTACCCGGGAGAAGGCCCCAAAGCAGCAATCGATAACAAGCCGGAAACTTTCTGGCATTCTGACTGGAGCGATGAAAAACTCGGGCAACCTCATTTCATCCAGGTGGATATGGGTGAAGTACTTACCCTAAAAGGCTTTGATTATTTGCCCCGGCAAGAACAAAGCAACGGTCGCATTGCAGAATACAAACTGGAAGTGAGCACCGATGGCAAAACCTGGAAAACCGTGGTAGAAAAAGGACATATCCGGAATACCAACCAGCGCCAGGAAGAAATGTTTGACAAGCCCGAAAAAGCGCGGTATTTTAAAATCACTACGCTTCGCGAGGTGAACAACAGCTTTTACAGCTCGGCTGCCGAAGTGGGAGTAATCCTCTAGAGGAAAGGCAAAATTTTGGCACCATAGCAAGTGGCTGTCTGAATTTTAAATATCCAATACTCAATGCAGAATATCCAACTTGGAGATTGAATATTGATCATTCTACATGGGTCGTTTGGATATCCTCGCGCCAGAAAGGCAAAAGTTAAAAATGCAAGTGTCGGTCAATTCGGATTATTGGCTGCCCTAGCAGAGAAGAAGCGATATTGAACGCTTCATAAAAAAATCTACCTGTATTTAGTATATTTACTGAAAGTTACAGGTAGATTTTTTATTTTGAACAACCTGCATTGAAAACACCAATAATGTAAACATTCCAAAATGAAGCTAACGACCATCTACACATCCAACATCCCCATCGACTGCCACATACTAAAAGGCCGTCTGGAGAGTGAAGGAATTCAAGCTTTTATTTACGACGAAAACCTGGTTTGGGTAAATCCGTTTGATGCGGTAGCCATTGGCGGTGTAAAACTAAAAGTACCGGAAGAACAGGCAGAGAAAGCCCGACAGGTACTGAATTCCATTTCGGAACACAAACTGACGGACAGCAGTGGCTCCTACGATATAGACGAAGCACTTGAGAAAGCGATAAAAAAACAGAATGAAATTTTCCGGATCAAGTCCCTGTTGCGAAAAAAGTCTACGTTACCCGATAATGCAGACGAGATCCAATCGGAGGTATTAACAAAGCCCGAAATTGAGAAGATCCTTGCTGAGGAAGCTGAATTCAAAAAACTGGACAAAAAAGAATTTAGCTTTTCGTGGAAAGAATTCTGGGGCGAACTACTGGACTTCGACGGCAACGTTTTTGGCTATCTCCGGCAAAAACCCGTTGAATATTACCAGGAAAAAGAATTGGTGGAGAGGTTTGGGATTTCTTCGAAAGACGATGTGCTGCGGGTAATCTGTCCGAATTGCCAGTCGACCAATGTGAGTTTTGGCTATGCCACCGACGATAAATGGGATGTTTTGTACCTCATCTTATCGTTTCTGACGACTAGCCCCTTTCCGCTCATCAGAAAAAATTACCATTGCTTTGATTGCGGACACAGCTTTAAACTGGAACACAAATCAAGCAAGCAACAATCGTAAAACTCAAATATCTCCCGGGTAATTGTTGCCAGGAATCTTAAACCTCCACCATTTTCACACCAACCGCTTCAAATTTTCCTTCCAGGATATCAGGCGCAATGGGTCGTCCATTCTTGGTCAGTACAGTGGTAATACGGGCATTTACCATTAGTTTTTCATCCGATTTCCGAATGATCTGCTGATCAAAGATAACGCGCAAACGCCCCTGTTTGCCCATTCTCAGGCGAATCAGAAAAATATCGGCCGGCCGCAACGGAAACTTGTAATCCAGTTCGGCACGAATCACTACCGCGTCAATCCCGTCGTTGTGCAACTCGGCAAAATCCAGTCCGGCAGCATGTAAAAACTTGTGGCGGCAATGTTCCAGATAATTCTGATAAACCGAGTTATTTACAATGCCCTGTAAATCGCATTCGTAATCGCGTACTTCGAGTTCTATTTCAAAATGATGGTCTTGCATGTTGTTGGATTCTTTCTTTTAAAACAAAATGTAACTTATTGTGCCTGACAGCAACTCCAGTAGCTACCCGGAACAATCAGTTACAATCAATAACTTTCTCTTACTTCACCTTAAAATCGAGCAGTTTTTTGCCTTCCAGGTAACCTTCCAGGTGGTCGCCGATTTGCACCGGACCAACGTTGGCGGGTGTACCCGTATAGATGAGATCACCTATTTTCAATGTTACATATTTTGAAACATGGGAAATGATCTCATCAAAGCCAAAAATCATCAGGCCCGAGTGGCCTTCCTGTGCAGTTGTCCCATTGATATCGAGCTTAAAATACAGCGACTCCATATCGGGGAAAATGCTTTTCGGGAAAAAGGTGCTGCTGATTACCGCCGACTGGTCAAAAGCTTTGGCTTTCTCCCAGGGCAAGCCTTTGGCCTTGAGTTGCGCCTGCACATCGCGTGCTGTAAAATCGATGCCCAGCCCAATCTCGTCGTAGTAACGATCGGCAAAGCGCTTCTCTATGTTTTTGCCAATACGGTTGATCTTGATAACCAACTCTATTTCGTGATGAACCTCTTTTGTCCAGTCGGGAATATAAAACGGATCGTTGTTACGAAGCAGGGCCGAATCCGGTTTCATAAAAAACACAGGCTCCTCCGGGACTTCGTTTCCCAATTCTGCGGCATGCGCCACATAATTTCTTCCTATGCAAATAATTTTCATCTCAATTTCTTTTTCGAATGCACCCGCTACTTACTCATCATTTTCAGTTTAAGCTGGGTCAGCACTTTTTTTGTGTAAAGCGGAAATTCGCTGTTCAATATCCAGCCAAAATACCCGGGTTGCTCTTCCAGTACCTGAGCCACCGGAATTCCTTTGTTTTTCCCAAAGTTGAACACCGGCACATCGTTTTCGTCGTAAACAATCCGGCCAACAAAGTCAACGTTCCGGTCGTACGAAGAAAACTCGCTCAGTTGGTCCACGTTGTTTACAATCGGAAGGGATTTATTACCTTTTGCATCTTCATATTCTACTCCGTTATAAACATCGAGCTGCGCCTTTAACACCTCATATGTAGCCTTGGTATCGGCCATGGCGCTGTGTGCATCGATTAATTCCTGGTTACAGTAGAATTTATAGGCAGCCGCCAGCGTTCTCTTTTCCATTTTGTGAAAGATCGCCTGCACATCAATAAACTTTCGTTTTTTTAGGTCGATGTCCACATCGGCACGTAGAAATTCTTCGGCCAAAAGCGGAATATCAAAACGATTGGAATTGAACCCTCCCAGATCGCAGCCTTCCAGAAATTTAGCCAGTGTTTTGGCCACTTCCTTAAAAGTAGGTGCATCTTTTATGTCCTCATCGTAAATTCCGTGAATCATCGAAGCCTCAACGGGAATGGGCATTTCTGGGTTAATACGCAACAGCTTTTCCTCTTCGCTGCCATCTACATTTACTTTTACCAACGCGATTTCCACAATGCGGTCAGTAACAATATTGATCCCCGTAGTTTCGAGATCCAGAAATACAATGGGATTTTTTAAGTGTAATTGCATACCGGTATGAATTAAAAAAGGTATCCTACAATCTGTTGACCCCAGGATACCTTTTCTCTGATTATTAAATTTGATCAGGCATTGATCATCATGGGCATCAAAAGCATCAACATGTCTTCGTCTTCGTGATCGTTCTCGGCCGGGAGTAACAAACCAGCGCGGGTCGGGTCACTTAATTCCAGCCTTACATCACCTGCCGAAATATTGGACAGAATTTCCTGCATAAAGGTTGATTTGAAACCGATTTCGATTTCGTCTCCTTCGTATTCACAAGCCAGTCGTTCAACTGCCGAAATCGAGAAATCGATGTCCTGTGCAGAAACCACCAGTTTGTTATCGTTGATGTTTAATTTTATGAGGTTACTGGCCTGGTTTGAAAATACAGACACCCTTCTTACGGTGTTGTAAAGACTCAGGCGGTCGATAACCATTTTATTTGGGTTGTTGGTTGGAATTACCGAATTGTAACTCGGGTAATTACCTTCCACCAAACGGCAAATCAATTTATAATTGCTCAGTGTAAAAAATGCGTTTTTATCGTCAAACTCTACTTTTACGTCGAATTCTTCTTTAGGAAGAAGGTTTTTCAGCAAACTGGCCGGTTTTTTCGGAAGGATAAAAGACGATTCAAACTCCGACTTCGCATCCATTCTGCGGTAACGAACCAACTTGTGAGCGTCTGACGCAACAAAGCTCATAAAATCGGGCGAAAGTTCCACAAAAATACCGTTCATTACAGGGCGAAGTTCGTCATCTGCCGTAGCAAACAGCGTTTTTTCAATACCTTTTTGCAAAACCACATGGCTTACATTGATCGACGAAGCACCTTCTTCATCCAGCCCGGGCTGTTCCGGAAAATCTTCCGGATCCTGTCCCATAATGCTGAATTTACCGTTGTCGGAAAAGATTTCAACATGAAACGAACCTTTGTCGATCTGGAAAGTCAGTGGCTGCTCCGGAAATTCCTTCAAAGTATCTGTAATTAGTTTCGCCGGAACGGCAACAGCACCTGTCCCGTCAATATTGTCCAACTCGATACTGGTAATCAAAGTCGATTCCAGATCGGAAGCTGTAATGGTCAGCTCCGAATCGTTTAACTGAAACAAAAAGTTATCCAGTATCGGCATAGTACTTTTACTGCTGATTACCTTGCTGATAGCAGAAAGGTGACTCAGTAATTCAGTGCTTGAAACAACAAACTTCATGTGCTTATTATGTTTTTTTGATTTTTAATTCCGTATGAGATTTTTAGTTCTCCAAGTACACGAATATACAAACTTTAATAATATTAACCTACCTGACTTTTCGCGAAAATACCCACGATTTATGAACGGGTATAACGATACTTACGAACAAGGTTGTATACCAGGCCGAAAAGTGCCATGACCAAAGCGGGTAACAAAACATTCAGCCATTGCCAGAATGCTTTTTGCTCCCGTAACTTCACCTGATCGAGCAGCCGGAGCTTAATTGTACGGTTTCGAAGTTGCATGATACCGCGGTCGTCGTTCAGGTAAAAAAGCGTGTTCATCAGAAACTCCTTGTTACCCCAGGCACGCCGGGTCACTTTATCGTATCCCATTTCGCTGATTTGCGGACGCTCGCCCGAATAATTCACCAGGTTTGCGATCATTCCGGCATCGGCAAAAACAACCATTTTGCTTGGCTGGCTTTCATTTAAAGTGGAAGCCGATGAAAAACCCCACTGTTCCACCATCCGGTTCTTATACAGCGAAGTAAATGTTCCTTCCATCAGCACTCCCACCGGAATAAAAGGCGTGTTGAACAATTCGCGGGCGGGTGGATTGTCGATATTTTGCAGACTTACCGACGAAGGCGATTTTACCCTCCGGGCATAAGGCGAAGTGGAAAGAATCACCGTTTTGGTAAGTCCGGGTGTTCCGGAAACGGTATCGACCGATGAAACGTATTCGGCAAAAACACGGTTCAGGTTTCGGCTGAGCGGATGATTATCGTTGGGTGTCAGCAAAGGCGAGTAATACCAGGGATGAAGCGTGTACTTTGGCTGGGCTCCGGCGGGAGCGGTATTCACAGCCAATTGTGAACAATTTACATCCTGAAGTAATTCGTAATTCAAACGGGCTCCGTATTTAAACAACTGGTCGCCCAGGTTGATATCATGCGGAAACGCAAAAGTCCGGAATCCGCGCGACAAACTGTCAACATCTACTTTTACGGGATCGATTAACCAAACCACTTTTCCTCCGTTCATGATGTATTGATCGATGATGTATTTATCGGGTTCACTAAAGGGCTGATCGGGACCGGCAATCACCAGAATATCAAAATTATCGGCATACTTTCCGAGCAAGGTCGTATTTACACGCGTCACTTCAAAGTCACCCGAAAGTGCATTGGCAAAATCCATCACTTGGTACTGATCCAATTCGCCGTGTCCCTCAAGGAAAGCAACGGTCGATTTTTTGCCGCGCATCAGCTTTTGAAAAGCATTTACCAATTCAAACTCCACACTTTCTACCGAGTGATTTATATTGTATTCGCCCGAAAAATCCTGGTTTGATTTCAGAAAATTAACAGCTACTTCTTTCCCTCCTATTTGAATAAGCGCTCCCGGAATAATAAGTTTTGTTGCTACTCCCGTTTCAGTTTTGTGTCTGAAACTGGTAGGTTTGATACCTTTTTCGTAGAGTTCCTGTATTTTTTCTTCGCGTTTCTCCGGGTTCACAACCTGGTAAATATCGGTAACTTTTATGCGAATTGGTTTCGAAGAATAGGCATTTAGCACTGCTACCTTTTCAAAAACCTCGCGTTGCAATTTTTTTAATCCGGGCTCCAACTCTCCTTCCAAAAAGAATTCGACCGAAACCGGTTCCTGAATCTCCGCAGCAATTTGCTTACTAATCGGCGAAAGCGAATAACGTTTATCAACGGTTAAATCAATCCGAAGCAAAAAACTGGAAGAGGCAAAAAACACCACAAGAACAGCTAAAGTCACCAGCACCAGCCGGGTACGTATAATCTTCCTTTTGACGTTTCCCTTGCGAAGAAACACGGCCGTAAAAAACAGGAAAAGAAAAGTCATCCCCAAAAAGTAGATCACATCTTCGAGATCGATCACTCCGCGCGAAGCCGACAGAAAATGCTCGTTAATGCTCAACCACGTCAGCATTTGCTCTACCCAGTATGGAATTCCGGACGAAGCCGCAAACTCAAATCCCAGGTAAAAAACAAACGACAACACCATGGACAGAATGAAGCTAACGATCTGGTTGTCGGTTAACGACGAGGTAAAAACCCCGATGGCCACGTAAATGGTTGCCAAAAAGAAAAGCCCGAAAAACGATCCCCAGGTGGCACCTGTATCGATACTTCCCACCGGATTTCCAAGCAGGTAAACCGACAGAAAGTACAACAAAGTAGGCAGCAGCGAAATAAACACCAGCACCATTCCGGCCAGGAATTTGGCGAACACCAGCTGAAATGCAGAAACCGGGCGGGTAAGCAACAGTTCGATGGTTCCGCTTCGTTTTTCGTCGGCAAAAAAACGCATGGTAATGGCCGGAATCAGAAATAGATACAGCCAGGGAGCCAGCGAAAAAAACGGGTCGAGCGTAGAATATCCGCTTCCGACAATGTTAAAATCTCCGGGAAACACCCACAGAAACAGGCCACTGACCAAAAGAAAAACCAACACTGCCAGGTAACCGATCAGCGACCCCAGAAATGTTTTGATCTCTTTTTTGAACAAGCTATACACTTCGGCAAAAAGTTTTAAGGTGAACGTCTTTCCTGACGCTTTCAATATTTTTCAGGGCAGAAATTTAATGTTTTTCCGCTGTTTTCAACAATTCAACCATTTTATCTGCTGCCCGTTTAGAACAACCCGGTTCGCCCATCATCTCCCATAACTGCTGATAATCGGCCCGTATCTGAGCCCGGTATTCTTTGTTGTAAAGCAACTTTTGCATTTCGCTTTTTACGTTTTTCAAAGTCATTTTCGCCTGTACAAGTTCCCTCACAATCTCACGCTCCATAATAATATTCGGAAGCGATACCCCTACCATCTTAAAAATAAAATGACGGAAAATAAAATCGGTTACCCAACCGCCTTCCACTTTGTAAATCACGGTTTGCGGCACCCCGAACAAAGCCGTTTCCAATGCCGCCGTTCCGGAGGCAACCAGCGCCGTGTGCGCGTTATTCAGCAAATCGTAGGTTTGATCGTAAATAAGTTTTATGTCCGCATCCTTCAGATAAGACTGATACAACGAATCGTCGATGCTTTTTACCCCGGCCAGCACAAACTGAAAATCAGGAAAAAGAGAGGAGATAACCTTCATTACCGGCAGCGTTCGTTTAATTTCCTGCACCCGGCTACCGGCCAGCAAGGCTACCAAAGGTCTTTCACCCAGCTGATTTTTTTGGATAAATTCCGGCCCCGACAGGGCTGTTTTCTGAAATTCGGCAAACGAATCCATCAGCGGATTTCCCACATAATGAACGTCCATCCCGTGCTTTCGGTAAAAACCGGTTTCAAACGGAAAAATGGTAAACATTTCGTCCACACAAGCTTTGATCTTTTTCACCCGGTACTCTTTCCAGGCCCAAACCTTCGGAGAAATGTAGTAGTATACTTTAATGTTGTTTTGTTTGGCAAACTCTGCAATCCTCAGGTTAAACCCGGGATAATCAATCAGGATCAGCACATCGGGTTTAAACTGAAGCAGGTCTTTTTTGCAAAATTCGAGGTTTCGGGCAATGGTTTTCAAGTTCAGAATAACATTCAAAAAACCCATAAAAGCCATTTCGCGGTAGTGTTTTACCAACTCCCCGTCAACGGCCTGCATCAGGTCGCCACCAAAATAGCGAAATACAGCCCCCGAATCTGCTGTTTTCAGTTCTTTCATCAGGTTCGATCCGTGCAAATCACCTGATGCCTCGCCTGCTATCAGATAATACCTCATCTATACGGCTTTTGATATGAGCACCACAAAAGCATAGAGCAAAGTAGCCCCCAACACACCACGTGCCGCCCGTTCGTGTTTCATCTTCAGAAAAACCCAAAATACCGCCAGGTTGGTAAACACACACAAACTGCCAATTTTTACCAGGGCATGAATGCGCCACAACCCTTTCAGGTATTCAGAAAATGCAATCTCCGGGTCGTTCACGAGGTAAACAATCAGGAAGATCACCAGGGGCAAAAGCAGGCCCGCCAAAAGTCCGGCACCAACGGTATCCAGTTTATGTCTGCGGTTTCGTTGCATATCAGAATTTCCAGTCTTTCAGTTGCTCCAAGGTTTTGTAACAGGTCATATCAACGGTCACGGGAACTACCGATGCATAGCTGTTTTTAAGTGCGTGCATATCGGTTTCCGATGCATCTTCTTCGAAATTCTTGAAGTATCCTGCCAGCCAGTGGTATTCACGACCGTGCGGATCGGTTCTTTTTTCAAACTCTTCCACCCATTTACCATGTGCCTGCCTGCATATTTTAATTCCCTTTGGCTTGCCTTTGGGAATGTTCACATTCAAACAAACAAAAGGCGGCAAACCATTCTCCATTACGCTCTGAAAAACACGCGCCACCACCAACTTTGCTTTTGAGAAGTCGGCATCGGCACTGAAATCATCCAACGAAAACCCGATGGAAGGAACTCCGTGCAAACCACCTTCGATGGCGGCTCCCATTGTTCCGCTGTAAATAACACTGATCGAGGAATTTGCCCCGTGATTAATACCGGAAACAACATAATCGGGGATACGCGGCAAAAGGCTGTTAAAACTAAGTTTCACGCTGTCAACCGGAGTACCGTTGCTTTTGTAGGTAGGCACCCCGTGAATCTGTTCAACCGGGATGGCCCGCAAAGGGTGATCAACGGTTATACCACATCCCTTCCCCGACATGGAGACTTCGGATGAAATAACGATTACTTCTCCGAAAAACTGCATTACCTCTACCAACTCTCTCAGCCCTTTGGCATGAATTCCGTCGTCGTTGGTTACTAATATTAATGGCTTATCTGACATACATTTTTTGTGTGAGCAACAAAGATAGTCAGAATTTGAGAGGATAAAGAAAGAAACATAAATAAGCGGCAAGTTAATTGGCTCCCATCCCGTTTCCTCCTGACCGTCAACGGCAGTAAAGAATTCGGAAACACTTACCAACCCCGAACCCCTCATCCATCATTCTGATATTTTTACAAAGTGCCTTGTTTATCTTCATGCATTTTTACTACTTTTAACCCTGATACGGATGACGCTTATACCTGTACCAACATAAAACCAAACGTTTAGATAAAAATGCCATGCGGAAGATTCTTGCAGTGGATGATAATTTGATAAACCTTGAGCTCCTCGGGCACATTATCAGAAAGCATTACCCCGACTTTCTGTTCGTCGCAGCACAGAGTGGAGAAGAGGGGATCGAGAAGGCGACCAAAGAGTTGCCCGATCTTGTGCTGCTTGACATTATGATGCCCGGGCTGGATGGCTACGAAACCTGTCGTATTTTAAAGGACAATGTAAAAACCAAACAGATTCCCATCATCATGGTTTCGGCCCTCGGACACGATAGTTCGGAACGTTCGAAGGGCCTGAATGCCGGCGCCGATTCTTTTCTCTCAAAGCCCTATGATCAGGCTGAATTATCGGCCCAGATAAATGTGGCCATGCGCATTAAAGAATACCAGGAAAGGCTTCGGAAAATGAATTCGGAACTAACACTGGTGGAAGAACGTGAACGCCGCCGTGTTGCAGAAAACCTTCACGACAGTTTGGGACAAACCCTTTCACTGGCGTTTATGAATCTGTCATCGATTGACGTACAGAATTGTTCTCCGCAAATAAAAAAAACAATCGAATTTACCTCCAGTCTGCTCAACAAAGCCATCCAGGAATCGCGTACCTTAACGTACGACCTGAGTCCTCCCATTCTTTATGAACTCGGGCTTATTCCGGCGGTAAGCTGGAAACTGGAACAGTTTGAGAAAAACTTTCAGATTAAAACCACCTTTAAGGTAGGCGACTATAAAAATGGGCAAAGCAAGGAAAACGAAATTTTTCTCTACCGCATCATCGGAGAGCTTTTAACCAATATACAGAAACATGCCAGGGCCTCCGAGGTAAAAGTCTCGGTCGACACAAACGACGAGGCTCACGTTATTTTGGTGGAAGACAATGGTGTAGGTATTGATCCGGCAAAAATAAAAGCTCCAAATTTAGAAGGAGGATTTGGATTATTGAGCATTTACGAGCGCGTCGACAGTATCAACGGATCATTCAAAATACACCCAACCGGTAAAGGAACACGTGCCAAAATAGTTTTGCCGGTTAACAAACAGTGCGACTGACAGAATTAACAACCCAAGTATAGAACAATGAAAATTAAAGTTATTGTTGCCGACGACCATCAGTTATTCAGAGAAGGCCTTAAAAACCTGCTGGAAACCGATGAAACCATTGAAGTAATTGCACAGTCAGAAAACGGAAATGCAGCCATTGAAATGGCGCAACGCCTAAAACCCGATGTGCTTTTGACCGACATTGCCATGCCCGATATGAACGGCATTGAAGCCACCCGGCTTCTAAAAGAAAAATTGCCCGAGATAAAGGTGATTGCCGTCTCTATGCATTCCGACAAACAATACGTAAAAGGAATGCTCGAAGCAGGAGCCGATGCTTACCTGCTTAAAAACTCAACACACCGCCAGCTGATCGATGCTGTTCATTCGGTTTTTAACGGGAAGAAATTCCTTAGCGAAGACATAACCGAACTGGTAATCAATGGCTACCTTGACGCAGCCAATACCAAAGACGACAGTTACAATCAGTTGTCAGACCGAGAAAAGGAGATTTTCATGCTACTGGCCGAAGGTATTTCAACCCGTGAAATCGGAGAAAAATTATTTATCAGCGTTAAAACTGTGGGAACCCACAAACAGAACATTCTGGACAAGCTAAACCTGAAAAATAATTCCGACGTGGTAAAGTACGCACTAAAAAGAGGACTGATCCATTTGGAATAGACTGTGTAAACACACCACGCTCAAAAGAACGTGATTTACCAGTAAAAGCATAATTATTATTCATTCTCATATTGGTTTGATTTATACCTTAATTCGCAAGCGGAATTCAACAGCACACAGATAACGCAGATTTACGCAGATAATGATTTCACCCAAATGGGTGAAATAAGATTTGCGATGATCTGCGCAATCTGCGGGAAACAAAAAGTACTTAAAAAACTAAGGTAATAACCAAAATCAAAATCCAGTGCTTCTCGTTTTCAGCTATGTAAACGAAAAGAAGCTGTCAAGTCCCGAAATCTTTTTGTAGATTCATGCAGGCTTCTGATTCTGTTGGAGTTTATTACCTTCAATCAGGAAGATGCTTCTGTTGAATTACGAACAACTGTTTCGCTGCGGTATAAGCCGTATGGAAATACAATAAATGGAAACAGGATGAAAAAGATTGTTGTACTGGGTGCCGGATTGGTAGGCAGTGTAATCGCCAAAGACCTGTCGAAAAACCATCAGGTTACGAGTGTAGATATCGATCCTTCTACTGCTCAGAAATTTCTGGATTTTCCGGAAATAAGAACCATTCTGGCCGACCTGAAAGACCCCACAAAAATCAGGGAAATTGTTCGCGGGTTTGACCTCGTTATCGGGGCCGTTCCCGGCTTTATGGGTTATCATACCATGAAAACGGTGATCGAAACGGGGCGAGACATGGTTGACATTTCGTTTATGCCGGAAGATTTTCTGGCCCTGAACGGATTAGCTCAAAAGCACAAAGTTACGGTAGTGGCCGATTGTGGTGTAGCTCCCGGAATGGGAAACATTATCCTCGGACACCACAACCGCGAAATGCATGTTCATTCGTATGAATGTTTGGTGGGAGGACTCCCGGTGGTTCGCGAGTGGCCCTACGAATACAAAGCCGTTTTTTCTCCCATCGATATAATCGAAGAATACACCCGGCCCGCGCGCTATATTCAGAATTATGAAATGGTGACCAAAGAAGCACTTTCCGATCCGGAGCTGCTTCATTTTGAAGGAGTGGGAACCCTGGAATCGTGGAATTCTGACGGACTGCGATCACTCATGTTTACCATGAAAAACATTCCGCACATGATCGAAAAAACACTTCGTTACCCGGGATGCATTGAATACCTGCGGGTGTTGCGCGCATCCGGATTTTTCTCGTACGAAGAAATAGAAGTAAACGGCACAAAAATCCGCCCCATAGATGTAACGGCCAAACTGCTTTTTCCCAAATGGCAGTTAAAGGAAGGCGAAGAAGATTTTACCATCATGCGAATCACCATAAAGGGAACGGAAAACGGCACAAGTAAAACATACACCTACGACCTTCTGGATAAGTTTGACCGTACCAGCAAAACCATTTCGATGGCACGCACAACAGGATACACCTGCACGGCGGTTGCCAATTTATTGCTCGACGGCGGTTTTTCGGAACATGGTGTAAGCGCCCCCGAAACTCTTGGTGCCGGAGTTGGAAATTTGGGATACATTTTTAAATACCTCGAAGAAAGAAACGTTATTTACCGACGCACCTGAATCCGTTTTAAACCTTTTCGGCAGAAGGGCGTCATAGTTTACTGAAATTTGAACTGACTTGAACCATCAATTTTTCCGAATAAAGCCCGGATCAGAAACGCTCAGACACACGCAGATAGTTTTCTCCCTGCACCCGTATTTTGTTTAAAACCAAATAGTATACACTCATGAAAAAACTGCTGTTCATTTTTACTTTTTCCGTGCTGGCTGTTCTGGCATTTGCGCAAAACGAAAAGCGCCCCTTAACGTTTGATGACATCCTGAAATGGAACAGGATTACGGAAACCCACCTTTCCAACAACGGCAAATACATTGTTTACAAAGAAGAACCGTGGAAAGGAGATCCTGTACTAAAGATAACCACTCCTGCCGGCGAGGAAAAAGCATCTATTAAATGCGGAACCGGAGCTAAAATTACAGCCGATTCCCGATTTTTGGTGTTCACTTTAAAAGCTCCGGAAGACAGTGTCCGAGCCCTGAAATTAAAAAAGACAAAAAAAGAAGACCTTCCCAAAGACCAGCTTGTAATTTACGATCTCGACAAAGGAACGCAGGAAGTGATTGAGCAAATAAAATCATTTAAAATACCTGCAGAATGGTCGGGTTGGATTGCCTACCAGACTGAAAAAACCGACACTACTTCCCGTTCAGACAAAAAAGAAAAGAAAAACGGCAAAGACGAAACACTTCCGCTGGTGATAAAAAACCTCATTAATGGCGAAGAAAAAGAATTCCCGGCAGTAAGCAGCTACGAATTTTCTGAAGAAAATAAAATACTTGCCTTTGTGTCAGAAGGCGACAGTGTTTTCGATGCCGGTGTTTATGTATGGGAAAACGGAAATGAGCAAAAAATCCTGGATGCAAAAGGCGACTTCAAACAACTTACGCTAAGCAAAACGGCCAACAAGGTGGCATTCCTGGCCGATACTACCGGTTCGAAAGAAAAAAGCTATGCACTGTATTTGTGGTCTGGCAATGAAAGTGCAGAAATCATCGCAGCCAATGATAACAAGGCCATTCCCGAAGGCTGGGAAATCAGTTCCAACGGCCGGCTTTCGTTTTCGGATAACAACGAACGCCTGTTTTTTGGGACTGCGCCAGTTCCAGCAGAAAAGGATACAACAAAGCTGGAAGAAGAAATTCCGATGCTGGATATCTGGCACTGGAACGAAGAAGAGCTGCAAACCGTTCAGCTAAACAACAAATCGCGCGACGAGAAAAAATCATACCTGGCAGTGGTCCATCTTTCCGACAACAAAGCCGTTCAACTCGAAACCGAATTGTTTTCCGGCATCGACCTGATCAACAAAGGCAATGCAGATTATCTGCTGGCCTATTCCAATCGCCCTTACGCGGTGCAGGTAATGTGGGAAGGGCACCCGAACCACCTCGATTTTTACCTGGTCCATATCCGCACCGGCGAGCACAAAATGATCAAAAAAGACTGTCGAGCGCGCCCCATGTCTTCACCCAACGGCAATTACCTTTACTGGTACAATGCCATCGATACTACGTGGAATACTTACAACATAGCTACGGGGAAAGAATTTGTTGTCTCCATTCCCCAACAAATTCAGGTGGCTGATGAACTGAATGACATCCCCAATCCGCCATCGTCATACGGTACAGCGGGCTGGCTGCAACACGACAAGGCACTGCTAATTTACGACCGTTACGATTTATGGCAGGTAGACCCTGAAAATAATTCGGCCCCCTTAAACGTCACCCAAGATGGCCGGAAAAACAAAACCAGCTACCGCCTGGTGAGATTTAATGCCGAAAGGGGCGAAGCACTTGATCCTTCGGAACCATTGCTTTTAAAAGCCTTTGATGACGAGAGTAAAGCAAACAGCTATTTCTCATTTGATTGGGAAAAACCGGAGAAGAAAAAGACCTTGCTGGATGGAAACTTTAAACTCAGTACGCCATCAAAAGCAAAAGATGCTGATGTACTGGTTTTCACCAAAGAGAATTTCCGGACCTATCCCGATCTTCTGGCTACCGACCTGAATTTCAAAAAGCAGGTGCAGATTTCGGATGCAGCCCCTCAGCAAAAAGATTTTATATGGGGAACGGCCGAGTTGGTTTCGTGGCGCTCGCTCGACGGACTGACACTGGAAGGAACCTTGCACAAACCGGAAAATTTCGACACATCGAAAAAATATCCGATGATCGTAAACTTCTACGAGAAAAGTTCGGATGAATTGCTTGAATACCGCATGCCGGAACCCCATCGTTCTACCATCGACTATCATTATTACACCAGCAACGGGTACGTTGTTTTCAACCCCGATGTGCATTACCGGGAAGGCTACCCGGGAGAATCGGCCTTTAACTGCGTGATGCCCGGAATTACCCATATCCTTGAGATGGGCTTTGTGGATCCGAAACGAATCGGGGCGCAGGGGCACAGCTGGGGCGGCTACCAGGTGGCCTACCTTGCCACCCGCACCAACCTCTTTGCTGCCATCGAATCGGGTGCACCCGTTGTAAACATGTTTAGCGCTTACGGTGGAATTCGCTGGGGATCGGGACTGAACCGCGCTTTTCAGTACGAACACACGCAAAGCCGCATCGGAAAGTCGATCTGGGAAGCGCCGCTGCGCTACCTCGAAAATTCGCCGCTGTTTACGCTCGACAAGATAGAGACGCCTATTTTGATCATGCACAACGACGACGACGGAGCCGTACCGTGGTACCAGGGAATTGAGTTTTTTATTGGCTTGCGAAGACTTGGAAAGCCGAGTTGGCTGTTAAACTACAACGACGCCGACCACTGGCCGCTAAAACTCCGCGACAAACATGATTTTCAAATTCGGCTGGCACAGTTTTTTGATCATTACCTGAAAGGTGCTCCGATGCCGGTTTGGATGAGAGAAGGAGTTCCGGCAACCAAAAAAGGAATTGAAATGGGCTATGAACTGACAAAATAAACACTCTTTGGTGATAGTTCAAAGGGCTGTTTCAGAAGTGGCAAATCGGTTTACGCAAAAGAAAAACAGGAAATATTCTGCGTAAAGATCACTTTTGGAACAGCCTTTTTTCTGAAAGTCGATTTTCTAAAAAATCCAATTCTCAATTTTGAATGTAAAATATCCAACAAAATCCGGAAATTTGAATATTGGGAATTCAATATTGGATATTCAAAAAATTAAAAACAAATCCCGGATTGGAGTATACATCTTAACTTTCATTTCTGTTGGTGATTCCCGCAAATCACGAATATTTTATTGGATCGAGTTCAGTATCTCCAGCGCCTCTTCCAAGTTCTCTTCCATTACCCGAAGCTCAATGCCTATGTTTGACGGACTGCCCTTGTAAATACCATCGATCGTACTGGTGATCTCATTTACCAGCATGTATTCGATTCCTGCCTCGTCGAGCATTTCCTTAAAAAGAATGTATTTCATATCGAAGTTGCTCGTAAATGTTGCGACGGTTACCGGTTTGTTCATGATTGTAGTTTTTAAGTACGTTCCAATTTAGCGATTTAATTCGAGATATGTTTTTAAGCGTCCCTGAATAAGATACTGCCATCCGGCCACACAACTTTCGCGTTTAAACTCGGGTATTTCGCCCGGAAAACCGATGATAAAAATCAATCATCCTTCCCCCGCTTGGTTTCGATAATCACCACTCCGTTGGCGCCCCGTGCACCATAAATAGCAGCACTTCCGTCTTTGATAATGTTGATGCTTTGCACATTCGTGGGGCTTAAATTATTCAACATGCTGTTATCTACCGCTACTCCGTCCACCACTATCAGGGCAGCACTGCTCAGGTTTATCGAACTCACCCCCCGAATAATGATCTCGCCATTCGGACTTACCTGAACGCCGCCAAACCGGCCGCGTATCAAATCGTACATATTTGTATACTGCGAGAAATCCAGATCTTTGCTGTTTAGTTGAGCCACCGCGTTGAGCTTATCGGCATCTTTTACATAACCGTATCCGATTGCATATTCCCGGGCACTTTCGGTAGGTTTTAGTTTTAGGTTCACCAAAACCATTTTGATTTTATCGTCGAGTTTAACTTTTTGCGAAATAAAACCTTTGGCAGAAACCTTTAGTTTATCTCCGGGATTTACATTTATTGAAAACCTTCCAAGCGTATCGGTTTTTACCAACTCTTTCGAACCCGCCACCTGCACGTCGGCACCAATCAGCGGAATACTGTCAAAAGTAGTTACAATACCTTTAATCAAACGCTCCTGTGCATTTACGGACAAAAGAGCGAGGACAAAAAACACAGTCAAAAAAAGTGATATCCGGGCCTTCATTGTATTCATCACATAATTATTTAAGTTGATCAATCTTGTTTATTTTATGACAAGCAAGATCGTAATTACCCTTATCTAAAAATGAAACAAATCTTCCGAATAAAATTCCAAGGGGATACTATCAGCTACTCCTGTGTTTTTAATCCGGGTATTACTCACTGCCTATCAATGGAAAACCATATAAATCTAAACAACTTTTTGTAATTCCGGATAGCTGTTTGGGATTATTTCTCTACGGCCGGAGACACACTTTTAACCCGGTACGGTTTTTTCTTTTGCGACTCAAAATAAGTACGCATCTGAACTTCCGCAATTATACCGGTGGTGATAAACTGAATTCCGCCCAGCACCATTAAAATTCCCAGCATCAGTAAGGGTTTCCCCCAGATGTCGTTTCCTAAAACCTTCAGGATCAACAGGTAGAAATTGATCAACACGCCAATTCCGAGGGTTACGATTCCGATACCACCAAAAAAGTGCATCGGGCGCTGCATGTATTTTTTGAAGAAAACCATCAGCACCAGGTCGCTCATTACGCGGGTGGTTCGGCTGAGGTTGTATTTGGATGTTCCAAAGGTGCGTGGCCGGTGGTTAACATCCACCTGTGTTATACGCGTGGCGCCTTCGAGTGTAATCAAGGCCGGAATATAACGGTGAAGTTCGCCGTAAATATGAATGCTTTTGATGGTTTCGCTGGTAAATATTTTCAAAGTGCACCCCAGGTCTTTCATATGGATCCCGGTAGCCCGGCGAATCATGTAGTTGGCAATTTTTGAAGGTACTTTGCGCAAAAACATACCGTCTTTCCGGTTGGCACGCACACCTGCCACCATGTCCCAGCCTTCTTTCTCGATTTCGTTAAGCATCATCGGAACATCGGCCGGGTCGTTTTGCAAGTCGCCGTCAATCAGCGCAACGTACTCCCCTTCTGCCTGGTCGATACCAGCCTGCAATGCAGAACTTTGCCCGTAATTACGTTTTAACTCTACCAGCAAAAAACGTTCGTCATTTATCTTGCGGATTTCTTCCCTGGTTCGGTCGCTCGATCCGTCGTCCACAAAAATGGCTTCGAAATCGATGTCTTTCAACGCGGCTTTAATTTCTTCGGAAAGTGGTTTTATGTTTGGCTCTTCGTTATAGACACAAATCACCAAGGACAGCTTCTTCATTGTTGCAAATGTTTCAGTTAGTGGTAAAAAAAGTGATACAAACTTACATATTCCGTGAAAAACAGAACTTATTTTACCGCATTAAATTTCCAGATAAACGAAAAACGCAGGGTTTTATAAAGCCAGTCGTGCAAGCCATGCTGGTATTGCAGGCTGATGGCACTTTTTGAAAAGTCTTTCCGGAGGTCGAAATTTAGTTGCATAGGCCGGTCGCCGGTATTTTTATAGCCATGATACCCCGACCACGAAGCGCCCAAACGCCAACTGTTGTGCTCCCATTCGGTTCCCAGTCCGTAAAGCAGGGCATCGTTCTGAAGCATCAGCTCGTCGTTGGTTTGCCAGCTGTAAAAACCGATCATTCCGTACGGGCGAAAAAGCAGGCTTTCGCGGGTGCCAAAATCTTTCGATGAGCTCACATCAAAAAAATAGCCGGGTGCATCGGAATAGCGGGCGGCGTCCAGTTTCCCTCCCGAGGCTGTCCTCAAAGCCATCCGGAACAAGGTGTTCGGAAACTTCCGGTCGCGTGTCAGCTGAATCAATGTGGAAAAATAAAAATCACCGATGGCGGCTCCTTTGCCGTCTTTATCGCGCGAAAAACGTTCGTTTCTGATTTCTTCGGTGTACGCATAATGTTCCATCATTACCCCATACATTTCAACCGCGATCTTTCCCTTTGCAAAAGGAATAAAAAGCCGGCCCGAAATATCCTGGGTTGGATCGCCCGAATGAAAATGCGTGGAAGCGGTTAAAGCAAATTCACTTTCGTTGAGGAAAAAACCCTTTTTTACTTCCGGCACAGGCAAGGCATTGGGTCCCAGGTAGGCGGGTGATATAATTATCCAGTTTCGCCAGCCGGGCATACCTGTTTTCCAGCCATGAAGTTCGTTCCACCAGCCCCAGTCTTCTTCAGCAAAAGAAGAAAAGCTTAGTACCGCAAATAAAACAAAGAGGAAAAGTTTTCTCATCGTATCGATTTGAGTTCCAAAGATAAAAAAACCCTTCAGAAAACTCTGAAGGGCTGCTCCCTGTTGAACTAAAGCTCAAGTTTTTCTCTAATACTTTGGGGTATGCCATCCTTGTGTACCATAATACACATAGTTTTATACGTAACATAAGGTTTAGAGGCATAAAAATATCCGTTGTATTTGTTGTAATCTCCCCACGAATTTTTCACTTTGTAAAAGGTCTCGCCCTCCTGATCTTTGGCAATTCCAACAATGTGCATTCCATGATCATCGGTTGTCTGGTAGTTATCAAAAGCAGCCTGGCGCATTTCCTGCGATACTTTTAATTCAGGCACCGGGCTGTTAAGAAGGTACAATTCCTTTTCCTTTTCGCGCTCAGGAAGTGATTCCCAACGGGCAATTTCTGCATCGCTCATATCTTCGTCGGGAGCAGCAGGCAATACTGCCACACCTTTGTTGCTTGTCAGAAATCCTTTTTCGCTTACATCAGCGGCCCAAGCAACGGTGATTCCATTCTTCAGCGAATAATCAATAATCTCTTCCAGTTCATTCACCGGTACGTTGTATACTTCATCCCACGACCAGTTATCCGGTACTTCCAGAATAAATTTTGAATAAAACGGATGATGCGTATAAGAAGAAATCTCCACATAATCGTCCATGTTGAGACCAACGTATTCGCTGGCAAAACTTTGCGGAGTGTATTGTTTTCCTTCGTACTCAAATTTGTCAGGCACTTTTCCCAGGTAGGTATTCAGGGTACCTTCAACAGCTTCGTGCCATACAGTACTCAGCGTACGGTTTTTATTGGCCACCACTGCATCCACATTTTGTTTCAGCACTTCGTCCATCTCGCCATGTACGTGCTTTTTCTCGCCGTATTGCAAACCGTTGTAAACCGATTCCGGAACAATTCCGTATTCCCGGATCATGTTGGTAACATCGTGAAAAGCACCGCCGGCCGAAAAGGTATTTTCGCCGTGCAAACGAACATATTTCTGTGCTTTTTCAGAATAGGTATGCCAAACCACAAACATTTCAGACAAATCAACCACTGGTTTCCCCAGTCGAAGCATTTCTGACTCCAGTAATGAAATGGCTGAGAAAGACCAACAGGTACCCGTACGGTACTGATCTTTTACCGGTGTTACAGGCAGTGCTATCTCTTCGTCAAAAACATACCCTACATTCTCTTCCTTCTTCCCCTTATCGTTCTCGGCAAATACACTTAAAACAAATACTGCCAGTAGCGTGGTTAATACAAAGCGCAATTTCATGAAACTAAACTATTTTATTCTTTTAGGTGAATATGAAACGACTGTAAACACAACAAGGCTGTATAAACCATTGTTCTTCAGGCGCTGCATATAAAAATTAACTATCCCTTCATGTACTGAATGGCACCAAAAATAATAAAATATTTGATTTAAGAAAGTGACTAAAAACCTCTTAGCGCTAAATTACAATCCTTCTAAATTATTGCTTTTGAACCTCTTTGTAACGAAAGCAATCAATTAGATGATCATTCACCATTCCGGTGGCTTGCATGTGTGCATAAATCACTGTGGAGCCCACAAACTTAAAGCCTCTCTTTTTCAGGTCGGCCGATATTTTATCCGAAAGTTCGGTCTTGGCCGGAAGCTCCTTTTGCGCTGCGAAAGCATTCACAATCGGGTTATGATCTACAAATCCCCAGATGTAATGATCGAAGCTTCCAAATTCTTGTTGTATCTCCAGAAAACGCTGTGCATTGTTCACACAGGCGGCTATTTTTTGTCTGTTACGAATAATGGAAGCATCGTTGCCCAATTCTTCCAGTTTCTTCTCATCGTACTTTGCCACCAGTTTTGGGTCGAAATGATCAAAAGCCTTTCTGAAATTCTCCCGTTTGTTAAGCACAATCTGCCAGCTTAAGCCGGCCTGAAATCCTTCCAGCACAAAAAACTCAAACAGTTTCCGGTCATCGTGCAAAGGCACTCCCCACTCCTCGTCGTGGTAGCGAATCATTAATTCATTCGAGGTACTCCAATCACAACGCTTACACATTCTTCACAATTTTAGAGCGATAAGTTAAATAAAATTAAGCGAAACGAAGGGCATGCTCCTAAAATGTTATTTTTGTTTGTTCAGTTAAAACAGACGATGAAACAAATCTTTCCAAAAGAAGATGAGTTACATTCAAAACCATAAACGGTGGAGATTTTTAATTAGATGAAAAAACTTACGATCCTATTTTTTATGCTGACGGCCTTTACTTTTATGGCTGAAGCACAACTCAATATCGACCATTTTATCAGGGTGGGCAGAACCCGGATTTCAATTGGAAACTATACCGGTGCCATTGAATATTTCAACATTGTAATTGAATTTAAACCCTACCTGGCAGAGGCATATTTGTACCGGGGAATTGCCAAGCATTCGCTGGAAGACTACCGGGGCGCCATTGAAGATTACAACAAAGCCATTGAAATTAAACCCTACTACCCAATGGCGTACAACAACCGGGGAATGGCGTACCACAACCTGCATCGCTACGACAAAGCCATTGAAGATTACAACCGGGCGCTGGAATTTGATCCCGATGACGAAGCCATCTACAACAACCGCGGGATTGCCAAACTGGCCTTGCGGGATATAAAAGGCGCCATTGCCGACTATGACCGCTCGTTGGAGATCAACCCAAAATCGACACACGCCCTGATGGCCCGAAGCAACGCCAAAATTGTGAGTGGCGATGTAATGGGTGCCATAAAAGACCTAAACCAGGTCATTATTATCCGGCCACACTATGCAGCAGCGTATTTAAACCGGGGACTGGCTCGTTTTGAACTGAATGATTACGCTTCGGCGCTTCGCGATTACGACCAAAGCATCAAGTTTGATGCAACCAACGCCCTGGCCTTTAACAACCGCGGTATTGTAAAGCACAAACTGGAAGATTACACCAGCGCGATTATGGATTATGACATGGCCATTCAACTAAACCCAGAAATGGCGAGTGCCTACTTTAACCGGGCCATGGCCAAAGAAATTTTGGGTCGCCCCGGATACGAAACCGATTACCAGATTGCCGCCCGGTTGAATCCGCAGTACGATTTCAGCAACCGCAAGATCAATGCAGAGCAACTGGCTCAGCAACAACAGCAAAAGGGCAACCAGCAACAGGGGAATACACAAAAGAACAATCAGAAAGACGATCAGAAACAGCAGCAGTCTGCTACTGATCAAACAGCACAAGCCAGTAATCAAAACAACCAGGCGGTGGATTATGCGGCTGCCCAAAAACAAAAAGATGCCCGCGAAGAAGAAGAAAGAGATGCCGAGCGCCGTCGCCGTCATTCGCGCATGGACCTGATTGTGGAAGAAACCCGCGAAATACCCGAAGAAAGCAAGCAGGTGCAGGAAGAAGAAGACATCCAACTTCAGGATAAAAACATTGTGATCGACCTGCAACCTCTGTTTATTATCTCGGCCTTCGAGAAAAATGCGGTGGATTACAACCGGTTTCAGTATTACAACGTGGCGATTGACGACCTGAACGTTAAGAACAACTACAACCCAATTCTGTCGATCACCAACAAACCGGTGGATGCCTACAAAGCCATCTTCGAAAATTTCATTCTCTATTTTAACGAGAAAATTGCGGTACAAGACAATGCACACAACCACCTTAGCCGGGGAATTTTCTACAGTTTAACCGGGAAGTATTCTGCGGCGATCGAAGACCTCGACAAAGCCATCCAGGAGGATGAGAAGCTCGCTGTTTCGTATTTCTGCCGGGCCAACAGCCGTTACCAAATGCACGAGCAAATGGAACTGGTGACCAACGGACAGGAAAACGTTTCCATTGCACTGAACAAAACGGGCAACAAAGCATCGGGCGACGATGTTTCGCTTGATTACCGGCAGATACTGGATGATTACGAAATCACGCTGTTCCTGAATCCCAAATTCTTTTTTGGCTACTACAACCGGGCCTACATAAAACTTCGGCTGGGCGAATACAAAAGTGCCGTGGAAGACCTGAACCAGGCCATTCGCCTGGAGCCTAAATTTGCAGAGGCTTATTTTAACCGGGGCTTGACCAAAATATACCTCGACGATGTGGAAGGCGGAGCAATCGATTTAAGCCGTGCCGGAGAATTGGGAATCGAAGGAGCCTACAACATCATCAAGCGCTACTGTAATTAGCAGCAGACACAGAACTGGAATACAGAAATGGGAAAGTTTACCGAAGGAAAGACCTTTAAAAATGAGAATTTCAGTGACATGGAAGCCCAGGGAGCTGAATTTGAAAACTGTCATTTTATCAATTGTAACTTAGCCGAAGTCAATCTCGGGAGCAGTATGTTCATGGATTGCACTTTTGAAAACTGCGACCTGGGGATGGCTGTGATCCGGAACACGGCTTTTCAGAACGTAGAATTCAATAATTGTAAGCTGATCGGACTGGCATTCGACGAGTGTAACCCTTTCCTGCTGGCAATGAAATTCGAAAACTGTAACCTCGGCTTTTCCACCTTTTATAAGCAAAAACTGAAAAAGACAAAATTCACAGGCTGCAAACTCGAAGAAGTCGATTTCTCGGAAACAGATCTCACGGAAGCCATTTTTGCTGATTGCGACCTGATCGGGGCCATTTTCGATAATACCAACCTGGAACGTGCCGATTTATCGACGGCTTATCAGTTTTCTATAGATCCGGAGAAAAATGAAATCTACAACGCCCGTTTCTCGCATCAAAACGTAATCGGGCTTTTACAGAAGTACGACATCATCGTCGAATAAATTGCTTATTTTTGTGCCTCAACAAAGTCTTCCGACTGTATAAAATTCCGGAACAATGAGCAATCAACCACTTGCAGAACGCCTTCGGCCACGCACGCTCGACGATTACATCGGGCAGGAGCATTTAGTGGGGCAAGGTGCGGTTTTGCGAAAAATGATTGAATCCGGGAACATCACCTCCTTAATTTTGTGGGGACCTCCCGGGGTTGGAAAAACAACACTGGCACGCATTATTGCCAATACACTCGACCGCCCGTTTTTTACGCTGAGTGCTATCAACTCGGGGGTGAAAGACATTCGGGATGTGATTGAAAAAGCCAAGAAACAACAATTCTTCAGCCGTCCCAATCCCATTCTTTTTATCGACGAGATTCACCGTTTTAGCAAGTCGCAACAAGATTCGCTGCTGGGTGCCGTAGAAGATGGCACTATAACTTTGGTAGGAGCCACCACCGAAAACCCCTCATTTGAGGTGATCTCTCCCCTGCTCTCGCGTTGCCAGGTGTATGTTCTGAATCATCTCGACAAAGAAGCGCTGCTGAATATTATCGCACAGGCGATAAAAAAAGACAGTGTTCTGAAAGATAAAAAGATCACGCTGGAAGAAGACCAGGCGATGCTTCGCTTCTCGGGTGGTGATGCCCGGAAACTGCTAAATGTTCTGGAACTGGTGGTGATGGGGGAAGAAGGCAACGAGATTACGATCACCGACAAGAAAGTAACCGACCGTTTGCAAAAGAACCTGGCGATTTACGACAAGCAGGGTGAAATGCATTACGATATTATTTCGGCCTTTATAAAGAGCATCAGGGGAGGCGACCCGGATGCTGCGGTATATTGGCTGGCCCGGATGCTTGAAGGGGGCGAGGATATAAATTTTATTGCCCGTCGTTTGCTGATACTTTCGGCCGAGGATGTGGGGCTGGCTAATCCGAATGCCTTACTGTTGGCACAAAGCACTTTTGATGCGGTACACAAAATCGGTAATCCCGAAGCACGGATCATTCTTTCGGAATGCGTGATCTACCTGGCCACTTCGCCCAAAAGCAACTCGGCCTACGAAGCCATTGATGCGGCTATTGCAACGGTCAGAAGAACCGGGAATCTACCGGTGCCGCTGCACATTCGGAATGCACCTACCAAACTGATGAAAGAAATCGGTTACGGAAAAGACTACAAATATGCGCATGCCTACGATGGCAATTTTGTGGAACAGGATTTTCTGCCCAAAGAAGTAAAACGAGAACGCTTCTACCATCCGCAACCAAATGCATCGGAGCTTAAAATTCTGGAGCGTTTGAAAAAGTGGTGGGGAAAGCGGTTTTAATCAGTTGCCTTTAGTCACTGGTCATTAGTAGCAAATTCCAAATGACCAGTGACAAATTCCCAATGACGGCTTTTAAGCCAAAATATTCTTACAATACTCCACGCACTTCACAATCTCAGTCTGTGCATCGGAGCCCTCCGGAATATCGTATTCCAGTTCAACATCGGCGTAAATCGGCCATTTATTCTTCTTTATCAATCCCAGTATTTCAGCCAAGGGGGTATCTCCTTCTCCCCAAGGACGATTGGTATTCGCAGGATCAGCATTTTTGCCAGTTTTATCTTTTATGTGAATGCTGTAAATACGATCGTGCAATTTTTCGATAAGCTCGTTGGGATGCTGTCCGGTTGATCCGAAATAATGCCCCACATCCAGGTTCAGCTTATTGGCCGGTGAATGCGCCAGGAAATCTTCAAAGTTGAAACCAGGTTGTCCCGGCTGAGAATGGTTGTGGTACGCAGCAACCATACCATGTTTTTCAGCAAATTTACCCAGTCTTCTGCAAGCTTCGTCGCCAATTTCATTGGTAACGGCACCAGCCCCTAAAACCGTTGCAGCTTTAAATGCATAATCCGTTTCTTCATCGCTCCAATTGGCCGGTGCAAATTTTACCGTATGAATATGAATACCCGCCTCGTCGAACATTTTCTTCAGCTCTTTGTATTTGCTGAAATCGCAGGATACGCGCCACTCTTTTTGCTTTTGAGCAGCCACCTGGCTGGCTTCGTGGTAGGCGTTTTTTTCTTCTTCTGTTAGCTCGGCGCCTCTTGGCGGACGTGGTGTACCTGGTGGCAAACCGGCAAATTCCTCTGCCACCGGCCCCATCAGCTCCAGCGAGGTAATATTGCCTTGTTTGCAATAGTTGATAATATCCTGCGCAGTGCTTGGCATGCTTCGCCAACTGTAGGTGATAACACCTATGTGCACACCTCCGAAGGTCGAACCTGAATCGGCTGGACTACAGGCGGCCAGAGGGGCAAATGCCAGAGCAGTGGCTCCGGCAGCAGTGGTACGAATGAAATTTCTTCGTGTAAGTGAATGATTTTTTTGAGTCATACTATTCGGTTTATTTGATGTAAGTTGATTTAAATTTAACAGAATAAATTGGATTAGCCACTTTAGCTCTTTCTGATTGTAATACTCATTTTGAATATTCTACTACACATCGAATCTGAGTCCCTTCCAAGCGGAGCTTTTGTGTTACAGCAACTGACTGCTTCGAAAAGGGAAAAGAGGTGGTAATCCGCTTGTGAAAAGCAAAAAAATCCCGGGCAAATACCCGGGATTTCTTCTATCTGTTCTGTATCTATTACTTTAAAGTTCCTTGCTCAGCTTCCTGAATCATTTGCTCGTTGGCCGTAATGTAAACTTCTACACGACGGTTCAAAGCCCTTCCTTCAGCGGTTGAATTGTCAGCAACCGGTTCGTCGTAGGCTTTCCCTTCAGTAGTCAAACGTCCTCCACTCACACCTTTATCGATAAGGTATTTGGCCACTGACTCAGCACGCTCGTTGGATAATTTCTCATTGATCGCACGTGAACCGGTATTGTCGGTATGCCCGTAAATAGTAACATCGGTCGCAGGATTCGACTGCAGAGAAGCAGCAAACTTAGTCAGTGACTGTTTCGATGCGTCGTTTAACAGGCTTTTACCGGTGGCAAACAAGATTCCGCTGTCAAACGTAACTTTAATCGCTTGCAGGTTATTTACATCGGTAACAGTTTCTACTTGTGCGCCTTCAATGGCTTCGAGCTCTGCCTGCTGTTTGTCCATTTTCTTCCCGATAAGCACACCTGCACCGGTTCCAACGGCTCCACCCACCGCTGCTCCAATAGCTGCTCCTTTTCCTTTACCGGCAATGGCACCAATCGCAGCACCTAAGGCCGCACCACCTGTTCCGCCGATTACACCGCCTTTGGTAGTGTTACTTCTCTCTGCCCATTTTGATCCCGAACATCCGGAGAAAATCAACACTCCACATAACATAAAAATCGCTAAATAATTCATTGTTTTCATATGATTAAAATTGTTTGTTTTCAATGGTATCATATGTAACTCGCACCCTACTTATTTCCTTTGATATTTTAAATAAACATGCTCGTTTCATATGTATTCAAATTTTGAGGTATGTAATATAATCTATGAAGATAAGCTAAACCGGTTTTATTGATTTGATCCTTTGAGTTAAATAATAAAAAAGAGGGGTATTTTGTTCATTTTTAAACAACGAAAAGCCGGTCAGTCAAATAGACAAACCGGCTTTCTTATCGTTTAAAAGAAAATCTCTATTCTTCTTTCTTTTCTTCAGCTGAATCTGCGCTTTCTTCGGTTTTTGGTTCCTCAGCAGCTTCTTCCGCTTTCACTTCTGCTTTTGGCGCTTCTTTCACTTCAGCAACAGGTGCAGTAGTTTCAGCTTTTTTGCTTCCGCCACGACGTGAACGGCGTTTTTTGCCTTTTCCTGCGTCTTCTTTACCTGCCATCATCAGTTCGTTGAAATCAACCAACTCCATGATACACATTTCAGCGTTGTCACCTAAACGGTTTCCTGTTTTCAGGATACGAGTATACCCACCCGGACGGTCGGCTACTTTTGCCGCTACTTCTCTGAATAATTCAGATACAGCTTCTTTATTCTGAAGATAGCTGAAAACAACCCTGCGAGAATGTGTAGTATCGTCTTTTGCTTTGGTAATCAGTGGCTCAACATACATACGCAAAGCTTTCGCTTTTTGCACTGTAGTTGTGATTCTCTTATGCTCGATAAGAGAACTAGCCATGTTTGCCAACATCGCTTTACGATGCGCTGATTTACGGCCTAAATGATTAAATTTCTTATTATGTCTCATTGCTTGTTACTCCTTATCAAGTTTATACTTGGAAATATCCATTCCAAAGTTCAGACCCATGTTATCCAGGAGGTCATCCAATTCCGTTAACGATTTCTTTCCGAAGTTTCTGAATTTCAACAGGTCGTTGCGGTTGTAAGTAACCAGGTCGCCCAATGTGTCAACATCGGCCGCTTTCAGACAGTTCAATGCACGAACTGAAAGATCCATGTCAACCAGTTTAGTTTTCAGTAACTGACGCATATGCAGCACTTCTTCATCAAACTCTTCGTTGGCAAATTTCTCATCAGTGTCAAGAGTGATCTTTTCATCTGAGAACAGCATGAAGTGATAAATCAGAATTTTAGCTGCTTCTTTTAATGCATCTTTCGGGTGGATAGAACCGTCGGTAGTGATGTCTAAAACCAGCTTTTCGTAGTCAGTTTTTTGTTCAACACGGTAGTTTTCAACAGCGTATTTCACGTTTTTAATTGGGGTGAAGATTGAATCGATCGGGATCACTCCAAACTCCTCCTCTACCGGTTTGTTTTCTACCGCCGGAACATAACCACGACCTTTGTTAATGGTTATCTCCATCTGGATTTTTACATCAGGTTCCATTCTGCAAATTACAAGCTCCGGGTTCAGAACACGGAAACCTGTCATAAATTTGTTGATGTCGCCTGCAGTCAATTGTTCCTGTCCGGTAACCGATATAGAAACTTTTTCACTGTCAAAGTCTTCCACTTCGTTTTTAAAACGAACTTGTTTCAGATTAAGGATAATTTCAGTTACATCTTCAATAACACCTTTAATCGTAGAAAACTCATGGTCAACACCTTCAATTTTAACAGTTGTAATTGCATAGCCTTCCAACGACGATAAAAGGATTCGACGCAGTGCATTACCTACCGTAATACCGTACCCAGGTTCTAAGGGACGAAACTCGAATTTACCGACTTTGTCGTCGGACTCTAACATTATCACCTTGTCAGGCTTCTGGAATGCTAATATTGCCATAATAACTTTAGTAAATTTATTATTTTGAATACAACTCTACGATCAGCTGTTCTTTGATGTTTTCTGGAATTTCTTCGCGTTCCGGACGGTTCAGAAATTTACCGGCCAGTTTTTCTCCATCCCACTCCAACCATTCGTATTGTGAACTTCTACGCGAATGCAATGAGTCAGTAATTGCTTCCAGCGATTTTGATTTTTCACGAACGCCAATAACGTCGCCCGGTTTAACCTGATACGATGGAATATTTACTAAGTTTCCGTTTACAGTAATGTGCTTGTGCGACACAAACTGACGAGCAGCAGCTCTTGTTTTAGCAATCCCCATACGGAAAACAACGTTATCCAGTCTTGACTCAAGTAACTGCAACAATACTTCACCGGTTACCCCTTTAGAAGCCTGTGCTTTTTTGAACAATGAGCGGAATTGTCTTTCCAATACACCATAGGTATATTTTGCTTTTTGCTTTTCTTTTAACTGCAACCCGTATTCCGAAGTTTTTCTTCTTTTCGAAGCTAAACCATGCATTCCCGGAGGATAGTTTTTGTGCTCGAAAACTTTATCCGGTCCGAAGATCGGCTCGCCGAATTTACGGGCGATTTTAGATTTTGGTCCTGTATATCTTGCCATTTCCTTTTCGTTTTAAAATTAAACTCTACGTCTTTTAGGAGGCCTGCAACCATTGTGAGGAAGCGGTGTAACGTCTACAATCTCGGTTACCTGGATACCTGTTGTAGCCAGTGCACGGATCGCCGATTCACGCCCGTTACCAGGCCCTTTAACGAATACCTTAACTTTACGAAGTCCAAGGTCATAAGCAGTTTTAGCACACTCTTCAGAAGCAACCTGAGCTGCATAGGGAGTGTTCTTTTTAGAACCACGGAATCCTTTTTTACCAGCTGACGACCAGGAAATTACTTCCCCGTTCATATTGGTCAGCGTAACAATGATATTGTTGAAAGACGAGTGGATGTGAGCCATACCATTGGCTTCAACCACCACGGTTCTCTTTCTACTTGTTCCTGTTTTTTTTGCCATAACTCAAATTCCTTATTTAGTGGCCATTTTTTTGTTCGCAACAGTCTTACGCTTTCCTTTACGAGTACGAGCGTTGTTTTTTGTGCTCTGTCCGCGTACCGGCAAACCAATACGGTGACGAATACCACGGTAACAACCGATGTCCATCAAACGTTTGATGTTCATCTGGATCTCAGAACGCAATTCGCCCTCTACTTTAAAGCTATTGCCGATTACTGTACGAATAGCGGCAAGCTGGTCGTCATCCCAGTCCTGCACTTTCAGGTCTTTATCTACACCGGCTTCTGCCAGGATATGATTCGACCTGCTACGGCCAATACCATAAATATAGGTAAGAGCAACCTCACCTCTTTTATTATTTGGAATATCAACACCTACAATACGTGCCATAAATTTAATTTTTACAGATTAATGTTACCCTTGACGTTGTTTAAACTTAGGGTTCTTTTTATTAATCACATACAAACGTCCTTTCCTGCGGATAATTTTGCAGTCGTCGCTACGTTTTTTTACTGAAACACGAGTTTTCATCTTACTAGTTATTAAAAAATTTTGTATTCGATGTCCCGCTTTTACTGGCGGGAAAACTCACCGCTCCGTCAGAGACGGAAGCGACTCGTTTCAACTATATACACTCTAATTTTTATATCTGAATGTAATTCTTCCTTTTGTCAGGTCGTAAGGAGACATTTCGACTTTCACTTTATCACCTGGCAAAATTTTAATATAATGCATCCTCATTTTTCCTGAAATGTGGCCGGTTATTACGTGGCCATTTTCAAGTTCAACGCGAAACATCGCGTTTGACAATGCTTCTACAATAATTCCATCTTGTTCTATCGAAGGATGTTTTGCCATAAAAAACGTGAATTACAATTCTTTTGTTAAAGTTACTTTTCTAAATCTCATTACTTTTTACATTCCCATTCCCGGGCGGCCTTTAATACGTCCTGATTTCATCAGTCCGTCGTAATGGCGCATCAACAGGTGGCTTTCAATCTGTTGTAAAGTATCTAATACAACACCTACCAGAATCAGCAACGAAGTACCGCCGTAAAAATAGGCGAACTGCTGACTAATTCCCATAAGCATGGCAAAAGCAGGAAGAATAGTGATCAGCCCCAGGAAAATTGATCCGGGCAGCGTTATCCTACTCATCACAGTATCCAGAAATTCAACGGTTTTCTTTCCTGGTTTAACACCCGGAATAAACCCGCCGTTTTTCTTCATATCCTCAGCCATTTGGGTAGGGTTAATAGTAATAGCGGTGTAAAAATACGTAAAAGCTACCACTAATAAAAATTGAATAAAATTGTACCAAAACCCTGTAAAGTTTGACAATGCGTTTGCAACCCCTGTCAAACTTTCGGAATTAGCAACACCAACAATGGTGATAGGCACCATCATAATCGCTTGTGCAAAAATGATAGGCATAACACCTGCAGCATTTACTTTTAATGGGATGTACTGACGTACACCTCCGTATTGTTTGTTACCAACAATTCGTTTGGCGTATTGTACGGGTATCCGGCGGGTTCCCTGAACCAGCGCAATGGATGCCATAAACACGATAAACAGGATAACAAACTCTACCAGGAACATTACTAAACCGCCCGCGGCAAAACGTGCTCCAAATTCCTGGACCACGGCCATCGGCAAACGAGCGATAATACCAATCATAATGATCAGCGAAATACCATTACCAATTCCTTTATCGGTAATGCGTTCGCCTAACCAAAGTACAAACATCGAGCCCGCAGTAAGAATCACAATCGATGGAGCATTAAACCAAATGCCTTTCATTGCGAAAGCTGTGTCGGGCAACTGCATGTGTAGATTAGTAAGATACGCTGATGCCTGAGGAATCAGAATCAACACTGTTAAATAGCGCGTAATCTGATTGATTTTCCTCCTTCCTGACTCTCCCTCTTTCTGCAACCTCTGGAAATAGGGAACGGCGATACCCATTAACTGGATAACAATTGAGGCAGAAATATATGGCATAATACCCAAAGCAAAAACTGAAGCCTGAGCAAAGGCACCTCCCGAGAACATATTGATCAAGCCCAGCAAACCATCGGCAGTTTGATTTTCGAGGTTTTCTAACTGTGCCGGATCGATCCCCGGTAACGAAACAAAGGAGCCTAACCTGTAAATTAACAGGAAAAACAACGTTGTTCCAATTCTGAACCTTAAGTCTTCAATTTTATAAATATTCTTTAGGGTCTCGATGAATCGTTTCATTACGGTTTAAAGTATTTCAGTGGTTCCTTCTAATTTTTCTATTGCCTCTTTCGCGCTTTTCGAAAATGCGTCAGCTTTAACGTTCAGTTTTTTAGTTAAAGTTCCGCCACCAAGAATTTTGATCTTGTCGTTTTTCGACGCGATACCTGCTTCGATTAAGGCCTGTTTGTCGATTTCGGTTAGGTTATTTTTTACGGCCACGTTTTCCACCACATCCAGGTTGATAGCTTTGTATTCAACGCGGTTGATGTTTTTAAAACCCGATTTAGGAACAACACGTTGCAAAGGCATCTGACCACCTTCGAAACCGATTTTCCTTGAATAACCTGAACGCGACTTGGCACCTTTATGACCACGAGTAGATGTTCCACCACGTCCTGATCCTTGTCCACGACCTATGCGTTTCGACTGTTTAGTCGCACCTTCAGCAGGTTGTAAGTTATTTAAATTCATAATATATTATGATTAAAATGTTTCTTTCAACAATTGGAACAAGGCCCAAAGGCCTGTTCCAATGTTTGAAATATTACTTAACTTCTTCAACACTAATTAAATGTCTCAACTTGTTAACCATGCCAACAATTTGAGGAGTAGCTTCGTGTTCAACCGGATTATTGAGTTTGGTTAATCCCAATGCCTCAAGTGTTGCCTTTTGGCGTTTTGTTGAACCGATACTGCTTTTTACTTGTGTAATTTTTAGCTTAGCCATAACGTGTTATCCTTTAAAAACTTTTTCTAATGAAACACCTCTGTGTTGGGCTACTGTATATGCATCCCTCATTTCAAGCAAAGCAGCCATAGTTGCTTTTACCAGGTTATGTGGGTTGGAAGAGCCTTTTGACTTAGCCAGGATGTCGTGAATACCAACACTCTCAAGTACTGCGCGCATCGCACCACCGGCTTTTACTCCGGTACCCGATGTGGCAGGCTTCAGTAATACGTCGGCTCCACCAAATTTGGCTGTCTGTTCGTGAGGAATTGTTCCGTTAATTACCGGAATTTTCACGAGGTTCTTTTTAGCTGCATCTACACCTTTCGAAATCGCAGTTGTTACTTCGCTTGCTTTTCCAAGGCCCCATCCTACGATTCCTTTTTCGTCGCCCACTACAACAATGGCAGAGAAACTGAATGTACGTCCACCTTTTGTTACTTTGGTTACACGATTAATGGCTACCAACCTGTCTTTTAATTCCAGGTCGCTCGTTTTTACTTTGTTACTTACTTTCGCCATGATATCTTAGAATTTAAGGCCACCTTCGCGGGCAGCATCAGCTAATTGTTTAACTCTTCCGTGGTATAAATAACCATTTCTATCGAACACAACTTCAGTAATACCAGCTGCGATCGCTTTCTCAGCTACAGCTTTTCCTACCAGTGCTGCTTTTTCTGTTTTTGTTCCGGCAGCAGCAATAATTGCCTTGTCGGATGAAGAAGCAGCGCATAAAGTTGTTCCTTGTACATCATCAATCAGTTGAGCGTAGATCTGTTTGTTACTTCTGAAAACACTCAATCTTGGACGTTCTGCTGTGCCGGAAACAACTGTACGTACGCGGCTTTTTATTCTTGCTCGCCTTTGAACTTTTGTTAATGCCATAATAATGAATCTTTTTAGATATTATTTTTTCCCGGCTGCTTTACCAGCTTTACGTCTCAGTACTTCGCCAACAAACTTAATACCTTTACCTTTATATGGTTCAGGTTTACGGAACGATCTGATTTTTGCGGCAGCCTGACCAATCAATTGTTTATCGTGACACTTCAGGGTAATAGTCGGGTTGCTACGTTTATCAGATAATGCTTCAACTTTTATTTCAGAAGGAAGCTGGATGTAAGTATGGTGAGCGAAACCCAACACAAGGTCGAGTACGTTATCGGGCATCAATTCAACACGATATCCAACCCCAACAAGTTCGAGTTTCAATTCGTATCCTTTTGATACACCTTCTACCATATTGTTCACCAGAGCGCGGTATAGTCCATGCATCGACTTTTCACGTTTTGCATCGCTGCCCCTTTTCACATTGACTTGTCCGTCTTCGACGGCAACTTCAATAGTCGGGTCAACTTTTTGAAACAATTCTCCCAGAGGTCCTTTAACGCTCACAACGTTCTCGTCGCTCACTTTAACTTCTACTCCGGCAGGAATTGTAATGGGTAATTTACCTATTCTTGACATGACCGTTCCTCCTTTTTAATATACGTAACATAAAACTTCTCCACCTACATTCAGCTCGCGAGCCTCTTTATCGGTGATAACACCTTTTGAGGTAGAGATAATTGCTATGCCTAAACCATTTAGTACGCGTGGAATACTTGTGCTATCACAATACTGACGCAAACCTGGTTTACTTACGCGTTCTAACGCTTTAATTGCAGATACTTTTGTCTCCGGATTGTATTTCAATGCAATCTTAATGTTTCCCTGGTAACCCACTTCTTCTTCGAATTTGTAATTCAGGATATAACCTTTGTCTTTCAACAATTTTGTTATTTCCTTTTTCATGTTTGAAGCAGGAATATCAACCACACGGTGTTTAGCCATGATTGCATTTCTTACCCTTGTCAGATAATCTGCTATTGGATCTGTTACTTTACTCATTTCTCAAGTTTTTTAACGATTACCAACTTGCCTTTTTAACTCCGGGGATCAAACCATTAGAGGCCATTTCCCTAAAATCAATCCTGCTGATACCGAATTGGCGCATGTATCCTTTCGGACGTCCGGTTAGTTTGCAACGGTTGTGCAAACGAATTTTAGACGAATTTTTAGGAAGTTTCTGCAAACCAACATAGTCGCCTTCTTCTTTCAGCCTGGCACGTTTTTCGGCATATTTCTCAACTAATTTTGCACGTTTAACTTCGCGTGCTTTCATTGATTCCTTAGCCATTGCTTAGTTCTTTTTTACGTTTTTAAATGGTAAACCTAATTCTTTCAACAAAGCAAATCCTTCTTCGTCGGTATTTGCAGAAGTGACAAAGGTAATATTCATTCCGTTGATCTTGCTTACTTTGTCAAGCACGATCTCAGGGAAAATAATCTGTTCCGGAACACCTAATGTGTAGTTACCTTGCCCGTCCATTTTGCTTTCAATTCCTTTGAAGTCGCGGATACGTGGCAGTGCCACAGCGATCAAGCGATCCAGGAACTCATACATTTGGTTACGGCGCAAAGTTACGCGAACACCAATAGGCATTTTCTTTCTCAATTTGAAATTGGAGATGTCCTTCTTTGACAAGGTTAGTACGGCCTTTTGACCGGCAATTTTTGTCATTTCGGTTTGAGCTACATCAATCAGCTTTTTATCGGCGATTGCGGCTCCAACACCTTGGTTGAGAACTATTTTTTCCAATTTAGGAACCTGCATTACAGAAGAGTAATCGAACTCTTTCTTTAGGGCAGGTACAATTTCTTCCTGATATTTCTTTTTAAGAGTTGGTACGTAAGCCATTACTTAATCTCCTCTCCTGATTTTTTCGAAATACGAACTAATTTACCATCGTCATTCAATTTCCTTCCCACTCGCGTTGCTTGTCCTGATTTTGGATCAACCAACATAAGGTTGGAAATGTGCACTGGTGCTTCCTGTTCAATAATACCTCCCTGCGGCGATTTCGCGTTAGGCTTGGTATGTTTCTTGATCATGTTTACACCTTCTACAATTGCTCTGTCGGTTTTACGGATTACTTCCAACACGCGACCTTTACGGCCTTTGTCGTTGCCAGTAATCACAACCACAGTGTCACCTTTTTTTATGTGTAACTTTTTCTGCATTTTGAGCTTTTTTCTAATTACAGTACTTCAGGTGCGAGTGAAACAATTTTCATATTCTTCTCGCGCAATTCACGTGCGATTGGCCCGAAAATACGTGTTCCACGCATCTCGCCGGCGTTGTTTAACAGTACTACTGCGTTATCGTCGAAACGGATGTAAGATCCATCCTGGCGACGAATTTCCTTTTTAGTACGTACAACAATTGCTTTCGACACAGTACCTTTTTTGATACCGCCGTTTGGCAATGCACTTTTCACAGTAACCACTACCGTGTCGCCTACAGAAGCATAGCGTTTCCTTGTTCCGCCTAATACACGAATACAAAGAACTTCTTTTGCGCCACTGTTATCGGCTACCGAACATCTTGATTCTTGTTGTATCATGATTACTTCGCTCTTTCAATTACTTCAACTACTCGCCAGCATTTGGTTTTGCTTAAAGGACGTGTTTCCATAATCCTTACAACATCACCTACGTGGCAATCATTTTTCTCATCATGGACATGGAATTTGGTCGTTTTATTAACGAACTTACCATAGATCGGGTGCTTTACTTTACGTTTTTCAGCCACCACAATCGATTTGTCCATCTTATCACTGACAACGATCCCGATTCTCTCTTTCCTGAGATTTCTTGATTTATTTTCTTCCATCGTTGATTAATTCTGATTTTCGTTTAATTCTCTTTCGCGAAGAACAGTATTCAACCGTGCAATTGTCTGCTTGCTTTCTCTAAGTTTATTAGTGTTCTCAAGCGGAGAAACTGCGTGGTTAAGTCTTAGGCGAACCAAGGTTTCCTTTTCGGACTGTAACCTTTCGACGATCTCTTTGCTCGTCAATTCTTTGATTTCAGTAATTTTCATGATTCACCAAATTTTATTCTTCAACATAATCACGTCTAACCACAAATTTTGTTTTTACCGGAAGTTTCTGAGCTGCCAATCTCAAAGCTTCTTTTGCCATTGCGAATGGCACGCCTTCTGCTTCGATGATTATGCGACCCGGAGATACCGGAGCAACAAATGCCTCAGGAGCACCTTTACCTTTACCCATACGTACTTCCGCAGGTTTTTTGGTAATAGGTTTATCGGGGAAAATTCTGATCCATATTTGACCACGACGTTGCATATGACGTGTTACCGCAACCCTCGCCGCTTCGATCTGGCGACCGGTAATCCAGGTCTCTTCCAACGTCTTTATTCCAAATGAACCAAATGCCAATTCAGTACCGCGCTGAGCGTTACCTTTCATTCGGCCCTTCTGTACTCTTCTAAATTTTACTTTTTTCGGCTGTAACATTCTTTTTCAGATTGTGAGTGTTATACCACTATTTTCTTCTACCTCTACGGTTACCGCCGCCGCCTTTATGTCCACCAGGTGCAGGACGTCCAGATGATTTCTGTCCTACGTTTGGAGAAAGGTCGCGATTTCCATAAACCATGCCTTTACAAATCCAGACTTTCACACCGATTAAACCGGTTTTAGTCAGGGCTTCTGCTAATGCGTAGTCGATATCGGCACGCAAAGTGTGAAGCGGTGTACGGCCGTCTTTATACATCTCAGAGCGCGCCATTTCTGCACCATTCAACCTACCTGAAACCAATACTTTGATTCCTTCGGCTCCCATTCTCATGGTGGATGCGATGGCCATTTTCACTGCCCTGCGGTAAGCAATCTTACCTTCGATCTGACGTGCAATGTTACTTGCTACGATCTTAGCATCGAGTTCAGGACGTTTGATCTCGAAAATGTTGATCTGTACCTCTTTACTGGTAAGTTTTTTCAGCTCTTCTTTCAGTTTGTCAACTTCCTGACCGCCTTTACCAATAATAATACCCGGACGTGAAGTATGAACGGTGATGGTAATCAGCTTCAAGGTACGTTCAATAACGATTCTTGAGATGCTGGCTTTGGCTAAACGAGCGTTCAGGTATTTCCTGATCTTCTGGTCTTCCACCAGCTTGTCGCCATAATTGTCACCACCGAACCAATTTGAGTCCCATCCTTTGATGAATCCCAAACGATTTGCTATCGGATTTACTTTTTGTCCCATCTGTATTAATTAAGATTTTCTTCAACAACACTTTCTTTACTATCTACGTAAATCGTTACATGGTTGGAACGTTTTCTGATACGGTGAGCACGGCCCTGGGGAGCCGGACGTAATCTCTTCAGAATACGACCTGAATCAACCATGATTCGAGATACATAAAGTTCACTTTCTTCTAAACGAACTCCTTCGTTTTTAGCCTGCCAATTGGCAATGGCTGAAAGCAGAAGTTTCTCTACCCTGCCTGATGCTTCCTTCGAAGAGAATTTCAAAACGTCGAGCGCTTTGTTTACCTCCATGCCACGAATCATATCGGCCACCAGTCTCATCTTACGAGGAGAGGTTGGGCAGTTTTTTAAAACAGCAAAATATTGTTGCTTTTTTTCTTCTTTTCTTTTTTCAGCTGCTAGTCTTTTTCTGGCACCCATTGTACTTACTTTTTAAATTTTAAATGCCTTATCTTTTCTTATTACCAGCATGCCCCCTGAAAGTGCGGGTCGGAGCAAATTCACCCAAACGGTGTCCCACCATGTTTTCGGTGACGTAAACCGGGATAAACTTGTTTCCGTTATGTACTGCAATAGTATGTCCTACAAAGTCAGGAGAAATTACTGATGCCCTGGCCCATGTTTTCACTACCGATTTTTTGTTGGTATCATTCATCGCCAACACCTTGTTTTCAAGCTTGAAATCGATAAAAGGACCTTTTTTTAATGAACGACTCATAATTATTCCTCTTTACTATTTTTTCCTACGTTCTACAATATACTTGTTGGAAGCTTTCTTCTTATAACGGGTTTTGTACCCTTTAGCAAGCATACCTTTACGCGATCTTGGATGTCCTCCTGAAGACCGGCCTTCACCACCACCCATTGGGTGATCAACCGGGTTCATAACAACACCACGTACGCGTGGTCTTCTTCCCAACCAACGAGAGCGACCGGCTTTACCCGATTTCTCAATGTTGTGTTCAGTATTTCCAACTGTACCTACTGTAGCCCTGCAGGTTGTAAGTACCATACGAGTTTCGCCTGACGGCAATTTCAAAATTGCATATTTACCGTCACGTGAGGTCAATTGTGCATAAGTGCCTGCACTACGAGCCATGATGCCACCCTGGCCAGGGTAAAGCTCAATGTTGTGTACCAAAGTACCCAGAGGTATTTCGGCCAGGGGAAGTGTATTGCCTACTTCAGGTTCTACACCGGTTCCACTTTTCACCGTTTGACCAACTTGCAACCCGTTAGGCGCAACGATGTAACGCTTCTCACCGTCTTCGTACTGAAGAAGTGCGATGCGTGCAGTACGGTTTGGATCGTACTGAATGGAATCGACAACAGCTGCAACACCGTCTTTATCGCGTTTGAAGTCGATAATACGGTATTTGCGTTTATGTCCCCCGCCTATATATCTCATTGTCATTCGTCCCTGGTTGTTACGACCACCGGACTTTTTGATGGGCTCCAACAATGATTTCTCAGGCGTAGATGCAGTAATGGTATCAAAAGCACCAATAATTTTGTGCCTTTGACCCGGAGTTACTGGTTTTAATTTTCTTACTGCCATTTTATATTAGATATTACTATAAAAGTCAATACTATCTCCTTCTACCAAAGTAACAATTGCTTTTTTGTAAGCAGATGTTTTTCCGGTGATGATACCGCCTTTGGTATATCTCGATTTCACTTTGCCGCCATAAACCATGGTATTCACATTTTCAACCGTCACATTATAAAGGCTTTCAACGGCCTTTTTAATTTGCGGTTTACTTGCTCTGCGATCTACCACAAAACCGTAACGGTTAAAACGCTCCGACTGGTCGGTCATTTTTTCTGTAACTAATGGTTTTACTAAAATATCCATCTTCTTTTTCCGTTAAAGTTTAAATGCTTCTTCAATTTTCGCAACAGATCCTTCACAAAGTACAATTGTTTTTGCGTTAAGAATCTGATAAGTATTTAACTCAGAAGCAGTTACAACCGATACGTCCTGTAAATTTCTGGAGGACAAATATATGTTATTATTTTCAGCCGGTAAAACGAAAAGTGCCTTTTTTTCAGCTATTTGCAGATTGCTTTTCAAGGCTACCATTTCTTTTGTTTTTGGAGCTTCGAAATTGAAATCTTCCAAAACCAAAATGCTTTTTTCGCTTGCTTTGTAAGTCAAAGCCGATTTACGGGCCAATTGCTTCACTTTTTTGTTCAGCTTGAAGCCATAAGTACGCGGACGCGGGCCAAAAATTGTACCACCACCACGGAATACAGGCGACTTAATGCTACCTGCACGTGCAGTACCGGTTCCTTTCTGACGTTTGATTTTACGGGTACTTCCGGCAATCTCACCACGTTCCTTGCTCTTGCTTGTTCCCTGGCGCTGATTTGCCATGTATTGTTTTACATCCAAATAAATGGCGTGGTCGCTGGGCTCAATACCGAAAATCTGGTCGCTTAAAGTGACTTTTCTTCCGGTCTCTTTTCCTTCTATATTCAGTACGCTTAGTTCCATTGCTTTCTAATAATTATGTATGAACCTTTGGCTCCAGGTACTGAACCTTTTACCACAATTACATTCTTCTCAGGAATTACTTTCAATACTTCCAGGTTTTCGATAGTTACGGTTTTGTTACCGTCTCTACCTGCCATGCGCATTCCTTTGAAAACACGTGAAGGCCATGAAGAAGCTCCGATAGAACCGGGTGCTCTCAGCCTGTTGTGCTGACCGTGTGTGGCATCGTTTACCCCACGGAAATTGTGTCTTTTAACTACGCCCTGGAAGCCTTTTCCTTTTGATACTCCAACGATATCAACGTAATCTTTTTCCTGGAAAATAGTTACGTCGATTTCCTGTCCGAGTTCAAACTCTTCCTGATAGGTGTTATGAAACTCTACTACTTTGCGCTTTGGCGAAGTTCCGGCCTTTTTAAAGTGCCCTACTTCTGCTTTGGTGGCGTGCTTGTCTTTTTTGTCGCCATAAGCTAACTGAAGCGCTTCGTAGCCGTCGGTCTCTTGGGTCTTCACTTGTGTAACAACACAAGGTCCGGCCTCAATCACAGTGCATGGGATGTTTTTCCCCTCAACACTGAATACGGATGTCATTCCGATTTTTTTTCCAATAATACCAGCCATTTTTTCGACTACTTTAGATTATCAAACTTTAATTTCTACTTCGACGCCACTGGGAAGTTCCAGCTTCATTAATGCGTCAATTGTTTTTGCGGTTGAGCTGTAGATGTCGATCAAACGTTTGTATGAAGACAACTGAAATTGTTCCCTCGATTTTTTATTTACGAAGGTTGAACGCAAAACTGTGAAAACCCTGCGGTGAGTAGGAAGTGGAATAGGACCACTTACTACAGCACCCGTAGTTTTTACGGTTTTAACGATTTTCTCAGCCGACTTGTCCACCAAGTTGTGATCGTACGATTTCAGCTTAATCCTGATCTTCTGACTCATAAGAGAAAATTGTTATAATTATTATAATAAATCAACTTTTCCATTACACTCTGCCAATACTTTTTCAGCAAGGCTACGAGGCACTTCCTGATAATGGCTGAATTCCATTGAAGAAGTAGCACGTCCTGAAGAAAGTGTACGCAATACAGTTACGTAACCAAATTGTTCTGACAGCGGTACTTTTGCATTGATAACTTTAGCGTTACCTTTTGTTTCCATACCGGCAACTTCACCACGACGACGGTTAAGGTCGCCAATGATATCACCCATATATTCTTCCGGAGTAACGATCTCCAGTTTCATGATCGGTTCCAACAGTACAGGTTTCGCTTTCGAAGTTGCGCTCTTGAATGCCTGACGGGCACAAATTTCGAACGACAACTGATCCGAGTCAACCGCGTGGAACGAACCATCAAGCAGTGTCACTTTCAGGCTGTCAACCGGGAAACCGGCCAACGGACCATTTGAAAGAGCGTCTTTAAATCCTTTTTCAACAGAAGGAATAAATTCGCGTGGAATACGTCCACCTTTTACCTCGTCAACGAATTGAAGACCAACATGACCTTCCGGAGCGGGTTCAACACGAACGATGATATCAGCAAATTTACCACGTCCACCGGTTTGTTTTTTGAATACTTCGCGTAATTCAACCGAATTGGAGATGGCTTCTTTGTAAGCAACCTGTGGCGCCCCCTGGTTACATTCTACTTTGAATTCGCGTTTCAAACGGTCAACCAGAATTTCAAGGTGAAGCTCACCCATACCACGAATAACAGTCTGTCCTGAATCCGGGTCAGTGTTTACTACGAAAGTTGGATCTTCTTCAGCCAGTTTTGCCAAACCATTTGACAGTTTGTCCACATCTTTCTGTGACTTTGGCTCTACAGCGATACCAATTACCGGTTCCGGGAAATCCATGCTTTCCAGTACAATTGGGTTTTTAATATCAGACAAAGTGTCACCTGTACGAATATCTTTAAAACCTACAGCTGCACAGATATCGCCTGCTTCGATCTCGTCTTTCGGATTCTGCTTGTTAGAGTGCATCTGGTACAAACGTGAGATACGTTCCTTCTTCCCGGTGCGTGAATTGAAAACCGAATCACCACCATGCAAAGTACCTGAATATACACGAATGTAAGCCAAACGACCTACAAACGGGTCGGTAGCGATTTTAAATGCAAGCGCTGCCAGTGGCTCATCAGCATTGGCCGTACGAACAACTTCTTTGTCAGTGTCCGGGTTAATACCTTTGATTTCGCCTTTATCCAACGGACTTGGCAAGAATTCGCAAACAGCATCCAGCAAACGCTGAACACCTTTATTTTTGAAGGCTGATCCACACAACATCGGAATAATGATTCCTTTCAAAGTTGCTTTACGAATCACTGCCAGCATTTCTTCTTTGGTGATAGAATCCGGATCTTCGAAATAACGTTCCATCAACTCATCGTCAACTTCTGCCACCGATTCAACCAGTTTTTCTTTCCACTCTTCAGCCTGTTCTACCAGGTCAGCAGGAATATCTTCAAGAGCGTATCTTGTACCTGTGTTTTCGTCGTCGTACCAACGTACGGCTTTCATTTCTACCAGGTCGATAACGCCTTCGAATTTCTCTTCAGCTCCAATCGGAATCTGAACAGGAACCGGATTCGCACCGAGTTTTTCTTTGATATCGTTGTATACATTAAAGAAATCAGCCCCTTGACGGTCCATTTTATTTACAAAAGCAATCCTCGGAACGCCGTATTTCTCAGCCTGACGCCAAACGGTTTCCGACTGTGCTTCTACACCACCAACGGCACAGAAAAGAGCCACAGTACCATCAAGAATCCTCAGCGAACGCTCTACCTCTACAGTAAAGTCAACGTGTCCGGGAGTATCAATGATGTTGATTTTGTGCTCGATATCTTTGTGGTTCCAGAAAGTTGTTGTTGCAGCCGAAGTAATCGTAATACCTCTCTCCTGCTCTTGCTCCATCCAGTCCATAGTTGCAGAACCATCGTGGGTTTCCCCTAAACGGTGAGTCAAACCAGTATAGAAAAGAATCCTTTCTGAAACGGTTGTTTTTCCGGCGTCGATGTGCGCCATGATACCGATATTCCTTGTATATTTCAGATCTTGTTTAGCCATTTTTTAAACCAATTTTCTAATCAAATTTTACCAAAATACTATATCTCTAAACTAGAATCTGAAATGCGCGAATGCACGGTTTGCTTCAGCCATTCTGTGGGTATCTTCTTTCTTCTTGTAAGCTCCACCCTCTTCGTTGAAAGCAGCAATAATTTCTGCAGACAACTTATCGGCCATTGATTTGCCTGAACGTTTCCGGGCAAATAATATCATATTCTTGATACTGATTGAAGTTTTTCTTTCCGCACGAATTTCCATCGGAACCTGGAAAGTAGCACCACCAACACGGCGGCTTTTAACCTCAACAGCAGGAGTAATATTCTCCAATGCTTTTTTCCAAACATCAAGCGGTGCAACTTCAGAGTCTTTCATACGTTTTTCGATCATACTCATTGTATCATAGAAAATAGTGTATGCAGTTGACTTCTTTCCGTCCACCATCAGGTCGTTGACAAACCGGGTTACCAAAACGTCATTAAATTTCGGATCCGGCAATAAATGTCTCTTCTTTGGTTTTGCTTTTCTCATTTTAAAACTTCTTTTAGTGTTATCTAAATTGGTTGCCCGTAGGCGGTCTTCAGTTCATCTCCGGAAGACATTAGAGAGATTTCCTTACTCAACCAAACCACTAATAAATAACAGTGTTAATTACTTTTTCTTACTTCTTGTCTTTCGGTCTCTTGGCACCGTATTTCGAACGACGTTGTGTACGTCCTTCAACACCAGCGGTATCGAGTGCACCACGAATTAAGTGGTAACGTACCCCCGGAAGGTCTTTTACCCTACCTCCACGAACCAGCACAATTGAGTGCTCCTGCAGGTTGTGTCCTTCTCCGGGAATGTAAGCATTCACCTCTTTACCATTAGTTAACCTTACCCTGGCTACTTTACGCATTGCCGAGTTAGGTTTTTTAGGAGTGGTGGTATAAACACGCACACATACACCACGACGTTGTGGGCATGAATCCAAGGCCGGAGACTTGCTTGTCTCAACCTTGCTTTGTCTTCCTTTTCTAACTAACTGTTGAATAGTTGGCATAAATACCTGTTTTTTATATAGTTAATAATCAATTCGCAAAACGGACTGCAAAAGTATGCAAAAATCCTTAATTATCAATTGCTTCTAGTGGGAAATGCATAGTATTCCCCAAAAACGGCTCGCAAAAGTACGCATTTTAATTTATCTGCAATACATTTTCAGCTTTTTTTTGAAAAAATTAAGATTGAAAGCAATTGAGAAAGAGAAGATTGAAGCGGGATGGCGAAAGCCTGAAGCGGGATGTTGGAAGATAAAAGTTGCGAGAATCAATGACGACTGGGGATGAACGAATGATGATGTCAGACGGTATTCAAAAACCAAGACTCATCGACCACACACTACACTTTTCCTCGTGCAATCTTGTACATGAGAAGAGGCCGATCTATCTGAAAATATTGAATCCCTTCAAACTATTCTTTTACAGAACGAATCAGTAAATAATTCAGAAACACTCATATAAACATGGAAACAACACTTGCAACAATATCCGGGAAATCAAAAGTAAGCACTTTTAAAATTAGCTCATAAACAATCATTTCGGTTGTAATATAAACAGAAATAGAAGTATTTGCAGGAATTTACTTTCTTTTAAAATAAACTCAAAAAGATAAGTTAGTGGAAAAAAGATAAGTTGCTAATTGATCTTTCACAAAAGCTATTTAGCAAATAGTACCAAATTGCAAATACCGAGAAACTAATTTAGACATAAAAAAAATGATTGTAAATAAAAACAGATAAATTATATAGCGAGTGAATTACAAATACAACAAAAAACGCATTTTCTCTCCTATACCTACCAAGATAATATGCCAGAGCTAACACAATCCCACCCAAATAGGTGATAAAAAAATAGCCCAAACTATATGTATGACTTAATGCAAATACTGTACTAGATAGCAATAATGCGAGACAAATGTTCTTTCTTGGCCTTTTTATTATCTTTCGTATAGCCTCGATTACTAGCAATTGAAATAACAGTGTTTCAACGATGGGAGCCAAAAATACTGTTAACAGAACATCATGTAATAAACTCTCACTGATAATTGGATCTGCCATTTCTGGTTCCGGTAAAAAAGTAGTAATAACCCCTAACAAAAATGAAAAACCAAATAATATTAAAATAAATTTATGTGTCCGGACTCTAAGTAGGTAACTAATGAATAAAGCAGGATTAAACTGTTTTTGCACTTTTCTTGTTTTTTATATAATGATAAGACGCCAAATATATTATTAGTACGTTTGTTACATATTGAGATAATTTAATTGATGTTTGGGTGCCAAAAACTATGTCCTTCACATGATATCCTAAATATAAAATAAGCGTCGACAGAACAAAACAGAGTAGTCTGGTTGAATTGCTATTTGGAAATTCTTCCTTATCTTTTGACAAAACCATAATCATCAATCCTAAATTAGAGAATAGAATCCTAATACTATAGTATGGCTCAATGTTAACTATTTTAATAAAACTTAGCAAAAACAAAACCATGACCAAAATTAAACCAACATATTTAAATTTGTAGGAAAAAATTACGACAAAAAGCTCCTTTTTCTTTGTTTCAATAAAAACTAGTATTGAACTGACGATTATTATTGTTAACAAAAATATTATATACATTTTAAGATCAAAATTACCTAGTCAATATAGAATGGTGAATCCAAAAATAAAATCCACCATTCTCTTTAAAATTTTTAATAATCAAAGATTAATGAAAATCTTGTAGTGCATTATACATCGCCTGTCCTTCCGGCGACTGTAAACTATCTTCCCAATCTGCTATAACTTCAGCAATAGCTCCCAATATTTTACCTGTCCAATTCCATGCTGGAGCACCGCCATTTATATTTTGTACTTCGTTTTTGGTTAAATCAATCATTTCTATCATGATAATTAAACTTTAGTATTAATGGTTATAAGTTTCTTCGAATCCTTCAACAAAATCATTGTAGCATTGCTCTACTCCTTCATACACAAGTTCTGCTGCAAGTGCTGCAAGGTGTGCATAAACCAATCTAATCCATCCTCCATTTGCGTCCTTCAATTCCTCACTGTCCAGTTCAACGACTCCAAGCAAGTTTAAATCTAATGTCTTTTCCATGATTTTTAATTTTTGTGAGTTAATAAATTAAAACTTAATATGAGTATCGCGACAAACTCATTTACAAGGATAACATATGCCACTCTCAAATTTTGACAGTGAGAAATCTTTTTCAACTAAAAATTGCAAATTTCCAAAGCCTCCGTTAACCTTTTTATAGTCTGACCGTGACAGTTCGCAAGAAAAAAAACCGCACAAAAAGTTTACTTCTTCGGTATAAACATAACTTTGATATACCAGGTTGTAATCTACCGGGGCGCCAAGTTCTTTAATGGTATCAACAATCCGGTAAATGGTTGATTCCGAAACATTGAGTTTTTCGGCTAAAGCTTTTGGGCTTCCTGTTGCTTTCAAACGAATTAACTGGTCAATCCGTTCGATCAATTCAATTTGATTAAACAGTTTTGTCATCTTTTAGAGGCTTTAGATTATAAATTTTGAGTATTGAGATTATTGGCGTCTCCGATTTCCCCCACTTTGGGGGAGATCAAGAAAGAGTCCGGCATCTGTTTCTGCCAAAGGTCAAAATATTTCCCCTGCTGCGCATACAATTCAGCATGGTTCCCCTGTTCAATTAATTTTCCATTTTCGAGCACAACAATATTGTCGGCCAAAAGAACAGTGCTTAGGCGGTGCGCAATAATAAGTATGGTTTTCCCTTCATCTTTCAATTGCTGAATAGTTTGCTGCACATGGTATTCGGCTTCACTGTCGAGCGAAGAGGTTGCTTCGTCCATAATAAGTATTTGAGGATTACGGTACAGGGCGCGGGCAATAGCAAGGCGTTGTTTTTGCCCGCCCGAAAGTGTTGCGCCATGTTCGCCAACCAAAGTATTAAAACCGGCGGGTAGCTTCTCGATAAAATCAATCATGCCCAACTGCCGGCAAATTTCGAGTACACGGGGCATATCAGGGGTAAATTCGCCTACTGCAATATTATCAATCACCCGCCCGGTAAACAGGTCCAGGTTTTGGGGGACAATGCCTACCACCTGCCTCAAGCTTTGGTTACTAAAATATTTTAGGTTGGTGTTGCCTATAAAAATTGTCCCCTCGGATAGTGGGTAAAGTTTTTGCAACAAGGCTGCAATGGTTGTTTTCCCCGAGCCACTTTCGCCAATAATGGCTGCAATTTCGCCTTGCTTAAAGGTGATATTAAACCCTTCAAAAACGTCAACCCTCGTGCCGTAACTAAACGATACATTATCAAAAACAATATCGCCTAACTGAGCTGTTGCAGCATCCACCAGGTCGTCGTCAGCTTCCTGCTCCAAGTCCATAATCTCAAACAAGCGGTCGGCAGCAATGGTCGCATTTTGGTAGGTTTTGTTCATACTAATAAGAGAAGATACCGGCCCGGTAAAATAACCAATAAGGGCGTAAAACGACATCAACTCTCCTGGCGTTATTTCCTGGCGTAATACAAATATACTACCTGCCCACAACAGTATAATAGTAAAAATACGACTGACAAACATGGATGAATTACCTGAAAAAACAGAATTCAACCCCGACTTATAGGCAGATTGCAAGAGGCTGATAAAACGAACTTCTGTTTTCAGGTTCGTGAATTCTTCAATACCAAGCTGTTTAATTGTCTTCTCAGAATTGATGGATTCAACCAACTGTGCTTCCAGATCGGCTGCCTGTTCCATTATTTTTCGCTCACGTTTTTTATTCAGGTAATTGGTTATTAAATAAATGGCAAGATACAAAGGGATTACGAGTAACATAATCAAGGCAAGTTTCCAGTTGTAAATAAACATCAATGAAAAGGCAAACACCACGATAAAAATGTTTACGATGAAACTGATCATTGTATCGTTTATAAATGCCCTGATTTTAACTGCGTCGTTTATCCGAGAAACAATTTCGCCGGTACGCATGGTGTCAAAAAAACGCTGCGGAAGCTTTAACAAGTGTTTGTAATAACCGAGTATCAAACGGGCATCAATCAATTGCCCTGTTTTTAAAACAAAGACAGTTTGCATGACGCCAATAAAAATCTGCAACAACAAGATGACAATCATTACCACACTTAAAAGTGTAAGTAGGTTATTATTTCCGTTTATCAATACATGATCGGTTATTTTCTGAATATAAATGGAGGTAGATAAACCGAGCACGGTAAAAATTACAGCCCCAAACAAGGCCTGCGCCAGCACTTTTTTATGTGGGTGCAACAAAAACATAAAACGCTTTAGGTTAGATACTTTCTCATTTCCGGCTTTAAAACCGCCCGAAGGAGAAAGAAGAATCAGTACGCCGGTCCATTCTTTATTGAATTCTTCTATCGCCTGCTTTTCCAGTTTCCCTGTACCCGGATCCATTTTTTCGACATAGGCCGGAGTTACCTTATAGATAACCACATAATGCTGTAGCTTTTCCTTAACAACAACATGGGCAATAGCCGGAAGAGGTATTTCCGGCAACGCATCGGGAGTTGCCCGAACGCCTTTGGCTGTCATCCCCATTTTTTCGGCAGCTTTAATCAGTCCCCAGGCATTGGTTCCTTTTTTATCTGTACCGGCCCATTGTCGTATTCTCGAAACCGGAAGTTTTAACCTGTAATGCGCTGCCACCGAGGCGAGGCAGGCAGCCCCGCAATCGGTAATATCACGTTGTTTAACCTTTATGTTCATGAGGGTAATTTTTATTCTGAAATGATTTTAGGGTTTAACCAATCGTCCGTTTTATCAAAAAGCAGCTGAGCCAATGTTCGCTTCGTGACTTTAAAACGGGCAGTAACCGTCAGCCCCTTTTTCAAGCTGCCTTTATATCCGTTTTTTAGTGAAAGATGAGATTGATCGAGGCTACTCCTAACTTTAAAAAAAGGCTGATTATTAACAACATAAATTTCATTTGATATCTCGATTATTCTCCCGGATGCCAGTCCCCACTGATTGTAATTGTAAGCATCGATCTGAAAAATTACAGGCATATAAACCTGAAGATATCCTATATCCTTTGGGGATACTAAATGTTCCGCAAGAATCTCTCCATCCGGACTTATTTCGGCAATGCTTTCTCCGGTTGTAACAAAACTCCCTACTTTTATTCCGGAATAATTGGTAATATGACCGGATTCGGGAGCTGTAATAATAAAATTCTTCTTATCGTTTTGTAAGTTCACAATTTCGCTCATATACTTCTTATTTTCCAAACGATAAGAAACGGCAAGGCTTTCCCATTCATTTCTGGTAGACTGGATGTAGTTCTTTAAGTCTTCTCTTATTTTATGAAGAGCAAATTCCTTTTCTTCCAATTCAGCAATAGGAATAACTTGCTTGTCAAAAAGCTGCTTCGCACGTGAATAAACTTTCTCCTGCAATCCGATATTTAAATTGTATTCCTTAAGCTTTTGACGATAACTAGAGTGAGTAGAACAAAATAAATCTGTTTCCAGTGCAGAATATTTATATTCCAACATACGAGATATATCATTCAAATAAGCCTCATTCTCGAGAATAAGATTTTCAATATGAACAATACGTTTCTCAATCTTTTCGTAATCAAGCCAAACCAGCGTATCTCCTTTTCGTACACTTTGGTTTTCCCTTAAAACCGTTTTCTTTACTTCGGCGACCACAGGTGAAACTATTGACACAGATTCAGAGGACGAACGAAAAATTCCCCGTCCCTGCACCGTAATCTCAGTCTTTATAAAAAACATAGAGACTATTACCAAACAGAATACTAACAATACAACAAAGTAAATTAAACGTGAATTTTTACTAAAACGTGAAAAATGACTTTCAACAGATGCTTTAATAATCTCTGGAGGAAATATGGGGTTCATATTATTTGATTTTTAGTGTTTTGGTTAGCAGATGCGTTGAAATTATAAAAAAAAATTAAACACGAATGCTCATATCCAACTTTTTTTCAATCTAAAAACCAAACATGAATTGGAAAAATATTGCAAACATTCCGAAAAATATCTGGTAGGGGCTAACAAAAGATGATACCCAATCAGATCACAACTAAACTTTTTTTTTGGATTCTAAGCCAACAATATTAAATTACTGAGCTATTATATGGTGCAATTTATACCGGCCGGCTATTACACATGAAGCTCACTATAGAGAAAAACGGTTAACCCAAATATTTGGATTATTCCTTACTCCTACCCAAGGCAATTCTCTCCGCATTAGTCCTGATTGTTTTACCTTTAACTAAATGCACAGTCCCTTCCTACATCAACGCCCTCCAGGAAAAACATTTGCCATTCCTGAAGGGCGTTGAGTTTATTTTAGACAGATAATCGATTACTGCATGTGCTCAATTGCTTCGGTGGCGGCAGCAAGAATTGGGTCGTTGGAAAGCGGCGTGCCTACCGCCTTTCTCATCCACTCAGCCGGGGTCAGCTGCCCCAGAGAAAAAATCCGTTCCACTTCGGCGGCAAACGGGTGCGACTTAAAATGTTCTTCCAGCTGGAAGTGAATCAAATGGCCGAACGCATAGTTAGGCAGGTACATCGGCGAATTGATCATGTGCGAGTAAATGGCCAGAATGGTCTGATCTTTCATCCCAAACACCGGTGCAAAATATTCGTTCCACACCGTTTTACTGATTTCCAGCGTGGCATTTTTCAGCTCTGTAGCCGTACATTCAGGATGCTCGTACATCCATTTCCACACTTGCATATCAACCAGTGAAACACCCATAATTTCATATACTGACCAGAAAATGTCGAGCGTTTTCAGGTAGTCTTTGTCCGGATTTTTGTCTTCGATATCCAGCAACTGAAGATCTCTTTGCTGAAAAACAAACGCCAGCGCTTCAGTAAAAGCGGTATTGGGAACGCCGTTCATCATGTAATACGGGACTTCGTGCAAAGAGATGGTTTGCTCCACATTGTGTCCAAATTCGTGAACGGCAATATTGTACCCTTTATAATCCATGCCATTCCCGGGAATGCGGGTACGCAGGTGGGCTTTTTCGTCCTTCATGGAAGCTCCCCATGCATGCCCCGAACCACGAGCCGGATCGGCCGTAATTTTTGAAGCGATGAATTCGGCTTTATCCTTTTCAAAACCCAGCTTTTGCAGCATGCTACCAAAATCGTTTTCGAGCGCCCGGGCATCCGGGTACTTCGAGCGCGTGATCGCATTCAGTTTCTCTTCCGAAATCGAACTACGCGATTTAAAACCGTCGTACCAAATGTCCCACGGTTGCAAGTCACGCCCCAGTCTGTTTTTTATGATTGTACCTACATCTTTCAACTGCGGAGAACCAAGAAATTCGCGAAAAAGCGTTTCCACCTCATCCTGCGGAATTTGCATCCCTCCCGAAAAGGCTCGTTTGATCGCCGTGTTCAACGCTGGGTTGTAGGCATCGAAGGCTTTCATCGCCCTGAAATTGTTAATGATTTGCTGGTAACGATCGTCGGGCTCAGGCGTTGCCTCCACTACCTGCCCGCTTTGATAAATTTTATTTTCTGACGGGTCCCAATTGAATTCTCCCGAGTTGATCACTTTCTCCGGGATCGACTGGTCAACAATTCGTTGCATAACCTGGTAAATCAGAGCTTGCTTTTCAAGCCCGTTCTCCCGATTGCCATAGTTAGCCTTGATTTCGTCGCGCAGGTTCCAGTGGCTCAACAGTACCATATCTTCAGGAAAAAGCGTTTCGCCATTCTTTCCCAGCAGGTGCCCCATGTAAATATTGTATTCAGCAATGTATGCTTCCGATTCGGCCGAAACTTTTGAGCTGTTCTGAATCAGTTCAGAAGGAACCCTCGAACTGAAAATATCCCCCATGCGGGCGTAACCCCATTCCAGGTCAGACCACTGTTTGCCTTGCTCGTTTTTTTCTTCCGTGGAATAAAACGGGAAGTTCAGCGCCACAAGAAAGGCTATTTTATTCTCGTAAAAATCGTTATTCAAATGGGCACTCGGGCTGTACGCCGCAAACATATGATCGACCGGGAACAGCTCGCCGGTCTGCAAATCGACATTTTTACGCAGGTCCAAGCTTATTTTATTGAAATGACCAAAAAGCGATTCGAAATAGTCGGACATTTTAACGAAAACAGCTTGCTTTTCGCTGGCGTCGCCCAAATAGTTGTTGGTGCAGAACGAAACAAACTCATCCGCAGAGCCATCGCTCGCACGCCACAGCGAAGCCGCATGACGAATTCCTTTTTCCATGTTTTGCCGGTCGGCCTCCGGAAACTTTTCAGCAATTTTCTCTATGGCGCCGCTAATCGCACTTTCAGCGACAACCATTTTTTCTTCAGACATTTGTTCTGTTTTATTTGTGCTACAGCCTGATAAGACTATCAGGGTCACGAAAATAATCAATATCGATTTCATACAAATCAGGATAAATATTCAAGACTAATTTAACAGGGCTAAAAATATAGATAATCAACAGTTTATACCTATGACTTTCTACAGCAAAAAGTTATTTACGGGAACTGACTGAAGTACATTACTATACAAAAGCTCCTCGGCAGTTCTCTGGATACGTTAGGATGGTTTGCAAATGAGATAAATGATTAATTGTTGAATAAAGATGCACCTATTCAAATCAAGGAATCTACTTTGAACTCTGAACTCTGAACCCTAAACTACTTCACCCGCTCGTTCCAAAGGGCTTTCAAAGGGTTGAAAAAGCGCTGAATTAAACGCAGGTCTTCGGTAATTACTTCGGCTTCGCCGGTAAGTTGATTTTGCATCTGAAGGTCCCGGTCGTAGTTTGTAACCAGCCCCCGGGGAAACTCAACTTCCACCATGTAAAAATTATCTTCGGGTACCAGCGAAACGCTTTTTACGACTCCGCGCACCAATCCAAATTCCATGTACGGATAGTTGTCGAACTTAACGTTTACATTGAGGCCTTCCTTCACTTTCCCCGAACCACGCACCGGCAATTCCAGTTTGCCGATCACTTTCCCCAGGTCGTCAGGAACGATGGTAAAAGCCCGGTCGCCCGCATTGATGTTCTGGTTCTGTGCGTAAAATTTATTGAACGAGACAGTCCCTTCAATCGGAGTGCGTATCAGATAGGTTAAAAACCAATCGCTAACCGCACTCTTTGTATTGTTAAAAGCTTCCAGCAAAGCCGATTCGTACTGAATTTTAAAATCCCGGAATTCCTTTTCATTTTCGATGACTTTCTGATCGAGCACACCAATATCAATCTGCTGCTGGGCCAAATCGGAGCGGATCTCATCCAGCTCTGATTTTTTCGACAACATTTCGGACTCGGCTTTTTCAAAATCGGTCGTAGCAATTACTTCTCCGGCAATCAGCTTCTTTTGCCGCTCATAATGACGCAATTTGAGCTGATATTCTTTATCCACCGCTTGTTTTCGCTCCCACATCCGGTCGTACAAAATGCGCGCATTTTTAGCCTGTTCGAGATACGACTCCTCCTTCAGCATGTAATAATTACGTTCGCTGAATTCCTTTAACTCCTGAAAACGGGTAAGAAACTGCGAATAATTTTCCTGAATCGGCCCCAGCTGCAATGTTTTGCTTAAATGAATGGCCGGAATAAAATTCAAGGTATCAAAGGCCGGCTGAAGATCGTTAATCAGTTGCTGCAACTGAAGCACATCGATGTAGTTGGCAGGATTCTCGATCAATGCGATAATGTCCCCGGCTTCCACTTTTTCCTTGTCGCTTACAAAAAGCTGGTCGATTTTACCGGTTGCCCGGGCTACCAAAGTTGCCGGCGGATTTTCAGTGGTTACCACAATTTTCGACCGCAATATATCGGGGTAATGAAATACAAAACTGAAAATGATGATCAGCGAAAAGATCGCAATAAACACAAGAATCCCATACCTCACCAAACGGGATGGAACTCCTCCGAGTATTTCCTGCACTTCGCCGGAACGGATTTCTATATTTTGTTTTTCGTCTGTCACGTTAAACTGTCAAATGGTAAAATTGTAAAATTGCTCTATTGTTACATTGAAAACTGATTTTGCTGTGTTAATATTTCAATTTTTCGTTGGTGTAATTTATCAAATTATAGATCTCTTTTCGTAACTGCAGAAGGCTATTTAAATAAGCTGAACTCAAATCCTCCGTAATCAATTCACGAACAGTAGATTTTCGAATCCAATCTTCTGCTTCTTCCAGCGAGCCCATACTTATTCTGTAAAATCTTACTTTGTCCTTCTTCGAATAACGTCCAAAACCCTCAGCAATATTCGCAGAAATGGAATCTGCCGCTTTTACAAACTGTTTTCCTACCGTATCTTTCGCAAAATAGTCCCACGTTACAACTTCTCTCCAAACCTCATTCGAAAATTCGAATGCCAACCGATAAGCGCTAATTTTATCCAAAGTCAAGAATTCTTTTCCCATCATTTTCAATTTAACAATTTATCAGTTTTTCAATAGAACAGTCTTGCAGTTTTTACAACTTATCAATTCCCCAATTCCAATTGATTTCTCACCAACTCAAAATATTTTCCCTTTTTCCCAATTAACACCTCATGGGTTCCGCGCTCCACAATTTCGCCTTTTTCGAGCACGATAATCTGATCGGCATTTTTAACTGTACTTAAGCGATGCGCAACCACAACAACCGTTTTTCCGGCCGAAACTTTCTCCATGTTTTCCATGATCAGCCTTTCGTTGTTGGCATCCAACGCATTGGTGGCCTCATCAAAAAACAGGTACTCCGGCGATTTGTATATAGCGCGGGCAATCAATATCCGTTGCTTTTGTCCCTGGCTCAGCCCCACTCCTTCCTGCCCTATTTTGGTATTGTAACTCAACGGCAGCGATTCGATATAATCCTGAATATTAGCCATTTTCACGGCATCCAGCAAACGTTCGTGATCAACCGTTTCGTCGTTCACCACAATATTTTTGGCAATGCTGTCAGAAAAGATAAAGCCGTCCTGCATCACCACGCCGCAACTGTCACGCCACATTTTGGGGGAGAAATTCGCCAACCGGGTTCCGCCGATTTTAATATCGCCTTCCACCGGTGGGTAAAAGCCCAGCAATAATTTTATCAGCGTAGTTTTGCCACTCCCGCTGGTTCCCACGATTGCTGTTGTCTTTTTCTCGGGAATGTTCAGGCTAATATTGTTCAACACTTTGGGCGAACGCGGTCCTTCATACTGAAACACAAGATCAGAAATACTGATGCCCTTATTTTCAGGCAAGGTCCTTACATAACTGGCTCCTGCTTCACTTTCATCCTTTTTATCATGAATCTCGGCCAAACGTTCCAAGCTGATCTTTGCGTCCTGTGCATTGTGCATAAACTGAATCAGTTGCCGCAACGGAGTATTTAGCTGCCCTATTATATATTGTATAGCCAGCATCATACCAAGGGTCAATTCCCCGTTTACCACTGCAGTGGCAGATATAATAATGATCAGGATATTTTTTGTTTCGTTGATAAATACAGAACCCGCGTCCTGGTATTGCTGAAGCGCGAGGCTCTTTACACTTACTTTAAAAAGACCGGCCTGTACCCGCTCCCACTCCCAGCGTTTTTCCTTTTCGTAGTTATTCAGCTTGATCTCCTGCATCCCGTTGATGATCTGGATCAGCTTGCTCTGGTTTTCGGAGAGTTTGTTGAAACGTTTGTAATCCAGCTCGCGCCGGCGTTTCATAAAAATGTAAATCCACACAAAATAGAGTATCGAGCCGATCAGGAAAATGAAAAAGATTTTCCAGCTGTAAATCGCCAGTACAATGGCAAAAACCACGAGGCTAAAAACCGAGAACAACACTCCAATCGACTGCGCGGTTAAAAAGCGTTCGATACGGTCGTGGTCTTCAATACGCTGCAATATATCGCCGATCATTTTCGAATCGAAGAAACCAAGCGGCAACTTCATCAGCTTAATCAAAAAGTCGGATATAATGGAAATGTTGATCCGGGTGCTGATGTGCAGTAAAATCCAGGAACGAATAAACTCTACCGACATCCGGCTGATAAACAACACCAGTTGTGCCAGCAAAACAAGGTAGATAAAGCCAATGTCCTGGTTATTGATACCAATATCGACCACACTTTGGGTAAGAAATGGCAACACCAGTTGAATCAAACTTCCCAGGAAAAAACCGAGAATCAGCTGAATAACCAGTTTGCGATAGGGTTTCAGGTAGTTCAGCACAAAGCGAAACCCGGTGCGGCTGACTTTCTCCTCCGGCTCCTGGTAAAATTCGGGCGTTGGTTGCAAAAGCAAACAAACACCTTTCTCTTCACCCCCGGTAACCGTCGAAAGCCATTTTTCGCAAAATTCTTTTTCGGAATACTCCAAACGCCCAAACGCCGGGTTCGCCACAAACACTTTCCCTTTGGCGATTTTATACACCACCACAAAGTGCCCTTGCCCCCAATGAACAATACAGGGCAGCGGCGCGTCTTTTTTCAGCTGTTCGAAAGTGATCTTTACGCCCATCGAGCGCATCCCAATGGATTCGGCGGCATCGCTGATTCCCAAAAGTGAAACCCCTTCGCGGGAGATGTATGATTTTTCGCGGAGTGATTCGGTAGAAAAATGTTTCCCGTAATATTTTGCCACCATACGCAAACAGGTAGGGCCGCAATCCATCGCATCAAACTGTTGATAAAACGGGAACTTTGACATAATTAGGTTTTGTTGCGGAAAGATAGAATTTTTTTTGCCCGGAAATCAGTTTTCAAAGCCGACTTATTAACCATGCAATGAGGAAAACACCAAAGACGGCATTTGCTCAACATGAAAGTTCAAGCAGAAGTAGCTAATTACGAACGCTAAAAACATAAAGTCAGAGTTACAACCAGCCGACTAAACTTCTACATTACCAACTGAAAAATCACAAAAGCCAGCGTCGGCAAAAATCCCAGCATTGCCAACGGGCGGGCGCGTGACTGGTATTTTTCCTTGTCGTTCAGCCAGTAGAAAATTCCGATGGGAAGAATGGCAATAAACAACACGGTTCCGAGGTAATTAAAAACCTCGTTCTTGTCGAACAGAAATGCAAAACTGTATGTGCCTTCCTCAACATACCAGATCACGGTTGCAAGTACGGCGGAGAGAAGGATCACCACCACCGGAAAAATCCGGCAACACCATTTTGATTGTGCCATATTTCAGTAATTTTCATTCAGAACCAAATATAAAACGCTAAGAATCGAAATTTATTCCGAAAGCGTTTATTTCTCAAAGATAAAATTTACCGTTAGTGTGAGCAAAATGTGTTATTCCGATTATTAAAAGGAAGTTTTACAAAAAACACCCTCACCCAATTGATCAAAACATTTGACATTCGCCGAATTCCAAATCAACTCCAAAAGTTGTTATCTTGCAGGTGAAAATGATTCAGTAAGAATCGTGCAAGAGTCAGCAAAATGAAGATCCTGATTATTGAAGATGAAAAAGCGCTTTCGGATGCGGTGGTAAACTACCTGACAGCCGAAGATTATCTGTGTGAAGCGGCTTATGATTACGAAACGGCCGTGGAAAAAACCGAGCTTTACGATTACGACTGTGTGTTGGTCGATATCAACCTTCCCGGAGGAAGCGGCCTCGACATTATCCGCCTCGTAAAAAAGCGTAAAAAAAGCATGGGCATTATCATTATCTCGGCCCGCAATTCGCTCGATGATAAAATCGAAGGACTCGACATTGGAGCAGATCACTACCTGACCAAACCCTTTCATTTGGCTGAATTGAATGCGCAACTGAAATCGATTCACCGCCGGATTAATTTCGACGGAAACAACCAGATCATCATCAACGAAATCAAAATACTGCCCGATGCGCACCAGGTTTTTGTACACGACAACCTGCTAAAGCTGACCAAAAAAGAGTACGAGCTGATGCAATTTTTTGCCGCCAACAAAAACAAGGTCATTACCAAAACCGGGCTGGCCGAGCACCTGTGGGGCGACTACATGGAAGTAGCCGACTCCTACGATTTTATATACGGGCACATTAAAAACCTGCGAAAAAAACTACTGGCCAACGGATGCCGGGATTACATACAAACTATTTACGGCGTTGGGTATAAATTCGACACCAGCATCGGAAACTAAAAACGACACCATTCAAAAACAACAGGCGATTAAGACATTATGAAGCTGCTTACCAGAACCAATCTGAATTTTCTATCGATCTCCCTTTTCATTTTCCTGGTAGGGCTCATTGTGTTTTACTTTTTGCTGCGCAAACAGGTGGATGCCAACATCAATGCAGAACTGGCCAAAAAAGAAAGCAACATACGGTCGGAACTAAACATGGCGCACGGCATGGAAAAAGCGCCCCAAAGCCCGGCCGACAAAATTGTCATTGTTCCGGCACCAGCTGACGAAACCGTTCGCGCTTTCACCGACACCATTCTTTTTGACGAACGCGCCAAATATTATGTCCCTCATCGCCAACTCGAATTCACTACCGAAATCAACGGGCAAAAGTTCCTGGTAAAAATCTACAAGTCGCTGGCCGAAACCGACTCGCTGATCGTACGGATTCTGTTGCTGCTAACGGTAGTTGTCGTGATGCTGATCGTGGCGCTGCTGATACTTAACCTGCACACATCGCAAAAGGCCTGGCATTCGTTTTACGACACGCTGGAAAAAGTGAGTCATTACGACCTCAATTCGCAGCAGGAGTTCTCGCTACAATCTTCCGATATTAAGGAATTCAACGATCTCAACCGGGTATTAACAGCGATGACCGACAGAATCAAAAACGACTATTACAACCTGAAAGAATACACCGAAAACGCCTCGCACGAAATACAAACACCGCTGGCCGTAATTACGTCAAAACTGGAGGTATTGCTGCAATCCGACAAGCTTCCGGAGAAGGAATTAAAAACCATCACCGACGCGCTGGAAGCCAGTTCCAAACTTTCACGGCTCAACAAAACACTGCTGTTACTGGCAAAAATTGAAAACCGCCAGTTCCCCGAAACCAAAGAAGTGGATCTAAAAGAGTTGATTCAAAATCATCTCGAAAATTTTGAAGAACTGATCGAGACCAAGCAAATTCAGGTAAAATTACCGGAATCTTCCTTCCCTATAAAAATGAATCCCTTTCTGGCTGATATTATGATAGCCAACCTCATCAAAAACGGGTTGCGCCACAATGTAAAAGGCGGAAAACTGGAGTTTGACATCAACGAAGAAAAACTCATTGTTTCGAACAGCGGCGAAAGAATTCAGGGCGACGAAGAACAGCTCTTCAACCGGTTTTACAAAGCTTCTTCCTCCGATAAATCAACGGGACTTGGACTGGCCATCGTCCAAAAGATTTGCGAAGTATCCGGTTTTCAGGTTCAATACGCTTACCACGAAAACCTGCATCAATTCAGTATTTTTTTCAAATAACCTTCTTGGTCGGGAAGAAGAAGCTTATAGCTTTCAATGGAAAAGCCATGCAATGCCATTAAACTATCAATAAAGCAAAGTCTTTCTATTTCTAATTTTTCAGGATTTATCCGAGCGGGCGCGTCAAAATTCCGTCAGTCGGGCCAGATAGCCACATTGAAAAAAATGCCAAGGTTAATTTTGACTTGATTCTTTTTGCTTCGTTTTTCTCATCTAAGGAGAAAAATGAAGTGGGGTTTGGGGTAAAACCCCAATCAGGCAAAAAAGCATTATCGCTTCTTAGAAAGTAGAATCTTTCCAGAAAATTGTATCGCAACTTAAAAATCAGGAGGAGAAATCCAGAGGAAGCTCTTATCTTCCCAAACCCACTATTTTTTCAAGACAAATTAAAAATAACCCGATTTCACAATTTAAATTTAGATTAAACAACATGTCTCACAAACCGGTATAATCTACACACAAAAACGCGACACAAAACACGCAACTCACTAATCGTCTGCACTTTGACACAAAGCATCACCTTCAGACAGAGATGACATATATCAACATCAAAACAACTTTTTATCACAACACAGAGAAAGCAAAACCGCATTCTGTCAAATCCGGATTTTTTGCACAGATTTTCTACAGATTGTTTTAATATACTTGAACTGCAAATCAGAAAGATTCACAGCGAATGATCGGATTATTAGGATTAAACCACAAGACAGCACCCATTGAAATCCGGGGTAGATTTGTTTTTTGCGAAGAGGATGTCCGGCGTTTTATTCCGGGCCTGAGTGAGATGGGATTGACCGGTGCCATCGTTTTATCCACCTGTAACCGGACGGAGATTTACTTCGATTATTCAGGTTCAAACATTGAATCGTTCAGCGATTACATGCTCTCTACGCTTATTAACTGGCGGAAAGCTGACACCCAGGTTAAACAACATTTTTATACTTATTTCGGTGAAAACGTATCCCGTCATCTGTTCAGGGTAGCTGCCGGGCTTGATTCCATGGCTTTGGGAGAATACCAGATTGTTGGTCAGCTGAAAGAAGCGTTTGCCATCAGCGAACGTCAAAACATCAACAGCTCGGTGCTGATCCGTTTGTTCAACAAAGCGTTTGAAGCCGGAAAATCGGTACGCACCAACACCGAACTGAGCAAGGGAGCCGTTTCGATAAGTTACGCAGCTGTGGAACTGGCAGCACAAAAATTACGCAACCTTACTTCGCACCCGGCTCTTTTGATCGGTGCCGGACAAACAGGCGAACTTACCATGCAGAACATGGTGAAAAAAGGCTGTACCAAATTCACGGTAATTAACCGTACGTTTGAAAAAGCAGCGGAACTGGCTGAACGTTACAACGGCGAAGCCCGTAATCTGGATGAATTGGAGGAATTATTGCTCAACCACGATATTGTGATCGCCAGCACAGCCTCAAAAAAGGCTTTGATCACCAAAGAAAAAATGATGCAGATCATGCCGCTCCGCCACTACAAACCGATGTTCTTTATCGATCTTTCTGTTCCGGCAAATGTGGAAGCGACGGTTGGCGAAATTGACAATACCTTTGTTTACAACGTGGATGATTTAACCGCTGTGGTGGACGAAACCTTCGAAAAACGCAAAGGCGAAATTGACAAAGCCGAAGAGATTATCGAAAGTTTTGTGGCTGAATTTGCCGACTGGCAACACACACGCGAACTGACGGCTACTTTCCAGAGCATCAGTGAAAATTTCCAGAAAATCAACCAGCAGGAACTGGAAGGCTTTATGAAAAAGCAGGTGAAAAACAACGGCGAAGATGCTGAAATGTATGCCGAGCACATCACCAACAAATTCATCCGCCTGATGATCCGCAACGTTAAGTCGGTAACCGACAATGGACGCAAAAAAGAGTACATTGATTTGGTGAACGACCTGTTCAAAATCGCTCAATGAGAAAACACATTCGAATCGGAACCCGCGGAAGTCAGTTGGCCTTGTACCAGGCTTACCGCGTAAAAGATGCTTTGGAGGCAAAATACCCGGAGCTCACTTTTGAGATCGTGGTAATTAAAACCAAAGGCGATAAAATACTGGACGTACCGCTCTCCAAAATCGGCGACAAGGGGCTTTTTACCAAGGAACTGGAAATTGCGATGTTCAACGACGAGATCGACATGGCCGTTCACAGTTTAAAAGACCTGCCCACCGTTTTCCCGGAAGGCACCAAACTCGGCGCGGTACTCGAGCGAGCCAGCGCTTTCGATGCCCTGGTTACCAAAGACCAGCGAACTTTCGAAGAACTTACATCAGAAGATATTATTGCAACATCGAGCCTGAGAAGAAAGGCGCAGTTGCTTAAACTCAATCCGCACCTTACCATTGTTGAAATTCGCGGAAACGTAAACACGCGCATCCGGAAAATGGAAGAAGGTTATTGCAGTGCCATGATCATGGCGGCTGCCGGTTTGCAACGCCTCGGCATGGACGAGCACATTTCGGAAGTGCTTTCGCCCGATAAAATGATTCCGGCCTGTGCGCAGGGAGCCATTGCGATCGAAATATTGGAAAAGGATCACGAGATTGAAAATCTGTTGGATGGTATTAATCATCCTGAAACGATGATCACTTCGGGTGCCGAACGTACTTTTTTACGCACCTTGGAAGGCGGTTGCCAGATTCCGGTGGGAAGTCATTCTGAAATTGAAGGCGACACTTTTACCATCACCGGGTTTATTTCCAACCTCGACGGAAGTGTGTTTATCAAGGATTCAGCTTCCGGCCCTGTTGAAGAAGCCAATAAAATTGCCAACAAGCTGGCGGAAAAATTGCTGAACGAAGGAGGCAAAACGGTACTCGACACCATCAAAGCCAACATTGCGCCACAAACCGGCGAACTTCCGCTAAAAGGAAAAACGATTATTTCGACCCGACCCGTTGAAGTGGGCGACGATCTTTCGCAGTTGCTCAAAGCCAAAGGCGCCAATGTGATCGAAGCTCCGATGATCCGGATTGAAACAGCCGTACTTTCCGGTTCAGAAAAAGTGGTTTTAAAAGACCTGCAAAAATTTGACTGGGTATTTTTCACCAGCAAAAACGGCGTTATCCACTTTTTCAAACAGCTGATTGAAACCAACGGAAACACCACTTTGCCCGAAACCCTGAAGATTGCGGTGATCGGCGAAAAAACGGCGGCCGAACTCGACTATTACGGTTATGGTCCGCAATTTATTTCACCCGAAGCCACGGCTGAAGAATTTGTAGCCGCATTCAAAAAAGAATACCATCCGGAAGGTCAGCAACTATTGCTGGCGTTGGGAAACATCGCCGGAACAAAGCTCGAAGAGCAGCTTTCAGAAAAAAATGACATTACACGGCTGAATGTGTACAACACCTTGCCGCCTGTTACACCGGGTGAAAATGTGCAGCGTCTCATTCAGAACAATCAATACAACTGCATTCTTTTTACCAGTCCGTCAACGGTGCAGAATTTTCATGCTTTGATGGGAAGAGACCTGGCCACGCCGCCCATCATCGGAAGCATCGGGCCGGTAACCACCCAAGCCGTGCAGGAACTGGGCTGGGAAACCGCATTCGAAGCAGCGCCTTACAATTCGGAAGGCCTTGTTTCGTCCATTATTCAGTATTTTAGCAAGTAATCAAACATCAAAACAGACAAGTTATGGCATTTCCACAAACAAGATTAAGAAGACTTAGATACAATTCAGTATTGAGAGACATGGTTACCGAAACCAAACTTTCGGTGGACGACTTAATCATGCCGCTTTTTGTATGCGCCGGAACCAACGTGAAGAACCCGATTTCGTCGATGCCGGGAAACTACCAGTTATCGGTGGAACTCCTGGTGGAGGAGTGTAAAAAAGTAGTGGCCGCGGGTGTTCGTGCGGTGTTGCTTTTTGGAATTCCGGCTGAAAAAGATGAACACGGACTGGTAGCCTGCCAGCACAACAGCATCGTGCAGACCGCTATCCGCGCCATCAAAAAGGAATTGCCCAACCTGTATATTGTGGCCGATGTTTGCAACTGCGAATACACCACGCATGGTCATTGCGGAACGATTATCGACGGCGATGTGGACAATGACAGCACGCTGGTAACACTGGCCAAACAATCGGTTTCGCTGGCCGAAGCCGGAGCCGATATGATCGCACCCAGCGATATGATGGACGGCCGCGTGGGAAGCATCCGCAAGGCGCTGGATGAAGCCCATTTTGAAAAAATACCAATCATGTCGTATGCGGCGAAATACGCTTCCGGTTTTTACGGACCCTTCCGCGAAGCCGCTGAAAGCGCTCCGAAATTCGGAAACCGTGCTACCTACCAGATGAACCCGGCCAACTCGAACGAAGCCATGCGCGAAGTGGCAGCAGATATCGAAGAGGGCGCCGACCTCGTTATGGTAAAACCTGCCCTTTCGTACCTCGACGTGATCTACCGTGTGAAAACCGAATTCAACATGCCGGTAGCAGCTTACAATGTGAGCGGAGAGTTTTCGATGGTAAAAGCCGCCGGTGCAAACGGCTGGATCGATGAAGCCCGCGTGATGATGGAAATCCTGACTTCGATCAAACGCGCCGGAGCCGACATCATCATCACCTACCACGCGGTGGATGCGGCCAACATTATTAACGCGATGAAGTAAACGCGAACAAAGAAAGTTGAATTGAGAAATTATAAAGATATTGTCATTTCAGGAATACCGAACTCTCCCTCATTCCCTCTCTTTGCAAAGAGAGGGACGATCCCGGGTACTCGGGGTCAGGGTGAGTTGCTCCACAAAATATACATAACCATATCTACTCCCTAATGGAGACAAAGTCCCCCTTCAGGGGGATTTAGGGGGTAAAAAACAACAGAACATGTCCTTTACAAAAAGTATAGAAGCCTTTGAAAAAGCACAGCAGGTAATCCCGGGCGGGGTAAACTCACCGGTTCGCGCCTTTAAAAGTGTGAAGCTGAATCCTGTGTTTATTGAAAGAGCCAAAGGCGCTGAAATTTTTGACATCGACGGTAACCGCTACATCGATTTTGTAGCCTCGTGGGGACCACTGATTTTTGGCCACGCGCACGAGCGCATTCTGGCTGCCATTAACGAAGCTGCACAAAAGGGAACCAGCTACGGCGCTCCCACGCAGTACGAAACACAAATGGCCGAACTGATCGTGGAAATGTTCCCGACAGTGGAAAAAGTGCGGATGGTGAACTCGGGTACCGAAGCTACCATGAGCGCGATTCGGCTGGCACGCGGATACACCAAACGCGAGAAGATCGTCAAATTTATCGGCAACTACCACGGCCACGGCGACAGCTTTCTGATCAAAGCAGGATCGGGTGCCATCACGTTGGGCATCCCCGACAGTCCGGGGGTGACCAAAGGAAACGCACAGGATACCTTGCTCGCCGAATACAACAGCCTCGATTCAGTGCAAAAACTGTTTGACGAGGAAAACGGACAGATTGCTGCGGTGATCGTTGAACCGGTTTCGGGCAACATGGGGATGGTGCCTCCGAATCCCGGCTTCCTCGAAGGTCTTCGCGAGATTTGTACGGCCAACGGCGCACTGCTGATCTTTGACGAAGTGATCACCGGGTTCCGGCTGGCCAAAGGCGGTGCACAGGAATATTATGGTATTTCTCCCGACCTCACCACACTGGGAAAAATCATCGGTGGCGGACTTCCGGTGGGCGCTTACGGCGGTAAAAAAGAGATCATGGACATGCTGGCCCCGGTGGGCCCCGTGTACCAGGCCGGAACTTTATCCGGAAACCCGCTGGCAATGGCGGCAGGGATCACCATGCTGACGATGATCAACGAAACAGCCGATTTTTACAGCGAACTGGAACGCAAGGCAGCCAAGCTTGAAAAAGGCATCCGGCAAAACCTCGAAGAAACAGGTACCCCAGCAGTGCTGAACCGCGTGGGATCGATGATGACCCTGTTCTTCACCGAAGAAAAACAGGTGACTTCGTTTGACGAAGCCATGACCTGCGATACCGGAAAATATGCTGAATATTTCCGTCTTTCGCTTGAAAGCGGGATCTACCTGGCACCTTCGCAGTTCGAGTGTTTGTTTGTTTCGTACGCACACACCGACCAAGACATTGATTGTATTATTGAAGCCAACAAAAAAGCGTTGCAAAACCTGAAGAAATAGACATGAGCAATATTTTCGAAAAAACGTTACGGGGAGAAAAAACAGAAAGGCCACCGGTGTGGTTTATGCGGCAGGCGGGAAGAGTGCTTCCCTCGTACCTCGAAATGCGGAAAGAACACAGTTTTCACGAACTGATGCGTTCGCCCGAGCTGGCAGCTGAAGTTACTTTGCTCCCGGTTCATGACCTGGGCGTGGATGCCGCCATTTTGTTTTCGGACATCCTTGTGATTCCCGAAGCGCTGGGGATGAACCTCGCCTTTACCGATTCGGGCCCGCGCTTTGAAAAGGCGCTGAAAGATGTCGCCGATCCGTTGTCGTTTTTAAAAGCCGACGCTCAAAAACTGGAGTATATCTATAACGTAATTGATAGGATTGGAGAACGCAGGCCGGTCGATGTTCCATTGATCGGTTTCTGCGGAGCTCCGTTTACCACGCTTTGCTACATGGTGCAGGGGCTGGGTACCAACCACACCTTCCCCGATGCAGTGGCGTTGCTGTACCAAAACAAAAGCCTCGCCAACGAGCTGCTCGAAGTGATCACCAACCTGTCGATTGAATACGCGCTAAACCAGGTAAAACACGGTATAGCCGCTTTTCAGATATTTGAAACACACGCCGGGTTAATTCCGGTCGATTTATATATGGAACTCATCATGCCGCATGTTCGCCGTATTTCGGCGGCGGTGATGGAAACCGGTACGCCCGTCATCTTTTTACCCAAAGGATTGGGTGTGGGCCTGAAATACCTCGGACCCGAAGATGCCGATTTTATCAGCATCGACTGGCAGGTGCCGCTCGATGAAGCCCGTACTATGCTGCACCCCGGACTGGGTGTTCAGGGAAACCTCGACCCGCGTATTTTGCTGGCTGATCAAGTTACGATCGGGCAAAAACTCGAAACCTACCTCGAGTTTGGTGCCGCCAACGACAAATGGATCTTTAACGTAGGCCACGGTTTTATCCCGGGTATTCCGGTTGAAAATGCAAAGTTTGTGGTCGACTGGATCAAACAGGCCAACTGGGGACGGTAGGGACAGCTGGCAGTCGCAGTTTGCAGTATTCAGTTTTTAGAATATAACGAATTAGCACAAGGATAGTACAATACAAAAATGAAAGTGAACCTGTTTCATTTCGCCGCTGGCGGAAGTCTTAAGTCCCCTTTAGGGGATCTAGGGGTCAGAAACGGGTAGCGGAAAAGACAATAAATCGGGTTCACGCAAAGAGGAAAAAGAAGCGCAAAGATCGCAGAGATGGAATTATCTGCCTCCGTTTTTTGCGTCCTTTGGATTAAAACTTAGCATACTTTGCGTGAAACTTAATGTATAAAACGTAGAACAGAGACTTACAATGATAAACGAAACAGTTCAGCTTTCCACGCTCCTGATCATCCCCACGGTGAAAATCGTTCATTACGTGGTGAGCGTGAGTTTCCTGGTGTTTGCCGTTTTGCTGGTCTACCGCTCGGTAAGCGGAATCCGGCAAAAACGCGAATTTTCGACCTTCGACAAATTCCTGTCGTACGCGTTTATCATCAACCTCTACCTGCAACTCATTTTTGGGATCATCCTGTTCACCGGCCTGGGCACCGACGCCGGCCTCAATTACATGGGCATTGAAGAAGGAGCGGAGAAAGTATCGAAACGGCTGTGGCCGGTGGAGCACATTGTGCTGATGCTTTTTGCGCTTTTTATTGCCAACCTCGGGCTCATCTCCTCACTCAAAACCCAAGACAGCAAAGGCCGCTACCGCAAAGTGCTCATCTACTACCTGCTCTCCATTTTCCTGATCGCCTTTTCGCTGATCTCGATTTATGTTTGATACTTGACCCCCGATACTGGATACTGGATACTAGATGCCATATCCAAAAGAATGTTGAATGACGATTACCCCGCCTGACCGGACGGGCAGGGATTTTAGATCGTAGATTTTGAAAAAGAGATCAGCATTCTGTCTGGAGATGAGTGCATAAGGAAATAACTTGTGGCCCGTAGCTCACAGCGCATCCTACAATTTAACCGTTTTACAGTTTAGCAATAGCTCCCAGCTTCTTTATTTGTCCCCATTTTAGGGGGACGAGGAATTCCGGGGCTTTAGCCACCGGAATGACGGAGGGGTAAAAATGCTGCCGAACAAAATGGCATTGCGAACGCAGAAAAGCTTACTCCTCATTGTAAACGAGGGGTAGAGGAGGAGTGACCACGAAGATGATTTACGTTTAGCGTAGACTGTTTCTTTGAAAACTACATTTCAGTCAGAAACCGGATCGGTAGCTTTTATAAACTCGTAAAATTGATGCCGGTAATGAAACACACAATACGCTGGTTAACGAGAGAGTAACTGTCGGCTACCTTTTTCCCAACGGTGTGATTGGGAAAAGACAATTGCAGGAAGATTTACCTAACAAATCCAGAACAGTCTCCCTCATTACGGTAAAGGATCACCACGTGATACCCTTTGTAAAACTAGCTGCTTATTCAAGAATTTGTGTACTTGTAAAACCTTACGGGAAAAAGTGCAATAGAAAAAAAATACTGTTTGAAACTTGTTCTTAAACTCATTTCTTTACGAACAATAGCTTTAGTTCTTTACCATTTTACGGGTAGCAATCAGAACCTCGCCTACATATAAGTTTATCATGTAAAATCCTCGATTTAGGCTTGACATATTTATAGTGCAGTATTCTTCTTTCCTAGATATGTGTGACATCAGTATATTTCCCATCATATCAACGATTTCAACTTTTAAGTTTTCTTTTAATTCCTCTTCATTTTTTATTACCAGGTAATCCTGGAATGGATTCGGAAAAATACTGATATTCATTTTTTGGGAGGAAAGGGTTTCTATCCCCGTTTCTAGCTTTTCAACATTCCATGAAACAATGAACATATGGATCTGATTGTGTCCATCAACTCGTAATAATCCAGTGGTATCTTCAATTGTTGCACTTAAGTTATTTGAACCTGAAACTAGTTCAAATGATTCAATTTTAACTGAATCAGTATTTAAATCAAATGGTGAATTATTCAAAGTCCATTTAATTTGCAAAGTATTGGGCTCGGGCTCTATCAAATTTAGTTTAAAAGAGATCGGGTAATCTGAAGGATTTAAATTTGTGGATGCAGGGACATATGAAACCAAAGGAGAAACCAATGAATGAATTTTCTCTATAATTCCCTCTTTACAAACAGCACAAAAAGCCGGACCCAAATAGCGCATCTTGCAGTTTTGATGCGGTCTGTACCATGTAGGTGACTCGCTGTGCGGATACAACCCCACTCCAAGGTCTCCATACCAGTTTTTCCATCTTAAAAAATCAACATTTGTTTCCTGTGTCATATTTATTCCTTCTCGTGCGTAATTGTTCCCAGCCCAATATTCATCTACCAAACCAGCAAAGGAATGCCCCAGTTCATGACGGATAAGCTCGAATGCGTCGGAATGAATTGAAGATGTGGATATCCAACCTCCGGACCCTCCATATCTAGCATCATTTACAATCATTAGTACCTGGTCGTATGAAGGAAAATTATTGGCAAGCACATTGGTAACTCTGAACTCTCTTATAGGAACAAGCAACCGTTCGATTCCATAAGCATTGTATGTGCTCCCATAATAATTGTCGATCAGATTATCCGGGTCATCGGCAGCTCCACTTTCATTTGATGGTACTTTTATTAAAAACACATTAAAGTAGTTCCGGTAATTTGAATACGGATCTTCATTAAACAATGCTTCTAAACCATCGCTGGCATCTTTTACAAACTGCCCTAACTGATTCTGAGTATATCCATCCCCAAGAATTACAATGTTAATTAAAGTATCGGCACTGCCATTATATTGAATTGTATCAACATCAAATACTTGTGAGAATCCAATTCTGAACATTAACGAAATCAATATCGTAAAAACTAAATTTTTCATTTTATTATTTGTTCAGATCAACCAATAGAAGCTGTTTGTTATCCTTTTCAAAAGAAACAAATTCAGATCCCGTAGCTAAAGGAATTCTTAACGAAAATTGTGTGCTATCCAACCGAATACTCCTTTTCCCCAAAAGCCCATTTTCATCAACATACTCTATTGTTTTATCAAGTGGGTTTGGCATATAAGAAAAAGAAATAATCTGGTAATTCTTATTTAATAAACAATATCTGAAATTGTCCTGCTCATATGTCTTAGAATTAACCGTTGTTTGCTTAACCCTCCCTTCAGTGATGATTTTATCGATTAAATCCATTTTGTATTCCTGACCAATAGAGTCATGTGATATGGAACAGTTTAAAAAAACCATCAAAGGATTATTGGAATTACTTGTAATATCTGTTGATTCGTTTTGCTTCAATACTTTGCAAGAAGCAAAGCTCATTACCAAAACAAATATTGTTATTCTGGTGATAACCGATATCAAATTGCTTTTCACTTTTTTTATTTTTTTGCCAATGGCAACCCATCTGAAAACCAGCCTCTATACCTGTTTTTATTAAATTTTCCTTTTGGTTTCGAAAAGCAGATTTCACAACAGGCGTCTTTCATTGTACTTATGAGTATTGGGGCTACCGGGGCCAAAAATAGCCTTAAAAGATCGACTTTTGAATATATAATCAAGAAAAAGCGACTCATGATTGCAAGTAACTTACTTATTCCGACAATGTGCATGATTCGCCTCAACATATAGACCGCCGCTATAAAACTAAAGTCAGCTACAGCCCTTTCGATCTATTTCTTTGATACTGCCACTGGATCCCCATTGTTGTTTAACAGTTCCAAAGGGGCGTCTATAGTAATATGTCGGCGTTTGTACAATTTTTCGCTGTTGTGAACCAGTCTTTTGTTGTTTCAATAAAGCTGTTAGGGGGAAAATTATGAAAGCGGCAATCGACACTTGAGCCGAGACAGGGAACTTTACCCCTATCTTGCGGCTAGTAGCTCATTCTCGCATTGCTATTGAAAGGAGTAGTGAAACTTTAAGTAGTAGGAATAAATTAATAAAATTGAAGAACTGAATCTCCAATGATCAACATTAAATATTTAATTGACAATGGATTGTAACTCATGGCTCACCCCTTCTAAATTTGTCCCCATTTCCAAGGCTGACAAGAAATTCCGGGGCATCAACCACTAAAATCACGGAGGAGGTGAGACAGTCGCAGTTTATAGCTTTTGTGGGATGAAAATTTGATACTTGATGTTGATGCTGGATTGTGACGAGCTTTGAACTCAACCCTCTGAACTTTTACCTGCTTTTATTCCATCAAAAATAACAAAACACGAATATAACTATTCGTGTTTTGCATGGTAAACCCCTCAGAGTTTACTTCCGAATCCAGGCTTTTCCTGTTTTTAGCATTTGTCTGCCCGCTAGTTCGTTTAAAATAATCGCTGCCATCATGTACCAGGCCAGTAAGGCACAAACAATTAAAACGATTGCTGCCACCTTGTTAAATAAGGGAAAGCCAAAATGTCCCAGATCTAAAAAGATAAAGCCAGCCAGTAGGGTGGAAAAAGTTAATACCATGGCCGTGTGGATAAACAGTGCTCCCACCCAGAAAATGGCTGTCAGCAGTGTCCAGGCTACCAGGTAATATCCAACATCGGTACCCGAAGAGCTGTAAACTCCCAAATGGTTCAATATCCAGATGATTCCCAACCCAATCCAGAAAGCTCCGTAACTGGTAAACACGGCAAATCCAAAGTTATTTCCGGTTTTCTGTTCCATCAAGCCTGCCATTAACTGGGCCAATCCGCCAAAGATAAATCCCATGGCCACAACAGGTCCCAAGCCCAGTAACTCTAAATTGTGAAATTGAAGTAAAAGTGTTGTTAAACCAAACCCAGCCAGTCCTACCACTGCAGGATTCCCTAATTTTGCATTGTTCATTTACGATGTTTCTCCTGTATTAATTTGGGCGCAAAAATAACAGAATAAGCGTCCGAACTCCGAAGCCCGAAAAATAAAGTTTGCACTCAAAACATTGTGTTAATGAACTTCAGCAAAAGCCCGGGATAGCTCATAGTTCTGTTTTGATGCGTTTCAGAAAAGCCAGAGACTCGCCATTTATTAAAGCATTCACGCACTAAAGCATTTAAGCATTCTCTCCATCAATCCATCAGTCCTTCAGTCCTTCAATCCTTCAATCCATAAAAAAGAGCCACCCATAAATGAGTGACTCTTGTATTTCTTGCAGCGTGCAGCTAAAAGCTCGCAGCTTTCATTTTAAATCTCGAACTTGTAGTTACCCAGATCAGCCAGTTCTGAAGAGCGGATAAACTCGGCATGTGCTTTTACCTGTCCTTTGGCAAAATTCAGGTAGTTCTGAGCCGATTTCAGGAAGCTCTCGTCGCGGTTGCTATCCAGCACCAGCAGGTAACCCATGATAATGTGACCGGCCATTTCCACCAAACGGCGGGCGTGGAAATCAACAAACTCGGTATCGTCGGCTGCCATTACCTTCTTCACGGCGCGTTCGTAATCGTCGGTTAAAATAATCAGCGAACGTTTCAGGTACTCCAGTTTGGGCGATACACGCTCGGCTTCGTACTCACGAATCTGGTTCAGGTAAGAGCCGGTTGTTACACCACGGATGGCAGCAACCACCTGCAACTGGGTTGTTCCTTCGTAAATAGAAGTAATACGGGCGTCGCGGTAAATACGTTCCACCGGGTAGTCTTTCATAAAACCCGAACCACCGTGGATCTGAACAGCGTCATATGCCAGCTGGTTGCTGTATTCGCTCGCCATTCCTTTTACAAGCGGCGTGTAGATATCAGCCAGGCGCTGGTATTTTTTCATTTCTTCGCGCTCTTCTTTTTCCAGCGAACGCTCTTCGGCAATGTGCATGTAAGTTTTGTACATGTCAACAAAACGGGCTGTTTCGTACAACAAGGTACGCGAGGCGTCGAGTTTGCCTTTCATCAGCGAAAGCATTTCGTAAACAGCGGGGAAACGGATAATGGCTTTCCCAAACTGCATTCTTTCCTTGGCGTAGGCCAGTGCTTCGCGGTAAGCAGCTTCGCTCACCCCTACCGACTGAGCCGCGATTCCCAAACGGGCACCATTCATCAGGGCCATTACGTATTTGATCAAGCCCATTTTGCGTGAACCTACCAGTTCGCCCGGCGCATTTTTGAAAACCAGCTCACAGGTGGGTGATCCGATGATCCCCATTTTATGCTCGATACGACGAACGGTTACACCACCGTCCTGCTTGTCGTAGATAAACATTGAAAGACCACGGCCGTCTTTTGTTCCCGGTTCCGAACGGGCCAGTACCAGCGAAATATCGCCGTCGCCGTTGGTGATAAAACGTTTTACACCGTTGAGCAACCATGTTTGTTTCTTTTCGTCCCAGGTAGCTTTCAGCTGCACAGCCTGCAGGTCGGAACCTGCATCGGGTTCGGTCAGGTCCATGGCCATGGTATCGCCGTTCGATACACGCGGCAGGTATTTTTCTTTTTGCTCTTCCGAAGCAAACTCGTTGATGGTTTCGGCGCAGTCCTGCAAGCCCCAGATGTTTACAAAACCTGCATCGGCACGCGACACAATGTCGGCCGCCATAATGTAGGGAACAATCGGGAAGTTCAGCCCGTCGTATTTGTAAGGCAAGGACATTCCCATTAAACCGGCCTGGTTCAGGGCGTCGATGTTTTCCTGGGTTCCGCGGGCATAAATCACGTGCCCGTCTACTACCTGAGGACCTTCGGCGTCGATGCTTTCCGCATTTTCAGCCACAATGTTTCCACAGATTTCGCCTACTACTTCCAGCACACGGTCGTAATTGTCGATGGCATCTTCGTAATCCATCGGGGCAAAATCAAACTCTTTTTTGAAGGAATATTCCCGTTCTTTCAGGCGAACGATCTTTTCCATCAAAGGGTGGTTCAAATGAAATTTTAATTCGCTGTTGTCATTATAATAATTTGCCATTTTTCCGCAATTTAAAGGGTGAATTACTTGGTGTTCTTTTTGTAATACTTGATCATTTTAGGAATCACCTCGGCCACATCTCCGTTAATCACATAATCGGCAATGGCGTTGATCGGAGCTTCCGGATCGGTATTGATCGCGATGATCTGCGCCGATTCTTCCATACCCGCGCGGTGCTGGATCTGCCCCGAAATTCCGCAGGCAATGTACAGTTTCGGACGAACAGTAACACCGGTTTGTCCGATCTGGCGTTCGTGAGCTGTATACCCGGCATCCACCGCAGCGCGCGAAGCACCGACTTCACCTCCCAGCACATCGGCCAGTTCGTACAACAGGTTGAAATTCTCTTTCGAGCCCATTCCGTAACCACCGGCTACCACAATCGGCGCACCTTTGATATTCAACTTGCTTTTTTCAACGTGACGTTCGATGATCTCGACCACAAAATCGGTGTCGCTTACATATTTTGCCACATCAAGTTTTACCTCTTTCCCTTTGTATTTCGGATCGCGAATTTCTTTTTTCATTACCCCCTCGCGAACGGTTGCCATCTGCGGGCGACAGTCGGGGTTGATAATGGTTGCAATGATGTTTCCGCCAAAAGCCGGACGGATCTGGTACAAGAGGTTCTCGTAATTCTTGTCTTGTTTTTTATCGAAATGATCGCCGATCACCAGGCTGGTGCAGTCGGCAGTCAACCCGCTGTGAAGTGCCGAAGAAACACGTGGTCCCAAATCGCGGCCAACCGATGATGCTCCCATCAGGGCAATCTGTGGCTGCTCTTCTTTAAACAGGTTCACCACAATCGAAGTGTGTGGCAGGGTCTGATAAGGGCTCAGCCGTTTGTCGTCGGCAATATAAAGAGTATCTACACCGTAGGGAATGATCTGTTTCCCGATTTCATCGAGTTGATGACCGATGGCAATCGCCTCCAGCTTACAGTTCAGTTCATCGGCTAACGACCGTCCTTTGGTCAGCAGTTCCTGACTTACTTCAGCAACATGGCCGTCTTCTATCTCGCAATATACAAATACGCTATTCATAGTATTCTGATTTTAAGGGGTCCGTTATCCAATTGTATGACTTTCGATCAGCTCGATCATCATTGTTTCAATCTCTTCATCCAGGGCCGAAATCACTTTCGAGTCTTTCGCGTGCAATACCACGTTCTCTACGGTTTTCACTTTTGTAGGAGAACCGGTCAATCCGAGCTGAGAAGGATCCGTTTCGATATCGTTCACTGTCCACTCCGGAATGTTGAGGTCCGGACGATCGTTGTACATATGCGTGTAATCTTCGTTCTCTTTCTGCAATTCGGTAACCGTTTTTGCATGTTTGTATTGCATCAGTCGTTTGGCGTTGCGGGCACGGCAGTCGGGAGCTGTTCCGTTCACTGTCATTACCAGCGGCAGCGGGCACCGCACTGTTTCCACACCGTTTTCGAGCCTGCGTTTTACGGTAATCTTCTTGTCTTTCAACTCAATTACTTCTTCCACATAAGTGATCTGAAGCATTCCGAGTTTTTCGGCTACCTGTGGTCCTACCTGTGCGGTGTCACCATCGATGGCCTGACGTCCGGCAATAATGATGTCGATGTTACCCATTTTCTTCAGGGCTTGTCCCAGCGCATACGAAGTTGCCAGCGTATCAGAACCGGCAAACGCTCGGTCGGTAAGCAAAATACCACCGTCGGCGCCTCTGAAAAGACCTTCACGAATGATATCGGCAGCCCTTCCGGGTCCCATGGTTAAGATCTTCACGGTGCTACCCGGAAATTTATCTTTGATGCGAAGGGCCTGTTCCAGGGCATTTAAGTCCTCCGGGTTAAAAATTGCCGGCAAGACCGCCCTGTTGATCGTCCCGTCAGCTTTCATTGCATCTTTGCCCACATTCCTGGTATCAGGAACCTGCTTGGCCAAAACAATAATGTTGTAAGCTTTCATCTTATTAAAGTTGTTTATTTTTCCATTGTATAAGATGGAACTCGCATATTCTTTCATCACCCCAGGTGCCAAAACATAAGTTACATGCTCGTTTCATCTGTAAAAATTTGTTTATTGTTGCTGAAGTTTGAATTCCACCCGGAAGGGTAGCAAATGAATCAGTATGCTGAGAAGGGTGTTGATCAGAAATTTTTGATACTCATTCATGCAGCCCAATTTAGGTTCGATTCTCTTATTTCCTTCACCTCGCGAACGAAGTAAAATCCCTTCAAATTCTTTCTTTTAAAGCATGAAGAGAGGCAAATATAAAGATTCAGCCCAAAGAAATCAAGATGAAGGAGCCCCGCCAAAAGCAAACGGAAACACAAAAAAAGCGAATGTCGTTCAACAGGGAAAATGATTCGTTTTCAAGGCGCTCAAACTCTTGTGTGACAACGCTTCGGAATAATAAGCCAGATTATTCTAAAAATCAACAGCGGGAAAGAGGCACTTAATTTATAACAATTTTAAGTTAGCATTTGCCTAAAAACGCCCGTTTTGATATGCGATTGAGGGGAAACACTGTCTTGTCCTAAAATAGGTTTACACAAAAAGTAAATTTATGTCAGGATTTATAGTTTATGATGAAAGCTTCAAGCG
>NZ_QWGR01000157.1 GCF_003576475.1 Maribellus luteus | reverse complement strand
GAACCGATGACCGAGGAGGAGACAAGATGACCAGCCCGACCATTCTGCTTGACTGGCATGAACATGTGGCCACCATCACGCTGAACCGGCCCGATCAGCTCAACAGCTTCACGGCCGGCATGCACCGGGAACTGCGCGACGCGCTGGACAAGGTGGAGCGCCAGCGCGCCCGCGCCTTGATCCTGACCGGAGCGGGCCGCGGCTTCTGCGCAGGGCAGGATCTCTCCGAACTCAATGTCACGCCCGGGCAGATGACCGACCTGGGCCAGCTCATCGACGAGCAATTCAACCCACTGGTGCGCCGTCTGCGCGCCATGCCCCTGCCCGTGATTGCCGCCGTGAATGGCGTGGCCGCCGGCGCGGGCGCCAACCTGGCACTGGCGTGCGACATCGTGATGGCGGCCGAGAACGCGTGCTTCCTGCAAGCCTTCGTGAAGATCGGCCTGCTGCCGGATTCGGGCGGGACGTGGTTCCTGCCGCAGCGCATCGGGGTGGCACGGGCGATGGGGCTGGCAATGCTGGGGGAGAAGCTGGACGCCAAGACCGCGCTCGCCTGGGGGCTGATCTGGGGCGTCTATCACGACGCAAAAATTCTGATGAC
>NZ_QWGR01000156.1 GCF_003576475.1 Maribellus luteus | reverse complement strand
GAAACGCGCGCGCCAGCAGCGTCGGCAGGTCGCGCAACGCAGCCGCGCGGTTCTGACCTGGCGTCTGCTGCTGGCGGGCCAGGTCGGCGCTGCGGCCGTTGGCGAGGCGGATCGCGCCATCGTGCGTGCAGATGACGGTGGCATCGGGCAGGCTCTCGAGCGCATCGGCCAGGAAGCGACGCAGCGCCCGCAACTTATCCGTAAGCGAGGCCACGGCATCCATGTGCGCGCCCAACGTGCGGCCGGGGCGTGCCAGCGGCGCGGTCTCAGCCAAGAGGCCGGGCTCACGCGCCAGACGCTGCATCTCGTCGCGAAGAAACCGCAGCGCGGCTTCCTGCTGGCGCCAGCTCCACAGCGGATACAACACCAGTGGGCCAACCAGCGCGGCGAACGGCGGCAACCAGCGATTGTCGAACACCAGCGCGACGATCGCGCTCGACAGGAGTACGGCAGCACCCGCCAGCGCCACGGCAAGCGCCATGCGCGGGGTAAGCCAACGCACCGCAAATGCAGTCATCAGCAAGGGAAGCAGCGTCATCCCCCAAAACATGCTGGGCGACACCGGCAGGATGGCGCTGCCCTCGAGCACGGTCTGCGTGGC
>NZ_QWGR01000155.1 GCF_003576475.1 Maribellus luteus | reverse complement strand
CACCCGGCTGGTGGAATGCTGTGGCCCGCCGGGAAAGGTCTTGCCCGCATTGGCACGCGCCGTGGGCGCCTCGACGGTCGTCTGCGAAGACATCGCCGCGCCATACGAGCAAGCCGAAGTGGCCGAACTGCGAAGCGCGGGGCTGCAGGTGCAGACGGTCTGGCAAAGCAGCCTGATCGATCCGCTGTGTCTGCCTTGGCCTGTTCAATCGCTGCCGGCGGTCTTCACAACATTCAGGCAAGCGCTCGAACGTGCGCGGACTGCACCGTCGACGCCGCTGTCACCGCCCAACCGCCTTCCGCCATGGCCGGCGGGTGCAATTATTCCGCCGGGGCTGCGCGCGCCGGCCGACGTTGCAAACCAAACGCTGTCGACAGATCCGCGCGCGTCGTTTCCGTATGGCACACCGGAGTTTGATGGTGGCGAGACGGCGGGCCTTCGGCACCTGGCCCAATACCTGCAGCGCCAGTTGCCTCACACGTACAAGCGCACGCGCAACGCCTTGGCCGGTGTGGACTTCTCGGGCAAATGGTCGCCCTGGCTGGCCACCGGTGCGTTGTCGCCCCGACGCGTGATGTCGGAACTGCAGCGGTTCGAGCAGT
>NZ_QWGR01000154.1 GCF_003576475.1 Maribellus luteus | reverse complement strand
TCCGCCGCCCCCCCGGTTATTCGGGTCGGAATCCATTTCGTTCAAGAGCTGTGTCATCGCCGCCGAGATGTGTTTCTCCACCGCGTGCACGCTGACGCCCATGCGGCGCGCCGCCTCGGCGTAGGTCAACTCGTCGATGCGGCACAGGATGAAGGCCTCGCGCCGGCGCGGCGGCATGCGCCCGACGATGGCCAGGGCCCTGGCCAGGCGTTGCGAGGCGATCAGGGCCCGCTCGCCCCCCGCCGACGGATCGGCGACCGCCGCGTCGTCCTCCAGACCGTACTCCAGAACCCGGCCGCGCCGGACCCGCGACCGGAGACGGTCCACCACGGTGTTGCGCGTGACCCGGAACAGAAAACGCACCGGCTCCAGGATCTCGGTGCGCCGGCCGGCCTCGAGGGTCTTGACCACCGCGTCGTGGACGATGTCGTCGGCCTCGTCGCGTCCCGCCCGCGCCGCCAGGCTGCGCAGGCGGCCGGCCTCGTCGCGGAAGCGGCGGGCCAGGGCGTTGTCCGGCACGATCCCCTGCCCCACCTCGTTCGACACCAGCCACACGGGCGCTGCGCAGGCGCGCAGGGCCGCCTCCAGCCGGTCCGTCGCCGC
>NZ_QWGR01000153.1 GCF_003576475.1 Maribellus luteus | reverse complement strand
GACCCAGGTGGTCGAGCGCATCGACGAGCTGTATCACCGCGACAACCAGAGCGACATTACCGGCGTGCCGACCGGCTTCGTTGACCTCGACCGCATGACCAGCGGTATGCAGGGCGGCGATCTGATCATCGTTGCCGGTCGCCCCTCGATGGGTAAGACGGCGTTCTCGCTGAATATCGGCGAGCACGTTGCCGTGGAGCAAGGCCTGCCGGTGGCCGTGTTTTCGATGGAAATGGCCGGCACACAGCTCGCCATGCGTATGCTGGGTTCGGTGGGGCGATTGGATCAGCATCGACTACGTACCGGGCGCCTGCTTGACGAGGATTGGCCGCGCCTGACGCATGCCATCCAGAAGATGAACGACGCGCAGCTGTTCATCGATGAGACGCCCGCGCTGAACCCGATGGAATTGCGTGCGCGGTCACGCCGGCTCGCACGGCAGTGCGGGCAGCTCGGCCTGATCGTCATCGATTACCTGCAGCTGATGTCGGGATCGGGCGGCGGTGAAAACCGCGCCACTGAGATTTCCGAAATTTCACGCTCGCTGAAGGGCTTGGCGAAGGAACTCAACTGCCCCGTGATTGCGCTGTCGCAGTTGAACCGAA
>NZ_QWGR01000152.1 GCF_003576475.1 Maribellus luteus | reverse complement strand
CCAGCATCGGTGGCCGACATGCTGACGCGCTATCAGGCCAAGCACGGCCCCGTGCCGCTGCCGCAGCCGTGGATCCTGTCGGTCACCACGCCCAAGACCGTGTTCGAGAAAGCCGGGCCGCTAGCCCACGGCGTGGCTGTCACGCAGGTCATGCCCGGGCCCAATGCACGCACCCAGCCGCTGGTGCGCGCGTTTCGCGAAGCCAACGACAAGTTTGGCGACCACGGCAACCAGACCTACGAAGCGGTGGAAGGCTTTCTCACCGCCCGTGTCATCGTGGACGGCCTGCGCGCCTGCGGCAGCAACCCCACGCGCGACGGCTTTATCCAGGCGCTGGAAGGCTTCGGCACACGCGACTTTGGCGGCGTGCGGGTCCACTACGACCGCGCCAACCACGCCGGGCTGGATTACGTTGACGTCACGATGATCGGCAGCAACGGCCACCTCGTCGGCTGAGCAATTGGCCCGCTGGTGCCGACACGCGAGCCTGGGCGACTTCGCAATGCGGATGTTTCCTTGACAGACTCCGAGGCTCAGGGAGCCTCGGATCAGGATGGCCCATCCGCCCTTACGGCGAAACCTTTAACGACACGCCAGCGGCCCGCTG
>NZ_QWGR01000151.1 GCF_003576475.1 Maribellus luteus | reverse complement strand
GTCGGCAGCGCCGTACCCACCACCGTCTGGTCGAACGCCACCAGCACGACGACAAAGCAAATGCCGATCATCGCCAAGAGCGATTCCTTGAACGGCAGGATCTGGGTATGAGAGTGCGGGAGCGCGGTGTGGACGGCCATGGCGGGAGGGCGGCAAGACAAATGCACCATCAACGATTGATGAGTCAACGAATATTGTAGCGAAGACTTGAGGGCTTGCTTGCGGTTGTCCGGGAAATAATGCCCGCCCGACTTGCCTGTGCCGTCCGCCTTCCTGAGACGCATGGAGCACTGCTCCCCGCACATGACGCCGTCCGGGCCGTACATCTACGACGCGCAAGTGATTCGCGGCGCGCCGTTGACTTCCATCAGCGGGACCAGTTGAACGAGAAAGTGCTCAAGCCACTTGCTAGAGCGGCCGCTGCTCATCGAGGCTTCTCGCGTGACAGCCTCGGGGCGCCTTGTACGCCCAGGCCCAACGACGTTGCGCTGGGCCTTCGGGATGACAGTCGCGAGAACGATCTGCTTACTCGTGCGTCAGCGTCAACGCGTAGAACTTGACCACGGTGCCCGGCGTTGTCAGTGGCGGGCCCGATACGGCAGTCTGAT
>NZ_QWGR01000150.1 GCF_003576475.1 Maribellus luteus | reverse complement strand
CTGGCCCTCGCCGACACCTTCCGAGGGGCGGAGGGCGCCGAACGGTTCGCCACCGTGCTCGAACGGCTGGCCGAACAGGTTCGCGAGCGCGCCCTGGCCGCCGCCGCCGTTCGCGCCGGCGTGGCGGTTGATCGCTGGGCCGCCCTGTGGGAGAGGCTGACGGCGCTGCCGGCCGAGGTCGACGCGGTCAATCTGGACCGCGCCGACGCGTTCTGGAGCGTGATCGCCGACCTCAAAGCCGCCGCACGGCTCTAGCCGCCCCGGATCGCCATGCTCATCGACAGCCACGTCAACCTGCACGCGCCGCAGTTCGCCGAAGACCAGGCGGAGGTCATCGCGCGGGCGCGCCAGGCGGGCGTGGCCCTGATGGTCACCATCTGCGACCGCGTCTCGGCCTTCGAGGCCGTGCACCAGATCGCCATGGCCCACGACGACATCTGGTGCACCGTCGGAACACACCCGCACGAAGCCAAGGAAAATCCGGGCCTTATGGCCGAAAACCTGATCGCCCTGGCGCAACGCCCCAAGGTGGTCGGCATCGGCGGGGCCGGGCTCGATCTCTATTACAACCACAGCCCGATCGCCGTGCAGGAAGCGGTGTTCCGCCAG
>NZ_QWGR01000149.1 GCF_003576475.1 Maribellus luteus | reverse complement strand
GTCGGCAAGACCATGGGCTTCGTCCAGTCGATCCCGGAAGCGACCATCTTCGCGCTCGACCCGCCGCCGATCCAGGCGCTGGGCAACGCGACCGGCTTCTCGATGAAGATCGAGGATCGCTCGGGCCTGGGTGAGGCGGCGTTGCAGCAGGCACAGGGTGCCATTCTCGCCAAGGCGTCGCAGAACAAGGCGCTAATGGGGGTTCGTCCGGAAGGTCTGGGGCCGGCGCCGCAGCTCTATGTGGATATAGACCGCATCCAGGCACGGGCACTCGGTCTCCAGATCGCCGACGTCAACCAGACACTGTCGATCGCTTTCGGTTCGGCCTATGCCAATGACTTCGTTCGCGAAGGCAATGTGCTGCGCGTCTATCTGCAGGCCGATGCGCCGCAGCGCATGTCGCCCGACGACGTGCTGGCGCTGCGTGTCCGCAATCAGCAGGGCAATATGGTGCCCTTCTCGGCCTTCACGAAGGTGCGTTGGCAGAATGGTCCGCAGCAGTTGGAGCGGTATAACGGCTATCCGTCGCTGACCGTCTCCGGCATGGCTGCGCCCGGCCAGTCGACCGGGACCGCGCTCAACGCGATGGAGCAGATCGCACGCGAAGTC
>NZ_QWGR01000148.1 GCF_003576475.1 Maribellus luteus | reverse complement strand
GATCGGCAACCGCTGCAGCGACAGATAGAACAGCAGGTTCATGCTCGCCAGCGTGACGCCGTACAGCGCAATGCGGCCGGCATCTGCGCGGCCCAGGTGCAGGCGCCAGGGCCGCCAGAACGCCAGCAGGATCGCCGCGCCGATCGTTACCCGATATGTGACCGTGCCCGCTGCGCCCAGCACCGGGAAGAGCGTCTTGGCAAACGAGTTACCGAGGCACACAGAGGCCATCGAACCCATCAGCGCAAGGATGGGCATCCAGGGGGAGGTTGTTGGCGTGGTAGTAGCGGGGGCGGGAGCAGCGGAAGACATAAGCGACAGCGGGGCGACGGCAGGAAGCGCGGCAGGGCAACGCCACAGCATAGCCGCGCACTGCCGAGAAATCGTTGCGTTCTCGGCGGCGCGGGCGTCGCTTTTTATCGGATTGACGAACTTACAGGGTGGCTGCGCTGGGGCGGATCACGTCGATCAGCAACACGCGCTGGCCTTCGCGTTCGCCATCGGGGCGCGGCGTCACACCGCGCTGCGGGCGCGGGGCGGCCAGCGGTGCCGGGTCTTCGGCGCTCATGCCGAAGACGGCCAGTTTGGAGGCTGCAATACGCTGCAGCGTG
>NZ_QWGR01000015.1 GCF_003576475.1 Maribellus luteus | reverse complement strand
TGGACCGCCAGGGATTCAAAGGCCTTTTCTCGATCGAGTACGAATACAACTGGGACAATTCGGTGCCGGATATCAAGAAGTGTATAGAATTCTTCAATGCGAAGGTCAAAGCTTTTTGAAATCAGTTCAGAGAAGTTCGGGATGTCAGTTTTTTCCTGTTTAGACTGGCTAAAATTTATGCATAAAGTTTGTTTCACCTACAGAAAGTTTATTTGATCCCAGATTCAGTTTGAATTCAGAATGTATTTTTCTGCTGTCTAAGGTGTTGATGCATAGGCGGGAGAGAGAATGCCGGAGAATCTGTTTATTCAGCGGCATTGCTTTCTTGCGTTTGAATAAAACTGTATTCTGAGTCTCCGTTTTTGTATAGTCGCAGTATTCCGTATCCTGGTTTCGAGCCGCGATACGACCCATCTCCTTTTGGCCCTTTCTCCCACCAATAGCCGGAAACAGCGCCTCCATTGTAGTAATGTACTCCCTTCAGAAAGGCTTCATCATAAATATGGGTGTGACCACTTAATACACATTTTACCTCTTTATAGTTTGCCAATGTGTCGACCATACTTGTCCAATTGTTTAGATATCCTCCGTCATAAGCGGCCCCTGGCGATACTATAGGTTCATGAAGAAACAGAAGAACATTCGATTGAGATTTGTTTTCTTCCAAAAGATTACACAACCATTCCTTTTGGGCAGTATCAATCCCATCAGGATTGTTGCCATCGAGTGCAATAAAAAGCCAGTTCGCTTTTCTAAAACTGTAGTATCGTGCAGGAATTCCCAGTTGCTTCACTGTATAGTTTTTGCCATAATAGGCACTGTCTTTATCCTGGATTCGGAGAAACGGATCGTGATTGCCAATACAACTGTATAGCTCAAGAGGAGCAATTGCTGCCTCTACCTTATCCCACAAGTTCCAAAGCGAGTCTAAGTGTTGGCTGCTTCTGTTTGGATTGTCAATGGCATCTCCAGTGTTGATTACAAAGTCAACTTGAGGAAAGTTCTTTTTCAAATGCTGGACCGTTTTAACAAAGCGTTCATTCGCATTGTATTCGGTACGAATATGGATGTCAGAGAAATGAGCAATTTCAAGGACCGGCTCTTTATCCTTTTGTGCATACAGGGAGATCTGTGTAGCCACTAAATAAATCACTAATGCGATTTTCAAAAACATATTTTTCATAAATCAAGGTTTAAAATAAACAACATAAATGCCATTATTCATTAATCGTTATGGCTTGTAATATTTATATCCCCGAGCCCGGGGCGAAGATTATAGTTGTCATCAAAGTTTAGTAACTGTCAATATTTTGTTTTCCTAACCTGTTTTTTTGAGTGAGTCGGCCTGCTCCACATTCTTATTTTGCTCACTTGCTAAATAAAAGAAGCGCCTAAATTAATAATTTAAGCGCTTCTAAGTCTTTTTGACTTCATTTGGTGACTCAGCTGGGGCTCGAACCCAGGACCCCATCCTTAAAAGGGATGTGCTCTACCAACTGAGCTACTGAGTCATCCTTTGTATGTTCCTTTGTTTTTCAAAGGCGGGTGCAAAGGTAATATTTATTTTTTCCCAGTAAATTATTTTGAGCAAAACTTGATGCTTTATTTTTCGATAGCTAACAAAAATAAAAAAGCTCCGAATTTCTTCGGAGCTTTTAATTTGGTGACTCAGCTGGGGCTCGAACCCAGGACCCCATCCTTAAAAGGGATGTGCTCTACCAACTGAGCTACTGAGTCATCCTTTGTATGTTCCTTTGTTTCTCAAAGGCGGGTGCAAAAGTAGTATTTATTTTTTTTCACACAAATGCATCTTTAATTTTTTTGAATTTTTTTGATGTTTTATGCTTTTTGTTGCACGGAAATTTAGCTCTTTTTTGAGGAATAAGCCACTGTTTTTTAGTTTTTTGAATGTTAAATATTCGTGTTCCGGGCGGCTTGAAAAAAAATCAAAGATTTGAAGGGAAAAAATTTAATTGTAGTTTTGAGTCTTTCAAAAACTGAATTTTCGTTGAAGGAACCGATACATATTTTCGATACAGTTTGATTAGCTTAGAAGGATATATAGTTATCGCGGTTGTGGTACTCACAATTGTTGCTTTGGCGAAAGAGTTGATGCGCCCGGGCCTGGTACTGTTTTCTGCATCCACCATTTTGCTGGCAACCGGAATTATCTCGAGCGAAGAAATGCTGGCAGGTTTCTCGAACAAAGGAATGCTAACCATCGGGGTGCTTTTCCTGGTGAGTGAAGGGGTGCGGCAATCAGGCGTATTAAACCGGGTGGCGCAAACCTATCTTCCGCGCAAACGACGGAAAATGGTTTCCATGATTCCGCAGATCATGATACCGGTTTCCATTATGTCGGGCTTTTTGAACAACACACCTGTGGTGATCATCTTTGCCCCGATCATTAAGAAATGGTCGGAGAACCTCAACCTTTCATCCAAAAAATTTCTGATACCGCTTTCGTATGCCACCATTTTTGGAGGTATGTGTACCTTAATTGGCACATCCACCAACCTGGTTGTGCACGGGTTGATCCTGGAGAACGGCTACGAAGGTTTTAGCATGTTTGAGCTGGTAAAGGTTGGCGGCTTTATTGCTTTTTTCGGCACCCTGTACATTACCGTGTTTGGAAACTGGCTGTTGCCGGGAAAGAAGATCGTTTTTAACACCAAAAGTTCGACAGAGTACAAGGATTATTACTACGACATTATTGTTTCGGAAAACAGCAGCCTGGTAGGACAGGAAATAAAAAACGGGCGAATCAAGGAGTTGAAAGGGTTGTTTATTCAGTGTATCAACCGCGACGGAAAGGTGATGGAAGTCCGCAAGGGGACTTTCGACCTGCAGGCCAATGATAAACTGCTGGTAGCCGGTAAGTCAGACCGCCTGACGTATATTCTATCCAATGATAACATTAAGCTGAGTGGCATTGATTTGGTAAAGGGAATCCCAAAAGACAAGCTTAAACAATACGAAGCCGTAATTGCGCCGCGTTTCCCGGCCGTTGGAAAAACAATTCACGAATTCAATTTCTACGAGCATTATCAGGCTGTGGTTTTGGCCATTCACCGAAACGGGGAGCGCATTACTTCCAACATGGACAAGCTAAAACTGAAAGCCGGAGACAACCTCGTTTTGCTTACCACCGACAAGTTTGTGCAAAACTGGGGCGAGTCCAAGATTTTCTACCTCACTTCCTATATTCGGGATTACAGGAGCACCGGTACCTTTTGGAAAAAATGGCTGGCATTTATCGTTCTCTTGCTGATGATTTTGGGAACCACCTTTGGAGAATTCCTGCAGTCGCCGGGCAGTGTTGAATTAGACATGTTTTATTTTGCTTCCATCGCAGCTGTTTTGCTGGTTTGGATGAAAATTATGCCACATCAGAAATACACAAAAGCCATCAGCTGGGATGTTTTAATCACCATTGCCTGTGCCTTTGCGATCAGTAAAGCCATGCAAAGTTCGGGAGCAGCTGAAGGAATTGCGCGTACGACCATCGAGTTTTCAAAGGCATTTGGACCGGTGGGGGTATTGGCTGCTTTGTACATCATTACCACCATTTTTACTGAAATTATAACCAACAATGCAGCAGCGGCGCTTGTGTTCCCGATTGCGTTGGCCGCAGCCCAGCAAATGGGGATCAATCCAAAGCCCTTTTTTGTAGCTATTGCGATCGCAGCTTCGGCCAGTTTTTCAACACCGGTTGGCTATCAAACTAACCTGCTGGTGCAAGCTATTGGGAATTATAAGTTTACAGATTACGTGAAAATTGGTCTTCCGCTGAATGTGCTGGCCTTTATTCTTTCAATGTTATTAATTCCTTATTTCTGGAGTTTTTAGTCCTTTATTTTTCGTTAAAAATCAGGTGAAAATCGGCAAACGGAATAAAATTCTATCTTTGCCTGACTATTGAATTTTTATTGCAAAACAACGGACAGCTACTTAACCATTCCATTCTTTTGGGTATGCTGTGGTAGCTACTGAAATAAGATTAGTGACATGAATGAATATTCGTTGACCAACCTTCGTGAACTGGAAGCTGAAGCCATTCATATTATTCGCGAAGTTGCTGCCGAATTCGAAAATCCCGTAATGCTTTATTCCATCGGGAAAGATTCTTCGGTGATGGTTCGTCTGGCAGAAAAAGCCTTTTACCCCGGAAAAGTTCCCTTTCCGCTTATGCACATCGATTCCAAGTGGAAATTTCAGGAAATGATTGAGTTTCGGGATAGCTATGCAAAGGAAAATAACTGGGACCTGATTGTACATTACAACAAGGAGGGTTTCGAAGGTGGAGTGGGGCCTTTCACACACGGAAGTAAAGTTCATACTGATATTATGAAAACACAGGCCCTGTTGCAAGGCCTGAACAAATACAAGTTTGATGCTGCTTTTGGCGGCGCCCGTCGCGACGAGGAGAAATCGAGGGCCAAAGAGCGCATCTTTTCTTTCCGCGACCGGTATCACCAGTGGGATCCGAAGAATCAGCGTCCGGAGCTTTGGAACATTTACAACGCAAAAGTTCACAAAGGCGAATCCATTCGTGTTTTCCCGATTTCAAACTGGACCGAACTGGACATCTGGCAATACATTCGACTGGAGAATATCCCGATTGTTCCGCTGTACTATGCAAAAGAACGCCCGATTGTGGAGATGGACGGCAGCCTGATTATGGCCGACGATGAACGCATGCCCAAAGAGCTTCGGGACAAAGCGCAAATGCGCAAAGTGCGTTTCCGTACCCTGGGGTGTTATCCGTTAACCGGGGCCATCGACTCGGAAGCAGATACGATTGAAAAGATCGTGGAAGAGATGATGACCGTTACGGTGTCGGAGAGGACCACGCGTGTGATCGATTTCGACCAGGAAGCTTCCATGGAGCAAAAGAAAAGAGAGGGGTATTTCTAGAACCTCGATTTTGGACTCTTGATCCTCGGTGCGTGAAGTATCCGGCATCAAGTTTCAAACATCAAGTATCAAAAAGATGACAACAAATAAATTAAACATACAGGAATTCCTGAACCAGGATCAAAAGAAAGATCTGCTGCGATTATTAACTGCAGGAAGTGTTGACGATGGCAAATCTACGCTAATTGGCCGTTTGATGTTCGACAGTAAAATGTTGTACGAAGATCAGTTGGCAGCACTGGAGCGCGACAGTAAACGTGTGGGACATGCCGGGGAAGACATCGACTATGCGCTTTTGCTTGATGGCTTGAAAGCCGAGCGCGAACAGGGGATCACCATCGATGTGGCTTATCGTTACTTCTCCACTGCCAAACGTAAGTTTATTATTGCCGATACGCCCGGGCACGAACAATACACCCGTAACATGATTACCGGTGGTTCAACCGCCAACCTGGCTATTATTCTGATCGACGCCCGTCACGGTGTGATCACCCAAACCCGTCGGCATACCTACCTGGCCAATCTGTTGGGTATTAAACACGTGGTGGTAGCCATCAATAAAATGGACCTGGTGGATTTCAGCCAGAAACGTTTTGAAGAAATTAAAAATGAATACGCTGCTTTTGTGACGCAGCTCGATGTTCCGGATGTGAATTTTATCCCGCTTTCGGCCTTAAAAGGTGATAATGTGGTGGAGACGTCCGAGAAAATGCCGTGGTATCACGGACCCAGCTTGCTGGAATTCCTCGAAAATGTTCATGTAAGCTCCGACCGGAACTTCGACGATTTGCGTTACCCGGTTCAGTATGTTTTACGTCCGGACATCAAATTCCGTGGGTTCTCAACTTCGGTGGCTTCAGGTATTATCAAAAAAGGCGACGAAGTGATGGTATTGCCTTCTTTGAAAAAGTCGAAAGTGAAGTCGATCGTTACCTACGACGGAGAACTGGATTATGCTTTCCCGCCGCAGTCGGTAACCGTTACGCTGGAAGACGAGATCGATATTTCGCGTGGCGATATGCTGGTACACCCGGATAACCTGCCGCGTGTGGAACGCCAGTTTGAAGCAATGCTGGTGTGGATGGACGAGAAGGAAATGAATCTTTCCACACAGTTTTACATCAAGCATGCCAGCAACACAACCAAAGCGAGGATTGATGATATTCGCTACAAGGTGGATGTAAACACGCTGGAAAAATCAAACATCGAGAAATTTAACCTCAATGAAATCGGACGGGTGGTGATTACCACTACCAAACCGCTTTTCTTTGATCCCTATAAAAAGAACAAACAAACGGGTTCGTTTATCCTGATTGATCCGGTTACGCACAATACCTGTGCGGTTGGAATGATCATCGACAAGCTAAGCAGCAAGAACCTGTTTTCGCGTATTACCGATACCGATAAGGAACAGATTGCCGCCGGAAAATCGCTGATCAAAACCGAAGAACGCCGGCAGAAACTGAATCAGAAAGGGGAAACCATCTGGATCACCGGCTTGCACGGGTCGGGCAAAAACGAACTGGCTTTTAGTCTTGAGCGGAAATTGTTTGACAACGAAGCATCGGCAGTTCTGATCGACGGAAGTTCGTTGCGTTCGGGTTTGAGTCGCGAACTGGATTATTCACCGGCTGACCGTGCCGAGCACTTGCGTCGTGTGGCACACATCTGTAAAATGCTGAACGACCAGGGAATCATCACGATCTGCTCATTTATCTCCAGGAATGAATCCTTGCGGGAACAAGTGGCCGAGATCATTGGAAAAGACCGTTTCCACCTGTTCTACATGGATGCTTCGCTCGAATTCTGCAAACAAAACAAGCCGGAATTGTACGAGAAAGCCGAGAATGGGGAAATTGAAAATTTGCCCGGATTTGACCTTGAATACGAGGTTCCGCAGAAAGCAAAACTGGTATTCAAACCTGAAGAAAACGAAGCGAACCTGGATGCAATTCTGGATTACCTGGCAAACAACAAAGTTTTTCCGATCCACTAAAGAATAGCGAATGAAGATTCTGGTTACAGGAACGGCAGGGTTTATAGGTTTTCACCTGGTAAATAAACTGGTGCAGCAAAACGTTGATGTTGTTGGTATCGACAACATCAACGATTATTATTCGCCCGACCTGAAGTTTGCCCGTTTGGCCGAAGCCGGAATTTCAGCGGAAGCTACCGCCTGGAACAAAAAGGTCGCTAGTTCGAAATATCCCAATTATTTGTTTGTAAGAATGAAACTGGAAGACCGCGAACAACTGAACCACCTTTTTGAAACCGAAAAGTTTGACCTGGTTTGTAACCTGGCGGCGCAGGCCGGGGTGCGTTACAGCATCGAAAATCCGCAGGCCTACATCGACAGTAATCTCGTGGGGTTTGCCAACATTCTGGAAGCCTGCCGCCACAACCAAATCAAACATTTGGTGTACGCCAGCTCTTCGAGTGTTTACGGGAACAGCCCGAAGATGCCGCTTTCAACTTCGGATACCGTTGATAATCCCGTCAGTTTGTATGCGGCCACCAAAAAAAGCAACGAGCTGATGGCACATACCTACAGCCATTTGTATGGCTTTCCAACTACCGGATTGAGGTTTTTTACCGTTTACGGTCCGTGGGGAAGACCCGATATGGCGTATTTTTCCTTCACAAAAAATATTCTGGAAGGCAAATCCATCAAGGTGTTTAACAAGGGCGACTTATACCGCGATTTCACTTACATTGACGACATTGTGGATGGAATCGAAAGAATCCTACTTACTCAGCCAAAGGTTTCGTATAAAATTTACAACATCGGAAATTCTACACCGGTGAAGCTGATGGATTTTATCCGGATCATTGAAACGACGGTTGGCAGGGAAGCCGCGAAAGAATACCTGGAAATGCAGCCAGGCGATGTTTACAAAACCTTTGCCGATGTGAGCGACCTGGAAAACGACTTTGGCTATTCCCCCGATACTCCCCTCGAAAAAGGAATAGGTGAGTTTGTAAAGTGGTACCAGAACTACTTCCGCTAGTTGTCAATATCCCATTTATCCCATTTTACAGACAAGCAAATACCGGCAGTCCAGGTCTAAGTTTTCCTCAGCAGAAAGCGGATTTTTCTTTGCTTTTAAGACCGATGTCGCTCATCTCCTTTGGTTTCAGCTAAAAGTTTAACTAAAAAGTTACCCAAAAGTAATTCAAGGCTCCCGTTAAACTTATACCTTTAATGCTGCATTTCAGACAGGTAAATGCTGTTTCATATCCGTTCAAAATAAACGAGGCAGTTTTATCTGAAGTGCACGGAGAAACTAAATCAAAACATATGAAAAATCTTTTTGCTTTGCTGATCCTTGTGTTGAGCTTGTTTTCGTGTAAAATGGAGAAAAAGGCCGATCCCTGGATTGCAACGGCCCCGGCCGGAAGTCGTTTTGTAGAGATCGATCACCAAGGGGAAACCGTTATCCCGAACGGAAGAATACTAACACCAGCCGGCAAAAGCATTGTTGTAGCTCCACATCCGTTTGGTTTAACCCTTAGCCCCGACGGGCAAACAGCCGTTACTGCCAACTCCGGTACCAGTCCTTTGTCGATCACGATTATCCGAAATATTCTGTCAGAAAATCCCGAGGTTCAGCAGGTTCCTCCCGGCCCCTCAACCGACCGGGGAGTGCTGGCATCGGTGTTTATGGGACTTGCCATTTCGAACGACAACAGTACGGTGTACGTGGCAGGTGGCCAGGAGAACTGCATTTATTTGTTTGATGTGAAAACCGGGGAGAAGAAGGGGAGTATTGACTGTTCTTTTACAGACGGTGAAATCGATTACAAGGATGGATATATTGGTGACCTGACCTTATCAACTGACGGCAGGAAACTCTACGCGGTGGACCAGATCGGATTTCGGATGGTGATCATCAATACCGAAACCGGCACCTTGGAACACAGTGTTCCGGTGGGGCGTTACCCCTTTGGAATTTGTCTGTCGCCCGATGAGAAAAAGGTTTATGTGGCGAATGTTGGCATGTTTCAATACAAGCTGATTGAAGGAATTACCCCGGAAAACGGACACGAAAAAGCATTGAAATATCCGGCTTTTGCATACGGCAGCAAAGAGATGAAAGAGGGCTATGAAACCGAAGACAGTCTGAAAGTACCCGGACTCGGGGAGATGAATGTTCCGGAAGCCTTTTCCGTTTTTACGGTTGATATCAGCGATCCGGAGAAGCCGGAAGTAATTGCCAAAACAAAAACCGGTAACCTGGTGGGCGATTTGGTCGAGGGAATTCCGGCAGTGGGCGGTGCAAGCCCCAATTCACTGGTAGCAACCAACGACTATGTGTTTGTTACCAATGGAAACAACGACAATGTTTCGGTGATCTCCATCGAAAAAGATACCGTAGTAAATACCATTTTTCTGAAACCTGACGAACGCATAAAGCAGTTTCGTGGCGTCATTCCGTTTGGACTGGCACTTTCGCCCGATCAGCAAAAACTTTTTGTAGCCTGCTCGGGTATTAACGCTGTTGCAGTGGTAGATGTGGCGAAGCTGAAAGTCGCCGGTTATATTCCAACTGCCTGGTTCCCGGCCAAGCTGAAGGTGAACAACGACGGGAAAAAACTGATCGTAGCCAATGCCAAAGGATTTGGAAGCGGCCCGAACGGAGGCTCCACTTTTGAGCGGGGACCCGAGGGAAGTTACATCGGCTCGTTAATGAAAGGAACCGTGCAGGTGTTGAATATCCCGTCCGACGAGGAGCTGAAAACAATGACCGAAAAAGTGATTGCCAATAATTTTACGTTTGAGAAAGCGTCTTCCGAAAAATTTGCCGGACGCAAAAACAACCCAGTGCCTCTTTACCCGGGAGAAAAAGAAAGTCCGATAAAACACATCGTTTTTATTTCGAAAGAAAACCGCACTTACGACGAGGTATTCGGGCAGGTTGAAAAAGGTAAGGGAGAAGCCGGGCTGGCGCGTTACGGGCGGGGTGTTTCGTCTAAAAACAGTAAGGGAACGGACAGTATCGAAAATGCGGATGTGATGGTGAACCACCTGAAGATAGCGGCTGATTTTGCCATCTCGGATAACTTTTATGTAGATTCGGATGTGTCGGCCGACGGGCACCGCTGGTTGGTAAACACGTATCCGAACGAGTGGACAGAAACTTGTACGGCTGCCAGTTACGGAGGAAACCGTCGTTTTAAATTCAACTCAAATGCTCCGGGAATTTACGCCATGAACGGTGCTGCCGGTGCCATTTATCCCGAAGATTACAACGAAGCCGGTTCCATGTGGGATCACCTGGAACGGAACGAGATTGATTTCTACAACTTTGGCTTTAGCATCATGTTTGAACCGGGGCTGTACAACAAGGATTTTAAGTACGAAGGCATCCGGCATTACATCAATTATCCTTTGCCGCAACCCATCTGGGAGCGGACTTCGAAGCAATACCCAACTTACAATATGGCAATTCCCGATCAGTTCAGGATCGATCAGTTTAAAAGAGAGTTTGAGCAGAATTGGATGAACGGGACCGATACAATGCCTTCGCTAATTACCGTGATTATTCCCAACGATCACGGGGCAGGAGAACGTCCCGAAGCAGGTTATCCTTTTCGCGAAAGTTACATGGCCGATAACGACCTGGCAGTGGGCCGGATTGTGGAATATCTGTCGCATACGCCCTACTGGGAAAACATGCTGATTGTAATTACCGAAGACGATGCGCAAAACGGTGTGGACCATGTGGATGCCCACCGGAGTGTTTTAATGCTGGTATCTCCGTGGGTAAAACGCGATTATGTTAGTCATGTACACTACAGTTTTGGCAGTATTTTTAAAACTTTCTGGAACATTCTGGGCATGCCGTACCTGAATCAGTACGATGCCGGCGCCAACGATCTGGCTGATTTTTTCTCCGATACTCCGGATTATACTCCCTACAATGCTCTGCCGGTAGATGTACGAATTTTTGATCCGCAAAAAGCACTCGATCCGCTGGATGAGAATTTCGACTGGAAAGCGCTGGACGAAACACCGGTGATGGACAACAAGGAAGACATGATCCGCGACAGCAAAGAGCGCGATGAATACCGGCTGGAGAACCGGGAGAAAAAGAAATGATGGCCAAGGAAAGAGCCTTTAATTTAGCGTTTCCGGAGGGGTGTTACGAATAGCTCTGGCTAACTGATTGCGTTTTGATCTTTCCGAAATTGGGGACTTGTTCTATAAATTATTTATTTTGGTGCCTGGTTTATGCATACTACATAAAGGCATTAGAATTTTGGAAACAGCATTAAATATTGAACTTCGAAAAGGAAATCCTTCAGCCTATAAAGAGCTGTTTGTTCTGTTGTATCCACGTCTGAAGAGCTACTGCCGGCTGTTTATCAAAGAGGAGGCCGAGGTGGAAGACCTGATTCAGGAGACTTTTATTGCGTTGTGGAATAAACGGGAAAATGTAAGGGAAAATAATTCGATAGAAAGTCTCATTTTTGTGATGGTGAGGAACCGGTGTCTAAATCATTTAAAAAAGGTTAGCCTTGAACAACACCGAGTCGATCTGGAAAACATCACCATAAATGAACTGCAATACCTTTATCAACTCGATTTCTCAGGAAAGGAAGAAAAGAGCATGGAAGAAATGCTGATTGAATCTTTTCGTGAAATAGTTGGCACCTTACCCGATAAAATGAAAGAGGTGTTTATTCAATGTAAAATTGAGGGCAGGCAGCAAAAACAGGTGGCCGAAGAAATGGGAATAAGCCTTAAAACCGTAGAAAAGCACATCGCACAGGCAAAATACCATATTCGGAAAGAATTGATAATGCGTCATCCCGAGATGATCCTTGTTATCATGTTGTATTTTAGTTGATGATATCCTTTTTCTGTTTGGTCGAAACAGAAAATTCTTCTGAAAATTATTTTTTTTTACTCCGTTAGGTAGGGTTTTGAAAATTTTGTTGTACTCCTATTGAAAACAAACTTATGAGATCCATTATCCAAAAATATATGGAAGGCCGGGCTAATGAGAAAGAGCAGAAAGAATTGCTGGTCTGGCTTCGCAAAAAAGATTCACGTGTAGATTTTGATAGTCAAAAGTTAGATTGGGAACGAAATCTGAATAGTCAGTATTTTCCCAAGGGTGGAGAAAAGGTTTGGCATGAGATACAGGATCACATGTTAAACGTAAGTTTCGAAGGATGGCAGCATTCCAAAAAAATGTCCTGGATGCTTAAGATTGCTGCCGTCTTTCTTCTTTTGATAGGTCTAAGCACATCCACATGGTTTTTATTAAGAGGGCATGATGGAGGAACTATGTACACTTCAATAATGGCAGACAAAGGACAGGTTTCGAAAGCTGTTTTGCCCGACGGGTCAATCATCTGGCTGAATTCAGGATCAGAAATTAAGTATAACAACCGGTTTGGAGAGGGTAACCGGTTGGTCGAATTACAGGGAGAGGCCTATTTCAAAGTCACGAAAAATGCTGATCTGCCTTTTTCTGTAAACAACAGCGAGCTTACAGTCCGGGTGTTTGGAACCGCTTTTAATGTAAAGGCGTTTGATAGCGATGATGAAATAGACATTGTTCTGGAAGAAGGAAGTGTGGGGCTGATTCCTTTGGGGGCAAAGAAAGCAGTTTATAATATGGTTCCCGGCCAGCATGCAAATTTTAACAAACTCAACAAAAAATTGCTTGTGAGACATGTTAATACCACGCGTTTTACCTCATGGAAAGAAGGAATTGTGAACATTTTTGATCAACCGCTTTTTTTGGTAGTAGAAAGGCTGGAAAACAGATATAACCAGCATTTTGAGTTGGAAGAAGAGGTGAAAGACATTCACTTTACATTCACTATAAAAAATGAATCACTCTCGGACATTATTAAACTAATGGAAAAAATAGCGCCGGTAAAGGCAGAACAGAAAGAAAATACAATCGTTTTCAGGCTTGATAAAACACAGAAATTAAAATTGCCGTGATATTAATAACCGGAAGTGAGGCAACACTTCCGGCTCAAACTTATCATCGGTAAATGATAAATAATTTATTAACTAAATCGAAGTGAAATTATGAAAAAAATCCGAATTAGGGGAAGCGGTATGCCTCTCACTTGGAAAAAATGTCTAAACATTATGAAACTAACGTTCTTGTTTTTACTCATTGGGTTAATGCAGGTTTCAGCGAGTGTTTACAGCCAAACAACCCGGTTAACCCTCGACATGAAGAAATCGCGTGTTATTGATGTGTTGGATGAAATCGAAAGACAATCAGAGTTTCGTTTTGCCTACAGTACAGAGACGGTAAATACCGAACGACGGGTTACCCTGTCGGTTGATGAAAAGAGTATTGAGGAGGCCCTTGCGATTGTGTTTGAAGGTACCGGTATTCGGTATGTCATCGACGACCGTCACATTGTTCTTTACCAGGATATGGCCGACAACCAGAACAATGCTCAGCAACAGGATCGGGTAACAGGGACTGTAACCGATAAAAAGGGTGAACCACTGCCCGGCGTGTCGGTTATTGTGAAAGGAACAGTCAATGGTACAGTTACCAATGCAAACGGAGAATATTCACTGACAAGTGTTACCGAAAACTCGGTTCTCCAGTTTTCATTTATTGGTTTAAAGTCACAGGAGGTTGAAGTGGGCGAAAATACCCGGATCGATATTAGCCTGGAAGAAGATGCGTTTGCAATTGATGAAGTAGTTGCAATTGGCTATGGTACTCAGAAGAAAGTAAACCTGACCGGTTCGATCACTTCTGTAAAAACCGAAGAATTGGTAAATATTCCTGCAGGTAGCCTTTCTAACTCCATGGCTGGTCGCGCTCCGGGTGTACAGGTAATTGGAAATTCGGGATTGGCCGGAGCAACTTCATCTATCAGTATCAGGGGGGGAGGAACACCTTTGTTTGTAATTGATAATATAATTTCAGATAAAAGTGATTTTGATGCTTTGGATGCCAACGAAGTGGAAAGCATTAACTTCCTGAAAGACGCGGCAAGTGCAGCAGTTTATGGTTCGCAGGCCGGTAACGGAGTTGTAATTGTAACCACCAAAAAAGGTGCGGTTCAAAAGCCAAAATTCGAATATAAATCTTCTTTCTCCACCTCGCGTACTACGCAAGCCATTCAAACGTATACAGCCCAGGAAGAGTTACAATACTTGAATGACAGGGAAATAACACTGGCTACCATTGCAGGTAGAGAGCCCAACATCCCTTACGGGCAGGACGTAATCGATTATTTCGCTGACAAAACCTACGACATTAATGACCTGATCTGGCAGGATCCTAACTCGCAACAGCACAATCTGAGCGTGAACGGTGGATCAGAAGCCATTAGTTATTACATGGCTTTGGGATACCACAAAGAAAATGGTTCGTACCACAATACCGATTACGATCGTTACAACTTTCGTTCGAATGTAACGGCCAATGTCACAAAACGTTTTAAGATAAACCTGAATCTTAGCGGAAATCAGCGTAACTATAATCGTTGGTACTGGCCTTATGATGGTTCCGAAGACCAGGCGGTTGGCGACTGGTTCAGGTCTACATTTAACTGGTCGCGTTTACGTCCGTTTTATGTTGCCGAAGACGGTACTCCTACCAACGATCCGAATGATTATCCTGTGGGTATTGCATCTGGTTTCCATCCTCCTGAAATTATGCTTCACGGTGGTTACCGCGATACCAAATACAGAACGTTGAACGGAATTTTGCGTTTTGACCTGGATCTGGGACAATACGTGGATGGACTGAAAACCAGCTTCCAATCGAATATTACTGCCTATGACCGAAATATGAAATCGTTTGTGAAACACAACAAATGGTATGTATTTCAGTCGGCAGGAACAGGTAATAAATTTATTCCCGGCCCTATTGATTTTACCCAAATGGCCGGCCACAGCCTGAGCAATGCTTACGAAAATGTTCAGGAAGATGTAACGCTTAGTACAGAGTATCAGGTTAACTGGTTCCTGAATTACGATAAAACGTTTGGCGATCACGAAATATCGGCTTTGGCAGTTTATGAACAACGGGGCTACAATGATAAAAATGTTTTCGGAAGGGCCGAACAATTGCTCTCGTCATCCATCGACCAGATTTACAATGCTTCTTCCGATACCGAAAGAAGATGGTTTACCGGTTCTGAAGGTGAATCAGCTGCATCATCATGGATTGGCCGTGTAAACTATAGTTATGCCTCGAAATACATTGTCGACTTCTCGTTCCGATACGATGGCAGTTATTTCTTTGCTCCTGAAAATAGGTGGGGATTCTTCCCATCCGTTTCAGCAGCCTGGCGTTTGTCGGAAGAAAAATTTATGAAAAATATTGACTGGTTAAGCAACCTGAAATTACGCGGATCGTTTGGTACTACTGGTAATATTAGTCCAATCGGTCCCTGGCGTTGGACCAACAAATACCAGAAAGTGGGCGGTTATGTATTTGGGTCTTCATTTATGGATGGCCTGCAGCCCGGAGCAATGCCGAACTACGACATTACCTGGGAAACGGTTGAAAACTGGGACCTTGGTTTTGATTACGGTTTATTTGATAACAAACTTACCGGTGAATTTAGTGTTTGGGGAAAAACAAGAAAAGATATTCTTGGAGAACGTCTGGGGTCAACACCATCCACATTGGGAGCGAGTTTGCCGGCTGTAAACTATGCACAACAGTCATTAAACGGATTTGAAATTTCAGCATCGTACAAAAATAAACTGGGAGAACTTAATTACGAAGTATATGCCAACATGGGGTATACTATTGACAAGTGGGACAAGTGGGACGAAGCAGCAGCCTTAACCGATGGTACATACAAAGACAACTGGAGAAGCCGTATCGGACATCCTGACAATCGGGTTTATGGCCTGATTTGTAAAGGCATGATTCGTACCCAGGAGCAACTGGATGAACTTGTTTCCTCGGGATATACCGTTTACGGGCGTCAGCCAATTATGGGAACCCTAATGTTTGAGGATATTCGTGGTGACAACTATTCGGAAGGTCCTGACGGGAAAATTGATGCCAACGATATGACCTATTTAAGTGACAATGGCGCTCCACGTATCAACTATGGATGGGGAGTTAATCTCGACTGGAAAGGATTTACGGTTAATGCACACTTCCAGGGTGTAGGCGCTTACGACCGTATGGTAGCTACCCGAAACTCAACGGGCGGTGGTGTATTCCAGATTGGCGATAGACCTTATTTCGAAATGTGGGCCCGGGATTACTGGACTCCTGAAAATCCGGATGCAGAACTTCCCAGGGTTTCCGGAGCATGGTTACAGGCTGAATACGCAGGTACCGCTTCTACCTACTGGATGAAAAACGGAGCCTACATGCGTCTTAAAAACTTAAACATTGGTTACGACCTGCCTTCTCAGTGGTTCTCAAAAATCGGGGTTAGTAAGGTGCAATTGTTTGTCAATGGAACCAACTTGTTTGTCCTCACTGGCTTTAAAGAATACGATCCGGAACAGGCAACGCTTGATTCCTATCCGTTGATGAAAACCTTTACAGGTGGTGTAAATATTAATTTTTAAAATTTACAACAATGAGAAAAACAATATCAAAAAATAAAACTGCAATAAAACTGCTAAGCATCTTTTTCGCCTTGCTTATTGCAACAGGGTGTGGAAATGTGCTCGACGAGGTGGAAGATCTGAGCAACTATCCGGGTGAAGGTACTTTCGACGATATTCAAACTGTACAGGCATACCTGGCCCGTTGTTACAATTTAACGCTTGGTGGTTGGCCTGTAAATGATGGAAACAAAGCCGATGAAAGTGGTAGCATTATTCCTGTCGACTGGATTACAACCAGCAACGGAGCCATGAATTACTGGCCTTATTCAAGTATCCGTACTATCAACATTCTTATTCATGAATTGCCTGAAGGAGCTGTTCCGGAAGACGATAAACCTGCAATTCTTGCACAAGCCAAATTTTTAAGGGCCTACCATTATTTCAAAATGGTGGTGTATCATGGTGGTGTTCCAATTATCAGGGAACCACAGAGTTTGGAAGATGACCTTATGGTAAGCAGAAATTCAACCAAAGAATGTTTCGATTTTATTATCGAAGACCTTGACTATGCTATTGCCAACCTGCCTAATAAGTATACCGGTTCCGACTTTGGACGAATTGACAAAGCAGCTGCTTTGTCTTTGAAAGGCCGTGTGTTGCTTTACAAAGCATCGCCACAGTTTAATTCATCTAATCCGTATGGAAACGCATATTGGCAGGAAGCATATACCGCCAACAAAACAGCCATCGATTTTTTAAATGCCAATGGTTATGGATTGCTTGAAGATTATACTTCTATTTTTGAAACGGAAGGGCATAAAGAAAATATCCTTTCAGTAGTATATAAAGATCCGGTAAAATCAAACGGTCGTGGAGAAAATTCTGTACGTCCGCTTTCTGAAACAAAAAATGCTACTGGTGGAGACCAGCCAATTTGGGCGCTCGCCGAAGCTTATCCGATGCTGGATGGTAAAATGCCCGGCGACCCGACATCAAAATATACGTACGATGTACAAACTTTCTGGAAAGACCGTGATCCGCGTTTTGCTGCTACTTTGGTTTGGAACGGTGAACTTTACGAATTAAGTGGGAAAGGTGGACGTCGCCAATACACCATGACCAATATTGCTTCTTCGGTTGATGCTTTTGGTTATATTATTCAGGGCGAAAGCCAGTACCGTACCGGATTGTTCTGCCGTAAAGGTATTAACGAATCGCTTACGCCGGAATTGGTTGGTACCAACGATTACGACTGGGTGGAGATTCGTTATACCGAAGTACTTTTCAACTACGCCGAATCTGCCAACGAAACCGGAAAATCAGACGTGGCTATTCAGGCTTTGAAAGACATCCGTGAACGTGCAGGGATTGAGCCCGGGGCAAACGGAATGTTCGGGCTTAAATCGGGTATGACCAAAGAAGAAGTTCGCGAAGCGCTGCTTCAGGAAAAATACATTGAAATGGTTTTTGAAGGAAAACGTTTCTGGGACCTTCGCCGCCACCGTATGTTAAACCGCATAGACGGAATGCATAAATACGGTATCATGACCATGAAAGTGGCAGACAGAACTTACGACCAGGTTACACCTGACGATGTTGCAAAAGCAAACAAATACGAATGGTTACCTGAAGACTTTACCTACTCGGTTGAAGAATTAATTACTACTGGTCAAAGACAGATGTCGATGCCGGATAAATATTACTTCTTCCCGATCCAGTTGGATAATATTGATAAAGACCCGAACCTGGAACAAAATAAAGATTGGGGCGGTACTTTTAATCCTGAGTTATAGAAATCAATATGAACATTATAAAGGTTGCTCCACTATGGGGCAACCTTTTTATAATTACATGAAAACCATGTTACTAATAAACCGAAAGCTATTTTTACCTCTTATCGCCGTTTTTTTTATCCTGATTTCGTGTACACGCAAACCGGTGCAACTGCAAACTGAAACGTTTACAATGGATATCAATCAAACCGGAATGCTTGTTAAGCTATGTGATACCAACAACAACAATTACCTGGTTCCTGATTTGTCTTCCCCGGTTTGTCAAATATCAATTGACGGAAAGTATTTTAAGCCTTCTCGCTTTACACAAAAAGACGGTTATTTTTTCCTGAATTTCGACGAACAAAACACACGCTTGAAAATCGCCTGTACCGAAAAATCTAATTATATCACCTTTGAACTTGTTGAACTTAAATCACCCGAAAAGATTGAAAAAATCATTTGGGGGCCTTATAACGTAAACCTGTCCGATAAAATCGGGAAATCGATAGGCGTGGCATACAACAACGAATTTGCCATCGGACTTATGGGCTTGAACCTGAAGAGCTGTGGAGGCTTTGAATTAATTCCGCGCGAACGTTTTGGAAATGCAGCTCAAAAAACAGTACACGGAGCTGTTTTGCAGGGATTTACCAAAAACCGTTCAGAAGAAATATTGGAGAACAGTTGTTTGCAGGAATTGACACAGGCTGCTCCGGTAAACGATTCCGATTCAACACTCATCGGATCGAAATTTGCCATTTATGGCGTATCCATTGAAAGCTTAAAAGAACTTATTCCGGAGATTGAACAGCATGAAGGATTACCTTATTTGACCCACAACAATGAGTGGCTAAAGAATACGCTATATGCCACTTCTTCCAAATTTATTATGAGTTTTAACTCCCATAATATTGATGCTTGCCTGGATGTAGCCGGAAAAGCAGGAATTACCTGTGTTTATCATCCCGGAATTTTTGAATCGTGGGGAACTTACCCGGTTCGCGAAAAAGATTTTCCAAAAGGATACCAATCGGTTTTGGAATGTACACAAAAAGCTAAAGCACGGAACATGACTTTAGGTGCACACACCTTGTCGAATTTCCTGACCAAAAACGATCCACTTGTCTCCCCGGTACCACATCCTAACCTGCAACTGGCAGGTGTAACTTCACTAAAAAAAGCGATTTCGGAAGATGATACTGAGATAATACTTGCGGATCTGCAAATGGCACCGGCTTATACCAAAGACAAGCTGGACATATCGCCCGAAGGATTAAATGCCAACGAAAATAAAAACCGCGAAACTTTTGCGGCAAAAATTGGAAATGAAATAATTGAGTATTCAACAGTAACAAAAAACGGAGAGTTGCTTATAAGCGGGTGTAAACGCGGAGCTTTTGGCACCCAAAAAAGCAGCCACAATGCAGGAGCAAAAGTTGGTCGTCTGGTTTCGCATTATTACAAGGTATTTTTTCCTGACATCAACCTGCAAGATGAGGTAGCCAAAAACCTGGCTCACTTTTTTAACCAGACGAAACTTGAGCGCATCAGTTTCGATGGCATTGAAGGAGCAATGGCAACCGGTCATGGCAGATACTCGTGCGACCGTTTTATAAAAGTCTTTTTCGACAATCTTGAAAACAAAAATATTATCGCCAATTCATCGGATGTAATGCACTACAGTTGGCATTATTTTGCCAACGAAAGCTGGGGCGAACCCTGGTGGGCGAAAAACTTCAGAGAGTCGCAGCTCGATCACCGTTTAAAAGTGCAAAAAGAACTGGAAGAAGACCTGATGCCACGCAAAATGGGGCAGTTCAGAATTGATGATAAAACCACACTCAAAGATATACAATGGGTAATGGGGCTTTGTGCCGGTTACGATGCCGGAGTCGATTTTTATATCAGTCCCCATAGCATTAAGCAGAATCGGGAGGGCGATGAAATTCTGAACGAGATTAAACGATGGGAAAAAGTGCGCTGGGATCAAACTCTTACAAAAGAACAGAAAGAGCAACTTCGCGATCCGTTTAGTTTTTATCAGCTAAATGATTCGAGCAATAAACCGGAGTTGGTATTTGTGGAATCGTGGACACCTGAAACAGGCAAAATTCAGGGAGACAATGACAGGAATACATTGCCCGAAACCATTCTGAAAAGAGATTTAGAAACGGTAATTTCTCTCGATTATGAACATCTAAATATGCAGAAAGAACCTGGCCAGCCTACTTTTTCTGAATGGGAATTTTTCTGTGCCGGGAAAAAACAAAAATTGCAGTTCGCCGTAAGGCTTCCTAAAGCAAGTAAAGAAAACTTGAGCGGAATTTACCTGAAAATTGATGCGGACGTGTGCGCCATTCCCTTCACCCTAAAACCCGGAGAATATGTTACGGCAGAAGCCAACGGACAGGCTGCACATTATTCGACGGATGGAAAGCTTTTGGCGTCGGAACCGATCCCGGAACTTTTTATCGAAAAAGGGAAAAACACCATTTTGTTTGATTATAAAGGGAAAGGTAGTGAAGCCGGACCAAAAGTGATTGTAAATTTTAAAATAAATAATTAAGAAAAGCCTGATTTTATTGGATCTTGAGAATTGAGATTCTTTGATTTTAAATAGAAACAAACCGTTATAACGGTGAATTAACTATCGGTTCAGTAATGGGAAATGAAAAATAATTTGTTGGTAAAACAGTAAGATCGGCTTTGGGGAAATTTGCAAGTAGGGAGATAAAAACACTATAAGTTTAAAAGAAAAAAATACTATGAAATTTAAGAAGTCAATTATTGCTGTTATTGCAATAATTTCATGTTTGAGCACTTTTGCTCAAATTACCGCAAGTGATAAAAAGATTGTCGTGCCCTCTGCTCGTCAGGTTGAATGGGCCAATCAGGAAATAGGAGTGCTTATCCATTTTGATATGCCTGTGTTCAAACCCGAGTATGAATGGAGACGGGATATGGGCAAACATCCGGATGCTTCGGTATTTAACCCGTCGGCTTTAGATACAGACCAGTGGTTGAAGGCCGCTAAATCTGCCGGCGCCAAGTATGCGGTATTGGTAGCCAAGCATTGTTCAGGCTTTAGTTTATGGCCAACAAAGGCTCATGAATACAGTGTGAAAAATTCGCCCTGGAAAAACGGTAAAGGTGATCTGGTAGCCGATTTTATTGCTTCGTGCAAAAAGTACGGCATTAAACCGGGGATTTATGCGTCAACTACAGCCAATGGTTACTTGCGGGTGGATAACCCAGGGAAAGTGTTGTCCGGCGATCCGGAAGACCAAAAACGCTACAATAAAGTTGTCGAAACTCAATTAACCGAGCTTTGGTCACAGTACGGTGAATTGTTCGAAATCTGGTTCGATGGAGGGGTACTGCCAGTCGAAGCCGGAGGAGCTGATGTGATGGCAATGCTGAAAAAATATCAGCCCAATGCCATCGCTTTTCAAGGGCCGTTTAATCATCCCAACAATATTCGCTGGGTGGGCAATGAGGAAGGAGTGGCACCCTATCCGTGCTGGGCACGCACCGATGCATTTACATCTGCCTCGGGTGTTGTCGAAATCAAGGGGTTGAATGGAAATCCAGAGGGGCAATACTGGTGCCCCGGGGAAGCCGATTTTCCGTTGCGTAAGAACAGTTCGTTTCAGGGAGGATGGTTTTGGAAAAAAGGGGAAGATAACCAGCTATTTGAACTCGATCAGCTGGTGAAAAAATATACCCAAAGTGTAGGACGAAACAGCAACATGTTGTTGGGAATTGTGATCGATGACCGGGGACTGGTTCCCGATGCTGATGTAAAACGCATGAAAGAATTTGGCGAAGCAATTAGTAAACATTTTGGCAAAGCATTGGCAACAGTAAAGCGGCCCATCGCCGACGATATGAATGTCTTTTTACTTGATCTGAAACAAGAAACGCCGGTTTCTTATGTTGTTTTTAGAGAAAACATTACGACAGGTGAGATTATTCGCGAATACAAGCTTTCGGGAATGACAAATGGTCAGTGGACGAAATTGGCCGAAGGCACATGTGTGGGACATAAGCGTATTGAATGCGTAAATGGCAGGTATTCTCAGCTAAAACTTGAGATAACTAAATCGGCTGGACCAGTTAATTTACTGGAGTTATCCTGTTTTTAATCAGTATTTGATGTCGCTTTTAAAATTATTCTGTATGAGATTTATAATACCCATTCTATCTTATAGATTTAATGCAATGTTGGAGATAACTGACTTCCAATTGGCTGAAATCAAATGTAAAATACCCTATATTTGATGATCAAATAAATGTGATACTAAAAGCTTATTCAGCAAAAAGGACGGTAAAACTAAATTCTACCTGCATGTATATAACTAGCCATTGAACAAAATTTTGAGTGTGACTGGAATTTCGAAAAAAGCTGAAAATGTTTATTGGTTGGCAGATAAGCAAAAATCGCCTCTGGCGTTTTCATTTAGTCAGGTTGTAACAACGATTGCTTTGCCCAATCAGCAACCAGATCCTTTTGTGTCGGTGGTAGTGATGGAATTCAAACATTATCCTGCAATTCAGGATGGTTTGGTTGCTAAAACAGTGGCCGGAGGTTTTTCATTGACTCCCCAAAATCTTGAAAAAGCAAAAGGGAATACCATTATTCAAGACTCTGAACGTTATGGCTCGGTGCCGGCTCATGTCTCTGTTTCGAAGAAAAGCACTTATCAGTGGCGCATTTTTGTTGATCAGCCTTGTTCGATGAATGCCGATGTTTCATACAATTTCCAGGGAAAATCGAAGAACGGAACAATTATAATTCGCTGTGCAGGAAAATCAGTTCAGTCAGAGTTAAAACCGACAGGACAGACGGTCGGTGAGCCTCGGTCTGATTGGCAAATTAATAGCTTCAAATCACACAGGATAGGGACGCTTTTATTTCCGTCGCCCGGTTTTTATGATGTTGAAATGGAAATAGTTCCCGGTAAAAACGAGGACGTTGGTTTTCAGTGGCTGTGGCTTGGGAGGCTAAAATAGCTCCGTATCATGTAGATAGTTAAATAACCTAAATCAATTATTATAAAATGAATAAACGTAAAATCGTATTTGTCGCGTCCCTGTTTTTTTGTGGATTGGCAAATGCACAAAGCAATTATCCCTCTTTTCAGAAGGAGAAGGTGATGATTCAGCAAGACTGGCTCGTGGAAACGGTGAAGGCTCCCGCCAATATGTATGAGGGAGAGAACGGACAAATCGTGTTTTCAAACGGCCTTGTTTCGCGAACATTCACTACCAGTCCTAATGGCGCAACTGTTGGTTTGGATTTGCTGTCCAAAGATGAAGCGTTTTTGCGTTCGGTACGTCCGGAGGCTGAAGTCGAAATTGATGGAATGAAGTTCAATGTTGGTGGCCTGCTTGGGCAACCTATTCACAATTATTTGTTGCCCGAATGGTTGGACCAAATGACTGCCGATCCGGCTTCGTTTAAGTTGGTCGATTATTCACTGGATGAAACTAAAGAGCGTTTTGCATGGAAAAAACGTCCGGAGTGGATGCCCAAAGATATGCCATGGCCTGTTCCCGGAAAAGAGCTAGTTTTCCGTTACCAGCTCGACAAACAGGCTTTGGAGGTACTTGCCGCGCAGATGCAGAGTGATGACAGTCGTCCTGTCTTATTTTCAGATGGTTTTGAAAAACTGGATAATGCATGGTTGCGTTTCGAGTCGAAGGCTGATGAGCGAAATTCTTTCATCAACGAGGGAAAATCAGGCGAAATTATGGCGCTGGCAAACACCGCTGTGTATGCTGATCGTGTTGTCTCTGCTGGATCATCAGTATTTCTTGCTAAAATAAACCCTGGCACTGATCAGAGTGTGAGCTGGGGACCGGGAATGGGCCTCGTGTTTGGAGATAAGGTGGTCAAGATAAATCTTCGGATTAAAAAAAATGAACTCGGGTTTTTCGACGGAGAACAGGAGAAAGTTTTGAAAGGCTTGGAACCCGATAAGGCAGTTTGGCTGCGTATGGAACTGAAAGAAGGAAAGGTGCAGGCTTCGTATTCGTACGATCAAAAAAGCTGGACAGAAGTCGGACAAACCGCTATCTCTGCTTCCGATAAGCTTGAAAAGGTTCGTTTGGGTAAAATGGACTGGGCCGGAAAGAATTCAGATCATGCAGAAAAAGGGGAGCGTGGGCGTTGCCATTTTGAGGCGTTTCAAATGTTGGGAGAATTGAGTGATAATGCACGTTTGGCGGGAAAAGAAAAATTCAGCTATCTGAAGGATATCGAAGTAAAAGTACACTACGAATTGTATGACGACATGCCCGTTTTTTCGAAATGGATCACTGTGGAAAACAAGTCCAATCGGGCAGTGCAGCTTAATACCTTCAAATCAGAAATTCTGGCGGTAACCGAAGCCGAAAGTGTGGTGGATTCGAAGACAAAGTGGGAGCTGCCCAATATAACAGTGGAAAGCGATTATAATTTCGGAGGAATGTCGAATGAGAGTATTTTTCGAACCAGTTTGGCCTGGAATGTCGATCCCTTGTATAAAACACAGGTAAACTACGAGCGGGTGACTCCGTGTTTGCTCGAAGCTTATCCTAAATACGGATCCGATCAGCGTTTGGAAACCGGTAAAACTTTCAATTCATATAGGATTTGGGAATTGCTGCACGATAGCCGTATTCAGGAACGAAAAGGATTGGAGCACCGCCGCATGATGCGGGCGTTGGCGCCATGGGCAACTGAAAACCCGATTTTAATGCACGTCCGCAGTGCCTCGGATGAGGCTGTGAAAACCGCTGTTGATCAGTGCTCAGAGGTGGGTTTTGAAATGGTAATTATGACCTTCGGGAGTGGATTTAATGCTGAGGACAATAGCCCTGAAAATCTGCAACGAATGAAGAAGCTGGCCGATTATGCCCATTCGAAAGGCATAGCGTTGGGCGGCTATTCGTTGCTGGCAAGCCGGAGGATCAATGCCGAAAATGATGTGGTGATGCCTGAGGGCATGACTCCCCGTTTTGGCAATTCTCCCTGTTTGGAAAGCGAATGGGGACAAAGCTATTTTGAGAAAATGTATCAACTTTTTGAGCAATCGGGATTGGATATTTTTGAGCACGATGGCTCGTACCCGGGGGATATTTGTTCATCGGAAAAGCATCCCGGACATAAAGGCTTGGCCGATTCACAGTGGAACCAGTATAAACGGATTACCGATTTCTACAAATGGTGTCGGGGCAAAGGCATTTATCTGAATGTACCCGACTATTATTTCCTGAGCGGAAGCAACAAAACAGGCATGGGTTACCGCGAAACCAACTGGTCGTTGCCGCGTGAGCAGCAGGAAATCGTTGAGAGGCAAAATATTTACGACGGAACCTGGACCAAAACGCCATCGATGGGCTGGATGTTTGTGCCGCTGGTTGAGTATCATGGAGGAGGAGAGGCTGCTACTATTGAACCGTTGAAAGATCATTTGCCGCATTACGGTCAACGTTTGGCAAACTTATTTGGAGCCGGGGTGCAGGCTTGTTACCGTGGTCCCAAATTATACGATGCCCCGGAAACAAAAGAGCTGGTGAAAAAATGGGTGGACTTCTACAAGCAACATCGTCGTATTCTGGACAGTGACATCATTCATATTCGTCGTGCTGATGGACGCGATTATGATGCTATTCTGCATGTTGATCCGCAAGGAGAAGAAAAAGGCCTGGCTATGTTTTTTAATCCAACAGCTGAAGAGATGGTTCGTGAAATTGAATTGCCGCTTTACTATACTGGATTAACAGATTTTGCGCTAATACGTGAAAAAGAGGGGACGGCTAAAGAGTACAGAATCAGTCGCGACTACAAAGTAAAGATCACAGTTACCATTCCGGCAAATTCTTACAACTGGTATGTAATAGAGTAAGAGTGTATGAAATGAAGATCTCTTGGTAATTACAGGTGCGAATCGGATTTTCTCCTTGATACACCAAGTTCTGTTTGTATATCGCAGTGATTTAAAGATAGCCATATATAATTATTATATATAGTTATCTTTATAGCCTAATTTATCTAACGGCTTTTGAAAAACAGTAAGTCAAATAAGGAGCTAATCATTCAAATTAAAAACGGTGACAGGGTAGCTTTTTATAATATCTACGAACGATATTGTAAAAGGCTTTACGGGTTTGTTCTGAGGTATATAAAAGTAGAGGCCGATGCCGAAGAAATTGTCCAGGAGGTTTTTGTTAAAATCTGGCAGGCACGGAACAAACTTGATGCCTACTCTTCGTTTGAGTCGTTCTTGTTTACCATTGCCTATAACACAACAATCGATCTTCTTCGTAAGCGGGTAAACGAAAGAAAATACCTGGAAAACCTTGTTGCTTTGCAGCAAATTCAGGAAGCACCGGATATCCTGGACGAACTGCAATTTAAGGAGTTGGATAATAAACTAAAACAGCTTCTGGAAGAACTTACCCCCCGCCAAAAGGAGATATTTCAGTTAAGCCGTGAACAAGGTTTTTCGCACGAAGAAATAGCCGTAAAACTGGGTATTTCTGTAAACACGGTAAAAAAACACATGGCGAACACACTTTCTTTCTTAAAATCTCACTTCGATTATGGATTGATTATCAGTGGTTTGTTTGCAGATTTGTTTCTCTCGTAAAAAAAAAGTCATTTTTATATAATCCCAAACTACAGCTTAATCGTATTACTGTAGCAAATGAGCACAAATAATAGAGATTAGGTTGTTAAGTTAGATTAGTTAAAATCTATACCACCCTGTTCTAGGGTGGTATAGCTGTAAAAAAATGACGTTAGAATTACTAAATAAATATCTGCAAAATAAACTGAGCGGAGAGGAGCTGCAGGAAGTGTTGCACTGGATACGCCAGGAAGCATTGACCGAAGACGAGAGAAAACTGGCGTTGGCCGATTGGGAAAATTACCGGGCAGAAGATACTTCGGAGTCTGATACCAAGTTTGTAGGACTTTTTGATCGAATTCAGGACGAAATTGAACGACGGGAAAACAACACCGGGAAAAGCAAACGCAGGCATTTATCAGCCGGATGGCTCTTACGTGCCGCTGGTATTTTGTTAATACCGGTTCTTGGAGTTTTGTTTTATACACTTACCGAAAATAGATTCATCCAATCACAATATACTCTGGCTGCTGCGGATACACTTGAGATTATCGCTCCAATTGGCTCCCGCTCTGTTGTTCAGCTTTCCGACGGCTCGCAGGTACACCTGAATTACGGTAGTAAAATCAGGTATCCGCTTTTCTTCTCAGGTGAAACACGTGATGTAGTGTTGGAAGGAGAAGGTTTTTTTGAAGTGGCCCACAATCCTGAAAAACCATTTATTGTAAAAGTCGGAGATATAAATGTAAAGGCGCTGGGAACTGAATTTAATGTTTTGGCTTATCCGGAATATAAAATAATACAAACAACGCTGGTAAACGGAAAGGTTGTGTTGGAACAGCGTGTTGAAGATGGTGAGGCGAAATTAATTGGCAGTATGGTGCCCGGACAACATGCAAAATACAACCGGGAAACGGGGGCAATTTCTTCGTCAAAAGGAAGTGTTGAGAGATACATCGCCTGGAAAGATGGCAAACTGGTTTTTGAAGACACTCCCATTTCAGAGATGGCTGAAAAGCTCAGTCGTATGTTTAATGTGGATATTGAAGTCGATAAAGAAGTGGAAGACTTCATTTACACCGTAACCTTTATTGACGAACCCTTGTCTCAGATTCTCGATTTAATGACCATTGCAACCCCTGTGGAATACACTTCGCTGCCACGAAAAAAGTTACCGAACGGTACGTATTCAAAACAAAAAATAATCATAACAAAAAAAGAATAAATACAGTATCTAACTATAACAAACTATTTGCCTATGAAATGAATGAGCATTTTTAGACCATCTGCTGGTCTCTCTGATTATCAATCCAAAACAACAGGGAAATGCGTCAACATTCCCCTGTCGGGATTAAAATTTAACCCTGTATAACGGTACAGGGCATTAATAACTAATCATTACAAAAGTATGAAAAATCTGACTAATTGGTCGGGGGGTGAAAAATTGCCCGGACTGGTAAAATTTTTTCGAATTATGAAGCTAGCAACCTTTTTAATTTTGATGTCAATTGGTTGGGCATTTGCCGGGAAAACCTATTCTCAGGTAAAACTTCTAAACCTGAATATGAACAAGACTACGGTTAAAGAAGTCCTTTCAAGAATTGAAGAGCAAAGCGAGTTTTATTTTATGTACAGCGGTAAGCTCATTGATGTTGACCGTGAAATTTCGGTAAATCTCGAAAACCAAAAAATTGATGAAGTACTAAATACCGTGTTTAAAAATACCAATGTAAACTATGTTATAAAAGACAAGTTTATTGTATTGACGACTGAGAACACTGGGAATATATTGACAGTTTCCGGGCAGCAAACTCCCATTTCCGGAAAAGTGACCGACGAAGCCGGATTGCCACTTCCGGGGGTAACTGTGCTGATAAAAGGAACAACACAGGGAACAATAACAAATTTTGATGGGGAGTATACCATCGCCAACGTTCCAACCGATGCTGTTTTGGTTTTTTCTTTTGTTGGAATGGTAACGCAGGAAATTCCGGTTGGAACAGAAGCTTCCATTAATGTAAAAATGGCAACCGATGCCATTGGCCTGGAAGAAGTAGTAGCTATCGGGTACGGTGTACAAAAGAAAGTGAGTTTAACCAATTCAATTTCACAGGTTGATGGAGAAACACTAACGAGGCGCCCCGTTGCCAACGTAGAACAGTCGCTTCAGGGATTGGCTGCCGGGGTAACAGTTGTTGACCAGGGCGGACGCCCGGGGGCTTCTGATGTGAATATTCGTATTCGTGGTATTACTTCTCTAAGTAGCAATTCTCCGTTAATTATTGTTGACGGAATTGAACAACGAATGACGGATATCAACCCGGATGACATTGAAAGCATTTCGGTATTAAAAGATGCCTCGTCAACGGCCATTTACGGTTCGCGTGCTGCCAACGGTGTAATTCTTATCAATACACGCAGGGCAAAATCAGGCGATGTACAGGTGGCATACCATGGATATTATGGCTTTCAAAGAGCCAACAACCGTCCCGAGCATATGGGGCTGAGAGATTATTTTGAATTGGAAAATGCAGCCCGGATTAATGCCGGTGGTCAGGCAACTTACAGCGAAGAGTTTATTAATGAATATGTGAATGCCACTGACCGCGAACTTTACCCGCTGCCTTTCCCCTGGTTCGATAAAGGAGTAATGCTGAAAAATGCACCGCAACAAAACCATACCTTGTCGTTTAGCGGCGGTAATGAGTTTGTTAGAGCCAGGGCAAGTTTGCGTTACCAGGACATTGAAGGTATTGTAAACAACTTCAACGATAATACCAATGAAGTACGTATAAATACTGACTTCAATCTTTCATCAAAGCTTAGCGTTGCGTTCGATATGAACCTTCGTATGTCAGAAGATGTACAGCCATATGCCGGTGTTTACAATGTGTTTAATTACATGTTGCATGCGACCAAATTTTCGGTTCCGCAATACGCAACAGGCGAGTACGGATTAGGGCCACAGAACAACAACCCGTTGATTTTTTCTGATTTAACTGGGCTTAGAACAAGCAAAAACAATTATTTCATCGGGAAAGTAAAAGCAAATTACGAGATCTTCTCAGGCTTGAAATATACATTTGAATACGGAATCCGTGATTCAAAATCGGAAGGGTCGGCCTACGAGAACAAGTACCGGAACGAAGACCCGATTACGGGTAGAGTGAGACAGGTTACGCTTAATTCGCTGAGCGAATCACGCGGAAGTTTAAAGGAATTAACCTTGTCGCATTTGTTGAATTACGAAAAGACATTCGAGGATCACGAGTTTAAGGCATTGGTCGGGTATTCTACTATCGATAACCGTCAGAATAACCTTTCTGCTTATCGTCAGGACTTTTACAACAACGATATTCAATCTCTGGATGCAGGATCCGAAGACAATAAGGATAATTCAGGGTATAACTCGGAATATGCTTTACGTTCGTATTTCGGACGTTTCAACTATGCGTATAACAACAAGTACCTGTTTGAGGTAAATGCTCGTTACGATGGTTCATCAAGGTTTAGTACTACCAAGCAATATGCTTTCTTTCCATCGTTCTCAGGTGCCTGGAGGATTTCCCAGGAAGATTTCTGGGCCGATATGTCGGAAACTATTAACGAATTTAAGGTTCGTGCTTCGTGGGGATTAACCGGTAACCAGGCCATTGCCTTGTACGAGTTTTACCCGGCCTTGTCGGTGGTTAATTATGCCTTTAATGAAACACCGGTTCAGGGCTATACTCCAACTCAGTTTGTGAACGAAGACCTGACCTGGGAAAAAACCAGACAGCTGGACATTGGTATCGACCTGGGCTTGTGGAACAGTAAATTAACGGTTTCTGCCGATTATTACGACAAGTTGACCAAAGACATTTTGTTACGTCTTCCAATTCCTTCAACCATCGGTCTGAATGCTTCATACCAGAACGCCGGATCGGTAAGTAATAAAGGCTGGGAGCTTGGAGTAATCTATCGCGGAGGAAGAAAATTAACCTATGATATCGGGCTAAATGTAAGCCGGAATAAAAACAGGGTAGAAGATTTAAAGTCAACAGGGCCCTACATAACCGGAAGCGGTGCTAATGTAACGACCATTATCCAGGAAGGAATGGCCATCAATAGCTTATGGGGATATCGTACCGACGGTTTCTTCCAGTCGCCTGAAGAAATCGCCAATTACCCTACTTATCAGTCCAATACAAAACCGGGTGATGTAAAATACCTGAACCTTAATGACGATGACAAGATCAATCCCGACGACCGGGCTTTCCTCGGGTATACCTTCCCGCTGACGAACCTGGGCGCAACCATGCGTTTTGCTTACGACGGTTTCGAGCTATATATGCAGTGGCAGGGTGCTTTTGGGCATACCACACAGTTGGAAGGTGGATTGGCTCACCAGGCAACGTATGAGGCATTCACTCATGCCAACTATACGGACTACTGGACAGAAACCAATACCGATGCGCGTTGGCCAAGACCAATCAAATCGAACCTGAGAAACCTGCAGGCTTCTGACCGGTTAACCATTGATGCAGACTACCTGAGGCTGAAAAACATTATGCTTTCATACAATGTAAAAGCTTCCTGGCTGTCAAAATTACCCATCAGCAAAGCTCAGCTCTATGTAAATGCAACCAACTTAATTACGTTCTCGAAACTTAACGATTGGGGACTTGATGCAGAAACTCCTGCCGGAAGAGCGAACTATTATCCGCAGGTTGATTTGTACACCGTTGGTTTGAAGTTAAACTTTTAAGAAAATAAGGAGATGAAAAAAATAGTATATATTTTATTATCAGTATTTATTCTTTCTTCTTGTCAGGAAGATTTATTAACTACCGTGCCGGACGATCGTATTTCTACCGAAATTTTCTGGCAAACTGAAAACGATGCCATTCTGGCGGCAAACGCAGTGTATCCCACACTTGACGGGAATGTAATTTTTGCCTACGATGGAATTACCGATGTAGTGCATACCAACCGCTTGTTTGAAGATAACTCCATAATCGAAGCAGGTAATGCAGATGCAACCTTGTCCAGGTTCTTAAACGAATGGGACGCAGATTATACCGCGATCAGGCGAGTGAACGACTTTATGGAAAATATTGACCGTATTGAAACCGATAATACCGGGCTTATCAGCCGGCTTAAAGGCGAAGTGCGCACCATCAGGGCTTATCACTATACTAAATTAGCGATGTTGTTTGGCGATGTTCCCTTGATTACCACCAGCATTAATGTGGAAGAAGGTAAAACCATCACCCGGAATGCGGTTTCTTCGATCTGGGATTTCGTATCCACCGAGCTTACCGAAGCAGCAGTGGATTTACCCAAGGAATATACAGGCGACGATAAAGGCCGCGTAACCAAAGGAGCTGCTTTAGCTTTAAAAGCCCGTGCAATGCTTTTTGCCGGTCGTTATTCAGAAGCGGCTACCGCTGCCAAACAGGTAATGGACCTGGAGGTGTATTCGCTGTATAATTCATACGAGGACCTTTTTCAGTACGAAGGTGAGAACTGTAACGAAGTAATTCTAGACCGACAGTTTGCAAAAGATGTGTTGGCGAACAACTACTATAACGTTATTGGCCCGTGGAGCTTGATTCCGGGAAGTGCAGGTAGTGTTTATGTACCTACTAAAAAACTGATGGATATGTACGAAATGAACAACGGTTTATCGATTACAGATCCTGAAAGTGGTTTCGATCCTCAAAATCCATACGAGAACCGCGACCCGCGTTTAAAGCAATCGGTTTTTGTTACAGGAGCAAGCCTGCCCAACGGAAAAACATTTAATTCAATTCCCGGGGATGCTGCGGCTACAGATCCTGTTGGCGGAACTTTGTATACCACTACCACCGGATGGAACATCAAAAAATACATTGCCAACAGCGATTTTGATACTCCGTCGAATTCAGGAATTAACCTGATCCTGATCCGGTACGCAGAGGTATTGCTCACTTATGCCGAAGCTAAAATTGAGATGAATGAAATTGATGCTTCTGTTTACAGCGCCATCAACGACGTTCGTGCCAGGGAAAGCGTAAATATGCCCGCCATTTCTTCTTCATTGTCACAGGGGCAATTAAGAGAAATCGTGCGCAAGGAACGTACTATTGAGTTGGCTTTTGAAGGAACCCGTTTGTTTGACATTCGGCGCTGGAGAATTGCCCACGAAGTGATGCCCGGCAAAGTATACGGCATGACCTACAACGATAATGGCACATTGGTAACTGTCAATATCGACGGATACAACCGTGTATTTGATGAGGGACGCGATTACTTGTGGCCAATCCCGCAAAGGGAAAGAGAATTGAACCCAAATTTGGAGCAGAATCCAAAATATTAATAGCTATTTTCATTCAAGTGAAAGGGTAAGGGACTGTTAACTCTTACCCTTTTTTATCTTTGTTCAGAATCCCGGTAAGAAGGACAGGAAAAAGGGACATTAAACGTAATTTGAAATTGATGAAGATGAAAAAGATGCGCATTCTTATTGCACTACTTCCATATTTATTACTCGGAAATTCATGCTCTCACACCAGCGAGCAGGAAACCACCCAGAAACCGAATGTAGTGCTGATTTATCTCGACGACAGTGGATACGGAGATTACGAACACAACGGAAATCCGGCCATTAAAACGCCCCATATTACCCAATTAGAGCAGGGCGGGATTAATTTCACCCAGTTTTATGTTGCTTCTCCGGCATGTTCTGCATCGCGTTATTCGCTGCTGACCGGGCGATATCCCGGGCGGTCGGGACTGGGATCGTGGGTAATCGGGCCCAACTCAGCAAGACACATTCACGAAGACGAGCTAACGCTTGCCGAGGGGCTAAAATCGGTCGGGTATAAAACCGGGATGTTTGGAAAGTGGCACCTGGGATCGCCCAACCAGAACAACGAGTTTTCAGAACTTACCTTGCCGCTCGCACATGGTTTTGATGAATGGATCGGAACCAATGTATCGCACGACTACGATGTTTCCATGCTCCTGAAAAGCAATCCTCAGGGGACAAATCCAATACCCGGGTATGAGTTGCTTGCAAAAGATCTTCCCTCCGATGTAAAAGCATCGGAATCGTTAACGGGTGTGTGTACAGAGGCTGCTATCGACTTTATCAAACGCAACAAGGAGAACCCGTTTTTTGCGTACATCCCTTACAATATGCCGCATTTGGGGCTTTTTGTGAGCGATAGATACAAAGGCACCTCGCGTAACGGAGTGCTGGGAGATGTGATGGAAGAGCTCGATGCATCCATCGGGAAGATTTGCCAGACCCTGGAAGACATGGGAGTGAAGGAAAACACGATCGTTATTTTATCTTCGGATAATGGTCCCTGGATTCGTTTTAGCGATCAGTCGGAAACCAAATACGGAGATACGCGTTTGCAGGTCGGCTATGCCACTCCGTTTCGCGACGGCAAAGGCTCAACCTGGGAAGGCGGGCATCGTGTGGCCGGGATTATCAACTGGCCGGCACACATTAAAGGAAACCGGAACGAACAAACTCCGGTGAGTACGCTGGATATATTGCCCACTTTATTCGCCATAACCGGTGTGGAACTGCCCGCCGACAGAACCATTGACGGGCGTGATATCCGCTCCCTGCTCATGCCGGAAGAATATAAAAATACATCGGGTGAGTTTGAATTTCTTTATTCGTATGCTGATAACCAGCCTTCGGCCATTCGGAAAGGCCCCTGGAAGTTGCACGTTCGCATCGGTTCTCAAACCGGAAATAACTATGGTTTTGAGGCATCGCGCGAAAAGCCATTGCTGTTTCAGGTGGAAAAAGATTTGGGTGAAAGGATCGATGTTGCTGAACAGGAACCCGAAAAAGTGGCTGAAATGCTGTCCGACCTGGAAATGCTTCAACAGCAAATAAAAGAAGAAGGATCTTTCTGGGATAAAAATTAGTACTGTCCGGGGAAATAGTTTTAGCAACAGCGTTGCGATAATATGTATAGAAAAATCCGGATGAGAAAAGATGAGTCCCACCGGGGCGGAACATTCTTACTCGTATAATGAGCCAACGTTACCATAACGTTGGGTCGTCCGAACAAAAATGGAGCAAGCTTACTGTCAATTTTAAGGGTTTTCTTGAATGATTGGCAGCATATTTTTGCTATTTTTCACATCGCAATTTTAAACCAGTTAAAACGAATCCCATCAACGCGTCAATGTTCGTTTCCCTTTCGTGGAGTTTTGGATTGTCGCGGTAGTTCTGGTGTTGGAAGAAAAAAACACCGGCTTTGCAGATGGATAAGCTAAACGACTATGATCACTTTTTTTGTTTCTCTGATAATTCTGATCCTCGGATATATTTTCTATTCCCGCATTGTTGAACGCATTGATGGCATTGATGCCACCCGCGAAACACCCGCCTATTCAATGAAAGACGGGGTGGATTATTTGCCCTTGCCCTGGTGGCGTATTTTCCTGATACAGTTTCTGAACATTGCCGGACTGGGACCTATTTTCGGAGCCATTGCCGGTGCCATGTGGGGCCCGGTTGCCTTTTTGTGGATTGTACTGGGATCGGTATTTGCCGGTGCGGTACACGATTATTTTTCGGGCATGCTATCGATCAAACACCGGGGACTAAGCATTACCGAAATTGTTGGAATTTACCTCGGAAAAGGAACAAAACAGTTGATGCGCGGGTTTACCGTGATCCTGATGATTATTGTGGGCGCCGTGTTTATTATGGGACCGGCAAAAATTCTGGCGGGGCTTACGCCCGGCGCGCTTTCCATTACCTTTTGGGTGTGGGTGGTGTTTGTTTACTACCTGCTGGCCACCATGTTGCCGATCGACAAAATAATCGGCCGGTTTTACCCGATTTTTGGCTTTGCCCTGGTTTTTATGGCACTCGGTTTAATCATCGCGCTTTTTGTAAAAGGCTATCAAATTCCGGAGCTGAACCTGGCAAATATTACCAATTTTCATTCGGGGGCCGATAAATTCCCGATTTTCCCGATGTTGTTTATCACCATCGCCTGTGGGGCTATTTCGGGCTTTCATGCCACGCAATCGCCGTTGATGGCACGTTGCCTAACCAACGAAAAGTACGGGCGTAGGGTATTTTACGGAGCCATGATCACCGAAGGTGTGGTGGCCTTGATTTGGGCTGCTATCGGGATGAGTTTCTTTGGCGGAATCAGGGAACTAAACGATGTAATGAACGCCAACAACGGCAATGCGGCCTTTATTGTCAATGAAATTTCCAACTCCCTGCTGGGAACCTTGGGCGGGGTACTGGCTTTGCTGGGAGTGGTTGCTGCGCCCATTACTTCGGGTGATACCGCATTCAGAAGCGCACGTTTGATTGTGGCCGATTTTCTGCGGGTAGAGCAGAAGTCGATCAAAAACCGTTTGTTGATCAGTATTCCGCTGTTTGTTATCGGTTTTTTGCTGACACAAATCGATTTCAGCATTATCTGGAGGTATTTTGCCTGGTCGAACCAAACACTGGCTACCGTGGTGCTTTGGACCATCACTGTTTACTTGCTGAAAGAGCAGAAATTCTATTGGATAACGCTGGTGCCTGCCGTGTTTATGACCGCCGTTATTACCACTTACCTGATGTTTGCGCCTGAAGGATTTTCACTTTCCAAAGAAATATCGTATTCGGTAGGAGGGGCTGTTTCTGCGCTTGCCCTGGCTTCGTTTTTTGTGTACCGGCGGGCGCATAAAAAAATAAAAGTGAAACAAGCTGCTTATTAGGCAGGATGCTTCACTTTGAAAATTATTCTATGAAGGTTGAGATCTATCCCAATGGCTGAATCCCGATTCCAGGTGCATCAATCAAGGTAATTTTTCCGTCTTTCACCTGAACACCGCTAAATACGTCGTTGCTGATCAGCAGGTTGCCATCCAGGTCGGCCCAGTCGACTTTGGGCGCCAGTTGAGCCGCAGCAGAAACCGCGCACGAAGTTTCGGTCATACAACCGATCATCACTTTCATATCCAAAGCACGGGCGAGCGTAATCATTTTGTGTGCTTCCCGCATTCCGGTGCATTTCATCAGTTTAATATTGATGCCCGAGTAAATACCGTGTGCTTTCTTCACATCGGGAAGGCGTTGCAAAGCTTCATCGGCAATAATCGGCAGCGGACTGTGCTGTGTCAGCCAGGCAATGTCGTCGATGGCCGTTTTGGGCATGGGTTGTTCCACAAACTCAATCCCTTTTTCCTGCAACCAATGTGTCATTTCCAGGGCATGTTTTTTATCGGTCCAGCCCTGGTTTACATCCACACACATGGGAACATCGGTTACCGCACGGATGGTTTCAATCATCTGTTTATCGTTGTCGCGGCCCAGCTTTACTTTCAGAATTTTAAACTCTGCAGCTTCTTTTACTTTCTGACGAACCACTTCATCGGTATCAATGCCAATGGTGAACGAGGTATTCGGGGTGTCTTCCGCATTAAATCCCCAGATTTTATACCAGGGTTGCCCCATTATTTTTCCAAGCAGGTCGTGCAGTGCAATGTCAACCGAGGCTTTGGCAGCGCAGTTGCCTTCGGCTTTCTGGTCCACATATTCCAATATCTCATCCAAACGAAACGGATCATTAAACTGCCCCAGGTCGAGCGAGCTCAGAAAACTGGTGGCAGTTGCGTGGCTCTCTCCCAGGTAAGGCGGCATGGAGGCTTCTCCGTAGCCGATAATTCCGTCGTACTCAATCTCTGTTAGCATCACCGGAGTTGTGGTGCGCGAACTTCCTGCAAGCGTGAAGGTATGTTTCAGTTGCAGGTCGTAGGGTTTAAACCGAAGTTTCAAACCGCTTTTTATTGTTTTTGCTTGCTTCTTGCTCATCGATGCAAATGTATTAACTCCTGCCATTCCGGCAACGGATAGTAAACCGGCTGAGCGAATAAATGTCCTTCTTGACTGTTCCATGATATTAATAATGCTTTTGCCTCTGTTTTTAACAATGATCTAATTGTACCAGGGGTGATCTTTAATCGGAATGATTTGCTCCGTATTTAATGAATTTAAAACACGGCAGGCAGCAACAAGTCTCTTTTTTAAGCCTTCGTCAAAATCTTCATCTTCCGCTTGAAAGCTGTTGATTTTTACCCTGCCCGAAGAATGAATAAAACGATTGTTGCCGATGTATAAGCCAACGTGTGTAATACGTTCTTTGCTTCGTCCAAAAAACAATAAATCGCCCGGTTGAAACTGAAAGTCGGTGATGTCGAGTTGTTCGCCGTAACGCGCTTGCTGCGATGCATCGCGGGCCAGCATAACCCCCTGCGAATAATAGGCGGTTTTGGTAAAACCTGAGCAGTCAACTCCTTTGGTCGATGTTCCGCCCCATAAATAAGGTCTTCCCAACAGTTTTTTGGCGCTTGCGATAATGTTCTCCACTTCGGGAGTAATGGCTTCCCATTCGCTGAAAAGGGCACAATCGGCAGTCGGGACAAAACCTTCGCGTCCGTCAGGAAATTTTACCTGGATAAATCCGTTGGATTGCTGGCCGGCTTCAAAAATACAACCCAGTACCAGATCCGAAACCGGCGCTGCATCCGCTTTGGGAGCTTCCAGTACCGACCCGCTTATTTGGGTGAAAATGTAACGGTTGGAAGCTTTCCAGTTGTTTAGTTCACTTTGCGACAGCGAAACTATTCCACTTCCGTTTACCCAGCCAATGTACTGGTCAGGTGTTTGAATACGGTACCAGCCATCTTCCTTGTCCAATAGTTTTATTGGCGTACCCATGAGGGTTTGAGAAACCATTTCGGCTGCATAATCAGGTGTTTTTCGCATCGGGATCACTGAAAGAGTAACCAGCCCCCAAACCTTCTCGCCGAATTGCTCACCGGGTAAAATCCGGATGGAATCAACAACCTGAATTTGTGTTTTGCCCAGTGTATCCAGCAGAAAAGAATGTGCTTCTTTTAGGTTGGTTTCTCCTTTTAGCACCACTGTTCCCTGCGTTGTTTTTTCAATCTCGAAGTTTAAAACGGCCACCCGTTTGTCGGGGGCAAACCGGGCAGAAACATCTGACAGTAACGTATCAAATTCCTGTTCGTTGGTTGTGGTACTGCATGCCCATACACTGAACACGAGTGCTGCTATCCAAACTGACTTTATAAACCTTTTCATAATAAATGTAAATCAACTAATTACAAAAGTAATGCAAGGGAAGGATTCAATCAATCCTTCCCTTATGTTCTTAAAATTAATCTTCAGTATCCCACCATACCGGCACTGACCAAATGTCGGTGTCAAATGCTTTCGGGTTAGAGGCGGCAAGGTTATCCGAGTTGTAGTTTACCTCGTGAGAACATTGTGCCATTCTCCTGAACCAGTAGTTTACATCGGTTTTACTTCCTCCCGGAATTTTTGTAGCGGCTACAGAGCCAAATTCTTTCGGACGGTCGTATCCAGGGTAAACCACGCCAAAACTGCCAATGTTTCCAGCCGAAAAGTTGAAACGGCGCATGTCGTTCCAGTTCTGCTGTGTGAATGACATGGCAATAAATTTCTGTTGCATAATTTTAGCCATCGTTAGTTCACTGGCTGTTTGAGCAACTGCTGCACTGGTCATAAAAGCATCGATAGCCGCTTCATCCATGGGCTGTTTGCCCGGATTTTCAGAGCCGGTGTATTCTTTCAGTTTATCATTCATGTATTCCATGTGAGCGCGAATTCCTGCTTGGTAAGCTGTAAGGGCTTCGCCAGCTTTTCCTTGTCTGAACAACACCTCCGCTTTAATAAAACACATCTCGTGGAAGGTGATAATGTCCGTAGGTGATTCAGGTCTTGAATAGAATGTTCCGGTTGAAAGTACGGTGCCGTCGCTGGCTTTGTAGGTACTTTCTTCCGATGTTGCGCCTGTCATGGCACACAAGGCTTTGATGTTTACGTAAACAGTATCACCTTGACGGTCGGCAGCAGTTGAACTTACGCTGTACGCTTTCTTTTCAGTATCGTAGTTTACGAACGAAGGGCCGTTTTGCAACCGGATGTTGCTGTTGATCACATCAACCCCTTTGGTACGGATGAATTGAGAAGAATAAGTTACGTCTCCTGATTGTTCGTCTTTTTGCGCAATCCAGTGTTGAGCCGAAGGAAGCATTTTGTCAGTACGCGGGTCTTCAACACCTGAACCACCGGTAAAGGTATTTTCCAGCAAGTCAACGTACCATTGGGTAAAGCGTGCCCAATCCGACCAGGCGCCTGAGTCGAAAATAAAGGCTGTTTTTAAGGGGTCTCCGAAAAGAACATCGCCTGTTAAATCGGCCGGATCATTCACATGGTCGATAACCGTGCCTTCAGCATTGCTTTGCGGTGCTTTGGATATGGCGTCTAAAATGGCAGCCGGATCATAGTCAGCTTTTTTCGAAATGTTATTCAGCCAGCGGGCTTTTAATCCGTAAATCAGTTTGATCCACTTCTGAACATCGCCACCGTTCCAGTTGTCGCCAGCTGAAAGAGGAGAAGCAGTTGCAGGTTGTGTCATCTGAAAATATTCCAAAGCTTTGTCCAATTCAGCAAAGCAACCTTCGTAAATGGTTTTTCCATCGTCGTATACCGGTGTAAGGCTCGAACCCAAAGCATCGGTGTAAGGCATTTCACCGTACCAGTCAACCATTAACATAAAGCCCATTGCTTTTAAGGTGTGGGCAGCTCCCAGATAATGCCAGGCTTCTTCTTCTTCGGCTTTTGCCATAATATCGTTCAGGTTGGCTGCCGACCCTACAAACCATTGCTGGTAAGGGGTGGTAGAAGCTGAAATAGCCGGATTCCATGCAGGTAAAGTACCATTGGTTCCTGTAAATGTTCTGGAAGTAATGGTTCCTGTAATCAGGGAAGCGCGAACACTGGCAGCACCGTAACTATAACCGTAATGGTGTTGTATCCAGGGAAGTCGCGAAGAGGCAGATGCCACAACGTTTGTCGGGTAATCCGGATTTACGTTCACATCCAGATAATCTTTGCAGGAACCGATACCGATTAAGAGGGTTCCGAGTAAAGCTATATATAAGAATTTTTTCATGATAGCATTCATTTTAAATGATTACAATGTTATGTTCACGCCAAAGGAAAACCCTGCTGTTGAAGGAACTCCGCAATAATCAAATCCAACAGAGCTTGATCCCACTACGCCTGATCCTGCTACGCTGGTTTCAGGATCCATTCCTTTGTAGTTGGTGAATAAGAGCAGATTAGTGCCGGTTAACGTAAACGACATTCTTTTGATGAGTTGTTGCTTGTTAAGGAACGAATCTGGTACGTTGTACGACAATGTAACAGTCCGCAAACGAAGCCAGTTGGTTTTAGTCAGGTAATTACTTGTTTCGAGCGGATAATAGTTTTGCCAGTATTTGCGAATGATGTCGGCACCGTAACTGTTCTGGGTTGCACCGGATGAAGTAGTGATGGTGTACATCTGATTCGCATTGTAAGTAAACTCTTTTGCTTCGTATTCTTTTGTCTCAGGGTTTTTGGCAACTCCGCTCAGTGTCAGTGTTTCGCGGTCGAGCGAACGTTGGCTCATACCTGCATTGGTCATGTAATAGTCGGTACCGTTGAAAATATCTCCACCAACACGCAGATCGAACAAGAACGAGAAGTTCCAGTTTTTCCAGTTGATGTTGTTGTTGATACCGCCGGTGAACTTGGGCTCACGGTTTCCAACATAATGAGTTGTTGAGTTATCGCTTAAAGGCATACCTGTATCCCAGTCGAGGATTATGTTGCCATTTTCGTCACGTGACCATTCCGAACCTGATATCCCCATGAACTTACCGCCGTTAAACGATGCAGCTTTGGCGTTTCCAACCTGTACATCTGTTACATACAGTACGTCCTGGCCGGTAAGAAGGTTTTCAACCGAACCACGGTTGCCCGCCAGGTTCAACGAAACATCCCATCTTAAATCCTTTTTCTGAACGGGTGTTCCGGTAATCGAAAGCTCCATCCCTTTGTTCAGCACGTTTCCTACGTTGGTTGAAAGAAGAATATAACCGGTAGTCTGGCTCAAACGCGGTGTTACAATCTGGTCGTAACTGTCGTTGGTATAGTAGCTGTAGTCAGCTGTCAGTCTTCCCTTGAAGAAATGAAGTTCTAAACCTACCTCGGTAGATGTGGTACGTTCGGGTTTCAGGTAAGGGTTACCGCGTGTCCAGCTGTTGGCAACACCAACACCTGCCAAAAACTCACGAGGTGCCCACAACGATGTAGAAGTGGCATAAGGATCGGTGTCTTTACCAACTTTTGCCCACGATGCCCTGACTTTACCAAACGACAGCAAATCGTTTTCTGGTAACAATTCGGTAAATACAAAACTACCGCTTACCGATGAGTAGAAATACGAATTATTCTCTTCTGGCAAAGTAGAAGTCCAGTCGTTACGTCCGGTGAATGTTAAATAAGCGATGCTTTTGTACGAAGTACGTAATTCGCCATAAGCGCCAATTAATCTTTTGGTGGAGTGTCCCGATTGGAACGATTTGTTTCCTTCGTTAATGTTTTCGAAGCTGTAAACACCGTCACTCACAAAATCGTAGCCTCTTCTGCGTTGAGTGGTAACTTTTGTTTCTTCGGTTGATTGGCCCAACATTAAATTGAAATCGAAATCATCCACTTTTTTGTTGAAGTTCAGCATCAGGTTCGAAGAAAGATATTTGTATACAACATCGCTTTCCGACATGAACCCATTCTGATACGTTTCCTTAATGGCCCCGCCCGGTGCAATAAATGTATGGTCATTTTTAGTGTAGGTATCGTAGCCTAAACGATAGTTGATGTTAAACCAGTCGGTGGCATCGAGAACAGTGTAGACGGTTCCGGTAAAACGGTCGGTTTCGTCACTTAAGCTATTCTTGTTGATGATCCAGTATGGGTTTTCCACATCGTCAGATAAATCCTGAAGACCTTCAAACATGCGGTATTTGCTTCCGTCCTCATTCAGGTACCTGGTCATATCGTCGCTGGGAGCCCATGAGTAAATAGCTGTCATGGCACCATTGCCGCCGGCCGACCAAAGACCTGAAGTAGTCAGCGTTTTATCGGTATTGGCATTGGAGAAAGCTACGTTGGCACCCACGGTTAGTTTCCCGTATTTCTGGTCGCCGTTAAAACGGAAAGTCGATTTGTCATAACCGGTTTCAGGAACAATCCCTTGCTGGTCGTAACGCGAAGCCGAGAAGAAGAAAGAACCTTTGTCATTTCCGCCCGAGATGCTTACACTGTTGTCCCAAACCGAACCATTCTGGAAGAAGTTCTCAATGTTATTGTAAATCTGGTCTCCCGAAGAGAACGGGTCGCCCCACGATTGAGTGGTATAGTCGCTAAACACACCGGCCTCGTTGTAATAACCTCTTTTGTACATATTCTGTTGCTCGGGGTAACGATTCACCCAGTTAACAGACAATTTGGAGCTCATATTCACCTGAACTGCTCCTTTACCACCGGTTTTGGTGGTTATCAGAATAACACCCGCCGCAGCACGCGAACCATAAAGTGCTGTAGCAGCCGGCCCTTTCAGGATCGACATACTTTCGATGTCTTCCGGGTTGATGTCCATAATACGGTTACTGGACGAAGTAGCCAGTTTACCCATGCCGTCGAAACCTGTGTTTCCACCAATCGGTGTTGAGTTGTCGTAAATAACCCCGTCAACCACAAAAAGAGGCTGGTTGTCACGTTCCAGCGAAGTACCGCCGCGAACAATGATTTGTGCACCTGCACCAGCTGATCCGCTACTTTGTGTAACGTTTACCCCGGCAATTTTACCACTCATCGAGTTGATTAAGTTGGGACTTTTGTTTTTCAGAATTTCATCGCTCGAGATTTCCTGTACGGCATATCCCAGTGCTTTCTTTTCCTTCCGGATTCCCATCGCAGTAACAACCACTTCATCCATTTCTTCTGAATCTGCTTCCATGGATACAGTAAAATCGTTCTTTGCCCCAACAGTAAATTCCTGTGTTTTCATACCGATAAAAGAAAATACCAGGATCGATTTTTCTTCTACCGTCAATTGAAAACTACCGTTCACATCGGTTATGGTACCGTTTGTGGTACCTTTTTCATACACACTTACACCAGGTAACGGTGTACCGCTTGATTTTTCAGAGACGATTCCGCTAACCGTCTTTTTTTGAGCCATTGCCAGCGAAGACAATAGGCACAAAATGAAAATGAATAGTACGCTTTTTCGCATAATCACAAATTTTGGTTTTAATACTGAATAATTTTGGTTCTATTTTATATGCTATAAAAGTCAGGATGTAATGTTCCTTTTGGGTATTTGAGCATAATTTATGGTTAGGTAATTTATCGTTAATAAGTTATCTGATTGAAAATAAGTAAGCTGGTTTATGGCTTGTTTATAAAATTGGTTTTTATGTTCATTAGGAAAGAAAGGTTGTTTTATTTATGATTTATATGATTTTTCTTATTTCTTATTAAATGTTCAAAAAATGAATGACGCTTACGGTGTCTGCTGGTATTGCAGGCAGGCAACCTTTCCGTCCAGCAGCGAAACCAGCACCCGTTGGTTATCCAGCGGTAAAATGTAATTGACCAACGCATTGGATAGCTTGTATTTCCATGCTACTTCGTGCGTGGTTCTATCCACCGCGCAAACAATACCACTTGTGGTAGGAACAAACACCAGGTTCCCGGCTTCGGTAATGGGAGAGGGGGCAATTTCATAGCCCAGATCGGCCTTGCATTCCCAGGCAAGTTTTTGCTCATCAGCCGCAGAGTAGAAAGCATCCACGTTTCCTTCGTGCATATTTTTTATGTAAATGAGCGTTCCGTCTGCCGAAATTCCGATGGATTCGCGGCACGAATATTTTTTTGAATGCCAGATTTTCTTTCCGGTTTGTGCATCCAAAGCAGTCATGTGCCGGTCGGGCGCCACAATAAATATCTTTCCGTTGGCGGCTACCGGCCACACTGCTGCCGGCGATAACATACGGTTGGTGTATTTTTCGCGTTTCCACTCCAGCTTTCCGCTTTTGGCGTCAAGGGCATAAAAAGTATTGCCCCACGATCCGAAGTAGACTTTTCCTTCGTAGATAAGCGGTTTGCTTTCCACGAAGTTGTTTACCCCGGTAAATTCCCAGTTCAGCTTACCGGTTTTCAGGTTGATGGAACGGAAAATTCCTTCAGATGAACCTATATAAACCGAGTTTTTATCGACGACCGGTGATGCAACGATCGATTTTCCGGTGGCGAAGCTCCAGTGCTTTTCCCCGGTTTTCAGGTCAACACAGTAAATATAATTGTCGGTTGAAGCGAAAACCACCTTGTTTTTCGAAATGGCCGGTGTGGAGTATATTTTTCCGCCGGTTTGAAACTGCCATAGCGTTTGCCCGGTGTTTGGATCAAGCGCCACAATTGCTCCCGCGGCATTGCCGTAAATAGCTGTATTGCCTTCGGCGGCTAATCCGGTGCCAATATCACTTACATCCTGAACTTCCCAAACCTTTGAAACATTCGGGTATTTTTCGTTCAGCGAATAATCCGGGCGCGGATATTGGGTTCGGCTTTTTTCGAAATGATGGTTTACCAGCGGCACTTTACACCATGCTTCGTGAGTTTCCACACCTGGTGTCCGCTCGGCGTAAAACATCGTATCCTGTTGAATGGTAACAAGGTTGTAGCCGCCAATTTCTTTTTTAGCACGTAGGTTGGAGCGGCCCATAACACCGGGTATACCTTCAAAATCAAATAATTTATTGGAATGGCCATGTCCCAGCAGGGAGGCCTGGATATTTCGCGTTTTTAGCAGATCGATGATTTTGTCCCAGTTCGAAAGTGAATTGTCAAGCGGGTAATGATTCACAAAAATGATCGGTTGGCCGGGATCTTTCATGTTGTTCAGAACCGAATCGAGGTAAACGATTTGCTCGTGTGGGACCAGTCCCGGAGCCATTCGCATGTTCGGGCCGCTGGCTGTTCCGATAAATAAATAGCCACCGGCTTCGAAACTAAATTCCTCGCATCCGAAAATCCGGACAAAGCTGTTGTTCCCGCTTTCCGACCATTTGGAATCATGATTTCCCGGCACAATGTACCAGGGTTTATTGAGTTTTGAAAGGATTGATTTCGCCTCGTTTAGTTCTTCATCCGACCCAAATTCAGTAATGTCTCCCGAGAAAATTGCAAAGGCAATGTCTTTCTGATTGTTGATGTCATTTACGGTGATCATCAAATCTTCGGCACCGGTACTTCCTCCCACATGAGTATCGGTAACATGCGCAAAACGAAACGTTTGTGCTGAAAGTATTCCTATCTGAAGACTCAGGATGAAGAGGAAAGTAATCTTTTTCATTTCGTTACTAAAATTGAAATATGGATGATCTTGTCGCATAAAGTCTACTTGTTATCTTTTAGCCAGTCGGTTATTCCTTTGCGAATTTTTTTCGCCGTTTTCTTTTGAAAATGTGGATCGCTTATCCGTTTTTCATCCGCCTCGTTGCTTAAAAAAGCCACTTCAACCAGGCAATTGGGATATTCGGTGGGACCATTCAACGAAAAGTTAAAATTGCCAATATTGCCGAAGTCATTTAGTCCGAGTTCAAGCATTCGGTTTAAGATGGTTACCGTAAGTGGTTTAAATCCGATATAACGGTAGTAGGTGCTTACCCCGCTAACTTCAGGATTGGACGAGGCATTGTGGTGAATGCTGATTAAGAGATCCGGGTTTTCTTCCCGTAACATTAATGTGCGATCCGTCATACTTAAGTCTTCATCATTATTTCGGGTCATAAACACTTCTGCTCCGCGGCGTTTTAAATAAGTTTCTAGTTTTTTGGCTACCTGGAGGTTACAGTCTTTTTCTTTAATACCGGTTTTTACGCCAACGGCACCTCGGCTCGAACCACCATGTCCTGCATCTATGGCAATCTTCATTTTTTTTAACGCAAGGCGAGACGGTTGGCGCTTAATCGAAATTCGTAAGGATTTATCTTTATAGGCGATCGAATATCCCCAGATTTGTTGATGTTTTAGTTCGATAATAACGCGGAAAACATCGTCTTCTATCTGTTCGTAATACACATTTTTTATTTCAGTTGCCGTTTGGTGCTGGGTAATCCAGTTCGAGTTGTTGGTGGCGCCGTAAATATCTACAACTATTCGCGACGGGTTAATCATCTGGATACTTTTGTACGGGAGCCTCTCGTCCAGTCGGATCGCTACAACATCGTTGTTTTCGTCTCCTCCAACATTCCAGGATGATGTGAGGTAGTACGGAGGTTTGGATTCTATCCCTGAAAGTTGAACATTTTCTTTTGGAATAAACGCTTTATGGTTTTTTGAAAGTTGTACAATGTAGTCATCACCTACACTGTCAATAACCTGCAAAACAACCGCAGTATCAAGATAAGTCATCTTTGCTCCGCCCAGACGGTCAACCCCCGGACCATATTTCAGGTAGGGCAAATATCCAGTGGTTGTACCTTTCAGAACAAGCATATTATTGTTTGTTTGAACACTGTCGGTTTGTGCATATAACCCTGAAAAGCAATAAATACCAATAAGGAATAAGAAGCTAAATTTCACCCGAATATATTTTAGTTAATATTTTTATCTCAAAAAGATGCAGTGCAAGCGTGAATTTTGTGCTTTGATACCCATGGAACTCGCATGGATAAATTATTTATATCTATTGTGTTTGCCTGACCATACTCGTTTCATCGTATAAAAGATAGTTTTTGCGCATTAGTTTGAACTCTTCCAGCTCTTCCTGCCAACTTGCGCGAATTTGTTCCTCGCTGAGTCCTTCCATGATTTGTTTGCGCAGTTGGTCGCTGCCGGCGAGTTTATCGAAAAACGGGGTGAAGAAATTCTCTTTGTCGTCGCATTTATTGTAGAAATCGATGACGTATTTTATCTCAAGCTGTTTGATATCCTGGAGTTCTTTTAGCGACATTCCTGATAAGTCGTAGCCGTAACAGGTTTCACCTTCAAATTTTGGATGAAGTGCAAGCACCGGTATTGACTTTGGAACGTACGAGAAATCCTGCGGAGTATAATACGGCGCTCCAAACTGTTGAAAAGGTTTGTAAGTGCCGCGGCCTTCGTTTACATCGGCACCTTCGAACAAACAAATGGACGGATAAAGATAAATCGATTTCATTTCTGCCAGGTTTGGCGACGGGAAAACAGGCAGCTGGTACTTGGTTTCATGCGTATAGTTTTCAACTTTAATAACTTCAAGATCGCATTGAATACTATCTTTTAACCAGCGTTCGCCATTTACCATCATTGCATACTCTCCAACCGTTAAACCATGAACTACCGGAATGGGGTACAAACCTACACCGCTTTCAAAGCCTGGCTTTAACATAGGACCATCAACGTAGTAACCAATGGGGTTAGGACGATCGAGAACCATAACTTTTATCCCATTTTCGGCCGATGCTTCCATTACCCTGGTCATTGTATTGATATAAGTAAAGAAGCGCACACCAACATCCTGCATATCAAAAATCATCACGTCAATACCCTCGAGTATTTCAGGCGTGGGTTTGCGGTTCTTGCCATATAATGAGTACACAGGAATTCCGGTCTCCGGATCGGTTGTGCCATCCACATCCTTTCCTCTTTCAACATTGCCTTTATACCCATGCTCGGGTGCGTAAATACCTTTTACATCAACGCCGTTACTAACCAAGAAATTGATTAAGTGAACTGAATCAACCATTGAACTTTGATTGACAACCAACCCAACTTTTTTCCCTGCCAGCATCGGAAGATAAATCTCCGAGCGTTCAGCACCAACGATCACTTTTGGTACTGAATGTTCGGGTGATTTGGTATTGCTGCATCCGGCCATTAGAAGGTAAGCAAGAAAGATGAATGAATAAGTGAAAACCGGTTTCATGTAATTAAATGTTTTGTTTTTGTTGAACGATCAAAATGCTTAAATCTGTATGATAAAGAGAGGCTGCCGCGAATATTCAGCAGCCTCTCTTTTTGAGTGCTAAAGCGATTAATGCTTAGTTCCAGCCTGGAGTTTGAGTCAGAGTATAACCCTTGTCCAGGTATTCGCTGATTTGTGCATTTCCGCTTTGTATTTCGTTTTTACTATAGGGCATAAAACAATCGAACACTTGCTCTGGGCTGTGCAGAACGGAATCCGGCCATTACGTGGTGAACTCTTCGGCCGATGTATCCAGTCCAGTAATCGGAATAACTTACATATTTGCTACTAGAATTATAAAGTTGCAGATCTTCAACAATGTTTCCATTGTTGTCGACAACTTTTATTCTGTAATAAACACGAGTAGAACCAGATGAATTATACACATCTTTTATAAGTTTCACAGGTTGCCAACCGGTTGTTTCGCCAAAAGCTACCGGTTCTCCAATATTAACCAATTCGTCGGTAGTAGGATCTATGTATTGATATTGCAGTTTCAGATCAGTAGGAACTCCGTCTGTTTCAAAAAGGAAATTGTAAAACTTTACATAGGTTGTAGAGTCTGTATCCTCAGTAATATTCGCAACATAAGGATAACCGTTATTGAATACAATCGGGTCTTCATCGAAACCATAAATGAAAACGTTTTGTTTTCCAACGGTAAGCGTTGTCGTACGATCATAAACCAATTCTTCGGATGTGCCCTTATATAATTTAATGTTGACCTCTCCAGGTTCAACTGTATAAAAGCGTCCTACAGAACCTTTGGGAACTGCGTTGTAAGTGGTTAAAGGTGCATCACTATTGGCAAATAAAGAGCCGTTTATCTCGACTCGATAAATATTATTTGATGATGTTGCAGTAACAGGGACAAAATAATGGAGCTGGAATTCAGCCAATCCATCTATGGACTTTGTGGCGTATTCAATTTCGTGTTTGTCACATGAAATTGTCATTATGACCATCAAAATCAAGCTTATATTTTTAATAATTTTCATAGTTACTTTTTTAACTGATTTTAAATTATTTAGTTACTTGAAGGTAGCTCTCCCGGGTAAGCAAACCAAGGAATGGAACATTGGTAATCATCTGCCGTTCCGGGAATCGGCACCAAGCTTTCCAACGAAGGAACATTCCACATGTATTCTGAGTTGTAGCGTGGTCTAATTCTATAACATGGAGATCCGTTGTTTTTTGTGTCGAAAGTAATTTTTCGTCCGGATACCTGTGCAGGAGGTAGATAAAGACCTTTAAATACCTTTGAATCATCGCTATCCCATTTCTGATCTACTTTGGAAATATCCCATCCATTGCCATCCGAAGGATAATCTCCGCTGTAGGCGATATCGTAATGGTATTTTCTCATATCCACCCAGGCTTCCTGAGCACCCCATGGATACAATGCGACCCATTTCTGCATCATAATGTGCGATAGTGAAAAATCTGACATTTCAAGCCCCTCAACGTATGGGCCAGCGACATACTCGTTTGCCAATGAAGTGAATACTCCGGTGGTTATCTTGTCTCCTCCGGTTGCTTCTCCTTCCTTGCCTTCATAAATATATTTTGCAGTAAAATCCATATCGGCCTGAATTCCTTCTTTAAATGCGCTGAAGGCATTGTCTTTTTGCCCTAATTTCCAATAAGCTTCTGCAAGGCAGAACTTAACCTCGGCACAAGTCATTAGAATGTAAGGAGCATCGTCCCGGTATAACCAGCGTCCTATACCATCGTGTTCATTTCCTGTATAAGCAGACGATTTGGTTCTTCCAAAGAAAGAAGGAGTAGTCCCGATTGGACCAACTGTACCCCCAAAAGATCCACCATAGTATTTCCGAGCTTTAATACTATCTGCATTATCAATGTTCTCGTAATAAGGGTCGTCGGTTGTGGCAAGCTTAACAGCTACTCGAGGATCATAATGGCCTGCTTCATTGATCATTGTATCACATATGATTTGTTTCTCTGCTAATTCATACGGATGATACTCATTGTTTTCAACCGGTAATTTCTCACCCGTTGCTTCATCGTATTTTGGAACCGTCCCGGTAAACACCTGTACAGCATAATCGTGTTGAAAATACGTATAACTCAGATTTGATCTGTAAGTCCCCCAGAAATTGTTATAAGCTGATTGAGAGGCAGTAGACGAACCTCCCCACACTGTTGCAGTAGCGTCATCTTCAGACGATTGGAAAGATTTTGCAGCACAATCAATTAACTCTTGTGCATAGGCTGTTTCGAAGTTTTCCTTATTGGATAATGATGCTAAGTTCCGAACAATAACGGCATACGCGAACTTTATCCATTTATCCTTGTCTCCAAAATAAATAAAGTCGGTGGAACTGATTTTGTTGCCATAGTCGTGATCATCATCCATTTCCAAATATTCGATGGCTTTATAAGCCCATTCCCTTACTACTGGATAAATGTCTTTTTGATAGTCGTAATTATGAGATAATAACCCTGGGACGAAAGCGTCAGTTAATGGTAAATCTGCATGTTGTTTTGTAAGCAAGTCCCAAGAATAGGCTTTAAGTGCATAGCCAATTCCGGCAAGTGTCCAATCTTCTGCTTCAACTGACTGATTAATCAGATTTTCCAGGTTCATTCCCTGTTCCCAGTATACCATACGCCAGTTCTGTCCAATCGCATCACTTCCCGGAACATAATAGTGGTAGGCAAAATTATCATAGGAAGAGTTTGATGTTCCCATCATCTGTGCTAGAGGAGCAATACCTCTTAGGTCGTAATACATGTCCTGATAAGAAGCAATGATTCCGGCTAGGTAAAGATATCCGTCTACATAATCCGGTGCATCAACGTTCTTGTTTACATCCAGGTAATCATCGCAGCTCGTAATCGAGAACGAAAATAAACCCAGCATAATGAATGGCAATAATATCTTTTTCATAATGTTTTTCATTGGTTACATTTTTATTTAAAAGTTATGTTAACCCCAATAGAATAACCACGGGGATTGGGTATTGACCATACATCGTATCCTTCACCACCTGTTCCTCCGGCAGCCGCCGAAACGGTGTTACCTACCGCGTCGATACCTGAGTAATTTGTCCAGGTAGCCAGGTCATTTCCGGCAACATAAACGACTGCTCTTGAAATAAAGGTTTTTTGCAGTATTCTGGTAGGTATACGGTATGATAATCTTAGTTCCTGCAGACGGAAGTAATTTACATTCTTTTCAAGCCAGTCTTCGTCATAGCCAGAATAGATAGAAGATCCATATACGTCGTATGTAACCGAAATGTTATTGGATGTAGGGTTGGTAGTATTTTCGTTTCCGTCCTGAAGTACACCATCGAATACAACCGGTCCTTGTTCTCTCAAATTAACTGATTCCCAACTGGTACCCCTTTGCATCATTAACCTTTTGGTTCCGTTAACAACGGTTGCTTTATACCTGCCGGCAAGCAACGCGGTAAGGCTGAAGCCTTTGTAGTTTACTCGGGTGGTAAAGCCAAATCTTAGTTTGGGTTCGCGATCCCCAATAACACTCCAAGTGGGGTCAATTACCGGTAATCCCGTTGTTGGGTCAATTAGTATCTGACCTGCATCATTTCTGCTATATGCGCGTCCGGTTAAGGTAGTAACAGGTTGGCCTACCATGATTCCGTTTCTAATATTTCCAGAGTTCCAGGTGTATGGGTTGTAATACTCGGTTACATTTTCCGGAAGGTATACTACCTCAGAGCTCGTATGAGATGCATTTACTCCAACATTCCAGGTGAGACCCGATTTTGTTCTTATAATATCCGCATCAACATGGGCTTCCCATCCTTGGGTTTCGAATGTACCAACATTCATGTTGTTCAAAACAAAACCGGTTGCATAACTTAAGCGGAAGCCTTTTACAATTTGGTCTTCACAGTGTGTCCAGAAATAGGTAAAGTCTGCATTAATCCGGTCTCCAAGGAATCGTCCTTCAAAACCAATTTCGTGAGAAGTGGTCATTTCCGGGCGTAGGTCTTTATTTGGGCCTGTAAAACCATATCTATAACCACCTCCTGTCAGTTCAGTTGCTTGCAACTGAGGATCAATTTCTAGTGGGCCGGCATCTTTTCCTACTTGAGCAATTGAACCCCTTAGCTTTAAATAGGAGATTGGATTGAATTCCTTAATAAATGGTAACTCAGAAACAATGAATGCACCTTCGATGGCAGGGTAGAAATACGAGTTGTTGTCTTTTGGAAGTGTCGACGACCAGTCGTTTCTTGCTCTCAAAGTTACAAAAGCCATATTGTTGTAGGCAAGTTCAATCTGGCCCGAGAGTGCCTGAATTCTTCTAGTTGTTGTAGTTTTTGTTGAGGCCACAGTAGATGGATCGACATTGTTAATGGAATGGAAATCAATAACAGCATAGTTAGATCCATAGGTTGCCAAACGAGTTACTCCATTCTCTATTTGATGGTAGCCAAACTGCGTAGATACATAGAATTTATCCAGGAACGTTTTATTATACCCTGCTAAGAAGTTTAGTGTAGGGTAAGAAAAATTTGATTTTGCAAGGTTGTATTGCCCAACGCCACCATTGTTGTCATAGTAATAAGGATGAATTGATGTTTCATAAGTTGAAGTTCCTACATCCCATCCAACCTGAGCCCTCACAAACGCATCTTTTACTGGGGTAATACTAAAAGCAAAACTTGATATGAATCTGTCAGAGTCGTCGTATAATTTGTTTTTATACATCCCGAACAACGGATTGAGTAGGTCAGTGTCGGTATAGTAATCCGGATTTCTCATGTGTGAACCATCGGGGCTTAGGTAATTCGACATGTCGTCAACCAAAGGCCAAAGCATTGCCTGATATAAAGGACCTGATGTACCTCTTGGCACTTTTGTGTTTTCAGTTGACACCAACTGCATTGAACCTTCAAAGCTTAACCATTTGCTTATTTTTCCTTTTCCGGCTAACGATACATTCATTCTTGAATAGTCCGTAGTTTTTACGATACCCTGTTGGTCGAGAAATGATGCCGAAGCACGGACGGAGGCTTTTTCTGATCCTCCTTCAATTGAAACATTATGCTTTGCTGAGAAACCTGTTCTTAACACCGCATCAATGTTATCGTACAATTGCATCCCTTCAGGATATAAGCCACCATATCTACTGGTGTAGTAATAGTTGGTTGTTCCGTATGCACCATTGGCATATTTCGTTTGCATATCCGGATATCCGTATGCTTTATCCCATTTAAATGCATTGCTGTAGGATACACGAGCAGTGCCTGCTGTTCCTTTCTTGGTCGTAATGATGATTGCCCCGTTAGAAGCATCCGAGCCATAAAGCGCTGCAGCTGCAGCACCTTTAAGTACTGTCATTGACTCTATATCCTCGGGGTTAAAATCATTTCCTCTGGAAGAAAAATCAAGGTTACGAACAGAGAAGTTTGCCCCGCCATCGGCTAAGCTAAGGGGGTCAAAAGTTGAGTTGTTCATCGGAATCCCATCAACAACATAGAGAGGCTGGTTGTTTCCCGAGATGGAGGTAATACTTCTGAGTACAACGGTTGTTGAAGAACCAGGTGTTCCCCCGCTCGAGCTGACATTAAGACCGGCAACACGTCCTTGTAAAGCAGATATGAAGCTTTCTCTTCCGGAATCAGAAATATCAGCAGCTTTAATGTTTTGAATTGAAGAGCCAACAGACCGGGCGACCCTTTTCATCCCGAACTCTGCTGTCACCATTACTTCGTCAATAGCTTGGACGTCAGTTTGCATTTCAACATTGATGGTATTTGATTTACCAACAGTGAATTCTTTAGAGGCATAGCCAATAAAAGAAAATTGTAAGATTTGTCCCTCGGTTGCATCTAAACTAAATTTTCCTTCGGCATTAGTCATTGTACCTTTTGTAGTTCCCTGAACGACCACGCTTACCCCTGGTAATGGCGTTTGAGTCTCTGCTTCTACCACGGTACCCGTAATAGTTCTGTTTTGAGCTAATACTCCTGATGGTATTGTTAATATCATCAGAAATACCAAGCACGTTAGAGTGATAACTTTTTTCATAAATTAGTATTTAAGATTTAAAAAGGTTACTTTTTATAACTTTCGTATAACAATTGCTTGTTCAAGATAGAGTCACTTCCATGGTTTTTGATATACATTATAATATCCATTTTGAATTCATAATACCCTTTAGTGAATTTCATCATAGAATGTTTGCAGAACCTGGGATCTAACATTCAGTTTTCCAAGCATATTTGTTTCACGCGTTGGATAAACACGGTTGCTTAGAAAGATGTAAATGAGGTTGTAAGTGGGGTCGGTCCATACAAATGTTCCGGTAAAACCGGAATGCCCGAAACTTTCGGGGCTCGCTCCCGGGCAAGGATAACTTTGCTCGGGTGTTACTTCTTTATTGTTTAACAATGGTTTATCGAAACCGAGTCCGCGCCGGTTGTTGTTTTCCGGAAACTGAACACGGGTAAATTCTTCCATGGTATTTCTGCTCAGGTACTGAGTTCCGCCGTATGTTCCCATTTGCAGGTACATTGCCATTAGCTTGGCCAGGTCGTTGGCATTGGCAAAAAGGCCTGCATTGCCCGAAAAACCACCAAAAACGGCAGCTGCCTCGTCGTGCACTGTTCCCTGGATCTGCCGTTTCCGGTAATGGGCGTCGTATTCGGTTGGCACAATCCGGTCGAGCGGAAATTTATCGAGGGGGTTGTAGGTAATGTTGTACGCACCCAGCGAGTGGTAAAAGTTTTTATCCAGAAACTCAGCATAGGTTTGCCCCGACAGATTTTCGGTAATCTGCGGAATGATCAGAAACGACAAACCACTGTAAACATATTTTCCGGGAGGATTTAGTTCCGACTTGCGGATATCTTTGTATATCCTTTTCTTGAATTTATTTTTCAGGAACAGGCCAGGCGCAACTTCCAGCTGATAACCGTCGGTTTCCTGGAAAGAATACCAGCGGTCTTCCAGTTTGTTGTCTTTTACGGTTTCTGTCCAGTAGTTTAAGTAAGGGATCAACCCGGCCTGGTGAGCAAGAATCTCGCGCCAGCCTAAATTTTCTTTATCCGACGAATGAAACAGGCTCTTTTTCCAGTCGGGCCAGTCATGCGAAAATTTATTATCGAGATTGATTTTTCCTTCATCGCTTAATTTAAGAACAGCTGCGAGCGCGCCTGAAATTTTGGTCACAGAAGCCAGGTCGTATAAATCGTCTTCCGAAACCGGAGTACGCTGATCGTAGGTGTGAAAACCATAGGTTTTGCGAAAGATAATTTTTCCGTTTTTGGCTGCGAGGACACTGCATCCGGGAGTGGCTTTTTTCTGAATCGCTTCTGAAACGATTGAGTCAATCCGGTGGTTAAGGCGCTGTGCATTCATCCCCACTTCTTCCGGGATGGTGTATTTCAATCGCACTGTATTTTCAATGTTTATTCCGTCACCAATTTTGTAATAGTTCTCCAGGCTCACAGGTAGTTTTCCTGATGCGCCAATTCCGCCGAAAATCTGCTGGGCCGCCAGTTCCTGAACCAGCGAATCGTTCTGGTAGGCCATTATCAATCCGGCAGGTGGAGTAAAGTTTTTGACCTCTGCTAAAGCATACGGACTGGAGAAAAACACCGCAATTGATTTTTTTTCGTTGGCCAGGTAATTCAGTAAATTTTCCGTTTCATGAGTCAAACCATACGATCTCTGTGGTCTGATTTTTTGCATGTTGCCTACCTGCATCGAGTGTCTTCTTTTGCTTTCGTACAAATGAAGACCCGCAATTACCAGGTTGTAATCTTTCAGCTTTGTTTTGACCTCTTCCAGTTCGGCGGCAGTAAATTGCTCCGGAAGAAAGAAGTTATCTGTCTTGGTGTATTTTGAAAGGATGTTCTGAAAAGGAGTTGGCGTGGTTCTGCCCACTGCCAGGCAGGCTACTTTTAACGTGTCAAGTCCTTGTATCGGGATCAACTGGCTTTGGTTTTCGAGCAGAGTCAATGAAGCCTCAATCATTTTCCGTTTTACCAGTTCGGCCTGCGGATTGTTCAAATCCTGCATCAGGTTACGGGTTGAAACAGGGGAGAGTTTGTTTAAGCCTGCCCAATATTTTGCGGCTAAAACTCTCCGGCATTTAAGGTCAATCTCTTCCTGAGAAAGCAGTCCGTTTTCGACCGCTTTTTTTATCCCTGCAATTGTTTGCTCCACATCTTTCGGAAATTCAATTACATCGTTGCCTGCTTTTAGTGCAAGTGCTTCAATTTCACCTGGCTCGCCATATGTGCTGGCACCTGCCATATTCATTGCATCGGTAATTATCAGGCCGTTAAAGTTCCATTGGTCACGTAAAATACCGTTAATAATTTTGGGTGAAAGACTGGACGGAATACCTTCCTGCTCGTCTAACTGAGGAACGTTCAGGTGGGCACTCATTACTCCGGCAATACCTTGCTCAACCAGCTTTTTGAACGGATACAATTCTACAGAATCGAGTCGTTCGGTAGAGTAGGGAACAACCGGCAGGGTAAAATGCGAGTCGGATTGTGTATCTCCGTGACCGGGAAAATGTTTGGCCACCGCAATAATGTTGTTTTCCTGTAAACCCTGCATGTAAGCCAGCCCGCAAGCAGCTACCTGTGCGGGAGATTCACCAAACGAACGCATCCCGATGATCGGGTTCTGAGGTTCGGTATTAATGTCAACTACCGGCCCCAGGTTTACATGAACCCCCAGGCGTTTCATTTGCCGGGCCATTTCGCGGGTTGTTTCTTTTATTAGCTCCGGGCTGTAAGACGCGCCCATCATCATGTTGTAAGGAAAGGGAATAACGCCGGGCATGCGCATGCCCACTCCCCATTCGGCATCCATGGCAACAAACAGAGGTGTTTGTGCCGAAGCCTGGTAAACATTGGTTAATTTAACCTGTTCCTCCGGGTCGCCGGTGAAAAAGATCACGCCCCCAAGGTTGTGCTTCTTTATCATTTCCGTGACTTTTAGCTGAGCAGCAATGTCGTTGTTAGCAGCAGTGTTTACCCACACCAGCTGGGCAATGCGCTGGTCCGGTGTAAGCGATTGAAATACCGAGTCTACCCACGGGTTTTCCAATAACTCATCCATTCTGAACTGGGCAAAGGTTTTTCCCCATGCCGCCATAAAAATGAGGAGTAGTAGAATCGCTTTTTTTATCCTGTTTGTCATTACAATAATCAGTTAAAAGAGATGGAAAATGAGTTAATACAGTGTTATACTTTTATAAATATTTTTTTGCGGTACAATATCCAGCCAATCAGCCAGAAAAAGCACACATGCGCCAGTGCGAAAAGCAATGAGCCGTTTAAGGGGCCGGCCAAAGGTTCAAAAACATGGTGATACAGCCAGCTGTACCCGTTGGTCATTTTTCCTTCGCCATTATCAAAACGGATGATGCGCGACAGGGTGATGGCCCACAAACCCGAAAGGGCAAAAATGAAGAGCGGGTTCATTCCGAACACCACAAAAAACGATGTCCATTTCTTGTACGATTTAATATCGATCACCCAGATAAGAACAGCCAGTACAACCGAGGCCCAGCCTGCGGAGTAGAGTACATAGGAACTGGTCCAAAGCGGTTTGTTGATAGGGAAAACCAGCCCCCAGATTAACCCGGCCGCAATACCGGCAATACCTCCAACCAGAAGTCGTTGCGGAATCTTTTGTTTATCGGTTTCCCTGATAAGTGCACCGGCCATATAGCCCAGCAATGCGGTAACAATAGCCGGTAAGGTGCTTAGTAAACCTTCCGGATCGAACGGGATACCAAAGCCCCGGTATAAGTGATTTTCACCCAGGATCATGCGATCGAAGGCAAGCGTTGCGTTTCCTTTTAGACTGTAGGGATCGTCGGAGCCAAAATAAAACAGGATGGCCCAATACAATAATAACAGTACTGCCGATATGTAGGGGAGCCATGTTTTCTTTGCCGATAATACAATTAATGAAGCGATACCATAAACAATGGCTATTCGCTGAAGAACTCCCATTATTCGTAAATGAGAAAAATCTTTGTTCCACTGGGGAAACGAATTCAGAAAGAGCCCAATGGCAAAAATCAAAAGCGTACGTTTGCCCAACCGGATGAATGAATCATGATTCAATGCATTCCCGTATTTTGAAAACGAGAAAAACATGGAAACGCCCACTACAAAAAGGAAAAACGGAAAAACCAGATCGGTTGGGGTACACCCGTGCCATTCTGAATGTCGCATTGGTGCATAAATGTATGACCAGCTCCCTGGATTATTAACTGCAATCATGGCGACTATTGTAAGGCCGCGCAGTACATCAAGAGCCAGATAACGTTTTGCTGTTTTCATTCAATTGTTACTTTGTCCCGGTTAAACAAATAATAACCGTCTGGTTAGATTTCAGTTTAAAAGTACATTTTCAAATATATATTTTTTTTGTAAGATGTATGACATGTTCTATATATAATATTTCTTCTTAATGTATTTTTCATATTGCTGTTAATGTGGCCTTTATTGTATCTTTTTGTTTTTGGTCTATTTTAATATTTGTCAATAAGAGTAATAATTGTCGATTACTGATCTTTTGTGATCTGTATTATTGAAAAAGGTATTGTTAAAAAACATATGTTGTACAAAATAAAATGTAAGATGTATTACAAATTCTGCAAATCTTTGTCTTGAATCACAACTTAAAAACTACCTATGGAACAATATATCGGAATCATGTCAGGAACGAGTATGGATGGTATTGATGCCGTTTTGGTTGGCTTTGAAGACAATAAAATATTGCATGTCCAGATGCACTCGCAGTCTTTTCCTGAAAAGCTTAAAACCAGATTGATCGAATTGATTGATAGTTACCGTGCTGAAATACATGTGCTTGGCGAAATCGATCATGAGCTGGCCTTGTGCTACGCTGATGCAGTGAAACAGCTGTTGCAGAAATCAAATACTGATTCAAGCAAGATTGCTGCCATTGGTTGCCACGGGCAAACGGTGTTTCATTCACCTACTACCCAATTTCCTTTTACCATGCAGCTGGGAGATGGAAATGTAATTGCTGCTCAAACCGGAATTCGTGCGGTTGTTGATTTTCGTCGTATGGATATGGCTTTTGGCGGACAGGGAGCTCCATTGGTGCCGGCTTTTCATCAGGCTTACTTAAACAGCAAGCGCGAGAAGCGGGTGATCCTGAATCTGGGAGGGATTGCCAATATTACGGTTCTTGCTGATGACGATAATTCGGTTCTTGGCTTTGATACCGGGCCGGCCAATTGCCTGATGGACGCCTGGATACTGCATTGTCTGGACCGCAAGTTTGACAAAGATGGCGAATGGGCGGCAAGTGGAACAGTAATTCCGGAACTATTGGACGAAATGCTGGCTGATGACTATTTTAAACAGCCGGCCCCGAAAAGTACAGGACGTGAGTTGTTCAATTTGGATTGGCTAAACAAACACCTTCAAAAAATTTCGTCATACAGGAAGGAAGATGTGCAGGCTACCTTGCTTGAATTAAGTGCGGTTAGTGTGGCTCAGTCGGTGAAAAAGTACGGACCTGAAACTGAAGCCACGTACGTTTGCGGAGGTGGCGCCTTCAACAAAATTCTGATGGAACGGCTTGCCTTTCATTTACCCGGTGCCCGTGTTGCCAATACCGAAGAGCTTGGGATTCAGTCGCAACAAATGGAAGCAGTAGCATTTGCCTGGCTGGCCATGCGGCGAATTAAAAACGAACCCGGCAACCTGCCTACGGTTACCGGTGCACGTAAAAAAGTATTACTGGGAACGATTTACGACCCGAAGACTTTTTAGCGGGACTCCTGTTTGTTATGCGATAAGAGAAGCAGACCTGTAAACATGATTAGCCCGTTCAGAAGTAAAAGTTCGAATCCAAATTTGTAGCCCCCGAACCAGGCTTCTGAATTGGCATTTACGATGTAGGTTAGCACCGGCGACAGTAAACCCACCAGCGGGACGAAGCGGTCTTTTACCATTCGTTTGGTTAGGATTCCGAAGGCAAAGAGCCCAAGCAAGGGGCCGTAAGTGTAGCCTGCCACCCTGAACACGGCGGAAACAACGCTTTCGTTATTGATAATTCTGAAAATCACAATTACTAAAAACATCAGCAGCGAAAAGCCAACGTGTACCAATATGCGGGTTCTTTTGCTTTTGGGCGCTGCCGGATCCAGGTTCAGAAAGTCGATGCAAAACGAAGTTGTTAAGGCTGTTAGGGCAGAGTCGGCACTTGAGTAAGCTGCTGATAAAATTCCGAGCAGGAACAGCGCGCCTGCAAGTGGCCCAAAATATTTGATGGCCAGTAATGGGAAAAGGTCGTCGGTTCGCGATGGTAGGTCAATTCCTTTTTGAGCAGCATAATAATACAGCATCACACCCAGCGACAGGAAGAAGATATTGGCAATAATAAAGGCAAAGCTGAACCAGAAAATATTTTTTTGTGCGTCTTTTCTTGTTTTGCAGGTCAGGTTTTTTTGCATCATGTTCTGGTCCAGTCCGTTCATGGTCAGAACAATTCCAACACCAGCCATAAATTGTTTGAAAAAGTTGGTTTTCGATTTCCAGTCCCAGTCAAAAATCCGGCTAAACGGATGGTGGTCGACTACTGTCACCATGTCGCCAAAACTTAAATCGAGCTGGCTCAGTATCACCCAAATGGTAATTCCCACGGCACCCAAAATAAAAAACGTTTGCAACGAGTCGGTCCAAACCACGGTTTTAATTCCCGCGCGGTAGGTGTAGATCCAAATCAGGAAAAGAGTGATCAAAACGGTTAGCCAGAAAGGGATTCCAAAGTCATTGAAAAAAGCAATCTGTAGTACACCTGCTGCCAGGTATAGTCTGAACGAAGCTCCGATGGTTTGCGAAACAAGGAAAAAGAAAGCTCCTGTTTTGTATGAACGAAGCCCAAAGCGCTGATCGAGATAAGTATAAATGGAAACCAGGTTTAGCCGGTAGTAAAGTGGAATAAGTACCAGTGCAATCACCCAGTATCCGATAAAGTTTCCGAGCAGGAATTGAAGGTAGGTCCATGCTGAGTTGCCAACTTCGCCGGGCACCGAAATAAAAGTTACACCCGAAATGGTGGACCCGATCATCCCAAAAGCAACCAGATACCAGGGAGAACGGCGGTTTCCGGTAAAAAAAGTTTCACTGTCGGCATTGCGCGAAGTAAACCATGACACGCCCATTAATACCGCAAAAAACATCAGAATAATAATAGCAATCAGCAGTGTACTCATTTCAAATCAGTTTTCAGAAGTGTTCGTAAAGATGCAAAACTTAAAGTGGTAATTTATTGATAAGTAACATCCATGTTCCAACTCCATTGGTCAAAATATAAGTTTCCTTTTTCCCATTCAACTTCACCGCGCTGGAAGTCGTAAGGCTCGCTGCGCGGGTGTTTTTTTTCGGGATATAGTTTCTGCGCGTAATCGTCGTTCACAATCAGGCGGTATGTATCTATTCCCTGGAAATAAAAATTGCGTAGTTGTTTGTTGCTTGTGGGTTGCAGCTTAAACGATTGGTCGAGCGGCACCCAGCCAACTCCTTCGTAATAAACTTCACACCAGTCGTGCAAATTCTCAAATCCCGGGTGAAGCATAAAACCGCTTTGCCATTTTACCGGAATTCCCTGCGAACGGGCCAAAGTCATAAAAAGCAGTGTTTGCATGCCGCAGTCGCCGTGGCGGTTGGCTAGCACGTATTGCGGGATGTTGGGAATGGTTCCGTACTCCAGCGCACTGGCCCAGGGAATTGAATCGCTGATCCACGTATAAATCGCTTCCACTTTTTTCAAAGGGTTGGTTTCATTGCCTGCGATTTGTTGTGCAAGCTCCTTCATTTCGGGAGAGAAAACAATGTGCGGAGGTCGTTCAATGGTGTTATTTTGATAGATGTCGCTGGTCGTATCATATGCCTGAATATTTTCCGGTTTCAGGTTAAAGTACTGTGGTTTTGTCCGTACCGAGAATTTTACTGAAAACAGCGTAGCTTCGTCTTTTACTGCTTTTTTCTCCATGTAAAAAGTACGCTGCAAACATTCATTCGGAGCGATTGTGTAATCTCCGGGCTCTGCTTCCAGAACCTGCAAATCGCTTTGTCTTGGGTTGCCTTCACGCGGAGCGGGCAACCAGCAACGAATCGTTTCTCCGGCAGGCACCGCGTTGGGTTTAACCGTGAGGGTGTAAGCAAAAGTAACTTGTTGGGAGGAGGCAGCATTGGGATTTTCGACACATGCCTCCACCACTTGTTGAGTATGCGCGAGGCGTAACTCTGTCAGCGAGTTAGGTTCTACGTTTTGTTCCCAAACGGGCTTGTTCTTGTTTTGGTCGAAATCAAGCAGGCGACGCAAATTCGGAACTGCATTTTTAAAGTAGCGTTTCTCTCCGTCTATGTAGCGCATCTCCAGTTTCCCGGATGCTTCCCAGTTCGCCTGGTCTGCATCGGTGGCTGAAGGGAAAGTATTTTTCAATTGCTCCCGTATTTCAAGCTCAGTGCGAGAATAATCAACCCGAATGGCATGGATTAACTGCTCCACAGAGTCCAGTTCAAAAGTACTCCATTGTGTTGTTCCCGATTTTTTGAGTGAATCAATGGTGTGCTGGAGCCTTGTAAATTCTCCCTTGTCCAGGTATTGTGCAAACGTTTTGTTGTCATCCCTGGTAGAACAAGAGAAGGTAATCACAGCCAATGCCGCGGTTAAAAGAAAGCTTAGTTTATGCCGTTTGATTAATTTGTATGACATGTTACAAATATATAAATTCGAAATATTTTCAAAACAAAAAATGAAAATAATGATGAAAAAATATTTTTCAGACATTTATTTCCCGTCCAATAAATGGCACTCATTTTTTGTGAAAATACAAACTTTCTTGAATGAGTTATAAACGTGTGGGTTGGTATTCTTTGCTTTCCAGAAAATCGATCAGTTCATCGAGCCGGTTGTAGAGTTTGTCCGTACGTTTTTCGCTTGTACCGAGGTGAATCAAAATCATGGCGCCTTTTAGCATTCCCGGTTGATTTTTTTCCTTCTCCTTCAGGTCGTTCAAAATCAATTCTGATGATTTGTAATTTTTCATATCCGGTGTAGTGTAATCGGCGTTGGTTCTGATGCCGGACGTAAAGTTCACAAGGTTTAGTCCCAGCTGACTGGTCCAGTCGGCAATGCTTTGGTTGTACCATTCATACGGCGGCAAAAAGTAGGTGGCAGAAGAAATGTCTATCCCTGCTTTTTCCATTTTGCGGTAGTTGGCGGTTAAGTCCGATTCAAACTCATCGCGGCTAAGCAGCAACGAATCACGTCGGTTCCAGTCGGCGTACAATAAATGCTTGTCGGAATGTGCGCCCAGGTAATGCCCATCCCGGATCAACTGACTGATCAGGTTTTTATTGGAAGCATGGTCGTAAAAACTTCCCGTAAAGAAGAAAGATGCTTTTACATTGCGTTGTTTTAGGGTGTTGGCGATTGTTTCACCACCGTCGTTAAAATCGTGAGCGGAGAATATCAGGTAAACATTGGCCTGGGTAGTGTCCATTCGTATGATGGCACCTTCCTTGTCTTTCACACAGTTCGTTAAGTCTGTTTCTTTTTGCCCTTCTGCTTCGAGCGAAGAAAGCACAAAACTCAAGCTGGCCGTTCCATCCATCGTTGGTTCGTTGGAAGAATAGTCGCCAATATCGTCGTGGTAAACGGCTTTGCCGTTCTGGAAATTGGCGTACACATCTTCTTTGGTTAGCTGTATGCCTCTCAAGCTTTCGTAGATGTAACTGTAAACGGGGCCATCCACCAGGCCTCCGGTGGTTGTCTGGTTCATCAAAACCGTAATGGAAGAGTGGGGGTGTTGCGGGTTGTCTCCGCCCTCGGGTAAGCCACAGATCATGCTGGTTCCCCAGGGATTGCATCCGAAAAGCCAGTCGATAAGTGCGGCCTCCATTTTTTCGTACGATTTGTCGCCTGTCAACTCGCGGTAGAGCCTTGCCTGCGTAGCTGCTGCCACAACAAAGTTATTGGAACACCAAACAAAAGGAACTCCAATCCGGAAAGGATCGTCAGCTGCATATCGTTTTATATCCTCCAGTCCTTGTTTCATCAGCGCCTGGTATTTTTTTGCAATTGCCGGGTCGGAGGATTGTGCCTGCAGAAAGTGCCCCAGGTTCACAAAAGGGTAGTATTGATAATGCCTGGCGCGGTGCAGTTCCATCCACGGGGTTACAGGTTCTAGTTCGCCCCAGTAGTTGGCTTGCTGGCTATAGGCTTTATCGCCCGATGCTTGGTAAAGCGAGGCGGCAGCCAATTCCATGTCGTCGATGTAGTTGCCTTCTTCGTAAAAATAGGGAGACACAACACAGGCAGTTTGGCACACCCCCGGATCCGACATCGCAAATTCCCAGGCGTCGCTTGCTTTGGTATTTAGTTGGGCTGCAAATGCTGCATCAATCTGTGTGAAAAGTTTTGCGCCAAGGGCAAATGCCGATGTATACTTGGCAGCGGTAGAGGCAACGCCCGTACTTCGGTTTTTGTGTTTTCCGAGCCCCTGGGGTTTCCCGGTGACAAAGTAAACCGGCCGGGCGTTTCCCAGCCCGTACGAAACCGTATCTTCAGTTGGTAACCGATAGCCACGGTGGTCGCGGTCGTCGGCAATCTGGTTGTACATTTCGTTTTTGCCCGGATTCATTTTTAGTAACCACTCCAGTCCCCAGCGAGCTTCATCCAAAATGTCGGGGATTCCGTTTTTGCCGGGTAAGCCATTCGCGTCGTAGGCATCGCCAAATACGCCCGGGTTCTGTTGGTAGGCAAACAGCATTTGATAGGTGGCATTGGCCGATGTTGTTACATATTGAAGGTAGTCAGAAGCGTCGTGCCAGCCTCCTGTAACATCAATTTTCTCTCCGCTTCGGGTCGGGTGGTCCACAATAATACCATCGTGCACGTGGCAGGAATCTTCAAAAAACGGATTGAAGCCACAACGCTGCTGACGCATGTAGTTTAATATGTAATCAGCGGTTCCGTTGTATACATCTCCGGCAATTCTGAGCGAAGGAGATTTCGTGGAAGCGGCCACAATATAATAGCCTCCCTCGCTTGTCAATTCAGAAAAATCAAATTGATAAGCCGATTGCTTTCCCCATATTTCGGCGTTGGCAGCTTGTGCTTTTGTTTCCAATACCTTTTTGTCCGATAATGTATTGTATACACTAAAGGTTTCAATGTGTATTTTTTCATCGCTCAGAAAAACAGCTGTTTTGGCTGCATTGGGTAAGTAGCCCAGCTGGTTAATGCGAATTGTGTTTTCGGCAAAACCAACGTGGACACAAAAAAGCAGTAACAGAATCGTGGAAAGAATCGTAGGCTTGTGCATATTCGTTCGTATTGGTTAGAATTCTTCAAAATTAACTTTTAGAAAAGAGAAAAACAATATTTGTAATACATGTTACATCTTATCTGGTGAAAATATTATATTTGTGGTATGACAATTCTAATTGCAGATAGCGGATCAACCAAAACAGACTGGTTATATACTGATGCTGAGGGTAATTCCCAGGTTATTCAGACCAAAGGGATAAATCCTTTTTTCAGATTAAGCGACGATATTTATCAGGAGCTCAAAAGTGAGTTGTTCCCGAAAGTTTCGGAAGTTGATGAGGTATTCTTCTATGGGGCAGGAATTATCAATACCGAGCGTGGCAATGTGGTCAAGGAGGCATTAAGCCCGTTGTATCCTAATGCAAAAATAGAAGCAAACAGCGATGTGTTGGCGGCTGCAAGGGCCTTGTTTAAACATTCAACCGGAATAGCCTGTATATTGGGCACGGGCTCAAATGCCTGTTTGTACAATGGCGAAACAGTGGAATTTGGCATTCCGCCGCTTGGTTTTATTTTGGGGGATGAATGTAGTGGTGCTGTGTTGGGAAGAAAATTACTGGGCGACTATTTTAAAAATGTCATGCCGGAAGAACTGAGAAAACGGTTTGCAGAAAAATACAATGTAAGCCAGGCAGGCGTGCTGGAGAAGGTTTACAGAACGGAACGCCCCAACAAATACCTGGCTGGCTTTGCCCCGTTTTTATCGGAAAATATTTCTGAAATATATTGCGAAACACTAGTGCGGAAAAGTATTATTGAGTTTCTGGAGCGAAATGTATTACAGATTCCGGAAGCAAGAAATTACCGCTTAGGTTTTTCGGGATCCATTGCCTGGAATTTTAAACCGATTATTGAGAAGGCGGCCATTGAATATGGTTTTTCTGCTCCTTTCATCATCCAAAAACCCATTGAACATTTAAATGATTACCATACTAACTCCAAAAAATAATTTAACAGATATGACCAATCAAAGCATAACCGAGTCGGAATCGTTGTACAAAGATCTGGATCAGATGTCAGTCCGACAGCTTTTGGAAGGCATTCATGAAGAAGACAAAAAAGTATTGCCGGCCGTTTACCAAACCATTCCGCAAATTGAAGAGCTGGTTACGAAAACGGTTGAACGGATTAAAAAAGGTGGCAGGCTTTTCTATGTGGGAGCCGGTACCAGCGGCCGTTTGGGCATTCTGGATGCTTCTGAAATTCCGCCGACTTACGGCGTTGGTTACGATGTGGTGATTGGTCTGATAGCCGGTGGCGATCAGGCTATCCGGAAAGCGGTTGAAGCCGCCGAAGACAATATGGATTTGGGGTGGCAGGAACTACAGGCTTTTAACATTAACGAACACGATACTGTGGTTGGAATTGCAGCCTCGGGAAGAACTCCCTATGTTATTGGTGCGGTTAGCACAGCCAGGGCACATGGCATTTTAACCGGCTGTATTACCAATAATCCGAATAGCGAACTGGCCCGGAATGTTGATATTCCCATCGAGGCAATTGTGGGTCCTGAATTTGTTTCGGGCAGTACCCGGATGAAATCTGGAACTTCGCAAAAACTGATTCTGAACATGATCACCACAACGCTCATGATCAAACTGGGCCGGGTAAAAGGCAACCGGATGGTAAACATGCAACTTACCAATCAAAAACTGGTGCAGCGTGGCACCCGGATGATTATGGAGGAGTTGGGTTTCGACGAAGAAAAATCAAGACGTCTTTTACTGGTTCACGGATCAGTGAATGCAGTTCTGGAGAATTACAAAAACAAGTAATTATTAGGCATTCGAATTTTTAAGAAATTTGTTGTAAACCTGCATATTACGCCCGATGTGTGCCTGCATTTTTTCATAGGCACGATCGGCGTCTTTTTCGCGGATTGCATTCACAATTTCTTTGTGGTAGCCCAGGGTGATTTCCTTTTCACCTTCAACGTTGGCATAAATATAATTACGCATCCGCGGTAAAAGGTTGTGAACGGGCTCCATGGTTACAATCACAAACGGATTCCCGGTGGCGCGTGCCACTGTTAGATGAAATTTGTTATCCAGATCAGATTCCAGTTGAGTATTGTCAGGATCGCAGGCCGCAAATTCAGTCAGATTAGTAGTCAGGTTTTTCAGGTCGTCATCGGTACGGTTTACCGCCGCCATTCTGGCAATTTCGGGTTCAAAAGCCAGCCTCAACTCAATGATCTGGGTGAGCAGATCCATGTCAAACTTCAGGTCGTAATACAGGTTCAGTGAGTCGATCGCATCTTTCATATTGATTTTCTTTACGATCATCCCACTTCCTTTACGGATCTCGATTAACCCGCGGGCGCTCAGGCGACGAAGTGCTTCGCGTAAAGCTGTACGGCTTACCGCAAACATTTCGCAAAGTTCACGTTCTGAAGGCAATTTTGAGCCAACAGGTAATTTCTTTTCCCGGATGGCACGCTCAATGTTTCGCTCAATTTTTTGACTGAGTGTTTGCGTGGTGCCGATCTTCTGAAAAATGTTATTCATTTCTGCCATATGCGCTATCTGTAGAATGTGCCAAGTTAAGCTTATTTTTCCTTTTCGCGATCGCGATTTTGAATTTTCTCAGTTTCGTATCACCGGACTTTAAAATTAGGAAGCGTGTTGGCCTTATTATATCTTTTTGAATGAGAAAACCCTGTAAATGTGAATACTTGTTTTTCTATTTTTATTCTGTTGCGATAAATTTTCGGTGTAATGGGAGAGTATTTGTCAACTGGAATCTAGGTGTCTGTCTTAATTGTAATAGTGGCAGGGCTGTTTAATTGTCATTCTTTTATTTTTATATTTGAGCCACATTTTTTCATTGACAGGAATTGGGGAACTACAGTAACGATTTTTTATTACATGAATTAAAAAATGGTCAGGAGAGGGCTTTTGACTACATTTTCAGGAAGTACTACAAGGGACTTTGCGCGCAGGCAATATCTTACATTAGTGATATGGATGCTGCCCAAAACCAGGTGCAGGAATGTTTTATTAAATTCTGGGAAAAACGTTCAGAATTGAATGAAATACAGAACTTGGCAGGATACCTTTCATTTATGGTTCGAAATCAGTGTATCGATTACCTGCGAAAGGAAAAGGTGATAGCTAAAGCCCATGATTCGGAACTGAACAGGTCTGTTTCTGAAAATTCAACCGAAAACGAATTGTTGGTGCATGAGTTTGAAGAGAAGCTAGTAGTTGCTCTGTCGAATTTACCCGAACGCTGTCGAATGGCTTTTGAATACAGCCGGTTTGAAAACCATACTTATCCTGAGATTGCAAAAAAAATGAATATTTCGGTCAAAGCAGTAGAGGCTTTGGTTGGCAGAGCACTAAAGTCGCTGCGAACGGAACTGAAAGATTACCTCCCATTGTTGCTTTTATTTCTCCGAATGATGTAACAACTTCATCCTTCACTTCGTTTTTTTCTTTTATTTCTTGTTAATCGCGCTATTCGGGCGCAAAGTATTTTAGGCTGTTACAAAGAGTCTATAAGTGTTTTTTCTTTGGGCATTTTTAAAACTGAAACTTCTGATAGATCATCAGTATATCAGAAAAATATATCACAAGACTGTCTTGCTTCTTAATTATTTTCAAATCTAATGTAGGGTATTCATTATCGGGCTTCGTCTTACTTCATATGAAATCATATTGTTGAATCATCTTATTTTATGTTAAACTAAATGTAAATAACTTATGGAGAGACGAAAAATTAGAGAAAGTAAGTTCCGGATTGCTTCAATACTGGACTTTTCAAGGATCTCATTTTTAGCGATTGCCATGGCAGTGATCCTTTTCGCAAGCAGTTGCGATGACGAGGAATCTGGCAGCCTTCCGGCAACTACTACAATTGAAGTGACGGATATAACCGATGTGGATGCGGTTGTGAGCGGAGTTGTAACTTCCAATGGCGGTTCTAAAATGTTGGCAATTGGTATTTGCTGGACTACCGAAGATACCGAACCTACTGTTGATGACAATTATGAACCAGTTGGTGAGTACACAAAAGAGGGAATTCTCGAGGAAGACTGGAACTATTCCATTACCCTTGATGAGCTAACTGCCAAAACCGATTACAAAGTTAGAGCGTATGCTGCGAACGAAGCTGGTCTTTCGTATGGCGAAACGATCGCTTTTACCACAAAAGCAGGAAAAACTTTCCATACGCTTACTCCTGATATGTTAGAAACATATACACAGGAGATTTGGGAAGGACCAAAGGAAAGCCTGGTTGATGGTGACTTTTCTACATTCTGGCACTCAGCCTGGTCGAATGATGAGGGAGCAGAAGTGATGCCATTGCCTCATTATGTACAGATAACTTTCAGCGAGGCCAAATATATTGGCGGTTTCAACTTCTGGACCCGGTCAGCTTCGGCAAGAGGTATTGATCCGGCTCAGTTTGATGTACAAATCAGTTCTGATGGAGTTGAGTATACAACGGTATGGACTTCAACCCGTTTTGATGCAAAAGTTCGTCCTGATGCAAATCAGCTTAAGCTCGATAAAAATTATTCTTCAAAATACTTTAGAATCCGAATATTGGATACCCGTACAACCGGTCAAATGTTCACGACGATGAGTGAATTACAAGTATTTGAGGATGGTTTACTACCGTATTAAGATGGTATTTCGATTAATGGTAACGAGTTTTTAAGTTCATGTATCTAAAAGACTAAATACAAAAAATATGAAGTATATACAGCAAATAAGGCTTTTCCTGGGGATCAGTCAATATAATATCCTAAGCACACTAAAGCATGGCATGGGGGCAGTAAGCCTGTTGATGTTTGTTATGCTGCTTTCTTTTAATGCAAATGCACAGTCGCTTGAAGTGAGCGGTACTGTTGTTGATGACAATACGCAGGAACCTTTACCCGGAGTAACAATCGTGGTAAAAGGAACCACTACCGGAACTACCTCTGATATTGATGGGAATTTTGCCATTACCGTAAATAGTGCCGACGCCACACTGATGTTTTCTTTCATCGGTTACGAAACACAGGAAATTGCGGTTCAGGGGCAGGCAACACTTGCTATCCGTTTGAAAAGTGAAACAAGGGATATCGACGAGGTGATGGTAATTGCTTACGGAACAACTAAAAAGTCAAACCTGACGGGTTCGGCAGTAGCTTTGAAAAACGAGGAATTAAAAGACGTTTTTACATCCAATATTTCTTCGATGCTCCAAGGTAAAGTGGCCGGGGTTTATACTGCTTCTGAAAGCGGACGTCCGGGAGCAGGGTCGACCATAACTATCCGCGGTAAAGGTTCATTGTCGGGAACCACAGCTCCTCTTTGGGTTGTTGATGGTATTATTTATGGCAACAGCGATCCCGGCCTAAGCCCCGCAGATGTGGAAAGCATTACTGTTTTAAAAGATGCCTCGGCAACATCTTTATACGGATCGTTAGCAGCTAACGGTGTCATTTTGGTGCAAACCAGAAGAGCCGATAAAGGAGTGTCAAAAATCAATGTGAATGCATCACGTGGTTATACGGTTTTTAATACCGGGAATTTCGAGTTGATGAATTCGCAGGAATTGTACGACTACCAGAAGACCTGGAATCCTAAAGTTACAGAAGACGTTTTAAGCACCGATACCGACTGGCTGAAAATAGGTACACAGACCGGAGAAGCACAGGAGTACAACGTGAACTATACCGGAGGAAACGATAAAATATCGGCCTATTTATCCGGAACTTATTACGGAGAAACAGGTGCACTGAAAGGTTATGAGTACGAACGTTATTCAGGGCTTGCCAATGTTGATATCAACGCGAGTGAGAAACTGCTTATTAAAGCAAACCTTTCAGGTGATTACCGTACAACTTACGACCAGCAACATTCTACCTATGCCATGTTCACCTACATGCCATGGGATAACCCTTATTTCCCTGATGGGTCTGTACTTGACCCAAGAACTGAAGCCGGAAAAGCATACTTGCTGGACAATGGAAAAGTTTGGTACGGAAGAGACAACAGTAACTACTTATACGACCTGCAATATAACTACGGCACATCGCGCGGTAACAATTTCAGGATAAATGTTGGTGTAGATTATCAGATTAACGACTGGCTTACCTTTTCGTCGATGAACAACATTGCTCTTGCTTATAGTCAGCAGGAATATTACACCGATCAACGTTCGATAAGCGGTTTAGCAGATAAAGGTACTCTGTATGAATATTATGGATTTAGTCAGACACGTTTTACCAACCAAATGCTTCGCTTTAAAAAAGATTTCGACCTTCATTCGTTGAATGCTTTTGTTGCCTGGGAATACAGCGATTATCATACTGATAATGCTGATGCTGAAGGTAAAGGTGTTGCGGCAGGTCTCACGGTTCTTAATGCAACTGCCGAAGCTGTTTCGGTAGGTGGTTATAAAGGAGAAAGTGCCAAGCAAAGTTACCTGGTTAATTTGCAATATGCATACGATAACAAGTACCTGGCCACGGCATCTTTCAACCGTCAGGGCTCAAGCAGTTTCGGACCGAACAACCAATATGGTAATTTCTGGTCGGCCAGTATGGGGTGGAATGTATATAACGAAGAATTCCTGAAAAATGTAAAGTGGTTGAATGTACTAAAGTGGTCTGCCAGTATGGGACAGGTTGGTAATGCGCCGAGCGGCTTTCAGTATTTAGGTTACTTCGCGTTTGTTGATCAATACAACGGCAACAGTGCTGCAACCCCTTACCAAAAAGGAAATGCCGATATTAGCTGGGAAAAGGTAACCAGTTACAATACTGCTGTTAACGCTCGTATTTTCAACCGTGTAAGCTTTAACCTCGACCTGTATTACAAAAACAGCGATGGTTTGCTTACCTATGTTCCGCTTCCGGCAATGACTGGTTATAACGGAATCTGGATGAACGTTGGCCGGGTAACCAACCGCGGGTATGAACTTACCATTTCTCCCGAAATCATTAAAACGCCAAGGTTTAACTGGGATATGACCATTAACCTGGCTTATAACAAAAACCAGGTAGAAGAATTGTACGAAGATCAGGCATACACCAGTGGTAGCAAACGAATTGAAGTAGGACACGATATGGATGCTTTCTTCCAACGTATTTGGTACGGTGCGAATCCGAATAACGGAGATCCGCTTTGGGAAAAAGTAGTTGAAAACGAAGATGGAACAGAAACCGTAAGCCTGACTTCTGATTACGCTGATGCAACGTTGCAATTTACCGGAACAAAAGGAACTCCAAGTTATACCGGAGGTATCTTAAACAGAATCAGCTTCGATAATTTTACATTGTCGGCCAACATCTCGTTTGTTGAAGACGTGTATAAGTACAACAGCAACCGCGAGTTGTTCGACAGCGACGGTTCTTATGTTGCGTTCAATAATATGAAGCTTATTGATGGTTGGAACCGTTGGGAAAAACCGGGCGACGTTGCCACTCATCCAAAACCGTTCAACGGCGGTGTGAATGCCAATAAAAATTCGTCGCGTTATTTGGAAGATGCCAGCTATATCCGTTTGCGAAACGTAACACTTGCCTACAATGTGCCAAAGAATATCTCAAGCCTTCTAAAACTGAACAATGCTTCTGTTTATGTAAGTGCTGACAACCTGGTTACCATTAGCGACTGGTCAGGAATGGACCCTGAGACCGGTGCACTGTACCCTTTATCTAAAAAGGTTCTTTTTGGAGTAAAAGTTGATTTTTAAGAATGAATTCATTATTAAAATTAGAGTATGACAACTAAAAAAATATATTCCGTCATTGCAATTTTGCTGGCTCTTTCTTTCTCTTTTAGTGCCTGCGATATTACCCGAGATCCTTTTCAGGATTTATCTGATGAAAAAGTATTTGCAGATGAACTAGGTATTGAGGCAGCCGCATTAGGTACTTATGCATTGCTAAAGAAAAATGAGTTTATGCGCCCGTATCATTTTCATGGCGAATTTGGCGGCGATAACATTGCACTGAGTGGCTCAACTACCGACTACTTGTTTTACATGTATAACTACCAGCATACACCTAATAACTATCACTTAAATAGTTTGTGGTCTACTTGCTACCAGGGTATAGTAAATGCCAATAAAGTAATTGACAAGGCGCAGGAAGGAACCGACCGTATGAACCATGTTATCGGTGAAATGTACTACTTGCGTGCTTTCTTTTACCTGAATCTTGTTACCATTTGGGGAAGACCATATAACCAGGATCCGGAAGGTAATTTGGGCGTTCCGATCATTTTGGATGCTGAACCGGATGTTGACAATCTTCCGGCAAGAGCTACAGTTAAAGATGTATATGATTTAATAATCAGTGATTTAACTACTGCTGCAGGTTTAATGAGTCAATTTACCAGGGAAGATTCAGAATACAATATTTATGCTTCGGAGCAGGCAGCAAATGCATTACTGTCAAGGGTTTATCTTTACATGGAAGACAATGCAAAAGCTGCTGAGTTTGCAACAAAAGTTATTGAGTCGGGTAAATTTGAATTGTTGCAGGGATCAGATTATGAGTCCTATCCTACAATGGTTCCGGAAGATAACCCGGAAGTGATTTTCGCCTGTAAAGCATTGAAAGATGAAGACGACTACGGGTGGTATGCTTTCGGCGGAATGTACTGCACCATCGACGGTGTAGGCTGGGGCGAAATGTATGCTTCGGAACCTTACCGCGACCTGCTTGATCAAAATCCGGCCGACAGAAGACATAAGTTTATTGTTCCGCAATACGTGGATGGAGATAGTTACGAAATTACCTATTCCTATGCAAAAGCTTCGCCGGTAGGATCGAAGATGTTCCAGATGTATGCTGTTACTCAAAATGGCAACAATTGGGAGTATGAATATAATGGCAGTACTCACACTGTTTTTTCCGAAGATGTGGATGGAACTACCCGTTATTACATTACTGACGGGGCTAACATTTCAGGGAAAACTTATGTGCGTTTAGACAAGAAAATGGAAGTGCGTAACGGCTATCCGAAGTACTTCGTGATTAAATGTTCTAATCAGGAAGGACAACCGCAATTGTTCTCGCCCATTATCTCGCGTTTGGCTGAAATGTATCTGAACCGGGCCGAGGTTCGCGCCAAAACCGGGGATGTTGACGGTGCATTGGCCGATGTTAACGTAATTAGGGAAAGAGCAAATATCCCTACCTATTCTGGAGTACCTGATGGCAAGACCATCCTGCAGATTGTTTTGGAAGAACGTCGCCTGGAATTGGCTTTCGAGGCACACCGTCGTTACGATATCTTCAGAAATGGATTGACACTTGACCGCAGATACCCGGGAACACATGACAAGGGTAGTAATCCGTTAATAACTGTTCCGGCAAACCATCCGCGTGTGGTGGATTATATTCCGGAAGATCAAATACTCGCTCAACCCAATTTGACACAAAACCCATAGTTTAGTTTGGTATTCAAACATAGAGGCTTTGCCCGGGAAATAACCCGGGTGAAGTCTCTTTTTAATAATAGTAAATCCTTGATAAAGACGGAAGTTCGTGGTCGTAGGTTTGTCCTTCCATCGTTTTTAGTAAAAGGATAATCGAAATAGAACCAATAAATGAGCATAATAGCGTAATTCATACCAACCGGATTGCATATAATGCTTAACAAAACAAACAAATTTAATCGTATGAAAAGTTCTAAAATTACCATCATCTTTTACCTCGCTTTAATGTTTTCTTATCTGCTGGTTTCCTGCAGCGAAGAAGAGGATACCAAGATGGAGGAACCACCGCAAATGTCTGTTCATGTGCCCGCAAAAGGAAATAGCTGGTTTCTGGCCAATGTGGGAACCAACCAGATGAAATCATCCGACTTTGACGGTTTCAGCTGGACTTCGAAAAGTTCAGTTTTACGCACCTATTTTCGTTTGGAGAAAGCCGGAACTGTGCATATTGGTCTAAAAGGTACCGTGAGTTCAGGAAGCTCAACGATTCGGGCTACTTTTCAAAACGAATCAAAAGAAATTAAAATCAAAGATACCGATCATGGTACAGTGTACATTGGTTCTTTTACCGTGCCCTCAGCAGGTTATTACTATGTTGATTTAACAGGAATCGACCGTGCCGGCAACCAGTTTGCGGCTGTAGAGTACATTGCTCTTGGAGGCGATGCAACTTTATCAGGTGTGCATTTCTCGAACGAAGATTATTTTTACTGGGGCCGCAGGGGACCGTCTGTTCATCTGGCATACGAAAAACCGGAGGGAACTGCTGATGTACAATGGTTTTACAACGAAGTAACCGTACCCGAAGGAAACGATGTGGTTGGCTCTTACTTTATGGCCAATGGTTTTGGTGAGGGATATTTTGGCATGCAGGTGAATTCGACCAGCGAAAGAAGAATCCTGTTTTCGGTTTGGAGTCCCTATCAGACCGATGACCCGGGAAGTATTCCGGAAGATCAGCGCGTAAAGCTTATTGCAAAAGGCGACCAAACTACCATTAATGATTTTGGAGGAGAAGGTTCGGGCGGACAAAGTTACCTGGTTTTTAACTGGGAAGCCGGAAGAACGTATCGGTTCTTATTAAAAGGTGAACCAGCCGGCGATAATAAAACGGATTACAAAGCCTACTTTTTCGATCCGAAACAAAGCAAATGGTATTTTATTGCGCAATGGAGACGTCCTCTTATTTCCACTTATTTGACTGGATTGCATTCGTTTCTTGAAAACTTTGATACCGCAACCGGACCAATGGGCCGAATGGTAAATTATAACAATCAGTGGGTTTACGATACCAACTCTACATGGCACGAAATGATCCGCGCACGTTTTACCGCCGATGCAACCGGTCGCGATAAAGCCCGGTTGGATTATGCCGGTGGATACCAAAGCGGTGACAATGGATTCTTCCTGAAAAACTGCGGATTTTTTAACGAGACGTCAAAGGTTGATACCTATCATACCCGGCCGGCTTTAGGGACTGCTCCCGATATCGATTTTACTCAACTACCATAAGCAGCGTCACCCATTTGCAATCATAGTGTTAAGACGCCGCGTTTGCAGATGTATAAATTATGTAATCGAATAAAACTTTTAATTGCACCTGATGTCCATATTTAAATATTTGTTTCTAATATTCCTGCCGTTTACCGTCTTTACGGCTTGTAACGAAGATCCGGTTAACGGAGGGGAAGAGGAAGTGAGTGAAGAGCCGAACGAAGAAAACTTCAACTACGTTGCCGAGGGAACTTATGCTCTTAATGTTATTTATTTTATTCCAAACGATGTTAGCGAAATTGCTGAATCGCATCGTCGAATAAGTGAGATTTTGTTTGACGGACAAGCTTTCGTAAATAAGTATATGAAGGAATACGGATTTGGAAACAAAACGTATAACATGATGGTGGATAAAGCCAAAAACCGTGTTAAAATTATTTATCTGAATGGAGAACATCCTATAAATTACTATCCTTATGAGGGGGGCGGCTCTAAAATATTAAAAGAGGTTGATGCTTATTTTGAAAAGCATCCAACAGAAAAGAAGAGTTTACATAGCTTAATAATAACACCTGTTAAAGATCAGGATAACCGTGATGTTCCTTACTATGGTTTGGGTCGAAATTGCTTTGCATTGGATTATAGTGGTTTAGACGTTAAGTACTTGGGCGAGAATTCGAAAAGAGGTAGCGATGCATCAAAATTTATAGGCGGCATCTTGCACGAGTTGGGGCACGCCCTGAACCTTCCTCACAATAAACAGAAAGTATCCGATGATAGTAAATCAGACAGAGGTACTGCATTAATGGGAAGTGGAAACTATACCTACGGTAGCACACCAACTTTTCTGACCGAAGCCAGCTGTGCTATTCTAAATAATTGCCAGGTAATCAGCGATTACAATGGAGCTTATTACGAAGATGTTAGCTTAACTTTAGATTCTGTGCAGGTTGCTTTCGAAGCCGGGAACATTCGCTTGTTTGGGAAAATTCAGTCAGATCAGAAAGTAAATCATGTTTGCATTTATCATGATCCGGCCATTGATGATGCGGATTATGATGCGGTTTCATGGGTTGCGCCTATACTGAATAACAATACTTTTGAACAAACAATGCCCATAAACGAACTGTATCTGCGAAATGAAACACCCTATGTTTTACGTTTGCAATTTACTTTCGAAAATGGAAACTCACTAAGCAAATCGTTTTCATATTATTTTAAAAACGGAGAGCCGGTGTTTGAATTTGGCGACCGTGATTACCTACCTCGGAATGAATGGGCGATTAACGATTATAGTTCTCAAGAGGAGCAGGGAGAAGGAGATACAGGAAGAGCCGCCCATTTGATTGACAATGCACCATTAACATATTGGCATTCGCAGTGGGCTTCCGGAGTAGTAGCAAAATTTCCGCATTTTATCAGTATCGATATGAATCAAACACACGATGTTGCAGGTTTTTCTTTTCTGCAAAGAAATGGTGCCCGAAAAGTAAAAGACATTGAGATATACACCAGTAATGATAATCAGAACTGGCAAATGCAAGGAAAATTCAAGCTAAGTGCAATAAATACTGTGCAGCATGTTGCCCTGTCCGAAACGAGCGGATTTCGTTATTTCAAGGTGGTGTTTCTTTCTGCACACGATGGCGACCAGTATGCCAGTATGGCCGAAATAATGTGTTATTCGGAATAGCTTATTCAGTATTTGGTCAGCTAAAATCATTTATTTAATTTGAGTACGATGAGAAGGAGATTATTTTCAAATAGCAACGTTTTTATTATTGCTCTGATTCTGTTTGCTTCATGTACAGGGAAAGAATATTTAAGTGAAATAGTGCTTGTGAATCCAAAGGCAGAAACGCTTTTCCCGGCCGATTTTATTTCACCGACTTTTACATGGGAAGATCCTAATCTGAATGCAAAATTCTGGCAGTTATCGCTTAAGGTTGAGGAAACTGAGATTTTATCGGTAGCCTGTAACCGTCAACAGAAATGGAAAGCGTCGCCGGAAGAATGGGAGGCGTTAAAAATACGGTCAGCGAACAAAGTAATTACGTTAAGAATTGCCGGCTTGAGTGATACAATCAATCAACAAACAGTTTCTCAAACTCAAGTAAATTTTAGTTTTTCAGTTGATTCCGTCGCGGCGCCTATTTTTTACCGGTCGGTTCCGCTGCCGTTTAAACACGCACGTGAACACCTCAACGAGATCGAATGGAAACTGGGTTATGTTGATTCGGAGGAAAAACCATACACAGTGATTGAAAACCTGCCGGTGTGTGGTAACTGTCACTCTTTTTCGGCGGATGGAAGTACCATTGCCATGGATGTTGACGCAAGGGATGAAAAAGGAGCTTATGCCATCGCTAATTTTTCAGAAGACACTGAATTGGGCTCTGAAGATATCATTAACTGGGCCGATTTTCAGAACGGAGAGTTTACCTATGGTTTGCTGTCGGCACTTTCGCCCGACGGAAGGTATGCCATTAGTACTTTAAAAGATGCCGAGATATTTGTTGACGTTGATAATTTTGAATATTCACAATTATTCTTCCCTATCAAAGGAATCCTGGCCTGGTACGACAGGAACACAAAAAAGATGGCTGAGCTTCCGGGGGCAAGCGATACGATTTGGGTGAACAGTAATCCAACCTGGAGCCCCGATGGCAAGTACATTTATTTTTCACGGGCCAGGGCAAGACACTTCGATGAAAGCGGAATCATGCACGGGTCAAAAGCGGTTGATCAGGCCAGGTACCAGGTATTTCTGAACAATTTTCTGGAACGTAAAGACCTGGTGAAATTTGATATTTACCGGGTGCCTTTCAACCAGGGAAAAGGGGGAGTTGCTGAACCGGTTGCCGGTGCTTCAGGTAATAACAGGAGCAACTATTTTCCCAAAGTTTCGCCCGATGGGAAATGGGTGGTATTTACCCAGGCCGAAAGTTTTATGCTGCTTCAGAAAGACAGCAAATTGTGTATTGTTTCTGCCGATGGGGGAAAAGCCCGGATGTTAAACTGTAACTCCGATAACATGAATTCGTGGCACTCGTGGTCGCCAAACGGAAAATGGCTGGTTTTTGCCTCAAAAGCCAATGGCCCGTTCACCCAACTTTACCTGACTCATATTGACGAGAATGGAAACGACTCGCCGGCGGTTTTGCTGGAAAACTTTATGTTCCCTAATCATGTGGCCAATATCCCCGAATTTGTGAATACCACCAACAGAAGGCAATACTCAATAGAACCTACGTTTCTGGAGAGCGACGAGTTTGCGCTTCGGGCGGGAGAAATAAAAAACAAAGCAGGCGATTTTGAAGGTGCATTAACCGATCTTAACCGGGCAGTGAAGCTCGTACCGGGCAATGCCGATGCCTGGCACAAACGGGGTGATGTAAAAATGAAATTGGGAATAACGAAAGAAGCTTTCGCGGATTTCGACAAAGCCATTGCATTGAATCCAAATAAATCCGATTTCTGGATTTCACGAGGTGTGGCAAATTCCGATTTGCAAAAGCATACCTGCGCCATCGAAGATTTGCAGCAGGCAGTTAAAACCGATCCGAATTCTTTTTTGTCCTATAATAATTTAGGTTTTGCATTCAGCCGGGCTGGAAATTTCGAGGCTGCCATGTCGAATTATAACAAGGCGCTGAAACTGAATCCTGCGTCATATCTCACATTTGTAAATATTGGTATTATTGAGGCCCGAAAAGGAAACATGGATATCGCACTACAATATTTTGAAAAAGCGATTGATGGAGACCCTGCATTGGCAACAGCCTATGCTGCAAGGGCAAAGGCAAAGGAACAAATGGGAGATATTGAGGCTGCAATGGACGACTATTTAAAAGCATTTCGTCTTGATCCGGGAAACACTGGGTTGGCCTTTAGTCTGAGTATGCTTAAGTATAAAAACAAGGATATTAACGGGGCTTTGGAGGTTTTAAATGAAATAAAGAGAAAGCGTGGAAGTCAATTGCAAGCCTATGAGTTATCTGCACGGTTTTACATAGAGTTGAACCAGTTTACCCGGGCACGCGAAGAAATAAACATAGTACTCGAAAAAACGCCGGGAAATGGGGCGGCTGTATTTTTGAGCGGAATTATTTTCCAGCGAAGCGGTGAAGCAGCGAAAGCCTGTGAAGAATTCCACCGGGCTTATTCATTGGGATATAATGATGCAAAAGAGGCCATCGCAAAATATTGCCGGTAAGTAATTGGTTGGAGTGTGTAACTGCTTGTTATGCTGAATGGACGGTAAATGTCGGAAAACATATGTTAAAATTAACTTCATTTAAAAACAAGCGGTAACGTAAGGTGTTTTTCATTAATTTTCGCTTATTTCACGTCTTTTAACATGGGGTAGATTGCTTGTCATTACGTCTTATTTACGAAAGACAGCAAAAATTTTAAAGCAATAATGGAGTACGGGCAGGATACGGGGGATCTTATTTTAAAATCTTTAACCGGAAATCTGGGGAAAGAAGAAAAGGATTTTTTTGAAAAATGGCTTGCTGAGTCAGAGGAAAACAAGCAGGAATACAGGGCCTACAAAGAGTTGTGGAGTAAGTCGGGAGAGATGGTTGTTTCTGATTCAGTGGATGTTGAGTCGTCGTTGACAGCAACCAAGAACCGTATGAATTTTAACCGGGGGAAGAAACGTTGGTTGTACAGGATGCAGCAAATTGCTGCTGTTTTAGTGCTGGCAATTGTGTTTGCTTCGCTTTATCTGAATTTCGGAATCTCGGGTTCGGAATCGCCAATCTACCAGGATATTTCAACTACTTATGGGGCACAAACCAGTGTAACCCTTGCGGATGGAACAAAAGTGTGGCTTAATTCCGGAAGTCGGCTTCATTTTCCGGTTTCGTTTGATAACCAGGAACAGAGAAAAGTGGAACTAAGCGGCGAAGCATTTTTTGAAGTAGCTCACAACCCTGAAGTGCCGTTTGTTGTGAATGCGGGGGAGTTGGACGTAAAAGTACTGGGAACTTCCTTTAATGTTTCGGCCTATGCTGAATATGATAAATTGACGGTTGCTTTGCTGGAAGGGAAAGTAAGCCTTATTCAGGGCAGCGCGGGCTCTGAAAAGGAGTTGCTGACAATGGACCCAAACCAGGTGGCAACATTTAACCGCGGGGAGCGTAGTTTAAATGTTGCCGAAGAAAGTGATTTGGGAAAATACAGTGATTGGAAAGACGGGCGTTTGGTTTTTTTTGGCGATGACCTTGAAACGGTTGTTCAAAAATTGGAGAAATGGTACAATGTGGAAACGCTTATTGCAGACGACGAAATCCGGCAATATCATTTTACCGCAACATTTACCGACGAAACATTAAATCAGGCCTTAAGTCTTTTGTGTAGCAGCTCTTCATCAGGTATCAATTACCAAATAGCTGCTGCGGAGCGAAAAACCGACGGCTCTTACACAAAACGGAAAGTTATTTTATCGTCGAAGAAAATTCGGTAAATGAAAGAATACAGCGAGAGGATGGCACATTTCTCGGGTCGTTTCGCTTAAAACCGGTTCAGGCTTCCCAATCTATACTTAATTGGAGGATAAAAGCGATGAGCCGGGCGGTTGTTATGAAAAGAGGTGATTGTCGTTTTTTTAGAGGCTGCTAGTTCTCAACCCGTAAAATTCATTCATGTAGGTATGAGTTTCATCAAAGATTAGAAATAGAAACAAATGAATAAGTCGGATTAACGGTGTAATTCCTTATGGGGGATACGAGAAAAATGGTTCATACGATAAAGGCTATGATTTGGTCAATGTGTTTTTTGGCCTGTTTATTTGTTGCGCCATATTTGTACGCCCAGGAGGGAGGCCGAATTACACTAAAACTGAACGATATTCCTGTTAAAGATGCGCTGAAACAGGTGGAACGGTCAAGCAACTATTTTTTTCTGTACAACAACAATTTAATCGATGTCGATCGCAGGGTTACAATTAATGTGGAACAGGCAGGCATCGAAAAAATTATTGATCTTCTTTTTCAGAATCAAAAAATAAACTACGTCATACAGGGCCGGCAGATTGTTATTTCGCCGCTCGATCTTAAAGCATTTAAAAGCACTAAGATAACCGCAAAAGGGAAAGTAACCGACGAACAGAACGAACCGCTTTCGGGAGTAGCGGTGGTAATACGTGGAACAAGTTTGGGGACTATTACCAGTGCCAGTGGAGCCTTTTCTATTGATTTGGACAGCTTCCCGGCTTTGCTCGAATTTTCGTTTATGGGGATGGAGCCGCGGGTAGTACTTTATAACGGGCAGGAAAACATACCGGTGGTAATGTTCTCGAAAAACCGTGAACTCGATGAAATAATTGTAGTGGCATACGGAAGACAATCGACCGAAACCGTAACCGGTGCAATTCAGTCGATCAATGTCAATAAAATCACTCGTGTCAGCTCGCCTTATATCTCCGATTTGATCCAAAGTTCAGCACCGGGCCTGCTGGTTGTAAATGCCTCGGGGGAGCCGGGAGAAAAGCCAGAGTTGCGAATCCGTGGCGACGGATCTATCAACTATTCAAATGAACCGCTTTGGGTGATCGACGGAGTGATCTATGGAAATTCATCGCCCGACATTAATCCCAACGATATTGAGTCGATTTCGGTATTAAAAGATGCAGCGGCTTCTGCACTTTATGGCTCGCGGGCTTCAAACGGGATTATTCTGGTGGAGACCAAAACCGGAAATATTAGCACCTCCAACTTCAAATTTATCTCCAACATCGGGATAACTTCTTTAAACCAGGGGGAGTTTTCGATGATGAACGGGCAGGAACTTTACGATTATATCTACCCGATAGTAACAGATGAAGACCAGTTCGCGTTACCTGATCCTAATTCAGATAATGTACGATATGGCACCAACTGGCTCGATATTGCCATGCAACCCGGAGTCATTCGCGATTATAATTTATCGTACCAGGGGGGATCGGGAAAAACCATGATTTACACGAACTGGGGGTACTACAATGAAGAAGGTGCTGTGGTGGGACACAAATGGGAACAATTTACAGGGCGTATCAATCTCGACTACAATGCATCGCAACGGGTAAAACTGGTGGCCAAGCTTAGCGGTATATTTCAAAATAAATACGATAACGAAGACGACTTACTTGCCTATTCGTATTTAATGCTTCCGTGGGATAATCCATACAATGAAGACGGAAGCATAAAAAAGATTACCGGCAACAACGAGAGCACGGCATGGTATACGCGTGATAAGTTTAACCCTCTGTTCGACAGACAGTTTAATTACGAGAAAAGCCGGAGTGCGCAATATATGTCTGACTTTAGGCTGGAACTGGAGTTGACCGACTGGTTGACATTTTCATCAGGAAACCGCCTGCATACCATTCACAATCGGTACGAACGCATTATTGACGCTCGGTCGCTAAGGGGGCAGGCCGATAACGGATCCATTGAAAACAATTACGGGTACCGGCATAATCTGTTAACCAGCAATGTTTTTCGCTTTGGTTTTAATCCCGGAATGCACCGGGTGTCCGGACTGGCTGCCTACGAATACTCAAAATCTTATGCTGACGGGATCTTGGGAACAGGAAAAGGAGTTTATCCTAGGCTGGAAATTTTAAACGCTACTTCAGTTCCCAAGTATTTGGGAGGAAGTAAGACTGAATCGGCTTTTTTATCGCTGTTGTCCGAATTGCAGTACAACTACGACGAAAAGTACATGGCACAAGTTTCGTTTCGAAGAGACGGATCGTCGCGGTTTGGGGTAAACCAGCGTTTTGGAAATTTCTATTCCCTCAGTGTTTCCTGGGCCCTTCACCGCGAAGATTTTATGAAATCGCTCGCGTTTGTCGATCAGTTGAAATTGCGTGGAAGTTATGGCTCGGTAGGAAACGCTAATATCACAGATTATGTAGCACAGGGAATTTACAATGTAACCGTGCAGTACGACGGGGTTCCCGGTGGCTATCCGCGGCGCCTCTCCAATCCCGATCTAACCTGGGAATCGAATTACAATACCAATTTTGGGGTGGATGCCGGTTTGTTCGGGCGTTTAAACTTTTCGGTTGATGTATACAGCAAAAAAACCGAAAACCTGCTGCAGGATGTCCCGTTACCAATGGTTAGTGGTTATTACTGGTTTACCGACAATGTAGGGGCAATTCAAAACCGGGGGATTGAAATTCTGGTCAGAGGAGATGTGGTTAAACACGATAAGTTTAGGTGGAATGCCGATTTTAATGTCAGCTTCAATAAAAACAAAGTATTGCGGCTAAATGAGGGGAAGGATATAATTACCGGAAATAAAATCATTCGTGAAGGTTGGGACATAAACACCTGGTACCTGAGAAAATGGGCTGGTGTGAATCCCGAAAATGGTGATCCTCTGTGGGAAAGAGTCGTAACCGATGAGAACGGGAACAAGGTTGTTGAAATCACCAATAACTACAGCCGGGCAAGTTTGCAAAAGGTTGGATCTTCGTCACCTGCTTTTTTTGGTGGTTTTACCAACCAGTTTCATTACAAAGTATTTAGTGTTACCGCCAATTTCAATTTTGTGGCGGGCAATAAAGTATACAACTTCTATCGAGAATTATTTGATAACGATGGCGCTTATCCGACCTACAACTCCATGAAATTAAACAGCGGGTGGAGCCGGTGGGAAAAACAGGGAGATAAGGCAACACATCCAAAGCCGGTACTGCAGGGAAATAAGCTATCAAACAAAGTGTCATCGAGGTACCTGGAAGATGGGAGTTTTATCCGCTTACGACAACTGGTTGTAGCTTGCAATCTGCCCGAAGCTTTTTTAGAGCGTATGCATATTAAAGAGGCGGTTTTGAAACTTTCGGGCGAAAACCTGTTTACATTGACGCGGTTTTCGGGAATGGATCCGGAAGTGGGGATTGACGGATATTCAGGAGCATTTTTTCCGGTTACACGAAAATATGTGCTGGGACTGGAGGTTAGTTTTTAATAATGGCAGGGAGAGAAAAGAATGAAAAAAGTAGCAATATGTATTCTGGTCGTATTTTCGGTAAGTGCCTGTAATCTTGATTTTGAACCGTATGACGGGTTACCCGAGTCGGAACTTACTGAAACCGAATCCGGCTTACAAGGGGCTACCATAGGAAATTACAATTACCTGAAGGATTGGTATTACCAGCGTAATTTTCATTTTTTTGGAGAATACGGAGGTGACAATGTTTCGTTGAGCGGCACTACTACCGATCAACTGTTTTATTGCTACAATTATCAGCATTTCCCGGCCATGTTTCCCACCACAGCATTTTGGGAGAAGGCTTACCAGTTGGTGGTTGGCTGCAACAAAGTTATCCAGGCCATCGATGATAATGCTTCGGTTGAAATGCGCCAGGTTAAAGGTGAAAATCTTTATTTGCGCGCTCAAACCATGTTTCACCTGTGCAATACTTTCGGAAGGCCCTATTATCAAAATCCTGAAATAAACCCCGGGATTCCGGTGAAGCTGGATGATGTTGTGGAAAATGTCCCGCCCCGTTCAACCGTAAAACAAGTGTATCAGCAAGTAATTGATGATTTATTGTATGCTGAGCAGCTTATGGGCAGAGGAAAGAAAAATATCTATGCGTCGAAAGAGGTGGCTGAAGCCCTGTTGTCGCGGGTGTATTTGTACATGTCGGGAACACCGGATAACCCAAATCGTGAATATGCGGAAAAAGCTGTCGAATATGCCGGTAAGGTTATTGCCTCGGGGCGATACTCACTGATGGATACGGAAAGCTATAAAACGTATTTCCGTTTGTCCCCGGAAGATAACCGCGAAACTATTTTTGCCGTGAAACACATCGCCGATGTGGATGATCAGGGGTGGAATTCAATCGGCTCGATGTACAACTATGTCGCTCAGCAAGGTTGGGGAGAGATGTATGCATCGCTGTCGTACCGGGAATTGCTCGATCAAAATCCTGAAGATGCGCGTCACTCGTTCATCGATCCGCAATACGAAGCTGATGGTATTACCCTTCAAAAACGCAATGGCTATCCTAAATATTTCATCAATAAATTCTCATTACAGGAAAATTATCCTACGCTTAGTTCTCCCGTTTTTCTGCGACTGGCTGAAATGTATCTGAACCGGGCTGAAGCAAACGCCAAGCTGGGCAACAACCAGGCTGCCATTGATGACGTTAACCTGATTCGGGAGCGTGCCGGATTGACAGGCGATCAGTTATACTCCCTCGATGATCTGAAAGGAAGAGACAATGTGTTGGAAGTAGTTCTGGAAGAACGCAGGCTCGAGCTGGCTTTCGAAGCCCAGCGGCGCTGGGATATTTTCAGAAACGGATTAACACTTGACCGGCACTATCCCGGTATTCATGAAAACGGAGATGCGCTTCTTTCTGTATCACCAGATCATCCGCGTGTTGTTTTCTTTATTCCTGAATCGCAGATTCTTGTGCATGATGGATTGATTCAGAATCCGTAGTTGGTTTTTCCTTTTCGCGATCGCGATTTTGAATTTTCTCAAAAATGGGAAATAAGCTAAAGCGTCGGAATCTTCCAGGCTAAAATGTGCCATTCTTTTTCACCCAATTTTGTTTTTCTCAGAGTTGTCTAAGTAAAAAAGTAGGGAAAACCCACCCCCCGGTTTAGGCATGCCCCCTAAAGAATCTGTTGGGAGCTAAGTAATTTTGTAGCCACATTAACTAGTAAACAATGTACAGCAACGGATTAAAAGGGAAGAACAAGAATATTGTTATTCTGACCGAGTTCATGGAGGGAGCCTGGGAGTCGGCGATCTTTTCACACAGAAACCTTATCAACAGTAATCACGGGGTTGTTTTTGTTCAAACCTATAGTAAACCCAGGTACGGTCAGTCCTTACTGAAGAATTTTGTGCCTGTGATGAAGCAAATCGTTCGGAATGAGTTGCTGGAGCTGAAATTGAAAGCAGTAAAAGAATTTCAGTTTGAAGAATCACGTGTGTCAATCCGTCCTTTTGAAGGCGATTGGTTTAGTTTTTTAAACGGGGGGCAAAAATCGCTGTCGCCCGAATTACTGGTTGTTAGTTTAAAAAAGGCTTTCCCCGGAGTTTGTTGTCCGATCATTGGCAAAATCCAGAAGCTGGCTGTTCAAACTACCAATCCCTTATTGATTTTACCTGCTTCATTTGCGCCGGCAAAACTGAAAAGTATATTGTTTCTTACCAGCAAAGAACTGTCTTTTTTGCGCAAACTGGATGAGTGTGAGTCGGTAAGCACGCTGCTGCAAAAATCGGAAACCGACTTGCGCATATTGCTCGATAAAAATACGGCACCTCCGGTTGACTGGAACAGTTACGTGTCGAACCAATGGGGAGCCGCTCTTAAATCAAACGAGGCCGTTCCTTTTGAAAAGGTGCATGAATTATTAAAAGATACCTATAAATATGATTTGGTCATTATAGACCAGGAGCTATTAAAATCGCCGTTTGGAAAGGCTTTAAACCTGAAAAAGTGGTTCGGAAACAAATACTCCAAACCCGTTTTAATTTGTTAATAATGGCAAAAACTACTATTCATCATATTCTGGTTCCGGTGACTCTCGATGAGCATGGGATCAACTCGATCAGGCAAGCGCTTATAATAAGCCGCAAGTTTGATTCGAAAGTAACCTTGCTGTATGTGGCGCCGCGGTTTAGCATGCTCGGGAAATACTACCGTCCCATGGAGAGGTTGCATTACAAGCGCGAGGCTTTTGCAAGGTTCAAAAAGTTTGTCAACGATTTTTTTGACCAGGAGATTCCGGGTTTTATTCGCTTAAAACTGCGCAAGGGAAATCTGCAGAAATGGGTTGTCTCGTTTATCCATCGGGCAAAGTACGACCTGGTGGTGATCAATAAACGACTGGGCAACGATACCGATGGCCTTCGGAAATGGAGCGACCAGGTAAGCCAGATGGTGGCAGAAGCCTATTGCCCGGTAGTGACTTTCGACGGTGTTCCGTCGGACGAAGAAAAGCACAAAATTCTGGTGCCGATTGATATACGCCGCCGGCACAACCACAATGTTAAGTGGGCGGCAGAACTTGCCAAAAAATACAGTGCCAAAATTCATCTGATGTCGGTACTAAACGAAAAGATGAAGCGGGAAAACAGCAGCATTCACACCAAAATATGGAAAATAGAAGACTGGCTGCTAAAGCAGAACATTGCGTGTGAAACGACTTTGTTGAGGGGAGATGAAAAGGAAATGCACAAAATGGTCCCCGACTTTATCAACGAAAGCAAACCCGATATGGTGGTGATTATGACCCATCAGGAAGTGTTGATCAATATCAAAAGCATCGGGAAAATGGCTTCAAATGTGATCAAACAATCAGAATACCCGGTTTTCACGATTACTCCTAAAAAGGAGTCGCTGTTTACCATTTTGATTGATGTATTAAAGAGTATGGGTAAAAGAAAAAAATATGAACACAAAGATTAAGGAACTAACCGAGAATATCTACAAGGAAGGTATCGAAAAGGCAAAAAACGAAGGCGATTTGCTGGTTGAAGAAGCAAGAAAAGAAGCCGAAAAACTGTTGAGCAATGCCCGGCAGAAAGCGGAGCTGATGGTTTCTGAAGCTAAGGCTGAGTCGGAAAAGATCTATGCTGCCATGCAGGACGAGCTGGAGTCTATTTCAACGCAGATGCTTGAGATTACCCGGCAGGAGGTAAGCAATGTGGTTTCGGCCGAGTTAGGCAAAGAACTTGCGGCACACGCCACAGCCGATCCAAAAGTGATTCACGATATGATGTTGGAAATTACCCGCACGTGGGTAAATCCAAACGGGAACGGCTCGGCCAACGAAGCACTGGTTCCTGAAAATCTGATCGGTGAACTGGAGCCGCTTTACAAAGCGTCGGCTGCCAAAATCCTGAACTCGGGACTGGTTATAAAACCTGTTCGCGGCATGGAAAAAGGATTTCAGCTGCTCAACAATCACGAAGGCTATAAAGTCTCGTTTACCGAAGACGATTTTCAAACTTTTTTTGAATCACTAATCAAGCCGAAAGTGAAAGAGCTGCTTTTTAATTCCTAAGTTTCATGAATACTTATTATGCGTTTATATCCGGGCTGCCGGAGCTAAAACTGGCTCCGGAAAGAGAAGTACAGCAACCGGCAGAATTTTATGCCCGCCTGAAAGAGGTGTTGGCCGAAAATGAACTTCGGTGGGCGGAACTTTTGTGGATGCGCGGATTTCATAATACGCTGGTGCTGTATGCGGGTGGAAGAACGCAAATAGAAACACTTCCCTTTGGCTGGAAAGCCGAAATGCTGGAGCCTGAAAACGAACAGTTTCAGGCTTTGCCGGCTTACCTCCGTGAGTGGATAAACTGGCAAAAGCAACAGGAGGGAAGCGTTTCGGAACGAACCAGCGGGCAAAAACTACAGGAGCTTTATTTTTCTGCGCTTCGTGACTCCGGAAACCGTTTTCTGGAACAGTGGGGCGAGTGGGAACTTAACCGGGTTAATTACCTTGCGTTCAGGCGTAGCGGAAAATCGGCTGACGAGAAAAAACGCCAGCTGGTGGAAGGGAATTCGTATTACGAGTTACTGCTCGATTTTAACGAAGAAGCCCGTGTGGTTACGTCAGAGTTTGGTGCTTCCGAAAAATTGAAAAAGCTTTCGGACAACACCAATTTGCAGGAACGGGAAAAGAAAATGGATGCACTCAGGTGGGCCCAAATCGACGAGATCAATCGTTTTGAGTATTTCTCGGTCGATGTTATTCTGGGCTATCAGCAAAAACTGATGATCATCGACAGGTGGACACGTATTCACAACCCGGAAAAAACGGTTGTGCCCGAAGAACTGGCCGAAGCCATGGTACGCGCGTACGACAGTAGTCAACAAATTCACTTCTGATTCAATTAAATCCCGGTTTTCAAAAGAATAAAATTGCTATGGAAAACAAGAATATTATAAGTAAAGGAAAAGTAACTGCCATTGTGGGCAACCTGGTTGAAGTTGAAACCAAGGGAGCATTGATCCAGAATGGGATTTGCTTTTTTCAACACGATGGAAAAGAAATAATGGGCGAAGTAATTAAAACTTCGGGACAAACTGCCTATGTGCAGGTTTTTGAAACAACCCGTGGTTTTAAAGTAGGCCTCGATGTTCATTTTATCGATTCGATGCTGGAAGTAACAATGGGGCCGGGAATGCTTACACGCAATTACGACGGGCTTCAGAACGACCTGGATAAAATCGACGGTATTTTTCTGGAAGCAGGTTCGCGTTCGTATCCGCTCGAAAACGACTCGGTTTGGCATTTCAAACCGCTGGCAAAAGTGGGCGACCTGGTAACTGCTGCCGACTGGCTGGGGCAAGTGCCCGAATACCATATTCAGCATAAAATTATGGTTCCCTTTAAGTTGGAGGGAGAATACGAAATAAGCTGGCTGGCCGACGAAGGTGAATACCAGCTGAGCGATACCATTGCCCGTTTAAAAGACAACAATGGCCGCGAACACGAAGTTTCCATGAGTTTTACCTGGCCCGTGAAAAAGGCTTTCAGGGGCTACCGCGAGAAATTGCGCCCGGGTAAACTGTTTGAAACCGGGGTTCGGGTAATTGATACGCTTAACCCGATTATGGAAGGCGGAACCGGCTTTATTCCCGGTCCGTTTGGTAGCGGGAAAACCGTTCTTCAGCATGCACTGGCCAAGCAGGCAGCTGCCGATGTGGTAATTGTAGCGGCTTGTGGCGAGCGCGCCAACGAGGTGGTGGAGATCTTCTCTGAATTTCCGCACCTGGACGACCCGCACACCGGGGGGAAACTGGCTGAACGGACCATTATTATTGCCAATACTTCGAATATGCCGGTGGCAGCCCGTGAAGCTTCGGTTTACACTGCCATGACACTGGCTGAATATTTCCGCTCGCAGGGCTTGCGAACACTGCTTTTGGCTGACTCCACATCGCGGTGGGCACAGGCTCTGCGCGAAATGTCGAACCGGATGGAGGAACTGCCCGGTCCCGATGCGTTTCCGATGGACTTATCGGCCATTATTGCCAACTACTACTCGCGGGCGGGTTACACTTTGTTACCCAACGGAAGAAGTGGCTCGATTACTTTTATCGGCACCGTTTCGCCGGCCGGTGGAAACCTGCTGGAGCCGGTAACCGAAGCCACCAAGAAAGTGGCACGTTGCTTTTTTGCCTTGTCGCAAAACCGCGCCGACAGTAAACGCTATCCGGCCATCGATCCGAACGACAGCTACTCAAAATATGTAGAGTACGACGAGTTTATTGCTTTTGCCAAACGCGAAATCAGTGCCGACTGGATTGAGAACATTGAATTTGTTAAGTATTTCCTGATCCAGGGAAACGAGATCAGGGAGCAGATCAATATTCTGGGCGACGACGGTGTTCCGGTAAATTACCACGAAACCTTCTGGAAGTCGGAACTGATCGACTTTGCCATCCTGCAACAGGATGCTTTTGATGCGGTTGACTGTAACTCGCCGCTCAAACGCCAGAAATACATGCTCGAAAAAGTAATTGGACTGGTACGAAAAGAATTCAGTTTTTCTGATTTTGATGAGGTGCGCGACTTTTTCAAACGCATCATCAACCTGTTCAAACAAATGAACTACGCCGAATTCAAGAGCCAGCAGTTCAAAGATTACGAAGCACAGTTAGAAGAATACATCAATCAAAATGTAACAGTATCATGAGAGCAAAAGCCTTTCAAAAAATATATTGCCGCTTAAACAACATTACAAAAGCTACCTGTACGCTCGATGCCACAGGCGTTGGCTACGAAGAAATGGCTTATGTTCAGGGGCGAACTGCCCAGGTAGTAAAGATTGCCGGGAAAAGTGTGACGCTTCAGGTATTTGAAGGTACCGAAGGTTTGCAAAACGATGCCGAAGTAATTTTTACAGGACGGGCTCCGTGGCTGCCGCTTAGTGCCCACATGGCCGGACGTTTTTTCGACGCGTTTGGAGCACCCATCGATGGTTTACCTGCTGTTGAAGGCCGCGAATATCCGATCGGAGGACCATCGGTAAACCCGGTGCGACGTAAACAACCCAGCGAATTTATTGCTACGGGTATTGCGGGTATCGACCTGAACAACTCGCTGGTTTCGGGACAGAAAATCCCGTTTTTTGCCGATCCCGACCAGCCTTACAACCAGGTACTGGCGCTTATTGCCTTGCGTGCCAAGGTGGATAAAATTATCCTGGGCGGAATGGGGTTGACCCGCGATGATTACTTGTTCTTTAAAAACACCTTTGAAAAAGGATACGGACAGTCGAAAATCATTGGTTTTATCAATACCACCGATAAGTCGCCCATCGAAATGTTGCTGATTCCGGACATGGCACTGGCCGCCGCGGAATATTATGCGGTTGAAAAAAATGAAAAAGTACTGGTGCTGCTTACCGATATGACGCAATATGCCAACGCACTGAGTATTGTATCGAACCGTATGGACCAGATTCCTTCGAAAGACAGTATGCCGGGATCGTTGTACAGCGACCTGGCCAAGATATACGAAAAAGCCGTTCAGTTCCCCGATGGCGGAAACATCACGATTCTGGCGGTAACAACCTTGTCGGGTGGCGACATTACGCATGCCATTCCGGATAACACGGGGTACATTACCGAAGGACAGTTGTTCCTGCGTCGTTCGTCGGATGTAAATAAAGTAATTGTAGACCCGTTCCGAAGCTTGTCGCGTCTGAAACAGCTGGTGATCGGAAAAGTGACACGTAAAGATCATCCGCAGGTGATGAACTCGGCGATCCGGCTTTATGCCGATGCGGCCAACTCCAAAACGAAAATGGAGAACGGGTTCGAGTTGTCGGATTACGACCGCAGGGTGTTGCAGTTTGCCGAGGAATATTCACGAAACATTCTGGCTATTGACGTAAATCTTGAGGTGGAGGAGATGCTGGAAGAAACCTGGCGGATTATGAGCAAATACCTGAGCCGCGATGAGGTGGGGATTAAGCAGGAATTTGTTGACAAATACTGGGTTGAATCCTAAAGAAAACAAATGAGACGTGATAAAATCGGCGGAGAATGAATATTGACATAAAATACAATAAAACAGCTTTACGCGATTTTCAGAATAAAATGAAAGTACGCAAAAATGCGCTTCCTACTCTTAAAAACAAGGAAGCTGCCTTGCGTGCAATGGTTTTCGAAACCCGCGACCAGCTTCAGAAAGCTGAAGCGGAATACCGGGCGGTTACACAGCAAATTGGCCCCTGGAAAGAGATGTGGAACGAATTTGATCCGCGTCTTCTGGAGGTAAAAGAAGTGAAAACAACGATCAGCAAGGTGGCGGGCATTCAGATTCCGGTATTTGAAAAAATGGAAGTGGAGGTAGTGGATTTTGCTACAACTGCTTACCCCGATTGGTTTGCCGACGGGGTGGAAGCCATGAAGCGTTTGCTGGAAGCCAACATTAAATACAAGCTGCTGAAAAAGCGGCTGGATTTGCTGGAATACGCGCGGAAAAAAGCTACGCAAAAAGTAAACCTGTACGAAAAAGTACAGATTCCTTCACTGGAATCGGCCATCAGGCAAATAAAACGTTACCTCGAAGACGAGGATAACCTGTCGAAGGCCGGACAGAAATTACTGAAATCTAAAATTCAAAGAAAGGCGGTATCATGATTGTTCCGATGTTAAAATATACATTCGCGGTGCAAGGAAAGGAGTATGCAGCTTTTCTTGATAATTTGCAGGAATGGGGAATTGTTCATGTAATTGAAAAAGAGGCCGGAGAAACCGGCACACGTGAACAGGAGGAAGTGGACAAGGAAATTCACCGGCTTGAAAAAACGTTGAAAATTCTTGACCGTTTCCGGGAGGAGGAAATGACGGCTTCGGCTTCATCAAACCTTAGCCCGGAAGAAGCGATAACCCACACGGATGAAAGGCTAAAAAAACGCGATGCCGCAAAACTGGCGCTGGAACAGGCAAAAGCTGCACTGGCGCAGGCAGGAGAGTGGGGCACTTATTCTTCCGACTTGCTGCAAAAGCTGGAACAGGAAGGAATCAGCATCCGTTTTTACTCCATTCCCAAAAAGAAATTCAAAAAGGAATGGCTGGACAAATACGCGGTAAGCCTGGTTGCTGATACCGGCTACCAAGTGAAGTTTGCCTGCATTAACCACGACGAAGCTATTTTTGAAGGGGCTACTGCAGAAAAGTTACCCGAAAGAGACCTTTCTGTTCTGGAGAAAGATGTGGCAAAATACGAGGCCGAAGTGCAAAAGCAGGAAAAGGCATTGAGCATTTTGGCTCATGAGAACACGGATAAACTTCAGGAACAACTAAACGGATTTGTGAATCGCCGCACATGGCTGGATGTTTGGAACAACAAAACTTTGTCGGTGGGCGAGGGGATTGTTCGGATTCTGGAAGGCTGGGTGCCCAAAGACCGCTCAGAACGACTGAATAAATATTTGGAAGAACACGGTATTCTGTACCTGGTTGCAAAAAAATCGGCTGAAGAACAACCTCCGATCGAGTTGAAAAACAGCCGCTTTGGAAAACTGTTTGAGCCCATTTCAAAATTGTTTGCTTTGCCGGCTTACCAGGAGCTGGACCTTACCATTTATTTTGCGCCGTTTTTTATGCTGTTCTTCGGCTTTTGCCTGGGCGATGCAGGTTACGGACTGGTGTTGCTGTTGGGCTCCACCATTTTCCGGAAGTTTGCCTCCGATTCGGTAAAACCGTTTTTACCACTGGGGCAGTTGTTTGGGGCTTCAACGCTGGTAATGGGACTTATTTTCGGTACTTTCTTCGGAATAGAACTGGCAAAAGTGCCTCAGTTGGAACAGGTGAAATCGCTGTTCCTGGATAGTTCACAAGTATTTTCATTGTCGCTGGTAATTGGGGCGGTTCAGATAATTTTTGGCATTGTTTTGCGCATCGTTAACCAGCTTCGGCAGGAACATCCGCAACTGGCCATCGGAACCATCGGCTGGCTGCTGCTTTTTGCTACGGCCGGTTTGTTCGAGTTTGTGTGGAAAGACGCAGAAAAAAATACGGTGATGGAAATTGCTCCGTCGGTGTTGTACGGACTTTCACTGGTGATGATTGTTTTCTTTTCAGGAACCGGGCCTGTTTTTATGCGGGCCATGGGCGGAATCTGGGAAATCTACAACACCGTTACCAGTATTTTTGGCGATTTGCTGTCGTACATCCGTTTGTTTGCACTGGGAATTGCAAGCTCCATTCTGGGGCTGGTTATTAACCAGATGGCCATTTCGTTTGGCAGCGCTCCGTACATCGGACCGGTAATTTTTGTGCTGATCATTGTGATCGGGCATACCGCCAATCTTGCCATTTCATCGTTGGGAGCCTTTGTACACCCTATGCGACTCACGTTTGTGGAGTTCTACAAAAATGCCGGATTTCAGGGAACCGGAAAACCCTATCAGCCATTTTCGAAACGAGTAAATAACAATTAAAACAAATATCAATTATTATGGATTTAGCTTATATTTTAGTGTATGTTGGCCTGGCATTAATGGTTTTGCTTTCAGGAATCGGAAGTGCCATTGGCGTGTCGAAAGGCGGTAATGCCACCATTGGAGCATTGAAAAAACGCGAAGAAGCGTTTGGTAGCTACATGTTATTGAGCGCCCTTCCGGGTACGCAGGGACTTTATGGATTTGCCGGATTTTTCGTACTTAATTTAAAACTTTCAACATTAACAGAAGTTACCATGTTGCACGGTGCAGCGTTTCTGGGAGCGGGTTTGGCACTTGGTTTTGTGGCCTTGTTTTCGGCCATTCAGCAGGGAAAAATCACCGCCAACGGAATTGACGGGATTGGTGCTGGTTACAATGTTTTTGGTAAAACCATGATTTTGGCCGTATTCCCGGAATTGTATGCAATTGTTGCATTTGCCGTTACCTTCCTGATCAGTACATCCATCTGATAGGAAAACCTAAGAATAACGGGATTTGAATTTTGCGCATCCGAAAGCTTCCTTTTTGTGCAGGGGCTGTTTCGGATGCGTTTTTTATTGGCCGAAATCCATCAGTTAATAGTTTGCCTGCCGAACTGCATTTTAATTTTCTCATTTGCCTTAACTATTATTTACACTCAATTATGAATTCAAAAAAGCTAGAGAATAAGAAATAAATAATAAGGAATAACGAATAAAAAAGTGTGAAAAACTGAATAATTTGAGCCAATATTTTCTGATTTCTTATTCCTTATTCCTTATTCCATGTTTCTTATTAAAAATCACTGACGTTCAGTTAGGAAAGCAATCTTAATTTTTAACCAGACATTAATAATTAGAAATCTTTCATGTTTTCCTAAAATTCCAGAAATAAGAAGATGTGTATAGAGGGTAGCTTGACTTAGAGAACGCTAGAAATCAATCAACTCGTTTTTGAACGCATAGATCACCAGGTTGACCGTGTTTTGAGTATTGGTTTTCTGAAAGAGAATGCTTTTGTGTTTTTCGATTGTTTTTACGCTCACAAAGGTCGATTCAGCAATTTGCTCGTTGCTTAGCCCTTTGCAAATCAGTCGCAGTATTTCTGTTTCGCGGGGGGTGAAGTTGTGTTTGTTGGAAATCTTTTTTTGTGTGCGAAGCCGCTTTATGTTCGATAAGATCATTCCGACAATTTCTTCGGAAAAATAGTTGCCACCGTAAAAAACCCGGTTAATCGCCTTGTCAAATTCATCCAGCTCCGAGTTTTTCAGCATGTAGCCCTCCACGCCGGCAGTTATCATTTGCTCAATGTATTCTTCTTCCAGGAAAGTGGTGAGTATAATTATTTTTAAATCAGGATAACGTTGCAGTGCCAGTTTGGTAGCTTCCAAACCATTTATTTTTGGCATGTTGATATCCATGAAAACAATGTCGGGCTTTTTGTTTTCCAGCAGGTCCAGAAACTCTGCACCATCCGAAGCCTCTCCGATAAGTTCTACATTGGGAAAGCGGGAAAGCAAAAGTTTTAGCCCGTCGCGGAATATTTTGTGGTCGTCAACAATTATCAGGGAAATCTTACTCATTTTCGTTTACTGTTTTACTTGGTTTTTTGGTAAACTGCCTGGTTACCCTAAATCGCAGTTGCATACTTACGCCTTTGCCGGGGGCTGTTTTTAACTGGCAGCTTCCTCCCAGCGATTCTATCCTGTTTTCAATGCTCTTCAGTCCTATTTTGTTTTTCTCGTTGTTTTGGCCCGATGCCATGTCGAATCCAACACCATCGTCAGTATAATTTAAAATTACCGTATTTTTTGAACTCATTAAAGTCATTCTAACCAACGAAGCCTGCGAATGTTTCAGTGCATTGTTGGTAAGTTCGCTAAACACACGAAACATAATCAACTCGGTGTTGGGCGACAGTTTCAGGTTAAAGTGTTGGGCATCGAATTCAAACTGGCTTTTTCCCAGGTCATTCATGCTTTCGCAAATACGCTGAACCGATTCAACCAAACCGTATTTTTTCAGGAAAAGAGGCTCCAGGTTGTTAATGGCCATCTTTACCCGTTGCAACGAAATATCAGACAATTGACGAAGGTTTTTTATTTGCGACGACACATCCTTTCCTTCTTTTACCTCCGCTTCCAGAATTTTCAGGTACAGGTTGATCGAGGAGAGAATGGCTCCCAGGTCGTCGTGTAAATCGGCAGCAATCCGGTTACGTTCTTTCTGTTCTGTTTCCACCGTTTTTTCTACCAGCATTATTTCGGTTATTCTCAGCCGGTTCAGAAGCTTCGAGATAAAGAAAAGGCTCACCGACAGAGCTGCAAAAGCGCCCAGTTTAAACAGAAAGGATATGAATTTGAAGTCACTGTTTTCGGCGGAAAGGTATTTCTGAAGGCCTGTTTCAAACTCTTTAAAGCGCAGGTTGTAAGCCGCAAACATTTTGTTGAGTTCGTGCTGGCTTTCTGTGTTTTGAATATTTTCCCGCTTATTAAAAAACGATTCTATCTCGTGCAGGTTATCCTGCATCGACGGGACCTGGCTGATAAAACCTTCGGGCGATTGCGGATCTACTTCCGAGGCTTCTTTCCCAATGTAGTGGATGATGGAGTCGAAATTCTGCTCCATTATTTTTAGGTGCTCAATAAGCAGCGGAACCGAGAGCGTGTCGCCGGTTAACAGGAAGCTCTCATGAAATTTTTGCGACAGAAAAAACTCTGTTTTAGTGCGTTCGGCCAGGTCGATAATGATTGTGTGCTTTTTCTCAAGCGAGACCCCCCGCGAAAAAGTAAACAGAATTGCCAGCAGGGAAAAAACTCCCCATGCAGTAAGGATAATATTTACATTTCGCTTCATTCTACCAGAATTTCGTTTTGCAAGCCGGAAGTTCGCTAAATTATTTTTCTAACAGCCAATTTTAGCGAGAGTTTTTCTAAAATAGAGGTACAAGATGCTAAAAATGATGTTAAATACAATAACAAATTTATCCTGTTCAGGTTGCATTATTGGAAGCGCTAATTGGATTTGGGAAATACCGAACTTTTTGCTGGAAGATTATGATGCAGTACTGAAGTTTATGAACGCTGAAATAAAAAAGAAAGTTCAATATCGATTCTGGCCGCTCGGCAAGTTTTCACAAATTAGCCAGAGGTTAAGACGAATTTATCGCGGGCAAATTTTTGAACAAGTGGTTTTTCTGCCAATAAGTAGGATTGCATGGGAATAAACATGTGGTTAAGAAATAAGTATAGTACTTCTGTCAGTTTGGATAAAATGATGACTTAAAAGAGTAATCTCATTTTCTGTTTAGCCGCTTATTTTGTTTGCTGCAGCATCAAAATTAAACTCAATAGAATATGAAAAACATTCCTTCCTTCCTTCTTTTATTCCTTTTGACGATATGGCTTCCGGCCAAGACTCAAATACCAACGGTACTAACCGACAATGATTTTTCGACAAAAGATGGGGTTGTAACCGATTCGCGTAACGGAAAAACCTATGCCTACAAAAAGTATGGTAATGTGCATTGGTTTATGCAAAACCTGAACTGGGATGGTTACAACGGCAGCGATGAACAAACCCGAAACAGCGTTGGAGTGACCGGCCCTTCGGCAGGTGCAAACAACGAGGGACTAAAATTCGGAAGGTATTATTCTACGGATGAAACAAAAGAAAACATTTGCCCCGAAGGCTGGACTGTTCCGGCCAAAAGCGATTGGGCTGATTTGGTAGATGCAATCAGCAAAGAATATGAATTGCCCGATCTGAAAGCCAACAATACCAACTACTGGCTGTTTTGGAAAGCAGCTTATTATATGCGGGGAGGGACAACAGAAGGAGAGAATGCTGTTTGGAAATTTGGGACAAAAGCAGAGGACACGAACCAGGTCCAATTCAATCTTTTACCATCAGGATGGCTTAATACAAACGGCGTTAGTTTCAACACCGGCACTAACAAAGGGTTGGGCTATTCTACCTTAATGCACATGCAAGGCGCGCAGTTCTTCTGGACGGGTACTACAGAAACGGGCAACGATAGCCATGAAAACCTGAGGCATACCCAAACCGAAAAATACGGAAATGTGCGTTGTATTAAATATGCAGGGTTTCCTGATGTGGAGATAAAAACACCTTATCCTACAACAATTGAACTAAACCAGATCAACAGCGCCGAAAAAGAACGCATACGTTTGGCCCAGGGACATAAGAAATACGATGGACAACCCACCGGCTTTTATTTGTACCCCGGCAAAAAGCTGGTGCTGGATGTAGAAGAGCTTATCCCTTCAGCAGACGGATACCCTGTAGTTACCATCGGAACCCTTGGGCTGATAAACAATACCCGCACCGAAATTCGTTTAAGCCCCGGGCTAAACACCATCGAAGGTTCAGCGCACCAGGGCGGTTTAATCTATTTAAGTTATACCACAAGCAAAAAAGATTTTGACCCCGTTGGTAAGGTAAAGGTTACTTTTACCGGCGAAAGCGAACAAGTGCGCGCTCCCCGCTATGTATTCGGGGTTACCGGCGAGGATGAGTTTGCCTCCATGCTTGGGAAGTACGAAACACCGGATGTTGTTTTCCATTCTGATTATGCACTTGTGGGGGCCACCCGTTCAAACGCCATTGCGATTTCGATGAAAGAAGACAAGAAAAAATGGATGGAAACGATTCATACTCTACTTGAAAAAGAAGATGAAATAAGTGGCTTGGATAACGAAGATGAAAACCCGGTTCACCACCGTTTAAAAGCCGGCGAGGTTCGTTACCTGTTTACCGAAAATGAAAGCTCAAGTCCACACGCAAGTTCCGCCGGTTACACAGGCTATCCGGCATCAAGCGTTGGCAGGTACCTTACTAACACCGGAATATGGGATCGTTCGTGGATGATGGGACATGAAGTTGGACACCAACATCAGCAGCCGGCGTATCAGATCAATAAATCAACCGAATCGACAGTTAATATTTACTCCTATTTTGTGGAACGCTACATTCAGCACCAAAAAGGAAACCTTGCGTACAACAGAACCACTGCCGAAAGATGGCAACAGGCACAGAGTACTTACCTGAGTTTGCCGGTGGAAGAACGTATATATGATATGGATGATAGCAGCCTGGAGGCAATTATCGGCTTTAACCGCGACGAACTGCGCTTTATGCCCTGGGAACAATTGTTCCTGATTTTTGGTGACGATTTTTACAAGAAACTGCACCGGGTAACGCGCGAGGAAGGAACAGTTGGTGGGTCGGAAAATGAAAGACGCCGCTACCTGATATGGAAAGCTTCAAAAATAAGCGGTTACGATCTGCGCGAGTTCTTTAACCAATGGGGAATCAGGTTAAGTTCCGACTACGACAAAGACATACTGAATACAAAAACAGAGGAAGCCGTAGAAGCAGGCAAAATGGTTGATTTACCACATCCGGTAAGTGAAATAATCAAGGTATCGGGGCAGGATTTGCCCGATTGGTGCCCACTGCCTTTGATTGGAGAAGCAACGCCCGATGACGATTTGGCTCAAAACGATGTGGATTGGGTACAGGCCCGTAAAAAATACTGCGATTATTCGACTTCAACCGGAACGATTACCGATGCGCGCGACGGAAAAGCATATTCCTATAAAAAATACGGAGCGCTCGACTGGTTTACTGAAAACCTGAACTATGCCGACGAACGTATCAACAATCCGTCTGATCCGAACATGCCCAAATATGTGCTCAGTGTTTATCCTGAAACCGAAAAAGATCCGGCCGGTGAAGTTTTCGGCAGAATGTATGTTACTTACGCCATGAGTGAACTGGCAAGCAGCTGGTGTCCCGAGGGCTGGAGAGTAGCTACCAGCCGGGATTGGGTGGATTTGTACGAAGCAATAAGAGAGGAATACAAACTGGATGAAGATCAGGTAAGCTCGTGTTTGGTTTGTGGTGGCGACCAGGATAACGAAACTGACGGACTATGGTGGAAAGGAGCTCTTGGCTCTAAAGGAACCGATGAGCTGAGAAAACAGGTGGGATTTAATATTTTGCCGGCAGGGGTTTACAGCACCACTACTTCGGCTTACGAACAGGGAGATGAAAAGGGAAATAAAGCCAGTTTCTTTGATCCTTCGTCAGTGTGGTACCACCAGGTTTTTACCGCTTCTTCTCTGTCAATGGATCGCAAAAACCGGAATTCACGCCACTATGGTTCCATCCGTTGTGTACGCGATGCCGGGGACGTAACCTCTTCGTCGGAGATTAAACGCGGGGCAGATTTGAGGGTTTACCCAAACCCGGCAAGTGTTGGTCAGGCTTTTTATATTGAAAACAGTTCTTTACCCCAAAATACTACGATCGGGGTGTACAGTATTACCGGACAAAAGATTCAGGAAAAGGTAGCCAGGCAGACCAAAGAACAAGTGAGCATCGCAACCTCGGGTATTTACATCATAAAATACGAGTCAGAAAATCAATCACAGCAAACGAAAGTTATAATACGCTAAAAAGCAGATCGTAAGAAAAGCTAAAAAACAGCCTGAAGAAGTAATGGAAGTAAGCCTTCCTTACTTTGGAGGGCTGTTCTTGTATTCTTTAATTGCGTGAAAGCGAAGAAGTAGAAATAATCGAAAGTAACTGATAACCTGCCGAAAAGTGTTTTTGACGAAAGAGAGAACGATACAGTTTTAAAGCAATACCGGCGCTTTTCAGCCAGTCGTTTCCAAAAGCTTTGCACAACGTCTGACAATTTTGAAAAAACTATATTCGCGAGTACAATGAGTAAAATGTGGAAAAATCGTATTCTAAGTTTCTTGATGGGGATTTGCTGTTTTTTTATCGGAGTAAAGACAGTTTTTGCCCAGCACGAGAAGAATTTTCCCAAAATCACCATTCCGGAAATCATTCCTCAAAGTGATAAAATAAACTACCTTGCCACGCATTATTGGGATAATTTCAATTTTCAGGACACCGTATTTCTAACACAACCTGCCGTGTTGAATAAAGCAATGGCAAGCTATTTACAGGTTTTGGCCATGGCCAGCCAAAAGATTTCCGATGCATCGTGGTACAACTTTGTTGAAAAAACACAAGCCAGCCAACCCATGTTCAGCTACTTTGCCATAGTGTTGAAAGATTACCTGTATCATCCTGATTCACCCTTTCGAAACGACGATTACTATTTGGCAGTACTGAATGCTCTCATTGCTTCGCCCAAAGCTACCCGGGCGGAGAAAGAAAGGGCTAAACGCGAAAAACAGTCGTTGCTCAAAAACACGATAGGGACCAAGGTTACGGATGTGGTTTACACGCTTGCTTCAGGTAAAACCGGGCGTATTTACGACAGCCACACTCCGTACACGCTTTTGCTTTTCTATAACCCGGGGTGTCATGCCTGCGAAGAAACCCTTGCATTTCTAAAACAATCGCAGGTTATAAATAGTGCTTTGTCTGAAAAAGAACTAACACTTATTGCCATCTATCCCGATGAAGACGTAAGCGCCTGGAGAAAGTATTGTGACGATATTCCTGCAACCTGGATTAACGGCTACGACAAAAACACCCGGATATGGAAAGAAGAGCTTTTTGATCTGCGTGCCATTCCGTCGCTTTATCTTTTGGATGCGGACAAAATGGTGTTGCTAAAAGATGCACCGGCTTCGGTTATTGAATCCTACCTGAACAATCAGAAATAGTAACCATTGGACAATTAATACTGCCATTCCAAAGACACTAAAATACATCCGAATATTGCAATAGATTGCAAATCTGTGGCTTGGGAATCTCCGCGCGAACATATAGAGTAAGGAGAGTAAAACAAATCACAATTTGAGTAAATCGAAAAAATGCCCCTACACTAATATTGCAACAATCATATGCATTATTAATTTACTAAACATTGTTATGACATGAAAAAACCTAACAAGATCTTTTTGGAGAAGTTCTTAACTCCAAAACAGACGTCTGCTATTCTATTCTTTCTATTGGTTTCGCTGACGCTGTTTTCGCAGGCTCAGGGAGTAAGTGGTTTGGTGAAAGACAAAAACAACGAACCGCTTATCGGAGCTAACGTGGTTATCCAGGGGACAACCATAGGAACGGTAACCAATATCGATGGCAAGTTCTCGCTGGAACAGGTTGCTCCTGACGCGAAACTTGATTTTTCGTTGATTGGCTATCTAAAACAAACTGTAGACGTAAATGGAAGAAGCTCCATCACAGTTACGCTCGAAGATGATGTACAAAACATCGAAGAAGTGGTAGTGGTGGGCTTTGGTACCCAGAAGAAAGTAAACGTAACCGGTGCTGTGAGTAGTGTTACCGCCGAAACTTTCGAGAATAAACCGGTTGCCAACATTGGACAGGCACTGCAGGGCGTAGTACCCAACCTGAATGTGAACATCAGCAGCGGTTCTCCCAATGCAACTCCTTCGTTTAACATCAGGGGAGGAACATCCATGACTTACAGTGATGGAAAATACGTGGTAACCTCAGGTTCTCCGCTCATTCTGGTCGATGGTATTGAAATGACAGCTTCGTTGCTCAATCAAATGAATCCCAACGACATTGAAAGTATGAGTGTTATTAAGGATGCTTCGGCAGCTGCCATTTACGGAACAAAAGCTACGTTTGGGGTGATTCTGATTACCACCAAAACCGGCAAATTCAACCAGGAAGGAAAAATCAGCTACAGCTACGACATTTCCTGGGACACTCCGTCGGCCATGCCCGACATCCTCGATTCGTACACCATTCAAAAAGCCGGAATGGACAAGACAGTATGGACAGGTGGTTCGGTTGGCGATGCCGATATGAAAAAGCTGGAAGCCATGCAAAAGTACCTCGACAATCCTATTCCCGAGAATGCTTATTACATGGACGGAAATTCGATTATATGGGTGGGGAATATGAATCCCTATAAAACCGTTGTCAGAAACTGGACACCCACTAAAAAACACAACCTGAGTTTTACCGATGGTACCGACAGGATTTCTTACTATGTGTCGCTTGGCTACCAAAACCAGGAAGGAATGTACAGCATTAATACCGATGAATATAAGCGCTACAATGCAAGTGCACGCGTGAATGCAAAAATTAAAAACTGGTTTAATGTTGAAGCAAAATTCAATTACAACAAAACCAGCTACGATGCTCCTTACCTTGTTGGAGGCAAAGGAAACCTGTGGGGAGCCATGCGCAACGAAACGGGCAAAAACATAAACATGCCGATCAAAACCGGACCCAACGATCCGATTCCCGGTGCTTATACCGATAATATTCTGGCCTGGTTAACCTACGGTGCCAAAACCAGTTCTATTTCTACGTCAACATCGCTGGCCATTTCGCCCGAGATTATTGTGATCCCGAAAACCTTGAAATTAAAGGCCGATTTATCGTACCTGCCACAAACTACGGTATACAACCGCCATAGTCCGCAGCACGAATACATTACCATCAGCTGGACAAATCCGGTTTCTGAACAGTCAGAGGCACAGGACAACAGGGCCACTTTAACCCGAAGTTCGGTCGACACTTATTTGTTAAACACCTATGCCGATTTTAACAAAACATTTGCAGGGGTACATAATGTTTCGGCCATTGCCGGTTTTAGCCAGGAGAGTGTTACTTACGGATCATTGACCGGTAACATGAGAGGCTTGTTTTCTCCTGACATCCAAAATCCGGATGCAGCCGAAGACATCACACTTCATACGCTTGGAACAGGAGCTCAGAAACGTACAGGCCGTGCCGTTTTTGGCCGTGTTGGCTACAATTATAAAGAACGCTACCTGGTGGAAATGAATGGCCGCTACGATGGTAGCTCGCGCTTTACGCCTAACGAGCGTTATTTCTTCTTCCCTTCGTTCTCTTTGGGATGGCGTATTACCGAGGAAGCTTTTATGGCAGGTACCAAAAACTGGCTTACCAACCTGAAAGTAAGAGCTTCGTGGGGGAAACTGGGTAGCCAGCCGGGCGGTTACTATCCTTACCAGGCAACGATGGACTCGGGCAGCGCCGGCATGATCATCGATGGCGTGTACGTATCAACTGTTAATGCTCCGGGACTGGTAGCGCCAACCTTAACCTGGGAAAAAGCTGCTACTACCAACTTTGGTCTCGATGCCGGATTTGTTGACAACAAACTGAACATGAACCTGGATATTTTTGAGCGCAAAACCACAGATATCCTCACCAATGGTAACGTAGCTTATCCTTCGGTACTTGGTGCCAGTGCTCCGCTTGAGAATTCGGGAGCGATTAAAGCCTACGGATGGGAATTGGCTTTAAAATGGAACGAGCAGCTGAAAAACGGCTTGCGTTACGGAGTGGAGCTTTCGGTGTACGATTCAAGAACAAAAGTGGAACATTATGCAGCCAACCCGAGCAAAAACATCAGCTACCTGTACGACGGTGCCTACACCGGTGCGATCTGGGGCTATACAACAGGTGGTATTTTGCAGGAAGAAGACCTGGTGAAAAAAGAATCGGGAACCGGCTATATTTTTAATGGTCCATACCACACAGGAAACCTTTACCCGGGTTACATCTGGTACCGCGATATCAATAGCGACGGTAAAATCAGTAATGGAAATTCAACCGTTGAAGATTCAGGTGACCTTCGCATAATTGGTAACAGCACTCCCCGCTACCGCTACAGTGCAACAGGTAATGTTGCTTATAAAGGACTTGATTTTAGCGTATTCTTCCAGGGAGTTGCCAAACGTGATATCTGGACAGGAAGTTCGGCATACTGGGGCGGCGGCGCCGGTTCGCAATGGATGTACGACCGTTCGTGGACACCCGAACGCACCGATGCCAAATTCCCGATGTACACCTCAGGGGTGAGCACACAAACTGCTTACCTGCTTAACGGTGCTTATTTGCGGTTGAAACAGGTAATGCTGGGATACACTTTGCCACAGGAATTAACTAAGAAACTAGGTGTTGACAGGTTGCGTTTCCACGTTGCCGGTTACAACCTGTTTGAAATCACGGATATTCCGGGTGTTTTTGATCCTGATCAAATCTCAGATTCTTATCCGGCCAAAAGAACAGTATCATTTGGTGTACAGGTGGGCTTCTAACAGGGTTAAATTGAATAACAAATTGTATCGGATTCAATTTTCGAATTATTAATAACAAAAAAAGATGAAGAATCTAAAATATTATATAGTTGCACTTTGCCTGGCAGGAGGTATACTGTTTAGCTCGTGTAACGACGATTTTCTGCAGCAAGATCCAATTCAGGAACTGGCCGAAGGTGCCTTCCTGAAGAATGAGGGCGATTTACCCTTGTTTTTGAACCAGGTTTACAACGATTACATTGTTGGCCATCAAAATGGCTGGGCGTACAGCCGCGTAGCTCCTTTTTACGATGTACAGGGAAGCCCGATTATTTACAAAGATTTGTTTTCGGACAATATGGTAAAAACGGGGAACTCAAGCAGCCGTTTAAATGAATCGTACATTGTTCCGCAAAGCGGTTCAAACGAGGGATGGAGCTGGTCGAGCCTGAGAAAGATCAACTATTTTCTGCGTAACTACCGCATGGCGGAAGGCTCGGTAACCAGCCCCGACGAATTGAACAAATGGGCTGCCGAAGCATACTTCTTCAAGGCATGGGATTATTATAACAAAGTGGTAATTTTCGGTGAAGTTCCGTGGTATGTGACCGACTTGAACGTGGATTCGGAAGAGTTGTATGCTCCGCGCACTCCCCGTGCCGAATTGATGGACTCCGTGCTTTGGAGCATTAACTATGCCGTGGAAAATATCAAAGAAGGTGGAAATCCTGACGGCCGTATCAACCGCGACATGGCCAATTTCCTGAAAGCCCGGATTTGTCTTTTTGAAGGAACGTTCCGCAAATACCATACTGAGTTGGGCCTTGAGTCGAGCGCCAATAAGTTTTTGCAGGAGTGTGTAACTGCCTGCGAGGAGATTATCGCCAGCGGACGTTACGAGTTGTACAATGCCGGTACCGATCCGTATTGGAAAATGTTTAGCTTTCAAAAGACCCCATCTGCCGATGGCAACACCGAAGCCATACTGGCGCGTGTTTACGACGGCGATAAACTGGGCCATGCTACGCAGCGTTATTTCGACCAAAACAACGGTGGTGCAGGAGGACGTTACAGCAAAGGTGCCACAAGAGGTTTAATTGACGAATACCTGTGTATTGACGGACGTCCGATTTATACCGGAGGCTCTGAAGGCAATTATGAGAAAAACCCTCATTTCCTGGGATACGATGGCTTGTGGACCGAGTTGGAGAACAGGGATCCGCGTTTGCGTCAAACCGTAGCGCGCCCGGGCGAATTCCAAACCATTTCTCCGGCAGGAGCTGGCGATATGAATGTTGAAAAGTACGGTGTCAACTATCCGGCCATTGCCTACAACTACGCCCGTGCAAACGGTTCAACCGTAACCGGTTATTTGTTTTGCAAACATTGGGTGTGCGATTTCGAAGAGTACAATGCTGTAACCAACGGTACGCAAACTGCCGTAATGTTCCGCTACGGCGAAGTGTTACTGATGCTGGCCGAAGCAAAAGCCGAGCTGGGTACATTTAGCCAGGAAGATGCCGACAGAACCATCAATAAACTGAGAGAAAGAGCCGGTTTTGATTTCAATACATATCCAAATTCAAAACTCAATATTTCGAATTTGCCGGATGACCCGCGTCTGGATAGAATTTATGCCGAAAAACTGGATTACCCGGTGTCGCCGCTTATTCGCGAAATCCGCAGGGAACGAAGAGTGGAAATGGTTTTGGAAGGACAGCGTTACGAAGACTTAATGCGTTGGAAAGCCGGAAAATTATTAACGGTTCCGCTCAGAGGTATGAAATTTACTTCCGAAAAACAAGCTATGTACGATGGGTCGCATGAGGCTGCTACCACACCTGCCACCTGGACGGCCAAAAAAGCAACCATCGGTAAAGAAGTGTGGGTTGACGGAGACGGATTCCTGATTGCCTATCCGCGTGATTCAAGGTTAACCGACGGCACATTGCCCTGGAGCGAAAAACGCTACTACTGGCCCGTTCCGTTCGATCAGCTTACCTTGAACAAGAACCTGACACAATCGCCCGGCTGGGAAGATATTGAGAGATAAATAACCAAAACATTAGGATATAAGAAATAATATGAAAGCAATACATTATCAAAAACTAACTGTTCTGCTGTTGGCTTTCGGACTGGCTTTCTCGTCGTGTACAGAAGACGATGAAATAAAGGTAGCCGCCGTAACCTTATTACAGGCTGAATACGTGGACAACAATATGCAGATTTCGTTGAAAGACAACGAGACCTTACAACTGACCCCTTTTATTATGCCCCAAAATGCTTCTGAAAAAGGAGTTGTTTACTCCAATAAAAATCCGGAGATGCTGACCATAAGTGCCGAAGGATTGCTAACTCCCAAAGCCATCGGGTTTGATACCATTATGGTGCAAGCCACTGACGGTTCGGGTGTTCAGACTTCGTACCGGGTTAACATTACCGACCACATGGTAAAAGCCACCGGCATTTCTGTTTCTGCTGAAGCCAGCAATGTTGAATTAAAAATTGGCGGGGCTACTTTTAACCTGGCCGACCACATCACCATCACACCGGCTGATACCTGGGACAAATCGGTGACTTATATGTCGTCAAACACCAACGTGGTTACAGTAAGTTCCGAAGGTATTATTACTCCGGTGGGAGTGGGTAATGCCACGGTAACGGTAACAACTGCTGACGGCAGCAACATTTCGCGCGATTGCAATATTACCGTACTCAACCTGGTAAAACGTGAAATTGATATTGAACGCACCGGATGGACAGTTTCAACTTCAGTAAGCTATTACGACGGAAATGATTATGTGACTGACGGTACTACAGGAAAACCGGAAGACATACTGGACTTAAATCAGGCTACTTTCCTGTCGATGGTTAAACCGGGGAAAAAGTACGGTGACTATGATGGAACTACCTACACAGAAGTTTATTTTACAGTTGATTTGCAATCGGCTCAAAACTTCGATTATGTAATCTGGCAGCACCGCACCACCAATACGTTGGCATTCCTGCGCCCCTATACGTTTACTATCTCCGGTAGTAACGATGCCTCGTCGTGGACAGTATTAAAAGAGAATGTTGAAATCCCCAATACGGGCGCGAACGCACAAAACGGAAAGGATGAAAACGTTTATCGTATTCCGCTGGTAGATTTACCGGAACCCTTAACGCAAGCACCTGCAGGGTTTAATTACCGTTATGTGAAAGTGGAGCTTACTTCGTGGAACACTGGTAGCGGAAGTACCATGCAAATTGCCGAATTTGGATTGGGAAAAATAATTGTTGAATAATTCTAACTCACTATGAAAAACTGCCCGGGAGCTTTCCCGGGCAATTTTTTTATAGATTACCTCGAAACAGCAGCCCGTCCAAAATTTAGATTTATGAGTTTTGACAGCCGCTAAAACTGGATGAATCCTACTTTTGCAATCTGTTTATATTCTAAAACTTGGAAAACCAAAACAGGACGAAAAGGAAGCCGATGGAGCGTTAAGCCTGCCTGCCAGGAAAAATAGAAGTTCTCCGCTGCTTCGAAATACCAAATGTTCCTTGTTGAAACAACTCAGTTATACCATGATCAGGAGATATTTAATCATTATTCTTTTGGCTTTCCTGCATGCGTCGGGAATTCAGGCAAAGGTTGACTATCGTTTTCGCACGATGTCGCCCGAAGGAGGATTTTATTACGACGGTGTCAAATCCATTCAGCAGGATAAAGATGGTTTTATATGGGTACTGATGGAAAACGAGCTTTACCGCTTTGATGGCTACGAGTACAAACGTTATTACGGGAAGTTTGCTCAAACAGATAAAACCAAAGAGTGGGAGTTCAATGATATAGACGTGGATGCTTCGGGAAACCTGTTTGTAACCACCAACAACGGTTTGTATTTGTACAAACGCCCGTTCGATACTTTTCACCTTGAACGGAAAGGGAATATACAGAAAGTAAAAGTGGACAACCGAAACAACACCTGGATCAGAAGCGACAATACCTGGAGCATTTTAAACCTCCAAGATAAAAACCTTGAAACTCCTTTGTATGATGGGAAGAAACTACCTTATATTGGTGCCGTTTTTTGCCCCTATAACGACGATTTATATGTTTCCAGTAATTATGGACGGATTTACAGGTACAACTATACTACCGGCGGTTTCTCGCAGTGCATGACCATGCCCGATAGCGACGGGTTTATCCTTGAAGCAAAAGCACACAAAGGAAAACTATGGGTACTTGTTAATTCCTATGGTTTATACCGGATTGATCTGGCCACTTTTACGGTGGAAGACCACATCGATATTTACAAAAAACTGGATGTGAAAATGATAAGGACCTTTCACATCGATAAAACCGGAATGCTGTGGTTTGGGGCCCTGAACGGCATATATGTCATGAATCCGGAGGATAGGGAATTCCGTCATTTCAGTCACTCAAGAACCGATAAATTCAGCATCCCCAATAACTCGGTATGGAGCATTTACGAAGACTTCAATAAAGATATCTGGATAGGCACGTATGCCGGGCAGGTTTGCTACGTAAACCTCGACGAAAAAAATCCTTTCAAATCATATGCCCCTCAACCCGGAAAACTGAATCATATTCCGGTAAGCGCTTTTACTTCCGATGATCGTTTTTTATGGATCGCTACCGAAGGCGGGGGAATAAACAGGATGGAGAAAAGCAGCGGTGAATTTTCTTACTTCTCTCATCAGAATGCTGAAAACAGCCTGTCGCACAACAATGTGAAGTCGATGGTAATCGACAAGAACCGGAATTTGTGGATTGGAATGTATTCAGGTGGTGTGGATAAATACAACCTCGATAGCGGGCATTTCAAACATTTCAGGGCCAAAGATAAAAAAACGATACTCTCAAACAACATACGAAAACTGGTACTTGAAAGTGATTCCGGCTTGTGGATCAATTATCAGCTTCGCAAGCAGGTAGTTTCTTACCTCTCGTTTAGCGATGAAAGTATAACCCACTTTGAATTTGGCGAAGAAAACAACGAGAACTACATTTTTGATATGCTGAGAGAAGGTGAAAACCAGTTGTGGATGATCAGCAGTAACCGGATTTTTCTTTTTAATGTAAAAAAACGCGAAGTAAAAGAAATTGCTCCTCCTGATTCTTCATTTATGAACTTCCGTACCTTTTGTCTCGACGATTCCGGCAACCTGTGGATTGGCACGTTAAGCAACGGGCTTTTAAAATACGATCCGCGATCGGAGACGTTCTCCGTTTTCAATGACATGGAAAAATACGGCATCTTTTCGGTTTTTAATATCTGTTACGACAACGAGGGAAGCCTCTGGCTCGGAACCGACAACGGCTTGATCCGCTACAATATTTCGGGGCAGACGTATTCGCGCTACGATAAACACGATGGAGTGCAGGGAGATGTTTATTATCCGCTCGCAGCAATGAAAGGGAAGGACGGAAACCTGTATTTTGGAGGTACAAATGGTTTTACCATTGTCGATCCCAAAGCCATTACTTTAAACCAGAATCCGCCCCAGGTAATCATCTCCGATTTTTTAGTCGATCATACTTCTTCTGCCCTGAACCGGAATTCTGCCAGCAAGGATAGCGTTCCGGTAGTTACCTTAAAATACAATCAAACCAATTTTGGTTTCCGTTTTTCTTCCGATAATTACCTGATACCCGAAAAAACACGTTTTAAATACCGTCTGCATGGTTACGATAACCGCTGGATTGAAGTGGATGCCTCTAACCGGGCAGCAATGTATGCAAAAGTACCCCCGGGGTCTTATTCTTTTGAAGTTGTGGCAGCCAACAACGACGGAGTATGGAACGATACTCCCGAGCGAATAAATGTGATACGAAAAGCGGCTCCCTGGTTCAGCTGGCCGGCCTATATTCTTTATATGATCTTGTTTTTGGTGGTAGTGGCACTCATCGTAAAATACATTTCGGATAAGAAAAAACTAAAAATACAGCTTTATCTCGAAAATGTTGAAAAGCAAAAAAACAAGGAGATTTACGAGGCACAACTCCGTTTCTTTACCAATATCTCGCACGATTTTAAAACCCCGTTGTCGCTGATAATAGCGGCACTCGGCAAACTCAGGCGCGAAGGTTTAAAAGAGTATTACTACCGCATTTTAAATGGCAATGCACAGCGCCTGCTGAACCTGGTAAACGAACTCATGGATTTTCGCACCGTAGAAAGCGGCAAAATGAAACTCGAACTTCAGGCGCTCGATCCGAATAAATTGGTGGAGGAAGTAGCATCGGGTTTCACCGATTACGCCCAACAAAGAAACATTGATTTTAAAATTACAGGCAACCCTCATTTGCCGGTGCCTGTGTGGATTGATAAAAACATTCTTGAAAAGATTATTATGAACCTGCTGAACAACGGGTTCAAATCGACCCGCGATAACGGGCAGATTTCAGTAGAAATACACAGCGGTGACAAGCCTTTTATTTCGCCGTATCCAAGCAGTTACAAGGTAAATAACAGGGAGTTGCCCATCAGTGTAATCCAGCTGGTTTTCCGTGACACCGGAATTGGTATTTCCAAAGAAATGCTGCCCAAGGTATTCGAGAGGTTTTATAAAATAAATGCCCAACACTTCGACTCACAGCTGGGAACAGGAATTGGCCTGGCTCTTGTAAAAAGCCTGGTTGCATTGCACCGGGGAGAAATTACGATTTACAGTGAACCGGATAAGGGAACCGACATTGTTATTTCGCTTCCGGTAGATCAATCAATATATCCGAATGATTGTTTTTTACCCACCAGCGAAATACCCGCCGAAGAGGATTCGGAAGAAGACGACAGCGCTTCTGTAAATGATTTGCTGGAAGAGGACATAATGCAGGGAATGCAGGAAGACCGAAGGCGTATTCTTCTGGTGGAAGACAACGAGGACCTGCGAAATATGATTGCCGACTACCTGGCAAGTGATTTTGAAGTGTTGGAAGCCGGGGATGGGGTAGAAGCCTCCGGAATACTGGCTTCGAAAATGATCGACCTGGTGATCAGCGATATTATGATGCCCCGGAAAGACGGAGTAACACTAAGCCGCGAAATAAAGGAAAATGTGGAGACTTCGCATATCCCCGTGGTGTTGCTTACCGCCAAAACAGGGCTCGAAAGCAAAATTGAAGGCGTAGATTCGGGAGCCGATTTGTACTTTGAAAAACCGGTGGATTTTGAACTGTTGAAGATCAGTATTCAAAACATATTTAAACAACGTCAGCACCTAAAAGAGTTTTATGCGCGCAACTTTTTTGCCGACAGTGCCGAATTATCATCCAACGAACGGGATAACAAGTTTCTCAGTGACTTTGTGAGTATTATTGACGACCACATCGACCAGTCTGGTCTTGATGTTAACTTTATTGCCTCAGAATTATCGATGAGCAGAAGTAAACTCTACCGGAAAATTAAAACAATGACCGACAAATCGATCGTGGAGTTTATTCTGAATTACAGGTTGCGCAAAGCCGCCCGAATCATAATTGAAGAAGATTTAAGCATGCGGCAGGTTATGGAAAAAGTAGGAATCGAGAGTCAGCCTTATTTTACCAATGCGTTTAAAAAGGAATTTGGACAAACACCCACTGCTTTTGCACAAAAACACAAACCTCATACATCCGGATAATCGGTTTCCCTTTTCGGTTGTTTATGCCGGAAAAGAGCTCGTAGACAGGAATGTGCATCAAAATGATAAAAGAAAGAGTCAAAAGAGTAATAGCCACATGGGGGCCAAAAATATTTTTGTGCCGGACAACTTTTTTGAGAAAGGCGCTGATCAACCCTTGTTATACTGCACAAGCCGTTTAACCGTTGCTTCATCGTGCCGATATTAATTTATTGACAATGAAACATTTTAATATTTCGCTGTTTTTTCTGGTTATCATTTTTTCGATAACTGCCTGTACTTCTTCCAAGTCAAGCCATCCGCAGAAAGCGTTGGTTAAAGACGTGATGAAAAAAGTAGCAGACTGGCAAATAAGTCATTTTGATTATGCAACTGAAGGTAGCCCCGGATATTTGCACGATTACGGGATTGATGCCTGGACCAATGCCGTTTTTTTAACCGGGGTGGAAGAGTGGGCCAAAATGTCCGATAGTAGTTCGGTATATTACAGCTGGCTGAACAAGATTGGTTCAGAGTGCCAGTGGAAACTCCCCGAAAACTTTGTTGACATGCCGGTTTACAGTTTGTATCATGCCGATGAGTTTTGCATCGGACAAATGTTTCTGGAAATGTCCCAAAAACATAACGACGAAAGCATGAGAATCCCTACGCAGCAAAGGCTGGACTGGGTCATGTCAAACTTTCACGAAGAACTGCAAGGAAAAAAGTGGTGGTCGTGGTGTGACGCCTTGTTTATGGCACCGCCCGTTTATGCCCGCATGGCTTCGATAACAGGAGATGAAAAATACCTGGCGTTTATGGACACCGAATTCAAGCGAACCTATGACGCCCTGTATGATAAAGAGGAAAGCTTGTTTTTCAGGGATAAAAGCTACTTTGAAAAGCGCGAGCAAAACGGAGAAAAAATATTTTGGGGCCGGGGAAACGGATGGGTAGCCGCAGGTACGGTGAAGATTCTGAAAACCTTGCCGGCTGATTCGCCCTATCGCAGCTTTTACGAGGATTTACTGCACGAACATGTTTCGCGCCTGGTTGAACTGGCTGACACAAGTGGTGCTTGGCATGCCAGTTTGCTTGATCCCGAAAGCTACCCGGCACCCGAAGCAAGTGCCACAGCCTTGATTACCTATGCACTTGCCTATGGAATTAATGAGGGCTATTTCGACAAAGACATTTACCTCCCCGGCTTAATGAAATCGTGGAGCGCACTAACGGCAATGGTCGACGACGAAGGGAAACTGGGCTGGGTGCAGCCTATTGGCGCCGATCCGAAATCGGTAACAAAGGATATGACAGCGGTTTATGGCGCCGGTGCATTTTTGCTGGCAGGGTCAGAAGTCTACAAATTGGTTGATTAATTCAGAAAAATTCAATAGCTATGCTAAGTTCATCTTTCATAAAAAGAATGGTAATGAGCCTCGCTTTTGCCGGGATGTTTTTTGCATCTCCGCTTGGTGCGCGCGAGGTAATTTCATTTAACGATAACTGGTTGTTTAAGAAAGCCGAAAACTTTCCGAAAACTTTTGACGAGGAATGGCAGCAGGTGAGCGTCCCTCATACCTGGAATGCAGAAGACATGCAGGTAAAAAAGAATATTTTTTACGCAGGCGCGGCCTACTATAAAAAGCAATATACTCCCGATGCCAACTTCCGTGAAAAACGTTTCTTTTTAAGGTTTCAGGGCGTGGCGGCAGTTGCCGAAGTGTATGTAAACAATTCAATTGCCGGAAAACACAAAGGCGGCTACGGCGCTTTTGCGATCGAAATATCGACTTTACTAAAACCGGGCGAACCCAACGAGATAATCGTAAAGGTGGATAACGCATCGCGTCCCGATGTGATTCCAATAAACCACACACTTTTTGGAGTTTATGGCGGAATTTACCGTCCTGTAGAACTGATAATTACCGACAAGGTAAACATTGCCGTAACAGATTACGCTTCGCCGGGGGTGTATATTTCTCAAAAAAATGTAACGTCAAAATCGGCCGATGTAACAATCAAAACAAAGCTCGAAAACAAAAACAAAGAGACGAAAGAGGTAACAATCCTTACTACTTTGTATGAACAGAACGGGGATAAAAAGGCTGAATACAGCTTGCCGGTTCGTGTTTTGCCGCAAGGACGCCAGGTTTTCGAACAGCATTTTAGCATAAAAAAGCCGCACTTGTGGCAGGGGCTCGAAGATCCGCATCTGTATAAAACAGTCGTTCAAATTCTTTCGGAAGGCGAAGTTATTGATGAAATTGTACAGCCCTTGGGCTTGAGGCATTTTGAACTGAAAAACAACGACGGGATGTACCTGAACGGCAAAAAAGTGCCGATGTACGGTGTTTGCCGTCACCAGGACTGGTGGCAAAAAGGAAGTGCACTAAGCAATCTGGAGCACGAAACCGATTTGCAAATGATCAGGGAAATAGGGGCCACCACCATCCGTTTTGCGCACTATCAGCAGGCAGAATATATTTATTCGAAATGCGACAGCATGGGGTTTATTGTATGGGCCGAAATACCTTTTGTAAACAGGGTAAGTACCGAAGAAGCTGATAATGCAAAACAACAATTAACCGAATTGATACGTCAGAATTACAACCATCCGTCTATTTATGTGTGGGGCCTGCACAACGAAGTTTATACGCCCTACAATTACACGGTGGCTTTAACAACAGAGCTTAACGATCTGGCAAAATCAGAAGATCCATCGCGTTATACGGTTTCGGTAAATGGCCATCAGGCCGTGGATCAGGCATCGAACCTGAATGCCGACATTCAGGGGATTAACCATTATTTTGGCTGGTACGGCGGAGAGATAGGTGACATCGAAAATTGGGTTAAAGGAATGGAACAGGAATTCCCGGATCATAAAATTATATTTTCAGAATACGGAGCTGAAGCCAATATTTACCAGCAAGAAGAAATGGTGGGCGAGTTTGGGCGTTATTTCTCCCAGTTTTACCCGGAAACCTTTGCCACCAAATTTCACGAAATTCAGTGGGGGGTTATTGCCCAACATCCGTATTTACTCGCTTCTTATGTGTGGAATATGTTCGACTTTGCCACTCCGGTAAATACGCAGGGCGGTGTGGAAGCCCGCAATATGAAAGGTCTGGTAACCTTCGACAGGGAAGTCAAAAAAGATCCGTTTTACTGGTACAAAGCCAACTGGAGCAAAGAACCGGTACTTTATTTAACACAACGAAGAGCTGTTAAACGCGTCAATAAAACCACCCCGGTAACGGTTTATTCCAACATTGGTGTTCCCCGGCTTTTTGTAAATGGTGTAGAAATAACTCATTACCGGCAGGGGACTACCCCCGTACATTATATTTTTGAGGGAGTTGAATTAAAAGAAGGTGAAAATATTATCGAAGCAAAAGCGGGAACTAAGGGTATTTCGTACGACGATAAGATTGTTTGGGATTATTCGGAAGACAATAAACTGCTGAACAACTATTCGCCGCCCAAGAAAAAAACAGAAGAACATATCGGACTATAAACAATAAAAATTATCATAATGAAGAAGAACTTATTAATTACGACGCTGCTCTGCTTTTTTATGTTTTCAGGATTTGCCCAGGAAAGAAACAAAGAGCGAATTGCTTTGAAACATGGCGCCCATAGGGAAGGGAAGCGCAATGATGCGGCCATGCAAAAATGGCGCGAATATGGTCTCGGACAATTTATTCACTGGGGTGTTTATGCGATCCCGGGCGGTCAGTGGAACGGGAAAACGACTACCTATGCGGCCGAATGGTTCAGAACCTCGGGATTAATTACACACGAAGAGTACGATAACCTGTACAAACAGTTTAATCCGGTAAATTTCGATGCTAAAGAGTGGGCAAAACAAGCCAAAGAAATGGGAGCGAGGTACATGATTTTTACGACCAAGCACCACGATGGCTTTTGCATGTGGCCCAGTAAATATACCGATTATACCATCGCCAATACTCCATATAAAAAAGACATTGTAAAAGAACTGGTTGATGCCTACACGGCTGAAGGAATTGATGTTTACCTGTATTTCTCGATTATCGACTGGAGCCATCCGGGATATTATTCGGGAGGAAATATTAACTCGCCTAAAATAAAGGAAACATTCCAGTCGGGTGGCGATTACAACCCGTTTGAAACAGAAGAACAGGAAGAACGCTACGAAGATTTTAAATCGTTTACCCGTAACCAGCTTTTGGAACTGGTGGATAATTATCCGGCCATGAAAGGTCTTTGGTTCGATGGATCGTGGGATGTTGCCTGGGTAAAAAATGCGGCCTGGGTTGATACCCTGGGAATGGAGCTCAGAGCCAAACATCCGGGGCTGATAATCGGAAGCCGCTTTCGGTCGGATGAATTGGGAAACAGACATGTGGATGCCAATGGCGACCTGATCGACGATTACGACCAGCGCTACGAACGAAGTCTGCCTTCAACCTTGGAAGATACAAAAGGATTTGACTGGGATTGCGTAATGACCATTCCGGAAAACCAGTGGGGCTATCACCGCGATTGGTCGCTGTCGTATGTAAAAACTCCGTACGATTTGATTGAAATGACTGTGAAAGCCAATTCACTGAATGGGAACTTTGTTATAAACTTTGGCCCCGATGGCGAAGGAAATATTCGCACAGAAGAAACAAAAATTGCCAAGGGAGTAGGAGAGTGGATGGATGTTAACCGCGAAGCTGTTTACGGCGTTCACAATTCGGTTCTGGAAAAACAAGATTGGGGATATTCAACACAAAAAGGTGAATCTATTTACCTTACTGTATTTAACAAACCGATGAACGACAGAGTTCGGGTGAAGGTTCCGAGAAGCAAAACAAAGGACATGATTTTTGTAATTGAACATGCCGAATTTATTTCCGGAAAACAAGAAGCCATTGTAGCCGACGGTGGCCGGGATAAATACGGAAGTTATTATTACGACATTGTAATTCCGCGAAAAGTATCAAACAAAAAAGAGCCGTTTGTTATTAAAATTAAGCTGAAAGAGGTTGACCGCGGGTCAAAAGCGGATTATCAAAAAGCAATAACATAAACCGGAACATTCAGTTGATCGTAACCATAAGAACGGTCCCGGATTTTCACTCAAAAAGCGCTTAAGGTAATTGACTTTAAGCGCTTTTTATTTTTTTGATCATATCCGATGATTGATGCTGTATTTTGAAGGTTCAACGTTTTTGTAGCTATCCATACAGAGAGAAGAGATGATAGAAAACAAGCTTATATTATGATTTCTGTTCCCTCATTCATTCCCCAATAATGAAAAAAGCCGCTGTTTATGCGGCTTTTGGTGATCCCACCGGGATTCGAATATGCTAATCTATCCAAAGGTGCTAATGTTGTTGATTGAATGTTAGTAATTTGTATATTCATAAATGTATGGGGTCATAGTTTGTTTGTATATTTAGCACCGTAAAGCACCATAGGTGCTAAATTGTAAACATCAGATATAATGAAAGTTAACTTTAATTTGAAGAGCCCTGGGCTAAAGGAAAGTGTGATATATATAAAATTTACGTATGAAAAGCAGCAGATAAGACTCTCAACTGGTTTGAAAGTGCATACGGAAGCATGGAATAAGGAAATACAGCGAGTTCGGGGAAGAGGAGAAGAGGCCAGGGACTTAAACGATCAGCTTCGGCTTATTGATGAGCGTGTGACTGGATATTTAAGACAATTATTTGGTTCGAATATAGTTCCAGAAGAAGATATCAGGCTGAGGGTGCAGAATATAATTAGCCAAGCGAAGGGAGGTTTTTATCTTGGGAAATCACTCAGTGCAGAAGAATTAATGAGACAGATCAGTCCTCAGAAGTTACCTCCTACCATCAACGAAGCAATACAGGCATACATTGATAAGAAAAAATCTGTTTTTAGTGACGGACGGATTAGGCACTACACAAGCTGTAAAAATATCCTCAATGATTACCATCTGGGCCATCTCCGTATAGACCAGTGGGATGTTTCCACTTTTGAAAGACTTCGTGACGGTATGATCAGTAAAGGTAGAAGAAATGATACTATACTCATAAAAGTGAAGATGGTGAAGGCTGTTCTTCGCGATCTTGATCCATCCCATCCTGCTCTTGCATTTAAATTTACAACAGCTCCGAAACATGATCAACCAATTTTAACGGAGAAGGAACTGGCTCTGCTCCGTGAGGCTAAGATTCCTGCAGATCTTGAAGGTACTCGTGACATATTCTTGTTTCAATGTGTGACTGGCCAGCGCATCTCAGATATAAATAAATTAAGTTTAAGTAGTGTATCTGATGGTTTCTGGACCATAAGGCAGAAGAAGGGATATAAGTTGACTAAGATTCCATTGAACGATGATGCTTTATCAATACTTTCTAAATATGAATATAAATTACCAACGGTTAGTAGTCAGTATCATAACAGAAGATTAAAAGAACTTGCTAAGTTTGCAAAGCTCAATCGTGTCGCTCTTCTACAAAGAAAGTCAGGAACGAAAGATATTGAAATAGAGAAGCCTATGCATGAGTTTATTTCTTCCCACATGGCCAGACGCATATTTATTACTCATAGTCTAAATGCTGGTAAACCGCTGCACTTGATCGCCAGGATCACGGCACAGACAATAGCTACTCTGCAAAAATATGAGCAAGCAGGAGAGGAGGCGCTCAGAAGTTTCTGGTAGTATGTGCTGTTGATAAACAATAAGTTTTCAACATTTCATTATTTTGCATATATAGGATTTCCTGTTTTCTGAGGAATTGTTACCTTGTTATGTATCATAATAAATATTTAATATACAAAGATACTGAGCCCTCATAAGTTGAATGGCTTGCACGTAGAATTCAATAATTTATTAATCTTTAAATAACCTGTATGGAGCTGTTGTATACAACCTTTGAAAAAATGGCGATGGCCAAATTTCTAATTGAAATCTTGAAAGCCGATGACAACATTGATCCGAATGAGACTGGTTACTTGTTTCATTTGCAAAAAGTTCTTTATATCACTGATAGTGAAGTATCGGATTCTTCCTTGCTTTCACACAAGGAGGCGATATCTATCATCAGAGATATGTCCCATATCAATAAAATGGCTTTTGTCCATATTATGACCCAGATGGTACACTCTGATGGTCATGTAGATGGTAGAGAGTCTGCTATAATGATGGATATTATGTTTGAAGCTGATTTGCCTTTTAATTAGACTACGTAAAGATTACAAAATACCAGTATAAAATTCTGGTATTTTTATTCTCCCTGACTATGAGTTTGTGCTGATTAGTACTCCTTGATCAAACTCGATCTCTTTGCTTCTTAGTAACAAAATAGGTTGGTATATCTTGTCCATCTTGTAGACAGGACCATATGTATCCTTTATCACGAACATTTAAAATTAAGTCTCCTCCTACGGCGTATGAACGATACTCATCATCAACCATGTAGTTAGTCTTCCAGGTATGTACCATTAAACCATCTATTCTGCTGACCCTATAAGTGTCAGGTTGAACATTGAGGTCTAAGAATAGTCCTCTCGCTTTAGTATACACTTGAAACTGCCCATAACAAATTCGTAGCTCTCCGGCTATTTCTCTTAGATCATCACCAATTCCCATGTGTGTCATTTCAAAGGTATACTTATTCCCTTTATTGTCCATAATGGCTAAAGCGCCATTGTTCGTAAGTAACTTACTAAACGCGTCCATAATAATACATTTAAAATTTTCTAAATATATTCATAATATAAATTATATTTTTTAGGAAATATGGTATTCGTCATCAATCGTCGGCAAACTACCCGCCAAGCCTTTGTACGAGTTTTATATCATGCTTGCTTTAAGGGAATAAAACTCACACAAAGCCCTTCGGGTGCTTGCAGCAGCTTGTCATGTATTTTGCTGCTCCTCAATCTTCCTCATGGCTGCTTTCTCTGTGCCGTAAGTACTTGTAGTCCTTCGTTTGTACAAGATCTCACGACCCAACCGCAGCCCGTGTTAGGCTCACCTGCTGGTTATTTCAGGCATCGAACGGATTATTAAATTGCCTCCGGCGGATCGGTGTTCTCGTGTACGTCGTTCCTTCCTCTCTCCGTACATATCCCGCAAACCGGTTTCATTCTTCAACCTATCTTTTGCGAGACCTTCATAACATTCGCTTCGGTTCGCTATGCTTGAACACCAACCGAAACCCACTTGCGTTCATTTCCCTTGGTGATCACCGTTAAGAATCGGAACTGGACGTACATAGCTAAGAGTCGTATTAGATGAGAAGAAATTGGATTCTCAGGGAGTGTCCAAACTATATATAATGAAGAAAGGGCAGTTCAACAACCGCCCTTTTACTAATGTTAACCCCCAAACACACATCGTGCTGAACGCACGACTATTTAAGTATACATATTATTTTGTTATAGGTTACAACTACTCATTAGAAACTTCAATATCCTAGTACAATTCACAGAGAGAGAATCCTTATACCCTTAAATCGTGTCAAAGGTACTTTGCCATAGGGAAAAGTAAAGGGCGGCTGAGATCGCTTATTTCTTCTGTTAGCCGTCCTTCGGAGCGATTCAGTTTTTACTGCGTGCACTTCGTAAAACAGATATTGCCCCTTGACTTGAATCCTTCTGGCTACAGGGTATAAGCTAAAATTTAATGGCGTGCCAGGTGCCGTAATAAACCCGTAAGGGCAGCAGTGGATTCAATGAGTAATTTTGGTTGCTTTTACTATTTTTGACTCCTCAAAAATCGATGCAAACATGATAACTCGGCTTTCTGGTAAAAACTCCCCGAAGAAAATTCTAAATACACAGCTTACTGAATTCGTCAAGGTTGAACGGAAGCATGATGTTCCTCTTACGCCAGGCGAAGAGTTTACCTTGTACATTACACGTTTATTCTTTAAACACTTCAGTGAGTCTCAGGGGGCTTGTGGAGATATGATGGGTGTTGCGTCATCCACATTCTCTGAATACGCTAATGTCCTGCAGAATAAAGGTTACGTGAAGTTGCATACAAAGAATGATGGTCGAAGTGTCTGGTATGAACAACTGAAAGAGCCACGGCTGGATTGGAGTGGAATTCCAAAGTCCTTTATCAGGGATCCCTATATAGACTGGAGAGACCGGTTGTTAAATGTTAAACTCTATCATCTCATTCTTGACGATGTAAATGAGATCCACTTTACAGATAAAAAAATTGCTTCCGTGATGGGAATTACAATGCCAACTTTCCGTTTGCATCGTGACGCCCTGTTGCATCATGGTATTATTGCGAAGTTACCTAAAACGGATTCAAATCCTGCAGGAGGGTACCGGGTAGATGTTTATGCTTTACTCGGATTAAATGTTAATGTGGCTCCACCACAGTTAAAACCTATCCACCAAGTCTCATCCTACAAACGCTCCATTAGAAAAGCTAAGCATTATAGAATAAAACCTCCGGCTTTACCATAAAGTTGCAAAATAGAGAGTTAAGGCCACAAGATCTTGTATTCTTTTTATTGCGTCTTACGAGTGTCTGCACCATGAAAAAGGGGGTGGACAGATGCTATTGAAGATTTTATTTACTCTATATCTATGTTGTATCTATAGGTCTCGGATTATTTTCCCTTATGTCTCGGGTTATTTTTCCTTGCATCTCGGATTATTTTCCTTCTTAACTAAACTGCCCCCTTCTCATACAGATACTCCTGAAATCCGATGAACGTCTCCCTGATCGTTGGGATGTCTCCTAAGGCTGCTTTTGCGTCAGTCAAGGCATGGTACTTCAGGATGAGTAGTTGAGACAGTTTATCTCCGTCAAGCTCTTGCACACCGGACTGAACGTATTGGTCAAGTACATAGTTCAGAAACTCCTGCTGTGATGGGCTGTAACTGTCGAAGTGGATTTTCGCTTTTTCCGCTCGCTCCTGACGAGGAATCATGTTTCGGTGCCAGGCAATATATGATAGTACATCGTACAGATCGCTGTCTTCTCCCTTTACAAGTTTCTGCAGATCCTCCAACTGTGCCTGAGTATATCCCTTCTCACTAAGCTCCTCCAGAAGCTTCCTCCGTGTATCGGGTAAGCTCCAAATCTTACGCAGCTCATCTTCGTTTTTAAATAGCACCGGCAGCTCTCCAAACAGGTTCTTGATGAACTGTTCTGCAGACATCAATTTACCGTCAGGACTGTAGAATGATGTTCTAACCATTGAGTCAAGTTGTAGTACATTGTGTTGCGACAACTTGACTTCGATGATCTGCCGAGGTGGTTTCTCGCATACGCAGGGAGAGTTTCCGCACTCGGGACATGGTGGAGGGTCTTCCACTCCACATATACATGGACGCTCACCACAAACCGGACAAGGCTTTGGTGTACGATATGGACCCGGTTCTGGTGGTGGTAACGGTGGACCATCCCATTCCGGATCTTTAAAGTGCTTGTGTGCACCTACAAAATCGTATATCGTGAAGTAATCTTTCCCATCAAACAAACGTGTGCCACGTCCTATGATCTGCTTGAACTCCACCATGGAGTTGACAGGTCTTAGGAGAGCTATGTTTCTGATCTCTGGTGCATCTACGCCGGTGCTCAACTTCTGTGAAGTTGTTAGCACGGTTGGTATGATTTTTTCATTGTCCTGGAAGTCGCGCAAGTGTTGTTCGCCTCTCGCTCCATCATCGGCTGTTACCCGATGACAGTAGTTTGGATTAGTACTTGTCTTTTGCTGGTTGATTGCATCCCGGATAGCTGCTGCGTGGATCTGAGTTGCGCAGAATACAAGTGTTTTCTGGTTTTGGTTCATCAGTTCCATGAGTTTCTTCACCCTGAACTGCTCTCGATCTATGATCTGTATAATACGGTTGAAATCTTCCTCTGTGTACTTACGTTCCGAATCTATTTCTCCACTATCAACAATGTCGTCAGGTGAGTACTCATACTCATCGATGGTAGTTTTAATCTCCTGCACTTTAAAGGGCGTTAGGAAGCCGTCATTGATACCATCCTTCAAGGAGTACTCATACACCGGATCACCGAAATAACGGTACGTATCGGCGTTTACATCGCGTTTTGGAGTTGCAGTTAAACCGAGCTGTACTGCCGGGCTGAAATACTCCATGATCTCGCGCCACGAGCTTTCGTCGTTGGCTCCTCCACGGTGGCACTCGTCTATGATGATAAAGTCAAAGTAATCTTGTGGATATTCTCCAAAGTACGGTTCCCGTACTTGTTTCACATCCATGGCCTCTCCGTTCCCACCACTCATGAAAGTTTGAAAGATGGTAAAAAAGACACTACCATTCTTGGGTACATGTCCCTTTTTCTTGATCTCTGATGGTCGTATGCGTATCAGGGCTTCCTCCTCAAACGCATTGAAAGCGTTAAAAGCCTGATCTGCTAATATATTCCGATCAGCAAGAAACAGTACTCGTGGACTCCGTTCTCCGTCTCGTCGGATGTTCCACTTTGCGTGAAACAATTTCCATGCTATCTGAAAAGCTATCGCTGTTTTCCCTGTACCAGTTGCAAGCGTTAAGAGTATTTTGTCTTTCCCGTCGGCTACGGCTTCAAGGACCTTGTTAATGGCATTGTGTTGATAGTAGCGGGGTTGCCAGGTACCACTGCGGTCTTCGAACGGAATCGCAAACAAGCGTTCGCGCCATTGTTCTTTCTCCTCCTCTTCTGTGGTGGTGGGTTGAACAAAGGTCATGTTCCAGAGTTCCTCCGGACTGGGGTACTTGCTTACATCGCCCTCGGTACCTTCGTGCATGTCGATACCGTATATCTTGTCGCCGTTGGTTGCGTAGGTGAATCGTATGTGTAAACGCTCAGCATAATCCTTTGCCTGCGCTACGCCGGTGGTGTAATGTTTTTCGTTTGATTTGGCTTCAACTACCGCGAGATAACGGTTTTTGTATTCCAGTACATAGTCTGCCCGGATCGGTTGACTTCGCCTCCTGTTGCCGATAAGCCTACCTTGTGAGATCGGGTGTTCTTTTCGTACTTTACTACCTTCCACTTCGCCCCATCCGGCTTTACGTAGGGATGGTTCTATAAGTTCGTATTGCGTTTGCGATTCGTTCATACTTATAGTTTAATTCGTTCTGTTAGATCTATCTTCCCAATCAAATACTCAATAGGTGTGGAAAAGTATTCAGATCTTTCGTTTATGTGCTTTAGTAAATCATGTAGTTTGTAATTTACTGGCCCTTCGAATCTCGTTTTTACTATGTATTTTATTTCCCCACCTTCACTTTTATATATGCCTGATTTCTGAGTTTTCCGGATAAAAGTGTTATCGTATAGTGTTATCAGTTGGGCTTCCATATTTAGAAAATGATGCCTTACATCATCTGAGATGAAGTTCTTTAATAACTCCTCGATACTGTCCAGTAGCTGTTGTGGTGTTAACTCGACATTGCGAATTGATTTGTATAATTCCTCATGATAAGTTTTTATATAAATAAGGAATATGAATACTGCTGGTATTACCTGTGATCGACCAAAAGTTTTAAAGGCGATACTGGCTTGGGCAAATATTTTTTCGTGCATCCTGAGACTTAGCCTTTGCTTGATAAACAGATATTTAAGTATCTTTCTAAAGGCATCATATTCCTCTTGACTATTTCTTTTTGGGATATTTTCATAAAATTCTAAAAAGCCAAAGTATTCAAACAAGTACTCTACCCATTCCGTGATTTCTGGTTCAGGGATTGAATATTCGATATCAATGAACCTTCGCAAATACTCTTCGGCTGCAATTTTTTCACTTCCATAGTGTCCTCGAACAGCATGTCCAAGCTGTGTCTTGTCTATTGAGAGTACGAAAACTATACCTGGAACATCGAAGAAGTGTTTTACTTTTTCTAATACCTCTACAGCATAATCTGGACGACATCGGTCAAGCTCATCTATGATGAATACAATAGGTTTTTCTCCTGATGTTTCACGAATGTATGTACTAAGCGATTCCTTGAATTCGACCAATCCTTTCTTCTTCGTTGTATACTCTTCTATTTGTATATGTAAGAGCTCGTTTGCACTGTCAGTGACTTCTGCAAGTAGATCTTTTAACTCGTCCTTGTCAAGATACTTCGCGGCCGCAGCTTTTAGTAGGATTGGTATTGCGCTTTTTGCGAGTTTCGCTCCGGTTTTTAGTACTTTTTTAAAGATTTCTTTCGTCGATTCATCCTGGAGTGTTGATAGTTCTGCCATCAGAGCTGCAAGGGCACCATTCTCAAAATCGTTCTCCCATGCGTTAAAATAAAGCGTTTCAAAGCCTTGGTTGTGAAGATACTGTTTCCACATCTTTACAAAAGTGGTTTTCCCGGTTCCCCATTCGTTGTTAATCGCCAAGACAAATCCATCGGAATAATTCGTTACTATATCAGTCAATGCTTGTGCATATCTGTAACGTTTCAATTTGCAGTTTGCAAAGGGATTTTCAGGGGGTATATCCAGTTCTCTGTGCTTGAGTATCATATGCGGTTGATTTAGTTGTCTTTCTCCTCCGCCACCATATCCAACTCCTCTGTGTCTGTTAGTTTATATTCGCTTGCTGTTATCTCTCCTGTAAAGGCTTTTTGTAGGATGGACTTTTTGAGTTCGTCCAACTGCTCTATTTTATTGCAATACTTCTCTTCCAAGGTTATCGATAGATTCAGTAGTCCATCTAACTTTTTAACGACATCCTGCTGCGTTTCGATGTTTGGAAATGGGAAGTACTGGCTTTGGAACGTTCCCAGATTTATATTGTCTTGTGCGCTGCCTTTGCCTAATGCTTGTAGTTTTGCCTTCAGAAATTGTAAAGCGTAGTAGGCGAATTCAGTGATTGCTTTATCTGGATTAACCTGTAATCCAATTATACTGTCAGGGAAACAACCATCGAAATCTAAAATTGCTGTTTCTGCAATGTTAGCTGCGATAGTTATACAAATTGTGCCTTTAGACCATAGCTTACTTTGCGCCAGGCCAACTTCGTTATAAGTTTGGGTATAACTCCTTATATGTTTGTTCGCGTTTCTAACATCTCCTGTTTGTACGAACGGATATTTACCTCCGTACAACTTGGCATCATTTCGTGGTCTATGTTTGGACTTTCCTCTTCCAAATTCAAGTGCTACATCCATCAATGTCTTCTCCTTCCATCCCTCTCCCCGCTGGGAGAACACCCGGTTAAGCTCACTCTGGAACAACTCCTTTGCGTTTTGAAGGTTGCGCTCGATATTGGCTTTGGCTTTGTCGATGGCAGCGAAGGCCTGGTCTAGGATGTTTACTATTTGTTGCTGCTCGGGGAGTGGTGGTAGTAAGATCTGTGTCTTTTTTACATCCATGTCCGTTACAGCGGGATAACTTGCTCCTCTTTGCAACGTTTCCATCCGTTCCATAAAAGATTCTGTCTGTAGACAGTAATATATTAGTTCAGGTAGTATCTTGTTGCTCTTTGCCCGTAAGACAGTATACCCAGTACTGCATATCTGTCCATCATACTCTTTTGGGATAAGCGTTACTCTTTTAAGCGTTGGTCTTGTTGTTGCAAAGATTACATCTCCTTCATTCACAATCTTCTTTGCTCTACTGGGGGCATTTAATGAGTTTATTTGTGTCGTTTCTGTGATCTTCAAGCTCTCTCTGGAAACAGAACTGAGGTCAATATATTTATACGATGCATCATCTGACTTCTGCCACTTTATATTAGAAGTCTTATCACAGACGCTATTTAGTGTTTTAATCTCCCATCCTTTCTTCATAACAAATCTTTTATCGTTTGAAGAATGGAACTGGTTTCGGCATCAAGGCTTTCCATCTCTGCTAATATCTCCTGTGGGCTGCGAAGCGGATCTTCCTCGGGTGTGTTTGGATTCTTTACACTCAGATCATAGGTGTTTTCATCAACATCTACGAATGTGAGGTTCCAGCTTTGTTCTGTTTCGGGTTTGGCTACCTGTGCTTTTACAAAGGCTTCCATGTCCACATCATTCAATGGATTGGTTTTACCCAATGTACGCCCCGGATTAAGCTGATAGTACCATGTGGTTTTTGTTGGTTCTCCCTTCTGAAAGAACAGCACCACGGTTTTAACACCAGCACCCAGAAACGTTCCTTGGGGCATATCGAGTATCGTATGCAGGTTACAGCTTTCGAGTAAGTGTTTGCGCAAGCTAATACTCGCGTTGTCTGTATTACTAAGAAAAGTGTTTTTGATGACGATGGCCGCACGTCCTCCGGTCTTCAGCGACTTGATAAAGTGCTGTAGGAATAGGAAGGCCGTCTCTCCGGTCTTGATGTCGAAGTTCTGTTGTACCTCCTTACGCTCCTTTCCTCCAAACGGTGGGTTTGCAAGTATTACGTGGTAACGGTCTTTCTCCTGTATGTCACGGATACTTTCGCCCAGTGTATTCGTATGGATAATGTTGGGTGCCTCTATACCGTGCAGGATCATATTCATGATACCGATCACGTAGGCAAGGTTTTTCTTCTCCTTACCATAGAAGGTTTCCTTTTGTATCGTGGTCAGGTTGTCCGTGGTTTTGTCCATGCGTTTGTACATGTACTCGTACGCCTCACAGAGGAAACCTGCTGACCCCACGGCTCCATCGTACACCTTTTCTCCAATCTGCGGATCGGTAACCTGTATCATGGCTCTAATCAACGGACGGGGAGTGTAGTATTGTCCTCCGTTACGTCCGGCGTTACCCATGTTTTTGATCTTAGTCTCGTACAGGTGACTCAGTTCGTGCTTATCTTTGGTGGAACGGAAGGGTAACTCATCAGCGTACCCAATGATATCGCGTAGGTTGTACCCACTCTGGATCTTGTTCTTCAACTCGCTGAATATTTCACCGATCTTGTATTCTATGGTCTGCGGACTGTCTGCTTTCTGCTTAAAGCCTGCGAGATATGGGAAGAGTTTAAGGTCTACAAACTGTACCAGGTCGGGTCCGGTCATTGCTTTGTGATGATCGAGTTTTCCATCTGGTCCTTTGGGCATCGCCCAGTTTTTCCAGCGATACTCTTCGTCTATGATGTACTCGTAGGTTTGACCTCGAAGCTCTGCTTCGTCCGCTTTATCCTGTTCAAGGTCTTCGAGGTAACGTAAAAACATTATCCATGAGGTTTGTCCTATGTAATCGAGTTCACTATCTGCTCCTGCGTCCTTGTATAGTACGTCGTCTATATTCCTAAATGTTTGTTCGAACATGTTTGGTTCTTATCTGAATCGTTTTTTCATTGATGTGGCTATTTTGTAATAGCAAACCAAAGATAACAATCCGTTTTAAATCTTATCCTGTTCCTTGGGCAATGTTTCCAGCGACTGAGTTTTGCAAAAATTTTTGTGTTTTGCGCGAGCGTAGGCGCCCCCTACGTATTGTATACAGGCTCTCAATTGGTAAGTACCCCCGGGTGTTTGCGTATCTGGTATAAATGCAACTGCGATTTCTTTGTTGTAAATACAGGTGTCAGGACCATCAAAAAGTCGCAATTTCAACACACTTTACCCCGATTTTGGGTGTTTTTATGGTCGGATTAGCTATTTCTGACACACCTTTTCTCGGGGCTTCATAAAGGCACTTGTCGGGCTTGATTGGCTCTGTCCGTTATGTTACTCAGTCCATGTAATGCAACTTCGATTATCATCTGGATCAGATGTCTGCTGCCTCTGTTGTGACATGTTGTCTGTCATAAACCATCAAACATTCTAACATTAAATTTTTTATTATGAAGACATTTGGAAAAGTTTATTTGGGTAAGGGCACCCAGGTTCCTAACCTCTCTATCATCAAAGTTACCGTGAAGGTAAAAGAACTACTATCTCAGGTACATGAATTTGAAGGGACACAGTATTGCAGCTTTGAAGTAGCTAAGTTGCAGGAACCCGATAAGTTCGGAAGGGACTACACTGTTTATTGTACTCCCATGGAAGAAGTCCCTGAGGTCACTCCCAAGAAGACCACTAAGAGATCTACAAAGAAGTAGATAATCTGGGTACACACACTGCTTAATTCTCGGCAAAAGTATTGACTCACCTGACACATGCAAGGCTATAACAAGCTCCTTAGTTGTTTCCTAAGGTGGTTACGGCCTTGCATTTAGTCAGATGAGTCAATTGGGCGGTGCCTACAATTTAGCAGTATTCCCATGCTATAATCAGTCCTCAATTAAAACAAAATCAATGACAACACTATTTCAACAAAACATTGCGGAGGTATCTGTTACCTATAGTCATTCCGTTAAGCCTTCTAATCAGCTACGTGTTACTGGTTCGAAGTCCGTTTATGAATACGTTTATCCACTATGGCCGGATGTGGAGTATCGGGAGAGATTTGCTGTTCTCCTGCTTTCTCGTGGGTTGAAGATTCTGGGGCTTTCGTGGATCTCGACCGGTGGAGTTTCCGGAACCGTTGTGGACGCTAAATTGATATTTCAGGTTGCATTAAAAGCCAACGCTTCCTCGATAATTCTGCTCCACAATCATCCTTCCGGGGAGCTGCGCACCAGTGATGCCGATCGGCGGATCACCACCAAGCTGAAAGACGGAGCTAAGCTGTTGGACATGGATGTGCCGGACCATATCATACTAACATCCGAGTCGTACTACTCGATGGCAGATGAAGGAGAGATGTAGAAATTTCTATGCAGGATCATAGTTCATCGCTATGGTTCTGCTTCAGATTCTCTTCAAACCACCAAAGCCCTCGTAACACAAAAATCTTTCATTATGAACACTTGTAAATATAACCGCAGAGAGGAGAAGCTGAAGGCAGACCTCTGGGATCCGTTCGTAGATCACATCGAGTCAATATACTTTACCGGGGCTTCTGAGCTCCTGCCCAAACAAACTCTTGCGTGGGAGTACAATCAATTCAAGAACAATTTCGCTGGGGTGCAGTAGCATCCCTCCTTACTTACAAATCATCACACTTTAAAAATTTTTAATCATGAGTGATTCAAATTCTGGAGAAACACAGGCCACGGCCATGTTGGTTGTCACCGTGGCACTATCTATCATTGCAGGTATCATTAGTTGGAACCTGGTTCATCCACATAGCTTTGGGAGCTTCATCGGCTTTCTAATCTTCTGGGGAGTGTTTAGTGCTATCGGACGATTCCTGGCAATGATCCTCGTATCAGTTATTGCAGGGAAGAAGTAAATGCGGGGGTTGCATAGTACAGACGCACCTCTGTAGTCTTGCCGGGGTTGAACCCGGTGAGACCTTCTTCTGACGAGAACAATTTTTACCCAGGGTGTAGAATGTGCACTGATCGGATCAACTCCATGTTTTTCTGTTTTACCTCATTTGTCGAACCATCCATCGAGGCCGATTCGTCTAAATATTGTCCCTAACAGGTCCTAATCGAACATGTAACCAGTTGACTATATGTCCCTTTGCCCCCATGTAATGCATGTTGTTATAAAATGGCACTTTTTCCGGTTTTGTTGATGTTGCTTATAATGAAGTTGGTTATATCTCCTTCCCCGATCAGGTACTTCTTCAAAATCCGTCTTACTTTGATGATGTCCTCGTACAGTTTGTTTTGTGCCTGCCTGTGTTCCTCCGTCAGCTTGTTGAACTCAATCTCCTCCTTTGTGTACTTCTGGGATAACCGTAGGATGTCAACAGTATCATAATTAACCGGGAGATCGATGCTGCGGAGTATACTGTCATCCTGGAAGAACCAAGTCACTACATCCACAGTGGTCTCGTTCACTGTCATGATATCATCGCCCACTAATACTTTCGTCTTTACTCTGGGGCGATCTTCTACCAGGAGAAGTAGATGAAGGAAGGATATGGTTACCTTGGCCGGTCTCAGGCATCACATTCACATGTTCGTTTTACTCCTGTAACAACGAACTCAATACTGTTGGTCTTGATCGACAGCTCACAATACGGACGCTGATCCTTCCAGCGCGGAGGGAGTGTCGTCTTGATGAGTCTTAGAATGCTTCATAACTCCTTGGTATTGATGGAGAATCCAGCTTTTACGGGATCGTTGACGGATAGTATAGACATAGATAAATCGTTTGGATATTGGTAATTAAAGATATAAGTTTGTTGATACAACAGGGTAAGGGTAATAAAAATCTTATCAACGAAATGTCGTTTTCTGGATGTTGGTTTTTAGCACTTTTTTAGCACCCCTTGAAACATAAAAGGCAGAAAACCAATTGATTAACTGCCTTTGTTTGTGATCCCACCGGGACTCGAACCCAGATCATAAGAACCGGAATCTTACATTCTATCCATTGAACTATGGGACCGTTTTGTGGCGCAAAAATAGTAAAATTCCCCAATCATGCAGAAATAATAATGACTATAATGTTCTTTTATTTCGAAAGGTTATGGTTTGCCATCCTTCTGTTAAATGTTGATAAAATATTGAACGAGCGGCAGAGGCCGAAAGGGCTTATAGTTACCTTTGCGCGTTCAAAAGTTGGATTTATGGAGAAGGGAACTGACCTCGCACAAGTAAACTTGCAGAGGTATTTTGATTCATTTTCAGGATTATCGGAAGAGCAAGCCAATAATTTTCTGATTAAATACGAGCACTCTTTGCGCGTAGCCAAACTGTGTGTGGATATTGCTCAAAGTCTTCGGCTTACCGAAGAAGAGCAGGAAATGGCTTTTCTGGCAGGTATTTTTCATGACGTTGGGCGATTTAGGCAACTGCTGGAGTTTAATACTTTCAACGATACACAGTCGGTGGATCATGCCGAATATTCATTGCAGGTAATTACTGAAAATGGTTTTCTGGACGAATGCGAAGAAGGGGAGAAGCGTAAAATCCTGTTGGCAGTTCAATACCACAATAAAAGAGAGTTGCCGAAGGAATCAGATGAAAACGAGCTTTTGTATGCCCGTATTCTTCGCGATGCGGATAAGCTGGATATACTCCAGGTAATCACGGACTATTACATAAATCCCAAAGCTGTTCCCAATCATACTTTAACCTGGGAGATGCCCAAAGGAGGAGTCGTTTCGGAGGAGGTAGCCAAACAGGTACTGGCAGGGAAGCTGGTATCAAAGTCAGATGTTGCCAATCAGATTGACATTAAAATCATGCAGCTTTCGTGGGTATATGATGTTAATTTTAAACCTTCTTTTGATATCCTGATGAAGAAGCGTTTTCTGGAAAAGATATACGGCACAATGTCGAAAAGCGATACGGTGATTGAAATTTACCGCAAAGTAAAGGTGTATACTGAAAATAAGATACTGGCATAAGGCAGAAAGAGATTCATCTAGTAGCGTGCCGGCTGGTAGTATTAAGGAATTAATAAAGCTGGTGGGCCTCGTAACAAGAGAAGTATTGTAGTAAAACTTATAAACGGCAATCGGTAATGGCGCGAAAACTGGTTTGCATTTGCAACTTGATAGACGAAAGTGAGATTAAATCTGTTTTAGAGAAAGGGGCAGAAACAACTTCGCACATACAGGAGTTTACGCGGGCCGGCACATCTTGTGGCCGCTGTTTGCCCGAGATCGATGCCATTGTGGAAGCACATCAAAAGAAAAAACCCAAGAACCAGCAAGGGAAGCTGGAACTCGGGCTCTAAAAAACACAACAATATCTTTTAGAAGTAACGTGGCGAAACCACTTCTTCTTTTCTGAATTTAAGTTCGTACGACACCATAATTTCGTGGGTTCCGTTGTTGTGGTGCTTGATGTTGTTGGTAGCAAAATCGATCGCATAACCAACCCGCAACTTTTTGTCGAAAATCCACTGCGCAATAAAGCCGTAGGAAGATCCGGTACGGTACATGGCTCCCAGCCAAAGTTTTTCTTTGATCAGGAAGTTTCCTGAAAAGTCCATCTGAAGGGGAGTACCTGTTTCGGATGTAAACGATGCTTTAGTCAGCATCGTTGGTTTGAACTTAACATCCTCACCCAAATCGAAAACTGCACCGGCAATCAGGAAGTAATGCCTGATTTCTGCCTGAACCGCGGCGCTCTGCATATCGGAGTCAAGTTTTACATTCAATACCCTCGGAACGGAAAACCCAACATAGGCTCTCTTGCTGTAGAGGAAAGCTCCAACACCAAAGTTGGGTTTGAAGCTGTTTATACGCCCGATGAATTTAGGGTCATTGGGATCGATGATGTTGTAATCCTGCAGGTTGTTGCTGTAGTTTACAAATCCGCCTTTTAACCCCAGTCTCAAATTGGTACGTTCACTAATCGGCACCAGGTATGAGTAGTCGGCGGAAATATCAAAACGTTTTACCTGTCCAACTTTATCTCCGATTACATTTAAACCTAAGGCCACGCGTTCATTTCTAAGCGGAGCTTGCAGCGAAAAAGTAAATGTTTCAGGTGCCCCATTCCATCCTGCCCATTGATTTCGGGCCAGTGCCATAAAGCCTACCGACTCCCATGTACCTGCATAAGCAGGGTTGATGGTTTGCGTATTAAACATGTACTGAGTGTACATTGGGTCCTGCTGGGCGTTAGAAGTGAACGCTGTCAATGCAATTACCAGGATCCCTAAAGCTTTGATAATATTTAATTTCGTTTTCATCGTTCTTTCTTTTTTTGGATTCAACATTTCATTAATCATTACCATTAATTATTTAGGAATATTGATCCTGTAATTGGTTTGCTTCCGTCTCCCAGATATAAGATGTAGAAGTAGGTGGCTGTTGGAAGATTATCCCTGCCAACCTGCATCTTATTGGTTGATTTTCCATCCCACCATGCATCCTGGTAGCTCCATCTTTGAGTATTACCATAGTTGGCTTTTTCGTAAACTTTGTTCCCCCAACGGTTGAATATCTCTATTTTGGCATCCGGATATTCTACTTCGAATAATAAATCACCGGTTTCACAGGTAAAAATAATCTCGAAGTAATCGTTATAGGTATCTCCGTTTGGTGAGAATCCATCTGGGATGAACAGCTCACATCCTTCGGCTTCTTCACCTTCTCCTGGAATAGATGGAACGTAATCATCTCTCCAGTCACGCACACCAATGATAGTATCTGAATCCTGCAATGGAGCATTAGTTCCAATGGCGTTTAGTCCATGGAGCCATTCTAAGCTGGTGTCGTAAGAATCGTATGCGTCATCCAAACCATCGCCATCAGTATCTGTCCCAATGTAGTCAACATCAGCAATTGTATCATGTGGGGTTGCATCCCATCCTTCAATATAGTCGGCAATGCCATCACCATCTGCATCTTCATCCAGGTAATCCGGGATTCCGTCCAGATCCATGTCAACCGGATCGTAGTATACTCCCAGGGCATCGTACTGATCATCCCAGCCGTCACCATTGGAATCAGTTCCCAGCGGAGGATAGTAGTCAAGTCCCTGGTCAACTCCACCATTTTCAGCATACTGAATGCCTTCAGCAATGGTTTGCTGCCATTCAATGTTGTCCGGAATTCCGTCGTTGTCTGAGTCAATATCCAGTCTGTCAACGATTCCGTCGCCATCCGAATCCAGTGTTTGCTGGTTCAATGCATTTTGATCTTCATGGATATCAAGTATACCATCATCGTCATCGTCAATGTCGATCACATTCGGAACTCCGTCACAGTCGGTATCAAGCTGGATGTGGATTGTTACTTCGGCGGTAGAACAATTTTCCGGATTTGCATTGCTGCAAATGGTATATGTAAACTGGATTACTGCTTCGGATAGTTCTTCGTTGGCATACAATAATTCTCCGTCAATCAGGTTCACCTGTACATTGTCCGGAATATTATCTGCGCTCATTGTAATTCCTGAGGTTCCGATACCTTCGTCGTTTGTTAACAGGTTGATCGAACCATTCACGATTCCACCCGGACAAACAACCAGGGTAAGTACATCGGGTTGTGCAATTAGTCTTTCCTGACCACAGTCAACATCCCCGGCTTCAACAGTTACTTCAGCAGTACAAGTTGAAGTATTGCCGCAATTGTCAACTACTGTCAGTGTAACTTCATTGGTTCCAAGGTCGCCGCAGGTAAAATCGTATTGGCTGATAAATACCGTGTCGATGCCGCAATTATCGGTTGAGCCGCCATTTAAATCATCAGCTGTTATGCTTACCATTCCGTTTTCCTGTAGCTGAATCGTTAGATTGTTGCAAACTGCCACCGGGGCAACGGTATCCATAACCGTGATTATCTGTACCTGAGGTTCTGCCTGATTTCCACAAGCATCAGCCAGGTTCCATGTACGTGTAATTACCCACTCTCCGGCACATGCTCCCTGTTCTACCACGTCGGTATAAGTTGCATCCAGTTCCGGGCAACAAGCATCTGATTCATCTGTTACATCACCAGTGGCTTCAACGCTGGCATCGTACTGACATTCTTCGCCTGAATAGATAGTGATATCTTCAGGAGCGGTGAATGCAGGAGCTTCGCTGTCAACAATGGTAAATGTTGCACTGGTTGACACTGAATTCTGACATTCGTCGTAAGCCGTGAATGTTACCAGTACTGAGCCGGTGTTGCAACATCCCGGTGTCAGGGCTTCAAAGTCGTTGGTCCAGTTGATTGTTCCAAATCCTGCCTGGGCAGCACCTGTTCCGCCAATTGTCTGCAACCAGTTATTTAGATCTTCCAGGTTGCCGTTTCCGTCACATTCTACTGTAAGGTCACTTGCATCGCTGGTCAATTCCACCGGATCTTCACTTAATACAGTTAGTCTGATGATAAGAGTACTGTCACAACCGGCTGCATTTGTCAAGTTTTGAGTATAGGTTCCGGATTGAGTATAAAGTGTATTATTAATCCTCAGTTGGTTACAAACAGTTCTTTCGATGATCTCTTCAGTACTTCTCCTGATGGTTAGGTTTAAGGTAACTGTAAGGTCACATCCAGCCTCGGTTTGCAGGTTTTGTACGTATGTACCACTTTCGGTGTATACTGAATCATTTAATTCGTATGAGTCACAAGCAATTTCTGTTAACGTCAGTTCACTACTTTCATTTACCGTTAAATTGATGGTTAAAGTACTGTCGCAACCGGCTGCGTTTGTGAGATTCTGAATGTATTGACCGGATTCGGTGTATGTTGAGTCATTGATCGTCAACTGGTCACAAACGATACGGTTGATGGTTTCGAAAGTGCTTTCCAATACCGTAAGGTTGATCGTTAGCATACTGTCGCAACCAACAGCATTCGTAAAGTGCTGCTCATAAGTACCCGATTCGGTATAAATCGAATCGTTGAAAGTTAAGATATCACATACAGTGGTGTCAATACTTGCTTCTGTAGTTTGTAAAACTGTAATATTCAGTAGCGAATCAGCAGCACAGTTATTGCCTTCGTAATGAACGGTTGTGTCTCCGTCAGTCCCGAAATACTCAACCCCGTCCACGTTCCATGTATAGGTTTCATTCGAACAGATGGTCACGTTTGTTACAATCGGCTGTGGTTCGTCATTCACCGTAATGTTCAGGATTGTATCGGGTGCGCAGTTTGCCCCTTCGTAATGAACGGTTGTGTCTCCGTCGGTTCCAAGGTATTCCACTCCGTCCACAGTCCAGGTGTA
>NZ_QWGR01000147.1 GCF_003576475.1 Maribellus luteus | reverse complement strand
AAATCGCAGATGTTGGGCGTGCCGGCAGCGCTGATCCGCGAACATGGCGCTGTGAGCGAGCCGGTGGCGCATGCCATGGCCGAGGGCGCCGTGCTCAACAGCCGGGCGCAGGTGGCGGTGGCGATTACCGGCGTAGCGGGCCCAACCGGCGGCACGCCTGACAAGCCCGTCGGCATGGTCTGCTTCGGCTGGAGCAACCGGCTGCAGACGCGCGTGGAAACGCGCCACTTCAAGGGTGACCGCAAGCAGGTTCGCCTGCAGGCAGCGGAGCACGCGCTGCGCGGCCTGCTCGACTTCCTCGACTCGGCGGAGTCCTGATCTAGATCTCGCTGGGATGGTCGGGCCGGCGACGATCTCCGTGATCGTGTTCCGGCTGGTGTTCGTGGTCGTGCTCGTGCCGACGGTCGCGATCATGGTCGCGGCGCGTCGTCTCGTGCTGGTGGGTGTCGTCGCGCTCTTTCTCGACCTTGCGGTCCGGATCCTTGCCAGTCTCTTCCCGGTGCGTACCGGCAACGGGGCCGTGCGGATGCGTGGTCATGGCGTCCTCGCTCTCGCCGCAACCGGACCGACAGTGCCGATCAGGTGCGGAACTGGTTGATCTGATTGCGTGTGG
>NZ_QWGR01000146.1 GCF_003576475.1 Maribellus luteus | reverse complement strand
GGTTGTCTTCGTCGATGGCGACAAAGCGCGTCACCTGCAGGGAGTCCGCCTCGTAGACCAGCAAATCCAACGGCAAACCCACGGAAATATTCGACTTCAGCGTCGAATCCATTGAGATCAGCGCGCACTTCGCGGCTTCGTCCAGCGGCAGCCCCGGGCTGACCACGCGGTCGATGATGGGCTTGCCGTACTTGGCCTCGCCGATCTGGAAGTAGCAGTTCTCGGGCGTGGCTTCAATGAAGTTGCCCGCTGCATAGACGTTGAACAGGCGCGACCGCTCTTCGCCAATCTGCCCACCGAAGATAATGCTGACGTTGAAGTCGATCTTGGCCTTGGCCAGCCCCAGGCTGCGGCGCACGTCGGGATGGTCGAAGATCGGGGCCGAGGCCTCGCCGGTCCAGGCCGAGCGGCCCTGCCGCCGTTCCTGCGAGAAGGCCAGGGCCTGCTGGTAGGCGCGCTCGGCGATGGCCACCCCCTGCACGCCGACGTTCAGGCGGGCGGCGTTCATCATGGTGAACATGTGGGCCAGGCCCTGGTTGGGCTGGCCGACCAGTTCGGCCTGGGCGCCGTCGAACAGCATGACGCAGGTGGGCGAGCCGTGGATGCCCAGCTT
>NZ_QWGR01000145.1 GCF_003576475.1 Maribellus luteus | reverse complement strand
GTGGCGTTCCTGACCTATATCAGCCGCTTCTACACGCGCCTGGATTCCATGAGCCGCATTGTGTCCGTCACGCAGAAGGCGGCGGCGGGCGCCAAGCGCATCTTCGACATTCTCGACCACGTGTCGAGCGTGCCGGAGCCGGCCAAGCCCGTGCACATCGACAAGGTGAGCGGCGCCATCGAGCTGCGCGACCTGGGCTTCCGTTCTGGCAACCGCGCGGTGATCCGCGGGCTGAACCTGTCGATCCGGCCGGGAGAGATGATCGGGCTGGTGGGGCACAGCGGCTCGGGCAAGAGCACGCTCGTGAACCTGATCTGCCGCTTCTACGATGTGTCCGAAGGCGCGATCCGCCTGGATGGCACCGATATCCGCTCGCTGCCCGTGTCGGAATTCCGGCGCAACATCGGCCTGGTGCTGCAGGAGCCGTTCCTGTTCTTCGGCACGATCGCCGACAACATCGCCTACGGCAAACCCGACGCCACGCGCGAGGAGATCGTCGCCGCCGCGCGTGCCGCCCACGCCCACGAGTTCATCCTGCGCCTGCCCCACGGCTATGACTCGCTGGTGGGTGAACGCGGGCAGGCGCTGTCGGGCGGCGAACGCCAGCGTATTTC
>NZ_QWGR01000144.1 GCF_003576475.1 Maribellus luteus | reverse complement strand
AGCAGGCGCCTCGTCCCATATGACTCCGATCGCCGCAAGGGTCACGCCCTGGGCATCCTTTCTGCACCATCATCCGATGATACGAACCGCCGCCATTGTAGCCACTGTCGGCCTGACCCTGACGGTCGCAGGCCTATCCGGCTGCGGGATTCGCGGGCCGCTGTACATGCCCAAGGTGCCACCGGCACCCACCGCGCCGCAAACCGCCGACCCTGGCATCGCCGGCCCGAACGCCGTGCCGCAGCCGCCGGTCCCGGGCGCCAAACCCCCCGCCGATGCCGCCAGCGCGGTACCCGCGAACCGCTGATCCCGTCCTTTTTCGCTCAACCGGCGCCGTCCTTATCCGGTGCGACGCCCAGAATGTTCCCGCTCATGTCCGAGTCCCTGATCCGCCAGGAAGGCGCGCTGATGATCGAAGGCGTCGCACTCGACGCGATTGCCGCGCAGTTCGGCACGCCCACCTACGTGTACTCGCGCGCCGCGCTCACCGCCAACTATCGGGCCTACGCCGCCGCATGCGAGGGCCGCAACGCGCATGTGCAGTACGCCATGAAAGCCAACTCGAACCTCGCCGTGCTGCAGGTGTTCGCACAGCTAGGCGCTGGCTTTGACAT
>NZ_QWGR01000143.1 GCF_003576475.1 Maribellus luteus | reverse complement strand
AGTAGAAGCCCCGCACCATCGGCGGGGTGTCCTGGTCGGCCGTCAGGGCTCCTTCGACGAAGCGGGCGAGGCGCGCGCGAAGCGAGGCCACCTGCGAGGGGAAGCCGAGGATCAGGCTGCGGCGGCGCGGGTCGCCTTCTTCGTGCAGGCGCTTGGCGACGCGGTCGGCCAGCGCCTGGACCACGCCGTCGAACTCGGCCAGCAGAGCGTCGAGCCCGACCGGCGCGCCCAGCGGCAGGGTGGCGCCGAGGATGGCCCGCCGGCCCTCGACGTCGAGGTCGTCGAAGAACTCGCTGAAGCCGGCCAGCAGGTCGGCCTTGGTGAACAGCAGATAGACCGGAGCGGAGACTTCCAGCGTGCGGCGCAGTTCGGCCAGGCGGCGGCGGACGGCGGCGGCGTGGTCGTCGAGCCGGGCGCGGTCGGAATTGAGGATCTCGTCGAGGCCGATGGCGACCAGCACGCCGTTGATCGGCTGCAGCGGCCGGGTGCGGCGCAACAGCTTCAGGAAGCTGTCCCAGCCCTGCTGGTCGACCGACGCGTCCGAGGTCTGGGTGGTGTAGCGGCCGGCGGTGTCGACCAGCACGGCCTCGTCGGCGAACCAGAAATCGAGATTG
>NZ_QWGR01000142.1 GCF_003576475.1 Maribellus luteus | reverse complement strand
CCTCGTCCGCGCCGGCGTCTTCGCCGACGTGATCGACGTGGGCGGCGGCTTCCCGTCGGTCTATCCGGGCATGATCCCGCCGGACCTGCGCGACTACGCCGACTCCATCCATCGCGGCTTCGCCGAGATGATGGTTCACGAGACCACCGAGCTGTGGTGCGAGCCCGGCCGCGCGCTGGTCGCCGAGAGCTCCTCGGTGCTGGCCAAGGTCGAGCTGCGCAAGGGCGACGCCCTTTACCTGAACGACGGCTCGTACGGCACGCTGTTCGACGCCACGCACTCGAAATGGCCGTTCCCGGTCAAGCTGGTGCGTGACGCCGGCGCGTCCTGAACGGCGAAAGCCCAACGCCTCCCAGAACGGCGGCGCGGCGAGGGACGCCGCGGCGTTGACCGTCAGCAGGCGCGCGCCCTGCAGGCCTTGCTGGATCATGGCGGCGGCCAGGGCGCTGGCGACGCCGCGCCGACGAAACGACGGGCGGACGTAGAGGCGGCGCATGCGCATCGCCGCGAGGCCCGTCTCGGCCGAGACGCCGCCGACCCCGGCCAGCTCGCCGTCGACAAAGGCCGCGAACAGCGCCTCGCCTTGGCCGTCGAAACGGTTGGCGCCGTCGGCCC
>NZ_QWGR01000141.1 GCF_003576475.1 Maribellus luteus | reverse complement strand
CAGGCTGTGCGTCGAATAGCGGCCGACGCCGCGGATCTCGTGCTCGACGCCGAGCGGGATCCACAGGCTGCGCTCGCGCGGCACGACCCAGGCCCCGTCGCCGGTCGTCACCGCCGCGAGGCCGCTGGCGACATACAGCACCTGGCTGCGCAGCGGATGCCGGTGCGCCCGGACCAGATGGTTGGGCGCATAGTCGTTGCCGATCGCCACCACCGGGCGGAGCGCAGTCTCATAGTCGACGCCGCGGGCGTTACGGACCATCTGACCCACTCGCGAAATTCCAAGACCCGCCAACGATTGCGGGTCCACCTTCCTTCCCTATCTTGACCGGCCGTCGAAGTCGAGTTGGGACACGCCGCATGACCGCCATAACCCTGGACCGCCAACGCAACGCCGATACCGGCGGCACGGTGTTCACCGTGCTGTTCGCCATCAGCTTCTGCCACCTGCTCAACGACATGATGCAGTCGCTGCTGCCGGCCATCTACCCGACCCTCAAGCCGCAGTTCCACCTTAGCTTCGCCCAGATCGGGCTGGTGACGCTGACCTATCAGCTCACCGCCTCGCTGCTGCAGCCCCTGATCGGCTTCTACGCCGACAAGCGGCCGACGCCCT
>NZ_QWGR01000140.1 GCF_003576475.1 Maribellus luteus | reverse complement strand
TTGTAGCTGATTAAAAACAATGGCGCCCGCTCCTTTGATGGTTGCATCTTCGGCAGAAGAGAACATCAGTTCGCAGTTGCGAAGAGGAAGCGACAAGGCGGTGTGGGTCATTCCCGACTTAACGGAATCCGTGAGGATGTCCCGGGCCAGGGTAAAACCGCCGCCAATGATAATGATTCCCGGGTTCAGAAGGTTGATCATATTCCCGAGTGCTTTTCCCAGTTTAAACCCAATGTTGTGGGTAAGCGAAATGGACAGAGCGTCTCCTTCCGAAGCTGCTTTTAATATGTCCTGGTATTTTATTTCAGATAAGTTTTTGTTCGTGGTCAATAGCGAGGTTTCTCCTTGTTCGATGTGCTCCTGGAAGTTTTGTTCCAGGGCATGTCCGCCAACTTCGGTTCCGAGGCACCCGCGTTTTCCGCACAAACAAAGACGGTTGGAATCGCCCAGTTGTATGTGTCCGAATTCTCCGGCAAATCCTTGTTCACCGCCAATAATTTCGCCGTTTGAAATGATGGCAAGCCCCATTCCGCGGCTGAGATTCAGCACAAAGGCATTTTGAATGTTTCGTGCTTTTCCGAAATACTGTTCTGCAAGCCCCAAAACATGGGTATC
>NZ_QWGR01000139.1 GCF_003576475.1 Maribellus luteus | reverse complement strand
CTGGCCGCGGGCAATCGGCAGCGGCGGCATGGCATCGAGCCGTGCATTTTGGGTGCACGGATGCCACACGGCCGCGCGGCTGCGCGCCTGCCACGCCGTGTTGGCGCTGGACGCGCCGTCGACCGGCACCGGAATTGGGGGATACGCCATACAAGGCCTCCTCGAAACACAAGCAGAAGCGGGGGATTCGGCGGCGTATGGTAGAGGGCATGTGGATCAAACAACAAGTGCGCACGATGGATGAAATTGCGCCCACATAGACGAACAAAGAAGGAAGAAGCGCACTTCTTCGCTCGATTTTCCACCTCCTGCGCGGAACGTGTCGCTAAAAAAACTTTTCCGCCGCAGAAAAATGAGTAGTAAAGGGCACATCGAACGCGCCCCGCCGCGTGGACAGTCGCAGTGTCACCGGCTGGCGCCGGATTATTCACCTTGAGTGATATTGAGAATGGACCAGAGGTTCGCTTTGCCTCATTGCCCTGCCCTAGGGATAACCCTATACTCGGGAAAACCCTAGATAACACACTGAGAGAAAACACCATGGTCCAGCAAGCCTATTTCACCCCCAAGTTCGCCGGCGACATCGAGGTTCAGGCCAGCAACCGTACGTCGCTGCT
>NZ_QWGR01000138.1 GCF_003576475.1 Maribellus luteus | reverse complement strand
CGGCAGAATGCGGGTGATTGCGAGATTCCGGCGCTCACGTTGCGGGATGGAATCGCACCCGGGAAATCAGGCTTCGCTGCGCATCTTGCGTAGACCCCTGCGTGACGACGGGCGCTACAATTCGAGCTTCACTTCCGGCGGCGCGCTGTAGCGGATACAGCGCGCCGCCGCGTTTGTTTCTCGTCCCCCCTTTCTTGTCGGCATGGCGTCTCACGCGGTTCTCACGGCTCTGGTCAATGTGCTGCTCGGCATGGGCCTTGGCGTTGCAGGCGGTTTGCTCGGCATTGGCGGCGGGCTGATCGGCATTCCTGTGCTGGGCTATCTGTATGGAATGGACCAGCACCTGGCGCAGGGCACTGCGCTGGTGATGATTGCGCCCAATGTGCTGATCGGCTTCTGGCGCTATCACCAGCGGCATCCGGTGCATCTGCGTTCCGTCGCGCTGATCTGCGTGTTTTCGATGGCGGCGACCTACGTTGCCGCACGTTTTGCAGCGGGCCTCGATGCCCATCTGCTGCATACGGCGTTTGCGGTATTTCTGATCATGCTGGCGCTGTACTTTGCCTCGCAGCTCAAAGAGAAGCCGCATGCCGGTGATACGGCGCACGCTGCTCCACGT
>NZ_QWGR01000014.1 GCF_003576475.1 Maribellus luteus | reverse complement strand
ATCACTGATGCCCGGGAGAAAACTGAGAGGTGAAGTCTAAACATGGGGTCTGAAAAGATCTTCCCCGGACACCAGTGATTTAGAACAATTGCCGATTAAAACTTTTTCATTGCCCTCTCGATTTGAGCGATGGCTTCTTTATGCCTGTCGAGACAAGGTGACATCGTAGGCCGCCAGGCAGCTGTCATAAAACCATACAACCTGGAAGGATCTATCACCTTTCTACAATAATCCACAGTTGCTTCCATGTTTTCATCATTGTAATGATTACTGCCTGTCGGTACCTGATCATAACCATGCGCTTCCAAATCATTGTATAGCTTCACATAACTTTTCGTTTTTTCCTCTTCCAAGCTTGCCCCGTAATACCAGTTACTCTGAAGTACGGATTTTGGCATTTTCTTAAAAAAGCGTTCAGGATGATGCCAGGCATAATCCGACCATATCCACGAACGCACCCCCTTCTTCTCGACTTCTCCTATATAGAAATAGAGATCTCCCCACCAAAGATCATTCTGACGTACAGTAACATGATCGAACCGTCCCTGGTAATCAGGCGTCTCCTCATCCATTCCCAAGTGAAAGAAACGAGGATAATCAAATAACTCTATTACCTCGCCGATAAGATTGCGGCATACCTCATAATATTTACTCGTTGAGACCATTCGAGAATATTCCCCCATCCACACATCGTGAGTAGTTGCAAAATTAAGCTTCGGGATAGGCTCCAGACCCAACTTTCTTATTTTAACCAGTTCTGATCTTAGCTTTTCCGTTGTCCAGGCATTTTTTACAGCAATTTCAGGATGGCTTTCATATTTAACTGCATCTCCAAGATCTATGATAACCATATTCATTCCAACAGCCGCCATCTCGGTTAACAATGCGTCCCATACGGCATCATCAAAAGTAAGGGACGACCTGTAAGGATGTGCCCACTCCCGAGCTTCCTGACAGGTAGTGCACTTATAATTTTCATCCTTGTATTTCAACGAAACATTGTCTTCCCACATGTTATAACTCAGATGTAACAGGTTCGCCCATATTTTGTCCTGGGGCGAGTTTTGCTGCGCTAAAAGAAAAGATGGTAAGCTGCTAGCAACACCTGCAGCAGCCATTTGCTTGATAAAATTTCTGCGATTTGACATTTGATTTAGTTTTTATTTGTGATTAATCAGTTTTTATGGTATTTATTTATGTAGGCAGGTGAATTTAAAAGTTTTTATGCCGGCGCCCCCAAAAATCCGTCGTTCCAAAAAACAGGTTTGTAGCCGTGCTCTGTAGCCCATCCAATAGCCCTGTCGAGCCTGTCGAAATGATCAGGAATATAATTAGCATAAAAAGGCCAGAAATATTGTTCATGGGTCATCAAATCCAAAACTTCAGCACTATGTGGCTGTTCAAGCAAGGGTTCAAGCGAAGGGACAATTTCTTCGATTGGAGTGATATTACCCACTAAATGAATTTTAGAGAACACAATGCCACTATCAAAATCTTTCAGTTGATGATTGCGGGAGAGATATTCCGATCGTACTGCATCCAATTCGTGATTGACATCCCATTCCCCATTCTCTCTTTGAAAGAAATAACCGCGTAGTACTTTCACGTTTCTTTCAGCCATCGCCCCATAGGCCTGAGGCGGCATCATACCCCAATGAACAATAGTGGGAGGAGTATAGGTTTCTTCGCCGGCAAAGCGGATAATCTGTTCTCTCACCTCATCCAAATCACCGATTAATTTCTGCACCGGAGCATCCCTGTACGGATAATCAGGAAGATTGGCCCTGGCATGAAAAGTAAGCTTGAGCCAATCGGCATTGTCTCTCCATTCACCTTTGTAGCGATCGGAAAACTGCGACAGGGTAAACTCGGATGATTTTGTATATTCCAAACCATCAGAATAAAAGATATTCAACAGAACTTTTGTTCCATATTTCTGATGAAGTTTCCGCAATCCTTCCAGGTAAAAATTATCGAACAGTGAACGATATCTTTTTTGAGCGATATCACGAAAAAAGAATATGTTATCATCTATTTCAAACCCATACCGGGGGAATGAATTTTTATCCCATACCACTTTTACTGTATGTTTGTTATTCCCATACAATCCATCAGAAGTAGCCGTAATCTCAGATTCAGTGTTGCGCAGAATCACATCGGCCATAAATTTATTTTTCTCGCGCCGTGCCTCAACTCCATTTACCGTAACCTTACTATCCAAAGGAGCCTCTCCCTGCACACTCACCTTCAACCCTCCCTCAACTTGCTCACCATGCCGAACGTTTAAAACAGCACCATGGAACGGTTTTTCAATTTTTATCACTCCCGGCAAAGTTGCCGAAGCACCATGACTGCCGTGAACTCCACATAAAACAATTCCACCTGTTACAGCTGTAGCATTCTGAAAAAACCTACGACGACTTAGTTTCATATTACTTAATTATAAAGGTTTATTATAAAGATCTTTCTTACGAACTACTGCATGCAACCATTCATCCCTATTTCACCTGCAAACTGTTTTTGCCAACATCGTCTGCTCTGTTCATCCTTTTTATAACTCCACTTTGGGTAGCGCCTGTACCAATTAACTCATCTCCGAAAAAATGCGCGTAATTGCAGCATTTTAACCAACAACCAGTTTATATTTTTCATATTCATCACCGGATTGCAAAAGCAACCATAACCCCAGCCGCAGATAGCGATCATGACTCTCAAATCACAAATCCTTCATCGGGAATTCTATTTTTCCTTCCCTTTTTCATCTACACACCAACCCTACAGTCTTGTCCACATTGTATAATATCATTTTTACCTGACCCCAGATTATTGCAACACAAAAGACACATTAGCTACTATTTGAAATCTTGTATCTTAAATGGGCGATATACTCGGTGCAAACAAACCATAGAAATATGTGCACAAAAACACGCACGTAGCCTCCTCTGTCTTTCTTCAAGACATTAGTTATACAACCTTAACATATTATATTAAATCACTTTACGTTTGAACAAATCTTGTCCACCAAGTCCATGACCTCACTCTCTTCAAAACACACTCCACTCAAAGACACAACAGTACACATACCTCACAATAAGCTCCAAATCACCCCGAAAATACAACAAACACTCAATATTTCAAACAAACGTTTGCGTAATATTTTGTATACTCCTACAAATTCAACAAACAATAACCAACTTCTCTTAAAAGACAAATACACAGCATTTGCTTTTCCTCTAATCACCTCACCATTTTTATTTAAACTGCTACTACCAATCTTCACAACTAACACCACTTTGTTTTCAATTTTCACTACAGCAAACAACCACACTAAAAACTCAAACACTTTCGATCATTATCAAACAAAAAATCCAAACCAGTCGCAAACTAAATCCACACACCTCTTCCTACAACACAACCAACCAAAGCAACCCCACAAAAAAAGACTATCCACTCAACTCAAGACCAAATCACAACACTGTCAAGTCAAGTAGAAACCCGAAGTCAACAAAAAAATTCTACCCGTCATACCAACACAATAAAACATCAATATCAAATACACAAAAACCAACACACATCCAATAAACTTTGCCAAAAAAACACAACACCAACCAACGCCTAAGAAAAGAGATCTTGTAAATTCTGTCCTATTTTTTCATAAACTACCGACACTCCACCCTCCAAAGACCACAAAATTAGATCGCAATAGCAAACAGAATTCACCTACACACCAAAAGGCAGTCGCAAGAATCGACAACAAACGCGACAACACAAAAAGATGCATTAAAACAATCCTAAACCACGATAAAGACTAAACAAGAATGATTATATTTGATTAATTTTGAATAAATAACACAAATAGCTATATGACAAATACTTAAACACAAATAAAACACAAATACACCCAAAAAAACAAATTTTCTATCACAAAAAAAGTAAAAATTGCTTGCTAAAAATTATATTAATGACTAGTTTTGAACGATTCAATCATAAAACCGATATAAATTCACTCCAAGGAAGAAAAAAAATAACTAACTAATAAAAATTATATTTCAATACACAACAAAGTAAAAACACATAACAATCAACCAGGAAGCCCCCAGCACACAAACAATCAAGAGAGAACCAATGCTAAATCAATAATATATGAAAAGAAACATCAGGATTCCAATTTTCAAGTTGCTGCATATAAAATGCTGCACAATGTTTATTGTCGCGATTCTTTTGGTCGGACAAAAGAATGCATTCTCGACCCCCTTCGATTTCTGGACAAATTCGAATGTAAGTCAACAAAATGAAAAAGAAGTAATGGGGGTTGTATCCGACGAAAAGGGGATTCCCATTCCCGGAGTTACCGTAACCGTAGCCGGAGTTACCCGGGGGGTTATTACTGACCTGGACGGAAAGTACTCGATAAAAGTTGCTTCTGTCGACAAGCTATTATTTTCATTCGTGGGACTAGAATCTCAGACGATCGATGTTGGAGAGCAAACAGTGATCAATGTGACCATGAAAGAAAAAGTTGATGAATTATCAGAGGTTACGATCGTAGCCTTTGGAAAACAAAGAAAGGAAAGTGTTATTTCCTCTATTTCTACCATCAAAACCGAAGAACTAAAAGTACCTAGCAGCAACCTAACCACTGCTCTGGCAGGGAGAATGGCTGGTTTAATTTCTTACCAGCGTAGTGGAGAACCCGGAGACGACACTGCCGATTTCTTTATTCGTGGTGTTACCAGTTTTGGTTATACTGCCAGCCCTCTTATCTTGCTAGACGGCATAGAAGTTACCTCTAGTGACTTATCCCGGGTTCAACCAGACGATATTGAGAGTTTCTCTATTATGAAAGATGCCACTGCAACATCGCTTTATGGAGCACGCGGAGCCAATGGAGTCATTTTAGTCACAACTAAACAAGGAAAAGAAGGAAAAGCCAGGGTAACAATACGTTATGAAGAATCGATATCGGCTCCTACCAAGGAAATTAAACTCGCCGACCCGATAACTTACATGAAGCTACATAATGAAGCGGTGATTACACGCGACCCACTTGGGCTTTTGCCTTATTCGCAAGAAAAAATCGAAAATACCGAAAAGGGCGTTCATCCTTTACTCTACCCTGCGACTGATTGGTACAACATGTTGTTTAAAAACTTTACAACCAACCGACGCCTTAATTTTAATATTAGCGGAGGGGGAAAAGTTGCTCGTTACTATTTAGCCGGAACTTTTAACCGGGATAATGGTATTCTGGAAGTTGATAAAAAGAATAACTTCAATAACAATATCAAGCTCAATAGAACTTTGTTGCGCTCGAACGTCAATATCAATGTAACAAACACGACAGAGGTTGTTGTACGTTTGTACGGTACATTTGATGATTATTCGGGACCTCTGGATAGTGGTACCGATTTATACAACAAGGTAATGCGAACAAATCCTGTTTTGTTTCCTGCATATTATGAGCCGGATGAAATGAATAAAACAACTGATCATATTCTTTTCGGGAACACAGTTGACGGAAACTACCTGAACCCTTATGCTGACATGGTAAAAGGATACAAGGAGTACACAAACTCAACCATGATCGCACAATTTGAAGCTCATCAAGATCTCAACTTTATTGCAGATGGACTAAAAGCCAGAGGCCTGATGAGTACAACGCGTTATTCTCATTTTGACGTGAGCCGCTATTATAAGCCATTCTATTATACGGTTGGCAGCTATGATAAGAGTACCGGGGAATATATACTGGGGGCTGTAAATCCTGAATCAGGACAAGAGCACCTCGATTACTACGAAGGAGCCAAGGTTATTACCTCGAACACATACATGGAAGGTGCCATCAATTACGAACATGAGTCTTCAAGTGATCATTCGGTTAGTGGGATGCTTGTAGCTTATCTGCGGAACCGTCTGGAAGGGAATGCCGGTTCGTTGCAGCAGTCGCTGGCTTTCCGCAATATGGGTATTTCAGGGCGTGGAACATATGCTTACAAACAGCGGTATTTTTTAGAGGCCAACTTTGGATACAATGGCTCTGAAAGGTTCTCAAAAGAACACCGGTTTGGGTTCTTCCCTTCCGTTGGTCTGGGATGGGTTGTATCGAAAGAAAACTTTTGGGCAGGAAATCTGAAAGAGATAATCCCAATGTTCAAATTGAAATTTACCGAAGGGTTAGTAGGGAATGATGCTATTGGTTCTCCATCTGACAGGTTTTTCTACCTTTCAGAAGTAAATATGAACACGAGTTCGAACAGATATATCTTCGGCTCAGAATTTAATTACTACAAAAATGGGATTAGTATTTCCAGGTACGAGAATCCGGACATTACATGGGAAACAGCCAGAAAAACCAATCTTGGTTTTGAAATGAATCTCTTGGAAATGATTGATGTTGTCTTTGATGTGTATCAGGAACATCGTACAAACATCCTGATGAACAGAAGTCACATCCCCTCAACCCTGGGTTTGCAGGCAGCTTCTAAAGCAAATACAGGAGAAGCAAAAGGACGAGGAATTGATTTCTCAATGGACTTAAACAAACATTTTTCAAATGACTTTTGGCTGTCCGGACGTTTTAACTTTACATATGCAACCAGCGAATTTCTTGTTTACGACGAACCAATTTACGAAGACACTCCGTGGAAATCGAAGATAGGATATTCATTGGGACAGCAATGGGGCTATGTGGCAGAAAGACTATTTGTTGATGAATACGAAATAAAGAACTCACCTACTCAATTTAGTGATGCAATGGCTGGAGACATCAAATACAAAGACATTGATGGCAATGGCTCAATCAATGAATTAGACATGGTACCGATTGGCTATCCTACAACTCCTGAAGTTGTTTATGGCTTCGGACTATCTACTGGATACAAAAATATTGATTTCTCATTTTTCTTCCAGGGATTAGCTCGTGAGTCGTTCTGGATTGATACAAAAAAAACTGCACCTTTTGTTAACGAGCAACAGCTTCTAAAAGTTTATGCCGATGATTACTGGTCAGAAAGCAATCGAAATCTCTATGCTTTGTGGCCTCGTTTGTCGCCGGTAATCAACTCAAACAACAGTGTACTAAGCACATGGTTTATGCAAGATGGCGGCTTCTTGCGATTGAAGAATGTAGAACTTGGTTTTACTTTGCCAAACACCTTAACAAAAAAAGCAGGAATCGAAAAACTTCGATTGTACTCAAGTGGGACCAACCTCCTTACGTTTAGTAAATTCAAGTTATGGGATCCTGAAATGGCAGGAAATGGATTAGGATATCCTATTCAGAGAGTAGTCAATTTTGGCGTCCAAGTCTCATTCTAAACAACTCAAAACATTACCTTTATGAAAAGAAGTATTTTTATAATTATAATTTCTTCAATAATGATTGCGACCTCGTGTGGCGATTATTTGGATATTGTCCCCGACAACGTGGCAACATTGGATTATGCCTTTAAAGACCGAGTAAGAGCGGAACAATATCTCGCTACTTGTTACTCGTATATGCCCAGACATGGCTTGTGCGAATCTCCCGGACGTTTTGATGATTTTGCAACAACCTACGGTAATCAAAACTGGGCCGGTTTTCAATTAGGTTGGACCGTCTTGAAAGAGGGTAATAATGTCAACTCCCCAATTATCAACTACTGGGATGGATTGCGTCTATGGGGCGGCAAAAGCCTCTGGAAGGGCATCCGTGATTGCAATATATTTATCGAACGACTTGACGAAGTCCGGGATCTGGAATCGTACGAAAAACCAGTATGGATTGCTGAAGTTAAATGCTTAAAAGCATATTACCATTACTTCCTGATGCAGATGTATGGCCCCATCCCAATTGTTAAAGAAAACCTACCTATTTCCGCATCCAAAGAAGAAATAATGGTTTACAGAGAGCCCGTTGATGATGTTGTTGAATACATTGTTCAATTACTGGATGAAGCAACGCCCGATTTGCCGTTAAAAATCGACAACCCAATTGCAGAACAAGGCCGCTTTACTCAGGCAATAGCACTTGCCCTGAAAGCAAAAGTTTTGGTTACTGCTGCCAGTCCGCTGTTTAACGGAAACAAGGATTACACATCGTTTAAAGATCATCTGGGAAGAAACTTTATCAATCCCGTTGAAGACCCGGCAAAATGGCAAAGAGCAATGGTCGCTTGTAAAAATGCCATTGATACATGCCATGCTGCCGGTCATGCATTATTTGAATTCAGAGATGTATCATTGAACTTGTCGGAACAAACCAGGCTTATTGCACAGGTGGGGCAAATTGTTACCGACAAATGGAACAGCGAACATATTTGGGGTTATTCAGGACAGGGAACAGACTCATATGGCCGAAATGTTGGTTCGTATAACATTGGTTGGTACAATGATGTGTATTCGATGCCAGCACTTGACGCTTTGCATATTCCGGTAAGAGTAGGTGTTTATGTTCCGACCATGAAGGCTGTTGAATGTTTTTATTCAAAAAATGGTGTCCCGATAGAGGAAGATGTCACTTACGATTATGCCAATCGTTATGATTTAACAGTAACCACCGAAGAAGACAAATTATTGGTTCAGCCCAATGTATTAACGGCCCAACTTCATTTAAACAGAGAGCCTCGTTTTTACGGCAGCATCGGCTTTGATAAAGGTTGGTGGTATGGCGTGGGACGTTACGACGAAAATCAGCAGTGGCCAATCAATGCCAAAGCCGGAGAAATTTCAGGACCGATAGGTATTGAGCGTTATTCCCTCACCTCTTTCTACATCAAAAAGCTATCTAACTTTTACGGGGTTTATAATCAAACAGTCTATGTAAACAAAGCATGGGAGTGGCCAATTATTCGTTTGGCTGATTTATATCTTCTGTATGCAGAAGCTCTCAACGAAACCTTGGCCAGTCCGAATCAGGAAGTATATCAATATATCGACATTATTCGGGAAAGAGCAGGCTTGAAAGGAGTGGTAGAATCGTGGAGTAATTATTCCAGGTTTTCTCAGAAATATACAACCCAGGAGGGTATGAGAGAAATTATTCAACGCGAAAGAAGTATTGAGCTGGCCTTTGAAGAACAGCGATATTGGGATCTTCGGCGCTGGGGACGAGCTCCTCAGGAATTGAATACAACAATACAGGGTTGGTATTACTTAGGAGAGAATAACAGCGATTTTTATCATGTTACTTCGTACATGGATATGAATTATACCCGCAAAGATATCTTTTGGCCGATCAGACAATATAACCTGTCAGTGAATACAAACCTTGTACAAAATCCCGGTTGGTAATTTGTCAAAAACTTAAAAATAAGAATGATGAAAAGTAAAATATTCATATTACTATTTGCGATTTGCTTTATCTGGTCTTGCGAAGAAGAGGAAAGAGGGCAATACCCATTGGATAGCATTCCTCCCAAGCAAATTGCAAATCCTCAAGTGGAGAATATTGCCGGAGGCGCAATCATTTCCTACGCGATTCCCGACGACGATGACCTCCTATATATAAAAGTAACCTATCAGCTCGATAATGGTACCATAATGGAACAAAAAGCTTCGGCCTATACAAACAGAATAAGGATTGAAGGACTAGGGCAGTCAAAATCACAAACAGTTTCTCTTGTGTGCGGCGACCGAAGCAAAAATGAATCACAACCGGTTGAGGTGGAAATTCATCCAAAAGAAGCTCCTATTTTTGGAATATTGGAATCGGTAAATATTGCCAATGATTTTGGAGGAGTTTTTATCACATGGGACAATCCAACGAATGCTGATGTTGTATTATCCATTGCAAGCTGGAATACGACAGAGGCCAAATACGAAGAGATCGAGAACTTTTACACCAATGCAGGAACGGGCAAAGGCAATATCAGAGGACTGAATGCTGAGGAGATTATTCTTGCAGTATACTTGCGCGACAAATGGGGAAACCATACAGATACGATCAGTGGAACCTATTTACCACTCTTTGAAGAAGAGCTGGATAAAGCCAGATTTGCAAGATGGAATCCACCAGGCATAGCATATGCAAACTACGGTTATTGGGAGATTGAAAACATGTGGGACGGACAAGGTGCTTTAATCAGTCCCGGATTTATGGGCTCTACATCGGTCACACTTCCTACTAGTTTTACTTTTGACATGGGCCAGTTGGCCAAACTAAGCCGCCTCAAATTATACCAACGCTGTAATGCAAGTCAAACCTATACTGCCGGAAATTTAAGGCATTTCAAAGTATATGGCTCTGACCACCCGGGAGTAAGCGACGATCTTTCCACATGGGTATTATTAGGAGAGTTCGACTCCTACAAACCTTCTGGCTTACCCCTTGGACAGATTACAGACGAAGATCAGGCTTTTGCCGTTGCAGGAGAAGATTTCAACATGCCAATCGGTACTCCAGCTGTAAGATACCTCCGTTTTGATGTGCTCAAAACATGGGGAGGAGCCAATAACTTTGTCATTATGGAGATAGATGCATTTGGCAATATAATGAACTAATTCTTTTACAAGAAAAATTTTAAAAAATGAAATCAAAATATTTAATTGAATCCATTTTATTAGTAATCGTAGGATTGTTCTTTAGTTACTGCTCAAAGATGAACGATCTTCATGACCAGTATCTTGAAGAAGGAGAGAAGATTTATGTTGGGCAACCCGATTCTGCAAAAGTACTGCCCGGTGTTGGTCGTGCCATGATCCACTATTGGATTTCTGATCCCAAAGCAACAAAATTAATGGTATACTGGAATTCAGGAGAAGATTCAGTCCTTGTTGACATTCCAGGCTCACCGGGGACTAGTGCTAAGCAACTATTGATTTCCGATTTAGAAGAACGAATGTATTATTTCCAACTGGTAACCATGAATAGTGAACTAAAGAATCGATCAATTCCGATGGAAACTTCAGGTCATGTTTATGGTCCCAAGTTCCAGAAAACGCTTATTGAGAGGAATCTGAAATATGCTACGTTTCTGACACAAGACACGGTTTTCACCCAATGGGGCAGTATCCCGGAATACTACATGAAATCTGAAATTAAATACAAGAACAAGGCTGGAAATTATGTAACAAAATTCATCACGAGTGGAGAGTCTTCTCTTCTACTGGAAGGCTTTAGTGGAGAATTCGAATTCAGGACCTTGTATTTGCCCGAAGAAGAAGCTTACGATACCTTGTACTCCAATTTTATTTCCGTCAATCGTATTGATTCAAAAATGGATAATTCACTGATCACAAGATGGAACCCACCTGGAATCCCATATTTCGAACATAGTTCTTCTTATGGAATAGAAAAAATGTGGGATGACAATGTAGGAACATGGTATATTCAATCTGGGATTACATTGCCACATAGTTTCACGTTCGATCTGGGAGAAGAAGTTAAGCTTTCCCGAATAAAACAATGGCAACGCTTAACTGCCGGAGTCGTATACAGAAGTCAGGGAGTAAAGAAATTTGAAGTATGGGGAAGTACAACGCCTGATGTTAGTGACGATTTTTCGGAATGGACGGTATTAGGAGTTTACGAGTCGATTAAACCTTCTCGGCAGGATCTAGGCAAGGAAAGTCCAGAGGATCTTGAATATGCAGCAGCAGGAGAGGATTTTATGATTCTGAACAATACTACACCCGTACGTTATATCCGATATGTAGTAAAAGATACGTGGAATGGAGCTGTGCCTGTAACAATAGGCGAGCTGTCTTTCTTCAGCATTAACGATTAAGTCTATATCATTGTATATTGCAATGAAACTTTCGTTTTTGTATTGTTAAGTTTGATTTCGTGGTTTTCTTTTTGCGTGCAAAAGGAAAACCACTTTCAACTCTGAAAATCTTTTGCAAGCGCCGACTTGCTAATCAATAATAAATAAAGAACCTGTATGGAGACCAGAGTCCTCATTTTTTGTATCGAATTAAATACAAAAAGAAAAACGGTCTTTGTTGAATAAGAGCATTGTCTTCTTGCCCGTTCCTTGTAATTAGAAGTAGAGGAAAACCTGTTGTAAAATTGGATGTCAGGTTGGAAAGATACTTTAAATAGCTTGTAACCTTTAAAAAAAATTCACTAGAGAACAATCTGGAAACTTCGAGAAATAAAGACAGCTACAATCGCGCTAACCTTTTTGATCGAATCTATCAGGTGCCAAACAGACACCCAGATTAGCAGCAAAAAAAGGGCAAATTAGAATCAACTTTAAGATCGAAAATAAATAATGTGCGTTTAAAGTATTATAAGCGAATGTAAAAATTCGCATATTTTCTGGTAAAATAGCATGTTATGATAAATTTATATAAATTTACGCAAACGTTTGTTTGAATGTAGAGATCACAAGAAAAATGAAATATAGAATTCAAAAAACAATTAAGCTGAAATATGCATTAATGATCATTGCCGCATCACTTGTAGGCATCATATTTCTGGCATGTAAAGGCACTGAAGAGATCAGTGAGTCAGATGTGTTAGTAAGCATTCCCAAAGTGATTGATAAACAAATCTGGTTTATCAATGATCAATACAATGATGAATATCGCGCTATTCCTTCTGACCCCGGTTTTATCTATTGTCCAAATGTGCCGACCGTACCAAGCGTTCAACCTGTTCCATTCCCATGGGAAAAAGAAAATTTTTACAGTGGAAGCGGCAATTATATTACAGGTAATATTTTTGTTGAACCAGGAAAACCATGGGTTTTACAACTCGTTATTTCCACCCCGGGAAAGGGAGATACCTCAACAGGATCGCCCCAATATAAAACGTGGTATCGTGTCTCTAAAGATGGTGGAAAAACTTTCTCGGAGTTGAAGCTTGTGGTTGTCAAAGGACACGACACGATGAATCCAATAAAAGGAGTGAAAATTGGCAGAAATGGATTTAATATCGACTTTACAAGACCTATCGTCAAAGCGTCAAACGGAGAAATAATGGTACCTCTCAGTTTACATCCCTGGGACGAAGAGAATCAAAAAATTTATCTCCCTGTGGAAAATGCCTATCTGTTTGGAGATGCAGGCGTACTCGTTGGGAAATGGCTGCCCGATGGAAGCGATGTAACATGGGATTTCGGAGAATGGTTGCGTATCGACTACAACGTTTCAACCAGAGGCGTGTGTGAGGCAACCATTATAGAAACCAAAAAACCAGGAAAATTTGCAATGGTAGCCAGATGTTCAAATCTTGCCCGTCCCGAATTACCTGGATATGCCAGAGTTTCATTTTCTAACGATTACTGCAGGACATGGTCAGAACCAAAACCTCTTACTTATACCAACGGAGAAAATTTTTTCGTGCCAACGGCACACTCAACGCTTTTCAGATCCAGAAAGAGTGGCCGGGTATACTGGGTTGGAAACATAACCGAAACAAACCCTCAGGCAAGTCATCCCCGTTATCCATTGGTTATTGCAGAAGTAAATACAGAAAATTTTGGATTGATAAAAGAAAGTGTGGTAATGATTGATACCAGGCATGAACACGAAGACACAAAATTGCAGCTCTCTAACTTTAACATCATGGAAAATGTGGAAAAGGAAGAGATTATTATTGTTTGCAAACGGTACGGTGGAGGAAAGTATGCCAGCCATCCTTCTTGGTACAGGATTAAACTGTAGAAAAGAAAATCAATGAATACCTTGAAAAACAAGTGGATAAAATCGCTCTTTTTCAGGTATAAGTATGATAATAATAATCTGGACATTAAAGATTATAAACCTATTTTAATATGAAAAAGAACAATACACACACTCGGCGCGATTTTATTCTTCAGAACAGTTTGTTGGGAGCAGGAACTCTTCTTTTTCCTGGAGGAATAAGCAGTATTTGGGCTGGCAGTATTTCCAGTTCCCCTTCCCCAGCCCTTCTTGGAGGGCAGCCGGCATTGTCTTCTCCGTCTTGGCCTGCCTGGCCAATCTGGAAGCCGGAAACCGACGAGAAGCATTTGCTGGAAGTTATGCGCAGTGGTGTATGGTCACGAAACAAAGTAGTTGACCTGTTCGAGCAACGCTGGGCCGAAATTTGCGGAGCCAAACGCTGTCTGGCCGTTGTTAACGGCACCAATGCGCTGAATGCTTCGCTGGCCCAGCTCGAGATAGGTTGGGGAGACGAAGTGCTGGTTACTCCCTATACTTTTATTGCCTCAGTATCCAGTATCATGTTTAACGGGGCCATTCCCGTTTTTGTAGACGTAGACCCGGAAACTTTCCTGATGGATCCCGACAAAATTGAAGCACGAATAACCCCGCGTACCCGAGCCATCATGCCGGTGCACATCCTTGGGTTGCCCTGCGATATGGAACGAATCATGGCCATCGCAAAAAAACACAACCTGCTGGTAGTGGAAGATGCCTGTCAGGCATGGCTGGCCGAGATCAACCACCAGAAAGTGGGAACCTTCGGCAATGCCGGTTGTTTCAGTTTCCAGAATTCAAAAAACATGGCCATCGGTGAAGGTGGGGCCATCATCAGTAACGATGACCAGTTCATGGATCGCTGCTACTCGTTCCACAACTATGGCAACCCTTACGGCTCAGCGGCCGGAGAGGTTGGAGCCGGGACCGTAATGGTAGGTACCAAGTTGCGCATTACCGAGTACCAGGCAGCCATTGGCCTGGCCCAGCTCGCACGGCTGGAAGAACAGACCCAAACCCGCGGCGTTAACGCGGCTTATCTCGCCGATCAAATCAAGGACATACCGGGTATAAGCCCTTACCGTCTGCACAAGAATGCAACCCGGGCTGCCTTCCACCTGTTTCCTTTCCGTTACCAGCAGGAAGCATTTAAGGGACTCTCCCGCGAAGCGTTTATCAAGGCATTGCAGGCCGAAGGAGTACCCTGCTTGTCAGGATATTCGGAGCTGAACAAGATGCCTTTTCTGAAAAATGCATTCAAAAGCCGCCTTTTCCGGAAATTCTACTCCAGTGAACAGCTTGACTACGAGCGCTATGCTCACGAAAACCAATGCCCAATGAACGAGCAGCTTTGCAACCGGGAAGCGGTGTGGATCTCGCAAAATGTTTTGCTGGGCTCGAAAAACGACATGGACAACATTGCACTTGCCATCAGAAAAATATATGATAACGCTGACCAGATAAAAAAGGTAAACGAGTAATCATGAAGATCAATATTTTTTTCACGCTTACCGCTCTTCTGCTGCTCACCTTTTTGTATCCGGTAGCTGGACAACAAGCAGGTTCAGATTGGAAAGCCGGCGTTGCCAAGGTAAAAATTACCCCGCACCAGGATATGTGGATGGCCGGTTATGCATCCAGAACCTCTCCCTCGGAAGGGACTTTGCACGAGCTGTGGGCAAAAGCCTTGTTTCTGGAAGATGCAGCAGGCCAGCAGGTATTGTTGGTCACCGCTGATTTGTTGGGATTTCCCAAGACCCTATCCGACCAGATCAGGGATCGGTTGGAAGAGCAATGGGGGCTGTCCCGTTCGCAGATCATTTTGAACAGCTCGCACACTCATTCAGGCCCTGTGCTGGCCAACTCTTTGAGTGGGATTTATCCGCTGAATCAGGTTCAGCAGGAAAAGATTGATCAATATACTCATTGGCTGGAACAACAAATTTACAGCCTGTGCGAAAAAGCAGCCCGCTCGGTAAAGCCTGCACGGGTCTATGCCAGCAACGGTGTTGTGCGTTTCCAGGTGAACCGGAGGAACAACGATGAATCGCAGATTGCCCAATTGAGCGATCTGCAGGGCCCCAACGATTATACCGTACCGGTACTTAAAGTTGAAAATATGAAAGGACGGATTCAGGCTGTTGCTTTTGGCTATGCCTGTCATCCCACCGTTTTGAATGGGCAACAGTGGTCAGGCGATTATCCTGGCTTTGCCCAGATTGAGATTGAAAACAAGTACAAAGGAGCCACTGCCCTGTTTTTCCAGGGAGCCGGCGCCGACCATAATCCGATGCCCCGCCGCACGGTTCCCTTAGCCAAACAGTATGGACAGGAACTTGCTGCTGCAGTAGAGCGCGTGCTGCATGAAGACATGTATCTACTCAGGCCCGGCATTCAAACTGCTTACAGCGAGATAGAATTGGAATTCGACACTCCTCCAACCAAGGAATACCTGCTTGCTTTCAGAGATAAAAATGAGGGATTCATGAAAGCATGGGCCGAAGATATGCTAGGGTTGATAAACTCAGGAACTCCCTTTCCTACATCATACCCCTACCCTGTTCAGGTTTGGAAGCTGGGCGAGCAAACCATCGTTGCACTTGGAGGTGAGTTGCTAATCAACTACTCGGTTGGGCTAAAAAAAGCACTGGGCAATGAGCTGTTTGTGATGGGGTACTCCAACGATGTAATGGCCTATATCCCGGATGAGAAGGTTTTAAAAGAAGGACGCTATGAAGGCGAAGTATCGCAAATGGTTTACGGTCTACCTGCCCGGTGGAAAACCGGCATTGAGCAACAGATCACTGATGAAGTGATCAGGCTGGCAAAACAGTTAAAATGATCAAATAAAATAATTTATTAATAACCTAAGATTTATTTATGAGACCTACATTTATGATGGCTCTGCTGCTGGTTCTTCTCGCAGCAGGATGCACGGAAACAGGAAAAAGAGAGAACGAAAAAGCGACAGTGGGAGAAAAGAAACCCCTGGTAGCCAAACACTATTACTCGGGATTCCCGCTGGCCCACGACACATATAACACCATTACCGCAGCCAGTGACGGACGTATTTACTATTGCCTTTCTTCCCAATCAATCGATACCGGCGGACAGTATTACGTTTACGATCCAACTACTGATAAAATCGACCACCTGGGGGATATCACCGAACTTTGTGGTGAAGCCGGTTTGAAAACCATCTCGCAGGGAAAATCACATTGCAACTTCTACGAAAGCAAGGGAAAATTGTACATATCCACCCATGCCGGTTACTACCAAATGATCGATGGTATGGAGATGATGGTACAGGATCCGCCAGAAGGTTACAAACTCTACCCGGGAGGACACATACTTTCGTACGACCTGGCATCGGGCAAATGGGAAGACCTGGCCACAGCCCCCGATGGCGAAGCCTTCGTGACCATGACCATGGACACTGAGCGTGGACATATTTACGGTATTTCTTGGCCCTTCGGGTACTTCCTGCATTACGATGTGGCCAAGGACCAACTTAAAAACCTGGGAAAATTTTCGGCTAACGGAGAAGCAGGCAAACCAGGAGAAGACTACCGTGTATTGTGCCGTTCTATGGTAGTTGATCCGCGCGATGGAACCGTTTATTTTTCCACCTCGGAAGGAGACATCCTCTACTACAACCCCGGGGGTGAGCAGCAAATCAAGAAACTGGAAGGCATCGACCTGAAGCTGGACTATTTTGGTAAGTACGACCCCACTCGTCCGGGCAGCATGCAATACAACTGGAGACGTATCGTGTGGTACCCGCAGGAAAATGTAGCCTACGGGGTACATGGCAACTCGGGTTACCTGTTCCGATTCGATCCTAAGGTGCCCAAAATAGAGATCGTCGACCGCATCACTTCTGAACCATCCCGCAAAAGCGGTATGTTCGACCAGTTCAGCTATGGTTACCTGGGCTTCGACCTGGGACCCGACGGGCAAACCATCTACTACCTGACCGGCGGACCAATCTACATCGACGGCAAACGTGTAAAAGGAGTCGACGAGATTGCCATGGGTGCAGCCAAGGGATTGGAAAACCTCCACCTTATTACCTATCATATCCCAACAAGCACTTATACCGACCACGGCCCCATCTTTTATGAAGACGGAAACCGCCCAACCTACGTAAATTCCATCACCGTGGGACAGGATGGCAAAGTGTATACACTGGCCCGTTTCATGCACGAGGGAAAAGAAATCGAAGACTTGGTGATTATTCCCAATCCTTTTGAATAACAACATAAAATGACCAACAGAAGAAATTTTATCATCAATAGCGCTATTGCCGGAGCGGGAGTGGCCTTTGCCCCGGCAGCCCTGGCAAAGCCTTATTTCGCCGGAGAACTTTCCGGAAAAAAAGTTGGTATTATCGGACTTGATACATCTCACAGCATTGCCTTTACAAAAGCAATGAATACCGCTGAAAACTCTAATGATTTTTTGGGATATAAAGTTGTTGCAGCCTATCCGCAAGGTAGCCTTGATATAAAATCGAGTGTTGATACTATCGAAGGGTACACAAAGCAAATGAGAGAAATGGGGATTACCATAACCCGTTCGATCGATGAATTGCTGGACTTGGTTGACGTGGTCCTTCTTGAAACCAATGATGGTCGTCGACACTTGGAACAAGCAATTCCTGTTTTAAAATCGGGCAAACGTATGTTTATCGACAAACCCATGACTGCTTCTCTTGCTGATGCCATAACAATTTTTGATGCTGCCAACCATTACGGCGTTCCGGTATTCTCATCTTCTTCTCTCCGTTACATCCAAGGAATGGATGAAGTGCTAAACGGGGCAGTGGGGAAAGTGCTTGGTGCTGAAACATACAGTCCGGCACCGATGGAAAAAACACATCCCGATTTGTTTTGGTACGGAATTCATGGGGTTGAGCCTCTATTCACAGCCATGGGGACAGGCTGCAAAACAGTTACACGGGCCTATACTCCCGGTGCGGATGTGGTAACAGGAATCTGGCAAGACGGACGAATTGGGACATTCAGAGGAATCAGGAAAGGAGAGTCAGGGTATGGAGGTCGCATCTTCGGAGAAAAAGCGATTAAAACACTTGGGTCGTATAACGGCTACAATCCGCTGTTAAAAGAGATTGTAAAATATTTCGATACAGGGAAAGTACCGGTTCAACCTGTGGAGACTTTAGAGATTCTGGCTTTCATGGAGGCCGCAGACGTGAGTGTTAAAAACGGAGGAAAACCGGTGTCTGTTGACCTGATAATGGAGAAAGCAAGAAAGCAAAACAAAAAATATAAGTATCAGACATAACTCTTTTCTTTCATAAAAAAGTCACGCTTGTCTTTACTAATAAAAACAATAAACTTATCAAAATTAATCAAAAATGAAACCTAAAAACGTTACGAGAAGGAGCTTTGTTGGAACAGTTTCCGCCGGAGCAGTGGGAACTATAACCCTGGGAGGAATGCAGGCTTTTGGAGCTTCCGGTACCAGCAATAAATTAGCTATTCTGGGAGGAGAAGCTGTACGCGCGAATAAACCCTGGCCTGGTTGGCCATACGTAGACAAAAAAGTATTGGAGGAAATTGAAAAAACAACCCAAAGTGGTATCTGGTGTCGCATCCAATCCGCAACTGGAACAGTTGCTACCTTCGAAAAGGAGTATGCAAAGATGATGGGAGTTCCCCGCTGTATTGCAGTAGGCTCAGGCACACAAGCCCTTCATACGTCGGTAGAAGCTTTGGGCTTAGGCCCTGGCGACGAGGTAATCACCTCCCCTTATACCGATCCCGGAACCATCTCGGCCATCCTTTCCGCCAGAGCACTTCCTGTGCTGGGTGACATCGACCGTTATTCATTCCAGCTGGACCCTGATGATGTAGAACGACGTATTACCAAAAATACCAAGGCTATTATACCGGTACATATGATGGGACAACCCGCCGACCTGGATCGCTTTCTTCAGATAGCCAAGAAACACAATCTCTTTTTGATTGAAGATGCCTGTCAGGCTCATTTCGCAAAATTCCGCGGCAAGATGCTTGGATCGATAGGTGATGTAGGCTGCTTTAGCCATCAAACCTCGAAAGTAGTATCCTGTGGAGAGGGAGGTAGTATTATTAGCAACAATGAAGAACTGCTGGAACAATGTTACACGGTTCAAAACCACGGAACCTCGAAACAAGGCCGTACGGAAACCATCGGTCCCAAATACCGGATGAATGAGTTTGAAGGTGCCATCCTGTTAGGCCAGCTGCCAACAGCACTTGAAAGACATGTTCTTCGTAACAAAAATGCGAATTACCTGTCTTCCAAAATCAAGGATATTCCCGGGGTTACCCCTCAGAAATTGTACGATGGAACCGAAGAAGGATCGTTCTACCTGTACACGATGAATTATAACAAGGAAGTATACAATGGAATTCCGCGTGAGAAATACCTCAAGGCTCTTTCTGCGGAAGGAATTAATGTCAGCCCTTATATTACAAACGGTCTGCACAAGGAACCCTGGGTTGAGAATATTATGAACAGGAAAGAGTACAAGTACATGTACGGAGAAGATAGGCTGAAGCAATACAAAGAAGAAATGGCTTGCCCTGTTTGCGACTTAATTTGCGACGAAGAAATGCTAATGTTGTGGGCTTCGGGTCCGCTGTTGGGTACTCAGCAAGACATGGATGACATCATCAATGCAATGACAAAATTATATGAAAACCGGGATCAGCTTAAATCTGTTTAGCATCATTCGGAAGAAAGCAATCATTTGCAAACTTTTTATCTTCCTGTTCCTATTGGGGGGACATCTTGTATGTTTCCCGGGAACAGGAAGCCTGGCAGCTCAGGAAGGAGCGTCATCTGTATATGTATCTGCTTTCGATGTGGATGCAACTCCTCCTGTTGGCAGTCTGCTGACTTACGGTCCCATGATTAATTCGTGGGATCTAAGTCTCCGGGCACGGGGCGTGGTAATCCGGGGAAGTGATGATCCGATCGTTTTATGTGTTGTCGACTGGATCGGGATTGCCAACGGTGGTCAGGATGCTTTCAAACAAGCACTTGCCCATGCTGCAGGCACCACCCCTGAGAGAGTGGCAGTGCATACTCTGCACCAACACGACGCCCCGATTTGCGACTTCAGCGCCGAGCAGATCCTCCGCGATGCAAATATAGATCCCGGGTGTTTCGAAGGGAGTTTCGCCCGAGGGCTGATCCACAAGCTGGCACAATCAGTAAAGGAATCAATGCTGCATGCCAGAGCCGTTTCTCATATCAGTTTTGGAGAAGCCCCCGTTTACAAAGTGGCTTCCAACCGACGGATGCTTACCCCAGAAGGTAAAGTTTTCGCCATGCGGGGTTCATCCTGCAAAGATTCCCTGATGAGAGCCCAACCCGAAGGACTGATTGATCCCATGGTTTCGGTCATTGGTTTCTGGGACGGAGAAACTCCGGTAGCCGTTTTAAGCTTTTACGCCACGCATCCACAAAGTTATTACCTCACACAGGTACCTAATCCCGACTTTCCCGGCACGGCTCGTTTTTTGCGCCAGTTGGAAGTTCCGGATGCCATGCATGTGCATTTCAACGGGGCTGGAGGAAACATTGCAGCCGGAAAATACAACGACGGATCAAAAGAGAATCGTGGCATTCTGGCCCAAAGATTGGCTGACGGCATGAAGCGAGCCTGGGAAAACAGCGAACGGGTGGAAATATCGCCCAATCAGCTGAACTGGGAAGCCTACCCGGTTACTCTTCCTCCTGCCAGTACTCTGGACGAAATTGAAACCAAAATGCATGAGAAAGATCTACCGTTTAACTACCTGCCCAATTACATGGGCAAACTGGCCTGGTACAAACGAACACAGGCTGGGCATAAAATCGATCTGGGCTGTTTAAGCTTGGGGAAAGGACGCATCCTGTTTATGCCCGGCGAACTGTTTATTGAATACCAGCTCGCTGCCAAAAAGATGAAACCCGACTTGTTTGTTGCAATGGCAGCCTACGGCGATTACGGCCCCCTCTATATTGGTACCAAGGAAGCTTACCAACAGGAAGGTTACGAGATCCAAACAAGCTCGGTGACTCCCGAAGTTGAAGATGTTCTCTTAAACGGAATAAGAAAACTACTTAAAGTTTCGGAGTAAGTAAGAAGTGCAAATATTCGTTGGATTCTTCCTGATACATTTTTAAAACTACAAAACATGAAAAATATCAACAGAAGAAAATTTGTAAAGGTCTCTGCGTTGGCCGGGGCCGGTTTTTCAATCGTTCCAGGCAGCGTTCTGGGTAAACAATTTGGGCATGTGGCTCCCAGCGACAAGTTAAATATTGCCGGAATTGGAGTTGGAGGTATGGGACGCAACAATCTGCGCAACATGAGCGGTGAAAATATTGTTGCTCTTTGCGATGTCGACTGGGATTATGCAGCCAAAACATTCAGCGATTATCCCAAAGCTCAGCAATTCAAAGACTGGAGAGAAATGCTCGACAAAATGGGGAATTCCATCGATGCGGTAATGGTAGCTACCCCTGACCATACTCATGCCGGTGTAACAGCTCATGCCATTACTTTGGGTAAACATGTTTATACACAGAAACCATTGACTCACTCGGTTTATGAATCACGCTTACTTACCAGATTGGCTGAAAAATATGGCGTTGCGACCCAAATGGGAAACCAGGGAAATTCGGGCAACGATATTCGTCGCGTGTGTGAATGGATCTGGTCGGGAGCCATTGGCGAAGTGACTGAAGTACATGCCTGGACCGACCGCCCTGTATGGCCACAGGGATTACAACGACCAACTGAAAAGATGAAAGTTCCCAAAACGCTGGACTGGGATCTCTTCCTGGGGCCGGCAGCACACCGCCCCTATCATTCAGCCTATACTCCATGGAACTGGCGCGGCTGGTGGGATTTTGGTACCGGCGCATTAGGTGACATGGCTTGCCATGTTCTTGATCCGGTGTTCTGGGCACTCAAGTTGAAATACCCAAGTAAAGTAGAAGCTTCGTCTACGCTCATTAACACAGAAAGTGCTCCACATGCCGAGATTGTTGAATACACATTCCCGGCACGCACAAATTTACCCTATGTAGGTATGCCCGAAGTAAAAGTAACCTGGTACGATGGTGGCTTGCTACCCCGCCGCCCACTGGAATTGCTCGATGGTGAAATATTGGGAAAAGACATTGGTGGAGGACTCCTTTTTGTGGGAACCAAAGGAAAAATAATGACCAGTTATTACGGAATGAAACCCACCTTACTTCCCTATTCCAAAATGGATGATTTCAAAGAACCCGATCCTGTTATTCCTCGTATTCCAGGGGCTGATGAAGGTCCATGGAGCGGTGCCCACGAGCGCGACTGGATTCGAGCCTGTAAAGAACCTGCTGGTAGTAGAAAAGAAGCGAGTGCTAATTTCGCTTATGCCGGACCGTTCAATGAAATGGTAGTAATGGGTGTGCTGGCTGTTAGGTTACAAGATTTGAAACGAACTCTTAATTGGGATGGTGAAAACATGCGTTTTACCAATATCTCCGATTCTGACAAAATAAAAATCGTTTCTGTCGATAAATTTGAAGTTATCGATGGAGATCCACGCTTTAATCGACAGTTTGCAGAGTTTAATGCAAAAGACTTAGCAACTGAATGGGTAAAACATACCTACCGCAACGGATGGTCCTTACCCGAAATGCCACGAAGTTAGCCTTCTCTTTAATAATGTAGTTTAAAAAAGGAACTCCCGGATTCTCTTGTCCGGGGCCTTTTTAAAAACATTTTCTCCATTGAATTATGAGGATGCAGAAAAGCACAATAAAAACATAGTTCTTCTCGCCAAGAGTTATGATTATAAACCTTTACCTATATTTTATGAAAAATTTATTTACAATACTGATTTTAATAACAACGTTATTACCGGCATGCCGGATTTCAGAGAAAAAACCAGTATCTGTTCCGGCTCCAAAGAACACTGCTCTTTCACAGGAAATCTTTGACCCGCTGGAAGAAGGGTACAAACTATTCTGGCAAGATAATTTTTCCGGAAATGAACTTGACACAACCAAATGGAAAACCAGAGGTAACGGGCCTCGCCGGATTGGGTACAATGATCCTTCGATGGTAAAAGTTGAAGACGGAAACCTGTACCTGATGTACGACATAAAAAAAGACAGCATCATGGGCTGTGCAGTGGGAACTCAAGCTACATTTAATACCACTTACGGGTATTTTGAATGCCGTGCCCGCCTACAAAGAGGAGATGGCCCGTGGGCTGCTTTCTGGATGCAGTCACCGCAGATCTCACAGGGAGAGGATCCTGCTGTTTATGGTGCGGAGATTGATATTTTTGAATACTTCCGCGGTTTGGGAGAAGATCACATGACTCATTGTATTCACTGGGCCTACGGTCCTAATCAGCAATCAGTAGGAGCCCTGAACAGCGAACTGGAAGGGCTTTCCAAAGGTTTTCATACTTTTGCGTTGGAATGGACGCCCGAAAAATATGCTTTTTTTATCGACGGGCTTAAATATCACGAATTAAGCAAGGGACTGTCTCACATCGATCAATACATGATCCTCAGCATGGAAATACCTTCTTATCTTCAGGGAATTAAAAATGCATGTGCTCCCGATACATTTATTGTTGATTATGTTAAAGTCTACAAAAAATGACACAACAATCCTAAGAACAAAGTAGTCTGTTAGTAATCACATGTTTTATTGTCTATTCCATATTACAGGTCTTTTCTGTTTTGATTGTCAAGTAATCTTGTAAGTTGAAAATTATGAAAAAGCAAATTAATCTCGTTTTTCTATTTTGTATGTTAATTGCAATGATCTCTTGTAAACAGGAGGTTCAAAAAGCAAAGGAAGTAATAATTCCCAAAGCGGTGTTGATGGACAAAATTAAAGGAGGATGGGCAGGACAAGTTATAGGCTGCACATATGGTGGTCCAACCGAATTTCAATGGAACGGCACCATGATTGGTGATGAGGTACCCATTGTTTGGGACAGTACACGTATGGCCTGGTATTATGAAAATACACCCGGATTATACGACGATATATACATGGATTTGACATTTGTAAAAGTTTTTGAGGAACACGGTCTTGATGCTACGGCTACAGAGCATGCATTGGCATTTGCCAACGCGGGATATGCCCTTTGGCATGCTAACCAGGCAGCCCGCGCCAATATACTAGCCGGGATCATGCCTCCTGCTTCCGGGTATTGGAAAAATAATCCTCATGCTGATGATATCGATTTTCAGATTGAAGCTGATTTCGCAGGATTAATGGCTCCCGGAATGGTGAATTCTGCAGCTAAGATAGGAAATAGCATTGGCCACATCATGAATTATGGCGATGGTGTTTACGGAGGAATTTATGTGGCCGCAATGTATTCTCTGGCTTTTATTCACAACGATATCGAGTTTATTGTGGAAGAAGCCTTGAAGTTAATCCCGGCAGAAAGTGAATTTTATCAGTGCATTGCCGATGTGATTAAATGGCACAAACAACACCCAGAAGACTGGAAAGAGACATGGTTTGAAACGCAAAAAAAGTGGACTTTTGATAAAGGATGTCCGAATGGCGTTTTTCGTCCGTTTAATATCGATGCAAAAATCAATGCTGCTTACATTGTAATCGGGTTATTGTATGGACAAGGCGATTTTGGAGCAACAGTCGACATCAGCACACGATGCGGATACGATTCGGACTGTAATCCGGCCAATGCTGCAGGAATCCTGGGAACCATGCTGGGGTATAGTCAAATTCCGGATTTTTGGAAACAGGGAATTGACAAAGTTGAGGATTTGAATTTCATACATACCGACATGTCTCTTAATACGGTATATGAAATCGGCTTTCGTCATGCATCGGAAATGATAAAAAAGAATGGAGGACACGAAGAAGGCGACAATCTGGTTGTTAAATACCAAACACCTGAAACAGTTCCTCTGGAAATAAGTTTTGAAGGAATTTATCCCAAAGAAAGGCAAACGGTAGAAAAACAAATTTCAACGCAAAATCCGGAAGTCTCATTGAAAATGGAAGGATGTGCTTTTGTAATCAGGGGAAGAGCCTATAAAAAAGAGGACTTACCCGCTGCAACTATCGATGTGCAACTTTTTATTGACGATAAATTAGTGGAGGAAATAAAACTGTCTACCCAACTGCTTGTGAGTCGTCACGATGTAGCCTGGAATTATGAAATGAAGGAAGGCACACACACAATTACCTTAAAGGCTTTGAATATCGAAGAAGGCTATTGGATTGATATGACTGATATGCTTATCTATTCCACAAACGACCCCGAAAAACAAATCTTTTATTGATGGGCGTAATTTAAAGAAGAGTATTTTCATCCGGGAGAAATGGGCATCTTAAAATTTAATGGTTGACGAGTCGTAAATAAGCTTTGCAGATTATTGAACTAATTTAATCGTAAGTCATAAGGAAGAACTGAAATTTGGTGATATACTTTTAAAATAACCAAAATGCCCCGATGGGATGTTTTGTGCGAATGACAATACTGCAATCAGCGCTATTCAAACAGCAAAAAGACTAAAAATAAATGTACCCAATGATATCGCGGTTGTTGGATTTAGCAACACACCGGCCTCTACAATTATTAGTCCATCGCTAACAACCATCGACGACCACGCATTTGAAATGGGACAAGCTGCTGCCCGTTTATTAATCCGACAGATTGAAAACAACGACCAAAATGTAGTTGCTGAAACAATTGTCATAAAAAATGACCTTATTGTCAGAGAGTCTACAGCCCGAAAGCAAAACGAAAAGGCGATTTAATAATCTTGTTTTTCAAACCTATTTATTACAAGTATTATAAAATCACCAGCCTCATTTGCCAGGGATCAACTTCCGGGATAATAAATTTCTGATAAAGCCCATTCTCTCCCGATGACTGGATGATAGTTTCCTTACAATTCATATCATATACTTTTATTTTTGTATTTTCTGTTTGTAACATAAGGGTTACATCTTTGGCTGGATCGAAAGAGGAGTTGGTAAATGCCAGTGCAATTTTTCCATCCTGTGGTTCGCGAACCCAAAGATTCATTTTATGGAAAGAAGCTATATATGCAGGCAAACTATCTTTAGAAAGCCACCTGAAAACGGATTTCATCTGTGAACTTTTTGAAAGGTTTTCCATAAACGACCATGGATAATAACCTGCAACACAAATACGCCCACCAAGTTTATTTTCGAATACCCCCATTGTGCAATCTGAAACTTTGGTTCCTGTATAGTCAATTAAACCAGAAAGTACTTGTGTATTTTCATTGGTTTTTCTGAGTGTATAAGCTGAAGATTTCCAGAAAGATTGCCTGTTATCACGTTCCCTGCCTGCAAAATTACCATTCAGGGGGTGAGTGGAAAATTTTTCGATTCTGTCCACGTTTTCCGACTTTACTACTTCAAATCCTGTAAACTCCCCAAAACCCATTTTGTTTAAATATTGCAAGGTTTCTGCATCCATATACACACCTCTTGAAAGAATTTCTTTGATTTCCTCTTTCGAAAATGCATAAATATTGTCCTTTCCTAATATAGTAACTTCTGCATGTTGGTTCGAATAACAAGCAGGCAGCCCAATATTGTATATATCATGCCCAATTACAGGATTACCTGCACTTACCCAATTGCCATTATTCAAATTACCGGTAATATAACTATCCTTATTCCAAAGGGTATTAACCCCTGTTAGTGCAGAACGGCCCAATGACTTAACCATCAGATCAAAGAATTGACGCGATTCATGCAACCGGGCAATAAGTGGCTCATATTCATCCAATGGCTCATCATACATAGAAAGTACATTGAATGCTGCTCCTGTGCAACCTGCAGCAATGTGCGAACTTGCTTCAAGAACAACAATATTGGCTGCTTTTTTTAATCGCTGATAAGGGAAACATTCAATCTCTGACTGGACAGAAACAATAGCTTTGGGCAATACCGAAACCTGCCTGCCAATATCGTGTGACTTACCTGCCAGTCCACTGGTATTTACATCGTTATAAAAACCTCCTCCTGGGCGCCACATCACAGGTGCGTTATTTGGTCCTGCCAGTATTTTTGCCCAATTCCCAAAATCATAACCTTCAAAAAATCGGTCACCTGTCATAAACCCCAGAGGCATATCAGGATTAATTTTATGTACTGTTTCTTCAATCAATACAAATAGCCGGGCAATGGTGTTTCTGTTATGTTGCAACCACTCTTTTCTAAGTTTCAATTTTTCGTCAACTGTCCCTTCATTCATCGCCTTATTTAAACCTTCACGGCTGTACCTGGCACCTGTTTCCTTTTCAAAAATCTTCAGGCAATTATCACAAAAACAGCCATAACCAATAGGCATGTGCCCCAAACGCACATCATCGTCAATCCAGATATAATCAGGGTTTGCCTCGGTTGTCATCTGATAAAGCTGCCTGATATATTCCTGCAGGTTTTTGTTATTTGGACAGTAAGAGCCATGGCTAACATCTCCCTCTATACCGGTCATATTAGTATAATCGCCTTTTAACGAATTATCCAGATTTTCATTATGATGACCAATCGTCGTTAGGATATTTATCCCTGTCCTGTATCCCCGGTTACGAACCTCTTCCATTCGAAGCTTTAAAACGTCTACCCGCTGCCTGAAATCATCAAGTGTTAGCGGGGCATGGGTAGTATGTGTAAAAAAAGTAATTTCATCAGTTACTCCTTTATACTTGTCGAATAAATCAAGTAGCTCTGTAAAACGTTTTTCAGAAAGATACTGGGCCTCTCCAATCCTGAAAGATGTAAATGCTCTATCAAGCTTTGTATTAGTAGTATCATCCAATTCTTCAGAACCAGTCTTTGTTTTAGGGGAATTGGTGCAACTAATGAAAAAAAATATTGAAATAAAGATGATTATTTTGTTCATTGCGATCAATTTAGTTTGCATTTTTTTTGTTTAAAACATCCTTGGTATCCCCAGTTGTGTTTTTCCCGAGGAATGGAATTTTACTTTATCGTTGGGTAGAGGTTTTTCCTGTACAACAGTCCATGATTTAATACTTTGCCCCTCGGGGACAATCATAATTACTTCATCTTGTTTTGTATTCATTTCTACCAAGTCGCCATGAACCGTTTTACTTCTTTTATTCAGGTTAGATTGAACCACTGCATTATCCCATGGCAATTGCAACCTGCATTGGTTCCCAAATAAGCTTTTTACAGATATCCATAGAACTTCACCTTCCTTAATTTCGGAGGAGACAATAAAACCTCCTGTAGCGTGAAGCGTAAATCGCCCTGTTTTATTCGCATGGAAAGCCGGGAAAATTCGTAAAACACCGTCGTAACTTTGTAATAAAGATTCATTTATTGCTGTTGCCAACACCGACATTGACTCCATCGACATGTGACGAAAAGGCCACATTGGGAGAGGGAATTTTTCATCGCCATTCACATCACTTACAGTATTTGTTCTAAAGAACCATTCGGCATCCTTATTGATTTCACCTTCCATGCCCCAATGCCCCCAGCCGTTACAATAGATTTGCCATCTTCCGGGCAAACGTTCCAAATCAGTAGCCAATTCTTCTGAAAGCCCAAGACGAGCCAAAACAATAGGAACAGGGTCCCAGCCGGTAATTTGTGAACCATACAAAAGCGTTGTCGTTTTCATTTTATCATATAAATCACTCCCTTTATCTCCTAACCCGATTACTCCTGATGGAAAAACCGGAGATGAAGGAACTGAAGGGAAAATTCCGTCAAAGCACCTAAAGCCGTGGTGTTCTGATAAATCATCAACCGGATTATAGGTTGTTAACCACTCTCTCTCGTTAATACCCCAACCTGCGGCCATAATTTCATTCCCAGAAACCTTTTCCCCTTTAAAGAACCCTTTTTCTAAAATGAATAATGAATCATTCATGGCAATCGTATTCTCTTTTACAGAAATTACAGGTAAAGGTGCCAGATTATCCAGTATATCCTTCCATCGGGTAGCCTCCGGTAATTTTGTTCCGGACTCTTCCAACGCTTTAAGTGTTGCTGCAAATAAAGCCCGGGCGTATGTTAATTCGGTAAGCCCGTCTTTTAATTTTATCCAGCCCTCGTAACCAGTACCTTCTTTTGCATGATATAATCCATCATCTTCTTTTTCTAAAATCGATTCAAAAAAACGGGCTCCTTCAAGAATAAAAGGGAGGGCTTGTTCTTTCAGGAATTTCTTATCGCCGGTATATTGATATTGCCGCCAAAAATCGAGGGCAATTTCTGCAACAGGGGTGTGATTTTCTCTCTCTTTTGATGAATTGTACCCCCGGCGATCCGTAACATCAGAAAAAAACGCCCCCTCTGAGTTAAAAATCTCTTTAGCATCCTTTTTCGCCAGAGGCAGCGAGTTAAACCTGAAATTGAGATATGGATCAACCAGTTCGTGAAACCCGGCTGCATTCAAGGGCCAGTACAATTGCTGCTGGTTCCAGTGAAAATAGAAGTTCCAGTTTTGCACATCGTGGCTCCAACTCCACAGTCCATTAGTAAAACGCCCTGGGTATTTTCCTCCCTGCGAAGTATTTGCATAATACATAGTCAGATACCATAGGTTATTCAGGTAGTCATCACCATAATCAATAAACGAGCGGCTCCAGATCGATTTCCAGACCTCAGTATTCGAGTTTCTAAAAGCCTCAATCCCTGTTTTACTTGCTGCCATTAAGGTAATTTTCGCTTCTAAAACCGGGTCGTTTTCAGTAGGGGAAGTAACACTAAAAGCAAGTTGGACATTCTTATGCAGTTTGCCAGATAACCCAATTACGGCTCGGTGGGAATGTTCGCGGGAATAGTTTACATTCAGTTCATTGTTTTGAAGGACACATCCTCCAACTCCAAATGTTCCCGAAGATAGTTTATGGGTAAGAAAACACCCATCGTTATCGGCAACAACTTGCGTTCCTTCCAGACCAATAGAGGCATCTCTATTGACCTTTCGATACCAGTGAGAATAGGTGCGGGAACCAAAACGTTCAACACTTATTTCAAGAGGCGTATCTTCTTTCATCTCGCTATCTACCTCATAAAGCAGCTGCCCGGTTTGATGATCGACAAAAGCCTTCAAACTAACTTTCCCGAACGGACTAAGAGCCTCTATGCATAGAGAGGCGTCAGCCAGATTAAGTTTTGCCTTAAAATCAGAAAGGTACATGGTACTAAAAACCGGGAATTGAAAATCGATAATAATCCGGCAGGCATGCCGCTGCGTAGTACTATAATCCTCCTCTTCATCACTCCAGTTCTGAAATGGGCCAAAAGTAGCATCATCCCACAAGTCGCTTTTATTTACCGCTGCAATAATCTTTGAACCTTCGCACCAGAAAAGGGCACCAATATCGCCATTGCCCAAAGGAATACCCTGCATGGGATCAATCGGAGGACTTTTGTAAACAAGATCGTATTGAGACACAACTCCGGGCCAAGCAATGTCCCATTCTGCGTTATCAGGATTAAAAGCTGACTGGATTGTTTTTATTTCTGAAGATTCCTGAGAAAAAGTAAAAAGACAAAGGCAAAAAAAACAGCCAGTTAGAATCAATCTGTTCATAAATTTCTTCATAGTTGCAGTTATTTTTTTGCTGAAATATTTACGAATGGATTACCTTCAGGAAAATACGCTTCAAAGAATGCTTTTTCCGTTCCGTCAAACATGGCTACCCGCATAGTACTCCAGGTTTCCTGGTCGCCTGTAGCATAATAGAGATAGGTTTTACCTTTATACTCCAGGATATCTACATCGGAATTATTTTTCCCTTCGCCTGGTTCTGCCTCCAGAACAGGGTTAAAAGAGCTAAGTTCCCAGGTTTCGAGATCAGTAGAACGAGCCATGTATGATATCCAACCATTATGCCCTTCTACAGGAGCATGAAGGTAAATAACATAATAATAAGGAGCATAGTAGCGAATTACAGGACAAGCTGAATATTCCTGATTTTCGCCGGTGAAAGCCAGGTTCGGAATTTTTTCCCAGTTAGACAGATCTTTTGAACGGGCAAATTTGAAACAGAATTTTACAGGTTTGTCTGATTCATATGCCATTACATAACCTTTATCATCACGGCAAACTGATGAATTGAAGAGGTGTTCATCGCCTTCAGGCAAAATTACTTTCTCTGTTTTCCAGTTTTTCATGTCGGTGGAAAAAATCCGGTCAATGCCTGAAGAATTCATTACCCGTCCAAAATCTGAAAACTCAAGGGCAAACACATTCAACTCCTCCTTTTGCACAAATGCAGAAACAAATGAATGCCCTTTTCCAAACCGGGCAACCTCTTTCCCAGTTTTTAAATCATCAATGTATAAATAAGCATTCTCCCCTTTGGCTTCTGCTTCACCAGGTCGATAGTTGGCAACAATTAATAACTTGGAATCAAAAACAAATGGTGTATTCTCCATGGGGGTGCGCCCCACATCAGAAAAAGCAAATGGTAGTTTAACCAACACCGGAGGTGCTGGTTTTTGCTGGGCGTAACCAGTTATACTACACAAAAAACAAATAGCAATAAGATAAATGGACAAATAATTCTTTCCCATAAGTTTGGCTTTAATATTTAAATTCAATTTGTCATCGAATAAGGATGACTTTGCTGTTTAGTACCCCTGCTTTTATTAGGTGAATCAGACATTTTTAATTTAATTTCACCACCATTCAATATAGTTGAATGCCTTAAATAGTTTTTATCATACGAACTCCCGTTTAATCGCACCCGGTCGATGTAGAAGTTTTCTTTTCCATAATTATCCGATTCTACAATGAACTCATTTCCGTTTTCCAACTGAAGGGTGATTTTTTTAAACAAGGGACTGCCCAAAACATACTGATCGGTACCCGGGCAAACCGGATAAAATCCCATGGCACTGAAAACATACCACGCAGAAGTCTGCCCATTATCCTCATCGCCACAATAACCGTCCGGATAAGGTGTATACAATTTATCCATCACCTGACGAACACGGTATTGGGTTTTCCAGGGTTCACTGGTATAATTGTACAAATAAATCATGTGCTGAACAGGTTGGTTGCCGTGGGCATAATTCCCCATTCCGGCAACCTGCATTTCGCGAATTTCGTGAATTACAGTTCCGCCATAAAACCAGTCGTAATTGTAAATTGGAGGAGCAACAAATACCGAATCAAGCATTTCTACAAATTGCTGATCGCCCCCCATCAGGTTTTTCAACCCTTCAATATCCTGAAAAACGCTCCACGAGTAATGCCAGGTAGATCCTTCGGTAAACGCATAACTCCATCGGTACTGATTAAATGGCGCCTGAAAACTTCCATCTTCGTACCTGCCCCTCATCAAATTTACTTCGGGATCGAACACATTTTTATAGTTTCGTGCCCGCTCTCGGAAAAGGTCAATCTCTTCTTGCGGCTTTCCTAATTCCTGCGCCAACCTCGAAATACAGAAATCAGCATACGCGTATTCCAATGTCCGTGATGAAGTTTGTCCAATCTTTTCATCAAAAGGCAGATACCCTAATCTATTGTATTGATCTGCTCCAAACCGGCCAACCGATCTGATGGTTTTGTGATTCTCTTTTGTGTTTTTTATAATTGCTTCATACAATAATTCGATGTCGTAACCGCGAATTCCTTTTAGATATGAGTCAGCGATCAACGAGGCTGAGTTTGAACCAATCATGCAGTTGCGATGCCCGGGACTGGCCCATTCCGGTAGCCATCCACTTTCTTTGTATGCATTCACCAACCCCTGCATAATTTGTGAGTTTAATTCGGGGTACATCAAAGTAAAGAACGGGAATACAGCCCTGAATGTATCCCAAAAACCATTATCGGTAAACATGTAACCGGGCAGCACTTCCCCGTTGTAAGGACTGTAATGAACGATGTTGTTGTCCTTATCGAACTCATAAAACTTCCGGGGAAAAAGCAAAGTGCGGTACAGGCACGAATAAAATGTTTTTTGCTGTTCCTCCGTTCCGCCTTCAACCTTGATTCTGGAAAATTCTTTTTCCCAAACCAACTGCCCTTCCTTTTTTGTTTCAGCAAAAGTTTTATTCCCCACCTCGCGCTCTAAATTAAGCCCGGCCTGTTCCAAACTGATAAAAGAAGAAGCAACTTTAACATTTATTTTCTCTCCGTTTTTTGTTTTGAAACCAACCACAGCTCCCACATGGAAACCTTCAGCTTCGTTTAACTCCTTTAGCACACTGTCTGCCCATACTTTTGTATGAGAAAAATCTTTGTCGAAAACAGCTACAAAATAGTTTCTGAAGTTATCAGGGACTCCCCCGTGATTATTCTGGCAATAGCCAATAATCTTGCGTTCTTCCGGTATTATTTTCACCATTGAACCACCATCAAAACCATCCAACACGATCCACGAGTTTTCATGCTGCGGAAAGGTAAATTGAAATTGAGCAGCACGGTCAGTTGGAGTCACTTCGGCAGTTACACCGTAATCAGCCAGATAAACGCTGTAATAATGCGGTTTTGCAATTTCCGCTTTATGCGAAAACCACGAAGCCCTTTCATCTTCTTTAAATTTCAATTCGCCAACAACCGGCATAAACGAAAATGCAGCATAATCGTTGATCCAAGGGCTTGGCTGGTGGGTTTGTTTTATGCCCCGAATTTTATGAGCATCATACGTATAGCAAAAGCCATCTCCCATTTTTCCGGTTTGCGGGGTCCAGAAATTCATCCCCCACGGACGGGCAATTGCCGGGTACGTATTTCCGTTTGAAAGATCACGTTCCGAATCGGTTCCCACCAAAGGATTTACCAAATCGGTTAAACGTGCAGTATTTGTGCATTCATTTTCTGAAGTGCAACTCACAAGAAATAATAAGAAAAAAAGATAAACTATATTCTTCATTGGTATTAATTGTCAAAATTGGTTTGTAGAACTCTCGTTTCAGTTTTCACTTTTTAAAACGCATTTCAGTGAATACTGATTTAAGAGTTAAATTATTTTACGCCGGTCAACATCTGCTTTTTCAAGCCTTTGTAGTGCTGCTTGACTTTCGAATTGCTTGTCAAATCCCATATCGAAGTGTTTTGTTCGCGCAGCGCCAAAATGGAAACAATCCACCCCTGAGTCCAGCCACTTTCAATGGCCCAGGCTCCCCAACCAAGATCAGCATTTGAGCCCCAGTGTTCATATCGGCCAAAATCAAAAGCGCGCATCCAGCCTCCATTAATTTCAGGATGCTTTTCAGAAACCACCTGTATACGGCATAAAAATTCGGCCAACTTGTCGACAGCCGCTTTTATTTTCGGGTCGTTAGTTGCATAATAGGCTTCATGCAATCCTAAAAATGCAAAGTTTGTGGTATACAGTAAATCACTCACTTTGTCTCCGTTTTGGGCAATAAGTGGCGCCTCTGCTGTTCCATAAGCTTCATTATTTTGCGGAGGCGGATATTTTCCCATTTCCAGATTCCCCAATTCTTCGCGAATTGCGCCGCAGGTATCCTGAAGTTTTAAAAGATCATTCACAACGGTGTAAAGCATTTCCCTGTTTTCCGGAGTATCTTTTACCCGTACCAGCCAGGCAAGCGGCAGTAACATTCTGGCTTTTTCCTGCGCAATTCCATTTGTCCACTGCCATTTTTCCGGATATTTATGCATGGTTTCCTTAATGGCTTTTTCAGTTCTTTCAAGGAATATTTGATCGCCGGTTTTATGATAAGCCCACAACATACACGCCCAAACATAGGCTTCAAAATGAGGAGAATAGTACTTTGTATCTTTCTCGTAGTAATGTTCCCAACCATTTTTCTCAAAATCAGGAACATCAATGCGACTGCCCCGAAAACCTGATTTTCCGGTTGTACGATGAAGAGCAATCAGGGATTTCATTAACAGATTGTCCCAACGATCAGAGCCGGTGAGTGCCGATGTTGTTAAAGCACCAAGCAAAAACCGCGCATTGTCGTCGCCATAACTGGCCCGGTACCAGGCAAAATTGCTAATCCCCCAGGGAATTAACCCATAGGCTCCGTGAGTGGGATTACCGTATTCTCCTTTCATCGCATCCGATTCAAAAAGATAAAAATCCAAGATGTTTTCAGCAATTCTAGAATATTCCGGTTTTTTTAAAACATTTCCGGCACAGGCCAGCGCCATGGCCGTTTCAGCATTACAATCGCCACGCCTTACAATACCAATTGGCTGGCTGCCTTTTTCATCTATTCTCGAAAAAACACATTCGAATACACCGTTCTTTCCATCTCCCACAGGAATTGAAGCATTCCAATCGAGCATCCAGTTTCCCGCATCTTTCATTATTTCCAGAGTATCTTCCAGCGATTCGTGAACCAGCATTTTACTGCTAAAAAACCAGTCTGCTCCTTTTTCAATACTATTCATTTGGTATTGTGTTGGCAATTCTTCCGTTTTTTCAAATGCAGCCTGAATCTCCGGTTTCCATTCGAGCCCAACAAACGAATTTTCGGGCAGGACATATTCCAGAATAGAGTTCCAAACTCCGGTCCATGCCTTTTGAGGCGCGTAGCGCCCCCGAACCATATTACTCAGATTCGTCGTTGAAACCAAAACCGGATAACCCGGAAGTTCGAACAGAACAGGTATCGTTTTCTCAGGCAATCCATAAACTGCCTTATCAAATCCGGCAACTTTTGCTGCTACAATATAACTTTCCGAAATATTGGTTGGAATATAATGCAACCCGTTTATGCTCAACACATCCAAACTGTCTGGCATTCCTCCAAAAAACGAAGAATTTACAACTGCCCGCTCCAGATCAGCTTTTACAGTTTTCCCCAATTCCACATCGGGTAAAAATGAAGGATACTCAAGATAAACCCTTAGTTTCTTTTCCCTCACAATTGAGAAAAACTCAGCAGAGAGCTCAGCCCTTTTTGCCGGATATTCATCAGCAAAAATCATTAACGCATCTCCAGCTGCGGCCTGCTTTGCTGCCTTCATTGGAGAATCATACAGTATTGTTTCTATTTGATTGTGTTTATCCAGAATTTGATACAGATCATTTGATTGTTTTCCTGCCACATGTACAACGTTTACCGACTGAGTGCAAGCCACAGATAAAAATGGAATTAGTACTCCAACGAAAATTAATAAGATGCTTTTTACACTTAAAATATACGAAAAGAGTTTAATGTTATTCTTTTTGAGTTGCATAGGTTCTTTACGGTTTATGATGGTTCTTTCTAAACTCAACATTTAAATTTCTGAGTTCTAAAAAACAGAAGATGTCTGTACTGTACCTTAATTTTACCCCTCCAACCTCCCCTAAAGGGGAGACTTAAAGTCCCCTTCAAAAAATTTGAAAAACGATACTATTACTTACAAACAGTAAGTTTTTTCTATTTTAAAATTTTCTAGTGAGACACCCTCTTAAATAATTTCAATTCTTAGTTTTCAAAAGTTTTATAATACGGTTTAATGGAATAGTTAAATTGATATTCGTCGTCCAACAAACGGTACTGTTCCATGGGTATCGGGCCGCAACTACCGCCACCCAAACCGCAATGGTTTGCATCAATGGTTAAAATTGTTGCCTTGCGTTTTTTAAGCTCGTGCGGATGATTTGCCTTATCCAAATCAACAGGCAAATAATGCAAAGCACTAAAATTCATGTTATTTTCAGCCGAAATAAGCAATCCTTTTCCTGAATGATTTGTAACAGCCGCCCAGCGCACTTCGGTGCGGTTGCCACAATCCTGGGTTCTGATGTAAGGAACAAACACATCGTCCACGGTAGTAGTATATTTTCCAATGGCAGCCGACCGGTTTCTGTCAGGGTAATTTTCGTGCGGACCGGCACCAAAATATTCCACTTTTTCAAATCCTGCAGGAAGCTGCATCAGAAAACCGATTTTAGCCAGCATCCATTCCGCCTTATCAGGATTGATGGTATTTTCTACCCGAATGGTTCCATCGCCCAACACCGTAAAAGAAGTATTTGTAAGAACTGCATACCCGTCTTTTGAAACCGATTTTATTTCGACAGAAACTACCACCGTGTTATTCGTTAATTCCGCTTCAAAATTTACAACTTCAGTCCGCAAATTGTGCAGTTCTTTTCCCTGCCAGATTGGGCCTGGACCTGTTCCAAACACATAATCGTTATCGGTAGGCGCCCTGAAAATATTCAGCGTTGGCCCGGCAATTCCCGGCTTTTCATCTTTTGCCCAATAAATCTGTTTTGTCTCCGGTTTTTGCTCGTCAATTGCAGCTTTGGGAGTTTTCAAAACCTCGGTTTTATAATAGTTGAGCCCGGTAATTGTTCCTACTTTTTTGCTGAATACCACTCCAAAGTTTTTCCCTGAAACGATCACTTCAAACTCATTCTCGTACATATTTACAATCGGTAAATTCATTGGATCAACCTGAATTTCTGCAGGTGTTTTTAATGGAACATTAAACTGTTCCCAAGCCACAACATGCCCGTGTTTCGCCCAGGCCAGATCTTTTTTTGTACTGAAACTTATTTTTAGGAAGTACTCTGCTCCGGCCAATAACTCCGGGGTTCTAAAAGGAATAGTTATTTCTTTTGATTCCCCCGGCTGAAGATCAAGCGAAGGCATCTCATCGGCATCGATTACTTTACCGTTGCATTCCAACTCCCATTTTAGACTGAACTCATTCAAATTAAAGAATTGATATTTGTTGGTAATTTTCACTTTTCCTGAGAGCAAATCAACAGGTTCGAATCCAACATACTGGTACACTTTTTTCATTTCCTCCATTTTTGCAGTAACCTGCCTGTCGGGAGTTGTGAGTCCATTTATGCAAAAATTCCAATCGGTTGGCCGGTCGCCAAAATCGCCACCATAGGCAAAGAAATATTCATCTTCTTTTCCGGGAACAGGCTTCGCCAATCCCTGGTCTACCCAATCCCAGATACAAGCACCAATTAAGCGTTTGTGCTTTTCAATGGCATCCCAATATTCCTGAAGGTTTCCAACTGCATTGCCCATGGCATGTGCATATTCGCAAATAAAAAATGGTTTGGGATCATTTTCTGCTCCCTCCTCTTCAACCAGTTCCACTGCCGGATACATGATCGATTCAACATCAGCAATTTCATTGTACCTTTCGTAGTGCACAATACGCTCCGTGTCTCTTTCTTTTATTGCTTTTGCACAAGCCTCAAAGTTCACTCCGGGCCCCGCCTCATTTCCAAGCGACCACATAATAACCGAAGGGTGGTTTTTATCGCGCTCAACCATGCTGACTACCCTGTCTACGTGTGCTTTTTGCCAACTCACATCGTGCCCCAGCGATTCCTCCTCGTAGCCCATTCCATGGCTTTCAATGTTGGCCTCGTCAATCACATAAATACCGTGAATGTCGCACAGCTTGTAAAAATCGGGATGATTGGGATAATGTGCCGTTCGTACCGTGTTTACATTAAACTGTTTGAACAGTTCGATATCGCGCCACATGCTTTCCAAACTCACGTGCCTTCCAGTAAACGGATCGTGTTCGTGGCGGTTTACCCCTTTTAGCAAAACGCTTTTCCCGTTCACCCACAATTGCTGATCTTTTATTTCAATTTTCCGGAAGCCCAAAGGCGTTGAAAGAACCTCTGTTGTATTTCCTGATTCATCTTTTAAAACAAAAACCACCTGGTACAAATTCGGAACTTCAGCCGACCACAATTTTGGATTGGAAATTTGAACCGACTCAGAAATATTCAGACCCTTTTTTGCTGAAACTTTTCCAACCGGCAAAGACAAAATTGGTTGATCCTCGCCCACCTCTTTTCCATATTCTGAAAGATAAATATCGCAGCTTGTTTTACCTGAACTTCCAAAATTTCTAAAATGAAAGTTGATATTCAAATCTGCCAGAGTAAGGTCTTCGTTAAAATCAGATTTCAAAGAAAAATCCCAGAGATGAATTTTTGGAGTCGCATACAAATAAACATCGCGATAAATTCCACTCAAACGCCAAAAATCCTGGTCTTCGAGATAACTACCATCGCTCCAGCGGTACACTTCAACAGCAACGCTGTTTTTTCCCGATTGAACAAAATCAGTAATATTAAATTCTGCAGGAGTCATACTTCCCTGACTGTACCCTACTTTTTGGCCATTCACCCAAATATAAAAAGCACTTTTAACCCCGGCAAAATGGATAAATACTTCTTTCCCATCCCAATTCTCTGGAACTTCAAATTCTCTTTTGTAAGAGCCAACCGGATTGGGCATCTCACTTTTGGTGAAATTGGCTGGTGTTTCAACCATTATAAAAGGAGGATTTTTTGTGAACGGATAATTTACATTGGTATAAATTGGCTTTCCGTAACCTTTCATTTGCCAGTTTGACGGCACTTCAATATCATCCCAATAATCTGTATCAAAGTCATTCTTGTAAAAATCTTTTGGCCGCAAATCGGGATGTTTTACCCAGTTGAATTTCCACGTACCGTTCAAATCCAAGACTAAAGATGAGTTCAATCTAAAATCGGCAACAGCCTGTTCTAAATTCCCGTAAGGGATATAATGAGCACGCGCCGGTTCTTTGTTAATCCCGATAACCTGTTCGTTTTCCCAGTCATTCTTTTCTTTATTCTGTCCAAATGCAACTATTGCAAAAAACATTGCAATTAAAACCAGCAAGCTCTTTATCTCCATGTGTCCTATTTTATTCAAGATGATTTATTGTTTGCTTTATAAAGCAATGAAAAAGTAATAACGATATGCGCTGCATAGTAAGTTGGAAGAATCAGGAAATTTAAATCCTGATATGTCGTAAATTCCATAAAAGCAATAATGGTATCTGAAAAAAGGATGAGCACAATTCCCGAAAAATAAGCCCATTTGCTAAATGCAGGCAAGCGTGTTCCAGCGGCAGCAGCCACCGCAAAACATGAAATTAACAGATAAACAAACACAACCACTAACAACAGAGTATCATTAATTGCAGGGTAAAGAACAAAAGCAAATAACAACAAATAAGCAATTAGCAGAAAAACTGCCAATCCGATTTTAAGGCGCCCGTTAACCAATGCATACACCATGTATCCGGCATGAGCCAAAAAATAGAATCCAATTCCAGCAGAAAACATTATAAAACTGTCTCCTTTATGCGACAGGAACCAATCTCCAATAATGGAAAAAACAAAAGCTGCAATCACGAACAATACATTACGCGAGCTCTTTAGTTTATTCCAATAAGAAAAGGCAATTAGCCCGAGACAGCTGATGGTTACACCAGCTTTGTATTCAAAGCCGTATCCTTTGTATGCGAAATAGGAGATGATAAGCGGTATGATAAGCCATAAATATTTAAGGTTTGTTTTCTGTTGTTTCATTATTGTTGTTTTCAAATTGTTAGTATTAATAAAATGTTGCTTCCAGCATTTGGCACAAAGCATGGTAAACCGGCAAGTGCAATTCCTGCACCTGGTACGTTTCTGTGGCATCAACACGGATAACTACATCGCAATTTTCATTCAGTTTCCCGCCATGCCTGCCCGACAGCCCAATTGTTTTCAAGCCCTTCGCTTTTGCAGTAATTACAGCATTTATCACATTTTTTGCATTTCCTGAAGTTGATATTCCGATTAATACATCTCCCTGATTTCCATAACCAACAACCTGCTGGGCATAAATCAGGTCAGCATCCACATCATTCGAAAAGGCTGTATTTAAAGCTGAATGGCAAGTCAGTGCAATTGCAGGAAGCGCTCCTTCCAGCTTTGCTGCCAGATAAGCACCGTGCTCTTCTGACGTAGCAAGCAATTCTTCGGACAGATGAGATGCCAAGGGTCGTTTCTTCGTAAAACTTTTCATCAACTCACCTACAATATGCTCGGCGTCAGATGCGCTGCCGCCGTTTCCGCACACCAGAAGCTTTCTTTCCTGTGCATAGCTTTCCCGGATAAGCTCAAAAGCCTGAAATATTTCGGTTTTTGAAAGCTCCAAGACAGGGTAACGTGCAATTAAATTTTCCAGAATTTGATTCGAATCCATTATCATCTGCCTTTAATTTGTTCTGCTTATTCCATCGATTGCCACACTTAAACTGGCAAAATCGCCAACCTTGTCACCCAGTTCGGCAGGCACGATTTCACATACTTTCCAAGCCGGCTCCAAAGCTTCTTTTTCAATCACACTGTTACAAACAGCATCAAAAAGATGTGGATTCCGGGCGTATACACTGCCAATAACAATGCGTTGCGGGTTTAAAACATCAATTAAAATGGACAATCCAATACCGAGGTATTTCGCTGATTTTTCGAATGCAGCAATTGCAGTTTCGTCGCCCTCTGCTGCTGCCATAGCTACATCTTTGGTGGTAATATTCCGAACGGTTTCAATACTTTCGCAAAAAGAAACGCTCTCTCCTTTCTCCAGTTTTTCAATCACCATTGCCTGAGCCATTCGAGCAATTCCAGCGCCGCTGCAAAATCCTTCAAACGAACCTTTTTTCCCATATGCTTCCGGGCCATCTTCATCTAATCGGATGTGCCCAATCTCGCCGGCCAAATCGTTTGTGCCGGCATATAGTTTTCCATCCAAAATTAAGCCTGCTCCCAGACCTGTCCCAAAAGTCAGGAAAATCATATTATCTGTTCCTTTTCCTGCTCCGAATTTCCACTCCGCCAAAGCACAGGCATTGGCATCATTTTGAAGAAACACCGGCACATTAAACTTATACTTTAAAAGGCCACAAATTGGAATATTATCCCACCCCGGCAGGTTTGGAGGCGATTGAACAATACCTGTTTTACTGTCTAACGGACCGCCACAACTAATACCAATACTGATAAGTTCATAATCATTGAGTTGTTTAACTACAGCAGTCGCAATTTCCAAAAGTTTGGAAATTGCATAATCCGGCCCCTTGTTCGTATTTGTATCAAACTGAATTCTTTCGAGAATTTCCATGTTTTCGGTACCTGCAATAACAGCACATTTAGTACCGCCTATATCTATCCCGAGGTAATACTCTTGTTTCATTATTTATTTTGATTTTTTAGATATTCTTCTTTCCTGCTTTCTGCACATAGAAACTAATGGCAAGCAAATAAACCATCACAATCACCAACACCAAAAAGCTTGCAACAACACCAAAGATTGAGCTCACATAACCCATTACCGGAGGAATAAATGCCCCACCGGCAACAGCCATAATCATCAATCCTGAAATTTCGTTTACACGGGCAGGTAATTTGTCAACAGCAATTGCAAATATCAAGGGGAAGAGGTTAGCCGAACCAAGGCCAATCATAAAGATGCAAATCCGGGCCAGTAAAGCATTGGGCGAAAACATCATCGCAACCAGACTTACTAATGCCACCAGTGTTGTGATAAACAAAAATTTTCTTGCTGAAATCCAGTTTAACAATACAGCTCCTAAAAAGCGGCCAATCATTAATGCAGTAAAATAGATACTTATGCCCAACGATGCATTCTCGAGCGATAAATCAAACTGATTTTGAAGGAAATTGGCAATGTTTGAATTCATTCCAACATCGGCACCAACAGTTACAAAAATTCCCAAAACCAACACCAATACAAATTTGTTTTTCAGTAAGGAAAAACATGTTTTAAACGTAGCCACCGTTTCATTGCTGCGGGCTTCTTCAATTTTGGTAAAATAAAGCCACAAAATTGAAATTAAAGAAGTTACTGCATAAACAATAAAAACCAGTTTCCAATTGCCAAATTTGGCCGCCATGAAAGTTGTAATAATCGGACCTAAAAGAGAACAAATGGCTTTTATAAACTGGGCAAGGCTCAAACTACTGGCGTATTTTTCTTTTGGAACAACATCGTGCAACAGCGGATTTGCAGCCACCTGTACAATGGTGTTACCGATTCCCAGAAAAACAAACGCAGTAAGCATTACCGGAAAACTATAATGGATAAACGGAACCAACATCCCAACACCGGTAATTGCCATCCCGATATTCAATAGCATTTTTTTTCCAAAACGTTCGATTAGCAGACCTGTTGGAACCGAAAGAAAGAAAAACCACATCAGTGCCATCGATGGCAGAAATTGTGCAACTTTATCGGTTAACCCGAAATCCTGTTTTACATAGCCGGTAGCAACTCCCACAATGTCGACAAATCCCATTACAATGAAGGACATAAATACCGGTAATGCCAGTTTAAGTTTGATTTTTGAATTAGTCATAGTTAGTTTCTTTATTGATTATTTTTTTAGTCCTGTTAAATCAGATTCAAAATTTACCGTTCCAGCCCCTTCAATAATTTTTGCAGAAAAACTATCTCCCAGTTCAATGTTCGAAGAAGTTTTTAGGGTAATTTCCTTGCCTTTTCCTGAATTTTCCAAAAGAACCATCTCGTCATCGTGGTCGAAAATACAGCCGTGAATATTGATGTATGTTTTTCCAAACTCAGAAATTGTATTCGGCCTTAAATAGGCAGGATAAACCTCATTTCCATAAAAGCTAAAAACCTTATTTTTAAGCCTGGAGTGGAAAAAACGGTCAAAGTGACCACCCAAGGCCGGAATAAAATGACCACCCTCGCCAGTTTAAACTGACCACCCCGTGCCGGAGCAAACTGACCACCTGCGCCGGACTAAAGTGACCACCCATCAAAAGAGATTGATTTTACTTCTGTCGAAGCCATAATTTCATACTGATTTAAACAAATTAATATGAAAACATGGCTAATAAATTAATCGACATGAGTAAAGTTAGAAAAGTCATTCAGTTGCATCACCAGGGAAAAGCAAAACAATTTATCAGTAGGTACCTGGGCCTTTCACGTAACACCGTCAAGAAGTATATCGCTCTATACAAGGTATTAAACCTTACAATTGATGATATTGATAAAAAGAGTGATTCCGAGCTGGAAAAGATCTTTAGCAGAGATACCGAAGATGTTCTTTCCCCCAAGCTAAAAAAGGTTTATAACTTCTTTCCTTACATGGAACGTGAACTAAAAAAGACCGGCGTTACCAAACAGCTGATGTGGGAGGAATATTATAAAAAACATCCCGATGGGCTAAAACTAAGCCAGTTTAAAGCCCACTACCTGCGTTGGAGTAAAAAGGTTAACCCGGTAATGCATATGGAGCATAAAGCAGGCGATAAGATGTTTATTGACTACGCTGGCAAAACCCTTGAAATTATCAATAAAGAAACAGGTGAGATTGAAGAGGTACAGTTTTTTGTTGCCATACTGGGGGCCAGTCAATACACCTATGCAGAAGCTTCTGCGAGCCAACAAAAAGAAGACTTTGTTGCTTCGGTTGAAAATGCACTGCACTTTTATGGAGGAGTTCCTGCAGCTATTGTCCCTGATAACCTAAAGTCTGCCGTAACCAAAAGCAGCCGGTTTGAACCTACCATTAACGAAACGTTTATGGACTTTGCTGAACACTATGGCACAACAGTTCTTCCGGCACGAGCTTACCGTCCCCGGGACAAGTCTCTGGCAGAAGGGGCAGTTAAGATACTGTACCAAAGAATATATCCGGCCTTGCGCGGCAAAGACTTTTACAGTTTAGAAGAACTTAACAGTGCAATTTGGGATGAACTGGACAAGCATAACAACAAAAAGTTAACCGGCAGGCCAACGTCCCGGTATCAATTATTCGTTGAAGACGAAAAAGGCAAGCTTACCGCATTGCCTGTAGAAAAATACGAGATTAAAGAAATAGCAATAGCCACCGTAGCCATGAACGGGCATGTGTTGCTAAGCAAAGACAAGCATTATTACAGCGTTCCGTGTCAGTATTTAAAGAAGAAGGTTAAGCTGGTGTTTACATCAAAAACCGTTGAAATATACCATAAATACAACCGCATAGCTTTGCACAAAAGAGATGGACGTAAATACTTCTACACCACAAACAAAGACCACCTGGCAACAACACACCAGTTTGTTACCGACTGGACACCGCAGCATTTTATCAACTGGGCAGCTTCAATTGACGAGAGTGTAAAGGAATTTATAATCAATGTGCTGGAAAGAAAACAACACCCTGAACAATCCTATAAAAGCTGTATGGGCGTATTGGCTTTTGCCAAAAAGGTGGGAGAAGAAAGGCTTGCCAATGCGTGTAAACGTGCATTGGAACATCAGGTTTACAACTACAAAATCATACAAAAGATACTGGAAAAAGGGTTGGATAAACTTGACGATGAAAAACCGGACGAACCGGAACTTCCTTTTCATAACAACATAAGGGGAAGAAAATATTATAACTGATAAAGTAAAAGAACAATGAACGAAGTAACATTAACACGAATGAAACAGATGAAGCTCCATGGTATGCATGGGGCTTTTAAAACAGCTGTCGAAACAGGTAAAACCGATGATTACACCATCGACCAGTTTGTATCGATGATAACAGATGCCGAGTGGGACGATCGCAACAACCGAAAGATAGAGCGATTGATAAAAAATGCGAGGTTCCATTATAAGGCAACCATTGAAAACGTGGTGTACGAACATACAAGAAATATCGATCGGACAAAACTGTTAAGACTGGCTGAATGCGATTTTATTAATAAGAACGAGAATGTATTAATATCGGGCAGCACCGGTGCCGGCAAAAGCTATATTGCAACAGCCTTAGGGTATCAGGCCTGTATCGAGGGATACAGGGTTTTGTACTTTAATACAACCAAGCTGTTTTCTAAACTAAAAATGGCAAAAGCCGATGGATCTTATCTCAAGGAACTTGCAAAAATGGCCAGGCACCAGTTGGTAATACTTGACGACTTTGGCCTGCAACCCTTAGATAGCCAAAACCGGATAGCACTGTTAGAGTTAATTGAAGACAGGCACAATAAAGGCTCAATGCTTGTAACATCACAGCTGCCCGTTAGTAAGTGGTATGAAATAATCGGGGAGAAAACGATTGCCGATGCCATACTCGACCGTTTAATACATCAATCGCACAGGATTGAGCTGATGGGTGAATCGATGAGAAAAAAACGAAACATTTATAGTGAATAAAAAACAGTAAATTTGTTGTAATCTGACAGAAGAAAAACGTTCTCTTTTTTGTTGAAAATGGTCGGTGGTCAATTTGCTCCGGCGTCGATGGTCAATTTAAATTGGCGTGGGGTGGTCAATTTGACTGGCGTTTCCACTTTTGTGTAAGTATTAAAAAATAGATTATCACTTCCATTAGATATTAGCGTTATTGGCGGCATCGGGTGAACAAGTCTGGCATAAGAAATTCCTTGTTCTATATTGTCTTTCGAGATTTTATGACCTTCCTTTTTTAATTCCAATAGAATTAGATTAACTTCCTCATCCTCAGTAGTCAGTAAAATATCGTATATTGCCCTGGTACTATGTTGAGATGGTTCTTTAAAATCAACCGTAACTTTATGCGTTCCAAAATTCACCGAAAAACTTCCTTGTTGTTTTACTTTTAATTCTTGAAATGCAGGAAATGTATTCTTTAAAACTGTTCCAACTCTCCTTTCAAGTGTTGACTCGTTTAGTGATTCATCATTCATAATAACAGTAGTTAGTAACTTTATACTAAAGTAACTTAAATTCAACAATATCAAGAATTATTTACCTGTGGTTTTTTGCTTCTTTTTCTTCGCTCAGGCTCATAGAAAAAGAAGCAGGGCAAAAAGCCCTGCAATAAGTAATCTCGATATTTTTAATTTGATAGTTTCTTCATGAAATCTTATAGGGTCAATAATCCAAAGAACATTGCCAGAGATATGCCAATAACGAAGATAATTCCAAGAATTACAATAATCATATTCTTTGCAAATTCAACAAGAAACATGATACCGATATAAGCCAACAAGCACCACCAAAAGCTTAATCCGGTGATGTACGAAGCAAGGGCAATGATGGCAAGCCTGAGAATCCATCGAACTGGTAAACTATTGAATATTCTTTTCATAATGGGATAGGTTAAAATTTGATAAATTGTGTTCCGTCTTCACTTCCCTGCAAGCTTTGCAATCTCTTCAATAAAACCAGTCTCCTCCATAACGAACAGAACCATTTTCTCCGAAGAGTAATCTGTATAAATAATCCAAAAACCACGCCAAAGAATTTAGTAAACTAATTTACCGCCATACCTGAAGGAGATAATATCCTTATGGATAGCCTCAATCATGGTATATACCGTATCATCGGAAAGTGCAGCACCGTGCCAGAATACCCGTTTTTCGACTGAACTGCAAATCGAGCAACATTTATTGCTACTTACAATCACATGTACCTGATTCTGGATAAAAAAATCAAAATCCGTTGAATATTCAACTTCTTTGATTTTGACAAATTTTTGTTTAATAATTGGAAAATTCACACCAAAACTTATGCGGATTCCGGAGGAGAGTGAGTTTTGTTTTTCGTTAATCCCATTTTCAAAATTGTTATTTCTATTTTTCTTTTTCATAGTATTATCATTTAATGTTATGCGTCTTTCCATCGGATCGGTCGTTTTTGTTTTGGTGGCTTAAAAAGGTAGTGTTTGGGTGTGCAGGTTTTTTGCATAAAGTACTATCTGACGAAGGAGGTTGGAGATTTTCTGCAAAACCGGAGGTTTGAACTTGCACACCCTGAAAACACGGATTTACCTTTGCCACCGGAATAACAATGGCCGAACGGAAAGGCATGATTTTCAAAACGTATAACTGGGAAAAGAAGAATCTGTAAAAATGTAATTTGAAAAATTAGTATCGCCTTTTTCGAAGGCCATTAAACATTCACAATAACCTTATGGGTTGGCAAAAACAAGTGTAGAGGCTGAATGAAAAGTAGCGAGGTCTGTCCGAAGGCAGGGCGAGCAAAGTGAAATGAAGCATCTACTCTTGAGTGCGGTGCCAAAGGTTACTGAATGTAAGAAATGTTCCGAACAGGTTCGGAGAAATGCCTGAAATGAAGTTACCGGAGGCACTGGAACTTTATTCGAGAATTTTAATGGTGCGGGCAAAGGCAAGTGTAACAACGGAATGAGCGGTGCAACCCGGCTAAGGGTGGTCTAGCGAAATGAAGGAGTTACTCTTGCGTGGGGCGTTGAGGCTTGTGAATGCAACGAATGCAAAAGTGACGAGGTACGAGGAGCGGATAAATAAGTGGAATGAATAGGCCGAAAGCAAACGATAATACATTTATTTACAGCTTTTACAGCTTCAATAAACATGAAGATATTGAAGGCTTTTAATTTGATATCTTTTTACTCTACGTTGTTGGGGTATTATAGTATTTAAAGGAGTAAGGGAGGTAATGCACTTTCTATATGAGTCTTAATATAGAGTTTGAGACAACAAGCTATGCTGCGGATCTGGGAAATACTGCTTTTTATTTGGATGAATGTAATGCATATACTACTTCTTTTTCAAATAAATAATAAATTAGAGGGCTAAACCTTTTGACAATAAAAATTGGCTCTAGTGAATACTTTTTCAAACATAAAAGAACTCTTTACAGCTCTTTACAGGGAACAAAAACTGCTTACTGAAATGTTTAAGAAGCGAAAAGCTGCTTCTTACAAATATGAATATGCTCTTGAATTGGTTGAAAATAACGATAACAGAATTCAGTATTTGTTAGACCGTTCAGTTATTAGACAAAATGGATATAATCTGGAGATCGACGATCAGTTCCTTCAATTTTTTGAACAGGTATTAGAAATCAATGAGGAAATAAATTCTTCTTACATCAATGAAAATATTGAGAAGGTTAGACAAAATATCAACTATTATCTTGATGACCCAAACGAACAACGGAAGTATGATTATTTAAGAATTGTAAAAAGCACTTTAAGAAAACTTGGCACAATTACATTAAGAAACGTTGTCGATCTGAAACGCAATACTGAAACCACTTTCAAAAACGAACCTAATTACAAAATAAAAAGATCAAAACTTGAACATCTCGATAAAAAGAGAATTGACATTTCAAGATTAATTGACCAAACTGAAGGAATTATCACTGAAGATGAATTGACGTTCTTCAATACTGCGACAGATGAAGAATTAAGCAGGATAATAATTGAACTCAAAATCCAATTGGGAAAGTGTACACATAACCTGATTGAGATTGAAAAACAAATTATTGATTTTCTAAACCAGATTAAGTTTCAGGGTAACGTCATTGAAAAACTGCGCCAGATTAAATATCTAAAGGACCAGTTTGTCCTGGAAACATCCACTGATTTAAAATCTGTTCTTTCTGAAAATAATTCGGTGATCTTTGAGCCAAACCAGTTTATCCATTAAAACTCTCCATCGAGTATCTGCAAATGGACGAAGATGCTTTTGAAAGCATTGTTAAAATTGCGAGGCGGGTAAATTCAGGTATTTACTATAAAAGACCTGTTGCCGAGAAAATTTCAGATGAATATTTAGAAACTCAAACTGAAGAGGAAATACTAATAAGCCTTGAAGAAGTAAAAAATGGTTTTGTTGCATCAGGACATAATCTTTTTGATTTTGTAATGAATTACAATTTTATTAAAAAAGTGTCTTTCGATGAACGAGTTACCATATTCTGTCAATTGATTTCCCAGTATGAAAATATTTTCGAAATAACCGAGCAGTTTGAGTCAACAGAAGAGATAGAATTTGTAATGGTTTACCCTAAATAGTTTTAAAAATGGACGTTCCTATACAAACAGCAGAAATATTTGAAATCCTGAGCAAAGGACAATTCATTAGTTCAAACAGTTCGAATAGAAAAATTAGTGATTTATACAAGGTTATAGATGATGAACAGAATTATGAAAATTTGTATGATTTTTTTATACGATAAGGCAAACGATAAAAAGGCGATTCACATGGTATCTGCATTTGCTTGTAGTAATAACGTTTGCATAGGCCAGGTTATAACAGAAGAAAAAAGTAATGAAATAACTGCAATACCTGAACTGCTTAAAACATTAGCAATCAAAGGCTGCATTGTAACCATTGATGCAATGGGTTGTCAAAAAGAGATTGCACAATCAATTTTGGATAAGGAAGCTGATTACGTACTGGCAGTTAAGAAAAATCAATCTGAACTTTACGAACAAGTTAAAAAGCTGTTTACGATTACCAAGCCTACTGATTACGCTAAAATAGAAGATTGTGATCATGGAAGGGTAGAAACACGAGCATGTACTGTTATTAGCGACCTTACATTTTTAGATTTGGATGAAAACGAGTATTGGCCTGGCTTAAAATCAGTACTCAAACTGGAATCCATCAGATATGACAAATTAAGTGGAGACACTGAGGCTGATATTCGATATTACATTACAAGTTGTAATCCAAATGCAGAACAACTCAACTCAGCCATACGCCAGCATTGGAAAATCGAAAATAATCTTCATTGGATTTTGGACGTCAATTTTAGCGAAGATGCACAACGTAAACGAGCTGGTCAGTCAGCTGAAAACTTCAATGTACTTACTAAAATAGCCATGTCATTTCTAAAGAATACAGTAAACCAGAAGAAAACGAGTATGACTGGAAAAAGATACAAAGAAGCACTTTCTTCTGATTATAGAGAGAAAGTGCTTAATCTTTAAATGCGATTGCCGTGTAACTTTAAACAACTTCATTGTAAAAGTTAAAAAAAACTATATAAGAGAAAGGGTTTCGAGATGATTTATTGATAGTTTTGTGATAAAATTGAATTTATTAGGTAGTTATGTGGCGCTTTACTAGGATTGTAATATTTTCTGTAATTATTCAAATGAATTTTGTTTACGCGCAAAATATGCGCTTTAAGCATTATGATAATACAAGAGAATTATCCCATAATTCTATTAGACATATAGTGCAGGATAAAAATGGATTCTTATGGTTGGGTACTTTCGATGGTTTAAATAGATTTGATGGTTATCAGTTTAAGCCATATCTAAGTTCAGATTCAAAAACAAATACTATTAATAATGATGATATTACTGCATTAGTAATTGATGCTGATAACGAGGATATGTGGATTGGAACCAGAAATGGATTGACTTTGTATCAAATGAATATTGGGTTGTTCAAAACGTGGTTGCCTCAAAAAAATGATGTACATAGTATTCCTGAAGCTGAAATTCGAGCGATATATGTGGATAAGTATAAAAGAGTTTGGATTGGTACAAAAACAAAAGGGCTGTATATTTTTAACGTTGACTTGAATATTTTTACCAAAGTTGGAATTGAAGGTTTTAATTATATAAAAGTAATTTATGAGGATAATAAAGGTCGTATATGGGTTGGAAGTTATGATACAGGTGGTGTTGCGCGAATAACTTTGGATAATTTTGGGAGGATAATAGAAAAAAAACAATACTCTTTGCAGATATTTGGTAGTAATAGCTTCAATCCATATGTTAATTTTATATATGAAGATATTAAGGAGGATATTTTTATAGGAACGCGTGAAGGTCTATATATATATAATGAGCTAGAAGAGCAGTTTAATACAATAAACATAGACAAAAGTAAAACAGATTCTAATATAGGTAATCATTTTAATTGTGTGGCAAGGGCTCCAGATGGAAAGTATTGGGTTGGAACCCTTGCAGGTCTCCTAATCTGTGACAGTCTAGAAGACATTGCAAAGGGTAAATATATATTGAACTCATCAACCTTATCTGATAATACATCATTGATTGATAATTTAGTATCTGCTCTTTATTTTGATAAGTCAGGAGTGTTATGGATTGGGACTCAAAATGGACTAGATAAGTATGATCCATTTAACAATCAATTTAAAACATTAAATGATATTTCTTTTATTATTGGAGATAAGGTGCCTCGTGTAAGTGGTTTTTCAATGACTTATGACAATAGTATTATTATAAGTACACATGGTGATGGTTTATTCATACAGCGGAATGGAAAAATTGATTTACTATATAATCAACATAAAGAAATCGCTTCCATTCAAACATTTGATGGTAATACGTTTTATTGTGGTTTATGGAATGGAAAAGTACTTGTAATAAATTATGATTACAATACAGCTGAGCTAATCAATGTTGGATTTGATGGGATTCCTATTTTTTCTTTCGGCTTATTGTCCACTGAAAAGATAATTGTTGGTTCATTTGGACAAGGAGCTGTGATATTAAATCTAAGGGATAATTCTATTGATAAATCTTTAAATCAACTGATACCTGATTATGAAATAAACAATATTTTAGTAGATAATCAGGGGTTTGTGTGGTTTGCAACTCAAAATGGTATTTTGCGTTATGATCATTTTCAAAATTCAATATTGAAATTTGAAAATACAGGCAATGATTCTATTGGGGTGTCAAATAGAAATGTATATGATCTGTTGATTGATAAAAAAGGTACATTGTGGGCTGCAACAAGGGGAGGGCTAAATTATTATGATCCCCTATTAAACGATTTTAAACCTGTTTTAGCCCCTGATGTACTTAGAAAAAGTTGGATTACAGACATGGTTGTTGATGCTAGTGATCATGTTTGGCTAAACATGAACAATAAAATCGCTCAATTTACTACCTCATCAAAAACTGTACAAGAGTATTATCTGGAAAATGGTAACCGTTTGGATATATTTAACTTAGGTGGATTCCACTGTTTAGATGATTCACTTATTTATATGGGCGGTCAAAGAGGTATAATATATTTCTCACCACAAGAACTTAAAGACGATACCGTTTCATTAATGCCGTTTATTTCTAGCTTTCGCATTCAAAATGAGGAGGTGGTTGTAGGAAAAGAAGTCAATGGGCAAATAATATTCAAAGAAGACATTAATAAATCAAAAAAAGTTGATTTAAATTTTGATAATCGTAATTTTTCAATCACATTTTCTAGTCCTTCTTACGTTGATGAGCGATTAAATAAATTCATGTATAAGTTAGAAGGGGTTGATAAAGAATGGAATATTGTAGATTGTGATCACCGGAATGTCCAATATACTAATCTTTTTTATGGTGATTATGACTTTAAGCTTAGAGCAAGTAATAGTCATGGATATTGGAGCGAGGCTGTATCATATAATATAAAAATTTCTCCACCGTTTTGGCTTTCTTATAAGGCAATAATGCTTTACATGGTAATCTTGGCTTTTGCTATATATTTGACGCGAAAAATAATACTTGCTCGACTAATGCTCAAGCAAGAGTTGATACTAGAAAGAGTCAAACGAGAACAGCATGAGATGTTAAATCAAGAAAAGCTTCGCTTTTTTACCAATATCTCACATGAACTTAAAACTCCATTAAGTTTAATAATTGGTCCAATTAAATATATATTAGAACGGGGGTACTCCTCTGAAGAAGAATTAAAAAAACAACATTTACTAATACAACGAAATGCAAATAGGCTTTTGCAGTTGATGGTACAAATGCTTGATTTTAGAAAAGCATCTTCTGGTGACTTAAAATTGAAGGTTACTCATGGAGATATTAAAGAACACGTAAAATTGATTTATGATTCTTTTACATCAATGGCCAGAGATAAGGAGATAAACTTCATATTTAGGTGTCCTCATGACGTACTAAATGGTTGGATTGATTGGGATAAGTTTGATAAAATCTTATATAACCTACTTTCAAATGCTTTTAAATATTCATATAGAGGAGGTCAGGTTATTATCAAATTACATATAAATCCCAAAGATGATACTTTGTTGGTGGCTGAAGTTGAGGATAATGGAATTGGAATAGATAAAAGGTTTCATGGAAAGATATTTTCACGTTTTTTTCAAGTGCAGCATGAAAGTGAACAGAATGCAGGAACAGGAATCGGTCTTTCTTTTGTAAAAAAGTTAATTCATCTTCATCATGGTAAAATATGGGTAGAAAGTGAACCTGAGAAAGGAAGTCTCTTTGGTTTTGAAATCCCTATTAAGAATTCAGCATATAATGAAAATGAAGTCTTTGATCTGGACAGTTATATAGTGAAGAAGAATCATGATGAAGATAACATAGAGGCTAAAGGCGTACTTTTTGATGGAAAGTTAAAAGAAAAACTTCTAATTGTTGAGGATAATCTTGAGTTAAGAGATTTTATCTTTGATTATTTTTCAAAATTTTATAAAGTTTACGTTGCTGAGAATGGGGAAGTGGGGTTGGAATTATGTAAAGAAATTAAACCAGTGCTCGTTGTTGCTGATGTAATGATGCCGGTTATGGATGGATTTACCTTCTGTTCAAAACTAAAAAATGATGACGAGATTAGTCATATTCCTGTGATTTTATTAACAGCATTAGCTGAACATGAAAAGAAGATGGAGGGATATAAAACAGGAGCTGATGACTACCTAGTAAAACCTTTTGATCCATCACTATTGAAAGCTCGAATAGAGAACTTAATAGTTAGTCGAGCTAATCTCAGAAAGAAGTATATGCTTAATGCTCAAGGGGAAATGGAAATATCAACTTTTTCGCCTGTAGACGAGATTTTTATCAAGAAGTGTATGCAAGTAATTGAGGAGTATATGACTGAGCCTGATTTAAATGTTAACTTTCTTTGTAATAAATTAAATGTAAGTTCGTCTAAGTTATATAGAAAGTTGAAGGCATTGACAGATCTTTCTCCAAATGATTTTATTCGTGTAAATCGCTTGAAAAAAGCCACACAATTGTTGCAGCTTAAACAATATAATGTGGCTGAAGTTTCTAGTATGGTTGGATTTAATGATCCCTTATATTTCAGTCGCTGTTTTAAAAAACAGTTCGGCTTTCCGCCTAGTAAGATAAAGTAAGTGTGAACTAGGATTGACACCCTGCGAAGTAATTTCTTACATGAAGGTGAAGTGCTACTGTAAAGGTGGTGCATATCTCTCGTTGTAGGTCGTATGCCTTAAGAATCAATGAAATCTGTATAAAACTAATTGTAGCTATTGATGCAAGTTATTTGTGTTATGGTGCGTCTATTACATATGCTTGACGTAATCGTCCATGTTATTTTGTGATATTATATTACAAGGGCTAGCCTTTTAGTTGGAAAGGCGTGTTTGTCTATATTAATGAATAAACTGTCCATATAAAAGGGAGCCAAAGAGGATATGTTTGTTTATCAAATTTTAATTAACAACTTAATGTATGAAAAAATCTATTTCTAAAGTTCTATTGTTAGTCATGTGTTGTTTTTTACATGCTAACATTTGGGCTCAAACAAAACTAGTCTCAGGAACGGTTACTGATACCAATAAAGAGTTCGTTCCAGGAGTGTCTGTGTTAATAAAAGGTACTACAAAAGGAACGATTACAGACATTAATGGTAGGTATCAAATCGAAATTGACGAAGGCAGCATTCTTAGTTTTACATTTATTGGTTTTGCAGATCAAGAGATTGTTGTTACTAATCAATCAACTATTGATGTTGTAATGTTAGAAGATGTTCAGAATCTTGATCAGGTCGTTGTGGTTGGTTATGGCAAGCAACGAAAGTCTGACATTACAAGTTCTATTACATCTGTGAAAGCAGAAGAAATGACAAAGGGTGTTAATCAAAATGCTGCACAAATGTTACAGGGTAAAGTTCCTGGACTGAGCGTAACACGAAGCGGAGAACCAGGTGGTGGTGTTTCTTCAGTTGTATTAAGAGGGGCGTCTACATTAAGTGGTAGTGCCAGTCCATTAGTAGTTGTTGACGGAGTTGTTGGAGGAACAATGCCAGCTCCTGAAGATGTTGCTTCTATGGATGTTTTGAGAGATGCATCAGCAACTGCTATTTATGGTTCGAGGGCTGCAAATGGAGTTATCATGATTACCACTAAGAGAGGCGATGCTGAAAAAACGGAGATTACTTATAGTGGGTATGTTGCATTTGATAATCCTGTTGATGGTTACGACATGATGAGTGCTGATCAGTATCGCAGTTTTATTGAAAAAAATGATCTTGTTTTACACCCAGACAACAATTGGGAGGGTGTCAGCACTGATTGGGCAAAAGAAGTTCAACAAGTTGGTGTAGCTCATAATCATCACATTTCAATGAGTGGAGGAAGTAAGAATTCAAAGTACAATGCGAGTATTACTTACATGGATCATGAAGGCATTATAAAAACAACCGAATATGATAACTTGAAAGCTCGTGTTAATATTGAGCAGAAAGCATTTAATGGACGATTAAAATTAGGATTGAATTTGATTAATGATATCACGAACAGAAGTTCAGGTAATATTAATCGTGGTGATGGTCAATCTGTTTATGCGGCGATGCATTACTACCAACCTACTGTGCCAATTTATATGGAGGATGGCTCGTATTATGAAAATCCGGACATATCACAGTATTACAATCCTGTTGCAATGCTGAACCAAAATGTACACGATACGTGGTCTAAATCCATCATGGGTAATGTTAATGCTGCATTAAATATTGCACCTGGTTTAGACTACAACGTTAGTGCAACTTTAAAAAACTATCAAATAAACAGGGGCTCTTATTTTGATAGAGATGCTTACATGGAAGACGGTAAGAATGGTGTTGCTAGTCGTAGCACATATGAGAGTGATATGAAGAATATCGAAATGTATTTAAATTACGATAAGTCTTTTGGTAATCACAACTTAAAAGCGATGTTAGGTTACTCATGGCAAGAAGATGTGACTGGTAATGGTTTCGCTGCTAGTAACTATAATTTCTCAAATGATGAATTACTTTACCACAACATGGATGCAGGTAGTCCATTAGCAGGTTACTTCCCTGGACTAGGTGGTGGTAATATGAATACCATCAGAATGATTTCTGTATTTGGTCGTATTAATTACAACATTGCTAGTAAATATTTATTCCAGGCAACTGTTCGTCGCGATGGATCATCTGCTTTCGGTAAAAATAATCAATGGGGTACATTCCCATCATTCTCTGGTGCATGGAGATTAAGTGAAGAAAATTTCATTAAAAACATGAATATTTTCGATGATTTGAAAGTGCGTGTGGGTTATGGTGTGAGTGGTAACTCGGCTGGTTTTGACCCAACCATATCTCTATTAAAATATGGTGCTGTCGGCAATTATTATAAGGATGGTGATTTTGCGACTGCAATTGGCCCAAGTCAAAACGCTAATCCAGTTCTAAAATGGGAAAAAACGAGCATGTTAAATGCAGGTTTTGACTTTGCCTTCTTTAATAATAGACTATCTGGTACAGTTGAATGGTATAATAAAAAGACCACTGATCTTATATGGAATTATCCTGTTTCTACTACTCAGTATTTAGTAGGTACTTTTACAACTAACGTTGGTGAGATAAGCAATAAAGGATATGAAATTTCTATTAATGCAACTCCGATTGCAACAGATGATTGGACTTGGAGCACGACTTTAAACTTATCACATAATAAGAATGAGGTCGTAAAATTATCTAACGATCAATTCCAGATTGACTATATCTATACAGGACGTGCTGGAGGGCGAGGACAATCAGGTAATTACCAACAAATTGTAGAAGAAGGTAAACCAATTGGTCAGTTTTATCTTTTCAAATGGCTAGGTTATAACGACGATAATGTATCTGTATTTGAAACTGCTGACGGTGAAGAAACAACAACACCAACATCAGAAGACAGACAATATGGAGGAAATGCTCAACCTGATATGTTCTATGGATGGGATAACACAATTACATATAAGAAGTTGTCACTAAATATTTTCTTCCGTGGTGTAACTGGTAATGAAATACTAAATGCTTCACGTGCTAAATTAAACTATTTTGCAGAGGCAACTCATTACAATCAGTTAGCGTCTGAATATAATGCACCAATCGAGGATTATAATTCTCATATTTACTCAACTCGTTATGTAGAGGATGGTAGTTACGTTCGTTTAGAAAACCTATCTCTTTCATACAATGTTGGAACTGTTGGTGATTATATCAAAAACTTAAGAGTATCAGCTACATGTAATAATGTTTTTGTATTAACTGATTACAAGGGTATTGATCCTGAAATTTCTCTTGGTGGATTAACTCCTGGTATGGATGTTAACAACTTCTATCCAAAGCCACGAACGTTTATGTTAGGTGTTAATGTAACTTTTTAAATTAGATATTGATGAAAATATATAATAAAATATTAATGATTTTGGTTGCAGGAGCAATGCTTTTTACTGCAGCCTGTACAGACTTGGAAATTGAAGTGCAATCACAATATACTTCAGATAACTTTCCAACGACTGCTGAGGATTACGAAGCGTTAACGGGTCCTATTTATACGACATTCAACCCTGCAATGGGTCGTTATTACTGGCAAACTCAAACATTGTCAAGTGATGAAATGATAATGCCCGCAAAGAATGGTGGTTGGTATGATGGTGGAAGATATCAGCAATTCCATAACCATACTTGGAACGGTGATAATGCAATGATTGTTGACATTTGGGATTATGGTTTCCAATCAGTTTCAGCTACTAATCGCGTTTTGTCAATTTTGGAATCGGCTCCGGAAGGAGAGCAAAAAGATCGTGGTATTGCAGAAGTTCGTACAATGAGAGCTTTCTACATGTACTTGATGACTGATAACTTTGGAGCTATCCCAATTGTTGATAAATGGGGTGGAGATAAAGTGTATGACAGATCGCCACGTTCAGAAGTTGTTGAGTTTATTGAACAAGAACTTATTGAAAGTATTCCTTATTTAAATAAAAACATTGGAAGTAATACATATAGTCGTCCTACTTATTATATGGCAAATGCATTATTGGCTAAATTGTATATTAACTGGGAAGTTTATACAGGTGAAACAAAGTGGGATGAAGCTGTGTCTGCTTGTGACGCTGTTATTAAAGATGGTGTATTCGAATTAGATGATGATTACATGAGTATGTTTAGCTATGACAATGGTCCTCAGATCAAGGATTTTATTTATGCAATGCCTTTTGATGGTGAACGAATTCAAGGAATGTATCATGCTCGTTTCTGGTTACACAAAAAACAAAGAAATAGATTTGAATTACCATTTAATCCTAGTGGGCCACTGCGTTGTGTACCTGAATTCTATAATAAGTTTAATTTAGCTGGTGATGAGCGTAATAACATGTGGTTGACCGGTCCTCAGTATGAATTAGATGGGTCGCCGCTAATTATTCCTACAACAAATAAAGGATTAAATAGTGATTATGATGGGCCAGAACCTGATGCAGAAGTTCTTTATCATTTGACATTTACTCAAGATTGGGAGTTCAAAGATTATGAAATTTTTGATATCGGTGATGACGAGTTGAAGAGAGCTTACGGATACCGTTGTATTAAGTTCTATCCAGACAAAACTTCCTCTTCACGTAACCAGAGTAATGATGTACCAGTATTTCGTTATGCTGACGTTCTTTTAATGAAAGCTGAAGCGATTCTTCGTGGCGCTAAAGCAACGTTAGGAGATTCACCTGTATCATTAATGAATCAAATTCGTAATCGAGTAGAAGCTCCAGAAGTTGCATCGGTTACTTTGGAAGAGTTGTTGGATGAAAGAGCACGTGAATTTTACAGTGAAAACTGGAGACGTAATGACTTGATCCGTTTTGGAAAGTTTGGTGATGCTTGGGGGTGGAAATCGGCATACAATGATGTAAACAAGATTATTTTCCCAGTACCTAATGTTGAGTTAGATATTAATCCGCACTGGAGTCAAAATCCAGGATACTAAGGTGATATTTCAAATTATTGGGGAGTTGTTATGATATAAATCCCCAATAATTTTATAGATTAATTAAAAATAATAACCTTTTGGAAATACAGTTGGGTGTTGAGTGGATGTTGTTTTAGTTAACTTATCCAAGTTGTAAATTCCATATTTTTCAATATAAGGTTTTACACTTCTATAATATTCTGTTCGAAAAAATTATTGTTCTTAGTTTAATAAGAAATATAACTTAATTAATATGAATGGTAATATTCTGAAGGTGTAAGAGTGTGTGTCTCAACAATGTAAACCTTGAATGGAGATGATACAGGAGTAGATTATGAAGATTAAGTATATAATATATATAGTATGTGCTATATTACTGGCGGCATGCTCGAAAAACACTGAAAGAACGTTATATGTAGATTATGTCAATCCATTAATCGGCACAGCACCTTCAACAACATTAAGTGCACTTAAGCATAGTGAAAAGAAAGAAAGTAATGCACAAGTAGTTCCATGTGTATCAACACCCTTTGGAATGACTAACTGGACTCCCCAGACTAAATCTACCGAAACCAAATGTGATGCGCCATATTACTATACGGATTCCATTATTACTGGTTTTCGTGGAAGTCATTGGTTAAGTGGCTCCTGTGTTCAGGATTACGGTAGTTTTTCACTGATGCCTGTTTTTGGCGATTTTAAGTGCTTACCTGAAGAGCGAGGTACAAAGTACAGTCATGATGCAGAACAAGCAACCCCCTATTCTTATCAGGTATACTTAAATGAGTATCACACAAATGTTGAGATGACTGCAACAAAAAGGTGTGGATTATTGCGTTTTACGTTTGACAAGGAAGGGCTGGCACACATTGTTATTAATCCCAATAGTGATGAAGGTGAGGGGTTTATTCGGATTTTACCGGAGAGAAACGAAATTATTGGTTATAACCCTGTACATCGTATTTACCAGGGACAAGGACAAAAGGCCGGATTTAGCGGTTATTTTGTAGCTCGGTTCAGCCATGATTTTAGCAGTTATGGAGTTTACCAAGGAGATCAAAAATATGAGCTGGATGAACAAGTAGCTAACCCGCAAAATCTTGGTGGATATGCATCGTTCAATGTTCTGGAGAAAGAATGTATTGAGGTATCTATTGGAACATCTTTTACCAGTATTGAACAGGCTCGTAAAAATTTAGAGGTAGAAACAAATGGAATTGACTTTGATATAGCTAAAAATAAATTAAGAGATATTTGGGAAGAGCAGTTAAGCAAAGTTCGAGTTGAAGGTAAGCAGGAAGAAGATAATGTTAAGTTTTATACGGCCTTGTACCATAGTTTACTGCAGCCTCGTACGTTTAATGATGTGGATGGTACGTATGTGAGTTTTGCAGGTGGAAAGCAAATTTTGAATTCCGGAGATAGTGATTATTATGTGGATTTCTCCATGTGGGATACCTATCGGGCCTCCCATCCCTTATTTAATTTACTAGTTCCAGAAGCTAATGCGGATATGATGAAGAGCATGTTTTTGAAGGCTGAACAAGGTGGTTGGTTACCTATTTTTCCTTGTTGGAACTCCTATACATCCGCCATGATTGGCGATCATGTTATTGCAACAATTGCAGATGCTTATCTAAAAGGGGTTATTAATGTCACAGATGAACAGTACGTCTATTTGTTGCAGAATGCTTTTAAATCACCAGAAACGTTCAAGGAGTATGAGCAAGGAAAAGGGCGTAGAGCGTTGGATAGCTATTTAAAATACGGATACGTACCATTGGAAGATGAAGTGTTGGAATCATTTCATCATCGAGAACAAGTATCCAGAACTTTAGAATATGCATTCGATGATTTTGCTTTGTATCAGGTGGCTATAAAAAAAGGGGATAAAAAAAATGCAGAGCTACTTAAGCAAAGGGCATTGAATTATATGAACGTTTATAGTAGGCCTGATTCTAGTGTAAGGGGACGATTAGCTGATGGGAAGTTTACTGATAATTTTGATAAGTTGATTCGTCAGCCATATATAACAGAAGGCACGCCTTGGCAATACACCTGGTATGTACCGCATGATGTGAAGGGATTAATAGATCTAATGGGGGGAGATGAAGGCTTTAATAGTAATTTGGACCGATTTCATGAAGCCAAACAGTATTGGCATGGAAATGAACCGGGACATCAAATTCCTTTCCTCTACAATTACAGCGGTCAACCATGGAAAACCCAGAAGTTGGTGACGGACATTATGAAGAATGAGTATGATTGCACCGTTGGCGGCTTGAGTGGCAATGATGATGCCGGACAAATGTCCGCCTGGTATGTTTTTGCAGCCATGGGCTTCTATCCGGTTTGTCCTTCCGTTCCTGAGTATGTTATATCCGGGCCACATTTTGATGAAATTACAATTCAGTTGAATAATGGCAACGAATTAATTATTAAAGCGAAAGGAGCATCCTCTGGGAAGAATTATATACAGTCATTAAAAGTAAATGGTGTACTTGCAGAAAAAAACTTTTTGAATCATTTTGATATTATAAACGGAGGCATATTAGAGTTTGAAATGGGAGATGAACCTAATAAGAATTGGGGGGTGATACCTGAGTGTCGACCATTTTCAATGGGGCGCTAAGTTATGGTGTTTAAAAATACTCAGAAGATGAATAAATGTATAGTGTTAATACTATTGTGTGTGTTAAAATGTCTATTTATGACAGCACAAGATAATCATACCTTACGTACAATGTCGTTTAATGTTAGGTATGATAATCCAAAGGATGGAATTAATAATTGGCACAACAGAAAAGAAAATATTGTTAAAATGTTGAAGTTCTATGATGTCGATATTATAGGAATGCAGGAATTGCTAAAACATCAACTAGAGTATTTAGAAGGAAATTTAAAAGCATATAGATATGTAGGTGTAGGTCGCGAAGATGGTAAGATTAAAGGGGAATTTGCACCTATATTTTACAAAAAGGAAAAATATAGGCTTGTTGATAGTGGAACCTTTTGGTTGAGTGAAACACCAGATAGTGTCAGTAAGGGGTGGGATGCATCATTTGAAAGAATTGTCACATGGGCAATAATGGAAAATCATCAGACAAAGAAACACTTTCTTTTTATGAATACTCATTTTGACCATCGAGGAAGAAAGTCAAAAGTAGAAAGTGTAAAATTATTAAAGAAGAGAGCAGAAAGTATTGCTGAAGACTTGGCATGGATTATTACCGGAGATTTTAATTTATTGCCCGACACAGAGTCAATGCAAATATTGTTGGAAAGTAATGGATTTTATACAATTAAGAATACCTATGATTTAGCAGAAACAACTTATGGTCCTAATTGGACAGTATGCGGATTTGATAATAAACCATTCGAAGAAAGAGAGGTAATAGATTATATTTTTGTTAAGGGGGTAAAAAAAATATATAAACACGGAGTTCTTGCTGAAAAAGCAAACAATATATTCCTTTCTGATCATTGTCCTGTTTTTGTTGAGTTAGAATTATAATTTATAAAATAACTTTTGTGTAGCGACTACACCTTAGTCTATAAATCAAACAAATGAAATTATACTTTAACATTTTATTAGTCATTTTATTGACTTTATCATTTACATCTTGTAAAGATGAAATTAAAGAGAATGAATATTTAGCAACTGAATACGGTGCAACTGGGGATGGGGAAACTTTGAATACAGATGTACTACAAAATTTAATTGATTCGTTAAATCAAAAAGGAGGAGGTACGATTGTATTTCCAAAGGGTAGATTTTTATCTGGTCGCTTGGAAATGAAATCAAATGTTGATTTGTATTTAAAAAAGAATGCAGTGCTTTTAGGAAGTACTAATATTTATGATTACGCAACTGTTGTGGATAAGGATCATCCAAAGGCTGGAAAAACTGATGATTTGTCAAAAATGGGTTTTTTAATATCTAACAAGGCTAAAAATTTTAAGCTTTACGGAGAGGGTATGATTGACGGTCAAGGGCTTGGTTTAGCTTTGAATGTAGATAGTTTACACCATACTAAAGAGAAGATAGATCCGCGCTATAACTATCGTCGTATGCGCCCGAATGAAACTGCTCGACCTAAATTGTTTTTATTTATGCACTCTGAGAATATTGTGGTTGAAGGTTTGCATTTAAGAAATGGTGCATGTTGGGGTTTATGTTTCGATTTATGCAAAAACATAACCATGGATAATTTGAAGGTGGTGAATCGGGCCTATTGGAATAATGATGGTATGGATATTACAGACTGTACCAATGTTAGAATCACCAATTGTGATGTTGATGCTGCAGACGATGGAATATGTTTGAAATCCTATTATCCTGGTCATTTTAATGATAGTATTTATATAGCTAATTGTACAGTTCGCAGTAGTGCAAGTGCAATAAAGTTTGGAACTGCTTCATTTGGAGGATTTAAAAATGTGAGAATAGAGAATATTAAAGTATTTGATACATTTAGATCCGTAGTAGCTATTGAATCAGTAGATGGTGGAATCATTGAAAATATTGATGTCCGAAATGTCGTTGCAAAAAATACTGGAAACGCAATATTTGTTCGATTAGGACATAGGCATGGAGAAAAACCAGGCGTAATAAAAAATGTATCAATTAAAGATATGAAGGTCGAAATACCATTTGGTAGACCAGACATTGATTATGACTTACGAGGACCCGAAGTTAATTTCTTTCACAATCCATTTCCAGCTTCAATTACAGGTATCCCAGGTCATAATGTCGAAAATTTAAAGTTAGAAAACATTGAAATTACGTACCCTGGCCGAGCATCAAAAGGGATGGCATATGTACCATTATGGCGTTTAAATGATATACCTGAAGTGATTAAAGAATACCCAGAATTTCACATGTTTGGTGAATTACCGGCTTATGGTATGTACGTACGTCATGCCAATAATATATCATTTAATAATGTAACTTTTATATTAAAAGATAAGGATTTTAGACCAGCTTACGTATTTGATGATGTGAAGGAACTCTCTATGACAAATATTAAAGTAGTTAATAGTAAAGACGCACAAATTATTATAAAAGACTCCGAAGCGATCAATCTTGATGGAAATGCAAAGGCATTAATTAAAGAGATAAAATGATAAACTATTAGTTGTTATTAGAATACATACAATGGTAAATAAAGCATTAGCATTCATAACTTGCATGTTTATATTCGGCTCTTGCAACGTAAATAAAGAAGCAAGGTATCCGGTTATATTAAATATGGTTCATCATAATCCTGGTGAACCATTATTTGAAACGCAATATACTGAACCTGCATTTTTGAAGTCAAAAGGTTACACTGGTCAAGTGCTTGTGCGTCAAATACAATGTGGAGTAACTTATGATAGATGGGAAAATAATGTAGTACCTGAAAGAACCGAGGAGAAATTGTGGATTGAAAGGCATGCAGCAACACAAAGAATTTTAATGAACAATGCTGTAAAAGCTGAAATGCCTATATACCCATTCATAGATGTTTTAGTTGTGCCGCAATCGTTATTAGCAAAATATGGCGACCAAATGAAAAAAGATGGTCGTTTATCTATTTTACGCGAAAAAACACAAGAAGTATTGAAAGCGCAAATTGAAGAGATTTTTTGGCGTTTCCCTTCATTTGATGGACTCACGGTTAGGCATGGAGAAACATATGTTCATGATACACCATTTCATAAAGGTACTTCGCCTGCAATAACGCCAGAAGAGCATGCAGTGATGATTAATATTTTGCGTGAGGAAGTTTGTGTTAAGCGCAATAAAAAACTTTTTTATCGGACTTGGGATTTTGGTTATTTCCATACAGATCCTGAATATTATTTAAACGCAACAGGTGCAGTAGAGCCGCATGACAATTTGTTTTTCTGTATCAAAAATATTAATGCAGATTTTCAAAGAGGATATCCTTTCAATGTGACAATAGGAATCGGTGAGCATCAGCAGATTATTGAGTTGTCGACAAATTATGCAGGGTTGCATGGGCGAAGCAGTCACCCCTATTACATAGGAAGAGGAGTAATAGAAGGTTGGTCAGAGTTGCAAGATGATGATAGGAAAGGAATTGCTGATTTATACCATGAAACACAAGTAAGGGGTGTTAATATTTGGACTTGGGGCGATGGATGGAAAGGCCCTTATTTTGATAGTGAGTTATGGATTAATTTGAATGAATACATACTTAGAAATTATGCTCTCAATCCAGAAAACGACGAATTGTTACTTTTTAATCAATATGCAAAAAGTGAATTAGGTATTAAAGGAGGGGATATTGCGAGGTTTCGTGAGCTTTGTTTGCTATCTGAAGATGCGGCATATTATGGTCAGTCTTCGCGTTATTTCAAGGTTAATTCATGGTGGTGCCGGGATCAGTTTTTGACTGGTATCAATTTAAAGGAAGTAGTTAAAAAAGATATTAAGGAGAAGGTTTTAGCTGAAAAAGCAGAGGCTGTTGCTGCTTGGCATAGAATAGAAGAGTTAGCATATGAAATACAAATGCCAGATAAGGATAATGAATCTTTTCTGCGAGTTTCTTCTACTTATGGACGTATTAAGTATGAGATTATTTCGATGATTTGGCAGATGCAAGTATTACTTGCAGAGCAGGAATTGGGGAAAATTGTAGATATGGAAGTAGCAGCTAAGTTGTACAATGATTTTGATGAGAAGTGGCAAGAGTGGGAGGAATTAAAGAAAAAAAATGCTAATTGTCCGACTTTATATGAAATTAATAATTCGATTTACTGTGGTTATCCACCGTTTACTCATTCGTTACAAAAGCTAGAAAGTATAATTAAATCAAATAATTAGTAAAACGCATGAATATGATTTTAAGAGGGAAATTGGGTTTATTATGCTTGTTCAGTTTTATTAGTATAGCACTGCAAGCACAGGAAAATTACAAAGATGTAAATACAAAAAATGAGCATACTGTCGAATCGGTATATGAGGTTAAGAATTATGATCAGGCAAAACTAAAATTCAGAAAAAAGCCTAAGAACGTAATATTGTTGATTGGTGATGGTATGGGTGTGTCTCATGTTTTTGCTGGTATGACAGCCAATAAGGGTGCGTTAAATATTCAGAATATGAAAAATATTGGCTTTAGCAAAACGCAAAGCGGTAATAATTACATTACAGATTCTGCTGCTGGAGGTACAGCGTTGGCATGTGGTGTTAAAACCTATAATAATGCGATTGGCATGGATATTAATAAGCAGCCGGTAAAAAGTATTCTTCATTATGCTGAAGATAACAAAAAGGCAACTGGTCTTGTTTCAACATCTGCCATTACGCATGCAACACCTGCATCATTTATTGCTCATGTGGAAAAGCGTGTAATGTATGAAGATATTGCCTCAGATTTTCTAAATACTGATATTAATGTTTTTATAGGAGGAGGTTATAAGCATTTTACAGAAAGAAAGGACGGTCGTAACTTAGTCGATGAGTTGAAAGGTAAAGGTTATATGGTTTATACAGACCTGGATGCTTCGTCAAGTTTTAAGGACGGAAAATTAGCCGTTTTAACTGCTGATGAGCATAACCCCAAATACGATGAGCGTGGTAATATGCTTGAATTAGCAACAAAAAAGTCACTTGAAATATTATCGAATGCTGAAGAAGATGGGTTTTTTCTGATGGTTGAAGGCAGTCAAATTGATTGGGGAAGTCATCAGAATGATGCATCTTATGTTGTTGGTGAAGTTTTAGACTTTGATCAAACAGTTGGTGCTGTATTAGAATTTGCAGTTAAAGATAAAAGTACTCTTGTTATTGTAACAGCGGATCATGAAACTAGTGGTATGTCACTAGAGAAAGGAAATATGAAAAAGGGATATATTAAAGCAGGCTTCACCACTGGTAGTCATACAGGCGTTATGGTTCCTGTATTTGCTTTCGGTAGCGGAGCGGAAGAGTTTCAAGGTATATATGAAAATACAGAAATTTTCAATAAGATTTTTAAGTTAATGCGATTTAAAAAAGATTAAATGGAGTGATTATAATACATGACTTAGTAGTGTCGTTAAAAACAATTTAGATGAAAATAATATATTATATACTGTTAGTTTTATGTGCAATTTCTTTAAATAGTTCAGCTCAGAAAGAAATTAAAGTAATGACTTATAACATGCTCGCAGGATTAGGCGACGAAGCTAATTATGGTGAAGGAAGGCATGAGAAGTTTGTAGAATGGGTTAAAGAACAAAAGCCAGATGTAATAGCATTACAGGAACTTTACCGAGAAGAAAAGACCTTGCTGAAAGACGCCAAGACTTGGGAACATAAGTATACTGCAAAGCGAGGTGCGCTTGGATTGTGTTCTAATGCACCAATCGAAGAAGTCAATAAATACAAGATAGAAGGATTGTGGCATGGATTATTGCACTGTAAAACGTACGGGATTGATTTCTTTGTAGTACATCTAAGCCCTGCCAGTTGGGAATATAGATTGAAGGAAACCCGGATAATAAAAAATATTGTTGACTCAATAACCGATAATTCAAACAAATACATTTTGCTTGGCGACTTCAATGCCCATTCACCATTTGATTGTGAGTTGTATAAGCAGAATCCTGATTTAATTTTGAAATACAAGGGTGGAAAAGCAAACGGAACAAGCAAAAATTTGAACGGTGAGTTTGTCGACTACAGCGTTATGTCATCATTTTATTCTTATCCTTTAATTGATGTTACAGAGCAATTTGTTCCTTGGTATAAGAGACATACTTTTCCAACGCCCATATTGATTGATGTTTGGCGTACTGCAGGGAATATTGGTCGAACTCCCGAAAGAATCGATTACATTTTGACTTCCATCGAAATGAGTAAAAAATGTAAAAGTGTGAAAATATATAATGTTGAGGAGAATGATTATTTATCAGATCATTATCCACTTGAAGCAATTTTTTCAATAGAAGAATAATAGTGAGAATATGCGAATTAAATTAATTCTAGTTGCAACGTTTGCCTTGCTGTTCACGTCGAATAGTATAAGTTTTGCTCAAACATATGCTAAGGAAGCTCAAAACAATGAAAAGTTGTTCTCTTTTGGCCTGATAGCAGATCCTCAATATGTAGATAAAGAAACAAGAGGTAATCGTTATTATAGAAATTCTTTAAACAAACTAGAAACATGTGTACAGGAGTTAAATCAAATGGATTTAGCAATGACTGTTTGCCTAGGAGATCTTATTGATTGCAACTATTCGTCTTACGACTCCATATTGCCTATACTTCATTCCTTGCAATCGAGTACACATAAAGTGTTGGGTAATCATGATTTTGACGTGGAGGATGCGTATATTAAAAATGTAAGAGCTAGGCTGAAGAACAAGAAGGGATATTACTCTTTTAATATCAATGGTTTTACATTTATTGTTCTGGATGGTACTGATTTAAGTCTGTTTGGTACAACACCAGATTCAAAGGCATATCGGCTTGCAAATAAAAAAATGATTGAATTAAAAACGGACAAACATAATAATGCACATGACTGGAATGGAGGGCTAGGTAAAAAGCAGATAAAATGGTTCGACAAGCAATTAGTTAAAGCGGAAAAACGAAACAAAAATTTAATTATTTTTTGTCATTGGCCATTATTGCCTGAGAATGATCATCAGTTATGGGATAATAGATTAATCCTTGGTAAAATAGGAGCATGTCCAAATGTAGTTGCCTGGATTTCTGGCCATTTCCATAAAGGATATTATAAGGAAGAAAATAATATCCATCATTTAACAATAAAAGGGATGGTAGAGTCTGAGCATGAGTCTACATATGGAGTAATTGATGTGTATCAGGATCGGTTAATATTGAGGGGATACGGCGAACAAAAAAGTATAACATTAAAATATTAAATTAAAAGCAGTGATGAGTATGAGGAGTTTATGTAGTTTAGTTTTGTTGTTGCTGTGGGCTTTACAAGGGTTTAGTCAGTCAGAATCATTTGAAATACGCGGCGACCAGTTTTATAAAAATGGTAAGCCTTACAGAGTTTTTTCCGGATCGATACATTATAGCCGTATTCCACATCAAAAATGGAAAGAACGATTGCACCAAGCCCGTGCTATGGGATTAAATACGATATGTACTTATGTTTTTTGGAATTTCCATGAGCAAAAAGATGGTTCGTTTGACTTTACTGGAGATAGGAATCTAAGAAAATTTATTGAACTAGCAGGAGAAGAGGGATTAAACGTGATTGTACGTCCTGGGCCATATGTATGTGCGGAGTGGGATTTAGGAGGATTTCCTGCACGATTACTAGCAGATAAAAACATGCGATTAAGGTGTCTGGATTCACCAGTCTATGTCGAGGAAACAGAGAAATATATTCGGGCTGTTGCAGCAGAAATAACAGATTTGCAAATCTCAAGCGAAAAACCGGGGCCAATAATTATGTTTCAGGTCGAAAATGAATATGGAAGTTATGGTAATGACCACGAATATATTTCTTACCTGGAGAAGTTATTTAAAGATGTAGGTTTTGATGTGCCTTTCTTCACAAGTGATGGGCCAGATGCAAAAAATCTACATGCAGGTACGAGTCCTACAATGCTACCAATCATTAACTTTGCTGAAGATCCAGAAAAGCAATTTAATAAGTTGGCAGAATACCGTGCCAATATTCCGCATATGAGTGGCGAATGGTGGGTTGGATGGTTGACTCATTGGGGCGAAGGAAATTGGAAGAATCAGAACGAGGAAAGACAAAAGAAAGAACTGAAATACATGCTTGAGAATGATAAGAGTTTCAACATGTTTATGTTCCATGGAGGTACCAACTTTGGTTTTTGGGCAGGTGCCAATCATTTCAAAACATATGCTGCAGATATCACAAGCTACGATTATGGTGCTCCACTTACTGAAGGTGGCAATGTAACATCTGAATTTCTTTGGATGCGTGAAATGTTATCTAAATATCAAAATAAAGGAGAAAATAGACTGCCAAAAATTGGTGCTGAACCTAAAGCAATCAATATTGATAGTATTGCTTTGACTAAATCAGCGTTGTTATTTGATCAATTGCCGGTGCAAAACATGATCAAGTCAAAGCAAACCAAAACAATGGAAGAAATTGGACAGGATTTTGGGTTTATTCTTTATAAAACCACACTCGATAGTTGGTTGGATGGAACGATGACTTTAAACGAAGTACATGATTATGCATGGATTTACTTGGATGGTAAGTTAATAGGTGAAGTTAACAGAAATAAATCTAATTGGGATATACAATTACCTGATAACTTAGAAAGAGGCGCTGAGTTACTGATACTAGTTGAAGCAATGGGGCGTAATAATTTTGGTTCACAGTTATTTGATTCAAAAGGGATAACCAACCGTGTTGATTTTAATTATGTTTTCACACAGATGAATTGGGAGATATATCCTTTGCCAATGGACTATGAGTATGTTTCTTCATTAGAGTACAAAAAGGATATTGTTGTTAACAACGAGCCTTCCTTCTATCGTGGAGAGTTTGAGTTATCAGAAGTTGGCGATACTTATCTTGATTTAAGAGCCTGGGGCAAAGGCGTAGTTTGGGTAAATGGTCATAACCTGGGAAGATATTGGAATATTGGCCCTCAGTATGATTTATATGTACCTGATTGTTGGTTGAAGGAAGGCAAAAATGAAATTATAATATTTGAAACATCGAAGAGTGATGTGCCAAAATATATTTCAGGTGTTAAAACACGTGTAAGCTTATCAAAAGGAGAAATAGATAAGAATAAATTAGATAGTCATAACGGAAATGTAAATTAGTAAAGATGAAAAAGATAGTAATACTGTTAGTGTGCACATTAATTATCAATGTACTTTCTGCACAAAATAAAACCAATAAGTGTATAATAATTGGAATTGACGGTGCAAGGCCGGATGCAACATTATTTGCAAATACACCACATATTGATTCTTTAGTTCTTAATGGGGCATTTTCTTTTACTGCACAAGCTGATCCGATTAGTCGAAGTGGTATTTGTTGGACAGGGATGTTAACAGGTGTATGGCATGAAAAGCATAATGTTTTAACTAATAGTTATAAAGATTATCATGGTGATGATTATCCTCATTTCTATAAACGCTTAAAACAAGCTAATAAAAAACTAAAGTTACATTCAATCGTTAATTGGTCACCAATTCATAAAATTTTAGAACCAAAAGATTGTGATATCCTGGAGACATACGGTAATGATGATTTGGTGACTGAACGCGTGGTGGAAGTGATCAAACAAGAGGAGAGTGATGTGATTTTTGTGCAGCTTGATCATGTTGATCATATCGGTCACAAGGTAAATCATAGTATTCAAAGGCCAGATTACTTAAAATCAATCGAGGAAGCTGATGCACAGATTGGACTAATGCTAGATGCAATAAATGAAAGAAAAAATAAAGAAAATGAAAATTGGTATGTAATTGTTTCGACGGATCACGGCGGTGATGTTACTGGTCATGGAAGAGATATACCTATTCACACCACTGTTTTTTACATCATAAATGGTCCGGAAGTGAAGAAAGGAGAAATAAGCGAACAGGTTAATATAACTGATATTGCTGTGACTGTATTAAAAATAATGGGTGTCAATGCTAAAACAGATTGGAACCTGGACGGTGCGGTAAGGGGGTTAAATTAAATAGCCAATAAAGACCTTTCGTTTTTAGATGACATGATGTTAATAGAAAAATGCCTGAATGTTATCATTTTTTGATTCAGGCATTTTTTTTGTGTCCTAACATAAAATTTATATGAAAGAAAGAAAGAAAAAAATTAACAGTATTGTATATCTTGTTTTACTTGCATTAGGGGTGTTTAGCATATCTTGTGACAGCCATTCAATTGATGATAAAGAAAATTCACCTGTCGATTTTGTTAATCCTTATATGGGTAATATTAGTCATTTATTGGTTCCTACCTTCCCGACTATCCATTTACCCAACAGTATGTTGCGAGTATATCCCGAAAGAAGGGATTATACTGGCGTTGAATTAAACGGCTTACCTCTGGTTGTGACAAGCCACCGGGGAAGTTCTGCGTTTAATTTGAGTCCTTTTCAAGGAGGTGAAGATGATTTAAAGCCAGTAATACAATATAGTTACGATCAGGAAAAAATAACTCCTTATTCTTATTCCGTATTCTTGGATGAACAACAAATTCAAGTTGATTACGCTTTGTCTCATCAATCGGCTGTTTATGAATTGGAATTTGAGCAGGACAAACCTATCCATCTAATACTAAATTCAAAAAAGGGAAAAGTGATATGGGATGGTCATGCTTTCAGTGGATACCAACTCATTGAGAATAATACGAAAGTTTACCTGTATTTAGTACCTGATGTATTGCCACAACAGGTTTCTACATTTAAGGATGAGACTTTGATTACTGCCAACACTGCAGAAGGCAGAAATGCCTGTTTAGTTTTTGAATATCCGCCAGATGTAAAAAAAATAAACTTAAAATACGGTATTTCTTTTATTGATGAGATTCAGGCTCGTGACAATATGGAACGTGAGATTTCAGGAAAGAACCTCGCAATACTTCAGTCTGAAGGACGTGATATCTGGAATAAAGCACTTAGTAAAATAAAAATTGAGGGTGGCACCAATGATCAGCAAACTATATTTTATACCTCCATGTACAGGTGTTTTGAACGACCTGTATGTATTTCAGAAGGTGGGAGGTATTATAGCGCCTTTGATGGTGCGGTTCATGATGATAAAGGACGACCCTTTTACACAGATGACTGGATATGGGACTCATACCGCGCTCAACACCCTTTAAGGATTTTAGTCGATCCGGAGCGTGAAGAAGATATCCTTCATTCTTTTTTGTTAATGGCCGAACAGATGGAGCATTTTTGGATGCCCACATTTCCTGAAGTGACAGGTGATAGCCGACGTATGAACTCAAATCATGCTGTTGCTTCTTTTATTGATGCGCACCGTAAAGGATTAGATAATTTTAGTTTGGCACAAGCTTATGCTGCTGCAAAAGGTGCAATTACAGAAAAAACACTGGCACCCTGGTCGGGTCTTCCTGCCGGCGAGCTTGATCGATTTTATGAAGAAAATGGTTACATCCCGGCACTGCGTCAAAATGAAAAAGAAACCATTCCCGAAGTGCATCCGTTTGAATCACGACAGCCGGTTGCCGTAACACTCGGAACTTCATACGATCATTGGTGTTTAGCCCAGTTAGCTCAAGAGTTGGGGATGAGGGACGAAGCTGACTCGTTTCATGTTACTTCACTAAATTACCGTCACCTCTTTAATGAAAAGACCCATTTTTTCCACCCGAAAGACAGTAAGGGAGAGTTTATAGAACCTTTCGATTATCGTTGGTCAGGAGGTATGGGAGCTCGAAAATATTATGGCGAAAATAATGGCTGGATTTATCGTTGGGATGTACCTCATAATATTCCCGACTTAATTAGTCTGATGGGAGGTAACGAAAGGTTTGTAGAAAACCTGGATGCTACTTTTACAGAGCCACTAGGTCGAAGTAAATATGCATTTTATGCTCAGTTGCCCGACCATACCGGAAATGTTGGGCAATTCTCAATGGCCAATGAACCATCACTACATGTACCATATCTTTACAACTATGCAGGTCAGCCATGGAAAACTCAGAAGCGTATTCGTAAGTTGATGGAAGAGTGGTTCCGGAATGACTTAATGGGCGTGCCCGGAGATGAAGATGGTGGAGGGATGTCTTCTTTTGTCGTATTCTCAGCCATGGGATTTTATCCGGTAACGCCAGGTCAACCTGTCTACACCATTGGAAGCCCCATATTTGAGCATGTTTCTCTAGCCTTGGGTAATGGTAAAACATTTGAAATTAAAGCAATTGATGTGTCTGATGATAATAAATATATTCAGTCGGCAACCTTAAATGGTGAAAAATTGGAGCAACCCTGGTTTACTCATGAAACGATTATGAATGGTGGAGAGCTGGTTCTTGAGATGGGGGCAAAAGCCAATAAAGCCTGGGGCATAAAATAGATGTTACTTCAATATGAAAAATTTATGGTAATGAAATTGATACAACACTGGTGCAAGACCTGTACATTGGTATGTTTAATGGCCTTATTTTTTTGTGGGAAACCAATTGAAGTAGGTGCTCAGGCATTCAATGCGGTAAATTATGTGAATACATTGATGGGAACCGATTCGGAATACAAGTTATCCAATGGAAATACATATCCGGCTATTGCCCGACCCTGGGGCATGAATTTCTGGACCCCTCAAACAGGTAAAATGGGTAATGGGTGGGTGTATAGCTATGATGCCAACAAAATTCGTGGCTTCAAACAAACACATCAGCCCAGCCCATGGATTAACGATTATGGTCAATTTTCACTCTTCCCGATGACCAATAAATTAACGATTAATGAGGATGAAAGAGGAAGTTGGTTTTCACATAAAGCAGAAGTAGCAAAACCACATTATTATAAAGTCTATTTGGCAGATTACGATGTGGTGACCGAGATTACACCAACAGAAAGGGCTGCAATGTTTCGATTTACATTTCCTGAAAATCAAAAATCATATGTTCTTGTTGATGCCTTTGATGAAGGTTCTTATATAAAACTTATCCCCTCAGAGAAAAAAATTATAGGTTATACTACCCGTAATAAAGGAGGCGTACCGGATAATTTTAAGAATTATTTTGTGGTGGTTTTTGATAAACCATTTAACGAAAGTCAGGTTTGGAGTAATAACAAAATAATTGAGGGAATATCCGAATTGCAATCAGATCATGTAGGTGCAGCGATTCAATTTCGCACTACAAAGGGGGAGAAAGTCCATGCTCGTGTGGCATCTTCATTTATCAGCTATGAACAAGCCGAATTGAACTTAAAAGAACTAGGCGGTGATACTTTTGACGAAGTGAAAGCAAAAGGTAAAGCTATTTGGAATAAAGAATTGTCTCGCATAAAAGTGGAAGGCGGAACGGATGATCAGATAAAAACGTTTTATTCAGCCTTGTATCGTGTCTTACTTTTTCCTCGAAAGTTTTACGAGTTTAATGCAGATGGAGATATGGTGCATTATAGTCCTTATAATGGAGAAGTTCTACCCGGCTATATGTTTACAGATAATGGTTTCTGGGATACCTTTCGGGCTGTTTTTCCCTTTTTTAATTTAATGTATCCTTCGCTGAATGAAAAAATACAAGAAGGTCTGGCAAATACCTATAAAGAAAGTGGGTTTTTGCCTGAATGGGCAAGTCCCGGACATCGTGATTGTATGGTTGGCTCAAATTCAGCTACGATTGTTGCAGATGCCTATTTGAAAGGAGTCCGTGGATATGACATCGACGCTCTTTGGGATGCGGTAGTTAAAAACACAACCCATGAGGGACCATTGCATTCAGTTGGTCGGTATGGTGTTGACTATTACAATGAGTTAGGGTATGTGCCATATGATGTAGGGGTCAATGAGAATGTGGCGCGTACATTGGAATATGCTTTTGCCGACTTTTGTGTTTATAAACTTGGTAAAGCACTGGGTAAGCCTGAACATGAAATTGAAATATTTGCCAAGCGCTCCATGAACTACAAGAATGTTTTTGACCATGAATACAAGCTAATGCGTGGGAAGAACAAAGATGGTACATTTCAGCAACCGTTCAGTCCTTTCAAGTGGGGTGATGCTTTTACCGAAGGAAATAGCTGGCATTACACATGGTCAGTATTTCACGATGTTCAAGGGCTGATTGACCTGATGGGGGGTAGGCAGTCATTTGTTTCTATGCTCGATTCTGTATTTGTGGTTCCTCCAATCTTTGATGATTCATATTATGGAAAAGTGATTCACGAGATTCGGGAAATGCAGATTATGAACATGGGTAATTATGCGCATGGCAATCAGCCCATACAACACATGATTTATTTGTATAACTATGCCGGTCAGCCATGGAAAACCCAGTATTGGGTGCGTGAAGTAATGAATCGTTTATATACGCCTCAGGCAGATGGTTATTGCGGTGATGAGGATAATGGGCAAACATCAGCTTGGTATGTGTTTAGCGCGATGGGATTTTATCCGGTTACACCTGCAGTATCACAATATGTGATAGGTGCTCCACTATTTAAAAAGGTTACCATAAGTTTAGAAAATGGCAAATTCATAGAAATTAATTCTCCCGAAAACAATGAAGATAATCGGTACATTCAATCAATTAAATTGAATGGTAAGCGATACAGTAAAAATTACTTCCGGTACGAAGAGCTATTGAAGGGTGCTACCATAAACATTGAAATGGGTGAAAAGCCTAATACAAAACGGGGTAGTGCAGAAAAGGACTTTCCTTATTCGTTTTCGAAAGAAGGTGAATGATTTTGGGAACTAACCTTTGGATTTTTATATAGAATCATTCATTGTAAAGTGAGCTTTGCTGTAAAAAACTAAATGAATAATTTAATAAAATATGAGATTTTATGTATTTATATTATTGGTGTTAATTTATTCTTGCCAAAAGAAACAAGCAGGTGCAGAGCTGATTAGTAGACAAAATTTTGAAGGTAGTATAAATGGAAAAGAGGTTGATCTATTTACCTTAACAAATCAGAATGGACTGGTGATGCAAATTACCAATTTTGGAGGTCGTATAGTAAGTTTATGGGTTCCGGATAAGGAAGGTAATTATGAAGATATTGTATTAGGTTATGAAACTTTAGAGGGCTATTTAGAGTCAAATGAAATATATTTTGGAGCTTTAATAGGGCGCTATAGCAATCGCATTGCTAATGGGAAGTTCACATTAAATGATACTACCTATGTTTTAGCAAAAAATAATGATAATCATCATTTACATGGGGGGAAAACAGGATTCAATGATGTTGTTTGGGATGCACATCAAATCTCAGGTTCAGAATTGATATTGAAACACCTGTCAAAAGATGGAGAAGAGGGGTATCCAGGTAATCTTACTGTAAAAGTAATTTATAAATTGACGAGTCGCAATGAGTTGAAAATTAATTATGTAGCTAATTCAGATAAAGCAACTCCCATTAATCTTACACATCATTCATTTTTTAACTTGCATGGAGCAGGCAAAGGAACAATAAATGACCATATTCTTCAAATTAATTCCACGCAGTACACTCCCGTTAAGGATGGTTTAATTCCAACGGGATGCATTGAGAGTGTAAAAAATACTCCTTTTGATTTTACTAAACCAACATTAATAGGGGAGCAATTAGATCGTAATAATCAACAGATTAAATATGGTCTAGGGTACGACCACAACTTTGTATTGTGTGGTTCAGGCTTAAAACAAGCGGCAGTAATATTTGATCCAGTTTCAGGGAGAAAAATGGAGGTTATTACTGATGAGCCTGGTTTGCAATTTTATGGAGGTAATTTTTTAAATGGAAAAGATGTTGGTAAAGGAGGTTTGCCTTATAATTTCAGAACGGCTTTTTGTCTTGAAACACAACATTTTCCAGATAGTCCAAATCAAGAACATTTTCCTACAACTATTTTACTTAAAGGACAAACCTATACATCTACTTGTATTTATAAATTCAGTGTTACCGATAAATAATAATTATGTACAAAACTAACTTTTTAATATTCGCTTATTTAATTATAGTATTATTTGCTTCATGTGGTCAAAAAAAGAAAGATACACTAAGCCAAAGCAAGATGTCAAGTGAATTGACTATATCAGCAAAGTGGTCAGAAGATAAGGCTAACATGTGGTGGAAAAGCAAACCGTGGTTGAGAGGTGCTAATTTTAACCCAAGTACAGCAATAAATCAATTAGAGTTTTGGCAAGAAGATAGTTTTGATCCTGAGACTATTGATAGAGAATTGGGGTGGGCTGAAAATATTGGCCTAAATTGCATGCGCGTTTATTTACATCATGTTGCATGGGAAGTTGATAATAGTGGATTTAAAAAACGCATCAGCACTTATTTAGAAATAGCAAATAAGCATAACATAATGACTATTTTCGTGTTTTTTGATGATTGCTGGAATGCTAATTATAAGGCAGGGAAACAACCAGATCCTAAACCCGGAATCCACAATTCGGGGTGGGTTCGTGATCCAGGTGATTTATTGTTTACAAGTGATAATTTAATGCCAATTCTTGAAACATATGTAAAAGATATATTAGAAACATTTAAAAACGATGAAAGAATAATTTTGTGGGATTTATATAATGAACCTGGAAACTCCGGTTATAAAAATAAATCTTTGCCACTATTAAAAAATGTGTTTTCGTGGGCTAGAAGTGTAAGTCCAGAACAACCTTTAACTTCTGGTATTTGGGACAAGAGTTTAATAGATCTTAATAAATTTCAAATAGAGAATTCAGATATTATTACCTATCACAATTATAGTGATGAGATACTTCATCAGAGAGCTATAGATTCATTGAAGATATATAATAGACCAATGATTTGTACAGAATATATGGCTCGTAAGCATAATAGCCTGTTCAGTAATATTATGCCTATATTAAAAAAGCAGAATATAGGTGCTATTAATTGGGGGCTAGTGGCAGGGAAGTCTAATACTAAATATGCTTGGGATGAACCAATTCCTGATGGTTCAGATCCTGAACTTTGGTTTCATGATATTTTCCATAAAGATGGCACTCCGTATAAACAAGGAGAAGTTAATGTTATTAAAGAGTTGTGCCTCATTCAAGCAAAATAGTATCACAAAATTTGGACTAGTTAACTACTTTAAAAAATGAAAAGTTATTGTAAAAACAGTATTATTGGATCATCTATTTTAATCATGGTATTCTTTTTGTACTCCTGCCAGCAATTAAAGACAGAAGTAAACAAGAAACCTAATATCCTATTTCTTTTTGCAGACGACCAACGTTCAGGAACAATTAGGGAATTGGGAAATATTGAAATTATTACTCCCAACCTGGATAAACTTGTAAAGAAGGGAGTAAGTTTTAGCAATACCTATATTATGGGCGGTAACAGTCCAGCAGTTTGCTCACCAAGTAGGGCAATGCTTTTAACAGGCCGTCATTTGTATGGCATTGAGACACAAGATTGGCAATCGCCAATATTAGAAGAAACGGAATCTATGCCTGAAACTTTCATAAAAGCTGGTTATGCTACCTTTGGTACTGGGAAGCATCATAATGGGAAGGATGTATTTGCAAGAGGTTTTTCGGATGGCGATGAGATTTTTTTTGGTGGTATGTGTGACCATTGGAATGTTCCTGTCTATCATTTTGATAGCACAGGAAAGTATGATAAGAAAACACCATATATAAAAAATCCATGGCACGATAATAATGTAGAGTATATTGAGAATTGTGACCATGTAATACAAGGAAAACATTCGAGCGAACTATTTGCAGATGCAGCCATTGATTTTTTAAAAAGTCACGATAACAAAAAGCCTTTCTTTGCTTATATCTCTTTCACTGCGCCCCACGACCCTCGTTCTATGCCAAAAGAATATAAGCAGATGTATGATACTTCAACCATATCTATACCACCTAACTTTTTACCAATCCATCCTTGGGATTTTGGAGAGTTAAAAATAAGAGATGAAATGTTAGCAGGTTTTCCAAGAACTAAAGCTGAAATAAAAACAAACTTGCGTGATTATTATGCCATGATTACTCACATGGATGCTCAAATAGGTAGAATAATTGCACAATTGAAAGCATCAGGAGAATATGAAAACACCATAATCATTTTTTCTGCTGATAACGGATTGGCAGTTGGACAACATGGTTTGATGGGTAAACAAAATTTATATGAGCATAGTATTGGTGTTCCTTTTGTGATATCAGGACCTGGAATTCCTGAAAATGAAAAAAGAGAAGCCTTAAATTATCTGTTCGATGTGTTTCCTACGCTTTGTGAGCTAGTAGATATTGAAAGTCCAGAAACCGTTCAAGGAAGAAGTTTTGCAGCATCTATAAACGATGAGAATAAAACACATAGAGAAAGTATGACATATGGCTATAAAGAGTTTATGAGAGCCTATCGAAAAGAAAATCTCAAACTAATAGAATATTTGGTAAAGGGAGAAAGGCATTCTCAGTTTTTCAACTTGGATCAAGACCCTTATGAAAAGAATAATTTAGTGGCTCAAGAAGAATATTCGTTAAAATATCTTGAAATGAAAGAAGTGATGGTTCAAGAAATGAAAGCATTGAAAGATACAAGCCAGATTTACAAACAACTATTAAAAGAAACCTTAAAATAAAACGAGGCACAACATTGCATTAATGATAATAGTCGTAATACTAGTAAATTAAGGAGTTTTAGCCTTCAATCGGCTACTGTTTTTATGCAAATCGTTAACGATTAATTGATAAACTCCATTTTATTTTGGCGAATAATAATGTAGTCGTACTTGAAAGGAGTAAGGCTACAATGATTGTTAACAATAGTCAAGGAAGAAATAGACCCTCAAAAGTTATATTTAATGTTGTCGATTTGGCAGTATTTGTACAACTCTGGTTATGGAACTTTCAAGATGATATAGGCCTAGGGAGTTTCTTATTTATAACTTTAATGAAATGCAATTTGACATAAAACCTTAATATCTTATTATTGAAAACTTCCTAAACAGATTAAGACTGAAGAATAATTCTCAAAATTACTAAGGGAAATATATGTCTGGAAAAAACGGTCAAAGTGACCACCCAAGGCCGGAATAAAATGACCACCCTCGCCAGTTTAAACTGACCACCCCGTGCCGGAGCAAACTGACCACCTGCGCCGGACTAAAGTGACCACCCATCAAAAGAGATTGATTTTACTTCTGTCGAAGCCATAATTTCATACTGATTTAAACAAATTAATATGAAAACATGGCTAATAAATTAATCGACATGAGTAAAGTTAGAAAAGTCATTCAGTTGCATCACCAGGGAAAAGCAAAACAATTTATCAGTAGGTACCTGGGCCTTTCACGTAACACCGTCAAGAAGTATATCGCTCTATACAAGGTATTAAACCTTACAATTGATGATATTGATAAAAAGAGTGATTCCGAGCTGGAAAAGATCTTTAGCAGAGATACCGAAGATGTTCTTTCCCCCAAGCTAAAAAAGGTTTATAACTTCTTTCCTTACATGGAACGTGAACTAAAAAAGACCGGCGTTACCAAACAGCTGATGTGGGAGGAATATTATAAAAAACATCCCGATGGGCTAAAACTAAGCCAGTTTAAAGCCCACTACCTGCGTTGGAGTAAAAAGGTTAACCCGGTAATGCATATGGAGCATAAAGCAGGCGATAAGATGTTTATTGACTACGCTGGCAAAACCCTTGAAATTATCAATAAAGAAACAGGTGAGATTGAAGAGGTACAGTTTTTTGTTGCCATACTGGGGGCCAGTCAATACACCTATGCAGAAGCTTCTGCGAGCCAACAAAAAGAAGACTTTGTTGCTTCGGTTGAAAATGCACTGCACTTTTATGGAGGAGTTCCTGCAGCTATTGTCCCTGATAACCTAAAGTCTGCCGTAACCAAAAGCAGCCGGTTTGAACCTACCATTAACGAAACGTTTATGGACTTTGCTGAACACTATGGCACAACAGTTCTTCCGGCACGAGCTTACCGTCCCCGGGACAAGTCTCTGGCAGAAGGGGCAGTTAAGATACTGTACCAAAGAATATATCCGGCCTTGCGCGGCAAAGACTTTTACAGTTTAGAAGAACTTAACAGTGCAATTTGGGATGAACTGGACAAGCATAACAACAAAAAGTTAACCGGCAGGCCAACGTCCCGGTATCAATTATTCGTTGAAGACGAAAAAGGCAAGCTTACCGCATTGCCTGTAGAAAAATACGAGATTAAAGAAATAGCAATAGCCACCGTAGCCATGAACGGGCATGTGTTGCTAAGCAAAGACAAGCATTATTACAGCGTTCCGTGTCAGTATTTAAAGAAGAAGGTTAAGCTGGTGTTTACATCAAAAACCGTTGAAATATACCATAAATACAACCGCATAGCTTTGCACAAAAGAGATGGACGTAAATACTTCTACACCACAAACAAAGACCACCTGGCAACAACACACCAGTTTGTTACCGACTGGACACCGCAGCATTTTATCAACTGGGCAGCTTCAATTGACGAGAGTGTAAAGGAATTTATAATCAATGTGCTGGAAAGAAAACAACACCCTGAACAATCCTATAAAAGCTGTATGGGCGTATTGGCTTTTGCCAAAAAGGTGGGAGAAGAAAGGCTTGCCAATGCGTGTAAACGTGCATTGGAACATCAGGTTTACAACTACAAAATCATACAAAAGATACTGGAAAAAGGGTTGGATAAACTTGACGATGAAAAACCGGACGAACCGGAACTTCCTTTTCATAACAACATAAGGGGAAGAAAATATTATAACTGATAAAGTAAAAGAACAATGAACGAAGTAACATTAACACGAATGAAACAGATGAAGCTCCATGGTATGCATGGGGCTTTTAAAACAGCTGTCGAAACAGGTAAAACCGATGATTACACCATCGACCAGTTTGTATCGATGATAACAGATGCCGAGTGGGACGATCGCAACAACCGAAAGATAGAGCGATTGATAAAAAATGCGAGGTTCCATTATAAGGCAACCATTGAAAACGTGGTGTACGAACATACAAGAAATATCGATCGGACAAAACTGTTAAGACTGGCTGAATGCGATTTTATTAATAAGAACGAGAATGTATTAATATCGGGCAGCACCGGTGCCGGCAAAAGCTATATTGCAACAGCCTTAGGGTATCAGGCCTGTATCGAGGGATACAGGGTTTTGTACTTTAATACAACCAAGCTGTTTTCTAAACTAAAAATGGCAAAAGCCGATGGATCTTATCTCAAGGAACTTGCAAAAATGGCCAGGCACCAGTTGGTAATACTTGACGACTTTGGCCTGCAACCCTTAGATAGCCAAAACCGGATAGCACTGTTAGAGTTAATTGAAGACAGGCACAATAAAGGCTCAATGCTTGTAACATCACAGCTGCCCGTTAGTAAGTGGTATGAAATAATCGGGGAGAAAACGATTGCCGATGCCATACTCGACCGTTTAATACATCAATCGCACAGGATTGAGCTGATGGGTGAATCGATGAGAAAAAAACGAAACATTTATAGTGAATAAAAAACAGTAAATTTGTTGTAATCTGACAGAAGAAAAACGTTCTCTTTTTTGTTGAAAATGGTCGGTGGTCAATTTGCTCCGGCGTCGATGGTCAATTTAAATTGGCGTGGGGTGGTCAATTTGACTGGCGTTTCCAAATAAGCAATCAAACCCGCCACAATGTTACCTTTATTTTGAAAGACAAGCCCTCCAGGGTTTTCAATCAAATTAAAGCACAAAAAACCGGCGGACTTCCTTAAACTATTCTTTGTCACAAGTCTTATATCCAATGGGATTTCGCTCAACCTTTTGGGTTCCTTTTTTGGTCAGTCTTCGATTTCTGAGAACAACAGCACAGACAAACAGAGACGTTGCAAGACACATTATCCATTATTTGTCAACACGTTAAGGTTTTTAATAGGTTTGTTGGAAGTGGCGGAAATTAGACCTAGCATTTCCGGTTTCCAGCCTTATTAACCTATGCAGGAAGAACAAAACAGAAATATTGAAGAAGCAACCGAAAGGGTTAAGGAGCGATTGCCTTTGGAAAAAATCCGGTGTATCCCAAAGTACAAGGATTTGTCATCTGAAGATTATGAGAAACTAATTAAGAATACAGAAACTGTTGCCCTCTTGATTTTGAAAGCCTTTATTTTGGAAAATAATCAGGTCTAAATATTTTTTGCTAAATTGTCTTCATACTAATTTTAAAAGAAACACTTTGTCGTTCATGAGTGATTTAAGCCTTTTTAAACAATTTGCGCCACTGGCACCAAGACAATTCCAGAAAGGGAATAATGCAGTAATTTATACCCGTGTATCATCGGCAGATCAGGAAGACAATACCAGTTTAGAGTCACAAAAAAGATATTGTGAATTATATGCCAACAAGAGGGGATTGAATGTGGTCGGTTATTTTGGGGGAACATATGAATCGGCCAAGACAGACGACCGCAAAGAGTTTAACCGGATGTTAACCTTCGTGAAGCGGTCGAAGAATGTCAACTATGTGATTGTTTACTCCTATGAACGTTTTTCCCGTTCTGGTATTGCCGGAGCTTCAATTGCCGATGATTTGCTGAAAAAGTACGGCGTTATTACCCTGGCAACCACACAGGAACTTGACCCCACAACGCCTTCCGGTTCATTTCAGCAAAAAATATTATTCCTGTTTGGACAGATGGATAATGAATTGAGGCGGGATAAGGTGGTTACGGGCATGCGCGAGTTATTAACAAAAGGATATTGGGTATGGGCTGCCCCACGCGGATACAAGGATTTAAATAAAGGGAGAGCAACCGAACGCAAACTGGTTGTTAATGAAGAAGGAAAAATTCTTAAAAAAGCCTTTGAATGGAAAGCATATAATCACTTGCCCAATGTTGAAATTTCCAAGCGATTAAAACGGATGGGAGTTGATATATCTGAAAAACGGTTGAATACGTTGTTCTTAAATCCCTTTTACTGCGGTCTTATTACCAGCAAGATGCTTCCAGGGCAGGTAATAGAAGGCAGACATGAGTCCTTAATTTCAAAAGAACTGTTTCTGGCCGTTCACGATATACGACAGGAAAAGAGAAATCACGGGTTTGTCCATGATAAGGATAATGAAAACCTGCCTTTGAAGGTATTTACTAAATGTGACAAATGTGGCCAGACAATGACAGGTTATCTGGCGAAAAAAAAAGGAATATATTATTACAAATGCAGGACCAAAGGTTGCAAAGTCAACCGAAGCGCCAAAGGAATGCATGATTTGTTTCGGAATGTTTTAAAGACTTTTCAGATTGGGAAAGAAGAGGTTGATATTATTAAGGTGCAATTGGAAGAACAGATGGCGGTGTTTTTTAAATCCCAGATGGAGAATGCGACATCATTAAAAACTAAACTGACAGAGACAAGAAAAAAATTGAATGCCATTGAAGAACGTTTTGTTATTGGCGAAATAGACCGAAGCCTGTATGGAAAATTCAGGCCGAAATATGAAAAGGAATGTTTCGAAATTGAGCAAGAACTCAGCAAGACAGGAGGATACAGTTCGAACCTCAAAAAGGTGATAGATTTTGCTGTGAAAATATGCAGGAATCCCTTTCTTTTGTGGGATTCCGGTGATTTAAACAGTAAAAAGGTTTTTCAGAATTTGTTGTTTCCGGAAGGAATCTACTATAACCGTGAATTTGACCTGGTTCGAACCCCCAGGATTAATACTTTTTTTTCACCAATCCCTGAATTAGCAAGGGTTTTGAATGGACAAAAAAAGGGGGATTCTATCAAAAATGATAAAATCCCCGCTTGGGTGACCCCGGAGAGACTCGAACCCCCAACCTTCTGATCCGTAGTCAGATGCTCTATCCATTAAGCTACGGGGCCGTTGGCGTTTTGCCTTAAAAGCGGTGCAAATATATAACTAATTTGTAAAAATCGAAACTCTCAGGAAAAATTAAATGTATTTTTCCATTTTATCTTCAATTGTAACGTTGTTCGAGAAATTAACCTGCACTTTCAAATTGGTCAACATCTTCTCGGTTCCGGCGCTGGCACAGGCTTGATGAACGGTTTCCAGCAAAACAGGAAGCTGCTCATAATCACACTCTACCACCGTTTCAAATGGGCAAACCTGGTATCTAAGTCCAGAATCGGCAATTGCCTTGATGGCTTCATCAACCAACGAATATTTTATTTTCCCATCGGCTTCAGGCAAGACCTGAATGGCCACATTAATTTTATTTTTCTTCCAGTTCATCTTTATTTTCGTTCTTTTTTTGATGTAATAATTGAATAATTTCCCCCCGCGACAACACTTTTACGTTGGTAATGATCATATCTTCCTGCAAAAATCCACCGTATTGATTGCACTCTTCGATTACATTCTGAAATACCGACCGGATTTCTACCGTTAGGGGAAGCATCACCAACCCCGATGAAAAACCTTCCATAAAATCCATCGACTCAAAAATGCCTTCGTGCTTGTTCAACTCGAAAACGAGCTCGTCTTTTAACAGTTTTTGTTGTGTTGCTGAAAGTAGTTCTTCTGTATTCCGGTTAATAAAAACCACAAAATACCTTAGCTTCTTCCCTTTTCCACCCAGGCCGGTTGAAATAAAAAACTGTTGTTCGTCGAGCAACGAACTTTGCAGCAACATTCTACTTTCCTGCAAAGCCAGTATCGCCCATTGTTTTAACTCGCCCTCCGATTCTGCCACAAATTTCTCAAGTGTACGATAAGCTTTCACGTCATCGTAAACGGCAATCGAAGTAAGTATTTCCTTTTTCCGGTCCTCCCCTGTATTTTCTTCAAAAAGCTCCTCGCGCTGTTCAAAACATCCCTTGGCATCCATTTTCTCCCGGTTCGATTTTGCGTATTCAAAGTATTTCATCTGAACCTCAATATCGATGCGCTCCTCCAGAATACTGTAGTTCTCAGGCAAATCCTCGAGTGCTTTCTGAATGTTTTGATAAAATTTATCTTCCTCCATGTCCTGTCTCTCCTTGAACAAAAGTAACTACTTGAACTTACTATGTGAAGAACATTGTTATTTTATTTTAAATGATAACAAATTGAATATCTTTGTTCGCTTATTTTTATTTAATTTAAATCAAGAATAGGAAGGCGAGGGAAACGTGAAGCTGAGTGATGTAAAACATAACGAACCGGTAATAATCACCAAAATATTAGGCCATGGATCTTTCAGGAAACGAATCTCTGAAATGGGATTTATTCGCGGGAAAGAAGTCAGAGTGATTAAGGACTCACCCTTCAATGGCCCGATTGAATTTAAAATACTAAATTACAATGTATCGCTCCGGAAATCGGAAGCGGAACTGATCGAAGTTGTCCCCCTTCAGGAATTTAACCTGGAGGCAGAAGACAACTTTGAAGGTACGATTGATCGCAACATTGAGCTGATCAATCAATCGGAGCGTACCCGCACCATCAATATTGCGCTGGTTGGCAACCCCAACTGTGGCAAAACAACGCTTTTCAATTTTATTTCCGGATCAAAAGAAAAAGTAGGTAACTACAGCGGAGTTACCGTTGGTATCCACAAAGCAACGTTCAAAGCCAAAGGATACACCTTTAATTTTTATGATCTTCCGGGAACATACAGTTTAACTGCCTATTCGACCGAGGAAATTTTTGTTCGAAAGTTTATCTACGAACAAACACCCGATATTGTTATCAATGTACTGGACTCAACCAACCTCGAACGGAGTCTGTTCCTTACCACCCAATTGATCGACATGGACTTGCGTACCATTATTGCGCTAAACATGTTTGATGAAATGGAGAAAAATAAACTGGAGTTGGACCAGGAGCGCCTGGCTCGTTTGGTAGGAATCCCCATCATTCCAACGATCAGCTCGAAAGGAAAAGGAATTGATGCCATTGTAGACAAGGTAATCGATGTTTTTGAGGGCAAAGACAAAACTTCGCGTCACGTACACATCAATTACGGAAAAGAACTGGAGAAATCCATTCAGAAGATAAGGTTGAAGGTAAAGGAAACGAAACCGATTACCGACAAAATCTCTTCCCGCTTTATTGCCATTAAGCTAATCGAAAAAGACAAGCAAATTTTGGAATTGCTGTCGGACTATGCGAATTACAAGGAAATACGCGAGATTACCGACAAGGAAATAGCCAAAATAGAATTGCTCGAAAACGACGACAGTGAAACCGTTATTACCAATGCCAAGTACAGTTTTATTACCGGGGCACTAAAAGAAACCTACAGCAACCCGATTGAAGGAGAAAAAACACGCTCGGAAAAAATCGATGGTTTACTGACACATCGCTACCTGGGATTTCCGATTTTCACGGCCCTGTTGTTTCTGATGTTCTGGACAACTTTTACAGTGGGCGCTTACCCAATGGACTGGATTGATTTAGGAGTATCAAAACTGGGCACTTTTGCCTCCAATATTATCCCCGACGGAATGCTGAAAGATCTTTTGGTCGACGGCATTATTAGTGGAACCGGAAGCGTTTTGGTGTTCTTGCCCAATATTCTCATCCTGTTCTTCTTTATTTCACTGCTTGAAGGATCAGGATACATGTCCCGCGCCGCCTTTATTATGGACAATATTATGCACCGTTTCGGGCTGCACGGACGATCGTTTATCCCCATGATAATGGGATTTGGCTGCAATGTACCGGCTATTCTGGCCACCCGCTCGATGCGTAACCGGGGCGACCGCATTTTAACAATGCTGATCATTCCGTTTATGTCGTGCAGTGCGCGTTTACCCGTTTATATCTTAGTTATCTCTGCGTTCTTCTCGAAATACCAGGCTTTGATACTGATTGGAATTTATGCGGTGGGAATTGTGTTTGCTTTTTTGACAGCACAGATACTAAACAAAACGGTTTTCAAAAACAAAGAGACACCTTTTGTAATGGAACTCCCCACCTACCGGATGCCAACACTTCGGAATGTAATTTATCACATGTGGGACAAGACCCAGCATTACCTGCGAAAAATCGGAACAATTATCCTGCTGGGTGTAATCATTATCTGGGCGCTGGAATACTTCCCCCGTGAATCAAAGAATACAGCTCTTTTTGCAGAAAAAATCAGTCACATCGAACAAAACGACCAGCTAAGCGAATCGTCAAAAGAAGAACAAATTTTGCTCGTTGAACAAGAACAGGAAACCGACCGGCTGATCAATTCTTACCTGGGCAGAGTTGGGAAAGTTATTGAGCCGGTAATGAGTCCGCTGGGATTCGACTGGAAAATGAGTATATCTCTGCTCGCCGGACTTCCCGCCAAAGAAATCGTGGTAAGTACCATGGGTGTTTTGTACCAGACTTCAGGCGATGAAACCACCGTAAGCCTTCAGAAAAAACTTCAGGACGAAGTACACATGACCAGCAAACACAAAGGAGAAAAAACCTTTACGGGCCCTGTTGCGCTTGCTTTCCTCATATTTATCCTGATCTATTTCCCTTGCATCGGCGTGGTTGCCGCCATCAAAAATGAGTCCGGTTCCTGGAAATGGGCTGCATTTTCTGTTATATATACTACAACCCTTGCATGGGTTGCTGCGTTTATAGTGTATAATGTCGGAAACATGATTGTTTAAACCATGCTACAGGAAGTTATTACATACATGATTATTGGTTCGGCAGTTACCATTGCCACTCTGAAAATGGCTAAGAAACTGGGCATCAAAAAGAAAAAAGCCAAGGCTCAACCTCAAAAGGGCCCCGTTAATCCGACCAGCATTCACACCCACAACTGCGGAGAATGTTCGGCAGATTGCCAGTTACGCGATCTGCCCAAATACATTATTCAGAAAAACATTGATGAATGTGTTCAGGTGGAGCAAAAATCAAAGTTGCTTCAATCCTGAAATTATCTCTGCCGGATTTTCAGCACCAAAAACAAAGCTTCCGGCTACCAGAACATTGGCACCTGCTTCGAACAGCCTGGCTCCTGTTTCAAAATTAACTCCGCCATCCACTTCAATCAGGCAATCCGGGTTTACCGAATCAATCAGCTCTCTTAACTGTCTTACCTTTTTATAGGTATTTTCGATAAATTTTTGCCCTCCAAAGCCGGGATTTACCGACATCAGCAACACCATGTCCAGGTCCTGAATGATGTCTTCCAAAACAGCCACCGGAGTATGCGGATTTAAGCAAACACTGGCTCTTGCTCCAAACGACTTGATAAGCTGAACCGTGCGGTGCAAATGCTTGCAGGCTTCGTAATGAACGGTAACAATCGATGCTCCGGCCTTTACAAAAGGCTCGATAAAATGATCCGGATTAACGATCATCAAATGAACATCGAGAGGTTTTTCTGCAATACGGTTTACCTGTTCAATAACTGGAATTCCAAAAGAAATATTGGGAACAAAAACGCCGTCCATTACATCAAAGTGAATATAGTCAGCTTCACTTTGGTTAATCATTTCAATGTCTTTTCCCAAATGGTTAAAATCTGCGGATAGGATGGAGGGTGCGACCAGTCGCTTCATTAAATACGGTTTATTTGCCCAGATAAGATTTTAATAATCTGTTCCGGTATTGGTTTTTTAACTTCTTAATTGCTTTTTCCTTGATTTGCCTTACTCTTTCGCGCGTTAGTCCAAATTCGTCACCGATTTCTTCCAAGGTATGTTGCTGGTAGCCTTTCAATCCAAAATAATACCGAAGTATCTCGGCTTCGCGCTCCCCCAGCGTTGCCAGCGAGCGTTCAATTTCCTGACGTAACGACAGATCCATCAGCTTTTCATCCGGATCGGGAGAATCTTCGTTCATCATCACATCGTACATATTGTTGGCTTCCTCTTCGCGCAACGGAGCATCCATCGAAACATGAACATTGGAAAAATTCATGGAATCTTCCACCAGATCAGGCTTCATCTCCATTAACTCTGCCAGTTCTTCAACGGTGGGTTCCCGTTGAAATTCCTGCTCGAGTTTATTAAAGGCCTTGTTGATTTTATTGATTGACCCAATCTTATTCAAGGGCAACCTTACGATGCGTGCCTGTTCAGCCAAAGCCTGCAAGATCGACTGGCGAATCCACCACACGGCATAGGAAATAAATTTAAAGCCGCGGGTTTCGTCAAATCGTTCCGCTGCTTTTATTAACCCCAGGTTGCCTTCATTAATAAGGTCAGGTAGGCTTAAACCTTGATTTTGGTATTGTTTGGAGACCGAAACAACAAAGCGCAGGTTTGCTTTGATCAATATTTCCAAAGCTGCGCGATCTCCCTTTTTTATGCGTTTGGCCAGTTCAACTTCCTTTTCTGCAGACAACAACTCTACCTTCCCGATCTCATGCAAGTACTTATCGAGCGAGAGGGTATCGCGATTAGTGACCTGCTTGGTAATTTTAAGCTGCCTCATAATTTGATTTCGTTAACATTTACTAAAAGAAACATAGTCCTTTTGGTTCTTTCAACTACAAATGTAGTATTCTAATTCAATTAATGTACTGTAGGTTTAGCAATAACACTAATTTTAAACAGAGCTCACCTTAATTTGTTCACTTATCATTTCAGAAACACATACCTAATAAATATACTCTAAATTGCTCGTATTCAGCCGGTAAACTTTTCACCTCGCGAGTACCTCTCATAAATGCAGCCAATTTCTCGGGCAATTCTACTTTGCCGCTTCCAATTACCGCTTCTACCGTTTCTGTAAACTTCGCAGGATGAGCCGTTTCCAGAAAAACCCCCACCTGCTGGCCGGAGAGAAATTCTTTTAATGCCTGAAATCCGCAGGCACCGTGCGGATCGCACAAATATCCTGTTTCAGAGTAAACCCGGTCAATAACTTCCCTGATTTCACCGTCAGAATAGCGAAATCCTTTTATTTTTTCATTTATCAGTTTATGCGAATGCTGGTACAAATCCAGAATACGGGCAAAATTACTGGGTGCACCCACATCCATAGCGTTGGCAATGGTCTCAACCGATGGCCGCGGCTGATACTTTCCGGTTTTGAGGTATTCGAAAACCACATCGTTTTCATTATTCGCTGCAATAAACTGCTGAATGGGCAGCCCCATTTCAGCTGCAATCAAACCGGCGGTAAGATTTCCAAAATTACCGCTCGGAACAGCCACCACTAACTCCCTGTTTTCCAAAATACCAGCCTCTTTCAAACGGGCATATGCATTAAAATAGTAAAATGCCTGTGGCAGGAAACGCGCCACATTGATCGAATTTGCTGAGGTAAGAACCAGTTTCTCGTTCAATTCCTTGTCAAGAAACGCTGTTTTCACCAAATGCTGACAATCATCAAAAGTGCCATCGATTTCCAGCGCAGTAATATTTTGTCCCAGCGTTGTAAACTGGGCTTCCTGAATACGGCTTACCTTTCCCTTGGGATAAAGCACGTGCACGTGAATCCCTTCAACCCCCAGAAATCCGTTGGCAACAGCACTTCCGGTATCGCCCGAAGTGGCTACCAAAACGTTTACCTGCTTTTCTTTTTTCCCTAGAAAGTAGTTGAGTAAACGTGCCATAAATCTTGCCCCCACATCTTTAAAGGCAAGTGTTGGGCCGTGAAATAATTCAAGCGAATAAATATTTCCATCTACTTTTACAAGCGGACAATCAAACGAAAGCGTATCAAAAACAATTTCATGCAGTTTTTGCGCTTCAATGTCTTCTCCAAAAAACTTCAAAGCCACTTCGTAGGCAATTTCCTGAAAACTCAGGTTTTGAATGTTTTCAAAAAAAGAAGGATCGAACGCTTCAATTCTTTCGGGCATAAAAAGTCCGTTATCGGCAGCCAGGCCTTTTACAACTGCTTCTTTTAACGAAACTTCGGGTGTATTTTTATTGGTACTGTAATACTTCATAACTAAGTTCAAAAGTAAAATTTTAGCTGTACACAGCTACACGAACCGGCCATTAAATATGACTTATGTCATAAATTTAATAAACCGTTGATTCATTGTGTCAGTCCTAACGAGGCTACATATTTATGATTTACCAAGGAATGTCCGGATAAATTCATCCCCTTTCAACCACCCCAAAACTCCGTTGCGCGGATCAAATTCATCGTAAACCTCTACTGAATCCGGGGCCATTCCGGGTTTGTAAATGCTAAACGGTACCGAATCGCGCGTATGTGTTTTTAAAGCACAGGGAGTTGGATGATCGGGCAAAATTGCAATTGCTACTTCCTCCTCCATTTTTGCGGTTTCCTCCAGAATGTATTTCACCACACGCTGATCGAGGTATTCAATCGTTTTGGTTTTCAATTCCACATCTCCTTCATGGCCGGCTTCATCGCTTGCCTCAATGTGCAGGTAAACCAAATCATTTTCCTTTAGCGCATCCATGGCGGCTTTGGCTTTTCCTTCGTAATTGGTGTCATACAAACCAGTTGCACCTTCCACATGAATCACTTTCATACCGGCATACACCCCAATTCCATGAATCAGGTCAACCGCAGAGATCACCGCAGAACTTCCGATTCCAAACATTTCCTGCAGGGTTGGCATGGCCGGTTTGTAACCTGGCGACCACGGCCAAATACTGTTGGCTGCATCTTTCCCGGTGGCCTTTCTTTTCTGATTAACCGGATGATCGGCTAACAACGCCTGTGATTTCAGGATCAATTCGTTCAATAGTTCGGTAGTTCCTTCAGCCGCTTCTGTTTTGGCTACCGGCAAAACATCGCGAAAAGGTGTTCCGGGAACATCGTGCGGAGGCGTCGTTTTCACGTCTTTGATACCTCCTTTTATCACCAGCAAATGACGATAGGAAACACCGGCATAAAATTTCACCCGGTCGTTGCCCAGCTTTTCGTCCAGAAAATGAATCAGTTCCGCCGCTTCATCATTGGAAATATGTCCGGCAGAATGATTTTTAACCTGTTCATTTTCAATACAAATCAGGTTGCAACGCAAGCCAAGGTCGCCAGGTTTCAGTTCAACCCCCATGCTGGCAGCTTCGAGCACTCCCCTGCCCTCAAAAACCTTCTCCACATCGTAGCCCAGAACCGCCATATTGGCAATTTCACTTCCCGGATGCATCGAATCGGGAACCGTCTTCAGCATTCCCGATTGTCCGTTTTTCGCCAGCCAGTCGATGTGCGGTTTGTTGGCCATCTGCAAAGGAGTTTTGTTATCATAAGCTTGTAAAGGCTCGTCCGACATACCGTCGCCGAGTATAATCAGGTACTTCATTTTTCCAGATTTTTTGTTGTACAATATCCGGCTACCTTGTTTTATTGAACAAAAAACGAAGGTCTGCCGGGATAGTAACAATTAATTTTTGAAAATTCCGATCAATAAAAAAATTAAATATTCGATACCTTGATCAGATCGGCAAAAACACCAGCCGCAGTTACAGAGGCCCCGGCACCGTATCCTTTAATCAGCATCGGAAATTCGTGGTAGCGCTCGGTGGTATACATCACCAGGTTATTGCTTCCTTCCAGGTCGTAAAAAGGATGACTGGCATCCACCACTTCCAGGCCAGCTTCAGCTTTGCCATTTTCGAAACGGGCCACAAAACGCCATTTCTTATTTTCGGCAACCAGTTTTTTCCGTTCTGTTTCAAAAGCTGCATCCAGCCCGGGCACACCTTCCCAAAATTCATCCAGTGTTCCGTTAAACAGGCTGTCAGGCACAAAACGCTTGATGGAGATGTCCTCCATTTCAATCCGGTATCCCGACTCGCGCGCCAGGATCAGGATCTTGCGCGCTACGTCTACCCCGCTCAAATCAATACGCGGATCAGGTTCTGAATAGCCTTCTTCCTTGGCCATCAGAATGGTTTTGCTTAACGGAATATCTTCTGAAATGGTGTTAAAAATATAATTCAGCGTTCCCGACAAAACGGCTTCAATCTTTAAAATACGGTCGCCCGAATTTACCAGGTCATTCAACGTATTAATAATCGGCAATCCCGCGCCAACGTTGGTTTCGAAAAGAAATTTCACTCCTTTCCGTTTGGCTATTCTTTTGAGTTCGGCATAATTCTCATAATCCGAAGATGCCGCTACTTTATTTGCTGTAACAATGGCAATGTTGGCATTCAGAATCTCTTTGTACACAGACGCCACGTTATCGGAAGCCGTACAATCCACAAAAACAGAATTATAAATATTCATGTCTTTCATCTCGTCGACAAAACCTTGCAGCGACGATGTTTTCTCGGCCTGCGCCAGCTTATCACGAAATTCGGAAATATCAATCCCTTCGCGTTCAAAAAGCATTTTCTTCGAGTTGGCAACTCCCGTCAACTTTACGCGAAGATGTTTCTCTTTCAGCAATTTTTCCTGTTGTTGTTTTAGCTGCTGCAATAAATTTCCACCAACGGTTCCGATTCCCATCAAAAAGATGTTCAATTCTACAAACTCGGAAAGGAAGAACGATTCGTGCACCACATTCAGGGTTTTACGGAGATCTTCGTTTTTAACCACCCACGAAATGTTAAGCTCCGAAGCGCCCTGTGCAATGGCAATAATGTTTACCCCATTGCGGCCAATGGTTGAAAACAACTTTCCGGCAACGCCTGTTGTTTTTTTCATGTTCTCTCCGACAATGGCAACCACCGAAACTTCTTTCTCGATATCAATCTTATTTACCTGTCCACTGGCAATCTCTTTCTCAAATTCCTCGCAAATGGCTTGCTCCGCCTTGCTGAGCATTTTTTCTTCGATGGCCACACTGATGGAGTTCTCTGACGAAGCCTGCGAAATCAGGATCACATTTACGTTTACCCTTGCCAGGGCGGTAAACAATCGCATCGAAATTCCGGTAACTCCCACCATACCAATCCCCTGCATGGTAAGCAGTGTAATTCCGGAAATCGATGATATTCCTTTGATCGGACGGTCGAAGCCATTCCTCACATCTTTTACGATCCGTGTCCCGGGATTTTCGGGTTCAAAAGTATTTTTGATCAGGATCGGGATTCCTTTTTGATAAACCGGCAAAATGGTTGGTGGGTAAATCACTTTCGCGCCAAAATGCGACAATTCCATTGCTTCGGAATAGGTAAGTTCCGGAATGGTATAGGCTTTTCGGATCACACGCGGATCAGCAGTCATAAAACCATTCACATCAGTCCATATTTCCAGTACCTCCACATCAAGTGCTGCGGCAATAATAGCGGCGGTAAAATCTGAACCACCACGGCCCAGCGTAGTAAATTCGCCTTTGCTGTTTTTCGAAATAAAACCCGGAGCTACCGCAATTCCTCTAAAACCGGCAAATTCCTCCTTTATATTTTTAATGGTAACCTGAAAATCAACCGAAGCCTTTCCAAAGTTACTATCGGTTTGAATCAGCAACGAAGAGTCTTTTCGTTCGGCGCCTATAAAAGCGGCAATTATTTGCGACGACATCCGCTCGCCAATACCCGCAATGCGGTCGAGTGTTTTGGCGGTGAGTTCTCCCACCAGCGTAATACCGGTCAGAATTTGCTCCAGTTCATCCAGCAGTTTTTCCACCACCTCCCTGATCGGTTCATTTCCGTTAAAGAGTTCGTGCATTGTATCGTGGTGACGCTGCCGGATTTCCGTAAGTTCCGTATGAAAGTCGCTGGTACCCGTGGCAGCGTTGTTCGCTGCCGTCAGTATTTTATCGGTTATGCCGCCCAATGCGGACACTACAACAATTACATCATCGTTCTGCGAAAGAACGATCTCTTTTACTTTTTTGATGTTGGTGGCAGAACCTACGGATGTCCCGCCAAATTTTAAGACTTTCATACTTAATTTTAGCTTATAAAAAAAACCGGGTGAATCGACAGAAACAATTCACCCGGCAAATTCTGTCTATGTATACTATTATTATTCCATCGTAAGGGTTCCGGTTATCGCTTCAACTATTTTGGTTTCCAATTCCTGAGCTAATTCAGGATTGTCCATAACAAGGTTACGCACGGTTTCGCGCCCCTGACCCAATTTTGTTTCCCCGTAACTGAACCACGAACCACTTTTTTTGATCAAATTGTACTGAACACCCAAATCGATGATCTCGCCCGATTTGGAAATTCCTTCGCCGTACATAATATCAAATTCGGCTTTGCGGAATGGTGGTGCCACTTTGTTTTTCACCACTTTCACGCGCACATGGTTTCCGTTTACTTCTTCCCCGTCTTTGATCTGGCCAATACGGCGGATATCCAAACGTACCGAAGCATAGAATTTAAGCGCGTTACCACCGGTAGTTGTTTCGGGGTTACCGAACATTACACCAATTTTTTCACGCAGCTGGTTGATAAATACACAGCAGGTTTTGGTTTTGTTGATGTTGGCCGTGAGTTTACGCAGGGCCTGCGACATAAGACGAGCCTGCAAGCCCATTTTCGAGTCGCCCATCTCGCCTTCCAACTCTGCTTTTGGCGTTAACGCAGCCACCGAGTCGATCACCACAATATCCAATGCTCCAGAGCGGATTAAGTTGTCGGCAATTTCAAGTGCCTGTTCCCCGTTGTCGGGTTGTGAAATCAGTAACTCATCGATATCTACACCTAGTTTCTTGGCATAATACGGATCGAAAGCATGCTCTGCATCAATGAAGGCAGCAATACCTCCGGCCTTTTGAGCTTCGGCAATCGCATGAATGGCAAGTGTGGTTTTACCCGAAGATTCCGGGCCGTAGATTTCTACGATACGTCCTTTGGGGTAGCCTCCAACTCCCAGTGCCACATCCAGTGCAATGGAACCCGACGAGATGGCCGGGACATCCACATGCGGATTATCGCCCATTCGCATGATGGATCCTTTTCCGTAACTCTTTTCAATTTTATCCATGGTAAGCTGAAGTGCTTTCAGCTTTTCCTTATTCATCAGACTTTTTTCTTCGCTTGTCATGTTCTGGTCTATAAGTTAAGTGTGTTGATAATTTGGTTGGTGTGATCTTTTGTGTTTACTTTTTCGAAAATCTCCTGAATTACACCCTTTTCGTCGATAACAAAGGTTTTACGTAGAACCCCCATATATTTTTTACCATACATCGACTTTTCGCCCCAGGCATCGTAGGCCTCCAGTATTTCTTTTTCGGTATCGGCAATCAGGTTAAACCGAAAGCCAAATTTATCGGCGAACTTCTGGTGAGATTTTTCACTGTCAGGACTAACCCCCACCACTTCAAAACCTTTTGCCAGCCAGGCATCGTAATTATCGTTCAGGTTGCAAGATTCTGCTGTACAACCGGGTGTATTGTCTTTCGGATAGAAATACAGGATCAGCTTTTTCCCTTCAAAATCTTTCAAAGCAATCTTTTCACCGCTTTGATTCACCCCTTCAAATGCGGGAGCTTTATCTCCAACTTTCAAATTTGTCATGATTTTTGCTTCATTCTGTTTTACAAATATAACTGATTAAATGATAAAACTCAGGTATCCATTTCACTTCTTGCACATCAATTCAGACTAATTTAAATTCTCCAAAGAATTGATTTTTGTTAAATTTACCTGTCGAAAATTAAAAGCCATTTCTATTATGGAATTGAGAAAAATCAACATACTTCTAACAATACATTTTGTTTTATTGTTTGCCGGATTGCCTCTTTTCGTTGAAGCACAGAAAAATCCTTTGGTGGAAGCCATCCAACGATTTGATGAAGAAAAGTATACAGAGGCTGAAACTTTGTTAAGCCCCCTGATCTTGCAGAGTCCCGACAATCTGATGATCAACTATTATTACGGTGCCTGCCGGACCGAAAACGGACATTACGGCCCCAACGAGATCAATTATTTGTTAAAAGGAAGCACAGGTGAGTCGCCATTAAAAACAGATTATTACCTGGGAATTCAATACCAGGCGATGCAGCAATGGAACAATGCCCTGACTCATTATTTAAAGTACCAGAAAACAGCCGCACAGGAAGAGCAGGCAACACTTGGTTTATCCGAAAAAATTCAGCAATGCAGGGACCAATTCAGCCCGTATGAGTTAGAAACCGAAGATATTGCACCGGTGCCAATAGCCAAAGAAGAAGCTCTGCAAGCAGAGACCGATACAATAATATACACTCCAAATACAGATTCTATTCCGACTGACTCGTTTTTGGCAGAAGAAACGGAAATTGAGGCCCCGGCAACAGTTCCCGAAAAAAAGCAAAAACAGGCGCCCATCAATTTTGATGTAAACAGCGAAATGATGTATGTGGACACCTCCAATTTTCAAACAAAGGAAGGGTTGGAGGCCTACCTCAAATGGAAACAACTAAGCCTCCAACTGGATTCGCTGACCCGTAACCTGGACGAATGGCGCCGCAAATATGCAGAAGCCAATACCTCCTCGTTGAAAAATGCTTTGGGACAAAAAATTGTTGATGCTGAAGGCAGTTTATTTGGCCTTCAGCGCGATACCCGCGAAAGTCTTCAAACCGCACAACGGGCAGAAACCGACTACTGGAACTCACAGCCAGAGCTGCAAAGAATAGATTTTATTGCCTCTTTGAAAGAGCATGCCGCCTCGTACAATCAACCACAAGTTGAAATTGCTGAAGCCCTGGATACGGCCTTGATTATTTCTACAGAAATTCTACCCACCATTGTTCCGGCAAAACAGCAGCCAGCTGGCGACCAACAAGACGAGCTGGTTTATAAAATTCAGATTGGGGCCTATAGCCGGGGGTTGCCTTCATATGTAAAAAAACAGTTTGACAAGCTATCACTTATCCGAAAAATTGACCAATACACCGATGAAAAAGGAGTAGTAGTTTACACCACCGGAAATCTCACCAATTATGAAGACGCCCAAAAAATGCAAACCCAGGTGCGTAGAGAAGGTGTAGAAGATGCCTTTGTTGTACCGTATTTTAACGGAAAAAGAATAACTTTGAGTGAAGCAAAAAAATTGGAGGCCGAACAATGACATTAAAGGAACCTAAAAATATTCCTGTTGATAAATCGAATGAAGATACACTGGAAGAAAATTCGCTGATTCTTCACAACGACGACGTTCATACCTTTGATTATGTGATTGATGCGTTGATCGACATTTGTGAACACGAAATTGAACAGGCAACACAATGTACTTACCTGGTTCATTACAAGGGGAAATGTGATGTTAAGAAAGGCAGCTTCTCTGAACTAAAGCCAATGAAAGACGCACTAATTGGACGAGAACTAAATGCAACCATAGACTGATATGTCAATTTTTGCCATTATACTATTAATATTACTGGGACTGGTTTTATTACTGATCGAGTTCGCAGTAATTCCCGGAGTAACCATTGCCGGGATCGGAGGTTTTTTACTGTTGATCGCCAGCGTTTATATTGCCTTTACCGACCTGGGAACAGGAGCCGGATTTATTACGCTTGCCATTGTACTGCTACTTGCCCCGTCGATGGTTTACTACTTTTTTAAATCGAGAACAGGGAAAAAGATGATTCTCGAAAAAAATATCGACGGCAAAGTTGACCTGATCAATGCCGAGAAAATAAAAACCGGAGACACCGGCAAGACCATTGGGCGGCTGGCCCCTTCCGGAAAAGTAAGGGTAAACGGTGAAGTGGTGGAGGCACAATCCACCGGATCATTCATCGATCATAACATTCCGGTTAAAGTATTAAAGATCGTTTCCAATAAAATTATTGTTGAACCTATAAATAAAAAATAAAATGATTGAAGAAGCAGCAGGCACGTGGGGACTGATTGTTGGAGTAATAGTATTACTGTTCATCGTCCTTTATTTTATACCAATCGGACTTTGGTTTTCGGCACTGGTATCGGGAGTACGAATTTCGCTCATCCAGCTTTTTCTGATGCGTTTTCGGAAAGTACCTCCCGGAGTTATTGTTCGGGCACTTATTGAGGGCACAAAAGCCGACGTAACACTGAGTCGTGACGCGCTGGAGGCGCATTACCTGGCAGGTGGACACGTGGCCAGAGTTGTTCATGCTCTTGTTTCAGCTGCAAAAGCAAATATTGAACTTTCTTTTAACATGGCTACCGCTATCGACCTTGCGGGTCGTGATGTTTTTGAGGCGGTTCAAATGTCGGTAAATCCGAAAGTGATTAACACGCCTCCGGTTACGGCCGTTTCTAAAGATGGTATACAGTTAATAGCAAAAGCGCGTGTAACAGTCCGCGCCAACATCCGGCAACTGGTGGGTGGTGCTGGAGAAGAAACTGTTCTGGCCCGTGTTGGAGAAGGAATTGTTTCATCCATCGGCTCTTCGCACTCTCACAAAGCTGTGCTTGAAAATCCTGATTTTATTTCGAGAGTAGTATTGGAAAAAGGCCTTGACGCCGGAACAGCCTTTGAGATTCTCTCAATTGACATTGCCGACATTGATATTGGTAAAAATATCGGAGCAGTTCTCCAAATGGATCAGGCAGAAGCAGACAAAAACATTGCACAGGCCAAAGCCGAAGAACGTCGTGCAATGGCCATTGCCCTGGAACAGGAAATGATTGCCAAAGCACAGGAAGCGCGTGCGAAGGTTATTGAGGCTGAAGTACAGGTGCCACTGGCAATCGCAGAAGCATTCAGAACCGGAAACCTCGGCGTGATGGATTACATGAAGTACAAAAACATCATGGCTGATACTTCCATGCGCGATTCAATAGCCGGAGAAGGCGGCAAAAGCAAAGAATAGAAAAACTATTGTACAAAATACCAAAAGCCTTGTATACTATATACAGGGCTTTTTTATGCCTTACATCTTCAATGTTAATTTACTGATATAAAAACATTCAATTTGACACTTTTTAACACGCCTGACATCAGGACTAATGTTATGCAACATATCTTTGCACCATAAGTTTTAGTTCATAGGTTTAGGTTTGATTAGTTTTATTGGTTTAGTTAGTGAAAAGGATGGGTATTGACCCGTCCTTTTTTAATGACCTCACCAATCATTCAATCCGCTACAGAATTTTCACCATCAACATCAATATTTTCCCCTAATTTCCGAAATAGACTACCTCAAAAGGTCATAGATAAACTATATGTTATAAAACATGTTTTTTAACATTCGCTTAACCTCCTTCTGCAATTTTCGCTTTACATTTGCCTCAGTTTTAGTTCATAAGTTTAGGTTTGATTAGTTTTATTGGTTTAGTTAGATGAAAGGATGGGTGTTGACTCATCCTTTTTTAATTTCTTCACCAATCATTCATTCCGCATCCGAATTTCCCCCGGCATCATATCTCATTTACTCCTAATTTCAGAAATAGAGTTCGTCAAAGGGCCATAGATAAACTATATGTTATAAAACATGTTTTTTAACATTGGCTTAACCTCCATCTGCAATTTTCGCTTTACATTTGCTTCAGTTTTAGTTCATAAGTTTAGGTTTGATTAGTTTTATTGGTTTAGTTAGATGAAAGGATGGGTGTTGACCCGTCCTTTTTTTGTTTTACAAAGCTTCGCACCTTCAGCTAATTCATTTCCCGGCAACCAACTCCTCTTTCATTGTCAAAGACAAAATCCACACAATAGACGGAACTTAATGCCCATAGATAAATCATATGTTATAGAGCATGTTTTTTAACATTGGGGTAACCTTACTTTCCAAAACTCGCCTTACCTTTGTGTCATAGTTTTAGTTCATAAGTTTAGGTTTGATTAGTTTTATTGGTTTAGTTAGATGAAAGGATGGGTGTTGACCCGTCCTTTTTTATTTTCAAAACATTCTAGAGCTCTAACTTCCTCAACACCTGCTCCCTGTAGCTTCTGCTAATGGGCAATTGCCTCTTCCCTATTTCGATGTATTCGGTAGTAAACGACTCAATATTTTTTATGCCAACAATGTACGACCGGTGAATACGCAGAAAATCATTTTGTGGCAGTTTTGATTCGATATTGGAAATGGTTTCGCGGGTAAGCACATTTCTCTCTTGTAAGTGAATTTTTATATAATCGGCAATGCTTTCGATAAAACGAATATCCGAAAAATTAATCCGAACCATCTTCCGCTCTGACCGCACAAAGAAGAATTCGGTATCTTCCGTTTCCGGCGCAATTGCGTCACTGCTTTTTACCGGCACATTTTCCTGCATATATTTTTGCACTCCCTTCAAAAAGCGCTCAAAAGAAATGGGCTTTAGCAAATAATCTACTGCCTGCAAATCAAACCCGTCAACCGCATACTCACGATAAGCGGTGGTAAAAATCACTTTTACATTGCTGTTAATCGATCGTGCAAGCGACAGCCCCGACATTTCGGGCATATTAATATCCAGGAAAATTAAATCGACAGGTTGACTGCTTATTATCTGAAAAGCACCGATGGCACTTTTACACGAGCCCACCAACTCAAAGCTTTCGAGTTTAGCCAGATGGTTTTCCAGAATTTCGCGAGCTACCGGCTCATCGTCCACCACCAAACATTTAATTCGCTTTTCCATTTTTTGTCATTTCCAGGTTCTCAATGGATAACTCGACCCAATACCAGTTGTTTTCCATCTTGTTATTCAGCTTATATCGATTATGATAATTGAGCTCCAGCCTTTTTCGGATATTTTCCAAGCCGATTCCTGATTTTTCCTTCCCGTTTTTTTCACCGAGCCAGGTATTTCCTATCTTGAAATGCAACGTGTTTTGATCCAACCAGATATCCACGTCAATGTTTAAAAATCCATCAACCAGGTTACCGTGCTTGAACGCATTTTCAACAAAAGGCATCAGCAACATAGGTGCAACCTGTATTTTATCGCTGATTTCGCCGCTGCTAAATTCCACCTTCAATGTATCCTTAAACCGTATCTTCTCCAGCTCAATATATTCTTTAATATGCTGAACCTCTTGACTTAGCTCCACCAACGGCTTGTTAACCTGGTACAAAATGTAGTCGAGAAGATTGGAAAGCTTTAGGATAATTTCAGGCGTCTGCACCGACTGCTTTAACGCAAAACCATAAATGGTATTTAGAGTATTAAATAAAAAGTGCGGGTGAATCTGCATTTTCAGGTATTGCAATTCCTGGTCTTTCATTTGCAGCTGCGTTTCCAGTATTTTATTCTGAAGTTCGCGGTTTTGAGCGGCAGTTTTAAAATTGTAATTCAGCAAAGTAAAAAAGCCAACCGCTCCCGAAACCATGTAAACCAGTATAAGAATAAACAGGAAATTCTTACTCATGGGCGGCATCACGGTAGTATTAAAACTCAGTAAAAAAATAAGACAGCCGTACAATACAAGCACAATGATATACGAGGAAACCACAACGGTATAAAAGCTGTAAAGTGCAAACAATACGTACTTCTTTACCAGCAGATATTTTGGAATCAGGTAATTCACCACAAAGTAGGTAACCGCGATTGTTACGGGCAGCAAGCAACTTGAAAACCAGATGATGTAGCGCTGATCGTTCGAATTATAACTAAAAAAGTAATAAAAGAAGAACCACACTCCGATCCAGAAAAGCAGGTGCAAAAAAATGGTCTTAATCTTCGGTTTTTTGAGCGCGATCATAAAACAATATTACTGAAAATCTGCTGATTCCCTTTCATTTATCGATGGAATGCCGATTTACCCCTATTTTTGACATAATCTCAGTACAAAATTCCGTTTATACCTTTAAATTTGTTAGAAAGCGTATGGTTCGGGGTATCTATCGCAATAAAAATAACGGCATGCAGGCATTTCTTAGATTTGAATCAGTATCAATCAAAAACTAAAAACAATGAAAAGTATTATTGGAAAATTTATTGATGGAGGCCCTGTATTTACCGTGACCATTTTCGCATGTCTAATCATTATTCTTGCCTTGTTCACCGTAGCCCTCCTCAAAAAAGAAAGCCGCCCAAAGCTCATGGATTTGATGAAACACATTGGCTGGTTTGCCGTAGCCTGGGGATTTATGGGAAGAACTTTTGGACTGATCCATGCCTTTGACGCCGTTGAAGCACATGGTGAACTGACACCAAGCCTGCTTGCCCACGGTCTGAAAATGGCATTGGTCGATCCGCTGATGGGAATATTCGTATTTATAGTTGCCCGGCTGGCCATTATTGCGTTAGTGGCGGTACGAAAGAACTAAAATGCACCTACTCTCCGGGACTAATGATCGGTCAACACTTTGGGGACTAAACTGTTTATCTGTAAAATAACTTTTCAAACATGAACAGAAAGCCCGTTAACTCGATCGACGACGTAATTGAAATTCTTGATTCGATCATTCAGGAATCCATAAAAGATGAAGACACACTGGGGTATTTTGCTGCGCTTTACCAAAGGGTTACAATTGAAGTAAAGGAAGGCATTAAAGCCAATCGTTTTGACGATGGCCCCAGAATGGAAAAACTTGATGTGATTTTTGCTAAACGCTACATAGATGCCTACTACGACTGGCACAAAGGCCGGCCCGTATCGTTATCGTGGGAAAAAGCTTTTCAGCAGGCAGAAAATAAACAGTTACTGGTTATTCAGCATCTTTTGCTTGGAATGAATGCACATATCAACCTCGACCTGGGAGTTGCGGCTGTCGAAGTTTCGGACGCCGGTTCGATCGGTTCACTTGAAAATGATTTTAAGCAGATCAATGAAATACTATCGTCGCTGGTCAATGAGGTCCAGGAAAACCTTTCTTCCATCTGGCCTTTTCTGCGAAAAATACTTTCGCTTTCAGGCAAGGTCGACAATTACGTAGTGGATTTTAGTATGAAAGTAGCCCGCGACGGAGCCTGGAAATTTGCGACCGAATTGGTAAAGTACAAACAATCTGACCGGCCGGAGCAGTTATCGATTCGTGATCAGAAAGTTGCCAGGATCGAACAAATCGTGACCAGGCCCGGAAAATGGATTCAGTTTATAATCTGGATCATTCGACTGACCGAAAAAGGAACAGTGGCTGAGAAAACAGAAAAACTAACGCGGTAACCCGACATTCCGGGCCACCGCGTTTTTCTTATTTCAACTATATCTCTACTAAGATTCTATTTTTTCATAAACCACCGCGAGAATTTCTGACTCTTTTTGCTTGGCCGACTGCAACAAACCATTAGCAAAGGCAAGTTTTTCATCCAAAAACGCCTTATCACCAAATCCAGCCGCATTGATCTTTACATTCAGGTAAGCTCCTTCAACAGCGGTTCGCGCACACAACGCACCAACACCTGCATCCGACACCGAGTTTGGATTCCCAAAATCAGCCATGGCTTTCATTACTTCCAATGAATCGTGCGCCAGTTGCATAACCTTTAGCGGAACTTCAATGGCATTTTTTGTCGCATTCTGAATGGCCTGTTTTCTTTCAGCCTTCTCCTGTTCTGTCGATTTGGTCAAGCCAAAAGCCGCCATTATTTGGTTGAAAGCATCGGTATCCTCGTCCACACAACGGAGCAAGGCCGAATGGTACAGCTTTCCTTTTTCTGCCCACTCCGAAAATTCTTCCCAACGATCGTCCCAACCACGTTTGTGCGCCGAAAGGTTGGCCACCATTGCACCAAGTGCAGCTCCCAAAGCACCCACATAAGCCGAAATAGAACCACCTCCGGGCGCCGGAGATTCTGAAGCCGTTTCGTCTTTGAACTGCGTCAGTGTCAAATCGATCAGTTTACGAGCTGCTTTGTCTTCGATAACGTATTCTATTATTTTCTTTTTAGGATCAAAAGGACCTAGCTCGTCCAGCCCCAGCGACTTCACGGCAATCTTTATGATCTCCTCATCGGAGATGCCGGTGGAGCGCTGTTGTTTACGCAGAAAATATTTCCCGGCATCGAGCATTGCCTGCAATGGAATCAATCCCACCAATTCGGAACCGGTTGCCCTGAGTCCACGCTCGCGCGCCCTTTCTGATACCTCATCAAAAGCAACATGCACCGGCGTCACCGAAATATCGGTAAGATTTATCGAGATTTGAGCGATGCCGTATTCTTCAATATACCATCCAATTGCGCGTGTCTTCTTCAAACTTCCGGGGATTCTTACTGGTTCCCCGCTTTCGTCGGTTACAATTTTTCCTGTCACCGGGTCGCCTTCACGCATTACGCGCCCCGCTTCGCGAATATCAAAAGCGATCGCATTGGCTCTTCGGGTAGATGTGGTGTTTAAATTAACATTGTAAGCCACCAGGAAATTACGCGCTCCAATGGCCGTTGCCCCACTTCCCTTTACCCCCTCATTCCATGCATCGGGGCCAAAATCGGGTTTCCACTCGACCGTGGAAATTCGGTCTTTCAAACCTTCGTACTCGCCCGACCGGCAGTTGGCCAAACTTCTGCGTTTCTCTTTATAGGCAGCAAACTCGTAACAAAAAACAGGAATACCGAGCTCAGTTCCTACTCTTTCAGCCAATTGGCGGGCATAAACCACGGTTTCTTCCATGGTAACATTTGCCACCGGAACCAGCGGGCAAACATCAGTGGCACCAAAGCGCGGATGCTCTCCCTTGTGTTTGCTCATATCAATTACTTCAGCGGCCTTTTTAATTCCTCTGAAAGCTGCTTCAATCACGTCTTCCGGCTCACCCACAAAAGTCACCACTGTACGATTGGTAGCTTTTCCCGGGTCAACATCCAGCAAACTAATGCCGGCAACACTTTCAATGGCATTGGTAATTTCTTTGATTATGCTCATATCGCGGCCTTCCGAAAAGTTAGGCACGCACTCAATAATTTTCTTCATACTACAGGTTTTTCAATCGTGAAATTATGTCACACAGGTTTTCAATTTCATCCTTTTGAAAGGCGAATTTAGAACAAGGGGATGGCAAAGGGAATGATTTTTAACAGCGTTCGAAAGTCTGAACTTCACCATTCAAAATAACTGTTTCCACCAAACTGGAGCCATAATAATACGGAATGTACTCAATACCCGGAATCTCGGAAGTAATAAACAGGTTGGCTACCTTTCCGCGGGCAATGCTGCCGTACGAATCGCTAATACCCATTGCGTAGGCTGTATTGAGCGTAGTTGCGTTGATCACTTCCTCCGGAAGCATTTTGTAGTTGATACATCCCATGGCGGCAATGAGGCTCATGTTACCACTGGGCGAAGAGCCCGGGTTAAAATCCGAAGCCAGCGCAATGGGCAAACCGGCTTCTATCATTTCGCGTACCGGAGAAAGCTTCATACCCAGAAAAAAAGCAGCTCCGGGTAATACAGTTGGCATGGTTTCGCTGTTTTGCAGTGCTGCAATCTCGTTTTCTTCAATAAATTCAAGATGATCGACCGACAATGCTCCGTATTTAACCCCTACCTGAACGCCACCGGTTAAGCCGAGTTCGTTGGCATGAATTTTTGGTTTCAATCCATATTTTAACCCGGCCATCAGTATCCGTTCGGTATCTTCTACCGTAAAAAAGCCTTTATCACAAAACACATCTATAAAATCAGCCAGTTCTTCGGCTGCCACCTGCGGAATCATTTCGTTAATGATCACATCAACATATTTCGAAGGATTGCTTTTATACTCGGCGGGAATGGCGTGGGCTCCCAAAAACGTAGCCCGCACACAAATTGGCGCAGTTTCTTTTATCCAGCGAATAACCCGCAGCATCTTCAGTTCATCTTCCGTATTTAAACCGTATCCGCTTTTGATCTCCACTGCCCCGGTTCCCATTTTCATGATTTCGATGATCCGGTGCATAGCGTCGTTGAACAACTCTTCTTCCGATGCTTCGTGCAAGCGTTTGGCCGAATTAAGAATTCCACCGCCGCGACGTGCAATCTCTTCATACGAAAGTCCTTTAATCCGATCCACAAATTCCTTTTCGCGTGCCGACGGATAAACCAGATGCGTGTGCGAATCGCAATAAGCGGGATATACCAGACGGTTGGAGCAATCGATCTCAATCAGCAAGTCATCATCGCAATAAACATCCTTCAATTGATCCATCCGCCCAAACTCTTCAATAATCTCATCACGGATAATTACAAAAGCATTTTTGATGGTGTTAACCTTGCTCATTTCTTTACCGGCCCGGTACGACACCGGATCCTCTTCCACCTGAACAAGTTCTTTTATATTTTCCAGTAATAACTTCATACACTCAAATGTTTATTTTTCAATTCATTGTTTCAAGCCGGAGAGTTTCTCGTTTCTCTTTCTTCTGCAACTCTCCGCTCACCTTTTCAATAATTAGTCCCGAACAACACAATCCATCCGTCAGTTTATAGATACCCGACTTTTGGCTTTTGCAAGATCAAGATCACATTTCCTCTCTAATTCGAATTAAATTTGTGACTTATTTTAATAATAAGGTACAAAAATGCTCCGATAAATCAAGCTTTAAGCCGGATAAATTCAAATGACGATTGTCATTCTACTTAACGTAATAATTAATACTATTGACGAAACTCCGGAGCGATTCCAATCAGTCAGTCGGTGGAATGAAATAACAAACTTTCTGGGAATGTTGGCTATTGAAAAGAATGTGTCGAAATGATTCCGCTAAGAATTGCTATTTTCGGAACCAAAACTTGCAGCTATGCTTAGAAAAGTACCTCATACTTATGTTATCATTTTTGTTTTGATTGTTTTCAGCGCCCTGTTAACCTGGATGATTCCGGGGGGTGAATTTGTTCGGGAAACCGTGACTGTAAATGGCGTAGAAAGAAGTGTTATCAATCCCGACTCGTTTCATTACATTGAAAGCAACCGGCAAAGCTGGCAGATTTTTTCGGCTTTTTTTGATGGCTTTGTGAATACGGCCCCTATCATCGCTTTTATCCTGATGATTGGTGGAGCTTTTTGGATCCTGAACGAAAGTAAATCGATTGATATTGGTATTTACAGTTTTCTGCAATTTTCCAAAAAATGGGAAAGATCGCGTGTACTGCGCAAACTGGGGGTTAACAACATTATCCTGACCGGAATTATGCTGATGTTCAGCCTGTTTGGAGCAGTGTTTGGCATGAGCGAAGAAACCATCGCCTTTACCATTATTTTTGTGCCATTGGCCATTACCATGGGGTACGATTCCATTGTGGGTGTTTCGCTCTGTTTTGTGGCGGCCGCCCTTGGTTTTGCGGGTGCTTTTCTAAATCCATTCACGGTGGGAATTGCACAGGGATTGTCTGATCTTCCGCTTTTTTCCGGAATTGAATACCGGATTGTGATGTGGGTATTGATCAATGCTGCCGGATTTGCCTATATTTTATGGTATGCAGCGCGTATCAAAAAACACCCTGAAAAATCGCTGGTGCATGACGACGACCAACACTGGCGCCACCGAAACAGCGAAAACAATATCCGGATCGATTACAATGTTCCGCGAACTGCCTGGTATTCTTTTCTCTTTCTGACAGTAGTTTTACTGGCCTTTTCCTACTCGCAACCCATCACCGATCTGAACATCGGAAACCATGTATTTCGTTTTCCGGCAGTCCCCGTTGCCACTGCCCTGTTTATTCTGTTCGGAATATTATCACTTCGAAAGTCGGTTCATTTCTATATTCTCAACCTGCTTCTGTTTACGGTTGTTTTCCTGATAATCGGCGTGATGGGCTATCAGTGGTACGTAATGGAAATAGCCACTCTTTTTCTTGCCCTGGGAGTTTTTTCGGGAATTGCGGCAGGCAACACTGCCAACCAAATTACCCAATCGTTTATTGCAGGGGCGAAAGACATTTTATCTGCCGCAATGGTAGTGGGGCTGGCCGGAGGAATTATTGTGGTTCTGGAAGATGGAAAAATCATTGACACCATTCTTTACGGAGTTTCCAAAACCATGCAGGACATGGGTAAAGTTGGCTCGGTTACGGCCATGTACCTGATTCAAACCTTTTTGAACATATTCATACCCAGTGGATCAGGGAAAGCTGCACTTACCATGCCTATGATGTCGCAATTTTCCGATTTAATAGGGATTTCACGACAGGCAACAGTGGTTGCATTTCAACTCGGCGACGGTTTTACCAACATGATTACACCTACTTCGGGCGTGTTAATCGGGGTGCTCGGAATTGCCCGGATACCCTATGAAAAATGGGTACGATGGGTGGCACCGCTGATTGTCATTCTTTCGGTACTGGGCTTTCTGCTTTTGTTACCTACTGTTCTTCTTCCACTAAACGGCTTCTGAAGAAATTTCTGCCAGATTTGGTGAAAGAAGTCCACAAAAAAAGCCCGTCAGTCTTATGACTAACGAGCTTTTTGAATTTCTTTATGTTGTCCGGCTTATTCGTCGATTGAAATTGCTTCTACCGGGCAAACTTCTGCGCATGAACCACAATCAGTGCAAAGTTCCGCATCAATGGTGTAGATATCACCTTCTGAGATCGCGTCAACCGGGCACTCATCAATACAAGTTCCGCATGCAATACATTCATCTGAAATTTTGTATGCCATAACAATGAAGTTTTTAATTAAACATTAACGTTGCAGCAAATGTACAAAGTTTGCCAAAAAAACAAACCACATCCCTCATTTTATTCCCCTGATTTATCAAAATACGCCACAAAATACTGTATACCAACCAGTAACACTTAGAACACCTATTAAGATTCAATTAATTTTTATAACAATATAATTTATTATGGAATAGCTGTAACGACCGAAACCAGTGCAAAAACGTTCAATGAAAACAATGATTGGTCAAACACCAGAAGTATCCCCTCTTTAATCCGGAAACGATAACTTATTTTACCTAAAGTTGCCGCAGATTTAACCGTCACATTTTTTTAGGATTTGCGAAAAGGCTCATTAAAAGGAATGATTATTGCTACATCCGGAATCCGTATTCAAACAAACTTATGTAAGAAACAGAAACAAACGCATGAAAAAGATCACCGCCATATTACTGGCTTTCACATTGTTTACACTAAGCTGTAAAAGCCCCAAAACAATCATTGAGGTTGCCCCCACAAAGCCACCTGTTGTAAGCCCGGCCATTACATACAGCTATTCTGCCGACCAAATCAGATACGGGAAAAACAATTTCAGGAGAGGATGGGCCAATAAAAACGACGTACAGCTTCTATATATTAGTGTAATGAACAACTCGGAAGAACCTGTTCACGGGAGCCAGCTGGGCTTTTACTCTGAAGGGAACAAACTGGAAATAGTCAATAATAAACTTGCAGCCGAAAAATTAAAAACCCGGCGATTCCCCAAAGCAGCCTATATAATTCCGGTGTTTATTGTTTTTTATGTGGCTTACGAAGGCCTTCTTTCAGCCCTTGATGTAGACGATGATCTGGACGGTGACGGATTCAGCGACTATCCGGAATTTCAACAGAAAGAAAAACAAAAGGACCCAACTGAAAAGATGAACTTTTTACAAAAGAAATTGTACGTTTTTAACATTGCCGCAGAGATTATCTATCCTCAGGAAAAAATTGAAGGATTTGTCGCATTTAAGTCAAAATCACCCATTAACGAGTTAACAATTAAACTGGAAAACACCGACTACAAGGTGGTTCAATGACCAAACAGGCGGTTCAACTTTGCGCATTGTTCTTCCAAACCAGCTTTGGAATAAAAGGCGGCATGAACAAAATTCAGGTATTTCAGGATTCTGAACGCGTTAAACTTCTGAAAGAAACGTTTTTTAAACACACCGGCAGAAGCACAATTGGCGTTCAACTCGGCTATGTCTTTAAAAAAATCATCCTGGACAAGAAATGCAGCCACCGGCTCCGACAATTCGTCGGCTATCTTCTCAAAACCCGCTTTATTTGCCAGATAGAAATCGGCTGTGCGATCGAAGAAGGCTTTTAAATCAACAAAAGCATCGAAATTATACGTTTGGGTGAGGTCTTCTTCTCCGGCCATCCACTTTTGCAAAACAGGCCCGGTCCCAAAAGGAACCCGGTCTGACAAACGCGCCGAAGGATGCACCGTAGTTGTAGGTATCTCCCCTACTTCTCCAATCTGAACCAGGTTTTGCAAAAAGTAAAAATCCTCGCCAGCCTGCCGTCGGTTCATCCCGCCCCTTTTTACATAAGCTTGTGCAGTAACGGCAAACGCCGACCCGACTGTAAACATCGAATGCGGATACCCTGCAAAATCGAGGGCCCGTTTGTAATAAGCGAGGTACTGTTCGTAAAGCTCTATCCCGCGCCGGTGTTCTTGTTCAAGCTTCCCGGTTTGATGGCGAAATGCAATGGTAGCCCCAACATGGCTCTTGTTGATCTTGAAATGCGCAGCAACTTCAACCAGGTAATTGGGCTCCACCAAAGTGTCGGCATCCAGCGAAACAATGATACCTTCTTTCCGCGCAATGGTATTAAACCTAAGAACGGCTTCATCCATTCCCTTTTTCCGCGCCAGTCCGGCACCGGCCCATTTTTTTCGAAGCTCTACCGGCCCAACGGCAAAAAAGCTTATGCCTTTCTGCTCTTTTCTGCTGATCCAGTCATCCAGTTCCTCTTTGGTTTTCAGGTTAAATGATTTGGTTTCCTCCTCAGCTGTTTCTGAATGATTGATCAAAACAATGACCTCAACCGCACACCCGGGCAAAGTGCATTTGGAAAGCGACTCAAGCGTTTCCTGAATGGCCGGTTCGCGCAAACACGGAATTACAACGATAATTCCGGTGCTTTCATCCGGCGCCTGCGAAAGCAGCGCTTTCACTTGGTTTTTGATTATGTATTGATCAGCAAACACAGTGTTACAAAACTAAAATAAAAGGCAAAAAAAATCCGGGCATTACCCGGATTTAATTTATCAGTTTGTTTCTTTTTATTGCTCTTTTGTAGCCTTGTATTCTTCGTTCATTGCTGCCAGCACTTCTGAGGTCAGGTTATGCGCCTCAGGCCCGATCAACACTTCTGCCGAGTTGAAAATGAAATCATACTTCGCAGTTTCGTTGTAGCGCTTCAGGTAATCCATCAGGTTATCCAGAATTTTTTGGTTATTGCCTTGCTGAATTTCCATTAACTTGGCAGATAATTCCTGATCAAGTTTTACAATTTCCTGCTCTTTTCCCACTAAACGATCGCGTTCCTGCACCGCACGCTGCTCGGTAAGAAAACCACCACGCTGCAGTTTTTCCTGGAATGCCGCGGCTTCTTTTTCAAAAGTCTGACGTTTGGTTCCGTATTCGCTGGTATAAGCTTCTTGTTTTTTAGTAAACTCATCGTGCATATCCTGCGCCATTTCATAATTCAAAATAATTGAATCGGCTTTAACATAGGCAATTTTCAATCCGCCAACAGAATCTCCCCCCTGACTTCTGACAGGACTGGTTTTTCCATCAGTATTACCACCGGTAAAATGCAGAACATACAAAACGGCAACTGCCACAAATAATACTACACTGACAACAATTGATGATCCTTTCATTACAATATTACTTTAAATTCAAACAAGTAGGTTTTATCATTTTATATAGACCGGACAAAGATAATTTTTTAGTTGAAATGCAATGTCCCTATCCTATTTTTTTAATGCCATTCCAATTATCCTTTCTCCAAAACCTGCATTAAATCATAATTCCCGAATGATAAACATCATTGAATTAAAGTTGGTCCCAATCGTATTTTTAGCATGGCAAAAAAAGTTATCATTCTAAAAACCGAAATGTTGAACAAGATAATCTCAAATATTTTACCGTACATGCCTAAAAAACTGGTGTGGGTATTTTCGAAACGGTATATTGCGGGCGAAACGCTGGAAGATGGATTATTGGCATCCAAATTACTCAATGCAAAGAACATAGAAGTCACCATTGACATTTTGGGCGAGTTCATTAGTACGCTCGAAGAGGCCGAACAAAACCGCAACGAATATATGGAAGTAATTGAGCGGTTTACTGCCGATAAAATACGGGGCAACTTTTCGGTAAAACCCACCATGTTTGGCTTGCTGATCGATAAAGAGGCTTGCTATAACTACATGCGTGACATTGTAAAAATGGCGGCTTCAAAAAATTCCTTTGTCAGGATCGACATGGAAGACTCGCAGTGTGTCGACATGGAAATCGACATTTTCAGAAGGCTGCGCACCGAATTCCCCGCCAATGTGGGGCTGGTTGTTCAGGCCTACCTGAGACGCACCAAAAGCGATCTGGAAGCACTGAATGATCTGAACACAGCGGCACATCCGATCAGTTTCCGTCTTTGCAAGGGAATTTACATTGAACCGGAAAGTGTTGCGTACAAAGGATATCAGGAGATTCGCGACCACTACCTGGACGATCTCAGGTACATGTTTGAAAACAAGATGTACGCAGGAATTGCCACCCACGACAAATACCTGGTGGAAGAAGCTCAGAAAATGATCCGGGAAATGAATATCCCGAAGAATATGTATGAATTCCAGATGTTGTACGGTGTAACACCCGAGCTCCGTCAAAGCATTGTCGACGAAGGTCACCTTATGCGGGTTTATGTTCCGTACGGCCAAAAATGGTTTAATTATTCCACCCGCCGGCTAAAGGAAAATCCAAAAATGGCACAACACATCATCAAAGCCCTTTTTGTAAGGGGATAATATTTTTAAAAGTTAAACTCTTAAAAGGATGGTTCAAAGCCATCCTTTTTTGTTGCTATTTCTTTAGAATGAGCACTTCGTTTAGCGGCCTTTTCGGGACATGATGAATGTCTTTTTCATCGCGCCAGTATTTAATATCATCCTGCGCGGTATCAATCACCACCTCTTCGGCAGGCTTCCCAAGCGCCAGCACCCACAGCAATTCAAGATGTGCCGGTAATTCCAGCAACCGAGATACCTTGCTTTTATTAACCGATCCCACAATACAGCCACCAAAACCGTCTTCTACCGCGGCCAAAAGAATGCTTTGCATCGCAATGCCATCGTCGCAATAATGATTTTCGGAGATCAACCGGTCTTTCAAAACCACTACATAAGCTACCGGACGTTCGGGTTCAGCAGGCCCTTTCCAGTCGCTCAAATAACCGGCCCATCCCAAAAACGGGAAAATCTTTCCACATAGCTTTTCATCGGTAACAATGGCATATTTCAAAGGCTGCATATTTCGCCCGCTGGCGGTTAAACGGGCCAGATCGATCCAGCTTTCAATTTGTTCGGGGCGTAATTTTATTTCGGATTTGAACCTGCGGTAGCTGCGGTTCTTTTCAATGAGGTCGCGAAGCATGGTTTTATTTTTGAGAATCAAATTTAGAAGAAAAAAGGATAAAAGTGAAGCGTAAAAAGAATTGCTGACCAAACTTAACCACTAAGAAAAAAACACTACACCCTATCCTTTTCAAAATAAACGCCCCACGCATTTGCTTATTATCGGCACATCATTAATAAATGTTAAAACTTGGTCCGTATTTAAATCTACTCCGCCACAATTACAGTACATTTATTCCTCTTTTACGCAACAGAACAGAACAACACTGACTTGACAAGCCTGAGTTTGCACTATGAACAAATTTAAGATCTCAATCGAGGAAAATTCCAACGTACTCAAGTTCCAGCAATTGGTGGATTCCATCATCGACGCCATCAGCCAAAACCAGTTAAAAGAAGGAGAAATGCTTCCTTCGGTCAACCAGCTTATAAAGGAGTCGCAACTATCACGCGATACAGTGTTTAAAGCCTATGCCGAACTAAAAAGACGCGGCGTTGTAGAGTCGGTGCCCAACCGCGGGTATTTTGTTACCCGGAAAATCACCAAAGTCTTTCTTTTTCTCGACACTTTCAAAGCTTACAAAGAGGTGTTGTATCACTCGTTTCTGAAACACCTGAACAAAAATGTAAGTGTCGACTTGCAGTTCCATCATTACAACATTGGTTTGTTCGAGAAAATTATTGATGAAAGTTTGGGCAAATACAGCAAGTACATCATCATGAATTTTGACCACCCGAAAGTAAACGAGATCATTCGAAAAATTCCGGCTGAACAGCTCTTGATTATCGACTGGAACATACAATCCGCAGAGAACAGCAACACCGTGCGACAGGATTTTGGACAAGCTGTTTACGATTGCTTTGCTGATAACCTGGAGTCCATCAGAAAGTACAAGAAATTTATTTTTTACTATCCTCCATTTACCTATCACCCGAAAGATGCAATCGAGTATTTCAATAAGTTCTGCACCGATTTCAAGATCAAACACGAAGTTATCTATCAGCCCGAAGATTTCGTAATTAAAAAGGACTGCCTGTACTTTTTGGTCAGTGACCGGACTTTGGCTAACCTACTCGACCAATGCTCCGAGAAAGGTTTTGAACCCGGCAACCAGGTGGGTGTAATTTCATACAACGAAACCCCCATGAAGAAGTATGTAAAAAACGGCATTACCGTTATTTCCACCGGTTTTGAGTTAATGGGACAAAAAGCAGCCGAATTTGTAAGCTCCAATAAGCCGATGAATTTCACGGTTCCAACTACACTGAAAATCCGCTCTTCACTTTAAAGTGTTTTAAAACACTTCTTCCCCGCTTTGAAAGCCAGATAATAGAACTTATTTTTACACACATAACAGAACAGAACAGATTGAACTAAATATAACGACAAAACAACCAAGACCATGTACTTATTAGGATTCGATATCGGGAGTTCATCCGTAAAGGTTTCACTCATCGAAGGAGAAAAAGGCAACCTGGCTGCCAGCGCTTTTTACCCAAAAGAAGAAATGAAGATTACCGCCCTAAAAGCAGGCTGGGCAGAACAGGATCCCGAACTTTGGTGGGAAAATCTGAAACTGGCTTTAGCCGAAGTATTGTCTGTTTCGAGGGTATCTCCTGCCGATATTGAGTCCATTGGCATTTCGTACCAGATGCACGGACTGGTAATGGTGGATAAAAACCGGGAGGTGATCCGTCCGTCCATTATTTGGTGCGACAGCCGGGCGGCGGCGTACGGCGACAAAGCATTTTCTGAAATCGGGGAACAATGCTGCCTCACTCACTTGCTGAATTCACCCGGAAATTTTACTGCTTCGAAACTAAAATGGGTAAAGGAAAACGAGCCACACTTGTTTGAGAGAGTTCATAAAATAATGTTGCCGGGCGATTACATTGCCATGAAATTAAGCGGGCAGGTTCAAACCACCGTAAGCGGCCTTTCCGAGGGAATTATGTGGGATTTTTCAGAAAATTCACTCGCTGAATTACTGTTAAACAATTATGGCTTTTCGTCCGATATCATCCCCGAAATTGTTCCCACATTTGCCGTTTCGGGTCAGCTTTCTGAAAAAGCAGCAAAAGAACTGGGCCTCTCCCCCACTACAAAAATAAGTTACCGGGCCGGTGATCAGCCCAACAATGCGCTTTCGCTCAACGTGCTCAACCCCGGCGAAATTGCCGCAACGGCAGGAACTTCGGGGGTAGTTTACGGAGTAAGCAGCGAAATAAAATACGACCCCTTGTCGAGAGTAAATACCTTTGCGCACGTTAACCACCAAGCCAGCCATCCCCGCCTGGGGGTTTTACTATGCATTAACGGCACCGGCATCCTGAATGCCTGGCTAAAAAGAATGACAGGCGAAAACCTATCTTATGAACAAATGAATGGAATGGCTGCCGCAATTCCGGCCGGAGCTGAAGGCCTAAGCATTTTACCCTTTGGAAACGGTGCAGAACGTGTGTTGAGCAATAAAGACATTGGCTCGGTGTTTTCTGGCCTGAATTTCAATATTCACCACAAAGGACATCTTTTAAGAGCCGCCCAGGAAGGGATCGTTTTCTCGTTTAAATACGGAATGGAAATTATGGAGAACATCGGAATCCGCGCATCTGTTATCCGTGCCGGAAAAGCCAATATGTTTTTGAGCCCGCTTTTCAGGGACACACTGGCCGGGGTTTCGGAAGCCACCATCGAGTTGTACAACACCGACGGATCGGTTGGCGCTGCGCGCGGAGCAGGCGTTGGCTCGGGCTATTACCGGTCGTTCGAAGAAGCATTTGCCAACCTGAAACGCCTGGAAGTTATTGAACCTGATCCTTCGAAAACGGCTCAATACAATGAAGCTTATGAAAACTGGAAAGCAGTTCTGACCAGGGAAATCAATTGATCATTCACAATAAAAAAATACAAAATGGAAGTCTTAAAAGGAAACAAAGAGTATTTCAAGGGCATTGGCCAGATTAAATACGAAGGCCCCGATTCAAAAAATCCACTGGCTTTTAAATGGTACGATGAAAACAAAATGGTAGCCGGAAAAACGATGAAAGACCACCTGCGTTTTGCGGTGGCTTACTGGCACACTTTCTGCGCCACCGGCGAGGATCCTTTTGGACCGGGTACACAAATTTTCCCCTGGAAAGGGGCCGGCGATCCCATGGATGCCGCCAAAGAAAAAATGGATGCTGCTTTTGAGTTCATTACCAAAATGAACATTCCGCATTACTGCTTTCACGATGTGGATGTAGTGGGTGGCGGAACAGTTTTTGAAATTGAAAAACGGCTCGAAAAGATGGTGGAATACGCTAAACAAAAACAGGCTGCTTCGGGTGTGAAACTGCTTTGGGGCACGGCCAATGTTTTCTCCGATCCACGCTACATGAACGGTGCTTCAACCAACCCCGATTTCAGTGTGCTGGCCAATGCTGCCGTTCAGGTAAAAAATGCCATCGATGCCACCATCGAACTAGGTGGAACCGGTTATGTCTTCTGGGGCGGACGCGAAGGTTACATGAGTCTGCACAACACCGATACCAAACGAGAGCTCGCGCATCTTGGAAAATTCCTGACCATTGCCCGCGATTATGGACGCAAAGCAGGATTTAAGGGGACTTTCTTCATCGAGCCCAAACCGATGGAACCAACCAAACATCAGTACGATTACGATGCGCAAACCGTCATTGGCTTTCTGAAAGAACACGGCCTGGAGAAAGATTTTAAACTGAATATTGAAGTAAACCACGCCACGTTGGCCGGCCACACTTTTGCTCACGACCTGAGAATGTCAGCCGATGCGGGTTTACTGGGATCCATTGATGCCAACAAGGGAGACTACCAGAATGGCTGGGATACCGACGAATTTCCGACCAACATTTACGAGGTTACCGAAGCCATGCTCGAAATTCTGCAGGCCGGTGGTTTTACACACGGCGGTATTAACTTCGATGCCAAAACCCGTCGGAACTCTACCGATCTGGAAGATATCTTTATTGCGCACATTGGTGGCATGGACGTATTCGCCCGCTCACTGCTTATTGCCGATAACATCCTGAGCAACTCCGATTACCTCGCTCGCAGAAAGGCACGTTACGCCTCGTTCGACAGTGGAAAAGGTGCTGAGTACGAAGCCGGCAAACTTAGCCTGGAAGATCTTTACGCCATTGCAGGGGAAGTGGGAGAACCAAAACAAATCAGCGGGAAACAGGAACTGATTGAGCAACTGATCAACTGGTATATTTAATGAAAGAGAGAAATACATTTTATATTACAGTTATAACCTTAGTGGCCACCTTGGGTGGCCTTTTATTTGGTTACGATACCGCTGTAATTTCGGGAGCCGATAAATCGATACAGGCCTACCTGATCAACAGCCTTGGATTAAATTCTCTGGCACACGGTGCAACCATTTCAAGCGCACTTATCGGATGTATTATTGGTGGAAGTATTTCGGGGCTGCTGGCTTCTCGCTTAGGAAGAAAAAGAACCTTGTTTCTGGCGGCAGTTTTGTTTTTTGCATCAGCCCTTGGTTCCGGAAGTCCTGAATTCCTGTTTTTCGAAAAAGGTGAGCCTTCGCTGGGGCTTTTATACATGTTTAATTTTTACCGGATTATTGGCGGTATTGGCGTTGGACTGGCCTCTGCGGTCAGCCCGATGTACATTGGAGAAATTGCCCCGGCCGACATACGGGGAAGGTTGGTATCGCTAAATCAGTTCGCCATTATTTTCGGAATGCTTGTGGTTTACTTTGTGAACTGGGGAATTGCCAACGGTCAATCGCTCGAGTGGATTAACTCAACCGGGTGGAGATATATGTTCATGTCTGAAGCCATTCCGGCCGCACTTTTTGGCATATTACTATTTTTTGTACCTGAAACACCTCGTTACCTGGCTCTGAAAAATAAAGACGACAAGGCCCTGATGATTCTTACAAAAATTAACGGGGCAAGCCGGGCCAAAGAAATTTTTGTTGAAATCAAGAACAGTGTTGAACACTCTTCGGCGAAACTCTTTTCTTACGGGAAAATCGTGATCATTATCGGAATCCTTCTTTCCGTTTTTCAGCAATTCGTCGGAATCAATGTGGCACTTTACTACGCACCCCGCATTTTTGAAAGTATGGGGGCAGCAAAAGATGCTTCAATGCTGCAAACCGTTGTTATGGGAATCGTGAATGTAATTTTTACGGTGGTTGCTATTGTTACGGTCGACAAATGGGGACGCAAGCCACTCCTGATGGTTGGCTCGGTTGGTATGGCCATCGGCATGTTTGCCATCGGAGCACTGGCTTTCCTAAAAATAATCGGCATCAGCACCCTGGTATTTATCATTATTTACACCGCTTCGTTTATGATGTCGTGGGGACCAATCTGCTGGGTGTTAATATCGGAACTTTTCCCCAACAAAATTCGCGGGAAAGCAGTAGCCGTTGCAGTAGCAGCACAATGGGCAGCCAATTATTTCATCTCATCCACCTACCCTGCCATGATGGAATTCAGCAGCGGTGGCACCTACTGGTTCTACGGAGCTATGAGTGTATTGTCGCTGATTTTTGTATGGAAAATGGTTCCTGAAACAAAAAATAAAACGCTTGAAGAGATGGAAAGTCTCTGGACAAAATAAACATCAGAGGATTTAGTAGTTAAAGATTTCGCCATTTCACAGTTCCAACTGCAGGAGTGGCGATTTTCTTTTTGAAGAAATAAAAAACGAACTCAAAATAATATATTCACTCAGAAATCAATCGTTATAAAAACAAGAACAACGTTCCCCTGCAATGCCAATTATGTTTCCTTTTCTACCGGAATATAAACGTTAAGACTTCCTGTAAATCGGTCTTTTCTGCTCTGTACCTTACTCCTTCGTTCTGGATTAAACAATGCCTGCAACTTCCGGCTTAAGAGGTAGTAATCCTACTATTCAATCTGTCATTATACCATCTAAAAACATGACTTTTATCACAAAACTAATTCAGATCATCACAGGAACACTTACCGTCAGCATCGCTCAAAAAACAAAGGTATTATACAACATGTTGTTTTTTTTATAGCACTTAAAAATCAATAAATTAAGAGATAAACCCATTGAACTTTTAACAAATGTTAATTAATTTTTAAAAATGATTAAGGTTTAAATCATTTTTATACTATCTTAGCGAAGCCTTAATAAAATATGAATTAGAAACTTATAACACTACCTTTTCTCTATTAGACCAATAAGTTTTCTGATCTAACTAAACTAGACTATGAACAATCGGGTTATCGGCCAAAAGGGTAACCCGTTTTTTTTTGTAGTTATCCGAGATTAAGTTTCCGGAGATTGTTTTTGAACCGCAGATAGAACAATATGCCGGCCGTTGTTAAGCCTACCAAATAACCAAACCAGATCCCCTGCGGACCAAAATCAAGCAGAAAAGCAAAGCCGTAACTGGTCGGGATTCCTACCAGTAAATAAGCAACAAAGGCAATAAGCATGGGTTTTGTTACGTCAGCCATTCCCCGCAACGTACTTTGCATTATTACCTGTAATCCATCAAACAATTGAAACACTGCTGCAATAATCAGCAACTCGGCTGCTATTTGAATTACGGCAACATCGCTTGTAAACAAATAAGGCAGAATGTTTCGCCCCACAATAAATAACAGGGCGGTAAGCGACATAAAGGCCAGTACCAGGTGAGTAGAGGCAAATGCAGCTGTTTTCATCGCGGCATAATCCTTTACGCCCATTTGATGGCTTACCCGTATGGTATTGGCCTGCGACACTCCTAAGGCAATCATATAAGCGGTAGAAGCCAACCCAATGGCCACCTGGTGTGCAGCCAAAGCGGTTTCGCCCAACCATCCCATCATTACGGCACCAATCGCAAAGGCTGTCACTTCAACAATTAACTGAAATCCAATTGGAATACCAATCTTCAATACTCCCAACACTTTCTGTTTTGAAATTTGCTGAAGTCTGGCCTCGGCAAAATAAGAACTTAGCTGAGTGTTGCGCGCCACATAGAACGCGTACAAAACAGGCATAATCATCCGCGACACCAGGGTACCGATTCCGGCCCCGAGTAAGCCCAACTCAGGCATCCCAAACTTGCCGAATATAAAAAGGTAGTTAACAACAATGTTTACCACATTGGACGTAAGGGTGATATGCATGGCCATTTTTGTGTTCCCGATTCCTTCAAAAAACTGTTTTTGAGAGAAGAACAACATAAATGGAAAGTAAGACGCACACAACAACAGGTAATACGGTTTGGCCAGTTCCAACACATCCTGCGGCTGCCCCATCATCGGAAGGAAAAAATACACACTAAACATTACGAAGGTAAGTGCCACAGATGCTAGTAAATGTGAAAAACTTCCGTTTTTGAGCCAAACCACGATGGTGTTCCGGTCGTTTTTTCCAAATGCGGCCCCCACCAAAGGAGTTAGGCCATAGGTAACTCCCATTCCAAACACCATCCCGATCATAAAAACACTGTTGGCAAAAGCAGCTGCTGCCAGCTCGGTAGTCCCCACGTGCCCCACCATCATGTTATCCACAAGGGCCACCATCACCTGCCCTATTTGCGACATGACAATCGGAAGAGCCAGGTGCAAATTTCGCTTATAAAAAGGTATGTAATGTTGAATTTTCACGCCGCAAATAAACAACATCCTGCCCTATAGAAAAAATTTTACCCTCTAATTCTGATTATTGAAGCGGTAAGATAGCTTAAACGTAAAGTAAGGTTTGCGAACAAAATCGGATTCTACATACAAACCATCGCCCCTGGTAATTGTGCTGTATCTGATTGAATTAAATACGTTTGCCCACGAGAACTCCACTTCCCATTTTCGTTTCATAAAAGATTTCCGGAGGGCAAGATCGGAATAGGTATAAGCATCTCGCTTAACCTGAGCATTCAAAAAAGGACTTAAATAGGCAAACAGGTAGCGTACCGAAAAAGTCTTTCCTATTTTAAACGTATTGTTAAAGCGAACATCTCCCCGCATTTGTTCCTGTTCATTCTGATGATTATCAAGATCGACCGTCAAACGGTAGAGATACAAACTGGTTGAAAGATTGCTATTCCACCATTTAAAAATATCATATCCGGCCATCAGCTCAGTTCCTGCACTTAAGGATTTCCCAACGTTTTCCTTTGTCCAAATCACCGTATTGTTCTCTCCCCTCCGGTAATAGCTTTGAATTAAATCGTCGGTGGTTCGGGCAAAAATCTCTGCCGACACAAAATTATCGCCCCACGAACGTATGTACCCCAATTCGTAAGCGTTGGAATAAGAGGGCATCAGGTTTCCGTTTCCGGTATAATATATATAGGGAGTTTCATAACGCTTCAACGGAATCAACTCGTAATAATCGGCCCGGCCAATTCGCCGGCTGTAGTTCATTGACAGTTGGTTGTCGTCAGAAAAATTATAAACCAGGTGCGCCGAAGGGAAAAAATCGGTGAACTCTTTCTCGGCCGGTATTTCTATCTCTGAATCATCTTCTGCCTGATAGCTGTAGTTCGATTTTCTCCGGGTATGTTCCATCCTAATTCCCAACTTGTAATCCAACTTGCCAAAGCTGCTCTCGAATGTGGCATAACCCGAAAATATATTTTGCTCGAACCTTACTTTTTGCGCTTGTTTCTCATCCTCAAAAAGCCGAAGTCTGTTTCGTTCATCAAAAGTTCCGCTCTGCGTGGTTACTTTCGGAATATGATCGAGGTTGATCTCTGCTCCGATCTCCAGTGTTGACTTGTCTGAAAACTTGTTCTTGTAGGCCACATTGGTTTCCACAATCATTTCGTTGTACTCTTTGGCAAGATACCCAAGCTTTTCAAAACCGTCGATGAATGTTTTGGTATCGATTTTACTCTCCTTTAACGGATGCAGATAAGTTGAATAATCGGCGTAAACCGTTAACAAATGCGAACGGTCTTTTGTAAATGCATGTTCGTAAGTGGTAACCGCCCGCAAATAACGGTAATACATTTTGAAGCGGCTTTCGTAGTCGTACGATTCAGCTCCCAGCAATTCGCCCGAAAGATATTCCGATTCTTTATAAAAACCCAGATCGGTGTATTTACTGGAGCGTCGGACAGGATCGGCACTCAGCATAAAATCAATATAGTCTTTATCCGAAAGGTCGTAGTTCAACCCAAACTCCAAATAACTGTTATTTACCCGCTCTTTTTTTACTAAGTCCGAAAAAGTCCGGTATTCCTGCTCACCGTTGGTAATAATCTGATCGGAGGTGGTAGTAAATTTCCGTTGCACAAAATCATCCAGCTGCCCCTGAATGTACCAGCCTCCCTTTTTCCCTTTCTGATCAATGGAGAAAATCCATTCGTACGATCCCAATGTAGAAAACCGGGCACTGGTATTTATGGCATACCCTTCCAAGCGGCTCCGCTTTAAAATCACCTGTATAATTCCGGCGGTGCCTTCTGCATCGTATTTCGCGGTTGGATTGGTAATGATCTCAATGTATTGAATCTGATCGGCTGGTATCTGGCGCAGTTTTTCTTCTCCGTTTAACTCGGGCCGTCCGTTAATATAAACCAGGAAAGTCCCATCCCCGCGATACGTAAGCCGTCCGTCCACATCGAGCTGTAGCGACGGCATATTTTCAAGCAGATCGATGGCTTTGTCGGCTCCCGGGAAACTTTTTGCGTTGATTATTTTGCGATCGACCTGGTATGAAATACCTCGTTTCTCGGAATTAACGGTTACTTCTTCCAGATTTTTGGATGAGACAGACAAAGCAGTAGTTCCCATATCGTACTGCGATTGGTTGATCACAAACGGGTTCACCACCGCTGCATCGTAACCAATAAAACTTATTTTCAATCGGTAGTTTCCGTAAGCAACATCCCTGATCGTAAAAACACCTTCGGCATTGGTAATCGCTCCAACAATTCGAAGTGAATCCTGATCAAGTTTCAAGCTTATATTTGCATACGAAATCGGATTGCCTGTATGCTTGTCGATCACCTTTCCCCACAACTTTGAAGTTTGGGCAAAAGACATTGAACCATACAACGCAATAAGTAAGAACAACGTTATTTTCACAATATACAAAACCGTTTTTCTCATTCAATCAGTTAGGCTTTGATTACGAACGAATTACAACGCTTCCGGGTTATCGTATCCGGGTGTATTTCTACTACCATTTGAGATTACACAGGCTTCATTGTCTGCTGTTTATTTAAGGGCCCGAAGTAATTTCCGAATAATGGTCGGTTAGTTTTCTATCACAAATTTAATTTTGTTTTCTAATTAACAAAACATCCGACCCGGAAAATTTCACTTTTTGACCCGATCTGCATTTTTTTCAAATTCAGGAACTTAAAAAATATTGGGATGGCTGCAAATTGACATTTATTAACACAAATCCATTTGAGGTTATAATGTCTTCAAATATTTTACGTCGGCAAAATTCGGCGCATTAAACAATTTTAGGTCCGCTGAGTTATTTATAGCAGAATTTTAGACAGCTTAATTTTATTTGAAACTTCTTATGAATAAAATCAAAAAGATTCTGATCGCAAACCGGGGGGAAATTGCAATTCGTGTTATGCGCACCTGCCGTGAGTTGGATATTGAAACTGTGGCCATTTACTCGGAAGCAGACAGAACATCCCTTCACGTTCGTTACGCACACGAAGCCTATTATGTAGGGAAAGCTCCTTCTTCGGAAAGTTATCTTAACATTGAAAAGATCATTGAGGTCGCCAAAAAAAGTAAAGCCGATGCCATACATCCGGGCTACGGGTTCCTGTCGGAAAACGCAGCTTTTGCACGCAGATGTGCGGTGGAGGGCATTATTTTTATTGGGCCTTCGCCTGAAGTAATTGTACAGATGGGCGATAAAATACAGGCACGCGATGCCATGATAAAAGCCGGGATACCCGTTGTTCCCGGAACAAAAGGTGAGATCAAATCGGAACAGGAAGCCTTGGAGGTCATCAAGGAAATAGGACTTCCGGTAATGATAAAAGCATCCGCCGGAGGCGGTGGAAAAGGGATGCGACTCGTAAAAAGCGAAGCCGACGTGGTTTCGTCGGTTCGTGCGGCCCGCTCCGAAGCAAAAGCTGCTTTTGGCGACGATGCCGTTTACATCGAGAAATACATTACCTCGCCGCACCACATCGAATTCCAGATTCTTGCCGACCGGCACGGAAACACCGTTCATTTATTTGAAAGGGAATGTTCGGTGCAAAGGCGTCATCAGAAAATGATCGAAGAAACACCCTCGCCGTTAATGACTCCCGAATTGAGGGACGAAATGGGGAAAGCCGCCGTTGAGGCAGCGCAGGCAGTAAATTATGTAGGTGCAGGAACCATCGAGTTTTTGGTGGACAACAACCTGAACTACTATTTTCTTGAAATGAACACACGCCTGCAGGTAGAACACCCGATAACCGAACGCGTTACCGGAATCGACCTGGTAAAACAACAAATATTTGTGGCTGAAGGGCAAAAACTTGATTTTGCGCAGGAAGACCTGAAACAGCTTGGACATGCCATCGAATGCCGTGTTTATGCCGAAGATCCCGACAATAATTTTATGCCAAGCGCCGGAAAAGTGTACAAAATTTCCGACCCGCTGGGGCTGGGAGTCCGCACCGATGGCTATGTTTACGAAGGTTACGAAATTCCGATCTACTACGACCCGATGATCTCGAAACTGATTGTTTGGGGCAAAACCCGTGACGAAGCCATTGGCAGAATGCGCCGGGCCTTGTACGAATACAAAATCACCGGGGTAAAAACTTCGATAAAAATGCTGGAACGCGTGATGAAAAATGAAAATTTCATCCGCGGAAATTACGATACCCATTTCATCGAAAAAAACCAGGAACAGTTGATGGGCAAAGACCAGACCGAAGATCCGGTTGACATGGTTATTATTGCCGCTTTTATCGACTACCTTGATAAATTATCGTCAGTCTCTACCAATCAAAAAGAATTTACTCCGGCTCAGAGTCGCTGGAAAAAAATTCCTTACGTAAATCATTTTTAAGTTCTGAATATGGCAGTAGAAATAAGAATAGGCGACAGAGTTGCCTGGGTTAATTTACTCAAACAAGATGGCAACATCCTGGAAGTGGAAGTGGATGGGAAAAAATACGAAGTTGACCTGATGCACACTGCTGACGGGACTTTTTCCATTCTCGAAAGCGGCCACTCTTACGACATTGAACTGGTTCCGTCAGGAGCTCCCAAAAAATACACAGCCTACACGCTTTACGAAACTTACGACGTGGAAGTAATTGATGCCGAAGCCCGTTACCTGCAAAACCGAAATGCAAACGGAACCGCAGCTGCTGAAAGTAAAATTACCTCACCCATGCCGGGCAAGGTGGTTAAAGTGCTCGTATCAGAAGGCGACCCGGTACAAAAGGGAGAAACCGTATTGATTATTTCGGCCATGAAAATGGAAAGTGAATACAAGGCTCCCAAAGACGGCATCGTAAAAAAAGTTTTTGTAAAAGCCGACGACACTGTGGACAGCAACCAGGTTTTAATTGAATTGGAGTAAAATCAAAATTTGAGAGTAGCGTTAACAAACAGCAACAAACAATGCTAAAAAATTACGCTGCCTAACCAAAAGACAAATTACAAGAGATGAATTTAAAGGAAAAATACGAACAGCTCGAAACGTTTAACCAGCAGGCCGAATTAGGTGGTGGCCAGGACCGCATTGAAAAACAACATGCATCCGGCAAGAAAACCGCCCGCGAAAGAATTCAGCAATTGCTCGACCCCGGGACTTTTAATGAAATCGACAAATTAATGACCCACCGAAACTACGATTTCGGGATGGAAACCAAAAAGATACTGGGTGACGGTCTGATCTCGGGTTATGGAAAAGTTAACGGCCGCCTGGTGTATGTATTTGCACAGGATTTTACCGTTTTCGGAGGTTCGCTTAGTCGCGCCAACGCCGACAAAATTGTAAAAATTCAGGAACTCGCCCTGAAAATGGGAGCGCCCATCATTGGCCTGAACGATTCAGGCGGCGCCCGCATCCAGGAAGGTGTTGAGAGCCTGGCCGGTTATGCCGATATTTTTTACAACAACGTAATCGCATCGGGTGTCATTCCGCAAATTTCAGCCATTTTAGGTCCTTGTGCCGGAGGTGCCGTGTACTCACCTGCACTTACCGATTTCATTTTTATGGTGAATGAAAAAAGCCACATGTTTGTGACCGGTCCCGAGGTGATAAAAACCGTTACACACGAAGACGTAACAAAAGAAGAACTGGGCGGAGCGCATACGCACAACACCAAAAGCGGCGTGGCACATTTTAACGGGAACGACGAAGATCAGACCTTAATGATGATCCGCGAACTGCTGAGCTTCCTGCCCTCCAACAACCTCGAAGACCCGCCGGTAAAACCTACGATGGATCCGTCAGACCGGGTAGATGAGCATCTTCAGGAAATAGTTCCGGCCGACCCGAACAAGCCTTACGATATGCACGAAATTATCCAGACGGTGATCGACAACAAACACTTTCTGGAAGTACAACCGCAATACGCACAAAACATTATTGTCGGATTTGCACGCTTTGGCGGAAAACCCGTTGGAGTGGTTGCCAATCAACCCGGACATTTGGCGGGTGTTCTCGACATCAACTCGTCGGTAAAAGCCGCGCGCTTTGTTCGTTTTTGCGATGCATTCAATCTTCCGCTGGTAACCTTTGTTGATGTTCCCGGTTTCTTGCCCGGAACCAGCCAGGAATTTGGCGGCATTATCAAGCACGGAGCAAAGTTATTGTATGCTTTTTCAGAAGCTACGGTTCCGAAAATCACCATCATCACCCGGAAAGCCTATGGCGGTGCGTACGATGTAATGTCGAGCAAACACATTGGCGCCGATGTAAACCTGGCATACCCCACCGCCGAAATTGCGGTAATGGGTCCCGAAGGCGCCATCAACATCATTCACCGGAATGTGATGAACGAAGAAGAAAAAGCACAGGCAGTTCAGGAATACCGCGACAAATTCGCCAATCCTTACAAAGCCGCATCACTCGGTTATATCGATGAAATCATTCACCCAAAAGATACCCGGAGAAAAATCATCGATGCACTGGATATGACACAGAACAAGCGAAAATCGAACCCGCCCAAAAAACACGGCAATATTCCGTTGTAACAGGTATAAGGTTTGAACAAATTTGCTTCAAACAAGTAAAATGGATAGCAATGGTGGATGTCTTTCAATAAGATGTTCACCATTTTTATTTTATTAATCCCAAATAAAAGAACTTTGTCAAATCGGCTAAAAAAGATACTTTAGTGGCTCTGAAAAAAGCAAAACTGAAACCACTACCATGAAGTTACCGAAGATCAAGCTCCATTGGCAAATCCTTATCGCACTGTTATTATCCGTCCTTTTTGGCTACTACGTGCCCGAAGGCATCAAATATACCGCCTGGATGGGAGATATATTTCTGACGGCACTAAAAATGGTCATTGTCCCATTAATCCTTAGCTCCATTATCTCCGGAGTTACCAGTATGGGAAATGGGAAAAACCTGGGAAGGCTTGGCGGAAAAACCATACTGTACTACGTTTCAACAAGTACACTGGCCATTTTTACCGGTTTGATACTGGTGAATGTAATCAGGCCGGGAGTAGGCATTGAAATGGGTTTTAGCCAGACCGTGGAGGATTTGAGCGAAAAAGCCGGTTCGGTAAACGATATTTTAATGCGCATTGTTCCGGCCAATATTTTTGAATCGATGGCCAAGGGAGACATTCTTCCCATAATTTTCTTTGCCATTATTTTCGGTGTTTTCATCACAAAGGTAAACGACAAATACAAAGAAAGCCTGACCACATTTTTTGAAGCCGTATTTGAAGTGATGATGAAAATGACCATGTTCATCATTCAATTCACCCCGCTGGGTATTTTTGGAATTGTTTCGCGTGAAGTGGCACGCAATGCTGAAAACCTGGCAGACATTGCCGGCGGCATGGCCGTTTACATGTTAACAGTGGTTTTGGCACTGGCTATTCACGCCTTCGTAACGCTTCCGCTAATTGTGCGTTTTATTGCCAAGGCCAAACCTTTCCTGCACCTGAAAAACATGGCCACTCCCCTTCTGACAGCCTTTTCAACCGCCTCCTCCAGTGCCACACTGCCGCTAAGCATGGAAGCCGTTGAACACAAAAGCGGAGTATCCAATAAAATTACCAGCTTCACTTTACCGCTTGGGGCCACCGTAAATATGGACGGTACCGCTTTGTATGAATGCGTGGCTGCCATGTTTATTGCCCAGGTTTACGGGATAGACCTTTCGTTCGTAGAACAGCTTCTGATTGTAGTAACCGCTTTGTTGGCATCAATCGGGGCAGCCGGGATACCGATGGCAGGGCTTGTTATGCTTACTGTAATTCTTACGGCTGCCGGCTTACCGCTCGAAGGAATCGGACTGATACTGGCTGTAGACCTCCCGCTCGATATGATGCGCACCACCATTAACGTTTGGAGCGACAGTTGCGGTGCAGTTACCGTGGCCCGGTCGGAGAACGAAGAAACCAATGTAGCGCTGACCAGCCAAAAACAGTGATTTTTCTACAAAACAAGTGATTTCATCTGTGAACGGCTTATTTTTATCGGTCAAACACAACTTTTATCTACCAACGGCTTTTGGGCGAAATTTATTCCTTGTTGGCAGATACTCAGCATTTTATTCAAATAATTAACGTACAATTGCATAAAAGAGTGGAAACAAAGCCGCGGGTTTACAATACAGCTGACCTGAACTGGCTCCATTTCCACCAAACGAAAAACGGCAATGAAGATCTTTAAGTACAGAGTACTGAATCATATCCTGTTTTGGATAGCGATATTTACGTTTTACACCATCCCCTACCTGCTTTCGTACGGGTTTGTAATGGAGGCCTTTATCAATCTCATTTACATTCCGGTAGACATTATCGGGGTTTATTTTGTGATTGAATTCCTGATTCCCAGGTACGTATTCAAAAAAAGAAAACTCTTCATTTATTTCCTTGGAACCGTAGCCGTTATTGTTCTCAACATACTGATTTCGCAATACATAAAATACAACATACAACCGGCATTGGGTTTTTGGGTGATGCGACGCCCGCTACAAACCGAATTGTTTTACGCGCTGCTCAATAATTTCATGATTATCGGAACAGCCACTGCCTTAAAGCTTTTTAGTTATTCATACAATATTCAGTTAACAAAGTCAGAACTCGAACGAAAAACAGTTCAATCGGAACTGGGGATTTTACGCTCGCAGGTAAATCCTCATTTCCTGTTTAATGTTTTGAACAACATCGATTCGCTTATTTTTGAAGACAGGGAGAAAGCCTCCAATGCCATTGTGCTGCTTTCCAAAATTATGCGCTACATGCTGCAGGAATCGACCCGCGAAGAGGTGAACCTCGAAAAGGAGATGGAATACATTCATGACTACCTTGAGCTGGCACAACTCAGTTTTAGCTCCACCGATTTTGTGCGTTTCGAGCTTCAGGGAACCACTGTTGGAAAAGAAGTGCCTCCCCTGCTTTTTATCCCGATTATCGAAAATGCAGTAAAGCACTGCAACAAACAATCACCCGTGCCCGGTATCGAAATTGAGTTTAAAATTAATGATGAATACATTGAATTGCATACCAGCAATTACCTAAAAAGAAACGACTTTAAACTTCCGGACAGTGGCTCGGGCACTGGTTTGAAAAACGTTGAAAAACGTCTGAAACTACTGCACGGCAACAATTACACTTTTGATATCAACCGGAATATGGATAAATTTGACGTATATATCAAGGTTCCGATAAAACGTATGCTGAAATGAAGATGAACTGCATTGCCGTTGACGACGAGCAGCTGGCGCTAAAAAAAATACAACGATTTGCTGAAAAGATCGATTACCTGAATCTTCTGGGAACGTTCGACAATGCACTTTCCACCTTTTCTTTTTTACGGGAAAACAAAATCGATCTGATTTTCCTGGACATCCAGATGGACGAATTCACCGGCATTCAACTGCTCGAAACCATCAAAGATCCGCCCTACGTTATCCTGACAACCGCCTACAACGAATATGCACTAAAAGCATATGAACTTGATGTGGTGGATTACCTCTTAAAACCCATCCCTTTTGATCGTTTTGTAAAGGCAGTGGAAAAAGTGTATGCACGTTTTCTGAAAGACCAGAACTTACGGCAGGTTACGCAGACAGCCCCTGCTCAAAACCTTAGCTCAAACGACCAGTCGGACTATACTTTTATCAAATCGGGCAATAAAACGGTAAAGGTGTATTTTAACAAAATCCTGTACATTGAAGGGCAACGCGATTATTTGCAAATCCACACAGAAGACAGCAAAATTATGACCTTGCTGAATTTCAAAAAAATGCAGGAACTTCTCGATCCGCAAAAATTTGTACGGGTTCATAAATCCTACATCATCGCGCTTGATAAAATCGACTACATCGAAAACAACGCCATTAAAATTCGCAACAAGCTAATACCCGTAAGCAGCACTTACAAGGTAGCTTTCTTTAACCTGCTCAATAAAAACAATTTCATTTAAATAACTGGAAACTAAACTCCTATCGACAAGGCTAATGTTTTTGTACCAAAATATTTTCAACTGGGTTTAGCTTAATTGGTTTGACAATATTCAACCAACCTACATCAATCTTTTTTCAATCTATTATCAATCTTGTCTGGCATACTTTCGGGAAATCTGCTTTTTGGGAGCCCTCCGAAAAAACTGAAACGGCAGGGATTTGATTCCTTCAAAAATTTGCCTGACCCCCGCTATTCTTTTACGCTAAGCGCTTCCGCTTTTTTTCATAATTCTTTATTTTTGCGCCTGTTTGTCAAATCTAAAACTAAAGATATGAAGCAAAGTCTGCAAGTAGCACTGCTAATTTTGATCATGTTAGGCCTTACCAACTGCCAAAAGGCCAAAACCGACATTTACTACCAAAAGAAATATGTAAAAGAGATAAAAGAAGCGCGAAAAGAGGCTGCTTTTTTTATGGGCAGGAATTTTATCCCCGGGGGAAGCGTAGCCATTTGCCTCAACGGGGAGTTAATTTATTCAGAAGGAGTGGGTTATGCCTCAACCGACCTGGAAGTGCCTGCCACTCGTAAAACCAAATTCAGAATTGGTGATCTTTCGGAATTGTACACCAATGCTGTCTATCAAAAACTTTTGGAAGATGGAGTTTTGAACGAAGATTCGGCCATTCAAAAATACTACCCGCAATTTCCGGAAAAGGAAGGCGTTATTACCCCCAAATTGCTGGCCTATGAGGTAGCCGGAATCAAAACGCCCGAAGCCGACGACCGGCACAGGCATGGCACAAACATCGGGCTTGAAAAAGCGATTGAACGCTTCAAAGACGACCCGCTGGTGATAAAACCAGGGACCTACCAGCTACCCAGTATTTATAATTACAACCTGCTGGGCCTGGTAATGGAAAAGGCTTCGAACAAAAACTTCCCAAAGCTTTTAAGCGAATATCTAACCGATACGCTGAAACTTGAAAATACAGTGGTGGATAATCCCATGACTACGATCAAAAACAGAAGCGACTTTTTTGAGCTAAACCTCATCTCGCAAGTGGTAAACAGCGTGTTCTACGATCTGCGTCAAAATGCCTCTTCCGAAGGAATCCTTTCAAATGCGGAAGACCTTGCCAAGTTTGGCAATGCAATGCTGCACTCGGAATATTTCAGCAAAGTGCGCGAAAAAACCTTTCAAAAAATAACCATTGCCGACAATGTGGAAGCTACGATGGCAAATGGCTGGGTGATTTTTAACGACCGCGACGGCCGCGTGGTTTACGGCCGGCAGGGAACCGTTCCCGGAGGCGGTGGTTCATTGATTATGTACCCGGAATACGACCTCGTGATTGCCTTTACCTGCAATGTTACGGCATCGGTTAATGATACGCCCGTGTTTACAATGGCTGCTCCTTTTTTACCAAAGCCCGCGCAGGAAACGGAAGAAACCGAACAAAAGAAATAGAAATAACACGTATCAGCCCCAAACTGATTTCGCGGGGTTGATTTTACCGGGTTTCTGTAAAAAATCTTACTTTTAGTGAGGAAACAAAACTTTTTATGGAGACCCTTATTTTATTAGGATTGATCATCGGGCTGGCAGGAGGCATTGCTGTCACCAACCTTTTTTACCGCAAACGCACCGAAAAGCAGCTTCACAGCCAGTCGGTTCTCTTACTCGAAAAAATCAAACAGGTATGTAAACTGATCACCGTAGAAGGTGAATTTTCTGAAATATTTACACACCGCGACGAGAAGATTCTGTTCTTCAAACTCTTTCAGGCCGAGAAAAAAGCCTTGCTGATTGTTAAAGCCAAGGTAATGATCGGCTTTGACCTTACCCGCATCAACATCGAAATTAATTCGCATAACAAGCAGGTGATTTTATCCCATTTCCCGGATCCGGAGATATTAAGCATCGACAGCGACCTGGAATATTACGACATACAGAAAGGCCTGATTAACAAATTCTCGGAAAGCGACCTTAATAACATGCACAAAAAATCAAAGGAGTTTATCCGCGAAAAAGTGGAAAACAGTCATTTAATTTTAATTGCCCGGCAGCAAGCCCACGACACAGTTTCGGTAATCCGGGAACTAATCGAATCGGTGGGATGGAAACTAAGCACCGAAAACATAGCGCTAAAAGAACCGCCCAAACAAGAGTCGTTAAACAGCTAAATACACCCTTACGTTAACAAAAAACAACAAGCCAAACGAAAAGAAACCGTCAAAAAGCAGAAACAAAAAATTAGTTATAACTTGCTTTGTAAAATTCATACATCACTTTATTGGCTCAAGGGGGCAGAAATCTTTAAAGCTGAAAAAATGAACCACTTCGGATATATACAGGCTCTGTGCCTGATCGTAGTTGCCGGGCTGTTTCAGTCATGCGAAAAAAACAAACAAAACTGGGAAATAAAAGGAACAAGTGAAACGGGCACTGTGGTTTACCTTTACAGGCTCATACCCGAAACTACCTTGGTCGACTCGGCTTATGTTGATCACCGAAAATTCTCCTTCTCGGGTGAAAATGCAGACGAAAGGCTGGAGCCTTTTTACCTGGTTGTTGACGATGGCGCAAAGCCGGGAGTGGAATGCATGCTCGGCAATGGCGACCAGCTGAAACTTCAGCTCCGCAGCCAAACCTTACCCAATTTTTCGGGCACCAAAGTTGCGGACGATCTTAATAAATACTACGCAATCAAGCAACAGGAGCAAAAGCAGAACCTGGATCTTTCGCAGGAGCTGACCCAAAAACGGCTTTCGGACCAGGACCGCGACCTGACAATGATTTCGTACCGGGAGAAGGTGCAGGATCTGGAAAACGAAAAAATACAATTCCTTAAATCGATTGTTCATCCCGACCTGAATGCTTACTTGGTTTTAAAAGAACTACAGAGCTCGGGAGTAATTGAAAAAGAGGTGGTTGACAAATACAGAAACGCACTATCAGCCGAAGGTGCTTTAACCAACGACGGTATTAAAGTTCACCGCATTTCTGATTTTTTTGAGGCTTACGCTTTAAGCCGCGAAATAGAGATACTCGACACAGCCACCATTCGCGAACGCTACAACAAGCTCGACGATGAAAATAAAACCTCGGTATTTGCAAAAATTGTAGAGCAGCATCTGCAAAATTGCCAACCTGAATAGCCCAATACAGAACCGGCAAAGCCTTATACCCGTTAGTTTTCAACTCTTAGGTAAGAAACAATTCAGATTTTTTTAAATTGCAACACAAAATGGGAAATAGAATTCCACCATTAAAGGGAAATAGGGACCTCTTAAATAGCAGGTTCTGATTTCACAGGACGCAAAAACCAATTTAATAACCGGAAAATGTTCAAAATTCTCATCCAGAATGCTGCTCTATTGATCGCATTGTCTTTTCTGAATGGAACGATTAAGTTTTATCGTCCCAAAAAGGAAATCCATTTTCAACTGCTGAGCGGAACCTGGTTTGGACTGGTAGCAGTTGCAGCAATGATGATGCCCTATCAATACGACGCGGGAACCATATACGATGGCCGTTCTGTAGTGTTAACACTTGCCGGCCTTTGGGGGGGAGGCATTCCAACGCTTATTTCAATTATAATCGCCGGATCATACCGTGCGTTTTTGGGAGGAGCAGGAATCTACGTTGGAGTGGCAACCATTGTTTTTTGCGGCTTAACCGGCATGATTTTTCGCCATTATTTACGCGACAAACTGTACCAGGTAAACTTCTTCGTTTTCCTGGGAATCGGGTTTATTACGCAGCTCGTTATGCTAAGCTGCCAACTAATGCTGCCGGGAGACCCTATTCTGATATTAAAAAGAATAGGAGGCCCCATCCTGCTGATATTTCCACCGGTTTTTGCGTTTATCGCCCAGCTGTTCCAGGTAATCGACCGCTATATTTTCGGAGAACAAAGAATCAGGGCTGCTGAAGAACTATACCGGACCACCTTGATGAGTATCGGCGATGCAGTAATATGTACCGATTCTGCCGGAAAAATAACGCAAATGAACCCGATTGCCGAGAACCTGACCGGATGGAAATTTTCGGAAGCAAGAAATAAAAACCTGGAGGAAGTTTTCCATATCATCAATGAACTGAGCCGCGAAAAAGCCGAGAATCCTGTAAAAAAAGTTCTGGAAGAAGGCACCATTGTTGGCCTGGCCAATCACACACTGCTGATCTCCAAAAATGGCAGCGAAATCCCGATTGCTGACAGCGGCGCTCCGATCAAGAACAAAGACAATCACACCATTGGGGTGGTGATGGTTTTTAGAGACCAAACCACGGAAAGAGAACAACAGCTCATCCTGGAAAAAAGCGAGGCCAAATACCGTGAACGCGAATTTTGGCTGAGAGAATCGCAGCGTGTGGGAAAAATTGGCTCGTACAACATGGATATTGTCAATGGCCAGTGGAAATCCTCCACCGTTCTCGACAATATATTTGGCATAACACAGGAAGATGATCATTCGCTTGCCAGCTGGAACAAGCTTGTACACCCGGACCAGCAGGAAGAAATGATGGATTATTTTCTTCAGCATGTACTGGCAAAAAAGCAGGCTTTTGAGAAAGAATACAAGATTACAAGAGCCAATGATGGCGCCGAACGTTGGGTATTCGGACGCGGAGAACTTCGGTTTAACGAAGCCGGGGAACCAATTCGAATGGTCGGAACCATTCAGGATATTACTGCCCAAAAGCTCTTTGAACAGAAACTCCAGGAAAGCGAAGAACGTTTTCGAAATTCGATTCTGCTGGCGCCCATCCCCATTATGGTTCACGACGACAGCGGAAAAATTCTGAACATGAGTGAAGGATGGTCACACTTTTCCGGCTATACCATCGACGAAGTCCCCGACCTGAAAACCTGGACACAAAAAGCATTTGGTCCCAAAGCAGAAGAAGTGGAAAAATACGTCAATGGTTTGTTCCATAAAAATGAAACCATTTTTAGCGGCGAATTCGAGATCACGGCCAAAAACGGAACCAAGCGAATCTGGAACTTTTACCATACCCCGCTGGGGGTAAGTGGCGGCAGGAATATTATGCTGAATATTGCCCCGGATATTACGCAGCGGATACGCACCAAAAAAGAGTTGGAGGAAAGCGAGCTGGCCTACCGCATGTTGTTCGAAAACCACATTGCAGTAAAACTGCTGATCGACCCCGAAGACGGCACTATTATTACCGCCAACCACGCCGCAGCAGAGTTCTACGGATGGAGCATTGAACAGCTCCGGAATATGAAGATCAGCGACATCAACTGCTTGCCCGGTCACGAAGTAAAGGAACACATGAATACCACACTGGCCAATCAACGGCTTAACATCGATTTTAAACATCGTCTGGCAAACGGGGAAATCAGGGACGTGGAAGTTTTCAGCAGCCGCGTTGATTACAAAGGGAAACAGGTATTGCATAGCATCATTCACGATGTTACGGATAAAAAACAGCTTTTGCACGAGCTTATCTCGGCCAAGGAAAAAGCGGTGGAAAGCGAACGGCTCAAATCGGCTTTCCTGGCCAACGTGAGCCACGAAATCAGAACACCGCTTAACGGAATTGTTGGTTTCAGCAACATCCTTTCGCAGGATGACAACTTGACGAAAGCCGAAAAAACCGAGTTCTCCCAAATTATTCATAAAAGCTCGGAAGGCCTGCTGAAGATCATTAACGACATACTCGATATTTCGCGCCTGGAAACAGCCAAAACAAGCATTGACGAAAAACCCTTTGATGTAGGCAATATGCTGGAGAATATTTACTCGCTTTTTCAAAAGCGACTCACCAGCACCGATACCACAGGGTTTCAGCTGCTGTTAAAAAGGCCGGAAAAGACCTTGATTATCAACGGAGATGAAGACCGGATTACCCAGATCTTTTCCAACCTGATTGACAATGCCATACGTTTTACGCACAGCGGGAACATCACTTTTGGCGTAGCTTCTGTAGGCGAAAAAAGTGCCGAGTTATTTGTTTCGGATACCGGTATCGGCATTCCCAAAGAAAAGCAGGAACATATTTTTGAACGTTTTACCCAGGCCGATGCCGGCACCTCAAGAAGCTATGGTGGTACGGGCTTGGGCCTTGCGATTGTAAAAAAACTGCTGGAGATGATGAACAGCGAAATTCATCTGCATTCGGAACCGGGGGAAGGTACCCGTTTCTGGTTTCAGTTGAACTATTTGTCGTACGACGAACAGGTACACAAACAACCTGTGAACAACATCCCCCGCGAGAGCCAGGATTCGGTAGAAAAAGACCGAACTACAAAAATCCTGGTTGTGGAAGACGACATGGCCAGTATTTACTTTTTTCGCCAGGTACTGGGGAAAATCTATTCCAACCTGCTGTTTGCAGAAACCGGCACCCAAGCACTGGAGCTTTACCAATCCAACGCTCCCGATATTATTTTGATCGACATTGGACTGCCGGATATGAGCGGCCTGGAAGTGATCCGAAAAATACGAAAAACCGATAAGCAGGTGAGAATCATTGTTCAAACTGCTTATGCCATGGCCGAAGACGAACGCACCGCCCGCGAAGCCGGCTGCAACGAGTTTTTCACCAAACCAGTAAAAACACAGGTGCTTTTGGAAAAATTATTACGGATGAGCGAGGTGGAATAATACCACCTGCTCTCCGCCCACTTTTTAAAGTTGAATCGTTCGTTCCACATTCACCTGTTCCAGAAAACTCTCGTCGTGAGACACCACGACCAGCGTTCCCCGGTATTCGTTGATGGAAGCCGTCAGTATTTCAATGTTCTGAATATCCAGGTTGTTGGTAGGTTCGTCCAGCACAATAATATCGGGCGCCTGCTTATTGATTGTCAGACAACAAATCATTAAACGCATTCTTTCGCCACCACTTAATGCTCTGCACGGTTTATCCCAATCCTCCCGCCAAAACAGGAAGCGGCTAAGCCTGATTTTTATATCGTGCTCCTGCAATGCCGACACATTAAATTGCTGCGCCTGTTCATAAACACTCAGCTCGTTATCAATTAAAGAATAATCCTGGTCGATGTAAACCGTTTTGTTGGCTGCCCGTTTCATCGTACCGGTTTGAGGCTCCGCATCGCCCAGTATCAGCCTGATCAGGGTTGTTTTCCCCGAGCCGTTCAGCCCGCGTAAAACAATCCGCTCGCCGCTTCTGATCAAAAAAGTAAGGTTTTCAGTCCACAGAAACGTTGAGCCGTACGCATAGTTGATACCTGATGCCTCCACCAGTATCTTGCCTTTGTGTAAGGACGAATTATCAAAGCCAAATCTCATTTTATCGATGTCGGGCAGTGCAGAACGCAACTCATGCAGTTCCCGGGAAATACCGCTGATTTTTTCGTCGTGAACACCCTTCAGCCTCGAAGAATTGTTCTCCGAATCGTTTTTCATTTTGCCCATCATGATTTTGGGCATGCCGGTCTGCACCTGCTTCTTTTTACCGCGGGCATTCAGTTTCTGCTGCCGTTCGGCAGTTTCGCGTTCCTTTTCCCTGGCTTTCCGCAGGGCTTTCTCCTTGCTCTGTATATCCTGTATCAGGGCATTGGCTTCGATCTGCTTTTGCTGAACGTAAAAGTCGAAATTGCCGCCATAAATTGCGACTCCTTTCTTCGTCAGCTCATAAATCGCCTCCAGAAGATTCAGCAATTTACGGTCGTGACTAACCACGAGCAGCGTACATTTGGCCGATTCAATAAAGTCGTAGAGCAGTTGCCTGCCCGCCGTGTCGAGGTGATTGCTGGGCTCGTCAAGCAAAACCAAGGCAGGCTGATGAATGGAAACTCCGGCTAAAAATACCTTGGTCTTTTGGCCTCCGCTCAGCGTTTCCATTTTTTGCTCCAGGTCCAGATCACTCAACTGCCAGTACTCCAGAGCCTGGGTACAGCGTTCTTCAATGCTCCAGTCGTCGTTTAGCAAAGCATAGTTTTCCAGGGTAACTTCGCCTTTTAGTATCGCTTTTAAGGCATACAGCTTTTTTTCTATGTTTAAGGCCTGCGCAATGCTTAAATGATTGTACTGTCCAAATACCTGCGGAACATAGTAAGCCTGCGCTTCTGCTTCCAAACGCCCGGCAGAAGCGTGTAACTCGCTGGCAATAATGCGCAGCAAAACCGACTTGCCAACCCCGTTGTTACCAATCAGCGCAATTTTTCCCAGATGATTTACGGTAAATGAAATCTGTTCAAATAGTAAATCTTTGTTCGGATGTATGTATGAAATGTTTTGAAGATGCAACATAATTTCTTTCGTTAATGGTGAAACACTTCAGCAAACCCGGAAACGAGCCTGCTGACACTACTTAGCCGAAAAGAAATTATAACTTCATTTTAAAATTCTGTTTTATTTGTTGCGCCGGCAAATGTAAAAATTAATTCTGACAATTCCCTTCTTATTCCATGATTATCAAACCCGTGCATTTTCAGAGGGAGCAAAATGTGCGGTATTATTTCCATTTGGGAGTAAAGGGCACTCTTTCCCCGTCCTTGGTGGTATATTCTTCCAGCGAACTTTCTTTGGCCTGTATGCAGATATACACCATCTCTTCGTCCGAAGTATTGCACAAGCTTCGCACACCCGCCGGGGCAACCCTTATAACACTTCCGGCCTGTATCGGAAAACAATCGTCATCAACCTGGTAAAAGCCCGAGCCTTTGAGAATTATATACGTTTCTTCGTCTTTGTAATGGATATGAAAATACCCCAGTTCCGATTTGGGAGGCAGGCTTGTAAAAGAGATTTCGGTTCCGCTGGCCCTGGTGGGGTCTTTTACAAATACTTTTCCTTTTATCTCGGTACCCAGCTTCGCGTGAATAAGCGAATGGTCTTTTATGTCTTCCCAACTTCCGACATTTACGGCCGTGTAGTTTTGGTTCTCCGCTATCTTCTCTACTTTTTTCATTTGCGTAATTTTTTAACTGTTGTGATTAAACAGAACCATGCAAGTGTTTTTTTGTTTTACGCCCCCGCCATATTGTACATATTTCGGTTGAAAGGAGTTTTAAATGTTACTCGTTTTAAGTTTCCATCAACCGTAATTCACGGGTTTGTGCCAACAATTGGGGAAAAGACCAAGGCAGCAGCGTGACCGGGACACAGCCCCGCAATACAATTAACACACGTTTTTATGGTTTTGAGGTTTTATTTACATGGGCTTTTAATTTCTTTATTGCCCAGTCGTAATGGCTTGAGGTAGCCGACACGCAATAACTTCCGAGGGTAGTTGTTCCGGTCCAGTCAAACACCTTTTTACAGAACAGTTCATCGTCAGAAAACAGCTCAATCATCTCCAAAACCGATGCATGACTCTTTTGGAGCATTTCTTTCGCGTCTCCAGGTTGGGTGCCCTGGTGTTTCTCCCACAGTCTCACATTCATCTCTCCATATGTTTTCCAGTTGTAGGGTTCCGGAAGAAAATTCGCTTTATTCCCCTTCCTGTTGCTTTCCACCCAGTTTAAAAGCAGTTGGTGCCATTCGTACAGGTGAATCAAAACGTCCCTGAGGTTTTTATCCCGTTTCCAATGGGCTTCTTTTCTCTTTGTGTCGCCCGAAAAATCAAATTCCAGGCTCAATCCTTTTTCCGGCAACGAATCAATCGCCTGCCATAGCTTTTCGAAATTTATGTTGGCTGCTTCCAGTAAATCTTTCTTTGTGGTAGGTCGTGCCATTTTATTGTTTGTTTAAATATGTAAGAAACGGTTAGTACATGTTGACGGGGCGTCCCGATAGCTATCGGGATCGGAGAGCGTTACTGTCCGAAGGACACGGAACAGCGAAACGAGAATCCAGCGAACGACACACCACAAACCCCGCAATGCAATTTACAAATTGTTGTGTGCTGTATTTTTACTTTTCAATCTCATTTTTATCACAGTCGTATTAGATAATCTGTCATGGAGTCCATTTGATGTGAAAAAATATGATAACCAATCAAATGGAATAAGTCTACAAAAAGTCCTAGCTAAAATGTCGCTAAATCTTGCCTTTCTGCCATCCTTTGTCAACACTTTTGTTTTTGTTATAAATTTTCCTAGTGTCTTTTGATATTTATGCTCCATAAAAATATAGTAACCTAAATAAATAATGATTAACAGGGCATAAGTGACTCCATGGTTTATTAGTATATTGTCTATATTATAAAATAGTCCAACAATAAATATGAGAATAATGAAAAGGATAAACGATGCAATAAAATCAATTATGTAATTTGCTAATCTTAACCATGAACTAACTTTTTTTAAATTAAATTCTTTTTGTCCTTTAATTTTTTCTTTGAGGTCAGCTTCAATGTCATTGATTTGTGTCGAGTCAATACCACGTTTTATGATTTCGTCTTCGGCTACTTCAATTGCAATTGGTTGATATTCATTCCGTAGAATGGTCACAATTTTTATTAATTCTTCATCAGTTCGTTGAGACATTACGTTTTTGAAATCTGTAGTCATAGTTTTTTTGTCTGATAGCAATGAATATAGTAGTCAGTTAATATAGCACACAACGGTAAGTATATGGCAAGTAGGCGATTGCGGGCTTCAAACCTATCAAACCGTTACAAAGTTGAAGCGGGCTACAACCGTTGAATTTACTACTGTCACGCCTATTTGCTATATACATTGTGCCTGTTGCACAACTCACCAGGTTTTGTTAACAAATTTAGCATAATCCCGGAGAGTAAGCAGTTATCTTTCATT
>NZ_QWGR01000137.1 GCF_003576475.1 Maribellus luteus | reverse complement strand
CGGGCAAGGCCACGCGGCGGACCAGTCCGGCCGCGACCAGCGCGTCGACCTTGGGGCCGCTCAGCGCATCGGCGCTGAATTCGATCGGCCATGTACCCGACAGCAGCGGTGCGCATTGCCGCTGCCCCTCCACCTGCGCGCGGATCTGGGCAAGCGCCTCGCCGCTGGGCTGGGGCTGGCTCGCACCTTCGCTGCACGCGGCGAGCAGCGCCAGCCCGGCGACCAGCGCGCGGGTCACGTCCGCAACCCCAGCGGCGCCAGCGGTTGCGTCATATCGGAGAGCCAGGTCAGGGTCCGCTCGGCCGCGGCGACCTCCTTCAGCCGGGCCTGGCCGACATCGCTTTTGCCGAACCAGCCGCCGGGGGCGTAAAAGGCGTTGCCGCGCACATGCTTGTGCACCTTGTCGATCTGATCCTCGACATCGCCGCCCGGGCGGGTGACGCCGACCCATTGCCCGGGGCCGCGTGACGGATCGGTATTGCCGCGCGGATAGTCGCGCGAACTGGGCAGCGCATCGATCGGCTTGCTGGTCAGGCTGTGCATATTGCCCGGAATGGTCTGGGTCACCAGCTCGTCGGAATCGAGCACCCACACCATATAGAAGCCGAGTTCGATCTTG
>NZ_QWGR01000136.1 GCF_003576475.1 Maribellus luteus | reverse complement strand
ACGCCAATGTGTTCCGGCTCTGCGCGGCATCGTCTGCCAGCGTTGCCACTGCGCCGGCACAGGCATTCTTTGGAAGCCTCACGACGTTCCCGGCAGGCGCGCAGGCCAACCGCTGCGCCGCGCTCAAGGCGGCCGGGTTGCTGACGTCCACCACGGCGGCTGCGCAGGCCGACGAAGCCCTGCAGAAGATGCGTGCCTATGGTTGGGAGCCCGAGTCGGATCTCGTGCATGCGTCGATGTCGTTCTACGAGATCGACCCATCGGTGGCGACCACCTTTGGCAACGCACTCTCGCGCGCCAGCGTGACCGACAACCTGTGCGGATTGAGCTTCGCGGCAACCGACGCGTCGTTCCATCCGACGGCAGTGAGCGCCACGGCGCTCGCGCAGATGGCGGCGGTTGGCAACGGCATTCCGCCCACTTCCGGCGTGCAGCTCGTCAACAACAATGCCCAAGGTGGCCCGACGCGGAGCAACCAGTCGGTCGACTCCACCGGCACGCAAGCCGCCAACCTCGATGGCGCGCTGTGCCTGCGCAACCTGCTGACGGGCGCCGATGCGGCTTCGCAATCGCTGCAGGCCGGCATCCGGCAGACGCTGCGTACCGGCAACCTGCAGGGCAAG
>NZ_QWGR01000135.1:320-623 GCF_003576475.1 Maribellus luteus | reverse complement strand
GTTCGAAATAAAACCCTTCGGCGAAACAATTTTGTTCATGATCGTCGCCCCGCACGCGAACGCCACAGTCACGCAAGCGTCATAGTTGAAACCAACTCGTATCGCGAAGCGAGAATGATTCGAAAGAGTCGCTCAAACGCCTGTTGATAACTTGATTCGGTCAGCTTTACTGACCGATTGAGTCTGCGGTGAGTCCAAGCGACATTGCGCGAGAAGTTCTGCTGCGCGATTCGCAAGATTGAGCGATCATGGCAGCCATGCCCGCGGCTCGCGGCGCGGTTTTGAGGAGCAGGCGCAGCACGA
>NZ_QWGR01000135.1:0-310 GCF_003576475.1 Maribellus luteus | reverse complement strand
GGCCGCGCGATCGGCGATCATCCACAATCATGGCTGCCATGATCGTGGTTATTGTGCATTGCACAGGTATATCTGCGGAAACGGATTTCAGGAGCAGGTGCATCACCATGATCGATTTCACCGCATTGATGGACACCATAACGGTCAGCGGCGAGACCTGTTCGGTCACGGCGACAGAGGACTGGCTTCAGGGCCGCACCATCTATGGCGGTCTGTCCGCGGCCTTCTGCCTTGAGAGCGTGGCGCGCCAGTTCGGGGAACTGCCGCCGTTGCGCTCTGCACAATTCGGGTTCGTCGGCCCGGCAACCGG
>NZ_QWGR01000134.1 GCF_003576475.1 Maribellus luteus | reverse complement strand
CGCCGCGGCGCTACGAAGTGGCAACGTTCAAACAGTGCCGCGTCAACGTCGACTACCACGTCGAGATCGACGGACACTACTACAGCGTGCCGCATGCTCTGGTGCGCAAGGCGGTGGAGGCCCGCGTAACCCGCCACACCATCGAGATCCTGTACGGTGGCAAGCGCGTGGCGCTGCACGCGCGCAATACCCGCAAGGGCAGCCACAGCACGGTGAAGGAACACATGCCGGTGGCCCACCGCGCGCACCTCGAATGGACGCCCGGCCGGCTGCTCAACTGGGCAGCCTCGATTGGGCCCAGCGTCGCCGTCATCGTCGAATACCAGCTCACCCACAAGAGCCATCCCGAGATGGGCTATCGCGCCTGCCTGGGTCTGCTGAGTCTGGCCAAGAAGTATGGCAAGGAACGGCTCGAGGCCGCTTGCGCCCGCGCCGTCGCCATTGGCTCGCTCACGCGCAAGTCGGTGGTCTCCATCCTTGAAAACCATCTGGACCGGCAGGCCACTCTGCCGGTATCGCAAGCCGAGTGGCATTCCCCCATGCACGACAACGTGCGTGGCCCCGACTACTACCATTAGGAAAATTATGCTGATGCAACACACCGTCGGCCAACTCAAAGCCCTCA
>NZ_QWGR01000133.1 GCF_003576475.1 Maribellus luteus | reverse complement strand
TACTCGACGCCGTCGGCGAGGGTGTAGGCCAGTTCCAGGTCGGCCGTCGCCCCGGCCTCCTGCATGTGGTAGCCGGAAATCGAGATCGAGTTGAACTTGGGCATCTCCTTCGAGGTGAAGGAGAAGATGTCCGAGATGATCCGCATCGAGGGCGCGGGCGGATAGATATAGGTGTTCCGCACCATGAATTCTTTCAGGATGTCGTTCTGGATCGTTCCTGAAAGCTTGGAGGCGGGCACGCCCTGTTCTTCCGCCGCGACGATGAACAGGGCCAGGATCGGCAGCACCGCCCCGTTCATGGTCATCGACACGCTCATCTGGTCGAGCGGGATGCCGCTGAACAGGGTGCGCATGTCGAGGATCGAGTCGATGGCGACCCCGGCCATGCCGACGTCGCCCTTCACCCGGTCGTGGTCGCTGTCGTAGCCGCGGTGGGTGGCCAGGTCGAAGGCCACCGACAGGCCCTTCTGGCCGGCGGCGAGGTTGCGGCGATAGAAGGCGTTGGAATCCTCGGCCGTCGAGAAGCCGGCGTACTGGCGCACGGTCCACGGTTGGTTGACATACATGGTCGGGTAGGGGCCGCGCAGATAGGGCGCGATGCCGGGCCATGTATCGAGGAAATCGATGCCC
>NZ_QWGR01000132.1 GCF_003576475.1 Maribellus luteus | reverse complement strand
CCTCGCTGCCGGCCAGGCCGACCAGGGCCAGCATCTCGGAGACACGCGCCTGCATGCGCGCACGGTTGCCGTTGCTGGTGTCCAGCCCGTAACCGACGTTCTGCGCGACCGTCAGGGTGGGAAACAGCGCGTACGACTGGAAGACGATGCCGTAGTCACGCTCGCGCGGCGGCAGGTTGGAAATATCGCGGCCACCGGCGACGATCTGGCCGCCGTCGTGCGCCTCCAGCCCGGCAATGATGCGCAGCAGGGTCGTCTTGCCGCAGCCCGAGGGGCCCAGCAGGCAGACGAACTCGCCCTGCGCAACATCCAGCGACACACCGTCGAGTGCCGTGAACGCGCCAAAGCGGCGCGAGACGTGTCGCACGGAGAGGAACGGCGCGGCGGAACCCGAGGTCGGGCTGGTGACAGGCTGAGATAGGGGCACGGGGGCGCGGACAGTGGCAAAAACGGTCGCCACTGTAGCCAGCCGACATGTACCCCTTGTGGCAGTTACCCCAAAAACGCCAATGCGCGCATTTCCGGATTTTGGTTCGGCTTATGACGACACGGGCCGGACTTCGCTCAGGAAGGCGGCAATCAAGCGCGCATCGCGCCGATCCTGCAGGCAATACAGGTATTCGCTCAACTCC
>NZ_QWGR01000131.1 GCF_003576475.1 Maribellus luteus | reverse complement strand
CAGGCGGATGTGCTGCGGGCGTTCAACGTTGTGCTCAAGGATGCGTTCGACAAGGCGCACGTGCCGCTGGCGGCGCCGGGGACGGTGTTGCGGACTTCGGCGGCGTTGGAGGAGTGGATGGCGCGGGTTACGCCGGAGAAAGAGGCATCGGCTTCTTCCAATGAGCCACCTGCTGCTGCGCCGGCGTAAGGGCGTTGGTGGTTTGCTGGGGTTTCGTCCCCTGCCGGGGCCGACTTACTTTCTTTGTCTTGCCAAAGAAAGTAAGCAAAGAAAGGCGCGCCCGAGATGGCGACTTCCCCTTGAATTTATGTAACCGTGCGGAGAAGGAGGCAAACTCGCTGCGCTCAAACAGTTTCCCGTCTTGTTTCCGCCCGCTTACAAAAATTCAAGGCGCCATCAAGGGCAGGAACGTCAACGGCCAAACCGTCGGTGGGTTTGTGTTGACGCTCCTTTCTTCTTTCCTATTTCTTACGGGCGCTTGCCGATCGGTACGAACTTCAGGTCGTCGGGGCCGGTGTAGTTGGCGCTCGGGCGGATGATCTTGTTGTCGATGCGTTGCTCGATGATGTGCGCGGCCCAGCCCGATGTGCGCGAGATGACGAACAGCGGCGTGAACATAGCTGTCGGCACAC
>NZ_QWGR01000130.1 GCF_003576475.1 Maribellus luteus | reverse complement strand
GCCAGCGCGCGCTGCCCGCAATTTCGCGCGAATCGATGGTCGATTGCCAGTTGGCGCCATCGCGGGTGGCGTCGATGCGCACGGCGTTGAAGTCGCGGCCCAGAATGCGCAGCGTCTGCGCGCGGGCGTTCAGGTGGCTGGGCAGATACGCGCTGTGGTTGTTGGAGGCGTTGGCTGCATTGGCACCATGTTCGGCGGCAATCTGGCTGGCGCTCTTGTCAGGGGCGGGTGCAGCAAAGGCATGGCGCCAGGCGTCGACGTCCAACTGATCCAGCGCCAGATTCGCTTGCACGCCTTCCTGCGGCTGCGGCACCGGCTGCCGCACACCGATGCCGCCGCGCAGCACCTCGACGCCGTTGCCTGTGTTGCGTTGCTCGTAGCGCGCGCTGACGATATTCCCGACCTGCAGAACGATTTCGTCGACGGCGTTGTTGGACGCCAGCGGTTGCATTTCGAAACGCACCGGCAAGGGCTGCCCAGCCGCCTTGTTCAGCGGTGCCGGTAGACGCACCGTCATCGGGGTCAGATCCGACTGGACCTGAATGAGAGGCCGATGCTGTTTGACGCTGATGGTCGCGCTGTACGGGGCGGTGCCCTCCAGCGAGCGGGCGACGGCGGCCACCGGGCTGTTTTC
>NZ_QWGR01000129.1 GCF_003576475.1 Maribellus luteus | reverse complement strand
AGCCTTTGCCGGCACGACCAACGCGCTGCCTTCGGATGCGAACACGGCCGTCAAGTCGGAGCGCTCGAACTACTTTGATCTGGGGATTTCCCACCAGCTCACGCCGCATCTGACGCTGGGACTGGATGCGTATTACCGCGACGTGCGCCATTTGCAGGATGAAGGGCAGTTTGGCAATGCGCTGCTGTACTCCGCGTTCAACTACGAGCGTGGCCGGATCTACGGGCTGGAAGGCAGCGCGAACTATCGCAACGGCAACTTCGGGGCGTATCTGAACCTGGCCGTGTCGCGCGCGCAGGGCAAGGGCATCGAGACCGGCCAGTTCCACTTCGATGCGGACGAGCTGGCCTACATCAACAACCATTGGGTCAACCTCGATCACGATCAGCGCCTGACCGCGTCGGCGGGCGTGTCGTATCGGTATTCCGGCACGACCTATTCGAGCGATGTGCTGTTTGGTACGGGACTGCGCAACGGCTTCGCCAATACCGACCACCTGCCTGCCTACTGGCAGATGAACCTGGGCGCCGCCCGCGACTTCAACCTGCCGACGCTGGGCAAGTTCAAGACGCGGCTGACCGTGCTGAACATCTTCGACCGCAGCTACCAGTTGCGCGACGGCACGGGCATCGGCGT
>NZ_QWGR01000013.1 GCF_003576475.1 Maribellus luteus | reverse complement strand
GGAAAACGGCGTTTTTTACATTCCGTCTCAGTCTCCGGTATCAACACCGCTTGAGCGAAACATTTGGACAGGAAACAGCAAGTAGAATTTTACACTAAACGAATTGTTTTTCAGGTAATCAATATAATTCTAAACCATAGTCTTGTGGTAAATATTTGGTTATGTAGGTGTTGGGTGGGGTCTGAAGGCAGTTGTGTTATTGGCCCAAGCCGGGTTGCCTACTTTTGAGTTGACGACAGAAAAGTAGTCCAGATATACAAGAAATGCTGTAATTTGAATTATTGTTTTAGTCGCTAAAGCAAAACTTGTTGCTCAGATATTTTCCTGGCGATAACGAGAGTGTCATTGGTATACAGATATGGACTGTAGTGCTTGCAAGCCGCTGATAGTTATTGTTGAGGATAAGTATAGCAAATGAGCATTCTCCAATCTTGTGTCTGTTATGGGGAGCAGTTGGTGAATTACAATCAACTAGGAATGCGGTGGGGAACCTTTTTTTCTTCTGTTTATGTCATGAAACTTGCAGTAATAAAGTGGGAAACAATTAGCAGCGATCTATTCCCATTTTATGAAGAATAGTTATAGTGCCATTGAGGTTGACGGGACATGTTTGACTTCACTTTTTGAAATGTTATTCCTGTCTCAGTTGTAAGCTCGTAATATCTGCTATGATAGTTCGTCTTGGCTGGTAAGACTTGTTTGTTCTGCTACTAAAATCGCCGTCCTTGAAAGGGTGATGATTTTGGGAAAGTGATTCTTGGGGCTTTAAATGTGGTAATCTTGTGATTGTCTGTATCTTTTTTTGATTCGAAAATGTTCGCTGGTTATTGGCCTGTTATTGAGCGTGTTGTTTGTGTTTCTCTAGTCTGTTGTTGATTGTTTTTGTGGTCGAAACGTATTATATTTTTAATGCTGTCTGTTTGTTTGTGTTTGTTTATGATTATATTTGTTTGCTATAATCAAAATTGAAGACAGAGAAGAATTGTTTATTTCCTAAGTGTTGTAGCAAACGGAGGGGAAAGAATTTATTACAGAACAGGTGGATTGAGAGTTCTTGTAGGGGAGATTGCATCAATTATTTAGTCAATATTAAAAGAAAAATTTGTCTGAATATTATAGGATGTTTTCTGGTAGTAGGGGCGAGACTTTAATAGTATTTCTGGAAGTTTGACAAGAGAAAAGGGATTTTCAAAATTCAGTCGTGTTAAGAGCAAAATTAAATAACATGGAATTAGTGGGCGGAAATCATAAGGATTTAAAAAATCAGTTTCAAATTACTGTTGCAGAAGGAGTATCTCTTCCGGTTGAGTATGTCCGGGCCGGACATGTTGGAGGTGTGCTTAACGGTGAGGTGTTTATTGCGGGTGGAACCAACTGGAGTAATGATAAAACTACCAAACACTGGTTGAAGAGCATGATTGTGCATAAGGATAGAAAATGGATCGAAGGACCTGATTTGCCAAAGGCATTGGCCTATGCGATGTACGACCATGATGCTACTGGATTTTATTTGGCAGGCGGGACGCGTGACGGGAGCTATGGGGAAAAGGAAGTTTATTGGTTGAGCTCTCTGGATATGGAAGGTGCATGGAAGTCTTTGCCGGATTTACCGGAAGGTGTGATGTATGGTGCAGGGGTGATCTTTGATAATAAGTTTTATGTCGCCTGTGGTTCTATAGGAAATCAGTCAGTAAACAACATGTGGTGCCTGGATCTTAATCATAATGATCGAGGATGGAAAGAATGTAACTCTGTTCCAGGCGTCGGAAGGATATTGCCTGCTTTGGTTACCTGTGGAAAATATTTGTATGTGATTGGGGGACTTGGGGAAGGTTCTCCGGCGACTCCTCTTAGTGATTTATATCGCTACTGTGCGGATGAGGACAAATGGGAGAGATTGCCCGATTTGCCTTTAGAGGGCTATGCCTGGGCGAGTAAGCAAATAGATGATGATCATATTCTATTAACGGGAAGAGCAGATGGAACTATACATGATGGCATTTGGATTGTCAATCTGAAAGATTCTTCTGTGACGAAAACGGGGCGTTTGCTTAGCCCTTCGACTACTGCTCCACTAATAAAAGTTGCAGATACAATTTTTTGGATGATTGGAGGAGAGCCCGACTCAAATAAAAACCGAACAGAAAAGATTTCAGTTATTGAGGTAAAATCAATAAAGGAAGTATAGTGAGTTGCTGGTATAAAGAGTTTGTACGAATAGTAAAAGTGGACAATTATGAAAAGCAGCAGTATCTTGAGATTTGATCTGTCGAGAAATACATTGTTTATTATTTCTGCGCTTTTGTTTGTGTTAGCTTGCTCTAATGAAGTAAAAAAAGTTACAGACATCCCGGAACCAAAGACGGTGCTGAAATTATCGCCTTCTGAAAACAACCCCCGTAACAGCGAAGGCGATTTTGTAACTCTAAAAGACGGACGAATTCTATATGTATATAGCCGGTACACCGGAGATTCTTCAAGTGACGATGCCCCTGCATTTTTAGCCGGACGTTATTCAGTTGATGGAGGTAAAACATGGACCAGTGAGGATAAAATGATTATTCCTAATGAAGGCGAAATGAATGTAATGTCGGTTTCGCTGTTGCGCTTACAAAACGGAGAAATTGCACTGTTTTACCTTCGGAAGAATTCAGCTGAAGATTGCATTCCGATGATGCGTATCTCCAGGGATGAGGCAAAAACCTGGAGCGAGCCTGTTCCCTGTATTGCCGACAGGAAAGGTTATTTCGTACTAAATAACGACCGTGTTATTCAGCTTAAAGATGGGAGATTAATTATGCCTGTGGCTTTGCACAATACGCCTGAAGGGAAATGGAATAGTCAAGGCGATTTATTCAGCTATTATTCTGACGATAATGGCATCTCATGGTATTCCAGCACAAAAGTGCCAAATGCCACCGACATCATCACGCAGGAGCCTGGGCTGATTGAATTAAAAGACGGGCGGCTAATGATGTACATCCGGGCAACCGGTGGATTTCAGCAATTGTCTTTTTCTTCCGATAGAGGAGAAACCTGGAGTCATATTGAAACAAGCAATATTCCTTCACCTTTGTCTCCTGCTACTATCGAAAGAATACCTGTGACAAGGGATTTGTTGCTAGTGTGGAATAATAACGGTGGTTCGAATCCGGAAATAAAAGGACAAAGAACCCCGCTGACAACAGCAATCTCGAAAGACGAGGGAAAAACATGGGATTATATTAAAAATATTGATACCGATCCGGATGGTTGGTACTGTTATACTGCTATTCATTTTGTGGATGACCAACATATTTTATTGAGCAATTGTGCCGGAAGCAGTTCTCAGGGAACAGGATTGTCAGTGACAGAGCTTACGCTCATGGATAAGTTGTGGTTATATAATTGAATGTTGAATGCGTAAAATATTTAAACATATAAAGCGATGACAATTAGAGTGATATGTTTTTCTTTCATGCTGATTATGCTAAGTCCTTATGGGATGGCACAGGAGTGGATTGAAGATTCGTTTGAGGATTTTGCTGATGGAAAATTAGATGCTTCAGGAAATAATATATATGTGAGTTCTGATGGCAAAGTAAGAACGATTCATCGGTTTGACTACAATGATGATGGATTTATAGATTTGCTTTTTTGCAATACGCATGACCAGGTGGATAATCTGCCGTCAACGCTGGCTGATGTTATGCCCGACCGGACAGTGGTCGAATCAGATATTGCTTATCCTGGCACTCTGCAAGTGAGGTCGAGCGACTTGAATAAAGATGGTTATGTTGACCTGGTTTTTGTTCCGAATTTTAACGGTATTCAGGGGACGCGTAATTTCGTTTCAATTATATACGGGGGGAAAGATGGCTGGCCGGTTACCCGTACAACAGGCCATTTACCTGGAAATCTGATCACCGAACTTGCGATTGCCGATTTAAACGGTGATCAATGGCCCGATATCGTGACATTGAACAGTGCGGCCTGGATTGTTGGTCAGCCTTCAGGTAGAATCGTCAGGATTTATTGGGGCAGTGAACGAGGTTTCGTCAATAAACGGTTTCGCGATCTGGGAATTGCTTCAGCCAAAAGTATAACCTCCGGCGATTATGATGGAAATGGAAGAGATGATGTCGCAGTATTAGGAGCAGATTCTACGATTACGATTCTATGGGGTTCATCTCTCAAAACAGATAAGGATAGCATCGAAACTTCCAGCTTGATTTGTCCTGTTGGGAAAGATGGGTTAACCATTGTTTCCGGCGATGTCAATAAAGACAATAAAACCGATTTGGTTGTGGGAACGAGTCGTGATTCAATCTATATAATTTCTTCATCGGGCGACCGCTCATGGGGACAAATTCAGGAAGTAAACGCAGTTAAAGCATCGAATATCGTGATTGCGGATGTCGATGCTGATGGGCAAAATGATATTGTTTTAAGTTACTTCGAGCAACGGATTGGCCCTGCCGGTGAATATGGTGGCGCTGGTGAATCATCGGGGAAGGCTGCTCATATATTGTGGGGGCAAGAAAAAGGCTTTTCTGTTGATGATATGACAACCCTGTCCGCGGAATACATTAGCGCCACGGCAGTCGGCGATTTCGACGGTGACGGGAAGCGCGACATTGCAGTTGCAATAAACAGGGATCGTTTAACCTTTACCGCCCAATCGGTGATCTACTACGGAAAAGGTGGACGACAATTTGAAAAAGGAGCGAACGGCATAAGAACGAGTGGCGCGATGAATGCCTATGCTTTTCCTGATCCGGACAACAACAAAGATTTGCTTGTTTTCAGCAATAGTAAAGAAGGCACAGTGCGCGAAGCCGTTCCTGCATCTATCTATTGGGGAAGTACGGATGGTTTCAGTGTGCAAAAACGAACCGAAATTTTTATGAGTAGTTCTTACGAATCGACGGTTGCTGATTTTAATGCTGATGGTTTTACTGATATGATTATACTGGGCGCGAAACATCATGGGCACAAGGACGACCCATGGGGAGGTGCCAATATTTTCTGGGGAAGTTCAAAGGGAATGGATTTTAGCAAAGAAGGGCGCTCCATATTGTCAGAAGATTTTGTTGCGTCCAGTAATACAGCCGATCTCAATAAAGATGGTTATCTCGATTTGGTGGTTGGCGCTTTTAATATGAGTGGGCTCAAAACCACGGTAGTTATTTATTATGGAGGAAAGGATGGATACACCCGGGAAAAACGGGTTGAGATTCCATGTCCTGGCAGATCAACGGGTATTCAGTTGGCAGACTATGATAACGATGAATGGCTCGATATCGCCGTGAATGTTTATGGCGAGTCCATGGTGCGTATCTTCTACGGGAGCAAATCGGGATTTGATTTTGAAAACCGTAAGGAAATAGATGTGCCGAGCCCGATCGATTTGAACACGGCAGACCTGAATAGCGACGGATGGCTGGATATGCTTGCCTGCTCATACAGCGATGTTGCAAACAACAATCATTTCGACATGGGAACCTATATTTTCTGGGGGAGCAATGCTGGATTCAATCATGCAAATGCTCAGTGGTTGCCGGGTTTTGCCGGACTGGGGCCTGTTATTGCCGATTTCGATGACGATAAATATCTCGATATTTTCCTCCCGCATTACCACGGGGAGCTTGTTCGCGATAATCTCCCTTGTTATCTGTACTGGGGGAGCAGCGCCGGCTACGGCGAAAATAACCGTTCGGAGCTGTTTAATAATTCTGCAGCACAAGGGATGGCTGCCGATTATGACAACGATGGGAAAATCGATATCGCGGTGGCCAACCACACGGCGCTCGGCAGTCATAATGCCAAATCGAAAGTTTTTTACAATGATGGAAACAGGTTTAAAAATCCCCGTATTACCGAGTTGCCAACCAGTGGCCCTCACTGGTCGCAAAACACCGATATGGGGAATGTATACAACCGGGAATGGTCGCAGACGTATGAATCTTCCGTTTTTCAATGGAACAGAAGCAGGAAAAGTGGTAGTCTTGATTTTAACGGGCTGGTGAAAAATGGCTCAGAATTGGAGTTTGAAGTTCGCTCTGCAAAAGACAGGAAAGAGCTGGACGATAGTAAGTGGATAAAAGTTAATGATTCGGGACGATTTGAGTTGGGAAAGGAAGACAGAGTCATTCAGTATAAGGCAATTTTTAGATCAGAGAATGGAGATTGTTATCCAGTTTTGGATGAAGTCAAGATTAAAATACAATAAGAATTATGGACAAAACAGTGCCGGGAAGAAAGGTGATGACGCGTAAGGCCTCGGATAATAAATATTTGCATAAAGACTTTCATGTGTCAATGAATATATTGTTGAAGTATATCTATGAAACCTTTGGCAAAAAGGAGATGGTTAATTATTTGATTCAGTATACAGATGCTTATCACAAGCCCCTTAGTGATGAATTGATGTCAGGGGATTTAAGTACGCTGTGTAAATACTTTGCTGACATTTATAAAAAGGAAGAGTGGCCTGTAAAAATTAACTGTGAAGCTGATTTTCTGGAAATCGTACAGGATGCTTGTCCTGGTATAACTCAAATTAAGGAGAAAGGTGAAACACCTTGTCCGTATTATCTCGAAACCTACAATACAGTCTATCAAAGGTTATGTGAGAGTACGGCTTTTGAGTACGAACTGGAATATTTCGATGAAGAAACAGGTGCCTGCAAGCAAGTATTTAGGCGGAAAGAAAAGAACTAATCAAACAAAAAGAGAAAGAAATGATTTCATGTACAGAATTTATACCGGCATATAGCGAAGGTTTTAAGTTCATCGAGTCGATGGGAGGCCGCGAAGAACTGGAAAAATTTTGGAGCGAGTTGTCCGACTCATATTTGAAAAATTCACTTCAGAAGTTAATAGAGGAAGAGGGATTAGCGGGTTGCTATACTTATTGGTCGCATTCATTAAATGAAGAAGCTGCGGATTTTACAATGATTTTAGATGAAGGGCAGGGCGAGTTTAGTATTGAAATGCATAAATGTCCTTCTAAAGGAATGCTTTTGCAAATGAAACATATGAATCCTCATCATGCTTACTGTGATCATTGTCCGGCTTTATACAAACCCATTGTTGAGAAACAGGGGCTCACATACGAACATGAAATTGATTGCGATAATGCAAGTTGTAGTATACGAATTAAACAACCTAAAAAATGATAAACAAAAAAATGAAAGACGGATTTTACCCGGCGCTGGGGACTCCTACAAATGCCGAGGGGAATCTGATGGTAAATAGTTTTGGAAAGCAGATTGAACTGATGATTGAATCCGGGGCCAAAGGAGTTCTTTGTATGGGGTCAATGGGTAAAATGGCAAGCATCAGGAACAGTGAGTATTCCAACGTGGCCGTGCAATGTGTTAAAGTTGTTAAACAAAGATTGCCTTTGATGGTAGGAGTGATGGATTGTTCCGTTTCGAGGGTGCTGGATCGGATTGAAGCACTGGGGAATATTGATATTGATGGTGTAGTAGCAACCGTCCCTTACTATCATAAATTGAATGCAGGTGAGATTGTTAGCTTTTTTCGATTGCTGTCAGTAAAGTCAAAATATCCTGTTTATATGTATGACTTACCTCCTGTAACGCAATCGCCGGTGTCGTTCGGTGTGATGGAGGCTCTTGCCGATATTCCAAATATAAAAGGGATAAAAACGGCTAATCTGGCTTTAATTCAGGAAATGCAACGGAAGAATTACCGGCATGATGATTTTTCGGTGTTTTACAGTGGTCTTGATTTATTTGATATGGCCATTCACGCGGGTATTGGCAAAAATCTCGATGGTATGTTTACTTGTACCCCTGTAAATACGGGTAAATTGTATAAAAGTGCTGATGAGGGAAGTCTAGATGAATGTTCCCGGTATCTGGATAATATTCTTTTGTTACGAAATACCTTGGTGAAGGGTAATATATTCTCGGCCTATTCTTATGCTATGGAACTGATAGGCTGCCCCGGTAATTATCAGGCAGATTACGATGTTCCAATTTCGGAAACGCTTAAGTTGGAAATTTATGACGTTATGAAAGAAATAAAAGAGATCTAATTACCTTTTGTATACCTTGAAATTATGTTAATTAACTTGAGTGTTTGCTGCGATTTACTCGCCAGTATTAAATTACAATGTATCGCAGATATTATAATAGTTCAGAAAGTATTACATAGTCATATAAGTGTTCTTGACTGGAGTATTTTATTCTTATACGCAATGTTGCTAATAGGAATTGGCTGGTATTATTCTTCCCGACAAAAGAGCAAGGAGGATTATTATCTTGGAGGGCGTTCAGTGCACCCAATTCTGTCAGGGATTTCATTGTACGTATCTTTCTTTAGTGCTATTTCGTATTTGGCAATAGCCGGAGAAGTAATCCAGTATGGGCCTGTTTTTGCCTTGGCTGCTGTTGTTGGAGCTCCCATAATATATTTTATAGCCAGCTATTTTATTATCCCGTTTTTTATGAACCTGAAAATAATAAGCGCTTATGAGATACTTGAGAGACCATTGGGGAAAAACGTCAGGCAACTTGGTTCTGTGCTCTTTATCGTTACCCGTTTTTTATGGATGGCATTGTTAATATTTCTGGCTTCAAAAGCCATGACCGTTATGCTTGGATGGGATGAAAGTTATATTCTTGTGATAACAATTGCCTTGGGGGCCATTACTATTTTTTATACTACAATGGGTGGACTGAAAGCTGTTTTGGTTACAGATGTAATTCAGTTTTTTATATTGTTGCTTGGTGCCATATTGGCTATTGGGATTGTTGCTGTTCAATTGGGAGGAGTGTTTACATTGATTCCTGATTCATGGGCAGGGAACTGGGAGCGCGTTGATTTTATCAGTTTTGATCCTTATGTTAGGTTGACGATCATTTTTGCATTTTTCAATAATATTGCATGGTGGCTTTGTACAACAGGCTCTGATCAGATGGCTATTCAGCGTTTTCTGTCCACTAAAGATCTAAAGTCAGCAAGAAGAACATTTCTGTATACTCAATCTGGGTTGGTTGTAATTACCATTTTGTTGATGTTTGTCGGATTCTCGGTGATGCGATTTTATAATGTTTATCCTGATTTGTTGCCTTCTGAAACAGGATCTGAGGTAAGCAAGGATTTTTTATTTCCGCATTTTATTGCAACGCAGTTCCCTGTAGGAATGTCTGGATTGGTGATAGCCGCCTTGTTCTCTGCTTCAATGTCAAGTTTGTCGTCCGGAGTAAATTCGATGGGGTCAATATTAACCGCAGATATATTGCCTTTGGTTTTTAAGAATTATGCGAAGAACGATAGTCTTCGAAATATAAGAATCGTTAGTGTTCTTATTGGTGTTGTAGTTATTCTCTTGAGTCTGATTATTCAGATTGTACCGGGTAATATAGTTGAAGTAACTGCAAAAACGAATGGGCTATTTATAGCACCCTTGTTTAATCTTTTTTTGAATGCACTTTTTATTAAAAACGCAAAGCCTTTTGGTGTTGTAATGGGCTCAGTATATGGTTTTATAGTGGCTTTTTTGATAGGTTTCTGGGATGTAGTCACGGGTAATCCGCCGTTATCGTTTTTGTGGATCGCAATTGTTTCTCTGTTGGTCTCGGTAATTAGCAGTTTATTCTTTAACTCATTATTTTCTCACATGCGAATGAAAAAAGCTACGCTTTGGGGGCTTGTGTTGCTGATTCCTTGGGTGATAATTTTTTTGTTAATTGTGTGAAATAATTTATGCAAGGGTGATTAAATAATAAGAACTGAAAATGATGTTGGAAGATCAGATGTTTACTATAAAAGGCCGGATAATTACTCCGGGAGGTATCCTCGAAGGAGCTATCCGGATTGAAAATGGAAAGATTCAGGCTGTCGGAGATGTTGCTTGTGAAGGTGAAGTGCTGGATGTGAGTGATTTTTATATTGTTCCCGGGTTTATTGATCTGCACATGCACGGTATCCAATATGCCCTGGTGGATAACGGACCGGATGACCTGCAGGAAATATGCCGGAATTTACCACAATACGGGGTGACTGGCTTTTTGCCGACTGTTGCTCCCCGCCGGAAGGGTGAAGATGCTGCATTTTTATCCGAACTATCTGCAATAAAAAAGGAGGGAGCTGAAATTCTCGGCTTCCATCTTGAAGGGCCGTTCTTAAAAATAACAGGTTCTTTGTCTTCTGAATCTATTTCACAATCCGATACTTCGAGGGTTGAAGCACTCATTCAGGCAGCCAAACCTTATCGGGCTATTTTTAGTGTGTCGCCTGACGTGGAAGGCATTGACAAATTATTGCCTTTAATGACTCAGGACAATACCCCCGCATTTATGACGCACACTGCTGCCACGGTAAAAGAAACGCAGGAAGCTATTGAGCTGGGCGTGTGTCATGCTACACATTTTTACGACGTTTTTCCATGTCCTGCAGTAACCGAACCCGGGGTGCGGCCCTGTGGGGCGGTTGAGGCTGTACTGGCTGACAAAAGGGTCAGTGTCGATTTTATCCTGGACGGGGTTCATGTGGACCCGGTAGCCGTAAAAATGGCGTTGGCCTGTAAGTCGGAAGGTCCGGGCAGAGTGTGCCTGATTACAGATTCAAATGTAGGAGCTGGGCTTGAGCCGGGGCGTTTTACTTTTGGGAACAGTGGCGAAATTGAGTTTGCTTATAAAGGAGCGCCGGCAAGATTGGTGAAAGAAAACGTGTTGGCCGGAAGCGGTTTGACCATGGATCAAGCAGTAAGAAATGCGATTGCCTGGCTGGATATTGATTTGTCCGAAGCGGTAAAAATGGCAAGCACTTATCCGGCAGAGACTATTGGATTGGGACACAGAAAAGGAAAATTAGTGGATGGTTACGATGCCGATTTTGTCATTCTTGATAAACAGCTAAACGTAATACAAACATGGATAGCAGGGAGACAATATTTTAACGTATAACTGGTCGAATCTTTATTAAATGTAAAAAGATGAAGAACGAAAATAATGTATTTGAATTCAGCCCTTCACCATGGGTTCCTTTCAGAGACAAAAAGGAAATTGAACGGGCACTAAAAATAAGAAGAGAAGATATTGAAAAACATGATAATCCAGCGTTTAAAATACGTGTCGTTCCTGATAGCGATGCGGAATTTATATGGGTTACAGATATGTTTAAAAGAATCAGGCATTCGGCAGAAACCAGTGAAAAGTTAGTTATGATTTTGCCGAACCCTGCACCTTCTTATCGTCATTTGGCTCGCCTAATCAATGCCTGTAATATTGATTGCAAAAATGTTTACGCTTTTGCTATGGATGAATATGCCGACGAAAACGGGAATATTGCGCCGGAGAACTGGGAGTTTGGCTTTACACATGCCATGATGAAATATTTTTATTATGAAATCGAAGAAAAGCTGAGACCACCCAAAAACCAAATTGTTGGTTTTACCAATAAAAATATAAACCACTACAGCCAAATGATTGAAGATGCGGGTGGGGCAGATGTTTGTTACAGTGGTCCAGGCTGGACAGGTCACCTGGCATTCATCGAACCGGATGCCCCGGAATTCCAGGCTCCGCTGGAAGAATGGAAGCAAATGGGGGCCAGGGTTTGTAGCTTGAGTCCGTTTACTCTTGCTCAGAATTCCCTTCATGGCAGTTTTGGGAAAAGTGGAAACCTTGCCGCAGTGCCTCCCAAGGCTGCAACTATTGGTCCGCGCGATGTTATTAACTCGAAGCATCGGTTTGATATGCATACGATCAGTGTTCACGGAACCAGCACGGCATGGCAGCGTTCTGTTTCGCGGCTTGTACTGCATGGGCCGGTAACACCGTTGGTGCCGGAATCAATTCTTCAAACATTAAGAACCGATGTATTTGTTTCTGAAACCATTGCCCAAAATATTGAAACAGATTGGAATAAAGGATATTAGTGCTTTTGGGGGAGGATTAGTGAATTTTTGAAAAGAAGAATTGAGATGAAAAATGTTGAAAATGAAGCAACTGGTTTGCTTGCCGGGGCGGCTACAACCAATATAACTCCGCTAAAACCGTGTTTCCTTTTTGGGTACCCGTTTGTTGAAAGAATCAGCACGGGAGTTAACGACTGCTTGTTGAGCTCGGCCTTGTATCTTTTTGATGGGGAGAATCACTCCCTGTTTATCTCCAATGATGTTATTTTTATCAGTAAAGCATCGGCCGAACGGGTTCGGACAAAAATTAGTGAGCGAACGGGGATTCCTGCTTCATCTGTTATGATTGCTGCCACGCATACCCACTCGGGACCGGTTACCCTTGACTATATAAGTAGTTCGAATGATCCGGTAGTGCCTAAAGTCGACGACGAATACGTTCGCTACATGGAAGATAAATCAATCGAAGCGGCTTGTCTTGCTTATCAGAATGCTTGTCCGGCAAAGGCAGGGTTTCTGGTAGCTGATGGAACCGGGGTAGGAACCAATCGCCATGATCCCGCAGGTCCGGCAGATATGGATGTCCCGGTTGTTGTACTGAAAAATTTGAATGACAAAATGATTGGTTGCATGTTGGTTTGTCATATGCACCCGACCATATTGCACGAAGACTCAACTTTGGTTAGTAGTGACTTTCCGGCTTATGTCAGGGATGTTTTGCAAAAAGAATATTTCGGTTGCGAGTGCCCGATTGTATATTTTACAGGTGCTGCAGGAAATCAAAGCCCGCGACACGTGACCCGAGAAAATACTTTTGCCGAGGCTCATCGTATTGGAAAAATAGTTGCAGATGCTATCGGACGAAAAATAAACACCGGACTTGATTATTTGTCTGATGTTTCGGTGGCTTGTTCCCAAACTTTTGTTGATCTGCCCAAAAGGCAATTTCCTGATGTTAAAAAAGCAGAAAAACATAGGGATGAATTTCTTGAGCGATTTGAACGCTTGAGAAAAACATCAGGCAACACCCAGGAAATAAGGACGGCTGAGGTCGACTGGTTTGGAGCTGAAGAATTATTCTATCTCTCAAAATTGGCAGAAAAAGGAGCACTTGAGCAGGTTTATACATCATGTTTGCCGGCCGAAATTCAAATATTTAAAATCGGCGACTGGTGCTTCGTGGCATGGCCCGGAGAGATATTTATCGAATATGCCAAGACATTAAAAAAGATAGTGAAAAATACGTTCCTGATTACACTGGCTAATGGGGAATTACAAGGGTATATTGCCACAGAGGAAGCAGAAAACAACGGGTTTTATGAAGCATCGAATTCAATTTTCCACTATGCTTCGGGAAAGATTTTGGTGGATGAAACAGTAAGATTAATTAACACAAAAGCGTAAATGAGTTTTTTCCTCGGAATAGATATGGGTACCAGCTACTTTAAGGCTGGCATTTTTGATGAGGCTGGCCGGCTTAAAGGATTGGGGCGCCGGTTTGTCAGAAAAGAAACAGGAGATGGCTCCATTTGCGAGTTACCTGTTGCTGTTTTTTGGGAGACTTTACGAATTTGCATTGGAGATGCAGTAAAAGAAGCGAGAATTATTCCGAAGGCAATAAGTGCTCTGTCTTATTCATCGCAGGCTAATAGCTTTATTTTGTTGGATGAAGAGGGGAAGCCCTTAACTCCGTTGATTTTGTGGCCTGATAGAAGAGCGCAAAGTATTTTTCCATCAGGTTTAGAATTTCTTAAAGGAGAAGATTTTAGAGAAAAAACAGGGCTGGGCATAGAGCTTAGTTCTGAGTTTGCAATTGCCAAAATAAGGTGGTTTCAGCAGGAGCATCCGGAATTGTGGAAACAGGTGGAAAGTGTACTTACTATATCTGATTTTCTGACTTTCAGCATAACCGGAAAAAAGGTGTCGGATTTGAGTACCGCTTCAATGACAGGTTTGCTTGATGTTACCGAATGCCGCTGGTGGAGTAAGTCATTGGATATGCTCTCTTTGAACGAGGATTTATTGCCGGTACTTCAAAGAACAGGAAGTTTTGTTGGTGCATTAACGGGAGCAGGGGCAGAACTCACCGGGCTTGTAAAGGGTATTCCTTTTTATCTCGGTGGTTTGGATCATCATTGTGCCGCAATCGGCAGTGGAATAATTCAAAACAATAATATTTGTGAGTCCACAGGAACGGTGTTGGCCTGTGTTGGCTATTCCGATAAATACTCTGCTGATGTTGACTGCTGCTCTGCTCCGGGGGTAAAAGCCGGTCATTATTTCCGGATGGCTTTTGATGATAACGGTGCACTTGCCTTGGAGTGGTACCAAAAAAACTTTGCCTCTGAGTTCACAATTCCTGAGCTGTTAGATATGGCAAAGAGTATTAAGAGTGGGAGCGAGGGATTGATTGCCAAGGCATGTGCAAATAAATACCCAGGGTTAACTGGCTTTGAGAGTGTCCGGTCATTTCATGGACATGCTCATTTTGTGAGGGCCATCCTTGAATCTACATCGGAAAGTTTGAATAAGTTAATCCGGATTTTGGACGAGAACTTTTCAGGGAGGGTGATTTCCACTGGTGGTGGGGCACAAAGTCGCCTTTGGATTGCCATCAAAAGAGATAGGCTTAATGCCGGTTTTTATACGCCTGAATGTAGTGAAACCGCATGCTTGGGAGCTGCTTTAGTTGGAGCCTCTGGATTGAATAAAAGTGTTGACTGGAGTAAAGTTGTGTCTGCCTGGGTTAGGTATAACGAAAACGATTAGGTCTGTTTGTTCGTTTTTTAGTGTTTTTTATGTGGTGTTAGATGGTAATATTCTGTATGAAAGGTTGTTAAGTGGTCTTCCCAAGTCGTAAGAACTGACCATTTTTAAAGGGGTGTTTGTTAGTTGTTGAAAATGGTCACATTGAGTCTGTTGAGAAGGAGATAATAAGTAATTCATATTAACAATGTTAAATTGTTGTTTTTTTTAGTGTAGGAAGTTTATTGTAAAAGGAATATTACTGAAAATTAAAAATTAATGATTAAATTTGTTCGTAAGTGATTGTTTTAATCATGTGTAAAATTGATAATGTAGAGTTAAGTATAATAAAATGAACAGTAAGAAAATAAAAACTACTACTCCGGAAGCGCGTAAAAAAATCATTTTAAATTTTTTAAAAGACAATGAGTCTGTTACTGTGCAGGAGATTGTTAATGACTGTAATGCTTCGGAAATCACAATTCGTCGTGATTTGGCAGAATTGGAGGAAAAAGGGTTGTTGATCAGGACACATGGTGGTGCTATTCGAAATACCGCAGCAGAAAATTTATTTACTTTTAATAGTAAAATGAATCAAAACAAAGAGAACAAGGAGTATATCTGTAAGATTGCTTCCAGGTTCATCGAGGATAATGATATCATTTTTATTGATTGTGGTTCTACTTTGTCCTTTCTTTCAAAATTTATATCTAAAAAAGAGTCGTTGACAGTAATAACCAACTCATTACCAATAATCTCTGAGCTTATTAATTTCAGCAATATTAAGTTAATTATAATTGGCGGAGAAGTAGTTAATGAACGTAAAGCTGTTTATGGTCATTCGGCCGAACGAACCATCGGGCAATATCATGCCAACAAGGCTTTTATAGGGGCTGATGGTATCTCTCTGGCAAAAGGACTAACTTCTTATGATGAAAAAGAGGCTTCAATTACATTAAAAATGGCTGAGAATGCAGATGAGGTGTTTTTACTTTGTGATTCAACAAAAATAGAAAAGAATTCATTTGTAACATTTGCCCCTTATTCAATTTTAAACTGTGTAATTACTGATAATGATTTAGACCTTAAGTATATATCTAAGTATCAGAAGAATAATGTTTCATTGATTCATGAATGATAAACTTTTAGTTGTTGTCTGATGAAAAGGAAATCGCTGATTCTGGCAAGAGAATCTCTTGAAATTGAGAGTAAAGCTATCTCCGGTATTCTTGAATACTTAGATGAAGTTAGTTTTGGTAAGGCAGTTGATATTTTGAGTACATGTCCGAAGATAATAACCTGTGCCAGTGGTTCGTCAGGTATTGCTGCAAAAAAGTTTGCCCATTCATTATGTTGCATTGAACGAAATGCGCAGTTTCTTAGTCCAGCTGAAGCGCTGCACGGCGGACTTGGATGTATTAAAAAGAATGACGCAGTCGTGATTGTGTCACGTGGAGGAAAAACTGCTGAGTTACTTCCGGTTATTGATGTGTGCAATAAAAAAGGAGCTGTGCTGATCGGAGTTACCGAAAACCTTCATTCTCCTTTGGCCGAAAAGTCTCAGGTCGTCATTCAACTAAAAATAAAAAGAGAAAGTGATAAGTATAACATTATGGCAACCTCCAGTTTTATTGCAACTGTTGCAATGTTCGATGCTATGCTGGGGGCTGTTATGGAAGAAACCGATTACCAGCTTGAGCAATTTGCCTTGATCCATCCCGGAGGGGCAGTTGGAAAAATGCTTAACACACAGTAAGGTTTAATGATTGTTTATTTGACCCAGAAAAGCAGATTAAATTATGTATAAAGGAATTGTGATAAAACCACCTTTTTTTGAGATTGGTCCCAAGGCATTTATGTATGGTGAAAGAATGCTGAAATTGGCAAAAGCGGCAGATGAAGCAGCACGAAAATACGATGTCCGGATTATTCTAACCCCGCAATATACTGATATAAAGCTACTGGTTGAGAATACGGAAAATGTTCTTGTATTTGCACAACACATGGATCCGATTGGCACTGGCCGCGGACTTGGTTCTGTATTGCCCGAGGCAATAAAGGCAGCCGGTGGTCATGGTGTTATGCTAAACCATGCAGAGAGACCCATGTCTATTAGTGATTTGTATAAAGCAATCAAGCGTGCTGATGAAGTTGGATTGATCTCGATCGTATGTGCGGATACCATTGAAGAAGCTAAAGCAATTGCATATTTCTCTCCCAATATAATTGTTGCAGAACCAACAGAACTTATTGGTACCGGGCAACCGAGTGACAACGAGTATATTAGGGAAACGATTTCTGCGATAAAGCAAATAAATCCGGAAATACAAGTACTGCAGGGCGCTGGTATTTCTAACGGAAGAGATGTTTACAATGTAATAAAGGCAGGGGCTGAAGCAACCGGCACCACTAGTGGAATAATGAAAGCAAACAACCCCGAGGAAATGTTGGAAGAGATGATAAAAGCTGTTCGAACTGCTTGGGACGAAATACAAACAACAAATAAATACTTATAGGAGGCTTTAAAATGACAGTTTACAGAGGTACAATTGAACTTCAATCTAAAGATCACAGACCTGATTTTCATAATGTAACAGATGCCGTTAAAAAAATTGTAGAGGAATCGGGAGTAAAAAACGGGATATGTGTAGTTTATTCCCACCATACAACTTGTTCGGTTATGACACAAGAGTGTTCACATGATCTTAATTTTTTTGGGCGCGAATTTTTACAGCAGGATCTGAATAACATTATGGAAAGATTGATCCCAACCTGCCGCTATGAAGGGCAATACATGCATCCCGGGCCGAAACATATTGAGTTTGCCCTTACTTTCCCGGATGAAGAACCCAAAGGAAGTCTTAACACCGATGCTCATTTACGTTCCGTTTTTTTCGGACGATCAGAAACCATTGTTTTGGTTGATGGAGAGCTCTCGTTAGGAGATTTTGGATTTATATATTTTATTGACTGGGATCAAATTCGTGAACGAAAAAGAGTTTGTGAGGTACAGATTATAGGTGAATAATTAGTGATACTTTTTTGTTTAGAATTCTAGTTTTTTAGAATAACCTTAGTTAAGGTATGTTGGTATTTGTGTAACAAAGCTGTAATAATGAGTGATCGATTAAATTTTAGGATAGTTATGATAGTTTGGTTTTAGATTAATATTTGAATAGTAGTTTTATGTTGGTCAATCTTTACAGCTTTGTTTCTTTTGTTGATAATGATTTATAATTGATAGGAAAATTACCAGACCGAGTTTTAACTCCAATACAGGTAAATGATTCTCCTGTTATTTTTGTGGTGTTGAAATTTTAAGTTCAATGCTTTTTAGTTCCCACCAATTCTTTTCCGAAACTCCGAAGGATTCATTCCTACCTTTTTCTTAAAGATAAGACTGAAATAGTGGATCGTTTGAAATCCCAGCTCAAGACTGATCTCCTTGATGCTTTTATTGCTTGCTACCAGAAGTTCTTTTGCCCGCATTACCCGCAGTTGTAAATGATACTGACCGGGCGAAACGCCGGTGTATTTTTTAAACATTTTGCGGAAATAAGAGTATCCCACATTGTGTTGCTCCGCCAGTTCTTCCAGGTTGATTTCCTTGTCGATGTTTTGCCGCATTACAAAACGAACTTCTTCAATAACCTTGGCAATTCTTTTTCCGGAGAATCCCTTTTGTTTTTCAAAGGAAATAATGTACCCCAGTAGTTTTACGATCATGCCGGAGGCAATCTGCTGATACCCGGGTTGCTCTTTCCGCACAAAGTCCATTATTTTCAGATGTGTGTCAATTATTTCCTCTTTTATGCCCAGCTGTAAAACCGGTTGCCGGCTGTTAAAAACAGGGTTTGACAAAAAGTGATCGGCGATCTGTCCTTTGAAGCCCACGTAATTTTCGGTCCACCCGGTTTTGGTTAGTGGTTGGTAGCGGTGCCATTCGTTCGGAAGAATCACAAGCAATGAGCCTTCCTTTACCGGGAACCGTCCGTGGCGGTTTTCGAATATGCCGGCACCTTCCGAAATATAATTGAGCTGATACTCATGCAGTACACGCCCTTCTTCCCAGAAAAAAGAGTATTCTGACGGGTGCTCTGCCGGAGGATACAAGGTGTTGGGCGGGATGCTGGCAGAACCTGCCACACTTAAATGAATTCCCCACGAAAGATCCTCGTCGCTGGTCGTTAGATATTTGAATTGCCGTTTCATCTATTTAGTGCCAAAAAATATAAATATAAGCTCATTTTCTGTATTGATTGAAAGGGGTGCCGCATATATTTTTGTTAAATCTAAATTGCTGACGAATCAATAAAAAATAACATCAAATTAATCAAATCATTATGCATGCTCTTTTAGGTATCATTTTTCATTCGCTGGGGGGTATGTCCTCGGGCAGTTGGTATATGCCGTACGATTGGGTGAAGAAGTGGCGTTGGGAGATCTACTGGATCACCGGTGGCCTTTTCTCATGGCTGATCATGCCGTTCATTGCCGTTTCACTTACTATTCCGGATTGGACCGGAATTTTACAGGCCGCTGAAGGCAGTGTGATCCGTAATACCTACATCATGGGACTTTTATGGGGAATCGGAGGATTAACTTATGGGCTTGCGATTCGCTATTTGGGAATGTCGCTGGGGAACTCAGTATTGCTGGGTATTACTTCCGTAGTTGGTTCGCTTGGCTTACCGATTTTACGGAACATCCCGGGTGTAGCCGAATTGTTGCCCAACGGGCTTTCGTTTACTGATTTGTTTAGCAGTCCGGGTGGTCGGATTGTATTGCTGGGTATTTTGATCTTGTTGGCGGGAATCATTCTTAGCGGTCGTGCCGGAATTATGAAAGATAAAGACCTGGCCGGTGAAAAGGTGGGAATAAATACCGAATTTAAGCTGGCAACCGGTTTAATCATCGCCATTATATCCGGGGTTTTAAGTGCCTTTTTCAGCTTCGGAATAGATGCCGGGAAGGAAATGGGTGTTGCCGCCAGAGATTTGGCCGTTCAAGCAAATTATCCTTTTCTGGCAGCAGGAGAAGCAGGTGGACCGATGACCTATCTGTTTGAAAATAATATCATCTTTTTTGTGATACTTTGGGGCGGCTTAACCACCAACCTGATTTGGTCGATCGCATTGATTCTTAAAAATAAAACCGGCGGTGATTTTGTCGATAAAAAAGCGCCCCTGATCAGTAATTACCTGTTTTGTGCGCTGGCCGGAACTACCTGGTTTTTGCAGTTCTTCTTTTATGGAATGGGGGAAACAAAAATTGGTAATGGGGCCAGTTCGTGGACACTTCACATGGCAACCATTATTCTTACAGCCAATTTATGGGGATTTTATCGCAAAGAATGGAAAGGCGTTTCCAAAAATACGTACCGGACTATTCTGCTGGGGATCGGAACCATTCTTTTGTCGGTGATTGTAATTGGAGTGGCTAAATGGCTGTATCCTGAATTAAATGCACTGGGATAATGAAGCGGCTGGCGTTTAAAATGTACCTGAGCGAAGGCCAGAAAGAGGAGTATCAAAAAAGACACAACGAGATTTGGCCCGAATTGAAAACGCTGCTGAAAGAAGCGGGAGTAAGTGAATACTCCATTTTTCTGGACGAAGAAACCAATACTTTGTTTGCGTTTCAAAAAGTATCAGGAGACGATGGCTCTCAAAATCTGGGGCAAAGCGAAATCGTTCAGCGTTGGTGGAAATACATGAGCGACATTATGCAGACAAACGACGATAACTCACCTGTTTCGGTGGAGTTACCCGAAGTATTTTACATGGAATAAATCAAAAAAATAATAAAATGAGCAATACTGAGAACATCAAGAAAGCTTATGAACTGGCAAAGGAAAGATATGCTGCGCTGGGCGTGGATGCCGATGCTGCGATTGAAAAAATGAAAGGTGTTAATATTTCGCTTCACTGCTGGCAAACCGATGATGTTGGCGGGTGCGAGGTGAAACACGGCGAACTGTCGGGAGGAATTCAGGCCACCGGAAATTATCCCGGGAAAGCAACTACGATAGAAGAAATCCGTGCTGACCTGGAAAAGGTGCTGGCGCTGCTTCCCGGAAAACAGCGACTGAACCTGCATGCCATTTACGGCGATTTTCAGGGTGGAGTGGTGGACCGCGATGCGATCGAAGTAAAACACTTTCAAAGTTGGATCGACTGGTGTAAAAAGCAGGGAATTGGGATGGATTTTAATGCCACCTGCTTCTCACACGAACGTGCTGCCGACGGATTTACACTTTCGAGTAAAAACGAAGAGAACCGCAAGTTCTGGGTGGAACACGTAAAGCGTTGCCGTGCCATTTCTGCCGAGGTTGGTAAACAACTGGGAACACCTTGCGTGCACAATACCTGGATTCCGGACGGATCAAAAGACACGCCGGTAGACAGAAACGGCTACCGTGCCAATTTGAAAAAATCGCTGGATGAAGCCATGGCCGTAAAATATCCGAAAGAGCACATGAAAGATGCCGTGGAAAGCAAGCTTTTTGGAATTGGTGTGGAATCGATGACCGTGGGATCGCACGATTTCTACCTGGGGTATGCCATCGCCAACAATATTCTGATATGCCTGGATAACGGGCATTTTCACCCCACAGAGCAGGTGGGCGACAAGATTTCGTCGGTGCTTCAGTTTGTGGATGAAGTATTGCTGCATGTTACGCGTCCGATTCGCTGGGATTCTGACCATGTGGTAACATTAAACGAAGATGTGCAATTGATTGCCTCCGAAATTATGCGAAACAATTTTCTGAACCGAGTAAACATCGGGCTCGATTTCTTTGATGCTTCGATTAACCGGATTGGGGCTTATGTAACCGGAACCCGTGCTGCACAAAAGGCTTTCCTGATTGCTGCGCTGGAACCGACCAATGACCTGGTGAAACTGGAAGAAGCAGGCAAGAATTTCGAACGTTTGGCAATGCTCGAAGAGCTAAAAACAATGCCTTTCAGCGCTGTTTGGGATTACTACTGCTTGCAGGAGAATGTTCCGGTTGGCGCCGACTACATTGCTGAAATTCAGAAATACGAAAATGAGGTTTTAGTGAATAGATAATTCACGTTTTATTGTGTGAAAAAAAGGCCGTCCGAATTATTTTGGATGGCCTTTTCTATATTCTCCAGGGTTCCTGATAACAGAAAAGAAACTGTTACTGAAGCAAGATTTTTTTATAAAGAATCTGGTCCTTGAATTTAATTCGGAACAAGTATAATCCTTTGGGATAAATATCTACGTTTATCCAGTCTGATTGCATCGTATTTTTCTGAAATACCTTTGTTCCGCTTGCATTAGTGATCGAAAGGTCAATGGTTTTCCCCCTGGTTTCAATAAAAATCTTATCGCTTGCCGGGTTGGGATAAACCTTTATGTCGCGCATTTCAATATCATCGACTCCAACGGCCAGTGAGACCGAAAGGCTGTATAACACCGATTCCAATCTCAGATCCGGGAAAATATTGTTGGTTACTTGCATTTGATAGGTGCCGCTGTCGGAAAGGCTGGCATTGTCAATACGGTATTCGAACCCAGAATCAGTTACCAGTGTATTGCTCTTGTACCAATGCCGGACATCATTTTCTCCTGTTGTATATGCTTCAAAATGTATCGAGATACTGTCGTGAGTATTAATGGTTGTGTCAATCGGAAAACCGAAGATTTGTTGGGGAGAATATATAAAAGTATCAATACTCATTAATTCGCTGGCAACCGGCTCCAAATCCGAGAAAAGAAATCTGTTATTGGAAATATTCAGAAAGCTTAACCGGTGATTATTATCTTCTACCGACTTTGTATTACTAGTGTTATTCCCCGAAAATGAAGGAAACGGGCCGTAAAGATTATTGTTCGACAGGTTGAGCCATTTGAGCGAATCAAAAGCCAGAAATACATCCAGGACTTCACCTTCGAGGTTGAGGTTGGAGAGGTCGATTTTGCTAACGTGCCCGTTTTCTATTTGTAGCCCGAGCCATTCATTAATGGTGAAGTTTACCGTGTCGAGCCAGTTGTTGCCCCATTCTTCTCCATTATAGGTATTAAATATTTCAGTAAGTCGTTCAAGGTCTTCTTTGGCGAGAACAGCAGTTGGTTCTTTTGCGGTTATTGTCAGCGTTATTTCTTTGCTGGATAAAACCAGGTCGGTTGCTTTGGAGTTTGATACTTTGCAGTAATATATGCCTGCGTCTGTATAACTGACACTTTCAATCTCCAGAAACGGAGCTGTTGCCTGCGGTAACATTTGTCCGTTTTTAAACCACTGGTATTGATCCGACGGACCGGGGTAATAATTGTCGATAAATAATTTGGCAGAGCTTCCTTCTTTAACAGAAAGCGTTTTTAGCTCCCCGATATCATTTTGTGGAGCATATGTAAATTCATTTATTCCTGAAAAATTATCCCAGTTTAAAATGGCCTCAATATCGTTGAATTGAAGTTGATTGTTTTGGAGGTGGAGAGTATCCAAACCTAATATACTTTCTAGCGCATCCGGAATCTGTCGGTTGTTTTCTGCCAGTTTTATGTGTGCTGATTTTGTTCCTGATGGTTGACCGAATATGTTTCCCGAGATGTCCAATCTGTAAATTTTCTCCAGATTTCCAAGTTCTGCGGGGATCGGTCCAATTAATTGATTATTGGATAGATCCAATACTTTTAGTTCTGATAAGTTACCAATGCTGGAAGGGATTACACCGGTTATGGAATTATTAGAAAGAATCAGGGAGCGAAGTTTATGCAGAACACCAATTTCGACCGGAATTTCACCACCAATATTGTTCTGTTTGAGATTTATGATAGTTAGTGCTTTGCATTGCGAAATCTCCATAGGAATTGATCCGCTAATTTTATTGTTGTTAAGTCCCATATACCATAATTGCGACAGCTCTGATATCTCTTTTGGGATTGTTCCTTCAAGTTTGTTGTAACCTAGTGAAATCGTTTTCAGCATTTTGAAATACTTTAACAGATCGGATACGGAGCCGGCTAATTGGTTTTGGACCATTCCAATCGATTCAAGGTAGCGCAGGTCATAAAACCTGGCCGGAATTTGTCCCACTACATTGTTTGAATCAAGATTGAGTTCATAAACATGTCCGTTTTTTACTCTAATTCCGACCCAGTCAGCAACCGTATAATTAATGGTGTCAAGCCAGTTTGTGTTTGATTTCCATCCATCTCCGTTGGTGGCATTGTAAAAGGCTTCCAAGGCTTTGTATTCGGAAATGGGGACACCGGCACCACGAATATATTTTACTTTTAGAGTGGTACCGTAATTCGTGATTTCCATATCCGGAAATTTAGAATTTGTAATAATACAATAGTAGTTTGCTTCATCCGAAGGTGTAATATTCGAAATTGTAAAAACCGAATCATTTGCATTCGCTATTATTTCACTGCCTTTTACCCATTGGTATTGGTCGGAAGGAGCCCGTAAATAGTTTTGCAAATTGATGTTTATTGTTTCTCCTGGATTTGCTTCCTTCATAACAGAGTTAATCTTGGGAGATTGGTGCTTGCAGGTGAAACTCCTAATGTTTCCAAAATTCGGCCATGATAGTATAGGCTCCAAATCGGCAAATTGTAAAGAATTGTAGTCCAATGTTAACTGAATTAGATTCGAAAGAGATCCGATTTCCTCCGGAATACTCGTTTTAGTATAATCTTGATTCTGTGCTATTTTCCCTATTTGATTTCTTGAAATGTTAATGGCACTGAGTTGTTTTAAACTCCCTATGGATTTTGGGATATATCCGCTTAAATTATTGTCCAAAAGCAAAATGTATTTAACATGCCCTTCATCATCCAGCGTTATTCCATGCCACTCGTTAAAAGAAACTGTTGTGTCTAGCCAGTTGGAATTATTTGTCCAGTTATTACCATTGGTCGATTCGTACAAATCTACCAACGCCTCGTATTCCTTTCTTGGTGTTCCGCCAACTAGATCTGTTACAGTAACATTGATATCCATACTTTTCAAAACCAATCCGGGAACATTGGGGCTTGTTATGTAAAGAGTATAGATCCCAGCATCTTGCAGTGTCGCATTTTGTTTGTCAAAAAAATAGTTATTTACTTCCGGGATAGTAACGCCATCTTTTTTCCATTGAAATTCATCGCTTTCGGACAAATAAAACGGATCAACTCCTATTTCAAGCAATTCTCCAGGCTTGATTACAATTTCCTGTGAAAACCCAAAACTTTGTTGCGGGGCATAAGTGAAATTATTTGAGAAATTTCCATAACTCAGAAGGTCCCGGATGTCCGAAATATGGCGGGTTAAAAGTTTATTATTTTCAATTTTGAGCATGGTAAGATTTAACAAACTGTCAATGTTGTTGAAATTGGCTCTATCAATAGAATTATTACTAAGGTCTAAAGTTTGGAGCATAGGAAGTTGCACGCGAGATTCAAAAATTGCTTCCTGGAGATTGTTCCCGGGGAGTTCGATTTTTACAACGTGACCGTTTTCTACTGTAATTCCAAACCAATCGGCAACTGAATGATTGATTGTGTCCAGCCAGTTTGTGTTATTTGTCCAGTTACTCCCGACTGTTGCATTGTACAGGTCAACAAGTGATTGGTATTCTTCTTTGGCTATAGTTGTTTGGCTTGTAGCTGTGTGAGCTGAAATTGGTAACTGAATTAAAAGAAGAATTACTGCGCCAAGGTAGGTTATGGTTTTCATGTTTGGTTAAAAGTTATTTTTATGGTTAAGTTATTATAGCTTCGTAAATATATTGAAAATAAGTTTATTCTTTTAATGAATGATTATTTATATCAAATCAAATGATAAGAGCATCTAATCGTATCATTAATTTGACATTTGGACTCGTGTTTAAAACACGAGATTACTAACTTTGGAAACTTATTCTTAATTAAACAAAATAGTATGAACACAAAGGTTGGTTGGTTGCTGCTTGCAGTTGTTACGCTTCTGTCGTGTAAACAGGAGCATCGTATTTCTTTTGTAAACCCTGTTCCGGAGGATCGTTCGGATGAGGTGGTGGTTTTAACACGCGAACAAGTGGCCGCGAAGGTCGAAATCAAAGAAGGATTTTTGCCCATATTTAGAGTGGGGGAGGAAACACTTCCTTCGCAAGTGGATGATATGAACGGTGATGGGAAATGGGACGAAGTGGCAGTGTTGCTCAGTTTTAAAGCCAATGAGGAGAAAAGCACTGTGTTAGAAATGATTCCGGAAAATGAGTATCCGGCATTTGAAAAACGTACCAACTTACGATTGGGAGTTCATCAGGAAGACGGGGCGTATAAAGAAGTCGATCATTACGCAGCTATTCCGGCCACCGAGCCTTTTAAAATTATAGCACAAGGCGAAAGTGTGAGTTGGGAGAATGATAAAATCGCATTTCGGGTGTATTTTGATTGCCGCAACGTAAAAGACTTATTTGGAAAACTGAAGCCAGAAATGATCATCGATAAAATTCATACCCCTGAAATCAAAGACTATCATTCGTTGAACGACTGGGGAATGGATGTGTTGCATTGTGGAAGTTCGTTGGGGTCGGGCGGAATTGCCTTGCTGAAAAACGATTCTTTGTACCGGCTCGGATCAACCGATGTTTACGAGTACCAGAAAGTCTCGGAAGGCCCTGTTCGCTCGGTTTTCGACCTTATTTACAAAGGCTGGCATGTTGATGGAGATAACCTGGAAGCAACAGAAAGGATAAGCATCTATCCCGGGAAATACTGGTTTCAGTCTGATGTTACGGTAAAAGGGTTACCCGAAGGTGCACAGATTGTAACCGGAATTGTAACCAGCCTGTTAAAACGTGAACCCTTTGCTTTCGAAGCCAATGATTTTGAATGCATGGGTACACACGATGTTCAATCGCTAAACAACGATGAGTTGGGGATGGCAGTGCTGGTTCCCAAAGCTGAAGCGGGGAAAATAGGCCGTACTACCGATATTAACTTCTTTAAACTGGGATACCAAACTGTAGTTGAAAAGGGATTCAGCAATATAATCTCGGAAACATATTACATTGGGCAGAAAGCCGAAGCCAATAAACCGGCCCGTCATTATTTCTCAGCAGTATGGGGACTGGAAAAAGACCAATGGAAAACCGAAGACGGTTTTAAAAGCTATCTGAAAGAAGAATCAAAAGTATTGTCGTCTCCAATCGAAGTACATTTTTAGTCCAATTGATTGAGATCTTTTGAAGAAGTCTGTTAGCCGGTAAGTAAAGAGAACCGGCTAACAGACTTTTTTTGTGGAGCTGGCGGGAGTCGAACCCGCGTCCAAACGAGGAAGCCACAAGCTTTCTACATGCTTATCCCCGACTTGATTTTCGAATAAACGCCGGATCAGGGCCACCAAGGTTTACCTTAGCTCTTTAATTTTCGCAGAAACGCCAGAGCTTCATTTCTGCTAGCTTCGATTTACTTGCACCGCCGGATCGGGCCGCTTCAAAGCAATAGCACCCGGGCGATGTCTCGTCCCAAAACCTTGTTTCGGGATAAAGGTAACCTACTTAGTTCGGTTACGCAGCAAGAGCGTAATTATTTTCGCCAATTGTGGTTTGATCATTATTTTAAAGGGTCAACAACCAAAACCCTGCATGCTTACCTGCCACCTCTACCCGCTGTCAAAACCAGTCAGCCCCCTAGAAGGGTTACAAAGATAAGAAATATTTATATTCTTAATTGGCCCCTGTTCGGCTAAAATCAGTAAGACTGTGATTTCGCAGATCACAATCAAATGATCAGCTGCTTATCTGCTTTGCTGCAAGGTTAGTTATAAGAAACTGAGTTCAAAAAAGTATTAGTTGTACCACTGCTCAATAGCGGCAATATTCATTTCGTTTTCAATGTTTTTCGATGCCGGAGTATAAAGGAAATCCAGTTCTTTGGCGAATTGTTCAACCACTTGTCCGCGTACCATTTTCATGGTGGCATTCAGCATCTTGTTATCGGCGGTGAATGCATACGGAAGAACAGCAACAGTGGCCGGCAACCAACGTTCGGGGAACATGCCTTCGTACTTGCCTCCTTTTTTGTATTCATTTAATTCACTTTGAATAATTTGAATCGCTTCTTTATGTCCTTCCGGAGTTCCTTTTTCGATGTTGCGGTTTTTTAACTCACGGTTGATGGCTTCAATGTCGGGAACAACCATTCCAACAGTATACGGATTTTGGTTGTTATAAAGCATAACCTGTTGAATGTAATGCGACTGGTCAACAATAGCCTCTTCGATTCCCTCGGGGCTATACTTTTCTCCATCGTTACTGATAAGAAGACTTTTAAACCGGCCAAGTACATATAGGAAATTATCTTTCCCCATGTATCCCATGTCACCTGTATGCAGCCAGCCATTTTTCAAGGTCTCGGCTGTCGCAGTAGGGTTGTTCCAGTAACCAAGCATAACGTTGTCGCCTTTCACACAAATTTCGCCTTTTTGTCCAATGGGAAGCTCAACGCCTTCGTCATCCACAATTTTTAGCTCCAGGTTTTTAACCAGCTTGCCTGACGACCCGAATTTTACATCCTTCGGAATGTTCGATGAAATTACCGGGGCCGCTTCCGTAAGTCCGTAACCCTGGCAAATAGGCATCCCGATAGCATAGAAATACCTCTGCAGTTCCACATCGAGAAGGGCGCCTCCACCAATAAAGAATTTCATATTTCCGCCAAAACCGTCTTTGATTTTTGAGAACAGAATCTGATCAAAAATCCAGTAAAGAGGTTTTAAAAAGAAGCGGAAGCCTTTGCCGCGGTTGTTGCCGTATCCGTTATGGGCGTAAGCAACTTTTAGGGCAAAGTTGTATAGCTTAAACAGTCCTTCTCCTTTTTTGCGAATACCGGCTTCAATGTTTTTTCTGAAAGTTTTGGAATACGCCGGAACGCTCATCATTAGCGTTGGTTTTATTTCCTGGATATTTTTCGGAATGTTTTTCAGTGTTTCAAGTGGTGTATTTCCTACCTCCACCGATGCAATGCTGGCTCCTTTGTACATAAACACATACAAGCAGGTGGTGTGAGCAAAAGCATGATCCCACGGTAAAATAGCCAGCGTGATCCAGTCTTGTTTCAGGTCGAGTAACGAATTCGATTGCACCACATTTGCGGCATAATTCAGGTGAGAAAGCATAATGCCTTTCGGATCGGCAGTAGTTCCCGAAGTATAAGAAATATTGGCTACGTCGTCGGGCTGAATGCCTTTCCAGATGGCTTCTACCTGTTGCGGGTTTTCTTTTCTGAATTTTGCCCCGGCACTCATTATCTCGCTGTAATCAATTTCCTGTTCTCCCGGATTTTCTTTACCATCCAGGTAAACAATCTTTTCAAGATCAGGAAGCTCGTTGCGAATATCTTCTACTTTTATTTGGTGTTGCCTGGATACAAAAATATATTTGCTTCCACTGTGTTTCAACCGAAAAGTAAGCTCATTTTCCTGCAAACGAACCGAAAGCGGAACATTGATGCCGCCTGCATACAACATGCCCAGTTCGCTGATGATCCAGTCGTTACGGCCATCGGCCAGCAAGGCAGCGCGGTCGCCTTTTTGAAAGCCCATCTGAATCAGGCCGGCAGCCAGATCCAAAACTTTATCGTGGGTTTCCTTGTAAGTGGTTCCTTCATACTTCCCGTTTTTCTTTTCCCACAGGTAAATATTATCGGGATAATTAGCGACAGCAGTCTCAAAAAGTTCAATGATGGTCTTCATAACGTTGGACAGTTTTTAGTTCACGGAAGTCAAAAATAGAAAAAATGTCTTTCTATAAAAGGGTATAAAAGAAAAATGCCCTTTCGGGCATTTCTTATTCAGTGATAAATTTATAAACTGTCTTTTCGTCGTAAAGTTCTCCGGGCTTGAGTAAAACCGTAGGGAATTTGGAATGATGAACCGAATCAGGATAATGTTGGGTTTCCAGGGCAACTCCTGAGAAACTACCGAATTTCTTTTTTCCGTTGATGGTTAATTCCGGATTCCAGTAGCCGGTGTAAAGCTGCATGCCGGGCTGTGTAGTGTAAATTTCTATTTTTCTAAAACTGTTGTTTTCGCTTAAACAGCCAATATAATTTAGTTCTCCATCCTGATCGTCAAACACAAAATTATCATCATAGCCCATTTCAAGCCCGGCTGCGTTCAACTTTTTTGGAGAGTTGAAATCATAAGCAGTACCAACTACCGGTACAATTTTTCCGGTCGGAATCTGCTCAATCATTTCGGTCATAGTTGTGGCAGTGAGCTCCAGTTCGTGGTTCAATATGTTTTCTTTAAAACCGGTAAGATTAAAATAAGTATGGTTGGTTAAGTTTACCACGGTGGTTTTATCGGTTTCAGCATAATACTGAATACCCAGTTCGTTTTGTTCGTTTAGGGTGTAAATGCAAGTCACTTTCAGGTTGCCCGGATAATTTTCTTCACCATCAGGACTTAAATAGGTGAGCTTAACGCCTACCTGCGATTTTTCATCGATTACTTCGGCGTCAAAAAGCCGGCGGTCAAAGCCAAGGGCTCCTCCGTGCAAATGATTGGGGCCATTGTTGACAGCCAGGTCATAGGTCGTCCCTTCAATTTCGAGATGCCCGTTTGCAATTCGGTTGCCGCATCTTCCAATAATGGCTCCAAAATATGGGTAGCTGCTCAAATATTCATCACTTAAATATGTTTCAAGATCGTCGAATCCGCAAACAATATTTTCGATACTGCCGTTTCTGTTGGGCATGTCAATGGAGGTAATTATGCCGCCGTAGTTGGTTATTTTAATGGTAATTGAATTGTTCTCAAGTGTAAAAAGAAGCACTTCGGTTCCATCTTTCAGGTTCCCAAATTTAGTTGTTGTAATCTTCATCATTTATAAGGTTTTAACCGGAATAAATATATTCGTTTTGTATTGATAGAAATGTTAATTGACAAATTTGCAAAAAAAGCTTTTTAACTGGTAGGTACTGGTAGTGTTTTAAAGCATGTTTTTATACAGAAAAACTTCTATTTTTGCATTTCATAATTATAACCAATGGCTAGCAAACGTATTATTCGAATCGATTCCCGTTCGTCAAGGCCCAAATACAGGCAAATTATTGATTCTATATACCAGGCCATCGAAAGACGTTTAATCAAAAAGGGAGATAAAGTTCCCTCAATCAATGAAATATGTGCCGACTTTAACTTGAGCCGCGATACGGTTTTGGTCGCTTTTAACGAATTAAAGGCCAAAGGGATTATCCGTAGTCAGCCGGGGAAGGGGTATTACGTAGCTACCACCGAGGTGCAGATTGAAGAAAAGGTATTTGTTCTTTTTGATGAATTAAATGCATTTAAAGAAGACCTGTACAATTCCTTGTTTAATACGTTGAAAGGACGGGCCACCGTAGAGGTTTATTTTCATCATTTTAATTACAAGGTTTTTAAAAACCTGATCGCTGAGTGTGTAGGAAATTATACTTCCTATATTATTATGCCGGCTACTTTCGACAACATAAGTCATCTTATTTCAAAACTTCCGGCTGACAAGGTTTACATTCTTGACCGCTTAAAAAAGGACCTGAAAAATTACCCGGTGGTTTACCAGGATTTTGAACAGGATTTGTACGATGCCATGGTGGAGGGTAGTACTTTACTGAAAAAGTACCGGAAGCTGATCTTTGTGAATCCGGGAGGAAAAGAACCGGTGGAGCGCGTTGCCGGCTTTGTGAAATACTGCAACGAGCGGAATATCGAACACGAAGTAATTAAATCGTTGACGGGTGTAAATCCATCCATGTACGAAGCTTATTTTCTGATTTCGGACCGCGACGTAGTGGAAATGGTAAAAATGGCCAAGAAATATAAATATAAACTCGGAAAACGGTTTGGGATTGTTTCGTTTAACGATACTACGCTGAAAGAGGTGGTGGCAGGAGGAATTACTACCATCTCTACTGATTTTAATGAAATGGGGAAGACCCTGGCGCAGATGGTACTGACGAAAAGAACCGGACAGATTCGTAATCCCGCGAAACTGATAGTCAGGCATAGTTTATAAGTTGGAGGATAGAGATTTAAATAGAGAGAAAAAGAAAATCAATAAGGATAATTAACAAAAAAATTATGGCAAACATTAGCACATTATTGGAAAAGATCAACGGTGGAAATAATCCTGTATTCCAGGAACTGTACGGAATCGATTCCAAGGTATTGAAAGGACAAGCCGACAGATATGAGGCTTTGATGAATGAATTTGTTAAAACTTACGGGACGGATGATCTGACTTTGTTTAGTTCGCCCGGTCGTACCGAAATTGGTGGTAACCATACCGACCACAACTACGGGCGGGTTTTGGCCGGAGCGGTAAACCTTGATAACATTGCAGTAGCTGCTGCAAACGGAAGTGATACCATCCGTATCAAATCGGCAGGTTATCCCGAGTTCCAGGTCGATCTGTCTGATTTAAGCATCGACGAATCAAAATTCTATACTTCGGGCGCATTGGTAAAAGGTATTTGTGCCAAAATGAAGGAGAACGGTTACGCAATCGGCGGTTTCGACGCTTGTATTGAAGGCCGTGTTCCCAAAGGTTCCGGGCTTAGTTCATCGGCTTCGTTCGAAGTTTTAATTGGTGCCATTATCAACGAACTGTTCAACGACGGGAAAATGTCGGCAGTGGAGAATGCAATTATCGGCCAGTGGTCAGAAAATAATTACTTCGGAAAACCTTGTGGTTTGATGGACCAAACCGCATGTTCGGTAGGTGGTTTAATTACCATCGATTTTGAATATCCGGCCAACCCAATCGTAAAAGAAGTTGATTTTGATTTTGTTTCAACCGGATTTGCTCTGGTAATTACCGATGTGGGCGGCGGCCACGACGATCCGGCTTCGCAGGCTGAATATGCTTCGCTTCCAACCGAAATGAAATCGGTGGCAGCAGAGCTGGGAGCCAAAGTGTTGAGAGAAGTTACGCTGGAACAGATTGTTGAAAAGATGCCTGAGATCCGCAAGAAAACAGGCGACCGTGCTCTTTTGCGTGCTTACCATTTTCAAGGTGATAACCAGCGCGTGGTAGATCAGGTTGCAGCACTCGAAAACAATGATTTTCAGTCGTTCCTGAAAATGGTGGTTGAATCGGGTTATAGTTCTTACATGTACAATCAGAATATTTTTGACGTGGTACATAAAGATGAGCAGGTAGTTTCCCTGGCATTGGCTTTAAGCGAAATGATTCTTAAAGGATCGGGAGCGTGGCGTGTTCACGGAGGTGGTTTTGGAGGTACTATTCAGGCATTTGTTCCGCAAGATAAACTGGATGAATATGTAAAAACACTGGAACATGTTTACGGAGAAGGTGCTTGTCACAAGCTGTTTATTCGTTCTAAAGGATCGGTAAAACTTGATCTTTAAGATGTTTCATTGAAAACTGAAGGAGAATTACCGGTGTAGTTAAGAAGAGGATTTCACTACATTCGAAAACGCAGAGGGTGGTTAAAAGTCAATAGCAGTGCTACAACGACGTGAAAAAAAACAGTCGAAAAGTACGATGATTCGAATGTTATTTTAACTTTGGGGGCGAAAGATGATTTTGGTTCCTTTTGGGGATTGCCAAGCTTGTTTTTCAACCTAAATTGACTAAAGCATATTTTACATGACTTTCGAATTACAAAACCAACCTTACCCAATGTGTTTCCTGACAAAAGTGAAGGTGTTTTGTTGCTATGCTGCGTTGGTTTATTCTCCTGGATATTTTCAAACTAAAATTTCAAGTAAATAATAAGAATCTATAACTACTTAAATCAATTTCATTTATTATGGAGACTAAAAAGCAAAATTTTGCATTGCCGATTTTTATGATGATCCTGCTTTTCGGTATGATCGCATTCGTAACGAATTTGGCAGCGCCAATGGGTATTGTATTAAAAGACCAGTTTGGCGCGACCAACTTTCAGGGATTATTAGGAAACATGGCAAACTTTATTGCCTATGCCGTAATGGGGATTCCCGGTGGTATCTTGTTGCAACGTGTTGGTTATAAGAAAACTGCGCTGATCGCTATTGCAGTAGGTTTTATTGGTATTGGTATTCAGTATCTTTCAGGGTATGCCAGCCAGTCTTCTGCTTTCACTGTGTATCTGTTGGGTGCTTTCGTAGCAGGTTTTTCAATGTGTTTATTGAATATTGTTGTAAACCCAATGTTGAATACATTAGGCGGTGGCGGTAACAAAGGCAACCAGCTTATTCAGGTGGGTGGATCATTCAACTCTGTGATGGCTACTTTCACTCCTACTTTTGTAGGTATCCTTATTGGTGAAGCTACCAAAGCTCAGATTACTGACGTATTCCCGCTGATGTACAGTGCAATGGGAGTTTTTGCAGTTATCTTCTTTGTATTAATGGCCGTACGTATTCCTGAACCTCATGCAGAACAAGCAACTGAAAAATTGGGTGATTTAATGAGCGGTGCATTGAAATTCCGCCATTTCGTTTTAGGAGCCGTTGCCATTTTTGTATACGTTGGTGTTGAAGTTGGTACTCCAGGTGTTTTAAACCTGTGGCTTTCTGACAGCCCGGTAGGGAAGACAACCGCTGGTTTTGTTGCCGGTACATACTGGCTGCTAATGTTGGCCGGTCGTTTGGTTGGTGCTTCGGTTGGTAGCAAAGTGTCAAGTAAACTCATGTTGGGTGTGACTTCTTCCATAGGTCTGATTTTCATCCTTGGTGCTATATTGGCGCCCACCTCAGTTGAAGTTTCATTGCCTCTTTTCCAAAGATCGGCAGCAGGTGCTCTTTCTTTCGGATTGGCTGAAGTTCCGATCAATGCAATGTTTATTGTTTTGGTAGGTCTTTCTACTTCTATTATGTGGGGAAGTATTTTTAACCTGGCTGTTGAAGGTTTGGGTAGATATACTGCTGCTGCTTCCGGTATTTTTATGGTACTGGTTTGTGGTGGAGGAATCCTTCCTGCTATCCAGGGTAAAGTAGCGGACATTGCTGGTTATATCCCAAGTTACTGGGTAATCTTTATTGGTCTGGCTTACTTACTGTATTATGCACTAATCGGAAGTAAAGTTCACCGCAGAGCTGACGACTTAGTTATCTAAGAAAATATAAAAACTGATCTTGTAAAAGATTAGTTCGATCAATTCGGAATTATCCGATGAGCCATTTTGTCGTACGACAGAATGGCTTTTTTTATTTCCGAAGCTAGCCGTTTGTACCGTTTTTAAAAGAGTGAAAATTACCGTTTTAGGGTGATGATTATTTATGAAAACGATGTTTTGTTTTGAAAAATAAAAGTTATTTTCACGCTTAATAAAACTAAATTCAAACCATAAACGTGAAAGTATGAGCACTCTTGACTGGATTATTCTGGGCCTTTTTTTTCTGGGGCTGATCGGTATTATTGTATGGGTTCTTCTGCAAAAGGAAAAAGATACCTCCGACTATTTTCTGGCTGGTAGGGATGCTACGTGGATTGCGATTGGCGCTTCAATTTTTGCTTCAAACATTGGGTCTGAACACTTGGTTGGCCTGGCCGGTGCCGGTGCCGAAAGTGGCCTGGCAATGGCCCATTGGGAAATGCATGGCTGGATGATTTTGATGCTCGGCTGGTTGTTTGTCCCGTTTTATGCCCGAAGCAAAGTATTTACCATGCCCGAGTTCCTGGAACGACGTTATAATCCGCAGGCAAGATCTTTTCTTTCCATTATATCCATTGTGAGTTATGTGCTCACTAAAGTTGCTGTAACAGTTTATGCTGGTGGTGTGGTTTTTAAAGATGTCTTTAACATCGACTATGTCACTTTCTTTGGCTATAACATTGATTTCTTTTGGATAAGTGCCATCGGACTTGTGGTGTTAACCGGACTGTATACCACATTTGGTGGAATGAAAGCCGTGCTTTATACATCGGTACTTCAAACCCCGATTTTGTTGATCGGTTCCATTGCTATCCTGGTTCTGGGGCTTATCAAAGTAGGAGGGTGGAATGAATTGATGGAGATTACCCGTGCCAATGTAACCGTTCACGGCGATGAAATGACCAGCCTGATGCGTTCGCACAACGATCCGGATTTTCCGTGGACGGGAGTCATACTGGGATCCGCAATTATTGGCTTCTGGTACTGGTGTACCGACCAGTTTATTGTACAGCGTGTACTGTCAGGCCGCGACATGAAACAAGCCCGGCGTGGTGCCATTTTTGGTGCTTATCTGAAACTTACGCCTGTTTTTATTTTCCTGATACCAGGCATGATTGCCTATGCATTAAATCAAAAAGGTTTGATAACCCTGTCGTCGAACGATGCAGCATTCTCAACCCTGGTAACAGAATTGCTTCCAATTGGATTCAAAGGGATTGTTATCGGGGGAATTTTGGCCGCTTTAATGAGTTCGTTGGCTTCCTTGTTTAATTCATCGGCGATGTTATTTACGATCGATTTTTATAAAAAGTACAAACCCGAAGCATCCGAAAAACATTATGTGCTGGTGGGGCGAATTGCTACAGTTGTTATTGTAATGCTTGGAATTCTTTGGATTCCGGTGATGAAAGGAATCGGGAAAGTGTTGTATGAATACCTGCAGGATGTTCAGTCCTTGCTGGCACCGGGGATTGCGGCAGTTTTCCTGCTCGGGATACTCTCTAAAAAGACAACGCCGGCAGCAGGCTTGTGGGGATTGATTATCGGGTTTACGCTCGGAATGCTTCGATTGGGACTGAATATCTTCTCCGGATCGATTGAAGAAACATCGTTTATTTATAAAATGATCTTGTCGCACAATTGGCTTCATTACGAAATTTACCTGTTCTTTTTGGTAATTATTTCAATGGTTATTATCAGTTATTTTACCAAACCCAAGGATCCTCATTCCATTGTCGGACTTACTATGGGATCGGCAACGGCAGCGCAACGAGCCGAAACAAGAAGTTCTTATAATCACTGGGATGTAATAAATTCGGTTGTTATTATTTGTATCATCCTTATTTTCTATGCTTATTTCTGGTAGAAACTAAGGGGAAATATTCTGCGAAAGTAGCTGTTTGCTAGAGGCAGACAGCTACTTTTTTTTAAATTCGCCTTTCTATACTGAAGTAATATGTACGATATTATCGGAGATGTTCACGGACAGGCAACTTTACTCAAAAAGTTGTTGCAGAAAATGGGGTACGAAAAAACAAACGGCAGTTTCTCTCATCCCGGCAGGAAAGCCATTTTTGTAGGCGATTTTATCAATCGTGGTACCGAAATTCGCAAAACCATTAAGATTATACGATCGATGGTTGAAAGTGGAAATGCATTTGCTATTCTTGGAAACCACGAGATCAATGCGATTATTTATCACCTCACTGATAAACAGGATTCATTACTGGTTAAACGGCCCAACAGGTATTACCCTGCTTTGATCAAAACCATTAAAGAGTTTTCTTCGCCCAGGGAGGCGGAGTGGAAAGACAATTTAAACTGGATGCGTACTTTGCCATTATTTCTCGACTTTGGTGACATCAGAATTGTTCATGCCTGCTGGTCGGATGAGGCTGTGGCAATAGCAGCATCAGTGTATGAAGAGGGGAGGATCAAAAAGAAAACCTTCCGTACCATTCATAAAAAAGCCGACGATGACATCACAAAAAGCGTTTGGTTGCTCACAAAAGGAATTTTGTTAAAAATGCCTTCCGATTTACACGTGGTAAATAACAAAGGGGTGGCTCCACGTTCATTCAGGATGCGTTGGTGGGAAGAAACAGCGGGAATGAGCTTTCGTAACCTGTCGTTTGAAAGCAAATATACCTTGCCTGATTATACCGTTCCTTTGCAGATAATTCCTGAAAATGAGCCATATCCGAATGATGCGCCCATTGTGTTCTTTGGGCATTATTGCAGGGGACGAGGCCCAATTGTTGTAAAGCCTAATATCTGCTGTGTAGACTCCTGCGTTACGGGTAGTGGTGTACTAACGGCCTATCGTTGGAGTGGTGAAAGGCAACTGGATGTGGGAAATATTGTGCAAGTGAAGTGAATCTTGTTGTAATTCGTTGTTTTTCAGTTTGTTGTGAAAAATTTCAAAAAAATATTATTTTGTATTGCCGGAAAAAAAAGAAAGTATATATTTGCAACACCTTTGACAAGGGTAGTTCTTTAAAGAATATGATTAAAAATGGTGCGGTAGTTCAGTTGGTTAGAATATCGGCCTGTCACGCCGGGGGTCGCGGGTTCGAGTCCCGTCCGCACCGCATTTTTAGTCAAATTTTTACATAACATTTGGTGCGGTAGTTCAGTTGGTTAGAATATCGGCCTGTCACGCCGGGGGTCGCGGGTTCGAGTCCCGTCCGCACCGCAAAAAGCAGTTCAAAAAGAGCTGCTTTTTTTGTTTCAGATGACGTATTTCGTTTACATATTGCAAAGTGATCAAGACGGAAGTTATTACATCGGTTTTACTTCGAATCTTGAGATCCGTTTGGAATACCATAGTTCGGGAAAATCAAGATACACCTCGCGAAAAATGCCCTGGAAGCTTGTTTACAGCGAAAGTTATGCAAGCAAATCGGAAGCGATGAAACGCGAGAAATTTCTAAAGCAACAACGCAATCGTACGTTTTACGAGGGATTAATAAAAAGCAATCGATAGGTCGCGGGTTTCCCGAGTGCTCGGGATTCGCACCGCAAAAAGCAGCTCAAGAAAGAGCTGCTTTTTTTATTTCAGATGACCTATTTCGTTTACATATTGCAAAGCGATCAGGACGAAAGTTATTACATCGGATTTACTTCGAATCTTGAGATCCGTTTGGAATACCACAACTCGGGAAAATCAAAATACACCTCGCGAAAAATGCCCTGGAAGCTTGTTTACAGCGAAAGTTATGCAAGCAAATCGGAAGCGATGAAACGCGAGAAATTTCTAAAGCAACAACGCAATCGAACGTTTTATGAGCGATTAATAAAAAGCAATCGATAGGTCGCGGGTTTCCCGAGTGCTCGGGATCCGCACCCCAAAAAGCAGTTCAAAAAAGAGCTTTTTTTATTGTTTCAGATGGCCTATTTTGTATACATATTGCAAAGCGAGGTGCTACATCAAAAATCGGGTGAAATTGAAACAAGGAAGTGAGGTTTCACCGCGTTACAGATATTTTGTAATCTAACCTAACTTTTATGTGCAAATCACTCCTTTTCCAGGCGTTTGTAGATGGCAAAAGCCCTTCCTGGGTTTCGGATCAGTAATTGGTGAACATCGAATTGTGCAAATCCTTCTGCTTCGAGAGCCGGAATCAGGTAATCCTGAATACCGGTGTAAGATATGAATTTGCCACCGTCGGGTTCTCCCGGCGAATACCAGCCGGCATCGTGCGAAACCAGAACTTGCGGCAGCTGGCCGTGCTTTTTCATAAAGAAAATAAAATCAACGAATTTTTGGGTTTCATTGGATGTGTATTGATCGAAGGCAATAAAAGCTCCCTGACGGGCTGCCAACAACAGTTTATTCCAGTCTTTTTCTCCGTTGGCATGGGTCCATATAAAGGCTTTGGGGCTGATGCCGTATTCTTTTAAAATTTCGAGTTGTTCGAAAGCCGGTTCTGCAGGCCCGGTGTGCGACATGATCGGCAACCCCGTTTCGCGGTGAGTGATACAGGCGGCTTCCACAACTTTTCGGTTCAGAGCATTTAAAGAGCTTCCTTCCACCGAAATTTTGATAAAGCCGGGGTATATTCCTGTTCCTTCTATCCCGTTTTGGGCTTCGTCGATCCAAATGTCTGCCAGTTCCTTTGCGGTTTTTTGCTTAAGTTCTTTCGGAATAAACTTCCCGTCATAAGCAGAGTAAAGTCCTGTATTGGTAACAAAATTAATACCCGTGCTATCCGATAAAATTTTCAGGAGCTCTGGGTCGCGCCCCAGGTAAGCGGGAGTACATTCCATAAAAGTATGAAAACCCATGTCGCGGATCTCGATCAGGTAAGGAAGTACCTTTTTTACCACCTCAGCACGATTCCACCGGTGGTATCCGGTACTGTCAGCGCCAATAAAATCAACCAGGATATGCTCGTGTGGCAAGGTTTTACCCATCTTCTTTATCGATTCAGTCCCTTTTACGGTCATAATATCCGGTGGTTCCGGGCGACAGGAAATGAGGGAGATAAAAAGTACAATAAGAATGTAGTAAGAAGCTCTGATCATCTGCAAAAGTTTTGTTCCAAGGTAAACAAAATAAGTTGATCAGGGTTTAAGCGCCGACTCGTCTTTGGTTGAATTTTTACCTGTCAAACCACCTTTGGTGTAGGGGAAGAATAAGTAGATTCGTATTTGTACTTTGAAGGGGAAGGGGGATTTTACTTTAGTATATTATCAATAATACTCGTGTATTTTTGGGCCAAGCATTTCAACTGGTTTTAGATTGAAATGATTGAATGGATTGATGAGATTGAACTAGTCTACATCAATCTACTTTTCAATCTGGCGTCAATCTTTTCTTGTTTGTACAGGTTCGATTTATACGGAAACCTTGGCTTTTTAGATGGCTTTGAACAAAAAGAGGATGTCCAAAAAGCTAGTGAAATCAGGTTCTCGCAAAGTAACATAAGAAGCGCAAAGGTCGCAAAATGCTCGCTATCATTTTCTATTTCTGCGTTCTTTTGCGTAAACTCTGGCGCTCTTTGCGTGAAACTTGCTTTGTGGACACCCTTTTTATATTGCTACGTTTTCGTTTTGGTGATCAAAATTCGGTATCAGAAATTTTAGTTGATCCACGGATCATTCATCGACTTTAACAAGGCTGCCAGTTCCTGTTCCATTTTTTGATCAAGGCTTTCGTCCTGTCCCCAGATATTCTTCATTTGAAAAGGATCAACTGCATCGTGATACAGGTAATAGTATTTCTCGCCGTTTTTATCTTTCACCGCGGCAAAGGTGTATTCGTTGTTCCGGAAGCCTCTGGCGCCCGAAGACGGATCGGAAGGTTCTGAGCCAAAATACAACTGTTTGTCGGGGCGGTTAACCGCTTCGTTAAAAAGTACTTTTGAATAATCCTGTCCTTCCACCGACGAAGGGATTTTATCTTCCAGCCCCATTAAACCCAGCAGGGTTGGCATAAAATCGGGAACATTGATCAGGAGGTCTTCCGTTTTTGCGCCAATCTTTTTGGGGAAGTGAACGATGAACGGAATCTCGTAAGCTTCGCGGAACCACACATTTTTGTGCATTAATCCCTGGCTGCCCAGCATTTCTCCGTGGTCGGCAGAAAAAACGATGATGGTGTTTTCATACAGACCCGATTCTTTGAGGGCTTCAATAACGCGGCCAATTTGGTCGTCCACCCCATTGATACAGGCAAAATAGTCGGGTGCCTGGTCGATGCTTCTTTCTACGCCTTTGTCGCCCCGTTTTAAATCAGCGGGATAAGTAAATTTTACATTTTCACGGTTTAACAACGAATGGTAATCCTCGCCTTTGTAATGATCCCGGTATTTTTGCGGAACTTCTTTAAACGGTGTGTGAGGCGGATTTATGGACCAAAACATGGCAAAGGGGGCCTCTTTTTCTCGTTGATTGTGGTTGTTCTCGAGGTAGCTGATCAGGATGTCAGCTTCGTGTTCCGGCGACCATTTGTTGATTGTCGTTTTCTCATCTTTCCCGGCATTCGTCGTCCAGTAATAAGGATCGTTGTGCCGGTTGTGGGTGCCGTAAGCGTACCAAAATGAAAAACCATGGCGGTTTTCCGGCGGGCACCAGGCATCCCAGATAACTTCTTCGCCCGGAGCTGTTGGTTCGGGCCCGTCGAGATGCCATTTCCCCAAATACGCTGCACTGTAACCGTTTTCAGCGAGTACATCCGAAAAGCATTCCTGTTCGGGTTTTAGAAAGTTTCCGTAGGCTGTACGGGCCGAATTACAATTGGCAATTACGCCGTTTGAGAGCGGATATTGCCCCGTCATCAACATCCCGCGATACGGGCTGCAAAGCGGGTGGTTAGCCACTGCCCGGCTGAAAAATACTCCTTCAGAAGCCAGTTTGTCGATGTTGGGTGTAAGCACGGGGTCTTCATTCAAAAATCCCAGTGCAGGCCGCCGGTATTGATCCGCAAAAATAAACAGCAGGTTGGGTTTTGTTTCTTCCTTTTCCTTGCTTTTCTGCATCGAGCAGGAAGATAAAGCCATGACAAGCAAGATCAGGTATATCTGTATCGTTTTCATTTTTTGTCTCTATTTGATTACGAGTTTGTTTCTTTTTTTCATGTGCCGGTATAGTTTATCCTGCAACTCCGTTACCAGCTCCTTGTTTTCTTGTTTTTCGGAAATGTTTACGGTTTCTTCAGGATCAGCAACAAGGTTATAAAGCATCCGCGTGTATCCTTTCTCTTCTCCCTTTCTGAACCATTCGGTATAAGTGTGGGTTTGCGTGATAACGGTTTCGCCGTCAATCCAACGGGAATATACCTCTTCTTTCCACGGCAATTCCGGGTTATCAAGCAGCGGGACCATGCTTCTTCCCTGCAAATGAAAGGGTTTTTCGAGGCCGGCGAGCTCACACAACGTAGGATAAATATCAACATACTCTACCAGGGCTTCGGTGCGTTGGCCGTTCCCTTTTCCCGGGGCTTTCAGAATCAAAGGAGTGTGTAATACTTTTTCGAAATTACAGTGCTTGCACCATAGATCGTGTTCTCCCAGGTGCCACCCGTGGTCACCCCATAAAATCACAACCGTATTTTCTGCCAGTCCCAGTCGTTCCAGTTCATTTAAAACTTTGCCAATCTGCGCATCGGTATAACTTACGCAGGCATAATATCCGTGAATAAGTTTTCGCATAAACTCCTTATCCATTGGCCCTTTATCGGGGACATCGGTATAGTTCCTGAGTTCGCCAAACGGATGCATGCATTCATCAGGAGCATCTTTGGGCTTACGCATGTTATCCGGAAGTTGGATTTTTTCAAAATCATACATATCCCAGTATTTTTTGGGAGCATTAAAAGGCAGGTGAGGCTTTAGAAAACCAAGCGCAAGAAAGAAAGGCTGTTGACTGGTTTTTAAGTCATTCAGTTTTTTTATGGCCTGTTGCGCTATCACTCCGTCGGGATAGATGTGATCCGGTCCCTCAGGGGCTTCAAAAGAAACACCGTTGATGCCAACTCCACCTTTTCTCGGTTCGATCTGTTTTTGGGCTTCCTCTGTAATGTAGGCCTGCCATCCTTCCCAGTCTCCGCTTGGATACCAGGGGTGCTCCGACCAGCTTCCTTTCCCATCTTCGCGGTGATGGTAAATCTTTCCTAACGAAAGGGTGCGGTAACCATTGTTTTTAAAATACATGGGCAAGCTAACCACACCGGGCACATCTTTATCCTGCCAGCAACTGAAGTTTAAAAACCGTTGCCGGTCTGGCCTGATGCCGGATAACAAACTGGCCCGGGATGCACCGCACACCGGAACATTACAGTAAGAGCGGTTAAAAACCATGCCTTCAGTGGCGAGCTGGTCAATATGGGGCGATTTAATGTGTGAAGCTCCGTAACATCCTAATTCGGGGCGTAAATCGTCCACCGCAATAAACAGAATATTGGGGCGCGCCTCGTCTTGTGCCTTTACCAAAAGTGCAAAAAGCAGTAAGCCGAAAAAGCAGACGATTTTTTTGATTTGGATCAGACTAAAACTTTTCACCCTTTTCCAGTTTTTCTTTGCGGTACATGGCTTCCAGCAGGTAATAATCGGCATACACCAGCGGCACATCAATCTCAACGCCGTGCGGAATACTGCCCACGCTATGGTTGAGGATGAAATACTTGTTCTTGCCGTGAACCGACAGGTAGTCGGGGCTTAGAAGCGATGCAACCATCTTGTCGGCTTTTTCTGAATAGCCTTTTCCCGGGGCATAGATTGAAAGCTCGTACAAGGCCGAAGCCGTTACTGCTGCAGCCGAAGCATCGCGCGGTATCTCCGGATAATCAGCCGCGTTGTATTCCCACTCGGGAACAAAGCCTTCGTCTGCCACATTGTAATCCCAGTAAGGAATTAAGTCTTCGGGCAAATTCTTATGGTGAAGCATATATGCGGCAATGTTTTCAGCAAAATCCAGAAATTTCTTGTCTTTTGTGTACCGGTAGCACAACACATAGCCGTACAATCCCCAGGCCTGTCCGCGTGCCCAGGCCGATGCATCGGTGAAACCCTGGCAGGTTGCCTTGTCCAAAACAGCGCCGGTGATGGTATCGTAATCTACCACATGGTAGCATGAATAATCGTCGCGGTAATGGTTTTTCATGGTGGTTTCAGCGTGCTGCACCGCAATGTCCCGGTACCTGTTGTTGCCGCTTAAAATACTGGCTTCAAACAACAGTTCCAGGTTCATCATGTTGTCGATGATCACCGGGTAAAACCACTCTGTTTTTCCGTCCCAGGCTTTGCGGTAATCCCACGATTCGATGGCCAGTGTTTTTTCGCTGTAACGCTTGCTCAGCGATTCGGCGGTTTGTACCAGGATATCTTTGTAATCGAGCCCGGCAAACTTCATCCCGTTCCCATAGCTGCAGTACATCATAAAACCAACATCGTGGTTTCCGCTCCAGTACTGAATGGGATCCAGGGCTTGGGTCCATTTAACCGCCTCGGTTTTCCATTTGTCATCCTTGGTTAGTTCGTACATGTACCAAAGGTTTCCGGCAAAAAAGCCACTGGTCCAGTTATAGATTCCTACCGTTTTCAGGTTGCCGTTTTCATCAATGGTTCGGGGTATTTTTGTTGAATCACTTTCTGCCTGTAAAGTATTGTCGAACTTTTCAGCAATGAAAGCCATCGTATCAAACTGATCTTTTTCCTTCGTTTTTGTAGTGCAAGCTGATAGAATGGCAAGCACACAAATCATCCCTAGTAATTGTCTCATCGTTAAATAGTATTAGCGTTTCTGTATCGTAATTTTATAGTTATCTCTCAGTTTTTGTTGGCGGGCGTTCAAAGATAAGCGATAAACCTGATTGCCCCATACTTTTGTTAGCCGTGGATCAGTCACTTCAACCGTTTCAACCCCGGCTTCGAATTGTTGCGGGTCGTATTTTAGCTGAATGCTTTTGCCCTCTTTTTCAATGGTAATAATTCCAGGCTTTTCTGTTTTGGGCAATCCCCACGTCATAAAATTGAGCTGATTGGCACCCTTAATTTCTGAAAGCGAGAATTTATCTTCAAGCAGTAATTTGTCATCTTGAAGACGGTAAGTTCTTCTCCACGTGTTAATTTTTGCTTCGTCGGGATAGGCGTTTGCCAAATCAACTGAAAAGCTGGATTTGCTTTCGTTTACCTCTGTATTTTTTGAACGATACCGGGCACCAAAAGCCTGCGCCTCGCCGTTGATCATTGGCAGGTTGTGGTAGTTGCTTTGCATGGTCCAGATCGAATATCGTTCGCTGCTAAAAGTCTGGCGGGTATAGGTTCCTACACCAATATCAATAATCATGGGAGTATTGTCCACATACAGCGAAAACGTCCCCATGTCGTTATGGTTGTGACTTTCGTTGTTGTAGCCGCCTTTCGCAGCCAAAAAGAATCCCGAGGCATTTCGCATGTAGCAGAATTCGGTTTCCGGGTACCAGGTAAACGGCTCCTGCGGAACAGCGGGACTTGTTTCCGACAATTCGTTGTTGGACAAAAGATTTTCCAGTGTCCGGTACATGTCGCGGCCAGACTGGTAGACGTTTTTTCCCCCGTCGCGTTCAAATAAATAAGCTGCAAACTGCTGCATTTCGGTGCTTTCCACAGCTTTCCCGTAGCGAAAAATCAATCCCGGTTGTCCACCTCCGCGAGCCGAAGCATCGGCAAAGTTTACGACCCAGCCGCTTCCAACGTACGATTTGGCAATGTATTCCCCCATATTTTTGATCATCGGCTGATCAAAAACAGAGACCTTGCCATTGGTTGCCTGGCTGAGTAAAGCCAGGTAGTCGTACATTTTACCGGCTGCATGTCCCCAGTATGAGGGGCCTTCTTCGCAGGCGCCGTCTTCATGCGTATAATTAATAAATTTATCTACCGATTCCATGGTTCGGTAAACAGCTTGCGCCAGTTTATCCGGATCGTTTTCCAGTAGCAAAAAACAGGTCAGAACATTAAAGTTACACCACGGGTTCCAGTTGTTGACCATGGTTTCAGGTGTTGCGTTGGTGGCCATCCACCAAAAGCTGCGGTTCATAAACGGATCGAGAATACGCGTCTGAAGATTTTCCCGAAGACGTTCGGGAATCAGCGGCTGAACTTTGGCCAGTTCATCTTTCAGAAAATAATAGGTCCAGGCAAAAAACGATCCCATGTCGCCGGCAGTCAGGTCAATAATGTTTTCTTTATAGGAGGGTAGGGAAGTGTTTTCAGCCTGCTCACGCGAAACATGGGCCGACAGTGCCCACGAGGTCATTTCGCAGCTGAGCCATATTCCGTTGGAGATCTGGTCCAGAAAACGTCCTTTTCCTTCGGCCAGTTCGGCCAGTACCAAATCAGCCAGTGCTGAATTATTCCTACCAAAGGGGTTTTGCATAATATCGCGCGATCCGCTTCGCTCAAATTCCAGGTAGTCGGTGGCCGATACAACTTCCCATTCGTGGGTGAGGGCCTGTTCGCCCCGCTCAATGATTTCTTCTTTAACGCCCAGTGTTAGTTTATCCCATCCCTGTCGGTCGTTGTAGGCCGGGTAGCTGACCCATTTCTGATGGTTGATCAGGGCGGATTTTAACTGTGCCACATCTGCCTTTTTCTGAAGCAGGTTGCGTTCCTGCCATCCAAATCCGTTGAATGATAGCACAAGTAACAATAGCAGAAGATAGTATCTCATTGTGGTTTATTTGTTTTTGATTGGTTTATAAATTTATGCATAATCGGGTAATAAATGCCCTGTCAGGGATATCAGGGACCGCGTTCATCTCAGCAACAGGTTTTTAGAGCCACCGGTTGTTGCGGTGAAGATTGCCGCTTATCATTGCTGAATCATCATTTTTTGAGTTGTCATCTTTTTTCCATCATTTATGCGAAGAAAATAGCAGCCGGAAGCAAAGCGACTTTCCAGGTTCATTTCCAGTTGGTTTTCACCCGGATGTACATTTGAAATCCACCTTTTCTTTTGTTTTCCTGATGCATCCAGAATGTCAATTTTTATTTCCGAGTTTTCCACTGAATGATAGTTTATATATAATATATCTTTTACCGGATTGGGGTAAAAATAAATATCACGGATGGTGTTATCTCCCGGAATCAAAGGAATGGATGTTACTTCCGAATCATCATATTCAATCAGCAATTTAGGCTGATCTTGCGTGTTGCTCTCTTCTTTGCTGTAAAAAGTTAAACTTGCCCCGCCGGCGGTCGACGAGTTTAACTGCAGGGAAATGGCTCCGTCAGCCAAATCGTTTTTCAGCTGAGCGGTAACGTCCCATTCCATTGGTTGGCCGGAAGCTACACCTTGTGCACTGGCGATCACTGCCCCGGTTGACGGCTGATTATCCCATGTCAGGGATTCTTCTGTCCACGAGTCGTTGCTTACGTATTTTAAATCGAACGCAAGCGATTCGGCTTCAGTATTGGAGCTTTGAACTTTTAGTTGCAGTTTGGCTGACTTAATATCGCCGCTAACAGTACTCAAGCCAAACTTAAAATAAGCCCGACGGACATACGGAGTTGTAAGCCCTTCTTTTACTGTGATCTTTGTTTCGCTTCCATGCGTTTTGGCGGTGCCACTATCTGCGCCGTATACATAGCTGTCGTCCAAAGGTCTGATTGCAGGAATGGTGTCCGTGTTGTTGTCTGATAGGCCAACTCCTTCATACACCCGCACATAATCTACGTAAGCTGCATTGGGGAAAGTGCCGGTATGGGCGTTCCCATCACCCCAGCTGGCACCGGTTGATAAAATTATATATTCCAGTGCATCGGAAACACCTTCGCCGGAATAAGTCGATTTAAGAACGCCGTCGAAATAGAATTTATAATAACCGGGGCCCCATTCAAGGCCATAGGTGTGGTAATTTCCATCATGTACCGAAGCAGGGGCGCTTTGTGCCCAGCTTTTGTGATCTGCACCATATCCGTCCCAGTGTAAAGCAATGTTGTATTTGTCGGTAATGTAGGCCGACTCCAGAATGTCGATTTCAGCGCCGTCGCTTCCGCCATTGCCAACATTGCCCATTGTTTTGCTTTGCAGCCAAAATGCGGTATGGCAACCGTCGGCAGTGGGCGCTGTCTTTATCGATGCTTCGTAATAGCCGTACTTTCTTTCGAACAGATTAACCGAAGTAACAGCTGCCGCAAGCACCGTGTCAGTGTTTGTTGTTACGCGGGTGTTGGTTAAAACCAGTTTTCCATCTGTTTGGGAAACGTTGTCGTCTTCATAACGCCAGTAAATGGTATGCCCATCGTGGTTTCGTGTTGTGCGGTATCCTTCTCCGCGCGAAGCCCATTTGGTCGCGTCAACAGTGGTTCCGTTAAATTCGTCCTGCCAGATTAACGACCAGTCTCCGGGAGGTACCTGTGCCGATGTTAAAATGCCCGCCAGTAAAAAGGCGAATAAAACGCAATGCTTCATTTGTTTAAATTTGGTAATTGATGAGGTAAGCTGATCGTTTTCAGAAGAGTTTGTCCGTAGCACAATCGTTTCCGAGTCTGCTGACATGTTTCATCTTATTTCTCTGAAGGAGTAATTCCGTTTTCAGGAATAGAGGAGCCTGTTTTATATTCCAAATCAGGCGATGCTATTGGAGCACAGAATAGGAAAGTTAACGAAAGGCTTCCAACCGGAAGCCTTTCGAATAACGCCTTATTTAACCAGACTATTCCGGATAACCCGGGTTTTGTGTCAGATTCGGATTGATTTCTCTTTCCTGCTGTGGGATAGGCCACCATTTGTGGTAATCGAAATACTGGCAGGTAAGGATCGGTGAATCGGCAAAAGTACAGATGTCACCGTTGGTTTTCATTCCCATCAACTTAAAGCCATCGTTTAGCTTCAGCCAGTCCCAACGTTTGAAACGGGCGTACAACCAGCCTTCCATTGCCAGCTCACGAATGCTTTCGTTGCGTATGTTTTCAATCATCTCTTCTTTGGTAAGTGAGCCAACTTCGTATAACGGAAGCTTGTCGGATGCTCTTGAACGAACCTCGTTGATGGCATCGTAAACCGAAGCATCGGTAATGGTTCCGCTAAGTGTTTCTGTTTTTGCTTCGGCATACATCAGCAATACATCCGCCAAACGGAAAAGTATCCAGTTGTTGGGTGAGTCGTAAGCAATACCTCCATCGCCTTCGATAATGGTTTTGCGAACGGTCATACCCGTGCGGCTGTGTGTGTATCCTGTAACTCCGTATGGGTAAAGCATGTCAACATTGCCTTCACCGATAGTATGGGCTCCCGGACGAATAATTGTCCAGTCCAGACGTGGGTCGCGGCCTTCGAAATAGTTGTAAACCTCGGGCTGAATACGGGCATCTTCAATGGTGTATTGCGGATTTTCATCGATGCGCTCGAATTTATCCACCAACCACAGCGAAGGGTGAATCCAGGTCCATCCCCACGATGAGTGTGCACGGGTGGCATACATTTTATCAAAACAGTTACCGTCTTGTACAAACGAAATAAACTGGATGTCGAAAATCACTTCCGAGTTGTTTTCATTCTGCATGTTAAACACATCGGGGAAACTGGGCTGCAAGGTGTAAACATCGCTGTCGATAACGGCTTTCGCACTGATAGCAGCACCGGCAAAATCTTCTTCGAGCAACTGAACTTTTGTTTTCAGCGTAAGGGCAGCACCTTTGGATGCACGGGCAATGTCGCTTCCCGAATAGCTTTCAGGAAGTGAGTTGATGGCTACATCCAAATCATCGTAAATGGCCTGAATTACCTGGGCCTGCGGTGTGCGTTCAACCATTGCTTCCGAAACGTTCTGTATCTCGAGGATAAGCGGAACGTCTCCAAAAATCAAGGTCAATTGGTAGTAGTATAAAGCCCGCATAAAAGAAGCTTCACCCTTCATCCTGCTTTTACGTCCTGCCTCGTTATCGGCAAACGGAATATCGTCGATGTGCATCAGAAAATCGTTGCAACGCACAACACCCCTGTAGGCTGACGCCCATACCTCGGCCACAACCGCATTACTGGGGTCGAAGGTGCCACTGGCAATCTGAAATCTTCCGCCGTCGCGTGCATGAGCCAACGGCGTAAAGCAATCCATCATTCCCCAAAGTTCATAACTCAGGTTTTTGCTTGTTCCAACGCATTGCAGCGCATCGTAACAGGCTTGTATCCCGGCTTCGGCATCGGCAGGCGAGAGCCAGAAAGTAGCTTCAGAAATTTTGTCCAGGGGTTGTTTGTCAAGCACATTTTCGCATGCCGCCAATAGCATTACTAAAACTGCCAATAGTGATATCTTGATCTTCATAGTTCTTTCCTCCCTTTGTTAAAATGTAATTTGTGTTCCCAGTGAAATTGTTTTCTGCAGCGGATATTGTGTAATACCGGTTGCTGTTGCACCTCTTTCAGGATCGTAGCCATCGAATTTGGTGAATGTGAACAGGTTTTCGCCGCTTACATACAGGCGAATCCTGTCGACACCAACTGCCTTTGTATTCGGAACGGTGTATCCCAGTTGTACCGATTTTACACGCAGGAACGAAGCGTCCTGTTTCCAGAAAGTTGAGAACCTGTAGTTATCCTGGTGGCTGCCAATGTTTACGATACGTGGCAAGGTAGCTGTTTGCCAGGTTGATTGATCTTCCGGGATGTAGCGATCGGTAAGCCATTCGGATGGAATTTGTCCGCGGTCGCCGTTAATACCCATCGGGAATATCCCAACGCCTTCGAGGTACGAATCGCGGCCGGCAACTCCCTGAAGAAGCGCATTGAAATCCAAACCTTTGTATGTCAATCCCAGCGAAATACCATAGGTGTATTTTGGAATGGTGTTCCCGATAATTTCGCGGTCGTTGCTGTCGATTACTCCGTTGCCATCCAGGTCTTTGTATTTTAAGTCGCCGGGACGTGTTTTGTTGGTAATGAAGTAAGCTTTGTCGTTACCCGATAATTCTTTGGCTTTGGCATTTAATGCATCCAGTTCTTCCTGCGTGCGGATGATGCCTTCAGAAACATAACCGTACATCGACTGGTAAGGGTGTCCTTCCCAGGTTACAAAGTTACCTCCTGAACGTACTTCGCCCTGGTATTTGGTTACTTCGTTGTTTACGTTACTGATGTTAAAACCAAGCGAGTAATTCAAATCCCCCAGCTTGTCCTGATAATTGGCGCTTAATTCCCATCCGTAGTTTTTCACTTCGGCCAGGTTTACCACTGGATTGGTTTTGTTACCCATTGTTTTGGGTATCTGCATACCGATCAGAATTCCATCGGTTAAGCGGCTGTAGTATTCGGCTGTTACACTCAATTTCCCAAACAGGGTAGCATCAACACCAATGTTGGTTGTGGTTGTGCTTTCCCATACAATGTCCGAATTTACAACTGCAGTGGATGCAATACCAGAGGTTACACTACCACCCATGGTATAGTTTTGCCCGAGCGAGTAAACTGTTTGGTAAGGATAATAATTCGGATTACCACCCAGCATAATATTCTGGTTCCCCAGTTTTCCCCACGAAGCACGAAGTTTCAGGTTGTCTAACCAGCTAATGTCGTTCATAAAATCTTCTTCCGAAATACGCCAGCCGGCAGAGAATGAAGGAAAAGCTCCCCATTTATTACCTTGTCTGAAGCGTGATGATCCGTCGTAACGAATGTTGGCTTCAAATAAGTATTTGCCTTTGAAATCATAATTCAAACGACCGAACCACGACATCAGTGTCCATTCACTGGCCGTACCGCTTACCTGCGGATTTTCCAGACCTGCGTCCAGCACCTGCAATTCGTTGTTATGAAATTCCTGGATGCTTGCGCCAAACTTGTCAAGGCGGTAGTCTTCGTAACTAAAACCCGCCAGTACATTCAGGTTGTGGTTTTCTCTAAAGGTATTGGTATAATTCAGGGTACTGTAGTTGGTAACCGTAAAGTTTTCGTTGTTGCTGTTGTTGGCTGTTTCCGGATTTCCCAGTTTCCGCATTACCATGTTTTCGCTAAAGTTCCACAATTCAACCTCGCCCTGGAAAGTACGGTTTGACAGGTTGTTGTAGTTAATCGCTATGTTCTCAGAAAATGTTAGGCCTTCCAGAATTTCCCAGTTTGCATAAAATTTTCCCAGGTAACGAATCTGACGTTCGTAATCATTGCGGCTTTCCCACTGGGCCCTTGGGTTGTTTACCGTTCCGGCTCCCAATGCCTGCGCGTAACCATAGCGTCCGTCTTCGTTGCGTTCGTATGGAATACCCGGCATTTGATGGAAAATCTCGGCCCAGTCAAGGTCTTCCAGGTCTTTCCACGAACCCGACATGTTGGTTCCCACTTTCAGGTTGTCGAAAATTGAACCTTCCCAGTTCATACGGAAATTGTAGCGTTTGGCCCATGTGTCGGGTGTAATACCTTTCTGATCGAGGTAACCCAACGAAAAGTTATAACGTGTTTTTTCTGTTCCTCCCGAAAAACCAAGGTGATGCGACTGCAAAGCAGCAGGATCGCCAAACCAAACGTCCACCCAGTCAACATTGGGTGTTAAAACCGGATCGGGTGAGCTTCTCCACAGGTCGATTTCCGATTGGGCAAACAGAGGCGCCATGCCAACATTGGCATATGCTTCATTCCCCAGTTCCATGTAGGTCGCAAAGTCTGTTACGTAGTCTTTTTTCTTGGTCACCGACTGAACTCCGTAATAACCGCTGTAGGTAACTTTTAAGTGGCCCACCTGGCCTTTTTTTGATGTGATGAGGATAACCCCGTTTGCTGCTCTCGAACCGTAAATGGCTGATGAAGCGGCATCTTTCAATACCGAAATACTTTCAACGTCGTTGGGATTGATGTCGCCCATCGATGATTCGATTCCGTCAATCAAAACAAGCGGGTTGGAATCGTTCAATGTTCCTACACCACGAATGCGTATGGTAGCACCGTCTTTACCCGGCTGGCCGTCGCCTTGTGATACGTAAACACCCGTTGCCAAGCCTGAAAGTGCACCCGACATGTTGGTAATCGGACGGGCGTCCAGTTCTTTTGCGGTTACATTGGAAATAGCACCGGTAAGGTTTACTTTCTTTTGAGTACCGTAACCAATGGCTACTACCTCTTCCAAACCGATGGCATCTTCCAGCAATTTCACATCAATTGTAGTTTGATTACCGTGTACAATCTCCTGGGTTTTCATGCCCACAAACGAGAACACTAAAACTGCTTCTGCAGGCACGTCTGCAAGTACGTATTTTCCTTCAAAGTCAGAAATAGTACCGGTTGTTGTCCCTTTGATTAACACGGTAACACCGGGAAGTGGCAGGCCTTCGTTATCGGTTACTGTACCCGATATTCTTGATTGCTGCAGGCCTTTAAGGTCAGCTTGTTTTCTTGAAATAGCAATGTATTTGTCGATAATGCTGTAGCTGTACCCGGTATTTTTCAGTATGTCGTCAAGGATATCCGAAATTTGTGCATCCTTGCATATTACATCTATTTTCTTGTCCAGAATGTCTTCGTCATAACGTAGCATGAAAAAGAACTCAGTTTTTGATTCCACTTCTTCAATGAATTCTTCAAAAGTTATTCCCTCCATCGACAGGTTTAACTTGGTAGATTGTGCATAAGAACTCGCAAAGGATTGGAAAGTGAAAACAAAAAGAAGAATCGCCGTTATCTTCATAATCCTCAATAGTTTAATTTGCCCTTGCCTTTTCGTGGCAATGTTACTTTTTTTCATAAATTTGTTTTTGGTAAATGATTTGCTTGCGATAGCATTGTTTATCATGATTGGTTTGTGTTGGCGCACAAACCTTTTTGAGCAGACTGAAAATATAGCCAGTATTTTCGGTCTGTTTCTTTTAGGACGTATTCGTTCTTTTCATAAGCAGGTATTTTCGGTTTAATCAAATATTGTTTTTAGTTCCAGTAAATCAATGTTGGTTGGTTGGCCCGGGGGATAATTTCGTATTCCAGCGAAGTGGTCAGTTTAAATACTTCCAATATCTGGTCGATGGGTTTGTTTTTCAATATGGTTCCAAAGTAGCGCTCCTGTTTTAGCTTTTCGTCACGAATCACAATTTCCACATTGTACCAGCGCTCAAGTCTTTTGGCAATGTCCTCCAGCTTTTCGCTTCTGAAAGTAATCAGTCCTTTTTTCCACGAGGTGTATATTTCGGTATTTACCTCTTTTATCACCAGCTGTTTATCCAGCTGGTTCATACTGGCGTTTTCTCCGGGTTTTAACATGCTTAGCTCGTCGCCGTGCTTATTTAAAATACTCACGCTGCCTTCCACCAAAGTGGCGCTAAAGCTTTCATCGCTGGGGTAGGCTTCAATGTTAAACGAGGTTCCGTATACCTTTATATCCAGAAGCGGTGCTTTCACCACAAAAGGGTAGTCCTTGTCTTTCTGTACATCAAAAAATGCCTCGCCTGCCAGAGTAACTTCGCGGTTTCCGTAGCTAAAATTGCTTTTGTAGCTAATGGTACTTCCCGAGTTTAACACCACCATGGTGCCATCGGGCAGTTCAAGGTTGGTCATTTGCCCAAGCGGCGCTTTCACACTGTAGCTGGCGACATATATTTCCTGTTCCTTTTCGGTGTTTTTCAGCAACTGAGCAGAAACGGCTCCCAGTCCAACCAGCAGGATAACGGCAGCTGCCTGTTTAAATACCTTAAACAATCCGGTGCGTCTGTTCTTCCTGTTTTCGTTTTGCCGAAACTGTAAATAAGCCGAGTTTTCATCCTCTTTGCCTTTCTCGGTAAGTGCCCATATCTTTTTTAATTCGGCAAATTCTTTTTTGTTGGCCGGATCTTCTTCCAGCCAGGCAAAAAACTGCTGCTTTTCGTCGGCCGAAGCAAGTCCCTGTAAGTATTTTATGATGGTATTGTAATCCATATTGCTGGTCTGTTATTTATTGTACACTCAACCCGGCGTATACCCCGTATTGATTGATTATTTTTTTCAATATTTTTTGCTGTTATTTTCAAATGCATTGGTTTTTAGTGATTTAAAGAAGGAGCGCTGGGGTGGTTCTTACAAATTAAGTAACAACGCGATCAGGATTGTCAGGTATTCCGAAAGGCTTTTTCGCAGAAACTTCAGGGCCCGTGTCATATTGGTTTCAACCGATTTAAGGGCGATGCCCAATTCCTCCGATATTTCCCTGTTTTTCTTCCCTTCGAAGCGGCTTTTTATAAATACTTCCCTGCATCTTTCGGGCAGTTCTTCAATGGCTTTTTTTATGGCTTCTTCCAATTCCGAAAATTCCATTTCATTCAACTGAAAGGATTCTAAAATATCGTGTGAAAGAAGGTATTCCTTTTCTTCGATGCTCTTTTGGTGGTATTTCCCTTCAATGTTTTTGTGGCGCAGGTAATTCAGGCACTCTGTCCGGGCAGCAGTATACAGAAAAGAATAAATGCCGTTTGCGGTTTCCACTTTTTCCCGGTTTATCCAAAGTTTCAGAAACGACTCCTGGGCAATGCTTTTTGATTTGTCCAGATCAAAGATAAACTGGTTGCAAAAACCCGTGACTTTGTTGTAATTGGTTTTGAAAATTTTCTCAAACACCTGGGCATTTCCTGCTTTGAACAACAGGAACTCCAATGACTGAATATTTGAATTACTTTCAGGCAACTTTGGTTCGTTAGGTATTCCGGTTTACCTCTTAAAAAAAGCTTTTAAACTGTCCTTTGAAATTGTATACCGAAATGAATATTCTTGCTGCAAAGCTAGTTCTAAAAATTTAATGATGAAACCCCGTTTTTGAAACTTATTAATATGGATTGATTTTTTCGTAAAATATTTTGCAAAGTTTGTGCTGGTAGTGTTACTCATATGCTTCATTTTAAGCGGGAAGAACACGGCACAACACTGGTTCTGCGTAGAATCGTTGCTTCTGAAAAACTCTTACTTTGCTTGAACTCCACGGGTTTGTTGGGTCGCTCTTTTATTACCCGCTTTCCGAACTACCAGAATGGCGCCGGTGAAAACAAGTATAACACCTGCGGCAGTGAGCGGAGAAAAACGCTCGGGTTGAATCCACGATACATTTAGCTCCGTTAAAATGCCCATGGTTATAAACGTAATCATCGGGTTCAGAATCAGTATAATGCTTACTTTGTTGGCTTCGGTGTACTTGAGTGCATTGGCCACACAGGTATAGGCAATAAAGGTATTCATTCCTAAAAATACCAGCAGCAGCCACCACGACCAGTGCAGGTGCATCAGCGAGTGAAAATCAACAAAAGGAAGGTAAGCAATGGCGGGAAAACCGAACAAAAACAGGTTGAGTGCATCCACCGGATGATTGACTACCAGCTTCTTTTGCAGAATGGCATAAACCGACCACGCCACAGCGCCTGAAACAGTTAAAAGGATCCCGATTTGATAATCTCCGCGGCTGTCGAAAAAAGCGCTTAGCTGATCGTGGTAAAAAAACGAAAATCCTGCCAAAGCAATGGCAAATCCGATGATCTGGTTTCTGCTGACTTTTTCCCGGAACAGAACAAAACCCGCCGTAGCCAGGATAAGCGGGCCACTTTGAATAAAAAGCTGCGCGTTGCTCGGAGTGGTATGGTGGATACCGAGCATGTAACCCATGTAGTTCCACGACAAGGCAATGGCCGCCACAATCAACAGGACGGGCGGTTTCACCAGAATCCGGAACGATGACCGGTTTTTGATCATCAACCAGGCCGCAAGCATAATAAATGCAATTACAAAACGGAACCAAACAATGGTTGGCGGATCTACCTTGCGAACAGCAACCTTTAATGCGATGGCCAGAAACCCCCAGAAAAAGGCGGTGATCGACGCGTAGATAATTCCTTTGGTGTGGTTTTGCATGATCAGGATAGCTGGAGAATCTCCATTAGGTTTTGATTTAGCTGTCGGACGTAATTCGATTCCAGCTCGCCCAATTTTCCAATGACAAGATCTTTGTCGATGGTGGCAAATTTACTGGCCCTGGTTAAGGAAGTTTTTTTTATGCCATTAGCGGGGGAGGGAGCTATTTCAATATCGTGCTTTTCTCTCCACTGAAATTGAGTGGCAATGAAACAAACCGTGATATCGAGCGGAGAGGAACATAGTATTAATGCCGGTCGTAGTTTTTTTCCGGTTAAATCCGAAAACGGGAAAGGCATTAATACTATGTCACCCTTTTGCATGTTGCTTTATGTTTACAGAATGTTCACTATTCCCGGGGTCGGGCCATCATTTGTATTTTTCTTTCAGATCTTCAACAGAGTACAGGTTCTCTTCGTGTTCTAAATACTTAAATGCTTTTGACTCCGAAGTTAATTCTTGGATTCCTTCAGTTAGCAGCGCATCATCCATTTTAGCCAGAAGAAAATCGATAAAATTTTCCACTTCCGGAAGTTTTTCATCCGGCAAACGGTTCAGTTTCTGAATCGTATTTTTTATGATAAAATCTCTGTTTTTCATTCTGAAACAAAGGTAACACCAATTTGTGATTAACGCAACGAGGCTCCCAACTCACGGCCGAATGCGGCGATCAAACGCTGCATGGTTTTATCGATCAGCTTGTCGTTCAATGTTTTGTTGTTGTCGCGCAGGATGAAGCTAACCGCGTAGGATTTCTTTCCTTCGGGCACGCCTTTACCTTCGTACACATCAAACAAATCGACCTGTTGTAACAACTGGCGTTCGGTTTTCTCAGCCATTTGTTTGATCTGGTCGAACTTCACCGATTTGTCGATCAGCAAAGCCAGGTCGCGACGAACAGCCGGGAATTTGGATAACTCCTCAAACAGAACGGTGTGTTTTTTATGCGCACTGAACACATTGTCCCAGTTAAAATCGGCATAGTAAACCGGTTGGTCAATGTCAAATTTCTTCAGGAACGGACGGGCTACAACACCCAATTCCAGTACTGTTTTATTGTTGTAACTGTAGGTCAAGCCATCCGAGAAAAGCTCGCTTTCCGCATCTTTTACATCCAGGTTGCGGTTTAGCAAGCCCAGCCGTTTCAAAATGTTTTCAGCATAGGTTTTCAGCTCGTAAAACGAGGTGGTTTGTTCTTTGCCTGTCCAGTTTTCGGCTTCCTTATTTCCGGTAACAAACATTCCCAGGTGGTTTTCTTCCCAGTAGTTGTTGGCCGGCTGGTCTTTTAGCTGTGTTCCCTTGTAAAAATAACAGTTGCCAAATTCGTAGAAGCGCAGGTTTTTATTCTGGCGGTTGGCGTTGTAGGCAATTGCTTCGAGGCCTCCAAACAGCAAGGTCTGCCGCATTCCGTTCAGATCGGCACTCAGCGGATTCAGAATCATCACGGTTTTCTCAGCGTTGAAATCTCTCAGATCGGCATAATAAGATGCCTTGGTTAGCGAGTTCGACCAGATTTCGTTAAAGCCACGTGCTGTCAGCATTTCCGAAACCAGGTTTTTAACACCGTCAGGACTTGGTTTCTCCGCCGTTTGCAGCGAGGCATTTACCTGGGTAGGTATTTCAATATTGTTGTAGCCGTAAATTCGCAGGATGTCCTCAACCACGTCTGCTTCGCGTTTCACATCCACACGGTAAGGCGGAACCAGCAACGAAAGCCCGTTTTCATTTTCGGCAGTGATTTTCATTTCCAGCGAAGTCAGTATCTTTTTGATGGTATCAGCGCCCAGGTCTTTCCCAATCAGTCGGGTGACGTTGGCGTACGTGATATCCACTTTGAAGTCCTCGATCGGTTGCGGATAAACATCCACAATTTCAGAAGAGATCGTGCCACCTGCAATTTCCTTGATCAACATGGCCGCACGTTTCAGCGCGTAAATGGTATTGTTGGGATCCACACCACGTTCGAAACGGAACGATGCGTCGGTGTTTAAACCGTGACGACGGGCTGTTTTCCGGATATAAACCGGATCGAAATAAGCGCTTTCCAGAAAAATATTGCGTGTGCTTTCTTTTACACCCGATTGGATACCGCCGAAAACACCCCCGATACACATTCCGCCATCGGCGTTGCAAATCATCAGGTCGTTTTCATTCAGTTCGCGTTCTGCTTCGTCGAGCGTGGTGAATTTGGTGCCCTGCGGCAAAGTCTGCACAATCACTTTTCCACCGGTAATTTCATCTGCATCGAAAGCGTGCAGCGGCTGCCCGGCTTCAAAAAGCACGTAGTTGGTAATGTCAACTACGTTGTTGATGGGAGAGAGGCCAATCATTTTCAAACGGTTCTGCAACCATTCGGGCGACGGCTTAATTTCCACTCCCTTTATGGTAACACCGGCGTAACGCGGACAAGCTTCCGGGTTGCGCACTTCCACCGGAATTTCCAGGTCGTGATTATCGACCTTGAATTCTTCCACCGAAGGTTTGGTGTATTGAATCTCTTGTGTTTTGCTTAAAAATGCAGCGAGGTCGCGGGCCACACCAATGTGCGAGCCACCATCAATCCGGTTGGGCGTCAGGTCTACTTCAATTACATAGTCCGACTCCACGTTAAAATAATCTTTGGCAGCCGTTCCCACTTTTGCCGAGGGATCAAGAATCATAATCCCGTCGTGGCTGGTACCCAGGCCGATTTCGTCTTCGGCACAGATCATCCCCATGGACGTTTCGCCCCTGATTTTTGATTTTTTGATCGTAAACTCCTGGTCGCCGTCATACAGAGTGGTACCCACGGTAGCCACCACTACTTTTTGTCCGGCGGCAACGTTCGGCGCGCCGCAAACAATCGGAAGTACCTCGCCGGTGCCCACGTTAACGGTGGTAAGGCTCAGGTGGTCCGAATTCGGGTGTTTCTCACAGGTCAGCACTTCGCCAATAACGAGTCCCTGCAAACCCCCTTTTACGGTTTCCACTTCTTCCACACTGCCTACTTCCAACCCGGTTTGGGTCAGAATGTCACAAATTTCCTGTGGTGTTTGCTCCAGTTTGATGTAATCTTTTAGCCAGGAATACGATATATTCATTTTGAATGTTTTTTTGTCGTTTTTTAAACGCGACAAAAGTAAGGATTTTATCCGATGATGGGAAAGTTGTGTCTTTGAAAGTGTGCTTTGCCCTTTATTTCTTAAACCTTCATCAAATGATTTCCAAATGAATGCAGGAAACCTTGAATTCTGTCATTAGTGGTTGTTTGATTAATTTCTATCTTCGGCTTTCAAAATAAAACTGAAGTTGTATGAGAAAAAAACTGCTCTTAATTGTTGTTTTAGCCGGTTTGGCGGTTGTTTCGTGCCAAAACCAAAAAACAGAAAGTAAAACTGACATGGAAAATCCATTTTTTACCGAGTGGAACACGCCTTTTGGGGTTCCGCCGTTTGAAGCGATCAAAGAAGAACATTATGTGCCCGCTGTAGTGGCAGGTATCGAGGAACAAAAAGCCGAAATTGAAGCATTGGTAGCCAATACCGACGAACCGACTTTTGAAAACACGATCCTGGCCCTGGATAAATCGGGTAGCTTGCTGAACAAAGTTACCGGGGTGTTTTACCCGCTTAGCAGCGCCAATACCAACGACGAAATGCAGGCAGCCGCCCGCGAAATTTCGCCGATGTTGTCGAAAAACCGTGATGAGATTTCGATGAATCCCGAGCTGTTCAAAAAAATCAAATCGATTTACGACCGCCGGAATGAACTGGGACTGGATGACCAGCAAATTCGTGTGACTGAAAAATATTACCAGGATTTTGAGCGCAACGGTGCCAACCTTTCGCCCGAAAACCAGGAAGTGCTAAAAGGCATCAATGGCGAATTGTCGATGTTGTATCTTCAGTTTGGTGAAAACCTTTTGAACGAAACCAACAAGAATTTCAAACTTGTTATTGACAAGGAAGAAGACCTGGCCGGTTTGCCGGAAGATGTAATTGCAGGTGCTGCGGCTGAAGCTGAAAAAGCTGGCGAAACAGGTAAATGGGTTTTCACGATGGCCAAACCAAGCTGGACACCTTTCCTTCAATTTTCTGAAAAACGTGAGCTGCGCGAAAAACTGTACCGCGGTTATTTTATGCGTGGTAACAACGACAATGAAAGCGATAACAAAGAGATCATCAAAAAAATTGTAAAGCTGCGCGACCAGAAAGCCAAACTGATGGGCTTTACCAATTTTGCGGCTTACAAGGCTGATGTAAACATGGCGAAAACACCCGAAAACATCACGAATTTCCTGATGGAACTTTGGGAGCCTTCGCTGAAAATGGCCCAGGAAGATGTAAAAGCCATGCAGGCGATTGCCGACCGCGAGGGAGCTAACATCAAAATCGAATCGTGGGATTGGTGGTACTATGGCGAAAAACTGCGCAAAGAAAAATACGACCTGGACGAAGCTGAACTGAAACCTTATTTCAGCCTCGAAACCGTTAAAGAAGGAATTTTCTATGTAGTGGAAAACCTGTACGGATTGAAATTTGTAAAACGCGACGATATTCCGACCTATCATAAAGAAGCTGAAGCATACGAAGTGCTGGAAGCCGATGGTTCGCACCTGGCTGTGTTGTACATGGATTTTCATCCGCGTGACGGAAAGAAAGTGGGAGCGTGGTCAACCGGTTTCCGCGATGTTACTTACCGCGACGGCAAACGCATGCCTTACATTGGCGAAATTGTAATGAACTTTACACGCCCGGCAGGTGATGCACCGGCTTTGCTGAGTTTTGACGAAGTGGAGACTTTCTTCCACGAATTCGGACATGCCCTGCATTTTATGTTTGTGGACGGCAAATACGACCGCACCATTGGAAGCGTTCCGCGCGATTTTGTTGAATTGCCTTCGCAGATCATGGAAAACTGGGCGGCCGATCCGGAAGTGATCAAAGTATACGCCAAGCACTACCAAACGGGAGAAACCATTCCGGATGCATTGCTGAACAAACTGGTGAAAGCCGGTACTTTTAACCAGGGCTTTGTAACAGGCGAATACGTGGCTGCTGCCCTGCTCGATATGGATTACCATACTACTGAAAATACGGATATTGCGGATGTAAATCAGTTTGAAAAAGACGCGATGGACGCCATCGGTTTGATTCCGGAGTTTGTTCCGCGCTACCGCAGCACCTATTTCTCGCATATTTTCTCGGGCGATGGTTATTCGGCCGGTTACTATGTGTACATCTGGGCGGCGGTGCTCGACACCGATGCTTACGATGCATTCAAACAAAGCGGTGATATTTTCAACAAGGAATATGCGGCCAAATTCCGCACGCTGCTTGAAACCAGCGGTGCATACGATGGTATGGATGTGTACCGTACGTTCCGCGGACAGGATCCTTCGAAAGAACCACTTTTGCGTAAACGCGGACTCTTGTAGCCGTTGTTTCAAAAAACGATATCAAAACGTCGTGTCCTTTCCGGGCACGACGTTTTTTTTTGAAAAGCTGTGAGCTACGAGCTTCAAGTCGCAAGTAGACTACAGCAGGACGGCAACACGGCAACACCGGACTTCTGGCTATTGCTAAATTGTAAAACGGTTAAATTGCAAAACGAGCTGCGAGCTTCGAGTTTTTCCCACGTACTATACTTTAACTGAATACTGAGACTGTAAACTGCGACTGCAACACTCAGTCCTTCAATCCCTGCAAACTGCGACTGTTGCACCCCCTCCGTCATTCCGTCGTCGAAGCCTCCGGAATTCCTCGTCCCCCTAAATGGGGACAAATGGGAAGTGCTGTGAGCTGGGCTAAATTGTCAAATTGCAAAGGGCATGGAGCATGGAGCGAAGGGCGAAGAGCTCAACTCTGAACATTGAACTCTGAACAACAAGCTGCGAGCTTCGAGCAAGATACAGCATCACAGCAATACGGCAGTACCGCAAAACCCTTCAGATTGCTTCTCCGTCCGTCGGCTGCCGGACGAATCGCAATGACGTCCGGTTTTGTTTTCGTTTGGCAGCGGACATAGGGTGTCGTAACTTAAAATTGTCAGCTGCTGTCCGCTGCCCGAACACCTCCGCTTTGATGTCATGGCGAGCGTGCGAAGCCAACTCTTTCGAAGGAAATTGTCAAATTGCAAAACGAGCTGCGAGCTGTGAGCTTCGAGCTTCGAGTTTTTCCCACGTACTATACTTTAACTGAATACTGAGACTGTAAACTGCGACTGCAACACTCAGTCCTTCAATCCCTGCAAACTGCGACTGTTGCACCCCCTCCGTCATTCCGTCGTCGAAGCCTCCGGAATTCCTCGTCCCCCTGAATGGGGACAAATGGGAAGTGCTGTGAGCTGGGCTAAATTGTCAAATTGCAAAGGGCATGGAGCATGGAGCGAAGGGCGAAGAGCTCAACTCTGAACTCTGAACATTGAACACTGAACTACTAGCTTCGAGCAAAATATAGCAGCACTGTATCACCGAATTTTACAGCCGGTATGAATATCCGAAGAAGTAAGCATTCGCTAAATGGAAACAACGATGACATCTGAGGAAGTAAGCATTCACTAAATGGAAACAACGATGACATCTGAAGAAGTAAGTATTCACTAAGAGGAAACAACGATGACATCCGAAGAAGTAAGCATTCACTAAAAGGAAACAGCGATGACACCTGAGGAAATAAGCATTCACTAAAAGGAAACAACGATGACATCCGAAGAAGTAAGCATTCACTAAAAGGAAACAACGATGACATCTGAGGAAATAAGCATTCACTAAGAGGAGACTACGATAACATCCGAAGAAATAAGCATTCACTAAGAGTAAACAGCGATGACATCTGTAGAAGTAAATATTCACTAAATGGAAAACTCGTGGCTTATTCCAGCATTAAAGCATTTATGCATTCAAGCATTTTTCGTTTCAGGGTGCAGCTTTAGCTTTTCATTCCACTTTCGTGATTCAGGGAACCGCAACTTTCTTTATCCTTTCGCTTCCGTATCTTCCTTTTTTACAATGGGGAAAGGTTTGGTAACTTCGCCGGTGTAAAGCGTAACATGCGGGAAGGGGATTTCAATGCCTTCGCGGTCAAATGTTTCTTTAACGTCCAGAAAAACGGAATTTTTAACCGCCTGGTAATTGGCTTTTTCAAACCAAACCCCCAGGTGTATATTGATGCTGCTGGCGCCAAACTCTTTGAAAACGATCAGCGGCTCGGGTTCGTCGAGACACAGTGGGTTTTGCCTTGCAATTTGTTCCAGCAATTCTCTTACTCTTCTCAGGTCTTCTTTGTAAGCAACGCCAATGTTAAAATCGAGCCTTCGGATGGGGAATTTGGTCACGTTAATCACTTCTGAACTGATCACGGTTTGGTTGGGTATGCGTAACAACAGGCCGTCGAATGTTCTGATTTTTATGGACAAGAGGTCGATGCTGTAAACCACGCCCGATTTGTCACCGATTCTGACCACATCGCCAATCTCGAATGATTTTTCAGATACCAGGAAAAAGCCGCTGACAATGTTACCAATGCTGGTTTGCGAGGCTACACCAAGCACAATTCCGATAATTCCGGCAGCTCCGAAAAACGGTGTCAGGTTGATGTTCATTTCAGCAATAACAACAAAGGCCAGAATTATATAGCCCGTATAATTGATCAGGCGGGTAACGATCATTTGCCGTTGTTTCGACATGGATTTGGGAAGCAGCCGTTTCACAAGCGACTGGATAGCATAGATGATTACCGTGCCAATGGCAATAATTATCAGTGCAACAATCAGGTTTTCGAGGTTTTCTGCGTTAAAGTATTTTGACCAGTCAAAGTTCATTCGTATCTAATTATTTTTTTGTGAAGTATTTTCAATGATTGACGAGTGGTGGTATTTTGTTAAGGTGCTGCCGGCCATGTAACTCGCTCTCTTTTGTCAGCAGAATATTCAAGGGGCCTTTGCATGCCACCCATGAAAATAGTTACCTTCTTATGCTCGTTTCATTATTCAAATCTGTAAATATTTCTGATAAAGTGAAAGTTTGCCTTTAACAAACCTTTTAAGTCGTTTGTTCGCGGTTTGGCCACCGTTTCGGGGTTTTCTCCGTGAAATTGTTTCGAGGTTCCGTAGGCCACCGAACTTATGCTGTCCTGGCCTTTGTATTCGAGTTTTACCACGCCTGTTACCAGCTGGTTGTTGTTTTTGTAAAGGGGCAGGTTATCTGTTTTTATGATCAGGCGTTGTGCTTCCAGCGTTTGATTCCAGTCGTTGAAAATACTGATCGGGCAGATGGCTTCGTATTCCGAAACTTTCATGTCAGAAAAAGAAAGAAAGTATTCGTTGCCAATCGAGTAGGCCGGAACGCCGCTGTCGGGCTCTCCAAACCAGGTGTCGGATAAACGGGCCGACGGGATTTCCTTTAACAGGTTTTCGGCCTGCACTTTCGAGAAATAGACTTGCAGCACCAGCGGGATTTTAATAAAGAAAGTCATTCGCTGGTGGGGCGAAATCATCATTTTATTGCCTTTAAAAACCAGCGGTTTTGATGGAAGTGCCGGACTGATCACAAGGCTGTTCGATTTTCCCGACTGAAAATATTCCCCGGAGCTGATTTCTTCCTTTTGAATGGTGGCCGGGTCGGTGTTTTCTTCAAATACGCGTAAAAACCAGCCTTCTTTTTCCCGTTTTGCGCCTATCAGAAAATTGTTACAGGGTAGCAGTGCTGTGTCCCCGGGTTGTATGCTTTGTTTTCGAAAGATCGTTTCTTTTTCCATGAATATGAATTGAAAACTAAATGTACAAAATTTTGAAAACAGAAGACTACAGGGCAAAAAAAATCCGGGATAGTTCCCGGATTCTTAATTATTTGCTGAAAAAGGCTATTCAAACTTGTCGCCCACATCGATGTTTACGGCTTTGGTGATTTTGCCGATGTTTTCCGGATCAATGATTCCGCTGATGCTGATCAGGGCATTGTCGTCGCCACCAACCACGAGCAGCAGATCGGAGATTTTTCCGTTGCCGGCGTCGCGTGCCAGGAAGCGGACAACTTCATTTTCTTCGGTTACTTCCATCAGCACTTCAAAATCGTTGTTTTTGAAGAAACCGTCGGCCTCCAGTTCCTTGTAGAAATCTATTTTCTTGTTGAGTTCATCGTCTTCTACCGAAAGCACACGGATGCCTTTCAAACCGGATAGCAGATCCTTGGTGGTTTCATCGCCGGTATCGATCTGAGCGGCAAAGCCCAGTAGTTTTCCGGAAATGTTAACCGTGGTAAATCCCTTTTGGTTGGCGTATTTGGAAAACAACTTGTCAACCGGGTCTTTTTGTGCGAACACTGCGAGTGGCAGTATCAATGCCAATACTAATATTAACTTTTTCATGACGTTTTATTTTTTACTTGTTATTACTCTTTTATATCTCCGCCTGCCGGTTGCTAGCTACCGGTTGGCAGGTATGTTTTATTTGTTAATGCTTTTCTATTTTGTTTAACTCGTCGTAGAATTCCACTACGGGCTCTGTTCCTTTTTTTATCGGGTCTGAAGCTTTGTGCAACATGTCGAAATTGGATAGCTGGGCCAAGCCTTTGCTGTATTTCCCTGAAACAAACTCCAACGTTTTGGTGGCGTAGGCGTAGGCTTCGTCCGGATCCTGGAACGTATCTTTAAAGGATTTCTGTTGCTCCTGGTAAAGCAGGAATCCTCCCAAAACAATGATCACAGAAGCCGCAATCCCGGTTACCACCTTCCACATCGAACGGTACCGGGTCTTTTCGCGGTGCTCGTTCTCCAGTATGTAATCCATTACATCTTCTTCAATGGTCGGGTCGTCGGCTAAGTTGGCCAACTCATAAATTCCTCCAAAGAACTCGGCATATTCAGCTACTTCGGCGGCTACCTCTCCCGACTGGAAATAGGCTTCCAGCATTCTTTCGTCGGCATCGGTGCTTTCGCCGTCAAAGTAACGTTGCAATAAAATTTTTACTTCTTCGGTTTTCATGTGATTAATTGTTTATTTCATCGGCATCATATGTAACTCGCATGGTTTTTTCCTCCCTTTGCGTTGGTTGTATATATGCTCGTTTCATTGTCATTCATTTTTAAAAATTCATCCCGTACTTTTTTTCGGGCCCGCGACAGGTTCACCCTGATCGCATTCACCTGTAATCCGGTAATATCAGCAATTTCGTCGTAACTCAGTTGCTCAATGTCGCGCATGTGCATTACGCTGCGCTGCAGGTCGGGCAGCCGGTCGATCAGCCTCCGGATTTGTCCGGCTGATTCGCTTAATTCAACTTTTGAATGAACATCGACCGTTTCTTCTTTCAGCTTCCGGTCAGTGTCTGCATCGATCGGTACAACCCGGTTGGCTCTTATTGTATCGATGCAGTGGTTGCGTGTCATTCGCATGGCAAAGGCCTCCATGTTTTCGATTTCAGCGAGTGTTTCCCTTTTCTGCCACAGCTTCAGGAACACGTCCTGAACAACGTCGCGTGCCAGATCCTCGTCTTTCAGGAAGTGGGTGGCAAAGCGCAGCAGTTTTTTGCTTACCGGTAGTACACTCGTTTTAAAATCTCGGGCAACCATGCTTTTTTGTTTGCTTTTCTGCTTCTTGTTTGTTGTTTTCAAAGTTAAGACGTCGGCTCCCGAAAAGCATTACATCGGAATAAAGAATTTTTTGAAAGAAAGATGTTTTTTGTAAAGTTGAAAGAGGGGAGAATAAAAAATCCGGGACATTGCCCGGATTTATCGCCTATGTATGCTATATGTTTTGCTGAAAATCAGCTTAACTTCAAAACCAGTATGGTGTCAATTTTGTCTCTTTTTTCCTTCGGGATTGTAAGTAATATGCCATCCTCTGTTTTCTTGAACTGCACTTTTTCGCCGCCGTCAAAATAAACTGCCGATTTAATTTTACCCGGCAACGAAGGGATTAAAAGTTCTTCGTCCTGCATTTCCAGCACGTGGATATACACATTGCCGTCTTTGTCAACCGTGGTGGCTCCCCATTCCTGCGGGCGAATCGGGCCTTTGCGCGTGCCGTAAATGGTTTCGCCGTATTTTTCAAGCCACTGGCCCATCACCATCAGGGTGTCAATGTTTTCGGGTTGAATTTTTCCGTTGGGCATCGGGCCGGTGTTTAACAGGAAATTGGCTCCGTAACCCGCTGCCTTTACCATGGTCTGGATCAGCTTCTGAGATGATTTGTATTTCTGATCCTGCAGGTTAAATCCCCACGAGCCGTTCATGGTTTCGCACATTTCCAGCGGAAGTTCCGAAATGGTTCCGGTTTGGTTAAAGCCCATGGTGTTTTCTCCGGGAAGATCGCGTTCAAACATCTGGAAATCTTCGCCGGAAATTGGATCCAGGTGGTGGTTACTGCCAATCAAAGTACCGGGTTGCAGTTTGTGAATCAGCGAGTAAGTTTCGTCCAGGTGCCAGTTTTCATCTTTCTTGTCCCACATGCCATCGAACCAAATTCCGCCCACTTCGCCGTAGTTGGTCAGCAGTTCAGAAAGTTGTGTGTTCATGTAGTCGATGTAGCTTTTCCAGTTTCCATTTTCGGGTCTGCCGGTATACTCCTGGCCGGTTCTGCCAAGAGGAAAATAATCGGGGTGATGCCAGTCGAGTTGCGAATAATAAAAGAAAAGCTTCACTCCCTGTTTGTCACATTCTTCCTTCAGCATTTTCAACACATCTTTTTTATAAGGTGTACTGTCCATAATGTCATAATTACTGACCTTGGAATCATACATCGCAAAACCGTCGTGGTGTTTGCTGGTAATGGTAATGTATTTCATCCCGGCTTTTTTGACCATTGCCACCCATTCGGCCGGATTAAATTCGGTCGGATTAAAAAAGGCCGGAAGCTTTTGGTACTGGCGGATCGGAATTTTTTGCTGGTTCATTACCCATTCTCCGTCTCCGAGTATGGAGTAAACGCCCCAATGAATAAATAAGCCGAATTTAGCATCCTGAAACCACTCACGGTTTTCAATATTTTTCGCTGTGGGTTGATAGGCAGATTGGGCAAATAAACTGCTTCCTGAAAGCAGAATAATCAGGAGTAGGCTGGTTAAGTTCTTCATGTGATAATTTGTTTTTGTGAAAATTATTGATCGCAAAATACAAATTAATGCATTGCCGGAAAATATGTTTCGTGGCAAGGACAGCATCAGCACAGGTACTGGAAACTGTGATCGTTTTTGTTGGGTGAAATTAACGCGACCCGTAACTGATGATCAGAATTCCCAAAAGTATTCCGAGCAGGTAAATCCCTTTGCGTTTGATGTTGTGTTCCCTGAAAAGAATGGCTCCCACTGAAAAAGCAACCAAAACACCGCCGCGCCGCAAGGCTGAAACAATGGAGATCATCGAATCGGGGATACTGAGCGCGTAGAAATACATGTAGTCGGCAAAAAGCAGGAAAATCGCAATCAGCGGAATGCTCCAGCGCCATTCAAAAGGCGGCCGTTCCTGTTGGGGGTTGCGCCAGCGAAACAGGGCAATTGCGGGCAACATCACCACCACCTGGTAAAACGAAAACCAGGCCTGAACCGCCAGCCGGTCGATGCGGCGGAGGAGGTACTTGTCGAATAAACCGCTGGCAGCGCCCAAAAGTGTTGCGGCTATGATGCAAAATACCCAGACGTTTCGTTTGAAATTGATGCCTTCCAGTTTTCCTGCCGTAGAAAGCAGGTAAAAGAAAACGAGGGTAATGGCAACGCCCGTCCATTGAAGCAGGTTGAGGTGTTCGTGAAAAATTAGGATGGCGCCGATCAATGTCCAGATCGGGCCGGTGGCACGAATGGGAGAGATAATGGTAATGGGCAGGTTTTTCATGGCGTGGAAAGCAAAAATCCAGCTGCCAACCACGATCACCGATTTTATAAAGATCAACAGATGCTCGTGTGCACTTACGGGCGGAACATACATCTGGATGGATTGAAAAAGATCGGGAAAGAAAACCGATCCAACAACAAAGGGGGCAACGGTTACAGCAGCTGTAATGGTGGACAGAAACAGCACCGGTAAAACAGCGTTTCCGTTTAACGAAAGCTTTTTGAGTACGTCGTACAAGCCCAGTAATACCGCTGAAATTAATGCAAGCGCAACCCACATATGCTGAATTTTGGCGCAAAGCTATCTAAGTTGGCGCGAACACTTTACTTAGGTTGGCAATTGAAAGGAAAGCTTAATCTTTATATAAGAAGGGAATCGGGTGTACGAGAGATTTCCTTTTTGTTTCAGAATAAAAGAAATAAAAAAACTCTGCAAACCTCTGTGAAAGACTTCGTGTTCTCTGCGGTTAAAGATCAAGGAAACCACAGAGTACCACAGAGAAAAAAACACAGAGGACCACAGAGATTTCGCAGTGAAGGAAATTTGTCATACACTAAGTAAATCAGAAGAGTGTTAAATGCTCAGGAGTTCAATGTTTTGAAAGAAGAAGCCGGAACGAAATACGCCCCGGCTTCCAGCTTTCTCGTATAAATATTATTCCTCTTCCAGTTATTTTATCGGAGAAATTTTAATGTTTCTGAAATAGATGTTTGCCTCTCCGTGTTTTCCCTGGAAGCCGATGTAGCCTTTGGTCGGGAGTTCAGCAAATGGTTTAGGCAGCCACGACGGGATGTCTGTTCCGTCAGGATTTTTGGTGCCGCTGGTCCAAAGCGCCATGTCCATATCAGCAGAAACTTCCCCATTCAGGGTAACCGTGATCTGTTGCCCTTCGCACCGGATGTTCATATGGTTCCATTCTCCGGGTTGTTTTACCAATGAGGAGCTTGGCGCCAGGTGCCCGAATATTCCGCCACACATAAAAGTTGGGTTCCAGCCTTGGTCTTTAAAGTGCTGGTCGTCGCTGATTTGTACTTCCACCGAATTGGGAATCCAGTTTTCTCGGTCGGTACAATATACGATCACCCCGCTGTTTGTTCCGGTTTCATTTTTAAATTCGAGATCGACCACAAAATTTTCATATTCCGCGTTTGTGAATAAACATGCGTCTTCCGATGCAGTAAGAATACCTTCCTGAACAGACCATACGCCGTTAACATCCAGGGCATTTGAAAGATCGTCGTTGAACAGGGCTTGCCATTTGGGCTGGCAACTGCAGAGCAGGCCGAGTACAAATAATACTACAATACTTTTGGTTTGCATACTTTGTTGGTTTAATAGTTAATGGATAAAACTGTACCGCCAATAGCGGGATGTTCAAATATAAACGGAATTTACTTAGGTGGCAAATGAAGGGGGTGTTTGACGGAAATTGCTTTTATTCTTATGCTCGACTTGCTTGGGTTGTATTTTCCTGAGAATGTCAGAGAATAATCATTCACTCAATATTTCAATGCAACGAACACAAGTGCTTTGCCCAAACCCCACTTCATTTTTTGGCTTGAACCAAAAAACGAAGCAAAAAAGTTCAAGGCTGCGCCCGCTTCACACGAAAAATTGGCGTTCGAACGGCTAAATCGTCCAAACTCGCTCGTTCCTCGCTCAAACAAGGACGATTCTTAACGCCGTCCTTACTGATTTTTCGGCTCACCGGCCGAGGCCGGCTGGCGTTGCTATTTTTGTCATCATGTTGATAAAGAATTACTGGTTCCCCGATTAACTTTTTAATATACAAGATTGTCTGTTCTTTACTTAGGCGATTTTGCTGAGATGGCTGTTCGACGGAAAAATGATTCAGAGTACCTTTTGGAAGAGGGGATACGATATTTAAGGGTGAAAAAATTACGCGAAGGAACGTATCATATTACTACCGGAAAGGTGAAGTTGTTTAAGGGCTGATAAAATCAAGAGTTTTATTATCCAAGCAGACTTCTGATCTTATTCCGGTCGAGTTTGAAAGATGCGTTGCGCGGCAATTCTTTCACATAGAAAATTTCTTTTGGCAGGTGATGTTTGGGAAGTTTTCCTTTCAGTTCTTCCAAAATAGCGGATGGCTCAGCCATGTTTTGCTTCTGCTCCAGCACCAGTACCAGCTTCGATCCCAGTTTGGTATCGGGAATCCCAATAAAAGCACCGCTTAAACCGGTTGTTTTTGAAAGGAGCGCTTCCAATTCTTCCGGTACAATTTTAACCCCTCCCGAATTGATGAGGTTGTCAAAGCGGCCCAGCCAGCGGAAAGTGTGGGTGTTGATAAACTCAACAAGGTCGTTGGTCACGATCGGATTTTCCAGATAGTCAGCACGAATCACCAGGCAATCTCTTTCATCCACTTCAAAATGAACTCCCGGAATAGCCCTAAATAGCTTGCTTTTATCCGGACCGTTTACCCTTCGCAAGGCCACATGCGAACAGGTTTCTGCCATTCCATAGGTCGCATAAATGGCATTGGGCAATTGACTTAGTTGCTTTTCCTGTTCGGTGTTTATTTCGCCACCGCCAATGATAAGCCGCTCTATTTTTTTGAGTGAATCTCCGGCATTTAGCAGATTAAAAACCTGCAGGGGAACCAGGGCGGAGAATCCGATCTTTTCATACGAACTCAAGTCGGGAGTCCCTTTGGGATCGGCAATCAGCAGGTTCATGCCGCTAACAAAAGCGCGAACAATCATCATTTTCCCGGCGATGTAGTCAAGAGGTAAGCAAAGCAACCCGGTCTGTTCAGATGTGATCCCCAGAATATCACAGGTTTTCCGGGCGGACGCGACCATTGTTTCTTTGGAAAGATGAAATTCTTTTTTCTGTCCGGTTGTTCCGGAAGATGTTTGAACAATGAAAGGAGTATCGCTGATCCAGTCGAGGATGAAGGAATAGATTTTCTTTTCCCATTCCTGAACCGTAGCGTCTTGCAGCTGAGAATGACAGTATTGCTCTAGCTCTTCGCCAACCAGCTGCCGACCATCAATTGTTATTTTAATTTCTTCTTTCAATTTCAGCTTATTTTTCAATCCTTCACTTCACAACCTTTTTACCACAGAGAGCACTGAGAAGGCACAGAGAACCACGAAGTTCTTTTATTAAATCATTTATGCATTCCTGCATTTGATCCAACCAAGCACAGTATTCTTAAAATCGAAATCAGTCCTTCAGTCCTTCAATCCTTCAATCCATCTTCCCTCAGTCCTTCAATCCATCTTCCCTCAGTCCTTCTAACCTCCATTGCCGCTCCGGAGAATAGAAAAGCCTTTCTCCCTGCAAAGTTAGCGGCGATTCGATGTTGTTTTCAAACAAGGCGCCGGTACTTAATCCGTGCGGCATATCTTTTTGCAGGGTGTAGGTCCACTGTGCAATGGCGTTCAGCCCGATGTTGGTTTCCAGCGCAGAAGTGATCCACCAACCTATACTTCGCTGGTCGGCAGCTTTGATCCATTCTTTACTCAGCTTTGTACCACCCAGTAATCCTGGTTTAAGTATAATGTATTGCGGGCGAATTTCATCCAATAACTGTTCTTTTTCTTTCATCGAAAAAATACCCAACAGCTCTTCATCCAATGCAATCGGGATGGGTGATTTGGCACAGAGCTTTGCCATTTCTTCGGCCTGTCTCTGCCGGATGGGTTGTTCAATACTGTGGACGGTTAACTCAGACAGACGCTTTAATTTCTCCGGTGCTTCTGCCGGTGAAAAGGCTCCGTTGGCATCAAGCCTGATTTCGAGATCTGTGGCCGGATATCGTTTGCGAAGTTGGGTTAGTACCTCGAATTCATCTTCGAAACCGATCGCTCCGATTTTCATTTTCACACAGCTAAATCCCTGCGAAAGTTTCTGGTCGATCTGCTTTTCCATATCGTGGCGGTCGCCCATCCAGATGAGTCCGTTTATGCGAATAAAATCTTCACCGCGTGTAAATGCCGATGGGAAAAGCAGTTTTGTACCGTTAGCCTGCAAATCTTTTTGTGCTGTTTCCAATGCAAATTGGATGGATGGAAACTCCAGAAGGGGAGTGGCAAAATCAAACGTTCCCCGGTTGATGGAAGCTACCACTTCTTTCAGCGTTGGCTCAAAATCTTCACGATCATCGATACTTAAGCCCGGGAATAGGGAACACTCACCGATTCCTTTTACCTGCGGATGGTCTTCGTCAAACAACAAAATGAACCAGACATTTTTTTGCGTGTAAGTGCCACGCGAAGTAGTTGCCGGTCGCCGGTAAATAAATTCTTTGTATCTGAGTTCAGCTTTGAGCATTACAACACCATTGCAAGTCCGAAAACGATGGAGAAAAGAAAGGTACTCAGCGATAACTTTTTAAGCTCGCTGTTGAGCGCCTGCGGCTCTGAGTTCCGGGCTACAACTGCCAGGTTCCAGGCAAAAAGCGGAAGTGTAAGCAGGTAAACCCACTGAGTAGCCGAGTTGTAAAAATGCACCGTGTACGCTACGCTCAGTAAAATAGCCACAACAACCAACGTAAAGTGGTAAGCTTTAGCTCGTTTTTGTCCCAGGCGAACCACCAGCGTATGTTTTCCACTCTCTGAATCGTTTTTGATGTCGCGCATGTTGTTCAGGTTTAAAACCCCCGAACTAAGCAGACCGATCGTCGAGGCTGGCAGTAAAATCCAGGCAGAAAACTCGTGCGTGTGCAGGTAATAAGTTCCGGCCACGCCAATCAATCCAAAAAAGATGAATACGAAGATATCGCCAAAGCCGGCGTATCCGTATGGATTTTTCCCGATGGTATACTTGATGGCGGCAATAATGGAAGCGATCCCAAACACGTAAAAAAGTATGATTTGCGTGATGTTTTGCAGCCCAAGGAAAATCAACAGCGAACCGGAAACCAGCGAAAGAAAGGCAAAAACGCCGATGGCAATGCGCATTTCCTTTCGGCTGACCTTGCCTGATTGTGTTACCCGCTGCGGCCCCAGTCGGTTTTCGTTGTCGACCCCGCTAACAGTGTCGCCGTAGTCGTTGGCCAGGTTCGATAAAATTTGCAAAAACAGCGTGGTTGACACCGTCAGCAAAAATATGATCCACCTGAATTTATCCTGCGACAAAGCCAGCAAACTCCCCATTACCGAGCACGAAAGCGCCAGCGGGAGGGTTCGTAAACGAAATGCACTGATCCAGACACGTAATTTCACGGATGTTACGGCATTTTAGGATATTTCGAAAAATCGGGTTTGCGTTTTTCCAGGAATGCTTTTTTTCCCTCCTGAGCTTCTTCTGTCATGTAGTACAACATGGTGGCGTTTCCGGCCAACTCCTGAATCCCTGCCTGACCATCGAGTTCGGCATTCAACCCGGCTTTGATCATGCGAAGTGCCAGCGGACTGTGCATCATCATTCTTTGCGCCCAGCGAACGGTTTCGTTTTCCAGTTCCTCGAATGGTACAACTTTATTTACGAGGCCCATTTCAAGGGCTTCCTGTGCCGAATACTGTTCGCAAAGGAACCAGATTTCGCGGGCTTTTTTCTGACCTACCACACGAGCGAGGTACGACGATCCGAAACCGGCATCGAAGCTACCCACTTTAGGACCGGTTTGCCCGAAAATGGCATTTTCAGACGCAATTGATAGGTCGCAAACCACATGCAGTACGTGGCCGCCGCCAATCGCGTAACCGTTCACCATGGCGATTACCGGCTTGGGAATGGAACGAATCAGTTTCTGAAGGTCGAGGACGTTCAAACGCGGAACACCGTCTTTCCCGATGTAACCGGCTGTACTTTTTACGTTCTGGTCGCCGCCACTGCAAAAAGCTTTGTCGCCTTCGCCGGTGAAAACCACCACCGAAATGTCCGGGTTTTCACGGCAAATCACCATTGCTTCACACATTTCACGCGTTGTGTCGGGGGTGAAAGCATTGCGGTAACGCGGACGGTTAATGGTAATTTTACCAATGCCTTCCCAGTATTCAAACTTAATTTCCTCAAACTCTTTGATGGTTTCCCAATTTCTTGTTGTCATATCTGTGTAATGTTTTTAGCTGTTATTTTTTCCAATAAGGCGAAAGAAAGCCTCTTTGTTTATTTCCTGATCCGTTTTTATTTCAAGCAGCGCAGGTCTTTCCGAAACTTCAAAGAAGGGTTTTAACTGCTTGTTTAATGAATCCGGATCATCAGCACAAAAATAGTTCAAATGAAATGCTTCTGCCAATTTTTGTAGCTGAACGGGATGATGTGCGACAAAAAAGTCGTTAAAAGCTGGCTGCGACGAAGGTCCTGGGATCAATCCAAACAAACCGCCGCCCTCGTTATTAAAAACAACGATCTTCAGGTTGCCCGTTAATTCGCGGTTCCAGAGTGCGTTGCTGTCGTACACAAAACTAAGGTCCCCCAGAATGGCGAGTGTCGTTTGCCGGCTTGTCAACGCGGTTCCTACAGCCGATGAAAGACAACCATCAATGCCCGAAACACCGCGGTTGGCGTATTGAATATGATTTTTTACTCCCGGCAAAAGCTGCGAATAACGAATCACGCTGCTGTTCCCAAATTCCAGAATCGTTTCTTCCGGAAGGTTGCTTAAAAGGATCTGTAATGCTGCCGGATCGGAAAACGAAAGTCCCGCGCTGATCTTTACGGCTTCTTTTCCTGCATTTTTATAGGAATTCAGCCAGCTTTGTTTGAATGAACTGATTGTTCCAGTTTGTATATTTTCTGCTAGTTGGGCATAAGCATTGGCAGTGCTTATTCTGGCAAACTGATTTTGCTGCGTAAAAGTGTCCATCTCAAACAGATCGACACCAACGCGCCAGGTATTTTTGATCTTCCATTTCCGGATCAGTACTTTCAGCTGTTTGGAAACTACTTGTCCACCGGCATAAATCAACAGGTTGGGAGCAGGCAGGTTTTCTTTGTCGCTGTGCCAGATCATCAGCTCGGGCTGATCGATAATGGATTCGCCGGAAAGGTTGGATATATTTTCAGCAACGACCACCACTCGTTTATCGCTTTCCAGTGCGCTAAAGGCTTGCTGTAACTTCTTATTTGGAAAATCTTGTCCGTGGATCAAAAGAATGCTTTCCGCTTTTTCCCACTGTTCTTTTAATTCAGCAGGAATTTGTCCTGATTCTTCTGAATTTTCAAATGCATTGAAGAGCGTTTCAGATGGTGCCGGAAGTTCGCCGTACAACGGTTCGTCGAGCGGAACGTTGATATGAACCGGGCCATTCTTTGCTTTTGCCAATTCAATGGTTTCAGCAATATCCCGGTAGGTTTGCAGCAGCGTTTCAGCCGTGTATTCTTCGGGAAGCGACAGGCTTTTCACAATGAAATTCCGGTACACCTCCTGCTGGCGAATCGTTTGATTGTCCTGCTGGTCGATCCATTTCGAAGGCCGGTCGGCAGTAACGACAATCAATGGAATGCGCTGGTAATAGGCTTCTGCAATGGCCGGACTGTAGTTCAAAACGGCCGTCCCGGACGTCGAAATAATAACCACCGGTTTTTGCCGGTTACGCGCCATGCCCAGCCCCACATAGGCCGCACTTCGTTCATCCACAATGCTGTGGCAGCCTTTGCCAAAAGTGGCAAAAAAGGCATTGGTAAGCGGCGCGTTGCGGGATCCGGGCGAAATAATGATCTGCTCGATTCCGGCTTTTTGGCAAAGCGCGCTTAAATCGGTAATATGCTGATGACGGTGGATCATTTACTGAATCTGATGAAGAATGGACAAAAGAGTATCTGCCTTGATCTCGGTTTCTTCCCATTCATCTTCGGCCACCGAATCGGCTGTGATGCCACCTCCCACATACAAGGCAAGCTGGCCCTCCAATACCTTCATGCAACGCAGGTTAACAAAAAGCCGGAGTTCCTTATCAATACCTACCGGGCCAAGATAGCCGGCGTAATATTCGCGGTGGTGCTTTTCCTTCGATTTGATAAACTGAAGCGATTTTTTCATTGGCATTCCACACACGGCGGAAGTCGGATGAAGCGACTCGATCAGCGACGGAATCTTTTTACCTACTTCTTCCATCGGGATTGTAAAGTCGGTGCGCAAATGCAGCAAACGCCCCGCGCGTTTGGTATAAGGACCGCTTTTCCGGTATTGCTGAATGTTGTGCCGTTTCAGCACATCTTCCACATAACGCGTTACGTATTCCTGCTCCATTCGCTCTTTTTTGTTCCAGTTGGCGATATCGGCATTTTCAGCCGAATACGGACGGGTGCCTGCCAGCGAAACCGTGTAGAGCTCGTTGTCGCGCGAGCAAAGCAAGGGCTCGGGCGTAGCTCCCACCCAGCAATGGCCCTGTATGCGGAACAAATAAACAAAGGCATTGGGATAAGTGGCACACAAAATATGAAAGATCTTTTTCAGCTCGGGGAAATATTCGCCGGGATGGATCTTCACGTGCGATAATACCACTTTATCGTATTCGCCGCCTTGAATGGCACCGATCGTATCGTTGAGCAGATTGATGTATTCGTCGTGCGAGGTTTCGGCCGGAGGAATGTGTTCCATCCCGTTCAATCCGCTCGGCGATAAAGCTTCAATGCTGTTGAAAGTATCCTTGTCGAGGCTGTTCCGAACCACAAAATCAGGCCTTATAAGATAGGTTTTCTGCCCGTTATCCTTGTCAAAAGGAGCAATCAGAAAACCGCCTTTCGCCGGAATGCCCGTTAAGTTGTCTACTTGTTGTAAGTGGTGGTCTTTTTGTACCACCAGCGATACGTCCTCTTCACCCGGTAAGCGGTAAATGGCAAAGGTGAGTTTTTTTTGTAAAGCTGTTTTTAAAGCATCGAAAACCGAATATGCTTTTTTAATAACCTGCTCCATTCAATCCCTCTTCTGTTTTTTTTCGATGATCATATTGGTAACACGCGCCACCGAAATAAGTTTTCCTTCACTGGAGGTAATTTTTACATCCCAGACATGCGTTTTGTTTCCACGATGAACGATTTCGGCACGGGCAAGCACAAATCCTTCACTAATGGTCGAAATGTGATTTCCGCTTACCTGTAGTCCAAGTACGTTAAAATGAGTCGGATCCACCAATAACATCGACCCGCCACTGGCAACTGTTTCTGCCAATGCCAGCGATGCACCTCCGTGCAGCAGGCCCGCCGGTTGCCATTTTTTCTGATCCACCAGCATGCGGGCTTCCACAAAATCTTCTCCGTAACTCAGAAATTCAATGTCCAAATGCCCGATGAGGGTATTTTGGCAAAGCTTGTTTATCTCTTCAATCGTCATCAGCCGCCTGTCAAAATTAATCGTCAAATATAGCAAAACCCTGAAATTGAAAAACTGAATATTAACAGGCTTCTTGTTCGGGGAAAGTGTTCTGTTGTTCCGGTACTAAATCGCTGAAATGCACCTTGGTTTTTCTATTGCAACACAAAAAAGGTAATTAATGTCGGTTATGCCGGGCTGATATACACCGAAGTCATGGTCAGCGAGCCGCCAACGGCTTTGTCGTTGAAAAGCGATATTTCGTCTTTGGCTTCCTTCAGGCCAAGCACGTAAAGCAAGGGCAGAAAGTGATCTGGCGTGGGGATTGCCAGCTCAAAAGCTTTTCCCTGTTTCTGGTAGCTGATCAGCGGCTGATGGTCTCCTTCCGTGATCCACGTATTCATTTTCGAACGGGCTTCCTGTGCCCAGTCAAATGCAAATCCGGGCGTTTCGAGCTTGTCCCAGGCCACCATTCGCAGGTTGTGTACCAGGTTGCCGCTTCCGATGATTAACACTCCCTTACGGCGCAATGTGGCCAGTTCTTTTCCGAGCTGGTAATGAAATTCCGGGCCTTTGGAGTAGTCGATGCTCATCTCGATTACCGGAACATCGGCATCGGGGTAGAGGTGTTTGATCACGCTCCAGGCTCCGTGATCGAGTCCCCATTTTTCGGTGAGGCCCACTTCGGTCGATTGGATCAATTCCTTGGTCATCTCCGCCAGTTCCGGACTTCCCGGTGCTGGGTACTGCACGTCGAACAAGGCTTTGGGAAATCCTCCAAAGTCGTGGATCGTTGGCGGCTGCTCCATGGCCGTAACAAAAGTTCCGCGGGTTTCCCAGTGTGCCGAAATACATAAAATGGCTTTGGGTTTTTCAAAACGCGTGCTGATGGCGCGGAAACCTTTGGTAAACTCGTTCTCTTCAATGGCGTTCATGGGGCTGCCATGTCCCAGAAACAGCAGAGGCATGGCCTCCGTGTTTTCAAAGGACGATGCTATTCCGGTAAGTTCACTTAAATTCATAGCTGCTCCTGTTAGCGGAAGTAAGGACAATGTTTTCAGAAATTGTTTCCGTTCCATGCTTCCTGTAGTTTACGGTGTTTGTTTTACAAACTGAACTTCGGCCTGGATTTTTACTTCTTCGCTCACCAGCACTCCACCGGCTTCCAAAGCGGCATTCCAGTTTAATCCCCAGTCTTTGCGGTTAATTTTTCCTGACAGTGAAAAACCTGCTTTTTCGTTTCCCCAGGGGTCTTTGTTGATGCCGCCAAACTCCACGTCAAACGTTACTTCTTTGCTTACGTTTTTGATGGTCAGCAATCCGGTGAGTTTGTACTCGTCGTCATCCACTTTTTTAAGATTGGTGCCCGCAAATGTCAGTTGCTTGTAGTTTTCAACGTCGAAAAAATCGGCGCTTTTCAGGTGGGCATCACGATCGTTGGCGTTGGTAAATACCGATTCGGCGTCGATGGTCGCACTGATTGTTGATTTTTCAAAATCCTCGCCGTCAATGCTTGCCGTGAATGATTTGAATTCGCCACGTACGTTCGAGATCATCATGTGTTTTACTTTGAAAGTAATTTCGCTGTGCGATGGATCTAATGTCCAGGTTGTTTTTGTTGTTTCCATTTCCTTTGTTTTAATGTTGTTACTCATTTTTTATAATGAAGTTGTCTAAGGTTGACTCAGCTGTGTTCTTTAAAACACTCATCCTGATCCCGAGTGCTCGGGATCGTCCCTCTCTAAACATAGAGAGGGAGAAGAGGGAGAGTCAAAAAATATTGAATCACACAATTCCTGTCAAACATAAATTTCTCTTAAATAACTTCGATACAAAGTTGCCACATTAACCAAAGTAGGGGGTATCACTTTTCGGAAATAGAGTTATAAATTCAGGAAATCAGCTTGCCCATTTCTTTTCTGAAATCGCTGGGAGTTTGCCCTGCTTTGCGCTTAAATACGCTGGTAAAATACGATTTCTCGTTGTAGCCCAGCTCAAACCCAATTTCCGCGATTGTTTTGTCGGTGGTGAGCAAAAGATTCTTGGCTTCAATCAGTTTTCGCGTTTCAATGATCTCCGAAACGCTTTGCTGCAGAATGTTCTGGCAAATGATGTTGAGGTTTCGGCTGCTCATAAACAGCTTCTCGGCATAAAACTCCACACCCTCGGGGCGGCGGAAATTGTCTTCGAGCAGCAAAAGGAAGTTTTTGAAGGTAGAGCTTTGCGTGTTGGCCAAAACCGAATGGTCGGGATGGATTTTTTTGCGTTCCGATTCCACCATGGTAAACAGCGCGCTCAGCAAATGGCGGACGATTGAATAGTCCGGGTTTTCTTGCTGTGTTTCTTCCTGCATCAGCTCGCAAATGGTTTCCATGCGTTGGAAACAACGGTCGGGCGGAAGCGGAATATTGGCGTTGTTGTGGTAGTAGGCGTACAACTGGAAAGTGGTTTCGGGGATGAACTCGCTTTTAAAACGAATGGCCCAGATGTTACATTCGCCGTCTTTTAAATAAGGCAGCACGCGGTGCACTTTCCCTTTGGTAATAAAGCTGACAAAAGGCGCATCCATTTGGGTAGATTCAAAATCGATGAAATGTTCCAAACGACCTTTTACCCCGATCAGCAGTTCTTCGTATTCGTGTGCATGCGGTTCATTTTCCGACGACTGTATGCGTTTTACATGTTCCGGGAAAAGCTGAAATATTCGAAATGTTTCCTTCATCGCTATTGTTTTCGCCTGTTATAAATATAGACCGAAATCCATCATCCTAAAAGCCGGAAAGGGGTTTTTTGTTCAGATAGGAATTTGTCCGCCATTGTATAGCCTAAATAACTGCCAATGCAGGCAGCGGTATTGCTTTCAATTCCAACACTAGAACCTTGTGAATTTGGGTATTTCATTTCCAGGTGAGAAATATATTTTTGATAAATATTTGCTATATTCAACTGTTTATTTTCGTCGCCTTTAAAAGACACTTATATACTTTCATTCAATGGAAAAAACTGAAAACCTAATCGTGAACAAAACGATCCGTTTCGTAGATTTTATTATTGATACACTGGTTTATTTGATTGTTATGGTGCTGCTGGTCTTTGTTTTAAGAGACTATGTCGATCAATATTATATTCGCTATATTTCTGTGGTAGTTTATTTTCTTTATTATTTTCTTTTTGAATATTTAGTGGGTCAAACACCTGGGAAAATGATTACAAAAGCTCGGGTGGTTTGTAATAATCCGGAATTCAGAGTTTTGAAATTGTTTATCAGAACGGTTTCAAGATTTATTCCTATTGACATAATATCTTATCTTTTCTTTGTTCGGGGGTTTCACGACTGGACTTCAAAAACCAGCCTTATCAGAAAGCAATAGTGCTTTATCATAAAAACTAAAATTAATTATTATGAGATCTAAAATTTTAACGTATTTATTTGTTTTTATGCTTGCTGTATCTCTATCAAGTTGTGCAACTGTTTTTGGCGGTAAGGTTTCTACTTGTCAGAAAACTAAGCCTGCTGCAGGGGAGCCTGCCAGAGATGTCAGAGTTGGTGCTCTTATTGCAGACATTTTGTTGTTTTGGCCGGGTGCAATCGTTGATTTTGCCACTGGTGCCATCTACAAACCTTGTGATAAATGATAATCGGTTAAATGGAGACTCTTCAGCCGGAGTGTCTCCATTTGTATTTTTCTTCAACTTTGTTAGAATTCAAAAACACAGGTATGGTGGAAGCAGGGGCTGTGTATCATCGGGCCTCTTTATTCCCTATTAGATTGGTTTCAATCAAATCTTTCGGAGCTTAACCGGATCGAGTATGGAATTAATGGATCGGATTGTCTGATCTTCGGGATGGAGCTCAAAAACCTGGCAAACCTTTAAAACTGTGTTATCATAATACAAAATGGCGGGCTGATGGTTGATAAAACGGTAACGGATGGTATACGAAGTCTGGAAGCGTTGATACACATCGACCACGAGCGAAGCCACTTCCCTCAATCCTTTCAAGTACTTTTGAACCACTTTTATGCTGTCGCCGCCATCGGCTCTGAATTCAATGTCCTTGTGAAACAACTGGTGAAGTTGTTCGAGGTTGCCACTTTGCAAAGCCTGGGTAAATACTTCCAGCTTTATGAACTGCTCGCCCGATACTTTTTTAAGCGTTGAATGGCGCTGGTTAAGCTTGGCCTTTGCCCGGCTCAGCAGCTTTCGGGCATTGTCGGACGAGATGGAAAGCACCTCGCAAATTTCATCATGCGAATAGGCAAAAGCTTCTTTTAAAATAAAAACAGCCCGCTCTTTGGGCGTTAGTTTCTCCAGTAAAATCAGCAGCGAAAACGACACCAGGTCTTTTATTTCAACCGAAACGTCGGAATAGGAGGTGGAAACGGGTTGCGGCAAAGCATCCAAAGATTCTGTTTTCTGAATGCTTCTTTTCCGGTTAATCGATTGATTGATAACTCCACGTATCAGGTAGTTTTTCTCATTGTCGGGCACTGAATCCTTTTGGCTGTACTTTAAAAGAACGTCTTGTATGGCGTCATATGCTTCGTCGGCCGAGCCCAGAATATTGTACGCGTAAGGAAACAGAGTATTGTAATAATTATTCATACCACGATTTTAGAATATAAGACAAATGAACGGGCAAAAGTGTGACTGAAAACTTCATTTTTCTTCGGAAATAAAAATGTGTCACAAAAAACGTGGCTGCCGTGTCTTACTTCAAAATTAAACAAAAATGTATGAAGAAGATACTTGTCATTAACGGGCATCCCCGGGAGGGAAGTTTATCGGAATCGATTGCCGAAAGCTACGAAAAGGGAGCCCGGAAAGCGGGTCATAAAATTGAAATGCTAAGCCTCAATGATTTAAATTTCAACCTGGTTTTAAAAGGTAGCCGCACCGATACCGGACAATTGGAGCCGGACATTCTGAAAGCACAGGAGAAAATCAGAAAGGCCGATCACCTGGTATTTGTCTTTCCCATTTGGTGGGGTGCCTATCCCGCGTTGCTAAAAGGCTTTATCGACCGGGTGTTTCTTTCGGGTTTTGCCTATAAGCACGATCCGGAGCAGAAGAAACTGATTAAGCTGCTTCGCGGAAAGACCGCTCGTTTGGTGGTCACGATGGACACGCCCAAATGGTTTTACAGCCTTTTTTACCAAAGCTTTGGAATACGGGCCATGAAACAGGGGCTTCTGAATTATTGCGGGATCGCTCCGGTGAAAACCACCATTTTCTCGCCGGTACGAAGTTCAACCCATGAGAGCCGAACGAAATGGCTTCAGCAAGTAGAGACGCTGGGCCTGCATGCAAATTAACTGATACGATTAAAAATACCCTTTATGCGAAGAATTATCTTGAGTTTGCTGGCCGTTTCAATGTTGGCATCCTTTTCTTTCGTCAATCAAAATCAAGTAAAACAAACAGAATCTATGAACAACAAAGAACAAATTATTCGTGTGTGTAACGACTTTATCGAGGGGGCTGATGAGCAGGACCTCGAACGCCTGGCAACTGCCTTACACGAAAAGTTTAGCAATGTGCAAAATGGTTATTTCGGGGAATCCGGGGTGCGCCTAATCAATCGCGCATCGTACCTCGAACATGTGGCAAAAGGCAAATTTGGAGGAATAAAACGATCTGTCGAATTTCTGTCGGTTGATGTGAATGGTGATATGGCGATGGTGCATGTTTTTCTTTCGCATCAGTACCTGAATTTCGATTCCTATATCTCGCTTGTTTTAGAGCAGGATGAGTGGAAGGTGATCGGAAATTTCCCCAAAATAGAATTGATTGAACAGCCCTAACGCGAGTACTTATGGACTATTTAAATGATCAGTTGGAGAACGAAGCAAAGGTGATTCTGCCCGATGAAGGAGAATGGATTGCTTTTGGAAATTCGTCGGTGGTGCTGCGCTTAACCAGCGAAGATACCAACGACCGGTTTGGAATTTACCAGATTACGCTTGACGGCGGGGCAGAAGGGGCTAAGTTGCATTATCATCGTTTTATGGATGAAACTTTTATTGTGGAGGAAGGGATTGTAAGCCTGCAGGCAGGTACAAAAAAAAGTGGATGCCGTGCCCGGAACGATTGTTTACATTCCCCGTTTTACACCTCATGCTTTTAAAAATAAGCAAAGCACGCCGGCCCGTGTCATGTTGCTGTTTAACCCGGCCGAAAAGCGCGAAGGTTTTTTCAAAGGCTTGCAACAGGTGCTTGGCTCAAATCCGGTTAATCCGCAGGAGTTTTTAAAGCTTTACCAGAAATTCGATAGCTACCCCGTAGATTCGAATGAAATGATTCAGGAAAAGCCTCGATAGCCTGAAAACAAAACAGCCTGCACGGGAAGAAACGTGCCGGTTTTATTGCAAGTGGCGGTTGGTGCGGTCGGATTTCCAAAATGATTTTCGATACCGGAGGTATCACATGTTTGTAGCCAGGAAAGAAATGCAATGGTTCGACTCCTGCCGGAGTCGTATCTTTTCTGATCATCGTATTGTCTATCGACCTGTGAATCCTCCGGATTCAGGATTGTGGGGAAATGTAGCGTTTGTTGTTTTTTCAAGGCTTTAGTGGGTGTGCGGTTTTAGAAGACTGTTTTGGTGTGGTTGTAAATCTGCATTGGCGCATCAACTCTTGGGGGTTGCGCACCGGGTGTAATCCATGCCTCAGCCAACGATTGAAAACTGTATTTATCCATCCTTAGGGATGGTGCACCGGGTGCTTCCCGATAGTTATGGTAGGCGCGAGCGGGGAGTATATCTTTCCAGCAGTGGTGTTCCGGAATGTTTCGCCCCGCTGGGGCTTATTATCTCTTGCCTGGAATTTCCTATACATATTACCGCAACGCTGTTGCTTAAAAAAGTGGCTGCAGCGCAGCAATATATTTATAGAAAAAAGAGATACGAAAAACAGCCGAGCTGCAGCGCAGCGATATAAATTTAATGGCCGAAAAGGTTACTTGCTGGCTTCCTGTTTCAATCCTTCCGGATTACCGATTGCTTCCCGATAGTTATGGAAGGCGCAAGCGGGGAGGGCAGTGCGGTCGTATTTCCAAAATGGTTTTCGATACCGGAGGTATCACATGTTTGTAGTCTGGGGAAAGCATACAGTGGTTCGACTCCGGCCGGAGTCGTATTTTTTCTGTTCATCGATTGTCTATCGACCTGTGAATCCTTCGGATTCAGGAATGTGGGGAAAGGTACCGTTTGTTGTTTTTTCAAGGCTTTAGTGGGTGGCGCTGTTTTAGAAGACTGTTTTGGTGCGGTTGTAAATCGGCATTGGCGCATCAACTTTTGTGAGTTGTGCTCCGATTGCAAATCGGAACGAGCTGGACATCGTCCGGCATTACTTATGACCGCGTGTTATAGCCTGTATTTGATTATGTCCTAATTACTTTCTATAATATATTTATCACAATCATCAATTATAAAATCAGGAATCAAATTGTAATCATTTGGGTCTAATTGACAAATTAGTTCATTTTCAATGTGATATGTCTCATTGATGAATTTTCTAAGAACATTAGGTAACTGATTTAGATTTGCATCATAAATCAAACGAAAAATATTTAGTTTCGTGTAGTTATTCGATGCTCTTGCATATATTTCTTTTAAATAAACGACATCCTTAATACTTGCCAGCATCGAATCATAGTCGAAATGAAGAATCTGCTGTTTGATTTTAGTAATTCCATTATTGAAATCAAGTTCACTCATTGCATCGTTTCCAATTTCTTTTCGTTGGTCTTTACAATTTTCTTTTTCTCTTTTATGAAATAGATTAGAGAGTACCTCGTATTCATCACCTAGGTCATCAATTATTTCAAAATGTCTTCGTAAATAAATTAATTTAATAATATCAGGGATGTCCGATTCTAATGTCTTTTTACATATTTGTGCAAATGATAATAAATTACTTTTTCTAATTTCTCTTTCTTCTAACACACCATTTGAAGTTGAAATAAAACTGGCAACTGATAAATTATTAAATTCCTTAAGAACTTTAACAGTATCAATTACTGGGTCAAGGTCATGTGTCAACATCAATACTGTTTTATTAAGAAAACAATCAGCACTTTTTCCTCTAAAAAGCATATGCATAATCGCATATTTTTTGTTTTTATCAAAGGATGATATTGGGTCATCAAGTACAATTAATTCAGGTTTTTTATGCAATGCTTCATACATGAAAAGCACTAACGAGAAAGCATTCCTTTCACCAAAGCTTAAAAATTGGTTTCCTCCATTAATAGTTTCAGTAGAATCAATGTGCTTTAATAAAAGTTTATAATCATTTGTATTGTTGTTAATAATTTCAACAGTGTATTTATAGCCAGCATTTGAAAGAAATGAATTTATACTCTTTTGATGTTTTTCAATAAGTTTTTTAATAAGATTTTTTTGTTTGCTAACCTCACCTTGCAAGATGCCAACTTTTTCAAGTACTGTATTTAATGATTGGTTTAGTGATTTAATAATTTCAACTGTTTTATCTGCTTTTAATCTATCAAACAACTCAATATTTATTATCAAATCTTTCAATTTCTGTTCTACCTTTTCGTCAGAACTAAATGTAATTGGAGAGATATTTTTTAAAGACCTAAGTTTTGTCAACAAGTCATCAATTTGTTGTTTTACAACAACGATATAATTCATCTCTGAATCGTCAAGTCCAGTTTGTTTTTCGGTTATTGTTTTTAAAGTTGCATTTGCATCAGCAGAAAAATATTCACCTAAATTCTTTAGTGCATCAATTATTACATTAAAGTTTTTAACGACAGTTTTATTATAATATGTAGATACTGATTTAATTGCTTCCTTTTTATCAATTGTTGCAGACGTACAATATGGGCAATCATCTGATATTTCTAGAAATTGCTCTCCTTTACTCTGCCATTCCAACCAACTAACGCAATCTTTATTTTTTATTAATTTGGAATATCCCTTCAATACTTCAGGGACATGAGCAATTTTGTTTCCTTCCTTTAGACCTTTGTATAAAGCAGAAGTTTTTGATAGTCCTGTTTGAGTTGTCGTAAAACTTTTAGATAAACTTTCAAAATCTGAAATTATCATTTCAAGTTCTTCATTTTCTGAGAATACTCTTTTAATATCAGATAAAAGTTGTTCAATTTGTACGGTTAACTGCTGATATTCTGGAGTTTTAATAAATATTTCATAGCTATTAGAAATCAATTCATCCTCTCTAAATAGAAACTGATTTAAATATTCCTCATTAAAAATCAAAATACTATTAATTTCCTCTGATGGAATTATTTGTGGAGTAATTTCATTCTCAGCATTTCTATACTTAAATGGCAATAATTCTTTTAGATTTTCAGGAGAATCAACTTTTAATTGAAGTGCTTTAGTAATGGTACTTTTTCCTGTTCCATTTATACCAAACTTTAGATTTAACTTGTCTTTGGTAATTTCTATTTTACCAGTCTCAATATTATTACAGTTTTTAATTTCTATATCCATAATTTCATATTAAGATTTCTATTTGCTGTATGCATTCTCCAAGTTGTCCATAACATTTGTATGTCACCACTGTTGTTATTTCTCTTTTATCGTTTAAAAAAGTGTTGTTATACACCCAAATGGGGATAAGCACACCTATTCTGTTTTATTAATTTCTCTGTTTTTTTGTGATAAAGCGTATTCAACGGTTTTTAATGATTTGCTGCCTAAATATAAACAGAAAATCAACCAAAGCTTTTCTAAACAGGGTGTTATCGGGCATAAACAGCCGGCCGGAGTTCGCAGTTCTAAGTAAAACCCTCGTTAAGCTCACTTTTTACCCCGAAAGGCTAGAAAAAAGTGAGCTTGTTCTCGCTTAAACTTAGAACGTTCTCGTTTTTAGTGAGAAAGTTCTCACTTTTTACAAGGAAGTTCTCGTTAAAAGTTAGGATGTTCTCGCTTTTTGCCAGGATGTTCTTGTAAAAAGTTAGGATGTTCTTGCTTTTTGCCAGGATGTTCTCACTTAAAGTTAGAATTGTCTCGTTTTTAGCCAGGATGTTCTTGTTAAAAGGGAGAAAGTTGTTGTTGAAAGGTAGCTTTATCTCCCGCAGAGTTAGCTTTGGCTTGTTTAAAGTGGGGTTTTACGAATCCAAAATCAGGATATATGGAAGGAAAACTCAGTCGCAGTTTACAGGGATTGAAGGACTGAAGGACTGAAGGATTGAAAAGGCAGAATTTCCAATGACTCGCAGCTAGAGGCTCGCAGCTCGCAGCTCATTCTTGCATTAAAGCATTTTCGCATTCAAGCATTGCCATCGAAAGGATTGAAGGATTGAAGGATTGAAAAGGTAAAATTTCCAATATTCAATTTCCAATAGCTTGAAGCTTGTGGCTCGCAGCTAGAGGCTCGCAGCTTATTCTTGCATTAAAGCATTCTAGCATTCACGCATTGAAGCATTGAAGCATTGCCGCGAACGGCTTAGTTGTCAAAAAAAGTAACTACGCCGGTTTCGACACTGTAGAGGCCACCGGTAATGATGATGTCTCCTTTTTCTTCCAGGTCTTTGATGATGGGGCTTTGTGCGCGAATTTGGCGGATGGTGTGTTTTACGTTGGCGGTACTTACTTTACTCACAAAATCGGGGTTGCTGCCGGTGCGGTTGTCTGTTACCGTGGTCTCGCTTTCAACAGCGGGCTTTATTTTATTCAGCAGCGAAGTAAGGTGGCCAATTTCCAGGTTGTTGCACGCACTGATGACCGCCCCGCAGTTGGTGTGCCCCAAAACAACAATAATCTTCGATTTTGCCAGGCCGCAGGCATATTCCATACTTCCCAGAATATCGGTGTTCAGCACATTTCCGGCAATGCGGATGCTGAAAATATCGCCCAGCCCCTGGTCGAAAATTAATTCGGCCGATGTGCGGGAGTCGATGCAACTGAGTATGGTGGCAAAGGGAAACTGGCCTTCTGATGTAAGGTTGACCTGTTTGAGCAGGTTTCTGTCGGTTTGCAGGTTGTTTACAAAACGAAGATTACCTTCCTTTAAGTAGCCCAGTGCTTCCCGGGGCGTCATTTTTTCCTGCGATTCCTTGGTATGTGTCCACATTTGCTTTTAGTTCGTATGATTATTGTATTGATAGGCGGCTTTCTTAACGCGATCCATTATTGCCATGCCTAACCCCTTTTCAACAACCGGTTCTATAAAAATGTTTTTCACATGGGCATCTTCTTCCATTGTATGCAGGGCGGCAAACAAATTGGCGGCCACTTCCACCAGGTTTCCGGTTTGCGATGTGTAGATCACTTTGCCGGCTGTGTGAGCACTGTTTGCGACACTGTGTAAAATGAGCCCCGATGCTTCGGGCAGGGATTTCCCCGCTTCGCTTAAAATATACAAAGGCTTTTTGGGGGAATAATGACTTTTTAACAAGCCCGGCGAAACCAGTTTTTCAGGTTTCGACTGGTTGAAAACAAAGGTGCCGGGGAATGCCTGCTCAATGTCTTCCTGCGTAATAAAACCCGGTCGCAGCAACTGGCAGGTATTGCCTTCGATGGAAACAATAGTCGATTCGATCCCCACCGAAGTGGCTCCGCCATCGAGTACGTAATCCACGTCGGGTAGCTGTTTTTTTACATGCGAAGCGCTAACCGGGCTCAGTTGTCCGAATTTATTGGCGCTCGGGGCAGCTATGGGGCAGCCCGAGGTTCTGATCAGCTCCAGTGCCGTTGGGTTGTCGGGCATGCGAATCCCAACCGTCGGCAGTCCGGAAGTTACAATATCGGGTACTTTATCGCTTTTGGGCAGAACAATGGTTAGCGGGCCGGGCCAGAAATGCTTGGCCAGACGCAGTACGTTTTCGCCCGTTCCGCTGGTTAGCTGTTCAAGGTCGTCGAACGACGCGATGTGAACAATCAGCGGATCAAACGAAGGCCGTTCCTTTAGCGCGAATATTTTAGCAACAGCATAAGGATCGAGCGCATTGGCACCCAATCCATATACTGTTTCGGTAGGAAAAGCAACCAGACCACCTTGCTGGATGATTTGGGCTGCTTTGCTCATGTTGTTATTTGTCATGTGCCAGATTATTATCGGCCTCCTCCAGCTCTTTTCTTTTTTTATCCTGAAAATCGACAATGGCCTTTTGAACTTTTGGGTTCGACAAACCTATGATTTTGGCGGCAGCCAGGGCTGCATTTTCAGGACTTAGCACGGTTAGCGGCGCAACGCCCGAAGGCATCCGGATGCTTGAGTACAAATCGGCTCCTGCAAACTTGTCGCTGTAAGGCGGACAGGCAATTACCGGGCAATGTGTTTGTGCATCGGTAAAACCACTCAGCGCATTGCTCATACCGGCGATGGTGATAAACACCACGTTTTCTTTTTCGTATTCTTTGATCAGGTTGTAGCACTTCAAAGGCACTTTATGCGCCGATGCTATCCTTAAAACAGAATCGATTGCCAGGTTTTGTAAAGCCGTGCTTATTTTCTGCGCCCATTCAAGGTCGGCTTTAGAACCCATTATTATTACTACTTTGCTCATAGTCTTCTATTTTATTAAATGAATATTCGTATTGGAAACTCATGGGAACAATGTCGTTGTATTCATCAATCGATGCGTTCGACAAACAGGCATCAATAATGCGTTTCCCGGTATGCAGCAAGTCGGATTTTAAGTATTTCTGCAATTCGGTTCTGAAAAACTCTTTCAGTATTTCAGCTCCGGCATCGTAGCCTTCAGTGCCAACTTCCTGCTGGTTGTACACTTTTAGGAACCTGGAAGGTATTTTGGACCCTTCGAGGGTGAGGTAATTCAACTCATACCCCAACAGCGGACAACGTGCCGGCTGGTATTGGTCGGTACGAAGCTGTGCCGCGCCTCTTCGGGTAAGGTATTCGCGCATGAGCAACTGGGGCTTGAAGCCTACCTGCCACACTCCGATGTTCTGGTTCGGAACCAGCGTAAACGTAGTACGCGGTGTGTCAATTATTTGTTTAAGCAGCATGTTGGCGTGAATAACGCGTTTCCCGGTGGCAAAAGGCCAGTAAGAGCCTACGCCCTCGCTTTGCATGCCTCCCGAGCTAACGATGCTGGGGTTGTTGTGCCCGCGTGGCGCAACGAGTCTCCACAACCAGGCCAAAGCCGGCGGAAGAACATGGAACAGACCGATAATTCCGTACGACGGATTTTCTTTGGTGCAAACGGGTGTCCGTATCCCAAAGCTGCGGATATCGACCGGCGCAGGTCTGTTTATTACGTTGGGAACCGATTTGCGCGGAATGATGACGCGCGGGTTGGGGCACGCTTTTCCGGGTTCATCCTGAATGTGCTCCCAGATCAAGGCCGTAGCGCCCGGGTTGGTTTCGATGTTTAAAAACAAAAGCGGGCTCGATGGATTAATCGTCGTTTTTTCCAGCGAAGGATCATCTCCGTATTGTTTTACGCTGTCGACGCGAACAAACCAGGCATTCTCTGCATCAATAATCCGAAGTTTGCCGTCCTTTTTCTGAACCGAAGGATGGCAGAACGCCATGTCGTCGGCTACCGCGTTAAAAGAACAGAAGCGCGGAATGGTAATAAACCTTTCTTCAGCGTTTATTAAATTGCGCCCAATGAGTACACGCCCGTCGGTTTCGCGGATGATGTGCTGGTGCATCTCGCTCTTTCCGCCACCGCTGGCACCTTCGTGCATAAAGGTGGTTATATTGTCGTACGGACTCACGGATTGAACTGCAGAACAGTGCGCAATAATCCAGTCTTCTTTTTCAGCCTGCGTAAGCATTACGCCGTACAGCCCTTTTTTGGCACTTGGCCCCGGGTATAAATTGTAGGAATAAAGTTCGTGAATGGATTCGGTACGGTTGTGAACAACCACTTGTTTTCCGTTAAAATGAGTATGCCTGAAAACCGGCGCTACAAAAATTACCGATTTTAGTTCGGCGTTGTCTTTTAGCTCGTCAACTGCCACCATTTCCTGGAGCATGGATAATCCCAGCGCAAAGAAAGCTGCGTTGGCCGGAGCAATGGCAATGCCCAGAGAGCCGATGTTGACCCTTCCGGCAAAGTAGAAGAAAACAGCCAGGTCTTGTCCTTTCAGCCACTCAAAGGTTTCATCCTGCAAGTTGGAGAAGGGGTAACCGTATTTGTCAGTAAAACGTTTTTTATCGGTTGGCTTGTCGTCGGCAATCACCATGGTTTCGGGATCGCGGCGGCGCATATAGGCCTCGGTATAATTGGCCGAGATTCCGTTTTTTACCCGTTGAACAATGGCTTCCACATAAGGGCCTTTTCCGGGGACGTCGTACTCCACCTCAAATTCTGCGTTTTCTTTTCCGTTGGTAGAGGCTTCGGCCAACTCTTCAGTGGTATTGAATACTGTGTAGCTTTTGCACTCATTCAGTAGTTGAGCAATATTATCCGGAACGATAATGTTTTTGCTTTTTAAAACAGAAAGTAAGTCATTCATAATTGGGTATTTCTAAAAAGGTTATTCTGTAATTTTAAAACGCTTCCACACATTACCGGCTCATTTTTGATTTTTACGCATTGTTTAATTTGTTGGTAATTTGTGGTTGAATGGCCATGAAAAGTTGGAAAATGCTCCTGCAACAAGGCTGGCTTCTCCGGCTCCGGAAAACCATACTTTTGAAGCGATGCCTGTTTTTGGTAAACGGCATCGTTTGTGAAGGAGTGGGTTCTGTATCGAAAGAATGCAGAATATTTTGCCATTGCTTTAATAATTACAGCGGCAAAGATAATTCTTTGCTACTTAATTAATGAAGCAGTCCTTAATTTGATAACGAAAAGTTAAAAATGGGGAGGAGATTGTATCCAGAGAATTTCGCTTATGCCATCGAAGTGGTTTATGGCGTTAAATTGTGACTTTGCATTGAAGTAAATATTGTCGCCGGGTTTCAGAATGAAACTCTTGCCGTCTAAATCGAATCGAACTTCGCCCGAAAGAACATATGAAAATATTTGCCCGAACGCGTTGGCGAAAAAACCATCAATAGCCGATGCTTTTGAGAACCGTACAAGGTAGGTGTCCATCTGTTTACTGGTGTCGTGTTGCGACAAAAGATAGAACATCGCTCCCGACTTGTTTTGTTCAATAAACTTAATGTCAGCCTTGTGTACTACCGGATTGTTGGCCAGCGAGTCGTTTTCGCCGATAAGTTCGCCCACCGTTGTATGGAGGTTCTCGGCGATGGCTTTTAGCGTAATAATGGAAGGAAATGACTTGGCCTTTTCGATTTGCGAAAGGGCGCTGGGGCTGATACCAACTTTTTCGGCTAATTCGTTTAGCTGAAAGTTAAACTGTTCCCTTTTTCTTTTTATTCTTTCTCCTATTCTTTTCATCTGACTGATCGTTTCCTTATCAGGTTTCATCTGTTTGTCAACTGACCGGTAATCGCTTTGCCTGGTATATTATGATGAAATTACGGCTGCTCATTTCATCCAACTTCAGGTAACTGCGACAAAGATATAATTTAATTAATGAAGTAATACTTAACTTTTGTGATTGATTGTTGCATTTGGTTTCCGGTTTTTTATTGGGCTGTGAAATTGTTTTGCTTTCGGTTTTCACTTTTGTTTGGTGTCAGAATTTCATGAAAAATGTCAAAAAATCACTTTGATAATATTAGTTTATGTCATTCTTTCAGAGTTAGTTAGTGCTTGTTTTTTGGCTGGAGTTTTAGTTGTTTTTATAAGCGATTGTGAATCAGAAAAATGAAGAAACAGGCTAGAAATTGGAAGGCGGTCTGGCACCGGCTTTGTTTTTATCAGGGTGTAAAAATTAATTGAATGTCTAATTAAAAGATGGAGGAATAAATTATGGCACTACCAAGATTATTCAACAGTGATTATTCATCGCTTCCTTCGTTCTTAGACAAGTTTTTTGAAGGAAACCTGATGGATTGGAATTCCCGGAATTTTGCAGGAACAGATTCGACCCTGCCTGCAGTAAACGTGGTGGAGAACAAAGACGAGTTCCAGATTGATGTGGCTGCTCCGGGGATGGATAAAAAGGACTTTAAACTAAATTATGACAATGGCCGGTTGACCATTTCTTCGGAAAAGAAAGATGAAAAAGAAGAGAAAGAAGGGAAGGTGGTAACACGCCGTGAGTTTAGTTATCAATCGTTTCAACGATCGTTTACTGTGCCGGAAAATGTGATTAACGCCGAAAAGATAACGGCGAATTACGACAATGGCATCCTTCACGTGAAATTGCCTAAACGCGAAGAAGTGAAACCAAAGCCGGCCAGGGAAATTAAAATTTCATAGGGCAGAAGGGAGTGAGTTTTCACTCCCTTTTTTTTGGCTTGAAAGATTTCCCAAAAAAGGATTTAAGCTTTCGGTGTACATGGAGAGATAAAATGCAAGAGTGCTGAGAGCCCGAAAGATCAGAACTATAGACGGTTTGTTTTTTGTTTCGATAAACTTTCGGGTGTTTTATTTTTAGATGCTGCCCTGATGGAATTTGGATACTCGTTTTGTGTTGTAAATAGGTCTTCGGAAGATAATTTTGAGGTTTTATGTTAAGCACATTTGTGCTTTTGGTGCTCCGAATGTTAAGTATCTTAAGAATATGTTGAAGAACAGTTTCTTGAATTTTCAGAAAGTAAGTATCTGCATAACTGCATATGTTGCAGGAATTTATAAAAATAAATTGTGGACCGTTTTGCGATAACGGCTTTCAAAATGTAAGAAATTGTCAAAGTTTGCTTTCATTTCATAATTGTATTTTCGACGCAATTCGTGAATAAGCATAAATTTGCGCCTTTCAATTTAATAAGAACCAAAATGACCGACGCAATACAATTAATGCTGACCGGCATGGGTACCGTGTTTTTTATGCTGATTATGGTAGTGGTACTCGGCAACGTTATCATCCGGATTACCAATACTTTTGCTGTAGTTTCGAATCAGCCGGGAAAAACTTCGACTTCCCGGGGGATTGAGCCTGCAAAACTGGCCGCCATCGTTTCTGCGGTCGACGTGGTTACCCGTGGCAAAGGCAAAGTTTCTTCGGTAGAGAAGATCGACGAATAACCCGAAATCCAATAAAAACCAAAATTTTGACTGTAATGAAGAGAGAGATTAAATTTAGTTTGCTGTACCGCGATATGTGGCAGTCATCGGGGAAATATGTTCCCCGGGTAGATCAGTTGGAAAAAGTAGCTCCGGCGATTATCGATATGGGATGTTTCGACAGGGTCGAAACCAATGGTGGTGGCTTTGAACAGATTAACCTGTTGTTTGGCGAAAACCCAAACGTGGCAAACCGCCGCTGGACACAGCCGTTCAACGATGCCGGTATTCAGACTCACATGCTTGAGCGTGCACTGAATGCCATTCGTATGAGCCCGGTTCCGGCCGACGTGCGAAAACTGATGTTTAAAGTAAAGAAACTGCAGGGAACCGATATTGCGCGCTCTTTTTGTGGATTGAACGACCCGCGTAACCTTGAAAACTCGATCAAATTTGCCAAGGAAGGCGGCATGATTGCGCAGGCTGCTTTGAGTCTGACCATTTCGGAAGTACACACGGTGGAGTATTACATCAAACTGGCCAACCAGCTGATTGAAATGGGCGCCGACGAGATTTGTGTAAAAGACATGGCGGGTATTGGTCGCCCGGCGTTTATCGGTAAAATCATCAAAAATATTAAATCGGCACATCCAAAAACCATTGTTCAGTACCACGGTCACTCGGGGCCTGGCTTCTCCATGGCAAGTATCCTGGAAGCTGCGCGGGCAGGTGTTGATTATGTGGATGTGGCCATGGAACCACTTTCTTGGGGTACCGGCCATGCCGATGTGCTGGCAGTTCAGGGAATGTTGAAAGACGCTGGATACGCTGTAAAAGACATCAATATGAAAGCGTACATGGAAGTACGTTCGCTGACACAGGAATTTATCGATGATTTTCTGGGTTACTATATCGACCCGAAGAACCGTCACATGAACTCGCTGCTGATCGGTTCAGGTCTTCCGGGCGGAATGATGGGAAGTTTGATGGCTGACCTCGGGAACAATCTTGAAAGCCTGAATAAATGGCTCGTAAAAAATAATAAACCAACTTTAACTCAGGATGATCTTCTAATCAAGCTGTTTAATGAAGTGGAATACATTTGGCCTAAACTGGGCTATCCGCCACTGGTAACTCCTTTTAGCCAGTACGTGAAGAACCTGGCTTTGATGAATGTTATTCAGTTGATAAAAGGCCGCGAGCGCTGGAGTATGATCGCGGACAATATCTGGGATATGATCGTTGGTAAGTCAGGTCAGCTGCCAGGAGAACTGGATCCGGAGATTATCAAGCTGGCCAAAGCCAACGGAAAAGAATTCTATACCGGCGTTCCACAGGATCTGTATCCGGATAACCTGGACGTTTTCAAACAGGAAATGAAAGAAAACAACTGGGATTTCGGACAAGACGACGAAGAATTGCTGGAACTGGCAATGCACCCGGAGCAGTACCGTGCGTACAAATCGGGAAAAGCCAAAGCTGATTTTGAAGCTGATCTGGCTGCACAAAAAGCTGCCAAAGAAGCGAAGCCCGAAAAGGTGGAAGTACCGGTTGGTAATTGCGAGCCCAAGTCGATGATCATCGATATCAACGGCGAGAAATTTAAAGTAGGTGTCTCTTATGGCGACATTGTTGCTGAAACGTCCACAAACGGCAATGGCAATGGTAAAAGTAAGATGGCTCCCGCGGCAAAAGAAGCTCCGGTAGCAACTGCTGTGGCCGAAGCATTTGATGTGCTGGCTCCGCTGGAAGGGAAATTCATGCTGACAAAAGATACATCGGAAACGCCGCTGAAAGTAGGGGATACCGTAAAAGAAGGGGATTTGGTTTGTTACATTGAATCGATGAAAACCTACAACGCCATTGTTGCCGAGAAAGACGGAAAAGTAGTTGGGATTATGAAAGCCAACGGTGACACGGTTGAGGAAGACGATGTATTGATTCAACTGGCTTAAGCACACATTCGTATGGAAATATTGAGAGAACTGTTTAACATGACAGCGCTGGGTGATATAACCTGGCAAACACTGATCATGTGGGCGATAGCTTTTGTTTTGCTCTATCTCGGAATTAAAAAAGGCTACGAACCTTTGTTGCTGGTTCCCATTGCTTTTGGGGTTTTGCTGGCCAACTTTCCGGGAGGACAAATGGGAGTTGTGGATGCCCAGCTGATTGAGCTGGAAGGAGGACGCTATATGAACCTTTTTGAGATTGCGCATGAATACGGGATCATGAATTACCTGTATTATTCGCTGATCAAAACGGGTTTGCTGCCCCCCATTATTTTTATGGGCGTGGGTGTGCTGACGGATTTTGGACCGATGCTTCGTAACCTGAAGCTGGCTTTGTTTGGAGCTGCCGCACAGATCGGGATTTTTTCGATTCTCCTGGGTGCTGTGGCGGTTGGTTTTACTGCAAAAGAAGCGGCTTCGCTGGGGATTATCGGAGGTGCCGACGGACCTACCGCGATCTATACTACCATTAAACTGGCTCCGCATTTGCTCGGACCGATAGCCATTGCTGCGTATTCGTACATGGCGCTGGTACCGGTGATCATTCCCTTAGTGGCAAAATTGCTGATTTCCAAGAAGGAGTTTACAATCAACATGAAAGAGATGGATAGGAAATATCCGGCCAAATACGAGATCAAGAACCTGAAAGCAGCCAAGATCATTTTCCCGATCGCTTTGGGAACGCTGGCGGCCATTATGGTTCCGTCGTCGGTGCCGCTGCTGGGAATGTTGCTTTTTGGAAACCTGATCAAGGAAATTGGTTCATCTACCAGTCGTTTGGCTGATGCGGCGCAGGGGCCGATCATGAACACAGCTACCATCTTTTTGGGGCTGACCGTTGGCGCCACGATGACCTCGGAAGTGTTCCTTTCGGCCAAAACCATTGGCATTGTGGTAGGTGGTTTTGTGGCCTTTGCCATTTCCATTGCCGGCGGAATTCTGGCGGTGAAAATTTACAATACCTTCTCTAAAAAGAAGATCAACCCGCTTGTGGGAGCAACCGGTTTAAGTGCCGTTCCGATGGCCTCGCGTGTTGCCAACGAGCTGGCTTTGAAGTACGATAAAAAGAACCACATTTTGCAGTATTGCATGGCCAGCAATATTTCGGGTGTGATCGGATCTGCCGTTGCAGCCGGTGTTCTGATATCGTTTTTGCAATGAGCTTCATGCAGTTTATAGTTATAATAGAATGAAAAACGGGGGCATCGCAAGGTGTTCCCGCTTTTTTTGTGATACGGCTGGCATGCTCTGTATGAAATTTGCTTCTATGAAATTTAAATCAAACAGAACACTGATAACTCAGATTCAACTGATTTTCGCTGTTTTGTCTGTGAGTATCTGTCAAAGTCGGTGTCATTAGCGTTCTGTTTTCATCAAGTACAGAACAGTAATGTTTTACTTTTGGGCAATACTTCATTGCCGAAAGTACACACACAAAAAATGGGACCACCGTCCGGCGATCCCATTTTTCCTTCATTCAATAACTTAACAGAAACTATAAATTTGCTTTTGCTCCTATTTTATTCTACTGAGATTTCATCCACAAATAACCAGGCTGGTTTTCCTTCGCCGGCATGTCCTTGCGGGCAGGTACCAAGGTTTTTAACGGTAACGCGAACAAAGCGGGCAGAAGCCTTTTTCTTCACCGTAATGTCTTTGATCTGATTGGCACCGTCCATAGCATTTACCTTGTTTTTCACTGATCCTACTTTCCTGAAGGTGAGGCCATCGTTTGAGCTTTCTACCGTAACTTCAGTAGGGTAGAAGATCCATGCTCCGGCATTTTGCAGTGTGCCAATGGTAACTTCCGAAAAAGAAGTTTCTTTTCCCAGGTCAAGGGTAGCTACCAGGTCGTCGCCGTTAAATCCTTTCCAGTGGCCGTCGCCGTGGTTCGATGAGCCTTTAATCCCGTCAACCAGCGCATATTCTCCGGTGGAGTTGTAGTACTTGCTGTTTGGAAACTTCATGCTTGCCCGGCAGGCAATGGCCTTGTGCATGTAAAAAGTGGAAGACAGGGGTTTTGACATGGTTTGACCATCCTTGACCACCACTGCTTTTACGGTTGTCGTTTTTTGAATTTCAAAAGGGCCGGCGTATTTTTCTGAATTTACTCCGGGCTCCGAACCATCCGTTGTGTAGCGGATTTCGGGTTGCCACGCTTCGGTTGACAGCGTTACTTTTACTGAACGGTTTTCCGGATTTAACTCGGGAGAACCTTTCACCTGGAAAGCGCTGGTGGCATAATTTGCATCTGCTTTCTCAAAGCGTTTGTACTGGCTTTCCATGCGTTTTGAAAAACTGCCCCAGTCTTTGGCATCTTTGGGCGACCAGGCAACTTCTGAAAGAGCAGTCATTCGCGGCAGGATCATGTATTCTGCATGTTCCGGTGTTGGAATGTGTTCTGTCCATAAATTCGCCTGCACTCCGATAATGTGCTTGCCTTCTTCGGCGGTGAGTTCCTCGGGCACGGGATCAAAGCTGTAGACCTTTTTCAATGTAATGTTACCGCCAAAAGCTTTAGGTTCGAGCGAAGGGTCGCCCTGGTAGTAATCGAAATAACAATAACCGGTTGGCGACATTACCACATCATGGCCGGCTTTGGCTGCTTCAATACCGGGGGCGGTTCCTCTCCACGACATAATGGTTGCCGAAGGATTCAAACCTCCCTCCAGAATTTCGTCCCAGCCAATGAGTTGTCTGCCATAGCTGTTCAGGAATTTTTCGATGCGCTTGATAAAATACGCCTGAAGTTCGTGTTCGTCGGCCAGTTGTTCGTCTTTCATCCTCTTTTGGCAAAGCTCACATTTTTCCCATTCGGTTTTGGTGGCTTCGTCGCCGCCAATGTGAATAAATGTGGACGGGAAAAGATCCATCACTTCTTTCAGAATATCTTCCAGAACGTTAAAGGTTTGTTCTTTCCCGGCACAAAAAATATGAGTGATGGGCCATACTCCGCCCGACGGAACCGGCTGGTATTCGCCCGTGCACGATAACTCGGGATAAGCTGCCAGTGCTGCCATTGCATGCGCCGGCATTTCGATCTCGGGCACCACCGTAACGTGTTTTTGGCGGGCATATTCCACTACCGACTTAATTTGTTCCTGGGTGTAAAAGCCGCCGTACTTCGGTTCATCCTCTTTTACCGGTGCTTTTCTTGAATTCCAGTCCAGGTTTTCGCGGTCAGCACGAAAAGCGCCAATTTCGGTCAGCTTCGGGTATTTTTTGATTTCGATTCGCCACCCCTGATCGTCTACCAAATGCCAGTGAAAAACATTCATTTTGTGCATGGCCAGGTAGTCGATGTACCGGTAGATAAACTCCACCGGAAAATAGTGGCGTGATACATCGAGCATCATTCCACGCCAGCTGAGGCGGGGATAGTCAGTGATGTCCACACAGGGAATGGTTTTTCCGTCGCCGGCAGTGAGCATTTGCCAAAGCGTTTGCACACCATAATACAAACCGGCTGTAGTGTTGGCATTCAGAAATACACGGTCTTTCTCTACTCTTAGCAAATAGCCTTCCGTACCCGTGAGAGCATTTAACGGATTGTTAAGCTGAACCAGGATATTTCCCGGAATGGCAGGGCCCGATACGGAAACAACTTCGGGTTTAAACCCGGTGGCATCCATGAACAGATCCTGCGCCTGCGCCACAAATTCTTTCCCTTCAGCATTGGTAATGTTGAAAAGAATTTTTGTGGAGGGTGTCAGCGTAAAATGGCCATCCTGCGCAACCACCTTTGCCGGTTGCGGAATTACATCAACTGTTTGGGCGGAAAGTCCCAGGCTGAAAACAGCCAGGAACAACAGTGATACAAGTTTCTTCATCTCTTTACTTATTTTGACAATTGCTTTTCCTTCCCTAAAATTACTAAAAAACAGGCTGTATTGTAAAGCTGAATTCGTAGTCCTGGGCAGGAATGCTGTACTTTTTCATTGGTTTGGCGCCCCATGAGTTATCGCCGGCTACCCCCATTTGTTTCAGGTCGGTGGTAATGAAAACACCGTCTTTTTTAACAATGTCGTTGGTGTGGCGGTAATCGTTTTTATCTTCCATGTCAAAATCCTCGATCGGATTGTGCAGGGTTGAGAAGCCAACCGTTGGAGCGCCGGTAATTTTCAGACCCACGCCGTTTTCGTTTCTCAGCTCAAACCAGCGGGCATCGGTTTTGTAGCCGTTTTCCTGCGGGCGCACATATTTGAAATACTGATCGGCTACCTTGCTTTCGTAAATTCCCACAAAAGCGCTGCGGTTGCGGTCTATGTAGTTTTCGTTCGGGCCGCGGCCATAATATTTCAGGTTATCGAAATTCACCGGCATTTCCCAGCGAACGCCAAAACGTGGCAGGTCAGGAAGGTCGTTTCTTTCAGTATTAAAACTAGTCCGGATGTCTAAAAGTCCATTCGCATAAACAGTATAGGTAATTTCTGCATTCGACTCTGCTTTGTCTAGCTGATATTTTGTCTGTACGATTACAACTCCGTTGTCTGCCTGTGTTAATTTTACTGACGGCGCACTTAGATTGCGCGAAACTTCGCGCCAAATACCAAGGCGGCCCAGCATGTTGCTTCCTTTATCGTTGTCGTTCAGGGGACGCCAGAAATTAATTTGCGGACCTTTCTGAATCAATGCAACACCGTTTACTTCATAAGAAGAAAGTGCGCCCAATACGCGGTCGAATTCAGCCACAAAATTTTCGCCTTCAATTTTAATTACCTGTTCATTTTCAACGATGTTCAACGTTCCAACTTCAGCAGAAGCAGCAGGCTGCGCATATTCTCCTTCCATTTTGAACTGCTCGTGAGCCACTTCAAATCCGGCCGGGCGGAAAGGTTTGTCCACTTTCAGTTTTACTGAAAAATCAACAAAACGCTCAATGCCGGGAAGCAAAGCCATGGCGGGTACCGGGAAATTCAGAATTTGACTTTCACCGGGTTTCAGGTTGAGGTTCTCAAACGTTCCGCCAAACTTTTTGATTCCGTTGTCTGAAATGGTCCACGTAATTTCGTAGTCGCTCAGATCAATAAAATCATGGTAGTTGGTTACCCGGTAGCCTTTTTCTGTTTTATCGAAAAGAACGTACTGGTACGCATATTTTACTTCCTGCATGGCCGGGTGAGGCGTGTAGTCGGCAGAAATAATTCCGTTGCAAACAAAGTTGTAATCGGTTGGCATGTTTTCTCCGTAGTCGCCGCCGTAAGCCCAGAATTCAGTTCCGTCAGCAGCTTTTTTTACCAGTGCCTGATCGATCCAGTCCCAGATGTAGCCACCCTGAAGCTGGTCGTTGCGGTCTTCGTTGAAAACATCCCACAGGTCGGCCAGGTTACCGTTGCTGTTGCCCATGGCGTGCGAGTATTCGCTGGAGATAAACGGCAGCGGTTGTTTTTTCTTTTTGTAGTTGATCAGCGACTGAACACCGGGGTACTGCGGACAGAAAATTTCGGTGTTGGGCCCCATAATCGCACGTTCGTAGTGAATAGGGCGCGAAGGGTCGCGTTCTTTGATGCTTTTAAATACTTCGGTGAAAACTTCACCATCGCCGGCTTCGTTGCCCATCGACCAAACGATCACACTCGGATGATTTTTGTCGCGTTCTACCATGCGCATGTTACGGTCAACGTGAGCTGCGGTCCATTCCGGTTTTTTAGCCAGTGAATGTTCGCCGTAGTACATTCCGTGCGATTCGATGTTGGCTTCGTCGGTAATGTACAAACCGTATTGATCGCACAAATCGTAAAACCGTTCGTCGTGAGGATAATGGCTGGTGCGTACCGCATTAATATTGTATTGTTTCATTAATGCAATTTCGCGGATCATCGCTTCTTCACTAACCACATGTCCTTTGTATTGTTCGTGTTCGTGACGGTTAACCCCTTTAATGGCTACCGAAACTCCGTTGATGTAAAAGATGGCATCTTTTATTTCAATTTTCCGGAAGCCAATTTTAGACGTTACCACTTCAACGGTTTTGTCTTCGCTGTTTTTTAAACTGATGACCAACGAATACAGATTCGGCGTTTCTGCTGTCCATTTCAGCGGGTTTTCAATTTCTTTATTGAAGGTAAGCGACAGTTCTTCTTTGCGGTTGATCTTTGCTTCTGCTTCATCTGAGGCAACTTCATGGTTGCGGGCGTCAAAAATCTGGTAACTCACCTTGTAGTTTCCTGAACGAAGTTTGGAAACCTGGTTTTTTAGGTCCACATCAAGGCTGAGTTTTCCGTTTTTGTAATCGGTGTCAAGATCGGCTTTGGCAAAAAAGTCGCGCACTCTGACCTGTGGAGTAGAGTATAAAAATACGTCGCGTTCAATTCCGCTGATGCGCCAGAAATCCTGGCATTCGAGGTACGATCCGTCAGACCAGCGGTAAACTTCCAGGGCTACTATGTTTTCACCTTTTTTCAGGTAGTCGGTAATGTCCCATTCTGCCGGTGTTTTACTTCCCTGGCTGTAACCTACTTTTTCGCCGTTAATCCAGATATAGAAAGCTGATTTTACGGCTCCAAACTGGATGAAAACACGGCGACCGTCCCAACTTTCCGGAACCGTAAAAGTGCGGCGGTACGAGCCTACCGGGTTGTAATCGGTGGGTACCTGTCCGGGATTGGCCGGATAAAGATTCTCAATGAACTGAATTTCTTTCGAAACCGGTGCCTTGTGGTCAGCAAATTCATATTGGTGGTTTACGTAAATTGGAATTCCATAGCCCAATAGTTCCCAGTTCGACGGAACAGGAATGTCGTTCCAGTCGGCAACGCTGTATTCCGGTTTGAAGAAATCAACAGGGCGGTCGGCAGGCTTCCTGACCCAATTAAATTTCCAGGTTCCACTTAAGGTCTGGTAATAAACAGACTGGTGTTTCTTTTGTGTCAACGCTTCGTCAACCGTGCGAAACGGCATCAGTGTTGCGTGCGGTTTTTCTTTGTTCTGATCAAACATGGCCGGATTTTCCCAGTCGGGAGTTTGCGCATGAGAGATGCTGGTTAATGCAAGGATTGTTGCTACAACGGTAATTAAGATGAACTTCATTAGATTTGAAATTTTTTTAAAAGTAATTAGTTCTTGAATTAATTTTTCGCTAAGATACATATTCTAAAATTACACGAAAGGTGTCGATAATGAAATTTTGACTGATCTGTATTCACATCCGGTAAATTATTGATCAAAAGTCAATAATGGGGATTTGTTTCATAAAATAAAACTTGTAATGTTTCGATGGGTTATGTAAAATTGTAAAAATAATTAAGCCAATACTACCCATGCCAAAAACAGCCCGGTTTTTCCTGTTGATCTTCATTTTTGCAGGATGCTTCAGCAGTAGTTTTTCTCAGGATCTTTCTGCTTCCATCGATTCTTCGTTTCAGTCGTTTGCCAAAAGGCCGCCCATGGAAAAGCTGTACCTTCATCTCGACCGAGACAGATATGCAACCGGAGGGACGATCTGGTTCAGGGGCTATCTGGTTAGAGCAAATGGAAATATCCCGGATGTTTTAAGCAATTTTATTTACGTTGAATTATTTGACCAGGCAGATTCGCTGGTCAGCCGAATAAAAGTAAAGAAGATAGACGGTGTATTCAGCGGAAATATAAAGCTGGCGCAGGACATGTCGGAAGGAAGTTATTTTATCAGGGCTTACTCTACCTGGATGTTAAATGCGGGCACCGATTATGCTTTTCACAAGGCGATTCACATCGGAAATTTACAAACCCACCGGATAAGTTCAAAAATAGAGATCGGAGACGGGGAGGCTGGTAAAAAAACAGCCACTATTTATTTTGCCGATAAAAAAGGGGAACCGGTGACCGGTACCCGAGTTAAGTGCACTTTGCATTTGGGTGGTTCAAAGGCTGATGTTTTAACGCGAAAAACAGGTGAGGACGGGAAAGTGAGTTTTGATTTCGTTCCGGAAAAGGATGCTTCCTCCAATCCGTTTATTGAAGTGGCTTTTGAAGGTAGTGCTGCGGAGTACAGTACAAAATTCTTTTTGGACAGAGAGACGGAAGAAAAGCTGGATGTCCAGTTCTTTCCCGAAGGCGGAGACCTTATTGCCGGCGTTGGAAACCGGGTGGCATTCAAAGCCGTTGGCGCCGATGGGCTTTCGAGAGAAGTGTGGGGGGTGGTTCTGAACAGTAAAAACGATACTGTAACGACTTTGTCAAGCCAGCATCTTGGAATGGGGGCGTTTTACCTGCTTCCGGAAACCGGCGAAGAATACCGAGCCGAAATCAGGGATGTGGATAACAATGTGGTACATGTGAAGCTGCCCCGCCATCTGGAGAAAGGAGCGGCATTGTCGCTTGTAAACAACCGGAAAGCCATTCTTTTAAATATAAGGCAGCAAAAGCTGGAGACCGTGGGTACGTACTACATTATGGCGCATGCAGGCGAAAAATTGATTTTTACGCAGAAACTGGAGGATACCTTTTACAAAATCCCAACAGCTATTTTTCCGGAAGGTATCATAAATTTTGTGTTGCTTAATGAGAAAAACCAGGCCGTGTCGAGTCGCTTGGTATTTATTAAGAAAGGCACGAATGCAAATCTTCTGGTGCAGCCCGACAAAGAAAACTACAAAAGGCGTGAGTTGGTTTCACTGGCTCTTTCATTGCCACAGAATGACACGATTTCATACAAAGGAAGTTTTTCAATGGCGGTTACCGACGATTTGGTGGTGGATGTTGACTCCTTAAACGATAACATTTATTCCAATTTACTGCTGACTTCCGATTTAAAGGGGTATGTTGAAAATGCGGGGGCTTATTTTTTCGACGATGCCAACAGTACAAATTTTAATCTCGATTTACTGATGCTTACCCAAGGCTGGAAACGCTTTGATGTAAATGAGTTGTTGCAGCGCGGGCTTCCCCCGGCAAAGTACTTTCTGGAACTGGGGCAAACCATTTCAGGCAAGTACGAGAAAATGCTGATGCACAGAAATAAACCGACCGAAATAACCGCATTGTCGGTTGATCCGTTTATTACAGCTTCGTCCTATACCGACGAGAACAGCAACTTCCTGTTTAATGAACTGGACTTTCCGGATAGTACGGTATTTACAGTGCAGGCGCAGCGTTTTACCAATATAAAGCAAGAGCCGGCGGGATTGATCCAGTTTGACAAAGATACTTTTCCTGCTTTCCGGCATTGGGGGCTTATTCCTGAAAAGGCGGAAGGTTTTAAAGGCACCGCACTTGAAAATGCGACCGAACGCATGTATTATGAAGATGGAGGAAAAATGATTGTGCTGGATGAAATTAGTGTGGAAGCCGCTGACAAAACAAAGCATGCTTTGGAAAAAGAATACGGCTTATCGGGCAGTGTTTTTGATGAAGAACGGATTTCGAAGTTTTTCCCTACTCCGCGATTGTTGGATGCGGTAATTCGCACACTTCCCGGAGTTTCGCGAATTGAAGGTAGCAATGTGTACCTGGCCAGGGGAAATGGACCTGCTGAAATTCAGGTGGATGGAATGGAGCAAAGTCTGGATGATTTAAGAGACCTGTATTCGGATAATATCGATCATATTGCTTTGATCGTAGGTGCCGGTGCAGCAGTTTACAGCCGGAAAGGTGGCGGTGGCGGCGTTATTATCATCAATCTGAAAGTAGGGGGAACATTTAAGTACGAACTGAAAGGCGTGAAAAAGATTATGCCCCTGGGGTATCAGAAACCCGTGGAGTTTTATGTTCCCAAATACGAGATCGATTCTGTTCGGATGGCGAAACAACCTGATATGCGTTCTACAGTTTACTGGAACCCGAACATCTCGGTGCAGGCCGGAGCAGAAACGCTTGTTCGTTTTTATTCGGCTGATCCGTCGACAAGCTATACGTATATTATTGAAGGACTTGGTGATGATGGCCGCATTTTCAGGTCGGTCGGGAAACTTCGAAGGGAAGATGAATAAGGAGTGAAATGGAGTGTTGTATTATCGATTTAACCGGCTGAGGGTTGATAAGACAAACTCTTTTCGTTGACGCGAGATATTTACTGTTCTGCCATCACTCATTTTAAGATAGCCTCCATCTGACTTTTCAAATGAAACAACATGTCTGGCATTAATCAGGTGTGATTGGTGGACACGAATAAATTTTTCTTCCGAAAGTATTTCTTCATATTCTTTTAATGTCTTTGAAACCAATATTGAGCTACCGTCAATTAGGTAAATGTACGTATAGTTATTCTCGCCTTTACAGCGAACTATGTCTTCAATTTTTACAAATAAAAGCCTTTCGGAAGAAGGAAGGGCAATTTTTCTTTCCGACGTTGTATTTTTCTGGTTTTCAAGATAGTTTAGTAGTTTTTCGTTATACTTATGGTTTATCTTTTCTGCAACTCTCGAAACAGCTTCTTTTAGTTCCAGAATATTTACAGGTTTCAGCAAATAGTCGATAGCACTTTGCCGGATAGCTTTTATTGCATATTGATTGTAGGCTGTTACAAAAATGACATCGAATGTTGGCTGTTTGATTGATTCAAGCATATCGAAACCCGATCCACCTGGCATCTGGATATCCAAAAAAATAAGTTGTGGATTTACTCTTGATATTAATCCAAGTCCTTCGGCAGCATTATGTGCGATGCCTGCAACTTCAACTTCAGGACAATAACGTTCAAGGATGTTTTTAAGGTTCTCGCAATTGTTGAGTTCGTCGTCGATTATTATTGATCTTATTTTTTCCATTGTTATCAGGCTTCCAGTTTAAAAATAATTTCAGCAATCGTACCTGTTTGCCCGGGTTCAGTTTCGGCCCGGTTTATTAGTTTGAACAAAATTTCGTTTTTGAAACTTTCCATCATCAAATCTACCCGTTTCTGTGTAATCTGCAGTCCTTTCCCCTTCAATTCTGCAAAACGGGCTTTTTCAATGCCCACGCCGTTGTCAATTATTTCGATCCGGATTGCTTCATTTTCCTTTCGAACTTTAACTTCAATTTCTCCATTCGGATTTCCACCAATCCCGTGTATCACAGCATTTTCAGCAAAAGGCTGTAACAAAAGCGGTGGAATTTCAACATTAAACTGGTCAATTGTTTCGTCGCATGAAACGGAATAACTGAATTTATGACGTAAGGCTTCCAGTTCCAGGTAGGTGTCAATGGTTTCCAGTTCCTCTTTTAACGGAATCAAGGTTAGTTCCGATTGGTTTAGAACCTTGCGCATTAAAGCCCCGAATTTTGAGAGGAAAAGGTTTGCTTTTTCGTTCTCATCCGCATTTACAAGGTGCTGTATTGAGTTCATGGAGTTAAATAAAAAGTGAGGGTTCAATTGCGAACGAACAGCCTGCATCTCCAGTTCCAGCTTTTCGCGCTGCCGCTTTTCCTTTTTTTTGATCATCTGCATTCGCCATTTGTAGATGATTAGGAAAAGTAATGCCAGCAGAATGAACCCTGCAAGTACGCCCAGAATTGCCTTTGTATTTCTTTTTGTTGGCTGCTTTTCGTGGCTTATTGAATAGTTGATGTATTTGATAAATTTTTCAATAGCTGGTCTTCTCGGAGAACCGGCGTTTGCGTATTCTAGTATACCTTCCGGATTAATGATGTAAGTATTTGTTATGGGTGCCTTCATATAAGGTTTTAAATCAGGGTTTTCCCAGTTGTCATTTTTTAAGAAGATTGCCCCCTTCAAATTGTTATCTTTCTTTATGGTGTCAACATTGGTTTTTTCATAATTACTAAGGACAATTAGCTGTTGAAACCTGTTTGCCGGAATTTGTTCAATTAACTGATCAAGCGGCATCAGGGTTGCACGATCCCGACTGGAAATTCGGATATAACCAGGATCCAGAAAACTAAGCGCTATCCATTTTCCTTGAAAATCATTTAACGCTATTTTTTTCCCATCAAAATCTTCCAGCGTAAAATCTGCAGCATGATCACCGGTGGAGAGTGTTGGCCTTTCCCTATCGGTCTTAAGGAGGTTTTGAGTGAACGGTTTATTGGGGAATATTTTTAAAAAATCGTTGTATAAAGTTTGCCCTTGATTGTTTTTAGTGTTATGAAATGCCCAATTAACCATGTTCGCCATTATAAAATAACGTACCTCGCCGTTAAGGTTTTCTTTTGCAAAACTATAGCTCTCTTCTGGCGATAACATATGGCCCTTAATATTCCTGAAATTAATACTCTGTTTCAGAAAAACATAGGTTTGTATAAAACGTCTAAACATAAGAGAGCTACTGCTACTGTAGTCGTTAAAGTTAACTTCACTAAAGAGTATATTGAAAAGATCGACATAATAATGATCTGTAGGTTTCCATAAGGGATTGCGAAGCAAGAAATAGCCGTAGAGTTTATAATATTCACAGTAATAGGTTGAAGTACGCAGGTGGTTATAAGCCCAGTTACTTAGCGAATCTTTAGATTGTTCTATTGTTTGCAGGTTACGCTTAATGTTGACTTTTGCTATCCTTAAAACTTCGTCTGCCGGTAATGATGAATCAGGTACTGCAAAAGTCAACAAGGTGTTCAGAAGATTTGTTTTAAATGCTCCTTTTCCAGAGGCTTTTACACCATTTCTGTCTATTTTTAGAAATATGCTATCGCCCGGTTCAATAAGAATGTTCTCATTCCAACTGAGGGTCTGATCCGTAATATCTGATATTAAATGTGAATTATTGTAGGGTGGATATATAATTACCTCAACAGGTTTTTTAAGCTTTGCGTTTAAATAAAAATACCCTGTTGAATCAGTTGTGATGTTATAGTCAAAATCACTCCTGTCAACATAATTACCAATAAAAAAACAGTATTCTTTGTTTTTATTGGCGTTTGTGAATTTACCCGAAATAACACTGGAGTCGACTTGTTCTTCCTTTTGCATGCCATCGATTCCAATTCTCAGCGAAGTCGTAAATCTGCCTTTCTGGAAATGATTACTATTCTTGAAGAATCCATTCCTGTTTCCGGTTTTTCCAGAAGTTGATATCAGTTCAAGAATTTCTTTAAGGTAATCGGTATTAAGAATCGTTTCGAACAAGGCGTCATGTTTTTCCAGTATTCCTTCAATTTGGGCATTTCTGATAATTTCGGTTATGGTTTCATCCTTAAATTTTACATTTATAACTTCATTCTTTTCTATAATTTCATAGGTGAAGATTTTGTTTATCATGTGTCGTTGAATGAGCTCATTAGTGTTTCTTGGAATGTCATATCCCTGCGTGTCAAAACTATCGGTTTCAGGAAGGATATAAGAACCAAGCATTCTAAAGTTTGAAGTCGATTTTATCCTTATCAGCTTTGCTGATATTTGGGACGTATTTCCGTTTTCCTCCAATATCTCTGTAGCAATCCAGTAACTGTCTTCAGTTAACTGTCCTTCGCCGTCATCTGTGCTTATTGTTAATCGAATTACAGAACTGTCATTAGAATTAAATGGAGTGCGATCACGATTTTCGCTTGCGGTCAACTGCGTTATCGCCATTAAAAAGGTTAATAGGAGAGTTGCGGTTTTCATTACGGGCAAATTAAATTATAAATTAGGATTTCATGAATAAAAGTGCAGATAGTTTTAATGTAAGTTATTGATAAATGAGAGACTGGCTGTTTTTATTTAGTGGATAGGCGCATTTGGTGAGATTTTACCAATAAAGTCTTTGGAGTATATAGTTAGTCCAGAATCACATTTTCAATATTCGAGAGAATGTTGAGTTGCTCTTTCAGAAATTAAATAATTTGTCTATTTTCGTGCACGTACACGGAAACGAGATTTGGATCAGTAACGTATCAATCTAAACAGCAAAAATGGAACTTGGAAAATACAGTTTTGGAGTAGGAGACCGCTTCAATCATGAAGGAGAAGCACAGCTAAGTGCACTTATCATTGCCACTTCGGAGGGAATCGAAATTACCCCGGTATGGAATAAATCGAATCGCGAACACAACATCGTTCACTCCGAACCGGAAGGAACAAGAAGAGAGGCCGACAGCGCCGTTAAAAATCAGGGATGGGAAGGCCCTTACTTTGTGGACGCCGACCATATCAATCTAAGCAATGTGGATCGTTTTATCAATCATTGCGATTTTTTTACCCTGGATGTGGCCATGTACATCGGTAATGAAAGTTCAGCAGAAGATATTGCCAGCTTCAAAAACTCATGTAGTGCTTTGGGTAATCAGGTAGAAATTCCGGGAATCGCAGAGCCGATTGTTATCACCGATTCGTTGCTGGATGAAGTAGCCGGAAAATACCTGGCAGCAATCAAAGAGGCGGGAGAAATTTACCGGCACATTGAGTCGTTCAAAGGAAAAGGCAAATTTGTGACCGAAGTTTCGATGGACGAAGTGGAAACTCCGCAGACCCCGGTTGACATGTTTTTTATTTTGAAAATGATTGCAGACGAGGATATACCGGCACAAACCATTGCCCCAAAGTTTACAGGGCGTTTTAATAAAGGTGTCGATTACGCAGGCGATGTTGATCAGTTTGCAAAAGAATTTGAGCAGGATGTGTTGGTGATTGATTATGCGGTGAAAGAGTTTGGTTTGCCCGAGGATCTGAAACTCAGTGTGCATTCAGGTTCCGATAAATTTACCATCTACCCGGTTATGGCTGAAATTATCGCGAAATACGACAAAGGTATTCATGTAAAAACCGCCGGAACAACCTGGTTGGAAGAAGTGATTGGTTTGGCGATTTCGGGCGACGAAGGATTGGCGGCAGCCAAGGAAATTTATGCAAAGGCACTGGCCCGTAAGGATGAATTGTGTGCACCTTATGCCGATGTGATCGATATTGACGACAGCAAATTGCCAACAGTGGAGGAGGTAGAAAGCTGGTCGGGCGAAAAATACGGTGACACCTTACGCCACATTCCCGGTCATCCGGATTACAATCCCAATTTCCGCCAGTTGATCCACGTGGGCTACAAAGTCGCTGCTGAAATGGGAGAGAGGTATACCGATCTGCTCAAAAAATACGCCGATGTAGTTGGAGGCTGTGTAGAGGAAAACATCTACGAAAGACATTTGAAAAGACTTTTCGACTTACAATAATTACAACTTCGGACTCCGGGCAGCCGGTTTTCGACTAAAGAATATCCTATGAAACCATTTATGGATAAAGACTTTCTTTTGCAAAACGATGTTGCAAAGGAACTGTATCATAATCATGCGGCGAAAATGCCGGTTTTCGATTACCACTGTCACATCAATCCTAAGGAGATAGCCGAAGACAGGCAATTCAAAAATATAACCGAAATCTGGTTGGCGGGCGATCACTACAAATGGCGGGCCATGCGCACCAATGGTGTTGATGAACGCTATTGCACGGGCGATGCCAGCGATTACGAAAAGTTTGAGAAATGGGCGGAAACGGTTCCAAATACCCTGCGAAATCCTTTGTACCACTGGACTCATCTGGAGTTGAGACGGTTTTTCAATGAGGAGCGTTTGCTGAGTCCATCCACTGCCAAAGGAATTTGGGAAGCATGCAATGCAAAATTGCAAACACCCGAATATTCGTGTCGTGGGATCATAAAAATGGCCAATGTACATACCATCTGTACAACCGATGATCCGGTGGATTCACTGGAATACCATCGCGCGATTAAAGCCGACGGCTTTGAAACAGAGGTTCTGCCTGCCTGGCGTCCTGATAAGGCCATGGCGGTGGAAAATTCAAAAGTTTACAACCAATATATCGATAAACTAGAGGAAGCCGCCGATGAAAACATTCGTACTTTTTCGGACCTGATGGATGCACTCGACAACCGGCACCAGTTTTTTCACGACAATGGTTGTCGTTTAAGTGATCACGGTGTTGAAACGGTTTTGGCCGAAGATTATTCCGAAGCGGAAATTGAAAAGATTTTTGCAAAAGTAAGAGGTGGAAGCGATCTTTCGAAAGAAGAGGTACGCAAGTTTCAGTCAGCCATGTTGTACGAATTTGGAATCATGGATCATTCGCGTGGCTGGACACAACAGTTTCATATCGGAGCACTGCGCAACAACAATACCCGTCTTTTCAAACGTTTGGGAGCTGATGTGGGATTTGATTCGATCGCAGATCTTGAAATTGCCCGTCCTTTATCCCGTTTGCTCGATCGCTTGGACATGGAAAACAAACTCAGCCAAACGATTTTGTACAACCTGAATCCCAAAGACAACGAGATGATCGGAACCATGATCGGAAATTTCCAGGATGGTTCGGTGCCCGGTAAAATGCAGTTTGGCTCGGGCTGGTGGTTCCTCGATCAGAAAGACGGTATGGAAAAACAAATGAATGCACTTTCCAATCTTGGTTTACTGAGCCGTTTTGTGGGAATGCTGACTGATTCCCGCAGCTTTCTATCCTACACACGTCATGAATATTTCCGCCGCACACTGTGCAATTTGCTGGGAAAAGACGTTGAAAATGGCGAGATACCGTACGATTTGGAATTGTTGGGTAAGATGGTTGAAAACATTTGCTTCAACAATGCGAAAGAATACTTTAAATTTTAGTGAAATAAGTATTTAGTAGAAGCAACTGAATAAAATATTAGCGTGGATTGCTATCTTTGCAATCGATTGCATGAAAATATAAAAACTGAATCATGGCCAAAATGAACATTAAATCGAAAGCAGAATGCACCTATGATTGCATTTCTCTTGGAGAAGTTATGCTACGACTTGATCCGGGGGAAGGTCGCATACGTACTACCCGTCAATTCAGAGCCTGGGAAGGCGGTGGCGAATACAACGTATCGCGCGGTCTCAGAAGGTGTTTTGGGAAGAAAACAGCTATTGTAACTGCATTGGCTGACAACGAGGTAGGTGCCTTAATCGAAGATTTTATGCTTCAGGGAGGATTGGATACCCAATTTGTAAAGTGGGTGGATTACGATGGTTGTGGCCGTTCTGTTCGTAACGGGTTGAATTTCACCGAAAGAGGTTTTGGTATCCGGGGGGCAAAAGGCGTTTCTGACCGTGGAAATACGGCAGCGTCTCAACTAAAACCGGGTGATATTGACTGGGAATACATTTTCGGAACCTTGGGAGCTCGCTGGATGCATACCGGTGGAATCTTCGCAGCACTTTCCGAAACAGCTGCCGAAACGGTTATCGAAGCCGTAAAAATTGCCAAAAAGCACGGAACGATTGTTTCATACGACCTGAATTACCGCCCCTCGCTTTGGAAAGCCATTGGCGGAGAAGCCAAAGCACAGGAAGTAAACCGCGAAATTGCCAAATATGTGGATGTGATGATCGGTAACGAAGAAGATTTCACAGCTTGTTTGGGACTCGAAGTGGAAGGGAACGATGAAAACCTGAAAGAACTGGATTTGTCGGGTTATAAAAGCATGATTAAAAATGCAATGGCCGAGTTTCCAAACTTCAAGGTGATAGCCACCACTTTGCGTACTGTAAAATCGGCCACCGTAAATTCGTGGGGTGCCATTTGCTATTCCGAGGGTAAAATTCACGAAGCTCAGCTCCGCGAAGACCTGGAGATTATGGACCGTGTGGGTGGTGGAGATAGCTTTGCATCGGGTTTAATTTATGGTTTCCTTGAGTTTAATGACGGAGCCAGGGCCGTTGAATACGGTGCGGCGCATGGTGCCTTGGCCATGACTACTCCGGGTGATACAACCATGGCTACTTTATCCGAAGTGGAAAAAATAATCGGCGGCGGAAGCGCACGTGTTGACCGCTAATTAAAAATAGTATTCAGTCGCAGTTTACAGTGAGTGGCATGTCTTGCTTCAAACGAAAACTGATAACTGCGACTGTCAACTGAAAACTCAAAAAAATGGCAAGATTTTCAAGAATACAAGTCGCACTAACAATGAAAGAAACCGGGATGGTACCGGTGTTCTACCATAAAGATGTGGAAGTTTGCAAACAAGTGGTAAAAGCCTGTTACGAGGGGGGAGTTCGTTTGTTCGAATTCACAAACCGCGGAGATTTTGCCACGCTTGTTTTTGCTGAACTTAACAAATGGGCTATCCAGGAGTGCCCGGAAATGATTCTGGGAGTTGGTTCTATCGTGGATGAGGCAACTGCTGCTATGTACATTGCGCTAGGAACCAACTTTGTGGTAGCGCCGCTGATCGATGAGGGAACAGCAAAAGTGTGCAACAAACGCAAAATTGCCTGGAGTCCGGGCTGCGGTTCGGTTACAGAAATTGGCCGCGCACACGAACTGGGGGCAGAAGTCGTGAAAATTTTCCCCGGTTCGCAGGTTGGGGGGCCAAGCTTTGTAAAAGCCGTTAAAGGGCCTATGCCATGGGCGAGCATTATGCCAACAGGCGGCGTTTCTCCCGACGAAGAAAACCTGAAACAATGGTTCGATGCAGGAGTTACCTGCGTGGGAATGGGATCGCAGCTATTTCCCAAAGAAGTGTTGGCCGAAGGAAATTATGCCTACATTACCGAAAAATGTGCCGAAGCGCTGCAAATCATTCAGCGCCTTAAATCATAGTCTCAATATACTTTGATCGTAAAAAATCAGACTTAAACCAATAAAAATGAAACCTGTTAAAATAATTATTGCCTTACTTTCTTTGGGGATTGTTATGGGGTGCAGTAATGCAAGCCACCACAAAGTGCTCAAGCTGGCGCACGGCCTCGACCCGACACACCCGGTGCACAAAGGAATGGAATTCATGGCACAGCGTCTGGCCGAAAAATCAAACGGACAGCTTACCATTGATATTTATCCGAGCGGACAGCTTGGTTCCGAACAGCAGTGTGTGGAATTACTGCAGATCGGGAGCCTGGCTATTACTAAAGTTTCCGCCGCAGTTATGGAGAGTTTTACCCCAAAGTTCAAAGTACTTGGCTTGCCTTATATTTTCAGAACGAAAGAGCATTCCTTTAATGTTTTTGACGGAGAGATCGGAAAGGAATTGCTGCTGGGTACCGAAGAATACTGGATTCGTGGCTTGTGCTTTTACGATGCAGGCTTCCGGAGTTTTTATACCATCGACAAACCGATCAAAACCCCGGATGATTTGAATGGATTGAAGATCAGGGTAATGAAAAGTCAGAGCGCCATGGAAATGGTAAAAGCGCTGGGAGGTTCTCCAACGCCTATTTCGTGGGGTGAATTATATACCGCGCTGCAAAGTGGGGTGGTGGATGGAGCCGAGAATAATCCGCCTAGTTTGTATACTTCGCACCATTACGAGGTATGCAAAGAGTATTCGCTTGACGAACATACCTGTGTGCCCGATGTGTTGATCATCAGTACCAAAGTATGGAACAGCCTTACCAAAGAGGAACAGAAATGGATGCAGGAAGCGGCCGATGAATCGGTGCCGGTTGAACGGAAATACTGGGCCGAGTCGGTGGAAGAATCGCTGCGGGTTGTGCAGGAGGCAGGGGTGAAAATTCACTATCCTGATAAAAAGTTATTTGCCGATAAAGTTCAGGGGCTTTTGAATAAATACAAGGAAGACAAAGTTTTGGGCGACCTGATTCGAAGAATTGAAGCAGTGGAAGACTAACCTTTAAACCGTTGTAAAACTATGAGACAAAAAATTGACAAGATTATAGAAATTGTATTGGTGGCGCTGATGAGCATCCTGGTTATCGATGTTTTGTGGCAGGTATTCAGTCGCTACGTTCTTTCGGCACCCAGTTCGTTTACCGACGAGCTGGCGGGTTTTCTGCTGATTTGGGTCGGCCTACTTGGTTCTGCTTACGTGGCGGGTAAAAACGAACACCTGGCCATTGACTTGCTGCTTCAGAAAATGAAGGGGATGAAAAAACGCAGGCTGCAAATCATCATTAACAGTATTGTGGGGCTTTTTGCTCTTTTTGTGATGGTAATTGGTGGAGCATGGCTTGTTTACACCCGTTTTTACCTGGGAGTTAACTCTGCTGCGCTGGCTTTGCCGCTTGGTTATGTTTACCTGGTGGTACCTGTCAGCGGTCTGCTTATTATATACTATTCAATCGATAATTCACTCAACCTAAATATTGAAGACTAATGGAATTCCTAGGCGTAATTGTACTGGTAGTAAGTTTTATATTCTTATTGGTGATCGGGGTTCCAATCGCTTTTAGTATTGGGATTTCCGGTATTTTAACCATGTTGGTGACCATCATGCCTTTACCGGCGGCCACCACTTTTGCCCAGCGAATGGCAACGGGGCTCGATAGTTTTGCCCTTTTGGCGATACCCTTTTTTATATTGGCCGGAAACATCATGAACAAGGGCGGAATAGCGATCCGGCTGATTGATTTTGCCCGTGTTCTGGTAGGGCGCTGGCCCGCCGGTTTGGCTTTTGTAAACGTATTTGCCAATATGCTGTTTGGTGCCATTTCCGGTTCGGCAGCTGCCTCTGCTTCTGCCATCGGTAGTATTATGATGCCCGAGTTGAACAAGGAAGGCTACGATAAAAACTTTAGCGCGGCGGTAAACATTACTTCTGCTACTACGGGACTTTCGATCCCTCCGAGTAATATCCTGATCGTATATTCATTGGCCAGTGGCGGGGTTTCCATTACTGCACTTTTCTTGGCCGGTTATGCACCTGGTATTTTAACCGGGCTCGGAATTATGGGAATGGCTTTGGCCATGTTCTCTTACAAACATTTCGGGGTGAAGGGAATGGTTCGGAACGTTTCAAAATTCCTGGCAGTATTGGTTGGAATAGTCCTTGTTGCGGTGGGAATATACAAAGTAAAATCGCTTGTTTCTCCGGGAGCTGCAACGGCTATTTACGGCGGATTGGCTGCTCTTTTTGCCGGTGGTTTCGGATTTTATGCCAGCAAGCACAAACAGGGGGCAAAACGTGCCTTGCGAACTTTTTTAAATGCTTTGCCCAGTTTAATGTTGCTGGTAATTGTGATCGGTGGTATTGTTGCCGGTTTCTTTACCGCGACCGAAGCTTCGGCGGTGGCTGTTCTTTATGCACTGATACTGGCCTTTGTGTACCGCGAATTGTCGTGGAAAGATTTGCCCGATGTGATTCTCCGTTCGGTAAAAACCACCGCCTTCGTATTGTTACTGGTTGCAACCTGTATCGGCCTTTCGTGGATTATGGCGTACGAAAATATTCCGCAAAATGTAAGTGAAGCGCTGCTCGCTCTCAGCGACAATAAATTTGTAATCCTGCTTATTATCAACCTGATTCTGTTGTTTGTGGGCATATTTATGGATATGACACCGGCAGTACTGATTTTCACGCCCATATTTCTTCCGATTGTTACCAACCTGGGGCTCGACCCGATTCATTTCGGAATTATTATGGTACTGAACCTAAGTGTTGGTTTGGGAACACCGCCCGTAGGTTCGTTGCTGTTTATCGGGTGCAGCGTGAGCGAAGTAAAAATCGAAACCGTGGTGAAGCCCTTATTGCCCATGTTTGCGGTTATGATTGTTGTTTTGTTGCTGGTAACCTATGTTCCCGAAATTTCACTCTGGTTGCCGAATACATTAGGATTTTAGGAAAACATCTGTTGAGATACTAAGAATATTTTGCGATGGCTTCACCCTGTGTGAGGCTATCGCTTTTTTATGTCAACGATAAAATACCTTGCGTCATCGAAAAAAATGGCAGAAAGGTTTTCTGCTCTCTACCTTTGAGTAAAAATCAAAAACAAAAGTGTCATGAAAAAGAAAGTATATGTTTTGACAGGATTGATCGCTCTTTTCTTTTCAGGCTGTGTGGTGTTTTCGTTTTACCCGCTTTATACCGAAAAAGATCTTTTTCCGAACGATATTTTAACGGGAGAATGGTTTGAAAACGACGACCAGGTTGTAAAATTCAACAAGGGCGAAGATGTATGGAATTTTGCGCATCCGTACATCGATAAGGAAATGACAGAAGTGGACAGTTGCAGCTATGTTTTAACCTTGCATTCGGAGGAGAACGGAGAAGAAGTTTCATCCACTTTTCTGGTTCATATTGTTAAACTTGCAGGGCAATATTTCCTCGATTTCTATTTAAAGGAGTATCCTAATGACGGTGAATTCAGACTTTCTACTTTTCACGTTATTCCGGTGCATACCATTGCCAAATTAGAGGTGGAAAAAGATGTATTGAAGATCCGCTGGTTTAATCCCGACTGGCTGGCAAAACTGATCCGCGAAAATAAAATCAGGATACATCATGAGGCAAACGACGAGTTTATTTTGCTCACTGCCAAGCCGCAGGAACTTCAGAAATTTGTAACAAAATATGTAAATTCGGAGGAAGCTTTTGAAGATGGTCTGGAAGTGATTCTGCATCGGAAGAACTAATATGTGGCGGAGACTAAAAATATATTTTAACCAGCTGATCAGGAACAGGTTTTTACAGCACCTGTTCTTTTGGTGTCTTTCGTTTCTGGTTTTGATGAACGTACTGAAAGTTTCGGCCGAAGTAAAAACGATTGACCTGATTTATGCGGCCATCTTTCATATTCCGATTGTGGCGGTTGTTTACGTCAACCTGCGCCTGTTGTTCCCGTTTTTTCTCGAAAAAGGCAAGTATCTTTTGTATTCTTTGCTGATTTTGTCGCTGATTGCCCTGGGCTCCGGTTTTTACCTGGTGCTTTTTAATAAATGGGTCGATTACTTTTTTGAAGGCTATTATTTCATTGCTTTTTACGGATTTTGGGACATCTCGCTGTATTTTGCCGTTTACCTGGTGGCTACCAGTTTGCTGCGGCTGGCGCGTGGCTGGTTCCGTCTGCAGGAAATAGAAAGTGAACGTAACAAGGCCGAGCTAAAAGCGCTTCGTTCGCAAATCAACCCGCATTTTCTTTTTAATTCGTTGAACAGCATTTACAGCCTGGCCAGGAAGAATTCAAAAGAAGTTCCGGAGAAAATCGTTCAGTTAAGCGATTTGTTACGCCACATTATTTATGACTCGGACCGCGATTATATCCCGCTTGAAAAGGAGATCGGAATGATCCGGAATTACATCACACTTCAAAACCTGCGAACCGATGAACAGCATAAAATTAACCTGCACGTGGATGGCGAAGTGAAAGAGAAAATGGTTGCGCCGATGGTTATTCTTCCTTTTGTCGAGAACAGCTTTAAACACGGCTTAAAAGGCGGGGCCGACAATGCTTTTGTCAATATCCTGTTAACGGTTTCTGACCATAAACTGGAATTGGAAATTGCCAACAGTAAGGGGAAATCGGCCGGGGAAACAGATTTGCGTTACCAGGGAATCGGAATTGAAAATGTTCGGAAAAGGCTCGAAATGCTTTATCCGGGCAGGCATAAACTGAAAATTACGGAAACGGAACAAACTTTTACTGTAGATTTACAGATCGAAATCAACTGATTGTATGACACTGAACTGCCTGATAATTGACGACGAGCCCCTATCACGGGATGTGCTGACTGACTTTGCCGGGATGTGTCCGGAACTGAACCTGGTAGGTACGTGCAACGATGCCCTCGAAGCCGGGCAAATGCTGGCGAAACAAAAAGTAGACCTGCTTTTTCTGGATATCAATATGCCTAAATTAAGCGGAATCAGTTTTGTAAAAAGCATGAGAGAAAGCCCCTTGTTTATCCTGGTGACGGCATACCCCGAATATGCGCTGGAAGGTTTTGAAATCGATGCAGTGGATTACCTTTTAAAACCTGTTTCGTTTGAGCGCTTCCGGACAGCGGTTAACCGGGCGGTGGAAAGGTATTCTTCGAACAGGGAAAATACGCAGCCGGCACACATTATGCTGCGCGCCGATAAAAAGGACTACCGGATCGAACTGGAGCACATCCTTTACCTGGAAGCCCAAGGCGACTATGTGCGCTTTGTAACCGAAAAACAAAACCTCACTGTTCACGGCACGCTCAAGGAATTTATTGAGATGCTTCCGGCCGCGTGTTTTGAGCGTATTCACAAGTCGTATGTAATTGCATTAAACAAAGTTGAGTACCTCGAGGGAAACCTGGTAAAAGTAGGGGAATACAAACTACCGGTAAGCCTTCATTTCAGGGAAAACCTGCTCGCAAAGTTAAAATGGTAACAAAGCTTGTTTGCCTGGCTCCAAAGCTTTTCGTCAGCACAAATCTTAATCTCAATCAACCTGAACATTTCTTGTATCCATTGGTTTTATTTGCTGAATATAATAAGGGCACCGGAAGGGGAGCCCAATTTTAAGAAGACTAATACAGTTTTGAAGCTGATCGGTATAAAATTCGGGGGAGAGCAAACTCCTTTTTAAATTTCGTGACCTGTGTGGCAGTTTTTAGTTTTCTTTGCAAATTAGTCAGAGATATTCATGGAACAGAAGCAGACAGGAAAAAAAACGAAAGGTAGCGGCAGGATGGGAATGATCAAACTCCTGAAACCTTACAGGAAGATGATTCTTTGGCTGATTGGTTTTACGCTGATCGGGAACGCTGCCAACCTGGTGATTCCAAAAATTATTTCTCACGGCATCGACGCCTATTCCGCCGGTAATTATGTATTGAACACCATTTTGATTCAGTTTCTAATTGCGGTAGGCGTGATCTTTTTGTTTTCGGTACTACAAACCGTGGTACAAACTTACGCTTCAGAAAAAGTGGGTTTTGATCTTCGAAAACAACTTTCCGACAAAATATCGAAACAGAGTTATGCTTTTGTGCTGAAGGCCAACCCTTCTAAATTGCTGACCAACCTCACTTCAGATATGGACGCCGTCAAGATGTTTGTTTCGAACGGTGTTTCGTCCATTGTATCTTCACTTTTTATGATTGTGGGGACTTCGGTGTTTTTGCTGGTCATTAACTGGAAGCTGGCTTTGCTGGTACTTTTGCTGATTCCTTCAGTGGGCTTTAGTTTTTACTTCATTTTAAAGAAATTACGGGTGCAGTTTGTACGCAGCCGCGAAGTGGTCGACTGGCTCAACAAAGTAATCAACGAAAGCATTCTGGGGGCTGCCATTATTCGTGTGATTAATTCGCAGCAAACCGAATATCAGAAATTTCTGAAAGCCAGTGGTGAAGCCCGCGATGTGGGGATTTCGATTGTTACGCTTTTTGCAACGCTCATTCCGTTGATCACTTTTTTTGCCAACCTGGCCACCCTGACCATCCTTGTTCTGGGAGGGCACCTGGTTATTTCCGGAAACCTTTCGTTGGGAGATTTTGCCGCGTTCAACAGTTATGTTACCCTCCTGGTATTCCCCATCATTGTTATTGGCTTTATCAGTAACATGATGGCACAGGCTTCGGCCTCCTACGAGCGGATTGAGTTGGTGTTGAATGCCGAAGAAACCGCTGATACCGGAACCATCGAAAAGGTACTGGACGGCGACATTGAATTAAAAGATGTATCTGTTTTTTACGACGATAAACCGGCTTTGAAAGAGGTTTCATTCCGTGTAAAAGCGGGTTCGCGTACCGCTGTAATCGGGCCAACTGCTGCCGGGAAAACACAACTTTTGTACCTGCTAACCGGCCTGATAAAACCCAATAACGGGCAGATATTGTTTGATGGAACCGATGTAAATGACTACAACAAGGAGACCTTTCAGAACCAGATAGGATTTGTATTTCAGGACAGCGTAATGTTTAATATGACCCTTCGGGAGAACATTGCGTTTAGTGAAACAGTTACTGATGAGTCGCTGAGTAAAGCGATTGAAACAGCTGAATTAAAAGACTTTATCGATACCCTTCCTGCTCGTTTGGATACCATGGTTTCGGAGCGGGGAACCAGTTTGTCGGGCGGGCAGAAACAGCGGATTATGCTGGCGCGTGCTTTGGCGCTAAATCCTAAAATTTTGCTATTAGATGATTTTACCGCGCGTGTTGATTCGCAAACCGAACAGCGAATCCTGAATAACGTTCAGCAGAACTACCCTGATCTGACACTGATTTCGGTAACGCAAAAAATAAGTCCGGTACGCGATTTCGATCAGATTATTCTACTGATGGAAGGCGAGGTGGTGGCTTCCGGCCGGCACGAAACACTGCGGGCTACTTCGCCCGAGTATGTTCAGATTTACGAGTCGCAAAAAAGCACCAGCCATTATGAAGTAAGCCACGATGTAGAGGCCGGGTAATTAATATCCAATCAGTTATTGTACCAATGAATTACAATTTAAATACAGGAAACGAGGATAAGAAAAAGAAACGGCTGGGCTTTCAATCGGTCAAAAGCCTGGTGGGGCACATGGTGGAGGAGAAGAAAACGCTTCTGGTCGCTTTTGTGGCCATGGTTATTACGGCAGTACTCAACCTGGTGGGCCCAATAATCATAGGTAATACGGTGGATAATTATATTCAGACCAGCCGGTTTCACGGGGTGCTTATCAACGGTGCCATTTTGCTGGGCGCTTATGTGATTGCGCTTTTTGCCGGTTATTTGCAAACGCGTTTAATGGGATCGGTGGGGCAGAGAATGTTGTTTACCCTGCGGAATTCAGTATTTCAGAAACTCCAGGAATTGCCCTACGACTTTTTCAACCAAAATAAAACCGGCGATCTGATATCTAGAATCAACAACGACACAGAAAAGATCAATCAGTTTTTTGCGCAGTCGCTGATGCAGTTTCTGCGGATTATTCTGATCATGATCGGATCGGCCATATTCCTGGTATCGATTCAGTGGGAACTGGGTGTGGCTGCACTTCTTCCGGCCTTGTTGATTTGGATATTCACCAAAATAACTTCGCCGTGGGTGAAGCGAAAAAATGCCGAGAGTTTAAAAACGGTGGGAAGTTTGAGCTCCGAAGTGCAGGAGAGCCTGAATAATTTCAAAGTGGTGGTAGCCTTTAATCGCCGCGATTATTTCAGAAAACGTTTTGGGCTGGTTAACCAGGAAAATTACAAGACGGCAATAAAAGCAGGAATTGCCAATCACATGTTTTTGCCCGTGTATTCGCTGTTTTCGAACCTGGGCTTGCTGATTGTGCTCACGCTCGGAATATATTTTATCTCCATCGGCCAGTTTACGGTGGGTTTGCTGATCAGTTTTATTGCCTATGTAAACAGCTTTTACAATCCGCTTCGGCAAATGGCCTCGCTGTGGTCAACCTACCAGGTGGCGCTGGCAGCGTGGGAGCGTATTCGTAGAATCATCGAGTTGGCAAACAACATGCCCCAAACCGATTCGCAAGGTGTGGATGATTCGGCTACTTTGCTCTCGTTTCGTGACGTGTCGTTTGCCTATCCAAACGGAAACGATGTATTGCACAAAATTACCTTCGATTTGCGAAAGGGCAGAACGTATGCCTTCGTAGGGCCAACGGGTGGAGGAAAAACAACCACGGCTTCGTTAATCGCAAGGCTTTACGATTCAACAAAAGGACAGGTATTATTAAATGGTGAAGATATTCGTTCATTTACCCCGGAAGAAAGAACGAAGCGGATTGGGTTTATACTTCAGGATCCGTTTCTGTTTAGCGGAACCATCCGCGAAAATATTTTGTACGGAAACTACGAACTCAAAGAGATAAGTAACGAACGCTTAATGCAAATTTTCAAAGACACAGGGCTGGAGAGTTTGTTGCAACGTTTTGAAAATGGGTTGGATACAAAGGTAGATGTTTCGGGGGATGGAATTAGTTTAGGACAGAAGCAGCTGATTGCCTTTATGCGCGCGGTTCTTCGAAAACCCGATTTGCTGATATTGGATGAGGCAACCGCCAATATTGATACGGTAACCGAACAATTGCTGGATGAGATTCTGCAAAAATTGCCGGAAACCACTACCAAAGTTATTATTGCACATCGTTTGAATACGATTGCCAACGCCGATGTTATTTATTTTGTAAATACCGGAAAAGTTACGCGTGCCGGATCACTACAGGAAGCGGTGGATATGCTGATGAAAGGGAAAATGGCCAGCTAGCAGGGCGAGAGGTTGTTGTTTGATTTAGCGGCTAAATGAGTCAGCGAACATTTAATTTGGAAACCCCGACCGGATGTCTATTTTTGTTGAAAAATTAGAAATCGATGAACAAACTCTTTTCAACTCTATTAATTCTTCTGCTAATTGTAACTCATTCTATTGCAAGCCCCAAAGACAACAAAAAATACTTCAGGGAGTCGTACATAAAAAAGACGATGAAAAAGGCGCTCGACTGGCAGCTTAAACATCCGAAACACCAGCTGTACGACTGGACCAACGGCGCTTTTTATGCTGGCGTTTTTGCGGCTTATGAAACCACTCAATCGCCCAAAATATGGAAAGCCATGTACGAAATGGGGGAGGCCAACGAGTGGAAACCCGGCCCCCGCCTGCACCATGCCGACGACCATGCCATTTGCCAGACTTACATTGACATGTACCGTATTTCGGGTGAAAAGAAAATGATTGAACCTTTTCATGAAACGTTTGAGAAGTTCATAAGTACGCCTTACAAGGGTAAAGGAATACATGAAATTACCTGGTGGTGGTGCGATGCCTTGTTTATGGCGCCTGCGGCATTTGTGAAGATGGGTGTCACTTTTCAGGACGATACATATTTTGAATGGAACGATAAATTGTGGAAAGAGTGTTACGATTTACTGTGGGACAAGGAATACCACCTGTATGCCCGCGACATGTCGTATAAATGGAACGAACCCGGCATTGAAGCCAAAAAGGAAGCCAACGGAAAGAAAATTTTCTGGTCGCGTGGCAATGGCTGGGTAATGGGAGGTTTGGTGCGCGTTCTTTCTGAACTTCCGGCCGACTACCCCAACCGCGACTTTTATGTGACAAACTTCCGGGAAATGGCCGAGAGTATTTTGGCTTTGCAACAGAAAGACGGACTGTGGCGGGCAAGTTTGCTTGATCCTGCTTCGTACCCGGGCGGAGAAGCCAGCGGTTCTGGTTTTTACACCTATGCCCTGGCCTGGGGAATCAACAACGGATTACTCGATCGTGAAAAGTATTTACCGGCAGTTGAAAAAGCCTGGGTTGGTTTAAATGGCCTGATTCAGCCCGACGGACACGTTGGCTGGTGCCAGCCTATTGGTGCAGACCCCAAAAAGAATTTCAAAGCCGAAAGCTGGGAAGTATACGGCACCGGCGCCTTTTTACTGGCGGGCAGCGAAGTCATTAAATTAGACCGATAAGAGTAGTGTAATAATAAAAGAGGGGGGCCAAAAGTTGGTGAGATCACGTTTTAAGTGAAAATTACTTTTTGGACCCCTTCTCTTATTTTGTGTTTCTCAAAATGGAAATCCTTTGGTAAAAAATCCAAATAATACCTTCCCTGCTTTTCCCGTTATTCATTTTAATGTTAAAACTTCTTTTTTCAGGCAAACTTATTCAGTTGAATGCGTTTACTTTGGCACCAGAATTGTGTTCAGAACAGGAAATGAAGAAATTAGTACAAATGATGCTGTTAGCTGCCATTGTAGTTATAACAGCATGTTCGCCATCAGAAACAGCCGATAAGGGTTTAAGAACCATTGTTTTAAAAGAATCGAAAGACATACTTCCGATCTCCAGTTTTGTGGAGAAGGTTGACTATGTTGAATTGAAAGTGATGGAAGCCGGTATCGATATCGGTGAAATGGAAGATGTAAAGGAGATTGGAGGCGACTTTTTGATTAAACGCCGAATGGCCGGGAGCAGCAGTATCATGCGATTTTCAAAAAATGGTGATTTTATTATTGAACTGGCGGGCGGAAGTAATTCGAAGATTAAGGAACCTCTCGATATCATTAGTTATGGAAAAGGCTATGCGATTCTGGCTTCCAACGGGATTCACGAAGTAGGGAAAGATGGGAAATACTTAAAGCAACTGGACCGCTCGAACATGGAAGGAGCCTCTTTTTTTGTTGACAATGGCCGGTTTGTGGTAGTAAACGAAACAGACCCTGCACAGATAATAAGCACTTACCCATCGAAAAGCAAAACGAAGGTAGCCCGTGTTACAAACGATCGCTTACGCCGGATGCTGTATTCCAATGTTGTTTCGGTAGGGAAGGATCAGGAGCATATTTTTACAACGATAAACGACACTGTTTTTACTTATGCCAACGCAGAGTTGATTCCCGCATATGTATTTCAGGGCGATGTACTGCCAACCTTGGCTCAGGCGTGGGAAAGGATTGATACCTTGAAAGATACAGATGCACTGCGTTACATGCACGACACGGAGCACGTAGAAGTAAAGAATTACCAGGAAAGCCGGAATTTTATTTACCTCGACTACTGGGTGGGATCGGCTGCAACCACTGCTATTGTTAATAAAAACACCTGGGAGACCCGCTACTTCTCGCATGGCGTGAACGACGTTGACGGAGGAATGTGGGATAAAGTGGAGTTCCTGACCGAAAAGGACGAGCTTCTGATTCCAATTAGTTCCTATAAAATTGGCGGTCATAAAATTTCCAATAAAAAGGTTAAAGGCTTCGACCAGCTTCAGAAACAAATTGCAGACAGTGAAAATCCTGTGTTGCTGCGGTGTAAGCTACGCGGTTTATAGGTTTTAGACAGGACATTCTTCTTACAGAATATCTTCTTTTTTTACCAGTACAAACTTGTTGTTGTCGAGTTCAGAATAGCCCTGATCGTAAACAAAATAGTAAATACGTCCGCTGCGGGTAGTGTACAGATGGGTATGGTAATCAAATTCAAAACCATGTTTCTCGAGTGTGCTGCGAAAAGCAGTGGTTTTATCTTGCGGATTCAGCTCCCGTAAAATGGCGTGGTTCTTTTTTAACAAGCGGTTTATTTTGCGCATGTAATTCGACGATTTGCCCAGTTTATTGTTGTTGTAGGCATTTCTGCACAGGTCGTTGCAAAATTTTTGGTCGGCTCTTCCTCTTAAAGGCTCGCCACATTCCATGCATTTTCTTGCTTCCATAACCGTGTTGTTCAGGTAAAATGATTGTTCAAACTTCTGTGGGTCAAAGGCATCCGTTCCCTTCAAATGAATGAAGCATTTTGGGTTTAGAGCTTATTGACCGGCAGAAAACACACGATTAATTTAAGCATTGTTTTTGAAACTACCTGATTTCATAACATAAAAAGTATTGGTACAGCAGGAGTAAAGGGAAAGAAACAAACACTTTAAAGTCAGGAAGTTGGTCTGGGGAAGATGATTGAAAAACAGGTGCCAAGCCATGCTGGAGATACGCTCGACAACCTGTGTTATAATAATTCGAAAGAATTTATTCGCTTATTTTTGTTCGGAGTTTACCTGCCAGATAGACCCGTTTCTAGTCGTATATTTTTTTAGGCTCCCTTTGGCAGTCACTTCATCTAATACTTTTTCGCTTTCGTTTCTGGGGGTATCCGTTAGCTCTGAAAATTCCCTGGCCGTTAAGGTGTGGTATTGCGAAAACACAAAATCGAGTCTTTTTTCATAATTCGCTTTTTGTGCCGCCGGATAAAGTTTTAGCACAGCAGCTTCAAAAAAGGAATAAGGTCTTGATCCATAAACGGTTTCTGTTCTTCCGTTGGCATCGGTGAAAAACATCGTTGGAAAACCTCTGACTCCCAATTCCCGGCCTTGTTTCAAATCGTCATTGAACAACTCGCGGGCTCTTCCGTTGTAATCTGCTTTGAATTGCTCAATGTCAAAACCGGTATTCCTGGCAGCCGTTTCCAGATGTTCCCATTTGGCAATGTTCTTTTTTTGCAGGAAGACCATTTCCCGTATTTCACGCAAAAATTCCAGGGCTTTTTCTTTGTCTTGCAATTGCGCCGCTTTAAAAGCTATAGACGGAGGGTAAGAAGACGATAACGGATCTTCGAGCCAAAGATCGCCATCAATGGGCATATCGTAGTAAATGCTTACTTCGTCCCAGTGAGAAGCCACATCCGAAGGCTTGCTGATACCGCCGCTGTTGTAACTCCAGTCGGGCAACAAGCCGCCCATCCGGTATTCTATTTCGAGGCTGTTTCCGTATTCCAGTTTTAATTTTCGCAGCTGTGGTTCAATTCCCCAGCACGAAGAACAAATCGGATCAGTATAGTAAATAACTTTTACCGGTTTATTTTCTGATTGAATGTTGCTGGTGCCGGCGGAGTTTTGAGGATTTGCGGGTATTTCGCATACTCCGCTTTCTGGATTGCAGAGCAAAGGATTGCTTTGTTCGTTCATATTATTTCTATTTTGAGACTGGCAGCTTGTGGCGGCCAATGTTAAGAATGTTATTAATAGCAGATGAGTCAACTTCATTAGACGGCTGTATTGTTCAATTTTTATCTTTGCGCAAAGTTTGGAATAGTTTAAGTGTTGTGCAATAAGTCAGATTTTTATGACCATCAGAAAAAATACAGAAGATAGCGAAACCTGTCCGGCGCAGGCAATGTTGAAGTTGTTGGCAGGGAAATGGAAACCCGAGATCTTTCGGTTGGCAACAGATGGACCGTTGCGTTTTAGCAGCTTGCTTCGCGAAATTGAAGGAATTAACAAACAAACACTTTCCGTTGCTTTACGGGAACTGGAAGAAGCCGGGTTGCTGGAAAAAGTTGTGGTTCGGGAAAAACCTTTGCACATTGAATATTATCTCTCCGAAAGCGGAAAGTCGCTTGTTCCTGTATTCCGGCAGCTGGAAAAACTGGCTTAGTATTGTTTTTCCAACAGCCCGATTAAAATACTAACGTAATAGTTTCGCGGGTCTCCGGGGTAATAATACCGGGGCGAGGCACCGTTAAACGAAGGGGCATTAACCGCCAGCATCGAGGCATAATGCACATCAAAAATGTTCTGAATTCCACCTTTGATTCCCAGTTTCAATCGACCCGTTTTCCCCTGGTATTTGAGTTCGAGCCCTGTAACGCCAAATGCTTTTGAAAACGCGGAATTGGCATCGTTTACCGGCATTTTCCCGGTGTACTGATGCCAGGCATTAAACGAAATATTTTTCACCGGGTTTAGTTGAGCCGAAAACGATAGCAGTTGCCGGGCGGTTCCGGGGAGCAGCTTCCCGGTATAGTTTTTATTCAGGTCCACAAAATCGGTAAAATGATAATCAGCCAGAGTGGCACTTCCCTGAAGAATCAGCAAGTTTGTCCCGTGAAAAGTTATGGCGTTCCAGGTAATTTCTGCTTCCACACCGGGATGAACCGATTGCCCTGCATTAACTCCAATGTAAGCGTCTTCGCCGGTGCGCCGTGCTACGAGCAGGTTATTTATGTATATGCGGTAATAACTGGCCGAAAGTCGTAACCTGTTTTTGAACTGCGAACGAAAACCAATTTCAAAGTTCCAGCCGGTCTCGGGCTTTATATCCGGATTTACTTCACCCTCCGGTAACAAGGTTTCCTGGAACGAGGGGGTAGAAAAGCCATGACTGACATTTCCGAAAACCGAAAGTTCGTTTCGTAACAGCACGTTGATCCCCAGACGCGGCGATAAAACCGGTTTGTAGTTCCGTTTCCCCGATTGGTCGCCGTTATCCGTATAATGATCGGTATAGTTAAAACGGGTAAGGTTTCCATTGATTCCGGTGGAGATAAAGATCCGATCGTAGATGTTTGATTCGAGTTGAACAAAGAGGTTTTCGTATTGCCGTTTTTCATTGTTATCGGAAAGCAGGCTGTGGGTGTCGTTGTTGTGCGTACTCCAGTCAAAACTTTCACGAAACATTTCAACCCCGGTAGTAAGTACTAAGCGGGCATTGGGAACAGCCACCACTTTTTGCATTTCGGCCCGCCAACCCAGGTAATCCGATGATTCTTCAAGTTTGTTAAAGGGTCTTCGTTCGTCGAGGCTGCGGAAACTGCCAAAAGCAGCTACCGAAATTTTGCCGTCGCGCATGGTAAAGCGGTTTAATGCAATGCCAAACTGGGCCTTTGTATATTTCTCGTATCCGGCTACCGCGAGCCAGTTGGCTGCGGCACTTTGGGGAGCTGTGTTGAATGTTTCCAGGTCGAGCGAACTTGGGATATGCCCCTTCATTTTGGTAACCCGAACCAGCGCCTGTAAGTGTGTTTTTTCGGAGAATTTGTACACTGAATTCAGAAACAGACTTCCACGGTCGGTTTCGTTGTTGTCGCGGTAACCGTTACTGTTTAACAGCGAGCCAAGCGCAAAAATATTCAGCTTTCCATCTTTTATTCCGGCCGACAAGGTATTTTTTGACGTACCAAAAGAAGCCGTTGTGTTGTTGTATTGGACAAAATCTTTGTTGACATTTTTAGGATGGAACAAAATAACCCCGGCCAGTCCTGCTCCATATAAACTCGACGAGGGGCCTTTGATGATTTCCACCCGCTGAATAGACAGGTTCTCAAGATCTTCCAGGGTTGTTTCTCCGTCGCCGGCCGTAAGCGGAATCTCTCCGAAATAGGCTTTTATTTTATTGGTGCCGTAAGGCGTTCGCGACCCAATTCCCCGAATGGTTAAGCGGTTGGTATTGAGTGTCCCGTGGTGCATCAGAATTCCCGGAATGCGGTTTAAGGCATCAACCGGGGAGAGCGCATTCCCTGTCTCTAACTGTGTGCTCAGAATCAGGTTGACCGGTGCCGGTGTATTAAAAACATTGTAAGGAGAACGAAAAGCCGTAATGGTGATCTCCTCAATTTGGTCGTTCATAATCGTGGTGTCCTGTTCGGAGGGAGAACTCTGTCCAAGAGATGTCAGAGGTAAGAAACATGCGATACCGAAGCATAAAGAAGCCAGGATATGCAAAATTGATTTCATGGGCTTTTAGGTTATTGGTTCCTTGATCAAAATTACAAAAAAAGGTTTACACTCTCAGGTATTTGACAGTATGGAATAGTTTTATGCCCAATTATTTCAGCGCGTTTTCTTTTACTCTGAATGCTACTATTCTTCGGATTAAATCGCATGGGAGAGGCTCGTCAATCGGAAACTGAACCGAACCTTTGCCTTGTTTGTATACCGACAGTTCGCTGGCAAACTCTCGATGACCGCTTGGTGTTGCATAAAAACCGATGTGCCTGGCATAAGCTGCAAAATAAACCAGCGGCTTTTTGTTGAGTTTGTATGCCGGCATTCCGTATGCAATGCTTTCGACAGCTTCCGGTGCAGCTTCCCGAATGCAATTTCGCATTTGGCTTAACAAAACCTGAACATTTTCCGGAAAGCCGGCGATGTATTTATCCACTTCATTCATAGAGGTAAATTAAGGGCAGTTGGAGTTAAGGGGCAAATAATTTGACTTTATTTTGACTTTCTGCTTCGTATTTAGCATTAACAGATGCATTCCTGCTAAGAATGGGAGCCTCTTTTTGTTCGAAAGCAATTCCGGGCTTATTACGAGACAATACTGTTTTCATCCCTTGCTGTATAATTGAATTACTTTTTCAAAATCAGTCATTTCTCCAACTTCATAAAAATAATTCAATTGCCATTTTTGAGTCTGTTCCGCTTGTTTGCTTTTTGTTTTATCCCAGCTTGGGTAAACCCGGAAAGCTCTTTTTCCTTCTTTCTTTTGCGTAGAGATTATTCCTTTTTCAATTAGCACAGATTTTGGAAAAACAAATTGCCCCCATTCATTTTCAGTTCTTATGTTTACGACAAAAAAGTCGATTTCATCCCTGTCATTAAAAGGTTCAATGGGCCCGTTTCCATTTCTCTTCCAAAATGTCACAAATTGTCCAATCTTTTTAGGTGTAATTTTCGCATTTCTGCTTACTATTCTGCTTCCGTTTAAATTAAACCGGCAAGCATCATACTCTTTACTTTCCTGTTCAAGTTTGAAGTCTGAAATTTCAAAAGAACATCTATCGTAAATCTTCGTTTTTATTTGCTTTAAATTTTTGTCCATTCGCTTTATTTCGAGGATTTTAAATTGTAGTTCCGGTTTTTTCAGCTTTAAAACTGTTTTTAAGGGATAGTTGTTTTTTGTTTTGATCAATTTCTCTAAAAACAATGTTGAATCGGTAGGACCTTCCAAAAGAATATGCTTCTCTTTTGCAGTGTCTTGTTTTTGATGAATAGGGGGGAATGTTTCGGGAATCCGGTCACTTTCAGAAAAAATGCCACTTCCGTCAGCTGACAGAAATGGCATTTCCTTATCACTCAAAGCTCGAAGCTCGAAGCTTGTAGCTTGCGGCTCAATTACATACTCTTGATTTCGCTTACCAGTTTGGTCATGGTACCTTTGGCATCGCCAAACAGCATGCGGGTTTTGTCGTTAAAGAACAGGAAGTTCTCGATACCGGCATACCCTTTACCCATACCACGTTTCATGATAATGATGTTCTTCGCCAGGTGCGCATCAATGATCGGCATACCATAGATCGGGCTGCCCGGGTCGTCGTAAGCCGCTGGGTTTACCACGTCGTTGGCACCCACTACAATGGCCACATCTACGTTGGGCATATCGGGGTTAATGTCGTCCATTTCCACCAGCTGTTCGTAGGGCACATCGGCTTCGGCCAGCAATACGTTCATGTGGCCGGGCATACGTCCTGCCACCGGGTGAATGGCGTATTTTACTTCAACGCCCTTGCTTCCCAGCAGGCTGTCGAGTTCGTGTGCAATGTGCTGTGCCTGGGCAACGGCCAAACCGTATCCCGGAATAATCACTACTTTTTGCGAGTAGCTCAGCAAAACAGCTGCGTCGGTCAAGGTAATTTCCTTGATACTGCCCTGTACATCGGCATGGCTGGCTCCACCGCCTCCGAACGATCCGATGATCACGTTGATCAGCGAACGGTTCATGGCCTTACACATCTGAAGTGTCAGGATGGTTCCGGCAGCACCTACCAAAATACCGCCCAGGATCATGGCTTCGTTCTGGTAAATAAAACCGGCCATGGCAGCTGCAATACCCGTTAACGAGTTCAGCAGCGAAATAACCACCGGCATATCGGCTCCGCCAATGGGCATTACAAAGCTTACACCGTAAACCAAACTAATTACGAGCAATCCGAAAACCAGGTAAGTACGGGTTTGTGCATCAAAGCCTCCGAACAAAACCAGCAGGATCACGGCAACAATCACAGCCATGAACAGCAGGTTCACATAGGTCATGAATTTGGCAAAAATGTCGCCTACTTTGCCGTCGAGCTTTCCGTAGGCAATCATACTCCCACTGAAAGCGATACTTCCCACTACCAGCCCCAGGAGGCCAACCAGCACTGCCTGGTCGGGGTTTTTGGTGTATTCGATCAGTGCCACCGCAGCAGAGGCAGCACCTCCGGTAGCGTTAAAGAAAGATACCATTTGCGGCATGGCGGTCATTTTCACCTTGCGTGCCATAATGGAACCCACTACTGTTCCGGCGGCAATAATCAGCAGAATGGCAATTACGTTCCCCATCCCGATTGCTTCGCCGGCGCCGTTGCGGTTTAATATCAAGGTAGTAATCATCGGAAGAATCATACCCGAAGCGGCCCAGAAGTTTCCTTTACGGGCGGTTTCGGGGTGGCTCTGAAGCTTCAGCCCGATTACAAACATAATGGCAGAAAGAAGATAACTGTATTCCAGGACTACCTGTCCGGGCATTAATGTATTTAGTATAATCATAGCATTCATCGTTATTTTTTCTTCTTTTTAAACATTTCGAGCATTCGGTCGGTAACTACAAAACCTCCGGCCACATTCAGTGTAGCCATAAAAAGGGCCAGCGAACCCAGCACCCATTCAAAGGTGGTGGAAGCATGTCCTACCAGGATAATGCCCCCGATAATAATAACCCCGCTGATGGCATTGGCTCCCGACATCAGGGGCGTGTGCAATACCGACGGTACATTTGAAATAACCTCGAAACCCAGAAATACCGATAAAACAATAATGAATATCGCATCTTTATTCGCGGTTAAAAAAGTTAATACGTTTTCCATATCTGGTTCTTTTATTTGGTTTCGATGACTGATTTAACGCGTTCGTTGTAAAGCTCTTTTGCATGCGTAATACAGGTTCCCTTTACAATGTCGTCTTCAAAATTCAGGTTCAGGGCGCCTTCTTCCGCAATGATCAGTTTCATGAAGTTCAGCACGTTCTTTCCAAACATGCGGCTGGCATCAATCGGTTTTTTAGCCGGATAGTTCGACTGCCCGATAATGCTAACTCCCTTGTAAACCACTGTTTCGTTGTCTTTGGTGAGTTCGCAGTTTCCGCCGGTGGAGGCTGCCAGGTCGATGATCACCGAACCCGCCTTCATATTGTCAACGGCTTCTTTTGGAACCAGCAAAGGAGCTTTTCTGCCCGGTATCTGTGCGGTACAGATCACCACATTGGCTTTTGCCGCGTGGTCGTTGATGGCCTGTTGTTGTTTTTTCTTGAATTCTTCGGTTTGCTCTACTGCATAACCTCCGGCAGCTTTGTCTTCGGTAGCGCCTTCCACTTCCACAAACTTACCGCCCAAACTCATTACTTCTTCCTTTACTGCCGAGCGAACATCGAACACCTGAACCTGTGCACCCAGTTTCCTCGAGGTGGCAATGGCCTGCAATCCGGCAACTCCGGCACCCAGTATCAGCACATTGGCCGGGCGAATGGTACCGGCGGCCGTCATAAACATGGGGAAGAAGGTGGGAAGGTTGGCCGCGGCTTCCAGCACTGCCTGGTAGCCCGAAACGGTTGCCATCGACGACAGGATGTCCATCGCCTGCGCACGGGTGGTACGCGGAATCATGTCGAGGCTGAAGGTAGTTACTCCCTTGTTCTGGAATGTTTTTACCAGCCCGGTTTCCCACAGCGGGTTAAAAGCACTGATCCATACCTGCGAGTCCTTGATCTTGTCGACATCGCCTTCTGCCGGTGGCTGAATTTGCAGCAAAACATCTGCTTTGCCAAAAACATCTGCTCTCGAAACTGCTTTGGCACCCACTGCTTCGTAATCGGCGTCGGTGGCACACGCATGTTCCCCTGCGCCTTTTTCTACCAAAACTTCTACTTTCAGATCAGTAAAGCTCTTTACGGTTTCAGGCAACAACGCAACACGTGTTTCAGTTCCATACTCTTTTAATAAGCCAAGAATCATAAACTGTAATTTAGATTTTGTTGAAAGGGGTAAAACTAACAAATAAAGTAAAGCGCATCTACTAACGAAAAATGAAATTAATTATGATTTAAAATGATTTTTGTTAGCATCGTGTCATTTTGAAACGAATCCGTTCAAAATTTGCTTTTATCAGCGCAGAATGTGAATTTCCGGTTGGTTTTTGTTATCGGGAATATTTTGTTGGAAGAGTTGCTGTAAAACAAGGGGAAATTTTACTGCGATAAATATTTCAGCGAATCCATCAGGTTACTGATTTCGGCAAAAGGTTTATTGTTATGATTTTGATAAATTTTGTGGTGGAAACTGTCGATTTCTTCGAGGAGAGGAGTCATTTTTTTCCACCGGTTATTGATGGCTAAAAAGAACATTTCATTTTCTTCGAGTATTCTTTTCGAGGTTTGCTCCAGCACTTCTTTTCCTCTTTCGGTAATGGCCAGTAACTTAACTCGTTTGTCTTCGGTGCTTTGCACTTCCTTTATAAATTCCTTCTTGATCAGGCGGTGGATGGTATCCATCCCGGTGGTGTATTCCAACAGGTGTATATTTATAAGGTCGGTCTTCTTCACCAGGTCAGAACTCTCAACGGTTTGCAGAAACAGAAACTCGAGCCGGGTGTTGATGTCCAGGTCCTGTAAGGCTTTTCGAACGTAAAATTCGTGGTAGCGGGCAATGCGAGCCACGTATTCCAGGAACCGGGTTTCCTGCCGAAAGTTTTTGATAGCCAGTGGGCTGTCAGTAGTTTCCGAGTTTTTCCGCTGCGAAGGGTAGGAGATGCTTTCTTTTGTTTCGGTACTGTACTTCCCAACTAGCCAGTAGGCAAAGTCCAAAATATCAGCGGGTTGTTCAAACTGTTCATACTCTTCCAGTAAGTCAATTGTTTGCCTGAGCAAGCTATAATTCATCGGTATTGTACTTTTTATATGGAAAGTAATAAAATTAATTTATATATTTACATCGGATACGATATAAAAATATCGGATACGATTTATAGATGAGAAAAAAAGTAAATATACATGTGCTGGTTTCAGGCGATCGTCCACTGTCAGTGGAAGGTTACAGGATCTTCTTTCCTGTAGCTGCCGGAAACGTGACAAGCCTTGGTATTTGCCATTCAGCTAGCCGTTTTTCGCGCTAGAATTATCCCGTTTATTTTTTTTAGTTAAAATTTAATCTATTAGATGATGGAAGATATTATAAAAGTTACAAAATTGGATTATGTGAGGTTGAACGGCATTATCAGTTCAATTAAACAGTTTAATAAGGAAGCTTCAAAAGAAGTTAGCTTTCTGGAGACTGAGCTTACAAGGGCCAAAAAAATCGATTCAAAAAAAATCGGGGCTGAGTTTGTCACGATGAATACACAGGTGGAGATTGTGGATATGGACACCAATAAATCAATGACCATTCGCCTGGTATATCCCAAAGATGCCGATTTTAAGAAAGGTAACATCTCTATTTTATCGCCCCTCGGAAGTGCCTTGCTGGGGTACAAAACCGACAGTGTAGTTTCATTTAAAGTTCCCGGCGGGCTTAAAAAGATGAAAATCTGCAACATCGTGTTTCAACCCGAGGCAAACGGCGATTATACCACCTGAACTTCAGAAAATAACAGGAGCCGAAAAGTGCTGTACGAATTATAATTTGAAATACCTGCTTCCGGATTACATAATTTAAACCATGACGTCAATGACACAGGAGAATGAGATCATCTCGGTTTTGGATTTTGAGAGAATTATGCGGTGCATTGTAACTGCAGAGAAGGAGTACGCCGATCAGATTGTAAATCTGAAACAGCTTAAAAAAAGGGTATTGGCTGCACAAAAGGTACAGGTTGACGAAATTCCGCCTGATATTATTACCATGGGGTCGGTGATTGAAATAAAAACCGACGACGATAATTTTACTTTTAAACTAGAGTTGGTTTATCCCGAATTTGAAAATGTAAGAGAAAATAAAATCTCGGTGTTTTCAAACCTGGGCTCGGCCATCTTTCTTCGTAAGAGCAACGATGTAATTACCTACCAGGCATGGGGGAAAGAGCATCGCATAAAAGTATTAAGTATTCATTATCAGCCAGAAGCTGTTGGTGATTTTAATATATAAACCGGTTTCTTATCCTAGAGAAACTTCGTTTAGCGATTTTTTAATTCATTCCGTTTTTTTAGTTCAATGCAGGTAACTGCATTTGGCAGGAAGGTTAGTTGGCAGTTTACTGTCAACTAATCCTTCTTGCTTTTTAGTTTTTTTTCCGCGGTGCAAATGCCGGGGAGAAGTTGTTTGAACGAGTTGCTGGCTGTTGTCAGTCAGTGCTTTATAATACAGTATAAAATTCAATGTTAGTAGTAATCTAAAATTAAATGCTATGGCAAAGAAAAGAGACGGGCAGAAAGAAGCCCAAAAGAGTATCAAGGAAAAGCGACAAGAGAAGAAAGAAAAGAAGCAGGAAGAAAAAGTAAAAGTGAGAAAGAACAAAAGATAGGCTTCTTGACGTTTTTGAGATTTTATATTTAACGTTAGTTTTTTTTGAGCGGGGGTGTATACTTCCGCTTTTTTTGTTTGAGAGTTAATTTTAAAAAATATCCAATTCTCAATTTTGAATGTAAAATATCCAACAAAGTCCGGGAAATTGGATATTGGGAATTCAACATTGGATATTCTGCATTAAAAAATAAAAACAAATCCCGGATACGAGTATTGATCTTAACTTTCATTTCTGTTGGTGACTCCCCGGAATCATGATTTTTGATTGAAAGCAGCCACTGAAAGGCGCAAGCCCGCCCGAAATTCCATGGCTAAGTACCACTAATTTATATCTTTGTCCGGGGTTGTTGAAAATCATTTTTTAAGAGCGTGATTTTTACTCCATTTACGAATTAATTACAAATACTTCTTATGTTGTGTAAAAACTGGACGGCAGTATTGCTGGTATTTCTTTTGGCCTTTCAGGTTTCGGCCAAAGAGGGAATGTGGATTCCCATTTTATTGGAAAAGTACAACCTGGCGGAAATGCAGGAAATGGGTTTTAAACTCACTGCGCAGGATATCTACGATGTGAACCATGCAAGCATGAAAGACGCCGTGGTTATTTTTGGCGGGGGTTGCACCGGTGAACTTATTTCCGACGAAGGCCTGTTAATTACCAATCATCACTGCGGGTATGGTGCCATTCAGGCGCACAGTTCGGTTGAGCACGATTACCTTACCAACGGTTTCTGGGCCATGAATAAGAGCGAGGAACTCCCAAACCAACGACTCACTGTCAGCTTTCTCGAATACATGGAAGACGTAAGCGACAAGGTGATGGAAGGAACCGAAGGCCTCGATGAAACCGCTCTTCGTGATAAGATCCGTTCCAACACGCAAACTATTGTGAAAAATGCCGGGCAGGAAGGAAAATTCTCCGCATCGGTAAAACCGCTTTTTTATGGCAACCAGTACTTTTTGTATGTGTACAAAGTTTTCCGCGATGTACGTTTGGTAGGCGCTCCGCCGTCGGCCATCGGAAAATTTGGAGGCGATACCGACAACTGGATGTGGCCCCGCCATACCGGCGACTTTTCGCTGTTCAGGGTGTATGCCAACAAAGACAACGAACCGGCAGATTATTCGCCCGACAATGTTCCGTACCAACCTAAAAAATTCTTCCCGGTTTCGATGAAAGGTGTTCAGCAGGGCGATTTTACCATGGTATTTGGTAACCCCGGAACAACCACCGAATACTGGGCACACCAGGCGGTGGATATTACCATGAATCAGCGGGATCCCGATCGCATTATGCTGCGCGATAAAAAACTGGAGATCATCGGTGCCGACATGGAATCTGATCCGGCCATACGCATTCAGTATGCTGCCAAGTACCAGAGCATAAGCAATGCCTGGAAAAAGTGGCAGGGCGAGATAAAAGGCCTTGAACGTTTGGATGCAGTGAATAAAAAACTGGCTTACGAACAGGAGTTTAAAGCCTGGGCCGAACAAAACGGAACCTGGGAAAGTACCTATAAACCTGTTTTCGACGAGTTTGAAAAGCAGTACGAAGTGTATGCAAAATATGTAAAAGCAAGTGATTACTATTCGGAGGTTGTGCTGCGCGGAGTGGAGGTTTTCCGGCATGCACAGGCGGTAAGTTCAATCATTAATTTTATTGAAGGGAAGCAGGATGAAGTGGCAAAAGTAAGGCGTGCAGCTGCGGTGGCCGGTTTGGAAGGTTTCTACAAAAACTTCAACCAGCCGACCGACGAAAAGCTTTTTGCCGAACTGATGCCCCTGCTGGCAGCGGGCTTGTCGGATGAGTTTGTTCCGGCTGAACTAAAGGAAATGGTGCAGAAATACGGTGGCCGTGAACTGGTCGAAAAAGTGTACCGTAAATCGGTTTTGTCCAACCGCGAAAAACTGGAAAAGTTGCTGCGGGATGGTTCCGACAAACAATTGCTGAAACTTCGTAAAGACCCGCTTGTGAATCTGTACAAGCAAATCGATTACATCAACGAAACCACGGTTAGCCCAAAAGTAAGAGAAGCCAGTGCAGCCATTGATGCAGCCATGAAAATTTACATGGCCGGTTTAATGGAGAAGAACGTAGGGAAAGCATTTTACCCGGATGCGAACCTCACGTTACGCGTTGCATACGGAAAAGTGGAAGGTTACGAGCCTGTGGATGGGGTGGAATACAAGTATTACACCACCTTAACCGGTATTATGGAAAAAGATAACCCGGAGATTTACGATTACGATGTGCCGGACCGCCTGAGAGAATTGTACGAAAACAAAGATTTTGGCGCTTACGGAGTTGACGGAACGGTTCCGGTATGTTTTACCGCTTCCAACCACACAACGGGCGGAAACTCGGGCAGCCCGGTGGTAAATGCCAACGGCGAACTGATTGGCGTGAACTTCGACCGTTGCTGGGAAGGAACCATGAGCGATATTATGTACGACCCGAAGGTGTGCCGCAACATTTCGCTCGATATTCGTTACGTTTTGTTTATTGTCGATAAGTTTGCCGGCGCTGGCTATTTGCTAAACGAAATGGATATTGTTAAGTAAGAAGCCCGAAGCCCGAAGAGAAAGGATGTCCCAAAAGTATATTTCACGTAAAGTCCGCCAAGTTTTACCCAGAGAGCGCAAAAACAGAAACTGATGATGTGCACTTTGCGAGCTTTGCGCTTCTTTTGTGTCTTTGCGAGAACCTGATTTTAACAGCTTTTGGGACACCCTCTTTTTTTATTTGATTCCAATTATGTGATTTCCGTGCGGCAGGGGTTCAATGAGAGTTCCTTAGCATTAACAGCTTATTTTTGAGAAATGTCCGAAACCTGATAAAAAGGCCCTTGCCATTTTTTTTCAGATAGCCGATTCCTTCAAAAAATCCTGCCACTAAGAGAAGAAAACCAGCCAGGGCCAAAGCAAATTCAGTTTCGTCATTTGCCATCCCGGCTTTTGCAAATAATTGATTGGACAATCCGAAAAAGAAAACCAACCAAATTAACAGTATCTTTTTCATTGTACCGATTTTCTAATTACCCGTAAAGTTATTTAAAATTTTCGCCAATCGCATCCAATAGTTACGCTTTCCGGAATGCTAACTTGCTGTGCTGGTGTAGCAATAAGATAAAATCAGTCTTGTGGAATATCCGCAGAAAGAATTATGATCTTTTGGGAGATAACAGACGCTGTTGGGTGCAATGGGGCATGACGGGAAATAGATGTGGAGTGGCTGATTGCGCAGCACTTTCCTGCCAAATCGTTACGTAGATAGAGCGGATTAGAAACCTTTGATATTAACCACACTGCCTGCCATTACTTATGCAAAATGTTGGCAACTGGCATTATTTCTTTTATAAATCTGTAATCATTGTTTTCAAAATTCTGCTTTTCGACAACTGGGGGTGTAAAATCATTCTATCTTTTTGGCAAAAACTTCAGTCCAACTAGGACCTAATCCTGGCCGATGCTTATAATATAGGCTGTCGTTTATAATTTTTAAATATGGAGAATGATACATTTCAATAGAAAACAAACTACCCATGGTATATTTAAATGGAATATTCTCGTATGGATAATCAGGAGTAAAATCAAGATCTACAATAGAATCAATTTGTGACATAGAAATAGTGACCGTTACAGTTGAAGTGTCGTGATAAGAACCATATATAGGGCTTAATCCCATAATTGTATTAACTTGTATTCCGTTATAGTCGCCAGTAATGAATTCTCTATAATCTCCAATATTAATTTGAAGTTCTGATTCCCCTTTCGCATTCTTATCATCATATGCAACTGCTTTCAAAACATGTAATCCAATATCTTGAATGTCAGGGTCCCAATCAAATTGATATGGAGTAACTGTTAAACATTTCAACAATTTTTCATCAAGAAATAATTCGATTTCAGAAATACTACCATCTTCATCATTAGGAACAACAATAATTCTTAACACTGAATCCTCTAAAATTTCAGAATTATTTTGAGGTTGCAAGAACATAATAGTAGGTTTTATATTGTTATCCTCCTTTACACAACCTACAAATATAATACAGCTATAAATAACTGCTAGTAAAGTTTTTTCATTTGTTATTTTCATAGTCTTTAATTTATATCTTCTGAAAAAGCTATAGCTTTATTTTGCTTGTTGCAAACGGTCATTTGCAAATTGTCGTTGCAGATTTCGGAGAGCGCTCCTGTCCGAAGGACACGAAATTGCAAAACGAGAATCCAGCCTACGACATCGCACGAACCCAGCAATGCAATTTCCAATTTATGCGTTCGATTTTTTATTTTTTTATAATCCATTTAATCATTTTGATGATATGTTTCACTGCTGCCCAAACAATAAATACTCCTAAAATACCAATAACCAAGAGTGCTACTTTTACTAAAAAAAAGGCAAACCCAGATCTTGTCCACATTACAAATACCAACATTATTGCAAGCAAGCATATGAAAGCAATTGAAAGAGTAATTCCTGTATTTCTGAATTTGGATTTCATTTTGTATTTAATCAGTTCGGTTCTGTCAAAAAGTTAAACTCTGATTTGTCGGTGTATTTTGCATATTGTTTTTGTTTGCCTGAGTTGCCCTCGGTGCTTACAAATCGGCGCCAGCAGAAGGACACGGAACTGCGAAACGATCCCGAAGCATTGGGACGCAGTTGGCGTACCATCGAACCCCACCCTGTGATATGTGCTGTGTTATGCTTAGATTTTTATTTTTTTATCAATTTTATTATTAACTCAAATAATAGTTTTAATGGTATTCTTACAGCTAATACTCCAAGGAATCCTGCAATAAAAATGATAACACTTTTGGGAAAATTAGATTTACCATACTGTGCCCAGAAATACAAAATAACAATTACTCCAACAATACTTAAAAGTATGATTGTAAGCTTAATTCCTTTTTTATCAAGTTTAGTTCTCATTACAGTTTGTCAGTTACTGATTGCTTTTTTAGTAAATCGTACCTAGCAATCGTTGTATAAGACCGGTTTTGTTTAAGACCCAAACAATCTGATAATAACCTGCGCCATCACTATTGTCTTGATAAACAAAAAAAGTGTCTTCTTTTTTATATACTCTAAACTCATTGTCACATTCAAACAAATTCGAATAAAAAGCCTTATTGATATTTATTTCTTCACCGTCAATTTTTATAGAGATTTTCTCAATTTCAGTTTTTGGCAATTCTCCATCTGTTCCCCAAACAGATTGACCATCAATAGAACTTACAGAACGATTATTTATCCAATCTATAATTCGATTGTCTGGATTGAAATCTTTAAGAGTGTAAGAGAATTTGAAATCTGATTTTTTATATTCTTCCATTTTGTCAAGAGGGGCAAGTCTTGATTTATGAATAAATCCAACTAAAAATTTAAAGTCAGTGCAACCTAATGATAAATCGTTTTTGGGAATATATACTACAGCCCAATCAGATGTATCGTTTTTCTCACTATAGTCATACCAAAATACTTTATTGTTATTTAGTTTATAAATCACTTTTGAATCAATGCTAGGTTTTTCTCTAACATTTGTAAATCCATCCTTGTCATTAATAGTAGCGACTTGTGCAATGGAGTTAATTGTCAAAAAGACTAGTATAATTGTCAGTAGCTTTTTCATCGTTTAAATTTAAGCATAATGGTCACTTGCAAGTTGTCGGGGCGTCCCGATAGCTATCGGGATCGGAGAGTGTTCCTGTCCGAAGGACACGGAACTGCGAAACGATCCCGAGTACTCGGAACGCAGTTGGCGTACCACCAAACCCCGCCCTGAAATAGTTCTTTGTTATAGGACGTTTTTTTCATTCGGTTCATAAATTTCTCGTATTTGGTCTGCCCAAACGGCAACATAATTATCTGCCCAATTTTCTTTTTTCTGTTCTGTCGCCTTGCTCCAATATCTTTTGTAGAAACTGTCAATTGAATGCCCAATTTCGTGAAGTAGTAGGTTGTTCATGTAATACTTTTTTATTGTTTCTTCAGTCCATTGTAAAAACCAGCTGTCGTTATCTTCGTGTAATTCTACGGTATAGTTTTTATAGAAATTTAGAATTTTCTTTAGTGGTTTTGTTTTTCCAAATCTCATTTTGTTATCTGTCGGAAATGGATGAAGAACAATTAAATAAACTCCGCTACCGCAAATAAATAAACCTTGAAATGTCTTCCCGTTCAGATAATCTGATTTTTTAATTTTTTGAAACCAAATATGTGTCAAATGGTCTATGTGCTCTTTGGGAAGTTGTTCCAGAACTTTTTTAACCTCGTCTACTGTCACAGGAAAGTAAAAGTCACGCGAAGGATTGTCAACTATAAAAATTGGTTTTTCTTCATCGTCAGTTGGAGCGGTCAAATTATGCTGTCTGTTAAACACATTATCAGCAAGTTTGAGTCTTTTTCGTCCACCCATTACGTCTCCGAATTTTCGATTTTTCTTCCAAGCTGTATGTTTTCTTGTCTGCATGATTTTTTCTCTCAAAATGCCCTATAACGGTTTATGTAAGTGGAGTGCGGGATTTTAAGTGATGAACTTTCAAGCTCGCACGGAGCCAATTCGTTTATTCATTATTTCAAATTTTTCGTCAATCGTCAAAGACGAATTGGCGGTGTTGCAACGAAGAACTGCTGTTGAATTACCGGCTGAAACCCGCATTAAATTTACATTTTGTGCCTGTTGCACAACTCACCAGGTTTTGTTAACAAATTTAGCATAATCCCGGAGAGTAAGCAGTTATCTTTCATT
>NZ_QWGR01000128.1 GCF_003576475.1 Maribellus luteus | reverse complement strand
TGGCGTGATCAGCCAGTTCATAAGCCGCTGCCATGGCGATTGCGCCTGGCGCGGCGCGCGCGTGGCAGCCGAAATCGGATCCGGCCGCATGCCGGCCTCCATCTGCACGGCACGCATCACCCGCTCGCTCAAACCCGCCGGCGCCTTCATGTACAGCCCCGGCGCACGCAGCCCCTGGCGCAGGGCCCGCACCACGCCATCGTGATTCGCCGCGATGTCGGTGCAGGCGGCGCACGAGCCCAGATGCGCTTCCATGTGCAGGCTGTCCGCCGCACCGAGTTCGCCATCGGCGCGGGCAGCCAGCAGCGCGCGGATGTCGTCACAGTTCATGGCGGGCCTCCTTGGTGCTGTTTCCCATACCACCCGATGCCCGGATGGGTGTCACATTGGTGCGCGGTGGCGCGTTGTCTTCCGTCAATAAACGTGCAAGCTGCTGCCGCGCACGTGCCAGGCGCGACATGACCGTGCCGATGGGCACGTCGACCACAGCGACAATGTCGCGGTACGGCAGGTCTTCCAGCTCGCGCAGCACAAGTACCTCGCGATACGGCACGGGCAACTGCGCCAGTGCGGCATGCACGCGGCGCACGTCGTCGATGCGGGCGAGCAGCGCGGCGGGGTCGACGCCGTAGCTGGC
>NZ_QWGR01000127.1 GCF_003576475.1 Maribellus luteus | reverse complement strand
CCGCTGCGATCAAACTCGACGAGGTCACCAAGAGCTTCGACGGCAAGGTACTGGCCGTCGACGGGGTCACCCTGGACATTGCCGCCGGCGAGTTCTTCTCCCTGCTGGGGCCGTCGGGCTGCGGCAAGTCGACCCTGCTGCGGGCGCTGAACCGCATCTACAACCTCTATCCCGGGCACCGGGCCGAGGGGCAGATCATCCTCGACGGCAAGGACATCCTGGCGCGCGGCGCCGACATCGCCGGGTTGCGCACCAAGGTCGGCATGGTGTTCCAGAAGCCGACGCCGTTCCCGATGTCGATCTACGACAACATCGCGTTCGGTGTGAAACTGTTCGAGCGCCTGTCGCGCTCCGAGATGGACGACCGCGTGGAATGGGCACTGACCAAGGCCGCGCTGTGGAACGAAGTGAAGGACAAGCTCAACCAGTCGGGCTACGGCCTGTCGGGCGGTCAGCAGCAGCGTCTGTGTATCGCGCGTGCCATCGCCGTCTCGCCCGACGTCCTGCTCATGGACGAGCCGTGCTCGGCGCTCGACCCGATCGCGACCGCGCGCATCGAGGATCTGATCGACGAGCTCAAGCAGAACTACGCGATCGCGATCGTCACGCACTCGATGCAGCAGGCCGCGCGCGTCTCGCAGC
>NZ_QWGR01000126.1 GCF_003576475.1 Maribellus luteus | reverse complement strand
TACCGCTTGCCCTGGGCCGGTAAGGTGTCCATCCTGCACCGTGCCAGCGGTGCGCTGATGTTCCTTCTTCTTCCGTTCGTGCTGTACTTGTTTGAGCAAAGTCTCACGTCGGAAATCAGTTTCGCCAAGTTCACGGCGCTTCTGTCCAACGGCTTCGCCAAGGTCGTCGTCCTCGCGCTCATTTGGGCTTATCTGCACCATTTCTGCGCTGGCATCCGTTACCTGATCCTCGATCTGCATATCGGTATCGACAAGACCTCGGCTTCCAAGTCAGCTGTGAGCGTGCTCATCGTCAGCCTGCTGCTGACGGTGGTGTTTGGCGCCAAGCTGTTCGGCCTGTTCTGAGGGGTTCCTGATGGCAAATAACAATATCGGTCCCAAGCGCCTCGTCGTCGGCGCGCACTACGGTCTGAAGGACTTCCTGGCGCAGCGTGTCACCGCGGTGATCATGGCGGTCTACACCATCGTGTTGCTGGCTGCATTCCTGCTCTCGAAAGACACGTCGTACCAAGGCTGGGCTGGGCTGTTCTCCAACCAGTGGATGAAGATGCTGACGTTCTTGGCGTTCGTGTCGCTCACCTATCACGCCTGGATTGGTGTCCGTGATATCTGGATGGACTACGTGAAGCCCGTGGCAGTGCGTTT
>NZ_QWGR01000125.1 GCF_003576475.1 Maribellus luteus | reverse complement strand
GCTTACTCTGGTGGATAATGCTATATTGGTGCCTGCTTCTTCACTCATTGTCTGACCGAACGTTCATTTACGTGGTCTTTGCTTAAGAAACAGTCCCAAAGGAGATATTTTAGAAAAATCCTTCAAAAAGATGGGTGAAAACAGTATATTTCCAGGGACATTACGCCTCTCAAACTTTCAATAGTCATGAACATTGAAAGAGCGTTGAAAGTGCTCCAGTCAGAGTTAGATTAACACACGTCTTTTACAAACCATGTTATTGCGCAGTGATTTCAAGGAATTCTTATCATGTATACAAAAGAGAAAGGAACTTGGTGATGAACACTCAAACTCTAGCTTCACATTGTGTGGGACTTTCAAGAAACTGCTTCATTTCCACTGATATTCTACAGAATCCATGAATATACAACTGTTTTTCTTTGGATAGAAGAAATACTTTGGTGGAGCGTGTACGCATTGGGTAATTCACTGCAGGGCGCTGCAGGTTTAAGCATCTATTCACTTATCCTGATGGCAGAACTGTATGTCCAGTGGCTTTCTCTATCAATCTATCCTCCAAACACATATTCCTGAAAGATATTCCACCAGAGTCTAGGAAACAGTACATTCGCGCTCAGAAACAGCTCATTTCTTCCTCTAGCAAAG
>NZ_QWGR01000124.1 GCF_003576475.1 Maribellus luteus | reverse complement strand
GAAGGGGAATTACCCTCGCCCAACTGGAGCCATCCGCGAAAGCACCGTGGACAAGAACAACCGTCTTGCCGTTGAGCTTGCTTGACATGATTTCCTCTTTCTCAAACGAAACGAGCAACGGCTAACCTTCCCCTGCGACGTTCCGCACGAGGGAAGCGTGATTGCTTGCTTGTTTTTAGGAGCTATCGGTTTTGTTGAATATGATGCGATTTTGGAATTACGGCTTCCAATTTTTGGAAGGACGCGCCGTCCCGTTTCGCGCTCGATCCGAAGGCACTGCGAATGAAAGACGATCGCGATCACGCCTTAGAACGACTGACCGCGTTTACTCCGCCGTGTCGGGCGAGGAACGCCTCAATGTTGCGTTCAGCCTGATCGCTGCAAGCGGCGTCGTGGCGAATATCATTCCGGCAGGGACGGCGGCACGGTCGTTCGACGTATTCGCCTTTCATTCCAGCAGACGATGGAGCGGGCGTGCCTTTGCACGGAGCGCCGGTCCGTGGCGGGGCGATCGTCGGCTATAGCCGTTGCAGCCGGGAAGAGACACCAGCGCCGTGTGAGGTCTCGGCCGAGGCGAACCAATCCCGCTCTTCAGTGATGGCGTCCTGGTCCACCTTCGGATCTTCCACGATCAACCCGCAAGGGGT
>NZ_QWGR01000123.1 GCF_003576475.1 Maribellus luteus | reverse complement strand
GTTCGACATCACCATCGTGGCGACGTCGGTATAGGTATTCACCAGCGGTCCGACGATCTTGTGCATCGCGTTCTTCGAGACCAGCGTGTTGTGCATCACCAGATGATCGATGCCGGTGGTCAGGAAGCAGATTACCGCATCGCGAGGGGTCTCGATGATCGGCTCGCCCTTGACGTTGAATGAGGTGTTGATGAGGACGGGGACGCCGGTGAGGGCGTCGAACTCCTTCAGCAGCCGGTAAAGCGTGGGGTTGGTTTCCTCGCGCACCGTCTGCACCCGCGCCGTTCCATCGACGTGGACAATGGCCGGAATCTTGTCGCGCCATTCGGGCCGGACGTTCTTGGCGATCAGCATGAAGGGGGAGTCTTCCTCGCCCTCGAAGATGTCCTTCGCGCGCTCGTAGAGAACGATCGGTGCGAAGGGGCGGAACGGCTGGCGATGCTTCACCCGGCTGTTGAGGATGTCCTTCATCTCGGGCTTGCGCGGATCGGCCAGCAGGCTGCGATTGCCCAGCGCGCGCGGGCCGAACTCCGAACGGTCCTGAAACCAGCCGATCACCTTCTGATCGGCGAGCAGTTTTGCGGTATCGCGGGCGATGTTGTCGCTTTTCGTTTGTGTCGTCTGAACGCTGACGAGGAATTTGGCTA
>NZ_QWGR01000122.1 GCF_003576475.1 Maribellus luteus | reverse complement strand
TACCGCCGGCCACGTTCTCCCGCCTGGCACGCGCGCTGGGATTTGATGACTTTGCCGCACTGCGCGACGTCTGCGTGAATCACCTGCGCCAGCAGGCCGACGGCTTTGCCGGCCGCGCCAGTGCGTTGCAGGGTGAAGATGCCGCAGGCGCTTCGGAAGCCGAACGCATTGGCATGGCCATCGGCTCGCATATGCAGTCGGCATTCTCGCCAGCGAACCTGGCGGCACTGGACATTGTGGCTGCAGCTTTGTGCAGGGCGCGCCGGGTGTATCTGCTGGGCGCGCGCAGTTGCCTGGCGCTGACGCATGCGTTGGGCTATGCCGCCCAGCTCTTCGACGACAAGGTCACGCTGTGCGCCGGCAGCGGCAACACGCTGGCGGATCCGCTGCGCTTTTGATCCGTACACGCGCGAGGTCATCGAGGCGATGCAGTACGCGCATGCGCGCGGTGCGCGCCTCGTGTATGTGACCGACAGCGCCATCGCTCCCGGCGCCGAACTGGCATGGCAGCAGTTGGTTGCGCCCGTCGCCATTCCGTCGTTCTTCCATTCGCTGGCCGCGCCGATGGCGCTGCTCGACGCGTTGCTGATGACGTGGTTCCGCCACGCCGGGCCAACGGCGCTTGCCCACTTGGCCGACAGCGACGC
>NZ_QWGR01000121.1 GCF_003576475.1 Maribellus luteus | reverse complement strand
CGAGAAGTGCCGGCCACGGGGATCGTGTTGTCCGATGATTCCGCGTGGCTTCCGCTGGACGATATCTACAACTTCCTGTCACAGGAGACGTTCTGGGCCCGCGGCCTGCCGCGCGTTGTGTTCGACCGATCGGTTGCAAATTCGCTCTGCTTCGCCGCTTATCGGCTGAACGGCGATGGCTCACGTGGGGAGCTTGTTGGTTTTGCGCGCGTCATTACCGATCGGGCGACGTTCGCATACCTGTGCGATGTGTTCGTGCTGCCGGCGATGCGCGGGAAAGGCATCTCACACGCTTTGATGGACTTCCTGCGCGAGCACCCCGACCTGCAGACGCTGCGCCGCACAGTGCTCGTAACAACGGGCGCCGACTGGCTTTATCGCAAACACGGCTTTGCCGATGTGCCGGAGGGTGTCGGGTTCATGCAATTGCATCGGCCGAATATCTACACGGCGGCTTCTGCCTGAAACGCGGGTCGCGCGCGAAAGAAAAAGCCCCGCAATCGCGGGGCTTTCTCGTGGTGCTTGAGGGTGCTTACTCGCCCAGGTAGGCCGCACGCACTTTCGGGTCGTCCAGCATCTGCTTGGCATCGCCGCTCATGGTGATGAGACCGGAGTCCATCACGTAGCCGCGGTGCGCTGCCTGCAGGGC
>NZ_QWGR01000120.1 GCF_003576475.1 Maribellus luteus | reverse complement strand
ATTTTCCTGAACGCCTATGCCTTGAAGGACAAGGGCGTCGACACCATCGCCGTCGTGTCGGTCAACGATGCCTTCGTCATGAGCGCCTGGAAGCGCGACACCGACCAGCGCGATGAGGCGATTTTCCTCGCCGACGGCAACGCCGACTTCACCAAGGCGATCGGCATGGAGCTCGACGCCTCCGGCAATGGCCTCGGCATCCGCTCCAAGCGCTATTCGATGCTGGTGGAAGACGGCACAGTGAAGATCTTCAACCTCGAACCTGCTCCGGGCAAGGTCGAGGTGTCCGGCGGCGACACGCTGCTGTCGCAGCTTTGATCTGAACGCCAACACTGAACTGCGTCATGCCCGGCCTTGTGCCGGGTATCCTCGTCTTTGCGCCGTGAAAAGTAAGAGCGTGGATGGCCGGGACATAGGCAAGCGGAAGCGACGCCGTTCTTCGAACGGCTATGCCCGGCCATACGATTGATAACAGAGGATGACAACGCTGCGGCACAATCTGCTCCCTCTCCCGTGGGGAGAGGGTTGGGGTGAGGGCGTAGAATCTATCGGGAGAGCGTTCCCCCTCACCCGGATCGCAAGAGCGATCCGACCTCTCCCCACGGGAAAGGTGAAGCCGCGTTACACCTTGTCGGGGCCGACGCGCACGA
>NZ_QWGR01000119.1 GCF_003576475.1 Maribellus luteus | reverse complement strand
CGGATTGGAGTCGCATTCGCAACGTGGATGGCAAAGAGACGACCGTCAACCGTCCGCTTGCTTTCCCGCTGCAGCCAGGCAAGAGCTGGGATGTTTCCTTCACCGAGCACAATCCAAACAAGGCCCATACCCTTGAACAGTGGGACACGCACTACAAGGTCATGGGCTATGAATCGGTCGAAGTGCCCGCCGGCAAATTCAATGCCATCAAGATCGAGGCGGAAGGTCAGTGGATAGCTGAACTGGCGCCATCCACCGCCATTGTGCAGTCGGCCAACACCGCCGCGGGCGGCACTACGATGGTCACGCAGACGCAACGTACCCAGCCAAGCAAGGCCACTGGGCGGACGTATAGGGCCGTGTGGTATGCGCCCGAGGTCGGCCGCTGGGTGAAGGCTGTTGATGAGGTCTACAACAGCGGAGGCGTGCGCAGCCAGCGCACCACGTCGGAACTGGAAACGCTCCAGCTCACGGGGCGGTAAGAAGCCTCATGCGCCGAGCGCCGCGAGGCGCTCGACGTCTGCACATCAAGCCTGCGCCAGCGCCTGATCCAGATCGGCCAGCAGATCATCGATGTGCTCGATGCCGATCGACAGCCGGATCGTCTCCTGCCGCACACCGGCCTTGGCAAGCTCGGCTTCAGACAGCTGCC
>NZ_QWGR01000012.1 GCF_003576475.1 Maribellus luteus | reverse complement strand
AAAAACGCGAGAAACAGCTTATTCCCCTTCGTAGTTTTAACAGGTACTTAAAAATTAGAGGGTTGTGCAACAGCTACCAGTATTAACTTCCGGGACAGCTCCCGGCGAAATAAATTATTTCAGAATCATATCTTCTTTAAAACGATTTGCTGGTTTTGCTTCTCAATAATCATATTGAACAACTCTTTCAGATTCACGTAGTCTTCTGCGAGCATTACCGGCTTATTGATTGTTAAAGAAGTGGTTATATGAATTTGTTTTTCTCCTATTTTATTAGCCGAGAACATAAAAACGGCCTTACTATCAGGCAACCCGGCTTTGGTAGCTTCAGGAAGTTCATCCACCACATATCCTTCGGGGACGTTGAGTACGATCATTTCATTTTCTTTAAAAGTAAAGCCAAAGTCAACCGGGTACTTTCGTTCCTTTAATTTAAAAGGATTCTCGTCCATTGTATTGAAGATAATGGGAGAAACATATATTTTGTCTCCGGCAAAAATGCTTTTATTGCCCACCGAAAGCTCCATTTTTTCTACCACCCTGGGCTCCAAACAATTCAACCCGTTTATCTCGTGCAGAGCAATATCCCAGTCCTGGTTGTCTTTTGCAAAATCTTCGGTGAATTTCTCGACACTGCTAAACTGATCAACTTTATTGCGGAAAGCCTGTGCCGAATATCCATTACGTGCCACTCCCACGCTGCCCGATAACTTCCCGTCGGGCTCTACATTGAGCGTTGCAATATAATTGGCGGTCGAATTACCGATTTCCATTAACTCCACCCATTCAGGGTTGGTATTTCCAACAATCAGTCCCTTACCGTTCAAACATTCGAAAGGGAGCTCGTTAATTCCATTGTATTTGTTGGCAGCATCTAACAGTACCTTGTTCCCGTCAACATCGCATATCAAAGCAACATAATCAAAACCGGTTACGGTGGGGAAAATAAAGGCACCGTTCTCGCGCGTACTTAAAACAACAGGTTTTACATCGAAGCCGGCCGACCTTAAATAACCTGCCAGCAAAAAATTAATGTCCGCCACATTCCCGTTTTTATCTTTCAGGACACTTCGAAGCCCCTTGGAGTAAATTCTTCGCAAATCGTTAAACTTATAATTGGCACGAACATGCGAAAGCAGTATTTCCACTTTTTCCCGGTTGCTGCCTGCACGTGCAATCAATGCATCGGTTTCTTCCTGAAGAAATTTCACCGGGCCAAAAACAATCTTCCCAAAATCTTCATCATCGCTTAGTTCTTTGTTGATGGATTCCCACGACTCGGCATAAGAGTATAATTTATCTCCCGGAAACTGGACGTATTGCAACTCGAACTGAACCTGTTGAATGTAATTATCGACCGTTGATGTAAATGCCTCTTCTTTAAAATCGGGTACATTCTCGGCAATAAAATGATACCTGGCTGAATTGAATGTTACAAGATCTGAGCTGAATTCTGTTTTGACCCCACTAAAAGAGCCGTTACTCACTCTTGACTTCGACATTAAAGTAACTTTGTCGGATACGGTAGTCTCCTCGGCAAGCGTAAAACTTTCAAAACCCAATGCAAATTTACGAAACCTGAAATATTCCGGAATTTGCACTTCGTATTCGCTAAACACGGTTGGAATAGAATGCTGGAACCTCCAGGGGCGCATATTCCGAAAAAAAGCTTTACAATCGATCGTATAAACCACATCGATAACCGAACCGGCTTTCACATTGGGCAACGAGAAACTTTGAAGCTGGTAATACTTGTTTACCTCCTCCAGATGGACATCTTTTTTGTCCAGTTCGGTCTTTACCACTTTCCCATCTTCCAGATTAAAAGTAACGGCCTTTAATCCATTAACTTCCTCGCTATTATTTTTATTAGAACTCAGCCCAATTTGAAAATCGGCGTAACTCACTCCTTCTTGCTTCAGTATTTTTATTCGCTGATGTTTGGTAAAAAGCAGCTTCCATCCGTTCGATTGATCATACTTTATTTCACTCTTCCCCTGTTCAAATAAGATAACAGCCACTGCCGAAGTATCTGGTTCGTACACCTGCATTTTGAGGTCACTCTCATCAATCTTTCCAAACTTGATTTTGCTTTTTTGTCCCACAGAAGTGATGTAGAATACACACAAAAGAGCTAGCATTAGTAGAGTTTTCATAAGTCTCTGGTTACTTGGTTGAAAATTAGTTTTTAAACAGTTGAAATTAAACAAAAAAAACATTTGGGAAAGACTCTCTTTTAAAAAGCCAACAATTTAGACCAGTTCTATTTTTCACCACGCTGTTTTAGTTTAATCGTCAAAATTTATCGGTTTGATTTTAAGTAAAAAGTAAAACCGGAGCAAAACTGTATTTCCTGTTAATCCCAAAATTAAATTGAAATGCCCTCCATGACTTTGTTGAAAAAAATCTTTTTATATCATTGCGTTGTTTATTATTTTAGAAAAAAGGTGAACTTTACCAAGCCTTCCAACTTGTGACGAATGGGACAGTACAGTGACGAGTATGTAAATTACTTATGGGAATCATTTCTGAGTGGAAACGATAAAAGCTTTTCCTCTCTTTATGAGCTGCATATAAATCAATTGATTTCTTATGGGTATAAGCTTTGTGCCAATCGCGAAATAGTCCACGACAGTTTGCAGGAGATTTTTATCGATCTGTTTATGAAACGAAAGAAACTGAATGTCGATATCAAAAATCTGAAAGCTTATCTCTTTATCTCCTTAAGAAACAACCTGCTTAAAAAGATCAAAAGCAGTAAAAAAATTGAGTTACTCGATATCAAAGAAGGCAAATTTGACTTTGATTTCACCATTGAGTACAGTTACCAGGACAAGCTTATTGAAGAAGAAACAACCCGGGAAATAAGCCAAACCCTCAAAGCGGCCGTATCAAAACTGCCCCCCAAACAAAAGGAAATCATTTACCTCAAATTCGAAGAGGAAATGAGTTATCCGGAAATAGCTGATATTATGATGATTTCGGTTGAATCTGCCCGAAAACTTTTATACAGGGCCTTGTTATCATTGCGCAGTGAAATTCACACAGACAGCTTCGCCCCCATCTTTTTTCTTCTTTTTTCAAAAATTTTATCGGATTAATGTCCATGTTTTAATTCACAAGAGCCCTTACTAATGTAAGTCTCTTATGCTAATGGATAAATTTTTGAAATATTACGAAGATCCGGACTTTGTGCGATGGGTGCTCAATCCCACCAAAGATCTGGAGGAGTACTGGGATGATTACATGAAAAAGCATGAATCCGAAAAAGAACAAATCCGGATCGCACGCATGATCGTCTCACATCTTCAGTCTGCCCCTACCCCCAATGTATCTAATGTATCAAAAGAAGTCTTTTCTTCCATTATAACGGAACTCGACAACAAGGGAAGAAAATCAAGAAAGAAAATCATCTTGTTTTCGTACTTCCGGTATGCGGCAGTCGGAATTCTCTTCTTTGTAATGGGTGTCGCAATCAATCAATATTTAAATAATAATCGGGATAGCGAAGTTTTTGAGAATATCCAGGTTAACAACTCCCCTGGCTATTCAACGCTGATCCTTTCTGATGGAAGTAATGTTCAGATACCGGAAAAAAAATCGGAGATCGAATACAAACCTGACGGACAAATTGTTATCAATAAAAAAGATACGGTTTCAACTCCCAGGATAAGAAACAATGAAAATATTAACGAGCTTTTTGTTCCGTATGGCAAGAATGCATCGATAAAACTGCCCGACGGGACAATCGCCCATCTGAATGCAGGATCGCGTTTGGCATATCCTTCCAGTTTTGACGGAGGGAAAAGGGTTGTTTCCTTAATGGGGGAAGGCTATTTTGAAGTAGTGCACGATGTAAACAAACCTTTTATTGTAAAAACGGAAGAACTGAATATTGAAGTACTGGGAACCAAGTTTGACTTATCAGCTTATCCGGCAGATAAAATAGTAGAAACCATTTTGGTAGAGGGAAAAGTAAAAATAAGCAAACCCGGTTTTCACCTGGGAAGCAAGGAATACATTTTGGAACCAAACCAACGTGCAGCCTTCGACATCGAAACAAAGAAAACCAGTATTTCAAAGGTTGATGTAGAAAACTACATTTCCTGGCATCAGGGCTATCTGATTTTCGAAACCCAGGAGCTAAACAGAGTCATCAAAAAGCTGGAACGGTACTACAACATACAGATTGGCTTGGCCGACCCAACCATGGGAATGCTGAGGATTACCGGAAAGCTGGAACTACGAGGCGATAAAGAAACAGTATTAAACATTTTTGCCAAAGCCGCAGCATTGGATTTGGTCAATACAAATGAATCGGAATATATGTTGAGATAAAAAAGAAAAAGCCAGGTCGTGAGCCACCACTTCCCAGCTTTAAATAGTGTAAATAATAAATAATTTAACCTAGCAAATTTATGAGAAAATTACGAAAGAAATACCTTTTCAAGAGAAAAGGTAATGTTCTCAATTTCAAAAAAATGAAACTAACACTTATCTTTACCTTCTTAGTCTGTACCCTAGGATGGGCTAATTCCTATTCTCAAAATGCAAAATTGAGTTTTAACCTGAAAAATGCGACTGTTCAGGAGTTAATCAATCAGATTGAAGATCAGACTGATTATTATTTTCTGTACCGTGACGAGATTTTTATTCAGGGACAGCGAATTACGATCCAGGCCAAAAATCAATCTCTGGATGTTGTTTTAAAGGAATTCTGTGATCAGGCTTCCGTTTCAGCCGAGATTGAAGAGAACCAGATTATCCTTAAAAAGAGACTGAACACATTGCAGCCGGTAAAACAGGATCCCCAAAAACAAATTACGGGGGTTGTAAGCGGCGTTGACGGACAACCGATTCCCGGTGTATCAATTATCGTTGTGGGAACAACCAGGGGGACGGTTACCAACGTTAACGGAGAGTACAACATTGATGTTGCCCGAGGCGATACCCTTCAGTTCTCGTTTGTGGGAAAAAATCGTGAACTAAAAGTGATCGGTGCACAAAACATTCTGAACGTTACCATGTACGACGACGACACACAACTCGAGGAAGTACAGGTAGTTGCTTTCGGTAAGCAACGCAAGGAAAGCGTAATTTCGTCGATCGAAACCGTACGTCCTGCAGAATTAAAGCAACCGGCATCGAACCTTACTTCTGCCCTGGCAGGTAAAATTCCGGGGATTATTTCGTACCAAACATCCGGGGAACCGGGGGCTGACAACGCTCAGTTTTTTGTTCGTGGGGTAACCACCTTTGGTTATAAAACCAATCCCTTGATTCTGATCGACGGATTTGAAGCCTCTTCGGATGACCTGGCCCGCCTGGAACCGGATAACATTGAAAGTTTTTCAATCTTAAAAGATGCTTCGGCTACCGTACTTTATGGTGCAAGGGGTGCCAACGGTATTATCATTGTTGAAACCAAATCGGGACGCGAAGGCCCTGCCAAAATCAACATCAGACTTGAGTCGCACCTGGCAACTCCAACCATGATGAATGACTTGCTCGATGGAGTGGACTATATGAAGCTGTACAACGAAGCCCGGGTTTCTCGGAACCCGATACTCGGTACCTACTACAGTGAGCAAAAAATTCAGTCAACCGCTGACGGACTAAACCCAATGATCTATCCGAATATAGACTGGTACGACGAACTTTTTGAAAAATCAACCATTAACAAAAAAGCCAATTTCAATGTTTCCGGCGGAGGTAAGGTGGCAACCTACTATGTAGCAGGATCAATTGAAAATGAAACCGGTTTGTTAAAAGTTGACTCGAAAAACAATTTTAACAACAACATCGACATCAACCGTGTACAATTGCGGAACAATGTTATAATCAGAATCACTCCAACCACCAAACTCGACACCCGTTTGCAGGGAAGGTTTGAAAGATACAATGGACCGAACGCTTCAGCCAGTTCCATCTTTCGCATGGTAATGAATTCTAACCCGGTTGACTTCCCGGCGGTTTACGAACCCGACGAGGCACATAAGTATGCCGATCATATCCTGTTTGGAAATACATTCGTATCAGGTAGTTTGAAACAGAACCCTTATGCAGAAATGGTTCGCGGGTACGAAGACAGAAACGAGAGTTCGATTACTGCGATGGCCACGCTTTCGCAAGACCTGGACTTTATCACCGAAAACCTGAAGTTTCAAGCGAAAGCTTCGGTAAACACCTGGAGCAAATATTCCAGTAAGCGTACTTACAGTCCTTTCTATTACGACCTGGAAAGCTACAATCAAATTACCGGCGAATACAAATTATTCGAACTAAACTCGCAAAGCGGACAAGGTTATCTGGGAGACGTTAACCCGGGACGTGATGCCAGTGCACACTATTACTACGAAGCACGTTTGAACTGGGATAAAAAATTCGGAAACCACAGCCTGGGTTTAATGACTGTTGGCATGTTTGAAGAATACCTTTTGACTGGCGGAAACAGTAATTCTATTTACGAAACGCTACCCGAAAGAAACATGGGTAATTCAGGACGTTTGACCTATGATTACGATGGTCGCTATTTCCTTGAATTTGCATACGGTTACAACGGTTCAGAGAAATTCAGTGGTTCAAAAAGATTTGGTTTCTTCCCATCGGTTGGTGGTGGTTGGTTAATTTCCAACGAGCGATTCTGGGAACCGATGAAGAAAATAATCAACACCATTAAACTGAAAGCTACCTGGGGTAAAGTGGGTAACGATGCCATTGCTCAGCGCAAAGACCGTTTCTTTTACCTTTCGGATATATCCAAAGGAGACAACGGTTATCGTTGGGGAAATACTTTCATGAATTCTTACGGCGGCTACCAAATTAACCGTTATGCCAACCAGGAAATTACCTGGGAGGTTTCCACAAAAATGAACCTGGGACTTGAACTTACTTTCCTGGATGATGCCTTGAAAGTACAGGGAGATTTCTTCAAAGACATCAGGGACAATATTTACATGCAACGCCAAAACTTCCCGTCTACAGCGGGTTTGGAAGCAGCAATCAGCGGAAACGTAGGAAAAGTAAAATCGTGGGGTTACGAAGCTTCGGTTGACTATCAGTACATTTCGACCAACGACTGGTGGCTGACCGGACGCGCCAACCTGACCTATGCCACCAACGAATACGTTGAACTGGACGAAAAAGAATATGCCGATGAATACCTGAAACGTAAAGGTCATTCCATTAACCAGTGGTGGGGATTAATTGCCGAACGCTTATTTGTTGACGAAGCTGAAATTGCCAACTCGCCCAAACAGGATTTTGGAACTTACCAGGCCGGTGACATCAAATACAAGGATGTGAACGGTGACGGTATTGTTAACTCAAACGACCGTGTTCCTTTAGGCTTACCAACCGTACCCGAAATTCAATACGGTTTTGGATTATCCGGCGGGCACAAAAACTTTGATTTATCTTTCTTCTTCCAAGGGAATTCAAGAGTATCATTTTTTATCGATGCCAGCGATGCCAGTGATAATGCCGCCAATAGGCATGGTATTGCCCCGTTTGCGTCAAGAAGAAATGCACTTGCCATTATTGCCGAAGACCACTGGTCTGAAACCAATCCGGATGTTCATGCTTTCTGGCCTCGCTTGTCGGTTGAACCACTTGCCAACAACACGCAAACATCCACCTGGTGGTTAAGAAACGGTGCTTTCCTGCGTTTAAAAACGGTGGAAATGGGTTATAACATTTCTTCCAAGAAATTTGAAAAGTTAGGACTTAAAAATGCCCGAATCTATTGTAGTGGAGTAAACCTGTTTATAATCAGTCCATTCAAATTATGGGATCCGGAAATGGGCCGTAATGGATTGGGATATCCACCCAACCGAAGGTTTAACTTAGGGGTTCAATTAGCATTTTAATTATAAAAAAAAAATTGATATGAAAATATTGACAAGAATATTAGTAATCATATACATTCTTTCAGTAATACCTTCGTGTACCGAGTATTTGGATGTAGTTCCGGATAATACCATCACGCTGGAGGACTTGTTCAAAAAGAAAGAAGAGGCATGGGACGCTTTGGCAAAAGTGTACAACTACATGCCCTCAGATGATGAAACACACAACACCTCCTGGACGCTTGGAGACGAGTGGCTGGGACGACTGGATCTTAACGATAATACCGGTCATTTAAGAGGAATAAGGATTATGAGAGGATTGCAATCAGCCAACTCTCCATTGTTGGGCAACTGGTCCGGTACGGGTGGCGGACGTCCTTTGTACGAAGGAATCCGACAGGCAAATGTATTCCTTGCACACATCGACAACGTGCCTGATATGACTGACCTGGAAAGAGCAGACTGGAAAGCCCAGGTGAAGTTTTTGAAAGCCTACTATAACTTTCTGCTGGTTCAGCGCTACGGCCCGATTGTTATTGCCGATGAGCTTATTACAGCCGATGCCTCGCCTGAACAACTGTTTTTGAAACGTTCGAAAGTGGATGAGTGTTTTGATTACATTATTACCCTTATGGACGAAGCGATTCCGGATTTGAAAGAAAAAGCTCCTGCCACTCTGTTAGGCCAGGTTGACCAACTGGTAGCCAAAGCCATTAAAGCACGTGTGATGTTGTTTCGTGCCAGTCCATTCTTCAACGGCAACATGGAGTACTTTGGTGACTTTGTAGATGCCGACGGCCAGGCATTTTTCCCATTGCAGTACGACAAGGAAAAATGGAAAGACGCCATCGACGCCATCGAAGATGCAATAAGCACCTGCGAATCCGCAGGGATAGCTCTTTACTCCTACGAAAAAGAGCCCTATCTTTTTGACCGTGAAGACTTTGCCGAAAACCAGGAGAAGATGAAAAAGCTCTATGATTTGAGAATGGTGATTACCGACCCCTGGAACAAGGAACTTATCTGGGGATATTCAAATATTGATATTTACAACCAGGGAGAACTGGCTCACTCTACCAACATGCGTCTACCCGAAGGATATGGCGATGGAACTACCAATACAGCAGGATTTTCATGGCAATGGATGGGTGCCACATACCGGATGGCAGAACGCTATTATACAAAAAATGGAGTACCGATTGAGCAGGATGTGACTTTTGAAAATGACAAAAAGTTCGAAATTGTACAAACTCCCGGTGTAGACGACGAAGAATATGCCGAATTAAAAGGGATTATGCAGCCGGGTGCCGAAACAATCAAACTTTATTTGAACCGCGAACCTCGCTTTTATGCCAACCTGGGTATAACCGGAGGCTACTGGCGTACGCACGGAGTTCGTATCAACACCATGATGTATGCCGGTGAAGATGGCGGTTATAACTCTTCGCAACATACAACCGACTTTTACGAAACGGGTATTGCCATTAAGAAATTTGTTCATCCCGAGTCGAAATCGGGTGCCTGGCAGCGTACCATCAAATACCCCTACCCGATCATTCGTTTGGCCGACCTGTATCTGATGAAAGCAGAAGCATTGAACGAGTATTACGATGCTCCGACACAGGAGGTATACGATGCCATTAACCTGGTTCGCGAACGTGCAGGAATTCCCAACATTGAAGATGTTTGGGCTGATCCAAGTATCGTAAGAACAGCCAACAAGCATAAAAACAAAGAAGGCATGCGCGATATTATACTGGAAGAAAGAGGTGTTGAGTTTGCTTTTGAAGGAAGTCATTTCTGGGATATGATCAGACACCGCAGGGCAATAAACGAATTCTCTTCTCCAGTATGGGGATGGACTCACACTGGCGAAACCGGAGCCGACTTTTTTATCCTTCAGGCGAAACAGTCGCGTCAGTTTACCATCAACAACTGTTTGTGGCCTATCGACTTAAATGAATTGAATACGAATTCCATGCTGATCCAGAATCCTGGATGGTAGTATGTAAAACCCTTTAAAGAAAGGAATTTATGAAAACAAGAATATTTAATATCTTATTTTTAATTGCTTTGGTTGGCATTGTTTTCTCCTGTAACGAGGAAGAAACCCGCATTAGTGGATCTGACGATTCAATCCCGCCCAACCAGCCTACGGATATCACTTATAATCCTCTGTACGGAGGTGCCCGTTTCTATTACGAAATACCAAGTGACGAGGATTTGTTAAGTGTTGATGCCGTTTATACCAATAAACACGGAAAGACCTTCTCTTTCTCGTCGAGCTATTTTAAAGATTCTCTGGATGTTTATGGATTTGGAGATACAATTGAATACCAGGTTGACCTGTATGCCGTTGACCGCGCAGGTAACAAATCAGCTCCGGTAAAAGTAACGGTAAAACCTTTGCAGCCTGCCATTACCCGGGTAGCCGAATCAATGGAAGTAAAACCAGGTTTTAGTTCATTTTTTATCGATTGGAAAAACGATCTGGAACAAAGTATCAACGTATATGTAGATTTTACCTTTAGCAAAGACGGAGCAGATCATTCGTTCACCTCCGTATTCTCGTCCAACCTGCAAGAGGAAAGACGCTTTGTGGAAGATCTTGATTTGGGACCTGATAATCCTATTTCTGTAAAGCTGCGTGTTGAAGATATTTACGGGAATATTACCGAGTCAATCGACAAAGGAACCCTGACTTTATACGAAGACATGGAAATTCCGAAGGAAAAATGGGTACTGCCTGCTGCAAATGACTCCATCGGAGGAGTTCCTCAATGTTTTGGCGACGGCCTGGAAGGACGTCTGCGTTATGTGATCGACGGAATTATTGACCGTGGAGATAACCTCAACTTTATGCACACCCAAGCAAGGGGACGTACCGGTAATAAAGATGATGGGAATATGCCCTGGAATTTTATCATTGACCTGGGTGATTACTACGAATTAAGCCGGATTGTTACCGTTCAAAGACACTCGGGTGGGTTGAACAATGTTAACAGAGGTCAGTACTACAAGTCGGAGAACGTTGGTATTTACGAAATGTACTACTGGGACGAGGATTCGTCAAAATGGAGCATTATTTCGGAGCACCAGATTCCGGTTCCGGTTGGTTTAAGCGAGTTAGAGTTTGTAAAAAAAGGAGAAGCCGGCGATATGGCCTATATGTATCCCGATGATCCGCAGTACACCAAGCCTACCCGCTGGTTTAGGTACAGGGCTATGAAAGGGTTTACAGCCAATTACACCCGCGAAGATGCGAATTGCTTATCGGAACTAACACTTTACGGGCGAAAAGCTGGTCAATAAAAAACAGATTAAAGTTTATCATATGAAATACATAGCATTATTAATAATTATAGCTGCTTCTCTTTACGGATGCAGTGATATGTATGAATTGCAGGAGAAGTACGAAGGAGAAATAGTATACCCGGCGCGTTTCGACACGATTGTTGGCCACATAGGTTTTGAGCGCGTTGAAATCGACTTGATGAAAGCCGGCCGCATCCCTTCAGATCAAATTAAATTGGGCAAGGCTCAAAAAACCATTGTCGAGTATGACGATCAGGTGCTTACCATCGACTCACTGGTATCTTATGTAAATATAACCGGACTAACACTTAGAAAGTTGTACCGTTTTAAAATTTACACCATCGATGAGCACAACAACCCGTCGGTTCCACAGGAAATTGCTCTTATTCCATTTACTGCCGACGATCTGGCCTCGCTGCAGGTTAGTACTCCCAGAATTTTGAAATCGCCAACAGCGGCCGTTATCGACTGGCCGAACGGATTATCCTCGGTTCTGCTCAACTACTACGGTTTATCGTTTGAATATGTTGACAAGGATGGCGTTACTCGCAAAGGTGCGCGCGGCGATAATTCCCGTTTCTTTGTTGGAAACGTTAGTGCCGGACAAGCTACCGAAATCAATATCGATTATAAAATCATACCGATTGTCAATAGTACACCCATTCTGGATACCGTTGTTTTAAACGACAAGTTGATGATTGATATGCCGACGGGTGCGACTGAATTTTCGGTGGCAGAAAGGGATATTTTACTCGCCAACGGAGTTGAAACCTTTACCTCCGACGCTGTTTCATCGGTTTCCAAGCTGGTTTACCCGGTTCATGCCAATACCTTGCAGGATATCTTCTATTTTCCGGGTTTGAAAGAACTGGATTTAACAGGAGGAGATCTGTTCCTGTTGCCTGAATTAACTTATGACCGCAATGGATATACTGACGTAGTTGGCGGAGGTAGTTTTTCTCCGTTTATGCGAAAAGTAGGCGACATGTCGGAAGCAAATGCGCAAACCCTGAAAGACCTGATGGAAGCAGGTATTCTGGAAAAGGTTTATTACATACCCAATTCAATGGGCCTCGATAATTTGCTCCAGCCCTTTGTTGAAAGCGGAATTGTAGAGTTGGTGGAAGGTCCATCATCTGTACTGATCGATAACCAATTCCTTTTAAACGGAAATGTTCAGTCGACCAACTTTAACATTGATGTGACGTATCCAGCCACCGATGCTCCGACAGGGGAAGGTTTGGAAAACGTTTACAAAGTGGTTTGTAAGGCCAAAAGTGCCTCCATGGTATTTGCTTTACCCAAGGAATATGAGTTCAATGTAACGGATTACAGGTATTTGAAATTTAGAGTTTATGCACCTGCTAAAAGTGTATTTACCGGCGACAATAAAGAGTTTCAACGTCTGTGGCCGCGTTTCATGAACAGGATGTGGTCTTTTGGCTCCAACTCAAGCTATGGACAGCAATACTGGGCGCTGGATAAATTTTACATTGATGATACTCAATTACAAAAATGGACTGACATTACGATAGACATGTCGCAGGCTTTGGATAAACACAACAGGGTAATCATCCTGAATATCGGAGGTGAACCCGGTGTTAACCCGTCGCCTGATGTGGTTTACTATTTTGCCAACATTCGTTTCGAAAAGGAATAAGCTTGAACGGATTTACCTCTTAAATTGAGGACCCAGACCAACTAATTCATACATTAAGGTTTTTCCTTCCCGGTTTTCCGGGAAGGAAATTTCTTTTTATAGGCTTTATACCCCACCGAACATGATACCTTCAATTTCACGTTCTTCATTGTTCCCGTCCCCCTTAATCCCCTACACAAAACCTTCCTTTCAAAATAATATTGAACAAAATGATATATGAACAGCAAGTCAAAAATTGGATTATAGACAAGTTCAATCACAGAAATCAGGACATAAGTTTTACATTTGCCTCAATACTTAAACTGACATTCGATTTATAATGAAATTTTCAATTTTTATTTTTATGCTGGCCCTTTTTCTGGGCTGTACGAAATCAGAAACTAAGAACCATTCTCAAAACAACGACAATGCGAGTTTGGTCGATCTTGTAAACCCGTTGATGGGTACCGATTCGGAGTTTAAACTCTCCAACGGGAATACCTACCCGGCAATTGCACGCCCCTGGGGTATGAATTTCTGGACTCCCCAAACCGGGAAAATGGGCGATGGATGGTGCTACGGCTACGATGCATATAAAATCCGTGGGTTTAAACAAACCCATCAGCCAAGTCCGTGGATCAACGATTACGCGGCCTTTTCGTTAATGCCCGTAACCGGCGATCTGAAATGGAATGAAGACGAGCGCGCTTCCTGGTTTTCGCACAAAGCCGAAGTAGCACGCCCTCACTACTACAAAGTATACCTGGCCGATTACGATGTAACCACCGAGTTCTCTCCTACCGACCGCGCGGTTTCTTTCCGTTTTACTTTTCCGGAGAACGATCATTCGTACGTGGTTCTGGATGCGTTCAACGGCGGCTCGATGGTAAAAATCATTCCCGAGGAAAGAAAGATCATCGGTTATTGCCAGAACAACAGCGGTGGCGTTCCTTCCAATTTCAAAAACTACTTTGTGGCCGTATTCGACAAAGATTTTGAGGAAGTAAAAACCTGGAAAGACGAAAATCTTCAGGACAGCAACGAAGCCAAAAGCTTTCATGTGGGCGGTATTGTAGGATTTAAAACCAAAAAGGGAGAAAAAGTGAACGTAAAAATTGCCTCTTCTTTTATTTCTCAGGAACAGGCAGAACTGAACCTGACCCGAGAGATCGGCGATAAAACTTTGGAGCAGGTAAAAAATGAAGGAGCGGCCATTTGGGAAAAAGAACTGTCTAGAATAAAAGTAGAAGGAGGCACTGAAGCACAGCAAAAAACTTTCTACTCTACCCTTTACCGCGTGTTGCTTTTCCCGCGTAGTTTTTACGAGTACGACAAGGACAACAAAGTGGTTCATTACAGCCCCTACAACGGCGAGGTGCTACCCGGTTATATGTATACCGACAACGGCTTTTGGGACACTTTCCGTGCAGTATTCCCGTTTTTCACGCTGATGTACCCGGAACTGAACGCACAAATAATGGAAGGACTGGTTAACACCTACAAAGAAAGTGGCTGGTTGCCTGAGTGGGCAAGCCCCGGGCACCGTGGATGTATGATCGGATCCAATTCGGCCTCGCTTATTGCTGATTCATACTTAAAAGGAATCCGCGGTTACGACATCGAAACCTTGTACCAGGCTATTCTGAAAAACACCGAAAACTGGATGGAAGACATTACCTCGGTGGGCAGATACGGCGCCGATTACTACAACAAACTGGGTTACATTCCCTACAACGTAGGAATCAATGAGAATACAGCCCGCACGCTGGAATATGCCTATGCCGACTACTGTATCTGGAAACTGGCCCAGGCGCTGGAGCGTCCGCAGGAAGAGATTGATTTGTTTGAGAAACGGGCGCGCAACTTCCGCAATGTGTTTGACCCGGAAACCAGGCTGATGCGTGGAAAAAACGAAGACGGAACTTTTCAGGCTCCGTTCAGTCCCTACAAATGGGGTGATGCCTTTACCGAAGGAAACAGCTGGCATTATACCTGGAGCGTTTTCCAGGATGTGGAAGGGCTGAAACAGCTTATGGGTGGAGACGATGATTTTGTGGCTATGCTCGATTCGATTTTTGTGGTTCCTCCCATTTTCGACGATTCGTACTATGGCTTCCCCATTCACGAAATCCGTGAAATGCAGATTGCCGGAATGGGTAACTATGCACACGGAAACCAGCCGATCCAGCACATGATTTACCTCTACAATTATTCAAGCCAGCCCTGGAAAGCACAATACCATGTGCGCGATGTACTCGATAAATTGTATTCGTACCAGGCCGACGGCTATTGTGGCGACGAAGACAACGGGCAAACATCTGCCTGGTATGTTTTCAGCTCCATGGGTTTCTATCCGGTTTGTCCCGGAACCGATGAATATGTACTTGGAGCGCCCTTGTTCAATAAAGTTACCCTGCAGCTTGAAAACGGGAACACTTTTGTCATCAATGCGCCCAACAATTCAAAGGAAAATATGTATGTGGATGCAGCCACCGTAAACGGCGAAAACTACACGAAGAATTACCTGAAACATGCCACCATCCAAAACGGAGGTGAGATAACTTTCTCCATGTCAAACACTCCCAATAAAGAACGGGGTGCAAGTCAGGAAAGCTATCCGTACTCGATGACCAACGAAGTGAAATAAGAAACTTGTATATACAGAAACAGGTTCAGCGCCTGTAGATGAAGATTCCATCTTTTCATTCCTCACGGAAAAAGATGGAATCTTTTTTTTGCAGGCCTTTGTTTCGCTAAAGAGATAGCCCACAAATCTTCACGCTTTCATTCTCGTACTTGAGTATCCGTGAAAAATAAACTTAAGGAGAACGTCTTAAGCGATAAACACTCCCTTGATCCGTCAAACGCGAAAATCCCAGTCAGGCAAATGACGGTCTGATTTGATTCCGGCTATTACTTACAAGCTGAAAGAATCATTTCAAATACACCTGCTTTTGAAACAGCACCATTCAGCATAAAAAAACCCGGATTCTTTTAACAAAAATCCGGGTTCTCCCTTTTATTGAAACGATGGCCGACTACGACTCGGAGTAATCCACAATCGATGTGGTTACATCGTAAATATGGTCGCCCATTCTTTCCAGACCAGAGAAAATATCCTTGTACAAGGTTCCGATCTGGTAAGAATATTCTTCGCTCTCAATGCTTATCACATGCTCTTTCCGGAGCTTATCACGGAACCGGTTGATTTGTTTCTCTATCGCATCGCTGGCGGTTTTATCCACCTCGTAATTGTTTTTATTCAGGTTCTCGATCATAATATCCATGGCCTTTTCAACCAAAACATACATGTCCGAGAGTTTCTTTTTCATTTCGGGCGTTAGCTTTTCCTTTTTATCGCTAATGCGCAACAAGGTACGAGCAATGCTCAGACACGAATCGCCAATGCTCTCAATTTCGTCCACAATTCGCAGCATGGAACTGATGTTTCTCGACGACTGCTTACTCAACTCTCCCTCGGCTACTTTGGTCAGATATTTTGCGATCGATACTTCCATCTGATCACTTTTATCTTCTCCCATTTCAATCTTTCCGAATTGCTTTAAAACCTTGCGCTCATTGTCTTCGTTCATCATATTGTTAAGCCGTCCGAGCAGTTTTTTGGTTTGCTGGGCATATACAGCAATCTCCTTTTTAGCCTGAAGCAATGAAAGCTCCCGCGTGCTAAGCATTCCGAATTTAATGTATTTCAGTTTGAACTCCTGTTCATCCTCTTTTTCAGGAACAATACGCTGCACCAGGTTCACCAGGTATTTTATAAACCAAATCTGTATTAATACATTCAGAATATTAAAGGCTGTATGGAAAAACGACAGGGCGATCGGGACAGCACCCGGGTTAGTAAACGCTGAACTTCCGGTAATATACTGTGTAATGTTGTCAACCCCTCTCAGGAAGTACGGGAAGATAGAAAGCACCCAGATAACCCCTACAACGTTGAACATGAAATGGACTCGGGCGGCTCTTTTAGCCGATGAATTGGCTACTACAGCTGCAATGTTGGCAGTAATGGTAGTACCAATGTTCTCGCCCAGTACCATGGCCGCAGCGCTGTCGAAATTGATCCAGCCATTGTTACACATTACCAGGGTTAAAGCCATGGTGGCGCTCGACGACTGAATAACCACGGTTAGTATGGTTCCGATAACCAGGAAAATCAAACTTGAGCCAATACCCATTCCGGTAAAGTTCTTCAGGAATTCCAGTATCTCCGGGTTTTCGCCAATGTTGGGAACACTGGTTTTCAGACTTTCGAGACCGATAAAAAGCAGGGCAAAACCTACCAATACTTCTCCCCACGACTGGTTGCGTGTTTTTTTGGAGAAAATTAAAGGAAAGCCTATTCCAATTATCGGGAAAGCCAGTACACTCATTTTCACTTTAAAACCCAGGATGGAAATGATCCAGGCAGTGACAGTGGTACCTATGTTGGCCCCCATTATCACCCCGGCCGATTCGGTAAGAGTGAGTAGCCCGGCATTTACAAAACTCACGATCATTACCGTGGTGGCACTCGACGACTGAATGATGGCCGTAATGGAAAGACCTGTTACTACGCCCATGAACCGGTTGGAAGTCATGGCTGCCAGAAAATTTCGCAGCTTGCTTCCGGCCACTTTTTGCAGGGCCTCGCTCATCAGCTTCATCCCGTAAAGGAAAAGCCCCAGCGCGCCGATCAAGGTTAGGAAATCGATTAAAGAATAATTCATGCAGTGTTTTTTTTGATGCGCCGAAAATAACGATAATCATAAAAAATCATCAAAAAAAATGGGGCCGATATTCTAAAAATCAGAATAATCCTTTCTACCATCCTAAAATCAACTGAATTAATTTGATTGAAAAGGCCACACCCTTCCGTATAAAAGGAACTTCAGAGGAACGGGCACCGAAGTTAAAAGAACGTTAAAAATCAGCCGCACGCATATAAGGGAAAGAATTTGGAGAGCGAGCAATAACCATCATTATTTCACTACCGATGTCCGGTTTTTACAGATTCTTTCTCCTTTACTGCCATTCTATTCTTTCAGCACCAACACCTCCCATTCGGGATGCCGCCTGATGTAGGCATTTACAAACGGACACAGCGGTACCAGCTTCAAACCTTTTTCCTGGATATCGGCCAGCACCTTTTTCACCAGCGATGATGCAACTCCCCTCCCCTCCAGTTCAACGGGTACTTCGGTATGTGTCAGATAAATTTTTTCGCCCGAGCGGATGTATTCGATCTTTGCAATTACATCATCGATTTGAAACTCGTACCGGTGCTCGTTTTCATTGTTGATTAATTCGTATTCCATAAACCTGTTTTATTCCATCCAAGTATTGACATCCGGAATGCATATGGATTTCAGTAGCTAAAAAACCATGTCCATGCCCTGTCCGGCCATATAACGCTGAACAATTCGAAGGACGTAAAAGTTTGGCAACCTGCTTTCCGTGTTTTCTCGGGATCATCAAGCAACAAGACCACCTTGCTTCCCTCTCCCCAAACAAAGCCAAAAGACACTTATTCGTACCGCAAGGTATCAGCCGGATTGACTTTTACCGATTTCATGGTTTTGTAACTGATGGTGCCCAAAGCCATTACCAGGGCCACTACAAAGCCGGCCAGGAATTCAAACCACTCCAGGTGAATGCGGTAATAATAATTCTGCAACCAGTTTTTGGCAATAAAATAAATGAGTGGCCAGGCAATCAGGGTAGCAATGCAAACCAGTAAAACAATTTCTTTCGAAATCAGGTAAAAGATGCTGGTTCCGGAGGCACCCAGAGCTTTTCGAACCCCCACTTCCTTGGTTCGCTGCTCGATGGTAAACGAAGTTAAACCGAAAAGCCCCAATGCCGCAATAAAGATCCCGAGGATGGCAAACACCACCGACAGTTGGGCATTTTGCCGTTCGGCCCTGTACATGTGCGCAAAGTCGTCGCTCATAAAAAAATACTGCATCGGGTTGTTGGAAGCAAAGCGTTTCCACACGTCATCGATCTGTTTGACCAGTTGTGCCGAAGCATTCGAGTGAAACTTAACCGTAACATAGCCAAAAAATCTTCCGTCGTTTTTAAAGCGGATCATGTAGGGATTGATGCGGTTGTGAAGCGACCGGAAATGAAAATCGTTGCAAACGCCAATAATCGGCATGTGCGCTCTGTCTTCCTCGCTATCCATCGTAATAAAACGGGTTTGCGTAAAATCGGTAATCCCAAACTCCTCAATGGTTTTCCGGTTCACAAAACAAGCCTGCTCGTCGGAGCCGTGCGAGCGATCAAAAAAGCGGCCGTCAGCCAGCTCAATATTGTAGGTTTCCAAAAAATCGTAATCCACCCAGTTGGTTTGCAAAAGAAATGTTTCGCCATCGCGCCCTTCGAGCATATATCCGTTGTTGTTATTGTTGTGCCCGGGCACCGCTGTAGAGGCCGAAACACTGGCAATTTCCGGAAACTTCAGCAACTCTTCCTTAAAAGTATTCACCTGGCTACCTATCGCCCCTGCACGTTCAATCACCAGTAAACGGTCTTTTGTAAACCCAAGGTCTTTGTTCAGCATGAAATTTAACTGCTGATACATAATGATGGTACCGATAATCAGCACAATCGAAATCAAAAACTGAACGGCAACCAAGCCACTCCGGAGTTTTCCGTTTTTTACACCGTCGCGTATTTTTCCCTTTAATACCGTACCCGGGTTAAACGATGAAAGGTAAAAAGCCGGGTAAATACCTGCCAGAATTCCCACCACCGCAGCAAACAAAATAAGCAGTGGCAAGGTGTAAAAGTTGCTAAAAAGCGGAAAACTGACTTTGGCATTGAGCAGGTTGTTAAAATACGGCAGCGCAATATAAATCAGGATGATGGCGACCACCAGTGCAATGAATGAAATCAGCATCGAATCGGCAAGAAACTGCGCGATGAGCATGCCTTTCGACGAACCGCTCACTTTTTTCACACCGATCTCTTTGGCTCTTTTGGTGGCCTGCGCCGTCGATAAATTCATAAAATTGATGGAGGCAATTACGATGATCAGAATCGCAATACTCCCGAATATGATCAGGTATTTGGGATCGATTGCCGGTTTTACTTCGTGTTCCACCGAAGGGTCGAGATGAATTCGGGTGAGCGGCTGCAAATGAAAACTATAGCGGTTCCCCTGTGCCAGAAAATCGGAAATAGAGATACCAAACAGGTCTTGCACCCGCGGGCCCACATATTTCTCCACCATGGCCGGAAACTTTGCCTCCACCGTACCCGCCAAAGTATGGGGCTTTAACAACAGGTAAGTCGAAAAACTATTGTTCATCCACTCGGGATCGCGTGATCGTTGGTTACTTGAAAACGAAGTCAGAATATCGGCATCGAAATGAGTCTCTTCGGGAAAATCGGCCATTACTCCGGTGATTTTGTATGGTTCTTCGCGGGTGTTCACGCGCACCATTTTATCAATCGGGTCCTGGTTCCCGAAAATAATCCGGGCCGTGGACTCGGAGACAACCATTGTGTTGGGCTCGGCCAGCACGGTATGGATGTTTCCCTTTAGCAGCGGAATCGAAAAAAGCTGAAAAAAAGTGGAATCAACCTCCACAAAATCATTCACCGTAAAAACCCGGTCGCCGTCTTTTACAATCGTTTCACCAAAACTATTCAGGCGGCAAAACTTTTCCACCTCCGGAAAATCGGCGGCCATGGTTGGCCCGATCACCGAAGCAGTATAGGCAGCATTAACCACCTGCTCCCCTATTTTGCCATCCAGCGTTAGTCGGAAAATGCGGTCTTTGTTCAGGTTGTACTGGTCGTAACTTAACTGATGAAGAATAAAAAGGGCAATGAGCAAACTACAGGCTATTCCAATTGAAAGTCCGAATATATTAATCGCCACGTATCCCTTTTGCTTTTTAAGGGCACGCAAACTGTGCTTCAGTAAATTTTTCAGCATGACCGATTGATTTAAGTTAGTTTCTGTTTTACAATGTTTTACTTCCTTATGACGCTCAATCTTTTCATCCGTTACATCCTTTGCAATAAATCGCCCCGGCAACAGAAACCTGTCATCCGACTTCCACCGGAACAGCCACCGGAAAAAAATACCTCCACAGCTGTTTTTTAAGAAAATGATCGGTAACTTTAAGAGATAAATACAAAAAAATTGTAATTCATTTTACTCAACCTCCTCTAATTAAAAATGTTATTAATGTGATTTTCTGCTAACATAAAATTAGACTTATGGAAAAAAAGATCTCCCTCCTCCTCCTTTGCACCGTTTTTTTCGTACTGAACTCCTTCGCACAGGACAATCCATCCTGGCTGCGTTATCCGGCCATTTCGCCTGATGGAAGTACCATCCTTTTTAACTACAAAGGCGACATTTACAAAGTACCTGCTTCGGGAGGAACCGCCGTTCCGCTAACCCTGAGCGATGGCTACGAATTTTCGGCTGTATGGAGCCACGACGGCCAGCAAATTGCGTTTGCGTCGGACCGCTTTGGCTATTTCGATGTGTTTGTTATGCCGGCCGAAGGCGGTGAAGCCCAACGTTTGACCTACCACTCCAACGGAGAAGTTCCAAGCACCTTCACACCCGACGATTCGGAAGTGGTTTTTACTTCCATTCGCCAGGACAGGCACACCAACGTTCAGTTTCCGAACCGGGTGATGCCCGAGTTGTACAGCGTTCCGGTAAAAGGCGGACGGGTGAACCAGATCCTCACCTCCCCTGCCTACGACGCCGTTTACAGTCCCGATGGCAGCCAGCTCATTTTTCACGACCGGAAAGGTTATGAAGATGAATGGAGAAAACACCACACATCGGCCGTTACCCGCGACATTTGGGTGTACAATGTGAGCTCAAAAGAATACAAGCAACTTTCTGACTTTGCCGGCGAAGACCGCAACCCGGTGTTTATCGACAACGATGCGTTTTACTACCTCACCGAAGAAAGCGGATCGTACAACGTTTACAAAAGCTCGGTGAGCAATCCTGCGCAAAAAACGGCGATTACCCACTTTGAAAAAAATCCGGTTCGCTTTCTGACCAAAGCCGGCGACAACACCCTCTGTTTTGGATACGACGGAGCTATTTACACCCTAAAAGAAGGCGGACAGCCTCAAAAAATAAACATTCAGATTGCTTACGATGGCCGAGACAACCTGGCCCGGCCAATTCCGGTGAACAACTTCACCGAGGCACGCCTGTCGCCCAACGGAAAAGAATTCGCCTATGTTTTCAGGGGCGAAATATACGTGAGCAGCATTGAGCACGGCACCACCAAACGCATTACCAACACTGCGCGCCAGGAACGAAGCGTAAGTTTTAGTCCCGACGGGAAATCGCTGGTGTATGCCGCCGAAACCGACAGCAGCTGGAACATCTACACCCAATCGCTGGTGCGCGACGAAGAACCTTATTTCTACATGTCGACCCTATTGAAGGAGGATGTGGTAGTTGCCACCAAAGCGGAAGAATTTCAACCCGAATATTCGCCCGACGGAAAAGAAGTGGCCTACCTCGAAAACCGTACAACCCTGAAAGTGATCAACCTCGAAAGCAAAAAATCGAGGATGGTTTTGGCGCCCGAAAACAACTATTCGTACGCCGACGGAGACCAGTATTTTGCCTGGGCGCCCGACAGCAAATGGTTGCTGGTAAGGTTTGGCCCCAAGGAAAATATTTTTCAGGACGAAGTGGGACTGGTCAGTGCATCGGGTGACGGCACAGTAAGAAACCTTACCAAAAGCGGTTACGATGATTTCGGAGGCAAATGGTCGACCGACGGAAAAATGATGATCTATGTCTCGACGCGCGAAGCCAACCGTTCGGAGCAAGGCAGGTTTAGCAGCGGCGATGTGTATGCAATGTTCTTCACCCAGGCTGCCTTTGACGATTTCAAACTATCGAAAGAAGAAGCCGAACTGGTCAAAGAGCTAAAAGAGAAAAAGGACAAGGACAAAGACAAGGACAAAGACGACGGCAAAGATAAAGACAAGAAAAAAGCCAAAACGGAAGACGAGGAGAAAGAGAAAAAAGAGAAAGTGGAAGACCTGAAATTCGACTGGGAAAACCTCACCGACCGGAAAGTGCGGCTGACACAGCGGCCTTCTTCCCTTTCGGACTGGGTATTGTCGGAAAAAGGCGACAAGCTTTTCTTCCTGACCCGTTACGACGAAAAATGCGATCTGTACTCGATGGATCTGCGTACCAAAGAAACCAAGCTTTTCTCCAAAATAGACGCCAACCGGGCTTCGATGGAACTCTCTGACGATGGTAAATTCCTGTTTATCCTGGCGGATGGAAAACCCATGACCGTGACCGTAAGCGACGGGAAAAGCAAGCCGATCAAAACATCGGGCGAAATGCTGCTGCAAACCGACCGCGAGCGGGAATACATTTTCGACCACTGCTGGCGCCAGGTGCGCGAGAAATTCTATGTGCAGGATATGCAGGGGGTAGACTGGCCTTACTATTATGAGGTGTACCGGAAATTCCTCCCCGATATCAACAACAATTACGACTTTGCCGAGCTGCTGAGCGAAATGCTGGGCGAGCTGAACGCTTCGCATACGGGGGGCCGCTACCGTCACGACGACAAGCAGGCCGATGAAACCAGTTCGCTGGGTTTGCTTTATGATTACGACTACACAGGCAACGGGCTGAAAATTGCTGAAGTACTGCAGGAAGGCCCTGCCGATAAGGCATCCCTGAAAATCAGGGCCGGAAACATTCTCGAAAAGATCGACGGGAACGAACTCACCGCTGCCGTTGATTTTTACCAGTTTCTGAACCGGAAAAAGGGCGACAACGTACTGCTCGATCTGTACAATCCTGAATCGGGCGAACGCTGGCAGGAAGTGGTCAAACCCATTTCGCAGGGCGAAGAATATGAACTGCTTTACCAACGCTGGGTGAAAACCCGCCGCGACGAAGTGGTAAAACTCTCGAACGGCAAACTGGGCTATGTGCATGTGCGCGGAATGAACGATGCCAGCATGCGCGTGGTGTACGAAGAAGCGCTGGGGCGCTTTGTTTCTGCCGATGCGCTGGTGGTGGACACCCGGTTTAACGGCGGCGGCAACCTCCACGATGTGCTTTCCGATTTTCTGAACGGCAAAAAATACATGGACGTTATTCCGCACGGCCAGTACATTGGTTCGCAGCCCCGTGATAAATGGACCAAACCATCGATTGTGGTGATGGGCGAAAGCAACTATTCCGATGCACACCTTTTCCCGGTGGCCTACAAAATAAAAGGCGTTGGGAAAAACCTCGGAATGCCGGTTCCCGGTACCGGAACTTTTGTGTGGTGGGAAACGCAGATCGATCCCTCGCTGGTGTTTGGAATTCCGATGGGCGGCTGGAAACCTTTGGATGGCCCCTTCCTCGAAAACAACCAGCTGGAGCCCGATATCCGCGTAATGAACGAACCGGGAGAAATGGCCAAAGGCCGCGACCAGCAGATTGAAGCCGCGGTAAAAGAACTGTTAAAAGAATAAGGCGCTTCAAACTTATCGGGTAACCGCTTGTTCTCTAAGTACCATCACCTTAAAACGAATAACAGATGAAAAACAATGCAGTAGGTTGGTTCGAGATTCCGGTAAGCAACATGGAACGAGCCCAGGCTTTTTACGAGCAAGTGTTGGACCTGAAAATGGAACGTCACCAGATGGGGCCGCTCGACATGGCGTGGTTTCCGTGGAAGGAAGACGGCCTGGGAGCACCCGGTTCGCTGGTTTGTCATGCCGAATATTACAAGCCCTCCACCGACGGAGTTTTGATTTACCTTACCGCTCATTCGGGCGACCTGGCCAATGAACTCGCGCGTGTGGAAGCCGCCGGCGGAAAAGTGATTCAGCCCAAAACAAAGATTTCGGACGAATACGGCTTTATGGCTTTGCTCATCGATTCGGAAGGCAACCGCATCGCTTTGCATTCGCGGCAATAATCGACATTACGGATACAACTTTTAAACTACCGGGGCTTGCTTCGGTAGTTTTTTATTGGGTTAATAAGAAAAGCTGCGAGCTATGAGCCTCGAGCTGCGAGTACAAAACAGCGACACGGCAACACGGCTACACAGCACCACCTTTCCTTCAGATTGCTTCTCCGTCCGTTGGCTAACGGACGAATCGCAATGACCTTCGTTTTTGTTTTCATGTGGCAGCGGACATAAGGTGTCGTGACTGTAAATTGTAAGCAGCTGTCCGCTGCCGGAACACCCCCACCCCGGCGTCATGGCGAGAGAGCCGCCCGTCAGCAGACGGACAAGCGGAGACCGAAGCCATCTTTTCAGGGTGCATGGATAAATTGAGTGGAGCACAAGAGCTCAACTCTGAACATTGAACACGAAACCCTGACCAAAAACATACGCTTCCCCGCAGCGGAAATACTTTTTATGTTTACTTTTAGAACACATAAAAAACCAGGGGCCTTGAATACGCAAATGCAAACAGCACAAAAACAGGCAGGAGAAATTCAGTAATTACAGCCAATCATGAAAAGAGCAAATTACATACTGATTTTTGTATTTCTAATATCATTAGGCTGTAGTAATAAAATAATCGAAAAAGAAAATAAGACTTGGAACCAAATCTCAGGAGGTCTTAAAGTTGAAAGTCTTGTTAACTTCCTAATTGAATTTCCCAATACTGATAAAAAAGACTTTGTTTACGGAAAATTAGATTCATTAATAGGACTAAATCAACAGATTAGCTTAGTCAATATCGCAATAGAACCATATCCTGACAACGGTATGTATCCAATTTTTGTAAATACAAATGAAGACACTGGAGACTATTATATACAAGAAAGAAATACATACCTTTTAACCTTGGGTAAAAATGGCTTAACCCGCAATAAACAACCAATTGAAATATCTGTCTTTTCAAATGATTTAAAAACCAAATTTTCCCAGTTCGACACAAGCGAAAATTCAACACAAAGAGAAATAAAAGAAATAAAATACTTTGGTTTTGTTTTAGTATCAAAAATTACAACAGTACTTGACATCACCGAAGATATGAATAAAGTGAATTGGGATGCTTACATAAGTACAATCAGACAAGTGTTTTCTGTTTATAAAACTATTTGGAATGACAAATCGATTGAAATATGGGATACAAAATTTGAAAATTTAGAAACGAAAAAAAAGGAAGCACTTACAAAAATGTACCCTTTTGAAATGGAATTAAATTTTACGAAAAGAACATTCAGCATTAAATAACTGACTATAACAACCGCAGATACAGCAGAGTGGTTTTAGTGGTGCGCCAACTACTCTAAAATTCGGCCACAAGTCATACATCGAACAGTTATGGAAAATAATGAAAACCGACGCAACCATTTGACCCTTAAATAAATCTTTTGAGAAAAGAAAAATCATGAACAGGCGAATTATTCTTATCAGCATCCTTTTGGCTTTTTCAATATGGTCATGTGAAAAAGATAATCAAAAAAGGACCGTTACATGTTTTCAAGAGAACGAGTATGATTATCTTAATCATTACAAAATTGATTCAATTTGCACATCCGAAATCTGCACGAATTATTTAAATATTTGGAAAGAATTTTTTAAAGAAAAAAACAGTTTGAGCGATTCTTTTTTTGACGAACATGTTATCCTTTGTCAGTCCAGCATAGATAATTGGAATGAAGGAGTTTCTTTCCGAATTTGTTACAAAATTCAGATGGACTGGGCTATAGCATATCGTTGCGATCAATTTATAGTAAAAATTGAAAGTGACAGTAACCTTTATCCTGAATTGCCCAGAAATGAATATTTATCCAAGGATGAAATAAGATTCGCGATTAACCAAAACCGCTTTAATTCCAGAATAGGTTCTGTGTCAAACTCAGATATTCATTTCTCTTCAATGGACGATGCGCTAAATAAATTAATTGAAGATTCAAATGTAAATACTTTATGCGTAAGCGAAATTTACGTTGATGAGTCAACAGGTAATCTAATACTTGAGGCTTGGGCTGGATATGAAAATGAAGAAAATTCATGCATTAAAGGAAAGATTGATTTGATAAATGGTGAAACAGAAGTAACAGATACTCCTTGTTATATAATAAATTAAAACCCAAAAAGTGTCCTGTTGCATAACGAGGCCAGGTGCGGTGCCGTTCGCGCCCTGCTACTTTGGTTCGCATTGCAGTTATGGCTGGCCGGACAAAAAATCTTTTAGAAACCCATAACGACAACTTATAGGTCGCCAATAGCCCAAATAGTATGGAGATACATAAAATAAGAATACATACTGCGATAATTTTCGTCCTCTGCTTTTTAATAGCCGTTGGATTTGTAGCCTTTTGGCTTCGAATTGCAATCTCGAAACCGGAAGAGCTAACGAATGTTGGATTTATAGTTACTTCAATAGTATTCCTGGTTTTTGTGGGACCACCCATTGTTTTAACCACTACCTACTTCCTTCACGACTTCCGAAAAACGATTTCAATTGACAAATCCAGCGGAGTCTTATTCGTTAAAAAACACAACGAACATTTTAAGTTTAACAAAGAGAAATTAAAGGAAGTGTACCACGTGAAAGTAAACAAGAACAGTTCTTCCAGGTACCAGTTCCCAATGTATGAATACCTTCTGTTTGTTTTTGAGGAAAGACAAAAACTGGTAGTTACCAATCTTCTTTGCAAACCTGACACGCTCATTCGTGCCTTACACATTACTCCAAAAGTGATTCACACCCATGTACCTCTCATCGACAAAACGATGGGCAACACTTTCCTGACCACCAAAGAATTTGATGCAAAGGTTAAAGAGTTTTACCATGCCTACCAAAACAAGTCTGAAGCTGAATTACTGGATATATGCAAACAGAAGGGATACGCTGATTTTGCCAAAAAAGCAGCCCGGCTATTATTGAACGAAAAAAATAATACGACCGATTAAGCGGATGTGAGCATAAGCTGCCAGCCATGAGCTTTTACAGCAGAACAGCAACACATCCCCTTCAGATTGCTTCTCCGTCCGTTGGCTAACGGACGAATCGCAATGACGCCCGTTTTTATTTTCGTTTGGCAGCGGACATAAAATGTCGTGACTGGAAATTGTTAGCTGCTGTCCGCTGCCGGAAAACCTCTCCTTTGGCGTCATGGCGAGCTTGCGAAGCCAACTCTTTCAGGAAGCAAAGGGCAAAGAGCAAAGGGCAAAGAGCGCAACTCTGAACTTTGAACTCTGAACTTTGAACTACCTGCGAGCTATGAGCTGCGAGTACAAAACAGCTGCACGGCAACACCACTCCGTCAGATTGCTTCTCCATCCGTTGGCTAACGGACGAATCGCAATGACGCCCGTTTTTGTTTTCGTTTGGCAGCGGACATAGGGTGTCGTAACTGGAAATTGTCAGCTGCTGTCCGCTGCCGGAACACCTCTCCTTTGGCGTCATGGCGAGGGATCTGCCCGTCAGCAGACGGACAAGCGGAGACCGAAGCCAACTCTTTCAAAGAGCATGGAGCGGAGTGCAAAGAGCGCAACTCTGAACTTTGAACTCTGAACTCTGAACTACAAGCTGCGAGCTATGAGCTGCGAGCTTCGAGCTTCGAGCAAGATACAGCATCACGGCAATACGGCTGCACAGCAACACAACTCCGTCAGATTGCTTCTCCGTCCGTCGGCTGCCGGACGAATCGCAATGACGCTCGTTTTTGTTTTCGTTTGGCAGCGGACATAGGGTGACGTAACTGGAAATTGTCAGCAGTTGTCCGCTGCCGGAACACCCCCTCGTTGGTGTCATGGCGAGCTTGCGAAGCCAACTCTTTCAGGAAGCACAGAGCACAACTTTGAACACTGAACTCTGAACTCTGCGACTGCAGCACCCCCTCCGTCATTCCGTCGTCGAAGCCTTCGGAATTCCTCGTCCCCCTCGAAAATGGGGACAAAGAAGAAGCGCTGCGAGCTTTGCTAAATTGTCAAATTGAGAAATTGCAAAGAGCTCAACTCTGAACACTGAACATTGAACTCTGAACTACAAGCTTCGAGCTATGAGCTTCGAGCAAGATACAGCATCACGGCAACACGGCTACACAGCACCACCTTTCCTTCAGATTGCTTCTCCGTCCGTTGGCTAACGGACGAATCGCAATGACGTTCGTTTTTGTTTTCGTTTGGCAGCGGACATAGGGTGTCGTGACTGGAAATTGTCAGTAGTTGTCCGCTGCCGGAACACCCCCTTTTTGGGTGTCATGGCGAGCTTGCGAAGCCAACTCTTTCAGGAAGCACAGAGCACAACTCTGAACTCTGAACATTGAACTCTGAACTACAAGCTTCGAGCTATGAGCTTCGAGCAAGATACAGCATCACGGCAACACGGCTACACAGCACCACCTTTCCTTCAGATTGCTTCTCCGTCCGTTGGCTAACGGACGAATCGCAATGACGTTCGTTTTTGTTTTCGTTTGGCAGCGGACATAGGGTGTCGTGACTGGAAATTGTCAGTAGTTGTCCGCTGCCGGAACACCCCCTTTTTGGGTGTCATGGCGAGCTTGCGAAGCCAACTCTTTCAGGAAGCACAGAGCACAACTCTGAACTCTGAACTTTAAACTTTAAACTCTGCTACTGCAGCACCCCCTCCGTCATTCCGTCGTCGAAGCCTCCGGAATTCCTCGTCCCCCTCGAAAATGGGGACAAAGAAGAAGCGCTGCGAGCTTTGCTAAATTGTCAAATTGAGAAATTGCAAAGGGCATGGGGCGAAGAGCATAGGGCATTGGGCAAAGAGCGCAACTCTGAACTTTGAACTCTGAACTCTGAACTACAAGCTCCGAGCCCCGAGCTTCGAGCACAACACAGCAACACAAGCCATTGCGAAAGATTCAAGCATTCTCGCATTAAAGCATTTACACAGTAACTCCGCCATTCTGTCTGTCAATCCTTCAATCCCTCAATCCCTCCGTCCTTCAGTCCCTGAATTCTTAACGCTTTCCTAATAACATGTTATTCTTTGTTAACACGGTTTTTTGATTCATCTTTACTTAATTTTTTTTAACAAAAGAATAGGGGAAAAAATGTCATAATGACTTAAATTCGTGCCTTCGTAAAAAGAGACGAATCGATTTTGAGATATGAGTACTGAGATTTTCGTTCAGAAATTCAAACCAACAGGAAACATACCCGTTCGGACAGAAAATTTCTTCCGGCGCTGGTCGTTCGTCTCTCCAAAAAAGAAAAATCGAGTTTATACGGAAAGTAAAAAATATAAAGAATTACACGCATATGAATCAAGCTGTTGACATTAAGGAATTGAACGAAAGGATTCAACGAGAAAGTTCGTTCGTTGATATGGTTTCAATGGAGATGAACAAAGTAATTGTGGGTCAGAAACATTTGGTGGAAAGCCTGTTGATCGGCTTACTTTCCAACGGGCACATTTTGCTCGAAGGGGTTCCGGGACTGGCAAAAACGCTGGCCATTAAATCGCTGGCACAAACCATCAGCGCCAAGTTTGCGCGTATCCAGTTTACACCCGACCTGTTGCCTGCCGACTTGCTGGGAACCATGATCTACAGTCAGAAAAGAGAAGAGTTTTCGATCAAGAAAGGGCCGATCTTCGCCAACTTTATTTTGGCGGATGAGATCAACCGGGCACCCGCCAAAGTGCAGTCGGCTTTGCTCGAAGCCATGCAGGAACGCCAGGTTACCATCAGTGATAACACCTTTAAGCTGGATGAGCCTTTCCTGGTAATGGCCACGCAAAACCCGATCGAGCAGGAAGGTACCTACCCGCTGCCCGAAGCACAGGTTGACCGTTTTATGCTGAAAGTGGTGATCAACTATCCGAAAAAGGAAGAAGAACGCCAGATCATTCAGCAGAACCTGCTGCGTCAGTTTCCCGAAACCAGCACCATTCTGAAACCCGAAGATATTATCAAGGCCCGCGACGTGGTGAAAGACGTGTACATGGACGAAAAAATCCAGAAATACATTGTTGACATTGTGTTTGCCACCCGCGAACCAAGGGAGTACAAACTGGAAAAATATGCGAGCATGATCTCGTACGGCGCTTCGCCAAGGGCCGGAATCAGCCTGGCACAAGCCGCCAAAGCCTATGCGTTTATCAAACGCCGCGGTTATGTGATCCCGGAAGATGTGCGCGCGGTTTGTCCCGATGTGTTGCGTCACCGTATTGGGTTGAGCTACGAAGCCGAAGCCAACAACATTACTTCGGAAGAAATTATTACCGACATTCTGAATACGGTTGAAGTTCCTTAACGAGTCGCAGTTGACAGTCGCAGTTAACAGTTGTTCAAACACTACGTTGAACACTGAACCTGCCCGACTGAATCGTTCAGGCGGGCTTTAAACTTTGAACTCTGGTATGGAAACAACAGATTTATTAAAAAAGGTACGGAAGATTGAGATCAAGACGCGGGGGCTTTCGCGGAATATTTTTGCGGGAGAATACCACAGCGCCTTTAAAGGACGGGGTATGGCTTTCTCGGAAGTGCGGGAATACCAGTTTGGCGACGATATCCGGAACATCGACTGGAATGTGACCGCCCGGTACAACCATCCGTATATTAAGGTTTTTGAAGAAGAACGCGAACTGACCGTGATGCTGCTGATCGACGTAAGCGGGTCGCGCGAGTTTGGTACTTTTGAAAAACTCAAAAAGAATGTGATCACCGAATTGTCGGCCGTGCTTTCGTTTTCAGCGATTCAAAACAACGATAAAATCGGGGTGATCTTTTTCTCTGACAAGATCGAGAAGTTTATTCCGCCGAAAAAAGGGAAAAGCCATATTCTGCGCATCATTCGCGAGTTGATCGATTTTCAGCCCGAAGACCGCGGCACCGACATAACCGAAGCCATTCGTTACCTCACCAACGCCATTAAAAAGCGTTGTACGGCCTTTGTGATTTCCGACTTTATGGACGAAAACGCAGAGCTGGAAATGGCTTTGTCGATCGCCAACAACAAACACGATGTGGTGGCGCTGAAAATTTTCGACGAACGGGAAACCGAGCTGCCTTCGATCGGGATGATCAAGTTAAAGGATGCCGAAACCGGCCATTATGTGTGGGTGGACAGCAGTTCGCGCAGAACCCGAAATATGTATTCCGACTGGTGGAGAAAGCACACCGCGCGCCTGGATGTGATGTTCAAAAAATGCGGCGTGGATTATGTGGCCATCGACACCAACGAAGATTATGTGAAATCGTTAATGACCCTGTTTCGGAAACGGGCATTAAAATAGAAGAAATGAACGCTATACGTAAAACAATACTGAAAAGCAATCCACAGTTCGACTACGCTCACTGTGACCGTCAGCCTGAGCGAAGTCGAAGGCTGATTTCATGGGCGGGTTTGCTTATTCTATTACTTTTCTTTCTGGCAAATGGTCAGGTGAGTGCGCAGCGAATAAAAGCCACTGCCAGCCTCGATTCAACCAATATCCTGCTGGGAGACCAGGTAAAACTTTTCCTGCAGATCGATCATCCGAAAGATGTGGATGTTCAGTTTCCGCAGGTACCGGATACCATTGCCGGATTGATTGAAGTGCTGGACCGTTCGGCCATCGATACTTTTGAAGCCGACAAAGAGGATTACATCAAGCAGATACAGGCCTACACCATTACCTGTTTCGACAGTGGTAGCTACCGCATTCCGCCCTACTGGTTTAAAATTGCCACCGAGGGCCTCAACGATTCGGTGCCCAGCAACGGGGTTACGCTGAATGTGTTTACCATGGAGATCGACACCACCAAGGGGCCGACCGATATTAAAATGCCTTACGATGCTCCGCTGACGCTGAAAGAGGTAACGCCTTATATTCTGGGCGTCATCCTGATCGGTGCCATTATTTTCTTCCTGCTGTATTCGATCAAACGGAAGAAGAAAAACCAGCCGATTTTTGCCCGGCCGCAAAAGCCGAAGGAACCGCCGCATGTGGTGGCACTTCGCGAGCTCGACCGCATCAAATCGGAAAAAGTATGGCAGCAGGGCAAAACCAAGCAGTATTACAGCGAGCTGACCGATGCCCTCCGGATGTACATCGAGGATCGTTTTGAAATCCGCGCCATGGAACAGGTGACCGATGAAATTCTGGAAAGTTTCCGGCTGCAGAAAGGCCTGTTAAACGACAAATCGCTGGGTAACCTGGGGCAGATACTGCAACTGGCCGACCTCGTGAAGTTTGCCAAGTACAAGCCACTGCCCGACGACGACAACATGGCACTGGTAAATGCCTACTTCTTTGTAAACGATACCAAGAAGGAAGTGGCCAAAAAGCCGGAGGAGAAAGCCAAAGGCGAAAAAGATGATAACGTGGAAGAAGTTGAAATAAAATAGAGAAGGATGTTGGAAGGATTGACATTTAAGAACCCGGAACTATTCCATATTTTGTGGGTGCTGATACCCATGACGGCCTGGTATATTTTCCGGCAGAAAAAGAATACAGCAAGCATCCAGGTTTCAACTACAGCACCGGTGTTTAAGGCGCCGCTGACGATCCGTCATTACCTGCGTCACCTGGTGTATGTTTGCTTTGTAATTGCACTGGCCTTTTTTGTGGTGGTACTGGCCCGCCCGCAATCGTCGAAAAACTGGGAAACAAGTGAAACAGAAGGAATCGACATTGTGGTGGCGCTCGACATTTCGAGCAGTATGTTGGCGCAGGATTTTCAGCCCAACCGCTTGGAAGCAGCCAAAAATGTGGCCATGGAATTTATTGCAGGACGTGAATACGACCGCATGGGACTGGTAGTTTTTGCCGGCGAGGCGTTTACGCAATGTCCGCTGACTACCGACCGCGCCGTGTTGCTGAACCTTTTCAAGGACATTCACAGCGATATGATTGAAGACGGTACCGCCATCGGAAACGGACTGGCCACCGCCGTAGCCCGTTTGAAAGACAGCGAAGCCGTGAGCCGCGTGGTGATCCTGCTGACCGACGGTGAAAACAACCGCGGAGAAGTAGCGCCGGTTACGGCTGCCGAGATTGCCAAAACCTTCGGGATACGCGTTTATACCGTTGGAGTGGGATCGATCGGAACAGCGCCCTACCCTTTCCGGGTGCAAACACCCTTTGGCGAACAGGTGCAGCTGCGCGATATGGAAGTAAAAATCGACGAGGAAACCCTGCAAAAAATTTCGTCGCTGACCGATGGAAAGTATTTCAGGGCCACCGGCAATACCAAACTCGAAGAGATCTACAAGGAGATCGATGCGCTGGAAAAATCAAAGATCGAAGTACGCGAATTTAGCCGCAAATCGGAAGAATTTATGCCCTTCGCGCTGCTGGGGGCCTTGTTTTTGATCCTGAGTTTATTTTTGAGAATAACGATATTCAGAACCATCCCATAAAGAATGTTTGAGTATGGAAATGTTTAGATTTGGAAATAGCGAATATTTATGGGGACTGTTACTCATTCCGTTACTGACCCTGTTTTTTGCGTGGTCGCGTATTGCACGCCGCCGGGCATTGAAAAAGTTCGGAAGAAGGGAAATGCTCGAACAGCTGATGCCTTTCAGCTCGCGCACACGCCCGGTAGTTAAGTTTATTGTGCTGATGCTGGCGCTGGCTTTTATTGTTACCGGACTTGCCCGCCCGCAGTTTGGCTCGAAGCTGAAAACCGTAAAACGCGAAGGCGTGGAGCTGATCATTGCGCTTGACGTATCGAACAGTATGATGGCCGAAGACATTCAGCCCAACCGGCTGGAACGGGCCAAGCGGGCCATCTCGCGTCTGATCGACCGTTTGGAAGACGATAAAATCGGGCTGATCGTGTTTGCCGGCGATGCTTATACCCAGCTGCCGATTACGGCGGATTACAATTCAGCCAAATTGTTTTTGAACTCGGTAAATACGCAGATCGTTCCAAAACAGGGAACCGCCATTGGTGCTGCCATCGACCTGGCACACCGTTCGTTTACTCCGGGCGATAAAGCCAACAAGGCGATCATCGTGATAACCGATGGCGAAAACCACGAAGACGACGCGATTGCTTCTGCCAAAGCAGCACTCGAAGACGGCATTATTGTGCACACCATCGGAATGGGGCTGCCATCGGGCTCTCCTATCCCGGTTTTGAGAAACGGACAAACCGACTACATGAAAGACCGCGACGGAAATGTGGTGATCACCAAGCTGAACGAACAGATGCTGGAGCAGATATCGGCAGCCGGCAGTGGAATTTACATCCGCGCCAACAATGCCCAGGTGGGTTTGAATACGCTTTTTGACGAGATCAATAAAATGGAAAAACAGGAAATGGAATCGCGTACCTACTCGGAATACGACGACCAGTTCCAGTTCTTTTTTGCGATAGGACTTTTCCTCCTGTTACTCGAATTTGTTATTCTGGAACGAAAAAACAAGTACCTGAAAAACATTCATTTATTCAAAGTAAAAGAGCAAAGGTAAAAGTGGGAAATGCGGTTTACCGCGTGAGAACAAAAGAAACGATAAAGATGAAACGAATATATCTCATACTACTGATTACGACAATTTCGCTTAGTGCATTTGCGCAAAACGAACGCAAATTTGTCCGCAACGGCAACAAGCTGTTTATGGAAGCTGTGCGGGATACTACCCAAATAGATTCGGTAAAATTCAGCAATGCCGAAACCGAATACCGCAAAGCGCTGAACAAACGCCCGAACGACCTGAAGTGGAACTACAACCTGGCAGATGCCATGTACAAACAACAGCGTTTTGAGGATGCCGAAGGGAAATTCAGCGAACTGGCCGAAAAAATGGAAGAGCCAATAGAACGAGCTTTTGCCAACCACAACCTGGGAAATACCCAGCTGATGCAAAACAAACTGGACGAAAGCATTGAATCGTACAAAAAAGCCCTGCGCGAAAATCCTTCCGACCTGGAAACAAAGTACAACCTTGCCTATGCGCAAATGCTGAAAAAACAACAGGAGCAGCAGCAACAACAAAATCAGCAAAACCAGGATCAGAACAAAGATCAAAACAAAGACCAGCAGGACCAGAACAAGGATCAGCAAAACAAAGATCAGAACAAGGATCAAAACAAAGATCAGCAGGATCAGAATAAAAACCAGGATCAAAACAAGCAGAACCAGGATCAGCAAAACAAAGATCAGCAACAGCAGCAACAACCGCAGCAAAACAAGATCTCGAAACAGGATGCTGAACAGCTGCTGCAGGCTTTGCAAAACGACGAACGCAAGATCCAAGACAAGGTAAAAAAAGAAAAAGCCGCCAAAGCCAAGCGGATGCAGACAGAGAAAGAGTGGTAGAAGAGAAAGGCGGAGGCTAAGGCAAAGGCTAAGGCTGAGGCGGAGGCGGAGGTTAGGAACGTAACGAAAATTGCGGCTGTATTAAATAAAAAAGCTCGTAGCTCATAGCTTGAGGCTCGTAGCTAAAAAATAATAATTTTGTAGGCTTTACAAGACAATGAGGACACTGATAACATACATTTTTCTGGTAAGCATACTTGGAATTGCCCATGCGCAGGACACCCGATTTACGATGTCGGCTCCGAATGCCGTGGAAAACGGACAGCAATTCAGATTAAGTTTTACACTCAACGACCGGGGCAACAAACTCCAGCTTCCCCCGGGATTAAGTGACAACTTTCAGATTCTGATGGGGCCCAGCACCGGGCAGTCGACCAGTATTCAAAGTATTAACGGGCGTACCACCTCTGAAACCACTTATTCGTACACCTACATTTTGCGCTCTAAAAAGGAAGGTACCTTTGAAATAAGGCCGGCCTCGATCGAAGTGGATGGCAAAGTAATTGAATCCAACTCACTAACAATCCAGGTGGTAAAATCGCAGTCGCAGCCTTCTCAGCAGCAGCAACAGCCAAGCGGAGGCGGACAGACACAGCAGGGCGCCACAGAAACGCTGAACCTCAGCAAAGACAACCTCTTTGTTCGTGTGGATTTAAGCAAAAGAAACGTGTTCCGTGGCGAACAAATCATTTCCACCGTAAAACTGTATGTGGATCCGAACATCCCGATCTACGGCTTTGACGAAGTAAACCTCCCTACTTACGAGGGATTTTACACCCAGGATATAGAGATTCCGCAGCAGATCAATTTCACCCGCGAAGTATACAACGACAAAATTTACCAGGTCGGCATCCTAAAAAAAACAATCCTGTTCCCGCAACAAAACGGGAGCATACAAATAAAGCCGTTTAGCTTGTCGCTGGTGGTTCGGCAGCGGGTAAAACCGCGTAGTTTCTTCGACGACTTTTTTGACAGCTACCGCAATGTGAAAGCAAACGTTACCAGCGACCAGGTTTCGGTAAATGTAAAAGACCTGCCTGCGGCCCCCAAAGATTTTATGGGCGGCGTAGGGAACTTCAGCGTCAGTTCACAAATCAGCAGCGAGAATGTAACCACCAACGATGCGGTAACCCTTACTTTAAAAATAAACGGCAACGGGAACATTCGCCTGGTGCGCACACCGGAGCTTCAGTTGCCCAGCGATTTTGAAGTTTACGACCCGCGTGCTACCGATAATGTAAAAGCAAGCGATAACGGCGTATCGGGTACCAAAACCATCGAGTACCTGTTCCAGCCGCGTTTCGAAGGCGATTATACCATTCCTTCGATTAAATTCTCGTGGTTCAATCCGTCATCGGGAAGGTACGAATCGGCTGCCACGCCCGAGTACACGCTGCATGTAACAAAAGGAACCGAAGAGCAATCTGCCACCGTGGTGAGCTCGCTGAGAAAAGAAGACCTGCAGCTGATTGGAAAAGACATTCGCTACATCCAACAGGGAAATCCTTCGTTGCGCGCCAAGGGAGATACCTTCTACGGAAGTGTATTGTTTTACCTTTTGTATGCAGGAAGTGCATTGCTGTTTGTGATCTTATACATCGTTTACCGGAAGAAAGCACGCGAAAATGCCAACATTGCCCTGATGCGTAACAAAAAGGCCAACCGTGTTGCTACAAAACGCCTGAAAGCAGCCGCCGGCTTTATGAAGCAAAATAACAACGAAGCTTTCCACGACGCCATTCTGAAAGCTTTCTGGGGATACCTGAGCGATAAACTGGGAATTCCGGTGGCCGACCTGAACCGGGAAAGTGCCGTGGCCGGACTGCACAGCAAAAATGTGGATCAGCAGGTGATCACCGACTTCGAAGATGTGATCGGTCAGTGTGAATTTGCCCGCTATGCACCTGCCGGAGGCTCCGAAGCGCGTCATGAGCTCTATAAAAAGGCTGAAGCAACCATGAGCCGCTTCGAGAAACAGATTAAGAAATAGTGTTCATTCACCGTTTACAACAGAAGAAATGAAGAAGTTATTTGCAATTATATTATTTGCCCTCCCCTTTTTCCTGAATGCCCAGGAAAACAATACCGCTTTGTGGGAGCAGGCCAACAACCACTATACGGCCGAAGAATACCAACAGGCCATTTCAGCTTACGAACAGATACTGACCAATGGGCAGGAATCGGCTAAACTGTATTTTAATTTGGGAAATGCGTATTACAAAGCCGGTGATGTTAACAATGCCATTCTGAATTACGAGCGGGCGCAAAAGCTGGCTCCGCAGGATGAAGACATCGCTTTTAACCTGCAAATTGCCAACCAGTTTGTCGTCACCAAAATCGAAGAATTGCCCAAACCTTTCTTTCTGCGCTGGAAAACATCGGTTATCAATAAATACCCAACCGATACCTGGGCAGCCATAAGTGTAGGCGCTTTTATTCTTTTCCTGCTGCTGCTGGGCTTGTTTTTATTTAGCAAGAACTCAACAGCCAAACGTTTTGCTTTCTGGTTTGGGATCCTCGCTGTTGTATTTTCAGGCTTCACTTTTTCGTGGGCGGCCCATCAGAAAGCGGTCATTAACAAACACGACCAGGCCATTGTATTTTGCCCGAGGGTAACCGTGAAGAGTTCGCCCGCAGAAACAGGCACCGATTTGTTTTTGATTTACGAAGGTGTAAAAGTGGATATAACCGACCGCCTCGACAGCTGGAGAGAAATCAGGTTGGCCGACGGAAACAAAGGCTGGTTACCCGATTCGTGCATTGTGACGATTTAGCATTGCCCAAAATTACCCGTAAACCATTTTCACCGTAGTTTTGAGATGCTTGTTTCTATTAAACATATTCAAGATTTTTTAACGCGCGTTAACTTTGTTTTACACTTTTCAGTATAAAATGTAAATAAATTTGTACCACTTCAAAAAGTTAATTATTACGTTCAACCGTGGATTTAATAAAGAGATTTTGAATGGAAAAACTGGTTTTAATATTTCTTGCTTTAGGCTTTCTGCTAAGGCCGGAGACAAACACCGGCACAATACTCAGGGATAACAGATCAGCAGTTTATGTAGGCATCTACACGGGTCATATTTTCTCCGACAACATTGATACTCCTACTTTCCGAAGCGATGATTACGATCATCCGGATATCGCACTTACCGAAAGTCCGGTAAAAAGATACACCGAAACCACAAAAAATGAATTAAAAGATACTGGTCCTGTTGACAAAACAAGGACAATGTACCACCTGTATATTTACGATCTTCCGCCTCCAAACAGTCACTGTTAAACATTTTCGATTACCTCCCTTCACCCAAAAATTCTAAAAACGAATTGCAATTTATTAACGCAGTAATACAGGTTGCTTGTAAGCAATTATCGGCCATCGGAAAACTATTATTGAATCAATAAATATGTAAAACTAAAAATCAGTGACATGAACAAATTACTACTTATCAAATCTTTTATTGTTACCACATTTCTGGTGTTGTTTTCGTTTAATCAAAGTAAGGCACAAACCGACAGCCTGGTTCTTTATACGCCTTACACAAAAGTTTCAGTCTCTCCAGGAAATTCGGTTAGCTACTCGATTGATGTGATCAACAAAGGATCAAAGATCCGGAACGAAGACATCTCGGCGAGTAACATTCCCCGTTCCTGGGATCACAGCATCACCGCCGGAGGTTACAACATCGACAAACTGGCTACTTTGCCGGGCGAAAAGAAAACACTCACGTTGAAAGTGGATGTTCCTTACCAGATAAAGAAAGGCAATTACACTTTTTATGCGAAAGCAGGCAGTGTTTCTTTGCCCTTAACCATCAATGTTTCATCGGCGGGTTCGAGCGTAACAGAATTTACCTGCGACCAGAAAAACATGGAGGGAACGTCGAGTTCGTCCTTTACATTTAACACCACACTCAAAAACAAAACCGCCACTAACCAGCAATATGCTTTAATGGCAGATGCACCGCGTGGCTGGAGTGTAGTTATAAAACCCAATTACAAGCAGGCCACCTCCACCGAGGTAGAGGCCAACGGTACCAAAAGCATCAGCTACGAAGTAAAACCGTCGCCCTCGGTAAAAGCCGGCACCTACAAAATTCCAGTAAAAGCGGTTTCGGGTTCCACCTCTGCCGACCTGGAGTTTGAAGTGGTGATCACCGGCACCTACGAAATGAGCCTGAGTACACCGTCGGGTTTATTAAGTACGCACATTACTGCAGGCTCGGAAAAGAAAATAGAACTGACGGTAAAAAACAGTGGCACAACCGATCTGGAAAATGTGGAACTGAAAGCATCGAAACCCAAAGACTGGAGCGTTACTTTTGAGCCAGCCAAAATCAGCAAAATCGGCCCCGGTCAAACCGAAACGGTTTATGCGACCATCACCGCTGCTAAAAAAGCTATTCCGGGCGATTATGTGGTTCAAATGGACGCCAAAACACCCGAAGTAAATTCATCCGCTTCATTCCGGCTTTCGGTCAGAACTCCCATAACCGTTGGATTGGTCGGAATTGTAATCGTGGTGCTGGTACTGCTGGGAATTGTTTTTCTGTTCAAAAAATACGGAAGGAGGTAAGCCGTGGCCGAACCAATTATCCAATTACAAAACATTAGCAAGAAATACGGCGACTTTACCGCAGTTGACGATCTCAGCCTGACCATCGAAAAAGGTGAAATATTTGGATTGCTCGGACCCAACGGTTCGGGAAAATCAACCACCATTTTGATGATGCTGGGATTGACCGAACCAAGCGCCGGCGAAGTGAAAGTGTGCGGGATCGATTCAACCAGTCACCCCATCGAAGTAAAAAGAAAAGTGGGTTATCTGGCCGAAGATGTTGGTTTTTATGATGATCAGACAGCACTCGAAAACCTGGTTTATTCAGCCATGTTAAATGGTATTCCCAAAAAAGAGGCCACCCAAAAAGCAGAAGACCTGATCGAGCGCGTAGGCTTAACCGGGGTTAAAAACAAAAAGACCGGGAAATTCTCGAAAGGAATGCGGCAACGACTGGGACTCGCCGATGTGCTGGTCAAAGATCCCGAAGTGATTATTCTGGATGAGCCTACTTCCGGCATCGACCCAAAGGGAGTACAGGACTTTTTAAACCTGATCATTGAACTTCGTGACGAACACGGGATCAGCATTCTCTTCTCTTCGCACGACCTGCAGCATGTGCAGCAGGTTTGCGACCGTATTGGCATTTTTTTGGAAGGAAAACTAATGGCTGTTGGCGACATTCGTTCACTATCGGCCAAACTTCTGACAAGCGGAAGATACCTGATCGAACTGGGAGCCGACAATTCATCCGAAGCGGGCAAAAAACTGACGCTCGGGTGGTTTCAAAAACTGGCCAGCAGCATGAACGAAATTGATTCGGTAAGCGAAGAAAATGGATTGTTTAAAGTTCTATCGTCACAAGATATTTCGCTCGTGCTTTCAAAAAAGATCATGGAAGAAGGCTACAACCTGAATTTTCTGAATAAAAAGGAATTTGGCATTGAAGCCATTTACAATCATTTAATGGAAGGAGGAACGGCTTATGCAAACTAACCATTCAATCGTTCATCCGTTCTGGGTGATCGTAAACAAAGAGATTTCTGACATCATTAAAAGCTGGCGGTTCATTATTATGCTGGCCATTGTGCTGCTTACCTGTACCGGCTCGCTTTACACTGCTTTTACAGGTTTTGCTACGGCCAAACCAACCAACGATCCCGAAGAATCCTTTTTCTTCCTGAAACTGTTTACGATTTCTGACGGGACACTTCCGCCATTTATCGTCTTTATCAGCTTTCTGGGACCTTTGCTCGGAATCAGTATGGGGTTTGACGCGATTAACTCAGAACAAAACAAGGGAACACTCAGCCGCGTTTTATCGCAGCCCATTTACCGCGATTATGTATTGAATGCCAAATTCCTGGCGTCTCTCATCGTGTTGAGCATCCTGTTTTTTTCGTTGAACCTTCTGGTGTTGGGATTCGGACTCGTCATCATAGGCATTCCGCCCACTGCCGAAGAAGTTCTCAGAATACTGATGTTCTCGGTTGTCAGCATTGTTTACGTCGCTTTCTGGCTAAACCTGTCTATCCTGTTTTCGGTCAGGTTCCGGCAGGCAACAACCTCTGCGTTGGCAGGCATTTCCATTTGGTTATTCTTCAGTATATTTTATAATATGATCGTCAACGTAATCGCCAAAGGAATTTCGCCCCGGCAAATGATAAGCGAATACCAGCTGGTTTCGTTGCAAAAACTGATTCAAAACATTATGCGCCTCAACCCGGGGCAGCTGTTCGACGATGCCACCACTACCCTGCTTGTTCCCAGTGTACGGAGTCTCGGCCCCCTTACCATGGAACAAATGAGTGGTGCCATTCCCAGTCCACTGCCACTGGGGCAAAGTATGATGCTGGTATGGCCACAGGTAACCGCCTTATTTGCAGGAACGCTGGTTTTCTTTGGGCTGGCCTATCTGTTGTTTATGCGTCGGGAAATACGCTCCAGATAACATCACCGGTTTCAAAATCCAGATTTTAAAAAACCAGAACTATTCTCCAAAGGCTGCCACTAGAATCGGCAGCCTTTTTCTTTCTGAAAGTCAATTTTTTAAAATATCCAACAAAATCCGGAAAATTGAATATTGGGAATTCTGCATAAAAAACAAATCCCAAATAGAAGTATCCATCTTAACTTTCATTTCTGTTGGTGATTCCCCGAAATCATGATGGTTTTACGCCAAACTTCTTTCCGCTAAAACTTTTCCCCTCCAATTTCACATTTCAACATCTCTTTCAAAACAACAGAACGCTTCAAAATTTAGTTTTGGATTGACTTCGCGAAAAGGGAAGAAATTAGTATATTAAAACCCTTTAAAGCTGAAAAGACAGCATACATAAAAAGCCGAAAAGAACTGTGACCAACATTACAAACCTTTGTTTACAAAACAACTTAATTTAAAGGGCCAGTCAATCGATTTAACTAAAATATTATAGTAAAATTCTATCGGTTTTTCATCAACATTTAAAGCGTATTGTTGTTAAGAAATTGCGACAGAATAATTCAAGGAAACATTCAAAAAAACTAAATATCTTATGTTTGATTCAGACCTTATCAAAAAAGTTTATTCAAAGCTACCGGAGAGAGTTCAGAAAGCAAAAGAATTATTAAACCGGCCCATGACCTATGCCGAGAAGATTTTATATGCGCATCTTTTTGAAACACAGGAACTGGCAGCCTTTGAAAGAGGTACAGACTACGTAGATTTTGCACCCGACAGAGTGGCCATGCAGGATGCAACTGCACAAATGGCGCTGCTTCAATTTATAAATTCAGGAAAGAAAAGAACTGCGGTTCCTTCTACGGTTCACTGCGATCACCTTATTCAGGCGCAGGTGGAAGGAAAAACCGACCTCTCGGTAGCCAAAGATACCAACAAGGAGGTTTTTGACTTTCTGGAATCGGTATCCAACAAATACGGAATCGGTTTCTGGAAACCGGGTGCCGGTATTATTCACCAGGTAGTACTGGAGAATTATGCTTTCCCGGGAGGAATGATGATCGGAACCGACTCACACACCGTAAATGCCGGTGGACTCGGAATGGTTGCCATTGGAGTTGGCGGTGCCGACGCGGTAGATGTGATGGCCGGAATGGCCTGGGAACTGAAAATGCCGAAAATGATCGGGGTGAAACTTACCGGCAAACTAAGCGGTTGGACTTCACCAAAAGACATTATATTAAAGGTAGCCGGAATTCTTACCGTAAAAGGAGGAACCGGAGCCATTATCGAATATTTCGGAGAAGGCGCCAAATCGCTTTCAGCAACCGGAAAAGGCACCATTTGTAACATGGGTGCCGAAGTGGGCGCTACCACCAGTATTTTTGCTTACGACGAAAGCATGGAGCGCTACCTGAATGCTACCGGAAGATCGGAAGTGGCAGAAATAGCCAACCAGATGAAAGACGTGCTGGATGCCGACCCGGAAGTATATGCAAATCCGGAAAAGTATTACGACCAGTTGATCGAGATCAACCTTTCGGAACTGGCGCCGCATTTGAACGGGCCGTTCACCCCTGACCGTGCAACACCGGTTTCGGAAATGAAAGAGGTGGCCAAAGAAAACGGCTGGCCGGTTGAAGTTTCGGTTGGTTTGATCGGAAGTTGTACCAACTCGTCGTATGAAGATATTTCAAGAGCAGCATCGATTGCCAAACAGGCCGAAGAAAAAGGTTTGATCACCAAAGCCGAATTTACGATCACTCCGGGTTCGGAGCAGGTCCGTTTTACCATCGAACGAGACGGATTTATCGATACGTTTGAAAAAATTGGCGGAAAAGTATTTGCCAACGCCTGTGGCCCGTGTATTGGTCAGTGGGCGCGCGAAGGAGCCGATAAGCAGGAAAAGAACACCATCGTTCACTCCTTTAACCGGAACTTCTCGAAACGTGCCGACGGCAATCCTAATACCCACGCTTTTGTTACCTCACCCGAGATGGTAACGGCGCTGGCTATTGCCGGTCGTCTCGACTTTAATCCGCAAACCGATACGTTGACCAACAAAAACGGTGAAGAGGTAAAACTGGATGAACCTACGGGTTTTGAACTTCCACCAAAAGGCTTTGATGTGGAAGACGCAGGATTTCAGGCTCCGGCAGAAGATGGTTCGCACGTGGTGGTAAACGTAGCGCTTGATTCAAACCGTCTTCAGTTGCTGTCGCCTTTCGAAGCATGGGACGGAAAAAACATTACAGGTGCCAAACTGCTGATCAAAGCATTTGGGAAATGTACCACCGACCATATTTCGATGGCAGGGCCCTGGTTGCGCTACCGCGGACACCTCGACAATATTTCGAATAATATGCTGATTGGTGCCGTCAATGCATTTAACGACGAAACCAACAAGGTAAAGAACCAGCTGACCGGTGCTTACGAAGAAGTTCCGAAAGTTCAGCGTCAGTACAAAGCTGCGGGTATTCCAACCGTTGTGATTGGCGACCAGAACTATGGTGAAGGATCTTCGCGCGAACACGCCGCGATGGAACCACGTCACCTGGGCGTTCGGGCAGTAATTGTGAAGTCTTTCGCTCGTATTCATGAAACCAACCTTAAAAAGCAGGGAATGCTCGGATTGACTTTCGCCAATGAGAACGATTACGATCTGATTCAGGAAGACGATACCTTCAACTTTGTTGATTTGGTTGATTTTGCTCCCGGTAAGCAGCTGACACTTGAAGTCGTTCACGCCGATGGTTCAAAAGACACCATCCAATTGAATCATACCTACAATCAGCAACAAATTGAATGGTTCAAAGCAGGATCAGCGCTTAACCTGATAAAACAACAAAACGCATAAAAATTTCTCGCTAAATCGCTAAGCCGCAAAATTTTACTCTTTGCGTCTTTGCGACTCTGCGAGAAGTTCAAAAATTAAATAACCAGTAAATTCAAAAGAAACATGCAAAAGATCAAGGTTCACAACCCGGTAGTAGAGCTCGACGGAGATGAAATGACCAGGGTTATTTGGGATTTCATCAAACAAAAATTAATTCTTCCCTATCTCGATATCGATTTAAAATATTACGACCTGGGAATTGAAAGTCGTGACGCTACCGACGACCAAATTACAGTGGATGCAGCCAATGCCATCAAAAAATACGGTGTGGGCGTAAAATGTGCCACCATTACACCCGATGAAGCCCGCGTGGACGAATTCGGGTTAAAGCACATGTGGAAATCGCCCAATGGCACCATTCGTAACATTTTGGGAGGAACCGTGTTTCGTGAACCGATTATGATCTCGAATATTCCGCGCCTGGTTCCGGGATGGAAACAGCCCATTTGCATCGGGCGTCACGCTTTTGGCGACCAGTACAAAGCCACTGATTTTGTAACAAAAGGAAGAGGTAAACTGACCATCACCTTTACGCCAGAAGACGGTGGTGAAACCGTTTCGCACGAGGTATATGATTTTGAAGGCGACGGAGTGGCCATGGCCATGTACAACACTGACGAATCGATTACCGGATTTGCCCGTTCGTGTATGAACCAGGCACTTGATAAAGGCTGGCCTTTGTACATGTCAACCAAAAACACCATCCTGAAAAAGTACGACGGTCGTTTTAAAGATATTTTCCAGAAAATTTACGAAGAGGAATTCAAAGATAAATTTGCTACGGCCGGAATTACCTACGAACATCGCTTGATCGACGACATGGTAGCTGCTGCATTGAAATGGGAAGGAGGCTTTGTTTGGGCCTGTAAAAATTACGACGGCGACGTACAAAGCGACACCGTTGCGCAGGGATTTGGATCGTTAGGTTTGATGACTTCGACTCTGGTTACTCCCGACGGGAAAACCATGGAAGCCGAAGCAGCTCACGGAACGGTTACACGCCACTACCGTCAGCACCAGCAGGGAAAACCAACTTCGACCAACCCGATTGCTTCAATCTTTGCATGGACACGTGGACTGGCCTTCCGTGGAAAGCTGGATGAAAACCAGCCATTGATCGATTTTGCGAATGCTTTGGAAGAAGTTTGTATTCAAACCGTGGAATCAGGAAAAATGACCAAGGACCTGGCATTGATCGTTCACGGTGCTGAATTAAAGTCGGAACACTATCTGACCACTGAACAATTCCTGGAAGCCCTGGATGAAAATCTCCGCGCTAAATTGAATTAGATAATTATGCACGCTGATTTTGCAGATATGCGCAGACTGGAACCTTGAGTATCTCGTAACTTAAATAAAAAGTAGTTATGGAAATTAGTGAAAATCAAATATCTTACGACATCAGAGGAGCAATATTTGAAGTTTACAATACACTTGGACCAGGTCTGTTGGAGTCGGTTTATGAGGCAGCTTTAATCTATGAACTTCAGGAAATGGGGTATAACATAGACAATCAGGTTGAAGTACCGGTGAACTATAAAGGTAAAAACCTGGAAAAAGGATATCGTATCGATATTTTGGTTGAGAACAAAGTAATAATTGAAATAAAATCGGTTGAAACGATGAACAAGCTGTACTTTAAACAAACAGTTTCGTACCTGAAATTAGCCGACAAAAAATTAGGCATATTGGTTAATTTCAACACCGAAAATATCTCAGGATCGATACAACGAATAGCTAACAATATATAAGTCTGCGTTTTTCTGTGTAATCTGCGTGAAAAAGTAATTTAAAAGAAATGAAATGACAAATAAAACCAAAATAATCAACGGGAAGCTTTTTGTGCCTGACCAGCCGGTGATTCCGTTTATTGAAGGAGACGGTATTGGCAAAGACATTACAGGCCCCTCGCAACGGGTACTGGATGCAGCGGTTGCCAAAGCCTATGGCGACGAAAAACGACTGATCTGGAAAGAGGTGCTGGCCGGCGAAAAAGCCTACAAGGAAACCGGAAATTATCTTCCGCAGGAAACACTAGATGCTTTTAAGGAGCACCTGGTTGGGATTAAAGGACCGCTTCAGACTCCGGTCGGAGAAGGAATTCGTTCGCTAAACGTTGCCCTTCGCCAAACACTGGATTTGTACGTTTGTCTGCGCCCCGTGCGTTGGTTCAAAGGCGTTCCCTCTCCCATTCGTTACCCGTCGATGGTTGACATGCATATTTTCCGTGAAAACACCGAGGATATTTATGCCGGTATCGAATATATGGCGGGAAACGATAAGAGCAAAAAATTTCGTGATTTCCTGATCAACGAAATGGGTGTGGACAAAATCCGTTTTCCTGAAAGTTCTTCTTTTGGGGTAAAACCTATCTCAAAAGACGGTTCGGTGCGTTTAACCAAAGCAGCCATAGAATACGCCATTCTGCGGAAACTGCCTTCGGTGACGATCGTTCACAAAGGAAACATTATGAAGTTTACGGAGGGAGCCTTCAAAAACTGGAGTTACGATTTGGCTGAAACGGAATTCAAATTACAGACTTTTACCTGGCGTCAGTACGAAAAGATCAGGGAAGAAAAAGGTCAGCTGGATGCCGACAAAGCGCTGGATGAAGCCAAGAAAGACGGAAAAGTAATCGTAAAAGATTGCATCACCGATGCCTTTTTGCAGGAGTCGTTGCTACATCCATGGGATCACTCGGTAATTGCCACCATGAACCTGAACGGAGATTATATTTCTGATCAGTTAGCTGCAATGGTAGGCGGCATCGGAATTTCTCCCGGTGCGAACATCAACTACCAAAGTGGATATGCCATTTTTGAAGCCACTCACGGAACAGCGCCCAATATCGCAGGTACAGGAAAAGCCAATCCCGGTTCGTTGATTCTTTCCGGAGTAATGATGTTGGAATACCTTGGCTGGGACGAAGCTGCCGAACATGTTTACGATGCCATGGAGCACGTGTTTGCCAAACGAAAGGTAACATCCGACCTGCATTCTCAGATGGAAGGAGCCACGCTGCTTACCACTTCCGAGTTTGCGGATGAAATCATTAAAAATATGCATTGATCAATAATAATCAAACAAATACAATAAACAGATGGAATACATTAAGTACAGATTTTACCAGAAAGCAAGCAAATGTTCCGCCGAGTTCCAACGCTTAAAAAAAGAACATGCCGATGTGGTGCTCGGTCAGGTTACGCTTGGCCAGGTATTGACAGGGATGAAAGGAATACCTCTGTTGGTAACCGACACATCGAAACTTGACCCGGAAGAAGGTATCCGTTTCAAAGGATACTCCATTCCTGAATTACAGCAGAAGCTGCCCAAAATCAATCCGGAAGGCGAACCACTACCCGAAGGCTTGTTTTACCTGATGTTGATTGGCGAAATTCCTTCGCAGGAAGATGCCCTCAACCTTTCGATCGACTGGGCAACCCGGGCACACGTGCCACAACACGTTTTCGACGTGATTGATGCGCTGCCTAAAACATCGAAACCGATGACCCAGTTCAGCGCCGCCATTTTATCGATGGCCACGGAATCTATTTTCCAGAAAGCTTACAGGGCCGGCGTAAACAAGAAATTTTACTGGGATGCCACTTACGAAGACGTGATGAACCTGATTGCCCGTCTTCCGCGTATTGCAGCCTACATTTACCGCCGCCAGTTCCATAACAGCGATCACATTGAACCCAACCCACGTCTCGACTGGGCAGGTAACCTGGCGCATATGATGGGATTTAACTCGGAGGATATTCGCCGCTTGTTCCGTCTGTATATGATCATTCATGCTGATCACGAAGGAGGAAACGTATCAGCACATACTGCACACCTGGTAGGGTCTGCACTTAGCAACCCGTATTATGCCTACGCAGCCGCAATGACCGGATTGGCCGGCCCCCTGCATGGTTTTGCCAACCAGGATGTGATTTTCTGGATTTTTGAAATGATTGAAGCTTTGGGTACCGATGCTCCTACCGATGAACAGGTTTCTGATTATTGCAAGAGAACGCTCGAAGAAGGCCGTGTAATTCCGGGATACGGACACGCTGTATTGCGTAAAACAGACCCGCGTTTTACCGCCCAGGAAGAATTTGCCAACAAGTACATCAAAAACGATCCGTTGGTAAACCTGGTCAACCAGTTGTACCGTGTGGTTCCGCCGATTCTCGGGTCAGTTGGAAAAATCAAAAATCCATGGCCAAATGTAGATGCTTACAGTGGCTCGCTGCTGTATCATTATGGTATTAAAGAATATACATTCTATACGGTAATGTTTGGAGTATCTCGTGCACTCGGAGTTTTGGCTTCGTTGGTTAACGACCGCATTTACGGTATGCCAATTGAGCGCCCGACTTCTCACCCGCTAAGCTGGTTCAAAGAGCAAGCTGAAGGAAAAGGAAGCGATTGTTAAAAGACATTGCACCATAAAAAAGAAAGCCGGTTTAAGCCGGCTTTCTTTTTGGATACAACCACTTTGTATCTTCACTGAAATTTGATTTCTTATGATTCCCGGATACTCCGGGGTTCACTCAAAGTACCTCTAATTTAGCATGGGTACCTCCATTAGCAAAACCCGTGCATCGGTGTCTGCCACTAATTCTAGTTCGCTTACCTCCCAGATTCCAAGTCCGTCTCTCCGGTTAAGAGCCTGCCCGTTGAGGGTAACATCTCCTTCAATTACAAAAGCATAAACTCCGTTTCCGTCTTTCTTTACTTGATAAGAAACGGTTTTACCTTTGTCAAAAGAACCAAGACTAAACCAGGCATCCTGGTGTATCCAAACTCCCTGGTCTTCTGAATCGGGAGACAGAACCTGGTAAAATTCGTTGCTTTTGAATATGTCACGAATCGAAATCTGATCGTAGCGCGGCTGAACGTTTTTCTTGTTGGGGAAAACCCAGATTTGCAGAAGTTCTACTTTTTTCTCCTGGCTGTGGTTGAATTCGCTGTGAAAAACGCCCGTTCCGGCACTCATTACCTGAACATCGCCTTCGCGAATTACCTCTTCGTTCCCCATATTGTCACGATGACGCAAATCGCCTTCGAGCGGAATGGTGATAATTTCCATGTTATCGTGCGGGTGCATGCCAAATCCACCACCACCAGCGATCGAATCATCGTTTAAAACTCTTAATGCACCAAAATGAACACGCTCCGGATCGTAGTAATTGGCAAAACTAAACGTATGGTACGTGTCCAACCAACCGTGATTGGCGCTTCCCCTCGTTTCTGCCTTGTGTAACATTGTTTTCATGATCTGTATTTTATGGCTTTTCTGTAACAATCCTTCTGCGAAATAAAAGTCGTTCCCTTTTGGTTTTCCTCGGCCGGTTTCGGCGATCGCTGCATTTGCGATCACCACTTACCGGTAAGGAACCATTTTCTAATCTGCATTCCCGGAAACCAACTGAGTCGCCGACTCAGAACATGGTTTCTGCTGAATTAAGGCTTGGAAATTTCTGCTGAAGAAGAAGCAACCAGTTCGAAACGAATGTCAAAAGTATCGTAGATCATTTTATCGCCCAAACCTTCGAAGAATTTACCCGAACCGTAACGAATGTCGTATTTGGTACGATCAACGGTAGCTGTTCCGTTGGCAGTAAGTTTATCTCCTTCCACTTTTACTTCAGCCGGGAACGAAATTTCGTGTTTGATACCTTTGATTGTCAAGTCTCCCACAACTTTATGCTGAGCTCCGTCTTTCGTTACCGATTTAATCGCAAAGGTTGCTTTCGGATGTTTTTCTACTGAAAAGAAGTCATCTGATTTCAGGTGGCCGATCAGTTTGTCTTTCCATTCACCTTCCAGGTCAGTACAGTCAATCGTGTTCATATCCAGGTTAATGCTTGCTCCTGTAATTTTCTCATCCTGTACATAAACAGTTCCGCCAGCAACCGAAAGAAGCCCTGAATGCTCACCTGTCACCTTCTTGGCATTCCAGTAAACCTTACTGGTTTTGGTATCTACTTTTAATGCTGACTGCGCAACAGCTTTCTGTCCTGTTACCGCCACTAAAACAATTACTAATGCTATTCCTAAAAGTCCACTAATTTTTTTCATTTTTCTTAAATTTTAGTTTCTAATTTCACTGCAAACATACTACCGGTGTTGGTGTAAAAAAATAAACTAGTTTAAGAAAAATACCTTTTAGTCTTTTTTTGATCGTTTTGCGAGTATTTTACTCAAAAAAACAGGTGTTACTCCCAGATAAGATGAAATTTGGTACTGCGGAAGACGTTGAATCAGCTCGGGATGTTCGTTCACCAGTTCTTCGTAATTCTCCTCCGCCGTTTTTGATAAAATGGAAACAAATCGCTTTTGCAGGAAAACATAGGATTTCCGGATATAATTGGCAAGGCTGATATACCTTTTGTACAGAATATGGAAATTGTCTTCGGAAATGGAATAAACCGTGCTGTTCTCCAGCGTTTCAATAAAATAGGGCGTTTCGGCAGGCGTTCCCAGGTCACCGATCCACTGACGTTCGCGGGCAAAAAGGATGTTGAATTCCTTCCCGCTCTGATCGATAATGTACATTCGCAACAGCCCCTTTTCGATGTAGTAATGCAGGGTATTGGCCTCCCCTGCCTTCATGATCATCGTTTTTTTCCGAAAAGTACTTTTTCTGAAAAAGCGGGTAATTTCCTCCCGTTCCTCCTCCATCAGAGGCTTTCGGTTGATGTGTTCGAAATAGGAATATAATATTGAATAATCTACCATTTATCAATCTCCTTCATGTGTAAAAGTAACAATTTCCCGTCACCGGAGAATGTAAATGTTATTGGTCGCTCTAAAAGCAGAAGAAAGCATAAGATCTCAAAACAATTAAACTTAAAGATCACTGATTATTAGCGTGCAGAATAATACTGTCATTGGCCAAATCAAATTCGATCAAATCTCAGAAATCTCTTCAGCCTACGCGTTAAGCTCATCGCCCACATTCCAAGCTTGCAGCTCCAATTACTGTTTTGTATCCAGCGGGTTCTCAGCTTTCCGGAAAAATTCCTGCTGTAAAGCGGGAACCACTGTGTCTGCTTTTACCAGCTGGATCATTTCCACCAGCTGTTTTACGGTTTCATCAACCAGCAATTCGCCGGCCTCGGCATTGGCTTTTGATCCGTCGCCGCCGTAATGGTTCGGATAGCTGGCATACCACCAAATTCCGGAGTAAACATATTGAAGGCTTTTCATCCGCTCAAGATTCGCACCCGACTGCTGCCCTGCCCTATTCGTATGGGTAAGCTGTGGTTGTGACGCCGCCATTTCGGATGTTTCACTGTTTCCGGCATGCGCATCAAAAGGATCATGTTGCGTTAAATCTGCTGCCTTCTTTTCTACTTCACGATTCGCCTCGGGACGAAACCAGTAAAGCGAGTAATTGCGTGGTTCTGAGAGCTGTGCCATTCCGAAAAAATTCAGAAACGCATTGTTGCCGCCATGCCCGTTTACGATGATGATTTTCTCGAAACCATTGCGATTTAACTCGTCCAGCGTTTCCTGAAGCATAAGCCAAATCAATTCGGGGGAATACGAAATCGTTCCCGGCTGATGGCGCGCTTCGTTTATCTGGCTGAAATAATACCAGGGAAAAACGACGGCATATTCTTTTTCAGCTGCCCGAAGAGCGTATTCGCGCGACAAAAAAAGATCGGTTCCCAATGGCAAATGCGGTCCGTGCTTTTCCATCACACCTATCGGAATGATACACGTTTTGGAGCTTTTTTCCACTGCTTTTATGAAATCCGGCGCGGTTAATTCTTCCAACCTGAAAGGAAGTTCTTGCGACGACCCACAAAATGATGAAAATAAAAAGACAATCAGGATTAGCTTTTTCATGGAAAGTAGGTTTTAGTTAAATCCGGATTAAAAATAAATTGTTTCTTTAACTTTAGCTACGAATTCATAATTTTAACTTCAAACAAACAGCATGCAGGTAGTCATTGCACACAGCCACCTCAACCCGGGCAGGGTTAGCAGAATCATCGCATCTCAAACAGAGGTACTTCGGGGAACTCCGGTAAAAATACTAACAGGCGCATGCCCTGATCCTGAAAGGTTTACCTCAAAAGGCGCAGAGCTGATGATCATCGGGGAGTTGAATTACCTGGAAAAGAAAAAATATGCAGCCTCCGAAGCTAAGCAATTGCTCGACCTGGTTTATCAAAAAATAAGGGAACATATTACGCCCGACACCGTTTTGCATTTTCACAATTTAAACCTGGGCAAAAACCCGGTTGTAACCTATGCCGTTTACCAGCTGGCAAAAGAAGGTGTAAAAGTTTTTAGCCATGTGCACGATTTCGCGGAAGACCGTCCTTCCTACCTTACTTTTTTGAAGGAAATTCTAACCGATATTTTTTTGCAGGATGTAAATGAGGTGCTTTACCCAAAGCTGCCTAATTACCAATTTGGAGTTCTCAATTCGGCCGATCTCGAACGGTTGGTTTCCTATGGAGCAGATCCGGAAAGAATTGTTTGGCTACCAAAACCGGTGAATGTAAAAACATCGCCTGAGAATCTGGATAAAGCAGAAGCCAAAAGCACCGTCTGCCAAACGCTGAAACGAGATGAAAGCAAGCTGCTGGTTACCTATCCGGTAAAAGTCATTCAGCGGAAAAATATTGGCGAGCTTATTTTGCTTTCCATTTTATTCGACCACATTGCCAGTTTTGTGGTAACACAGGCACCGCAAAATCCGGTAGAAATTGAAATGTATCAACAATGGGTGAAGTTTTGTTCCGATCATGAAATCGATGTGATTTTTGAAGCCGGAATGAAAACGGATTTTGAAACCCTGCTGACCGGAAGTGATTTTTGCATTACCACCAGTTACCGCGAAAGTTTCGGGATGGTGTACCTTGAGCCCTGGTTGCTCGACACCCCGATTGTTGGCCGCGATATAGATTACATAACCCGGGATTTTAAAGAAGATGGTTTTGAATTTCCGGCCTTGTACTACAAGCTGAATATTCCGGGTATCAAAGTAGATTTCAAAGACCTGAACATGAAAATGCAGATGGAAATTATTTCTGACCTGAAATCCGGAAGGTTATCCAAACAACAGGTGTTTGAACAAAACCCCATCCTCAATACCTTGTTTAAAAAAGTCGCGGACTCAGTGACGGAAAAAAACAAAACAATCATCCAGAATAACTATTCGCTAAAAGCGTATGGAAATAAACTTCAGGAGCAATATCGTAAGTTGATCGGATAAGCCGGGCAGCATTTATCCTCTCCAAATTAGCGCCAAAACTGAAAACAGAATCATTTCAGCCTGCAACAAAGGTCATCTTCTAGTAATTCAAACCACCAAAATCTTGCCGGGATTCTCTCATCCGGGATAATATTTTCCGGGGTGTTATCATTGCCCCACTGCTTAATTTTCTCAAAATGATGATCTTAAACATATACAAAACTTCAGCTTATTCGTAAATTTAGTTTCATCATAAATAAATCAGCTAAACCATGAATAAGCTTATTACCACCGCCGTTGTGTTTCTGATCCTGTTTCCTTCCTCTTTTGTTCTCGCTCAGGTTGACCAACAACTCAGGGAGGATATAATTAGCACAGGCTATGTACATCGTCCACTGCCTTTGGACTACAGTAAATCGTACGAATCGTTTGGCCTGACCAAAAAAGTGCTTCAATCCGATATGCTTTGCGATATGGAGAACCTTATTGGCTGGTCGCACAAAGGAATTGGCAATATGACGATTACAGACGAACGGTGTATTAACGGTACCCACAGCATGCACCTGGCTGCACCCACCACTTATCCGCAGTTTTTAGGCTGGGGACTTGGCTTTGGGACTTCGCTGGCCAGCTTTGATGTGGGAGGCGTTAACTGGGGAAAATACAACCGGATTAAGGTGTATGTTTACCCCGAATGCGAAGGTGCGCGAAGTATCTACCTGAATCTTTATGTTGAAAACGACGGCATGGTAAAAGTGCCCGATAAATACGGTCGTGAAGGCTACCATGAAATAAACCTGATTAACGGCCAGTGGAACGAGTGTTTTGTTGAAATGACCGAACTTCCCCGGGATAAAGTAACCAAGCTTTCGTTTGCGATCGAGGTATTTGGGAAAGAACGCACCATGGGCGATTCACTGAAATTTGACATTGATGCCGTTGCGCTTGAAACGGTTGAAAACCCGGAAGTGGTAAGTGGCTGGCAACCCGCTCCCAACAGAATCATCTTTTCCACCACCGGCTACCGTCCCGACAGCCGAAAAACCGCCATTTCAACTGTCCACAGCAACAACGGACGTTTTCAGCTTGTCGACTACCAAACATCAGGCGTTGTTTATAAAGGTGACATTCAAAAAGAAAAAACGAAAACCGGAGACTTTGAAACCCTTGATTTTAGCGACTTCAAACACACCGGCCGCTATTTTATCCGGATAGGAAATTCTGAGAGTCAGCCATTTTACATCGATCCGAACGTTTGGGAAGATTCGGCGTGGCGGGTGCTGAATTTTGTGTTTTGTGAACGCTGCGGCTACCCCGTTCCGGGGAAACACGGTGTTTGCCACACCGACCTGAACGGCACACACAATGGGCAACTCTTTGCCTTAAACGGCGGCTGGCACGATGCGGCTGATATGTCGCAACAGGTTTTACAGTCGGGAGAATTAGCATTGGCACTCATTGAAATGGCTCAAACTGCGAAAGAAAAAAACAATACCGATCTATACCTGCGCCTGATGGAAGAAGCCGAATGGGGAATAGATTTTATCCTCAAAACACGGTTGGGTGATGGTTACCGAGCACAAACCTGGGGAACCAATTTATGGACCGACGGTTTTATTAATACCAAAGACGATTCCACCAAACGCCGAAGGGTACGCGTGCACAACCGTGCCTTCGAGAACTTCCTTTTTTCGGGAATAGAGGCAGCTGCTGCAATGGCTATTAACGACGACCCGATGTTAAAACAACATCTCCGGAAAGTTGCCATTGAAGATTACGCGTTTGCCAAAAAACGTTTCGACGAACTGGGGTTTGACGAACTCAGCGGAGGTGGTGGCGGAGATCATGCAGCAATGGCTTCCAACAGCCAGTACATAGCCAATATTTCCTACACCGCCAGCCAGCTTTATCGCTTAACCGGTGATAAGCACTATGCCAACGAAGCCGCTAATTCCATTCAATACACTCTTGATTGCCAGCGGGTCATTCCGATTAATGACAAGGACAAACTGTGTGGATTCTTTTACCGCGACCTCAACAAAAAATCGATTGTGCATTACACCCATCAATCACGCGATCATGTTTACATGCAGGCGCTCACAACCCTTTGTGAAACGCAGCCCGATCATCCCGATTATCAAAAATGGAAACAGTCGATTGAGCTTTACGCCAATTACCTGAAAACCATCATGCAATATGTTGCCCCGTACGGAATGCTCCCAAGCGGCGTGTACCACATTGACGAAGTAAAAGATTCGCTTAATTTTTACAAGGTACAGGTTGGAATTTCGAAAGGAGCGGCAAAAGATTACAAAGAGCAACTCGAAAACGGGGTAAAACTGGACGAACAACATTATCTGCGAGCTTTTCCTGTATGGTTTTCGTTTAAAGGAAATGCTGCGGTTCACTTATCTACCGGCAAAGCAGCTGCCTTGTGTGGCCGATTTCTGAACGACCCGGAATTAATGGACATCGCCGAACAACAGTTGTTCTGGATTGTTGGCAAAAATCCCTTTGGGCAATCGCTTATCTGGGGCGAAGGCAGTAACTACCCGCAGCTTTATACCGCTTTGCCGGGTGAAACAGTAGGAGCCATTCCGGTGGGTATGCAATCGAAATTCAATGAGGACACTCCCTACTGGCCGCAATTTAATACGGCAACCTACAAAGAAGTCTGGAATTCTTCAGCCACCAAATGGCTGTCGTTAATAGCTGAATTTTGAATGAACAAAGAAGGGCTTGTCCAAAAAGTTGGTAAAATCAATTTCACGCAAAGGCACAAAAGAAGCGCAAAGGTCGCAGAATCCTCATAATCGGCTTCTCCTTTTGCGTACTTTTGAGTAAATCTTGGCGCGCTTTGCGTGACATTTACTTTCTGGACAGCCCCTTCTTTTTATGCTGTAAAATCGAACTCGATAAACTTTCCGAATTTCCTGTACTTTTCGTACAACACCTTGTACTTCTCTACATTTTCCGGAATAGGGTGATATTCTGTTTCAATTCCACCTCCCATTTTTTGCTGAGCTTCAGCCATACTGGGGTAAACACCGGCAACAACTGCGGCAGCCATAGCCGATCCCAATGCACAAGCCTGTTCCGAACGAGCCACCTTAATTGGCATGTTTAGTACATCGGCTACAATTTGCATCACCAGCGGCGATTTTTTAGCAACGCCCCCCAAAGCAATCACACCATCAATGCGAACTCCTTCCGAAATAAAGCGATCGTTGATTGCTTTTGAACCAAAAGCAGTCGCCTCCACAAGTGCCCTGAAAATGCGGGGTGCATCCGAACCGAGATTCAACCCGGCGATCGCTCCTTTCAATGCCTGGTTGGCATCCGGTGTACGACGGCCGTTCATCCAGTCGAGCGCCACAATACCACTTTCCGAAATAGGAACTTTTGCCGCTTCTTCGCTTAACTTGGCGATGATCTTATCCGAAGTCTCATCCAGCAGCTTTTGTTTGGTGGCTTCATCCACCAGCGAAGTTTCAGCCAGAATATTCTTCAGCGGCCACTCCAACACACGCTTAAACCAGGCATAAATATCCCCAAACGCCGATTGTCCGGCTTCCAGTCCCAGCATTCCGGGAACGATCGAACCATCCACCTGACCACAAATTCCGGCCACCACCTTGCTACCGACTTCATCCATGGGTGTAATCAACATATCACAGGTGGAAGTTCCCATCACTTTCGAGACGTAATAAGGTTCAATCTCAGCACCAACAGCACCCAGGTGTGCATCAAAAGCGCCAACACCGACTACAACATCGGTTGACAACCCAAGCTTTTCAGCCCATTCTTTGGTAAGTGTGCCCGCTGAAACATCGCAAGTAAATGTATCCTTGTACAGGCGGTCTCTTAAACCGGCCAGCATCGGGTCGAGCGCCACCAAAAACTCTTCCGATGGAAGTCCGCCAAAAGCCTCGTGCCACATGGCTTTGTGCCCTGCAGCACAACGACTCCGTTTCAATGTTTTGGGATGGGTATTGCCGGTTAACAGCGCCGGGATCCAATCGCAATGCTCCACCCAGGAATACGCTGCGCGGTAAACTCCGGCATCTTCGCGGATTACGTGCAACAGTTTCGCCCAAAACCATTCCGACGAATAGATTCCACCTTCATATTTGGTAAAGTCTACTTCCCATTCTTTTGCCAGTTTATTGATTTCATCGGCTTCTTTTACCGCTGTGTGGTCTTTCCAAAGCACAAACATGGCATTTGGATTTTCCTCAAAACCCGGAGTCAGGGAAAGTGGCGTTCCTTTTTCATCCACTGCCACCGGGGTAGATCCGGTTGTGTCAACCGAAATGCCCACAATGTTTTCGGCAACTCCCTGAGGCGCCTGTTTCAGGGCTTCCACAATTGTATATTCCAATCCTTCCAGGTAATCTTTCGGATGCTGACGGAAGCGGTTATCATGCGCATTGCAGTATTCCTGCTTTTGCCAGCGCGGATAATTAAAAACAACACTTGCCACTTCTTCTCCCGTTTCAACATTTACGATCAGCGATCGCACCGAGTCTGAGCCATAATCCAATCCAATAGTGTATTTTGCCATTGAGTTTTAATTTGATTTTATTATTGATTTTTTGTGTTTTAATTGAAGTCTCAGTCATTGTCCGTAATAAGCATCTTTTCCGTGCTTGCGAAGAAAATGTTTATCGAGCAATACCTGATCCATGGTAGTTTCCGGGTTAAGAACAAAACTACGGAAAGCCATTTTCGCGACCTCTTCCATTACTACCGCATTATGAACTGCGTTGTGCACATCGGCCCCCCAGGAGAAAGGCCCGTGATTATTCACCAACACTCCCGGAATGGAATCGGGATTAAGCCCTTTGAAACGTTCAACAATCACTTTCCCGGTTTCCAGTTCATATTCTTTTTCAATTTCTTCTTTTCTCATTTTGCGAGTGCAGGGAATTTCCCCGTCAAAATAATCGGCATGCGTTGTTCCAATCGCCGGAATGTCTTTCCCGGCCTGTGCCCAGCTGGTAGCCCATTCGGAATGCGTGTGCACTACCCCGCCAATATTCCCAAACTGACGATAAAGTACCAGGTGCGTCGGAGCATCGCTCGAAGCTTTGAATTTTCCCTCTATCACCTTGCCATACAAATTAAGGACGACCATATCTTTGGGTCTCATTTTTTCGTACGAAATGCCACTCGGTTTGATCACGACCAAGCCATTTTCACGGCTGATTCCGCTTGCATTTCCCCAGGTAAAAATCACCAATCCGTACTTCACCAGATCTAGATTTGCCTGAAACACTTCTTCTTTTAACTTTTCAAGCATATCAACTCCTTTTTATTTCCTGTCCGTTGCATTCCGCAACCGCTCTGAAAAACGCTTCCGTTTTGCTTCCTAAGATAACAGAAATCAGCAGGTAGTGAGCATTCATAACAGTTCAGTTTTATTCATCCATGTCGGTTGCCAGCCAACTTAAGCGTAAATATAACACTTAAGTATGAAGTATGAAATAAGTATGCAGCTAAGTATTCCAAGTAATTGTTTACGGGTTTAAAACAAAAAACCCGTTCATCGATGATGAACGGGCCTACTTAAATCAACCTATCCCAAATAAACCAATTATGAAATCTTAATTTCGATCGGAGCTTTTTCCAGCGCTTCTTCCTTTTTTGGAAGTCCAATTACTAAAATTCCGTTCTCGAAACGTGCCGCAATCTTTTCAGCATCAACCGATTTGGGCACACGGTACTGTTTCTCGAAATTGTAAACTCCGAATTCGCGGTGTGCGTATTTATACTCTTCCTTTGTTTCTTGTTCTTCCTTCTTCTCCACTTTAATGGATAAGAGGTTATTCTGATAGTTCAGTTGCAAATCTTCTTTTGAGAAGCCCGGTAACTGAATTTCAATTTTGAATTCTTTTTCCGTTTCAAAAACGTTGGTAGCTGGTGAAGCACAATTTTTCACATAGTTTTCGTGGTAATCGTTTTTGAAAAAATTATTGAACAACTCGTCAACCAATACTCTGTTTGTGCTGTAACGTGGGTTTTGAAATCTTACTAAATTCATGACTTACTCTCCTATTCTTTAAATTATTTTTTTGTTTTCCGTTCGATAACCGAATCTGCCCTATTTAAATCAACTCTTATTCCAAAGCCAATTTTCAAGTCAAATCCGACAAAATCATCAAAAAACAAATGACACATAGTCATCTTTAAGTAAAAACAAATGACTCATTGACATATTATCTAGTTTTCTGGATGTATCTATTAAGCGATTGAGACGCTGAATTTATTTTTACCTTTGGGCAAAATTTGAAAAATGCGTATCGACATTATAACCGTTTTGCCTGAAATTCTGGAAAGCCCCTTCAGCCATTCCATCATCAAAAGGGCTCAGGAAAAAGGACTGGCTGAAATACACCTGCACAACCTGCGGGATTACTCCGAGGATAAACACCGCCGGGTAGATGATTATTCGTTTGGGAAAGGTGCCGGAATGGTAATGGCCATTCAACCCATAGAAAAGGCAATTGAAACACTGAAGGCACAACGCGAATACGACGAGATCATTTTTACCACTCCCGACGGGAAGCTGTTTGACCAGCGCGAAGCCAATTCTCTCTCGCTTTACGAAAACATTATCATCCTTTGCGGGCACTACAAAGGAATTGACCAGCGTATCCGGGATACCTATGTTACCAAAGAAATTTCGGTAGGTGACTATGTGCTGACCGGCGGCGAACTGGCAGCGGCAATTATCACCGACAGCGTTGTTCGCCTGATTCCCGGCGTACTTTCGGACGAAACCTCTGCCCTCACCGATTCTTTCCAAGATTATTTGCTGAGTCCTCCCATTTATACCCGCCCGGCCGAATACAAGGGAATGAAAGTGCCCGAAATTCTGCTAAGCGGAAACGATCAGCTGGTGGATGACTGGAAACACGAGCAGGCAGTGGAGCGAACCAAAAAACTGCGACCCGATCTGTACAAAAAATATTTAGGTGAATAAACAGCACGCAAACATGGACGCAAATACCTATCCGGAAATCGAATGTATTGAACGATCAACGGAAAGCCTTCCATCAAAGAAAATTCTGATTATCGGTGTTTTCCACGGCGACGAACAACAGGGAGAATACATTATCAACCGCTATTTAGAAGAAGGCGATTTTAGTGAAATTAAGAATGCGCTTTATTTTATTCCTTGTTTGAATCATTCGGGAAAGAGCCTCAATACCCGCCAGAACATCAACAAAGTGGACCTAAACCGGAATTACCCGACTAAAAACTGGGAAAAAACCGAGCAAAACGAATATTTCTCTGGAGAAAGCGCGGCCAGCGAAGAGGAAACGCGCTACATGGTTCAAATCCTTGAACGCATCAAACCTGATGTGATTATGACCATCCATGCTCCTTTTAAAGTGGTAAACTACGATGGTCCGGCTCGGGAAATTGCCGAAAAGATTTCGGAACTCTGTGGCTATCCGGTTTTAGGTGATATTGGCTACCCTACTCCCGGCTCTTTTGGAACCTATTGCGGCGTGGAAAGAAACATTCCAACCATCACACTCGAGCTCGACGAAGAGGAAAGCAATGAAGAAGCCTATATTCGAACGCTCCCGGTATTGGAATACCTCGCCAACCTGACCTAGAACCTTTTAATTCACTTTTACCTTTTTGATGCAAGGTATTTTATCTTGATTCAGATTGAAGAGATTGAAGGGATTGTATCAATCCTCATCCATCTGTTTTCAATCTAATTTCAATCATTTATGCTTCTTAATGCTATATGCTAAGGGTTAATGCCGCCGGCAGATACCGTTATACGGACAATATTTGCATTTATCGGCGTGCTCTGTTTGGTAAAATACGTTCTTTTCCGAATAAATTTCTGTAACAAGATCCTGCAACTGCTCTTCAAACTCCTCTCTCAATTCATCAAAAGTAACTACCGCTTTGTCCTTTTTCAAGGTAATATCAGGAGAAAAGTTCTCTTCGAAAATCTTATGCAAACCGTATATGGCCGGATAGACTTCCTTATCAGCTCCATTTCCTTCCAGCCCCCACACGTAAACCAAAGCCTGAAGAATTGTTTTTTTAGGTTCTTTTGCATCGCGTTCAAAAAGCTCGTTCACATCGTTTAAAACCAGGTTTTCCACTTTCCCGGTTTTGTAATCGATCACCCGGTATTTACCCTTGAGCTGGTCTACCCGGTCGATGGTTCCACCTACCCAAACCGGCCTTCCCTGCACCTGAAGAGTTCGCTTATATTTGGTTTCAAGGCTGATAATCGTAAACGGAGCAATTTCCTTGTCGCGCTTTATTAACTGCCGCAAATAGGTCTTTATATTTTCGAAAATCAGCAAAGTGGCGCCTTCCAGTTTCACCGGTCCCTTCAGTGGCTCTTTTAATTTCAGGTAGTGAATAGCGATTTGGCGCGTAATTTCATTGTTAAGATTTACCTTGTCAGCCAGAATCCGGTCCAGATCCGGTTTATCTATCACCTTTCCGACAAACGGCGCATACAAAGCCTCCATGGTATCATGAAAAATGTTCCCAAAAACCACCCCGTCAATTTCTTCCTTCACCTCATCAGGCTCGGGCAGGCCAGCTACATAGCGGAAATAGAACTTTAACCGGCAATTCAAATAGGTGTTGATCGCACTTGGCGAAAGCGGATGATCCTCTGTATTCTTATCCAACAAACGTTGCGCAATTTCGGACGAGCTTTCCATCTGAATGCCTTCCACCGGATCGTTGGCAAAAGCAAAATCGAGGTTTAGCATTTCGGGTTTATGTACCGTATCGTATTGGAGCTGATATCCGTAACGACTGAGTTCTCCCGTATTAATCCCTTCTTTTACCACGCTATAGGTGGCCGTTACATTCTTCGCGCGTTGCACCAGCCGGTAGAAATAATAGGCATACATCGCATCCTGTTCGTCGATGCCGGGCAAGCCAAAACCAAGGCGAATATTGAAAGGGATAAACGAAGGAGCCGTAAATTTTCTCGGCCATTTGTTTTCGTTCAACCCAAGTATAATCAGGTTTTCAAAATCAAGACAGCGGGTTTCCAGAATTCCCATTACCTGAAGCCCACTCAGCGGCTCTCCTTCAAACGAAACCGAAACCTGCCCCAGATACTGCGAGAAAAGCCGAAAGTAAACTGCTTCGCTGATTTCGCGCTGTTGATTTTCGAGGGTACTTTTCACCACTGCACCCAGCTTTTCAATGGCCTGATAGATCGAATAAATCAACTCGAGCAGCATTGAATCTGCATTTTCAGCCTTTTTAAATTGCTGATAAAACATTCCCAATACCCCCAAAAAATAAGGGCTGTATTCGCTGGTCTTATTGGGCAGGGAAAATATCTCTTTGTGCAAAGGTGAAAAATCAATACCCGCCAGCTCCAGTGTAATCCGGTTCCTGAGCTTCAGATCGGCAACAAAAGCCTTTGCTTTGGCAGGCTCAGTCTCGCACAACAACTGGTGGTTCAGAATATCGGTGACATAACGATGATAAGCCGAAAATCCCTTCTCCCCTTTTCGTTTGTTCTTTAACAGGGCAACCAGGAGCATCAGAAAACCATACACTACCGAATTCCGCACCGGGTAGCCCATGGTAATGTTTACCTTCCCTATTTCGTCAGGAATAGCTCCGAGGGCCGAAAACAACAGCGATTCATCGGCCAGCACCACAGCAGTGTTGTCAAAAACCGGACGGTAATCGTTGGTAGTTTCTTTCAGAAAATTTGGAATTTGCTGCGACTGTCCGTATACCGAAGAAACAGCTACCAGTTTCATATTTTTGCGATGATTGAACAACTCCGGATTTAGCTCAAAATCTTCGGGCGCCGGAAATCGTCGTAGGTTTTCGCGCATAAAAAATCCGGCTTCGTTGTTTTCATCCTTTAAATAAGCATCGTCGTAATCCCACAAAAAAGCAGCCCTTCCTTGTTTTTGCAAATATGAAAAAAACTCGATCTCACATTTGTTCAGGGCATTCAATCCAACGATGTAATATTTTTGGAACGGGAATTCAAGTGTTTCCTCTTTTAAACGCTCCACCACTCTCCGGTCGATCATTCCGGGAAAAGCCAGCTGCTGTTTCTGCAATTCCTGTTTAAAACCGGCATACACCGGGTACAACTTATCCCATATAGAAATGTATTTTTCCTTAAAACCTTTTTTATCTGCCACGGCCATACTTCCCCAAAAATGCTCCAGCGCCTTTTTCTGCTCGGGCGTGAGATAGTCAAAAATCGATTCAATTTCTTTCAGGTCCGAAATGTTGGTAAACAGATCTTTGGCGTTTACCAGGTAGCGGTCGATGTCGTTAAAATCCGACAGCAGAATTTCGCCCCAGAAATAGAATTCATCAAAGGTTTCGGTGGTTTTCGTGTGTTTGCAAAACACATCATACAAGAGCGAAATCAATTGCAACTTGTCGCCGGTGTGCCATTCAGAGTACGTACCCATCCACTCGTTCACCGTAATTACTTTTGGTGCAATTACCGGAGTTTCGATACACTTCTGAAGATAGGCAGTAAAAAACACACCCGACCGGCGGTTCGGAAAAACCACACAAACCTCCTTTAATTCTTCAGAATGCTTTTTGTATATGTATTGCGCACATTGCGAGAGAAAACGTTCCATACGATAGTTAAGTGTTCAATGCTCAAAGTTCAAAGTTTCGGTCGAATTAACAAGAAATGGCTGCCAGATTTTTTCTACTTTTATTGATCCACGTGAATTATAAAATTCTATCCTATGAAAAAATATTTACTGATTCTTACGGGCCTTATCCTTTCTCATATTTCCTATTCACAAGACCGGATCACCGGCAAAACATTCGCTACCCGCAGCGAAGTAATTGCCCAACATGGAATGGCCTGTACCAGTCAGCCACTGGCGACACAGGCAGCGCTCGACATACTAAAAGCTGGCGGAAATGCCATTGATGCAGCCATTGCAGCCAACGCAGTTCTCGGACTAGTAGAACCCACTGGCAACGGAATGGGTGGCGATCTTTTTGCGATTGTGTGGGATGCCAAGACAAAAAAACTTTACGGATTAAATGCCAGTGGCCGCTCGCCCTACGACCTGACGCTTGACTATTTCAAGGAAAACGGCTACACGAAAATACCGGCGTTGGGGCCATTGCCGGTTTCGGTGCCCGGCTGTGTGGACGGCTGGTTCGAGCTCCACAACAAATTTGGCAAACTACCTATGAAAGAAGTACTGAATCCAGCCATTTCATATGCTGAAAACGGATTTCCATTAAGTGAGTTGATTGCCTATTACTGGGGCCGGAATGCGCAGAGCCTGAAAAAATATCCCGGGTTTGAAGAAATTTTCATGCCCGATGGCAAAGCGCCAGAGAAAGGTGAAATTTTTAAAAATCCGTACCTCGCCAATACGCTGAAGTTGCTTGCAGAAAAAGGCCGCGATGAGTTCTATAAAGGTGAAATCGCGCAAAAGATTGTAAGTTATATTCGTGAACAGGGTGGTTTTCTCAGCATGAGAGATTTTGAAGACCACCGTTCGGAATGGGTGGAACCGATTTCGGTGAATTACCGCGGTTACGATGTGTGGGAACTCCCGCCCAACGGACAGGGAACTGCCGCACTGGAAATGCTCAACATCCTGAAAAACTTCGATGTGCCTTCGATGGGCTTTGGTTCGCCTGAGTACATCCACTATTTTGTAGAAGCCAAAAAACTGGCATTTGAAGACCGTGCCCAATATTACTCCGATCCCGATTTCAACGACCTGCCCGTAGAAGAGCTGATCTCGGATGCATACGGAAAGAAACAGGCTTCCATGATCAATCCGAAGCGGGCTGCACGCAGCTATCCCGCGTGGGGCATGGAACATGGAAATACCATTTACCTGACCACTGCCGACGAAGAAGGAAACATGGTTTCGCTCATCCAAAGTAACTTCCGCGGAATGGGCTCGGGTATGACACCCGGTAAACTCGGTTTTATATTACAGGACCGCGGTGAGTTGTTTTCGCTCGAAGAAGGGCATATGAATGTTTACGAACCACACAAACGGCCGTTTCACACCATTATTCCGGCTTTTGTCACAAAAGACGGCGAGCCTTTCCTGAGTTTTGGAGTAATGGGCGGCGACATGCAACCGCAGGGCCATGTACAGATCATTTGCAACATCATCGATTTTGGGATGAACATACAGGAAGCCGGCGACGCACCACGCATCCAGCACACGGGCTCGAGCGATCCGACGGGAGGAGAACAGATGACCGACGGCGGGCAGCTAACACTCGAAAGCGGCATTCCTTACGAAACCATTCGAACACTGATGCAGATGGGCCATAAAATTGGTTTCGACTTTGGCCCTTACGGCGGCTACCAGGCCATTCTATGGGACAGCAAAAACCAGGTGTATTACGGCGCTTCCGAATCGCGAAAAGACGGACAGGCGGCGGGGTATTAGAAAAAGCGGGAAACAAGAACAAGGCGGAGGCGAAGGCTGAGGCGAAGATTGCAGCCAGTATAATTGCCGCTGCTATTTCAGATAGTCCAGGGTATTAGCCATCTCGAACTTGGGACTCCTTTTTATAAACTCCCGCAGAAAAGCGGTATGAGCAGCTCCCATCAGGATAAACACCCGGTCTTCCTTTGTCATGGGTATCCGGTTCAGGTTCGAATAAATCCGCATGTTTCGTTGGTAAAACAAAGCGGCATTATCCGCTCCTTCAAATCCATCATCTATTCCTACGTACAGCAATTTGTCAGCGTTGGTATTGATTGAATAATCCAGGTACAAAGGCTCATTTATCAGTTTTAATTTCTCCAGCAACGAAAGTTTGTCGTAATTTTTTTCGCGTTCCGCCATTTCAGGATAATCCTTAAACGGATCGTTGGTGAGCTGCAAATACGTTTCAGGGTCAATCGAGTTGGTATAATCGGGGCTGTTTTCGATAAAATCGCCAAGGCTGTAATTGTAGCCCATGTGATGATCGATCCCATAAAGTTTTTCAACCTTGCTCAATCGCGCCACGTCAAACGCAATCATGCTTATTTCTCCATCCTTGGTGCTTAACTCTGAAGGATTTTCCAGGAACGCCCGGTAAGCTGCATTCAGTTCATCATTTTTCTCCGGAAGTTTCTCCACACAAATGATGGTTGGACGGAATTTAGCGATCATCTCCGAAATTTCGCGCACCTCTTTTTGGGCTTCTTTGCTCTCTTCATCAAACTCGGTTTTGTGTGCATCAGATGTATAGCCAAAGTGAAAAATACCCATATTGAGTACCTTAATTTTATCACACTTTGTTTCCACGGTTTCTTCTTTACCGGGCTGCGTTTCTTTTGTTTGAACGGAACACGCGGAAAATAATAGGAATAAAAGGAAAAGTATTTGCTTCATTGTATGCTCTCGAATTAGTTATTGCAAATTTTACCGAACAACCGATTGGCTTTCCATTCACAGTCTGAGGAGTCAAGTAACACCATTACTTGATTCCGCCAAATGCACCAAAGCACAAGTTTTTATGCAAAATTTCAACCTTTCTGAATCCAACTTGCTTCATAAGATCTAATTGATAGTTCATTGACCTCGGAGAGTCTTCTTTCTCAACATAGTCCAAAACCTTTTCCCGGTAGTCTTTTCCACCCGCCGACTCTAAATAATCGCCGTATTTTTCCCATGTATAGTTATTCAGAACTTCGGTGTCCTGAGCAATCAGGTCCGAAATCATTAAGCAACCACCTGGTTTGAGTACCTTAAACAGTTTTGCAAAAGTTGTTTCCCAGTCTTTATCATCCCGCAAATGGTGTAAAACGGCTCCGGCCAAAATAATATCAAAATGATTTTCGGGCAGCTCAACATCCCGTATATCGCCTTGCAGAATTGTAACTTCGTTATCCGTTTGCTGCAACACCCTTTCATATGCCTTGTCGAGCATCGTTTTACTCAAATCAACCAAGGTACAGTTTAGCCTTGCCATTTTTTCGAGCATCATCAAGGTATAGTTTCCTCCGCCGCAACCAACGTCCAATAAATTTTCGGCATTAGGCACTATTCGCTTCGAAGCTTCTGTAATAAGCTCCAACGAAATTTTTGCATCTATGGTCGAGACCTGTCCTGTATCAAGGTTTGAGAACCTTTCCACATCGTTATCGAAACGCTGTTTGATTTCTTCTACTGTCGATTTCTTCATTGGACCATCTGTTATTTTAATCACACTGAAATTCTGTTATCCGATTCAAAGCCACCTCGTTTACACGAAATGCAAAGTCACCGGCCGGGTGTTTCTATCTGTTTATTGGATTAAACTAAAGTTCTTCGTTTAACATTCAAGTCTTACAACAGATTGCATCTCTCTTTGTTTCAAAGAACAGCGTGAAACATTGTAAGAATATATGCAATGTCTCTGGAAAAGTAGCCAAGGCGCTTCCTCTTTCTAGCTCGGGTTCTGAACTATTGACGTTGATGAATTTCTGTTGCAATAAGGCCTGGGCTCTTATGTGTTTTTTAAAAATCACCAGATATTACGGTTTAGTTAGTGGAGTGCAATAAAACGAGAGTCTGAGTATCCGACCTAAACTGAAGATTCGACTTGTTAAATCTGCGCAAACCCAACCACAACCTATACCCGGTATGCCTATTGCATAACACAACCACGACTTCATTCCTTCCCCCCTTTTACCAGCAACCAAACCGTGAACGCCATTTCACCCAAAATACTGGGAACGGCTACCAGAGCCAAGAAAATTCCGGCCAAACGGTCATACTCGGGCAATACAAAATGGGCGGTGGTATCCACCATGTACATGATTCCGGATACCAGCAGGAAAAAGGCGATCCATTTGGGTTTCGGAATGATGGCAGACAGCAGGATCAGATGAACGCCAAAGAAAAACAATCCGATCAGCCAGATGATGTTGAAAGTATCCACATGGCTTGCGATCTCGGGTGCAGAGTCCGAACTCAGCGTAAGTACCAGCGAAAAAACAGCGCCTCCCATAAGTACTGCGTGGAGTATCCTGAAATAAGTGCTTAGGCGGGTAAGCTGATGTTTGCTGTACAATTCGAAAAGCCCCCAGGCCACTACCACATCAAATACAGCAGTTATTAAAAAGGCCATGATCCCCCAGCGCACCATCATGTTTTGCTCCGCGATGGTTTCCAGCGGGTTTTGTTTGAGCGATTCGAGCACAAAGAAATTGGCAAAAATAGCGGCAAAAAATATGATCAGGTAGCTGGCACCCGTAATGATGGAGATACGTCTTACATTCATAATAAAAAGGTTTTTCTGTTACGTTTTAATGGAATACATAACCCGATTTTGCCCTGTTTTGTTTACCTGACCACGTGCAGGTTATCAATGGAGAATGAATTGGAGGAGGTTGATTACCTGCAGAAATAAGCGCTTAGCGGCATCCTTCCGCTAAGCGCATAAAAATCAGGGACAGACCACATCCCCTAAAAAGAAAAAGTTCCATCTGTCATCCGACAAATGGAACCTTTCTGTATTCGTTAAATAAAATCTTGCTATTTCCTAAACAGCGGATCGGCACCGATCGTCCCCACCAGCTCGGCAAGGTATTGTTCCGATTCGGCATGCGCCAGCATCTGCTCGGCATACTTCAAGCGTGCCGCAACATTCAATTCGTCTACGAGCTGTGCATTTTGCTCGTCTGCAATAAATTCTTTCAGGTATTCGATCTGCGACCGGTGGAAAGCCACGTCCTTTTGCTGTTTTAGCGCCAAACGCTCCTTGTACCAGTCAGCTTTCAGCACTTCTTCGCGCTCAAATAACTTCCGCAGTTCCGGATCGTTCATATCCTTTCCTTCGTAATTACCGTAGGCCATTACATGCAACAGTACTTTTAACGGCGGAATAGCCGCGTCCACACTTCCGTCTTCGAAATACGGAAGCGCTGCACGCTGCATGGCTTCAGTAATGTTGTTAATACCGTCTACATATTCATCCATTCCCTGTAATTCGGGTTTCAGCATGCGCTCGTTGAATACTGCCAGCGGCTCGTCGAACAAACGGTTCATACAGCGGAAAGCAAAATTTGGCGTAATACGGTAGCCCAAACGACTGGCCAGCACTTTTTTCCCGTTGTACTCAAAATCTTCGAGTTTTTCCAGACAGCCATTCTCAATCAGTTTCTTCGGATCGCGGTCTTCGGGTACCAAACGTGCCCAAATCTCCGGGATCAGGATACTGATGTCGTGGTCGAAGCGGTTTTCGGTGCCAATGTAACCGGCAGCCGAGCTAAAACCATTGTATTCGGTCAGAATATAGGAAAGCAAAGCGTTGTTCAAATCGGTAGTGGGTACCAGCATATTAAACGGCCCCTTGGTAAGGGCTCCTTCCAAACCTGCGCCGGTTGTTGAAGGCGACTTTCCGGTAATGCTGGCGATAAAATCCATAAACAACTCGGGCAACTCCTGATAGTGAATCGGGTTGTACACGGCAAGCGGGCGGATACCCGAAACTTTATCAGCAGGATTGTTTCTTCTCCCCGGCAAAACAGCGTTCACCGGCCAATGTACCGGGTCCTGCGGCTGAATCTTGCGGAACAAACGAACGCCGATATCGGCCAGGTACGAATCCTGTGTTTCTTCCTTGAAAATATTCCGTTGCAGGTAACGCGGGTTGTTGGTGGGTACACCATCCACAATGCGCGTATGAGAAGGTGTAACAAAATAGTGGCTGCTATCGCTGTTGGCCACCGATGTAATAAACTCCTTCACCGGATCGGTATATTTTTCAAAGCTGATGGCGTTATCGATCAGTTCCTGTGCATTCTGACGGGTAAGCGGCTCGTAGTTGGTCAGGAAAGTATTGTTGTCCACAATTTCCCGCTCGGCTTCTTTGTCGTACCCCCGAATAACCGCCTCATCCGGGCGCTGGAACAGGTAACTTTCGCAGTTGGCTACCAGTTTCACACTGTGGTTCGAATATTCCTTGTTCAGGTTACTCAACCGCCCGGCCGGAACGGTAATCGTAGCCGAAATATCGTCTTCGGTCTGAATTTTCATCGACGGAACAAAGTCGGAACGCAGTTTATGCAAGTACCATCTTCCTTCGGGATTAAAACCAATGCGAACGTAACTGGCGGTAATGGGGTTGTGTTTGTAACGCAACACATTGCCCGGGCGCCCGTTCACAATTTCTACGTTAAACAACTCGCGCCATTTAATATCCCGTTCTTCGTTTCCGCGGTAATGCCTTTTTACAAAGAAGGCTAAAGTACGCACGTGTTCGGGTATTTCAGTCAGAAAACGATTGTACTCGTCGCTATACTGATCCGACGGGGTAAGCAGTTTCACTGCCGATCCCAGGGTCCGCTCCTTGCTGAGGAAAGATCTGGAAGGTGCGGCATCCGGACGAATATTTTCCCAGCGGTTGGAATAGTTATAGTTGATGATTTCATCCACTTTGTCTTCAGCTTCCTCCAGGTTATCGATGTAGAAAGATCCAAATTTAATCGCATTTTGCATCGATTTGGAAATCTCGGATTTTCCGCCACCCGAAACCGTGCTGGGCTTGTGGCAGAACACTCCTTCAGGGGCTGTGTCGATAATGCGCCACAGGGCCTGGGTTGGGTGTTTTACCAGCTGGAATTTATGCCCGGTTGGATGCACATATACTTTTCCCGGAGAAAGTTTTAAACTGTAATCCTGGTTTTTGTAGCTCCAACTCACCGAACTTTTTTCCACTTCTATATCCGCATTCTCCGGAATGTAAACAATATCGGGGTATTTTTTATCAATGGCGTAGTTGCCCTTTTGCAGGTCGATTCTCTCAGCCAGCAGTTTTTTTACCTCATCAAACGAATAAGGCTGATCGAATTTTTTGGTGAAATTAGTTCCAAACACGCTGTCGCTCATGTTTCCACGCGGGAAAGCAATGGCGCCACCTGCATGTTCTTCTTCCACCAAGCCGAAAAGGTTGGCCGAGTAGCTGATCTGTGTTTTGATCTCCTTCTTGGAATATCCGTAATAGTTATCGGCAATCAGCGTAATCACCACCCCGCGGTCGTCGCGGCAGGTAATTTTAAACGCTCCCCCGTCGTTGTAAAGTTCGTTCTCCTCTTTCCAGCACATGCCTTCCCGGCGTTGGCGCGCCGAAGCATCGTCGTAATGCGGCAGTCCCACATCTTTCTTCTTCAGTGTGATAAGCTGCGGAGCCAGAATAATACAACCGGTGGTTCCGGTCCAGTGCTCCACATCCAAAGCTGCATCGTTTACTGCCAGGTTGTGGTCGCCGGCATTGCCAAAAATCGTTTCCACAAAGTCGAGGTTACTCACCAGGCTACCCGGGGCAAAAAAACGAATCTCCATGCTTTTCCGGCTGATCACCCCTTTTACTTCGGGACAAACCACCGGGCGCAGCAACAGCGACACCATTACTTTCGCCTGTTTTTCCTGGCTCGAAGTAAAAGGCAGCACCTTCAATTCGTCCGAAGGGTTCAAAGCTGCGTGCAACAAATGCGCGAACGTAATTTTTGGAACTTCTTTCTTATCGAGCGGAACAGGCAGGCCACCTCTTACAATGTGAAAAGTACCTTTGGTAGTACGTTTGTCGTGCGCCGGGTTGTTCAGAATCCCCTGTTTCAAACGGTACGAGCTCAAAAGGCTGCTTTTGAATTCCTCGCCATCAGGCGGCAAACTTAACTCGCGCGCCATTCCCTTTTGGTTCAGCACCAGCGTATCGTTGGGTAAACGGTTGTTTTTATTGAAATCCACCTCTTTCAGGTAATCATCAATAAAATTCTGAATCCGGGTATCAACCGGAGAAAGATGCCCGCTCAGCAATCTCGATTTTTGACGAAAGCTGTTGATCAATCCTTCGGTAAGTCCCAGGAACTTGGCGTTGGCATATTTTTTATCCGAGTCTGAGTCGTCGTTAAACACCGGCTGTCCGAGCGAAGCCAGTTGCAGATTGATGAACTGAATCATGTCGCGCCTGTCGCGAAGAATCTGCTTCCGTGATTTATTTAAAAACTGAGAATTTTCCATATTTCTAATTTTACATTTATCCTAACTGTTTATTGTCTCCTTTTAACCAGGCTACTTACAATTTCCGTTGGCGAACGGGGAACATGTTCTTCTGATTATTCACTCTGTTGAAATTCATGTTTTTCTGTCTATCTGCTACTTCCTGGCTTAAAGGAAAAGAACACTTTTATCTGCTTCAAAAACCCGTTACAGGATAAGCTTTGTTCTTTAAACACTAAAATTACACAATTCAGAACGATTATAGATAAAAGCAAATGCCCGTAATTAAAGATTTAACGGAATCTTCTTTAGTGATATTATCTAGCTATTGACATATATCAATAAATTTAACCGATTGATTAAAAAACTTTTTGACTTCTTTTTCTACTTTAGCAAGCCGAAAAACCATAATAAATTAACTATGAAAAAAGCAACTTACAGGCTATTCAGCCTTCTTCTCGTATTTCAGCTTGTGGCACTATATTCTTCTGCAACCGACGGTTATTTTTCAACCGGGTACGGAACCATCAACAAAGGTTTTGCGGGAGCAGGTGTTGCCTTTTACCAGGGATCTTTGATTAACGGCAACCCGGCTGCAACCGTTTTCCTGGGGCAACAATACCAGGTTGGAATCGATTTTTTTAACCCCAACAGACAATATACAATTGGAGGAAGCCCTGCGGCAGATGCCATGTTTCCCCTGGCTCCGGGAACGATTAAAAGCGACAGTAAATTGTTTTTACTTCCTTCGGCAGGTGCCAACTGGATGTTAAATGAGAAATCAAGTATTTCAGCGGCATTGTTTGGCAACGGTGGAATGAATACCGATTATCCCACAATGACTTTTGGCGATCCGTCATCCAAATCTACAGGTGTTAACCTGGCTCAGTTATTTGGAAACATTACCTATTCTCATAAGTTGGGAGAAAAACACAGCATTGGTGTAACCGGAGTTATTTCGTACCAGTATTTTGAAGCAAAAGGCCTGGCTTCGTTTGCCGGATTTTCATCGGATGCAAGCGCACTGTCAGGAAACGGTAAAGACAACGGATTTGGTTATGGATTCAAAATTGGCTACCTCGGACATTTAACCGAAAACTTTGCCATCGGTCTTACTTACCAGTCGAAAGAGTACATGAGCGAATTTAAAGACTACGCCGGTTTGTTTGCCGAACAAGGCGATTTCGACATTCCGTCGAGCTGGACAGCCGGTATTTCATGGGAATTTGTCTCGGATCTGACCTTGATAGCCGATGCGAAAGCCATTCATTACAACGAAGTAAAATCGATTGGCAACCCCATGCTTCCCAACCTGATGCAAGGTCCTTTGGGTGGCGATGCAGGTGCCGGTTTTGGATGGGAAAACATTATGGTTTATAAAGTGGGGCTGAACTATGCCGGACTGGACACATGGGAATTCAGGTGTGGAGCTTCTTTTGGTAAGAACCCTGTTCCTGAATCGGAAGTGTTGTTTAACATTCTGGCCCCGGGAGTAATTGAAAATCAGCTTGCCCTTGGTCTTTCCAAAGCGGTTGGCAGCAAAGGAAACAAAATTCATTTCGCTGTTAACTATGCCATGAACAGCAGTGTAAAAGGAGACAATCCCATGGCTCAGGGGCAAACCATTGAAGTGGAGATGAATCAGCTGGAACTGGAACTCGGATTTTCGTTTTAGACTACGTACTTGAGAAATACGACTACAGTGAAAACTGTAAAAAGAAAGCCCGGGCATTGGTCCGGGTTTTTATTTGAACTATTTACCGCATCAGTCGTTAATGATCTGATTCAAATTCAAAAGGGATGAATCGTTTTTGTAAAAAAAGTTTTGTCATCTTTGCGCAAATTTTTCGGGACAAGGGAAATGTCATTCAATTCTGACCAAATTATATTTCTTATCAATCCGTCATCCGGGAATGGGGATTATCTCAGAATTATCAAAGCCATTCAGCAGTGCGATGATGCGATAGACCATTTTATAACCGGAAGCAAGGAAGAAACGAAAACCTTTCTGGAAACCATCGACCCAAAATACAAGGTACTGGTAATTTGCGGAGGAGACGGTACCATAAACAGTGTACTTAACTACGCGGTAAAATCGAAGCTTGTATTTGCCGTATTACCCAATGGTTCGGGAAACGGGTTTGCACGCGAACTGGGCTACCGAAAGGATGTTGCTTTCACGATCGACCGGATAAAAAAAGGCAATACGCACGAAATTGATGTGCTAAAAGTGAACGACAATTATTGCTGCAATGTGGCCGGTATTGGCTTCGACAGTTTTATTGCCAAACAATTTGAAGAGAATTCAAAACGAGGCCTGCTAACCTATGTCGTTGAAACCATCAAAGGGTTTAGGAACTATCAGGGAATAGATGCTTCTTTAACCATTAATAATACTACCGAAGAAGGCAGCTATTTTATGATCTGTTTTGCCAACACAAGGCAATTTGGCAACAACACAGTAATAGCTCCCAATGCCGATCCGCACGACGGGTTGATCGATGTTGTGCTCATCCGGAAATTTCACAAGGCATTGATACCGTTCATAGCCCTTAAATTGCTTTCAAGGAAAGGCAAAAACTCCAAATACATTCGGTATTACAAAACCGACACGATCAAGGTTGACACCCGGTATTCTCTTTTCCACACCGACGGAGAGCCGCTGGTTAAGACAGGCACGATTCTGAATGTAAAAATTTCGGACACGATCCAACTAATACAAACACAAAATTAAAACAACGAAGATGGGGGAAAATAAAATTAAAACACTGATAAACAACCGATATGCACTTGGCTTTGCATTTATTGCCATTTATTTGAGTATTTCATTTATCACCCGAAGTATCTTTTACATTTTATCGGTGCACAACATCGACTTTTCGCTTGTTAACCTGCTGAAAATATATGCTTTCGGGTTGTTCTTTGACCTGGGAACCGCCTCCTTTTTTATTTTTCCTTACATTTTGTATGTTCTGTTTGTTCCCCAGAAATTAGTCGGCTCGACACCGGATAAAGTGCTGACTTATTTTATTTTATCCCTCACCATTTTTCTTTCATTGTTTGGCTTTCTGGGCGAATTTCCTTTTTGGGAAGAATTCAATACTCGTTACAATTTTATCGCTGTTGACTACCTCATTTATACCTATGAAGTGGTGGAAAATATTAATCAGTCTTATCCCCTTCCCTTGCTGATAAGCGGATTGGTGTTATTGTCGGCTTCCCTGTTCTTTTTGTTTCACAAACTGGGAGCCATCAAGGCAGCCTTTTCGGGGCAAACTGCGTTTAAAGCAAGACTGGCTTACTTTAGCCTGTTCCTGGTTATTCCGCTTTTTTTCACCGGATTTATCACCAACAAACAGGCAGAGTTTAGCGACAACACCTATGTCAACGAATTGTCGAAAAACGGGGTTTATTCGCTATTTGCAGCCTATCGGTCCAACGAACTGGATTACGATCGTTTTTACAAAACACGGCCGGTAAACGAATCATTTGAAACCATTAAAAGTGAACTGCGACAAGACAACCAGACATTTGATGAGCCTGCCAATACCTACAGTCTGGAACGCAATACACTTTCAAGTGGTCAGGAACAAGAACCAAACATAATACTGGTATGTGTGGAAAGTTTGAGTGCTGATTTCCTGGGGATTTTTGGAAATAAAAAGCAACTTACGCCCAACATTGACCAAATCAGTCAGCAAAGTGTTTTGTTTACCGAAATGTACGCTACCGGAACACGCACTGTCAGAGGAATGGAAGCCCTGGTCCTGAGTGTACCGCCCACTCCCGGTCACAGCATTGTGCGCAGGCTTAACAACCAGCACCTGAGTTCTATTGCTAGTATTTTAAGGCAGAAAGACTACGAGCTCAACTTTTTTTATGGCGGCGATGGCTACTTCGACAATATGAACAGCTTTTTTGGAGGCCAGGGATTTAATATTTACGACCGTAACCGCGGAAATCTACTGTCAGATAAAATTGAAACCACCCGTAACAATATTGCGGACGACGAAGTGAGTTTTGAAAATGCCTGGGGAGTTTGCGATGGCGATATGTACAACAAATTGATGAAAGTAGCCGATGAAAATTATGAGAAAGGGAAACGGACTTTCTCGTTCCTGATGACCACTTCGAACCATCGTCCCTATTCATTTCCGGAAGGAAAAATTGATTTGCCCAACGGAACCCGCGAAGCAGCCGTTACTTATACCGATTACGCATTGGGAGAATTCATAAAACAAGCCCAAAGCAAACCGTGGTTTGACAACACTGTTTTTGTGCTGGTGGCCGACCATTGCGCCAGTAGTGCAGGGAAATGGGAAATTACGGTGGATAAACACCACATTCCGGCGCTGATCTACAACCTGCCCCATGTGGCACCTCAAAAAGTGGACAAGCTGTGCTCGCAAATCGATGTAATGCCCACTCTCTTTGGCTATCTGAACTGGGATTACAGCACATCGCTTTACGGGAAAGACATTGCGAAAATGACCCCTGAAGAGGAAAGATCGCTGATTGGAAACTACCGCACCGTTGGCTTATTAAAGGGCGCTGTTTTTACCGAACTTACCGACAAAAAGAACGCGAATCAGTATTCGTGGTTAGCCGATAAAAAGGAGATGAGCAAATTAAAGAATCAGGATACAAAACTGGTTGATTTAACAATAGCCTATTACGAAAGTGCTGCCTACCGTTACAAAGAAGGTTTAATGAAGGAACAAATTCAGTAAAACCCTCAAAACTTTTTTTATTTATTTACATTTGTTTTTACCGACCGGCAGTCAACATCCGTTCATGTTTTCTGTTGTAATAACATTGTTTTAGAAATAGCACTATGAAGATTATCTCCTGGAATGTAAACGGCATCAGAGCCGTAGCTCAGAAAAACTTTTTCAACGATCTCCGGCTTATGAATCCTGACATATTGTGTCTTCAGGAAACCAAAGCACAAGACGACCAGGTAGCTGAAACCCTGGCCGGAATCAACGATTACCACATTTATTCCAATTCGGCCGAAAAGAAAGGCTATTCAGGAACAGCCATTTTGAGCAAAACAGAACCAATTGCCGTAACCCGCGATATGGGAATCGACGATCACGACCAGGAAGGCAGAATTCTTTGCCTGGAATACGAAAAATTCTATATGGTAACTGTTTATGTTCCCAACTCGGGCAGCGAATTAAAACGACTGGATTACCGGCAGGATTGGGACAAAGCGTTTTTTGATTACCTGAAGAACCTGGAGAAAACAAAGCCGGTAGTTGTTTGCGGCGATTTTAACGTGGCGCACAAAGCTGTTGACCTGGCCCGCCCAAAACAAAACTACAACAAATCGGCCGGCTACATGCAGGAAGAAATCGACGGAATGGACCGTTTTACACAAGGCGGACTGACCGATACTTTCCGGCATTTTTACCCCGATGTTACCGATAAATATTCGTGGTGGAGTTACCGCGCCGGAGCACGTGGCAAGAACATCGGCTGGAGAATCGATTACTTTTTGGTAAGCGAAAGTTTCCTTCCCGAAGTAAAAGACGCCTTCATCCTCGACCAGGTTATGGGCTCGGACCATTGCCCCGTAGGAATTGAGCTGGTGTAAAAATCCGGAATTCATCAATAAGAAATTCACACAAAGACCGCAAAGTCTAAATTTGCGGTCTTTGTGCTACTTTGTTGCTTTGCGAGAACTTTGACAGTTCTATTGAAATAGCTTTTCTTCTTATTTCTCAACACGAATACGTGCATCCACCGCCAGAATCTCACTGGCATTTCCGAGTAAGGGATTGATGTCGATTTCCTTGATTTCGGTGGCATACCGAAGCAACCACGACAAGCGGACAATAATTTCGGCATAACGGTCGATGTCAATTCCCGGCTGTTTCCGATAGCCTTTCAGCAATTTGTACGACTTCAGACTCCGGATCATCGAATGCGCTTCGGAAAGTGTTAAGGGCGCCAGCCCCGAAGCAACATCTTTCATTACTTCCACATAAATTCCGCCCATACCGCAAAGAATCACGTGCCCGAATGTATCTTCGTAAGTAGCCCCCAGGAAAAGTTCCATTCCCGATGCCATTTGTGCAATCAACACTCCTTCTGCGCCCTCTATTCCGGCCAGATGATGAAACTCTTTTCGCACATCGCCCACATTCCGGATGTTTAAAACCACTCCTCCAACTTCGGTTTTATGCACCGGTCCAACCACTTTCATTACCACCGGGAAACCAATATTCATGGCCGCCAGCACTGCTTCGGTTTCGTTGGTGGCCACCAGTTCTTTCACGCGCGGAATTCCGGCCAGGTCGAACAAATTATGAATCACTTCGGGCGCCTGGTAGCCGTTGTGTGTTTGCGCAATTATTTCCCTGACTTTGGCCGGATCAACATAAGGATTTGTAGCAGAAACTAAAGCCGGAGGAGAAGTGTGCATCACTTTGGTGAGTGCCCGCCCCAGCAAAACTTCATCGGGAAAATTCACGTTACCGCGTGCAATAAAATGCGCCACGTCTTCTTTCACATTAATGATGGAAGGCAAAATCGGATAGATCGGCTTTTGGCAAACCTTCATTTTTTCAGACAGCAAATCGTACACATCACCTATCGGAAACAAACCCGGGCTACCAAAAATAACGGCCATCCCGTCCACATCAAAGTCATTTTCGCAGGCGTCGATGATTTCGCCCAGCTGTTCGGCGGTTCCGGTTGCCAGAAAGTCGATGGGGTTCTCGACCGAAGAGCCCGGGAAAAGCTTCTGCAACAAAGCGTCTTTGGTGGGCGAATCTTCAATGGCCGGAATTTTCAAACCTCCGTCCTCCAGCGCATCAGTCAGCATTACGCCCGGTCCGCCGGCATGTGTAACAATCGCCAGTTTTCTGCCGGTCAGCGGTTTGCACATAAAAACACTGGCCACGGTGGTTAGTTCCTCGCGGCCATAACACCTTACAATCCCGGCTTTTCGGAAAAGCGCGTCCACAGCGGCATCGGAGCTGGTCAGTGCACCCGTGTGCGACGAAGCAGCCCGGCTTCCGGCATCGGAACTACCGGCTTTTATGGCCGCTATTTTGCAGCCTTTGTTGATCAGCGACGAGGCGTGAAACAACAATTTATCGGGATCATTGATATTTTCGACATACAATAATTTCACTTTCGAACTTACGCCTTCCTCGTAATTTTCATCGAGATAAGCCAGCACATCTTCCACACCGGTTTGGGCACTGTTTCCCACCGAGAAAATATTGGCAAAACGAAGGCCTTTCGGAATACCGGATTCGATAATAAAAACCGCCGTGGCTCCCGAACCCGAAATAAAATCGCAGCCCTCGGGCGTTAGCGGAGGAACCGGCGTGGTAAATACACTCGCATGATAAGGCGTCATCACCCCAATACAGTTAGGGCCAATCAAACACGCCCCGTTTTTATTCACCACCTCCACAATCTGCTTTTCCAGCTCTTTGCCTTTGGCGTCCTGTTCACCAAAACCGGCAGAAATAATGATGAAGGCTTTGGTATCGTGTTCTTCGGCAAGTTCAGTAACGGCATCGAGGCAGAACCGCGCAGGAATGGCCAAAATAGCCAGGTCGATATCCGGCAAGTCGGATACATCTGTAAACGAAGGAATCCCCTGAATACTGTTTTCTTTGGGATTAACGGCAAACAGGTCGCCTTTGTATTGATGATCAAGCAGGTTTTTTATGACCTTACCGCCCGGTTTGGTTACATTGTTTGAAGCTCCCACCACAACAATACTTCGGGGTCTCAACAGTTTCTCATGAATCATTTTCAATGTTTTAATTTTGACCGTTTCCCTTCGCTCAAAGGAATTCGAGTTACAGATTTATTCGATAAAAGTAGGTAAAAGCCCTTGAATGGTTCCTGATTTTTTTCAACATCTACCGCTTCTGCACCACGAAATTTTTACATTTGAAACAAAAACCGCATGCCGGAACACAAGGAACAGAAAATTATCGCTTTGCTGGAGTTAAATGCCAACGATCAGGCACTGATCCGGCACAGCCTTAAAATTGCCTATATTTTTAAGAAGGAGTTGTGCCTCACATTTAACGCTCCGAAAAGAAGCAACCACCAGGCTGCACACCGCGAAAAAATAAGTGATTATGCGCGGGTGGTAAAACAGGAACTCCCGGGTATGAAAGTTTCAACGCTGCTCCTTTCTGAAAATACATCCCGACTACCCGATGTGCTGGCTGAAAACCACGAAGGCATTATCATTGTAGCCAATTCGGAAAAGTTCCGGAAACATTCGGGTTCGGTGACCGAAAGCTCCATCCCGTGGTTGTTTATTCACCCTGAATCTACGATTGAAGATTATAACAGGATTGTTCAAACCCTTGACCTGCGCAAAGAAAACAGCGACAACTCGCTTTGGTGTTCGTATTTCGGACGTTTTAACCAGGCCCAGATTGTTGCGGTTGCCGCCAACGATTCGTCAAAAGAAGGCAAAACAAATGTAGCCCGGAATGTAAAGCTGAGCACCAAACTTTACCGCGAATTTGGCATTGTGCATAAAATTTACAAAGGCGGCAGATCCAGTTTACGCAATGTATTTGAAGCGCTCGAAATGGCCCTTGTATCCGACTGTAACCTGTTTGTAATGCTTGGGAGTTCGAGCATTACACCGCTTGACTATTTGATCGGCCTTCCTGAAAAAAAGATCATAAAACAGGCCGGCAAATTACCGGTAATGGTGATCAACCCGCGAAGGGACAATTATATTTTGTGTGACTAAGAGCCAAATGGTCAGATTGAAAAACGGATAAATTGCAGATGATTAATTGCGGCAAGTTGCAGCCACTTGCGCTCGTCCGAAATAGCACTATCTGCTCAATATTCTGGTTCATTGCTGCTGGTGAAAAACTAACTATCCGACAATTAAATTTATTTCGCTGCGCTGCAGCTTATCGGTTTTTCATATCCCTCTGCCTATAAATATTATGCTGCTCCGCAGCTTTTTTTTTTGAGCAACAGCGTTGCGATAATATCTATAGAAAATTCTCTGGATGAGAAAAAATAAGCCCCTTCGGGGCGGAACATTCAGGAATAACGAGATCAGTTCGACTTCATAATTTCAGTTCACTATCACTCCTGAAATCAGAGTCTCACTGATTTAACCCGACAGTAGTGATTTTGCTTATCAAAAAACATAGGTAAAAACGATATCCGGCCACATCCCTCTGAACTATTTGCTATTTTTGAGACGAAATACCAATCGTATGAAGAAGACACTAACATTGATTTTGCTCCTTTTTGCCGTAATTGTAAAAGCCCAGGATTTTGAATACCAGGTTCTTTTTGAAGGAATTGGCGACAACCGCGAATTCACGCAGCCTTATGCCAACCCGCAAACCATTATCGGAACGAGGGGGGCCTTCGAACTGGGTGTTTCGATGGACAATCACCGTTTGCGCGGCGGGTTAAGCCACTTGTTTGAATTTGGGAGCGAAATAGATGCGCAAAAACCCAAACTTACCCTGTACTACCAATACCTCGACGACCGGACAGAATTTGTGTTTGGAGCTTTTCCCCGCCGTGATAAAATTGACTTTCCGCTGGCCATGTTGAGCGACACGCTTTTGTATTACCGCCCCAACGTGGAAGGCCTGTTTGGAAACGTAAAGTGGGATTGGGGGCACCAAAACGGCTTTGTAGATTGGGTGGGTCGTCAAACCGAAACCCAACGCGAGCAATTTATGGCGGGCTTTTCGGGCGAAATCTTTCATAAAAACCTGTTTTTACAGAATTACATGCTGATGTTTCACAATGCGCACACCCTGCACAACACCCCGCCCCTGCACATTAAAGACTACCTGGGCTTTGCGGTTCAGGCAGGACTGCGAACAGCAGAAACAGCCACCGTTACAGGCTATATTAAAGCCGGTGTATTAAATTCGACCTACCGCGAGCGCGGTGTTACCGATGGCTACGACACAAGTACCAGCTTTTTTGCCGAAGCTAAGGGACGCTACCGGAATTTTGGCGTAAAATCGGTTTTGAATGCGGGCGGAGGTCATAAATTTGCGATGGGCGACAGCTATTACCGGGCAGAAAACTACTGGCGTACCGACCTGATCTGGTATTTTATCAATTACAAAAACGTTCGCGGCACCTTCAATATTTCCATGCATGTGGCCGACTGGGATACCTTCGACAACCAGCAACAGCTATCACTCATCTATGTTTTTGGGAAGTAGTCAATTTATCACGAGTCCTTAATATCCGTAACCATAACCGCCGTACCTGTAGTCTTTTACATAAACCTTTCCTTCCATTGGGTAAGTTCCGGATATAAAGGAACAACTTACCGAGTCTAGTGCTGCAAATACCCCCATTCCTCCACGAACATTCGAGTAAACAGGCACCGGTTCAGAAAAATAATCATCAGCGTAATAAAAATGATTGGTAGCCGATTTTAGGTATTCATAATATTCGGGGCTTAAGGCGTAGAAAACGATTTTTCGTTCAAGAAAGTTACCGTTGTCTTCATCTAAAGGATATGGACGATAAGGATTATAATTATGAGGTAACCCCACTTTTACGGTATATTCTCTTCCGCCAATTTGCGTATCGTCAAAAAGTGCATATTCATTGTCGGGCGTTCCGGTAACTATTTCATTCGCTTCATCAGTACTGCCAAAAACCGGATCAACCAAATCGAGATACAATGCAAGTTGTTCTCCCAATATTATGGTATCCGAATTTTCCTTTTCTCCCAGATAATGGTTTTTGTTCACACCGGTAATCTGATCAACCTGTACCCGGTAAAAATTCTCGTTCTCTGCGTTATCGTTAAATTTGATTTTTATCGCCCATAATTCCTGCGTTCCATGATTTACGGGGATTAATTCTGTCGCTGTATCAACCGCTAGCAACTCTACTTCATCCGGTACAGTAGTTTCGCAACTAACGGATTGCAATCCTTCACGGGCAACCTCCAAACGGTACGTTTTCCCGTTTTCGGCAATAGTTTGCCCCCGAAAGGCCCATTCACTATAATCAGGATAATAATGACTGATAATTTCAGAGCTTTCAACTTCCACAAGGTCCAGTGTTTCGGCAAACTCTCCGTCAACATACAAATCAACTTTGGCATCGGTTAAAACTTCAAAAAGATAGGCATCCGCTAAAAAGCTCTGGCTTTTGGTTACGCTTACCTCTACAGGTTTTCCGGGAACTACCAGCCCGTTAACAACAATCATTGGAGCAGTACCATCACCCTTAAAATCAATGGTTTTTTCGCAGGCAGAAAGCAACGCTGCACAAAGTACTGTAAATAGTAAAATATGTTTTTGCATGGGTTTAGAATTTATACGTGTAACTAATGGAAGGAATCACGGGAAAAAGGCTCACCTGTTTTAAGGCGGGTTTGGAAGTTTGGTAATATTTCCCGTTCTGGTCGTAGGCCCCTACGCTTTCGCTGCCCCAATACAGGTAGAATGGGTTTTGCCGGCTGTAGGCATTGTACAGAGAAACCGACCAGGTTCGAATACCGTGTTTCTTTTGTTTATGAAAATTCATGCTCAAATCCATCCGGTGGTAAGAAGGCATCCGGTAACTATTCCGTTCACCGTAATAAACAATATCGTAATCACTGTACCCATACCCGCCCCGTGCCGGCAGCATTGCTTCGTAACGTTGCTTACCAATTGTTGCTGCATTCCCGGTACCGTAAACCCACACCATTCCGATGTCGAATTTCTTCGAAAATTCGTGGGTCAATACTAAACTAACGTCGTGCCGGCGATCGTATTTTGCCGGGAATTTCTTTCCAAAATTCAGGTTATCAAATTTGCGGTCGGCCCACGAAAGTGTGTAGCCAAGCCAGCCCGTAGTTTTGCCGGTTTTCTTTTCAAGCATTACTTCGGCCCCATACGACCATCCCTTCCCCATTTCAATTTTCGATTCCCAGTCTTTGCTAACGCCGGTGAACGAAGCGCCTTCTTTGTATTCAATCAGGTTATCCATTGTTTTATAGAATCCCTCAATTGTCAGGTCATAACCCTTGCCTGTTTTTAAGGCAGCCCCCAAAGCTATCTGATGCGATTTTTGCGGCTTCACATCTTTGGTTACCGGAAGCCACAAATCGGTTGGCAAACTAATGGTGGAAGAGCTCAGTAAATGAATGTACTGACTCATTTTTGTATAGGACGCTTTTAACGAAAGGTTATCCGAGAGAAGATACCTCAACGACAAACGCGGCTCCAGCGAGGTATAGGTTGTATTTTGAACATTAAACAACGAAAAATGTACCCCTAGATTGGCCCGTAACCTGGAAGTAATGTCGTAATTATCTTCAACAAAGGCGCTGAATTCTACTGCAGAAACATTCTTGTTCCCATAAATCGTATCATTTTTTTCAGAAGGAGTTTCCGAATAATCTCCCACTGTGCGTTCGTGATTCACCCCGGGTTTAAATTTATGCCAGATATTGGAGGCCCCAAATTTAATGGAGTGCCCGCCTCCCGGGTAATAATCGAAATCGACTTTGGCCGTTAAATCGTTTATGCCCGAATAGTAGCGAAAATAATCTTCGTCGTAAGTATTGTCTTTGTTATTGGTTCGTTTGTATTCTTCACTTACATCAAACTTGTAATCGCTGTAGGTAAGCGTAACATTGCTAAACAACTTGGGGTTGTACACATAGTTCCACCGAAGCGCCGAGGTAATATTTCCCCATTCGATCCCCATGTTATTGCTATCGGTGTAACGCACTCCATAATCACGATTGTAATGCTCTTTGTCGCGCCCGTATGCTTTGTCGCGCCCCGCATAGGTAGAAAGAAACAACCTGCTTTTGTCTGAAAACTTATGGTTGATTTTTGCATTCAAATCATAGAAATAATATCCGGCGCTTGTCTTTACATCATTATCTCTGTTATTGGCCATAACAATAAAAGGTTGAGCCAACACATCGGCATACGTTCTTCTTCCGGAGAAAATAAACGATGTTTTGTCTTTCTTGATCGGTCCTTCGATGGAAAAGCGCGAAGAAATCAGTCCGATGGAAAATTCACCTTTAAACTCCTGGTCGTTTCCTTCTTTCATACGGATGTCGACCACCGAAGAAAGCCGCCCCCCGAAACGTGCCGGGAAACCACCTTTGTACAACGTAACCGTTTTAACGGCTGCCGGGTTGAAAACCGAAAAGAAACCAAACAAATGACTTGCATTGTAAACCGGCACACCGTCCAACAAAAAGAGGTTCTGATCGGGTCCTCCTCCCCTCACGTAAATGCCGCTCGTTCCTTCGGCTCCCGACTGCACCCCCGGCAATAACTGAATCACTTTCAGCACATCGGGTTCGCCCAACATCAACGGCAGCTTATCCAGTTTTTCGGTGGGTAATTCCACCATGCTCATCTGGCTGCGTTCCACGTTCGATTTGTTGGCCCGCACCGTCACTTCGTCCAGCTCGCCCATCAATTTCAGTTTTATGTTTATTACCGTGTCTTTTTTCAGGTCCAGTTCCAGCACTTGTTTTTCGTATCCCACAAATGAATACTGAATCTGCGCTTTCCCGGCAGGCACCGTTAAACTGTAAAAGCCATAAACATTGCTGACATTCCCCGTTTCTTTTTGAAGGTCGTAAACATTGGCATTAATCAGACCTTCTCCGGTTGAGAGGTCTGTTACATAACCACTGATCGTAACTTTTTGCGCATTTGATAAAAAGAAAAAAAACACAAATGCGTTACAGAGGTAAAACTGTTTCATAGATTTTTTTGAGTTGTTTTATGGATCAAGGTTCAACTTACTGGGGGCAAAAATAGAGACTTATTATGTTAGCAATCATTAACAGTGGTGAACAATTACTAACAAAACTTAATGAAACTTTATTTACGTCAGTACCTACCCCTTCGGTTGAACTTATAGGCATCTTTGCAAGGCAGAGGGAGTGATCAGTTGAAGGACTGAAGGATGGAAGGATTGAATGCAAGAATAAGCTGCAAGCCACGAGCCACGAGCTACGAGTACAAAACTGCAACACAGCAACGCAGCAACACAGAACTTCAGGCTATTGCTAAATTGAGAAACGGTTAAATTGCAAAACGAGCTGCGAGCTGTGAGCTGCAAGCTTCGAGCTTCGAGTTTTTCCCACGTACTATCCTTTAACTGAATACTGCGACTGTAAACTGCGACTGCAGCACCCCCTCCGTCATTCCGTCGTCAAAGCCTTCGGAATTCCTCGTCCCCCTGAATGGGGACAAAATGGTAGAGTTGCGAGCTGTGCTAAATTGTAAAACTGCAAAACTGTTAAATTGCAAAGGGCATGGAGCATGGAGCGAAGGGCGAAGAGCTCAACTCTGAACACTGAACATTGAACTCTGAACTACTAGCTTCGAGCAAGATACAGCATCACAGCAATACGGCAACACTGAACCCTGAACTCTGAACTCTGAACTACAAGCTTCGAGTAAAATACAGCAGCGGTGCATCACCGAATTTTACAGCGAATACGAATGGGCCCGAACAATTGTGGATTAATGCCACGAAAACAAAAACCTCACGGCCGGAAACAAATCCGGCTGCGGGGATTTTTTACCCAGCAAGCGTGAAAAGCAGGTAGCAATTACCGGAAAGTAAAACAAAGGTTGTGAAAACTTGAACAGGAGCAGCGAAAACATGACGAGCATTCGTGAAAACATCCAGGGGATGAGCGAAAAAAACACCGTGGTTTGTGAAAACATGATGATCCTTACTGAAATCGACATTAAATGCAAAGAAAACATCACCGGATGCAGTGAAATAAACTCCGAAGACAGCGAATACATCTTCACGATGAGTGAAAAGGTGTCCGGAAGCAATGAAAACATAAAACAAGGTAGTGAAAACAACTTCGCACTCAATGGAAAGAACACCCACAGAGCAAGTTACAACCGCATAACAGCGGGCTAAAAAACAGCACTAAAGAGGACCACGTATCCGTATTATGTTTATATTTATTGAGCTAAAAACCAAAACCTTTTGACTACACACCCGCAAATAAAGCCCATACAGGAACAACACCGCCAGCCGTGCAATCAGTTGCCCATGCATAGTTGTGACCCCCGCTTTTCGGAACAGGGAACCAGCTTACGATATATGCACGCGTTACCGGGGCATAAACCGGGCAAAAGCACCGAAAAAAATGAGATAATGAAAATAACATGACTAGTGATGTTATACGCTAGTTACCAACCATATTGAAAAAGACAAAATGAAATTATTCGATAAAATAATATTTGCCTCATTTATCGTTAATCTGATTTTTATAATTTCAATATTATTTCTACCAGCATTTGCAATTCTCTCACCTGAAATTTTTGATAAAATATTTTTTAGTGATGATAGAGCGATGTTTAATTTAATTGCGATGCCTTTGAATTTTATAATCGTATTCTTCTGGGGATATTGTATTTGGTTCTTGTTTAAATATGACAAATATTCAAAATCTATATTTCCACTATTCTTTTTCAATATGTTTTATGCGCCTATTTATTATTACAGGGTGAAAATTAAAAAGAGACCATTAAGAAATACAATTAACAAACCTGAAAGCAAAACTCCTTCAGCTAATTTAATTGAAGAAAGCGATTTCGAAAAAATGACAAGAGAAAGCATCATGGGGATTCTTGAATTATGGTCTTCGAAAGTTGAACAAATTAAATATCAAGAATCTCAAGCAGATATCAATGTTACGGAGGAACTCTTCCAGCAATGGAATGATTTGTTTATTGTTGACTCAAAAGAAATTCGAGAAACTTTCTCAAATCAAGAATTTGCATTACTAGTTCAATTTGATAAGCAGATTCATGACAATTATGAAAAGCTCAATCAGAACTTTATTGAATTAAATGACTTTGTAGAAACTGACGAGTGGAAAGAGTTGAATTTATTAGCGACAAAAATATTTAAAGAATTAAATGAAAAATGAAAATACGGTTGGTAACAAATTGCAAATTGCATTGCGGGTGCAGTGGTGTGCGTTGTCTCTGCTCCTTTCTTGACCGTCATGTACTGCCGGAAAAAAACGCCCGCCTGAACGCTCCCTCTTCGTTACTGAAAACGTTACACGAATAAGCTCATTTGCGCGAACCAAGCATTGCAATCTTCCCCGTCAATTGGTATCACTTCCTTTATTTTCCTGAAAACGGGATTTCAGGTCATTGACCGAAATAAAGCCATAGTTGCGTGAAAATTCCTCTCCGTTTTTATTGAGTAAAATGTGCATCGGAACCGCCGAAACACCAAAATATTTCATCATTTCCTGGCTGTCGGGATTCATAATTTGAATAAGCTGAACGTTCACTTTTGCCCCGTTCCAATTCCTTATTTCATCCAAAACAGGCTCCATCTGTTTACAAATGGCACAGCCGGACGATTTAAACTGAAGCAGCGTGAACTCAAAATCCTTTCCGTTTTCAGCGTAGTTGTAGTTCGATTCCACAAATTGTTTGGCCACAAAGTTTTCCTGCTCCGAGTTCTGCTGCTGCATCTGCCCCGAGATATAGTCATACAGCTTGTCTCTGTTGAAAAGCAGGATCAAAAGAGCCCCCACCAACAGGATCAGGATAACGAGAAAACCGTTCTTTTTAACCATTTTACAGCTGCAAGAAATTAAATAAAAATCCTACGATCGTAATTCCAGTGGCTACAATCGAAACAAAAATGACAATAAATTGCCACTTCAGCACCTTCTTCAGGATAATTATTTCTGGAAGAGACAAGCCGATTACCGACATCATAAACGCCAGTGCCGTGCCCAGGCTAACTCCCTTTTCCATTAAAACCGCCACAATGGGAATAATCCCGGCAGCGTTGGAATAAAGCGGAATACCCATTGCAATTGCCAGCGGAACCGCGTACCAGCTTCCGTCTCCCATTATCCGGGCGAGGTAATCTTCCGGAACGTAACCGTGAGCGCCTGCTCCAACCGCAATTCCAATCAACACATAAATCCAGATCTTTCCGACAATTTCTTTTACAGTGTCGAAACCGGTCTGAATCCGGTCAGCCAAAGTCAGTTTCTGTTCCTCTACCGAAGCCTGGTTGGCTTTTACCTGGAACACCCAGTCGGCCACGTATTTTTGCAGCTTTAGCTTTTCAATCAAAAAGCCCGAAATGGTAGCAATTACCAAACCGGTAACCACATAAATCACGGCCACTTTCCAGCCAAACAAGCCTGCCAAAAGGATAAGCGCCACTTCGTTGATCAGAGGCGCCGCTATTAAAAACGAAAAGGTAACACCAATCGGAATACCGGCTTCCACAAAGCCCAAAAACAGGGGAATGGCAGAACACGAGCAAAACGGGGTCAGAATTCCCAGCCCCGATGCCATTACATTGCCGGCAAACAGTGATTTTCCTTCGAGTGCTTTTCGTGTTTTCTCGGGTGAGAACCAACTCCGGATCACTCCTACCAAAAACACAATTAAAACAAGGAGGAGCAGTACCTTGGGAACTTCAAAAATGAAAAACCAAATGGATTCGGCCAGATGTGTCCCCTCTTTCAATCCGATCAGCCGGTAAACAACCAGGTCGGCCATTTCGTGCAGGTTGTTGTAAAGCAGCAGCCACACGAGCAAAAGCACCAACGGCCGGACCAGTATTTTTAAACGATCACGCATTCTCCAGCAATTCTTTTATTTCGCTTGTTTTCGGCAGTCTTCCCGACATCACCACTTTTCCGTTCACCACCAGCCCCGGAGTGCGCATTACCCCAAACTGCATAATTTTGTAAATGTCTTCCACTTTTTCGATGGTAGCCTTAATTCCGAGCTCCGAAACCGCATCGCGGGTAAGCTGCTCCAGTTTTTTACATTTAGGACAACCGGTACCCAATACTTTTATTTCCATTGTCATTTGTATTGTTAATTTTTAATTGTGATTCGTAAAAGCACGAACAATCCGTCTAAATTTTTTTGAAGATTCAGATTCTAAAAAATGTTTTGAATAATTCCTGTGCTTCGCTCCAGTTCTCTTTGTTTACACAGTATTTAATCCGGGGAGCTTCAATTTCGCCCTGTATCAATCCCGCGTCTTTCAATTCTTTCAGATGTTGCGAAAGGGTTGATTTGGCAATGGGCAACTCTTCGCTCAAATCGCCACTGTAGCAGCACGACTGCTGCCCCAGCAACTGCATAACATACACACGCACCGGATGTCCCAACGCCTTGGCATAACGTGCCAGCTTCTGTTGTTCGTCCGACATGATTTTTACTTCCATAATCTTCTATCGTTCGTTGTTCGCAAAAATACGAACAATTTTGAATTTGTATTCGGTATCCTGCATATTTTTAACGATCAATTATTCATCAAGATGTATCAACATCGGGTTGTATCGAACACGACATAAAATAAATCCGTTATACTTGCATCGTGTGCAATATAGTCTGCAAAAACATAACGCAGTTCAACAATGGAAAACAACTTTTATCAGTTCAGCGCTATAAGTATTCAGGGCAAAGAAGTTTCGATGGAAGATTTTAAAGGGAAAATCATTTTAGTAGTCAATACCGCCAGCAAGTGTGGTTTTACTCCACAATACGCTGGTTTGGAAGATTTGTACCGCAAATACAGCGATGCCGGACTGGTAATTCTCGGCTTTCCCTGTAACCAGTTTGGGAATCAGGAACCGGGAGATGAAAAATCAATATCAGAAGCTTGTCAGATTAACTATGGTGTTTCTTTTCCGATGTTCTCAAAAGTTGAGGTAAACGGAGAACAAGCCCATCCTATTTTTAAATACCTTAAAAAGCAACTAAGCGGTTTGCTCGGCAGTAAAATCAAATGGAATTTTACCAAGTTTTTAATCGACAAACACGGGAAACCGGTCAAACGCTTTGCTCCCATTACAAGACCAGAGAAGCTGGAACCTTATATCGAAAAACTGATAAAGTAGTGAGGTTGAAGCCATCAGGCACTAAACTGCGGCAGGCCTGGCCGACTCAAAATATTTTTGAAACAGGGCGAAGCGTTGCGATTTGGACTGGGCTCTTTTTTCGCGAACAAAGCCAAAATGCAAGGGAGAATAACGCTCCAGTTCATTCAGGTATTCCGGTGTAAACGAGCCGTTGTTGAGGCCAGCAGATTCAATGATCATGGTTTCGATGCTGTGATTCATCAGGTCGATAAAATCATCGTTCTCCATACCCGGGAAACATTTCATTTCCTCCATCGAAGTTCGGCCAAAGTGAACGGTTTTGTTGACAAAAATCCCAAGGTCGTTTTCGGGGAGACAGGAAAAAAGAGTTTTCGTAGATGCCTGCGCATCTTCCTTTACATCCTGAATATCGTCGAGCAACTGCAGGTAAACACCGTAGCCAAACAAGGCCTGTTCCTGCTCCTGAGTTAACCTGCCCGCCACCAAATAGCCATCCGCTAAAACCGAAGCACCGCCTTTTTCAAAGCAAATTTCCAGTATCTGCTTGTCCGACAAACCACTTTCAGTACACATTTTTAAGCTGTTGGTTTGCCCTTGCTGAATGGCATACAAACTTTCGTAAACCAGCGGGAAATCAGTTCTCGGAAACTCGGACTCAAACATTTCCACCAGCCTGAACAACTGGCTTTCGGTAAAAGAGACCGGCTGAACCTCCTCTCCGTGCAAACGGCGGTTAAAACGCTCTGAAAACTCCTCTTTTTCGCGGTCGCTTATTGCCGGGTCGTCCAACAGGTTATCGCTGTACGGATAGATCATCGAATAGGCAAACACCGACGGGGTGATCTTTACCGGCAGTTTCATCATCAGCTGCAGCCCGTTCATGATCCACACATTGCGCATTCCCTGGTAAATATCGCTTGGCTTCAACTCCGGACCAAACTCGCGGGCTTTGTAAAAAAAGTCTTTTGAAACATTTTTGAACTCATCCGACAAAATCACTTTCAAATGATCTTTCTCGAAATCAAAAACCGTTTCCAGAAAGGCTTTGAACATGGGAAAGAAAGAAGCGCCCGGATCGCTTTTGATTGCCTTTATCTCCTTTCGGTTTTGCAGCGATTTTATCTTCTCCTGGAAAAGCTCGTAATTGGCTTCCCGGCTCCGTTTTTCCTGGGTTGAATATTCTTTTGAAAAGGCGGGAAAATCACTGGGGCTGTTTTCCCATATTTCGGCAAAATGTTGGATGTAATTCCGGACAGGTAGCATAAGATAAGTTTTTCCCGAATATAGGATAAAAGAAAAACTGTGCTGCCATTTATTAGATGAGTGAAGTGTTTTTTGGGGTTAATACAGCAAATCGGGTGATAAAACAAAAACCCAAATGCTTTCCGAAAAGCACCAACAAGAATAAGAAATCAGGAAAATTTGGCTCAACTTAATCAGTTTTCGACACTTTTTATTTGTTATTCCTTATTATCTGTTTCTTACTTTTTTCTGGTTCACATTTGTGTTTAAAGAGTAGTTGCTCGCAGGGAAGGTCTGGAGGATGGGTACAGGCTAAACTATTAAAACAAAAAAACGCACTCAATCAGATGAATGCGTTTTCTAAATATCATTGAAATATTGGAATCAACTACTAGGCAATGTTGGTATAAACTGCCTGAACATCGTCGTCCTCTTCCAGTTTATCCAGCATTTTTTCAATTTCTTCGAGTTGCTCTTCGGTAAATTCAACCGGCGTGGTTGGAATACGTCTCAGTTCAGCTTTAGTGGGCTCGATATTAAGCCGCTCAAAAGCCGAAGCCAAATCGCCAAAACTGGTGTAATCGCCCGATGCATAATATTTGCCTTCGTTTTCCTCGATTTCGTCCAAACCGGCGTCGATCAGTTCCAGTTCCATTTCTTCCAACTCCATTCCTTCGGGCAGGTCGAATTCGAAAACAGCTTTACGCGAAAACATAAATTCCAGCGAACCGTTGGGCACCTGGCCGCCACCGGCTTTATTAAAATAGCTTTTTACGTTGGCAACCGTACGCGTTGTATTATCGGTGGCACATTCCACAAACACCAGCACTCCGTGCGGGCCTTTTCCTTCGTAACTCACCTCAATGTAATCAGCAGCATCTTTGCCTGAGGCACGTTTAATCGCCGAATCGATGTTGGCTTTCGGCATATTCTCGTGCTTCGCATTTAAAATGGCTGTTCGCAAGGCCGGGTTCATATCCGGGTCAGCCCCTCCTTCTTTAGCTGCAATTGTGATTTTTTTCGAAAGTTTCGGAAAAACCCTCGACATCTTATCCCAGCGTTTTTCTTTCGCTGCCCTGCGGTATTCAAATGCTCTTCCCATGGATGATTTTAAATTTTGAAATTTGCTGCGAAAATAAAAACTCGGCTTTTAATAACCAAGTTATGAAATGCAAAACTGCTACATTTTTGATTTTTGCCACTTACCTGATCCCCAATAATGAAGAATAGTCATCAGCTAATCTTTTTGGGCTTACAAACCCTGTCTTCTTTTTTTACTTTGGCTCCGCATTTTTTACACTCAAAACGCGGGTCGTTTTTATCTTCAAAATCCTTTTTTTTACATGCTTTTTTGCTCATCGCCAATTATCCCTTTCACGGTGAACAACAACAACATTCACCGGATAATTGTTCTGAAGAAACTCTGCCAGTTTATCCGCCGAATAAACCGACCGGTGTTGTCCGCCCGTGCAGCCAAAGCTTACCGACAAATCAGTAAACCCTCGCTCAAGGTACACCTTCACCGACTGTTCCACCAGGTTTTTAGCAGATTCAAGGAAAAGCCCCATTTCTGATTTTTGTTCCAGAAACTCCTGAACCGCCACATCTTTCCCGCTCAGCTTTTTGTATTCCTCATATCTTCCGGGGTTATGAATGGCCCGGCAGTCGAAAACATAACCACCGCCATTCCCCGAAGGATCTTCCGGAATACCTTTTTTGTAAGAGAAACTTGTAATCCGGATCGTCAGATCAGATTTTGATTGACCGATCTCTTTCAGAACTTCAGATTTGCTCAGTTGCTTCAAAACATTTACCAACTCGGGCAATTCTACCGGAAGTTTCAGGTCTTTCAACAACAACTCCAGGTTTTTGAGCGCAAACGGAATGCTTTTCAGGAAATGTTCCTTTTTCTCGTAAAAGCCCCGGAAACCGTAGGCTCCCATTGCCTGCATAATCCGAATCAGGACAAAACCTTTGAAGTAGGCGGTGAATCGTTCCTCGTCTACTTTCATGTATTTTTTAAGCTCGCTGATGTAAAAATCGAACAGCTGCTGCCGAACGCTTTCCGGAATGTCCGCCTTTCCATCGTAAAGCAGCGATGCCAAATCGTATTGCAAAGCGCCCAAACGTCCGCCCTGATAATCGATAAAATAAACATCGTCGTCTTTCAACATCACATTGCGCGACTGAAAATCGCGGTACAGGAAGTATTTGGAACTGGCACTCAACAAATAGTTACTAAACTGCTGGAAATCATCTTCCAGCGCCTGCTCGTCAAACGAAATCTTGGCCAGTTTCAGAAAATAATACTTGAAATAATTCAGGTCCCACATCATCGACTGCTTATCGAAAGCTTCGCGCGGATAGCAAACCGAATAATCGATGTCTTTTCCGGCAATGATCTGGATCTTTGGCAAAGCGCTCAGCACTTTTTTATACTGGCTGATGATGTTTTCAGAGAAACCTTCTTTTTCCCTGACTTGAGTGAGGTAGCCAAACAGAGTTGTATCTCCCAGGTCCTGTACCAGGTATTTCTTTAAGTCAGAACTTACGGCGTAAACCTTCGGAACTTTTATCCCTTTGTTGTACAAATGATTGGAGAACGAAAGAAAAGCCGTGTTCTCTTTCACGTCGTTGTTGAAAGCCCCAATCACTGTCCGGGTTGCATTTCCCATTCGCGCATATTCGCGGTAAGAACCGGATTGCGGCAACATCTCAAATCGTTCAACTTTCTCACTGAACTGATGCTCAAAAAGTTCTATCAGCTCGTTTTTAACTGTTGTATTCAAAAGTCAGCGTATTTATTTTTAATGTAATTTTACTTCTCAATTTCGATGGTTATGATGAAAACCAAAGTCAAAAGTATCTTTTTTTTGAGACTCCTGCGAACGATCCTGATGTTCACCGGCATATTTTTCCTGCTTTGTGTGCTTACCGCGCTCACTTCTGCACCATTTTGGGCTTATCACTGGCTTGGAACCAGTAAATCGGAACTGGAGCAAAAGCCACAGTACATCGTGCTTCTAGGTGGTGGTGGCATGCCCAGCCAGTCGAACCTGATGCGCAGTTGGTACACTGCCCATGCAGCCAAAAGTTTTCCGGATGCCAAGATAATCATTGCCATGCCCGGTGAATTGGACGACAGTCTGAGCACTCCGCAAAAAATGAAAGCGGAACTGGAAGTAAGAAATATTCCCGCAGAACAAATTCTTTTTGAAGCTGAAGGCACCAACACCCGCTCACAGGCTTTGAATTGTGCCGGCTTAATTGCTTACAAAACCTCGGTGCTTCTCGTAACTTCACCGGAACACATGCGAAGAGCAGTTCTGTGTTTTCAGAAAGTGGGTTTTGAAAAAGTAAATGCTTTGCCGGCTTTTGAAAATGCAGCCGAAGCCGACTTTTCTTTCAAAGACGACGAGCTGGGGGGAAACAAAGTGCTACTGCCCGATGTAGGTCAAAACATCAACATGCGTTACCAGCTGTGGAACCATCTGAAATACGAGATCCTGGTTGCGCGCGAAATGTTTGCGCTGACGTATTACAAACTACGGGGATGGATATAAAAACACACAGTAGTGTCTACTAAATCCGAACAGATTCCTCACTACGTTCGGAATGACAGCACTTTTAAGAATATCTGCAAATAGAAGGCTTGTTTTTATTTTTTAATGCAGAATATCCAATGCAGAATTCCCAATATCCAATTTCCCGGATTTTGTTGGATATTTTACGTTCAAAATTGAGAATTGGATATTTTTTAAATTGACTTTCAAAAAAACAGGGATGTACTCCATTTCAAAACGGCATCCCTGGTTATAAAAAAACTATTACGCTTGCTACAATTGAACGATAAGTACCGTCTCTTTATTGTCGCGAATGATATCAACTGAAATTCTTTGTCCGGCTTCGAGCGTTTGCAGGCGGCTCATGTAATCGTAAATATTGCTTACTTTTTTGCCTTCAATTGCCGTAATAATATCGCCCCGCTGCATACCCGCCTTGTCTGCCGGTTTTCCTTTTGTAACAGCATCAATACGCATTCCGCGTTTTTCGAGCCCGGCATAATCCGGCATAATTCCGAAAGTAACTTTGAAACGTCCTCCCCTGCTCCGCTGAAATTTACTACCGGCTTCCTGAAAGGTAAGTTTCCGGTCGCGGTTGGTTACTTCTGCTATCACTTTTACAGCATAATCGAGCACCTTTTTCTCGCCTTCGTAATTGATCAGCTCTGCATCGTCTTTTGGGGTATGATAATCAGGGTGCGCCCCGGTTGAAAAGAAAAATACGGGGACGTTCTGTAAATAAAACGAAGCGTGGTCCGACGGGCCAATTCCTTCTTCAGAAAAAGCCAATTCAAAATCCGTATTCAGATTGTTTAGTATCTCCTCCGTTTCTTTCGATGTTTTTGTTCCGCTGATGCTAAGTGCATTTGTAGTGGTATCCAAACGGCCCACCATGTCGAAATTAAACATGACTACCATCTTTTCAGTGGCAACCGGGGGATCGTTTACAAATGCCTTGGAGCCTATCAATCCCATTTCTTCGGCTCCAAAAGCAACAAAAATCAAGCTTCGCTTATTTGCTTTTTCAACGGCCAGTTTCTCTGCAAGCTGAATAACTGCCGCTACACCCGATGCATTGTCATCGGCCCCGTTATGAACAGCTGTTGTATCCACGGCGCGCGAATCCGAGCCGGGACCACCCATCCCCAAATGATCGTAATGAGCGCCGATCACTACGGCCTCGTCCTTCAATGTTTCATCCAGACCGGGCAGCATCGCCACCACATTTCGGGTTTCCTTCTCTTTTAGCTGAACATTCACCGTAGCTTTTACCGAAGTAGTAACTTCCAGGTTAAATCCACGGTGTTCTTCCTTCATCCTATTTTCGAGCGATTCAATGGTTTCACCGGCTCCGGCAAGCATTTCATCGGCTACTTTCCGCGTAACCTGCAGAACGGGCATATCAAAACGGCTGCTGTTTTTATCAAAAAAGAGCGAAGAAAGTTCATCTTTCTCATTAAAATCAGGACCAGCTACCAGAATGATTCCGGCTGCATTTTTATCGGAAGCAGTAAGCGCTTTAGCACGTTCGGTTGAGAATTCGAGATAAGGGCTGTTGGGATTCTCCAAATCAGGATCGCCCTGAAGCACCAACATCCATTTTCCGGCAACATCCACTCCCTCAAAATCGTTCCATTTCAACGAATCGCGGTCAACTTCCATTCCGTAACCTGCAAAAACAAGCGTTGCTTCAACCGTAGAATTGGCAGAAAAAGCGTAGGGTAGAAAATCTGTTTTAGCTTCGAATGATTTGTTTCCCACGGAGAGTGAGTTTCCCTCTCCCAGCTCAGCGTCAGCAACCAGGCTAAACGGCTGAAAACCGCTATCGTACAACAATTGCAAGCCAGCAGTTTCAAACTTCTGCCGGATGTATTCAGCAGCCAGCAAGCCGCCCGGCTCGCCTGATTTTCGTCCCTGCAACGAATCGGAAGCCAGGTAATAAATATTTTCTTTCAGATCGTCAACTGTAATTTCGGGATTGAATTTCGGGCCGCAGGCTGTCAGCGCCAAAACCCAAAGAAGCAGTATCGTATTTTTCATAAGAATATAGTTTGGTCAATATTTTCGGTTTAGCTTGACAAAAGATTCCTGCAAAAATACTCCGTTTCTGAAATGGAATCCGCTCTCTTTCAGGCGGCACCCCTGAACTCCTTTCGTTTCTCTGCTTCTCCCCTCTTAAAACAGCTAATCTACCTCTTATTCCAATGCTCCAGTCAGGTTCACCGCAACCTTCGTTTACTATGTAATAATACTCATAAATCCTTATTTTAAAAAAGGAGTTACGTATATTTACGACTTTCAAAATTCAATCGATTTGATCTCATTCGGAACAAAATATTGGTTTATCCTCTTGCTCGCAGTTGTGGTGGCTGCGCTGGGCATTGTAATTTTACTGTATTTCAGAAACAAGGCAAACAGCGAACTCAGCAAAACGCAGGTCAGAATATTAACGGCACTTCGCTTTGTTTCGTTTTTTCTGATGGCCGTATTGCTTTTGTCGCCCTTTTTGCGCAACCTGAAAAAAATTACACAAAACCCGCTGATCATCGCTGCCTGGGATAATTCATCATCAATGATATCAGGCCCCGATTCCACTGCGCTTGCCACACAGTTAAGACAGCTAAAAAAAGAGCTGAATGAAGCACTGGGGGCCGACTTTGAAGTTGTGAATTACCAGTTCGGGGAAGAGACCAGCGTTGGTGATGAGCTTTCATTTACGGCCAAACGATCGGATTACAATGATGTACTGACAACGGTCAGCAACAATCATTTTAACCAGAACATAGGCGCGCTGATTCTTGTGGGCGATGGAATTTACAACCAGGGAAGAAATCCGGTAAATCAACTCAGCGACATTAACTTTCCTGTTTATTCCGTTGGGTTTGGAGATACCACCATTGTGGCGGACTCAAGGATCCAAAACATCCGTGTGAACCGCACCGCCTTCTCCGGCAATAAATTCCCGGTAGAAGTGGATGTGCACTTTTCAAAGGTAAAAGGCAAAGCGCTGAAATTATCGATTGTAAAAGATGGTGAAGAACTTCAAAGTATCATGATCACACCACCCAACGACAATTATTTTGTAAGCCGCGAATTTATTCTGGATGCCGAAAAAACAGGCCTGCAACATTACACTGCTCGTATTGAAACCGTTGAAAATGAACGAAACACCAAAAACAACACGTCCGGTTTTGTGATCAACGTACTGGAAAACAAACAAAAAATATTGATTCTTTCCGATGGTTCGCATCCCGATATCGGAGCCATAAAAAACACGCTGGAAGATCAAAAAACATACGATGTAAGCGTATTTACTGAAGAACCGTACCCAGCCAACCTGAACGACTATAACCTGATTATTCTGAACCAACTGCCGACGTCAGGAAAATCGATGGCGAAGGTGATCGAGAAAGCCCAGGCCGGAAGACTGCCGGTTCTTTTTATTGTGGGCAGCGAAACTTTTCTGCCGCAGCTAAACACTTTCGACCAGGGTGCTCAGATAACACCGCTCGCAGGTTCGGGAGAAGAAGCCCAGCCTGTAATCAACCCGGTTTATGCGACTTTCCGCTTATCGGAAGATTTTGTGGAGGCCCTGCCAAAATTTCCTCCGCTAAATGTCGCTTTTGCCGATTATGAGTTAGATGCTGAATTTACTCCTCTCCTGTATCAAAAACTAAAAAACATTGAAACCGGGAAACCGCTGCTGGCCACCGGAAAAAAGAACGGTCGTAAAGTCGGCTTTATTTTAGGTGAAGGAATCTGGCGGTGGCGGCTTTTCGACTATTACCAGCACCAAAGCCACGACCGCTTTAACGAGCTTATCAACCAGCTGATTCAATACCTTGCCTTGCGCGAAAACGAAGATAATTTTATTGTAGAATTTACCCCGGTTTACTCCGAAACCGACGATGTGATCCTGAATGCAGAAGTGTACAACGATGCCTTTGAAAGGATTACAACAGGCGAAGTAAACATCGCACTCAAAAACTCGAACGACGAAGATTTTAACTTTACGTTTGACGTTCAGGGAGAAGATTATTATTTGAATGCAGGCCACCTGCCGCTGGGAGATTACACATTCGAGGCAAAGGTAAATATCGGTTCCGAAGAATACACCGAAACCGGAAGTTTCACGGTTGTGCCGGTGAACCTGGAAAATGTGGTTACCCGGGCCGACCACCAAACACTTTATCAGCTGGCTTCGCTTAGTGGAGGTACGTTTTACCTGCCGGTCAATGCCAATCAGTTGATTGATGAACTCAAAACCGGGAACAAACCCAAGGCTGTAAACTATTACCAGGAAATGGTGAATGAATTGCTCAACCTTAAATGGCTGTTTTTTGTTTTGTTGTTGCTGTTGAGTGTGGAATGGTTTTTGAGAAAATACTGGGGAATTTATTAAATTGGGGTGTAACTGAAACGCGCTGTATGAATACCAACTTCAGAAAATTTATATGGTTTTTACCGCTGATCCTTTTAACGGCTGTATCTTGTTCTTCGTCGAAGTACATTACCATTGAGATACCGCGCAAAGCCAGGCAGGAACTCCCCGAAAGGATACAAAGCCTGGTGTTGGTAAACCGAACTGTTGACGACTCGTACACCGACACTCCGTCGGACACACTTCAGAATATATTTTTCAAAAAAGCGTTTGACGTAGATACCGTCATTCACGACCTGCAATCGGCCGACACCATGTTGCAGGCGCTGGGTAAATTGCTGTTTGAATCGGGCAGGTACGACTATGTAATTCCTGAAAACCGTTTTATTGATCACAAAGAAAATTCGTTTCTAAGCGAAACCATGCAGTGGGACGAGGTAAAAGACCTCTGTGAAACCTTTCAAACCGATGCTGTTTTGTCGGTTGATATGTTTCAGACCAGCGTGGTTACCAAATACCAGAGAGAAAGTTATTACAACCCGGCTGACGATGCTTTTTACGAAATTGCAAGAGCGCAAATGGCGGTTGTTTACGAAGCGCTTTTCCGGATTTATGACCCGTTGGAGGAAAAGGTGATCATGCGCGAGTTTATGCGCGATACTATTTACTGGGAAGACGGAGCTGGATCGGCCCGCGAATTATTTTCGCATTTCACAACGGTAAAACAAGGCCTTTCGGAAGCTGGAATTGCCCTTGCCCTTGATTTCTCGGAAAAAATAAGCACGGTATGGAACCGCGAACAACGGCTTATTCTAAGTGATAAGGACGACCGGATGACACAAGCTGAAAACCTGGTGAACGAAAACGACTGGGCCTCTGCCATGGAGCTGTGGAAAAAAGTTGCCGCAGAAAGCAGTTCAAAGGCAACCAAAAGCAAAGCTGCCTTTAACCTGGCAGTGGGGTACGAACTTCAGGGAAATGTTGACGAGGCGATAAAATGGGGGCTGGAGTCGTACAACACCATGTTCAGACAAACAACTTACGATTACCTGGAGCGTCTGAAACTGCGAAGACAGGAACTTGAAAAACTAAAATAATGAACCGCATCCTAACACTGGCGGTCTTACTGGCACTGTTCAGTTCGTGCACCGTCTACAAAGAATACCAGATTGAGGTATATCAACCCGGCAAAATTGCTGTGCCTTCCGAAACCAAAAACGCAGCCATTGTATACCGGAACTTCAAGTACACCAACGATACCCTCCTTCACTATTACAAAGATGACTACAGGTTGAAAAAAGCAAAAGATGATCCGGCCAACCTCGATTCGGTGCTGGTTAACCTGACCATGCAGGAGCTGGCAGGCAATCTCAAAAGTCATCAAACTTTTGAAACCATTCATATTTTTCCAGAACTGTTTAAAACGCACAGGGGAGACAAACTTCCGGCACTTGATTTTGATCTGATCCGGAACATCACCGAAAAGACACAAAGCGATCTGCTTATATCGCTGGAAACCTACTCCTGTTTCTACAACGAATATTCGTCAACTGCCGAAATGCCCACCAAATCGAACGAAGTAATAACCGCAGCAGTATGGGCCGTATACAATCCTGTGGAAGAAAAAATCATCGACCGCAAAACCATGATTGATACCATTTTCTGGAATGGTTACGACGACCAGGGAAACTACCAGCGCAAAACACTGCTTCCGCCACGAATAACGGCTTTAAAAATTGCCTCTCAAATGGCAGGTGAAAACTATGCCAAACGTTTCTTTGCATCGTGGCAAAATGTTAACCGTATGTATTCGGTACCTCCCCTCCCCGATTTTGCTTCTGCCGAAACCTTTCTTCAAAAAGGGGAATGGGATAACGCCATCTTACTTTGGAAACGCTATGTGGGAGATGATAACGGTAAGATCGCCATTCAGGCGCGGTACAACATGGCTTTGGCTTATGAAATGAAAGATGACCTTGATACCGCTTACAAATGGCTCTCGGCAGCCATGCAACTTGCTACAAAATACCGCAGCAAGGAAGATATCAAACGAATCATGCATTACCAAAATGCGCTTCGAAAACGGATGAAGGACATTACCCTACTAAACCAATAACAATGAGCCGTTTCCCTCTTATCCTCTTTCTAAGCCTGTTCATACCAGTGCTTTTCCAGGGGTGCAGCACTTTTTACAATGTAAGCTTGGTGAAAATTGAAGTCATTCAACCTTCGGAAATCATTCTTCCAAGCGAATACCGCAAGCTGGCCGTACGTTACAACAATACGAATATTGCCTTTAATCAGGAACTTATTAACTACAACGTTCTGGGGAAAGCCGTGAGCGATACCAGTAATCTCGACAGTGTTGCCTCCAGAATCTATTACGAGTATTTTCTGGCAGCACTTCGTGATCAGGATTTTTTGGATACAATTATTGAACTCCGGGCTGCCGACTATTCAGAAACCAGCATAAAAGATACGCTTTCATTTTCCCATGCCTCCGAAATAGACACTTCTGACTACGATTCCTATGTGGGGGTTGTTAATTCCTACGTGCTTTCGCAGTACTTAAAAATGTATCCCACCGCAACCAAAAACAAAACTTCGGAAAAGATACTTGATACCGAATTCGGGCTTTATACAGCTGCAGAACTCAAAGCAATTGCTGATTCAACCGGAGCCGATTTTCTTTTGTCGCTGGATCATTTTTATACCCGCAATGAAATTGACACCAATGAGATATTTGCCGAACGCTATTACATTGCAACAGAGCTGGCAGAAGTAAATGCCCTTTGGAATATCTATGATTTAAATAAAAACCTCTTCCATTATCATTATTTACATAAGAATCCAATTACCTGGGAAGGAGAATGCATCCTTCCGGAGAAAGCATTAAAGGTTGTTCCGCCACGCAGAGATGCGGTGTTGAATTCGGCTGATATTTCCGGTACTGAATTCGCGCACATGCTGATTCCGCATTGGATGGAAGTGGAGCGGATGTACTATAAATCGGGTCACGTAGACCTGAAACAGACCAACGAGCTTATAAAAGATGGCCAGTGGCTAGAAGCTGCCAAACACTGGAAAAAGAACATCAGCAATCCCAATAAGCGCATTGCTGCCAAGTGTATGTTCAATATGGCGCTGGTTTGTGAGATGCAGAACGATATTGAAGCAGCCATCGATTGGGTGGTTCAGTCGTATCACGTATTTAAAGAAAAGGACGAAATGCATGCCTACAACTGCAAAAGCTACCTGAATATTTTAGCTGCGCGGAAATTGGATTTCAAAATATTGGACAAACAGATGCAGCTTGTAGAACAGCAATAACCCAAAAGACGCTTATTCGTCTTCCAGTAAACGAATTCCGTCGGATTCAAAAGATATAAGCCGCTTTTTGTACAGTCCGCCAATAGCCTGTTTAAACGTTTTCTTGCTGATTCCGAACAAGGCCTGAATCATATCGGGCGACGACTTATCAGACACCGCCAGAAACCCCCGGTTATTTTTCAGTTCCTTTAAAATTTTATCCGAAACAGGATCGACTTTGGCATACCCGGGTTTGTCCAGAATTAGATCGATCTTTTCATCTTTTCTTACCTTGGTAATGAAGCCCCTGGTTTTATCGCCAATCTTCAGCTCACGAAATATTTGGTTTTTGTACAACATTCCGGAGTGTTCGCGATTTACAATGGCTTTATACCCCAGTTCTGTTTCATCAAAAACAATCAGGTCCACTTCCTGCCCAGGCTTGTAATCGGGAGGTGTGTTGTCAAGGTACTTCTGGAATTTTGTGGTTGCCGCTACCCGGTTCGAAAGCAGATCGAGAAATACATACACCCAGTAACTTTTCCCCACCTCCATTCTTTCTCTTTGTTCGCGATAAGGCACCAGCAGGTCTTTGGGAAGCCCCCAATCAAGAAAAGCTCCCACCTGGGTTACCTCTTTTACTTCAAGGCACGCAAAGTCACCCACCTTGGCAAGCGGCTTTTCGGTGGTTGCCACCAGGCGGTCTTCCGAGTCGGTGTAAACAAAAACTTCGGCCTCTTCAGCCGCTTTCATTTCGGGTGTTACAAACTTTTGGGGCATCAGGATTTCGCCATGATCACCACCGTCAAGATATACTCCGTTGGCTGTTTCGCGAACAATGCCAAGCGTATTTATTTTTCCTATTTCTGCCATAATTAATTTGCTAAAAGTTCGCGAGCTGCACTAATGGTTGTATCAGTGAGTTTATCGCCACCTACCATTTTTGCCAGTTCTTCTATACGTTCGTTTTCAGTAAGTTGTTTGATGGACGTGATCGTCCGGTCGTTTTCTTCGAGTTTATAAACCCTGAAATGGGCATCGCCACGCGCCGCAATTTGCGGGAGATGCGTGATGTTAATGATTTGTGTTGTTGAAGAGAAGGATTTGATAATAGTTCCCATTTTCATAGCCACTTCCCCGGAAATTCCGGAGTCTATCTCGTCAAAAATAATGGTTGGCAATGCTTTGGAACTGCGTAACAGGTTTTTAATGGCCAGCATAAGCCGCGACATTTCTCCTCCTGATGCGATGCGGGATATCTCATCGGGCGCCGAGTCAGCATTGGCACTGAACAAAAAAGCAACTTCGTCTTTTCCTTCTGAACCAAAATCGGCCATCAGGCTGTGTTCCACTACAAAACGGATTTTGCTCATTCCCAGTTGCTGCAAATCCTCTACCACCGATTTTTCGATCACCGGAAATGCCTTTTTACGAATGGAACTAAGCATGGCTGCCTTTTCTTCCAGAATTTTGCTATGCCCGGCCAATTCGTTTTCCTTTCCACGAATTTCGTCGTCGTAACCGGTTACTTTGCTGATTTTCTGATCCAGCTCGTTACGCAGCTCAATCAGGGCAGCCACATTATCGGCATTGTGTTTTTGCAGCAAACTGTAAATCAGGTTCAGCCGATCGTTTACTTCCTGAATACGTGCCGGATCATGCTCGATCTTTTCGGCCAAGGTATCCGCTTCGTCAGCGATATCGCGCAGTTCCAGCATGACACTCTCCAGCCGGCTTTCCAAACCCGCCGCTTCGGCCATGTAGTTTCTTATTTTCTCCAGCGCTTTTCTGCCGTCTTTTACATTCTGAATCACCGAAAAACGTTCATCGTCCAAAAGCTGAACAACCGTTGTAAAACCTGTTTTTATTTCTTCGGCATGTGTTAAACGCTCCAGTTCTTCTTCCAGTTCTTCCTGTTCGTTCTCTTTCAGTGCCGCTTCTTCCAGCTGGTTAAACTGAAACTGGTAGTAATCCAGGTCAGCCTGTTCTTTTTCAGCCTGTTCTTTTAAGGCTGCCAGTTCTTTGGCCGTTTTCCGGTACAAACGAAACTGCTTTTTATAGGCTTCCAGCGCCTCGCCTGCCCCTGCGACTGCATCCACCAAATCAAGCTGAAATTTCTGGTTCCCCAGCTCCAGGTTTTGATGCTGTGAATGAATATCAATTAATTTCAATCCCAGATCCCGCAGCGTTTTCAGGTTTACGGGCGTGTCGTTTATAAAAGCTCTCGATTTTCCGGCCGGCGTTATTTCTCTTCTCAGAATAGTAAGATCGTCGTAGTCCAGGTCGTTCTCCTCAAAAAAAGCCTTCAGCTGGTAGTTCTTCACTTCAAACTGCCCTTCCACCACGCACTTCTCTTCCTTTTCCTTTAAAACCGACAGGTCGGCCCGGTTGCCAATAATCAATCCAAGTGCGCCCAAAATAATGGATTTACCGGCACCGGTTTCCCCGGTAACGGTATTCAGGTTTCGGCTAAAATCAACCTGTAATTCCTGTATCAAAGCATAATTGGATATGTATAACCTGGCAAGCATGTTCAAATCGTATTTCGGAATAAAAATACCAAAAATAGGACAACTGACTTTTTCTTTTCAGTTATTTCAAAAAAGAATTACAAACGTAAAGAATTAAAGGGTACTTCAGCCAAATCAAAGCTCTTCGCTTTCTTTGATCTTTTCGTACTTACTGCCGTTCGAAGGGTCCACCTCGTTTAAGATAGCCAGCACACGACTACGTTCGTCGGGAAACGACTTGGAAAAAACATTCACCAGTTCATCGGCTTTGGCGTCAAAAAATATCTGCAGGATATAAGTAGACGGGCGACGGCGAAACACTTTCTGAATATCGCGCAAGGAATTGGCAATGTTGGCACGTCCTTCTTCTACCCTGTCCGACATGATATCGAGTCCCGTGCGGTGATAATTGTACATGCAACTACGGAACGAAGAATACGATTTGTTCAGAATATTCTCGGTCAACCAATAGCGGTTGCGCTCACTTTCAAACGATTTCCAGCCTCTTTCTCGCGCATTTTGCGAGTTATTGACGATCGACTGTGCTTTCTGAAAATATTCATTTCCGCCTTCCGGGGAAAACGTATCGTAGTCAAAACCAAGAATGATATAAGCGTAATACGCCAAAATATTGGTCAGGTTGTCGCGGTTCGATGTTTCATTAAATTCAAGTGGCTGAAACTCCACATAATTACAATGAAAATCGTTGTCTTTGATATTCAATACGGTGGAAGTATAACTCGAATTAAATACCGGCCGGGTTAGCTGAACCTGAATGGATCCTTTAAACTCGTCAGCAGAAACTTGTTCGTCCAGCCGGATAAGAATGTTGCAGCGGATTTTTTCGTCGTAACCATACACATGCTCCGTCCATTTACGGTTGTTCATAAAATCGTAAATATCCGATTGCATGGTCCGGAAAAGGTTTTGGTTGGCCCCCTGAATTCCACGAGCAGAGACCGTAACATTACAACGCAGTTCCTGCGCAAAGGCAGTGAACACCACAAAAGCTGTAATCAATAAGGTACTTGCAATTTTTCTGATCATGTTATCAAGCTTTCAATTCAATAATTTTGTTAACAATATCGCGGGCAACTTCTTTCTTAGACTTTAACTCAAAAACCTGTGGTTTATTGTCTTTGGTTACCAAGGTAATTTTATTGGTATCCACACCAAAGCCGGCACCCGAATCGTTCAGAGAATTCAACACAATAAAATCAAGATTCTTTTTATCCAGCTTTTTCTGCGCATTTTCCAACTCGTCATTGGTTTCGAGCGCAAAGCCCACCAGCAGTTGGTTGCCTTTTTTGAGTTTTCCAAGTTCGGCGGCAATGTCTTTTGTTGGTTCCAACTCGATAGACCAGTTTTCCTTCCCTCTTTTTGTCTTCTGGGCAGCTTTATCTACCGGCGTAAAATCAGCCACGGCAGCACACATCACAGCACCATCGCAAGTGGCAAACCGCGAAACACACTGTTCGTACATTTCCTGTGCCGACTCCACTTCTACCACGTTTATATGCCTGTTGGAAGTGGAAACAGATACAGGTCCGGACACGAGCGTGACTTCGGCTCCCTGATCAGCCAGTTCTTCGGCAATGGCATAACCCATTTTGCCTGAAGAGTAATTACCAATAAAGCGAACGGGATCAATTTTTTCGAAAGTAGGCCCGGCAGTTACCAGGAACTTATGATTCAGAAGTTTTTTTTTTGCTGAAAAGTGTTCCACCACCAGCTCCAGAATTTTTTCGGGTTCTTCCATTCTGCCTTTTCCTTCCAGGCCACTGGCCAACTCTCCGGAAGCGGGTTCAACAATACTGTTTCCGTATTCTTTGAGAATGGAAAGATTGCGTTGCGTAGAAGGATGGGCAAACATATCGAGGTCCATTGCCGGAGCGATAAATACCGGGCACTTGGCCGACAGATAAGTAGTTACCAACATGTTGTCAGCAATCCCGTTGGCCATTTTCCCCAAAGTTGAGGCGGTTGCCGGTGCCACCAGCATAAGATCGGCCCACAAGCCAAGATCTACATGGCTGTTCCACGAACCATCGTTGGCACCAAAGAACTCGCTCACTACCGGTTTATTCGACAATGCTGATAAAGTAACCGGGGTAATAAACTCTTTCCCGGCCGGGGTAATCACGACCTGAACCTCGGCTCCTTCCTTTATTAAAAGCCGAAGAAGTATTGCTGCCTTGTAAGCTGCAATACTTCCCGTAATTCCAAGTATAATATTTTTGCCTTTCAGCCGCATAAGGGCGTGAAATTAGATTCTCTGTTTGTTCTCCCGTGCAGGGTTGCGGTGGTAGATTTCATTGTTTTTCAGTTCTTCGAAAGCGATCAATGTTGGTTTTGGCAAACGCTCGTAGAACTTCGAAATTTCAATCTGCTCACGGTTCTCAAAAATCTCCTCCAGATTATCAGTGTAAGAAGCAAACTCCTGAAGTTTTTGGTTCAACTCCTCTTTTAATTCCGAAGAAATCTGGTTTGCTCTTTTAGCCAATACCATCACTGTTTCGTAAATGTTACCTGTTTCCTGTGTCAACACGTCAAGGTCACGCGAAATAGTCGACGGTGCAGCTTTTGTTTTTTTGTAATCCATTTTCTAATTGATATTAGTTTCTTGTTCTTTATAATTTAACACTTCAGATGCTTTTTCGTAGAATTTATCTACTTCTTTTCGGTATTTACTTTCCGGATACTCGTCGATAAAAGAGAAGTACTCATCCAATGCGTTGGAATAGCGTTCCTCTTGTTTATCGACCACACTTTTGTAGGCCAGTAAATACTTCGATTTTAAAAGCATGTATTTTAATTCTTCGCGGTACTTGCTGTCAGGAAATTTTTCCAGACTGTTGTTAAGCGCTACAACCGCGGCTTTGTAAATTTCAAAATCGTAGTACAATTTAGCATTTAAATACGACTTGTAGGTCAATTTATCGGTCAGTTCGTCAATTAAACGGTTTGCCTCTGCCACCCGGTCGCTGTACGGATACAGGTTGATGTACAGTTGCAAGGCATCGATTGCCTCGAGTGTAACCTGCTGGTCAAGCCTTGCCTTTGGCGACATCAGGTACGAGCAGTAACCGATCATAAACTGCGATTCCTCGGAGTATTCGCTCATCGGAAACTCTTTTACCAACGATTTAAAATAGTGTCCCGCCATCAGGTAATCTTTTTGCCCAATCATACACTTGGCATAATAATAGTAAATTTTATCCGCACGGCTTGTCCCGCGGTAAATATTTACCAACTCCCTGAAAAGCGTTCCGGCCCTTACATACTCACCATCGTCGTAATACTCAACGGCCTTCTTATATTTAAATTCGTAATCGGTACTTTTTACAATCTTGTTGTAATCTCCGCAAGATGTCAGCAACAGGGTTGCCAATACCAATGATACCCACAAAAATCTCATTTTCATAAACATGGCGCAAAAATATACTTTTTTTAATTAACTGGAACTAAAAGAATATCAAATTTTTATTGTTTGTAACTAATTGAAGCTCACATCTACCCTCTTCATTTTTAATACGATAGAAGTTTAGCTTCGTATTTAGTTTGCGCTAATTTAACATTGTATTGAATGTGGAAGCTAAGCGCTTAGAATTATTTAACACATTTGCTGAGATTTTAAAAAAGTTTACATTTGCACCCTTGTAATCGAACTTTTAATAACGAATTATCATGGATATTTTCGCAAAATTCAGAAACAATAAAGGTGACATTGGTAAGTGGATGGACCAAATTCACGGTTATTTTGCTTTCCCAAAGCTGGAAGGTGAAATCGCAGCCAGAATGAACTTCCGGGGAAAAGAAGTTTTAACCTGGAGTTTGAACAACTACCTGGGACTGGCGAACCACCCTGAAGTAAGAAAAGCGGATGCCGAAGCTGCTGCCCAATATGGGATGGCGTACCCGATGGGAGCTCGAATGATGTCGGGGCAAACCGTTAAACACGAGCAGTTGGAACGTGAATTGGCCGCATTTGTTGGAAAACCGGATGCCTTCCTTTTGAACTACGGTTACCAGGGAATGGTTTCTGCCATTGATGTCCTTGCCAGCCGAAAAGACGTGATCGTTTACGATTCGGAGTCACACGCCTGTATTATGGATGGTGTTTTTCTGCACAAAGCAAAAGGCGGAAAAAGCTTTGTTTACCAGCACAACAATATGGAGAAGCTGCGTAAAATGCTGAATTTTGCCACTAAACGTGCAGCAGAATCAGGCGGCGGTATCCTGGTTATTACCGAAGGTGTGTTTGGGATGACCGGACAGGTTGGTAAACTCGACGAAATTGTAGCCCTGAAAAAAGAGTTCGATTTCCGTTTGTTTGTTGACGATGCACACGGTTTTGGAACAATGGGACCGACAGGTGCCGGTTCGGGCGAACATTTTGGCGTACAGGATGGTATCGACCTTTATTTCGGAACCTTTGCCAAAGCGATGGCTGGTATTGGCGGCTTTATTGCCTGCGAAACCGACATTTGCTACATTTTACGTTACAACATGCGTTCGCAAACTTTTGCCAAGTCGTTACCAATGGCTATGACAATGGGTGCACTGAAACGTTTGGATATGATCCGTACCATGCCTGAGTTGCGCGAAAAACTGTGGACAGTTGTGAACGCACTGCAAAACGGATTAAAAGAAGCCGGTTTCGATTTGGGCAAAACTAATACCCAGGTTACCCCGGTTTATATGAAAGGTGGCGAGGAAGAAGCTACTCAAATGATCTACGACCTGCGTGAGAATTACGGAATTTTCTGCTCAATTGTAGTTTACCCGGTAATTCCTAAAGGCGAGATCTTGCTGCGTTTAATTCCAACAGCTATGCATACGCTCGAAGATGTTGAAATGACTCTGGCAGCTTTCAAAGAAACCAGAAAGAAATTGTTGGCAGGCGAATACCGCACCGGTAAAATTGCCAAAGTGGAAGTTGATATGTAATCAATCAATACAACAACATACAAAAGGGAGCTCATGGCTCCCTTTTTTTATAAGAGTCAAATCCGTTCCTGAATATATTGATCCCCATCTTCATTTCCTTCCCTGCGAGCGACTCACCTCTATACACATCTTTTCCTTTCTGGAATCTGAAGAAAATAGGAACGATTTTTAATAAAAAACATGAAATAAGGAATAAGAAAATATTGGTTCAAATTATTTCGTTTTCGATATTTTTTATTCATTATTCCTTATTCGCTGTTTCTTATTTTCCAGCTTTTTTCAATTTGGGCATAAAGGCTACTCGGCACAGGAAAATCCGCCCTGACGACCTGGTCGGACGTGGACAGGAGAAAGGCTAACAAGCTGTTATAAATCAACATCCCTTCTATTAATCATTCCTAAAAAATCATGAATCTATAGTTGTATCGGCGTGGTTTTCTCTATCGGTTTTAAATCTATTTTCCGGAATTCCACTTCCGATCCTTCGGCCTGAACAGCGATTTGTCCTTTTTGTGCGGTACAGTTGTAACCGTAATTCACCAGGTCGTCGTTCACCCAAACCTTGATAGTATCTGCCACACATTCAATTACCATGTGGTTCCATTCGCCTACCGGGTTTTCAGAGCCATCCGTAAGATTCAAAATCCGCCGTTTTTTACCTTCGGTTATTCCCCAGCTTTCTTCGGAGCCGCGTCGTTCAACCATGTCGGGAACGGTAATATCTTCTACAATGCACCAAAAGTCGCCTGCCTGACCATCCTGCATTTGCACTTCCAGCGATTTAGGAAACATCTGGTACAGAGCCCGCGGTGTTGATGCATGCACCAAAACGCCGCAGTTCCCGGGCGTTCCGGCAAAACGGTATTCCACATCCAGCCGGTAATTACTGTAAACTGAATCGGTGATCAAATGTCCGCGCGGGTCGCCCATACTCACTAACAATGAATCCCGAACAATAAAGGATTTCACAGTATCCGGATTTTGGTCGGCAGCCGGAACATCGGCGTGCCATCCCGAAAGATCGTTCCCGTTAAAAAGGTGAACGATTGGATCTTTAGGTTCCGATTTTTTCGAAAGATTACATGCCGTAAACAAAACGGCTATCAGGAAAAATAAAAAAGGTGCTCTCATAATATGTAGGTGTTAAGTTATGATCGGTGTTATTTCACAAACATGTCGGCCCAGCGAATGTACTGTTCCCAGTCGTAGTCCTTTACATTGTGCTCCCCGGTTCGGATATGATAGGAAACGGTATTCAAAAGAGGCTGATTTACCGGCGGCATTTCCTGCTGCGAAATTCCTTTTTTTCCGTACAATTCAAACACGGGTGTGGCATAAAGCGCAGAAAGAAATTCGCCCTTCGGATCGGCCCATCGGTCTTCTTCGGCACTGGCCACATACACCGGACGGGGAGCGATCAAGGCAATCAACTCGTGCTGGTCAACCGGCAAAGTTTGTTCGTTGTTACTATAATTCTTGAAGTTGTTACAAAACCAATGCGGAAAACTGCGGTTAATACGGGCAATGGTTTCTCCAAACCGGCGTTTGGAAAGAGCTGCTCCACCACAACCCGAGTTATTGGAAATAACAGCGGCAAAACGCTGGTCGGTAGCCCCTGCCCACAAAGCGGTTTTTCCCAAACGCGAATGCCCAAACACAATCACTTTCGAAGCATCAACGTCTGCATCTGTTTCCAAATAATCCAGGGCTCTTCCCAGTCCCCAAGACCAGGCGGCAATTGCCCCCCATTCGTTATTGGCAGGCTGTTCCTGATCGTCGACATAAAAGAATGGGTGAATACCATCAGTCATATCGTTTTTATCGGGATCCACTTCGCCGTAATAAATCACCGCAAGCCCGTAACCGGCTTCCACGATTTTTTCGACCGGCCAACGGTCGCAACGCACTCCCCTCGACTGCTCCGTCAACTGGTTGTTGATAATTCCCAGCGAAGGTTTATCGGCCACCCAGGCTTCCGAAATAACAATCTCCGGGTCTTTGGTGATGGTATGATTTCCCAAAAAATCGTATGCTAAAAACAGCGGAGCTTTTTCTACATTTTTGGGTAAATAAATGAGCATCGTGTAATCGAGTGTATGATTGTCCTTTTTAAAGGATAGCACCACCTGTTTGCGGTGCGCTTTACCATTCAATGCGTTTTCACTTTCTTCAATCAAATGAACATCATCGATTTTGAGTTCCCCGGGAACTTCTCCATAAAAATTTTCGGTAAAAAAATGGAGCAACTCGGGCCGTCGCTTCTTTTCCCATTGTTTTACATTTTTGATTTTTTTCCCGTTGAAGGTCACCAAAGGATCGGGCAACTTGAACTCGGGAACTTTGCTTTCGTCATAATTGGCCTCCGCTTGTGCCATGCTCCAAACCGGAAACAAAAGAATTAAAACAAACGCTGAAATCAGGATCTTCATTTTTGAGTATTTAATTGGTCGTAGTTGGCTAAAATACTTCTTTATGTTTATTTCAACAAATGACCAAAAGATACATTGAAAGCGAGAATGAAAATGAGAGCCTCAGTTCTTTCTGAGCATTTTTCCTTCTTTCAGATATTCTTTCTCCACCCCTTTCAGGAGATCCTCCAGCTGAAGCTGCCGCTTGTCTTTTTGCAGGGTTTGAAGTCCGGCGTATTGAATAACATTGACGATATTGGCACCCGATAATTCATAAAGACGAGCTAGCTCTTTCGCCTGAATTTCTTTTCCCAGCTTTTTCGAATCCGGAAGATAGGTTTCCCACAAACGGCGACGCTCTTCGACTCCGGGATTATCGAACTCCACAAAGGTATTAAAACGGCGGGTAAACGAGGGATCGATATTGGCTTTCATATTGGTAGCCAGAATAACCAGCCCCTCGTGCGATTCGATTCGCTGCAATAAATACGAAACCTCCTGGTTGGCATATTTATCGTGCGCATCCCGCACATTGGTACGTTTCCCGAAAATCGAATCGGCCTCATCAAAAAACAGAATCCAGTCTTTGTTGGCTGCCTTGTCGAACAACTTCGAAAGGTTTTTTTCGGTTTCGCCAATGTACTTCGACACCACCATCGACAGGTCGATTCGGAAAACATCCCGCCCCGTATATTTTCCAAGCAGGCAGGCTGTCATTGTTTTTCCGGTTCCGGGCGGTCCGTGAAACAAAACCCGGTAGCCGGGCTTTACCTTTCCGTGAAGTTTCCAGTCCTGCATCAGCCGGGCATTGAACTTTAGCCAGGTTTCGATCTCCCGAATATCCTCAATTGTTTTTTCATGCAAAACCAAGTCGTTCCATTCCAAATCTGTAGTAATCAACTGTGCCGGAAAATCGCTGCTCAGTTTTGGTTTCGAAATTTTGCCTGCAATAAAAAGATCGACGTATTCTTCATCCATAATCAGACGGCCACTCATTTTGGGCTCTCCCAACGGAACCTGATCCAGAAAAAGTACGTTCTTCCGCGAAAACAGGTGATCCTCTTCAAACATCCGGATCATTGCTGCTCTTTTTGCCAGGTCTTTTCCGGCCAGCAGGTAAAGAACCGTTTCACCGGTTGGAATGATTCCCCGGTGATTTTTGCCTTTCACGCCGCCAAACTCCGGAAATTCGCCACCGTTGGGAAGGTACGCCCCTACTACACCCGAAATAAATCCGGGCGACAAATGCGGCATGAGCGCCATGCACAGACAAAAAATTTCTTCGCTGCTTAACTTATTTTCAGCAATGAACTTTCCCAAAGTTGTATCCGCTGAAAACGAGAAATCCGGGATGACAGAACTTGAATTGGGTTCCTTTTTGAAATCCTGGTTTAGCCGGTGCTGAATTCCCTGCCGGACAAAAGCAAACACTTGCTGGTAAATACTTTCCATCTTATTTGTTGCCGATACATGCATACTCTATTTTTCCTCACCGTTTATCAAAGTAAGATATTTATCCGCCTTTTTATTTCCGGGGTCCCGTTGCAAAACCTGATCGATCAACTCTTTTGCTTCTCCGGTTCGCTGAAGCGCCAACAACACCGATGCCTTGTCCAAACGAAATTTTATACTTTCAGGTTCCATTTTCAGAAGAAAGTCGAATTCATCCAAAGCCTTTTCATACTCTCCGGCCGACAGCAAGGTCACCGCCAGGTAATGACGTGTGGCCAGATTATCGGGAGAGAGCCCAAGACTGTTTCGAAAAGCCAGCAACGCGAGCCCGTAATTCCTTAAATTCAACTCGCAAACACCGATCTGGAGATAAACCACCGCAGCGTCTTTCTGGTCTGTCAGATTTGAAAGAATGGCCAATGCTTCTTCAAACTGCCCCATTGCCATTTTGTTTCCGGCCAGATTTATTTTGTATTCGGTTTCATTGGTTTGCATGATCAGGCTGAACCAAACATCAGCGGCTTTCGAAAACAATCGTTGCGCTTCGTAAAAACGAGCCAGACTAATTCTAGCTTTCACGTTTTTGGGATCCAGCTCACAGGCTTTGATATAATTTTTTTCAGCCGTTGCCCATTTTTTCAGGAATACCTGCACATTCGCAAGGTTGAGAAAATAGGAAGGTCTTGGATTGGCTTCAATCGCCTCTTCAAAGCTTTTCTCAGCATTGTCATAATGCTTTTGCTGATGATACAACAATCCCAGGTTGTTCAATGCCGTTGCATTGTGTGCATCCATTTCCAACACTTGATTATACGAATCTTCCGCTTCCTTAAACCGCTGATTCAGAAAATGTGTAACTCCCTGGTTATTTAGTTCAATCAATTTGTTCATGTCAAAATTATTAATCAAAAATGTCATCTTTTACGTCGCGTGCCAATCCTTTGGCCATGTCAATCACATCCAAATCCGGATAGATCACTTCAATATCGTCAAATGAAATATCAAAAGGCTGATCTTCCTGGTAATGAACCGGGAACACCAATCCAAACTGAATATCGGGTCCCCAGCTAAACGAGGCCAGGTTGTACCTCCATGTTTCTGAAATCGAGAACCAGCCAATGCCAAGGCTCGCACGGGCAAAGGCATTGACGTCGAACACAAATTTTGGGTTCACCGTGATTCGTCCTTCTGCATCGAGCACCACTCCTGTTTGCGGGCTCCACGATAAATCAACCATGGCCGATGCTTCGCCTTCCAGACCAAGCGTTCCGGCCAGTTCGATACCGCCAGACAAACTGGCGATGGCAATGCTAACTCCCAGTCCGAGATCGCCGCGGAGTGTAAGTCCGGCATCTGCAGGGATCGCAAATTCACCGTGACCATGAATTTCTGTTTCATCTTCCCGGTCCGGATTGTAGGTAACCTCGGCGTACACTTCGCGCAACTGCCCCGGACCAAAACCAGCGGAGAAATCGAGTCCGCCACTTATTTGTGCTACCAAACCAATACTGCGAGGTCCGAGCGGAATGGCAAAAATCGGAATCTCGACTGTTGGCACTGTAAACAGGCTTCTGCGGAATTCGCGCCGGTCAAAAACATCCACCGCACTGGGCAAACCAATTCGGCCGGTCACTTCCATCTCGCCGTTGGGCAAAAACTGAACACCTGCCGTTGCTTCCAGCCAAGGTGTAAGTTGCAGCGTGAGATCGCCGCCACCGTAAACCCTCATGGTATCATCGGGCTCTCCTGTAGGCTGACCGTCTTCGCCGATGGTGCGGTTGGTGGCCCCCACGCGTACATTTCCGCTGAGCATTCCGCGTTCGTAGGCTGCCTGTCCTTCAATGGTAAGTGCACCATTCTCGTAACTAACGGTCAGCGTTGAGTCGATTCCGGGAATATCCGGCTGAGCTGTGCCGGAAATCATAATATCATAACCTTCTGCACCTTCCTGTTTGCCAACGCGTGCAGACACTGTACCGCCCTGTATGCCGGGGATTTCAGAACTCAGGTTAAAATCGCCGGAAATCGAAAAGCCTTCATCTCCATAGTTGATCGACAAAGTTCCCTGGTCAATTCCCGGAATATCAAGTTCGGCATCGCCTGAGGCAGATAACCCCGATTCTTCTGAAAAATCAACACTTATAGTGGCTGTTTTTACTCCCGGCACTTTGTTTCGGGGAATCGTTAAGGTACCGCCAATACTCCACAAACCATTTTCATAAGCCATTCTGGCACTCGCCTCACTCCGCCCAAAAAGTCGTTCATCAAATGTAATATCGCCTCGTAATCTCAGTCCATTCTCCTGGTTAAACCCGGCTTCAATGGCGCCACTTCCGATCGGGTCCATCTGAAACTCAATGTTTCCATCTACTCCAAATCCGTCAACGGTACTATACCCAACCGATAAACTTGAACTGTCAATGGTTAATCCCGGCACCGGTATATTCAGATCAGAAGGAGAATATTCGGCTGCAAAATAGGCTTCAGTACCCCGCACTCCAACCACCAATGCGGCTCCCCGCAAAAATTCTACAGAAGGAGTCAGTCTTCCTTCAGCAAAAAAGCCGTCCTCGTTAATTCCAAATTCACCGGACAATTCGATGGGGCTCAGGTACTCAAAATCCATCCCCATTGATGGTACGTCTCCCACTTTTCCGGCATACTGGCTAATCGACTTTTTTACAGGAATTGTAAACGGTCCTTCCGGGGCATTAAAATCGGATGGAAGATCCCAATTTGCGGTAATTTGCCCCATGGGCAGATCGGCAGCAACTGAATCATAACCGGAATTGAGTGAAATATTGGAGATTTTCATACCGGCCACCGCTTTGCTTTTGGCATTATCGGGTCCCAGTTGAATCGACAAACTATTTTCTTCGTGCGGAAATAATTCCATTAAGTAACCGTCGTCGGGTGTCATCAAGGCAAATTCAGTGGGCGATCCCGGTTCGCCGATATTTCCCAGATCCTCCAAATCGTTCAAATGCAAGCCCTGTTCAATTTCTTCCCGGGTCCAATACTGACTCTCCCCTCTTTGTCCTGCAAAATCACCTTGACCAAGCTCCACCTGTTCAAAATTAATGGTATTGGCCGCCATATAGGTTTCTGCATCGGATTGAGTATTCGATTCGCCGGAAGCTTCCAGATAATTTCGGACAATAGCCACAATGTTCGATTTGGTTTTGGCCCCTGCAGTGGCATTGGAGCTTTTGTCGAGCAGCTCCATGTTTTCAATTTCGTTGGGCGTGGTAGAATTGGGCCAGCCTCCGGTTTGAAGTTCAATAATGTGATCGACTTCCATGGTATTATCTAGTACGCGGCCACGTTTGTCCCAATTGGCGATGGTGAGCTTTTTTAACAAAGTCGCCCGCCGTCCCCGTATTTCTTTATCGCCCGGAGTTTTTATCTTTTTAACGCCCGAAAATTCTTCGTGAAGCCCGAGTCTTTCGGTATTTTGCATTTTATCCCAAAAATGATTTTTCCAAACACTGATTTGATTTGGTCTTCCCCGGCTGTAGCCCTGAAAACGCTTCAATTTTCCCTGTGATGCCCAGGTTTGATAGAGCGATAAATGTCGGGCTTTTACTGCCGGGAGATAAAATTTCTTTAGTATATCTTCCGGGTTTTCAGCTGTTGTATCATTTTCCTGCTTCTGGATCATTTTACGCTGGACTGAAGCTCCCTGCTGAACCGTGTGCGTCAGCTCGTGCGCCAGCAAATGTTTTCCCGATTCGGTTCCCGGGTTATAGTTTCCTTCGTTGAAATAAATATCGTTGCCGTGTGTAAAGGCCTGTGCATTGAGGTTTTCACTCATTTGCACCGCATCGCTTCCGGTGTGAATTCGGACACTGCCAAAATCCGCCCCGAAACCCGATTCCATCTCACTTTTTGTATCGCCGCTCATCGGACTTCCACCGCCTTTAGAACTCTCAAGAGATGACTCTACCGAACTGGCATTGTTGGGAGAATCCGACTTGGTTTGTAATTCCGGTTCTTCTTCGGGGATATCCGTACTTCTTTGAACCAGTGATTCAGTTTGAAGAACCTCTTCCTCTTCCGGTTCGTTTACTTGCTCTTCCTCTGCCGAACCGATTGAACTGGCCTGTAACGCGGGAATGGATGAAACAACATCGTTGTCAACTGAGTTCTGAACCAGCAAATCGTTTTGCCTGTCTTCGGCTTTCATTTGCACCTCTTCTTCTTCCGATTTTTCAGCACTTGTTCCCGCACCAAAAAATCCCCCGGAGGAATTCAACGACTTGGCATTTACGCTATCGGATACAGAAAAAAATGTGTCTTGGGAGGTATTTTGTGCCCTGCCTTGCTGTACAATCTGATCGGCCATCTGATCAGCTTCCACCTCGTATTTGTCGCCCGGTTGTCCAACCTTTAAACTGGGCTGGATAAAAGGCTCGTTCCGGTTTGCAGCGGAAGAGTGAGTACTACTTTTTTGTGCCGATTTTGATTCGTACATAAATCATTGGTTCCTTTTATCAATTCAAAATTTGCCGTTTATATCGTAAAGTTGTTCAGCGTCCTAAAAATAAATGCTCCTGCTTTGGCCACCATAAAACTGCCTCCCGGGGTTACGAAGAACGACTGTGTTACATTGGTAAAAAGCCTTCCCTGAGCATCCGATTCTCCGTCAATCTTGTATTTGTTTGGAATCACCCATTCGTGATACCCCCTGCTGAACGGTGGATTCCCTCCTCTCCAGGCCGCCTCATCGGTTAGCCCGGTATTCATGTCATCAAATGGTAAATAATCCGGGTTTGGGTCGTGGTGAAGATCTGCCGCTGAAAACTGGTTAAAATAGCCGCTTACACTTGTTGCCGGACCGGGCTCCTCGAACCACTGTGTGCGGCCAAAGTTTACGTTTAACGGATGAACGGTAATAGCAGCTTCCATTGCTGCGCCAAGCGTTCCGGCGGGTATGGGTAGAATTGCCGACCGTTCTAAGGTAATTGAGTCGGGTGCTTTGGTTGACATGATCATGGATGCTAAACCTGCCTGATTGGTAAGTGTAATGATGCTGACCATCGGAACAGGCGGAGCTTCCCACACCATGTTCTGTCCCGTATTTAATCCGATAATCCTTCCTCCGGTGACCGTCCAGGTGCCTTCCGTATTTCCGGTAAAGCGAACAAATTCCCCCACTCCCACCAAGGTACGTTCATCGGCTGTTCCGTCGGGTGCAATGCTGATCGTTGAAGAAGTGATGGAAGGAGCTTCTGTGGCCGGAGTTCCGGTGGGCAAAGTTGGCGCGCCCCACGAGAATAATCCGTCGAGCGAGGCCATGGTCCGGGCATCAATTATTCCCGTTACCGGTAAAGAAGACGAACGCTGAAAACTTTCCACAGCAGCTTTGGTTTCATTTTTAAAAATCCCGTCAACGCCATACACTGGCAATGGAAATCCGGCATCCACCAAAGCCTGTTGTATCAACGAAACCGGCCGGCCAGTGCTTCCATAGCCAAGCGTTCGTTCTCCATCCAAACAGGCTTCCAAGCGTAAATTACCACTAAACCGATCCGAAACAAGGTCCCGGTTATCGTCCATCGTGGTCTGCACATCGGCCTTTACAAATCCTTTTTGCTGAATGGTATGTGTAAGTTCGTGCGCCAGCAAGTGCTTTCCTTTTTCCGAGTTTGGATCGTATTTTCCTTCGTTAAAATAAATATCGTTACCATGTGCAAAAGCCTGTGCTCCCATTTGGCGGTTCATGTTTACAGCGTCGTGCCCGGTGTGAATCCGAACCTGGCTAAAATCGGCTCCAAAGCCGCTTTCCATTTCCGAACGAATGTTGTTGTCCATTTTTGATCCGCTTCCCGGACTCGAAGCCAAAGTGCTTTCCACACTTGATGCAGGTTGAGCACTTCCCTCGGCTTTTGGCATTATTTCTTCTTCCTCTTCCTCCGCTTGCATTTGCAACTCCTCCTCTTCTTCCTCAGCCTTACCTTGTATTGCCTCTTCTTCCTCCTGCATCTGCAATTCTTCGCCTTCCTCTTTGGCCTGAACCGGTTCCTCCTCTTCTTCTGCCTGCGCTTGAACCGGCTCCTCCTCTTCCTGCAGTTTTGGTTGTGCGATTTCCTCCTCTTCTTCCTTTGGCTGGCGTTGTGCAATGCCAACTTCTTCCATTTCCTGCTGAACAAGCGGTGTTATTCCTTCTGAAATACTTTCTCCGGTATTCCTGAATCCATTGCTATCCAATCCGTTTAACGAGCTATCCGGTGCATTTTGATTAACGACCGCATCTGCCGCACGATCCGCTTCCTGTTCAAAACGATCTCCTGGCTGGCCTACCGTAAGTTTGGCCTGTGCCGGAAAAAAAGATGACTCCCCGGATTGTGAAAACAGCGGCGAATGATTTCTTCGGCCACTGTAATTCGATCTGTAAATTCTGTTTCCTCGTCTCATCGCTTACCATTCAACAAATAACAATTGCTCTCTCCACGGTAATTTAATGATGGACACGCCCCAGGGCAACTTGTCCAGCAAAATATCCTGTGCTTTGCGTTCCACAATCAGTTTGAAATGCTGATCCGTCCGAACCAGTTTCCCATCCCGCTGAAAAAACATCTCGCGCATTCCCTCCACCGAAGTATTTTTTAGTGCTTTCCAGTTGTCAACTACCTGTTGCAACATCTCGTTGGCTTCGCTTTTAATTTCCGGCGTTAGCAAACTATAAGCAGGAACGGGTGTTTCCAGCGAAACTCCGCAAAGAAACTTCTCCAGTATCATTTCTTCTTCCCATAAAGTTTCTGCGCCGGTCGCACAAAAATGTACCGCCTGCAAAGCCAGCATCCGGTATTCCTCTTTGATTTTGTTTTCTTCGTTTAGCCACTCAAAGTGTTCAAAAAAGTAAAGCAAAAAAGGATGAAAAAGAACCTGGCCTGCATTTCGAACGGTGATTTCACCAGCGTCATTTTCGAAAAACAGCGGTTCCTTTTCATTTTCAGTATGCACTGATCCTTTTGAAATAACGGTTGGGTCATTTTCAACGATTGACCCCTTGCCTTGAGTAGACCCCCTTTTTGTGTGTTCGAACGGGTGATGCCCTTCAAACATCACAGTTTCCTTAAGTTCTTCCTTCCCAATTTGAAAATGCCGATGAACAACATTGTCCTTCAAGTATTTCCCGATTTTTTTATGAAATTCTTTATTTATATCATCTGAATTTTCTGAAACAGAAATTATTCCCTCTTTCCAAAAAGTACGTAACAGCTGCAAAAACCTACTTCCGGAAATTTCTTTTCCGGAGGACACCGAAATCCGCAGTAAATACTCGATGAGTAATCTTTGACTTGCTGTGGAAAGTGTTTGCAGAAACTTCTCAAACCCGGTACGATTAGTAAAAACAGGATTAACGCCATCTATAACAGAGAGAACCTGCGAATGCGAAAACTGAAAAACGAAGCGTTTTAATGCACTGTCCATATTCATAAAAAGTGAAATCAGCTGAACAGAAAAAGAATTGTCACTTACCAGTTTCTCCCATGCCTTTTCCTCCAGTAGTTCCTCCAAATTCGGTCGTTTCCCGTACCAGGGTAAATAGCCATGCTCCAGAAAAAACAGGAGCGTTTTGCGATTTTTCTGTTCAGGACTTACAAATTCACCGTGCAAACCGGCGTGGGCAATTTTACCGGTCCCATCCAGTCGCCACCGTTCCCCTTTTGCAGGGACCTTTATTCCCAACGACTCAACAATGTTTTGCCGAAGTTTTTGCACCAGCTCTTTTTTGACCCGATGACGTTGCTCCCAATTCTCGATTTTCAGGTCAAAAACAAGTTGGTTGTATCGAACGATCTGATTTCCTGCATTCAATTCATCCAACAGACTTTCCAACTCAGGAAATACTTCGTTTTGCAAGAATCCACTGATGTCATCTTTAATCTGATGGGCTGTCTTTTCGTTCTGAAGATTTACGTCCACCAAGACCCTGTTTATAATATGGTTGCCAAATGTTGCCAAATCAGATTAATACATTATCGACTATAAATTTTGTCTGCTCGGCCAGGAAAAGCCGGTCGGCGACTTTTTCTGCATAGTTTTTTATAAAAGCTTTCATTGTTTCACTGAATGAAATCTTACGTTCCTTCAGTTCTTTAAAGTATTTTACCAGCTGGGAGAGTAAGTTGTTCAGAATATCGCCAAACGCTTTGAGCGCTTCGTTGCTCTGACAACCCATTACATTGTAGAACAGCCGGATCTGAAGTTCGAACAAGATCATCAGTAGTTTCTGAATTTCGGGCTGCGTGCTTGTTTTAATGATCATGTTGAATGTTTCAAACCAAAGTTTTTCAAACATAACCTGAACCTCGCTGTTGGCTTTTCCGCTCAGAAAATCATCGATCCGGTCGATTACTCCTTTGTTAAAACCACTTGTACCACCATAAATACTTTGTGTTTGAACCAGAATGTTTCCAATCACTCCGGCTTCGTCAGGCTTCGTCGCCAACAGAATTTTCAAATCCCTGAGAATCGCTGTTTTGGCTTCATCCACACAGTTGCTTACCGGCGGCTCTTCCACATATTTGGTAGTTATTCCAACAGAAGTCCTGCTCACCGGGCAAACCGCTGCCCCCGTTGCTACCTGTGTTATTCGCCATTCAGTAGGACTGTTTGGAGTAAGGTTGATCACAATCGGATTAAGATTCGTGGTGGTTTGCGGTGTACCATTGATCGACCAGTCGAACTTGTTCGCGTTCTTCGAAGTATTGGAAATAACCAATTGATTGCCGACCTGTTTTGGCGAAATACCGGCCACAGGAGGGGCGAATAATGTAACATTAAAACCGGCGTCTTCCCCGTTTACCAGGAACCCAAAGGTTCCGACGGTAGCCGCAGCCGGGATAAAACTAAATCCTCCGGCATTGTTTGGGATCACACCCGGCCCGGAGATTACAACCTGGGCATTTTCGGGACTTACCGCAAATGCGTATTCGTTTTTATCGTTGGCACAATACTCGGTAGTATCCAACTGAACGGTCGGCTTAATTTCCACAAAGGCGATATCGTGCTCAACAGTATATTTGCAAATTCCGTTTGAAGCCGTAACAGTGAGGCTAACGGTCACTTTGTTTTCTGCGTTTACCGGCAATTTGTAGGTATGCGAAGGTGTAGTTTCGTTAGAGGTAGCTCCGTCTCCGAATTCCCATAAATAGGATGCACCTTCGAGGTTCTCACCCGTGGCAACAAAACGGTGCGTTGCCTGGTTGGTGGGTTCCTGAGGCACCGAAAAGTCGGCCTTTATTCCGGGATAAACCGTAAGAACGGCATCGGTTACCTGGTTATCAACGGTAAATTTAATGGGGACACCTATTTGAGTTGCGGGGAATGCATCGGAAAGGATGACAATTTTGCCGTTTTCAACACTCACTCCATCTACTGCCGGATTGGGTGCCACTGTTCCATCTGCCGGGCTGACTTCGTACAAAATCGGCTCCGTATCGGTTAGCAGGCAATATTTATCCCGCTCCAGGCGAAGCGTTGCCGGTTGTTTGGCAATGATGAAATTCACCGGAGCACAATCAGAGCAACACATGTAAGGCAAAGCAAAATCAGCCACCACGGTGTTGTCAGGAACCGAAGAAGGTACAATCAGTCGATTTAACGACTGAATATCTTTGATCCGGTCAATATAACTTTCGTAATTCAATATCTCCGTGGCACTTTTCAGGACGGTCGATCTCTCTGCAAAAGTCAATTTTTCAGCGTTCAATAACTGACTGGAGAGTAAAGATTTTGAAGCGGACAAATCCACTTTTGAAAAGATGTTTGCATCCGAAACACGATCGATTACAGAACCGGTATCAGTGCTTACTTCTGCATTTTTATATACCAAAACAAAAGTACCACCGGGTTCCACACCAGCTTTGTGCTCCAGTCCCGGATGCTGCTCAATAAATTTTGAAAGTTGCAGGCGAAGTAAGATCTGTTCTTTGCGGTTATTGATCTCATCCAAAAGCACTTCCATTTTTTTGCCCGAACAGCAAACCGTAGAAAGCTGGTTAATGAGCAAGCCAATAAAAGCACGAAGTCCCACCGATAAAGACGTGGATTGGTACCCGGCTTTTAATTTCTGAACCAGCGCACATAACTGCGTAAGCGAAAGTTTATAGTCGCGTACCTTAACGGTATCGACCAAATGAACCGCCAACGGCATCCGTTGCGTAATAATGTAGGTATGCGCCATTAGTTCCACCGACTTGTTGGCAACAAAATCCTTTAAATCGGGCACGGCATTCCACTCTTCGGTATTTATTTTTTCCTGAAGTTTGTTTTTTGCACTGGCGATAATATCGTTGGCAGAACCACCTTTGTTTTCATCGATGGCCGCTTTTAGTTCAACACCCAGGGTATCTTCCACGCTACTCATATTGTCCGAAATCACAGAACTTCCGGCAACTGCCTGATAAAGCAGTTTTGTTTTGCTCACCGTAGCCTCTTTCAGATAGGTTGTATTGTAATCTGTACTTCTGTAGTTAGAAGAAATGGAGCCGACTTTCAGATTTGATTTGAGATCGAGTTCCGCCTCTTTTATGTTGGCTCCCGGAACCCGGGTGCTAAAGCCCGAAAAGAAACTGGATACCTGCGCCAAAATACAATCCTGTTCCGAAGTCCAGGCTTTTAACATCACTTTCAGGTCCTCGAACTCACATTCATAATCGTCGATGTCGAGGGTTTCGGTATTGATATTTACAGAAAGTGCCTTTACGTCAAACGATAGTCCGTATTCTTTTTTCAGGTCATCCAACTCTTCCAGCACATCGCGGTAATCTTTTCCCTGGTGCCCTTCAATTCTTAGAAAATCAGAAGAATCGGTATTAAAAGCAAGCGGATTCTGAATTTGCGGAGCTGTAGAAAGGTTCTCGCTGCGATAACTCAGGTTAAATTTCTCCCGGAATATTTTCGTTTTGGAAAAATCCCAGCTTTTCAGAAAAGCCGTTTCCACGTTGTAATAAAACGGGATACTTCTTTTGCCCAGTTCAGGTAATTTATTCGAAGGAGTTATTTTTATTTCACCGACCTTGATTCCGTAATTTTTGATCTGTTCCAACAGGCGAAGCACCAGCGACTTTACCTTTTCCAGCTTATCGCAGCTGCTTAAAGCCGGCGAGCGGTAAAAACTGTGTCGCAGGTGCTTGGGAACAATGTTTATTTCCGAAAGCAATCCCAGCAATAAATGTTTCGGAAAAGCATTCACATCGGGCGAACAAATTTCTTTCAGGCTCAGTAATTCCTGCCTGATTTCATCGTACGTATCCACCAGGTCTTTTAAATAATCGTAGCGATACTGAATATCGAAAGGCGTTTTGTAAGCCGCGAATGTAAACTGCGCCTTCAAACTGTTTAAAGTTGAATTGAGTGCAGCCGGACTGATTCCGAGTTGCAAAAGTCCGCCAAAATTCTTCACGATTAAACTGATACCATTACTTAGGTTTTTCAGCAAATCGTCGCTGTTGATGGCCGTATGATAGGCGCGTTTCAGTTCTTCGTATTTCGATGTATTGATCTGGTTCAGTACAACACGTCGAACTGCCACTGAAGGAAGATCAAAATACTGATCGATTTTATTGTGTGCTGAAAATATGGAATCGTTGGCAGCTATGTATTCTGCATCGGCTTTGGACACCAGTAACACCCGCAGGCGATTGATCTGTGCAATTCCCTGGTTATCGCAATCAATGGCTGTACAGAGATCGCCATCGTCGGCGTATGATTCAAGGTAAAGCAAAACCGCCATTTCGTTCAGGTTGGGCAGTTCACTCAAAGGCGAAGAATTTTCAACCGCTGTGGGTAGAATCTCATAAAGATCCATCACAGCAGTGGTAAGTTCCTCGCTACCAACCAGTTTTCGGAAAGGAGCATAAGCGGCTTCGTTATCGTCAAACTTTTTATAATGGGAATAAGTAACTGAATTCTTTACCAGCTTTTTAGGCGAGACTCCCTCCTCTTTCAGTTGCAGCAAGTCGCCATCGGTGGTAATTCCAACGCCCTGTGTCAGCACAATGTTGGTGCCCGACCTTGAAACCTCAAAACCACAAACGGTGCCCACACCGATCAAAAATGCCCGGGTCAGCCGGTCCTGATCATCGAAATATTCGATAAACTCGTTTAACTGTTCATCCGTGAGTACCTGGTTTTCAACAAATGTATGGTACTTGGTAGTAATTTCTGTTAGTTTCGGTGTCATTGCTTCTGTAATTAAAGGTTTCCAATGTTTGTTCTCCCCAATATGATCCGGCCTTGCAGTGAATCTTCCTCATCGTCGCAATCGATTAGCCTGCCGGATGGATAAATGGTGTTTAATTCGGTGATTGACTTTATCAAATTCTTCAATGCTGTTTTGTCCTGTGCCTGCCCGATGTTTGTTTTTGCCAGCAAAAAGGCTTTGTAATCTTTTTCGAAATGAAGCATGTCATTCTTCTCTTCTTCAACGCTGCCTTTGCGGTCGCCAATCCAGCAAATACGGGCAAGAATATGTGCCGGAAGTTCGCGGCGGATAAGCTCTTCCATAAAATTCCGGAAATCCATGTTGCTGAAACGGTAAGTCCAGCCCGGCAACACAACAGTTACCCGGTACGAATACGGATCAATGGGTTCGCAATTCTCGCAGTTGTCGGTGCAAACCGGCATAAATTCGTCCATTAAGCCTTCTTCCGCGGTGACATCCGGACGCAAAAGAATGTGCTCAACGATATACATCCCCTCATCCGTGAAATCATTTCTCAGGAAGTTGATCAGGCTAATAATGGCATCTTTCAGTTCCTCCTGTGTTTCGTAGTACAAAAACTGACGGGCGATAATCCGGTCCACGCTGTTGGGATCGGCCTCGGTGTTGATCACGTCAAACGAATACATTCCGCTTTCTGCTTTTTGTATTTCAAAATTCCCTACCTCGTACTCATCACCGATTTCATTCTGAAAAGCTTCTTGGATGGTTTCAGGTGAAGTTTCGATCACTTTCAGAATCGAGAAATACATCTCGTCTTCCGCATACCGGGGCGATTTGTAGTTGACCGTAGCCGACAAAGCCGGGGTTCCGGTTGTATCTTTGATCCGCCATCGATATACTTTTTCTCCCTCGGAATCGATCAAATCGTACACTTCAACAAACGATTCAGAGAGATTGCGGCGGCTGTAATCTTTCATTCCACACAAACGGGCCATTCGTTTTTGAACTCCGGCCACATTTTCGGTATCCCAAAGATCCTCGTTCGCCTGTTCAAAATAGTTAAAAGCACTTCCGCGCCAGTTACTGATTCCCTTGTTTTCGATGTTGTTGTCAGCATCCGTGATTTCGCCGTATTCTGACAGGAAAAGTTGCTTGGTATCCACAATCGACTGATCGGCAAATTTTCCATACAAAGTTTTCATCAGAAAAGCATATTCACTGAATCGCTCGGCAAAACGGGCCAGCAGGTGATCGAGTAAGCGGTTCTTTCGCGCAATATTATCGTCCAGGTCAGCCAACAATTGTTCTGTCAGCAAATCGTCATCCTCCAGGGGATAATCCTGAACGATTTCATGGAAGTTTTTTATGTCGCTAACGGCCTGTGTGAAGTAAGTTTTTGAAAGTTCGTTGTTTACCGACAGCAAATCTTTCACCTTACTCAGGTGAGCAAAATAACTGGCAAAAACCTGGTCAAAAAACAGCAAATAAGCTTTCAGTTGTTTGGCATGTGCCTTCCGGGCAACGGTGGAACGTTTGGGCAAACCAACCGGCCCAATTCCGTAGGTTTCAGGAAAATCATTCTGAATGGTGGTTGTCTCCCCGGTTTGCAGGTACTCACCTTCAGGTACAAGAATCTCTTTTCCGATTTTGGCCTCTTCCTGCAGGGCTTTTTCCTCTTCCTCAAACGTTGCGAGATAGGCATTAACCGCCTTCTTATTTATGTTGACCGGAAGAACGCCTTTGTAATAAGAAAAAGCACTGAGATGACAACGAACCGGCTTTTTATCATCCGGAACACAAACGAGCCAGACATCTTTGTCGCTCGTGGGATTTGCACAATCGTTGACCGACATATCTTTTATCAGTTTCACCCCTTCGATGTTCATCACCAGCTGCATCAAATCCGAAAGCCTGACTTCTTTTCTCAGCCGGGCCTTTTCCAGTTCCTGCGAATCGATAAAACCACTCTCCAGAACCGGGCCGTCAAAAATCTGATCCGAAGTATATCCCTTGTCAAACATTTGCTGCAGGGAATAAAACCAGATATCGGGCGACAAATATTTATCGATGGCACGTAAAATCTGTGCATGCACCTTTTCTTCATCTACCTCTGGTTCCACTTCAATGCTGGCGCAAACCTGCACCGGAAAGGTTGTTACCTCTTCCACTTCCACCAGATCCTCGCATAAATTACGGTTTTTATGATAAGCGTCGATGATCTGCTTTTTGATCTCCTCTTTTTTCGCTTCTTCATCTTCAAACGCACTCAAAAACTGCTCGTCAAAATCCACGATAATCCGGTACAATCCATTCAGGATAAATTCATTTTTGTTGTGTTTTTCAAGCCCCGAAAAATCATCCGGATCATACGAGAGCAGATCGTGTTTACAATCCACATAAACTGTTTTCTCGTATTTCTTCAGCCAGCAATTCTTAACGCCTTCAATGTCGATAAAAAGCTTGCGATAGTCGGCTTCCGTAACGGGTTTCGACGGCAGTATCTGAGTGGCTTTAAAAAATTGATCACCAATAAATCCGCTTCCTGCCGGAGGAGTAAGAATGTTCTCGAGCGGCATACTGATGCGCGCACCAAGATCAGTTATCGCATAACACAGCACCTCCATGATACTGATGCCCGGATCGTGTTCGTTGTAATCCGTCCATACTTTTCCGGAAAGCTGTTCGATGTACTCCTGCCCTTTCTGACGCAGGAATGCATAGTCCTGATCATCGCGCGATGCAAGGTCTTTGGGTATGGTAATATGTTTTGTTAGCTCTGACATTTTTCTGCTGGTTCAATTTCGTTTTTGGAACAGTCGTTTATCAGGTCATCCACAACATGTGCTTTTGAGGACACCAAGATTGTCTCGGGGCTTGACGGAACAGCAACTTTTACTTCTTCTTCCGTTCCGGCAATTTTCTGAAACAGTTTTACGTCGCTTACAAAATCCACATAAGCCAGTTTTTCCACGTAATTGATCACCACGCTTTTGTGCAGCGACAAACCAAAACGAATCTTTGCTGTAGTATCAAACGCCCACGGCGACAACAGTTTGGTTAAATCCTCTTTCAGTATCTTTTTATAATAGACATTATCAAAACCGGTATTAAACTGAACCTTTAACACCACTTTTACTTCCTCGTATTCGGGATTGATCACCACGGTATTAATCAAAGGAGAGTTGAGCTTCTTAAGGTAGTTTTCAATGTTATTTAAAGTGGCTTTGCTCACGCGCGGCTGATAAATGTCGAACACATTTTTATTGACGATGTCAGGAACCACAACGACCACAACACTTCCCGGCGCCAGGTAACGTGTTTTTCGCTGCTTGTTTACAATTTTGGAACAGGTGTGATTCAGGCATTTTACTTTATGAATTTCGGGGAAATTCTGTAGTACCAGGTGTTCGTAATCCCACAATGAAATCGCCCTGTTTTTATGCCGCAACCTTTCGCTAACGCGCCGGTAATAATCTGCATCACTTTCTTCGGGTGTGCCTTCAAACGAGCTGTAAGGCTGCGACAAGCTTTTTACCTTCGGAATTCGAAAGATCATTTTCGAAATGGTATCTCCCGGCAAACCGTTTTTCAGGTGCGCAAGATCGTTTCCGTTATCTGAAAACGCAGCAACTACTGCCTGCGCATGAATTCCGATCGCTTTCGAAACCGCATTGTATTTTTTATGAATCCGGGCTTTCAACCACATGTAGCCAGCAGGAAGCAAAGTATTGTCATTGGTTGCCTCTTTTGGAACCGTGAATTTCAAAATCCCCGATTTCAGCAAATTGTCTGTTTCGTTGGCAATAATAGCAGTTGTATCGAGCTGTTTCCAGTCGTTGTTACACAACATCCACCATTCCACCTTTTGCTTGCCAACAAAAGATTCTGCCTCCGGGTTTTCACTTCCCTCCAAAACCTGGATCAGCAACGAAACAATCTGCTGTTTTTGAGCATTTTCCAGGCCAATGTACAATTCCCCACCTTTGCAATAATTCGGAACCGCGCGCAATTTGGAGGCTTCCTGTTTTGCCATTATTTTATTGGATAACTTGCCGGTGATCGATTCTTTTGCCTGCCCGAACGGATGCTCGTGAAACAGGTCAAAATCTTCGATATCGTAGCTTTCTCCGCTGGGTTTCAGTTCGGCCTTAGCCGTGTAATTAAGCGTTATTTTTTCAACAAAAGGCGTATAAGGTTCATTCGGGATCAGTATGTTTTTATCTTCACTGCTCATGGCCACCGCATACAGTCGTGGGAACATATCGTGAAGGAAGGGCTGAATCAATGACAAGCGGATGGGGCCGGTTTTATCATCATCTGATTCCGGGTTGGAAACATCAAAATTCATCGAAAAAGCTCCGTCGTCTTCCTTCGTATCAAACAGGGGTATTTCCTTTTTATCGGCTACAAATTCCCAGTCTTCGTTCTGAAAAATCTCAACTGCAGCCGTAAAATCTTCATCCGAAGAAATGATCAGGTTGCTGAAATTGAATTTAGCCATTCCGACTACCTTACCTATTCCGACGGGTGTAGGAGCAATCAGTGAATCGATGTAAGCTTTACTAAAAATCTGATTGCTATAATCGAGCGAGGTCATCTGAAATTTGAAACTCTTCCGATAGGCAGCATACCATTCTTTAAAAGCATCCGGTGTGTTTTTCCAGTCGATTTTCACATGAAGATCTCCCCATTTCTTTTTGAATAGTTCGGGATAGTTGATGTTGAATTTCGATTTTTTGACAGGTTGAGTTGTAAAAGGATAAAAAGGCTTGGCGGCATTAATGTCTCCAAAATCGTTTGATAACGAAAGGCTTTCGATGCCCTTTACATAAACGCTGACACTCGCCGAAATCAGTTCTTTTGTAATCAGTTCACGGTAAAGTTGATGTGCATCCGGATCAGCTGTTCTGAAAAGCACACGACAAACCGGGAAACTGGCATTGAAATGCTCTGCATGTACTTTTGCATCGTATTTCACCACCGCTTCTTCCTCTTTCGGAACCCTGAACAAAATATTCAGTGTCTTCAGGTCGCCGCTTTTTACTCCGGAACTGAAAGACACCGGATCTTCGTCCTCTCCCCCCGATTGCTCGAGGATTTCCAAAGGTCCGATCCAGCCTTTTTCTCCGGTACAAAACACCTCAAGGTTGGCTTCCAGTTCATCGCGGGAAATACTTGCGGGGAGGTTGGTATCGAATTTAAACTGAATTAGCACATCACGTTCGCCTTCCTGTAATTCGAGTATTTCACCCGAAACCGCGAAACCAACTTTTGCATCCGCCAATTCAGGATATTCTCGCAGATCGGGATCACCGTCTTTTGGAGCAGGCTCGAAATAACCAAAAGGCCACCATTTTATTTCTTTATTCGGAAAATCTTCGCCCAAACCATCAAACGAATTGGCCACTTCCGCCGCTTTTATTTTGCTGAATTCATGATCGTTGTATACACTTTTCAGCTGTGCCACAACAGTTTGATTTGCAATCAGCTCTTCTTTGGTTCGATAGATCAGTTTCTTTCCGGTTGCATCTTTTCCTGCATCCAGTTGTGTTTTTGCTGCAATCTTTTCGTCCACGGCATTTTTAGCCAGTTCAAAAAGAATATGAACCTGATCGCCAACAGCGGCCTGTTTTTCAATTTTCAGTACCCGGTTGAAATAAAAATCGAGGTGACTTTGAGTAAGACTGTTAAAATGTTTTTGCGTAACCTCCAGCAATTTTACAAAGGTTACAAACAAAGCCAGGTGAGGTGTAATTTCCTGTCCATCTTCCACTTTTTTCAGGAAAGTTTCCAATTCCTCTTTCGTGAAAAAGAAATCCTGCCAGTTTCCGGAAGACACCTTGTCGTCGTCCACCCCGTAATATTGAAGATGAGCTGCAAAATTCCAGGCAAACTTCATCCACTCGTTCAACCCAAAATTATTGAGCTTAACCCACGAAGGATCGAGCATTTCGCTGAAACGTTGTGTTTGCTCCGTTCCTTCCCGCGTTAATAATATGTCTTTTCCGCAACCTGCCATTTAGTGTGTTTTTATAGTTCGGTACCCTCGGTTTTGTAAAACGGGAAAACCATATTTCGTCTTGAATTGGTTGTTCGGATCGTGTAATCGATGTTGATCAGCAGCTGCCCTTCCAATTCATTCACCGGATCAATCGCAATCTTGTTGACATCAATTCGTGGTTCGTGGTAAAGAATAGCCCGTTTTATCAAGTCGATCACGTATGTCTTCACCGTCAGGTTCAATGGTTTAAACAGCAACTCATCGAGGTTACAACCGTAATCAGGCACCATAATGCGCTCGCCCAAACGGGTCGTCAATAAAATGTGCAGACTACTGTTGATGTCTTCCTCGTCCTGAAGCATTTTAACTGCTTTGTTTTCTTTTTGAAATTCAGGCGGAAAACTCCATCCTGTTCCTAAAAATGAATGTTGTTTTTCCATTTTCATCCTCCGATCATTACGGTTCCAAATCCGCTTACAATTGTTCCACCATGTGCTGTTGTATCTCCCAGTCTTGCTGCGGGCATTCCGCCGATCATTACGGTTCCCGATCCTGTCAGAATTGAATCTGGAGGCCCGGTGCAAGTGGCCAAGTCTCCTACCCGCGCTGCCGGTTGTCCGCCAATCAGCACTGTCGGGCAGCCCGGGGGAAGTATCGGACCTCCCACATGCGGAACGGTTCCGGTTACCATCGGGCAAACATGCATATCGGTTATTCTTGCTGCTGGTGGCATATCAGTTAATTTTTATCATTGATCCTTTTATTTCAGTAATTGCAGAAGATTCCAGGCTGCTGCCTGCTCCTCCTTCGGCTTTGAATTGCGCACCCGCCGATAATTCGAGATTGACATCGCTTTCAATTACCGTATTGGCTGAAGATTTACAATTCAAGTCCTTCGCACTTTCGATCTTAATTCCGTTTGCATCCATCTGTATCAGGTTGCCGTTTTCATCCTCCAGTTTAATTCCACCATCCGCATCACTGATCACCATTTTATTTCCGTTGGGTGTTTCCATGGTCACGCTCACATCGTCGTCATTAAAAATGAAGCGGATTTCGCTACGTGTCACAAAACCTTTTTCGTTGTTGGCATCTTCCGGCTCCAGCGGAGCAGGATTGGCACTGCTGTTCAGCATTCCGAGAATTACAGGGTCGTTCGGACTTCCATTCAGAAAACCGATAATTACCTCATCGTCAATTTCAGGTCTGAAAAATGAGCCGCGGTTATTACCCGCATCAAGTGTCGCCACCCGTGCCCATACGCCTTGTTCGTCGTTGTTGATCAGCGGCATCCGCACCAACACCCGGTATTCTCCGTCGGGATCGTCCTGTAACTGTGTTACTTTTCCAATTTGCAGTCCATGTACAGCGCCGAGCAAGCCCGACGCCGGAAGCTCGTTGATATCCGATTTATCGGTAAACCATTTTGAATCGATACCAAACTGGGCATCAATCGTCCAGTTTCCCTCGGTTATGTGATGACGAACGGCCGACACATAGGTTTTCCCATTAAAGCGATCGCCAACTCCTGTCAACGCAATGGTTGTGTTCGGTTTCACATCAGCGACTCCCTGAAAACGGACACTTCCCCGGCATTTTGAAAGCTGGTTAAACAGGTTCCGGGCATCGGCCCAAGCCTGTAAGCCGGCATCGGTAAGCCCGCTGCCATCTTTTAATTCCAGTTTTTCCAAATCAATCACCGATGCCAGTTCATCCGCCGAAATATTTCCGTTTAACTCAACATTCAATGCTGCGGCTTCCCGCTCCCAAACTTCCTGATTTGCCACATCCCAACCAAAAGAAGTGATGTTTCCAAACTGATTCCGCGCGTCAATCTCCGCATCAAAATGAAGAATGGTAGCACCGTAAACCAAGGTCAGCTTTTCTTCCTGGCTGTAATCAGGTGTCACTACCGAAACCTTTCCATCGTCCACAACACAAACCTTACTGTTGGCTTGCGCACGTGCGATCATAAAATCCCAGTCACTCACCCGGTATTGAACCATTTCTGGATAATCCACCGACGTTGCTTCCACATCTGCCTCCAGGTCGTAGGTACCAATGATTTCTTCCAGAATATCGCTGTCTTTGCTTTCGTAGAAATATTTGCTTTTCCGGCCGATCGTCATTTTCACCGCTTTATCCCTGCACTCGATCACCAACTGTGCCTTGTCGGACCTGATCGATAAATTATGACGAATAACAATGCCCTTAAAAACCGTTTCCTCATCGGAATGATAACCAACCTTTATTTCGATCTCCTTTCCCGGAACAAAAAATGATTCATTGCTTAATGCAAAATCCTGTGCTGACGGGTCACCATCCAGCAAAACGATCTTCGCCCATGGAATCCGGTTGATCTCCTTTTCAACGGCAATACTCAGTACCTGATAGGTTGAAGACAATTCCTCGCCTTCAATCAGTATTTTCCAGGTAACCAGGTCGGTCGACCGCTGTGTTGGTATAACTCTTTGTTCAGGCATATTACGAGACTTTTTCTATGGGTGGAAAGAAAATTTGCTGACCAACTTTCAGTTTCCTGAAATTGGTGATCTTGTTCACTTTGGCCACCTCCAGGTAATATTTTGAATCACCGTAAATCCGGTATGTCATCAGGGGCAGTGTATCGCCTTCCGTTACAATTCTCACGTGAGTTAAATCGGGAGAAGTATTGTTCTCCAGCGCCACCCTGAGATTATCCTCAATAAACCCCTTGAACTTGGCTGTAGCTGTTGCGCGCAGCGGCGTTCCGTCGGATTTAAACAACTTAAAAGTGATATCCATTTCGGTGAGCACACCTTTAAACAAAAGTGCTCCCCAGGTGATGATCAGGTAATTCGGACGGTGCTCGTCGCCGTTGTAATCGAAAACCACGCGTTTGAACTGATCCACATCGTCGGCAATCCCCACTCCCTCGTCAACCGATAGATGATCGTCGGAAGCTGTGGATGGATCGCCGTAATTTAAAAGAACACCTGTTCGGTCGAAAATAAACTCCAGATCCAGGTCTTCGGGCGGTGTGCGGTTATAACGCGGCGCCGACGAACTCGTCCCTGAGGCCTGCTGACTATTCTGTTCCACCTTGTATTTAAAGACGTACTTCTCAGGATTCAACAGGGTACGAAATTCGCCATTGGCTACCTCGTTATTAAACTGCTCATCGCTGTATGCTTTTATCTGAAGTTTTACCAGTTCTCCTGACATCTTACCGCTCCTCCTTTCTATCCAGAATATCCATTATCTGTTCCACACAGGCTTCAATAATTTCCTCTTTTGAATGGGCAGGCGCTGCAGAAGTTGCAGGTTGGCCGGCATCGTTCGACACATTGATTCGAATGTGTAGTTCTTTTATTTCGATCGGCATGATTAGATCACTTTAAAGTAGTTGTAGGTTAATTCCAGCGTTTCAATGGCCAGTTTACTTTCTTCGGCATTCAGGTCTACAAGACTCCATTTTACGGGATAAGCATGAACGATGCTCCAGCTAACCAGTGGTTCGTGTTTCTCGTTCAACAGTTTTACAATGATCCCGGTGGGTTTGAACTGAAAGTTCTCCACAGCGTCGCGGCACCACTTTATCACTTCCGAATCGACCAACAAACCACGCTTTAACACCAGGTTTGGATATTTGGTACGAACCGGGATTTTGTGTTTAAACCGGTTTTCGCCGCCTTCCGCAACTTCTTCCGTATCTATATCAACCGATAAGCCGGTAACCGACTGGAACTGCTGATCGTTGCCGCTGGAAGAAATCTCCGGAAACTCAACGCTGAAATGAAATCCTATGGGTGGATAATAGCCTGTCATTCGATCATGGTCAGTTTTTCATGCACAAATTCTGCTGTTTCAATCGCAATCTCGTTTCCGTCTGCCTTTAAATCAGTAGATTGAATTTTTGTGATGTAGGCATTGATCGCCTTCCAGCTCACCACAGGCTCGTGGCTTTCGTTCAAAAGGCTGATCACCAGATCGCCCCTGAACTGCTCGCCCTTTTCCTGGAAATAGACAGTTTTAATCCATTTCTCGTAGAACTCGCGCCCTTTATCAACAAAAGTGCCCCGTTTTAAAGTAATATTACTGTATTTGGAAAGACCGGGCTGTTTGGTTTTGTGGTACTCGGCATCGGCGCCCGAACGGTATTCGATCACCTCGGCTTCGAAATCGAGGCCTGAAACCTCGGTGCAATTAAATTCAGTGTCACCAAAGCTAACTTTAAAATGAAACTTTGGAATTGGATATGATGTTGCCATAACTATAACATTTAAAGATTATTCGATTATTAAGCTTCCTGCATTTTGTGAGAAAATTTCAGAACGATGAATTCTGCCGGTCTGACAGCTGCCATTCCGATTTCAACGATCATGTAACCGTCCAGAATATCCTGGGCCGTCATGGTTTCACCCAAACCAACTTTTACGAAATAAGCTTTTTCGGGTGTTGGGCCTGCAAGTGCACCAGCCTTCCATTGCTTGTTCAGAAAATTATCGATCATCGCCTTTACCTTTACCCAGGTATTGGCGTCGTTGGGTTCAAACACAAAAACACCGGTGGCTTTTTTAACCGATTCTTCCACCATGTTAAAAAACCTGCGAACCGAAATGTACCGCCATTCGTTGTCGTTTCCGGCCAGTGTGCGCGCCCCCCAAATCAAGGTGCCTTTTCCGGTAAATGCGCGAATGGCATTTACAGATTTACCAGCATCCGTATCAATGTTCAGGCTTTCCTGCTCTTCAGAAGTAATATTAACAGCAGGTCCTTTAACTGCCGAGATACTGACATTGGCCGGAGCCTTCCAAACTCCCCGGTTTTCGTCAACAGCCGCATAAATTCCAACAACTGCTCCACTTGGTGGCAATACCACGCCTTTTTGCTGAATAGCCGCAACAATACCCGAGTAAACCGGATCAATCTGCTGCAGAGTTTCTGTACGAAACTTCCGTGTGGCGGTCAGCTCAGCGTAAAAACTGTTGATCAAAGCATTCAGTTTGTCATATACCGCAATGAAATAAGGCGCTGCATTTAATGCCGTACTTGTTGCGGTATAAATATCATTGGCATCTGTAGTAGGCGCTGCAAAAGTATACGCCGGAAAGTCAGTACCGAAGTCTGCTAATGTTAAAATCGGATCGTCCCAGGTCCCAGCCGGTGAACTTCCGTTATCGGCATCACTGAAATAAACGTATTCGTAGAAAAGTTTTACCAGTTTCTGAAAAGGAGTGTCTGTTGCAATCGTTTTTGTGTGTTGGCTGGCGGCCGATTTTGGATCATTGGTATCGTTATCGGTAAACGTTAAGTCGTGGAATGCTTTAAACCGCGCATAAATTACCCCGGCCTGTGTCACCAGCTGCGGGCGCGTGGTTATTGCAGTTAATGCGGTGGCTGCAACTTTTGCTGCAATATCCGTATCCAGCTGATCAATTATACCCACCAAACCGCTATTAAAGACTGTTTTTACCGGGAAATTATTGTCGGCCCCCTTTTTATAGGTTCCGTTAACAATCGCATCGTAATCAATTTTAAACGGCAAAGTCGTTTTAATCCAGGGATAGTAGGCTGCACCGTATTTCAGGTAATTCATCCCCACATTGTTTCTGAATTTCAACACCGGATCAGCGGTTGGAGTCGCTTCCTTGTCTCCATTTACAATATCCAAAACAGAGAAACGATCCTGCAATTTGTTGCACTGCATCAGCATGGCAGCATGCACTTCACCGGCACCTGCCTCCGAAAGATGAACGGTTTCCGGAATCACCAGCAGTGTCGGAAGGTCTTCTTTTTCAAGTGTTGCCAATCCGTTTAACAGCGCCGTTTTTGTATTTGAAATATTTGCCGGGGCAAACGGATCGGAAGCGTAACTTCCTACCGAAACGATGAAACAATCGCCACCGCCGTTGGCAAAAAACATACGTAGTGAATCGTATAAAAGGAAATCACCATTTACAACCACCGACTTCACCGAGTTATCTGTTTTCAATTCGATGTTAATGGTTGTCGGATCGGGAGCACCTCCAAAAAAGAACTCGTATTCTTTTAACGAGCCAATTTTTATGGGTTTGAGAATACTTTCGGAATGAAAGTCAACGCCATCAATTACAGCCGATTGGGTGTAGCCGATAAAGGCGGGGATTGCGGTCTCTACCTGAGCGACCGATGGCGGGAATATGGATATCTCTTCCACATAAACGCCGGGTGTTTTGTACGTTGTTGCCATAACTGTTTAATTTTGATTGTTACATATATATTTCTGAGTATATCTTATTGTCGATGGAATTGGGCTTTACCAACTGTGCGTCAGGGTTTGGCAGTTCGTCCCCGTCTAGTTCGATGGATACAAAACCTTTTTCCGTCAACGGCTGAAAATCTTTGGTTATCAACTGTCTTGCGCTGCCGTTTTCTTTTTTTACATCGTCTTTGTTTTTTACCTGCTGATCGCTTTCAAAAATGTAGCGCCATACTGTTTTCCGGTTTTCGAAAAGGACTTCAAATACGGGAACAGAGGTCTTGATTTCGTCGGGACTTACAGTGACGTTTAATGGAGCCAAATCCGCTTTCATTCGTATTTTTATGAGTCCGAAAATATTTTTATTCTGCTCGGCCTGAGTGAGTTCAGACAGAATATCTTTCTGTCCGTCAGCAGTTGGAATAAAATTTTCAGAAACGGGCAGATGATCATCCAGGAGTTTAATAAGAGGAAAAGAAACGGGTTCTGAATCAGGCCTGGTATTGCTAAAGAAAAACAACTTGCCGGCGCTCGAAAACGTGAGATTGGTATAGTTAATGAATGTGTGATTTAATGGTTGCAACAAAAAGGTAAGCTCCAATGCATCGTCCAACGAAATCAGTGGAACAACATCATTTTCATCGCTTACCTGTACCCAAATCATGAAGCCGGTATTCGTCAACGAGAAAACCAAATGCTGACCGGCCAGTAAGTTGCGGCTTTTTGCTGTAGGAACGACCAAAAAGAATTTTGAGACTTTGTAGCCGGCAAGCTGTTTTTCTTTATCCGCTTCGCTCATTGAGAAAAAGTCACTCGTTCCCTTGTTCAGGAAATATTGGTGAAAAATCCTCACCTCAAAAAGCGGTTTGTATTTTATTGAAAATGTCATTTTACTGTAGATTTTCGAGGGTTCCTCCAATGTGTGTGATCACTTCGCCAGTCGACAGCTTTTTATCCCGGTCGATCTGTAAAATCTGTATTTTGTACAGAACCGACGGTAACTGCCGGCCTCCCAGCGTTCCCCAAATATGATTGACCACTTCAAATCCGGGGGTGTACAGATCAACAATGAATTTGAAATAATCCAACACATCAAAAGACACATTTGCCCGGTTGTAAATGGTATTGGATGACGTAAAAATTCGCTTCCCCTGGAAAAATTCAATGGTTCGGGAAACACTGCGTAAAGAATAATCATAGCTATTACAATTGGCACTAACCAGCAAGTAGATATTCAGATTAACAGGTGGATTCCTGTATTCCGTTTTGTTATTCACAACACGGGTGACAGCAATGTTTTTCATCGTCACCTCTTCTTCAATATTAAGAAGGGTCAGAATCACTTTGCCATCCAATTTGTCGGCATCTTTAGAACCCGATTCCCATAAGGCAACGTTATCCAGAATAAGCGATACGTTTAGGCCTACTTCGTCAAAATATTTTTCAAGCTGTTCTTTTAGAATCTGCAAGGTTTCGTATATCATTATTTATACACGTTAGGGTTTGTAAATTGTAAAACCGAAACACACTAATACTATGTATCCCACAAGGGTTACGTGTAAAATTCTAATGATAAAAGGGCTTTGGCGTCTATCTTCTGTACTAAAATGAATTCTAAAATGAATTCAAGTGATTTAACAGTTGATGCAATTTACGACAATATCATACACCAGTCAATACTCATATTGATTCTAAATAGCATACACACCACAAACAACTGAAATACAACACTTTAAAATCCACAAAATTTACTAAAATCAAAATTATTTATACAAAAATCAGCAAACGTCTTTGAAAAACAGATCCTGGAATACCTACATCCAACACCGTAAAACACGGCTTGAGAATTTGATCAGAACAAGGTCTATTTTGACAACATTACTCTTTTCACCACAAAAACCTACCCCACATAAAGATTATCTATTAAACAATATATAGATAGGCTTTCATTTAAGATATTATTGTCTTAAATTGTATAGATTTTTAATTTTCAATACCACAAATCTTCATGAATAGTAGAAGAAACTTCTTAAAATATGCAGGTCTGGCTTTGGGTACAGCTGCTACAAATGTTCCTTTTTCAGTAAAAGCTTCCAATACAAGAACTAATTCTTTCAAAGCGGGAATTTTATTACCCACTTCGTTAACGCATGCCGAATATCCCGAATCGTTTATGAACGGTATAAACCTGGCACTGAATAGTTTTCCTGCCGAAGGTTGCCGAATTGAGCTGATTACTGAATCGGTAAAATTTGGTTATTCTTCTCAGGCAATAAAGAGAGTGCATAAACTAGTAAATGAAAACGAGGTTGACTTAATTGTAGGGCTTTTGAATACGAAAGTGGCCCAAAGTATCAGTGAGATCACCTCACCAGCCCAAATACCAACCATTATAACCAACGCCGGAGAAAACTATCCAAACAGTGAAATGATCCGCAATCCATACCTGGTTTTTAACACATTAGATCTTTGCCGCAATTCGGCACTTGCCGGTAAATTTATGGTAGAGAATTTTGGAAAGAAACTGGCTGTTGTTTCAGGTTTGTATGACAGTGGTTATGACGCCATATATTCGTTCCAACATGCCGTTAAAGAGTCAGGCGGAATTATTACAAATGTTTTTATAAACAAACAGGATAAAAAGCAATTTTACGCCCACACTACAAAGCAACTGAAGGAAGAGAAAACTGAGGGTATATTTCTTCTGATGAACGGAGAGGAAGCCAACACTTTTTTGCAGGCTTATTCCCGTGAAAAATTAACACTTCCGGTGATGACCACTTCATTTGTTGCCGAAGAGAAAGAATTGCGGCATGGGGGAAATACACTCAATAACATTTATCACCTAAGTTCGTGGGTTAAAGGCCTGGACAATAGGGAAAACCAACGCTTTGTATCCGCTTACATTGAAAAATACGGTGTTGATCCCGATCAGTTTAGTTTATTGGGCTATCAAACAGGACTGATTGCAGAGAGACTCCAAAACAACAAAAGCGAAAATATCACTTCTGCTGATTTCTCTATTGATTCTCCGGTCGGTCAATTAAAAATGGATCCCCAAACCGGGATGATTGAAGGCCCGGCCTATTTATGCAAGACATCGCAAGGAATCTTCTCTATTCCCGAAAACTTTATACTCGAAAAAATCGAAACGAAAGACGCTTTCGCAAACAATAACAATCATACTCAAGAAAACATTCATTCAGGCTGGCTTAATCCTTACCTGTTTGTCTAATAAATTAAATATTCACCATTAAATCTTTAAAATTATGGATCCCTTATTAGGAACAATTCAAGCATTTGGATTCAATTTCGCACCACGTGGCTGGAATTTTTGCGGCGGACAGCTTATTTCAATCTCTCAAAACACAGCATTGTTTTCGTTACTGGGGACAATGTTCGGCGGCGACGGACGTACAACGTTTGCGCTCCCTGATTTAAGGGGGCGTGTTATGGTAGGTTATGGAGATGGCCCCGGGCTCACCTCAATGAGGATGGGAGATAAAGGCGGAAGTGAAAACACTACATTAACCGCTCTCAACCTTCCTTCGCACACGCATACAGCGAATTTAACCGGTTCGTCGGTAACCATAAAAGCCAGTTCAGCGGCAGGAACCAGTCCGGCTCCTTCGTCCCGCAGCAACGTACTGAGTGCTGCAACTTCGGGAAATATTTATACCAACAATACCCCCGATGTGAATTTGAATGTGGGGAACGATGTTTCTTCAGGAAATATTACCATCGGCAACACCGGAGGAAGTATTCCATTCAACAATATGCAACCGTACCAGGTGGTAAATTTATGTATTGCAATGGTAGGAATTTTCCCTTCACGAAATTAAATACCCGACTAATAAGTTGAGCATTATCGCCTAAGCACAAAGCTTCGCGATAAGGCTCAATTTTTAGATTTCACGACACATGAACAAGACAATAAAAATTGGCTTTCTTTTTCCGTATTCATCCATATTTCCGAATATGTCGCAGGATATTATTGATGGCATTTTATCGGTTTTCCCGGCGACGCTAAGAAACCGTATACAGTTTTATCCTGAATATATTGACCTGGGACAGACCGAAAACATAAAGACTGCCTTTCAAAAACTGCTGGCCTTTCATCGCGTCGATATCATGTCGGGGATCATCAGTTATAAATTGTTACCCGAAATTGGCCAGTTTTTGGGCGACCGTCAAAAGCCGGGGATTTTCTTCGATATGGGCGAGAATATCCCCCCTGCCGAATCACTTCCGGCACCGGTTTTTGCAAATAGCCTTGCGCTCTGGAAGCATGAGTTTGCATTGGGCAACTGGGCACAAAAAAACTTTGGAGGAAAAGGAGCCATACTCATGTCAACCTATGATGCCGGGTACCAGCTACACACTTCATTTTGGCAAGGTGCCATAGAAGCAGGAGCCGAAGAAATTGATATGCACACACTCCCCTATTTTGATGATGTTTCGAAATCCATCAGCGCCATTTTGCCTTCATTTTTCGAAAAAATTGAAAAAGCAAAAGTCAATTTCCTGCATGCACTACTTTGTGGAAGTGAAACCTTCGAATTTTACAAGGCATTCCGGAATTCGTCGCTTTATAAAAAAGTCCCTTTGATCGTTTCGCCGCCCATGGCAACAAAGGAAGTACTGGCGAATATTGAAATGCTGAATATTTCGTGTTACACCACTTCTGGCTGGGATTTTTTGTCAGGAACTGTTTCGCAACAACCGCTGATAATAAACTATAAAAACACTTACGGAAGACCTGCTTCGGTATTTGCTGTATTGGGCATAGAAGCAGGGATCGCCATCAAAGAAATACTCCCCGAACTGGAAAGAGGCGATACCGGAACGGCCCTTAAAATATTGCGGGACAACACCTTTAAAGGCCCCCGGGGAAACAAAAGTTTTAAGCTGAATAATATTTCAGAAAATAACGTGATAACGATTGAGAAGCACTCATCCCAAAATCGGGGATCAAACCAATTAACAGTTGGAGAATTTCAATTACAAACAATCAATCCTCTTGCAATAAATACGTTCCATGCTGAATCTGAGTCGGGATGGAAAAACCCTTACTTATGTGTTTGACAACTAAAAGCATTTTAATATGAAAACATTTTTACCTCGTTTCACAAAACAATTACTGGCACTATTTTCTTTTGCGCTTATTGTGCATTCGGGATTTGCCACCGATTTAATTGTTAGCGGAATAACAAGCCCGTCTGATGCCAATGGGACTTACGTGCCCAACGGAACTTTAAACGGTAAGGATTCGTGGAAACACGAAACCCTGAACTACTACATTTACTATGATGTATATTCCGGAGATGGAAATAATTACTGGAATATTGACGTTGATACTGACGACGAGAACACCGCTTTGTTTTATACCGAGCCGAACCCTCCGTCTGATTCTCCCGTAAATGCCACGTCCTGGTCGCCTGATGCCGGAACAGGGTCACCATTCGTAGGTATTTCAAGCGCGTTTCCCGAGATAAATGTTAAAGGGAATGGAATAAACATTGTAAATACCAGTACAGCTATTTCTTTTAACAATCATACTAAATTTGGATCGGCTGATATTTCTGGTGGAACAATCGTACGAACCTTTACTATCGAAAACCAGGGAAGTGTTGATTTAAATATCACCAGCGCAACAATAAGTGGTACCAACGCAGCCGATTTTAGTGTAACAACTGCCCCATCATCAACAGTAGCCTCGCTCGGCAACACAACGTTTAGTGTAACTTTCGATCCTTCGGCCGAAGGATACCGATACGCGACCATTTCGATTGCAAACGACGATACAGACGAAAATCCTTACACCTTCGATATTCGCGGACGGGGATTTGTACCCGGCGACCTCGTTGTGTCGGGCATAACCACACCTGCCGATGCCAATGGAAACTATATTCACCAGGGGGTTATTAATAATTTTGAATACTGGAAACACGAAACAAACAGCTACTATTTGTTTAACGACGAATACAGCGGGGCTCAATACTGGAATTTTGATATTGACACGGATGACACGGATAATGACTTTCTGTTTTATATTGTGTCGGAACAAGGAACTCCCGCGGGATTAAGCAGCTGGGATAAAAACACAAACATTACAGTTGAAGGTGACCCGGTGATTACCGAAGCTATTTCAGCCCCAAATATAAATGTAAAGGCGAATGGCCTTTCGATAGCTGACGATGACGTAACACCAACTTATACCGACCATACCAATTTTAACTCGGTTGAAGTATCTTCAGGTAATAGAACCCGCACTTTTACCATAGAAAATACCGGCGGTGCTCAGTTAGATATTTCTTCAGTAAACATTACTGGAACAAATGCTGGTGATTTTTCACTTACAAGCCCACCCTCTGCAACAGTTGCGGCGTTCGGATCTACTTCCTTTGAAATTACCTTTGATCCTTCGGCAGCAGGTATACGCGAAGCCGAGATTTCAATTAGCAATAATGACGCGGATGAAAATCCATATAATTTTAAAATCAGCGGACACGGGATGGTTCCGACAAATATTCTTGTTTCAGACATTTTAACTCCCGCCGATGCCAACGGAACTTATACCTACCAGGGAATTATGTTTGAATATCCGTATTGGATGAATACATCGGGCTATTACATTTACAATGATATATGGACAGATGACAAGCGCTACTGGGAAATTGACAATGACACCGATGATGCAACCGCACTTTTCTTTTCCTCTGTTTTTAATGATAACGATCCTTCACCGTTAAATGTTAGCAGCTGGGGACTTGGTACGGGAACTGGAATACCAAATTTAACCTCCCGTCCAGGCTTTTCTACAGATGGCCCTTCAATAGTAGAGGGTAACAGTGGAAGCACCACCCTCGCTTTTACGGTCTTTCTTTCTCTGCCTGCACCGGCAGGAGGTGCCACAGTTGATTACGCAACTTCTGACGGAACTGCGACAGCTGGAACTGATTATACGTCAGTATCAGGAACTTTGTCTTTTGCTGCCGGTGAAACAAGTAAAACGGTTGATATAACCGTTACCGGCGATAATATGCTGGAAGCCGACGAAACCTTTACATTAACACTTTCGAATGCCACTGGAACCGATGTGGTTATTACCGACGCAACCGGAACAGGAACCATTACCAACGACGATGCAGCTGCAGTTACCATTGCCGATGTAAGCAGTAACGAAGACGATGGAGCAATCACCGTAACCGCCACGCTGGATAACGCTGTACAGGGAGGATTCCAGGTGAATGTAAACACTACCGACGGAACCGCAACAACAGCTGATAATGATTACACCGCAGTTTCAGGACATACATTGACTTTTGCAGGAACAGCTGGAGAAATGCAAACTTTCACTGTTACACCAAACACCGACACCAAACTGGAAGCAAACGAAACGGCAACAGTCAGTATGTCGAACCTGGCAGCAACCACTCTTGGAGTAGTGATTACCGACAATGCAACAGTAACTTTTAACAACGATGATGCAGCTGCGGTAACCATAGCCAATGCAAGCGGCAACGAAGATGACGGGGCAATTACCCTAACCGCCACACTCGATAATGCTGTACAGGGAGGATTCCAGGTAGATGTAAGTACTTCCGATGGAACTGCAACAACAGCGGATAATGACTACACGGCTATTTCGGGGCAAACACTCACATTTGCAGGTAATTCAGGAGAAACGCAGACATTTACCGTAACTCCAACAAGTGACAGTAAAGTAGAGTCGGACGAAACAATTACGATCAGTCAATCGAACCTGACAACCACAACATTAGCAGTTGATATTTCGGATGATGCAAGCATTACGATAAACAACGATGATCTTCCGGCAAGTGTTACCAATGTAAACAGTTCAACAGCAAATGGAACTTACAAGATTGGAGATATAATCAGTGTTTCCATTACGTTCAGCAGAACAGTAACGGTTACCGGCACTCCTCAACTTCTGCTTGAGACCGGGACAACAGATCAAAATGCCAATTACGCATCAGGATCAGGGACTACTGTTCTAACTTTCAGCTACACCGTGCAATCGGGCGACGAAACAGCCGACCTCGATTATACTACAACCTCGGCATTAATGCTGAATGCCGGAACCATTAACGACCAATTTGGAACACCTGCCGATTTAACGTTGATTTCGCCCGGAGCAGCCGGCTCACTAGGAGCGAATAAAGCAATTGTGATTGATGGAGTTGCTCCGGCAGCACCGTCAATCCCCGATTTAACTGCTTCTACCGATTTGGGAGTCTCATCAAGCGATAATATAACCGCTGCCACCAAGCCTGATTTCCAGGGAACTGCCGAAGCAAACAGCACCGTTACGCTTATTTCTTCGCTCGATGGCACGCTGGGAACTACCACCGCCGACGGAAGTGGAAATTGGTTCTTCCATTCAAGTACTTCCGTTTCGTATGGTACACATAGTATTACAGCAACAGCTACCGATACCGTAGGAAATACGGGAAGTGCTTCAGCCGGGCTATCGGTTACAATTGATGCAAATTCTGGTTCACCAATTGATGCAAAATTTGTAATGTCTCCGCAAAACGGATGCACAGTTCCCCATACGGTTTTCTTTACCGATCAGTCCACATTACCGGATACCTGGCACTGGGACTTTGGAAACGGGAACACTTCTAGTGCGCAAAATCCAATTCACTCTTATACCAATGTTGGCCATTTCATTATTACGTTAACGATTACCGATACAATTCTTGGAGTTACTGACACCTACCAGGATTCACTAAACGTTTCCATACCATCAGCAGAATTTACCGGAAACAGTTTATTTGGCTGTGGGCCACTGACAGTTGATTTTACCGACAACTCGATAGTTAATGGTCCGGATACAATTACCGCATGGAGCTGGGACTTTGGCGATGGAGGAACATCGACAGAGCAACACCCATCTTACTCCTACGAAACAGCTGGAGTTTATACCGTAAAATTGACCATCACCGCATCAAACGGATGCAGCAGTACCAAAACACAAACAAACTACATTCAGGTTAATGGCCCCGATGCTGACTTCAATACCAACTCTGTGACAGTTGGCTGCCCGCCTTTAGAGGTCATTTTTACAAATGAAACGACTTCCGGGGCTCCGATCGTCAGCTGGAATTGGGATTTTGGAGACGGCTCTACCGGCAATATTCAAAACCCAACTCATACTTTTACTGCATTTGACACCTTTGACATTAGTCTGACAGTAACAGATTTGGACGGATGCTCTAAGACTATTATCATGAACAATTTAATCAATACACTGGATACGGTTTCTCCTACGGCCATCTGTCAGAATACAGAAATTTATCTGGATGATTCCGGAATAGGCAGTCTTACCGTTTCCGATATAGATAACGGTTCTTCCGATAATTGTTCCATTGATTCACTCTGGCTTAGTAAAGATGAATTTAGTTGTTCCGAATTGGGGGCTCATACAATTATTCTTTATGCTAGCGACGCAAGTGGCAACATAGACTTTTGCGAGGCAATTGTTACTGTTACCGATACTACAGCCCCGGTTTATATTGGCAAAGAATTACTAACCTATTA
>NZ_QWGR01000118.1 GCF_003576475.1 Maribellus luteus | reverse complement strand
GTGTCCGTCGGCGCTCATGGCTAGGCTCCTGTCTGCTGGGCGTGGGCGGGGGTCATTCGGCGGGCGCGGGCGCCGCTCCGGCGGCGTCGCGGGCGTCGAGGGCTTGGCGGATGGCCCCGTGGCGGCGCTCGTCCAGGCCGAAGCCGGCGAGCAGGGCCGCCGAGACGGCGTGGGCCAGGGCGGGGCCGAGGGCGAAGACCAGCTTCAGCCCGAGCAGGGCCTCGGCGGTGTTGGCGGCGCCGGGCCGGAAGCCGAGCGCGCCGACCAGGGGCAGGGCGACGCCGACGGCCGTGGCGGTGGCCGCCTTGCTGGTCAGGCTGAAGATCGAGAACAGCAGGCCGGTGCGGTCCTCGCCGGTCTCCAGCCGCTGCTTGTCGGCGACGTCGGAGACGATGGCCCTCAGCATCAGGTTGCCCGAGCCTTGGGCCAGGCCCTGGGCCACGGTCAGGACCAGCAGCAGCGGCAGGGCCTTCGGCGCCACCGCCAGCAGGCCGAGATTGATGGCCACCTGGACCAGCTCGCCGATGATCGCCGTGCGGTGCTTGCCCAGCCGATAGCCGACGCGCAGCCAGATCGGGCCGGCGAAGACGCCGAAGATGAACTGCAGCAGGAAAAGCCCGGCGGCCAGGTCCGGCCGGCCGACATAGGCCGACAC
>NZ_QWGR01000117.1 GCF_003576475.1 Maribellus luteus | reverse complement strand
ATGGCGAAGGCCTTGTCCGAAGGTTCAAACCCGCCGCATATCCGCCGAATGCCCACCGACGCCGACCAGACCTCCGAGGACGTCCGCAGCCGGATCCTCGACGCCGCCGAGGCCCTGCTGCGCCGCCACGGGCCGGACAAGCTGGCGGTCACCGACGTCGCCCGCGCCCTGAGCATGAGCCACGCCAACGTCTACCGCTACTTCGGCTCCAAGACCGACCTGTTCCAGCAGCTGGTGCGCCGCTGGCTCGGCCGGCTGGAGGCGCCGCTGGCCGCGATCGCCGCCGAGGACGGCCCGGCCGCCGACCGGCTGACGCGCTGGGCCCTGACCCTGCATCGGCAGAAGCGCGAAAAGGTCTCGGCCGACCCGGAGATGTTCGCCGCCTTCGACAAGGCCGCCGACCGCGCCGGCGGCGGCCCGGTCGAGGCCCATCTCGACGCCCTGCGCGACCAGCTGCGCATCATCCTCGAGGACGGCGCCGCCGAGGGGCGCTGGCCCGGCGTCGGCCCGACCTCGGCCCAGGACGTGTTCACCGCCCTGTCGCCGTTCAGCCACCCGGCGGTGGTGCTGGCCGACGGCGCCGCCGACCGCTCGGAACAGCTGCGCCGGGTGGTGCGTCTGCTCGACGCCGGACTGGCGGCCGGCTGAATGCGGGTTGC
>NZ_QWGR01000116.1 GCF_003576475.1 Maribellus luteus | reverse complement strand
ACTAGAGCTGGGCATAGTTCCTGATTTTTGGGTTAGTCTCGTCTTAGTCCTATTGACTAAATCTCATTGGTGCTTAGTCTTAGTTCGTCCTGAAAAGTTTAGTCGATAAAAATTTTTGTCAACTAAAATAAAATGTAGGTTAGTTGATACAAATTTTCGTCCTGACCCAGTCAACTAAAATAGCATTATTTCCCATTAGTCGACTAAAATTTTGAGATATTTTTAACATAATTTGAAATGATAATTGTTTAATATTGCAAGATTAATCAATTTTCAGCAAGTTTATAATACTTATCAAAAATTTTTTTAGTCGACTGCTCAGATTTTAGTCAACTGCTACTTAGTCAGTTTTCATTTTTGTTTAGTCTCGTCTTGGTCTTGTCTTAGTCTTTAAATATTCTGATAACTAAACCTTAGTCTCGTCCTTAAGTAAGAATTTTAGTTGACTAAAGCTTAGTCGACTAAAATCTAAATTTTTCAGAAAAATGTTAGTTGCTCGATGAGAATAATGCCCAGCTCTACTCTTAGCTGACTTCTTAAAGGGTGAGGGAATGAACCAGGTACTGGTCCCATTTGAACTGTAAAAAATTAGTCGGATTTCATCTAAACAATTACTTTTTTATGAAATTATAAATTCGGAGAGTAATCGACATTTTAACT
>NZ_QWGR01000115.1 GCF_003576475.1 Maribellus luteus | reverse complement strand
AATAAGGAGCACGTAGAAGCGCCGGCTCGGCTCTATATCTGCGCGGCGCAGTACATCCTGCCAGGCGCGATGCAGCGAGTCGGGCACGCTTGCAGGCACCGGCTCCACATTCGGTTGATAACGCGCATTGATCTGTTCGGTCTGAGCGCGCACGAAGCTGCGCGATGCCTCGCGTTCGCGACGACGGACGGCCTCTGCCCACAGCATGAGCGATGCGCCCATCAGCAACAGCGCCAGGCAACCGAACCAGAGTGTCATGCTAGACATGGAAGCGGCCTCCGCCGCCGAATCCGGTCATGCCGCCGTCCATGCCACCGCCTTCGCTGTTACGCATGCGGGCCAGCTTGGGCGAATGCGGCTGCAGGCCGAGCGCCGTCCAGCGGTCGACCTCTTCGCCGTCTGGGCCGATGTAGGGCTCGTAGCGGTACAGCTCCTGCGTCGAGATGATGTTGTCCCCCAGCCCCGTGACTTCCGTGATCGACAGGATGCGGCGCTTTCCGTTGGACAAACGCCCGATCTGCACGATGAAATCGATGGCGTTGGTGATCTGGCGGCGCAGGCTCACCTCACTGCCCTGGAAGCCGGCAAAACCGGCCAGCATCTCCAGCCGATAGAGGCATTCGCGCGGGCTGCTGGCGTGGATGGTGCCCATCGAGCCATCG
>NZ_QWGR01000114.1 GCF_003576475.1 Maribellus luteus | reverse complement strand
TGTCGCCCTGGATGGCCCGTACGCGCATCAGATGAGTTCGACGGTGGTGCGGGCGACGCCCTGGATGTCGCTGATGGCCCAGCGGGCATCGCGGCGCAGGTCTTCAACGCCGAGGTTTTCGGGTTCGGCCTTGCGGTCGCCGGCGGCGGTGGCGTCGATGGTGCGGTAGCGCTCGATGAGCCAGGCGGCGGCCAGGCAGTGCACCGCGCGCTCGTACCGGTGCAGGTGCGCGCTGCGGCCGTCGATCTTGGGCGCCGGCACGTCGGCCAGCGTGTTGCGACCAAACGAGACTTGCGCGCGCTTCCAGGCCTGCAGCTCGTCATTGACGGAGATGACCGCCTCGACAAGTGCGGCGCGCATGCGCTGCTGCGTGACGGTGCCGTCCAGGCGCATGGCGGCGTAGGCGTGGTCGACGCTGATATCGGGGAAGAAGCCGTCGTTGCCGATCGGCTCTCCGCCCGGTTGTGCCGCCGTGGGCACGGATGCGGCTGCGATGAAGGAAGACATAGGTTCAGTAGGCTGGGAGGCGGTGGACGGGGCGAGGCTTCGCGGCACGCCGGAAGACTGCCCCGTGCCGCCTGATGCGCGGGGTCACGCTCGGTGTCAGCTCTTCCCGTCGCCGGGCTTGGCTGCGTTCTTGATGTCGCGCTCGATGCGCTCGATG
>NZ_QWGR01000113.1 GCF_003576475.1 Maribellus luteus | reverse complement strand
AGATTCAGTTTTCAAACAGCATGCGCGTGATCGTTCTCGCGCCATGCGCGAGGTGAGCTTTTAGTCGCGCCCCTCATGCGCGTGCGAGGCCTGCCTCGTTCGCGCCCTCAATATGAGGGGCATGGAGCGCCGCGAGGCGCACCTTGTTGTTGTCTCGCTTCCGGCATCGCGTGCGAAGCGATGGTCTTCCGAAAGCGCATCGCCTTGCGGCGCTCCATTGCGGGACTTTGGGCGAGAGGGCCGTACTTCCGGGTGCGGACGGGGGAGGTACTCGACCCCTGATCCGGACGGCTTTCGCCGCCTTCGTCCGCTCCGCGTCCAGCCGCGAACGGCAGAGCCACATAGTTGGCCCGGACGGTGACCCCAGCCTCCCGGACGCGTGTGTGCGAGACACGCGCGCAGGCGCCGCATCCTGCTCCGCTTCATGAGCGCCCTCGAGAAGCGCCCCTCACGAACAGGACATGGCGAACTTAAGCGTGGTCCGGAGCACGGGGATTGCTATCCCCATCACGAAATGTTGCAGGATTTGCTGCCGCCGCAGCTTCTTCGCCATTCCATCCGCAGGCACGCAGCCGTTCGTGCAGATGCGATGGCGCGGGCGCGACCACGCGCACCGGTGGCTTGTTCTTCGACAGTGGGATGACGATTTCGCGCGCATGCAGATGCAG
>NZ_QWGR01000112.1 GCF_003576475.1 Maribellus luteus | reverse complement strand
GGCGGTGGCCAGGATGATCTGGAACAGCCAGATCTGCGGCAGGGCGACGAAGCCCAGCACCGGATACTTGAGGCTGAACAGCGCCTTGCGGTGCTTCCACAGGCATTGCAGCGTGCCGAACGACCAGCGGAAACGCTGCTTGAGCAGGCCGTCGACGGTGTCGGGCGCCTCGGTGTAGGCGCGGGCGGCCGGGTCGAACTCCACCCGCCAGCCGGCCTGCTGCACGGCCAGGGTGAGGTCCTGGTCCTCGGCCAAGGTGTCGGCCGGATAGCCGCCGAGCTGCTCCAGCGCCGTCTTGCGCCAGGCGCCGACCGCGCCGGGCACCACGGTCACCGCGCCCAGGGCGGCGAGCGCCCGCCGCTCCAGGTTCTGGGCGGTGACGTATTCCAGCGCCTGCCAGCGGGTGACGAGGTTGATGCGGTTGCCGACCAGGGCGTTGCCGGCCACGGCCCCGATGGTCGGGTCCTCGAACCAGCGGGTCAGGCGGCGGATGGTCTTGGCCGGGAACTGGGTGTCGGCGTCGAGGGCGACGATGATCTCGCCCTGGGCGTGGACGAGGCCGCGGTTGAGGGCGTGCGCCTTGCCGCCGTTCTCAAACGACATCAGCCGCACGCGCGGGTCGCCGGCGAAGTGCTTGTCGACCTCGGCGGCGGTGCCGTCGGTCGAGCC
>NZ_QWGR01000111.1 GCF_003576475.1 Maribellus luteus | reverse complement strand
GATGAGATCCCGGTCGTGTGCCTTTTCGTTGAAGTTGTAGCCGCCGGCGTTGAAGTTGCCCCAATAGTTCACGTAGAACAGCCACACGCCCGGGCGTGGCGCGGCGGTCGAGAAAATCTCCGGCCCGGCACCGTCGACGCTGTCCACGTCGAGGCCGCCGCCGTCGGACAGCAGCGGCTGCGCCCAAAACGCGTGGTCGCCAATCGGCGAAATGACGTGCATGTCGACCTCGGCGCGCGGGTCGTCCCACGTGAGGACGGCGCGCAGCTTGGCCGATGTCTTGGTGGTGTCGGCCTCGTAGAACTGCAGGCGTTGGCGTGACTGCCCGTCGGCACTGACGATTTCGACGCTGTTCGAGCCGGGGCCGAACGCCCAGGGGCGCGCAAAACGGCCTTCGCCATCGCCATACAGCGGCATGGCGTTGCCGTTGACGACGAGCACCGGCGGGCGGCGCTGCTTGCCGGCCGCGCGGATGCGCCCGGCGATGAGCGTGCGGTACTTTTGCGCGCCACGGTCCACGGGGGGTTTCGGATACGCCGCGGTGTACTGTTCCAGCTCGTTGGTCAGCTTGCTGTTGCGCCAGCCGCCCATCGGCCCTTCCAGATCGGCCACCGGCTCAGCCAGCGCCGAAGCGGCCAGCAGCAGCGCGACGGTGCACAGCGCCAAGCG
>NZ_QWGR01000110.1 GCF_003576475.1 Maribellus luteus | reverse complement strand
GCCCTGCTTGAGCCCGGCCTTCTCCGCCGGCTGGCCCGGCTCGACACGGGCGACGACGGTGCCCCGGCCCTTGGGCACGCCCAGGCCGTCGGCGATGTCGGCGGTCAGGTCGACCGTCCCCTGCCCGGACAGATAGAGCGGCCGGGTCGAGGCCGCGCCGGTCAGGGTCAGCGCCGCCTTGTCGAACAGCTCATAGCCGACCGTGGTGAACTGGCTCGTGGTCGGCAGCGTCGCGGTGGTGTCGGTGCGCACGCGCAGGCGCAGGCCCGCATTGGTGCCCGACACCGTGCCGGTGATGCCGGCGAAACGGTTGCCGGTAGTGCCTGTCGCCTCAGCGATCAGCAGATCGCCACTGGTCAGCGTCAGATTGCCGTTCAGGACGCCGCCCGCCAGCGCGTAATAGGCGTTGTTGTTGCCGTAATAGCTGCTCGACGAGGACGAGCCGAAGCTCACGTCGCCGTTGATCGTGCCCGCATTGGCGATGCGCGCGTTGAACACGCTGAAATTGCCGTTCGGCGCGATGGCGCGCGTGCCGCCGGTGACGATGCCGCCTGCCGCATTGGTGAGCGAACCGTAAGAGCCAATGAACACGCCGGTGCCGGTCGCGGTAATGGTGCCGCTGTTGGTCAGGCTGCTCGACAGCTGGAGGCCTGCGCTCGCGCCCTCAAT
>NZ_QWGR01000109.1 GCF_003576475.1 Maribellus luteus | reverse complement strand
AACCATCGAACCTGGAGACGCCCGATGGACCCTCGCCTCCCCGTCGCCGTGTTGTCGGGCTTCCTGGGCGCCGGCAAGACCACCCTGCTCAACCACGTGCTGAACAACCGCGACGGGCGGCGCGTGGCGGTGATCGTCAACGACATGAGCGAGGTGAACATCGACGCCGCCCTCGTCGGCCAGGGCGGCGGCGGCCTTTCGCGCACCGACGAGAAGTTGGTCGAGATGTCCAACGGCTGCATCTGCTGCACCCTGCGCGACGACCTGCTGATCGAGGTCCGCCGGTTGGCGGCGGAACGGCGGTTCGACTACCTGCTGATCGAATCCACCGGCGTCTCCGAACCCATGCCGGTGGCGGCCACCTTCGATTTCCGCGACGAGGCCGGCGAAAGCCTGGCCGACCTCGCCCGGCTCGACGCCATGGTCACCGTGGTCGACGCCTTCAATTTCCTGCGCGACTACGGCTCCAGGGACCATCTGGCCGACCGGGGCGAGGCCGCGGACCAGGGCGACGACCGCACCGTCGTCGATCTCCTGGTCGAGCAGGTCGAGTTCGCCGACGTGATCGTGCTCAACAAGGCCGATCTGGTTTCGGCCCAGGAGATGGGCCGTCTGCGCGGCGTCCTCGCCGCGCTCAATCCCCAGGCCCGTCTGGTCGAGGCGGCCTATG
>NZ_QWGR01000011.1 GCF_003576475.1 Maribellus luteus | reverse complement strand
AAAAAAGATGGAAGAACTACTACAGAAAACAAATAAATTTGGAGTTATAACCTGTAAACTTTTTTTAGGACGAGTCATTCCTTGCCCCTGCTTTCAAACATTTCGAATGGATGTTTAAGGAACCGTTCTCTCTAAGAAAGAACGGTTCCCTACTTCCGCTTATGCAGATAAACCTGCGTTCAGGAAACAGGCGCTAAGCGTGTAACAACGATCAATATTTTTTCAAAAAAATCAAAGCGGGAGTTTTTAAAGGAGCCACCGAATGCAGCTCCGCCACCTCGGTAAGTTTTCCTTCCATGATCGCCGAATCGGGCAAGCCCGTGCGGGAAACAATGGTGGCAGAGATTTGTCCGCGCGCGCCGGGATCAAAAGCCTCGACAATCTGCTCCAGCACTTTTGTGCCCATGTAAAGCACCGCCGTTCCGCGTTTCTCGAGGATATCGGCCAGGTGTTGTGCATTTACCGGCTTTCCCGACACATCGGTACCCGAAAGCAGGTGCAGCGAGTTGCTTCCGCGGCGGTCGGTGAGCGCCACGCCAAATTCGGCAGCCGCCGCATTAAAAGCCGAGATTCCGGGAATCACTTCATACGGAATTTCATTTTCCTTTAAAAAAGAAGTCTCTTCGGCGCCGCGGCTAAACACCATCGGGTCGCCCGACTTTACGCGCACTACTGTTTTTCCTTCCGTGGAGTGCTGAAGCATTTTGGCGTGTATGGCATTCTGGCGCACTGTTACATCGCGGCCGTCCCCTGCCCTTTTTCCCACAAACACCAGTTCGGCCTTTTCGGGAAAAAGCTGCCGCACTTCGCGCGACACCAGGGCATCGTACAACACCACATCGGCCTCACCAATCGCACGATGCGCACGAATGGTCAGCAGGTCGGCCGGCCCGGGACCCGCCCCCACAATATATACCTTTCCTTTCTGCATGATTTCCTCCAAATTTTACCGCACTCTCAAATACGGTAGGCCCACTCTTCCACTTCACGCAGATAGTCCATCGGGCTGTTGTAAATAAATTGATAGCCGAGCTTTTCCCGGAGTTTGTCGCTGTTCACGATTTTGAAGGGTTCCAAAGTACCGGTAAACGCCGGAACCGGCAAGTCGCTTATTTTGGCGGCTTTGGCATAAAATTCGGCTTTGGTCGGATGTTCGGGCGAAGCGGCGTTAAACACCTCTCCCCAAACCTCCTTTTCAAGTATTTCGGTGATGATGCTGACGCAATCGTCGCGGTGGATCAGGTTTACCGGCACGGCGCCCGCCACCTCGGTACGGTGCTGAACAAAACGCGCCGGATTGCGGTCGTAACCGATCAAACCACCAAAACGAAGCACCGTAGTTTGAAAAGCGTCTTCCTGGATGAAAAGCTTTTCGGCCGAAAGCAGAGCCCGGCCACTGGCTTTTTCAGGCCTTCCTTCGTTTCCTTCCTTCACCTCGCCGTTTCGGGATTCGTATACCGATGTAGAAGAAATAAACAGCACCTTTTTGATGCCGATTTCCTTGATCTTTTGCACCACCTGCTCAATTTTCTGCGGAAACGATTCTTCCACGCAAGAAGTACGCGTAGGCGGAAAACTGACCAGCAAAACATCGGTGTTAAAGAAACTGTTGTAATCGATCCGGATGCCCTGCGGCTGCACCTTTACATAAAAGGTACTGATGCCGGTCATCTCGAGGTCGTTGTAAGTTTGTGTCGATGTGGTGGAACCTTTTACGTCCCAGCCTTTGCGCAAAAGCGATTTACCCAATGCCGTTCCCAGCCAGCCGCTGCCTAATATTGATATTGTTTTGCTCATAACCTTTGTAGTTAGTGTCCTAATAATTGATGGAGACTCCTCTCCGAGTGCTCGGGATCGGAATGACAGCATCAATGCCTGAAATCTTTCCCTTCACGGATCTCCTGAACGTATCCCTTGCGGATCACAAAATCGCCGAAGTGTTCTTTCTCCGTGCGGTTCGCCGCAAAGTCTTCGATGATGGTTCTCAGCTCCTGCAAAATCTCTTCTTCGTTGAGGGTTTCCTTGTACAGGGCATTCAAACGGTCGCCGTTAAAACTGCCGCCCAGGTATAGATTGTAGTAACCCGGCGATTTCCCGATCAGCCCGATTTCGGCCAGGTAAGGCCTTCCGCAACCGTTGGGACAGCCGGTCATCCGGATCACAATTTCTTCCTCTCCCAGTTTGAATTCGTTGAGGATGGTCTCGATCTTTGAGATCAGTGTCGGCAAGTAGCGTTCGGCTTCGGCAAAGGCCAGCGGACAGGTAGGCAAAGCCACACAAGCGATGGAGTTCTTCCGCAATCCGGAAAGTTCGGTAGGCGCTACGCCGTACTTTTTAAGCAGGGCATCGACCTTTTTCTTCACAGGTGCCGAAACGCCGGAAATGATCAGGTTTTGATTACCCGTAATGATAAAATCCCCGTCACTGATTTTGGCGATTTCCTTTACCGCGGTTTTTAGCTGAAACTTTTCGTCGTCGCGCACACGGCCACCTTCCACAAAATACGTCAGGTGCCATTTATCGTCGGTTCCCTTTTTCCAGCCGTAATCGTCGCCGTTATGGGTCAACACAAAAGGCTTTGCGTCCTCCAGCGAGTACCCCAGGCGCTTTTCCACTTCGGCTTTGAACAGCTCCTCTCCCATCCGGTCGAAAGTATATTTCAGACGGGCCTGCTTGCGGTTTTTACGGTCGCCGTTGTCGCGCTGCACCAGCAACACTTTTTCGGCCACATCTATCACCTGATCAGCCAAACAATAGCCAATAACCGTTCCGGCGCGCGGATAGGTTTCGGGCATCCCAAAAGTAGATCCCAAACCGCCGCCTACGACCACATTGTATCCCACGATCTTGTTTTTCTCCACAATGGCAATAAATCCCAGGTCCTGCGAAAAAACATCGCAATCGTTATACGGAGGAATCACCACGCCAATCTTGAATTTACGCGGCAAATAACGGTCTCCGTAAATAGGTTCCTGGTCTTGCTGACCACCGGCTACCAGCTTTTTGTCGAGCCAGATTTCGTGGTAAGCGGTGCTCCGCGGCAAGAGGTGTAAGCTGATCTTCCGCGCCAGGTCGATTAGCTCGGCATGAAAAGGCGATTCAGCCGGGTTGGCATGGCTCATCACGTTTCGGTTAACGTCGCCACAGGCCGAGATCGTATCCAGCAGGCTTTGATTCATTTCGCTGATGGTGTTCTTCAGGTTCTTCTTTAAAACACCGTGCAGTTGAAAGGTTTGCCGCGTGGTAAGCTTTAGCGTACCATTGGCGTACTTGTCCGAAAGGTCATCCATGCGCAGCCACTGATCCGGGGTAAACCGTCCTCCGGGCATCCTGATCCGCAGCAGGAAGGAATACAGCGGCTCCAGCTTTTGGTGTTTTCGTTCTTTGTCGAGATCGCGGTCGGTTTGCTGGTAGATACCGTGAAATTTCGAGATCTGCGTGTCGCCGTCCGAAATGGCTCCCGTAATCGGGTTGGCCAGGCTTTCGACCAGGGTACCACGCAGGTAGTTGCTCTCGTGTTTCAGGCGCTCTACCTCCGACAGTTCTTTCCAGTTGATTGTTTCACTCATTTTTCGGGTTATTAAAATCGGGTTGTTGTTGAGTTGTTGTAGTATCGTTAGTAAACGTCGGTTTGAAAACGCTTTTCGCGCTTCAGATTCTTAATGTATTTTTCTGCTTGTTCCTGGCTGATGCCTCCCTGCGCCTGCACAATTTCGAGCAAGGCTTTGTTCACATCTTTGGCCATGTGCTTCATATCGCCACAGAGGTATAGATAAGCGCCGTTTTCGAGCCATTCAAATACTTCCTTTTGATTTTCCTTGAGTTTGTGCTGAACGTAAACCTTCTCTTCCTGATCGCGCGAAAACGCCACATCCATCCGCTCGAGGTGTTCTGATTTCAGCAGTTTCTGCCACTCGGCCTGGTACAGAAAATCGGAGCTAAACCTGCGGTCGCCAAAAAACAACCAGGTGTTTCCTTTCATTCCCTGGCTTTCGCGGTGCTGCATAAAGGCACGGTAAGGCGCCACACCGGTACCGGCGCCCACCATTATGATCCTGGAACCGTTCAGCGGCAGTTTAAACGCCGGGTTCTTCTCGATGTAAACCGGGATTTGGTCATCTACCTCCACCCCATCGCTCAAATAACTGGAGCAGGCACCTTTGCGCGTACGGTTTTTACGCTCGTAACGCACCACCGAAATCGTGGCATGTACTTCCTCACCCACACTTTCCATGCTCGAGGATATCGAGTACAAACGCGGCGGAACAGGGCGCAAAATGCTCACCAGTTTGTTGGCGTTCCACTGAAACGGAAAATCTTCCAGTAAGTCCAGTACATCATGTCCGTACAAATAGTCGTTTAAAGCATCTTCGTCTTCGAGAATCTTCAGCAGATCGGCATTCTTGGTTTTCTCGTAGTATTTTTCCAGCAGGTCGTATGTCAGCGTTGTGATTTCGAGGTGGTGACTCAGCGCCTCTTTCAGACCGATCTTATCTTCGCCAAAATCCACCTGTTGCTCCGGATCAAAACCGGTTTGTTCGAAAATCGCCTCCACCAGGTCGGTTGGATTTTGGGTAAAAATCCCCAGCGAATCTCCAGGTTCGTATTCCAGCCCTGATCCTTCGAGCGAAAGTTCCACATGGTACACTTCCTTGTCCGAATCGCGCCCGGTAATTTTCACCTTATCGAGAACGGTCGCCATGTAAGGATTGTTTTTCGAGAAGGTCTCTCCCACCACAGCAGCCCCGTTTACCGCAGTTGCAGGTGCGGTAGCAGCAGGTGCTGCAGAATTTGATGCTGCCGGTGCTTCGGCCGGAGTAAGGTTCAGCAACACGTTGTTCATCCAGATTTCGGCGCTTTGTTCGTAATCAACGTCGCATTTCACCATCGACGTGATCCGGTAGCCACCACAGCTTTTCAGCGCATCATCGATGTCCTCGCCGGTTTTACAAAAGTTCCGGTACGTTTTATCGCCCAGTGCCAGCACCGAATAATTGGTACTTCCGAGCTGCGGGGCACGGTTGCCGGTTACATACTTGTGAAAATCTTCGGCCATATCCGGCGGGTCGCCTTCGCCGTGGGTACTCACGATTATTGCTACATTTTCTTCCTCTTTCAGTTTTTTGTAGTTGTAATCGTACAGGCTGTACACCTGTGCATTGATACCTTTAAAGGTTGCTTTTTCACCCAGGCGCTCGGCCAATCCCTGCGAATGTCCGGTTTCGGTACCAAACAAAATCGTCAGGTTGATACGGTTTTCCGGTGCCGGAGCAACAGCTGCTGCCGGCGCACTTATTGGCTGAACTTCGGAGCCGGCGCCTAAAACTGCCAGCCTGCCTTCGAAATAGCCGCTTAGCCAAAGGGTTTGCTCCTTTGTTAATCCTTGTACCAGCTGATCCAACCCTGTTAACTGTTGGTCACTTAATGGATTCAACTTTAAACTCATTTCTATCCTAAATTAAATTGCAATTTATCTTTTATCAGATCTCTGATTCTTATCGATTCATGAACGTTTTCGCCGTTTGATCCAACGGCTACCGTAATATTCCCCTGCCGGTAAATGGCGGGCGATACAAACTGACACAACGCAGGTTTATCGTGGATGTTCACCAAAACACGTGCTTCCCTGCAATCTTTAACAATTTGCTGGTCAGCATCCTCATCATCCAAACAGGAATAAACCATTAAGTAATCTTTCAGATACTTCTTGTCGTATTCTGTTTCGATGTACTTTACACCACTTTGTTTGATTTCTTCACACACTTCCGGAGCCAGCACTTCTACCTCGGCCTCAAAGCGCTGAAGTATCCGCAGCTTTTTCAGGGCATCCGGACCACCTCCTATTACCAGGATTTTCTCGTTGGCAATGTCGATCGATATGGGTAAAAACTTCTTCTTCATTTCTTATATCTCGTATTCAATCGGTACTTCTTTTTCTCTTCCGTAATTGCATTTATTCCACGCTCGTTCATGAAAGAAGTAAAGCGCCATTTTGGTAAACAACTCTACCCCGCCAATGGTTACTGCAAAATTTAAATTTCCAACTACAAGCCACGAAATAAGAATGGTATCGAGCGTACCAACAGCTCGCCACGAAATTGTTTTAGCAATGCTGCGGCGTTTCCGCTCTATGGTTTTCCCGGTAGCTGTATTTTCCATTTGTTTGTCTTTTGGTTCATCCGATGTGCAAGTATTTTTGCCTTGTTCCGTTTCAACGATAAAAAAAAACGACCCTCCCGCAAGTGCAGAAGAGCCGTAATTATTAGGTAGTTATAATTCTTACTTATTCAGTTATTCTTCTGCAAGGATAGCCAATCACAACACATACACATCATACATGCCATTGATTTTTCCATTATTTCAGAAGAATATTTTCTCATTGTGTCAATATTAAAAACTTCTATTTATATGACTTTTGTCACGTTGCAAATATAAATGCTTATTTCAGACAAAAAACACTTTTATTATTCTTTTTTTTAATCGTTCTAAATAAATTAACATTGGAAATTCCAAAACCGGATTTCGTTGAACTCTTTTGTATTAAAATCAGCCGCAAAAACCGGCTTTATTTCCGCTGTGAAATTCTCCCTGAAAACAGCAGGTAAAGTCCCCTGAAACCCTTCCAACAAGGGCTTATTCAGAGCCATTCCAGACTATAACATTTATTAACAAAAGCCATCTAATCGGCTCACTGAATGTTACTTAATTTCACGATTCATACCTCCTGCATATCAATAGTATAGGGGGCTGTTTAACAGCACTTGATTCTTTGCAAAATATTGCTATTTTTGGTGTCCTTGCTTCGAAAACAAGAAGTTCAAGCGAGAATCAATAACCAATAAAACTAAAATAGAATGAAAGTCTATAAAACGGAAGAAATCCGGAACATTGCTTTACTTGGTAATGCCGGCAGTGGGAAAACCACCCTCGCAGAAGCTATGCTGTTCGAGGGTGGAGTTATAAGTCGCAGAGGTGAAGTAACCTCAAAAAATACAGTTTCAGATTACAACCAGATAGAACAGGATTATGGCAATTCTGTTTTTTCTACATTATTGTACACCGAATTCAACGGGAAAAAGATCAATATTATTGATACTCCCGGGATGGATGAATTGTGCGGAGGGGTTGTTTCTGCACTTAGTGTAACTGCCCTGGGCCTGTTAACCATTAATACCACCAGCGGTATTGAAGCCGGCACAGAAGCGGCCATTCGTCATGCCAGCAAGGCACATACTCCGCTGATTCTTGTTTTCAACCAACTGGATCACGACAACTCGAACTACGAAAACACTCTGGAAGAGTGTAAAAATATTTTTGGGGGTAAAACCACCATTGTACAATATCCGGTAGATGCCGGCCCTAACTTTTCGTCGATTATCGATGTACTGAAAATGAAAATGTACAAATATTCGAAAGACGGGAAAGTGGAAGTTTTAGATATTCCGGATTCGGAAAAAGACCGTGCAGATGAGCTTCACAACGAGCTGGTGGAAAAAGCCGCAGAGAACGAAGAAGCTTTGATGGAACTGTATTTCGACAAAGGCTCTTTAACAGAGGACGAAATGCGGAAAGGGATCAAGCTGGGCATGCTGGCCAGAAGCTTGTACCCGGTGTTCTGCACCACGGCCAAAAAAGGCATCGGAGTGGCCCGTTTAATGGAATTCATTACCAACATTGCGCCTGCTCCGTATGAAAAGAAATTACGCCCCATTATTAAAGGGAAAGAAGTGAAAATGGATGCAGCAGACTCGCCCAGCCTGTTTGTATTCAAAACTTCGGTTGAACCTCACGTTGGAGAGATCACTTTCTTCAAAGTAATGTCAGGAACAGTGAAAGAAGGCATGGACCTGGTCAATTCAAAATCAGGCAACAAGGAACGTCTTTCGCAAGTTTTTGTTTCGGCCGGTAAAAACCGCGAAAAAGTGGACGAGCTGGTAGCCGGCGATATTGGCTGCACCGTTAAGCTGAAAGAAACCAAATACAACCATACGCTTTCGTTAAAAGAAGCCGGGACGGTATTTGAACCGATTCAGTTCCCGACTCCCCGTCATACGGTAGCTGTTAAAGCAGTCAATGATTCGGACGATGAGAAAGTAGGAGAAGTATTAAATAAAATAAAATACGAAGACCCGACATTTGTTGTTGAATATTCAAAAGAATTAAAACAATTGTTGGTGCACGGACAAGGCGAATACCACATGAATGTGTTGAAATGGTATTTCGACACTATTCATAAAATTGAAGTGAATTACCTGGCTCCGAGAATTCCGTACCGCGAAACCATTACCAAGCCTGCCCAGGCCGATTACCGTCATAAAAAACAATCGGGAGGTGCCGGACAGTTTGGTGAAGTACACCTGATTATTGAACCTTACAATGAAGGTGCAGCGCCAAAATCGATGTTCAAATTTGGCGATAAGGAGCAAAAACTTTCGGTACGTGCCGTTGAAGAACACAAACTTTCCTGGGGTGGAAAACTTGTTTTTGCCAACTGTATTGTTGGTGGATCAATCGACGCCCGCTTCCTTCCTGCCATTCTGAAGGGAATCATGGAAAAAATGGAAGAAGGCCCGCTGACAGGTTCGTATGCACGCGATATTATCGTTTATGTTTACGACGGTAAAATGCACCCGGTTGACTCGAACGAAATCTCGTTCAAACTCGCCGGTCGTAATGCCTTTAGCATGGCTTTCAAAAACGCCGCTCCAAAAATCCTGGAACCGATCTACAACCTCGAAGTTTGGGTTCCGTCTGACAGAATGGGTGATGCCATGAGTGACCTGCAGGGGCGCCGTGCCATGATCATGGGTATGGGCTCTGAACACGGAATGGAAAAAATATCTGCCAAAGTGCCGTTAAAGGAAATGAACAAGTATACCACTTCGCTGAGTTCGATTACCGGTGGCCGCGGAGTATTTGCCATCGCTTTCGACGGATATGAAAAAGTTCCTGCCGATGTACAGGACGAACTGCTGAAAGCTTACGAAGCAGAGCAGGAAGAAGAATAGACCATTTTCTAATCCATTTTACTATACGAAATTCCCCGGTTCGTCAATTGATGAATCGGGGTTTTCCATTTTAGATACCGGCCGGTGCAATCAAGCCCTCAAACAAACTCTCCCATTCGCAGTTAAATACACACAGAAAGTACATACCTAAATTGGCAACTTCACCTCCCGGATGTTGAACAGTTTAAATGATTCGGCAAAGCGAGTGCAATCACTCCCCTTTCAGACTATCGTACAGATTTATTTCTTTTGAAGTTCCAACCTGGTTTTATGAAGTTCCATGTTGATTTTGGTGTAGCGGTCCAATGCCACTTTTTTGTGCTCTTCGTACTCTGCTTTTAACTCGTCGTACTCTTTCTTAGTTTGCCGGGTAATTTTGTGGCTCCGCTGAAACATCATGTACATCACACCCGCCAGCACCAGCACTCCTACGATAAAAAGATACATGACCGTGGAATAAGCGTTTTTATTTATTCGTGCTCCCAGCACATTGATCGAATTTTGATCCCGGATACTTTCATCCAGTTTTTGCTGCGTTTCGTTCACCAATGCTTGCTTGGCTACCAGCTCCTGTTTTTGCTGATCAATTTTACTTAATCCGTTGTTCACTTCTTTCTGCAGGCGCGCAATGGTATCGGTCATAGCTCCGTGAAACTGGTCGAGCTGGGTTGGGCTCATAAAATAATTCCCACTCCAAAAGTTCAGATTTTCCTTAAAAACTTCGTATTGCTGCTCCAAACTCTTCTCCTGCTTCCAGGCATTGGTGTCTTTAGCGAATGTGTCAAAAATCAGGGAGGTAAATAAAATGGTCAAAAATAATAATCTCTTCATACGGCATATTTGAATACACTATCAACGAATAAATATAAGCCTTGTTGCCCAAAAAACAAGAAAACAAGTCCCTGATTACGGTTGGAAATTCTAATTACAAAGAGTTCAGCTTTTTCGGCTGCATTTCAGCCCAAAAACTTTAGGGAAAAAGTTCTTTTCCCGTTCAATCAAAAAATGTAATTTGCAAACGATCAACACCTACCGTTATGAACATAAGCTACAGCCGTCCCTTGTCTCTTGGCTTCCAACGCATGAAAAAAGCCTTGTTTCAACCTTTTGATTTGAATAAATGGTTTCGCATTGGTTTTACCGCCTGGCTTGCCGGACTCACCGACTGTGAAGGAGGAAGCTCTGGAGGCAATCATTCCAACTACAACTCTCACTCTCATGGCTTCGATGATTTTTTCAGTTTCCCGCAAAACGCCTGGGACTGGTTTTCTACCCATCCTTTGTGGGCCAACCTCATTATCGCCGGCATTGTTTTCCTGATTGTTGTAATCAGTGTGTTTATCTGGGTCAGCAGCCGCGGGAAGTTTATGTTCCTGCACAATGTGGCCCAGGAAAAGTCAGACATCAGCCAGCCATGGTACGAGTACCGGAAAGAAGGAAATTCCCTGTTTTTGTTCCAGCTTTTCTTTGGGTGGCTCTCCATCGTACTTTTTGGCTGTTTTCTCGCTTACTGCTTTCTGTCAGCCAAAGAACTATACTACGGCGATTTTACCAACGTTGCCATCTTTTGGGCCATTGCGCAAATGATTTTACTTCTGATCGCCTATTTACTCACCATGGGCTTTGCTTCTTTGTTTCTGAAAGATTTTGTGGTGCCCATTATGTACAAACACCGCATAGGCGTACTTCGTGCATGGGGAAAATTTCTGTCGTTGTTTGGGAGGTACTTTTTTTCCTTTATCGGATACGGGTTCTTTATTTTCATCCTGAGTATAGCGGTTGGAATCGGCGTCCTGTTCCTCGCCCTGGTTACCTGTTGCATCGGGCTTTTATTGCTTGCCATTCCATACATCGGAACCGTAATGCTTCTGCCGGTTAGTTATACCTACCGGGCTTTAAGCATTGAGTTTCTGGCCCAGTTCGGAGATGATTTCAATGTATTCCCAAACGAGGAAGAGGAGGTGCTTCCCATCATTGAGGAATCATGAGCTAGCTGGAACATTTTGCTTACATTCAACTTATTCTACCCCACTTTGTTTATCTATTCAAAAAGAATATTAAACAAATGGGATTCTATCAATTCAGGCAAAAACAACTTATTCCGGCAGGTTTAGACCAGGTTTGGAACTTTATCTCCAATCCGGCCAATCTGAGCAAAATCACACCTCCCGGTATGGATTTTACGATTACTTCGGAATCTGAAGGAGAAATGTATCCCGGGCAAATCATTAGTTACAAGGTAAAACCGCTGTTTAACATCCCCACGACCTGGGTTACTGAAATCACGCACGTAAAAGAAAAGCACTATTTTGTTGACGAACAGAGAATCGGGCCCTACCAAATGTGGCACCACGAACATTTCCTGAAAGAAGTACCGGGAGGCGTTGAAATGATGGATATTATATCGTACCAGCCGCCACTTGGCTTTTTGGGGGCCATTGCCAACCGGCTGATCATTAAAAAGAAACTAGCACAGATTTTTGCGTACAGAAAAGCCGCTCTCGAAACCATGTTCGGGAAACAGGATGTTTAAAAGAAAATACCTGAATTATTTATTCCTGAAAAGATGAAGAAAGCCGTGCTTGGTCTGTTTTCGCCCGTCGCGGCCACGGCCTACCACATCGTAGTAATACACACCGGGACTTGCATTCCTCCCATTGATTGTACCATCCCAAACAGCTTCAACCCTTGCGTTCTCAGGGTCCTGAATATCACCACTTCGCCAATAATGAACTCGTTTACCCCAACGATTAACAATAGTAATTTCGATACTTTTCATCGACCAAAACTTGATTTTGAACTCATTATTAACATCATCGCCATTATTCGGAGTAAATACATTGGGGACAATTATTGACGAAGTATCTGCCACAATTAATTTTTCGAGCGCGAAAGTATCCACACAGGTATGTGTTTGCGTTACTTTTTTGGCCACAAGTTTCACCAGGTATCTCCCGGAACTCTGATAGGTATAGATAGGCGAATCGTCATAAGCAACAATCAGAATGCTGTCTACAGGTTCACTGGCTCCCTGCGATTCTTCGGTTATTTCATCCATATCGCGGTAAAAGAACCATTCGTAATAGCCCGGGGTAGCATTTTTTGATGTATTGGTAAATGTTACTGTTAACGGAGCTTCTCCTACCAAACCGCCAGGATTTGTCCAATTGGCTTGAACCGTAAATTCTGCTTGGGTCACCAGCGATTCATAAGCAACCGTTGACCGCGCTTCGCAACCGTACTTATCGTACACCCGCAACGTGAAATTCCCGTCTTCTGCAGGCGGATCAAAAAACTCAGGATTTAACAGGGTACTTACCACCTCCGAACCATCCAGCCATTGAACTTTTACATCTTTGAACAGGTCTACCGGAGTGTTGTCACTTAAATCGTAATAGGTAAGTGTGGCTGCCCTGAATGTACCGGCAAGGCTGAAAGACTCACAATCAGAACTTGCAACAGATCCTTCGGCAAGGGCCCAGTTATTAAAAACCCAGGCCCGGTGTATATTGGTGGTACTTCCAAGCGTAACCGTAGCACGGTAACAGCCATTCCCCAAATTGCTGATCTGGTGCGAAGCGGCATCGGAACTTTCCTGCGCAAAAAACTCGAAGGCTGCGGTTTCCTCGTTGTATTTTTCCCAAAGAAAGGTTTTTGTTCCCTCCAAAGCAGTTGAAACGGCAAGCGCCCCAACTTCGGATAAAGAATCTGTGGTGCAAAAAATGAAAATGCTATCATTTTCCAAAAAAGCAGGATATTGGGTTACATCGCTGCCAGTGGATTGCGGAGCCGTGATTTGCGCGTTCAAAAGTTGAGAAAACAAAATCAGAATTCCTGCCAAATAGAGACTTCTCTTCATAAAACCTTCTTCTTTGAGATACAATATTAACGTATAAATTTTATTTAATTGCGTGCAGCCGCCAAAAAATCAGGACTTAGTGCCGCCTCCAACGGGCAATAAAAAGCAAGATGAACCGGCCGGCCGGATAATTTGTTGATAAAAGCCACTGCGAAATAAGGTGATTAGATATACATACTCTATTTTTGTGGCTTTGAACAGAAAGGATAAAACGTGCTCGATTATTTAAAAGAATTAAATGAAGTTCAGCGGGAAGCGGTGGTACGCACCGAAGGCCCGTCGTTGGTGATTGCCGGTGCAGGCTCGGGAAAAACAAGGGTTCTGACTTACCGGATTGCCCATTTGCTAAAACAGGGTGCCCGCCCGTCGAACATTCTCGCGCTTACTTTTACCAACAAGGCAGCCCGCGAAATGAAAGACAGGATTGGCCGCGTTGCCGGCGAAAACGTTGCCCGCTACTTGTGGATGGGAACATTTCACAGTATTTTCTCTCGCATTTTAAGGGCAGAGCACGAAACCATCGGTTATCCGTCCAACTTTACCATTTACGACAGCTCCGACAGCAAAAGCCTGATAAAAACCATTATCAAGGATTTTCAGCTTGATGACAAAACGTATAAACCCAATGTGGTGGCCAGCCGAATTTCGATGGCGAAAAACAACCTCATTACCCCGATGGCATACGCCAATTCGCCAGAGATCCGTTCGGCAGACAAAAACATGCGCATGCCGGCTATCTCGGAAATTTACAAGGAATATGCAAAGAGATGCCGTTTGTCGGGCTCGATGGACTTTGACGACCTGCTGCTTATTACCAATCTTCTGTTTCGAGATCATGAAGAAATTCTGAAGAAATACCAGGAACGTTTTGGCTATGTGTTGGTAGACGAGTACCAGGATACCAACTACTCGCAATACCTGATCATCAAAAAACTGGCGGCCAAACACAACAACATTTGTGTGGTGGGCGACGATGCACAAAGTATCTATTCGTTTCGGGGGGCGCGTATCGAAAACATTCTCAATTTCAAAAACGACTACCCCGATCACCGGGTATTCAAACTGGAGCAAAACTACCGTTCCACGCAGACGATTGTGAACGCGGCCAACAGCATCATTGCCAGGAATAAAAAACAAATACCCAAAAACGTTTTCTCTGAAAATGCTCTGGGTAAACCCATCAAAATCCTTTCGGCACTCACCGACAACGAAGAAGGATTTCTGGTGGCACAGGAAATTTCACAGCTTCAACTGCGCGATCATTACCAGTTTGAAGATTTTGCCATTCTTTACCGCACCAATGCGCAGTCGAGGATTTTTGAAGAGTCGCTGCGAAAAAGAAACATCCCCTATAAAATTTATGGAGGCCTGAGTTTCTACCAGCGGAAAGAAATCAAAGACCTGCTGAGCTATTTCAGGATGACCATTAACCCCGACGACAACGAAGCGCTAAAACGGATCATCAATTACCCGGCGCGCGGAATTGGGCAAACAACCGTTGGCAAGCTCGAAGTTTCGGCAGTGAGCAACGAAACCTCGATTTGGAGAGTTCTTACCGCACTTCCTGAAATCAACCACTCGCAGGTAAACAAAGGCACCGCAACAAAGCTGATGGGTTTTGTTGCCCTGATCGACCGTTTCCAAAAACTATCGCAGGAAAGCGATGCTTTTGAAACCGCCAAAACCATTGCCGAGCAAACGGGTATTTTAAAAGACCTGTATAACGATAAATCGCCCGAAGGACTTAGCCGCCACGAAAACATCCAGGAATTACTGAACGGTATCCAGGAGTTTTCAATTTCAGCCAAAGAACAGGGCGATCCGGATAAACTGGAAAATTACCTGGAAGATGTGGCTTTGCTCACCGACCAGGACAACGAAAAAGACGAGGAAAAGAACAAGGTAACCCTGATGACCGTGCATTCGGCCAAAGGGCTTGAGTTCAAAAATGTTTTTATCGTGGGGATGGAAGAAAACCTCTTCCCTTCGCAACGTCAGGGCGAAAAGGCCACGCAGGAATCGCTCGAGGAAGAACGCCGTTTGTTTTATGTAGCCCTTACCCGTGCCGAAGAAAATGCCTGGCTTTCGTATGCCAACCAGCGCTACCGCTGGGGTAACCTCGATTTTTGCACCCCCAGCCGTTTTCTCGAAGAACTGGATGAACGTTACACCGAAGGACAAGTTCCAACAGGAGTTTCGGGAAGAGCCTCTGCCGAACAAAGCAACGTGTCGTACAGCAGTCCGGCACAGCGTTTTGCACAAAGGCAGCCATCTTCTTCCTTTAAAACACGCGAGTCGCAAAACATTTTAAACAAGAAACTCGTTTCTCTCAAAGAAAGCGGCCGCGCACAGGATACATTCCAGGGAGACGATCCAGGAAAAATCCAGGCTGGCATGACGGTACAACACCAGCGTTTTGGTGAAGGAAAAGTTCTGAAAATTGAAGGCATTGCACCCGATCTAAAGGCGACTGTATTTTTCCGAACAACCGGACAAAAGCAATTGCTTTTAAAATTTGCCAAACTCCGGATCAAAAGCTAAACAGGCTTTCGATGAAAAATATTCGCGAATTGACAGGAAATCATTAGCTTTGCAGCATCACTTCGGAACAATTCCTACATTTACACGAAGATTAAACATCACTTAAGATTTTTTAGATGGATTACAATTCGAAAAGAAAAAAACTAGCCCTTCCTGAATACGGGAGGAATATACAAAACATGGTCGACTATTTGATGACCATTGAAGACCGCGAAAAAAGGAACAAATCGGCACAAACCGTGATCGATGTAATGGGCAACCTTTATCCTTTCCTTCGTGATGTTCCGGAGTTCAACCATAAACTGTGGGATCACCTCGCTATTATGGCCGACTTCAAACTGGATATTGATTATCCGTACGAACCGCCAACACCCGACAGCCTGTTGGAAAAACCCAATAAAGTTCCTTACAACCAGCACTATATTAAGTACAAACACTATGGAAGAACCATGGAATTACTGATAAAGGAAGCTGAGAAATATGAAGGAGAAGAACGCGAAATCATGATTGCGCAGATTGCCAACCAAATGAAAAAATCGTACCTGGCCTGGAACAAAGACGCCGTGGAAGACGAAAAGATTTTTGGCGATCTGGAAGAACTGTCAGAAGGGAAGCTGGTCATCAGAGAAGGAATGCACCTGGCCGATACCAAAACACTAGTAGGGAAAAAGAAGAAGCCAATTCCGAATAAAAAGAAGAAATAGCCGTTTTCATTCTCAAATCCCAAAAACTTATGTCAACTTTTAAGATTGAAGGAGGCTACTCGTTAAAAGGAGATATTGAACCGCAGGGAGCAAAAAATGAAGCACTCCAGGTTATTTGTGCCGCTTTGTTAACCGATCAGGATGTTTTTATCGACAACATTCCGGAAATCCGCGACGTGTTGAAACTGATCGAAATTCTGGGAAACCTGGGTGTGAAAACAGAAAGACTTGGAGTGGGACAATACCGTTTCAATGCTTCCAAAGTTAACCTGGAGTTTTTAAAAAGCCCGGAGTATACACAACAAGCCATTGGTTTGCGGGGATCGATCATGATCATCGGTCCGCTTTTGGCGCGTTTCGGACAAGGTTTTATTCCGCAGCCCGGAGGCGACAAAATTGGCCGCCGAAGAGTGGACACCCATTTTATCGGGCTTCAGAAACTGGGGGCCGAATTTACCTTCGACAAGGAAAACCAGTGGTACCTGGTTTCGGCACAGAAACTGACCGGCAGCTATATGTTGCTTGACGAAGCTTCGGTTACCGGAACGGCCAACATTGTTATGGCTGCTGTACTGGCCGAAGGAATCACCACCATTTACAACGCCGCCTGCGAACCTTACCTGCAGCAACTGTGCAAAATGCTGGTTTCGATGGGTGCAAAAATCAGCGGAATAGGTTCCAACCTTCTAACCATTGAAGGAGTTAGCTCGCTGAAAGGCTGCAAACACCGGATTCTTCCCGACATGATCGAGGTAGGAAGTTTTATTGGCCTCGCTGCCATGACCGCTTCCGAGATCTGTATTAAAAACGTTGGGATCGAACATTTGGGTATTATTCCCGAATCGTTCAGAAGACTTGGGATCAATGTTGCGCAGGTGGGCGACGACCTGTTGATCAAAGATACCGACCACTACGAAATAGAATCTTATATCGATGGATCGATTATGACCATTGCCGATGCACCGTGGCCGGGACTTACACCCGACTTACTGAGTGTTTTCCTGGTAGTGGCCACGCAGGCAAAAGGAAGTGTGCTCATTCATCAAAAGATGTTTGAAAGCCGCTTGTTCTTTGTGGACAAACTGATCGACATGGGCGCGCAAATCATTCTTTGCGATCCGCACCGCGCCACTGTCATCGGGCTCGACCGCAAACACAGCCTTCGTGCCACCAAAATGGTATCGCCCGATATTCGTGCAGGGATTGCCCTGTTGATTGCTGCCATGTCGGCCAAAGGCACCAGCCTGATCGACAACATCGAACAAATCGACAGAGGCTACGAAAACATCGACGGAAGGTTAAATGCACTGGGTGCAAAAATCACCCGGATCTGATCGTCAAAAGAAAAGGCGTGAAAGAACAAAACGTAAGCTTTTCCGTTACTAAAGTCAGATTATTTATTTTTGATATCTTATAAATATTGAAACAGGAAATGAAGAAATTAGCACTTATCATCGTCGTTTTGTTTCTGGGAACAGCAGGACTGGATGCCCAGCAACTCGGAACCGGAATTGGCAATAAAGCGCCCGAACTGGTAGGCACAAGCCCCGACGGGAAAACCATTAAACTTTCGGATACAAAGGGGAAGGTTGTACTGCTTGATTTTTGGGCTGGCTGGTGCCCTCCCTGTAGGAGGGAAAATCCCAACGTGGTAAAAGCTTACAACCACTACAAAGACAAAAAATTCACCGTAGGTAAAGGTTTTGTTGTTTTTAATGTTTCGCTCGACCGTACCGCTGACCAATGGAAAGCAGCCATTAAACAGGATAAACTCGACTGGCCTTACCACATCAGCGACCTGGGTGGATGGAATTCGAAACTGGCAGCCATTTACCGGATCAGAAGCGTACCTTCAAATTTCCTTTTGGATGAGAACGGTGTAATTATCGCTAAAGACCTGCGCGGGCCGGCCCTCGAAGCTGCCCTCGACAAATACCTGAAATAGGCTGAAAAAGAGACTATTTTAAGAATAAACGAATTCATGCAAATTGACACTTGACGCTTCTGTCGGGTGTCAATTTGTCTTTTATATTTGCATGGCAAACTATTTGCAATACAAGCGTAGCAATTTACCCCGTATTTACTGTTTCCGCCAAAGAAACCAGGTAATTACGGGATATTTGTAGTGGAGCTTTTTTCGTTTCAATAAAAAGAAACCCGGGAAAAAGACCGACGATTAAAATTATATGACATTTTTGATGGACAAATTCAGAAAAAAGGGTAAAAATGGCAGAAGAAAAAATTTCAAATGAAACCACTTCGGAAGAAGTAAAAGATACCAATCAGGAAACAGCAGACAACAGCGCGCAGACGGAGCACGCTGCCGAAGAAAAATCGGATAAAAAGAAAAAAGGCAAGAAGGATAAACACGAAGTAGAAATGGAAGAATTAACGGCCAAACTTGACGAGATGAAGGACAGACACCTTCGCTTGCAGGCCGAATTCGACAACTTCAGAAAAAGAACCCTGAAGGAAAAGGCCGACCTCATTAAATCGGGTGGCGAGACCGTGTTGGTAAACATCCTTCCGGTGATCGACGATTTTGAAAGAGCGATTGATTCACTGAAAGAAGTGGCAGACGAAGATGCAGGAAAACAAGGAACTTTATTGATTTACAACAAGTTCAAGGAATTCCTGAAACAAAACAACGTGAAAGAGATCGAAGCTCAAAACGAGGTGTTTGATGTGGATCTGCACGAAGCCATTACAAAAATTCCGGCTCCCTCAAAAGAGTTGAAAGGAAAAGTAGTGGATGTGATACAAAAGGGCTACTGCCTGAACGAAAAGGTAATCCGGTTTGCCAAAGTTGTAATCGGAGAATAATTGGGAGAAATCAGGGAAATGGCAAAAAGAGATTATTACGAAGTACTGGAAGTAAGCAAAACCGCCACACCGGAGGAAATAAAAAAGGCCTACCGGAAAAAGGCCATTCAGTTTCACCCCGACAAAAACCCGGGGAACCACGAAGCTGAAGAGAAATTTAAGGAAGCTGCCGAAGCCTACGAGGTGTTGAGCAATCCGGAAAAGAAACAACGCTACGACCAATTCGGCCATGCCGGTGTAGGTGGCGCTGCCGGAGGTGGCTATAGTGGTGGAGGTTTTTCAGATATTGAAGACATTTTCTCTGCTTTCGGCGATATATTTGGCGGTCACTTTGGCGGTTTTGGTGGTTTTGGCGGAAGCAGCCGGGGCCGGGGCGGACGACGTGTCAGCCGGGGTTCCGACCTGCGGGTGAAGGTAAAACTGAACCTTAACGAGATTGTGAACGGCGTTGAAAAAAAGATCAAGGTAAAAAAATACGTGGCGTGCCAGCATTGCAACGGCACGGGCGCCAAAAACGGTTCGTCGTACACCACCTGCAACACCTGTGGCGGAAACGGACAGGTAACGCGTATCCAGCATACGCTGCTGGGGCAAATGCAAACCACCTCCACCTGTCCTACCTGTCAGGGCGATGGTAAAATGATCACCGACAAATGTAACCACTGTGCCGGAGAAGGCGTGGTGCGCGACGAAGAAGTGATCAACATCAAAATACCGGCCGGGGTTGGAGAAGGCATGCAGCTGAATGTTTCGGGAAAAGGAAACCTGGGGCGCCGCGGCGGTATCAACGGCGACCTGCTGGTGGTTATCACCGAGGAAGACCACGAAGAACTGGTGCGCGACGGGAACAACCTTATCCACAACCTTTTCCTCTCGTTCCCCGACATTACGCTGGGAACCACTGCTGAAATACCAACAGTGGAAGGAAAAGTAAAAGTGAAAATAGAAGCCGGAACTCAGCCCGAGAAAATTCTTCGCCTGCGTGGTAAAGGAATTCCGGATGTAAACGGATACGGCCGGGGCGATCTTTTGGTGCGTGTACACGTTTGGATTCCTAAAAAACTAAGCAACGAAGAAAAACGGATGCTGGAAAAACTACAAAGTTCTCCGGGGTTCCAGGAAGGACCATCCAGTTCCGAAAAATCATTTTTTGCCAAAATGAGGGATATGTTTGAATAAACAATCCATTCAAAAGAATACAAAAGAGCCGCTCTTACCTGAAAGAGCGGCTCTTTTTGCTGGGATCGTTTCCATGGTTCAGAACTTCAGCAGAATTAAACGTTCAATCGTTTTCCGGTAAGCGGACATTCCCGAAAGCCCGAACCGGAGAAAAAACAGCTTAGCGGGAGGCTCCGAAAGTGTCAACTTTGGCAGGGGCAGGGTTTCGGACGATTCCGAAAGGTTGTTCCTTTCCGGATTCAGGGTTTCGGAAAGTACCGACAGTTTATTTTCAATTGGGTTCTGATCTTCGGAAAGTTCCGGCAGTCTGTTTTTGATCTTATTTTGTGTCATCGGAAAGCCCAAAAGCATGTGACACGGAGACCTTCCTTATAATTATTCTGTTTAATACACTTAACGGTCATTTTTTTTGGAAAACCCGGTATCTCAATTAAATTTGTTGACAACGTTTCAACTACTGTGGAAGATTTTATAAAACAATATAATTTTCTGGAACCTGAGCTACAAAAAGAAATCGCCCGCATAGCGGTAAGAAAAACTTTTCAGGCCAACGAATCACTGATTCGCGAGGGGCAGTTTATCTCCAGCTTTCCGCTTGTGCTAAGCGGTTTAATCCGGGTTTCGCGCACCAGCGATAACGGCAACGAATTGCTGCTCTACTACCTCAAAGGAAACGATGTTTGCGCCATGTCGCTCACCTGCTGCATGACCCGCCAGGTAAGCGATTTGAACGCTGTGGCCGAAGAAGAAACCGAGGTACTGCTCATTCCGGTTGAAATGCTGGATTCGTGGATCAGCCGTTATCCGCTTTGGAAACAATTTGTGATGCAAACCTACCAAAACCGCTTTCGTGAACTGATTGATGCACTGGATGCAGTGGCTTTTATGAAACTGGACGAACGCCTGGAAAAATTTTTCATCGACAGGTACAAAAAATCAGGCGCAACAACCTTCTCAGGCACGCACCAAACCCTGGCTTTACAACTCAACTCATCGCGCGAGGTCATTTCCCGCTTACTTAAAAAACTCGAAAAAGACGGGAAAATAGAACAATCCCGAAATTTTATTGATTTTTCCGCGCTTGTGTGACTTAGATTACATACAGGAACTAAAAGTCTTTATTTATTTGCGTAAACAATACAAGAATACATTGTTCATAACTATTGTTTCATAATTTTTTGGGTTATAAAATCGGTTAGTAGTTGAAGGTTGATTAGCCAGACTGTAGAGTCTGGCTTTTTTTATTTCCAATCGTTTAATGTTAATTTCATATTGAAAAGTAATCCCCGCATTTACTTACGAATTATTTATTAAATGCTGATATTTGTCACTTGCATCGACAGAAAGTATCAACTTTAAATATTAGCCACATGTTCAAAATCCAGACTTTGAATAAAATTGACCCGGACGGGTTAAAGCTTTTTCCACTCGACCAGTACGAAATCGCCAGCGAAATCCCCAACCCGGATGCCATCGTTCTGAGAAGTTTTAAAATGCATGACATGGAACTCCCTTCGTCGCTGAAAGCGGTGGCAAGGGCAGGCGCAGGCGTCAACAATATCCCGGTAGATAAATGTACCGAGAAAGGGATTGTAGTTTTCAATACTCCCGGGGCCAACGCCAACGGAGTAAAAGAAGCAGTGATTGCGGGAATGCTGATGGCTTCGCGCGATTACATTGGTGCAGTAAACTGGGCTAAAACATTGATTGGGGAAGGTGATAACGTAGGTGCGCTGGTTGAAAAAGGGAAAAACAATTTTGCCGGCGAAGAGATCAAAGGAAAGACACTGGCTGTTATCGGTCTGGGAGCCATTGGTGTGCTGGTGGCCAACGCTGCATCGGCGCTGCGGATGAAAGTGATCGGTTACGACCCCTATATGTCGGTAAAACACGCGCTGAAACTAAGCCGCGAAGTTACCTGGGTGGAAGGCATTCAGGTGCTTTTATCGCAAGCCGATTTTGTAACCATTAATGTGCCGCTGACACCTGAAACCAAAGGTTATTTGAACAAGGATAAGTTTGCCATGATGAAAGACGGGGTGAAGATCCTGAACTTTGCCCGCGGAGGACTGGTAAATCACGCCGATCTGAAAGAAGCCATTGAGGCAGGAAAAGTAGCCAGCTATGTAACCGACTTTCCGGATGAAGATACGCTGAAAATGGACAAGGTTATTTCCATCCCTCACCTGGGAGCTTCCACCAAAGAATCGGAAACCAACTGTGCCATTATGGCCGTGGAACAGGTACAGGATTACCTCGAAAACGGAAACATTAAAAACTCGGTGAATTTCCCCGCTGCCGAAATGGAGCGTGCCGGCGGAGCCCGTATCCTGATCGCCAACAGAAATGTACCTAACATGGTAAGCCAGATATCGAGCATATTGGCTGCGAAAGGACACAATATCGATCATATGTTAAACCGAAAATACGAAGAAATTGCTTACAACATTATCGACGTAACATCAAAAAGCATTGATCCTTCTGTAAAAGACGAATTAATGAAAGTGGATGGCATTTTCATGGTTCGCATTCTGAATAGTTAAGAAAAATATTGCATATCGTAAAAAGGGAACTCTTTCTCCGGAAGGCTTCCCTTTTTTGTTTTTCGGAAATCAGCTAAACAAGAATGAGTTCCAGCCACTTGCATTAAATCGTAACGAATCGTTAACATCATTCAGTAAATAAGACACTTAATCTTCCCCCATTTTTGTTATTTTTGGCACTTCCTGTCCATACCTGATAGTTTATGAATTAAAAATTTAAAAATGAGTAAAAGTATCGAAGTAAAAGCAGCCGATAACATTCGAATCCTCGCTGCGTCAATGGTTGAAAAAGCAAAATCAGGCCACCCGGGAGGCGCAATGGGCGGAGCAGATTTTGTACACATTCTTTATTCTGAATTTTTGAATTACGACCCGTCAGATATGAACTGGGCCAACCGCGACAGGTTTTTCCTGGATCCGGGACACATGTCTCCGATGTTGTATTCGGTGCTTGCCCTGGGCGGATTTTACAGCATGGAAGACCTGGCCAACTTCCGCCAGTGGGGAAGCGTCACTCCCGGGCACCCTGAAGTGGATGTAGCCCGCGGCGTGGAAAACACATCAGGCCCGCTTGGACAAGGACACGTTATGGCTGTAGGTGCAGCAATCGCTGAACGCTTTCTGGTAGCCCGCTTTGGCGAATGGATGGCACACAAAACCTATGCTTTTATTTCGGACGGCGGTGTTCAGGAAGAAATTTCTCAGGGTGCCGGACGAATTGCAGGATTTTTGGGTTTGAACAACCTGATTATGTTCTACGATTCCAACGACATTCAGCTATCAACTGAAACCGATGCAGTATCGCTCGAAGATACTGCCAAAAAATACGAAGCCTGGAACTGGAAAGTAATTACCATTGAAGGTAATGATGTGGGCCAGATCCGCACCGCACTAAAAGAAGCCAACGCCGAAACCGAGAGACCTACATTGATCATCGGTAAAACGATTATGGGGAAAGGTGCTTTAACGGCCGACGGCAGCAATTTCGAACGTAAATGTGCCACACACGGTATGCCGTTGGGCGAAGCCGGTGCTTCTTTCGAAAAAACCATCGCGAACCTGGGTGGCAATCCGGAAAATCCGTTTGTGATTTTTGATGATGTAAAAGAACTGTATGAAAAGCGCAAAGCAGAACTGATCAAAGCTGCCGCAGCTAAAAAAGCAGCGCAGGGCGAATGGGCAGCAGCCAACCCGGAACTGGCAGCAAAACTGGTTAAATTCTTCGCAAAAGAAGCTCCTGCTTTCGACTTTTCCAAAGTAGAACAAAAAGCCAACACTGCCACACGTGCCGCATCGTCGACCGTACTGGCCGCTTTTGCTGACGAAATCGAAAACATGATCGTTTCTTCAGCCGACTTGTCGAACTCTGATAAAACAGATGGATTCCTGAAAAAGACAACCGCCTTTACAAAAGGTGATTTCAGCGGTTCATTCTTCCAGGCTGGCGTAAGCGAACTTACCATGGCAGCCATCATGAACGGTATGGCATTGCACGGTGGCGTTATTCCGGTTTGCGGTACTTTCTTTGTTTTCTCCGATTACATGAAACCGGCACTCCGTTTATCAGCCTTAATGGAACTGCCTGTTAAATTTGTATGGACACACGATGCTTTCCGTGTAGGAGAAGACGGTCCAACCCACCAGCCGGTGGAACAGGAAGCGCAGATCCGTTTAATGGAAAAACTGAAAAACCACAAAGGGCACAACAGTACACTGGTACTTCGTCCGGCTGATGCCAACGAAGCAACGGTAGCCTGGAAAATGGCACTTGAGAATACTTCCACTCCTTCGGCACTGATTCTTTCGCGCCAGAACATCAAAAACCTTCCGGTAGAAGGCGATGCTTACCAGGCTGCACTACAGGCAGAAAAAGGTGCTTATGTCGTTATCAAACCTGAAGGAACACCCGATGTTGTACTTCTGGCCAGCGGCTCTGAAGTTGCCACTTTGGTAGCCGGAGCTGAATTGCTTTCAGAAAGGGACGGATTAAAAGTACAGGTAGTTTCGGTGCCTTCTGAAGGTGTATTCAGGGCGCAAACCAAAGATTACCAGGACAGTGTTCTTCCGCTTGGCATTCCACGTTTTGGAATGACCGCCGGTTTACCAGTGACACTGGAAGGTCTGGTAGGAGAAAACGGCAAAGTATGGGGATTGGAATCATTCGGATTCTCTGCTCCTTATACCGTACTCGACAACAAACTCGGATTCAATGGCGAGAATGTTTACAAACAGGTAAAACAAATGTTAGCCTAATTGGCAAAATAATTATAAGTGAGAGGTGCTTCCGACGGGGAGCACCTTTTTTTTATGAAAGTCAATTTTTAAAAATATCCAGTTCTCAATTTTGAATGTAAAATATCCGACAAAGTCCGGATAGAAGTATCCATCTTAACTTTCATTTCGATTGGTGATTCCCCGGGATCATGATTGCTTTATTTCCATTCACATTCAGAAACGGTCCCAAGCTCACGATCGCCAGCCAACCATCCACCCCACTTCAAACTTATCGACCAACATACCGAAATACTCGCCCCAGAACGTCTTTTGCATGGGCATGGTCACCACTCCCCCTTCCGATAAGGCATTGAATAAACTGTCGGCTTCTTTTTTGGATTCGGCACTGATGGAAACCGAAAAATTATTGCCAACCCGGTGTTGAGCGGCCCAGTCTCCCCCTCCGTCACTTCCCATTAAAACAGTCTCTTCGCTGATCGGGAGCGAAACATGTAAAATTCTTTCTGACAATTCACTGCGCTCGGGTAGCTGACCTTCGGTGGGAGGCATGTCTTTAAAACGACTCATCATTTGAAACTCTCCCCCAAATGCCTTTTTATAGAAGTTGAAAGCCTCTTCGCAGTCGCCGTTAAACAACAGGTAAACATTCACTTTCGCCATATCGATTGGTTTTTAAGTTTTACACAGTAACAAGGTATAAAACCAATTTGTTTTCTCAAACCGACTGATGAACAGAACACTATAACAACGACACATGGCCGGAAAATACCGGCTTTAAAGAAAACTAATTCTGCTCCGAACCAGTGGGAACTTCAACCGGGTCGCCGGATTCTGTGGCTTCTTCGGCCGGTTTTACCCTTTTGAAAATATAACGGGTAATAAAAATACCGTTTGAATCATCGGTGCCTCCGTAACTTTCAACCCCGGTAACAACAAAGGCAAGGTCCCAGCCATCCATCAGCATCTGGTTGATTTTAGAGGTCAGCAATGCGTCGTTTGATGCAATGTTTTGAAAACGAATACCTCCCACATTGAAAAAGTTAAGCAACTTCGTTTCATCGTAATCTTTAATCCTGATCTCGTCGCGGTCGCTTTTGTTTCGGTCGCCGTTTTCTTCAGTTTGCGTACTTGTAAACTCGCGGTAATCAACTTCCGAATCGGTGGAGATTAAACGCGAACGTCCTATTCCGTTGGGAATAATCGACTCGATACTTGTAATTATTTTCACCTCGAAAACAGGCTTATCCTGTCCTTGCGCAAACGATGAAAGCATCATAATTACGACGACTGCCAATGCTATTTTCTTCATAGTTAGAATTTTCAACTTTGTTTCAGATTATTATAGTTTTTTCATGAAGTAATAACGGGTCATATACAATCCGTTAGGGTCATTTTTGTTTTCTTCTTTACTGTCATCTTCCATCAACGCTTTAAGCCCGGCTTTCAGAAGCGCCTTTTTTACACTGACGTTGATCATTTTACTCTCGACACCGGCTCCCACATAAAAAAGATCCCAGCCCTGAGCCAGCATGTCATTAATCTTCGACATCATAAGAGCATCGTTGGTTGCAAGATTCTGGAAACGAATACCACCTTCGTTGTAAAGGTTTAAAAGTTTGGTTTCCTGGTAATCTTTTATCCGGATATCCTTTCGATTACTCTTATTCCGGTCCCCTTTGTCGTCGGTTTGTTTGGATGTGAAATCCAGGTAGTTTACTTCCAGATCGGTTTCAAACATGCGCGAGCGCCCTACGCCATTCGGCACCAAAGATTCAACACAGGTAACTACTTTTACCTGCACTTTTGGAAGTTGCGCATCAACCGGAGAAACAAAAACGAACCAGAAGAAGGCCAACATCAGTATTGTATTCTGCATCATACCACGATATTATTCAATCATAAACTTGAAATTCGCCGACCTAAAGTAATGGTATTGAATGAAATTAACAATCAAAATTCACCATAAAATACATAGCCGTAAAAATCTTCAGGAGCAGGGATCAATGGAAAATGCGCTGAACTACCTGCTAAAACTGATAATATATACCCGTGTGCAAACCCAGGCGATACGGTTTATAAACCACGTCGGGATTGGTATTGATTGAATTGAGGTAATAATTAAATCGAGGTTCCACAGCCAGCGAAATATGTTTGCTTATGGCGTAATTCAGTCCAACGCCCACTGTACCGGCAATATTCAGGGTCGAAATATCCTCGGTGCTTCCTATCCGTTGCCTGCTTCCGTTACTTTCAATGTAGGCATTGTTTCCAACAACCAGCCCGGCATTAATACCTCCCATAATATCGACCCCTATTTTTTTATCGTACACATTGTAGCGGAGATACAACGGAATTTCCACGAAATCAAAATTTTGTGAAAAACGCCCCTCGGTACTTATTACAGATGAGTAGCCACCGGTCTCCAAGGTATTGGAAGAAACAAGAGTGGCATTTGCAGGTGTTTGGGTGATGTTTACCACCCCCGCAGCCGTATTCATTAAGATATCGCCCCGCCGCAATTCAACGGCATTCGTAAACTTATCTTCACCTGTAACGTTCTCGGGTTGCCCCGTGGTATAATCGTGCGAAGGGCTGGCCGAATAAAGAAGATCAGAGGACGCTGAACCGGATTTCATGCCGTTTTTGGAATAGTAAACTCCGGTTTCTAACCGCAAACGATCGTTGGTTTTGTATTGTACCGACAAACCACCCCCTACATTTCCGGAACCTTCGCTCGAATCGTAATTTAAATTACGGGCGTACTGATTGCTGTAGGAAGTTTTATGTGAAGCATAACCCGGAGCCACATTGGCACCAATGATCCAGGCCGATTCTGAATGTGATTTCTTATTATAGTCTTTTGCATTGGCTGCAATTAACAAGCGATCAGCCTCGCTAATTTCATCCACGGTTTGAGTCTTTTCATCATCAGAAGAAACATCGTGTTTTTGCGCCAGGGTAAGTTCGTTCTCCACTTTGGCAAACCCCCGGATACTTTGCAACATGCTGTAGGAAACCCGTTCAACGGTTTCTGTCAACACCAATTTTTTGTCTTCTTCCCTTACCGGGTTTTCAGCCACCAACAACGCAGCTGGTCTGTTTTCTGTTATTTCCGTTACGGTTTCAGGAATCAGGTCAGCTTCCCCGCTGCTGACTTCTTCGTTATCTGTTATCGGTTTCTTATTTGCATTCTCAGGAGCTGTTTCTACCGGCTGAACAACCACCTGCTCACTTAACATCTCGCGTGAACTGCTATCGGCCCTGTCATTCATCAGCCATCCGGCAATAAAAGCAAAAACCACCACTGCCGCGGCCGAAATCCATCCCACATAAATCATCCTGGTCCTTTTACGTTTGGCAGTAATCTGCTCCTGGATATTTGTCCAGATATGCGCAGACGGCTCCACCGAAAAGTTCTCAAACTTGTCGCGAATCAATTGGTCCCTATTTATTTTATCATTCATCAAGCCGAATTATTACTTTTTCCCTTGTCACTGTATAGTGCTTTCACCTTTCCCTTCAGTATTTCCCGGGCACGTGCCAGGTTTGACTTTGAGGTACCCACACTAATCTTCATTTCGCGGCTGATCTCTTCATGATTCATTCCCTCAATCACATAAAGATTAAAAACCATGCGGTAACGCGGAGATAATTCCTGGATCAACTCCATAAGCTCCTGTGCCGATATATCATCCATGATCTCGTCAGAATATTGCTGACTTTCATAAATGGAGACATCTTCCACCGGATACATTACCTGTTGTTTCCTGAATTTCTCCAGCGAAACATTTACCATAATTCTCCTCATCCAGCCTTCAAAAGAACCCTCGTGCCTGAAACTTTTTATACTCGCGAACACCTTCATAAAGCCTTCCTGCAAGTTATCTTCCGCTTCGGCATTATCGCGCGAATAACGCAGGCATACTGCAAACATTTTGGATGCAAACATGCGGTACAGCTTTTCCTGGGCACGCATTTTGCCCGAGGCACACTCTGCTATTATATGTTTCAGGTCTTCCAAAGTTTATTGCAAATGTGCCGTAAAAGTAAGTAATATTGCCGACTTGTATCGTGTCTCTACTCCCTTTCATTTGCAAATTGGTTACACGGTTATTACTACTAAATCACCCCTTAGATGGATTCAGGAACAAAAAGGTTGCGTAGTACTTAAAAAAGATTTTGGGTGATTCCTGTTCATCTAAAAACCAAAGGCAATGAAACGGCCAGTCTTCCCACTGTAATTCAGAAAAACAGACAATGAACTTCGGCGATAAAATTAGCTACCAGAGCCGTTTATGACTACCCGTTTCCAAAAATTTATCATTGCCACGCAACCTTTTACAGTTCAAAAACATCTTGGCAATGTATTCGCTTATAACAGAAAATTCTACATCCGGAATATGAAGAATGAACAGACTAAAACAAAGATTACTTCGTTTTATGTAAAAGTCAGAAAGCCATGAAACAACTCATTTTTATATTCATTTTATTTATTGTTGCCCTAACAAGCTGCAACGACGATGACTCTCCCATGCTACTTACCGAAACGGGAACCGTAATGGATTATGCCGGAACCGGTGGATGCGGAATTGTGATTGAACTCGACAACGGAACAGTCATTCAGCCATTGTACTACCCCAAAGGTTTTATTTTTACGGAAGGACAGCGGGTACTGATTGAATACAGCAAGTTAAGTAAAGTTGTAAATAAGTGTGGAGAAGGGATTTCCTGCGAAATAAACTATGTGGAAGAATTATCCTGCGCGGCCTATGTAGATCTTTATTTTGAGAACTACGACAGCCTGGCTCGCGATCCGGTACACATGCACGATGCCTATGTTGACGGCGACTGCCTGTATTTCAGACTTTCCTACGGCGGTGGTTGCCAGGAACACACCATTACGCTGGCACGTCTTCATCCGATCAACGGCAACGATGAAGTGCCGGTATTTGAAATCAGGCACAACGCCAACGACGACCTGTGCGAAGCCTGGTTTACACGCGATTTCAGGTTCGACATCAGCGATTTACGCCAGGAGGGCATTAGTAAGTTTACCCTGGCCACCAAACTGATTAGCGGAGAAATCTACAATAAAACATTTGAATTAAATTAGGAAGGGTATTCCTAAATTTGTTGCACAGTTAGTTCTACAAAGCTGCCTCGTTGGGGGCAGCTTTTTTTGAACAAATCTTTAAAGCCCCCTAACAATTCGGCCAATAGCTTTCGCGGCACAACGTTTTTGTCTTATCTTGTGGTAACAAATCCATAATATGTTCTTATGAAACGCATTTTCTCACTTTCACTCATTTTGTATAGCCTGATTGTGTTTTCGTCGTGCAACACAACAGAAGTTTCCACCACCACGCTGTCGGTAAAAGTCCCGGTTGAGGTAGCAGACACAACAAGTACCGCAACAAAATCGGAAGCGATGAGTTATGCCTTTTCCCAGTCGCTGACTGAGTCGCTGGAGGAAGATGAAAATTTAAAAGAATTCATAGACAATCTGAAGTCGTTAAGAGTAGAAGATTTCTATGTTAAATTCAGCGGAATACAAAGCAACCAAAGTATTGACTCCATTGATATTTCGATTGAAGGAATTGGTGTAATCGCTACTTTCGAAAATATTGCGTCTTCAAATCCGCCGCAACAACCTGAAATCAACAGCTCAATACTGGTGCTAATTGGAAATATATTGAAATCAGAGCAAGAGCTAACGGTTTTGGTTTCAGGAACCACCAACAGTGCTCCCATGAATTTTGTTGTGGAAACTTATTTTGTTCTGAAAATTGAAACCAGTTCACCGTAAATAATAGCTAAAAAGAGGATATAAAAGCTGTTTCTGTTTAAAGAGGCAGCTTTTGTATTTTTAACAAAAGTACCTGCCATGGCCATAAAAGATATTTTGTTGCTGGGTCATCCCGACCTTTACAAAACTGCGGAGCCGGTAGATAAAGAAGAATTATTGCGACTGCATTCTCAAATCCAACTGATGTGGGAAGCCATCCTCGACATTCAAAAAACATATGGATTTGGCCGCGCCATTGCCGCACCGCAGATCGGACTGAACAAGCGCATTATTGCGCTGCACATTAACAAACCTTCGGTGATGATCAATCCGGAACTTTCAAACCTGAGTGATGAAATGATTGAACTATGGGACGACTGTATGAGTTTTCCCAGCCTGCTTGTAAAAGTAAGACGCCACAAAAAAATAACGGTCTCTTATTTCGATCTCAACTGGCAAAGGCACACCGAAGAGCTGGAAGACGATATGGCCGAGCTCATTCAGCACGAATACGATCACTTGGATGGGGTTCTGGCTGTTCAGCGCGCCATCGACAAGCAGTCGTTTAAGTGGAAGTCCACTACTCTCTAGTCTAAAATCAAATACAGCTGAAATTGATGACCGCTGAAACTAACAACACACAGTTACGGACCGGCATCGGGAATCGAGGATCAGAATTCCGCAATCAAGTTTTTAAGTTCCGCCCTTCCAAAACAAAAAACGGGTGCAGACTTGTCTACACCCGTTTATGAATTGCTATGCTGTTATTGATCTAAAAAATGCTGTACGAAATACCGGCTGACAAACTCAGGGTAGTTTTCTGGTAGCTTTCGTCGTAGTCTCCAAATACCGGATCGGCAAAGGTAACTTTTTCCTTTTGGTAGAAAGTGTTCAGTACTCCGGCATCCAGTGTGATCCGGTCGGTTAATTTCCAGCAAATCCCTCCCGCCAATGTATGAGAAGAATTACTAAAACTGAAATCGCTCTGGTAAAGATCGCCAACTCCCATATCCGAACGCAATCCGCCCACACTAATCGCAAACTTGTCGGTTAAATTGAATTGCAATCCCAACCCCAGTTCGTAATAGTTTTTGTCGATTTCCCGAAGCATTTGCTGCCCGGTAGTTTGGTAACGCACATTGTATCCGTAGTGAACGTTTTTGTCAAAATATAGGTTGTACGACAACTGAGCCTCCAGCCATTTCAAACCGCGATAACCAACTCCGGCTGTAAAGATAGCCGGTACGTCGTATTGTGTTTCGGCTTTGTCGGGAAACAATCCCATATCGTCAACAGTCGTTTCGTTTTCGAGTTTCAGATACGTTTTGTGTTCGTATTTCAAGGCAATGTTCCAACCATCGTTTGGACTTATATTCACCGCAATAATCGGTGTAAAACCCATTCCTTTTTGTTTCACATCCACATAACGGTCTTCCATCGAGGCTGCATTCTGGCTAAGCGATTCTCCCTGTGCCGCCAACTGATTACCAGCTCCGGTATAGGCTCCCTGTACCGTTCCAAGATTCATTTGATCGATAGCAGCCTGGCTTACACCCAAGGCCAACAATCCTCCTTCAATCTGAGCTCGTTGTTGCGCCGAAATATATTGGTTTGTTTCCAACTGATCCAGAGTATAAAGACCAGCACCGGCATCCATTAAAGGCTGCAAACCCGAAGCGGCAGTATAGGCAACCTGGGCCAGGTTATTCACCACCCCGGCAGCACCGGTTAAAAATTCGGGAGCTGCAACGGTTTGTCCGCCTGCAGTCAGTTTTACATTTTTAATAAAACCTTTGTAGGTATTAACTGATGGCATTACACGTACGCCACCATAAACAGAAATCACCTCGTTGATATCGTAAGTTGCCCCTAACTGAATTCCCCAGAATATGGAAGATGCTTCCAGCTCCATATCAAGATCGTATCCTGTTACAGCCAGGTTGGGACTAATTTGAGAAAGACCTGCAAGAGCCGGAACTGCCTTAGAGATAGGAATCTCGAAAGACGGCAATCCGTTGTCAAAAGTTGCGGTTCCTCCACCGGCTACCGGTCCCACTCCCAGCGAAAACGCCCAGTTACCTTTTTTGTAAACTCCATACAAATCTGGAAAAACCGGAATAGTGGTTTCGCCCTCATAATCAGGACTGTTCAGATAAGGAAATCCGGCAGTTATCTCTCTTTTCTGAAAAATGGTTTGACTGTAAAAAGCAAAATGCCACCCATCCCGCAAACTTGTTAAACCTGCAGGATTATAAAAAACACCATCGATGTCGAGAGAAGCGTTACGTGATAACATTCGCACATATTGTGCACTTTGGTTGTAGTTGGTTAGCAAACCTCCACCAAATGCGGTTTGAAGCAGCATCACCAATGCCGCGATCAAGGCTAGTTTTTTCATGTAAAATAACTTTAATTCTTTGATATTGACCCTTATAATAAATTAAACTATGGGCAATTATCCGGTACCTGTAGTTGATTTTAAGGGTCAAATTTAGAATTAATTATGATTATACAAAACATTCAAAACTGATAAACAGCAGCTTATGATCCTTTCGAAAAAAATCGACTATTAGTCGAAATAAAATCAACAAAAAAGCCCGCAGTTTTATACGGGCTTCCTGTTATATTCTATGTGCTATTAAATATGTATCACTTCGTCATACGCGGCGGCGGCAGCTTCCATCACGGCCTCGCTCATAGTCGGGTGCGGATGAATTGTCTTGATCAGCTCATGACCGGTGATTTCCAGTTTTTTGGCCACCACCATTTCGGCAATCATTTCAGTTACGTTACCGCCGATCATGTGAGCGCCCAGCAGTTCTCCGTATTTTGCATCAAAAACAAGCTTTACAAAACCGTCTTTCTGACCGGCAGCACTTGCTTTTCCACTGGCTGAATACGGGAATTTACCCACCTTAACTTCGTAACCGGATTCTTTGGCTTTTGCCTCGGTAAGGCCAACTGATGAAATTTCGGGGCTGGTATAAGTACACCCGGGAATGTTGGAGTAATCGATCGGCTCCGGATTCATTCCTGCAATTTTCTCCACGCAGGCAATACCTTCAGCTGAAGCAACGTGTGCCAAAGCAGGCCCGGCCACAATGTCGCCAATGGCATAAACACCGTCCACGTTTGTGCGGTAGTATTCATCCACTTTTACACGTCCGTTTTCCATGGCAACACCCAACTCTTCCAGCCCGATGCCTTCTGTATTAGGCGAGATTCCTACTGCAGAAAGAACCACATCTGCTTCCACCACTTCCTGTCCTTTTTTGGTTTTGATGGTTACTTTGCACTTGTCTCCTGAGGTATCAACGCTTTCAACCGACGAACTTACCATGACGGCCATCTTCGATTTTTTGAAATTACGTTCCAGCTGTTTGGCCACTTCTTCGTCTTCGTTGGGCACCAGCGTGGGCATAAACTCAACCAAAGTTACCTTGGTTCCGATGGTGTGGTAGAAATAGGCAAACTCACTACCAATAGCTCCCGAACCAACCACAACCATGCTTTCCGGTTGTTTTTCCAGAGAAAGCGCTTTCCGGTAACCAATGATCTTTTTGCCGTCTTGCGGAAGATTAGGCAATTCGCGCGAACGCGCACCGGTTGCCAGAATAATGTGTTTCGCGGTGTAAGTGCTTTTCTTTCCGGCATCGTCGGTTACCTCAACGGTATTTTTACCGCTAAGTTTTCCCCAACCGAAAATAGACTCCACTTTATTCTTTTTGAACAAAAATTGTATTCCTTTGCTCATGCCTTCAGCAACACCCCGGCTACGTTTTATCATGGCTTCAAAATCAGCTTTTACTTCTCCTGAAATAGCCACACCGTAATCGGCACCGTGTACTGCGTATTCAAAGGCCTGCGCGCTTTTCAATAACGATTTTGTTGGGATACATCCCCAGTTCAAACAAATACCACCGAGGTTTTCTTTTTCGACAACAGCTACTTTCAATCCCAGCTGCGAAGCACGAATGGCAGCTACATATCCGCCGGGACCACTGCCAATAACTATTACATCGTAATTCATTTTAATTATTTTTTATTTCTATGGTTTTTTCTATTGAAACTTCATTTTTACTCTCCTTCGCGGATATCATAAAAAGATGTTATACACTGTCTGTTCCCTGAATTTTGATTTTTAAGTTATAATAACACCTCTATTCCCGAAAGGTTTTCCAAATCTAAGGCTTTTCAAACATTTCAGAATCCTGTACTGTACGGGTAGCCATTCGTTCAAAATTATAAAACCAGCATTCGTTGTCAAAACAGAAAACCGCGCCGAAACAAAGCGGTCTTTATTTTAATTTCGAGTACATTTCGAGTAATTCGCCGGCTGCAACAAAAGAACTCATGGCATCGTTTCGCACATAATTCTCCAACACCTTTAATTTCTCTTTTATTTCCGGATGATCATAAAAATTTCTCCGCAACTGTTCCTCAATGGTTTCGTGCATCCAGTAAGTAGCCTGGGAATTTCTTAACTGATGAAAATAACCTGAATCAAGCGTCAGCTTTTTGTACTTCTCCACTTGCTCCCAAATAGCTTCTATCCCTATTTTATTGAAAGCTGAACAAGTCAACACCTGAGGTGCCCATTCCGAATCCTTGGAGGGGAACAGGTGAATAGCATTTCGGTACTGCACTTTGGCAATTTCTGCCTTTTCGAGGTTGTTTCCATCTGCTTTATTAATGGCAATCAGGTCGGCCATTTCCATAATCCCTCGCTTGATTCCCTGAAGTTCGTCGCCGGCACCGGCCAGCATCAGCAACAGGAAAAAATCGGTCATGGAATGCACTGCAGTCTCACTTTGCCCTACGCCTACGGTTTCAATAAAAATATGATCGAACCCCGCTGCTTCACACAAAATAATCGTTTCCCGGGTTTTTCGGGCCACACCGCCAAGCGATCCTGCCGACGGGCTGGGACGGATGTAAGCATTTTTGTCGCCCGATAACTCCTCCATCCGGGTTTTATCGCCTAAAATACTTCCTTTTGAGCGTTCGCTGCTGGGGTCGATTGCCAGTACAGCCAGCTTGCCCCCCCGGGAAGTGATGTAGCTTCCCATCGCTTCAATAAAGGTGCTTTTCCCTACTCCGGGTACACCTGTAATCCCCACACGAATTGACTTTCCGCTGTAAGGCAGGCACTCTTTGATAATCTCCTGTGCAATTTGCTGATGTTCCCGTTTGGAACTTTCAACCAAAGTCACCGCTTTACTCAGCAAAGTAATATTTCCTTCCAGAATACCTTTTACGTATTCTTCTGCAGGCAAAAGCCTTCTTTTTTTATTCAAAAAACGTTTGATTGAATCGTCGTTCACAACGTTGGGTTGTTCAATTCCGGCATTTACCGCTAATCCTTTAAAAGCCGGATCATTCTCAACATGGTGGTGTAAATCCTTCTTTTCTGTCATCTGTATTGTTTGTTATGCCCTCAAAAATACTATAAATAAACGCAGTTTCCCGTTCCGGCATAAAAAAGAAGGTGCTGAAGACAGAATCTCCAACACCCTCGAATTATTATTAACATCAATTATGCTTAACCGGCAGTGGTAATTATATTGCTTGACACACGCAAAGTTGCAGTCGGATTTTTAGGATCGTTGGTAATAACGGTAATCGACTTACTTTGACGGCCACGTTTTCCTCTCGAATCAAATGTAACTTCGATCGGAGCTGTTTCTCCGGGTGCAATTACTTTTTTGGATGGAGCAACTGCGGTACATCCGCACGATGAACGTACCCGGCGGATCAGCAACTCAGATTTTCCGTTATTGGTCAGCTGAAAAGTATGCGATTTTTTATCTCCCTGTTTCATGTCGCCAAAATCAAACGAAGTTGGCTCGAAAGCTGCAACGGGCGCATTGGCCAGCTGTTCGGGTGTCAGGACTGAAAAATCTTCTTCGATGGTAGCACTTACGCCCACCGAGTTTTTATAATCGTTGCTTCCGTTTAACGACAGGTAAATCCGGTGCGAAGTAAATCCATATTCATCCACTTTCTTTGAATCATAGGTCACAATCAAATTCCCTTTGCTATGTGCAGGAATGGTGGAAGGCTCCACCTTTGCAGTCAGGTGACCGGGAACCGTACGAAAACCTACTTCAATGGGTTTGTCGGTATCGTTAACCAACTCCAGCTCTTGCGTGGCTGTTTCACCCATTTTCAATTTGGCAAACGAAACATAGTTGGTTTTTACACGCAGTTCACCAATGGTTCTGGGATACTCTTCGGCCAGTGTTTTTTCACGCTGAGCAACTGTTCCTGATATTTTCAGAACAACGGTTGCATTTTCGGCATTCGAACTAACCGTCACCGTTTTATTGAAAGAGCCCGGACGGTTCTTTGGGTTGTAGCTCACATCGATGGTACCACTCTCGCCCGGAGCAACCGGCTCACGGGTATATTTCGGAGTTGTACATCCACACGAAGCACGCACATTGGACAACACCAATGGCACATCTCCGCTGTTTTTAAATTTGAATGTGGTGGTTTGCACACCGTCTGCTTCTTTGAAAGAGCCAAAATTATGCTCCATTTCATCGAATACAATTTTTGCTTTCCCCTGTGCCATTGCAAAATTACAAGCAATAACCAACGCGAAAACAGTCAGCAATTGTAAAATCTTTTTCATAATAAATATTTTAAATTTGTCAGCTATAAGCGTTTCTGTCAAACAAAGGTAGGAAGCGTTTCGCGCAATGGCTGTTAATCAAGCCCAATATTTTGTTAATGAGTTGTTAACCGGGCAAATCCCGGGGCAAAAATTAGTAGTTTCGTTCATGTGCCAATACCCAACTGATAAATGAAAGGCAAAACTCTGAAATATATTATTCTGCTGGCTACCGTTTCCATTGCCGGGGTTTTCCTGATTCAGTTTGCCTTTATCCGCTATTCTTACCAGTTATCTGAAAAACAATTTACAGAAAGCGCCAGCGTAGCGCTAAAAGAGGTAGCCTGGCAGATTATGCTGGCCACCGGAACCACTTCCAATTTTGAAAGCATTACTCCCGTTGAAATGATTTCGGACAATACCTACCTGGTAAATGTGGGGGTGCTTTTCGACAAGGAACTGCTGATGAACAACCTGGAGGAGCAGCTAAAAAAACACGACATATATTATGGATTTGAATTTGCACTTTTTAATCCGCAGGAAGAACAAATGGAAGAAGGCACTCTGGTGACTGCCACCGGAGATGTTCTTACATCGGCCTATTCTTTTCCCACCAACGAAGATTACACCTACTATTTTGCCATTCATTTTGCCGACCGCAAAGCCTATTTCAGTTCACGGCTTTCGATCTGGTATTTTATGACCGGGCTTTTGGTACTGGTGGTTTTCTTTTTTGGTTATACTTTGTCGGTAATTATCCGCCAGCGTCAGCTGTCCGAAGTACAGAAAAGCTTTATCAATAACCTCACGCACGAACTAAAAACCCCTATTTCGTCGATTGCCTTGTCGGCCAAAGTGCTCACCGAAGAAAATATTACAGAAACTCCGGCACGCCTGCACCAATACGCGCGAATTATTCAGGATCAAAATGCCCGGCTGATGAAGAACGTAGAAAAGGTACTGAACCTTGCCTCGCTCGAAAAAAGCAGGATAAAACTAAACCGCGAAGTCATTGAACTGAAATCGTTCATTGACAAAAACTGCGAACTGTTCCGTCAAAGCGACAACGGGCAAAAACTGCACATCGAAATCAATTTTGATGAATTAAACCCCACCATCAGTGCCGATAAATTTCATTTTGCCAATTTGCTCAGCAACATTCTCGAAAACGCCGTAAAATATTGCGAGACCACTCCTCAAATGGTCATAACTTTGACCCGGAGTAAAAAACAATGGGTGTTGAGTTTTGCCGACAATGGCATTGGAATTCCCAAAGAATACCGGAAGAAAATCTTCAGGAAATTCTACCGTGTTCCTACAGGGAATGTTCACAACGTAAAAGGATTCGGGCTTGGCCTCGATTACGTTTATAAAATTGTTAAAGCCCATCACTGGAAAATTCACGTGAGTGAAAATCCAACGGGAGGAAGTATTTTTACGATCATTATTAGCGCATAAAATGAGTGAAACAGCCTTTAGAATTTTATTGGTAGAAGACGACGAAGCTTTGCGTTTCATCGTAAAAGACAACCTGGAGCAAAACAGTTTCAGAGTAACGGCAGCCGAAGACGGGGAAATTGCCTTGCAGCTTTTTAAACAGGAAAGCTTCGACCTGATCATCCTCGATGTAATGCTTCCTAAAATTGACGGGTTCCGGGTGGCCGAAAAAATCCGTGCACAAAACGACCAGGTTCCGATCATTTTTCTGACAGCCCGAAGCATGACCGAAGACAAAATAAAAGGCCTCACCATTGGCGGCGACGACTACATTCCCAAGCCCTTTAGTATGGAAGAGCTTTTACTGAAAATCAGGATCTTTCTTCGACGCAGCCATTCGCAGCCTTTCCTGAAACCGGCGAACGACGGGTTTATGCAAATCGGGAAATTTAGCTTTCACCCCGAAGACCTTTCACTAAGTATTGGTAACGAAACGCGCAATCTTACGTTAAAAGAAGCTGAACTAATACGTTATTTTGCCGAGCACCCCAACAAAGTTCTAAGCCGAAATGAGATACTGGAAGAAGTTTGGGGATCGGATGACTATTTTTTAGGTCGAAGTCTTGATGTTTTTATTTCGCGGCTTCGCAAATATTTTAAAGACGATCCGGCAGTAAAAATCACCAACCTGCACGGCATCGGATTTCGTTTCTCCGTGAAACAGGACGATCAATAAATTTATTATCATGACCATTGGACAATTAATCATCCTCATTCTAATCGGGTTATTTTCAGGAGTATTGTCCGGAGTTTTTGGGATCGGCGGCGCCATAATTGTCATTCCCGCGCTGGTATTCATTATCGGAATATCACAACACGAAGCGCAAGGTACCAGCCTGGCTTTCATGCTGCCTCCCGTTGGCATTCTGGCAGCCTGGAACTACTGGAAAGCCGGCTATGTAAACTGGAAGATTGCGCTGGTGCTTTCTCTTACGTTTGTGGTGGGCGCTTACCTCGGTTCGCATTTCACGCTTCACATCTCCGACAAAACCCTTCGGAAGCTGTTTGGAGTTTTAATGATCCTGGTAGCCGTTAAACTTATCTTTTCGAAATAGATAAGAAGCTGTTACTGAACTTTAAACACATCAGGATTAATTTCGCCGAAAAATACAGCTTAGTTTTGGAGGAAATAAAAAAAAGACTATTTTTGCAGTCCGAAATTTTAGAAATAACAAGTAAAACTTTATAGAAATGAAACGCACATTTCAACCATCTAACAGGAAAAGAAAAAACAAACACGGGTTTAGAGAAAGAATGTCTACGGCTAATGGCCGGAAAGTATTGAAAGCCCGTAGAGCCAAAGGCCGGAAAAAACTGACTGTTTCGGACGAACCGAGACACAAAAGATAATTAATATCTTCAAAGATTTTGACGGGAAGGTAAAGGATTTATTCCTTTACCTTTTCGTGTTTATGGGTATCTGCAATCGTTTCCTCCGGCAAAAAACTTCACGTATTAAGCTTATCGGAATTTTCATCACGCTTTCCCCGACAATTTCCTTTCAACATACTTTTTTTGACTTATTTTTGTTTCCTTAATACAGATCGACAAAAACAGGTATGAGTCTTAAAAAATTCTTGATCAGCCGGATCTTCTGGATCAATTTGCTTATTGCTGTTGTACTGGTAGCAGCGCTTACGGCCATTACCCTCAGCAGCCTTAAAAGCTACACGCACCACGGCATTTCTTACAGTGTTCCAGATTTATCGGGGATGACTTACGACGAAGCAAAACAAGTTGCCGAGGCCAGCCTGTTAAAAGTTGAACTGCTCGATTCGGTGTACGACAAAAACGTTAGCCCGGGAGCAGTGGTCGACCAGGTGCCCAAAGCCAACCAACAGGTAAAGGAAGGCCGCTTGATCTACCTGACCATTAATGCCAGCGAGGCAGAAATGGTGACAATTCCAAAACTTACCGATATTTCGTTTCGGCAGGCGCAGGTATTGCTCGAGAACTGCGGGTTAACCATCGACAGTATTTCCTACCAGCCGTCGGAATACACCGACCTGGTACTGAATGCCTTTCAGAACGAAAAGGAATTGGCGGAAGGAGACCGTTTGGAGAAAGGAAGTTCGGTTGTACTGGTGGTGGGACAAAGCCGCGGAAATATGGAGACCATTCTGCCTAACCTGAACGGAATGTTTATCGACGATGCACGTTTGGCGCTTACCAACGCCCGGCTAAATATGGGAGTGGTTATTTACGATCATTCCATCACAACAAAAGAAGACACGCTGAACGCCCGGATATGGAAACAAATGCCCGACAGCCGTTTGGTGCAAAAAGTTTACCTGGGAAGTTCAGTCGACCTTTGGCTAACCGTTGACAACGAAAAATTAACAAGCGACGAGGCCATAGAACAATAAGATATATGACGGATTACATAGAAGATAACGAAGAATTAGAAGAAGAGGAAGGTGGTCTTTACGAACATTTTCGTCTGTCGGTTGACGCAGGCCAATCGGCTGTTCGCATTGATAAGTTTTTATCGAACCGGATTGAGAACTCATCGCGAAGCCGCATCCAGGCCGCTGCCGATGCAGGCAATATCCGGGTAAACGGAGAAGCAGTAAAATCCAACTACAAGGTAAAGCCCAACGACGATATTCAGATCGTAATGGATTATCCGAGGCGTGAGTTAAAGATCATTCCCGAAGATATTCCGCTCGACATTGTTTACGAAGACGACCAGCTGATCGTGATCAATAAACCCGCCGGTTTGGTGGTTCACCCGGGGCATGGAAACTACTCGGGAACACTGGTAAACGCACTGGCCTATTATTTTAAAGACCTGCCGTTGTTTAACAGCGAAGATCCGCGTCCGGGGTTGGTGCACCGCATCGACAAAGATACTTCGGGTTTGCTGGTGGTGGCAAAAACCGAACACGCCAAAATCCATCTGGCCCGTCAGTTTTTTGATAAAACAAGCGAACGCCTTTACCATGCCCTTGTATGGGGAAATGTAAAAGACGACGAAGGTACCGTTACCGGCAACATTGGCCGCAGCCTGAACAACCGCCAGGTGTTTACGGTATTTCCGGAAGGCGATTATGGCAAACCGGCCGTTACGCATTACCGGGTGTTAAAGCGAATCGGGTATGTTTCGTTGATTGAGTGCCGCCTTGAAACCGGAAGAACGCACCAGATAAGGGTCCACATGAAGTACATTAATCATACTTTATTCAACGACTCCAACTACGGTGGCGATCAGATATTAAGGGGAACTACCTTTTCGAAATACCGGCAGTTTGTACAGAATTGCTTCAAAATACTTCCCCGGCAGGCGCTTCATGCCAAAACTCTCGGATTTATTCACCCCACCAGCGGAGAAAAAATGTCGTTCAACTCAGAATTGCCTGAAGACATGGCACAGGCAGTAGAAAAATGGGAAAATTATATAGCAAACAGAAATGAATAACATAGTTTCAAAACCCAATGTGGCCGTTGTGGCCGGCGGAAACTCTTCGGAATTTGTAGTTTCGGTAAAAAGCGGGGCCAATGTAATGCAGGCCGTTGATCCGGATAAATTCACTCCCTGGCTGGTTGAAATACAAAACGACCGTTGGGAAGTTTTTCAGAACAATTACAAAGTTTCTGACATCGACAAATCTGATTTTAGCTTTCAGTTTCAGGGCGAAAAAATCAAATTTGACTTCGCGTACATTACCATTCACGGAACACCTGGAGAAGACGGAATTTTGCAGGCTTATTTCGAGTTGATGGGCATTCCCTACTCCTCGTGCAACGTTCATTCATCTTCGCTTACTTTTAACAAGTGGTTTTGCAGCAACTACCTGCGCAGCATGGGCATTCCGATGGCCAAATCACTGAAATACACCGTTGGCGACACCATCGATGCAGATTTTGTGGTGGAGAAACTGGGCCTTCCTGTTTTTGTAAAACCCAATGCCGGAGGCTCGAGTTTTGGTATCACAAAAGTGAAGACGAAAGAGGAAGTAGAGGCAGCCATCCACAAAGCCTGGCAGGAAAGCGAAGAGGCCCTGGTTGAAGAATTTATCGACGGCAAGGAATTTACCTGCGGAGCGGTAAAAATCAAGAACGAAATCACCGTTTTCCCGATAACCGAGGTACTTCCCAAAAATGAGTTTTTTGATTACGAAGCCAAATATACGCCCGGAGTAACCGACGAAATAACACCGGCGCGTCTTCCGGAAGACCTGGCCAAAAAATGCCGGGAACTTACCTCCGAAATTTATCACTTGTGCGAGTGCGACGGCATTGTGCGTGTCGACTACATTTTAAAAGACGAAGTGTTTCATTTTCTGGAAGTAAATACCACGCCGGGAATGACAGGAACGAGCTTTGTCCCGCAGCAAATAGAGGCGATGGGATCAAGCTTACGGGAAATCCTTACAAAAATTATTGAGGCGAAATTAGCGTAAATACCAATTAACAATTGTGAATAACAGACGTTAAAATACGGTAACAAGATTCTTTGTTGCCTGACCTTGTTATTCCTATTTTTGACATTCAAATTCCACACATATTTTAACTTTTTAGCAAACCATGGCAGAACGAAGAAGAGGCACCCCATCTCCAACCATCGACCAGATAAACGCACAGTATGGCAAACTCCCACCCCAGGCAGTAGATGTGGAAGAAGCAGTTTTGGGAGCCCTGATGCTGGAGCGGGACGCCATTGTTACCATCGCCGATATTATTGAAGCCAAAAGCTTTTACAAAGACGAGCACCGCAAAATTTTTGAAGCCATCCAGTCATTGTCGGGAAAAGAAAAACCCGTCGACCTTTTGATGGTTACCCAGGAACTAAAAGACCGCAACCAGCTCGACGAAATTGGCGGCCCCGGGTACATCACCCAACTTACCCGGCGGGTAGCTTCAGCGGCGCACATTGAATTCCATGCAAGAATCATTGCCCAAAAATACATTCAGCGCGAGTTGATCCGTGTTTCCAGCGAAATTCAGGGAAAAGCCTACGACGACACCATTGACGTGGACGACCTGATCGACTTCTCGGAATCCGCACTTTTCAAGGTTTCGGAAGGAAACATCAAAAAGGAAACGGTGCCGATCAAACCCATCCTGAACCAGGCCGTACTTCAAATTGAAGCGGCACGTAGCAAACCCGATGGGTTAAGTGGTGTGCCCTCAGGATTTACGGCTGTAGACCGCATTACTTCGGGCTGGGAACCTTCGGCCCTGATTATTCTCGCCGCACGTCCGGCGATGGGTAAAACGGCCTTTGTTCTATCCATGGCACGTAACATGGCGGTTGATCACCGCCAGGCAGTTGCCATATTCTCGCTCGAGATGTCATCGCTGCAGTTGGTGAACCGTCTGATATCAGCCGAGACCGAACTGGGAGGTGAGAAAATTAAAACCGGTAAACTGGAAGATTACGAGTGGGCACAGCTGAACCAGCGTATCAAAACCCTGGATGATGCGCCTATTTTTATCGACGACACCCCTGCCCTTTCCATTTTTGAATTCAGGGCCAAATGCCGCCGCCTGAAAATGCAGTACGACATCAACATTATTATTGTCGACTACCTTCAGCTGATGACCGCCGGAACGGATACACGCGGCAGCCGTGAACAGGAGGTGAGTATGATTTCGCGTTCGTTAAAAGCCATTGCCAAGGAACTGAACGTGCCGATTATTGCGCTGTCGCAGTTGAGCCGTGCCGTGGAATCGCGCGAAGGAAAACGCCCGCAGCTTTCCGACCTGCGTGAATCGGGTGCGATTGAGCAGGATGCCGATATTGTTTGTTTTATCCACCGCCCGGAATATTTTGGGATCACCGAAGACGAATCAGGGAACTCGCTGCGCGGAATTGCAGAGCTCATTATTGCCAAACACCGTAACGGTGCCACCGCCGATGTGCCGCTAAAATTCCAGAAAGAAATGGCGAAATTCTCCGATCTTGATCCGCAATTCGAATCGGGAGGTTTTAATTCGGTACAGACTTTTGGCTCGTCGATGAACGAGGACAACGAAACCTACGATGTTGGAATTGCGGGCAACCGTGGCTTCGAAAGCGGATCATCCACTTCGGATGTACCGTTCTGATGATGCAGCCCATGCGAGAAGTGCTACCGGCATAAAACACGGGTCTGCGCATCAGCTTTCTGTTTGCGCACACCTGATGTAGCGCCGCGCATTTGAACTTTATCGTTTCAAAGTTGTATATTTCGGAAAACAGAGTCATGAAGCTTAAAACAATACTTTCCCTACTTGTCCTTTTGGTCGTTTTTCAGGCAAAAGCCCTGTATCTTCTTATCCCGATGGACGATACGCAGAAAGATCATTTAAAGGCCTACGGAATAGCCTACTGGACCCTGCAAAAAGATGTGGAAGTAAAGTGGCTGCTCAATTACCGGGGCGGCAGTTTCCTGTTGCAGCATTTTCCTGAAATTGAAAACGAATGCGTGATTCGCGGGGTGACTTTTGAAACCATTGCCGATGCGCAGGCCAGCGCTATCCTTTCCGAAATAGCACGCCCCGAAGTCAACCAGGATGCCATAAGCATGACAAAAGCGCCCAAAATTGCGGTGTATTCGCCGCCCAATAAACAACCCTGGGACGATGCGGTAACCCTGGTGCTGACCTATGCCGAGATTGATTACGATGTAATTTACGACGAAGAAATACTGGACGGGAAACTGGCCGATTACGACTGGCTGCACCTTCACCACGAAGATTTTACCGGGCAACACGGAAAATTCTGGCGTACCTACCAGCACATGCCCTGGTACCAGCAAGAAGTAAAAATAAACAACGAGCTGGCGCAAAAACTGGGTTTTCTGAAGGTTTCGGAAATGAAGTCGTTTGTGACCCGCGAAATTGACAAATATGTACTGAACGGCGGTTTCCTTTTTGCCATGTGCGCCGCTACCGACACATACGATATTTCGCTGGCGGCGGAGGGCGTGGATATTTGCCAGCCCATGTTCGACGGTGACTCGATGGACCCGGATGCCGATGAAAAACTGAATTTCCAACATACCTGTGCGTTCGAGAATTTTCACCTGGAAAAAAGCCCGAATGTGTACGAGTTTTCGGACATCGACGCTACCGAATCGCGGCGCAACAAAGTGGTGCGGGAAAACGATTTTTTCACGCTGTTTGAATTTTCGGCCAAGTGGGACCCCATCCCCACCATGTTGTGCCAGAACCACCGCAACCTGATCAAAGGTTTTATGGGACAAACCACGGCTTACCGCAAAGAAGTGGTAAAACCCAATGTGCTGGTGATGGGCGAGAACAAACCGGCACACGAAGCCCGCTACATTCACGGGGAAAAAGGCAAAGGCTTCTGGACTTTTTACGGAGGCCACGACCCGGAAGATTACCAGCACCTGATCGGCGATCCGCCAACCGATTTAAGCCTGCACCCCAACTCTCCGGGGTACCGCTTAATCCTGAACAACATTCTTTTCCCGGCCGCCAAAAAGAAGAAAAGGAAAACGTAACGGATTATACAATCAGTGGGATTTTAAAGAAGTCAGGTAGTATTCGGCTTACAAATTGTCCGGAGGAAAGGCTTTGTCATCATCGTTGATTGTTTGAATCCAGCCAATGAGTTCATCGAGGTACGACTCAATAATGCTCCAAACAATTTCATAATCAATTCCGAAATAATCGTGTACAATTCGATTGCGAAAGCCTCTTATTCGGTTCCATTCAATTTCAGGATTTCTATCCCTAAAATCAGGATCAATGCGATTGGCGGCTTCTCCAATGATCTCAAAATTTCGCACAACCGCATCAACAGTCTTGTCATCGGAAACAAATGAATCATAACCGATGCCTTTTGTGTACCGCTTAATCTTTAATGCGGATTGCAACATATCATCTAATAGCAACCGGGTATCTCGCTTAGACATAAATTAAATCAGAATTGATGGATTCCAGGTACTTCTCTTTTATTCCTTTTCTTGACACCAGATCAACCTTAACCCCTACTATTTCTTCCAAATCTTCCGCCAAATCAATGAATCGAATGCCAATTTTGTCTGAAAACTCCACAAGAATATCTAAATCACTGGAGTCGTTCTGTTCCCTACGCGAATAAGAACCAAAAATCGCCATTGATTTTATGGGATAATCCTTGAATAACCGGCTTTTATGATTACTCAATGTATTCTTGATTTCCTGTAAACTTCTCATATTTCAAAAGTACAAATTTTTAATCACTAAGATTATAACCGGCTACGTTAACAAAATTTACCGTCTTGCTAACGCGGATACAGGCTTGGCTGTGCAGAAAACCGGAATACTTCATTGCTATCAGCTGGTTTCTACTCTTTTTGTATCAATTCAATTGCCTTTTCCAAGGGTTCATCTCTTCCTTCCCTAATCCCCTGAATAGTAGGTTTTACCTCAATATCCGGAACTATGCCAATACGCTGAGTTCCTCTCCCATCAGGATAATAAACACCAATACCTGAAATCCCGGCTTTTAATCCGCCAGGTAAAGGGATAAATGATATATTTCCGTCAGCTCCTTGCGTCTGGCTGCCAATTACAACCGTATTATCTCCAGCCCTGAATGCCATAGCAGTAAGTTCGGCTAGACTTATGGTTTCTTCATTTACAAGGACGACTAATTTTCCTTGAAAATAATTTTCGGATATAGGTTTTTCAAAATCAAAAAAGCTATTACGGTTTCCTACCTTATAATTTAAAAAATAAACATTATTACTAAAATTGAATTCTCCCGGATTATTTAAATTTCCTGTTGTAAATTTCACAAAAGGCTTTCTTTTCGAAGTAAAAAATTCACCCAATGAAAAGTCCACACGAGAAGCAGGATAATTCCGAATATCAATGATGATACCTTTTGCATTCATAAAAGACTTTTTAATATGCGATATTTCTGTGTCTTTGATGGTTGCTAGTGTAATATATCCGATAAACATCGAATCATTATCAAGCATTATACTATCATAAGACAATTTGCTATTTGGTTCGTCCATATTCAAATCAGACCTTTGGTACATCGTTAACTCTTTTTCCTTTATTACTCCGGAAGAATTATAAACGATATGAATTGAATTATTATTCGAACGTACCAAATCCGTTGCCATGTAATACATTCTTGCTGCTTCGTTCGATGCCGGATAATATGCTTTGATACTGTCGATGATATACTCTATCTTTTTGCTGTCTATATGAGTTATGAAGTCGCCAATTTCCAAACCTGTAGTTTCTTTCAATCTCGGTTTGAAATAGTCAATAACCGTTAGGTTGTTTTCAATAAACCGAACCCGAAAAGGTGCATACTTTGTCCCTCTCAATGAGTCTATTTCATTTGTCCGAAGAGGTGCGTACCTTGTCCCTCTCAAAAAGCCAATTTCATCTGCTCCCATAAGAAATCTTGCGTGCGTATCATTGGTCTCGGCTGCAAGTTGAAGTATGGCCAATTGATATTCCAATGCCGATTTTGCGTTTATGAATACAGGGATATATTCTCTCAATACTTCATCCCATTTCTTATCCGTTAAATATTTATATGGAAAAAAATATTGGATGATGTTCCAGTACCGATACAAGGCCAATAACCGAAGATTTTTGTCGGGGAAAGAAGTTGAATAAGGTTCTTCGTTTAAAAATTCTGGATTACCATCATGATACGCCTTCTTAATATAGCAATGAGTTCCCTGGTGCCTGTTCTGATAGATTTTTTTTATCTTTTCTTTTAAGGCAGCACTGATATTTCCGTTTTCAACCCATAAAAAGTCAGGTTTCTGATAAGCACAGGCAGTTGTTTCTTTACTGGAAGTACATTCAGGCAATTCACCGTATCTTTCTATCCATCGAAGTAATGCTTTGTCCCGATACCTGGTACTGTTTACGTTTATATACTCTGGCAAAATCTGAAACAGTTCATCATCCCAATCATATTTACCTTTTCCAACTTCAGGGTGATGATACTTTAAAAAACCCCAAATTTTGCCCAATAAAGCCAGGTTCTGAATTAAGTCATCTGTTAATTCCGGCATTTCTGTATGTGTCCCTGAATCAGGCGCATTGTCAAAGTCAGCTTGGTAAGTCTTGTTTTTAGGTTGACAGCTTACTACAAATAATGACAATAGTATAATTAGTTTTATTCTCAATGTATTGGGAAATTTTAGGTTTCTAGCTTTCTAAAAATAAACATAATTTCTCTTCCTTGTTGGCAGGGTATAAAAGAAAACCCATATGCCAATCTAAGTGAAAAGCAGTCCTGTTAACTTTTTTGCCTCCCTGTAGTCATTTTTCGCATTCCTGTAGATTTTTGGAACGTCCTGTAAGTTTTTTTATCGCCCTGTAAGTTTTTTTTCAAATCCTATACAAATTTTTCCCGTCCTGTTTAACTGGAAGTGCCAAAAATGCAACAGGAAGGGTCAAGATCCAACAGGGCGCCCGACCTAAACACAGGGCGACCAAAAATCTTACAAGGGACAGCTTACCCGGCACTTCGTAGCGCGCTGTTAAGTTCCGACACTTTCAGTGTCAGTTTAAACGCCATTGATCCGCGTTTTTGTTCCATAGCCGTCATATTTCTATTAACAATTCACCTTCTCTTATTAACCTTTGCTTTCGGGCAACTACATTTCTAATACTTTTGCCCTCTCATCAAAAACTTTTGACAACAAAAACAACTATCTCATGAGCGGATTTTTTGGTAGTGTCTTGAAAAACGACTGTGTGGCCGATGTGTTTTACGGCACCGATTATCATTCCCACCTGGGAACCAAACGGGCCGGTATGGCCTTTCACTGTTCTGAAAAAGGATTTCAACGGGCTATTCACAGCCTCGAAGATGGCTATTTCAGAAACAAATTTGAAAATGACATTGCCGGATTCAAAGGCAATTGCGGTATTGGCGTAATCAGCGACAGCGAAGCGCAACCCATACTGGTAACTTCTCATCTGGGCCGCTTTGCAGTGGCAACGGTAAGCAAAATTGTAAACATTGATGAGCTGGAAGAGCAGTTTATGCAAATGCGCCGCACTTTTTCGGAAACCAGCCAGGGCTCGGTGAATCCTACCGAATTAGTGGCCATGCTGATTGCCGAAGGCGAGGATTTTGTGGCCGGTATTGAAAATGTTTTCAAGCGTATTAAAGGATCTTGCTCGATGATGATCCTGACCGAAAACGGAATTATTGCAGCGCGCGACAAACTGGGCCGAACTCCCATTATCGTTGGGAAAAAAGAAAACGGCTACGGCTTAACTTTTGAAACCTGTGCATTCCCCAACCTGGGCTACGAAGTAGAAAAATACCTTGGTCCGGGAGAAATTGTTTCGGTAACTGCCGACGGTTGCGAACAGTTGCGCAAACCCAGCGAAAAAATGCAGATTTGCTCGTTTCTGTGGGTGTATTACGGATATCCGCCATCGTTTTACGAAGGAATAAATGTGGACGAAAGCCGCTACCGTTGTGGTGCTGCCCTTGCAAAAGACGACAATGCAAAGGCCGATTTTGTGGCCGGAATTCCGGATTCAGGAGTCGGACATGCGATGGGCTACAGCAACGAAAAGCGAATCCCGCTCAAACGCCCCTACTCGAAATACACCCCCACCTGGCCGCGAAGCTTTATGCCTCAAAACCAAAACATGCGCGATTTGGTGGCCAAAATGAAACTGATTCCGAATAATTCAATTCTGAAAGGAAACAGCGGCGTATTTCTCGACGACTCAATTGTTCGCGGAACCCAGCTGAAGGACAATGTAACCGACCTGCATGCTGCCGGAATCAGCGAAGTACACGTGCGCATTGCCTGTCCTCCCCTCACCTATCCGTGCGAATTTCTGAACTTCAGCCGTTCGCGTTCCAACTTCGACCTGGCAACTTACAAGGCTGTTGCCCAGCTTGAGAATAAAACGGAAGAAGAGATGATTGGCTACGACATGTCGGAGTATTCTGACAGCAATTCGCCCAAGCACCAGGCAATGGTGGAGCAAATCTGCAAAAACCTGAACCTGACAACGCTGAAATTTCAGAAATTAGAGGATTTGGTGGAAGCAATTGGACTTCCGAAAGAAAAACTTTGCACGCACTGCTGGGACGGCTCGAGTCATTTTTAGTGTCGGGATTACTGTGGTCTGATTAAAAGAATTAGAAATAACCCGATTGCGTCTCTCGATTGTCAGGGATTGCCATAACGGCGTCGCCAGACAGCTAGACTTGCGAGGATTGGCTTATTGCAACAGTTTTTCGTGCCGTTGCAGCAGGTGTAGGATAAACTCAGGCCAGTCGTTTGACTTTCGAATCAGCCCTTCCCGATAAAACGTTTTGTAGAAAAAGGGCCTGACATGGAAGTACTTTTCGGACCGAAGAAACAATAAAAAAGCTGCCTGGCGAGGCAGCTTTTTTATAATTTGTATGTTTATTATCTCTAATAAATATCCCAGAACAATTTTGTACTCATTTTATCACCACCAATAGCTGCGGCTGCAGCGGCATAGTTTGTTGAGTTGTATTGCTGTTCGTTTGTTGGGTAAGTAAAACGAACCGGAATAGATGTAACACCGGTTGGAGGGCTTGGAGGCATTACCAATACTGACGGGTAATCCAATCTCCGCCAGAAAGTATAACCAATAAAGCCTCTGGTATACATGGCCAACCAGGCTTGTGTACCAATCGCATCTTTCCATACGTCATAGGAAGAATAGGATTGTGAAGCTAAATAGGTTTCAGCTTCAGCCTCTGTACCTCCCCATTGTATAATGGAAGCCGTAACACCTGCATTATAGTAGGTTTCAGCGTCGGCACCCACATTCCAATTACGGGCAGCAGCTTCGGCCAGGTAGAACTGAACCTCATCAAAAGTCATGAAGAAGCCAGGGAAATCGGGTTCTTCCAAGGCTGCATCGTAATGTACTTTTGTACTGTACGAACCGCCAGATGCACCGTAATCGGTCGTAATACCGGTCTCAAGATTATCAAAGTAATTGTCAATCCTGGGGTCTTCAATGGTTCTCATTAAATCAACCATACCCGTAACCATCACAAAATCATGACGTCCACTGGCTACCAAATCATTGTAAAGTTCATTTACATAAGGCAATGATTTTTCGTACGGGAAGAATGCACTTTCGCTTTGACTGGCAAAAACACCATCATAATGTGCTTCGACGGTTGATTTCCCTAAAGCAGACAAGGGACCATCGGCAATACCAATACCCAGCTTCACCAATAAGCTATGTCCGAATTTAATCCAGGATGCCACATCTCCGTCATAAATCAAATCAGCCGTACCAAAACTTTCATCAGAATCATCAAGGGCAGCGACAGCGGCTTCGGCACGGGCAATTAAATCTTTATAGATTGTTTGCGCATCATCATAGGCGGGCGTGTAATTATCCTTGTCTAAAGCTTCGCTATAAGGGATATCACCAAAAATATCCACCAAACGTTGGTATACAAAAACATTTACCAATTCAATAACTGCCAGCTGATTTGCCTTCACAGCCTGCTTTGACTCCAGGTTAGGCTCAGTAAGCGTCTGCCCGTCAATAATTTCATACGCATCTTTTAAATCGTATAAAGCAGCATAAAACACCCTGAAAATCTGTTCCGGAATTTCACGGCTTGTAATGTTATAGTTCGCTTCATCCCTGTACGAACGCTCTGTCCAATACTGGGCCATCAGCTTCCAAATATTGTAATTAACGTTTGTACTGGATAGTTGATCAATAATTTCTATTTGTGCATTGGTAAGCAAAACGCTTGCACTTACTTCTTCCGGCCGGGTCGTGTCAACGTTCATTTCTGTGAAATCATCAGTACATGCAAACAGAAACCCCAGAAAAAGTACAACTATATATAATTTTCTATTTCTCATTTTTACAACGTATTAAAAATTAACATTTAATGTAAAACCAATATTGCGCGTTGATGGCATTACACCACTTTGCCAACCTTGAATATTTCCTGCACCTTGAGAAGTCTCCGGATCTGCGTAAGGAAGGTTTTTATGAATAATCCACAAGTTTGAACCAACCAATGCAATTGAAGCGTCCTGAATAAAGATGTTATCAAAAAGTGATTTAGGCAAGTTATAAGTAACCGACAATTCTCTCAACTTCACATAGCTGGCGTCGTAAATAAACAAAGCATTGGGCGCATAATATGATCCAACAGGCGTATAATACGTTCCCATATCTTCTGAACGTACCGTATTTGGTGCGCCGTCAGCAGTTACTCCTTTAAGTATCACACCACCACCATCAGCGACATAATTACGTACGGGGTTTCCAAGGTCGTTCAAACCTGCACTTTCCTTATACAAACCTGTAGACGAACCGTACCAATGGTCTAACGAGAATACATCTCCACCATGTTTCCAGTCGATTAAGAAACTAAGTCTAAGATTTTTATAACTGAACGTATTACGGAGACCGCCAATCCAATCCGGGTTTACATCTCCAATGATCTGGTCTGATGCGCTAACATCGTAATACCCATCCGTTACAATCCGGTGGGCTTCATCTTTAATGTCATTATAGTAAACAAAGTCAGTACCATGAATGGTTCCCATAGCTTGGCCTTTTACAGCATTAACAGTAACACCTCCCTGCAAATCAGCAAGTTGCAATTTCTCCAAACCTTCAGCCAGGTCAATAACCTTGTTTTTATTTTTCGACCAGTTTAGGGCTACATCCCATGTAAAACCACGTTGTTTTACAGGTGTTGCATTCAGCATTATTTCAACACCTTTATTGCTAACTTCTCCGGCATTTACGAATTTGAAGCTCGAACCTGTAGCATAGGAAATTGCTGCCGGCATAATCTGATCAACGGTTCTGTTGTCGTAGATAGCCAAATCAAGACCCAAGCGGTTTTTCACAAAGTTCAGAGTTAAACCTGCTTCCAAACTTTTTGTCCTTTCCGATTTTAACTCTTTATTATTTATTGTATTACTGTTTGATGCAACTCCATTTCCGCTAAAAGGATAGTATTGGTCGTAAGTATTAAATAAACTGGCAAAAGGAGCATCGTTACCCACTTCAGCATAGTTTAAACGCACTTTACCAAAGCTAAACCAATCTTTATCAATGAACTTTGTAAAAATAAAGCTACCGGTAGCTGATGGATACACATAAGTCTGATTGTCTTTGGGCAAAGTAGAAGCCTGGTCAACACGAACCGAACCTTCAAGAAATAAAATATCGTTGTACCCCAATGATGCATTTGCAAAATAACCATTCACCTGGATCTTTGGTGCATGCTCTATCGGCAATTCCAACGGAGATGCTGTATTGGCAAGCGAATAAATTCCTTCAACTGCCAAACCGCCGTTTGTGGACGCCCAAAAATCGGAAGAGTTTTGTTTACGAATGTTTGTACCTACCAAACCTGCTAAGTTCAACTTCTCGGTAATGTCTTTATTGAAATTGGCCATCAAATCGAAGTTGTACTCCGAAAAGTCACCTCTTTTCACCGAATAACCCGACGATGTATCGTTATACCCAACACCAAAAGCCTCTGCAATGGAACCTACAGCAAGTCTCTCTTCTTCAAGGAAAGAATAATAATCTACAGATACACGCCCCGTAAATGTCAGGAAGTCGGCAACTTGCCAATCGAACTTGGTATAACCGATGAAGCGGCTACGTGAGTCGGTTTGATAGTTCCGGTAACGTTGCCAATATGGGTTATTCCAATAGGCCGGGCTGGTATCGCCTGGCTCGTTCATGTTCCAGGTAACATTTACCCCCAATTGCTCATATGCCCTTTTCTGCTCAAGAATATCAACATTGGTTTGCCACCACTGGCGGAACCCTGAAATCAGGTTGCCAGAATAACCGGTAATGTTTCTTCCTTTCGTTTCGGTTTTAATGAAATTGGCAAAAGACGACACTTTCAATTTAGAGGTAATATCGTAACTACCGGAAAAGCTAAAATTGTTTTTATCCAGCTCACTGTTTGGCATAATACCACCTTGCTGCAGATTCTGGTAAGAAAACCGGTAGGTTAAATTATCGCTGCCGCCAGTAACCTGAATTGAGTTAGACTTCGTAGTTGCCGTTTCAAAAAATTCGATCGGATCGTTTTTAGCAGCCACCCAAGGTGTTGCTTTACCGTAGGTATCTAAGCCAGGCCAGAATGCATTCCATTGGTAAACATTTAAACCTGCATCGAAAGGTTCTCCCATTGATGCATCTTCATAAGTAGGAACAATGTATTCATCAGTCCCGTCATCGTTCCAGTCCCAGTACTCAAGTCCCGGATAATCTGAATCACTGTACCAGTCTAAACCATAACCGGCACCGTATTCTTTTTGGTACTCAGGGAATGTACTTTTATCTACAAATCCAAGGGTAACATTTCCGGTATAAGATACCCCCAGGTTTTTCCCTTTAGCTCCCTTTTTAGTTGTTATAAGAATCACTCCATTCGCAGCTCTCGATCCGTAAAGGGCAGTCGCCGCTGCTCCTTTTAATACCGAAATCGACTCAATATCATTAGGATTAATATCAGAAGCAGTGCTACCGTAGTCGTATCCACGGCCTCCTCTTTTCTGATACGAATCATTCATAATGGTATTGTCAATCGGCACTCCGTCGACAACAAACAAAGCCTGGTTGTTTCCAGTTAATGAAGCTGATCCACGAACGATAACGTTTGTAGATCCACCAAAGTTTGTGTTTGTTTTTATGTCAAGCCCGGCAACTTTACCTGAAAGGGCCGAGGTAAAATCAGCTCCTTTTATTGTGCTGATTTCTTCTCCACCTACTTGCTGCACAGAGTAGCCTAAAGATTTCCTTTCTCTGGAAATGCCAAGAGCGGTAACAACCACCTCGTCAACTCCAATAATCGCATTTTCCATCTTCACGGCAAAATTGGTTTGTGAACCAATTTCAACTTCGAGATTTTTCATCCCGATAAAGCTAAATAGTAAATATCTAGCATCATTCGGAACAGTCAATTCAAACAGACCATCCAGATTGGTAACTGTTCCAAGGGTTGTTCCCTTTACTGAAACCGATACTCCGGGTATTGGCATATTATCCTCAGCAGAAGTAACCGTACCGGTTAAACTCTTCGTTTGAGCATTCACCAAATTCCCCATGAAAAAGAGAATCGATAAAAGAATCGCAATTTTTTTCATAGAAATAATTTTAGTTATTAATAAACAGCTATAAACATTAAAGTTTCTTTCAAACAGTGCTTTCCGGAACATAGTCCCGGTATTTATTTTGAGTCAAACGCTTAGAGTATTATATTAACTTTTCTGATCTGAAGGGCAAGAGCTAAAAAAAACCGGGAGGCATTGAAAATTCCTACGAAGGGTAATAGTGAGTATATGCAGAGTAAGCGCCCCCCGGCTATTCGTTCCTTTAAGTTGCAATTTTTTCAATAATAAAATTCTGGAAAAACAATGAATGTTTCCTAGATACCCCTTCATAGAAACAGTTTTAAAAAATAATTAAACAGCGTATAAATAAAGTTGACTCTTTGTTAGGATTCCCCCAAATCCTTTAATCACAAATCATCTTAGTGTTAATTGTTAAAATCGGTATTAAATGGTTAATTTTTTTAACAATTACAAAAGTGTGAAAAAAAAACAATTTTTAAAACAAATTGAAAGTATTTTTCAACAAACATTACTAATACATAAGAAACAAGGTCCATTAAAATACTTTTCATAAATAGTTCACAAAGGACTCTCTACAACGGCAATAAGAATATGATTTAAATACATTGCTTATTGCTATACGTTTCCTAAATCAAAAATTTGCCTGGAGTTTTTCTGGACCTACCCTGCATCCCAACAAGAGCGGGCCAACTTTTCATCAGCCCACTCTTTTCTGTCATCAAAATGTTATCTAACACTTAACAATACACAAATAAGCGTATTGAATCTTTTTTAATTCTTTGTTAGTACAAAATCATATGCCCCCCAGGAGCCTTGATCAACACCAATGGTAAATGTCATTTTGTAGGTACCGTCACAAGTGTTAAGTTCTCCAAATCCCTGGTAATTGTATCCTGTATACGGGAGTCCCCACGGTGCCACATCGGAAGCCAAAACGGTTTTTTCTGCGTCTACAGAATAGTCCAGTTCGTTAATGATCATTTTTAACGGTCCCTTATCCTCGTTAAGACCTTCAATTGCTGCCAAACCAGAGACATATACTATGTACTCATTTTCCGGATCTACAGTTATGGTAACATTCCCGTCTAAGCCCCAGCCATCGCTTACGGCATGATAGCTGCCAGAAGCCATCTCAGGATTATAGGCACAAACCACTGCTGCGTTAAAAGCGGCACTGGAAAAGTAGCTTTCTTGCCCTTGAATGGTAACGATTTCAAAGGTAAACACATCAGCCAGCTCTACAGAAGCCAAGGATATTCCCAACTTAGCAGCCACATCCTTCAGTGTCAGTTTGATTGTTGACGGAAAGCTGCTAATTCTTGTCATTTCAGTCCTCTTCTTATCTCCATTGTAAGAGGCTACTACGACCGCCTCACTAACCGATGATTCGGTGATATCCAAAGTGAATTGAACGAAAGTATTTTCCAGATCATTGGAGTCATAAACTGCGGGGTTTAGATCGACTATTGCAGGTACTACTCCAACACCTCTTACTCCTGCAGGATCGTCAACATCGGTTTCACAGGATGAAAAGGTCAGAATCAGAGTGGCTATCAAGCCGAATATTTTAATTTTTTTCATATCTCAATTGTTTTATATTGATAATAAATCATTCTTAACGCGTACCTCCAGCCCACCATACTTTTTCAGTATAAACGTAATTTCCATCGCCATAAGCTTCGCGCACATTTTTATTGGTAGTTACATCACTATTACCATAGGTAAAACGCTGCGGGAATTGGTTGGCAGAGTTCTTCGGATTGTCTAACTTAATGACATTATTGCCCATGGCAACCAGCCGGCGATAATCGCAATAGGCCTCAACAGCTTCTTCTTCAAAAAAAGCAATGTATTTCTGGTTCATTACCTCAGACAATGGATTACTACCAAACTTGGGCAAAACATTGTCTTCAAAGTATGTTATTGCATCTTCTTCCGTAAGGCCTATGTTAACTTTCTGGAATGCTGCCGTTACTGCATTTTTCAATGCTGCTTCAGCATCTTCCAGTTCATTTAATCTTACGTAAGCTTCAGCCTTAAGAAATTCAACTTCATGGTAACTCATCAGGTAGGTTGGCGCGGTTTTCTCCGTGATTGCTGAAATACTGTAATTCCCCTGAACCTGAACTGGAGTACCATTGGGCGCTAGTATAAATTCACCTGAATTTGGATGAGGTTTCCAGAAGATATCAATTCTAGGGTCGTTACGTTCATTAAGCTTATCATAAAGGCTTTGACTGGCGCCGAAGTAGTCCCGGTCGGTATAGAACTTATAAAAAGGACTGATTGCAGTGCTGCCATTGTAGTTGAGCTGTGCCTGCTCATCACTGGAGGCAAAGGACTGATTGGCGAAGCTGATTACATTTTCGTATGCAGCATTCTTCAAAGACAGCCGCATGGTATACCGCGCTTTTAACCCATAAGTAAATTTTTTCCATAGATCAATGTCACCATCGTATATGAAATCCTGGTCTCCCAGCGAAGGAAAGCTACTTTCCTTATTGAAGTTGGCGATGGCATCATCGAGCAATTTTAAAACTTCGGTATAAATGTCCTCCTGCTTGTCAAGCACCGGAGTAAAAATAAAGCCCGGCTGCAAGGCTTCAGTCCAGGGAACATCACCCATTAAATCGGTAAGCGTCGCCAGGTTATGTGCAGTCAGGGCCTGAGCAATACCAAGAGTATGGTAATTACCTTCTTCGGAGCCGCCTTCTGAACACTTATTGATAATAACCTTTAAGTTGTAAAGGTTTTGATAAATAGAATTCCATGAGTTGTTGTAGGTAGTGGCACTAATAGGTTCCCCGGAGCGGATTTCTGCGTTATAGCTTTGGTTCCATATTCCAACGTTGTGCTCAATGTAAACCGAAGCATAGAAAGCCAGGTCGCTTCCCGTAATGCTGAATGCAGAGGTTACCATGGCATCTGTAATAATTAGATTCGACCCCACATCGACTGGGTCGTTTACGTTTTTATTGATATCATCCATGGTGTCTTCTGAGCATGACCAGACTGCAACAAGCAGTAGTCCTGACAAAAGGATATTTAATATCTTTCTCATAATTTTCAGTTTTTAATGTTAGAATGTTATTTCGAAACCAAATCCATAACTGGTGGTTTGTGGCAGCGAGAACCTTTCGAAAGAACCCCCCATGTTGTTGTTCCCCTGTGAGGTTTCCGGATCCAAGTTACGCAAAGCCGTCCAAATGAGAATATTCCTGGTGTACAGAGAAACACCCACATTCAGTGTTTTATAAATTGGTTTGGCAAATTTGTATCGTAGAGACAATTCACGCAATTTTATAAAAGAGTTTTCGTGAATGTAATATTCGTCGATATTTGAAAGTACGTTGGTGTATAAATCCTGAAGCGCATCTGGATCGTTCGGACCTCCCCGTACGATATCGTTCGGCGTGCCGTCTGGTTTTACCCCTTTGAAAACAAAGGTTGATTCCCTGTCTTCTGTAACTTTTGATACGCCGTAAAGATCGAGTAGACCATTCGATCCGGAATACATTTCACCTCCGTTTTTCCATTCAAAAACTGCGGTTAACGAAAGATTCTTGTAGGTGAAGCTATTGGTTGCGCCCAGAATAAAATCAGGCGAAACTTCTCCGATAACATCAGGATCGCCTGTCTTAGGCATCCCATGATTCCATGCTCCCGGGCTGTCTTCGACAACTATGTTGCCGGCATCGTCTTTCACAAATGAAACCCCATAAATAACCGGATAGGTATTTCCAATACCGGCACGAACCTGCGGCGTAACAAAGCCTCCCAAGAAGATGCTTTCAACGCCTTCCGCCAGTTCGAGAACATTGTTCTCAACAGCAGCAAAATTGAAACTCATATCCCATTGAAAGTCGCGAGCTTTTATCGGAGTTACGTAAAGCATTACTTCGTGAGAGTTAGTTCGCACAGCTCCTCCATTCATTACCAGTGATGACGCGCCAGTTGAGCCGGCAAGCGGAACAGCAAAAATCTGATCTGTTACTTCCTGGCGGGAATAGGTATAATCCACACCGAAACGGTTGTTAAAGAATTTCAGATCGACACCCAGCTCATAGGACTCCGTATTCTGCGGCTTCAGCTTCGGATCGTATTGAGTGGTATTAGGCACATATGAATTAATACCACCAATTGGGTATTGGATGGGTTCTGTCCCCCAGAATCCACCTCCATAACCGGGAGTTACGAAATAGTTTTCGTAGTAACGACCAGCCTGCCCAACTTCGGCATATGAGGCCCTGAGCTTGGCAAATGAAAGCCACGATGCATTTTGAATTGCGGGTATTTCTGTAAGTACAAAACCCAGTGAAACTGATGGGTAGAAGAATGTGCGGTTATTTCGTGGCATTCCAGAAACAATATCGTTGCGCCCCGTGGCATTCAGAAACAGCATCGATCTCCACGAAAGGGCAAGGCTGCCAAATATCCCCACATCGCGCGATTTACTTTGCGACTCGTCGGCAGTAACAATGCTGGCATTTCCAATATGGTTCCAACCACCAAAGTTAAAAGCAGTTCCGGTTTCAGAGTAACCTTTTGACATACTATTATTTAACTCATTACCAATCATGGCGCTCAATTCCAATTCACTGTTGATTGTCCAGTCGAAGTTGGCCGTTGCGGTGGAGTTAAATAAAGTATAGGTGGTTCCATAGTTGTTTATTTCACCTGTTTTCGACCGAGCTGCACTTCCGTAGCCAAAGATATCCTGAAGGTGTGTGGTGTAAGTATCGGCACCAGCTTGGTAACGAATGCTTAAATTCATACCATCAGCCAAAGGTGTTACGAAATTTATATAACCATTTCCGAAGAAACGCTCTGTTCTTTCATTGAATTTATTGTTATCCGGTATCCAGTATGAGTTGTCGAAAGAGCCTCCGCGGAAATAGATCTGCCGATAAGGATCACCTGGATAATGATAAGGAGTACCTTTCAAGTCATAACTACGCGGAGCCGCCAGGATTCCGGTAAGTGACCCGTCGTTGGCTCCGGATAATTTGTCGATATCGCTTTTAGAATAATTGGCACTATAACCTACTTTGAAGTTTTTATTTAGGTTTCGCTCACCTGCAGCTTTTGCGTTGTATCGTGTCATCCCGGTCGCAAGAGCAATACCGCTTTGGTCGGTCACACTTAGGCCAAGGGAAAAGTTGCCTTCCTGGGTTGCTTGTGAAACATTCACATTATTCGAAGTTGTATAGCCGGTCTGGAAATAGTCCTCCCAACTGTTATAGACCTGTGGAGTTGCCCATGGGTTTAACCCAGCCTGTTCTCGTTGGGGAACATAGAATTTTCCCTGCTGCATTCCGTCTCTCTGCGTATATGTATTGTCTGTGTTGCCCCCATATTTCGGATCGTTGGGCAGATCTTTGATTTTGGGCCCCCAAGAAAAGGACATTGTGGGAGAATATTGCCCATAACTTCCCTGCGCATAGGTTGTCTGATAATCCGGAGTACGGGATACCACATCAAAACTACTGTTATGCGTTATCGTGACAACCGGCTTACCGACTGCCATTCCGCGACCACTTTTGGTGGTGATCAGAATTACTCCGTTGGAGGCACGAATACCGTAAAGTGCGGCAGCTGCCTGCCCTTTCAAAATGTCAATGCTTTCAATATCGGCAGGATTGATGTCAATCGCGCGATTGGCGATGTCTGTACCTGTTACACTGTTGCCGGTTGAGTAGGGAGACGTTGAGGCAATGGGCATACCGTCCACTACGTACAAAGGAGTGTTGTTCCCCGTAAACGAACGTGCCCCCCTGATAACCATCTGAGAGGATGCGCCAGGCATACCACTGGAGGGTTTAATGTCAACACCCGCAATTTTTCCCTGCATGGCTCCAAGCAGGCTGGCATTACCCGTTCTAACAAGCTCTTCCTCTCCTACCGCCTGAACTGAATACCCAAGCGCTTTCTTGTCTTTCTGGATACCCAAGGCAGTAACAACCACCTCATCAACACCGATTGCCTGCGGTTGTAATACAACATTAATAACAGTTCTTTCGCCAATGGCAAACTCTTGAGTTGCCATGCCAATAAAAGAGAAAACCAAGGTTTGTGCCTCCAGGGGAGCTTTCAGTGTATACTCACCGTCAATGTTAGTAATAGTCCCTAAGGTTGTACCTTTTACTGCAACCGACACCCCGGGAATTGGCTTACTATCCTCTGACGAGGTAACCGTTCCTGTTATGGTCCTCGTCTGAGCATTTACCACCAAATTTCCCATGAAAAGGAGAATCGATAAAAGAATCGCAATTTTTTTCATAGAAATAATTTTAGTTATTAATAAACAGCTATAAACATTAAAGTTTCTTTCTAAACAGCGCGTTACGGGATATAATCCCAGTATTTTGAATCGAAAACTAGAGTATTATGTTGATTTCACCGATCTGAGGAGCTGGCAACAAACAAAAAAACCGGGAGGCTTTGAAAATTCCTACGAAGGGTAATAGTGAGTATATGCAGAGTGAGCGCCCCCCGGCTATTCATTTCTTTCAGTCGCAATCGCTTCAATACTAAAATTTTGGAAAAACAATGGATGCCACCTAAATACCCCTTCATAGAAACAGTTTTAAAAAGTAATTAAACAGCTTATAAATAAAGTTGACACTTTGTCTGAATTCCCCAATCCTCTAATTGCAAATCGCCCTAGCACTAATTGTCACAAACGACTCCAAATAATTATACTTTCAAGAATTAGGAATGCGCACAAAAACCATACAGCACAAACTGAAAGCACCTCTTTACCAGCATCATCAAAATCTAATAACCAAAGCTCAATTAAATCTTTCCTATGACGCCAAAATATAACTCAATGATTTTTTTCCCTTCATAGAAACAGTTTTAAATTAATAATTAAACAGCACTTATAATAAAATAATGTATACTTACTAATTGCGAAAGATTCCCCCAAATCTTAATATCCACAATTCTCACCCCACTATTGAATTAACGCATATTGCTTTTAAAACTATTACAAATATCTACAAAAAGATGAATTACGCAAGAAATTCAATATGTTATACAATACATAAAAAAAATAATGAAACAAACACCAAATAAACACAAAACAATGCGGCTATTGCAAAATATTTAACAATTCAATTAACTTATTAATTTCGAAAACACCATTATCCACGCCCAAAATTCCATTTTTCGTATAATTTTTAATGAACTTTGGGTTAAAATAAATTGCATTAATACCATTATTTACTGCCCCCATTACATCAACTTCCCAGTCGTCGCCAATCATTAATGACTTTGTTTTTCTTGCATTGGTGGAAGTGATTGCATAGTCAAAGATTTCACGTCCAGGTTTAGGAGTCTTCACCTCTTCTGAGATAAAGACCTTCTCAAAAAAAGAAGCAAGGCCGGAGTTTTGCATTTTCTTGTGCTGGACCTCCGAGAATCCATTTGTTATGATAAAAAGTCTGTACCTCCGCGCCTTAAGCGCCGATAAAACATCCAGCGCCCCATCCACCAGCATGGTCTGCTGCGGCATCACTCCCAAGTAATGATCATTCATTTGAACAGCGTCAATTCCTTCAATACTTAAATCATCAAATGTTGCCTGAAAACGCTGCCGCTTCAATTCGTTTTTGTGAATTTCCTTTTTTCGGTACTGTTGCCACAAGCGATCGTTGTGCGCAGAATAGGTATTAAAAAACTCGTCAAAATCAAGTCCTCGACCATCCAAGTTGAAATAAAGAAAAGTTTCGTAAATGGCCTGACGGGAATTTAGACAAAAATCCCACAATGTATTGTCGAGATCAAAAAACAGATGGGTGTACTTTTTATTCATAAAACGAATTTGTGAATCTCACCCAATATAACAACAGCATTCCGAAATGCTACGATTTCCCCTCCAAAACAATAACAATCTCACCTTTGGGCGGGTGATCGGTATAATATTCTGCCAATTCGGTTACACTTCCCCGCTTAACTTCCTCAAACATCTTACTCAACTCCCGGCACACACAGGCCTTGCGCTCATCGCCCAAATACTCGGCAAATTGCCCCAGCGTTTTTACCAGCCGAAACGGCGACTCGTAAAAAACCATGGTACGGGCTTCTTCCGCTAATGCTTTCAACCGGGTTTGACGGCCTTTTTTTTGCGGCAGAAAACCTTCGAAAACAAACCGTTCGGTAGGCAAACCAGAAACAGCCAGTGCCGGAACCAAGGCTGTTGGCCCCGGCAAACATTCTACTTCAATCTCTTTTTCGACACAGGCTCTCACCAGTAAAAAACCGGGGTCGGAAATCGCGGGCGTTCCGGCATCTGAGATCAAAGCAATAGTGTTTCCCATCTCAATCTGCGAAACAATGTAAGGCACTGTTTTATGCTCATTAAACTTGTGATGCGAGATCATGTGTTTCTCAATCTCCAGGTGCTTGAGCAGCTTCACCGAAACCCGTGTATCTTCGGCAAGAATCAAGTCGGCCTCCTTTAAAACAGTAATTGCCCTGAGCGTAATATCCTGCAAATTGCCGATAGGAGTGGGAACCAATATTAACTTTCCGGTTTTAGACATTCGCAAACCGCCTTTTTACCAGGTTAACAAACTTCAGACTGGTATCTGTCTTTTTCCACTTATAGTTCAACTGAAGATAGCCCACTGCTTCCTGAATACTTCCCATTTTGTCGAGATCGGTAACAGCTTCAGTAAATCGCTCAGCATTTCCATCGAAAAGCTCACGTATGTACTGATAACGGTCATTTATGCCTATTGCTGCCTGAATACTGCGAACCGGGCTGTTTGAAATTTTATTCTCCAGCTTATTGTTTCCACTTCCCATCAAGTCATTTACCGACTTTTCCTTCAAAAAGCTATCTCCCAACCGCTGACCACCAGCAACTGGCTCTTCGTCCTCATCCATCTCCAATTCATCACTTTCCGGCACTTCCGAAACCTGCGCTCCTTCTTCCTCTAAATTCTCTGTAACCTCAGTGCTGGCATCTGCCTTTTCATCCGAAACAATACTATCGGAAATTACCGGAGCCCCCAGGTCTGACAGCTCTCCTTTTTCTTCATTTTCTTCTGCTACCTCTTCCGTTTCGTCAGATCCAAATTCTTCATCATGCAAATTATCAGGAATTACGGGCGACGGGACTGACCGGTCGAGTTCTTCCCGATGTTTGGCCCACTGTCCGGTTTTCTTCAGAAACTGATTTTCCTTTTCGCTTAAAATCTGGATGATCTGTTTCGCTCCGGCGAAGCGACTTTGTATAAATTCGACCTCAAAATTATCGAAGCCGTTTTTCCCTTTTTCTGCAAAGATTTCTTCTATCTCAGCTATGTCTTTGTATAAAAATTTGAGCAGTTTTTTATTTTCCATTCTCGAAGAACTTAGGTTTAAATTATACTTTTGTAAAAGTAGTAAAATCTGAAAGAGTAACGCGGAATGTTTATCGAAAGAGATGTAAACAACCACAAAAAAGTGGGCACCATTGAAGTTGTTGCCGGTTCTATGTTTTCCGGGAAGACCGAAGAGTTGATCCGACGTCTGAAAAGGGCTAAAATTGCCCGGCAAAAAGTAGAAATCTTCAAACCCTCAATGGATGTGCGCTACTCGGTAACCGAAGTGGTTTCACACGATGAAAACACGATCCGTTCAACACCCGTTGAGAACTCGGCCAACATCCTTCTTCTCTCAGGCGATGTGGATGTAATAGGTATCGACGAAGCCCAATTTTTTGACAACGGGCTCGTAGATGTTGTCATAAAACTGGCCGACATGGGAATCCGTGTCATTATTGCCGGACTCGACATGGATTTTAAAGGTAAACCTTTTGGCCCCATACCGGGTCTGATGGCGGTTGCCGACTATGTAACAAAGGTTCATGCCATTTGTGTCCGCTGCGGAAGCATCGCGCAATTCTCGCACCGGCTTTCGGAAAAAGAGCAGGTAGTTCTTCTGGGAGAAAAAGACATTTACGAACCGCTTTGCAGAAGTTGCTACAACAAAGCAAAAAAATAGTAATGCTGGATTTATCGCTTCACGAAATAGCGCAGGCGGTTGGCGGAAAGCTGCTAATGTCTCCGTCGTTTACACCGCCAGTTATCTCAAGTTTAGCTACCGACAGCCGAACCGTTCACCGGGGAGAAAACTCGCTGTTTGTGGCTTTAAAAGGGCCGGTTTACAACGCACACAACTATATTCCGGAGCTCATAAAGAAAGGCATCCGGGCATTTCTTGTTTCAGAAGAACCCAAGCCCAGTATCGATGCAGCTTTTATTTGGGTGAACGATACCACGCTTGCCCTTCAGAAACTGGCAGCCCATAACCGAAAGCAGTTTTCTTACCCGGTAATTGGCATAACAGGCAGCAACGGAAAAACCATCGTCAAGGAATGGCTCCACGATTTACTTTCGGACGGGCATAAGATCGTGCGAAGTCCAAAGAGCTACAACTCCCAGGTAGGAGTCCCTCTCTCGGTTCTTTTGATGGACGATCATTTTGACCTGGCCATTTTTGAAGCAGGAATATCGCAACCCGGCGAAATGCAACATTTGGCTCCGGTTATTTCTCCGGAAATCGGAATCCTGACCAACATCGGCGATGCACACCAGGAGTTCTTTTCATCGCTCGAAGAAAAACTCCAGGAAAAACTAGTGCTTTTTACCGGTGCCAAAAAACTGGTCTGCCGCATAGACGAGGACTGGATTTACACGCAAGCAGCTGATTTCTGCAAAGAAAATAAGATCGAACCCATTTTCTGGAGCATTGAGAACCAGCATACTGATTTGAATTTCAGCTTAAAAAAGAATACAAGGCAAACTGAAATAAGTGGCAACTACCAAGGCCGGTCTTTTTCATTTGCGATTCCCTTCGTCAACGACTCAGCAATAGAAAATGCCTGCCATTGCGCAGCTGCATTGCTGGCTTTACAACAAAACCCCGCTGATTTCAGGGAAACCTTCAGCCAACTGCAACCCGTTGCCATGCGCCTCGAACTCAAACAGGGCATCAACAACTGCACGATCATTAACGACTTTTACAACTCCGACCTTAACTCGCTAAGCATTGCGTTGTCGGTATTAAAACAACAGGCAGTAAGCGCTCAGCAAAAAAAGGTATTGATCCTTTCCGACATTCTCCAAACCGGGCTATCAAAAAAAGAGCTTTACAGCAAAGTAAATAGCCTGCTCGAAGAGTGGGAAATCGATCAGCTGATCGGTATCGGAGCAGAGATTTCGAAGCACAGAAATTGTTTCTCCGTCAAAACCACCCTTTTTAGCGATTACAAAGAGTTTGAAGCCGGGTTCAACCGCCAGGCTTTTCAATCGTCGGCCATACTGATAAAAGGCGCCCGTCGTTTTCGTTTTGAACGGATTTCGGGACTATTACAGCAAAAAGCACATCAAACGGTTTTGGAGATCAGTGTCAATGCGCTGGTTCACAACCTGAATATTTTCCGCAAACGACTTCGGCCTGAAACCAAAATCATGGTGATGGTGAAGGCCTTTTCATACGGAAGCGGAGACATTGAGGTCGCACGTGTGCTTCAACACCAAAATGTAGATTACCTGGCAGTGGCAGTGGCCGACGAAGGAGTGCGCCTGCGAAACGCTGGAATTTCAGTGCCGGTAATCGTTATGAATCCCGAACAGGACAGTTTTCAAAACATGATCGACTTTGGGCTGGAACCTAATATATACAGCATTGAACTGCTTCGAAACTTTGCACAAAACGTATCGGCAGCCGGTATACAAAGCTTCGCGGCTCACCTGAAAATTGACACCGGAATGAACCGGCTTGGATTTAAATCGAGTGAAGAAATATCGGAAGCATGCGAATTCCTCAAAAATTCCGATGCATTAAAAATCAAGTCAGTTTTTTCTCATCTGGCTGGGAGCGATGAAGCGGCACTCGACAATTTCACTCAATCTCAATTCGAAAAATTTGACCGGGCTTTTGACCAAATTTCATCCGCTCTCCCCTATCACATTGATCGCCACATTCTGAATTCGGCCGGAATTGAACGATTTCCACAGAAACAATACGAAATGGTCCGGCTGGGCATTGGTCTGTATGGCGTTTCGCTCACCGGACTTCCGGTGCAAAACATGGGCACATTGAAAAGCACTGTTTCGCAGATAAAAACAGCCGGAAGCGACGAAACCGTAGGCTACAACCGTAAAGGCAAGCTCGACTCAGAAAGCCGGATTGCCATTGTTCCCATTGGCTATGCCGACGGTATGAACCGCAAACTGGGAAACCGAAACGGCGTAGCTTTTATAAAAGGCCAGCGTGTTCCGATTGTAGGAAATATTTGCATGGACATGCTGATGCTGGATGTCACCGGAACAAGCGCCGAAGTGGGTGATACGGTCGAGTTTTTTGGCCCGCACATTCCGATCACGGAACTGGCTGAAAAAATCGGCACCATTCCGTATGAAATTTTAACAGGAATCTCGCAACGAGTAAAACGTATTTACTTGCAGGAATAAAAAATGCCAGCCGGTAAAACCAACTGGCATTTCTGTTAAATATCTTTATCAATTTGTTAGCCCAGCTTACTGATACGTTCCAAACGATGCGCATCCAAAATCTTGATTTTCCGGCCATCGATCGCAATTACCTTCTCGCTCGCAAAGGTCGATAAGGTCCGGATGGCATTCGAGGTGGTCATGTTCGAAAGATTGGCAATATCTTCACGCGAAAGATAAGCACGCAAAGTAAAACCATCGTTTTCATAACCGTATTTATCTTTCAGCAAAATCAGCGATTCGGCCAGCCTCCCCCTAATATGTTTTTGGGTTAAAGTAACTGTACGGGCATTGGAAAATCCCAATTCCTTACACAGTTTGCGAATCATACGCATAGAAAAATCGGGGTTCTTAAGCGCATAGTTAAAAATGAATTCACCACCAATGGTACAAATCGTAGATTCTTCAAGCGTTACTGCTGACGCAATGTGATTTTCTTCTCCCAACAAGGCACGATAACCAATCAATCCCATTGGCTTGGCCATACGGATGATTTGTTCCCTGCCGCCAACACCTTCCTTGAAAATCTTTACTTTGCCGTTTATCAGAATCATAAAGCCCGTGGGCTTGTCACCCTCTTTAAAAACAAACTCATTCTTTTTATAATGAGACAAAGAAATATGGTGCTGTAATTCTTCTTTTTCGTCTTGAGTTAAAAGATAAAATATCGATTTTGGGCTATCAATAATATCCTTTACTCCCAATTCTGAATTTAACATATAACCGCCTGCATGTTTTATAGCATCAAAGCTAAAAAAAATTGCGAGATTAAAATATCCACTATCGGTTATTTTATATCCATTCCAAATTAATACAACAAGATTTTCGGGCAATTATTTACTCTTAAACACATTACAAGGCCAATCTTTCTGTTGCACTATCTGCCTTCTTAATCTGCCGGGCACAACTGCTTTACCCCACTTAACAAGATATCAAACTTATGACAAGAAAAATTCAACAATAAGAAAGAGTAGACAACCCAAAATCACACAAACACTCAGCAAAATCTACAACTCAAAAAATGAAACATAAAGTGCACGCTGCTCCTTTTTATTGTACTAATTTGCGTGCAACAAATTCTGTTAAACATGCACTATACAAAAGATTACGTAGCCTTAAAAGACCTTTTTGAATCCGCTGAATCCAACAAAACTTATGATACTATTGAACTAAATGAGGCGCACTTTATTTCCCATTCCTACCAGATTCTGCCAGGTACAGAAGAATACCACTGCGACTCTCACCACCAAAAGCTGAAAAGCAATTTTTCTTTTTTCACCGAAATAGGAACCCTGGAAGACCACGTCCACATCAAGGATATTTTTGTGGAAGAAAATCAGCAATTTAATTACCAGATACTTTCTCCCAAAGGAGTAAAAAAAGCCCAAAAAGTTACGTTCCTTTTTCACGGGTTCAACGAAAAAAAGTGGGACAAATACCTCCCATGGGCAAAGGCCATTTGCGAAGGAACCGGAAGCACGGTTGTTCTTTTCCCCATTGCGTTCCACATGCAGCGGGCACCGCTTTACTGGAGCAGTAAAAAAGAAATGTATCAACTCAGCGAACTTCGCAAACAAAGATTCCCGAACATCGTAAACTCCACGCTATCGAACGTGGCCATCAGTATGCGCTTGCACTCCATGCCGCAGCGTTTTATCTGGTCGGGACTGCAAACCTATTACGATGTCATTCAACTGATTGAAGACTGCAAGCAAGGCAATCATCCCTGCATCGACAAAGATTTTGAGTTCAATATATTCGCCTACTCCATCGGGGGCTTCCTGGCTCAAATCCTAAAACTTACCAACCATAAAAATTATTTCGATCGTTCGAAAGTAGGACTTTTTTGCAGTGGGGCTGCTTTTAACCGCATATCACCGGTATCGCGTTTTATTCTCGACAGCGAGGCCAACGTTGCCTTGTATTCGTTTCTGGTTGAACACTTTGACAAAATCGTTCAAAAAGATAACCTGCTCCATCATTACATAAAAGAAAACCACCCCGAAGGAATTGTATTTTATTCGATGCTTGACTTTCAGCGAATGAGGGATTTCAGGGAGGAACTTTTGCGAAAATACGAAGATCAGTTTTTTGCGGTTTCACTACGGAAAGACGATGTTATTCCGCCTTTTGAAATCATGAATACACTGAACGGCGCCTTTCGCGACATCAAAATAAAGGTGGAGAACATGGATTTTGAACATGCTTACACACATGAAAATCCTTTTCCATCCCATCCGAAGGAAGCAGCATTAATCAACAAAAATTTTGACGAGGTCTTTGATAAAGTTTGCCGCTTTTTTAACGGCTAGCCCAGGTTCAATTTTTCAGGCAGATCAATACCGTGCTACCAGTGGCATTTTACGGCCAAAGCCAAATGCTTTTGAGCTGATCCTTAAAATAGGTGCGGCCTGGAAACGCTTGTACTCGTTCATGTTCACCATCCGGATTACCCGGCGAACAACAGCCTCATCAAATCCAAGCGCGGTAATCTCCAGCGGCGATTTATTCAGCTCGATGTAGTTGAACAGCATCGCGTCCAGGTCTTCGTAATCAGGCAGCGAATCCGAGTCCTTCTGATCGGGACGTAATTCGGCTGACGGTGGTTTAACAATTGAATTTTCCGGAATAATCTCACCGTCCTTGTTCATAAAACGCGAGAGTTTATACACGTCGAGTTTATACACATCACCCAACACCGCAAGACCTCCGTTCATGTCACCGTAAAGCGTGCCGTAACCTACCGCACATTCACTTTTGTTGGTAGTGTTTAACAGAATGTGGCCAAACTTATTCGAAATCGCCATCATATAAATTCCACGGGCCCGCGCCTGTAGGTTTTCTTCGGTTACATCGGGCGGGCAGCCTTCGAACAACGGCGCCAGTTCTTTTTCAAACGCATCCACCGCCTCCTGGATATGGACAATATCATATCTTATTCCCAGGTTTTCAGCCAAAACACGCGCATCCTCCACACTGTGTTCCGAAGAATATTTTGAAGGCAACAGCAGTACCCGAACATTTTCGGCACCCAGTGCACGCACAGCCAAAACAACGGTAACTGCCGAGTCGATTCCACCCGACAAACCAAGCGTTGCCTGTTTGAATCCCATTTTTTGAAAATAATCCCTGATCCCCAATACCAGTGCATCGTGGATCTTTTCAATGTAACCGGCCTCGGGCTGTAGTTCCTTGCCGCCCCGGCTACCGGTATCGATCAGTAAAAAGTCTTCCTCAAAATATTTCAGTTCTTTTACAATCTCACCGGTTTCATCAATAAAAACCGAACCACCGTCAAAAATCAATTCGGTTTGCGCACCAACCTGGTTGCAATACAGAATCGGGGTTTTATAATCCCGCGCCTTGGAAATCAATACGTTTTTGCGCCATCCTTCCTGATTGTAAGAGAAAGGCGATGCGGAAAGATTCACCATAAAATCCGGATCGAAACGCGACAACTCTTCCATGGGCGAAACATTGTAAAGCTTGTCTTTCCCAAATTCATTGGCTGTTGGTTGCTCGTCCCACAGATCTTCGCAAATGGTAATCGCAATTTTCTCGCCCTTGTAATGAACCACATCGAATGTACTGTTGGGCTCGAAATGACGGTATTCATCAAAAATATCGTAAGTCGGCAACAGCGTTTTGTTATGCACACTTTGAATCTTTCCATCGGCCAGGAAGAAAGCAGAGTTGTACAAATTTTTCCCCTGTTCGTGCACATTGATGCGCGGCGCTCCCACCACAGCTGCAATACCAACACAGTGTTTCGCGATTTCATTCACAGCGGCTTCTGCTTTGTGAATAAACTCCTTTTTCTCCAGAAGATCGTGCGGATAATAACCGGTAACCGAAAGCTCGGAGAACACCACAAGGTCAGCGCCTGACGATTTGGCTTTGGTGATCGCATCAACAATTTTTTGCGCATTTCCTTCAAAATCACCGATCGTATAATTCAACTGGGCAAGTGCAACTTTCATTCCTCTAGTTTAACGTTTAGGACTCGAAGTTTAAAACAAGCTCCAAACTTTAAGTCCGTAACAATGTTAATTGCAAAAGTTCAATTTTTAGTTCAATTTCGCAATATTATAACGAGACGCACGTAATGATTTAAATTTCATGTAAAATGAGGAGATTCAGATTCTATTCTTTGTTAGTTTTGTTGGTGCTTGTTTTTATGGCCTGTCAGCGCAATCCGTTAAAAGTGGATATTTCAAACATTGATTCGGAGGTTGAGGTGGTGCGTTTTGGCGAAACACTGCAAAACCTGGAAGGAAAAGACACCCTGGCGACGATTGCGGAGTTGAGTAACCAATACCCCGAGTTTTTTAATCTTTTTACCTACCGGATAATTCGTGTAGGCGGCATGGGAGATGAATATTTTGAAGATTACATGAAAACCTTTTTGGCTGACACGATGATCAACGAGGTAAGATCGGCAGTTGATGATGAGTTTAAAGATTTCGCCAAACTGGAAAAGCAGCTAAAAAAGGCATTTAAATACTACGCGTTTCATTTCCCCGAGAAAGAACTGCCAACTATCTACACTTATGTCTCTGGCTTTAATCAGTCGGTGGTAACCGCAGAAAACATCATCGGAATCAGCCTTGACAAATACCTCGGGCGTGAGTGCCAGTTTTACAAAGAATTAGAAACCACGCCACGCTACAAGGCAATGAACATGTACAAAGAAAGAATTCTCCCGGACGTTGCATACGCGTGGGCCATTACTGAATTTGAGGATGAAAATTCGGCGACAAACCTGCTTAGCCAGATGGTTCAGAAAGGAAAAATGATGTACATGGTTGACGCCATGTTACCCAACGTAAAAGACACCGTAAAAATTGGCTACACAGGCGCCCAGCTTAAGTGGTGCAAAATGAACGAAGCTTCGATGTGGACCTACCTGATTGAGAACAAAATGTTGTATTCGTCGAAACGGATGGACATTGTTCGCTATATCAACGATGCTCCCAGCACCAGTGGTTTTCCAATTGAATCGCCGGGGCGCACCGGCGTTTGGCTGGGGTGGCAAATTGTAAGACTTTACATGAAAAAACACCCTGAAATTACGCTTCAGGAATTAATGAAAAACAAAGATTACCAGCAGATACTAAACGATTCAGGGTACAACCCGGAATAATTAGCCTCCAGATCAATCTTCGCCTCACGAACCTGGAACTTCGATTAAATTACATTGTGATTTCGTATGAAAACCTGTTTTCAGGGTCATTTCATTCGAACATAGACTGAAAGTACCGGATGTGCACCTGAATTCAGCCTGCCCGATTCCCTTATAAAAAGCGAGTCATTTCGAACCTCGTAGGTGTTTCGCAGCTGAACTCCGTCGTTCATCACAAGAGCTACGGTATCGTTCAGAATTTCGCCGCTGGTCAGAATCCTTCCTTCTTCGTTAAAAACCATTACACGGCTTTTTATCGCTTCCAAAATCCGTTTCTGCCCGTTTTCGGGATAAATCCGATAGTTCGTAACACCGGCAAATGATTCGACCCACTCCCAGCTCCCGTGAATACGAACCAAATTATCTTCCTTTACTTTCCAGAAATTCTCAACTTTTACAGCACCGACAATAAGCGGCAGCAATAAAAGCAACAGGGAGGTTTTTAATGCACCTGAATTCATTATTGATGGGTTTAAAAAATAAGCGTCCTACCAATAGATTCGTTTTTTAGGCAAAAGGTTGCGCCATTCTTTGACCTTTTTTAGAGAATCATCCACAACCTGTTGATTATAAGCATTTACATTGTATTCTTTTTTTAATCAAAAAAAGCCCGGAAAGTAAACTTCCCGGGCTTCGTATTTTATTTACTGCAGCAACTAATCAGTTACCAAAATTTTAATATTCCGGAACCAAACATCATCACCGTGATCCTGCAAGCCGATTACGCCTTCTTTGGCAATGTTTGCCCAGTCAGGATTCAAGCCAGGGAATTTTGAGCCCTTTACCAGTTCGTTCCAGTCGTCGGTCCACAAGTGGTATTCAACCACTGTTTTTCCGTTCATGCGGTGCCACACACTGCCTCTGTACACTTCAATTTCAATCTGGTTCCACTCGCCTGCCGGTTTGGCATTTTGCGGAACAGCAGGAATAAGGTCGTACAACGAGCTGGCCATGCGGTTACCGTCTTTTCCTGCACGTGCATCCGGATGTCTTTCGTTATCCAACACCTGGCACTCAGGAGCCGTTTTGTAAATAGGCCATCCCGGAGTTTCTTTTCCTAAATAAAAAATACCTGAATTTCCCCCGGGAGAAATTTTCCATTCCAGTTTCAAGCGGAAGTTTGAATATTCTTTGGTTGTAATAATATCTCCACCGTCTTTGGCTCCGGCTTCACCGGCACCTGAGCCTTTAAAATGTAAAGTTCCGTCAACAACCTCCCAGGCTGTTGGAAAATGGTCTTTGTTATTACCTTTCCAGCCATTGGTTGTTTTTCCGTCGAACAACAAAACCCAGCCCTCTTCTTTTTCTTTTTTGCTAAGTTGGTTTACTCCGGCAGAACCTCCGGTTTTTGAGCTTTTACAAGAAATCGTAAAAACAAATGCCACTGCTAACAAGCAGGCAAAAAATCTTCTCATTGGATAAAAATTTAATTGGTTAAAGATTAAAATTCTTGCCACCGGTTTCCCGGTAACACCACAAAAATATCAAAAACTAAGCTTGTCAGTCAGAAAAAAACAAATTTTAATCCAAATACAATTTAAAGACTTTTGATCGCCACATTTTCAAAACAACTTTTGTAAATTCGGATAATATTGCAATTATCCAATAGAAAAATTCATTATGAGTGATTCAAAAAAGCAAAAAAAGATCGGCATTCTGACGGCCGGAGGAGATTGCCCTGGCTTGAATGCAGCCATTCGGGGAGTGGGAAAAACCGCTATTGTGGAGTATGGCATGGAAGTCCTGGGGTTTAATGCCGGCTATACCGGATTGATCAATAGCGACTACATTGAATTAAAAGAATCAAAACTCTCGGGCATTTTAACCCTGGGAGGCACTATACTTGGCACCTCGCGCGAGAAGCCTTATAAACTCGTTAAAGAAGACGGCGGCGAAAACGACAAGCCTGAAAAGATTATTGAAACGTACGAAAACCTGGGGCTCGACTGCGTGGTTTGTATCGGTGGAAACGGCACCATGAAAACAGCCAACCTGCTTTCGAAAGAAGGGCTCAATGTGATAGGTATTCCCAAGACCATCGACAACGACGTTTGGGGTACCGATGTTACTTTTGGTTTTGATTCGGCGGTTCAGATTGCCACCGAAGCCATGGACCGGCTGCATACAACTGCCAACTCCCACCAACGGGTAATGATCATCGAAATCATGGGCCACCATGCCGGCTGGCTGGCGTTGTACTCGGGCGTTGCCGGCGGAGGCGATATTATTTTGCTGCCGGAACTGGAATACAACATCCGCTCGGTTTGCAAAAAAATTGAAAGCCGCTACGAAGACAACAAGCCTTACTCCATTGTAGTTGTGGCAGAAGGCATTGAACACCCCAAAAACAAGTCGGCTGCATCGCACATTGCCGAATCCATTCAAACATACACCGGAATTGAAACCCGCGAAACCGTACTGGGTTACATTCAACGGGGAGGCTCGCCCACACCAATGGACCGGATTTTGGCCACTCGTTACGGATCGTTTGCTGCACAGTGTATTGCCGAAGGGAAATTTGGGACAATGGTAGCCGTTAAAGACAACGATTTAACTACGGTACCGCTGGAAGATGTGGGCGGGAAACTACGCCTTGTGGATAAAGACCATCCGCTGATTTCCAAAGCCCGGAAAATGGGTGTTTCTTTTGGGGACGAATTCTTGTAAAAGAGAAAAATTACATACAAAAAGTAATCTCATAAACGTTCTCCGAAAACCGGAGGACGTTTTTTACAAAGGCAGGTGAACCACCTTTTTGGTATCAAAAAATTCTTCGGTAAAATAAGCCGATAAATCCTGTACAAACACCCTTTTCCGAAACGGCTTCAGCTCTTCAGTTAAATCGCCACCTTTCAGGTAAATAATTCCGTTTGGCAAAGCATTTATTTGTTTTTTGGATACGTTCTTCTGCACCCACGGAACAAACTCGGGCAAACGGGTAACAGCCCTGCTAACTACAAAATCGTATTTATCGGTCAGTTGCTCGGCGCGAATTTGGTCTGCTGTTACATTTTTCAAACCCAGCCCATCAGCCACATTCTGCACCACCTTTATTTTTTTCCCGATAGAATCCACCAAATGAAATTGTACCTCCGGAAACATGATCGCCAAAGGAATTCCAGGAAATCCACCACCCGTACCGACGTCCAGTATTTTCGTCCCCTTATTAAACCGGATCAGTTTTGCAATTCCCAGCGAATGCAATACATGCCGTTCGTAAAACTCTGAGAAATCCTTTCTTGAAATCACATTAATCTGTGCATTCCACTCGGCATACAAAGGTTCCAGTTGCCGGAAGAGAGTAATCTGCTGATCGCTTAATCCGAAAAAATATTTTAACAGAATATCCATAAAATCGTTAATCTCGTTGACCAATCTCGGTACTTTCAATCATTTTAAAAAGCATTTCCCGCGCCCTGAATAACTGGGCCTTTACCGTACCCAGCGGCAAAGCTAATTCTTTTGCGATTTCTTCGTACGAATACTCTTTAAAATAACGCAACTCAACCAGGATTTGATAACGTGGCTTTAATTTTCGAACTACGTTCCGAAGCAGAATGGCTTTTTGCTGCCTGATCAAGCGTTCTTCCGGATCGGGGTCTTTTGATTTAAGTTTGAGTGGCTCGTTATTCTCGTTCTGGTCTTTGTTCTCGATCGAAACCTGCACACCTTTTTTCTTTCGAAGAAAATCGATGCAATTGTTGGAGGCGATTTTGAACAACCAGGTGCTAAAAGCATAGGTGGGCGAATACTGATGAAGGCTTTTAAAAGCTTTGCCAAAAGCTTCCAGCGTTAAATCCTCCGCATCACTGCGGTTATTCACCATTTTCAGAAGCATGAAATAAATGGCGTCTTTGTATCGGTTTAACAGCCGGGCAAAAGCTTTTTCGTCACCCGTTAAAGCGGTCTTGACGAGTTCGTAATCCTGACGGGCTTTGTCCGATAATATTACACCTTTATCCTCCATTTGCTTCGGCGTGCCGACTGGTTAAAATACCACTTGTAAAAAGTCTTGAAATAAGGCATTAACCAACCGTACACTAACGAAGATAGGAATATTTTACGTTCCTTCAAACGGTTTAAGGTGATTTTCAGAAGGATAAGATGTAACATAATTTTAATCCCGGCCAGTGCCACAAAAAGGGGCCACAGATCAAAATAAAAAACAAACAGCACAATCAGCAAAGGCGTGTACAACAAATTGGTAAGCGTATCGAAGCCCAGCAAGGTTCTTTTCCAGGCGGGCAAATACTTTTCGATTCTGAAACTTCGGTTGAGCAAATTGTAAAAATCGTCGCGGTTTGTCTCTACCTCTTTTGTAATACAGGTGTTTTCATTGAACAATAACACCGTTTTCTTCTTTGTGATAAACTGGTTAATGATCAACTCCAGGTTGGCATACGCTTCTTTTGTTTTCTGACCATATCCGCCGAGTTTAAAATATTCTTCCTTTCGGAAAGCCACGTTATCTTCAAAATATACAAAAGGAATACCGTTGGCCACATATCCCACGCTGCGTAACTGCTGCAAAAAGTTTTCGGTACGGTATAGCAAATTGAAGTACCCCGGCTTGCGTTGAATTCCTGAATATCCCATCATTACATTCCGGTTATCGGTGGTTGTGTTTACCGAAAAACCGTTGATCCAGTCTTTCCCCACTGCCGTAGTTTCGATGGGCAAAGTAAGCACCCATTCGTGCTGAGCGGCCTTTAATGCAATGTTCTGCGCCAGCTTTACCGAAAAGCGAGTTTCTTCGTTAAGCGATGAAAAGTGAAAATTCGGGTAATGTTTAAAACTCCCCAATACAGTAAAAGTATTATCGAGCGAATAATCATCCACCACGACGACTTCGTAACAGTCGTCTTTAATCCCAAGTAATTGGGGCAACAGTTTTCGCAGGTTATCCTCCTCGTTCCTGACGGTCAGAAATACAGTAATGGGTTGCCTGGCTTTCTGGTTGACAATTACTTCTTTCCGGCTGCTAAATACCACCCGCGCCGAAAAAAACAGCAGGTAGTAAAAGCGGCAAAGAAAAACAAACAAAAAAATGCCAGGAACGATCCAATCTGTAACCGACATCCCGTTCAGGCTATCCAGAATCGCTTGTTTCATGCAGAAAATTAATTCGGTAAATCAAAATCATTGCTAAGGGCAAATGTGGGAATTTAAAAAGAATCAGGCTTGAAATCTGCCCGATATTTATTTACATGAATTAGTTTTTATTAACAAGGGCACTATTCTCTATGTCCTTTCAATTAAAGTTAAATATCTATATTTGCCCATCAATTTAAGGTGAATGAATTTTCTGTTAGAAAAAACTACTGATAACTCACGGGCCAGAGCGGGTGTAATTACCACCGACCACGGAAAAATAGAAACTCCGATTTTTATGCCGGTTGGTACTGCCGGATCGGTTAAAGGAATCCATACACGCGATATCAGGGATGATATAAAAGCTGAAATCATCCTTGGAAATACCTATCATTTATACCTCCGGCCGGGGATTGACGTGATTGAAAAAGCAGGCGGGTTACACAAGTTCAATGGCTGGGACCGCCCCATACTGACCGACAGCGGAGGCTTCCAGGTTTTTTCGCTGGGAGACCTGCGAAAACTCACCGAAGAGGGTGCGCGCTTTCAGTCGCACATCGATGGTTCGTATCATCAGTTCACTCCGGAAAGTGTGATGGACATCCAGCGTTCGATCGGGGCCGATATTATGATGGCATTCGATGAGTGTACTCCCGGAGATGCCGATTACGATTATGCAAAAAAATCAATGGAGCTTACCCGGCGCTGGCTCGACCGCTGTTTCAAACGATTTAACAGCACCGAACCTAAGTACGGCTACTCGCAGTCGCTTTTCCCGATCGTACAGGGAGCAACTTATGCTGATCTGCGCAGGCAATCAGTGGCGCATGTCCGTAATTTTGATGCCAACGGTTACGCCATTGGGGGCTTGTCGGTGGGAGAAACCGAAGAAGAAATGTACGAAATGACCGAAGTGGTAACTGCCGATCTGCCGCAAGACAAACCGCGTTACCTGATGGGAGTTGGTACACCCGTAAATATACTGGAAGGCATACACCGGGGGGTAGATATGTTCGATTGTGTGATGCCAACCCGCAACGGCCGCAACGGCATGTTGTTCACAAGCGAAGGCATCATCAACATCCGCAATCAGAAATGGGAAAACGACCATTCTCCCATCGATCCGAACGGGACTTCGTTTGTTGACCAGTATTCAAAAGCTTATCTTCGTCACCTGGTTATTTCGAAAGAAATGCTGGGAGCTCAAATCGCCAGCCAGCACAACCTGGCTTTTTATCTTTGGCTGGTAAAAACTGCCCGAGAAAAAATTCTGGGCGGCGATTTTGTTAGCTGGAAAAACGAAATGGTGCTTAAATTAAAACACAGACTGTAGGTGAAGATGAAGTGGTATAAAACAATTGATTTTTATATTACCTGGAAATACCTGGGTACATTTTTTTATGCCATTGCATTAATACTCAGCATTGCCATTGTTTTTGACATTTCTGAAAACCTGGATGAATTCCTCTCCAAGGAAATTCCGACAAAAGATATTATTGTTGATTACTACCTGAATTTCATCCCCTACTTTGCCAACCTTTTCAGCCCGCTGTTTACGTTTATTGCGGTTATTTATTTTACCTCAAAAATGGCGTACAACACCGAAATTATTGCCATTTTAAGCAGCGGTGTTTCCTTTTCGCGCTTTATGCGCCCCTACCTGGTTTCGGCACTGATTATCGGGATTTTTTCCTTTTTACTGGGTAATTTTATTATTCCGCCAGCCAATAAAACCATGATCGGCTTCCGCGAAAAATATATAAAATCAAACACAGTAAATACAGAGCATAACATTCATCGCCAGATTGAACCGGGGGTTTATATTTATATGAAGAGTTTTAGCAACAATGTTGGCAGACCTTTCACCCTCGAAAAATTTGAAGACGGTAAACTGAAAGAGAAACTGACGGCCCGAAGCATTAGCTGGAAAGAAGAAACTCAAAAATGGGTCATCAACAATTACTCGAAACGGGTGATTTATGATGATCATGAAGATTTGAGCAAAGGTTACCAGATCGATACAACATTGAGTATGACTCCGCAGGATTTTGTGGTCATGAAAAACGAAATGGAAACGTACACAACTCCCAATCTCCTGAAAGAGATAAAACTCATGAAAATGAGGGGAATCAACTACGTGGAATGGGAGCTGGAAAAACACCGAAGAATTGCCAACCCGTTTTCGACTTTTATTTTAACGGTTATCGGCATGAGCCTGGCATCGCGTAAAATAAAAGGAGGACTAGGATTGCACCTTGGAATCGGTCTATTGCTGGCTTTCTCGTACATTCTTTTTATGCAAATTTCAACCGTTTTTGCCATTAGCGGAAGCACGCCTCCTTTTGTGGCTATTTGGATTCCCAACCTGTGTTATGCAGTAATTGCTTTCTTTGTTTACCGTTGGGCGGCTAAATAGTTTTGCCAATTCTGCACCGCTTTAGAAACAAGGTATTCGAACAATTTTCAAACAAAGAATACTATAATTCGAACAATTCGAACCTCACTATGTGAATTTACGTAGTACATAATTGCATTTACAAATGGCAATTGAAAAAAATTATAATTTTGCTTTCGCTTATTAAAAAAGACCCGGAATCTTAGGGTTAATTTATAACTTAAAAAAAACTTTATGTCACTAAGAAGCAACGTACTTGATCTTCGCAAAAGAAAGAAAGAAGTACAAAAAGGTGGTGGAGATAAAGCCATTGAGAAACAAGCTGCAATGGGGAAACTGACTGCACGGGAACGTATCCTCGCATTGCTCGATAAAAACTCATTTCACGAATACGATCTGTTTGTTGAACACGCAGCCAAAGATTTTGGCATGGAAGGCAAGACCCTTCATGGAGACGGTGTGATCATCGGAACAGGAACTATTTACAATAAACCGGTATGTATTTTTGCCCAGGACTTCACGGTTGCCGGAGGTTCGCTGGGATTGATGCACGCCCGTAAGATCACCAAAATTATGGACCACGCTCTGAAAATGAGGGTTCCGTTAATTGGGATCAACGACTCCGGTGGTGCACGTATCCAGGAAGGTGTAAACTCGCTTGCCGGTTATGGCGAAATCTTTTTCCGCAATACTCTGGCCTCGGGTGTGATTCCTCAGATTTCGGTAATTCTCGGTCCTTGTGCCGGCGGTGCTGTGTATTCTCCGGCCCTTACCGACTTCGTATTTGTGGTAGAAAATATTTCTAAAATGTTTATTACCGGCCCGTCTGTAATTAAATCGGTACTGGGCGAAGAAATTTCGATGGAAGAACTGGGCGGAGCCAAAGTTCACGCCGAAATTACAGGTAACGCACATTTTTATGCTGAAACGGAACTGGAATGTTTTGAGCAAATCAAAACCCTGATCAGTTACATCCCAAGAAGCAACCTGAAAAAAGCGCTTGCCCATAAACCAAAAGCACCTTTAAAAGGAAAAGCCATCGACGATATCGTTCCGGTAGATCCAAGGATTCCTTACGATATGCGCGAACTGATCAAGAGCATTACCGACGGGTCTGAATTCTTTGAAGTAATGGAAGGATTTGCGCCCAACATCATTATTGGTTTTGGTAGAATGGACGGAGAAACTGTAGGTTTTGTGGCCAACCAGCCGATGGTACTTGCAGGGGTTCTTGACTGCGACAGCTCGGATAAAGCAGCCCGTTTCATCCGCTACTGCGATGCTTTCAACATTCCGATTGTGACCATGGAAGACCTGCCAGGCTACCTGCCGGGTGTTGACCAGGAGCATGCCGGAGTTATCCGTCACGGAGCCAAAATTCTTTATGCATACAGTGAGGCTACCGTTCCGAAAATCACCGTTATTGTTCGCAAGGCATACGGAGGTGGTTACATTGCCATGAACTCGCGCCACCTGCGTGCTGACTTTGTGTTTGCTTGGCCAACCGCCGAAATTGCAGTAATGGGACCGGAAGGAGCCGCCAACATTGTATTCCGGAAAGAAATCTCGGAAGCGGAGAATCCGGAACAAATGCGTCAGCTAAAAATTCAGGAATACAAAGAGAAATTCGCCAACCCTTATGTAGCAGCTGCACAGGGTTATATCGACGAAGTTATTGAACCGGGAGAAACCCGTTCGCGTATCTTACATGCACTACAGGTTTCTGAAAACAAAACGGCTTCCATGCCTAACAAAAAACATGGAATTCCACCGTTTTAATCGTAAAATTCTACCAAATGGAAGATCAAAAAGAGCTTAAAAACCTGATTATACAGGGGGCGGTTTACAAGACGACCTATACTAAAAAATTTGAGAACAGGGAAAATTATGAAACGCCCAACGAGAATCTTATTTACTCGTTCATCCCGGGAACCATTGTGGACATTTTTGTAAAAACAAACCAAAAGGTAAAAGAAGGCGAAACGCTTCTGCTGCTGGAAGCCATGAAAATGGAAAACCAGGTGCGCATGCCTTTTGATGGCGTGATTGTAAAAATCCACATAAAGAAAGACGAAATTATTCCGAAACGCCACCTGATGCTTGAAATCAAACCGGCGTAAACGAAGCTAAAAGCATAAAAAAAACCGCAGAAGGATTCCTTTTGCGGTTTTTTTGTAAATAATATTTAGCTTCGATCCGACTTATGAACTTTAGATTACTTCTACTCATTGCTTTTTTCGGCTCCTTTGGTCTGCTTTCAGCACAGGAAACAGGCAATCCATGCCGCAGATCTACCGAAGGAAAAGAGTTTTGGTTTGGTTTTATGGAAAGCCGGAATTACCATAATGGTCACTACCTCGAAGTTACTGTAACTGCCCGCGAAAAAACCAACATTACCATCACCGTTGGCGAGGATGCTAATGGCTCAAACGTATACTCAAAATCACTCGCCGTAAATGCCAATAGTTCGATACAGATACAACTCCCCTGGGAGACTGTGGAAGCAATTGGTTCAGAAGAAATTCAACGAAAAGGGATTCACCTGGTTTCTGAAAAACCGGTAAATGTTTACGCCCTTAACTGGGACCAAAATTCTGCCGATGTTGCTGTTATTTACCCCGTTGAATCATTGGGGAAAGAATATTATGCCATGTGTTACGAGCCCGACATTGACCTGAACAATCCCACCAAAGGCAATGGTCGTAACAGCGAGTTTCTGATTGTTGCAGCGGAAGATTCAACCTTAATAGCAATAACCCCCTCAAAAATTACGGACAAACTCAGGCCAAAAGATTCTACTTTCACAGTAACACTGAATAGAGGCCAGATATTTCAGGTTCAATCAGAAAATGAAGTAAATACCGGAGACCAGGGACAGGGAGACTTAACCGGGAGCTTTATAAATTCAAGCAAACCTATTGCTTTTTATTCCGGCTCACTGAGCACCCGTGTTCCGACAGGAAAGTGCTGCTGGGACCATCTGTACGAACAAATCCCACCCATCCATACATGGGGCCGGGAATATTATGCGGTTCCTTTAAAATCAAGAGAACAGGATCGTTACCGGATCATGGCAGCCTACGACAATACAACTGTTTATATTTCAGGACTTGATCCGTTCTCGCTGAATAAAGGGGAATTCAAAGAACTTGTGTTCTATCACAACGACCCCAAAAAGATTTATGGAGATCAGCCAATCATGGTCGCACAGTTCAGTCAATCAAGAGACGTTGACAACAACTATACAAACGGCAATGGAGACCCGTTCATGATTATACTAAGCTCGACCACACAAACAAAAAACGATGTCACTTTTGTTGCTTATAATTCGGATCAGATCGCAAGATACTATGTAAACATTGTTACGCTTACTGAAGAAGTAAATAACATCAGATTTGACGGAAATTCCATTGCAGGAGAATTCCAACCTTTTCCCGACAGCGATTACTCGTTTGCCCAAAAGGAAATTTCAACCGGCACCCATCAAATTGTCAACACCAATAAAAACAGAGGATTTCTGGCCTATGTATACGGCTATGGTGGCGTTGAATCGTATGGTTACGGGGTTGGCTTTAATCTCGATCTGGTACTTGACCTGGGAAAAAGCATCGATTTTAACGGCGATACATTGTTGCTTTGTAATGGCGATTCAAGAATTCTCGATGCCGGTCCTTATTTTGACACTTACACCTGGAATACCGGAGATCAGACGCAACGTATGGAAGTGACTACAGGAGGTAAATATCAGGTTAAAACAACTACGATCGACGGATGCGAACTGGAAGACTCCATATTCGTTTATGTCAGCGCTCCGGATGTTGACTTGAAAATTGATTCTGATGAAGGATGCTCGCCGTACTCGATTGAACTGAATGCTACAAATGAATTTATGAAGTACCTCTGGAAAAATGAGAACAACGATACTTTATCCACTTCCCAAACAATTATGGCCGATAAAACAAGTGAATACCGATTAACTGTTTGGGACAAATTCAATTGTACCGACAAAGATACTTTTAAGTTGGTCGTCTTTCCTGTGCCAGATATTGACCTAAGGGGAGAACATCTATTGTGCAACACAAAACAATGCGATCTAAGCGTTGATATTTCGGGAACACCCGATTATGTATGGAACTACAACAACAGTTTTACCTGGAGTTCAAATGATCCGGGAGTAAAAATTACCAATACAAGCCATAGGCAAGCAAGTATCGATGCTCCGGATTGGGGGCAATACGAAATCTATTACCAATTAACAACCGTTGATGGATGTTCGGTAAAAGACACTTTCGAAATCGGCTTCTATCCCACCCCAACTTCTGAATTTATATTTGTTGACGATCCGAATGATAAATGCAAAGGATATTCTAGAGAAGTAAAATACACCGGGAATGCATCCGAGAATGCGTTGTACTTTTGGGATTATGGTGGTGCCAAACTCATCGATTCGCTTGATTGGAATCATTTTATTGTTTCAGTTGGAGCGTACAATACAAATCCGTACCTCACGCTTTTCGTGGAAGAAAACGGCTGCTGGAGCGACACCACCTCATCCTTACTCGGAGCAAATCCCGATTTTGTATTGGAAACACCCAGATCTCGCGGTTGTGATTCCCTAACCGTTTCTTTTAAAGGAGAACTAAAAGTGGAGGATGCGCTGAGTTTTGAGTGGGATTTTGGAGATGGATCTCCAACCAGCAATATGCAAGCAGTCGAACACCTGTATCAGAATCCGGGATTTTATGATGTAAGCTTGTTAATCACCAACAGTTTATCAGGGTGTCAAATCGGCTTCCAGATCGACAGTATGATCAAGGTTTTCCCCACTCCAACTGCTGAAATAATTGCAGATACAACCACCTGTCATCCGGATTCTACTCAAATTATTTATGTGAACAGTATTGACTCTTCTCTTTGTTTTTGGAGTTTTGAAGGTGCGCATCAGTCAGGTCCGGGAAATGACACCATTACCATGATTCTGGATGAACCTTTTGGCAAAGCAATTTTACACGTAAATGAATTTGGTTGTGTTAGCCAGCCCACCGATTTAACTCTAAAAAGAAAACCAAAATTTGATATTTCAACTTTTGATGAAGAAGGATGTCAACCTTTTTCAACTGAAATCAGAACCACATCACAAGACAACTACATTAATTATACATGGCTGACTGACACCTTGCCTTATCTCACAGGGAATTCACGTTTGTATTATTTCCCCGACTCCGGCCGTTTTGATGTTTCAGTAATGGCCTTATCACAGGAAACCGGATGCCGTGATACCCTGAAAAAAGAAGACTGGATCTGGATACATCCCAAACCGGTTGCAGCGTTTGAAGTAGACTATCCGATAGCCTTACTCGAGCATTCAACTATTACTTATTCAAATTACTCAGAAAGTGCAGATTTTTATAGTTGGGATTTTGGCGACGAAACATCTTCGGTTGAAGAAAACCCGGTACATACTTTTACAAACCTGGGTGAATTCGTTACCCAACTTATTATTGAATCAAAATTTGGATGCAAGGACACAACCGATTTTAGTATCAAAATTTTACCATTTACGGTATTTACCCCCAATGCATTCAGACCCGACAGTGAAATTTCTGAAAACCGGACATTCATGCCGGTTGGTCTTGGAGCAGACGAAAATAATTTCAATTTAAAAATATTTGATCGCTGGGGACAACTTGTTTTTGAGTCCCATTCTCCGAATGCGCCCTGGGATGGCAGCAGCAGAAAAGGAGGAAAAGCTCCAATGGGGAATTACATCTGGATAGCTCATTATAAAGACATCCAGGGTTTTGATCACGAGCCAAAAGGGCAGGTACTGCTGATACGCTAAGTATCACATTTCTCCGAATTCGTCGTAATACTGCTCATAAAACGGAAGCCGGCTTTTTCTTTTGTTCTCACGCAACAGAAACACAAGTGAGACCTCGCTTGTTCCACCAGAGTTTCCGGCCAATCCTGATACCGTAAAATCGTAACTATAAGTAAACTGCCACCTACTCCTAACAAATCCGACCAATAAAATAACAGCGTCGTATCGCAACCCGAAGTTTTGGCGAAACCAGGTACCAACGGCAATCCCTCGTTTGGTAGCAAACAATCCGTAATTGAATTGCTGAAAATCGCCCTGTTTCTGTACAATCACCTGCGGAGAGATATCAAACTTTTTCCGAAGATGCCCATGCAAATACACGGGGAGCCTTGCACCAAAGTGCCCAGTATATTTCCTGTTTAGCCTGGATCCTGACAGTTCACCGGAAGAGTGGCTGTGGTAGGGCTCCGACAAATGGTTTATTGAAACCCCGGCAAAATAGCGTTCACTGTAGACCAAGGCACCCGTTCCAAAATCCCAAAATGAATAATTCGGATCTGTTAAGTATGCCAATTCTCCTGAAACGCCATGATTCCCACTAACAATATCTACGTTATCAGCAAATACCAATTCACTCACACGCAAAGAATTCTGGTTAAATCCAGCTTGAATACCAACATTCATCACAAAATCTTCACTAAGGGGAACAAAAACCGAATAAGCTGCATTTATCTGGTAAGCGTTCAGTGCACCGTCAGCCTGCAGGTCATTCAAAAAATACACTCCAACGCCCCCTCTCAGTCTGGGCACAGGAACATCAACACAGGCCGTGTAACTGGTAAAAGCATTATCAAATGCATGCCACTGATTCCGATATTGCACTGCTATTCGGGGCACTCCCATGGTTCCTGCAAATGCGGGATTTAGATACAACGGATTGGCATAAAACTGGGAAAAAGAAACATCCTGTCCTGCCAAAGAAAATGAGGTTAAAAATAAAACGTAAAACAGGATATTGAGTTTTAGCCTTGACACAGTTCGGTTTTTCTTTCGTTCGCAAATATATATTTTAAAAGGTGCTTATTATAAAAGACCCCAAACAAAAAGGGCTGTCAATTACTGACAACCCCTAAAATTCAAATAAAACTAATCGCGTTCTTTAACTTATATCTTCCAATATGTGTTGTTCATCATCCAGTCTTCTAGTGCTAACTCACCTTCGGTTTCGGTGGCTGCCAGGTAGGCAAGCTCCCATGCTTTTTGATCCGTCATCCAGCTTTCCACTTTCAATTCTGCTTCAGCTTCGCGAGCAGTACCGGGTGCTGCCTGTACGTTCCAAACGTGCTCGTCAGTCATCCAGTTTTCAATCTGCAGCGAAGTTTCAGTCAATGCTTCATGGCCCGAGGCTTTTGCTTTGTTTTCGTGTGCATTCACATTTCCGGTAAAAATTATGATCGCGAAAATGGCTATTGCAGCTAAGTGATTCATTCTAGTTTTCATCTTTCTTCTTGTTAATTGTTTTCTTTCTGTTGTTTTCTGTTTGCCTTCTTTAAGGTCTTTTTTCTGTTTCTGTCTTCAGTTTAATAGACTATTTACGGATACAAAGGTTACACCCTTCGTTGTTAAAAAGAATAAAAAAAATGTTAATGAAATCCTAAGGTCGGCGAAAAGCCAAAACTATCGGTAAATAAAAATACCTGGAGGGGTGAATTTAGCCAAATCTACCGGTGAATGGCGAAAAATGCCGTAAACGGCCGAACCACTTCCCGACATGGAAGCATACTCTGCACCGTTTTCGTACAACAGATTTTTGAGGGATGCGATTTGCGGAAACTGCGGAAAAACAGATTTTTCAAAATCATTTTTCACCCGGTCTTTCCATTCTTCAATGGGCAAATCAGCCAGTTTTCGAAGATCAAAATCTGATTTTTGAGGAATGATGTTCCGGTAAGCATCGGCAGTGCCAACCGAAAATTCCGGTTTTAAGAGAATTATTTCATAGCCAGAAAGATCCAGCTCGATTGCCTCGAATTGATCCCCGATACCATGCGCAAAGGTAGGTTTGTTCCGGATAAAAAAGGGGCAATCGGCTCCCAGTGTTGTCGCATACTTTTCCAATTGATCGTCATTCAATTCCAATGAAAAGTATTCATTCAGCACTTTCAGGGTAAAAGCAGCATCGGCAGAACCGCCTCCCAGGCCCGCACCAAAAGGTATAACCTTATGCAAGTGAAGATGAACCGGCGGCAAATTGAATTTGGATTGTAACAAATGGTAAGCTTTGAAAACAAGATTACTCTCAGGTGCTCCGTCAATTTGTATTCCTGACGCTGAAAATTCCGGTTTTTCTGATTCAACCAGTTCGAGAGCATCGGCCAGCTTTACCGGGTAAAATACCGTTTCCAGGTTATGGTAACCATCTGCACGTTTGGAAACAACGTTCAGTCCTATGTTTATTTTGGCATTCGGAAACGATATCATGGCACAAAAATAAAAAAGCCATCCGAAAATACGGATGGCTCTGCTTTTTATTTGAATGCTTCGTATTCTTCAGGCGAACCACAGGTACAAATCAGGTTTCGGTCGCCCCAGGCATTGTCTACCCGGCCTACCGGAACCCAGTATTTGTTTTCGCGCACCCACTCCAGCGGGTAAGCGGCTTTCTCTCGCTGATAGGCATGTGTCCATTCGTTGGCACAAATACTTTCAGCAGTATGTGGTGCATTTTTCAGCACGTTATCTTCTTTATCTACCACTCCTGTCTCCACTTCTTTCACTTCTTCAAAAATCGAACTCAGGGCGCTGATAAAGCGATCCAACTCCGCTTTCGACTCGCTCTCTGTTGGTTCGATCATCAGTGTTCCATGAACCGGGAATGAAAGCGTTGGAGCATGGAATCCGTAATCCATTAGCCGTTTGGCAATGTCTTCCTCTGTAATTCCGGATGAAGCTTTCAGGTGACGGCATTCCAGAATCAGCTCGTGAGCTACACGGCCGTTTTCGCCTGTGTACAAAACACCGTAATTGTCTTTTAATGCTCCGGCAATGTAATTGGCATTCAGAATGGCCACTTTTGTAGCTTCGGTTAGTCCCTCGGCGCCCATCATCTTGATGTAACCGTAAGTAATTGGCAGTACCGAAGCACTTCCCCATGGAGCACCCGAAACAGCCGTAATACCAATATGTCCGTTATTAATCACCGGATGCGAAGGCAGGAAGTCAACCAGGTGACTGGCAACGCCAATCGGGCCAACACCCGGGCCGCCACCACCGTGCGGAATCGCAAATGTTTTGTGCAGGTTCAGGTGACAAACGTCTGCGCCAATCATTCTGGGATTGGTCAAACCTACCTGTGCGTTCATATTCGCACCGTCCATGTATACCTGACCGCCGTTATCATGAATCACCTCACACATTTCGATAATGGAAGCTTCGAACACACCGTGAGTAGAAGGATAAGTTACCATAAAAGAAGACAACCTGTCGCGGTGCAGTTCAGCTTTGGCGCGCAAATCGGCCATATCCACGTTTCCGCGCTCATCGCAGGCAACCACCACCACTTTCATACCGGCCATTACAGCACTGGCAGGGTTGGTTCCGTGGGCTGAAGCAGGAATGAGTACCACATCGCGCTGATCGTCACCGCGACTTCTGTGGTATTCCTGGATCACCATTAATCCGGCATATTCACCCGCAGCTCCAGAATTGGGCATCAGGCTTACATCAGCCATACCCGTAATTTCTGCCAAATCGCGGCGAAGCTCTTCCATCATTTCCTGGTAACCACGTGCCTGGTTTTTAGGAATAAAAGGATGAAGACCGTTAAATTCGATCCAACTCAATGGCAGCATTTCTGTGGCAGCGTTCAGTTTCATGGTACACGACCCCAGCGAAATCATCGACTGGGTCAGCGAAATGTCTTTGTGTGCCAATCGGTTAATATAGCGGAGCATTTCAGTCTCCGAACGGTATTTATTGAAAACCTCTTCGGTCATAAATTCGCTGGTACGGGCAAATTTTGCATCTACTGCAAATCCCTTGGGATATTCCATTGCCACCTGGAATTTTTTATTCGCCGCTTTGGCAAACACCTCAATAATCCACGCAATGTCCTGCGGGTTGGTTGTTTCGTCGATACTGATTCCCACATTTCCGTTTTCGAAATAGCGGAAGTTCATTTCCAAATCCAGCGACAACCATTCAATGTCTTCGCGTTTTACATGCTTCGGAAGTTCAATCCGGATGGTATCAAAGAAGTTTGTATTGAGCTGTTTGTATCCCAGTTTTTCAATTTCGAGCGACAGGAAAGCAGCAATATTATGAATGCGCTGAGCGATCGCCACAACTCCTTCCGGACCGTGATAAACGCCAAAGAAACCTGCCATAATGGCCAAAAGGGCCTGGGCAGTACAAATGTTCGATGTTGCTTTTTCGCGTTTAATATGCTGTTCGCGGGTTTGAAGCGCCATGCGCAGCGCGCGTTTCCCGTGAATATCTTTTGTAATACCGATGATGCGGCCGGGCAGGTGTCTTTTGTATTCTTCGCGTGCAGCAAAAAAGGCTGCATGCGGACCACCATATCCCATCGGAACGCCAAAGCGCTGCGTGCTTCCAAACACAATGTCAGCACCCCACTCACCGGGAGGTGTTAAAATAGCCAGCGAAAGCAAATCGGCTGCCACGGCCACTTTTATCTCTTTTTCGTGTGCTTTCTCAACCAATTCTGCATAATCGGTGATTTCGCCGTTAGAATCCGGATACTGAACGATAACACCAAAAACAGTCTCATCAAATTCAAAACTGTCTTTGGGCTGAATTTTCAGTTCAAATCCCAGCGGAAGTGCTCTTGTTCTGAGTACATCGTGGGTTTGCGGCCACATTTTTTCATCCACCAAAACCGTATTTACATTCGCTTTCACCATTTGGCGCGAACGAAGATTGGCCATCATAACCATGGCCTCGGCAGCGGCAGTCGACTCATCGAGCAGCGAAGCATTGGCAATTTTCATTCCGGTAAGGCTGCTTACCATGGTTTGAAAATTGAGCAAAGCCTCCAATCGTCCCTGTGAAATTTCCGCCTGGTAGGGAGTGTAAGAAGTGTACCACGCCGGGCTTTCCAACACATTACGTAAAATTACTGCCGGAGTAATGGTATCGTAATAGCCCATGCCGATGTACGTATTGAACACCTTGTTTTTGGATGCCAGTTCCAGAATCCTTCTGAAATATTTCCGCTCCGACAAACCCTCGTTCAATTTAAGGGGTTGCTTTAACCTGATATTGGAAGGTACGGTTTGTTCCAACAATTCCTCCATAGAGGATACGCCAATTGCTTCCAGCATTTCTGCTATTTCGTGGTTCCGCGGTCCAATGTGGCGGGTTACGAATCTATCCTGAGACATTTGTGAATGAATTAATTTATTTGATTGAATTTTCTACAAAATTAGTCGGAGCCGGGCATTCAAAAAATGATTTTAAACCAACAACTCCTTTCAATGAACTTTTTGTCTACGTTAAAAACGGATTCGACCATTTTTCAACGCCAACCGATGTTTCGGGTCCGTGTCCTGAATACACCTTAACATCTTCAGGAAGCGTTAACAATTTTGTTTTGATACCCGAAATCAAGGTATCGTAATTTCCTCCCGGAAGATCAGTCCGGCCAATGCTTCCGTAAAAAAGCACGTCGCCAACAACCAGAATATTCTCTTCCTCGGAGTAAAAAACTACGTGTCCCGGCGAGTGCCCGGGAACATGAAGAATTTTCATTTTGGTGTTTCCGAATTTGAGTGTTTCTCCTTCGTGCAACCAGCCGTCCATTGGCTTTACCTCCTGCATATCGAAACCAAACATCTGTGCCTGGCTAACCGACCGTTCCACCAGGAAAGCATCTTCGGCATGGGCATAAAACGGAATTCCGTATTGTTCGCGCACAAATTCCACCCCCAGAATATGATCGAAATGACAATGCGTATTGGCAATCATGACTGGTTTTAGCTTGTTTGCAGCAATGTATTCCTTTACTTCTTCTTTCTCTTCGGTGTAATAAAACCCAGGATCAACAAACACACATTCGCCTGTTTCGTCCGACAGAATGTAGGAATTCTCACCCAAAGGATTCACTACAAATTTTTGTATTGTTATCATATCAGAAATTAACGATTCCTTTCAACATGGGCACAAATAAAAAGCGGCCATGTTTTTCAATCCTGTAGTCGTTTTCGCCTACACGGTTAACAACGTACATTTCCTGTTTATTGTTGTCACCCACCGGGATCACCATTTTCCCGCCCACTTTCAACTGGTATTTCAGGGGAAGCGGAACAGTGGGAGCACCGGCAGTAACAATAATCCGGTCGAAAGGAGCCAAGGTAGGCAAGCCTTTGTAGCCATCTCCAAAAAAGCAGGCCGGCGAATACCCGATTGCAGGCAGAAACTTATGCACCTTGTTGTACAGCTCTTTTTGCCGTTCGATGGTAAACACTTTAGCTCCCATGGCACACAAAACTGCTGCCTGGTAGCCCGAACCAGTGCCTACTTCCAAAACCTTCTGGTTTTTCTCAACCTCCAGAAGCTGCGTTTGAAAAGCCACCGTGTAGGGCTGCGAAATGGTTTGCCCGGCACCAATAGGAAAAGCCTGATCCTTGTAGGCAAAGTTTACAAACCCGCTGTCCATAAACAGGTGGCGCGGCACCTCTCCGATGGCCGCCAAAACATTCTCGTTTCGTATTCCTTTTATTTTCAATCCGTCAACCAGCTTTTTGCGGAGGCCCTGGTGACGAGGATTATCATTTTGATCCATTCCTGAAGTTAAATCACAAAATTAAACGAATTGCCCCTTTTAAACGAGGCGCACCCTTGTTCAATATTAACATTTAACGTTAATAAATTAGCGCTGACATATCAAATTTATATGAAACTGACGTTTACCTTTGCTGAAACCGTATAAATATCTGGAAAAATGATGAATGTCGGGCTAATTGGGAAGACAGCTATTCTGGAACCTCATGCATTAAAATTAAAGGAAAATTCTTCAGTAAACATCATAGGGAAAGCCTCCGTTGGGAGTCATACCCAGCTAAATAGCTTTCATTACTCGGTACCCGAATTTAACCGGGTGGAACTGGTTGAACGTGCCGATGTAATTCTGATGGACAACTCCACTCCGCACGCCTTCAGGCTCATGCAGGAAATGATCAAAAAGTCGAAGCATATTTTCTGCACCGAACATCCGGCACTTACGATCGACGAATGTACCGAACTGAACAAGCTCGCCAACGAATCGGGATCGGTGGTACAAATCACTAATCCATACTATTTCACACCGGCCATTCAGTGGATGAACGAAAACGTGCACACACCTGCCTTCATCGAATATTCGAACTTCGAACCCGGCGGAACGGCCAGCGAATCGTTGTATACCATGTTGCTGATGCTGCTTGGCATTACAGGTATCAGCCCCAAAAAAATAGGCGCGGTTGCTTTTCCAGGCTTTAACAGCTCCCGTTTTTCCAACGTGCGCCTCGAATTCAACGACGCCTCGGTTATCAGCCTTAATTACGGCAAACTGGAATCGCTCAACGATTTCAAAATCAGAATATACGCCGACAACCAGTTTGTGGCCTTCAACTTTACGCAGGGAACATTTCTATGCAACAACAAGGCGGTGAACCTCGACCAATACTCCCGCACAAACGAGTTCGATCATTTTGTGCAAACCATCGAAAAAAAGGTAAAGAAAAACAGCTGCCTCGAAGATTACCTGATTGCCATGCATGTGGTGCAAAAGATCAACCGCAAATTGATGCAGTTTTCTTCCCTTTAGTGAATGTAAAAGCCTACTTTTGCGGCAATAAAAATCCAGGTCGTCCGTTTTACTGCTGAATTGCAAATAAACGGAACCAGACTTAATCGGAGCGAATGAACAAAAAGCGGCAGGTCGTCAAATACCTTACTTTTGATTTTCTGGCAGCAGCCCTTTCCTGGGGTTTGTTTTTTATCTATCGGAAAGAGATTATTGAGCCCCAGTTTTTTGGAGGCTGGGATGTGCCTTTTGAGCTCACTCCCCAGTTTTTCCTGGCGCTCATCATCATTCCTTCCTTTTGGATTTTGTTTTATTACATCACCGGTTTTTACCGGAATATTTTCCGCCGCTCCCGGTTACTCGAACTGGGACAGACTTTTGCTACGTCCGTAGTGGGTGTTATCGTACTTTTCTTTGCCTTTATGCTCGACGACTGGATTGAATCGTACAAAAACTACTACCAGTCGCTGCTGGTTTTATTCGGACTACATTTCTCTTTGACTTACTTTTTCAGGCTGGTATTAACCACCGGAACCATCCATAAAATTCACCGGCGTAAAATCGGGTTCAACACACTGATTGTCGGCAGCAATAAAAAGGCCCTGAAACTTTTTGAGGACATGAACAGTCAGCTGCGTCCGGCCGGAAATAAATTTGTGGGATACATTGCGCTGAAAGACAACAACGAAGATGCACTGAAAGATCATTTACCCAACCTGGGAGAGATCGACGATATTTTAAACATTCTTCAGCAAAACAACATCGAAGAAGTGATCCTGGCTTTTGAACCCCACGAAGAAGCCAAAGCCAGCGAAATTCTTACGGTAATTGAAAACCGGCAGGTAACGATCTGGGGCATTCCCGACCTGTACGACTTCCTCTCGGGAACCGTTAAAGTAAATACGATTTACAGCAGCCCACTTATAAAAATCAGCAACGGATTAATGCCTGCCTGGCAGGAAAACACCAAACGAATGCTCGATGTTCTTTTTTCGCTGATTGCCATGATTTTGTTTTTCCCGGTTTTTGTTGTGCTCGCGGTTATCATAAAAAGCACTTCGCACGGACCGGTGTTTTACAAACAGGAGCGGGTTGGCCGCTTTGGAAGGCCTTTTCATATTCATAAACTGCGCAGCATGGTAAAGGATGCCGAGAATGGCACCCCTGCTCTCTCTTCGGAAGACGACGGGCGAATCACCAAAATTGGCCGTTTTTTGCGAAAAACACACCTCGATGAAATCCCGCAGTTTTACAACGTTTTGATTGGTGAAATGTCGTTGGTAGGGCCGCGCCCCGAGCGAGAATTCTACATAAAACAAATAGTTGAGCGTGCGCCTTATTACACCCACCTGCACAAACTGCGGCCGGGAATCACCTCGTGGGGGCAGGTAAAATACGGCTATGCATCCAATGTCGACGAAATGCTAGAACGGCTTCCCTACGATATGATGTACCTGAAAAACATCTCGCTTTACATCGACTTTAAAATACTGATCTATACGGTTATGGTCAGTGTGAAGGGAAATGGGAAGTGAGTTCAGTGTTCAAAGTTCAGAGATGTGGTATTATTGTGTTGCGGAGATGCTGTATTGCCGAAACAGCTAGCAGCTCGTAGCTTATTTCTGCATTCAAGCATTCAGCCCATCAGTCCATCAACCCAAAATAGGCAATAGGCAAAATTCAATAGGCAACTAAACGAGGTTCGATGTCTCGGTTTTCTTCCATTCAAGCATTCTTGCATTCCGTCCCTCTGTCCATCAATCCTTCAATCCTTCAGTCCTTCAACTCTTCAGCCCATCAAACTCATAATCCCGTTCCACTTTTGTAATTCGGGTCTTATAAGTTTTATACCACTTCTTTCTTCCTAAAAGCTGTGCCTCTAAATGGTCAATGTTCGCTTTCCACATTCGGATTGCTTCCAGCGATTCCCAGTAAGAAACCGTAATTCCGATTTCGTTCCGGGCACTTTCTACGCCCAGAAATCCGGGTTGCTTTTTAGCCAGCTCAACCATTTTGTCAGCCATCTCGCTATAGCCATCGCCGGTTTCGGTTCGTACCGAAGTAAAGATCACCGCGTAATACGGTGGTTGTGGTGTTTGTGCAATCATTTTAACTGAAATGTTTCTATGGGTTGATAAACGGGCCCTTCCGGCCGCAAAATACTCTGGTAAAAAATAAACTCCGAAACTTTCACCCGCTGGTAAAGAGCCTCCGGCAAATCATCAACAATCGAACAAAAACGATTGCGGTTACCCAAGTGCTTGATTCGGCCTAGCGTAAGGTGTGGACGAAATGCTTTCTGTTCTTCCTGAAAACCGGCAGCAACTACCGACGTCTCAATTTCTGATGCCAAAGCCGACAGCTGTTCCGAATCACTGATTTTCAGAAACAGCACACGCGGACTGCCCTTGCTTTTAAAATAACCGACACCTTTTACTGCAAACTCAAAAGAAGTAAAACCGCTGGCTACTTCAGCAAAACGTTCCGATAATTGTTCTGCCTGGAAACGGGACGTGTTCCCCAAAAACCGAAGAGTAAGATGGAAATTATCTTCCTGCACCCAGTTGATACCATCGCCCCTAAAAATACTTTTGAACTGTTGAAACTGATCCATCAATGCTTTCTCCGGAATGATTTTAACCGCAACAAAAGTTCTTATTTCCTTGTTCATTTTATAGATACCCCAACTCAATTAAGGTTACAATTTCTTCCAGCATTTTGTCTTCGTCATCGGGATTGTAGCCGGCTTTCAGGTCGTTTTTAAACAACTTGGCAATGCCCTGCCAGAACACGGCGCTAAAGCCTCCTCTGAAATCCTGAATCAGGCTGTAGGGTGTTCGCTCGGTTTCGCGGTTGATCAACTTTAACAGGATCCTACCGTCGGAGATCGACCATTTCTTCAGTTCGTTCTTGTGTTTATCGAGCAGCTCTTTCTCCAGCTTCTTCATCAGCTTTCGTTGATCGCCCCGGTCTTCCAGCGCTTCGTACCGCGGCTGGTATTCAACCAGCAGTTCGCGCGCTTCAACAGCCAAAGGATACACCTTTTTCACTTTCTGCACATACCTTGAATAACGCCGGTAGTCGCGTTTGTTCTTAAACTCTCGTTCCGGAAAAACAATCACTTCCTTGATGTTTTTAAACACCACGGTATCGCCGTTCTGAATTATGCCCAGATTTACTTCTTTCCGCTCAGGTTGTTGTGCCCGTGTAAGCCCCGCCATCAGAAGCCCTGCCAATATCAATACCCATTTCCTCAAGCGAATGTTTTTAAAAATTATCCGTGTAAAAGTAGAACGAATAAATAATTAATCCATTACAGGCCAAGCAAAGTTTATATATTTGATCCACTAAAAAACTATACGAAGTATGAAGACAAGCGTTCATTCTGAGATCGGCAAACTGGAAGGCGTAATTGTGCACACACCGGGGTCGGAAGTAGAAAACATGACACCCGAAAATGCCGAACGGGCCTTGTACAGCGACATTCTGAATCTTTCGATTGCCTCGAAAGAATACGCACAGTTAAAAGGTGTGTTGCAAAAAGTTACCCGAGTTTTCGAGGTAAAAGACCTGCTGTCGGTTATTCTTGAAAAAGAGGAAGTGAGACGCCAGTTACTAAACGACATTTGCACGCTCGAAAAAAATGAGCTCAGCAGATCGCTGCTTAACACTCCGGCGGATGTAATGAGCAAACTGCTGATAGAAGGTGTTGCACTGGAGAAGAACAACCTGACCAACTACCTCAGCAACGAACGTTTTTGGTTGCGACCGCTGCACAATCTGTTTTTCACGCGCGACTCGGCCATGGGAATGAACGACAGCATGCTGGTGGGAAAAATGGCCAACCCGGTTCGCGAACGCGAGTCGATGATCATGGATGCCATCTTTAACCATCATCCCGAGATTGAAACAACTGTTTTAAACCCGTCAAAACCGGCTTCTGAAATCCAGGTGCATCCGCGCTCCACCATCGAAGGCGGCGATGTTCAGATTGCCCGCGAAGATATTTTTGTGATCGGAACAGGAATCAGAACCAGCACCCAGGGGATCGACTTTATCATCGAAAGCATCAAACGAACAAAGAAAGAAAAACACCACATCATTGTACAGGAGCTGCCTTCGTCGCCCGAATCCTTTATTCACCTCGATATGGTTTTTACTTTTCTGAATACGCATGAATGCATGGTTTACCCGCCGGTTATTTTTGGCATGAGCCGTTACCGGACCATTCATCTTGAAATCGAAAACGGAAGAGTGAACAAAATAGAAGAGCACCCCAACATTCCGGCTGCGCTTCAGAAACTGGGAATGGACCTCGAGCCCATCTCCTGCGGAGGCCACGTAGATGCCTGGATGCAGGAACGCGAACAATGGCACAGCGGAGCCAACTTTTTTGCGTTTGAACCGGGAAAAATCATCGGCTACCAGCGCAACAACCATACGCTGGACGAACTTAACAGCAAGGGCTACGAAATACTTGCCGCTACCGATGTAATAGATGGAAAGATCTCGATCGATGATTACAAAAAGTGTGTGGTAACCATTGCCGGATCGGAACTGGCAAGAGGTGGTGGCGGCGCCCGCTGTATGACGCAACCGATCAGGAGAGCAAAAGTGAATTGGTAATCTTTAGAGTCTCGGTTGACAATCACAGCCTCAAAAAAATATTGACAACATAAAAAAGAATTTATCTTTTAGAAACATACTCGAAGCTTATGGCTCGAGGCTCACAGCTTACAAATAATGCGAAAACTAAGAAACAGCGAGCTTAACCGGCTGACGGTGGAAGAATACAGGGAATCAGAAAAATCGCCGATGGTTGTGGTACTCGACAACATCAGGAGTTGTCACAACATTGGCTCGGTATTTCGTACGTCGGATGCTTTGCTGGTTCGTAAAATATACCTCTGCGGAATTACCGCCACACCGCCCAACAACGAAATTCGCAAAACGGCGCTCGATGCCGAACGGTCGGTTGCCTGGGAATACCACGAACATACCGAAGAAGTGGTCAAAAGCTTAAAAGAAGACGGCTTTACGGTTTACGCCATCGAACAGGTGGAAAACAGCATTATGCTGCCCGATTTCCGGCCCGGTGAGAATGAAAAGATTGCGCTTGTTTTTGGCAACGAAGTAAAGGGAGTTAAACAATCGGTGGTAAACCTTTGCGACGGCAGCATTGAAATTCCGCAATACGGCACCAAGCATTCCTTCAATATCTCGGTTAGCGCCGGAATTGTGCTTTGGGATATTTTCCAGAAAATGCGGGGATAAATTGTACCTTCAATAAGTTAGTAAGCTTAACATGGAAATTATTCTTTGCGAAACCCTAACGTAAAAAGTTTTCCATCACGTTTTTTTTTAAATTTCACTGGATTATAAAAATAGTACCAGCCTCATTTTTTAATCTACCCCATAAATATTTAACCATTTTTTTCCTGCCGGAGGCCTTCATCTTTGCCTTGACGCAAAGACGAAGCAGAAAAGTCAAGGCTGCTTTTTATCTTCACCCGTCATCTTCACCCCGGCTAAGTTCGGACGGGTGATCTCTTCGATTCCTCAGAGCTTCCCGCCCTCACTAACCCTGGGTTTCGATTCGGGGATCGATAAAAATAGGCCATCCTCGTTTCAAATGCCGTAACAGATCGCGCACTTTGGCCTCGGGCGGTGAGCCGAAAAACAAGTGAAGTCGGCGTCAAAAGAGTTCGGCTGTTTAAGGAGGTACGACGAGTTCCGAACTCTTAGCCGACAACACGTAGCTTTTTCGAGCGAAGCGGACGCAGCCTAGACTTTTATGTTTACTATTTGTGTCATGACAAATAGTAAAATCCGGCTGATAAGCCTCAAATAAGTATAAGTAAGAAAACCTTACAAATTCGAATAATCTATTCAACGAGCGGCTATTTATCAATGTATAATTGAGCATTTTAAATAAAATTACGTTGGGCAACATTTCTGAAAATTCTTTACTTTTAAAGAAAATTGAATGAAATGAATACCCCGTTCAACATGCCCGAAGAGTTTTTGCAGTACATCTGGGAAAACCGTCTTTTCGAGTCTGAAAATATAGAAACCTGTTCGGGAGAAGCCCTTGAAATTATTCATCAAGGGAAAAGAAACACCGACTCGGGTCCTGATTTTTTCAACGCCCGGATAAAACTCGGCGATACGGTTTGGGCCGGAAATATTGAAATACACGTAAAAGCCTCGGACTGGAACAAACACCTTCATCAAAACGACAAAGCATACGACAATGTGGTGCTGCACGTTGTGGAAACCTATGATACTGAAATTGCACGAACCAATGGAGAAACCATTCCAACGCTGGTACTGACGTATCCGGAATACCTGCGAAACAACTATCAAAGCCTGCTGGATGCCAAAACCTGGATTGCCTGCGAAAACCGTTTTCACCGCATTGATCCGATCCTGCTTCAGCTGGGTTTTAACCGACTGATGATCGGACGCCTCGAAAGCAAAACCGAAGCGATTCTGGCGCGACTCCAACTCAACAACAACGACTGGAACGAAACTTTTTACCAGGTGCTGGCGCGGTCATTCGGGTTCAAAGTTAATGCAGTTCCGTTTGAACTGCTTGCCCGGTCGCTGCCAGCATCGCTGCTTGCCAAGCATAAAAACAACCTCTTCCAGCTGGAAGCCCTTCTTTTTGGCAATTCAGGATTATTGAACAACCAATTGCTGGGCGATGATTACTACCTGAAACTGCGGAAAGAATACTCGTTTCTGTACAAAAAATATGAGTTAAAAGCCATCGAAAGCCATCTCTGGAAATTTCTTCGCTTGCGCCCTGTCAACTTTCCGCCGGTTCGTATTTCGCAACTGGCGGCGCTTTTTCACCGGTCAGAATCCTTGTTTTCCAACATTATAGAAATGGAAAGTCTTTCGGAACTCTATACGCTTTTTAGGGTAAAAGCTTCTGAATACTGGGATACGCATTACAACTTCAATAAAGCATCTAAAAGCCAGCAAGCAAAAGAATTAGGCGAAACGTCGATTCAGGTTCTGATCATAAACGTGGTTATTCCCTTTCTGTTTGTTTACGGTGAAAAGCAAAACAAAAACCACCTGAAAAACCGGGCGCTGGAGTTTCTGGAACAGCTACCTCCCGAAGTTAATTCCATTGTAGCCAAATGGGCTGAACTTGGAATAAAAGCACGGTCGGCCTTTGAAACTCAGGCATTACTTCAGCTAAAAAACAACTACTGCGAAACAAAAAAATGTTTAAATTGCCAGGTAGGAGTTAAGCTGGTTTCAGAGCGCGAATAATCATTCTAAATGGGATCTACAACGCATCAATACAACAAGTTCCAGGTATTATCAAACCGCACCATCAAAATCGGGATTGGGCTGCTGGCCTCTATCCTGACATTTGGCACCGTGGGTTATTATTTTATCGAGGGCTTGAGCCTGCTCGACAGTATCTTTATGACCGTGATTACCATCTCCACGGTGGGCTTCAGATATGTGGGGCACGAGCCAACCGAGATGGGGAAAGTGTTTACCATCATACTTATTATTCTGAGCTTGGGAAGTTTGGCTTACGTAGGCTCCAACCTTGCCCGCTTTATTTTTGACGGAGAATTGGCTAATTATATAAAAACGTACAGGGTGGACAAAAAAATTGCAAAACTGAAAGACCATGTAATCATTGTGGGTTACGGGAGAAACGGCGAACAGGCGGCCATGGAACTTTCTGAAAACGGAGTTGAGTTTGTTATTCTCGACAAGCGCGACAACGTGATCTCGCGCATACGTGAAAATCCGGAGTTGCTCTACATAAAAGGCGATGCCACGCACGAGGATGTTTTGGAACAAGCCGGCGTTCATAACGCGCGGGCCCTGATTGCCACCACCCCCAACGATGCCGACAATGTATTTGTGGTGCTTACCGCCCGAAGCATGAACCCGGGATTAACGGTGATTAGCCGTGCTTCGGAAATTGAAAGCCAGATGAAACTGAAACGTGCCGGTGCCACCAACGTTATTATGCCCGAGCGTATTGGCGGACAGCGCATGGCAAAACTGGTTCACCAACCCGATGTGGTGGAATTTATCGAATACATCCTGCTTCAAAGAACCCGGGATGTGGCTTTGGAAGAAATATCGTGCCGAAACCTGGCGCAACAGTTTGTCGGGAAATCGATCGGCGAATTAAAAGTACGGGAAAAAACGGGGGCCAATATTGTCGGGATCAAAATCAGCGGGGCACGTTATGTTTTCAATCCCGATCCCAACATGATCCTGTCGCGAAACGACCAGCTTTTTGTGCTTGCCAACCAGGAACAGATCACGAGACTAAAAGAGCTGATGACTTCAGAGAAATGATATCCGTTGTTGTTTAGTGTGAATATCGGACAACGATTGCAATCATCATTTAATTTAGAATGTACTTCCGGGAATCTGGTAACGATACACTTCTTCAACCACTGTTCAGTATTTCTCAATTCTTCAAATGACTGTTAGGAACAGAAATATAAGAACTCGGCGTTTTCCCTACCTGGTTTTTAAATACCCGGTAGAACGAAGACCGCGATTTAAAGCCGGATGCTATTCCGACTGAGTCCAGCGAATGATTGGCTGGCAGTGTCTCCAGCAAACGAATACTGTGTTCAACACGGTGCTGATTTACCAAATCATAAAAGTTTGTATACTCCGACATCTTAATCATCTCCGTGATTTTATAACGGGGAATATTAAAAGCCTCAGCCACACCAGCCAGGGTTAATTCAGGTTGCAGGTAAAGTTTCTCCTGCACAAACTGATGAATAAACTTCTCCAGCGCTTCTCGGTTTCTATGCGGGTAATCCGGCTCTTTCGATGGTTTCGGTGTATTTTTCGCGTCAATTTCGTCATCAATAAACGAAAGATCGGGCTGCAAAATGGAATGAATAAAAAAGTAAAACCCGAAAAACAACAAATACATGTAGGTGAGGGCATACAAGTACTGATTTACATAAATTCCAAACAAGTGGAGCCCAACCAGCAGGCATTCGGCCATGAACAAAAACGCAGCAACTTTTATCCAGTGCAGGTTATTCGAACCGATGTTGGTGATTTGCTGCTTCAGTTTAAAGCGATATTTCCGGTATAAATTGTAATAAATCAGGTACGAGTAGACAACACACTGTACCAACGCAAACGACTTTCCGCTAATCGAAAGTACGTTAAAGTAAAAGTTGTTCTCGATGCTTAATTTCATGTAACTATTGTCGTTGAAATTAATCCTGCCAATTACTTCATGTGCATGATTCGGAGCAATGGCCAGGCCGAGAATTAACTCAATTGCCATCGGCGCAAAATGCCACAACTCGATGAGACGGATACTTTTGTTTTGCTGCCCAAGTTTTACCAGGTAGAGGTAATAAAGTGGCAATAAACTTACTTTGATGGCCGTGTTAATGTAAACCGAGTAATTTATGTTCAGATCGAAGCTGGCCAGCACCGGCGGAAGAACGTGAATGGCTTTCAGAAAAAATGCAATGTACAAATAGGAAAGTCCTTTTTTATTCATCGACTGAGCCACATAAAAAAGAATAAGAGCAAAGGCAAAAAAGATAATAAAGACGATGAAAAGGATGAGCACAGACAAGTTCATTGATGTCAGGTTTATTTAGAGCGCGAAAATATCAAAATGCCTCGTTTATCCATCAAATAAAAAGTGCGATTGCCTATTTTTTTGATACAAACAGCATGTTGTGCGGTTATTTTCCCAACGAACAATTCCTGCTCATTATAAAGCCTCCAACACTGACAAACCACCCTTTTTGCACTTATTGAGACAAGATTGTGCTTATTGAGACACCTTGTTTATTGCACCTGTTTTAACGTGGATTTACTTTTAAGCCCATTACAGGAGTAGTAAGTTTCCCGCCCTAAAGGGGGACATTCCGGATAACAAAACCAACATCAATGAAGAACAATTTACTGGCAGCAAAATGCCTGCTTCTCGCGTTATGCATTTCCATTTTTGCAACTTATTCATCCGCCCAGATTCAATCCGTAACAGCCTCCTCCGGAGCTTATCTGCAGGGACAAAATGTTACGGTTTCCTACACTTTGGGTGAAACAATCATCACCACACTTGAAAAACCGGACTTGAAAATAACACAGGGATTTCATCAAACAAATTTACTGGTAACTGCCATCGACGAATTGGAGAAACTGACAATTAAGATTGAAGCCTATCCCAACCCTGTGAACGACAACTTGAACTTGGCTATAAGCGAAATATTGCCGACTGAAACATCGTATGAACTTTACAACAGTTTTGGGAGGCTGATTATCCGCAAAAAGCTGGATGCCCTAAACACCAGAATCTCTTTTCAGAACCTGGCTCCGGGGGTTTACATCCTGAGAGTGAGCAAGGAAGCTACTGCTTTAAAAACCTTTAAAATCATAAAGAAATAGGCGGGGAAGCCAATCCCGGTCCGAAAGCAGACAACAGGAAGAGCTCCAAAGGTCGGACGAACGGACAAAATCACACAACGCGTTAAAATTGTCACAAGATCAAAACAAGCAGATACTCATGAAAAATTTCACAAGCCTCATTATTGCACTTTTTCTTACCTTAAGTGCTGTTGCGCAAACCCCGGGAACATTTAACTACCAGGCAGTCATTCGCGATGCCTCAGGCAGTGTTCTCTCCAACCAGGAAGTAACCATCACCGTCTCTGTTCTGGAAGGTGAAAACAGCTCCCCCATTTATACTGAAGACTGGAATTTGCAAACCAATACGTTTGGATTGATAAACCTCGAAATTGGCTCAAAAGACCCGGAAACTTTTCAGGCTATTCGCTGGATGAATGGCCCCTATCATTTGTCGCTAACGGTGAACGGCGAATTTTTAGGAACCAGTCCCTTACTGAGTGTGCCTTTTGCCCAGTTGGCACAGCGCGTTGTAGAAGGCGGCGCCGACGATGCCGACGCCGACCCCTTCAACGAAATCGAACTACCGGCACAAAGCGGCAACGCAGGGAAGTTTCTAAGCAGCGACGGAACACAACCTTTCTGGACGGGTATCAGTTTTATCCATCTCACCGATGTTCCGGCCAATCTTGATACCGACGCAAGCGACGACTTTAGCGGCTACTATTACGATTTAAAGAATAAACCCAAGACCATCACTTCGGCTCAGGCCAATGCCATTGAAGCACACACTGCATTAATAAATATTCTCCGGTTGAAAGCAAGCGCCGATAGCACTTACTTCAAAACCCTGATAGAGCAGGAAGCTAACAACCGAATTGCCGATGTAGATACAGAAGAAGCTGCAAGAATCGCAGCCGATGCAGCACTGGCAGCAAAAAACCAAAGCGACAGTACCTATTTTCAGAATGCCATCGATGCTGAAGTAACCAGCCGCCTTTCAGCAGAAAACGCACTTCAGTCAAAAGCAAAGGCAGATAGTACTTTTCTCAGAAACCGAATCGAACAGGAAATCACCGACCGTATTGCGGATGTAGATACAGAAGAAGCTGCCAGAATCGCAGCCGATGCAGCAATGGCAGCAAAAAACCAAAGCGACAGCACCTATTTTCAGAATATAATTGATACGGAAACTGCCAGTCGCCTTTCAGCAGACAATGCCCTCCAGATAAAAGCAAAGGCCGATAGTACTTTACTGAAGAACCGAATCGAACAGGAAATTGCAGACCGCACTGCGGATGTAGATACAGAAGAAGCTGCAAGAATTGCCGCCGATGCAGCACTGGCAGCAAAAAACCAAAGCGACAGCACCTATTTTCAGACTACAATTGAAGCAGAAGCGGCAAGCCGCCTTTCAGCAGAAAACGCACTTCAGTCAAAAGCCAAAGCAGACAGTACTTTACTAAAGAACTTAATCGAACAGGAAATTGCAGACCGCACTGCGGATGTAGATACAGAAGAAGCAGCCAGAATTGCCGCCGATGCAGCACTGGCAGCAAAAAACCAAAGCGACAGTACCTATTTTCAGAATGCCATCGATGCTGAAGTAACCAGCCGCCTTTCAGCAGACAATGCCCTCCAGACAAAAGCAAAGGCCGATAGCACTTTGCTGAAGAACTTAATCGACCAGGAAATTACCGACCGTATTGCGGATGTAGATACCGAAGAAGCTGCAAGAATTGCCGCCGATGCGGCAATGGCAGCAAAAGCAAAAAGTGATAGTACACAAGTTCAAACTGCAATCGATGCAGAAGTTGCCAACCGGATTTCAGCAGACAATGCACTCCTAACAAAAGCAAAAGCAGACAGTACTTTACTCAAAGACCTGATAGAAAAGGAAATTACCGACCGCACTGCGGATGTAGATACAGAAGAAGCTGCAAGAATCGCAGCCGATGCAGTACTGGAAGCAAAAACAAAAAGCGACAGCACCTATTTTCAGAATATAATTGATACGGAAACTGCCAGCCGCCTTTCAGCGGAAAACGCACTTCAGTCAAAAGCAAAGGCCGATAGTACTTTGCTGAAGAACTTAATCGAACAGGAAATTGCAGACCGCACTGCGGATGTAGATACCGAAGAAGCTGCCAGAATTGCCGCCGATGCAGCACTGCAAGCAAAAAACAAAAGCGACAGCACCTATTTTCAGAATACCATCGATGCTGAAATAACCAGCCGCCTTTCAGCAGAAAACGTACTTCAGTCAAAAGCAAAGGCCGATAGTACTTTGCTGAAGAACTTAATCGAACAGGAAATTGCAGACCGCACTGCGGATGTAGATACCGAAGAAGCTGCCAGAATTGCCGCCGATGCAGCACTGCAAGCAAAAAACAAAAGCGACAGCACCTATTTTCAGACTACAATTGAAACAGAAGCGGCAAGCCGCCTTTCAGCAGAAAACGCACTTCAAACAAAAGCAAAGGCCGATAGTACTTTACTGAAGAACCGAATCGACCAGGAAATTACCGACCGCACTGCGGATGTAGATACAGAAGAAGCGGCCAGAATTGCCGCCGATGCAGCAATGGCAGCAAAAGCAAAAAGCGACAGTACCTATTTTCAAAATGCCATCGATGCTGAAGTAACCAGCCGCCTTTCAGCAGAAAACGCACTTCAGTCAAAAGCAAAGGCCGATAGTACTTTACTCAGAAACCGAATCGAACAGGAAATTGCAGAACGCACTGCGGATGTAGATACAGAAGAAGCTGCCAGAATTGCCGCCGATGCAGCACTGCAAGCAAAAACAAAAAGCGACAGCACCTATTTTCAGACTACAATTGAAGCAGAAGCGGCAAGCCGCCTTTCAGCAGAAAACGTACTTCAAACAAAAGCAAAGGCCGATAGTACTTTGCTGAAGAACTTAATCGAACAGGAAATTACCGACCGCACTGCGGATGTAGATACAGAAGAAGCAGCCAGAATTGCCGCCGTTGCAGCACTGGCAGCAAAAACAAAAAGCGACAGCACCTATTTTCAGACTACAATTGAAGCAGAAGCGGCAAGCCGCCTTTCAGCAGAAAACGTACTTCAAACAAAAGCAAAGGCCGATAGTACTTTGCTGAAGAACTTAATCGAACAGGAAATTACCGACCGCACTGCGGATGTAGATACAGAAGAAGCCGCCAGAATCGCAGCCGATGCAGCACTGCAAGCAAAAACAAAAAGCGACAGCACCTATTTTCAGGATGCAATTGATGCAGAAGCAACCAGCCGGATTGCAGCAGATAACGCCCTCCAGATAAAAGCAAAGGCAGATAGTACTTTACTGAAGAACCGAATCGACCAGGAAATTGCCGACCGTACAGCAGATGTAGATACAGAAGAAGCAGCCAGAATTGCCGCCGATGCAGCACTGCAAGCAAAAACAAAAAGCGACAGCACCTATTTTCGGGATGCAATTGATGCAGAAGCAGCCAGCCGGATTGCAGCAGATAACGCCCTCCAGATAAAAGCAAAGGCCGATAGTACTTTACTGAAGAACTCAATCGAACAGGAAATTGCAGACCGCACTGCGGATGTAGATACCGAAGAAGCTGCAAGAATTGCAGCCACTCTAACTAATTTACAGGCCATTAAAGACACAGCATCCCAGATACGCGCAGCTATTCCCGATGTTAGTGGCTTTCTGAGCAGCGAAACCGATCCTGGTTTCAGCAGTAGTCAGGCTGCTCACATTAACGCAACGGATATCAGCAACTTGGCAAACTTGTCGGGGAAAAATACCGGAGACCAGAATATCAGCGGCATTGCCATCAACACGCAAGCCATTAAAGACACAGCATCCCAGATACGCACAGCTATTCCCGATGTTAGTGGCTTTCAGCTGGCCTCCGAAGACGGTGATATCAGTTCTACCAACGAAATTGAATTACCGGCACAAATAACTAGTGATGCAGGCAAAGTTCTGGCTGCAAATGGTTCAGGAGGCACAAGCTGGACAACAATAGGAGGTCTTACCAATTGGACAGAAAGTACGTTTACTTTCGATTCAAAATATGGCGTAAAATTAACGCCAAAGAGTGTACAAACAAATGTGGATATCGTTTTGCAACCCAAAGGAACAGGTGCCATTATTGCCATCCAGCCGGATGGTAACCGATACGGTGGAAACAAACGCGGAGCAAAAGCTGTCGATTTGCAGCAAGAAAGAACTTTTGCTACGGAAGTTGCCAGTGCAGATTATTCTTCAATTGGCGGAGGAATCCGAAATACAGCAAGTGGACTGTATTCCTCCATCAGTGGAGGTTACGCGAACCTGGCAAGTGCCGAAAATTCAACGGTTAGCGGAGGACAGCAAAATCAGGCAACTGGTCCCAGTGCAACGGTTGGTGGCGGCTATATCAACAAGGCGAGTGAATATGTTTCCACGATTGGAGGTGGGTACGGAAATGCAGCCAGTAACTGGATGACTACAGTAGGTGGCGGAAATGCCAATACCGCCAGTGGAAATGGAGCTACAATCGCTGGTGGAAATAAAAATACCGCCAGCAACACTTATTCTGCAGTTGGCGGTGGAGACACCAATACCGCCAGTGGTTCGTATAGTTTTGTTACTGGCCGCAAAAATACAGCACAATCGTATGGCGAAACCGTTTTAGGATTTTATGCTACGGTAGGTACAGGAAGTGCAAGTTCGCCGATAGCAACCGACCGTTTATTTGTGATCGGAAATGGAAATAGTACAACTCCGAGCAATGCCCTTACACTTCTAAAAAATGGTGAAATGACCATTGCCGGAAACCTGACAACCAATTCAGACAAACGTCTGAAAACCGACATCGCCGATTTTACGGCAGCACTGGAACTGGTTAAGGCGCTGCGCCCGGTAACTTATCGTAAAAAGCCTTCGCTGACCAGTACCGACTACGGAACTACCGAAATCGGATTTATTGCCCAGGAAGTGGAAGAGATTTTGCCGGAAGTGGTACGAACTGCGAATACCGAAGATGCGCTTAAGTCGGTTAATTACAGCGGCATTGTACCGGTATTAACCAAAGCCATCCAGGAACAGCAGGCCGAAATCACTGAAATAAAGGAACAGCACCAGGCCGAAATCAATCGCTTAAAGCAGGAGATCGAACAGCTTAAAGCCCTGATACTTGAAATGAACCAGTAAAAAATTGCGGGCAAACCAGTAACCGTTTGAGTTTTTATTTTCCTTTTGTATGAAAGCAAAGAAGTCATCACGATATACTTCCATGAAACCAAACAAACACCAACCTATGTTTGCCCGAAACAACCGTGCAGCAAGCTTTCCCGGCTTCCGGATTGCTTGCCGCACGGCTGCAGGAAGGGAATCACAAAAATTTCTTGCCTGTTGCACTGCTGCGACAAGCAAACTACAACATTTTTTTGCGTGTTGCAGCGCTGCGGCAAGCGAGCCACAAAAATTTCGGGCATGCTGCAAAGTTGCAGGAACGAAGCCACAAAAATTTCTTGCTTGTTGCAAAGCTGCGGCGGGCAATCCACAATATTTTTTTGCTTGCCGCAGCGCTGCAGGAAGCCAGCAAAAATATTTTCCGGCGAATTACACGGCTGCAGCGAGCCTGTCTATGAGCCAATTACAACACCTACGTTTGGCGTCCTCACCCCTAATGCCCTGATAGCCTCATTCCCCGTGAGGCTATCACTTTTTTCAAAAACAAGGCTGCCCCAAAAGTAAAGTTTCACGGAAAGGACATCCGGCTTTGCCAAACAGAACACAAAAACGAATGGTGAGTACTCTGCCGCTTTTGCACTTCTTATGTGTCTTTTCGAAAGTTCATGATGAAGTTTGGGTGTCATGAACTGATAAATGGAAGTGGACTGAAAAGCCCGTACATTTCAGCCCGGTGCAAAACGATCCTCAATTGACGGGAAGATTTTAATTTCCCTTCACTTCCTGAAACATCTGATATTGCTTCTCCTGCAACCTTAACGGATCTGCGAATTTGTGTACAGAAAAGTATTACCACAAAAAAGCCGTCCCAGACAGAACTGAGACGGCTTTTCCGTAGTGGCTTAACCCGTTATTTTCGGTCGAATATCAGCTTTTTAACAACCTGCTGCTCTCCCTGTTTAATGCTTACAAGATAGAAGCCTGCAACCTGGTCAGACAGGTCAAATTGAATACGATCGCTGGCACGGAACTCTTTGCGAAGAACTTCGCTGCCCGACGCACTGAAAACGATAATTGCAATGTTTTCATTGCTTTGCGACTCATTCCCGACATACACCTTTCCGGTGGTTGGATTCGGATACATCGTGATGGCAAACAACCCTTCGTTTATGTCGCCAATTCCGGTTATCGTTCTCAAAACACACAGTTCAAAAGTATCTGTGGCGGTGGCACCTGCCGGGTCCTCAACTGCAACAATAATGTTGTAACAACCCGTGTCGGCCGTCTGCGGCGTAAAATCAAAAACAAATTCGCCGGCCGTTTCCGTTACTTTCATCCAGGCCGGAACAGTATCATTTTCTACCGTAAACGACCATACCAGTTCGTCTCCGTCCGGGTCGGTGAACATTTCGCCGGGCACTTTACTCAGCGCCAGGTTCAATACAGCGCCTTCTTCCACTTCCTGGTCAGCAACCGGGATAATCAATACCGGAGCATGGTTCCCCGCTTGAACAAACACCATAAACGTATCTGTCACAAAGGCTCCTTCCTCATCGGTTACCCGAACAACCACCTGCGCCTCCCCGGTTTTGTTTGTTGCCAGAGATAGCTCCAACTCAGCGGTTGATTCGTTTGAAGTATAAGCCACCGCCATGTTTTCGATAAGATCCGTATTGTCAGTGGCAGCACTAATGCTTAGTTCCTGCGCGATGCAATCGCCGCCGTCGGAAATGCCGGTCAGGCTGATCACCACTTGCTGGTCTTCGGACGCGGTAACACCGGCCACAGGATCGAGGGTCGGCACCGCATTTGCGCTGTTTACCGTTACCGAGAATGAAACGGTATCTTTTGCACCTTCCAATGCAACTTCCCAGGTTTCTACCGTTGTTCCGACCGGGAATACACCACCGGCACCCAATCCGTCAAGCAGTGTGAGTGTTGCACATGACTCGCCTGTAAATATTGCAGGATAATCCACTGTGGTTTCACAAACTCCGGCAGGTAATTCAACGTGAATATCTTCCAGATTTTTGTCGGCAGAATAGGAAACAAACACTTTTGTTTCGCAGCTGCTTTGGTTACCGGCTTTATCGGTAACACTGACTGTTACAGGTATTGAATCACCGATGTTTTTGCATTCGAAAATACCCGGCACAACATCAACGATCAAGTTTTCAAAAGTGGTAGCATTATCAAAGCTTCCTGCTGCCAGAGCTGTTATATCATCCACTGTAAGTTGATATGTTTTTCCCGCAGACAACCAAATGCTGATTGGATTACAGGCAACTACCGGTGCAATCGTATCGTTAACCGTCACTTTCGATTCGCAGGTCCCAACGTTTCCATTCACATCAATAACATACAAGTTCACGGTATTGTCGCCAAGGTTGGCATCGGTAAAAATACTTTGTGAGATTTCTTTCTGTGCGATTCCGCAAGCATCATCAGAACTTTCTTCCAGCATCGGAACTTCCACTTCTGCAATTCCATTTTCATCTAAGTATACCTCCAGGTCGTTACAAAAAACTACCGGTGCGAAATTGTCATATACTTCCACATTTGCGCTACACGTGGCAGTATTTCCACCCACATCGGTTACTGTTAGTTCTACGATATTATTGCCAACATTGCTGCAATTAAATTTAGATTTGCTCAGGTCGTGAGAAACAATCCCTCCGGCATCGAATGCGCTATCCAAAATATACAAAGCGTAAAGACGAGAACTCCCATTTTCGCCTAAATTAAGACCAATGTCTTTACACGACACTACCGGCGCAATGGTATCCATCACCGTTACGGTAGAAACACACGAAGACACATTCCCGTAGACATCCGTTGCACTTAATTCAACAAGGTTGGCACCCACATCTTCGCCAGTAAACTCAGTCTTACTTAAACTCATACTTGCTATTCCGCATGCGTCGCTCGATCCATTATCTAGAGATGAAAAATCGATAATGGCAATTCCTGTTTCTCCTACATGTAATGTAGTATCTCTGCAAATAACGGTTGGTTGAATGGTATCCAGAACTGTAACTTCGGAGGTACAACTGGACCAGTTTCCACTTGCATCAGTTACCTTCATCGTTACGATGTTGGTTTCCAAAACATCCGAGCAACCGAATTCGGTGATATCGGTGTCAAACGTATATGCACAAGCATCTGCCGAACCATTGTCTACCGAATCTTCGGCAATGGACGCAAATCCTGCGGCATCCAGGTAAACCGTTATTGGTTGGCAAATAGCTATTGGAGAAATGGTATCAAGAACGGTAACTGCAGACGTACAACTGGACCAATTCCCACTTGCATCTGTTACCGTCAGCGTTACTATATTGGTTTCAAAAACATCTGAACAACCAAATGCGGTCGTATCGGTGTCAAATGTAAAGACACAGGCATCAGCAGAACCATTGTCTACCGAATCTTCGGCAATGGAGGCAAATCCTGTCTCATCGAGGTAAACCGTTATTGGCTGGCATGCTACTACAGGAGAAATGGTGTCAAGAACTGTAACCTGGGCTAAGCTTAATGCCTGATTTCCGTCAATATCAACAACGGTTAAGGTTACATTTTGTGTTCCCAGGTCACCACAATCAAAGCTGTTTTTACTAAGGTACATGGTATCAATTCCACATTCGTCAAACGAACCTTTACCAACAGAGGATGCCATCAGGCTTGCAATACCATTTGCATCAAGATACAGCGTAGTATCGCGAGCAAGAACGATTGGTAGCGTTTTATCCTCAACCAATACAGTAAATTCAGTAGTTGATGAATTTCCTGATTTATCTGTTACGGTTTTAACAACAGTTGTCTCACCTACCGGTAAAAAAGATCCGCTTTCAGGAATGTAATTTACTTCAACATCACAGTTATCCTGATCAGAAAAACCTTGAGCAATCTCAAATTCGACAATAATTGTTTGAGATGGTCCGTTGCAGGTAGCGGTCCCCGCACCTCCCCAATTGGAATTTCCAATACAGGGACGAATTATGTACTCATCATCTTCACACATACATGTACTTCCTGCCGCGCTAAGCTCTATTCCGTTACCACATAAACCGACTCTCCACTGTCTGCCTTCAAAATCGACAGATATGTATGAACCTGTTCTGAGAGCATCGGCGATTTGCGCTACTTTATCGGGATCGGTAATTGAAACTCCGATGGAATCCATTGATCCCTTAATCGTTACACTCTTATAAGTATAAGAAGACGACAAATCAGCTCTAAAAGCCTCCCAGTCTTCACAACTTGTAGATACTTCACGTTGAGCAAAATCTGCCGAAAACCGTATGACATCATAATAAACATTCGTGCCACATCTATCGGCATCTGCTTCCACAGTTATGTTATCGTGTTCGGTCACAGGTGAGATTGTATCCAGAACTGTAACAACAAACCATTCACTACCAACATTGTTATTGTTATCTTCCACTGTTAACTGGACAAGTACACCATTCGATCCGGCATCGAGCATTGAACTTTTTAACCCAACCGATGTGGGAACCGAAGTAGCATCAATATCGCTGCAATCAAAAGTATTCTGAGAAATAGAAATGGTTTTAATGCCACAATTATCGGTAGAACCAGCATCAACATCAGAAGAATCGATGGAGGCAAAGCCTGATTCGTCGAGATAAACGGTAATATCTTTTGTTTGTACGGCAGGAGAAATGGTATCTAAAACAGTTACAACTGACTGGCAACTGGCAGAATTGGAGTGAAAATCACTTACAGTCATAGTTACGATATTTTCTCCAATATCACCGCAATTAAAGCTGTTTATATCCAGAGTATGAGAGAAAATTCCACAGTTGTCAGTTGAGCCATTTTCAATTGCCAACGAATTTAGAGCAACACTGCCATCGGTATCAAGAAAAACATTAATATCCTTACAACCTGCTACAGGAGCAAAGGTATCGATCACAACAATCTCAATACTGGCAGTGCTTTCACATCCCTGGAAATCGGTGACCGTAACGTTGTAAGTACCGGCTGCCACCCCGGAGACTGAAGTCGTTTTTGCGCCATTCGACCATAAATAACTATAAGGAGATGTGCCACCAATAACAGAAGCTGTCATGCCACCGTCGGATTCTCCGTAACAGGAAGCCATTGAATCGGCTACAACAGAAGCAACCAGTTTTGCTGGCTGAGTAATAATTGCTGACGCGGTATCTTTGTTGCCACCCAGGTCAGTTACGATAACAGAATATGCTCCTGCATTCAACGAAGATATGGTATTTGTTGTGGCAGAACTGTTGAAGGTACTCGAACCATTTGACCAAACATAACTGTAATTTGGAGCTCCCGGGGTAACTGTTGCTGTTAAAGAACCGTCATTTTCGCCATTACATGAAACGTTTGTTTGTGTGGTTATTGAAACTTTTACAGCTGGTATTGTATTTAAAGTTGCGTCATAAGTTGACGCACTGTAGTCAATACCATCGTTTACGGCAAATTTAAACGAAGTATTGGTGGCTACTGTAGTATAATACTGAAGGTTTCCCGCGTCTAAATCAGCCTTGCTAATCATTGCCCCATTTGCCAGTTCTTCACCTACATCAAAGGCATCATTCTCTGTAACAGCACCATCAACATATAATCTTCCACTCGAAGGGATTGCCACTATTCGAATGTGATTTAAAGGATCACTTTCGCCGTCAGCATAACCAAAATCTGAAGTATAGAAGGAATAAACGACATTCTGGTAAGGGCCAGGAGACGCTGTAAAATCATTGGCAACAGGCACGCCATTAGCAGTCGTAAAACTTTCTTCATTCCCGTAATAGGTAACACCCCCGCTCGTAGTTGCATAAGCTCTTACAAAATACTTCTTTTTCGCTTCCAGTCCGGTTATTGAACCACTAAACGGAGCTGAAACTGAGCCATTGGTTGTTTTATTATCCAGAATAGTCGGCATTCCTGAAGTGTTCCAACATAAACCGATTGCAGAAAAAGTATTGCCATCATCATCGGTAATTTCGCCTCCTCCAGTTGCACTGTTACTTTCAATAGCGGTAACCGAAGACGTAGTTAACATTACGAACGATTGCCAGGAAAGGTAAGGATAACCATCGTTTTTCAGGGGATCAATACTCCATGTACTGCTGAAATTCCATCCGGAATAGGTGTCCTGTATTTGCATTTCCTCAGTCGTTCTTCCTGTTCCCGCAGTACTGATTGATACTCCTGACGCTTGCGTATCCCAGTATGAAGAAGTAATTGGTCCTCCGGCAAAATTTCCAACAAGCCCATTGGCATTAGCCCCACTTACCTGACCGGCAGCATAAACATTGGTTAGTGTTCCATTCAGAAATGCGATAAATCCCCCCACATAAGAAGTACCGAAATCGTTGATAACATTCACCCTCGCATAACAATCCAAGATCGTACCTTTATAATTATTCCCGGCAAATCCTCCTGCTGTATTATTTCCTTTAACCGTTCCCGTTACCCAACAGCCTTCTACATGGCTCCCAGTATAGACTGTACCAAACAACGTTCCTGTATTACCACTCCCGGTAATATTGGCATTATTCATTCCAAGATTTCGAACAGTAGCGCCATTTATGTAGCCAAACAGACCAACGCTGCCTTCACCGGGTCTGTTAATATAGAGGTTGTTGATCGTTTTCTCGTTGCCATCATAGAAACCGGTAAAGGGATCATTATTCGAAGGAAAAGAAACAATCCATCCGATTGGATCAAATCCTTTACCTCCGTTCCACGAAGAAGTGGCTGATGCATCAATATCAGCCACTTGAATAAAATATGCATCCCAGTCCTCCGGATGTTCTGATAAGTATTTTAAATCCTCTAACCTTGCTATTTGATATGGATTTGCTATCGTTCCGGAACCTCCGGAGTAATTCAATAAAGTAGTAAAACTTACTTCATCACCATACCCTGTACCAACCGAATTTGTTGCATAGGCTTTTACATAATAAGTAGTGTTTCTTGATAATCCGGTGATTGTGCTTACGAATGTTTCTATTCCGCTACCATCCTCGGTTTTACTATCTAATATGCTTGGGTTGGTAGAAGTGCTCCAGCAAACACCTTTTGCCGTGATGTATGAACCTCCATCTGAAATAATATTTCCTCCGCATACTGCTGAGCTATTAGTAATTGACGATACGCTACTTGTACTTACATCAGATTGAATGGATTCAATTACGGCATCAAAACACATGGTCATTAAAAGTCCTGCATTTCCCCCATTGTGTGAAAATGAGATCGAGCTATAGTCCGAAGTTGAACGTACAATAATTCTAACACCAACAACAGCTGAAGGGATTCCCAAGGTTATTACATTTCCAGATATCTGTATGTTCTCAGGACAAGAACATTCATCAATTATTATCTCAGGAGTTCCATTATCTACTGTTATTGTAACTATTTCTCCGTTGTCTGCAGCTGTAATATTGTAAACCATATCATTCACAGGAGTTGAGAATGTATTTGTGAAAGTGGCAGGTCCACTACTACCGATGTATACACTATTTGCTTTAGTGGAAACACCACAATCTGTATAAGAGCCATAGTACCTTGTGTATGTTCCCGTTCCTGAACCAGTAACGGTTAAACCGTCTATTGTGAATGGGAAATCAGAATATCCTTTTTCATTTTCACAGGAACTTACACTTGCTGATTTGAGATTTTTTTGATCTAAGACCTCTGCCATATCCGGAGTGACAGGATGATTAACGATCCCAATATCAAGAATTTGCGCTGTTTGACTAAATATGTCAGAAAAACCTATAATGAATATGATCAATAGGAGTAAGGATTTTTTTTTCATTCTTTGGTTTGTTAATTGATATTATAATGTTTTTTATTTCAGTTTAATCCATAGTTGCCCAAAACAGTATCATTCGGAAATCTTTCGACAGGAAATTCATCCCAAGCACCTGGCATTAACATAAGCAACAAGTAAATTTTCCTCATAATCATCATTTTGTTTTTATTATTGAATTTGGTTTACTAATAAGTGTCAATTTCTATTTAGCTAACTATACACCTTCCCCAACCTTATCTTCTACGCTTATAGCAGCTTACGATTAAACGACATTACTCCTCTGTATTGATGGCTGTTGATCGGGAGTAAGAAAATCATACGCAAAGACAAAGAGTCACAAACATGTTAAAGGCTCTGAATAAACCACCTACCTCTTACCGACCCAACAATCAGAAAAGTCTCTTTTCCTCTCCTGCCAAAACTCTAATCGGATCAGTTCTTTTTTATTCGGATCTCCTTTTTCGGATTTGTCCCCACTCAAAAAACATTGGATGGGTAAAATTCACAAAAATACCTCTCCCCTGCATGAAAGGAAAAAAGGGAGATCACACATTAAAACAAATTGATTCTAACTCCTGAATATCAACAATAAGCGCCACGGGTTTAAAGATTTAATGCACATACCGAAAATAAGTATTAAAAACCGGTCATTATTTACCATATGTTAAAAAATAAGGCAGATAATGAAGAAAATATCAAACACTTTTGCGGCCTACCATCAAGAGGAAACATGCTAATTTTCAACAATCCCTCCCTCACAGTTGTTATACTCTTACATTCAGTAAATTATGTAAATAGTAAACCTGACTACAACCTATTATGCAGCTACGATACTTTGCCTTGCTATATCTATTGTTGCTAGTTCCTTATATTGCAAAGCCTCAACCACCCGTTGTGTTTGCCGATGGAAACGAAATAATGGAGACCCGCCTGTTTATCAGCAACGATGAGCACTTTGATATCCCTGCATTGCTTTCTTCCGGTTTGATCGAGAAATTTCAGTCCTTTCCTGAGAAGTACCTTATGAAATCTGCCGAAACATACTGGATACTTATGACGCTCGACAGTGCCAAACTAACACCTGATACGCAATGGTACATCAGCTTTGATTATTGGGACAAGATTGAAATGTTCTACCAGGATACCTCCGCCATTCTTTCGTGCCAGGCCGGGCTGCGCAACAAAGAAAACGACCCGGCTGTTGATGACCTGACCAATATCCCAATCCAAAAAGATCAATTGATAAGGGGCAAGTATTTTATTGCCCGAGTAAAAGATTACAAAAACAGGTATTTTCTCAACAAACCATCCTTGGTCAACCAGGAAACACTGGCTTTTTACCATCATTTTATTACTGTTTCTTCGTTTAAAAGAAACCTTCCCTATTTCCTGTTTATCGGTGGGATTTCCCTGATGATCGTCTATTTTCTGGGGATATTCTTCCTGTACCGCGACAGGCTTTTTATCATTTACTCGGCTTACCTCCTTTCGCTGCTGCTCTACCTCGGAACCAGAACAAGTATCATCCTGGAATTTTTAATGAGCAGTGCCCCCTTTATTCACCCCTTGTACAATACTGTAATACAAGTGATCGTCAATATCTGCTACTTGGTGTTTTCCATTGCCTTTCTGAACGCCCAATATGATTTTCCGAAACTCTACCAATTCATAAAAGTCTCCATCTACCTGCTGGTGTTTGTGGTAATTCTGCAACTGTCGATATACGCGGTGTCGCCTTTCACGGGCTGGGAAGAAACCATTTTGAATGTGGAAAGGTATTACATGATTGTGTTTAGCCTGGGGGCCTATGTATACATTCTCCGGAAGTATAAAAAAAGGATCGTTCTGTTTTTTCTCGCAGGTAGTTTCACTTTTTTGCTTGGCGGAGTAACGGCTCTTTTACTAAAAGACATACAATTTATGATGTACGGCGCCGCTATCGAGGTTTTTATTTTTTCGCTCGGGATGGGCTACCGAACCCGCCAGATTGAATTGGAAAAAAAATCGATCGAGAGTGAAATTGCCAAAACCGAACTAAGCGCCCTAAAAGCCCAGATGAACCCCCACTTTATTTTTAACTCACTGAATTCCATCCGCGCCTATGTGATCTCCAACGAAATAAACAAAGCCTCGGAGTACATCACCAAATTTTCGAAATTAATCCGTCTGATACTTTACTATTCGGCTAAAGAGAACATAACACTCCGCGAAGAAGCCGATACCCTTGCGTTATATGTACAACTGGAAGAGCTCAGGTTCAGGGAAGATTTTGGTTTTGAAATCAACATTGCTCCAGGTATCGATACCACAAATGTGCTGGTTCCGCCGCTTATTATTCAACCCTATATTGAAAATGCTATCCGGCATGGTTTAGCCCCCAGTACCCGGGATAAAAAACTGGAATTGTTTGTGGCCACCGAAAACAGTAAAATTATCATCCGGGTAAAAGACAACGGAGTGGGCCGCCGGTTTTCACAAAATCATACTTCAAAACCCAAGGGACATCAGTCGATGGCAATGGACCTTACCAAAAAGAGAATCGATTTAATCGAACGCCTGCACACCCGCGAAGAAAACATTATTATCAACGATTTATACGCTAACAACCAGGCTGCGGGAACAGAGGTCACGCTAAAACTCCCGCTGGTCGAACTTCAACCTGTGAGAAAGCATTCAGGCAAATCACCCAAAATAAAAAAACAACCTTCGTTATGAAACTCAGAACCTGTATTGTTGACGACGAAAAGCATGCAACCGAAACCCTCTCTTACGACCTGCGCGAGCGTTTCGACGAACAAGTTGAAATTCTGTTTACCAGCAACAATCCCGTAGAAGGGCTAAAGAAAATAAGAGCCGAAAAACCTGACCTGGTATTTCTCGACATCGAAATGCCGGGCCTTTCGGGGATCGACATCCTGGAGCTTCTGGAAGACCTGAATGCGGATGTTATTATTACCACGGCACACGAAGAATTCGCTATTCAAACAGTTGGCACAAAAGCCATCGCTTACCTGCTAAAACCGGTGTTACCCGACGAACTGGAAAAGGTTGTTCACCTGGCCATCCGAAACCGGCAAAAAACACAGGACCCCAACCGGAATGACAAAATTGCCGTTCCGGTTTTTGACGGAATCGAGTTTATCAACTATAACTCCATCATTTACATAAAATCGGACGGAAATTATTCGGAGATTTACTGCACCGAAAACAGAAAAATTATTGCCAGCAAAACGCTTAAACATTTTGAGGAAATGCTTCCCGACAGTGTTTTTATCCGCATTCACAAATCTTACCTGGCTAACCCCGGCTTTATCACCAAATATTTTAAACGCGATGGCGGAGAAGTGCTAATGAGCAACAATCAGGTGCTCCCGATTGCCCGAAACCGGCGGGAACAAGTTATCAAACTCATCCAAAACAACCACTGACAAGCCGGTAGTTACCATTCACACATACGCACTTTCATAAAAAACGGGAGAGCCCTAATTTGACGCATCAAAAGACTAACAACAACGCCATCTTAATCACTCCGCTCCATTTCTTCAACATTGGACAGATAAAAGATAAGGTGTTCAAAAAATTGATGGGTTATGAAATTATTTTACTTGCTTACATTTTTAATGTTGCTGTGCGGCATTGGCTTTGCCGCTGAGCCAACTACTCCTTCGAGCAATCTGGTTCCCAGTAATATTCAGGGGAACTCGTTGTATGTGAACTTTACAAAAGGTAACGGCGCTTACCGAATGGCCATTATAAAATTGGGATCGCCGGTTACCGCAGTCCCTCAAAACGGCCTGACTTACAATGCCAACAGCACCTTCGGGAGCGGGCAGCAAATCGCAAGCGATGAATTTGTGGTCTATTCAGGCTCTTCAACAGGATTTACCATTAACGGATTAGTGGCTGAAACCGAATATCATTTAGCCATTTATGAGTTTAACGGCACCAGTTACAACACCGAGTACCTCACTTCCAGCTACCTGGCGGATACGGTTAGCACCCTCTTCGCCCCGCAAGTTCAGGCTACATCGTTCCAGATCTCGAACATTAACGGAAACTCAATGGATCTGAACTGGACCCGCGGCGACGGTAATGCAACAATTGTATTGTGCAAGGCAGGTTCTCCGGTCGATGCCAATCCCGTTGAGCTGATTTCTTACAGATCCAACGCGGCAATGCACTACCGCGGCATAAACGAAGCATCGATCATCGGAAACGGAAATTTTGTAGTGTATAAAGGAACCAGCGGTTCTTTCACTGTCACAAATCTTTATCCTGATTCAACTTATCACTTCGCGGCCTTTGAATACAACGGCAGCTCCGGACCCGTGTATCTAACAACAAATCCGGCACGTGCGAATACTACAACTTTAAGTACCCCCACCGTTGCTTCCACCAACTTGCAAACTTCCGGGTTAATTGAAGGCAATCAGTTACAATTAAGCTGGACGCCGGGAAACGGCACACGACGTATTGTTGTTGCCCGTGAAGGAGCTCCGGTTGATGCACTTCCGCAAAACAATACGGATTACGCAGAATCAGCAGATTTCAATCTGGCAGATTCGATTGCTCCCGGGCAAAAAGTGGTGTACGACAATGCCTACAACAACTGCTATATACGCAACCTAAAAGCGGGAACTACTTACCATTTCGCAGTTTTTGAATACAGCGGATCCGGCAACAAGATCGGCTATTTAACCAGTGAATTCCCGACACACAGTGAGTCCACACAAGCAGTCCCTTCGGTAAATGTCAGTAATATTGATACCGTTTCCGTCAGTGCCTACCTGGCACAACTAAACTACACTCCCGGTAACGGAATGGGAAGAATAATTGTCATGAAAGAAGGGGCTCCCGTTGATTATGTCCCGACACAATTTGTTCGGATTTCTTCCTGGAACAGTACATTTGGTTCATACGGACATGTTGGAAACGGAAATTATGTGGTTTATAAAGGAACTGACACTACATGTTATGCCGCATTAAGTCCAAACAAAACCTACCATGTAGCGGCATTTGAATTTAACGGAACCAATTACCCGGTGTACAACACTACAAACGTTGATACTTTTTCTTTTACTACAAAATTACCTCCACCACCAACCGAGCCATCCCGGACCCTAAACTTTTCCTCCATTGAAGGAAATTCCATGCGCCTGATGTGGACAAGCGGTGACGGCGACAGAAGAATAATTATTGCACGAAAAGATTCTGCCATTACAGCTGTTCCGGCCAATGGAGTGCAGTATACTGCCAACCGGGCCTTTAATTTAGCTCCGGAATTGGCTCCCGGCCAAAAAGTTGTTTACGATGGCACCGGTTATTATGCTGATATCGATAGCCTTGAAATAGGCACAAGGTATTATTTTGAAGTAATTGAGTACAACGGAAGCGGAGATATCAGTAATTATCTGCTAAGCGAAACGCTTAAAGGGGTAAGATCAACAGCCGCCGCTCCGGAAGCTTCCGCCCGAAACATGCACTTTAAACTTATCACACTCGACAAACTCCGGATCTACTGGACACGAGGTAGCGGTGGACGAAGGCTGATTCTGGCCCGGGCCAATGCACCGGTTGACGGGATTCCGGAAAATTTGAAAACCTATTATGCCTCCACCTATTTCGGTGGGGGGGCAAAAATCGGCGACAACAGTACCATATTCAGTTATACATATTCCGGAACGGATGGCAATGATCTGGATACCGTTTATACCGAAATCACAAGCATCGACCCCGGAAATACCTACCACTTTGCCATTTTTGAGTACAACGGAATACAGGCCCCGGTTTACAAACAGATTGATCCCGAGATCGGCTCCTTCACCGTAACTTTTGAACCTCCGGCGCCTGCCACCGATTTCAGGATAAATACCGCCGATGGCAATCAGTTGGGATTAATGTGGACAAAAGGGGCTGGAGATAACCGAATCATTATTGCCCGCGAAGGACAGCCTGTTGATGCGGTGCCACAAGATGGAGTAGATTATGCGGCCAACGAAGATTTCAGGCTAGCTCCCGAAATAAGTCCGGGACAAAAAGTAATTTACGACGGCGCCAGCTATTTTGCCTATGCCAAAGGATTGGGTCCCAATACGCAGTATTACTTTAAGATTTTTGAATACGGAGGCACAGGAACTAACATCGACTACCTCACTTCAGCTCATGATTCAACAGATGGCTGGACTTACGGCCCTCCCACCATTCAAGCTTCCAACCTGGCAGTTAGCGGAATTACGCCCGAATCAGGCAATGTATCGTGGACAAACGGGGATGGGCAACGCCGGATGGTGGTTGCCAAAAAAGGAAGTCCGGTTAGCATTGAGCCCAAAGATACAACCAGCTATTCGTGGAACCAGTATTTTGGCAGAAGCGGTCATTTGGGCGATCAGAACTATGTGGTTTACAAAGGAACGGCCAATAATTTCACCATGCTCGACCTCGAAGGTGGAACAACCTACCATCTGGCAGCTTATGAATACAACGGAAATGTTGGCCCTGTGCTTTTAAGGCCGCCGTTAACCGGAAAATTCACCACACTCGGCCCCCCGCAGGAAAATGCGCAGGTACTGGATGCCACCCTGATTACAAAAAATTCATTCCAGATCAATTTCATTCCTGGAAGCGGTCAGAGAAGGATTATCGTGATGCGCGAAGGCTCTTCGGTTGATTCAGATCCCGTTGACAATGTAAATTACATCGAAAACACTTACCTGGGCGCCGGCGATTCAATTGGCTCGGGCAATTACGTGGTATACGATGGCGAAGACGACAACATTATTGTAACAGGCCTTACCGCCAACCGAACCTATTATTTCTCGATTTATGAATACAATGCATTTAACGGAGGAACGATTGTTAGCTATCTTATCCCAACAACTGCAAACGGCTTTGTCACAACCCTTCCCGACAATATTCCACCGGTGTTGGATTCCATCGAAAACAAAACCATTCCTGAATCTGAAGAACTGGCATTCAATGTAACGGCAAGCGACGACGACTTTCCCGTTCAGCAGTTGACCTACACGTTGGACAATGCCTCACTGGCCCTGGGAATGGCCATTGATCCCAATTCGGGGGCATTTTCATGGACTCCGCTGGAAGAACACGGAGGAACAGATTATCCGGCAACGGTTACTGTAACCGACAATGGGAATAATCCGGATACATTGGCTGACTCCGCGACATTCACCATTTCCGTTATTGAAACCAACTCACGCCCAACACTTGATCTGGTGGATGATCAGTCTATCGATTTTGACTCGACGCTGACCTTAAATTTCACGGCAACGGATCCCGATACTCCGATTCAGTTACTTTCGTATTCCATAAACCAAGCGGCTTTGGATGCAGGAATGACATTGGATTCATCTACCGGAGAATTTAGTTTTACTCCGGTTGCAGCACAAAGCGGACTGACTTACGACGTCGAACTAACAGTCTCAGACAATGGACTCAACCCCTCCGATTTATCCGACACGGTGTATTTCAGTATTGCAGTTTTGGCAGATACACTTGCTCCGGTAATTAGTGCTGTAAGCAATCTGACAGTTAACAATGATCCCGGCCAGTGCGGCGCTTTGGTAGAAATCATTGCCCCGTCGGTCGCCGACAACCGGGATGAAGTCACAGCCACCGGAACACGAAACGATGGTTTAGCCTTCAACTCAGAATTTCCAGTGGGTGAAACCCTCATCTTTTGGACTGCTGAAGATAATTCCGGAAACAAAGCGGATACTGTCACCCAAAAAGTTACGGTTATTGATACCACTCCACCTGTGCTTGTAAATCTACCGGCTGATATTTCAGTCTCAAACGATGCCGGTTTATGTTCTGCCCTTGTAACCTGGGCAGAAGTGCAAGCCACGGACAACTGCGGAATGGCGAGCCTGGAAAGCAACTTTTCTTCGGGCGCTGTTTTCCCTGTTGGAACAACAAGCATAATTTCCACTGCCGAAGATATTCATGGAAACATCCGGGTTGATTCGTTCAAAGTAACGGTTGACGACACGGAGCAACCTGTTCCCGATAGTCCTGTATTACCATTGCTTTCTGCCGATTGCAGAATTACTGCCTGGACTGCTCCCACTGCGACTGATAACTGCGGTGGGCAAATTACGGGAGTCCCGGATTTAACTTTACCCATCGATTACGACACCACGCTTACCTGGACTTTTACTGACGCCAATGAGAACCGATCGTATCAAACACAGGAAATTCATATAATTCTTGGCATTAGCACATGGTATGCGGACAGCGACGGTGATGGCTACGGTGCTTTCGGAACAGATTCATTGTCGTGCGAAACGCCTGACGGATATGTTTCCAACAACCTCGATTGTGACGATAACAATTCCTCTGTCAATCCCAATGATCTGGACGGCGATGGAGTGAGCAGCTGCGACGGCGACTGCGATGACACCAACCCGAACATGTTCCCGGGAAATCCGGAAGTATGCGACGGTATTGATAATGATTGCGACGGAAATGTACCCGCCGATGAACTCGATGCAGACAACGATGGATTTTCAGCCTGCAACGGCGACCTCGACGACACTGATCCGACCGTTTTCCCCAATGCACCAGAAATCTGCGATGGCAAGGACAATGATGGAGATAATCTGATAGACGAAGGAGTTGGCTCCGTTTGGTATGCTGATGCCGACGGTGATGGTTTTGGTGATCCGAATGTTGATTCTACGGCTTGTTCCGCGCCTGATGGCTTTGTTGAAAATAGCCAGGATTGTGACGATAACGATTCCTCTGTCAATCCCAATGATCTGGACGGCGATGGCGTGAGCAGCTGCGACGGCGACTGCGATGATACCAACCCGAACATGTTCCCGGGAAATCCGGAAGTATGCGACGGAATTGATAATGATTGCGACGGAAATGTACCCGCCGATGAACTGGATGCAGACAACGATGGATTTTCGGCCTGCAACGGCGACCTCGACGACACTGATCCGACCGTTTTCCCCAATGCACCGGAAATCTGCGATGGCAAGGACAATGATGGAGATAATCTGATAGACGAAGGAGTTGGCTCCGTTTGGTATGCTGATGCCGACGGTGACGGATTTGGTGATCCGAATGTTGATTCTACGGCTTGTTCCGCACCCGATGACTTTGTTTCCAACAACCTCGATTGCGACGACTCCGATATAACCGTTTATCCGGGAGCACCCGAACTTTGCGACGGAATTGACAATGATTGTGACGGAAACGTACCCGCCAATGAATTAGATGCAGACAACGATGGTTTTTCTTCCTGTCAGGGTGATTTGGATGACACTGACCCAAGCGTTTTCCCAAATGCAACGGAAATTTGTGACGGAAAGGACAATGATGGTGATGGCCTGATTGACGAAGAAATTGGCTCCGTTTGGTATGCTGATGCTGATGGTGATGGTTTTGGCGATGCGAATATTAATTCTACGGCCTGTTCCGCACCCGATGGCTTTGTCTCCAACAACCTGGACTGCGACGATAACGATTCCTCTGTCAATCCCAATGATCTGGACGGCGATGGAGTGAGCAGCTGCGATGGCGATTGCGATGATACCAATCCGAACATGTTCCCGGGAAATCCGGAAGTATGCGACGGTATTGATAATGATTGCAACGGAAACGTACCCGCCGATGAACTCGATGCAGACAACGATGGATTTTCAGCCTGTCAGGGTGATTTGGATGACACTGATCCGACCGTTTTCCCCAATGCACCGGAAATCTGTGACGGAAAGGACAATGATGGAGATAATCTGATAGACGAAGGAGTTGGCTCCGTTTGGTATGCTGATGCTGATGGTGATGGTTTTGGCGATGCGAATGTTGATTCTACGGCTTGTTCCGCACCCGATGGCTTTGTTTCCAACAACCTCGATTGCGACGATTCTGATATAACCGTTTATCCCGGAGCACCCGAACTTTGCGATGGAATCGACAATGATTGCGACGGCGAAATCGACGAAGACGTCCTGATTTTCACCTGGTATGCCGATGTTGACAAGGATGGATTTGGAAATGCAGCTGTTGATTCAATCTCTTGCGCTCAGCCTGTCGGGTTCGTAGATAATGCATTCGACTGTGATGATAACGATGCCAATATTCATCCAAATGCAACTGAAGTTTGTGATGAAATTGACAATGATTGCGACGGCGAAATCGACGAAGACGTCCTGATTTTCACCTGGTATGCCGATGTTGACAAGGATGGATTTGGAAATGCAGCTGTTGATTCAATCTCTTGTGCTCAGCCTGTCGGGTTCGTAGATAATGCATTCGACTGTGATGATAACAACGCCAATATTCATCCAAATGCGACTGAAGTTTGTGATGGAATCGACAACGATTGTGATGGCGAAATCGACGAAGACGTCCTGATTTTCACCTGGTATGCCGATGTTGACAAGGATGGATTTGGAAATGCAGCTGTTGATTCAATCTCTTGCGCTCAGCCTGTCGGGTTCGTAGATAATGCATTCGACTGTGATGATAACGATGCCAATATTCATCCAAATGTAACTGAAGTTTGCGATGGAATCGACAATGATTGTGACGGAGAAGTCGACGAAGACGTCCAGAGTTTTACCTGGTACGCCGATGTTGACAAGGATGGATTTGGAAATGCAGCTGTTGATTCAGTCTCATGCCGGCAGCCGGAGGGCTTTGTTGCCTACGCAGATGATAACTGCCCAAACACCTATAATCCTGATCAGTTGGATTCCGATGAAGACAATATTGGCGATGTGTGTGACGATACTCCTTATATCATACACTGCGTATTGAGTGAGTGGAGCGAATGGAGTAACTGCAGCGCTGAGTGCGGCGATGGAACACAATTCAGAACAAGAACAGTACTGCAACATCCCTCGAACGGAGGCACTCTCTGCGGAGACACCATTGAGTACAGGCTCTGTAACATGGGAGCTTGCGAAGGAGGCTGTCCGGTTTCAATCGAAATAGTCTCACTCACTACTCCTATTGATCCGAACCCGGTGGGAACTGAGATTGTTGCCAGTGCCGTATGTTCCGGAGCAATTGCAGAGCTGGAATGGAACTGGGGTGACGGCCATTTCACTCATCAAAGCTCTTCTGCACAAACATCTACCGCTTCTCATACCTACAACGAGCCGGGAGTTTACCGCATTGAGTTGATCGTTAGCGATACATGTGGCAATTTAGACACGATGCTTTCCGACTATATTCCGGTTTATGACCCCGATGGTGGATTTGTAACCGGCGGTGGCTGGATCTGGTCTCCGGCAGGTGCCTACAAAGAGGACATGACACTTACAGGCAAAGCCAACTTTGGTTTTGTGGCCAAATACAAAAAAGGCAGCAATGTTCCCGAAGGACACACCGAGTTTCAATTCCAGGCCGGAAACCTGAAATTCAACAGTTCGACTTTCGATGCCATGCGACTTATTATTTCAGGAGCCAAAGCTCAGTTTAAAGGAGTAGGAATCATTAATGGCAGTGGCAATTACGGGTTTATGATATCAGTTATTGACGGCGCCCTGAGCGGTAGCAGTGACCTTGATAAATTCAGAATAAAAATCTGGGATCTTAATAACAATGGAGCAATTGTGTATGATAACAACATTGAACAGACCGACGAAACAGCAGAACCGGCAACGGTGGTTAGCGGCGGTTCGGTCATCATCCATAAACCCAAAGGAAATAAATCGGCCAGCATAGCGTCTCCGGAACTCACCGACACGCAGAGCATCGAAATCAAGGTATGGCCCAACCCATTCAATGAAAGGGTCGTATTTGATTTTACCGCAGCAGAAGCCGGACCTGCGTTACTCGAACTTTACAACGCATCGGGAGCAAAAATCAATACTTTGCTAAGAAGGCATGTAGACGAAAACGAAAAAGTAACAGTGGAATATATTCCGTCGAATGTTGCTACTGGAGTTATTATTTACCGGTTGCAACTTGGCAAATCGGTGTTTACCGACCGGCTTATTTACGACAAGCGACAATAACAACCATTACCCATCAAGAGAGGCCGTCCCGGAGTAATCCGGTTGACGGCCTTTCATTTTTACGCTGAAAACACAACGCCTGCAGCCTTGCAAGATGAAAAGAAGTGATCTTTCTCTCACTCAAAGAAACCCTTGCTAAAAGAAAAAGAGGAACAACCAAAAAACAGGTCATTCCTCTCGTTGAATAATGGATCAATATTGCGCTTAGCGGAAATTATCTGTAAAGAAAATCCCGGCAGGGAAGTTTGTATAATCTTTAAAATCGTTCACCAGCACTGGTGTTTCGCCGCTAAAATTAAACACGGTAATATCGTTGATTAAAAAATCCAGGCCATAACCTTTAATGGTGTTAAAATACACTTCTCCGGTTACGGGGTGCACTCCCAGATTGTTGTACACAATTCCGGCATTTTCGATGTGATCTTTCACGTCCGTCATTTCTTTTGTTTCCCCGGTTTCCAGAATGTGCCGGTAAATTTTGGTGGATGAACTGAAATAAACCGTATCGCCTTTGGCTCCAATGGCCGGAGACGCTCCCCACCCTGCGCTGATTCGTACATCCGCCACTTCATTTTGTTGGATGGTACTGTAATCTGCCGGGTCGATTTTTAGCACGAACGAAGGAGTTCCGTTGCACGAAACCAGCAGCTTATCATCGGCCGAACGAACGATTCCGGAAAGTGTCCCCGGCAACTCGATTTCCCCATTTAGCTGGCCATCCTGCAAAACAAATACTTTCTTTCCGGCAGGTACAAAAACTTTCCCGTTTACCACCGCCATCCGGTTTTTCATGGCTCCCGATGTGCCGTCAACAAAAGTCAGCTCTTTGCTTCCAAGGTTCAATAAATATACCCCGGCATTATCCCGGATGTAAGCACTGTTGCCAACAACAGCCACATGGGTCGGCCAACTTAGCCCCTCCAATTCTGCATTGGAATAGGCCACTTCTTTTTCGAGTGTTTCGGCATTCGCCACCACCAACATTCCATCTCCACCATCGCGATCACCATTCTGAGCCATGATGTACATTTTACCATCGGCAATAAAAAGATCTTGTGCTGAATTTCCCAACTCCGATCCATTCACTTTTTGGTAAACACTATCGGTTGCAACTCCTTTTGAGCTGATAAAAATAAGCGTGCCATTCTCCGAAGTCATGTTTCCTTCGTTCAAAACCCAAACACCATCGCGGTATTTTCCAAAAACACTTACTGAAAATGTCGTTGAGTATTCTCCTCCAGCATTCGAAGCTTTCAGTATAATTTCATGGTCTCCTATCTCGCCGGAAACAAAAGCCAGGGTATCGCCTGCTTCCACTGCTTCGTTATCGATCAGCCACGAATGAGTAGCTTCCTCACTGCTGTTGATTTCGGCAATCAGATACAGGGTATCGTTTTGGGCTATTTCCTCTCCTCCTCCGAGGCTCTTGATATTCGCACTAGGAGGGTTCGGTAAAATGGGATCATCATCGGAACAGGAAAACAAAGTGATTCCAATAAAAAGTGCCGCCAGTAATTTCAAATTAGTTTTCATATCTGTTTTAATTTTTGAATTATTTTATTCGTTATTATCTGCTTCCAGTAAATGCAAATCTTCGGCCCCGGCCACTTCGGTGGAGCATTCTCCCAGCCAGCCATTTTCCTGGTTAACACCGCAGTGCACCCTTACAAAATCGATCCCGGGCAGGTGTACTTTGTTGCCGTCCTTGTCAATTGCCCAGTCGATGTCGATGCCTGATTTTTCATGGCCGTTTGGATAGTTGTCGGCATAACCAAAGTCAAAAGCGTACAAAACAAAGTAGTTCCCCTGACCGCTTTCGTCAATACCATTTTGAGGTAAGAGTGTACCTTCCAGCGTATAAGAATCGCCATCAATCCACCCTGGAAAATAAGGCTGCCGGTGAAAGGCATTTTTTACTTTGTAGCCCGAATTTCCGCGGTTATCTTCCCAGCGGATGTATTCCGCGATCGCCCCTTCGGTCTCTTCTTCAGGCCTGAAATACGTGATCTTGTATTCGCGGATCAATTCGATGTTATTGCCAGCTTCTTCGGCCATCGGATACCAAGGTTCGCTAGTTTCCGGGTTGTGTGCGCTACCGGCTATTTCATACCATTCATCCGCATCGGGCTCATTATTCTTATTCCTGTCATAAGCCACCATAATTACTCCCGGTTCGCAACTTCCGCCAAACGGAGCATCGGGGCGCGGATTGGATGCTGCCCCAAAGGCATTGCCTTTTACGCGGAAATCGCGCTTCCCCGGAATATTGACCACGGTGTGGTCGAAGCCAAAAACCACGTAGCCCCCAAAACCACCGAGCGTAATCATGCTTGCGTCTTCACCCGCCAAAAGCTCGTTGACTTTCGCAATCATAGTTTCCTTTGTATCCCCTTCGTCGTATTTGGGAAGCTTGTTTACAAATTGCCCGATACCCGGCAAATAATCATGAACCTGCGACAGGTAAGGACTAAACGGCTCTGCTTCCGGCTCAACCCTAACGCGGGTATCCAAAGTATCCTTCCCCGTTTTATCGCTAACCAGAAGTCTTAGCCCGTACTCCCCGGTTGGGATCACAATAAACTCAAGTTCTGCCTCATCATGTATTACCGAATCTTTCGCACCATCCGGCGTTTCGATCAGGCGCCATTCAAAACTTGCATTGTCAAAACCGGTTATTTCGGGTTTAATGTTCAACACCGTTGAACGGGTAATGGTGTGCCTTTCGCTTAACGAAATTTCATTCACTTCAACCTCATCGGAACAAGCTACCATACCCGAGGCAGCAACTGCGGCAAAAAGCCAGCTCAGAAATCGATTGGTCTTTCTCATTTTTTATGTATTTATGTTAATCATTTGTTTTTATCAAGGCAAAATGGGCGGGGATGTCGCCCGTACGAACACTCCATTTCCGGGTTCCGTCCCGGTCGAAACAGTACAGCATACCCGGAGTTACATAGTTTCCGGCATCGGCAAGAAAAATATCGCCTTTTTCAGGGTGAACCATCACTCCGTAGGGAATCTCAATTTGCTGTTCAGAGCCATCGCTTATGAAATTCCGGGTGACAACTTCTCGGGTTTGGGTGTTTACAACGGCGTAAGTGATCTCGTTCGAAAAAGTAATGTAACTCCAGGAAACACTGCATACGTACAGCGAATCACCGTGCTGCCACCAGCTGCTAACCGGCACATCAATGGTATCGGTCACTACCTGTTTTTCTGCATCGATAAAGAACAAACGCGACGGCAGTTCTTTGTAGTCGCCACGTGAACTTACCCACAGATTTCCCCGTTTATCAGCCCTTATGCGATGCAGGTTGTAGTCAACATCAATGCGCTTTTCTTCCGTAAAGCTTTCGAGATCGATAACCGAAACCGTACGTTCGTAATTCTCCGTACTGCCGGATCCCATGTATCCGCCCGAATTGGCCACGTAAATTTTCCCGTTTGCAATCGCGAGCTCGTCGGGCTGAAACCCTACCAGGCATTTACCGACCACCTGCAACGTAGCTGTATCAACTTTAGCCACAAAGCCAAGCTGGGTATAATCGGGATTGATCTCCACCGGACCGGCATAGGAAGTTACATACGCATATTTTCCGTGAAAACGGATGTAACGGCAGTTGGGAATTTCAATTTGTCCGATGCGAACCGCAGTTTGTGCATCCAGCACCTCTACCTTGTTCGACACGTTGATGACCGCATAGAGTTTCGAGCCGTACACCTGGAGGTCGTTGCCCACATCACCCAGTTCTTTTGGGACATTGGGATTCACCTCTGCATAAATGTTACGTTTGTAGGTACCCGTTTCGAAGTCGTAAAAATCGAGGGTCGATTTATTGCTTCCCATATTCCCTTCGTTCAACAGGTAAAATCCGCGGTATTCACCTGTTTCTCCCGTATCAACATCGATGTTGTCTGCAGTAAAAAGTTCCACATCGTCGCGGCACGAAAACAGGATCAAGACCGACAACAAACCGATCATTCGTAGAAATAATTTGCTCATAATTCAAATGTGAGAGTGATTTTGTAATTGCGTTTGGGCATGGGGTAGTTTAGCACCACCTCGTAATCCTGGCTTAGCAGGTTACTCACTTCGAGGGCTACTTTCAGGTTGGATTCCTTTAGACTGAAATTTTTCAGAAGCGACATATCATTCGTGTACCAGGGTTGCTCATAATTTTCGCGGATATTGGCAGAATTGTGGTAACGCTCGCCCACATAAATAAAGCTGTAATTAAGTTGCCAGTTTTGGTAGCTTCCCGATACAATGAGCGAACCGCTGTGCCAGGGAATGTAGGGTATTTGCCCGCCCCACGTAATCTTTTCCAGTTCCGGGTTTTTGCGGCGCGTAAAGTCCTGTGCCTTTTGATAAGTATAAGTGCCTTTTACATGAAACAGCACGTTGCGGGGCAAATGAAAAACAGCTTTTGAAGAAACATCGAGACCGCGAATTTCAACCTTGCCAAGGTTCATCATCATCCAGCGATACATTCCACTTCCCTTCGGAACAGCCACAATTTTATTTCTGACCTCGTTGTAATATCCGTCGAGCTGTAACTCCCAGTGAGCCAACGTTTGCTGCTCATAGCTTTTTGAATACTTTAGACCAAGGTTGTACTGATGGGTGAATTCGGGTTGCAACTGAATGTTTCCGATATCGGTGTAATACAAGTCGTTAAAAGTCGGCATCCGAAAAATATGCTTGTAAAAAGCCCGGAAGCTTAGGTTTTGAGCCGCAAAAGGCGCATACGAAAAGAACACCGCCGGAGTAAACTCTTCTTTATTGGGAGCAGAACCGGCCTGATTTGCAGTGTTTTTGCCGGAGGTAATTTTTTCGTTGATCAGGGTCGCCAAGATACTGGCCTGCGCTTTTATTTTTCCAAGATCGATGGCAGTTGCAAGTGCTATTAATGTAGAGTTACGTGTTGGGTAGACCATGTCATCCAGATCGGATTCCAGCAAGTTTAGCTGAAAGTCGGTAGAAAGTGAAACATCCCAAAACCCGGTTATAGCGTACTTTTGTGCCAGCGAAACATAGGCCTCGCCTTGCCGGAAGGTGTTGTCAATGTACATCAATGTGGTGTCGGGGTTCAGGTAACGCATGCGGTCGCTGGCAAACTTAAACTTCAGCATCACATCGTATTTATCGGTAAGCACTTTCCGCGCTCCTCCCTGAACAAAAAAGTTGGTGTCCCACTGGCGCTGGGCGTTCATCCAGCGGTTATTGACAATGGCTCCGGGAATTCCCCGTTCCGAATCGTAGAAATAGGCTTTCAGCTCCCAGTTTCCTTCGTTTATCCTGCCATATAAACCAGCTTCGGCCCGAAAGGCGTAAATGTCCCCGTTTTTCCGGATGGCAGTTGTGTCGTAAGCCACCTCGTTGCTGCCGGGCAATACCCGTTTGTAGCGAAATTTGTATTTCCCCGAAGAATAAATATACTCGGTATTCACCGAAGCGCTTACTGTCTCACTGAGCTTGCGTTCGTATAAAAAAGAAGGATTGACCAAATCAAATGAACCGGTGCGAAACGTGGCTTTCAGATGCTGCTTTTCCTGTTGGCTAAAATGCGGACGACGGAACCTTAAGTAAACAGAACCGGAAGATCCGTAGTCCCTGGCCGGTTGAAAGATGTCGCTTTTTTGCCCGTTGTAGAGCGAAATACTTTCGATGTTATCCAACGAAAATTTCCCCAGGTCGATTTGCCCGTTTTGCGCATTCCCCAATTGAATCCCGTCGTAGAAAACCCCCATGTGGTTGGTTCCCATGCTACGAATATCCACCGTTTTCAAACCTCCTACGCCGCCGTAGTCTTTCAGCTGCACACCGGCAAAATAGCGGATGGCGTCGGCCACCGAGAAACTGTTAAGTGCTTTAAGTTGCGCCCCTTCGAGCTGCTGCGCCGGGATAATGGCTTTGGCAGAAGTTTTTGCGGCTGTTATCCTCACCTCGTCAATGTGCTGCACACTATCCAATTTGCTTTGCGCAATCAGACAAAAAGGCAAGAATAAATAAAGCAGCAATATTAAAGAGAATTTTCTGTTCATTGTCTAATTCCTGAATATTACTACTTCCAGGAAATGACCAATACAGAACAGAAAAGCAGTTCCGAAGAAGAACCTTTCTTTCTCTAAACTTTAGTCCCCGAAAGTTTAAAAATTATGTTTTCACTGGCAGGTTTTCTGACTTGCTCATCTTGTACACCTTCCCATTCGTCAAGCGACGAACAGTGGTTTTTCCAGTACAAGACCTTTACTGAGCTTACAGCAGCGGGCCTGTTCAGGATTTTCACCTGATTCCCTCTTAGCCATACAAACGATGGCACCAATGTTGGGACAAAACTATAATATTATTTTGATAAAAAGAGAATACCCGGGCAGGAGTTTCCAACTTAAAACACAACACACTGTTTATGACAAGTTTGCAATGCCCCCTTTTCCTAACATTCCGGATAAGGGGGCAAAAAAAAGCTGCCAACAACGATGTTGCGGCAGCTTTTTTTTATAGTGTAAGTTCTGTTATACCATTGGGTATTTTTTGAAGATCGCTTCTGAGCGCATCAGGATATCCACATATTGCGCACGTTGATAGGTAAATGGATCTTTCATATTCTTGCGGGCCAGTTTTCCGCGGAAATCAGCCAGCGATTTATAGCCTTTGTCATCCATCCAGCGGTTGATGTCCATCAGAATGTCAGACACCACTGAAGGCGAATTCCGGTAGATGGTGCTTACCATTTGTACCACATCGGCACCGGCCAGAATCATTTTTATCACATCGTTCGCGTCGTAAATCCCCCGGTTGATACAAATACTGCCTTCCAGGTTACCATGCAGCAAACCGGCAAAACGCAGCCCCACCATGTGGTCTTTTGGGTTGCTCAGTTCCCACGGATAGAAATATTCTTCTTTGTCGATATCCACTTCCGGCTGGAAAAAGCGGTTGAATAAAACATAAGCATCGGCGCCCGCCTCATCCACTTTTTTGATAAAGTTCAACGGATTGGTGTAGAACATACTCATTTTCACACTTACCGGGATGCTCACCGCTTCTTTTACGGCCTTTACAATTTGCACCTGTTTGTCTTCGATCGATTCGCCGGTAACTTCAAAATAACCGGGAACGGCATACAGGTTAAGTTCCAACCCGGCCACGCCTGTTTTCTCCAGCTCTTTGGCATATTCTACCCAGGTGGGTTCGTAAATGGCATTTAAGCTGGCAAAAACCGGAACGTTCACGCTTTTTACCAGTTTCTCCAAATTGTAGAGGTGTTCTTTGGGTCCGGCATGTTCGAGCCCCGGGAAAAGACTTGTCATTTCGGCATTGCGGTTTTCATATTCCGAAAGCAACTCGTCCATCTGAAGGCCTTCCAGCTGAATCTGCTCTTCAAAAAGCGAGCGGTAAACAATGGCTCCAATTCCGGCTTCTTCAATCTGCTTGATCACTTCAGGTTTTGTTACCAGGTTACATGCTCCGAGAATAAGTGGGTTTTTTAACTGAATACCCATGTAGGTTGTTGATAGATCTGCCATAATGTATCGTTTTTATTGATTTAACTCTTTTTTGATAGAGGAACTTAAATTACAAATATTTTGTTCATGAATTACACGAAAATTAACTCCCGTTTTGAAAAATAAGCAATCCATCCCGTCCAAAGGCCCCCTTTCTTCGCAATCACTGTGCTGAAACACATTCACAATCAGCCATAAAAACAAAGAGCCGCTAATCGTTTGACCAGCGGCTCCTGCTATCGTTATTTAAAATGCTTTTACAGCAAACTTAATGTTACCGTTAACCCGGCCATTACTACTGAAACCATTGTCATTAATTTGATCAGGATGTTCAATGAAGGACCTGAAGTATCTTTAAAAGGATCACCAACAGTATCACCTACAACACCCGCTTTGTGTGCTTCGCTGCCTTTACCGCCGTAGTTTCCTTTTTCGATGAATTTCTTGGCATTATCCCACGCACCACCGGCATTGTTCATAAATACGGCCAGTGTGAAACCAGCTGTAAGACCACCGGCCAGCAAACCAATAACACCGGCTACGCCCATGGCAGCACCTACAATTACCGGCACGATTATGGCCACCAGCGAAGGCACCAACATTTCGCGCTGTGCACCTTTGGTCGAAATTTCCACACACTTTGCATATTCCGGAGTTCCTGTTCCATCCAGGATACCTTTGATCTCACGGAACTGGCGACGTACTTCTTCCACCATTGCACCGGCAGCCCGGCCAACGGCTTTCATGGTCATGGCACTAAACAGGAAGGCCATCATCGATCCAAGAAAAAGCCCGCCCAGAAACAAGGGGTTAAACAGCGTGATGTCGTAAGCTGCCGAGAAATCTTTTACCGAGGCAGCCGATATTTTCACCGCTTTCATTCCGTCGTGAACGGCCGGTGCCACATCGTTGTAGAAAATGTATTCACCTTTTGTAATAAAGCCTTCACCTGCTTTGGCAATTTTTCCAAACCACAAACGCACTTCTTCCATGTAAGCAGAAATCAGCGCCATGGCAGTCAATGCAGCCGAACCAATGGCAAAACCTTTACCGGTTGCAGCGGTTGTGTTACCCAGCATATCGAGAGCGTCGGTGCGTTCACGAACTTCTTTCGGCAGTTCAGACATTTCGGCATTACCTCCAGCGTTGTCAGCAATCGGGCCAAAAGCATCGGTTGCCAAAGTAATTCCCAGCGTAGAAAGCATACCTACAGCGGCAAAACCAATTCCGTAAACGCCCATTGCAAACTCACTGCCACCTCCGGCAGCCCAGAAAGCCCCCATAATTCCAAGCACGATGGTTACCACCGGAATCCAGGTAGAGCCCATTCCCACAGCAATCCCATCAATAATGGTAGTGGCAGGTCCCTGCTGCGCTTGTTTAGCAATACCCTTTGTCGGGCCGTATTCATCTGATGTATAATATTCGGTAGCCTGACCAATGATAACACCGGCAGCCAAACCAATTACCACCGCGCCAAAAACACCCCAGGTAATCCAGCCTGTGTAAGCCAAGCCCACCATGGCCAGCAAAATAAGCACCGAACTACCACCGGTTCCCAGCAACAAGGCGTTCAACAGGTTTTTCTGGGTAGCCGATTCTTTGGTACGTACCATGTAAATTCCGACAATGGAAAGGATGATACCCATTGCAGCCACAATCATTGGAGCAGTAACTGCCTGGATGGCGGTTATGCCTGTTTTCTCGAGCGCAATGGCAGGAAGTGCGGCACCCAATGCGGCAGTTGCCAGGATAGAACCGGCATACGATTCGTAAAGGTCGGCCCCCATACCGGCCACATCACCCACGTTATCACCCACGTTATCGGCAATGGTAGCAGGGTTACGCGGGTCGTCTTCCGGAATACCGGCTTCCACTTTCCCCACGAGGTCGGCGCCCACATCAGCCGCTTTGGTGTAAATACCACCGCCTACACGTGCAAACAAGGCCTGGGTAGAAGCACCCATTCCGAAGGTAAGCATGGTAGTTGTAATCTCCACCAGTTTCTGATGTTCGGTAGTTCCGGCATGAACAAATTCAAGCCCCAAAAAGTGCAGACCACTGGTCATATGCTCCGGGGTAAAAACGATCTCACTTAAAAATAAATACCAGGCTGCAATATCGAGAAGCGCAAAACCCACTACCACAAGTCCCATAACGGCGCCACTTCGGAAAGCTACCTGCAAGCCTTTATTGAGCGACTGCGAAGCTCCGTGAGCAGTACGTGCCGATGCAAACGTAGCGGTTTTCATACCCAGGAAACCACAAAGGCCCGAGAAGAAACCCCCGGTAATAAATGCAATCGGGACAAACGGGTTTTGGACTTTGAAAAAAGCCATAATGGAAAGTAGTATGAACAGAACCACAAATACGATTCCCACTACTTTGTACTGACGCTTCAGGTAAGCCATTGCACCGTCGCGAACGTACTGGGCAATTTCTTTCATCCGGTCGGTACCTTCCGAATTCTTCATCATCGATTTGAAGAAAATCCAGGCAAACACCAGCGCCAGAATGGAGGCGATGGGTACTAGAATAAAAATACTGTTCATAAGATGATAAATTTTTAGTGTAACACTGTTACGGTTTAGATTTCAATGTAATATTATATGATTGCAACCACCCTGTTTTTCGACGGGCAGTGGTCAGTTTCTTTCCTCCGGTTCCTAAGACAAAGATAAATCTTAGATTGAATTGCTAAAGCTTTGCACCTACTGTTTCTTCCTGATTCAGTATAAATTAACAATACTTTCGGGTCTTTTATTCTGTAAAAAAGTTAGTGAAAGTTTGCTGTTTTTTGAAACAAATGCCTGTGTTTTTACAACGAATAATACGGTCTTCCAAGATTCAGTTTTTGGCAGCGTTAATAAATCAACTTTCCGGGACCATTATCTTCCGAAAAAAAAGACCTGAATGCAACAAAAAACCCCGCATTTTACTGCGAGGTTTTTCATCCATCCAAGAATGCATCATTCTTTATAACCATGAAGTTTTAGCTCACTGCAACCTGAACATCGGTTGGGTTGATCAGCGTGTTAAACACCGGCGACTGTTTGGCAAAGCTGAGTAGCTGTTCTTTTTCTTCTTCGGAAGCACCTTCAATGTTGAACTTCACGCGAATTTGGCTGAATTCCTTTGGAATTTCGGGGTTCATTCCCAAAAATCCCTGCACATCCACATCGCCTTCGATGCTGGAAGAAACCGCTGCAACTTCAATTCCTTTTCCTGCTGCCAGCAAAACCATTGCCGTGGTCATGCACGCAAGCAAACCGTGTAGTAATATTTCGCCGGGATTGGCACCTTTGTTCTCTCCCAGCAAAACCGGTGGTTCGTCGTTGTCGAAAACAAACGGAGTTTCCCGCGAAGTGTCTTCCTGGCAGGCGCCGTAAAATCCCTGCACAAAACTTCGGTTGTGTCCGCCCGAAATCCAGGTGTTGGTGGCACGCAATTCAAATTTTGATACTTCAGGATTCCCCTGAATGGCTGCTACTGTGTTCATGATTCCTTCAGTGCTGAATCCGTTTACTGTTTTTACTGCTGTTTCCATTTTTATTTGTTTTTATGGTTAATAATTAAGTACAATGCAAAGATAGGTTGCGACAACAGGCAGCAGGTAGGCACAGCGGTTCACAAAATCGGCAGAAAAGTCCAAATGTACTTTTTACCGTATTTCACGATTGTTTTTTAGCAAAAAACGGAAGAAAAAAATGGTCATCACGCTTTTACCGAACGGTACTGAAGCGGGGTGCAGTTAAATTTTTGTTTGAATACACGGATAAAACTTGAAGGCTCTTCAAATCCACAGTCGAACGAAATTTGCCCAACCGATTTGTCCGAAGTTAGCAGCAGATGCGCTGCAAAGTCGAGCCTTTTTTGGGTGAGCCACTTCCCCGGCGATGTGCCGTAAACCGAGTTAAACACCCGTTTAAACGAACTCAGGCTCATGTTGCAAAGCGTTGCAAACTGTTCCAGTTTCAGGTTGTAGGCAAAATTCTCTTCCATTACCTGCCGAAGTTGTGTGCTTTGGTCTTTATTGAGTGAATTCAGGTAACGGGCCACCTCGGTGTGCAAGGGACGCGTAAAAATATTCAACAGCAATTCCTCGAATTTATGGATCAGCAGATTCTTATCGGGAAGCAACTGGGCACCCAAAAAAGTGGCCAGCGAATTTACGTAGGCTTCCAGGTATTCGTCGAGCTGAACACGGATTACCGAGTCGGGTTCAGCTACCTGCTGCGGTAAGCTTCGGATAGCACTGGAAAAACGGCTGGTGAATTTTGTGATGAAATCGTCGGGGATAAACACCATTAACGCGCAGTACTGCTCTTCGAAATACTGATGCACCAAGTTGGCGCCTTTTCGCACAAACAACGAATCGCCGGTTTGCACCACATAATCGTTGTAAATGCTGCGCCACATTTTTTTACCACTGGTTACAAACACAAAATAATTGGTATCCGACCAAATACCCGCCTTCGTTTCTTCGGCCATGCATTTGTACTCGACAAACAAGAGGTCGTCGATGATCAGCTTTTTGTAGAAATTGTTATTCCGGATAAATGAATGAAGATCGAGCATTTTCTTTCAATGTATTGTTTCCAATTAAGTTAGGGCAAAAAATCAAAAACTCCTAGCTCTCTTTTTCCTGCCGGTAGAACAAAACTGCACACAACAATTTGCAATATGGCGGACTATCACCCGCCACATACAAGCGACCATCGTGCTTCATGCCGAAAAATGCCCTTCAATTTAAAGGGCATTAAGGATGTATCAATTGTTTGCCGAGAAGATATGAATTGGATAATGTAAACTATACTCATCGTTTGTCTTTGTAACATTTATCCCTAAGTCATTTACACCAGCATCAGCGATAATCATGCCTTTCAAAGCCTCTGAGTCACTTGGAAACGAAGCCTCAAGTTGTTCTTTGAGTCCAATTCGCATAGAATAGAAATCGGTATTCAGGTTTTTGAAACCCACCTTTTCAAAAAGAACAGTAAATTCGGTCAGCGAAAGGGCAGCTACGTGAGAACAATCCCTGTTCTTTTCCATTTCATTATACTTTTTAATTTTGGAATCTGGTAAAGACACATCAACAACTATAACTATCCCGCCAGGTTTACAGACCCTTTTCATTTCAGACAAAACTTTGAAAGGATTTAAAAAATGATGGAAGCCGAATCTTGAAACAACAATTGAAAAGCTCCCGTCATCATAGGGTAAGTTTTCCACATCCCCCATTTGCCAGGTAATATTTTTAATATTCTGTTTCAACTGTAATTTCTTTGCTTCATCAAGCATTCCCTGAGTCATATCAATGCCTGTTACATGCCTGGTGTATTTCGCAAACTCGCAAGAAACAATGCCCGACCCGCATGCAATATCCAAAACATCATCTTTCCTGGATGCGGAAGATAGTGCTATCAGCTTCTCTAAAGAATCGCTATGCGAGCGTATCGACGAGTATCCGCTTGCTTGTTTTGTGAATTGCTCTACAATGTTTTTGTGGTGATTTTGAGTGTTCATAATCCAATATTTTAATTTTCAACAAATTTCAGAACTTCCGCCAAAGTCCTAATTGCTATATTTGGACAATGAATACTGATTATAAGACAGATCTTGAAATAGACCATGGTTTTGAGATAAACGCATTACGACCAGTTGCCACCTATTCGGAAGAGATACAGAATGCTAAATGTGCAAATTCGCATGCACACCCGAGAGCTCAAATCATATCATGCAGTTCCGGTATTATGGAGGTTGTGACAAAAAATAATATTTGGATAGTTAATTCATTACAAGGCGTTTGGATTGCCAGCAACGAAGAACATCAGGTTTATTTCCCCAACAATGTAAAAGTAGTTACCGCATTTATAGATGAGTCGAAACTGCATAACTTACCAAAGAATAGTTTCGCCTTTGAACCTTCGGGCTTTTTAACCAGCCTTTTAGAAAAAATAATATCCTTTTCCAATCCTAACATTCTTACTCAACAACATAGTAGAATTATAGAGGTCTTTCTGGATGAACTCTCTACTTTGACACCCAGCAAAACTTTTCTCCCAACCAGCCAAGACAAAAGAATAAAGATCGTACTGGATGCCCTAATGAATGATTTGTCGGGGAAACACACGATTGATTACTATGCAGGTAAAGCATTCGTAAGTCCAAGAACGCTTTCAAGGTTATTTCATAAAGAACTAGGGATGAGTTTTGGAGATTGGAAGATGCGTTTGAAATTAATGGAAGCCGTTAAGCAATTAGGAGAAAAGAAGAGTGTTAAAGAAATTGCATTTGAGTTAGGCTATGAAAACGTCAGTTCCTTTATAGCTACTTTTAAAAAACACTTTGGAAAAACGCCCACAAATTACATCGTGAAATAAGTACGAAAACACAACTACGGTTATAAAAAGTAGTGCTTTCATGTTTTAACGAAAGTGAATTTTATAAATTTAAGACCAGTATCAATCGGACAGGTAGTGTCAAAAAATCCGTTACTTTCCATACATCAAACCGTCAGGGCAAGAACCACCCACGCTGTAAAAATGTTTAGCTAAAAAACATAAGTACATATGACCATAACAACAAAAAAAGAATTGGCTGGAATGCAAAAAGCAAGCGAAGCGGTTGCTTACACATTAAAAGAAATGATAAAATTTGCTGAACCGGGCATGACAACGAAAGAACTTGATGAACAGGGGGCAAAGATACTTTCCCGGTTTGGAGCCAAATCAGCACCTAAACTTACTTATGGTTTTCCGGGGTATAATTGTATTAGCATTAATAAGGAGTTTTGCCACGGGATCCCATCTGACAGGAGAAGTTTGAAAACAGGCGATTTAATAAACATTGATGTTTCTGCTGAGTTAAATGGATTCTGGGCAGACAACGGAAGTTCATTCGTTTTGGGAGAAGACATCAATCAACACCAGGGATTAGTGAATGCGTCCAAACATATTTTAAAAGCGGCTATTGACAACATAAAAAGTGGCGTGCGAATTTCGGACATCGGACACTTAATGGAAAGCGAAGCAAGAAAAAGAGGTTACAAAGTGATTAAAAACCTGGGAGGACATGGAATTGGCAGAAGTCTTCACGAACAACCAGATGAATTGCTTAATTACAGAAACAGGTTTGACCAAAGAAGATTTAGGAAAAACTCAGTAATTGCGATAGAAACATTTATTGCAACAACATCTACTTATGCTGATACCTTGAATGACGGCTGGACAATGGTTGGTGACAGAGGTGGATATATGGCGCAGCATGAACATACCATTGTGGTAACAGATAAAAAACCTATAATTTTGACAAAAATGAATGGGATTTGGAATTAATAAACGAAATTCAAGCCAGATAAGGAAACTGCAACCAAACGCGCACCTAAAAAATAAAAACTGCTGCAGCTAATAAACCAAGACAAAAACCAGACATGGAAATAAACGAAATAATTGCCAGACAAAACGATTTTTTTAATTCAAACCAAACAAAGCGTTTAGATTTTAGAATTGAGCAATTAAAAAAGATTAAAAGCATTTTAAAAGAAAACGAAGATCTACTTTATAACGCTATTTACGAAGATTTCCGAAAGTCAGAATTTGAAACGTATGGCTCTGAACTGTCATTGCTGTATCACGAAATAAACACTTTTGTGAAAAACATAAAAAAGTGGAGCAAACGGAAAAAAGTATCAACCGGGCTGGCCAATTTCCCTGCTAAAAGTTACATCATTCCGGAGCCTTTAGGAACAACATTGGTTATCGGTGCCTGGAACTATCCGTATCAACTTTCGTTAATGCCGGCAATAACATCGCTTGCAGCAGGAAATACAGTACTATTAAAACCAAGCGAACTTCCTTCCAAAACATCAGAAGCAATGGCTAAAATCATCAATGATAATTTTTCAAGCGATTATTTCTGTGTAATTGAAGGAGGCGTAAAACAAACAACTGAGCTGTTGGAATACCGATTTGATAAAATATTCTTTACCGGCAGTATTCCTGTTGGCAAAATAATTTACCAGGCCGCAGCGAAACATTTAACTCCTGTTACACTTGAACTTGGGGGGAAGAGTCCAACTTTTGTACTTGCTGATACAGATATTAAAATTACAGCCCAAAGAATTGCCTGGGCAAAATTTTATAACGCCGGTCAAACTTGTGTTGCACCCGATTATATTTTAGTTGACAAATCGATAGAACAAAAGTTTCTGGAGGCATTGAAAAATGAAATTGAACGATACCATAAAAGCAACGAAACTGAAATAACCGAGAATTATACCCAGATAATCAATACCAACAATTTCGACAGGCTTACAAAGCTAATCGACAATAATAAAGTATTCTTCGGTGGAAAAACGAACAGGCAAGAGAGATTTATCAGCCCCACAATTTTGCAAAACGTCACGTTTAAGGACGAAATAATGCAAGATGAAATTTTTGGGCCAATCCTTCCAGTAATATCCTATACAGACCTTGACGAAGCAATAAATCGGGTAAAAGAAAGGCCCAAACCTTTGGCTTGCTACATCTACTCAAAAAACAGAAAAACGATTAATAAGTTACTAAAAGAAATCTCTTTTGGCGGTGGTGCAATAAACGACAGTTTAATGCAATTGACCAACAGTAAGCTTCCATTCGGAGGAGTTGGATTAAGCGGCATTGGAAGCTATCACGGAAAAGCAGGATTTGACACATTTACTCATTACAAAAGTATACTGGATAAACCATTCTGGCTTGAACCCGGAATAAAATATGCTCCTTACTCGGCGAAAAAAATGAAGCTGATTAAATGGTTCTTCGAATAAAAATAACCATGAATGGTCTGCTTTTTTGATTGAAAACAGTGGATGAAACCATAAAATAGGCGTTCTTTGCCACTTGGTTATAAACATAAAAGAAGCACCATGATTTCACGATTCTATAACTATCTGCTACTTGCCCTATTTGTCGTTGTTGTTTCCTGTGCAGAAAAAAAGCAGCAGCCCTTTTCGTTTGTTCAGCTAAGCGACACCCAGCTGGGATTTTACCCTGAAGGCTATGAACAGGATGTAGAAAAATTCAAACAGGCGGTGAAGCAAATCAATGAACTCAATCCTGATTTTGTGGTGATATGTGGCGACCTTGTGAATATACCCAACGACAGTTCGTTTTCGGACTTTAAAGAGGTTATGGCGGGCCTCACAATGCCCTGCTATGTTGCCCCGGGAAACCATGACGTTCAAAATACACCCAACAGCACAAGTCTGAGTTATTACCGCGAAACGATCGGAAAAGATTATTTTGAATTTGAAAACAAGGGCTATTCATTTATTGTGACCAATTCGCAATTATGGAAAGCAAATGTGGAAAATGAATCAGAAAAGCACGACCTCTGGTTTAAAGAAACGCTGAAAAACCAGGGGCTTAAAAAGCAACCCGTGGTTGTTATCGGACATTATCCGCTGTACTCCAAAACTCCCGATGAAGAGGAGGCTTATTTTAATCTGCCATTGGCCAAAAGACAGGAGTTACTTGACTTGTTTCAGCAAAACAACGTTCGTGCTTACCTTTCGGGACACACGCACCAGTTAACTGTTAATCAGTACGAAAACATCCAATTGCTTAGCGGTGAAACAACCAGCGTAAATTTTGACAAAAGGCCTTTCGGATTCAGGCTTTGGCAGGTTACTCCCGATACCTTAACGCAAAGTTTTGTGGCCTTGCAACCTGAAATAGAGCAATAAGGCACACAGGCACACCAACAAGATCCACACAAAAAGGGGTGGTAGTTTAATCAAGTATGAATTTCAGATCATTTAATGAACTACCCCGCCGCAGAGCAGACGGGGTATCAAAGGCATGATATTTCTTATTTCGTCCCAAGGGGCGGAAAATAGACCCCATTAGATCCCGATTGCTGTGCATCGGGATCAGTTCGACTTCATAATTTCAGTTCACTATCGCTCCTGAAATCAGAGTCTCACTGATTTAATGCCTGAAAAACTGCCAGCGCCAGACCAAAATCGGCATTTCCTGATTCGGGATTTAACAAGCTGCCTCCGCTTTCGGCTTCAATCCGGCTTTGCAAAGCAGCAGCTTCGGTTTCCGAACCCAAAAGTGTTTCGTACGACCACGCCGCAAGCAGGTTTTTGTTTTGATCTGATTGCCAGTCTTTCAGTAAATTCCTGGCTCCATCAACGTTACCGGCCTGTTTCATAAACAAGGCCGTCAGAAACGTGCCTGCCGAAAACCGCTTGTTATAATTCGGGTAATCGATAACCTGTTGTTTCAGTTCGTTTGCTTTTTGAATGTTCCCTTTTTGAGTCCAGTACAAACTTTCCAGCGCATCTTCAATCCGCTCGTCGGTGATGTACGGTTTCCCAACACCAAGGTTTTCGGGCCATTCGCGGGCCCGTTGAATTTGCTTGAATGCCTTCGAAGATTTGCCTGACTTTAAATTCTCAAGTGCCGACATAACCGCCGCCTGCCGCCAGACAATTCGCCCGGCCCGTGCCCCTTCGTTGGGCAAAATAAGTGTTTTCTCTAACAGGTTGAAAGCTCCGCTGTGTTGTCCGTTTATCAATAACTCTTTTGCTTTCTGATAGGCCAGCACATAATTATCGGGGAATAACTCAGCTCCTTTTGCAGCCCAGCTTAAGGCCTCCGTAAACTGTTGCTTATCATGAAAATGACCTGACAAGGCCACGTATGTCCGCCAATTGTGAGCGTTTAACTCCAGGGCTTTTAGTAAGTCAGGTTCCCCGTCGTACGCTTTATTTCCTTTCATAAAGTGATAGCGGGTAAGATAAAAAGCATCGAAATCCGGCTCAGAGTTGCATGCTTTTAAATACAGTCCGGCTTCCTCCTTATTTCCTTTCGACCAGGTAAGCAGGGCCAGGTAATATTTTGTTTTCCACGACGGCACTTTTTCTTCTGCTCCTTTCAATAGCTCGTAGGTTTCGTTTCGCGAAGGATAAACAAGGCAAGGCGATCCGGAAAGCGCTTTGTCGAGGTAAGCATTATCGTTGGTAAGAAAGGCCAGCCAGTAATTTCCGATAGGCCCCGGTTCAACAACCTGTAATATTTTTACAGCCTTGTCGTCGCAGCCTAAATCGTGATAGGCAATGGCTTGCTCCAGACAAATCTGCTGCGGCATTTCATAGTTTAAGACAGAAGCGAAATCATCCTGTTTTTCAAAACGGGCAAAAGTATTCAGCGGATCAATCGCTAAAATTGCATCAAGGGCCGATTCCCGCTGTTGAGCCTCTCCCAATCGTTCGTACGCCAGTGCTTGCAGTTTCAGGGCGTTGATGTTATTCCGATCGTAATCAAGGGCCTGTTTCGAATACCTCAAACTTTGGTCAAACTCTTTTTGAAGAAAATGAATGCCTGCCATTTTTGTATAGGCCAGGGTTTTAAAAACTACCGAACGTGCCGCCAGACTGTAAGCTTCCAACGCTTTAAAATATTTCTTTTGCTGCTGATAAATCAAGCCAAGCAAATAATTGGCTTCCGGATGATACGTATTCACTGACAGCGCTTTCATCAGGTAAGTTTTGGCTTCCTCATCATCCATTGCCCGTAACCGAAGTCCGCCCATTTTTACCAGCGCATCCGCATAGAAAGGATTTTCTTCCAGTACCCGGGCATAAATCTCTGCAGCACCGGCATAATCTCTCTGGCGCTCTTTTTCCACACCCGAAATAAAAAGTGCATCGGGTTTGGTCCAATCGTATTCAGAGCTTAACTCGCGAGGCTTTTCACTAAGTCTCTCCTTTTTCTCTGAAGTGGAATAGGACATCAGGTTTCCAATACGAACTTCCACGTTCTCATCAGCGATGTCAAAAGAATCAACAAAAGTTTCGGTGGGTTGCAGATTAATATCCTTACTCACAATCACTTTCCCCTCAGAAAGAATTGAAAGTTTTTTGCTCACCGGCTGATTGGCACAAAATCCAACCATTAGTTGACCGTTTTTCTGCTCCACATTCAGCGAACCAAAACGATTGGCCTTTACCATTCCGCCAATGTCTTTTACCGGAAACCACAGCTCCGTAAATTTGTGCTCCGAGCCCGCGTAAAAAAACTGGTGTTTATAGGGCGTTAACGTACTGTTAGGCGAAGCCTGATTAAACAGCAAGCCGGTTTGTATTTCGGTGTATTGCTTGTTCCCCGGATCGGTTAAAAGATCTTTCCAGATTTCGCCTTCACGCGAGAGTGCCCACATCCAGATTTTCTTTCCGGGTTTTTCGTCGTACGGCGCCCAATGGCCAAGACCAAATTTTTTATCCCGAAAATAACACAGGAAATAATCGGCATATTCACCCAAAACATGATACGATTTTGGCCCGCCAAAATTATTGTTTGGATATTTCGAAACATCAACCCCATTATTGTTTACCGGCCAGGCCCCGGTTTCGCCAACATGCCCGATTTCGGTATCGCCCGGGAAATAATACTCCAAATCGTCTGACACATCAAGCGAGGCGGTTGACCAGTTATAAAGCGAAGTGTTCAAATCGGAAGGATTGTACCAGATCGCCCTGGTTTCGAAATATGATTTGTCGGGTTGCAGGCGAATTTCCACCCGCCACTCGGTGCGCGAGGTAATGTCCGGAGCCCCCACAATGCAACTTACACTTCCATCGGGATTATTCCGCAGCAGGTAATTTACCGGAGAAGCCGTGGTTGGCGCATGACCGATCGACCCAAAATTAAATTCGATGCCTCCTGAAGTCCAGGCGCCTCGCATGGCAATATCCCTGAATTTTACCACCTTGTTGTAGTAAATAAATTCTTCTCCCGAAGCTTTGTCAATGGCACCCAATACTTTCCCGCCCATTTCGGGAGCAACCAACACTTTTATGTAAGGATTTTCAAGCGTAACAATTTTCCACTCTTGTTCAAAGGGTGTATTGGTAAATCCGTCGAAACGGTAATACGGGTAAAAATGCGTGATTTTGGCTACCGGATCGGGATCGGAATAAGGATACGTTTTAAAAAGTACCATTGCTTCCGAGACCTTTGCCTGTTGCGAATAAGAATGAAAAGAAACAGCAACGGATAAAACCAGACAAACAAAAAGGTGCAATTTTTTCATGGTCGTAAATATTAAGTTGACTTCAGTTAGGATTCACTTCAACAACGCTTCAGGCATTAATTGCTCAAGAGAGATTGAGTTTCTACATTCCTTGCTTTAACCGACCGCCCCCCCAATCTCCTTCTAACGAGGACTCTAAATTTACCAAAATTTCCTTTCCGGCTAACGGGTACTGCGAGGAATTTAAACACACCGAAGCAGGTGTGTCCGACCATAAAAACTTTAGAAGATGACAACATGAACAGAATCTATCAACCAGTGGGGGAACACCGTACAAACTTTTGGATTATTATATTTTCCGAAACCAATGAAATAATCGAAATACAAAATTGCCCAAAGCATTTATGCCCAGCAAGAGGGTTATTGGTTTTAAGCTCGCACAAAAACAGTAGTTCCGGCCCGGTATATAAATGTTGCTATGAGACTATATAACAAGCCGGAACTTTGTATTTAGCCCAGTTTTATTTCAACCGGAGTTTGGTTAAAAAGATTATCCAGCACCGGGCTGCGTTCTGCCATTATTGATTTCCATTTATTAAGCGTTTCCTGGTCGGCGGTGGTTTCGGGATGCAATTCAATGGCTATTTTCTGATACCCGGCTCTCTCGTCGGTAGGCATTCCAAACATTTTGGAAGGATCCAGTTCACCGCTTACTTTAATTTTCATATCGGAAAGCTCCATGTTGAGTTCCCTGGCTGTATTAAAAGCCAGAATATGCATGCAACCGGTAAGGCCGCATAAAATATACTCAACCGGATTAGGCGCTTGATCTGTTCCGCCCAGAAGTTCGGGCTCGTCAACCAGCACTTTAAAATTACGCACTGAAATCTCTGCCTGCGAAGCCGATTTGGTAGCCGACTCAACACCAAACTCTATTTTTTGAATGTCCTTTGTTTCCATTTAAAGTGTTTTAAAATTGTAATTTTACAAAGCTAATACGAAGCCTTTCGCCAAAACGAGAAAAGGCTGTGTATTGCAAAACCTCAAAGGGTGTAATTTTACACCCCTGAAATCAGAGAGAAGCAGAATGAATTCAATCAATACAAGCAACAATACCTGCATAAGAGCACTTCGGGACGAGGAAAGGACAGAGCTGCTTGCTTCAGCCAGAAGCCTGAATTTTAAGGCCGGAGAACTTGTGGTGAAAAAAGGCACCTCGGTTAATGATCTTTATTTGCTACAAAAAGGCACCGTTGAACTGTTAATGGATGAGCAGCGCCCCAGGCAGTCGTTAATGTTGTTGTTTCAGGGAGAAATTATCGGGGTGAACTGTGCCTATTCCACGATGAATTACCGCTTTTCGGCCAGGGCACTGACCGACTGCGTAGTTTTGATAATAAACTACCATACTTTTTCTGCCTATCTGAAGCAGAACACAGAATTTTCGATGGCCTTTATCCGCTACATTTCGTTGGTAAACGAACGTTTTCTCGACTGGCATATGAAACTCTCACAGAAGAACTCGGCGGGGGCTCTTGCTTTTTTATTGTGTGAATTTGAAAAAAGCTACGGACAAAGCAGCTTTGAACTGCCGCTTAACCGAAGCGATATAGCACGCGTTATTGGCTTCTCAAAAGAGAGTGTACTGAAAAACCTGGCCCATTTCAGAAACGAAGGCATTGTGGAAAGTACAGGAAAAAAGGTGAAAATTCTGGATTCTTCCCGACTACTCGATATTTCCAATTACGGTTAAAACCAGCTACGCCCCTGCTTTCCGACACCTTCCTGCAATCTGTTCTTAAAAAGGTACAAGCTATCCCGTCTAACAATGAATCAACGCTTTTCGTTCCCGGCCGTTCATTAAAATCGTTAGCGGTTTGTCAAAATGAACATGCCTAACAAACTCGGTTTCGTGCACCAGGGTTTGTTGTTTTAGGGCCTCCATTTTCAGTTTCGAGTTCCAGGAATTGTGAGACACTGAAAAATACCCCACATTCATGGAAGTTACGTTGTGAAAGAAGTGAGAACCCAGCGAAGCATCGAGCGGAAAATCGGGTAATCCCATTTCCACGATAATCTTTGCCTTCGAAATATTTGCCCAAAGCACCGGAATTCCGGTGTAGGGGTCGCGTGATCCCCATCGCCCCGGACCGATAAGGATGTACTCCCGTTTCTGTTCTTCGAAAAACTCGTTTAACTTACTAATTTCCCGCGCCATTTCGCGGGTTTTCATCCGGTCAAACTTCTCGGGATCAACATACACCACATCGCGAATTTCCTCGATGATACCGTTGCCCATACCGCGTTCGGCATACATAAATATCCGGTCTTCGTCCACGGTCTTAATATCTACTTCCACCTGGTCTTCAATACGAATCAATGGCTTGATCTGCAACAGGTAAAGCGTTGGCAAACCGTTTTCGGCCGGTTCAATATCGAGGGCATATTCAATTTCCACCGGCGATCCCATGGCTTCCTTGAACAACTTTAACAAAAGCTGCAAAGCCTCTGACAATGGCAGATGGCTGTATTTTAGAATGTTGGCAAAATCGATCACTTTGGGTCCGTTCCCGTAAACACCGGGAATCAGATCGTCGTTTTCCATCGAATAGGTTGATGCCGAATGTTCCAGGGTTCCATCCATTTCGGCTTCCCGAATCCGGTATTTTTTTATGGCTGCATCTTCGCCATTGGTTACCAGGTTAAACTCTTTTTTAGTAAGATCAATGGCATAAAATTCTTTTTGAGTATCACGCAACTGGTCGCCTAAAGCCGAAGCATTCAGCTGCGGATATTTCGGACAAAAACGGAACGAGTTTTCGCCCCCCACCACGTACATTCCCAAGCCAACCGCTGCCACCGAAAAACCATCTTCGGGCTGCATGTAGGAAATAGGATAATAATTGTACGACTGAGCCACTCCCGAAAGAGTTGGATAAAACTTATCGTTGTACTCGTGGCCCACCACTTCCTGGATCACCACGGCCATTTTCTCTTCTTCAATTTTATAGTTCACCGCTTCAAAATAAGCCTGCGCAGCATCGGTGAAAATACTCGAATAAACCAGTTTGATCGCTGTTTCGAGCTGCTGATACCGCACCGCCAGATCTTCGTGGTTGTTCGGAATCAGGTAGGTGGCATAAACTCCCGAGAAAGGCTGCAAAAGGGAATCTTCAAACAAACCGGAAGAACGCACAGCCAGGGGCCGTTTTACTTCCTTCAGGTAATCCATCAGGCGGTGACGGATCCGCTCGTCAAACTCCGAATCAAGAAAATGCTGCCGGATGGCCTCATAGTCATTCAGGGAATAAATGTCGTCGTAGAGATTGTTCATCTCCACAAACTTATCAAATTGCAATGCCCCGATCACCGCAGTTGACGGAATCCGGATATTCAGATCAGGGATCATCTTACGAAAATCAATGTTTTCGATAAAGTTGCAAATGAAAGCAATACCTCTGCCCTTCCCACCCAGCGAGCCTTTTGCCATTCGTACAATAAAATGGCTGGCATTCAGAAATTCCGGGTCAAAATTAACAATGGTCCCCCGCAGGCGCTCAAAGCGAACGGTTTTAAACACTTCGAGACAAAACTGTCTCAATTCTTCTGCCGACTGAAAATCGGTCATCTGCATCGGCCGCAACCGTTCAGCCATGTTAATTTCCCCACGCGCCATCAGCCAGGTTGAAAAGGAGTTCCGGCTTCCGTGGTATTGCAAAGCATCTGCCGGCACATCTCTCAGTTTCTCCTGAAACTCGGTCAGGTTTCGGGCTTCGGTAATAGGAAGACCGTTACTATCTTTAAATACGAAATGACCAAAACCAAGCCGTCGGTATAAAAAATTCAGGATGTCCATCGAAAGACTTTCCGAGTTTTTATTAATGAAATCGGCCCCTACCTCGCGTGCGCGTTGTGCGTTGCCTGTATCATGCGACTGAAGCAACAATGGCAACGGATACCTGAAAGTATTTTTCACATATTTTAGTAGCTCAATCCCGGCATCTTCGTTTTCAACCCCACCCATTTCGAACCGAACATCCGAAATCACACACAAAATATAACGCCGGTAACTGTTGATAAACCTTACGGCTTCTTCGTAATTATCAACCAGTATCACTTTGGGTCGTGCCCTCATGCGCAGAATTTTGTGCAACTCATCCCTCGCATCGTCTTTTAGCAGGGCCTGCGTTTGGGTCATAACCGTGGTGTACAACATGGGCAAATAGCGCGAATAATACTGAATGCTGTCCTCCACCAGCAAAATCACCCTCACATTCCCGTTCTGCGTGTCGCGTGCTACGTTCTTTATGTCCTCAATGTATTTAATCATGGCCATGAAAACATTGGAGTTTCCATTCCACACAAAAATGCGATCTACAAAGTCGAGCTTTCGTCTTTCTTCCTGAAAATAGCGCAGATCGGCATTGTTATTCACCAGCAACAACAAAGGAATCAAGGGCCTTATTTTTCGGATCGCACGGGCAGCTGCTACCGGCGAATCCTTATCTACCCCGGCCATGACAATAATCAGATCGAAATCGCGATGCTCCAGTGTAAGCAGGGCATCTTCCATGGTATGCACACTGGTAAAACGTGGAGCCGCATATAAATTCAGCTGAAGGTACTCTCCAAAAATTTTATCGCTGAACTGTCCCTCGCGTACTATCGAGTACGAATCGTACAACGTGGCCACCAACAATACCTCCTTCACTTTGGTGGGCATTAATTCCTGAAATATATCGCGATCCGTTTTTCGCTTCTTATAAATGTTTGCCAATGAAATGCTGTCTATATCCATGCCGGTAAAAATAAGGTCTGAAATTAGATAATTTTTACAATCTGTTTGAAAAGAATACACAAAATCCTCCGACGAAGCAGATCCTCCAACACATCAGAAAACAGTTGCATGAAAGAAATCACGCGGTCAACCCCACAAATTCTGAACAAAAGCTTCCTTCCCATGTAGTGGATACTTCAATCAAAAAAACACACGTTTTTTAAAAATGCCGCAGAACACCTTGTTCCACCGGCACTTCCGTTAAATACAATTACTAAGATGATACATTAAATCAAAATATTGATTTTTTCATTTGTATTTAATAATAATATTTACAAACTTGCCAGCATCAAATAAAAATAAACTGTAATCAAGCCGTGGATCTGTTCTCAAGAAATATTGACGACATCAATAACCAAAACCGTCAGCTGGCGCAAAAACGTAAGATTGTTGCCTTGCTGAACCGGTCTGAGAAGGAACTTACGATCCCCGGGATCTGTAAGAAGGTGAAACTAAGTGTTCCTACGGGTACCAAACTCATCAACGAGCTCATCTGCGATAAAATTATTATCGATTCAGGCAAGAAGGAAACCGACAACGGGCGCCGACCGGTTTTGTACAAAGTGAATCCCGAATACGCCTATTCAATTGGCCTCGTTATTCAGTTAAAAGGAATATCCATTTCCATATACAACATGGAGATGAACGAGGTTTACTCAAACTCAGATGAGAACTTCGTGTTGGAGAATTCGATTGCGTGTCTCGAAAATGTGGTTGGCATTATTCGGCAGGCAGTCGACAATTCAAAAATTGAACCCAAACGGATTCTTGGAATGGGCATCGGAATTACAGGACGTGTTAATGCGCGCACCGGCTATTCCTACAACTATTTCAACTTCCTTGATGGGTCTTTGGTCGATTTTTTTTCGGACAAGTTTGACTTCCCGGTTTATGTTGATAATGATACCCATGTTTTGGGGCTTGCAGAACAGTATTTCGGAAAAGCACGAAACATTCAGAATGCCTTTGTGCTGAATCT
>NZ_QWGR01000108.1 GCF_003576475.1 Maribellus luteus | reverse complement strand
GGACAACAGCAACGACGGGCGCCTCGGCTGGGACACCTTCCTGTGCTCCCGCCCCGCGCAGCAGGACCGCAGCGATGCGCAATACACGCTCGCGCCGCTGCATTGATACCGACACATTCATCGATTCTTCCGGAGCGCTGCCGCCATGGCCATCCCACTCAAAACCCTGATCGCCAAGCTGAATGCGACGAGCCGGCAAGCCGCCGAGCGCGCCGCTTCGCTGTGCATGGCGCGCGGCAATTACGAGGTCGATCTCGAACACCTGTTCCTGGCGCTGCTGGAAAACCGCCGCAGCGACTTTGCCGTGGCCGCCCGCGCCAGCGGCATCGACCTGGTCGCGCTGCAACGTGACCTGGAAGCCGAGATCGGCCGCTTCCAGACCGGCAATACGCGCACGCCGGCGTTCTCGCCGTATCTGCCGAAACTGTTCGAGCATGGCTGGCTGATCGCCTCGCTCGATTCGCAAATCACGCGCATCCGCTCGGGCCATCTGCTGCTGGCGCTGCTGACCGAGCCCAGCCTGTCGGCGCTCGCGCAACGGGGCTCGCGCCTGTTCGGGCAGATTGAAGCCGACCGCTTGAAGCACGACTTCGATCGGCTGACCGCCGGTTCGGACGAACAAGAGCAGGCGGTCGACATTGCCGACGACGGCGCAGACGCTACGCAAGGCG
>NZ_QWGR01000107.1 GCF_003576475.1 Maribellus luteus | reverse complement strand
CATTGGACTTAAAAACTGCACAGCAAAGGAAACAATCCACAGAGTGAAAAGGCAACCTATAGAATGAGAGAAAGTGTTTTCAAATCATACACCTGTTATGATTATCCAGAATCATAATATCCAGAATCATTTAATATCCAGAATACAAAATAACTCCTACAACAGCAAAAACAAATGGATTAAAAAGTGGGCAAAGGACCTGAACACATAATTTTCCAAGGAGGACATACAGAGGGCCCAGAGGCATATGAAAAGATTCTCAGTATGGCCAGTCATCAGAGAGATGCAAATTAAAACCACAATGAGATGCCACTTTACACCAGTCAGGATGGCTATCATAAACAAAGCAACAAACAACAAATGTTGGAGAGGTTGTGGGGAAAAGGGATCCTTAGTTCACTGTTGGTGGGATTGCAGACTGGTACAACCATTATGGAAAACAGTATGGAATTTTCTCAGAAAAATAAAAATTGACCTGCCTTTTGACCCAGCAATTCCACTGCTGGGATTATATCCTAAGAACCCTGAAACACCAATTCAAAAGAACTTACGCACCCCAATGTTCATAGCAGCACAATCTGCAATATCCAACTGCTGGAAGCAACCTAAGTGCCCATTAGTAACTGAGTGGATCAAAAACTGTGGCACATTTACACAATGGAACACTATGC
>NZ_QWGR01000106.1:308-673 GCF_003576475.1 Maribellus luteus | reverse complement strand
ATTTTCGGCCTGGTGATGGGCACTGGCGGGGCGGCCGGGTTGCTGGTGGGCGGCGCACTCACCAGCGCCGACATCGCCGGGCTGGGCTGGCGCGCGGCCTTCCTGATCAACGTACCGGTCGGGCTGACGGCCGCGCTGCTGGGCGGGCGCTGGATCCCGCACCCAAGCCCCGACGCGGCGAAGGTGCATCTGGATACAACCGGCGTGGCGTGGATGGCCGTGAGCGTGGCGGCCGTGCTGGTGCCGTTGCTGTTCGGCCGCGAATTGCACTGGCCGGTGTGGACGCTCGCGCTGCTGGTTGTTGGCGTGCTGGGTATGGCCACCTTCCAGCAGCTTGAGGCCCGTGTCGACCGCGCAGGCGGTAC
>NZ_QWGR01000106.1:0-298 GCF_003576475.1 Maribellus luteus | reverse complement strand
GCCGCCGAACCTGCTGCAGCATCGCGCCTTCATGACGGGCCTGACGGCATCGGCGCTGCACTACATCGGGATGATGGCGTTCTTCCTGGTGCTGACGCTATATCTGCAGAACGGGCGGCAGCTTTCCGCGGTGCGCATGGGTATCGCCATCCTGCCGCTGGCCATCACCTTTCTGATCACATCGCGGGTAGCCAATGCATTGGTACGGCGCTATGGCGTCCGCGCGCTGTTGGCGGGGCTCGGCCTGATGGCCCTGGGCCTGCTGGTGCTGCTGGCGGGATTCGGAACGGAGTGGGCA
>NZ_QWGR01000105.1 GCF_003576475.1 Maribellus luteus | reverse complement strand
ATGAGCGTGGCCCAGTCGTCCCGCAATGACGCAGAGACGTTGTACATCGGGAGGGCTGCCACCCAGCGCTCATGCTTCGCCATATTCGCGATATTCCCCATAGGAACGCGGCGCATACACGTGCCGATCGGAAGGACCATGGAACAGCGGATGCGCTACCGGCGCCGCCACACGCAGCGCGTAGCGGATCAGCCATTCCCGATAACCTCGCACATGGAAGCCGCCGTTGCGCACGAGGTAGTCGTCGGCGCGGCGGCGGTAGACCCATGCCAATGCAAACCACGGTACGGAAGGCAGGTCGTGGTGCACCAGATGGTAGTTGTTGTTGAGAAACAGCAACCGCCACATCAAGCCGGCGTCGTTGATCACGTTTCGGGTGGCGTGGGAATCCGCCGGGCGATGCTCCTGGAAAGAGCGGATCGCCGCCAGTGACAGCGCCGGATACGCCACGCCCAGCAGCATGAGCCACGCGGGCAGGCCACAGGCTGTCTGCAGCCACACGAGCAGCACCGCGACTGCAAGCAGGTGGGCCGCCCACATTGGCACGTCGCGCCAGTCGCCCGAGCGCAGCTTTGCGCAAGCATCCCCTGCAATGGTGAGAATCGAGAACGCGGGTTGCAGCAACATCCGCCCGGCCAGCGTATTGCGCACGGCATACAGCTTGCGCATCGCC
>NZ_QWGR01000104.1 GCF_003576475.1 Maribellus luteus | reverse complement strand
GTGGTGCGCGTGGGGCGCGACGATACGTATTGCGTGGCAGGCGGCGGTTTTCCTGACCAGCCGCAAGGCCGTTGGCTGACACCCGACGACCCGATGCCCACCCCGTCTGATGAAGGAAGCGGTACCGACATGCCGCTGCCTAAGGCAGTTGCCGAGCCTGCCGCACCTGCCCAGGCACCCTGCCTGCGTTATCCGGACGGCACGGGCGGCGAAGCCACCGCGCGCGGCTGCATGCTGGCCAAGCGCTACTGGGGCATCGTCGGCAAGACACCGACCTGCCAGCAGTTGACCACCGGCGGCTGGGCGTGGTCTGCGGTGTTCATCTCGTGGATCATGCGCAAGGCCGGCCTGCAGAACGATCAATTCCTGACCGGCGCCACGCATGCGGAATATGTGACCGACGCGCGCGATCATCTGCTCAGGCATCCCGCCTTTGTCCTTGAGCGCACACCGGCCGTGCCGCGTCCGGGCGACCTCATCTGCACCGCACGCGGCGCCGATCGCTTCATGACGGACCCGGCCGAGATCCAGGCCGGCAGAACGCCCATGCATTGCGATCTCGTCGTCGAGATGGACCCGGTGCGCCATGAAGTGAAATCGATTGGCGGCAACGTGCAGCAATCCGCATCGATGAGCATTACCGAGTTGAATGACGCCAACCAGCTCGATCCGT
>NZ_QWGR01000103.1:275-674 GCF_003576475.1 Maribellus luteus | reverse complement strand
AGGCCCGCACCAGCCTGGCCGACGCCCGCGCCCGGCGGTTCGCTATCGATTGGCCGGCCTATGCCGCGCCGACGCCGACGTTCATCGGAACGCGAACTTTCGCGCCTTATGATCTGAAAGATTTAGTTAAATACATCGATTGGTCGCCCTTCTTCGCCAGTTGGGAGCTGATCGGCCGCTATCCGCAGATCCTTGAAGACGACGTGGTCGGCGAGGCCGCTCGCAGCCTCTACGCCGACGCGCGCGAGATGCTGGACAAGATCGTCGCCGAGAACTGGTTCGAGGCCAGGGGCGTGGTCGGCCTGTGGCCCGCCAACGCCGAAGGCGATGACGTCGTCGTCTATGCCGACGAGAACCGCGACCGTGAGATCGGCCGCCTGCACACTCTGCGCCAGCAGA
>NZ_QWGR01000103.1:0-265 GCF_003576475.1 Maribellus luteus | reverse complement strand
CGAGGGCAAGGCCAACCTCGCCTTGGCCGACTTCGTCGCGCCGGTCGGGGCGGGGGCCGACTATGTCGGCGGCTTCGCGGTCACCGCCGGCCATGGCGAGGACGAGATCGTCGCCAGGTTCAAGGCGGCGGGGGACGACTATTCGGCGATCATGGCCTCGGCCCTGGCCGACCGGCTGGCCGAAGCCTTCGCCGAGGCGCTGCACCACAAGGTCCGCACCGAGCTTTGGGGCTACGCGCCGGACGAGGGCTTCGACGCCGAGGCG
>NZ_QWGR01000102.1 GCF_003576475.1 Maribellus luteus | reverse complement strand
GCTGCTGCTCGTAGTCGGCCAGCACCTGTTCGAGCGCGCTTTTTTGTTCGGCGCTGAGCGTGCCGGTCAAGTCGGTCACGCGCGCGGCCAGCGGCGGCACGGCCACCATGTCGCTTTGCGCGCGAGCAGGCAGCGCGGCGGCCAGCCACAGGGCTGCAGTCAGCAGGAAGGCGAAACAGGCACGCGCGCGCATCGACATGATCGTCAGCTCGTCAGAACTTCACTGCCGGGGCGGTGGAAATCCCCTTCTCGTTCTCGACCGTGAAGTTCGGCTTGACCTGGTAGCCCATCACCTTGGCCGTCAGGTTGGTCGGGAAGCTACGGGTCAGCACGTTGTAGTCCTGTACCGATTTGATGTAGCGCTGGCGCGCCACGGTGATGCGGTTCTCTGTGCCCTCCAGTTGAGATTGCAGATCCCGGAACGACTGGTCAGCCTTGAGCTGCGGGTAGTTTTCCGACACGGCCATCAGGCGCGACAGCGCGCTCGAAAGCTCTCCCTGCACCTGCTGGAATTTCTGAAATGCCGCCGGGTCGTTCAGCACCTCCGGCGTGATCTGGAAGCTGGTGGCTGCCGCGCGCGCTTTGGTTACGGCCTCCAGCGTGTCCTTTTCGTGCGAGGCATAGCCCTTGACCGTATTCACCAGGTTCGGAATCAGGTCCGCACGGCGCTGGTATTG
>NZ_QWGR01000101.1 GCF_003576475.1 Maribellus luteus | reverse complement strand
AGGCAAGGAGTACGTCGTCGCCGACGGCGATGTGATGCACTTCCGGTTCAATACATAATCTGTCTGCTCCCTCGCCCCGCTCTTGCGGGGAGAGGGTTGGGGTGAGGGGCAAATCTTTCGCGCTGCACGCTCGCCCCTCACCCGGATCGTTTCACGATCCGACCTCTCCCTGCAAGCGGGGAGAGGTGACGCATGTCGTAAGCGGCGCGCAGTCGTCATCCTTCGAGGCTCGCAAGAGCTCGCACCTCAGGATGACGGCTCTGGACACGCCGCATCTTCAAGAGAACAGCATCAAGCTCTAACAGCGCCAAACGATTGCGGGCAACAGCAAATCATTGCGATTTCTGCGGAAGTACGCCGCGGAACAGCCCAATTTTGTTGCCGCTTTGCAGCCCGGATGCTATCCCGCGCCCATGACAACCTCCCCGATTTCGAACGTCCGCAACTTCTCCATCGTCGCCCATATCGACCATGGCAAGTCCACCCTCGCCGACCGGCTGATCCAGACCACCGGCGGACTGGAGGCGCGCGAGATGAAGGAGCAGGTGCTCGATTCGATGGACATCGAGCGCGAGCGCGGCATCACCATCAAGGCGCAGACCGTCCGCCTGGACTACCAGGCCAAGGACGGCAAGACCTACATCCTCAACCTGATGGACACGCCCGGGCACGTCGACT
>NZ_QWGR01000100.1 GCF_003576475.1 Maribellus luteus | reverse complement strand
CAACCTGCTCGCTGGGCAGCGTCAGATCCACTGCAATCGACAGCAGCGTACTCGGCGCGCAGCCGCCCTGGATGGCCTCGAGCAACGCGCCATTGCGGTAGGGCGTTTCAATGAACACCTGTGGTTGGGCGGCTGAGCGTGAAAGCTGTTCGAGCGCGCGAAGCTTGGATTTGCGCTCGGCCGCATCGACCGGCAAATAGCCGTTGAATGCAAAGCTCTGGCCGTTCAGGCCGGACGCCATCACCGCCAGCAGAATCGAACTCGGCCCCACCAGCGGCTTGACGCGCACGCCGCGTCGGTGCGCGAGGCGCACGAGATTCGCGCCCGGATCGGCCACCGCCGGCACGCCGGCTTCCGACATCAGCCCCGCGTCCTGGCCCGCAATCACCGGCGCCAACAGTGCTTCCAGTTCCGATTCAGGCGTTTTGACGTTCAGTTCGCGAATGGTGATTTCTTGCAGCGGACGTGCCAGCGGCGTCGTCTCGGCCAGCTTCTTGAGCAGCGCTCGTGCCGTCTTGGCGTGTTCAGCGACGAAATAGTCGAGTCGCGCGGTGATCTGCTGCACGCCGGCCGGGATCACGTCAGGCAGAGGGTCCGCCGCATCGCGCGAGCCAAGCGTGTTCGGAATGAGGTAAAGCGTACCGGGCATAGTTCAGGCGAAGAGCGGGTAGCGAGCGTTGC
>NZ_QWGR01000099.1 GCF_003576475.1 Maribellus luteus | reverse complement strand
CGGCGTGTCGGAAGAGACCACCACGGGCGTGCACCGCCTCTATCAGATGGCCCAGCGCGGCGAGCTGCCGTTCCCGGCCATCAACGTCAACGACAGCGTCACCAAGTCGAAGTTCGACAACCTGTACGGCTGCCGTGAAAGCCTGGTCGACGCCATCCGTCGCGGCACCGACGTGATGCTGGCCGGCAAGGTGGCGGTGGTCTGCGGCTACGGCGACGTCGGCAAGGGCTCGGCCGCCAGCCTGCGCCAGGGCGGCGCCCGCGTCATCGTCACCGAGATCGACCCGATCTGCGCCCTGCAGGCGGCGATGGAAGGCTACGAGGTCCAGACCCTGGACGACGTCGCCGGCTCGGGCGACATCTACGTCACGGCGACCGGCAACAAGGACGTCATCACCGTCGACCACATGCGGCGGATGAAGAACAACGCCATCGTCTGCAACATCGGCCACTTCGACTCGGAAATTCAGGTCGCCGGCCTGAAGAACTTCAAGTGGGACGAGATCAAGCCGCAGGTCCACCACGTCGAGTTCCCGGACGGCAAGAAGATCATCCTCTTGTCGGAAGGCCGCCTGGTGAACCTGGGCAACGCCACCGGCCACCCCAGCTTCGTGATGTCGGCCAGCTTCACCAACCAGACCCTGGCCCAGATCGAGCTGTGGACCAACCGTTCGGCCTACAAGAA
>NZ_QWGR01000010.1 GCF_003576475.1 Maribellus luteus | reverse complement strand
ACAGTCCAGGTGTAAGTTTCGTCTTCACAGATTGTTTCGTTGGTAACGATTGGCTGTGGTTCGTCATTTACCGTAATGTTCAGGATTGTATCGGGTGCGCAGTTTGCCCCTTCGTAATGAACGGTTGTGTCTCCGTCGGTTCCAAGGTATTCCACTCCGTCCACAGTCCAGGTGTAAGTTTCGTCTTCACAGATTGTTTCGTTGGTAACGATTGGCTGTGGTTCGTCATTTACTGTAATGTTCAGGATTGTATCGGGTGCGCAGTTTGCCCCTTCGTAATGAACGGTTGTGTCTCCGTCGGTTCCGAGGTATTCCACTCCGTCGACAGTCCAGGTGTAAGTTTCGTCTTCACAGATTGTTTCGTTGGTAACGATTGGCTGTGGTTCGTCATTTACCGTAATGTTCAGGATTGTATCGGGTGCGCAGTTTGCACCTTCGTAATGAACGGTTGTGTCTCCGTCGGTTCCAAGGTATTCCACTCCGTCCACAGTCCAGGTGTAGGTTTCGTCTTCACAGATTGTTTCGTTGGCAACGATTGGCTGTGGTTCGTCATTTACGGTAATGTTCAGGATTGTATCGGGTGCACAGTTTGCCCCTTCGTAATGAACGGTTGTGTCTCCGTCGGTTCCAGGGTATTCCACTCCGTCTACAGTCCAGGTGTAGGTTTCGTCTTCACAGATTGTTTCGTTGGTAACGATTGGCTGTGGTTCGTCATTTACCGTAATGTTCAGGATTGTATCGGGTGCGCAGTTTGCACCTTCGTAATGAACGGTTGTGTCTCCGTCGGTTCCAGGGTATTCCACTCCGTCCACAGTCCAGGTGTAAGTTTCGTCTTCACAGATTGTTTCGTTGGTAACGATTGGGGACGGTTCCGGAGTTACAGTAATTGTTAAAGTATCTTTCGCCACACAATTGTTTCCATAGCTGACTTCCACAATATAGTCTCCACTGTAGCTTGGAATAGCATTACTTATAGTCGGGTTCTGCTCAATAGAAGAAAAACTTGCGGGCCCACTCCAAGAATATGAATTGGCGCCTGAAACAGTGGAGGCCAAAAGCTCAATGTCTCCACCTTCACATACTGAGTTGTCAGTAGCTGATGCAGTAACCGTTTCGGTACAACATTCTTCGATAACTACTGTTACAATAAATCTTTCGTCGCTCTCACATCCGTTGACAGTTTGTGTCGCATAATAACTAGCGCCATTTACTAGTGGTTCTGTTTCTGCCAATGGAGTTCTGTCAGATTCATGCGCATACCAAATAACGTTATCTCCTATTACTTGTAAATTGGCTATCGTTGAATTACCTCCAGTACAAAACTTTTGGGTAGTCTCTCCTGTCGGTTTTGCAGGATCATTAACTTCTACAGTAACTTTAAAGCGTGCAAGGCTTTCACAACCAGCAATAGTTTGTGTAGCATAATAATCTTCTCCATCAATTAGTGAGGTAGTAGTGTTCAGAGGAAGACCACCAGTAGCATCTGCGTACCATTGGATGTTATTTCCCAAAACGGTTAGATCCGAAATTGTCGGGATGTCAATTGAGCAAAAGTTTTGTATTGAATCTCCTGTTGGGACTGGAGAATCGTTTACGACTACATCGAATGTACAGTTGTCAGACAATGTGAAACCACCAGGTTGTGTGAGAGTTCCTGTATAAATAACTTGAGTTGTTCCAATTGGGAATTCATCTCCTGGATTGTAATTTGCAGTAACAACAAAGTTAATTCCTTCTGAACATCCACTAAGATCAGATAAAATTGCATCGTAATGAATATAATCAACTTCAATTTTATTGCTTCCAGGTCCTGTAAATTCAAACTTTAATTTGTATACCCCACTTCCTTGTGGTAGGTCGTTGGCTGAAATTGTTATTGTCCAAGGGGTTTCTGAAGGATTACTGCTATCCCCTGAACCTAATAATTTTGAATCGGAATAAGTCTTCGCTATTGTATATGCCGTACCACTTGAATTAGCTTTTAAAACTACTAAATTCCATCCGATAGTTTTAGCTGTTGATGAATTTAGCAATTGAAGATTGACTGCGATATCAACCGAGTTATCAAAGTACTGAAATGGTGCAACAAAAAATACATCGCTACTAGTTCCGTGGTACAATGCCGGATCGGGAGTCGTTGCCGATTGCCACAAACGCATATTGTTACTTCCTATTCGTTGTGTTTTGTTATAAACCCAGCAGGAATTCTGACTTTCCGGAATATTAAATTGTACGTCGAAAGAAGACCCGTCCGTTCCCCCACTTGCACAACAATTGTATGAAAGCCTTGGAGGGGTCCAATAAACAGGAGTTTCTCCTTCTCCATCAAAACAAACCTCTGTTAAATCAGAAGGAGGACAATTCTCTTTCGAAATACGACAACTGCTCGTGGTTGGCTCCGTTATTTCGACTTCCAACGGGATAGTTGCTTCGCAATTGATTGCATCTCTTGCATATACATTGTATACCCCTGCAGCAAGCCCTTCAAAAATACCAGAAGTGTTAGAAAAGTTTACGTTATCTAGACTGTAGCTATATGGAGGGGTCCCACCACTTGCCTCTACCTTAAAAGAACCATCAGTGCCTCCAATGCAAATTAAGTCATTGTGATAATTGTTTAATTCGGTAATAACAACATTATGTACGACAACCGTTACTGGTTGTATATCCGAACATCCAGAAGAAGTATCGAACCCTTTAATGTAATATGTACCAGCTGGCGCTGTTTCAGGAGAACTATATGGAATTGTTGCAAGTTCATCCTGCCAATAGCTATATGTTAAACCAGGTGAGCTTCCGACAGTAATCGCAGGTGCTGTTAAATCTATTGTATTAGGGAAACAAACAGGAGCAGGTTGGTTTATATTTACGTTTGTCGTGGAAAAACTTTTAGCTTCCAGAAAAACCCCCGCGTCCCACTTTGCGTCACTAATATCCGCAATTGCAAGTTTAATTTGATAGGTCTGCCCCGGTTGTAGTCCTTCATAAACAGCTTTCAATACGGTAGTCATCCCATCAAATTGAGTGGTAGGAGAATTACTAGTATAACTTTTACCACTTCCATTATCAATATAATAACTCTCATTTTGGGCGGGACAAGGATAAGAACCTCTTTTATCTGAAGAATAATAAGACGCATCAGTACTGGTAAAAGCACTATGTATATTTTCTATTGTTACTTCAGTTCCGCCCGAAAGTTTTGCTAAATTTACTGATCCTGATATGCCAGGTCCACTCAAAAAGAATCCAAAAGCATCATTGAACTGTGAACATGTCCATTCACGGTATTCTTCCGAAGCAAATATGTAGCTGAACTCAAGATTGCTACCTACTGCAACAAAATCAAATATTAAAACGGCGGCATCATGGGAACCTCCTCCGCTTATTGCTTCCAAATCGGGATCTCTGAAACGAGAATAGCCTTCCATATCATCTGTCTCATCCGGCATGTCATTTGGCCCTTCTGCTGCATTGATTGTTCCTGTCGACAGAATCAATCCTTCAGATAAAGGAAAATCAGAAGCCCCTTTGTTGAAATAGCCTAATTGTCGATTACCTGCATTGGAAGCATATCCCCAATCGTGGTCGCGCCAGTTTCCATACGAATTATAATAGCCAAATTTGACATTGCTTACCTGCAGACATCCTGAAATTAAAATGTTTTCAACTAGCTCTGCTTTTGTATAAGCATTGTAAGTAGCATTATCTGCGACTTCAATAGAGGAACCTACTGCTGCCGATTTTAGGGTCGGTAAAGACATTATTGTTGCTGACTTTGTCGATTCCTCTTTACTTGAGTATCGAACAAACCCCTCTTCTTGTGCAGTTCCCTGATTAACTAATAATAAGTTAAGCAAAAGAACAAGCGTGGTGAACATTGCTGTTTTAGTAAAGAGATAAGATTTAAAATTTAAGAGAAAATAATTTTGCTTGGGTAAAGTTGTTTTCATATCATTTGTTGAGTTAATATTTACAAAACCACATAGTAATTTAATCGGCGCTCAATCCCCCATTCAACCGAATGAATGATCAGTCATTAGCCGTAATTATTTATAAACTTTTGTTGATATGAAATTTTCGGAAAGATGTAAATAACCCCTTATTTTTTATCTAACGTTAAATTTCAGAATCAAATATTGCTAATGCAAATCATGACTTAATAAGATAAAATCCAAATTTTAGATTGATTCGCGTCGCTTACATATTCAATATTTTATAATAAAAAATATGTTTGCTTGGATTAAAGCAATTGTTGTGCCGATTGCTTTAATTCAGTATAGCTGAGTTGTTTTTGTTTTTGCGTCCATGAAGATATAGTTTCATTTTGGGACAAAACTCCCGGGAAGAAAAAGTAAAAACACCTTCGGATATTCTTCAAAGACACGTTTTCTGTTAAAAAATAAATTCATACTGTTATAAGAAGACTGTTTGTTCATTCAGTGCATAATCGTCATTTGATTGACATAATATACATGTTCGACATTAAGTAGAGAGTTTAGCAAGGGAGGATCAACAATTAGATTTTGGATTTGGTCATTTGAAAATGCAGAAATCAATAGGAAGAATCTACTGTTATTTTTCATGTTTGTAGCCTGCATTATTTCAATAGCTATAATTGGGGCCATTGTACTTATTTGTGCTCTAATCAAGCTGGAATTATAACCACCGAATAAAGATTATTGAAGCTTTTTAGGGAATAAAAAGACCCCCCAATGACGACAGGCTATTTCTAATATCTGATTTATAAAAAAAGCCACAAATATTTTCTTGTGGCCTTTTCTCACATTTCCTTTTTTACCCTTTCGGCTGAGGCACGAATAAAGTACTTCTACTTGCCAAACATCAGTCCTACAGAAATTTTGAGGACCCTGTTTTTAGCAAAATTATCGCTGTCACCTGCGGGGTCAATATTCGCCAAACCCAAGTCGTATCCAACTCCAAATTGAAATTTGTCTATTTCAACTCCTGCTCCCATCATCAATCCAAAATCCATCCTTTTCAGGTCATCATCGCCGCTATTCCCAGTTTTATTATCATACTCACTCATTCCTGAAACATTCTTAAACTCTCCGGTATATTTATCTTTCGAGCTTAATGCACACCTACATACGGGCCAAATAAACCGTAAACACCAATACCTCCGAAATCATAAGAAGCCTTCAAGTTTACTGGGACATCGAGGTAAAAAATATTGGTAACCGCTTCACCGCTTACGCCGCCAATTGCACTGTCTTTGATTTTGGCCCCTTTGGTCTCAAGCATTGATCCTGTCTCAAAAGCAAAGATGTCTGTTAAAGAGTGATCCATGATTGCTCCAATATGAAACCCGGGTTTCATAGTTGTTACATCAATACCAATACCTGAAATTTTCATCGAGACATCGGCCAGGTTTAAGCCACCTCTTACTCTAAAAGTAGTTTGCGCAAAAGAATTGACAATAAACAAGAAGATAGCGCCCAATAAAAAAATTTAACAGTTTTCACTGTTGATTTTTTTTATTCATTGCTTACTCTATACGATTTTCAGCATACTCGCCTTGCAGTTTGTTCAAATGGGTTACAAGGTAGTTCCATTAATATGTGTAAAACAAAAGGTAAATCAAATGTGCGTTTTTATGTTAAAGTTTAACAACGTACTACCAACGTAAGATAAAGGAAATTAATAGATATGAAAAAAGCTGCGAATCTGAACCCGGTTGCTTTTTCAGCCCCCAACTAAGGCATCAATTACAAAACAGCAACAGCAAAGCTCAAAAACCAATCAATCCCAAAATTTGGAAAATCCTTTAACTCTTGTAAAACCGGGTTATTCGATCAATCCCCATTGAATAAGCAAGGCTTTCGCCATCAAGGCATCGTAGCCTTTGTAACGCTCGTTTCCCTGCAAAATGTGTTTTCGCCGTTCGTACATATCCAGTACATTTTGCTCCAACTCTGGCGTTCTTGCTCCAATGGCATCAACGCTGTTTAAGGCAAAGTTTCGGTCGGTTCGATGAAAGACAAGCGTATCTGTCAGTATTCGGTTGTAAGTTTCCAGGGCCGGTTTTTCTTCTCCCATTCTGAAAAGTAATTCCGCTGCCAGTGTTGCTACTGCGCCCGACTCATCTTTTGCTGCTTTCCGGATCGCTTCCTCCCATCCTGGCGTAACTTTTTCACGGTGAATCAGCAAACCAACGGCTCCCCAATAGCGGATGGCGGCATTGTTACTTTGCAGATTGTTAACAAAAACATCCATATTGGCGTCAGCAGAAGTAGCAGCTTGTGCTGCATCAAGCAACGCATCAAAAGGACAGGCTTCGGAACGCATGTAATCATACATCGAGCCATCACCGGCAAAATCGTCGTATTCAGTTTCAGGTACCAGCGCCACATCGCGCACTTCACTCATCCAGCGGGTTTCAGCTTCACGCATCCGGCTCAGCACATTGGCATAAGCCGGATCATCGGCCAGGTTGTTAATCTCCCATGGATCATTTTCCGTATCGTAAAGTTCTTCCAAAGGTTTCTCCAGGAAGTAACGGCTTTGCACTTCGTTGGTTTTTCCGTCTTTAAAAGCGTCTTCCCAAGCCTGTGCCGACGGTGCTTTAAACAAGTAATCGATGTGTTGCATCGAAATCCTGAAGGGCATGTAATTTCGGATGTAGCGGTATTTCTCATCCCGAACGGCACGCACCATGTCGAACCTTTCATCCATACGCTGACGGGTCATAAAAGCATACTCGGGAGCCTTTGTTTTTTGTTCACCCAAAAAAGCGTTGCCCTGCATGTGATCCGGAATCGAAATACCGGCAATGCTTAAAAAAGTGGGCACCAAGTCAACAAAACTAACAATCCGCCCAACTTTATCGCCCGGTTTTTCGGCCGGGAAAAGATGCCTGAACTTTTCGGGAATACGGATAATGAACGGCACCCGGGTTCCGGTTTCATAAACATAGCGCTTGCTGCGCGCCAACACCCCGCCATGGTCGCCGTAATAAATTACAATGGTATTCTCAGCTTCCCCGCTTTCCTCCAATTCTTTCAGAATGTCACCAATTTCAGCATCCATCTGTTGGTTACGGTCGTAATACTGCGCCCAGTCGTGTCGTATTTCGGGCAGATCGGGATGATAAGGTGCGATCTCAACTTTGCCCGGGTCGTGCTTCAGTTCATCTGCCGGAATTTGTTTATGAATCATACTTTCGTGCGTTGTGGTATTGCTGAAAACTGCAAAAAACGGTTGCCCCGGCGCACGGTTTCTATACGTAGCTTTCCGGCTGCAGTCGTCCCAGATTGCATTCCAATCGCCACCGTAGTTGTAATCGGTTTTAACATTGTTGGTACAGTAGTAGCCTGCTTCGCGTAAATACTCAGGATAGGTTTTTACAATCTCTGATTTCGCATATTTACTCCGCATTTGCTCGTTTCCGTTCGATGCCGCATAAACCCCGGTAAGTATCGTATTTCGCGCCGGCGCACAAACCGGGCAATTGGCAAAGGCGTGTGAGTACAAAAAACCTTCCGAAGCGAGTTTGTCCAGATTGGGAGTGGTAGCCATCTCGTTGCCGTAACAGCCCAGAAAATACGCGCTGTTATCTTCCGAAGTGATCATTAAAATGTTTGGTAACTCTCCAGAGGTTTCTGCTTTATGCTGGCACGAGGACAAAAATCCAGCTAATAAGACGAATGTCATTACCCCCACAATGCCTCTTGTACATTTATCTGTAATTTGTTTCATAACGATAGCTGTTTCTTTTTTCTGAAAGTCAATTTTAAAAAATATCCAATTCTCAATTTTGAATGTAAAATATCCAACAAAATCCGGAAAATTGAATACGGGGAATTCTATGTTGGATATTCTGCATTAATAAATAAAAACAAATCCCGAATAGAAGTATCCATCTTAACTTTCATTTCTTTTGGTGATTCCCCGTAATCATGATGGTTTTATTATCTAAACATTTCTCAGGCAGTCATTCTTTCTGGCCGGGCATGGTTCCCCTCACGCGCTTTACTTTGAGCGGACCACCTGTTTCGCGATCATACCAGTCGGGAGTAAGATGTTCCGGGGTAGTATCTCCTGTCTCTTTTCTCCAGTTATTCAGCAAAGCTCTCATTTCGCTTAACACCTCCTGATAATCGGGAAGCGAAGCCAGGTTCAACAGTTGCAAAGGATCTTTCTCCACATCAAACAATTCTTCTGCCGGGCGCGGAGTCACAAAAACATCGGCCTGCGCAGGCGTTAAGCGTTCCTCATCCCGCACAATATTCAAAGCATGCTGAGTGGGCGATTTTTTAGAATCAGCCGGACCGCCATTTGCCAACGCAGGACGAGCGTTCAATACGTACAAATATTTTTGCGTTCTCACCATCCGCTCGTGGGCTTCGTAATCGTGCCAGTTATGTTCAGAAAATACTTCACTTCGGATTTCTTTTTCAGGATCGTTTAACACTGCACTGAAACTAGTCCCCTGATAACTGTCGGGCGCGTTTACCCCGGCAAGCTCCAGAATCGTGGGCGCAATGTCTACGGCACTAATCAAACTCTCTGTTTTTTGCGCGCCTGTTCTGATTTTTTTAGGCCCATAAACCACAAAAGGTGTTTTCATGCCACTGTCGTAAACCCTGGTTTTACATCGAGGGAAAGGGCTCCCGTTATCCGACATCACAATAATTACCGTATTTTCCAACACGCCCTGCCGTTCCAATTCTTCTCTCACTTTTCCCACGTAATAGTCGAACCGGGCTATTTCGTTGTAATAAGAAGCAATATCCTGCCGGGTTTCTTCGGTGTCAGCATAATACATCGGCACTTCCACTTCGCGCGGATCAAAAGTTATATGAAAAGTATCGGCTCCCCACGGCCGGTGTGCATCGAGCGAAGCCAACCAAAAGAAAAAAGGCTTGTCTTTCGGCCTTTCCCTGAGAAACCTTACCCAATTGGCTTCACCGCCGTCTCCATTGTTGTAGCCGTTGTTATCCGTGTATCGGTCGAAGGCACGATGTGTAAAATTGCCCAAATGCCACTTTCCGGCGTGGGCCGTATAATAGCCATTTTGTTTTAGCAGCAAAGGAAAGGGAATCTCGCTTTCGGGAAGCGGCGTATGCAACTCGGCCGCTCCGTTCGAATGCGGATATTTCCCTGAAATAATGCTGCACCTGCTTGGGCTGCACGAACTCGCCGTTAAAAATGCATTGTTAAACTGCATTCCTTCCGCTGACAATCGATCGATATGAGGCGTTTTCACCACTCTATTTCCGTAGCATCCAATATCATTCCAGCCAATGTCATCGGCTATAATAAAAACAAAATTGGGAAATTCTGCCGCATATGTCGTAGCGGTAAAAAAATAAAAACAGACAATAAGCAGCACGTGTTTTACAAATGATTGCATCGTTCTATTGGTTTATATTGGTTACTGGTTTTGTCCTCAAAACGTTATTAAAAGAATACGCCAGAGTCTAATGCTACTAAATTAGTGTTTTGTATAAATGTTGCCACGCTTCTACCTATTATAATTCGGATATCCCACCAATTCATGCCTGTTTGTTCTCTTACTTTGAAAGCAGGGACAGTTTCCGGAAGCAGGCATGAACATAAAACATCTTGAAAACAAACTCCGATCTGCTCAATTCTTCTTTTTTTCACCTTGCTGAACAACACCTTTTTAACTGCTGAAAAATATTTTATTCCACTTTGATTTTCAGTAAATTTAAGAGAAACCATAATTAGCTAATCATGCCAAAATTGCGTAAGATTGATGCACTCAATTACCATCAAAAAGACCGTCCGGGAAAAATTGAAGTGATCCCGACAAAACCTCACAGTACTCAATACGATTTATCTCTGGCCTACACTCCGGGGGTTGCCCAGCCCTGTCTGGAGATCAAAAAAGACATCGACAACGTCTATAAATACACGGCCAAAGGCAACCTGGTTGCGGTTGTTTCCAACGGAACAGCCGTACTGGGGTTAGGCGATATTGGCCCCGAAGCCGGTAAGCCCGTAATGGAAGGCAAAGGTTTGCTCTTTAAGATTTTTGCCGATGTGGATGTATTTGATATTGAAGTAAACGAAAAAGATCCGAAAAAACTGATTGAAGTAGTAAAAGCCATCGCTCCAACTTTTGGAGGAATCAACCTGGAGGATATTAAGGCACCGGAATGTTTTGAGATAGAAGCGGCCCTGAAAAAAGAGTTGAATATTCCGGTTTTTCATGACGATCAACATGGAACAGCGATCATTTCGGCAGCGGGTTTGCTAAACGCGCTCGAACTTGCAAAAAAAAATATCGGAGATATAAAAGTCGTAGTTAGCGGAGCAGGTGCAGCCGCCATTTCCTGCATCAAACTGTACATCAGTTTGGGGGTAAAACCCGAAAATGTGGTAATGACCGACAGCAAAGGGGTGCTCAACCGCCACCGGACCGGACTAAATTCCAGCAAACAACAGTTTGTAACCACGCGCGACCTCGACACTTTGGAAGATGCCATGAAAGGGGCGGATGTTTTCCTGGGGCTTTCAGTAGCCGATGTAGTTTCGAAGAAAATGATAAAATCGATGGCTCCTAATCCGATCGTTTTTGCCATGGCCAATCCCAATCCCGAAATTTCGTACGAAGATGCCACCTCGGTACGCGACGACATTATAATGGCCACCGGACGAAGCGATTACCCGAACCAAATCAACAACGTCCTTGGTTTTCCTTTTATTTTCAGGGGCGCACTCGACGTAAGAGCGACCACCATCAACGAAGAAATGAAAATTGCCGCGGCACGTGCACTCGCCAAACTGGCCAAGGAATACGTACCCGAAATGGTGGCAAAAGCTTACAACCAGCAAAACATCACTTTTGGGAAAGACTACATTATCCCGAAGCCGCTTGACCCGCGACTGATCACCACCGTATCGACAGCCGTAGCCAATGCTGCCATGGAAACGGGAGTAGCGCGGAAACCGATCAAAAACTGGACAGTTTACAAGCAGGAGCTCACCAACCGCCTGGGACTCGACAATAAACTGATTATGGCCATCCGCAACAAAGCCAGGCAAGATCCCAAACGGGTGGTTTTTGCCGAAGCCAACAGTTTCCGCATCCTCAAAGCGGTTCAGTCTGTATTACGCGAAGGAATTGCCAAGCCTATTCTGATCGGAAACACAGCAAAAATAAAGGCGCTGATCAAAGAAAACCAATTGGAAATTGACAACGTTCCGATCATTGATCTGCACGAAACGGTGAGCGAGGAAAAACGCCATCAGTTTGCCAAAATTCTGTATGAAAAGCGCAAACGCAAAGGAATGACCTACGAAGAAGCGCTCGAAAACATGTACAACCGCGATTATTTTGGCCCCATGATGGTGGAAACCGGTGAAGCAGACGCCTTTATTTCCGGGTTCTCGCGCACTTACTCAAGTACCATTCGCCCGGCCTTGCAGGTGGTTGGCGTACGCGAAGATTTCAACCACATTGCCGGCATGTACATTATGCTCACCAGGCGTGGCCCGCTGTTTTTGTCGGATACCACGGTAAACATGAATCCCTCGCCACAAGTACTGGCAGACACCACCGTTCTGACAGCCTGGGAAGTACGCAGGTTTACCATCGAACCCAAAATTGCCCTGCTCTCCTACTCCAATTTTGGTGCTTACAAAGGCGAAGGCAGTCCGGTGAGGGTTAAAGAAGCGGTAAAAATTCTCCACGAAAAATACCCCGACCTGATCGTGGATGGTGAAATGCAGGCCAACTATGCGCTGAACGGAAAACTGCGCTATTCGCGCTATCCGTTTAACAAACTTGGCGACGAAGATGCCAACACGCTGATATTCCCCACCCTGAGTTCGGGCAATATCACTTACAAAATTCTTCAGTCGATAGGTCCTTGCGAAGCAGTTGGTCCGATTTTGATGGGCATGAAAAAACCCATTCATATTTTGCAGCGCGACAGCTCTGTCAGGGAAATCATTAACATGACGGCCATTGCAGTGATTGATGCACAATCGATGGATACAGAAACTTAAAAACCAACGCCTACGCCAATGGTATAAAACGGCTCCCAGTCTTTGTAGGGTGAGTTTTCATCCTGGATAACATCAAAAAGCAGCTGGGCATTTACCCAGGTGTTTTTTGATAGGGGCTGGCTGAAGCCGCCTCCGACAAACAAAAACGGAACCCAGTCGCGGTTGCTGTCACCCTGGTACGTTTGAAAGTCATAATTCATCATCGAAAATTCCATATGGGCGTACACCTGTGGCACAAACCGGTAACGGGTAAACAGGCTGGCCCCGTAGTTGGTGGCATTGTAATCGTAACTCCCCCTGTCGTATTTGAAATATTCAAACGTTAGCTGGCTACCTACCGAAAACTGCGGCGTAACCTTGTATCCGATCAGGGGAGAAATCCCCACTTCGGTAACACTTCCAAACGTAAGGTTCAATCCGCCACCGTAATAAAATTTTGACGGGGTGTAGACTTCATTTGGCGACCCGGCACTTTTTTGCGCGGTGGTATTGTTTTGTCCGTACACAAAAGCAACGATGGCTGCTATCACTAGTGTCAGGAATGCTTTTTTCATGGTTTCTGTTTTTTGATCATTTAAGATACACAAAAATTAAGTATCCAAAATTCAGAATGTTGCATATTTCACTTTATTTTTGGAGCATGAACATCGACAAATATCCTTCCCGCTTACTGGAAAACGCGGTAAATGAATTTTCCAAGCTACCCGGCATCGGGCGGAAAAGTGCGCTACGGCTGGTGCTGCATTTGCTACGGCAAGACACCGAACAGGTGCATGCCTTTGGGAAGAGCCTCATCCAGCTGCGCGACGAAATCAAACACTGCAAAGTTTGCCACAACATTTCGGATACCGAGTTATGCCAGATATGCAGCAATCCTTCGCGCAATGCCAGTGTTATTTGCGTGGTGGAAAACATCCGCGATGTTATGTCGATCGAAAACACGCAGCAATTCAACGGCCTGTACCACGTATTGGGAGGGATTATTTCGCCAATGGACGGGATTGGTCCTTCTGACCTTGAAATAGATTCGCTGGTTAATCGGGTGGCATCGGGAGAAGTGATCGAAATTATTCTGGCTCTGTCTACTACCATGGAAGGCGACACCACCAACTTTTATATTTTCAGGAAGTTGAAGGATTTCGAAGTACGGATTTCAACACTGGCGCGCGGTGTATCCATTGGCGACGAACTGGAATACACCGATGAGATCACGCTCGGGCGTTCGCTGGTAAACCGTGTTCCCTACGAAAATTCGGTGGGGAGATGAGTTTTGCATCAGATTTTGCCTGTTCTTCCGTTATCCAAAAGGAATGCCTACATTTGGGCATCTTTGACTGAACTGTGTATGGATTTATCGGTCGTTATCGTCAACTACAATGTCAAACATTTTCTGGAACAGTGTCTGCACGCTGTGTTCCGGGCTGCCCAAAATGTCAGCACCGAAGTGTTTGTGGTCGATAATAATTCGGTTGACGGCTCTTCGGAACTCATCCGCGATAAATTCCCCGAAGTTTTTCTGATTGAAAATAAAAACAACGTAGGTTTCTCGAAGGCCAACAACCAGGCCATCCGGCAGGCAAAAGGCAGGTACATTTTATTGCTGAACCCCGATACCGTAGTAGAGGAAAATACCTTTGAAAAAACCGTGGCCTTTATGGATCAGCATCCTGAAGCCGGTGGTTTGGGCGTAAAAATGATCGATGGAAAAGGAAACTTTCTGCCCGAATCAAAACGCGGATTACCTACGCCGTGGGTGGCATTTTACAAAATGTTTGGCTTGTCAAAACTGTTTCCCAAATCCAGGAAATTTGGCAAGTACCATCTCTCCTATCTCAGCGAAAATGAAATTCACGAGGTGGATGTGCTGGCAGGCGCTTTTATGCTGATGCGCAAGGAAACACTTGACAAAGTGGGCCTGCTCGACGAAACTTTTTTTATGTACGGCGAAGACATCGATCTTTCGTACCGGATTCAGCAGGGCGGCTATAAAAATTACTATTTCCCGGAAACCACCATCATCCATTACAAGGGCGAAAGCACCAAAAAGGGATCGCTGAATTATGTAAAGGTGTTTTACAACGCGATGGTGATTTTTGCGCGGAAGCATTTTCCGGGTGGCAAAGCAGGTGTTTTTGCTTCGCTTATTCACCTGGCCATTTATTTCCGTGCGTTTCTGTCCATTGGGAAGCGGGTCGTCTCACGTCTCTTTTTCCCCTTGCTTGATGCGCTGCTTGTTTTCCTCGGGTTCTTTCTCATCACTCCCGTTTGGGAAGAACTCCAGTTTCATGAAGTAGATTATTACCCTCCAGTTTTTTTACAGGTTGTTGTGCCGGTTTACATCCTTTTCTTTTTGCTGGGAATCGGTTTCTCGGGAGGCTACAAAAAGCCGGTTAGTATTTACAAACTCGGGCGTGGAATCCTGTGGGGGCTTATTGCCATTTTGCTGGTGTATTCGCTTGTAGATGAAGAGTACCGCTTTTCAAGAGCCCTCATATTGTTAGGTTCTGTTTGGGCGGCGGTTTCGCTGGCAATGCTGCGTTTGTTGTTACACTGGCTAAAACCGGGAACATTTCGCTTAAATATCCAACGCAACCGGAAAATGGCCATTGTTGGTCACCCAAAAGAAGCAGAAAGAGTACAACACATTTTGGAAGAAACCCAACTGAATGCACAACTGGCAGGCTATATTGCCATCGACAACAACGATAAAGGAACACAGTACCTCGGGCAAATCAGCCAGTTAAAGGAGATCATCCGCATTAACCGAATCGATGAGCTTATTTTTTGTGCCGGAAACATTTCTTCAGCCGATATTATCAAGGCCATGCTCGACCTTACCGAGCTTGATGTGGATTACAAAATCGCTCCTCCGGAAAGTATCAGCATTATTGGAAGTAACTCCATTCACACTGCCGGCGATTTGTACGTAGTGAATGTAAATGCCATTTCAAAACCCGTTAATAAACGAAAGAAACGGATGTTCGACGTGGAAGCGGCACTATTTTTACTGCTTTCCAGCCCGGCTCTCATTTGGTTTTACAAAAACAAATCCCGTTTTATCAGCAACATTCTCAGCGTTTTGGCAGGCAAAAAATCGTGGATCGGGTTTATCCCCGAAAAAGGAACCTTTGAGCACCTCCCGGCGTTAAAACAAGGTATATTGAATCCGGGTGATTTGTTTCCCGAACTGCGGCTCGATCCCGAAAAGTTTACCCGGCTGAACATGCTGTATGCAAAAGATTACCGTTTAATTACGGATGCTGAAATTCTGTATAAATCGTGGAAAAAACTCGACCGACAATGAACGCACTGCTCACATACGGAAAAATCAGTCTTCGACCGCTGGAGCCCGAAGACATCGACCTGTTGTACCAATGGGAAAACAACATCGAGATCTGGCAGGTGAGCAATACAAAAGCACCCTTCTCAAAACATATTCTGGCACAATACCTGGCCGAATCGGCCAAAGATATTTATGCCACGCGACAGTTGCGACTGATTATTCAGGATGAAAACATGCAAGCCGTGGGAGCCGTTGATCTTTTTGATTTCGAACCCTACCATTTGCGGGCGGGTGTGGGAATTTTGATCCACCAAACCGAAGACCGCGGCAAAGGATACGCCGGCGATACTCTGCTGGCTCTTTCTGTTTATGCGCTCGAAGTACTTGGGCTCAAACAGTTGTACGCCAATATTGCGGTCGACAATGCTGTCAGCATTCATCTCTTTGAAAAAGCTGGCTTTCAGCAATCGGGCATAAAAAAGGACTGGCTAAAAACTCGAAATGGCTGGAAGGATGAAATCCTTTTTCAGAAATCGTTATGCTGATTTACAAGCAGAGATAGTAATGTGAATGTCTCAAACGACGAAAAGGCAGGTTCTCGCAAAGGCGCAAAAAAGCGCAAAGAACGCAGAGTACTGACTTCCTGTCTCTATTTGCGTGCTTTGCGTGAAAGTTGCTTCTTGCCCTTAGCTAAACAATATTAAATTCAGGAATCTCGCGCAAAAACCGGTAGCTGTTATTTACATAATCTATTTCGCAGGCAAAATGCTGCATTCCGTTTGAAACCACCACCTGCTCTACCCGCAACGCCATGTTGTACCGCACCACCTGGTCAAAAGTATCCTGGGTAATTTTCACATTGGGCGCTTTAAACTCTGCAATTAAATGAGCTTGTCCGCTTTTCGAATAAATCAACAAATCAAAGCGGCGGGATTTTCCGTTTACCATAATCTGTTTTTCAACAGCCATGCGGTTTTCGGGGTATTTTTTTTCGTTTTTCAGGTACTGAATAAAATTCTGCCGCACCCACTCTTCGGGTGTCAGCACCACAAACTTTTTACGGATGCCATCAAAAATCCATCGTTTGCCATCTTCTGTTTTGGTACGAAAAGTATAATCCGGTAAATTTAGCTTCTCCATTTCAGTTTCTTTTGCACGCATTTTTGAAGGTGACGGCGAAAAATGTACATTTGTGTCAACCTTTCAACCTTACCCATTTCAGATTGTTCAAAGGTAAAATATTTCAAACTGTATGAAGACAAAAAAAGAAATCGTTGAAAACTGGCTTCCCCGGTATACCGGCAAAAATCTGGAAGACTTAGGACAATATATCCTGTTAACCAATTTTCAGGATTATGTAGAAAAATTTGCCCGGAAGTTTGAAGTCCCGGTAGAAGGCGCCGATAAAAACATGCCAAGTGCCACTGCCGAAGGAATTACCATTATTAATTTTGGAATGGGAAGCCCGAATGCAGCCACCATCATGGACCTCTTGAGCGCTATTCATCCCAAAGCAGTGCTTTTTCTGGGAAAATGCGGCGGACTAAAAAAGAAAAACCAACTGGGCGATTTTATCCTGCCGATTGCCGCCATCCGCCGCGAAGGTACTTCCGACGACTATCTGCCGCCCGAAATTCCAGCCTTGCCGGCATTTAGCCTCGAAAGAGCGGTTTCGCACATTTTACGTAACCAGGGACAGGATTACTGGACCGGCGTGGTTACCACCATCAACCGCCGTGTGTGGGAATTCGACAGCCAGTTTAAAAAATACCTGAAGAAAACCCGCGCCATTGCGATTGATATGGAAACGGCCACCCTGTTTACAGTCGGTTTTGCCAATTCCATTCCAACGGGTGCGCTTTTGCTGGTGTCCGATCAGCCCATGATTTCGTCGGGAGTAAAAACCAGTGCGAGCGACCACAAGGTAACTTCGCAATTTGTGGAAAGACATATACAGGCAGGCATCGATGCACTGCTGGAAATCAAAAACAACGGACTTTCCGTGAAACACCTGAGATTTTAACATGGAGTTTGGCGATATTTTACAAGACCTGAAAAAGGGAATTTACCACCCTATTTATTTGTTGCAGGGCGAAGAACCTTATTTTATTGACATTATTTCGGAGTACATCGAAAAGAACGTGCTGACCGATGCTGAAAAAGGCTTCAACCAAACTGTTTTTTACGGCAAAGATTCGGATGCGATCAACATTGCGGAAAGCTCGATGCGTTTCCCGATGATGGCCAACAAACAGGTGATTATTGTAAAAGAAGCGCAAAGTTTAAACAAAATCGAATTATTGTCGTCGTATGCCGAAAAGCCACTGGAATCAACAATTCTGGTGCTGGCGCACAAATACAAAACGGTAGATGCCCGCAGTAAACTGGTAAAGGCGATCAAAAAAAACGGGGTAATTCTGACCACCAAAAAGCTGTACGAAAACCAGGTTCCGGCCTGGATCGACAAATACCTGAAAAGTCACGATTACACCATTACCCCGCAGGCAGCACAACTCCTGACTTCTTTTTTGGGGACCGACCTCAGCAAAGTAGCCAACGAGTTAAACAAACTGGTGATTGCCGTAAAAGATTCGAACCGGATTACGCCCGAGCACATCGAGAAAAACATTGGGGTGAGCAAGGATTTCAATTTAATTGAACTGCAAACTGCACTCGGCAACAAAGATATATTACGGGCCAACAAAATAATCCAGTATTTTGGCTCCAACCCAACGCTTAACCCCATTCAAAAAACCATTGCCGGGCTGTATTTCTATTATTCAAAATTATTTACCTATCATTTTCTGAAAGACAAATCGGAGCGCAGTGTGGCCGCAGAGTTACGGGTGAACCCCTACTTTGTTCGCGATTACATCAGCGCCGCCAAAAAATACTCGCCCACCAAATTGTACGAGATTATGGGAATTTTGCGCGAGTACGATCTGAAAAGCAAAGGACTCAATGTTTCCACCATGGTGGACAGCGGTGATCTGCAAAAGGAAATGATCCATAAAATTCTACACTGATTATGATGATGACCTGGTTTATAATAGGGGTTACGGTACTTATTTCGTACCTGGCATTTCGCAACCCCGAAATGGCGTCGAAGCTGCAATTCAATGCCGCACAAATTATTCACCGTAAGGAATATTATCGGCTGATTTCGCATGCGTTTATTCACGCCAACTGGGCACACCTGGGCGTAAACATGCTGGTTCTGTTCTTTTTCGGGCGCAACATTGAAGCCTATTTTAACTTTTATTTCGGCAACAAAGGAACCGCGTTTTACCTGTTGCTGTATTTTGGCGGTATTCTGGCCTCCAACCTATGGAGTCTGATCAAACACAAGAACAACTACTACTACAATGCGGTGGGTGCTTCGGGAGCCGTTTCGGCGGTACTTTTTGCCACCATCTTTTTTGATCCTTGGGAACCGTTGTACCTGTTTGCCATTCTCCCAATTCCGGGAATTCTGTTTGCAGCCGGCTATCTTTTTTATTCGTACCGGATGAGCCAGAAACAGAGCGACAACGTGGCGCACGACGCACACTTTCTGGGAGCAGTGTTTGGCTTTGTATTCCCGATTTTGTTAAGGCCCGAACTTTTCGACCGCTTTATTGACCACCTTTTTGTATTCTTTTAAGCATGAAAACGCTGATCGTCAACGGAGAAGTTTGTTCGTTGGAGGAAGTCAGCATGAACCGCTGGCTGCTGGACGATCCGGTGATTCTGTCGCAAAAGGTGTGGTTTGGTTACGGTGGCATTCCTTTGCTGAATGAAAACGTGGAAAGTCTGCACCAACAAGCGCAGGTACTCGGAGCTTCGCTTCCCCCACTGTTTCGAAACCAACGCGAGCTTTTTCGCCTCTGCAAACGCATGCTCAATAAAAACCGGTTTTATCGTTCCGGGATCATCCATATCCGGCTTTACGTATCAGGGCAAACGGTGAACTACCTGATCACTTCCGAAGCCCGCGAAATTTTTGATTTCCCGATTTCGGAACAGGGAATGCTGATCAACATCAGCCAAAACCGGAAGCCGCTTAGTTTGCTGGGCTCCTACCCTTTTTACAGCCGCTTACTCTGGGAAACCGCTCGGGGCACCCTTCGGAACGAATACCGGAATTCCATACTTCTGAACGATAAAAATTACGTTTGCGAAGGAATTGCAGCCACTCTTTTTATGGTGAAAGACCGTGTGCTGATCACCCCTTCAACAGAAGCGGGATGCTGTAACCCGGTGATCCGCGAAATTGTGCTGAAACTGGGGCACCAGATGGGCTTAAAAGTAATGGAAGTACCGGAGCTGGAAAAAGATCTGCTTTTTCACGTAGAGGAATTATTTCTCGTTAGCGAAGCAAGCGGCATTGAATGGATACTCGGCTTGGAAAACAAACGCTTCGTTCGTTCCTTTTCGCTCGACCTTCACAATGAACTCAATATTTTTCTGCAAAAGAAAGCCGCCAACTAGGCCTTCAAACTAAATTTAGATTTATGCTTCTTCTGTTTTTCTCACGAAACTCCATTCTTATTTAAACGATTAAAATATGTTAAATACATTTTTCTTCTTTGGATCATTTTGATTTATATGTACTTTTAAACGCTTGCTAATCAATAAAACTCTAATGGCATTACCCAACATAAACGCTGAATTCAGAAAAGATAATCGTATGATTATTACTGATAATCAATTAACCCAACAACTCCTCTCAAACAAATGAAAACTTTCACCGTCATCGCCTTTCTGCTTGTATTCGCTACTTCGTGTAAATTAAACCCAGAGCGCGATGAAAAAGCCATCATTGTGAAAGAACTTTGGAGCCAGTCAGACACTTCCTACAATAATTTTCGCATTCCTTCGCTTATCGTTACCTCCAACAATACGCTGCTGGCTTTTGCTGAAGGCCGTGAAGGCGGCGACACCGGCAATATCGACATTCTGTTAAAACGCTCAACCGACCATGGAAAAACATGGGAAAGCCAAACCGTTGTGTGGGACGATGGGAACAACACCTGCGGCAATCCCTGTCCGGTGATTGATCAGAATACCGGCCGAATTATCCTGTTTATGACCTGGAACCTGGGAAGCGATCACGAATCGGATATCATCCGGAAAAAAAGCCAGGACACGCGCGTTCCTTACATGACCTATTCCGACGATGACGGCTTGACCTGGTCGGAACCACAAAACATGCTGGAAAGCTGTAAAGACACAAGTTGGGGCTGGTATGCTACCGGGCCGGGTGTGGGCATTCAGCTAACATCCGCAGCATTTAAAGGACGCCTGGTTATTCCCTGCAACAACAGCTATGATGCTCCTGATTTTGAAAAAACGGATGGATTTGGCTATGGTTGCCATGTGCTTTTAAGCGACGATGGCGGAACTTCCTGGCGAATGAGCGAGATGATTGAACCGCAGGTAAACGAAAGTCAGGTAGTGGAATTAAGCGACGGAACGCTGATGATGAACATGCGCTCGTACAACAACAAAGCCTGCCGTGCTTTTTCGCTGAGCACCGACGGAGGTGAGACCTGGAGTGACATTCAACACGCGGCACAACTCGTGGAACCGGTTTGCCAGGCCAGTATTATTCATTACGGCGACTACGAGGGAAAGAATATGTACCTTTTTTCCAATCCGGCCGTTCCGTTTAGCCGAACCAATATGACCATTAAAACCAGCTTTGACGACTGCTCAACCTGGAGTAATTCAAAACTGATTTACGAAGGCCCGTCAGCCTATTCCTGCCTGACCCGCTTAAATAACGACCGCATAGCGCTGTTTTTCGAATGCGGCGAAAAAAGTCCTTATGAAAAAATGATGTTTGTATCGCTCGACCCAAGGGAGTTATTTACCCCCGGATCGGTTTTAGTCAATTTTATCAAAGAGTAATTTATACCTGCAAAAACACCCCGGGCATCAGAAATTTTGCTTCCAAAATACAATTGCCATAGTTTTTCAATAAACCAATAATCACATGATCAAAAAAATTAAATTTAGCCTCCTCCTTTTATTCGCCGTACTTCTGAACTCCTGTTCTTCCACCACCAATTCAAATGACGCTGAGCTAACAAGAACCGATGTACTGGGCACCTGGACAGTGGCTTCACAATCGTACGAGAAGCTGGCAGAAGAAAAAAATGAGGATAAAATTGTTTCGAAAATTCAACTTAATAGTGATTCTACCGTAACTGTCTTCTTCGGAAAAAGGATGGAGAAAGAAACAAAGGGAAAATGGCGCTGGAAAGTTGAAAAAACGGTTGGAAACGACACCATTTCTTTTAGCATGGAAAGTGATGTGGTAATTACCATCGGAAGACACACCCTGCTGGCCATGCAGGCCATTGAAAACAAAGGCAGGTTAAAACTGATCGCCAGAAACTATATTTTTGAGAAGAAAAACAAAAGTAGCATCCGTTAATTCCAACATACACGAATACAAAAATACCGGTGCAACCATTCGAATCGACGACTCGGACAACTGCACCGGCAGAAAGTACACAAATGCTGTGTTAATTGTATTTTCGGAATACGCTGGTTGACGTATGTCCGCCAAAACCAAAGGTATTGCTAAGCGCCACTGTCACCTCTTTTTTATGTGCTTTGTGCGGAGTAAGATTTAACTCAGGGTTGATTTGCGAATCCAGCTCCCCAAGGTTGATCGTGGGTGGAATAACCCCCTGCTCAACAGCTTTTACACACGCAATCGCCTCAATGGCACCGGCTGCTCCGAGTAAATGCCCGGTCATGGATTTGGTGGCACTTATGTGGAGCTTGTCCAAACTATTCCGGAAAACCTTCTCAATGGCCAGGCACTCGCTGATATCGCCTACCGGTGTTGACGTAGCATGAGCATTTATATAATTTACATCCTCCGGTTTCAGGTTGGCATCTTCCAACGCACCTTCCATTGCCAGCACCGCTCCCAATCCTTCAGGGTGAGTGGCTGCCACGTGATAAGCATCCGAAGCGGCTCCGTAACCAGCCAGTTCGCAATAAATTCGGGCTCCTCTTTTCAGGGCATGCTCCAGCTCTTCAATCACTAAAATCCCGGCACCTTCGCCTGCCACAAAGCCATCGCGTGACTTATCAAACGGCCGCGAGGCAGTTTCCGGGCTTTCGTTCAAGGTCGACATTGCCTTCATTGAATTAAAACCACCAACGCAAGCCTGTGTGATTGAAGCCTCCGAACCGCCGGCGATAACCACATTGGCACGCCCCAGTCGAATCAGGTCCAGCGCATTGGCAATCGCATTATTCGAAGAGGCACAAGCCGAAGTTAAAGAGTAACTTACACCGTGCAAACCATAGCGGATAGAGATCTGCCCAGTGGCAATGTTTGAAATCATTTTGGTAATAAAAAACGGGCTGAATCTTGGTTGCTGCGTGTTTTCTCCAAACTTCAGAATCTCGTCTTCAAAGGTCTGCATACCGCCAATTCCGGTCGCCAGAATTACACCTATTTTATTCCGGTCGCATGCATCCAGGTCTAAGCCCGAATCCTTAATGCCTTCATCGGCGGCTGCCAATGCGTACAGCGTGTATAAATCCATCTTGCGAACTTCCGATTTTTCGAACATCGCCGAAGGATCAAAACCTTTCACCTCGCACGCAAATTTTGTTTTATGATTTGTTGTATCAAACCGGGTGATCGGAGTTGCACCACTTTTCCCGTTTATCAAACTCTGCCAAAAATCGTTGACATTGTTTCCCAATGGAGTAATGGCCCCCAATCCTGTTATTACTGCTCGTTTCATTTTTATCAATTTTTGAAAGTGAATTGTTTTGCAATACTTACTAGTAAGTAAGTTGATTGGACAAATTTTTTAGGACTTTAGGCCCTCCTGAATGGCCTGGCAAAAACTTTTGTAATCGAAATTTTTTACGATTCTTGAAAGTTGCAGGCTGGCCACCAAACTGGAAAAGATCATCGCCGCTTTGTTGTGCGCATCTTCATTAAACACAAAAAAGCCTTTTTCCTTTCCTGAAGTAAGTATTTCAGTCAGCCAGTTTACAATCAACTCGGTCATTTTTACCAGTTCGTTCTGAGTGTTCTCATTCAGTGTATCAAAGTCGGGACCGAGTGATCCGAAAATGCAGAGTTTCTGTTCTCTATTGCTTTTTATGTAGATTTTAATAAAGGCATCCAGCTGTTTCCATTCGTCAAATCCGCGGCTGTGCATGTTATCGATCATCTCTTCGAAACGCAGAATATTTGTCTTAACAATACTGGTTCCGAGATTGGCTTTTGTAGGAAAATAGTAATGAACCGCCGCATTTTTGATCCCAAGTTCAGTAGAAATATCCTGGTAGCTAAAAGCATTGTATCCTTTGGTCAGAATCAAATTTTCACCCAATTCAATAATTCTTTCCCTGGTAACTGACATCGCTATTTTTTTGAATTACGGAACCAAAAATACTTACTAATAAGTAAGTATCCAAATTTTATTGAAAATCAGTAACAAAATTGCTTTTGACAAAGGAAACAACCCCGCCAAAGGACATGGTTTTAAATAAGCCCGAATGACGTGATTTAAGAGTTAAAAAACGATGGCTATTTATTCTCACATTGATTTGACAGATATTTTCATTCCGCTTGCGGAACTTAATTGCCCACAGACAAGGCAGATTTACGCAGAAAATAATTTTCCCCATTTGGGTGAAATAAAATTTGCGGTAATCAGCGCAATCAGCGTGAAATAAAAAGCTTTTGCAGAAATCAGCTATAATTAGAAGCAAAATGAGTGCCTCTCTAAACACTTTCAGTGAACGTGAATTTCTAAGTTCAACGAGAAATATCCACAGCTTCCAACTTCAAGCTTAAAACTTACTTTGCCTCTTCTTCAGCCAGCTTTTTGAAGTTATTCAGAATGGCCTGCCAGCCGTTTCTTTGCAACACTACAGGGTGCATGTTTTCGGCTTCAAAAGTTTCGGTCACCCTGGTTTTATCGCTTTCTTCAGTAAAAACGATATTGACCATGCGACCGTCATCAATCCGGTATTCAATAACTTTCAGTTGCTCAACACGGGTGTACTCACCCGAGAAATCAAAGCCTACACTGTCGTCACTTGCTTTCATGAGATACGAGAAACGCCCACCGGTCTGAAGATCATTTTTCGCCGTCGGACATTTCCAGTCGTCGGATGCAAAATTCCATTTTGTAATAAACTCGGGCTCTGTCCAAACCTTCCATGCCTTTTCGAGAGGTGCATTCACCAGGACTTCTACCGTAACTTTTTCGTTGGGTTCCATACTTCATCGGTTTAAAATGTTAGAATTCCTTTAGTATCCAAGTTTTAAAACAATTCAGGTGCATTTTGGTTTTGAATCGGCAAGAATCACCAATTACATCTCCTCCCACTAGATGTAAATCAACCACTCAGTGTTTTCTGCTTTCGATCTCCTCGCGAAGAATATCGTTGATCGAAACTTTTGCTCCTTGCAAAAGATAGACACTGGTTCCACGCTCCCGTGCATAGGGATTTCGAATTTTTCCGATCAAACTGATTTCCTCAAAAAACGCCTGTTCGCGGGTTCGTTCCGGATCGTCGTCGTCGCTGGTCTGCACCAGAATCACATTTTCAATTTTAACCTCGTCCAGCGGATACCAGAAAATATAATCGGCGTTCATCGAAAGTGCTTCGGTGTATTTTTGTGCAGAGTAGTAATTGATTGCCCCGGCCTGTCCGTAGTTATCGCAATGAATGATGGTATGTGGCTTGTCGTCCACCAAAGTAAAAGCCGAATCCACCAAATGCGCCAGCTCTCTCCAGCCCTGCATGTCGGCATAGTCCTGCGGAAGGTCGTGCAGTTGGCCGTCTTCCCAGCGATTGGCGCCGTATTTATTAAACAATTCCTGTTTTTCAAGTATTTGCCCGGGCGAATAAACGGGTAGCATTATGGGTGCAACAGGCATAAAAACCAGCACCGGAACCAAAATTACAGGAATCCGAAGATACTGCAGCCACCCACGAGAAAGCAATTTTTCGAGATAAACCGCACCAAAGGCGATAAAAGCCGGATACAGTCCGATGCTGTAATAATTTTTGGCTCTCAGATAGGTAAAAATGACCATGGTAAATACAAAAGCGTAGAAAAACACCCGGTAATTTTTGTGTGGCTGGTACGTATAAAACGAAACAAAAGCCAGCAGGATTACCAACAAAGATCCGGGGAAAAAGATAAGCTGGTCTATCAGAAAGTCAGCCCGGTTAACATTTACCAGTTGGGTACTTGCCAGTGTTTGCATATGCGTTACCAAAGGCAAGGCATTACTGATTTGCCAGATTATATTGGGTAATACCAGCAGCACTGCCAGCAAAGCGGCCAGCCATAAGTGTTTGTTTTTTAAAACCGCGCGCTGCCGCGTAAGTAAAATGGCCGGAACAAGACCAAGCAACAAAAAACCAATGTTGTATTTGTTTAGCAGCCCAAGTGCTAAAACCACAGCCGTATAGTACAGCCAGCGGTTCTGCTGGGTTTTAATGTATTTCAGGAGAGTAAAAAAGAGCAGTGTCCAGCACAAAAAGTCAAGAGAATTAGGCTGGTACAAAATGTTTATGCGAACAAAGACCGAAAACAAAACGCTTGTTGCCGCCAGTATTTGTGCAAACAGTCCGCCATTGAGCTCTTCCACTATTTTCCACACCACCCAAATTACAAGAGCGCCAAACAACGCCGGGAAAAACTTTACCAAGAAAACACTGTTTCCGAGTAGCAAAATAAACGAAGAAAGCAGCCCCGTAAGCGGCGGAACCGAGGTGTAACCCCAGGCAAGGTGTTTGCCCAGATCGATGTGCAGGAATTCGTCGCGGTGTAATTCGTAAGCCGGGTTAATGGCAAAATACTGTATTACAAACTTAAGCACGATAAACGCCAGCAGGATGTATTTACTTTTCTTCATGACCGTTAGTTGGGTAAATTTAGCAAGACCACGAAAGGTACTTTTTTTTACAACTCCCGGCAACGTTTTAAGACAAGTACCGGCATTGCTTCTGTGAACTGCCTTTTGGAGCAGACAAACAACCCCATTTTCCCCAACAATAATTTAGACTATGCGAACATCAAATCTAAAAACTGCCCACTACGACTGAAGACCTCTAACTAAAACCTACTCCTCTTTCTTCGCCTCTTCCCAAATCTCGTCCATTTCGGCCAGGCTCATGTCATGCAGATTTTTACCTTTTAAAAGTGTTTGGCTTTCGAGGTAATTAAAGCGTTTAATGAATTTCAGGTTGGTGCGTTCGAGCGCGGCCTCCGGATCGATCCCGTACAAACGGGCCGCATTCACCATGGCAAAAAACAGGTCGCCAAATTCGGCTTCCATCTTGTCTTCGTCCACTTTATCAATTTCGTGGCTCAGCTCGTTCACTTCTTCCCTCACTTTCTCCCACACCTGTTCGCGGTATTCCCAATCGAAACCTACGCCACTGGCTTTTTCCTGAATACGGTTGGCTTTAACCAGCGCCGGCATGGCTGTTGGCACACCTTCCAACACACGTTTGTTGCCGCCTTTTTCTTTTAGTTTGAGTGCCTCCCAGTTTTCTACCACTGTCCGCGCCGAACCATCCACATCGGTATCACCAAAAACATGCGGATGCCGGTAAACCAGCTTTTTATTGATTCCTTCCAACACATCGCCCATGTCGAAAGCGCCTTTCTCTGCCCCTATCTTCGCATAAAAAACAATGTGCAACATCAAATCGCCCAATTCCTTTTTGATTTCCTGAAGATCGTTCTTCAGAATGGCATCTCCCAACTCATAAGTCTCTTCAATCGTTAATTTCCGCAGCGACTCCAGCGTTTGTTCCTTGTCCCACGGACATTTTTCGCGGAGCTCATCCATTATCGCAAGTAATTCTTTAAAAGCCTCTATTTTTCGTTCCATCGTTTGCTGTTTAATATTCCCGAAATTAACGAATCTCATCAATCGGGGTTGAAGTAATCGGGCAAAGTTATTGAAAATTAAAAATCAAACAGGTTTTGTATCCTGCAAGAAAAAATTGTTTTGCGAAAACGTTCGTACAGACCTTTTACGATCAGTGCCCAACACACAAATTTATTTTGTAATTTTGGGCACATTCAAAAACAATAGAAGAAGCACTTGGATAAACAAATATTACTGGAAGGAATTGACCCGCTGGAGTTTTTCGGGATCAATAATGCGAAGATCGAACTGATAAAGAAACTCTTTCCCAAGATCAACATTGTAGCCCGTGGCAATGCCCTCTTTGTTCAGGGCGAGCCCAAAGAAATAAAAGCATTTGAGAAGAAGTTTGCGCTTATTTTGGATCATTATTATCAATACAATATTCTTACGGAAGAAATTATTATTGAATTGATGCAAAGTGGTGTTTCTTCGATGGAAGAAAACGGCGGAAGCGAACCCGACATCATTGTTTTTGGCAACAGCGGGAAACCGGTGAGAGCACGTACTCCCAACCAACACAGGTTGCTGGAAGAATCGGCTAAAAACGATCTGATTTTTGCGATCGGCCCTGCCGGAACCGGCAAAACCTACACCGCCATTGCACTGGCAGTCAGGGCACTAAAAAACAAGGAGATCCGCAAAATTATACTGAGCCGCCCGGCTGTGGAAGCCGGTGAAAACCTGGGTTTTTTACCCGGCGATCTGAAGGATAAGATTGACCCGTACCTGCAACCTCTTTACGATGCTTTGCAGGACATGATTCCACTTAAAAAGCTGGAAGAATTCATGAAAGACGGAACCATTCAGATTGCTCCGCTGGCATTTATGCGTGGACGAACACTAAGCAATGCTTATGTGATTCTGGACGAAGCGCAGAATACCACGATCAACCAGCTGAAAATGTTTCTGACCCGAATGGGCTTGAATGCCAAGTTCATCATCACGGGCGACATTACGCAGATCGACCTGCCCAGAAAAAGTCATTCGGGTTTGATCCAGGCACTGAAAATTCTGAAAAAGATCGAAGGCATTTCAACCATTCATTTTGACAAAAAAGACATTGTCCGTCACCGTTTGGTGCGCGATATTGTGGATGCCTACGACAAACACCAGGAAGAGAGAGAAAGGGAGAAGGAAAAGGCGGAGGCTGAGGAAAAGCAAGGAAAAAAGTAGCTGTTCAGAACGAGTAATAAAAACTTTAAACTTTTGCGCGCTAAATTTGTATAAAAAACAACTCCCAACGAACAACTGGAAATTTAAAATTCAATCATAATTAAAAACAATACAATGAGTAACGCATTAACAAAAACCGAGTTTAACTTTCCGGGCCAGAAAAGCTTTTACAAAGGAAAAGTACGCGACGTGTACAACATCAACGACGATTACCTGGTAATGGTGGTTTCCGACCGTATTTCGGCATTCGATGTGGTGCTGCCCAAAGGAATTCCTTACAAAGGACAAGTGTTGAACCAGATTGCCGAAAAGTTTCTGGATGCCACTTCTGATATTGTTCCTAACTGGAAAATTGAATCGCCCGATCCAAACGTAACCGTTGGACACATGTGCGAACCCTATAAAGTTGAAATGGTGATCCGCGGATACCTTACCGGCCATGCGTGGCGCGAGTACAGTGCCGGAAAAAGAATGCTTTGCGGTGTTGCAATGCCCGAAGGAATGGTGGAAAACCAGAAATTCCCGGAACCAATTCTGACACCAACTACCAAAGCCGACGAAGGCCACGACGAAGATATTTCGAGAGAAGATATTATTGCGCAGGGCTTGGTTGACAAGGCCGAGTACGAAATGCTGGAAGATTATACCCGTAAACTTTTTCAGCGCGGAACTGAAATGGCTGCCGAGAAAGGTTTGATTTTGGTTGATACCAAATACGAATTTGGCAAGAAAGACGGAAAGATCTACCTGATCGACGAAATTCATACACCCGACTCGTCACGTTATTTTTATGCTGAAGGCTACCAGGAAAGACTGGAAAAAGGCGAAAAGCAAAAACAGCTTTCCAAAGAGTTTGTTCGCCAGTGGCTGATCGAGAACGGCTTCCAGGGCAAAGACGGGCAAACCATTCCGGAAATGAGCGAAGAATTTGTCAATTCGGTTTCGGATCGTTACATCGAACTTTTCGAGAACATTACCGGCGACACTTTTGTGAAGTCTGACACATCGGCGATTAACGGGCGAATTGAAAAGGCCGTTAATGATTTTCTGAAGAAATAATTAACCAATACCAAGTCATTGCGCCACAATACAGGCGCAATGGCTTTTATAATTTACATTCCACGATGAAACAACTACTTTTAATCTTCACCCTGTTTTTCCTCACCACCGTTTTATATGCTCAGGATGAATTCACTTTGGCCAAACAAGGAGAAGCTGCGCCTGATTTCACTTTTGAAACAGCACCCGGAAAAACAGTAAAACTTTCGGATTTAAAAGGAAAAGTAGTCTGGATTAATTTTTTTGCCACCTGGTGTCCTCCCTGCCGGAAAGAACTTCCCCATTTACAAACAGAGGTTTACGACCAGTACAAAAACAACGACGACTTTGTACTCATTATTCTGGGGCGCGAACACTCTTGGGACGAGCTTAATAAATTCAAGAAAGAACAAAATTTCACCATGCCTTTTTCTCCCGATCACGGAAGAAAAGTGTTCTCGCTCTATGCCCAACAAAACATTCCGCGAAATTTTATTGTCGACAAAGAGGGCAATATCGCCTACTCTTCCATTGGCTTTAACGAGGAAGATTTTGCCAAAATAAAAGCGACCGTTGCCAAACTACTGGCCAAATAGCAAGCGAACAAAAACCTTTTATCCCCCTTTGTAAGCTACTGCTCTCTTTTATGTATGATGAAAATTGATGTGAGGGATAAAACTCCTTGCAGCTGGTGGAAGAACTATGCCAATACACCTATCAGTTTTCTGTACAGAAAATAAAACCCACATCATCCCTCACTGCGCCCAAAATCCACGTCTGGCAGAAATTCGGCTAAATGATTTAACTTAGAACAAGAAGTAGCCCGGTTAGAAGCATAAACGAAGAACATGCGCTTTTCTTTGCCGTATTACATCAGGTCAGTCTCCCTGAAAAAATGCAATATAAGCAGGCCAAAGCTTACAAAAAGTCAATTCACATTTCCCATCCTTCCATTTCATTTCTCTGAACACCAACGACAATATTGGCAATCACCCCAAAACTCATCAAATAAAAGTGCTTACAGAACCTATCTTTTATTGACCAAATGTCAATAAAAACAAAATATATTATGTATATTGTAAAGGACAAACTCATTCAATCATCTCACTCAACAATTAAAAATGAAAAAAACGCTGTTTAAATTATTCGCATTGGCGTTGGTATTAACGTTGGCGAATGCATGTAACGACGCATTGGTACCCGATGGCGTTGAAGAAAGTATCGAACTAAAATCAGCGAACAGTGCTCTAAAGAGTTACATCGTTGTTTTACAGGACGCTGATCTTAACCTTGAACTGACAAAATTAAAAGGTTATGAGAAGAAACAACTAGCCGTACGATCAGCCTCGGAAAAGATCATTCAAAGAACCGGTGTTTCCGGAGCTGAAATTACCTTTACGTACGGAACAGCTGTAAAAGGTTTTGCAGTAAAAATGGCTCCCGGGCAATTGAAAAAACTGGAGAGCGATCCTTCTGTAAAATATATTAATGAAGACCAGGTAATCACCTTGGTTCAACCTTATGTAAAAACAAAAGTTAAACCTGCACCGCAACCAACAGCAGAAGTTACTCCCTGGGGAATTGCGCGTGTTAACGGCGGTGTTACTTATACCGGAAACAATAAAATATGGATCATCGATACAGGAATCGACCTGGATCACCCCGATCTGAATGTTGATTTGGTAAACGGATGGAATTTCGTTGCAAACACGCAGGTTGCTGACGATGACAACGGGCACGGATCGCATTGTGCAGGTACCGCTGCGGCTATTGATAACTCGGAAGGTGTAATTGGCGTAGCTGCCGGTGCTACAGTGGTTCCGGTGAAGGTTCTAAACCGAAGAGGATCGGGCTCGTATTCGGCGATCATTGCCGGAGTTGATTGGGTAGCCGATCATGCAGCCATTGGCGATGTGGCCAACATGAGTCTTGGTGGAGGCTATGATGCTACCTTAAATTCAGCCGTGGAAACAGCTGCCGCTCTTGGTATTAAGTTCTCGCTTGCCGCCGGTAACGAAAGTACTGATGCCAACACCAAATCGCCGGCCAGTGCCAACGGAGCAAACATCTATACCATTTCAGCCAGCGACGTGAATGATAATTGGGCCTATTTCTCCAATTACGGCAATCCTCCCGTTGATTTTTGCGAACCAGGCTACAGCATTTATTCTACCTACAAAGGTGGTGGTTACACTACTATGAGTGGAACATCGATGGCTGCACCTCATGCTGCCGGTATCCTATTGCTAGGTAATATAAAACCCGATGGGACAGTAAATGGAGATCCTGATGGGAACCCGGATACTATTGGAGTTCATTAGAAAATAAATCATACTAAAAGGCAAACCCGGGTGAATATCATCCGGGTTTCTTTTTATGCATATTTCCTGACACCAAACCGACTTAACACTCCACTATACCACAAACAAAAGATATCCTTATCTGCTGAAATTAAACAAAATACCACCTGATCTGTTTGAAAGAAAACGTAGAGTTATTTTGTAACATATAACAAACCTGATTACGTAAGCACTTACAATAAAAAACAAACTCTATCTATTAATTCAAACTTACAATGAAAATGAAAAAAACGCTGTTTAAACTGTTCGCATTGGCTTTGGTATTAACCTTTGGCAATGCATGTAACGACGCATTGGTAACCGAAGATCTGGAAGAAAACCTGGAGCTGAAATCGGCCAACACTGCAAAGAAAGGCTACATTGTAGTTTTACAGGACGCTGACATTGATCTTGAACTTTCAAGCCTAAAAGGCTACGAAAAGAAACAGCTTGCCATGAAGGCAGCTACCGGCAAAATTCTGAAACGGGCCGGCATAAGTGATGCTGAAGTAGGCCATGTTTTCGGATCTGCTTTAAAAGGTTTTTCTGTTAAGATTGCCCCCGGGCAGCTAAAAAAATTGCAGGACGATCCATCGGTAAAGTACATTGAAGAAGACCGCATCATTTCCCTCGGCTTGCCCGATATAGAAGCGAAAAAAGGAAAACCCGGAGGTGGAGGTACTACCAGTCCGGCCCAGCAAACACCCTGGGGAATAAGCCGTGTAAATGGAATAACAAATTACACAGGCACCAAAAAAGCCTGGGTCGTTGACTCAGGTGTTGACCTGGATCATCCTGATTTGAATGTAAATACCAGCTTAAGCCGAAGTTTTATTATTGGAGGAAAAACAACTACTCCGGACGATGAAAACGGCCATGGATCGCATGTGGCGGGAACAATCGCTGCTAAAAACAATTCGATTGGAGTGATCGGAGTGGCCCCCGGAGCCCAGGTAGTTTCCTGCCGGGTACTCGATCGTCGCGGTAGTGGTAGTTTCTCCTGGACAGTGGCAGCACTCGACTACATTGCAACCGATGGCGTTGGAACCGCCGGCGATGTGGTCAATATGAGCCTAGGACCATCATCGCGCTATATTGATTCGTCGGTTGATGCAGCTGTGCAGGCAGTGGCAGCCAAAGGAATCAAACTCTCGATTGCAGCGGGTAACGAAAGTGATGATTGTTTCTATTATTCTCCAGCCCACAACAACGGACCCAATATTTACACCGTTTCGGCCATGTGGGAAAGCGACCGCTTTGCAACCGAGTTTTCGAACTTTGGATCGCCGGTTGATTATGCTGCACCCGGTGTGTATATTCTTTCAACCTACAAAAACGGAGGCTATGAAACCTTACACGGAACATCCATGGCAGCCCCTCACGTTGCTGGAATATTGCTTTTGGGGAATGTTTCTACCGATGGTCATGTAACATCCGATCCGGATGGAAATCCAGATCCTATTGCCGTTCATTAATATTGAACAACACGATATTTAACCCGGATTCAAACTCCGGGTTTTTTATTGCTTTTTAGTTAAAAGAATCTCAGCCACTTTGTGCAGTTCTTTCCCCACTTTTGCGCGGGTGTCGTTGGTAATTACAGCAACAACCATCTTTTCTTCCGGATAAATAATCAGGTTACTGCAACCACCTACCGAGCCGCCTCCGTGTCCGTAATAAGGCCTTCCGTATTCATCAACACCCGAAAAGAACCCCATGCCGTATTCGGTCTTTTCGCCGTTTTTCAAACTCTGCGGCGTAACCAGTTGTTGCTTTACTTCTTCTGAAAAAAGTGTATTCTGAAGCATTGCATTTCCAAACTTCACCAGATCTTCCGAAGTGGAAATAAAACCGCCGCCTGCCCATTTGTAGCTGTTATCGACATACGGCGCATTGATCACTTTTCCTTCTGCCATATCGTAATAACCGGCGCGGTAAAGTATCAGTGAATCCATGTGTTCGGCCAAAGTCTCTGTCATTCCCAGCGGATCAAAAACCCGGGTTTGCATAAAATGAAGGAAGTCCTCCCCTGCTGCCCCTTCAATTACGGCGCTCAAAAGATTAAACCCGTAACTCGTATAACGGTAAGCAGTACCGGGCTCAAACAGCAAGGTATCGTTCATAAAAATTTCCAGTCCTTCGTTGACCGTTGGATAATATTTCGACGACAGAAACTCATCGCCGTTGTAATGCCGTATTCCGGCCTGATGACCCGCTACCTGCCGGGTGGTCATCGCATATTTCTTCTCGGGGAAATAGGGTGCGTATTTTTGTACCGGGGCATCCAAGTCAATCTTTCCCTCTTCGATCAAAACACCCAAGGCAGCTGCAGTAAGGGCTTTGGAAATACTTCCGATCCGGAATTTGGTTTTGTCGGGATAAACAGGCACCTGCTGTTCGTAATTCCCGAGTCCAAAACCTTTTGAAAACACGGTGGCGCCGTCAACAGAAACCGTTGCGGTCCACCCCACCGACTCACTTTCGGTTCGCAGTTGTTCAATGTACTCTTCAAGCTCTTTTTGTTTGGGATCTTCTGTTTGACAGGCGCACAAAAACAGGGTGCCTAGTAACAGAATTGTGATCATTGATTTCATAAGCACTTGGTTTTTATTACTAAAAAAGGAATTATCTCAAAAATACGAAAATCCGATGTATTATTTGTCTTCCAAGCTCTTAGCCGTTTTTCTGATCCCATAAAAAAGAAAGCCGGCACCAATAAGCACATATGGAATACTAAGGATCTGCCCCATGTCGAGTTTCATACTTTCCTCAAAAGCTACCTGCCGTTCTTTAAGGAATTCAATAAAAAACCGCGCGGTAAAAATGAGCAGAAGGGCAAGCCCGAAAAAAGCCCCGTTCCTGAGGTACCTGCGTTTGGTTAGGTACAGCGAAAAAGTAATTCCAAAAATCAGAAAATAGGCCAAAGCCTCGTAAAGCTGCGCCGGATGCCGTGGAATATTATCCACCCGTTCAAAAACAAAAGCCCATGATTGGGTAGTGGGCATTCCCAGAATTTCGGAGTTCATCAGGTTTGCCAGGCGAATAAAAGCGCCGCCCAATGCAGCCACCACTGCAATTAAATCAATGGCATCGAGTAAACGATGTTTGGTTTTTCTTGAATAGATAATCAGCGCCACAATTAACCCCAGTGCGCCACCGTGGCTCGCCAGTCCCTGGTAGCCGGTAAATTTGATACCACCACCCTCCGGAAATTTAAATGGCAGAATCATTTCCAACGGATGCGACAGGTAATAGCCAGGTTCGTAGAACAAACAATGGCCAAGCCGGGCACCCGCCAAAATACCGATAATCCCATACAGCGAAAGCTTTTCCAGGTTTTCTGCCGGAATGTTTTCGCGCTTAAACATCCACCCCAGAATATACAGGCATAAAATCAATCCGCCTACAAACAAAAGCCCGTAGTATCGGATCGAAATTCCAAAAACATTTACAATCTCAGGATCAGGGTTCCAATGAATATAGTTTAGGATCATTCCGGGCTCGTTTAGTTATTAAGTTTCAGGTTCAATGCGGCTAAATTTAAAGAACTTTCGTTCGCCTGCAAATTATATTTCACGCAAATATTTTAAGAATAAATCCTCCTTTGTTCTTTTTCTCAAAATACCTATTTTTGCACGGCAGTTTTTAAAACGATTTTAACGATGCATTTGTACAACCGTATTAATAAGGAAGAGCTAAAACAACGTTTAGCAGAAGAAAATTTTCAACGCTTAACCATATCGTTGTATCGCTATTTTATTCTGGATGATCCGCAAGCATTTCGCGACGAGTTGTTTCGCGACTGGTTTCCCTTAGGTTGCTTTGGCCGTATTTACGTGGCCCGCGAAGGAATAAATGCGCAGATGAGCGTTCCTGAACACAACTGGGAGGCTTTTTTGGAAACATTGCAAAAGCACGAGATCTTCCGTGAAATTCCGATAAAGTATGCGATTGAAGACGATGGAAAATCGTTTTACAAACTCACCATTAAAGTGCGCCCCAAACTGGTGGCCGATGGTTTGGACGACGATGCCTACGATGTCACCAATGTGGGGACTCATTTAAGCGGCGTTGATTTTCATAACCACATTGGGCAGGAAAATACGGTGGTAGTGGATATGCGTAACTATTACGAAAGTGAGATCGGGCATTTTGAAGGAGCCATTTGCCCCGAAGCCGATACATTTCGCGAAGAGCTGGAGATTGTCACCGATTTGCTGGAAGACCAGAAAGACAAAAAAATCCTGCTTTACTGTACCGGCGGAATTCGCTGCGAAAAAGCCAGTGCCTATTTAAAACACCAAGGCTTCAACGATGTAAACCAATTGCACGGCGGAATTCTGGAATATGCCCGCCAGGTAAAAGCAGCCGGACTGGAATCGAAATTTCTGGGTAAAAACTTTGTGTTCGACGAACGTTTGGGCGAAAGCGTAAACGGGCAGATCATTTCGCGCTGTCATCAGTGTGGAGTTGCCTGCGACACACACACCAACTGCGCAAACGACGGTTGTCATATCCTGTTTATTCAATGTCCGGAATGTGCCGGGAAATACCACGGTTGCTGTACGCCCGAGTGTGCCCATGAAAAAGAGAACGGAACCGGACGCTCGGCGAAAGACCGTATTGTTTTTGGCAACAGCCGGAAATACCGAAAGAGCCTGTCGCTAATTAAGGCAGAGCGGGAGAAGGCTGAAGTTTAACAAAGTTTCATTTTGAGCGTCATCCCGAACTTGATTCGGGATCCTCTTAAAAGCGCAGTCAAATTCAGATTCGTCAACCGACGAACCGAATGACTTTCCTCGTATTTAAACAATTCCTATTTTTGCACCGCAATGAGTAATTTCTGGAACGAATTAAAAGGCCCCGTGTTTTCGCTGGCTCCCATGGAGGATGTCACCGATACTGTTTTTCGCGAAATCGTAATGGGGATGGCTGCTCCGGGTAGACTTCACGTGGTTTTCACCGAGTTTACCTCTGTAGAAGGGATGAACCACCCGGTAGGCCGCGAGCGGGTTTCTGAACGTCTAATAGTGAACGACTCGGAGCGGGAACTGCTCAAAAAACTTAACATCAAACTGGTGGCTCAAATCTGGGGGCGCGATCCGGAAATCTACCACAACATTGCCCGGTACATCACCGAAAACTACGATTTCGATGGCATCGATATCAATATGGGATGCCCGGTAAAAAAGGTGTTCAAAATTGGAGCGTGCAGCGCGCTGATTGGCGACCCGCAACGTGCCAGGGAAATTGTACTGGCTACCAAAGAAGGTACATCGCTGCCCGTTAGCGTAAAAACCCGTACCGGAATAAAAGAACACATTACCGAAAACTGGATCGGCAATTTACTGGAAGTTGATCCGGCTGCCATTATTCTTCACGGAAGAACCCAGCGCATGCAATCGGAAGGCGAAGCCAGCTGGGATGAAATTGCGAAAGCTGTTCAGCTAAAAAACAGCCTGAAACCGCATATTCCTTTTCATGGAAACGGCGATGTTTTTTCCTATGAACAGGGCTTGGATCGCATTCGGGAAACTGGAGTAGACGGAGTAATGGTCGGGCGCGGTATCTTTCAGAATCCGTGGTTCTTCAACCCCGAAAAAACAGATATTTCGAAAGATGAGCGGATTGAAAAATTACTGGAGCACACGCGATTGTTTGAATCTACGTGGAGCCCCGACAAAAACTTCAACATACTGAAACGCTTCTACAAAATTTACCTGAACAGCTTTCCGGGGGCGGCCAAAATGCGCGCCGATCTGATGGAAGTAAAAGATTACAGCGAGGTTTACTCCTATTTTAATACGGTAATGTAGCGAAACACAAAGCCGCTTTCTTACAGCGGAAAGCGACTTTGTAAGAAATGAGCCCGACCAAATTCATTACAGCCGTTTAATTCTGTTTCGATTCTACTTTATCCAGTATCCGTTCAAATGAACTCAAATGATTGTAGGAACCGTTCAACAGGTGACTGTAAACCTGCTTTACATTTTTCAGATCGGTAATCTCAATCAGGCCAGAGATATCTTCTATATCAGCACTTTCAATTAAAACGCCTGCATTCAAGGCTGAAGCTAGATCCGTTATGCTGGCCATCAGGTCGTTATAAAATGTTTGCAGTTCCTCGTTGTTAAATTGCCCGGAGATCTCTGTTGCCGAATCTTCCAATTTATAATACGTAATAAGTCGCAGCATGGCATCCATATGTTTCTGCTCGCTGGTGGCAATGTTCAGAAAAACCTGATGACCAAAGTCGACGTACAACTGCTCATAAACATCATGTGCAAGCTTTTCTTCTTCGCGCATAAACAAAATACCAAGCGAATCGGCTTCAGTTAATTCAACAGATTTCTTCACTGAACCTTTCTTTAATTCAACATCGTCAATCGATTCGTCAATTTGACTAAAAGGACCTTCACAGCTTCCAAACAGTAATAAAACGGAAGCCAGTAACAAAAAATGAATTTTAATCGTTTTCATTTTGCCTGTTTTTTAATGATGGATTTAGATTTTAACTGAAAGGCTTTTTATTTCCGTCCGCCTTTGTTTTCGCCGCCACCTCGTTCGAGAATTGTGACGTCGATATAAGTGAGATTGTTTTCATAGTCCATTACGGCTGTGCCTCCGCCTTCATCTCCACTTTCTTCTGATTCGGCCAGCATAATTTCAGCTTCCACCGCTTCTTCCAGCGGAATTAAAATTTGGGTTACACCTTCGGTAAAGAATGTATTCAGCTTTGTTCCACTGTTTTCATCAAAACTGAAAGTTATCCGATAAACCCCTGCGGGAGTGCGGATTAAGCTACCGTCAACAGGAGTATCATCATTCAGTTGACGGACATTCCAGGTGTATCCGTAAATAATCCTGCCTTTTACGTTAATCTCTGCAGAATAGAACCCCGGGCCGTCGCCACCTTCGTGTACCGAACCGTTAAAAATATGATCGCCAATTATATCACCTATGGTGTCGTTGGGTTCTATCCAACCTTCACCAGGTACCCAAATTAACGAGTCGAGCAAGGGGCTGTCTTCTGCAACAAGTATCTTTTGGATCGTAAGTCTCGCACAGTGGGAATAGACCGTTGACCTTGTTCCTTCACCCAGTAAAGGCACACCGTTTAAATCGGTAGCTAATCCGTGCACCTCATCAATGCCCCAACCATCGGTGTGACGCATTTGGTATTCCAACATAGGTTCTGTCAAATCCTCAAACAAAACCACTTCTGTGCGAACCTGCGAACGCGTATACCAATCTACCGATTCGAGGTTATCTCCCCAGTCAACCCAGTGAATATCAACCGGCGAGGCATCCCAATTGTCCGAACCGGCTTGCCAGAGGTTTTTGGGATCTTTTTGCAAATAGGCCCTTGCCAAAGGCAGCGGATTATCTGCGACAGGCTCTCCGGCAACAACCGTCAGTGACGAATCGGTGTAATCGTTACAGTAGGGTAAAACCATTGGATTAAGAGTAGTATCACTTTCCTCCGGATCGGGAGGACAACTGGCAGGGAAAATATCCGGATCGACACCATTGGTGCCCCACTGGTACCACCACACGCCTGAAAGATTGGTAACGCCCACAGTTCCCGGTAAAGCTTTTGCCACACCATCTGACCAAATTACCGGATACGAAAGGTTATTGCCTGCTTCTACAGTGGGATCAGGCTTACCTTTTTTCAAACTCATCGTTTCTGCCGACTGATCGCTAAATTCTTCGTTCATACATTGCGCGGCTACGATCGCCAGGATGAACAAAATCAATACAAAATAAAGGCTTTGCTTTTTCATAACATTGAATTTAATTGTTTAATTACTTTGATACAGGCAAGTGAAGAGGGCAGTGGAAACACAACGGCACGAATTGAATAAAATAAATTTACAACAACTCTATTTTCCTATCAATCCGCAAACCGATGAAAAAAAAGTACTAAAAGACGAGAAAAAGTAACCGAAAGTGGTATTAATTGAGCTGACCAATAAACTTTTTATAACAGCAACCGCAATAATCGGTTTCTTCGCTCAAAAGATTTTGCCGGCATGCCAAACGAAGTAAACATAACAAACTTTTCGCCTTGAATTTCTGAAGCAAATTTCGACGGTGGGTTTTTACGGTAGAGGGACTAATGGATAAATCGTCCGCAATTTCGGATGTTGTTTTCATCTCAGCCAAAAGAGTCAAAATTTGCTTTTCGCGTTTACTTATCCTTACTTCCTCCATGTCGGAGCTATCGTTAAAAATCAGGTTTGCAACCAGCGAGGAATAGTATTTTTTATCGTCGGCAACTTGCTTCAGGGCAAAAATAAGTTCTTCGGCATCGCTGCATTTTAACACAATACCCTGGATCTTTTCATGTCGAATTAAGCGAAGAATGTACTTATTAACCATATTGGTTACCAGAAGAGTTTTGATGCTGCTGTCATGGATCATTTCATTATTTCTTATGAATTGATCCAAGTTTTGGCATGGCCAGTTGAATTCAAGAATGAGAATATCAGGATTCGGGTGAGTTGATATAAGATCCTTGTTGCTTTGGGAGATAGGATACTTCCTGACTGAAAAATCGTGTCGAACAAGAATACTTTCCAAACCCTCACCAAACAACATATTTTGGTATAATATCAGTGCAAACGACGTTGCCATCCTTCTAAATACTTCTCTGCAAGTTATGAAAAATAAAGCAGACTCTTGGCAAAACAAGCCATCAATTCGCCATTTTACGAACGATACAATTTACTGACAAACAGATTTTTGACACAGTACAAAGGAACAGAACCTCTGAAATAAAATTTAATGCAGCTTCCGGCGTTTCGTCTAAAAAACAAGTAGTTTTTCGGCTATAACAGCAAAAGGTATTATCCCGAAATAAGCCTTATCATTTCCTCGTGGCTCCCCGGTGAAAGGGAAAAAGCACCTACAGTCATTGTGGTGGAGAATAACCTCTGGCTCTTTTGAAAAGACAATATTCAAGCTTTAGTGGGAGCTAAAATTGAAAAATAAAAGCCTGCCCCAAACGGAGCAGGCTTCAATTATGAAAAGTCTGTTTTTCTTTTTTCCTAGATGATCGATTTCATTGCGCCCATTGCTTCGCGCAACTCTGCACCAATAATTTCCACATCGTGGTAACGGATTTCTTCGTTGATATCGATCAATTCCTTGTTATCCACATGCGCATCGATTCCTGCGTTGAAGTTTTTACCAATCAGGTTGGTTTCAATTTTCTTCATGAAATCGGCCAGCAAAGGCTTGCAGGCATGGTCGAACAGGTAACAACCGTATTCGGCCGTATCAGAAATGGTACGGTTCATTTCGTACAGTTTCTTACGGGCAATGGTGTTGGCGATAAGTGGCGTTTCATGCAACGATTCGTAGTAAGCTGATTCTTCCTTGATGCCTGATTCAGTCATTACTTCAAAAGCCAGTTCCACACCTGCTTTTACAAAAGCCACCATCAGTGTTCCGTTATCGAAATATTCCTGTTCGCTGATCTCCACATCACCGGCTGGTGTTTTCTCAAAAGCCGTTTCGCCTGTGGCAGCACGCCAGGTCAACAGTTTCGTGTCGTCGTTGGCCCAGTCTTCCATCATGGTTGACGAAAATGCGCCACTCATAATATCATCCATATGTTTTTCGAACAGCGGACGCATAATGTCTTTCAACTCCTGCGCCAGTTTAAAGGCTTCCACTTTTGCCGGATTCGACAAACGGTCCATCATATGTGTAATACCACCCAGTTTCAAGGCTTCGGTAATGGTTTCCCATCCGTATTGAACGAGTTTTGATGCATAACCGGGATCGATACCTTTTTCCACCATTTTGTCGAAACTCAGGATAGAGCCGGTTTGCAGCAATCCGCAAAGAATGGTTTGCTCGCCCATCAAGTCCGATTTCACCTCGGCAATAAACGACGACAAAAGAACACCAGCTTTGTGCCCACCTGTTCCGGCAGCATAAGCTTTGGCAATTTCCAGTCCGTCGCCATTCGGGTCGTTCTCACGGTGAACCGCGATCAAAGTAGGAACACCAAATCCGCGGACATATTCGGCACGAACTTCCGACCCCGGAGATTTTGGAGCTACCATAATTACCGTAATATCATCGCGCACCTGCATGCCTTCTTCCACAATGTTAAAACCGTGCGAATAAGCCAGGCAAGCACCTTTTTTCATCAAGGGAACGACTTTGTTCACCACCGGAGTATGTTGTTTATCCGGAGTAAGGTTCAGAACCAGGTCGGCTTTCGGAACCAGTTCCTCGAAAGTACCCACTTCAAAACCGTTTTCAGTTGCGTTTACATACGATGCACGTTTCTGCTCAATCGCTTCCTGACGCAATGCGTAGGCAACGTTTAACCCGCTGTCGCGCAGGTTTAAGCCCTGGTTCAATCCCTGGGCGCCACAACCTAAAACAACTATTTGTTTTCCTTTTAATTTTTCTACTCCGTTTGCAAATTCACTTTCTTCCATGAAATCGCATTTTCCCAGCTGGTCTAACTGAAGACGTAAGGGAAGTGAATTGAAATAATTTGCCATCTGTTTTATTTTTTAATGATTATTCGTCTGTTACGGCTGCCGGGAAACGCTGATAGCACCTTTCACGGCTTTACTTTACAAAGCAATAAAATAATAGCCAGACTGGAATGTAAATTTACGGGATTTTTAGGTAATTTTCATGGGAGACATCAGATTAAGCCATTACTATCTCCGGAAGATAAACTTAATTTTCAATGATTTACAAATTTAAAGAAATTGCAATTTTAAAGGCAACGTTATACTCCCGTCAATTTAAATGAATCGAGAAAATAGTTGACCGAAATATTGAAATTAAATTTTGCAGGATAAATTACCTGCATGATATACATGGTATTTTTCACCAAATAACTTCTCATTTTAGTGACAGCCATACCATCCTTTATTTCTATATTTATTTCACGACCAGGATAGCCGTTGTAATCAATTACATAAGTGGAAAGTAATTTTCCCTGCACACTCGAGACCGTACCGTCTATTGAATTTTCAAAGAATGTTTCCAGTTGTTCGTCGCTCATTTTTTGGGAATCAACCACATCAGGATAAATTGTGAAACTAGCTCCATAAAGCATATTTGCATCAGAGCCCAACTTGGGTTCATACATGTACAGAATAACCTTTAAATCACCAATTTCTGTTTGCACATCCTGAGAATATTCCGCAGGTGTTTTCGGAAACATCATCTCAAAATTAGCTTTATCGCAGGTAAACGAATTCCAGTTAGTAGTATCAGAGGCGGCAAATTCTACCGATTCAATTTTTCGCATCTGTATGACCTCTTTTAATTCAGTTGCGGCATATTTTCCAACCTGAGTGAATACAGCGGCTACAACAGCACCCACAATAATCCCAATCAGCTGACTTTTGGTAAGTTTTCGCTTAGTCCGTTTTTGGGGTACTGAAGATGATGTGTCACTTTTCTTCGGGGGCTTTACAGCTGTTGTATTTTGCACCGGTACATCCGATTGACGGATACAAACCAGCTGTTTAAAATCCTCAAAATTCTTGCTTGGATTTTTACTCACCCAATCAATATAGTTATTGGGCAGATGTATTTTACATTTTCCGCAATACACCATATATTCTGAAACAACAGAATTATAATGCTCACATTTCTCACACTTTAGATAGTACATTCTGAGAGTTGATTTTTTATGAAAGTAGTAATATTTTCGATATTAAAACGGACCGGAAATTTTATTTCTCAGATTTCTTCTATGCGTTTAATTCCGTCCCTCATAAAACTACTTTAATGATCTTGCCCGGTATTGCAATGGAGACAAACCCGTTTCACGTTTAAAAAACTTAGCAAAATAACTTTGATCGGCAAAATTCAGCTGGACCGCAATGTCAGAAACACTTAAACTGGTATGCACCAGCAGCCGTTTTATTTCGAGTATCTGCTTGGCTTTAATAATTTCCGACGATGTTTTGCCGGTAAGGCGGGTAACGGTTTGCGTTAAATGATTGGGAGTAAGCGCCATCAAGTCGGCATACTGGGCCACGCTCAAATTATTAGCATAGTTCTCTTCCACCAACTGATAGAATTTTTTCACAAGCACATGTCCCTTCCCCGCAAGAACGCTTTTATCGGTATCGTACAAAGCTGCACAGAAGTGCAAAATGAGATCGAGTAGCGCGTGCAACAATTCAACCGAATACCCCTCGTTTTTCTCCAGTTCGGCAATTCCTTTCTGAAAAAGGTTTTCCAGAAACACCACATCAGAATCGCTTTGAAGCAACAACGGCGGGTTATCCTGCCGGATGGTAAAGAAAAACGGAAACTCGATGAGCCGGTTGGGGTTGTTATAATCGATCAGGTAAAACTCGGGTGTGAAAATAAAAATGAAGCCTTCGATATCGTGCGAGAACTCAATTTTATGCGCCTGTCCCGGCGACATAAAAAACACACAGGGTGGTTTTATTTCGTATTTATTGCCGTCAATTACATGCGAGCCGGTTCCCCGCGCGAGGTAGAGTACCTCAAAAAAATCGTGGCGGTGCGGATACTTTACCGAAAAATGCCGGTTGGTGTCGAACACTTCCACCTGGAACTGCTGGCTTTCGCGCTCCTGCTTGCTAAAACTGCGAAGGCTGTAAACCGGTATCCTCTCTGTTGAACTCATCTATTGCTAGTCAGACAAAGGAAGCGCATACCCAATGGTCAGCCGGAATGCACGGTGTTTCATGCTTTGATTTTTATAGAGCACGAAAACATCCGGAAATCCATAATCATACGAAGCAGAAATATCAAACCCGCCGTAACTACGATAGCCTGCTTTGGCACTTACCCCGTAATCCAGAGGTTTCATATAATCTTCATTTTCCGTACTTCCCCAGGTAATTTTGAATTGTCCTCCTTCCATCTCACCTACACTGGCTACTTCTCCCCGGCCGCTAACGCCGTAACTAACATAAGGCCCGGCCCCCACATATACTTTTGAACGGGAACGCAACTTGTAGCGGTAAAACAAATACGCAGGCATGTTTACATAAATCAGGTTTAATTTGTTTTCAATGTTGTAATCACTGATTTTCTGAGTCGTCATTTTATACTCACCCAAAAGCCCGATCGAAAATACCAGCTCTTCTTTTCGCTTCTTTTTCAGCGTTCCTTCCAGAAAAGCACCTCCATGTGCCCCCGGTCCTACAAAGCTTTCATTTAAAAAGCTGTTTCCGGCAGCCTGCTCAAACGGAATCATGGAATAACTTCCACCGGCGCTTAACACAAGGTTCTGACTTCCGGCAACATAGGCAATCACACAAAAAGCGATGGTAAATAAAATTTTTGCCTGGTTCTGCATGTGGATCTGTTTTAGTTGTTGCGGCAAGATAGTGATTATTTGCGAAACAAATTTACATAATCCGCCCAGACGCCGATGCACAGGGAGTTTGTTTCCTTCGTTTTCTTATTTTTACGGCATGAAGAAACTACCTTTAATTCTGATCGTATTTGCAACTATGTTGTCAGGCTTTCCATCGTTGGGCTTTGCTTTTTTCCCTGAAAAATCGGGGCACTCGAAACCAGCCTTCGAGAGTGCACGTTTTGGCGAATTTCATAACGACAGCCTGCACCGGATTGATTTCCGGTATGCCGACCGGAAAAGAGGCATAAAACCCTTCATCATTCCGGCTGTGCTGATTGCAGGTGGTACCGTATTTAATTACTCCGATCTGAAATACGATGCTCAGGAATGGGTATGGAAAAACCACAATTACCAGGGCGCTGCTGACGACTATCTTCGTTTTGGACCGGTTGTAGGCCTTTATGCGCTAAATGCCCTGGGCGTGAAAGCCCAAAACAACATCGGTAACCAATCGGCCATTTTGTTTAAAAGCCTTCTATTAAATACCGTCATTACCAAGTCGCTCAAAAATATCTTCGATGAAAAACGCCCGACTGGCGATCCCGGTTCCTTCCCGTCGGGGCATACATCCCTGGTGTTTGCTGCGGCACAGGTCATTCATCACGAATACGGAGAAAACAGCGTTTGGTACAGCATTGGCGCCTATTCGTGTGCCACTGTTGTAGGAGCTATGCGGTTTGCCAAGGGAGGCCACTGGTTTCCGGATGTGCTCGCCGGCGCCGGAATTGGAATGATCAGCACCGAACTTATTTATTTAACCCACCAGTACAAATGGGACTGGCAGCACATGAAACGACTCGATATTTTCCCCTTTTCCATGGGCCGGCAAAAAGGACTTACGCTGGTTTATACTTTTTAACTGAGGGATTGAGGGATTGAAGGACTGATTCGTTTTCAGTATTACAAAAGTCGCAGTTTTCAGTCACAGTTTTCAGGGAAAAATGGGTTGAATTAGATTGAATGGGTTGATCGTGAGATTGATTTTTTTGATTTTCAATATTCAACTGCCCATGGCTTGCAGCTTGTAGTCCATAGCTTATTCTCGCATTAAAGCATTAAAGCATTAAAGCATTTATGCTTTTAACAACTGAGACTGAGACAGGAAACTTGAATGCACTTGCTCCTCTGTCTCAGCCTTTGCCTTTGCCTTTGCCTTATCCTATCTTATTTACTTCAGAAAATCTTCGCGTACGGGATTAAAGCTGTCGACCAGTCGCGCAGTTGGGCTTACCAGCTTAATTGCATGCTTTACATACGGCGGAACCGCAACCATATCGCCTGCTTTTAACCGTTGCTCCGGCTCACCTTCAAAATAAAAAATAACCTCACCTTCCGCAATAAACGTGGTTTGCTCGTGTGGGTGATTGTGCAGGGGATCGGCCTCCGCCCATGGTCCTTCTGAAAAATCAACCACTACCGTCATCAGGTTTTCGGTGTGGATTAATTTTCGCTTTACCCTGTTGTTTATGATCTCGTAAGGTGTTTCGTCAAACAGTAAAACCGACATACAATTTTCTTTTCAAATATTTCTCAAACTACTTTATTCGTCTCTCGTTCATCCTGCGGTGATGATTCTTCGGATACGGTCGTCCAGTTCCTTCTGATCGTCCGTAAACGAAGCCAAACCTGCCAGGTTCAGCAAGGTATCGATGGCCAGTTCGCCACTTTCGATACGCGAAGCCCAGCGTTCGTGTTTGGGTATCTTCCCGTCAGATGCAATAAAGCCCAAATCCTTTTCACTTAAGTACGGGAACATATCGCCGCAGCCGGCACGGTGTACCCGGTCAATCAGTTCGTTGCCGTCTTTGGGGCAATCCCGATCCAGGTTGCGGGCCAAAGTTAGTTCTCCTTCGCTGATGTCCCAAAGCTTTTCGGGCGAATATTTTGCTGCCTCTTCTGTTAAATCAACCGGATACACCTCGTTCACTTTTGATGTAAATTTCCCGTCGAGGTGGATTTTTCCGTCAGCGGCCACTTTGGTGGGCATGGTAAACACATCGGTTCCGGCCAGCGCATCGAGCTGGGAATAACCGCGCAAACTGGCGGCGATCAACTGTGTCGGCACCGCATTGTTTCCACTTATTTCTTTTACTATTTTCTGAGTCGAAAGCACGGTCCGCTCCCCTGCTCCTTCACCACTACCCAGTCCGTTGTCTTTCATGTAAGCGCCAATCCGCCCCAAAAACACGTTGCAGTAATTGGGTTTGGTAATGGCCGCTACCATCAGGTTTTGACGTGCCGAAAATTCGAGTGTAAAATTGATCTTCACCCCTAACTCGCGCAAGCGGCGCGCCCCCAGCAAACCAACCGCCGTGTAGGGAACTTTCACAATAAACTGTTCGGGATTGATATCGAAATACCGCAACCCGTAGTCAACAATGGCATCAAAGTGATGGGCCGTGTTGGTATGAAGTTCCACACTTACAAAGCCGCCAAATTTCCTGGCCAGCCGCATGCCATGCCGCGCATTCAGGATAAAAGCAATTTCAACAATCTGCTCCTCCACCGGAAGCTCGCTGACAATTTCGCGTGCCTGTGCAATAAAATCATCGTAAATGCCTTTCTGAATTTCCTTGTTTACCAGCGTATTGTTGGTGGTAAGCGCGGTCATTTCGGCCGACCAGTTTTTTTCGGCTTCGTCCATGTCGCCGGTATCGAGCCACAGCTGGGTTCCTGCCTCACGCAGCGACTGCCAGAACGGATCGGCTTTTGCACTGATGCGCTCTTCGTGAATATCAGCCAAAACAAACTCTTTGATTTGCGTCTTTAATGTTTCGTTCATGGTGAAGTGATTTGAATTTGCTTTTGAATTTACAATAAAGCCCAACGGTGTCCAAGAAGATTTTCAATTTTATTAGGGGCATGAAATACGATTGCTCAGGTACGATTGTCCGTCGCATTAAAGTCAAAAAATATTTTACAAGCTACGTGAAAGGATTCGCATCAGAGCGGAGGATATGGGCAAACTAAAACGAAAAATTACGCAACCATAAACAACCTTACAAGTAGCCACATATGAACCACAATATTACTTCCGATGAACTTTTAGACATAAAAGTCTTATTGCAATATAATTTTACAACTATTGTTTGGGTTTCTGTCTATCATTAACAGATAGTGTCCGGGATTTAGGGGCGAAAGATTAATGTTGTTTTCACCTGCTGAATTGATAAATAATATTTTGTTATAAACAACATTCCCCTTCATATCATATAGCTCAACATTGCATTTTTCATTTAGGTTGTTCTCTTGAAATTTTATATGCAATAAACCATTACTTGGATTAGGATAAACAGTAAAATATCCGTTTGGCAAAACATTTGTATTTATATCCGTTGTTGATTCTAATCCGTAAGTCATAATCAATCTATCATATGCGCCATGACTATCTGTCGCTTTCAATATTATTAATGAATCCGTTGAATAATTATCATTTCGAGACAAAATTCCACCGCCAGTTAATGTTAACCAATCTGGCCCTTGCTCAATTGAATATGTAATAGAATCTCCATCAGGATCTACTGCCAGCAGTGTATCGCGATAGTTTGGATTAGAAAATTTTTCTATCTCAGGTCGCTTTATAAATAACGGAGGTTGATTAATAGACTCAGGTTGTGAAAATTTAGCTACAGTGCCCACGCTCCACACATAATATTGAATGGATGATATGTTGTTGATATAACCACAAACTAACGGATTATTAGAGACATCTACTTTAATATCTGTTATTTGAAAATTCGCGGCTAAAGTGTCGTTAATATATTGATGACTAGTTATTGAATCTCCATTGGGAGCTATTTTCATTATTGTACTATTGGGATAATTGTCTGTTATAAGTAAATTTTGGAGACTATCTTCACAAATAAGAGTCATTTTAACCGGGTACTCTTTTTTATAACAAAACTCTCTTTTATCATTAAATCGTAAGTAAATACTGCCATCATCCGATCCACCAAAAACAACAATATCGCCAGATGGCAAATCCATCGAGTGTTTACCTTCAGCTATATTCTCATCTCTATACTCCCAAAGAATTTTTCCCGTAGAGTCTATCTCAACAATCTTTATACGATCTCTGTAGCCATACTTTATTGTGCCTGTTAACAGGTATGTTCCTTCTTTTGTTTTTCTTACATGATTAATTCTCTCAAACTCCGAAATTGTTGTTCGGGAATTAAGTATTCCGTTCTCTGTCATTTCAATAATATCTCCATCTTTCGACATAAAACAGATATTACCATTATCTTGCTCTATGAAAAATCCAGGTTCATCTCTTTTTAACTCTTCCTCAAAATCTAAACGCCACAACTCTTCTAAATCGGACGATAATTTTACTATTTGTGATGGTTTGGAGTAATAAGGTAAATACAAATAAATGTTGTTCTTCGAATCAATCTGAATATCTCTTACAAGCGTACTTCTTTCTGTTTCTATAATATTTTGGGCAAGGAGATCTCCCTCTGGGGAAAATTTATAAGTATAAATATTTGGATAAACAAAGCCTGCTAAAAGAATATTACCATCTTTATTAAACACTAACTTAATATGTTCAGATCTATATGATAATTGCGTTGTCGCATCAATCGATAATCTCCTGAACCAAAGCAGATTACCTAAGGCATCAATCTTTTGCAGTAATAAATGTTGATTGTAAAAATGCTTATCTCCATCACCTATTGGTCCAATTTGGCTATCTCCGCATACATAGGTGTTGTTGAAACGATCCGAAATAACCTTTTCAAATTGAATATCTGAAGCCCCGGCACCAGTATTTATTACGCTCCATTGTTCAATCCCCTCTTCATTAAAACGGGCAACCCATTGTTCGCTATTCGTATCTTCGGGATATTGAGGTGTGAAAGTATTTCGAAGCTCTCCTGTAAAAATCAGAGAATTTTTCGTCTTAAATATATTCTCTGGATGACATCTATAGCCGTTGACACCAATTTCTTTGCGATAGTCAATTTGAGATGTATTTACAATGCGCACAAGGTTTGTTGTATAGGTTAACGAATCGAATACATTCTCTGTAAGATATACCGTATCATTTGAAACATTTAATGATCTAACGAAACCTCCCTGATTGTACTTATTATCTAAATAAATAAGGTTTTCATTTGCATTACTATCGTATTGAAGGATAAACGGCTTCATAGACATGTCGTCGTCAAATGTATAGTAAACGCCGCCATTTATATATATATTTTCGCCACACAAAGTAACTTTATGAGGATAAATGTCATCTATAGGGATACTTTCTGGTTCAATATCTGCTATCTGATTCCAGTTACTGTCAAAGTAGAATATTTTTAATTTATAATACTTTTTACCACCCCAGTCATACCACAATTTACCTACAATGACTTTTTCGCCTGTTGGAAAATTAACAAACCAAATCCTTTCATATCTCCTTGCCCCCATACCTACATCTCCTGTGTTACCTAAATGAAATTCCCTTTCAATCTCACCACTATCAGAAAAGATAGTGACCAAGAACGGGCCAACACCTGTATGAAAAGAAATAAAAGTGATTTTTCCATCAATAAGATCTAATTTGGCATTGCTATTATCGGTATTTTCAGGTAAATCAAAATGAGAAACAAAGATTTGATTCCCCTCGTTGTCGTATTTAACCAAACTATTGCCCGTATCAATTGGAGCCCGGGTTAGTAACCATGAATTCCCTACCGAATCAACAAAAAAACCACGAAAATAATCGTCTAACGCAAAATCGATCCTCTGACGATAGAAGATATTTTTCCATAAGATATTTCCCTGACTATCCTGTTTTATTACAGCTACATCTTGTGAAAAATGTCCATTATTGAAATTCTCCACCAAAATAACTGCACTGTAAAGGTTATCGTCCTTATCTAAAAAGCTTGAAACAGGAATATCTTGTGAATTAATTCCTCCTCCATCATAATTTAAAACAATTGCATCTGCTTCATCTTTAATTGATGAATACTGGGTTTCCCACAAAATTTTCCCGTTTTCGGATATTCTTGCTGAATTAAAATCGGTATTGGTAAAACTCGATTCTATTCTCCCTGTAAAAATAATTTCGTTGTTGTCGGTTATAAATGATTTTACGAGATAATCTCTACTTGTGCGTAATCCGTCGTCATAATTATAGTTCCAGAGTAAATCTTTTTGAGCTATAGAAGAATTAATAAATAACTGACTTATAATTAAAACAATAAAAACACTGTAAATGAAAGAAATCTTAGACATGGGGCATAAATATATGCACGCAATTTAACAAAAATAGTGCCTCTTGCAAGTACCTGTTTCGCGGAAACCTTCCTTTGGATTCGGTTCAAGTATTCCGCACGTGCGGAAGCCTTGCCTGAAATCGGATTCATACTTTCCGCACGTACGGAAACCTTGTTTTGGCGCCGGTTCTGACTTTCCGCAAGCCCGGAAAGGTTGATTTTTATCCGTTTCGAATGTTCCGCAGTTGCGGAAGGGTGGTTTTTTACTGAATTCGGTATTTCGGAGAGTTCAGAATACCTGTTTTTGTATAGACCTTACAGCAATTAAATTATTTTTTAATGTAGAATATCCAATTTAGAATTCCCAATATCCAATTTTCGGATTTCGTTGGATATTTCAAATTCAAAATTGAGAATTGGATATTTATTAAATTGACTTCAAAAAAAAGAACCGCTCCCCCAAAAAGAAGGAACGGTTCTCCCATATCGTATAAGTACGTTTTTAAATCCCCAGCAATAACTCGCCGGCGTCTTTTCCGTTGGTAAACATGCGTTCCGGATTTTCAATCATTTCCTTCACTTTTACAAGGAAGCCCACCGAGTCTTTACCGTCGATGATACGGTGGTCGTACGACAACGCCACGTACATCATCGGGCGGATCACCACCTGCCCGTTAACAGCCACCGGGCGTTCCACAATGTTGTGCATCCCCAGGATGGCCGATTGCGGCGGGTTGATGATTGGAGTGGAAAGCAGGGAGCCAAACACACCACCGTTGGTAATGGTAAAGGTTCCACCGGTGAGTTCTTCCACCGATATTTTTTTCGTACGGGCTTTTTCTGCCAGTTCCTTAATTTCCAGCTCGATCTCCGGCACCGATTTACTTTCGGCATTCCGCACGATCGGCACCATCAAACCTTTGGGCGTGGAAACGGCAATTCCCACATCCACAAATTGCGGCATTACGATCTCTTCCCCGTCGATCTGTGCATTTACCATCGGGTAAAATTCGGCAGCCACTGCCGCTGCTTTGGTAAAGAACGACATAAAACCGAGCTTCAGCCCGTGTTTGTCCACAAACTTTTGCTGGTACTTTTTGCGCATGTCCATCACAAAGCTCATGTCGATCTCGTTGAAGGTCGTCAACATGGCGGTTTCGTTTTTCACGGCCACCAAACGCGCGCTTAATTTCCGGCGCAGGCTCGACATCCGTTCACGTTCTTCGGCACGGCTGGCTTCGCGTTTTTGCACCACAGCAGCTGCTGCAGGAGCACTCAAAACGGCTTCCACCTCTTTTTTGCCCAGGCGTTTCAACCCGTTGATCACATCGTCTACCGAAAGATCATTCTCCTTCATCATCTCTTTGGCCACAGAAGTCACTTTCACCTTATCGTAAGCTTCCGATGCTTTTACTTCTTTGGCAGGCCCGGCTTCTTTCTTCGCCTCCACCTTCGGTTCTTCCTTTACCTCAGCCTCGGCCTTTGCCTCCGCCTTTTGGGCCACCGGAGCAACACTGGTATCGATGGTGCAAACAACGGCACCTACCTCAATCGTTTCTCCTTCGGCAGCTTTTATTTCAATTTTACCAGCTTCGGCCGCCACAATGGTCAGGGTCGCCTTATCCGATTCAACCTCGGCAATTTCCTGGTTTTTCGACACCACTGCCCCGTCTTCAACAAGCCAGCTGCCTATTTCCACTTCGGTTATCGATTCTCCCGGACTGGGAACTTTTACTTCGATTATCATGGTTTTTTATTTATCTCTAAATTTCATTCAAAGCTTTCCATAATTCTTCACATTCACAAGAAACAATGCCGAAAGCTACATAGAACTTTTCGATGGTTCATTTCCTGATGAAATGGGAGGAATCTTCTAAACGGTCACCTCTTTTTTTTGAAAAAACCGAACTGATCAGTTTCTCCAGTCCCTGACGGTGTTTCTCCATCAGTCCAACCGCAGGGCTGGCACTTTCAGGACGTGCAATCCCTTTGATTCCCAGGCAATCGAGTTTTCGCGCAAGGAACGGCCATGCACCCATGTTTTCGGGTTCATCCTGTGCCCAAATCAATTCTTCCGACTTTGGATATTTTTTCAGAATATCGTTGATCGCTTTGTGCGGTATCGGATAAATCTGCTCCATTCTCACCAGCGCCACATCTGTAATACCGTGTTCCACCTTGTACTTCGCCAGGTCGTAATACAGCCTTCCGGTAGTCAGCACCACGCGTTCCACCAAATCGGGTTCTGCCACATGGTCGTCAATAATTTCCTGGAAACCACCTTTGGTAAATTCTTCGAGCTTGGATGTTACCATCGGGTGCCGCAACAAACTTTTGGGTGTAAACACCACCAGTGGCAAACGCATGTTCATTTTCACCTGACGACGCAGCAAATGGAACAAGTTGGCCGGTGTGCTGGGCACAATTACCTGGATGTTGTTTCCGGCTGCCTGTTGCAAAAAGCGCTCGATACGTGCGCTGGAATGCTCGGGCCCCTGTCCTTCGTAACCATGCGGAAGGAAAAGTGTCAGGCCGTTCATCAACCCCCATTTTTCGATGGCGGAAGTAATGTACTGGTCGATGATTACCTGTGCCACGTTGTGGAAATCGCCAAACTGTGCCTCCCAAATCGTGAGTCCGTTGGGCTGTGCCAGCGAATAACCGTACTCAAAACCGAGAACGGCATATTCCGAAAGCAGCGAGTTATACACGCTAAACGGCGCCTGATTTTCAGCTACGTGTTGCAACGGATAGTATTTATCTTCGGTTCCTTCGATCACAAAAGCGGCATGACGGTGTGCAAAGGTTCCCCGTTCGCTGTCCTGTCCACTCACCCGCACCGGATGACCGTCGGTTACCAGCGTTCCGTACGCCAGCAACTCTCCCATCGCCCAATCCAGCCGGTCGTCGTGGATCATCATTTTCCGGTCCGAAATAATACGGTCTACCTTTTTAAAGAAAGGCAGGTCTTGTGGAAGTTCATTGATTTTTTCAGCAACCGACAAAAGCACACTTTTCTTTACACCGGTTTCGATCGTTTCGTTGAAGATCGCTTTTGAGGGCATTTCGTAAGGCTCGTAAGGCTTTACCATAAACTGGCGAATCTTCAGCTTCTCAATCTTTTCCGATTCCGTGTATTTTCCCTCCAGAAACTGGTCAAACTCTTTCACTCTCGCCCTCGAATCCTCCAGTGTCATCACACCCAGTTCGCTGAGCTTGTCGGCATAAATATCGCGTGGGTTTTTGTGTTTTGCGATGGCTTTGTACAATAAAGGCTGGGTAAAACGTGGCTCGTCGCCCTCGTTGTGCCCGTATTTGCGGTAACACAAAATATCAATAAAAACATCAGCATGAAACTTCTGACGAAACTCCATCGCCAGTTTTATCGTATAGATCAGTGCCTCCACATCGTCGCCATTCACATGGAAAACGGGTGAACGGGTAACCTTCGCCACGTCGGTACAATAGGTGCTGGAGCGCGCCTCCAGGTACGGGGTGGTAAAACCCACCTGGTTGTTGATCACCAAATGAATGGTGCCCCCTGTTTTGTAGCCGGGCAGCTGCGACATCTGAATGGTTTCGTACACCACGCCCTGTGCAGCAATGGCCGCATCGCCGTGAATAATAATGGCCGCCGCTTTGTCGTAATCGCCATGGTAAACCGAGTCGATCTGCGAACGGACCATTCCTTCGGCAATCGGTGCCACGGTTTCGAGGTGCGACGGGTTGGGCAACAGCTTCAGTTTTACCTTCTTGTTAAAGTCGGTGGTTACCTCATTTTCGTAACCCAGGTGATATTTTACATCGCCCTGCGAAATATCGTCTTCGTATTCTTTTCCGTAAAATTCCTTGAAAATATTCTGGTAAGGTTTTTCCAGAATATTGGCGAGCACATTTAAACGGCCACGGTGTGCCATTCCAATAATAAACTCTTCGAGGCCCAGTTCGGCGCCTTTCTCAATGATTGCATCCAGTGCCGGAATCAAGGCTTCGGCTCCTTCGAGCGAGAAACGTTTCTGCCCCACAAACTTTTTGTGGATGAAGTTCTCAAACCCAACCGCCAGTTTAAGGTGGTAAAAGAAATGCAACCTTTTCTCGTGGGTGTATTCTTCCGAATTCCGGGAACCTTCCATGCGTTCACGAAGCCACTGCAACACTTCAGGGTGCCGTATGTACATGTACTCCACTCCCACCGAACGGCAGTAAGTGTCTTCGAGGTGCGCTACGATGTCTTTCAGTTTTGCCGGCCCCATTCCAATTTCGTTACCGGCCTGAAATACCGTTTCCAGGTCTTTTTCTCCGAGCCCGAAGTTTTCGATCGCCAGTGTTGGCAGGTACTTACGACGGGCTCTTACAGGGTTTGTTTTTGTGAACAAATGCCCACGCTGACGATAGCCGTGTATGAGGTTTAATATTGCAAATTCTTTGTCGATGTTCTCCAACCGAACGGTGCCCGGTTTTTCCGGATAATTTTTGCGGGCCAGTTCAAATCCCGCAAAAAAATGTTGCCAGCTCTTGTCAATCGACTCAGGGTCTTCAAGATACGATTTGTAAAGGTCCTCAACTGCCTCTAACTCTTGATTTCCCACAGATGAAAACTTGTCCATTGTTGATTTTATCTTAACTTTTGATTAATATTCACAGAAACAAAGCATAAATTTTATTGTTTAGCCCTGCGCATACTTTTTATTGCTAAAGTTAGTGTTTATTCGGTTTTTTACTAATCCGCTTCATTTTGATTTTGAGAAACCTTTTGATTGGCTATTTTTGCTGAAAAATAACAACGATGATCCAACGAATTCAAACGGTATATATCCTGATTGCAGAAGTGCTGATTGTAACACTTTTTGGTTTAAAACTGGCCGACCTTTCGGTGAACGGCGAATTGCTGGAATTCTACGCCAAAGGAATTATGAACGGGCAGGAAAGTGTATTCAACGGCTTGCCTATCCTGATCTTTATCGGTCTTATTACTTTGTTGCATGTAGTGATCCTGTTTATGTACAAGAAAAGAGTCAGCCAGATCAGGTTGCTGGTTTTCACCATCATTCTGCTGCTGGGTCTTTTTGGCATGTTCTTTTACTTTGCGTATGCAGGTTTCGACGGTGCCCAGGTGGCTTTTAAAATTCCGGTGGCATTCCCGGTAGTGGCGGTTATTCTCGACTGGCTGGCCATTCGTGCCATTGGTAAAGACGAAGCGCTGATCAGAAGCCTCAACCGCTTGCGCTAAATTCGCGACCAATGGAAGCAATGATTTTTGCGGCAGGACTAGGCACCCGGCTTTTGGGTGAAACGGCCGACACACCCAAAGCGTTGGTGGATGTGGGCGGAAAACCCTTGCTGCAAAGAGCCATTGAAAAACTTTCGGCTGCCGGAGTATCAAAAATAGTTGTAAACGTGCATCATTTTGCCCGGCAGGTAATCGATTTTATTGAAAGACAGAAATGGGAAGTACCCGTTTTGATTTCCGATGAATCGGACCAGTTGCTGGAAACCGGAGGCGGACTAAAAAAAGCGGGTCCTTTGTTCTCGGGGAAAGTCCCCATCCTGATTTACAACGTCGATATCATCAGCAGCCTCGGTCTGCAACAGCTGGAATCAGTACACCTTGCTTCGGATAACCTGGCCACACTGGTGGTTAGCGAGCGGAAATCACAACGCTACTTTAAGTTTGATGCCGACATGCAACTGGCAGGCTGGATCAACAAACGAAGCGGTGAAACCAAAATCTCGCGGCCCGAAGTTTTTGACCAGGCAAAAGAACTGGCCTTTAGCGGCATCCACATCGTTCAGCCCGAAATACTGAATTACATGCCTCCCCAGGACCGTTTTTCGATTATCGAAGTTTACCTCGAACTGGCCAAAACACAAAAGATCAAAGGATTTTTAGACACTTCTGAACTTTGGATGGATGTGGGCAAACCGGATGACCTGGCTGCTGCCAGGAAGTTATTTAGTGGTCAGTGATCAGTATTCAGTCGCAGTATTCAGGGACAGAAGGATTGATGGATTGAGTACACAGTGTTCAGTCGCAGTTTTCAGTTTTCAGAGAAGGATGGATCGAATTTCACTATCCAATGATCAATTACCAGCAGCTTGTGACTCGTTACTCGAAGCACTTAGCTTATTTTCGCATTCAAGCATTTACGCATTTCTCATCTCTTCAGAATCCGGTAATTCCGGTACTCGAAAAGCCTCGCTCCAGTCCGTTTCTCAATCCAATACAACAAACGGTATTTTAGTTTCATGTTGATTTTGCTGAGATCGGGGTGAAAATCCCAGTTCAAACGGGCAATCCGCTCGCTCATCACTGCGGGATGAGTTCCGTCGAAACGGGCCAGCGCATCAAATTCTTCGGCGTAATTAAATTCCTGATCGGTTGCTTTTTTCAGGGCTTCTTCTTCCGAAATACCATCGTAAAACGCTTTTACCGCCTCTACTTTTTGCTTCATAAACCGCGGATGCCGCACCCAGCCGTAATGATAAACCTCGGCCTTAACAGGTACCACCTTTAGTTTCTGCCCGTCTTTACGGAAACCCTGTGCGTCTTTGTATGAGCGAATACTTTTGTTGTTGCGGATCACACGAATTTCTTTCCGGTACCAATGCCTGCAATCGCCCACATAATCATACGAACCATAAAAATGCCGGTAATCAAAAAGCAAGCCTTCCACTTCTTTGGTTTCGAGGTGCTTCTGCATGGCCGCTTTTACCACCGGCAGTGACTTTTCGTGCAGCGCCTCATCGCCCTGGATGTACAAACACCAGTCGTACTCCGCGGGAATGGCATCAAACGCCTTGTTGGTTTCCGAGGCGTACACACGGCCACCTTCCTTTAGCTGCTCATCCCACTCCGTGTCCACAATCGAGATCTTGCCGGGAGCAATTTTTTCAATCATGCTTCGGGTGTCATCTTCCGATTTTCCAACTGCCACCACCACATGATCACAGATGGGCAAAACCGAAGTTATCGCTTCCACAATCGGAAAATCGAACTTCCCGGCGTTTCGTATAAATGTAAATCCGCAAACTTTCATTCTGTTATTTTTCAGACGCTGAATTTGGAGCACCTAAATTATAACTTTTGATGCACAAAAAAGCCGGAGTCCCAAAAGAACTCCGGCTTTGATATCAATTATAAGATTCTTATTCGGCAGGTTCAAGCGCTACGCTTACGTAGTTCTTGAAATTAAAGTAATCGTTGAAAGCCTTTTGGGTCGACTCAACTGTCAGCTTATCTACAAGCTGTCCGAAAGTTCCGAATTCAGAGAAATCACCCTCTTTGATATAATAGGTGTTGCTCAGATTGTTGAGCCAGAAGCGGTTTTCGCGCACCTGGATTTCGCGTTCGCGGTGCATTTTTTCCTTTGCCTTGCTCAACTCATCTTCTGTCGGACCGTTTTCTGCGTATTCCTTGATAATATCGAATACTGCTTTTTTCAGCTCATCCAGTTTATCCGGCGATGTTCCGTACGAAATGGCAACGGTATATTCCGGCTGCGGGAACCTGGAAGATGACGGGTAAGCACCGATGGAATAAACACCGCCCTTGTCTTCGCGAATCACTTCCAGCAAACGTGTGCTCAGGATTTTTCCCACTGCATCAAGCTGCACCTGGTTGGCTCCGCTGTAATCAAAAGCCCCGTGAAATACGATGTATTGAATGCCTTTTTCTTCCTGGCCTTTGTGTACAACTTTTTCAACAACACCTTCCGGTTTTCGTATGCCGAGGTCCACCCATTTTTCGTTTCTGTTCAATGTAGGAATTCCTCCAATGTATTTTTCCACCAGCGGTTTGAAAGTTGCCAAATCGATGTTTCCGACAAAGAAGAATTTGAAATCAGCAGCGTCTTTGAAACGGTCTTTCCCGATCTTTTTCATTTCGGGGAAAGATGCTTCAGCCAGACGTTCAACCGACATTGGCTTTGAGCGCTCGTTGTAGTTCGACAATACGACGTTTAAGGTGTCTCTGAAGTTGGCCTCGGGTGAAGCCGATTTATTTTCCAGCACCGTGGCGTATTGTTTCATGAGCGACTGGTAGCTTACTTCATCAAAACGGGGCTCGGTGAAATAGAGGTAGAGCATCTGCAGCAGGGTTTCCACATCTTTTACAGAAGAACTTCCGTTGAAACCTTCGCGCAAGTCGCTGATATACGGGTTCAGACCAAACACTTTGTCTGAAAGCATTTTATTCAGGGTAATCTCATCAAAACGGGCGATCCCACTTTCTGACATAACATCGGTAGTAAGGTTGGCCGACACATCGTTTTCTTTCGGGTAAACCGACGTTCCGCCCAGGCTCCAGGCGTTAAACAGCACTTCATCTTCTTTGAAATTTGTTTTCTTCACCACCACGGTTGCCCCGTTTGCCAGTTTCCATTCCACGGCGTCCACCTTCTCGATCGAACGCTCTTCGTTCACCTTGCTTCCAAAAGGTTCGTCGGCAATTAGCGGCACATCCGAAACAGCATCCACATAAGCTTCCACCTCGGTGTTTTCCACCTCGTCCAGCAAAGCTCTTATCTCTTCCTCGGTTGGAACCTTGGTTTTTTCATTTTCAGGAGCAGTAATCACCACCACCCGGTTTTCTTTGGTGATCCATTCTTTGGCCAGAGCGTTTACTTCGTCCACGCTAATCCCCGGCATGAATTCCTTGAAATAAGCATATTCGTTTTCCATTCCGGGGAAAGACTCTTCAGTCATCAGGAAATTGCGCTTGTATTCGTTGGCATAACTAACCGACTTGGTGTTATTGCGTTCGTTATACGCTTTCTCCATATTGTTAAGAAGTGAGCTTTTCTGACGTTCGAGTTCCGTTTCGGTAAAACCGAATTTCTTCACCCGCTCGTTTTCAAGTAACACCTCTTTTAAGCCGGTTTCCATTTTGTCGCCCTGCGTAACCGCAATCGAAACATAGGTACTCAAAGGGCCAAACTGATGACCGTAAGCCGACTGTCCCATCAGGAAAGGAGGATCAGCTTGCTGGGTCTTCTCTGCCAAACGGCTGTTGATCATGGCTGTATACAGTTTTTCCAAGATCGAATGACGGTAATCGCCAAGAGTTTTTGATTTTTTCAGGTCGTGTTTGTAATAAACAAAGGCAACCGGGTATTGTGCTTCTTTGTCGGTGTTAATGCTTACCAGTGTTTCAGCATGGCCCGGAATCTCGAAATATTTCTTTTCTCTTGGGTTGCTGCGAGCCGGAATGGCCGAAAATTTTTCTTTTACTTTCTCCACCATCTCATTTTGGTCGAAATCGCCTACCACAATCACCGCCTGCAAATCGGGGCGGTACCAGTCGTTCCGGTAACGACGCAGTGTTTCAGGTGCACAATTTTCAATAATATCCACTTTCCCGATCGGCAAACGCACGGCATATTTTGAATCGTGCAAAAACACAGGCAACCATTTTTTCATCATGCGGTCGTTGGCTCCGCGGCCCATTCTCTCTTCTTCCAGAATGATGCCTCTTTCAGCATTGACTTCTTCGTCCGAATCATCGATCTGGCAAGCCCAGTCGTACAGTACCTGCAATCCTTTTTCCATGTATTCCGGCTGATCGAGCGGAACTTTCAACATGTAAACCGTTTCATCGAAACTGGTGTAAGCATTGATTTCGGGTCCAAATTCCATCCCGATCGATTCGAAGTAGTTAATCAATTCGTGCTTGGGGAAGTTTTTTGTTCCGTTAAAAGCCATGTGTTCACCAAAATGCGCCAACCCTTGCTGGTCGTCGTCTTCGTCAACCGAGCCGGCCTTTAAAACCAGCATTAGCTCGGCCCTGTTTTCCGGCTCGCTGTTGGCACGCACGTAATAAGTCAAGCCATTTTCGAGCATTCCTTTGCTTACTGCAGGATCTTCAGGCAGTGAACTTTTTAAATCAACATTGGTCTGAGCAGTAGCGAACAACGTACCCAGAACCAAGAATGTAATCCAGAATAACTTCATTTTTAATTTTTTTGAAATTTGTTTATGTGTATTCAATTGGGGGGAGAAATTACAATTTTTTATTCGAGTAAACGCTGAACAGAAACAGCAAAAGCGTCATTTTCGTTGCTGGGCACCAGCGGATATTTGTGCTGAATCGCCTTGGGTGAATTATCGGTAAGAAAGGAATGCCGCGTGAAATCGAGCAGATCAAAGTCGTTGTAGTCGTTTCCAATCCCCATGGTTTCATCGGCGCCAACACCGGTAAGTTTACAAACTTCATGTACACCATTCCCTTTTGAAACCGAATGATGAAATACTTCGATCCAAATGTATCCGGGCGTAATGGGCGACGACGAACGAATGACCCTAATTTCGGGGCACAGGCTCTCTATCTCGGCTTTTAGCTTTTCAAAATCGTCTTCATTCTCCTTAATAATGACCAAAAATTGGCAAAGCTCGGTTTGCGGAAGCTGAGCCGGATCAAGTTCGCTGGCATAAAACCGGTTAAAGTTGAAATAGCGTTCAAACTCTTCGCAAGGTTCGGTGCCTCTGAAGAAATAATGATTGTGATTTTCAGGCACCGGGTAAAAAGCATGAAAATTCAGCCCCCGGCTGATAAATGCATGCAGCAGCTTTTCCGAAGAAGTTTTACTCAGGTTCTGTGCAAAAAGATGTTCCTTTTTATTCCATTGGTAAATGCCAGCCCCCGACGAAAAAACAACATAGTCGAAAGGCACTTCATCGTTTAAAACTTCTTTTACCTTATTTAAATTACGTCCGGTAGCCGCTACCCTGATAATGTTACGTTCACCCAGTTTTCTCAGTGCCTCCAGGTTCGGTTCACTAATTGTCCGGTCGTTTCGGAGAAATGTCCCGTCGAGATCTGTTGCCACCAATTTAATGTTTCTCATGCTTTCAAAATTGAGGTGTAAAAGTAGCCAAAATAAGATGAGCCGCGAAAACATCTTTCTCATTTGTGGAGCTTCATTTATCCGGTGCTTTCACGCGTTGGTCGAAATAATTTTAAGTTTGGGCGCTTACTGGGTAGATTTGAGTAATATTATATCTTTGTGCCTTGATTCAGACGGCCATACTTTTAGATGCGGTGGTAAGAAATAAAGATTTTGTGGTAAAACAATAATGCCTGGTACCGGTTTTAATATGGTTCTGTCGACGATATAAACTGAAAATATTAAAACGCTTGTGAGTAAAAAGTTCTGACAGTTGTTTTTATACATCGCTTTATGCTCACCTTCTCAAATCAGAATAAAAATGAAGATCGCTCTTATAGGCTACGGAAAAATGGGACAGGAAATTGAAAAAATTGCCCTGGAACGTGGCCACGAAATAGGCTTAAAAATAGACATCAGCAACCAGCAGGACCTTACGGTTGAAAACCTTAAAGCGTGCGATGTTGCCATCGAGTTTACCATACCTGCTTCGGCTACCGCAAATTACTCGCTGTGCTTCGATGCCGGAATACCGGTAGTTAGCGGAACCACCGGATGGCTCGACAAAAAGGAGCAGGTTTACCGCGAATGTACCGAGAAAAACGGAACCTTCTTTTATGGAAGTAACTTTTCGGTAGGTGTTAACCTGTTCTTCGAACTCAACAAAAAACTGGCTGAACTAATGGCTCCCCGGAGCGAATACGATGTGGAAATGACCGAAGTGCACCACACTCAGAAACTGGATGCCCCAAGTGGAACCGCCATCAGCCTGGCAGATGATATGCTGAATATTCTCCCCGGAAAAGATACTTGGGTAAACGATGCTATACCGGCCAAAAATGAGCTAAACATTAAGTCGGAACGCGAAGGGCAAGTCCCCGGAATTCATACAGTGAGGTATGAGTCGGACATCGATTTCATTGAAATAACACACAGTGCCAAAAGCCGCAAAGGATTTGCATTTGGTGCCGTTCTGGCTGCCGAATATTGCCTCGACCACAAAGGCATTCTTAACATGAAAGACTTACTAAATCTATAATTCAAGATCGGATGATACGTTCAATACTAAGCAACAAATGGTTTAAGTTCCTTACCGTAGGACTCCTGTATTCATTGTGGGTAATTTGGCTAGGCAGTTATTTATGGTTTATCGGGCTTGCCATCATTTTTGATATTTACGTTACCCAAAAAGTACATTGGGCATTCTGGAAAAAGAAAAATCCGCCCAACGGCAAACAAACCAAAGTGGTTGAATGGGTAGATGCCATTATTTTTGCGGTAATTGCGGCTACTTTCATCCGGATGTTTTTTATCGAAGCCTACACCATTCCAACATCATCCATGGAAAAATCGATGCTGGTGGGCGATTACCTGTTTGTAAGCAAAACAGCATACGGGCCAAAAACTCCCAATACGCCGCTGTCTTTTCCTTTTGTTCACAACACGATGCCGGTTGTTGGCGGAAAATCCTATTCCGAACTTATTCAACGTCCGTACAAACGTTTGGCCGGTTTTGGCGAAATTAAAAACGATGATGTGGTGGTTTTCCACTTCCCCGAAGGCGACACGGTAGCTTTGGGAATTCCCAATGCAAGTTACTACCAGCTGATCAGGGAAAACGGAAGAGCACGCGTTTGGAGCGACAAAAGGAATTTTGGTGAAATTGTTTCGCGGCCGGTTGATAAACGCGAAAACTATATTAAACGGTGTGTGGGTATTCCGGGCGACGAAATTAAAATAACCAAAGGCCAGCTGTATGTCAACGGAAAAACACAGAAAGACTTTCCGGGCATTCAGTTCGATTATGTGGTTGAAACCAACGGAACATCCATCAACCCCAAAGCGCTTGAGAGGCTTAATATTTCGGAAGCCGATCGCGGAGTTTTCTCCAGCCAGCGCTATTTCTTCCCGCTTACCGAAAGCACTGCCGAAGAAATGAAGACATTTGCCAATGTAAAAGCAGTAACCAAAGTACTGGAAGAACCGGGCAAATGGGAACCTGCGATTTTCCCTTCCGATTCAAGATTCCCGTGGAACGTAGACAACTTTGGCCCGATAACCATTCCGGCAAAAGGTGCTACCGTTAACTTAACGGTTGACAACCTGCCTTTGTACCAACGAATTATTGCCGTGTACGAAAACAATGAACTGGAAGTAAACGGTACGCAAATCAAAATCAACGGAGAAGCAGCCACCAGCTATACCTTCAAAATGGATTACTACTGGATGATGGGTGACAACCGCCACAATTCGGCAGACTCGCGCTACTGGGGCTTTGTTCCGGAAGACCATGTGGTTGGTAAAGCTAAGTTTATCTGGCTTTCGCTGGACAAAGACAAAGGTTTCCCGGCCAACATTCGCCTGAAAAGAATGTTTAGTGTTGTGAAGTAAAGTTCACCGAAAACCACTGAGACCATCAGTAATAAAAATATTCGCAAAAAAGGATAGCCGGTACGCTATCCTTTTTTACATTTATAAAAACATTTTGTCATGAGTGCACTTGTCGTTGTAATTATTATCCTGGCCGTTCTGCTCGTGATATTCACACTTCAGAACTCGGTCGGTGTCACCGTTCATCTTTTCTTTTGGGAAATAGCCAATGCCCCCTTTGTGCTTGTCATCCTTGGATGTCTTATTCTGGGCTATTTGCTGGCCACCCTTTATTTTTACCCGAAGCTTTGGAAAGCCAGGCGCGAGTATAAAAAGGTGCTTAGGGCAAACGACGATCTTCAGCAACACGACTTAAATCATCCGTCCAAAGAGAGTTCACCGGAAATATCTGATCCGGAAGGAATTGAACTAAATGACGACGATGACAGCCATAAATTTTTTAGAGATTAAGAATGAAAATGCCGCTTTTGCTCAGCACCGCCTATTTTGGGCCAGTGCATTACTATGCTCGCTACCTTCATCATCCGGAAGTGTACCTCGAACAATACGAAAACTTTACCAAACAAACCTACCGCAACCGCTGTGTTATTCTGGCCGGCAACGGACCGGTGTCGCTGGTATTGCCCGTGGTAAAAGGGCGCGGCCCCAAAACGCTTATCAAAGACCTCGAAATATCCTACGATACAGAATGGCAAAGAAACCAGTGGCAAACCATTGTTTCGGCCTACAATTCTTCGCCTTATTTCGAATATTACCAGGACGAACTTCTGCCCTTCTTTGAAAAGAAAAGCCGCTTCCTGATGGACCATAACATGCAGATTCATGAAATGCTATGCGGTTTTATGGAAGTGGAAAACAAACTAAAGCTGACCGAAGATTTTGAAAAGGTTCCGGAAAACACCTTAAACTTCCGTCAGGCAATTTCGCCCAAAGTCAAAGAGACGTTGGACGATGCCTTTCATCCAAAGCCTTACATACAGGTTTTTAGTGAAAAGTTCGATTTTGTTCCCAACCTGAGTATTCTCGACCTGCTTTTTAATGAAGGTCCCAATGCTTATGACGTATTGATGGAAAGTATTACCTTGTAAAAAAACAAGGCATGGGAATTTCGCAAAACAAACGAATCAAACTGGGTATTTTCCTGATGGTTTTCTCGGGTGTATTTTTTGCTGCTACATTTGTGATTCCATTTTTGGAATTCTCCACCAAAACCAAAGTAATTGCCACTACCACCAGCCTTGTTCTGATGGAAATAGTTTTCTGGCTGGGAGGATTGCTGGTTGGAAAAGAGTTGTTTTCGAAATACAGGAAGCAGTTAGATCCGCGCACCTGGTTCCCCAAAAAACAGAAAACGGGAAAAGCCCTGCTTCCGGCAGAAGAGCAACAAAAAAGGCCTCACACAGGTGAAGCCTCTTCTGAAGAATTATAGTTGTCTACAATATTTTAAACCCGAGCGTGACCATAAACGTGCGGTTTTTGGCCTCCAATTCCGGTGAATTATAAACCTTGTTCGCGTGCTCCATTCTAAAATCCAGCGAGAGAAACAATACATCTACACCTACTCCATACTGAAGAGCGGTATAACGATCTTTGAAATACTGTTCTTCCAAAAAGTTAAATTTATCTGCGTCGTTGTCGGTTACAAAACTAAATACAGGGCCAGCCATTACCCGCAGATCCACCGCTTTGGCATCCAATAGTTTAACCCCCAGTAAAACCGGAACATCCACCGACTTGTAATTAAATTCAGCAGCCATCTCTCCAACATCCTTAAATTCACCGCCTTTCCGCGTAAAATACACTTCGGGTTGAACATAAACTTTACCCACTCCTACCCGGGCAAATGCTCCCCAGTGCATTTTTGTGATCGACTCTTCGCTGTAATCATTTATATCCAGACTGACTTTTGAATTATTCAGCCCCGCCTTGAGTCCCAAATCGAATATCGGCTGTGCATGTCCGATAACAGAACAAAGCACCAGTGAAAAAATAAAAAAAATACGTTTCATGTTTCTGTTTTTTTGAGTTCAATATAGTAAATAACGAAAGGTTATTTCGTTCAGTATACTCACAATACAAGTTAATTTATTTTTATTGCGGGAACGAAATTGCAGGCACGAAAATTGTTTGTCGAACCAAAAGCCAAATGAGAATCTATCTCAATGAAACGAGCATCTAAAATATTCGCATCCGAGAGGACGATTAATCCCAATAGCTATCGGGACATGCGAGTTCCATACTATGCCTTTGAATAAAACAATTTTAATAGTATGAAAAAGCGACTAATCCATATCCTAAGTCTTACCTCACTGGTTCTTTTGCAAGCCTGCGCCGCTCCAAAATATTTTCATGACCCGCTAAGCCTCAAAAGACAAAAGGAATTACGGCAATCACGATCGGCCAATGTTGTTTTCGATATCGGAGCCACTCTTACCAGTTCCATTGTAGGAGCTGCACTTGATACTGAAGTTACTTACGAGTTCTCTGATCAGCAATTCAAAAAAATAAAGCTTCTGAATATCTCTGCAGATACCATGTACATTAATATGCTGACTGATGTTTACTGGGATGAGGATAACTATTGCGATTTTATGGACATACGAATACCGCCCATGCTTGGCTGCAAAGTAATGGTTCCGGTTGATGCCAACTACCACCTGTATTTTAGCAACACCCCCGAAAGCGAAGACGATGAAATGCTCGAGATTTATACCTCATCAACCAAAAGAGTAAAGCTGGTACCGGGAATGACTCAGATAAAGGAAGAGGAATAGCTGAAAGTAAAACATTATTCCCAAAACAAAGATCCCTCAAACAACCTCCCTATAAAACTAGTTCTGTCTCCTCAAGATAATGGGAACTAGCACAATGAAGATACATTCCGCCCCCCTTCGAGACTACATTTATCCACTACCAATAAGTGTTTACAAAACACAAAAGCTCGCAAAACAGCCATCAACCGCAGAAAGCCTGCGTATTTCAATTGTTAATAAACTCACTGATTAATAAACAATACCGCCAACTGTCTTGCGCCGTATTTACAATTTATTGTATATTGTTGCTTAAGGGACAGTTTTTATTTTCTATCGGAAAGATGACAAAATCTTTGTAATCGTCTTGACACAAACAGGATGTTATTAATCAATGGTTATTTCTAATGTTTTGAATAACCATAAAAAGGGATTTAAAAAAGGGATGAAAAGTAACAGGAATCGTAGTTGGACAGTTGTGATAATCTTACTTTGTTGTATTTCGGCTGTGGTGTTTTTTCCAATGGCATCAGATAATATGACAGTGTACAAGGGAATTGTTTTTACATCTATTGCAGTTGTTTTGCTTTTATTATTTTTTCTGGTAAAAGTACATATTATTGAATCGGATGAACACCGACATATAATTGACTAACTCCGGCAGATCCGGAATTAGTCTACATTCAGCATTGTAAAACGTAGTACTCAGGACTTATAAATTCGATAATGATTTATTTTATTATCGGCATTATTATGTCATTTTTGTAAATCATTAATCAAATTAAGATGAGACTTAGTACGGTTTTATTTTTCGCCTTTCTGATTTTATCACTATCAGGTCAATCGCAAAAAAAATATACGGTCGTCATTCACGGTGGCGCCGGTGTAATGTCGAAAGAACTTATAAATGAAACGGCACGCAGCGAGTATAAAGCCAAGTTGAACGAAGCACTGGAGCTCGGGAACAAAATGCTTGCTGAAGGAGCAACTGCAACTGATGTTGTTGTAAAGGTCATTAACATAATGGAAGATTCTCCGTTGTTTAATGCCGGAAAGGGCGCTGTTTTTACCCACGAAGGAGTTAACGAACTGGATGCTTCCATTATGGAAGGTCGCACACTGAATGCAGGAGCGGTTGCCGGAGTTCGTGACATTAAGAATCCGATTAACGCGGCCCGAGCCGTTATGGAACATTCAGAACATGTGATGCTAAGCGGCCCGGGAGCTTCGCAGTTTGCCAAAGAACAGGGCCTCGAAATCGTTCCCAATACCTATTTCTATACTGAAAGCCGCTACCAGTCGCTTCAGCAATTACTAAAAAAGGAACGGGAAAGAACCGGTAAAGACAATACCGGCACTGTTGGTTGTGTGGTTCTCGACAGCTACGGAAACCTGTGTGCAGGAACTTCCACCGGCGGCATGACCAACAAGCGCTACGGGCGTATTGGCGACTCTCCTGTTATTGGCGCCGGAACGTATGCCAACAACAATACCTGTGCGGTTTCCTGCACGGGGCACGGAGAATATTACATCCGGCTGGGATTTGCCCGCGATATTTCGGCCTTAATGGAATACAAAAACCTGGATTTGCAGACCGCCTGCCGCGAAGAAATCAATAAACTCACCAACATGAGGGGCACTGGTGGTGTTATAGGAGTTGACAAGCAGGGAAACATTGCCATGGAGTTTAATACCAGTGGCATGTTCCGTGGCTATTTAAAATCAAGCGGAGAAAAAGAAATCGCTATTTTTGAGAACGAATAATAAATACATAAACCTCAGACTTCGGCCCTCCGACTTCTGAATATCACTTGTATATGAGATTTTTGTTTCCATCCTTTCTGTTCGCATTGCTGGCCATCGCTATTCCGGTCATCATTCACCTTTTTAGTTTTAAAAGACACAAAACGGTGTATTTCAGCAATGTCGATTTCCTGAAAGACATCAAAAAGGAATCAAAAAAGAAATCACGGCTCAAACAATTGCTCATCCTTGCCGCGCGCATTTTGGCCATCATTTTCCTGGTTTTTGCTTTTGCCCAGCCATACATTCCGGCCAACAGGGACACTCAAAAACAGATTCGGCAAACGGTGGCAATTTACATCGATAATTCGTTTAGTATGAATGCGCTTTCAGAACAGGGACAGCTGCTGGAAGTGGCCCGCAACAAAGCACTGGATATTTGTCTGGCTTACCCGGCCGGCACAAAATTCAGACTGTTTACCAACGACTTAAAACCCAAACATCAGCACGATTTAAACCGCGAGCAATTTATCCGCGAAGTTTCCGAAGTTCAGCCGTCACCCAATGTTGTTCCCTTTTCGCTCGTTTACAATCGCTTTTCGGAAGAACAAAATGCGGATGGATCGAAATCAGATAAAAACCTGTATTTTATTTCCGATTTCCAGCGCCCGGTTAGCGACTTCGGGAATTTTTCGGACAAAAGCATTTTCAGTTACTATCTTCCGCTGGTTCCGAACGAAGTGGCTAATCTTTACATCGATTCGTGCTGGGTGGAAGTTCCCGCTCACAGGCTGGGGCAGGAAGAAAACGTGATGGTTCGGATTAAAAACAGCTCCAACCAGCACTACCAAAACCTGCCATTGAAACTTTACCTGAACGACTCACTCAAGTCGATCACCAACTTTACCGTGGAAGCACAAAACGACATTGTGGCCAGCCTGAAATATACCAACAACACCAGCGGACTGCAGCTGGGGCGGATTGAAATAAGCGACTACCCGTTTACGCACGACAACAACTGGTACATCAGCTACCAGGTAGAACGCAACCTGAAAGCACTGGCCATTTTCAGCAACTCGAAAACGTCACAGGAAGGTCTGGCTTACCTGGAGGCTTTGTTTGCCAACGACGACTATGTTATTCTGGAGAAAATGAATGAGCAGAGTTTACAGGTTAACCGCTTGAATGAATTTAATACCATTTTCCTGGTGAACACAGAGAATTTCTCCAGCGGTTTTTTAAACGAACTGGAAACCGTGGTCAAAAACGGTGCATCCGTGGTTCTGTTTCCCGAATTAAAATCGAATCCGGCGCTGCTCAATAATTTCCTTTCGCGTTTTAATGCCAACCGGATTACCGGAACAGATTCCACCACGCAGGAAATCTCGCGCATCGAGTTTGAGAATACTTTCTACAGCGATGTTTTCAAAAAGCGGGAGCAAAATCCCATACTTCCAAAGATTAAAGGCCACCTCCGTTTTGAATCGGCCACCCGTTCCGACGAACAAAACCTGCTGGCTTTCCAAAACGGAGACAAAGCTTTGTCGCAGCTAAACATCGAAAACGGAAAAGCCTGGATTTTCAGTTTCCCGTTAAACAACGAAAACGAAGCTTTTGCGCACGATATTTTGTTTGTACCCACGCTTTACAACATGGTTCTGAACAGCCTCCCCAAACAGGAAATTTCGTTTACCGTTGGGCAAAATACTTTTTACTACCTTCCGCGAAACATCAATCTCGATCTGAATGCTTCGGTTGAAATTGTAAACCGGAAAAACCAGGATAAAATTATACCAACCGTCACTGCATCGGGACAAGGCATGCGCATCGATTTTGGAGACCAGATAACAGGCGACGGACATTACCTGATCGAAAATGATGGTGTGGCTGTTGCTTCCATGGCTTTTAACTTCGACCGCAAAGAATCGGACCTGCGCTACTTCACTGCCGACGAAATTGAATCGAACCTGGAAGAGAACCAACTGAACAATGCCACTTTGGTGCGTGCAGTAGACCGTAATTTTTCGGAAGTACTGAGCGAGATTCAGAATGGCAAACAACTTTGGAAGCTTTGCATCCTGCTGGCACTGTTTTTTATTCTTGCTGAAGTGTTGCTCATCCGTTTCTGGAAATAAAACCTTTGAACAGTTTCTTCTCTGCCAAAATCCATCAAAGATGCGATGCTGGGATTTATGATATTTTTTTCTCAATCCTTGGCTTATCTGACGGACTTTACTCATTGTCCTCTCAATGATTTCCGCTGTGACTCCCGGTGGTTAAGCCACTTGATTTTTCATCACAGAGTTACACTGAGACTTTCTGCACATCTTTAGCCCTCCGGCAGGAAAAGGACGAAATATTTATTGGACAGTAGCGATAAAAAAATGGAATCGCCTCATTCCAAAACCTTGCAACGCTTGCATTCATCTAAAAACCTTGTGAAAAATCTTCCGAACCTGATATTTCTCACTGCTCTTTAACACGGAGTTTTGGTTGCTTTTTCGGGGTAAAAATCGTATTTCTGCATAAACTTAAAACAATTTAAATGACTACACTGACCTCGAAAGATTACATGGCCAAAGAAGACAAGTTTGGCGCACATAATTATCACCCGCTACCCGTGGTTTTAGCTAAAGGCGAAGGAGTATTTGTTTGGGATGTGGAAGGAAAAAAGTATTTTGATTTCCTGGCGGCCTATTCAGCCGTTAACCAGGGTCATTGTCACCCCAAAATAGTAAAAGCCCTTACCGACCAGGCACAAACGCTGGCTCTTACCTCACGCGCTTTTTACAACAACGTACTTGGCGATTGGGAAGAATACATGACCAAATTGTTTGGCTACGATAAAATGCTGCCGATGAACTCGGGAGCCGAAGCCGACGAAACCGCTTTAAAACTCATCCGCAAATGGGCATACAAAGTAAAAGGCATTCCTACCAATGAAGCTAAAATTGTAGTATGCGACGGAAACTTCCACGGAAGAACGATCACCATTATTTCCATGTCGTCTGATCCCGATGCCTACCAACATTACGGACCTTACACGCCGGGCTTTGTCAACATTCCGTACAACGATCTGGAAAGACTCGAAGCAGAGCTGAAAGATCCAAACGTAGCCGGATTCCTGGTAGAACCGATTCAGGCAGAAGCAGGCGTTTATGTTCCCGAAGACGGCTACCTGAAAAAAGCGTCGGAACTGTGTAAAAAATACAACGTGCTTTTTGTTGCCGACGAGGTGCAAACCGGTTTGGCGCGTACCGGGAAAATGCTGGCGTGCGATCACGAAGGTGTTCGTCCCGATATTCTGGTGCTGGGAAAAGCCGTTTCTGGCGGTTTGTACCCGGTTTCGTGTGTACTGGCCGACAACGAAATTATGCTTACCATTAAACCCGGAGAGCACGGCAGTACCTATGGAGGAAACCCGATGGCCGCTAAGGTAGCCATGGCCGCCCTTGATGTATTACAAGACGAAAAACTGGTGGAAAATTCGGAACGTCTGGGTAAGATATTCCGCGCCGAAATGAAAGCAATTAAATCGGAAATGATTGAAATCGTTCGGGGAAAAGGCTTGCTGAATGCCATTGCGATTAAACCGACCAACGGCAAATCGGCATGGGATGTTTGCCTGGCAATGAAAGAAAACGGCCTGCTTGCCAAACCAACTCACGAGCACATTATCCGTTTTACACCGCCGCTGGTGATCACGGAAGAGCAAATGATGGAAGCCATCGAAATTATCAAAAAGACTTTTAAAGAATTTGAAGGATAAAATAAATTAGAATAATGCACTAAAGGGGTTCAACGTCGGTTGGACCCTTTTTTTTGACAATACTTGAATACTGAAACATTCGAGTAGATTTTGATTCAAATCGTGAAAAAACGTATTTTCATTGAAAACCTATTCTCCTTCCGCCTTTTGCAGTTCCTCACTCAGATCCTCGTCAAGCGAAGTTTTTAGAAAATGTCCTTCGGTAGGAATCTTCAGGGAGAACTCATTAATCTGATCAATTTGCAGTTGTCCGCTTTTTAGTTCGAATGCGAGCAAGTGTCCGCCAAAGTTCTTATCGTCTGACAAAAAATGCAGATGATACCCCGGAACATTCAACCCGGTAACATACGGAGGACAGTAAAAACCAACCAAGGTTCCTGAAACGTTGACAGTTTCAAATTCAGGTTGATTTTCGGTCACTTCAACCAATGGAGGATACGGCTTTCTTTGCATGGGCACACTCCGCGTTTTTACCTTTTCAAAAGTTCCCTTCAGTTTGATCGCATAAAACAAATTGGGGCTTGGGGCCAAACTGTCTATGGTCGCTTTCAGTCCGGAATATGAAAGCTTATTCAACGGGTATTCTTTCCCCGGTTCAAAATTAGTTACTGATGCAAAAGGCGTTTGAACATCAGACTCGGGATGATAAATTTTACCGTCGGCTTTTATTTGGTAAAAATGCCCGTCAAGCAGAATCATTTCCCCATCCAGGCCGTTAAAAGTACCAATGCCAAAATCTCCATATTTACCAAGTGTCTGCAAACTGGTATTCCCGTCATAAACTCCCTGCAACAAAGCATCGATAGTGGAAACCTGCACCAATTTTTGCGGCCGGTGTTGACTGCAACTAACAAATAAAAATACACCCAGCAGGAAAACCACACTTTTTATCATGAGTTCGGAATTTTGATTTAGTTTCTAAAATTAAGACAATTTTAAAATCTACGTAAGACAAAAAGATAGCCTACCAAGAAATTGGAGACATCATTAAAATATTATGTATTTCATACTATTTTTGCCCCCGGAAGTTAGTTTAAAGAATACATGAGCAATACATCAACATACGATCGTCGCTTTCCTGCCGAATGGGAGCCGCAGTCTTTTTTGCAGCTTACTTTTCCACATGCCAACAGCGACTGGGAATACCTTTTGCACAAAGCATCTGAATGTTTTGTAAACATTATCGAAGCGGCAGCCCATTTTCAGCCGGTGTTGGTGGTTTGCGACAGTGTAGCCCAGGTAAAAGCCTATTTCCCGGATTGTACAAACATTCATTTTGCCGAGGTTCCGTCAAACGATACCTGGGCGCGCGACCACGGTGGTATTACTGTTTTAACCAACGGCGGAGCGGTAGCGCAGGACTATATTTTCAACGGCTGGGGTAAAAAATTCGAGGCCGGACTTGATAATCAGATTACCCGAAAACTGTTTGAACAAAACCTGATTCAAAACAGCGAATTGGAGAGTTTCGATTTTGTGCTGGAAGGCGGTTCTATCGAAAGCGATGGTAAAGGAACAATTCTGACTACAACAGAATGCCTGATGGAGAAAAACCGAAATCCGCAGTTTTCTAAAGCAGAAATTGAAACGTTCCTGAAACAACATTTAGGAGCGCAAAAAGTGCTTTGGCTCGACCACGGATACCTGGCTGGTGACGACACCGATTCGCACATCGACACGCTGGCCCGCTTTTGCGACGAGAATACAATCGCTTATGTTGGCTGCAACAATCCGGATGACGAACATTACGAAGCTTTGCAGCAAATGAAAGAACAGCTGCAACACTTTACCAACGCTGAAGGGAAACCCTATGATTTGGTTGAACTCCCCTTCCCCGATAGTTGTTTTGACAGTGAAGGCAACCGTTTGCCGGCCACATACGCCAACTTTACCATTATAAACGGGGCCGTGTTGTTACCGGTTTATGGCGTTTCGCAAGACGATGAAGCAATTGAAATATTGACAAAAGTTTTTCCCGAAAGAGAAATTATTCAGGTAAATTGCCGGGTATTGATCGAACAGCACGGATCGTTGCATTGCGTAACTATGCAATATCCCCAAGCAGTAGTATTGAATTGTAAAAAGTAAGAAATCATGAGCAAAATAAAAGTTGGAATCGTTCAGCAGGAATGTTCAGGGAATAAGACAAGTAACATTCAGAAAAGTATTGAAGAAATAAAAAAATGTGCTTCAATGGGTGCTGAGATTGTGGTTTTACAAGAATTACACGCCAGCTTGTATTTCTGCCAGACAGAGGATGTGAACCTCTTTGACCTGGCCGAACCAATTCCCGGGCCCGATTCCGAAATTTTTGCGCAGGCAGCCAAAGAAGCGGGCGTTGTGCTCGTCACTTCGCTGTTTGAAAAACGGGCCGCCGGCTTGTACCACAACACCGCTGTTGTTTTCGAAAAAGACGGTTCTATAGCCGGTAAGTATCGGAAAATGCACATTCCGGACGACCCTGCTTTTTACGAAAAATTCTATTTCACGCCGGGCGATCTGGGTTTTAACCCGATCCACACATCGGTAGGCAAACTCGGATTATTGGTTTGCTGGGATCAGTGGTACCCCGAAGCTGCCCGCCTGATGGCGCTGGCAGGAGCAGAACTATTGATCTACCCAACGGCCATTGGCTGGGACCCATCGGATACACAGGAAGAAAAAGCACGTCAGCTGGATGCCTGGATCATTTCGCAACGCGGACATGCTGTGGCCAACGGTTTGCCCGTGATCAGCGTTAACCGCACCGGTTTTGAATCCGATCCTTCGGGCGTGGGCAAAGGCATCACTTTCTGGGGCAACTCTTTTGTGGCCGGCCCCCAGGGAGAATTTATCCGTCGTTTTTCGGCGGAATACGAACAATCCGAAGTGGTTGAAATAGATAAAGCGCGCACCGAAGATGTTCGCAGAATATGGCCTTTCTTTCGCGACCGTCGTATTGATGCCTACGGAGATATTCTGAAGCGTTACAGGGATTAAGAGTAACCTGCTTCTTTTTTCCGATTTTTAGGTTGGATTGAAAAAGGAAACTTCATACAAGAAAAGGTCATCCTTGAGCAGGAAACAATCGCAATCAGTTTCCGGAATGTGCTTTATATCAAAAATCATCCATTACCTTTAGGCTTTCAATTCTGACAACACGACCGAAAACCTTTGTAAAAATTCAATACCATGATTGTACTTACACTGTTTTTAGGATTTCTGTTTGGGCTTACACTTCAGTACGCCAGCCTCAACAAATTTAACGTCATTAGTGGCATGGCCACCCTCGACAATTTAACGGTTGCCAAAGCCATTGCCGTAGCTGTTGGTTTAGGGGCCATTCTTATCAACATCGAAATCGGAGCTGGCATGGCTTCGTACCATGTAAAACCACTGATTTTGGGAGGATTGGTTTTCGGAGGCATTCTTTTTGGAGTCGGCATGGCCATTCTGGGATATTGCCCCGGAACGCTCGCTATTTCGTTGGGAGAAGGATCGCTTGATGCACTGCTTGGAATTATCGGAGGCATTCTGGCCGGCGTTGTTTACACCCTGGTGCTTCCTTCCCTGCAAGGAATACTGGGTCCCAACCTGGGTTCTTTTTCACTCAGAACGGCGCTAGACAGCAACCTGGCTTTTTATCTGCTGGTTTTCCTGATTGGAGCCTTGTTTATCGGAGTTGCCTTTGTTTTGAACAAAGCGGAAAAGTCGAACAACTACCGCTGGCTCGTAGCTGGAATTGCGTTGGCGGTTTTAAACGTGATCGTATTCTCGAAGTTTGCTTCCGACCGCCCCATTGGAGCTTCCACCACTTATCCGTATGTAGGCGATGCTTTAGCCGGACTCACTCAAAACGAATATTTCACCAAGATTCAAAAACCGGGAAACTGGGAACTGATCTTTTTATCCGGGGCATTTTTGGCCGGGCTGATCGGATCGTTGTTGCAGAAGAAATTTGAATTTCGCCTGGTGTATGAAAACTGGGAAAAATACAAAGGCACTTCAAAAACACAGCGTGCCTTTTGGGCGTTTGCAGGCGGCTTTTTACTGATTTTTGGAGCCCGAATGGCAGGCGGATGTACCAGCGGACATGTTCTCTCCGGAGGAATGCAGATAGCTTTCAGCAGCTTGCTGTTTGCCGCAGTAGTTTTTGCCAGTCTTTTGCTTACCGGAAAATTCTTTTACAAGAAATAATTGCACCCAGGCATCAAAATAATTCACGCAAAGTCCGCAAAGCGTTGTACAAAAGAATGCAAAAACAGAATTTGACATTCAGCATTTTGTGCCCTTTGCGCTTCTTTTGCTTCTTTGCGTGAACCGGGTTCTTGCAACTTTTGGGATGCCTTCTTTTTTCTTTTAATAATTGTTGCTTATTCAGAAATCTCAGCCACCAACCGCGGTTGCCCTTTTACCCGTTCGCGTTTTACCTCGTAATTTCGGGTATAGGAAATAACCGATACGCCCTGGTTCATGTATCCGCCAAACTTGGAATATTTATCGAAGTGATAATTACCCTGAATCAGATCGACATGAAAATACGGGAGGCATTCGCCAAAATCACGACCTAATTCTGCCAAAGCCTTTACAAAATAGGTAGTAACATCGTATCCCTGGAATCCAAAATTATCGGGTTCAGTAGCAAACGCGGTCTTGAAATCGCTGACAAAACGAATCGTTTTTGGCGACCTATAATCGGTCCAGTATGGAGCCAGGTATTTAAGTTTCAGATTATGAAAATGATCAATCTGAATACTTTGATAGCTTGGGTAACGATGGGTGCCAATCAGCGTCATCGAATAATCGCTGGCAAGGTTATTCAGGTTCGAAATGGAAATGCTAAGTATTCCTTCGTCGGATGAAGGTATGTAAATGACGTTTTCCTTGGTGGTCGACATAATCCGGCGTAAACCAAAAGCGCCTTCCCGTTGAAAGTCATAGATGGTAAAATTCACCCCGTCCCGTTCACTCATAAAACCTGAGTTAAAAAACTTTTCCTGGAGCATATCCACCATTTTCCCTTCGGGCGTGCCGGCATATTCCTGTGTTTTCAGAATAATAAAATTACTGTTGTGGTATTCTTCCGCCACCATGTCTGCCGTTTGCTGTGTCAGGTAATCGCGGGTTGGGTTTACCTGGTAATAATACGGATTGGAACTCAGCAACCCGGATTGCGCAGCCAGCGGTGACACCAGCGGAATACGGTTTTTGGCGGCTATTTCAGCCACTTCCTTTTGCACTTCCGGATAAATCGGGCCAATAATCAGGTCGGTCTGTAAAAACTCGTCAGTAAAAATAAACTTTCGGACCGCATCCATACGTTGTTCGGTGTCGAAAACATGCAGGCGAACGTTTAGCCCGGTCTGCTGCAAATGATCGAGCGCCATCAAAACTCCCTCATAAAACTGCACAAAGTTTTCGCTGCTCCGGTAAAACTTCTTAAACATCGGTTTTCGCTCCACTTCAATGGTGGTATCCTGACTTGCCATCACTTCCAGCAAATGCTGATTGTTCGGAGAATGACCGTTAATATCAGCCAGAAAAATCATGGAGTCGGGAATGGCTTCTTCCCGGTTCAGCGTATCGTTGGCTTCCAAAAACAAGGGAAGGAAAAGTGCCACGTCAAAAGTTTCGGATGAAAATTCCCTTAATTGTGGTTTGCAAAACTCAGGAATTTCCATGGTCGCATCTACGGCAAAGTATTTTTCATCCGGCAGAGCCGCTTCAGGTGACACTACAGTTTCGGATACTGATTCAGTTTCGGGTTGTGTTACCGCTGCTTCCTCTGTTTTGTGCGGTATCAGGATCGTTTCGCCTTCCACCAGGTTACGGTGCTCCAACACCGGGTTGTATTTTTTTAATTCATATATACTTACATCAAATTCCTTTGAAACACCATACAATGTTTCCCCTTTCTTAACATCGTGTTTATCAAAAGCCTCTTCGTTCAAAGGCCTGGCCTCGGTTTGCTCGATCTCCGTTTCTTTAACCGGCACACGAATCACTGCACCGGCCGGAAAGTCGGTATTCAGAATCGGATTGAGTGTTTTTAATTCATTTTCTGTCACATCGTATTTCCGGGCAGTTCCCCAAAGTGTTTCTCCCGACTCGATGATGTGTTCAAAATATTTTCCTGAAAATTCTTCCTTTGGTTTTTCTACCGGAACAATCGCTGTTTCTTTCTTCGTTACAGGGATTGATAGCTTCGCACCCGCTTTCAGGTTTTTGGCAGCCGGATTCAACGCTAGAATTTCCGCCTCGCTCACACCGTATTTTTTTGCAATGGAATACACGGTTTCACCTGAAACCACCTGGTGTGTTAATGTTCCCGCAGGCAAAGGTTGCGGCTGGATTTTTACTTCCTCTTTCTTTTCTGCCACCGGTACTTTTGGAGTCTCTGCCACAGGAGCTTTTTCATTCCAAAAAGGAATTTGCAGCTTCAACCCTTTTTTGATGGTAGTTACCCCCGGGTTATGAGCATACAATTCCTCTACCGAAATTCCATACTGACGGGCAATAAAATAGGCCGTTTCATTTTTCGATTTTACCTTGTGCGTTAAAAATCCAGACGGTTTCCCCCGCTCCTGTCCCGATTTTGCCGACACATCTGCATCTTCGCGGTAAGGAATTTTTATGACATCGCCAATCTTCGGACCTTCTGTCAACTTTGGATTGTACTTCTCCAACTCTTCCCTGCTAACCTTGAATTTTTGCGTCAGAGAAAAAATGGTTTCACCTGTTTCGATCTGGTGTACAACGAATTTTTCGCCACTGATTACCACTACCTCATTCTTCTTCAGACTCTGGGCGTTTAGCGGCAATTCAAAAACAACCAACAGGAAAACAACAATAAATTTCAGAATAACCCTCATTGATAAGCGCTTAAATTTTGGACCAAAATTAACAAATAATACCCAACACAAAATTCTAACGTTTTAATTTGAAATTAATTTTAAGCCCGTTACTGAAACCTTACTTTCTGGCAGGGTTGTTAACATGTACTTCTTTTTAACCAACAATTGGCCAGGTTTTCTGGCGATATTCTTACTTTTGTGCATTCACAATCAAAAGTAAAATTTTCATGCAGGAAAAGATTCTAATTCTAGACTTTGGGTCGCAGTACACGCAATTGATCGGAAGAAAGGTCCGTGAGTTGAATGTTTATTGTGAAATCCATCCTTTTAATCACTATCCTGAGATCGACGAAAGCGTGAAAGGCGTGATTCTTTCAGGTAGTCCTTATTCGGTAAGAGACGAAGATGCGCCCCGACCCGACCTCTCGAAAATCAAAGGAACTTTGCCTGTTCTTGGGATTTGCTACGGCGCACAATACCTGGCTCATTTTTATGGCGGAGAAGTGGCTCCATCGGATTCAAGGGAATACGGACGTGCCAACCTGGGGTACATTGACCACGACAGTGAGCTTTTCAAGAATATCGGACTTCATACGCAAGTGTGGATGTCGCATGGAGATACCATTGTAAAACTTCCGAAAAACTACAAGGTAATTGCATCGACCGAAGATGTTAATTATGCCGCCTACAAAGTAGACGATGAACGCACGTGGGCTATTCAGTTTCACCCCGAGGTTTACCACACCACCGAAGGCAAACAGCTGCTGCAAAATTTTGTTTCCGACATTTGCGGATGCGAGCAAAACTGGACACCTGATTCGTTTGTGGAAACTACCGTGAATGAATTAAAGGCACAGCTGGGTAACGACAAAGTAGTGTTAGGCCTTTCGGGAGGAGTTGATTCGTCGGTTGCCGGGGTGCTGCTAAACAAGGCAATCGGTAAAAACCTGACCTGTATTTTTGTGGACAACGGACTTCTTCGTAAAAATGAATTTGAAGATGTTTTGCATTCATACAAAGACATGGGATTGAATGTGATTGGCGTTAATGCCCGTCAGAAATTTTGGGACGACCTGGCCGGAGTAACTGATCCGGAACAAAAAAGAAAGATTATTGGCCGCAACTTTATTGAAGTTTTTGATGAAGAAGCGCACAAAATACAAGATGTGAAGTGGCTCGCACAAGGCACTATTTACCCCGATGTTATTGAATCGGTTTCGGTAAACGGCCCATCAGCCACCATTAAATCGCACCACAACGTGGGTGGTTTGCCTGAGAAAATGAAACTGAAAGTAGTGGAACCGTTGAAACTGCTTTTCAAAGACGAAGTTCGTCGTGTAGGGCAAGCCCTTCAGATTAAACAGGAATTACTGGGACGCCATCCTTTCCCGGGTCCGGGGCTTGGCATCCGAATTTTGGGCGATGTAACTCCCGATAAAGTAAGAATCCTCCAGGAAGCTGATGCCATTTTTATCAACGGTCTGAAAAAATGGGGATTGTACGATGATGTTTGGCAGGCAGGGGTAATGCTACTCCCCGTGCAGTCGGTAGGCGTAATGGGCGACGAAAGAACCTATGAAAATACCGTAGCATTGCGGGCGGTAACTTCTACCGATGGAATGACGGCAGACTGGGTGCACCTCCCCTATGATTTCCTGGCAAAAATGTCGAACGAGATCATTAACAAGGTGCGGGGAATTAACCGAGTAGTATACGACATTAGTTCCAAACCGCCGGCAACAATTGAATGGGAATAGTTGTTAGGCTTTTGATATTGGTTGCCTGAAGCAATATTTGGCAGCTTACCGGGTTACATTAACAAAAAGACTATGAAAGTTTCGAAATTTAACAGAACGTCCAACTTCGGGCTAAGGGTGCTTTTAGCTTTTTTTCTGGCATGGCCTTTTGCGCAGCTTTCCGCACAGGAAAACGTTCAGCAAAGCCAGCTGAAATTTGGCCGCTTGCTTCGGTTGATTGACGGTTATTATGTTGATTCGGCCAATGTCGAAAAACTGACAGAAGATGCCGTTGTTCATGTCCTGAGTGAACTGGACCCGCATTCTACCTATATTTCAAAAGAAGAAGTGGAGAAGATGAACGAACCTTTAAAAGGGAATTTTGAAGGTATCGGCATATCGTTTAACATTTTCAAAGATACTTTGCTGGTTACAACCACCATTGCCGGAGGCCCTTCCGAAAAAGTTGGCTTACGTGCCGGCGACCGGATTGTGGAAGTGGATGGTAAAAACGTTGCAGGTATCGGGCTTAAAAACTCCGATGTTTTTGACATGCTTCGGGGAGATAAAGGCACGGAGGTAAATCTGAAGGTTTCGCGCAAATCGGAAAAAGACCTGTTGGCTTTTACCATCATCCGCGATAAAATTCCGATCTACAGCCTCGATGCCTCTTACATGCTGAATAAAAACACAGGCTACATAAAACTGAGCAGGTTTTCGGCAACTACCAACGACGAGTTTGTGGATGCCATGAAAGACCTGAAACAACAGGGGATTGAAAACCTGGTGCTTGACCTGCGTGGCAACGGCGGAGGCTATTTAAAAACCGCGATTGAAATTTCGGACCAGTTTCTTGACAACAATAAGTTGATTGTATACACAAGCGGCAGGAACGATCCCAAACGGGATTACGATGCATCGGCCAAAGGTTTGTTTGAAACCGGAAAGCTGGTTGTTTTGGTAGACGAAGGATCAGCCTCGGCAAGTGAAATTGTATCCGGTGCTGTTCAGGACTGGGACCGTGGAATTATAATTGGACGTCGTTCGTTTGGAAAAGGGCTTGTACAAAAACCGTTTTTCCTGACTGACGGATCGATGGTTCGGCTTACAACCGCCCATTATTATACACCAAGTGGCCGCTGTATTCAGAAACCGTATGAAGATGGTGTGAGCGAATACCGAAAAGATTACGCCAACCGGATGAGCAACGGAGAAATGTTTAATGCCGACAGCATTCATTTCGATACTTCTTTAAAACACAAAACACTGGTGAATGGCCGAAGTGTTTACGGAGGAGGCGGTGTAATGCCCGATATTTTTGTTCCGCTTGATACTTCACACAACTATATTTATCTGAACCAGTTGAGAAGAAAAAATGTGGTTTTCAACTACGTCCTCGATTTTATTGATACAAACCGCGATCAGCTGAAAAAAGACTATCCGGAATTTGATCAGTTCAACCGGAATTTTACCATTGGTGATGATGCGGTGGAAGAGATTGTAAGCCGGGGAGAAAAAGAAGGCGTGGAAAGAAACGATGAAAGCATTGCTTTTACAAAAGACAATTTGAAGCAAGAATTAAAGGCTTTTATCGCCCGCGATGTGTATTCGCGTAACGACATGTACAAAGTTCTCAACGAGGATGATGCTGAAATAAGTAAGGCACTGGAAGTACTCGACGATAAAAAAGAATACGAGGGCTTACTGGTAACCAACGAATAATTTTTTATGACCGAAACAATTCTGGAATGGCTTTCAGAAAACCCAATAGAGGTGCTGGGAGCCATTCTTGGTATGATATATATCTTCTTTTCGATCCGCCAGAATATCTTCACCTGGCCCACCGGACTGATTTCCTCTTTTCTGTACGTTATCGTATTTTTTGACGCAAAATTATACGCCGACATGGGACTACAGGTGTACTACGTGGTTATAAGCTTGTATGGCTGGTATTTCTGGTTGAAAGGTAAAAAAACGGATGCCGACACGCAAGTTCCTGTCAGGCTCACTGCCCCAAAACTAAGATACCTGCTGGTAGCAGCATCGGTTGTTTTGTACGCACTTATCCTGTTTATCCTCAAAAATTTTACGGATTCGGATGTTCCATACATGGATTCGTTAACAACAGCGTTGAGTATCGTCGCCACCTGGATGCTGGCAAAAAAATACATTGAGCATTGGCTGATCTGGATTTTTGTGGATGCAGTTTCGGCAGGCCTCTATGTATACAAAGGTTTATGGGCCACTGTCATCTTGTTTTTGATATACACGTTTATGGCCATTTATGGTTATTTTGCATGGAAGAAAGATTTATTGAAACGAGTTGAAGCAACGTCCTAAAATAATAGCCATTACTGGAGCCGAATCTACGGGAAAAAGCAACCTGGCCCGGGCATTATCCGAACATTACGGAGCGCCGTTTATTCCGGAATATGCACGTGACTACGTTCAGAACCTGGATAGAAAATACACCTTTGAAGATGTTGAGTACATTGCACAAAAACAGGTAGAACAATACAATGATCTCATCAACTCCGACTTCCAGGTCATTTTTCTGGATACCTGGCTACTCATTACAAAAGTATGGTTCGAAGTCGTTTTTGGCAGGGTTCCCCACTGGATTGAAAACGAATTAAGAAACACAGAAATTGATCTTTTTCTTGTCTGCGACACAGACCTTCCCTGGGTCTCAGATCCTGTTCGTGAAAACGGAGGAGAGAACCGCGAACGCCTACAGGAAAAATATATCAGTGAAATCGAAAAATATGGCTTCCCCTACAAAATCATTCAGGGCATGAACGGAATAAGAGTACAAACTGCCATCTCATTAATCGACAGGATACTTTAACCTTTATCAACAAAACATTCAATAAATCGTTTTTAATGTAATTTGTTAAGCGATACTGCTTAGCTTTGCATTAGACTAAAAATTATGACAACACAGGAATTCGAAAACCGATTGCAGAACACCATTGATAAACTGAGTGAACCCGAGTCTTACAAACTGGTTTGCCACGAACATCTCAAAGGAGAACCACTGCCTTCGAATAAAAACATTGCCCGGATTATTGAACTGGTTCGGGAAATCCTGTTTCCCGGGTATTTTGGAAATACAACCCTGCGGGGAGGAACGACCAAACACTACATGGGAGTTTATGTGGATGAACTTTACGAATTACTAAGCGGTGAAATTCTTGCCAGCATGTGTTTCGAATGTGAAGAAACAACCATTAGCAAAGTAGAACGACACCGTTCAAAAGCAGAACAAGACGCCATTGACCTGATCGAATTTCTGCCCGAAATGAGGCGCCAGTTGGTAACCGACGTTGAAGCAACTTTTCTAAACGATCCGGCTGCAAAAAATTACGGAGAAGTCATTTTTAGTTATCCCGGCATACGGGCCATCACCAACTACCGATTTGCACACAGACTGTTACAATTACAGGTGCCGCTCTTGCCACGCATTATAGCGGAAATGGCGCACAGCGAAACCGGGATCGACATCCATCCCCGGGCGCAGATCGGGGAAAGTTTTACCATCGACCATGGAACTGGTGTTGTAATTGGCTCTACCTGTATTATCGGAAGCAATGTAAAAATATACCAGGGAGTAACTCTGGGTGCCAAAAGCTTTCCGCTTGATGAAAATGGAAACCCAATAAAAGGTATACCGCGCCACCCGATCGTGGAAGACGATGTGGTAATCTACGCCGGAGCTACGATACTTGGCCGGGTAACCATTGGGAAAGGGTCAGTAATCGGAGGAAATGTATGGGTGACCAACGATTTGCCCCCCAATTCACGTATTATTCAAAAAAGACCAAAAGAATCAACATTTACCGACGGAGCCGGTATTTGATAAACTCAAAATATTGAAAGATTATAAACTGATTGCAAAAACTTTTGCAGGGCTGGAAGATGTACTGGCCAAAGAGGTAAAACGTCTGGGCGGGAAAAATGTGCACCGCGGCAAACGAGCTGTTTTTTACGAAGGTGATCTTGAAATGATCTATCGTTCCAATTACTACTTGCGAACGGCCTTAAAAGTATTAAAAGAGATTGATCATTTTCAGTTCAAAAATGTAGACCAGTTTTACCTGAAGTGTAAAAATATCGACTGGTCGAAGCATCTCGGACTTGAAGATACTTTTTCCATCGACAGTGTGGTGGTCAACTCCAGGGATTTCCGTAACTCAATGTTTACCTCCCTCAAAGTTAAAGATGCCATTGCCGATTATTTTCGCGAAAAACAGGGAAAACGTCCCAATGTTGATACAGATAATCCTGACCTGATCATTAATGTTCATATTTTTCAGAATACCTGTACCATCTCACTAGATAGTTCGGGTGAATCACTGCACAAAAGGGGATACCGCATAAAGCAGGGAGATGCTCCTTTGAATGAAGTACTGGCAGCCGGAATGATTATGTTGGCGGGCTGGTACGGAAATTCAGATTTTATGGATCCGATGTGTGGGTCGGGAACCATTGCAATTGAAGCAGCCATGATTGCCCAAAATATTCCGGCGGCTAAATTCAGAAAAGAATTTGCTTTTCAGAACTGGAACGATTACGACCAGCTTTTATGGGACAAAATTACTGAGCCTTCAGAGAAGCGAGAGTTCCGCTATACTATATATGCTTCGGATATATCGGCAGGCAATCTCTTAAACGCACAAACAAATGCTCGACGGGCATTGGTTTTTAACAAAATCAAATTTGCGGTAGCTGATTTTAAGGATTTGCCCATTGAAATGCACAATGGCACCATCATTACCAATCCGCCCTATGGAGAGCGTTTAAAAAGCGAAAATTTGGATAGTTTGTACCAAATGATCGGAGAACGCCTAAAGCATCATTACTGCGGAAATGAAGCCTGGATTATAAGCTCAGCCAAAGAAAGCATGAAATACATTGGATTAAAACCCACGAGTAAACAAGAGCTTTTCAACGGAGCGTTGGAGTGTAACTTTAATAAATACGAAATCTTTGAAGGGAAAAGAAGTTGAGTTGAGTCTTTCAAACCAAAAGGGGTTTAAAACGTTGCGTCTTAACCCCCTGTACTAACAACTTAATTGGTTCTGTATATAGGCTACTCTTCTTCCTAATTTTAAAGAAACGTATTAATCTTAGTTAAACAAGGATACTCTATCCTGTAAGACAATAAATAAAACAGTTAATGATTTGAAGTATTATTCTTCTAAAGTATCATAAACATCTTTATCTCTGGATTTTGGACGATCTACACCACCCTTAATTGATTTCATTTCGTCATTTGTCAAAACTTCGAAAGTAAAATTAGCAAAAGCGTTTTCAGTTGTTTGTCCCAGTACCCTTTTCATGATTAAATAGATTAATTCGTTAAACTTTTTAAATACACATTCACTTATATATTCCTAAAAGCTCAAAAAGGTAACCCCCGAATTTGAAAAAAATTAAAAAACTTTTACTTTGGCATCAGAAATCACAACATTATCATGGGCAAGATTTGTATCTTTTATCCGCTAGTTTTCCTGATTTTACTTTCAAATATTCTTTTTGGTCAAACAAACAGTAATGACCATTACAACATGAGAGTCAGACAATTGTACTCTGCTGGGATTAATCTAAACAATGAAAAAAGAAGTATTGAAGCTCTTGATTCATTTAAATTGGCCCTCAGCTATCGAAAAAAGAGTTATGGTGAAGAGAGTTACTTTCTAGGTAGCATATATGTTTCCATAGGGATTACGTACAAATTATTGGGAAGAAATGAGCTTGCTCTAAGAAATTATAAACTAGCAGAACAAAGTTACTTACTGCGCAATGACTCCAATTTAATTAGCCTTGGAAGATTATATCGCAATATTGGCAATGTATATAGAGCAAAACTTGATTACACCAACGCCTTGAATTATTTTAATCGATCTTTAACCATATTTTCGAACCAAGACAATATTGATTATATCGACATCTGTGATGCTAATTATGCTATTGCAGAGATTAACTATTTACAGAATAATTTTAATAAAGCTCTGAGTATATTAAAAACATTTTATTCAAAAGGAGATATAGTAAATAGAATCTATTACAGTGAGTTGATTGCAATCCTGTATCAGGAATTGAAAGACATTATAAATGCAGATAAGTATTATCAGATTAACATTGATCTAGTAAGAAATGAATACGGCGATCAAAGTATTCAACTGGCTAACTCCTACTTAAACTATGCAGAGTTTCTATCTAACGTTTATAAATTCAATTCGGGTATGGAGGCATTGGAGAAAGCCTTCTTAATCATCGCCAAAGAGCAGCCTTCAAAAGGTAAGGATCTAGCTGATTATTACACTTACAAGGGCGACCTTATTGCACGAAAGCCAGTCGCATCTCAAAATATATTCACCTTTAAACAACAAAAAAAGCAGAATCTCAACGAAGCGATAAGTCTGTATACTAATGGATTAGACGCACTTTACAAACCAAATGAAAAAATGGAAATTGGTAAATTAACCGTTGATAACTGTTTGTCATTTCTAAATTGCTTAGGTTTACTAAAGGCAGTTGCCGACTCCTACCTAGAGCTTGCTGATTTGGAAAAGGAAGAACGAACTGCAACCTACGCCAGAGCTTTGGATAACGCACTGAACTACTATAATGTAATCGGAAAACTGGTTCAACGCGCACGAATGGAAATCTCTAGTGATGAAAGCAAGTTGCAACTCGCCACACTGGAATCATCAACCTTCTCTAAAACCATCGAAACCGCTTATCTGGCTTATGATTACAGTCAGGATGAGCAATACCTGGACCTTGCTTTTCAAAGTGCAGAACAAATGAAAAGCAGCGCAGTCTTCGATAAGATATCTAATGACCTGGCACAGGAAAACAGCCTGATTCCGGATACTTTACTGGAGCTCGAAAGCAAACTAAACAGCACCATATCAACTTTTAACGAAAAATTATTTGAAGAGCAAAGTAAAGACAGTGCCGATTCAGAATTAATTGCCGAATACAACGATAAAATTTTTGAGGCCTCGAAAAATCGCGACGAGCTCAATCATCTGCTGGAGGAAGAGTATCCGGATTATTATAATCTGAAATACTCCGTTTCCATGCTAAGTGTAACCGATGTACAAAACAAACTAAAAAAGAACGAAGCAATAATAGAATATGCAATCAATCAAACAGATACTACGTCGGAACTGTTTACTTTTCTGATTACAAAAGACCACAAGTTCTTTACTTCACAAAAGATATCTTCCGAAATGCAGCGGTCGTTCGAGTACATGTTTCATTTTATGACTACCCCAAATTTTCTTTTTACCCACAATGAAGATTCAAAGCAATATTGTCAAGCCGCCAACGATATGTATACATTGCTGTTACAGCCTTTTCAATATGCGCTAAAGAATATGAACTTAATTATTATTCCTGACGGGAAACTGAATTACATTGCGTTTGACGGCCTGTTAAAATCACTCCCGGACACAAGCCAGGTGATCGATTTTTCAAAATTAGATTATTTGATCCGTGATTTTAATATTAACTACGCCAACTCAGCCAATATCTATTTCAAGAACAGCCACTCCAAGCGCCAGTTAAAAAATCACACACTGGCATTTGCTCCTTTATACGCTTCAGAAAAGTTTGAACTATCAAATGCTAGCTATACACTAATGCCTCTTCCGGGTGTGCAAAAAGAAGTAGATGCCATTTCAAAGACCGTAAAAACAGACGTTTACAGGGGATCCGAAGCAACAGAAGAAAATTTCAGAAAATTTAGCCAGGAATACGACATATTGCATTTGGCTATGCACGCATACATCAATGATTCCCTTCCGGCGTTTTCAAGACTTGCTTTTTCGCCCATGCCGGAAACACCTAATGAACCGCTCGACAAAGACGGCTGGCTCAATACAGCAGATATCTACAACCTGAATTTACGAAACGCAAAATTAACAGTACTTAGTGCCTGTAACACAGGCGTCGGAAAAATGCAAAAAGGAGAAGGACTAATGAGCCTTTCCAGAGGATTTTTATATGCCGGCTGCCCCTCGATTGTGGTTTCGCTGTGGGAAGTTGAAGACCAGGCGGGAACGGAGATAATGACCTCCTTTTACAAAAACCTGAAAAAAGGAAAAACCAAAGACGAAGCGCTAAGATTAGCTAAAATCGAATACCTGGATCATTCCAATTCCAGACTGGCGCACCCTCACTATTGGATGAGTTTTAAGTCCATCGGAGACAATTCGCCACTTTACACGAGTTATGATATCTATTTCTTTGGAATTCTTATTTTACTCATTCTTATTTTCTCTATTGACCAAATCTTACGCATAAAGAAAGCCCGTCAGAAAAGACAGGCTTTGTGAATGTGTATTTTTTCGAATAAATCTATTTCGCGTTGAATGTGTATATCTTCTACTTTGTTTCTTGATTCAATTTTATGGTGAATGTGTATTTAAAATCGAATCAGTCTATTTATTTCATTTGAACGCTTGTGTTATTTTGTTTCTCGATTCAATCTCTAAAAAGGTGAATGTGTATTTAAAATTGAATCAATCCACTTTTGAATGAACAGAATTTATTTAAACGTGTACCTTAACTTGCGAATAATGGCTTTTGCATCTTTTTCGTAGTGTCCCTTCCGGTCGATTACTGCCAACAGCTCAGCCCTTGCCTCACTTCGCTTGTTCTCTTTCAGGTAGCACAAAGCTTTGTACCACTCTGCTTCTTCCACAAATAAGTTATTTCCATGGTTTATAACTTTCGTGTACTCCTGAATTGCATTATCGTACTGATCCAGGTTCTGATAACTCAAGCCTTTGTAAAACTGAGCAACAAAGGCCTGGTCTTTCTGCGGAGTGACATTATCCAGCTCTTTGATCACTTTTTGATAATCGGATTGCTGGAAGTATATTTTTGCCGTTTGAATGGCATCCAAGCTTGCGTTCACAGAACGTTCTGATGCCCAGGCTGGCGTTTCAAAATATTTGGCATAGGTACCCTGAGTCGACTGCATTCCCGTATTTAAGATGCCGGCCAAACCGATCAAAACAACGATCATAGCCACACTGTTTCTCCAGAATCGCGTAGACTGTGTATCGAACCGTGGCATTACGATCGATTTCACTTCTTGCTTTTCCGAACCTCTGCGTGCCTCTGACAGGCTTTCCCGTAACGAGATAATGTCTTTTTCACCGATGGCTGAATTTATGTTCTCACGCAACGAGAGCTCTGCCATCAGGTCCGTATTTTCTTTTAATTCGATATTAAATTCTTCGAGCAATTCTTCATCGTCAAGAACACCATCGATAAAGTCTTCAATTGTATTTTCACTTACATTCCACGAAGTTTCTGCCTCCATGATGCTGCTCATTTCGTCTCTCAGCTTCATTACATCAAATTCTTCGAGTGCAGCCTCCAATTCCATATGCAGATTCACTTCTTCGAGTAATTGCTTATTCTGCTTCATTTCAGCTTCAAACTCAGCCAAAATATTGTCTTCCATCTCTCCATTCAGATAGTCATCTATTTCTTCGGCAGAATACTGAGGTTCAACAGATTTTGCGACCTGCTGCAAAGTTTCACGGAGATTCATTATGTCTGCCTCCAGAACGGCTTCTTCAAGGCCATCCAAATCTTCCATTTCGAAGCCATTCAGTTCTTCGTCATAACCGTTGACTTCTACCCCATTCTGACTTTGTTCCTTGTAGAAATGATGAATATTCTCGTTACTTGTCTTTTCGTGTTGATACACGTGTACCTTTGGCAACGATTCAAAACTGTCCACCAGTTCGGCAAAAGACAATTCGTCTGTCAGCTCCTGGATTTCTTCCAAATCCTCCAGCAACGCAAACGATCCGTTTGTAATTTTTTCTGATTTTGTTTCCTCCTGAATTTCCAGAAGTTTGCCTTTGAGGTTTAACACGTCCATTTCGAGCACTGCGGCCTGTAGATTTTTGTGAAGTTCTACTTCTTCCTTCAGCTCTTGATTGAATTCCAGTTCTTTTTCGAATTCAAGTCTTTGCTTTGCGTCCATTAAATCTAAACAATAGTCTTCAATGCGTCCAATTAATTCTGTTTTAGGTGTCATCTTCAAGTATTTTTTTAAATTCTGTATCTTGCTTAATCCTCTTTATAAGCAGCTCTTTACACTTGAATTTTCGGGTTTTTGCATATTTCTCCGTTTTAAAGCCCATAATGCTTGCAATTTCTTTAAGCGAGACTTTTTCGAAAAACAGCTGCAACAACTTCTGGCAATCAGAACTAAGGGTTTTAAAATGCTTTTGATACAAACCGTACTTTTCGTTTTTTTCTACCAACTCCACCAGATTATCATCGTAAATATCTTCCTGATATGGTAACGAATCGTTTAGTTTTTCTCGTTCTATTCGTCGTTTTTCAAGTTGTTTCAACCATAGAAACCTGCAAACCGAAAATAAATAGCCTTGAAAAGAACTCTTTTCGAAAATTAAATCATTCTCCTTTAATTTTCTGTAAATCACGATAATGGCTTCCTGAAATATATCGCTGGCATCATCTTCACTTCCCTGGTTCTTCTTAATGAAATAATTTACTTTATAGTAGTACTGTTTGTATATGTACTGTAAAATTAAATTATCATGCCTTAAGATTCCTTTCAGGATTTGCGCATCCGTATAGTTTATCATGTTCTATTATATTATTCGATTATTACGAAAAAGGTAACCCTTTATTTAAAATTATTCTATTCACAACTTAATCAACAATCTCTACTAAAAGTATCAACTAAGCTAATAAACAATGAATTACAATAAAAGTTAAAGATAAAAATTATCTTAAAAAAAGAAGCATCAGAAAAAAAATATGTTCAAAGGGGACTAAAAACAAAAAGGACGGGTTCAACAACCCATCCTTTTCTCATTAAACTAACTAACCTAACTAAACCTAAACTTATGAAAATAAACGTACCGCAAAGATATAGCCGGAGAGCAAATGGAGCAAAAGAAAGGTGTTAAATCATGTTAAAGGCCCGATAAATTAACATGAATGTTACTGAGCAACGAAAGTATAATGAATTGTCCCCTTCTGAAGGGCCGGGGCAGCATTGTCTTTGTTAAAAATGGTACGGGTTGCCGCTTCCTGTGCGTACAAAAATATTTGCTGGTCGCGAATGGAATTGTTCTTTCTGGCGGTGGCATCCACCACCGTGCCGTCGCGGTTCACTTTGATATCCACAATAACGGTTCCACCACCCTGCGCCAGGTAAACCGGAACAGGCAGACTCACATGGTAGCGGTTCTCCAGGTAATAAACAATATTACTTTCGCCTGCATAAATCACATTTTTAATGGAATCCCTGTCCATTCCCTCTGTCGTTTCAACGGGCATCTTAATTTCGCTGAGGTCCACCACGTCCTTTGATAGATTGTTACTAACGCTTGACGACAGTTTTTGGGCGGCTTCCACTTCTTTTAAATATTCATTGTCGAAGAATTCGTCTTTTGAAGTGGTTGTATTCTCGCGTGCCGAGCGGTTGGACGCCAGGTTGGTCCTGTTGTTGACCATTGGAGCAGGAGCTTGCTGTTGCTGCTCCTCCTGTTGTTCGGGCTCTTCTTCCGGAAGCTCAGGTTCGGGGATATTATCCGGAAACTCAATTAGGATAACTTCCTCCTTAATGTTTCCCTTTTTGTCGATATCGGCCAGCAGGAAAGCTGAAAAAAGAAGAATGTGGAAGACCAGTGTCCCCATCACCCCGTAAATATTTCTCCGGTATATTTTCCCCAGTTTTTGCACCCGACAAAAGTATAAAATTAAGTTCGATAAAAATTCTGTGTTGCTGGCATGAAACTACTGCAAATAAAAAAGGTGTTAACAATAACGCTAACACCTTTCAAATATTTAGTAAATTATAAACTTCTTTTAGCGGGTTGCTACAATCATGGCCCTGAAATAACCGATTGATTCCGCAATTCCCATAAACGGGTTATCCATATTACGTTCGTGTTCCAAACTGATTACACCCGTGTAATTCACTTCTCTCATCATCTTTACAAAAGCAGGAAAGTTGATAATCCCACGTCCCACTTCCACCGAATAACCCAGTTTTGTAGTTCCGGTAACATCTTTGAGGTGAATGTCAAAAACACGCGAATGATACTTTTTAAGGTCAGCAACCGGATCTTTACCGTTTCGGGTATCGTGACCAATGTCCAGGCACATGCCCATTCTCGGATCAAGGTCTTTTGTTTTTTCCCAAACCTCGTCGGCATCCTGATAAATATCAATGTCCGGGCCGTGCAGGTGAATGGCATAAAAGAAACCGTATTCTTTTACTTTTTCTTCGACATACGGTAATAGATCGTAATTCGGAACCCCGACAATCGTATTCACTCCTACCCTTTTGGCGTATTCAAAATATTTGTCGATGTCTTCTTTCGAACGCATGTAGAGAGGCCCCACTGCATAGCCTTTTACACCGTATTCGGCACATTTGGCATGAAAAGCTGCAATTTCCTCATCGGTACTTTCAATGGGTAAATGAAAATCCTTGATACACAAATAATGAACATCGCAACGCTTCAGGGTTTCCAACGTAGTTTGCAAATCAAATTTATGAAAGGTATAACCGGCAACTCCCAGTTTGAAATTTTCTTTTGTTTCGGGTGCGGGTTGCGGATCGGGCCTTTGAGCTTGCTGAGCAACCACCGCCAGTTGCAAAAAGAAGATCAGAAAAGTAAAAGTCAGAAATTTCTTCATGGATCAATGATTTAGATTTAATGGGCATAAAAGTAGCAAATAATTTACGGAAGCGGACTTACAAAGTAAAAATGGAATGCAGAGGATGGCATAATCACCAGTCAGAAAATCTCGATTGCTGAAAATTCCAACAGTTTTTAGGAAAGCTTTTTTGTGCTCATTACGTCTTCCGAAATCAAGAAGACAACCGGTTTCCCCGAAACAGGATTGGTACGCGTAATCACTACCGTATCATACACCGCCTCAATGTCTTGGTAATTGAGTACGTCCATCGGGACACCCGTTTTTCTGACACCACCCTTCTGCATCATGATCAGCTGATCACAGTACTCACCGGCCAGGTTCAGGTCGTGAATAATCATCAGAATGGTCAGTTTCAAATCGTGGCTCAGGCGTCGGATAAGATTCAGAATCTGCACCTGGTGCGTAATATCGAGATGCGATGTGGGTTCATCCAGCAAAAGCAACTGGGGCTCCTGGGCAAGCGCACGGGCAATGCCGGCCAGCTGTTGCTCTCCCCCGCTCAAAGCATTCATGTATTTATTCCGAAGCCGGTCCACACCGGTTAATTTCATGTATTTCTCGGCAATGGCGAAGTCGTTCTCGTTTTCAAAAAACTGAAACTGTTTGCGGTAAGGCATGCGGCCCATTAGCACATATTCTTCCACCGTCATCGCACCAGCTTCGATAGTTTGGGTAACAATGGCCAGGTTTTGTGCCCGTTGTCGCAGGCTCATTTTGTGAATATTTTTCCCCTCTAAAGTAACTACACCGGTTAAGGCCGAAAGTTCGGCAGAAATTCCTTTAAACAAGGTAGTTTTCCCCGATCCATTCGGGCCGATGATACCCACAAAATCACCTTTCTGAATGCCAAAGCTGACATCGTCGAGGACAAAATGCCCCGGATATCCGCACGAAAAATGTTCTATTTTAACAAACGACTGCATGTATTCAATTCAACTTAACGTGAGAACGTGACCGACTCAACACAATGATAAATACCAATCCACCGGCAAAGCCAGTAATTACTCCAATCGGCAATTCGTTGGGGGCAATGATTGTCCGTGCAATGGTATCGCTCAGCACCAGGAAAATAGCGCCTCCCAGAAACGACCCCGCCAGCAATACCCGGTAATCGTTGCCAATGACCAAACGCACCAGATGCGGAATTACCAGCCCCACAAAACCGATTACCCCGGCTACTGAAACCGCGATCCCGGTCAACAACGACGCCACAAAAAACAACAGGCGAACTGTTACGTCGGTATTGATTCCCAGATGCTTTGCTTTGGCATTTCCCAAACGCAGCGCATTCAGTGGCTGCGCAAAGAAATAAGTGATGATCAGCCCGGCCAGCGACGAATAAAGCGCAATGCGTATTAGCATCGAATTTGATTCATCCAGCGAGCCCATGACCCAAAAAACAATGCTTTGTAGGTTATCAGTGGTGGAGATCGACATCAAAAACATCATGGCCGAGGATGAAATAAAACTCACCATTACACCGATCAGCAACATGCTGTTGATGCTAAGCCCGGCCCTTTTTATGCTTAGGAAATAAACCAGAAACAACGTAATTATCGCTCCTAAAAAACCAAACACCGGAAGTGTAAGAAAGCTCAGACTGTTCAGTCCAAAAACAATGGCAATGGCAATTCCCAGTGCTGCACCACCCGAAATACCCAGGGTATAGGGTTCCACCAGCGGGTTGCGGTAAATTCCCTGCAAAATAGCCCCCGAAAGACTCAAAGCTCCTCCAACGGCAATGGCCAGAATCAAGCGGGGAATCCGGATTTTTGTCAGAATCGTAAACTCCATCGAATCGGGTTGGGAAAGTATTTGCGGGAGCCGGGACAAAGTAATGTCGATCTCGCCCGACGACAAGGAGATGGCCACCGACACGACCAGCAAAAGCAACAAAGCCGCCAAAAACACGATCCACTTCCAATACCTGGTACTTATTCCTGCCATTTGCTATTCACTTAAAAAACGATACACATCTTCCAGCGCGCTGACAAAATTCTGAGGTGTGGGACTGCACGAAGTCTCCGAATCGATCAGAAAGACCTTGCAGTTTTGCACGGCCGACACACTTTTGTAATTCATCCACTCTTCTTTTTCCGTCTCGCCAAAACCTCCCATCGTTGCAATAATAATCACATCGGGGTTACGCATCACCACACTTTCGCGGGTCATGGTTCCCTTGGTAAGGCCTGCTGCAATGTTGGAACCGTTGCAAAAGGTAATGAAATCGTTCATAAAGGTATTTTCCAGCACCGTAAAAATCGGGCTGGCGCCAATCTGGAAAAAGATTTTCTGTGGTTTCAGCGATTTCGTCAGCTGCTGAATTTCGGTCGCCCGCTTTTCCAGCGGAGACAGCACTTCGAGTGCTTGTTCAAAGCTACCCAGCAAGCCGGCAATGTATTTTGTCTGTTCGCAGATTTCAGCAAAATTGCGCGGCGATTTCATGGTCGCTACCCTTATTCCCAGCTTTTCCATGGCTGCAATGTCCTGTTGTTTGGTCAGTTGCAAAGCCAGCACCAGGTCGGGTTTGAGCGAGAACAGTTTTTCAATGTTTACATCGATGGTGGAGCCTACCTGGTCAACGCCGTCGTTTACCGCCTGTGTGCAGTAACTGGTGCAGCCCACGAGCTTGCTTTGTGCGCCAATCAGGTAAATATTTTCGGTAATGGAAGGTGCCAGCGAAACCACTCGTTGCACCCCGGCAGCAATTCCCGGAATAACAAACAACAACAGCACTACCGACAGCCAAATGCTTTTCGCATTCATTGGATACATTTTTCAACCCGGAAACAAATGGCAAAATCATGTGAATGATTTCCGACACTTTATTCCCGAAGTTCGTTCATCTTTTTTTGTTGGCAGGTTTTCGGGCTTGTTCTCTGACTTCAACCTTCTCATCCGTCCACCGACGGATAATGGCGTAAGAAAAGTCAGTTTGTTTTTGAACAGATCCCTCGAAAACCACCATTTCGTTTGATTTTCTTCGGGATTCTGTTTTTCTAAGGATTTGTTTCGATTCTCTCACAAATCATAAGAAAAACTAGAACTTACAGCTGCGGGTACAGCTCCGGAATTGAACCGGATTCCCTTTTAACGGTCCTTCGTTACCAACCGCGCCAAAGGTAGAAATTTTTTTGAGGCAGTTGTCTTGTCCTTATTCGGTCTGCAAAATAATCCTACTTTTTTGCTTTCCTTTTTCCCAGCCGTATCAATCCATAAACAAACAGCGTTACAATCACCCAAAACGGCCACAGGTTAATCACAAAAAGGATAAAATCGACAAAGCCAAACCAGCCTTTTGACAGGGCCTGTTTTAATCTTTCGCCAAAGTTGTCGCGGTCGGTTGGATTGTATTTAAAATCCTTTCGTTTCGAGAGGGTCAGGTTCAGCGTACTGTAATCAACCAGATCGCCCAGGTATTTCAGCCTGCCGGTAGTGCTTTCAATCTCTTCTTCCAGCCCACGAGTTTCCTCTTGAATCTCCAGTATTTCCTTTACCGTTTTTGCCTGGGCAAGCAGCTCGTTGTACCGTGCCAGGTAATTCTTTTTGTTTTGAAGCCGGGTTTCCAGGTCGATGAACTGATCGGTTACATCACGTGCGTCAATTTCCTTGTATTTTATTTCGCCCTTACCTTTTTCCACCTCGCTGATAAAGCGGTCGAAGTTTGACGCAGGTATCCTGATCTTCAAGTCATACGACGATTCGTGGTCGGTGTTGTTATAGCGCTCGTTGTCGTAGTAACCCTCGTAAATTTTCACCAATGTATCCACACGCGCTTTGGTACTTTCAAGGTCTTTTACTTCTATCCCCAAACGCCCGTCTTTGATGATTTTCTTTTTCACCACTTCCAGCTCTTTTACCGGGGGCGGAGGTGGCGGTGGCGGACTGAGTTGATCTGCACGGGATATTGGCATTACTTCATCGTATTGCTCTCCTAAAGCATACGAAGCCTCGCCCCCTGACTGCTGTCTGCACGAAGCAAGCAGAAAGGTCAAAACGATGATGGCAAAAATGGATTTCATTGAGTATGATTTTTTATTGTTTTTGAGATAAAGATTCTCCCGCCTTTAAAATGGTTGATACTCCTACGTTATTTCGTCCAGAAAAGTTTGCAAGCGATCGACATACTTTCCCACATGATAGCCGTCGACCAGCGCATGATTTACCTGTACTGAAAAGGGTAACAGGATTTTGTCGTCGTGCTTAAAATATTTTCCCCACGAAATTCGCGGCACTGAATCATTTTTGTTAAACGAAATCGTATGCGAAATATGAGTGAACGAGATCCAGGGAATACAGCTTATGTAAACAAGGTCGTCGCGGCCGGCAAGTTTGTCGAATTCGAAATAATCCTGTTGGTTTTCGCTGGTTTCTTTCGCCCGACGCTCAAACTCAAAAATATTATCGCACAGATCGGGAGTTACAAACTTAAACAGTTCTTCGGCTCCGGCTTTGTCCATATCGGTAAACGACGGGTGCACCTTGTCATGAAGTACCACTCTGTCTCCGCGTATCCGGTACCGGAAATTTTCGATCTGATTAAGCACCGAAGTGCCGGCAAATACCATGGCGTAGTAGAACGATAAATTGTGTCGTCGGGCAAACTGCACAAAGTTCGACACATCGATGTTCATACAAATGTTGTAATGCGGATAGTCCATCCCGTGAAAAAACGCGAAATGTTCTTTTCGTTTCCAAGTCCCAATATCTATGTACTCCATTGTTTTTATGCTTTGACGGTTTTCTGCTAATGCGGATTCAGAATTCGTTTATCCAGTATTTCAGCCCGCTTAACATCTGTTGCCACAGATCATTACACGGCTGTTAATTTAATAAGTATTGTTTTTATTTTAAGTGCTGATTTTAAAAAATCGTTTTTGTGCGATCGTTCGAATTTTCTTTATCCTTTTCGTCGGTGTAACTATTTCTCCTCCATCTCCCCACTATACATCTTTATAATTTCGGGTGCCCCAATCCGGAATCAGTTTCTGTTTTTGCTGTCTTTTGCACTCATCAACGCGTTAAAACAGGCAGGAATACCGGTCTCAAAAATCATTTCTTTTTGGGTAGCCGGATGCTTGATGGTGAGCGAGCACGAATGCAGCATCAAACGTTTTACGGCTTTATCGGCCAAGCCGTACACTTTGTCACCCGCAACCGGATGCCCCGTTTCCGCGAAATGAACACGTATCTGGTTTTTTCTTCCGGTAAAAAGATCAATTTCCACAAGGCTGTACTTTTCGCTTTCGTTTAACACCCGGTACCCTGTTTTTGCGAACTTCCCCATGGCCTTGTTTTTGGTGGAATACACCTTAAACATTTTATTTTCGGCCAGATACGATTCAATGATCCCTTCTTTACTGTTGAGTTTCCCGACCAGTACTGCCACGTATTTCTTCCGGAAATCGGCCCAGTTTTCCTGTAAAAAGAACTTGGCCTTTTCGCTTTTGGCAAACACAAGCAGCCCCGAAGTGTCCCTGTCGAGGCGGTGAACAATAAAAACCCGCTCCCTTGATTTTGGGTTTCCTTTTTTCACATAGGCATTCAATAAGAAATGAGCGCAGTGCTGTTTGTCCCTGTCGGTGCCCATCGACAACAAACCACTTATTTTATCCACCACAATAATCTCGCGGTCTTCGTACACAATCTCAAGCCCCCGGGGCTGGTGCTTTTTTGCCCCCATTCTATTTTCCGCCATACTTCTTTTCTGAATTGATTGCGAAGATCGTCATATTTTGGAATTCTAGTGTCGCTGGCAGAGATGAAAGGGATGAAACAGGTGGAATAATGGTTCGGAAGCTTCGGCACGCAGCTGGCACACAAGCCCCCCTCTATGCTATAGCCCTGTGCATAGTTATTTATTTGATTTCGTACTTAATTTTTGGATTCAAACAAATTATCCTTCTTTTTTCAGACATGCTCTATTTCTTGCTTCATTCTTCGTGGTACATATGTGTCGAAACCGCAATTCTGTTCCAAGTATTTATCACACTTATTTGCATAATTATCTGTGCGATTTCATTATCGTTAAAATTCATTTTTGCCTCTTCATATGTTTTTTCAGTCAATCCGTTGTCTGCAATTCGAGTAATTTCTTCCGTCATTTTCAGAACAACTTTTTCTTTTTCATTAAACAAAGGCGATTCCCACCATGCACTTAAAGCAAAAATACGTCGATTACTTTCTCCGTTTTTTAATGCATCTTTTGTGTGCAGTTCAATACAATAAGCACAACCATTGATTTGCGATGCTCTTATTTTTATCAATTCTTTTAAGGATTTATTTAAGCTTGTTGAACCCAGGTATTTTTCAAGCCCAAACATTGCTTTATACGATTCAGGTTCAAGTTCATTAATTCTAATTCTCTTTTTCATCTCTCTATTTTATTGTTGATTTGAGTTCCGTTTGCATTCGGGTAGCGGATGTACATGTTGTAGGGGCGTCCCGATAGCTATCGGGATCGGAGAGCGTCAGCGTCCGGTAGGACATGACGGTCATGCAAGAATCTGCGGCTCGAAAACCACCGACCCCGCTCTGAAATTTACACATTGTTAACGCCAGATTTTAATTTGATTTTTTAATTTCATATCCAAATTTATCATTATAGAAAAGAGTGAACCTACCATCGCCCATTACGATTTTCTTTCCGCAAAACTTGTCATTGAATATATACAAATTTTCATCGTCTCTAATAATTTTATAGCGTGGATAATCTTTCTTTTTACCTATCCGAATTATCTCAATAATATTTCCAGTTTGATTTAGTGTAACTTTATATTTATTGTCAAGAATGACAGCCTTGTCAACAAATTTATACTCATCGACACTTCTCTTGTGTGTTTGATAATAAAAGGTTTTGTCCTTTTTTTGAATTTTATCAATAACTCTTTTTGTACTCATATATTTGGTAAGCGAATCAACTGTTACAATTGAATATCGATGTTTATTTCTAAATGAAATACTTAAACTGTCATTGAAATATTTTACTTGTAATTTATCGTAAATCTTTTTTTTGCGTTTGGACTCAATCGTAAAATTCCCTTCATGACTTTTAAATCTCCGATTCCATTTACTTTTAGAATATACTTTCTCTATTTCAAAATCATTTTTGGTATCAATATTTAATAAATAATCTATACGTAAGGAAAGATTGTCATTCAAATCATAGAATAGACCATTGCCCAAATTAAATCCAAGAAGGTGATACGGAACATCTTCAGTCTCAGTTGTAGAGTCATTTACTTGTTCCTCTGTTGTTTGTCTGATAATGTCTATTCGAAAATCGTAAAGTTCAATATCTGGTTGAATAAATAGGCTGTCAAATTCAATTTTTGATAAATCTTTAATCTCAGATATTTTAAGAGTTGTTTTACATCCGAAATTTATCAAAATCAATATTAATAATATGTAGTTATTTCGCTTCATTTAATTTGGCGTCAACGGTTGGTACATGTTGTCGGGGCGGATTTCGGAGAGCGTTCCTGTCCGGCAGGACGGAACGATGTTGCGAGAATCCAGCAAACGACACACCACAAACCCCGCAATGCAATTTACAATTCCTAGTATTTTATATTCCATATTTGTTTTCTCGTTTTTTGAATGCTTCTTCTCCTCCCTCCAGCTTAAGTAACTTCTTTCTATTCTCAACACATTCTATGCTTGTCGAAGTATTAGAGGTATAAACACTTTCATTTGAAATGTCTAAGATGTGAATTAACCCCGCATCTCCATTGATGACAAAGTTTGAATTATGGCTGGCAAAGATGATTTGACGGTCAAATTGCTTTTCTTTAACAAGTCCTACTAAGTAATCAGCTACTAATTTGTTATCCAGATGAGCTTCCGGTTCATCAATAACTAATGGTTTTACTCCTGTCATTAGTAGAGTTACAATTACCGCTGTACATCTTTGACCAAATGAACAAGACTCAAGTTCTTTATTTCCGTAAAATCCTTTAATCTTCAGATACTTGGAAAGATTAAATAAATGCTTTCTAACCAAGTGCAGATAAATCGAATAGTTACCAGTATTCTGAAAAATATTCGAAACAATTTTTACGTAATTATTTTCGCGCCTGTAATTATTTTCGTCGATAAGATTATCTAATCTCTGTTTAAACGCTTTATAATCTAGCTTTAGTAGTTCTTTATCTGGTACAATTAGAAATAATACTTCTTTTACTCTAGAATCAGAGGTACCTGAAATATGATATTCTCTAAATTTGTTATAAAACTCTTCGAATAATTGTTGTTTATAAAATTCAAAATCAAATTCAAAAGTGAAATTAATATCTAGAACATTCTCATCGTTAATCTTAAGCTTGTTATTAATAGCCGTAAGGCTGTTAATAATTAATGCTTCATTCTTGTCGTAAATATTGGATAGTTTATTTATGTCTGTTAAATTTTCTTGATATTGAGCTCTTAGCTTTTCTTCTTCTACTTTAAGTTTATCGATATCTGAACTAACTCTAGCCAAGTTATCAGAAGCCTTTTGAGAATCCTTTATAGTTTCCTCATTTGTACCTTTTTCGATAAAAAATTCTCTTAATTTTTTTGCTTCATCTTCTAAATCTGAATTTATTTTATGGATTCTATTATTTACAGCTTCGTATTTTTTTAAGACTATTTCAATGTCTCCATCTTTTTCCTGCAACTCCTCCAATGACATTAAATGACTTACAATTTCATCAATTCTCGAATCAAAATCATTAGAAATTTTATTCAATTTATAATCTGTAGTTATTCTATGTATTTCTTCAATAATTGAAGCATAGTTTTTTGCACTGTTTTGAATTGAAGTCAATTCTTCTTTGAGTGCTTTAATTTTTGAAGTAATCTCCTTGTATTTATCATCATTTATAGAGTCAATTATTTTTTGAATTGTAAGCTGTTCTTTTTTCTTTTCTCTTGAAGTATTGAAATTCTTAATTAACTTAAAAACAATATCAATATTAGAATCAACCTTGTTTACAGTGTCTTCAAAATCACTCTCAATCTCTATGAAATCGCTTTCAATTTCCTTTATTCTTTCATTAAAAATCAGCTTAGTTAGCTCATTTGCTTCTGCTAATTTTTCAATTTTTCCTTGACTAACAAATTCAATTTCATTGGTTCCAGATATTTCAATATGGTTCGAAGGGTCATTCTCAATATCATAGGTTGAACCATTAATGAGTAGGTCAGACTTTTTGAAGAAATCCGTTTTCTCATTAAGTTTTTCAGCTAACAAATTGATAATTGTACTTTTCCCAGTTCCACGACCTCCAATAATACATGTGAAATAATCACTGAAATAAACAGGTTGTTTTAGTTGCTTCAAACAAAAATCTTGCTGTTCTCTGGAATCTTTTCTCTTAATTAATGTTTGGATTGGGAAATTGAATTTAATATAGTTTAATCTTCTTATAGGTGTTCTAGGCTCTAACTCGTTTATTTTAATCCTAAAAGTTGGCTCATACAGAATTTGCTTTAATCCTTCAAACGTAAGGTCACTTTTTATCCAAGTAACATCCTTAAGAATCTCTACCTTTTGACCTACTTCCTTGGTAACATATTTACCGAGAAAAGTGTCCATGTCATCAAAAGAATGGGCATCACAGCCATTAACTACTGGTTTTGCTTTTGCTAATTCTTCTGTTTCATATCTATCCGTCCGAAGATAATATTCAACATTCTGACGTCCACCGAAAAATGCATCACATAATTTATCAATTTCATCAGTTATAGCTAATTTTCTAGGAGATTTGCTTGGTGGGCGAAGTCCTTGGTTGTTTGCTGCGGCAAGTATAATATATGTTTTCTCTGTTCCAAATATTCGCTTTAAACTTGCTACCAATTCGTTGTGATTAATTGTAGCACTAACAAATTGCTCTTTTTGTAGGTTTTTACATGAGATTTTTGCCCCACCTACATTTGTATGATTTGTTTTTAAATCGGTCAAAAAATCCTCTATTTGATTTTTTTCAATTTGATTTGAAAAAATCACATGAATATTGACCTCTTCGCCTTTGGGATTTACAGATATGTCAAGCCGAAATTCGATATTTAGAAAAAACACCTTTTTAGATTCGGGGAACTTATTTCTATGAAAATCTATGAAGTGAAAAAAATTGTCACAAGAGAAATAGTCAGTAATTCCAAATGCAGCAACAGAGGATTCTTCAATTTTTGTGGAAAATGTATCCCAAATATTCTCATCTCCAACTTGCTTAAAGTTATCGCTCAGTTTTGTAAAAGGAGTATGAATATGTAAATCCCACTTTCTCCAAATGGAGCCTTTTTCAGATGTTTTTTGGTTTGTGTTCATGTTTAGTTAATGTATGTTTTTTGTATTGAGCAGACTCAATTTAATATTAGGCATAACGTACGTGTATATCTCACTGTGCTATACATTTTATTAGTTGCTGTTGTTTTAAGTCGTTGATTTCTTTGGCTTTGATCCTGGAAAACCAAGTGTATTTGTGTTTCGTATTTGCAAGAGATATTTTCAATGTATTGGGAATGATTGATTTTTCGTGCTCTAAAATAAACATAAAGATTGTTGGTAGTACAGCGGCCGATATGTTATAGAGTAGTTTTCAGTTTAATAGGGGTACTTCGGAAGTGCGATTCCCGGTGCACATTTTTTTCCGGAGCTCGAAGAAAATATAAACGTTTCTTAATCATTACTGTCCGGGAAAAACAACTATTCCGACGATTAAACCGATTATGCTGCGCTGCAGCTTAACGGTTTTTTGTCTGTTTGTCTACAACGATCTTGCTGCTCTGCAGCTGATTTTTTAGCAACAGCGTTGCGATGCTATTAATAGAAAACTCGAGGTGAGAAAAAATAAGCCCCATCGGGGCGGAACATCCTGTAGCAGCAAGAATGAAAAGATAGCAGTAGGGGCCAGTTAATCTTACAGATTGCGTCTCCGTTCCTGATCCGACGAACAGATCGCAATAACGTACAATTCAAGGCTTTTTGATAGGGAGAGGGGTACTTCGGAAGTGGGTAGGGGTACTTCAGAAGTGGGTAGGGGTACTTCAGAGGCCCGCGTTTGGGCCTCCGAGGCCCGCGTTTGGGCCTCCGAGGCTCAACGTTGAGGCTCGGAGAAACTAATTTTAGCCTTTTTTGTTAAAAGCCGGGGCAAAAAGGCTCAAGCGCGGGCCTCAATTGTTAAAATTCGGGGCAAAAAGGCTCTCGCTTGAGGCTCTGAGGTTCAAATTAGTTCTTCCGAGGCTGAAATTAGTTTCTCTGAAGCCCAAAGGAGTACTTCGGAGGGGTGACGTTGGGGCTCGGAGGGCAAAATAGCCATTTAACCGTTTAGCAATCACTGGTAGCTAGTTCAGAGTTCAAAGTTCAGAGTGGCTGTGTTGCCGTGATGCCGTGCTGTTGTACTCGCAGCTCATGGCTAGCAGCTCGCAGCTTGTCGTTCAGAGTTGAGCTCTTTGCCCTGTGCTCCATGCTCTTCGCTCCATGCTTCCTGAAAGAGTTGGCTTCGCAAGCTCGCCATGACGCCAAGGGAGAGGTGTTCCGGCAGCGGACAGCAGCAGACAATTTCCCGTTACGACACCTTATGTCCGCTGCCAAACGAAAACAAAAACGGGCGTCATTGCGATTCGTCTGGCAGCAGACGGACGGAGAAGCAATCTGAAGGAGCCGTATTGCTGTAATGCCGTGTCGTTGTACTCGAAGCTCATGGCTCACAGCTCGAAGCTTGTCGTTCAGAGTTGAGCTCTTTGCCCTGTGCTCCATGCTCTTCGCTCCATGCTTCCTGAAGGAGTTGGCTTCGCAAACTCGTCGTAACGTCAACGACGATGTGTTCCGGCAGCGGACAGCAGCAAACAATTTCCAGTTACGACACCTTATGTCCGCTGCCAAACGAAAACAAAACGGGCGTCATTGCGATTCGTCCGGCAGCAGACGGACGGAGAAGCAATCTGAAGGAGCCGTATTGCTGTGGTGCCGTGGTGTTGTGATGCCGTGTTGTTGTACTCGCAGCTCATGGCTAGCAGCTCGAAGCTTGTCGTTCAGAGTTTAGTGTTCAGAGTTCAGAGTTGCGCTCCATGCCCTTCGCTCTATGCTCCATGCCCTTTGCAATTTAACCGTTTTACAATTTAGCAATAGCTTACAATTCGGTGATGCCGTGATGCCGTGTTGCAGAAAAATTATAGCATTTAAGCATTTCTGCATTCAGTCCATCAGTCCATCAACGTAAAAGCTTGTGTCGTTCACCGCTAAAAGTCATTAATTCCCCACTATTTCTGAGGGCCTTTTATTTCGGCGTCTTTCCCCGAGATATGGTCGAAATATTCAATCTGCTCTTTTTGATAGACTTGGAACATCTTCTGTATCCGCTGCTGAAAATCGTTGTAGTCTTTGGCTGCGTCGTTTGTCCAGGCGGCTTCGGCCAGCGCCGCAATACGCGGGAAGGTCATAAACTCCAGCCTCGATGCAGTGGCAATGGTTTCGGTCCATAAGTTGGCCTGAATCCCCAGCACTTTGGGGTTTGCCAACGCCGACACCGGTAAAAATTCTTCGGAAGGAAAACGATACACGCTTTCAACGGGCGCAAATCTCCCGCCCCATTTCCGCCCCGAAGTATGCTCTTCAATTTGTACAAAATCGAAGTACAGCGGGATGCGCGGACACAGGATCACCGGAAAATCCTTTTCGAGCGCTTGCAGCAGAATTTCGGGTTTATCGTGCCGCCACCACATGGTAAGGGCTTTGTCGCTGTCGATACCCGACGAAACCACTTCGTCCCAGCCAATCACTTTCTTTCCCAGCGCTGCCACCGAATCGGTCATCTGCTGCAAAAACCAGTGCTCCACTTCCACCAGGTTTGTCAGGCCCTGCTCTTCCATCAGGCGTTTTACGCCCGGCAGTGTGGGCCATTGCTGGTTTCCAAAACTCACTTCGTCGCCGCCAATGTGAATGTACTGCGACGGGAAAAGCGTGGTTACTTCGCGCAAAATATCGGTTAAAAAGGCATACGTGGCCATGTTTCCCGGGTTGAAGGTAAAGTCGGGGTGTCTTTCAGAGCCGCCCCCGCTGTAATCGGGGTATGCCTTTACGGCAGCCGTGGCATGTCCGGGCATGTCAATTTCGGGGATCACTTCGATAAAACGTGCAGCGGCGTAGGCCACAATCTCCCTGATTTCGTCCTGGGTGTAAAACTGAGCCGGAGCCTGCCGGTTGCTTTGGTTTCCGATGCCGCCCACCTCGGTCAGCAGCGGGTATTTTTTAATTTCGATCCGCCAGCCGGGTTCGTCGGTCAGGTGCCAGTGAAATACGTTGAGCTTCTGCAGTGCCATTTGGTCGAGCAGTCTTTTTACCTCTTCCACCCCAAAAAAGTGACGGGATTCATCGAGCATAAAGCCCCGCCAGCCAAACCGGGGTTCGTCGTCGATCTGTGCGCAGGCAATCTCTCCCGGTGTATCGGAAAACACAAACAGCTGCAACAACGACTGTAATCCGTAAAAACAGCCCTGCCCGGTGGAAGCCTCCACGGTAATTTCTTTGGGGCCGATGGTAAGCCGGTAGCCCTGGGTATTCGTTATTTTCGGGTTATGCACCAGGCGAACGGCAGCCTTCTTGTTCTCCACCACCGACAAGCCGGCCAAACGTTGGGCCGATTCGGCAAATCCGGGAATCAGCGAACGAAAGGCATCGTTGCTGCTAAAAACCGTCAACTCATTTCCACCCGTGAAAACACCTTCGTGCTTCACCACTGCATTGGGACGCGGTATTACGGCCTGCCCCATCGCAAAGCCACTGGCCAATACCAGCCACATCAATAACACTACTTTTTTCCTGCTGCAAAATCGAAACATACTCATCGGTTCAATTATTTTATTGTACAAATTGATTTAGAAGTACTCAAAGCCAGGCGTCTTTCTGCTTTCAAGCCGTTAAAAAACAAATATGTCCATCTCCCCGGCTATTTTTTCGTTCTGAAAAAACTGCCGTGAAGTTATATAAATCATTGATTCCGGGGGTTCTCTTTGCTTTGAAAAATGGGAAATGGCTTTTACTGAAGCCGGTAAACACCGGCGCAGATTTGCAATCGTGCATTTTCTATGTTTTGAAAACAGATTACCCACCTGCGCCGGTGAAAAAGGAAATAACTTTTAGGAACGGAGATAAGTTTCTCCGCTTATTCCAGCCATTTATGCAGGTTTTCCCGCACAAATTCGTCGTCGTTTAAATGAGGATATGCCGCGTATACCCGGTCTATTTCTTCCTTCTGCCCCGGTGAAAGTGCTTCGTCCGGATTCAGGGTCCAGATGCCTTCAAGCAGCCCCTGGCGGCGCAGTACTTCGTGGATTCCGGTTATGCATCCCGCAAAATTGTTGGCCACGTCAAAAAAGGCTGCGTTGCTGTCGGTTATCTGGTTGGCCAGGGTCAGCACCTCCCGGATGTCTCCGTCCATTTCTCCTTGCTGCACTTTTTCCAGCAGCTGAACAGCCGAGCGGGTCCACACCGCCCAATGCCCGAGTAAACCGCCCACAATCTGCTTCTTCACCACTTGTCCGCCCACGTCGATTTTGTATTCCGCCAGCAGATCAACCAGAATATTGTCGTCGTTACCGGTATAAAGCGCAATTTCGTCTGCCCTGCCCGACTCTGCCACGCCCCGCACCACATCAAAAGTATGGTAGCGGTTAAAGGGAGCCATTTTGATGGCAATTACATTTTCAATGCGGGCAAACTCGCGCCAGAAAGTGGTGTCGAGCCTGCGTCCGCCAACAGCAGGTTGCAGGTAAAAACCGATTACCGGCATCACACTCGCTACCGCCCTGCAATGTTCAATAATCTCGTTGTTGGTGGCATTGGCAAAGGCTGCCACGCTTAGCAATACCGCATGAAACCCGCTGTCGAGCGCCTGTTTTGCTTCGGCCACTGCCTGTTCTGTTTTTCCGATTACTCCGGCCACCCGGAAAACGGGTTTATGTTCTTTTGCCTCAAAACGGTCAAATTCTTCCCGCGCAATTTCCAAAACCGGTTTGAAAAGATCTACCCCGGGCCAGCGGATTTCAAACTGGGTGGTATGCACGGCCACGGCCACACCTCCGGCTCCTGCATCCAGGTAATACCGCATAAGCGCGCGCTGGCGGCGTTCATCCAGCTTTCGGTTTTTATCGAGTGCCAGCGGAAGCGCCGGAATCACCGTTCCTTTTTTAAAAGCATCCAATATGTTTTGCTGAATTTCTTTCTTATCCATGTTTCCGTTCTTTTTAATATTTCCCGTCTCTCACTTCGAAATGAGTAGGTTTTCCTAATAATTTTTTGTCTTCCTTCATCCAGGCTGCTGTCCACTGAATGATTTTTTCTACCGGAACTGTTGCCGGGCCAAAAAGAGCACTGGCTTTTGCCGGATTGCTCAACAAAGCTGTTGGAGCTTCTTTGCCACTAAAAACAGGTTCCACATCCAGTAATTCGCCGAATTGCCGGGCAACCGCACGCACCGACAAGGTCTCTTCCCCGGTAATATTCAATGCCAGTGCCGGGCTTTGGGCATGTTCGGTTGAACGCAGCACCATGGCATTCGCATCGCCCTGCCAGATGATGTTAAAATACCCCATGGCCAAATCCACCGGCTGCTGGTTCTTCACCTTTGTTGCGATATCAACCAGTACCCCGTAACGCGGCTCCACGGCATAGTTTAGCCGGATGATCGTTACCGGCGTTCCGTATTTTTTGCTGCCATATTCAAACATCCGCTCGCGCCCCAGACACGACTGAGCATATTCTCCTGCGGGTTCGGGGCGGTCTGTTTCCACCGAGCCTCCCGACTCTACGGGAACCAAAGGGTAAATACAACCCGTTGAATAGGCAACGATCCTCGAGTCTTTAAAATGTTCGGCCACCAAACCGGGCAGAAAAGTGTTCATGCCCCAGGTAAGCGACAGGTTATCTTCGGCGCCAAATTTCATTCCGGCCAGAAAAAATACATTTTTCACTTGGGGCAGACTCTTCAAAAAAGCGGTATCCAGCAAATCGCCCTGGATGGTTTCAATGCCCAGTTCTTCGATGTGTTTCTTTTCTTCCGCATTGCTGAAACGTGAAACCCCGATGATTCTCCTTTTCACACCGGCTTCGTCACACGCCCGCCGGGCCATGTGTGCCAGCGAAGGACCTATTTTTCCGGCAATCCCTAAAAAGATAATGTCTCCGTCCAGGCGTCTGGCCCACTCAACTACCTCTTTCCCCGGACGCGACATTTGCTCTTCCAGTGCGTCTTCGGTTTCAAATTTATCCGGATATTTCCTCATTGTAAACTATCTCCTTTCAAAATTATATTCGTGTATATTTCTACTGCATTTGTAAGTTTATCCAAACAACAAAACTCATCTGTTTTGTGTGCCATTTCAGGTTCTCCCGGCCCCAGAATTACCAGCGGAGCCCCGTTAAAAGCAGGTTGAAGCACAGCTCCGTCCGTCAGGTAAGGGAGCGACTTTGGATAACCCGCCGTTTGCCCGGTAACTCCACATGTACTGTAAACGAGCTGCACAAAAGTATCTGCTTCGTTTGTCGATACGGCCTCCATATCAACCAGTGTTTCAATGGCAACGTCTGTTCCCAGTGCCTGCGTCAACCGCTGGAGCAGATCACTGTGCTTAGTATGGGGCGTGGTTCTTGCATCGATGGTAAATAGGGCATAATCGGGCACCGAATTCAGATTCGCTCCCCCCTGCATTTTTCCCACATTCAGCGTTGAAAGGCCCAGCAAAGGATGCTTTTCCTCTTTAAAATCAAAACTTTCGGCCTTTAAAATGGCGCGCGCTACTTTGTAAATGGCATTATCGCCCAGGTGCGGCATCGACGAGTGAGCGGTTTTACCGGTAGCCGTTACATTCAAATAAAGTGCTCCCTTGTGTCCGATGGCAGGGATGTTTCCGGTGGGCTCGGCCACCACAATTCCTTTTGCCTCCGCAAACTCTTTGTAAGTTGAAACAAGATGTTTGGCTCCCTGGCAACCGGTTTCCTCCCCCGCTGTAAAAACAAGGCAAACATTCGCATCAGGCTTTTGCTTTACCGCACGAATGGCGGCAACCATCATCGCTGCCAGCCCGCCTTTCATATCACTCGAACCGCGGCCGTAAACTTTGCCGTCTTTGATGTCTCCCCCAAGCGGGGAAACAGTCCAGTTTTCCACGGCAAAAGGAACCGTATCAAAATGACCGGAAAAAACCAGGGGACGCTCTCCTTTCCCGCTTCTATTTCGGGCCACCAGGTGCAAACGGTTCTCTTCGTAAGGTATGTATTCCACCTCAAAACCATTTCCGGCGAGCCATGCACCGCATAGTTTTGCAGCACTTTCCTCGTTGCCCGGCGGATTAACCGTATTCAGCCGGATCAGCTCACGTGTTAAGTCTGTTACATCAGGAATTGGCATAATTTTTTAGTTACAGTGATTGAATATAAACGACGATTTTATTGTACATAAAATAAACCATGATGCTGATCAGGATGAACCCCAGAATGGCTAATACATTTTGCCAGGTATTGTTCTTCAACTTGCCCATTACTTTAGCATTGTTCATGATCAAAACAATACCGGCGGCAATTAAGGGAACCGCCAAAATAGAAGATGCCGAAGCTAAAATGAGGGCATAAACCGCATCGCCTTTAAAAAACACAGCCACCAGCATCCCGATCAATAGTATAACAGAAGTAAAAACTTTGGGCATTTTTTCATTCATCGAACGCCCCAGCCCCAAACCATCGGAAAGAAGGCCCCCTCCCATCACAGCATTCACCATCAGCGATGAAAAAGCAGCCGCAGAAAGCCCGATACTGAAAACGATTTTAGCCGAACTGCCGAATAAGGATTCCAGTTGCATGGCCATATCAGCTGCCGAGCGAACCATTATTCCCTGTGGGTGAAGAATGGCAGCCGAGGTGGTTATTAAAAGGATGGAGACAGCCGCCAGTACGAAAATTCCCATGTAGGTATCCGTCAATCCTTTTTTCAGGCTTGAAATTTTCCAGCCTTTGTCCTGGGCAAAATACGCCTGATAGATCGACCCGTGCAAAACAAACGTGGTTCCCACCAAAGCAGCTATTATATCCAGATTTTCAAGGGCAAAGGAATGCGGAATAAACCCGGAGGCCAGTTGCACCGGATCAGGTTTAGCCAGCACGAGATTAAAAAAGAAGGCCAGGATCATGATCATAACCATACCTACCATTAGCTTTTCCAGTATTTTGTATAGGTTTTTAGCCCAGAAAACCAGGAGCATTCCCAGCGGTGTAAAAACAAACGGCCATACCCGTTCATCCACTCCGCTTATTCCTTCCATGGCAATTCCAATCCCCAGGTTGTTTCCAAACTGGAAACTGCAAGCCGACAGAAAAGCGGAAATCCCGATTACACCGGCAAACCAGCGGCCGTAGTTCGAAGCGATGGACTGTAAAATAGAGTCCTTGTTGGAGACTCCAAAGCGAAGTGCCATCGAAGCATAAGCCACCATTGAAATTCCGGCCGGCACAATGACCCACAGAAACGCATACCCATGTTCCGAGCCTATCCGGGAGGCCACCGTAATACTTCCCGGGCCCAGGGCCGCAGAAGCCACTATAAATCCGGGCCCCAGCGACCTGAAAAACTCTTTTATTTTTTTTAGAAAATTCATTCTTACCTCTTCAATTGAAAATTAGTTCGCGAATAATTCGTTGTAATGTTCTGATGGCTGAAAAATGCCGCCTCCGTCTTTAAAAAACTCCTCACCGGTGGTGAACAGCCCCTTGCTGACATTCACCCAGGGCTTGTTACGGTCGGGCAGGTAGCCCATCATTTTTTCCCAGTTCCGGTAATTCTGATGTCCGTTGCTCTCGAGCAGGCCCAGGTTCTGAAGCCCCGGGAATGGTTTCAGCCGGGCGGCAATGTTCCTGTTCCATTCCACCAAAACGGGATTCACGGTTAAATCGGCACAAAAACACGGAACATCCCTGTCGGTGGCGGCTTTGGCAATTTTCATGGTCATGCTCAGTGTTTTGGCAATGGGTTTAAGCGCCACCGCCCGGTATCCCATTTCAATCCGCTTTTCGGTATCCACATCGGTATGGGCACTTTCATCGGCCGCAAGACGTACCGGGATGTCGCTTACATCCGTTTCATGTTCTTCCGGAAAAGGCTCTTCGATAATAGCAATCTGCTCAAATGCACCTATCTTTTGGGCATGATCCAGAAACCGGAGAAAGGTTTCTTTGGTCTCGTACCGCCCGTTTGCGTCAAAATAGTAAGGGAGTTTGCCCGACTGGGTGTGCGGTGTTCGGACATCTTTTAGCATTTCATGAAGGGCACTCAGGCGTTCGGTATCTTTCTGCAGCATCTCCTCCTGTGAACCCGGCTGCCCGATTTTTATCTTCATAAAAAAGTAACCCTCATCAACCGTCTGTTTTAACTGTTCGGGCGTTGTTCCATACGAAATCAGCGGAATAGCTGCAATTTTTTGGTGTTTTTCCGAAAAGGTTGGCCGGTATTCGGCCGGAATCATCTGGTCGAAACCGGTAATCCCGTTCTCTTTTGCATACAACAGCCAAAGCGCATTGTCCACGGCCACAAGGGCATTTAGTACAAATGTTTTCCGAAGGTGAGGATTGCCCGTCACTTTTTTGCCGTAAGCAAGCAACTCGTCCATGATGCTCTCCAGTAATTCCACGGGGTTGGTATAATACTGGCCTTTGAGTATCTCCAAAGCCCTTTGGGTGATGGCATACATCATTGCGTTACCTTCTGTTTCGGAGTGGTTCAAAAATACCTTCTGATCCGACCACAATACGCTTTGTGTGCCCAGGCCTACCACCTTGTTGTTGCCGGAACCGCTTAACCGCGCTGCCGTTTGCCACAGTTCCGACAAGTAGCCGCCTTTAAAACCGAAGGGCTGAAGCAGCGGTTCTTTTTCCACGGCCGATGCAGTATCTGCAATGTATATTTTACCGGGGGACTGCGAGCTGCAACTTCCGGGCACAATGTTGCACATACCCAAAAGACAGAGCATGCCGGAGTCTTTTAAAAATCTACGTCGTTCCATTGCGGAATTTTAGTGCTGCCGCACGTTTCATAAAAGAAAGTTTCCCCACTGAATGCCCAATGGGGAAATGCAGCTATTTATAATTGCCAGGGTTTCCGGTATTCGTACGACAATAACTTGTTGGCTTCGTCGCAGTTGGTGATCATTTCCTTTTCGGCATCCCACTTAAGGGTTTGCTGCACCTGCAAAGAGATGGTTGCCAAATGGGCCATGTTCGTGGAAAGGTGTCCCTCTTCGAGCGAAACCATGGGCATTTCGCGCGATTTCACACAATCCAGGAAGTTGCGCACAATATTGGCTCCCGGATTGGCGTACGTGCCATCCGACAGTTTTCCGTTGCCGGCGCTTTCCACCTCGTAGCTTTCGTCTGCCATCAGCTTGTCCCAGGTCTGAAACTGACCGCTTGATGTGGAAACAATCTTGTATCCGTTGTTTCCCTCGGCATAGAGTGTTCCTTTGGTTCCGCGCATTTCCAGGAATCCCTGGCGAACCAGGCTGCCGGAACTGCCTTCGAGCTGGGTAAAGGAGACAATCGCTCCGGACGGGAATTCAAAAATCGTTTGCATGGTGTCAGGAATCGTGCGGTCGTCGTCCACCACATATTTTCCTCCCAGGGTAGTAACCGAAACCGGTGCTTTTTCATTTAACAACCACCGAATCAGGTCAAGCGAGTGTACCCCGTTGTTCAAAACCTGGTTGTCGTATTCTTCCCACCAGCGGAACATGTAGGGTGCAATATTGTACTGGTACGGCCTATAAGGTTTGGGGCCCAGCCACATGTCCCAGTCGAAATTCTTCGGCGGTTTTTCGGGTTTCATTTTCCCGATGCCGTTGGGTGCCATGTTTGAAACATGACTGCTTAAAGCAAAAGTTACTTTTCCGATCTTTCCTGCGGGGATTTCCTGTGCCAGCCGTTGATACGTTCCCGAGCCCCGGCGGTTTAAACAAACCCCGGCCACCTGGTTACTTTTCTCCCAGGCTTTTATGATCGCCCTTCCTTCGTGAATGCTTTTGGTAAGCGGTTTCTCTACCAGCACGTCTTTTCCTGCCTCTATCGAATCGATGGTTTGAAGCGCATGCCAGTGATCCGGCGTGCCGATATAAACGGCATCAATGGTTTTATCTTCCAGCAACTTACGGTAGTCGGCATAACGGCCCACATCTTTGCCAAAGTTTTCGCCCATTTGCGGAATCTGGCGCGGACGGGTTTCGATGTACCGCGGATCTACCTGCGAACGGTCGCGGGTTATGTACGGTTCATAAACATCGCACAGGGCTGCCACTTCGCAATCGGCTTCGTTCATAAACTCATGCATTACCTGCGTGCCCCGGTTTCCAACCCCGATAAAACCAACCCTGATTTTATCGTTCGATCCCAGTATCCGGGAATAACTTTTCGCACTTACCGATTGTGCGCCAAGAGTAAGGCCTGCTGCCACCATGCTGGTCTGAGACAAAAAGGCACGACGCGTAGTCTTTTTTATATTTTCTTCCATAGTTCATAAGGTTTAAAAGTGGATAGAAACTGCATCAGGAACGCTCTCTCTATCCCTCTGATTAGCAGTTAGAATATTTATTCATTTTGAAGATCGATCCTTCACTTATACAATTTTCTTGTTCTCGCTGTCCCAGCTCATTGTTCGCTTTTCGAGGTAAGACCGATGTGCCATAATACAGGCAATTCCTTCCTGAAATGCCATTTCGATGTTGGCACTCGGAGTTCCGCCGTTCCGGATACACTCCAGCCATTCGAGCAGGTGGAGGTGTGTAACATCCACATTTCGTCCGTTGATACTGGTGGTAGTCAGTCCCCTCGATGCATAATATTTTTCGGAAGCGGAGCTTACAGCATCAATTTGCCCGGCACCCGGGTTAAACGAAATCATGGGTGCTCCGGGGTCTATTGCTCCCGAACGGATTCCTTCTGCATAGCGGGTTGAATTTTGATCAGCCATAATAATGGCATTGTTTCCCAGTTCCATCGAAGCATCGTGTCCCATAAACACCCGTCCGCGGCCACGACTGGAGGCGAGGTTACCGCTGTAAAGCAGGGTTAAGTCGCGGTTCGGATATTCAAACACACAATGCAGCGAGTCGGGCATTTCGCGGTTATCTTTCCAGTAGTAAATACCACCGGAGGAAGTAACCGACTGAGGAATACCGATGTGCAGCAGCTGGTTTACCGCATCGAACTCGTGGGTAAACAATTGCCCGATCATCCCGGTGTCGTAATCAAACCACTTGGTCCAGTTGTAATATCGGTCGACACTGAAAGGAGCATCCGGAGCATTTCCCAACCACTGTTTCCAGTCGATGGTGTCCTCGTTTCCCGGTTTCGGATTTCCGTTCGGATCCAAATGCCTGATCCAGGCTCCGTTGGCAGTATTCCGGTTCGAGGTGGTTTCTATCAGCGTAATTTTGCCCAGAATATTTTTTTTGATAATCTCTTTGGCTTGCTGAAACACAATACTCTGTGTAATCTGATGGCCCAGCTGGTACACAACCTGGCTGTTTTTTACGGCCGTATAAAGTTCGTTTAGCTCTTCTTCGTTCAATGCCGGACTTTTTTCGCAATAAATGTGCTTACCGGCGCGGGCTGCTTCGGTGGCAATGCGCGCATGATGATGGTCGGGCGTGGCAATAATCACCGCGTCAATATCTTTATCCGCCAACATTTCCTGGTACGAGGCATACCTTTTTACGGGTAGTTTGGGCGCATCCTGCCCGCCGGGACGAATCTCATTCCCGGCTGTGGCCATTCCTTTTTGAGCATGCAGGTCAAACACGTCGCAAATCCCGGTAATGGCTACGTTCAGGTATTCCTGTCCCAGCCAGTCGGTCAGCGTGTTGTTTTGCTGTCCTTTTTTCACCTCCATTGGGTGCATAAAACCCAGCGCTTTGGACAACTGTGTGGCCCGTGTTCCAAATCCAATAAACCCGATTCGAATCAGCTCCCCGGAAGGTTTCGTTTTGCCATAATTACTTTCCGGAAATTCGATGGAATCAAGTCCGAGTTCCTTTAAAACCGAATTTCTTTTTTCAATGGCGTAGTTATTCTTTTTGAATATCTCAAATCCCATAAAACCGACAACCGGCAGGCCAGCCAGTGCTTTTAGCACGGTTCTGCGCTGCATCCCCTCGTTCGATCTGTTATCGCTTTCCTTTGAACTTTCTGCTTTCATTCTGTCTGTCATTTCGCTCCTCCTTTCTCTTGTTTACGTTTTAGCAGCCATGCATCGAGCCCGAATATTTTACTCGTGGGAAACAATGCCAGAACACACAATGCGCCTGCTTCAATAAGAGTTTTATTAACAATAAGATTGTTCCCATCGGTAGGCAGGGAGTATTCCAAACCGGTAAGTGGCGGGGCATTCAAATAGTAAACAAATACCAGTACAGCGCCGGAAATTGCTGCTACCCGGGAAAAGATTCCGAGTATCAACCCCAGACCGATCGCGATTAAGCCCCAGGTATTCAAAAAATCAACCGTAGCTAAAATGCCGCTGTTTGACATCACCCAATCGGCAAATCCGGAAAGTATCCACGTTGACTCTTTCAGAAAACCGGCAGAAGTCCACTGCGGGTTTAGCAACTTGGCGATCCCTTCGTACAGAATATGCCAGCCAACCAAAAATCGCAATACCACCAGTGTGGTCAATTGCAGGTTTGAATAGTTTTGTCTCATCTTTTTATACGTTTTTACAGCCTTCTTTTGGTTTGTTTCTGTTCACCGTTTGGCGGCAAATAATATCAATGTTTGTTGCCCGGTTCTTCGCGAAAATTACGGGAACGATCAAAGTATTCGTCGAGCGTTTCAATTTCAAACTCAGCCAACATTTGTTGCACATTAACTTTGTCATGCTCACTTGTTATCAATACTGCCCCAACTTGTCCGGGATCATTAATAATTACTGCATCACCATATTTTTTCTTTAGATCCACAAGCTTTTCCCAGTTGTAATCGAGATGAACCAGTTCGTAGTCGAGATTAACGGTTCCCACGGTGTAGTTGAAATAATTGGTACTTGAAGCCACAACCTGTCCCAAAGGATTTCGAATTTCGGAAGGAAGCTGGACAAACCCCATCGCCCCCACAAAATACGACTGGCAGGAGTAAGCCCAGTAGCTTTGTACCAGTCCGCCGTGATACATCGACGAGAAAAGGATAAGATCGGGCTTTGCTGCCACAAACTTTTGGCGCAACTCATCAAAATTGAGATCGAAGCAAACGGCACATGCCACAGTTCCAAAGTCGCACTCAAAAACAGGAACTTCGTCGCCCGCTTTAATGCCTAGTTCCATCTCACCTATTGTCGGGTAATTTTTGTGGTAAACCCCAATGGTTTCGCCCTGGCGATTCAACATAAAACTTGAGTTTAAGAATTCCTTATCCCCAACCTCGTGTTTTGAATTAAAGGCAATATAGCACTGATTGCTTTGGGCCACCGATGCAAAGAAATCAAGCACCTGGTTTTTCCGTTGCCTGAAATATTCAAGTTGTTCAACGGGCGACAATCCCCTCGGACGATCACAGGCTTCGGGCAAAACAATCAAGTCGGGCTTTTGTATCAAAACTTTTTGGAACTCCTTTTCCCAAAATTGAATCACTTTATCCACTATTTCCTGCGGATTATTGGTTCCCGGAAAATGAGGGGGGATACTCCCTATCACGGCTATTTTTACATTTTCTTTTGCCTGCACAATTCCGGAAGACAGAATGCCCGACAGCAACAAAATCAAAATAAATGCTACGTTTCTATTTTTCATACTTTTTTCGTCTGATTAAATTTACTAGTTCTCAATGGAATAACATCGAAGTCCCATGGCCGTCTGCTACCGGATAGTTATAGGCATATGCGGCTAAATTTTGTCATGGTCGTTTCATGTGTTAATCAAGCAATGTATTCTCCGTCAGTATATCCCGGTTGAGCCCAGCACAAAGCATGTGGACCTGCATATTTCGCCATTCTGTATTCCAACTCGCGCCGGTCGACACTTGCCATAAACTTCCCGGGGTATTCTTTTGCCAGTTGAATATTTTCCCTCAGCGGTTCTATTCCGTAATGCGCAATTAAAGTACTGCTAACGCCATCCTGTCCCCAGGCATATTCAAGCAATTCGCGGGGTGTGGCATCTTTGCCAACAATGTTTCGCATCACTTTCATGGAAATTACACCGGTATTTTGTTTGATTGCCGCGGGTAATGCCAGCTCTGCAAAATCGCCGTAGCGTGTGGCATTCATTGCCAAAAGAGCGACATCCATATCCAGGTTATCAAGCAAATCTTTGGAGCGTTGAGCACTGTCCATGCTGGAGAAACCGATAAAGCGGATCACTCCTTCTTCTTTCAATTTCTGCATCTCCCGATACACACCTTTTTCAATCTCGGATACAGAATCTGAATCTTTAATGGCATGTATTAACAAAATATCGATATAGTCTGTCTTCATTCGGGACAGGCTTCCCTCTATTTCTTTTTTCACCTCATCGGGGTTTCTGGTTTCCAACTTTGTGGCAATCGTTACTTTATCCCGGTAAGGAGGAAGAATTTGCCCAAAACGCTCATCACTTCCCAAGGCCTGATCTCCTTTGTAGATGCTGTAACTGGGAGCTGTATCAAAAAGATTTACACCACTTTGAATTGCTTCTTCCATAATTTTTTCCCATTCGCCACCCTGGTTTTTACAAAACTGCGAGCCTCCGCCAAAAGACAGAATCGAAACCTCGAGGCCGGTTTTACCCAAAACCCTGCGGGGAACCTGGTTACTATTCCCAGAGTCAGAACATGATGCTAAAAATCCGCTGGCAGATATCGCAGCTGTTCCCAGAACGGAATGTTCAATAAATTTTCGACGAGATATTTTTTTCATAACATATGCTATTTACAGGTTACTTTTCAAATTGCACTTTCACATTCGACAAGAGTCCACTTCCTTTTTCATATTTCCCAGGTTGGTAAGTTACGGCCACCTCGCTAATACCGGGTTCGCCGCTTTCTTCAATCTCAATGTCGCCGGCATACAGTTCATTGTAGTTTTCGGCCACATGCACTTCAATACAATATTTGTACTTTCCGGGCGCTAACTCATCTCCCGGAAAATCAAATTCAAGCACTACTTCGCCAACGTCAGGCGTTGCCTGCGAAACGGCGTCAACCACTTCGCCCGATTGTTTTTGCCAGTCAGACTTACTGACCCAATTGGGGCAAACATCGGGAATTGTGTATCCACCATACGAGAGGTAATCACAAACAAAAAATGTTTCGACGTAATTTCCCTCCGAATTTTGCAACCAAATTGCAATTTGATTGGAGGCTATAAATTCCTCTTTTTTATTTAAATGAAACGAGAACTTCAATTTTGCAGTTTCCTTAGAAGTACACCCTGTAACCATTAATAAACCCAATAATACAGCCATTGTACTGTAGTATTTTCCAAATTTCCAGGCTAAAATTCTATTTCTAAAAAATCTCATAATAGTATATAACTCACTGTTTAGTTGATGGGAGTTCTTTCTTTCATTATTTTCCAAATTGCCTTTTGAAATTTCAATAACCCGTCGAAACGATTCGTAACAACAGGCTATTGAAATTTTTTATTACCTATGAAAGGTCTAAATTAACCTGTTAATCATCCCATCCGGGGTTTTGCCCCAGGTTCGGATTTAAAACAAGTTCTGTTTCTTTTATCGGGTACAAATAGTCGCGGTTGATATTAAAGCCATATCCGTTAGGAAGAGCAGTTCCAAATGGATCAATAAAACCATTCTCATCATCCGAATAAGGAGGTGTTATCGAAAATTGGTCAGATTTCGCTCCTTTGGGTCTTTTCCCTACGAGTAATTCATCGGCAGCAGCCCATCTGGCAATATCGTCAAACCGGAACTCTTCCAACACCAGCTCGATCTTACGTTCTCTTCTGATTTCGTTAATAACCGGAGACAAGTCCGGAAATTCCCAATTAGGATCAGGAACAATACTATTTATCTGCAGGTTAGGCATTCCTACCCGGTCTCTGAGTTTTTTCACCGATCGGTCGATATCATTCTGAATCAATGATCCTAACTCTGCCTTAGCCTCTACAAAGTTGAGAAGTACCTCGGCATAACGAAACTGAATGGATGGTGTTTCCTCAAAATTCATGTCGTGGTATACCGCATTCGGATTGTAATCCTTTCGGCGCTGGTAACCAGTAGGTGCCGTGAGATCCTCGTTGGTAAAAAGCTTATTGTAAATGTAAACCCAGTTTGTTGTATTGCCATCCTTAATTAGCCAGGGAGCATCGGGCGTAAAAATGGTTTGATAAAACCTGGGATCCCGGTTCGTTGCTTCAGTTGCAATAGTTGCGTACCCTTGGAAAAGTGGGCTAACAGCAATAGGCTGTCCATCAACACATAAATACGAATCAGCCAGTGACTTTGTCAGTCCCATTGCCCTTGGCCAACTTAAATAATCAAGTGTTCGATGAGAATGAACCCCTAAATCAATATTCATCTTACTCCAGAACATCACTTCACTGTTGTTGCTGTAGTCTCTTAATCCAAATAAGTCAACATAGTCGGTTTCCGGGGAACCTGTGGAATAAATATCATACAATCCCGAGTTCATAATCTTTTCGGTGGCTTCCACCACTTTATTGAAATATTTCTCAGGTTGCGGATTATCTACTCCAAACGGATCGTTTGCATGGTATTTTTCCCAGGTACCTTCATACAAGGCGACCCTGCTTTGCAATAAAAGAGCAGTCCATTTATTGAGACGCGAATGCCCATTTGTTTTCTCGTTGCTTAAATACAAAGCAGCAGAATCCAGGTCGGCAATAATTTTGTCAGCAACATAATTTCGGGGATCTCTCGCTTCAAAAAGTTCAGGAGAACTTGTTTCGAGTACTGTGGATATCCACTGAACATCTCCAAAGTTTTTCAATAACCCAAAATATAAATAGGCCCGAAAAAAGTAAGCCTCACCCATGTACTGTTTATACGTTTCAAACTCGTCTTCACATTTTTTATAATTATCGAAAAAATAGTTGACTCCCCTGATACTTCCGTAGGCCAGACCCGGACCTGCATTTATTGTTAAGGTACCTTCCAAACGGCTGTCAATAGAACGACCTGTCATATGAATATCACTACCAACATCGCCTCTGGAATAATATTTAAGAGGAAAAATTCCTCTGTTGTAAAACTGATTCATATAGATCTCCATGTCACTGGAATGCTTAAAAAAGACTGCATCAGTTACCTGGTCCAAAGGATATCTCTCCAGAAAATCGTCATTATCACATGACCATAAAAATGCGCTTAATCCGATAAACCCTATCAATAATTTTAAATAGTTCATAATCATTAATTTTGTTCAGTTATTAAAAAGTTAAGCTAACACCGAATGAAAACATCTGTGTAATCGGATAAATTTCACCAAGGTCAACCCCGCCATCATTTGGATTTGACGATACTGCAGTTTCCGGTTCAAAAAGCTTAGGCAGCGGCGTAAAGGTTAACAAGTTCTCTCCTGAAACGTAAATTCTGGCCCTCTGAATAAAAATTTTATCCAATACACTTTGAGGAATGTTGTAACCTATTTGCAGGTTTTTTAGCCTTAGGTAAGCAGCATTTAATACATATCGAGTTTGGTACTGCGTGTTTTTATCTCTTTGTGCCGAGAAATAAGGTTTTGGAAAATAAGCATCAGTATTGGGGCCTAAAATATTTGTTTCATCAGCTGGTCGCCAATAATCTAACATATTACCTTCTTTAAAAAGAGACGAGTTATTGGGACTGTTATTAAGTCCCCAGAAATACTCGGAATTTCTTCCCGGCAACAAATCGCGCTTTCCAATCCCTTGCCAAAACATTTTGAAATCGAAATTTTTCCAGTTTGCTCCTACTGAAATATTGTATGTATAGCGGGGGGTTGTATTGGCAATTATTGAAAGGTCGCCATGGTCATCCAGTGTCATTGTGCCTGGATTAATTTCTTTATCGTCATTCAAATCTTTGTACTTGATATCGCCGGGGCCCCATTTAGAATAATAGTAGGTCTGATCCCACATTTCCTCATCGGGAGTTTGAATTATACCGTCGGTGGTTAATCCCCACTGATCCCCATACACCCTGCCCGGGTACCAGGAATAAATGTTTCCGGATTCGTTCAGGTACTCTTTGATAATTGTTTTGTTATCGCCAAGGCCGACTTGTACCTCATAAGAAAAGTCAGACGACACTCTGTCTTTCCATCCAATAGAAAGTTCAAACCCTTTGGTAGATAACTTGGCGTTATTGCTGCTAGGCGCACTCGTTCCCAAAACTGATGGAAGCTGCATGGAAGGCCCAATCATATCAGAAGTAACACGGTCGTACCAGTCGAAAATAAAACTCAAACGATGATTAAGAAACTCTGCATCAAATCCAACATCAAATGTTGTTACGGTTTCCCAGGTCAGATCATCACTTATTATTTTGGGACTAGTGGCATACAACGGGAGTTCATTATTTATAATATAATCCTGCCTTAGTGCGACTGGTATAGTGGCTAGATACAGGTAGTTAGCTACATTCTGATTGCCTAGCGACCCGTAAGAAGCCCTGATCTTCAAAGTATTTACATGGTTCTTAATGGGTTCCCAGAAATTTTCTCTTGCAATGTTGTAGCCTGCAGAGAAAGAGGGAAAAAAGCCCCAGCGCGAACCAGACGAAAACCTGGAAGATCCATCATAGCGGGCACTGAATTCAAACAGGTATTTCTCATCAAAGTTATAATTCAACCTTCCAAAGATACCTTTTGTGGCCCAGTGGCTAATCCTGTCATCAAGAGTGGTTGTACCTAAGGCTGCCCTTATAGCAACTACCTCCTGAGTAATTAAGTCCATTTTTGAACCATACAACCATCTGTAATTGCTTTTATCCTGTTCGTATCCAATCAACCCTTTCAAATAGTGCCGTCCGATTGTTCTTTCATAGGAAGTATGGGCACTAAACAGTGAATATTTTGTTTGATTTAAACTTGAAATTACCCCTGTAGTCGACTCTCCAATATTCCCCCAGCTTCCGTTAGGAACTGAAACCGGCACAGGCTTGGGATTTTGCGATTCAGAGCCTGCTTTATAGTTATAATTGTAACGAACGTTTGTCTTCCAGCCTTTTACAGGCTCTATCTCAGTCCCAAGGTTAATCCACAAATCGTTTCTTTCCGTTAAAATCCGGCCGCCATCCTGAAGTACGCGTACAATCGGGTTGTTTATCGAACCGTCAATATTGTACATAGGCATGGTTGGCCAGAAATCAATGATTTGAGACCACGTATATGTTCTTGGTAATCCGACCATTCCTATTGGGCTATCCGTATTGGAACGGGCATATTTTGTACTGAAATCAAAGCGTGCCCAATCGGTAACATTGGAGGATAAATTGGCCAGGATATTATATCGTTTGTAACCGTCATCTCCCCAACTGTATAATCCGGGTTGATCATAAAATCCGGCAGTAAAGAAATACTGCGTTTTTTCACTGCTACCGCTAAGGTTTAGATTGTGTTTCTGTTGAAACGCGTATTTTTTATAAAATTCCTGCGTCCAGTTTACATTTGCATTTCCAACATGTCTTCCTGCCCAAATATAAGTGGGTGGGTTTTCCGGATCATAGGGATATGGATAAGTGCCGTCAATGTATCCTTTGATTCTTTGAACTTGTTCCTCAGGAAATTTGGGAGATAATCCTGAATTTGCCATCGCCTGGTTAAAAGCAATTGCATAGGTGTAAGAATCTTCCATATTGGGAATATAAATAGGAACAGCAAAAGAGAGGTTATTGCTGTATTGTATCTGTACGGGTTGGTCTTTCTTTCCTTTTTTGGTTGTAACCAAAACCACCCCAAAAGCAGCCCTTGAACCGTAAACAGCAGAGGCAGAAGCATCTTTCAAAATCGAAATACTCTCAATTGATTCCGGGTCCAGCAGGTTAATATCCATCTCCACTCCATCTACCAAAACCAAAGGAGAGGAATTCCCTGAAATGGAACCGACACCCCGGATTTGCCATTTCTGACTGGCTCCGGGCTCTCCGCCCATGTTACTTAGCGAGATATTTAAGTTGGGCGAGGCTCCCTGTAACAAAAGAGAAACGTTGGAAGCAGGACGGTTTGCAAGCTTTTCTCCGGCTACAACATCCACCGAACCTGTTACGTTTACTTTTTTCTGTGTGCCATAGCCAATGGCCACAACTTCCTCCAATCCGATAGCGTCCAACTGCATCACCACATTAATCGCAGTTTGACTTCCGACTTCAATCTCATGTGCTCTCATTCCGACAAAAGAGAATTGAAGTACCGCGTCGGCAGGTATATTGTTTAGTGTATATTCTCCGTCGGCATTGGTAACTGTACCGTTTGAGGTACCCTTTACAACAACCGTTACTCCGGGCAATGGCAAACCATCGGAATCAGCAACCTTTCCGGAAACCGACTTCTGCTGTGCCACCATTTCGTTGATTATTTCGACATTGGAAAGAACAATTTGCCTGTCGTACACTGTATAAGCAATGTCTTTCCCCTCAAAAATACCATCAAGAATGGCTTTAATGGTCTCATTTCGGGCATCAACACTCACTTTCTGATCAACATCAATTAAGTCTTTGTTGTACAAAAAGAAAAATTCAGTAGCATCTTCAATTTCTTCCAGCACTTCTTCTATCGACTGATCGTTTACTTTCATTGACAAGCGTGTCATTTGTGCATACGATTCAACAGCCAATACCTGTGCAAAGCCAAGGAAGACAAACAGAACTGTTAGTTTAGTCATAAGTAGTAGTTTTTTAATAGCCTGAGTTTCTTTAAAGAGGAAACTCATCGAGGCCATTCGGTCTCGTTTTTTTTTCATAGTTTTACCATGTTAGAGTGAATAAAAGCTTTATTGATTCTCGCTCTGCAAATCATACAGGAAAGTGCTGGAACCACTTTCCTGTTTGCAGTTTTTATCTTTTTAGTCTCATCGTTACTTTTTTCTGTTTAAACACCCCGCCAGCATCCGCTGACCTTTGCTCAATCGTATATCTAATAGGCGTTGTTTTGGCCATTAATTTCAATACCTCTTCCAGGAGCTCGTCTTTAAAAGTGGCTTTAAACCTGTAACTTTTCAAAACTTCATCCTGTATTTCAATGTCCACATTGTACCATCTTTCCAGGCGGCTAACAACCTGTCCCAGTGGCTCATTGTCAATCACCAGGTAACCGTCTTTCCATGCCGAATAACGGGACGCATCTACCTCCGACAATGAAACAGTGCGGGAGTTGCGGTTAAATAGTATTTTCTCGTTGGGAGCCAGTACCTGGTTAAATACGGCTCCTTTCCCGTTAATCTCTATTTTCCCTTCTTCCAGGGATACATCCGTAAAAACATCGTTGGTATAGGCCGAAACATTAAACTGTGTTCCCAGCACCTTTATATCCATATCGGGAACACTCACAACAAATTCAGAATTATTCTGATGTTTTACATCGAACCACGCTTCACCCGTCAGTTCTACTTGTCGCTGCCCGCCAAACTGGCTTGGGTATCTTAGTTTCGAACCGCTGTTCAGCCAGCCTCTCGAACTGTCAGGAAGCATAAATTCAACACGGGCACCTTCGGGCGCATTTATACTTACCCAAGCTTGTGCCACTGCTTCGGGCAATGGCTCTCTTGCTCCATCCCGGATGTTTACAGAGTAATACCACGCAGAAAATGCCAAAAGAGGAACAAGAAGAATTGCAGCCACCTGGCGGTAAAAATGCCAAAGGCTTATTTTTTTCTTCTGTTTCTTTTCTTCCAGCAAAATGTTGTATTGGATTCTCTCGAAAATATGATTCAATGACTCATCCGCTCCTTTTTGCTGCTCAGTAATTTCGTCCCACTGAGCGGACAAATGCCCTGCCATGTCTTCCCTGTGGCGAATATCTTCAAACCACTCCCTGATTTTCGTATAATCGTTGTAGGAGTATTTTCCGTTTGAAAAATTTATAAGTGTATTTATATCTATGTTCATCTTCATTTCTCTTCAAAGAGGAGGAGCAAACTTGTTCTCCTCCCTCTTTAATCTAACTAAAGCTAACTATTCAATTAAACTTACCTTGCTTGTACATTATATATCCCGGGAAGCCAGATATCCCTAGTTCAAAAAGAAAAAAATTTCAGAAAAAACAGATTTTAACCTGTCGGACTTAAACCTCGCCCTTAACCGGGGCCGGCAAAAACGACGCAAAACCACTGATTATAAAACGAGTAAAAAAAGGAAGAGATCAAATAAAAGGCTTATTTAAAAGTTTTATTTCTTTTGACAAAAAGATGAAAAAAAATCAAGCCTCCCGCTTTAAGTTTCTCAAACTCCGACTTAAGAAATTTCATGGCCTCTGTGATATGGTATTCCACCGTTTTGGAAGAAATGTCGAGTTCACTGGCAATTTCGTTCAGCGACTTTTCCTGTAGTTTCTTCATCACAAAAACCTGCTTACGCTTTTCGGGCATAAGATCTATGAGCTCTTCAAGCTTATTTAGTAAGGCCTGATAATCGTCTTTATCATCAAAAACGGGTTTGTTGCTTGATAAAGAGAACAGAATTTCGTGCCGGGCTTCGTTTAATTTTGAAAGCTTATTGAATTGTTTGCGGATGGCATTTAACGCAATCGTAAACAGGTACGATTTAAAGGAAGTGTCTGACTTTATTTCCGTCTTTTTACTCCACACTTTGGAAAACACTTCCTGCACAACATCCTCCGCTGCATCTTTCGATTTCAGGTAGTTTAAGGAGAACTGAAACAGGGGTTTGCTGTACAAATCGAACAAGGCCCTGAAAGAATCATGATCCCCTCTGTTAAGTCCGTAAATCAGGTTTTTCTCGGTATTTTGACTGCCTTTGTTCAAGTTTGTTTCGGTTCGATCAGCCCGAAAGTAATAACTTTTTGCACATTTCACTAACGAATACTCACCGTAGGAGAAACATTAATAATCCGCCTTTTCACCCGGGCAAGCCTTCTCAACACCTATTGCACTGATCCCTAACCATAACACCCCAAAAAATCAGTTCTTTCAAAGAAATAATTGCGATTAAGTTCGTTCAGATGCCCGTTTTAAAACATCGAACCAACCCGTCCCAAACAAATGGAACGTTTTTTCTGTTAGTTTTGGCAGAAAGAGTCTTTCATGAAAACAGATAAATTCAAAACATTACGATACAGGCTGATGGAAACAGAGACCTGGCCGCTTAAATACATGTTTAAGTTTATAACACCGAACAGTAATGGCAAGGTGGAACAGATCAAAGTACTTTTACCGCCTCATGGCGAACTGGCGTTTAAACATACTTCCGACCTGAAACACGTTTCAATTACCTGCGTTGCCGAAATGCAAAATGCCGATCAGATCATCGAAATCGTAGAAAAAGCGGATAAAATTGAAGGGGTAATTATTCTGTAGATAAAAACTGGTTCTGCCAATGACAGAACTTTGCAATAAATTCACCGAATGCAAGATACCAAAGCAGCCAAAATGCGCTAAGCAGTTTAGAACTGCTAAGCGCATTTCTCATTTTCATTAAGCAAATCAGGATATTAACCCGGCTTACTCTTTTGCTTTTACTCTGGTGGCCGACAATTCCATGCTCCCTTCAGACGACGTTACTGTTCCGGTCATTTTCTGATCCTGGATTTTTGCCTTCAGGTTTACATATTCGTAATCAACATACAACCCGCATTTAAAAACACCATCGGCAAAGCTTACATCTTTCAGCTGAATTTTGTACCCATCGGCAAACTTAACTTCTCCGGTAAGTTTCTTTTCCTTTTCTGCAATGGTCAAAGTGCCTTTTTCGTAACCATAAGGAGCCGACGGCACATTAAAGTTCCATTCGCCAACCAGCTGTTTTTCGGAAGTAAGTTCGGCGCTGTTTCCTGTCATTGGAAGCAGGGCGATCATAAAAATAAATACCAGTAACTTTTTCATTTTCTTTGATTTTAAAATTTAACCTGAACAAAAATGAATGCACCAAATTTAATTTCAAAAAAATAGGGTTTAAGTAGCTTATTTGGGGTTAAACAGATTCCTGCTGGGATAAAAACTCCAAAAACAGGGGTGAATATTTTTCGGAAACAGGGATTATTTTGTCGCAATGCCGCAGTTTGATTTGCAGTTTTTTCCCTTTCAGCTGAACCATCTCAATTTGGTTCCAGTTTACGATAAAAGAACGATGGCAGCGAACCACTTTGTTTTTGGCCAGCATTTCTTCCACACGTTTCAGCGAATTGCGCAACAGTTGCCGTTGTACCTTTCCTTCCGCGTAATAATGCACCGAAATGTAATTATCGGTCGCCTCCAGAAACAGCACATCGGGCGTGCGCACCGAGAATTTTATGCGATCGTATTCATCCTTAAAAACCAGCATTTCCTTTATTCCCGGCTTGTTTATCTCCTCTTTTAACGAGCGAATTTCGGCCCGCTGGTTCTTGTAAAAAATAATCAACAGCGAGAATGAATACGGAAGAAGAATGCCCAACAGGGTGTATTTCAATGAAAAAACAAAGTCATTGAAAAAGTTTCCCAGCGGGTTTCCGTAAAGAAAAATATACACCAGGCTGATCAGCAAAACTTCAATCAGCAGCCAAAGCGAATAACTTTTTATAGTGAACGAACTGGCCTTAAAAAGCTTTCGCAAAGGAAACTGGGTAAACAAAAGCACCAGCGAAACAATCAGCCCGTAGCTGGAAAGCCGGAGAAACTGAATAAAACCCGAGTCGGAAAACCAGCGGTTGATATTAAACGGGACAAACACATTGATGTACAGCACACTAAAAACCAGGCAAATCAGAATCAGCAGATAGCGATCTGACTTTTGGTCAAGCAGCGTAAACCTGTTATTCAGAAAATTGATTGGTACAAATGCTAATCCCATGAAATACGTTCTGCAAAAGAGTGACGGATAAAAGTAAAAAAATATTTTCATCTGTGGAGATGAAGACTCTTTCCCCAACCCTCAACCGGGCTCCTTCGCGACTCTGTTTACTTTGCTTCAGGAAGTGACTCTGCTTTTTTTAATCTTTCGGCCTCCCAGCCGTGATCGACATATTCCCACGAAAACCCATCGCCTTTAACTTTTACCAGCACAAAACCTTCTTTTGTATTGTGGCGTCTTCCTTTCCAGCCGTTTCCGGCAATGGAGCCGCCGGTAATGTAATGAAAACGGTCGTTTACGTAACCGTACTCTTTCCAGTGAATATGCCCCTGTAAAACCAGTTTCAGGTTGTAAGATTCCAGCATTTTAAATACTTCCGCAGCATTGCTCACATTTCCTTTTCCTTCCGAGCCGGTAACCTGCGACCGGGTGGTGATCATCGGAATATGTGTTACAATTACAATGGGTGTTAAAGTATCAAGTTTTGAGATGTCCGTTTTTAGCCACGCCAACTCTTCCTCGCTGAAAACTCCGGTGTAGCGTTTATTTTCTGTCACGCCCAGCGAATTCAGTACAATAAAATGCCAGTTTTTATGATCGAAAGAGTAATACGTTTTTCCAAAATATCGCTCAAACATCCCGTATTTGTAATCGGGATGATCGCTGCTTTCGGGGCTTTCAGCATAAATTGCAAAAAGATCGTGGTTGCCCAGACAATTGTACACCTGCATATTAAAACCCGCACTCATTTCTTTATACAGCGAAAAAAGGGTGTCAGACCTGCCTTTATTTCCGCGCATGGCATCAAAAACCAGGTCGCCGCCCGTAAGCACAAAATCAGGATTGAGTTCATTTACCTTGTCAATGGCCATTTGAAAACCTTGCGGAGCGCCCATTTCGGGTTTTAAGTGAATATCGGTCAGAAATGCAAAAGTGAAATCAGCTTCTTCAACGTTTAAGTTTTTTGCCTGTGAAAAGGCAAATTGTACAAGCAGAATAAAAAGAAAAATAGTCAAAAGCTTTTTGGTGAACATAGCCTGTTTTTAAGATTAGAATTTAAGATAGCGGTCAGAAATAGCCGGCCGCATGTATTGTTTGAATTGTTCGGGATAACCCAGTTCCCAGGGCGAAGGACCTACCCACTCCGACTCCCGTCCTTTAATCTTTATGTATCCTTCTGACGAGATCTCAACCACGGCCCAAAGCGGTTCTTTAAACGGAGCGGTGTATTTTATCCATTTGAAGTTTTTGTCCACCTCATCGCTGTACCGAACGTGCACATAATCATCGCCCAACCAGTGATAAGCCATTGAGGTAAGCGTGATGTAATAGATTCCGTTTACCTGGTCGGCTACGTCCCAATGCGTATGCCCGTTAAAACAAGCAATCACTTTTTGCTTCGGATGGTCGGCGTTGTGTTTTTCGAGGATGGTCTGTATTTCACGGTAGTTTTCCACACCGTAATTCTCGTCTGCCCCGGGATAAAGAATCAATCCCTGATGCGAGAAAACTATAACCGGAAACTTTGTGTTTTCCAGATCGTTTTTCAGCCAGGCAACCTGCTCGGGGCCAATAAACTGCTGATAACCTTTTACGTCCGGATTTTTCTTGTCGTTGCCATCGAGTACGATAAAATGAAAACCGTTCTTTTCAAACGAATAATAGCTGCTTTTCATGTTCCGGTAAGCCAGTGCAGCTTCGCGGCTGGTACCACCGTCCATTTCGTGATTCCCGATTACATGGTACTTTTCGCCTTCAAATGAATTCCAGGTATCGAAATACCCGGCGTACTGCTCTTTCGGAATTATAAAGTCGCCCAGTTCAATAATGAAATCAGGCTGAGTAGCTTTCATACTGTCGATGAAAGTTCGGATGCGGTATTCCGAATCGTGCATGGTAGGCAGGTGAACATCGGTACAAATTCCGAATGTCACCACATCTGCCTGCTTTGGCGCGCACGACGCAAATGCCAAGACTACAATACTGGTCCAAAAGAATGTTCTCAGTTTCCTCATCGGCTTATTTTATTTCAGGTTCAGATACTTCATCACAGCCTTGTTCCCTTGCAAAGCATTAGCCGGCAGCTGATTTTTTTTATTGAACACCCGCAACTCGTCCGGTTCCAAAACGGTGACAAAACTTTCGTCGTAACCATAATTATAGGGAAGCTTGTTTTTATCGAGCCCCAGATGATGGGCAAAAAAGTTGTAAACGGCAAATCGCTTCGACGGTCCGTAATCGTGCTTTTCCAACGGAAGATGCACATTCTCCGCCTTGTGTTCGGCGTTGTACAAAGCATACACTTTTTGTATGTAAGGATATTCAATCAGCGGGGTGTTGCTGGTCCAGTCTCCTCCGTTGGAAACGATCAACATCGGACGTGGCGCACAAAGGGCAGCAATTTCCACATTATTGGTTTGGTGATGATCGCTTTTGTGAACCGGCATTCCGCTTTCGCACACACAGCCGCCAAAAAAATGAGCCGAAACCTGCACTACCGGAGCCGAAACTTTTATTCGATCATCGATGGCCGCGAGCATAAAAGTCTGTGTTCCTCCACCCGAGCCTCCGGTAACGCCAATTCTCTCCGGATCCACATCGCCTCTCGAAAGCAGGTAATCCAATACCCGCTGACTGTTGTAAGTTTGCAGAACCAGCGCAATCGGAATGTCGTGGGTTACTTGTTTCGAATCGGCAAAACCCACCATGTCGTATGCCACCACAATGGCTCCCATGCGGGCAAACGCTGCCGACCGAATCTGAACATCAGCCTTCAAACGCTTGTCTTTCAGATGCCCGTGCGGACACAAAATGGCCGGATTCTTACTTTTCAATTCATGTGGACGGTACAAATTCCCGGTGATGTAAAAACCCGGAAAACTCTCCATGATGAAATTTTCCACCACATAACCATCCATTTTTCGCGCGTTTGAAATGGTAACGTTCAGTTTTGAAGAGCGCTCCGGCATTTGATTCAGCTTCATTCCTTCAATGATCCCTTCCCGAACCACAGTTGCCCGCTTTTCCCACGATTCGCGGTCGTTCCATGATTGGGCAAATTCTTTCATTTTCAGGTTGGCCTCGTCTTCGGTCCAGTGCCGCCCCTGGCACAACATATTCTCCTGGGCTTTCATTCCGCTTGCAAAAGCCAGCCAAAAAGCGGCCAGCAGAACCAGTGTTTTGTACGTTTTTCTATTCATCAGTTGGTTTATTTTAGTTCTTCTAATCTTCAATTATTCCCAGGTAACGGGCTTCCCAATACGGCCATAGCCAAAATACAGGCTCACGTACCTGTGCCGGATTTCCCTGAACAGCAGCCCACGGATTTTTATCCCAGCGAACCGTAGCGCGGATACTGGCCGGCGGCAGCTCACTGATCTGCACCTCTTCCAAAATCGGTTTTCTTACTACCTGCACATCTTCCCGAAGTGTATGATCGATGTGCCAATCCACCAAATCAAGCGGCGCGTCTTTTAGGAAATCGATGGTTTGCTGCACGTTTGTTTTTTTCCCGGTCACAAAAGTGTACACCAAATTATTGTACAAGTTCTCTCCTTCCGTTTGTTTTTCCATCCATTCATCCATTAAATTTTCATAAAAAGATTTCAATTCCGGATCGGTTTCATACTTGATCAGCATCGGAAAAAGATAGCCTTCCATGGTCAGGTCGAAATAAATCTGCCAGGCCGGATTTTTACGATTCAAACGGGAAGCATTGTCCAAATAACCTTCTTCATTGATCAATCGCCGGTATTCGGTTTCGTATTTTTCATTACCGGTGATGTGTGCCGCAAATTTCAAATACGCCAGCAGTTCAAAAGAATTCAGACTGCGTTCCGACGACCAGTCGGGATCGCGGTTTAGTTGTTCGGGCGACCAAACGGCCCAACGCGTGTGCTTTCCGTCAATATCGATAAAATTGTAGTTGTGTTTTACCAGGTAATCCATGATTTTGCTGACATGATTGCGCACCAGTTGCTTTTCTTCATCGTCGGCTGCCAATTCATAAAAGTAGAAATAGGCCATCATATGTCCGTCCATTTCGTCGCTGCTGGTGTCGCCTTTCCAAAGCCACTTGCCGTCGGCTGATTTTCGCCAGCGCTCTTCCACGGGTTTGTAACGCGGGTCCGCAACCTGTGCATCGGCAATCTGGCGCTCGGTATAAGTTCGGTTGGGATCGTGCACCTGCTGCCAGTCGACCGGGACAATCGTGCGTGCAAAAAAGCCATCGGTTCCGGTAATGGTTTGAAGCTTCACCAGGAAGTCAAAAGCTTTGCGTGCTTTCATTTTCGCATCCGGATCGCCGGTGGCTGCATACCTGAAACTTTCCATCGCCAGGTAGCCTCCGGTGTATTCTCCATCGTTGTCATCGTCGGAATGTCTCCATGTAGAAGTATCTCCGGGAACCTCCAAACGAAGCGGCGCACAAATCCAGGGCTCGCGCATGTGTTTCCGCATCATTTGAGTGTAGAAATTCCGCTCTTTTTCCGCCAGTGTCATCTCTATTTTTTTGATCAGGCTTACACCGTTTGCCGTGGCAATCCAGGCATTCCCGTTTCCATCAAAAGCGATATCTGTAACCTTATCATGGGTCAGCCATCGCTTGCTAAAACGAAGCGAATGCGAACCATCGGGCGAAAAACGAACCACCCCCACGTCGGTTCCTACCCACATCACTCCGCCGGGCGCCTGCTCTATACTGTTCACAAAAATGGACGGGATGCCGTTAGCTGGCTGGAGATTTTTTACAAGCAGATTGTTTTCGCGAATGGAAACGCCGCCCATAACACCTGCCCACAATTTATTCTCCGGCCCAAACGAAACCGCCTTTACATAGCAGCTGATCAGTTCATCCGTATTTTGAAACAACTCTGTTTTTCCCTCTTTGCATTTATAAAGTCCGGCATCGGTTCCCACCCACAGGTTTCCATCGGTATCAACCATCGCATCGCGCACCGAGCGGGCAATTGCATAGGGTTGTAATTCCCATTTTTGATTGACTGAATGCCAGATTCCATGCGGTCCCAATGCGTAATTCTCTTCGCCGTCGGCACAGATCACAGAAACTGGAGGATTCACACCTTCTTCTTTTGCAAGTGTTCCGGCAGAAAAACGATACAAACCGTTCCAGGTCCCCAGCAATACATCGCCATTGGGATTCACCACCACCGAATAAGCAGGGCCGCGATCTTCCCCGGTAATTACTTCCTCCCAGTCTCTTGTATTTTCATCTTTTCTGAAAACACCTGCTGCAGTGGCCACCCAAACATTGGAACTATGGTCCACTGCAATGCTTCGTATCTCATTGTCGTCTTCCTTATCACTGATGTAAAAAGCCTCGTGCGTTTCCTGCACAAAAGGCACATCCTGATAGTTTTCGGGCACGGACACTGCCGGCACTTCCGCTTTCTGCTGACACGATGCAACGGTTAGCAACAACGTTGACAATAAAGCAAATGCTGAAAAAAGAAGGCTGCGCTTACTGCTTGCCGGGGAAAAAATAATCTGTTGATACATGATTGCTTTTATTTGTGAGTTTCGTATTCGGGCCACAAACAAGGACCGCTTTTAAATTCAGAAAAAACTGCATTAAAGCTTGACTTCAGCGGGCTGCATGCATAAACCCCCACTTTTATTTCTACGGATGCTTTGTGCAAGTGCAGCATTCTCATTTGCCGGAATCCGGTTCCATCCACCGAATTTTCGATGTAAAGATCCTGCCCGCGCCGACTCACCCGGTACCACATCTCTGAGATGCCTGCGGGAATGTCAGTAGTTGCCCAGTCGGAAAACCCCAGGTTGGTCACCACCGATCCCAGTCGTGCAAAAGTTTCATTCTCGTATTCCACCGACACCTTTACCCAGTTCTCGTTGTCGATGAAAAGCAGCACCCCACACTGGTCGTACCGGAAAGCGGTTTCTTCAAATTCGGCCTTCACTTCAAAGCTGAAATCACCGTTCAAACTAGTAACAAAAGCCGGTGCATTCGCATTCTGAAAGCCATAATAAGTACGCTGCCACAAATCGGTTTCCGGCCGGGTTTCAATCAGCACACGGTTGCGGTCAACCACAAAGTTTTCCGGTTTGTTTATCCATTCAAAGTTTTCGAGCGTTCGTTTTTCCATTTAGTCAGTCATTGGGTTAGTTATCTATGTTCGGCGTTTACACCACAAAGGCTTCGGAGACATCATCCGGTTTATCCCCGGCACTTTCACGGATTATATTGAAATCGTCGCTAAGTTTCTGTGTCAAGAGCATAATGTCAGAACTGTAAATAATGAAATTCACGCCTTCGGTTATCCACTTTGTTTGCCGCCCGGGATGATCGGAAAAATGAATGCCCACCGCTTTGTTTTTCGACCGGCATTTATGAACAATAAGTTTCACCACTTCTTCAAACTTTGGGTGGTCGTATTGCTCCGGAATGCGCAAACTCAGCGATAAATCGTGCGGACCGATAAACACCGCATCCACTCCCTCCACATCCAGCAAATCATCGAGTTTTTCGAAAGCAGGAACACTTTCGATATTCAGCATACAAATATTCCCGCGGTTATAGTTGGCCAGATAATCCTTCAACTCAGGTTCCACCGACCCGGAATTGTTCAACAGCTGTTTCAGTCGCTCCCCTTTCAAAGGCCGGTATTTGATCGCGCCAACCATTTCCCTAACCTGTTCCACATTTTCAATATAAGGAGCCAGAATTCCTTCGGCCCCGGCATCCAGCATTTGGCAGGCCCGAATTGGATCGGGAGAAGGGATTCGCACCACAGGAGCTATTCCGGCTGCCCCATAAAGCTGACACAGCGCGGCCACTTCCATCCTTTCCAGCGGTACATGTTCGGTATCAAGAAACACAAAATCGAGCCTGGCACTGCGCACCGCTTTTATCCATAACGGAGCCGTAGAAGTGATACAGGTTCCGTAAACCCGTTTTCCGTCTGCCAACTTTTTCAGTAATTTTTTCGCCATTGTTAGTGATACTTTATCAATATTATTTTGTGTTTCCTGCTGATTGAAAGGATCAAAAAAATCGCTCAATCTGCCATCAATTATACCTGATTGTTAAAGTTTGTTTTGGCATTTCAATCTTCCGCAAACAATAGTCTTGTCAGTTTTTCAAAATCATCCACCACAATGTCCGCTTCGCCCTGGTCCTGGCTTTCGGAGCTTGCTCCGCCATAAGCCACACAAAACATCCCGGCACTTTTCGCTGCTTTAATCCCGTTTTTTGAATCCTCGATCACCAGGCAGTTTTCGGGCTCAACCCCCAGCAACTTTGCTGCATGCAGAAATACATCGGGTGCGGGTTTGCTTTTGCCAACGCTTCCGCTGCTGATGGTGTGTCTGAAATACTTTCGAAGACCCAACTTATCGATAATAATTTGTACGGTTTCCGGATTGGAGGAAGAAGCCACCGCCATTGGCACTTTCTTGTTTTCAAGGAAATCGAGCAATTTTCTCAGGCCCGGCATTGGCTCCAATTTCTCAAGGGCAGAGAAAAAAGGAATCCCTTCCTGATTGGTAAGCCGTGTCATTTCCTCCTCATCGTGCGAAAGTTGCCGCTTTTCGATGATCTGACGCCACATAACATCAGTGGCAGTCCCCATGTAGGAGGCATGTTCCTCGTCGGAAACATCTACCCCAACTTTCTGAAACATTCGCTTTTCTACTTCAATGTGATAGGGCTCGCTGTCCACCAATACACCATCCATATCAAAAATGATGGCTTTGGGAAATCGTTTTTCAACTGGTATTTGCATGGTATCTTTTGCTATTACGATTCCCGGAATTGTCAATAAACTGTCAATCTGAACAATCAAAAAGATTTATCTCCATTCCGGAAACCAGGTTCCAATGCATGATACCAAATTAACACACAATGGCCAAACAATACCACACATTTGTTGGCTAATACAAATGCAATATTGACTTTCAGGAAATAAATGCTTAACAGGAAATTTCAACATCAACTGATCATCAAAAACCTTAGTTAAATCGATCGATCCTTAAATTTATTTGGCTTGTATGGATTCATAAACAGGGCAAATCTTTCGTAAAGTCCTGAAAGGATTTAATGTGAATAACCGTGCGTAAAACGTACGGCAAAAACCTCAAAGGAATAAAAATCACTCAGAAAGAAAAACTTAGCGAAAATCCTTCCGGTAGTCTGAAGGTGTTTTCCCCATGATCACTTTAAAGTAGTGGTTAAAATTTGCGAGGTTGTTGTAGCCGCACTCGTAACAGATCTGGGTTATCCGCTTATCGGTTTCGGCCAGTAGTTTGGCGGCAATTCCAATTCGCACGGTTTTAACATATTCCATAAATGTCTGGCTGGTTTTCTTTTTAAAGTAACGGCAAAACGAACTGGGTTCCATGTAAACCACCTTGGCAGCTTCCTTTAAATTGATGCCTTCCTGAACATTCTGAAAAACGTACTCGTAGATTTTGTCGATCTGATCGCGGTCTTTATCATAATTACTGGGCAGTTCTGAAGGCAAGGCCAGGTATTCACGGTCTTCCACTTTTAGTAAAAGACTGAATACCTTCAGCAGGTTAATGTACCGCTCCAAACCTTTCAATTCTACCATGCGGTTCAGCGTCAAGGCTACTTTCTCAATTTTAGGGCCTTTAAAAAGAATCCCGCTGTGCGCCTCTTTCAGCAACTCAACCACCTGCTCCAGTTCCGGGATATTGAAAAAATCGGAACTGATCAGGTTTTCGTAAAAATGGGTAACCACGCATTCGGGCTCCTCATCATTACTGGTCTCCAGCACTTCCCAACAGTGAGAAATGTTTGGCCCCAGCAATACCAGATCGCCCGGAGTGTAACTCGAAATATTATTCCCGACAATCCTTCTTCCCGATCCCGAAGTGATCAGGTTTAACTCAAAGTTATTATGGGAATGAATCTTTTCGGAGTTCGGATCCATCTTTAGTCGCCGCGTAATAAAAGAGTGCTTGTGAGGAACAAAGATTTTTTCGTATACAAATTCCACCGTGAATATTTTTTAACCCTAAAACACAAATATTAATTAATAAGTTCAAATTAAGGTCAAAATTCAATGCAAAACAAACAATATACAAGAAGTGTGACGCAACAAAATGAACTTTCTTTGTATGTGTAGTTTTTACGCTAATCGATTTAACTGATTAAAAAATTCAATATAATTCAAATGAATTCATCATTAAAAGGAATAATTCCTCCGATCGTTACACCTTTGATCAACGAGGAAGAGCTGGACGAAAGCGGGCTGGCACGCTTAATCGAATACCTTATCAGCGGCGGTGTGCACGGCATATTTTTGCTGGGTACCACGGGCGAAGCCACCAGTTTGAGCTATTCGTTGCGCAGGGAGTTTGTGGAGAAAGCCTGTGCCTTTATCAACAAAAGAGTTCCGGTAATGGTGGGAGTTACAGATACTTCTGCCGCAGGTTTACTCGAAATGGCCCATGTTTCAAAAAGTGCGGGAGCCGATGCCCTGGTGATCTCTTCTCCTTACTACCTCCCCATTTCTCAGAACGAGTTTGTTGATTTTTTAAAGAATATCAGCCCTAAACTTCCTTTGCCATTTTTATTGTATAACATGCCCAGCTGTACCAAAATGCACATGTCGGTTGAAACCGTGCGACAAGCCAAAGAACTGGGTGCGATCGGGATCAAAGACAGTTCGGGCGACCTTGCTTATTTTTACACGCTTTTGGATGAGTTTAAAAACGAAACCGATTTTGCGGTTATTTGTGGAACCGAACTATTCCTGCCCGAGTCGGTTAACTTTGGAGGAAGCGGCGGAATTACAGGCGGTGCCAATATTTTCCCCCGGTTGTTTGTTGACATGTACAAGGCATCGTTGGATGGAGATTTAAATAAAGTGGCCAGATTAAGAGACATTGTCATTCAGATTGAGAAAAAAATATATAATATTAGTGCAGACAGTTCGAGGTACATTGAAAGTATAAAATGCGCACTTTCGGTTTTGGGAATTTGCAGCGGCTACGTGGCGCAGCCTTTCAGTGGTTTTGAAGAGGCACAAAAGCAACAAATGCAAGTGAACATAAAAGAGTTGGCCGAAATGTATCCAGAGCTGAATGAAGAAATAAGTATGTTAAACAGCATCACCTGAAAAACAGGATAACCCGGTAACCAGCCGACATAAAAGCCGGCAGCGTTACCGAGAAACCAATAGTATAACAACATCCAATGAACTTACCTGTAACCGACTTAATCGTTTTTATAATCATCACTTTAGGGAACGTCATTTTCGGCGCCAGTTTTTTTCTGAGAAACAAAACATCGAGCCAGTTTACCACCGGCGGAGGAAAACTCCCCGCCTGGGTAGTGGGCATGTCCATCTTTGCCACCTTTGTCAGCAGCATCAGCTTTCTGGCATTGCCCGGAAAAGCTTACATGAGCGACTGGAATGCACTGGTCTTCAGCTTTGCCATTCCGGTGGCGGCCATTCTGGCGGCTAAGTTTTTTGTTCCGCTGTATCGCAACCTCGGAAGTGTTTCCGCCTACAATTACCTGGAAGTCCGCTTCGGAAGCTGGGCCCGGATTTATGCTTCCATCTGTTACATTTTAACCCAACTGATGCGGACCGGAGCCATTTTGCTTTTACTGGCACTTCCGCTAAATGCACTTTTTGGGTGGAACATCAAAACCATCATTATCGTTACCGGAATAGCTGTTACCGTATATTCCATGATGGGAGGAATACAGGCAGTGATTTGGACCGACGCCATCCAGGGAATCATCCTGGTGGTGGGAGCGCTGATTTGTGCAGCCGTTTTAACCTTCTCCATGCCTGAAGGCCCCTCGCAGATTTTTGAAATTGCAGCTGCCAACCACAAATTCAGCCTGGGAAGCTTAAGCGCCAGTCTTTCGGAATCTACTTTCTGGGTGGTGCTGATTTATGGTTTGTTTATCAACCTCCAGAACTACGGAATCGACCAAAACTTTGTACAACGATACATGACGACCAGCACCGAGAAAAAGGCCAAGTCGTCGGCACTGTTTGGCGCTTTGCTTTATGTACCGGTTTCCATCGTTTTTTTCTACATCGGCACGGCGTTGTTCTCGTATTATACGGCCCGCCCCGATCTGCTTCCGGCAAACATCGATGGCGACAAAGTGTTTCCGCATTTTATCGTGAACGGCTTGCCTACGGGTTTAACGGGCTTGTTGATCGCTTCCATTTTTGCTGCCGGAATGAGCACCGTTTCAACCAGTATCAACAGCACTGCCACCATTGTTCTTTCGGATTACTACCAGAAATATTTCAATAAAAATGCCGACGACAAATCATCCATGAAAGTGTTGTACTCGGCTTCCGTTATTTTTGGAATTTTGGGCGTTCTTATTTCGCTTTCGCTGGTGGGTGTCGAAAGTGTGCTGGATGCCTGGTGGTCGCTCGCATCGATCTTCAGCGGAGGTATGCTTGGCCTGTTCCTGCTGGCTTTCCTCTCCAAAAAAGTAAGAAACATGGACGCGGCCATCGGTGTAATTGTTGGCGTTCTGGTTATTATCTGGATGAGCTTATCGCCACTTTACTTTACCCAAGGAAAACTGCTGGCTTTCAGAAGTCCTTTCCACAGCAATCTCACCATTGTAATTGGGACCATGGCTATTTTCCTGGTAGGATTTTTATCGCTGAAACTGGCAAAAAAGAAATAAATATCAAATAAACTATACGACTCATGAAACTAATCACTTTCATCTCAGCAATGTTCCTGGTAAGCTCTCTTGGGGCGCAAAAACCCTACACCGGCAACCAGGCGATAGTAAAATCTGAATTCATTTATCAACCGGAAGATGTACCCTTTCCGAGTTGCCACGCATCAACCATTGAACAAACCAAAGATGGTTTAATTGCTGCCTGGTTTGGAGGCACGCACGAGAAACACCCCGACGTAGGCATTTGGGTGAACCGCTTTGAAAACGGCAAATGGACGGTTCCGGTGGAAGTTGCCACCGGCGTTCAGCACAAAACGTTGCGTTACCCTACCTGGAACCCGGTATTGTTCAATTACGGCGACGAAATCATTCTTTTTTACAAAGACGGCCCTAATCCGCGCGAATGGTGGGGCGAATACATTACCTCAAAAGATGAAGGAAAAACCTGGTCGCAAAGCATTCGCCTACCCGAAGAAATTGCGGGTCCGATCAAAAACAAACCGATTCTGCTGGCAAACGGCGACCTGCTTTGTCCGTCGAGCACTGAAGACAATGGCTGGCAAATCCACATGGAAATCACTCCCGACCGTGGCAAAACCTGGGAGCGCACCAAGCCGCTAAACGATGGCGAAAAATACCGCGTTATTCAACCGGCCGTATTGGTTCATCCAGGAGGGAAACTACAGGCACTGTGCAGAAGCGGCAATAAAAAGATCATCACTACGTGGTCGGAAGACAACGGAAGAACCTGGACCGAGCTGGAGCCAATCGATATGCCCATCCCCAATTCAGGAATCGATGCAGTAACCCTGAAAGACGGACGTTTTGTGCTGATCTACAACCACATTACACCCGGAGAATCATGGGGCGACCGCAACATTCTGAACATGGCCGTTTCAAACGACGGAATTCACTGGGAAGCAGGCGTTTTACTTGAAAACGATCCGGATAAAGACGGTGAGTACTCCTACCCTGCCGTTATTCAAACCAGCGACGGAATGATTCACATCACCTACACCTGGAACCGGAAACTGGTGAAACACGTGGTAGTAGATCCTGCTAAAATTAAGGTGCGCCCGTATAAAAACGGCAACTGGCCGGCGGAATAAAACAATCATGATTCCGGGGAATCATTAACAGAAATGAACGTTAAGATGTGTATTCCTACCGGGATCAGTTTTTATTTTTTTAGGCAGAATATCCAATGTAAAATTCCCAATATTCAATTTTCCGGATTTTGTTGGATATTTTGCATTCAAAATTGAGAATTGGATATTTATCAAAACTGATTTTCAGAAAAAAGCCAGACGGCAGTGAAATTTTTAAACCAAAAGAAATGCAAACCCGACGTAGTTATTTAGTGCTGATTTTTAGTGTTCTCTTTTTCCATGCCGGCATGGCGCAGAATACAAACTCCGGCGATCTGGTGCGTATTCAGTACAACCAGCCGGGAATGCATTCCGATCTGGGCGTGGGACTTTGGGCCTGGCCTTTTCCGGTTGACTACGACAAGGACGGGGACCTGGATTTGCTGGTGAACTGCCCCGACAAACCGTTTAACGGACTTTGGTTGTTTGAAAACGCCGGTGGCGGGAAAAACCCGGTGATGAAAGCGCCGGTAAAACTGGCCGAAAGCCAGAGAAACCTGCAAATTACCTATGTCAACGGAGAATATATTGTAATGACACCGGGGATTGTCTACCCCTATTTCTTTACCTCCTTTTTTGCGGAGCCCGACACCTTGTTTACCAAAGATTTTTACCAGCCATTGCTAAAAAAAGCGCGTTTTAATTTGTGGCGGCAAGTGGACTACGACGGTGACGGAGACCTCGACATCGCGATTGCCATCGACGATTGGAGCGAATACGGCTGGGACAACGCGTTTAACGAAAAAGGCGAATGGACCAACGGGCCGCTTCATGCACGGATTTACTGGGTGGAACAAACGTCGCCGGGTGTTTACAGCCAGCCGGTGGCATTAAAAGCCGGTGGTGAAGAGATTGATAACTTTGGAATTTCGGGTGCCGTTTTTGAGGATTTTGACGGCGATGGCGACCTGGATATCATCATCAGTGAATTTGTGGACCGCCTCACCTGGATTGAAAACATCGGGACCCGGCGAGCTCCCGAATACGCAAAAGGTACATTCATAAAAATTAACGGTGAAGTGCTGCACCTCGACCTTGAAATGGTTGTTCCCTCATCTGCCGACTGGGACGATGACGGCCACGTTGACCTGATTGTGGGGATTGAAGACGGCCGCGTGGTTTTCATGAAAAATACCGGTAAGAAAAACAAAGACGGGATCATTTTCCAATCACCTGAATATTTGCAGCAGGAAGCCCGGTATTTGAAATTTGGCGCACTGGTTACTCCCTACTCCGTAGATTGGGACGACGATGGCGACGAAGACCTAATTTGCGGAAATACAGCCGGACACATTGGTTTTATTGAAAATGTAGGTAACAGCAATTTTCCCAAATGGGCAAAACCTGTTTACCTGGAAGCCGGCGGAGAAAGCATTATGATCCTGGCGGGAGAAAACGGATCGATCCAGGGACCTGCCGAACGCAAATGGGGCTACACCACCCTCTCGGTGGTCGACTGGAACGGTGACGGTTTGAATGACATTGTTTACAATTCCATCTGGGGAAAAATTGAATGGCTGGAAAACATTGGGAAAAAAGGCCGTCCGAAACTGGCGGCAGCAAAACCCGTTGAAGTGGAATGGGAAGGAAAAAATCCGAAACCAGCCTGGAACTGGTGGAATCCGGAAGGAAAGAACCTGGTTACGCAGTGGCGTACAACCCCGCTGGGATACGACTGGAACAACGACGGGCTCATGGATCTGATCATGCTCGACCACGAAGGCTACCTGTCGTTTTGGGAGAGATACCGCGAAAACGGGGTACTGAAACTCAAACCCGGCCAGCGCATTTTCACCGGTGAAAGTGCCAGGGGTTTTTCCGATAAATTTGAAAACGACGCCAACGGATTGCTCCGTCTGAACACCAAAAATGCAGGTGGTTCCGGACGGCGGAAAATATGCATTGTGGACTGGGACCGCGACGGAAGACCGGACATTCTGGTAAACACCGAGAACGTCAACTTACTTCGGAACAAAGGCGAAAAAAACGGGCTTGTTATTTTGGAGGATATGGGGCCACTCAGCAAAACCCGGCTGGCTGGTCATTCAACATCGCCCACTATTGTTGACTGGGACAAAAACGGAGTTCCCGATCTGCTGATAGGTGCTGAAGACGGACACTTTTATTTTTTGAAAAATAACAACTGATAATCAAAAAACTAAAATATGAAACAGGTATTTACCCCATACAAAAACACGAGCGTTATTTTTGTATGTAGTTTTTTGTTTTTCGCTTTTTGGGGTTTTGAAAATGCACAGGCACAGGAAAAAACCACCAATGCAGAAAAACTGGGTTTCCCAAAAGGCAAGAAAGTACTGCTGCTCCATTGTGACGACGCCGGAATGTGTGAAGAAGCCAACATCGCGGTTCAGGCGTATGTGTTAAAAGGCGACATTACTTCTGCCGCCGTAATGATGCCTTGCCCTGATGCAGAAGAAATGGCAGAGTGGGCCAAAACACACCCGCAAGCCGATATTGGCGTTCACCTGACCTTAACATCAGAATGGAAAACGTACCGCTGGGGGCCACTCACCCAAGCGGAAAAGGTTCCGGGCCTGATTGATCCCCAGGGAAAATTGTGGCCCGAAGTTCGGGACGTGGTTGCGCATGCTTCGGCCAACGAAGTGGAGATCGAAATCCGGGCCCAAATCGACAAAATGATTGAACTCGGCCACCGTCCCTCGCACATCGACACGCACATGGGAACTTTGTACGGATCGGCCGAATATGTGCGCGTTTTTATGAAAGTTGCGGAAGAATATGGTATTCCGGCCAACGCAATCGATTTGTCGGATCCGGAGGTGGTAGCTTATTACAAAAAGGCAGGCTACCCGATTACCGATGACGTAATCGACATCCTCAAAGAATACCGTTTGCCCAAGCTCGATAACTTCTCAAGTGTGCCTTCAGGAAAAACATACGAAGAGAAACGCGAGAACTTTTTCAAGCTGGTGCAATCGCTGAAACCGGGGCTTACCGAAATCATTTTTCATCCGTCGATTGTTACCGACAACATGAAAACCATTACCAATTCGTGGCAGCAGCGTGGCTGGGAAGCCGAGATGTTTTCAGACCCCGTTGTAAAACAATTTTTTACCGATAACAACATCGAGCTCACCAACTGGACCGAAATCATGAAACGGTTTAAGCAGCAAAAGTAAGTAACACAAACACATGAAAACAAAGTCGCTTTTTCAATCCTTTACGATTCTCTTCGCCCTACTTCTTTTGGTTTCGTGCCGGGAAGAGCGCACCATCGACCGGATTCTGGAGGAATTTCACAATGCCCAATCAGATTACGTTATGGTAGCGGCACACCGCGCAGGCCACAACGGTTATGTCGAAAACTCCATTCCGGCCATCGAACATGCCATTAATATCGGGGTTGACATTATTGAACTGGATGTAAAAGTGACCTCCGACAGCGTTGTGATTCTGAACCACGACCGAACCATCGATCGCACGACCACCGGAACGGGTGACCCCGAAAGTTATTCGTGGGCGGAGCTTCAAAAGTTCAGACTAAAAATGCCCGACGGAACAGTAACCGATCTGGAGCTGGCCACTTTTGAAGAAGCCCTGAACCGGGTTAAAGGGAAAGCAATGATCGACATCGATCTGAAAACATCGAACCTGAAACCCGTTTTTGACGTGCTGCAAAAGACCGGCACGCTAAACCAGGTGATCTTTTTCGACAGTGATTTTGAGATTTTGAAAGAGGTACAGGCTTATTTTCCGACCGCCAATGTTATGCCACGCGCACGCTCGTTTGGAATGGCTGATACCGCACTAATGATTTTTGATGCCCCAGTGGTTCATATCGACGATTCGTTTTATACCAACGAACTAACTCAGCTGATAAAAGGAAAAAATGCCCGGATCTGGATCAATGCCCTCGGCGATCAGGACCGTCTGATCAATGCAGGCGAATCCGACCAGGCTCTTGCGAACCTGCTGGACAAAGGCGCCAACATCATCCAGACCGATGAGCCAGAAAAGCTGATTCCGCTACTGGAAGCGCGGGGACGACGAAAATAAAAGTAGCTTCAGATAAATCAGTGAGACTCTGATTTCAGGAGCGCTAGTGAACTGAAATTATGAAGTCGAACTCCTGCCCGTCCGGCAGGCGGGGATCCCGATGCACCGCAATCGGGATCTAATGGGTTTTATTCCCCGCCCCTTGGGGCGAATTAAGAAATATCATGCCTTTGATACCCCGCCTGCTTGCAGCGGGGTAGTTCATTTAAAATATTGAATCAGAAAAGCCAATCCGGGAAGATACCGGGTTGGCTTTGTTTTTTAGTGAGGTGCCCCGATTGTGTGCTTTTCAGACAAATAACGGGCAATCAACTCCACTGAATTTACAAAGTAATTGCCGTCATACGAATCAAAATAGCTTAGATCATCGTCAGTCGTTACATCCTCTTTGGGAATTACCAGGTTGGGGCATCCCTGGTTGGCTTCGCCCACCAATTCCACCAGCCCTTTTCTTGGCCGTTCGAAATCAATAAAAATAACTTCCAACTCGTCATACAAGCGCGGATAATAGTTCAACACGCCCAGAATTTGTGCCGAATACGGACAATAATACAAGGTATCTTCGCCAAGGGCTTTATCGGTAAAACCGGGTTTTAATAAAAATAGCTTTGCCATGCTGCATTCCTTTTTCTGTTATTACCTACCATTAACAACCCAAAGGCAAAAAACGTTCGCGATTCGTTTACTCTCCGGTGCACAAGCTTATTCAAAAAAACAAGGCGAATAGCCTTTCGGTCTACCCGCCCTGTCACCATAAGCCTCTAACTAACCTTACTTTTCTTTATCATAAATAAGGGCTGAAGTAATTGTAACCCTGTATCCTTCAGGCACGTCGGCAGCAACCAACTCCAACTGAACATCGCCTTCCGGAAGTTCGTAATTCCAGTAAACATCTGTTTTTCGCATAGCTACTTCAGTTGGCAGTGTAAGCACATCTATTTGTTCGCCATTCAGCAAAACATTTACTTTTAAATCCTTTTCGGGCAAGGCACCATTGGTTCGCTGTGCATAACCGGTCAAAACAATCCCGGCACCTTTAAAATCAATCTGGTAATTCTTTTCGGCATGTGTGATTTGTTTCTCAGCAAGCGGCCACTGGTGTTCAACACGCTCGCGCGGATATAATCCATCAAAAGATTGCTCCAAACGAACCGGCTCAACTTCCTGGTATGCAATCACCACCGAGTCATTGGTTACTTGTCCGCCTCCGCGTTCAATCATTTGCAAAGCATGCTTGTACCCCAGATAGTATACATCGCTCAGCGCCAGATCGGTATAACTGAAATTCCGGTCTTCCACGCGGTCCAGGCCTTGTGTCCAGTAATCGGGAATATTGCTGAATCCGATCATCGTGCCTAAAATTCCGGCAGCATTCGACGGATTACAATCCGAATCCTGCCCCGCACGGGTACTGATGTCAATGGTTTTTCCATAATCGCCGTCACCGTAAAGCAAACCCAACACAATGTAGGCAGCGTTAAGGCTCGCGTCAATATTAAACGCTTTGAACACACCGTCAGGACATCCTTTTTCGAACGACCATTTGCGCTGGATTTCAAACCAGTTTCTTTTCCAGTCGTCCGGGAATTCTTTGTGCCACTTGATCACATCGGCAATCAACTGGTAAAACCGGCTTTCCTTCGGTAGAGTTTTTAACGCCTCGTTAACTACAAACTGAATATCGTCGGAAATAAAAGCCTGTGTATACATGCCGGCCACAAAAACGCCGCCGTACCAGCCATCACCATAATTCATGATGTGCCCAATGCGGTCGCAAATTTCAGAAGAAGCATTGATCATTCCGGGTGACATCAGCCCTGCAAAATCAGCTTCAATCTGAAAATCAATGTCATCGGCATGCGGGTTGTTCAGGTAATGCCCCGAAGCCGGAGGCATAATTCCCTGGAGAATGTTGTAACGGGCAGCCTGGTTGGCATGCCAAAGCATGTAATCTGCCGTAGCAAAAGCCATTGCGTGCAGAGAGTCGGGAGCATCAATGCCGTGTTCTTCAAATACCGACACAAACGTCAGATCCATATACACGTCGTCGTACAAACCAGGAAACTCGTCGTACCACATGGTCATTTGGTGTTCGTCCCAGGCAATCGGAACCTGATCATTAATCATGGAACCCAACCATTTAAACTCAGTCGGCCCGCCATACGAACAGCCAATAACCTGGCCTGCCCATCCTCCTTTTATTTTATCCTGGAGTTCGGCTTTACTCAATTTAAACGTTGAACTTTTGTTGCCTCCCGACGGAGACTCGGCTGAGGGTGAACTACAGCCAATAGCTGCCAGCAACAATCCGGCAATACCCACACGTAACATTTTCATTTCTTATATTTTAAGGTAAATTATTCATTTACTCTCCTTTTCCTGAATTAATGTGCCTTCTTCCAACGATCCCTGTCCTACCCTTCGCACGCAACTTTGGTTAATAAGGAAAAGTGTACTCGAATAGCTTTTCGGAACGAGTACGGATATAGGTATTAAAAGAAGTAGCTCCTTCCGTCAGCTCAATCACTCTGGCTCCGCGATCCAGTATCTCGGTATAAGCCGGAACGTAACCTGTTTTCCTCCCGTAGGCAAGAGCAACTCCAAATAAACCTCCGATATAATCATTGTTATGATCATGTCCGACAAAAACCCCTTTTACATCATTCATTTCCACAAAAGCAGATAACAAACCTGTATTTATGCTGGCAGCATGAACCTTTTCAGTATTGTTTCCCAAAGTACCTTCCTGCTCGCGTACCACCGCATATTCGGGCAGTGGAATGTGGAAAAATGCCAACGCCGGAAGTACGCGTTTGTTTTTTTCGGTAAACTCCCTGCTTGTTTTACGGTACCAGTCAATCTGGTCGTGTTTCACCCATCCGTAACCACTTACTTTTCCGTGCTCAGAATAAGCCTTTGAGTCAAACAAATAAACCACCATTTCGTCCTGGTCTCCGTTGGATGAACGAATGGGCAAAGAACAATTTCCCTGTCCTGAAACTCCCTCGATCTGGTTGCTGGTTACACTCATCGGATTTTTGCTCAGATGCTCCAGAATCTCGCTGGTTTTCAGATCCGTTTCGGTATCATGGTTTCCAAAGTTAACGGCAAACGGAACCTGTAGTTCGGTCATTGGTTGGGTTACGCGGTCCCAGCCCGCAACCGCCGGAGAAGATACCACCACATCGCCGGTAAAAACAACCAAATCAGGCTTTTCTTCTTCAATCAAAAGCCGCATCAATTCGATGGTACTATCGTTCCGGGCCTTGTGCTTATCTGAATGCACATAATGCAGGTCGGTAAACTGAATGATCTTGAATTTTTTATCCTTAAACTTCAGACCTGGTCCGGCCGATGCGCTTACGCCAATGCATGTAAAAAGAAGAACAGCAGTTAATATTTTTCCTTTCCTAAAGAACTTGTCTAACATTTTCATAGTTGTTTTTCAAAATTTCAAGGAGTGAAACACTTTACCGCCGACCTGCCATAAACTGCATTTGTGTGGTAAAGCCTTTCACTCCAAAAGTTTATATTCAATCGCTTTTAATTTCTACTCTTTCAGTGTCACCCTGAAATTGTCCCATCCCATCTTCAGCGGTTCACCAGCAGGCGATTCAATCCGGATATTAAAGGAGCCAATGTAGTCCTTGTTCCCGGCAAAATCAACCGGAATTACGCGTTCAAGCGGGAAACGAATGGTTTGCCACACTCCTAAACTTTGTACTACCAGGTCGGCCGGCGTTATCTTAGCCGGGGTATGGTTCCAGTAATTGTAAAGATAAAAGTGGGTATTCATAATCGGAAGAATCATGTTCAACTCAAATTTTACTTCATACTTATCCGGATTATCTTTCATATCAGCAGTGTATGGAAACGCAGCTCCTATCAGGTACGACCACCCGCTACCTTCGCTTCCAACCGTAAGCAACGAATAGTTACCATCAACAGGTTCCGGGTTCTCCCAACTTCCGACATAAGCTACACCGCTTGTTCCCTTGTAGGGCACATCATCAAAATTGGTTACCAGGTTTTGGCGGTCGCGGTAATACCCCGGACAAACAGCCCTGGCATTGTACTTTTTATTGACCAGTTCAATTTTGATATTTTCGTTGGCATCAGCAGGAACGGCGACTGTTATAAAGTTGCTACCCACCTGAATAACCGGCTGCTCTTTTCCTTCAAAAACTACAACGGTGTTTAACGAGTCCACTTCGTACAGATTGAAAAACTCTCCGTAAATCTTCATCGTGTCGCCCGGAGCTGTATACTCGTTGAACATTCCGGTTAATTTGATGGCCGGAATATTTACCGTAAAGTCGAAGTCGAAAGAACCACCTTCTGTGGTCACTTTCACCTTATTCGTAATTTCAGATGGCATGGCAATCGGTACCTGAAGGTACAACACATCCTCTTCGTAATACACCTCTTCAATCGCTACCGCAACATCGTTAAAGTAAATTTCGGTTGCTTTTTCAATGTTCTTTCCCTGGATCGCAATCCAGTCTCCCATCTCACCGGAAGCAATTACCGAATCGAGGGCGTAAAGCGATGTTATTTTTGAAAATACCGGCGCTTCGGGCACCAGCTCATCATCCTGACAAGCTAAAACCAGCAGCACGCAACACCCGATAACAAGGCCTTTGAAATATATGGTTGTCAATAATTTATTCATGATTCATGTTTTTATAGTGAAATGAATGGCTTACCACCCCGGGTTATTTGTTTCGATAAACGGGTTGGTGTTGATCTCATTGGCCGGAAGTGGAAGCAGCAAGTGCCTTTTTTGTCTTCTTTTGATGACATCTTTCTCGTCCACATCAATGGCATTCATGGTTTGCAGGTAAATTCCCCAGCGTAACAGGTCAAACTTCCGGATTCCTTCTGCTGCAAACTCTTTCACACGTTCTTCCAAGATATACGAGCGGAATGACTCCTGGGTCCAGGCCCGGGTTTCCCCAATTTCTCCGACCGGCGTGCTGTTGTTCCTGAAATTCAGTTTTTCCACCTGGGTAATTGCTTCAGGAGTTGGTCCTCCGTTTACTTCGTTGGCAGCTTCGGCATACAACAAAATTACCTCGGCATAACGCAAGAACGGGAAATTGAAGTCGGTTCGCTGACCATCCAGCGGTACTGTTACCTGGTAGAATTTCTTCAGTTTCGATCCGTACAAGTGTGCGCTGTAATAGAGGATGTCCGACGGGTCGTATCCATCCAAACCTAAACGCACTTTTGCGCTATCCTTGGCCGGGTAATACGAATAAACCAGTTTCCCTGCAGAATTCGTTGACACCGGCACCCGGTGAACAACTCCCCATTTCACCCGGCCATCGTTCTCTTCGAACAGCTGATACCAGTGATCGCGCTGCACATAATAGCCCGACGACATGACTCCTGTTTCTTTAAAGTAACCCGAATAGTCGGTTGCCACATAGTTGCTGGTTTCGGTGCTTCCCGGTGTTGTTTGAAGCGTAAAGATAAATTCGCCCCGGTTCCGGCTTGCCACCGACCACAACTCCTCCTGCGAAGGATACAGCATAAAATCGTTGGATTGAATAACTTCCATGGCCTTGTCCATCGCCAGTTTGTAATACTCTGCCGAATTGAAATCTTCGTAGCCCGCCACCTGCGTTTTCTGGAACGTAAGTTTTTGCGGAACAGGGATAAACTGTTTGGCTCCGTTTTCATTGTAAAAATGACCGGGGCCGCCCATTACTGAGATATTTCCAGAAGCCATTGAAGCCGAACCAATGGTTGCATATACCTTTGCCAGCAAAGCTTTTGCAGCTCCCCGCGAAACATGACCGATTTTGTATTCGGGATCCTGCGTGGAGTACATCGCTTCTTCGGCAAACTTGAGTTCTTCAATAATGTGTTCGTACACTTCTTTGATGGGCGAACGCGGTTTGTAAAGGTCGGCACCTTCAGCAATCGATTCTTTGTACAAACACAAATCGCCAAAAAACTGAACCAGGTTGAAATAACTCCATGCTTTAAGAAACGCCAATTCGCCCATGGCATTTGCTTTCACTTTATCAGGAATACTCATTTTGGCGATCAGCGATTTGTGGTAGTTCGCCCGGTGAATGGTGATGTAGTAGTAGTTGTAAAAGTTGATCACCGATCCGTGCTCGTAAAAGTTTCCGGCACCAAGTGTACCAAAAGCCCACGCCGGCCCACTTTGATAGTCGCAATCGAAGTTAACTACCGTATGGTAGTTTCCCCATTCAAAACCGTAATTCAGCGAGTTGAATGCCCCCGTCACCAGTTGATCGTAATTGTTGTTGTTAACCAGGTCTTCGCCTGCAATAAAAGTATAGGTCTTTTCTTCCAGCAAATCAGCACATGAAGCCAGGAAAAGCCCAATTACAAGGGTTGCCAGATATTTTATATGTCGATTCATAATGTCAAGGTTTTAATGGGTTAAAATTCCATTTTAAAGCCAAATGTTATTGTCCGTGCACTCGGGTACGAAGCCATATCAACTCCCCTTCTCGAAACATCGCCTCCGAAAGTGTTCACATCCGGGTCGTACCAGCGGTATTTGGTAATGGTGAAAAGGTTGTTCACACTTGCGTTTAGTTGCAACGACTGAATCCAGGGGGCAGGATTACGGAAGAGATAACTAAAGTTCAGGTTTTTAAGACGCAGGTAAGAACCGTCTTCCACATACCTGTCAGATGCTTTCATGCTTCGCGTAAACGTTCCGTCGGGGCGTGGAGCTGTTGCGCCTTCCCGGTTTTCAGGAGTCCAGCGGTTATCGTAAATAAAGTGCGGCATGTTACTAAAGCCCGACAAGCTGTAGCGCTTTATGTTAACGTTCAGGATATCGTTTCCGTAAGTTCCCTGTAAAAAGAAGCTCATTGTAAAGTCTTTCCAGGTAACCGTGTTGGTAAGTCCGTACAGAATTTTTGGATTGGTGTTTCCAATAATCTCTTTATCCCGGTCATCCACTATTTTGTCGTTGTTGGTGTCCATGTATTTCACCTGTCCAATCATGCTTCGAATGCGGGAATCTGTTTCGTCCTTAAACTGAGGATCGGCACGCACTTCAGCTTCACTGTCGTAAAAGCCGTCTTCCCGGTAGCCATAGATCAAACCAATTGGCTCGCCGTTTCTCCGCAGGAACATACTTTCCATTCCCCAGGCAACGTCAGAGAACTGATCGGCTTCCAGGCCATCCACTTTATTTTTGTTAAACGAAGCATTGGCATCCACTTTCCAGCTGAAGTTTCGTTGCGAAAAGATGTACACGCTTCCGGCCAGTTCCAAACCTTTGTTTTCCACTTCGCCATAGTTCGACGCCAGTGTTGAAAACCCGGTACTTGCCGGAATAAAGCGGTTCTGCAGCAGATCCACCGTTTTTTTATGGTACAGGTCAACGTTCAGGTTCACGCGTTTATTAAGCATGGTAATATCCAGACCGAGGTTGCTCTGCGTGGTTGTTTCCCATTTCAGATTTGGGTTGGCAGGACCTCCCCAGCGCGATTCGGCATAACCACTGGCCAGCCGGCCATCGTACGGATAGTTCAATGCCACCATCCGGGAACGGGTAGCGTAGGCACTGATCCCCTGGTTTCCGGTTTGTCCGTAACTGGCGCGCAGTTTCAGGTCATCAAAAATCCCCAGGCTTTTGATAAAGTTTTCGTCAGATAAACGCCATGCAAAAGCCACCGAAGAAAAATCGGACCATCGGTTTTCCTCCGAGAAACGACTCGAACCATCACGACGGTAAGACACAGTAAACAGGTACCTGTCTAACAAGGAGTAGTTTACCCTGCCGAGGTAAGACATCAGTGAACTTTCTCCGCGGGTACTGGTGTTGGTTTCCTGGTGAAGCGCTGCTCCCATGTCGTTTTCCTCTGTCAAATCATTCGGAAATCCGGTAGCGCTCATTGTTTTACCACCCCAGTTCACGTTTTCGTAGGTCCAGGCAAGTACTGCATCAATCCGGTGATTTTCGTTCAACTCTTTGTTGAATTTCAGAATCGATTCCAGGGTTGTGCTTTCATAAAAGTTATCAGCCTGGCGTCCGTAACCGTTTTTAGGAGCCAAACCCTCGGCTACCCAGCGGTTGTAATATTCGTTTCGGGTATTCTTGTTGTTCCCGTAGCCCAGGTTTTGTCTGAATTTCAGAAAGTCAGTAAACGTAATTTCAGCAAAAGCCGAGTTGAAAATATTAAGCGCTCCCACTATGTTTTTAGCCGTACGGGTATACAAGTAAGGGTTGGCCAACCCCGACGAAGTATCTTCGGTGTAGCCAGAGTCACGATCGGGGTCGAAAACAGGGCGGGTTGGATTGAACGAAATGGACGACGGAATTACCCCGTAGTTTTCACTGTTGGTACGTGCCAAACGGTTGGTCGATTTCGTAATGCTCAGGTTATTTCCAACCTCGATCCACTTTGAGATCTTTTTGGTGATATTGGAACGAACCGTGTAACGTTTGTAGAAAGAGTTTACAATTACCCCTTCCTGATCCAGCATACCGGCTGAAAACAGGTAATGTCCTTTTTCATTTCCTTCCGAGAAACTCAGGTTGTATTCCTGGGTAGCCGCAGTTTGAAAAATCTGATCCTGCCAGTCGGTACCGCCGCCTTCATACCCATTCCGGAAATCATTCGGCCCCGGGTAGTAAGTGCTGTCAACAATCATTTCCAAACCGGTTTCAGGATCGGTTTCTTTGCTGTACGACCAACGCCCGTTTACCGGGAAAGGAAGGAAGTCGTCGCCAACATATTCTTTGCCATCGTAGGTATAACCATTGATTACCTGCTCATTCCGGTATTCGGCATAAGTAGCGGCATCCAACACATCAATTTTACTGATCACATTGGATACGCCAAAATTTGAACTGAAAGTAACTTTTGCTTTCGCTACTCCCTGCCCTTTGGTAGTGATAATAACAACTCCGTTGGCAGCGCGGGAGCCATAAATAGCTGTTGCCGATGCATCTTTTAATACTTCGATCGATTGAATATCGTTGGGGTTGATCAAACTTAGCGGGTTGTTGCGCTGTTTGTCGCCAAAAGTTCCCGGTGCCGGAGCTTCTCCTGCTTCAAATGGAACCCCGTCAACAATGTACAACGGTTCGTTACTGGTAGTAAAAGAGTTGGCACCACGAATTAAGATATTGATTCCCGCCCCGGGAGCACCGTCAGCCTGCTGCACCTGAACACCTGCCAGCCGGCCCTGAAGTGCCTGGTTGATTCCCTGTGGGTTGGTTTGCATCAAGTCTTCGCTTTTCAAAGAAGAAACCGAACCGGTTAAGTCACGTTTGCTTACCGAGCCGTAACCAATAACTACCACTTCGTCCACTCCAATGGCCATATCCTTTAGAACCACATGCAGTTCTTTTTTTCCTTTTACTGCAACTTCCTGCGTTTCCATCCCGATGAATGAAAAAACAAGAACGGCATCCGCCGGAATATTATTCAGTCGGAACTGCCCTGTTTCATTGGTTACCGTTCCGTTGGTGGTTCCGGCTACAACCACCGTAACTCCCGGAAGTGGAGCACCTTGAGCATCAACAACTTTTCCCTTCACTTCTCCGGACGACTGATCAGCCAAATTTCCATTTTCTTCCAAAGAATCGCCTTTAAACAGAAAAATCTGACGGTCGTTAATGGAGTAGGCCACACCAGTTCCCCGCAAAATCGCCTTCAATACGTCATCAACCTTCTTTTCTTTCACTTTAATGTTGACCGTTTGATCAACATCAACCATGTTTTTGTTGTAAAGAAAAAAGAATTCCGACCTCTTTTCAATCTCGTCAATCACCTCCTCCAGCGTGGCATTGTTCATATCGAGCGAGAGCTTTGCCTGCTGTGAATACGAGCTTACAGCAAAAGCCTGGGAGATAGAGACAATCACAAGAATAATAGTGAATCGCATCATTTTAATCAGTTCTATCAAACCATGGCACAACCATGACCTGAGATTGTGTTTTTTTTTCATAAATTTGTTCATTGGTGGATTTAATTCCTAGCATAATTAATTCTACATCAAGACAGGGCTGGTACGGGAATACCGCCCTGTTGTCATTTTGGATCTACTTCATTGGCAATCTGTTTGTTTTTTATTGATTTATAACTTTTATTCTTTTAACCATATCTCAACCCGTTCGCGGTCAAATGTTCCATCCTGGTGGCTTGTTCTTTTGTGCACCTCGTACCGAATGGGTGCTACCGAGGCCAGCATCGAACATATTTTTTCCAGACTTTCATCCTCGAATGTTGCCCTAAAAATCAAGGCTTTCAGCTCGTCGCCGTGCAAAATAATTTCAGAGTTGTATTTTCGCTCCAGTCGTTTGGCCAGTTCTGCCATCGGAACATTCCGAAAAATCAGCAACCCGTCTTTCCAACTGGTATAAGCTTTCGAGTCGATGTGTCTTTTCTCCATTCTCCGGTTTTCTTTGCAGTAGATCAGTTGTTCATCGGGCTGCAGAGTAAGCTCTTCATTGGTGGCCTGGCAAGAAACGTTGACCCGTCCCTGTTCCAGAATTACTTCGGCGATGTCCTCGTTTTCATAAGCCACCACATTGAACCGGGTTCCCAAGACATCAACATCCAGAAACGGCGTTTTCACCCGAAACTTTTTCCGTTTGTTATGGACTACGTCAAACCAGACTTCACCCGACACTTCCACTTCCCTCTTTTTAAAATCAAGCGGATACTTTACCACCGCACCGCCATTCAACCAACCTTCCGTACCATCAGGCAAATGAAACTTGGTTCGGGCCCCAATCGGAGAATGAATTTCGGCCCAGGCGTCGGTATGTCCGTAGAATTTAATTCCGAAATAAGCCAGGGTGGCACCAAACAGCAAAGCCGGCAGCAGAAGCCATACTGCCACTCTTGCAAACCGTAACTGAAACCTGCTCCGGTCACTGCTTGCTGACGGTTCTTCTTTTCCAATCTGCAGATGCAACTGATCCAGCAAGAGCTCCAGTTCCTCCTCCGACATTCCTTCTCCTCCCGCTTTATCCCAATCCTTTTTCAGCATTTGCTTTAATTCCTCGTCCAACGATTCATTTTTAAAATAGGAAGCCACTGACAGGTAATCGTTAAATGAAAACCGCCCCGTCTTAAACCGTGCTATTTTATCCTGTTTTGTATCCATTCTTGTACGTTATATCCTTTAACTTGATTTTTCCACTATCCGGAAATTGAAAAAAAAGAAATATTTTTTTTTGAGCATTCCGCTATTGGTCGGCTGGTGAGAAAAACATCCAAAAAAGAAGTTCTGAAATGTTGTTGCGCCGTAGTTCTTCCCGTAGGTTTTTCATCGCCGCAGTTAAGTGATTTTCAACAGTATTTGGCGAAATACCAAATTCTTCGGCAATCTGTTTTACCGGCCAGCCTTCGTATTTTCGCTTCAAAAAAATTTGTTGACGACGTTCGGGAAATTGCAGAATTATTTGTTCAACCTTTTCCAGCAAAGAGCGGAAATCCACCACGCGGTCCAGGTTGTTTTCCTGCTTCAGCAAGGAATAAATCAGTTCGTCCCGCGCATGGTTATCACGTAGTTTTCGAAGAAAGAACTTTTTCACCCGGCTGTATGCAATGGTAAAAAGATAGGCATTGAACGAACATTCCGGTTTCAGATTTTCGCGCGACTCCCAAATGTACAGAAACACGTCCTGCACAATTTCCCGCGCTTCTTCTTCAGATTTCAGGTAGCTCATGGAGAATTTGTACAATCGTTGCGAATACTTTCGAAACAAGTGATCAAACGATTTCACATCTCCCGATTTCAAGCTCTTTACGGCATTATAATCAATCGAAATTACTGGCTTATGGTCCTTCATTTTACATCAATCCGACTAAACAAACCGGCAATTGAAGTTGCCCTGTGAAAATAACAGGAAACCGGGTCTGCTTCCCTCCTGCCGTTTTTGTAAGTTTAGTCTCATTTGTTTAGTTATTAGCTTATTGATAAGGTTGAGTTTTCCGTTAGTTGGCTGTACTACCGAAAAAGCGCCGGCATAGCCTCTTTATCCCGAATCCGCTCAAAACTCCTCGGGTCAAGCAGTACTTTCGATTTCACCAGCTCCGGAACATTGAATGCTTTGGTGAATTTCTGACTAAAAAGCGGATCCTTAAAAGGAAGCAAAAATGGCTTGTGAAACTTCCCTGAAGTGTCAAAATAGGCAATGTACGAACGTGTGTAAAGCCCGTCCTGGCGGCGGCTGCTAAAAACCATCCAGCGACCGGTTGAAGACCAGGAATGATAACTGTCAGCCTGATCGCTATTCACCACCGGACGACTGATTTCCATGGCTGCCAGATCCAATAACATTAAATCACTTTCGCGATGCCAGATCGAGAAGTTTCCATAATCCGACTGGCAATAAACCAGGTAACGTCCCTCCGGTGATACACGCGGAAAAGAAATGCTTTTCCCACTATCGGCAGCATTCACAACAAGCTCAGGCTGTCCAAACTGCCTGCTTTGCGGATCAAAAGCCACCTGGTACAAATCGTATCGGATTTCATCGTATTGATCGGGGGGCAACGCTTTTGCGGCACAATAAAACAAAGTCTTTCCGTCCGGAGCCCAGGTGGGGAAGGTTTCCAAAAGCGCTTTGGTAGCCAGCTGTTTTGGCTGACTGATTACCTGATTTCGGGTATCGTACAAAACCAAATCTGACAATGTATCCAACACCTCTACTTGTTTGTCGGGCAGCGCATGAAAGCTTTGTACAATATTATTGACCGAGAATGCAACAAAATCACCACTTGGATGCCGGGCCGGGTAAACTGCTGATGACAGCGTTTCTGCCGTTTTTGTCTCCACCTTCGAGAGTTGCTGTTCCTGCCAGAAAACGGTTCCTGCTCCCGACCCGCCACGCATGTGAAAAAGCATATTGTCCGGATCGTTCATCCGAAAAGAATGGCAATTGACACAGCCACCGTGGTTTACCTCGTTCGTAACAACCGGGCTTTCCTCAAAATTTTCGAGGCAACGCTGGTAGATCCCCATGCTTTTCCAGGTTTCAAATCCAGGTTCAATCAGCCGATAAACCAGGTACGAATCGATCCGATCCGCAACCACCCGGTTTTCAAACCGTTGAAAACGCGCCCAAGTTCCATCTTTCTGAGCCAGTATTTCAACCGAATATTTGCCTCCTGTACTTTTTGCCGTAAGCAGCTTCCACTGCTTCATACCCAATTCAATCTTTCCTGAATTTGAATGAACGGAAAACAGCAATTCCTTTTCAACAAAAAAGCAAGCTATAAATTGGTCATAGTCTTCTTGAACTTGGAAATTGAGTGGCGCAATATTTTCAGGAATGGTTAACTCCGCATAATCAGGAAATAATTGCGGAAGACGATCAAGCTGAAGATCTGCCTTTGGCAACTGTTGCTGGCAGGCGCTAAAGAGTAAAATCATCAACCCCCAAACTACCCCAAATAGAATGTATCTTTCACCCTTTCCCATTTCAATAAAAATAAAAGTAATACCAAAATGTAGTGCCAAAGGCAGCTTCTAGCTGATAAGCAGCCTGACTACCCCGATTCCGGCTTAAAGCCCGTGCAAACTCCTCGAACCGATGATAAACAGCAGGCTCCACCTGAATTTCATCCAGCGGTTTTCCGCTCAGTTTTTGATACAAAAGCACGGCTTCGGCCAACGGACCATGAAGAGGCCCAGCAAAACGATCCGGATTATTCAACACAAGGTCTGTCAGTTCCTCCAACTTCTTATCCAACAACAAACTGGCCGTATAATAATCAAAAGCAGCCTGATTCTCCGGGCAATTTTGCAACAGTTCCTCCACTTTCAAATCAAAACCTCGAATATCGGATGTAAAATCCGTGTGCACCTGAAAAGGATGGTTAACAGTTTTCAACTCGGGAGCCGAAGCAGCCTGCTCCATCTGCTCACGAAACCGGAAAGCCCAATCCTTGTAGAAAAGGGTTTCCTCCAACAGTAACACGTATTTTTTTGCCAACTCCAGGTGTCCGTTTGCCAGGCTGGTTTGGGCCATTCGTTTTACTGCCCGCGGGTTCAGCCCATGCGATACGGATGATTCAAAAGCCCAGCGAAATGCCTCGTTGTAGTAATGAAGCTGATAAAACACTTCTCCTCCCAAAAGAGAGGCCAGCCGGTTTCGCTCCCAACGCAGGCGAAGTCCTTTGCTCCCAATTTGCGGATACTCAAAAAGCTTCTCCGTCAAGAGCCCTTGTTTGGCCAGTGCGAGATTGGAGTAATATATAACCAGCTGATTGACTCCCGGGTAGCTTTTGCCCAGCTCAAGCACCTTTTCCCATTGCTCGTGCTGTACGTAGTAATCCATTTTCAGAATCAACTCCTGCTTTTTGTTTAATCCGTAATCATAAACACCCCAAAAGCCAACGCTCAACAGAACAACTGTCAATCCAATCGTTTTGAAATTCCAGCCCGACCAGGCTTTACGTATTTGAAGAGGAAAAAGCCAGGCCACAATCAACAGAGCCGGCAAATAAAGTAAGTTCACAAGCCCCCAGCGATAAAGCGATTGATCCATCTGAATAAAAGGATAGCCCAGAAACACATCGCGGGGTAACTGAAAAACGCCCCAATAGCCTACTGCCAACCAAGCAAAGCCAAGCAAACAGTAACCCAAAGGGAGCAATATATCGGACAATTTCCGGACCTCGTTCAATGTAACTAACAGACATAAGATCAGGAAGACAAACGCATAAGCCCCAGCCAACCAAAACAGTAATGGCCAGCCGAAGGCAAACCCTGCCAAACGCCACCATTTGTTCTCCACCTCTAAATAAAGGCGAAAGCCAAGCAAAACCACAATCAAGTGAAATGAATAAACCGGCGAATAATGCAGGTTGGTTTGAAGCATCAATAAGCCAAGGACAGGCAAAAAGGACCAGAACAATCCATGAACGTTTAGTTTTTTCAGATTGCTTCGGATCAGGATAAACAACAGAACTCCGACTGCAGTAAGAAGCAGGGCCCCAAACCGGGGATAATAAAAAAACTGCACCAGAAAAGAACCGGCATATTCAAGCGGTTTTCCCGGGCGCCCCAGAAAACCAGCCAGATAATCGGCATTAAAAGAAAAAAGCTGAGTTTGTTCTGAATGCCACAAATGATAAGGGATACAGTATGTCAGTAATAAACCGTAAAGCGCAAAGAAAATACCGGAGGCAAGCAAAAGCAGACGCCTTTCAGAAAACAATTTCCCAAATACACGGAGTTTCGTTCTATGTTTCAACCCTGTATCCATAATGGTCCTCCAACCAAAAGGAAAAATAAGTTTTACTCTGCCCTAAAAAACGAACAACTAGTTCTTTTTCAAAATTGCTTCGAGAGGCAGATGATCCGAAGCATACGTTTCATTTACTGTCTGATAATCCTGAATTCCAAACTGCTTATTTGCCTGTTCGTTCAACAGGATGTAGTCCAGTGTCCGATCCGGCTTATCTGCAGGAAAAGTTAACGGACAATTTTCGCAGCCGAAAATAAGAGATTCTTTCAAATTACTCATCACCGGATTGTCAGGTTTCATATTAAGATCCGCACCAATAACCAACGGATATTGTTGATAAGCCTCTATTACATCGATCATGGTTTTTACCTGAAGCAAGCGGTCGTCATCTGACAGGTGATCGAGATGCGCCGATCCAAAAGCCATTATATTTCCGTCAGGCAATTGTACTTTTACCAAGGCCAATGCCCTGATTTCAGATTTGATGCTATCGCGAACAGGCAGGCGATATCCCTGAGCCTCCACAATCGGGAAGCGTGAAAGCACGGCCACACCATAGTCGCCACCCGAACGGTCGACTGCCTTGGCAAAGAAATAATTCATCCCCGTCATTTTTGCCAGTTCTTTCGCCTGATGAACGGTTTTCCCCGAGCGTTCGGTAAATACATCCACTTCCTGCAGGGCCACCAAATCGGGTTTTATGCGCTTAATTGCCTCTCCTATAGCGGGCAAATCAATCAGGTCCCAACCTCCCGAAGGAGGATGAGCAATCCGGATATTGTAGCTCAATATCCGGATTGCATCTTGTTTTGTATCTTGTGGGTAAAGGGGTTCAGTGGCTCTTGCAAGCAGCCCGGCACATAAAGCCAGCCCCAGCAGCAAGCACCTCATCCTCCCCCAACTTAGCTCTTTTCTACAATCCATCAACTACCTGGTTAAAGTAAGCGATGTTTTGCTTGATATCCGGCACCGAATTGTCCCAGTTGTATTCGTACTCGATCGAGAAAAGGCCTTTGAATCCCTGGCGGTCCAGTTGTTTTAACATGCCTTCAACATCGCACACACCGCGTCCCCAAATTACATCGTGTTGTTCTGCTTCGCCTTCTTCTTTCTCCTTCACATCTTTAAAGTGAAGCGATTTCAAACGGCTTCCGTATTGTTTCAGACCTTCCACCGGATCAACACCCATGCGCTTCCAGTGACCAACATCGGCACAGGCGCCAATGCGATCGCTCAAGCCTTCAACAGCCTCCAGAAACATCTCGGGTTTCCAGTAATTCGATGGTTTCGGATGGTTGTGAATCGCCACATCAACCTTGTATTTGTTGGCCAGTTCGTCAACATACTTCAGGTGTTTGTATTCAGGCTCGCAGGTAATAATTTCGATTCCCATTGCATTGGCAAACTGGAACAGTTGTTCCCATTCGGCTTCATCTTTACAGATTACCACTCCGCTGGC
>NZ_QWGR01000001.1 GCF_003576475.1 Maribellus luteus | reverse complement strand
TGGGCTACTTTCATTAACTGAGATCAACTTTACTAAAATGGAAAGGGTGCGAAGAAAATAAGTATGCAAATCCTAAAAGGATATATTGGCTCAGAGAGGTTAAAGTAGAGTATGACAAATTAATTTAACATACAACGCAAATCACTATACATCAATGCCATGCAAGGGTATCTCTACTTAAAACATTCAGCTATATTTCAACCTGCCTCCAGATTATTTTAGTTTTTCCTCTTCAGATATGGCATTGGTATGTCGAAAATAAAAAAGGTCACTTAAAGTGCGAGAATTAGTTGTTTTTTGCCTTTTCGGAATCGCGGATTTCAATCCTATTCCTGAAATAACGACTTAAATATTTGACATTTCTTTCACCTTGATAATCTAATAAAAAAGCCGAAGTAAAATTTCAGTACCTTTTATATTCTTATCATACCTAAAATTCCGTATTTCGATAGTTCCACACCACCTTCTGGTATGGAGCCACGAATCCCCCGTCATAAAATATTCGATGGCATTCCCAAAGATGAAAATCCACCATGAACTACGTCATTGGCTCCAAGTTGCATTTTGTGATTAACGACAAAGTGGAAATATTGAATTTTGTTATCACTTCCGAAGATACCTATGACAGGGAACCATTGAAGGACAAAAAGTTTATCAAAAAACTTAAAGAGAAACTCTATACTACAAAGGCCATGTCTCACAGAAACTTACAGAGATTTTGTTTATTGATGACTTGCACCTAATTACTCACATCCCTAAGAATTTGAAAAACGTACAGATAGAAATGAAAGACAAAGCCTTGCTCTGTAAACGACCCGTAATTTAAACTCTCGAAGATCAGCTGAAAAACATCCGCTCAATTGAACATTTCCGTCACCAGTTACTTAAAAACTCATCCCAAACCTGATCTCAGTCCTAATTGCTTATTGCTTTTTTTCTAAAAAGCCCGCAATAAAATATGAGGTGATTAAAACCGATCAAATTGCCCTGTTCTAAAATCGAACTCAGGTCAGTAGTATGCGGTATGCGATTGTTGTATTCTGTCATTGCAACCGAAAAATAATCAGAAGAAAATGAATTATTCCTTACTATACAATCTTCCATTTGTTGTTTCATTTCGTTGGGTTGTAATGTGCTGTCCAAAATATTTACTTCAGTCACATATTCATTCACTATGAAGTAATTATGTGTGACCAGCGAATCAGCATCTTCTTAAACACTTTATATGCCTCTTCTTTTCGGATATAGTATTTTTTCCCTTAAAAAACACCACTCTGGCCCTCTCTTCTATTTGATTATCCGACATAGATATTCAAATCATACAATACAAGGAAAGTAGTGAATATTATAACATTTTATCGACTCTCAATGTATTCTGGATTTATTTCGATAGGACTTGGTGCTTTTATCACCTTTCTCCATTCATTTAAACTCCTTAATAATTCCTCCACTATCTCAGGATGAGAAAAATTCAGATTATGTCTTTCCTCAATATCTGTTTTGAGGTTGTATAATTCAATATCATTATTCTCAAAATATTGAATCAACTTCCAGTCCCCATATCTTATCGCAGATCCGGGGCGGGTTCGGAATAGTGGGTCTTGAGTCTCCTCGTTTCCTCCATCCAGGTATATTGGGAAATGCCAGTATAAAGCCCTGTCTGCCGGCCTTTGGGATTCAGTCAACAAGGGCAGAAGACTAATTCCGTCTAAAATTTTATCACCAGGTTTATCAATATTGGCAGCATCCAATAATGTTGGATAAAAATCGAGGTTACTCACCGGAACATCTGACCGGGAGTTTCCACTAATTTTGTCTTTCCAGTAGAAAAATGTTGGGACCCTGATACCTCCTTCATAATAAGATCCTTTACCAGCGCGTAAAGGCCACTGCTTTGTTATATTGTAAACACCGCCATTGTCCGAAGTAAAAACAATGAAAGTATTATCCAATAGACCTTTTTCTTTCAGCTTTTTTATCAGGCGCCCTATTTGAGTGTCTATGTTTTCAACCATGGTTGCATATTTCATATTATCCTGACCATTCCATTGCTTCTTGTTCTGGTATTTAGGTAACAACGATTTTACCGGTTGAAGAGGTGAATGCACAGCATATGGTGCGTAATAGAGGAAAAAAGGATCGTTGTTAACGGAGTCAATAAAATCCAAAACATTGTCCATGATTTGGTTGGTCAAATAGTCATCTTCCGATATAGCTTTTATGGAAGGAACATTCTTATACGGAGGGTAATAACTTCCCGGATTTCCGGCATGGCTACCTCCGATGTTGTATTGAAATCCAAACGTTTTAGGATCGTCGGATAAATGCCATTTTCCGGCATGACAAGTAACATAACCTGCATTTTGCAAAACTTGTGGCAACAGTAGATTATCCTCGGAAATGTAATCATTGTTCTTTATCGGAATAAGTTTTCTATCCTGTTTTTTACCTCGTTCCGATGAGTCAACAGTGTAAATTCCATGTCTCGGAGTCCATTGTCCGCTCATCATACACGCCCTGCTTGGTGCACAATTCGATGCTCCGGCATATGCATTTGTAAAAGCCATTCCTTCAGAAGCCAGTTTGTCGATGTTAGGCGTTTCATAATATTCAGACCCCATAAAACCGACGTCACGCCATCCCATGTCATCAATGTTAATAATGAGTAGGTTTACTTTCTCCCTGTTTTGCTTGTCAGATGCAAATGATACGTTGTAAACAGAAAGTATCTGAACCAGGAGTAGTAATCGGAAAATAGTTTTCATCGAGAAAATCAATTATCAACTGGTTTATTATTCTGCATTGCTGTGGCTGCGTTTTCTGCCATTTCCATCATCTCTCCGACTACTTTAGGATTCGCCTCTGCTACATTGTTTCCTTCTCCCTGATCGTCATTAAGATCATATAGTTGAGGTGTTTCAAAATTGCCTGTCCAATGCTTACCCGGAAGAATAAGCTTCCAATTTTTGTAGCGAACGCTCATTAATTTGCCATTGGCTGTAAATCCATAAACCGCTTTATGTGGCGAATGGGCATCTTGTTCACCTTTCATTAATGGTTGAATGTCTTTCCCGTCAATTACCCTGTCGGTTGGAATTGAAGCACCGGCAACATCGGCAAAAGTGGTAAACAAATCCATTCCAGTAATTATTTCGTCACATTGAGTAGAAGCCGGAATATTTCCGGGCCACTTCATGATGCATGAAACACGGATACCGCCGTCGAAACGTTCCTGGTACTTACCTTCGCGCAGAATGTGATCACGTTTTTCATCGGTAAAACCGAATTTTCCGTAGCAGTTTTCCAGTTCTTCGTCGCGGTGCACCAGCGGACCATTATCTGAAGTAAATACAATAATGGTATTGTCTTCAATTTTCAGTCTTTTTAATGTATTCAGAATAATACCCACTGAGCGGTCAAGATATTCAACAGCGTCGCCATAGGCACCGGCTTTGCTTTGCCCCTCGAAACCTCGTGGTACAAAATAGGGAGTGTGTGTTTCTATGTTGGCATACTGAAGATAAAATGGTTTATCTTCCTGAACTGCACGATAAATGAATTTACAGGCTTCGCGTGTAAAAAGTGCCGGAAGTTCTGCCAGATCATTGTTGTCGCATCTTTTGATTACCTGAGCTTGCTCGATTAGCGGAATTTGAGGATCGCTGATTCCGTTCGGGCGCCAACCCGAGTTACCAATCCTCTCCGGACCGTGATCGTTGGGATACGGAATACCAAGGAATTCATCCAAACCGTGAACATAAGGCAGGTACTGGGGTAAATGCCCCAAATGCCATTTTCCGTATAAACCTGTAGTGTAACCTTGTTCCTTTAATAACTCGGTTATCGAAACTTCCAGTTCATCTTCCAGTCCGGTGGTTGAGTGCGGAAAAAGCACATACAACCCTGTATTGTTGTTAACCCTGCATGCATAACGCCCGGTTAAGACAGAAGCACGTGAAGGTGTACAAGTTCCGTGAGGGGTATAAAAATCAGTGAATTTCATCCCATCGGCAGCCATTTTATCTAGGTTAGGTGTCTTAATGTCTTTTGCGCCAAAACAGCCTAAATCGTCATAGCCTACATCGTCCGCAATAATATGGATGATGTTTGGCCTTGTTATTCCCTGAGCATTTATGAAGGGTGAAAAAAGGGCAACAAGAATTGAAATAAAGAATATGGTTTTTAAATACATAAGATTTTTTTTTGAAGTTTTGCTTTACTCTTCAACTTCTACATCATCGCCAAGCGCTTTCATTCTAAAACGCCCCGATTTAGCCATTTTGTGCTCTTTTTGCATGATATCTTCCATTTGTTTAATGATATCGGGATGTTCTGAAGCGACATCATTCAATTCCTGAATGTCGTTACTTAAATCGTAAAGCTCCAGTTTTAGATTTCCGGTTTTTATAATGTCTTTTCGAATGCCTTTCCAGTTTCCGATACGAACCGCCTGTTGTCCCCCATATTCCGGATATTCCCAGTAGAGATAGGGATGCTCGGGTTGCTCTGCGCCAAGCAGTGTTGGCAGAAAGCTCATCCCGTCGGCATTTGACGGAGAAGCGATACCTGCAATGTCGCAGAATGTTGGCATTACGTCCCAGAATGCAGAGATATGGTCTGAAACTTTGCCCGGTTTAATTTTATCAGGCCATGATGCAATCATCGGAACACGAAAACCGCCCTCGTGCACAAACCCTTTACCCCAGCCGTATTCGCTTTTGAACGGACCGCCACTGTCGAACCAGGGTGAATCTGTTCCGCCATTATACGTGGGACCATTGTCGGAGGTGAATATAATGAGTGTATTATCATAAACTCCCATATCTTTTAGTTTCTGAACCAGTTTCCCAATGTTTTCGTCGAGATAAGAAATCATTGCAGCATATGCAGCATGCGGGTAGCGTTGTGGAAAATAGCCTTTGTCTCCTAGATAAGGTTCTTCGTCGCCAAATTTTTTCACGTAATAGTCAATCCAGCGCTGCGGTGCCTGCAGCGGTGCGTGCGGGATCGTTGTGGCCCAATAAAAAAAGAATGGGTCATCTTTGTGTTCATCCATAAATCCCATCATTTCCGAAAACATAACATCCGGAGCATAATGTTGCAAGGTGTATTTTGAATAACTGGCTAAATTGTAAGGATCAGCTTCCGGATCGAGTTTGGTGTTAGGTGCAACCGTATCGTTGCCCAGGTATAGTCTTTTGTCATTTTTGTACAGATGAACCGGATAAAATGTATGGGCCTGTCGCTGGCAGTTGTACCCGACAAAGAAATCGAATCCTTTTTGGGTTGGAGTACTGGTGGTGTTTGGCGCTCCGAGTCCCCATTTCCCAATCATGCCGGTTGAATAACCTGCTTTTTTCATCAGACTTGCCAGTGTTTCTGTTCCTTCCTCCAATGGCCGCTGGCCCTCAAGCGTAGAATCAGCCAGCTGGGCTAAATAATTCCAAACGTCGCCTCTTTCTTTCCACTCGTCATTACCCCTAATTTGAGAATGACCGGTGTGTTGTCCGGTTAATAATACACACCGGGACGGAGCACAGACGGGTGCCCCCGCATAATGCTGAGTAAAACGCATTCCTTCAGCAGCAAGCTTGTCTATGTTCGGTGTTTCAATTAATTTTTGTCCATTGCAACCTACATCTCCATACCCTAAATCGTCGGCCAGAATATAGATAATGTTGGGTTTGTTCGCTTTGTTTTCTACTTTTTTATCCTGATTGGAACAGGCTGAAAGAAGTAGAACCAAGCATGAGATTGCCAGCACTGAGCTGCCTTTAGCAAATAATTTCATTTCAAATATGTTTTATCTTGTATACTTTTTCTGAATTAGTAGCTGATCACCTTTTCGGTTTCCAGCGTATTCCCTGTTTTTACCCTTGCAATGTAGATTCCCTTTTTTGCGGGAATTTCATTCATTCCGGGATTTAATTGTTGAATGGTCAGTAAACTTCCCTTTATATCGTATAGGTAAAAAAATGAAAGATCAGCTATATTAAGTTGGACTTTTATCATTTCATTGCCTGAAATCATGACAACTTTTTTTTTGTCTTTTTGAATAAAGATATCGGTTTTCAATCCACAAATATCACTGATCTCAGCATCTGACAGGCTTTTGCTGTATAAACGAACATCATCAATAGATCCCGGGAAATAATAATCGGCATACTGAACCGATCCGATGCGGATGTTATTTTCATTTACATCGGTATTTATACTCACATCCTGAGAGCGATATGACTCGCCTGTTCCATCCGGGCGATTAGAGTCATACTGTCCGTCGATATATATTTTTATGTCTTTCAATTTGTCTCCGTCAGCCGGATTATAAGTTACCGCAACATGATGCCATTGTCCGTCATTCAACCCGCCAGAGTATGATTGTACATTACAACTGCCAGCTTCTACCCTTATTCTTCCATTCTCAAAAACCATCAGGTTAAACATCTGTCCTTCTGAATTTCGACCCCATGATACGATGGTTTTTCGTGCCGGCCCCGTTGAATTGGTTTTAAACCATGCAGTAACAGTACGCTCCTTGTTCCCTTCAATGCCTTTGTATCCGGCAGACAGGTACTGATTGTTATTTCCCGGGGTCAGATAAGCTTCGTTGGAATTGCCATTTCGGTCACTTGTAAATTCAGGTGTATAATCGCCAAACGCTATCAAATTCCTTTTGTAAGAAGAAAGATCACTTAAATCGTTATCAAACGCATAATGTACCTGGAGATCTCCGGAGCCACTGTTTTCCGTCACAGTAATATAGCTGTTTTTTACGATCGAATCTTGTCCTGCTTCGTTGCTTACTTTCAATTTTACGCTATATGTTCCTGCTGAATTGTAGGTTACTGTAGGATTTTGTTCTGTACTGCTTGCAGGTTCACCCCCTTCGAATGTCCATTCCCATTTCAACGGAAGGTTTAAAGATGCATCACTGAAAAGCACAAAGCCACCTGTAAAAACGATGGTATTATTTGCTGTAAAATCAGCTTCGGGAGTCATCACAGGATTAACAGTTATGTTTTTACTTTTTTGGATGGTTCCTTCACTGTTGCTTACTTCCAATGTTATTTTATAAGATCCGGGCTTGTTAAAAACTACGACAGGATTTTGTTCAAATCTCACAGACGGTGAACTTCCTTCAATGATCCATTTAAAAGTACTAACCGGATCGTCGGGCGATGTGTTTGTAACGCTGATGGTCTCGGAAGTGAATACGTTGTCTTTATCAACCGTAAAATCGGCAACCGGCTGCTTTCCGTTTACTCCGTAGAGTAATGAGCGCCAGAAACCGCGGCCATCGGTAGAAATCGTTATAAAACTATCATCACGGTTATCACCGTAATAAATATCCATTCCCGATACACGTATTCCGGGTAAGTCTTTCGAATAATCAATCCAGGAGGTCATTGTGCTGTCCTTGTAATACACTCCAATATCGGTACCAATATAAATCCCTTCCTTCGCTGTTTTATCAAGTGTCATTTCCAGCAGTGCCACACCCGGAAGATTTTCCGTTATATTGCTCCATGTATTACCCTTGTCGGCTGATTTGTAGATTTGGCTTCCCAGTAAGATATAAACCAGGTTAGCGTTTGTGGGGTGTGTTGCAATTTCAGAAACCTGGCCTGAAGCTGGCAGCTTTGATGTCAGGTTCGAAAATGTTGGCAAACTTTCACTTGCATTATCACTCCTGTAAAATGTGCTTCCCCTCGCAACATACAAAATATTTCTATCGGCGGAACTTTGCTCCACTTTTTGTATTTTTTCAGAACCTCCAAAATTTGAAATCTTTTCCCAATCAACATTTGCAGCACGGGCATTTTTTGTGCGTTCTACTTCCAACAATCCAACATAAAGCATATTCGGGTCAGCATGATCCAGGGTTCCCGTTCCGGTATAATATCCCCGGTCGGCATCTTGTGCATTAATACGCTGAAAATGAAATCCTCCGTCTGTTGATCGGCTTATCTTTTCATATTTTAAATGATAAATATAGTTTTCGTTTGTTGGATCAATGATGCAGGTTGCTTCATCGCCTCCCCAAGGTGTAAACCATTCGCCGTTGTAGTTTAGTTTTACACCGCAGTGCATCGTGCCGCCTGCAACATTCGTTTTCATGGTTTGGCTCTGGGTACATTCATAAACTTCGGCAATGGGCAATCCATCGGTTAGCGGCCTGAATTTTTTGTCTTTCTGAAGTAAATAAACCCCGCCGTCGTTTACTGCAAAAATATTATTATCATGCGGAGAGTAAGCCCAGTTCAACTGGTCAAGATGCAGTCCGCCACCATCCGTAGTATTATCATTAAATGCCAGGCTCCAGGTTTTGCCTTTGTCTGATGATTTCCATGATTTTACTCCACCTGCATACACAATATCGGCATTTACCGGATCAGCACAAATAAAGAGGTTGTAATTGGGTTGCCCTCTTGAAATGGAACCATCATCGTTATACCCCGAAATACAAGGAGTGATGCCAGATTGTTTGGTGAAATTTAATCCTGCATCCATAGAAAGATAAAATCCTTCAAAAGAATCCTCTCCCAAATGATCACGAAGATTAATCAAGTATACATAATCAGGCTGGGCGGGTGTTATAGCAACTCCCATAAAACAACCTTTTTCGAAAGTGGTATTTTTTGTCCAAGTCTCGCCACCGTCGGCAGAACGGAAGAATTCGCTTGTGGCGCCATTGGTTGCTGCATACATTATTTCAGGATTTGAAGGGTGTGAATCAAGATCTTCCACTTTATCGGCCACCTGAACCAACGTCCAACTTGTTCCACCATCTGTTGAGCGGTAAATTCCAATCTCTGTTCCGGCGATTATCACATTCTGATTGTTGTTTTTCAATAATAACGATTTTGTTTCAGAACCTACCGGAGTTGGTTCCCAGCTTTCGCCATCATTGATTGATTTATAAACACCAAGATCGGTTCCGATATAAATAGTATTGGGATCATTATTATCAATTTCACAAACATACACCTGTTCTGTCAGGTTATCGGTAAGTGGTGCCCACGATGTTCCGTAGTTTTTTGTACGAAACAAACCTCCTTTGAACGTTGAAACAGAAAAGATACTGCTGTCAGTGGGATGAAATTCAATGTCTTTCACTCGTCCTCCATCTTTTTTCACACCCGAACGAGGGCCGACACCAATTGGGCCGTAGTTAAACCAGTTTCCCTGCATTTCAGCACCCGATTTTAGTTTCAGACGTTGAAATTCGGCGCTTACCTGCTTGGCCGAAATCACTTTTCCTGCCTCGTCAAGTCTGCGCGAGTTGACGGTATACCACTGTTCAAATTGTTTGCTGCGATCTCCTCTGAAATGTTGATGGTTCTCCCAGTACTGATCGAAAGCTTTACGGACTTCTGCCATTTTAACATCAGGTTGTTCCATCATTTCTATCCACACAGGATAATCATCAGTATAATTTTCGACTGATTTTTTATTCTGGCACGAAATCCCCCCAATGAATAAAATAATGGCAAGTATTCCTTTTATGGTTCTTGTTGGTAAGGTATCCTTCATTGTATTACAGATCAAAAACAGTTTAATATATTCATAACAGGTATCAGAGAGTTAGAAAAGAGGGCAGCAACAAACGCTGCCCATTAACTATCCTATGAAAAAACGGTCGGAATGTGCTCATCACTACCTTTTCTCTGTTAATTAATATCACTCAAGAATTTTATTTGCTCTGGCGTCAATGCAGAATCGTAGATACGAACGTCATCAATAAGGCCCTGGAATAAAGAACCTCCGAGTTGAGATCCAATATTAACATTGGTTTCTCCGGCAACACCGGTATCGATTATTGCATCCAATGTTGCATCTTCAACTCCATCAACGTAGAGTCTGATCGTTGTCCCGTCATAGGTAAAAGCCACATGGTGCCACGCGTTGTCGTTTACCGGAGTAACTCCGTTAATACCTCCTCCTTGAAATTCGTATCTGATCACTCCGGTATTTTGGTATTTAAACGACGACCTGCTTTTTGTGCCAGAGGCTCCCCAATGAACAAGCCCCGAGGTACTTCCCCATTCGGTTTTTATCCAACAGGCAACGGTTCTGGAATTAGCTCCGTTTATGCCGGTATAACCGCTGAGAGTAACATCTCCGGAACCCGTAAATTTAAGTGCAAGTCCACCGTATTTTGTCCGCGGTTCGTAAATGTTTGATCCGCCTTCGGGGGAAACTGAAACTGAACCTTCGTTGTCGAGGTTATTTTCGAAACGCATTTTTATGAGTGGCGTTATAGCGAGATCGGGAATATTGAGCGGAGTTACTTCGATGTACTTTGTTATTTCATCAGCTCCGGCATCGTTCCTAACCGTTAGTGTAACGGCTTGTTTACCTTCTGAAATAAACTCTACTTCTACGCTCTTCTGGTTGCTGTATGTAGGATTTCCGCCTTCTACGCGCCATGTGAATAAATACGGTGCGTTTTCTGAAGCGTCTGTAAATGTAACTACTTCTCCCACTTCTATTGAGAGGTCGTCATCGCTTGCCGAAAAATCAGCTATTGGCAGGTTCCCTGAGGGAGCAGAATCATCGTCATCACTGCAGGCCGTGATCCCAACAAGAAGTGTTGAGAGCAACAGGAAATATATATTTATCTTTTTCATGATTCAAAATTTATATAGTTATGCTAATCTGCTTATTTCCATCCCGGGTTTTGGTCTAATTGCGGATTCAACACACGCTCCTCTGAAGGAATCGGATACAGATAGTAGTAATCTTCGAAAGCCGGCGGAGTGCCTGAGACCAATTGCACATAACCTTCCGCGGCATTGTCTTGAATTGGGATTACTTTGCCTGCGTAATCACTTTGTTTGATCCATCGGCCCAGTTTTGGTTGAGTAGCCCATTCCATTTTTTTCCAGCGTCTCAGATCAGGAGTACGAAAACCTTCTCCCATAAGTTCAATGCCTCTTTCCCGGCGGATTTCCCATAAAATCGGATCAACTGAGGGATCACGTGAGGGATCAAAACTTGCATCAATTTCGGCAACAATGAGTGGCGCTACTTCTCCACGTTCTCTGGTTTTATTAATGGTAGCATCTGCAGTGCTTTGATTAAATTCCCCAAGTTCATATGCGGCTTCTGCATGATTTACCAATACTTCTCCCATGCGGAAGATAGGACCATCGTTAAAATCTTTGGATGATGTACGGTAACTTACGTTGCTGAAATATTTCCAGAAACGGTAACCTGATGATGTTTGTGTAGGTAAAAGCCCTGTGAAATTTGGTACTGAAGTGGTGATACGGTCTGACCAGTTTCTGTCGGGCAATTGTTTAAAAGGAGACGTAAGATCCTGATCTGGTGAAGCACCGCTTATCCGAACCATTTCATCAAACCATTCCTTGTCAGCTTCGATGCCAGTATGTGTCCAGTTACCGGTTCCTGAAGAATTTACCTTGTACGGAGGCGGTGTCATAATCAGAATACGTGTGTCACGGCCTCTGAATTCAGCGAAAGCGTCTTTGTCTCCCTGGTATAACGAACTGTTCCAGATTGTTTTGCCGTCTTTACAAAGGAACATGTCGATTCCTCTGCGTGTAATATCAATTTGCTCGTTCGTAGAACGCAAATTAGTTGATCCAATATGGTACCCGGCATCGTCCTGAATGTAATGACGATAAAGAATAATTCCCGGTTGGTTGATCAAATCTTCGCTGTTGAAAATCTGATCGTACACCGGCATTAAAGTAGGGTATTTACTAATAAGAATAGTTGACGCAGTCTTGCTGGCACTCAGGTATTTTTCTGATTCTCCCAGGCTGTGGTATTTTCTCCATGTACCTTCAAATAAACCGTAGCGCGACATTAAAGCACGGGCACAGTCAGCGTTAATAGTATTTTCACCATCACCCTCTTCTTTGATGTTATCGATGGCAAACTGAAGGTCGCGCAGAATATTTGACGCTACCTCATCGCGTGTAGAACGCGGACCATAAAGAATCTCTTCATCCTGTTCATTAATGGCATTCTCAACCCACGGAACGCCGCCATATTTCTCGAGTAGCTTGAAATACTCAAATGAACGGAAAAACAAAGCTACACCGCGCCAGTGTGCTTTTTCCAGATCAGTCATTTCTGAATTATCCAGATTGTCGAGCATTAGGTTTGAACGGCGAATATTTGTATAACCTTCTGACCAGTCTGCATCGGATGCAGGAATATTTTCCCTTCCCCAAAGATACGATTGTCCGTTAGTTGCGTAGCCGTTTTCAAGGAGGTCTCCGTCGCAATCCTGCAAAGATGGTCGGTGCCGTAAATTATTGGCGTAACCACCGGGATAGGGATTAAGCGTTTCATAAAATCCCCATGCAAAAACTTTACAGTTGTCATACGTTGAGAACATCGTGGCTTCCGACAATTCATCCTTGGGAGCCAGTGTTAAAAAGTCGTCATTACACCCGGAAATAAATATTAGGAGTAATAAGATTACTGATATGTTTTTTATACGATTCATCTTCATTTCTTTTAAAATTTAGAATGTCAGGTTTAATCCCACTGAATAATTTCTCATAAACGGATAGGCTCCATTGGCACTTTGATCAGGATCAAGACCCTTTGGAAGTTTATCGAATGTGTACAGGTTGTCGCCAGCAACAAATAATCGTAGTTTTTCAATTCCGACTTTACTTAACAATTGAGTCGGGAAGGTGTAGCCAAATGTTATATTCTGAATCTTCAGGTAGCGACCATCCGAAAGATATTTGGTTTGTGTATACCTGTTGCGTCCGTAATTGCTGTTTGTATTTCCTTCAGGATTTCCATAAATACGCGGATAAAAGGCATCCTGATTATCAGGTGTCCAGTAGTCGAGTTGATGCTTGTAAATATTATCAAATTCGCTTGGGTAGGGCCATATCACGTCTGAACTCAAGTTTAGATCGCGTTTCCCTACACCACTCAAAACAAAGCTGAAATCAAACCCCTTGAATTCGGCATAACCGTTAATCCCAAACTGGTACTTTCGACTGTTGTTGCCGATCACTTTGCGGTCGCCCGGACCAGTATGAGGAATCATGTTTCCGTCTTCGTCGTATTCAGTAATCAATGTGTTGTTTCCTGAATTTATGATTCCATCCCCATTTAAATCTTTGTACTTCACATCGCCAGGGAGTGGAACGGGAGCATTTTCGATGTAAGTTACACCTTCTTTTAACTGGCGGTCGGGACCATAAAGATGGGCGTCGAGTGTGCCTTCAACAAAGTCTCCGACAGTGTAATAACCATCTGTTACATAACCCCAAATTTCACCTACTTCTTGTCCAACATAGTAATTGTTGATTAACATACCTTCGTTTAAGAATTTTGTAATCTCTCCCCGGTTGTTTGACAGATTAAGGTTAATGCCATAGCGAAGATTACCTTTGCGATCGTGCCAGCCTAATTCCAGTTCCCATCCCTGAACCTTTAGATCCGCAATGTTTTGTTTTGGAGCTTCGGTTCCAAGGGTACCTGGCAGTTGAATACCCGCACTAAGCATTCCGATGGTTTTACGTTGATAAACATCAAGGTTGGCCTCCAGTCGATTCTGGAAAAAACTAATATCCATTCCAAGGTTGGCGGTTTGAACGCGCTCCCAGGTAAAACCTCCGCTTACAAGTTGTGCCGGATTAAACGACGTGTAACGCATATTCAGGTCACGATCGATCCAATACGGATTGTAAGCTTCATACCCTGCTATATAAGGATAATAGTCGCGTGAGCCCCCAGACCGAACCAGCTGATTTCCGATTTCGCCCCACGAAGCACGCAACTTAAGAAGTGTCAGTTTTTCAAAACCATCCATGAATGGCTCGTGAGCAATGTTCCAGCCTGCTGATGCTGATGGCAGAAACACAAAACGGTCACCTTCAGCAAAAGATGAAGATCCATCATAACGTCCATTAAATTCAAGAAAATATTTATCTTCAAAATTGTAGTTGACACGCCCAAAGTAGCCCATAACGGCCCAGTCGTAATAGTTGTCGCTACCATCGAATTCACCAAGAGCAAGGTTTAATGATGGTTGATCAACGGAGATCAGCGTTTTACGATTTACACTGAAGCCGTTGTATTCTTTCTTTTCCCGGTTATAGCCTCCAAGGAAGTTCAGACTATGATCGCCCTTAATCCATTTATATTTGGCATATAAATTAAAACCGTGATATTTATCATCCGATGAACTCCTGAAAAGACGGGTGTTTTCATAACGTTGTTGAACGGTACTGTTTTCTGTAAATTTGAAAGCACTTACAAAACCGGTTTGCTCTTCTACCCGGCTGAATTTATAGAACTGTTTTTCAAAAGTATATTCGCCTGTGAGCGTTAAATCTTTGGCAATAGTGTATTCCAACTTTTGGAAAATACGCAGATTGTCATTATTGGTATATCCGGGTTCAGAATATCTCACTACGTTCCCCGGAGAATCGAAAGGAAGAATATTTGAAGACTCGAGCCCCAGGGTTCCTGTTGGGTCAAGTAAATCAATATGCCCGGTTGGATCATACATCCGCAGTTGTACAGCTTCACTGTAAGTTGCTTGAGGTTGCGATTGCAGACTACTTCTGTAGTTGAATTGTGTAGAAGATTTCATCCGCTCAGTCAAATCAGCATTCAACAAGGCATTTGTAGTGAACTTTTCGTATTTGTCTTTATCAGTCACCATTACTCCATCCTCAAAACTGTAACCAGCGTTTATTCTGAACGAGATCTTTTCGTTGCCGCCGCTCATCGTGAAGTTATGAATGGTTAAGTATCCAAAATCATTGAGAAAGTCGCCAACAATATCCGACTCTCCCAGTGGATAATACTGTCCGGAAGGATCAACAATGATTGGATAGTTTTCTCCGGTAACAGGATCTTTAACATAGGTAAGTGATCCCGGATCTGTTTCATACAAGTCGAGGTATTCGATCCATTTGTCTACATTTTGCCCGGCGAAATATTCATATTGTCCCCATTCTTTAAGAGCTTCAACAAACTGCCGCGTAGTTGCTTTGTCAAGAAGCTCCATTGGTTGCGACAAACTGGCAGTTGTTGAATATTCAAATTTCATTGGTTGGTTTTTTTGCGCTGTTTTGGTAGTAATAAGTATAACTCCAAATGCAGCTCTAGAACCATATATAGATGAAGCTGCAGCATCCTTTAAAACCGAAACTGACTCAATATCACGAGGATTGATGTCGTTGATATCGTCAATGGGTACGTTGTTTACTAATATTAAAGGAGAACCTCCGTTAATAGACGTCATACCGCGAATGTTCAGGCTGGTACCCGTACTGCCGGGTTGCCCGGAAGTAGAAACAACCTGCAACCCGGCGCTAACACCTTGCAGTGCCTGCGCTGAGTTGACAATTGGACGATCTTTTAAAATCTCATCCATTTTTACAAATGAGGTGGCCCCGGTGATATTTTCTTTTTTCTGGGTCCCAAATCCCACCACTACCACTTCATCAATATCAGTTACGTCAGATACCATTGTTACATCCATTCTGGTGTTCCCATTTAACGGTACTTCCTGGACCTTAAAGCCTATAAAAGAAAAAACAAGTATAGCATCCGGACTATTCACTGTTATTTGATATTCACCATTAATGTTTGTAACTGCGCCGTTGGTTGTACCTTTTTCGAGTACCGTGACACCCACAAGCGCTTCCTGCTCATCGCTAATCACTTTCCCGTTAATTGTTGTGTTCTGCGAAAACACAGCTAAACCACAGAAAATGAAAATCAGAAGTAAGAGTTTTTTTTTCATATCATATTTGTTATAGTTAAGTATTCATTTTGTGTCAAAACTACATCCTTTTTCTCCGGACATCGGGGAATCTTTGTTCCACGCTTAGGACGCAGTAATTTATTGATAGAATATTTCATTCGTATTTTAGGCTAAATCATTCATTAAATAAGTTTATTTTCTTGGATTCAATCACTTATGTTCTTAATTTCGGGACGTTGGAGGAAGGACTCAGGATAGACTAACCTAATGATTTGACTTATGAAGAGACGTATTCTGACACTTTTTGTGTTCCTTTTTACTGGATTTCTGCCGTTATGCGCACAAGTGAACTTTACTCATATTACTATTGAAGATGGTCTTTCGCAGTCTAGTGTAAAATGCATTTTTCAGGATTCAAAAGGTTTTATGTGGTTTGGGACAGCTGACGGACTCAATAAATATGATGGTTATGATTTTATTACCTACAATAATAATCCTGATGACAAGTTCTCTATCGGAGGGAATGATGTATCATGTGTTTATGAGAATTCTTTGGATTCCATTCTTTGGATTGGGACGCAGGATGGTGGCCTAAACCGTTACGACAGAAAACTGGATCGTTTTATCTCTTTTCAAATAAGTTCAAAACAGTTACATCGAATTCCGTCCAATCATATTCGCGATATTTTGGTAAGCAGAGACAGTATCCTTTGGATTGCTTCTTTCAATGGTGGAATATTTTCTTTTAATCTTGCTGATACAACATTTTATCAGCCGGAGTTTTCGAAATCGCCGGCTTTTGTTAATACAAACTGTATTAAGGAAGATAAAACAGGCACTATATGGCTTGGAACTACACAGGGACTTTTTAAATGGAAATTGAACGATCGTAAGAAAGGGTTGGAACCACAAAAAGTAAAATTTGATTCTACCAATATGCCCGGAAATGTGCGGGCATTGCTTATTGATTATAGCGGTCAGATATGGATCGGAACCAATGCCCGTGGATTGTACGTGTATCATCCGGTATCCGGAGAGTTTAAAAAATATTTGGCATCTGACGATTTATCCATTATGCCATCAAACCAGATTCGTTCACTTATGCAGAGCCGCAATGGTGATATTTGGGCGGGCACCTTAAACGGTTTGGTAAAATTCGATGGTCGTTCTTCGGAAACAACAACCTATAGGAATCGTGAGGATAATCCCAATTCATTAAATAATAACATTGTTTATTCTCTTTTTGAAGATCGCTCCGGGATACTTTGGGCGGGGACCTATCTTGGTGGGATTAATAAATATGATCCATTGCAGGCACGTTTCCCCGTGTTTCGAAATATAGTAAAAGGCTATTCCTCCAGGATCAACGATACACGTTCGATAACTGTTGACGATCGTGGAAATTTATGGGTTGGCACCACTGAAGGCCTGATACAAATAAATGAGAAGGATTTGAAGGAAGGCAAACTGAACGGGAGAGTACATTTTGAGTATCAGTCTGTTTTTGAGGTTGTAAGTCTACCTGGCGTTGGAATGATGGTCAGCACTTCAAACGGAATTTATCTAGAAAATGCCTCGGGAAAGTTTATGAATTTAAGCCCTGATATTGACAAACAGACAGGTGAAAATATCATTAGTTTTTATACCTCTTGTTCAAGCTCAGACGAAGAAGTTTGGCTCGCTGCAGGGCAGGGATTACTATGTTTTCGCAGCCAAGATCGTCGTTTTAGTTATTACGCTCCTACAGGACCGGATGGTGAACGGATATCGTTAGCAGGATTGGCACTCTTGGAAGATTTCACCGATAAAATTTGGATTGGCACCCTTAACGGAGAGCTGTATTCGTTTGATAAACACACCCATGAGTTTGAACGAACCAGAATTGATAATGAGATGGCTAGCTTTACAAAAATATTCTCATTATGCCAGATAAAACCGGGAGAATTATGGATGGGGACAAACCGGGGATTGTACCAGCTTAACATGGAAACTTTGGCTATCAAGCGATTTCTCACGAGTGAAGGTTTGTCTAATAATGTTGTATATACTGTTTTGTCTGATGATAATGGTAACCTATGGACCTCCACAAATAAAGGTGTTTCCTGTTATCATACACGCGAAGGGTATTTTCAAAATTATACTCAAAAGGACGGATTACAAAGTAATGAGTTCAACCAGAATGCTTATTTCAAAGCTGCAAATGGTACAATCTATCTGGGCGGAATTGATGGCCTGAATATTTTTCACCCCAAAGATGTAATGGTTAATGAATTTGTTCCGCCAGTTATTATTACAGATATGGAAATTCAGTATCAAAGGATTTCTCCGGCGCAAAATCCTGATCTATTGAATGAACAAATCAGCGAGACCAAAGAGGTGAAATTGAGTTATAAAAAGAACACGTTTAGCTTTGAATATACGGCACTTAGTTACAGTTTGCCAGAACGTAATCATTATGATTATTGCCTGACGCCGGAAGGGGAAAGGGATAACTGGATTGAAGCGGGTAACCGGCGATTTGCCACTTTCACCAACATAGATCCGGGCACATATTCTTTCAAAGTAAAAGGATCAAATTCGGATGGGATATGGAATGAAGAGCCCGCATATGTGCGAATAATCATTAGGCCTCCATATTGGCAAACCTGGTGGTTTAGAATTATTATGACGTCGACTCTTCTAATATTTGTATATCTGTTTTTTTATCTACGATTACGCGCTGTTCAGTTGCAGAAAGTGACGTTAAAAAAACGTGTGGAAGAAAAGACACAACGGTTACTTGAACAAAAGGACCGAATTGAGGAGCAAAACCGTGAACTGGTTATTTTGAATGAGGATATGAAGCATAAGAACAAATTGCTTAATAGTCAAAACAAACAAATAAGTTTACAAAGGGATAATCTAGTGCTGATGGCGGATCAGCTTAAAGAAAATAACCAGGCAAAGATCCAGTTTTACACTACTCTTTCTCATGAGCTAAAAACACCACTAACTCTAATTCTTGAACCAATTAAGGAGATTCTGCAAAAAACAGATCGGCTGTCAAAAGGAGAAATCATAAAGAAACTAAGCATTGTCCAAAAAAACGCTGCGCGATTATTTATTACTGTTAATCAAATACTTGATTTCAGAAAGGCAGAGATTAATAAAATGGAATTAAGTGTCTCCAAGTTTGATCTGGTGGCTTTTGTTCGGGAATCAGCTTCGTTTTTCAACGATTTGGCCAGTAAGGGGAAATATGATTATGTGCTGCATGCAAAAGCAGAAAATATAAAAATATGGGCTGACAGAGATAAGCTTGAAAAGGTAATATTCAACCTGCTTTCAAATGCGTTTAAATACACTCCTGAAGGAGGTTCAATAGGAATACGGATCGAATTAAAAAAAGATGACCCCAAGACAGCCTTGGTATGTATCGAAGACAGTGGTGCGGGAATACCTGAGGAGAATTTATCCGGAATTTTTGAACGTTTTACACAAGCACACGGAGTACGGGTAAGCAACATGGCAAGCAGCGGATTGGGATTGGCCATTGCAAAGAAGTATATTGAGCTTCATAAAGGATCCATACAAGTAAATAGCGAGTTGGGGATAGGAACAAATTTCACAATAGAACTCCCACTTACTCGCGGCCATTTTGATGCTGATGTAAAATTTGTCGATGAATTCGTGTCAGATAAAGAAGTGTTGATCTCCAGCATTGGCAGTCTGCAAAAACAGGTTAGTAGCGGAGTTGAAACTTCTGAAGATAGACAGAAACCTCTAATGCTGTTAATCGAGGAGGATGTTGAACTACTGGTATATCTGAAAGAATATTTAACTCAGGATTTCCGGATAGAAGGGGTGAACGATCTTTTAAAAGGAGAAAAGTTTCTTAATGAGAAACACCCCGAAATAGTTATTTGCGATTTGCCAACTGATGAGAAATCGGCACTTGATTTTTGTCGGCGAGTCAAAAATGAGTTCAATACACTTCATATCCCATTTATTCTGATAACATCTGGCAGTAGTACTGATACAAATATTGAAGGACTCAGTGCCGGCTGTGACATACTGATAGTCAAGCCAATAGACATGCAAATTTTATTGTTTAGTGCCACAAACTTGATTGAAGGCAGAAAAAGACTTCGGAAGAAGTTTGATGCATTGGAGATAATCCCAGAAGGTAAAGATGTTAGCAGTGCCAATGATCAGTCTTTTCTTGATGAAGCAATCCGACTTGTTGAGGCTAACCTCGATAACACAAATTTTAATGTTGAAATGTTGTGCAAAGAACTAAACCTCAGTCAACCGCAGGTATACAGAAAAATTAAAGCACTTACTAAACTAAACATTACCGAGTTTATCCGAAACATCAGGCTTAAAAAAGCAGCTCAGCTTTTACGAACAGGAACACTTAAGGTGAACGAAGTGGCATATGAGACAGGTTTTAACGATCCGAATTATTTTACTAAGATTTTCACAAAAATTTATGGGATGACTCCCACCGATTATTGGAAATCATTTTAGTGTTTATGTGTAAAGTATCGATAGAATCGTTACAAAACTGAGTCCATTTTTATTTAGAGTATTTCTATCTTTCTTCAATGAAGAACAATATAAGAAAAATTAAAGCCCGAGAAAAGTCCGTAAAATCTATATCGAGTTGAGTTCTATAACAAAAGCGGCACTTAGATGTGAGATTTCTCGCCCAACAAGTTATAGTTAAATAAAAAGGTATGAAGAAGAAGGTTTTGCAGGACTGTCAAATAAATTTCAACGCCCTAAAATCCTTGTGAGTACTATGTTTGATGAAGAATTATAAAAGACAATTTTTAAAATTAGATAAAAATTTAATTGGGGGCCTCAACGAATCTCAAACTATTTGTTGCGTACCAAATGGTTGCGAATATCGCCAATGACCGTATGGAGAGTCTTAGATAGCAACAACGCCAAGCCCATTTTAAAAAGAAGAAAGAAGGCGGAATTTAAGCGATATAATAAATTAATACCAAGTGGGCGGATTCAGCTTAACAACACTTAGGAATAAAGCTTACCTGTTTACTGCGAATGATGATTGTTCCCGCTTGGAATCAATCAGGCTTTACGAGAGTTAAAAGTGCTAATGTTCAGTTCACCTTTTAGTAGATTTACTCGATGATTTCAGTTTCCAAATCCAGCGTATCCTAAATAGATTGGGGTACTGAGTTTTTCAATTTCAATTTTCAATCAATTAGAGCTACAGGACATTTTATAAAATTTAGATAGGTAAAGCCCCAAAAGTCCTGTCTTAAAGGGAAAAGTAGAAAGCACACAGCAGACCGATAAAATAGGATTTTGGCAGCATATTATTTTGAGCGAATCCTTACAGATTCTCAGAAAACTTAACCAAAGCTGGCAAGATTTTTACAATAACAAGCTGCCACATTATTCCTTGGAGGGAAAAACTCCCTTTCAGAAATTGAAAACCTTAGAAAAATATATACCAATTCAGCCTAAGTAACTTTATTATTTATGGATTCCGGTGAAACTATCTACCCAGGAAGATATTAATACTTGAAACTGAGAAACAAAAAATGACTCACAATGGGGATGTTTCTTTAATCTGTTGATATAGCACAGTTTAGTTCATTTAAAATATCTTTCAAAAGGTTAAATCCATTATCCACAAATTTTGTATCGTATGCCATTTTTTCCAATGAACCGTTAATAATTTCATTTTCAATTTTCAATACCCCGGAATCTGCTTTATACTTTGCCACTGCCCACTGAATGTACTTATTCTCGGGATATTTATTCAGTAACTCTTCATACAGATTTTGAGCATCATCTTGTTTGCCGTTTTCCTTTAAAATGCGCAATTGCAGGTATAATTTCGAATTTTCTTGTTTAAATTCAGAACATTTGTACCCCATCACTCTTTCTGCAAAATATGTTGCCATTTTTTTATTGCCTTTGCCCATGTATGCTACATGAAGAATGTAGTCTTCCAAACGCTCGTCAAGATCGAACGGCTGGCCTACCCCCAAATTTAAAGGCCATAGTTTTGCTTTTTCAGCCAGTTTTATAGCAAAACTGTATTCGCTATTTTTTAATGCCAACATAGCAGACCGTACACAAACCTCATTATACAAATCGCGACCAATAGTTGCCCCTTCGAAGGGTAATAATTCATAATTTTCCAGAAATTTTATAGCTTCTAAATATTTTTTTTCTCCACTCAAACATTGAGCATAACACAAACCTATTGCAGATTGCTCAGGTTGTGTATTCAGGAATGGCCAGATAATATTTTTAGCTTTTGCTGGCAAATCCTCAGCAAGGTAATATTCTGCTAGAGCCAACGCCGCTCTCCAGTTTTGAGGTTCTAATTCGTTTGCTCTTTTAAGACATTCGAGTTGCTTTTCTTTCGAATTCAACAAATTCATTTTTGCTAGGTAAAATCCTGGAAAATCGGGTTCGTTGCCACATGCAACAAATTGTTCACTGGCTTCTTCTATCCTCCCCTGGTTCCAGAGAATAAGTCCGTAATAATACCTGAATTTCCAATTTACATCATCCTTTAAAAGTCTTTGTAAAATACTGGCTGTTTCTGTTCTGTGTGGAAAAACGAATTCTGCAGGTTGCTGAGTAACTACATTTAAATATTCCGTCTGTTTTTGAGTATTTAAATGCGCCAACCATAAATTGACAATAGGATTTTCAGGAGCTAGCTCCAATACTTTTACTGCTTCCTGATTGCAGCCTTTTTCGTAATAGGAAATTGCCAAGTCAAGATAGGATTCATGTGGTAGTTCATTGCTGATTCCTGCTATAAACCTCTGTTTGTTATCCAAATTACCGGACAGCAAAAACGCTTCAAAATTGATGAAGTGGTTGATTCCATCCAGTTCTCCAATTTGCGTCAAAATCTCCTTTGCTTTATCAACATTCCCAGATTTTCGGTAAGCCAGTGCCAAATTTTGCATCGCTTCCAAATTATAAACATTATAAGCCAAAGCTTTTTGAGCATAATCTTGGGCTCTTGTCCAATCATTTTCTTTTAGGAACAAACCAGCCAATTCAGTTGCTGCAGCCGAGCGAAAGGCTACTTTACCCATGGCAATTGAAAATCCACTTTTGGCCGTGGAGATATCGCCAGTTTTTAGACAAACCAATCCCAACAAATAGTTGGCTTCTCCATCATAAGTGTCTATTGCCAATGCTTTGTGCACGAATGCCAATGCCCGGTCATAATCCATTTGGCGAAAATACCCAAGAGCAAGCCGAGTAATTGCCGGAAGAAAGCCAGCATCCTGCTCAAAAGCTTTCAAGTAAGCCGTTTTTGCAGCATCATAAACTCTTTGTTTCTCCAATTCCAGTCCTTTTAGAAATTGTCCGTACGCTGAATCCCAATTAAATTCTTTATTAGGAAGCATTGGACGGTTAACCAACGTTTCATTTTTATTGGAAGAATAAATAAGTTTATTTCCGCCCAAAATAATTTCTATTTCATCATTAGCCTTTACATCTATTATTGTTTCAAACAATTCTAAAGGTTTTAGTTCTATTTTTTCAGAAATAAAAAATTCTCCATTTTTGTAAATATAAAGTTCGTCGTTTATTTCTTGCAATGCACTTAAAACAACTTCCTGTTTTCCTTCATTATCCAATATGTTCAGCACTCCATATTCAGAAACGGCTTTCATTCCTTTTGTCCCTTTCAACGGAAACCAGATTTCATTCATAATATCAGCATCATGAGGAGCAAACTCTTTATGCTTAAATGGTGTTTTAGTACTACTACTGGCCGCTTGATTAAATAATTTTCCGGCCTGAAATTCGATGTATTGCCCGTCGGTATCGGTCATTAAATCTTTCCAAATCATACCTTCGGGAGCCAAGCCCCAAATCCAAAGTTTTTTACCTGGTTTTTCGTCAAAATCGCTGTAATGTCCAAATCCAAAATCTTCGTTATGCCAATAACCGCCAAAGTAATCGGAGTATGAATTCATTACGTGATACGATTTGTAACTACCAAAATTGTTGTTTTTGTACCAGTTGATTTCGCGTTCGTTATCGGTTGGCCAGTCACCGGTTTCTTCGCCATGTCCAATCCAGTTTTTCCCTGGATAGATAAATTCCAGGTCATCACCAGCTTTCGCGGCTGCATTCATCCAATGGTAGTAAGTGCAGGGCAATTCTGTATTATTAAACCAGCTTACCTTGGTTTCGAAAAAAGCTTTACCGGGCGATACTTTTATTTCCACATTCCATTTTGTGCCCGATGGCAAATCAATAGCACCAACCACACATGATACACTACCATCTTCATTTTCTTTTGTGGTGTAATCAACCGGAGTAGCGCAGGTTGGAATATGTCCAATATCTCCAAAATTGTACTCAAGCCCACCCGATGTCCAGGCTCCGCGCATTGCCACGTCTCTGAATTTAACCACATGATTGTAATAGAGAAATTCTTTCCCTGTTGACTTTTCGATGGCTCCCCAAATTTTTCCACCAATGTCAGGACAAACAAATACTTTTATGTATTCGTTTTCTAGCACCACCATTTTCCATTTCTGCTGAACTGCATTATTGGTATAGCCATGAAAATAAAAGTATGGGTATATTCGGTTAATTTCAGGTACCGGGTTCGGATCGGAAAATGGATATGTTTTGAACTCGATTAACTGTTCAGAAACTTTTGTTGTTTGTCCGAACACTATTTTACTGAACAACAACACTAAGATTATTACAAAAAGGTATTTTGAATGCTTCATACTCTGCTCTTTTTCATTCACCTGAACTTATAACTTAATATTTAAAATTCCTTCTTTGGGAATTTCGAACAGTTTACCATCGTGGAGGTGTTTGAAGGTACCTGTTGCTCCTGGGATTCCAGTTATTTTTGCCCAAACCAACATTCCATCCTTCCAGCTCATATCCACTACAAAACCGCCGCGTGCTTTCAATCCTTTAACATGACCATTTTGCCATGCAGTTGGTAAGGCAGGGAGCAATTCTAAAGTTCCTGTGTGCGACTGCAGAAGCATTTCAGCAATTCCGGCACATCCCCCCATATTTCCATCTAACTGAAACGGTGGATGAGCACAAAGCAAGTTGGAATAGCTACCACCTCCACTCATCATATCAGTTTTCTGTTCTCCGGTCGGGCGTAACAGGCGTTTGAACAATTTATAGGCTCGGTCACCATCTTTTAACCTTGCCCAAAAGTTCACTTTCCAGGCCAGCGACCAGCCGGTTCCGCTATCGCCACGGGCGTTTAGACTAACTTTTGCAGCCTCTGCCAAGCCAGGGGTGTTTTCAGTGGTAATTTGCTTTCCAGGGTGAAGAGCGTACAAATGTGAAACGTGGCGATGCTTGTTATTCGGGTCGTCAACATCCTCCTTCCACTCTTGCAATTGCCCCCAGTTTCCAATAGCTGGTGGGTAAATTTGTTCTCTTGTTTTTATTGCCTGTTGTTTAAATTCGTCATCAATACCTAAAACATTGCAGGCTTCAATGCAATTGTTTAATAAATCCCATGCCATTTGGTGATCCATTGATGCACCCCGCGATATTCCACCATGTTCGGGCGAATAAGAAGGAGAAGATACCAAATATCCATTTTCGTCTTCAACCAAATAGTCTATCCAAAAGAGTGCGGCTTCTTTCATTAGTGGAAATCCGGTTTCTTCTAAAAACTGTTTATCGCGTGTAAAATCGTAATGTTCCCAAACGTGCTGGCACAACCAAGCTGCCCCGCCCGGGAAAAATCCCCACGGGAATCCCCAGCCCGGTGCAGTATAACCAAATGGGTTATTCATTGTATTTACAATCCATCCGCGCGTTTTAAAAAACTCTTTTGCCGAAATTTTCCCGGGTTCAACTAAACTTTCCATATAATCAAATAGCGGAAGGTGGCACTCGTCTAGATTGGTAACTTCGGCTGGCCAGTACAACATTTGCTGGTTTATGTTCATGTGGTAATCGCATGCCCAGGGTGGATTAGTGCTGTTGTTCCATTTCCCTTGTAGGTTTAATGGCATGGTTCCGGGGCGCGAAGCAGCAATCATCATATATCGGCTGTATTGAAAGTAGGTTTGCTCCAACCCGGGGTCAGTTGAACCTTCTGCATATTCCATTAAACGTTGGCTTGTAGGAATCGAATCCCGATTGTTTTCTCCTAAAACTAACTCTACCCGAGTAAATAAATCCCGATAGTCTTTCTGATGCTCATTCCGTATTTCTGCGTATGATTTACCTTCTAGTTTTGACAGGGATCTTTTGTTGTCGGCAATAAAATCAAAGCCTTTATAATTTGGATATTTTAAAGTATAATCGGTTGCAGCAACGTGATAGATGATAAGGTATTTGGCATCCGTAACAAGTAAACTTCCCTTTTCAAACAATACCTCGCCATCGGTATCAATTTTCAAACAGGTTTCATATTGCATTCCGTTATCTTTAACTTCTCCCTGATGGGAGTATATTGAATTGGAAAAAGACTCTTTGTTTTTTTTGTGAGGCGATTTGTATTCAACCGAGTAATCTGCTTGGGTAGTACTTTCAAAACGATAAACCATTGCTTTTGCCGGGTAACTTCCAAAATACGTCCTTTTATACTTCTCTCCAGCAATTTCGTAATACACCCGCGCCTCAGAATTCGTAATATCAAGTTCACGTTTGTAACTGCTGGGAGTGCCTGCATGTTCAACCTCTATAAAAAGGTCGCCCATGGTTTGCTGTGCCCCGTAATCGCCAAACATGGCGCCTCCTTTTTCGTGTATCACACCGGTTAGCTGCCTGCTTGCCAGTTCATGGGCTTCATCCATTTTACCGGCATCCAGCAACTCCCGAACATTCTCAAGATTCTTCCATGCTTCTTCACGCGTACCAAAATTATATTCAGGATTTGAACCTGGCCCTCCACTCCAAAGAGTTCCTTCGGTAAACTGTATTTGTTCTTTATCAACTCCACCAAAAAACATGGCTCCCATATAACCATTTCCAATGGGTAAAGCTTCGGTCATCCAATCGGTGGCAGGTTTGTCATACCAAAGTTTTAGTGGCTTCTCACCTGTAGGTTGTTTTGAGCAGGCTGTCGTACACAACAGACTAATCACTACGAATAATATCAAAGTACTCTTCATAAGTTAAAATTTAGAATGGCAGTATTATAAATCCAAAAGAAACCGGTTTGTTCCCATTAATTGTATATTTTTTATGTGTTCGTGCCCCCCAGGAATCGTCGCCCCCAACTCCATGAATTTTATAATCAATATTGATGTTAATAAAATCGCGATGTTTTATTTCATAATCGTGTTTAGCATCTTCCAAATCACTTTCGAGGTATGGCCACGCTCGGAATGAAAAGGGCTTTATGCCATTTATTCTTATTCCTTCGCCCGATTCGTTTGTAAACTGAGCAAAACGTGTGTCGCAGCGGTTGCTGTTATCCTGGGGGGATATGTAGTGGGTTATGAAGTTGTCTAAATCAGAAGAATATTTACCTAAAAATGCACCATATTTTCTGTCCGGGTAATTTTCGTGTGGTCCCCTGCCATACCATTTTATTTTATCAAATTGTTTTGGAATGGCCATCCGAAAACCAAATTTTGGCATTAAGGGATTTGAATTTCCCGAAGGTTCATAACTTGCATCCACCTGAATTTTACCTTCAACATCAATACTATAAACCAATTTATATTCAGCCTCAATCTTATCTAATTCAAGATCGAATTCAACAGTTAACAGGTTACTTGTTGGATCTTTCCGAACATCATACTTTAGTACTTTCCTGTTTTGTGCAGCCTCTTTCCAATCGCCTAAGCGATTAACATATTCATTGCGCTGCTGATTGTTATTGGGTGGCTTCCAGAAATAGGGTTCCAATGCATGAACCAGATATTCCTGCCCTTTTACCTTGTAACTTGTCAATGCTCCATTTCTTGAATCAATAGATATACTAAATTCATCGCCATTGATTTCAATCACTTCTTTGCTTTCTTTAAACCGAACCGGATCATCCAAATTCCTATTCAATGAGCCCCAGTGATATGGGCTTAAAACAAATTGTTCTTTAGCAGCAATATACCCGGGATTTGCCCATGCTTGCTTTTCTTTTGGCGTAGCATATACCTGAAGAGTATATTCACCTGAGGACTTATTAATTTCAGGATAATCAAGTTCTAAGGTAACAACCTGATCTGGTTTTGCCTGAATATCCCTTAATTGTCCGGTTGTAACTTCCCTTCCATTTAACGACAATACCCAAGAGAAATCAAATTGATCTAAATCTATAAAGTCATACTTATTTGTAATTCTCAAGCTTCTTTTATCTTCTCCCTGTAAATCAAAGAATATGGATTCATGGACTTTTTGTACCTCGTAATAATGTGGATTCGGTATTCTGTCCGGTCCTATTAAGCCATTTATACAAAATTCACCATCGTTGGGAAAGTCACCAAAATCCCCCCCGAACGTAAAGAATTCATCATCTGCTAATTCAAGATTCGTCGGATCACTGGGATAACTCAACTTTCGTCCATCAATTGGTTTTGCCAATCCTTGATCTACCCAATCCCATATGGCCCCACCAACAAAGCGGTCAAAATCGTAAATAACATCCCAATAGTCTTTTAAATTACCCACCGAATTGCCCATCGCATGAGCGTATTCACGCATAATTAAAGGACGATCTGTATTCAATGCTACAAATTCAAGAACCTTATCCGGATGCATATAGGAGTAATCATACATGTCTGATACTTCCATATCACTATCACAAAACACAACAGCATTTGGGATTACCTGCCGGATAGCTTTTGCCATTGCCACAAAATTACGGCCGGCTCCCCCCTCATTACCTAATGACCAGATGATAACACTGGGATGGTTTTTATCTCTTTCTACCATTGACAAAGCACGATCAACATGCGCTTTTGTCCAATCAGGATTATCACCAATTACTTTATTACCAATTTCAAAATCATGCGATTCCTGATTTGCTTCATTCATTAAATAAATCCCATATTTATCGCACAGCTGATACCACTCCGGACAATTGGGATAATGGCTTGTTCTAACAAAATTTATATTGCATTGCTTCAATAATTCAATATCTTTTATCATGGTATTGTAATCAACTTGCCGACCTGTACGTGGATGATGTTCATGACGATTAACCCCTTTAAGTTTTACTAATTGGCCATTCACTTTAAAAAGATCACCCTGTATTTCCACTTCCCTGAATCCAAACCTGCAAGGAATATTCTCAAGCTCTATTCCATTTTTATCTTTCAATTTAATGAGTAACGTGTATAAGTTTGGTGTTTCGGCATTCCATTGCAAGGGTTTTTCAACCAGCATGCTCAATTTAATATTTGCTTCATTGCCAGCACCAATTTCAGGGCATTTATATTTCAGAATTGAATTACTCGATTGAATAATGTTTTGCTCATTATCATAAATAGCAGCCTCTATATTTACTTCTTTTAATTCAGATTGTGATGCATTTTTAATCTTTACATCAACGTTCAATTGTGCATCGATATATTTGTCATCAAAATCGGTACTAATTGCAAAATCGCTGATATGTACTTTATTCTTAGCCAAAAGCGTTACATTTCTGTAAATTCCACTTAAACGCCACATATCCTGATCCTCCAGATAACTGCCATCGGACCAGCGATAAACTTCTACTGCAACTTGATTTTGCCCTTGTTTGATGTATTGAGTAATGTTAAACGTAGCAGGGGTCATACTCCCTTGGCTATAACCCACTTTTTGCCCATTAATCCACAAATAAAAAGCTGATTTTACACCATCAAACCTTATGAACACTTCCTTGTTTTTCCAGATATCATTAATTAAAAAAGTACGCCTATAACTCCCAACAGGATTTCGCAATTCATAGTTTGTAAACTCCTCATCGGGTTCGGCAGTAACTCTTGGAGGTACCTTTCGAAACGGATATTTAATATTCGTATAGATTGGCTTACCATATCCCTGTGTTTGCCAATTTCCGGGTACTACAATCTCATTCCAATCCGCATAATTATACTCAAGCTCGAAAAAATCCAATGGCCGATCGTTGGGATTAGAACACCAGTTAAATTTCCACTTACCATTTAATGATTGCTCATTTTCCGATGGTAAAAAACTTAGCGCATTTTTTTCGTTATTGTAAGTTTTAAATGTTGCAGCAGTTGCTTCTTTGTTGATACCTATTATTTGTGGATTTTCCCAATCGTGTGGAATTTGAGCCTTCACCAAAGCAATTAGGAAAAACGAAATAAGAAAGATAATGTATCGCATTATTAATAATTTTTAGTACTGTTACTTTTGCCTGTTATTTATTTTTTATTCTCTGCCGTTACTTGGCCCGTAAGGCTTACTTCTTTTTGTCCGGGTTGTGAAATTACTACCCTCATATCAAGGCGTTCGTTTATACTGTATCTCATCGGCCTTTCAATTTTTACGATTCTCTTTTCGAATGGTTGAAGAGGTTCAATTTCAGCCGAAGCAAATCGTTCCCATTTGTCATTTCCCATTATTTCTATTTTCACACTTGAAGTTTCAGATGCAACTTGCCCGAAGTTTTGAACCTCAAGCTCAATACTTCCTTCTTCTTGTTGTGCAAAAATTTTGGGCAAACATGCTGACAGAGCAGACTGTAAATAATCAACACCTGGCAGGCGAGCATAGCCAAAAAGTAACTTACCATTAGTTGTTTTTCCTATGAGCTTTGCTGCAAAGTTATCTTCTGAAATCCCATTCCCTTGCCCTTCAAAAGTGAGTATTAAGTTCTTTCCATCTTTCTCAGAATCTAATAATTTACTCCCTTTTCCAAAGTTCACTTCTTCAGGAGCACCAAAACGCAATGAAGCCAGATTAATATCTCGATGTGGATTAAATCCTTTTTCTGCCTGAACTATAACTTTTATGGTTTTAGTTTCAGTATTAATGGGTTTTTCATTCAATATGGTAAGCAAACGGCCATAAGTTAAAGGAATACCGATATTTTTAGAACTGTGGTTATCGCTTCCCAAATCGTCCCATTTAATGGTATCAATTACGGCAAAATTTGCCTGAATTGCACGCCCGTATTCGTCCTGTAACATTTTTATACGTTCGTATTTAAACCAGTTTTCATTGGTTCCATCCTCGTATACTGCAATTCCGGGAATATATGCTTCGCCGGGGTCGAGTTTCCAGTTTATACCATCTTTCGAGCGCATGTAATATGCAATTCTCCCCAGCCAGTCGTGTACAATGGCATGATATTGAATGTTTGTTTTCCAGATAACAGGGTCTTCGTACCTCCCATCGTAAGGTGGGTAAACTCTGTTTTCGGTATATAAATTATAGGTCGACTGACCATCTTTACTAAACCAAATACTTCCGCCACGACACATCATTATATAAGAACCGTCTTCGCGTTGGGCAAAAGTAAGGTTCGACAAGCCATCCGGTATTTTTCTATCACGGGCATTAAATTCAAACTGCCGGTATTCCCAGGGGCCATTAATATTGTCAGAGTAGTAATGACCATCAATTACATAAATTATATATCCGCCATTTTTGAGTTTGAACACCTCCGGATTATGCCCTTTGCCAATTACATGTTTTACTTTAAATGGCCCTAAGCTATTTTCGCAAATAGCATGAACAACAATAGAACGAGACCATTCCATATGTCCTTTTGGGGCATCTTCGCGCCAACGACAAACAAATAAATGATACAGTCCCTCATCGTCTTTCAGCATGTTTCCTCCCCAGTACGACCATTCTTTTTCTTCGATGCCATTGTCCACATAACGTGGAATTACATCGTCGGCGCCCCAGATCTTATCTCTTAGTTCGCCAATTATTGGAATGGGTTGAAAACGGTCTAAAAAGCGTCCGCCTTCCACCAGATTATCCCATTCTTTTGGGCGCTCGCGTTCCGTAATTTGAGACCATACTTGAGTTGAAAACAGTATGATAAGTAGACTTAATATGATATGTTTTCCCATTTTTGAAAGATTGTTATCTGATTTTTTGAGATAGTTTTCTTTTGCCAATTATATACACCCAGTGAATTTTCTAAATTCTATTTTAAGTAAATCAGCCACCCTTTTCGAGCATCAACAGTTATCTTTTTTCCAATATTCCATTCCTTTGCTGTTTGAAAATCCTGAACCTCGGGTGCTATTAGTTTTACTTTTTCCGGATTTAACCCCAATTCTTCAAAATTAATTTTCAATGAAATAGTTTTTTGCGAATCGAAGAAGTTACCTATGGAGATAAGTGTTTTACCCTCCTTTTTATACACAGTAGCCTTCACATCGGGATGCGATGTTTTAACTGGACAAGAGTCTTCCCAGAAGCCAATCATTTCAGCATCCTGAATCTGAAATTCATCCCATATCTTCCAGATCGGGCGGGGATCACAAATGACGCCATCTGTCATCCAGGGGTGACGGACAGTCATACCATAAAGCATTCCAAGCCAACGGTTACCGCCCCGGTGAAGCATATCTCCCATCAAGCCAAACGGAATACCAGACACTTCAACCAGCCAATTTTCTGGTGACATCTCATCGTAACGAAAACTCTCCCCAAACCAAAGCTTATCGATGTAGGGGAAAAATTCTGCGTACTGCGTGGCCGGCCCCTTTGAAAAACCGGTATTCGAATGCAAGTCGAGCATACAACCGGGTTTAGTATTGTCAAGTACCTTACGAATACGTTTTACTGTTCGGCGATCGTATGATACATCATCGAGATATAATCCGTCAATGTCGACATTTTCGATCAGCCACTTCAGCCCTTCTATATAGTAGTTATACCATCGAGAATCTCCCGGAGAATTTACAACCGAGGCATCTGCGCTTTTATCGGCAAACCATTGGTACCACTGGGGACGATAACCGTATACCAAATGTTCGCGTAACCAGGGATAACCGCCCCCACTTCCATTACCCAAGATTTCGTTACCTAAACTGCGTAAAGCCCAAATCTCGGACGTATAATTGGTAAGCTCACGAATGGTATAATAAATTTTTACTTTCTGATTTTTTTCGTGCATTTTATCCACAAACCATTTCATGGAATCAACTGCTACAAAGGGATAATTAATGTGCGGATTGTAATTATTGGCATGGTGCAGGTTTACAATTTTCACTCCGCTTTCCAGATCCTCGTAAGATGGAGTTGGGTTGCCACCATTGTGATAGTAACGGTCGGTAAACTGGCTTTTATAGTTAATATCCTTTACCGGTGTAAGCAACATCGACCATTCAAACTCAATCTCCTCCCCTTTTGGCAACTTGCGGCTTCCTGAAAACACCTGCACCTTTACTTCACCATTTAAGCTCTTTATTTCAAAACCACCTTTGTTTTCATTGTACCACGACTCAGGGAAATCCGGCTTAAACAGGTTTAACATTGGCCCGTGGTATTCACCACCACGTAACTCACACCAAATTCCGGCATGTTCGTTCCCCACCCAAAAACTGTCGTGTGGGCCTTTCCATTTGGCTGTGTGTTTTTGTGGCACAGTGGTTCCGGGCAAATCCATGCCCATCATGTATTTGGGCACTTCGCTTTTAAATGGGATTTCCAGGCGGATATCTTTTGCTTTTACATCCTTTAAAGCCTTTAACTTTAATTTGTAATTTATAAATCCGTCGGATTCGATGGTTCCAACTCCCTCTATTTTTATATTTTCAGAAATACTTTCCCAAGAGCCAATCATTACTTCAGGTGAGTTTTTCTGCAATTGGACATTCTGAGGTGCCGAGAAATTCTCTGCGCCCTTTTGGGTTTCCACTACAAAGGAGATGGGCCGGTTTAGGATTTCGGTTTCTTTTACTTTTAACGAGCGCGGGAAACCGCTTTCCGACATTTGTAACGTTTTGCCTGTAAAGCCATAGGTTTGTTCTCCTAGAACAGAAATCGGCTGATAGTCTTTGGTTGGCTCATCATCAATGCCCAAGGTTGAGTTTAACCAACGGAGCCGCGAATGTCGCCAGGCTTCGCTATCGCCACGGTCAGCCAGCACTTCATTGCCAATCTTCAACGAAAGCTGTACTGTTTGTTTTTCCGTATCTTCAGCCCAAATGGTTGCTGTTCCCGTATAAGTTCCGGCTGGAATATCCTTCGAAATATCCACTCCAATCCACAGTGGCTGTACTTTCCCCTGAGCCAGGTCTACCCGCTTTACAAACGGATCGCCGTAAGGACCAATTCCCCCGGTATTGAAGCAAGTCAGCTTGTCGGCTGTAATTTCGCTGTCACCTTTTTGCAAGCCTGAAAACTCAATTTTTAGATCCTGCAAATCCTTTCGGGCAGCAAAAACACCTAGCTGAAAGGCATAGTATTCATTTTTAAGCGCTTCACCCTTAAAAACCGTTGAAGGACCACTTTCAATCCATTTTTGAGGGATCTCATCAAGCATACGAATCGGGAATAAACGATCCTCCGGGAAAATCAGGAAGTCTTGAGGATACCTGTTCAAGATAGAGTCCTTTTCTGACTTCAAAGCGATTACCTCCATGGGGTAAAAGCTGTCAAATTCGGTTCGCGACTGAAAATCAACCAGTTTTGCTTTCAACAGCTTGGCAACATCAAGCTTATGCTCCCAATCAGCTGCGGGCTTCGCTTCCGGTTTTAAATACCCTTTATTGTAAAACCCATAGTTCTCCTGAACCAAATAGGGCAAATAATAGAAAAAGTATTTCCCAGGCTTATTCAAAGGGCCGAAAGCCAATTTACACCGCTCATTATCCACCGCAATTCGATGAATATTCTCAATAGTGTCTCCACTTTCATGAATAATAGTGAATCGCCTATCAGCCGGATCTCGATCGTGCCGACGCCAATCAATATCAATCAAAGCGGCTTCTGCTGATTCTTCAACCTGAAGCACGGCACGATGGTTTCCAAGTGATTCTTCCCAAGGTGTATCGGGAACAGAATAAAACTTGTTCTCCTCCGGCTGACATGCTATAGATAAAAAAATCAGAAAGAATGCCCAATTAGGGCTAGTGGATATTCTTTGTTTCATTAGTTGATAGATTTTATATTAACAATTTCGCCTTCTTGCATTTCGATGACGATATTTTCGCCTTCAAGTTGATAGTCTCTATCAATTTCGAACTTACCAGAAAATGGATTTTGCATTCTGACCACTCCCCCCTTCTCTGAAAAAATCTTTACATTCTGAATAAAACCGTTTTCTTTGTTTGCCGAAATAACAAACGCTCCGTAGCCTCTTAATTTATCAAATGAACAATCTTTCCAATCTTGGGGAATTGCAGGAAATACTCTGATAACTCCAGAGTGACTTTGTAACAACATTTCCTGAATAGCCGATGCAAAAGCAAAATTTCCTTCCAATGTAAACGGGCGATAAATAAAATCGGAGTGTCCAGCCTTACACTGATCGCCGTTTACATGAAAAGAGTTTTTTAAGCAAAAACATTGTGAAAATGTACGCAAAACTTCAGCAGCCTTATCCCCTTCAAAAGCGCGGGCATATAAATTCCCCATCCAACTAAACGAATAACCAACCCATTGAGAAGAACCTTCCTTTTCTAGAGCTACCAGCGTATTTTCTATCACCTCCCGTTGCTCATCCCCTTTTGATATATCAAATAAACCCAGCGGATGATAAGCCATTTGATGCGAAAAATGACGATGCGATTCATCATACGGAAAACCTGGGGCAAACATTAATCCCGTTTCCGGATCTATTGCAAGTGTTGGACACTCTGATAAAATCTGCTCCCACTTTGCAGCTTCATTTTCCAATTTTAGTTCACGTGCCAGCTCAGCGGCCTTTTCGTAAGTCCAGCGGATCAATGCCAAATCGTAGTTTGTAGTCTGGGAAAACCATGCTTTCTTCGAGTTATTGTAGATCTCTGGACTTGAACTCAATAGTAGTTTACGTTTACCTTTGTCTGTTTTTATAGTTAAATTATCAAGAAAAACAGCCACATCTTTAATCCATGGGTATGTCCGGGTTTTAAGAAACTCTCTGTCCATTGAGTATTTCCAGTGCAGATAAAAATGATGAGCAAGCCAAGCCGACACTGTTGGACTGTAGGAATATTGAATCCATCCTCCCATAGGATCACCTTCAAGGGTTGTAACTCCTGGTACATTTAGCCCCTCTACTCCAAAATATGTTTTAGTATAATCTTTAAAGGTAGAGCGGTGTCTCCACATCCAGTTCAAAAATCCTTCTTCCAGTTCAAGATAATTTCCGGCATAAGCTGGCCAATAGCTTAGTTGAGTGTTCAGGTCGTGGTGAAAGTCACCTTTCCAAGGGGGAAGTTTTCCATGGTCAGCTGTCCAAACAGCCTGCAATGAGATGGGGGGAGTATTACTGCGTGCTGCTGCTCCAAACTTGTACATTTCAAGATTGTACTGCTTTTGAAGCAATGAATCAGGTATTTCGACCACTGACTTTGACCAATAATTTGCCCACCAGTCTTTATGCTTTTTTACAGAACTTTCATAACCAAGCTTCAATTCATTTTTTACCACTTCACTAGCTTTAGGCAATTTCTCCCAGTCTTTATTCTCCGAAGAAACTGACCAGCAACCAACCAGTTTATTCCCCTCTTCCTTCCACGAAGTATGTATTTGGTAAACAAAATCACCCCACCCTTTTTGATTGTACGTATAAGAATAATCGTTTTTTATAATTTGTCCTTGATCGTACCCTAATTCATCAAGATCATTACGCGATTGACTGGTATGACTTTCCTCATTTTTACGGTTATATGCAGGAGAAATTAATTCAATAGCAATGTGTTCTGGCAGGTTCTCGAATTTGTACCAGCCCAAAGGTTTTTCAGCATGAACAAAAGTAGTTAGCTTTGCTTTGTTCTCCCATTCAACCACACAAGTAGCTGTCTCAATATCAAGCCTTACTGTTTTTACTTTCCCTAAGGCTTCAATATCAAACTCAAGCGCCCCTCCCGGAATTTTTGAAGGTGCAGCAACCTTGCTATAAGCCGAATCAAATTCCTTTATTACAACATCATAATTATCTCTTTCCCAATGCTGATATACACTTGCATAATTCCATTTCTTGAAATCCATCCCTTCCATTGGACGCAAATCCCAAAGGTCGGCCCGGTCTAATGAAAACCGCATCTTCCCGTTTTTCTGCCACACCAATGCCCCAACCATTCCGTTTCCAAGTGGCATGCCTTCATCCCAAGTGGAAGCAAGTTCATGAAATACTAAAGTATGCGTTTCGTTTTTTCCAAATGCCTTTTTTGGCGAACAGGAAAAAAGGGAAACTGCAATAAATGCAATCAGAATAAGTTTCATATTATCTAGATTCATTTCGTTACTCAGTTTGATTATTTTTTCTTTGTATTATTGCTTTTACTTCTAACTTGAATTATTCGCAATGACATCTTGCAAGTCTAATATTCGGGTTCTTTTTCCAAGCCTATTTTATATCCTTTAAAAGCATAGAACACAATAAATAAAAGAGCTGGAACAAATAACCAATAAGCTTTTTGAATATCTAACGTTACATCTTTTAACCATCCGAAACATAAGGGCAAGATCGCACCTCCAACAATCGCCATAACCAAAACAGAAGCTCCAGTTTTGGTCAAGTTTCCCAGCCGAGCAATAGCCAAGGGCCATACAGCTCCCCAAACCAGAGAGATCGCAAAACTTACCAGAGATACAAAATGGATCGCAACCTGGGGAGGGAGTAGCACAATTAGAAACGAAAAAAATAATCCGGTAAGCGAACCGATTTGAAGAATGGCCAACTGTGAAATGTAGCGAGGAATAAGAATAATCCCCAATACACACCCCACTGAGGTGGCGACAACGGTATGCATAGTATAGCGCTCAGGATTATTCAGTCCAAGCGTATTGGCAAAATCTACCGGAGACACAAGAGCAAGTGTATCCACCCCAACATAAAAGAAGAGTGTCACCATTCCTAAAAGCAAATGCGGAAATTGCCAGATATGTTTTTTAGGAGGATCTATACTTTCTATTTTAGCTGATTCGGCTCTCTCTCTTTCTTCACCCTCTCCTTCTGCTTTTATTTCGGGCAGAGGAGCAAATCCAGTGGCAATTCCCAACAAAACAAAAACTCCAATAATAATGTAAAAGGGTAAATATATATCCGAGAGTCGAACATTAGCTTGTGACAAATCGAGAAAAAGGGCTAAAAATATAGGAGCAATAGCCCATCCAGTCCTGTTACTGATCACCATAATACTCATTCGCTTCGCTGCTGAATTAATCGGACCCAGTATCGTAATATAAGGATTTACCGCAGCTTGCAGCAACGTATTAGCAGCACCGCTAACAAAAGACGCGATCAGAAACAGGGGGAGACTTTCATACTTTGCAGAAGGAATAAACAGATACAAGCCAATTGCAAAAACAACAAACGAAATCATAATCCCTTTTTTATAGCCAAGTGCCTTTACCAACATGCCCGATGGATATCCTAACACAACAAAAGCACTAAAAGTCGCTGTTAATACAAGATAGGAATCAGCATTACTCAACGATAGCCCTTTTTGAAGGAAAGGAATTAGCAATCCATTGATTCCAAGTGCAAACCCAAGCAAAAGGAAAAGCATTCCTACAAACATTAAAGGGATCAGGTAATTGGAGTTAGTATGATTATTCATATTACATGTTTCCCTTTAGTGAATGAATTGTCTGACTCAAATTATACCGGTTTTGTTTTAGTGCCCGGTAGGCTTCCTCCTGGTCCAGATTGAATAAAACTTTTAAAACAGACTCTGCCCTCTTAATTAGTTTTTCATTAATACACTCCAGATCAGTCATGTAACAACCATGCACTTTACCCATTCTTACCATAACAGAAGTAGAAAGAAAGTTTAATACTTTTTTTGTTGCTGTCCCTGCTTTCATCCGCGTGGAACCAGCCAACACCTCATTTCCCGATCGAAGGGCGATTACGGTATCACAAAAAGATAAGCTTTCTGCAAATTCTTCCTGAATTAGCACACTATAGGCTCCAACCGACCTGGCAAAGCCGAGTGCCGACTGGACATAGTAAGCAGAGCCACTGGCCGATATCCCAACAACAACATCTTTTTCCGACAAGTTGGCATACAACAGGTCTGGGACGCTGCTCGCATCTTCCTCAAAACGGGTTTCAATATCGATGGCGGCATCTGCGATTCCCCCTGCAATGAAGGTTAAAACCTTTTCTCGCGGAAACCCAAATGTGCAGGCAATTTCTACCGTATCGATAGCTGCTAAACGCCCACTCGTTCCCGCTCCTACATAGATCAAACGTCCTCCATCGGCTAACTTCGCAGAAAGTTTCTCTACAACCGTTGCGATGTGTGAAACGGACATTTCCAGATTCAGACCAGCCTCCTGTTCTGCTTGCCACAATAAACGAATAAGATCGGTTGACGACAATTCATCCAGGCACAGCGTTTCTGCATATGGTTTTTCGGTTCCAAAATCAGTATATTCCCGCTGATAGCGTAAGGACTGAGCTTTCTCCTCGCCCATAGCCAGCAGAACACTGCCAATCAAAGGAAGAAGATTTCCCTCTGGAATAAGTTCAACTTCAACCCGCGAACTGGTAAGCAAAGATTCTTTCTTTAATTCGGCCATTAATAATTTAGCAAGCGGAAAGTCAACACTTGTTAAAGCATCGGCTAATCCTCCACCAACCAAAATTTTATCTACTCCATATATAATATGCGCGGTGGAAATAGCTCCTGCCAGATTTTTGATGTACTTTTCCCGAGAAACCTCATGTTCGCTTTTGGTAAAAATATTACACAAGTTTCCTTCATCATCCAACGCAGCCAAAGAAGACGCACTACACAAGTTATCGTAATAGCCATCCGAAGAATAAATGCATCCTAAAAGAGGCAGCGAGAAATTGGGGGTCCAACGTCGACCGTTGCGGGAAACAGAGAATCCAACACCTGTTCCAACAGGCATCACTCCGATAATCTTGTTACCACTCAGATACCCCAAAGAGGCAGCACCAATTGAAGCGGCCTCGGCATCATTGATTACCGTTACATTTACGCCAAAACTATTCTGCAAATAATCCATCCAACCCTGCTCTAAAAGCACCTGAAGATGTTTGGAGGCTGTTAAAAGCCGCGTGCCATGATAATCGACAATCCCCGCAGTTGAGATGCCAATTCCCCGAACACAGTCTCCCTCTTGAAGTAACCTGTTGAATAGTTCATTCAAAGCCCCTATAAAATCATCCGAAGTGGCATCTACTGCCAACCGGCTTCTAACTTTCACTACAGGTAGGGCTTTCATCAATTGAGGCAACGAATGGAATGGCTTGTTCCCATCCCACTCAACAGCCATTCCTTTAAGCCAGCTTCCTCCAATATCGATTCCGAGATAAATATTTCGAGTCATATTAATTGAGTCCTTATTTTTCAATGTTGTTCACGAGTAAAGTCAATATTCCTGCAGTCATTCAATCACTTACCGATCATTAACTCTACCCTTCCATACGACTCAGTTCCACCCTCACATTTCACCACAGCCCTGATGCTACATCCGTTGTTTCCACTCACCTCTGAAGAAATATTGAATCGATAATGATTTTTATGATTTGGTTTTCCTGCAAAGCCTTCGTGCAGATCTGTTGCAACAACTTTCCCATCTGCAATAACGGATACTTCCCGGATATCGAGACGATGGTTACCCCGTGTATAAACAAAGGTTACTCCATTCATCGCTTTCAATTGGGCTACGGTTATTGGCCATTCCACTACCTGCCATTCATCCCCCACGTTGGCCGGTGACCATTCTCCGATAGACTCGCCTGTTGCTTTCTTCACTTCAGGCAGTGGTTCACTCAATGCTTCCTTCAACAATTTAACAGCTGCAGCTACAGGATCGACATACGGTTCAATCTTACTGATACCACTTCCCTCTGCCCATTGTTCTTCCCATGGCACGGAAGCGAATTTTTCACCGTTTTTTAATGACTCCAGCACTTTACGCATTCTTTCGCGGTAGAAATCACGCACCAATCCACTCCATACCCTGCAGGCATAATCATTCACAGGAGGCCCCCATACCGTAATAATCCAACGTGCATTCACCTCATAAAATCTTTTTAGTGCTTCGCCACCACCATGTTTCGTGGTAAATTCCAACCAACGCTCCAAACGGTTTACTGGATGTGATTCCATTAATCGGTCAAGTTCAGTAAGAAGCTCCAAACCTCTCGCGCCGGCACGATCTCCCGTCTCAATATCTCCTTGCTGATAAGCATCCGATGCGACAACAAACCACTCATCAGCTTTTAATCCCAGGCTCAGTGCTGCCCGTTCAATGGCATCGGCTTGATAATTGGCAGAACTGCCCAGTTCTTCGGAACACGATAAAAACTTCAAGGTCGACTCCTGAAACTTAGGGTCATTATTTACACTTCCAATACGACATCGTCCTAACTGCCATCCAAATTGGGGATGAGGAACCAGATTGCTATAGCAGCTTTCGCGCAGCAATTTCCACGACGCATTCATATTAGGAGGACATCCACCATATCTGTTCAGGCTGTATTTATCAAGCCAGCCATCCAAGTCGATTGAATCATTAGACCAGGCCACATCTGCCAAAAGCTCGTAAACCACAGTATTGTTTTCCAAACCTTCGCCTGAAATGGTGAACCCCACCAGGTTCTTTTTATTGGGCGAATGCAACGCACGTGCTGCGCCTGAAGCGTACAGATGTAAATCACCCGTATAGGCTGTTTTCCCTCCCATATTTGGAACAAATCCATACACCCACTGCTTGCCATTGAAACTGTTCATGGGCTCCCAGTTGTTGTTATAATCGTTAGCGTAGTCGAGGATAATCACTTCATCATCCGGTACCCGGCTGAATAAAGCCTCTACTGTCTCGGGATTCCAGATATATCTCTGGTAGGCAAACATCCAACCCTGGATTACCCAAACGGCATCCGGATTACCTGACTTGACCGCCTTATAAGTTTTCTCTCCGTATTCTGCAAGAAGTTCAGTTACCGGCTTATCGCTTTCAGGTAGCTGAAGTTCATTAAAACTATCTACCAGGTAATAGTCTTCTTTACCAAATTCTTTCTGCCATTCTTCCATGAACATTTGGGTTATTGTGGCAAAAAGAGCCTGGTCCGGCCCCAGTAAAACCGGTCGTTTTTCCGGCGGGAAACCAGCATTCCAAAGAGTGGAATGTAACTCAGCTTCCGGATAAAGCCGTGCAACTGCGTTGGGAACAAACCCACCAAACGATTGCACTACTGGAGTCATTCCTAACTCCCGCATGCGTGCCAAAATTTTGTGCTGCAGGGCGATCTGGTCTTCATGCCATTCAGGAGGAAGGTAGCCTCCAAGATCCTGTACACAGCCCATTCGGTGCCAGGGCATGTGAGCCGGGCCTCCATAAAAATCTTCAATTTCCTCATCGGTAAGTCCGAGCCTTTCCCACACTCGTGTGGCTATGGCCTCAGTACCCACTGAAACCATCAACATATTAAATCCATGCATAGATTGCCAGTCGAGTTCCTGCTCCCATCGCTTCCAATCCCAGTAAGGAGTGGTGTAACCCGATGTGACTGCATTATAGGCATGTCGTATTTTAAATGGAGTTACAACTTTCTTAAGCTCTGCATCGGGCCACTCTTTTGGTATACGAAAATGAGGTCCGCTCCAGTCCAACATGCCCAACCCATTATCTTTAAGGTAATCGTACACCCCACGGGTTAGTGAGTTTACACTTGAGCCACACACTGTTAATTTTCCTTTTGAGGCCAAATAAGTGTATTGATCATTCCCTTCTTCTTTGGGCATAAATTCGAGATAAATATGCTCGATATCAGAATTAAGCGTACGTTGAAGTACTTCTTTTGCCGCCCTTACTTCATCTGGCAAGTTTTGATCTGTTTTTGACTGATTACAACCAAATGTTACAATGGCAAACATAACGAATATAAAACCCCTCATAGTTTTCACCCTAAATAAAAATAACTGAATTAATTTTTAACCTGAATTTAGAAATAATCGAATTTGAGGTTAATAAATTTGCTCCGACAATTAAAACATGAAGAAAAATGGACATCTTTATAGATACCCATTCTTCTTCTATCTCAAATTCAATTTATTTAAAAACCAATTTTGTATCGAACAATATAACTCCATTAGTTTAGAGATAATGCAAATCGAACGCTTTCGTGGTCGTATTCTATATTGAATATTTACCCTTTTCAGGAAACATTTCTACAACCACAAATATTCATCCTTTTTACTCTTAACTGCTGCCTTTATTTCAATACAAAGACGTCGGAATATAGACCAATATAAGGGTCATTCGTTTGTGATCGATAATTAATAGTAAACTTCTTGGCTATGGGATCATAACTGTTTACCGCACCAGGCACCATTTCGCCAACTATATTTCCGGCAGCATCATGTTGTGTTACGGTCACGCTGTTGTCTGCATTCACTTTAAGTCTAAGTGAATACCCACCCGTCCATATTGATGCTCCGTGTGATGCTACACAGGTCGTTTCGTCAAAAGAACTCAAGTACACCTCTCTGCTTGTATTGTAAAGATCACCCTGACCATCAAAATGGGTCCCGTCCCAATACATTATACCTGTACACGCATAAGCTCCCTCGTACTGATTAATTACGGGTAGTGGATTTACTTTAACTGTCCAAATTTTAGTGGTTTTCCCGTCGGCTGCAGTTACTTTGTATTTGCGTTCTACCGAAAAGTCACCGGGAACACCTAATTCTGGTGCACCATCAAGTGGTTCTACCTTGGAAGCCGGTGATAATTTAAAATATCCTGCAATATTTTCCAACGAAATAGATCGCCTGATTTCCTGGGTAAAGATTTGGGTGGGTGGCGGAATAGTTGCTGTTACCGTAATAATCGCATTTTCTGATGAAATATCAACGCTACTATTAAGTTTTGTAAAAACCACTGATTCAACACCATTGGCATTCTCTGTTGTATACCTGTGCTCCAAATCAAAAGAAGTGATCTCAACTTCATCATAGAGAGGGAGCTCTTCCAACCCCCAGTTTATGCAGGAAGTTAATGTAGAAACCAATATGGCCAATATATATATATTTTTTTTCATTTTATTAATTTTATGTTAATCATTAATTCCAGTCTGGATTTTGTGTTAGCTTATCATTTTGTCGGATTTCACCGTCAGGTACCGGGAAATACAAACGTTTTGGATATTCAAAATTCATAGAAACAGCCCATGGGCTTTCTATTACATTTACTAATCCATCCCATTGCATATCCAAGCCATGAAGTTTATAACCATCTAATTCCGGTATTGAGTTTGCTTCTTCTGCTTTTGCCCAACGTATTAAAGACCAATAACGGTCATCCTCCTGAACCATTTCAACACGTCGTTCAATTTTGTAGTATTTCCAGAAATCAGCTTCGGAAGCTCCGGCATCCAATGCAGGTAAACCTCCATGAGTTGTACGAGTTTTATTCATATACTCAATAGCCTTTGGAATATTTTTTTTGCGCCCATATGCTTCGGCCTTATTAAGATAGACCTCACCTAACCTGAAGATTGGTTCGGCCCAATCTACCGGATAATTATAAAAAAAGAAGTCTTGTTCATACATCCATTTACGGAACATATATCCTGTTTTTGACATACCCCACGTGCTAAGAGGATTAGAAGTCCAATGTGAATTACCACCCACTCTATAAGTAAAAATTGAATTTCTATATTGTGCCGAATCGTGAACTATCGATTGTTCAAAACGGGCATCACGATTTTGCCACATTAAGCGTGAAGGTTGCCCCTGAAAATCAACACCTGCTTTTTGCGAAACAACCCCGTTTTCATTAAATAGATAAGCATCTACCAATTCCTGTGAAGGCCAACGTTCGGGCCACGCATTAAAGATGTCATCTGGATCAAATTGAGGTATTGCCGTCTCAAGTAACTTTTCACCATTGTATACATTACACAGGTTTGCAAACATTCGTGTATCAATGTAGTTATTATGATCAGCGCCCGCCATAAATACGAAAATTACTTCGGGGGAAGATAGTGTACCGTTATAACTATTGAACATATTACTATAGACAGGATCAAGACTGTAGTTAAACTCTTCAACAGCATCTGCAGCTTCTATTACCTTGTCGTAGTCGGCATCTTGTAATGCCACCATGCTTTCAAAAGCATACGCTGCTGCCTTATTCAATCTACCTGGTGCCGCTGTTTCTCCCAATCCTGAGATGGCAGCTGAAATGTCATCATAAATGAAATCATAGACAGCCCTTTCGTTCGCTCTTGGTAATTGCATCTCATCTTCGGCTGTTAAAACGTTATCGACCAACATTACTCCACCAAATCTTCTAGCCATCCAGTAATACATCATCCCACGCAAAAGGTGGGTTTCGGCCAATAATAGTTTTCTAGAGCTTTCATTAATGGTAGACTCTTCATTCGAAAGCTTATCAATAGCAAGGTTGCACTTACGAATAATTCCATATTTATTCCAACCATAATCGTTTGTATTTTCTATCGACCCACTTTGCTCAGTACTACTTCCACTATTTGGTACGCTGTTATCTGTCCAGGTGTCTGTATTCTGATTTTTATAATGACCTATTACATCAGCATAAATGTCAAAAACAAATCCTTCGGCAAGTGGGCCGTCATTCCACACATCAATTTCCGAGAATTTGTCAAGGGGTTGTTTATTTAACAGGTCTTTTTCACAAGAAGTACTCAGCAGACCCACTATTGCTAGTATTATATATATCTTTTTCATTTAATATTTCTTTTGTAGTTATTAAAATGATACGCGAACTCCAATATTATAAGTTTTTTGTATCGGATATCCATAATTATCACTACTGGCGGTTTCTGGATCGATATAATACTTGTTTAAGGGCGAAATGGTAAACAAGTTAGTTGCACTTAAAAGTAATTTGAAGCTCCCTACGCCATCAACATTTTTTAATAATGTAGATTTTAGGTCATAGCTCAAGGCTAAACTTTTCATACGTATATACCATGCATCTTTTAACCAGTATGAAGAAGTTACAGTGTTATTACTTCCATTAACCCCTGTATTCATACTTGTTCTGGGGAACAAGGAATTTGGATTTTCGGCGGTCCAGGAATCTTGCTGAATTGTGTACAATTTATGGTTAATTTCGCTTTGCCACATGTATCCTAAATAAATCTGCCTGTTACTTGTTCCTTGAAATAGGGCCTCAAGTGCAAAACCCTTGTACCGGGCACCCAAGTTAATACCATACAGAATATGTGGGAAATCACTCTTCCCAATACGAGTAAAATCATCACCATCGATCCTTCCATCACCGTTGAAATCCTGATATTTAAGATCTCCAGGCTTAGTTTCTGTAGAACCTAACCTGTGCGGTGAATTAATAATATCATCAATACTCTGATAATATCCTAAACTGGTATAAGCAGAGGTATAATAATCTTTTTCGTGCGTTTGCCTGGTATAAGGATTTAGTAATGCAGTAGAGTCCTCGGTGTACATTTTTTCCCATAACTGATCATAATAGGATATGTTACCTCCAACATCAATTTTAACTTCACCAATCTGGGTATGGTATTGCATATTCAGCTCAAACCCACCTCTGCGATGTGCAGAATTGGTATTAATCTGAGGTAGTGATTTACCTAATGGAGTAATATAAGTGTCTTTTGGGCTTCCTAAATAACCTGTTGTTCGGTAATAAAACCAATCGAACGAACCTGATACTTTTCCTTCCAAGAATCCAAAATCAACACCCAGGTTCTTTGATTCTCTTTCGTACCATGAAAGGTCGTTGCTAACCAGATTGCCCTCGCGAAAAGCTGCTTCCCAGGTACCATCTACAAAATACCTGTCGGTTACCAAATCATATGCCGATATGTAGGCAAATCTGCCAACACCGGCGGTACTCCCCAGAATACCCCAAGAAGCTCTTAGCTTAAGCGAAGATAGATAAAGCTTTTCCAGAACGGGTTGAATAAATTCTTCCCTGTCTATATTCCAGGCGGCAGACACTGATGGGAAGAAACCATAACGTTTTCCATCCGGAAAGTTATCAGAACCATCATATCTAAAGTTTCCTTCAAGGATATACTTTGAATCAAAATCATATTTCATCCTGCCAATATAACCTACACTTGCTGATTCGCTAGCATTACCATTATTGTCTTTACCAACTGCAGAGCCCGCAAAAAGTTGATCAACAGCAGATGATAAAAAGTCTCTTCGTGATGCACTGAATCCATCATAACGAGATTCGCGCTGCGTATAAACCCCTGTCAATTCAACCGTATGTTTGTCAGCAAAAGTGCGAATATAAGTTGCATGGGCTTCAACATCGTACATATATGTTCTGGCTGATGATTGCGATAAACTTGCTTTTCCTAAATCTTCAGGAGTATTATCCCAAAGATATGTTTGTGCGCGATATTGTTGATTGGCATTCCAATTCTTATAAAAACTATTTACCAACTGATAATTGCCTAGAGCCTTAAAACTTAAGCCTTCAACCCCCGGGACATTCCAAACGAATTCCAAACGACCATTTACTCTGTTATTTTCGTCGTGCACATAACCGGCACCTTCTGCAGACTCGGCAAGTGGATTTTGCCCCGAATTATAATTTCCGTCCGGATTATAAAAATTGTAGAACCCACCAACATTTCTTACATGGCTCCATATTTCTCCAGTACCCATCGGAGGTTCTGTTCTTACACTTCTTTGAAGCGAAACATTCCCGTTTACTTTTAATCCAATCTCTTTAAAGTTTTGACTGATATTTGATCTAAAGGAGTATCTGTTTAACCCATGGTTATTAGCCTTGTAAATATTATCCTGACCAAAATAATCGAGAGACATGTATATATTTGTTTGATTGATTGTTCCATTTAAACCAATATTATGCCTGCGTTGTCCTGAGAAGTCTTTTGCTACTACACCAAATGGGTTTTGATTTGGATACCTCTCCGGGTCAAGATTGTTTTTCATGATGTCTAGAATATCATCACTTATAACCTGTGGCAATCCATCGTTATACGCAGCCTCATTTTTCAAGATCGCATTTTCATACGCTGTCATATACTCAGGAATCAGAGTGGGTTGTTGCATTGAAAAGTCACCACTATATGTTAAAGTAATTTTCTCGGAACTTCCTCTCCTTGTTGATATTAGCACAACCCCATTGGCTGAATTAAAACCATAAACCGCGGCAGCAGCAGCATCCTTAAGCATTGATATAGATTCAATATCTCCAGGAGGAAGCATTGAAAATTCATCTTTTGATGCTCTAATTCCGTCAATCACATAAATGGGTTCGCCACCACCTCGAAGTGAAATTGTTGGTAAAGAACCTGGTTCACCTCCATTATCACGAATAAATAAACCAGGAGTTCGACCAGCTAATCCACTAACAACTGATGTGTATGGAGCATCAGCTATTGCCTCTGTTGTAATTGTCGAAATTGAACTTGACATTTTCCGTTTAGTTGTTGTACCGTAGCCAATTGCCACCACTTCATCAATGCCGATCGCATCAGTTTGCAACGTTATATCTATAGTAGTCTGACTTTCAACTGCAACTTCCTGCGTAAGCATTCCAACAAAAGAAAACTGCAAGACGGCATTCTCAGGAACATTGGTTAATTGGTAGTTACCTTCTGAATTAGTAACTGTCCCCTGAATAGTACCTTTCACAAGAACCGTAACACCAGGAAGAGGTTCTCCAATTTTGTCTTTTACTGTTCCTGAGATAGATTTTTGTTGTTGTAGAATATTTTTGGAGTCTCCTTTTGAATTCTTTGAGCGCACCAAAATCAAGTTGTCTTTTACCTCCCAGGTTAAATTGGTATCGTCTAATAATTCATGTAAAATATCAGATAACTCTTTATTCTCTGTTCTTATCGATACTTTTTTCAACAGATCCTCCTGAGCATTGTCATAGAAAAAACGATAGGAACTTACATTCTCAATTTGTTCAAATACATCGAAAATAGTGGTGTTCTTGAGTTTCAAATCGAGCTTTCCGGTTTGCGAATAGCTATTTGCTGAAATTTGCATAATACTAATCAAAATAAACAGTGTCGTTAACTTCGTCATAAGCATTATTTTTCTCAATGAAGGGCAAACATACCTTTCCCCCTGTAATCTAATTTTTTTCATACATTTGTAGTGTTAAGTTTATGAATATACCCGGTTTATGGTATATTCTTTTTAATGAATAAGAAACGTAATGTTTCGGTGAAAGGCGGGAGATGTTGACGCATTTTCCGCCTTTTTTTCATAAGTTTTTGTTACATAGGCAATACCATTTTATTTATATTTGATATATAGTTTATTTTTCTCATAGCGGTATACTATTGGTTCTATCGATGTACTTTTTATAGCTTCGATAAACGTAAAGATATTATCGTTAACACTGATGGTACCACTAAACCTCTTTTGTTTTAATTCGTCATCTTCAAAAACAAGTTGAGTATTAAATATCCTGTCAATTTTTAACGCAAGGTCTTCCATAGTTTCGTTTCTAAACTGGTAAATACCTTTATGCCAGTAGTCGTAAAAACCATCAGGGACTCTTGATTCATAAAGCTTCCCTGTGGTTTTATCCCAAACTAAACTATGAGATGGCTTCACAACGTACGAATGGAAGCCACCTTTGTTATTTGCAATTTCAAATTGAATTCTACCTTCCACCAAGTCAGTACGAACCTCATTATCGTCGGGGTAAGCTGTTACGGAGAAATGTGTTCCCAATACTCTGATACGGTTTTCTCCAATATTTACAACAAAGGGTTTCCTCGGATTATGAGTCACTTCAAAATAAGCTTCTCCTTCAACTTCGAGTTCTCTGGTTCTTCCTATAAACTCAGATGGAAATTTTATTGAAGAATTATTGGACAACCAAACTTTAGTTCCATCGGGTAGATTAAAAGTAGAACGGCTTCCTTTGGGAACCGAAATCTCTTGGTAAACTATCTCTCTCGTGGGACTAAAAATATTGTCAATAACCAAAACAGATGCCATCAAAAGAAACAGAATCCCTGCGACCCGAAGTATATAATAAACAAAGGGGCTTTCTGTTTTTCTTTTTTCAAATTGCTTTTTACGATACAGATATTTTCTATAAATAGAAGTATTATCATGAGTATCACGAGAATTGTATTGCCAAATCTGCTGCAGACGATCGTACACATTCTTGTTTTGCTTATCTTCTAATAACCATTCTTCTACAGATGCGTTTTCGGCATTATTAAATTCGCCGGTTATTTTATTTGTAATACTTTCCCAGATTTTCTCGTTATCCATTCAAATAGCTCTTATAACTCTTATGACAGGAGAATTATTAAAATCTCCTAAAAGCAGCCTTAAAAAAGCTATATTTATTGAATAGAGGGTGTAAACAATTGAAACAGTATAATAAAACGGTCGTCGTCTCCCTGCTCTTTAAGATAATTCCTGATAGTATCTCCTATTTTTTTCATCGCAATGCTGAGTTGATGATTTATAGTTTTTACCGAAATATCAAGGAGTGCACCAATTTCTTTATACTTCATTTGCTCCACCTTAGCCATTTTATAAATGATTCTACATCTTGGAGGCAAATCTTCAATTGCTTTTTCAATAAAGACTTTCAGTTCTTTATTAATAAGTTCTGTTTCAGGACAAATGAGATCAATACCAAGGTCAACTTCCACATCTTCCAGAGAAATTGCTTTTTTGCGTTTTGCCTCATCCAGATAATTAAGCGAAGTATTGTATGTAGCCTTAAAAAGGTAAGCTTTAATATTTTCGATATTAATCAGTTCAGTGCGGTTTAGCCACACCTTAAAAAAAACATCAGAAACAGCCTCTTCTGCTATCGACTTATTCTTAATAAAAGAAAATGAAAACTGATAAAGCCGCACGGCAAACAGATCAAAAAATTGTTTGAATGCACGTTCATCATCCTCGTTTGCAATACGTCTTACCAGTAGTTTTATGTCCTGGTCTATTTTCAAGTTAGTTTTTTGAGTTTGTCAAAATTAGTCATTTTTTGAATTATAACTAATACGATCCATGATTATCAATTTTATTAGTTATATAGATATCAATACTCACATTAACAAAAGTCAGTCTATTATCCTGTTACAAAAATCTGCCTTTTGAAAATTCTGGTACAAAATTCCTGAATTACAATCGCACCATAGATGGCAAAGATGATTAAATCCAGTATTGTCCATAATATATTTCTTCCAGACTCTTAAATTTCTTTATTACAGTAAGGCCGAAAGTTTCTGTTATTCCAGTCCCACCTGGCTCGTTGGAAAATTACTTACGCGAAACCTTTCATTTTTAAAGTTAGACTTGAAAAATAGAAATATTATACGATCTTTTTCATGCCATCAGTTTTTTGATTATACCTTAAACTGAAAACTCATCCAAAATGAACGGCCATAGCCGTCAACACCCGAGCCATGAATCCGGTACGCCTTATTTAATATATTTTGTAACCCGACATTTACCGAAATTTTATCCCAGGTATATCCGGTTTTAAAATTCAATATGCTCCACCCAGGCGTTCCTCCTTCCGGAATGCGGTGATCGTCAATATCGCCAGACGAGAGTCGGTCCTGTGGGCTTGCGAATAATAATTCGGTTTCGCCAAAAATTCCGGCTTGAGAATATTGCAATGCCAGCTTTCCGTTTAACGGAGGAATTCGGCGCATTGGTTCGTCGTTTTCAAGATCTTTGCCATATAGCCAAGTGAGGTTATTGATAATTGCCAGTCGCCTGTTCAGCTGAAATCCCGATTCAAATTCAAGACCCACAATATTCGACTTTGCCACATTTGCTTTTTTATAAACGCGCTCGCCATCAATGAACTCCTCTCCTTTATATGTGGATTCCACGCGTACAATCTGGTCTTTTAAGCGCGTGTTAAATGCGGTGAATGCCATTGAAAATTGTTCTGCCGATTTTTTATAGCCACCTTCCACAGTAAATGTTTTTTCGGGAGAAAGATCTGACGAAGGAATTTCAATTCCGTAATCGAACGAGCCAAAAGTACTGATATCGTTAATATTTGGAGCCCTAAAGGCCGAGTGCGCAGAAACAATAAACTGCTGAGTTGGAGAGGAAAAATACTGGAGCGAGATGTTTCCGACCAGCGAATTGGGTTTAAGTTTGATTTCGCCAAATTCGTTATCGCTTGATCGTATTTGAAAAGTATTGAACCGGCCACCAAAGTTTAACTGCAAGTTTTTATGTTTTATGGAATGCTGGCTAAACAAACCGAAGTTCTGCATGCCTGAACCGTCGGGGTAAAGTCCGCGTGAAGGAGTTTGGCTACCAGTCGCCAAATCAGTGGTTGTTTTCCCCGACTCAACTTTGTCGGCATAAAATTCAGCGCCCGAAATTGCCTCCCAGTTTTTTTGTATCAGCGAGTTGCATTCCAGCAAAATTCCGTTGGTTTTAATCAAATCGCTTTCCTGAGTGAAAATGGTAGAATTTTCCTTTTGTTTTTTTCGGGTTTCATCTGAAAGTTGGTTTGAAAGCGTAAGCTTTACTTTTCGGAACCAATTATTTTCACTGTAGCGTTCTACTTTAACATATGCAAGCCGGTGAATCTGTGGGTCGTAACGATACAACAGATAGCCGCGTTGCGCCACCTGATCATAGCGTCCAACATTGTTTTGCCTGAGGTACTGTAATGCCGATGTTATTTGCCAATTTTCTGAAAACCTCGCTTTGGCTTTCAGGTTGAATCCATTTTCATCGTAGGCAGAAGGACGTTCGTAGTTCAAGGAGCCGCCTGCATAAATATCACCAAAGTCTTTGTAGTTCGCGCTTCCCGAAATGGCAAAATTTTTCGTTTCATAAAGCACTTCACCTAAGCCTGATTTTTCCATGCCTTTGTTCATGTACTTCAGCTGCCCCCGGCTGCCAAAACACGATTGCCCGGATGTATACTGAGGAGTTCGTGTGAGTACATTTATTACCCCGCCCAAGGCATCGCTGCCATACATTACTGAACCTTTTCCGCGAATAACTTCCACCCTATCGACCGAAAAAACATCGATGGTATTAAAATACTGATTGGGACCATAACGAAAGATGGCATTGTTCAAACGTATTCCGTCAATCAGCAAGAGGGTTTGATTTCCTGTTAGTCCACGTACAAACGGAGAGCCACCTCCATGATTGGTTTTTTGCATCCAAACACCGGTAGCACCAATTAATGCTTCCGCCATAGAACGGGGAGCATTGTTTTTTAATTCCTGCCCGGTAATTACAGAAACCGCGTCAGGCGTCTGAAACGACAAACGTTCGTTTCCGGTGGCTGTAACTACAATGCTTTTGTTTAACTGAATTGATGCAGGACGCAGTTGAATGCTGAGTCTTTTATTTTCATCCCGGTCGACTTCAACCTCCTGTGTTTCGAACCCGACACACGAAATCAGCAACCTTGCGTTTTGTTTTTCAGGAAGCGAGAGTAAAAAAAGTCCCCCGCTGTCGGAAACAGTTCCCTGCGCTGAATTTTTTACCAAAACATTTACATGTGCAAGTGGTTTGTTGGTTTCAGCATTTACAATACTACCTTCAATTACCTGCGAAAAAAGCTGCATTGTAGAAAATGCAGCTAATATTGTTAGGAAAATTTTCTTCATTTTAATCTTACTTTTCCCGGTTCTCAAGTCGGTCTTCATCTCTTTCCTTGCTTTCACGAATCATGTCATCTTTATTGTCCATCTCAGGTGCCTCTTCCAGCGCTTTCCAGTCAAAGTTTTCATCAAAAGGATCAAGTGCTTTCTGTGGCTCAAAAATGCGTGAATCAACCGCGATGGCATTGTAGGGAGCGTAGTTTGGCTTATCGGTAAAAAAATCGTGTAGATCGTTGGCTCCGGCATCGTATTGGTTGAGATAAGGCATTTCAAGGATATTCCAGAAGGTTTTAAAAATGCTTCCGAAACTGTAATGCATATGACTTACGTAGTCTCGTTTTACCCATGGCGAAACCAGCATCAGAACACTGCGGTGTGCATCCACATGGTCAACACCGTTTTGTGCATCGTCTTCCGTAATTACAATCAGCATGTTTTCCCAGTAAGGTGTGTGCGAGAGAAATTCCACAATTCTACCCACGGCCAAATCGTTATCGGCCATATAACTTTCGCGGAAAGGATATCCCGCATCCGGACGTTCGCCTGCACCATGATCATTCGGGATAATTACGGTGAGGAACGATGGCATTGTTCCATTTCCGTTCATCCATTTTTTGTTGAATTCTTTTTTGAACTGATCGATTCTGAACTGATCGGGAATGGCCGTATTGTAGGTTGGATATTGTTTCGATGTTCTGTCCCAGATAGGTTTTGGCAAAGGATAATTGACATAATGCCTGATTCCTTCGTATTTAAACTTTTCACTATATAATCCGGGTTCAAACATGATACTGAATCCGAAGTTAAAGAAGTCGATGTTGTTGCGTTCAAGGTGATCCCACATGGAACCGGCTTCGTTGTAATCTTCCGGATAAATGGCCCCGGCTGCGCCATTCATGCCATATATTCCAGGAGCTTTCGAGTTGAATTTGAAACTTCGGTTCCCGCCGTAACTGGCGGCAGTACAGGTTTCGCACCATTCGTTTGGGTAGGTATTTACCAGCCAGCGGTGGCCATCGGCTGAAACATCAGAGTCGACATAGAAATTATCTGAAATGGCGAAATCGTTTGCAAGTTTCAGGTGGTTTACCATTACATCGGCATTTTCAACAGTAACTGTTCTTTTATTGTTACTAAATGAAACTCCTTTGCCATATCGAGCCAACATAGGGTCGCCTTCACCTTTTTCAACCTGTCCGAAAACTTCGTCGTAAGTACGGTTTTCTTTTGATATGAATACAATGTGTTTTATCGGAGATTTTTTTTCGCCGGGATAAAGCGGTATCGGATTATTTCTTCGCGTTGCAAATTTTCCTGACGATGCCTTGTCGAAACTAAAATTGTTGGCTATTACCTGTTTCGTATATTCTTGTAATTGATTATCCGACGGGATATCCAATACCTGAACACTCCCTTTCATCAGAGATCCAATATAACTTCCTTCGAGGCCACGATTAAACGTTTCGCCACCGTTCGGTCCGCTACCAAAACCCTTTGCATTGGTAACAATCAATTTTTCCCCGTTGTTACTTACCTCCACTTTGGCCGGAAACCATCCGGTTGGGATGTAGCCAGTTACATCGAGTTTTTGAGCATCAATTACTGCTATGGCATTAATACCAGAACAAGCTACAAACAATTGTTTTTTGTCGGGCGAAAGCGCCAAGCCAAATGGAATGACACCACGGAATTGCTGTACACGTTTATCCGGTTTCAGATAAATGGTATTAACTACGGTGTCTTTCTCGATCGAGATAACCGAAATGTTGTCATTTGTTCCATTGGTAACAAAAACATAATCATCGGTAGCAACCAGCGAATTGGGGCTTGCACCTCCAACGGCAGGAATGTCTTCAACCAAAGCTCCAACCAAGTTACCTGTTTTTGTTTTGGCAATCACTTCAGGCTGGTCGGGATTTTCAATACTAACCGTAAAAACAGAAAAAGCTTCCGGAGCATTCATTTCTCCCAGACCCGGAACTGAAACACTGTCGTTTTTAAGGCCTTCAATCATCTCCTTGCTTCCATAAGCAAAAGCCGGATATTTCAGTGCCTTTTCATTCGCATTCTCGTTGGTAATTCCATCAATCAAATTGTATTGAAACATACCCACATTGGCAACATACACTTTCTTTTCGTCGGGCGAAAGGCAAATTCCAAACGGATATCGGCCAACCGGAATGCTGTGTTCCAGTGTGTTTGTTTTGGTATCAACTATCACCATCCGGAATCCGATTTGATCAACAGCATACAACTTCTTACCGTCTTTTGAGAGTACTAAATCGCCAATGTATCCATGCGTATAATCTGCATCTCCCGATTGAACAGAGCAGTCGATAAATCCCTGCTTCTCCCCTGTTATTACATCGAAAATGAAAATTTTGTTTTCCTGTCCGCCGGCTACGTAAACCTCACTGTTATCATTCGAAATTGCCAGACCCATAAAAACCGAAGCCAGCACTCCCCTGTCGGTAGATGGGCCGGGAGGAACCTGCTGCACCTCAGGATTTTCGGAAAGAATATCGCGAATAAAAGTTATTGAAAGTGGATTGGTTCCGGAGTTCGCCGTTACTGCAGTGTTGCCATCAGGACTTAAAGTAAGACCATAAGGATGCGGCGCAACCTCTATACTCTTACCTGCCGGTGTGAGCAGCCGTCCGTTGGGAATAACCGTTGTACCGGTTTTATCGATACTGGTAAACTGATTACCTGAAGGCGAGGTAACTATCCATGGATCAACTTTCGTGTTTTGTGTACAGGCAACAAGAAAAACCAAGGCAAAAAATGCCATTCTTTTCAAAATCATAGGTGTTGATTTTTAATTATTTACAAAAATATGATAATGCACAAAAATCAAATAAAAATTCTCTTATTTCCCCCAACCTAGATCAAGGTATTCCAAGTCAACATCGGCACCTTTAATAATAACTTTTAATAGTCGAAACTTAAAAATTTATATGCTTTTGAGCATGCATCAATTTAAGGTTCTCCCCCTCAAACGTCAGAAAATTTTCCATAAAATTAAGTTTAGTTTTTGGAGAGAACATCATCCCAATCGCCATACATATTATTTGGCAACACAATAAATTTGTCGCCGAAAGAAGACGCGCGGTTCTTTGTCCGCTCAGTCATTTCAGTTCTATCTAAATGATCAAAATAACTACTAAAATCTCCCATCTTGTCGCCAAGATACAAAACAACTTCACAATCTTCACCAATACTTAACCGTCTTGATTCTTTACTGTTATCTTTCAAATTCATTAGGAATACGTGTTCTTTGTCAGCATAAGGAAATCCCCATTTTTCAAGATTTTTAATTGTCGGCAGTAATTCTACTTCCAAACGGTTGCTGATATAATAAATGGTAACGCCCTTTTTGTCGGCATATTTCAAGAAATGACTGGCACCCGGAATCGTATCGCATTTTATTTCAGCAGTCCATTCAACCCAGGTAGAATCGCTATATACTTTTCCTTCCCGGGCAAGATTGATAAAATATGGACTGTTATCAAGAACAGTTTCATCAATATCCGTAACAATAACCAACTGTCTTCCTGAATCATTTTGCAGTTTTTCATCTAAGCGCAGGCGGGCAATATTGTATGCCTGATAACAGAGCGCTTTGTATTCGGCTGCTTGCTGTTGATATAATGCGCCCCATGCCTGTCCTGTAGGCTGAAGTTGTAGTTCTGAAAGTGGTTGAGCCTGATGCTTGCATGCTACACAACCAAGTAAAAAGATGATAATAAATATATTTATGATAGATATTTTCATTTATAATTATTTTAATGAATATGATACTAATGTTTTTAGTCAATAAGTTATGTTCCTACAAAGTAAAAGTAAAACGAGAAAACGGAACGCTAACGATTGTAGTTTTCGACAGATAACCTTTATCAATCAGGCTATTTTGCTTCCCAGCCATAATCGACATATTCCCAGCCGAAATCATCACCATTGATGCTGACCTTTAAATAGCCCTCTTCTGTTCCATGGTAATCACCGCCCCACCAACTGGCGGAAACTGCACCTGCGGTAATAAATTGCACTCCTTTTACTTTAATTTCTTCGTATAAATGCATGTCCCCTGCAATACCAGTTTAAGATTTTTCCCATCAAACATATCCCAGATTTCTTTAAAATTAGAAAAGGTATCGGCGCTTGTATATTTCCCGTCTAATGCCGGATAATAAACGGATAAAAAAGGAACGTGTGTTGCAATAACAATTGGTGTTTTAGCATCAATATTTTCCAAATCACTGCTAAGCCATTGTTTTTGTTCTTCATCGACAACAGAGTTGGCAGTATTCAAAACAATAAAGTGCCAACCTTTATGATCGAAAGAATAGTAGCTCTTATTTACATATTTTTCAAACAAGCCATCGTTATACAATTGATCATCATTGGGGCATCCCCAAAATCTGTCGTGGTTACCTATGGCTGCATAATAATCAACTCCGGCATTGTGGATAATTCTCGCATATTTTGAATATAGTGTGTGAGCAATTTGCGCGTCTTCTGTTTTGATGGCATCAATATCAACGTTGTCGCCGCCGGTCATAATAAAATCAACCTTTTGTTTTTTTGCATCTGCGATTGCTTTTTCTATACCCTGGAATCCGCCATGATTCTTTTCAAGATGGTTCTTATTCAGGTGAATATCTGTAAAAAAAGCAAAACTGAATTTTTTGTCGTTCTTTTTTGATGCGAACATTTGCATAGTAAGCAGTAATGCAAATGCCATTAAAAAGAATTTGGTCTTCATTTCGTTCATTTTTTCTCTAAATATAGGCCGAAGGTGTACACGCTTCGGCCTCTTAATCTAACTAATCTAAATCTATGCGAAAATTGCTTTTATTGGGATACTGTAAACGGATAATATTCTCCTCCTATATCGTAACCACTAAATTTCAAGTTCAAATGTAAAATGTTTGCAGTTGCATCGTAAGTCCCGGCAGGTCCTGCATGGAAAGTCATATCTGCTCCGTAAGACGAGAAATTCACATCGTTAAGCAAAGTAAGTTCTCCGGTAAAAGTATCAAAATCAATCTCGCCAAGCTGCAGTTCGAGTGTAACTACTGCTCCTCCATCGGCCCAAAATGCGAATGTAATGTTTACTCTTTGGCAGTCGTTATTAACTTTTACACCAGTGCAGGCAGCCGGGCTATAGCTTGCCCAAACTCCGTCAATGCAGGTAACATCTCCACCCCACCGGTCGGCCAAACATCCTACCGGAGGAATATATTCTGCCAATACAACAGTCCAGTCAGCTGAATTTCCGGTAGGCGCAGTAATACGGTATTTTGCCGGTTTTGAAAAATCGCCGTATTTCCCAAAACCGGGAGCACCTTCGAGCGGAACGGCAACACAACCCGGAGCCAAATTACCACGCAAATAAACGTTGGAATAATCTGCCGTTCGGTCTTTTATCCAGATTGTATCAATCTTTGTATCATTGTCAATCGCGTTTTCAAGTGGTAATTTCCCGTTTTCATTTCCTACAATAATTTCAAGAATTGCGGGATTGTCAGGAAGTTCGCCTTCCTGGTCGAAACTGGGAACACAACTTACTGCAAGAGAGAGAATAGCTATGAATTTTAAATATATCCTTTTCATAATAATTTGTTTTACCGGTTAAATTACTCCCATCCAAAAATTTGTGTCAGGTTTGGATTTACCGTAACATGAGTCTGTGGAATCGGGCGATAATAATATTTAGGCTCGAGGAATGTTCCTCTTTCTTTTACAGATAAAATATAACCTTTGTTGTCGCCGCTGATGTATACCGAGGCATCGCTATCTTGCTGACCAACACGGTAATAAATCAATGTTTCACCTTTTGAGTTAATTTCTTTGTCATTTGCTGCGGGAATAGATTCGCTTATATCAAGCAAAACAATATCTTCTGCACCATCACCATTCAGGTCATATTTCCCAAGTCCGGGAAAATACAAACCAACAGGTTCTTTTTCCAGAAGTTTACCTGCCGCCCAACGCATTAAATCATCGTAGCGGTAGCCTTCAAGTGCCAGCTCAATTCTTCTCTCCCTGCGAATTTCCAGGATTTCATTTTTCAGTGGTGAAGCTACATTCGGATAACGGCTTTCCTGCACCGATTCAACTGCCGGATTCAATGTCATGTGTGGCATTTGTACACGGTCTCGAAGTTTATTAATCGATATGTCCAGGTCATTCTGTGTTAATTCACCTAACTCGGCTTTTGCCTCAGCATAAATTAAAAGAATTTCGGCATAACGTAATGATGGAAAGTCGATACTGTTTTGAACTGTAGCATCTTTATCGTTTACAAATCCTTTAATCTGATGGTAACCTGTAAAATTCTTTTGAAGCTGCTGTTTGTAAATACCTGCCCCCTGGTCGAAACCGCTGCTGTTTATCAATTCCCAACCTGGATATGCGTAAGTTTGTGTTAATCGAGGATCACGATTTTCAAATTCTTCTACAAACAGTTTTGTTTCGTACCCCGGTTGTTGCGTATAGAAACTTCCATCCGTCATAAGATAAGCTTGTAGTAAGTCTTTTGATGGACAAACTTCGTAGTTCCCAAAAACAAACCCCCAGTAGCCGCTGTTCACAATTTGATCTTCAGCCAAACTGGCGAAAATGACTTCTGAGTTTCCAACCAGATTGGTACTAGTAAATAGTTTCAGGTAATCGCTGTTCGGGTTACCGGTGTTATAAATAGAAAAACCACCATTGTCCATTATTTCCTTCGCTGCATCACGTGCCATTTCTAAGTAGGTATTTGCAGTCGATTGTAATTCGAGTTCGGGATGGTATTTTCTAAATGTTCCCTCGTACAAGGCATGACGGGCTTTGTAAGCTAAAACAGTCCATTTGTCAACCGCACCAACGGGTTGACTGCTTTTTACATTTTTGCCTGCAAAATCATAATCTTCAAATAATTTCTGAACAACCAAATCCCGCGGATCTCGTGCCTTGTAAAGTAAGTCCTCATCAGATGTTCCAAGTACCTGGTCGTACCAGGGGATATCGGAGTAACGTTGAACCATTCCCATATAAAACCGGGCCCTAAAAAACCGTCCAACACCTTCGTAGTGAGCCAATAGGTCTTCCGACACATTTGCACCTCCAAAATTCTCGAGAAACAGGTTAATATTCCGCAACCTGCTCCAACTCCATCCTCCTGTAACCGTTGCCGATGACGGATTATCACTAAGCATGATGTTTTTTATCTCAGAAACACCCGTATTGGCCATGTTGTCTGAAGTATTGTATCCATCATTTGAATAATTCCAGACTCCGTCAAAACTATACAGGTTATAGAGAAATATTTTCAGGTCCTCCTCGGTTTTAAAGAAATTTTCTTCCCCAATAGAAGTTTTAGGAAAACGGTCCATGTATTCATCGTTGCATGCCGAAAACAGCACAATGAAAGCTATACTTAGTAGTGTTATTATTTTCTTCATGATATTTTAATTCCCGGTTATTAATTAAAAGTCGATGTTTACACCAAATGAATATCTTCTTTGGAATGGATAGGCATAGCCATGACCATTATCGGTAACTGCCTCAGGATCGAAATAATCGCCGACTTCTGACCACTCTGCCAGGTTCTCACCACTTACAAAAAAACGAACGCGGTCGAGTTTTACTTTTTGTGTTAAAGTTTTTGGAAGGGTGTAGCCAACGGTAACGTTTTTAATTCGGATGTAAGCTGCACTTAAAAGGTAATCGGTTTGTGGAGTTGCTAATCCTTTTGAAGAATTAAGCCCTTCACCCAGGTTTCTGTCGGCAAGCCAGGCCTGTAACACAGGATATTTTGCATCGAGGTTGGCATTGGCTAAACCTGCATCAATATAAGCTTGTGAGTGTTTTGCCATATCTGCCTCGCTGTCATCATGAGGACGATAGAAGTCGGTAAGATGTTCGTACCCACCGGCATATGGTTGCTGGTAAAATCCCCAGTATAAATAATGACGGGGATAATAGTCTTTTTTTGCAATCCCTTGTATGAAAGTACGAACATCAAATCCATTCCAGTTAAAGTCAAGATTTAAACCAAAACGAAACCGCGGCGAAGTATTTCCTATAATTTTCGCATCCTTAGGATCATCCATTGTCAGGCCTTTTTCAATTTTACCATTCCCGTCCTGATCAACGTATTTTGGCCAGCCCGGAACGATAGAAAGTGCTCCCCATGGGATCAAAGTAGTTTCATCTAAGGCCTGTGTTTCTTCAACCGTTTGATAAAAACCATCGCTTTCCAAACCCCAGATCTCGCCAAATTCCTGCCCAATGTAGTATTGACTCAGGTTTTTATTCGGATTATCGAAACCGGTGATCCAGGCCCGGCTGTCGGATAATATAAACCGGCTACTAAAATTGAAAGGTTTGCTGGCTAAATTAAAACTTGATTTATAAGTAAGGGTTAATTCCCAGCCATTTGTTTGCAGGTCGGCTGCATTTTCTTTTGGCTCACTTGCTCCCAGCACATCTGGCAGGTCTTTACCCTGGGTCAGCATCCCTGTTGTATTTCTTTGGTAAATATCGAATGCTGCATAAAGTTTGTCTTTTAAAATACCAAGGTCGGAACCAAAGTTTAATGTCGAAACAGTTTCCCAGGAGTAATTATCCGAAACCAGTTGAGGTGGCGAAACTCGTTGAGGCAACTCACCGTCAACCATATAACTGCCCTCACTGGCATTCATAGTTGGAATGTAGCCATAAGCTGTAACATTTTGGTTTCCGAGAGAACCATATGAAGCCCTTACTTTAAATGTACTGATAACATGTTCTATTGATTTCATAAAATTTTCGCGGTCGACACGCCATGCAACTGAGGCAGAAGGAAAAAAACCAAAGCGACTTGTCTTTGGGAACTTTGACGAACCATCGTAACGTCCGTTAAATTCTACAATGTATCGGTCGCGAAAGATATAATTAAGACGATAAAAAGCTCCACGAATTGCCCAGTCGGTAATACTTTCATCCACAAAATCCTCTCCTGTTGCCAGTGCAATGGTAGGCAGCGAACTCGATATTACCATATCTCGTTGTGCACTAAACCACTCAGAATTACTGTACTCCTGATTAAACCCGACAAGAGCAGTTAGTTGGTGATCGTTAAAGGTTTTGTTAAAGGTGGTGTAAATATTAAAAACATTGTAGGTGTCGAAGGTTGCACTTCGATAAGCTTCATTCACTCCAACTTCACGAATATCTTCGGGCCCGTAACCGATGTTGTATTTCGAATAGTACCATCCGTAATTGCTCGTTCCTTTACGGATTGTAAAATCAGAATTAACCTTTAGCGCACCATCGAAAAACCGTGCCTCTGCATTAAAGGTTGATTGTGTACTGTTGTATTTATTATCAACTTTTCCCCCATCTACGAGTTTTGCTGCCGCAATTCCAACTGCAGAGTTGGCCCAGGTACCATCCGGGTTTTTATCGTATGATGTTGGCGCAAAATTATACAAGTCCCAAATTGACAAGTATGATGGTTCATTCCTTTCGGTCATGGTAAACAAGGTATTGTTTCCAATGGTAAGCCATTTAAAAGGTGTATAATCTACCTTACTTCTGATACTGTATCTTTTAAAATTATCTTCCGCAAGTTTTAAAGCACCATTCTCATTGTCGTAAGAACTTGAAAGGTAAAAGCGTGTCTTCTCCGTTTTACCATCGAGTTGTAAATGATGTTTTTGCGAAAGGGTATAGTCATCTAAAAAGTAGTAGGTCCAGTCTTTGTTTCCCATATATTCCCAACTTGATGGGTCATTCGGATTTATGCGTACTCCCACCGTTTCGCCCGGATTATCCGACCGCTCTTTTGCCCATGCATATGTTTCGTCGCTATAGTTTATTACATCCCAGGGAGTGTTATCTGATGATAATTCCTGAAGACGCATATAAATGTAAGGATCGTTAATCTTATTCGGCAAAAGAGTTGGTTTAGACCATGACATGTTATTGTTGTAACTAATGTGAATCCCTTCTTTCGATCCAGATTTAGTAGTAATTAAAACAACGCCAAATGCAGCTCTGGCACCATAAATTGCAGCTGATGAAGCATCTTTTAATACCGAAATATCCGAAACATCCTCAGGAGAAAGCCGGTTAAGTTCCCATGCATCAGCGGGCACCCCGTCGATTAAAATCAATGGTTCACCTCCGTTAATCGATGTCATACCACGAATGTTAATTTGAGCGGCCTGCCCAGGTTCTCCACTCACGAAATCGATGTTCAGGTTTGGTGCAACACCTTGCAATCCCTGAGAAAGGTTAATAATAGGACGACTCTCCAGCTCTTTAGAGTCAATTGCATCTACGGCTCCCGACAGGTTAACCTTCTTCTGTACTCCATAACCCACCACAACAACTTCATCAAGTCCGGTTGTTTCTTCTGTTAATGATACATTAATCAGACTTTTGTTATTAACCGGAATCTCTTGAGTAGTCATTCCTATAAAGGAAAAAACAAGAATGCCGTCTGCAGGAGCATCAATTGCGTAATCACCGTCAACATTTGTTACCGTTCCTGTTGTGGTTCCTTTTACTATGATTGAAACCCCCGGCATGCCGAACTTGTCATCCTGTGTTATTACTTTCCCCGTAACATGTAGTTTCTGAGCACGGGAATTTCCGGCCAGACAAAGCAAAAAAATCAAGATAAAGATTGCTCGTGTCTTTATCTGATTTGCCTCTTCTTTTACACTTCTTTTTCTTTTCATAAAAGTTTAATTAATTCGACAAATATGGATTTGTTAAGTTTTTATTTGGTTACAAAACAATTAAAATAGTATTGCAACATGGTTAAATAAATTGATTGAACATTTATTTAATAAATACAAGTATAAAAATTAATTTTTTTAAAAACAAAATTGTTTGAATGTTCATTCAAACTAAAGAATTGGTTATTGTAAAATGTTTGTGTAGTTTTACGCTGTTAAATAAAAGAAATGGGAAGAAAAAGTTTAAAAGACACCCGGCAGAAAGAAATTGTAAAAGCATTTTATGCCGTTGCGAAAAAAGAAGGGCTGGAAAAATCTTCCATTGCCAAGGTTGCTGACTACATGACAATAAACCCGAGCCTGGTGATACATTATTTTAAGTCGAAACAGGATCTTGAAGTGGCTTTAATTGATTATATTCTTGAGCGTTATTTGAATATTTATAAATCAAACGGGAAAATTGATTCACAGGAAAAGTTGCTGGAATTAATTGATAAATTGTTTTCTAGAAAATGGAACCGTCTGTTCGACGATGGAGTTTTTTATAGTTGTTATGCAATGGTTTATCGCAATAAGCAATTTAAAGAAAAATTTAAGGAACTTCATGACTCACTCAGAACCAGTTTAAAAGAATCGTTGTTTGAGGCTCAGAAAAATAACTTGATACAGGAAGAGGATGTTGAAAAACTTACACAAGTAATTTTTGCCTTGCTTGAAGGAGCCTATTATTACCTAGGGTTGGTGGGAAACAAAGAGGAGTATGCATTAAAAGTTGAGTATTATAAACAGCAGGTACAAACACTTCTTCATATTAATAGTTAGCCTTCCTTTTTGACAAAAATCCGGTTTTTATTATTTTGTAAATACAGAAAAAAGCAATCACTGCCCATACTGCATTCACAAATAAGTTTGGGGTATCATTCAGGTAAACTGAATTTATCACCAAACATATTCCCCCCAAAGCATTTAAAATATGATAAATTACTTTTTCTGCCGATAATAGTTTTATACTAAGAAAAAGATAGGCAACAACAAAAATTATGGCTCCCAACCAGCCAATAGTTGAAAAATCAATCATATCGAAAAGTTTTACATCCAAAGAAAGTCATTTTTATTCATTAGTGTCCGGTAAAAATATTTTTACCGGACACTAATGATAATAATATTTCAATTCTTTTTAAAATTTATTAAAAACTGGCTATATTAACAAATGCGCAGCCTACTTGCCTTAACCTCGCCACAATTATAAAACTTAGATCAAACTTAAAATTCTCTTTTGTAAAACTATTCACAGATAGGAAACATAGAAATGCGATATTTTGTCAAACCGTAGGGGACAAGTGCAATAGTCGTATCTTTCCCCATTGACACAAAATCTTGTGGTAATGGCTGTAATTCTGTTGGTTCCCAATTAAACATTTTGGCTTGAACTCTTACTTTTAGAGGAGTACTTTCCATCTGCCAGTGCCAAGTTCGCTTCATTTCTTGTTTATGAATTACCTCCCTTAATTTCTTAGAATCTATATTCAGTGCAAAATTATATGTACCGTCATAAGCTTTCAATGTTGAATTCGTTCCCATGTCTGGTAGAGGTAAAGCTAATAACAATGGCCCATAATACAATGATTGAAAAGGATTATTAATAGAATCTAATTTTGCCTGTTCTCTGTTGTTTTTAAAATATTCAACTTGAGGATAAGGTGTCTCACGTCCATTAAAGATTTTCACATTCATCGGAAAATGGATGTTTACTTTGTCTTCTTTTTGCCATGTTCGTTTTATTACGGCAAACCCTTTTTCATTCGAATCCCAAATTATATCTTCACAATTTATTTGAATAGATGGATTCTTACACCATCCGGGAATTCTCAAATGCAGAGGGAATTCAGTTTTACTATCCGGAAAAACCGTTAAGGCAATATCTTCCTTAAACGGATAATCTGTTTCTGCTTTTATCCTGACTCCTACTCCATTGTTAACTGTAGTGCTTACGACCGAGGGACCATAAAGATTTGCAGCAATTCCATTGTCCAATGTTGTCATCCACATATGCATGATGTAATTCGGAATTGAACGATTTATATTTCCAACACAACACAAAACAGGATGGCCGGTAGGTCGAAAGGCGTATGGGTAACACCATGACCGGGAGCATAGGACAAACCGGAGGTTTACCAGCAGGAAACTACGTCTACGTTTTAGAGTTGGGTAACGGTCAGGTCGAGAAAAGTACAGTAATGATCAATTACTAATAACCTGAATTCGATATAAAATATATGGCACAGAAAGTCAGAAATGTGCAAGATTTGTGAAGAAAAATCAGAAAGAATAGCGGGTTATTTTGAGGAATTTTTGGTGTAAAGATTGTGCAATTCTGACTTTTCAGACACAGTTTATGAGATAGTGCTTATTATCAATTTTTAGTCTTGAGTTACCTTATGGATTTAGTGTACTTCTATAATTATATTTTCATCTTTTTTGAATTTTTATAAACTACGCTACAATACGATTTCAATCACATTTTTTTTCTGACCATAAAACGGAATAAATGCATTTCCCACTTCTTTTCCATTTATTTTTATTGATTGGATACTGTTTCCATGCCCCTGAATATTCACATCAAGATTTAAATCCCTTACCTGAAGATTATTCAATCTGATTTTATTTATCTCTTCTGGGACACAAGGTTCGATGTACACACCATCCTTTTCAATTCGAATACCTGCCATGCCATTCACAAACATTTTAATAAAAGTGGTAGCCGCCCATGTTTGTTTCTTTGCGGTCCACCAAGGTATAATTCCCTGTTTGTTGTTCTCCTGCAATCCCCCATATATTGCTCCTGTATTCGGATGATATATTTCGGCAAATTGCAAATCCCTGCATGCATGCTCTGCAAGCTTCAAAAACTCATGTCCGAAATTATCGCTCATTTTAGCATCGGCACAAATTTGTGCCCAAAAACCCTGTATCTGGGGCCAAACTGTTGCCGAGTGGCGTCCAAAATCGATGGTGTCGTTCGGGTTATATCGCTCTAAATCGGGCCATCCGCAAGGTATTCCATGTGGTGCTACATAGCTGTTCTTTATTATTACCTGTTTTTGTCTCTCATCGGCAATTCCAAACAATATAGCATATGCATTTCCCAGGGTTTCCTGGTTGTCGCAGTTGCCAAACGGCCCAATAAAAAAGTGGTACATTCCTTTTTTTTCGTTCCACAGATGCGTATTAATCGCCTCTTTTATTTTTTTTGCTTTTTCTGTAAAATCCTGATTTACCGGGTGCCCCAACTCTTCCGCAATATTATTAGCGACTATATATGCATTGTAATAAAGACAATTGGTTGACAAAGCCATCATCGGTATCCCAAATCCTTTGACAGAGACTTTATCCGGATGATACTCCGGCCAGAGATAGATAGCACTTTCGCCTCCTGAGTCACCATAGATTCCAGGATAAGCAGCCACTCCATCGCTCCATCCGGGACCCATAAAAAGGTTATATTCAGAGTTAAATTCCTGCTTTTCTAAATATACCAGCGAATTGTTGCTTGCCTCGAATGCCAGTTTTAGAAATTCGCGATCGCCCGTGTATAAATAATGATTCCAGGCTCCCGTAATCCAAACTACCGCATCCCAGTATTGCCCTCCAATGCGCAATCCATGCTTGTCTTCAACAAGTACTGAAAGTAATGTATTCTTGGCAATTTCAGGAATAATGTATGATCCTGCATTCCATGAATTAATTGCAGCATCTCTGGTCCACGGTCTGTCATAATCCAGTCCGGCAAGTATAACTGGCTTAACATCTTTTGTAATTGGAATATCAAAACCATGGATATTCGAAAAAAGATCGCCTATGGCTATTCTAAAAGCCATATTAATACTTGCATTATCAGTCTCAGCATGAGGAATGCGCAAAGTTGCGTTATTCGAACTTTGTTGAGCATTGCTAGAAACAACCAAAAATAGGATGAACAATGCTGACAAAATAAAAGGTCTGTTCGGTACAGAGTAATTCATAAATAATTATTGATTTTTCTTATTATTTATTAGAAGTATTTTTTCAGATTTAATTCCATACCATCGTCTCTTTCCTAAATATTGACAATTTTATATTCATACACCGTAAGTTACTCACAGACAGGAAACATAGAAATACGAAACTTTGTCATATTATAGGGTACAAGTACAATAGTTGTATCTTTCCCTGCTGATACAAAATTCTGCGGCAGAGGCTGTAATTCTGTTGGTTCCCAATCAAATTGTTTGGCTTGAACCCTTATTTTTAAAGGAGAATCGTCCAATTGCCAGTGCCAGGGTTTATTCATTTCTTGCTTATGAACGCTTGTCAATTCGTTTGTTTTTTCTGAATTCATATTCAATGCAAAATTAAACGTGCCTTTATATTCTTTCGATGTTGAGTTTTCACCTTTATCTGGCACAGGTAGAGCTAACAATAATGGACCATAATAAACCGATTGAAATGGATTATTAACTCGTTTTAAGATTGCCTGATTTCTATTATTCTTAAAATATTGAACTTGAGGATATGATGTTTCATTTCCTAAAATAATATTCACCTGCATCGGGAAATGGATGCTTACTTTGTCTTCTTTTTGCCATGCTCTTTTTATTAAGGCAAAGCCCTTATCATTAAAATTCCAAACTACATCTTTCCCATTTACCCGAATGGATGGATTTTTACACCACTCGGGCATTCTTAAATAAAGCGGAAATTCTATTTCACGTTCAGGATAAAGAGATAAGACAATATCCTCCGTATAAGGATAATTTGTTTCCGTTTTTATTGTAATTCCTACTCCATTACTTACTGTTGTTTTTACTTCCGAAGGACCATAAAGCGTTGCTGCAATGCCATTATCCAATGTTGTCATCCACATATGCATGATGTAATTGGGAATAGCACGATTTACATTTCCAACACAACACAAAACAGGATGTCCGGTTGGTCTAAAAATGTAAGGGCTGGCATCATGTCCGGGAGCTATTGGAGCTTCTGACGGGAAAACACCATTTATTCTGTTTGGGCTTTGGTAATAGCACATCGTTTTAAAATCGCTATCTACTGCCGCAGGAACAGCATTAAAGAAAACCTTCTCAATGGCATCTCCCCAATCACTGTCTCCTGTTATTTCAAATACTTTCTGATAGGTCCATGCCGAGGTTGAAACATTGCAGGTTTCAATATTTCGAGTCGAGCCAATTCCGGCATTGAATTCTTCAGAAGAGGCCACTCCACATGGCAAAATATGTTGTCCCAGCCATCTATTCGCGCTAAAAAAGGCCTCCAAGTATTTCTTGTTTCCAGAAAATGAATAAAGCATTGCGGGAATGCGAATATTTTCATAAAAGACAACGCCATGACGGCTCTCAAATTTTCCATCTATCCATTTATCAATCGTTTGATTGAAGGATGTAGATTTTGTCATTTCCAGAATCTTGTTTAAGATAGCTGTATCACCCGTCAGAGTATAAAGTTCAATCATTGGATCAACATTAACTGCTCCAGTAACCGGATAAATTTTTTCTGGCATTATTGGCAAAGGGTAATCACTGTATGCGTTCAATAAAGCCGTTAAAACTTCCTCTCTTCCAGTTGCCTCATAATAAGCCAGTAACGCTCTTGCCATATGAGAATGGGACCAACTATTGAATTCCCCTCTCGTCGTTTTCACTTCATTTACAAAATCTTTTGGTTTCCAGTAAATCAATGAATTCTCCGGATGATTTAAAACTCCCTCAACTACCGTATCTAAACGTGCCGATACTTTTCGGATTAATGCAGAATCGTTTAAAACATAAGCCAATCTCACGGCACCATCAAGCCAGTAAGCACATTGTTCCAATGCCCACCCCGTACCATCTTCCTCATTGGTGCCTTCAGCTTTAAATCCCTTCCCTTTCCATGCTTCTCCAAAGGTAGGGCTCCATTCGTCCAAGTGTCCAGTTATTCCATTGGCGGCCGATTCAGCCCAATCATTTAACCATCCTTCTGGGCGTATAGCTCCTGGTGGTAATGGAATAAAGGCAGGAGGAACTGCGATATGTTTATCTGTTTGATAAAACTCCTTTTTATAATCAATAAGGTTATGAATAGTATCTCCACTTTTATTACATGAGATAAACAATTGAAATCCTACAATAATACCGATAAAAATATTTTTCATTCTGATTTTGATTTTCGCTACATCATCCAAACAAGCCCCAAACTATTTGCCCATAGCAAATACGCTATTGTTTTATTTCAATCTTAATTGATTGTTTTTTCGACGGATCAAGCTCAATAATACTTGCTTCACCATCCAATGCCCAACCTTTTTGGTGTACTACAATTTTATCACAGGATGGATCAGAAAGCGGTTCAATTTTAAGCATCGCCGACTTTCCGTCTTCATCTACTTTAAGATTAAATGACAATTTTCCAAAAGGAGTAGCTATGTCTTTTAAGGAAGTTTCCATTCCTGCTTGAACCCATTCCTTTGGCAGCCCCTCAAACAGATGCAGCTCATTGCCCCTATCAATAGCAAGCAAGTGAACGGCTAACCGAATAAACTCAGCACTTGCCCAATTATGCGGCATATCGCCAACAAAGTGGCGGGGCAGGTCGCGAGGATTGTGCTCTTCTCTCCATGCCAATAAATGAGATGCATGATTGGCAAAGGCATATAAAGACTTTACAGCCCGGTCTCCCTCTCCCATCCAAAGACAGGCATGCCCGTAGAATCCGGCAAAGTAATTCCATATCCCATCAATAATCCATCCGGTTCCCATCACCATACCTTCCTGAAGTGTCGTATGTAGCATATCCATTGTTCCTTTTGCAATCGGATCATTTTGAGAAAAAAGTTGACCAGGATAAACGCCCTGACAAAATGCCCATTGTGCCCGTTGTGGCAATGAATGATATTTGGGATCCATTGGAATCGGCAGGTATCTATTTCCATAAGTATCGGTAACCATATCGCGATGGGCAGCTTTTTGGAAGGTTGCATAAAAATCATCATATTCCCTCTGCCATTCCCTGGCATCATCATTTTCACCAATCCATTCAGCAGCTTGCACAATAGCTTTAAATCCCAACAGATTCCAGTAAATGTTAGTATATTCCCCTTTGTCTTTTCCACCACCAAGGCCACCATCTATTTCTCCCGGAGGTATTAACCCATCATCCAATAAAATATCGTTTTCCAAAGTCATCTTTCGCATCTCTTTAATGAAACCAACTGTTTTTCGCAGTTGTGGCCAGATTGATCGTAACCAATCTTTATCCTGGGTCAACATGGCATGCCTTACACATGTCCACAGCACAATACCATTTTCTTTCCAGAAGGTCGGATTTAACTTCCCAAACTTCCCATTAGGCTGCTGAAACGACAACATGTATTCAATACCGTCACGGGCATCACTTCCTTTATCCACCATTGCCGAAGTTTCTAATAAAAAAGATCCATCAACAATCCAAAGTCCTCTATAACAGGTTGGTCCCACCTGAAAGCTGTATTTACCATCTAATATTTCGCGCGCCTGCCATATATTGCGCAATGAAGCATCAATCAAATCCTGAATACCCTGATCCGGAATCGAAATATGTCCGAAAGGAACCGGGGAGTTATTCTCCCAATAATTAATAATGTCTGTTCTGATTTTTTGTAGTTCTATAATTACTTTATCTGGACTTTCTTTTAACTGCTGTGCCAGTTCTGAAGTTTTTCCATTGTCGTAAATTGCCGCAAACAATATTGTTTCACCGGGTTGCAACAATGTTGGGCTAAATTCAACCAATGTTTTCTCCTCCCCCAGGTTTTGACGAACCCGTTTTACCTGATGACTCATAAAAAGGTGATGATCTTCGTTAACGGTAATAATTGAACTGTCAAGTGACACCTTAAATTCAGAATTAACTACAACCATAGGATTGAAGATCCTGATTTCGTTTGTGTTATTGGAGATATGTGTTAATATGATATCTTCACGTGGTGCTGTTTTACGCTCTTGCCAGTTTTGCTTTTTGCCAAAATAACCTAAGCCAGCAGAACTATAAGCAAATGCTTCTTGTTTTATCTTTAATCCATCGAGGGTCGCAGTTGTTTCAACAATTGGCACTTTAGGTGAGTATAATTTTTGTGAATCAAACTTCATGCCTTCATCTGCTAGAATATGGAATACAGTTTTAAAGCCCTCGCCATTGGCATAAGCAAAAAATTTTTTCCCACCAAAATCATACAATAATTGTCCTTCTGGACCAATTAGTGTTTTCGAAGTATCATCAGGCAGACAAATACTGGTTGCATGCCAGTCAGGGGCATATCTGAAATCGACTTTGAGTGAGTTCTGTCCATTTGTAACTATAAAACAGATAAAAGCTAAAATTGTAATAATAGTTGGTCTCATAATTTATTAATTTTATTGTTTTCAATTTAGATATATTTTCAACTCCTGTCTTTCTTCCAAAATCCTTCCATTTCTTCCAAGGTTTTTCCCTTTGTCTCTGGAACAAATTTCCATATAAAAGCGAACGATAATAAGGCAATCGCTCCATAGACCCAATAGGCAAAACCATGATTAAATTTGGCAATTAAAACCTGATGTTTATCTAAAACAGGAAAGGTTTGGGATACCATGAAATTCGAAATCCACATGGCTGCTGTTGCAATTGACATTGCTCGCCCCCTGATGCTATTTGGAAATATCTCGGCAATAAGCACCCAGGTTACAGGTCCCCACGACATAGCAAAAGAAGCGACAAACATCAACATAAATACCAGTGCGAAAATTCCATTACTATTCAGGAAAAAACTTGCACCAAGACAAATCATGGCACCCCCCATCCCGATTGCACCGATTAACATAAGTGGTTTTCGCCCAAAACGGTCAACATTTTTAATGGCTACAATAGTAAACAGCATGTTTGTCAGTCCAACAACAACCGATTGAAACAAAGCCTGATCTCCTTTTACCCCAATACTTTTAAATATCTCAGGAGCATAATAAAGAACTACATTTATTCCAATAAATTGCTGAAAAACAGCCAAGGCTCCCCCAATAAATAAAACACGGCATCCAAAACTTAATAGTTTTGGAGAAGTTGTTCCGAAGGAGTTTTTAATTTCCTTTAATTGAAATGCCATATCTCCTTCCTGAAGTATCTTACACATCACAGAGGCAGCCTTTTTTTCCTGTCCTTTAAGTACCAGCCATCTAGGACTTTCAGGAACTGTAAACAATAAAGAAAAATAAAGGATAGCAGGTATAGCTTCAGCACCAAACATAAATCGCCAACCTTTGGAAAGTTGCCATGAAGCATCTCCAATTTGCCCTATTTGGTAATTTACTAAAAAAGATATGAAAATTCCGATTACAATAGCAAACTGGTTCCATGATACTAATCGGCCGCGAACATTAGCTGGAACAATTTCAGATATGTACATGGGTGCCAGCATCGAGGCCAACCCAACACCAATACCGCCAACAATGCGATATAAAATAAACGGAATCCAGATGGTATGGTTGCCACTTCCAATAGAATCAATTCCGAGTTCGGGCATTGCAGAACCAAGTGCTGAAATAAAGAACAAAACAGACGACAGCATCATCGCTTTTCTTCGGCCCAATTTCAGACTTATAATACCACCACTCATAGCACCAACAATACATCCAATTAATGCTGCTGAAACAGTAAAGCCCAGCCACCAATTGCCAATCGTGCTTTCAAAATTCTGAGGTTGAATAAAAAATTGATCCAAAGCTCCAATTGTGCCTGAAATTACTGCAGTGTCGTAGCCAAATAGAAAACCACCGAGAACAGCTGTTGCTGTTATGAGATAAACAACTCTCGGCGTTTTTACGTTTCTGTTTTGTTCTGTATTCATGTGCAAGTTTAAATATGCATTACTTATTTATGTTTGAAAAAATACTCTTGTTACATTGGTCACTCTTCATCATGTGTTTATTTCTTATTCTTCTATTGTCCACAAGTACCTGATTTCTTCTTCTTTTTTCAATTTAAAATCAAGTTCATTTTCGAAATTTAATTTTACTTGTTTAAGCAATTGAAAAGAACCATTTTGCACATTTACCTTCTGCACTTTAATTACTTTTTTCTTCGAAGATAAACCGTTGAACTTTATTTTAAACGCATACTTTTCCCCTTCTTCTTTCATTTGAATTCTCATCCTTACATCCCCGCTTAACGGCAAGTTTTCGATCCCCTGCCAGTCGTTTGTAAGTTCAGCCGGTGTCAAGAAAAAAGTATTTGGGTTATCAGTGCGTTCAAAGCCCCAACATCCACGTAACAATGCATCGACAACCGAAGTTGTAATTCCTGAAGTAAAATAACCACGACCAACTTCAGGAGTTCCATTTCCCTCGAACCCATTACTCAGATTATTTCCGGTTCTCGGATCGTATTGCTCCCATATAGAGCCTGATTTTGCATAATCGCGCGCCATCATTCCATACAGATTCCGGCTCAATGCTGCGGCTTCGTTTTGAAAACCATAATTTACAAGCCCGCGAACCGTGTAGTATGTCTGAACCGGCCAGATGGTTCCACTCCAACTATCGGCAACAACAAAATAGGGAGAGTCAAATGGCGCACTTGGAAGACCATAAGGATACTTTGCACTTGGAGCATACTTAGCAGTGTCTTGCAAACGAGTAAGCAATCTATGGGCTTGTTCATTTGTAGCAACTCCTGCTATCATTCCATGAAATTCAATGGGAGAAGGAATCGGTTTGTATTTCAGTTTATCAGTAAGACACCAGAATGTTCCGTTCTCGTCGTCCCACATATACTTGCGAATCGCCTCAGTTAAACGGTTTGCCCTGTTGCTCCACTCGGCAACTTCATTCTTAGGCCGATCAATTACATCCGCTATTTTAGCCAGTTTTTGATAACGATCGACCAGGAAAAATTGCACATCGGGCCATATTGTTGGGGTATCATAAAATTCTTTTGGTCCATAATCGATGTTGTAACCAATATCCATTAAGGGTCCCTTAGGACTTCGGTTTCGCTCTGTTTCAAGCCAGCGAACATGCTTCACCATCAGTGGATAGCAAGAAGCCAGCATCTCCTTGTCTTGGGTAACCTGATAACAATCCCACAAAGCCATGGTGATATTTGCGAGTTGCGGAGTAGGATTGGCATATGCTCGATAAGGATTGGCTGACACTGTCAATTCCCCATTCTCTTTGGTGGCACTCAAAAAAGTCCGAAGTGTCCGTGCTCCAAGATCAGCATCCCAGTTGCAAAATGTATGAATGGATGCCGGACCATCCCAGTAGAAAGGTTCACGATATACATCCAACGATTCAACTTTCCAAACATCCTTAAAGTTCCCCTGTGCCGGATATATTCCACTTCTGATTAAATCAAAAGTATAAGACCACATTCCTTCCCATTCTGGCTCAACACCACTTAGGCGTGGCATACGGTCATACAGATAATGCCTCCTCGATTCGCAAATTTGTTGCAAATCGTCCCATTCATAACTAAACGAACTAACACTTTGAAGCGCTAACTGACGAAACCCTTCTTTGTCAGACCGGCGATCAATCGTTGCCTGTTGATCAGAAGCTATTATACCAGGTCCCTTATCCATATATTCTGGAATCGTTGCCCAACCGATATAAACATCTAAATCAAGCGTTCTTGTTTCTCCAGCTTCAAGATTCAACTCCCAACGATTAGACGCTACGTTATCTCCACGTTTTTCCCAACTGCCATTAGCTCCAACTGACACAATAACCGGAGGACCATCAACAAAAGAATAAGCAAAACCTTTACTTTCGTTATCTGACCATGGACGAATATCAAGATGAGCATTATTAATTTCAGTCCAGTCGAATTCAATGGTTATTTTCGATGGAATTTCCTTTGGATTGGTTACCTGGAGTGCCGTAATCCAGTGGCGTGCTGACGCCATAAGATCCAGCCGCTTTATTTTCACCGCTGGAGAAGAAACAGCCACCTGACGAAAATCGAATTGCTGCTCTACTTCATCCACCTTTATTGATTCAGGCGAAACACTTTGCCCATCAACCTTCACATTTAAATGTTGCTCATAAGGCCAGTTTCTCCAGGTTCGATGAGCCAGTACTGCGTTACCCATAGTCTCCCATCGCAAAAAATTCCATGCATCCTGATGTAACATTGTAAAAAAGCGAAAATCGTTTAAATAACAAGTTCCATAGGCAGCAACAAGGTCATTATCTGTGCGGTTGTTTACAAACTTTGTATTCGTTCGATCATTTGTAGGACCGTTGTTCTTATTAATCAGTTCAGAAGATACCGACCGTGAGACTTTATCTTTGAATTTCCGGGCAATTGCACTTCCTATTGAGAAGAACAGACATAATGCTAACAAAGTGTATTTAAATCCTCTTCCCATTTTTTTCCTTTTAATATTTGTAAACCTTTCAAGTATTTTAAAATCAAATTTATAAGTCACCAATCATCAAAATTGCTCTCTTTGTTTATGAGCATTTATTAGAATTCAAAATTATTGGTTCCTTTTTGAATTTTGTATTCTTCAACACGTCCCGATGAAAAGACACATAAAGTATATTCATCGTCAGAAATAACCTCAATGTTGAACTTGTTATGATTTGGATTAGCGATCAGACTGGTAGCAATCCCGTTAAAATGATAGTTTCTACAGCCCACCATTTCTGCCGAGTTAATATTCCAGTCAATCCTGTTTTCTGCAGCATTTGGTTTAAGGCCTATAGCATACTCCATCAAATACAAAATAGGGCCGATACCCGACCATCCCACAAAATCTTTTCTGGCAGGCTGTCCCGGCTCAATAGCATCAGCGGCATAGTTTTCCCAAATCGTACCAGTGTTTTTATAAACCGTATTTACATTCCTTAAATGGTTTAAGGCAATTTCTCTGGCTAATTTAGAATATCCATATTTTTCAAGACCACGAATTACCATCGTTTGAGTTGGGGCCCATACTGCCCCTTTCCAATAGCCCCCCATTGGATTGTAACCCTCCTGATCTGCCGCGACGGTTGGTACACGGTGCTTACGATTAAAAGTAGACGGATTGTTTAATTCTTGAACCATAAGTTTTGCTCGTTTTGCAGAGGGTACCTCTGCAAGCAAGGTCCAAAATCCGGCAATTGTTTTTACTGGAACAAACTCTCCGTTAAGTGTTAAATCGTAATAGAAGTTGTTTTGAGTATCCCACATCAAATCATTAATTCTTCTTTTTATTTTATCACCTTCCTTCTGAAAAAACCGAGCATCTTTTTTTAGGTTTAAAATCCTGGCTATGCGACTAAGATCGCTTGCTAGCATAGCCATTTCTGATGAAATATCTACCCCACAACCTCCACCCTTCAGGTAAGGATTCCGGGGAGAATTATCCATACTCGCCCAGTCGGTAATATAAAGACCATTACCCTGTTTCAAATACTTGTCAAGTGCACGATAATATTGCACCAGTGGATTATACACCAATGTTAAGCGTTCTTTATCGCCGCTGTATTGATAATGTTCCAATTCGGCCCATGAACAAATTGGATGATCAAGACGATCAAGAGTAAGATAAGATGGAGAAGGAACCTCTCTACCAACATAGGTAACCGGATTATGTGCAACTTTTTCAATTTCAATAAAATTGCCATCAGAGTCTTTTTTGTCATAATCGGAGTTAAATCCTTCTTGCTTATTTTCAATATCCCACCCTGTATAGGAATAGAATGACAATTTCTCTTTATTAAGATTGTGCTGAGGCACACCACCTGTAGTTTCATATAACTGACAGGACATCTCACCATTCTCAAACTGATGTGCATAGAAATTATCCAACGAACTAATGCCGGGAACAAGGGCATACGCAACATTGCAAAACATCGTCATAAAAGAAGTGTCCCACAAATAGAAACGTTCATTAAATGCTTCATCAATATAATTTGAAACATTCCCGGAACCTTTATAAGGTCGACGAAAATGGTCAAAAGCCATTTCCCAAGCTTTCCAGTATAACTCACCCCACTCTGTGTTTTCCTCAAAAACAGGTGAAGGCATCTTTTCTCGACTTTCGGCGAAATTAGGAAGGGGGCAAGACTGATATTCCTTTTTGGAGAAAAATACGCCTCCTTCGGGGTGATCGGGGTGATTTATCTCAATATAAGCTCCTGTATTCTGAGCCCAAAGGGAAAAATGAAAACAACACGCAATAAAAAAGATTATTAATTTCTTCATCATACTATGGTATAAAATTTGTCCAATACTGCTCTATTAAATGAGGCTTGGGCACAAATTCAAATATCCCCGGATTATCTTCAAATATTTTGTAAATACTCTTTTCTGGAGTAATGCCCAGTGACTCATAAGAGGCTGGTGATTTTTCGATTAATACAGATGGTGTATACGATTTATTGGGCTCCCATGTCAACTCATCTCCCTTGTATACAGGAAACCAGGCTAAGCCCTTATGTGCTCTTACTTCATCGTAATCAAATCCATACTCGCGATCGCACCAGGCTCCGAATGTTAAAGGAACGAAAGGATCGGCACTAATAGTGGCATGTGCCCAAAAAGGTGGTACAATAACCACATCGCCTGGTCCGGCATGAACAGCAAAACATCTTCCCGGATTGTCCTTTGCTGTTTCCTGCATGTAAATAATTGCTTTACCTTGCCATATTTCATATACTTCGGGGGTCGACCACCCTTTCGCATAAACTGATTTTGAATGAATGTGTCCCTGGCTTCGTACCGGCTCATCACCCAATTTACCTGCCGCATAGGTAACAACTCCAAAAAGCAAATGTAGCTCCTCCAGTACAGGCTTATGAATTTTCTTCCCTACATCCATTGCAATCGAATAAACAACTTCCGGTCCATTACAATGCGGATTCTTTAAACTTTTACGAATGGCATCTAATGTACGCTGCTCCACTTTCGGACCAAAACAATCATCCCCGTATTCGAATCCCAAAGGATTTATCAGGGCTTGAATATTTAAATTAGTATTGAATAGTTCCATTTAATTCTTTTCCTTTCTTATTAACCAAACAATCTTTATTCATCAATCCATCAAATATTCATTTCCAAGTATCAGGAATACACTCGCAGTCCAAGAAAACGATGCATCTCGCAAACCTTCGCCAGTTATGGGATTAAAGTTTTCTCTAAACCCACTTTTCACACATAGATCAATATATCTCTGTGCAATTTCTTTTGCAAATTCATGTTCGCCACACGCATTTAAACCATCTACAACAATCATAGTAGAAGGTGCCCAAATGGGACCACGCCAATAGCCATCTTCATTAAAAAAAGGACTTTTAAGATTTTCTGATGCCAAGCCCCATTCTGTAAGGTAGCCTTCAGTTTTTAAGTCATTAATCAATTGGGTTCGAATTTCAATGGGGAGTTTTTTACCTAAAATAATGGGATGATATGCTAAAAGACTTTGGCTTTTCTCATTGACTGTATTTTTGTCAATTTCAGTAGTAATGAATCGTTCTCCGTTCCATGTTTTTTCAATCATTAAATCCAAAAGTTTATCTGACTTTTCCTGCCATTTTTTTGCTTCTTCCGGCTTGTTGAATTTTTTTGCTAAGTCATGCAATAAATCTAATTGAAGGACGAGGTAGGCATATAAGTTAGCACTCTCAAAGTGGCCATAAGTATCGATGACGCCGTTTACGTCAAACTCGGTACCGTTATCCATACAATCATTGCCATTATGGTACTCTGGCAATCCATTATTATTTGAATCTCTATGGTCTAACCAATAATTCGTCCATTTCTCTAAGGACGTGTACATCTCCTGCAATTGAGCATCGGACAAATCACTGTTTTTCATCATCTTTCTTAATGTCCAACCGTGAATTGGCGGTTTTACATGAGCCCAGATAAGATGACTGTTACAAACCACATCTGGTAATTCTCCATTCTCTTTCTGGTAATCGAATATTACTTTTAATTGATTTAAAGCTAATTCCGGCAAATTATAGGAACAAGCCATTGCTGTAAAACAATTATCCCAGCTCCAAACATAGTGCAAGATGTTTTTGGACATTAAAATATTTCCATCTCTCTTGTAATTTCCACCTTTATTAATAATGTTAGACCAAAGTGCATAAGAAGCCAATTGTCGTGAATTACTGTATTTTTCAGGTAAGGTTGGCATTTTTAAAAGCCAATTTTGAAATTCTTCTGCAGAGGCATCTATACATTCCTGAAAACTTTTGGTTACATCGTAATTTTTCCAATTGCTATCTGTCTCGGTAATTCTAATGTCAAAATAGTTACCTGAGCCCTGTTTGGGAGTGAATTGACTGGCTTTTTTATCAAAAGTAAGTTTACCATGTATCGCAGAAAGAATAAACCTTGAAGTACCATAGGTGTTATCTACTTTTTGAATGTGATACGAACCATTTTTAGTTGATTCTACAGTAAGCGTTCCGTTCGCAAGTAGGTTATGATCCAACCCAAAAATCAAATTTTCGGAATTTCCTTTAATACGAAACACTTTATCCGTTTCATAGCTCATTTCTCCTAAAACGGAGCTTTCATGCATCAACGTAGCATGTGATGGGTTTGCAATGGCACTTGGGGTCAACGTATCGCCATTTACTGTATGAAAGAACTCTAGAATGGCGCTATTGCTACCAAAGGCCGAATTTCGAATATCCATAAGCACAAGGCCTTCAAATCTTTTATGGTTGAGTACTGCCAAACCTGAACCTGCATAGCTAAAAGGCACATCCTTTAAGTTAAATTCAACAAAAGATTTCACTTCATCTCTCGCCTTCCCTTTGATCCCATTCTTATGGGTACATGAGAGTAGCATAAAAATACTGGCAATGAAAAACCATTGCATTTTGCTCAATTTATTGTACATATTCTTTAATTCATTTGTTCATTAACTAAAATCTGTAATCATAACAGAACTACTATCAAATGCAATTAACTCCTTACATAAAGCTTTACAGTAGCCTATTGGGTCGATAGATTATTCATTTGGGCTATCGTGAAATAATGTACCCAATTCCAAAATTGTCTTTATACAAGTGAATAGTTTACATTTCATCTATTTTTTTAGTGCCTTACAAAAGCTTTTATAGTAGCGCATTCCTGTCCTTCCGACTCACCAAATGGACGTATTGTATAGCTTTTTACATTTGCAGGTACAATAAATGTTTCTGCATAATGCACTACAAAAGGCTCAAATGAATTATTAGGACTTTCGACAATCACCTCACGGCCCTCCACAAGATTTAATACATTAACGCTATCTCCTGTATCATGCAATACTGTTTTTGAAAACCAATGTCGTCGGGTTTCAATGAATTCCCGTTCGTGTAGTCCGGTTTTTTCTTCTATCCATCCATCGCCTTCTCCAATTTTTTCTACACGATTCCGAATGTTCTTTTCACTCCATTCCCGTGTCCGGGCCCACTGAATATTCTTTTTCCCATGTTCGATATTAATCGGACGAGGTCTTCCATCTAAGCCGAGACGTCCCCAATCCCAAAGCTTAAAAGTGAAGATGTAAGGGGTTGCACTAATTTCCAATACCATACTGTTTTTACCTGAACAATGTACTGTACCAGCAGGTATAAGAACATGATCATGCTTTTTAACCTCCCACTTTTGAACGTGCTTATCTGCATCAAATGGCAGCCCCGTCTTCTGTGCAGTTTGTAGTTCAATAATCATTTTTTCAGGCTCAATATCATCACGTAGTCCCAGGTAAACAAAGGCATCATCTTCCGCATCCAAAATGTAATAGCTTTCATCTTGCGTATAATGCATTCCGAATTTTTCTTGAATGTATTCGGTGAGTGGATGCACCTGAAGACTTAAGTTTCCGCCCTTCATGGTATCAAGCAAATCAAACCGAATTGGGAATTCATCACCAAAACGAGCATGTACCGGATCACCTAAAAGGGCTACCGGACGGAAAAACACCAGATTTATTGAAGGTGTTTCAAAAATGGTATCGCCAAATTTCAACAGCAAACTATTCTCTTCGGGAACGCAATCAAAACACCACGCAAAATTGGGTTCCGACTTATCCAAATCACAAATCTCTTTCATCCACTGACCACCCCATGGTCCCGGATCGAAAAACGGAACCACCCTAAACGGCTGACCAACTACAAGTTCAAACCCTTTCATCAAAGTCTCTCCCGAAATCATTTTCGGCTGATTGAACTTATTTGTATCTAAAAAATAATTTACGGAATCGAAAATTTCCTTTTTGTGTTGATCACTCACCCTCCAATCCACAAAAAAGGCTCTTTTATATTGTAAAGATGTTCGTTCATTATTATTATGAAGCCCCAGATTACTTGCTTCGTTTCGTCTGAAACGTTGCTGTATTTCCCACCTGGTCATATCTGCATATACAAGCACTTCAGGAGTAGAAGTGACTAAAGTAGCACCTGTTCCGTAAACAATGATCAAACCTCCTGAGTTTTCAATCTTTTCCCGAGCATTTTTAAGTTTTTCAGGATCGAAGTAATCGGAAAGAACCAATCGTGTCATTACACCAAAGATTTCATCATCTGTCACATCATCATAACTCATTTGAATGATTTCGTCCTCACTTTTAAACAAATCATTCGTATAAATGAAAGTATGGCTGTTAAAAATATCTGACACAACAGTAATAATTTCAGAATCGTTTACTCCCGGGTAAGTTTCAATTGCAATCACACTTCGTTCTTCATTAAAGAGATTAATGGCTCTCTCAATTTCCGTAATAACTTCTTTCCATCCAATCCATGTATTTACCTTCTCTTTTACTTCGATAAAAGGAGTCTTATTATAGTTTGAGATTTTATCTTTTAAATATTGCTTCATACTTTCTATATCTTTTGTGCCATGTGAAGTGCGCCAATAACTCCCGCACTGTCATTTAGGTCCGCACTCAATATTGCAACTTTCCCCCAAGGGGTCCATGCTAATTCATTTACTTTTTCCTCAATGTAAGGAAGAATTACATCTTTGCTATTCATGATACCGCCTACCAAAATCACAGCCTCTGAATCGAATGCATGGATATAACTAATTACCGCGGCAGACCAAATATCCAGACATTGATTTCGGACATCCAAAGCAACCTTATCATGATCTGCTAGTTCAAAGAGGTTGTTAAAACTAATTTCTTCCAGGTTAACCAATTTACTGGTACTAAAATCAGGATGATTGGACACAAGTTGTTTTAATACTACTGTTGATGCTTCCGCTTCAACACACCCCCTGTTACCACATGTGCAGAGCCGGCCATCATAATTTACTGAAAAATGACCTCCAAGATTTCCGGCCTGGAAATGTTTCCCTTTCAATAGTTTATTATCCATTACTACTGCCGTCCCAATACCCGTTCCTAATGTAATCACAATCAAATCAGTATATGGCACACCAGCTCCATGCCTCCATTCTCCAATGCACGCCATCCTGGCGTCATTTTCTAAATATATAGCTGCGCCAAAGTTTTCTTTTGCCCACTTATCCCAATCAAAACCAACCGCATCATTATATTTTGCATTAGTTGCAATCACCTTCTTGGCTTTGCTATTCACCAATCCAGGAAAAGCAAACCCGATACTGTTGATGTCATATTGAGATATTTCATTCTCGCTGCACATACCCACTGCAGCTTCTACAATAATTTTCATGTTGTATTGGAAACCTTTCTCCCTACTTGCTTTAACATTCTGAATTTCGATCAACTGATAATCATCAGACAAACCTATTTTAATACGCGTACCTCCAAGATCTATTCCCAAGTAATAACTCATCCTCTTTTATTCTTCAATAATTATTAGTTTTCCATCTTTCTCAACTACTCTGGCCGAAAAACCTTCCTTTTCTATTGAACCGTAGTCATGACCAGCATCAGATGGCCAACAGGCTCCAAACGATAACATCTCAACTCCGGTATTAATAACACGGTGAGCAGTATTCCCGGGAATATAATGTACACTGCCTTCGGTCATTTCTTCAGCCCATACTTTCCGCGTTTTATCCATAAAAAGCAATAAGCCTTTACCTTTAATTCCCCAATAAAACTCTGCTGTATCATTATTCGAATGGAAATGCCCCTTGGTCATAAAAAACTCACCGCCCACTTTACCAGGAAAGATCCGTGTAAGCCCAAAAAACAAACCTCCAGATTTATTATCTGCCACAGGGAAGTAGCAATCAACTTCATAAACCGGCTGCTGTGGGTCAAGTGCTGAAAATGCAACTTTATCCATAAATACAGCTTCCATATCACTAAGATAGCGAATACTACTTTCCACCTTTTTACCTTCCAATCTATTCGCCACTAAAAACATTTTAGAACTTTGTATTATTCCTTGTCTCATTCCATTTTACTTTTAATAAATCGTCGTAATTTATTTTATCTCCGTTGCTTATGAACAACAACCTGTTTTTTTTCAAGTTTGCATATAAGTAGGGGATGTTGAGTTATTGGCTCCCCTTTATATTAACTGACTATTCTCTGTCAAATTCCATAAAACAATGATTTCCATCTCATTAGCACATTAATACTATTATTCTTCACTATGCTTCCTCAATCACCTGCCAACCAATTGAATTGGCTAATTCATATGTTTTTTCTCTTAAATCTCCATAAAAAGTAACTCTATGCCAGCCCCACTTATCCCATTTTGTAAATAATTTTTCAATATCGCCAATTGGTTCAGCACAAAGCTTTGTCCGACATGCGCGGTCATCGGTATCATTATCAATTGCCTTTGCCTGATGTAATATAATTTCTTTTCGATTACTATCGATTTTCAGCGTAGTAGTCATATATCCTAATGGTAATATCGATTGGACAGCAGCTCCTTGTCGATCTTCAGAGTGAGTCATTATATTAAATGGATTACTGGGGCCATCTGCCCCAAACATTTTGTTAGGAGCTACGCAATGGGCATAAATTATTTGATTTTTCGACGTATCAATAACAGGATCAGAAATGTATCCTGGACGTCCTTGGGTCATTATTGTGAATGCTACCATAGTTGCTGATGAATTAATATCGCACTCACAAGCTCCAATAAGCCCTTCATTATTCAATTCGTGAAATCCCAGGCATGGATAAGCATTGATATGATTACCATAAAAACCACCAAGGCAATTTACTGTAATCGCATTTGCATTGTGTTTTTTCAGTACTGATTTCATTCCTAAATACATAGCTGCTGAGTTTTGAAGTTCTTTAAAAGGTACGTCAGCAACTTCAGAAGCACTAGTTTGCCATTTCTCAGCTATTGCACCAGCTTCATCATTATTTGCATTTTCCCAAGCATGATTAACTTCTGAGAATGATACATATCCAAGTGGTATCCCCATTACTGATTTAGCACTTCCAGAATCTTGATTCCGGACGGCGAGTATTTTTGATTTTTTCATTCGACGTTTACACTCATCTATAGAAAGTGTTTTCAAATCATCGGTTTTGCAAGCTAAATTCCCAGGAGATGGAGTCATTTTCATTCGAGCGAAGGTTGTAGCGGTAGCAAAATCTTTTAAAAAACCATCTTTTCGTATTGTTTCGAAGCAATTTACGGCAGCTATTACGTCTTCTATCTTTGAAGATGACACAAATCCTACGTTTTGCTTTTTCTCCCGCAAAAATTTTGCATTGTAAACTAAAAACCCCCCACTTCCTCCATATTGAAAGTCAACATAAAGTACGGGTTTATTTGAATTAGATATCGTTTGAACAACCTTATTCCAGCAATTCATCTGATAAATAATGTAGCCATCAATTTTTTCCGTTTTATCCTTATTCAGAATATCTTCAGCATTTTTCGGTCCTGTTGCTAAAGTTGAAATAAACTCGGTATTTGGAAATTCATGACGTAGAATTGAGTTGACATTATCGATAATTGGTTTAAAGTCAAAACCAATACAAGGCCAATCTGGTCTGTCTTGCACAATTTCATGTAATGAATAAATAATCCTTATCTTCAAATTATTAACTTTTTTCACCGTTTTTGAAGCTCCAAACGAAAAAGGAGATATTGCCATACACGCACTGCATGCTGCACAAGATGTAATAAATCCTCTACGTGAAAGATTTTTTACATTTGTTTTTTTAAAGTAATTATTTCGGATCATTTTGCTTATTATTGATTACTAAGGCATAAAATATTTATATCTAACAAGCTAGTACAGAATCTACAAGTAATTCGTAGCCCAGAGTATTTCCTTGTAAAAAGAGAGGGATGCCTTAGGAAAGTTGGAACTAATTCCAAAGCATCCCCATAATTCCTTAATTATTAGTATCCGGGATTTTGAGCCAAGTCAGGATTTGCACTTATCTGACTATAGGGGATTGGATAAAGATTGTGCTTTTCATCCTCCCATGAGCGATCATAAAACTCCCAGGTTCCTTTAATAAATCTTCCGAAGCGTACCAAATCCGTACGACGAGTACCTTCACCATAAAGCTCCCAACCACGTTCAGCAATTAGTGCATCTAATGTTAATGTTGATGCTGTATAAAGTTTTGACGGATCATCAAATGCCCTGGAGCGAACTGAATTAACCAAATTAACTGCTTCAGCGTTTGCAACGCCTCCATTTTTACGCATTAGCGCTTCTGCCTTCATTAGTAAAACATCAGCATATCTGAAAACTGCAAAATCATTTCCCATCGAAATATCACAAGGGCCATACTCATATTTAGCAAAACGGGCTCCCATAAATTCGAGGGCATACGAAGGCCCATATTCAATACCATCATCAGGATTATAAATATTTTCATAATCAATAGTTAGATTTAGTGGTTTCCCATTGCTTTCTTGAGAGCAGAATAATTCTTCACCGGATTTCCCATACTGTTGTCCAATCAACCAACCATCAAGGCGCTTATCTGCAGAATCAAATGAATGTATAAAAGCCGGAACAGCAGTAAACCCATTCCATGGAGTCATTTTAAAATCGTATTTTGCTCCATGAGCATAATGTAATGCTCTCCATGCGAAAGTAAGATTTACCCCCCATGAATTGGTATACAATTCATCATATGGGATCACAAAAATGTTTTCTTTTGATCCTTCATTTTTGATAAGAAAATTATCAAAATATTTGTCAGTTAGTGAATATTTTTCAGATGCAATAATTTTATCGCAATATTCAATTACTTTATCCCATTGGGGCGTAGCAGACCAAACTTCCGCATTTAAATAATATTTCGCCAATAAGGCATACCCAGAGTATTTATTAAACCTTCCGTAAGTAGATGCATCAACTTTTTCTGAAAGATTCTCAACATTAGCTTCAATATCATTCACGGCATAATTAAATACTTCTGCTCTTTGAACCGTTGGTGGTGTTTCATCTTCAACTATCCAACTAGTAACAAGCGGAACATTCCCAAATAGATCAATAAGATTATAATATCCAAAACCACGGATCATTTTTAATTCAGCTAAGAAAAGAGACTTCAACTCTTCATCCATACTTTCTATACCTTCAAGCTGATAAATAATTTTATTTGAATTATTTACTAAAGCATATTGGTCATTCCATGCTGAATTAAATAGTCCCATTGAAGGGATCCATTTATGTGAGTTCATTAACGGCCAATTTGAACCTGCCCAATGACCTAATGCTTTTTCAGGTGTTAAAGTTTGGTCTGTTGAATGGGTTGATAATTCCCAAGTTGAATTTGTAAATGCCCTCAAGTTTCCATAAACAGGAGCAATTGCTGCAATTACCTCGTTTTCTGTTTTGAAAAAATCTTCCTGTAATATCTCGCTATAAAGATTCTCACTCAAATCGGTACATCCGTAGGCAAAGACTAACAGTGATACTGTAAGTAATATTTTTGATATAAATTTCATAAGTAATTAGTTTTAAAAAGTTAAATTAACACCAAAAGTAAAGGTCTTAGATCTGGGGTAATTATTTCGTCCATCAAAACCTGGTCCAAGTCCATTAATCTCGAGCTCTGGATCTACACCCGTATATTTTGTAATGGTATATAAATCCTGTCCGGAAATGTAAATCCTAGCTTTATTTAACAGATTATTATTAAGGTTAAAACTATATCCAAGAGTTACGTTGCTTAACTTTAGGAAACCTCCATTTTCAACGTTATAACTGTTGTATGACGGTAGGTCAAAGAGTTCTATATCCTTAGCTGAACTTAATACATTAATTGGTAGTTGGTAAGCATTATTATGCGTTAAGCTTAACAGATTATAAATGTCATACATGAAAGCTCCTCGTAGCATAAATGAAAAATCGAAGTTTTTATAAGCAAACGTATTAGTGATTCCAGAATGGATTTTAGGCAAACCATTGCCCATTACTTTTTTATCATCGGCAGTTGCATCAGTAATTGGTATTACTTCCCCATCCTTGTTTTCTACTAACCATTTCCCCTGGTCTGTAAAACCTGCAAAGATGTAGCCAAACATATTTCCAATAGGCTGACCTTCTTCGAGACGATAAGTAGGCACACCGCTTAATCCATATGTGTTAATTGTTAATATATCTTTATAGCTGAATGGGTATTGCTCATTAGATAATGAAACAAGTTTATTTTTATTATAGGATATATTAAAATCAATAGTCCATGTAAAATCCTTTTTTTGGATTGGTAAAGCATTAATCGAAAGCTCAATACCTCTGTTTTGCATTTCACCTACATTAGTTGTGGTTTGATTATAAATATTAGGTGGAGTAGGAACGCTGTAGGTGTAAATCAAATCTTTTGTTAAACGATTATACACATCAATATTTGCATTAACCCTGTTGTTAAATACTGAGAAATCCAATCCAAAGTTTAGCTCATGTTTTGTTTCCCAACGTAGGTCAGGATTTGGGTTTGAAGCAGGTACCACTCCTGGAATCCAGCTCCCGTTATATAACATTCTTGGTCCTGATTGCAACCGAACTAAAGAAGCATAAGGATTTGTCCCCTGATTTCCGGTAACTCCATAACCAATCCGCAGCTTCATATTGTCCAGCCACCCAACACTGCTCATAAATTCTTCTTCTGACACCCTCCAACCTGCAGAAACAGATGGAAACCAGCCCCACTTATTGTTCTTACCAAATTTTGAAGATCCATCCCGGCGAACGCCAACTGTTAAAAGATACTTATCCTTATAAGAATAAATCCCTCTACCAAAAAATGAAATTAATTTACTGCTGTTTTTATAGCTACTCATTGAAGCCATACCGTCAAGTAAGTAGTCTCCTGCTCCAATATTATTGTATTTATACTGATCAGTAATAAAATTACTATTCCCTGCATAAAAGCCTTCATTTGTAAAGTCTTCGTACGAATATCCCCCCAGAACATCCAGACGATGTACCTCTTCGATAACTTTTGAGTAATTTAATGTAAATTCAATATTCCTATCCAATGCCTGATCATAATTTCTAGATGCCCTTCCGTTATACCCCCCTATGACACTATGCGATGACTCTTTATAATCGTAATACCCTTTTAGTACATGATTTTTCTGGATTGCCCCCATGACAGTGGCTTTAAGCCCTTCGACTATCTCGTATGAAATGCGGGTGTTCCCCAACAATTGCGTCATCTGGTTATCCTGATCTGTCTGATAAATCATCCCAACGGGATTAAAGTCTTCCCACGCATAAGTTTCATAAAATGTACCATCTTCATTATATACTGGTAAAGTTGGATTACGTTTTAATGCATGAGAATACAGGGAATAATCTGTCGGACTATAGTTCCCTGTATTTGCCGACAAGTTAAAAGAGACATTTAAGCGATCGTCTAAAGTCGAATGTGAAATATTCAGATGGCTTTTCAACATATTCTGACCAGACCTTTTCATTACTCCCTCAATTTCCCTATAATTAAGTGAGGCAGCGTAGATTGTCTTATTATTACCTCCGGAAACCGATAAATGATGCACCATGCTAACCGGATCTTGTGTCATTTCCTCAAACCAATCAGTATCTCCTCCATAATCCACCATTGAACTACCTTTCGCTTGTTTCTCCGGATTACTGGAACTAATATATTCTTGTGCCAAGTCCTTGAATTCAGTTGCAGACAACATATCTGGAAGTTTGGATGTTTCATAGGTTACATAACCTGAGTATTCCACTCTCATTTTTCCTTCTTCACCTTTCTTCGTTGTTACAATTATAACACCATTAGTTCCGCGTGTCCCATAAATAGCGGCGGCAGAACCATCCCTTAATACGTCTATTGACTCAATATCTTCCGGTGCAATTGAGTTCAGGTTCCCGCCAGGAAACCCATCAATAATAACAAGTGGTTCACTATTCCCGGAAACAGTAGATATTCCGCGTAGTTGTATGGATACATCTTTATTCGGATCACCGTTTACACGCTGTATTGCAAGGCCTGCAACCTTCCCTTGTACAAGCTGCAAAGGAGAGGAGACAATTGCCCCTTGATTAAAATCATCTTTAGTTACATTAGCAATTGATGAGGTTATTTCCTTTTTCTTCTGTGTTCCATACCCAATTGCTACTACTTCCTCTAATCCAATTGCTTCTTGTTCCATAACAACATCAACCTGAAGTTGACCAGAAAACAAAATTTCCTTAGTCTTCATACCTACAAAAGAGAATACAATGTATGCTCCTTGCTCAATATCTGAAATAGAATATTCTCCATCCGTATTTGTAACCGTTCCCTGAGTTGTCCCTTTAATAACAACAGTGACACCCGGCAAAAATTCTCCAGACAAATCAGTAACTTTCCCCTTGATTGTATGTACCTGTTTTACTCCTCTAACTTGTTGCGAATTAAATTCTCCAGCCATAGCTTGAAAGTAACTAAGGGAAAACAAAATAATTATTAAAGAAAATAGTCTTAGAAATCTGTAAGAATTTAAGCCAAATCTAAGAACACAGCAATATGCCACCTTTAGATCTCGTTCTTTTTTCATAAGTTTATAATTTATAATGTTAGTAATTCAGTTATCAGTTTGTTAATTTTTAGAACTCAATAGTATTCAGGTAAAGCTTTACTTTTGAAACATATACAAATCTATCTCAACGTCAGCTCATCATCAACCATGTAAAATTCCAAAACCAATGGTATTTTACCTTAAAATACCCACATTTGTAAAAAATAAGATCAATTCTATAATTGTATGGATTTATTATTTCAACATCTTGCTCCCTCCACTGACAGTTCATTCAAGATTCATCATGAAAAATTGTCCCATTTTATTGTCCCCTGCCACTATCATCCGGAAATTGAAATAATGTATATCCTTAAAGGAACGGGAACTCGATTTGTGGGTGATAATATTGAGCAATTTGATGAGGGTGATTTTGTAATGGTTGGGTCTAATATCCCACATGTATGGAAAAATGATTATAAGTACTATCAAAAGAATATAGACCTACATGCAGAATGCCTAGTCCTATTTATACCTCCCGAAATTCTTGGTGAACCTTTGTTGTCATTGCCAGAGATGGCCAAAATAAAAAGACTATTTGAAAAGTCAAATCGCGGTATCAAATTTAGCGGCAAAAGAAATGTTGAACTCAAACAAATAATGAATGTTATATTTGAGAGCAATGGAACCAACAGGTTAATTAATGTTCTGCAGTTGCTTCACAAAATGTCAACATTCAAAAATGCGGTTTATCTTAGCAGTATGGGGTACCGAGCTAATTTGTCTCCTCGTGATTTTGGTCGGTTAACTCATTGTATTGAATATTTGATGGCTAATTTTCATAAAAAAATTGAATTAACCCAAGTTGCAGACATAGCAAATATGACACCCAACTCTTTTTGTCGTTATTTCAAGAAAAGAACAACAAAAACTTTTTCTGAATTTGTAATTGAGTTAAGAGTAGGCAAAGCATGTCAATTACTAAACGAATCCGATAACAAAGTGATTGAAATTGCCTTTGAAAGTGGATTTAACAATCTTTCAAATTTTAACGAACACTTCAAAAAGATGACTGGAATGAGTCCTAAAGAGTATCGGAATATAAATAGAAACAGTAACCATTTAAAGAGTAAGACCCTTGAATCATCTCTATAAAAGACCTAACAAGAAAAAAGGTTAATTATTAAAAAGAAATAAGCCTCACTGCGGCACCACCTCCAGGCGCGACTTTTATGGTTAAAGTTGATTCGGCATCCACCTGAAGAAGTCTTATCTGATAGTCTTCCCGGTTGGTTATAAAATGAGTTTCGGGAGCGTCCTCATACAAAAAGGCCTGGTATTGTACTCCAGGCTTCAAGAAATCCAGTTTCAGATTCAAGGTTCTCGGCTCACGGGTTGTCAAGCTTCCAAGATACCAATTCTCTCCTGCACGTCGCGCGACTGTAATATGGCTTTCTATATGCCCATCAATAACTTTATACTCATCATATCGTTTGGGCAGATTTGTTACAAAATCAAACAGATCGGCTTTCTCCTTATAATTTTCAGGGGAATCGGCTAATACCGATATGCCACTATGGAATACGACCAACTTGGCATTTTCGGCAGTCACCGTTCCAGGAATAAAACGAAATACTTTTGGACGAACTTCATTCCCTTCAAAACCATACCATCCGCTACACATATCAAGTGGACCGGCAAGCATATTAATAAAAGCCGCCGAAACGGCAGTTTCCGGATAATAGGAATATTTTGCATCGGCCTGACTATGGCAATATTCGCGCGTAAGAACATTGGGCCAGGTACGATCGTCGCCATTAGGAGGTATCGGGGTATCATGAAAATTTACCGTTAATTTATACTTCGCACAAAGCTCAACGACCCGACGAGTTTGCAATACTTTTGCTTGTCCCGTACCAGTCATAAAACCATACTTTACTCCCGAAGCTCCCCAATCGTGAGATTGCTTAAGCACGCGCTCTAATCCGAATTTATTCGCCCCCACATCATTGAGATATAAGATGATTCCGACTCCCTTTGTTTTGGCATATCTGAAGTTTTCCACAATATCAATTTCTCCTGCCGATTGCGTTGGATCTGATTTTTCACTGAACTCCGGACCGTACCAATCCGCATCCATCAAGAGATAATCGACATTATTTTCTGCTGCAAAGTCGATAAAACGTTTATGTGAAATTGTATTCAGTCCATATACAAAACCATCCGGAGCAGTGAAGCCCCACACACGCCAATCCCACATCGAAAGACCTGGTTTTATCCAGGAGGTATCTTCTATTTCACACGGCGGATTCAGATTTTGGAGTAAGTTGCTCTCGACCAAATCGCCAGGCTGCTTACCAATCATGATCACGCGCCACGAGGTATGCATGCCTGTTTTTGCATTGGAAGGTCCCTGCAGGTCGCATTGAAAAGCATTGGCTTTGCCTGCACGCTTGATTTTAAAATTCGCAAAATCAGAAATCGCTGCTTCATGAATACCGAAATACAAATCGTTGGCACATTCGAGCACCATGGGAGCAAACCCGGGATCTTTAGCGGCATTAATAGAGAGAGGCCCCAAATTATCACGTTCGCCATTGGCCGACCACCAGGTGTAGTCATCGGTAAAGGCAAACTCCGAAAAATCTTCTTCGATGACAAACTCCTTCAAATTTTCCTGTTCCGGGAAAGCATACCGAAAAGCAATTCCATCATTGTAGGCTCTAAACTCAATCGTTAACTGTTTGCGATTACCCTCGGCCTCTTCTAGAAATAGTCTCATTTCATTATACTGATTTCGTATAAGCCGGTTTTTCCACCAAGTCATTTCATAGGTTTCATCCACTTTTCGATTTTGGGTATCGACAACATTGAATCCTCCTTGATAAGCAGGATCCAGTTTCAGACCCAATGCAGCATTTTGAATAGGCGTTCTATCACCGACAACTACTGTATATACTGGCTTTCCATGGTCTAACGAGATCAAGGTTTCGACATTGCCATCAGGCGATAGAAGGTTATAATCTTTGGCTTGTACCATAAACGACAGCATAGTCAAGACAGCAAAAAAACAAATCTCATAATTATTTTCTTTAGGTTTAATTAATTTCTGTTCAGGTTTATAATTCATGACTTTAAAAAGTAAACACTCAAATTCTCCTGCCCCCGATTACTCCCAGCCAATAATCAAATCCTTTTTCCGAGAAGACGGAGCCACTTCAAGCCTCTCTATTTCACCATTTCGAATCATTCCTTCAAGAACGGTATTCCAAGGAGCGTACAGTTTGAAATCGACGTCCCACTCTTTGGGCCATGCCGGCAATAAATAGATTTTATCTCCATCGTATTGTACCAACATACGCTGAAGTGCAATCATGGCAACCGAACCATGATCCTGATCTGGTGTCCAGTCGTAATTTGGACCCCACATGGCTGGAAATCGATAAGCCTTATTGCTCGTATTTAAATTGGTCGTTGTCAAAGCAGCAGCTTCCTCTGTCAATCCTAAATATGCTGCTTTAATTGCATTTTGTTGCCATCCGCCTGTCTCTTTTATTGCTCTGTTTTCAAATGTATTGCGAGCTATTTCTAAATCAGGTTGCCCAATGCCATAGGCCCGATATGGGAAAATTGCGTATAGTTCCGGATTCTCCACATTCTGCTTCCCACTATATTCCTGAGCTGGTGCCAGCAACATCTTCCCATCAACTTTCCGCATAGGTATTTCGGGCAATTCGGCAATTAATCTGCTGTATTGTTTTCGTTGTTCATCTGTAATTGCAGTTTCCGGCAACTTCAATAACTCAGAACAAACCTTAGTTATCCCAACGATTTCGGGTAATGGGTTTACTGCAGTATTGTATGTTTCCAGAGCCATTGCCGGGTCAAACAATATTTTACCATTTTCGTCCCGTTCCCAGTGCTGATCAAAAAATGTCATCACTTCTGTGACCACTGGTAGGATAAGTTCTTTTAGTGTTTTTTCATCTTTGGTAAACGCATAATAGTCCAAAGCCATGAGAGAAAATTCCAATCCACTCTGCCAATAATAGCGTATGAACCTATTGACGGTGGTTCCCAATGGCAAATCGTCAGGCCTGTCATGTCCATAGTTTGACTCGGCAAATGTTCCCCAATGACGCATTGTCTCGATATAAAAAGCACCATCGTGCCCGTAGTAAGTTTTTGTAGCAAATTTTCGAATATCCAGCACATCTCGGTACATTTTAAACAGTGGCTTCATCAAGTCAAAGTCGCCAGCTTCCAGCATCGTCCAATAGGGCAACCTTGTATTTTGCCACCAGTAAGGTCCTCCCCACTGCCGGAAATCGGCATCAAAACCTGCAAACCTGTTATCCAGATTTTTAGTATCCACCGTAAAAATAGAACCATTGAATTTTATCGGCGAATTCCCTCTTCCTGAACAGGCATTCATGTAACGTTGCAAATTGTAGTTTTTTGAAACATTGGCAACTTTTTCTTTATCTTCGTTGTTTGGTGTGTTCACAAAAATGTGGCTCCTGTTCCAAAACGACTGCCACCAGCTTGAATGGGCTTTCAATCGGTTTTCCCGGGATTCAGATGTTACTTTTCTGGCAATATTGCCTATCTCTTTTCCCCATTTATTCAGACTTTTGGTTTGATCAGTTAGTGCAAATACCGATACGGAGAATTCTGCGACTGCTACTTTTGATTCTAATTTTGCCGGTGTTGTTTTTAGCAGTTTATCTGAATGTATTAAACCTCCGAAAGTAGTATGCAACAAGGGGTCTTTGCCTTTTTTCAGGTATCCCTCCAATCCCTGCATAGTCAGGTTATTTTTCCATATCGAACGTTCATTTCTGTGCGCCCACATAACGCTTCCCTTGTCGTTCTCAAAAATGGTATCTTTCTCAACAATAACTGTTTTCAATCCATAGGCGGAGTGAATTTCTGTATTATCGGCGATTTCTCTTTGTTCCAGTCGCCATGGTTCTGTTGTTACCGAGGCAGTAATTTTTTTTTGACTTTTAACGTCAAGTTCTACTACCGGATGATTGGCATCGACCCAGACATCGATGGATACCTTCTCTTTTGCATTGCCGGCTTCAATATGTATTACCCCATCTTTCAAAATTAATTCCTGTGAAAAAGGTTTTCCCGTATTAAAAGGGTTGGGCGAAAGCGACAGTCTTACTTTCCCCAGTTTTAACAGCCGGGCATTTTCGCTCCAGGCATCGGTTTTTGAAAGGTAAAACAGTAAATCCCCATTTTCTTCTACCCAAAGATTAATCCCGATATCGCCATTACCTGCCGGCATGGAGCCTAATGAATTTTTAGAAGGTGAATCCCAAACGACATTGCAATCATCTATCACATTGACAGACTGCACCTTACTCAACTCTCGAACGATGATTTTAACCGATTGATTTGCCATTAAATGATAGCCTTCGGATTTCCAGTGGAACCTGTCCAATTTTGCCATATGCAGTTTATCCACAACCAACCCGTACAAATCGTTTATTGGAATGTTGTATTTATTCATCACACCGGCTGCCCATTCATTTCTTTGGGTAATGGTAGGATTGATTTCCTTGTTTAGTTCAGCCTTATCTTGCTCGGTAACTGGTGTTGTACTTGCCCAAATCAACTTTGTACCTTTTGCATTGTCAATTAGGGTTTGAACATACTTTTCAAGCAACGGAACATATTCATGGTCTTTAATCCGTCCCTCCGGCCAACCATGCAACCCGATATTAAACTGAATAACATCGTAATTATTAGACGAAACGACCTTGGCTAAATCGGTGAAAAGATGCTCGCTATTCAAATGCCTAGGCGTTAACCAGTAATCAACATTAGCTAACTTTTTAAGGCTGTCGATTACACTTTGATGAAAGCCATTCATTACCGAATCGCCAACCAGTAAAACATTTTTCAGACTGTCTTTTTTCTCTTTTGCCGGATAAAACTTCCAGGGGCCTCCTTCAGAATGTAATCCATGTTGCTCTTCGGTCTGACTAAACAAACTACTTGTTGTAAGAATAACAAAGCAAATTGAGATGAGTAAATAACGCATAGCTCAATTGATTTTATTTTTTTCTGATGATCACAGCTAAACCTGAGTTTTCTACCAACGTTTTTGTCAAGATCGCTTTTTGATTTACTGAGATTGTCTCCATAGTCACCTTATTATCTTCCAACCCACTTGCATCTTGTGAGAAGATGGTTGCTTCATAAGCCTTCCCCTCATCCAAGAAGGAGAATGAAATTTCAAGCGCATGAGCCTTATTGGCTGTTAACGATCCAATAAACCAATCCTCTCCGCTTCTCCTGACAACGGTTGCGTATTCACCAATCTCACCTTCCAATACTTTTGTTTCATCCCATATGGTGGGCAGAGCATCATAAAAACCAAGTTCTTCACTTTCTTTAATTATCCCTTCAGCTGAGCCGGCTCCCCCCTTTTTATGGGGCGATCCTTCGGGACGATCGTACCAATAGACAAATTGCCACGGACTGTAAAGCATGATCGCTTTTGCCATTTGCCCAGCCTTACCTCCCATTTTTCGAGATACACGAGGCGCCAAAAAGCAGTTCGTATTGTCTCCTGCACCGGCAATCATACGGGTAAAAAGGGTAATCAAGGTATGCTCGGTAGAAGGACTCTCTTCGTCGCCACGAATGCCTTCCTGGGTTATCAAGTTAGGATAGGTGCGTGAATAGCCGGTTGGTCGATATTCATCGTGCACATCAACCATTAATTCATATTTCGCGGCTTTACGAATTGCATCGTGCAACCACGAAGTCCACTCCTGCGGCCCCACATTCACAAATCCATATTTTATCCCTGCAACTCCCCATGACTTTAATAAAGGAAGGACTTCGTCCAGCTGCTTTTCTAGTGCACGACGGTTGACATACAAAATTATTCCAACATCTTTTTCTTTTGCATAGTTAATTACATATTGCAGATCAAGAGGTCCCGGTGACCGATTGGGATCGACAGTAAAAGTGGTTGCATCAGATGCATCGTCGTATTCATTTCCATACCAACCGGCATCAAATTCTACAAACTGAAGATTGTGTTTTACGGCAAAGTCAACGCAAGCAATCCCTCCTTTTGTGGTCAACGTAACTTCTCGAATTACTTTCCCCGGTTTTATCCACGAGACATCTACCAGTTGATTGGGTTCATTCAGGTTCTCAATGAAATAGTTATTTTCAAGCAATTCGCCAGGAGATGCTCCTACCATTACGTACCGCCAGGGCGTGGTGAATTTTGCTTTTTCAAGATCTACACTGCTTGACAGATCAACCTGTAATGACAAAGCTTTCAGAGAATCTCTTCTAAATTTCATCCGTGCAAAATCCACTGACGCAGCTTCCCCCATCGCTAAAAAGGATTTTTCGTTCCGTTTAACAACAAGCGGCCGTTCACTGACTCCATCGATTTTACTGATATTTTCTTTTTCGTAAACCCCTTGAGCTTTATCAGTAACCCAAGCGTCATAATCATCCTGAAAGTTGAAGGCTGTTAACTCCCTGATAAGTATTTTATTGGAGAATGATTTTTCATCAAACAAATAGCGAAAGGCAACCCCTTCATCATACACCCGACACAGTAGTTTCAAATTTTGATTTTTATCGTTTTTAGTTGTCAGGTTAATTTCAAGTTGATTATACCTGTCGCGAACAGTATTGCGTTCACCGTAAACAGGCTTCCACGTTTCATCAAAGGAAGTTTGTTTTATACTGCTTATCTGATCATAGCTCAAACTATCTTTTTCATTAAAAACAAAGCCCCCGACATTTACATCTAAAATTGCTTCTTTTGAATTATACACGCTTAACATCAAACCTGAATCCTCAGATGTAATTTTAGCCACCAAGTTTGAAGAGGGACTATTAACTTCAATATTTTGTTTGGTACATGATATATGAAGAATTATCAGGAATAAAATAAGAAACAAAAGATATCTATTCATAATTCATAAGTTTTTGTGCAAATTTCTTTGCGGTTGGATTTTGGATATGCAACAAAACCCTGTACGATTAGTTAAGAGTCATGCTGCCACTCTCTGATTATTATTTATTAATTCAAATTCTTCCATTGTTTTGTATCCCAAAGCAGAGTGTCTCCTTCTACGATTGTACCAAGTTTCTATCCATTTGAATAAGGATAATTTTGCCTGGTCCTGAGTTGAAAACTGATTTTTATAGACAAACTCAACTTTTATTGTTTTAAAGAAACTTTCGGCAACTGCATTGTCCCAGCAATTTCCTTTTCTGCTCATACTTCTTTTAACCCATTTGTTTGTATTCAACACATTGGTAAATGCCGAACAAGCATATTGAATACCCCTGTCTGAGTGAAAAATAAGTTTTTGCGTAATCGGTCTGTTTCTAATTGCCATTCGCCATGCAGCAATTGTAGATTCTTCTGCACTCAACCCTCTGCTCATTGCCCATCCAACAACCTTACGGTCAAACAAATTAATAATAACCGTTAAATACAGCCAGCCTTTGCTGGTTCTGATGTAGGTAATATCGGACATCCAACCCTGAGCTGGCCTTGCTACCGTAAATTCCCTGTTTAATACGTTGGGGGCAACAGGATAGCCATGTCTGGAATCGGTAGTTGCTACAAACTTTCTTTTTCGTTTTGCCCGTATTCCTGCCGCTTTCATAATCCTTGCGGTTCTCTGTCTTGACACCTGAAATCCCAGTGTATTTAATTCTATAGCAATCCGTGGACTCCCATAGCTGCCAGAACTGGCCTCAAAGACTTTATTTATATTCACCAGCAACTCTTCATTTTCAAGCCAACGTTTAGATGGGCCACTTTTCATCCATCGGTAATAACTGCTTCTGCTTATTTTGAACACTTTACACATCATCTCAATAGAAAATCTGGGGCGGTGGTCACTTATAAACTGGTAGATTTCCCATCGCTCACGGAGAAGATGCTGATTGCCTTTTTTAAAATGTCCCTTTCCATCTTTGCATCCCTTAGCTCCTTTTGCAATCGGGCATTCTCACGTTCCAAATCTGTCATCTTCGGATTTCCATGGCCTGGAAAGCTATTCTTGTCATATTGTTTAAACTCTTTACGCCAACGTAAAGCAATGCTCTCTCAATTCCTAGTTCTTCCGCAATCTCGGTGGCATTGCCTCTGGCATAAGAAAGTTCTACTGCTTTTTTCTTAAACTCCTTGTCAAACTTTTTTCTCATCTGATTCATAATTGTAAGTAAAAATAGCACTTAACTTACCGTACAGTCAAATGTAGCACTTCCATCGGATTCAAACTACCCATTGTAATCAACGACAAAGGAGAGATCCTTGATTTTCTTTTCCCCCAAGGAAATGTTGACGACCGGGAACCTCTGAAAAACAAAAACTTTCATGATAAAATCTTCGGGAAACTGATAGGTGACAAAGGGTATATATCTAAATCACTGTTTGATGAACTGTTTATCGATGGTATTCACCTGATTACCAGGATTCGAAAAAACATGAAGAACTCACTGATGCTGCTGCAGGATAAAATCCTGCTTTGCAAAAGGGCTCTGGTTGAAACAGTAAACGATGAACTGAAAAACATCTATCAAATCGAACATACCAGACACCATAGCTTTGAAAACTTTCTAACCAATCTGCTCTCGGGGTTAATTGCTTATTCCTTTTTACCTAAAAAACCAACTCTAAGAATGGAAGAAATCATTGAACAAAGTGATATCTGCACATTCGCTTAGATCGAACTCACGTTAGTTAATAAATGACAGCAAATAAAATGAACTAAAACAGGGATAGCAATCAAAATCAATGAGAATATTTAATTATCAATTAAACATGAAATCCAAATTGGTACAATCCTACTAAAAATGAAACAACACCCAGTGGCTATTCGGTCTGACCGGTTCTTTGTCAATTTTGGGGAATTACCTTGACTGACTTTCTGCGGAGCAGTTCAAAACTTGCACTCCCATACATTTGTTAATGCTTCTAATCCTGTTAACATGTCCTTCAATGTCTTATTATATCTTTTGTAAATATGTTCATCCATATAAACGAAAATACGCTTTTTCAAAAAGTCATGAAAACCTTTAGGTTTTCAAACTTTCCTATATTACCCCCGAGGCAAGTCATGAGGAATTCTATTGATTAAATTATGAGAATGACCGAAGTTTTAAAATAATTGTGAAATAATACTGACAAGGCAACCATAGTCTCGACTTAACGCTAATTTTTAGTAAAAATAGCACTCGAGAAGAGGCTTTTATTTTTCACTTCTAACAAATATTGTCCATCATTAAGAAATGAAACATCAATGGGAGTACTCATATAATCATGATGTACCAGTTGGCTGTTCATGGAATAAATAAAATATTCATTATATGTCTGGTCGTTTTTTACAAATATTTCATGCGAAGTCGGATTGGGATAAATTTCCAACTCAGTATCGAAAGTCTTGAAACGAAAACCGGTTACAAAGCTGGTATCAAACACAAAAAAACTAACTGAATATTTCCTAACGCAAAATTGCGTTTGGTAGTCAATTCTCGTTTCAAAAGGTAAAATTTCAACAAAATTATCAGGTCCGCCACCGTTGGTAGTCGATGTAAATCCGTTTACATAAAACTTTTTATCGTCTTCTTGAATGGTATTAGCATACACCTCGTACCACCAGCATTTTCCAGACAAGACTTCATCACTCAATTTTAGATTGAAACTTTGCTCCGTACCTCCGGGATTAATCACCATCAGCGCATATTTCCCATCACTAAAACGCGAACCAAACGCCCGAAGGGTGGAATTAGTTGTGCTGGTTTTTACCAGTTGATCGCCAAATGCCTTATCCAGATAATGGTAAATTAAATAAGCCTGCCGCACCGAGTAATCCTTCTGGTCGGGATCGTCAACAGCAAAAAGGCCATGGGTCCCCACTTTCCACTGCCACTCACCTGCCCATCGTGTTGCCAGTCCATAGCCACTTTCGATCATGCGTCCCAATACCTCGGCTGTGAAACAGGCATTTAAAAAGGTAGTGGTATGCGGTCCACGGTTGTTGTATTCCGTCATTGCAACCGGAAAATGATCTGCTGGAAATAAAGTATTCCTTACAGTACAATCTCCCATTTGCTGTTTTATTTCATTGATCTGCAATGTGCTGGCCAAAATATTTTCTGTAGTAGCATCTTCAAACGCTGTGAAATAATTATGGGTAATCAGGAAGTCAGCATCGTTTTTCACCTCTTTCATTACCTGGTCGTTCCAGTTGTCATTTTTAGGCCACATTACCGCACCAACTTTAATCGAAGGGTCAGCTTCCTTCATTTTCATTGCGAAAGCCCTGAAATCTTCACCATATTCCTTTCCGGTAACCACACTGCCATTTACATCAAAGCCAACTTCCCATTTTCCGTAGCATTCATTTCCCACTTCCCAGTATTTAACATTCGCACCGAGCACATTATTTACATAATTCACAAAATCAGCAGCATATTCAGCTGCCTGATTTACACGAGATTCCCTCGTTCCTTCAGAAGTAATTCCGTAACGTGCATAAAAATAATTTACTACTATTGTTGCCTCTGCCCCCATTGAATCGACAAAAGCTACAAATTCCTCAATATTCAAATCGGATGACTTTGTACCATCAATTGGATCTACTGTAATACGAAATTTGTCGGGAATATTTCCGTCCCAGAAATATGTGTTACTCCCGCTTCCTGCCGGGAAGCGAAAAGCCCCCATTCCTGAATTCTTATAATTATGAAGACGTTCTGTGAACATTTCAGTACCACTGCGAAAAGTGGTATTTAAGCCAAGCTGAACCGGCAGAACAGGTGCCAAGGTGTCGGCAGGTGAGATACTTATGGTGTTTTCTGTAGAACCGGACGGCAGTTGTTTTTGTATACTCTCTGTCGGATAGGAAAATGTTTTCGCCTTCCAGGTTTCCCTGAAAAAACTAGATTCCTGAGCATTTATCGTTGATACGCCTAATACAATAATCAACAAAATAGTTATGAAATTAAGCTTCATCATATTTTTATAAAGGAATAATTCATCACCTCATCCATACTTTCCCAATCCAATAAAACGACATACCGACCACGTTTTAAGTTTCCCACATAAATCTCATCACCAGGATATTGTGCTTGCAAAACAAGTCTGCCATTTAGGTCATAAATCCGAAGATTTGTTTCTTCTTTTTTATGAACGGGCAGATTAAGGTAATCCTTCACCGGATTTGGTGCAGGTATATAATCAGTTTTTATGCCCCTGTCTCCGGTTATCTCTCCTGCTATTATGGCATATTGGGAATTCCACCATGCTTCTCCCGACTTTAAGAGCGAGTCTGCGATATTCTTATAAACCGGATTTTCAACCAGATTGATTCTTTCCAGTTGATCTGTAGTATAATCGAACAGTTCCTTGGATAAAATCCTATCACTTTTCCATTCCTGCTGATCCGGTCGATCGTCGGCACCTTTCATCCACAGTGTCAGTCTGTTTTTATTATTCCGGAAAGAATAGGATGCATGACCAGAAGAACGGTATTCCGAAACCGCAAGGCATGATTTTAACTGTTGCCCTTCGAGGAGTGGTACAAGACTTTCTCCTGTTGTAGTTTCCGGAGTAGTTTGAAACACCATGTTGGTTAGTGTCGGATACAGGTCTAACAAATCAACAGTTTCATCGCAGACATTTGCTTTCTTACCCGGCTCAAAAATAATAAAAGGTACATGAACTCCATTTTCCAGCTGTGTGTGTTTCCCCCACTGGTTATGATCTCCCAAATGATACCCATGGTCGCTCAAAAAAATCACAATAGTATTATCATCCAGGGCAAGTTCAAGGAGCTTGTCTAACAGTTTACCCACCTGTGCATCTATATACGAAATACAGGCATAATACCCATGAACCAGTTGTTTTTGGAGTGCTGAATCAAGGATTCCGTTTCCTCTGGTCACATCATTGTAGGTCCAAATATTCGGAATATCGTCATATTGTAAGGGTTCTGGTTTCGACAAACTATAATCAGGACTTCCTTTTGCCAACTGCTGAAATTCGGCCAGCGGCATATCTTCGCGGTTGTATAAATCCCAGTATTTTTTAGGAGAAATGAACGGGATATGTGGTTTTTTAAAACCTACTGCCAGAAAAAATGGCTGATCGGGTTTCGATGCAAAGTTTTCCAGTTTGGAAAGTGCGTCGAGGCAAATCTGGCCGTCAAGGTAACCATCATCACCGACACCTTCAGGTCCCATTTCTGTTGCGGTATTGTTCGTTACCCGGTATTGACCTTTAACAAAAGAGCCATATTCCTGAGGATAACCGTAATCAATACTATATGGGATTGTCCAGGACACCTGATCATGTCCATCATCAACGGTTCGCGGATCGAAAATTTTTCCAACTGCAGCAGTTACATATCCTTTGTTTTTGAAAAACTGTGGCAAGGTAACTACATCAGGACTTACATCACGCAACTGGGTACTCAGATTACGAATGCCGGTCTGTGCCGGCATTTGTCCGCATAAAATACTGGCTCTCGAAGGTCCGCAAACCGACCACTGACAATAGGCATGTGTAAAGCGCGTACCCTTTCCGGCAAGTCGGTCGATGTTGGGTGAATGAATCAGGGAATTTCCATAACAGTTCAGCCCCGTGTTCATATCATCAGAAAAGATCAACAAAACATTCTGATGTTTACTTTTGGCTTTCGCCGTTGCCGGCTGATATTGAATTATCAGTAGCGCACTGAAGATTAGAATTAACTTATACATACGACGTTTTGGTAAAATATATGAATCAGAGGTTTTTTAGTGTTCACTTTTTTCTTTCCTAGGCTTATCCTTCTTTTCTACCTTGTTTTTTTCCTTCAGCACAGAAGCACCGACCTCGTTCTTCCAGTCGCTTAACTCTTTATCCATTAATTTAACAACATGTGGCAGTTCTTCTGCAAGGTTGTGCTGCTCAAACGGATCGATATTCAGATCGTACAGTTCAATTCTGTTATCTTCCAGGAAATGCATAAGTTTATAATTTCCTTTACGGATGGTTGAACAAGCATGGTCACCTGTTTGACCGGGACGTGAAGCAGTTTCATGCCAGAAAAACGGGCGAGATTCGTTTATGGTTTTACCTTTAAGCGCGGGTACAAAACTCACCCCATCAAGATGATCCTGAGGCTGGAGTGGAAGGCCGCACATTTCAAGAATCGTTGGATAATAATCCATCCCATCTATTATAGCAGATGATTTCGATTTTTGATCTGCTACACCTGGCCAGCGCACGAAAACAGGAACCTTTATACCGCCTTCATATATATGTCCTTTCCCTGCACGAAGCGGTTTATTGGTGGTAGCCAGTTCGCGATTATTGTCGATCCCCGAATTTGACAGACCTCCATGATCGGAAGTAAAGATGATAATTGTATTATCATACAAACCCAGTTTTTTCAATTCGGCAACAATCCTGCCCAGACTTTCGTCCATACTTTCGACCATCGCGGCATAAATGGCATTATCCTGCCACATTTTTGCCCTACCATCGGGGCCGAAAACATAAGATTCTCCTTCAAAAGTCATTTTCTTCACCTTTTTCTCGTAATAGGCCAAACGATCGGCTTTAGCCTGCAATGGAGTATGCACGGCATAGTGCGCGAGATAAACAAAGAAAGGCTTCCCTGTTTTTTTCGGGTCGTTCTCATGAATGTATCTGATGGTTTCGTCTGTTAACCTGTCGGTGATGTATTCTCCCGGTTTTCCTTCCTCGAGCCCAAAGAAAGGGACATTGTTCTTTGATTTCTTGGTGTCTTGATAAGGGAAAAAGTAGGATCCGGGCGCACCTGCTGCACATCCACCTTTGTTTACATCGAATCCTTGGTTTTGTGGGAATTCCTGCACATCATGTCCAAGATGCCATTTGCCGGCAAAAAAGGTCCCGTAGCCATGTGTTTTCAGCGCTTCTGCTATTGTAACAGTTGACAAAGGCAGGATAGCACCGTCTTTCCGGCCATCGCGGGCTGGATGCTGACCGCTAACCATTGCAAAACGCGATGGAACACAACGAGGATAAGCCGCATAGGCATTTGTAAAATACATGGCTCCATCTGCCAGGGCGTCTATATTCGGCGTTTCGTATAACTCTGAACCGTTGGTGCCAATGTCGTTCCACCCCAAGTCATCAACCAGAAAAAATACTACATTGGGCTTTTCTGTTTGTGCTGCCAGTGTGAGCGAGAACAACACGAATAGACTTAAAACAAAATTTCTTTTCATTTCAGTATCATTTTAGAAATTCGAGTAATTCGTTCAACAATTCCCGGTGAATGTCGACATATTCTTTTTCATTTACATAGTTGGTGGTTTCATACGGATCAATAGAGTAATCGTACAATTCTTCCCCAATCAGATTTTCCTGTGATGGCTTTTCTGTTCCTCGGTAATCATACTGAAACCATGCCGTATAGCGGTAACGATCGTCGCGTAGCGAATAGCCCATGCGGTTGCCACGTGGATATTGACTTACAGCGAAATCTTTCACCTTCTGTTTTTTACCTGAAAGTATGGGTTTCAAAGACACGCCATCGAGATCCGAAGGGATGTCGATTCCAGCCAGATCGCAAAGTGTCGGATAAATATCGACAAACTCAACCGGCGAGGAATTCTGCTGTCTCTTTTCCATTCCGGGAGCACTGAAGATCAGAGGCGAGCGTGTTGCTTGTTCAAAATTTGAATGCTTACACCACAGGCTATGATCACCGAGGTGCCAGCCATGATCTCCCCATAACACAACGATGGTATTCTCCGCAACACCTTGTTTCTTCAGTTCATCCAGCAATTTTCCGATTTGTGCGTCAGTGTACGAAACAGCAGCCATATAACCGTGAATCAGTTCGCGTTGTTTGTCTTCGGCCAAAACGCCACTGGGCATCACATATGCTTCGATGTCTGAATACGATTTGAGTTCACCCCAGTCGTGCATGGCATAATCAGGAGCGCCAATTGGCGCTTTTTGCCATTTAGCTAACTCAATTGTATTACGGTCGTATAAATCCCAGTATTCTTTAGGAGCAACAAAGGGCAAATGAGGTTTTTTAAAGCCGACTGCAATAAAAAACGGTTTTTCTTTATTGGCCAGCTGGTCTATCATTTTTACGGCATTCTGCGCAATCTGTCCGTCCTGGTATGCTTCATCCACTACATCGAGCATTTCGGTGGAAACCTTCAGTTCCTGTAACGTTTTATTTCTTGCAGCCCCCGGCTTTTGTCCCTCAGCAATTAAGCTCTGGAATTTCTTGTTCAAACTGGCCTTCAATTCCGTATCCTGAAAATGTCCCGCAAACGGTTCTCCCAGTTCTGTCGGATAGTTCTCAATATTTACCGACGTATAAGGAATTGACCATGATTCTGTATCATGCTCTTTATCGGCCATGCTAATGTGAAAGATCTTTCCAAAGGCAACTGTTTCGTAACCCTTCTCTTTGAAATACTGTGCTATGGTCTTGTCGTCTTTTGTTGCTGTTCTCAATGGAGTCTGAAGATCCCATATTTTGGTTCTATCTGGTCGAATCCCAAACATGAGGCTTGCACGTGAAGGGGAACATACTGCCTGTTGGCATTGGTTGTTTGTAAATAGTGTTCCAGCATACGCCAGTTTATCAATGTTCGGCGACTTGATGTCTCGAACACCATAGCAGTTTAACAAAGGTTTCAGATCATCAACCGCAATAAAGAGCACGTTTTTCTTTGGTTGCGAAAAAGTACCTAACGAAACCATAATCATTATTACAACAATTATTCTTTTCATATAAATTCTGAATAAAGTTTTATTGAACTATGTTTATAATTAATGACCAACAATGCTTCCAAAGTCTTTATCGGTAATGGCGCGAAGCTCTTCCAATGATTTGCCATTCTTGTAAAGTTCCCGTTTCTCTTCCAATTGATTTTTTAGTGAATCAATCAACGATGCATATTCCGGTGTATCAATAAGATTATTCAATTCATGAGGATCATTCTGAAGGTCATAGAATTCCCAAACATCAACATTGTAATAGAAATGTATGAGTTTGTAGCGATCAGTGCGAATTCCGTAATGCGGTTGTACATGGTGCCAGAACGGGAATTCGTAATAATGATAATACATCGAAGTTTGCCAGTTGTCCGCTTTATTACCTGTCAGGTTGGGAAGGAAACTGTTTCCCTGCACATCATCAGGTTTGACAATACCAGCAGCATCAATAATCGTTGGTGCGAAGTCGATATTGGTAATAATGTCAGTATTTTCTGACCCAGCTTTAATCAATTTAGGATAACGAATCAGGAACGGCATACGAAGTGATTCTTCATACATAAAACGTTTATCGAACCAGCCGTGCTCACCCAGGTAGAACCCCTGATCAGAAGTGTAAATAACGATGGTATTTTCGGCTAAACCATGTTTATCCAAATAATTCAGAACACGTCCTACGTTGTCATCCACCGATTTCACGCAGGCCAGATAATCTTTGATATAAATCTGGTATTTCTTATTCCTGTTTTGCTCCGGAGTCAGCGATTGATCCAAATAAACAACGTCACCACGTTTGTTGCCAAATGTGTACCACCGGTTCAGCTCTTTTCCACTAAGTTCTTCGGGAGGAGTAAGTTTCATATCTTTCCTGTTAAAGTCGTCCATGGTCATATCTGTATCTCCGGCTGTTTTTTCGCGTCCCTTGTAATTGTCGTTATATGTTTCAGGATAAGGCATCTCAATATCTTCCCATAAATCCACATATTTTGTATCCGGTTCCCAGTTACGATGCGGCGCCTTAAACTGAAGCAATAAACAGAAAGGTTGATCTTTTTTTGAGGCCTGATCAAGCCATTGCAAGGCAAAATCAGTGGTAAGATTGGTAGAATAGCCTTTTTCGGTTACAGTTTCACCATTCTGATTATATACCGGATTCCAGTAAAACCCCTGCTGTCCGGCTCCTTCGTGATACTTGTAATAATCAAAACCACGGGGTTCTGATCCTAAATGCCATTTCCCAAACATGGCTGTCTGATAGCCGTTATTGTGCAATTCTTCTGGAAAAGTCCACTGATCAGGATTAAAATGACCTCCACCTTCGTTTTTATAATAGCCGTTAATATGGCTGTATTTTCCGGTGATAATACTCGCCCGGCTGGGACCACATATGCCGTTTGTGCAAAACACGTTACGCATGATCATTCCCTCGTGAGCCAAACGGTCAATATTCGGGGTTTGAGCATACTCATCATAAATTCCACCATAAGCAGTAATCGCCTGCGTGGTGTGATCGTCTGACATGATAAAAAGAATATTCGGACGCATCGGTTTTTCTACTTCTTTAGCTTTTGTGTTGCATGCTACTGTACATGCTACAACTGCAATAATTGCAAGTAACTTTATCGAATTCATAATGATCAGTTTTGAACGTTAATTGTTTCTCGGAGCAGACCCTTGTCGTTGGAGGACCCACCGACCATAAGTGTAAATTCGCCTGGCTCAACCACGTATTTCATATTGCGGTTGTAAAATCCCAATTTGTTGAACGGAATTTCAAATTCGACGGTGCGTTTCTCTCCTGTCTTCAGTGAAATTCTTTTATAATCAGTTAATTCTTTTACAGGTCTGGTTACGCTCGAATAATTATCCCGAATGTAGAGCTGTACAATCTCGTCACCATCCATATTCCCCCGGTTTTCAACGTCAATGGAAAGTTTTACCGCCTCATTTATTGAAATTACCTTGTTCGTTACCAGCAGATTACTATAATCGAAGGTGGTGTAGCTCAATCCATAACCAAATTCCCAAAGTGGTTGCCAGGGCTCATCGCGGTATTTGTGAAAAAAATGCATGGGTTTGTAATTATAAGCCTGTGTAATCTGACCAACAGAATATGGGATAGTCATGGTCAGCTTTCCTGATGGATTCACTTTCCCTGCCAGAATCTCGGCAAGGGCTATACCTCCCATCGCACCCGGTTCCCAGGCTTCAAGCACTGCCGGAATATTTTCCTTTATCCAGGGTTCCGATAATGGACGGCCATTCACCAATACCACTACAGTGTTTGGATTCGCCTGATAAACCTTTTGAACCAGTTTTAGCTGGGTACCTAACAAGTTTATATTAGCGCGGTCGATATTTTCGCCACAGGTTTTCTCTGAATTTTCGTAGCGGAGCGAATTCGACCCAACAACGATCACAACTGCATCATAGGCTTTGGCTTTTTGTGCTGCTTCAGCGGTGCGGTCAACCGGATTCAGCAAACTTTCCCCTGAATCAAAGTAATCGACCTTTGCATTGTTAAACACTTCGTTTATTCCCTCGTAAGGAGTCACCACATTTTCTTCGGGCTGAGGTAAAGTCCAATCGCCAAGCAAACGATGATTAGCGGCATTTGGTCCTGTAACCAGAATTGACTTCACTCCCTTAAGCGGCAGTAGATTGTTCTTATTTTCCAAAAGAATAATGGATTTCCGGGCTGCTTCGAGAGCCAGATGTCTATGTTCATCGTTAAAAAGAATAGCTTTCGATCGTTCGATATCGGCCAAGGGCTCGTCAAACAACCCTACCATAAACTTCGCCTTCAGAATGGCATGGCATGCTTCGTTGATGCGGGCCTCGGGCACTTCTTTTTTTCTTACCAGTTCAGCAAGCGGGACCAGAAAATCAGGACCATGCATGTGCATGTCCATTCCTGCATTCACACTCATTTTAATCGCTTCTTCTTGCGAAGCAGCTACTTTCTGGGTCTGATACAAACGTTCAATGTCCATCCAGTCGCTAACAACAAAGCCTTTGAACCCCCATTCATTGCGCAGGACATCGGTCAGCAGCCACTCATTGCCATGGCACGGAACCCCATTTAGTTCATTGTGTGCTGCCATAAAAGTGTATACCCCTGCTTCAACCTGTGCTTCGTATGGTGGCAACCAGATTTCGCGAAGCTGGTGTTCCGATACATCCATTGGTGCAGCATTGGTTCCGTTAACAGGTTCGCTTCCCGCAATAAAATGTTTGGCACAAGCCAGAATATTATCCTTGCCAAAATCCCCCTGGTAGCCCTTAGTAAAAGCAACGCCCATACGCGATACCATTTGTGGATCTTCGCCAAAGGTTTCTCCTGACCGCCCCCAGCGGGCATCTCGTGCAACATCAACGTTGGGAGAAAACGTCCAGTGCATTCCAGTTGAACGCACTTCTTTTGCAGTGGCTTTAGCTACCCGGTAAACCAGATCGTCGTCCCAGGTTGCAGAAAGTCCCAATTGTGTTGGATAAACTGTACTTCCCTTTATCAATGCATGCCCGTGAATGGCATCAATCCCAATCAGCAAGGGAATTTTCAACCTAGACTGTAAGGCCAGTTTCTGCAATTCGTTGGCTTCTTTCGCATCTTTCACATGCAAGAAAGAACCAATTTTGCCGTCTCGAATCAGTTGTTTTAGCTCATCCGTACTCAAGCCTGGGTACATACCTGCCTGGTCGTCTTCGATCAGGTTTTTACCGTTCATTCTTTTCTTGGTTTCCCTTATATGTTCTATGGCCACATACTGGCACATCTGCCCTATCTTTTCTTCCAGGGTCATTTGTGACATCAACTCATCAACTTTGTGGGTTATCTCTTGTTCGCGTAATGAGTTATTTCCCGATTCTTCTTTGGTATTGCAAGAAAAAAGAAAAACGATCAGCGAAATTCCCCAAACAATATTTTTATTCATCTATCCTGTTTTACTGTGCCAGACGGCAGACCTTCAATGAACATCGAAACCGGCTTACACTATTTACTTTGGTTTTAATGCTTTCAGTTCTGCTTTTTTGCGCGATTGTACCATTTTTTGATTTGTTCCTTGGTACAAATAGCTTTGATTTCTCCCCAAGATGCTTTGTTCAGCTTTTTGACTTTATCGTTGAACTCCGGCGAATTCTTTCCGATCTGTTTCAATATCATCTGTCGCTCGATATATTGATTTTTTTTTATCACGAGAACTTTGGATTCCTGATCTTTATTCAGCTCCATAACATCCACCATTCCCTTTACTTGTTTATTGATACCAGCCATAGCTTTCTTATTAATTTCCTGAGCGTATAATCCAAGGTTAGCAACCATTACAAATAAAACTATGATGAATATTGACCTCTTCGTTTTCATTTATTTCAATACTATGGTATTTATTAATTCTTAATTCTATGCTGAACTATATTCTTTTTAAGTTCCCGGAGAAATCTTTTCCCCGGGAGATCTTTAACAAACCATTAACCATGGTTATAGTTAATAACCAGAATTCTGATCTGATGCACTCATATTAGGATTTGCATTCAATTCATCTTCCGGTATAGGCATAACGATAATGCGCGAATTATCCGGATACATTACATCGCGTGACTTTGAAAAGTCATACATTGGATGGTTGTTGTGAACATCGATCACATTTGTTTTGAAATAATCGTAACCACGGCGTCGAACGTTAAAAAAATCATGTCCTTCACACAACAGTTCGAAATTGTATTCAAACATGATGTTAGTTCTGAATTGATCTTGAGTCAAGCCGCTCCAATCGGCAGGTTGATCAGATGTTTCTCCCCCCGACACACGTGCTCTGGCCATTACTTCGTTCACGTACTGATAGGCATTATCCGGCCCATGAAGTTCATTCTCAATTTCGGCGAGCATCAGTAACAAATCGGCATAACGGAACACCACAAAGTTCATGTCCGTGTTATAGTTTGCAACGTTCAGGTCCTTCATAAAATACTTGTAATTATATGGATAACTTTTTGCTTTATTATTTCTCCCCTTAAATGCCGGATAAGTTTTTTGTATTGCCCCCGCAGTGTTGGAGTACTCTGTCACAAAGGTTAATTTCAATCTCGGATCATTGGGATAAGTACTGACATGACGGTCATAAACTTCGAGGTTAGATTTAAAACGTCCCCAGGTAGTAGAATGGGCTGTACTTGCGGTCCACAACTGCAGCAATCTTAACGTATTTTCGACATTCCCCTGAATTTCAAAAATCGATTCTTTGCTGTTGTTACTGGTAGTTTCCTGCCACAGGTTTTTAAAATCACTAACCAGGCTGTATTTTCCGTATACTTTTATTGCTTCATCATAAGCCCTCTGCCAGTTATCTGTCGATCCGGCAGTTTGGTTTCCGGCCAGTTGCATATACACTTTGGCAAGCAGCATATTGGCGGCATATTTTGCTGGACGACCGGCTACTTCGCTTCCTTGTTCAGGCAAAAGCTGTTCTGCCATTTCAGCATCGTCTATAATCTGCTCATAAATCTTCTCTGGTGTTGACATACCATTGTATGGATTCTCACTGGTAACAGGTTCAGTTATTAGCGGGCATTTGCCATAAATCCGCACAAGATTGAAATACCCTAGAGAACGAATAAAGTATGCCTGTCCCAATATATTACCTTTCTCCGCTGCATCGTTCAATTCAACTTCCGCTAATCCTGCAATGAGGTTATTTGCACGACTGATAGACTCATAAACAGCACTCCAAACTGTTGTAACAAAATTAAGGTTTGCAGGAGGATTAAGTCCTGCGATATCAATCAAACTGGCGTCGCGATCGGTATTGTATAAACCGGACGCCATATTGGTGAGGTGGTGAAAATTAGAGCCATAGTAGTTATAACTAGCCACACTTGAGTACACGCCATTTAACACGGTGTTGGCACCAACTTCATCGGTAAAGAGGTTGTCTGAGGCCAGAAACTTGGGATCCTCATTTAGTTCGCAGGCTGAAAGCATTAGTCCAAGAGCGAAGATTACTGTCAGAAATATTCTTAAATTTTTCATTTTACCGTTTTTAAATATTAGAATGTTACATTAACACCAAACAACACTGTGCGAACATTAGGTGTTCCCACCCAGTCAACCCCCATGATTGTTCCGTCGTACAGGAAGCTGGTTACCTGCGGATTATAACCCGAATAGCTGGTAAAGTAGAGCAAGTTCTGCCCTGAAACATAGAGGTTGATGTTGCTAAGGAACCCATTTGTGAACGGTATATCATAACCGAGGGTCACGTTGTTAAGGCGCAGGTAGCTACCGTCTTCCACGATTACATCCGGGAAACCCTGATTTTGCTGACTATATCCGATGCGGGTATATGCATTGGAAGGTTGGTCAGTACGCCATGCCATATTGTAAGCGTCAGCAAGTAAATTCTTTGACAATCCTTCAGCAAAACCGACCTCAAGATTATATCCGTTGGCTATATCGTTTCCATAAACTCCGTCGAACAAGGCTTTTAGAGTGAAGTTCTTCCATGAAACGGTGAAATCAAACCCGTAGGTAAAGTCAGGATTCGGATTTCCTATAAAGGTCCTGTCTTCAATACTTATGTTTCCATCGCCGTTCTGATCTACAAAAACAAGGTCTCCAGCTTTGTTCGCTGTCCCAAAATAAGTCGGACCTACATCGGCTGCAGGCTGATCCTGATAAACTCCATTGGTCTGGTATCCCCAGAACATGCCAATTGGTTGACCTTCCATGAAAATATTTGCCGGAGCCTTAAAGTAAGTACCGGTTGACACGTTCGCTCCCAAGTAAAATACTTCATCTGATTGTTTTCCGTCAATCCAAACAGGTGAAGGTGTCAAACCAAGTGAGAGAACTTTGTTTCTGTTCACCGAAAAATGTCCACCTGCAGAAAAGGTAAAATCTTTCTTGTTCAGAAGTACACCATCCACAGATATTTCAATACCCTTGTTTTCAATTTTTCCGCGGTTAATGGTCATGCTGTTGAATCCAGATGAAGTAGGCAGAGAAATATCCTGAAGTAGATCTTGGGTGGTTTTGTAATAGCCGTCGATGGTTGCATTAAGTCTGCCGTCGAAAAATGAAATATCTAAGCCGGCATTTAACTGTTCTGTTTTTTCCCAAGTAAGATCGGCATTAGCGATACGTGCCGGAACGTTACCAATTATGGTATTCCCGGAAGCATCAACATAATAGGAGGTATTGTATGTTGAAAGTGTTTGATAGGGCTTAATAGCCTGGTTACCGGTTTGTCCCCAGCCTACCCGCAGTTTAAGATTGTAAAACCACCCCAGATCTTTTATAAAAGATTCTTCGCCCAAACGCCATGCTGCTGCAAGTGAAGGAAAATATCCCCATTTGTTGCCACTGGCAAATTTTGATGATTGGTCGGCCCTGAAACTGGCAGTGAAAATGTACTTATCAGATAGGGTGTAATTTATTCGGCCTAACAACGAGAATATCGCTTCATCAGCATACACAATTGATTGCGGCTGAGTCACGATCTGCCCTAATTGCGGAGCTTCAGAGCGTAAAGTTTTAACCGGGAAATCGGTGATTTCGTACAAACTGTTCTTGAAATTAACTGCATCATAAGTAGCTGCAGCCGTTGCATTAATTCGGTGTCCCTTGGCTATTTTCCCACTGTAGCTAAGTATGTTGTCAATGGTATACGAGTACCTTTTCAGATCGGAATAATTAGCTATACCATTTTCCTTTTCACCCTGGAAAATTTGCAAACCATACCATCTCTGGCGGTCTTTCGTACGGTAATCAACCCCTCCCCTGACTTTGTATTTCAATCCTTTCAAAAATTCATACTCAAGTGAAGATGAAACGTTGATTCTGTTCTCCTCCGTGATATCATCAAAATCCTCAAGAAATCCGTAGGGATTGGAAATTTCAAGGTCGGTGTCATCAAGGTCCTGACTAAGTCCAACCAGAGGACGATAGGTAAGAACCTGCTTGGTAAAACTACGGTTACCTCCGGATTTACTTCCGGCTTGAGCGAATGTTCCTTTTTGATACATGGCAGAAACACGGTTATCCATAGTTAATTTGGGAGTCAGGCTTGAAGTTAGGTTCAACCTGATATCGCCTGATTTGACAGTGGTTGTTTCTACAATCCCTTTCGTGTCGTGGTATCCTGCAGAAAAGTAATAATTCGTTTTTTCGCTATTCCCAGAAATCGTAATACCTTCGCTATGACTCACGGCCAACTCATATACTTCATCCTGCCAGTCGACCTGCTGAAGTGGTGTGGTACCCGGAGTTCCGACAGCTTCTCCTTCTTCGTTGGTCGTATAACTCATCGGATAAATGAGGGAACCATCGACAAGATACCTGGGACTTGATCCGTTTAACACATCGTTTTCATTCATGTAATTGGCATAGCTAATAGCATCCATTACATCAATTTTCTTCAGAATATGACTAAAATCTGTAGTGGCATAGAAGTTAATCTTTGCTTTACCCTTTTCGCTAGATCCTTTTTTGGTGGTAATCAGCACTACACCGTTTGCCCCCCTTGACCCATAAATTGCTGTTGCTGATGCATCTTTTAGTACTTCAATACTTTCTATATCGCGTGGATTCAAACCGGTAAGTCCGTTCTGGTCGGTTTGTAACTCATTAGCGTCGGATGATGCATCCAGTACATCTTCTCCTGCTGAGTTGATGATCACACCATCAATAACATAAAGAGGCTCATTGTTTCCACGAAGGCTATTAGTTCCGCGAATTCGCACGCTCACCGCACCATTAGGTGATCCCGGATTGGAAGTTACCTGTACTCCGGCAGCACGCCCCTGTAACATCGCATCAACGGTATTATACTGACGTGCAATATTTTCTGATTCAGAAACCTTGGCAACTGAACCGGTCAGGTCTCGTTTGGCAACCTCACCATAACCAATTACCACTACCTCGTCCAGGTCCTGAAAAGTCTCGATTAGTTCAACATCCAAACTTGTCCGCCCTTTTAGGTCTATAGTTTGTGTTTGAAAACCAATAAAGGAAAATGTCAATTGTGCGTTTTCAACATCAGGAACCTGAATTATGAATTCTCCGTTCAGGTTAGTTACCGTACCTGTGGTTTTACCACTTATTACAATATTTACGCCTGGAAGAAATTCTCCTGATGTGCTTTTTACTACCCCCGAGACTGATGTCTGTGCAAACAAAAGTGACGGGAATACAATAATTGTCAATAATAGAATTAGCTGTTTCATAAATATGATTTAACAAGTTTTATTCAAAAGTACGGGCATTCTTTTACTACCATCTTGATATTTTTCACATAAATCTCTATAAAAAAACCAAAATACCATCCCACTGAATTTCAACTAATTAGTTTTTCAAAATGAATCAATTTTTAAGATTCTTCCGCTCTATTTTTAAGATTTGAATAGCTCGTATCCTATAAATGAAAACTAAATATGAAAGCGATGATTCTAATCTTAACCGATTTTGTTTATTTTTATGAAAATACAGAAACATCATAGAAAAAAATGCCAGTAAAACAGGTCATAAGAACAATACTATTGATTTTTTTAGGAGTAACAATGAGCTCTGTATTCTCTTTTTCTATTGAGCGCACAAAAGCCATTTATTTCACTGACAAAGAGGGGCTACCGCGTAACATTGCGACTTGCTTTGTTCAGGACAACTATGGTTACAAATGGATAGGAACAGGAAATGGAATTTCGCGTTTTGACGGGTACAAGTTTCGGAATTATGATACATTTCGCGGGCAGTTCATTAATACCATGGAACTCGATCAGAATAACGACCTGTGGGTTGGTACTGATGCCGGACTTTATCGTTATCACCGTTTAAGCGACACTTTCGGCAAAATTATGGAAGGTTACACCAAGCAATTATCTGTTTTTAAAGAAAGCATCTACTTTTTACTTGTAAACCGGCTGATAAAAGTAGCCCCTGACGAAACAATTGCATCCTGGGAAATTGAAGGGATTAATTGCTACCAAATAACATCAGAAGGGATATGGTATGGAGACCGCGACGGATTGCACATGCTTGATACCGGATTGCACGAACTCCGGGGAAGAATAATAGCGCAGTTAACCGAAATTGACGGGGCGTTGTGGATTAGCTGTAGAAATGGTGATGTCTATATCCGTAGAAACGAACAGATTCAAAAAATCGACATTCAAAATCATTACAATGTGATGGATATTGAAAAGATCGATGACAATTATTGGATTGCAACGGACGGCGGAGGTATTTTCATTGTGGATAAAAACCTTACGTTAAAAAGCACTCTGATGAAGAATAAAGGTGATGAAGCCCTTATTCCCAGCAACAGTATTTATGATCTATATTGTGGCATTGACAATGCTGTTTGGATTTCGACCTATGGAGCTGGTATTACTTTACTTGTGCGTGAAGACAATGCCTACCACAATATTGTTCCGGTTCCGGGAAACAACAACTCACTGGTAGACAAGGAAGGTGTTTCGGTTTTAGTCGATAATAACAGTTGCTATTTGGGAACCAATTACGGATTTTCAAAGTGGAACCTAAAAGCCAACAAGTTTACCAACCTAGATGCCAAGAGTCTTGAAAATCAAATTAATGGAAGAAAAGTAACCGCTATCAATAAAGACAGTGACGGCAACCTCTGGATTGGGACCTACGATGGTTTGATTGGCAAATACTCCCCTGATCTTCGCCTGATTAAAACTTTTCATCCCTGCACCAATAATGAGGACGAAATGCAGCAAGTAATCTCTTTGTATAATTATGACGATAAATACATGCTGATAGGAACACACGCACGTAATAAAAGCCTGTTGCGATATAATTTTAAAACACAACAAACAGATGTTGTTCCATTGGATATCAAAATCCAAAACCCTATGAACTACCAAATAAATAATATCCGAAAAAATAAATTTGGAGAAACCATAGTTCTGGTTCGCAACCTGGGAATTTTCTTTTATAACGAAGAAAAGAACACGCTCGAAAGTTTTCTTCCAGAAATCAATAACCGAATTACCTTTAAACTGAACGATTTTTACCACGATAAAACTGGCTCCTACTGGTTTGCCACGCAAACTGATGGATTGGTGAAACTCTCGCCAGATGGTCGGATTTTCGAAAAATGGACAATGAAAGATGGATTGCCAACCAATACCCTGCTTTCCATTGAATCTATAAATGATAAAATACTCTGGATAAGTACGATCGATGGGCTATGTCGGTTCAACACTGAAAACAACCAGTTCCAGATCTTCAATTACCGGCATGGGTTGGCCTCAAACGAATTCCTCGCCCGTACCTCGGCAATAACCGACGACCATAAAATTATTTTTGGCAATTCAGAAGGATTTCTGTTGCTTGAACCGGACAAACTAATCCAGGATACGTCTCGATCAAAAGTGATTATTTCTGATATTGATTTTCATAACCGAAGTATCAAGAGCCTGGAAAAGGAACATTACCTTAAAACACCTCTGGAAGAGACCGATGAACTGCATTTGCCTTTCAGAAGGAATTCTTTCACAATTAGTTTCTTCACCCTCGATAATGATCTTCCGAAATACAGTAACTATGCTTACATGCTTGAGGGACTCGAGAAAAACTGGATTTATCTAGGGGTGAACAACCAGACCACTTATACTAATCTGTCCCCCGGAAAATACACTTTCAAAGTTAAATGTACAAACAAGGCTAATGTATGGAACGAAGTTCCCACCGAATTGAAATTAACTATTCTGCCCCCTTGGTACAGCTCCTGGATTGCCATTATATCATATGTGCTAGTCGTGTCAGGGCTCATGCTTGCGATATTCTACTTTTACAACAAACGTCTGCAATGGAAAAAAGAACTGGAAATATCAGCCTATAAAGTAAGTTCAGAGCACGAACTTACTGAAAAGAAACTGGCTTTTTTCACCAACATATCGCACGATCTGAAAACACCGCTCACATTGATTTCAGCGCCGGTAAACGATCTTCTTAGATCGAGTAATTTTGACCAGGAACAACATAAAAAACTGGAAGTGATTGACCGGAATGCCAGACGACTATATAAACTTATTACTGATCTTATCGAATTCAGAAAAATTACACAAAACCAGTTACCACTGAAAGCCTGTAGTATTGATCTGGCAAAGCCTGTTGAAAATGTTTACGAGGCATTTCACGAAGAATGCCACAAACGCGACATTGAATTCAATTTTCAGCTTGATGTCAATGAACCGGTTTTTGTTGATTTGCGAAAAATTGAAAAGATACTTTGGAACCTGCTATCCAATGCCATCAAATTTACCGGAAATGGTGGAAAAATACGACTCCAGATAAAACTTGAAAAACGCACTGAAGGCAATTACCTGAAAATAATAGTAACAGATACAGGCAAGGGATTCAATGAAAAAGAAAAAGAACGGATCTTCGACCGGTTTTATCAGATTAATAAAACCGAGAATCTGAAATTCGATAGCAGTGGCATAGGTCTTTCAATAGTAAACGATCTGGTTCGAATACATCACGGATCAATCAATGTGGAATCGATACCCGGAACCGGTACTAAGTTTATAATCGAAATTCCTTGTAGTGAAAACTTTTATACGATAGAAGAAAAATGGAGTGAAGACACAATATTGCAAGACCAACCGTCACAAGAACCAGTTAAAAGAAACGATGCATTTGAAGGAGTTACTGGACTTAGGCCTGAATGTAAAAAATATAATCTTCAACGACTTTTAATCGTGGACGACAATGATGAACTTCGCGATTATTTAGCCACTCATTTTAAACCGCGATTTAAGGTGTTGCAGGCATCCGATGGAACTCGGGGATATGCCCAGGCCATTGATAATGAACCTGATATTATACTTACCGATATAAATATGCCGGAGGTAAACGGTCATGAGTTCTGTCGTAAACTTCGCGCAAACTTCAACACCTCTCACATACCAGTGATTATGCTCACAGCAAACAGCGCCATAGAACAAAAGCTGGAAGGACTGATTTCGGGGGTGGATGTTTATGTAACCAAACCTTTTGAGATTGATTACCTGGATGCAGTTATCGATTCGCTTCTCGCAAATAGAAAACGGGTGAGAGAAAAATTATTGGGAATCGAACCATTGGATAAAGTGCATGAAAAAATTACAAATGCAGATACACAATTTGCTAACGACTTGAAGGAATTTATATTGATTAACATAACCAATGAGGGCTTAAATATCGATCTTTTGTCGCAGCATTTTTCAATCAGCCGCACACAACTGAACCGGAAAATTAAAGCACTGACAGGCCTCACTCCAAATAACTACATTAAAACCATCCGCTTAAAAAAGGCTTACGAACTGATTAGGCGGGAAGGCGTCAGGGTGGCCGAAGCAGCTTACCTGACAGGATTCACTGACCCGAATTACTTCACCATATGTTTTAAGAAGGAATTTGGAGAAAATCCGTCAAAACTCAGCAAAACCTGATTACTTCAGTACTCCCCATTTGGTAAGTAAGGTTTGTGCCATTAATGCATCGTAGGCATTATACCTTTCCTTGCCTGTCAAAATACTCTTTCTCTGTTTATACAATTTAAGAATATTCTTTTGTAACTCGAGAGAACGCGCATCAACAGCATCTACACTGTTTAAAGCAAAATTCCGGTCTGCCATTTTAAATGTCGCGGTATCTGTAACAATACGGTTATATGCAGCATAAGCCTCCTCTTTCTGACCTATCCTGAAAAGTGTTTCAGCAGCTATCGTTGCCACTGCCCCTGACTCATCATTTGCAGCATTCTTTATGGCATCAAGCACAGAAATTGCCTCATCCCGGTGAATTAGCAAACCCACCACCCCCCAGTACCGGATGGCAGCATTTTCACTTTGCATATTCTGAACAAATACATCAATATCTGTAGTGTAAGAAGTAGCTGCCTGAGCCGCATCAAATAGTTGCTCAAAAGGGCAGGCATCAGAACGCATGTAATCATATATAGCTCCTTCACCTGCGAAATCAGCGTATTCTGTTTCCGGAATTACACCCACATCACGTACTTCACGCATCCAGTCAGTTTCAGCTTTACGCATTCGTTCCAACACCGTGCTATATTGCGGATCATTAGCCAGGTTGTGAATTTCCCATGGGTCATTTTCGGTATCGTAAAGCTCTTCCAGGGGCTTTTCCAAAAAGAAGCGGCTTTGTACTTCATTGGTTTCCCCTGCTTTAAAAGCGTCTTCCCAGGCTTGTGCTGATGGAGCTTTAAACAGGTAGTCGAGGTGCTGCATTGTAATCCTGAAAGGCATGTAATTTCGAATGTAACGAAACCTGTTATCGCGAACAGCCCTAACCATATCGTAACGTTCATCCATTCGTTGACGGGTCATGAAAGTATATTGCGGATCAACGGTTTTCTGTTCACCCAAAAAAGCATCACCCTGCATATGACCAGGGATTTGAATGCCGGCAACGCTTAGAAATGTAGGAACCAGGTCAACAAAACTTACGATCCGATCCACTTTATCTCCGGGTGCTCCGGTAGGGAAAAGATAGCTGAATTCCTCGGGAATCCTTATAATAAAAGGAACACGGGTTCCGGTTTCGTATACAAAACGTTTGCTGCGGGCTAAAACTCCACCATGATCGCCATAATAAATTACGATGGTATTTTCTGCTTCCCCACTTTCCTCGAGTTCCTTTATAATGGCACCGACTTCAGCATCCATTTTTTGGTGAAGGTCATAATATTGGGCCCAATCATGTCGGATCTCAGGTAAATCAGGATGGTAGGGGGCAATTTCGATTTTGGCCGGATCATGTTTGAGGTCTTCTGTCGGAATCTGATTATGAATTTGGCTTTCATGTGTTGTAAAATTACTGTAAACTGCAAAAAACGGCTGGCCGGGGGCACGGTTTTTATACGTCGCCTGACGGCTGCAGTCATTCCAGATAGCATTCCAATCGCCGCTGTAATTGTAATCGGTTTTTACGTTGTTTGTGCAATAATATCCAGCTTCGCGAAAGTACTCAGGGTACGTTTTAACAACCTCTGACTTGGCATACTTACTGCGCATGTGTTCGTTACCGTTTGAAGCGGCATAAACTCCTGTAAGAATTGTATTCCTTGCCGGTGCACATACCGGACAACTGGCAAAAGCATGGGTAAATAAAAAACCTTCCGAGGCCAATTTGTCCAGATTTGGAGTATTTGCCATTTCGTTACCGTAACAACCCAGAAAGTATGCACTGTTATCCTCTGATGTTATCATTAAAATATTTGGCACCTCTCGGGCTAACATCGCTTTATTCTGACACAAAACCAGAAATGGGGTTGAAAAGACCATTGCAATAAGTACAATAATTTTTCTGTTCCAGGTATTTGTCTGTTTATTCATTAAGGTATTAGTTTTGTATTATCTATTTTCTGTATTGGCTGTAATCTTTTCGATTTTGGTTGCTACTCACCGGATTTCTGTATGGATAATCCACAAAACGAGGCTCATTTTTCAATGTTGAATTGATAGTTTGCTTTGCTTCATGATAGCTCTGGATCATCGAGTTTAGAAGTTCAGAATCTGATTTTGCCAAATCTGTCTCTTCCGACGGATCTGTTTTCAGGTTATACATTTCCCATTCTCCAATATTTTTTACGATCTTATAATCTCCTTTCAGAAACATTCTTTTTGCCTCCGAAAAACCAGAAAGAATAAATTCGGGCTCCTTTCTGTTTTCGCCTTTAAAAACCGGCAGCAAAGAAGTCCCATGTAGAGGGATTGAAGGTTCTCCACCAATTTCGGCAGGATAAGAAATACCCGATAGATCGAGTAGGGTTGGAAATATATCCACAATATGTGTTCGGGCGTCACTTATGGTACCCGGCTTTATCACACCGGGCCATGTTGCAATAAAATGATTGTGCGATCCTCCTTCATGACCATTTTGTTTGTATAATCGAAATGGAGTATTGCCAACATTTGCCCAGGGAGTGGACTGGGTGCGGTAACTGTCGGCTCCACCCGGTGGAATCGACAAATCACGGTTTCGTTCAAAAGGACAAGCTCCGTTATCCGAAAAAAACATGACGATGGTATTATCTTCTTCGCCAGCAGTCTTTATTTTTTCCAGAACCCTGCCTATATTCTGATCCATACGATCGATCATCGCAGCAAAAACTGATTCTTCCAAACTGAATGCATCCTGCTGTTCTGCAGTGAGTTCTTTCCACGGCGTATAAACTGACATTAATTTTCGTACATCGTCGCAACCATCATTTCGTGGTTGAAAAGGTTTTATTTTAAGCGTGGGATCAGGTTCGGGTGTACTTAATTTAATATTTTCAGGAACGACTCCTAGCTTTTGCATTTTGGCAAAACGGGCAGCTCGTATTTTATCCCACCCCTGTCTATATAAATCACGGTACTTTGCTATATCTTCAGGCCAAGCCTGAAGTGGCCAGTGTGCTGCGTTATAAGGTAAAACGAGTAAAAAGGGTTTGTCCTTTCCAAGCACGTCATCCAACCAATTAATTCCCATATCCGTGATAAAATCAGTCATGTAAAACGGCTTACCTGTTATTTTTTCAAGTTCACCCGGATTTATTTCATTCTTATCCAGAAACAAAGGCTGGCTAAATGTGCTGTCGGGTGGAATAAAAAAGTTGGTAGCGGCCCAAAAGGTAAAAGAATGATCACTACAGTTGGCAGCAAAACACCGCTCTGGAACCCAGCTTTCAAAATGCTCTTTCCCTGAATGAATAACCCCATAACCGTTATCGTGTAACAATCCCTCGAATGATATAGCCCGGTCATCTCCATAATACAGGCCGGTAAACAACGAGTTACGCGAGGGTTCACACTTGGCACCATTGTAAAACTGACGGAAACGCATCCCTTTTTCAGCTAGCTTATCCAAGTTGGGAGTTTTAATCTCACTACCATAACAACCTATGTCTGAAAAACCAATGTCATCAGCCAATATAATTAATATGTTAGGTCGTCTTTTCTCACTTGAATCACAAAAAAGATTAAAAAGTAAAAAAATAGTTACTGCAATTATTTTGCCCCCAATAGTATTCATCGTTTAATTCATTAGAATATAATTACGATTTAATCAATCTGATCATTTCGCTTTTATTTACTCTGTATCGTCACTTTCTTGTCAAAATAAGGGTTCCTTTGTGAATAATGCCTTTATAATAGTTCCAAAAATCTTTGTTATACAACTTTGTTTAGCTTAATTCGCCAGTAGTTACCAAAAATTGAAATCTAAATTTTCACGAGTAGCCATAAAGCAAATTATCATTCTACTTAAGAGTTGTCATTTGTTACAAATAGAAAATCATAACAATTATCGTTCGGTTCATCTAGATAATAATCTCTATCACTGATTCCCATCGTTAACTCTTTATTGTCAATTAAAATAAGATGACGACTAATTCGATTGAATAGATCGTATGGAAGACGAAGAAGCCACCTTGGCAATCTCTGGTTTAATTTTAAAATATCAAAAGATAATATTTGATTTACGCTATTCTTACTTTTCTCATAATATAGCTCTACATTATCATTCCCCAAAACGCCGTATCCGGAAACACTAAGAAAAAATAGTTGCAATAAGCTTTTAAATTCATCTCTTGTATATTCCTGAACATGATATGGATTTCGTGTTAAAGAGCGTATCTTATTTGGAGTTGAGATTAACAATTCCCCATCTTTCTTTAACACACGTTTAATTTCTTTCAGAAGCGTTAAAGTATCTTCCACATGTTCAATCAACTGAAAGCAAACAACGTAATCAAAATAGTTATAGGGAATGTTGGTAAGTGGTGGCACCTTGGCCTTTACAAAACGTGTATTCGGGTAATTGCGGTAGTCAATTGTTATATAGTTTTTATCTAGAGTCCAGAATTCGTTAGCGTTGGGGGCAATCTCACGAATTCCATAACCATTTCCGGTCCCTATTCCCAGTACTTTTCTAGATACAATACCAGCTGCCGTTTTATAGGCAATCCAGATGAAGCTACAGCAAAACAAGACCGATAAAAGTGATGCACGCATGATTGCGTTATACGGTCAGGAACAATCCGGTTTATCTCCATGAATCCCTGGCATGATACTTTTTCGTGAACATTCTTTACCCATCGAATGATTTATAATATTGCATTTAATTTCTTCATATCCTTTGATACTTTCGCATCTACAATTTTTGCATAAATCTGAGTAGTTTTAATAGAAGTATGCCCTAACATTTTGGAGACTGTTTCGATCGGAATTCCGTTATTTAAAGTTACTGAAGTAGCAAATGAATGTCTCGCAACATGCATCGTCAGATTCTTTTTAATGTGACAAATATCGGCCAGCCCTTTTAAATAACTATTCATCCGCTGATTAGTTAAAATTGGAAGTAGCAAGCCTTTATTCTCGCAAACCGGATAATCTTTGTATCGTTCCAATATTTCTCTTGGAACATCTAATAAAGGAATCCGACACTCGGTAGTTGTTTTTGTCCTATCTATCACAATCCAATCCCCTCCATCAACTCCTTTCTGAATATGGTCAGGATTCAATTTGGCCATATCCACATATGATAAACCGGTGTAACAGGCAAACAGAAAAATATCCCTGACAATGCTTAGCCTCTTAATGTCAATTTCTTTGGTTCTTATGGTTTTTAATTCATCAAGAGTAAGATATTCTCTTTTTGTCTCCTGCTTTTTAACCTTGAATTTCAGGTATGGATTTTTCAAAACATAGTCTAAAGAAATAGCAATATTGAGTATCTTCTTTAAATGTTTGTGATAGCCCCACACTGTATTTAAATTATTCCCGTATTGTTTCTTCAGATAAGTATCGAAATCTGCAATAAATGAATAATTAACATCCAGAATATTGACATCTTCTTTTTTATATTTCTTTTTTACAAATTCCTTCAATCTGTTTTTTGAAGTTTTATAATGTTTCAATGTGCCGGCAGAAAATCCGGTGCCAAGCTGATCAGAAATAGTTTTAATGTAATAATCGAATAGTTCAAAAAGCGTATGAATGTCAGATACGCCAGTTAACTCCGATTTCAAGTCGTCTAAACTATAATCCTCATTGATGGCTTCAAGACGATAGCAAGCATCCAGGGTCCTGCTATATATCTTACTCAATCGGTTATTGATACTTTTTACATCATTCGATTTCCCCTCTACCTGCTGTTTTACCGAGTTCCAGGATTCTTTATCTACAAAAAATCCTGTAGATAATTCCATCCTTCTTTTTTTATATGTTACTCTTACATAAATAGGACAATTTCCATCTTGCCTGGCTTTGAATGTTTTTAAAAGGAATACAATTGTAACTCTCATTTTAATAATTTTTAAAAACAGGTCTCGCTCGACTGTAAAAAAGCACCTTAAAATTACATTATGAGAGGGCACAAAACAACAGCAAATAAGACCAAATTAAATCAATTAACACTAACTATTTCAAAGAGTTACGCTATTTAGAGAGACCTTTTTTGTTCCAATCAACAATAGGTCTCGCAAAAGTCTCTCTAAATATGACTATGAGAGACCTTTTTCAGTTTTTCACCAAAATAAAAAAGCACTTAAATCATTGATTTTAAGTGCTTTCAACTAAATTTAGTTTGTCTATTAGTACCCCGGACGGGATTCGAACCCATGACCTACTGCTTAGAAGGCAGTTGCTCTATCCAACTGAGCTACCGAGGCAGCCTTATTTTGCGCTGCAAAAGTATAAATCAAATTTCAAACTCCAAATTCAAAACTCCAAATAAATCAGAAAATTCAAAATTTGTCGTTTTAATGTTCACTTTTTGCCGCTTCTTCTCTGCTATAACAAGTGAATTCCGCTGTTTTTGCAGATTTCAATCATTTCATCGGGCCAAATGCTCGACTGAATTTCACCAATGTGCGCCTTTCTTAAAAAGAACATACACAACCTCGACTGGCCAATGCCACCGCCAATGGTTAACGGCAATTCGTCGTTCAACAACATTTTGTGCCAAAGCAGCTCTTTCCGCTCTTCCTGCCCGCTAATCCTGAGTTGCTCCAGCAAAGTGCGTTTGTCGACCCTTATTCCCATCGAAGAAATTTCGAACGACCGTTGCAACACATCGTTCCATAGAATTATGTCGCCATTCAGCCCTTTGTAACCGTTTACAGTAGGCGTACTCCAGTCGTCGTAATCGGGTGCACGGCCATCGTGGGCTTCACCGTTTGGCATTTCGCTGCCAATCCCGATCACAAAAATGGCCCCGTGTTTCTTCGATTCTTCGTTTTCGCGCTCGCGGGGAGTCAACCCCGGGTATTTCTTAGCCAACTCTTCGGCATGCACAAAGGTGATTTCCTCCGGAAGTTGGGGTTCCAAATCCAAATAATTCTCGGTAATAAAATACTCTGTGCGTACCAATACCGAATAAATTTTACGAACAATGTATTTCAGAAAATCCAGGTTTCGCTCTTCCGCCGTAATTACACGTTCCCAGTCCCACTGATCCACATAAAGCGAGTGAATATTGGTAAGTTCTTCATCCGGACGAATCGCGTTCATGTCGGTGTAAATCCCAAAACCATCCTGAAACTGAAGATCGGCCAAGGCCAGTCTTTTCCATTTGGCCAGCGACTGCACAATCTCAGCCATTTCATCGCCCAACTCCTTTATCGGGAACGAAACCGGCCTTTCAATCCCATTCAAATCATCGTTAATACCTGTTCCCTTTTTTACAAAAAGTGGCGCAGTAATTCTTCGCAGGCGCAACTCCGAAGAAAGATTCAACTGAAAGAAATCTTTCAATTGCTTGATTGCCTGCTCTGTCTGATTTACATCCAGTACGGATTTGTAGTTTTTTGGTATGTATAAATTCATGTTGTTTAAAATAGCTGTTTTCTACTGTACAAAACCTGACTTCGCGGCTGGCATTTGGCAAACCGCTTTTCATTTTTCTAAAACACGCTTGTTTTATTTTATAACTTTTTCGTCAGTTTGAACACAAAAATATAATTCTACTTTTACTTTTAAGAATAGATTTCAAAATTCATTCAAAGTAAAAAAAAGAAGTTTGCCTGCATCAGCATTAACCTGCAGAATATTTCAAACGAATTAAGTTGTTAGAATTTGTTTTCTACGCAGTTACAAAATTTAGCCACGAACTGTTTTCTTCATACTCTTGCACTATCTGCGTTTCGTTTTTCATTGAAAAAACGGTCAGTAATCCGGCAATTTCCTGTTGAAGCATGCTGATTCCGCCCTCTGCCAGGTCTTTCCGGAAACCATTTCCCATTAACTCAACAACCTGATTGAGGGAAATAATCCGCCCCACAATTTTTCCCAAATCAACGAGATTACGTTGCGGCATCTGGAAATTGATATTGAAATTGGTTTGCTCTTTAATAAACCCGGCCGCTTTGCTGGTCAGGTCAAAACCTTTCAGGAACTGAAACAGGTTGTTTTCTTTGGCACGTTTCATAAGCTTTACAAGGCCTTCAGAAATTTGTGCATAAAGGATATCGTTCGAGCCTTCAAAAATCTGAAACGGGCGGCTGTCGGTAATGCCTCGCCCCGCAATGTGGGTTAGCTTGTAAGCTTTTGCGCCCACCAGCTGCACCAACGACTGTGCTGCTTCCTGCATTAAATCGGTTACCACACTTTTAACCGCGTTGGCCTCCAACCCGTGAGGCACCAGATCCACTTCAATCCCGGCTTTCTTGCTGCTGTTGGCACACATGGCCGAACAAATGGTATAACTGGCCTGCAGCTTTGACAAACGCTCCTGTACCTGGTCGTACGAAAACAAGCTCTTCCCTCCTACCAACCGTTGCTTACAATGCACAATGGCTTCGTCGAGCATACGCTTAATAAAGCCCATAGCCATTCCAGGAAACTGCATTCGGCTACGGTGCAGCAAATCCAGCATCATTTTTACCCCCGTAGTATGAGGTTCCAGCTTTTGTACCGAAGGCACCTTTACATCAATATGGTTTCGGCCGTACGGAATCATGTAAAGGCCAAGATTTTCGAAATACTCTTCCACCTTAATGCTTTGGTTCGGAGCACTTACATCGCAAATAAAAAAGTCGATATCGCGCTGCAAATTACCAGAATCGGCCTGTTGCCGTGCGGTTAACAGCCAAAAATCGGCCTGGCCGGTTAATCCTGCCCAGTGTTTTTTCCCTTTAATATGAAACCTGCTCTCTTTTTCGGTATAAAATGTTTGCATGTTCAGTGCGTCGCTGCCATAATCGGGTTCGGTGATCATTAAACCACCCATATTTTGTTTTTCAAGAAAACGTTTGAAAACGGGAGCTTTAGCCTCTTCTTTCGCATATTTTGCCACCGGCTGTAGAAACAAAGCCGAATTAATTCCAAAGGTTAAGGAAAGCGGCAACGATTCGTAGGAAGCCGCAGCCAGCAAGGCAATATTTTCGTGCATCAGTCCGCCACGTCCGCCATATTCTTTTGGAATCCCTACCGACAACGGATTAGCTGACATAATTTCCTGAAGAGCTTCAGCCGGAAGCCCTCTGTTTACACTTAATTCATTGATATCATTTTTCTCGTGAAATACGCTTTTCATTTTTGATTTAAGCGTGTCTAAAAAATCTGACAATGAGGGAATTCTGTTCTCCGTCTCCACGGCGTCTGCAACTATTTCTGAATTCATAAAATCACTAATAAGTTGGTTATCAATTTTTTCATTCTCGCAGTAACGAGATGTTATTTTTTTACAGATAGTCAAACAGTTAAAAAACCCGAATGTTTCACCATTCAGGTAAAAAAGATATTAAACTCCGCATAAATAAGGACTTAACTAAATTTAATTAAGCATTTTTAAGGAATGCGGGTTCTCACAAAAACCGTCTTTGTAAATCAGAATAAAGCGGATAATGTAATAATCCACTATTTTTGTGCAAAAGTTGAATTTGGCGCATTTCAGTAAAAATATTCCGCGTTTATACCTCATTAAAATTTCGAAGTGGTTTAACATGGTTATGCCGGTGGTGGTTTTGTTTTACACCGACAACGGCATGGGCATGCACGAGATATTTGTGCTGAAAGCCATTTACTCGGTGGCCATTGTTGCCATGGAAATTCCTTCGGGCTGGATGGCCGATGTTTGGGGACGAAAAAAAACACTGATTCTTGGAAGTATACTCGGAAGCGCCGGGTTTCTGGTGTATAGTTTCTCGTACGGTTTCTGGGCCTTTGTAATCGCCGAAATAATTTTGGGTATCGGGCATTCCTTTGTGTCGGGTGCCGATTCAGCTCTGCTGTACGATAGTTTGAAAGCCGACAATAAAACCGATAAATACGTTCGGGAAGAAGGCCGCATTACTTCGGTGGGCAATTTTGCCGAAGCCATTGCCGGTGTGGTTGGAGGATTTTTGGCAGCCATTAGCTTACGCTCGCCGTTTTACTTTCAGTTTGGAGTGGCTGCTATTGCCATTCCGGCTGCCCTTACTTTAATTGAACCGCGTATACATTCGAAAGAGCACATTCATTCGATGAAAAAGCTGGTTGGCAACATCCGCAAAATGTTTGTTTCCAATCCCGATCTGCGTATTTCCATCCTGTTATCGTCGGTAACCGGAACCGCAACACTTACTTTTGCGTGGTTTGTTCAGCCATTTTTCAAAGCCATTGATCTGCCCGTTGAAATGTTTGGAATATTCTGGACAGCGCTCAACCTAACGGTAGGGGTTTCGTCGGTTTTTGCCTATAAAGTAGAACTGTTTTTGGGTAGGAAATGGTCGATTTTGCTGGTGATTGTACTGCTGGCTGCTGGCTATGTTTTTGCCGGAATTACGATTTCCTACTGGGGGCTTGCTTTTTTGTTCCTGTTTTACCTGGTTCGGGGAATTGCCACGCCAATTTTCAAAAATTACATCAACCAGTACACCGAAAGCGAAGTGCGGGCCACCATGCTTTCAGTGCGAAATTTTGTGATCCGGATTGCTTTTGCCGCAATCGGCCCCTTACTGGGATGGATCACCGATAACATCAGCCTCGATGCTGCACTTTTCCTCTCCGGAATTATTTACCTGGTAAGTTCGCTTCTAATTGTTCTCCCCTGGTTAAAACAGCGTTCAGAAAGAGAATTGGACTAAAGCTCCAGCTTCAGCCCGTCGTAAGCCAGAAACACATTCCCGGGTAACTCTTTTTCAATCTCGCGGTATTTTCCAAGACCATGGCTGATGTGTGTCAGGTAAGCTTTTTCGGGCTGCACTTTTTCAATCACAGTCAAGGCTTCTTCCAGGTTAAAATGCGAAATGTGTTTTTCTTTCCGCAGCGTATTAATAATCAGGACTTTTGTCCCTTTAATTTTTGTCATTTCTTCTTCCGGAATCGAATTGGTGTCTGTGATGTAAGTCAAATCGCCAATCCGGTAGCCATAAACCGGCAGTTGATGATGAAAACAACGAATCGGGATGATTTCAACGTCATCAATTACGAAAGGAAAACCATTTACATCTTTCAGGTGCATCTTGGGTATTCCCGGGTATTTGAATTCAGCAAAAACATAACTAAAAATACGTCGGATGGCTTCCTGCACCCTTTCCTCGGCATAAATCTCCATCGGATGACGCTGAATCCAGTTGTACGAGCGGATGTCGTCGAGTCCGAAGATATGATCCACATGCTCGTGCGTTAATAAAATGGCCCGAAGTGTTGCCACCTTTTCGCGTAACATCTGCTGCCGGAAATCAGGCCCTGCATCGATCACCAGGTTTTGCCCGTTTATGTTCAGCAACAATGAAGACCGCAATCGTTTATCGCGCGGATCATCCGAACGGCACACATCGCAGTCGCACGCTACTACCGGCACTCCCTGCGAAGTTCCGGTACCAAGAAAAGTGGCGGTTATTTTATTGTTTTTGATGGAAGTCATATCGCAAAATTAGCAAAAGCAGCTGTGAAACGGCGAGATTGACTATTTTTGCACAAATCTTTTTACGATGGCTTCACTTTATCTTGTTCCCAATGTTTTGGCCGAAGGCGACTGGCAATCGGTTATGCCTGCTACTGTTTTTAGCGTGCTTACTTCTACTAAATTTTACATTGTTGAAAATATCCGCACGGCCCGCCGTTTTATGAAACAGGTAAACCGCGAGATCGATATTGATTCATGTACTTTTTATGAAATTAACAAACATACGCGGCCACAAGACCTCCCACGTTTTTTAAAGCCACTGGAACAGGGAAACGATGTGGCCGTTATTTCGGAAGCGGGCTGCCCGGGTGTGGCCGATCCCGGTGCCGATGTGGTTCGGCTGGCACACCAAAAAGAATTAAAAGTGGTTCCCATCGTTGGCCCTTCGTCTATTTTGCTGGCATTGATGGCCTCCGGATTAAACGGGCAGAATTTTGCTTTCCGCGGCTACCTGCCGGTAAAACCAAACGAACGCTCGCGAGAATTGGCCAACCTCGAAAGAAAAATAAAAGCGTCGGGGCAAACCCAGATTTTTATAGAAACGCCTTATCGAAACAATCACATGGTGGAGGAAATACTGAGAAGTTGTGCACCTTCTACCCTTTTGTGTATTGCCGCCAACATTACCGGCGAAAATGAATTTATTGCTACCAAAACGGTTCAGCAATGGAAAGGAAAGGTACCTGATTTACACAAGCAGCCTGTGATATTTTTGCTGGGATAGTTTCTAAAATAACTTGAGTTGAGCAAGCATGCGATATTCGTGCTCGAAGTTGGGAGTAAAAGTTCCGTTTCCGATTTCGTTTTCGATCTGCTTTTTGGTCCAGAACCGAAGCTCTTCCACTTCATCCGACTGAATTCCAATGTTTTTGAAATCGTGGGTGGTAAACAAATAAATGAGTTCAGCTTCCACTTCCGACTCCCATTTGTACACCTTTTGCAAACGGGCACTAAAGTCTTTTAAACCGATCTCTTCAAAAGCTTCTTTTTTAAGCGCCACTTCCAGGCTTTCTCCAGCCGAAATGTGGCCACCTACTGCGGTATCCCAGTTCCCGGGTTGGATCTGCTTATTCATCGGGCGTTTTTGGAGCAATATGGAACCATTTCGGTTCAACACATGTAAATGCACCACCGGATGCAGCAACTTGCTCCCATTGTGCACCTGGCTTCGCGGAGCTTGTCCGGTAACTTTTCCCTGCTCGTCAACCAGTGGCACCCACTCTTCGTTCTTAAATCCTTGCTGAATTTTACGCTGGCGCAGCCATTCAAATAAAAAGAAAACAGCAAAAATAATGTAGAACAAACCTCCGCTGATAAAAGCCCAGGCCTCTTTACTCATATAAAAGGCAGAATAAAAAACCAGCAGGGTATGAACAGAAAACAGGTAAAACAGAATTTTAAGGCTACGACGCATTTGCGCCATCTGTGCATCGTTAAACTCAGCACCTTTGAGGTAACGCTGGCCCATTAAGCCAATAATATTTACACGTGAAAAAGCAGAAACTGCCAATACAACAAGGAGAATCAGCTCGATAAGTCCGGGTTTTAACTTGAAGAAAATATCGTTGTCGAGCAAAATGGAAACGCCACCAAGAGCTACGAGCAGCAGCGTATCAAACAACACAAATTTCTCAAAACGTTTTTCTTTTACGGCTATCCAAACCATTTCGGCAACACCTACGCCAATAGCCACAAAAAGCCCGATTTTAGTCCCCCAAATTTCATCGGCAGCGATAAAAACAAAAAGAGGAATAAAACCGGGTAATAATTTCTTTAACAGTTGCGCCCTGTTCATTTTGCTGAGCTGAACCTATTCTTCTTCCGGCACTTCCAGCGGAATCACTTTATAGATCTCAACTTCCATCAAAACCGTTTGAAACATCCCAACCCCACCTGATCCGCTTTGTCCATAAGCTAATTCAGAATTGATAACCAGTCTCGATTTTGTCCCGGGCTGCATATAAGTAACACCTTCTTCCAAACCGGCAATGGTACCACCTGCACCTGCAATGAATTCCAGCGGCTCGTAACGGTGTCCACTCAGGTAACCGCTCGACTGATCCACTAAAACACTATCCAGTTCCTTGTCCTCGTTTCTCTTCAGTACCCAGGTTGCATAGTAGATCTGTACTTCGTCTCCCAATTTAATAGTATCGCCTTCGCCGGTTCCGGGTTCATTGAAATAATAAAGTCCCGATTTTGTTTCTTCGGCACCCGGGTGCTTGGCTGCAATATACTCGTCAAGAAGAGCCAGTTCGTTCCTTCTCAGTTTTTCATAGTCGATGCCATCGCTACACGCAAAAAATCCAACTGCTGAAATAAGAACGAACATCCCTTTTAGTATTTTCTTCATTTCTCTATTCTTGTTAATTGTTATCAATTCTTGTTACTGGTTATTTTGAAAACGTTACAAAGTTAAAAAGCTTATCCAATTATCTTTCTCCTTTGATTAAAACAGAATAATTCTCTGCGTATTCAAAGCGCATTCAGATTACTGTTTCTTCCAGAAGATGTTTATACTCGGGTAAAAGTTGCGTGAATCTTTCAATTGTTTCTTCAAAAGTTAACATCGACTCGCCGCCTGCAGCATTTAAATGCCCGCCGCCATTGAAATGCTCGCTGGAGAATTTGTTGGCCGGAAAATTTCCTTTTGAGCGAAACGATGCTTTCACATAATTCTCTTTCTCAATAAAAAGAGCACTGAATACGATATCATTGATGGAAAGCGGATAGTTTACAAAACCTTCTGTATCGCCCGGTTTAAAGTTAAATCTTTCCAATTCCTCTTTTGTTATGCAAATTACAGCTGCCCTGTATTCGGGAAACACTTTCATCTTTTCATACAAACAATACCCCATCAGTTGCATCCTGTCGGCAGAAAAATTATGAAACACAGCCGATTGAATTTTATCAGTATCAATCCCGTAATTCAACAATTCGGCCACTGTTTTAAATGTATTTTGCGACGTGTTATGGCTAAAACCCCCGGTATCGGTCAGGATTCCGGTAAAAAGCGCTTCTGCAGCCTGGGTATTGATATACTCCGTATAACCTAACTGCCCAATTACGTCATAGACCAACTCGGCCGAGGAACTGTACTGGGTTTCAGATACCGTATAGTGACAAAAGTCGCCCGGATACGGATGGTGGTCGATCAAAATCTTTGTTTTCGAAAAACGGCCGATCATTTTTGCTAGGTGCCCGGCCCTTTTTTCTTCGTTAAAATCCACACAAATCAGCACATCCGAGTCAAAAAGCCACTCTTTGGCGGCCTTCTTGTCCTTCTCGTAAATTGTGATCGGAACATCCGAAGAAAACCATTTTAAAAAATCGGGGTAATCATTTACCGAAATCACTTTCACCTCCAAGCCTTTATTGGCAAGTGTTTGCCCCAACCCAAGTGCCGCTCCTATCGCATCTCCATCCGGATTTTCGTGCGGAATAATGCTTACTTTACCTGCATTTCCCAACACTTCCCCAATGGCACTAAATATCTCTTTTCCAGTATTTTTCAAGACCTAAAATTTTTGAAGGGACAAATATACTAATTCTTAGGCGGGTGAAAAGGTTAAAATATTCTATTTTTTCTTCAGTCAGAACTATTCTATTGAACTAAATACTATCCTCACTGGTTTCATTCGGAAGTGCATTCACCCGTTTGCGGATGCCCGTAAAATTTTTTCAATCAAGAGAGTAAGATATGTGGTGAAAAAATTTTATGTTCGTTAAGTGTTATGTAAAAAGCAACTGGACAAAAACTTTGATTATGACAGGCAACCTTACTTTCACGATGATCAAACCTACCGCGGTTAAGAACAATCACATCGGTGACATTCTAAAAATGATCAACGAAGCCGGTTTTAAAATTGTGGCCATGAAATACACCCGGCTTTCACCCGAGCGGGCGGCAGCGTTTTACGCCGTACACAAAGGCAAACCGTTTTACGAAAACCTGGTCAGTTTTATGTGCTCGGGCCCCATTGTGGCAGCCATTCTTGAAAAAGAAAATGCCGTGGAAGATTACCGCAGTTTTATTGGCGCTACCAATCCGGAAAAAGCAGAGGAAGGCACCGTACGAAAACGGTACGCCACCAGCATGACCGAAAATGCGGTACATGGCTCGGACAGTGATGAAAATGCAGCAATTGAGGCCAACTTTTTCTTTTCAAAACTGGAGCGGTACTAGGTTATTTAAACACAATCCGTTCGACTATTTCAACACCGGCGTTTTGGTTGATTCGCCGGCAAATCTCTTCGCGCATCAGAAAAAGCTCGTTTTTTACTACCGCAGAACTTATTTCGACGTACAAAATACGGTTGCGGATATAGATGTTACGGGTATAATGGGCAATCGTTTTTCCCAGCAAAGCCTCCCAGCCTTCCACCACATCCACCTCTTTCAGCTTGCGCTCAATGCGGTTTTTCTCAATGTATTCCTTTAAAACATCGCTAAGCGATTGTGTATTGCTTCGTCTCATGATACAGGCTTTACTTTTCCGGTTTCAACATTAAAAATACGAAAATCGGTTCCAAGTTTCCGGATTATTGCGTCCAAATGACTGCGATCGGTATCGGTGATAAAAATCTGCCCAAATTGCTCGCCTGCTACCGTGGTTACAATTTGCTCCACGCGATGCTGATCCAGTTTATCAAAAATATCATCAAGCAACAATATCGGCTTAATGCCCGAAATCTCTTTGATGAAATCGAATTGCGCCAGTTTCAAGGCCACCAGGTAGGTTTTTTTCTGCCCCTGCGAGCCAAGCTTTTTCATCGGAAATTCTCCCAGTTTCAACAACAGGTCGTCTTTATGAACACCAACCGTCGTGTATTGCGCAGCACGGTCTTTCATTACCGAATCTTTGAGTAACTGTCCAAAATCGTTTTCATACAAATCGGATTGATGAACCAGCCCCACCTCTTCGTTTCCCTGCGAAATAAAGGTATAGTAACGCTGAAAAACAGGTATCAGTTTCTCCACAAACTCTGTCCGTTCGCGATGGATCCGTGTTCCGTATTCCACCAGCTGATCATCCCAGATCGATAATAAATCGGCATCGAAGCGTCCTTCGGCTGCAAAATGTTTCAGCAAATTGTTTCGCTGCACCACCGCCCGGTTGTATTTCAGCAGATCGTCGAGGTAATTCTGGTTGTATTGCGAAATAACACCGTCCATAAATTTCCTACGTTCATCGCTTCCTCCCAGGATCAATTCAACATCCGAAGGCGAAATCATGACCAAGGGCAACAAACCAATGTGATCCTGGAGTTTCTTATAGATTTTTGAATTTCGCTTAAACTGCTTTTTCTGTCCTTTTTGAATGCCACAGGTGATGGTTTCCGAAGAATCGAGACGGTCGTAACTTCCGTTCAGCATGAAATAACTTTCTTCGTGATTTATGTTCAACAAATCACTGGCATTGAAAAAACTCTTGCAAAACGACAAATAATAAATGGCATCCAGCATATTGGTTTTGCCGGCCCCGTTTTTACCAATAAAACAGTTTAAACGGGGAGAAAATTCAACCGTAGCCTCGTTAATATTTTTAAAATTTACAATTGAAATTTCTTCCATTCGCATGCTTCAAATTCTTTAATAAAGGATGTACAAAACTATTAAAAAAGCCTGCATTTTCCTGAATTGTTTGCAAAAAGCCGATAATAACAAGTAAGTGTTGATTATTCATCAAAATAATGAAGAGATACCTTAATCTGTTATGAAAAAAAAACTATTTTTGCCCCACAATTTTGAAATAGAAAAAGATGGCTAAGAAAAAAACTGAACAAGTCGATAATTTACAAGAACTTGAAAGCGCGTTAACAAAAACCGAACAGTTTATTGAGGATAATCAAAAAATCATCAGTTACGTTGTTACTGGTCTTATCTTGGTAGTTGCTGTTTTCCTTGGATTTAAAAAGTTTTATGTTCAACCACAGGAAAGAGAAGCCAACTCGCAAATGTTTATGGCCGAAAACTATTTCGAAAAAGATTCGTTCAACCTGGCCATCAACGGAGACGGAAACTACTTGGGCTTCCTTGATATCATCGACGATTATGGCATTACCAAAGCCGCCAACCGTGCCAAATACTATACCGGAATTTCCTATTTGCATTTGGGACAGTACGAAGAAGCTTTGGATTACCTGAACGATTTCAAATCTGACGATCTTCTTTTGGCCCCGGTTGCAGAAGGCGCCAAAGGCGATGCCTACCTTGAATTGGGAGACAGCGACAAAGCTTTGAAACAATACAAAAAAGCGTACAGCGAATCGAAAAATGAGCTGACAACGCCGGTTTACATGATGAAAGCTGCAAAATTGCTGGAATCTTCAGACGAACTGGAACAAGCGCTCGCACTTTACCAGGATATTAAAAAGCAATTCCCAACTTCGGCAGAAGCAACCAATGCCGATCGTTACATTGCCCGGGTAAAAATAAAAATGAACTAAGTACCGGAAAATTGATAATTCAACCCCTCTTCGGAGGGGTTTTTTATTTAAAATAGTTATGGCAACAAAAGATTTATCAGCTTACGATATTAATTCGGTTCCATCAGCCGAAAACATGAGTTTCGGAATTGTTGTAGCAGAGTGGAACTGGGAAATAACTTCGGCACTGGCCGGGGGAGCGATCGACACCCTAAAAAAACACGGCGCAGCAGAAGAAAACATCACGGTTAAATACGTTCCCGGAACATTTGAACTTCCGCTGGGAGGCCAGTTTTTTGCCGAAATGGCCAATGTAGATGCGGTTATTCTGTTGGGCTGCGTAATTCAGGGAGAAACCCGTCATTTCGACTACATCTGCGAAGGTGTTACCCAAGGTACAAAAGACCTGAACCTGAAATACAATAAGCCTTTCATATTTGGAGTACTGACGACCAACGACGAGCAACAGGCTTTAGACAGAGCCGGTGGCAAACATGGCAACAAAGGTGACGAAGCTGCCGTTACAGCCATTAAAATGGTAGGACTGCAACGTTCGTTCTAAGAAGAAACTTCGCAAGAATACAAATAAGAAGGGCCTGCAACATCTGCAGGCCCTTTTCTACCTAATTAAACTAAACCGTATGAAACGTTAACGTTGTCCGCCGGGCCTTCCCTGGCCTCTTTGGGCACGACGTTCCTCTAAGTATTTTTCGTATTTCTTGTACTGAGCTTCGGTCAGAATTTTCTTCATCTCAACTTTCTGCTCTTCACGTATTTTCGTCATTTTCTCGCGCATGGCTTCGCGGTCACCGCCGCCATCTCTCATCTCCTCGCGCATCGACGACATTTTCTCGCCTACTTTGGTATTCAACTCCAGTACTTTTGCAGCCTGATCCTTGTTCAGATCCAACGCTTTTGTCAATTCGTCTGTTTGACGCTTGGCCATTTCTTTCGGATCGAAATTTCTTGGTCCTCTATCCTGGGCCATGGTTACCGCGGCAAATACAATTACCGACAGCAATAATAAACCTAATTTCTTCATGTGATCAAAATTGTTTGTTTTTATAAATTCCGAATAACCGGCAGAATTTACAAGAGCTTTTAACTACTTCTTACGATAGTATTAACCCTCATGTTTAACTCTTGATTATCGTTTAAAGACCAACAGTAATCGTTATTACTGAGTGCTTTGACGAATGTCATTTGAAAAGGTTTAATCGGGATGAAAAATTAGCTAAGAAAATGCAGATCGAAGCCCAGCACATCTCCGCAATGCCGCTCTCATACTGATCTTATTCTTGTGAATGGATAATAGATTTTTAGACAAAACGCTTTGTTATAAAGACTTGTCAACCGAGGTTACGCACAAAAGCTACCTGAACTTAATGTTAATTCATTTTCATTTACGACTTATCCATCTGCAATAAGAAGAGTCAAAACAAATAATTTGTACTTTTAAACCAAAATCGTCGAAAATGACAAACAACAAATCGAAACAACAAATAATTGAGGCAGCAGCTTTGACCTTCGACAAATATGGCTTTAAGAAAACAACCATGGACGACATTGCCTATGCCGCCGGGAAAGGGAAAAGTTCGCTTTATTATTATTTCAAAAACAAAGAAGAGGTGTTTGAGGCAGTTGTGGGCCACGAAGCCGAACATTTGAAACGGGAAATTTACCAGGCACTAAATAAGACGGATCATTCGGTTGAAAAGTTGAGAAAATACATTCTGATCAGAATGCGACGCTTCGTGCAACGCGGAAATCTGTACAAAGCCCTGACGGACAACTTTCTGAATACCTTCTCTTTTATCGAAAAAATCAGAGACCGGCACCGGGAATGGGAATTGGAAATGCTGGGAAGCATCCTTCGTTCAGGAATAGAACAGAAAGAGTTTAAACCGGTAGATGTTCAATTTATGAGCAATGCAGTTTTAACTGCTATGATCGGTTTCGAAATGCCCTTGCTAAAAAATGCCGAAACAGAAACCGAGTTTGACCAAAAAATCAACGACGTCGTAAATATGTTGTTCTACGGTATCTGCACCTAATTTTTTTTGGCTCGATGTTCGAATATTTTAGATATATAGTCGAAACAAACAAATATTTCAGAAACATTAAAACAATTATCATGAAAAGAAAAACAGAAAAACAGATCATCTCCCTTACAAACAGATCACGTAATGGTAAAAAATACCCGGTGATTTTGGGGCTGGTCATAGCATTAAGCCTTTTAAATATCAACACCAGCCTAGCACAATTTCAGTATGGAATAAAAGCCGGGATTGGCGGTACCTGTCAATCAGAATTACTTCAGCTGGCCGACAACAACAACATCATGCTGGGCTACAGTTTGGGATTTAATACCAAGTACCGGTTAAGTGATGGATTTGCGATACAATCGGGCCTGGAGTACGCACAAAAAGGACGCAAAATAGATGAAGCAAATCTGGACCTGACAGAAAAACTGCATTACCTGCATTTACCGGTGCGAGCCGAATTTTCTGCAGGAGAAAAAGCCGGGTTCAAAAACGGACAACGAATTTATTTTGCGGCCGGTCCTTATGTAAGCTACCTGATCGACGCTGATGGAAAGAAAGATGGCGCCAACTTTGACCTGAAAGACAACACCAAAGATTTTGATCTGGGACTTTCACTCGAAATTGGTTTTGAATTTCCGGTATTCACCAGCAATTCGTTACAGCTAGGCCTCAATTACGACATGGGCTTTCTGAATGTTTACAAAAACGAAACGGATCTGAACAACAAAATGGCTGTGCTTAGCCTGGGATTTTTCTTTTAAATACCACTCCGCCTAACAGACGACAAAGAGAAGTTCTCAGGAGTTTGTAAACAATAAAAAATCGCAAAGATCGCAAGCGACTTACATAAAGCTTACGGTCTTTGCGACATTTTTGGCGGCACTAAGTACTCAATATCAGGAAATTATTTCGCTAGATCAACTCTGCGTACAAATCATAATCTTCAGCACCTGTGGCCCGCACCTGTACAAACTCTCCTTTACTGAGTTTCCGGTCAGATGTTATCAGCACTTCGCCATCCACTTCGGGTGAATCATACTCGGTTCTGCCAACAAAGAACTCCCCTTCTTCGCGATCCACAATCACTTTGAATTCCTTCCCAACACGCTCACGGTTCAATTCCGCCGAAATGTATTGTTGAATTTCCATGATCTCGTCGGCACGCTCCTGCTTGGTTTCGTCGTCCAGTGAGTCTTTATATTTTTCCGCAGCGTAAGTTCCGTCTTCTTTTGAATAAGCAAAAACGCCCAAACGTCCAAACTTCTGCTCTTCAATAAACGCTTTCAATTCCTCGAAATCATCTTCCGATTCTCCGGGAAATCCCACCAACATGGTGGTACGAATCACCACTTCCGGCACTTCTTCCCTGATTTTGGCCAGTAACGCCTCGGTTTCTTCCCGTGAAACATGCCGAAGCATATTTTTCAGAACCGGGTTGGCAATATGCTGCAAAGGCATATCGAGGTACTTACATACCTTTGGATTCTCGCGCATCACGGGTAAAATATCCATTGGGAATTTGGTTGGGTACAAATAATGCAGCCTGATCCACTCAATGCCATCCACTTTCGAGATTTCCTCGATTAACTCGGCCAAGCGGTTTTTTCCGTAAATATCTATTCCGTAGTACGAAAGATCCTGCGCAATCAGAAGCACCTCTTTCACCCCCCGTTTAGCGAGGTATTTGGCTTCCATTACCAGGCTTTCGATCGTACGCGATTTATGACGTCCCGTCATTTTAGGAATGGCACAAAAAGAACACGAGCGGTTGCAACCTTCCGAAATCTTCAGATACGCAAAATGCGAGGGAGTGGTAAGTTTACGTTCGTAAATGTATTCCGGATGGTAAGCCACTTTCAGTTCTTCCACCATGGCTTTCATATCGAACTTGCCAAAGTATCGGTCTACTTCCGGAAGTTCTGCCTCCAAATCGTGCTGATAGCGTTCAGAAAGACACCCCATTACATACAGTTTGCTGATCTCGCCCCGTTTCTTGGCTTCGGCGTAATCAAGAATCATATTGATAGACTCTTCCTTCGCATCCTGAATAAAACCACAGGTATTAATGAAAACCGCGTCAAAACCGGTTTCGTTGGAGTCGTGCACCACTTCAAACTTTCCCTTCTCCAGCTGGTTCAGCAAAACCTCGGAATCCACCAGGTTTTTCGAACACCCCATCGTCACCACATTTACCCTTTTCTTGCTCATTGTCCAATAATTTGCTGCAAAGTAAACGATTTTTTTGTCCGAATTAAAATAGTAGCGTACACTTAGTGCGAAGTACAAAAGAATATTGAAATACAGTTAAAGAATCTTTCCTGAACGTTAAACGAAAGTCACTTACAATTACATTCCTATTTCTTAAAAATGAAATAAACGGCCAGAATCAAAAATCCAAACCCAATTAAATGGTTCCAGCGAAATGTTTCGGTACGGAAAAGCAAGAGCGTAAAAATGGAAAATACCACCAGCGTTATCACTTCCTGCAATACTTTTAGCTCGATGAGTGAAAACGGGCCGCCATGATCCTTAAAACCAATGCGGTTAGCCGGCACTTGGAAGAAATATTCAAAAAGTGCAATTCCCCAGCTGATCAAGACGATGGACACAATCCCCAATTTGCTGAACCATTTCATTTCAGCAAATTTCAAATGCCCGTACCAGGCAATCGTCATAAATGTATTGGAAAGGATCAGTAATCCGACAGTCAAAAGTGCTTTCATAATTCATCTGAAAAAAACTGCGCAAAACTATTGAAAAGTCCTTTCCGTTGTGCATCTGCCATCTGAAATTAATCATCAAACCAGAAAATCAGATGATGAAGCAATATTCGCTTAAATTATTTGACGGAATGACCATCTTAAATGGTTTTCCCTGCCGATCTTCAAAAAAGATTTACGCCCCAAAAAAGATTATGCAGAGTTAGTAGTGATGACCAACTAAATTTATTCAGTTTTACCTTTAAAATATCCAATTAACTCAAGGCTAATTCAGCTAAAGACACTGAGTGCCATCTACCCAATTCATTCCGAAACCGCCGTCTCAAAAATGGCATCCAGCAAACCACCGGGTTGATTTGTATCGCCGCCTAACTCCCAAAACATAATACCTCCCAGCTTTTTGTCCAAAGCAAATTGAGTTTTAAGACCTACCGACTGCGGATCGTCGTAAGTGATAAAAATACTGTCGCTTGGGCTATAAAGAAACGGAGCCTTTGCGAGCGGATCCCAATGTCTTTCAAAACCGTTCTGATCAATAAATTCCTCCTGAAGTCGCCGGTAATTTCCTCCCCGAACCGGGCCTTTGTTGGGTTGGTACAATCCGTTGTTTTGCGGAGACACGCCTTTCCAGCCTTTGCCATAAAATGCAGCACCGATCACTATTTTCGTTGGATCCACTCCCTGTTCCAGGTAAAAATCAACAATCCCTTCTGCCGATTGAGGTTCCCACAAAGCAGGCTCCTCCCCTTCTTCCGATGTGCGACTTTTCATTTCCTCGCCCAATGGCGTCCCTGCCAAGTCATTTAATGTGACACGTCCCAATGCTGTGTGATGTTGCGTAAATTTATTTCCGCCACCTGCCTGGTCATACGTCATCAGGTTAATGTGGTCAACGTGTTTCATAACCTCACTCAACTCGACGTAATCAAAATAATTCCTCCAGCCAGCCGCTGCAAAAGTCAGTATTTGAGGCCGGTCTATTTTGTCAAGTGCTTCCCTGAGCCCCCGGATCAACTTTGTAAAATTCTGCTTGTCTTCCGGGCGTGCTTTGGTCCCTTCGGCCGGAATGGTCGGGTATTCCCAGTCCATATCAATTCCATCCAAGTGGTATTTCTCTACAAACTCAACCGTACTTTGAATAAATTTCGTGCGGCTTTCGTCGGTAAAAGCTGCATCCGAAAAACCATCGGCCCCCCAACCTCCGCAGGCAACCATCACCTTCAGGTTTGGATATTTTTCTTTCTCTGCCACCAATTGTTTCAAACGAATGTCTGACAATTCGTTTTTAAATGCCATTTCACCATCAATAACGTAGCTGAAACTAAAAATTAAATGAGTCAGTTTCTCCAGTTGAAGTTGATTTACATCAAACTCTTCGCGCGGAAAGTAATAAGCCATGATATGCAACTTTGGGCTTTCAGGAGTGTTGGAAACCTGGTTTCCTGAACCACATCCGAACAAAATCCCAAACACCAGAAAAGGGAAAAAATAACGGATCATAGTAAAAAGTTTTAGTTCATATTGAGTGACCTAAAATTAATGATATATATTTACCCTTTGTAAATTTTTTTAAAAACTTTTAACAATATAAAAAATGCCGCATCCTCTAAAAATCAAGTTCCTATACCTGCTATTGACCGTATTTTCGGCCTCTGTTTGTACGGCACAGGAACCTGGCGAATGGGTAAATCCCTTTATCGGCAGTACCAATTACGGCACCACCAATCCGGGAGCAATTGTTCCGCGCGGAATGGTTTCGGTGGTCCCCTTTAACGTTGCCGGAAACTCAGAACTCAACAAGCACGACAAGGACGCAGGCTGGTGGTCGACGCCTTATTCCTGGGACAACAAGTATTTTACCGGCTACTCGCATGTAAACCTGAGCGGCGTGGGCTGCCCCGAACTGGGCGTGATTCTGCTTATGCCAACTACCGGAAAACTGAATGCCGATTTTCGGGAATATGGTTCCGAAATGAGCGAACAAGTTGCACATCCCGGCTACTACTCTACTTTTCTGAACAAGTACAGTATTTTAACAGAAGTATCTGCCACCGAGCGAAGCGGGATCAGTCGTTTTACCTTTCCGGCCGGTCAATCCAACATTTTGATCGACCTCGGAAACGGGCTTACCAACGAAAGCGGTGCTTCGTTGCGGATTGTGAACGATCGGGAAGTGGAAGGTTCGCGCATGACCGGTACTTTCTGCTACAACGACGGAACCGAACGTCCGGTTTATTTTGTGGCGCGTTTCAGCAAGGCTGCTGAAGAGTTGGGTGCCTGGAAAAAAATGCCAAAAATGGACGCAGAAGCGTCGTGGTCGGCAACAAGCAACAAATTTAAATACTACAAAAACTACCGGGCAGAAATGACCGGCGACAGCATTGGTGCCTGGTTTACTTTCAATACAAAAGAAAACGAACAGATTTTGGTGGAAGTAGGCGTTTCGTATGTCAGCATCGACAATGCCCGGCAAAACCTAAATGCGGAATCCAATCGGTTCGATTTTGAAACCACCCGGAAACAAGCAGAAGAGAAATGGAACAAAGCGCTTTCAACCATTACGGTAAAAGGTGGAACCGACGATCAGAAGACAGTTTTTTACACGGCTTTGTACCACATGCAAATTCATCCGAATATTCTGAGCGATGTAAACGGCCAGTATCCGGCCATGGAATCGTTCGAAATAAAACAACGTGAAAACGGCGAACGCTACACGGTGTTTTCGTTGTGGGATACCTACCGCAACCTGCATCCGTTTTTTAGCCTGGCCTTTCCGGAACAGCAGCTGAACATGGTTAATTCACTGATCGAGATGTACGACGAAAGTGGCTGGCTGCCCCGTTGGGAACTAAACAGTACCGAAACCCACGTAATGGAAGGCGACCCGGTGATTCCGGTGATTGTGGATACCTGGTTTCGCGGCATCCGGAATTTTGATGTGGCGAAAGCGTACGAAGGAATGTATAAATCGGCCACCACTCCCGGGAAAGACAATAAAATACGGCCCGATATCGACGACTACATTTCGCTGGGCTATGTACCGATAAAAGCACAATACGACAACTCGGTTTCGCACGCGCTGGAATATTACATCGCCGACTGGAACCTGGCACAGCTCGCAAAAGACCTGGGAAAAACAGCCGATTACGAACGTTTTCTGAATCAATCAAAAAGCTGGAAAAATTATTACGATCCTGAATTTGGGATTGTACGCCCCAAGCTGGAGAACGGCGATTTCCTGCCTGATTTCGACCCGAAACAAGGCGAAAACTTTGAGCCAAGCCCGGGCTTTCACGAAGGAAATGCCTATCAATACAACTTTTGCGCCCAGCACGATGTAAAAGGAATGATTGAACTCAACGGTGGAAAGAAAAACTTTGTAAAGAAACTGCAAGCCACCTTTGACGAAGGAAATTTTGACATGACCAATGAACCGGACATCCACTATCCCTGGCTTTTTAACTATGTGAAAGGCGAAGAATGGCGTACACAAAAAGAAGTTCGCCGCCTGATCGCCACCTATTTCAAAAACGCTCCCGGCGGGCTTCCCGGAAACGACGACACCGGAACCATGTCGGCCTGGGTGGTATATGCCATGCTGGGAATTTACCCGGTTATTCCGGGCGATATGAATTACGCCCTTTCCTCCCCCGTTTTTGAAGAGGTAAAAATAAAGCTGGATCAAAACTTCTATCCGGGCAAAGAAATTATTATCCGTCAAAGCGGAAATCCGGAATCAAAAATAAAAAGCATAAAATGGAACGAAAAGTCACAAAAATCGTTCTTTTTAAACCACGCCGAGCTGGTGAAAGGCGGCATCCTGGAGGTTATACATTAATGCAACCAACAATAACTTAATAATTTACATGTTATGAGACTATTTTTCAATTTAGCAATTGCTCTCGCCCTCTTGTTTTTAAGCGCGTGTAACAGCGAAAAAACAATGCAGCAGGAAGAGCCAACCGATTTTACAACTTTTGTCGATCCGATGATCGGAAGTGATTACCACGGCCACGTGTTTGTTGGGGCCAGCGTTCCCTTTGGAGCGGTGCAACTGGGTCCCAATAACCCCACACAAGGCTGGGACTGGTGTTCGGGCTACCACTATTCCGACTCGCTAATCATTGGCTTTGCACACACTCAGCTGAGCGGAACCGGTATCGGCGATTTGGGCGATGTGCTTTTTATGCCGCTTTCGGGCGATTACACACCCAATTTCGACGGTGAAAACCCGTACGACTGGCAGGCAAAATATACACACGCCAACGAAAGCGTCAAGCCGGGTTATTATTCCATCGACATCGACCGCTACAAGGTAAAAGCAGAATTAACAGCCACCGAGCGCGTTGGTTTTCATAAATACGATTTCAAGGGAGAAGGCAATTCAAAAGTACTGATCGACCTGAAATACGGAACCGGCTGGGATGCCATTCAAAAAGGTGAACTAAAACAAACGGGCGACCAAAGCATTGCCGGACTAAGATTTTCAAAAGGCTGGGCTGCTGATCAGCGGGTGTTTTTTCATACTGAATTCTCGAAACCCATTGCAAACTTTGAAGTGGTAAGGTCTGATTCGGAAAAAGGCCAGATAACGGCTCTTGTTGAGTTTGAAGGCAATGGCGTTTTAATGGTAAAAACAGCCATTTCGCCCGTAAGCACTGAAAATGCCAAAGGCAACCTGGTAGCCGAACTCAACGACTGGAATTTTGAAAATACGCAAAAAGCTGCTACCGAAAAATGGAACGCGGAATTGGGCAAGATCAAGATTGAAACAGCCAGTATCGCCGATAAAAAGACTTTTTACACATCGCTTTACCACACCATGATCGCACCTTCTCTTTTCGACGATACCAACGGCGATTACAGGGGCACCGACAAAGAAGTTTATACCAACCCGGGATTTAAAAACTATACCACATTCTCGCTGTGGGATACCTACCGTGCGGCCCACCCGCTTTTCACTATTTTTCAACCCGAACGTGTGGATGACTTTGTGAACTCGCTGCTTGCGGCTTTCGAGCAGCAAGGCAAGCTTCCGGTGTGGCACCTGTGGGGAAATGAAACCAACACCATGGTAGGTTACCATTCGGTTCCGGTGATTGCCGATGCCTATTTGAAAGGATTCCGCGGATTTGATGCAGAAAAAGCTTTTCATGCCATGAAAACTTCGGCCCTTTTGGATGAACGCGGCCTGGATTACGTAAAAGAACTGGGCTACATTCCGGCCGATAAAATGGTTGAATCGGTTGCCATGGGACTGGAATACGCCATCGACGACTGGTGCATTGCTGCCATGGCCAAAGCGATGGGCAAAACGGAAGATTACGAACTGTTCTCGAAACGTGCTGAATATTACCGGAATTATTTTGACCCGGCCAGTAAATTTATGCGCGGAAAATTATCCGACGGCAACTGGCGTACACCCTTCGATCCTATTTCTTCGCAGCACCGCAGCGACGATTTTTGCGAAGGCAACAGCTGGCAATATACCTGGCTGGTACCCCAAAACCCGGAAGGACTGATTCAACTGCAAGGTGGTGAGGAAGCCTTCCTCGCCAAACTCGATAGCTTGTTCAGCATTTCTTCGGAACAGGTTGAAGGTGCATCCAACGATATTTCGGGCTTGATTGGCCAGTATGCACATGGCAACGAACCCAGTCACCACACCACTTACCTGTATACTTACGCCGGCGCACAGTGGAAAACCGCCGAAAAAGTACGCGAAATCTGCACCACTATGTACACCGACCAACCCGACGGCTTGTGCGGAAACGAAGACTGTGGCCAGATGTCGGCCTGGTACGTGCTTTCATCCATTGGTTTCTACCCGGTTAACCCGGCCAACGGAGCTTATGTTTTTGGCAGTCCGCTGTTCGACACGGTAGAACTTTCTTTCCCTGAAGGAAAAACCTTCACCCTGTCAACCCAAAACAACAGCAAGGAAAACCTGTATATTCAATCGGTTAGCCTGAACGGAGAACCGTATACAAAAACATACATTACCCACAAGCAACTGCAAGCCGGTGGCGAGCTGGTTTTTACCATGGGTAATACACCGAACAAAGATTTTGGCAGCAAAGCGGAAGACCGCCCCGAATCGGTTGTTTATTAGCAATTAGCCAGAATAGAGATTATTCCGGGACTTTTTGGCCACAGAAATCATACTGAGGCTAAAAAATCCCGGAATTTTTCTTTTAAGTCTGATCAATCCTTTTAATTTTAGGGTTGTGCTACAGTTTGTTTGAGTTATATGAGTTTTACGGCAAAGCAAGGTTTAAGAGTTTCGGAATAATTAATTTGCCAAGAATAAAACCGGATAGAAAATCGGATTTAATATGAACTGGACAAAATTCGGAATACTGTTGATTGGTTATATTACCGTTGGCCTTTTGCCCGATGCGGTAAAAAAATCGTTGCAACATGTAGACATCAACATTAGCGAACAAACACTCAGTTTTTTAAGCAACAAAAGTTTATACGGGAAAGAATTTGAAAGGGGGTACACGCTACTGCTTTTTACCATGGCAATCCTTCTTTATACATTTTTCTGGCTACTTACAAAATACTACAACCTTGGCAAACACGCGCGCCTAATGCGCATCATTACTTATACGTTTGCTTCCCTCGCACTTCTTGCCTTTGTTCCACATAACATACAACCATACAGTTGGCATAGTTTAGCCCCTTCGTTGCAGCGATTTTTACACAATATACTCGCAGTGGTTGTGTTTTTGTCGGTCCCAACACTCATAATAACATTTCAGGTAGCCATACTAAAAAAATTGCCATTTATCGGCATAACAGGAATATGCATCCTGGGGCTGGTAATTCTGATAATGGCTTACTTGCTAGTAAGCAACGGATTGAATGGTATCGCCGAAATCTTTTTTATCGATGGCATTTCGGTATGGATCATATTTGTTTCTGTTGCCACTGTGCTGGGGCGGCAACAACTCGAAAAAGTAAAAAAATAAGACACGATTAGGTCTATAACTTACCAATAATCTCCAATAACGTAGTTTATCAAATTATCATTCATCGGGTTCGGTTGAACTAACCATTAACAATTGATGGTTATCTTTGCAAAAAAGATAAAATGGCATCCGATAAATATTTTCCACAGATACAAAGCATAACCCGCGCCAAACGCCGCATCAACGATATCATCCTTCAAACACCGCTTCAGCTTAATCTAAATCTTTCGGAAGAGTTTCAGGCAAGTATTTACCTGAAACGCGAAGATTTGCAACAGGTGCGTTCCTACAAAATCAGGGGTGCGTACAACAAAATTGCCAAGTTGTCGGCCGAAGAGCGCAAAAAAGGCGTGGTATGCGCAAGCGCCGGAAACCACGCGCAGGGCGTGGCCTATTCGTGCAGCAAATTAGGTATCAAAGGAAAAATTTACATGCCCGCCACAACTCCCAAACAAAAAGTGCGGCAGGTGCAAATGTTTGGAAAAGAAAATGTGGAAGTGATCCTGATTGGTGACACTTACGACGACGCACACAACCTTGCACTGGCCGACTGCCAGAAAACAGGAATGGCTTTTATCCACCCGTTTGACGATCGCGAGATTATTGAAGGCCAGGGAACGGTTGCGCTTGAGATTCTTCAGGATACCAAAGAAGATATCGACTTTGTTTTTATACCCATTGGCGGCGGCGGACTGGCTGCCGGTGTTGGCGCTTATTTCAAACAAATAAGCCCGAACACGAAAATCATTGGAGTGGAGCCTGCCGGAGCGCCTTCGATGCAAAAATCGCTCGATGCCGGACAAGTGGTGACGCTCGAAAAAATCGACAAGTTTGTGGATGGTGCGGCAGTACAACGCGTGGGGAACCTCACATTCGACATTTGCAAAGAACTGCTTGATAAAGTTCAGCCGGTTCCGGAAGGGAAAATCTGTACTAAAATCCTGGAGCTGTACAACCGCGATGCCATTGTGATTGAGCCTGCCGGTGCACTTTCCATTGCAGCACTCGACTATTTCAGGGATGAAATAAAAGGTAAAAACGTGGTTTGCATCGTCAGCGGCAGTAATAACGACATCACCCGAACAGAAGAGATCAAGGAGCGCTCGCTTTTGTACGAAGGCCTTAAACATTATTTTATTGTACGCTTTCCGCAGCGCGCCGGAGCCTTAAAAACCTTTGTAGACGTGGTACTCGGCCCCAACGACGATATTACCCATTTTGAATATTCGAAGAAAACCAACCGCGAAAAAGGCCCGGCCATGATCGGGATCGAACTACAGAAAAAGGAAGACCTGAACGGCCTTATCCAGCGCATGGAAGAAAACGGTTTTGTGTACGAATACCTGAATGACAATCCGGATCTGTTTCAGTTTTTGATTTAAGCTTTTCTTTTTCAATAAAAATTTCCGCTGATCTGCTTTGAAATTCGATTCCTATTTACTTACTTTGAAATTCAAAGTACTTTTAACAACATGAAAACCACAGAAAATTACCTCGCCGAGATTAAGGAAATCCGCAAAATGATGGAAGATTCGAGCCGTTTCTTATCACTCAGCGGTTTATCGGGAATATTGATCGGGATTTATGCACTGGCCGGAGCCATCATTTTCTACCTGAAAATGACCGCTCCCCAAACAATGGAATACCGTGGTTCAACAGAAGTTATCTCGTTAATGCTTTTTATTGCCGTAACGGTGCTGGTGGTTTCACTTATTACTGTTGTATTACTCACCTACAAAAGAGCCAGTAAGGCCGGAAAAAAAATATGGAATCCGGGATCGCGCTTAATGTTGATCAACCTCGCTATTCCGCTGATAAGTGGAGGTTTATTGATACTCATCTTCATTTTCAACGGGGTGTCTGAAATCGTTGCTCCGGGCTGCTTGATTTTCTATGGACTCGCACTTGTAAATGCCGCTAAATTCACCCGACAGGAGATTTTTTACCTTGGCATTTTCCAGGTATCGCTGGGAATACTGGCAGCTTTGATTCCCGCCTGGGGCTTGCTTTTCTGGGCACTTGGATTTGGACTGATGCACATTATTTACGGGACACTGATGTATTTCAGGTACGAACATTCATCAAAAAACTAAACCGTGAAAACCAGTTTTCAAAATTTAAACAAAGCTTTTGACAACAAAATCCGGCTGGGAATTATGTCGGTACTGTCGGTCAATTCACGGGCTTCTTTTAACCAGCTAAAAGAAGTACTGGAAGTAACCGATGGCAACCTGGCAAGTCACCTTAAAGCATTGGAAAGTGCCGGTTACATTGCCGTGAACAAAAGCTTTATTAACCGGAAACCCAACACCAATTATGAAATCACTCCTTCAGGGGCAGCCGCATTTGAGAGCCATTTGCAGGCACTGGAAGAAATACTGAAACAACTTTAATTTTTTTACCCATACACTTTGAATTTCAAAGTTCTTTGAATAACTCATAAAATACAAACAACATGGAAGCAAAAGAATTCTTACAGGAAAAACAAAAATCGGTGAACTGGCAGATCACTTTGAAAGTGTTTATAATCGGCGCCATCACCATTGCTTTGCTCATTCCCAAATTTATGATCCTGGGACTGATCGGCGAGCGGCAAGGTACGGCAGAAATTACCAAACAGGATGTGATGCAAAAATGGTCGCTCGCACAAACCGTCCGCGGACCGGTTTTGATGATTCCTTACATCGAGCGTAGTTTTGATGTGGATGGAAAGGAAATCAGCGAAACAATCCGGCAGACTTACGTTTTGCCAAAAACGCTCAAAATCGGAAGCGAGATCGCCCCAGAAAAACGAAAAATAAGCATTTACGAAGCAGTAGTTTACGAGTCGGGCATTAAAGTGGGAGGAAACTTTGAACTACCTGATTTCAATACACTTAAAATTCCGCAAAACGATGTTCTGTGGGAGAAGGCAAAAATCCTGGTTTCGATCAGCGACCTGCGCGGGATAAACGACAAAGTGGAGCTGAGCTGGAACGACTCTGTTTTTTCCTTTCTTCCGGGAATGGAAAACCGACTGATTGGAAATAACGGAATATCGCTACCACTCACCTCCCTGTCCGCTGAAAGTTTTCCGGCCAATTTTCATTTCACCCTTCATTTAAAGGGTTCGGAATCTTTGAACTTTGCGCCGCTGGGAGAAACCACCGAAGTAAACATGTTATCGCAGTGGAACGATCCGGGGTTCGTGGGCAGTTTTTTGCCGGCCGACCACAACATCGATAAGGATGGTTTTACCGCTGAATGGAAAATCCTGAACTTTAACCGGAATTTCCCTCAACTATGGAAAAACGATGAATACCGCGTTACCGATGCCGATTTTGGGGTGAAACTGGTTACCGTTGCCGACCACTACCAGAAAAGTTCGCGTTCGGCCAAATACGCCATCATGGTCATTTTGTTTGTATTTCTGTCCTTCTTTTTAAACGAGATCATCACCAAACAAAAAGTGCATCCTTTTCAGTACATTTTAGTGGGATTTGCCGTGCTGATTTTTTACCTGCTGCTGCTTTCCATATCCGAGCAACTCGGGTTTAACCTGGCTTACCTTATTTCAGCGGTAGCTGTTATTACCCTGGTGCTTTTCTACTCCCGCACATTCCTGAAAAGCTGGGGCAATGCAATTGTGCAAACCCTGATCCTCACTTTTTCCTTCGGGTTTATCTTTGTTTTAATGCAATTGGAAACTTACGCCCTTTTAGTCGGAAGCATTGGTTTGTTTGTGGTACTGGCTCTTACCATGTTCTTTACCCGGAAGATTAACTGGTACAACGAATAAGTTAGAAGCAGGAAGCACGAAGTCTGAAGTCTGAAGATACTTTTCCATTGAATTTCGCACTTCGAAAAAAAAGGATCCAATCTCATTAAATAGATTGGATCCTTCTGATTTCTTCGAGCTTCCGACTCCTAAAACTCCTTATCACCAAACTCACTGGAAGGAAGTTTTGCTTTTCCGTTTTTCCAGTTAAGTTTGTAGCTCAGATTCAGCACCACAAAATCGGTTTCGTAAATATAGTTGGTGGTGGTATAGAAATTTTCGCCCCAGGTTGAAATACGCTGACGATGCGATTTATTCATTCCCAAATCAATGTTTTGCCACTGAACCGTGGCCGTCAGTCGTTTGTCGAAAAAGGTTCTTTTTAACGATAAATTGGGAATCAGGTAGCGCGAATCTTCTCCCTGCGGTGTTGGCCGTTTCGACTGGTAATTTACATTGGCATTTAAACTTGTTTTGGCCCCCAGATCGAACGTTGTGTTCACATTGAACGAATACACCCACTTCGAGTTATTTACATCAATGGCAGGTTCTCCCAATATTTTCAGATCGCCTTTGTAAGTTTGTTTGAAAAGGTTTCCCCCCACAAACAGCGACCACCATTGCGTTGGATGAAGGTCGGCCCCGAGCTCAAAACCATAAGCTCTCCCCCGCTCCACATTGGTATACACCCGGTTCAGAATTGAATCGTTAAAAACACTGTTTACGCGCTGCACAGGATCTTTGCTCGATTGAATGTAAGCAGTAATAAAGGCAGAACTTCCGCCTTCAAATGACTTCACCAGTCCTACTTCACCCAGGGTTATAAACTCCGGTTTTAAATCCGGATCACCTATTTCGAGTGTTTCAGAATGTTCGCGCTCCGGAATCGGGTTCAACTGGTTATTGGTGGAACGCTGAATCCTCCGGCTAATTCCGGATTTCAGTTTCAGACCGGGAGAAATATTGTACAAAACATTCAGTGTTGGGAAGAAATTCGAAAGTTTCAGCACATGCGGATCGTTATCGAACGACAGTTTTACCGAACGCCGCGAATATTCGTAGCGCAAGCCCACAATGTACTCCAGCTTTTCAGTGCCCGCCGAATACTGGCTGTACACCGAGTTGATCGTATTCTCAGAATAAGCTGTTCCGCTAAACATATCATCAGAAGCCGTCGGATCATCCGGCGTAATGCTGTAATCAAAAACGCCATCCTGGGTATCGTTTCTGAACTGATAACCGGCCTCCAGTTTTCCTCCGCCTATGTTCCTGGCATAATCCAGTTTCAGTCGGTATCCTTCAATCGGCTTTTTATACGGATTCTGTACGTATTGCTGGATGGTGCCTCCGGGCGCAGTAAGGTTGCGGTTATGTGTATTTCCATACAGGTCGTCGTACTCGTAAAGCACCGAGGCTGTTACCGACGATTCGTCTTCAAAAATATGCGTAAAATCGATGTTCCCCAGGGTAAATGTTCCCTGTTTAATCTGCTTGTTGGCATTGTAATAAGGCGCGTCGTAGATCTTTTCGTTGGTATCCAGTGTCCATTGCGAGTTCGAATAGAAAATGTCGGCATCGCGCTCCTGGTAACGTTTTCCGGTGTAAATACCGGCCGACAAAACATTGGATTCGTTCAGCTGGTACCGAACGGATGCCCTGGCCGCATAATCGTAGCGGTTAAAACTTCTTTCCCCTTCCGACGGCATGTAGTTGATCGTATTGTTTTCAGGGTTCTTGATCCACATATCCCCGACACGGTAGCCTTGCAGGTCGTTCCGGTTGTAGTTTCCGCCCAGCGTAATATCCCACTTTCCTTTTTGATAGCTGTAAGTTATGTCGCCACCAAAACGTTTGGCTTCGCGCTTGTTTCCAAAATCGGTGGTGCCCGGCAAACCGTATTTGGCGTTCACAATCACACCCGATCCGCTGTTCCGGGCATTTTTTGTACTGATATTGATAATTCCGGCTTTCCCATCGGGGTCGTATTTGGCCGATGGAGAAGTAATCAGCTCAATGTTTTTGATCGCGTTGGCCGGGATCTGGCTCAGTACCGATTGGGCATCGCTTAAAACCGGTTTTCCGTTTAGCAAAAGCAAAAAACCACCCGAGCCTCTCACAGTAATATCACCTCCGGCATTTACTGCCACCGAAGGCATATTTTTCAGTACGTCCACGGCATTTCCGCCTCGCGCCGACTCAAACTGTTCGGCGCTAAATGTTTGCTTGTCGATTTTACTGATGGTGTTGATGCGGGCACCGGTTACATTCACTTCTTCCACCAAACGGCCTGCAGGATTTAAAACAATGGTTCCCACATTTACCTTTAGGTGGTCGTTCAACTCAAAAGTCGTGGTTTCCTTCATTTCATAACCCAGAAATTGGGCCCGCAGGAAATAGCGCCCCGGCTTTAGTTTTCCGATGTTGAAATTTCCGGCGCTGTTGGTTACGCCCCCTGAAACCAGGGACGAATCGGCCGAAGAATATACCACCACATTGGCATATTCAAGTGGTTGCTTATTGGTTTCGTCGCTCACCACTCCAACAAAACCGGCGTTTTGGGCAAAAGTTACGAACGAAATTATAGCCAGGAAGGCACTCAAAAGGGTCTTTCTTAATTGTCTCATTCCACAATGTATTTCTGATTTTGCTGACGTTTGTCGCTCTACCAAACAGCCATTAAATTGAAAAGTTCAGAGGCACACAGTCAATTCAGAGGTACATTTTCTGAATATTACAATGTGTGGTAAAAGGCAGGGAGAAATGCAACGTGTTGGTTGGTTTGTAATTATCCGACGAAAAAACCGCAAAGTGTTTGATAAATAACAATTTATTTCTACTTTTGCACGTCCAAAAAATTGGATAAATATTTTTAAACATTTAAAAATTAGATGATTATGTTGAATCAGTATGAAACCGTTTTCATTTGTACTCCCGTTTTATCTGAGCCACAGGTAAAGGAAGCGGTAAAAAAATTCAGGGACATCATCACTGAACACGGAGGTGAGATGCTTCACGAAGAAGATTGGGGAATGAAAAAACTGGCTTACCCAATCCAAAAGAAATCTACTGGCTTTTATCACATGTTTGAGTTTAAAGCCGATCCTGTATTTATTACGAAGTTAGAAACTGATTTCCGTCGTGATGAGCGCGTTATTCGTTTCATGACCGTTAGACTCGACAAATATGCAGTAGCATACAGCGAGAAGAGAAGAAAACTTCAGAAAGAAAAAACAGAAAAAAAGGAGGATTAAACCATGGCACAAAGTGAAATCAGATACCTGACTCCCCCGTCAGTAGAAATCAAAAAGAAAAAATATTGCCGTTTCAAGAAAAACGGAATCAAATATGTTGATTACAAAGACCCGGAATTTCTGAAAAAATTCCTGAACGAGCAAGGTAAAATTTTACCACGTCGTATCACCGGAACTTCATTGAAATACCAGCGCAAAGTTGGACAGGCTGTTAAACGTGCCCGTCAGATTGCATTGCTGCCGTTTGTAACCGACATGTTGAAATAAAAAAGGAGGACTTGAAATGGAAATTATTTTGTTACAAGATGTGGAACGTTTAGGAAGCAAAGATGACGTTGTAAGCGTGAAAGACGGTTACGGTCGTAACTTCCTGATTCCTCAGAAAAAAGCAATCGTTGCAACTGAATCAGCTAAGAAAATTCTGGCTGAGAACATCAGACAACGTGCGCACAAAGAAGCAAAACTGAAAGAAGAAGCTACCAAGTTAGCTGAGCAGATTGTTGCCAAAAAGATCAGCATCGGTGCCAAAACAAGTACCTCTGGAAAGATCTTTGGTTCGGTTAACACTATTCAGTTGGCGGAAGCGCTTAGCAAAAAAGGATTTGAGATCGACCGCAAGCAGATCTCTATTCCTGAAGACAGCATCAAAGAAGTGGGTACCCACAAAGCGGTTATCAAATTGCACAAAGAAGTGAAAATTGAGATCGAATTTGAAGTTGTGGCTGAATAAGCAAACATTACCAGAATAGAAAAAGGGTTTACGGTTACGTAAGCCCTTTTTTAGTATCGTAATTTTATGGCCCGAGATAGAGAACAAAGTTCAGGTTATCCTCAATTTCTATAGCGCCTTGCAAGGTGGCGATTGCCTTATCCTCAATATAAGTTTTCAACTTGCTAATCATCCTGACAACAACCAACTGTACAATTAAGGTTTAATATTCTGATTGACTTTAAAGAAGTTGTCCGGATCATATTTTCTTTTGATCTGGACCAGTCGATCATAATTCTCTCCGTAACTCGCTTTTATACGCTCCTGGCCTTCATCCATAATAAAATTAAGATATGCTCCCCCTGAAGAATAGGGATGAAGAGCTTCCCAATAATCCTTCGCCCATTGGGTTATTTTACCGGCATTGGCAGGATCCGGATCGATGCCAACAAATACACCGGCATATTTTGCGTGGCGATAAACCCAGGGTGTATCATTTTTACCAACACGGCCAGCGGCACCACTAATAGGATAGAGATGCATTTGCGAGAGAGGAGTCGGAATTTCGGAGCCAAACTTTTTATGAAGAGCCGAAGCTTCCTTTGGAATATCGTTAAAAAAGTCGGCTTTCCAGTACCATTGCAAACCCGGTGGCATTAATCCGTCGAATAAACTTTGAATAGCGGGAAATGGCATTTCTCCAACCAATTCAAATATTGGGCTCTTGTCTCTGACAGGCTTGAAAACTTCCTCGGCATTTTTTAAATCACCTGTATAGCACCATACAACCGCGCAAAGTTTTTTATTGTGCAGATTTGGAGGAAACGGCGGACCGGGTATTTCCAAGGTGGCCACAAATCCATTTAAATCTTCCGTGGCATTGTGAATAAATTCATGGTACCATTCCATAATTTCTTCTGTTTTTTCGATGGGCCAGAATGTGGGTCCTCCGTAAATTGTTTTTACCGGATGTGCCTGGAATTTAAAGGATGTTACAACTCCGAAATTTCCGCCACCTCCGCGGATCGCCCAATACAGATCAGCATTCTGGTTTTTATTTACGGTAACAAAACTACCATCTGCCAAAACCATATCGGCCTCCAGTAAGTTGTCGATGGTTAGTCCGTATTTACGCGACAAATACCCTACTCCACCGCCAAGTGTTAAGCCTCCAATACCTGTGGTCGAAAGAATTCCCCCGGGAACAGCTAATCCAAACGGATGGGTTGCATGGTCCAATTCATTTAAAGTATTTCCACCACCCACAAAAACCGTATTATCGGCTGTATTTACCTTCACAAACTTGATCCCCGAAAGATCGATCACCATACCGTCATTACAAGAGCCAAGCCCGCCGGCATTGTGACCACCTCCACGAACAGCCGTTAGCAGGTTATTTTCCCTTCCGAAGTTTACCGAATAAATAACGTCGGCAACATCGGCACATTTTACGATAAATCCAGGCTTTTTATCGATCATTCCGTTATATACCTTCCGAACTTCGTTGTAACTCTTATCCGCCGGCGTTATCAACTCGCCTTTCAGTCCATTTTTTAATTCATCCAGTTTGGTCACATCCAGTTCTGATAGTTCTCCCGAACTCAGACACACTTTTAATTTTTCCATCTTTTTGTTTTTTCCAGTTAGCTTTATTTTCTTTCAATACCGGCAAAAGATCTTTCTGTTTTCTTTTGCACACATCAAACTTTTCGACTGGACTCTGGAATTATTTACAAACGTTTCGGGGAATATTGCAGGAGTTTTAAAACCTAAACAAGGTACGACTCATATTTAAGACAGTCAAGTATTTTTATTTTAATATTCTTTAAAACCAACATTTTAGACATAAAAAAGGAGGCTATTGCCTCCTTCTGAAAAATTAAAATATTTCGGTTTTGGTTTTTATTGCGTATCAACTTGCCAGAACTGCTTCCATTTCTTTTAGTATGGCGCGTTTTGTTTTTACACCCACAATACGACCGGCTTCTTTCCCGTCACGAAAAATCAGCATGGTCGGAATGTTTCGTACGTTGTAACGCTGTGCCAGCTGCTGGTTGTGGTCTACATTCACTTTCGCCACTCTAAAATCGTTTTGCGTATCGGCAATTTCATTTAATGTGGGAGCGATAATTTTGCACGGTCCACACCAAGCTGCCCAGAAATCAACCAGTAAAACACCTTTTTTGGTGGCTGTTTTAAAGTTTTTGTTGTTCAGCACCAGTATGTTTTTACTGTTACTTACCGGTTTCGCATTTTTCATTTTGAAGTAGGTATACGTGATCATCCCTACCAAAGCAACTACAATTACTAAAATTACAATGAGTGTTACTGACATAATTTATGATTCAATAATTCTTATTTCTGTGGTTATTTCGATGGCCTTTTTAAACATGGCACTTACCCCACAATATCTTTCTTCCGACAAACTAACGGCTTTTTTCAGTTTTTCCAATGAAAGGTCTTTTCCTGTGAACTCATATATAACGTTCATTTTATAAAACTGCTTGGGGTGCTCTTCTGTAAGGTCTCCTTCAACGATCACATCGAAGTTATCCAGCTCCACCCTCATTTTTTTCAGTATCGACACTACATCCATTCCGGTACATCCGGCCAAAGCGGTTAATAGCAGTGGTTTCGGGCGAGGTCCGCGGTTTTCGCCACCCACTTCTTCGGCCGCATCCAAAATCAACTTGTGCCCGTTTACTTCGGCCTCGAAAGCCATTTTTTCTAACCAGTTTATTTTTACTTGTTGTTTCGACATATTTCTATTTTATCTGTAGTGTTTATTTTAAAATGCAAAATTAATGCTTTGTCAATATCATCCCCTCAGGTATTCAGAAACGCTGAGTGCAGCAATGGTCCCATCGGCAACAGCGGTGGTCACCTGCCGGTAACGCTTGTTGATGCAATCTCCGGCAGCAAAAACGCCCGGCACCTCTGTTTTCATACCGGAATCTACCACAATTTCGTTTCGGTCGTTTAATGGAACAATACCATTCAGGTCTTCGGTATTTGGCTGGTACCCGATAAAAATAAATGTACCGTCGGTTTTCAAAACCGAAAGATTCCCCGAAGGTAAATGCTCAATACTCACTTTTTGCAACTGACCGTTACCATAAAACCCGCGAAGTTCAGACTCCATAATGAACTCAATTTTTGGATTATTCTTCGCCTCATCGATGGCATGCTGAAAAGCCTGAAAATGATCGAACTGATGAACGATGGTTACTTTGGTGGCAAAATTGGTAAGTGCAACCGCTTCTTCCAATGCCGAGTTTCCTCCGCCAACCACCACCACTTCCTTTCCGGTAAAGAAATCACCGTCGCATGTGGCACAGTACGAAATTCCCTTCCCTTTAAACTGATCTTCGCCTTCGATATGCAGCGACCGCGGTCTTCCTCCGGGAGTCAGTATCACTGTTCTTCCCTGAAAGATACGCCCGTCTTCCAATTCAATGGTTTTTACATCGCCTTCCAGTTCGTATTTCGCAATTTTTACATTCGATTTGATTTTGCACCCAAAACTTTTGGCCTGCATTTTCATGTTGTTGGCCAGCATATAACCTTTCGTTGTTGGAACGCCCGGGTAATTGGCAATTTCTTCGGTTAGCACCATCTGTCCGCCCACGGCGCCTTCATTCAGTATTAAAGTCGACAGTTTGGCTCTCGAAGCATAAATTCCGGCTGTTAATCCGGCTGCCCCTGCCCCAACAATAATGGTATCGAAAATTTCATCCATGATCTCTGATTCTGTTTTTTTTGAAAAAAGCCGCTCCCGAAATACCGGGAACGACTTGTCATTTCCCCCCAATCAACTAAGCTCCAAATTGCTTATCCAAAATCCCTGTCACCTGTTGCATGTTTTGAATGCTGCTGGTAGCGTGCGCAACTGCCCCGTTTTTGTAATACATGGTAAACGGCAGTCCCATAAATCCGCGGCATTCAGGTGCACTTCTGATCACTCCTGCCTCCGGATTATCAAATGCCATTACAGCAAATTTTACATTCTCACGCTCTTCTTCCAGCTCTTCCATTATATCGTAAACCGGTAAACACATCGGGCCCATCCGGCCACAGCATACCATTACGTTCTCGTTTTCGTTGATGAATTTATCCAATTCTGCTGCTGTTTCAATCTCGTGTAAACCTGTGCTTAATAGTTTCATATCGTTTTATTTTAAATGATTAATTGTTATTCTTAATTCGTTAACTCTTCAATGATTCGTTTGTCCGATTCCAGCTTTCCGTTTAAGTAAGCTTCAATAATCCGGGCCGGGTCTTCTTGCGGCACTCCCACAAACAGGTTGATTTTCCGGGAAGCAAAAAGACGAATGATCTCTTTTTTTACCTTGTAAGCAATCACATCGGTTATTCCCCTTTTCTCCAGCCAGTCGGGCAGTTCGTTGACGGCTTCCACCTCCGGAATTTCGAAGGTTGTTTTCCGGATGTCATCGTTTTCGATCTCGAAGATTTCGTAATAATTACATCCGCCGAAGTACTCGCTCAAAACATTATTTTCGATTGGAATTGCTACCCGTCTCATTTCATTTTTAATTACGTTACAAAGATATTTTGAACCTGAATACCGTGCCAGAAAAACGGGCTGTGGGGCAACAGGAAGCAAACTGAACTTTTACAGCTTTTTTCCTGTCATACGATAGAATTATACGCAAAGTCCTGATTTTACAGGGAGATTTGATATTTTTGTTTGCAGCGTTAAGCATACCAAATATGAGCACAAACAACTCAGACAGAAAACCGGCGTATCGTTTTGAAGAAATCAGCGCCTTGCACGAGCACAAAACACGGGTGCAGTACCTGAAAGGCGAAAACATTTTCAAACAGGGTGCCTTTGCGCCGTACGTGATTAATGTGGTGCAGGGACTGGTAAAAATCTATCTCCAAACGGGTTTCGACAAACAAATCAATATTGGGGTGGCCAAACCGGGCGACTTTCTGGCTTTTGCTGCCATTTTTGGCGAACCGGTGCATACCTATTCCACGCAGGCCATTACCAACACCGAAATTTGTATGATCGAAAAAGAAAGCCTGAAACAGATATTGCTCGACAACCCGTCGTTTGCCCTGGAAGTGACTTCGAAAAATTACCGAACCGAACGCCATCTGCTGGAAATCATCAAAAATGTGTCGTACAAGCAAATGCGTGGCAAACTCGCTTCAGCACTGCTTTATCTTTCGCACGAAGATTTTCTGAAAGAGGACATCTTCTCTTTTCTTACCCGACAAGATCTGGCTGATTTCGCCTCTATTTCGCCCGAAAGTGCCATTAAATTTCTGAAGGAGTTTGAGAAAGAAGAAATCATCCGCCTCGATGGTAAAAACATTGAAATTACCGACTCAGCCAAGTTGGAAGTGATCAGCAGAAACGGATAAAATGCAGCTCTTAGAAGAAATAAAAAAACAACTGGAAGCCGAGTGTAGCTTTTCGGCCAGCCGCAGCAGTGGCCCCGGCGGACAAAACGTCAACAAAGTAAATACGCGGGTTGAGCTTCGTTTTTCGGTTGAACACTCGCAGGTATTCTCTGACGACGAGAAAAACCTTCTTTTCAAAAAACTAAAAAACCGTATCAATTCGGAAGGTGAACTTATTTTAGCATCCGAAGTAGAACGCAGCCAGTTGCGCAACCGGGCAAAAGTTACTGCACTGTTTTACGAACTGGTTGAAAAAGCACTTACTCCGCCAAAAAAACGTATTAAAACTACTCCTACCAATTCTTCAAGATTAAATCGACTGGAATCTAAAAAGCAAATGGCAGAAAAAAAACAAAGACGCAAGCCTCCAACATTCTAGTAGTTTTAGATTCATCTTTTTAGGATCGATTTTGTTTTAAGGCATAGTTGTAAGTACCGAAAAACTGTCCTTCAATAGTTTGCAACCTATAATAAAACGGAACCGTTAAGAACTAGTTTATTCAGTTTTTCCCTTTAATTGTCAGATTAAATCGAAACTAGTTCAATTTAGGATTTTCAAGCGTTATGCTCAATTGAGCACAAAACCATATCGGGGGGCAATCACTTTTGGTCAAAAGCATATTGTGTTGACTCAATTGACTTTGAAGACCATAGGATAAAATAACATGCTAAATACCAAGAAGAACAGGAACATATTGAAGAGCAACAGCGGCTTCAATTTTGGCTCCTTCTAGGGCCTTCTGATAGTCAATCTTTTTTGAGAGTAGATTCTTATTCAATCTCAACCAATTCAAAAGGTTCAAACATTCCATAATCCATTAAAAAATAATCAGATGCTGATGGTATTCCTTTAGGAGCACTGTTCCAGGAATGTGGCCCATGTATCCAACTATTGTTGTCGTGGTAGAAAAAGCCAAAGGTGTTTTTCAGGCTCCCGGTTACACCTACTGTTATTTCATTTTCGCCATCAGCCAGTAAGGCTGAAACATCCAATTCGTCAGGTGCCCAAGCAATGGTTCCGGCTTGTTCTCCATTTACCCATACTTCAGAAATTGATCCTTCCCAGTTTTTTAACCTTACTTTATAAGTCTTACTTTCGGATTTATTTACGACAAATTTTTGCGAATAAGCCACCTTTTGCGAATAGAACGGCAAACCAAGTTTCTGCCACGATCCCAGTTCAGAAATTGTACCGCCGCTTATTTCAAACCCTTTTTCTGCGGGAGTAACCAGAAAGTCTCCCAGAAGATAAACGGGCATTACCTCTGCAAGAATATGCATTCGCGGAGCTTTTAGTGAAATTGTATTTTTACCCGGCTTTATGAATTTACCAATGGCAAAGCGCGAAAATTCTTTTTCAATCCAATAAGCATCTTTAACCGGCTCAACATCATGTCCGTTAATGCTTACTTCCCATAAACCGGGCCGTTCAACAACCGCACGAATGGATTTCATAGCTTCTGCGCTCAGGTTTTTATTGATATTAAAATGATAACTGGCTTCAAATCCTGAATTATTGCTGAATAAAGAATCCATCTCCAGATAGTTCTTTTTGTATTGAATTTTATGTTGCCATGGATTTCCAATTTCAACACCATTCTCCTGAAACAAGCCAATTAGTGCATCCATAAAATAAACTTCCTTTTTTTCTGACTTACTCGTTCTTAAATCGAGATAGTTGATCATCAGAACATTTTCTGATTCTCTTTTTACTGCCACTATTTCATTGCTTTCAACCAGCTTTTCTGTTTTAGGAACAACATACATTTCAAGTTTACCGGGATTCTTCTTTGTGGCTATAAACAATGCACTACCAGCCGGTTCGAGTTCCACTTTAAACGAAATCTTATCATGTTCAGGTTTCGCAGGATAAACAAATTCTTTCCCTGATACCAGGTCCAGTTTTATTAAGTATTTTCCACGCATTGAAACATCAGCCAAGGCTTTTTCTGATTTGTGAGAATTGACTACAAAAAGTAACTCCCCATCATCAAGAATTCTGCGCTGATGATAAAGCATTCCATTTTGCGACAGGTCATTCATCCCGAAATCGTTTGATTTTAATAATCCCAATATTGCCGGATCATTCAACTCCTCTGCAACAGTCCACTGTTCAGGGTACGCTCCTGCCAGTTCCTTTACTTCGCCAGAAACCGCACCATCTACCCTATTCGTATTTAACTGAAACGAAAGTACTTTTCCACCGTTTTCGAGGTATTTCGTTAAAAGCATAAGTGTGGAGCTGTCGATATTCTCCATTTCCATTGGAAGAACCACCAGCGAATAATTACGTTGGCCCACTGTAAATTTATCCTCATTTATACTTCCCAGGGTCTTTATCACATATTCAGAGCCAAGATCATATTCAATATGCTGCTGTTCCAAACGATACACAAAGTTTTTAAATCCATTACGTATTTTTTGTATCGCCTTATTTTTCACTAAACGAGAAAAATACATCCTGGCTGTTGTAGTAGGCTGTAAAACCAAGGTATTATTTAATTGCTCGCCGGCAGACATGGCCATACTTACGCGACCAATGTAATCCCCCATTAATTTATAGTGTTCCCACCAGGGTTCATGATAGGAAAATGAAGGTGGATAATCAAACTTTCGCACCCCATTTAACGAATAGTAAGAAAGATGCTGGTTTACAAAGTTTACACCCAATACACATTGCCAATCTACAAGACGTTTTTGCTCCTCGAAATCCATTTCCCAGCCACCGCCACCGTAAGTTTCGCTTAGCGTTCGTTTTCTTCCGGCCTGGTTGGCAGCACTGCGTAATTCGCGCACAGCCCTATCATTACCAAACTGGCCCCCTAAACCAAGCGTATCAAGTTTGTTTCCGAGCATATCAACTCCCGGCATCTGGTGCCAGATGTAAAAGGCTGCTTCGTCGAAACCATGTGTGGGTTCGGGCCAGCCGTGTTCCCAGTAATGGCCAGTCCAGTCGAGATTGTTTGCTTCGCAATATTTACTCCATGGTTTTGCCCAACGGTCAATAAACAATTCCATAATAAGCTCATAATAATCGTGTCGGACTTTATACCAATCTCCGGTTTCCTCTGCCAACGCCGGAAGGTTAACTTTTAAATCATAGCCAAACCGCTCCTGAAAAACTTCCCACAAATCAGGTGTCCAACGCATTACAGAACCACTTGCCATGGCTGCTTCCAGGTTAGGTTCGTCGGTAAAAATCCCTGGCAGTGTAATGCCAAAATCAGCTTTATTTTTCTCATATCCTCTTGTCATGGTAATTTCCATGAACTTATCTGTAACACCCGGATATAAAAGATCTACGTAACTAAAACCTCCATACCATGGCGACTCTCCCGGATACGCCTTTTCAAAAATGTAATACTTGCCCGATTTCCCCTTTTCGCGATCAACAGAATTGGTAATATCAATAAACTGATCTCCGTTTTTTTTCAAAACAACTTCCACCTCATCTGAAGGAAGGACATCTATTGTTTCCTGAATATACATTTTCAAACTTGATCCATGGCTATAAGAATCAGGCATTTCGGCCGGAACATGTCCTCCTGCAAAACCCGATGGATAAGAGTTTTCATCGTAGATCCAAACTTTCATATCCAATTCTTTTCCTTTTTGAACGGTATAATCAAACAGGTGAAACCAATCATCAGAAAGATATTCGGTTATCAATCCCGGACGAGGGTGTACAAATACACCCCCAATTCCAGCCTTTTTAAATTCCCTCATCTGAAAATCAATCCCTTCTTCTGTAATCTTTTCATTCCAATCCCAAAGAGGTGCACTTCGGTATTCCGAAGGAGGATTTGAAAAATCAGTTCTCAGCTGCTCCAGCGAGTTATTACCTTTCTCTTCGGTACCCTGAGTGCAGCCTACAATAACAAGAAAAACTAGTCCTATCAGGCTTTTATAGTTGAATTTATCCATGATTTAGTTGTTTGATTTTTATAAAGTTAGCTTTTTAGATGTTGATCAACCCTATATTTCTTAGCAAATTTTCACAACATCAATATTGAGTATTTGTCCCAACTTTTCAATTTTATCGGCAATGTGTCCAACTCCAATTGCACAGTGGTGCGCAGGACCTTGTTTCGACCATAGATTAATAAATTGCTTAGCACCAATCGAAAATTTATATCGACTATTGGTGTTGCCAATTTGTAAGGTTGGTCCTTCTACTGCTTCTCCTTCCGCACAAAGTAAAAAAATGCCATCTTTCCCTTCCACCACTGCAAGCAAAGTTACCGGTCCGTTTTTTACCTGCATCTGAATTGAAAGTCCTTTACCGGGTTTTCCGTGATAAACGGGTAACGGAACCAGTTTTACCTGCTTCGCAGCAATGGCATAATGAGCTGGTCCGTCGTGCCCTAAATAAACCACGTCATCCTTAAAATCTATCAGGTAGAATTCAGAGAAAGAACCTCCCGCTCCAAACTCCGCCATAATTTTCATGGCCTGTGCATTTTTTACTTCACATTCGCCTGCAATTGGAATATTCTTCCCTGTAAGTAAGGTATTCCCGGCTATTACCGAAGTTACAATGTCTTCATATTCATTTCCGGTCTCGCCCTCATAATAATAAGCCATTGATCCCAGATTATGCGTTTCAACCAACCTGTCAAGAGCCACTGAAGTGCGTGCTGCTCTTTCAATTTCGACAGCTTCACATTCATCCGAAACATTGAAAACAGAAGTGAACTCTTTAATTTTTTCCTTAACTCTTTCATCACTGGCTTGATCGCGGTATTTTTTTAATTCACACATTTCAAGCAATTCAATGTGCGTTCCAAATACAGCCGATTGTCTGGTAATATCTGTATATACATCCAACATCCCGTTGTAATAATGTCCCAAAACTCCCAGTCGATTACTTCGTAAAGCTGCAAAAACACGAGCTGCTTCTGTCCAGCCTTTTATTTCTTTCCACGCTTCTTCATCATGTAAATAACCCGTTACAATGTCATAACGAATATCCGAACGGTTGAATACAGAAGCAATTTCAGGAACAGCGCAAGCCTGACAATTTTCCAGCCATGCCCCAGTCATTTTACCGCGGTCGCCCAAAACATTAAATGCCTTATAATTCAACTGAGCAACAGGCTGAAGATTCAGAATAATCACATGACTTTTTAGCCTTTGTACCACAGGTAAGACAGTTGATGAAAGTGCATAAGTAGCAACATAAAGAAAAACAACTTCGACATCCTGCGATTTCAGTAAACTTGCAGCCTCTCCGGCCTTAACGGAATTGTCAACCATTCCGGCATCAACTACTTCGAAACCCCATCCGGCTATTTTATTTTTAATTTCTTCCTGATAACTTTTTAAGTTTTCCAATAATCCATCAAACTGAGGCCAGTAAGTATTGAGACCGACTCCAACCAGTCCAACTTTGATAATCGAGCTCATCATTACATGATTTGATTTATTTTTGTTATTTTATCGCATCAAAATAAAACCATATGACCATGATTTTAAATACATATTCTGACAATTCTATACCACTTTTTGACATTAGTAAAAATCTTGCTTTTAAAAAATATTTACCCACATCGGAGTTGGAGCATAATTGGGGTTTTATTATCAACGACATTGGTCATACCGTTATTCCCAAAAATTCGGTCTATCCTTCAACAGGGCATCCCGGTACACATATGTTTTCGTGGGAAAAAGGAAGAGTATTAAACGAATATCATTTTGTATTAATAACGCATGGGAAAGGAATTTTTGAGAATCGATTTTCCGGAAAGCAAAACATTAATGCCGGCGATGGGTTTGTTGTTTTCCCAGACGAATGGCATCGCTATAAACCGCTTAAAGAAACCGGGTGGACAGAAAACTGGGTTGGATTTTCGGGGCAGATTCCTGATATTATTATGGGAAATGTATTTGTCGACAAAGAACATCCTATTATATCAAAATGTGCAAATATGCTTGTGCTGAATCTTTTAAAATCTCTTTTTCAATTAATTACAGAAGAGCCGTTTGGCTATCAAAGAACAGCGTCTGGCGTTTGCCACCAGTTACTGGCCGAACTGTGTAACATTCAACAAGGATCTGAAACGTCAAAACAAGTAAATTCTCTTATTTCAAAAGCCAAATACATTATGCACGAAAAGATAGACGAAGACATTGACTTTCAGGCATTTTGCAAGAACCATGGTATTAGTTACTCAAAGTTCAGAGCCGATTTCAAAAAACAAACGGGATACGCACCTTTGCAGTTTTTCCTTTTAATGAAAGTTGAAAAGGCCAAAGATTTATTAAACAATACCAATATGCTGGCTAAAGAAATTGCTTTTCAACTTGGGTTTAAGTCGGACCATTACTTTTCCCGGATTTTTAAGATGAAGACAGGTTTAACTCCTGTTGAGTTCAGAATAAGACACAGAATACCGGACTAGTTTGTGTATTCAGTCTTTGATTATCATCTCCCCCATCATTCCATATATAATTGCACGAAATCCACGATGCTCATCTGCTTTGGCTGATAATTATGATAGTCATCAATAGCATTTAATGGCCCCGGTCCTTTACACGAATTATAGACCTGTCCTTTCTCATTTATATAATTTCTCAGGCTTCCTGTCGATCTCAATATTTTTGATTTAAAATCATTTTCAGACAACTGCAGTTTTTTATATAATAGAACTGTCTAGAATATTAACAAAGTAAATACGCGGGTTGAGCTTCGTTTTTCGGTTGAACACTCGCAGGTATTCTCTGACGACGAGAAAAACCTTCTTTTCAAAAAACTAAAAAACCGTATCAACCTGGAAGGTGAACTTATTTTAGCATCCGAAGTAGAACGCAGCCAGTTGCGCAACCGGGCAAAAGTTACTGCACTGTTTTACGAACTGGTTGAAAAAGCAATTACTCCGCCAAAAAAAAGATTCAAAACCAAACCTACGCGGGCTTCGCGTATTAAACGCGTGGAAAGCAAAAAGCAACATTCAGAGAAAAAGAGCATGCGCAGGCGTCCTGATTTTTAAGTTCAGAACATTTCTTTCGCCTAAGCTTTACAGTAGTTTCATTCTTCCAAGAACTTATTTTTTCAATACTTTTCTTTTCTTTGTAGTCAAACTGCACTATTCAACGTTATTGCATGAGGAAATTATTTGAGTCTATCGGGGAGTTCATAACCAGAATTATCGACTGGTTTTATTTTCCTTTTCTGCAGTTTATTCCCCCCGAAATTTTTCGGTATGCGGCCACCGGCGGGGCCAACACCCTGTTCGATCTTCTCCTTTACTTTGTTTTCTACCAGTACATTCTCGATATGCAGGTGGTGGAACTGGGCTTTGTTGCCATCAGTGCGCACATTGCCGCATTTTTGATGGTTTTTCCCATCACTTTTACAACGGGCTTCCTGCTGGCAAAGTACGTTACGTTTACCGCCTCCGAGTTAAAAGGACGCATTCAGCTCTTCCGCTACCTGGTTACAGTGGCCGGCTCCATTTTTCTGAATTATGTATTTCTGAAGTTTTTTGTGGAGTACTGCAAACTGTATGCACCCATTTCAAAACTCATAACCACTTTGCTGGTTGTTATATACAGTTACGTGGCCCAACGGTATTTTAGTTTCCGCACGGCGAACATGCAACTGGCTGCAAGAGGCAACTCATAATTTTTTGGTGGTCGAAGAATGTTCTTTTTCCGAAATACGTATCTTAGTTGACCTATGGAAGAGGCGCGTCAAAAATATTATCCCACGATATTACAGGGCATTCACCTGGTGATCCTGTACATCTTTATCCAAACCATTGTTGATTTTCCGCTGGCTTTGATCGATTATTACACCGGTTCGGAATACTTGTACAACCCCATCAAAAAAATTGCACTGGGCGTTGGCTCGGTGGTGTTTATTCTTTTGTACGGAATCCGCAAATCCAAATCCCCGGTTTTACAGATCTTTCCCTTCAAACTGTTCAACCCGCTTATTTTTCTGCCGATCGTTGCATTTCTCTGGGGCGCCCATAATTTTTTGGATGTGGTAAATGCAAAAGTGGAGCAACTTCTGCCACCACCACCGTGGTTTTGGGAGCTGTTTAACCGCATTTTTGAAGGCGACTATGGTTTTATGGGAGCGTTTATGAAAGTATCGGTAATTGCCCCCGTTGTCGAAGAATTGATTTTCAGAGGCTTGCTTCTGAACGGATTCCGCCGAAACTACAATGGTTTTGTGGCTGTTTTTATGTCGGCATTGCTTTTTTCGCTGTTTCATCTCAACCCGTGGCAAATGCCGGCAACCTTTGTGCTGGGGCTTTTGCTTGGTTGGCTGATGTTGCGGACCAACAACATCCTGGTAGCCATTATCGGGCACTCCATCAACAATACACTGGTGCTTCTTTCGGTAACCTACTGGCAGCAAATAAGGGAGCATGCGATCTATTTGCAGGAAAAGGAACAGTTGCTTTACCAAAGCGGACTGATTATCGGATTATCTGTTTTATTGATGATCCTCACAAGCATTCCGTGGTTGCGCAAAAACCGAAAATTATCGTGAGTTCACCGATTATTTCCGAGCAAGCGAAATCAAAACTTTATCTTTAAACCCGAACAATTAAATTGAGATCATGGATTTTCTACTCGTTTTTTTTGGAGCTCTGTTTATGATAGCCGGTATTGCAGGCTGTGTTTTACCTGTAATTCCGGGCCCACCATTAAGTTACATTGGTTTGCTGATGCTGCACTTTACAACGCGTTACCAGTTTTCCACCACCTTTCTGGTTATTTGGGGAATTGTTACCGTAGTGGTATATGTGATCGACTATCTTATCCCTGTTTGGGGAACCAAGCGCTTTGGCGGCAGTAAAAGAGGTGTCTGGGGCAGCCTTATCGGGCTGGTAATCGGATTGTTCTTTTTCCCGCCTTTCGGAATAATTATTGGCCCTTTTCTGGGTGCGGTAATTGGCGAACTTACGGCCGGAAAAGATCACGGTTCAGCCTTGAAATCAGGTTTTGGTTCTTTTATGGGCTTCTTGCTCGGAACCCTTTTGAAACTCATTGCTTCCGGGTTAATGACCTGGCATTTTATCAAGGTGTTTTTCACGTAAAAATATTTCAGCCGAATGGCTTACAGAACATAGAAAATGCAGAAAAGCACTGTGGAATTCCACAGTGCTTTTCTCTTTTTATCCTTTCAGATAACGGTTAATTTCATGCTCCCACTTCTCAACCGATTGTAACTCTCCGTTGAGCTGCGGATTTTCTTCCGCATTGTAAAACTCCCATGTCACGACAGGCTTATCCTTTTCTTTCGGATAAAAATCCAGGCACAGGCGTTCAATTATTTTGTTGTTCTGTTTCTTGTAAGTAACAATCCGGCCCGTATTGTTGACTTTGCAGGTTTTCACCCCGGCCAGGTTTATATGTTTAACATCGTTTGGTCCGTCTTTTTCTTTTGCGAAAAAAACAAAGCCATTTGTTTTATCCATTCCTACGCAGTAATCACCGCAAAACTCGTGTTCCAAAATTTTACAGTTGTGCTCACTGGCTACATTTGTTAGTAACTGTAACATTCCTTGTCCTTTTTTTGCCCTTTTCCTGTTTAATATGATAATGGGCACAACAGATATCGCGACCAGTACCAGTCCTACGATAGCAGTTCCTGAATCCATAATTATATTCATTAATGATTAATAAACCACACTGCAACCACCTGTTGCAATGCACTTAAAACACACAAAAAATTTCCGTATGAATTTTTATGGATTACCAGAAATAATGAAAGGGGAAAATGATATCCGCTTTTCGGTAGCGTATCAGAAGGTTTTCAGAAGTTCTTTTATACTGAGTATACCCGCTTTCCAGCAGCTGTCCCGACGTTTGGACAAAAGCAAGAAACTGGGCAAACGACGTTTTGAAGGTAAGCGGAGAACCGGTTCGAATATCGGAAATCAGCTTTTCCGATTCGGAAAAATGAAAAGAAAGCTTGTTTGAAACGTCCGACCAGTAAATTTCACTCTGAACATCATCGCCAGGCAAATACGCACTGGCAGTATACGATCCGGAACCCAAACTGATTCCGAAACTATAAACTGCAACCAGTAGCATTGCACCCAATAATTTCAAACTGTTTTCCATGTTTTCCGGCTAAATGCAATTCAAAGCTACAAACATATTGAATCTGTTCTCTGCACGATCAACTAATTGTATCAAAAATGAAATTCCGAGGCTTTTGTGGTAACAAATAATTAAGAATTCGCTCCCGTTCAATCCACCACGAAATATCTTTCATACTATTTTCATACAATAAACATCGTAAAGTTTATAATAAATATTTTTGAATGTGAGTTTAATACATAGAATCATCCATTTAAAACTATTTTTGTCGCGTGGCAAAAAAAAATACACATAGCAGTTCGGCCGGAAATAAGTCAACCGCCAAACCCCAAAAAGCATCAAAAGGGAGATCAAAAAAATCGGGCAAAAAATATCCTGTTCTAAGGTGGATTGGTAAAACAGCCATTGTCCTCTTCTTACTGGCTTGTTTGTTTTTTATCCTCGTATTTTTAGGCGTGCTTGGGCCTGTTCCCTCAAAAGACCAGTTGCAGATTATCAACAACCCGCTGGCATCGGAAGTATATTCTGCCGACGGGAAAATACTGGGACGTTACTACGTGGAAAACCGTAGTTATGCTTCGTTTGATGAAATTTCGCCCAATGTGATCAATGCACTGGTAGCCACCGAAGATGCACGCTTTTACGAACACCGCGGCATCGACGAAATTGCGTTGGTGCGTGTCTTGGTAAAGTCGGTTTTGCTGCGAAACGATCATTCGGGTGGCGGAAGTACCATCAGCCAGCAAATTGCCAAAAACCTTTTCCCCAGAGTAAATTACGGCCCTATGTCGATGCCCGTAAACAAACTGCGTGAGGCCATCATCGCGTACCGCCTGGAGCGGATTTATTCAAAAGACGAAATTCTGGCCCTGTACCTGAATACGGTTCCCTTTGCTGAAAACATTTTTGGGATTGAAGTAGCCGCCGAACGTTTCTTTTCGAAAGCGCCTGCCAAACTCGATGTGCACGAAGCTGCGGTTTTGGTGGGAATGCTAAAGGCTAACAATTACTACAATCCCCGACTCCACCCCGAAAGGGCTTTAGGGCGGCGTAATGTGGTGATCGACCAGATGCTGAAAAACAATTACCTGAGTGCAGAAGAAGCCGCATTTTATAAAGAAAAACCACTGGGTGTCCGCTACCGGATGATTTCGTACAACCAGGGGCCGGCACCGTATTTTGTGGAAATGCTTAAACCCGAGTTGATGGAGTGGTGCTCCAACAATCAAAACGAAAAAGGTGAAAATTACAACCTTTATACCGATGGTTTAAAAATCACGACAACGGTTGATTATAATCTTCAGATTTATGCCCAGCAATCGGTAAAAGAATACATGAAAGACCTTCAGAAGGTTTTTGACAACCACTGGAAAGATCGCGACATGTTTAAAGCCGATCCCGCCATTCTGAAAAGTGCCATACAAAACCAGAACACCAGCGGAAGAAGCTACCAGGAAGAACTGGCAAGCTACAATGCCAAAACGCACACTACCCTTTTTACCTGGGACGGGCTCGAATCAAAGGAAGTAACCCGGCTCGACTCGCTAAAGCATTACCTGAAAATGCTAAACGCCGGCTTTATCGCCATCGATCCGCAGGAAGCTGCATTAAAAGCCTGGGTGGGCGGAATCGACTACCGCTTTTTTAAATACGACCACGTAAAAGCTCCGCGGCAAACCGGCTCAACCTTTAAACCGTTTGTGTACCTGGCAGCCCTCGAAGAAAACATTCCGCCCGATACGTATTTCCCCAATCAGCTAAAGGTGTACAAGGAATACGACGACTGGACGCCGCGAAATTCGCACGACCACTACGAAGGCTATTACAACATGAAAGGCGCCTTGGCCAAGTCGATCAATACGATTTCCGTAGATGTTTTGCTCGAAGCCGGAATTGATGAAACCATTGAAATTGCGCGGGATCTTGGCATTTCAGCCGATCTACCGGAATATCCATCGCTGGCACTGGGTGTAGCCTCCATTTCGTTAAAAGAAATTGTGGAAGCCTTTGCCGGCCTGGTTAACGACGGGATTCCGGTAAAAGCCAATTACCTGGTTCAGATAGCCGATAAAAACGGGAAAGTGCTGAAGACTTTCGAACCTAACATTTCGAGATCGCCCGTGGTAGCACCCGAGAATTGCCGCGCGGTGATTAAAATGATGGAAGCAGTGATTGACGAAGGTACAGGCCGGACCATTCGTACGGTTTACAATATTCCCGGTGAGTTTGCCGGAAAAACGGGCACCACGCAAAATAACTCCGATGGCTGGTTTATCGGGCTTACTCCAAGACTGGTTACCGGTTGCTGGGTAGGTGCCGACGATCCTCGGGTGCATTTCAGAACCACTACCTACGGACAGGGAGCCTACATGGCACTGCCCATTGTTGGAAAATTCTTTTACAAAACCTATCGCGACAGCAAGTACTCAAGCCTCAAAAACAGTTCGTTTGGCTTGCCCGGCGAAGAAATGCTGGCCATGCTCAGCGAACCGGGCTACAAGGAAGTGCTCGATATGCCAAAACACGATTTTAACCTGGCTGATATTTTCAAGCGAAACGAGAAACCATCGGATTTGGGAAAAACCCGCCAACGCGAGGCAAAAGACAAAGACGACGGCCAGCTTTGGAAGAAGATCAAAGGCATTTTCAAGAAAAAGGATAAAAAGAGATAACCTCTATTCATTCGAAATACGCAGTTTTTAATACGAATGAGATTGGGCTAACTAATCGATAGGCAGATAAGCCAAAAACTACTAAAGACTAAGGAACTTTTTAGTTTGAACGACCAGCTTCTTTAAGTTGACTAAGCCAGAAACTGTCTACCAGCTTTTACTTTTAAACAATCGGCTGATGGCTTCTTTTTTAAGATGAACGCCGTCGTAGAAATCCCCACCGCTTAAAGCAAGCTGGTTCGGATCGGAAGAGCCGATAACGCGGAACTGGTATTGAGCGGCCACTTCTGCCACCGCTTCTTCTGCTTTGAAAATACCTTCGTAGCCAGGCGACTTTTGGTAATAATCAAACGCTTTGGGATGATACGGCGGAACAAACACGCTTACCCGGCAACCTCGCTGTTTTAGAAAATGCAGCATGTCGCTCAACTGTTGTATTTTTTCGGGCTGCAAATCGCTGAAGTTTTCATCGGCACTACCGTAACAATATTGCAAGGCCAGCTCTTCGCTTTCGTGCAGCGGAGTATTTTCAATTTTAGCCGGAAGTTTACGCGCGCCATCCGGTAAAATCATCATTTTACCTGCCGCAAGCGAGTCGCTTACAACAAAAGGTTCGCTTTTTCCCCGCAAACGCATGGCGCGCAAGGTGTATCTTCCTGAAAAAATCTTCACAACCCGATCCTTTAGGTAATCGTTTTTCATTTGCCACGGACTCGCGGGCCCTTTCATTCCGGCAGCCTCGCAAAAACGATGAATTTCGTTTCGCAATCCGAGCCACGACCGATCGTTAAACCGATCTCCGAAAAGCCACTGGTCGGCACAAACAATGATTTCTTCCGGAAATTTTCCCTTATCAAGAATAATTCCCAGGAATCCCGCCATATCGTCTACGCTTCCGCTGGTTACCGACGCATTGTAGAAGGTTTTACCCGGGAAAACTTCATGACTGAGGTTCAGGGTACGGCTGGAGCCCAGCACCAAAACTTCAGGCACCTCCATCTCCGCCAGCCATTCCTTTTTTAAAACACGCGAGTTGAGATTCACCGGACCGGCAATGTTTTTCCCCTCCAGCAAAGCACTTACCAGCGGCTTTATATAGCTTCGGTTCAACTGATAATCGGGATCTATTCCGTAGTTAATCATTCCGATCAGAATCAACGGAAACACGATTATCAACCCTATTTTGAACAAGCTTTTCTTCATATCAAAACTGAAAATAGATAAACAACCGGTCGCTGCTAAACGCGTACAACACCGAAAACAAAAGAAAATAATAACCCGCCACTCTTAGCATCACCGGCCATCCTGAAATATCCAGGGCAAAAGCTTTCTCTCGCTGTTTCCATTCGGCCAGAATCAATACAAAAGTGAAAAACGCCGCTTCGAGCCACTGTTTTGTTCCGGCCAGCTCAAAAGGCCCTATACTTCCGGCTTTCAACGAAACCAAGTTCACCAGGTAATGAAAAGCCACCCCGATATTTTCCGCCCTGAATATCACAAATAATAAACTCACCACCAGGAAAGTGACAACCACAGAAAGCATATCTTTTAGCCGAACGCTTGTGTTTTTCCTCGCACCAGTCGCAGGTCTTGAAACCAGGTAAGTAATGCCATGCAAAATACCCCACACGATAAAGGTCCAGTTGGCACCGTGCCAAAGGCCGCTTACCCCAAACGTTACCAGGATATTTACCGCGTGCCGTTTTTTGCTGCAGCGGTTGCCGCCCAGCGGAATGTAAACATAATCGCGAAACCACGTGGAAAGGCTGATGTGCCAGCGCGACCAGAATTCCTGAAGATTACGGGAAAAATAGGGATGCCGGAAGTTGTCCATCAGGCGAAAGCCCAGCAAAGCCGCACTTCCGATGGCGATATTCGAATACCCCGAAAAGTCGCCGTAAATCTGGATCGCAAAAAGAAAGGCTCCCAGCAACAAGGTTCCCCACCCTGCCGACGCGGAATGGCTGAAAATCTGGTCGACCAGTGGCGCCACCGTATCGGCCACGGCCACTTTGGCAAACAATCCCCAGAGAATCCTTCGAAAGCCATCCGCAGCTATCGAATAATCAAACACTTTCTTTTCGTGAAATTGAGGTAGCAAATGAGAAGCCCGTTCAATGGGACCAGCCACCAACTGCGGGAAAAACGCCACAAAAGCAAAAAAGGACACAAGGTCACGCGTCGCGGGGATTTTGCCTTTGTAAATATCGATCGTATAGCTTAAAGTCTGAAAAGTATAGAAGCTGATTCCCACCGGCAGAATAATGTTCAGCGTAAGCGGGTGCAAGGTATACCCGAATTGCTGCACCAGTAGACTCAGTTCTTCGGCAAAAAATCCAAAGTATTTGAAAAAGCCTAAAATCCCGAGATTCATCAGAATGCTGATCAAAAGAAAGCGCTTTTTCTTTTTCCGGTCGTCGGTTTGGTCAATCTGAAGCCCGCAGTTATAATCCACGATCGAACTCAACACAATCAGCCCCAGAAAACGAACATCCCAGCAACTGTAGAAGAAATAACTTACCGCAAGCAAGAATAGGTTTCGCCGCATGATGTTCCGGGCAAAAAATCCCCAGTAGAGAAAAAACACCAGCGTAAGAAATCCTATAAATCCGACGGAATTAAACAGCATTTTCAGTTCTTTTTTAAGGAGTTAAACGCCTGAAAATCGTCGAACCAAATTTGCTGGTCTTTCCCGGGAGCCCAGCTTAGATCGCCGCCGCCCATAAACACGCTAAAGAATACCTGGTCCACTTTCAATGCTTCGGTATCGCGAAAGCGGATGGTATCTGCATCGCACACCAGTTCCCCGTTCAGCCAGCCTTTTACAATCCCGTTCTTTTGCCCGGGATCATTCATTTGAATATATTGTTGGATCGTGTACCATTTTCCTGCTTCCGCCTTCACTATTTCGCCGTCAGAATGTCGCCAAAACAGCGGGTCTCCATACTCGCCGGGTTGATCGGGATAGTACAGGTAAAAACTCAGCTTCCCGTTTTCCCAAAACATCATCCGCGCACTCCAGCCGTCGGTTCCGTTGGGGATATTTCCGCCCGAGTTGGCAGCTCCTCCGGCCAAACCAGGTAATTTCCCGCCCCGCCGGAAATCAAAATCACCGGCAAACTGAACCCGGTACGACAGGTAAAAAGAGTCGCTGCCAGCGAGCGGCGTACTCCACTGCGCTCCAACAATGGGATCAAAACGCCCTTTGTCGATCTGCACCGACAAATAGTTATTAGCTTGTTCTTCACCAATGGTTAAGGGATAAGGAGTGATGCCCAGCTTGTAAAAAACATAGTCTTTTTTGCCGCAAACAATTTGAGTTCCGCGCCATTCGCTTTTTAGTCGTCTTTCGGAATATTTACCGACCGGGCTCTGTTCAAAATCGATGGAAAGCGATTCATTGACTCCGGCCCGGTCTTCGGAAGAAACACAACCTGTGCCTCCCACCAGTAGCAGAAGTGCCAGAATTCCAAGTTGTATTTTAATATGTGACATCCGGATGATTGAGATCTGTGGTTTTTATCCAAAAAAAAAGTAAAATCAGGTACTACTCTGCCCGGGAGTTCAAGATAAGCAAAAAAAAAGCCTGTCGATCAACCGCCTGCACGTTTTACTTTGTATCCTTCGTTTTTCAGAATATCCATCACCCTTGTGCAAAAATCGCCCTGAATCAGTATCTCGCCGTCTTTTACGGTGCCGCCCACGCCACACTTCGATTTCAGCAGCTTGCCCAGTTCTTTCAAATCGTCTTCCGTTCCGACAAACCCCGTTACAAGGGTTACTGATTTTCCTTTGCGCTGTTTCCGGTCGAGCAATACTTTCAGGTTTTGCTGCTGAGCAGGCAGCGTTGTTGCTTCTTCTTCCTGTCCTTTTTCATAATGAAAATCGGGATTGGTGGAGAAAACCACTCCCAGACGTTCTTTCCAATCGTTTGCCATAACTTAAATCCAAATTAATAAAACAATTCCCCAAAGGAAGTTTATCACCCAAACAAAAAAAGCAATTTGAGTATAACGAACCAAGGCCAGACTCACCCGTGAGTCGATACCGTTTTTTAGGTATCTGCCCCAGGCCCACACGGTATCAACCAGCATAATTGTAAACGAGCTAAACATAATCAGCCCGTTGGTTGAAAACAGGGAAGACGGAAAAAACAGGATCATCACCAAAAGTGCAGTGGCATTAAACAAAAATCCCATGCTCAGGAACACCAGCACCAGGGTTCCGATAATTCGGAAACGTTCAAGCGTTACAGTCCCGACTCCAAAAGACAGGAATGCAAGTGTCATAATAAAAGAAATAACCAAAATGATTGGATCCATGTGTAATTTTTACCCTCTGTAAGCAAAGATAAGCTTCCTCTGGTTCATACAAAATAGCAATTATGAAAAAGAAAGTGCTCCCTAAATATTTCTTTTGTTCAGCACGAGGCTTTGGCTGCGAATTTTCTCTCAGAATCGGAATCGGCATAAGTTGTGTCTCCCGCGCTTCGGAAAGCAGGCAGCATCCTCTTTATTGACGAACAATTACACGATCTGCTATTTTCTATTTATTTTCACTTGTCTAAATTTGCAGCTTTGTAAAACAACAAGTGCAACTCATACAAAATTCTACCTTTCAGGTTTATGCCAACAGAAATACAGAATTTGAATGATCGTTTCACTTCAAAATCATTCAGCAAAACGATTAAAACATGAGCACATTTGAGACATACCTGCGGTTGGGTTTCCAGCACATCATTAACTTCCACAACTACGCCCCCTTCGTTTTTGTACTGGTACTTTGCGCCGCATACAGTTCAAAAGAATTTGTCAGGGTGCTGATTCTGGTTACTTTCTTTACCATTGGGTATTCGATAACGCTGGCTCTGTCGACACTCAATATTGTAAGTATACCTTCGCGCACGGTAGCCTTTTTAATTCCGCTCACCATTTTAGTGACTGCCATTGCCAATGTATTGCCGCTGAAAAGAGGAAACCACCGGGTTATATACGTCGTTACGGTATTTTTCGGACTAATACACGGCCTGGGCGTTTCCAATTATGTCGAAAACAAGATCGAAAGAGCATCCAATGTGTTCACACCGCTGCTGGGATTTACGGTGGGCGTCGAAATCGGGCAAATCGTAATCATCAGCGTTTATGCTCTGCTTCTTATGTTAACGGTTAACCTGATGAAAGCCCGCCACGATTTCTGGAGGCTTTATATTTCGGGTGCCGGTTTTGGAATTGCGCTGATATTGCTGATACAAAATAAATTCTGGTAACGGTAACAATAAGCTTTAATGATTGTTACATTGAAAAATGTACGGTCAATTCTAAAAACATTTCGCCACACGTATTCAAAATGAAAAAAATTTGTGCGCTCTTCTTTCTTGTAACCACTGTCGCCTGGTCGGTATTTGGCCAGGAAAACACCAACCTGAATAAATTCCGCCAGTTAAAACAAGAACTTGCCACACCCAATGCTTACCGGACTGCTTCGGGAGCGCCCGGCCACGAATACTGGCAGCAAAAGGTAGATTATAAAATCAGCATCAGGCTCGACGACAAAAAACAAAGGATTGCCGGAGAGGAAAGCATTACCTACCACAACCAGTCGCCCGATGCGTTGAATTACCTGTGGTTGCAGCTCGATCAAAACATACGCGCCAAAGAATCGGATACTTACCAAACAGCCGCCATGGACATGGGCCAACGCGTAAATTATTCGCACCTTGAAAATCTTATTCAGGATTTTGATGGTGGCTTCAAACTTGAACATGTGAAAGACAGCAGCGGAAAAGACCTTCCGGCCACCGTTAATAAAACCATGATGCGGGTTGATTTGCCAGAGCCTCTGCAACCCGGCAACTCGTTTACTTTTTCGGTAAAATGGTGGTACAACATCAACAACCGGATGACAGATGGCGGCCGCTCGGGCTATGAATATTTTGCCGACGACGACAATTACATTTATGCCGTTGCACAGTTTTACCCGCGAATGGCGGTTTACAACGAAGTGGAAGGCTGGCAGCACAAACAGTTTTTGGGTGCCGGTGAGTTTGCACTCCCGTTTGGAGATTTTGAAGTGCAAATAACAGTGCCTTCCGACCACATTGTGGCGGCTACCGGCGAATTGCAAAACCCGGAAACGGTTTTAACCGCGGAACAAATCAGTCGTTTGGAAGCTGCCCGGAAATCGGAAGAGCCGCTTATCATCGTCACACAAGCCGAGGCGGAAAAAGCGGAAAAGCGAAAAGCGAAGGAAGAAAAAACATGGATTTTCAAAGCCACCAAGGTGCGTGATTTTGCCTTTGCGTCTTCGCGTAAATTTATCTGGGATGCAATGGCGGTTCCCTTTGGCGAACGTACCGTTTTAGCCATGTCGTATTACCCGAAAGAAGGAAACCCGCTGTGGGAGCAGTATTCGACGCGGGTAGTTGCACACACGCTTAAAAGCTATTCAAAATATACGTTTGACTATCCCTACCCTGTGGCGATTTCGGTGCACACCGACCGGATTGGCATGGAATACCCGATGATCAGCTTCAACGGAGGCCGCCCCGACAAAGAAGGCAAGTACAGCGAACGCACCAAATACGACATGATTGGTGTAATTGTGCACGAAATCGGACACAATTTTTTCCCGATGATCGTTAACTCCGACGAACGCCAGTGGACCTGGATGGACGAAGGCCTGAACACTTTTCTTGAATGCCTGGCAGAAGAGGCCTGGGATCCTGATTTTCCGTTACGGAAAATTATGCCGTCAAGCATTGTCCCGTACATGAGGGGCAACAAGAAATACATCTCCCCCATTATGACCAATTCGGAATCGGTATGGCAAATAGGAAGCAATGCTTACTACAAACCAGCGGTAGCCCTCAAGATTCTGCGGGAGACAGTGATGGGGCCCGAACTTTTCGATTATGCCTTCAGGGAATATGCGCAGCGCTGGATGTTTAAACACCCCACTCCTGCCGATTTTTTCCGCACCATGGAAGATGCCTCGGGTGTTGACCTCGACTGGTTTTGGCGTGGCTGGTTTTATTCTACCGACCATTGCGATATTTCGATGGAGGATGTAAGATGGTACCACCCGGACTCAAAAGAGGCAGAAATACGTTTGGTGAATAACTCTGTCCCCGATAACCTTACTTCTTTTTCAGACCAGTACGCGGTTACTCAACAGGACGAAAGGGAATACGATCGTTTTCTGTCCACACTTTCCAATGAAGAAAAGAAAATAATGGGCGAAAATGTCCATTTCTGCCAGATCGATTTTAAAAACCTTGGCGGGCTGGTAATGCCGGTTATTCTGAAATTTGAGTTTACCGACGGGACCGAGGAAGTTCAGCGAATTCCGGCAGAAATATGGCGCCGCAACAACGACGAAGTTTCAAAGGTATTCTTCTTCAACAAAGAAGTAAAGCAGATCGTTCTGGATCCGTACCGCGAAACTGCCGACTGCGACATGGACAACAACTTTTGGCCCGACCGTAAACAGCCTGCACGATACGAACGTCAGAAATCACGTTTGGGCAGTGCCCGGAGCAATTCCGACCATTCATCGCAAAAAACACCAGCCAAAAACCAGGAAGAAACTACGGTGGACTAAACAACCACGGTCAAAAACATGGAACGGCACACAGATAACGCAGATGTGCGCAGAAAATATTTTTCAACCAGTTGGGTGAAATAACAAACGGACATTCGACTCCGGCCGGAGTGGAACTGGCAACGGGCTATCCTGTTTTTACCGACATGCAATCCCGGCGGGATTTTGTTATTGGGGCTAAAGCCTGTTCTTCTTACAAACGACAATGTCAGCGGTGCGCTGCACCTTGCGTTTTGTTTTCCGATCTATTCTGACTACAAATATTCCCGGTGCGCTGCACCTCCTTTTTATATTATGCTATTTGTAACTACAAATGCTAGTGGTGCGCGGCACCTTCTTTCTTTTATCTTGTTTTTTTCAAAGCTATGGATGCTAATGGTGCGTTGCACCTTAATATCTGTTTTGGATTAAAAAGCTGGTTTTAGCAGCATCGCTGCGAAATCTTTATAGATCGAAATTGTCGTTGAGAATAAAGGTGCAGCGCACCGAGATGTCCTTTGATAAAATTTAGTTCTCAACCAATGAATATCCCGGTGCGCTGCACCTCCTTTTTATATTATGCTATTTGTAACTACAAATGTTAGTGGTGCGCTGCACCTTCTTCCTTTTATCTTGTTTTTTTCAAAGCTATGGATGCTAATGGTGCGTTGCACCTTAATATCTGTTTAGGATTAAAAAGTTGGATTTAGCAGCATCGCTGCGAAATCTTTATAGATCGAAATTGTCGTTGAGAATAAAGGTGCAGCGCACCGAGATGTCTTTGATAAAATCAAGTTCTCAACCAATGAATATCCCGGTGCGCTGCACCTCCTTTTTATATTATGCTATTTGTAACTACAAATGTTAGTGGTGCGCTGCACCTTCTTCCTTTTATCTTGTTTTTTTTTCAAAGCTATGGATGCTAATGGTGCGTTGCACCTTAATATCTGTTTAGGATTAAAAAGTTGGTTTTAGCAGCATCGCTGCCAAATCTTTATAGACCGAAATTGTCGTTGAGAAAAAAGGTGCGGCGTACCGAAACATAATTCATCAAAAAAACAGAAAAGAATGTCATGGGTGCGCTGCACCCGCTCCAATCGCCGATTTCAGCAATAATCCCGCTTCCAAAAAACACCCAAACAAGATCGGTTAAAGCCATCCTGCAACCGTGTAACTACCCGGCAACCTTTTTTAGAGGCTTGCTGCAAACCTGTAAAGGGCAAAAAAATTTATTGATGGCTTCCCGCAGTCCTGCAACAGGCGAAAAAATGTTGTGAGACCCCTCCCGCAGCTGTGTAATTATCAATAATTATTCTGATTGCCTCCCCGCAATTCTGCAAGTGGCAAAAAATTTTAGGGAGACCCCCTTCGCAGCAGTGCAACAGGGGTATAATTTTTCCTGGCCGGGTGTCGCACAACTGCGGCAGGCCAGTAAAGTTCCTGGCTCCCGGTCCGCAAAATTATTACGGGGTAATTTCTACTGAGGCTTCCCTCGATTTATTTTCCCGGGCTAAAGTCACGTATTCTTTTGCTAAGACCGTCGATTCCCTGAAGTCGGAACAATCAACTTTTAAAGAATGCCAGCCTTTACTCAAGCTCCGTTTATTTTTGGGAATTAAATTTTTGTTTCAGCTAAACAAAATACCACTATATATTTGTTAATGACAGAGTAACAAACAACTGCATATGTGTCGAGATATGCACATTTGAACAATTAGTAGTATTTTTGTAGCGAAAACAGACACATAAAACAGAATGATAAAAAAAATAAGGTTTGAACATAGTCTGGCGGCGGCTTATATACTGGCCGGAGGACTTTGGATCATTTTTTCTGACCGTTTTCTGAACAGTGTAATTTCCAATCCGGAAGTAATGACACAAATACAAACCTACAAAGGTTGGTTTTATGTGTTTATTACCGGTATCTTTTTTTTCCTGATTCTTCACAAACACCTGAAAAAACTTCGCGATGCGGAAATCGAAATTCAGCAACACCGCGACAACCTGCACGAAATGGTAGTGGAGAAAACCCGAAGACTGGATAAAGTGGTTGAGGAGCTTTCGTTAAAAAACGAAACCATTAACCGGCAAAACGAGGACCTGAAACATGTGCTGGAAAACCTGAATAACATGCAGGCACAATTGTTTCAGGCCGAAAAAATGGCTTCGCTTGGCGTGCTTACCGCCGGAATTGCGCACGAAATCAACAACCCGCTGAATTACATGCTGGGAGGACTTACCGGCCTGGAGCACTATTTCGAAGAGAACAAACTTCAGCACGAAAATACCGACCTTTTTCTGAAAGGCATTCGCACCGGTATTGAGCGGATTAACGCCATTGTTTCGGGTTTGAACCAGATGAGCCGTACCAACACCACGTACGACGAGAATTGCGATCTGCACGAGATTATCGGGAATTGCCTGATGATATTAAGCAACGAATTAAAGTACCGGGTGAAAGTGGAAGAAAATTACGCTGATCATGCCATCATCATTCCGGGAAATGTGGGTAAAATGCACCAGATTTTCCTTAATATTCTGATGAATGCCAGCCAGTCGATCGGCACCGAAGGGGAAATAAGTATTCGTACCACCAACAGCGGCTCCAGCGTTATTACCGAGATCACCGACACCGGCTGTGGCATTGAAGAAGTAGACCTGGCAAAAATTACAGAACCATTTTATACCACCAAAGACCCTGGAAAAGGTACCGGCCTGGGTTTGTCTATTACCTACAGCATTATCAAAGAGCACAACGGAGAGTTGCGTTTTAACTCCGTTCCGGGGAAAGGCACCACTGTAACCGTTGAATTACCAGTAAAAAAACACACATTATGAGTAAGCCAAAAATCTTGTACGTCGACGACGAACCGCTAAACCTTATGTTGTTAAAGGTCAATTTTTCAAAGCAATACGAAGTTTTAACCGCTCCCGATGGCCCCAGTGGTTTGGAAATATTAAAAAACAACCACGACATCAGGGTAGTTCTGAGCGATATGAAAATGCCTTACATGAGTGGCATCGAATTTATCAGGCTGGCAAGCGATATCTCCCCCCAAAGTTCCTACTTTATTGTTACCGGTTTCGACTTTAACGCTGAAATTCAGGAAGCACAGCAACAAGGCCTCATCCGAAAATATTTCAGCAAACCCTTTAAATTGAACGAAATTGACTTTGAGATCCAGCAATCGCTGCAGCTGAATTAAATTTTATATTTCGCCCAGCCTTCTCTTTCTTTACAAAAGATTGCTATTTTTAAACATGAGTGTCCGGTTAATCTTAAAGATTGCTTCGCGATGCTCGCAATGACGCACAATTCAAGGTTTTTTATATGTGGAGGGGTTGGTTGGCGGCATTGGAGCCAACCAACCCCTCCACACACCTAACTGTCTCGCAACATCGTCATTGCGAACGGAGTGAAGCAATCTGCTGTTCTGTAATTATTTTAATGGGACAACAGTGATTTTTAAATAGCTGTAAAAGGATGAAAAGCTGGAACACAAAAAACAACTACATAAAACACCATCAACTATGAAAAAAACAATAACCTTATTGACCGCTATTCCAGCCATCGTAATTTTAGTAGGTGCACTCTTTAAACTGCAACATTATCCCTACGGAGACCTTTTGTTTTGGACAGGCATTTTAACAAACATTATCGGCTCTGCAATCGCCATTACTCTCTTAAGGAAAAGAGTGAAGGAACTTGAGAGCCAAATTGAAAACAACCGGAAATAGATTATTACCATGAAACGAGTCCCGAGCACTCGGGACGAGTTACATGAGTTACCATTGAATAATTAAAAATATAAACGAATGAAAAAATGTCCCAACTGCTCAGCCGATGTGGAAGAAGTTTTCGAATTGTGCTGGAACTGCAATTACAGTTTTTCCGAACAAAAAGTAATTGAAATAAAAGATTACACCATCCAGGAAGGAAACCGGGAAGTTAATTGCCTGAGATGCGATATTCCGCTGATTTTTTCGGGACGCTACGATTTTCACGAAGGAGCCAGATTGGGTGCCTGGGGAAACCTGTTCGAACTTTTTGTAAACTCTGAACGCTTCGACTTGTACATGTGCCCCAAATGCGGGAAAGTGGAATTCTTTATTCCGCTTAATGATTCAGAGTATAAAAAATCATAAACCGCTCCAAACAGCATCAAAAACAACTTAAAACACAAATATGGAGATTATCATAAGAGAGGCCCAAACAGATGATAGCGCGATAATTCTGGAATGCATCCGCGGGCTGGCGGTACATGTGAACCAGCTGGAAATGCTAACGGCTACCGAACAGGACATCCGCAATTCGGTGTTTAGACCCGGCAGCCATGTAAAAGTTTTTGTGGCCGAAACAGGCGAAAAGAAAATATGTGGGTTTACCCTTATTTTTAAAACTTTCTCTACGTTTAAAGCCAGCACCAATTACCACATCGAAGATCTGTTTGTTTTTCCGGAATACCGAAAACTGGGAGTCGGGCTAAAACTGCTGAAGCACGTAAAAGCTTTTGCTCAAAAAGAAGGTGCCAAAACAGTTGATTGGTACGTCAACAACCGAAATACAAGCGCCATTGAATTTTACAGGAAAGCAGGTACCAAAAAACTTGACTATAAATCCATTTATTACATGGACGTGTAAAACCTGGCCACGTTTGCTTTGTTTGACAACAACAACGGAACATAAAAAGTCTCCGAAACTGATATGCAGGAACAAAAAGACCTCATCCGGATTACTGAAGAATTTCTGGCAGATACCATCGACTACCCAAAACTTCGGAAAGCAGCAGAAGAATACAAAACCTTTCTGTACCAGCTGAGCGGCTGTGATTTGGACAATGAAACCGGAAGAAGCGATATCCAGCTCTCCAGCGGAAAAGCTTTGGGAACTTTTTGGGCCGCACTTTGCATTGATGATTTTATCCGGACCCGGCAGTTTATCCGGGGCATCGATCAGGCCATTCGGGAAAAGCTGCAACACAATGATTCCATCCACGTGCTTTACGCCGGTTCTGGACCGTTTGCCACTCTCCTGCTTCCGCTTATCCTCCGGCATTCCAGAGAAAGGGTGAAATACACTTTACTGGACATCAACCCCTTTAGTCTGGAAATTCTGAACCGATTGATTGCGCGCCTTGAACTTCAGGAGTACAAGCTGGAAGTCATTTGCGCGGATGCCACTCAGTACCGGCTGCCAAACGATACTCCGGACATAATCGTAAGTGAAACCATGCAAAACGCGCTGGCCAAAGAACAACAAGTGCCTATTTTTATTCAACTGATGAGACAGGCTAAGCCCGATACGGTTTTTATTCCTGAAAAAATTCAATTATCCATAGGCCTCCGAAAAGACGGCGACTTATTGGAGCTCCCCTTCCACGAACGGTACAAAAAAGTTGATACCGTTTTTGAAGTCAGTAAAGAAGCCCTGCACTTTGCGCTTCAATCGAAAGCAACAGCGCCCGGTGAAATCATTTTTCCGGAAAACAGCCTTACGCTGGAAAAACATGCCTTGAAAGATTACAGCCAACTGGTTCTGCTTACCGAAATTAAAGTGTTCCGAAACGAAAGGATCAATCTAAATGAAAGTGGCTTAACTACTCCACTTATCATCAACAACATTCCTGAAAATGTTAAGCAGTCAATTACTGTACTTAGTCAATATAAAATCAGCACGGAACCAAAACTCGACAATCAAATAGTAGTCGGATAAGATCGTATGCGAACGCTACGTTCCGCTTATCGTTCAACAAATTAGTTTTCGACTGATCAAAAACACCTCGGAGCTGTTTATCTTTAAAATTTCATTGAGATAAGTATGAATCTGTTTTCTCGCAAAATCTGAAATCCCTGATTGAATGAGCAAAAAGAAAATATTCGGGCTGGATAGAAATGTTTTCTACATCGGGTTAACGAGCTTTCTCACCGATACTTCGTCGAAGATGGTTTACAGTGTCATGCCACTGTTCCTACTTTCGATCGGGGCATCCAAAACCTCCATTTCGCTGATCGAAGGAATTGCCGAAAGCACGGCGTCGCTGTTCAAAGCATTTTCGGGTTACTGGAGCGACAGAGTTGGAAAGAACAAACCTTTTATGATTTTTGGCTACGGAATAACAGCCCTTGTTACGCCGGTTTATGCAGCCGTAACAACACCGCTGCAAGTGCTGTTACTTCGCTTTTTCGAGCGCATCGGAAAAGGGCTTCGTACGGCACCGCGCGACAGCCTGATCAGCGGTTCGGCTCCCAAAAACCAGGCAGGAAAAAACTTTGGCTTTCACAAAGCCATGGACAACAGCGGAGCCATTCTCGGGCCGCTTGGTGCCTTTATTCTTTTGTCGGTGTTTCCGCTTAATTACAAATACATTTTCCTGCTTGCCACCATCCCGGCGGTTTTGGGCGTTCTGGCCATTGTAGTTTTTATTAAAGAAGCCAAGGCACGCCCTACAGCTGTTCGAAAGAAATTTCACCTGAACCTGCTTCCCAAAAAATTCTACTTTTTCCTGCTCATCATTTTTGTTTTTACCCTGGGCAATTCGGCCGACGCCCTGTTGTTGGTGAAAACCGCCGAAACCGGTATTGATCCGTCGTACGTGCCATTTGTGTACATGATTTTTAACACGGTTTCCGTGTTGCTGGCAGTTCCTGTCGGCAAAATTTCAGACAAAATCGGACGCGAGCGATTAATCATTCCGGGCTTTCTGATATACGCCATAGTTTATTTTCTGTTTGGACGCTTCAACAGCATCAACATATTCATTTTTTTATTCATTTTGTACGGTCTTTACAGTGCCCTTACCGACACTGCCCAGAAAGCGCTGGTATCGGACATTGTGAGCAACGATTTAAAAGGAACTGGTTATGGATTATATCATGCAGTACTGGGGATTACTTTACTCCCTGCGAGTTTAATTGCCGGCATTATGTACGATAAAATAAATGCCAACGCGCCCTTCTACTTTGGTTCGGCAATGGCGCTGCTGGCCACTTTATTAATGATCATTTTTGTTTTTAAATACCGTAACGAAAAGCAAGTTGAAGAATAATTCAATCTCATCCATCCATTCAATCATTTCAATCCAAAACCAAGTAAAACCTTTGGTGAAAAATACACGAATATTAAATAGATACGCACGAATCAATCAGCCAAAATGATACATCCACATACCGAAATAAAGTTCATCAGTGCCGAAATCGGCTACGGAGTTTTTGCCACTCAATTAATACCTACCGGAACCATTACCTGGGTGAAAGATATGCTCGACCAGGAATTAAGTCCTGCCGAATTTGAAAAACTGGCCCCCATTTGCCGCCCGGTAGTTGAAACCTATACCTACCGCAACAACAAGGGAAATTACGTGCTTTGCTGGGACATTGCGCGCTATACCAACCACAGTTTCCGTCCCAACAGCATGGCTACCGCCTATGGTTTTGAAATAGCTGTTTCGGATATTAAACCGGGCGAACAACTCACCAACGATTACGGCTTTCTGAACATCATCGAACCATTTCGCCCAAGCGACGAAGGAACACGACGAAAAACCGTTTATCCCGACGACCTGCTGAAATACCACAAACAATGGGACAACACGCTGAAAAAGGCTTTATTTAAAAGTGAACGCCAGGAGCAACTCCTGAAGCCGCTGCTAAGCGACCACCAATGGGAAACCATCCTGAAGATTGCCAGCGGAGAATGCGAGCCAGAATCAATCCGCAACAATTATTTTGACGCACAAAAAAGTCCTGATCTACACGGGTAAATCGTTCTGCAATATTTTCAGAAGAAAGAGTGATGCTGTGATGCAGTGTTGCTGTTTTACTTGCAGGGATTGAAGGATTGAAGAGCTGAAATGCTAGAATGCATGAATGCAAGAATAAGCTACGAGTCGCTAGCTGCGAGTCGCAAGCTATTGATTATTGAAGATTGAAAATTCAATCCTTCAATCCATCTGTCCTTCAATCCCTCAATCCATCAGTCCCTAAGAACTACGACTGATCACTGAACTCTGAACATTAAACTCTAAACTCTGCCCCCCTCCATTCACCCTGCAACTATTTCCGGCGTTTCCATTCCTTGATACCGCTTTCTGTTGTATTTTAGCCCCGGAATTAAAATTTGCAAAATGAGCGACGACAAGAAGATAATTTTTTCGATGTACAAGGTGAGTAAAGTTTACCCACCTAACAAAACAGTGATTAAAGACATTTCACTTTCGTTTTTCCTGGGTGCCAAAATCGGCATCATCGGGTTAAACGGCTCAGGTAAATCAACTTTGCTAAAGATCATTGCCGGCCAGGACAAAGCCTTTAACGGCGAGCTGGTTTTTGCACCGGGTTATTCGGTGGGCTTGCTCGACCAAGAGCCGAAGCTGGATGAAAGCAAAACCGTGATTGAAGTGGTGAAAGAAGGCATGCAGGAAACAGTGGATGTACTGAACCGCTACGAAGAAATCAACCAATTGTTTGGATTACCCGAGGTGTACGAAAATCCGGACAAAATGGATGAGCTGATGAGCGAACAGGCACAGCTTCAGGAAAAAATGGATGCACTGGATGCCTGGAACCTCGACAGCAAACTGGAACGTGCAATGGATGCGCTGCAATGTCCGCCGGATGATCAGCCCATCAGCGAACTTTCGGGTGGCGAACGCCGCCGCGTGGCCTTGTGTCGCCTGTTGTTGCAGGAACCCGATGTGTTGCTGCTTGACGAACCTACCAACCACCTCGATGCCGAAAGTATCCAGTGGCTGGAAGCTCACCTCGACCAATACAAGGGAACCGTAATCTGCATCACGCACGACCGTTACTTCCTCGACAATGTGGCCGGTTGGATTCTGGAACTGGATCGTGGCATGGGCATTCCGTGGAAAGGAAATTACAGCTCGTGGCTGGAACAAAAAGCGGCCCGTTTGGAACAGGAAGAAAAAGGCAGCCAGAAACGCAGGAAAACACTGGAGCGCGAGTTAGAATGGGTTCGAATGGCACCCAAAGCGCGTCAAGCCAAAAGCAAAGCCCGTTTAAATGCTTACGATAAAATGCTGAACGAAGACAGCCGCCAGAAAGAGGAACGACTGGAAATCTATATTCCAAACGGTCCGCGCCTCGGTGACAAAGTGGTGGAAATGGAAGGCGTTAAAAAAGGCTTTGGCGATCGCATCCTGTTCGAAGACCTGAGCTTTAAACTGCCTCCTGCCGGGATTATCGGGGTTATCGGCCCGAACGGCGCAGGTAAAACCACGCTCTTCAAACTGATTATGAAACAACTGGACGCCGACACCGGAAGCATTGCGATTGGCGAAACCGTGAAAGTTAGTTACGTCGACCAAACGCACAAAGCCATCGATCCGAACAAATCGGTGTACGAAGTAATTTCCGGAGGAACCGAAACCATTATGCTTGGAAACAAGCAGGCCAATGCGCGTGCCTATGTTTCGCGCTTTAATTTCTCAGGATCAGACCAGGAGAAAAAATGCGGGGTGCTTTCGGGTGGAGAACGCAACCGACTGCACCTGGCGCTGGCGCTAAAATCGGAAGGAAACCTCTTGCTGCTCGATGAGCCTACCAACGACATTGACGTAAATACCCTTCGGGCGCTGGAGGAAGGCCTGGAAAGCTTTGCGGGCTGTGCCGTTGTTATTTCGCACGACCGTTGGTTCCTCGACCGTATTGCCACGCATATTCTGGCTTTCGAGGGAGAAGGACACGTTCACTTTTTTGAAGGTTCGTTTTCTGAATACGAAGAAAACCGGAAAAAACGCCTGGGCGCTGAAGCTCCGAAACGCTTTAAATACAAAAAACTGAAAGCATAAGCGCTTCCGGTTAACGTTTATATTTGAAGATTCACCCGATGACTTATCGTCACCGGGTGAATTTATTTAAGGAGCACTCTTCAACACCCCACATCCGCAAACGAAAGTTTTATCGAAGCATTGTAAGCCAATTTGTTTCAGATTTTCGATATTTGCAGTCATCACATTATGTTAGTAGAAGGAATCATCATCGCATATTTTGTTTTTATCGTTGGGATTGGCGTTTACTCGGCCTTCAAGATAAAAAAGCCCGAAGACTACTATGTGGCCGGTAAAAAAGCAGGTTTACTCCCGGTCTCGGGCAGTTTGCTGGCTACCATTCTGGGTGGTTCGGCCGTGCTGGGCACCATCGAATTAAGCCAGAAAACCGGGTGGGCGGCACTGTGGTTTTTATTTAGTGCGGCCATCGGATTGTTTACGCTGGTCCCCATTTCGAAATATGTGAAGCGTTACGGGAATTTTACTTTGCCCGAGTTACTGGGAACGTTTTACGGGAAAAAAGCAGAAACCATCGCGTCGCTGATTATCCCCATGGCCTGGCTCGGAATTGTAGCCGCACAGATTATTGCAGCCGCCAAAATCCTTTCGGGGCTAAATTCGATTGATTACCCGCAAGCCGCTGTTATCTCGGGTATTGTGTTTATCGTTTACACTTTGCTGGGAGGACAAATGAGTATTTTAAAAACAGATACCCTGCAATCGGTACTTATCCTTGCCGGAATAATCGCGTTACTGGTATTCACCTTGCCTGCCCCCGAAAGCATGCAACTTGAAGCCCTGACTCCATCGGCCTTGTTTAATGAATCTTTTGACCTGCTCGACCTCGTGATTCTGCTACTTACCTACTCGGTTACTTTTGTGGTAGGCCCCGATATTTACTCGCGTGTATTTTGTGCCCGGAACGAAAAAACAGCCGCCCGCAGTGTTTTAATAGTGGCTTTTATTTTAATCCCGGTTTCATTTGCGCTTACCTGGCTGGGCATTTACTCGAAAGGTTCGGGCGAAGCGATTGTTTCCTTTGCACAACATTTGCTTCCTACCTGGGCGTACGGGCTGTTTCTGGCGGCCCTGTTATCGGCGGTTATGTCATCGGCCGATACAACCTTGCTTACCTCTTCAATTATTCTGAGCGAACTAATTACCGGCAACCTGAATCAAAAAAGATCTCTTCTGCTGACGCGTATCCTAATTGTCGGACTCGGAATTGTCAGTTTGCTGATTGCCGTGTTTGTCACCTCCATTATTCAGGCCTTGCTTTTAGCCCTTACGTTTTTCTCCGGGGCTTTTGTAGTTCCTACGCTGGCGGGGCTTCTTCGGCTTAGGGTAAACAAAAACAATGTTATTCTTTCCATGATTTTAGGGGGTGTTATTGCCCTTGCCGGGAAGATCATTTTCCTGAGTGGCTACCAGCTAACAGGAAACATCGTTATCATTTTAAGCTACCTCGTTAATTCCATCTTATTGTTTAGTCGGGTTCGGTTAAAAACAAGTGATTAAGTTGGATAACTAATTGTAAATTAAACCATCAGGTTAACTAAAAATTTTTTACATTCGCCATTTATTAATAAAAACCAAAACTTTAAACCTATCTGGAAATAAGGGGCGAAAAAAATGGAAAATTCCAACAAGTATAAACGCTTAATTGAAAGCCTGGAGAACGAGTATTTTTTCTATTCCCACAACCTCAACGGGGAATACCTTTATATGAGTCCATCGGTGGAGAAGGTGCTGGGATATACCGTGGACGAAGCCAAACAAGGGCTCGTAAAACATATGACAAACAGCGAAGCCAATAAACAAACCATTGAAACGCTGAAAAAAAGTGCCACCGGAGAAAAACAACAAACCTTCGAATTCGAACTTTACACGAAATCAAGAGAGATAAAAATTATTGAGATTACCGAATCTCCTAATTACAACAATAAGGGTGAAATCGTTTCGATTGATGGAGTTGCGCATGACATTACGGAACGCACTAAATATGAACGGATTATACAGCAACAAAATCAGGAATTAAAAAGGCAGGATGAGAAACTGAGAAAACAATTGGAAGAACTCATCGTTAAAAATGAAAATATTGATAATTTGAAAAAAGAGCTGGAGGATCGTTCACAGTTGTTGATTAACATTATAAACGAAATCCCTGAAAAGATTTTTTTAAAAGACAGTAATGGGAAGTTTCTGCTCGCAAACAATAACGCTGCTGCGAGCTACGGTCTCAAACCATCTGAAATAATCGGAAAGTCGGATACCGATATTTATCCTCCAGAAAAGGCAAGTGAAAAAATAAATCGTATAAGAGAAATTTTAAAGAGTGGTATTCCACATTCATATGAGGAGGGAGACTTTGGTAAAAAAGACGGGCTAATAGTAAGCACCCGGATGAAGCCTTTCAAGCTTAATGATGGCAGTACCGGAGTTTTAGGCATTCAGGTCGATATCACCCAAGTCAAAAAGAACGAAATTGAACTAAAAAAAATGAATGTTGAGCTTACCTCACGCACTGATGAGTTAAATCAGACTCTTGAAAATTTAAAGGAAACCCAATCGCAACTGGTTCAGTCGGAAAAAATGCGCGCTTTGGGAAATCTGATTGCCGGAATTGCCCATGAAGTAAATACTCCGATTGGAGCAATTAACGCTTCGGTAAGCAATATTTCGGCAGCGCTCGATTCGTCCATGAGTAACCTTTTTAACCTTTTTACAAAACTCACCCAAAAAGAACTGCTTATTTTCCTAAGAATCATGAATTTAATGGAAAAGAGCAAACCAGCACCAACCTCAAAAGAAAGACGTCAATATAAAAAAGAAGTACAACAAAAATTAGAGAAAGCCGGATGTATACATGTATATTCCGTGACCGATCTGATTATGTATCTTAATCTTTACGATGAAACAGATAAGGTGATCTCGATGCTGGACGTAAAAAATCCCGAATTCATTTTAAAGTCGATAAAGGATATTTATTCGGTTCGAAAAAATACAGAAAACATAAAACTGGCAGTCGACAAGGCATCTAAATTGGTATTTGCATTAAAAAAGTTTGCGCATAAAGAACAAAATCTGGAAAAAGATCAGGCTGATTTGATTGAAAACATTGAAACAGTGCTGATTCTGCACCACAACCAGTTAAAACAGGCAATAGAGGTTGTAAAAGACTACGATCCCGTTCCACTGATCGCTTGTTATCCCGATGAACTTGTTCAGGTTTGGACCAACCTGATATCAAATGCCATTCATGCCATGAATTATGCGGGAACACTTAGGATCAGTATTAAAAACCAAAAAACACATATTAAAGTGAGCATTCAGGATTCCGGACACGGAATTCCGAAAGAAATCAGAGAGCGGATTTTTGAGCCTTTCTTTACCACCAAGAAATCAGGTGAGGGCACCGGAATTGGGCTCGACATTGTGAAACGAATTCTGGATAAACACCAGGCAAAACTGGAACTGGAAAGTGAAATCGGAGGGGGAACAACTTTCCATGTATTACTTCCGGTAAACTAAAAAAAATTGTATGAAACAAGCGATTGTGTGTGTTGATGACGAAAGCATCATTCTGGATAGTTTGGGAGAACAAATCGAAAACCTTTTTGGCAATCGATTCATGTACGAGTATGCTGAAAATGCCGAAGAGGGAATGGAAGTGCTGGAAGAACTGACCGACGAAGGAATTGATGTAATGGTGATTGTTTCAGACTGGCTGATGCCCGGGAAAAAAGGCGATGAGTTCTTAATAGAAGTGCATAAAAAATTCCCCAACATTGTAAAAGTTTTGCTTACAGGCCAAGCTGATGAATCAGCAATTCACAATGCACAAAAAAACGCAGATCTGTTTGCCTACATTCAAAAACCCTGGACCGCAGAACAATTGGAAACAGTAATCAAATCAGGGATATCAACGATTGATAAAGAAGGGAAATAAAATGGGGAAACCGGTTATTTTATGTATTGACGACGAGGAAATTATATTGCAGGCACTTGAAGAACAACTTGTAAATATTTTCGGGGAAGAATACGACATTGAAACATCAGACAGTGGAGCTGATGCCATCGGTTTTTTTAAGGAATTAAAAGAAAATGGCATCCGGGTTCCCGTGGTAATTTCAGACTACATTATGCCTGGAATGAAGGGCGATGAAGTACTAAAGGAAATTCACAACCTTTCACCGGGATCATTAAAAATCCTCCTTACCGGACATGCCGATATTGAAGGGATAAGCAACGCCATTAACCATGCAAAGTTGTACCGTTACATTGCCAAGCCATGGGACAAAGACGACCTGGTTTTAACAGTAAGAGAAGCCATTAAAAGTTTTTTACAGGAAATAAAAATCCGAAAACAAAACGAAGAGTTACTCCTGCTGAATGCGTCTTTGGAAGAAAAAGTAAAGGAACGCACGGCCGAACTTGAAATTGCGAACGCCGCAAAGGATAAATTTTTCTCCATTATTGCCCACGACCTCAGAAACCCGTTTAACGCGCTGTTTGGCCTCACCGATTTTTTGATCGATAACTGGCAGGATATAGACGAAGTGACCAAAATCGAACTGATAAAAGACCTGCAGAGTTCTTCAAAATTGACTTTTAACCTGCTGCAAAACCTGCTGGATTGGTCGCGTTCACAAACCGGGCAAATTACCGTACGCGCCGTTGCTATAGATGCAAACAAATTGGTGACCGAAACAATCGGAGTACTGAAAAAGCAGGCGGGAAACAAGTGTATTAACGTTAAAAACTTTGTTCCGGAAACCACCCTCTGCTTTGCCGACCCAAACATGGTTTCAACCGTTTTCAGAAATCTTATCTCCAATTCAATCAAGTTTTCCAACCATGGTGGTAAAATTGAGGTAAGTGCTGCGGCTGTTGACGGACACTATGAGTTTAGCGTAGAAGATAACGGCATTGGAATGGACAAAGATACCCGAGATAAGCTTTTCCGAATTACCGAAAAAGTAAAACGACCGGGAACTGAAAACGAGGAAGGAACCGGACTTGGATTAATTCTGTGCAAAGAGTTTGTGGAAAAAAACGGAGGTTCCATTCGCGTGGAAAGCGAACAGAACTCCGGGAGTAAATTCTTTTTCACCTTGCCGATAAGCCAGTCTTAGATTGCATTCGTTAACTCATCAAGAAAGGAATGCAGGCTTGTATTCAGAACGGGTTTAAGTCTGCGTTTAACTTCTGCATGGTATTCGTTTACCCAGTTTTTTTCGCGGTCGCTTAATAAACCGGATTTGATCAGCGAAGTATCGATCGGGCAAAGTGTCAGGGTTTCAAAGCCCAGAAAACGGCCGTATCCGGTTTCTTCGCATTCCACACATACGATCATGTTTTCGGTACGGATTCCATACTCTCCCTCGCGATAAAATGCGGGCTCGTTCGACAATACATTACCCGGAAGAATCGGATTTTCGTTGTATTCCTGACGAATGGCCATCGGTCCTTCGTGCACGTTCAGGAAATGCCCCACTCCATGGCCCGTACCGTGACCGTAATTCATTCCGTTTTCCCACAGTGCCTGCCGCGCCAGAATATCGATATGGCAGCCTTTTGTACCGTACGGAAATTTAGCCAGCGTAAGACCAATCATTCCTTTTAACACCAGGGTATAATCGGTTTTAAACTGCTCGGAAACCGGCCCAAGTGCAACGGTTCGCGTGACATCTGTGGTCCCGTCCAGGTATTGCCCCCCCGAATCGAAAAGCAAAGCTCCGTCGGCTTCCAACGGCAAGCCATCGTTGGGACCGATGTGTAAATGAACGATTGCACCACGCCCTTTGTAGCCCACAATCGGAGGGAAACTTTCCCCCTTAAAACCTTCCTGCTTCGAACGAAATTCAGCCAGTTTCACCCCCGCGTCATAATCAGTAACAGGCTTCTCTCCCACTGTTTCTTTCAACCAGTACAGAAATTCTACCAGGGCAACGCCGTCTTTTACCATAGCTCTTCGGAAACCCTCAATTTCGGTGGCATTTTTCTGCGCTTTTAACAGCGCCACAACTGAGGTCCCCTCCAGTATTTCGTTCTTTTCAGACAACAAGCTGTACGCCGCATAATTCAGCGTTCCGGGATCAACAAATATCTTTTTACCATTTATTTCGGAAAGGAAACGATAAAAGTCGGTATAGGCTTTTAGCTGAACGCCATCGGCTTCGAGCTTTAATTTTAGTGCTGAATCTATCTTTTGGGCATCCACAAAAAGGATGCTTTCTGTGGCTCCAACCACCGCAAAACCTGTAAACACCGGATTGTAAGATACATCAGAACCCCGTAGGTTATACAACCACGCCAGTTCGTCGAGCATTGAAACAATTTGCAGCTCGGCTCCTTTTTTTGCCAGTTTGCTGGCAACTGTCTGCTGCTTTTCGGTTCCCGGCAATCCGGCATACTGAAGCTCCAACTCAAAAGCTTTATCAGAAGGAATAGCGGGACGGTCTTTCCAAACAGGCTCCAGCAAGTCGGGCGTTTCCACCAGTTCAATACCTGTTTTAACCAATGTTCTTTGAAGATTGCGAAACTCCGCAACACTCACGGTTTGCGTATCTATCCCCAGTTTGCTGCCGGCCGACAGGTTTTGTGCCAGCCACTCCGCTGGCGGAACTGCATCCGGCACGCGCAACTTCATCATTTCAATACCCGTTCCTTCCAACTCACCGGCTGCCTGCAAAAAATACCGCGAATCGGTCCACAAAGCGGCTTTGTTCTTCGTAACCGCCACCACACCGTACGAACCGGTAAATCCCGAGATAAATTCACGGGTTTCCCACCGTTTGGGCAGGTATTCGCTTGAGTGAGGATCAGTGCCCGAAATATACCAGGCATCCACTTCTGCTTTACTCATTTCTGCACGAAGGGCAGTTAGCCGTTGCTGAATTATATCTTTCATGTTTGTATTTATTTGCACTTTCAACCTTATCCCGGATTGAATCTTTAATCAAAAGTTACTTTTTAATGTTTGAATTATTTTCCGAGCTGTTTCATTTCCTTTTTTACCGGAAAACCAACGTCCGGAATAAGACACAAATTGTGCTTCAAGGTTTTTAACTCCGGAACTTAAGTCATTTGCGATTTTCGAATAATCCAATTCTTTGGGAATATTGTAATTCATCCAGTCTCCCTCAAAATACTGAATGTATGGATTGTTATCGTAGCTATTTAAGCTCCAGTATTCATCTTTGTTAAGTTCGAAATTGAAATACTTCTGCACTAATATCTCCAGATTGATAGAATGTTTTAGGCCCTTATGTTCATAGGTACTGGAAATCGCTGAAATATAAGGAGTATCGTTAAAATAGTTGAAACGAATACAGGCATTGGTCCCCACCCTTTTATGAAAAGCAGTGCTCCACAAACCACCGGTATTACAATCAATTTTAACTACCTGCTTGCTATCTGCATAAATATCAATTGTTCCGATTTCATCTTTTCCTTTGTACGCAACCGAATAAACAGCATTATTTCCAATGTAGTAAGTTGAATCTAATTGAAAGCTAAACTTCCCAACATATTTTGGAGAAAGAATTCCGTTTAGTTCCATCATTCGAAACAAGTTCAGGTTAGAACCTCCGGAAGGAGGTACTACCCGGATGTCATGACCAGGAATATTTTCCGTATACTTTACCCACTCCGGATTTGTGACCAAACATTTTGAGTTTTCACAAAAGAACTTATAGTTCGACAAGGGTGCTGCATCGCTCATAGTACCGGCGTATACTGAATAACCTATGCTTTCCATATACATTATGTAACGGTTATTCTCTTCTGCTTTTTCCCGATAATGTGCAATGGCAATATGAGGCGAATCGGGCTTCGATTTATTGTAAATCGTAATCGTTTCTTTCAGAAATAGCTTCAGATTGAATTTTTGTGCTTTTACAACCACCTCATCAATTTCAGTTACAAGCGGTATAAGTTTAATAATTTCCTCTTGCGCGCACAGAGATACGGTTGTTTTGAAAGATTCGTAACCAATATAGGAGACCACAATACTATCTGATTCCTTCATCATGACAAGCGGTAGCGAATAATTCCCATTCAAGTCGGAAATAGTACCGATCGATTTGTCAGGATAAGCAACTGTTGCATACGGAAGAGGTTCCTTTGTATTTGAATCTATAACTTTCCCCGATAAAACAAACCTCTCCTGCCCGTTAGAGTACAGCACAAATAATATCAAATAAAAAATCAGCTGTGTTTGTTTCATCCTTTGTCTTTTAACGAACCTACTCCCTATTTCTTTTTGTTTAAGCTTTCAAAATACCTTCTGACAAAGCCATTGATCGACGGAGCCGGGATATCGTTGTAATCGAACTCATTTTCAGCATAAAAACGGTAAGCCAGAATATCATCCATCGCCTTCAAGTTTTCCACCGATTCTACACGCACTTTAAAGGCAAGATCCAGCGTAAAAACCTTGAACTCGGAGAAGATGTACTCGTTCGGAGCCGAAAATAAATACCCGAGGCTTGTAACCTTCAAACCGAGTTCTTCCGATAGCTCTCTTGTTACAGCTTCTTCGGCTGTTTCCATCGGATCGACAAAGCCACCGGGCAGGTCCAGTTTTCCGTAATCGGGTTCCACGCCCCGCGTTACCAGCATTAATTTCCCTTCGTCGTCAGTAATTAGTGCTGCCACAGCAGCCGCAGAATTTACAAAATAATGAAAACCACAGTTCCCGCATTTTAGCGATCGTTCGCCCGACGGCGCAAACTTTTCGGAACCACATTTAGGACAATATTTTAAAACCTTTAGAGGATGTGTGCTCATTTTTATTTGATTTTAGAATGTTGATTAACGAATGCAGACGACAGATTTTCCCTCAATTAGATAAACTTCTGAAATCGTTAATCTTCAATCATCATTCAATTACTTCTCTTGCTTTTAACCAGTCAACAAACAAATTGGGCCAGTTATTGGCGGGCAATCCTTCCTGCCGCATGCCAAATCCGTGACCACCTTTTTGAAAAATATGCATCTCGGCCGGTACATTATTACGTTTCAGCGCCGAGTAAAACTCAATCGAATTTCGAGGAGGCACTGCCTTGTCATCGTCAGCCAAAATCAAAAACGTGGGCGGCGTTTGTGCGTTCACATTTAACTCGTTGGAATATTTCCGAACCAATTTTAGCTTATGCTCGCTACCTATCAGGTTTCCCCTCGATCCCATGTGCGTAAATTCTTCGTTCATGGTAATAACCGGGTACAAAAGCAGCATGAAATCGGGGCGGCAGCTCATTTTCTCCACCGCGTCATTGCTTTGAGCATTTCCTTCGTCAAATACAGTTCCGGCCGTGGAAGCCAGATGCCCCCCCGCCGATGAACCGGCAATTCCGACTTTCTCCGGGTTGATTCCCCATTTTTCGGCATTGGCACGGACAATGCGCATGGCCCGGCGTGCATCGCTCGACGGCACCTCATCGTGCCCGTATGGAAGACGGTATTTCAGCACAATCCCTGCAATCCCTTTTTCCTGGAAAAAACGGGCCATATCGTACCCTTCGTGGTCCATCGCCTCAATAACATAGCCTCCACCCGGGCAAATTAAAACGGCTGCCCCGGTGTTTATTTCCTTTTCGGGGAGAAAAACATACATCTCGGCTTCCGATACATTTTTTACACGAACTCCGTCGTATTTTTCTTCCGGCTCTCTCATTCCGTTATCGTTGGGTGCACCGTTGGGCCAAACTTTCAATACTTCGTTTTGGGCATCAACACCCACACAAATTAACATGGTCATTACAAATAATAAAATTGGTCTCATTGGTTTATATTTTAAGCAAAAAAGCGGGTGGTTCTGCACCTCCCGCCTTTTGTTATTTCGATTTAACTCCTACAAAATAATGGTCTTTTTCTGAGAAAAGAACGTTAAAAGTCGTCAGCGAGCCATACACACGCGTAATGTATTGCTGGAGGTTCACTTTTTCCTCGTCGGAAAGCACATTGCTGCTGTTGATGTTTTGTTCGAGTACCCTCAAACGATCGCGCAGCATCACAATTTTGTGGAAAAAAGTTTCGATCGGGATTTCTTTTGGCTGAAGTGCAGGATTTGCCGGCTGCATCAACAATGTTCCTCCCTGCCACTTTTCGCCCAGCGGTACAATTTCACTCAATGCCCCGTATTGATCCAACACGTAAGTCATCACTTTTTCAAAATCCCTGATTGACAAACCCGACTTGGCTCCTGTTTGATTCAGGTTTAGCACCTTCAGGTCGGTATTTCGTTTGGTGATCTCAATTTTACCGCCGCGCTCAAAAAAAATCTCGTAAGCGGTAATATTGTCCTTGCTAACAATTCCTTCGCCATATCTTGGGTGTTCCACCCTTGTTCCAACGGTTAATTCTTCCATGTTTTACTGATTTTATGAAAAGCTAAATGTAAAATATTTTGGGCAAAATCTACCTGCCACCGGCACGAAGAAGCGGTTTATTTGTTCTCGCGAATCCCAAAACTGCGATCTATTTTCAGGAAAGGGATCACGGCAAAAATGGGCAGTGTACAAATCATCACCCAGACAAAAAAGTGCTGATACCCCAAAATCTCCTGCAACCAGCCACTCATCATCCCCGGAATCATCATCCCGAGTGCCATAAATCCGGTGGCAATGGCATAATGGGCGGTTTGGTATTTTCCCTGTGCAATGTAAATCAGGTACAACATATAGGCTGTAAACCCAAAGCCGTAGCCAAACTGTTCGACCACTACCGCCGCCATTACATACCACAGCGAATCGGGCGTAAATACCGACAACAAAAGGTAGCCCAGGTTGGGCAGGTTAATGGCCAGTGCCATCCACCAAATCCAGTATTTCAGGCCGTTTCTGGAAGCTACTACCCCACCGAGAATTCCCCCGACGGTAAGCGCAATCATTCCGGCAGTGCCGTAAACAAGACCCAGGTCGCCTGTGGTAAGCCCCAGGCCTCCGGCTTCTTTTGCATCCAGTAAAAACGGTGAAGCCATTTTTACGAGTTGCGATTCAGCCAAGCGGTAAAGCAGCATAAACAACAAGGCCGCACCAAGCTGCTTCATTCGGAAGAAGCTGGCAAAAGTCTCCAGAAACTCGCCCCAAATTCCCTTTCCGTTTGATTTTGCTGCCACATCGCTGGCCGGCCGCGGCAATATAAAGCGGTGGTACAGGTGAAACACCACAAAAAGAGTGGCGATTACAACAAAAACCACCAGCCACGCAAAGCGAATATTTCCTGAACGCCCAACAAAACTGGCCTGCGTAGGCTTGTTCAGTTTCGAATCGAGCTGAACCACAGCAAAAGCCGGTTTATTCCAGTTACTTTCATTAAACTCGTAACGGTATTCATGAATCAGCCGAATGCTGTTGTCGCCTTTGTCAAAACCAAAATTCAAAACCAGCCGGTCTCCGGCATCCGGTTTTTGGGACAACTGAATCGGGAGTATGGCATAATTCCCGGCTTCGGCACTTACTCTTTTCTCTTCAGAATTAAAGAGCCTTTTCAACGATGTCTCCAAAGGAATTACCACGTATTTTTTCCAAAGTCCCGGTTTCTTATCCTTTGAAACCTTTTCTTCCTTCGAATAAAATCCCTGTCCGATGTTCCACTCTTCAACCAACTTAATCACCGAGTCAGCATCCGCAGTAGCGATTGTTCCAATAGGAATTGCCAGCGATTCGGGAGAAACAAAGTAGGTTTCACCCGTTTCATTTAATGCAGAAAACTGGGTTGGATTGAAAGCAACCTGCTCAATTGAGTTGCGCTGAGCTTCCACCTCCACTTTCAAGGGAGGCAAGCCCGTGGCTGTTTCCAGAGTACCGGCCAGAATTACCAGGAGGCCCTGCCCGGTTAACATGGCAAAACGGTAGAAAGTACTTCTGATACCCACAAAAAATGCCTGGTCGCCCGACGATAATTCGAGCATGTAATAACCATCTGCGGCAATGTCGTGCGTAGCCGAGCTAAAAGCCAGCAGCCAAAAGAAAGCCATGGTGTAGCGGAAAAAATTATCGGCCGGAATAGTAAAGGCCACGCCCGCCAAACCGGCACCGATCAGCAATTGCATGATCACGATCCAGTAGCGTTTGGTTTTGAACAGGTCGACAACCGGGCTCCACAAAGGTTTAATTACCCAAGGCAGGTACAACCAGCTGGTGTAAAGTGCAAATTGTGCATTTGATATTCCGAGGCGTTTGTACATGATTACCGAGAGGGTCATTACCATCACATACGGAAGTCCTTCGGCAAAATAAAGTGTGGGAACCCAAAACCAGGGCGAACGCTTTTTAGTCATTTTTTATGGTTTGATGTTGAAATTGGTTTAATATCTTTTTTCCAGGCTTGCGTTTTTAAAATAGTGTGTCAGAATTTCATCGTATTTGTATCCTTTGTGTCCCATTACCGCCGCGCCAATCTGGCAAAGTCCTGCACCGTGTCCCCAGCCGGCTCCTTTCAATACAAATTTTTCGGGCAGATCGTTTTCACCCTGCACTTTCTCCACCAGAAAAGCCGAACTGTACAAATGCGATTCACTCAGCCAACGACGGATTTCCAGTTCTTTTCCAACCGTAACAGTCCGTTTCGTACCCACAATTTTCAGGCGAACAAGGCGGCCGGAAGTGCCCCTTTGCACCGGGATCAAATCCAGGATATCGCCAAAATCGATTCCAGAACGGCGCCGGATCAGATCGCTCAATTCTGCCTGTGAATATTCCACGGTCCAGCGGTAAAAATCTTTTGCCGACCAGTCGTAGTCGTTCAATACCTGTTTCAACACCACCTCATCGTGCGTATTGCAAAAAGCTTCGGGTTCGGCAGCGATCCATTTTTCGGCATTCTTTTCAATGGTCAGGTCCTGTTCGAAACCGGCCGGAAGTTGCGGATTATCCACCACCGCAGTCAGGTATGGGTGATGAACCGGCTCCCAGCAATTTTCGAAAAGCTCGGCAATTCCGCCACACGACTTTGAAAAACGGGCATCACACACTTTTCCGTCGTAGGAAAGAATTACCCCTGAAGTTTCGTTAACCGCCCTTACCACATTGGGATTATGAGCCCGGGTAACGCCTTGGTAGCGCTGGCAATGGTCGTCGGCACACACATGAAAATTCACATGGTCTTCGCGGTCGTACCATTTTATGTATTCGCTTTCTGAGATGAAGGTACTTTCATACTTCGCCGTTGTTTCGGTCAGCTGCTCCTGCTTTTCGATTTGTGCAATCAGCCAGCTTCGGGAAATAATGGCATGCGCTTTTAGCAACTCGAGTGAGCTGTTGGCGCTCATTTCAGACGAAATCACTGAAATCAAATAACTCTCGAGCGGCAAAACATTGATCGCGGTTATCTTTTCATTTTCAATGATCAGTTTTAAGGCACCTTTAAATTGCTGGTTTTCCTTTTGTTCCCAATGAAAATTCACTCCAATAATAACGTCTTTCAGCTCAAATGCTGCGTTCTCTGCATCAAGCGGAGTAAACAGCAATTCAGACGCAGCAATACCGGCAGCCTCAAGTTTTAGCATTCCGTTCTCGATTCTCACCACTTGTTCACCCTCCATTTCTTTTGGGCCATTGCTTAACTGAAACAAGTCATTGAAGCAAAACTGTATTTGGTCGGCACTCATAATGCCTACGTCAATTGTCGGTATTTTATGCATTATCTAAATTTTGTATGAATTGATTAAACACAGGCTCTGAATAAAGTACCTGCTGAAAAATTGTATAAATATCGGATGACTGAAGCTTTTCAAAATCCTTCTCCAGCGGAGTGATCAACACTCCTCCCATATCCACCGATGCAGGACTGATCAGAATGTTCTTTTCCCCTTCTTCGAAATACTGCGAAGGACGGTGCAGGACTCTTGGAAACACGACTACTTTCCATGCATTGCTTTCATAAAACGCAAGAATGTTCATCATCGGTTCTTCATCCGCAGCCTCCAGTGCATCGTATATTTTCATGAAATCTTTTTCCACGGATTCTTTTACCGGCGATTCCAGCAAAAGGAAATTGCGCAATCCGTCTTTTACCGCCCAGGCATCCGAAGTAAAAGAACGAAGCTTTATGCTGTGTTGCTCTTTCAGTTTTTCCAGCTCATTTTCAAGCGGCATAAACCCACGGTTTCCGGCCTGAAAATGAAAATGATCGGGGGCCGAAGCTCCGCATTTTGGGCCATTGTAAAAGAGTGTAAACCCAGGCAATGAGGCAGCTAAATCGAGCAGGTCACAAAAGCGCCCTTTTATTTGCTGCGGAAGGTGTTCTTCGCCCACAATCGTAAAATGCTGCGAAAAGATCGGGAAAGGGTTAACCAGCACCGAATACGCTCCAATTTTCACTCCCTGCTGTTCTTTCGGACGATTTTTACTGCACAGAAAACACGGGCGGGCCTCAATGGATTTGGCATCCACTTTTGCAGCCGACGACACAATGCGTTCCGGGTTAAACTGGACCTTGATCTCCACTTCATCAAAATTGAACACCCGTGTGCGTACTTTCTCCAAGCCAGCAAAGTTCTTTGCAGCCAAGGGCCATTCTTTTTTTTGCCCGGTCAGCAACTGTAATACCTGTTCAGAATACTGTTGCATGCTAAGCATTTTTTTGTTGACGCGCTTTTAATTCGATGGTACGAATACGGTCTTTATAGGTGTTGTGTGCGTTTACTTTTACAATGTCGAGTGCCGCATCGGAGTTATCGTCCCAACGGCGGCACAGATACAGATTTTCGTAAATCCTGCCGATCGAATAATCTCTCGAAATGGCCAAACCAACGGCATAATCTTCGCCATAACTCACATTCGGAATTTTTACGTCGCGCAAAACCGGGGTATAAAATGCGCGTGGCGCTCCCAGTCCGTTTATGCGTAAAGCGTTGTTTTTACCGTTGTCAGGTGTCCACTCGCGGTGATCGATAATACCGGGAGGGATTTCTTCGAGTTTGAAATTCACCAATTGATAAGTTCCTACCACCATCGCGCATTTCTCCTGTTCAAATACCTCCACTATTTTTTGCAGCGTATTCTCGTCTTTGTAAATATCATCGCTGTCGAGCTGAACGGCAAACATTCCGCAACGCGCATCGTGAACGGCCAGGTTCCAGCAGCCACCAATTCCCAAATCATTTTGCGTAGGAATGATGTGTATGATTCTGTTGTCTTTTTCTGCAAACGAACGGATAATTTCGCTTGTTTTATCCGTAGAATGATTATCCACAATAATCAGGTTAAAAGCAAAGCTTGTTTTTTGCGCCAGAACAGATTCAATCGCATCAGCAATTGTTTTTTCCCGGTTCCGCACCGGAATCACCACCGACGCTTTTTTGTCAAACGCCGAATCATCAAATTCCAGCGCCCCCGTTTCTGGTGCCAGCCAGGCGCCTACATCTTCCAAATGCTCGGTAACCGCCTGTTCCATTTCAATTTGCACCTTGCGGTTTTTGGGGTCCACATAGTCAAACAATTTCTGTCCGCTTTTTCGCAAATCGGTTTCATCAATTGTATAAAGAAACTCAGGAATACGAACAAACGCCCCCAGTTGCGACATTTTCAAACGCAGGTAATACAAACCGGCGCTGTCAAAATCCATTGTCATATTATCAATGGCCTTTCGGAGTGCATCCGCACGGTATAACACCAGTGGTCCAAAGTTAAAGTCGTCGCGCAAACTGCCTTCCTGGTAGTCGATTACCGGATGTGCAGAAAGCTGTCCTTCCTTTATTTCATAATAATCGGAATATACTTTCGCGGCGTTTGTAGCCTCAGCAACCGAAATCATGCGTTCAATTGCAAACTGGCCAAAAGAAAGTGCCGTATTTTTGGTTAACAGCAATACGTAATCAACGCCGGTAACCGTTGCTGCCAGAGCTTTTACCCATTGAGTACTGCCAAATCCGTTGTACGAAAACGGTTTAGCCTTGCCGCCCGCTTTTGTTGCCGTTTCTTCAGGAAGATAAATATTTTGAATCACTGCATTCGCCTGTAATCCACTGATTAGCTTTGCCGCACTCTCGTAGTTATGAATGGGCAGATAACAATTTATTCGGATCATGTTTATTTCTGATTTTGGAATTTTCTATTGCCTTCGTTTATCTCTCAGCAAATTTAAAAGAAACTTTTAACCTCTCTGCAATTTGGGGAGTTTACGCTGTAATGTTCAAGCTTTTATATAGAACCTAAAGTTTCGGAATTACTTTTTTTCCTAATAATAGGTTCGAGACGATTAACATTAACCAAATAAGCAGGTTACACTAAGCCGTATTCAGACCGGTATGATTGTACTCAATTGTCCCTACCAAAAGACAAGCCTGCCAGATGAATCCCAACAACTTCAGCCTGATATCATATACCACTAAAAACAAGCACCTTAGACCACAGTAACGATATGTACCTTTTCACAATACTGTTTTACAACAGGTAGGTATTGGTAGGGAATAATACCCAACCCTCTTATTTTAGGCCCTATTGAATGACTAACAATACTTTAAGAACGAAGACGGGAAATAAAAGCCCTGTCTTTTGTATAAAAGGACCTTAATATTAAACACTACTTACTTTATAAAGACCTTACTTATGACTGATAATACCATGGTTATCCCCCGGGAAAAAACGGGAAAAATAAGACTCAAACTTTCGTTGATGCTGTTCCTTCAGTATATGATGTATGCTGTTTGGTGGGTTCCGCTTGCAGCCTACCTGACCAACCTGGAGGTTAGCAGCCTTGAAAAATCACTGATTGTAAGCTCCATGGCCATCGGTTGTATTTTTTCGCCGGTAGTTGGAATGCTTGCCGACCGTTTTTTTGCCGGACAAAAAGTATTGGCTGTACTAAACACCATCAATGCTGTTATGCTTTTTTTGGCAGGAAGCACCAATAACCATGATATTCTGTTTATCTGCTTGTTGATTGCCATGTTGGGCTACATGCCCAGCTGGAGCCTTACCAGTTCGATTGCCATGGCACATCTCGACTCGGAACAATTTCCGAGGGTACGCATCTTCGGATCAATCGGTTGGGTGGCTTCCGGAATTTTCAGCGTCGTTTTCATAAGAGTGCTGAACATTGATTTCGACGGTACCAACCTCCCTTTTTATTGCGGGGCCGCTGTTAGCTTTATTGCCATACTTGCCAACCTCTCACTTCCTGACACTCCTCCACCCGCCAAAGGACAAAAAGGCTCACTGATTGACACCTTTGGATTACGCACTATAGAACTGATGAAAGACCGTAATTTCGCGGTATTTATCCTCTTTTCCTTTTTATCCATGATTCCGTTTGCAATGTATTTTTCGTTCTTTTCAGAGTTCCTCTTACACATTAAAACCAAATACATTTCAGTAACCATGAACTGGGGAGTACTGGCCGAAATGGGTTTCTTACTCCTGGTAACACCGGCCATCAAAAAATTCGGATTACGGAAGGTGATGATACTGGGTTTGGTGGCATTGTTCATCCGTTACCTTTCGTTTTGGGCAGGTGGTGTGATTCACCAAAGCTGGATGTTTTACATCGGGATTTTAATACACGGGCTGATTTTTGGTTTCTTTTACGTGGGAGGCCAAATCTACATCGACAAAAAAGCACCGGCCCAATTAAAATCTCAGGCGCAGGGTTTTATATTCCTGGTAACTTTTGGAGCTGGTTTATTGGTTGGTAATTTTATTTGCGCTCATATTATCGATCTTTTCAGAACCGCTGAAGGCTACAACTGGGATGCAATCTGGGGAATAATAACCCTAAGCTCAGCGCTATTACTGCTTGTGTTTATCGTATTCTTTAAGAACAACGATCCTACATTAACCAATAAACAGAAGTTAACTTAACAAATAAAATCTTCTATTTACAGTTCGTGAATGATTCCACCGGCTTTTATCCCGACAAATGATTTTTACGGCACAAATAAAGCAGAAATCCGTAATAACCAAATCGATAGAGTATTTTTTCAAATCATAAACTGAGCCCGAAATAAGTTACCATCTCGAAGTAAAAGTGTCGTTAAATTTTAATTTTTATTTAAAATGACCGATTTTAATTTCAAATCATTTTGGATATTGATTTAAATTTTTACATTTGCTTCATCTTTAAAAAAGCGATATGCGTTTAGCTATTAACATTCTAGTCATTCTCGTTGTCATTCTTGGAATTTCTGAGAGGGGCTAGATTATGTGATAGTTTAAAAGATATTTACAGGCCTTTCTCAGAAACGAGGAAGGCTTTTTTAATGTTCAACAGATAGATAAAGACAAATAAGTATGCAAATTCCGTTACGAAGTAATACCACTACCCAGGGACGAAGAATGGCCGGCGCAAGAAGCCTTTGGAGAGCCAATGGAATGAAAGAAGAACATTTCGGGAAGCCACTGATTGCCGTAGTAAACTCATTTACACAGTTTGTGCCCGGTCATGCACATTTACACAACATTGGCCAGCACATTAAAGGCTTAATTGAAAAGCAAGGCTATTTTGCTGCCGAATTTAACACCATTGCCATCGACGACGGAATTGCCATGGGGCACGACGGAATGTTGTATTCACTCCCTTCGCGCGATGTAATTGCCGACAGTGTGGAATACATGTGCAATGCGCACAAGGTAGATGCCATAGTTTGCATTTCGAACTGCGACAAAATTACTCCCGGAATGCTGATGGCTGCCATGCGTTTGAATATCCCTGCGGTTTTTGTTTCGGGCGGACCAATGGAAGCCGGCGAAGTTGATGATCGTCACCTCGACCTGGTAGACGCCATGGTAATGGCTGCCGACTCCAATATTAGCGATGAATACCTGGCCAAAGTGGAAGAAAATGCCTGCCCCACTTGCGGATCCTGTTCGGGAATGTTTACTGCCAATTCGATGAACTGTCTGGCAGAAGCAATTGGACTGGCGCTGCCCGGTAACGGAACCATTGTGGCCACGCATGCCAACCGCAAACGGCTGTTTGAAGAAGCCGTTGAAAAAATTATCGCAGCCACCCAAACTTATTATTACGAAGGAAACGACAAAGTTCTTCCCCGGAGCATTGCTACCCGCGATGCCTTTTTAAATGCCATGAAACTTGACATTGCCATGGGAGGATCGACCAATACTGTTTTGCACCTGTTGGCCATTGCGCACGAAGCGGGTGTAGATTTTACGATGTCGGACATCGACCGGCTTTCGCGCCAAACACCTAACCTGTGCAAGGTAGCGCCCAATTCGCACTACCACATTCAGGATGTAAACCGTGCCGGAGGTATTCTTTCGATCATGGGAGAAATGGAGCGCGGAGGACTGTTGGAAACCAACGTTAACCGCATTGACGGAAAAACATTGGCCGAAGCCATTTCGGAATACGATATTAAACGTGAAACCGTAACTGAAGATGCTTTCAGGCGATTTAAATCGGCACCGGGCGGAGGAAGAAACCTGGTAATGGGATCGCAGGAAAGCACATTTAAAGTGCTCGACGACGATCGTGAAAAAGGATGTATCCGTAGCATTGAACACGCCTACAACAAAGACGGCGGGCTCGCAGTTTTATTTGGCAACATTGCTGAAAAAGGCTGTATTGTAAAAACAGCCGGCGTAGATTCGTCCATCTTTCAGTTTAAGGGAAAAGCACGGGTTTTTAACTCGCAGGAAGATGCTGTTAACGGAATCCTGGGAGATGCCGTTCAAAAAGGAGACGTAATCGTCATCCGCTACGAAGGCCCCAAAGGCGGCCCGGGAATGCAGGAGATGCTCTACCCTACTTCGTACCTGAAATCGATGCAACTCGATAAATATTGTGCGCTGATCACCGACGGACGTTTTTCAGGAGGGACTTCGGGACTTTCTATCGGACACGTTTCACCGGAAGCAGCTGGTGGTGGCGCCATCGGACTGATTCGCGACAACGATGACATTGAAATAGATATCACCAGGCGTTCCATTAATCTGCTGATTTCAGAAGAAGAACTCGCCGAACGCCGGAAAGCAGAAGATGCAAAAGGCAAAGATGCCTGGCAGGCGGGAGAAAGAGAACGCAATGTTTCAAAAGCATTGAAAGCGTATGCAAGTTTTGTCTCCTCTGCAGATTTAGGCGCTGTTCGATTAATTGACTAAAACAAAAGACAAAGTAACCAATACTTTATCTGACAAATAATTAAACTATATATTTTGAAATAGGTTGTCCGAAAAACAACCATCGCTAAAAAGCAAAAAGTATGACAACAAAAAGAGTTACCGGTTCTGAAGCACTGATTCTTTCGTTACTGGAAGAAGGGGTAGATACCATATTCGGGTATCCCGGAGGTGCCATCATGCCCGTTTACGATGCATTGTACGATTACGACAAACGGGTAAATCATATTTTAACACGTCACGAACAGGGAGCAATCCACGGTGCACAGGGTTATGCACGAGTCACTGGAAAACCAGGTATTTGCTTCGCAACTTCAGGTCCGGGTGCTACCAACCTAATGACAGGTATTGCTGACGCAATGATCGACTCAACTCCCTTGGTGTGCATAACCGGACAGGTGGCTTCTCCGCTACTTGGAACCGATGCTTTCCAGGAATCAGACATCGTGGGCATGTCGATTCCGGTCACAAAATGGAACTACCAAATAACCTCGCCCGAAGAAATTCCGCAAGCCATCGCCCAGGCATTCTACATTGCCAACAGCGGTCGTCCGGGACCTGTTCTTATCGACCTGACCAAAGATGCACAGTTCGGTGAACTTGATTTTGAATACAAAAAATGCACAAAAATTCGGTCGTATGTGCCCGAAAAACCAGTTGACCCGCATGCCGTAAAAGAAGCTGTTGATTTGATTGATGCAGCCAAAAAACCGATGATCCTTTTTGGGCACGGAATTATCATTGGCCGCGCAGAACAGGAGCTTAAAGAATTTATTGAAAAAGCCGGAATTCCGGCAGCATGGACCATCATGGGTCTTTCAGCACTTCCTACCGATCATCCGCTGAACGTGGGAATGCTGGGCATGCACGGCAATTACGGCCCCAATGTATTGACCAACGAAGCCGACCTGATCATCGCCGTTGGAATGCGTTTCGACGACCGTGTTACCGGAAAAGTAAGTGAATACGCCAAGAAAGCAAAAATCATTCACATCGAAATCGACCCTGCTGAGATCAATAAAATCATCAAAACAGATGTAAGAATTCTGGGCGATGCCAAGAAAGCGTTAAAAATGCTTACTGCAAATGTAAAGGAAAACAGTCATCCTGAATGGATGGAAGAGTTCCACAAATACATGAAAGTTGAGCAGGAAAAAGTAATCGACAAAGACCTTCGCCCAACCAAACCGGGATTGACCATGGGAGAAGTAATCAGCCTTGCTTCGGAAAAAACCAATCATGAGGCGATTTTGGTGACTGATGTGGGCCAGCACCAAATGGTTGCGCAGCGTTACTTCAAATTTAAACATTCGCGCAGCAATGTTACCTCGGGTGGTCTGGGAACCATGGGTTTTTGTTTGCCTGCCAGTATGGGAGCACAACTTGGAGCACCCGACAGAACGGTAATTGCGGTAATCGGCGACGGTGGTTTTCAAATGACCATCCAGGAATTGGGAACCATTGCACAAAACAAACTGCCGGTAAAAATAATTGTACTGAACAACCACTTCTTGGGCATGGTACGCCAGTGGCAACAGTTGTTCTTTGAAAAACGCTATTCTTTCACCGAGCTGCAGAACCCCGATTTCATTATGATTGGAAAGGGATTTGGAATTGAAGGGCACAGGGTAGACAAACGCGAAGATTTGGCAAACGGCATTCAGCAAATGCTGGATCACGACGGTCCTTACCTGTTGGAAGTTACCATTGAAAAAGAAGACAACGTATTCCCGATGGTGCCAACCGGAGCGTCTGTTTCAGATATTATCCTGGAACCATGATTCGGGAAAGAGTAATGCGGAATTAAATCAAAAATTGTATAAGATGAAACGAGTCCCGGGCACTCGGGACGAGTTACATGAGTTGCGATAAAAAACAAACAATTATAAACGAATGAAAAAAGAGTTCATAATAACCATATTCTCTGAAAACCACATCGGTTTGCTGACACGTATCACCATCGTGTTTACCCGGAGAAAGATCAACATCGACAGCTTAACTGTTTCTGAATCGGCATTGCAGGGAATTTACAAATTCACGATTGTAATAAGAGAAACAGAAGCGCAAACGCAAAAAGTGGTAAACCAACTGGAAAAACTGATAGATGTACTAAAAGCCTTCTATCATACCAACGAAGAAATGATTTACCAGGAAATTGCTTTGTACAAGGTTCCGATCGAACCCATTTACGAGAGCGACGCCATCGAAAAAATTGTTCGTAAGGCCGGGGCTCGTATTCTGGAAATCACCAAAGACTATGTAGTGGTTGAAAAAACCGGGCATAAAGAAGATACACAGGCTTTGTTTGAAGAGTTGAATAAATTTCACGTGATGCAGTTTATTCGCTCCGGCAGGGTGGCCATTACCCGTGACCCGATCGAACGCCTCTCTGAGTTCCTGAAAGAAAGGGATGCCTTTTTAAATAGTTTGGATTAAATAATAAGAAAGCCTGTTGATTACGACAGGCTTTTTTGTTATACTTAAATCAATATTTCGCTGAATAAATTCTATTTACTGTGCCTCCTGGTGCACCAGGTTAACCAATGAAATAGTGTATTGCTTTTTAACCGACGAATAGGATATTTTATAATCAGTTGCATACCAACCAGCCTTCTGGTAAGCCTCGGGTTGTGGAATCGGGATGATTTCATCGGGCATGGTAAGCAAATAATCCCGGGTAATCATTGGTTCCCAAAAAATAAATTCGCCCTGGTAAGATCCCCAGATAAAAGTACGGGTAAAGGTTGCTCCCCCCAATTCCGGAGAAGTTAGATCAACCCAATGCGCTCCCATCTGCGGTACCAGTCCCTCCAGTTCCATGTGCATAGGAGGAATATACATAGCATCCGGGGCAGGGTCCAAATACGGCGGAGCCATTGGAGGAATTTCCATTCTGTGCTCGTTTGAAATGGTGTAAAAATGAATATCGAAATGAGGCAAGTCGTATATACCCGGAGGCTCATGTCCCATTGGGTTCCAGTCAAACAAAACATGTGTGTAAAAATTGTTTCCCTTACCTCGGGGTAATTCCAACACGTATTGCATCATTTCGTTGGGCAATTTTTCGAGCGCTTTCGCCGAAACATTTATGCCCACTTCTATGGGGTCGCCATTTTTACTCTGAGTAACGAAAGCCCTAACCACGCCATTTCCCACAGGAACAGTTGAGCTGTAAAAAGTATTCATTGAAGCACTCTTCAATTCAAGCAAACCTTCCTCTTCCGATGAAATTAGTTCATCTTTTTGGCATGATTGCAAACCCCATAAGGAAATTACCAACAGTAAAATCCAACTCTTTCTAATTGTTTTATTCATAACCTTTTATTTTTTTTGACGATGTAATTTACGACAAACCGCTGCGAAATAAAATACCTTTAAGTGTTTTATTGATTCAAATCAATTTTATGCTGAAGGACATTCTGCACCCTAAAATATCTTAAGCACAGAAACCAGGAATGCGAACCGGCGGCTGCCCCAAATAATCCTCACTCAGTTGCCAAAGTGATCGTAGTGGCACATACTTCCCAGTTCGGGGCTTACAGAATTTTATGTTATATTGAAGCGCTGAAAAACCTGCAACAAAATACCAGCAAATTATACCTAAAACAACAAATATGAACATCCTTTCTGCCCGGCAAAAACAATTCTGTTTTAAGCCGCTCACCTTGCTATTCTTTTGGTTGATAGTTTCCTGCACTACAGGAAGTACCAACCTCAACGAGCTAACCTGCGAATACGAGCGTAAACCTCTGGGGATTGATACTCCCAATCCGCGTTTCTCCTGGAAAATTGAATCAGTAGAACGAGGCGTTTATCAAACCTCATTCCGTATTATTGTTGGCGAAAACGAAAAAGAAGTACTTCGAAAAGCTGGAGGCGTATGGGATTCAGGAGAAATACAATCCGGAAATTCCGTCAATATCACGTATGAGGGGAAACCACTGCAAAGCAACCAAAACTACTACTGGCGCGTGTGCATTCAAACAAAAAACGGAGAAGAAATATGGAGTGAACCGGCTTTTTTCCACACCGCGCTTTTTAATGCGTCGGATTGGAAAGCCAACTGGATTACCACCTCTGAAGAAATCATTCATCAAAGTCCGGTTTTCAGAAAAGATTTTGAAATCAGCAAAAAGATCAAACAGGCTTATGCTTTTGTCACGGCCTGCGGCTTTTATGAGTTTACATTAAACGGACAAAAAGTAGGTGACCACGTTTTGGATCCTTCCGTCACCGATTACCGGAAACGGATTTTGTACTCTACTTACGATGTCACAGACCACCTGAATTCAGGAATAAATGTGGCCGGGCTGATGCTGGCAAACGGCGCCTACAACATGCGAAAAGTTGACGACCGGTACAGCTGGGGAGGTGGCGGAAGCGTGCTCGGAAATCCCTGCTTTATTGCCCAGTTGCACATCACTTATAAAGACGGCACTCAAGATGTTATTGTTTCTGATCCAACCTGGAAATACGCGAACGGACCGATCACCTTTAATAACCTATACGGTGGCGAAGACTACAATGCGCAACTCGAAATACCGGGATGGGATACCAAAGATTTCGAAGCAAACGACTGGCAAAAGGCAGTACCAGCCAATCAACCAGGCGGAAAACTGGTCTCGCAGTCAAGCCCTCCGGTTAAGGTCACCGAAACCATCGAACCCGTAAAACAGACAAATCCGGCTGAAGGAGTTTACCTTTTTGATTTGGGACAAAATATTGCCGGATGGTGGAAAGTAGAAATCAAAGGGAAAGCCGGGCAAGTGGTTCGCATTCGGGGAGCCGAAACGCTGAATAACGACCTTTTCCCAAAAAACCTCGAAAATGGTGATGTGTTTAGTGATAAATTCAAATACCATTCGCACGTTTGGACCGACTATACGCTAAAAAGCGAAGAAGTGGAAACTTACGAGCCCCGCTTTTTCTATTCCGGGTTTCGGTACATTGAAGTGGCCACTTCGGACAAAAAAGCGCTGGATGAAATTAAAGTTGCCGGACGTGTTGTTCGCTCTTCCATGGAGTTGAACGGTACTTTTGAATCTTCTGATTCGCTTCTCAACCAAATCCACAAAGCAGGTTTGTGGTCGCAAAAAGGAAACCTGGTTTTCTATCCCACCGATTGCCCGCACCGCGAAAAAGGAGCCTACAATGGCGACGGACAAGTGATCGCCGAAACATCCATCCACGATTTTCAGATGGCATCGTTTTATACTAAATGGATTGCTGACATGCGCGATTCGCAGGAAGAAAATGGCAGGATCCCCAACACATCGCCGGTACTTGTTGGCGGCATGGGAGGCGGCGTAGCCTGGGGAAGTGCCTATATTCTGATTCCCTGGTGGATGAACCAGTATTACAACGACAACCGGATACTGGAAGAAAACTACCCTTCCATGAAAAAATACGCCGACTACCTCAGAACTTTGGCGCAAACCGACCAAAATCCGGAAGAGCCGTACATCATCAACGATTTTATGAGCTACTGGTATTCGTTGGGCGAATGGTGTGCTCCGGGACAAAGTGACTGCCCCAATCACCCGGTGGTGAATACCTTCTATTATTATTTCAATACAAAAACAATGGCTGAAATTGCCAAAGTACTGGGAAAAACCGAAGATGCTGAAAGGTACGCAGCATTAAGCGATACGATCAAACAGGCATTCAACGATAAGTTTTTCAACCCCGAAACCTTTTTGTACGGAACTGATTCCACCTACCAAACCTATCAACTGTTGGCGCTGGCAGGCAACGTTGTACCGGACGGCTACAGAAACAATGTGGTTAAAACCGTAGTTGATGATCTGGAAAAACGCGGTAATCATCTGAATACAGGGATTTTGGGAACCAAATACCTTTGGCCAGTTCTCGTAAACGAAGGACACAGTGAACTCGCCTACCAGGTTGCCACGCAAAAAACATATCCCAGCTTTGGATTCTGGCTGGCAAACCATTCAACCACTTTACTGGAAGAATGGTCGGGAAGAAATTCGCACAACCACGAAATGTTTGGTTCAGTGGTTGAGTATTTCTACAAATACCTGGCAGGCATTCAGTCTCCGGTTGAAGGAAAAACCACCCGCGGTTACCAACACATTCACCTGCAACCCTACTCTCCCGACGGGCTTAACTATGTGAGCGCTTCGCAGGAAACAGCAAGTGGACGTGTATTTTCAGGCTGGGAGAAAAAAGACAACGGCTTCCATTACAAAGTATCAATCCCGGCGAATACCACCGCTACCATTGTATTGCCGGGAGAACTTAAGCAGAACGCAACCCTGTCAGAAGAGGGAACAGTTATCTGGCAAAACAATACGGCTGTCAACCAGGTTCAGGGTATAACAAAAACGGAAGTTGATAGCAATCAGTTGGTTATTTACATTGAATCAGGAGATTATGACTTCATTTTTTCAAACAAATAACTAATTATTCGCAACAAGGTTACTTTAATTTTAATTTAACATCCAATTGTCTTGTTGTATTGATTATTATAACTATAATTGCATCAAATTAATTAAAATGATTTTCAGACTAGGACATCACGGCCATCATGGAAGTATCCAACCAACTGGTAGGCTGTAAATGTTTTGTCTGTTCGTAACGATAATAGGAAAAAGAGGCTTGCCAGTTGGCAAGCCTCTTTTTTTGTTTTAAACAAGAAATTTGAAAGTATAACGGTCATTTCAGCAAAAGGAAAACAAGTAATAATCAAACTTCTCTCCTGACTGTTTAACAGAAGTGCTACCAAAATGACAAAAAAGTGAACGATGGAAAACAAGATTAAAATTGCCATTCAGACCAAAGGAAGGCTGAACGAAGATTCGATGAACCTGATTAACGAAGCAGGAATTGGGCTAAGTGTTGGACGCAGAACACTGGTTTCGGAAGCCAAAAACTTTCCGATGGATGCGCTTTATCTACGCGACGACGATATTCCGCAAACCGTTGCCGACGGGGTGTCTGACATTGGAATTGTAGGTGAAAACGAAGTAGCCGAAAAAAGTGAAAACGTGGTTATTGCCAAACGCCTCGGTTTTAGCAAATGCCGCTTGTCGCTTGCCATTCCCAAATCGCTCGATTATCCCGGACTGGAATTCTTCAACGGGAAAAAAATTGCTACCTCCTACCCCGGAATTCTGAAAAAGTTCTTACGCGAAAACAACATCGACGCTGACATTCACGTGATCACAGGCTCAGTGGAAATTGCTCCCGGAATTGGGCTTGCCGACGCCATTTTTGACATCGTTAGCTCCGGTTCTACACTCGTCAGCAACCGACTGAAAGAAGTGGAGGTGGTGATGAAATCGGAAGCAGTACTGATTGCCAATCCCAATCTAAGCAAAGAGAAAAAGGAAATTCTGGATGAACTGATTTTCAGAATTGAATCGGTACAACGCGCACAAGGGAAAAAATACATTTTGCTGAATATCCCCAACGAAAAAGTGGACGAAATCATTCGATTACTACCAGGAATGAAGGCGCCAACGCTGGTTCCGCTGGCAAAAGAAGGCTGGAGTTCGATGCACTCAGTAATTGCCGAAAACGATTTCTGGGAAATTATCGGCAAATTGAAAAAAGCCGGGGCTGAAGGCATTTTGGTTATCCCGATTGAAAAAATGATTTTTTAAGTAGCTGGAAGTCGGAAGCTCGAAGTCACAAACTTTGAACTCATATTGAACATGACAATACGCCAATACATATTATTTGCCTTGCCGGCTCTGATTTGGGGCTCAACCTGGTTCGCTATCACTTTCCAGTTGGGAACTGTCGATCCGCTCGTATCAGTTTCGTACCGCTTTTTACTGGCCGGTCTGCTGCTTTTCCTTTTTTGTCTGATCAGCGGGAGGCAAATGCGTTTTAGCGTTCGTGAACATTTGCTGATGGCTTTGCTCGGGCTGAGCCTGTTTGGAATAAATTACTGGTTTGTTTACCAGGCTGAAACCATGCTGACAAGTGGTGTTGTCGCCGTGATCTTTTCACTGATCATTTTCTTCAATATCTTTTTCAATGCAATCCTTTTAAAAGGAAAAGTAAAAACGGATGTGATTTTTGCTGCCGTTCTGGGAGTGGGCGGAACTGCCCTTCTTTTTAGGAATGAATGGAACAATTTTGACTTCAGTAACGGAAATGCCATCGTGTTTTTACTTTGTCTGGGCGGATTGATCTCGGCTTCGCTTGGCAATATTTTGTCGGCTTATAAACAGCGCAAAAACATACCGGTGCTGCAGGCCAATGCATTCGGGATGCTGTATGGCGGGCTCTCAATGTTCCTGCTTGTACTGATACTGGGAAAACCCATCGCTTTCGACATGCGGCTGTCCTACTCCATTTCGTTGTTGTATCTTGCCGTTTTCGGATCGATCGTGGCTTTTTCGAGTTACCTGAAATTACTGGGAGAAATTGGTCCCGACCGTTCAGTGTATGTTACGCTGGTAACACCGGCTATAGCCCTCTTAATATCAACTATTTATGAAGATTACCGTTGGGATGTTTTCGCATTTTTAGGATTAATCCTGCTATTTTCGGGAAATCTTCTGGCTATACGTTTAAAAACTAAAAAAATCAGAGCATGAAAACATATGTGAACCCTGATAAAAAATCCTGGGCTGAACTATTGAAACGCCCTTTATTCGATGTTTCTGAGTTGTATGAAAAAGTACAAAACATCCTTAATGAAATTCGTAAAAACGGCGATGAAACGCTCCGTTTTTATACCGAAAAATTTGATGGTGTTGCACTTGAATCGATGGTTGTTGACAAGGCTGAAATGCAAGAAGCAGAATCGTTGGTAAACAACGACCTGAAAGAAGCAATTCATCTGGCAGCAAAAAACATTGAAACCTTTCACTCGGCACAAAAAACCGGGATCAAAAAAGTAGAAACAATACCCGGTGTAACCTGCTGGCAAAAAGCAGTGGCGATTGAAAAGGTGGGTTTGTACATTCCCGGCGGAACCGCTCCGCTTTTCAGCACCGTGCTGATGCTGGCCATTCCTGCACAGATTGCAGGTTGCAAAGAGATTGTACTTTGTTCGCCTCCCAACAAGGAAGGAAAAATTCACCCGGCCATTTTATATGCCGCCAAAGTGGCTGGAGTAACTCAGATCTACAAACTGGGTGGTGTGCAGGCCATCGGAGCCATGGCTTACGGAACGCAATCGGTACCCAAAGTGGACAAAATTTTTGGCCCCGGAAACCAGTATGTGATGGCTGCCAAACAACTGGTGAGCATGAACGACGTTTCGATCGACATGCCCGCCGGTCCTTCAGAAGTGCTGGTGGTAGCTGACGAAACTTCCAATCCCGCATTTGTAGCATCCGACCTGCTTTCGCAGGCAGAACACGGTGCCGACAGCCAAGTTGTGTTGGTGGCCGATTCTCGTGAAACCATCGAAAAAATAAAAGCTGAAGTGGAAGCACAGGTAGCCGTTCTGCCTCGAAAAGAACTGGCAGAAAAAGCACTATCGCATAGTGTGCTGATCGCCCTGGATGATCCGCAGCAACGCATTGCCCTGATCAACGAATACGCACCGGAACACCTGATCATCAGCACAAAAAACTACCGGGATATTTCGGAACAGGTAATCAATGCGGGTTCTGTGTTTTTAGGTGAATTTACCCCCGAAAGTGCCGGCGATTATGCTTCGGGCACCAACCACACACTACCCACCAACGGCTGGGCACGGGCGTACAGCGGGGTAAACCTGGACAGCTTTCTGAAAAAAATCACTTTTCAGGAAATCACCCGGAAAGGACTAAAAAAGATCGGTCCGGCCATTGAGTTGATGGCAGAAGCCGAACAACTGGAAGCCCACAAAAACGCAGTAACATTGCGATTGAGAGAGATTGAAAAAGATTGATGTGAGATTGAAACAGATAGAATAACATGGAACTTAATAAACTTCTACGAAAAAGTATAGCAAACCTGAAACCTTACTCTTCGGCGCGTGACGAATACACCGGCGAAGCGATGGTTTTTCTCGATGCCAACGAGAATCCGTTTAACGAGCCTTACAATCGTTACCCCGATCCGTTGCAACGAACTGTGAAAGAAAAAATTTCGCAGCTGAAAAATGTCGATCCTTCGAATATTTTCCTTGGCAATGGCAGTGATGAACCGATTGATTTGCTGATTCGTGCCTTTTGCGAGCCCGGTGTCGACAACATCGTTTCCATCGACCCAACTTACGGCATGTACCAGGTGGCCGCAGAAATTTCGGATGTAAAACTCAAAAAGGTTTCGTTAACGGCAGAGTATGAACTGGATGTGGAAGCACTTCTGGCTGCCTGCGATTCAAACACCAAATTGATTTTTCTGTGCTCGCCCAACAACCCAACAGCCAACTCATTGGCTAAAGAAAGCATTCTGAAAGTAGTGAAATCATTTGACGGGCTCGTTATCCTCGACGAAGCTTACATTGATTTTGCACCGGGAAAAACGCTTTTAAGCGAACTGGCCGGCTATCCAAATCTTGTGATTCTTCAGACCTTTTCAAAAGCCTGGGGAATGGCAGGAATCAGGCTCGGAATGGCGTTTGCATCGGTAGAGATCGTTTCCGTTTTAAACAAGATCAAATATCCCTACAACCTGAACATTCTGACGCAGCAAAAAGCACTGGAACTACTAAAACAAAACGAGCAGGTGGAAGCGTGGGTAAAATTGCTGATCGACGAACGCGAAAAAATGGCAGCAAAACTAAAGGCCTTGCCTTTTGTTGTTAAAGTGTTTCCTTCCGATGCCAACTTTTTGCTGGTCAAAATGCACGATGCCCGCGGAATCTATCAGTACCTTGTAGACGCGGGGATTATCGTTCGCGACCGCTCGAAAGTGTATTTGTGCGACGACAGTCTGCGCATCACCATTGGCTCGAAAGAAGAGAATAAAATTTTAAGAAAGACATTAAAAAATCTGATATCGTAATGATGAAGAAAGTATTGTTCATTGACCGCGACGGAACGCTGAATTTTGAAACCGAAGACGAACAAATTGATGCGTTTGAAAAACTGGAGTTTCTGCCCAAGGTTTTCAGAAACATGTACAACATCCGCAAAAACCTCGATTACGAACTGGTAATGGTTACCAATCAGGATGGTTTAGGAACTGATTCTTTCCCTGAAGATACCTTTTGGCCTGTTCAGAATTTTATATTGAAAGCCTTTGAAAACGAAGGTGTAACATTCGACGATATCTGCATCGACCGCAGTTTTCCCGAAGAAAAACTCCCCACCCGCAAACCGGGAACAGCGATGCTCACAAAATACATGAACGGCGATTACGACCTGGCCAACAGCTTTGTAATTGGCGATCGTTTAACCGATGTTCAACTGGCTAAAAACCTGGGAGCCAAAGCTATTTTCATCAATAACGGCGATTTGGCTGAAGAGCTGGAATCCAAAGGATTGGCTGACACGTGTGCGCTGGTTTCTGACGACTGGGATGATATTTACGCCTGTGTGGCTTCGCCGCAAAGAACAGCAACTGTTATCCGAAACACCAAGGAAACCTCCATTCTTGTGGAACTAAACATGGATGGTTCGGGCGTTTGTGATATTTCAACGGGCTTGGGCTTTTTCGACCACATGCTGCATCAAATCGGCCGCCACTCGGGCGCTGATCTGAAAATTCAGGTAAAAGGCGATCTCGAAGTAGACGAACACCACACCATCGAAGACACCGGGCTGGCGCTTGGCGAGGCTTTTAAGAAGGCTGTCGGCAATAAACTCGGAATGGAACGTTACGGCTTCTGCCTGCCAATGGACGACTGTTTGGCAATGGCAGCCATCGATTTTGGCGGTCGCCCGTGGTTGATTTGGGAAGCTGATTTCAAACGCGAAAAAGTGGGCGACATGCCCACCGAAATGTTTATGCACTTTTTCAAATCGTTTTCCGATGCTGCTGCCTGCAACCTGAATATAAAAGCTGAAGGCGACAACGAACACCACAAAATTGAAGCGATTTTTAAAGTAGTGGCCAAAGCCATCAAAATGGCCATTCGCCGCGATGTTTTTAACTTTGAATTACCTTCAACCAAAGGAAAACTTTAACTAAAATTTTCACCCGAATAATAATATAGAATGAAGACCATAAAACCGTTACGCGAGAAAAAAAATACAGCCATACTTTTGATTCACTGCCCCGACAGACAAGGGATACTGGCCACAGTCACCGAATTTTTAAACCAGAACAAAGGAAACATCATCTACCTTGATCAACACGTTGACAGACAGGAAAAAATCTTTTACATGCGGGTGGAATGGGAACTGGAGAACTTTGCGATTCCACAGGACAAAATCGGCGAGTATTTTGACACGTTGATTGGCGCTCCCCTGCAAATGTACTGGCGGATTTATTTCTCCAAATCGGTACCAAGAATGGCGCTTTTTGTATCAAAAATGCCGCATTGTTTGTTTGATATTCTGGGACGTTACACAGCCGGAGAATGGGATGTGGACATACCGATGATCATCAGCAACCACGAAACCTTAAAGCCTGTGGCCGAACGTTTTGGCATTCCGTTTTACTACTTCCCCATTAACAAAGACAACAAAGCAGAACAGGAAGCCGCTGAGATAGAATTGCTGCGAAAACACAAGATCGATTTTGTTGTGCTTGCCCGGTACATGCAGGTGCTTTCAGAAGACTTTGTACAAAAATTCCCCAACAAGATCATCAACATTCATCATTCATTTTTACCGGCCTTTGCGGGTGCTAAACCGTATCATGCAGCCCATCAAAGAGGGGTAAAAATCATTGGTGCTACCAGTCATTATGTGACCTCGGAACTGGATGCCGGCCCCATTATCGAACAAAACGTAACACGCTGCAGCCATGTGGATACGGTTGAAAATCTGGTTCGAAAAGGGCGTGATTTGGAAAAAATTGTACTTTCGCAGGCAGTTTATAAACACTTACAGCGAAAAATACTCGTTTATAAAAACCGTACCGTAGTATTCAATTAAAATGAACACCATGAAGAAACTACTTACCTTCGCAATGTTGGCCCTTTGGGGAGTTTGTGCTTCGGCCCAGATTTCTGAATTACCCAACAAGGAAATCCCTGAAGATTACGGTTACATCGTAAAATTGGGTCAACAAGTACCCGATATAACCATGGAGCTTACAGATGGAAAGAAGATCTCAACTTCCGCGCTAAAAGGCAAAGTAGTCATGCTTCAGTTCACCGCCAGCTGGTGCAGCGTTTGCCGCAAGGAAATGCCGCACATTGAAAAAGACATCTGGCAAAAACACAAGAATAACCAAGACTTTGTGCTGGTTGGCGTTGATATGAACGAACCGCTCGACAAGGTCAAAAAGTTCCAAAAGGACATGAAAGTCACGTACCCGCTGGCACTCGACCCGGGAGGTGAGATTTTTTACACGTTTGCGGCCAAAGGTGCCGGCGTAACACGAAACGTAATCATCGACAAAACAGGCAAAATAGTGTACATGACGCGCCTGTATAAAGAGGATGAATTCAGGGAGATGATTGACGTGATTGATTATCTTTTGAAACAGTAAACACGAAAGTAAAAACGACTGCAAGGTGCGGAAAGATTCCTGCTTACGCAGGAATGAAAAGCGGAATTAACCAATTGAAAATGAACATTGTCATTATAAAATACAATGCCGGTAATATCGAATCGGTCAACAACGCATTGAACCGACTCGGAGTCAGTGCTGAAATTACGGCCGATCCCGAGAAAATAAGAAAGGCAGACAAAGTAATATTTCCCGGAGTTGGCGAAGCAAGCACTACCATGGCCTATCTTCGCGAACACAAACTCGACGAACTTATTGTTTCGTTAAAACAACCGGTACTGGGCATATGTCTGGGCCTTCAACTTATGTGTTCACATTCGGAAGAAAACGATACCGATTGTTTGGGAATTTTCGAAGAAAAAGTAAAACGTTTTCTTCCCAAACCTGGCGAAGAATACATCACCAAAGTGCCACACATGGGATGGAATGCAGTTAATCAGCTAAAAAGCGACCTTTTTACAGGTGTAAATGAAAACGAGTACGTTTACTTTGTGCACTCGTATTACGCAGAAAAAAGTGAGCACACCATTGCCACCTGCAATTACATTCAGCCATTTAGTGCAGCGCTGCACAAAAATAATTTTTATGCCACGCAGTTCCACCCCGAAAAAAGCGGGACCATCGGAGCAAAGATTTTGGAGAATTTTTTGAAAATATAGTCGTAAATTGAAGTATGGATAGGTTAACCATTATAAAAGTCGGCGGGAAAGTCGTAGAAGAGCCCGAATCGTTAAATGCGCTGCTCGATCAGTTCCAACGAATTTCGGGAAATAAATTGCTTGTTCATGGAGGCGGCAGAACAGCTACTGTAATTGCCGAAAAGCTGGGGATTGAAACCCAAATGGTGGATGGGCGACGCATTACCGATGCCAAAACGCTGGAGGTTGTTACCATGGTTTACGGCGGTTTGGTAAACAAGCGTATTGTGGCAGGATTACAGGCCCGCGGAATAAATGCAGTTGGCCTGACCGGTGCCGATTTCAACCTCATAAAAGCCCACAAACGCCCGATTAAAGACATCGATTACGGCTTTGTGGGCGACGTGGACGATGTAAACGTATCCGAACTTCGCCTGCTCATCAATGAGAATGTAGTGCCCGTAGTGGCGCCGCTGACCCATGACGCCAAAGGACAACTGCTGAATACCAATGCCGATACCATTGCCTCTGAACTGGCTACAGAGCTGGCTAATTACTTCAAAGTATATCTTTTCTTCTGTTTTGAGAAAAAGGGAGTTCTGCTTAATCCGGATGACGATTCGAGTGTAATTTACGATCTGAATCTTCAGCAGTTTAACGAATACAAAGCAGAAGGAATCATCAGTGCAGGAATGATTCCCAAGCTGGAAAACAGTTTCAGGGCTAAAATGAAAGGAGTACAGGAAATCCTGATCACAAATCCGGAAAACATTATTACCGGCCGGGGCACCAGAATCATCTGATGTTTTTCATTTTCTACTTGCCCCCTTTTCAGGTTTGAGGAGTCGTTCATAAATACTCCGCATTAACAGCGCTTCATGTTATATTGCTTTGATCAGAAGAAAGCAGCTGATGTTTTCTTCTTTCGGGGGCATAAACCGCGTCATGACAAAAATCATATAATGCTATATCTCAGATGATTCAACGTTTTCAAAGCTCATTCAGATCATTTGTTTAATACGAAAATATTCTGCAAAGCATTTTTGATAATCCGTCAGAATTTAGTAAGTTAAAGTCGCAAAATTTTCGGGTTACACCTAACTGGAGAATAAACTATTGAAAATTTAAAAACCTTATTTACAACATACTATCATGGCAAATATTATTGAAAGTACATGTACCAATTGTGCCAAGCTGGAAGATGGTTGCTGTAAAACGTGTATCACTGAACATAAATTCAACATATTTTCCCCTCTCACAAACGAGGAAATCGAGTTTCTGATCGATGATAAAAAGCAAATAATTTACAAAACCGGCGAGACGATTATGAAGCAAAATACCTCGTCGACCCATGTTGTTTGTGTTCGATCGGGACTGGCAAAATTGTATGTGGAAAGTGATAACGGGAAAAACGTAATCGTTCGTATTGCCAAAAAAGGAGATTTTATTACCGGGGGAGGATTATTTAACGGCAGTGTACAGCACTTTAGCATAACTGCCCTCACTCCCGTCAGATGTTGCCTTATTGATTCGGCAAAGCTCACCACCCTCTTTTCGGAGAATAATTCGTTTGCAGTTGGGCTGCTTCGATACAACACCAAACAAAACAATTACCTGCTTAACAAGCTGGTAAATCACACCCAAAAATACATGCCGGGCCGGGTAGCAGATACCTTGCTTTACCTGAAAAACGAGATTTTTGCAGAAAGCGCTTTCCAGGCTCCGTTAACAAGGCAGGAACTGGCCGAGATGTCAAACATGACCAAAGAAAGCTTTGTCCGGATTTTACACCAGTTCAAAGATTCAAAATTAGTAGCCGTAGATGGCAACACCATTGAGATCCTCAATGAAAACTCCCTGATAGCCATTAGTAAAAATGGGTAATTGACATATATCAACCCAATTGTTGTCAATAATCAATTGGGGGGTTCTTTTATATCATACCAGGCACTTTCAAACGTGATTCGCAGGATATTACTTTTACCTCTTATTAGATAAGAATAAAAATTCAATTACCTAATCTATTACGTTATGAAATACAAATCACTTTTAAAACTATTCTTTTTGGGTTTCTGTTGCGCAGTTTTAGCGACTTCTTGTACAAAAGAAGGACCGATGGGACCCGCAGGAGCCGATGGAACAAATGGAACAAATGGTGAAGATGGACAAGATGGAAATGTTACTTGTTTGGTGTGCCATACTACCGCAAACATGACAGCGGTTAAGGAACAGTATGCCACTTCAACTCACGCAAGCGGCAATGCAACAGCCAGAAGTGCAAGCAATTCATGTGCTCCATGTCACTCTCACGAAGGATTTCTTGAAATGCTAACTACCGGAAACGATACCACTTTTGCAGGCTTTGCACATCCAACAGTGATGAATTGTAAAACTTGTCATGAAGGCCACGTTTCTTTCGATTTTGAAACCGATGGACAGGATTATGCATTACGCACAGTTGAACCTGTTAACCTGATGCTTTATGCCGATCCTACAAAAGTTATTGACTACGAAAACAACTCAAACCTGTGTGTGAATTGTCACCAGCCAAGAAACTCTTACCCGGTTCCCGGCTCAAACGGCGAAACTACAGTTACAGTTACAAGCAGCCGTTACGGCCCACACCACGGTCCTCAGGGTACTTTGGTTGAAGGTATCGGATGTTGGGAACCACAAGGTACAACTGCTTATCCGGGCACTAAATCAGCAGCACACCGCAACGCTGGGGCTTGTGTATTGTGCCACATGTCTGAATACGATAATGGCGAAGGCGGCCACACTTGGAATCCTTCTTTGGAAAGCTGTACAGCGTGTCACTCAAGTGCCACTAACTTTGATGTAAACGGATTCCAGACAGAAATCGAAGAATTGTTTACCCAGCTTCATAATAAACTTCTCGAGAAAGGTGCAATCACCAGCTCAGGAAGCCGTGTTTCAGGTACTTATCCGCTTAACGTTGGTGGAGCAATGTGGAACTATGCTACCATCCTCGAAGACCGCAGTAACGGGGTACACAACCCAAAATACATCCGCGCGGTTCTGAAAAATACGCTTGAATCACTCAACTAATAGAATAACAGAAAAAGACTTCTGCTGAAGAAGTCTTTTTTTCACTAACATTTATTATTATGAGAGCACTAAAGATTATAATATCAACCATAGCATTGGCATTATTTTTTGGTGGATGTGCTTATGATTTCATTCCGCAGGAAGAAGTCATTGACCCGGATGATCCGAATGCAGAAACAATTTCCTTTTCGACAGAAATTGTTCCGATTTTCACATCCAAATGCGTACGCTGCCACTCAACAGGGGCAACAACTCCTGACCTGTCAACAAACAATGCCTATTCATCGCTCAACAGTTCTAGGTATGTTAATGAAAGTACTCCTGAGTCGAGCTTGATTTACACCAAACCATTAGGCAGTCATGGAGCAACCTATTCTGATGCCGAGGCTGCAAAAATATTGCTGTGGATCAAGCAGGGTGCACAGGATAATTAAAAAACCAAATCCGAGATATAATGAAAAAATATATATTGACTCTTCTTATTTCAGGATTAACTGTTTCCAGCCTTTTTGCACAGGAAGAAAAGGAACCGGATGCACCGGTCAGCAACCCTTTTGAAAGCGGGATTCTGATTGATGCACAAACGACCGTAATTCCCGATGCAAAGACCCTGGAATTTGTGATCCAGCATAAATTTGGTTCAGTTGAAAACGGATCATCCGATTTATTCGGTATTTACGGTTCGTCAAACATTCGGGTAGCGTTAAACTATGTGCCCGTTAAAAATTTCCAGCTTGGTGCAGGTATCACCAAACGGAAAATGATGACCGACCTGAATGCCAAATGGACCATTTTCAAACAAACCGAAAGAAGCACCGTTCCGGTTTCGGTAGCACTTTACGGTGCAATTGGTATCGACGGACGTTCGTTTGATCAGTTTGATGGTTTAGGTTTTAAAGTCGAATCAAAAGCAGTGACCACAATGCCTGAATCTTTTGAATTCAATGATCGCTTATCGTATTACTCGCAATTGATCGTTGGACGGAAAGTTTGCAATGCATTTTCGCTTCAGGTAGGTGCCAGCTTTACACATTATAACACTGTAGACTGGGACAATGACCACGATATAATTGGCTTGCACGCCAATGCTCGTCTGAAATTCTCACCACAAGGATCACTGATTGTTACTTACGATCACCCGCTGAAAGTGAAAGATATTTCAGAACAGTATACCTGGGATCATTGGGCTGAGCCTAGCCTGGCAGTAGGTGTTGAGTTCTTTACCTTTACCCATGCTTTCCAAATGTTTGTTGGAACAGCCGACGGAATATTACCGATGGAACTAATGATGAACAACCACAACCCGATCAAAGGCAAAAGCTTTGCAATCGGTTTTACAATCACTCGTTTGTGGATGTTCTAATAACGTACTGACCATGAAATTGGTTAATAAAGATGGTAATATCGGGTAAAACGGTATTACCATTTTTTAATAAATGAACGAACTGTTTTCTATTGCACAAAAAGATACATACAACAATTAAAAATATACAGACCCATGAAAGTCTCCCTGTCAATTTTATTGTTTTTTCTCTGTCTCAGTTCCTCGGTGAGAACACAGGCACAGTATTACGACACCCCAAAAGAACACGATTGTTTGAAGTGTCATTCTCAGCAAACCTATTCATTTCATAACGAATTGATGGGAACCGATGACAAGAAGTTAATGAATCCCTATTATATCATTGATACTTTAGGGCTAAGAGAAGGAGTGCATAAACAGTTCGATTGTACCGACTGTCATTCATACGATTATACCACCTACCCGCATAACGCCAACCTGAAACTGGAGCCCCTGGCAACCTGTTTGGATTGTCATGGAGGAGATGAATCTTTTGCCAGCTACCAGTTTGATAAAATACAGGAAGAATTCCAGAAAAGTGTGCATTACCAGGCATACGGAGATAACTTTACTTGTGCTAAATGCCACAGCCAGCATACCTACACGGCAACTGCCCGAAACAGCAACAGTATTTTGGAAATTGTTGATTACAGCAATAAAATGTGTCTGTCGTGCCACAACGACATGAGGCGTTACGGTTTGGTTTCAGGTCAGGAAAATCCTGCCCTTATCGACGTCCACAGCTGGCTTCCTAACCAGGAACTGCACTTTAAACATGTTCGCTGTATCGAATGCCACACAGCCGTTGAGGACGACTTAATGGTTTCTCATAATATTCGCGCAAAAGAAGAAGCAGTAAGACGTTGTGCCGAATGCCACTCCGAAAATTCATTATTAAAAGCTTCGCTTTATAAATACCAAAACCTGCAGGAAAGAGCAGAGGACGGTAGCATTATCGGTGTCCTGTCAAACGAAAACTATGTAATCGGATCGCACCAGATACCCATACTTAGAACCATCAGCCTTCTTATCTTTTTTGCCGCACTGGGAGGCATTATTATCCACGGCATATTTAGGATCATTTATAAAAAGTAAACGCAATGAATTCAACTGAAGATAAAATCTACTTTTACCCGGTTTGGTTACGTATCTGGCACGGCATTAATGCATTGGGAATAATATTACTGATTGTTACAGGAATCACCATGAATTCCGGGTTTGAAAAAGGGCTGATTGAATTTGGACTGAATATGAAACTGCACAACTTTGCAGGTGCCATAGTTTCACTTAACTACCTGGTTTTCCTGTTGGGCAACCTGGTAACCAGCAACAAGAAATTCTACATTGTTAAACCCCGGAATTTCCTGAAACGCCCGATGAAACAGGCATACTATTATGCATGGGGAATGTTTCACGGAATGCAGACCCCCTACCCGCTTTCAGAAAAACGAAAATTTAATCCGCTGCAAAAATATGCTTACATCATGGTTATGTACTTTGCCGTGCCGCTGGTAATTGTTTCGGGTATCGGACTCATGTTTCCGGAACTTATTTTCAACCAGGTTTACGACATCAGCGGAGTACTGATTACTGCTGTTACACACTCAGCCATGGGATTTTTTATTTCCATCTTTTTGATCATTCATTTATATGTTGCTTCCATTGGTAAATCGCCGCTGGATAATTTCAGAAGCATTGTAAACGGCTGGCATCATATCACAAAAAAATAATTGGTATCAGAGAAAAGGGAAAAGTCAGAAATCAATAACAAAAACAATTCAGAAACAGAAACTAGCAAGACATAGCGAAATACATACAGTTTTCCGCTGAAGACTAAAACGTAGGTTAAACCAAAACTAATTATAATGCGGAGGAAATGTATAGGTTTACGGTTGCCGGAGAAAGAGGCTTCTGAAAGCACAGTCGCAGCTCCGGGTAGTTTTCTGAAACGGCAAAAAAGCTTAACAGTCCTGTTGGTGACGCTCTTTATAACGTCGCTTGCATTTGCACAGTCGAACGAAGATTGTGCCATGTGTCACGACGACCCGTCCCTGACCACCACCCGCAACGGAAGGCAAATTTCAAGATACATTCCGGGGAACATTCTCGAAAAATCGGTACACAGTTATCTGGAATGTGTTTCGTGCCACACCGATGCAGCCGTTGAAGATTTCCCGCATCCGGATACTTTACAGCCGGTCAACTGCGGCGAGTGCCACGACGATGCCATGACCAACTTCCTGGATGGAATACACGGGCAGGCTTTTACAAGAAAAGACAAAAATGCCCCGAGTTGCTCGGAGTGTCACGGTACCCATCAAATCATTCCTTCCTCCGATCCTCAATCTCCTACTTATAAAATGAACATTCCGGTGCTTTGCGGCAAGTGCCACCGCGAAGGAGCTCCGGTTGCCAGGGCTTACAACATTTCGGAACGCAACATTCTCGAAAACTACAGTCAGGGTATTCATGGAAGAGGCTTGTTCAACGCCGGATTAATCGTAACTGCCACCTGTAACGATTGCCACGGAAACCACCTAATTCTTCCGCATACCAACAGCCGGTCAAGCATTTCGCAAAAAAACATTGCATCCACCTGTATGAAATGCCATGCACGGATCGAGGATGTACATACAAAAATCATTAACCGGGAGCTGTGGGAGAAAAAGCCCGGTGCGATCCCGGCCTGTACCGATTGCCATCCGCCCCACAAAGTGGAAATGCAAAACCTGGTGGAAAACATCTCCGACAGAACGTGTTTAAAATGCCACGAACAGCCCGATATTCACAAAACACTTGACGGGCAACAGGTTTCGCTGCATGTGGATGTAAACAACCTGACCGTTTCGGCCCACAACAATATCACCTGTGTGAAATGCCACTCAGACGTAACAGCAACCTTAGCGCGCCCCTGCGAAACCGCCGACAAGGTCGACTGTTCCAATTGCCACGCCGAGGAAGCAGAAATATATTTTGAAAGCGGCCACGGCAGGGCTTATTTTTCGAAACACGAAAATGCTCCCTATTGTACCGACTGTCACGGAACACATTTGGTAAAAAAGAAAGACGACGAAACCTCTCCGGTCTTCCGTTCCGCAGTTCCGAAACTTTGCGGCGACTGTCATAAAAACAACGGGCAAGCGCTGGACGGTACAGACCTGAAAGAGAAAGATGCTTTTGCCGATTATTCGACAAGCGTACACGGCCGAAGTTTGGAAGAAAAGGGCCTTTTATCGGTTGCCATTTGTACCGATTGCCACACCACCCATTTCATGCTGAAGGAAAACGATGAACGCTCTTCTGTTAACCCGGCCAACCTGGCCAAAACCTGCGGAAAATGTCACAAAGGAATTTACGACGAATACATTGCCAGCGAACACGGTCATCAAAACAATACCGGTGAGTTAAAATTCCCGACCTGCGAAACCTGTCATACTGCGCATCATATTTCGGAGGTGCACCAGGATAAATTCATGTCGGAGATCACCAACCAATGCGGGCAATGCCACAAAGAGCTGGCTGAAACCTACCTCGAAACCTATCACGGAAAGGTACACCAGCTGGGATACTTGCAGGCAGCGCGGTGTTCCGATTGCCACGGGGCTCACAACATTTACCCGATGGACAATCCGAAATCCACCATAAATCCGAGAAACATTGTAAGCACCTGTCAGAAATGCCATACCGATGCCAACATGAAGTTCACCGGTTACCTCACTCATGCCACTCATTACGACAAAAGCAATTTCCCGTGGCTTTATTACACTTTCTGGGCCATGACAGCCTTGCTACTGAGTGTTTTTGCCTTCTTTGGGTTGCATACTTTGCTTTGGCTGCCACGCTCGCTCGGAACACTTATCAAACGCGAGAGTCACCCGAAACCGTTGGGCAAACAGTGGTACATCCGTCGCTTTTCAAAAAAGAACCGGATCACCCATATTTTTGTGATCTGTAGTTTTATACTTCTCGCACTCACCGGAATGATTCTAAAGTTTGCTTACATGCCCTGGGCCAAATCCTTATCCGGGCTGATTGGCGGTGCACATGTAGCCGGATTACTACATCGTTTTGCCGCCATCATTACTTTCGGGTATTTTGTTTTCCATGTTGTGTCGCTGCTCAAAATCAAGTTCCAAAAAGGAATCAAAGTCAGCAAGTTTATTTTCAGCAGCAACTCACTCATGTTCAACCGAAAAGACATTAAAGATTTCTGGGCCTCCATTAAATGGTTTACCGGTGTAGGTCCCCGTCCCAATTATGGCCGCTGGACTTACTGGGAAAAATTTGACTATTTCGCGGTTTTCTGGGGAGTGATGGTGATCGGCTCAACCGGGCTAATGCTTTGGTTCCCCGAAGTTTTCACAAAAATACTTCCCGGCTGGCTGATCAATGTGGCGCAAATCATTCACAGCGATGAAGCCCTGCTGGCTGTTGGCTTCATTTTCACCATCCATTTCTTTAATACTCATCTTCGTCCAGAGTCGTTTCCAATGGACACCGTCATCTTTACCGGCTATGTTCCAGTTGAAGAATACAAGGCCGACAGACCGCATGAATACGAACAATTAGAGAAATCGGGCAAGCTAAAAGATGTGCTGGTTGAGAAAGAATTTTCGCCGCAAAAGATGCTGTGGATTAAGATATTTGGCTTTGTTGCGCTTTTTACCGGTGTTGTTTTAATCGGGTTGATCATATACTCCCTGATTTTCCACTAAAAACCGTAACTTGAAAAATGTGATATTAAAGAGAATGTAAACAAAGTAAAAACAATAATAGATCAATAAATACAGTAGAAAAAGAGATGCAATGCAAGTACAGTTTGATAACATAATTTCACTATGCTTTTTGGTATATAGAAATCTTTTAAATTATAAAAGAGTATTGAAAGTTTAGTCGAATTTTGCCAAATTGCGTCGAAGACTTGCAGAGCTAAGCTAATTAAAACGAAGGAATTATGAAACGAGCATCTCAAATCATTGAACCCGTTTTTTTGATTAAATGCGAGTTCCCGGCCCGAAGGAATTCATACTGGCGGGCATATGATACTATTGAAAACAAACAATTTTAATCATATGAAATTACCATCATCCATCAAGAACTGGATTTCAATCGCAGGGGCAATGCTGGCTGTTTTTAACCTGGCATCCATCCTCTCTTTAATGATTTTGAACTCCGTGTTTGGATTCGGAGGTTCCTACATTGGGTTGTTTATATACATTGTCCTCCCGGGATTTATGATCACCGGGCTTATTATGATCCCAATCGGGATGCGCATCTACAAAAAAAGAGCAAGAAAGGCTGAAAAAGAAGGGAAACAGTTCAACTGGCCCGTTATCGATTTCAACAACATTGCCACCCGTAATGCATCCATCATTTTTATTGTTGGAACCGTGTTTTTACTAATCATATCATCGATTGGAAGTTACGAAGCTTTTCATTACACCGAATCGGTGGAGTTTTGCGGAAAACTTTGCCACCAGGTAATGGAGCCTGAATACACCACTTACCATGGCTCGTCGCACGAAAGAGTGGCCTGTGTTGAGTGCCACGTCGGATCGGGCGCCAGTTGGTATGTGAAAAGTAAACTTTCGGGTTTGTACCAGGTTTACTCGGTAATGGCCAAGAAATATCCGCAACCGATTCCTACGCCAATCGCCAATTTACGGCCCGCGCAGGAAACCTGCGAACAATGCCACTGGCCCGACAAATTTTACGACCGGAAACTAAGAATGAAACACTCGTTTCTTACTGATGAAGAAAACACGGAACAAATTATTCACCTGCAGGTAAAAACGAGTACACGAACTACTGCGGCAGGAATTGAAAAAGGAATTCATCAGCACATTAGCCCGGATGTAAAAATTGAATACAAAGCGGTGGATGAAAAAAGACAAATCATTCCGTGGGTGCGATATACCAACACAAAAACGGGAGAAGTTAAGATTTATACCGACGGTGATAATTACATGACCGAAGCCCAGCTCGATTCGCTGGAAACACGCACGATGGATTGCCTGGACTGCCACAACCGGCCGTCGCACAACTACAACGCCCCCCAGAATTTCATTGATAAGTCGATGAGCGAAGGGAAAATATCGACGGAACTTCCGGCAATAAAAATGGCCGCCATGCAAGCCCTGTACCAGGACTATCCGACCAAAGACAGCGCGTTTTATGCCATACAAACGCAGATTAATGAATGGTTCGAATCAGGCTATCCCGATATTGCAGAATCAAAAAAAGAAGAAATTGCACAGGCGATCCTGGAAATTCAGAACGAATACGCCAGCAATATATTTCCGTTTATGAAAGCCAGTTGGAAAGAGTATCCCAACAATATTGGGCATATGGAGTCGGATGGTTGTTACCGGTGTCACAACAATCGTCACGCTACAGAAACGGGAACGGTAATTTCGAAAGACTGTAACCTGTGTCACAACATCGTAGCACAGGGTACGTCCGACACATTAAGGTATGCAAACTCACTTACTCCGTTGGAGTTTGAGCACCCGGTAGATATTGGTGACGTTTGGCAGGAAGAACTTTGTTCATCGTGTCACTCGGCATTGTATTAGTAACGAATATAAATAACACAAAACAGCCATTCATATATTTGGATGGCATGTGATTTGAAATAGTGTATTAATCATTTAAATAGTAATGTTATGGTAAAAAAATTAATGTTATTAATGGGGCTGGCTCTCTTTATCAGTTCTGTATCATTTGCTCAGAATTATAAATACATTGGCGCTGCAAAGTGCAAAATGTGTCATAACAAACCTGAGAAAGGAGAACAGTTCAATAAATGGCAGGCAGGGCCACACGCCAATGCCATGAAATCGTTGAAAGGAGACGAGGCAACGGATCCCAAATGCTTGAAATGCCACTCAACCGCAGGAAGCGTAGACAAAGGTTTACTGGCCGGTATTAAAGTGGAAGAAGGCGTTTCCTGTGAATCGTGTCACGGCCCGGGTAGCATGTATAAAACGGCTGCCATAATGAAAAACAAAGAGATGGCTCTTTCCAAAGGAATGACCGAGCCTGACGAAGCAACTTGCAAGGCTTGTCACCTTGGTGAAAAACCGGAAGGTCACGTGGCGGCTAAAAAACCTTGGAATTACGCTGAGTTTGCAAAAGCTATCGCTCACGACGATCCAACAACCAAATAAGGTTTGTTTTTACTTTATTCTTGAAAATTCCTTTGTTTTCCGGAACAAAGGAATTTTTTTAGTGTCCTCTTTCCTCCAAAACAAACAATGAAATGGTTCGAATAAAATGCTTTTGATTATATTAAGCGCATCTAATAAATCCAACATATTACCATGAAAAAGTTTCTTTCATTTATCTTTTCAATGTTTTTCACCGGAATTCTTCTGGTCGTTTTTGCCGTTGCCATTGGCTATGCCACCTTTATTGAAAACGACTATGGAACCATAACCGCCAAAATATTGATCTACAATTCCAAGTGGTTCGAGATACTTATGATCGTACTTACCATTAACCTCATCGGGAGTATTTTCAAATACGAGTTATTTACCCGGAAGAAATGGACAGTGCTACTTTTTCATCTTTCATTTATTGTAATTCTGATAGGTGCCGCCATCACCCGCTACTACGGATACGAAGGATCAATGCACATTCGGGAAGGTGAATCAACCGATTTTATCGTATCCGAAGCCAATTACGTGACCATAAAAGCAAAGAGTGGCAACGAAACAGTTGAAACAGAAAAAGAAGTAAAATTCTCACCCTATACCGCCAATTCCTTTTCGGAAACCATCGAAGTTGGCGGACAAAGCATTCACATTAAAAATGAGGTATTTATGCCCTCGGCAGCCGAAAACCTGGTGGTTGATCCAAGCGGAGAACCCATTGTATCTCTGATCGCTGTTTACAACGGAGTACGCGCCGACTTTAACCTTCGCCAGGGCGATTTAAAGCATTTTGGTCCGATCTCGGTTGGTTTTGAAGCAGCCAAAAAGGTGAACGTACAGCTAAAACTCGTCGATGGAAGCATCGTACTGGTTTCATCCGATACCATCCAGGCTTCGCAAATGAACGAAAGCCAGTCGGAACTTATTCCAGCCGACTCAGCAGTTGCCGTAAATAACCAAAAAGTTTATACGTTAAACGGGCTGAATTTTGCCGTAAAACAGTTCCTTCAGAAAGGAAAAACACAACTGGTGTACCAGCAGGCACAACGTGGCGCACCAACCACCGATGCCATAAAAACCATTCTTTCATCGGGAGACGAAAGCAAAGAACTCGTTGTTTACGGGCAAAACGGAACCGTTGGAGATTTTTACACCACCCATATCAACGGAACGGAAATTTCCATCTCTTACGGAGCCAAAATCATTCAACTCCCCTTCGCTATTTATCTTGAAGATTTTCAGCTCGAACGCTATCCCGGCTCCAACAGCCCATCGTCGTATGCCAGCGAGGTGGTGCTAAAAGACGGAAGCTACGAAATGCCCTACCGTATTTTCATGAACAATATTCTGAAACACAAAGGATACCGTTTCTTTCAGTCGTCGTATGACACCGACGAGAAAGGAACCATTTTATCAGTAAACAGCGACAAAGCAGGTACATCGGTCACTTATTTCGGATACCTGATCATGGCCCTTGGAATGGTGCTGACCCTGTTTAACCGAAACAGCCGTTTTAAACGTCTGCTCAAGGCTTCGGCCAAACTAGCTGCCGAACGTAAAAAACTGATGGTAATGCTGGCCGCCGGAATTTTACTTTCATTCCCGGCACACTCGCAAAGCACAGCTTACACCGACATGGACAAAGACCATGTAAAGGCCTTTGAGGAGTTGCTGGTTCAAAGCCGTAAAGGACGCGTGGAACCCGTTTCAACCATTGCTTCCGAAATTTTACGAAAAGTTGCCAAGGAAACCAGCTGGAAAGGTCTGTCGGCTACCGAAGTATTCCTGGATATGCAGGCAAATCCTGAAAAATGGAAAAACATTCCGGTGATTAAAGTTGCCAATCCTGAACTGAGAAAAATGCTGGGAGCCCAAGGTAAATATGCCAGCCTTAATTCCATTGTTGTTCCGCGCGAAATGGGCGGTTACAAGCTAAACAAAATGGTGCAGGAAGCCTATGCAAAAAAGAGCAACCAGCGCAACAAGCTTGATAAAGAAGTAATAAATGTTGACGAGCGGGTAAATATTCTGATGCGTGTTTTTACCGACGGTTTCCTGAACGTATTCCCGATTCCGGGCGACGAGAACCACAAGTGGATATCCATTAATGAAACCCACGAAATGGAATCCGACGACGCTGCATTTGCACATCAAACCATCCAGGCTTATTTTAATTCGGTGGCCAGCAAAGACTGGGCAACAGCCAACCAGCTGCTTACCAACCTGAAAACCTATCAGCAAAAATACGGAGCAAAAATCTCTCCCTCGCCTACCAAGGTAAAACTGGAGGTACTCTACAATCAGCTCAACATATTTGGGAAACTGGCCAAAATATTCATGTTTACCGGTCTTATCCTTTTAGTTCTGCAACTGGTAACCTTGTTTAATCCCAAAATCCAACTCAGGTGGCTCAAAAATCTGGCTCTCATTTTCATCTTTATTCTTTTTGTGGCCGAAACAGCAGGTCTTGGAATCCGATGGTATATTTCGGAACACGCGCCCTGGAGTAACGGCTACGAGTCGATGATTTTTATTAGCTGGGCAACCTGTTTAGGCGGGCTTATTTTTGCAAAACGCTCTGAAATTACGCTTTCGCTCACCTCTGTTCTGGCAGGTTTAACACTGCTGGTAGCGGGTATGAGCTGGATGAGTCCCGAGATAACCAACCTGGTTCCGGTTCTGCAATCTTACTGGCTGATCATTCACGTGGCAATTATCACGGCCAGCTATGGTTTCCTCGGAATCAGCGCCTTGCTTGGATTCCTGAACCTGGTGCTAATGATCTTCAAAAACAAAAACAACGCACAACGCATCAATCTAACCATACGCGAGCTGGTCAACATTATCCAGATTTCGCTGATAATTGGTGTACTAATGCTCATTATCGGTTCATTTTTGGGAGGTGTTTGGGCCAACGAAAGCTGGGGCCGCTATTGGGGCTGGGACCCTAAAGAAACCTGGGCACTGGTAACCGTAATCGTTTACACCTTTATCACACACATGCACCGTATTCCGGGGCTACGTGGAAACTTTGCCATGAGCACAGCAGCCGTTTTAGCGATCAGTTCGGTTCTGATGACCTACTTTGGAGTGAATTACTACCTGTCGGGTCTGCATTCATACGCACAGGGAGAACCTGCTCCTATCCCCTCGGGAGTTTACGTGGCCATTATTGTAGTAGCCATTGTTGTAGTTGCTGCTTACATGGCCGAAAAAGTAAAACCAACCCCTGCCGAAGAGCTGGAAGAATAACAATTTTTACATATATGAAAGAACCACTCTGATCTTGCATTGGAGTGGTTCTTTTTTATCAGTCTTGCCCCAATAATCCATTTGCGGAAATTTATAAGACAAGCATTTGCCAACCTGACAAACAACATATCTAATTATCTATATTCTTTATTATATTTGCGACATCATTGATCTCCGAGCCTTTGCGCCTAAAACCATGTCAGGGCGAAAAGGCCGATGGGATGTCCCGGAAACAGGCCATCCTCCCGTATTCCCGGGTTATGGGAATAAATTGGAAAGGAGACGAGTCTTTCACACATCTATTGGTGTGTAACTCTTTGCTTTCCACAACTTTTTTAATTTATTTTGATAAAAAGGAGCGAATGAATACTTCCTCTGTCAATAATAAAATCTCGATACCACACCTGTTACTGATTGCAGGCAACGGACGTAACGTAGGAAAAACTTTTCTTGCCTGCAGCATTATCAAACAGCTTTCTCAGAAAACACCTGTGTGCGGAGTAAAAATCACACCGCATTTTCATGCTATTGACGAGAAGGATGTTCTTTTTAAAAATGACAGTTTAATTATTCTGGAAGAAAAACAACTGACTAAAAAAGACAGCTCTCTGATGCGACAGGCTGGTGCAGAGCGTGTTCTTTTTGTTATGACCCAAAAGGAGTCGCTGGGAGAATCGATGGAACAGCTTCTGACATTTTTTCCCGACTCTGCTATTGTTTGTGAATCGGGTGGATTGCATGAATACGTGGAACCGGGGCTTTTTCTTTTCGTTAATTTGAATGACAGGGAAATTCAAAAAAAGCATTTGCTCGGCTACAAGCCGGTTTACGTTCACAACTCCGGAAAGCATTTTGACCTTGACATAAATAAAATAGAATTTTCAAACCACGAGTTTAGACTACAACATGAGTAAGTTCGACGAAATACTATCGCTGATAAAACAACTTCCGGAGGTATTTGAAACTGAAGAAGTTGCCTTGCAGGACGCCTTTAACAGCGTGCTGCGCGAAGATGTGCTGGCAGATATGAACATGCCTCCCTTTCACAAATCGGCGATGGATGGTTATGCCTGCCACTTTGAAGACCTTGGCAATGAAATGGAAGTGTTGGAAGTAATTCATGCAGGAATGATGCCCACCCAAACGGTTGGACGTAACCAATGCTCAAAAATCATGACAGGCGCTGCCGTTCCGGATGGTTGCGATTGTGTTTTTAAAGTAGAAGATTCTGAAGAAGTGGCTGAAAAAACGGTGCGTTGTATAAACCTACGAACAGCCCGAAACATCTGTTATACCGGTGAAGATTACCAACAGGGAGACGTACTGATAAAAGAAGGAACAATCATAAGTGTTCCGCAAATGGCTGTTTTGGCAGGTGCCGGGTATGCCAAAGTAAAAGTTTCGGCGCGTCCCAGAATAACCGTGATTGCCACTGGCAGTGAGTTGGTGGAACCGCATGAAAAACCGGAACCCGGTCAAATCAGAAACAGCAATTCGAGCCAGGTAATTACGCAGCTTCGAAAAATGAACCTGGAAGTGGCGGAGAATCTTCAACTAAAAGACGATTATGACCTGTTGACACATAAGTTTAACGAAGCTCTAGAAAACTCCGACATGGTCATATTTACAGGCGGTGCGTCGGTGGGCGATTTCGATTTTATTCCGGAGATATTAAAAGAACAGGGCTTTAAAATATATTGGGACCGCACGGGGTTCAAACCCGGCAACCCGATGACTTTCTCGCAGAAAGGGAACAAATTTGCCATCGGTCTTTCCGGAAACCCGGTATCGTCGCTGGTGCAGTTCGAACTGCTTGCCAAACCGGCCATTTACCAACTAATGGGGGCTAAATACACTCCCACCCGGATTATGGCGACATTGAATTTCGACTATCGGCGCAAAAAAGCAGACCGTCTGGCCATTGTACCCGTTTATTTCGGCAACGATGGCAAAATTGAAGAAATACCTTTTCATGGTTCGGCACACATCAATGCACTTATTTCGGCCACTGCCTTAATGGAAATACCACTGGGTGTAGACACAATCAATAAAGGCGAAACTGTTTATGTTAGACCGCTTTAACCGCCATATAACCTATTTGCGCATCTCGGTTACCGATCGCTGTAACTTTCGCTGCGAGTACTGCATGCCCGCTGAAGGTGTGCCGTGGAAACCGCATGAAGAAATTCTGAGCTTCCGGGAAATAGCTGACATCGTAAAAGTTGGGACGAAACTTGGAATTAAGAAAATCCGCCTCACCGGAGGTGAACCACTCGTTCGCAAGGATCTGCCGGAACTGGTAAAAATGCTGGCAGAGATTCCGGAAATTGAAGAGATCGGAATGACCACAAATGGTGTTCTTCTTCCTAAATATGCCCAGCAATTAAAGGAAGCCGGACTAACGCGTGTCAACATTAGTTTGGACACCTTGGACCCGGAAAAATTCAAAAAGATAACCCGCTTGGGAAATCTTGACGATGTTCTGAAAGGAATAGAAGCCGCTTTGGAAGCGGGTCTTTTGCCGGTAAAAATAAACTTTGTGCGCATTCCGGGAGAAAATGAAGAGGACGAACAGGCAGTCAGGGAATTTTGCAAAAACAGGAACCTGAAGTTACGTTTCATCCGGCAAATGGATCTGCGCACCGGAGAATTTTACGCCGTAGATGGCGGCGAAGGCGGAGTTTGTAACATTTGCAACCGCTTGCGGCTTACGGCAGATGGTTTTCTTGTCCCCTGCCTGCATTCCGACCTTAGGTACAGCACCCGCGAACTCGGAATTGAAGAAGCTTATCGCAAGGCCGTTCATTTCAAACCAGAAAAAGGGATGAGCAGCACCACACACGATTTTTCAAATATTGGAGGATAAAATATGAGCCAGTTATCACATATCAACAACGAAGGAAAAGCCAATATGGTGGATGTCGGACACAAACCCTTGCAGGTTCGGACAGCCTGTGCATCGGGCTTCATCCGGCTTCAACCCGAAACGATAAAACTCATTCAGGAAAACCTGGTAAAAAAAGGCGATGTACTAACCATCGCAGAAATTGCGGGCATTCAGGCAGCCAAGGAAACATCGCGATTGATTCCGCTGTGCCACCCGCTTCAACTTACCAAAGTGGAGGTTAAAACCCGGGGTACAGAAAACGGTGTGGAGGTAAAAAGCCTCACCCGCTGTATCGGGCAAACCGGTGTGGAGATGGAGGCTTTAACCGCCGTTAATGTGGCCCTGCTTACCATTTACGACATGTGCAAGGCTGTTGACAAGCAAATGGTTTTGAGCGATATAAAACTCGACTCAAAAGAAAAAACAGACCTCTAATCTTTCAACAAAAACGTTTTACTGAATAAAAAACCAAAATGGACCAGAAATTTTGCATCGTAAAATCATTGAATATATCGGAACAAAAAGGAACGATTAAAACGCCCCGGAAAGAGATTCGATTAACGCCGGAAGGAATTGAGGAAGATGCCCACGCCGGGAAATGGCACCGCCAGGTGAGTCTTTTGGCTGCCGAAAGCATTGAGCGTTTTGAAAGCGAACTGGGTCGCAAAATCGAATTTGGCGAGTTTGCCGAGAACATCACCACCTTTGGTTTTGAAGTTCATAAAACCTTACCATTCGACCGGTTTGTGTCCGGGGATGTTGTTCTGGAAGTCACCCAAATCGGCAAAAAGTGCCACGGTACCAATTGCGAAATCTTTCAGCTTACCGGAAATTGTGTGATGCCTACCGAAGGTATTTTTTGCCGGGTAATTCAACCCGGGAAATTGCAGGAAAATGATACACTGAGCTATATCCCCAAAACCTTCCATATAAAAGTAATTACCCTCAGCGACCGCGCTTATGAAGGAATTTACAAGGATAAAAGTGGCCCCCTCATCGAAAAACTGGCAAAGGACTGGTTCAATGGTTTGGGATATTTATGCGAAACCGACAGAACGGTAATACCCGATGAACCCCACCGGCTAGAAAGTGAATTACAAACTGCGCTAGAACAAGGTTTTGACATCATTTATACCACCGGGAGTACAGGAATTGGCCCCCGGGACATTGCCCCAAAAGTCATTTCTTCGTTTATCGACCTGGAGATTCCGGGAATTATGGACATGATCCGCCTTAAATACGGAGCAGAAAAACCAAATGCATTACTCAGCCGGTCGACAGCAGGGGTGAAAGACAAAACGCTTGTTTTCTCGCTGCCCGGCAGCACAAAAGCGGTGAACGAATATTTAAGCGAGATTCATAAAATACTGATGCACTCCTTCCTGATGTTGCATTCGATCGACAGTCATTAATAGGGAAAGCTACTTTGCTGAAAAGAAATCCTTCAGAATTTGAGCGTGGTCGAAAGCCAACGCCGGAAGTTCGTTGATGGGGAACCATTCTGCGCGGCTGGCATCGTCGTTGCCGATAACAGGCACTTTTTCATCCAGCTGAACCGAATGTACTACAGAAATGGTGCGATGGCGCGGATCGCGGTCAATGGCATCGTAGGTGCGGAACTGCTGCATGGCTTCCACTTTTAGTCCGGTTTCCTCTTCCAGTTCCCGAATGCATGCCTGTTCAAGGGTTTCGGCCATATCAATAAAACCACCTGGCAAAGCCCATTTATTTTTGAACGGTTCTCTCCCCCGCTCGATCAAAAGCACCGAGGTATTGTTGTTTTGCTTTACAAACACAATGGCATCTACCGTTAAAGCAGCACGAGGATATGGATAGGAATACATTTTTAGTGTAATTTTTGAATGAGAAAGACTGCAAATACGGGTTAATCATCTTTCCGGCCGGTTTTCCAATACCTTAAAATCAGAAACACAACCGCCACAAAAATCGCCAGGTAAATTAAAAATTCAATCCGTTCCATTTTGCTTAATGATCTTTTTCATTACACGCATTTTGTGTGTGTAACGTTTCGTATCGATGTTGAAGATACCAAATTGATCGACATTATCAATACGAACCTGCCCCGAAGCATGAATTATTTTATTGCGTTTCCAGATAATTCCCACGTGCACGATATTGCCTTCGTCGTCATCAAAGAAAGCTAAATCGCCCGGTTCGGCTTCATCCACAAAGCTCAGGGCCGTTCCAATTTTCACCTGCTCACTGGCATCGCGGGGTAACTGAATACCGATCATTTTATAGATAACCTGTGTTAATCCGCTGCAATCGACCCCAAAAGGTGTTCTTCCTCCCCACAAATACGGAGCATTGAAATATTTCAGCGACTGCTGAATCACCACTTCGCGCGGATCTTTTATGTCTCCGTACAAAACATCGCCAGTAGCCAGGTAGGTATCACGTGTAACCGAAAACTGTTTCAGATATGGGCGCCAAACGGGAAGCGTACTTCCGGCCACCAACATGAGGTTTTGCTCGTCGTTTACCGGAACAATGGTAATAATATCGGAAGTTATGGCCGAAGCGCTGTTCTCTATTTTGCTCAGAGTCCGGGCATTAATCGGCGTAATCATTTTGGTATCGACCCATCCTTCGTAGCCATCGTAAGCCAGTTTTACGTTGGTCCATCCCACCATTTGCTCCCGCATTTCAAAGTGTTCACCAAAGAGGATCTGCGTAACCATTTCACTCTTTTCTGAAGGTTCCCTTCTTACAGGGATAATGCTTAAATTAGAAATTCCGTGGGTCATCAGCGTTGCTTAATTTCAGTTTTCTATTAAATGGTGAAGGATTCACGCCAGTTTCAGCACAAAACTATTAAAAATTGGGCACTGCCTGTGATGAAATCATGCATTTTTCATACTAAATTTGGGGTGGACACAACGCCGTACAAACAATTATTATAAATTGAACTACTTTTTACCGTGAAGCATCATTATGAATAAATTTTACCACCGGCTCAAAAACTACACAAAAGTCATTCTCCAGGTATTAATGTTCGTGCTCACCGCAACGGCTCTCTATTTTATTTTGCCAGGTGAACCCAAGTTCAAATACGAATACCAGAAAGGCTTTCCGTGGAAACACGAAAATCTGGTGGCCCCCTTTGATTTTGCCATTCTGAAAACAGCCAAAGAGCTGGAAGATGAAAAACAGGAACAACTAAAAAACGTACTTCCCTATTTTGTTTGCGACACTGCTGTTGCCACTGCCAATATAAACAAGCTGAAAGAAGATTTCAGTTTGTCGAACGACTCGCTCACCCAACAACAAGAGCAGGTTATCAGCAAGCTTTGCGAAGAACTTCGAAAAATTTACGATGCCGGAGTTTTGCAGTTTTCGCTGGATACCTACAACGAAATAAAAGGAAAACCAGCCATCAGAAAACGAATTGGCACCAGTGTTACGCGAATCGACACGGCTTCCCTTTTCTCTGAAAAATCAGCCTATGCCGCCATCAACCAGTTCAAGCATCAGCTAAAAACCGGTTATTCCAGATCTAGCTGGTTAAACAGCCACCCCCTGGAACATTACATAAGTTCTAACCTGAGCTACGATGCGGAAATCACCCAAAAGGAAATAGACGAAATAACCCAGAATATTTCGCTGACACGTGGCATGGTTCGCTTAGGAGAACGCATCATCCTGCAAGGAGAAGTGGTGGACAGCGAAAAATTCCAGGCACTGGAATCGTTAAAAGCCAGTTACGAGAAAGAACGCGGTAAAAATGTAAACCGCTACATGGTTTCCATCGGCAAAAGCCTCCTGGTGGTTTCACTGCTGGCGCTCATTTTTGTTTTTCTTTTGATTTACCGACGAGACATTATCGAGCAACTGAACAAACTGCTTTTTCTCCTGCTTATGATAACTTCGATGGTATTGATCACCAATTTCATTGATTCGTTCCCCAACCTGCACATTTACATGGTACCTTTTGCCATTTTGCCAATTGTGGTACGAACGTTTTTCGATTCCCGAACGGCCATTTTCACGCTGGTAATTTCCACCCTGCTAATTGGGTTTTATGCTCCCAATAATTACGAGTTTATTCTTCTGCAGATTTCTGCCGGTATTGTGGCCGTTTTCAGTTTAAATAAAATGCACCGCCGTGTACATTTGGTATTGGCTGCCCTCTGGGTTTTTCTCACTTACACCATCGTTTTTACAGCTTTAAATCTTATCCACGAAGGAGAATTTGTACTCTTTAATTATGCGATTACCAAGTGGTTTGCCATCAGCAGTGTGCTTATTATGCTGGTGTATATCCTGATTTACATCTTCGAAAAAATGTTTGGCTTTGTTTCGGATGTGACGCTGATCGAGCTTTCAGATAGTAATCAGCCTCTGTTGCGCAAACTTTCGGAAGAAGCCCCCGGAACTTTTCAGCATTCGATGCAAATTGCCAACCTGGCCGAAGAAGTTATCTTAAAAATAGGCGGCAACCCTTTCCTTGTCAGGGCCGGAGCGCTTTATCACGACATCGGGAAAATTGCCAAACCAACCTATTTTATCGAAAACCAGGCAATGGGAATGAACCCTCACGATCAGCTTGATCATTTAAAAAGTGCGGAGGTGATCATCGACCATGTCCGAAATGGCGTTAAAATGGCACAGAAACACAAACTTCCGGCGCCAATCGTAGAGTTTATCGCCACGCACCACGGAACAACCAAAGCCAAATATTTCTACCTGAAACACAAGGAAGAGCATCCGGAGGAAAACGTGAGCGAAAAGAACTTTATCTACCCGGGCCCCCTTCCCCGTTCAAAAGAAGCGGCTGTTGTTATGCTGGTTGACGGAATTGAAGCTGCTTCGCGAAGCATGAAAGAAAAAACACATGCCAACCTAAAAGAGCTGATTGACCGCATGATCGACCAAAAAATAGAAGACAAACAACTGGACAACTCCAACCTGACTTTCCGCGACATTACAACCATTAAAGAAGTTTTGCTTCAGAAGCTGTTGAATATCTACCATGTCAGGATTGAATATCCGGAAGAGAAAAAAGAACTAAATCAGGCGGGGAGTCAGCAGTAAATAGTTGAATGTATTTATCCCCTGAACCATATATAAATTATCCACATCGAAAATAAAAGAACTCTACTAAATTTGTAAAATTCAGAGAGTAATCTGACTATAATTTTTTAAGAAAGAACAACATGAAAAACTGGCAAAAAATTTTCCTCCTTATGCTCCTGCCCCTTGGAGTGTTTGTTGGCTGTGGAGAAGAAGAGGTGCCCGATCCCGGGCCAATCATCCCTGAACTTACCTTGAATATCAACAAGTTTATTTACGACGTTATGTCTGACGTCTATCTGTGGTACAATAAATTACCCAATATTGATTATCAAAAAGAAGCGGACTCGAAAGACTATTTTGAGAAACTACTTTATACAGAAGACAAATGGTCGTTCATCACTGACGATGTGGAAGCGCTTGAAAATAGTTTTCACGGTGTGGAAAAAACATTTGGCTGGTCGCTGGCTTTTGGAAAATTCTCCAACACAGGTAATCTTTTTGCCATCGTTGAATATGTTTACCCAAATACTCCCGCCGCCATTGCTGGTTTAAAGCGTGGAGATATTGTGGTGTTGCTCAACGATGCAGACATTACAAAGACCAATTATACAGACCTGATTTATGGAGAAAGTATAAAAATCACCCTTGGGATCCTTGGGCAAGGTGGTATTTCATTGGGAAATAGTGTTAACATGACGGCCTTAGAGCTGAATTTAAATCCTGTGCTAAAAACCGCCGTTGTAGAAGAAGGTGGGCGTAAAATCGGCTACATGTTTTACGCACAATACATTAGTGATTACAACAATGCCATCGACACCGCTTTGCAGAGTTTAATGAACCAGAACATTACAGACCTGGTACTCGACCTGCGCTACAATCCCGGAGGAACCGTCACTGCAGCCCAGTATTTGTGTAGTTCACTTGCGCCGATTGAATTTGTAAACGGGAAAGATAAGCTGGTTACTTTTCAATGGAACGACAAATACCAGAACTACTGGATAAGTAAACAGAGAACCGACCAGATTCAGGTTGATTTTACCGATACAGTGGCAGTAAAAATGGACCTGGATAATCTATACATTTTGACCGGGGATGGAACAGCTTCAGCCTCGGAACTAACAATTACCGGGTTAAGTGCCTACATGGGGGTTACCACCGTGGGAGACACTACTTATGGCAAATACACGGCTTCCATCACGCTTAAACCAGAAGATCTCTATGAACGTGAAAGCTATTACTCGGATTTTGACAACTGGGGGCTGCAGCCCATCATACTTCGTTATGCCAACGCCCTGGGTGTTACCGATTTTAAAGATGGTTTTGTTCCTGACATACTCGTTTACGACGACCTGCTTAACGCTTACCCACTTGGCGATGTAAACGACCCGTTGTTTAAGGCAGCCATCGAAGATATCACAGGCTCGGTAATTACGGCAAAAAAGAGTGCTGAAGCGAGAAACATTCCTTACCAACTCTTCGACCGTGGTTTCTCGAAGTACGATAAAAACAAGCGAAACCTACTAATAGATGATGCGAGTTCAGAAGAGATCAAAGAGCAGTTGAAATAATCTTTTGATCAGAATTTATTAACAATAAAAAGAGTTTAGGTTTTTCCTGCAAGCCGTAATTGCAGAACGATATAACCTAAACTCTTTTTATTACTACCGCACATAACCTCCTTTTCGTTAATATTCCACATTTCCCCAATTTTGATTTTATGTTGTTCTGTGGTAACTTCCCGCACATTTAACTATTTAGAACGTTTGCATGTTTGAAAAAACCAGCGCATCTAAACAATTTACGCACGAGCATATGCCCAATGAGCGAACAAATATTTTATCCGGTTTAATTAGCAACAACAAACAGCTGATGGACTTTGTCGAGTCTGTCACACAAATGGTTTTAATTCTGAACCGCCAACACGAAATCTTATATGCCAGCGATAGCTACCAGCGTTTTATTGATGTACTAAACCTTCCCAAAGACATTATATTTAAGAAACCGGGAGATGCTTTTCACTGCCGGAATGCCGTTCAGTCTCACAACGGATGCGGGACGTCTGAATTTTGTAATTCTTGCGGCGCGCTTAACGCCATCCTTTTCTCAAAAAAAGGGATTAAAACAACCGAAGAATGTAAAATTCTAACGATCGAAAACGAGGCAATTGATTTGCGAGTAACTGCCAGCCCTTTTCAGCTCGACGGCGAAGAGCTGATCATTTTCTCCATTACCGATATCAGCAATGAGAAAAGACGGGAATCACTGGAAAGGATCTTCATTCACGACCTGCTAAACAGTGCCGGTGGTATTTCCGGTCTGTCGGCTATTTTAAAAGAACTGGACGACCCGTCCGATATACGCGACATTGCCGAAACCATTCAATGGGCAGCCAATAACCTGATCGATGAAATTCAGATGCAGCGCGAAATAGGTTCAGCTGAAAAGGGCGATCTTGTACCGCAGCTTGTAACCGTAAATACGATTGAAGTACTGCAGGAGCAAAAAAAATTATACAACAATCACCAAACCAACCGCGGAAAAACGATCGTTATTGATCCGGTTTCGGAACAACATATTTTAATTACCGATAAAATTTTGCTGAAAAGGATATTGGGAAATATGATCAAAAATGCCCTGGAAGTAAATATTCCGGATGATTGTATCACCCTGAGTTGTGTGCAAAAAAACGACGGCATTTGTTTTTGTGTGCACAACAAAAGTTATATTCCGGTTGAAGTTCAGGCACAGTTATTTAAACGTTTTTACTCTACCAAAGGAACGGGCCGCGGTATCGGAACTTACAGCATGAAACTGTTTGGGGAGAAATACCTGAAAGGAAAGGTGTGGTACAGCAGCGATCCCGAAAAAGGAACCACTTTCTGTTTCCAGATTTAATCACAAAACTCTACTACGCACTTTCGGCTTCAAACCGGCAGGCATTCTATTCTCCAAAAGTAAATTGAAGCAATCTGCAGAACTGCAAAAAATAAAAAGGGCCTGATAAATTATCAAGCCCTTCGTTTTTATCAGAATTTAAATGTTAATCCAACTCCAAACGACTCCATAAACTGCAATCCCGGACTACTTACTCCCGTATCCGGGTCCTTGATCTTGGTATCGTTGTCATAAATCATATGCGTAATCAGGTTGGCCGACAAATAATCGTTTACTTTCATATTTATCTGAACTTTCCAGTCCATATCCACATTCTGGGGATCTTTCAGGTAATTCGAGAACAAATCGAGCGTGGTATTCAAAGTCACATTTTTCATGATGTCATGCTTGTACTCAAACTTTGCAGTAGCACCTAGCTCTGCCCGAAAATTATTATTCTTTTCCACCCCAAAAGCACCTTGAGCTGAAAGTGAATCATCCAAAACAAAAGTAAATTTACCCGATACAGGTGCCAGCAGCACCGAAAGACGATCGTTTTTGTAATCCATCCCCAAACCGGTTTTCAAATAAGCCGGAGCCATAAATTTTGAAATTACATCCACCGGAATGTTATTATCATCGTATTTGTAACCTTTGGCAAATTGCGACTTAAAATTCACCAAACCCGAATAATACCAGTTTCCACCGGCCTCGATGCCCAACTTCGAACTAACATCGATAATGTCATCCGACTTTCTGACTTTAACATCTTTTTCCTTCAGAAACCCATAACGAAAATCAAAGGTATTGTCCCAGCTAAGCTTGCCTTTTTTATAGTTGGCCGCGTAATTGATCATACCGATAGCCGACATAGAGCTCTTTCCCCCTGCCGCCCAATTGGTAAGCGAAACCTGCGAAAAATTCAGGGTCGTGCTTCCGCTGGTGGTCCACAGCGAGTCTTTCTTCTCTTGCGCAAATGCCAGAAAGGGTACAAATAACAAAATAGAGAGTAGTTTTTTCATGTGTTTTCTGTTTTAATGTATTTTCTTGAATAACGGAATTATAGACAAACGTAAAACTCTTTTGTTTGTCGTCCCAATCTTATTTAAAAAGATTCTTATTCCTCGATCAGGGTTTTACATCTGGTTAACAATCTACTAAACCCGGGTTAAAGCGTTTATTTTTGAGTTTTATCGCGTTTTATCCGTTTGAGCCACTTTGCTCGCGCCAGTTTCTGAAGATCTTCCACTTTGTCTGACTCATCCATAATTTCCAAACCAAAAAGCGTTTCAATTACGTCTTCCATGGTCACCAGGCCTACAAGGGTTCCAAACTCGTCAGCCACCATGGCCAGGTGTTGCCGCTCCAGAATCAGGGTATCCAGTAATCGCGCCACTGTCCAGCTGTCCTGCACAAACAGGATATCTCTCCGGATGTCAGCCAGCTTTCGGGCGTGCTTATCTTCCGCCAGGTTCTCAAGAATAACATCTTTCAACACCATTCCGGTAATATTGTCGGGTGTTTCGTGAAATACCGGAATACGCGAAAACTGAAACGGATTGTGCTCTATATAAACATCGCCCAGGTTTCGGTCTTCATCCAGAAAAAGCACCACGGTCCAGGGCGTCATAATCTCCTTTATTTTCAGGTTTTCCAGTTGCAGCAGATTCAAAATAATGGATTTTTCTTCCTGGTCGATGGCACCGCTTTTTAGCCCGGCATCAGCCATGGCAGCCACATCGGCCCGGCTAAATACACTTTTGGTCCCCTTCTTCTTCAGCGAGCGGGTTAAAAGGTTGCTGAGCCAGATAAACGGCGCAAGAATAAAAACCAGCACACGCAGCGAACGAACAGTGAAACCGGTAAGTTTTTTCCAGTAAGTGGCTCCAATGGTTTTTGGAATGATCTCCGAAAGAACCAGAATCGCCAAAGTCATGGCACCGGCAATGATCGATTCGAAACTGACATCAAAAAAATAGAGATCTAATTTATTCGAACCAAATATTTTCCCGGCCTCAATACCAACTCCCATGGCACCTACCGTATGCGCAATCGTATTCAGTGTTAAAATGGCAGAAAGCGGCCGATCTATATCGTCTTTAAAATGAGCCAGCAAATTTCCCAAACCAGGTTTCTCGCTTTGCATTCTGCTCACATACGAAGGTGTTACACTTAACAAAACAGCCTCCCAAACACTACATAAAAACGAAAATACAATAGAAACGACAAAAAAGAAGATCAGTGTTATCATGTCATTTTTTGAATGTAAAAGCGAAAGTAAGAATTTCGCGACATAAGTAAAAAAAACATTCCTATTTCATGGTCATTTTATATAATTTCCCAACAGCTTAATCTGCACATCATTTCAAACAATCTTTCGCTTGAAATTGTAATGGGAAGTAAGTTTTTCTTACTAAAAACCGTAAGAAGTATATTTACTGCTAAAATTGTGTGATTGAATATTCAGGAAAAACAAACAAATAAATCGTATGAAAAAAACATTCTTAGTTATTTTACTGGCAATTATGACGCAGGTAATTTTTGCACAAGATGATCCGTATCTCTGGCTCGAAGACGTTGATGCCGGGAAGTCGCTGAACTGGGTGGAACAATGGAACGAAAAAACCCTAAAGGTACTCATGAGCCAACCCGGCTACGAGGAAATGTATGAAAAGGATCTGGAGATTTACAACTCCACCGACCGTATCGCAAGTCCGTCAATTATTGGGAACCTGGTGTACAATTTCTGGCAGGATGAAGAACACCCGCGGGGAATTTGGAGGCGTACTCCCCTGCAAAGTTACCTGAGCGGAGAGCCACACTGGGAAACAGTGATCGATGTAGATGCACTCTCTAAACAGGACAACGAGAAATATGTATTTAAAGGAGCGTCGGGCTTGTACCCTGATTACGACCGTTTTCTGGTGAACCTGTCGAAAGGCGGAGGCGATGCCGTGGTAATCCGCGAATTCGATGCCGTTAGCAAAGTATTTATCGAAAATGGATTTTACATCCCCGAAGCAAAAGGAAGTGCCAGTTGGATCGACAGGAACACCCTGATGGTTTCGACTGATTTTGGCGATGGCGTAACCACATCGGGCTATCCAAAACAGGTAAAAATATGGAAACGCGACACCGATCTGAAAAATGCCCGACTTGTTTTCGACGGACAGGAAGATGACATGGGAATTTGGGGTTATACCACGCATACCAAAGACAAAACCTACCAGATTATTACCCAGCGTACTTCGTTTTATACGGGTAGCTATCACATTATCGAAAACGGGGAACTTGTAAAACCAGACCTACCGGAAGACATTGAGCTTAGCGGGATTTTTAACAAGCAGGTTTTGCTTAGCCTGAAATCGGACTGGAACATTGGCGGCAACTCGTTCAAACAAGGCGATATGATCAGTATCCCTTATGCCGATCTGATTAAAGGAGGTACCAATTACCAGTTGATCGTTCGCCCCGATGAACGCTCAAGTATTGCCGAAACAAACGCTACCAAAAACGTACTGCTGGTAAACATGCTTACCAACGTAAAAAGCGAGCTTTACAAATACACGTACAACGGAACCTGGCAAAAAGAAAAAATCGACGCACCGGAACTGGGCAATATTTCACTTGGTTCGGCCGACGAAGACAGCGACACCTATTTCTTCTATTTCCAGAATTTCCTGATGCCTTCCACCTTGTACAAAGGAGATGCAGCAACCGGACAATTTGTAAAAGTTAAAGCACTCAAATCGTGGTTTGCTACCGAAGATTACCAGGTACAGCAATTTGAAGTTGCTTCGAAAGACGGCACCATGATTCCCTACTTTGTGGTAAGCCACAAGGAGATTAAACTGAACGGAAAAAATCCGACACTGATCAGTGCTTACGGAGGATTTGAAGTCCCGAGACTTCCGAGTTACAGCGCTATTACCGGAACTTCGTGGCTCGAAAAAGGCGGCGTTTTTGTGCTGGCCAACATTCGCGGCGGGGGTGAATTTGGACCCAAATGGCACCAGGCTGGATTAAAAGAAAACCGTCAGCGCATTTACGACGATTATTTTGCGGTGGCCGAAGATTTAATCGCGCGTAAAATAACATCGCCTAAAAAACTCGGAATCAGCGGCGGAAGTAACGGCGGATTGTTGGTAGGTGTTGGTTTTACTCAGCGGCCTGATCTTTACAACGCGGTGGTGTGTGCCGTTCCGCTACTCGACATGAAGCGTTACAACAAACTGTTGGCAGGTGCCAGCTGGATGGCTGAGTACGGAAACCCGGACATCCCCGAAGAATGGGAATACATCAAAAAATATTCGCCGTACCAGAACCTGAAAGAAGGCATGGAATATCCCGAAGTCTTCTTCTATACCTCTACCCGCGACGACAGGGTTCATCCGGGACATGCGCGCAAAATGGTAGCAAAAATGAGTGAAATGGGCTACAAAGTCTATTACTTCGAAAATACAGAAGGCGGACATGCCGGAGCTTCCACCAACGAGCAACGTGCAAAAATGGCTGCGCTGCAATACAGCTACCTCCAAATGAAACTAATGAATTGATAAGAACAGTATCGATCGATAAGCCCCGGAAGTATTTTCTTTCGGGGTTTTCTTTTGCTGAAAATATTAGGAGCCCGAAAGGTTAAAGATCACCCGTGCCCTGACGGTCATTCCGTTCTCTCCCGGAAGATCCCGGATGGCATCCGGATGGCATCCGGATTGGTAACCACGCTGCGGGTAAGGTAAACTGCCGGCCCTCCTGACAGTGAAAATGAAAATCTGGAACGGTCCGGAACCAGGTTCAGGGAAGGCCCAAACATCATACGCGCGCCGCCCTCTGCTTCGTCCTCCTCCCACAAGCCTTCCAGGTCTTCACCAATGGCCTCAATACCCGCGTAAAAATGATCGGTAATTTTATACTGAACTCCCAGGCTGGTCAGCACATCCACTTTATCACGATTTCCGGAAAGCGCCTTTTCAAGCAGCAGGTTACCCGCCAGTTTCCAGCGTTTGCTTTCCAAAGCGCCCGTTGTGCGGCACACAACGGAAAATACACCGCCGTAATCGCGGCTCAATCCGCCGCCTATCCCCAGACGAAGTCCCTCTGTCTTCTTCCCGCCAATCAGGTCGCGAATAATTTCGGCCCGCTGCGCGCTTACCACCGAATTATCGGCACTTGCCACTCCGAGCGAAACATAGGTCAGCATGGTAAAGCGGCTGCCCAGGTATCCTTTTACCCCCACCTGCTGATCAACGCCATTGAATCCAAAACCGCGGCTCAGATTATTCCCGTAACTGCCACCGTAACTCAATACCCAAGGCACATCGCGGGCGGTAAGTGTAGATGTTGAAAACAAAAACGGTTCGGCACTTCGCGTACTACCAATCTCAGGAAAACTCGTTGTTTCGGATTCCTGCGCGTACGAAAACTTCAATAGAAAAATAAGCACCAGCGGGAGAAAATAGTTACGGATCATAAAAAACGTTTTCATTGTTAGGTGAAACAAAAATACGTGAAACCAGCGGTTCTGAAAATAAAACAAACGCGAATCACCAACATAAATGAAAGTACGATTAGTTTCTAACTCAACTCTTCCTTTTAGTGGGCATTCAGAAAGTCTGTAAAACCAGGTTCTCCAAAGATTAAAAGAAGCGCAAAGGTCGCAGAGTACTCACTTTCAGTTTTTTCTTTTGCGTTCTTTTGGATTATTTTGGCGCACTTTGCGTGAAATTTATCTTTGGGAGCCGCTATATATTATATCCACCAACCGATGCACCAAATTCACTATCAATACTATATTTCATTGTCGATTTTTGAGTAATTATCAGGAAAAACACCGCAATTTATACAAAGCGATGAATATCCACTTCCGGTGGTAAATTCCGGATTTCGCCCTTCAGAAACTTTACCATTTCAGCGGCCAACCAGGGCGCCAGCATTACGCCTTTTGTTCCCAGACCATTAAAAACAAACACATTTTTGTGCTTTGGATGAACTCCCAGCACCGGTCGGCGATCTGCTACAGTGGGGCGAACTCCCGCCCAATGTTCTTCAATGGTATAGCCTGTTTTTACCAGGTTCTCCAGGCGTTCCGTAATCGAGTCTTTTCCCTTCTCAGTCGGCGTTTCACTCAAATCATCCCATTCGTAGGTAGACCCCACTTTAAAGCGGTGGTTGCCCACAGGTAAAACAAACACCCGCTTATTCAGAATAAACTCTTCCGGCAAATCGGGTGCGTGAATCTGCAAAACCTCGCCCTTGGCCGGGTTCATTTTCACCAACTGAAACAAGGGGTTTTCCGCCAAATGATAACCTTCGCAAAACACTATGTTTTCAGCTTTAATACCCTCTATCTCAAAAAAATCAGGAATGTCGTCGTCTAACAGAAAACCAGCCTCCAGCAGCCAACCTTTCTCACGAAAATACTGTTCGGCCAACTCAAGAAAAACAGCCAGGTTTAGATAACCCGAGCCTCTGACTATTCCGTAAGCAGGCGAACCTACCAGAGAAGCCAGCGGCGACTCCGCCAGAACGGATTCAATAAAAGACGAAAATTCAGGATTTTGCTGTTTCTCTTTCCACAGTTGCATTTCCTGTTCCGACAATGGCTTTAGTATTTTCTTCTCAAAGAAAAAAGAAGCCAAAAGCAGATTCTCCAGCTCCCGGTAACGCTTGTGCATAACTGGCAAAAGTTGATCCGCCATCCAGCTTTTGGTCAATCTTTTAAAAACCAACGGATTGATCATTCCCGCAGCCACCAGCGAAGCTTTGCTTTTATTCGGAGAACTGACGATCCGAAAAGGAATGTTGTGTTCCTGCATTTCAAAAGCCAACATGGTCCCGGCCAAGCCCTGCCCAACAATCAGGAAACGAACTTCTTTCATCCTTTCAGAAGTTTTAAGGCTTCTTCCGAACTGCTTACCGGCAACTGGCAAGCCCCTTCCCTGCATACGTATATCAAATCGTCGCCCTTTACAAAGCGGTCTTTCAACAAAGGCACCTGGCTATCGGTATTGCAATGCGCCCACAGCACGTTCGGGCGGTAGTCTTTTTTCATTTCTTTCAGAAGAATGTTTGAATTGATGCCGCACACAGCTACCTCAAAATAAGGCTCTGTAAGTTTTAGCATCAGCATTCCCCAGTTGGCATAAGCCATTGGGTAGCGGGTGAAATTCGGAACAATATATGGCAACATTCGGGGGATCATTGCCTGGTATTCAGGCCGCCCAAACAAAAGATACATGCGATACAGATTATTGGCCATCACCGAATTGGAAGCCGGAATTACATTGTCCTCATTCTGAAAATGATTGGCAATGCTGGTACTCGCCTGTTTATCCGAGAAATAAAAAAGTCCTCTTTCTTTACCGTAGAAATGGTTGTTTACGTAAGTCATCATTTGATCGGCCGATTCAGCCCAACTTGCATCTCCGGTGGTTTCAAACAGCGACAGAAAAGCCTGGATCACCAGTGAATAGTCTTCCAGAAAACCATCGATTGTACTTTTGCCTTTCTTCCAGCTGTGCCAAAGTTTCCCGTCCGACGTCAGCTGGCTTTCGCGAATAAAGCGTGCATTTTGCAAGGCCAGTTCCAAAAAACGAACTTCACGGAACGTGTTGTAGGCATCCACCAGTCCCTGAATGGCCAGTGCATTCCACGAAGTCAGTGTTTTATCATCCAGTCCGGGGCGCACTCTTTTTGAACGTTCTTTTAACAGCTTGTATTTCCATTTTGCCAGCAGGCGTTGCAAATGCTCCGGGCTCATTCCGTTGGCTGCGGCAAACTCCTCATCCGAACTATTTCGTAATAAGATATAATTACCGTGCTCCCAGTATCCTTTTGAATTCACATTGTAACAGGCAGCAAACAAGGGATAATCATCCCCCAGCAAAGTCTTCAGTTCATTCTCTTTCCAGACATAGAACCGGCCCTCTTCGCCTTCGCTGTCAGCATCCAGCGATGAATAAAAAGCACCCGACTCGTCCATCATTTCGCGTTCCAGAAAATCGACCACTTCATACACCACCCATTTAAATTCCTCGTTTTTATAAAGTTGATAAGCCTTGGAATAGGTACTGAGCAACTGCCCGTTGTCGTACAACATTTTCTCAAAATGAGGAACCTTCCAGTTTTCATCCACCGAGTAACGGGCAAACCCGCCTCCTACCTGGTCGTAAATTCCACCACGGGCCATTTTCTCGAGCGTTGTTTTTACAAACTCCCGGGTAACATCATCCTTTTTTACCCAGGCATAGTACATCAGAAAATCAAGGTTTACAGGCATTGGAAATTTGGGAGCTCCCAAACGGCCGCCTTCTTTCCTGTCAAAACGCGATTTCCAGGCTTCCACTCCCTGTTCCAGTAAGTGCCGGTCAATGGGCGTTGGGTCTTCAATGCCTGCTGAAAGCGACAAACGTTGAATACTGTCTTCCAGTTGCGCACCGTATTCCTGTGTTTTCTCTTTGTTTTCGTGGTAATAAGTGGCTACCGCCTGCACATTTTTCACCCACACGTCTTTGGGGAAATAAGTTCCGCCCCATATCGGACGGCCATCGGGCAAAGCAATTACGTTTAAGGGCCAGCCTCCCTGCATCCCCATCAACTGAACGGCGCTCATGTAATAATGATCCACATCGGGTCTTTCTTCCCGATCGACTTTTATACACACAAAATGCCTGTTCATTACTTCTGCCACTTCCTCGTCTTCAAAACTTTCGTGTTCCATTACGTGGCACCAGTGACAGGCTGCATAACCGATGCTTACCAGAATTAACCGGCCGCTGGCTTTTGCTTCTTCTATCAGCGTTTCGCTCCAGGGTTGCCAGTTTACCGGGTTATGCGCATGTTGCAACAGGTAAGGTGATGTTTCGTGTATTAACTGATTGGTATGTTTCATGAATAAAATGTTCAAGCTTAACAAAGGAACAACGCCGTTCAAATTTGGTTCTGAAACAGCCACTGAATCAAATAAAGAAATGAACTACCCCGCCGCAGAACAGACGGGGTATCAAAGGCGTGATATTTCTTAATTCGCCCCAAGGGGCCGGGAATAGACCGCATTAGATCCCGATTGATTTTCGCAAAAACACTGTATTGATCCTTCGGACCTTGGTCAAAGAAATTGATCCGTCATAACCGGAGTGTTGACAGGATTTCCTGTGCACATCTGATTTCCAAACATGCTTAAAAGAAGAACAATCAGAATTTATAACCTGAAAAATTCAGCATTTTGAACCTTCAAATTAGTAACTAAGAAAAGTTTCAGAATTACTTTATACATATATTTGCCTTCGCAAACCCTAATAAGTGTATAAAAACGCAACAAAAAGTTTAAAATCCCGGAGTGGACGCCGGGATTTTTTGTTTTTATACTGAATATTGAAGATTGCCCCCAACAGCAACACAGTATCACAGCATCACAAGACTTCAGTTCCACTGGCTTTCCAAACAGATATTGCTGGACTCCAAATACAATTATTAAAGTTCGCTCCTCTACAAACCGGAATGGTTCTATGTTCGCATTCATTCTTTGCTGTTGCCAATAAAAAATAAAAAGGATAAATTCGCCGCTGCAAAACAACAGTAAATAAATAATGCCATGAAAATCAGAACAATTGTCGTTTCCCTGATCGCCCTGACGGCTATCGCCCTTACCTCGTGTTTGGAGACTACCGAAGAAGAACAAAGAGAGCCTAGAACAAAAGCCCTGGAACAAGCCGAACGCGAAGCCTTGCTCGCAGCCATGATAGATGACGATTTAGACATTGACACCACTGCGATGGGTGTTTACTACGTTATTCGCGAAGAAGGCGAAGGGCCGGTAATTGCGCCCGGAGACACGATTACCATTGCCTACAATGGCTACCATATAAACGGAGGTGGCATGTTTGATGCCAATCAATCGTGGGAGTTTGTATATCCTTTGGAAAATCTAATTGAGGGCTTTAACGATGGACTATCAATCATGAAGAAAGATATGATTGCCGAATTTATTATTCCATCCCATCTTGGCTATGGAATCTATGGTAGCCCGCCGGTAATCGATTCGTACGAGACGCTTCTTTTCGCGATTAAAGTGATAAAAATAAAGCCTTTTTCTCCGGACGGCGAATAGTCTTCCTGGAAAAACAAAACCCGGGTATGAATTGATCATATCCGGGTTTTGTTTTTACGCCCAGGTGCTATTCTGAATACATGAGCACCGGCCCCAGTATCCCGGCTTTCTGCACGGGCCAATCCGAGGCGTCAAAAGGCTTGTAGTCGATATCAACAAAATTGATGTCCTTAAATTTTTTCCAGTTTACTCCTCTTTGATCGAGGTCGCGGATGCGGTTGGCCGCCACGTTGCTCACCTCCACAACAATTCGGTTCGGTCCTGGTTTCAGGTTGTCGATTTCCCAAAGGAAAACCGGTCCCAGAGAAGTCCCAAAATCTTTATCGTTCACCGAAATACGGGCACAATCATACACTTTTCCCAGGTCAATCCAGGCAGTGCTTTCACCATCCCAGTCAAAATTGGCAGAATAGCGCACAGTTCCGGCAAAGCGGGAAGTTTCAGGGTCTCCCACCTCGGTCCACGATTGCAATTGCGAAATGTCAATATCTCCCGGATAAATGGGGCCGCCTTCCCAAAACGACAAATGCCAGCGTACATCAATGTCCGTCTTTTTCCCGTCTGGATTAAAATAAGAATGCGCTTTCACATCCGCCTTTTTTGTTACACACCTAATAAATACCGATTCTTCCGGCTCAAGCTGCAAACGCAGTTTCTGGCCTTTCGATTTGGCTTTGGTAATACTTCCGCTCATCGGATCCATCAAAACATATTCTTTTGCCACAGCATTCAGCTCCACCCATTCATCCAGTCTTTTGTTCTGACAATTAAACACCAGGTAAACATCCTCCTCCGCGTCTTTCATTTTCAGGAAATAGAAACCTTTTTCGGCCAGGTCATTTTCGCCGGCAACTTTCCCTGTATTTAACAATTGAAGTGCATCTCCTACCCAATCAGCGTCAAGTTCCTTGTTCAGCGAAACCAATTCGGCCTCGCGCTCTTTCCAGTTCGCGTACCCCGGCACCGACTGCGGCAAACGTTCGTCGAAATAAACCTTTGTCCCGCTTTTCTGCAAAGCAATCAGTTGCTTCATGGTTTCCAGCGGAATATACCGGGTTGCAGGAACTACAATGGCCTCGTAGCTTTTATTTCCTGAAGTCAGCACTGCCCCGTTTTCCGCTTTGCACACGCCGATCTGTTTATCCGAAATGTAGTCAAAACTGTAACCGGCGTTCATCAAACGTTTCGAAAGACCGGCTATGGGCTGGCTGTAGAACCATTCGGTGGGCGAACCAACGGCGAGGTGTTTAAACAACTTCCCTTCGGCCGCAGCCACATCGTAATAGGGCCAGTAAACCAGCACATTGTTTTCGGGGCTTGCCTGTTGCAGCATGCTTTGTACCCGGCCAATGTACTGAAACAAAACAGGCATTTCGCGCCACAGCGGGTTCCGGTTATTCATCTGAGACGAAGCATAAAACAACCACCCCGGCCATTCAGCATCTTCGGGCGAATAACAGGTTCCGTGAAAAAACATATGGTTGATGCCAGCCAGGAAAAAACGATTGGTAGCGCGGAGCATTTCCGCAGGAGTTACCTTCCAGTGCTCGTCGAGCCAGGTAAAGCTTTCGGAAGAAACCAGCTGTTTCCCGCTCACGTGTGCGGCCGACGATGCAAATTTCTGGATAAACAAACGGGGTTCGCCTTCTGCCAATTGCCTGAAAAACTCTGTTTCCGGGATGTCACACGCTTCGTAAAGATCGAGCAGGTTGCCGGGCGATCCGTGCGCCTGGTTGCGGTTCAGGCTCCCGTGGCTGTTTGCCCACTCTGTCATTGGTTGAATAAAGGACTCCAAAACCAGGTCGGCCAGCGTTTCGCGGTAATCCGATTTTACACGGGCCGTCAGTTCCGGCTCAATACTGTCGTTTGCCAAAAGATGCAATACCTCGTTTAAATCGTAGCCCCGCCGTGTTTTGAATTCCTCTTCAAAACTTAGCGTAAAATCGCCGGTGTATTCAAACGAATCATGAAAAAAGCAACGCAGTTTCCCCTCCGGAACATTCAGCCTTTTCCAGAATTCGCTGAGGTACCACTCTGTTATTTCCTTGTTATAGGTATCAATTGCCAGGCCTTCGCCACCTTGGGAAGGCCGCTTTACTTTGTCGCCATTCTGCACCGCATTCACCTCATAAGTGGAGGCATCTTTCCCCGCTTTCTTTTCCTCAATTTTCAGGTTCCACAATCCTTTTTCGGCCGGAACAAACGGTCCACCGCAACGCCAGCCGCTTCCCGGAGGCAGGTCCACTCCCATTCCCAGCCTCCCGGCTTCTTCGATCGTAAAACGCAAAACATCGGTAAATTCGGGCGAAAGAAACTCAATCGTGCGCTCCTCCTCTCCTTCCACTCCGTAGATCGGTGTGATCTCTACTCCCCCAATCCCTGCTTCGGCCAATTCCGCTAATTCCCGCGAAATGTTGGCGCTGTCAACCGCACAATCCATCCACCACCAGCGGGTCCAGGGTTTTGAAGTTTGCGTTGCCTCTGGCCATTTTACTTCCTGTTTTTCACAGGCAGTAACAAGCACAAAAACAACCAGGCAAAAGAAAAGAAGGTGAGTTCTCATAGATCAGGATTTAAGAAATGTTTTGAATGTTCTCAAAAGTAACCATAAAAAGAAACTTCCGGGCATCCTTTTTTTCTGAATGTTTCTCAACACACAACCGGAGGGGTGCCCAAAAGCAGATCTCACGCAAAGTGCGCCAGGTATAAGCCCTAAGAACCCAAAAGAGAGAATGTGTTTTGTCCGGATGTAATCCATTACCATCCCAAAATGCAAAATTCGGCGGCGAACCGGCTCCAACCAACGCGAAATGCAATAAACCATAGCGGAATGCGATAAAACCACTGCGAAATGCGATAAACCACTGCGGAATGCAATTTCCCGCAGCGGAATGCGATCGTACGGTGTAAAATCCCTTTCCGCACAGGATTTTCTGATTCCGCCAGGCACAAATGATCTATTTTTTTCTGTTGGTGAATACCTGGAATATTGAATGTTTTTCTGTGAATTGAATTTCGTTATTAATTCATTTTGTACGAAATTTATCCCAACATAAGCCTAGTCAAATGAACAACAGACGAACTTTTCTGAAAACCACCCTGGCTGCTTCACCCGTTTTAGTTCTTCCCGAACTTATCCGTTTTCAGAACAGCGGGTTAAAGCAAGTCCTTCTTCTGGGCGATTCCATTTCGATCGGCTATACGCCTTATGTCCAAAACCTTTTGCTGGACATTGCCAAGGTTCACCGCCCGATGAAAGACAACAATACACTCGAAAACTGCGAGGGAACCACCAAGGGAGTTCAGGAGATAGCGCGTTGGACAGGCACCCAAAAATGGGATCTTATTCATTTTAATTTCGGGCTTCACGACCTGAAACACGTGGAGGCTTCCACCGGGAAAAACAGTACCGATCCAAACGACCCGTTGCAGGCCGATTTAAAACAGTACAAGCAAAACCTGGAAATAATCGTGGATTTTCTGAAAAGCACCGGTGCCAAACTGATGTTTGCCACCACCACGCCTTACCCCGATCGGGTAGAAGGCCCTTTACGCGATCCGGGAATGTCAGAAAAATATAACAAAGTGGCGCGTAAGATCATGTTGAAAAACGGCATCCCGGTAAACGATTTGTATTTGTTTGCAGCGCCAAGACTCGAAGAGATACAACTGCCTCACAATGTCCACTTTACTGACGAAGGCAGCCACCAGCTGGGGAAAAAGGTTGCCGACCGTATCCGGGAGCTTCTGGAAGCCTAAAACACACCCAAGCCCAAAGCCTTATCTCCCTTATTCATAACCATTCTATTGACTGGCTTTCTCATTTTCCCTAATTTGAATGGGTTAAATCCATTAAATCAAATTCAAAATGACAACTTATTACGATGTTCACTGCCATATCTTTAACAAAGATGTGGTTATCCGGAAACTGGTCAATGTGGTCCAATCACTGCTTTCTATCAAGGATATGGTAGATGGAGAACTTTCGGGCCCCGCGCTCAAATACAAGATTGATGAGATCAGCCACGTGCTGGCCGATGTTACGCAGGAATCAAGCGAGGACGTTTACAAAGCTCTGGAAGCTGTTTACCAGGGCGAAGTCATCAGCACTCCGTTGATGTTTGACCTGACCTATGCCGATGACAACGACGATGAAGAAAACCACAACAAGCGTTACCGCCGCCGCATAAAAAGTGTGTTCTGGCTGTTACGCGCCGTGGTTCTTCCCATTCTCGAAACGGTAGTTCGGCGAAAATACAACAACGACGAACTGGCAGATGCCATCGATAAAGTTCAAAAGCAGGTGAAAGCCTTTCACAAAAAATTCAAGGTGAAATCAGACGAGGAAGTTGAGATATTTGACAATGCCAACTACCACCAGCAAATTGCGGATCTGGAATACCTCTCGGCCAGATACGAGCAGATCAAACCTTTTTTTGGTGTCGATCCGCGCCGCGAATACAAGGGACTGGTCAACACGGTGGAAAACCTCAAAGAAAAAATTCTGGCCGACGATGCCCTGTTTTACGGGGTAAAACTGTATGCTCCGGCAGGCTTCTCTCCCACCGATCCGGTTTTGATGGGAACCGACACTCAGCAAGGCGTTTACGCACTTTGTCAGCAACACCAGATCCCGATTACCGTTCATAACTCCAATGCGGGTTTTGCCTGTTTCTCCACCATCCTGGAAGTTAGAGGCGACGTATTGCTCAACAACAACATTGTAAAACCCGACAAACCGCTGCGTTTCGACTACCGTTTTTTTAGCCGCCACATTGGCGAAGCCATCGAAGAGCGGGCCAAGAAACTAAATCATCCGCAGCTGTGGGAACTGGTGCTTCAGAAATACCCGAATCTGAAGATCAATTTTGCACACTTTGGCGGCAGCGGCCAGATTATGGAGTACGTGAACTATGCGATCAAATTCAGGGAAGTGGATGCCGATATTTTTGAAGATGCCATTGTGCCGCTTTCAGCCGAAGACAAAGCCGTGGTGCTGGCGGCCTACAAGAAGAAGAAAAACACCATGTACCTGCGCGAAAACCTGACCATTTCGGAACGTGCCAAAGTATGGAATGCACTTTACCGTGCCGGCTTTATCGACAACTGGTCGAAAGCCATCTTTGATTTGGTTAAGAACCCGGAGTATCCCAACGCATACACCGATCTGTCCTGCTTTTCGGAAGGAATGCTGATTGAATCTCCTGTTGACCAAAAGCTTACCTTCTCCATCAAAGAAGAATTAAAAACGTTCAAAATCAACTTCTTTGATAAACTGAGCGATTATGAAAAATCCAAGATCCTGTATGGTTCTGATTTTTACCTTACACAGTTTTTCGGGCCCACGTTAAAACAGTATTTCGAAGATTTTAAAGAAGCATTTGGGAGTGAATTTGATTTGATAGCCCACGTTAATACCAAACGTTTCCTGGGCTTTTAGCAGTTTTGTATTTTAGAGGAAAAATTAAAATCATGACCAGAATAAGCCTGCACCGGGGAGACATCACCCAACTAAAAGTGGATGCCATTGTAAACGCCGCCAACCAAACCTTGCTGGGTGGCGGCGGAGTAGATGGTGCCATTCACCGTGCTGCCGGGCCCGAGTTGCTGAAAGAATGCCGCACCTTAAATGGCTGCGAAACCGGCGATGCCAAAATAACGCGGGGCTACAAGCTACCGGCAAAATTTGTAATTCACACGGTTGGCCCGGTGTACTACAACGGCCGGAACAACGAAGCAGAAAAACTGGTTTCCTGCTATCGGAGAAGTCTTGAAATAGCTGAAATTCACCAGGTAAAAAGCATTGCCTTTCCCAACATCAGCACCGGAGTTTATGGCTACCCCAAAGAAAAAGCGGCACAAATTGCCATTCAAACGGTTCGGCATTTTGCAGAAAAGAAGAACCAGATAGACGAAGTTATCTTTTGTGTTTTTGACGAAGAAAACTACCTGCTTTACCAGCAACTTTTGGGTTAACAACAATTAAATGGCCAATACAAGTACGAAAAAGGCATCTCCTTTTTCTGGAAATGAGAAACTTCTAAAAATTTTTACATTTTTAAAGTCAAGTCATTGCATTTCTCGAAATAGTCATTTTCATTTGCAGGATTTTTGAAAAAAAGCATGGAATCGATCAAAGAAATATACAAAATAGGGCACGGCCCCTCCAGTAGCCATACAATGGGTCCGAAAAAGGCAGCGGTTAAATTCCTGGAAAAGACCCCGGGAGCCAGTCGTTTTGAAGTGATTCTATACGGCAGTCTTGCTGCCACCGGAAAAGGTCACCTTACCGATTATGTGATCGAGCAAACCTTTGCCGGGCGGGAGCTAAAGATTTTGTGGGAACCGAAAACCTTTCTTCCCCGCCATCCGAATGCCCTGAAATTTACAGCTTTTGATTCAACCGATGCTGTTTTGGATGAATGGACCTGTTACAGTGTGGGAGGCGGTGCCCTGATCGATGACTTTACCGAATCGGAAACCACCAGCATTTATCCGCACAGCACCATGCAGGAGATAATGACCTGGTGCAACCGGAATGAAAAGCAATTCTGGGAATACGTGGAAGAATATGAAGGAGCTGACATCTGGGATTTTCTGGATGAAGTTTGGGAAGTGATGCTGGCCAGTATAAAAAGAGGCCTCGCCACCGACGGAAATTTACCGGGTGGGCTTCGGCTCCCAAGAAAAGCAGCATCGTTCAATGTGAAAGGACAAAACTTTGCCACACCGTTTAAGCGCCGTTCGCAGCTTTTTTCTTTTGCACTGGCAGTTTCAGAAGAAAATGCTTCAGGAGGAAAAATTGTGGCCGCTCCCACCTGCGGAGCCTGCGGTGTATTGCCTGCGGTGCTTCAGTATTTCAGGAAAGTACATAAAATGGAAAAGAAAACCATTTTGCGCGCATTGGCAACTGCAGGCCTCATCGGCAACATTGTTAAAACCAACGCGTCGATTTCAGGCGCCGAAGTGGGCTGCCAGGGCGAAGTGGGTACTGCCTGTGCAATGGCTTCGGGAGCCGCTACGCAAATGATGGGTGGCAGTATCAACCAGATTGAATATTCGGCTGAAATGGGCCTGGAGCATCACCTCGGGCTTACCTGCGACCCGGTTGCCGGACTGGTTCAGATCCCGTGCATCGAACGAAATGCCTTTGCTGCCGAGCGTGCTGTTGCCCACAACAATTATTCGTTGCTGACCGACGGCCGTCACCGCATCAGTTTCGACGAAGTGGTGGAAACCATGTACAACACCGGCATCGATCTGCAAAGCAAATACAGGGAAACATCCGAAGGTGGACTGGCGCATTTTGATGCGCTGCCGAAATGCTAGCCTTCGCATTTATTTCAGTACCTAATAAAACGACAAAATTCACGATATGGTCATCATTCGTTCGAAAGTCTGACATTTCAAAAATCGGATATTGTCAACACCTTCCAGATTGACTACTTTTGTAGAATAATGGACTTAAAAGAAAAATATAAATTACCTTCTGAGTTTGCTGAGTTTATCGGTCAGGAGTATGCTCGTACCACATCCGATAGACACAAAAAAGATAACGGACAGTTTTTTACTCCCAAACAGATTGCTGATTTCATGGGAAATTTGGCAATGCCAAAATCCAATAAGATTTCAATTCTCGACCCTGGCTGTGGCACAGGAATCTTAAGCTGTTCGTTAATTGAGAAACTTATCCAAAAATCACATATTACTGAGATTGAATTATCACTCTTTGAGACGGATAAGAATGTACTTCCAACAACTCAAAAAGTTATCATTTTTTTGAATTTATGGCTGAATGAAAAAGATATCAGGCTAAAATATACAATCAATCAAACTGATTTTGTCATTGAAAATTCAAATGTATTCAATGCTTCAACTTTGTTTGGACTAGAAAAGCTGAATCAATTTGATTACATAATTTCAAATCCGCCCTATTTTAAAATCCCAAAAACAGACAAACGTGCCATTGCTGCAAAAGAGTTAGTATATGGTCAGCCAAACATTTATTCCTTGTTTATGAGAGTAGCTGCTAAATTATTGAAACCTGAGGGAGAATTGATTTTTATAACACCCCGAAGTTTTGCAGCAGGAAATTATTTCAAGGCTTTCAGACAATCGTTCTTCAATGAGGTAAGTATCTCAAACATACATATTTTCGAATCGCGAAATAAAATGTTCAAGAATGATAATGTCCTTCAGGAAAATATAATCCTACGTGCAACAAAACGGATCAATCCAGAAATTTGTATTACGGTCTCTGAATGTGATAATGGGCTGAATAGTCCAACAAAACAGATATTTAAAACCAGTACTTTAATCGACTTAAAATCAAAAGATAAAATTCTATTCATTCCTTCAAACGAAAAAGAAACCAATACTATTGAAATCTTTAAGAAGTGGCAAAATACACTGAATGAATACAATATTCAAATATCAACAGGTCCGGTAGTCGCCTTTCGGTGTACAGAATTTCTGAAAATGGAAGGCATTATAAGTAGCTCACTTTCCCCATTAATCTGGTTGCACAATATAAAAGAAATGGAATTTTGTTATCCGTTACAAAAAGGTAACAAACCTGGTTTTATAATTAATTCGGAGGAATCAAGAAAAGTATTACTCAAAAATAAAAACTATATATTACTTCGAAGATTTAGTTCGAAAGACGACAAAAGCAGATTGGTGTGTTGTCCATTCTTCTCATCAAATTTTGAAACCAAAATGATAGGTTTTGAGAATCATTTAAATTATATTCATCGTCCAAACGGAGACCTATCAGAAAATGAAATCTGGGGAATTTCAGCACTTTACAGCAGTAGTTTGTTTGATACTTATTTCAGAACGTTCAATGGGAATACGCAGGTTGGTGCCACTGAACTAAAGCAAATTAAAATGCCGTCGTTAGATGATATAATCTTAATTGGTAAAAAAATAAAAGAATATAACACTCCTGAAAAAAGGGTTGTAGATGAAATTGTAAATGAAGTCCTTTTAGAAAAACCTTATGCCAAAACTACAAGAAGCACAGGCAATTTTAAGAGAGTTGGGGTTGCCTGAAGCTCAACAAAATGAAATCTCCGGATATACTTTACTTGCTTTATGCAATCTTAAAGAAAACGATAAGTGGTCAAAAGCTTTCAGACAAAGTCATGGAGTATCAAAAGGAATAATGAATTTTATTTCTGAGAATTATCAGAAGGAATACGCTCCAAACACCAGAGAAACTTTTAGAAGACAAGTCTTGCACCAATTTGTACAAGCCGGGATTGCCGATTACAATCCAGATATTCCTGATTTACCAGTAAACAGTCCTCGTGCGCATTATGCAATTTCCGAGATAGCACTTGAAACGATAAAAACCTACAAAACAAGAAATTGGGCAAAAACATTAGAAAACTTCACTTCTGAAATTGGAGCATTAAAGGATAAGTACAGCAAAGACCGGGAGATGTCCAGGGTTCCGTTAAACCTTTCAGATGGCAAAATTCTAATGTTATCTCCAGGAAAACACAATGAGGTTCAGGCTGCTGTTGTTGAAGAGTTTGCTTCACGATTTGCTCAAGGTTCAACTTTACTTTATGTTGGGGATACAGAGAAAAAGAATTTACACATAGACAAGGAAATACTTGAAAGGATTGGAATTCCTATTACCGAACACAGTAAATTGCCTGACATAGTAATTTATGATGAGAAGAAAAATTGGCTTTATTTAATAGAGGCTGTTACTTCACATGGCCCCATGTCTCCAAAACGAATAGTTGAATTAGAGGAATTTTTAAAAAATTGCACAGCAGGTAAAATCTATGTTTCCGCATTCCCTGATTTTTCAGAGTTCAAAAAACATACAAATGACATTGCATGGGATACCGAAGTCTGGATTATGGAATTTCCTGAACATATGATTCATTTTAATGGAGACAGATTTTTAGGACCTCGATGATATTATTTCAACTTCTAAATTTAATGATGTTCCGGTTGTCCAACTCCCATTACTTCTTGACAGCATAAAAATCCCGCATTGTCAAGACATAATGTCACTTAGGGGTTGCATTTTGTATTTTTCCGGCCTATATTTGTCGAACAAATAGAAAAATACTTCGATGAATACTTCTACAACCATTATCGCCGCCGTCTACCTGCCGTTCTAGGCAGGTTGAGAGAGAGTATTCAAATTATAAGTATTTAATTCCATCTATTTTTTCACATGTTATCAATTAAGTCAACAATTGTGTCTTTGCGTCGGATCAAAGATATTGATTATAAAACCCTTTGGCAGGATATTAAAGAAGCCATCTCAGGAACGGAACGCGACTTCACCGAAACCAGTACCGGCAAAGCTATTTTTATTCTGGCAGTTCCCATGGTGCTCGAAATGTTTATGGAGTCGATCTTTGCCATTGTCGACATCTTTTTTGTTTCCAGGCTGGGAGCCAATGCGGTGGCCACCGTTGGGCTTACCGAATCGGTAATGACCATTATTTATGCAGTGGGCAGCGGACTGGCCATGGCGACTACGGCCCTGGTTTCGCGCCGGATTGGAGAGAAGAAACAAAAACAGGCGGGAGTGGTCGCTTTTCAGGCCATTCTGGTGGGGGCCATCGTGTCGGTTTTGATCGCGGTTCCGGGAGTTATTTTTGCCAAAGACTTTCTGCGGCTGATGGGCGGTACCGAAGAAGTGATCAATGAAGGCTACATGTACCCGGCCATTATGTTTGGCGGCAACCTCATCATCATGCTGCTGTTTATTATCAATGCCGTTTTTCGTAGCTCGGGCGATGCGGCCATTTCCATGCGCGTTATGTGGCTGGCCAACATCATCAACATTATACTCGACCCGCTATTGATTTTTGGCTATGGCCCCTTCCCCGAGCTGGGTGTAACCGGGGCTGCCATTGCCACCACCATTGGGCGGGGAATTGCAGTAATCTACCAGTTTTACCTGCTGTGGAGCGGAAAATACCGGATCAAATTGTACTGGGACAGCGTAAAAGTCAAGTTGAACGTGATGTGGAAACTTCTTCGGATTTCGGGAGGAGGAATTCTGCAAAACCTGATCGCCACTTCGAGCTGGATTCTGCTCATGCGCATTATTGCCGTATTTGGTGCCGATGCCATTGCCGGTTATACCATTGCCATCCGCATCGTAATTTTCCCTTTGCTGCTTGCCTGGGGATTGAGCAATGCCGCCGCTACCCTGGTGGGTCAGAATCTGGGTGCCAACCATCCGGAACGTGCCGAACGATCGGTTTGGATAGCCGCTTATGCCAACGTGGTTTTTATGGGGCTTATCGGAGCCTTGTTTGTATTCTTCCCCGATTTCTGGATAGGAGTTTTTGTGGAAGAAGGTGCTGTCATGCAAAACGGAGTTCTTTCGCTGCGCATTATCAGTCTTGGATTTCTGTGTTACGCAATGGGCATGGTGCTGATGCAGGCTTTTAACGGAAGCGGTGACACGATCACCCCTACGAAGATCAACTTTTTTTGTTTCTGGCTCTTTGAAGTTCCGCTTGCCTATGTGCTGGCAGTTACTCTAGGAATGGGACTGACAGGTGCAGCCACATCGATTGTAGCAGCCGAAACACTGCTTGCCTTACTGGCTCTTTATCTTTTCAGAAAAGGAAAATGGAAATTCAAAAAAGTATAGGAGAATAGCCCTATGAAATTACCAGGATTCTCAGAAAAAATGGCCGGACTGATCGGATCAGTGAATTCGTCAGAGCTGGCACGGGTGATCATCGAACACAAAGAACGATACATAGTACAGACCGAAGCAGGCGTTTACCAGGCAGAAATAACGGGGAACATCCGTTTTTCTGCCCGGTCGCGCGCCGACTTCCCTGCTGTTGGCGACTGGGTAAGAATCACTCCGATGGATGCTCAAAATGCAGTCATACTCGAGGTTTTTCCCCGGTATTCGTCCCTCTCACGACAGGCAGTTGGAAAACAAGCCGACCTGCAAATTATTGCCAGCAACATTGATGTGGCTTTTATTGTACAGTCGGTCGGGCACGACTTCAACATCAATCGCCTCGAAAGGTACCTTGCCATTTGCTATTCGGGTAAGATTGAACCGATGATCCTTCTCACCAAGACCGACCTCATCCCCCAAGCAGAGATCGATTCTTTGATGGAAACGATCCGCAAACGGCTGCCCAAGGTAAAACTGATCGCCATCAGCAGTGAAAACGGAACGGGTTACAACCTACTCGAAGAAACGATGCAGGCCAATGTTACCTATTGCTTTGTGGGTTCTTCGGGCGTTGGAAAATCAACCATTATCAATCATCTTTCCAACGAAGAAAAGCTCACCACCTCGGCCATCAGCACCAGCACGCAAAAAGGAAGGCACACTACCACACACCGCGAATTGTTTGTACTCGAAAACGGCAGTATTGTGATTGATACCCCCGGAATGCGCGAGTTGGGAATGACCGACGATAGTTCGGGAATCGATCTTACCTACGACCACATTACTGAACTCGCCAGTTCGTGCAGGTACGACGATTGCTCACACACCGGTGAAAAAGGATGCGCCGTGCTCGCAGCTGTTGAAAACGGCGAACTTTCGGAAGAAACCTACCAGAATTACCTGAAACTAAAACGCGAGCAGCAACATTTCTCTAGTACCATTCATGAAAAACGGCAAAAAGGAAAAGAGTTTGGAAAAATGGTTAAAGCGGTGATGAAAGAACATAAAAAGAATAAATACTGACGTCCCTAAAGAATTCTGTTGTAATTTGTAGGAAGCTTTTAATTCTGAAAAATGCATTCTTATGAAAAAAGTCGGAATAGAAATTAAATGGGCCTTCATTTTCATCCTGGTCATGCTTCTTTGGATGGTAGCAGAACGCATTACCGGCCTGCACGACAAAAACATCGAATACCACTACCTCGTAACCAATTTCTTTGCTGTGGCCGCCATTGCCGTTTATGTGCTGGCTTTGCTCGATAAACGCAAAAAAGACTTTGGCGGAAAAATGAACTGGATTCAGGGATTTATTTCCGGCCTTATCCTGACATTGGGCATCACCGTTCTTACACCGGTTGCCCAGTACATAACGCTGGAAGTGATCACACCGCATTACTTCGAAAACATGATCGCCTTTGTGGTTGAAAAAGGGCAAATGAGCCGCGAAGAAGCAGAAGCTACCTTCAACCTGCAGTCGTATATGGTCGAAAGCACGATGTTTGCCCCGCTGATGGGCTTGTTTACGTCTGCTATTGTGGCCATTTTTACCCGTAGGAAATAAAGAGCTCTAAAATTGAAGATGTGAACATGTTCAACAGGAAGCTTTAAGAAATGATTCCGAATAAAAAGAAGCCTTTATTCTTTTGCCAAAAAGAAACAACGCGCGTTTAACGCCGGTTTGAGCGACAAATACAGGAAATGATTTTAGCTTTCGTGAATTAGTTCTATTTTCATCGACAAAATACAATACCCATGAAAGTCTGCATTTCAAGTATCGTCCTGTTGCTTATTTCAGTTGCTGTGGTGGCCCAGTCCGCTCTCGAATTCGACCAAAAGAAAGCCGAATACCTGTATCATTTTGCCTACGAGTGCATCGATCAGGAATACCCGAATAAACCCGGCGGGGTGTTGGGCGACGACAGTTTTTTGATGCCACCACGAGAAATTCACCCGGCTTTTTACGGCTGTTTCGACTGGCACTCGTCGGTTCACGGACACTGGACTTTGGTTACTCTCCTCTCCCGTTTCCCCAATTTTGAACACCGGAATGAAATCATCGCAAAACTTCAGAAAAACCTGACCCTCAAAAACATCCTGAAAGAAATTGAATATTTCAACGACGGGCAAAACACCACATTCGAGCGCACTTACGGTTGGGCCTGGCTGCTGAAACTTGACGAGGCTCTTCGCGAATGGGAAACACCGGAAGCAAAAGAAATGCAGGAAAACCTATCGCCACTGGTAACCGTGATCTCTGAAAAGTTTATAGAGTTTCTCGAAAAGCTAAAATACCCGATCCGAATCGGGGAACACAGCAACATCGCTTTCGGAATGTCGTTCGCCTACGATTGGGCAGAAAAATACCACCCGCAGCTGGCTGACGAGATTCGAAAAAAGGCCATGGAATATTACAGCAACGATTGCAAATGCCCGCTTACCTGGGAACCCGGAGGTTTTGATTTTCTGTCGCCCTGCTTGCAGGAGGCTTCGCTGATGCAGAAAATAATGCCCCAAAAGGAATTTGAAAAATGGATGAAGAAGTTTCTTCCGGGTTTTGAAAGGAATCCGGCAAAATACATACAAATTGCGGAAGTAACCGATCGCAGCGATGGTAAACTCGCCCATCTCGACGGATTAAACTTTAGCCGGGCCTGGTGCCTCTTTGAAATGGGGAACGGATTGAACAATTCCAAAATGATGGAACTGGGAGTGGCGCATTTTAATTACAGTTACGAAAAAAATGGATTCGGGTGAATATGCCGGGGCACACTGGCTGGCCTCTTTTGCAACGTATGCCTTGGCAAAGTATGAGGGAGTGAAGGAGTGAAGGAGTGAGGGACTGATGGATTGATGGATTGAATGAATGCTTGAATGCGAAAATGCTTTAATGGGATGGAATACAAAACATATTCATGAAAGGTCAGACTTTGAACATTGAACGCTGAACTTTAAACTCGCAAGTATGGATTTACAACTACAAGATAAAGTTTTTATGGTAGCCGCATCGAGCAAAGGGCTTGGATTTGGCATCGCTCAGGAACTGGCCCGAAACGGAGCCAACGTTTGCATTGCCAGCCGTACAGAAGCCGATGTGGAGAAAGCGGCAGAAAAGCTCCGTTCGGAAACCGGGGCCAACGTTTATGCATCTGTGGCAGATATGGCAGATCCGGATTCGATTCGAAACTGGATATCTGATGTTTCACAAGCTTTTGAACAAATCGACGGACTGGTGGTAAACGCAGGCGGACCGCCTCCCGGGAATTTCGACGACTTTGACGACCAACATTGGGAAGCCGCCTTTAACCTGACGCTCATGAGTGCCGTTCGCCTTATTCGAGGTGTACTTCCGGCGATGCATGCCGGTGGCGGAGGCTCCATTCTCACCATCACTTCCCTCTCGGTGAAAGAACCCATCAACGGACTGTTGCTTTCCAATGTTTTTCGTTCGGGAGTTACAAGCCTTGTAAAAAGCCTGTCGAACGAGCTGGCTGCCCAAAATATCCGGGTAAACAACCTGGTTCCCGGCCGGATAGATACCGACCGGGTAAAAGCCCTCGATCAAAATATTTCAGAAAAATCGGGAGCAACCGTACAGCAAGTGAAAGAAAAGTTTGAAGCAAGTATTCCCCTCGGCAGATATGGCACTGTCGAAGAATTTGGGAAAGCAGGTGCTTTTCTGCTTTCTCCGGCAGCCTCGTACATTACCGGAGTAAGCCTTGCTGTGGATGGTGGAATTTTAAAAACGGTCTGGTAACATGCGCATTTCATCCATCCTGTTTTTGCTCTGCTTTGCTTTTTCCCTATTTCAGGCAAAGGCCCAAAATCACCAGCAGCGTTCTGAAAGCCTTGACGTGCAGCACTATCGTTTTGAAATTACGATCAATGACGACAACGACCGGATCGCCGGAAAAACAACTATCCTCATCCGTTTTCTTAAAGCGGGCAGCGAAATCCAACTCGATCTGGATGCTTTTGATTTCTCCTCCGGCAAGGGCATGAACGTGGAAAAAGTTTTCGCAAATTCCGCAGAACTGAAGTTCATTCAAACTAAAAAGCAGCTGCTTATCAATACCGGTAAAGAAATAAATGCAGGAGAAACTCTTGAGTTGACCATCGAATACTCCGGGGTTCCGGCCGACGGGCTGATTATTGACCAGAACCGTTACGGAGACCGCACTTTTTTTGGCGATAACTGGCCCAACCGCGCGCATTTCTGGCTGCCTGTCGTCGATCATCCTTCGGATAAAGCCACGCTTGAATTTGTTGTTAAAGCGCCCGGTCATTACAAAGTCGTCTCCAGTGGCAAGCTCGTTGAAGAGAAAAAGCTGGGAAATCGTCAAAAACTCACTCACTGGCAAGAAAACGTTCCTTTATCTACCAAGGTAATGGTATTTGGCGCCGCCGATTTTGTAGTGGGAAACGATACCGTTTGGAACCAGATTCCGGTTAATTCATGGGTATTTAAGGAAAACCGGGAAAAGGGTTTTCACAACTACCGCTACGGCACAAAAGCGCTCGAATACTTTTCGGCATCAATCGGACCTTATTCGTATGAAAAGCTGGCGCATGTTCAATCCAAAACACGTTATGGTGGAATGGAAAATGCCGGCTGTATTTTTTACAACGAAAACAGCGCCATCTCCGACAAAAGTCAGGAGGATTTGTTTGCACACGAAGTGGCGCATCAGTGGTTCGGAAATTCGGCCACCGAGGAAAACTGGCACCACGTTTGGCTTAGCGAAGGTTTTGCCACTTACCTCACGCATGTTTACAACCAGCACTTTTACGGCGAAGAAATGTTCCGGAACGGACTGAAAAAAGACCGCGCGCGGGTAATTGGGTATTTTCACCGTCATCCTGCCCCGATCATTGATACCACCGTTACCGAATACATACGGTTGCTGAATGCCAACTCGTACCAAAAAGCCAGCTGGTTCTTACACATGTTGCGCCACAAACTGGGCGACGACGTGTTTTTTGCCGGGCTAAGAAACTATTACCGTGAATACCAAAATAAAACGGCACTTACTTCCGATTTCAGAAAAGTGATGGAAGAAACCTCTGGTGAAAATCTCGAAAGCTTTTTTGACCAATGGCTACGGCAGGCCGGGCATCCCGTTATTGACTGGAGCTGGCAGCAAACCTCGGACAAAACCATCGAAATAAACATCAAACAAACTCAAAAGCAAGCTTTTTTCAGCTTTCCGCTTGAGGTAAAACTCGACTACAAAAATGGCGGTTCTGCTACCTTCCGGATTAATGTTTCAGACTCAACCACTCAACAAGTTTTACAGGTAAGTGGAAACATCCGCGATATTGAATTAGACCCGGAAGTAAAATTGCTTTTTGAAGCAGTCAAATAAACAACCACGCCTACAAGAAGTGATTTATGCCTTCATTCGGCAAACGGAAATTACCGGCATACAGATAACGCTGATTTACGCAGAAAATGATCACCCATTGGGCTGAATTAAAGAATCCACCCTCAAAGAAGGTGGACTTACTAGAAGGCCCCTATAAGGGGCCAAAGTTGAGCCGTTGTTGCTCTTCAATACGTTCTTGATCTTCTTGATATTTCACGTATTTCTTGATCTTGTCTTCGTCAAGACCAATTGTGTCAACACAATAGCCTTTTGACCAAAAGTGATTGCCCCAATATGGTTTTGTTCGCAACTGAGGATAACTTTTGAAAATCTTAATGGCTGTTTTGCCTTTCAAAATTCCCATTAGTTGCGATATCGAGATCTTCGGTGGAACACTCAAAATCAGGTGTACATGATCCTTTTGAACATTCATCTCGATCATTTCACAAGATTTCCATTCCAACAACATCGGAATGTCATGATGAAGAAGCTCCTTTACAAGACCTTCAAGAACACGAAATCGATACTTGGGTGTCCATACTACATGGTAGGTACACCTGTAAATTACATGATTTAATTTCTTGAAATTACTCATGTAACGAAGTTAAATAATTTTCAGGCTTAGCCAATTAAACATCACCACCCCCGAAGGAGGTGGTTTTAACGATTATAATAAAATTTGCGGTAATCAGCGCAATCAGCGTGAAATAAAAATTACTTTCGAAATGAAGGTAGTAATCAATGCATTTCTGGTTTGAACTATAATTTAAGGGCATTTTCCGTGTAAAATTCACCCTGCATTTCTGGATCAACGTAATTTTATTCAATTTTTGCGGTGTAAATCATTGAATCAAAAACCGACAAAAAGTACATTTGCCTGAATTACAAGCTGCAAAATAATTTTATATGCAATACTGGAAAAAACTAACCCGAAACGAAATCAACCAACGCGTGGATGAAGCGCTGAACCAGAACGTCGATTACCACGAACGAACCATCCTCGGAATTCCGGCCTCTCACCTCGATGAGACCGTATTTAACAGAGACGCTGCTTTTCAGAACAATGCGCCTTTTCTAAAAACAATGGTAGACAACCCCAACCACATTGGATGCCATACAATGGGCGAATCGGAGCCTTTTTTTGCGGGCACCCAGAAGCTGGAAAAAGAACTGATCGGGATTGTGGCCGAAGATATTTTACTGTGTCCGGCCGGACAGTACGACGGATATGTAGCTTCGGGCGGCACCGAGGCCAACATTCAGTCCATATGGATCTACCGGAACCTTTTTAAAAGAAACCACGGGGCTGCCTACAATGAGATTTGTATTCTTTGTTCCGAAGATTCACACTACTCGATGCACAAAGCCGCCAATCTGCTGAACCTGGATCTTGTGGAGGTTCCGGTTACCGACGACACCCGGGAAGTCACCCGACAAGAGGCAACAGCAAGCATTTCGAAAGCCATTTCAAACGGGAAGAAATATTTTATTGTGGTAGCCAACATGATGACCACCATGTTTGGATCGGTTGACGATGTTACCATCTTTTCGGAAACACTGGAGGCTGCCGGTGTTGATTTCAAAATCCATATCGACGGCGCATTTGGAGGCTTTGTTTATCCCTTCAGTACCGACAACGATCGAATGACGTTTAAAAACCCGCACATTAGCTCGGTAACACTCGATGCCCACAAAATGGTACAGGCGCCGTTTGGCACAGGTATTTTTGTGGCCCGGAAAGGCCTTATCGATTATGTATTTACCAACGAGGCACAATATGTACACGGACTGGATGCAACGCTTATCGGAAGCCGCTCGGGCGCCAATGCCATTGCCGTTTGGATGATCCTGCAAACCTATGGTCCGCACGACTGGTTTGAGAAAATTCATATTCTTAATTACCGCACCAACTGGCTGTGCAGGCAGCTGAATGACATCGGGATTGACTTCTATCGTCACCCAAGTTCCAACATTGTAACCATCCGTGCGAAACACATCAAGCCCGAACTGGCCCATAAATACGGGCTTGTACCCGATCAGCACAACAACAATGCCCGCTGGTACAAAATCGTAATGATGGAACATGTGCACGTAGATCATTTAATGCCATTTGTGGAAGAACTCAAAAAAGAAAAAGAGAACGAATCTTTATAATTAAGACCTCTGTTGGCCAGGTAAAATATTTACAAAAGAACAGATTGCTTCTTCCGATAGATTCAGGATCGCAATAATTATGTTGTCAGACAGTTAGCCATACGGGGATGGGTTGATTAGCGGCAATGCCGCTAATCAACCCATCCCCGCATAAAACCCTCGAGTTGGCCGTCATTGCGATCCGTCCGTCAACTGACGGACGAAGAAGCAATCTGTAAGAATTACCCTGACACCAATTATATCATTTATCATAAAACAATAAGTGGCAGTGCATTTACGTTTTTCAAAGAAAAAAAATGGCCCAAAGATTTGTACTGATCGTTCTGCTTCTTTTTTCGATAGAGACTTTTGCGCAAAACCAATATTTGCCCGAAATAAATTTTATTGAGGCCGAAAAAGTTCAAATCCGCCTTTCCTACAACCAAAACAGAAACAGCACCTTTTTCAGTGCATACAACCAAGCTGAATACCCTGTATTCATTCATATAAATTTCAAAGAAGTCAGCAGACTTTCCTTTTTCGAGAAACAGCCTTACGTAAAAAAAATTCCTCCCGGTTTTACCGATCTATTCGTTTTGGAACAATCGCACGAGCGAAACCTCCCCCGGTTTCCGTTCGAGTTTAAAGTGTATCCTTCGAATCCCCTTGCTGATGTAAACCTCGATTTTCCCTATCTGCTTCCGTTTTGCGAAGGAGAATCAGCCGTTCCGCAGAAAGTCGATACCTCCGATCAGGCACTCTCTGTAATTCCCAATAAAGAGGATGGATTTTTTTATGCTTTTCGTGCGGTTCCGGGGCAAGGGATATGCGCCGCCAGAAAAGGTGTTGTGGTGGATATTTTTTCAAACTTAAAAGACGGAGCGAAAGATGGACCAGAGAAAGGATACTCTTATGTTACCTTGCTCCACGAAGACGGAACCCTCGCAACTTATTTTAATGCAACAAGCGATAAGAAGCCACTAAAACTTAATCAGACCATCTACCCGGGCGAGGTATTTTCCTGCCTCGATTCAATATCGGATGAATTAATTGTGGCTGTTTATTACAATCGTTTATTTTCCAGCGACTACATTTTTTTAAGTCCCAAATTTCATTTATCGAATGCCGACTCCCATTCGCTGAAAATAAACACGGAGTACACCGTTGCTCACCCCAAAGAAATTCGGGAGTTGGAGATGACCAAAAAGGAAAAGAAAAAGCTTAATGGGAAAGCATAGTGCAACCTGCTTTTCCGGCTTATTTTAATCGGTATGCAATACCAAATGACAAATTAATTACTGACACCCGTGGGTCCTCGTCTCGCTGAATATCCAAACGCGTGTTAAAAGTCTCCAGGTTCATCATTAAGCACCATTTTTGAATAAAATTATAGCGCAGCATTATTCCCGCTTCGTAACCAGAGCCTGTAGCTTCAGCTGTTTCGGAATAGTCAAAGCTTCTTCTGAGCAGAACAAAACCAAACATCCCCTTGAAGTCCAGGTCAAATTTATCGCTTAACGGAACAGAAAAGAGCGGGCCAGCCATTAAAGCTCCGGCACTCCACATTCCATCGACACTCATTTGGTCGATCGGATTTGCAATACCAAACCATCCTGCGGTAATTCCCACATTCCCCCAAAGCTTGTATCCAAAATTCAAGAGGCTAATGTTTACGCCGGTTCCAGCAAAACCATCCGAATACTGTTCGCTACCCGCAAAACTTCCGTAAGGAAATGAGGGACCGATCATCATTCCGATATACCCTTTCCGCTCACCATCCTGTCCCATTGTGCTCATACTCAGCAATGCAAAAAACACTACAAAAGCAATCTTTTTCATAATGAATTTATTTTAAAGATTCGACAAAGGATAATTTCAGAGAAAACGCTGAATCAGAAGGCAAATCAGCACATCGTATACGGTTAAAACATAGGATAGTTGTGAAACTAAACAAGATTATTTATCGACCAGGGCAAACCAATCGAGTGAAATGATTTTTAGCGTATGAATCAGATTTGTTGACGAATTTGGAAGTAAAACATTGAACTGTAATTGGAAATGGTTCCAATCAAAATTCCGTCAGGCCCAGGCTTTGTACCCGGAAATAACCCGAGCAGTTTTTATTCTCCCAACATGATACGAATGATCTCTTTATCAGTTTCTTTCATCCCGATGCGGCCAAGGCGGCCAATACTTTGAATCGTATTTTCAACACCTTTCTGAATAATTCCATCACCGCCGTAAAACTGTTGTCCGTTTTTATACATATGAAAGCCTAAGATGCCGGCTTCCACTGCAGTGGCAATTTTTCCGGCACACGATGGTTTGGCTCCGTCACATACTATTCCCGATACAATGGCCAAAGCATTAACAATGGTATGAGCCACTTCTTTAAAACCGCCACCATGCAACCAGGCAATTCCGGCCCCGGCGCCAACGCCCGCCGAGATGGCCCCGCAATACGCAGACAGGCGGCCAATGCCAGTTTTCTGATGAATGGTTACAAGATTCGAGACAATTAGCGCGCGGTACAAGGTTTCCCGATCAACCTTCAGTTCCTTCGCATATTCGATCACCGGAACCGAAGCGGCAAGCCCCTGGTTTCCGCTACCCGACACAATTACAACAGGAAGTTCGCAACCACTCATTCTGGCATCAGAACCGGCAGCAGCCATTGCTTTTGCTCTTACCTTTATATCATTGGTGTCCCAGGCGCGCAGCAATACTGCCCCCACATTGGCTCCCCAATTTCCGTGTAATCCTTTTTCGGCAATAGCCGAGTTACAATCGATTTGCCTCTGCAAAAGATCTTCTACCTCCGATAGCTCTACAGATACGGCAAAATCAAGAATGTCTTTTACGTTCATCAATGAACGATCGGTGTTATTTTCAGCGCTTACATCGTCACAAGGCTGAGTATGGTACACCACCTCCTCGTCTTTTGTAATCCGGACGATATTTGTATGATAATGCGAGATTTGAACAGAAGCAGAATTCTTACCGTGGTAAACAGAAACAATCAGGTCGAAAATCAATCCACTTTTCGATGCAACAACAGTTACCTCTTTGGTTGACAAATAATCAGCCATGGCTCTACGCGCATCATCGTCGACATCTGAAATAACTTCCAATACCTTATCAGCGTCGCCTGCAACAATACCAGCCACGGCAGCTGCCTTAATCCCTTTAAGGTTACCGGTATTCGGAACCACAACGCTCTTTACATTTTTGATGATGTTATCGCTTGCTTCAATCTGAACACGTTCGGGCAATTTGTCGAGCACCTTGCGTGCCATGGCTGCGGCGTATGCGATGGCAATCGGTTCGGTACAACCCATGGCCGGCACAAGCTCTTCGCGTAAGATACTTATGTATGAAAAATAACGTTTGTCATTTTTGTCCATCAATTCCGTGTTCTCATATTGAACCTGTGTTAAACAGGCACATTCGCATCGATCTGTCATCATAAGTATTTTATGAGGCGGCAAAAATAGAATACAAATGCATATCGTGAAATGATTTGCTGACAATCTTTTGCCAACGATGTTTTTGAAGACAAACTCAGGTTCTTATATTGAACATGCGTGTGAGGTAAGAAACGGGCAAAAAAAAATCGCAACCGATAAATATCAGTCGCGATTTTAACTTACGGGTGGGAAGAGCAGGATTCGAACCTACGAAGGCTGAGCCAACAGATTTACAGTCTGCCCCGTTTGACCGCTTCGGTATCTTCCCAAGTATTTTTATAAGAGCCGAATCTCAGATTCGAACTGAGGACCCCGAGATTACAAATCACGTGCTCTGGCCAACTGAGCTAATTCGGCTTATATTTTTTCAGTCTTTTTTTAGAACGTTGCTGTCTGAATCAGCGGCTGCAAAGGAAAGTATTTCTTTGAGAACTTCCAAACTTTTTTTTCTCTTTTTTCAGCTTTTTTTCAGAACGCTTTTTCTTTCGAAAAAAGTGGGTAAGCTACCTGTGTCGCACCGCTCAACCGCCTACCCTTGCTGCCTTCCGACCCTGGGGGGATTCAGCAGGAGCTGGTCGCACAGGACTTACCCGGCGCAAAAGTAGAAAATTTTCATTTCCCGCCAAACAAAATTTCGCTTTCACCCCTCACAAGTTTTGTCCTATTGGGCTATCAGGCTGAAAACCTGACATTAAAAACAGATATTTTTTTTGCAACAATTCAAAAATTTTCGAAAAAGCTCCTTTTCTTCGGACACCAAAGAAGTAAAAACATGTTTTGGAAGCTAACTTTATCCGGCAGGCTCATCCTTTTTCAGAAGATGAAAAGAAAAAACGGAAGAAAGTGAGCCCTGCAAATTACATAATGCAACGGACGAGTACCAGGGATAAACCCAAAATTAAGGCCGCCAATTCAGCCGATCATTAAAAATACGTTTATATTTGTTGAACCTAATTAAAAAACAAAAGACATGGAAGAACAAAAACCTGCATCTTTATTGAAATCGTCACTAACCTCGGGTATTTACATTGGCGTTGCCCTGATTCTGATCTCGGTTATTCTTTACGTAGCTGGTTTAATGTTTGAAACCTGGGCACAATATGTTTCGTGGCCTATTTTATTAGGTGGAGCTATTTGGGCACAACTCGCTTACAGAAAGAGCCTCGGTGGAGAAATGACCTACGGACAGGCATTCGGAGCCGGTGTTTTGGCTTTGATTTTTGCTTCAGTACTGTCGTCGATCTATGCCTATTTATTATATGCGGTAATCGATCCATCCTTACAGGAACAGCTGCGCATCCTTACCGAACAACGGATAATTGAAAAAGGGAACGTACCCGAAGAGCAACTGGACATGGTAGTGGAAATGGCCACTAAATTCCAGAAACCGGCCATACTGGCTACCTTTGGCATATTGGGCGGTGCTTTTATTGGATTGATCATTAGCTTAATAACAGCAATATTTACTAAAAAGAACCCATCGGACCTAGTTCCTGAATAAGAACAATAATTTTTAGCAATGGATATTTCCGTAGTTGTGCCTCTTTTTAATGAAGAGGAATCGCTTCCAGAATTAGCGGCCTGGATCAAACGAGTAATGGACGAGAACCAGTTCTCGTACGAAATTATGATGATCGATGACGGGAGTCGTGACGACTCGTGGAAAGTGATTCAGAAACTTCAACAAGAAAACCCGCTGGTCAAAGGGATTAAATTCAGGCGCAACTACGGAAAATCGGCTGCTTTGTATTGCGGATTTGAAGCCGTTCAGGGCGAGGTGGTCATTACCATGGATGCCGACCTGCAGGACAGCCCCGATGAGATTCCGGAGCTTTACCGGATGATCCAAAAAGACGGCTACGACCTGGTTTCGGGCTGGAAAAAGAAACGCCACGACCCTGTTCTTACCAAAAATCTTCCGAGTAAACTTTATAACTGGACCGTTCGCCGGATGACCGGTATCAAGCTTCATGACATGAACTGCGGACTAAAAGCGTACCGCAAAAACGTTATCAAAAGCATTGAGGTTTATGGCGAAATGCACCGCTACATTCCGGTGCTGGCCAAGTGGGCGGGCTACAAAAAAATAGGGGAAAAAGTAGTGGTTCACGCCGAACGAAAATACGGCGTTACCAAATTTGGGCTCGAACGCTTTGTACGCGGGCCACTCGACCTGCTTTCGGTTATGTTTATATCGCGCTTTGTAAAACGCCCCATGCACTTTTTTGGCGTACTCGGAGCCATTATTTTTATCATCGGCTTTCTATCAGCCGGATACCTCGGTGTACAAAAACTTATTTCGCTTAGCCGCGGAATTACCGGACATTTGGTTACTGACAGTCCTTATTTCTACATCGCCCTGACTTCCATGATCATCGGGGCACAGTTTTTTATGGGAGGATTTCTGGGAGAACTGGTATCCAGAAGTTCGAGCGAACGAAACAAATACCAGATTGAAGAGAGGACCTTTGAATAAGGGCAACGGTGTTTATGGAGCAAAAAGATATCCGATTCAGGAAAACGCGTGATCTGGGCGCGATTATTACCGATTCTTTTGAATTTCTAAAACAGGAAATAAAACCCATTTCCAGGATTTTGCTGGTGTATGTATTGCCATTTGTGGTGCTGTATGTAGTCGCGCAAATTTACATGCAACGAAATGTATTGAGTCGTTTCGACCTGAACGACCCGGAAAACCTGATGGCCAACATCGGTCCCTTTTATTCGAACCTCTTTCTTTTTATGCTGTTCGGACTGTTTATTAATTCGCTGCTGGTGGGTACTTATTATTCGTACCTCGAAGCCTATATAAAACTGGGGAAAGGTAATTTTACGCTTCACGACATCAGCTCCCGTTTTTTTAGCAACAGTTTGCTGGCACTTGGTGCCGGACTTTTATACACAGCAGCCATTATCCTGGGTATTTTTATGTGCGTATTGCCAGGTATTTACATCGCCAACACCCTCTCGCTAATCGCCTTTATCGCTATTTTTGAAAAAAAGGGAATCAGCGATGCCATCTCAAAGTCGTGGCGACTGGTAAACTCCCAATGGTGGAATACACTGGCCTTGAATATTGTTTCCATTCTGCTGGTTTATGCCATTGGTACTATTTTGTCGCTGCCCACTATCCTGCTGGGTTTTTCTACCGGCATATTCGCTCCGGCCGATGTTAACCTGGCCGATTTCCCCGACTGGTATTGGATGTGGACAGGTTTCGCCTCGGTTCTTACGACTCTTTTGAGCGTTATCCCGGTTACTTTTCTGGCCTTTCAGTATTTCAACCTGGAAGAGCGTGAAAACCCGGGTGCTGTGAATCCATAACAAGCGAAAGCTAACAGCCGAAAGTTTGCTTTAAATTTACCTTCTCACCAACAAAGCATTCCTTAGTCCTGAGTCAAGGTCTTTCTTCTTGATGGGGCGAATAGCAATGAACCCCAATCCTCCAATATCGATTTTCTTTTACAATTTTTTGTTCCACAGTTTAAAATATGATGAAAAAATTTTATGTTCACCAAAAATCACAGTGCGAAAACTGACTAGTACCGTAAAGACCGTCTGACAATTACAAATGAAACCCATCCAATAAAATCAAAGCATGAAACAGGAAAAGGGATATTTAGAAACTGCGGAGATGAATTTAAAACAGGCTCACAGAATCATAAACGAGCTTCAGATACAGGAAACCTGGCAGAAATACGGAATTACGGCCCATTTAATCGGCTCGGTTCCCACGGGATTACTGATGAAAAACCGGGACATTGATTTCCATGTATATTCTGATCAATTTTCAATCGCAGATAGTTTTAAAGCCATAGCAGAACTGGCAACCAACCCGCAGGTTAAACGAATCACTTACACCAACTTGCTGGATACAGAAGAAAAATGTCTGGAATGGCACATGTGGTATATGGACGACAAAAACGACGAGTGGCAGATCGATATGATTCATATTCTGAAGGATTCGTTTTATGCGGGCAGAATGGAAGAAGTTGCCCGCCGGATAAGCGAAGTGCTGACACCCGAAACCAGGGAAGCCATCTTGTCCATCAAAAACGACATCCCCGCTGACGAAAAAATAATGGGGATTGAGATTTACATGGCAGTAATCAGAGATGGCATCAGAAATTACCAGGCATTTACCGAATGGAAAAAAGCACAAGCCAACGATCAACCCATTATTGACTGGATTCCTTAAAAAACGGCTCAAAAAATACTAAACCTCGTTTTATTATAGTGAGTTCCGTTTAATAAACTCGAACGGGCTTTTTATTCTTCTGAAATCACTATTCAGGATCATACGTGCAACCGTGCGTCCGATTTCATCGTGGTTGGTGGTGATGGTTGTTATGCCGTCCTCCAGAATTTCTTTTACCGGATTGTCGTTGTAGGCCACCACGCCCACATCGGTACCGGTTTTCCATTTTCGCTCGCGGCAGATCTTAATAAATCGGTACAGATCGTCGTCAGAAACCAACACATAGGCCTCCCCCCTTTTTACATCCTCCCCTGCAAACTGATGGATCACCGAAAATGCCAGTTTGTTTACCTGGCAGAAAACCCGGAATCCGCGAATGATGTTTTTCGAATAGAACTCGTTTTGCGGAAAAACCAGGTTAAGCCGGCTGTATTTCCGAATAAGCGAAAGCGCCTCTCCCAGCGCTGCCTGAATGTCCTTTTCAAATTCCTGGTACACCACCGGATAAGCATTCAGCCCATCCAGGTTACGGTCAATCAGCAATACCTTCTTTTTGGGTATCTTCCGGATCATCTCCGCAGCTTTGGCATTCTCGTCGTTAAACTGTGGCAGTATCACAAAATAATCGTACGTGGTAAGATGATCGTTGATGATCTCCTCAAACTTCTCGATGCTGTAATTGTAAATAAACACGTCTACCCCTGCTTTGCTGCCAAGGGTTTCCACAAACGAATAATAGATGTTACGTTTGTAATTACTCAGCTTATTAAAGATCAGCGCCACTTTTAGTTTTTTCTGAACGCTTACCTGGTTTACATAATACCCTTTTCCACGAACCGATGCCAGTACGCCTTTCTTTTTGAGCGAAACATACGCCTTTTCAACCGTGTCGCGCGAAAGCAACAGCTCTTCACTGGTTTCGTTAATCGACGGCACCCGCTGCCCTTTCTTAAAAATTCCTGCCTCTATATCCGAGATGATCAGATCGACCACCTGCTTATATTTGGGTATTTCGGAATCATGATCAATGCGATAATCAACACTCATACCTCTTACTTTTCAATGATTTTAATGGTTGTGCGTCTGTTTTGCCGTTTTCCTTCTGCGGTGTCGTTGGTGGCAATCGGACGTGTATCACCGTAACCATCCGATTTCAGACGACCCAACTGAATTTTGTTCTCAACCAGGTAATCCACTACCGATTTGGCCCTTAACTTCGAAAGCTCCAGGTTCTTCTCCGGGTTACCCGAACTGTCGGTATGCCCCTGAATCTCTACCTTCAGCTTCGGATTTGTTTGCAGGAAAGTAACCAGCTTTTGCAACTCTGGTTCCGACTGAGGCAAAATGCGGAACGAATCGGTTTGGAAATAAATATTGTACAGCTCCATCTGGGCGCCAATTTCGATGGGTTCCAGGTCAATGTTCAGAACGATGGGATCGGCAAGCGAATTAACCTCCGCCAGTTGCATCGACTGTGAATAAAACAGGTAACCGTCTTCCGACACATTAAAGGCATAGTTGCGCCGCAAAGGCAAAGCCAGCATTGCCTGGCCGTCTTCATCCGCTTGCTGGATACGGCTTTTATCCTGTTTCGAGTTAACATTTACCAACTCAATGCTGGCAGCAATCGGTTGCTGTGTCTTCTTATTTCTTATGGTAGCTTTTACATACGTTACCGCCTGCGGTTGCAAACCACGGTCGAGGTTAAACGAGAAAATATCCAGTCCTTTCTCCGATTCCCGCGCCGACGAAAAATAAGCCACATCACCAATCGAACTGATGGTTAAGCCCATATCATCTTTGTTGGTATTGATCGGATAGCCCAGGTTTTTAACATCGTGAACCGCGCCGGTCTCATCCACAAAAGCAGAAAAAAGATCGAGGCCGCCCATTCCAATATGCGTATCCGAAGCAAAATAGAAGTTCTGGTTGTTCGCATGAATAAACGGTGAAACTTCATCGCCTTTGGTATTTACTTCTGCCAGGTTTTGTGGTTGGCTCCACTGAGGGGTTCCGTCCTCGCCAAATCCTTTGAATTCGATCCGCCAAATGTCTTTCTTCCCCTTTCCACCTGCACGGTTGCTCGAAAAATAGAGGTAGTGATTATCCGACGAAAACGAAGGTTGTGCTTCCCACGACGAAGTATTTAGCGGCTCGCCTGCGTTTTGGGGCTCTGTCCATTTTCCGTTCAGAAAACGCGAAAAATAAATATCGCAGCTCCCAAAACCATCCGGACGGTTGCAAGCGGTAAAAAACATGATGCGTGAATCGGCCGATAAAGTCTGGGCTCCCTCATTTTCTTCGGTATTCACACCACTCATTGGTTTGGCATCCCAATTCAGCGAATCCAGTTCAACCATAAAAAAATCTTCCTGCGGCCGGTTTACCGAATCGCGAACCAAACGGGTAAATACCAGGTGCTTTCCGTCTAAAGTAGGTGTGGGCCAGTATTCGTCAAACTCGCTGTTTACGCCTTCTCCCAACCGGTTGGGCTCAAATTCTACCGGGTTGGCAATGGCCTGCATCGCAAATTTGCAACTGGCTATTTTACATGCCAGCAAAAACTGCCGTTTCTCCGGAATGTTTTTGTTTTCCTTGTATTGGTCGTAAAAATTCAAAGCTTCGGAGTACATTCCCAGCTTGTAAAATGCCTCTCCCAAACGAAAATCGATCAAAGGATTGTCACTCGTTTTCCGGGCCTTCGAAAGATGACTGATCTCGAGCCGGGTCGAATCCATGTCCTTGTACATTTCGGCCAGCAAGAGATGCGTATTTACGTTTTGACTGTCGATACCCAGAATCTGCTGGCAAACGTCGATGGCTTTCGAATATTGGTCAGAAGAGTACAGGCTTCGCGCGGTTTCAAACAGTTTTTCGGTGCGTTTGGAGCTTTGCCCAAGCACTGAACTGACAGTCGAGACCACAAAAACCAGCATCAACAAGCCTCTGCAAACACTCTTTATCAAGTGATTATAAGTTTTATTCCGGAAATTCATTTTTACGAATGATAGTATTTCTTTGAATTATTTTTTTTCCTATTTTGCTCTAAAATACAAATTTAAAAAGAGATTCAAATTTAGTGAGCCGGACAGGCAATTAATGCAAAAATAAAGATACTACCGGCTCCATCGTACAACTCTAAAAGACTAAGGTTTTTAAAGCGATGAAAAAGAAAGATAACCGTAAGAGTTTCTCTGAATTTGATAAATTCGACCGAAAACAAAAGAGACATCCCGGTTCCAAGGAAAAAAGTTCAAAACATAAATTCTCTATTTACGATGAATTTGATGAAGAAGCTCTAGACTACTCTTCTTACGACAAAGAAGACGACGACGCTTAAATTAATATCCTACTTTTTATTTTGAGAGCTTCCTGCTTGTGTTGACATCAGGAATTTACCTCTTCGTGAAATGCCTCAATCCCGGGGTAGTTGTACCGTGCTTTGGCTATACGTTCCGGGAAAACAAAATACGAGAGCGTAGCTTTTGCACATTCTTCTCCTGCCTCGTTCAGGAGGGAGGCATCGATTTTTGCCGTTCTGCCCTCGTGCGACACAAGCTTTCCGCGAATGGTAATCTCACTGTTTCCCATGGTTACAGGCTTCAGGTATTGAACAAACATGTCGCTGGTTACCCCGGTAGTTTTTAGCTTCAACATAACTACCCAACCGCCGATCTCGTCCAGTAAGGTAGCCTGGATTCCTCCGTGCAATACGCCTACCCAGCCCTCGTATGCCTTTTCCGGATTCCATTTGCTTACAATTTCATCGCCATCTTCCCAAAACTCGAGTTGCAGGCCGGCACTGTTGTAGGGCGAACAGGCAAAGCAATTGTACACTCCATCGTTTTGCGGGTCTTTCCAGGGATTTCTGATTTTTTTCATAAAACTTCGTTGTTTATCTTTTGCTTTCTTTCGTCACTCTCGTATGGTATCCTGATTCTTTTTTTTGAGTAAGACACCTGCTTTTGGGGGCCACAAAAAAAGGCTGATTTTCATCAGCCTGTCTTTTATCTTACTTGTTAATTTCCTCCCAGTATCAGTGGCAGACCGTCTTTTCCGCTGCCAATCACCACTACCTTCGCGTTAGGCGATTCGGCCAAATCCTGCGTAGCTTCTATTCCACGCTGTTTCAGAATCTTATCAGTCAAACTCTCGTTAATAATCCGGTTGTAGTTGGCAATCCCTTCCGCTTCAATCCGGCGGCGTTCTGCTTCTGCTGTTTCCTTAGTCAATTTATATTCATACGCCAGCGACTCCTGTTCCTGCTGAAGTTTGGCTTCAATAGCTCCCTTGATCTGGGCCGGCAGATTGATCGAACGGATCAGCAAAGCCTTCATATCAATAAAATTCTCGCCCAGCGTTTCGCGGGTTTCCGAGATAATAGCCTGTTCAACCTCGGCTCTTTTGGTCGAGTAAATCTCTTCTGCAGTATAGCGTCCTGCTACCTGCCGAACCGACGAACGAACTTCAGGAATTACCAGTACATTCACGAAATTTACACCAAATTTTTCGTGCAAATGACCGATTTGAGTATAATGAGGATTAAAACGAACCGTTACATCGGTATTGATGGAAAGCCCGTTTTTGTCCAGAACATCCATGGTTTCTTCGCGTTGCTGCTCACGTACGTTGTACACTTTCATGTCGTTCCATGGAGCAATTACATGAAAACCTTCGGTATAAATATTGTCTTTATCGAGACCGCTTGTGTAAGGACGGAATATGACTCCCCGTTCACCAGGCTCAATGATCATAAACATCCGGCCTCCAAAAAGCAGGATCACAATCAAACCAATAACAGCAATAACTACATAAGACGATTTAAAATTAAATTTCATTCTTTACTATTTAAGGTTACTTCACAAATGTACAAGTTTTAGCTTCATACCTACCATTCATTATGCTTTATTTAAAGGAATCGGATACGCTTAAAATCCCGGTATTGTAGTATATTTGAAAGGATCCAAAACAATTCGACATGCAAAAAACACTCTTTCTGCTACTGTTCGTATTTACAGCACTTAGCTCTTACTCCCAGGATTTTTTCGATCGGAACGTTGATCAAGACAAGTGCTATGTGCTCCTTTGCGACCCGACCGTTTCCCGGATTCAGACCATTCTCTACCTTACTGAAAACAAAGTTTTTAAAGTGGAGGATGAAGTGGAATTTGTGGGTGTTTATTTTGAAGATCAGAAGTACGATTTTGCCAAAACGCAGCAATACATTGAAGATAAAAAGCTGGACAAGTTTCACCTGCAGGCCATCTCGGGGAATTTGAATGTAAACAACCTGTTTCAGGAAAACGGGATTAGCCGGCAACTAAAAAAAGCATTTGACAACTCGGCAGGCGTCATCTTTTTTGGAGGCCCCGATATTCCGCCAGCCGTTTACGGGGAGGAAAATACGCTCTCGGTGGTTACCGATCCCGAAAGACACTTTTTCGAAGCCAGTTTTCTGTTCCACCTGCTTGGCGGTTTCCAGGACGAAACCTTTACACCTTTCCTCGCCGCCCGACCCGATTACCTGGTCACCGGTTTCTGTCTGGGCATGCAAACCATGAATGTGGCAACAGGCGGGACACTGGTACAAGACATTCCGGAAGAAGTTTATGGAGCCGGCAATGCCGAACAAACTGTAAAAACCGATCGCGAAGACCTGCACCGGAATTACTGGCAGGAACTGGCGGAAGATACCCTTTTGATGGGCATTAACCTGCATCCCATCCAGTTTACCGGGAATAGTTTCTTTGGGAAAACGGTGAAAGTAAAAAAGAACAGAACACCCAAAATTCTGAGTGCCCATCACCAGGCAGCAGAGAAAATTGGGAAAAACCTCGAAGTAACAGCGCTTTCACACGACGGGAAAGTGGTGGAAGCCCTCGCCCACCGCGTTTACCCCAATGTTTTTGCCGTTCAGTTTCACCCCGAAGTTGCATCCTTGTACGAAAACATGGCCGCCCTGAAATTCGCTCCCGACGATGAACCAAAAACGTACCACGAGATTATCGGAAAAGAAGGTGTCCGCTTTCACAAAGCTTACTGGAAACACATCTCGAAGGCACTTCAATCGGTCAAGAACTAAAGCGTTTGGGATAAAAAATGCGAGAATAAGCTATGAGCTGCGAGCCATTGATAATTGAGCATTGGATACTCAAAATCAGTCCCTCTGTCCTTCACGCCCTGAATCCTTCCTCCTCGGCAAACTAAATATTCGAATGGGATTGCAAACTATGATCTCAGGAGTAAACAACCACGCCCAAAGGACTTTATTTTCCACACAAAACACAATTATTATTCATTCTCACATTGATTTGACTTATACCTTAGTTCCGCAAGCGGAATTTAACGGCACACAGATAATGCAGATATACACAGAAAATGATTTCACCCAAATGGGTGAAATAAAATTTGCGCTAATCAGCGCAATCAGCTTGAAAAAAAGCAGTTAGAGAATTGAGGTTATAATGAAAGCAGAATGCAGAGCTTCTCTGACCATATTCATAATACATGGGTTTCTTCGTTGATATAAATTGCTGGAGATAAACATGGGGCAAATCTTTCCCATAAACAGCAACACCGCAATACAGAAAAACAGCAGAACAAAAAAAGACAAGCAGATACTGATTTTTTAACATTCGAGGCTAATTTTATCAAAATCAGGCCTGTGCCGGTGGCTTTTCCTAATTTTGCCCGCAAATTGATAAATAGCCAATGTCAGGAATCACACTCGAAAGCATAATAGAAGAGGGCATTACCTCCGGAAAGCGAAGAACCCGCCTTGCTGTTGCACTGGTTTATTTCAGTATGGGCTTGGCCTTTGCATCGTGGGCAAGCCGGATCCCTGATATCAAAACAAGCCTTCACCTGAGCGACGGAGCTTTTGGTAGCATCCTCTTTGCTCTGCCGGTCGGGCAGTTTCTGATGATGCCTTTCTCGGGAAAACTGGTTACCCGTTTTGGCAGCCACAACGTCCTAAAAGTGGGTTTACCTCTCTACACGCTCGCGCTAACCGGCATTGGGCTCGTGCAGGCCGGCTGGCAACTGGCGGTCGTTCTTTTTCTCTTTGGACTTACCGGAAACATGTGCAACATTTCGGTCAACACCCAGGGAGTGGCTGCCGAGCGTCTTTACGGCCGCCCCATTATGGCGTCGTTCCACGGAGGCTGGAGTCTTGCTGGCTTTACCGGAGCACTGATCGGCTTACTGATGATCAACCTGAAAGTTCAGCCCATGTGGCACTTCATCACCATCATTTTTATCGTGTGGGTGATTGTCCGCATCAATTACCCCTACCTGGTAAGGGTGGATGCCGATCCCCAAAAACATGAACCCCGGCGAAAGTTTTTTATGAAACCCGACGGTGTTTTGCTCCAGCTCGGAATCATCGGCTTTTTTAGCATGGCCAGCGAAGGCGCTATGTTCGACTGGAGCGGGGTATATTTCAAAGATGTGGTAAAGGCACCCGAATCGCTGGTGATACTGGGCTACACCTCTTTTATGATTATGATGGCTACCGGACGGTTTTTAGCCGATTACCTGATTTCGAAAATAGGAAGAAAACGCCTGATGCAAATTTGCGGGGTAATGATCTCCACCGGACTTTTCACCTCTGTCATTTTCCCGTACCTGGTTCCCAGCACCCTTGCTTTTATGCTGGTTGGCCTGGGTGTTTCGAGCATTGTTCCAACGGTTTACAGCACTGCCGGAAAACATGAAAAAATCCCTCCGGGAATTGCCCTTGCCACTGTTTCAAGCGTTAGTTTTCTGGGCTTTTTGATGGGCCCGCCGCTGATCGGTTTTATTGCCGAAGCATTTGGCCTACGGTACTCCTACGCCGTAATTGGCATTTTTGGCATCGGAATCACCCTGATGGTAGCAAAGGTAAAAGCGCTGCAACAGGAGTAAAATAAAGGACTGAGGGACTGAAGGATTGAGGGATTGAAGGATTGAAGTCAGAATTTTCAATGTTCAATTACCAATGAATAGCAGCTCGAAACTTATTCTCACATTAAAGCATTCAAGCATTTAAGCATTTATTCCTGAGACTGATTACTGAGACTACGACTCTCCAATTCTGTTAACTGAAACTGAATACTTTAACTTTGACCAATAAACCTTGCGCATAAAAACAAAAACTTCCAACTTCTTTACTAATTTTGCGCCCTATTTTTAAACACGCTGATAATGACATTTCTGGAAGAAATAAAACGCCGACGTACCTTTGGAATTGTGAGCCATCCCGATGCCGGTAAAACTACGCTTACCGAAAAGCTGCTTTTATTCGGAGGAGCTATTCGGGTGGCCGGTGCCGTTAAAAACAACAAAATTAAAAAAGGTGCCACTTCCGACTTTATGGAAATCGAACGCCAGCGTGGTATTTCGGTGGCCACTTCGGTAATGGGTTTTGAATACAGCGGCTACAAAGTCAACATTCTTGATACCCCCGGTCACCAGGACTTTCAGGAAGACACCTTCCGCACACTTACCGCAGTAGACAGTGTAATTATTGTGATCGACGCCGCCAAAGGTGTGGAGCCGCAAACCGAAAAACTGATGAACGTTTGCCGGATGCGCAAAACACCTGTGATTGTTTTTGTCAACAAAATGGACCGCCCGGCACAAGACCCCTTCACCCTGATGGACGAAGTGGAGAACCAACTTAAAATAAAAGTACGTCCTTTGAGCTGGCCCATCAACAACGGCCCCGATTTTAAAGGCGTTTACAATATTTTTAACCGCAGCCTGAAATTATTCACGCCTGATATCCAGGAAATTCAGGAACGGATCAAATTTGAAGATCTTTCCGACCCGCGACTGGAAGACCACATTGGCAGCGATGCCGAAGTTCTGCGGGAAGAGCTGGAACTGGTGGAAGGAATTTACCCTGAATTTGAGCAGGACGAATACCTTTCCGGTAACCTTGCCCCGGTATTTTTTGGAAGTGCCCTTTACAACTTTGGCGTACAGGAACTGCTCGACAGTTTTGTGCAAATTGCACCAATTCCGCAGCCAAGCACAACCGAAGAACGAGTGATCGATCCAAAAGAAGAAGCTTTCAGCGGCTTTGTTTTTAAGATACACGCCAACATCGATCCGAACCACCGCAGCCGTATTGCCTTTGTGAAAATATGCTCCGGGCGTTTTGAGCGAAACAAAGTGTATAAAAACATCCGGCTCGGGAAAACCTTTCGTATTTCCAGCCCCACTGCTTTTATGGCTTCGCAGAAAGAAGTCATCGACGAAGCTTTTCCGGGTGATATCATTGGGGTGCCGGATACCGGAAACCTCATTATTGGCGACACGCTGACCGAGGGAGAAGAAATCCACTTCAAAGGTCTGCCTAGCTTCTCGCCCGAATTGTTCCGTTTTGTGGAAAATGCCGACCCGATGAAATCGAAACAGCTGGCCAAAGGTGTTGACCAGTTGATGGACGAAGGGGTGGCCCAGCTTTTCACCAGCACGTTTAACGGCCGGAAAATCATTGGTACCGTGGGACAATTGCAGTTTGAAGTTATTCAGTACAGGCTGGAGCACGAATACAATGCCAAGTGCCGCTTTGAACCTTTGCAGATGTACAAGGCCTGCTGGATTGAAAGCGACGACCCAAAAGTGCTGACCGAATTCAAAAAAAGAAAATACCAGAAAATGGCCAAAGACAAACTGGGCCGCGATGTATTTATGGCCGATTCGTCGTTTATACTGCAAATGGCACAGGACGAGTTTAAAAGCATTCGCTTCCATTTCACTTCGGAATTCTGATATTTCCGGGGGAATAGAAAATGCGGTGCAACCTACATTTCTGAATGTAATATTTTTCGACAGTTAGTTAGTCACTAGTTGCCTCAGAGTCTGTTTACTGTGGGCAAAATACCGCTTCAAAAGAATTCGTGTTGTATTGATTTTGATTGACATTAGTTTTATTATTTTTACTCTATGGAAACGAGTTTTTACGATAGTTCGCTTTTCACCTATGTCCTTCTGCCGGGCTTGATTTTTTTCTCCCGGATCATGGACGTGACCATTGGAACCGTTCGCATTGTAATGGTTTCGAAGGGGCATAAATTCTGGGCACCCATTCTTGGTTTTTTCGAGATACTGATTTGGCTGATTGCCATTTCAAAAATATTTGAGAACCTCGACAACTGGATGTGTTACGTTGCCTACGCGCTGGGGTTCGCTGCCGGAAATTACGTGGGGCTTAACCTGGAGGAAAGACTCGCAGTGGGAATTGTAAAAATCCAGATCATTACACGCAAAGAAGCCACCAAACTGATTGAAAACCTGAAAACGGCCGGTTACGGGGTTACTTTTCACAATGCGCAGGGAGCCAGTGAGAAAGTCAGTATCATCCACAGCATTATCAAACGGGCTGAGATAAAAAAGGTGGAAAACATTATCAAAGCCACCAATCCCAAAGCTTTTTACTCGATCGAAGACATCAAGTTTGTGAACGAAGGCGTTTTCCCGATGGTAAAAACCAAGTTGCGCTGGCGAAAAGGAAAGTAAACCAGGAGCCTGCCCCACATGCTTTAGCGGATGGGTATTTTTTCACTACCCGCTTACTTCATATTCCAAGCCAGGTAGTTTCGGATTATTCAAAATCACAAACCGTACAGCTGTTTTTCAATCAACTGTATCAGCACATGAATCACTTTTATATGAATTTCCTGCATGCGGTCTGAAAACCCGGAAACCGGTGCACAAACGGCGATATCAGAATGCTTGCGCAGCAGGTTATCGCTGTCGCCGGTGAGCGCCACTACCGACATTCCCTTGTTTTTTGCAGCCAATGCAGCATTCACCACATTGGTGGAGTTACCACTTGTGCTGATGGCAAGAAGTACGTCTCCTTTTTGCCCGAATGCCTCCACATACCGGCTGAAAACCTCCTCAAACGAAAAGTCATTTCCCACACAGGTAATGTAGGCCGGATCGTTGATCGCGACTGCCGGCAAGGGCTCCCGGTTGGTCCGGTACCTTCCGGTTAATTCTTCGGCAAAGTGGCTTGCGTCGCACAACGAACCGCCATTTCCGCAACTGATTATTTTATTCCCGGCCTTTAAAGCCCCGGCCATTGCCAGCGCCGTTTGTTCGATGGCTTCTATGTTGGCAGCATTGCTCATGAATTGCTGCAGCTTGTCCAGCGATTCGCCCAGACTGTCCTGAATCATTTTCTTCATCTCTTAATGCGTTTCGTTGATTAAGTTGAACGCGATCGACACGGCGGCATAATCGCCAATGCTTTCGCCCAGCTCGGCCGGTTTGATCCGGCATACCTGGCGGGCCACACTCAAGGCTTCTTTTTCCAGTGTTTTTTCAACCCAGGGATAAAAAAGGTTTTCGTTACGCGCATAAATACTTCCCAATACAATGCACTCGGGGTTCAGAATATCAATCAAAACCGATAAGCCCAATCCCAGGTAGCGGGCTGAAGTCCGGATGATTTCCAGCGCCAGTGCATCTCCGGCCTGAGCATGTTCGGCCACCATCTTAGCCGAAACATCATCGATGTTTTCCCGCGCACACCAGGCTACCGTCTCGCCCATCTGGTACTTTTCCATCAGCGCCATTTTTGCCAGCTGGGCAATCCCCCCTCCGCTGGCAAAACCTTCAAACGACCCCGCTTTTCCGTATCCCACCGGGCCAAATTCAGCGAGCCTGATGTGGCCCACTTCACCGGCATTGTCGTTGGTGCCGCTGTACAACCGCCCGTTAAGGATGATACCCGCCCCCAGACCGGTTCCAAAGGTCAGGAAAACCATGTTTCGGGTTCCTCTTCCGGCGCCAAATTTCCATTCGGCCAGGGCACAGGCATTGGCATCGTTCTGAAGCGCACAGGGAACCTGAAACCGCTCGGAAATCCTCTGCACAATCTGAATGTTATCCCATCCCGGCAAATTGGGAGGCGACATAATCACTCCCTTTTCGCTGTTCAGCGGTCCTCCGCAGCTGATCCCTATGGCACTCGTATTTTGCGGGTTTAAACCGTACTTCTGCATCGTTTGCGCCACATGTTCGAATAGCTTAGTGAGCGTGGTCTCCACATCGCTTGTGGCAAACATCGTTTTATCTACGATCTCGATCCCTCCGGGTACTTCCCGGGCATATACAAGGGCCGTTTTAGTTCCCCCGATGTCGATCCCCAAAACGTTTCTGTTCATCATATTTCTACGTTTAATAAAACCCCTGCAAGAGCCGGTAGCTTGAAGGCCTTAGACCTTTGAGGAAGTTTGCTGGCCTATGTTTTTGAATTCCGCCAATCAACCATTCTTCGAATATAGGAAATATTGCAGAAGTTGAAGGTCTGACTTACAAAGCACCCATCACAAAAAAACGGAACTCACTTTCGTAAATTCCGTTTTCCTTATCGTCTTTTTTTTTGACTTACAAATCCGCATTCAGCGCCGGGTATTTCTTTAACAACAGTTCCAGCTCCTGTACCACTTCCCTTTTCTTCTCGCCAAAAAGAGTTTTGTAATACTCGATTCCGTCCAGCAGGTTTTTTCTGAATTTCTCCAGGTTCCGCTTCTCCTTTACATCTTCCGCATTCTGAAGAAAGGCTTCCACTCTTTCCTTAAAAATATCGAGGTACATGCTTAGCTCCTTGATAAACATGTTCGGACGCGGCATTTTACTCAGTAGGTTTATCCGGCCGTAAATATGGTCCACCATCTCCTTTAGTGTCGCCACCTTGTCGAAATAAGCCAGGTTAGGTCCCGGGCAAATCGTTACTTTATCGGTAGAAGCCACTTTTATGTCTTTCGCCAACAGGGCCGAAATGCCCAGCCCAATGCACAAACACTCGGGCTCAATAATTTTATCGTAGGCTTTCTGGTACGCTTCGCCGCTTAGCTTCTGTTCTTCCAGCTCTTGCAGCTTTTGGGTCTGGTACTGGCGCGAAGCCGTACAAATGGGTTTTTCGGTATATTCGGTATTGAATTTCAAAAAGCCTTTGGTGCACGGAGTACCTGCTTTCCCCTCGGCGGCAAGTGCCAGTCTTCTCACGCTCATCGAGGCACCTTTAATGCTGTTAAACGGCACTCCCAGCGGCGACAAACCGCTAAAGTAGTAATCCTTTTCGCCGCCTTTGGCCAAGAGGTCCATCGTTTCGGTGTCGATGCTCACTGCTTCGGGCACCAGCAAAAAAGGTGATCCCCAGCCCACACTGTCCATGTTGTAATAATCAAGCAGGAAATTGTGTTCTTCATTGGTTCCCACGCCTCCCTGTGCCGTCACTTTAATTTCAGGCGTTTCGGCAGGCTGCGGCAACGATTTCTTTTGCAAGGCCTCTTTGTAGCCTTCCAAACAGGTAGTGTACAGCTGGTCGCGGTTTTGCCTGAATTCTTCCAGAATCGGTCCCAGCAAAACGCCTTGCGTTGGGAACGCATGCCCTCCGCAATTTACTCCCGATTCAATCCGGTATTCGGAAATCCACAATCCTTTGGCGGCAAGCATTTTCCCCTGTACCAGTGCCGAGCGAAAATCGCTCACCTTCAGAATAATTTTCTTTTTGATGTGGCCTTCGCTGTCGGGAAAGAAGTCCCCGAAATTTTCGATGTAGCTGTACAGGCGCGGACTCATTCCGGCCGAAAGCACCAGCGACGAGCTCAGCGTACTGTTGGCAAAACCACGCAGGGCAGCGTGCGCATCGTTGTACTCGGCAGGCAGATCTTCACCATCTTTCTGGTGCGACTGGTCCAGCTTTGTCATGATGTTAACATCGATCGACCCCAGCGGCAATTTTTCGTGTACCCACTTCGAAAACTCTTCCACCGCCTTTTTGCCTTTTTCGCCAAGGTTCAGTTTTTTCTTTAGCGAAGAAGTATCGGGCAGTAACTCCAGGTACTTCTCGAACTCTCCGCCTGCGTGTGTTACACTGTGTTTTAACTCGTCGAACTTTCGTGCCACAATTACTTCTACCATGTTCAGATACGAAGTAATGCGTTTGGCCCGAAAATCATCCACCTTCTGGGTAATTCCCTTGAAAGGCATATCAAACTTGTTGCAGTAAAATTCCCGCATTTTCTCCATCAGTCCATCATCTACCAGCGAGATAACCGACGAAATACCATAAGGCGCAACATTCATGGGTGTGTCTATGGAATATCCCACTCCCAGAACCGGGATGTGGAAAGAATGTCCTTCAAAAATCTTCATATAAAGCTGCATAAAAAAAGGAACGGAATATGACTCACGTTCCAGGTTATCGTTCATATATTCGAGCATAAAGTAAGCAAGGAATTCTGAAGCAATTTGCAACTAATGGTGCATCCCCCTATTTTGTCGGCTTATTTTGAATTAATCTTCAATCCCCTGTCCATTCATCAAACTTATTCGTCTAATGTTCGAAAAAATCGCTTTTTAATTGACCACCTGGTCACTTACTTGTCCATTTTTTGGGAAGTCTCAAAAGAAGCCACTATCTTTGACCAACCGTTCAGTCATAAAAATAATAAAAGATGCCACGAAGTCCGGAACAATTCAACGATATCCGAAAACAGAAGAAACAATTAATCATGGATACGGCGCTGGAACTGTTTGCCGAAAACGGGTTCCACGCCACCTCCATCAGCCAGATTGCCGCCAAAGCCAAAATTTCGAAAGGCCTTACCTATAATTACTTTGAAAGCAAAGACCAGATTCTTAGTGAGATCATGGATCAGGGATTTAACGAGATCTATGAGAACCTCGACATCAATCACGATGGTGCTTTAACCGAAGAGGAGTTCATCTATTTTATTCGTCGTAACTTTATGCTGGTGCGCGAGAATACACAATACTGGAAGCTTTTATTCTCTCTCTTGCTACAGCCAAAAGTCTCGCTGCTTTTTGCTGAAAGCTACAAGGAAAAAGCCGGACCTATTATGGGAATGTTCTACCAGTTTATTGTTTCGTGCGGCAGTAACGATCCTGAAAAAGACCTGATGGCCGTATCGGCGATGATTGAGGGCGCCTTTCTTTACCTGGTAGCAGCCCCCGAAATATTCGAGGGCGATAAAATGGAGCAGGCCGTCATCGACAATTGTCTGAAAATCATAAAAACAAACTAAAAAATAAACCATGTATCGCATAAAACGATCAATAAAACAGGCATACCCGGTATTTTTCATCTTTCTGATGATGGCCGGCGCCCTGCCAGGAAAAGCGCAAACCATCAACATTGAAGAAATAGTACGGCAGGCCGATGAGAAATTCAGGGGAAGCTCCAGTATTGGAGAGCTAACGATGATCATTGAACGCCCCACCTGGTCGCGCACCGTATCGATGAAAAACTGGACGCTTGGAAACGACTACTCGCTGATCTACATCACCGCTCCGGCCAAGGAAAAGGGGCAGGTATTTCTGAAGCGCAACAACGAAATGTGGAACTGGGTGCCCAACATCGAACGCATGATCAAAATTCCACCGTCGATGATGATGCAGTCGTGGATGGGCTCCGACTTTACCAACGACGACCTCGTGAAAGAATCGTCGATGGCCGACGACTACGACCAGGAACTGCTGGGAGAAGAGAAAATACAGGATTACCAGTGTTATAAAATACAACTCATTCCCCACGACGATGCGGCCGTGGTTTGGGGAAAAGTGATCATGTGGATATCGAAAGAAGAACTGCTTTGGCTGAAAGCCGAGTTTTACGATGAAGACGGCTACCTTGTTAACACAGAGGTTCTGAGCGACATTAAAAAAATGGACGACCGCGTAATGCCAACCCGTTTGGAAATGATTCCGGCCGATGAAGAAGGCAACAAAACGATCCTGATCTTTAACCAAATCGACTTTAACGTAAAAATCGACGAAAGCTTTTTCTCGCAACAGAATATGAAGAGGATTAGATAGCAATGCGTAAATGCGTGAATGCTAAAATGCTTAAATAGTAGAAATCAAACCATAAAACGAACTGAATGAATCCCAAAGATAATTTTATCGAAGAAATGAAAGCGCGGACAAAAAAGTTTGCCGTCGATGTGATTTTGTTCTGTGATACATTAAAAGAATCAAAGGGCAGCTCGGTGATTTCTTATCAACTTATCAAGTCGGCAACTTCAACAGGTGCCAATTACCGGGCTGCTTGCCGGGGGCGTTCTCAATCTGAATTTTTCAGTAAAATATGTATTGTAGTAGAAGAATCGGATGAATCAGTTTACTGGCTGGAAGTAATTAAAGATGCCAATCTTTCGGGCAATCCGGAGGAATCGACTCGTCTTTTAAATGAAGCCACTGAGCTTTCAAAAATAATGACGAAGTCGAAGGATACAACCTATCGAAACATGAATCAAAAAAATTAAAGCATTCATGCATTAACGCATTTAAGCATTTCAAATGAACACCAACATCAAACTGGCCTGGCGCAACCTCTGGAGAAACCGGCGACGAACGTTCATCGCGATTTCCTCCATTGTTTTTAGTGTGTTGCTGGCATCGTGGATGCGATCGATGCAGGAAGGATCGTACGACAGCATGATCGAAAACTCGGTCAAATTTTATTCCGGCTATCTGCAGGTGCAGGACACCGCTTTCTGGAACGAACGAACACTCGACAACAGCTTTTCCGCAAGCAACGAATTAAAAGAGTCGATCAGTCAGATTCCCGATGTCACGCTGGTGGTCAATCGAATCGAATCTTTTGCACTGGCTGCCAATCACCTGAAAAGCAAGCCTGCCATGGTAATGGGAATTGAGCCCGAAGCAGAAGACCAGATCACCAAAATATCGCAGAAAGTAAAAAAAGGCAGTTTCCTGAAAACCGGCGACAAAGGGGCCATTTTGGGTGAAGGACTGGCTAAATATCTTGGGCTAGACGTTGGCGACACGCTGGTGATGATCAGTCAGGGCTACCACGGAATAAGCGCCAGCGGGTTATTTGTAATTAAAGGTCTGCTCTCCCACCCCAACCAGGAATTTAACAACCGGATGGTGTACCTGGATATCGAAGCGGCGCGGGATTTCTACTCTGCCAGCGGACTTTCAACCTCGCTGGTGGTGATGGCGCACGACCATTACGAAGTGAAACACATAAAAAAAGCAATCGAACGTGTACTTCCGGCGGGCAACCGCGTAATGACCTGGACCGAAATGCAACCCGACCTCGAACAGCTTATTGAAAGCGACCGGGGAAGTGGCAAAATCATGCTGGGCATCCTGTACATGGTGATCGCATTTGGCATGTTTAGCGTTGTGCTGATGATGGTTAAAGAACGTTCACGCGAATTCGGAGTGGTTCACGCAGTCGGTATGCAAAAAAGCAAACTCTCGACGATTGTATTTTTTGAAACGATCTTTATCGGCCTGATTGGCTGTTCGGTGGGTGTACTCATCAGTTACCTGTTTTGCACCTACTTCTACTTTCATCCGATCCCCATGTCGGGAAAAATGGCTGAAGCCTACGAGCAATACGGAATGGAACCGTTTCTCTACTTTTCGCTGAAAGCCTCTCTCTTTTACAGCCAGATGATACTGGTGTTCCTGCTCAGTGTGTTTATTTCGGTCTTCCCGATGTACAACATTCAGCGGCTGAAGATTACCAAAGCGATGCGAAATTAAATCAGTCAACAGTTAAGAGGCACGGAAATGAGAAATAAAAATAGCAGTAAGCAAAAACTGGCATTACATGTTGAAGGAAATACTTCCGTCTTCGGTCTTCTAACTTCAATCAAATTTTAGGAATTATGATTTTATCAATAGCCTGGAGAAACGTATGGAGAAACAAGGTGCGCAGCATTATTATGATTGTTGCCATTGCCCTGGGACTGACCGCCGGTGTTTTTGCCACTGCATTTATGCTGGGCGCGGTTGAATCCAGGATTGAATCGGCGACCCGCACCGAACTGGCACACTTGCAGGTACATGCTCCCCGTTTCATGGATAACAACGAAACCGGATTATTCATCAGCAACGCCGGTGAGTTAACACAGAAAATCAACCAACTAGCTGAAGTGGACGCTGCCTGTTACCGGCTGATTGCCGAGCCTTTTATTATGGCAGCACACGGAACCGGCGGAGGAAAAATGCTGGGAATTGTTCCGGAAATGGAAAAAGAGGTCACCAACATCTCGCAAAAATTGGTTGATGGAACCTACCTCGAAAAAAACAGCCGGATGCCGCCGGTACTGATTGGCGAAAAACTGGCCAAAAAGCTAAAGTTGAAAGTCGGTTCGAAGCTAAACGTACAAATGGTGGATATGAACGGCGATCTGTCGTCGAAAGGCTACCGCGTAAGTGGAATCTACCGCACCGTAAATACCGGTTTCGATGAAACCAACCTTTTTGTTTTGTACGACGACCTAAAAAAACAATTGGGCCTGCACGGCGACGTGGCGCACGAAATAGCCATGATTTGCGACGATGCCAACACGGTGGATGACGTAAAAACAAAAGTGCAGCAACTGGCCGGAAACGACGATGTAAAGACCTGGAAAGAAATCAGCCCCGAAATGTCGATCCTTACCGAGTCGATGGATCAGTATATGTACATTTTTATTCTGATCATTTTGCTGGGGCTCTGTTTTGGCATCGTTAACACCATGCTGATGGCAGTGCTCGAACGCACCAAGGAAATCGGAATGTTAATGGCGGTTGGCATGAACAAGCGAAAAGTCTTTGGGATGATCATGCTCGAATCGGTGATGCTGACATTAACCGGCGGATTACTCGGAGTGCTGACCGGCTCGCTTATTACCAGGTATTTTGAAACGCGGCCCATAGATGTCTCGGCATTTTCAGAAGGGCTGGAGAAATACGGGTACGCAACAAAAGTGTACACCGCACTTCAGCCTAATACACTGGTCATCATTACCATTTTGGTAATACTCACCGGAATAATCTCGGCAGTTTATCCGGCACGAAAGGCATTGAAACTCAACCCGGCGGAAGCAACGAGAACAGAATAAAAATGCATGAATGCGTAAATGCATAAATGCTTTAATAATAGAAATCGTTCATCAAAAAAATTTAATCATGAACCCAAAAGACATTTTTGTTGAAGAAATGAAGAAGCGCACAAAAAAATTTGGTGTGGATGTGATTCTATTTTGTGATTCCTTAAAGCAGAGCAAAGCAACTTCTGTAGTTACTTACCAACTCATCAAATCGGCAACTTCAACCGGAGCAAATTACCGTGCTGCATGCCGTGGCCGATCGCAGGCTGAGTTTTTCAGCAAAATAAGTATTGTTGTGGAAGAAGCGGATGAATCCTTATTCTGGCTTGAAGTGATTAACGACTCTAAACTTTCGGAGGATCAAACTGAACTCGAACGCCTCACGAACGAGTGTACAGAAATTTTGAAAATTGTTACGAAATCAAAAGATACTACCTATAGAAATATTAACCATTAATGCATTCTTGCATTTTAGCATTCCCGCATTACAATGAAAATCATAGAAATAAAAAACCTGCACAAGATTTACAACAGCGATTCGGTGGCCGTGCATGCCGTAAACGGAATCGATGTTTCGTTTGAAGAAGGCGAATTCACCGCCATTGTGGGTCCTTCTGGATCGGGAAAAACCACTTTGCTGAACATTATTGGCGGATTGGATGATGCCACAGAAGGCAGTGTCGAAATCGAAGGAATAAAAATAAACGAGCTTTCGGCACGCAAACTCACCGATTTCCGGATGAAAAACATCGGATTTGTTTTTCAGGCCTACAACCTGATTCCCGTTTTGACAGCCAAAGAAAACGTGGAGTTTATCATGCACCTGCAAGGGAGAAATAAAGCCGACCGCGAAGCCAGAACTTCTGAACTTCTAAAAGCAGTAGGACTGGGAGAGATGATGGACCGAAGGCCGTCAAAACTTTCGGGTGGGCAACAACAACGCGTAGCTGTGGCCCGTGCGCTGGCATCGAAACCCAAGTTCGTTTTGGCCGATGAACCAACTGCCAACCTGGATTCACATTCCACTGAAAATCTTCTCGATATCATGGAGCAACTTAATAAAGAAGAAAAAATTACGTTTATTTTTTCGACACACGATCAACGCGTGGTCAACAAAGCCCGCCGCGTAATTACGATCGAAGATGGGAAAATAATAAGCGACATTTCAAAATGAAACAAATTCAGGGACTCATATTATTTTTATTGATTTCTCTTTTTGCAACGGCAGAAGATGGAAAGCATCCGGCACTAAATACGGCAGAAAAAGCCAATTACCTGACTCCGCTGGAGAAGGATGTGATTTACGAGATCAACCTTTTTCGCTCCAATCCGGCCCGGTATGCCGAACAGTACATTGAGCCCCTCGCGAGGTATTACGATAAAAAGATACTTCATTACCCGGGAGATAGATCCATTCAAACAATGGAGGGCGTCAGAGCGCTCAATGAATGCGTAAGGGACCTAAAAAAAGCAAGTCCGCAAGCCCTCATGTATCCCAGCAAAGAGCTATCGCAGGCTGCACGGAAACATCAGAAAGATCAGCAAAAGACAGGAAAAACCGGCCATACCGGCAGCGATGGTTCAAACATGCGGCAACGGGTTGAAAAATTTGGCAAGTGGCAGGTGCGAATCGGAGAAAACATTGCCTATGGAAATTCGAGCGCCCGGCAAATTGTGATTTTTCTCTTGATCGATGACGGCGTAAAAGACCGCGGACACAGGGCTACCCTTCTCCACCCTGCCTTTAAACTGGTGGGAGTAGCTTGCGGTTTGCATCCCGTATACGAAACCATGTGTGTGATGGATTTTGCCGGAGGAATGGCAGAATAGAATGGAGTAGTGAGTACAAAATAGTTAGTAATGAGTAACAAGCAAGAAAAGCATTGGCACAGAAATAATATCCGAAAATTTCAGTCCGGATTCCGGCAACTAATTGCCAGCTTTCATTTACCGATTATTCTTTCCATATTTTCGTTGGTTGTTATCTCAGTTGTCAAGTCAAATGCTCAATCAAGTGTTGATTTTAACGGATACATTAAGGAGTTGAGTATGTATTACAAACCCGTAAATCCGATGCCGGTTTCAGAAACAAAGTCACTGGATGACCTCTTCCTCAACCAATTCCACAACCGTCTGAATTTTAAGTGGTACGCCAATTCAAACTTAACCTTTGCCGTGGAAGCCCGAAACCGCCTGTTTTTCGGACAGATGATCAAGGATTTCCCGGAATACAAAAACATGATTGAGTCGGACAACGGGCTACTGGATATGGGCACCGTTTTAGCCTCGGGCGGTGGATGGTTTATGCATTCGATGATCGACCGAGCGTGGGTGGATTACACCAACGGCAAGCTCCAGTTTCGCCTGGGGCGTCAGCGAATTAACTGGGGCACCAACCTGGTCTGGAATCCCAACGATGTGTTCAACACTTTTTCCTACTTCGATTTCGACTACGAAGAGCGCCCCGGAACCGACGGCATCCGGATGCAGTATTACACCAGCGAAACCTCATCGGCAGAGCTGGTTTATAAAATCGGCCGTAAAGATTCATCTGAAACAGCAATAGCAGGAATGTATCGTTTTTCAAAGTTTGATTACGACATTCAGTTTATGGGGGGCTGGGTTGGTCCCGATTATGTGCTGGGTGGTGGCTGGTCGGGCGATATAAAAGGCGGCGGTTTTCGGGGCGAAGCCACCTGGTTTAAACCACGCAACAACAATGATCCCGAAAACTTTGAAACTTTTGTGGCCTCAGTCTCGGGCGATTATACTTTCAGAAGCAGTTTATACGTACATGCAGCAGTCCTGTTTAACAGCCATGGCACAACCGGCGATGCCGGAGGAAGGAGTTTCTTTGCCAGCAACTTGTCGGCCAAAATGCTTTCGTTTGGCCGGTACAATCTTTTTGCACAAAGCTCCTACCCTTTTACGCCGCTTTTCTCGGGCAACATCTCCGCCATGCTCAATCCCTGCGACGGTTCTTCGTATATCGGACCTTCGCTCACTTACTCCATTGGCAACAACTGGGAAGTGATGTTAAACGGCCAACTTTTCCTTGGCCGCGCAGGCACCGAATACGGCGATTACGGGCAAGCGTTTTTTGCACGAATTAAATGGTCATTTTAATGCACAAAAGTGATTATCGAATGCATTTATTATTTATTTTTGGGCGTTCTTAAAAAGCGAGTGTGTCCGTCAACGGATGGACAAAGCTCAGAGGTTGTCCCGAATGTTCGGACTCCCAAGCTGAGGATCGCAAAAACAAAAATTAGTAAGCGTCTCAGTGGTAGACCCGAGTGCTCGGGATCCCAGGTTGAGGGTCGCCAAACTAAAAACAAGCGGGAGTAGCTCAGTGGTAGAGCATCAGCTTCCCAAGCTGAGGGTCGCGGGTTCGACCCCCGTTTCCCGCTCTGAAGCCGAACTTTTGTTCGGCTTTCTTTTTTTTAGTCATTTTCCTCTATAACTTTGCCTCATTCACCAAATCCATTGAAAATGAAACTCACTTTCTAAATACAACTATTAAACATCTTCGATAATACTTCGTACAAACACAAAATCAACAATCTTCAATCATGAAAAATTTGCCTGTTTCTTTACTTATCTTGCTCATACTAATCGGAGCCTGTTCTACAACCAACAAATTGGCCAACGAAGCCATTCATTACGCCATAGTCGGACAAAATGAGAAGATTATTTTTAAAAGACTGGGAGCCCCTTCCAGCGTTACAAACACTTCTGACGGAGGAAAAGTGATGCTTTACGAATACCAAAGCAAAGGCATGTACACCACACCCAACAAGTCCAAATTAACACTAAACTATACCGGCGACAGGGCCAACACCGAACCGCATCTTAACTGGCAATATTCCAGTGCCAGCACACAAACCAATGCACCCGAGTACACAATCTATCAAAAAGATATATCTGTTATCAAGGTTTTTCTGGACAAAGAAGGGAACTGTAGCCGCATTGAGCACAACCTGACCAAAGATGAGCTGGAGTATTTCTATAAAAGTTTCAAACAGTTTGTTCCCCAGAACTAAGCAAGTCAAAACAAGCCCTCCGGTTCGGAAGGTCAAAAATAAAGGAGCCGGATGATTTCCGGCTCCTTTATTTGTCGCATCAAACACCTTTTTCAAAAAGGTGTACGTTCTTTTACATTCCCGATCCAAATTTCGGGTTGCCCCTGGACACCGGCATTTTTCATGGCATTTTTCAGCTCTTCCGATTCAAAAAAACGACTTGCCACATCCAGGTTATCAAACTCATGAACAACAATTACCGTTTCCGGGTCACTGATTTCCTGCAAAACACTGGCTCCAATAACCCCCTTTTCTTTTCGCACTTTCGAAAACTCTTCATAAACTTTCTTCCATGCTTCGAAATTGTCTACTTTATGTTTAACAAAACTTGCTATCATTTAAAATAGTTTTAAAATAAAAACCGCTTCTCTCCGACTGATCAACACCAGTCATAACATTTCGAAAGCCAATTCAGGCCTCTACCTTCATTATGGATTTAACTTTCTGCACCACCTCTTCAGTAATCTCCGTCAGGTTGTGCGCTTCTTTGGCATGAGCCGCCACCTGCGCCATCAATTCTTCTTCTGATTCGGACCGGAAAACAGCATCGCAATCAAATCCTGCATCGCTGCAACGAATAACTTTTACACTTCCCATAACTTATCCTCCTTTGTTTACAATTATTAAAACAAGTTCTTTTATCGCTAATAATAAACAAGTTAGTCCAATTGACCGCGAATCACAAGAATTAAGGACATGAATATCCTTAAAGTGTGTTAAACGGTGGTTATTCGGCGCTTATGAAGCACCAAGCTTCGCTTTTTGTATGATACAAAAGCTGAAATAATTCTAATGTCACTCTAATTGTTACTCAACTATTTTGAAATATTTAGCCAAAAACATTGACCTCCTTTTCTCAATCATTAACATATTTTTTATTAAAGGCGAAAGTAGATTTTTCCCGTCCCCAAAATACAAACAAGCACCATAAGTCTTTTTTTACATTTTCTGAGTATTTCCAAACTAATTGTAATTGCGACAATAAAACACTTACAGGTATTTATATGCCACTCTATTGGATTTAACTATGTTATAGACTACATTTAATAGACGCAAAGAACATTTCTGTTCAAAAAATCAACCAAATCTTGCCGCATATCAAATGTTCTGTGAAGTAATTTGAATCGATTTTACTGGAAAAAGTGGGCACTCATCTGACATCCCGTCTCTGGGTTCCGCTATTATCCGACATATTTCTAACTAAAAACAAAAAGAATGAGAGAAGATCAGGTAGAAACAAAGACATTGTATGAAAGACTTGGAGGCATAGATGGAATAACCAGTCTTGTTGACGACATTGTAGAAAACCACATGACCAATCCGGCGGTAAATGCCCGTTTTCTTCCACTTAAAGAGCATCCCGCTCATTTTGCAGAAGTAAGACAGCATCTAATCAATTTTCTGGCTGCCGGCAGTGGAGGACCACAGGAGTACAAAGGCAAAGACATGCTGGCCTCTCATAAAGGCATGAACATCAGCCAGGGAGAATATATGCACGTAATAGACGACATCATGAAAGCTCTGGGGAAAAACAAGGTGGACGAACCAACCCAAAAGGATGTTTTGGCCATCGCCTACTCGTTGAAAAAAGATATTGTAGGAGTTTAATTATCCATTTTAAAACAAAGCAACATGAAAACATTCAAATTTACCCTGTTATTTTTATTCGTTTTCGCCATCGTATCTTGCGAAAAAGAAGATCTAACAACTGATCAGCAAGACGAGCTTCAACTTAAGAGTGCACAAAAAGTACTGAATTTCAGGGCTCATCTTTCGGGAGAAAACGAAGTTCCGCCAGTTTGGACCGATGCAAGCGGACAGGCCATCTTTCAGTTGAATAAAGAAGGAACGGAATTGTCGTATAAACTTATTGTCGACAGTATTGAGAACGTATTAATGGCACACATCCATTTCGCACCTGCAGGACAAAATGGATCTATTGTAGTATGGCTTTACCCATCATCAGCACCGCCGGTTTTAATTCCGGGAATGACCAGCGGCATACTCGCCGAAGGAGTGATTACCGATGCCAACCTGACTGGACTGACTTTGATGGACCTTGTGGATACCTTTTATGCAAATGGAGCATATGTAAACGTGCATACCTCACAAAACCGCGGGGGCGAAATACGGGGGCAAATCAAAGGAAATAAGCCGGGAGGTAACAATTAAAAAGAACGTTGTTCAGGTTTAGTTGAGGATAAATCTGAAAGCAGGGATGCAATTGGCTCCCTGCTTTTCTTTTGATGCAGAATGAAGCCAGGCTAAACAGCCGATTTATCCAGCATCAGCATTTGATTGATTACAATTTCGGTGATGTATTGATTCTCACCGTTCTTATCTTCATACGTCCTGTTGGTCAGTTTTCCCTCGATCGATATTTCCGATCCTTTTTTCAGGTATTTTTCCGCAATTTCGGCTTGCTTGCCCCAGGCTACCAGCCGGTGCCAGGTGGTTTCGCTTTTCTTTTCGCCGTTACTGTCGCGGTAAATTTCGTTGGTTGCTATACTAAAATTAGCAACGGTTTTTCCACTGCCAAGCTTTCTTACTTTTGGGTCGTCTCCCAGGTGTCCGAGAAGCCTGACGCTGTTTTTTAATGCATTCATGATCTGTAATTTTTTTGTTAATATAGTGGAGCCGTTTTTTGCTTCGGGCCCCTTGAACGAAAGAACTGAAACAAAGGTAGAGGGCTACAAAAAGCTTATTCGGTAGTTAAACATTTATAAACGACAATAAACGTTTGCAAGCGTTTGCAAATGGATATTTTGCTGTAATTTAAGAACTTAGAAAATTAGAACCTGCAAAAAGAGATAAGCTTGAGGTGTATATATTTTAGGCGCAAGCTTGAAAACCGAACATAAATGATAGATTGGGATAATAAAATAGAATCTAACTTTCCAAGATCAGACTATAGAAATCGAGATTTCTCCGGTTATTGGACAAAGCATTTCGTTAATGACTTTGTTGACTCTATATTCAATTCAGGCATCGTCGAAACGCAAGAAAAGTATGCCGACTATAAAAATGAGCACCTACCTAAAAGTTTATTTAAATTTTTTCCTCCCTCTCAATACAGTTTAATAAATTTAGAAAATGACTCACTTTTCCTATCGTCACCGAGAAATTTCAATGACCCATTTGATAGCTTTGTTTGCATAGAAGCTGAGAAGTTTAAGAAAATATATTTACTAAAAAGACTAAAAGAATTAAACCTAATTTCAAAAGTAGAGAACGAGGATAAAATCTCTGAAAAGGAATATTATCAACTTTACCACTCATGGACTAAAGAATCAGAACCACCTTTTATGCTAAATAAGAGACGTCCAAAACATTTCATTTTTGCACTATTTGATATTAGAAATAAAAAAAGTGGTTCACTAAGTTCCTTACTTTATGAGATTGTTGAGGAAGCAAGGAGAGAATGTAGAAAAAAGATTGATTACATAAGGAATATGGAGTTCAAAATTTCTTGTTTCTCAAATTTCGAGGATGAAACAGAATTGTTGAATAATACGACCATGTGGTCACATTATGCAGATAATCATCAAGGTTTTAGTATTAAATATAAAACCGACTTCGACAATATAGTTAATGGAAAAGCTATTAAATGTGGACTCTTCCCCATTCATTATACTGCCAAAGTACCACAAATTTCTCCTAGAGAACTTATGAGGTCAAAGTTTTCAGGTGAAGAATTGAAGTTAAACAAACCAGTTCTGAAAACAGCTTACAAAACCATGACAACGAAATCACGCTCATGGAGTTATGAGAAAGAATGGCGATTAATCCTTAGCAACTATGATTCTGATATATTAACCAATAATACAATTCCATTTTTAAAAGCAGAAGCAATTTTTCTCGGTGCGAGAATTGAATCAAATCTCAAAAAGTTCCTTGTGCAAATTGCGGAAAAGAAAGAAATTCCAATCTATCAAACTAAACTAAGTAACGAAACCTTTCAACTAAGACTAGAGAATTTATATTTGAGAAACATACAGGAGGAAGAATATCGTAATCGAAGTCAAATTATATATCAACTCGAAAACCATAATGACAAACAAGAAAAAATAAATTTATTAAATAAAGAAAGGTATAATTTATAAAAAGCCTGTACCTAACATTTGTGCCCGTCGCCCAACCCCATAATTTTTAACCACTTGTTACTATTAACTGAATCATTCAATAAAATACCCCCTTGCGTTATAAAACCTCCGCCAAAAAGAAAAATGGTGAAATTGGTTTACTTTTGCCCAAAGAATGTGAAGTGGCAAATAATGATCCGGTAGATTTAGATTCACCATTGAAGAATATGACAGAAATAGAACTTTTAGCTCCTGCCAAAAACCTTGAGTCCGGGATGGCTGCAATAAACTACGGAGCCGATGCGGTATACATCGGGGCCAGCCGTTTTGGAGCAAGAGCAGCTGCGTCAAATTCAGTGGCCGATATTGAGTTGCTGGTTCAGTTTGCACACAAGTACAGGGCGAAAGTTTTTGTCACACTAAATACCATCCTGTATAACAACGAACTGGAAGAGGCCGAAAAACTAATTCACCAGATTTACAATGCCGGAGCCGATGCGCTGATTATTCAGGACATGGGCATTTTGAAAATGAACATCCCTCCTATTCCGCTTCATGCCAGTACACAAACCAATAATTATGCAACCGATCGCATCTGCTTTCACGACCAGCTTGGTTTTGACCGCATAGTGTTGGCGCGTGAGCTGTCGCTCCGGGAAATCAAAAAAATCAGAGCTGCGACCAGCACAGAGCTGGAATATTTTGTTCACGGGGCATTGTGCGTTAGCCTGAGCGGGCAGTGCTACTTTAGCGAGGTTACAACCGGAAGAAGTGCCAACCGGGGAATGTGTACCCAGGCCTGCCGGCATCCGTACAATTTGGTGGATGGAAACGGCAAAAGAATCATCCTCAACAGCCACCTGCTTTCGCTGAAAGACCTGAACCTAAGCAGCAATTTATCCGAGTTGATTTGTGCCGGAGTAACCAGTCTGAAAATTGAAGGAAGGTTAAAAGACATCAACTACATCAAAAATGTGGTAAGCTATTACCGGAGAAAGCTGGACGATATTCTTAACTCCGAACGGGAATATGTAAAAGCATCATCCGGGAACACGGAGATTAGTTTCGACCCTGATCCGGAAAGAAGTTTCAACCGGCACAGCACCCATTACTTTTTATCTGGAAGATCAAAAGATCTGATCAACACTTATTCTCCCAAATCGATCGGAAAAAAGATTGGCACTGTCGAGAAAGTTGGCTCGGATTACATAACTATGAAAGCGACTGAAACCGTAAATAACGGCGATGGATTGTGCTTTATTCATAAAAATGAACTCATCGGATTCAGGATTGACAAGGTAGTTGGCAACAAGGTTTTTATCAGCAACACCTCCAACCTTTTGCAGGGAATGGTGCTTTACCGCAACCATGATCACGAGTTCATAAAAATGCTGGAAGCCGATAAATCGGTACGCAAAGTAGCTGCCACCATCAGTGTAACCGAAAAGGATAACTCCCTGCATTTCGAACTTTCTGACGAGGATCACCTGTCGTCCGGTTACACGATGACGGAGTTACCCGAACAGGCCAAAAATCCTGAATCTGCTGACAGAAATCTTGTTTCTCAGCTTTCCAAGTCGGGCAATTCAATGTTCAACATAACGGACGTGAAGAACAACTGCCAAGCAAGTTATTTTTTCCGCATGTCGGAATTGAACGAGATCAGAAGGATACTGTTTGAAAAACACGAGGCGGCCCGGATTGCAGCATTTGCAAGAAAAGATACAGGTCAGCAGCTAAAAACGATTGATTTCCCCCAGAAGGAAGTAGATTTTTCTGCAAACATTTCAAACGAAAAAGCGGCGCAGTTTTACCGGGAACATGGCGTAGAAAAGCAGGAAAAGGCGCTTGAAGTAAGTTCGGCAAAAGAAAAGCAGTTGTTAATGACAACGCGTTACTGTTTAAAGTATGAACTGGGGTATTGCGAACGGTTTCAGGAAGCTCAAAACACGCCACCCGAACCACTTTTCCTCGAAGACCAAAACAGAAAATATTTGCTCCAGTTTGATTGCAAACAGTGTTTAATGAGAATAAGGCTTGAAGATAAAAGCTAAGCGCTGAATCCACATCACAAAGGCCATAAAGAAACCGTTGCCGTCATTTTCTCGCCCTCAATCTTTAAGAGCCATTGCCTTTTTTAGTAGAGTTCCATTCCCAAAAATAATAAGCTCAGCATGCAGGATGTCGCAAATTTCCAAGTTTAAGCAATGGACGTGAGATACTTTTGTGTTGTAATTTTTAAAAAGCAAAACAATGACAAAGTTAATTTCATGGGTAGAGATCCCGGCAACAGATTTCGAAAGAGCAGTTAAATTTTACAGTTCGGTGCTAAACATCGAGCTGCAGGTGGCCGACTACGGGCACGAGAAAATGGCTTGTTTTCCCAACGGAGAAGGCGCCATTTCGCAAGCCCCCGACTTTAATCCAAGTAAAGACGGAACACTGGTAAGTTTCAACACGGGGAAAGACCTGGACGGCACCATCGAAAGAATTAAAAAGAACAATGGAACAATGGTACGTCCGAAAACAAAAATTGAGCTCGAAAACCTGGGATACTTTGCCCTGTTTATCGATAGCGAAGGCAACAAGGTTGGACTTTACGGAGACGAATAACAGAAAAATGAGATTAAGGTTTTGTGCTTGCAAAGCCTTAATCTCTGCTCCAAAACATTAGATTTGTATTGCTGAATAGCCTGCCTATGAAATACCATATTTCGAAGCCTTCGCCGTGGCTGTCAAAGTTTGTGAAGCACTACTGGAGCATTGACAATTGCATTCCTGCCGGTCAGGAACATACCCAGCGAATAGTTCCCCACGGACTGTTGGAGCTTACGTTTTACCTGGGCGATAAACCCGTATCAAAAACCCCGGGCAAATCGTTTAGCGAAAGCACCTTGATCACAGGCCAGTTAAGCGAATTTTACGACATTCAGATTGCAGGAAAACTGTCCTTGTTCTCCATCCTTTTTTATCCGCATGGTTTGTCAAGGTTCACAGATCTTCCACTTTCGGAGTTGTCCAATCAAAATGTTCCGTTAAAATTTATATTCAAAGAGGAGACCGATGAATTGGAGTCGCGTTTATACGAAGCCGCTTCGTTTGCCGAAAGAATAGCGATTGCTGAGCGCCATCTGCTCCGTATTTTGCAAAAGAACAAGGGCAACAATTATTTCAACCGGATAGAAGAAAGTGTTCAACAAATCAACCAGTCGAAAGGGCTTGCCAGTATCGACTTTCTGGCATCGGAAGCCTGTTACAGCCGAAAACAATTTGAAAGAGCTTTTTCGCACAGCATCGGAACTTCGCCCAAACAATTTTTGAAGATTGTACGCTTTCAAAATGCCCTGGCTGAAAAGGCAAAAAACAAGGTACAAAACCTCACGGAGCTTACTTTCAAATGCGGTTATTACGACCAGTCGCACATGACAAACGATTTTCAGAAGCTCTCCGGCATGTCGCCCAAACAGTATTTCAACGAGGGCGAGGCATACTCCGACTACTTTCAGTAAGCCCCGGGATTGATTTAAGTAAACATATACAATTGATAACGTCCTAAACAAAACCAGTAAAACCCTTCTTGCCAAACTTCGAAACCCTCAAAACCACTGGAATAACTTCCACATTCTGAATATTAATTAATATATTTGATAGCATTCTAAACCATTTAACCTGATACAATGAATTCACTTACAAGAAGAAATTTCATTCGGTCGACTTCTGCTGTGGTTGCCGGAACAGCGATCATCCCCCACCTTCTGAGTTGCTCTCCTTCCAAAAAATTAAACATTGCCATTGTGGGTGTTGGCGGCCGCGGAGAAGCCCAGTGGAGCTCCTGTCTCGATGAAAACGGGCAAGCCGTGCACAATGTGGTTGCCATGTGCGATGTAGATGATCAGCGAGCAGCAAAAGGCTTTAACACTTTCCCGAATGCGCGTAAATTCAAGGACTTCCGGAAAATGCTGGATGAAATGAGCAACGAGATCGATGCGGTGATGATCTCCACACCCGACCATACGCATTTCCCGGCAGCGGTGGCGGCCATGCAACTCGGGAAACACGTGTATGTTGAAAAGCCGCTTGCGCACAACGTGTGGCAGCTAAGAACCCTGAAAAAGGCAGCTCATCATTACAATGTAATCACCCAAATGGGAAACCAGGGACATACCACCGATGGAATCCGCCGTGTAAAAGAATGGGTGGATGCCGGCGTTCTGGGACAGGTAAAGGAAGTAATTGCCTGGTTTGACGGCCCTGAGTTTGGCCCCGACAAATATTTTAACAAAGCAGATAATTATCCGCCACAGGCACAGGCCATCCCTGAATCTCTTGATTGGGATTTGTGGCTTGGCCCGGCTGCCAAAAGACCTTACAACAGTGTGTATGCTCCGAAAACCTGGCGCGGCTTTTACGATTTCGGCAACGGCGAACTGGGCGACTGGGCCTGCCATACACTCGACGCACCTTTCTGGTCGCTCAACCTGGGAATGCCCCACACCACCGAAGCACTTTTTCACTCGGGTGCTCCCGAAGGATTTTTACCCGATCAGTCAATCATAAAATTTGAATTTCCGGAGCGTGGCAACCAGCCGCCCGTTACCTTAATGTGGTACGAAGGGGGTTTGAAACCCGAAAACCGGCCCGAATGGAAAATACCGGAATTACCCGGATCGGGAATGATTATGGTAGGTGAAAAGCAAAACATTATTACCGGCGGACGCCCCAACAACGCTCAGCTGATGATGTCGAAAGCTGAATGGGACAACTGGGTGGAAAAAGAAATGCCAGAAGCAAGTATTCCCCGGATTGAAGGAGGCCCGCAGCAGGAATTCTTCCGCGCACTTACAGGAGACGGCCCGCTACCGGGCTCGAATTTTGATTATGCCGCCGACTTAACCGAAATGGCCCTGCTGGGCGTTTTGGCCCAACGTTTTAACACCCGGGTTGAATACGATGCCCAAAATATGAAAGTCACCAATAACGAGGCCTTAAACAATTACATAAAGGAACCGGTTCGTGATGGCTGGCAATACGGGGAAGAACTTTAGTTTTCCCTGTTTGAAAAAACTACAACAAGGGTGTTCCAGAGTTCTTTCGGGACACCCTGTTACAATTCCCTTGCTTTTGACATAGCCAGGTCGAAACTCGGAAGAATCATTCCTTCGCCCAGCAATCCGGTAACCTCATGTTTTTCCAGCTCTTTTAACACCTCGGGGCGAACACCCGAAAGGATAACCCTTGTGTGCCCGTGTTTTAGTTCCGATACCACCGCCTTGAGGTTATGAATACCCGTTGCGTCGATAAAAGGAACGTGGCGCATACGGATGATCAGCACCCGCGACCTGGACCCAATCGATTTCAGAATGGAACAATATTGTTTGGCCGATGCAAAAAAGAAAGGCCCGCTAATTTCGTAAATTGCCACACCTTCAGGCAGCGATGCATAATTTTCCAGCACATCGCTGTCTACTTCCATGGTGGCATTTTTCCCCGAATCGGCCATGCGTTTCATAAACAACAGCGAAGATAGTACCACTCCGATCTGGATGGCGTATGTTAGATCAACCAAAACCGTCAGGAAGAAAGTAACCAACAATACAAGAATGTCAAAACCCGATCCTTTCAGAATGGAAATAAACGAACGCCATTCGCTCATGTTATAGGCTACCACAATCAGAATACCTGCGAGGCACGACATCGGGATCAGCTTTGCCCACTTCCCTACAAACAACATAATCAGCAATAAAGTGATGGCGTGAATAATTCCTGCCAGAGGCGTCCGTCCGCCGTTTTTTACGTTGGTGGCTGTACGGGCAATCGCTCCGGTAGCCGGAATTCCGCCAAACAAAGGAGTTACCACATTGGCTACCCCTTGTGCAATCAGCTCCGTGTTCGAACGGTGGTTTCCGCCAATCATCCCATCGGCCACAACAGCCGATAGCAGCGACTCGATACCGCCCAGCAAAGCAATGGTAAGTGCGGGTGCCAGGTAAGCGCCCAACTGGCTCCATTCGATGGAAGGAAACGCCAGCTCTATTTTATTGGGAATCTCTCCAAACACTGTTTCAATGGTAGTTACCGGCACATCCAGCACTTGTACGAGCGCGGTTATTACCAAAATAGCCACAAACGAACCCGGAATTTTGCTGGTTACTTTTTTGAAGAACACAGTGATCAGTATCGTAACAACGGTAATACCAAGCGCCCAGTAATTCATGCTTCCCAAACCGGAAAAATAGGCTCCCCATTTCGGGATAAAAGCCGAAGGAAGTTCTGCAATCGTTAAGCCCAGTGCATCTTTTATCTGGGTAGAGAAAATCACCAGGGCAATACCGCTGGTAAAGCCAACAATTAAGGGATGCGGAATAAATTTCAGCAAGGATCCCAGCCTCAGCAGGCCAAACAAAATCAGGATGACACCGGCCATCATCGTGGAAATAAGCAAACCATTAAAACCATAGGTTTGCAGAATTCCGAGTACAATAACAATAAAAGCACCGGTAGGCCCGCCAATCTGCACGCGGCTTCCACCAAGTACCGAAATAATTAAACCTGCCACTACCGCCGTCACCAGGCCTTTTTCGGGCGAAACACCCGAAGCCACTGCAAAAGCGATGGCCAGCGGCAAAGCCACAATTCCTACTATAATTCCTGCAAAAAGGTCTTTGGTAAACTGTTGTTTCGTGTATCCCTGTTTTAATACACTAAAAAATTTGGGTTGAAATAAATGTGCCATGAACGACCAGATCTAAAAATTAAGCCGCAAAGGTATGGACAATCCTACGTCGTTGTCTGAAAGTCCGCCAATATTTTTATTCCGGCGGCATTTGTTAATTAATCTGCACCAATGTCATTTATTAACGACGCTCTTTTTTGTACTACTCAACTTTGCCGGCTAACGGCTGTTATACTCCTTTAAATTATCACCCTTTTGAAAATGAACACGAAAACAAAAGCAGCGCCTGCTCCGGGTTACGATGAAATGATGCTCAGCCGGATCATTGATTTTCTGAATGAAATAGGCATAAAAGTAAAGGAAACCGTTTTGAAGGATGATTGCTTTCTGCCGGGTTTGTTCCCCAAATAAAGCGGGATACTTCTCGACAAAACCCGGCTGAAGTATCCGGGCGATCTGCTGCACGAAGCCGGCCATGTTGCGGTTACGGAAGCTCATTTACGCCCCCTGATCGGCACCTCGGAAATGCCTGAGCAATGGCCCAAACCAGGCGACGAACTGGGAGCCATTCTTTGGTCGTATGCAGCACTGCTTCATTTGGAAATACCTGCCCGGGTTGTATTTCATCCCGATGGGTACAAAGGCGATGCCGACTGGCTGATCGAACAATTTGAAAACAAAAACTACATTGGCTTACCGCTTTTAACCTGGATGGGCTTTTGCAAAAATGATGAGAATCAACCAGGTGCTACCACTTTCCCCAAACTGGAAAAATGGCTTCGCTAGTTCGCTTAAATTTCTTCTTCTTTTCAGCGTCTCCCCTACCTTAATTAACAAAAGATTACTATTTTTAAAAGCGTATTAAAACACTCAACTACTCTGAACAACCGGTTTATTCGAAAAATTAATAATTCAAAAAAATCAACCAACGAACATGGACCCATTAAAATTAACAACCAAAGATTACTTCAAATCGTTAAAGATTATCCATTTTGCATTAACCCTGGGCGTACTCTTTTTTACAATCATCTCCACCGTATTAATGGAGATTGGATTCGAATCGCTTGCCACCGACGAGATGAACAAAGCATTTCTGTTTGCAATTCCGGTTTTTGCCCTGGCAGGTATTTTTGGAAGTAATTTTCTGTTCAACTCAAGACTTAAGGTTTGCAAAAGACAAACCAACCTCAAAAAGAAACTGGACGAGTACCGTTCGGCTCTTGTTGTTAAATTCGCGTTGATTGAAGGACCTTCCTTTTTAACGGTTATTGCTTATCTTCTATCCGGAAACGTCCTATTCCTCGGGCTTATTCTTGTCCTGCTGACAATTATGATAAGCTACAGACCCACAAAAGAAAAAGCCATCAACGATCTGGAGTTGGATTACAACGCCCGGCAAATGGTTGAAAATCCGGATGCAGTGATTGAGTAAAATAGGTTTTTCGGTCTTTAAACAGTCCAGGATCGAAATGAAACAATACACTTATACTTTCCCAATACTACAACAATGAAAACAATAAGCAGAATTCTTATCGCATTCATTTTCTTCGCCTCCTGCAAGAAAGAAGAGCTTCCAGCTGAGATCTCAGATTCAGTTGTTAAAAAGAAATTCACCGCATCATCCTCCTATGCGGAACCCATGGAATTTCCCGACATCTCGGAATACTATAACGCAGACAACTTCATTGCCAAAAGAGAACTTATTTTCCCCTCAGGTGAAATCAGAACAGAGATTTATACCTACAACGATCAGCTGCAACTTGTTACTTATAAAGGAAACGGATCGTATGTGGAATACGAGTATGAAAACAACTTCCTTAAAAAGAAAGTAACCCGTGACGATCAGCTGGGGTCGTTGCAAAATTACAAGGAATATGAATACTCCGGTTCAAAGCTTGTAAAAACCGGGTATTTCAACAGAGACAGTTTTCAGGTGAGTAACTCTCTTTATTATTATTCCGAAAATACGCTCGACAGCACCTATATTTACTTTCGGGCCAACACCGACAGTATCGAAGGAAAAAAGATTTACCAATACGATTCTAACGGTCATTTAACAAGGGAATATGCCTGGAAATGGTCACATGACGACCAGAACTTTTACCTCGTATCCACGCGTTTCTCCGAATACCAGGATAATAAATTGATCCGAAAGGAAATAAGAACAGAGGGAAATGAACTATTTGGGTTCATTGATAAGTTCTATTACAGCGAAGATGGAAGACTCATAAAAAATGAGGTTTATTATGAAGACATTATGCTGGGATATTACGACATCACTTACACTACAAAAAATACGGAGCACAATATTCCCGAGATTTGAAAATCAAATCAATTGATTTGTTCCGATTGATTCATTTTGCTGCAATTTACATATTAACCAGATGAAGCTTCGCGTTTGGCCACCTGTTGTAAAATGCCACAGATACAGGCTTCAAACTGTGATTTCTCAAAATATATGCTTATGTTGCATCGAATAAAAAGACCTGATGATCCGAAATAACGAATTAAACTTCCTGAGTTTTAATGAATCCTCTTCGCCCGTTGAGTTATCCGCCTCCATCCGTTTTCTGATTCGGGCCATTCGTTTTCTGAAGCCGGGCAAGATGGCTTACAAACTCGATTTCTATGAACGCTTTCTGAATTATTTACGCATAATCGGTTTGGCTTCGCTTTCTCAGAATCAGTCGGTTTTGGATGATTTAAATGCAGAAAATGAATCTACCAACCATTCTTTTGCCCGCTTTCTCATCCATCTGGGCCTTGTTGAAAAACAGGACAGCCAATGGAAAGTAAAGGCTGAATACAGCAGTCTGGCTAAAAATCAGCTCCTTGCCTTGTTGGAAAAAAGTGAAAAGCCCGCGAGCACAAAATTATCAGAAGCGGAGCGGCAGCTGGTAGATGATTTTCTGCACATACGCGACCTGGTAAAAAAATACCGCCAGCCTGAAACCTCGTTTAAGCACATCCGAAAACACCGCAAAACCTGGGAAAGACTCGTTCAGTCGAATCAACTGGATTACGAAATACGGCTAAGCGAGACTTTGTTTCATCTCTGGAAGTTTCGGTCAGGCAGCAAAATCCGCAGTCCTTTCGACGAAGCTTATTATACCGAATCAGGCCGCAGCGCCTTTCGCAATTTTACCCGCCCCCTGTTTCAAAAATACATCAGCCAACTTGCTTCAAACCTGCAACACCACCCCACAGTATTCGATCTGGGTTGCGGTTATGGCAATTACGTGGAACTGGTTCGCGAAACCTTTCCCGGTTCGCAGCTTACCGGTGTTGAAATTAACCCGGAAGTTTACCACGCAACCCGTGAAAAATTTTCAACCGACGCCAATGTGGAGATAATCAATACCGACTTTTTTGAACTGAACGCCACCAAACAATACGATTTTGTGCTGATGAACTATGTGCTGTTCTATTTCAGTCAGGAAGATCAGAAAGCGGTTCTGAGAAAAGCGGCATCGTTGCTTAACCCGGGAGGTTCCATCGTGCTCTGCCAGTATTTCTCAGGAATTGAAAATCTAAAAGAACAACTGGCGGAAAGACAAAAGGAATTCACGCTTTTCAAAAAGATAGTGATGTATTACAGCGACAAAATACTGTATGCCAACACACTTTGGAACGACAGTGTGGATACCTTTGCTTCGGCCGTAAAATGGGACCACTTTCGGCAAAACCTGCGCGAGTCGGGCCTGTACATCGAAAGCACAACCAATGCCGATCCGTACTATTATTCGCTGTTTGTGGAAATCAAAAAGCTATCCTAAAAGTTGTGGCTACCAATTACTATTGTCCGGTTAAAATAATCATAAATGAAGAGATTGCTTCACTTCGTTCGCAATGACGATGCATTCATACTGTTAGCTTTGCGGGAGGGGTTGGTTGGCGGCACCGCCAACCAACCCCTCCCGTGTAATAAAACCTTTTATTGTAAGTCATTGCGAGCATCGCGAAGCAATCTTGAAAATTTGCCGGACACTAATGGCTATCAAGCAAACTTATCACTTTGAACAGCATCTTTGGCCGCACGGTATTCACGGATCAGTTTTTCCATGATCATACGTACCGGAAGTATCTCTGTCAACTGTGCCGACACCTGCCCTATTTCGAGTTCACCGTCATCCAGGTCGCCTTCAAACATGCCTTTTTTTGCACGTCCGCGCCCCAATAATTCCTTTAAGTCTTCGGTTGATGTTCCGGCTTTTTCGGCCTCATCCACCTGCATAAAAAAGCTGTTTTTGATCAATCGCACAGGAGCCAGTTTTTTAAGTGCCAGCTTTGTGCCTCCCTCCGACAGGGCGATGACCAGCTTCTTAAAATCGGGATGTGCCGACGACTCTTCCGCCACGGCAAAGGCCGATCCGATCTGCACTCCATCGGCTCCCAACACCATGGCGGCCAGCATGGCTTCGCCCGAGCCAATACCACCGGCAGCCATCAGGGGTAAACCGGTCACTTTCCGTACCGACGGGATCAACGACAAGGTGGTGGTTTCTTCCCGTCCGTTGTGCCCTCCGGCTTCAAATCCTTCGGCAACAATGGCGTCCACACCGGCTTCTTCGCATTTCTGCGCAAAATAGGAGCTCGAAACCACATGCACCACTTTAATACCCCGCTCTTTTAACCAGCCCGTCCATTTTTTAGGACTACCGGCTGAAGTAAACACCACCGGAACCTTGTGGCGGGCAATAATATCCATGACTTTCTCCTGCTCGGGGTACATCAGCGGAACATTCACGCCGTACGGTTTATCGGTGGCCTGTTTCATTTTCACAATGTGTTCTTCCAGCGTTTCCGGGTGCATTGAGCCCGCACCCAGCAATCCCAATCCGCCACTGTTACTGACTGCCGAAGCCAGTTTCCAGCCCGAACACCAAACCATTCCGCCCTGTATCAAGGGGTATTGAATGCCAAATAAATCACAGATTCTGTTCATCGTCGCAAAAGATTTATGCGAAGGAAACAATTATCCCGCACATTCGGGCTTTCGTTGATCCCGAAAAGCGGATTCTTCAATTTTCAGAAACATTTGAAAAAATTGATTATTGATTATTTAGGTTTAAAGGGACAAGCGCTAATAATTCGGGAACACGTTTCCTGGTGCTAAAACAGGGTTAGAAGGATCGGTGAATTTTATTCGCCGGATACTCTTAACGCGGTTAAAAACCGCACATTCCTGTTCCTGATCCATAGAGCCAGCCCCCGGACGGCGGCTTATTCGCTTCAACAGAGAACCTCCCCGTCAAGTTGTTTACTCTTTAGGAAACTGCGCAATTTGATAAAATACTGCGATCATATCTTTAGAAAACTGGATAATTTGATAAAGTATCGCGGTCGTATCTTTAGGAAACTGGATAATTTGATAAAGTATCGCGGTCGTATCTTTAGGAAACTGCGTAGTTTCATAAAATATCTCAGTCAATTCTTTAGGAAACTGCATAGTTTCATAAAAATTTGTGCTCAAATCTTTAGAAAACTGCGTAATCTGATAAAGTATCGTCACCTTATCTTTAGGAAATTACGTATTTTCATAAAGTATATTTCGCTTGTAATATGCCTTTTGTCTCGCGGCATTCTTCTATGTCGGTTTTAACGCAAGCGCCAACGCCTGGGCGGGTGGATGAACTTTAGAAAATAGGCTTAGAACAAGTGCGGCCATTAAAGCAGTACTTTCTCCATGCCCTTTGCCCTATGCAATTTAGCCATTTTACAATTTAGCAATCACTGTAACTTTGTGTTGCGGTGTTGCTGGTCAACTGTTTTTTGCTTTTCTGCGCCGCAGGAATCTGAAAATTTTATGCAGGACGAGAAAAAATGATGCAGAAATTCAAAAAAAGGCCGCAGAAAACCAAAATTCCCAGGCAGGGCGAGTAACGAAAAGTATTAAGGTTGACTATTCACGAGGAATTATTTGATAAAATTACCTGCTCGCGCCATTGGACAACCGGGGAGTAAATCTGTTGCATCAGAATTTATCGCTACAGATAGGGTCAAACTTGCACCGGAGTACCTCGTTAAAAATACAACATCCCTGCTTGTCTTCTTCTGAATACCGGCTACCCAATACTCAGTACTCTTTACTCAGTTCTGAGTACTCAACACTGAGCAGCCAATATATTTATGCGTCCACTTTTTCAGCAAAGGCAAGGATGTACCCGTTTATGTCTTTTACATAAAACTCCTGCATGCCGTACCATGCTGTTTTTAGTTCGGTCATCTGCAAGGCTTTTCCTTTCAGTTTTTCGTACAATTCAGCCACTCCTTCCACTTCCATGTAAAACGAAACGCTTGCCCCAATGCGCGGTTCAGTCGAAAGAACCACATCGGTTTTAAACGAATCGGAACGTTGAAACATCAGTTCTACCTGGTCTTTTTGCAAGAGTGCATAAACATATTCTTTTCCGTCGGCCAATGCCTGTTCCACACCGTCCATGCTTTCGGGAACTGCCATTACCAGATCAAAACCAAAATTATCGCGATAAAAATCAACGGTTTGTTTAATGTTCACTACTTCGAGGTTGGGCGTAAGTTTTCCTGCTTTCATTTTTTATATTCTAAAATTTGTGAGGTAAAATTAGTCCTGCCTTCTGGTTGATAATTGTAAAAATCGGTCGTTTTTATTCTGGTAGAGTTTTCGCGGTGTTGTTCCGGTGTATTTCTTTACATCTTTGATAAAATGCGCCTGGTCGAAATAACCTTTTTGAGGAAAGAAATTTCCTTTTGCAATGTCTTTATACGAAGATTTACACCTGACTATTTTTAAAAATTCCTTTAAGGGAAAGCCAAACTGCTGATTGAAATAACGATTGATTTGCCTGCTGCTCCAGTACACATTTTCAGAAAGTTCCTTTACAGAGCCGGGGGTATCGCTGTAGATAAGTTCAAAAAGCTTTAGTTTCCTAGAGTCTATCTCTCCCAGGTGTTTGATCGAATTTGTAAGCTGGTTTGAAATACCCGCAACAAAATTTTCGAACGCATGACTTTGGTAGTGACTGACGTTCCAAAAATCGGGTGACAGTTGCTTTGTTTCATCCAGAATTGATTTTATTTCGTGCTGAAAGAGGTATTCGGCGGCCAATAGTTTAAACCGGATGGCAAACAAGGTGGTGGTTGCGGGCAGGGTTACATTTGCCGGCTTTGTCCAAACACCTGTAAGCCGCAAAGCGACAAACGTTGTTCCCCGGTATTCGGCGATTAAATCAAAATAGCCATCGGGCAAAATCGTGTGCACGGTTTCGGCTTCCGGATTTCCATATTCCCAAAAGCACTTAATAAAGTTCCTTAAAAATCCGCTTGGTTTTATCTCCCGGTATCTCATGCACGTTTACGTTTTCATGAAGTTCAGTAACCCTGTCGTCACTTCAGCTTTTGCAATAACAATAATACTGCGGGAGCTTCATTTTTCCAAATAGAAGCTGACTTCAGTTTACTCATTGAAACAAAGCGATGCGTACAAAAGAGCATACTCTTTGTGCTAAGACAAAGAGTAAAATCCGGCTGATAAGCCAATGATCAGTTAAAATGAAAGATCCGATCCGTTTTCGTTTCAACTCATACGGATCGGATCCCTCTATTTTACAGATAATCGAAAAAGTACTGGCTTACCTTTTCCATCAGGTGTACCCGGTCTTTTCCGCGCACATTGTGCGGATGAATGGGATAGGCAAAAAAGTCGACCGGCTTGTTTTGCTTCACACACTCGCGTAAAAATTTCATGCTGTGCTGCATCACCACGGTTGCATCCTGTGCACCGTGAATCAGCATCAGTTTTCCCTGCAAATTTGTTACATGGTTTTCCATGTTGGTCTCTTTGTACCCTTCGGGATTCTCCTGCGGCATGTCCATGTAACGCTCGCCGTACATTATTTCATACATGCTCCAATCCACAACAGGACCACCGGCCACACCTACATTAAACACTTCGGGGTGACGCATCATCAGGTTCAGTGTCATAAAACCGCCATAGCTCCAGCCATGAACCCCCATCCGGTCAGCGTCCACATATGGCAGGCTTTTCAGGTATTTCACTCCCTGCATTTGGTCTTCAGTCTCCAGGATGCCCAGCTGACGGTGAATCGCCGTTTCAAAAGCCCGCCCACGGTTGTTGGTGCCGCGGTTGTCCAGAGTAAAAGCAATGTAGCCCTGCGATGCCATGTAATACTGCCACCAGCGGGTTTGGTACTGCCAGCTTTTGTCCACCATTTGCGAATGCGGCCCGCCGTAAACATACACCACCACCGGGTATTTTTTGGCAGGATCAAAATTCGGAGGAAGAATCAAACGCCCGAACAAATCATATTTTCCGTCGGCCGTTTTTAGCGTAACCAGTTTTGTTTCACCCAGGTCGTAATCGGCTAAAGGGTTGCCCGCTTCAAAAATATTCTGCTGAACTTTCCCATTGGCCGACAACAAGTCAACTTTTCGTGGCACCTCCACTCCGTTCCAGTTATCAAGCACGTAGGAAGCACCGGGGCTTAACACCGCCCTGTGCATCCCCTCGCCCACCGAAAGCCGGGTACTTTTACCGCTCTTCACATCAATCCTGTAAATATGATTTTCGATGGGGCTGTCCAGCGTTCCTTCCACAAAAAGGCTTTTCTCTTTCGGATCAAAACCAATCAATCGGGTAACTTCCCATTCGCCCTTTGTAATTTGCTGCACCAACTTTCCTTCGGTGTTGTATTTATACACGTGAAACCAGCCATCCTGCCGGCTCAGGTAGTAAAACTCCGCCGGGTTTACTTTTGAAAACTCTATCGGGAACAAAGGTTCTACATAGGTATCGCCTGTTTCTTCGAACAAGGTTTTTACTTTATCACCAGTAGCAGCGTCGTAGCAATTCAGCTGCATATGCTTTTGCTCCCGGTTGAGCTCGGCCATGTAAATATTTTTCTCATCGGGCGACCAGGCAACGTTGGTCAGAAAATGATCGAGCGGTTCTCCCGTTTTCAGAAAAGTAGTGGTACCGGATTGAATGTTGTAAACCCCCAACGTAACATGGTGACTTGCCAGTCCGGCCATTGGGTATTTTACCGGTGTATAGGCGGCTTCGCGGGCCATATAATCCACCAGCGGGTAATCGCTTACCATGCTTTCGTCTTTGCGGTAGAAAGCGATAAAATTTCCCTTGGGCGAAATAAAAATACCGTTGGAAATTCCGAATTCATTGCGGTGAACGCTTTGGCCATTTAAAATGCCATTGCCACCATCGCGGGTAATTTGTTTTACGGTGCCGTCGCTCAGAGCCACATACAAATCATCGCCCTGCGTAAAAGCCACCCATTTCCCTTCTTCCGAAAAAACAGCGTTTTGCGCTTCTTCCGGGAGTTCGATGGAATATATCAGTGATTTTTCATTTGCATTTACCACGAAATAAGTACCGGAAGCCTGTACCAGCAAAGAGCCGTCTTTCAACCAATTGAAAGCAGGAAAATAACGCAACGAAGCATTGGTGATTTCTTGCAGTTCATTCGTCGTAAGCAGGCATTTTTCCTGGCCTGTTTTTGCATGGATGACCACCAGCGAATCGCTTTTTATCCGGGTGTAGTTTTCATCATCCTGCCACGAAAGTCCCCTGACCGATGCCGGGTTTAAATGAGTATAACGCCCCATTATGGCATCTTCGAGGCTCATTTGTTTGGTTTGGGCAACTACCGATAATTGTGCAAACAATAGAAATAAAAATACAATCCGATACATTTTCTGTGTTTTAATTTGGGCGACGAATGTACTAAAAGTTACGGACAGGGGCGATGAGAAATGGCAGGGATTCTGTTGTCCAACAACCACTGAACAAATCCCTGCCTTGAGATAAATCACGAAAGATTACTCTTTTTCTTCGGCCAGTAATTGCAGGTCATCCACCATTTTTACCAATTGGATAAACTCCGAACGATAGCCCTCCTCGTCTTCACCTTTTGCATCGCGTGCCAATTTCAGAACAGACTCGGTGCTGGCATTTCCGGCAAATTCGGAACGGCGCAACAACATTCCAAATTCGGCCACAGCTGCCGAGAAACGGAAATTATCCGAGGTATTTTCCTGCAAATTAGTTGCAACCGGAATTTCCAGCAGTTTGCTTTTGCCACCTTCGGGAGCTTTGTAGCGCAGCTTAACCGTCAGTAACTCCTCGCCCACCTGGCCCGAAACAGTTTTGGAAGTCTGGTATTTCAGCGGATCCACCAAAGGCTTGCGATCGTTATCAGCTGAGGTGGCCGGCACTATTTCGTACAACGCCGTTACCGTATGACCGGCTCCCATTTCGCCCGCGTCTTTTTTATCGTCGTTAAAATCCTCATCATTCAGCAAGCGGTTTTCGTAGCCCACCAAACGGTACGATCTTACCTGCTTTGGATTAAACTCCAGCTGAAATTTTACGTCTTTGGCAATCGTGAAAAGTGTTCCGCCAAATTCGGTGATGAAGACTTTCCGCGCTTCCTGAATATTGTCGATGTAGGCATAATTCCCGTTGCCCTTGTCGGCGATCGTTTCCATTTTATCGTCTTTTATATTGCCGCTTCCAAAACCCAGCACCGTCATAAACACGCCGTTTTCGCGTTCTTTTTCCACCAGCCGCTCCATTTCCGAAGTACTGGAAACACCTACATTAAAATCGCCGTCGGTAGCCAGGATGATCCGGTTGTTGCCTCCTTTAATAAAGTTTTCCCCGGCTATTTTGTAGGCCAGTTTCAGTCCTTCTCCTCCCGCAGTCGAACCTCCGGCATTCAGACGCTCCAGTGCATCCAGAATTGTTTTCTTTTTATTTCCGGGAGTGGAATCCAACACTTTGCCTGCGGCTCCGGCATACACCACAATGGCCACGCGGTCTTCGGGGCGCAATTCATTCACCAGCATACTAAAAGCGCGTTTTACCAGCGGAAGTTTGTCCGGCGACTCCATCGATCCCGAAACATCGAGCAGGAAAACCAGGTTCGAGGCCGGCAGGTTTGTTTTATCGATGTGCTTTCCCTGCAAACCAATGTGCATCAGGTAATGTTTCGGATTCCACGGGCAGGTTGAAACTTCGGTGCTCACACTAAACGGATGTTCTCCGCCGGGCGCGGGATAATCGTAATCAAAATAATTGATCATTTCCTCCACTTTCACGGCATCCACAGGCGGCAAATTTCCCTGATTGATATAGCGGCGCACGTTGGAATAAGCCGCCCTGTCAACATCAATCGAAAAAGTGGAAAGCGGATTGGCTTTCACATCCTTAAAACCGTTTTCGCGAATGGTTGAATAATTTTCGGTGTTGCAATCCGCGACTGCCCAAATATGGTTGGTGCCCCTTACTCTTGATACAGCACTGCAAAGATTGGCCTTTTTCTGCACCCCGTAACCTACTACCACTACTTCCTCCAAGCCCAGTTCTGAAGATTGCAGTACCACATTGAGCGTATTGTCCAGTGGTATTTTGATCTTCTGCGTATCCATTCCGACAAACGAAAATACCAGTCTTTTATCTCCGGGATTGACCGTAATCTTATAAAAACCGTTTGGATCACTTACCGTTCCCCGGCTGGTATTTTCAACAACAACCGTTACTCCGGGAAGCACAGCTCCCGATTCATCGGTGATTGTTCCGGAAATCTCTCTGCTTTCGTTTGAAAAAGCCATGGCAACAAAGCTTAGCGCCATCATCAGGATTAAAAATATTCGTTTCATAATTTTGAGTTTTAAATTTGCATTCACTAACAGGATGCACACACGAACTCAATTCCATAAAAAATTTTAAAGTTTTCTGAATTATTCTACTTTTAGGAGATTTTCACACCAGCATGAAGCTCATCTACAACCGCCACCGAAATTCAAAAAGCGATGAAGAATTGCTTGCTCTTTTTATTGAAGAAGGGCGTGTGGGTGCATTGGGTGAACTTTATGAACGGCACATTCACCTGGTTTTCGGATTGTGTCTGAAATACATGAAAAACACTCACCAGGCCAAAGATGCGGTGATCTCGATCTACGAAAAGGTTCAGACTGAGATAGATCGCCACACCATCAGGAACTTTAAAAGCTGGCTGTACGTAGTTAGCAAAAACCATTGTTTAATGGAATTGCGCAAGGCAAAACCGGGACAGGTTGTTTCATTAACCGAAGCGGAAAAGAGCGATTCGTTTATGGAATACGACGCCGAAATGCATCCTATTGACGGGGAACAAACCGAAGAAATGGAAAAAGCGTTACAGGAATGCATCGAACATTTAAAAACAGAACAACAAAAAAGCATTCGCTTGTTTTATTTCAGCAATAAATGTTACCGCGAAATTGCCGGGTTGATGCAAACGGATGAAAAAAAAGTAAAAAGCTATATTCAGAATGCAAAACGAAATTTGAAGATTTGTCTGGATAAAAAGAAATGAAGAAAGGGGAAAAACATATCGGGTTGAATGATTTCAGCAGGTACCGTGCCAACGAAATGACAGCGGACGAACGGAATGCGTTTGAAAAAGAACTGCAAAAAGATCCGTTTATGGCCGATGCATTGGAAGGTATGGAACAGCTTTCCCCGGAGGAAATAGCTCAGCACGTCAATGAGCTTTCTGCCCGGATTTCCAAACCCAAAAAAAGCCGGAAAATCAGGTTTATTGCTGCGGCGGCCTCCATTCTTATTCTTGTTTCGATAGGTATTTTATGGCTACAGATCAACCAGCACAACCCTGTTCCTGAAGTAACTCAAACCAAAAAAATGGAGCTCCCTCCCGAAGTACAGAAAAAGGGAGACTTGTCACCTCTAACAGATACAGATCTCTCAATCAACGAAATAGAAATAGAGCCACAACTGGATGAACCGGAAATAACAGCAACCGACATAGTACCTATTGTATCCAAACCGGAAAAAGCGGCCCGGGTTATGGCTCCGATTGAAAAGAAAGAGCCGAAAATGCTTGCGGAGGCTTTTGACAAACAAAAAAACCAGCCGGTTGAAATGTTAACGGGGCGTGTTGCGGGAGTAACTGTCCAGCGAAAAGATACCCCGAAAATAAGAGGTATCGTCAGTCATGTGGCAACGGAAGATAACATAAAGATAAGAGGTTATGCCACCATCGCAGCGCAACGCCCCCCGGCAAGGGGCAAAACACTACGCGGCCAGGTTATTTCGGGCACCGATAAATTGCCTTTGCCCGGCGTTTCACTTACTGAAAAAGGCACTGCCAACGGCACGCTTACCGATATCGATGGCAATTTTGTATTGCCCTTGAAAGACAGCCTTTCAACCGTAACGGTCAGTTTTATTGGAATGGTAAGCAAGGAAATTTCTCCGGCCGACAGCCTGAATGCAATCATTGAACTGGAAGAAGATGTTTTGGCCCTGGACGAAGTGGTGGTAGTAGGATACGGTACGCAAAAGAAACAAAACCTAACCAGCAGTGTTACCGAGGTAAGTCCTGCTTCCCAATCTCAAAAGCTGACGGCAGAACCTGTTCCCGGCTACAAGGCTTACCGCGAATACTTAAACACAGAAGCCATTTTACCACCCAATTACCCGGAAGATAAAGTGGTGATAAAGCTCCTCATCAATTTAAACAGAAACGGCGCCATTCAATCGATCGAAAACCTGAACCAGGCTGATGAAACGCTGTTTGAAAAAGCCAAACAAATCATCGCGGACGGACCTGCCTGGAATCCGGAACTGGTTGATGGGAAGAAAACAGATTCAAGTGTAAGACTGCGGATCGTATTCAGAAAGGAAAAGTAAAATCGACTAAAAACTCAATTTTCCGCACTCGAATGGTCGCTGATAATTTTCCATTCGCCTTCAATTTTCTGAATCACCAGGGTAAAATGCCCCGCAACATCACCAATCTCCCGCGTTAACTCAAAACGGCCAATCATCAACACGGTTTTTACATCAATTTGCGAGAGATTCAACACCTTCAAATCAAGGTGCCCCATGGCTTTTTTGTCGGGATAGCCTTTTTTGTAATTGTCCAGTGTTGCCTGCCAGCCGTACGTTGGGCCGCGGCTTCCGACAAACGAAAGCCTGTCCGATTTCCAGTAAGTTTCCATGAACTTCTCCAGGTTGCCTTCGTTCCAGGCATCCACCTGTTGTTGAATCAGTTTCCGAATATTGGTCTCGTCTTTTTCACTCAAACGATTTTCAGCCATTGCCCAAAAACCTAAAAAAAAGGTCATCAGAAGAATTATTGATTTTTGCATATTCAATTTTGAATGTTCCTTGCTAAATTAGCAAACCTGCCGTTACAGGAAGTATAAATTCAATTCTATGACAAAGAAATCGCTGGTAAAACTCTTTTTTGTTGTATGCCTGATTGGTTTTAGCCAGGCAGCAAAATCGCAAATTCAATTGGGAGTATTTGCCGATTGCCAGTATTGCGACTGCGACACCAAAGGCACGCGTTTTTACCGAAACTCGCTTCAGAAACTACACGATTGTATCGAACATTTCAATAGCCACAAGGTGGACTTTGTTGTTGGACTGGGAGACCTGATCGACAAGAATTTTTCCAGTTACGACAGCGTTTATCCGATCCTGGAACAATCAAAAGCAGAAATTTTCCAGGTAATAGGCAACCACGATCTATCGGTTAAAAGCGAATATTTTGAGCAGGTACCGCAAAAACTAAAGCTCGAAAAGAGCTGGTATTCGTTTGTACAGAAAGGGTGGCGTTTTATTTTTCTGAACGGAAATGATCTGACTTTTCAATCGAACGATCCGGAAACCGTAGAAAAAGCCAAGACGCTTACGTCAAAGTTGAAAGACGAAGGCAAACCCAATTACCACGAATGGAACGGAGGAATTGGAAAAGAACAACTTCAATGGATGGAACACGAGCTTCAGGAAGCACAAGCCGCCCGGCAAAAAGTAATTTTGTTTTGTCATTATCCGCTGCTCCCCTTCGAAGCACATGCGCTTTGGAATGCCGAAGAAGTGGTTGATATCCTGAAAAAATACGATGCGGTAAAGTGCTGGATGAATGGGCACAATCATGCGGGCAACTATACATTTTTGGATGGCATCCATTTTTTAAACATGAAAGGCATGGTTGAAACAGAAGCTATCAACTCATTCGCCATCATAAAACTTAGTGAGACTGCAATTGAAGTTACAGGTTTTGGAAACGAGCCACAACGTATTTTACCGCTCAATTAGTGGCCCGTGCAGCCATAACTTCTTCATCATTACTCTTTGTCAAACTCGTTAAAAGTCTTTTCCCCGATTGAACAAAAACGTTCTTGTTCAGGTTTTTATGGAAAATACTTTTCCATGAAACACCTAAAAAAAGAACAACTCGATCAGGGCGTATTTGACCTGTACGACGAGTACGCCCACAACAAGATCGATCGCCGGCAATTTATGGAACGACTTTCAGCCTACGCGGTGGGCGGATTGACGGTTTCGTCGCTGATGAGTTTTATAATGCCCGATTACCAGGAAAAAATCCAGGTAAAGGCCGATGACAGCCGTTTAAAAACTGAGACCATCGAATATACTTCATCCAAAGGTGGAGGAAAAATCAAAGGACAGCTTTCGAGACCTGCCGGTCATGCGAAAAAACTACCCGGAATTGTGGTGGTTCATGAAAACCGGGGTCTGAATCCACACATTGCCGATGTGGGACGACGCGCCGCTTTGGAAGGATTCATTTCGCTTTCGCCGGATGCTTTAACACCGCTGGGTGGTTACCCGGGCAACGACGATGATGGGCGTGAACTGCAAAGCAAACGCGACCGAAATGAGATGCTGGAGGATTTTATAGCTGCGTTCGAAACCCTCAAAAATCACCCCGAATGTGATGGAAACGTTGGCGTAGTTGGTTTCTGCTTTGGCGGCTGGATCTCGAACATGATGGCGGTGCGGGTACCGGATTTAAAGGCGGCCGTTCCGTTTTACGGAGGACAGCCGGAAGCCGGGGATGTTCCTCAAATAAAGGCCCCTCTCCTGCTCCATTTTGCATCGCTCGACCAACGGGTAAATGCAGGCTGGCCCGCCTACGAAGCGGCATTAAAAGCCAACGGTAAAAAATATACTGCCTACATGTACGAAGGCGTAAATCACGGCTTTCACAACGATACCACACCCCGCTACGACGAAGCTGCCGCCAAACTGGCCTGGCAACGAACCATCGACTTTTTTAAAGCAAATTTATCGTAAAACACCGCAGGCTTCATTTTCCAACGAAAAATAGAAAGGTCGTAAACAAATCAACAGCATCAACGTGAGTCAGCTAACTTCTGGCATTTATTTTGTATCCCTGCTGAGCCAGAACAGAAAACATACAACACAAATTATTAAAAAGTAAGTCATGAAAAAGATCCTATTAGTACTTGCTGTTATAAGTATTACAGCAACATCGTTTGCGCAGTCGGCGGCAACAGGCGCCCAAATGGCGGTGGAAGGAAAATCATCGGTTAAGCTGATGCCCGAAGATTTGTCGTTTACAGTGAACCTGAGCGTAAAAGACAACAACTATACAAAGTGTGCCGAAATGGCGGTTGAAAAAATGGATAACATAAAGAAACTCTTTGTAAAAAACGGCATCGACAAAGATTTGATTAAAGCCAATAATTATTCAATCCGCGAAATCCAGAAATACGATCCGGAACTGCGGCAGTCTGTTTTTGATGGTTACGAAGCCAATATTCCGGTGACGATCCGAACCAAACGGGATTACAAAAAGAACGATAAGATCTTTGAGTTGATAAAAGACAACCTGGAATCGAACTTCAACCTCAATTTTTCGCTTTCCGAAGAACAAATGGAAACAGTAAAAGAAAAGCTGATTTCGCTGGCAGTGCAGGATGCCCGTCAGAAAGCCGAATGGATTGCCAAAGCTTCGGGTGCCTCGCTCGGAAAAATCAAAAACATTCAGTACGGGGAACCCCAAAGACCTATTGGGCCGGTACAACCCGAACTGCGGATGTTTGCCATGATGGATCAGGAGGAAGCTGCAGCCAAAATTACGGATGTACTCAACCCGGATGAAGTGGAAATGCACACCAATATTTTTATTTCGTGGGAAATTAACCAATAATCAGCCACACAACAGATAAGAACGAAGGGGACCCGCAAAGTCCCCTTTTTATTTGTCGTTTCAACCACAACGCTTTCTTTTAACTGATAATTAAATTTTTACGCTGGCTTCATAAGGCAAGGTACTTCTCAGCGGCTTCTGTTACCTTTGCCGGCAAATAATTAAACATGGGAATAACAGTTCATCCGGAGGCAAAAGCCCTGATCTTTGATTTGGACGGGACACTGTCCGATTCACTTCCGGTCCACCTGAAAACCTGGGAGATGATTGCCGAACAATTCGGATTTAATTTCGATCCTCAGATTCTTTACGAATTAACAGGCCGGCCCACCATCGATTTTGCAAAGCGCGTGGTAGAAAAATACGGAGTAAACGAAGCACCTGAAAAAATTGTCAGGATGAAACAGGAATTGTTTTGGGAGCACGCTTCGCTGCTAAAGCCTCACAAACCGGTGCTTGATCTGGTATTTGAACACCACGGAAAGCTCCCGATGGCCATTGGAACAGGCGCCAGCCGGCGAAGTGCTGAAGTTCAGCTGGAAGCACTCGGATTAAACAAGTACTTTGAAGCCGTGGTAAGTGCTGACGATGTTACCCGTCACAAACCACAACCCGAAACATTTTTAAAATGTGCGGAATTAATGGGCGTTCAGGCACACGAGTGCCAGGTTTTTGAAGACGGCGTATTGGGGATCGAAGCCGCCAAAACTGCCGGTATGTTTATAACCGACGTTCGTCCGTACACCTACTAATCAGGCCTTTCATCACACAACTCGTTATGAAAGTATTTAAACAACTTTTTATTATTCTGGGGATTAACCTGGCGGGCGACTTGCTGAGCCGCTACCTCCACCTCCCCATTCCGGGATCAATTACCGGCATGATCTTACTCCTGGTTTTGCTGCTTACCGGCGTTCTGAAAGAAAAGCACATCCGCGAAACTGCCGACTTTATGATCCAAAATATGGGCTTCTTTTTTATTCCGGCAACCGTAGGTGTTCTGGTCTCTTACCACGCTTTAGACGGGTACTATTTTCAAACCGCGCTGGTGGTGGTTTTGTCAACAGTTATCGTTTTGTCGGTTACGGCCTTGTCTACCCAGCTCTTAATCAATCTGAAAGAAAAATGGAAACGATAACCAACGCACACCTTTTCGGTATTTTCCTGACAGTAGGCTGCTTTTATCTTATTTCGCTTGTCCGACGAAAATCGGGTTTTAACTGGCTCAATCCGCTTTTGTTATCGACCGTTATCATTATCTGCATCCTTGTTTTGGGCGAAATTCCTTACGAACATTATATGAAAGGCGGAGGAGTTATCCACGCGCTTTTGGGGCCGGTTACGGTTGTTTTGGCCCTGCCCTTGTATCGCCATCGCAGACTCCTGGTAGAACACAAATATTCGATCATCGGAGGCATTGTTTCCGGAGTTGTTTCGGCCATTGTTTCGGTGATTGTACTAAGTCGTTTACTGGGGATGAACGAATTTCTGGAGCGTTCCCTCATTGGCCATTCGGTTACCACACCCATCGGGATCGGGCTGAGCGATATGTTACAGGCAAACGAAGGAATCACCATCATTTCGATCATGATTACCGGCTTACTGGGCGCGTCCATCGCTCCTTTTATGCTGAAATTACTACGTGTAACACATCCGGTGGCAAAAGGACTGAGTATTGGAACCTCGTCGCATGCACTGGGAACCACCAAAGCCATTGAAATGGGTGAAACAGAAGGTGCCATGAGCGGACTGGCAATCGGAGTAGCTGCTTTAACAACTGTTCTGATAGTAATTTTACTGCAATTTATGGGTTGGTATTAATCCATTCCGAAACAAAACATTAAAACTGAATACCTTCCAGCTTCCCGATAAAAACGACTTTGCTTTCTCCCGGTTCAAGTACCAAATCTCCTTCTGTTAGTTCGAAGTTGCCACCTATTCCCTGCAAAATATATTCAAATGGTTCGTTCTCGAAATAGAGTATTCCTTTGGTTCGGTATATCAGACGCTTGTTTACATCCATTAAATAAGAAAACCAGCGTAGAAATTCGTTCTTGTTGATGGGCTTGTCGAATTCCATCAGCCTGGTTTCAATATGGCTGTGTCCTGTTCCGAAAGAGGCAAAGTCAAACGCTGTTCGCTTTTTTCGCTGAATGTTGTTTAGATCAATCTCGGCAGCGCTGCCATAATCCGAAAACATGATCCTGGTAAAAGGATTAAACGCCGCAATTCCGGTACGTTTTTGCTCTTTTTCATCATCGTTTAATCCCTCCGATTTGTTGACCAGCACGAGATCGGCCACCGCCAGTTGCTTCAGGCTAATCTCCTTTTCAGGTTGATTGTCAAAATGAAGAGCATCGTACAAACAAATGGTTCCGTTGTACGAATAGAGTTCCTTCAGGTTCTCGTCAGCAAAAAAAGGCTGAATAACAGGCGCCGGATCGGCCACACCTGTGGTTTCGATCAGTAAATGCTCCACCTCTGGAAAACGATCGGCCAATTCCTGTAACACCAGCTCGTATTCATCGGTAATGGTACAGCAAATGCATCCTTGCTTTAGTTCGAACATTTGACTGGCATCCACCCCTTTTATGAGTTGGGTATCAATCGCCACTTCGCCAAATTCATTTTCCACCAAAGCAAACTTGTTTTCAGCACATTGTTTTAGCAGCTGATTGATAAAGGTAGTTTTCCCGGCTCCCAAAAAGCCGGTGATAACAGTAACCGGTATTTTAGTCTTTTCCTTCAATTCGAAACTGTATTTAAAAGGTAATCACCCCTTCCCTTCGGGTATTCCCCTCAGAGAGGGGAAATTGTTCTTTTTCCAATAATACATTTTGCTCGAGGCTCACAGCTCATAGCTTTATTTTCCAAACACCCCAAACAAATTTAAAATCACAATAACCATGGCCAGAATCAATACATAGCGCACATATTTTGCCCCTCCTTTAACGGTGAAATTGGCGCCCAGCCAGGCCCCGAGCATATTTCCGGCAGCAAGTATTAGACCCGCAACAACATCAATTTGTTTATGAAAAATGAATATTCCGAGCGAAAAAACGGTATAGATCAACACAATAAAAACCTTTACCGCATTGGCGCGCACCAGGTTGTGCCCGCAGCCCAATACCAGTCCAGCCAATAGAAAAAACCCAACACCCATTTGAATAAACCCACCGTACAAACCTATTCCGAAGAAGATAATGTATTGCATCACCGATGGTTTTGCCTCTACCTTTCCAACCTGTTCTTTCACCCAAACCTCTGGCTTTAAAACTACCACCAGCAACAAAACCACCATTAAACCGGCGATGACCTTTTTTAACAGGTTTACATCCATTTCAACAGCAAACAATGCCCCGACAAGCGAACCTGCAACCGCCGGAACAGCCAGTCTATAATCAGTTTTAAGATCAAGTACGTGTTTGCTTTTAAAGGTGCTTACTCCGATAATATTTTGAAGTAAAATGGCGATACGATTGGTGCCGTTGGCAACATTGGCAGGTAACCCGATGGCCATCAGCAAAGGGAGCGTTAACATGGAACCGCCTCCTGCAGTAGTATTGATAAAGCCGGCAGCAATTCCGGTTCCGATCAGTGCCAAAACAAAGTACCACTCCACTGTAGTTCAGAGTTTAATGTTTAAAGTTCAAAGAAAACAAAAACCCTGAAGAAAATCTTCAGGGCTTTTGAGTTTTATTTTTTATTCAGAGTCTGATTGCTCTGAACTCTGAACTTTGGACACTAAACTAATATGCGAACAGCGGATAATCTTTCATCAGACTATGTACTTTTTCGCCAATTGAATGGATCATTTTTTCGTTTTCGATGTTGGCAATCGCATCGTCAATCAGCTGAACGATCACCGGCATCAAATCTTCTTTTACGCCACGGGTTGTAATCGCCGGAGTTCCCACACGCAAACCTGAAGTCAGGAAAGGCGAACGGCTGTCGAAAGGAACCATGTTTTTGTTCACCGTAATTTCGGCCTTCACAATGGTGTTTTCAACAATTTTACCGGTAATTTCAGGGTATTTGGTACGTAAATCGATCAGCATTGAGTGGTTATCGGTTCCTCCCGAGATCACCTTGTATCCCAAATCAACAAAAGCCTGGGCCATAACTGCCGCATTCTTTTTCACCTGGGCCTGGTATTCTTTGTATTCGGGCAGAAGTGCTTCGCCAAAAGCAACGGCTTTGGCTGCAATAACATGCTCCAGCGGACCGCCCTGTTGTCCCGGGAAAACAGATGAATCAAGCAGAGAAGACATCATGCGAACTTCACCTTTTTTCGTGGTAATTCCCCATGGGTTTTCAAAGTCTTTTCCGATCAAAATGATACCTCCGCGCGGACCACGCAATGTTTTGTGGGTGGTTGAAGTAACCACGTGAGCATATTTCAATGGGTTGTCCAGCAAACCGGCAGCAATCAGTCCGGCAGGGTGTGCCATGTCTACCATAAACAATGCACCAATTTTATCAGCAATTTCGCGCATGCGTTTGTAGTCCCACTCGCGGCTGTATGCCGATGCACCACCAATGATCAGTTTGGGTTTGTGCTCGATGGCCAAAGCTTCCATTTCGTCGTAATCCACCAGGCCGGTATCTTCTTTTACTTTATAAGCAATCGGGTTATAAAGGATGCCTGACGAGTTTACGGGCGAACCGTGCGAAAGGTGACCACCGTGCGAAAGATCCAATCCAAGAAAAGCATCACCCGGATTCAGAATCACACTTAAAACGGCTGCATTTGCCTGCGCTCCCGAGTGTGGCTGAACATTGGCCCATTCTGCACCGTAAATTTCCTTGATACGATCGATGGCCAGTTGCTCGGTCTGATCCACAAACTGACAACCTCCGTAATATCTCTTACCCGGATATCCTTCAGCATATTTGTTGGTCATTACTGAGCCCATAGCTTCCAGAACCTGCTCGCTTACAAAGTTTTCTGAAGCAATTAACTCGATACCACCTAATTGGCGCTCGTGCTCCTTCTTTATAATGTCAAATACCAAAGTGTCTCTCTTCATTTCCTTGAATCTTAAATTTTTAAAAGCCCAAAGTTAATATAAATAAAAGCAGTCGATAAATGACCGAACACAGAAATAGGATAATTTTTGAACAATTAATCTACAGACACAAAAGTGTCGTCCTGCTATTATTTTCTGAACAGGACGACATAACCTATATAGCATCCACTATTTCGCAGCAAGCTGACAAAATGTGCGAAAGTGATTTTCCCAACCGGGAAGCAGAAAATACAGCGATTACAGACCAATGTACTTAAGAAACTCTTCGCGGGTAGCGCGTTCTTTAAAGCGACCCGAATACTCGGCCGTTACCGTACTACTGCTTTCATCCTGAATACCGCGCGAAGAAACACACATGTGTTTGGCATCGATCACCACCGCCACATCTTCGGTTTTTAGAATTTCTTTTAATTCGTTGGCGATTTGCACCGTTAATCGTTCCTGTACCTGCGGACGTCGTGCAAAATAATCCACAATCCGGTTGATCTTGCTTAAACCGATCACTTCACCGTTTGAAATGTAAGCTACGTGTGCCTTGCCAACAATGGGCAAAAAATGATGCTCGCAGGTTGAATTCATGTTGATGTTTTTCTCCACCAGCATTTCACCATAACCAAACTTATTTTCAAATACTGATATTTTGGGTTTATTCGCCGGATTAAGACCATAGAATACTTCTTTCACAAACATTTTTGCCACCCGGTGAGGAGTCCCCTGCAAACTGTCATCCGTAAGATCAAGCCCCATCACTTCCATAATATCTCTGAAACGGTCTTCTATGACGGCCATCTTCTCTTCGTCCGAAAGCTCAAAAGCGTCGGCCCTCATCGGAGTGTCAATCGAAGTTCCTACGTGGTTGTCTCCCATTACATCGTAACCATTGACAATGTCGGTTGAATGACCGTTGGAATGAAAACCATTCTTCCCGTTCACCTTTGCGTTCTGTGTATCGATTTTCATTGTATGTGTATTTATTGTTTCCTGTTTATAACAAGACCAATAACAGACCTAATAGTATTTTGTTTAGACTTAAAACAAGATTTCTAAACAAGGATTACACAAACCCGAAGTAACAAGCATTAAATATGTCTTCGGAATAGTTGGCTTACGGGGGAAGTGAAAAAAAGATGAAAGGAGTATAAAAAATATCTTGACCGTTGTTGTAGTCCTAACAATTGATCTAAAATCACTTATCCAAGTTCTCGTGGAAAGCGGAAAAATGGAGGTCAAAAAAAGTTTTGGTTTTTTAGCCAAAAGCTTTGCCAATGTAAAAACAATTTCTACTTTTGCACGCACGAAAAAACAACGCGTTTTTTGAAATTGTGATAAAGTTAAAATGAATTCGCTGAGAGGCGAGATGAAATTTGGCAGCTTTACCATATTCAGGAGAGATGGGTGAGTGGCTGAAACCAGCAGTTTGCTAAACTGCCGTACGGGTAACCGTACCGGGGGTTCGAATCCCCCTCTCTCCGCGATACATAAATTCGGGATGTAGCGCAGTCCGGTTAGCGCACCTGCTTTGGGAGCAGGGGGTCCCAGGTTCGAATCCTGGTATCCCGACGAATAGAAAAATCACAATTCACCCTTAGCCTGTAAATCAGATGATTTGCAGGCTTTTTTGTTTTTACGATGTGAACGTACTCTTTTGAAAAGCATCAATCCTGAGAGTGTTCACTTTAGTAGCTTTCGTCATATACCCATACACAAATTTGTCTGAACTCTTCATCCTTAAAATTAAAGTTCAGTTTTTTGAACTCGATATTAAAGCCCCTGCAAGCAGTGCGTTTGAAACTTTTACCGTTGACCAACTGAATTAAGACTCCTCTTTTATGTTAGATTAAGTTTATTGTCCCAATAAACAACTTCAAGCTCAATCTTTAGTTGCACAATCCGCTATATATCAATCATATGTTATTTTTAAAATTCACACTTATTCGATGATTACTGACTATTTAAAGGAAACAGTTTGTTAATAAAGCAAGAACAAACTCCCCAAACAAGCGTTTATTTTTGTTTTGTTGTGTTTTGAAATTACATTTGCCCGGCGTTCATTCAAAAATCTGAGACGTAAGATACCCGGTAAAACGGGTTTAACAGGAAATCACGTGAAAATCGTGAGCTGTCGCGCAACTGTAAAGTCCAACCACAGTTTTTCATCATTATTTGCATCTGGTCTGTCCTAACTTTTCCAATGGAAGAGAATAATTCTCCTTTTCGGAAAATTAAGAAAGGCGCCCGGAAGCAGAAAAACGGACTAGCCAGAAAACCTGTCTTATATTTATTGAACGGCAATTGCTTTCGCGGTATGAAGCAGTAGTCTGGCACGAAACACACCTGTTATTTTTCAACCAACTATTTTTTTACTCGCAAAGCATTCGGTTTAAGTTTTATTAATTAGTGATTGCTGTATGCTTACACAAGACCTGGAGGGCACACATATTGTGTTCGCCCGGAAACCAGAAGAGGACTGCGAAGCCTATTTGAAAGGAGAGTTTTCGCAAACGAAGCTCAAACAAGGCGAAGAAATAGAACAATGCAAAAGTTGTACATTCAAATACGAACCGGGGATTGATTTCACTCCGTACAACCACATTTCGCTTTTAAAATTCAGAAACGAAAAGCTGGTGAAGGCCCCGACCACAAATGACCGTTGCAGTAAAAACACGATGAAAAAATACGGTTACTTCCATAAACTTTATTCATGTAACATGAGCGGTGCTGGCTGAATACCACATCTTCCTGCTACAAGCCGGAATAATTATTTCAAGGTTTAAAAAACATCAACATAAATCAGTGCAGATTTTATAGCTCGATACGGGGCAATGTCCTGTATGAAAAATATTTATCTGGGTACCAGGGGAGTATGAGGATTTATTTCCGATTGCTCCCCTTTAAACAAACAACAATGGGTATAATCAATTTATTTTCGCAAAGTGGAACTCCCTCTACTTTACTGTTTTTGAGTCTGGTGGGTATATCTGGTATCCTACTCGGAAAAATCAAAGTCTTCAACATAAAACTGGGTATTGCCGGCGTACTTTTTACCGGGCTTTTAATCGGGCACCTGGGAGCTCGCTCGAATGCCGAAACCCTACACTTTGTCAAGGAATTCGGGCTGATACTTTTTGTATATTCCATTGGTCTCGACGTAGGCCCCCGTTTTCTTTCATCACTAAAAAGCAACGGACTAAAGCTCAACTTGCTGGCCGTAGGAATTGTTGTGCTGGGTTTTCTTTGCGCCATTGGGCTAAAACTGGCATTTGATATTCCCACACCTGTAATTACCGGAATTATGTGCGGAGCAGTTACCAATACCCCGGGGCTGGGAGCCGCCCAGCAAGTTATTCAAGAGCAGCTTTCGAATCCTCAACTTACCGAGCTCGCCGGGATGGCCTATGCTGTAGCCTACCCTTTTGGCATCATCGGTATTATCCTCACCATGCTTATCATTCGGGGTTTCTTTAAAATAAAAGTTCAAAAAGAGGCAGAAGATTTTTCAAACAAAGTATCGGGCGTTTCCGGAAAGCTGGAAGCTGTTAACCTGAAAGTCAGCAACCAGGCTCTGGAAGGAAAAACAATTGCTTTTTTGCGAGAAACGCTGTCGGGCGAATTTGTTTTGTCAAGAATCTTCCGGAACAACGAATTCATTATACCCGAAGAGGACGACACCATCCAAACAGAAGATGTCCTCTACGGAGTTTCTACCAAGCAAAGCTTTAATATACTTGAGTTAAAGGTCGGGAAGCTCGAAAAGACCGGCGACTTAAACATTACCGGACGTTTGGGAATGCGGCATGTGGTTTTTACCAATAAAAAACTGGCCGGAAAAACCATCAAAGAAATTGGAATCTCCAGACGTTTCCCTGTGAACATTACACGTATTTTCAGATTCGGAAGTGAAATAATGCCCAGCGAAAACGATAGTGTTGAATTTGGCGACACCATTCGCATTGTAGGAAAAAGAAAAGCGCTGGACGAAGTAGCCAAACTTCTTGGAAACTCAATGAAAGAACTATCGCATCCCAACATTATTCCTATTCTTATCGGAATTTTTGCCGGAGTTTTGCTCGGTAGTATTCCTTTTGCCATACCGGGATTACCGGCTCCTGCCAAATTGGGTCTGGCAGGCGGGCCATTGTTGATAGCCCTTTTTCTGGGGCATAAAGGCCGAATCGGGAAACTTGATTTTTACATGACTCCCGGAGCCAACCTTTTTATCCGCGAACTGGGCATCATCCTGTTCCTGGCTTGTGTTGGGCTTGGAGCCGGAAAACATTTTGTTGAAACCATTATAAACGGCGGCTACATGTGGATGGCATACGGAGTGGCCATTACCGCAATTCCGATATTGATTATCGGTTTTACAGCCCGGTTCTTAAAATTTAACTACTTATCGATTTGCGGTTTGCTTGCCGGCTCTATGACCGACCCGCCAGCCCTTGAATTTGCAAACTCGCAGGCACCTGTTCAGGCCCAGTCAACAGCATACGCTACGGTTTATCCACTGGTTATGTTTCTACGGATTTTACTGGCACAGGCACTTGTACTCATCTTCTTATAAACCATTTTTTTTATCGTACTGTGAATGGTGGCGCTTTTTTCCCTGACTATAATCGGTCTGCTGATTTTCCACTTCTCGCTTCGTAAGGCGGGAAGTGGGAAATCAGGAAAGCGAGTCGCTCCATCCAAAAACATCCATCATCCTTAACTTTTGACAATTTCACCGATGAAGCGTAGTTTTATTCTTTTGTCACTGATTTGTTTTTCTATTCTATCCTCTGCCAAAACACCGGTAGATCATGAGTCGAAAATCGCCAATAATCTTCTGATTCCTTTAAACGATTCGGGATCGGCATATTCCAAACTATCATTTGCCACACAGTTTTGGGCGCGGCAAACAAAACTAAATCCCGGCAGTGCAACCATTTCGGGCGACCCGATAGCATCTGAGTTCGACTTTGCCCTGCGGCGCACCCGCTTCTCAATGTTCAATAAACTGAACAAAAAAACAACTTTTTACACCCAGTTTGGATTTAATAACCTGAATGCCTCCAGCTCAAAACCAACCATTTATTTTCACGATGTTTGGGCCATGTACGACCTGCTTCCAAAGTCATTAAGTCTTGGCTTTGGACTAAACGGATGGAACGGTATTTCAAGATTGACCAATGCCAGCTATCAGAAAACCTTGACTCTCGATAACCCGGGATTCAACATCCCATCCGTGAATCATTCCGATCTGGAAATTCGGCAATTCGGTATTTTTATTAAAGGAACTTTAAACCGATTGAATTATCGTGCAGTCATCTCCAAACCGATGGTCTACAACGGGGTACCAGAACAACCTGAAACAAAGAATGGCTATGAATTTCCGTCGACCCAACTGGCTTGGAAAGCTTATACTACCTGGAATTTTTGGGAGAGAGAATATTTCCAGACACCTTATGTTCCGATGACCTATTTTGGAGAAAAGAAAATCTGCAATTTGGGAATAGGGTTTGATTTTTATCCCGGCTCGGTTGCTGAATTCGACAAAAGCGGAGGCCGGACTTTGAAAGACCGAATGCTGCTTGGTGCCGACTATTTTATGGAACTCCCGTTTAAAAACAACCAGGCAATTTCGGTTTACAGTGTGATTTACAACTACAATTTTGGGACAAATTACCTGCGTACTTCCGGTACCATGAACCGCTGGTATGATGGCACAGCCACTGAAGGCGCCGGAAATACAGAGTATAAAATCGGTACCGGAAACATATGGTACAGCACCTTGGGTTATCTTCTCCCCCAGTCTTTTATGGAGAAAGCCGGGCGGCTGCAACTTTTCTGTGCTTATGCATTAAAAGATTTTGAAGCGCTCCCGCAAAAAATATACAACTACGATTTTGGTGCGAATCTGTTTGCAAACGGCCACAAGCTAAAGTTCAGTATGCAATATTCCCTTCGTCCGCTTGTAAAAAACATCGACGCGGGAGTTCCTTCCCAACATTTGGGAACGTTTATCTTTCAAACCCAAATTGTGATTTAAGAACCTTCCTCTATCAACGTTTGAGTCAGCCTCGACAAAAAACTGACAGCACAATACATTCGAAATATTAGTTGTGCAGCTCTCGTTGCCTCAAATAATCCAGCAACATTTGAGGACGGTCGGTTTGAATGATTCGGGCACCAAGGCTATCAACCAGGTAACCGTATCCTTTATCCGGGTCTTCCAGCGACATATCATCATCGTGGCCGCCTGCCATTGTATCCCATAGCGTGTTGTACCAGATCAGCGAATGGCCTTCCAGCATGGAAATTACTTCTTTGGCCAGTTTGTTGGAGTCGTTGGCAAATAACAATTCAAAAGCTACGGGCTGAAGATCCGTCTTAAACTGCTGAATTTGTTCGCGGGCATTCGATTTATCCAAATTTACAATGGGCATATATATCACCTCATCCAGGTAATCGCCATAGAGTAGCTTTACATCTTCCACGCTTTTACCTCCCTTCATAATAACCTGTTTTGTGGTTCCTGTTTTCTCAAGCAACTTGTACACCTGCTCAAAATAACGATCCGCCTTATCCAGATTCACCATAACCTTCCCTTTTGCATGAAGCAGGGCTTCTTCCAAAGTTGGTACTTTATGGATGGTTTTTATCGAACAGCCATTTCTGAGTTTTAAGCTGCTGATGTATGCCCAGTCCTGCTCCGAAACCCTCCCTTTTCCGGTAGTGGTCCGGTCAAGCGTTCCATCGTGCATCAGAATTATAACACTGTCTTTGGTCATCTGAACGTCTAACTCAACCACATCAACTCCCATCTTTACGGCATTATCAAGGGCTTCAAGCGAGTTTTCAGGAAAGTTTCGCCAATCGCCCCGGTGGGCAACAACAATCACTGTACTTTTGTCGCGATCTATAAGTTTCTGGCGAATACGGGTTACTCTATCGCTTGATTCCTGAACACTATTGGTTTTGTCTTTTGGTGTAACTCCGCAGCAAACCAAAAGAAATAAAAACGGAATGACTAGTAGTCTCATATTATTTGATGTTTAATTCGATTGTTACCGGATAATGATCAGAGTGGTAATGGGTAAACTGGTCTTTTATGATGGAGGCCGAAGAAACCTTACGTTTCAGATCCTTGCTGACATAAATATAATCAATCCGCCTGGAGGGAATTTTGCCATTCTCCGAAAAACGAAGGGTTAGCGCCGATGAATCATACACCTTGTGTTTTAATCTGAAAGCATCAATATAGCCGGCTTGTGTCATTTTCCGGTGCACCTCGTAATCCAGTTTTCCTTCTGCCAGGTTCTCAATAGCGGGCGACTTTTCGTCTGCTATTCTCAAACGCTCAAGCAATCTCCCATCCTGGTAAGCATCTGCATCCAGTTCTGAAACAGAGTTAAAATCTCCCATGATAATTGTTTTCTGAGCGCCTTTGGATTCTGAAATTGAGGTGTTTAAAATCAAATCGATTTCTTCTCTTCTTTTCCAGTATACATGAGGAGAAAGATGGATTACAAAAATATTATACCCCCGTATTTCTGCCTTTATAAATCCGTGCCACATATTATCCAGCACCTTTTCGACATTAATTATCGGATATTTTGACGTGATACCCACCGGATACCCCGTTTCTTTTAGCAACACGGCATACGGATGATTAAAACTCCGCGCCAATTGCTCAAGTTTCTTTTGGGTGAAAGAATTGAGCTCCTGCAAAGCCAGAATATCGGGGTCCTGCTCATTTACCCAGTCGGCAAACTTCTGGTGATTGGAAGTGGTATCAAGCTTGATCCCTTCCAATACATTGTAATTGATTATTTTCAGTTTTTTATTCTGGGCATGCAAATCCATTCCAATCCCGGAAACAAGAACACATACAATAAGCAGCAAATTTATTTTTACACTCATAATGACCATCACTTAACTTTTAATTTCTACAAATCTTTATGAAGTTCTAAAATGGCTTGTATTTTAGGCTGAACAGCATTGATTAAACGATCAAAGCCCAGGTCATTGGGATGCACACCGTCAACCGTCCCTTCGTGATCTGTACCCAGAAAGTCATCTTCTTCAATCAGGTACAGGTAAGGTATATTTTCGTTCTGCAAGTTTTTAACCACCTCGGCAATTGCCTCATTCTGCTGACGATTCCATACTTCCACTTTCGCATTAAAGTAACCTTTCTCACGTACCACGCTCTGAATAAAAATGATGGGAGTATTCGGATGCTTTTCACGAAGATGACGGATGGCATAGGGCGCTCTTTCTCTTATTTGTTCTGCGCTCGGGTTGGCAATACAGTCCATAATAAAAGCATCGCATTCAATATCAGCGAGCATGTCAATAACCGGCTTTTCCATTTTTCCGTTTCCACTCAGTCCCAAGTTGATAAAATTCAGCCCTGTAGCACGAGACATACGCGCGGGGTAAGCCATGCCAGCCCTGGAAGCCGAAGCTCCCTGCGTGATACTCGATCCGTATATTACATACTTGCCAACAAAAGGAGATGCTGCCGGGAGGATATAAGCAGCTTCATCTACCCCTATTTTCAATGAAACAATTTCGTCGTAAGTCGGTAAATAGAGCAAACACTCTTTGGTGCTCGTATCCATATCCGTTACAATGTATTTTTCTGAATACTTATCTTCCGGAATTCCGGCACCGGCAAACTGCCACTTTCCGTTCTTTTTGATATACAGATCAAGCCCCATAGAGCCTATCCGCGGAATATTCGGATACACCTGATTTTTTTGAACTTCCCATTTGGCCGAAATCACAGAACTGTTTGTTTGAAAGGCAATCGCAATTCCGGCAGAGTTGGTGTACAACGATTTAACCGGCGCAGGCATGTCCATGTACTTTTCCCCATCCACCCGGTGATATAATTTAGAAGTCGGCATTGCCTTTCCCACAATCGTCAGGCTGTCGGCATCCACAAACTTTCCTTTAATATCGGTAAAAATATGCCGGGCATAGTTGTAGTCCTGTGCCTTGTATATTTTCGTCAGGTTTTCCAACCGGATTAGAAAATCATCATAATCTTCAGTATCCGAAGACCAGCCTACTTCAGCAAGTGCAGCCAGTCGCGGCAACAACATGTACTGCAAATGGTCAAAATCTTTGATGTATTCTGTCCACAGATTTGCCTGGAGGCCTAAAACATTTTGTCCTTCCTGCTCATTCAATCCGGCGAGAGGATCAAAATCATAAACCTTTGAAACCGGAATGTATCCCCCGATCGCCAATGGTTCTGAATTTTTCTTCAGGCTTTGGTATTTATCAAAATAGCAATGAGTTCCGGGTGTCATAATTACGTTATTTCCTTTTTGTGCAGCCTTAATTCCTCCTTTGGTTCCCCGCCACGACATAATTGTGGCTGTTTGAGAGATGCCTCCTTCCAGGATTTCATCCCAACCTATAATTTCCCGGCCGTGCTCTTGTAAAAAAGCTTCAACCTGGCCTGTAAAATAATTCTGAAGACGTGATTCACCGTTAAGCCCTTTTGCTGCCATCAGCTTTTGGCAATCCGGACATTTCTTCCATCTTTCTGTTGGACACTCGTCTCCACCGATATGAATGTATTTTGAAGGGAACAAGTCCATCACTTCCAGTAAAACATTTTCTACAAACTCAAAAGAGGATTCCTTGCCAATACAAAGCACATCTTTAAATACTCCCCATTTTTCACCCACTTTAAACGTTTCATTCGCTTTGCAGGCAAGCTGAGGATAGGCAGCCAGCGCCGCCGTAACATGCCCCGGCATATCAATTTCGGGAATAATCGTTATAAAGCGTTTTTGGGCGTAAGCAACTACATCTTTTATTTGTTCCTGCGTATAATAACCACCATAAGGTTCCCCGTCATACAAATGAACTTTATCGTTGTAATGGTTAACAAGGGTTTGTGCCCTTACCGAACCAATTTCAGTAAGTTTAGGATACTTCTTTATTTCAATTCGCCAGCCCTGATCTTCGGTCAGGTGCCAGTGAAAGGTGTTGATTTTGTGCAAAGCCAGTATATCAATAAAGCGTTTCACTTCTTCCACGCTAAAAAAGTGCCGGCATACATCCAGCATGGCTCCCCGGTAGCCAAACCGCGGGTAGTCGTTAATTTTTACACCTTCAACAACCAGGTTGTCAGCTGAGGTTTTCGATAAGTAAGTACTTGGGATAACCTGTAAAAGGGTTTGAATGCCGTAAAAAACACCCCTGTCGCTCCCGGCAACCAGCCGAATGCTCTTTTGCGAAACATCAAGAATGTATTCATCAGTCCGTAAATCTGAGTCTAACGCAATGTTTATCGCGTCTTTCTGGGGTTTCTTATTCTGCTCTACCGTTAAAGAGAGATTATAATACGAAAGCAGTTGTTCGGCCAGGTAGTTACCATTTTGCTGCATTAAATCCGATGCATCCTGCAGGTTTATAGGCGTTGTACTTTTTAGGATAAAACTTGTGTTTTGCCGGGTTATCGAAACCGGTTTGGGCACAATCGTACTTGCGTGGGCGTCGGTAAAAAAGAGGACAAAACAAAAGAGGAATGCGGGAAGGCATTTACTGAAACTGGATAACTTCATATTTTCTAAATGAATTATTTGGAATAAAACAACTTTGGCTATATCCGCCAAAATAGCGAAAAACATGCGATTGGCTTCAAAAACCAACAAACAGAATGACTTACAGGACCATAATTTTAAGGTAACATAATTCAGAATACCGGGATTACCGCCTGCGGAAGATTTTTTGAGTCTCCTTCAGGTCGGTTAAGATACAATCTGTAAAAACTAGTTTGCAATCCTTTAAACGAAACCAATTGCTTATCCGAACCAAACCATTTAGCTTGATTGCGGATAAGCAATGTTTTAATACATTTTAAGGCGCAATATTATTAGCGGTATGTCAATTTCCGGATAAGGAAAGGTACTGTATCCGCCACATAAATGGTTTTACCATCTTCAGTTACCAAAACAGCATAAGGAGTATTGAACTTTGCCGATAGTGCCTTTCCGTTTTCAGTACCTTTAACACCGGTACCGGCAATTGTTTTGATAGTGCCTTTTGCGTAATCCCCGTTTTCACCCGGCGTAAACTTCTGGATCACATGATACAAAGCATCTGCAATGTAAATGTTTCCGGCAGCATCGCAGGACAAGCCAAAGATCTGCCCCACTTTTGCAGTCAATGGATTCCCGGGTTCCCCGTCGTTGTAATTTGTTCCTTTTACACCATCGCCTGCAATAGTAGTAACATCACCGGAAGAAAGAGTCAATTTAATCAAGGTATAATTCGCGCTTCCTCCGATAATCAAATCACCTTGCGGAGTAAACACCAAAGTGTTGGGTGTGATTCCAATGCCAAAGCTTGTCACCTGCCCGTCGGGAGTAATCTTCTTGATGGCCTTATTGTCTCTGTCAGCAACATACATATTGTCCTCGTCGTCAAAAACCAGCGACATCGGGTTTTTAAAGCCTGTTGCAAAAGTGCTTACTTCGTGTGTTACCGCAGTCACTTTCTGAACGCGGTGGTTTCCTTTGTCTGCAATGAAGTAATTTCCTTTTGAGTCGAAATTACCCTGCCACGGATGGAAAAACGAATCTGAAGTTGGACTCCCGGCAATGGTGGTTACATTTACATCGGGCGAGATGCGTCGTATTGCAAAATTTCCCCTGTCGCTAAACCAGATACTGCCGTCGGGAGCAAAACTCAAACTGGTGGGCAGCTTGCAAGTCGCCTGAGTTCCTATGCCATCAGTCATGGCCGGCACCCCGCTTTGCCCCACAATGGTTTGTACCACCCAGCCGTTGTCCGTAGGTTTTTTAAAGGTAAACGCGGGGCCTACAATTGTTTTATTGTTGATGGTAATTTCAATGTTGAACGTACCTTCGTCTATTTCCGGCAAAACAACCTGAAGTTCTCCCGCATTGGCCTCTAAAACAATGGCAGTAAGTCCGTTAAATTTTACCGTATTTTCAGATTTCACCGGACTAAAACTACGACCGTAAACCGTAATGATGTCTTTTGCGGTTCCCATATGAGTACTCAGCGAAACAATCATTGGTTCTTGATTATTTATTTGCTCATCCACGTCGTCAGAGCAGGATATGTTCATCAAAATGCCTGCTAACCCAAGCATAAAATATACTATCGTTTTCATTATCTCATCTTTTTTATTAATGTTTTATGGCTCGTTTAGCACCACCATCCATGAATTCACTACTGCGCGCTCACTTCCGTCCGAGGGTCTGTTTCTGATCTGGAAAACATCCGCTTCATAGCGCCTGATCATCATTTGCGAAGATCCTCCCCCGTCAAAGTTAACGGCATACTCGCACCCCAATGCCTGCATAACGCTTCCGAGTTCATGGTAAGACATTCCATTTGAGTATAGGGCACTTCGTCCATCCACCACCATAAAGTAGACAATATTATCACTGGTATAGCCCCAAACGGTTCTTGGATCAACCTGTGTCCACCCCGCAGGCAAACTGGCAATTTGTCCTTCCCGAACAACAATAGCGCCACCACCCGTTACTTCTTTTAAGTCATTCTTGATTGCCGGGTAATCTTCCTTGTCCCCGATCAACGGTTTATTTTCATTGGTTATGGCAGCAAAACTTAAAGCCTGCTGTGGGAGTGATGCTTTCGGAATAAAGTAATCTTTTAAAATTACGCCATTACGATGCAACGGCCCCCTAAGATCCATGTTGCCAACATCCCAAAAATCGGCGTTAATCATTGCAACCACCCGGTGCTCCGGCCGGTCTGTAAACCGGGCAATTTCAGTTAAAGTCTGTTTGGAAAAGTTCTCCGATTCATTGTTATCATAAGGCATTCCCACCTTCACCTGCAAGCCGGGAGTTGATAAGTCAATTTTTAAAATGTAAGCATGGGTAGTTAATCCATTCATCTTTAAAAAATGAATATCTGTTTCTTCCACTCCTTGGGTTACCGTAAAAGAAGTGTCGGAGAAAACTTGTGCAACGATGTCGGAATGCTCCAACAGGGCCTGCCCAACCGTTGTTTTGGGCTTATATTCAGGTGCGAAATTATCATTGTCTTTCTCACAACCGTAGTTAAATACTACAACTACGACTGCAAAAAACAGGGCTGTAAGATTCTTTATATATCTGTCCATTTCTAACTCTTTTTAATCCGTAATTGGTTATATCCACACTTAGTCAGCATTATTCCAGAGCGGGTTTTGCTGTAGCAGCTGATTTAATTCTATTTCGCGGGAAGGGATTGGCAGTACGTTGAATTTTGTTTCCAATTCCAGGTCAGATTCAATCCGGTTTAGGCGAACCAGGTCAAACCATCTGAATCCTTCACCCAAAAATTCGTGGTGACGCTCATCCACAATTGCATCCATAAACTCATCGCTGTTTGCCGGGTTAACCGGTTCCAGTCCCCTGAACTCGCGCAATTGATTTAAACGCCCTAAACCATCAGGAAAACCTTTTCCTTCGGCGCTGAGCAGATACATTTCGGCCAAACGGGTAATTATTATCGGGTCGGTACCTGTTTCCCCGCTCGGGTATTTGTTCAACACATTGTTGGTCGCCTGAACATCGATCGACATATCTTTTCGCTTGTCGTCGGGATGAAACATACTCATTACAGCATCGGTTGGAGCATATATATAACTCCCTCCCACCGAAGACTCCCGGGTGTAGAAATAAGTGCTTGTGCGAATAGCCGACTCCTCCGGAAGATTTGCAAACCGGAATATGGTCTCGTCGTTGGTCTGCGCACGGAAGATGTTTTCAAATTCATCCAGCGAAAAATGTCCGCTCAGGATCACCTCTTCAGCCAATGCCGCTGCTTCCGTTTTTTTGCCTAAGGCAATTTTCACCCTGGCCATTAAAGCCTTGGCGGCCTCTTTCGAAACATAATAATCGGAACTATAACCCTGGCAGTATTCAATGGCTGTTTCAAAGTTCTCTTCCACAAAACCCCATACTTCAGATTCAGGAGATGCAGCTACATCGTCGGTTGTGGGTTCGCGCAAAATAGGCACTGATCTCCAGCGGGTAACCAGGTTATAATAAATCAGCCCCCTGAAAAAGCTCGCTACTCCAATCAGCTCGTTTTTATGATTTGAGTCGGGCATTTTATTTACCGAAACCAGAAACTCGTTTACCTGGTATAAATTGGTATAATAGCCGTTCCAGGGGTCACTTATAAAACCGCTTTCAGTGGTAATTAAGTCATTTAGCAGTATTTTATACGAAGCATAACCAGAGGCTCCTCCCCGAATAAAGTTTCCGCCTAAAACATCCTGGGTAATGTACCCGTTTACCGTTGGTTTATTCTGGGTATAGAAATAAAGTCCGTTCAATAATAAATCTGCATCCTGTTCAGTCAGGTTGTCGGTAGCCACACTGTTGTGCGGAAATAAGTCCAACATACCGTCGCATCCTGAGACAAGCACCATCAAACTTATACTGAGAGCTATTGTGATTAAATTCCTTTTACACATGCGATTAAAGTTTTAAGTTAACACCAAAGTTTATAACAGTAGGCTGAGACGGCAACAGGAAGTCGTATCCCATTGTAACCGGCGAGAGGCTAACACTTACCTCGGGGTCCAGCAACGGATATTTTGTAAGCACAAACAGGTTATCGGCCTGCACATACAAACGGCAACTGGCAATGTTTAACTTGCTCACCCATTTTTTAGGCATGGTGTACCCCAATGTTATGTTACGTAAACGAATGTATGAGCCGTCGTGTAGAAACCGGGTTGAAGGAAATTTGGTTGAATTCCACGACACCCCGTAAATGGCGCGGGGAACCGAATTACTTGTTCCCGGTCCGGTCCAGCGTTTATCGGCTTCGTCCTGCAACATGGGCCAATAGCCGTTTCCTAAACGATATCCTCCGGTCCAGAGCTGGTATACTTTATTTCCGTACGAACTGTTAAAGAAGAAGCTTAAGTCGAAACTTCTGTATTTAAGCGAGTGGTTCCAGCCGGCCGTAAATTTTGGATTCGCCGATCCTACAATTTGCGAATCGTTTTCGCGGTCAATGTAACCGTCGTCGTTTACATCTTCGTATTTAACATCACCTGCACGCACTCCTTCGGCATATATTTTTTCCGGAATTTCATCATCACTCTGGTAGATACCGATCTGTTTTACCATGTAAAAGCTACCGACTTCTTCGCCTACTTTCAGGATATGCGTGGCATCCGGCCGGATAATAACATCGTCGCCCAGTAAAGAAGTTAAACGGTTTCGCACAAACGAGATATTAAAATCAGTTTCATAACTAAAACCTCCCCGGTTAAAATTATAACCGGCTGTGAATTCGATCCCTTTGTTTTGCATCGATCCAATGTTGCTCATGTAAGTTGTAAAACCGGTTGTGGCGGCAGTTGGTCTGCTGTACAAAAGATTCTTTGTGTTCTTAACAAAAGCATCGGCCGTAAAAGTCAACGCACCTTTCAGGAACGAAAGATCCACCCCAACGTCCGTTTGATTTGCTTTTTCCCACTCCAGGTTCCGGTTTCCGGCGGTCGCAATTCCCAATCCGTTTTTATTGTTGTAGTTATAACCACCGCCAGCCAGCGCCTGGTAAGCATATGTTGCTATTCCGGCCTGGTTTCCGGTTGATCCGTAGCTAGCCCGGACTTTGGCAGAAATTCCTTTCGCTTTCCAAAATCCTTCTTCCGACATAATCCATCCGGCCGAAACAGACGGGAAATAACCATACCTGTTCTCCGGTGCAAATCTTGACGATCCGTCGGCCCTCATCGACAAGGACAATAAATACTTGCGGTCGTAATTAAACTGCGCCCGGGTAAAGAACGACTGAAGCGCATACGCCGAGAGCCCCGTGGTAACATTCTGTACTTCAGCAGCCACCGAGTTTACATCGAACGAGCTGGATGGAAAGCCGATTCCGGTTTGTTCGGCCATGGAAGAACCATCGTGCTGAAACGAGTGACCGGCTATTACATTCACATACAAGTCATCAAACATTTTATCATAGGTCACCAGGTTTTCGGTTAAATAGGAAGTCAACCAACGACGTCCGTCAACCAGGCGCCCTACACTGTTCCCGTATGGATGTTGCGAAGTATAATAAATGTGCTCTTCGGTGTATCCAATATCAGCACCAAGAGTAGATTTAAACGATAAGGCCTCCGTAATTTTGAACAAGCCATACACCGAAGCAATGGTTTTAAAGTTGTTCAGATAAACATCTTCCTCGTTCAAAATCTGAACCGGGTTGTGGTTCAACAATTCCACTCCTCCCCTGTACCAGTTGCCGTCAGGCTTAACCGGCGAATCCCAGGTTCTTTGCTCCAAAGCACGGGGAATAAGGTTCGAGCCAATATTGTAACCCGTTGGCACCCGGTTGTTCTGACTATACCCTAAAGTAACGTTTGTTCCGAGGGTAAAACCATTGGAAATTTTTCTGTCCTGCTTTAATTTCAGGTTGTAGCGGTCAACAGCGTTCCCTTTGAACACACCTTCCTGGTGCTTAATGTTTCCTGAGATATAATAATTGGAGCTCTCATTCCCGCCGGTAACCGAAAGAAAAACATTTTGAACTTTTGCATTCCGGAGAATCAGGTCCAACCAATCGGTATCGGCTTTTCCCGGATAAGGATTATCGATGCGGGGAGTTTCATTGGTTCCCTTTTGAATGTTCCAGTTATCAATGGCTTCGTTAATCACTTCCAGGTAAGTTTTCGAATCTGCCATCTGCAGTTTATCGGTGCGGGGAAGCCACTGCATACCGGTAGACGCATTTACCGAAACCCGGGTTTTGCCCTGTTTCCCGCTTTTGGTAGTAATGATAATTACCCCGTTGGTGGCTCTCGATCCGTAGATGGCAGCAGAAGAAGCATCTTTTAAAACGTTGATCGATTCAATGTCTTCGGGGTTCAAAATATCCATGATATTCATTGACTGCCCATAATTGCCCAGGTCGGCACTTGAGGCTGAATTAATCGGGACACCATCTATCACATACAGAGGCTCATTACTTGCTGACAACGAGCCGGCACCACGGATATTTACCCTGCTTCTACTTCCCGGAATTCCGGATGAAGACGATATTACAACCCCGGCAACACGTCCTTGCAGCAATCCTTCCACCCCTGTCGTTTGCCGGGAAGTCATTTCCGAAGGCTTAAAATTACCGATCGAGGAACTGATATTGCTCTTTGCCTGGGTTCCGTAGCCAATCGCCACAACTTCCTCCAAACCAATCGACTCCTCAAGCATCGACACATTGATCTGACTCTTTCCCTTTACCGCAATCTCCTGTGTTTTCATCCCGATAAACGAGAATTGCAGCACAGCGCTCTCCGGAACGTTGGGTAAAGCGTATTTTCCATCCGCATCGGTAACAGTACCGCTACCCGTTCCAACTACCAGTACTGTCACGCCCGGAAGAGGAACTCCCGAAGAATCAGTCACTTTACCTGAAATTGAATTTTGCTGACTTAAAACAGACTCAGTTGACACATTTTTAAGTTCCACCAAAATCATATTGTTCCGTAATTCTTTAAAAGAATAAGGGAGCTCACTAAATGCCTGCATCAGAATATCGCCAATAACTTCGTTATCAGCCAGCACTGTAACCTTCTTGTTTACATCCACTTCATCGTTGCTGTAAAAAAAACGATACTCACTGTTGCTTTCAATGTAATTGAAAAGCTCCAGCAAGGATGTGTTTTTAAGGGTTACATCCATTTTGGTGTTTTGCGACCAAAGGCTTGCATTTACCTGCAAGGTTAAAGCCAGAATAAGAAACCACGTTAATTTCATAATTCTTACACACTTTTTTACTTCAATCCCCCGATAGGATCGAAGAAATAGTTTTAAATTCATAAATTTGAATACATTTTAAAGTTAAACTTCGGTTTAAATTTTACTAAAGGGGAAGTGGCCCAACACTTCCTCTTTTTCATTTTAATCATACTATTTCATTCGTTTGTAATTGTTTATTTTGAGTAGAATGTTATTTTATTGTCCTCAATGCGATAGCCGACGTATTTTGAGGTTCCGAAATAGGATATCGTTTCCAGGATGCTTTCGCGCTCCAGTATTCCTGTAAATCTGCGGGACTTTACCTCTTCGTCTGCAAATTCAATATCCACGTCAAACCACCGTTCAAGCTTTAATTCCAATTCTGCCAGCGACTCGTTTCTAAAGGCCAGTCTGCCTTCTTTCCATTCTGTCTCGGGTGTTATATCATTTAAGCTGAACAGCTTCATTTTACTGTCTGCCGTGCTATAAACCACTTTCTGAAAGGGTTTCATGATTATCTGCTGCGACTTGCCCGCCATATTAACACTTCCCTCCACCAGCGTAGCCACAATCTCCTTTTCGCCCGGATAGGCTTTTAGGTTGAACTCGGTACCCAGCACTTCAATTGTAACATCAGAAGCCTTCACAATAAAAGGAATACCGGTATTTTTTGTGACCGAAAAATAACCTTCTCCCTCCAGCCATACACTCCGCGATTCTCCCCGGAAATTAGTATTGAAAACCAGTTTGCTGCCCGAGTTTAAATAAACCAGTGAACTGTCGGGCAAAACCACGGTTGATTTGTCTCCCAACGCACAGGTAATGGTAGTATAGGTATCTTCTGAATGTAGACTTTCTTTTCCGAGATAATAGAACACCGGCAAGGATATAAGAAGCATCACGATGGCGGCATATTTAATCAGTTCATTGATTCGGTAGATCCGCGCCTTTTTCTTTCGGATTCTCCCGAAAAACTGTTCCATCGCATCCTGCTGGTTGTATTCCGAATAACTGCCGCCCGACAACCAGATTTCCTGCAGATCGGTATACAACTTTCGGTTTTCGTTGTTTTGGTTAAGCCACTCCCCGACTTGCCTTTTCTCGCCAGGGGTAGCTTCACCACTGAACAATCGGATAATAATGCTATGAGTATTTTTCTCCATTTAATTTTACTGTATCCTTAACTAAGATGCAGCAAAAAGTAAAAACCCTGTATTGAAATGTGATTTTTTATTTCAGAAGCAGAAAAAGCAGAAAGGCAGGTAGGTAATCTTTCAAGTCGTTTCGAAGAGACAACATGGCTTTCGACAAGTGCATTTCAACGGTTTTTACAGCAATTCCCATTTCATCTGCAATTTCTTTGTTTGTCTTCCCTTCAAATCTTTTTAGCCGAAAAACAGTCTGTTGCTGCGGCGGCAGTTGGTTAACCGCATCTTCAATTCGTATGGAAAGCTCTTGCACCAAAAGGCTTTGTTCCGTTAAATTCTCGGCCACTTCTTTAAACCCGATATTCGAACCATCGGTAGACGAAAAGTAATCTTCAATTTTTTTCTCGCTTTTTAACTTGCGTAAATATTGAAGCGAATTGTTTGCCACCGCTTTAAAAAGATAGGCTTTTATCGACGAAACAGAACCAAGTTTTTTTCGGTTATTCCACAGGTTAAAAAAAGTTTCAGATACAATTTCTTCTGCAATATCCTTTCGGCCTACATATCGTCTCGAATAGGCACACAACAGCGAATAATAATCATTAAACAATGAAATATAAGCAGCCTCATTTCCTTGCCTGAGTTTTTCGATAAGATCATTTGATCCATCTTTCATTGAATATTTCTGCGACACGAATGATTGGCTCATACACTGAGGACTACCTGTAATTACTCGATTATAACCAGCTCAAGCCTGAACTTTACGGACGCTAAAGGTAATTAATTTTTGAAAAGCCGAATGAACATAACAGAAAGCCCGCAAATCATACTACGCTATTAATTTTGCCTTCAAGGTTCTTCGAGCTAAGTTTCTACTTCCTCGTGGTTTTTAAAAACGACTTGGGGTTTTCGCCGATGTGTTGGGTGAATAGCCTCGAAAAATAAAACGGATCTTTATACCCCAGTAGAAAGGCGACTTCTTTTACATTCATCGATTGATTGGTTAACAAACGGATTGCTTCCTGCATTTTCAGCTTGATAAAATAATCGAGCGGCGACGCCCCGGTTTTGTTCCGGAATAATTTGGAAAGATGCGATTCGGACAGGTTTACATGGCTGGCAATGTCGCGAATTGTCAAGGTTTCTTTTAACTGGTCTGCCATAAAAAAAATGGCCCGGTCAACCGGGTCCGAGCTCTGAACTCCTTTTGCAGCCCGATAGGTGTTAACATAAAAAAACGAAGCCAGTAATCCATTCAGACACAAATTACCGTACTCAATGTTTTCGTTAATAAAGCCTGCTTCCAGTACCGTCAGTATCTCGTTAAACAAACGAATCCGGTCCTCGGTCCGGGAATCAGAAGAATGGGGCAAAGCGTTTATTTTGCCAAAATAATCTTCGAAAGCGGAGCTTCTTTTTCCACCAAAATGAAGCCAGTAAATCGACCACGGCGATTGGGAGGAAGACCAGTAAGAATGCGGCAATTCAGCGGGAATCACAAAAAACGAATTGGGCGAAATCGAAAATACCTGGTTGTTTACGTCTATCGTACCAAAACCGTCGACACAATAAATCAGAATATGCTCCCCAATGCCTTTTTTTCGCTGTCGAAAATGATTTTTGGCATTCGGATAAAAACCAATATCACTGAAATACAGCTGGCCAAGTCTGGCATTTCTTTTCACATATTCGAGCTGATTTTTTGACAATACCACACTCCGGTCGCCAAAAAACCGGTCTTCTTTGCCCATCTTAGGACTTGTTTCAAATTTACCGTGAGTCATTTTCCATAACTTTTAGTGCGACTAAAACTAAACCGAATCATCCATCAATTGAATCTAACACTTCATTCAAGTGCCATTATTTACCTTATGAAAGCAATCTAAATCTGCAATATAAATCAATTCAGAAAAAATGCCCTCAAATATTACAATAATCGGATTCTACATGAAATAATAAAATTATCCATTGAAGAAAATGCAGCAGATCACTACTTTCGACAAGTTGATTATCCGTCACTTTTGGAAGTATCTCAACACCGAAAAGTGAGCAAATAAAACGTGCATGATTTCAGGAATCACGAACCTGCAATGATAAAATACTAAACGAATGAATAAAACCAGCCTGCTTTTGCTTATTGCATTTTTAGCGGCCTTATCGTGCAGCAAAAATGTACAGACCGAACCTTCCGCACAACAAAACCTGGTGTTTAACGAATTAGCCCAAAAATGGGATGAAGCCCTTCCTTTGGGCAACGGAATGCTGGGTTGCCTGATCTGGGAAAAAGAAGGCAAACTTCGCATGTCGCTCGACAGGGCCGACCTTTGGGATCTTCGCCCCAAGGAAAACATTGATTTTGACAACTGGAAATTCAATGATGTTTACAACTACTGGAAATCGGACAACTACCAAACCGTTCTTCAGGAATTCGATCGTCCGTCGAATAACTATGCGGCCCCTACAAAAATTCCGGCGGCGGCATTGGAAATCGACATCAGCAAACTGGGAAAAGTAAAACAGGCAACACTCGATTTATCCACCGCCAGCAGCATTGTTGAATGGGAAAACGGTGCAAGATTCACCGCATTTATTCATGCCGACAAACCCATTGGCTGGTATCGTTTTGAAAATGTTCCCGAAGGCCTGGAGACAGAGCTGATCGCCCCCGACTACCAGGGAGAAAGGGAACAACAGCAAAGCAACCAATCGCTAAGCAAATTGGGATACCCGCCGGGAACCATCCAAAAGGAAACAAACAACATTACCTATACCCAGGAGGGTTGGAACAACTTCACCTACGAAGTACACGTTCAATGGCAAACCGGGAAAAACAAAATGGAAGGCTGCTGGTCTGTTTCCTCGTCGAAAAACAAGACAGCGGGCATTTCTGCTTCCGAGGTAGCTTCCGCCGAACAATTAAACGGCTACAACAAAGCATTTGAAACCCATAAAAACTGGTGGAAAAACTACTGGAGTGCATCTTCGGCAAGCATTCCGGACACTCTTCTGCAGAAACAGTACTACCTGGAAATGTACAAATTTGGGGCGGCGGCCCGTGCCAACACCCCTCCTATTTCATTGCAAGCGGTCTGGACTGCCGACAACGGCCAGATACCACCGTGGAAAGGTGATTTCCACCACGACCTGAATACGCAACTAAGCTACTGGCCTTCGTATGCGGGAAACCACCTCCAGCTTGAAAACGGATTTGTTGACTGGCTGTGGAACAACCGCCCGGCTTTTAAAAAATACACCCGCGATTATTTTGAAGTCGATGGATTGAACGTTCCGGGAGTTACAACGCTCGATGGAGAACCCATGGGTGGCTGGATCCAGTATTCGATGGGACAAACCGTTGCTGCCTGGCTCGGGCATAATTTTTACCAGCACTGGCGCTACAGCATGGATCGGGACTTTTTGGCAACCAGAACCTATCCTTGGCTAAAAGAAGTCGCCTTGTTTTTTGAACAGGTTTCGGTGACTACCGAATCGGGAATGAAAAAGCTGAAAATGAGCTCCAGTCCCGAGATTTACAATAACTCAGCCAAAGCATGGTTTGCTGAAACCACAAATTTTGACCTCGCACTGATTCGCTGGACCTTTGAAAAAGCACAGGAATGTGCCCAGGAACTTGGGCTCAACGACGAAGCACAAAAATGGGGAGATGAACTGAAAAAGTGGCCCGATTATGCCACCGATCCGGAAAGTGGATTTATGTTTGCTCCCGGCTTTCCGTACAACCAATCGCACAGGCATTTTTCGCATCTGCTGGCTTTTCATCCGCTGGGATTGGTTGACTTCTCAAACAGCGAAAACGACCGGACATTAATCAAGAATACCTTAAAAAACCTCGAAGCCAATGGCTCTTCTCAGTGGACTGGCTACTCCTTTAGCTGGCTCGGGAATTTGTATGCACGGGCTTTTGACGGAGAAAAAGCTGCCGACGCCCTTCGGATTTTTGCTGAATGTTTCTGTTCTAAAAATTCATTTCACCTGAATGGCGACCAGTGCAAAGCCGGGCATTCCAATCTCACCTACCGGCCGTTTACGCTCGAAGGAAATTTTGCTTTTGCCTCCGCCATCCAGGAAATGTTACTGCAAAGCCACACCGGAAAAATAGCGGTATTTCCCGCCCTGCCTGCCGACTGGAAAAACGCTGGCTTCGACAAACTCAGAGCCAACGGAGCTTTCCTTGTATCGGCTCAAATGAAAGACGGCAAAACGCAGCAGGTAACAATTGTAGCAGAAAAAGGCGGTAACTTGTTACTTAAAAATCCCTTTGGAGATGATGAGTTCAGTGCCTCTACTGACTATTCATTCGAAAACAACACGATCAAAGTTGACACAAAAGAAGGCGAAACGATACGTTTGACCAGAAAAAATTAATCTTATGAATCAGTCAATAAAATATGCAATACTGTCAGTTGCAATTGCTATTCTCTTCGGGTGCTCCGCCCAAAAGAATCAGTCAAACGAGCAACGTCCCAACGTTCTTCTGATCGTTTCCGACGACCAGGGTTATGCCGACTTTTCGCCTTTCCAGAACCATTCGCCTGAAGTTTCAACCCCCAACCTGGAACGATTGGCCGAAAGCGGCATGATATTTCCGCAGGCTTACACCACTGCTCCCGTTTGCAGTCCGTCGAGAGCCGGTTTAAATACGGGGAAATACCAGTTCAGATGGGACGAAAAAGCCAGCTGGGGGCCGGGTTTGCCCGACACGGTAAAAACCATTGCCGAATACCTGAAAGAAGCCGGTTACACAACGGCCCGGATTGGCAAAAGCGATTTTGGCACCAATTACCACAGGTTCGATGTGCGCGAATACCCACTCAACCACGGTTACGACGAGTTCTTGGGTTTTAGCGCTCACGCCCACGATTACTGGCTGAACTCAGAGGAAATAGCCCAACGAACTCCCGATCCCAACGGAACCAGCGCCCACCTGGGGCCACTGATGCACAACAACACGTACAAAAGCTATCCGAAAGGTTACCTCACCGATATCTTCACCGATGAAGCCATTCAGTATGTGAAAACCAAGCGGGACCAGCCATTTTTTCTGACACTGGCCTACAATTCGGTCCACCACGTTATTCACGAGGTTCCGCAAAAGTACCTCGACAAATACCAGGTAAAACCTATTCACAACTACGATCCTGACAGCATGGAAACGTTTGGCAACCAACCTCCGGGCTCGTATTCTGCTTATTACGAAAAATACACCCGGCTGGGCGCAATTCAAGACGAGGATATGCGCAAATACTACCTCGCCAACCTGAATTGCCTTGACGACAACATTGGCCGTATACTGGATGCACTGAAAAAGGAAGGGCTGGACAAAAACACGCTGATCGTTTATATTTCGGATAATGGCGGCTCGCCCATAACCGGTGCACTGAATGCCCCGCTTTCGGCAGGAAAATACTCGTTGTGGGAAGGCGGTATACGTGTCCCGATGGCCATTTCGTGGCCCGCCAAAGTAAAAGCCGGCAGCACAAATACCGGCTATGTTTCGGCAGTCGACATCCTTCCAACAATTGCGGAAGCTGCCGGAGTTACCCTAACTGACGGAACCATTGACGGCAAAAATCTGCTCGCTGACGCCTCCGGTTCAGATCGTTTGCTGGTTTGGAAATGGGGAAACACCTGGGCCGTGCGCTCAGGCCCCTGGAAACTGACCAACACCAACGAATCGTGGGGAAAAGGACGTCCTTCCAACTATTACATCAAACCCATTTCCAACGACTTAAGCCTGAAACTTTTTAACCTTGAAAATGATCCCGGAGAGCGGATAAACCTGGCAGAACAAATGCCCGAAAAAGTACAGGAACTTCAAAACGCCTATACAAACTGGTGCAGTGAAAACATTGGAAAATACTAATTTAATTACCTGAATAAACTGATATTTAAGGAATCAACCGACAATAAAAACACGAACATTTCAAATGAAGACCAAGCGAATTTCATTTTTTTCAAACCTTCGGAAGCCTCTTTCAAAAGTAAAATTAATAGTGATTGCACTCTTGCTACACTGTTCGGGTTATGCCCAAAGCCAGCCGACCGATCTTTCCGGAGAATGGCAGGTAAAGCTCGATCCGGAGAACGAATGGGTAAAAAAAGCCAACGGTGAATGCAAAACCGAAGGAAGCATAACACTCCCTGCATCACTTGCCCAATTTGGCTATGGCTTTAAAACCGACTCCTCCGATTTCGGGATACTCACTCCCTCTTACAAATACATCGGCAAAGCCTGGTACACAAAAGAGATACAGGTACCTGCGTCGTGGAAAAACAAGGATATTGAATTGTTTTTGGAGCGCGTACTTTGGGAGTCCCGGGTGTTGATCGACGGCGAAGAACGAAGCACCGACGATGCACTGGGAACGCCACATGTTCATCATCTTGGAAAATTATCGCCTGGCAGTCATCAGCTTACCATTGTGGTTGACAATGAAATGATTCACAACATTGGCGACAAAGGCCATGCCTACGGAGAATACACGCAAAGTATCTGGAACGGCATTGTTGGCCGCATGGAAATGAAGGCGGTTGATCCGGTTCATATCAGCGCAGTCCGCACTTTTCCGGATATTGAAGAAGACATATTAAAAGTGGAAGTTACGCTCAATACTCCGTCGCAAAAACCGCTTGCCCTGAAATATGCCATTAGCCCGGTTTCAGAAAAAGTGAATGTATTGGAAGGCGAAGAAATTTTCCGTCCGAAAAAAGGACAGCAACAGTTTATAATCCAGATACCGGTTCAGGGAAAACTAAAAAAATGGAGCGAATTTACCCCTGAAGTTTACCAGCTGGAGGTAGCCTTAAACAGCGGCAAAAATTCGGATAATTACAGTACAGAATTTGGTTTTTATGAAGTTACCGCCGGCAAACACAAAATACTGATTAACGGAGATCCCGTTTTTCTGCGTGGTAACCTCGACTGTGTTCATTTTCCGCTAACCGGTTATCCTTCGTGCAAGGTGGAAGAGTGGGAACGTATTTTCCGCATCTACAAAGACTATGGTTTGAACCACGTTCGCTTTCACTCGTGGTGCCCGCCCGAAGCTGCTTTTAAAGCTGCCAACCGTGTGGGAATTTACATGCAGGCCGAGGCATCGATCTGGATCGATTGGTGGATGAGTGTGGACAACATCGAAAGAGGGCGGCCCGAAATGAACACCAAAGGCTTTCCCAAAGGCCTGGGGCACAATGCTTCGCGCGACAGTTTTGTGGTAAAGGAAATGAACCGCGTGGTTGATTTTTATGGAAATCATCCTTCATTCACCCTGTTTTGCATCGGAAATGAACTGGGAAACTCCGATTTCGATGCAATGAAAAAGTGGGTGGCCGACCTGAAAGCAAAAGACCCGCGGCGCTTGTATTCGGTCTCAACCGCCCGGCAGATTACCGAAGTAGACGATTTTAACGCCACCCACAATATTCCGGGAGTTGGGCGTACCCGCGGCCTAAACGGGCCCCGCACCAACTGGGACTTCAATGAAAACTACGGCAAACTCGACATTCCCGTAATTGCGCACGAAATCGGGCAATGGCCGGTTTACCCGCGCTGGACAGAAATCGACAAATACACCGGTACTTTAAAAGCCCGAAACCTTGCCGAGATGAAAAAACAGGCCGAAGAAAACGGGATTGCCGGGCAAAACGAAAAGCTGGTGCAGGCATCGGGCGCACTCAACCAAATCATGTACAAATACGAAACCGAGTCGTTTCTGCGTACCGAAAAATGCGCCGGTGTACAGTTGCTCAGCATTCAGGATTACCAGGGGCAGGGCGAGGCGCTTATCGGCTGGCTTGATTGTTTCTGGGACAGCAAAGGCATTACAACTCCTGAAAAATTCAGACAGCATTTTAATACAACAGTCCCGCTCCTGAGGATGGAAAAAATGGTTTGGCAAAGCAACGAAACATTTACGGCTCAAGCCCAGCTGGCGCATTACGGAAATGCTGACCTTCGCGAGAAATGCCAGTGGCAGATCACCAGCAAATCAGGGAATAAACTCGCCGGTGGCACTTTTCTGCCCGGCAATTTCCAACAAGGTTCGCTTAGCGAACTGGGAAATATCTCTTTCAACCTAAACCGGTTTGAAAAAGCAGAGGAGTTGCAGATAAGCATCAAGGTTGAAAACACGGGCTTCGAAAATTCCTGGAACATTTGGGTGTATCCCGAAAAGCTCCCGGCTGTTAACAACGGTGACGACATTTATGTCTGTTCGGAGCTGGACAGCGTGGCCTTTCAACAACTTCGCAACGGCGGAAAAGTACTGCTGAATGCCAACGAACTGGGAACAGAAGAGAACGCGGTAAGCGCACATTTTTATCCGCTGTACTGGTCGCTTACCTTTTTTCCCGGCCAGGGAAAAACCAACATTGGCCTGTTGGTCGACAACTACCATCCGGCCTTTACCGAATTTCCAAGCTCCTATCATTCCGACTGGCAATGGGAAACCATCAGCCAAAATGCCAAAGGCTTTATACTAAACGACCTGCCTGCCTCTTACCATCCGCTGGCCCAGCCTGTAGACGATTTTCACCGCAATAACAAGGTGGGTTCGGTTTTCGAATTAAAAGTTGGCAATGGAAAGCTGCTGGTTTGCGGATATAATCTCGATGCGGATTTACCGGTTGCCCGTCAACTCCGGTTCAGTTTGCTGAAATACATGAACTCTGAGGATTTTCAACCCGCAGAACCTGTAAGCGAAACCTGGCTGAAAAAGCTGTTTCCGCTTATTCCCAAAGCCGAAAAATTAGATGTTCCGGACGACTTTGAAAGTGCCCTGTTTTATCTGGATGCAGCAGCCAGGCTATCGGCTAACAATGAAAATCTCCCCTGGAAAAAAGAACTCGACCATGTTATCGTTGCAAAAAATGTCAGCTATTCGGTAAAAGCCGACGGAGTATGGAAAGATGATCATGTTTCGGCCTGGCACGGGAAAGAAATGGAACTAAACATCCAGTGTCCCGACGGAATTTTGGGAACCTTGCTGGTTCATTTCAGCGACTGGAACCAAAACGGGCGCACCGGCCTGCTTGAATTCGAAGGCCGCAAAACCAAACTCGAAAACCACACCGGCGAAGGTCAATGGGTAAAATTTCATGTGATGCGCGAAGACAGTAACGATGGTAAACTCAGACTAAAAACCAAAGTACTAAGCGGTCCCAACCTGATGATTTCAAAAGTTGTATTATTAAAAGAATAGAACCGGCAAAACAGTAAACCAATGATGAACGATCAAAAATTCAATAAAAAATTTATCCTGGGGATTACCCTGGTATCGGCCATGGGCGGCCTGCTGTTTGGGTACGACTGGGTGGTAATTGGTGGTGCCAAACCTTTTTACGAGCGCTTTTTCGACATCACGCAATCGGCTAACCTGCAAGGCTGGGCCATGAGCAGTGCCTTGATCGGTTGTCTGTTCGGTGCTTCCTTATCCGGCTGGCTGGCCGACCGTTTCGGGCGTAAGCTGCCGCTTATTTTTGCCGCCCTGCTGTTTACCGTTTCGGCCCTTGGAACAGGTGCCGTTAACCAATTTGCACCCTTTATAGTTTTTCGTGTGCTGGGAGGTTTGGGAATCGGCATTGCTTCCGCCATTTCGCCCATGTACATTGCTGAAATTTCTCCCGCTCCCATGCGTGGCCGGCTGGTGGCAGTCAACCAACTTACCATCGTAATCGGGATTCTGGCCGCCCAAATCATCAATTACCTCATCGCCCAAAAGGTACCGACCGGTGCCAGCGATGAATTTATTGCCCAGTCGTGGAACGGACAAACGGGCTGGCGCTGGATGTTCTGGGCCGAAACCGTGCCTGCTGCGGCCTTTTTCATTCTCGCTTTTTTAATTCCTGAAAGCCCGCGTTTCCTGGCCAAATCAGGTAAAAATGAAGCTTCTCAAAAGATTCTTGAGAAAATCGGAGGCGCCGTGTATGCCCAAGCCGTTGAAAAAGATATTGCCGAAACCCTGAAAGACGCTTCCCGGAAAATCGACTGGAAAACCCTCAAGGGAAAAAGAATCAGGCCCCTTTTGCTGATCGGTATCGTACTGGCGGTTTTTCAGCAGTGGTGCGGCATCAACGTCATTTTTAATTATGCTGAAGAAGTGTTTACCTCAGCCGGGTATTCGGTTTCCGACATGCTGCTGAACATTGTCATCACCGGTTCTGTGAACCTCGTGTTTACACTGGTGGCCATGCGAATGATCGACAGCTGGGGCCGCCGAAAACTGATGTTGCTCGGGTCGTTGGGGCTGGCGGTGATTTACCTTTTTCTGGGAGGCAGCTATTTTTGGGAAGTTCAGGGCCTGCTGATTTTAATCCTCGTGGTTTTAGCCATCGCAGTTTATGCGCTTACTTTGGCTCCGGTTACCTGGGTAGTGCTCTCCGAAATCTTTCCGAACCGCGTGCGCGGAGCCGCCATGGCCATCGCCACCACCTCGCTGTGGATAGCCTCTTTTATCCTCACCTACACCTTCCCCATCCTGAACAAGGCGCTGCATGCCTCGGGAACCTTCTGGCTTTATGCCGGTATCAGCGTTGCCGGATTCCTGTTTATCCTGAAGAAACTCCCCGAAACCAAAGGGAAAAGCCTCGAAGAAATTGAAAAAAACATCCTAAAATAAAAGCCGGCATGAAAAAAACAGTTTTGCTTATCACCTGTATTTTCCTCATTTCCTTCGCTTTTGCCAATGAGTATGCATTGCAATCGCCCAACGGAAAGTTACAAGCCAAAATCTCTGTCGCTGAAAGTATCTCGGTACTTCTGAGCGAAAATGGGAACAACCTTCTTACACTCGAAAATCTTTCGATGGAAACCGACAAAGATCTGCTAAGCACCCCGGAATTTAAAGGCTTAAAAACTACCCGTAGATCGGTTGATGAAACCATACAACCGTTTATCCGCGAAAAAGCTGCCACTATTCAAAACACATACAACGAGCTCGAATTTAGATCCAAAAACAAAAGCGGAATCACTTTTCGTTTGTTTGACGAAGGACTTGCCTATCGTTTTTTTACTTCCACAAAAGACAGCTTAACCGTTTACAGCGAAAACCTGTCGCTTGTTTTGGATGAAAAAGACTCGATCCGCTTTCAGGCGTCGGGCTCGTTTAACTCCTCGTACGAAACGCCTTACGAGCACCGAGCTGTTTCAGCAATCGAAAACGAACAACTGTGCCATTTGCCCTTGCTGGCCGAAAAGCAAAACGGAACCTTTGTGCTCGTAACCGAAGCCGATCTGTACAATTACCCGGGCTTGTGGCTAAAAGGTACAGGCGGAGCGCAGCTAAACAGCACCCATCCGCCTTATCCGAAAAATTATAGGACCACCGGCAGTGTGTATGTGCACGGACAAATTACCGAAACCTTCGATTACATCGGGAAAGTAGCCGGAAACAGAAGCTACCCCTGGCGTATTTTTGCCGTGGCTGACCATGAAGCCGGCCTGATCGACAACAACATGGTTTACCTGCTTTCGTCGCCCAATGCGCTTCAAGATACGTCGTGGATAAAACCCGGCGTTGTAATGTTCGACTGGTGGGCAAAAAACAATATCTACGGAGTTGACTTTAAAGCGGGAATCAATACCGAAACAGCCAAATATTTTATTGATTTCTGTGCAGAACACGGTTTCAGGTATTTTCTTTTTGACGATGGCTGGAGCCCGCAAGACAATTTACTGGCGGCAGTACCCGGACTGGATATGGCCGAAGTAACCGAATATGCCCGCACGAAAGGTGTTGACGTTATGCTGTGGGTAATCTGGAAAACCCTCGAAAAACAATGGGACGAAGCTTTCGACCTGTTTGAAAGTTGGGGAATACGCGGAATAAAAATGGATTTCATGAACCGCGACGACCAGGAAATGGTGGAATTTTACGAGGCAGTTGCCCAGAAAGCGGCTGAAAAAAAGATGGTGGTCGATTTTCACGGAGCCTACAAACCATGCGGATTACGCCGGAAATATCCGAACGTGCTAACCCGCGAAGGGCTAATCGAGTTTGAATACAACGGCTGGACAACCGAGGATTCGCCCGAGCACCACAACATTCTGCCGTATATCCGAATGTTTACCGGCCCCATGGATTACATTCCGGCAACCCTGCGAAATTCAACCAAAAACAACTTCAAAGCACTGGGCGATTACCCGATGGGACAAGGAACAAGAGCACATGCCATGGCTTTGTTTGTGATACTCAGCAGCCCCATGACCATGTTACCCGATTCGCCCTCAGACTACTACCGGGAAAAAGAATGTACGCAGTTTCTGTCGCAAATTCCGGTGGAATGGGACGAAACCAGGCTTCTCGACGGCAAGATGGCCAACTACACCGCGTTGGCAAGACGTTCTGGTAACGACTGGTACATCGGGGCCATCACCAATTGGGACGAACGCACGCTTACCATAAACACCGACTTTCTGGCGCCCGGGAAATACCTGCTCGAAGCTGTGCAGGATGGACTAAATGCCAATACCCGCGCAGAAGACTACCAGCTGATCCTAAAAGACATAACAGCAGGCACGCCAATTACCATCGAAATGTGTTCAGGCGGTGGCTGGGTAGCACGAATTACTCCTTCTGAAAATCAATAAGAACTGGAAAAATGAAAACTTTATTCTTTTATACTCTTATCATACTGGCCAGCTTTACCGGCTGCTCCCAACGTTCTGCTTCCACCATCGACCTTTCGGGCGAATGGCAGTTCCGGACCGATCCCGATGACCAGGGAATCAATGAGAAATGGTACACTACCGATTTGCCGGAAAGTGTGCACTTACCGAGATCAATGGTAGAAAACGGCAAAGGCGATAACATCACCTTTGAAACACAATGGACAGGCACTTTAAAAAACCACTTCTGGTTCAATGACGAGAATTATGCGCCTTATACCAGTGCTGAAAATGTCCGCATTCCGTACTGGCTTCAGCCCGAGAAAAAATACACCGGCGCAGCATGGTACCGAAAAACAATTGTTATTCCGGAAGACTGGGAGCAACAACACGTAAAACTCAACCTCGAACGTCCTCACTGGGAATCGGATGTGTGGATAAACGGAGAACATGTTGGAACTCAAAACAGCCTGGCAGTGCCTCATGTTTTCAATGTCACGTCCTTTCTGAAAGCCGGCGAAAATACGCTGGCCATCCGCATCGACAATCGTGTAAAAGAGGTTGATCCGGGCATCGATTCACACAGCATTACCGACCACACCCAATCCAATTGGAACGGCATTGTTGGCGATCTTTCGCTCAATGCCAGCGGCAAAATATTTTTTGACAATGTGGCTGTATTTCCTGATGTGGAAAACAAACTGCTTCACATCAAAGCTACCGTCGTCAATACATTGAAAGAACCTCAGACTGCAAACCTCAGCGCAGGTGCAGTGCTTAAAAATACAGGTGCTTCGGTCAGCAAAAAATCAGAAAACTACCAGCTTACCCCCGGAACAAACAAGCTCACCATGAGCTATCCACTGGGAAAAGATGCCCTGCTTTGGGACGAGTTCAACCCCAACGTTTATGAACTGATTTTACAGCTAAAAGCAGGAAAGGAGACCGATCATAAAACGATCGATTTTGGCTTGCGCGAATTCAAACCGGAAGGCACACGTTTTACCAACAACGGCCGCCCCGTTTTTTTGCGCGGAACACTCGAATGTGCCATTTTCCCGCTAACCGGCTATCCTCCAACCGGAACAGAATACTGGGAAAAAATATACTCCGCGGTTAAAGCACATGGGCTCAACCATGTCCGTTTTCACTCGTGGTGCCCGCCCGAAGCCGCTTTTAAGGCAGCCGACGAAATGGGTATTTATCTGCAGGTGGAGTGTTCGTCGTGGGCCAATGTCAGTACGCAACTGGGCAGCGGCCTGCCCATCGATCAGTACATTATGGACGAAAGCGAACGAATTGTGGACGCGTATGGCAACCATCCGTCGTTTGTAATGATGGCATACGGCAACGAGCCCGGCGGCCCGCACCACGCAGAATTTCTCACCGGCTTTGTGAAGCATTGGGCAGAAAAAGATTCACGCCGGGTGTATACCAGCGGAGGCGGCTGGCCGGCACTGGTAGTCAATCAGTACCACAATATTCCTCAGCCGCGTATTCAACGCTGGAACGAAGGGCTCAACAGCATCATCAATTCCGAACCTCCCCGAAGCAATTACGACTGGACGGATAAAATAGCGCAATACGATATCCCCGTGGTCAGCCACGAAATCGGACAGTGGTGTGTGTATCCCAACTTCCGGGAAATTGAAAAATATACAGGCGTACTAAAAGCCAAAAATTTCGAGCTTTTCCGCGAAAGCCTGAAAGCCCACCACATGGAAGAACTGGCCGACAGCTTTTTACTGGCCTCCGGAAAACTGCAGGCACTTTGTTACAAAGCCGATATTGAAGCGGCCTTGAGAACACCGGGCTTTGCCGGTTTCCAGTTGCTCGACTTACACGATTTCCCCGGACAGGGAACTGCACTGGTGGGCGTTCTCGATCCGTTCTGGGAAGAAAAAGGCTACATTTCGCCCGAAGAGTACAGGCGTTTTTGCAATACCACCGTGCCCCTGGCAAGGCTTCCGAAACGAGTTTTTAACGAAGGCGAAAGCCTGACTGCCGCGATCGAAGTGGCTCATTTTGGCGAAAATCCCATTTCAGCCAACCCGGCATGGAAACTTACGGAAGGCGACAAAACAATTGCCGAAGGTACACTGGGGCAACAGAATATTTCCATTGGCAACGGCCTTCAACTGGGACAAGTCGTTTATGAATTTCAGGCTGAAAACCGCCCACGAAAAGTAACACTCGAAGTAAATATTGATGGTTTTTTCAATAGCTGGGACTGCTGGGTTTATCCGGCTCAGGTGCCTTCGGTTTCAAAAAATATCAGGGTGGTTAATACGCTTGATAAAAGAACCATCGATGCCTTAAAGAATGGCGAGGATGTACTTCTGACAACCTTAAAAGGCAGCACAAACGCAGCATACGGAGGAGATATTGGCATTGGCTTTTCCAGTATTTTTTGGAATACCGCCTGGACAGGAGGTCAAAAACCGCACACACTGGGGATTTTGTGCGATCCTGAGCATCCGGCGCTGGAACAATTCCCCACCGAATACCACTCCAACTGGCAGTGGTGGGATGCCATGAGCCATTCAAATGCAATCATGCTTGAAGCTTTTTCACAACCACTGCAACCCATCGTCAGGGTTATCGACGACTGGGTGACCAACCGCCAACTGGCCCTACTTTTTGAGGCCCGTGTGGGAAAAGGAAAACTGCTGGTTTCGGGCATCGATTTAACTTCCGACCTGGAAAACCGGCCGGAAGCCCGTCAGTTAAAATACAGCCTGTTGCAGTACATGAGCAGCGAGAAATTTGCACCGGCCAGCGAACTGGCCCCCGAAGAAATACAAAAAATGTTCAACTAGTTTTTTCAGAGAATGATCAACCAAGTAATTTGTAAGCGAGAGGAAATAATAGTACCGACTTATGGCTTGGGGAAACCTGAGATTAACCCGATGTTTTTTGAAAAACGGGTTTACCAGGGATCTTCAGGCAAAGTATATCCGGTTCCGTTTATCGATAAAGTTTTCGATCAGAAAAAGGATAAAAAATACGATTCGGTAAGGCTTGAAAACGATTTTGTGCGCCTGGTAATGTTGCCCGAAATAGGCGGACGTATTTTTGAAGCACAGGACAAAGCCAACAACAACTACGATTTCTTTTACAAACAACACGTGATAAAACCGGCTTTGGTGGGGCTTGCCGGCCCCTGGATTAGCGGCGGCGTTGAGTTTAACTGGCCCCAGCACCACCGTCCGGGAACCTACCTGCCAACTTCAGTACACATCGAAGAGGAAGCAGATGGCGCACGCACCGTATGGATGTCGGAATACGATCCCATGAACCGTTTGAAAGGTATGCACGGCATACGGCTCCGTCCCGACAGTTCATTGATTGAGCTGCGCGGAAGATTGTACAACCCGACACCCGTAACCCACACGTTTCTTTGGTGGGCGAATGTAGCCGTTCGGGTGCACGATGATTACCAAAGCTTTTTTCCGCCCGATGTAGATTATGTGGCCGACCACGCTGTACGTGCGATGAGCAGTTTCCCGCTGGCAGAAAACGATTATTACGGAGTTCCTTACCACCGGCGCCCCGGAAAAAACGATTTGCGTCGTTACCAGGACATTCCGGTGCCAACCAGCTACATGGTTTGCGACACGCGTTATGATTTTTTCGGAGGTTACGATTTTAAAGCCGATGGTGGTTTTGTGCATGTGGCCAACCGACACATTGCCCCCGGCAAAAAGCAGTGGACCTGGGGTAACGAGGCTTTTGGCAAAGCCTGGGACCGCGAACTGACCGATGAAGACGGCCCTTATTTTGAACTGATGGCAGGCGTTTATACCGACAATCAACCCGACTTCACCTACCTCCTGCCCTACGAAACCAAAACATTCTCGCAGTTCTGGTGGAGCTACAAAAACCTGGGGCCGGTTCAGAATGCCAATAAAGATATGGCCGTGCGTTTGCAAATCCGGCAAGGCAACAAACTGGATTTTGGAGTAGCTGCCAGCAAGCGTTTTGAGAACCTGCGCGTAGTGCTAAAAACCGGAAATGAAACAAGCATTTTTGAACACATCGAAATATCTCCCGAAAAAACATGGAAAGGCCCGGATATTTCAATAACGGCCGGACAGGAAAACATGCTTTCGGTGAGCGTGGAAACCGCCGAAGGACAGGAACTGATTTCGTACCATCACCGGGAAACAAGGGCTGCCAGAAGCCGAAACCTGGCTTTTGAACCCAAACAGGCAAATGAAATTACCAGTGTTAACGAACTGGAGCTTATCGGAGAACACCTTGAACTGTACCGTCATCCTACCCGGAAAGCGGAAACCTACCACGAGGAAGCGATCCAACGCGATCCGGACAGTTACCGGTCGCACATTGCGCTGGGGCGCTCGGCTTGCAAAATCGGGAAGTTTGCTAAAGCAGAGGATCATCTGAAAAAGGCCATAAAAATCATCACCCGCTATCATCCGAACCCGGCAACCGGCGAAGCACATTATTACTGCGGACTTGCCTGTGTGAAGCAGGAAAAAACGGAAGAAGCTTACGCGTTCTTCTACAAATCAACCTGGAATTACGAGTGGCGCTCGGCCGCCTATTACCAGCTGGCATTGCTGGATTGCCGGAAATCGGACTTTGAAACCGCGCAGGAACACATCGAAGCTTCGCTTGACACCAACCGGCAAAACAACAAAGCACTGGTTTTAAAAGCCATCCTGCAACGAAAAGCCGGGCAACCACAGGAAGCCGCCGCAACACTCGATGAACTAAGAAAAAAAGATGCGCTCGACCAATGGGCCAACTACGAACAATCGGTATTGACTGGAAACTTCCAATCTTTTCTGAGCTCCGGCGGCAACGATGCACAGGTGATCATCGACACGGCTTTTGATTACGCCGATGCCGGGTTTTATGCAGAGGCCATCAGCCTGATTAAATGGCATCACCAAAACGCAGTAACAGAATATGCAGTTCCCACCCCGATGAATGTATCGCCGTCCACGTATTTTATGCAGGCCTGGCTATACAGCAAAGCCGGTGAGCATTCAAAGTCAACCGAACTTTTAAACAAGACAGAAAATCTTTCGTACGATTATTTCTTTCCATCAAGAATAAATGAACAACTGGTTTTGGAATGGGCGCTGGAAAAAACTGGGAATAATCCGCTTGCGGCTTATGGTTTGGGAAATTATTACTACAACCTGAAACGCCATGCCGATGCCATTGAAACCTGGAAAAAAGCGGCCAACAACGGCTGCAGCTATGCCACCCTGTACCGCAACCTCGGCATTGCCTGTTGGAATTATTCTTCCGAAGGGGAAAAAGCTGCACATTGGTACCGGAAAGCCATTGAGCTTTCGCCCGGAGACATGCGCATCCAATACGAATACGACCAGCTCAGAAAAAAACAAAACGACGATCCGCTTACACGTTTGGCAGACTTGGAACCTTTCCGGGAAAAAATAACTTCCCGCGACGATTTTAGTGTGGAACTGGCTGCCTTGTACAATTTTACCGGACAGCACAAAAAAGCGCTTCGGCTTCTTGAAAGTCACAACTTTCACCCCTGGGAAGGCGGCGAAGGACAGGTGCTGAAACAATACACGTACAGTTGCTTAGCCCTCGGGCAGGAAGCCCTTCAAAACAAGCAGGCAGACCAGGCACTTGACTGGTTTCAGCGCGCCATCAACACCCCCGACAACCTGGGAGAAAAATACCACCCCTTACAGGCTGTTGCCCATATAAATTACTGGTTGGGCAAAGCGTACAAAACATTGGAAAACGACGGGCTTGCCAGCAAGCACTTTGAGGCAAGTGCCAGCGAAGAGGGCGACTTTATCAATATGGAGGTAAGCGCTTTCTCGGAGCTCACGTATTACAGCGCCCTTTCGTTAAGAGAACTGGGCCGGGAAACCGAAGCCTGTGAATTGTTGCAAAAGATGAAATTATACGCCGAACAGAAACTGCAGGAAGAAGTAAAGATCGACTATTTTGCTACCTCACTGCCGCTGCTGTTGGTTTTTGACGACGACCTGCAAAAACGCAGCAGTTGGGAAAACAAATACCTTATGGCACTGGCAGAAAAAGGCCTGGGAAACATTTCTGAATCAAAACGGATTGCTTCGGAAGTGGTACAATTGAACACCATGCACACCGGCGCCCGTGAATTGGTAAAAGAGATGTAAGAATTTAAGAAGAAGGGTGTTTGCGTGATTTGGAGAGATCTCGAATCAAACAACAAAACCATCATGATTTTGGGGAATCACCAACAAAAATGAAAGTTAAGATGGATACTTCTATTCGGGATTTGTTTTTTTATGCAGAATATCCAATGTAGAATTCGCAATATTCAATTTTCCGGATTTTGTTGGATGTTTTACATTCAAAATTGAGAATTGGATATTTTTAAAAATTGACTTTCAGAAAAAAAGCAGAATACTTCCGTTATAAATATGGAAATATTCTGCTTTCTGTCAATTGCCTATTTTAATTCCAGCGCCTCCACTTTCGGATTAGATGCGCCAATAATTGCTTTGTAAGCATCCAGCATCTCCTGCAATTTTTCAGGGTTTTCTGTTGCCTGATTATTCTGCTGTCCCAGGTCGTCGCTTAAATTGTAGAGTTGAAATTCAGGCAAATTTCCTGTTTCAATGTTCACCGACGAAATAACAGCCGGACCGTTGTAAGGAGGGATCATCAACCAGTTGCCTTCACGATAGGCGGTACGCGAAGTTGCTTCCAAAACCAGCGAACTGCGCCCCTCTTTGCTGGTTCCCATCAGCACATCCAGCAATTCTTCGCTGTCGGTGTTATCAACAGTAGTTCCGGCCAATCTGGCCAGCGATGCCAGCAAGTCCATCTGACAAACCAGCGCATCCGATGTTCCGGGTTCGATTTTTCCTTTCCAATAGGTGATGAAAGGAACGCGTGTTCCGGCTTCAAACAAACTGTATTTTCCACCTCTGAGTGGCCCGGCGGGTGTATGATCTCCGTTCCGTTCAACGGCATCGTCGTAATACCCGTCGTTTAGTACCGGCCCGTTGTCGCTCGAGAATACAATCAACGTATTTTCCAGAATTCCTTCTTCTTCGAGTGTTTTTATGAACTCACCAATACACCAGTCGGCTTCCACAATAACATCGCCGCGCGGCCCCAGATCGGTTTTACCTACAAATCTTGGGTGCGGCGTACGCGGAACATGCGGCTGCTGCAAAGCATAATACAAAAAGAAAGGCTCATTTTTATGTTGCTTTACATAGGCTTGTGCCTTGGCAAGAAAATGATCTGCCATATCCACATCGCTCCATTTGGCCTTTTCGCCACCTTTCATAAAACCAATGCGGGGTACACCGTTTACAATTGAGTTGTTATGCCCGTGCTCCCATCTCATCGTCAATAATTCCGGGTTGTCTTTTCCGGTTGGTTCTCCTTCAAAATTCTGGCTGTAACTCACCTCAATCGGATCATTCGGATCAAGTCCTTCCACCAGGCCATTTTCAAGATAAACCGTTGGCACCCGGTCTTGCGTGGCTGCCATAATATAGGAATAATCAAAACCGATTTCGTTGGGTCCGGGCGAAACGTGCTGGTTCCAATCCACATGGCCGCTTCCCAAACCAAGATGCCACTTACCCACAACACCTGTGTAATATCCCTGCTCTTTCAGCATTTTCGGAATGGTTTGCTGCGCGGTATCGATAATAAGCGGAGCTGTTCCGGGTAAAATTTTGGCATCCTTGTTTCGCCAGGGGTAAACACCCGTAAGCAAGGCATAACGACTGGGTGTACATGTAGAAGACGACGCATGTCCATCCGTAAAAAGTACTCCCTCGTTTGCCAGGCGGTCCATATTGGGCGTTTGAATTTGGGTAGCCCCGTAAGCCCCCACATCGCCGTAGCCCAAATCGTCGAGGTAAATAACAACAATGTTCGGCTTGGCGCTTGCAGCTTCTTCGGTTGCAACTTTTCCTGACTTCCCTGCACATCCACTGAAAACCAGCGCAATGGCAATGACTCCAAGAAAAAATAATGTAATCTTTTTCATATGATTTAGAATTGTTTGTTTTTAACGGTTCTTCAGCCGGCTGATATTCATCCTGGTTTCAGAAAGCCTCCAGCTGCACAGACATGGTCGTTTTATTTGTAGTATGCTAAAGTATTAAACAATCATCAATTGCCCTGAGATTTCCGGGTAAATATTGGATGAAATCGAGGTAAAACTAGAATCTTATTCTGGTTGCGACAACTGATACTCCTTATCGTACAGGTGCAATTGCCGGACACGCCACTGAGGGCCTTCCAAAAATACAGGGTGCGGCAACGATACATCCCAGTCGCCCAGTTTTTTCAGAAGCGATTTTGTAACATCCAAATGATCAAGAGCGACATCATTCTGTTCAGAAATATCTTTTGATAAATCGAAAAGCATGGGCAAACGATCGGGCAAACGCACCAGCTTCCAGTTTCCCTGCCGGATAGCGGCGCTAATGGTAAACCGCCAGTTGAAAAACTCATGCGGTTCCCCGGCCTTCTCGTTCAGCAGAAAAGGCACAAGATTAACTCCGTCGAATTTTACATCCGGGTTTTTCTCTCCACCTGCGAGTTCAAAAAAAGTAGCCGCCAAATCGAGCGAAATAACCGGGTTTTCGTAGCTTAAACCCGCAGGCAGTTTTCCCTTCCAAGTCATTACAAAAGGAACGTGAATTCCACCTTCCAGTAAAATCCCCTTTTGCCCGTTGAAAGGGGCATTAATGGACCCATTCGAATCGCAGGGACCGCCATTGTCACTCAGAAAAACCACCAGTGTATTTTCAGCGACTCCGTTCTCTTCCAGCGCCTGCATTATCCGTCCAACATTTACATCGAGCCGGTGAACCATGGCACAATAAGTACGGCGTTTTTTGTCAGCAATGTGTTGAAACAACTCCAGATCGGCCTCGGTAGCCTGCATAGGCGCATGCGGCGCATTAAACGAAGCATACAAAAAGAAAGGCTCCTCTTTATGCCGCCGAATAAAATCAACACATTCGTCCCCTTTATCATCGGTTATATAAGTGATCGGCTGAGGCGTTTTATAATTACATTCAATCGGACACTGGTAGCCTTTTCCATCCGGTTTTGATGAAAAGTAATCGTGTCCGCCACCTGTATAGCCCCATATTTCGTCGAATCCACGCTGGAGCGGATGAAATTTTGGCAATTCGCCCAAATGCCATTTCCCGATTAATCCGGTTGCGTAACCAAGCTTTTTCAAACGGGAGGCAATGGTGGTTTCGCTTAATGGCAGACCGTTGTATTCTTCGTCGAAGCCCGGTTGAACAGAGCTCAGGTTATTGTCGTGCCCAAAGGTTACCTGGTTTCTTCCGGTGAGCAAACCCGCCCGCGACGGACTGCAAACCGGTCCGGAAACATAACCGTTGGTAAAGTTTACGCCGTTTTCTGCCAGGCGGTCAATATGCGGTGTGGGTATTTGCTTGCTTCCGTTCAGACTTAAATCAGCAAAGCCCAGGTCGTCTGCCAAAATAATGATAAAGTTTGGCTTCTGGGCCTGCGCCCAAAGGCTGATACCTGAAAAACAAAGGCTAACCAGCAGTAACAGTATTTTTGATCTCATAATGATTGGTTTATTCGTTTAATCTCTGTATTCAAAATTATTGGGGACCAGGTTTAAACTGCCCAGAAAATCCATACAGGCAGCTTTTACATGGTAGTTTCGTTCCGGCATTTCATGTACCTTTTTTATCGTTTCGATAAAAGGAGCTTTGTTATCCGTGTACATCAAAAAGTTGATCGCCAGCAAGGCTACATCCATGTTTTCCGACTCACAATTTTTGATAAGAATATCCTCCGCCGTTTGATTTCCCCAAAACTGAAAAGCAATGGCTGCCGAGGCCAGCGAAACCAAAGGATACGCATCATTCATGCTTTCCGTTATCGGCTCCCGGAAATTATCAAGTACTTCCCGGGGCTGACTCCGCAATCCCATTACCGCCCAATATCTTACAACATCGTTTTTGTTTTGAAGCAATTTTACCTGCTCTTCGGCCATATCTTTTCCTCTTTTTCCTGAAAGAGAGGCCGCCTTGTATATTTCGGCAAACGGATATTTCTGCGCATCCAGCCTGAATTCGTACGGAGTTTCGCGTTCTGAAACCAGGCCAATTTCATACTCGGGCAAAAACATCACATCCCGGGCTTTCAGAACTTCCTCATCCAGCTGCTTTCTCATTTTTTCAAGCACTGATTTGTAGTCAGGATCATTTGCCAGATTTTTAGTTTCCCACAAATCATTTTCAATGTCAAACAAATATTCAGCGGGTCTTTCTTCAAAATAACTCCTTTGCAGCGGGTCGAGCAAATCAGCCCTGTAATCGCTTCGCATTTGCTGAACGATTTCAGAAATGTACATGTAACGGATGTATCTTCCCTGCGGAATAAACGGCAGGTAATTGCGCGAATACATGTACTTTCCATCGCTTATGCTGCGTACCATATCGATTCCGTTATCCGAGCGGTCGGCCGATAAAAGCAAATGACCGGCAGGCTGGGAACGCTTCTCTCCCATTAAAACCCGGCCTTTTAAATGCTCCGGCAACTCACCCCCGGCCAGGCTTACCAGTGTTGGAGCCAGGTCTTCAAAATCAATCAGTTCGTTGCTTACTGCACCTGCTGTTCCCCAGGGCGATAAATGCCGGTACATTTCGGGAAACCAGATAACAAAAGGCACGCGATAGCCGTAATCGATCCCGTTGGTTTTCCCGCGGGGCTCGCCTTCTCCATGATCGGCATAAAAAAAGATGATGGTGCTGTCGCGCAGGTTATCGGCACTAAGCCGGCCGAGCAACTCGCCTATCCGTTTATCGGTCAGCGAAATGGAATTGTACACACGTGCAAAATGTTTCCGCATTTCCGGGCTTTCGCGGTAAATGGGCGGCATCCGGAAATCGTCCTCCGCAATGCGCTCTTCCTCCAACAACTTCTCCCAAACATTTTTGACGTACCACTCGTAAGGCATGGTCATGGTGCGCGATTGGTGCGAATCTTCAAAATTGAAAACAGCAAAAAACGGCTGCCCGGGTTGGCGGTTCCACCAGCCGGCCTTCCCCGAACTTTCGTTCCACGCTTCCTGTGTAAAGGCTTTGGCGTTGGCTACGTTATAGTCGGTTTTTGCATTGTTGGTAACATAGTATCCCTGCTGCTGCATGTAAAAAGGAAAGCCCTTGATATATTCGGGGATGGGGTAATTGCTCCGGTGATTTCCGGTGCCCATTTTAAAAGTTCTTACCCCTGTGATAATTGTATTTCGGCTTGGAGAGCAAACCGTTCCGGTAGAAAATGCATTGGTAAAGCGGATGCCTTCTTCAGCCAGTTTATCGATCACCGGTGTTTTTGCGTTTTTATTTCCGTAACATCCAAAAAACTGAGGAGACGAATCTTCAATGGTAATCCACAAAATATTGGGTTTGCTTTGTGCTGTGCCAATCAATACGGCCAGCAGAAATGATAAAGTCCACAAAGTTTTCTTCATTCGTTCAGATTATTGGTTTAATTACACGCGAAAACTGCACGTAAAGATAAAAATTAGACCAGCAAAGAGGAGCAGTGTTTAATTCATTTTAGGAGTAATTTCCGTTCAAAAATGTGCATATGCAGCGTAAAATCAGAAATGGTAATTATTGCTTAATTCCTGCAAATGTTTGCAAACAAAACAATATCAAATATTTCTCGAGATTATCCTATTTTAAAATACATTACTCACCCTGATTGCGATCCGTCAATTGACGGACACAATCGTCCCTCTCTTCGCGAAGAGAGGGAATGAGGGAGAGTTCTTTCGATCTGAAAAATTCATTTTGTGGTATTATTTCGGATATGCATTTATTCATAGAAAAAATTGGATGAAAGACTACGAAGTTTCCTAAAAACCATTATTTGCTGAATTAAAACAAGTAGTTTTAAACGAAATTTCAATCAAGCTGATCAACTTAACTCAAATCTAAGCCAAAGGAATCATGTACAAATGGATCGTTTTTTCTCTTCTGCCCCTGCTTTTTGCCTGTTCTCAACCTGACAACAAAGACAAACAACAACCCAATGTTCTTTTTATTGCGGTCGACGATCTTCGGCCTGAGTTGGGATGCTACGGAGCCTCTTACATTCAATCTCCCAACATCGATAAACTGGCTGCTTCCGGGGCTTTGTTTATGAATCATTTTGTCCAGATTCCAACCTGCGGGGCATCGCGTTACAGTCTGCTAAGCGGTATGTTGCCCACAACAAAAAAACATTTGAGCAACGAGGCCGCCCGTACTTTTATTTCAGGAAAAGCGGAAACCGAACAGCCGGAGACTTTTATTCACCACCTGCGCAGGAATGGTTATTACACGGTTGGCGTTGGGAAAATAAGCCATTATGTGGATGGCTTGCTGTATGAATACGAAGATTCAGTTGGTACCGAATACGAATTGCCACACAGCTGGGATGAAATGCTATTCAACCCCGGAAAATGGGGAACCGGATGGAACGCCTTTTTTGCCTATGCCGACGGAAGCAACCGCCAAAGCCGGAAGCGGCAGGTAAAACCTTACGAGTGTGCCGATACCGGTGACAACGGTTATCCGGACGGCTTGACCGCAGAACTGGCCCTTCAAAAACTGGAGGAGTTGGCTCGCAAAGACCAGCCTTTCTTTTTGGGCGTAGGCTTTTTTAAACCGCACCTTCCGTTTAACGCCCCCAAAAAATACTGGGATTTGTACAACGAAGAAGAGCTTCCACTTTCTCCCAACCCCTTTATTCCGGAGAATGTAAACAAAGCCAGTTTACACACCAGCGGCGAGTTTAACGGCTATTTGCTGGGCGATGAACAGGCTACGCTCGATGGGCCAATATCAGATGCTTATGCCCGCAAACTGCGGCATGCGTATTTTGCCTGTGTGAGTTACACCGATGCCCAGGTTGGAAAATTACTCGACCAGCTGGATAAACTCGGACTTTCAGAAAACACGATTGTGGTTCTTTGGGGCGACCACGGCTGGCATTTGGGCGATCAGCTTGTATGGGGAAAACACACCATTTTTGAACGTGCGCTGAAAAGTGCCTTTGTTGTCCGTGCACCGGGAATGAAACCGGGTTCTGAAATTGAACAGGTGGTAAACTCGGTCGATATTTATCCTACCCTGATGGATTTGTGCGGCGTTGAAATGCCTTTCCCCACCGACGGCAAAAGTGTTGTTCCGCTTTTGAATGATCCGGAAACAGCATGGACCAATGTTTCCTACGGGTATTTTCGAAATGGGATCTCCCTGCGAACCGAACAGTACCGGCTGACCAAATACTTTCGGAATCAAATGCCGGACATCGAACTGTACGATCATAAAACAGACCCAAACGAAACCCAAAACATTGCAGGCACTCACCCGGAAATTGTTGAGCAGCTTCTGCCTCTTTTGGAAAAAGGAAATACCGGCTTATACGCTAACTAAGCGATTATCAACTTAGTTTACAGTTCCGGTCTCAGCTATCAGTTTTTGACGACATAAATATTCGCAAGCCTCAGCATTCCGGTGGCCGGATATTCGTGGCTTATGGGAATGTTCAACTTCAATTAAGCTAGTGTTCAACTTCGAATAAGCTTTGTGCACATTCAAATGAGCATTGTATAACTTCAACAGAACAATGTACAAGTTCATAAAGACATTGTACATCTTCAAATGAAGGTTGTTCACGTTCAAAAAACCAATGTACAAGTTCAAATGAGCATTGTAAAACTTCAACAGAACAATGTATAATTTCATTAAGACATTGTACATCTTCGAATGAAGGTTGTGCAGGTTCAATAAATGAATGTACAAATTCAAATAAGCATTGCATTCAACAGAACAAGGTCATCCTTTGAACTTTGAACACTGAACTCTGAACTCCGAACACTAAACTCTGAACTCTGAACACTAAACTCTGAACTCTAAACTCTAAACGCTTCTTCTCCGAAGTCTTTAGAAAAACAAATTCTTGTCGTGATCGGGAAAAAAGATTCCGGCATCGATCCGGATGCGGTCGAGGAACTTCATCAGGTCGCGGCTCATTTGCCAGCTCATTACCGGACTTTCGATTCGGTTTTGATCAAGGCACTTCATCACATGTTCGGCTTCGTACTGGTAACCAAATCCCTGCTTGTGTTCGTTGGGATACGTAGTAACTTCTCCCCCCTCTTTCCACACCGTAATGTGTGTGGGCGTAAACCACCGCGGCGTCAGCACCATGTGGCCTTTTTCGCAGAAATATTCGGTTTGCGTGGGCGAATATGACGAGAAACTCGACGTTAGGTTGGCCATGGCACCGTCGGCGTATTTACAAATTACGCTGATGCTTTCTTCGGAACCAGTCGGGCTGAAATCGGCAAACGTTTTGATCGTTTCGGGCAAGCCCAGCGAAGTAAGTGCCGCGAACACCGGGTAAATACCAATGTCGAGCAACGAACCGCCGCCCAGTTTTACGTTGTAGAGGCGCTTGTCTTCGAGATAAGGCGCGTTAAAGGCAAAGTCGGAACGAACGATTTTTAGTTTCCCCAGTTCCCCCGAGCGAAGAATTTCCATGGCTTTCTGGTAGCTGGGCTGAAACATCGTCCAGAAGGCTTCCATCAAAAAGGTATTGTTTTCGCGGGCGCAGGCCATCATTTCGTTTACTTCGTTTGAATTCATGGCCAGGGCTTTCTCACACAATACTGCTTTTTGGTGACTCAAACACAACAAGGCATGTTCGCGGTGATGCGAATGCGGCGTGGCAATGTAAACAACATCTACTTTCGGGTCGCTGACCAAAGCTTCGTAGCTTCCGTAAGCCACTTCAAATCCCAGTTCACCGGCAAATTCCTGTGCCCGGGATAAGTCGCGTGCGGCAGCCGCATAAAGCCGCGCATTGGGCAAAAGTTTAAGATCGCTGACAAATTTGCGGGCGATCTTTCCGCAGCCTAAAACGGCCCAATTATATGTTTTCCTTTGAGATGTCATAGTAAAAGCTTTTCCCGGGTGAAGGTAAAAGATTTTAGCGTGAGTTCTAAATCCAACGGAACAATCAATTTCATAAGATATCGCGCCGCATTTCGGGGTAAAAACTTTTTTGCTGACTGGCAGCCGTTTCCAATTTTATTGACCGGGTAAAACCAGCTCTGTTTGAAAATGCTAATTTTGCAAAGAGCATTTGACTCGCAACAGATTTCCTTGAAAATAAAATTCAGACAAATGAAGATACGTTTTATAATTCTGGCAGCTACATTGTTTTTAATGTCGGCCTGCAACCAGCCTACCGCCAAGTACATGGCCAACAGCGGAATGGTTTACGGCACCTATTACAGTATAAAATATGAAAGTCCCGACGGCTCCGATCTTCAGGAAGAAGTTGACAGGGAATTTCAGCGTTTAACAATGATCTTTTCGCATTACGAAAAAGAATCGACGATCTCGAAAGTTAACCGCAACGAAGAGGTTAAGCTGGAGCCTGAATTTGTTACCTGCTTTAACCGGGCGCAGGAGATTGCCGAAATAACCAACGGTGCTTTTGATATTACTGCCGCCCCGCTTATCAGCGCCTGGGGATTTGGCCCCGAGAACCGCCAAAAAATGACACAGACGGTAGTGGATTCGCTAAAAGCGTTTACCGGCTACCGGAAAATAAAAATTGTTGACGGGAAAGTGGAGAAAGAGATTCCGGAAATTCAGCTAAATATGAGCGCCATTGCCAAAGGCTACACCTGTGACCTGATTGGCGATTTTCTGGCTAAGAAAGGCTGTGAGAACTTTATGGTTGACATAGGTGGCGAGGTGGTTGCCAAAGGAAACAACGACAAAGGGCGCACCTGGACCATTGGCATTCGCGAACCGGTGGAAAATCCATTCAGCAACGATCTGAATGCCGCCATCCGTTTACCCGACCATGCATTGGCCACCTCGGGAAACTACCTGAACTTTTACGAAGAAGACGGGAAAAAATATGCGCACACCATCGATCCTTCTTCGGGTTATCCGGTGCAGCATAGCCTACTTAGTTCCACTGTTTTGGCCAACGATTGCATGACAGCCGATGCTTTTGCCACGGCTTTTATGGTTTTGGGAAAGGATGCGGGAATTGAAGTAGCCCGAAAAGTTCCGGGGCTGGAAATCTATTTTATTTATGCCGACGATCAGGGCAACAACCAGGTTTACATGTCGGAAGGTTTTTCACAGTACGTAGCCCGGTAAAACCAAGCCGAAAATAGTGACACAAAAAAAGCCGGTTATTTGCCGGCTTTCATATCTGGTGTAAAAGATGCGTTCTTGTAACTAACCTGTTTCCAGGCTTCCCGCTGGGCAAGACGGTCCTGTGTTTGGGCACAGCTAACTCCTTGCTCTTTCAGGTACTTGTTTCCGCTAACGTGCGTATTTGGAAATTTTCCGCCCTTCTTCACTAACATGGTAATGGCCATTCCGAGCATTCCAATTGCCACTAATGCAACCGCCATCAAAATAACTTTTAAAACTTCCATTTTCTTTCCTAGATTTTAGAATGCAAAATTACTCTTTTGAAATAAAATAATCCCCAACGAAATAACTATTTTAACGATGAATTGTTCTGGTTCGTCTAAAACTTAACAATTCTTCTCTTAAGGCTTTTTAATTTTAGGGAAACAAAAAACAACAACATCATGGAAAAACATGTAAATCTACTGGCAGCACTGCAAATCGGCTTGCGCCTGCTCGGGTTGGTTGTAGCAGGAGTTCTATTTGCTCTGCTTCACTTTATCGGCGATTTTACCGGGGAACACGAAGCGCAAATGGTTTTATCGATTATCGCCAATGTAATGATCGTATTTGCAACCGTATTGAGCCTGCCGGGAATTGTCGCCGGTATCGGCCTGTTTCGGAAAAAAGAATGGGCGCGCATCCTGACACTAATCCTTTCGGTTTTTGACCTGGTGAGTTTTCCCGTGGGGACCGCGATTGGTGTTTATTCAATTTGGGTGCTGAGTAACCCGGAAACCGTGGAGCTTTTCAAAAACTCCTGATGCGTGAAAACACAAAGCTACGGTCAACAACTTCCGGCTTAAAACCGTTCTTTCGGATATGGTTCAGTACGAAATTAAAGTAAACGGAAGAGTGCAGGGAGTTGGCTTCCGGTATTTCACCAAAAAGCAAGCCGATATTCTTGGACTAAAAGGATGGGTGAAGAACGCCCCCGACGGTTCGGTGCTTGTACTGGTGCAGGGACACCCAACAGACGTCGATACTTTTACCGATTATCTCCGGATTGGGCCTACACGCTCTCATGTTTCCGGCCTGCACAAACTAGAAATGCAGGTCGTAAGTGTTTTTTCTGAATTTACCATCCGCTATTGATACAGGCGAAAAAGCTCACCTCAAATTTTGCAAAGCTCAAAAATAGGTTCCCACATTAATTGATATCTTTACGGGTATCAATAAAAACATGTAACCTTGAAAGAAACGAGCTTCCATATGACTCCCGGACAATTTCGGGAAGAAGGCAAAAAGATCATTGACTGGATTGCCGACTATTACGAAAACATTGAAAAATATCCTGTTCTTTCACAGGTAAAACCAGGAGAAATTCTTTCCTCCCTCCCGGAAAATCCACCCTTGCATGGCGAGCCAATGAGCGCAATGATGAAGGATTTGGATGAAAAAATTATGCCCGGAATTACGCATTGGCAATCGCCTCATTTTTATGCATACTTTCCGTCCAACACTTCTTTCCCGTCCATTTTGGGAGACCTGGTTTCATCGGGACTGGGCGTACAGGGAATGATCTGGGCCACCAGCCCGGCTGCCACCGAAGTGGAAACCCGGGTGCTCGACTGGCTGGCACAGGCAATGGGAATGCCCGAAAAATTTATGTCAGGTTCAACAGGCGGCGGCGTTATTCAGGATACTGCATCCACATCGGCATTAACAGCTGTGATTGCAGCACGCGAACGCGCCACAAAATTTGAATCAAATGAAACAGGAGTGCGCCAGAAACAAGTAGCTTATATTTCCACACAAACACACTCTTCACTCGAAAAAGCCATAAAAATGGCGGGTATTGGCAAAGCCAACCTTCGCTTGATTGAGGTGGATGACCAATTTGCCATGCGCCCCGAACTTCTTGATGCGCAAATTCAAAAAGACAAAAAGGCCGGACTCCTCCCCTTCTTTGTTTGCGGTGCGCTAGGAACAACTTCTTCGAACGCCATAGATCCACTCCGGAAAATCGGGGAAATAGCCCAAAGGGAAAACTGCTGGTTTCATATTGATGGTGCCATGTCGGGAACAGCCATGCTTTGCCCCGAATTCAGGCATTTTATGGATGGAGTGGAACTTGCCGACAGTTTTGTTTTCAACCCGCACAAATGGATGTTCACCAATTTTGATTGCGATGTGTTTTGGGTAGGCAACCGCAACGAACTGATCAACACCTTTTCCATTCTGCCCGAATATTTGAAAAACAAAGCCACCGAATCGGGGGCGGTTTTTGATTACCGCGATTGGCATGTTCAACTGGGACGCCGCTTCCGTTCGCTGAAACTATGGTTTGTGATCCGTCATTACGGTATTGAAGGTTTGCAATTCCATATTCGCAAACATGTGGAACTGTCTGAGAAATTCACTCAATGGATCAAAGAATCAGACGACTTTGAATTATTTGTTGAACCACCGCTGAACCTGGTTTGCTTCCGTCATAAAAAAGGCGACGATTTCAATATGAAGTTGATGAACACCATCAATGAAAAGGGAAAAATATTTTTCACCCACACCAAATTAAACAACCAGGTGGTTCTGCGAATGAGTATCGGGCAAACCCACACTGAGCTCCAGCATGTTGAGGAGGCCTGGAACATTATTTCGGATACAGCCCGGAAATTAGCCTGATTTTAAAACACGATGAACAAGTACAAAGGGAAATTTTTCCAAATTCCTAAAAGTGTAATTATTACATTTATCTAAAATTTGCTACATTCGTAATCAAACTTAAATCGATAAAACATGGCAGATTTTAAACAGATGGAAATTTGGTTCGTCACTGGAAGTCAACATTTATACGGTCCAAAAACATTGCAGCAAGTTGACGAAGATTCTTCAAAAATTGTTGATGGTTTAAACGCCTCGGGAAAAATTCCGGTTCCGGTTATTTTTAAACCGGTGGTGAAAACACCCGATGAGATTCTGGATATTTGCGTACAGGCCAGTGCCGATAAAAACTGCATTGGTATCATCACCTGGATGCACACTTTCTCTCCGGCCAAAATGTGGATTGGAGGACTGAAAGCACTCAGCAAACCATACATGCACCTTCATACGCAGTTCAACCGCGATCTTCCGTGGAGTGACATCGACATGGATTATATGAACCTGCACCAAAGTGCCCACGGCGGGCGTGAATACGGTTTTATTAACGCCCGGATGCGCAAAAACCGCAAAGTAGTGGTGGGGCACTGGGCCGATCCAAAAGTTCAGGACCAGGTGGCCATGTGGTGCAGAACTGCCACTGGCTGGGCCGATTCGCAAGCGCTGAGAGTGGCCCGTTTTGGTGACAACATGCGCGAAGTAGCCGTAACTGAAGGCGACAAAGTGGAAGCTCAGATCAAATTCGGATGGCAAATCAGTGCTTTCGGCGTAGGCGATCTAGTTGCTTATATCGAACAAGTTACCGATGCTGAAGTGAACGAACTGTACAAAGAATACGAAGCACAATACGAAGTGGCTGAAAACTGCAAGCCCGGCAGAGAATTTCATGAAAATGTAAGGGTTCAGGCGCGTTACGAAATTGCCTTAAAACGTTTTATGAAAGATGGTAATTTTAAGGCGTTCACCACCAACTTCGAAAACCTGACAGGACTGAGCCAGTTGCCCGGCCTCGCTTCTCAGCGTTTAATGGAAGCCGGTTACGGTTTTGGTGCCGAAGGCGACTGGAAGCAGGCGGCCTTACTTCGCATTGTAAAAACCATGTCGGCCGGAATGAAAGGCGGAAGCTCTTTTATGGAAGACTATACCTACCACATGGATTCGGCAAACGAAGCAGTGTTGGGCGCCCACATGCTGGAGATTTGCCCTACGATAGCCGCTAAAAAACCACGTTTGGAAGTTCAACCTTTGGGAATCGGTGGCAAAGATGCGCCGGCCCGCCTGATCTTTGAAAGCGCCACCGGCGATGCGTTGAACGTTACCATGATCGATATGGGAAACCGTTTCCGGCTGATTGCAAATACACTTGAGGTAATTGAACCTCTGGGAAAAATGCCCAAATTACCGGTGGCTTCCGCATTCTGGAAACCGGCGCCGAACCTGGCCGACGGGGCTGCAGCCTGGATTTATGCGGGCGGCACTCACCACTCGGTATTCACGCTGGCATTAACACCCGATTTTATTGAAACGTTTGCAGAATATGCCGACGTAGAATATGTAATCATCGATAAAAACACAAAAGTTCCGGAACTCAAAAAAGAACTAAAATGGAATGAAGTGTATTACCTGCTGGCAAAAGGAATTTAATTACCCCTGACAAACAATTGGTTTAAGTTTCCATAGATAAAGTAGTTCTACCCGGTGAAGCCCGTTTTCGCCGGGTATTTTTCAGAATATCAAAGAAAGTGCTGAATTATTTGGGAACAGTTTTAAAAGTTGTGGAGTACGAGTAAATTTACGGCTAGGCTTCATTTAATGCGTTTAGCTCTTCTTTACCCTATCTCTTATCTTTCCCTACCTTGCAGGGAAAGACGATTGGATAGCAATGTAAAAATGCTTTATATTTATCTTCCAATTCATCCTTGGGAAACAGCTCTCAGTTCAAATTATTCAGAACGTAAAACCACCGGCTGATCATCCGTCCATTCCCGAACTACCCTCTATACACATCTTTTGGCTGGGATTTGAAGAAAATACGAATGATTTTCAATAAGAAACATGGAATAAAGAATAAGAAATCAAAAAATATTGGCTCAAATTATTCCGTTTGCAACACTTTCTTTTATTCTTTATTCCTTATTATTTATTTCTTATTTTCTAGCTTTTTCAAAATTCATATTTGTGTATAAACAGTAGATTCTCGGAGGGAAGGATTAGAGGAAGGGTCAAATTCATTCTCCCTGCCTAGCGCTGTACTACACTCGACACATAATAAAACTGTCCGGCTATTTGCCGGCTACTTCTTTCTGATAGTATTTACAGATTTCAGTTAAGCCGCACTTTTCGCATTTTGGTTTTCGGGCCACACAGGTGTAACGCCCGTGCAGGATAAGCCAGTGATGCGCTTTGGGGACCAACTCTTCGGGAATGTATTTCATCAACTGTATCTCGGTAGCCAACGGAGTCTTTGCATTAGTGCTTAAACCAATTCGCGCTGCTACCCGAAATACATGCGTATCCACGGCCAAAGCGGGTTTGTTGTAAACCACCGAAGCAATCACGTTGGCGGTTTTACGCCCTACCCCCGGCAGTTTTTGAAGATCATCCACATCGCTTGGCACTTCCCCATCATACAATTCGATAAGTTTCTGAGCCATTCCCACCAAATGCTTTGCCTTGTTATTGGGGTACGAACAACTTCTGATGTAATCAAAAACTTCGGCAACCTCGGCCTCTGCCATTTTGTAAGGAGTTGGAAAACGCTTGAGTAAATCGGGTGTGATTTGGTTCACACGCTTGTCGGTACACTGGGCCGACAGTATCACTGCTACAATCAATTCGAATGGATTTTGGTAATCCAGTTCGGTTTCTGCAATCGGCATCGTTTCCTCAAAATAGGCAATCACACGGTCGAATAACTCTTTTTTTCGCATTCTTAAAATGTTTTTTCAAAAATAATTTAATTTTTTTTCTTTCCGTCTGTAACAATTTTGCTTGTACATTGTCTTATTGAGTGTATTTCTTAAGTATCATTTCTCCCCTTTATAGAAGTGGTTTTAAGCAAATAATTAAACAGACGTATAAAAAGCCGGTGATGACCGGCTTTTTTTGTTTTGATATCGTTATCAAAACCCGGTAGTGAATAAAAAATCAATTCTAAATGTATCAGAATACTTTTATTCCGTCGCAGAAGTTATATTTTTGTTTCAAACTCGGAAGGAAAGGTGTTGATGGCTAGAAAAAAGATTTATTTCGTGGTAATAGTTTCAGTACTTCTGATTCTAACATTTACGGTGCATTCGTTTGTAAAGCAACCCGTTAATATAAAAACAGAAGAACTGGAAGAACCGGAACCCGTTTATAATCCGGTTGTTGAAATACAATCTACGCTTGATCGGTTCGACAGTATTCTATCTGAAAATATAAAACAATCGGGAACTGTTGGCGCTGCCGCCGTTGTTACGTACAAAGGCCGGATTGCCTTATTAAAATGTTACGGTGTTCGAAAAGCGGGCACAAAAGATCCGGTAGATAAAAACACGATTTTCCGTCTGGCTTCTGTCTCCAAATCCATTACCGGTGTTTTAGCGGGTATTCTTGACGATGAGAACCTGGTTAAACTCGATGACAAAGTAGCCGATTATATTCCCGGATTTTCCTTACATGATCCGCATTGTGCACAAGAGCTTACCGTCAGGCATTTATTAAGCCACACCACAGGACTGGTGCCCCATGCCTACGACTTAATGGTGGAAGACCATGTTCCGCTTGTAAAAATTATTGAACGCTTACCAGAAGTTCCGTTAACAGCAGCACCCGGCGAAATATATGGCTACCAAAATGTGATGTACAGTCTTTACGACCCGGTTGCTTCGGCCAAAACCAAGCAAAGTTTTGACCACCTCATGCGTGAAAAAGTTTTTGTTCCTTTTCAGATGCAGGATGCCTCTACCGGTTTTGAAGCCTTTAAGGAAAACGAGAACAAAGCTTATCCTCATCAAAATGTGGGGAACCGCCATTTTAAGGCCTTGAAACTAAACGACCGGTATTATTCCACAGCACCTGCGGCGGGAGTAAATGCAAGCATTTCCGACCTGGGACAGTTGCTGGCAAATCTTACCGATCCTGACTCAAAAGTTATTTCGGACAAAGTCCGCGAAACCATATTAACACCACTCGTAAAATCGCCCTTGAATCGTGGTTATTTCCGCAGTTGGGGAAAAGGAGTTCAATCCAAACAATATTCCATTGGCTGGAGAATTGTCGATTACAAAGGACGAAAAGTGGCCTACCACGGTGGTTATGTTTCCGGCTACAAGGCAGAAATGGCCTATTGCGAAGATGAAGAAATCGGTATTGCACTTCTTACCAATTCGCCGGTGAGCGAAAGTGCACAGAACATTCCGGACTTTCTGAACCTTATTTTTGCCGAAAAAGAAAGAATCGCAATGGAAAATTCTTCGGCCAAAAACATTGACGATAAATCGTAACACACTTCATGAAACCATTTTTACAGGGAGAAAACCTATCGAAACGCTGGGGAGAACTTTTGCTTTTCGAAAATATATCGTTTACCGTATTTGAAGGGCAAAAGGTGGCCCTTATCGCCAAAAACGGCACTGGAAAATCAACACTGCTGGACCTTCTGGCAGGAAAAGAATCGCCCGACGAAGGCACGATTACGCTTACCAACGATGTGCGAATCGGGTATTTCGAACAGATACCGGCTCTGAATCCCAATCATACCGTTATTGAAGAGATTTTCGAAACCGACAACGAGAAAATCAATGCCATAAAAGCCTTTGAGCTGGCACTGGCCAAAAATAACCAGGAAGAAATTGCCGCCATTTCATCAAAACTGGATGAACTGGGTGCGTGGTCCATCGAAGTAGAGATAAAACAAATACTCACCCAGCTGAAAGTTAATTTCCTCGAACAAAAAGTTTCGCAGCTTTCAGGCGGACAAAAAAAGCGGCTGGCACTGGCAAAAGTGCTGATCAATCAACCCGACCTACTGATCCTGGATGAGCCCACCAACCACCTCGATCTGGAAATGATCGAATGGCTGGAAGCCTACCTCGAAAAAACAAAATCGACCCTTCTGATGGTTACGCACGACCGCTATTTTCTTGACCGCGTGTGTAACGAGATCATCGAAATGGAAGACAACCAGATTTATCGCTACCAGGGGAACTACTCCTATTTTCTGGAAAAAAGAGAGGAACGGGTTCAGATGCAACAAGCCACAGTTGCCAAAGCCAAGAACCTGCTTCGCACCGAAATTGAATGGATGCGCCGTATGCCACAGGCCCGCAGTCACAAAGCCAAATACCGTATCAATGCTTTTTACGACCTGCAAGACAAAGCCTCGCATAATTTCCGCGACAACAAAGTGGAAATGAACGTACAATCGGCCCGCCTGGGGAAAAAAATTGTTGAACTGGAGCATGTTTCAAAGTCATTTCCCGGAGTAAAGCTGATCGAGGATTTTACCTATAAGTTTCAGCGTTTCGAGAAAGTGGGCATTATTGGCAACAACGGTACCGGAAAGTCAACCTTTCTGAATTTGCTGACACAAACACTCACTCCCGATACCGGCACGATTGATATTGGCCCAACCATCAAATTTGGGTATTACCGCCAGGACGGAATTGACTTCGATCCAAAGGAAAAGGTAATTGAGGCTGTTCAGAAAATTGCCGAATTCATTCACTTTGAAGACGGTACAAAAATGAGCGCCACACAAATGCTCACCCGCTTTTTGTTTCCACCTGAAACACAATACAACTACATTGAAAAATTGAGTGGAGGCGAACAGCGACGGCTGTATTTATGTACCGTTTTGATGCAAAACCCCAACTTTCTGATCCTCGACGAGCCAACCAACGATCTGGATATTATCACCCTGAATGTGCTCGAAGATTACCTGAAAGCATTTGCGGGTTGTGTAGTGGTAGTTTCGCACGACCGTTTTTTTATGGATAAAATCGTAGACCATCTTTTTGTTTTTGAAGGCGAAGGAACGGTCAGCGATTTCCCGGGGAATTACACCATTTACCGCAATAAGGTAGAGGAAGACCAGGAAAGAGAACAGGCGAAGGCAAAGGCTCAGAATCAGGCACAGGAAAAGGTTCAGGCAAAGGTAAAGACGGAAGAAAAGGGCCAGGGCAAACGCAAACTTACGTTCAACGAAAAGCGCGAATTTGAACAGCTTGAAAAGGACATCCCGGCACTGGAACAGCAAAAGGAAGAACTGGAGGAGGCCATGAATTCGGGCAGTCTTCCACACGATGAACTATACGAGAAATCGCTGGAACTGGACAAGATAAAAACCCTTCTCGATGAAAAAGAAATGAGGTGGCTGGAGTTAAGTGAGTTGGTGTAAAATTCCGTCTACGATACAAATTTTAATTTCTATTTTGACATTTCCTATTAATTTGTCTGTCAATTTTTTGCAAAAGACAAATCTGTATGCCTTAATTCTATTGCTCCCGAAGCAGGTTCACCCCTTCCCCTGAACTTCTTTTGTGCCACCGACCGGGTTTATCTCTCCCCGGCAATTTTTTAACCCCACCAACAGTTTTTAGCCTCCCCCGGACAATTTTTTCTGCTCACCGGGCATGGTCAAGCTTTCCCTGGCAATTTCTCCCTTCGCCTAAGTTTTATCAATATATCCGAAAAGATTAAACACTGAAAAGAGAATGGTTTTCCTTAAAATCGGCGACAACTATTTCTCTAAAATTAAAATAGCATTAGCCACTTCTCTTTCTCCTTCATGATCGAACTTTTTGTTATCCGACGGGTGATTGACAACCCCGTGAAATGGTTGCTCACATATAACCATTGTTGACGAGCCACCGCCGTCAAGGTTTAAGGCATCCACACAGCCGAGCCAACGCATAATCTTTTGCATTTCATTCAGATTCATTCCATTTGCATCGTTTGAGCGGCCATCGACCACCACAAACAATACAGAACCATCGGCCCGCACGCCAATCGCCGTGCGGGGATGACGTTTACCGCAGAACGAATCGTCAGGTATACTGTTTTCAGTACCTTCACTCACAAGCATAGGCCCTGATGTAATGATGTTCTTTGCCCGGATACTGTGCTCCCAGTTGCTGATGGTAGTATCAACCTTAAAAATTGAAATATCCTTCTTCCCGAAAGCAAGTGCTCCGCGCGGATAACGCTTTACATGCGATGACTTCGCATAATTCTCAGCAATCAGTTTGCCGTCAATTTTCAGATAAGTTTGTGAACGGTTGCGATTGATATTTGCCGGAGAAGTGTGAGGGACAGCTGTTAATTCAGGATGATTATCCGGATCTTTTCCCCTCATTTCAAAATAGGATCCGTTAATTCCGGCGATCGCATGGCTTTTTGAAGCCAGCTGCGAACTTAACTCCAGTGAATCACTATATGCAATACTTAGCTTTACCTTTTTCCGTTTTGCGGGTAATTCCAGTACACTGATGTTTTGATTACTTTGGAATAATTCTCCATGGTTAAAATGATAAGTTATCCATTTTACTTCCGGATGAACAACTTCCGTTTGCCACTTAGCCGATACAAAGATCAGTGAGTCGCTCTGGGCATTTGCTACGACCGTAATTACAAAAACTAAGAAGAGGATGAAAGTACTTTTTTTCATTTGTATTCTAATCTGATAATTTCACCATCCATTGTAGATGCCAGTAATTGACTGTTCCCCAAGGGATATATGGGGTTGATCAGCGCATTGGAAAGCTTTCGTATCCAAATTATTTGCCCACTATTCCGGTCGAGCGCATAAATACACCCATTATCGCATGGCACAAAAACTACTCCCTCTTTTTCGACAGCCGACGCAGGATCAAGTTCGAAACCAAATTCACAATTCACGGCCCATTCCAGCTTACACTCATTTGCTGCTGTTGAAAGTGCGACCACCGAATCCCTCATGGTTTTCACATAAATAAGTGATTTATCTTCCGATATCCCTATCGACTCTCGGCCCTCATATTGGTTCGAGCGCCAAATCTGCTTTCCTGAAACAGCATCAAATGCCGTTGTATAGCGTTCCGGATCAACAATAAAAATTTTTCCATGAGCAGACACGGGAGTACAGGCCGCGGGAGAGTATAGCTGTCCTTTCATCGATTTCCATTGCCAATCGATTGTACCATCCACTTTGTTCAGTGCATAAAAATAACCGCCCCAGGTTCCAAAATAAATATGTATATCATCCACCAGCGGCTGCGTTTCAATAAAGCCCTGCAAGGTCGTATTCTCCCAAATCAGTGTTCCATCCGCAAGTGATAAGGCCGACATTTTTCCTTCAGAACTTCCCATATAAACCACTTCCTCATCGATTACAGGAGATGCTACAATCGGTTTTGACGTCACAACTTTCCATATCAGTTTTCCGCTTGATGCTTCCAGACAATACACGCTTCCGTCAGTAGATGCGGTTACAAGCATTTTATTTGAGTAAGCCGGTGTTGAGAATATCTTTCCTGCTGTTTGGTATTTCCATAATAAATTACCGGAGTTGATATTCAATGCTACAATTTCTCCCCGGGTATTGGTATAAAAACAAAAACTATCGGTAACTGCCATTCCTGAAACAATATCACTGCTATCCTGCAAGCTCCACAGTTCTTTTACCTCGGGATATTTTTGATTTATATCATAAGAAGGACGAGGATATGATTCATCGTCCGCCACAGGATTTTTCAGGCTTATACGATTCCATATTTCATGCGTCTCTACTCCGGGAGTCCGCTCAGCAAAAAAAATTGAATCGCTTTTTATAGTTACCAGGTTGTACCCACCTGTTTCATCTTTCCCTCTGACGTTAGCACGCCCCATAACCCCGGGAATACCTTCGAAATTCAGTAGCTGGTTTTTATGTCCGTGTCCACACAAGATCGCTTGCGTATTTCCTTTTTTGAGGATGTCGATTATTTTATACCAATTGGCCAATGTTTCATTTATTGGATAATGGTTTAAGTAAATAACTGGTTCTCCGGCTGTTTTTGCCATTACCGAATCCAACCAAAGTACTTCGCTATACGGGACCATTCCCGGTCCCATGCGCATTTCGGGACCACTTCCGCAACCAATAAAATGATATTTACCGTATTTAAACTCAAAATGTTCTGTTCCGAATATCCTTTTAAAGCTGCTACATCCGCTTTCGCTCCATTTGGTATCATGATTTCCGGGAAGAATATACCATTTCTTATTCAGCTTATCCAGAATTGACTTTGCCTGCTGTAATTCTTCGTCTGCTCCAAAGTTGGCAATATCCCCTGTAACAACTACAAAGTCGACATCTTTCATCGAATTTATATCGTCTACCGTATTCTTCAGATCCTCGTCACATTTATCACGCCCAATATGAACATCCGTTACAAATGCAAAACGAATTTCGTCGTTTGTTTTGCAAGCAATGCAAAATAAAACGCAGAAAATAAGGATAATCGTTCTCCCTGTATTATTCATAATAAACTCTTTTAAAATTAATTGAACTCCACTTATCACTTCAATTCCACGGTACTACTTATCGGTAAATGATCAGAAAATTGCACATTATGCGTCTTAGCGTCGGTTGCAATCCACCGATCTTTCGGATAGCAAAAAATATAGTCAATGGTCTTCTTTGGATCGTTTGCAGGAATTGTAGGTTCTAAATTCGAGGCTATTTTCCAGGCTCTCATTCCTTCTTTAATCTCTTTTGAATCAGGCTGTGCATTAAAGTCACCACATAAAATTACCGGATTGGTTTTCTTTTGCAGAACTTCGTTCAGTGAATCCACCTGTACCTGCCTTTCGAGCGTATTTGTATAATCCAGATGCGTACAGGCAAAAGTTATGTACTGCTGCTTTTGAAGTTCAACCTCAGCAACCAGAAGTGCACGTTGTTCTTTACCATTTTCGGTTTTAGGCAGGAAAATGCGTTCGATTGAAGCCATAGGATATTTGGATAAAATTCCAATTCCGTAGTATCCTCCCGCATAGTCGATGGTTTTGCCATAAGCCGAAAGCATGCCCGTGCGAAAACCAAGTTCGGTGGCAAAATCCTTACCATGCTGTTTGGGTGCGCGCTCACGGTAAGTTCGGCAATCCACTTCCTGCAAGGCAACAATATCGGGATCCTGCGCCTTGATAAAGGCAGCCAGTTCTTCCAGCGATGCCAATTCTCCAAACCGAAGATTGTAACAAAGTATTTTGAGTTTTACAGGTGCTTGTTCTTCCTGCGCCTTTGCTTCCGGTAAAACAAGAAAGAACTGAATGTAAACAAGAAAGAAAAAGATAAACTTAGTATTCATAATTATAACTTTTCAATTTTTAAATCGATACAGGATATACCATCTGTTCCGACAGCAGTTTCCTTGTACTCGTCGAGTTTCCATTTCGGATTGGTTAGTAAAAACAAAAATTGAGTAGTGTTTCCCCCTGAACTTTCCATGGTTTCGAAACGATAAGTTTTTCCCGAAAATTCAGTTTTCAGTTTGTTTTGAAGTGATTTTGCCGCAAACCCAATCAACACTGTTTTATCGTCCAGATTCGCTTTTATTGCAGCATTTCCAGTTGCCAGCTGTGTTTCATTTTCGAAAGTTATTGATGAAAAGTTCATGCTGGTACCACCGGTTACCGTTAACGGAACCGAAACATAGCAACAACCATCACTCGTTGGAATGCTTTTCATTTCAGTAATGGTTTGCCCAACCAGAATACCGGAACCTTCTATTTGTGCACCGGCATAGCGCGTCCATGCGAAAACAGGTATTTTTACGGTCTCTTCAGCAATCGTAACCATTGGATTTTTTATTTCAGTTGAGCTAATCGTTGCATCGACCCGATGAAGAAGGACAACTGAATTTTGCTTACTGCGAATCTGACTTATTACCGCAGCGTAATCGTTCGCCTTAAAAAGCTTTTCATTATTAAAACGCGAATAAGCCTGAATTGAAATGCTATTGTTTGTTCCAGTATCGGGTTCAGGTAAAGAATCTTCCTCTTTCCCGCAAGAAATAAAAGACCAAAAACCGATCAACAACAAGAGCAGAATATTTATTTTTTTCATTTTCACCATCATTGAAATTCAACTTCTGCTACAATTGGGCAATGATCCGATATTCCTGTCTTCTCAATAACCTGATAGCTAATTGTTGAACATTTTTCTTTTGGGTACCCAAACAGGTAATCAATCTTTTTCGTTGGAATATCAGGGCTAGTTGGATCATCGTTACAAAACCGTTTCCATTGCTGCATACCATTAGCGATGGTTCCTTCTTCGGGTCTTGTATTGAAATCGCCCCCAACTATGGTTGGCATATCGTCTTTCAAAAGAAAATCATTCATGGCTTGGGCCATCACTGCACTTATCGCATCGCTGGAATGATCTAGATGTGTACTGGCAAACCGTACGTTCTGACCTGTAGGAAGACGAACTTCAGTAATCAGAACAGCTCTTTGCTCTTTATCCGAAGGGGTTGGCAGAGGTTCCGTTTTTACCTGCAAAAAGGGATATTTCGAAAGCACCGCCAAGCCGTACTCTCCGCCCTTGTAATAAATTGTTCTTCCGAAAACAGGAAACATCCCCAATTCGGCCGCCAGTTTTGTAGTAAAATCAATCCCCGTATTTCGACTTGTCATGTAATCGAGCTCCTGTAACGCGATAATATCAGGCTGGTATTGCCTGATCAGGTCAGCAAAAGGAATAACCGAGTACTGGGTTAGTTCTCCCGACCTGCAAACATTGAAACTCATTATCTTTAACCGAAAAGGATTTGACTGTGCCATGCCTTGGTGAGACACAGTCAGAATGCAACAAAAAATGAGCAAGAGATTTATTTTAAACCGCGTTAACTTTCCACTTTTTCCCATTTTGTGTGAATTTAATTTGCTTTTTGTGTGTTTATGTGCGACAACTCAGTGAAACTCTGTAGTCCAATACTTCTATTGGACCACAGAGTAACACAGAGAAAACTTATAAAGTCACGATCGTTTTTGGACGATTCCGGGACTAATTCCCATCGTTTGTGGCACCATTTTCCCAACCTGCATTCTGCGTAAGCTGGGGGTTTTTATTTAATGCACTTACCGGAATAGGGTAAAAATACTGCTTGGGTCCCCATACTTTCTTTGAGTCGTTATTGGTAAACCAGGCAAGATAATAGCCTGTGCCATCGCCGGCAGCATGTACCTGAATAACACTTGCAGTAGGATCTGTACTCACTTTTACTTTATAGGGATTTGCATTATTCGAAAGAGCCATTGCAGCTTCAAGTCCGGCATCGTCAGTATAGTAAATTACGTCGTCGGTACCGTTATGATCTACATCAAGCGGCTTATTAATCCCGGAAATGTACATCCCGGTCCAGCTGTTTTTAAACAAATCACCAGCTTTCCAGCGAAGTAAGTCATCAAACCGGAATCCTTCAAATATTAGTTCGATGGCTCTTTCACGGCGAATCTCCATGATCACCGGGTCGGTAATGTTCGGAAAGTAAGTTTCCTGCATGTATGGATCAAGCACCGTTGGTTTTTGGGTAAGACCTCCTGTTATACCCGCACGTGCTCTAAGTTTTCCGATGGTAGCAGCCCAGTCGGCATCGGAAAGTGTTCCTTGTTCTGCTTTTGCTTCCGCATAATTAAGTAATACTTCACCAAAGCGAACTAGTTGAATCGCGTGGGTACTCTCGCTCTGAGTATCGCCAATCGTTGCATCGACACAAAGTTTAATTGGCTGGTAACCTATACGGGCATAACCATTGTAAACCGGCAAAGTCAGCACTCCTTCACGTTTGTACCCCGGATAACGAAGCGTTGCATTTAAACGGGAATCACGATTCTGAAATTCTTCATAAAAATCCTCATACTGCCATCCTGGGCGGCTGGTATAAGGAGTTCCGTCGGATTGCAAATAAGTGCAGAGAAAAGAACGAATTATATTTAATCCCGTTCCGAAAGTTTCAGAAGTCCAGCGCCAGTTAGCGTTGTGTTTTATACCTAAAGAAGCACTTGATGCAATAGCCAGCATAGTTTCTGATGTAGGAGGGTTATCGCTGGTAAACAAAGCACGGTAATTGCTGGTCAGTGATTTTCCTGATTGTTCCATCACAACACTTGCAGCATCTTCAGCCCTTTTCAACCAAACTGCAGCTGAAGTGGTCAGATTCAGGTTGTGGTATTTGCGGAACGTACCTTCGAAAAGACATACGCGTGAAGCAAATGCATAAGCAACCCACTTCGTAATCATAGTACATTGCGTGGCATCAGTTGTTCTGCTGATATTCTCGGCGGCAAACATTAGATCTTCGTATACTTTTTCCATTACCAACTCACGTGAATCGCGGGCAGCATATAGAATATCTTCTTCTCCCGGGCTTAACGGATGATCTACCCACGGGACGTCACCAAATCTTTGTACCATACCATAATAGAACCAAGCACGGAAAAAGCGTGCAAGCCCAATATAGTTATTCCGAACACTTTCCGGAATATCAGGATCGGTACAATTTTCAATAAAATAATTGACATTACGTAAATTAGACCAACTCCATCCTGATGAATTATTTTCGCTGTATGCATTCAGCAAAGTGAACCCACTAAGTGTACTGGTAGCCCCAAAATCAACCAATGATTGTTCAACAATTGCCTGATCAGATGCATTGGGAAACATATCGTAAAATGACATCGAATATGCATTCAATCCTTCTTCGGACCCGAATATGGCGTCTTTATCGGTTGTAGTAATAGCCGGTTCGTCCATTTCGCAACCGCTATTAAAAAGTACGATTGCTAATATTATTAATATATACTTTTTCATATTCTTCTGTTTTTTTTAATTAGTAGGTAAGCGAAACACCAAACGAGATTGCTTTTAGCAACGGGTAACTGTTTCCATCCCCTTGATTGTAGCTGCTATTCAAATCTGAATCGGTTCCGCCAGTTGCAGATGACACATCCATAAAATTTTTGGCCACTTTATACAACGGCGACCAACTGGCCAAATTTTCTCCACTGAAATAAACCCGAGCTTCTTTCATTGCGATTTTTGATATCCAGCTTTTAGGCAAAGAATAACCAATTTGCAAGTTCTTCAGCCTTAAATAAGATATCCTCTGCAGATAGCGATCGTTAGGTACATGACCCGATCCCCAGGAAAGTGCTCCGTTGTACTGTGAATATCTTGGAAGATATGCATCACGGTTATCTTCAGTCCAGTAGTTGCCAAGGTGCCATGCAGGCATTTGATTGTATCCCCGGTTGTACTGTCCCCAAAATGCAGTCTCTCTTCCCGGATACCAGTCTTGCCTGCCTACACCTGAGAAAAGCGCAGAAAAGAAAAATCCGTTCCAATCGGCACTCAGATTAAAACTGTATTGATAACGAGGCTCAGAATTACCAATAATGGTAAGGTCACCCGGATTATCAACCGTTTGCTCTCCTTGTGTAATCATGTTATCGGCACTGCCATCGAGGTTCCTAATTTTAAGATCACCTGCGCGCCACACAGCATCAGCAGAACTATTAAAAATGGTGTTGATGTATTCACTCGGATCAGGATCTTCCTGGAACAAACCATCAGTTCTGAAGCCCCAAATATCACCAACTGTTTGTCCTTCGTAATAATCAGTGATCTTTTTGGTTGGATTGTTAAACTTGTCGATTGTTGATACATAATCGTACAGAGAACCGCGTATCTGATAGTTGAAAGGTTTGTTGGCCAGGTTGAACTTATCCTGCCAAGTCAATGTAATCTCGAATCCGTTTGTGGTCATATCTGCATAATTCCCTTTTGGAGATGTGGCACCAAAAATATCGGGCAAGGTTGGGCCAGCTACATACATATCAGTTGTTTTCCTGACATAGTAGTCTCCGCTGAAACGGAGTTTACCCTTCAGCATCCCCAAATCAAGACCAAAGTCGGTTGTTGTAGCTATTTCCCATGTAAGCCCATCTGGAATAGGAGATGGCGCACTCGTCTTTTTGTTCAAAGCACCGTCAAGTACACGCCCCGAAGTGCCGATACTCAACAACTCAAGAAACTGGTAAGGAGAAATATTTCCATTCCCCAGAGAACCGTATGACGCACGGAATTTGATATCCGATAAAATACTTTCATTCACATTCCAGAAAGGTTCTTCCGAAAGTCTCCATCCTCCCGAAACGGACGGGAAGAAACCCCATTGTTGATCAGTAGGGAACCTGGATGAACCATCATAGCGTCCGTTTACTTCCACCAAATAACGATCGAGGTAACCATAGTTTACCCGGAAGAATGTTCCGGCAGTTTTCCATCGGGTAACACTTGCTCCCGGAGTAATGGAGGTACCTGTTGCCAACTGAACACTTTCAGCACTTTCAAGTAGCAACTGATTACGTTGAATACTATTGGCTTTATATGACGATGTTTCGTAGTTCCATCCAGCCATTGCTTTTACGTAATGCTTGTCAACAAAGGTATTTTCGTATTCGGCGTAAAGGTTGGATGCCTTGTATAGTGTGTGCCCCATCCACTCATAAATGATACCATTGGTATCGCCAAGATATTTTGGACTGGTAGCATTTTCATTTTGGTAATACGGAATTTTTACCCTTTTCCAAAAGAAATCACGACCATCGTAGCGGAAGGTAAAATCTCCATTTACACGAAGTTTATTCCCGAAAAAATTAGTATTAAGAGATACCGTATTTTTGAATAGATTTCGTTTGTTATTCTGGTAGTTATTTCCGTCAACAAAGCCACCTAGACTTGAAGCTCCGCCTCGGGTATAGGTTCCGTCGGGGTTATACATTGGCATGCTTGGAAAAGCACTTACCTCAATGTAACGCTGAATGTTTGCACTTCGTCCCAATGCAGAAAAAGGCATGTGATAGAAATCGTTGGCATATTCCATATTATTGGAAAGACGCAGCCACTGATAGGCCTGTAATGATCCTTTTGCCCGAAGGTTATAAGAACGATAAGTATCCGGATCAAAATTATACATGCCACCAAAGTCGTATAAGCGACCAGAAATATAAAAATCTGATTTATCGTTGCCTCCGGAAATCGTCAGATTATGATCCTGGGTAAATGTCTGATCTTTAAAAAGCAAATCCATCCAATCGGTATTGCTATAGTATTCATAATCTCCATTGGGCAATATTTCTGTTTTCGGACCTTCACCCGAGGCTTTCCATGCCTTCAACCTTTCCAGCCACTCATCGCTGTATGCTTGTGTGTTGTTGTTGATTGAAGTTGGCACAGTTCCCTGTCGATTATAATAGGATGCTCTGAAATGTTCTACCCAGGTAACAGCATCAGTAACAAAATCAGGCTTCTGTGCTAAGGATTGAATGGAATAATTGCCGGTATAATTAATTTTCGTCTTGCCCTTCTGTGGTTTTTTGGTTGTAATCAGCACCACACCAAACGAACCTCTGGCTCCGTAAATGGCAGCCGAAGCAGCATCCTTCAACACGCTGACACTCTCAATGTCGTTCGGGTTCAATAAGGAAGGATTACCCTCTACACCATCAATCAGAACCAGCGCACTTCCCCCCTGGCCAATTGATGTTTTACCGCGTACATTGTAGGAAGCTGAACGAGTAGGCTTTCCGTCTTCCAATGAGATATTCAGATTCGGGATAACCCCTTGCAGGGCCTGTGTTGTGTTCGAAGTTGAACGATTTTCAAAAGCTTCGCTCCCCACAGCTTCAACGGCACCAGTTAAATTCACCTTTTTCTGGGTACCATATCCAACAACAATAACTTCCTCAAGTTCAGAACTCTCCTCAACCAACAACACATTCAAGTTTGATTGTGTCCCAATCTCAACTTCCTGCGTTCTCATTCCAATAAATGAAAAAACCAACACTTTGACATCAACAGGTACATCGATGGTGTAGTTACCATCAAAATCTGAGGTAACACCTACTGATGTACCTTTTATAACGATAGAAGCTCCGGGTAGTGGCTGACCTGAGGAATCGGTTATTTTACCTTTTATGGTTTTTACCTCTTGTTCAATTACCGCCGGCTTTTCTTCTTTCGCATCTTTAACAACAATTACCTCGTTGATTACCTTGAATTGCAACATTTGCTGGTTAGCAATATCCTGCAAGGTTTCTTTAAAATTCTCCTTTCCGGGATTGATCGTTACCCGGCTGTTTTCGTCAATTTCCTTTTCAATATAAAAGAAACGAAACGTGGAATTTTGTTCCACCTCATCGAAGAATTCTTTTAAGGTACACGATCTTGTCTCGAGGTCCAATTTCATCCGCTCGATGCTCTGGCTTCTTCCTGTTGCAGTGGCCAAAACAGTCCCCGCAAATACCAATTGTAGTAATATGGCATAGAATGACATAATTAAGTACTTTCCAATAATTGTTTTTTTCATAATTTTGAATTGTGTAATTAATGCTTCAATATTTAATTGTACAATTTGTCCTTGTGGGATTTGAGAAACTGATCCTTTCTCAAATTCCCGGGACTTTTTTTTGCATCCGGTTTGGATGCTGTCAGGATTAGGATTTATCTCATATGTAATTCAGTTTTCTTATTATTTGTAACAGTTATTTTTTTGTCCTCAAGTATCTCGTATGATAACTCAGTCCCCACCTCAATGGCCGTAATAATTGTCAGGAAAGAAGCGTCATCAAAGCTTGCGTTTATTTTGATGCCTGAAACATCGAGTTCTCCGGTCTCGAAACTTACACCATACCGATATTCCAATTGCCGGTACACTTCGGGGAGAGGCGTATTCTTAAACCTGAAGGTTTTATTTTTCCAGCCCAATTGCTCATCAAAATCAAAAGCACTTTTTACATATTCCCGCGTTTCTCGGTTAAAGGCGACCATTTTCCCCGGTTCAAGAAAAACATTTTCACCTTTGGCCTGACAAACCTTAACTTTACCTTCCACTAAAGCCACCGACAGGTTAGTGGCATCAGGATAGGCATCTACATTGAAAGTTGTTCCCAGTACCTCTACCTGGTAATCACCCATATTTACAATAAATGGTCGTTTAGTATCTTTCGCAATTTCACAATAAGCTTCGCCCGTCAAATAAACTTCCCTTTTTGATTTCGAGAAATGCTCCTCAAAACGAAGCCTTGAGCCGCCATTTAACCGAATAAAAGAACCATCGGGCAAATCAACATTTAAATTCTCCCCGGGTTTGGTGCTGAATTCAAGGTAGGCCAGTTCCACCGAAACAGAAGATTGATCAGCCCTTTGATTAAAAAATACCACACTTGAAATCCCTAGTAATACCAAGGCAACGGCAGCTACTTTATACACGTTCCTGAATCGGTTGACCGACCGCTTTTTGTCGGCTTCTCCCATCCTAAATTCCGGCTCCTGTTTTTGAATTCCGGAAATTATTTTCTCGCGTGTCCGGGTGTAATTAAATTCAGGTGTGTTGCTATAGTTTTCTTTTTGATCAACAATCCTTTTAAACTCATCGTAAAGTGCCTTGTTCTGATCCGATTTTAGAATAAGTTCGAGGCGGTCTAATTCATCTTTTGTAATTGTTCCGGATTCTTTCTTTGCAAATAATTCGTATAATTCTTCTCGCTTCATTTTAAATGCTTTATGGTATGACACAGCAAACCGAAAATTTTCCCAGCAGAAATTATTACAAAACGATTAAAATGTTAAACAACATAAAAATGAAACTTTCCCATGACATGAGACCATTAACGTTTCATTGTCCTCCGGGAGTCAAGTCACTATAAAATGGTTTCAGCTTTGTATCTCGGAGTACAAGATAATCGGGAATAATAAAAAGGGATTAAGGTTGAAGAGAATTACTTAATTGCCGGCAAAAGTATCACGAAAAGAAAATAGAGATCATATTGTTTGGCAGCCATTTTTTCTGATAGAAATTTCATCGCCAGGTAAATGTGATTTTGCACAGTTTTTAATGAAATGGATAATTTATCTGCTACTTCCTTTTGGCTTAAACCTTCCAGTTTGTGTAATTTAATAACCAAACTTTGTTGGGGCGACATCATCCTTAGCAATTCCTTAAACTCACTTAGCACCTCACTATGAACCAAATCAGAGTCGGCGCTAACATTTGAGATCATATCCTTCTCGGGCACATCTTCGATACAGAGATTCATCTTTGAGCTTCGTAAATAATTTAATGCTGTATTTTTAGCTGCCGTAAAAAGATAGGGTTTTAGCCCAGTCGTAAGTTTTATTTTATGCCTGTTTAACCACAACTTTACGAAAACATCGGAAACAATATCTTCGACCGCTTCATGGTCTTTAACTATGGAATGGGTAAAATAACTAAGTCGGTTAAAATACTTATCGAAAACTATACTGAACGCTTTTTCGTTGCTGGCACAGATCTCTTGCCACAATTTGTGATCAGTATTAATTTCTTTATTCATTAATTCGAATTCATAAAACTGTCGCGAAGATAAATTGAATATCTACTTCAACTGAGAAAGGACAATTAAAAAAAGATTAAAGTTACCCTGATCTTTGTGGCTACTTTAAATAAATAATGATTAGGAAGTATTTGAATAACAGCTCTGTGGGAACCAATAATTAGTGTCTTACAATTTTAAATATCCTCAAACTCTACGTTTGTGTAATCTTTTACCTCGGCAATTTCGGCTTCTTCGAATTCGGCTTCGGTTTCTTCGTCGTTTGAGCGGCTTACCCGTTCATCTTCCGGTTGCTTTTCAAAAATGTAATCCACTACTTCCTGCAAGCTTTCCATAAATTTCTCGAAATCTTCTTTGTACAAAAAGATTTTGTGCTTTTCGTAGCTAAACTTTCCGTTCTCGCCAAAGCGTTTTTTACTTTCAGTAATGGTTAAATAAAACTCGTCGCTGCGGGTACTCTTTACGTCAAAAAAATAGGTTCTTTTTCCTGCTCGGATAACTTTTGAATGAATTTCCTGTTTAAACTTACTTCCAGAATTGTTTATTCCCTCCTTACTTCCAGCACTTTCCATTCTTTTAAATTTTTGATTTTTGACTTAGTTAGTTTCAAAAATAGAAAAATATTTTAGAAAATTTAACAATAGAACAGAAACCTCACACCGGAAAAATCAAATTATTCTATTTATAACCAGTCCATATAAAATTACTGCTCTTCCGTCTTTCTTTCCGGTCTGCCAAGCATTCAATTTGATTCTATGTTCAATTAATAATTAGACTTATAGACATAAAAAAATTCCGGAAGCCCTTTCTGCAAGTTCCTCCGGAATTTTGTATGAATACGGTAAGTGATACCTATTTATAGATTTCCTTTTTAGCTGAAAGCAGTGTGTTCAACAACAACGAAGTACGGGTCATTGGACCAACTCCACCCGGAACCGGGGTAATGTACGAACATTTCGGAGCTACCTCGTCAAACAGCACATCGCCTTTTAATTTCCAGCCCGATTTTGTCTGATCCGATTTTACGCGGGTGGTTCCCACATCAATTACAACGGCGCCTTCTTTTACCATATCGCCTTTCACAAACTCCGGAACACCCATTGCCACAATAAGAATATCGGCATTACAACATACTTCCTTCAGGTTTTGAGTGCGGCTGTGTGCAACGGTTACGGTGGCATTGATTGCCTTTTGCGACATCAAAACACTCATTGGGCGGCCTACAATGTTACTACGCCCCAAAACCACACAATTTTTACCGTTGGTGTCGATTTTATAGCGTTTCAGAAGCTCCACAATTCCATACGGAGTAGCCGAAACAAACGATGGCAGGCCAATCACCATCCGGCCCACATTGATCGGATGAAAACCATCCACATCCTTCTTCGGATCGATGGCTTCGATTACTTTTTGCTCTGAAATATGTTTGGGCAAAGGCAGTTGCACGATGAAGCCATCCAGGTCTTCATCCCTGTTCAACTCATCTACTTTTGCCAGCAACTCTTCTTCGGTAACGTCATCTTCGTAACGAATCAACGTAGATTTGAACCCAACTGCTTCGCAGTCTTTTATTTTATAAGCAACATAGGTTTCGCTGCCACCATCGTGCCCCACAAGGATCGCTGCCAAATGCGGTTGTTTACCACCATTGGCAATAATGGTTTTTACTTCTTCGGCAATCTCCGCCTTAATTTCTGCTGCAATTTTGTTCCCGTCGATCAATTCCATTGCTTCTGATTTTTTTCGAAAGCCTTGCTTTCTTTTATCGTTTACACTAAACTTTCTATCTGCGGCCACGCTGCTGCATGCCGGCCATCATTCGCTGTACGTTTTTACCCTGCGAAACCATCCGCATCATTTTGCGGGTTTCATCAAACTGTTTCAGCAAACGATTCACTTCCTGAATATCGGTTCCCGATCCGTTGGCAATACGTTTTCTTCGCCCACCGTTGATAATTGCCGGGTTCTCGCGTTCTTCCGCTGTCATGGAATAAATGATCGCTTCGATGTGTTTGAATGCATCATCGTCGATGTCCATGTTTTTAATGGCTTTTCCCATTCCCGGGATCATTCCGACTACATCCTTCAAACTGCCCATTTTCTTGATCTGGGCAATCTGTTTCAGGAAGTCGTTAAAATTAAAAGTATTTTTTGCCAGTTTTTTCTGAAGACGTTGTGCTTCTTCTTCGTCAAACTGTTCCTGTGCTTTTTCAACCAGCGAAACAATGTCACCCATCCCCAGGATACGGTCGGCCATACGATCGGGGTGGAAAACATCCAAAGCTTCGAGTTTCTCTCCGGTTCCTACAAACTTGATTGGTTTTTCAACCACTGCACGAATCGAGAGCGCTGCACCACCGCGGGTATCACCATCGAGTTTGGTAAGAACAACCCCGTCGAAGTCGAGTCGGTCGTTAAATTCTTTGGCGGTATTTACAGCATCCTGCCCCGTCATTGAATCCACCACGAAAAGGATTTCGTCCGGATTAATGGCTGATTTGATGGCCGCAATTTCATTCATCATCTGCTCATCAACGGCCAAACGACCGGCGGTATCCACAATCACCACGTCGTAGCCTTTGGCTTTGGCTTCCTGTATGGCTGCTTTGGCAATTTTCACCGGGTCCATGTTGCCTTCTTCGGTATACACCGGAACGCCGATTTGCTCGCCGAGTACTTTTAGCTGTTCGATCGCAGCCGGACGGTAAACGTCGCCTGCAACCAACATCGGATGGCGGCCTTTTTTCTTTTTCAGCATGTTGGCCAGCTTGCCCGAGAAAGTTGTTTTACCCGATCCCTGCAAACCTGACATCAAAATAACAGCGGGTTTTCCTTTTAATTCAATATCTGCAAAGGTGCCCCCCATTAACGAAGCCAGCTCGTCTTTGACGATTTTTACCATCAACTGCCCCGGTTTTACGGCGGTAAGAACCTCCTGTCCGAGTGCTTTTTCCTTCACGTCGTCGGTAAATTTCTTGGCTATTTTAAAGTTGACGTCGGCATCCAGCAAGGCACGACGAATATCTTTCAATGTTTCTGCCACATTGATTTCGGTGATCTTCCCCTCACCCTTTAACATTTTAAAGGACCGTTCCAGCCTGTCACTTAAATTCTCAAACATGCTTTTAATTCTTTTGAAAATGAGGTGCAAAAATAGGAAAAAAATGAAAAAAGGGAAGGATTCGGAGCAGATAAAAGAGAAGGAAAAACCAATCGAAAAAGCCGTTTCTTCAAATTACGTAAAAATGAAGAAACGGCTTTTAACAATATACTTGTACCCAGACGATTATAAATCGTTTTCGCCTTTTACATAGCCGAAGTTGGCGAGAATGCCACCATCAACATAAAGCACATGTCCGTTTACAAAATCGCTGGCTTTTGATGCCAGAAACAATGCAGCGTTTCCAATATCTTCGGGTTCTCCCCAGCGACCGGCGGGTGTGCGGGTCATTACCAGGTCGTTAAACGGATGCCCTCCTTCGCGGATGGGCGCGGTTTGCGAAGTGGCAATATAGCCAGGCCCAATTCCGTTGATCTGAATGTTGTATTTGGCCCATTCGCAAGTCATGTTGGCTGTTAAAAGCTTCAATCCGCCTTTTGCCGAAGCATAGGCCGAAACCGAGTTACGCCCGTAAACACTCATCATCGAACACATATTGATGATCTTCCCCGAACGTTTTTCGATCATTTTAGGTGCCACACGTTTCGAAACAATCAGCGGGGCTACCAGGTCGATGTCGAGCACCAGTTTGTAATCAGAAACCTGCATATCCAGGATTGGAACACGTTTGATAATTCCTGCGTTGTTTACCAGAATATCTACGGAGCCCACTTCGGCTTCGATCTTCGAAATGCCTTTATCCACTTCCTCTTCGCTGGTAACATCAAACTTCAGGGTATAAACCTCCACTCCCACTTCTGCATATTCAGCTTTGCAGCTTTCGAGTTTTTCTTCCGAAATGTCGTTCACACATACTTTTGCTCCTGCTTGTCCGAGCACTTTACCAATGGCCATTCCAATCCCGTGAGTTCCTCCGGTAATCAAAACAACCTTTCCGCTTAAATCAAATAATTCCTGTATCATAATTTAGTTTAAAGTTAAAAGAATAGCCGTGAGCTATGAGCCGTGAGTTACGAGCTACTTTTTTCAATGTATAATTACCTAAGATCGGTTGGAGCAATCACATCCATATCGCTGTAATCGAGGTTCTCGCCAGCCATTCCCCAGATAAAAATATAATTGCTGGTTCCGGCGGCAGAGTGAATCGACCATTCGGGCGAAATCACTGCCTGCTCGTTTTGCATCCAAATGTGGCGTGTTTCGTTGGGTTGCCCCATAAAATGACAAATTGCCTGCCCTTCGGGTACGTTAAAGTAGAAATAAACTTCGTTCCGGCGGCTGTGCTGATGCGGCGGCATGGTATTCCATACACTTCCGGTTTTGAGTTCAGTCATTCCCATTTGCAACTGGCAGGTTTCCACCACACTATTGATGAGCAGCTGGTTGATATTTCTTTCGTTGGAAGTTTCCAATGCACCAAGATGCAAAACATTGGCTTCGCCCAAAGTCACCTGTTTGGTTGGAAATTCTTTGTGTGCCGGTGCCGAGTTGATGTAATAGTGCGCCGGATTTTCGGCACTGTCCGATTTAAAGATCACCTCTTTACTCCCTTTTCCGATGTACAAGGCATCTTTGAAATCCATTTTGTACTCTGTTCCGTCGACAACAATTACTCCGGGTCCTGCAACATTGATTACGCCTACTTCCCTTCGTTCGCAGAAATATTCAGCCTTTAACAAATCGATGGTTTCCAGCGGCAGCGGTTCGTTCACTGGTACTGCGCCTCCAACAATGTAACGCTCGATGGACGAATATACCAAACGAACATTCCCCGGCTCCATCAGTTTTTCCACTAAAAATTCTTTCCGGATTCTTGCTGTATCATACGATTTAAAGTCTTCGGGATGATAAGCATAACGCGCTTCATAAATAGTTGCCATATTTTTTCTTTTTAAGTCTGTGCTTTATTATTTTCCTGCCGTTAAATTTTTGACCAGGAAAGAAAACCTGATCATTCAATTAAAAAGGAATAAATAATCAGCTACAAATGTATATATAATTTTCGGAAGAATGCAATCGATTGCATGGAAGAAAAATAATCTTAACTTTACCGCCAAAATAATAAGGATGAGCAACCAACCGGAAACAACCATTCACGACATTGCCAAAGCGTTGAATATATCAGCATCAACTGTATCCAGAGCACTTAATGATAATCCGCTGATCAGCCAGGCAACCCGCAATAAAATAAAAAAGGCGGCAGCAGAAATGGGATACCGCCCCAATGTTGTGGCTGCCAATTTCAGAACCAAACGAACCAATACCATCGGAGTGATCGTTCCGCTGATCAACCGGCATTTCTTTTCGTCGGTTATTAGCGGCATTGAAGAGGTTGCCTACGAACAGGGCTTTGCGGTTAGCATATCGCAATCAAACGATAATTTTGAAAAAGAGAGTAAGATTGCTCATTCACTGTTTGCCAACCGTGTTGATGGAGTAATTCTTTCCATTGCCATGGGAACAAGTTCGTACGAACATTTAAAACTGTTTTCGGAAAGACAGATCCCGCTTGTATTTTTCGACCGTGTTGTGGATGAAATTAATGCGTACAAAATTGTTGCAGACGATTTTCGCGGCGGATACCTGGCCACGCGCCATTTAATTGAACAAGGAAGAAAACGAATTGCCATGATTGGTGGTCCGCAAAATTTAAGGATTTACCAAAACAGGCAGGCCGGATATATAACAGCTTTGCAGGAAGCCGGGCTTCAACCCGATGATGCATTTATTCTGCACAATAGCCTGACACGGAAAGACGGAACACAAGCTATCAGCAAATTAATGAATGCAGCGATCCGTCCTGATGCCGTTTTTTGCGCCAACGACACAACGGCATTAAGCTCCATTATTTATTTGCGCGAAAACAACATAAAAGTACCGGAGGAAGTGGCGATCGTTGGGTTTAGTAATGAACCTTTTGCCGAAGTGGTGACACCTTCCATTAGCACCATTAAGCAACCCGGTTTTGAAATGGGAAAGAAAGCCGCTGAATTGCTTATCCGCCAGATCAATCAAAAAGAAACTCCTGATTATTTTGAAACGATCACAATGCCCACGGAGTTGATTGTCCGGGAATCGTCGGTAAGCAAATAACCGGGCAACGATCAATGTCCAACAATCAAAAAGGACTAAATGATCGATTGAAAAAGATTGAAGACCGATTCATCCAGATTGAGTCAATCCGAATTATCTTTCAACAAGTAACCGGTTGTATATGTACAAAAAATAAATCTGCCTTAAACAAAAGACAGATTTATTCTTCGTATTTCTATGCAGGGAATTATTTGATAGAAATATCCTCCCCCGTATTTGTTTTCAGTGTAAATTTTAACCGACGTTTGGCTTTCTCCTTTCCGGGAGAAATGATCAGTCGGCCCGCATCCGAGTTTTCAAAATAATCGAACACAAACTGCTCCGACGATGGTTCTGTTTCCACATCCTCCTCCGACAAAGCTTTCAGGTTGGGCACATAAATAACGGTTGGTACCTTTGCGGTTCCGGTTTCGTTCCAGGAACAGGTAAATTCCCCGGTTTCAGAGTTGTAATTGTACGCATCCAAAACACCTGCAATTTGCTGAGGATAGGGCCGCACGATGGCCTCCTGAAAATAGGGATACTCGCCAATGTCGTGGTAGTATGCCCAATAAGTATTGCTGAAGTTGTGTTTTTCCATCATACTCACCAAGTGCTGGGCTGTTTCCACCATTTTGGCCGACTTGCTATGAAGCGCGCCCCACTCGCCCACCAGCACCGGCATATTCATTCGTTTCCCGCTTTCAGCAATGCGGTCGAAAATAAACTCGACCCGCTCATAACTTGGGTTTTCAACCTCTTTGGTATCTACCACCAAGTCGTAACCGTGAGCAGCGTATGCCACATTGGGGTCGCGTGTACCATCGGGTAAGGTAGTAGCTTCCAAAGCAGTGGAAACACCGGTATTTACAAAATAATTGTGGTTATACATCAGAATATGGTTGGTGTCTACTTCCCGAATGGCATTGGCCACTTTCTGGTAAAAAGGCTGCAACTGGTTTTTCTCAAAGGCGGCACTCAATTCGTAAACGGCATCTACCACCTTTGCATATTTTTCCCGGGATGAAATAAGCTCCAGCGCTTTTAAACGCGATGCTTCACTGCCCCACATACGCTCCAACTCTTCGGCAGAAGGAGGTGCCTGTCCGGTTTCCTCTACCAAAAACCGGGCATAAGCTCCCAGCAACAAAGGCATAACGTTTTGTGCCCCGGAACCCATAAAAGGCTCGTTCATTATGTCGTAGCCAATTACGGTAGTATTGCTGGCGTAGCGCTGTGCAATGTGTTTCCACAGGTTAGCATAATGATCCTGCAAGCCAATACCATCAGCTGCCGGCGTATTATTCCAGAAATTATCGAAGGCCGTTTGAACGGCTGGACTGATCAGGTACGAATCGCTCCATACATCCCCGGTATAGTGTGGGTTATTTTCGCAAAGTGTTGCCCAGCTGGGTGCTCCATCCGAGAATTTAGCCCCATAAAGGTCCTGGTGCATATCCAGGAAAACGTAGATTTCATTTTCCTTCGCCCACTCTATTCGCTTATCAATTTCGCGCAGATACGCTTCGTCGTATTTCCCCGGTTCCGGCTCCAGCCCGTCCCAGATAATTCCCAGCCGGATGCAGTTAAATCCCCAGTGTTTAAATTGCCGGAAGGTTTCTTCGTTTTGAGGTGGCATGTAATTTTCAGCAGAGTCTTTGCTGATAAAGTTTATACCGCTCAACAACACTTGTCTGCCTTCTGCATCTTCAAAGTGCTGGTCTTTTACCTGTAAAAACCCTTTACTAATCACACCTTTGGGTGCATCGTTACAGGAAATCAAAACCGAAGCGATAAATAAAATAATAGAGAATCGTGTAAACATGTACTTTTAATTTGTTGATATTTAGTTATGACCTGCCGAAATTGTCCTCCGGCAGGTTTTAAGAGTCGAAGTCAGATAAAGCTACTTAGCATCGAAACTGAGAGTTATCAGGTTCGATGGTTTAGTAGGTGCCCCAATAACACTGTGCAAATAAATAGCTACAACCATTCTGTTGGGAGAAATATCCCGAAGGATTGCGTTAACTGCATAATCCTGAATTCCCAGAAAACCACCGTTTGCGAAGGTCAGGTAATCTGCATTTTCGAAAGTAACGGTCTTGGGTGAGAAGCTGTTCTCTCCCAGCTCGTCTACTGCATCAACAACGAGGTTTGTATTTTCAGTTAACGTCCATGTTGCATTTGTTGAAGGAGTATTTTTAACCGAGAATACTCCAACAGGAGTAATTGTCACGAAGTTTTCTTCTCCTAACTCCATCGCACTATAAACCCATCCAGCCAGGTTATTTCCATTTTTATTATCTACTTTATATTTCCCATCGGCGTAAAAAGTATATTCATTATCGTATTCTACACCCAGACCTATTTCATTAAGAAGGTTATCCGTCCCCGGCATAATTCCTGTAGGAAAAGAAGCATCAAAAGCACCTGCTCCGTCCATTCCGGGAGTGGCAGTACGGCTAAGTACCCAGGTTTTACCATTAACCCCGGGCCCTCCTGACAACAATTCTTCCATTGAGGCAACGATGGTAACCGATTTGCTGTTCATAGCTTCGCCACCGTCGCCCATGGCTGTAACCGTTACGGTGTAGTCACCCGACATGGTATAAGTATGACTGGTTGTTGCTCCGCTTCCGGTTTCATCGTCTCCGAAATTCCACGAAAAAGAAGTGGCATTCTCCGAAACCGTATTGAAGTTTACGGTGTACGAGTCATTCTGATCTACTTCGGCAAATATCTCCACTATGGGCGGAGCCGGGTCTTCGGAACACGAAATCATTAACGCCACTGCGGCAAACATTGTGAGTAAGGAATAAATAATCTTTTTCATAATGTTAAATCTTTAGTTTTTATTGAATCTATTGGTTAAGTCTTCTAATTTTTAACGTCCCACCAGAGCTTTGTGGTAATCAGGTCTTCTCCCTGCATTTCCAGAGCTTTCAGATAGTTCGAGTGGTTTATGTTTACTTCAGACGAAGGATAGCGCAGGCGAACCGGCAAATTTCCGTTGGTTATGCCCAGATCGAAATCGGGAGCTTCGCGTTGTTGTATTTTCGGATAGCCGGTGCGGCGAATGGTATTCCAGCCTTCCATTGCATTGGGAAGAACCGAAATCCATACCTGGGTACAAACTTGTTCGAACCGGTGTTCGGTGCTTCCGTTAAGTGTTGAATTCGTATTTTCAGCCAGGTAAGTGTCGATAATGGTTTCATCCACTTGCCATTGCTCCAGCGATTTCCGGATACCTGTTTGATACAGTTGGTTTGCATTCTCCTGCGAAATACCAGCTAGGGCCGCTTCTGCCCTCAGCAACCAGATTTCTGCTGCCGACATAAAATAAAAAGGAGCTGCTTTTCCTACCAGGTTATCAGCCGGCGACGACACGGTGTTCAGATCCCAATCGGGCAAAGCAGAGTTGCTTAAACCGTTTGGCAAACCTACAAATTCTCCTGCAGTGTTGGGTTTTACAAAAACTTCGAGGCGCGGATCGTTCAGCAGCTTAAGCCGGTCAACAAAAAACGCACTCATTTTCCATTTCCAGTAATCATAATGGCTATACACCGGGTTTTGGAATTCACCAATATCCGAATCCTGGTTCTCGTTCACCACATTCTGGCTGTTCTCTTCAATTAGAGGTGCAGCAAGACATTCTTTTATGATGTTCTCCGCATAACTTTTTTCTTCGGTGACAAAGCGAATCCGCATGGCATACCTTAGACGCAGGGAGTTGGCAAAGCGCCTCCAATTTTCCAGGTTATTGCTGAAAATCGGGTCGGCTCCCGGAAAACCATCTGCTGAACTGGCAGTGTTTAGAACTGTTATTGCATTTTTAAGTTCGTCAAGTGCATCTTTGTAAATCGTTTCCACCGAATCGTATTCCGGATAGAGGTTCCCCTCCTGCCCTAAACCGCCGTCACGGTATGGGATACTTCCAAAAGCATCGCTTAGCTGTACCAAATTCATTACGGCAATTATACGCGCCATCGCATATCGCACCGGATTTTCGTAGTCGCCACCTGGTTTTGTCAACCTGAGTACTTCCTGCACATGCCGAATTGGCCCGTAATAAAAGCCTTCGAAAACATCCCGGTACTCGTGTGAAGTGAAGTTATCGTAATACCGGTCGATAAACATGCTGTTGTTTTGCCCGCTGTAGATGTGTGCATATTGCGTTGCAAAAGGAAACTGTAAGTATTTATTCCCATTTCCACGCATGGTCTGCAAACAAGCGTTGGCAAATAAATACTCCGGATCGATTTTCGTTACTGCGTTGGGGTTGGTATTTGTTTTTTCGAATTCATCGTCGCAGGCCGTATTAAACACCAGTAATACAACAAGCAAGAATCCTATTTTTATAGCTTTCATGTGTTAAAAATTAATTTTAAGGTTTACACCATAGCTCGAAGTGGAAGGCAACGACAAGTGTTCGATGCCATTACCGGTATTTCCGCTGTTGTAGCCCGATTCGGGGTCGAAATGATCCATCGCACGGTACAAAAAGAACAGGTTCCGGCCTACCAGCGACAAATTCACATCGTCGATGGGCAGTTTCGCCAGCAAGCGGGAAGGCATGTTGTAACTTAGCACCAGCTCACGCAGACGAACATTCGTGGCATCCTGTATCCACTCAGTTCCGATTTGTTTGTTGTAAATATTGTACCATCTCAGTGTTGGTTCGATTGGGATGGTATTGGGCTGTCCGTTTGATTCGCTCCGGCCCTCTTCAATAAAACCGCCGGTTCCGGCAGCCCACTCGGCCCTTCCTTCCAGGGTTTCGGCACTGGTGCCAAAAAGTCCCATGTAAGCTTTTCCCCACGAGTAAATATCACCTCCCTTTTGAATATCCACCAGAAAACTCAAGCTAAGGTTTTTATAGCTGAACTGGTTGTTTATTCCGCCCATCCAGTCGGGGTTGATGTTTCCCATGGCTTTCCATTCGCCAGCCTGTGCAAAACCATTTTTATCGATCAGTTTGTGCCCAAATGAATCGCGTTTGTAATCGGTGGTATAAATCACTCCGTAAGGTTCTCCCGGGCGCGCCTGAATACTCATGTGAAATTCTTCGGCCAGCGGCAAAAATTCCATATCACCATACAATTCCATTACCTCCGACCGGTTTTTCGACCAGGTTAAAATCACATCCCAGGAAAAACCTCCCGGAGTTTCAACGGGTGTTGCATTCAATTGTACTTCAACGCCCCTGTTCTGTAATTTGCCTGCATTCATTTTCCGGCTTGAATACCCGGACGACGGTGTTAAGTCGACGTTCATTATCTGGTTGTCAGAAATGCTGTAGTAATAAGTGAAATCTACCGCCAGGCGATTTTTAAACATGGCCAGATTGGTACCTACTTCCCACGAGCTGGTTTCTTCAGGCTTTAGGTCGAAATGCGGCAACTGCCCCCCGATACTTGCAAGCGGATAGTCGGTCTGGGTCTGGCTAAGGCTGTAATATTGTGCAATCTCGTAAGCTCCTGTGTCGTTCCCCACTTTGGCAAATGAAGCCCGCAGTTTTCCGGTTGTCAGCCACTCCCAATTCAGTTTGAATGCTTCGGAGAACAGAAAACTCAGGTTTTCAGAATGATAGAAATAGGAGTTATTTTCTAATGGCAAAGTGGATGACCAATCGTTACGCGCTGTAACATCGAGGTACAAATAATTCTGAAACGCAAACTGGCCGAGTGCATAAAGCGAATAAACCTGCTTTTTCGAGAACCATTCACTGGTGCCGTAGTTGCGGTAATTCGAAATGTTGTACATCTCCGGCACACGCATCACACTTCCCCATTGCGAAATAGAATTGTATTTATTGTAGCGGTAGTTTCCACCCAGGCTCAGGTTTAGCGAAAAATCGTTGAAACGTTTATCGTAAGTTCCCAGAAAATCAGAGTTCCACTCCATGCTATTGCCCATTCCTTTGCTAATACTTCCCTGTCCGGTAGCAATGGACGGACGTCCCGGGTTTTCATAATCTTTTGATGAACTGTTTGTATAATCAAGGCCCGAGCGAACCATCAGATGAAAATGCTCCGTAGCATTCCATTTTACCGAAAACATACCCTGAAAACGGTTTTTCTCGTCTTCGTTCAATTTGTTTTGAAGTATCCAATACGGGTTGGCGAAGGTGTTATCCGTGTTCCACTTCAACATGTTTCCCTCGGCATCGGCTGTGTTTTGCTTTAATGATTCGAGTGTAATATTCCTTGGCATAATGGCCAGCGACTGCACCACATTTGAACCGTCTTCAGCAAGATACGGGCGGTTCTCTACCGACGAATGAATGTAAGTAAGCTTGGAATCGAACTCCACTTTCTCGCCCAGTTTTGAAAATCCGCGCAAGTTGAAAGTTTGTTTCGACAGATCGTTGTTGGGCATAATGCCTTTGGAGTCCTGATGGGTTATGGAGGCGCGAAACGTAGTTCTGTCAGTGCCTCCGTCGAAAGCTACCGTATTTGTAAACGAGCTGCCGGTACGGAAAAATGCATCGTAAGGATTGGCTTGTGGCACCATTTGTTCCTCCTGCCCCAGCCAGTTAACCAGTGTTTGTCCTTCCATCTTTTCGCCATAACTCCATATCCAGGGGTAATCGGCCAGAGGTTTCGGCGGATTTCCCGACAAGGAAGGATAATACCCAAAAGCACCTTGTGTGTATTCGTTCTGGAAATCGGGGGTAACCATGGGCTTTTCCACGGTGTATCCCGAAGAAAACGATATCCCGATCCCTCGTTTGTTTTTCCCTTTTTTGGTGGTGATCAGTATAACTCCATTGGCTCCTCTCGATCCGTAGGCCGCAGCAGCACCGGCACCCTTCAGTACACTCATCGATTCAATGTCTTCCGGGTTCAGATCGGCCAGCGCGTCCCCGCTGTCTTTGCCTCCCCAGCGGCCTCCGCCACCAAACCCGGCATCCATCGGAATGCCATCGATCACAAACAAAGGTCGGTTATTTCCGAGCATGGAGGCTACTCCACGAAGGACAACCCTTGAAGAACCATCGACGCCTGTGGGCGATTTGGTAATTTGCAAACCCGAAACTTTTCCGGCAAGCGAGTTGACAGGATTGTTTTCTTTGGCCCGGTTAATTTCGTCGCTTCCCACTTGTGTAATTGAATAGCCCAGAGAGTTCTTGTCCCGTTCAATACTAAGAGCGGTAACAACCACTTCATCAATCGACTGAATGTCTTCGACTAAAACCACGTTTAGTTCGCGTTGCCCGTTTGCGGCGATCTCCTGCGGCTGAAACCCAATAAACGAAAACGACAGAACGACTGCTTCTTCGGGTACTTCAATGCTGTAAGTACCATCCATGCCGGTAGTCACACCTTTGGCAGTACCTTTAATTACCACGTTTACACCAGGAAGTCCCTGCGGTTCCCTGGCAGAAGTTACCCGGCCCTTGATCATCACTCCGTGTTTTTCCCCCACGGGAGAAACCACAATCAACTGATCTTCCATCATACGAAAGCTCAGATTGGTCTTTGTTTTTAAGATTTCAATGAGTTGTTCAATCCCGGCTTCTGCCACGTCAAGAGAAATAATCTTCTCCAGGTCAACCAGGTCATCACTGTAGAAAAACCGGTAACCACTTTTTTCATGGATGGTTTTAAAGACGTTCTCCAGGTTCATGTTTTCAACCTTCAAACTAATCTTTTCCTGTGCGCTTAAAGTAAACGACAACAGAACACAGGCGATTAAAATCAGCTGTTTTAAATTCATTTGTTAGAAATTGGTTTGTTGTTAGCGTACCACACGGGTAGAAAGAATTGCCCTGAATTCCGTTAGAATACAACTTCCCTGCTACCCCCTGCCAGCACGTTTTAGTATCTCTTATTTAGTTCTTTTCTTTTAGCCAGATGTCGCGATCCTCAATCTCATAATCAATGTGAGCTGCAATACCAATGGCTTCGATCACTTGTTCTACCGTTTCATTTTCAAGCGAACCGGTAAACTTGAGTTTCTTAAGTGCTTCGGTTTCAAAATGAATTTTCACATCGTACTTACGTTCCAGTTTTATCGCCAACTCACTGAGTGATTCGCTGGTAATGAACAAGGTTCCGTCTTTCCACGATGTAAACTCCCGGGTATCAATTCCCTTCGAGATCAGATAGGTTAACTTATTTGTTTTTTGGGTTTTAATGGTCTCGGTGGCCTGCTTTTCGATTTGTGCGTCTATCGTTTCTTCCACCGGCTTATTTTTACGGAAATACACCACGCGCTGATTCGGTTCGAGTAACACTTCGTTTTCCTTCACATTCAATCCATCACGCACTACGCCCACCTTTCCTTCCAGCAGAGTGGTTTCGATGGTTCCTTCTTCCGGATACGATTTTACATTGAACGAAGTACCGTATGCCTTAATGTTAAGTTCCGATGTGCGAACCATAAAAATTTTGGAAGAATCGGTTTCCACATCAAAAAAAGCTTCCCCTTCCAATTCCACTTCTCTTCCTTTTTTGCCGAAATCGCTTGAGTATTTCAAATTACTGCTGGCATTCAGCCACACCACCGTTCCGTCGGGCAGGGTAATTTTTGACTTGGCGCCGGCTGGTGTATTTATCTCCTGGAAAGCAAGATTTTGGGTGGGTTTATTAAATACCAGGTAAGCAACAAAAAATGAAAAAGCGGCTCCGAAAAGAAAAACAGCTGCCACTCTTGGTGCCCAATAAAAGAATCGCTGCACAGGAGACATACGACGTATAGGCGAGCTTTCAATCTCCCGAATGATCTCCTGCCAACGTTTTTCAAGGTCTTCGTTGGTTAACCGCGCCAGCATCTTCGACATGTTCCAGATTCTCCTGAATTCGTTATAGTCTTTAACGGCTTCCGGATTATTTTTTAGCCATTCCAGCAAGAATTTTTCATCCTGAGATGAGATCCTTCCTTCCAGGTAAGCCAAAAACAACTGTTCGATTCTTTTACTCATTTTATTGGTATTATATGAGTAAGGAAAACGAGCGGCAAAAATCACTTACAGCATTTTGATTTTTTTTTGATTGAAACGCAATTTTTTTCATCAAAGCCCCTAACTCCGTTCAAAAAATATCAATCACGGACGCAACAAACTATTCAAAAGGCGCCCTTTTTACTCACCGCCCAATTTGTCGCGGATAAACTTTAAGGCTCTGAAAATTTGTGTCTCAACGGTTTTGGGAGATATATCCAGGGCTGCTGCTATTTCTTTGTGTTTCATTTCTTCGAAACGACTCATCCTGAATATTCGTTGTCGTTGTTCGGGCAACTCATTGATGGCTTTTTCAAGATCGGATTGCAGATTCTCGAGTGCCAGAAAGCTCTCAACACTTTCATTTTCATTGTTTGCCAGCGTCTCATTAAAGGAATCAAAAAAGGCATCAAGCGGCAATTTCCGGCTTTCGCGTTTAAGGTGGTTCAGGGCCCGGTGTTTAACTGATTTGAAGAGATAAGGCCTGATGAGTTTCTTGTCTTTAAGCTTTTCGCTTTCTTCCCAAAAAGTGATCAGCACATCCTGCACGATATCTTTTGCGGTTTCCTCGTCGTTCAGATACCGGGAGACATAAACACAAAGGTCGGGATATATTTCCCGAAAGAGTTGGTGGAATTCAGTAGCACTTATGCCTTTTTTATTTCGAGGACTATAGAGGCTAAAAAACCACATTCAGGTCTTTGTTTTCGATTTGTAACCAACAAGATACAAGTTATGTTTGAAAAAATGGGCTAACAAATGTGCGAAATCCTTTAATCCACGCAACTTTCAATACCGATTTCTTTATGAATCCGGGGTTACCTTTTCGCTGTTTACAGTATTTTATAGTGTAAGGAAGGACGTCGCAAACCCCGTTATCCATTAAATCAATCTCAGCGACAAAGACAAAAAGAAATTTAGGGAGGTTCGCCTCCCTTTTTTACATCCTTTCCGGCATTTCAATTCCAAGCAGATTCATCCCTTTCCGAACAACCTGTCCAACCGATGATGCCAGGATCAACCTGAAATTCATGGTACTTGGATCATTTTCACCCAAGATTGAATGATCATGATAGAATTGGTTGAACTCTTTAACCAACTCGTAACAATAATTGGCGATCACTGCCGGGCTGTAATTGTCGCCGGCTTCCTGCACTACCGAAGGGAACAACGACAAGCGCTTTAACAGGTCTTTCTCTTTTACCGATAGCTCGGCAACGGGAAGACCAGCATCCATCGTCAATCCTTTTTCAGTTGCTTTCCGAAGCACCGACTGTATACGTGCATAGGTATATTGAATAAAAGGACCTGTATTCCCATTAAAGTCGATCGACTCTTCAGGGTTGAACATCATATTTTTACGCGGATCAACTTTCAGAATAAAATACTTTAATGCAGCCAAGGCAATCATCCGGAACGTTTTTTCGGCTTCTTCTCCTGAAAGCGATTCCAGTTTTCCCAACTCTTTCGACATGTTACGGGCCACTTCGGTCATTCCGTCCATCAGGTCATCGGCATCCACTACCGTTCCTTCACGTGACTTCATTTTCCCCGAAGGCAGTTCCACCATCCCATACGAAAAATGGTACAGGTCTTTTCCCCATTCAAAACCAAGTTTATCCAACAAAATCGCCAGCACCTGGAAGTGATAATTTTGCTCATTTCCAACCACGTAAACCATTTTGTCGATCGAATAATCGTTGAAACGCATTTTCGCAGTACCAATATCCTGGGTCATGTATACCGAAGTACCATCACTTCGAAGCAATAATTTCTGGTCCAAACCATCTGCTGTCAGGTCGGCCCAAACCGATTGGTCTTCCCGCTGCGAAAAGATCCCCTCTTTCAGGCCCCGTATAACTTCGTCTCTTCCTACCAGGTAAGTTTCCGACTCGTAGTAAATCTTGTCAAAATCAACCCCCAGGTTTTTGTAAGTTACGTCAAAACCTTCATACACCCAGCCATTCATGGTTTTCCAAAGCTCCACGGTCTCTTCATCTTTGGCTTCCCATTTCCGCAGCATTTCGCGGGCAGCAATAATCGACGGAGCCTGATTTTCGGCTTCCTCCTTGGTCATCCCTCCGGCAATCAACTCCGCTATTTCGGCCTTGTAATGCTTGTCGAATTCCACATAAAATTCACCCACCAAATGATCGCCCTTCATTCCCGAGTTTTCCGGAGTTTTTCCGTTGCCCCACATTTTCCAGGCATACATCGACTTGCAAATATGAATTCCGCGGTCGTTTACGATGTTGGTCTTCACCACCTTTTTCCCATTGGCTTTTGCAATTTCAGAAATCGAAAATCCCAACAGGTTGTTCCGGATATGTCCCAGGTGAAGTGGTTTATTGGTGTTAGGCGAAGAATACTCCACCATTACCAGTTCAGAATCTTCGGTAACCGCTTTGGTTCCAAAATCCTGGTTCTGATAAATACCGCGAAGTACCTCTAACCAGTAACTATTGTTGATCACCAGGTTCAGAAATCCCTTGATAACATTGAAAGAATCAACAATATCGACCTTTTCACTCAAATAGCTTCCAAGATCATTGGCCGTTAATTCAGGCGATTTCTTTGACGCCCTTAGAAACGGGAACACGACAATGGTTACGTCTCCTTCAAACTCTTTCCGGGTATTCTGAACCTGCACCTGGTTAACGTCAATGTCTGCGTTATAAAGCGTTTTTAACGCTTCAACAGTTGCATTCTGAATGATCTTTTCAATGCTCATGATGGTGAAAATTTTTGAGTGCGCAAATATAACATTTTAAGCACAAAGAAGGGGTGGCTTCCGGGCATAAAAAAAGCCCTGCCAAACGACAGAGCTTTTTTGATGTATTTTGAAAACTACTATTTTCTGATTTTCGCAACTTCGAATTCAGTACGACGGTTTTCTTTTCTGTGCTTCATTGAATCGTTTGGTACAGCTGGTTTGCTTTCACCATAATTGTGTGATCCAACGTATGCATTGTTAACACCTTTCATCAGCAAGTATTTAACAACTGCCTGTGCACGTTTTTCAGAAAGTTTCATGTTGTAACCTTCGCCACCGATGTTACAAGTGTGACCACCTACAACGATTTCATATTCTTTAGAAGCATTCAGTTGCTCAGCCAGTTTGTCCAGCTCGGCTTTGAATTCAGGCTTCAATTCAGCTTTGTCGAAATCGAAATAAATAGTTTCAATTGTCATATCTGACCAGTCAGGACATCCGTTGTTAGATGCAGGACCAGCTTCTTGCGGACATTTGTCTTCACAGTCGATTACTCCGTCACCGTCTGAATCAAGCGGACAACCGTCGGCATCAACAGCACAACCTTTTGGTGTATCAGGACATTTGTCTTTTGGATCCGGAACGCCGTCACCGTCAGTATCAGGACAGCCTTTGAATTTAGCCAAACCAGCTACATCCGGGCACTCGTCATCTTTGTCGGCAATACCGTCACCATCGCGGTCAGGACAACCGTTCAATGAAGCAGGACCAGCTTCGTCCGGACAATCATCTTTGTAATCCGGCACACCGTCGCCATCGCGATCCAGCGGACATCCTTTTTCATCCACTTCTACTCCGGGAGGTGTATTCGGACATTCGTCTTTTCTATCTTTTACACCGTCACCGTCAGAGTCTTTGCCAGCACCTAAAGCAAATTCAACGATACTTGTTACCATAACATGGTCATCGTTTACGTCGCTTGCAACACCGTTTACACTTCTGACTCCGTCAATTCCTTTAACATAAGAACCGGCAACAAACAATGCTGTATTTGGGCTAATCGGGAATTTCAATCCTGCACCAGCGTCAAAGTTTACACCATTATCGTTGTTGTCCCACATGTAACCAACACCTCCGAAAAGGTAAGGCTGAACTTTGTTGTCTTCGTTGAAAAGTTTAAGACGAAGGTTCAATAACGGGTTTACTACGTCCAGTCCCGGATCATCGAAAGATACACGTGTATCCAACATCAAATCGAATCGTGGACTCAGGTAGCGACTTAAGTAAAAGTCAGCAAGGAAACCAGCAGACTCAGTCTCCAGATTATAATCGATCCCAGGCCCAAGACCTATCGCCCATTTTTTGTCTGAATTCTGCGCCATTGCAGCCCCGGCTACAAATACCAACGCAAGAAAGAAAAGAGTAAATTTTTTCATAATCTAACAGTTTATTATTGTTTTCTTTGAATTCTAGAGGCAATTTAAAAATTAATTTCAATCTTACAAAACAGTGACATTAGGTTGTGGTTTATTTTTACAAAACATTTTTTAACAAAACTAAACATTAAAATTATATAAATTCAAAATATTATACATTTTGTTTTCAATAATTGACATAGAAACCACAGGGCATAGCTACCGTTACGGGAAAATTACCGAGATAGCTATTATTCAACATAACGGACAACGTGTTACCGATTCTTTCTCGACACTGATCAACCCGGAAATGGACATTCCTTATTTCATTACCGACCTGACCGGGATCGATAACGAAATGGTGCGGAATGCCCCAAAATTTTACGAGGTAGCCAAGAAGATCGTCCAGATGACTTCGGGGCGCACATTTGTCGCTCACAATGTTAGTTTTGACTACAACTTCATTCGCGAGGAGTTTGCACGGCTTGGCTACGACTACAAAAGCAAAACCCTTTGCACGGTAAAGCTTTCGCGGAAACTGCTTCCGGGTCACCGTTCTTATTCATTGGGGAAATTATGTTCTGATCTTAATATAGCAATAGAAGGAAGACACCGCGCTGCCGGCGATGCCTTTGCTACTGCCAAACTTTTTGAAATTCTGCTGGATAAACACCAACAAAGCGAGGATAAAAATACGGTCCAGAACTACCGACTGTTCTGACAACTCCCGACTTATTCAGCACTTTCGCTTTCGGCTTCCTCTTCAGTTTCGGTAAAATCAAGTAATTCTTTTTCCTGAAGCGTATTGTACCACAAGATCACTTTCTTGATGTCAGAAACATATACACGGTCTTTGTCGTAATCGGGTAAAATTGTTTCGAAGTACTTCTTCAGTTCACTTCCCGATGCTTTTTCCGAAATAGCTGCTCCCCCATCCTCTTTGTCAGAAATGGTTTTGAAAATATCTTTCAACGGAACATCGCCCTCATTGGTATAGATTGCAATGTCTTCCAATGTTGAAACTTTAGCAGTAGAATAAACAGGCATCCTTTTACCTGAATCCAGTGATTCTACAATTATATTGTTTTTACTTTCGGCCACCAACTTAAACAATCCTGAATGACCTGAAACAGATAATATTCCTTTTAACATGATTCAAATTTTTGGCGAATATACAATTTTTGCCATTCTTTTAATAAAACAGAAACCGGGTACCTGAAAACAAGAGAATTCAAAATACCCGGTTTCTTCTATAATTAATTTATCCCGAATAAATTATGTGTATGTTATTTTTTGCTGAATTGGAGTTCATAAACAAGACCGGCTTTAAACCATCTTCCGGGCTGTACCACATTTTCGATATCGTTGTAGGTGGTATTAAAAAGGTTATTTACCGAAGTGTAAAGCCTTACGTTTCGAAGCTGATAAGACAGCTTCCCGTCCACTAGCCAAAACGGCTCGTAATTTACTTCACCAACCGGGGCCATTTCTTCAAACTTTGTGTAACTGCCTTCCCGGTCCTGGCAAACCAGCTTCAAATCAATACTTAGATTTTTCACCAACTTCTGATTGAAAGAGCATACCAGTTTATGTTTCAGGTTATCCAACACGTAACGCGAAATAAAATCGTCTTCCTGCTTGTCAACATTATTAAACAAATAGCTGACATCGATATTGGGAACAAATTCTCCAAAGCGGTTACGCAGTATCAACTGCACTTGTGCCTCTGCCCCCAGACTGGTCAAACGTGTTAAATTTTGGGTTGTCCAGGTTTCCTCTTCGGTTGCTTTTACCCAATCGATAATGTTTTTTCCTTTCCGGTAAAACACCACCACATGTCCTTTCACCACCGGCTTGCTAAATTTGATTCCCCCCTCAATGGCAGCCGATTTCTCTGGTTTTAAATCAGGGTTTCCTACATTGGTGGGTCCCTGGTAATAAAGATCAGTGAAAGTTGGCATTCGCAGCGAGGTATTAAAACTTGAATATAATTTTACTCCTTCCGAAACATCATAGCTTACATCAACGCCGGGGAAGAAATTAATTCCAAGATCGCTTCCTGAAATATAGTTCCCCATTATCCCGGCCGTAAATGCCCACTTGTTAATATATAAGGAGTGCTCCAGAAAACCGGACAAAGTGTTTCTCGAATCAGATTTGGTAAACTGGGCATCTTCTCCGGGAACGTCTTTAGGTTGGTCCATCTCTTTTCCGAGAACATTACTCAAAATGTGCTCGCTCCGGTATTCGATTCCCAAAGCTGTTTTCCCGGCTCCCCACGCAAACCACGAATTCAGATTTCCGCCATAGGTATGCGTCAGGTGGTGATTGTGTCCGCTGTACCACGAGGCCGGATTATCCCGGAATAACTCGAAGCGGTCCTGATGCCTCCTGAAATAAACCACCGGACTTAGATGAAGCGGACCGGAAGAAGTCCATTTCGCAGAAGTAAACAACGTTTTGGTGGCTTCGTACTGGTTCGGATATTTAGGCGTGTAAAAACTGTTTGCCCCAAACCCTTTTTCAGAAATACCCACCTGAACGTTCAGATCACCGTCCTGTGTGTTTAGGGAAGCCGAATAAAATCCGTTTAGCTCATCAAAATCGGTATTGTTAGTATACCCATCCGAGCGCTTCTTCCCAACGGCAAGCATGTGATTCAGCCTACCGGTTTTCACTCCGGCCGAGACATTCCCATCAAAATAACCAAAGCTTCCGCCCGAAACATTCACGGTTCCTGAATTTCCACCGCCTTTCCGGGTAATAATGTTAATGGCACCCGAAAATGCATTGGGGCCGTAAACACGCGCAGCGGGCCCTTCGAGCACTTCGATTCTTTCGATTTGGGCTAAACTGACTGGAAGATTTAAATTGTGATGGCCGGTTTGAGGGTCGGTGATGTTAATGCCGTTTAGAAGGATTAAGATCTGGTCGAATGTACCACCGCGAATACTAACATCCGCCTGGACACCTTCAGTTCCACGTTGTCGCACATCCACTCCGGCGATGTACTCTAACAGGTCCTGAACACTCTGAGCCGGTACCGCCTCAATTTCTTTTCTCTCGATCACGGATACAATCCGTGCTACCTGCGAATAAAGTGCAGGTGTTCTTTGCGCACTCACCTCGATCTCATCAAGGTCGTATTCCATTTTAACTTCCGAAGTATCCTGGGTAGTTGCCAGCGTAATAACAGGTGTCGACAGAAAATAAACAACTGCCAAAACCGAAATCGCCACAACTTTCTTCAGTGCAAGGAAAAGAGAATAACTCTTTCTTCCCCACCTTCGGAAAAACAAAACAGATTGCGCATCATGGTTAAACTTACTTGTTCTCATCATACAAAATCTATGAAGCAGCAAAGATATAAATTGAGATTGAAACAGCCGTACAGAAACCGCCAATACCCTATTCGACGCGTAAAGCACTGCATTCCTAACATATGTAAAAATCAACACAATAAGAAGATAAAAAATCTTTATATGGGATAGATTTAATCGACTGATTTTTGTCATGATTTATTTGCTTTTCAGGGGAACAAAAGCTTAAATTTGTTTAGACAAATTAAAAATAACGCGCCATGACTCAAATTCAATTCACCAACGCCCTGCTTGGATTAAGCGACAAATTACACTACTATGCCCTTAGTCTGACCTCTGACTCAGAGAGAGCAGATGATCTGCTGCAAGAAACTTTCCTGAAAGCGCTAACCTATCGTGAAAAGTTTACGCAGAATACCAATTTCAAGGCATGGATCTATACAATAATGAAAAACACCTTCATTAACGACTATCGTAGAAAGGTTAAAACAAAGAACACCTTTGAAGGTTCAAACAACGACTTTCACCTGATGTTTACAAAAGATAAAGTTTATCCGGCACCGGATTCTTTTTACAGTTCAAAAGAGATTACCAAAAGCATCAACGCTTTGGAAGACGAATACAAAGTGCCTTTTACCATGTTTTTGGATGGCTACAAATACAAGGAAATTGCAGAAGAACTAAGCCTGCCCTTGGGAACCGTAAAAAGCCGCATTTTCTTCACCCGTAAAAAGCTGGAGAAGGCGCTACACGAATACTCTGATAATTAATGATAATAAATGATTAGGTAATTAGGTCTTCAATTTCTGAAGGCCTTTTTTTGTTTTTGAAATCCAATCTAAAAATATCCAATTCTCAATTTTGAATGTAAAATATCCAACAAAATCCGAGAAATTGAATATTGAGAATTCAACATTGGATATTGTGCGTTGATGTAAAAAATCCCAGATAGGAGTATATATCCTATTTTTCATTTCTGTTGGTGATTCCCGGGAAACATGAATTTTTTATTTTTGAAATCATTAAATATTCCTTATTTTCTCTCTTCTTAAAAGAGATGTACTGCATGAGGAATGTGAGAGAATGAGCAGAGAGGTCAATAAAATCAACAATAATACACCGACATGAAAAATATAGCCGTTCATTTAGCCGAAGGATTTGAAGAAATAGAAGCCATCAGCATTATTGATGTGTTACGCAGGGCCAACCTGAAAGTAACTGTTGTGTCTGTGACCGGCGACCTGGTGGTAACCGGGGCACACCAGATACAAGTTACTGCCGATAAATTATTTGAGGATGTTGACTATTCTGAAATCGAGATGCTTGTTCTTCCGGGGGGAATGCCGGGATCGGCCAACCTGAAAGCTCACAGCGGCTTACGCGAACAGATCCTGAATTTTAATGACAATGGAAAACCATTGGGAGCCATTTGTGCCGCTCCGATGGTTTTCGGAAATCTGGGCCTGCTAAACAACAAAAAGGCCACCTGCTATCCGGGTTTCGAAGAAGAATTGCACGGAGCGGTTATCACCGGAAACGACGTGGAACAAGCCGGAAATATTATTACCGGGAAAGGAGCTGGTGTAGCCATTAAATTTGCACTGAAAATTGTAGAAAATATTAAAGGTCAAAAAGCTGCCGGTGAACTGGGCAGAAAAATGGTTGTAGAACATATGTAAAAAGTAATCCGAATTATGTAAAAATTACAACAGTTCCGGTATCTTCACCCCAAAATAAAACGATTATTTATGCCATCCAAAACTCACCTGTTGTTGCTATTTTTTTTCTTAGCCACAACATTTCTAAACCACGTATCGGCCCAGGACCCCGAAATAAAACTAAATGAAAACAACGACAAGCGTTGGAGAATTGCCTTAACCGGAGGAATGGGATACCGCGTTGCCAGCTCCAAAGATTCAAAGCAACTTTTTACACAGCAGGGATTTGACAAGTCGCAGGTTGACAGCTACTTTAAAGGAATAAAGTGGGGACCCAAAGCTTCGGCACAGGTTCATTATCTTTTTAAGGAGAATTATGGTATTGGTATCGATTATCAATTCCATTACGGCTCAGGTTCCATGAACGGCATTATTGATCCACAGGATGGGGTAACGCTTTATTACGGAGAACTTAAAGATAAAATATTTACCAATTACATCGGACTTTCGTTGTACGAAGAGATATGGGTTAAACCCGAAGTATGGAATTTCTACGCACAAGCATCGTTTGGGATTACGTATTTCCGGCAGGAAAATGAAACGTTTTACTCCCCGGTACTTATCACAGGCAAGGCTCCGGGCATTAACGCAGAAGCTGGCCTTGATTATTTTATTACTCCTCGTATCGCTGTGGGAGCCAACCTCAACTGCTTTCTTTCAACCATTTCGAAAATAAAAGTTGACGACGGAACTTCTACTACCGAAATCAAGCTTGAAGACAAACAACGCGAAGGCCTTTCGAGGCTTGATGCCGGAGTTGGCTTACGGTTTTACTTCTAAATCAACTACCTATGAAAACAAAACACATCAGCATTTTAGTCATTATCGGACTGCTTTTTTCGTTCAGTTTCCAGTCGTGTGATAATAGTTTCCTCGATGAAACCCAGAACCTGAATTACACAGAAATACCCGACACCCTTTTTGTTACCAACACAACACCCCCCTTTAGTCTGGATATGGAATTTAATACCGATAAGGCTCTCAACTGGAAACTGGTCCAATATCCGCTTTGGCTTGAAGTTCACCCCAAGGAAGGATCAAAAAGTGCCAACGGAAGCTCAGTTGTTGAATTCGGGGTTAAAGATTCTGATATAACTTTAGGGTTCGGTTTTTATACTTTCCCCCTGGTTTTCGATATCGGTAATGGAGAAATGATTGGCTACACCGTTGCATTGGCTCATTTGGGACATCCGTTAATACAGGTATCACGCAACAATATTTCGTTTGATAACACTTATAATAAATCCTTCGAAATTAGAAACAATAATGGTTACGGATTTTTAGCATGGCAAATCAGCAGCGCTCCTTCCTGGATAAAAGCCAACAAAACATCAGGGCTGCTTGATGAATTCACATCGGAAGAGATTATGCTTTCAGCTGACGTTAACGGGCTTGCCCCTGGGGAGTACAAGGGCACCGTAGTAATTCAAAGCAACGCCGAAAATACCCCGGTTTTTAATATTCAGGTGTATTTGCAGATTTCGGCAAGCGCCCATTACGGCAGTTACCGTCAGGGAGTACTCGTTGATACCCGCTTTAGCAAAACCCGCGACGAGGTTATTGTATTAACCAAATCGCCTAATCAACTCCTTTTTTTTAAAGAGGATATAAATAATCCCCAAATTGTTGAATTAAACGGAGTTCCTCAGTGCCTGGCTTTATCCGAAGACGAATCGTTGATTGCTGTTGGTTATTCAAATTCAAACCTCACAACCTATGACGCCCTTAGCCGTACTCCTTTAAAAACCTATAATTTGGGAACCATTCCAATAAGCATTGAGCTAAGCACTAACCAATGGCTTTATTTTATTGGCAAACGCGATTATTGGAATTATTTGCACAGTATAAACCTAAATTCCGAAGAAATTGTGCGTGCCAAAGAAGGCAAAAGCGGACTGAAAACATTAAAGAAAGTGCCCGGAAAACCGCTCTTATTGTCGTCCCGCCCCGGCTATTCGCCCGATGGGTTATTTTTGTTCGACATTTCCGAACCCGGCCAGACCGACTCAATAAACCTGTACCACATGAGCACCTATGGTTACTGGCCATCTGACGATGGAGAACGCTTGTTTACCGGTTGGAAGAATATTTATAACATGCCCGAATTTACGAGTGAAAATAGCTTTTACGTAACTGAGCCGCCTGTAATCGGACAACTCAGTTTTAGCAATTACCAAACCGTTGACTGTATTTCGAGCCAGCGTTCGTCGGAACGAATTTTTGCCGTTACCGGGTTCCACGGGTCAGATGCTTTTCTGATTTTAAAAGTATATAACAGCAATACGCTTGTTCAATTAAAGTCTTACGATATGATGTTTGTACGCCCCGATTCATTTACATCCACATGGACCGGGCGGCCTGTAGCCATTTTTCCATCGGAAGATAAAACGAATGTGTGGCTTATACAGAAATTTGCAGATTATATCAGTGACGAAACCGGAATCTGGTCAGTCACAAAAGTGGATATAACCAAATAATATCAGGATCGAAATAAAAGGTAAAAGTAAGTTTTAAAATTTCATGCTTACGAAATAAAAAAACGTAGGCATGAAATTGGAAAAACGTTGTTACGAAATTTTTGGAATCACGTGTGCGTTCTTTCCGAGAGAAAAGAAACAAATGAAAAAGCCGCTCTTCAATCATGAAGAGCGGCTTTTCTATTCTGTAAAAAATCTATTTCGTTTTTTCGGCAATCCAGTTTTTGGCATTCACAAAAGCCTGGATCCAGGGAGCAACTTCATCTGCTTTCCGGTCGGCAGGATAATGCGGCCAGTGCCAGGGTTTGAAAGCCCTTTCCAGGTGAGGCATCATTACCAGGTGGCGGCCATCCTCCGAGCAAAGCGAAGCAGCACTGAAATGCGAACCATTTGGGTTTCCGGGATACTCTTCGTGGCTGTATTTCATCGGAATCTGGTACTGGTTCTCGTTGAATGGCAGGTAGAATTTACCTTCTCCGTGTGCCACCCAAATTCCCAGTTTCATGCCACCCATGTTACCCAACATCACCGAGTCGTTCTCAAGAACGTCCACATTCAGGAACGTTGATTCAAACTTATGCGACTCGTTGTGCAACATTTTGGGCTGAATGCTGTGCTCCGGATAAACCACCCCAAGCTCAATCATTACCTGGCAACCGTTACAAACCCCCAAACTCAGCGTATCTTCCCTGCGGTAGAATTTCTCCAGTGCAACACGGGCTTTCTCATTAAATTTGAAAGCACCGGCCCATCCTTTGGCCGATCCCAGTACGTCGGAATTCGAGAAACCACCCACAAAAACGATCATATTCACGTCTTCCAGTGTCTCGCGTCCCGAAATCAAATCGGTCATATGAACGTCTTTTACATCCATACCGGCCAGGTACATAGCATAAGCCATTTCGCGATCGCCGTTCACCCCTTTTTCGCGAATGATTGCAGCCTTAATTCCAGATGGAGTTCTGCGTTTCAGATCGATTCCCAGGTCAGCAGCTTTTCCGGTGAAATCCTTGAAATCAAAACTCAGCGCGTTGTTCTTGTAATTTTTAAAACGTTCCAGTGCTTTTTCTTCACCACATTGTTTGCGGTCGAGCAGGTACGAAGTTTTAAACCACATATCACGCAACGAGTTGATGTCGAAATCAGCCTCAACCGTCCGGTTCACCACCCTCACTTTGCGGTAAGGTACCGGGAAACCAAGCGACATAAATGCAACGCCTGCTTCGGTCAGTTGTTTTTTCACCTCATCGTTGTCGGCACACTGAATAACCAGCCCCGGGTTCTCGGCCAGTAATATCTTTGCCAAATCTTCTTCACCAAAGGCAGTCACATCTACCTTCATTCCGCCTTTTGTATTGCTGAAACACATTTCCAGCAATGTGGTAATTAAACCACCCGAAGCGATATCGTGTCCGGCCAGAATCAAATCCTGTTCAATCAGTTTCTGAACCGTATTAAAAGCAACTACAAATTTTTCGGGATCAGCCACGGTTGGCGCAGTCTTCCCTATCTTATTGATCGACTGGGCAAAGGCACTTCCGCCCAAGGCTCTTTCCATGAACGATAAATCGATGAAAAGAATTTCCTTGTTTTCGTCGTTCACCAATACAGGCTCCACCACTTTTTTCACATCCGACACCTCGCCCGAAGCAGAGATAATCACCGTTCCGGGAGACAGAACCACGTCGTCCTTGTATTTCTGCGTCATCGACATGGAGTCTTTTCCGGTTGGGATGTTGATTCCCAATGCACAGGCAAAATCACTGGCAGCTTCCACTGCCTTGTAGATCCGGGCATTTTCCCCCGGATTTTTTGCCGGCCACATCCAGTTGGCACTCAACGATACACTTTTGATGTGATCGGTCATGGGTGCCCAGATGATGTTGGTCAGCGATTCAGCAATTGCCAGCACCGATCCTCTTTCGGCATCTACCAAAGCTGCTACCGGCGCATGACCGATAGAAGTAGCCAGACCGGCTTTCCCCTGGTAATCGAGCGTAATCACCCCCACGTTGTTCAACGGCAACTGAAGGGCTCCAGCCGTTTGCTGCTTGGCAATTCGTCCGGTTACCGAGCGGTCCACTTTGTTGGTGAGCCAGTCTTTACAGGCCACCGATTCCAGTTGAATGGTTTGCTCAACCAAATCGTATATTTCTTCCCAGTTGTATTCCAGTTCTTCAAAATCGGGTTCGATGGTTTCATCTTCTAAAACCGTTTTGGGTGGATTTCCAAACATGTAGCCCAATTGCCAGTCGATCGATTTTTCGCCCGTAACCGAGTTTTCAAACGTAAACTGCATGTCGCCCGTTGCTTCCCCGATTTCGTACATCGGCGCCCGTTCGCGGTCGGCAATCCGGTGAAGCAGGTCCACATGTTCCTGTTTCATCACCAGTCCCATTCTTTCCTGCGACTCGTTTCCGATAATTTCTTTTTGTGACAGTGTTGGATCGCCCACCGGCAATTTTGAAGTATCAATTTTACCACCTGTCGATTCTACTAACTCAGACAAACAGTTCAGATGACCGCCTGCGCCGTGGTCATGAATCGAAATGATCGGGTTTTCATCCGATTCGCTTAATGCACGGATGGCGTTGTACACGCGTTTCTGCATTTCGGGATTCGCCCGCTGCACCGCGTTCAACTCAATAGAGTTGTTAAACTCGCCGGTTGCTACCGACGAAACAGCGCCACCGCCCATCCCGATGCGGTAGTTGTCACCTCCTAAAAGAATGACTTTATCGCCGACTGTTGGCTCGTCTTTTAAGCTGTGTTTTTTATTTCCAAAGCCAATACCACCTGCCAACATGATCACCTTGTCGTAACCATATTTGGTATAACTTTCAAAGTGTTCGAAAGTAAGTACCGAGCCGGTAATAATCGGCTGTCCGAATTTGTTACCGAAATCGCTGGCTCCGTTCGACGCTTTGATCAGAATCTGCTCCGGTGTTTGGTACAACCATTCACGTTCGTCTGTAGCCTGCTCCCACGAGCGTTGTGCTTCCGTTCTGGGGTAAGAAGTCATGTAAACCGCGGTTCCGGCAATTGGTAAACTTCCTTTTCCGCCGGCAATACGGTCGCGAATTTCACCCCCGGTACCGGTAGAAGCCCCGTTAAACGGTTCTACGGTTGTGGGGAAATTATGCGTTTCTGCTTTTAACGACAGTACGGTTTCAATATCCTTAACTTCAAAAAAGTCGGGTCTATCCTGCGTTTTTGGGGCAAACTGCTCCACCACCGGCCCCTGTACAAAAGAGCAGTTGTCTTTGTAAGCCGAAACGATTTTATTGGGATTCTCTTTCGACGTTTTTTTGATCATCTGAAACAAGGAAGACTCCATCTCTTTCCCGTCGATGATAAACGTGCCGTTAAAGATTTTATGACGGCAGTGTTCTGAGTTCACCTGCGCAAAACCGTACACCTCACCATCGGTTAACGGACGTCCCATCTCTTTCGAAACTCCGTTCAGGTATTCAATTTCATCATCACTCAGCGCAAGGCCTTCCTGTTCGTTGTATGCTGCAATGTCTTCAATATTCAAAATTGGGTCCGGCTCTTTGTCGATTGCAAATACCTGCTGAGTAAGCCCTTGGTAAATCGACTGAAGCATCGGGTCGTATTTGGCTGCTTCGCTTTCAACTTCAAAAAACTCCTCCATCCGGCGAATTCCTTCGATTCCCATATTCTGGGTGATTTCCACGGCGTTGGTACTCCAGGGTGTCAGCATCTCTTTGCGAGGCCCCACAAACCAACCCTCCAATGTGTGGCTTTTCAGGTATTCGGCTCCCGAAAAAAGCCAGATCAGTTTTTCGATGTTCTCTTCTCCGAGAGGTTTTGCAGAATAAACTGCAATAATACTGTTGCTTTGATTTTTAAAGAATTGAATCATTTTTTACGGCAAGTTTTATGACGAATATGTTGTAAAACACGCCACAAAGATAAAAAATAAAAATGGGTGGAAATGATAAGTTTTCATTCGTTTATAATTGTTTATTTTTTGGTAACTCATGTAACTCGTCCCGAGTGCTCGGGACTCGTTTCATCATAAGCTTGGAGTTTTCAACAAAGCATAAAGTTAAAATGATTTAAATTATCAGGGAATTCAATTATTCTGATTTTCTTTATCAAAAATTGACAATCAATGCATCGTTTTTTAATCCTGTTGTTTTTCATCGTAACCGTGGCGTGCAGCCAGCAGAAACAACTCCAGCGTTCGTATATCGGGAAACCCATTACCGCTTTAACCGAAGAGTTGGGCAAACCGCAGCAAATATTTGACAATGAATCGGGGAAAGTCTACATTTTCGAGAAAAAAGAAGATTTAAAACACACCGAGATCAACCAGGGGAAGCTTACTCTCGACCCGATTGTGACACCCAAAGTACAAAAAACCGAACGGCTTTATGTAACCGTAAAAGACGGTGTAATCGTGCATATCAAACAAGAAAATGAATACGAACGTCAATGATTTTTTTTGAAACGTATGCAGGTTAAAAAATTTTTATAGTTTTGCACACACAATTTCCGGCACATCCGGAAAACGTTCTAAAAGTATTGCCCAGGTGATGAAATTGGTAGACATGCAAGGTTGAGGGCCTTGTGGGAGTATAATCCCGTGCAGGTTCGAGTCCCGTCCTGGGCACAAAAAAAAGCGAAACACTTGACAATTAAGTGCTTCGCTTTTTTATTTGAAGAACGTACTCCACTCCCGGAGAAATGCAAGAATAGATGTAAACAACCGTCTTTCTGCTTGCTTCCCCTTACTTGCGTATTTTCCTATATACTAAGATTATATGCGCTTCGCCCTTGGATGCAGGTGAGTTAACCCGGCAATCCGCACAGGTTTTCCCGATTCGATACTTTTCCTGGCTGCAATCCCAATCAGAACAGACATTGCTCCATCACGGGTTCCCGCCATGTGTTTATAAACATCATCCTTTTCAGGATGCACAAAAATCTGGTCGTGCAATCGGGTATCTCCTCCTCCATGACCTGCATGACTGTAAGGGACATACACTGTTTCCTGCTCTTCCCATAATTTGTGTGAGATAATGGGTTTTATTTCATGATCGCCGTCACTTTGCTGATTCATTTCAGCAGCATGAAGCTCTTCCTGCGACAATTTATTGGCATCTAAATAAGGCACATCAAGAAATGCTTCCAGGCGTCCTTTAGTCCCGTTAAATGCAACACGCCAACCTTCCCAGGGGGAATAAGTGGTGAGCATATAGTTTACAAACACATTGTTGGCGTATTTAATATTAACATTCATTTTATCATAAATATTAATCTCCGGCCTGAACAGGCAATTATCGCGAATGTAGCCATCAACATGTTCGTGCTTGACGTACCTCTCATAGTCATCCTTGCTTTTGGTAATGTCCCAATAAAACTTACATGAGTTCTTCTCATCACAATTCCGGCAATTAACACCTTTCTTTTCCGGCCTTCCGCCATAAAATTCCAGATCGCCATAAGCAAAAACTTCTGCAGGGTCAGAATCAAGCCACCAGTTAATAAGATCGAAGTGATGTGTGGATTTATGAACCAAAAGTGTTCCGCTGTGCTCACGCTGGCCATGCCACCGGCGGAAATATGAAGCACCGTGACTCGTGTTTAACATCCAGGAAAAATCAACCGAAACAACATCTCCAATTGTTTTATTTGTCAGTAATTCCTTGATTTTAGTATTGTAAGGGCTCCACCGGTAATTGAAAGTTACAATTACTTTTCGCTTATACTTACGCTCGGCATCCAGGATTTCCTGACACTTATCTTCATCTGTTGTCATGGGTTTTTCCGTCAAAACATCGACGCCGCTGGCAAGCGATTTAATAATATAAATATGATGGGTGGCATCGGTAGTCGTTACCATGATCAAATCCGGCGATTGTTCTGCAATCATATCCCCGAAATTGGTGTATAGCCCGCAATTTTTACCGACATCAATAAATTTTGCAGCATATTTTAAACGACTCTCATTGTGATCGACCAATCCTACAAACTCAAGGACATCACCGTATTTTTCAATTAAGCTTTTGCCCCAAAACCCATTGCCCCGTATGCCGGTGCCAATTAACACTACTTTCAGTTTTTCCACACTGGTGCTTATCGCAGCTTTTAAGGGAAATGAAATTGCTGCCCCCGCCGCTATTGCGCCAACAGCTGCTAAAAATTTCCTTCTCTCTAACATTTTGATTGATTTTTATTGTATTTATTCAGCTTACCTTCTTTTTCACGGATAACTATATTCATTTCAGCAAACGATATTTACTGCAGTTTTACTATTTCCGCAATTTTATCCCCTATTTTCTCAGCCAACCGTGTCATACCCAAATCAGAGAGATGTGAGCCATCGACTGTTGCTTCATGGTCAGAACCTATCAGCCCATCTGTTTTAAGATAGTATACATCCTTTATCCCTAATCTTTTGATTCTTTGTAAGTATCCATCAATGCTTTATTCTGGTCTATTATATGCTTTATGCTCCCAGTGCCTTTTACCCTTAAATATGACCTTTCGCGCATAATGCTTTCAACCATTAATATTGGGGTATGAGGCCTGCATTTTTTTATCTGCTGGATAAGCTTTAATGCATTGTTCTGTATAACTTCTGGGGAAGAGTTTGGGGTACAGTCCAACACAAACAGGGCTGCATCAATCTCACACAAGGCCTGCCCTACTGCTTCCTCAAACTTGCCATTCCCACTAAAACCCAAGTTGATAGTCTCAACATTATGCCTCCTTGAAAGGATAGAAGGATAAGCCATCCCTGGTCGGGAGGCACTTGCCCCCTGGGTAATGCTTGTACCATAAAATACAATGGGCTTGGGGTTTGTATACCCTATTTTTCAATGGTACACCCTTCTTCAATACCAATCTCAATATCCTTGATGCCATTGTACAATGGGAGGTGCAAACGGAATTCTTTATAGGTTGTGTCCATGTCGGAAATCAACTCAGCTTCATTTTCTATCTCGTTCCTGGGGATACCTGACCCTACATACTGCCATTTCCCATTGACATGGCAATATAAATCAAGCCCATTGGCCGAGATTTGTGTCATGTTCCTTGGCTTATAAACATCAAGCAGTTCCCATTTTGCCTTGATTATAGGGGAGTTTGTCCTGAAGTTAATGCATACCCCTGAAGAGGCTGTACTCAAATCCCAGACAACAGGCCTTACTTTCCCTTCAAACTTTGCCGGGAGCCTTTGGTAGTTTTTTTCCTGATGGTACCTTCCTTTGATTGAAAAATTAAACCCGTCAAAATATGTTATTTTATCTTTTAAACCCTCACCGGTCCCTTTCTCCACCTTGCCTGTCTTGTCTTCCGGTGTTTCTTTTCCATGGCATGCCAGCGCATTACCCAGGCTAATTACCTGGATAATTGCAAGCATTACTAATAAGCTCTTTATCTTCATGCTTTTACGTTTATTTACAAGCTGCGATCAAATCCCATAACTCTACATCTTCTTTATCGCGGCAGAAAAAGATTGCCGCATCCTTCAATACAGCCTCTTCCTCTGGTATACCTTCATAGGCGATAACCAGTTTATTCATCCCTTTTTTAACTGCTACCTGGTCCAGTTCAAAAATGAAAAGGTTACCTTCTGCCGATTGCTTATACCGTGCAGTTGTCCCGTTAATCTTTACAATAATATTTCCCGCTTTTACCTGGTCTGCTGATATAGCTGCATACACTTCAGCAGGTGTTGATTCATCCCCGATCTCTATATCATAACTAAACGGGGCTGCTTTAAATCTCACGAGCTCGTTTAACGAAGGCGATAACCTGGGCATTTTAAAATAGTTGTTATAACATATACCGAACAGCAGTGTTTTTAAATTTCCTCTGAGGTAAAAGAAGAAGCAGGCAGACCCTCTTTATTGAATAAGCTGGCTTCACTTTCGTTTTTCCATGCATCGCCTACAAACTTGGGCGAAATAATATTAGGATTAAACTTCTACTTTATCACCTGCAATCCATGCTTGAACAGGCATGTGCTTTTTATCTACTCTGGCAATTTCAAAAAGACCAAAAGTCACAATCTGGATCTACCATCCACTACCAATACAGTTAAATACAGACAATAATTTACTTCATGACTTTTCGTAGACCATAAAAAGATCTGAAACAATTAAAAATATTTTCTCAAAGATATCTGCACCAGAAATGGCGGGCATAAACCTATTTTTAAAATCCAAATAACGAGGTCGCTTTGCTAATTATAAGAACACTGTTTAAAGTTTATCCATTATTCAACAATGCATCCTTTTACTTATAGTGAATTGAATTTTCTACAAAAAAATGGTATCATTTGAGTTAAATTCACCTTTTCAAAGCAAAAAAACAACATAAATTTCTCTAAAATAAACTTAAAACAGTGCTCAAATTAAATCTGATTAATATCCTGGATTATTTTCGACAATCCCAGAGTTCCTATCAATTTCTGCCTGAGGAATTGGGAATACCAAATGTTTGCTCACATCGAATTTTACAGGCGACGACAGATTAGTGCTAAAATGTTCATCTCCGCCACTCCAATTTGTGAGGTCTATATATCCAGCTTCATGCCATCGCTTTAGATCCCACCATCTTTGACCTTCTCCAGCCATTTCAACAAACCTTTCATCCATAATCCATTGCATGATGATTGTTTTATTTGTTTCAGTAGCTGAATAATCAGCAGGGGAAATACCGTCGTTTATACCCACTGTTAATGCCCACTTTCTGGCACGCGTTCTTATGTCATTTATTTGCTGAATTGCTGCCTCCATATTATCATTACCTAAATAAGCTTCAGCGGCTAAAAGTTTAATATCGGCATACCTTAATACTCTTTCGTTATTTGCGGAATTAGAATATGGAGGTGTGTGGTGATCCATTCCCGACAATGTATATTTCTGAAATAGTAAACCTTGAAAACCATCATCCTGACTTAGAAATACTTTTATTCGTGGATCTGTTCCGAAATTGTTAAACAATTTTTTCGTAATAATAAATTTGGTTGGAGCGATATTAGCGCAAAATGTACCGTTTTCTGTACTTGCGCCCCTGTATACCCCCATATCTTCAACACCCCTCCATGGGCCATCATTGAATAGCCAGATATTATCGGCAGCTACTGCTTGTGATGCCTGAATTTCAAAGCAAGATTCATCATTATTTTCAACAGCTGCATTAAAATTATCAGTATATATTGGCATTAAAATCGCAGATATTGAATTAAATACAGAAATAGCTTGAGTATAATCGGCTTTATTGTTTGTGTAATTTGCACGAAAAACAAGAGCCTTAACTAACAGTGCCCGAACCGCATTTTTAGTAACACGCCCAGCGTATTCTGAAGACCAACTATCAGGAACAATACCAACAGCTAGTTCCAAATCTGAAATTACCTGATTTAACACTTCAATTTTATCACTTTTAGGAGTATTTGCCCCTTCTTTAGTTGTGATTCTTTCGATAACTATGGGTACACTACCATTAACATTGAACAATTTGAAATAAACATAACTTCTTAAAAATAGACATTCTCCTTCCATCATTGCAATCTCTTCAGCTCCATCAAAATTAGAAAAATCAACAGTCCTTGTTTTTTCTAGTGTAACATTTGCACGAGCAATTAATTCATAAGCCTTATCAAAAAACCACGATATTCGTCCATTATTAGGGTTTAAGCTACCATCAAATAATTCCTCGGCACTTCTTGCTCCTGTTGTCTCGGTAATATCATCGCCAGGTAAGTACCAAAGGCTATGAGTCCAATCGCCTGCCCAATTTGCATTGTAATGGTAAAAGTCATATAGTTTGCTATATGCTGAAACTAAATTATTCCTAAATTCAACCTGATTAGAGAAATATGAGGCTTCGGTATTTGAAGAAGAGGGCATGTCTATTCTTGTCATGTCGCAACTAAATTGCGCAGCCAACAATATAATTAAGAGAGCTTTTATATATGTTTTCATATTGTATAAAAATTAAAATTTTGCTTTTAACCCTACATTAAATGTCCTTGGTAGCGGTTTTCGGTCATTAACCGGGTCGATACCTGACCACTTAGATAAGTAAATATTATTTTGTCCACCAATATACACCCTTACTGATCTAACAGCATAATTTATTTTTTCGAACAAATTGTCGGGTAAAGAATAACCGAGTTGCCAATTATTTAATCTAAAAAATGCAGCACTTTCAATAAATCTGTCAGAATACCTGTTATTTTTAGCAGGGTCTCCAATAACTGCCCTTGGTATATCTGTAGATGTGTTTTGTGGTGTCCACCTGTTGAGAATAGCAGTAGTAAAATTATTACCTAAACTACTCATACCTTCCAGCCTATTTTTAACTTCATTGTATCTGTCAACATCACCTTCACCATAGAAACTCATTGAAAGGTCAAAGTTTTGCCAAGAGGCATTAAGACTTAAGCCATAAGTGTACCCCGGAATGGTATTTCCAATTTCGGTTTGATCATAGTCATTTATGTTTCCATCAGGAGTTTTGCTGTAAAACTTCTCATCTTCAGTTGGGGCACCTCCAATATCCTGAAAGTATAAATCACCAGGAGCAACATAATCAGTATTAATAATTGTTTTATCAGTAATCTGGGTATAATACGCATCAATTTCTTCCTGAGTTTGGAACATACCACCTACTTTATATCCCCAAATATGGCCAATTGACCGGCCTTCTTCCACTCTTCTTGTATTACCAAACTGGTCTGTTACATAAAACGGCTGATCATCGTATATATCAACAATTTCATTTTGAAGGAAGCTTATATTTCCAGAAATTCCATAGGTAAATTCACCTATTTTGTTATTAAACCCAAGAGATATGTCGACCCCCTTATTTTCTAGCACCCCTATATTAAATGCAGGATCCTGAGTTCCAACAGTAAGAGGTAGATTAACAAATTGCTGAATTCCGTCAGTTTTGCGGTTAAATACTTCCACAGTCAAATTTAGCTTATTACCAAAAAACAACGCATCGAATCCAACATAAGTTGTAGATGCAATTTCCCATGTTAATTCAGCATTTGGGAAACCACTGACGGGAACTGCATGGTTGTAATTACCAAGAGGGTCACCACCACCTGATCCCCAACGATAAGATCCAGCACCACTTGCCTGAGATAAATAGGCGTATTTGCCTACTACAGTTTCATCATTGCCAGCTTCTCCCCATCCTCCTCTAATTTTAAGGTCATCTATAAAAGTTAATGATTGCATAAAGGACTCACTACTTATCCTCCAGGCGCCAGAAATTGAGTAAAAATCCCCCCATCTGTAATCTTTTGCAAAACCGCTACTGCCATCCCTTCTATAGGAAATATCAAGGTAATACTTTTCATCATAAATATAATTTGCACGTCCTACTATACCAAACCAGTATTTATATCTTTTGAAATAAAAAGAATTGTTATTGGCTAAATCACCATCATAATTTATTTTGTCAAGGTCATTGAGATTTTCTGTCAGATTATCTCCTTGCATATCTCTTACTTCGCGAACATGGTATTGATCTTGAACTGCTGCAGTTAAAGTAAGCCTGTGTTTTTTAAAAAACTTGTCGTAAGTCGCAGTAAAATCGGATTGATAATTAAAAATATTGTTAACTCTTGAAGAATGCCTTCCTAAACTAAATTTAGCAGTTGGAGCTTCTTCAGCAGGGTTTCGGCCAACCGTTCTGAATACATTTGATCTGGAGTACGTTGTAACAGAGTTCCTGTCTTGGGTCGTATAGTCAATGTTTAAACTACCCCTAAGAGTAAGTCCTTTAATTGGTAATAACTCTATATGAGCATGCCCCATTTGCCTCATAAGGTCAAAGTCATTTTTATCCAGCTCAGATAAAGCCAGATAGTTGTCTCTTGATCCTTGTCCATATATCTTTCTGGCATGCCAATCTTCGGTGCTATGGGCATCAATTACGGGAGCAAATCCATATTTATTATTGGGGTCTTTAAGTGGTTGCCAAGGAGCTACACCTGCAATTCCCGGTAAATCATCATAATCATCCATTGATATTTCTTGCAATGCAAATTTATAGTTGACACCTGTTTTAAGCCAAGGTTTTACTTCTGTATTTAAGTTGAATGCAGCGGTATATCGTTTAAGATTGTTCCCGTGAAAAGCTCCATCCTGATTTTTGTATCCTGTGGACAGGTAGTAGTTGGTTTTTGGAGTGGCTCCCGATACCTTAAGGTCGTAGCTTTCATCAATAGCATTGGAACGAATTAATTCATCCTGCCAATTGTATGTTTTTCTGGAACTTATGTAAAAAGGGCTTTGAGAATCGAACTGAGGAGAATAACTAATTAGCCTGACATTCTCATCATTTTGATTTCTGCCGTATAGTTGATTCTCAATTGTAATATCTGGATTTAAATTATTGGAATACATTTCCTCAACAATATCGATATATTGCTGTGTATTAAGCATCTTGAAGGTTGGTATGTTTTGAATTCCCCTGTAAGCTTCAAATTCTATTGTCGGCCCTCCTGATTTACCTTTTTTTGTTGTAATAAGGATAACGCCGTTTGCACCCCTGCTTCCATAAACAGCTGCAGCTGATGCATCCTTTAGCACAGAAATTGATGCAATGTCATTTGGGTTGATAAGTGTCCACAAGTTTGGAGGAGTATCCCTATTGGGGGCTGCAAGAATGTCCATGTTTCCATCGTCTGGAGGTGTGATTATTTGCCCATCGATAACATATAAAGGTTGGCCTGAACCTTGCCAGGTTCCAATACCTCTTACATAAATTTGTGGAGCAGCATTCGGATCACCACTGGTATTGACAATACGGACTCCTGTTGTGTTTCCTTGTAAGGCAAATTGTGGTGAAGCGGTAGAGAGTTTTTCCATCACCCCAGCACCAACTGTTGAGATGGAGCCTGTCAAATCCTTCTTTCTTCTTTCTCCAAATCCCACAACCACAACTTCTTCAACTCCTATTGTATTTTCTTCTAAAACAATTGAAATAGTTTTTTCCCCTTGAATTGAAATTTCAACTGTTTTCATTCCAATAAAAGATACTGAAAGTATTTGTTTTGTGTCAGAAACAGTCAATTGAAAATTACCATCAGTATCGGTAATGGTGCCAGAGTTAGTTCCTTTAATTATAATAGAAGCCCCAGGAATGGGTTCTCCCAGTTGATTGGTTACATTTCCTTTAATTGTATTTGATTGTTGCTGGATACCTGGTAAAAATACGATAAGGTTATCTTCTAAAACTTTATAAGAAATTGATGAATCTGTGAAAATACCATTAAGGATATCTTCAATTTTTTGATCCTTCACATTGAGTGTTATTTTTCTTTCTAAATCGAACAGATCGTTGAAATAAACAAAACGGAAGTTACTTTGATTTTCTATCTCTGTAAAAACCTGAGAAATAAAAGCATCTTTCATATCCAGGCTGAGTTTTGTGCTTTGAGAATAAACGGATGCCTGAACCCATAACCCTGAAATTAGAATGAAGGCAATAGTGATTTTCATAATTAATAACAATTTACAAAGGCTTCTATAAAATATAAGAAGCCTGTTTAATCGATTTTTTTTCATACTTTTAAATGTTTGATTAATATTAAATTTATGACCTGTATCAACAGGTTGTAAAGGAATAAATTACCAGAGGATTGCCGTCCTCTGGTTTTTTTGTGGCGATTTAGCCTGATTTTAAAAATATTCTTCTCATTTGTCGGTTTTTAATTTATTATTCATTGGTAATTCCTTGAATGTATATAGTGTTTTTATCGATGCTGTATTTAAACGATGCAGTCAATTGAAGTGCAAACATTACTTGTTCAATGCTTTCATTTTTGAAATTGGCTGTTATCTTTATCTGGTTAACGTGCTTATTATCTGACACAATGGTGACGTTGTATTTTCTTTCAAGAACTTTAATAATCTTCTCTAAAGATTCGTTCTTGAAAATTAGTTGCCCCTCTTTCCATGAAGTATAATGAGATGTATTTACATGACTTGCAATAATAATATTGGCTTTTCTATATTCAATTACCTCATTTTTGTTTTGTATTTCAGTTATTTCTTTTTTGATGTCGGATGTCAGAATTTTACCTTTTTCTTTAATGTAAGAAGCTTTTTGGTTAGGTTCTAATGTCAATAATTGTTTGTCTGCGTTTTTAGTATCAAAAATCTGTATACTCCCTTCTTTTAGGGTGGTTTCAATTATATTATCGTCGGGGTACGATTTTATATTAAACTGAGTTCCTAGTACCTTGATAAAAATATTGGACGTATGTACAATAAAATGTTGTTTTTTGTTTTTTTTAACATCAAAAAATGCTTCGCCTGAGAGATATACTCTTCTTGATTTCTGATTAAAATCAGGCGCCAATTTTAGTTTACTCCCGGCATTTAACCAAACAATGCTGCTGTCTGCTAATAAAATACGCGAAGTTGACCCCATTGATGCTTGTACTTCATACCAAGGCACAGACTGATTTCGGTTCGAAATAGAGTTAATAAGGAAAGCTGTCAGGAGTATCATAACAATAATTGCTGCAATCTTGAAGAAATTTACATATGCCGCATTGGTGTTTTTTTTGCGAGTTATTTTAGTCAGGCTTTTTAATTCCTGCCATATTTTTTCTTTATTATACCTTGAGTTAATATGTTGAATCCCAACCGAAAGGTAAATGTCTTTACACTGATTGAATAAAACGATGTTTTCAGGATCATTGTTCAACCAATCTAAAAACTGTTTGTTTTCAAATTCTGTCGTTTCATTGGAAAGATATTTATTTAACAGGATGTAATCTTTTTCATTATTCATAGTAAAGGCTTTTCATATTAATGACGAGATTTTATTGCCTTACCACAACAGCTTGATGTTCTTTTTTTAACATAAGTATAAATAGTTAATTTTGAACATCGTTTTTTTTTGTAAATTGATGCTTCGGACAACTTACAGAACAATGAAGAATTAGACACTATATCGCCCGCACTATATTGAAAATATAATTAAGAGCCTACTGAAAGTGGAATAAAGAAAATCTTGAAAATTGACTACCTCCGTGGCAAAGCCAAGGGGTATTTCGCCATGTGGTTTTTCAGTTTATAAACTGAAAACCAGATTTTCTTTATTTTATGCCTCTGCCAGCTATTAGGCTAGACATCTCCCCTGAAATTCAGAGGAGAATATATGCAACCCTCATGGCAAGCCACTAGGAATTAGTTGATTAAAACGTGTAATATGTTAGAGAATATGAAACACATGAAAAATATATAGAGCAGCAACTAAAAAAAACAGGAATTTCAGGTATTCATTCAATGAAATTCTGAGTTTTTTTAAGGCACGCCCCATTTGCATTTCTACAGTATTAACTGAAACATTCATACGCAAGGATATTTCTCTATATGTTAAATCCTCAAAACGGCTCATTTGGAATGTTTTCCTGCAAGCTTCAGGTAATTGATAGATAGCTTGATGTATCTTTGAGTTTAATTCTTGCAATTCAATGGCGCCATTTGCAGTATAACATGAAGTGCTTAATCGAAGCATTGATAGGTCCGCAAATTCTTCAATTTGGCAAATAATATTTGATGATTTTTTTCGGAGATGGTCGATACATTGATTGTGAACTGACCGTAACATATACGACTTAAGATTCGAATTAATATGAATATGCTCGCGTTTCTCCCATATCTTTATAAAAAACTCTTCTACAATATCTTCTGCATCATGCTTATTTTTTAATATATTTTCAGCATAATAGCAGAGGAAAGAAAAATTCTGTTCAAAAATTTCATGGAAAGCGACTTTATCTCCTCCCTTTACTTTATTAAAAATATTATGAGAATCTTTATCCATCTAATGAAACTAAATCAAATGTAAAGAAAGGAAAATCCTCTGATAATCATCATGTTTCCAACAAATTATTTATTTCATAATAGCTTAGGAAATATGCAGGGATAAATCATACTAAATTTAAGTAGTTTAGTATGCAGATTTAAATGGGCTTTGACTATTATTTTGGTTTATTATGTTTATTTGACATAAGCTATTCCTGCAATACTAAGAATCAGCAGATTAAAAAAAATAAACATTCCGTTCTATCCAAGTACTATAACTCAAGTATATTCTATTGTAAATAAATCAATTACCTTCCGAGTTAAAAGTTGAAGCTGGCAGACCCTCTTTATTAAATAAGCTGGCTTCGCTATCGTTTCTCCATGCATACCGGACAAATTCAGGCGAAGTAATATCAGGATTAAAAACTTCCACATTATCACCAACTATCTTTGCTTGGGCAGGAAGGAAACTTTTATCTTCTCCGGCAATTTCGAACCCGAAAAGCCCCTTCTCTGATGCAATTAATCCGCTTCCGATATAGTCGAATTCAACAAAAAGTTTATTGCCCGATTTTTCTACTCCTTTATACAATGGACCTGAAGTAACCAGATTTCTACCATAATCGTTGGCAAGAGCAAGTCCTGCAAGCCGGTCACCCACTTCCTGTTTTTTGGCAGGATGTATATTTGTTGGATTACCAATATCCAGGGTAACTACCATGCCTGTATTTGGTGCTTTTAAAGCAAGCCTTTGGGCTTCTCTTAATTCATAAGAAAATCGTCCTTCTCTGTAGTTATATGGCGCAATTTGTACATAATAGAACGGGAAGTCGCAGTTCCACTTGTTTCTCCAATCCTGAATCATTGCCGGAAATAACCGTTTGTATTGCTCATATCGGTCTACATTGGATTCCCCCTGGTACCAAATTGCTCCTTTTATTTTATAGTCAACCAACGGGTTGATCATTCCATTGTACAAAAGAGTTGGTAGATTTGGATGAAATTCAATCAAATCAGGACGCTCAGAAAAATCAGTATCCAGCTTGTAAACATAGATGTTGTCCATAAAAATTTCGGCAATCAGTTTGCATTTCCATGTTCCTTCAATTGAAATAGTATCTCCTTTGCCATTCGATATTATCATTGGACCACTGAAAGTGCCTTTACCGCGCCGATCGATTGCACGAATGGCAATCGTATTGGTTCCGGAAACCAGTAAACTTTTAGGAATAAGCATTTCCCGGGGAGTTTTCCAGAAATTCTCACCTGCCAGTCCTCCAATTTTTTGCCCGTTCACAAAAGTGGCATCCATATCGTTTATCGGACCCGTTTGTAGCACATAATCAAGGTCTGCATTTTCAATCGTAAAGGTTTTTCGAAACCACATTGCACCATCAAATACTCCCGTTCCGAGTTCATCGAACCTCCCCGGAAGCTCAATAGTTCCCCATTCTGAATCATTAAAATTAACCTGAGCTGCGTCCAGGTCAGAGAAGCTAATTGTATCCCATTCTTCGCTGGATGCAGGCATCTGCTTTCCTGGCCACTGATGTAGCCAACTATCGGCCTTTTTACGCACTTGCGATATCGATAATTTATCAATAGCCTGATCGAAATCCCCCAGCTTTCTTAACTGAGTTTCGCTGGTCCAGGCTTCAGCAACGGTTCCTCCCCAACTCGAATGAATAATTCCGATAGGTACGTTTAATTCTTTATGAAGCCGTTGAGCAAAAAAGAAAGCGGTTGCACTAAACCTTCCAACTGTTTCGGGAGAAGCTACTATCCAGTTACCGGCAACAGTATCAACAGGCTGATCAGAAGGATTGCGTTCAACGGTAAACATTCTGAAATGAGGATAGTTGGCTTCAGATATTGCACGGGCCGAATTCAAAATAGTATCGCGTGGAGGCCAGCCATATAAAGTCATTTCCATGTTTGACTGCCCCGAAGCAAGCCAAACCTCTCCTATTAGCACGTCTTCAATAACAATTGCAGTATCTTTTGTTGCAATTTGAATTGAATAGGGGCCACCTGCGACAGGGGTCACCAATTCAAGTTTCCACTTCCCATCAACTCCGGTTTTTGTTGAAACCTCCATTCCCCAACCAGCAGAAACGATCACTTCTTTGCCGGCAGTATATTCGCCCACAACCAAAATATCCGCTTGTTGCTGAAGAACCATGTGGTTGGAAAAAAGCTGATGTACCGTTAGTCTCTTATTTTGATTTTGCACACATGAACAAAGCAACACTATTGCAATAGCAACTAGCAGGATTCCCTTTATTTTTAATACCATTGATTCCTTCATTTTTTAGTCAGTTTAGTTCTCTTCCTGATAAAAGAGTTAAAACAATTTTCCTCCTAATTCCAGGCTGTCTCCGGTATCTATTAGTTTGTATAATTGCATCCGTTCATTGGGTCTTGAATTGGGTTGATGCAGAGTTATTACCAATTCTCCATCGAAAGTTGTGAAAATCATTCCGTGCCCTCCATTATTTCCAAACAGGCACTTTGGCTGATGTTTCCAGGGACCTTTAACGCTGCCGCTTTCCGAAGTCGCAATACCGATGGCATATCCGTCGGCTCCCATGCTCGACCAGATCATTAAAAGATTACCGGTTTTCGTTTTATACAAAAAACAACCATCGGTTACATACCCCGGCTCGTATTTAACTGCCTTTACCCAGGGAGCAGCAGAAGCTTTAAAGAGCACCTGGCTATCTCCGATTGTCTCAGAAAGATCCTCTTTCAGAGCAACCAAATCCATTGTTCCATTTTCAATTTGTACCCATTCATGGCAATAGACCATGTATGGATGAGCATCTTCAACCCAAAGAGTTCCATCAAGAGTCATCCAATCAGATCGTGTATGTGGCTTGTTACAGAAAGGTTCAAAAGGGCCAGTTGGCAAATCTGAAACCAAAATCTGACTGCCTCTTTTATAACGGCGAGGCCATTTTAATGAAGGTGCTTCGGGTTGATTCGATAAGGTATCGTTCGAGGTAAAAGTGGTGAATAAATAATATTTACCCTTATAAAAATGAACTTCAGGTGCCCAAACGGCACTGGTTGCCCAAAAATCATTCGGCACTTTAAATACAACCTTGGGCTGAGTCCAGTTTTGTAAATCTTTACTGGTATAAACTTCAACTCCCTGTCCTTCGCTTTCATCTTGCGTACGATTATGAACCGATGCATACAGATAATACGTTTGGGTAGATTTATCAGCAAAAATAAAAGGATCGCGTACCCTTATTTCTTCTGTCTTTAGTGTTTTATTGGCAGTCTTTATTTGCTGAGCAAATGCAACATCAACAAATAAGAAGAAAAGAATGATTTGAAGTAAAAAATACACTAAAATCAACTTTCTGAATCTTAATAATTCGATTTTCATTTTCTTTTAATTAATTAGTTCATCATGCCAATCAGGCTTTGACTTTTGTTTCACTTACTTGCTTTTTTGTAATTCTTTCAATCAATGCAAAAGTGATACAGATATGAGCAGCGTAATAGGTTGGCAGAATCAGGAAGTTCAATTCCGGGTATGACAGAAACTCCTTAAATGCGATGATTGTATCTGATATTAGAATGAAAAGAATACCAATCAGGTAAGCCCGCTTTGTAACTTTCGAAAAATTTGTTCCGGCTGCTGCAGCCACCGACACGCAGGAGATCAGTAAATACACAAATGAGAATAACGAAAGTATTTTTTCGTCGATCGCCGGATAAAGTGCAAAAGCATAAAATGTCAGGTAAATAATCAACAGAATGTATAAAACTGCTCGATGTAACTTTCCGTTAGCCAGTGCAAAAATCAGATATCCCAAATGGGCAAAAAAGAACAGGCCAATACCTGCTGCAAATAGCATAAAATTATCTCCTTTGTGAGCGAGAAATGAATCTCCTCCCATGGAAAAAATCAGCGCAGCAATAATGTAGAAGATATCGCGATACTGCTTTGTTTGACCACGGTATGCGACTAAAATAATTAAAGCTGAACTAGCTGCAACCGCCAATTGAAATTCGAAACCATAGCCTGTATAGGCCAATACAGAACAAACCAGTGGAATTAATAGTGATAAAAAAAGATATCTACTTGACATACGAATAGGTTTAATTGATTTCTATAAAATTTGAGTTCAATATATCTCTGGGGAATTTCCCCTAAAACACTTTTACAATAAGCTTTTTCTAACTATAGCTTTTTCACTGCTCTAGTTCAATAAACTTCAATAATCTCCTGACCAAACTTATTTAGTGAAAGATTTAGTTGCCCATCTTGAAGTTGTTGCCCCGTGTATTCTCCTAAATCTTTTTGAGCAAACAATGCTTTCAGTTTATAATTTTTACCTGTTTGAACCCATGGAATATTAATACTCCTGGAATCAGCACCTGAACTTCCCCGCAAAACAATTACTGCACCACAGCCCTCATCGTTCAGCTTTCCCCACCAGTGCCATTCTTCGTCGGTAGGTGCAGGTACTCCACTGTATTGAAAATGGGAATAAATATCGTATTGCTGATTGAGCCTTTTCAACATAGCAAAACGGCTACGGTATTGTTCTTTATTTTCCGCGGTTAGCGAAGTTAAGTCGCCGGAATACGAAAGTGGTGCCCCCATTAGCCAGCTGCAAATCTGGCGATCGATAACATCTGACGAAAGACTGCCTTTAAAGTTGGTTGTAGCTGCCCCAAATACTTCAATTCGTTCCAGCGGTAATCCCCGATGGTTGTACATAATTTTCCGGGCACGAAAAGCTCCCAAACGCAACTGCTGCTTTAAACTGTCCGCATCAAAATTCCAGGTATTGTCGACCAAAATTTTACGGTTACCTGCGCCCCAGTATTCGTTAGGCGAAGCATGGTACGAATCAACATGTTTTAACACCGCTATGTCGGCTGCCGGACCGGGAGTTTCCCAGTAAATTTCGTGCGACAACTGAAGCCATGTTTCGGGTGACTGCCTAAGGATTTCATCCTGAGTTGCCAACAAGCCGCGTAACCCGCGCAGATAGGATTCTTTTTTTGTACGGCTTTCGTGAGCGCGGGCAATATCTCCGTAACAGATGTTACTTAAATCCTGCTTAAAATAGGTGGCCCCGAATGTTTTATTCAGATAGACAATTTCATCAACATATTTTTTACGCGACTTTTCGCAGCAGAAACTCAGTCCCAATCCACCAGCACGACGAATAAGCGGCAAGCTAAACAATCCGGGTTCTGAAGCGGAAATATCAGTCTCCTGCTCGTTTATAAAAACAGAATACCACATTCCGGTTTTCATGTTTTTCGATTGAATATAACTGCTTAATCCTTTCATATCCGGGAATTCCTCCGCTTTGGGATTGGTCGTTGATACTGCCCAGCCTCCGCGGGGGCCGGTATCCGACCAACCGGCATCCAACTGAAAACACTCAAATCCGATTTCGGAAGCGATGTCAGCTGCTTCGCGCATGTTTTTATCGTTAATATTGGAATTGTAATTTGTCCACGTACAAAAAACAGGGGCAACGTTTTTATTTTCGGCAACCGGCATAACAATGTGTTTATCCATAAAAGAAGCGAAACCACTTTCCACACAGCGGTCGAGGGCTGTCGATTTAGCAGAGACAGTTTCGTAACTTTCGCCCGAAAAGGCATATTCAAATACCGGTTCCGATTCAAAAGTTTCGCCGGGTCCCAGTACCCATTCAAAATAACCGGGATTATAACCACTGCTGCCATCAGCCGACAAATGCCTTGTTTTTGAAGGAATTTCGCTAACCGAAATAACTCCCATAGATTTCGCGGCATCACTAAACGCAATGATACTGGGGTCAATTTCGCGAACGGCCGGAGTCAGCAAAGTAGCCTGAGAAAAAGAAGCTCCCAAATTCAATTGTTTTAGCGTCAGGTCGGATATTTTAATCCATTGGTTACCCTGATTTTTAAATTCCACCCATTTACGAATAACCGGATGACCTTCATAGATTTCATAATTTATTTCGAACAAAAAATCTTCCGTTATTTTATTTGATACAAATTTTACCACCAATCGTTTTACCCCTTGTTTTGGACTGGAAATTTTATGGCTTTCAAATGCAAAAACATCGACAAAAGTTTTACCTGCGATATGCATCGAATCCACCCACTGCACATTTCCAGCAATACCTTCCTTTGCTTTTTTCACCGATAAAGCATCGGTTTGATTCTGCTCTGCATTTGATTGTTCTACGCCCGATTCTGAAGAATAACGAATCCCTTCAGGTTTTATATTTGGTGAAGCTTTGTGGATACTAAAACTTATTTCATCGGAACAAGTCTTCAATAGGTTTTCTCCTTTAACCACATTTTCCGAAATTTGAAGGCCTTTATCTGAAATGCCAATCTTTTGTTGCAATAATCCGGCATTAATAATAATCTCATTATCCGAAACCTTAAAAAACCAGCGGTTGGATTCTTTTTTTGAAAGGCAACTGCCTAAACAAAGAAAAGAGACAACTACCAGAGCCAGCAAAGTATTTTTACTGATGCGCATTGTGCTTTATTTTGACATGAAAAATATGGTGTTCAACACAAAACCTAATTTATTAATCCTACAACTTTCCCATCCAGGCTCCATTCTTCTTTTATCTCCATTCCCAGATGTTTCATTGCCGTAATACAAACATCAACAACATTTACCTGCTCTGTAATCTCTCCCCGGGTAGCATTTTCGCCCGAAGCAATGTAAAAGATGGTGGTGTGTTCCGGGATATTCTGGCCATGTCCGAAATTACTTCCCCCATGGTCGGTAGAAACAATAACCAGCCAGTTTTCATTTTTGTAGTTTTCCCTTTTCTTCAACGCATTTACCATTCTCCCAATTTGTGAATCGGCTTTTTCTACCGCCTGAATATAATTTTCACTTTCCGGCACGTAGTCGTATTTATGCCCGGCATGGTCCACATCGTCGAGTTGAACAAATATTACATCCACATCCTCATTTGTCAGGTTTCGAACCACTTCATCGGTTACCAGATCATCATTACCAAAAGTTTTCACCACATCTGCATCACCTTCCTGAAGAATTTTATGAATGGCAGTCCACTGAATAACCGAATATGTTTTTAACTCAGGATTAAATTGTTTTACCCTTCTGAAAAAATGCGGGTACTCTCCAATATTGGGATTTTTATAGCTATTGGTAACCACCTTGTGTTTATCGTGCCAAACCCCGGTAAGCATGCCTGTCCAGCAAATTCCACTGGAACTTATTTCATCGGTTTTTGCATTAAAAGTGTAGGCTCCGGTTTTCATCAAACTATCGGAACTGGGCGTATTTGCTTTTATGAAAGAGTCGGGACGGCAACCGTCAATTCCTATTATCAATACCTTGTTCTCTTTTACATTGCAGGATACAAATAACAATGCCAGGCTAATTATGCCGAACATTTTTCTTGAAAGTAAGTTTGTTTTAAATTTCATCTTAATCTTTTTAAGGCTTATGTTCCCATAATACCTGTCTTTAATATTTCTAATCAATAATGTATTCTATAGTATAAATTTCCTCTGGCACTTTTTTAAACCTGAAAGCATCAAGTTTTTTAACCGTCCGGCCTTCTTCCAGCTCAATATCTTTGTAGATTTTCTTGTCAATTGTTTTATCCTCACTGTTTTTAAGGAGAACGGAAAGATTAACTTTTGTGGCATCGCCCAAATGATGGATTACCGGACTGATTTTATCCTCCGGTCCGTAAACTACATCCACGTTATCGCTTCCGGCCCAGGTACGTTTGAATACCATTTTGTTGGTATAATAGGCCAGTTTCGGGTGGCGCAAGTTATCAATCAGAGGTTTCTTGTAGGTTCCCATATTGGCACCGCCACGCAGACAGCACCACGAAAAACCATCATAGCCCAGCAGCATTTGCTTTTTCATCGATTCCCAGGCTGAAAAAGCCTGCCAAGCCTGGCTTTCCCTCCATTCTTCTGCCGTTAAATGCCGCCCAACACTCTGTGCATTATAGTAATACTCGTACGATTGCAACAGATACCACGGTTTTCCTTTGCACAGTTCCCAGTTGGGCTGCCCCACTGACTCTTCGTGTTCGAAATTAAAATATGCCCGGGCACTGTCCTTCAAACAGGAAGCCGCCCATTGGTAGGGAGCTTTACGTAATTCAGTCCATTTTTTCCCGTACCCGGTATAAGCATCCTGGTTACCACGGGTTACGCGATGCGCAGTATATTGCGGCACTGCTGTTATCGGGTTGCCTTTATGATCGATTGTTCCCTTGGTATTTCCATAATGGGTAAGATCCCATGCCGAGGTCGGAGAAATAATACGGCTTTGGTCGGTAGAATAAATTGTATGGTAAATCTTTTCCACGTAGCCATGGGTAGCCGAAATATCGTGATTATGGAATTTATTCGGGTGGTTCGATGCTTCCCACATTACAATGCTCGGATGATTGTACACCTGTTTGATATATTTTGGAAACCCATCGAAATCGACATTCCAGGCTTCACCTTCACGAATAAAAGCAGCAGTTTGCCAGATAAACATGATTCCCATCTGGTCACCAAACTCTGCAAAACGGGGATCGTTTATGCCGTCCACGGTATCTTTTTCAGCATGCACATGCAAGCGCAAAAGGTTTGCATCCATCTTCTTCAGCATCAGCAATTCTTCGGCCACAGTTTCCCATGGTGCACAGCGATTGTATTTGGCGGTTGTTTCAATGGGTGTGCGGAAGCCCATAATTTGCGCCCCGTTTAGCATTTCGGGTTTGTTGTTCACATAAAAATCGCTGTTTTTTTGCTCAAGGGTACGAATGCCGGTAGTAGTCACAAAATCATCAACCGCATTTCCCAGCGTATCTTTTAAAATAACCTCAACTTTATACAACGAAGGATTATCAAAACTCCAGAGTCTGGGAGAAGGAATTTCGCATTCTATCGTGTATTCATTTTCAATCCTTGCCGGTATGCTCAACTTCCGGGAAACCGTTGCCACCTTGTCGCCTTCTTCTGGAAACCATGGATAATAGTTTATTTCAACACTGCCCTCGAAATAATCGCGGGTAGGATAATGAATGTTGACCCGGTGAACCTGCGTTGCTTTTCCTCCAATCTCTTTTGTATGCACCAACACATCAGTTATTTTACAGCGGTGCGAAAGTTCAAGCGTTGTGCGCCCCAGAAACCAGCCAATATAATGGTCGGTAGGGCTGTGCACCATCGGATAATTCATTTTATAAGGGTTCACTTTTACAGCAATCATATTTTCGCTGTTCTTTTTAAGCTGCCTGGTAATATCCAGTTCAACCGGATGCCGATTTGTAACCACGCCGACCACCTGCCCGTTCACCCAGATTTCACCGCCAGGGTCGAGGGTTTCGAGTTTTAAGACTGCCCGTTGAAAATCACCCGTTTCAACTTTATTTCTCAGGAAATAGGCTTCCTCTTTTTCGCGTAATCCCCCGTGTACTGAAGGTAATTTTACGGTTTCCCAGTGTTTGTCGTCGAAATCGAAACTGTACCAGTCATCAACATTGGGCTTTTCCTGAAAATTTTCATCCAGAACAACTTCGGAAACATAAGGATACCGAACCTGGTCGGTTGGTGTATGATTGAAAATAAATACATCATCGATAAAAGAAATCCCTTTCGATTCAATAGAAAACTGCGTGATAACTTCTACAGAAGTATCCATATGCGGAATGTAATATTGAATGCGTTTGTCGTTTATATACAGGCTAAAACGTTTCTGTGTCAGGTCTCCATCGATTTTTAATTTTACCCAATCAGTGTTATTTGCGTTTAATTCGTCCCTGATTTTGTTTTCAGAACCATAAATCAACTTATTTCCGTTTAGCCCGAAAACAATAGCTTTATTATTTCTATCAAGAAGACTAATCGTGCAAGAACTGCCTTTTTCTATTTTAACAGATGTTTCCAATTTAAACCGCCAGCTAAGCGAGTCGATAACACGTGTTATTGTTGAATTTTCCACCATCAGTGCTCCATCACTAACAGAAGCCCCGTAGCTGCTTTTCCATTCCTGCAGGCCCCGTTGTTTTTCTACATCCTGCCCTTTCCGGTAACCGTAGGCTTTCCAGTTATCGAGTCGAAGGGTTTTTCGCACAGAAGTTAATGGTTGCGGTTTAATTTCATTCAACAAATCGTTGATTTCACCGTCGGTTACTATCTGTTTATCCAGCCCTGGATTATCAAAAAAATTGGAGGCAACCTGTGCATATTCTTTTAAAAAATCAATGCGTTGGTCTGTTGTCATCCATTCGGTCTCGCCCAAAAAATCGGTTTCGCCGTTGGCCTGTGAATCATTTGTGAAATACCTCATTTCAAAAGAACGGGAAAGGTTCTGCCCCTTCAAATCAAATATTGACATGCAAATGAATGTAATTACAATTATCTTTTTTATCCGTTTCATCTTCACTTTCTGAATTGTTAGTTATTGTTTGTTCCCCACTGCTTATTGGGCTCAGGTCCCATTTCAAACTCTATTGTTCCACCGTCGATAATTGTTGAATAATCAATCCAGGGCTTATTATACGGCTCGCCATTTAGTTTTGCCGATTGAATGTAAAAGTTGTCTTCGCTCACATTATTGGCTATAATTTTAAATTTCGTTCCGCTGTCGTGATGAATGGTTAACTCAGGAAAAATTGGAGAACCAATTAAATACTGGGGTTGTACCGGGTCTAACTGGAACAGGCCCATGGCGCTCATTACCCACCACGAAGCCATCGTACCGGCATCGTCATCCATCGATTCGATATAACCTTCCGGGTCAGCACGGTAAATTCGTTTCACAATTGGCTCGTCGAAAAAGCCATGATTGTGATACAACTGCGTAACTTCTTTGGTGGTAAAAGTGCGTATCCATTTCTGAGTCAGGTAAGGCTTTCCTAAAAGATTAAATAAATAGGGATAATGAATATCCGGCTCATTCAGGTGCATGTAAAAATCATTCTCAAAGAAATATTCCAAATCATCAGACAAAGCCTCTTTACTTCCGCGCAGGTCGATTAATCCATCTATATCGTGAAGAACAAACCAGCGGTAGTGCCACAAATTACCTTCGTAAACATAGAGTTCAAATTCTTCCACATCGGGCACCGGATTTCCATCGGGAGTAAAAAATCCGCGAACATTCCCCTGGTTGTCTTTTTGCTGGTTACACCAGATGTTTTTATAGGCATCGGCTCCGGCTTTTAATTGTTCGATATGTTCAGTTTTCCCTAACGCTTCAGCCATTTTCAGGGCAACATAAGCATGGTAGGCTTTCTCAAGTTTAGCACTAACGTTGCCTGTAGCGTATTTTTCGTAATCTCTCAACATTCCCTGGAAAGCAATTTCTTTATCAAAATCGCCCAAACCTTTGGCATAGGCATCCATAATTACCGGACTGGTAAATTCCATACGAATGGTTGGTGTTGGCCAGCTTCCGTCGCCTGCATTTGATGTGGTAATCCAATCGGGGCGGGTTCCATAGTAATCAACCAGCGAACGGGCAATATTTTTCACCACATCCGGTTCGAGCAACGAAACCAGGGTGTATTTTCGAAAATCGTCCCAAAGGCTCCAGCAAGAATAGTACATAAAATCGGGGGCTGTGCTTTTCGTTTTACAAACAGAATCGAGGTGATGGGCCCTGACATATTCGCCCGTGGATGAAGTGGCATTGTTCGGAACCAGGTACGAATGGTACAAATGCGTGTAGAACAAAGTCTTGAATTCTTCAGAATCGCTTTTTACTTCCACTTTCGAAAGTTTTTCTCTCCATACTTCAGCAGTTTGATTTCTGACTTTGTTGAAGTCCCAGCCTTTAGTTTCATTTTTGGCCTCAAACATGGCCTGCTCTTCGCTTATTGGCGACATTCCCACTTTCAGCCTGACTACATTCTTACCCTCCTCCGGAAATTTTAACCAAACACCAATGTCATTTCCGTTGCGAGTGGCCTGACCTTCCCCAACATTATCGCCCTGCCAACTGGTAAATGATTCAAAAGGAACATCTGCAACAATAGCAAAAAACAAACGGTGGTGTCCTCCCCCATTGTTGTGTTTCGATTTAATCATCCCCGTGATTTCATTATTATTCAGGACATTCAGGTTAGCGTCCAACATCCCCACATAACTATGCGACAAGTCAACCGCAATATACCGGTCTGTCTTTTTTTCTTTAGGAAAAGAATACTGGTGAAAACCAACCCGCTCGGTTGCGGTGAGTTCTGCTTTCACTCCGGACTGTAAAACCGTTTTATAATAAGCAACCTCTGCTTCTTCCTCGGATTTTATATAAAGCTCACGAAATTCTTCAATCTTATTCGAAAATTTTCCAACACCCGGTTTTATCAATAAACCGCCGCCTTTTCCTCTTGAGCCGGCTCCTCCAATACGCAAATGCGAAAAACCTTCGATAAACTTATCTTCGTAATAGTAACCCACATGTGAATCGCCCTCGGTTTCGGGCGACAGGTGTACCAAGCCAAACGGATATACGGGCCCGGGATATAACTGGCCATTGTCGCCTTCTGTGCAAATAAACGGGTCGACATATTTCAGCGGGTCGATTTTTTTATCATCGACATTAGAGCATCCTATTAAAAATAAGATCGTCAAAAAAATAATTCCTTTTCTAATTATTTTATTCATGTTTCATTCTGATAATAGGTTGATATTTTCATGCGTATACATTTTCGTTTTGTATGAGCTTTTGCTCTTGTGGATTGTTTTATATAAAATCTTTCTTATACTAAAAGGATTTAATTAGAATTGTCGCGGGATGCCAATACGCGCACGTCCCTTTATCTTTGCATCCATGTTTTTGATACCACTAATCACCTGAAGCTCAAATGAAGAAACTGGTTTATTTACTCGATCAATAATGTAGGTTTTTCCTGCCTCTGTTTTAAAGGTCAATTCGTTTACCTCCGTTTTTTTGAACAGATTTTTAGTTGAACCAACCTGTCTTACCCGCACTTCCTGACCATCGTCCCACGGATTTACAACACGGCAGTTTTGACCTTTTAAACTTTTAACAACAATGTATTTGACTTCTCCGCCGGCACGCTCCGAAATCACCTCGAAACCACCTCGTGCATGTAATTTAAAACGACTTGTCCAATCTTCAGGAACTGCCGGAAAAACACGGATTTTGCCACCGTGGCTTTGTAACAACATCTCATTGATTGCGGCTTCCAGTACAGACCCCGGTTCAAGAGCCATATGTGCAAAGGGCTGTCGCAACAGGCCTATTTTTTCTTCCGGGTCGTTAAACATAACCCTGACATTATTGGTCAATCCCCTGATTGTATGTTCGGCTGAACTGTACAATTCATCGTGCATCCCTTTTTCGACATAATCGATAAAGTCACGTTTAAAGTAACAAAAGTGCCCTTGTGAAAAGAGTTGGAATTCATCGACCCATCGTTCCAGCAGATCGGGCAAAAATTCACTCATTCCCAAACGAGCATAACTAATCGGAATAAGCGAATGCCCGTTATTTGGTAGCGGATCGAAACTTAAAGCCATGTTGCGGCAGGCATTAAAAAGCGGAGTTCCTTTATCATCCAATGTAATAAGGTTGGCCGGAAATACCGGCGATAGCTGCGCATTTATCGGATGGAAACTACAAGGCATTTCGATTGGAGCATTTGGCAACCAATAAGGGCGGGTTACCCAGGGTTCTCCGGGTTCTCCGGTTCTCAATCTGGTACCATAGGCAATTATTGTATCTCCAACATTAACAGGCCCCCAGGGTTTGGCTTCTTTAGGAATGGTGGTTAAAACAAAAGGAGCAAGATTGGCAACCATTTCCTGTGCTTTTAAACGAAGTTGCTTGTCCTGTTTTAGTTTTTTGGATGCCTCTACAAATGCAGGAAACAAATTTCTGATGGAAGCCAAATCATTGGTTGTATTTTTGCTGAGACGGTCTTTGGGAGACTCAAACGGCAGTGCCTTCGGAATATGGTACATTCCATCGTCTTCTTTCTGAAGGATATTGGTATATAAACGTACTACCTCCCTCATTACCGGGTAGCCGTATTCTTTCAGATACTCATCATCGAGCGTGTATTGATAATGACGCCAAAGATCCATTGCCATCAGTCCCGACGAACCAAAACTGTTGCTTACTTCACTTGCTCCTTCTCCCACTCCCTGATTTCCGTGCCGGTCGGATACATCGCTGTAAAAAGCCCCATCAACGCCGTGTGCCAGCTTTGCGGTTTTAATTGCCTTTTCCAATCCTTCTCGTTTCCATTTTGCGTAAGGCATCATCAGCTCAGGATGCCCCGATGTATGCAACGGCCAGGTATAAATTTGCTGGTTCCACTGGTAGTAATGGTTCCAGGGGCGCACGTCTCGGTTCCACGACCAGATGCTGTTGATAAAATGTGGAGGATAATCGCCCCGGGCAGAAGAACCAACCTGGTAAAGGTTCATATACCAAAGGTTTTCAATGTAATCATCAGGAATGTCGATAAAACTTTTCGCCCAAAAATCAGCCCACCTTTCTTTATGTTCCGCATACATTTTCCCAGCACTGGCTTCTGCTGCTGCCCGTACATTTTCACGGGCTTTTGCCAGCGGGTCGTCAGCCTCTTCGCTGGTCACCACCGAAATAAATACATCAAATGAACAATTATTCCCGGGATTCATCACATAACCAGCTTCGCGGTTGTTAAACTTTTGTGCTGTTATATTTTGCCCCACAAGTTTTGCTGCCATGGCAAACTTCAGACTGCGGGTTGGTTGTATTATCCAGATTTCGTCGCCTTCGTTCCCAACTTCAGTTCCTTCATTTCCCAAATGAAAATCGCGCCTAAAAAACTGATACCAGTGTTCAAACACCCGGCTTCCCCAACGTGCCAATTTTACCCGCCGTTCAACAGCTTCGCTCAGCTCATCTTCATAATGAACCACCATTACCGGAATATCACCTCCGGCAACAAACGAACGGCATTCGATTTTACCCAACGGACCTTCTGCTTTCCACGATGCCTCTGCATCAGCCAATGAAAGCCGCCCTTCAAAATCTTCAAGATACATCCAGTCGAATGCTGGTAATCCAGGTTCAATCATCAATTGTCCACAACTTCTTAAAGAAGTAAACATCTCCGATTTTTCAGGATTATTCCGGTCTTCCCACGGACTGAACATCCCATCAGGCGCATCGTCCCAGGTATTGGTTTTATTTATCTGAAAATGAATCCGATCAGCCGGAGTCCAGCTCATGGCACCTAAATCTCCGTTACCGATGGGGAAACCATTGTAACCTTCGGTGGCTGGCGACCGATAAACAATATCGTGCTGAGACAGGAAAGCCGACTGATCAATCCTTAATTCTTTTCCATCAAACGCGATAGTATTTTGCATTCCACTTTCAGGCGTCTCAATTTTATGTATTTGCGCTACTGCAGTAATTATAGTCAGATTAACGACCAGTAAAAAGATATACCTCATTAGTTATCCTCCGATTTTAGTTTTTAAAGAATCGTACTTTTATATTTCTATTGATGTATAATGATTTTCTTACTTATATGTGTACTTTAATAATCAACCAATTGAGTAACAACCGGCACATGTTCAAGAACCTGGTCTAAAAAATTATAAGCTTCAGCACGAACTTGTTCCGGAAAATCATGTTTATCATCCGGATAACGCACCTGAAGCTTTTGTTCTGCTCCATATAAGGCATACACTTTTCGGGCTTCAGTAATGGCATTTTTCACTCCCTGAACCTCAAAATTACTGTCATGAATCGGGGAATTCGAAAAAAAGGCGCGGGGAGCCAATGCCCCAACAACTTCATAAAAATCAAACGGAACCAGATCAGGATCAAGCTGATATACATCGCTTAATAACGGCATATATACATCCGATGTCCATCCTTCAATGTTGCCATTGTAATAATTATGAAAAGGTGTCCATCCACAACTGGCAACAATAGCTTTAAAACGCTGATCGAAAGCAGCAACAAACATGCTGTTATGCCCCCCCAAAGAATGACCAATAACACCAAGCCTGTTTTCATCTACAAAATCCAAAGAAGATAAATAGTCTGCGCAGCGCATATGGTTATAAATCCCCTTCATACTCCCCGAAATGTACTGATCGGTCGCAAAATTATAGGTTGAATCATCGCCAAAGGAGGGGTAGTCAGGAGCTATTACTACATACCCGCGACGGGCAAGTTCCAAGGCACACGAACGATTCTTTTTTGAAGTTAAACCCGCTGTAACATCTTTACCTTGCTTATGTGTTGAATGGCAAACCAACATAGCCGCGAGCTTTTCTCCCTCTCCAAGAATTGCAGGAACATACAGGTATGCATAAAGCCGGTGGTCTTCTTCAACCTGTAAAGAAATTTTACGACGTTCAAACAAATCCGTTTTAACTGTCTCATGTATTTTTACATCCAGTTCCGGAGTATTTTTATCGATTACCGGCAAAGGTCCCATTGCCTCTTGCATTCCCTTTAGAATATGTTCTTTACGTTTTTCCCAGTCCTTACTACTTTTAATCGGCTGTTCTTTTCCATCATCGTCATAATAGACCATCAGGTTTTGATGATTTATATTTGCCTTATTTAGTTCTTTGATTGAAGATAAGTCAGTATTGTCATCTGTTCCCCACAGCTTATTTGGTTCCGGTCCCATTTCAAGAACCAGCTCTCCACCTTTTGCAATTTCATCATGTTTGATCCAACAGCGGTTAATTGGTTCTCCATTTAAGGTTGCCGACTGAATAAAATGATTGTCTTTACTGAGGTTTTTAGCCTTGATGACAAATGCTTTTCCATCCTTCACTTTCGGGTCAGCCTGAATTGTTATCTTATCAAAAATCGGGGAGCTGATCTGGTAAACCGGATCTCCGGGACAAACCTGAAACAAACCCATCGCGCTCATATTATACCACGATGCCATACAACCATAATCGCAATCCATTTCCTGCAAATACCCATCGGGAGTAGCTTTGTAAATGCGGCTGTAAATTGGTTCCGGAAAAAAACCATGTGTCGCATAAAGCTGCACCATTGGCTCTTTTAATATTTTATGCACCCACTTTTGGGTTAGCCAGGGGGCTCCAGCGAAATTGTACAGGAAGGGAATGTGCAAATCAATTTGATTTCCTGCTGTATATAAATCATTTTCAAAAAAATAGTTTAACGAATCCACAAAATTTTCTTTGCCCTCGAATAAATCAATCATGGCATCAACATCGTGTAATACATTCCATCTGAATTGCCATTTTGTTCCTTCATAGGTGTATTTTTCCCGGTTTATAGTGCGATCTTCAGGAAAATCGAGCCAGGAACCATCAGCGGCTCTTGCCCTGAAAAATTTGATGGACGGATCCCAGGTATTTCGCCAATATTCCGAGCGTTTCATGAAATACTTATAATCGTCCTCATTCCCCAGTTCTTTTGCTAATTGTGCCACACTCCAGCTATCCCAACTGTATTCACCGGTTTGGTCAGGACGAGCAGGAATATATCCTATTTCGTCATACTTTTCCGGCATCTGCAACATGGTTTCTTTACGGATATGCGGATAAACCGTCTCAAGTTCGATATCGAATAAGTTTTTAAAATAGGCATCAGTCATTACCATCAGCATGTGCTCGTGGCGGCACGAACTATGTGCCAATCCTCCGGTCTTTCCTCTTACTAAAAACCCACTGCTATGTGGTTTGTGCGTACTTTCCGGGAATGGACTCCAGTCGCCTGCCTGGAAATACATATCGCGCAAGGACTTTACAATATCCCTGTAAACATCAGGAGCAAAAAGACTGTAAAGCGGATATTTTGACCGGAACGAATCCCAAAACGCATAACCATTATAATGCTTATAACCTTCAGCTTTATGAACTTCTCTATCAATGCCCCTATAATTACCATCCACATCAGACTGAATAATTGGGAGAAAACAAGAGTGATACAATGCCGTATAAAAAATGGTTTTGTCTTCCTCATTCTTACCTTCTACAGTAATTGCACTCAATTGCTTATTCCACAAATCAGAAGTTTGTCTTTTTATTTTATTGAAATTCCAATCAGGGCATTCCGCCAATAGGTTTTCCTGAGCAGCCTCGTTACCGGTCAACGACAAGCCAACTTTTATTAAAAGAGCTTCCCCTTTCAGGTCTCCAAAATCGCACACAACACCACCATCATTTTGTTTATCAATGGCAGAATGCTGTTCCAGTTTTTTCCCGTCCCATGTTTTAAAAGAAGTTATTGGCTGATTAAATTCAACGGTAAAATAAATCCCTGCGTAATATGCCAGGTAACCTTCCAGACGGTAATCATTCACCTTTTTTACTGAAATGTATGCACTGCGTTCTTTGTTACCTTCATTCAGGAAAATTTGCGCATTCTTTCCTTCTTCAAAAATGTATTTATGAAAACCAACATGAGTAGAAGCAGTAAGCTCGGCAATGATTTCGCGGTCGGCAAAATTAACGGAGTAGTACCCCGGACTTGCTTTTTCCGTTCTCTTATCGATTGAAGCCAGAGGATTTGAAAGAAATTCAGAAGTTGGCGTTTTGGTAAAAGGCATAATTGATAACCTTCCGGCACGGTCGCATATGGGGCCACCACCAGAACTACCTTTGTGTGAATGCGAAAATCCACGCACCATATCATCTGAATAATTATAGCCCGATTTTCCGAAATCGCCATCAGCTTTTAAACTTCCAGGGTAAGTATCTGGTCCCAATTTAACCAAACCAAACGGAGCCAATGCCGAAGGGTGCCAATGACCGTGATCGTCTTGCGTACAAATAAAAGGATCGACATAATCAACAGGCTGTTTTTCTTGTTGAACGCAAGAAAGAATCTGTGACGCAAGTATTATCGCAAACAGTATTAATATTTTGGGTTTAGTTATATTCATGTTAGTTTAGTTACACTAATAATTTCATTTTATATTTTTATATGCGGAGGAGGAACCAAAGCTGTACTCTCCTGAACCGACCTTGAAAACAGTATAATTATCTTCTTTCCATAGAAATTCGACATTTTCTGCCTGCTCAACAGGATGTCCACTTTCACTTATATTATCCGGATTATCTCCAATGATATATACAATAGCTTCGCTACCAAAAGGAACCTGAATGTTAAGATGATAATTCCCATTTTTTATGCTCCATTCTGATTTTACGGTACCTTTTACTGTTTTCACCGATGCTTTCACCCATGATAAATCTTCAGGCATAAAAGGCTTAATAACAAACTCACTAAAACCGGGAGCATCTTCCTGCACCTGAATACCAGCCAATGTTTGATAAAACCAGGAATCGATACTGCCCAACATAACATGATTGCTTGACCCGCTTTTATCCCATTTTTCAGACAGCGTAGTCCGGTCTTTGAGCATATCAATCCAACTTGGAAAAGTTGTTTGGGTAGCCAGCGCCCAGGCAACATCGCTCCTGCCCTCGCGCGACAACAGTTCCATTAAATATTTTGTTCCAAGAATGCCTGTCGTTAGATGTGTATCGTGTGTATTTACAATATCGTTCACCAGGTTGTTTAAAACAGCTTCTTTTTCACTTTCAGGAACAAGCCCAAGAAACAACGCAAACGAATTTGAAAACTGGCTTCCCTCTTCATAATTCTTTGTTTCAGCATTGTAAAAATGCTGATAAAAAGCTGTTTTTATATTTTCAGAAAGAGTTCCATATGTTTTAGAATCTTCATTGTTCCCTAATATTTTAGCGGCTTTTGCTACAATAGAAGAATTATAATAATAATATCCGGTTGAAATTGACGCCGGAGTTCCCCGTTTCCATCCATCAAGAGGAGAAACCCAATCGCCGTATTTATCATTTGGAAGAATATATTTGTCGGCCAATGTCGAAAGATAATCCACATATTTTTTCATTGCCTCATAATTTTCTTCCAGAATTTTTTTATCGCCATAATACAGGTAATGGTACCAGGCAATAAGATGATAACCACTACTCCACGAAAATGCAGGATCGCCATTTGAAATCGGGCGGGGCGCTATGTAAGGAATATAGCCGTTGTTTTTATCCTGATTAACACGGATGTCATCCAGCCATTTGTTATAAAACTGGTTGACTTCAAAATTATAAATCCCGGCTTCTGCAACCACATGTGCATCACCAATCCAACCAAGCCTTTCTTCGCGCTGCGGGCAGTCGGTTGGGTAGCCCATCAGATTTGACCTGTATGACCACAACACGGCCTTGTGGATGTTGTTTATTTGCTCATTGCTACATTCGAACGAACCGGTTTGCTCAACAGCCGAATGAACCACAACCGCCTCAATATCTTCTGCTTCTAATTGATACGGCAAGCCACTAACTTCAACATATTGGAATCCGTGATACGTAAAACGCGGTTCGAAAATTTCTTCTTTTTCGCCTTTGGCAATATAGGTATCAGTTGTAACAGCTTTATCATTGCTTTTTGTATCAATCATGCCATCTTTACTATTTTCAGCAAACCGGATTATTGTTTTCTGTCCTCTTTCTGTTCTTACTTTTATCCTGACCCAACCGGAAAAATTCTGCCCGAAATTCACAACAGAAATACTGTCGTTCGGATACGTAACTGAAAGAGGTTTTATGGTTTCTACACGTTTAATTGCTGGCATTATTTGGGCTGTAAATTTTCCTTTAGGAGCCTCTACATTTTTTGCTGATTCCCATTTCGAATCGTCAAAACCAGGCTTGCCCCAATCGGCTATTTCTTTTGTGGCATCATAAGTTTCGCCATCATAAATACAGTGATGGCGTATCGGACCATCTGCTATTTTCCATGTATTATCGGTAGTAATAACTTCGGTGCTGCCATCTTTATAAGTAATGTGCATATTCAACATTGCCTGTTTTTCGCCGAACCATTGCATCCGCCAGCTCCACCATTTTGGAATCGGGTCGAACCAGCCATTTCCAACCATAATACCCAATACATTTTCTCCTTTATCCAGAAGTTCTGAAACCTCATAAGTATCGAATAAAACAAGCTGGGTATAATTTGTTTTTGCAGGATTCAGTACTCTGTCGCCAACTCTTTTCCCGTTTATAGAGAACTCGTAAAAACCAAGTCCACTCACATTTACTAAGGCTTTTGAGACTGTTTTTGCAAGCTGAATTTCTTTGCGAAGAAGTAATGAAGTGCCATTGTATTTTATTGAATCACCATCAGCATCAACTTCAATTTTCTCCTGATAAAAACCTTCTTCATTTAATGGTGCTTTTGCTATTCCACGACCAATCCATTTGCCTTTCCATTCATCTGAATCGAGGATTGAAGTTGTAAAAAATGTCGTTTTGCTATATTCAGTTGGAACGTCCTGTTCATCCCAAATTCTGACCTTCCAATAATAAGTTTGATTACTTTGCAGGGCTTTCCCACGATACATTACAGAATGATTTTTCTCAGAAATAATCTTTCCGGAATCCCAGTAATTGCCGCTATTTCGATTAATATCATCTTTATTGTCTGCTAAAAGAATTTGATAAGCAATTTGCTTTTTACCTCTTTCTGTGCTTTCTACAATCCAACTAAAAGATGGCTGGTTTACATCAATCCCAATGGGATTAATTATTGATTGACACTTTGTTTCGGTTACTAGATTTTGAGGACTTCTTTCACAACTAACATTTAGCAGAAAAAAGAAAATGAAAAAACTTAGGCTGATGATTGTAGACCGTTTCATTAATAATGTTTGTAGATATTTTATTAAAACCCAGAATTCAACATTGCCCTAAAAAGGGCAATGTTGAATTAGAAAATTACTTACACTAATCTTTTAACTTCTGGTTTTAAACTTGTCAGTTTTTCAATGCGAACAGGTTTGCCAGTTTCAATACTCTTTCTTGCACCAATCCCAATCAGAACCGACATGGCACCGTCCCTTAAACCGGCAGCACGGTCAAATTCATCTTTTTTATCAGGATGTAAAAATACTTTGTCGTGTAAGCGTTTGTCGCCACCACCGTGTCCTCCACGTTCCATCTTGACTTTAATAATTTTAAAATCTTCCCAAAGATTATGGACAACAACAGGTTCAGCACTAACAATATCAGCTCCCGACTGATCCATTTCGCGGGCATGCATTTCAGCCTGGTCAACCGACATTTTTTCCTGGTATGGGATATCAATCCATGCTTCAATCCGGCCATCTGTGCCGTTAAAGCAAACCCTCCAACCTTCGAAAGGCGAATAAGTAGTCAGTGAATAATTTACGACCACGTTGTTTTTGTATTTAACCTGCGCCGACATTTTATCGTAAATGTCAATTTCGTTGCGGAACAAACAATTGTCGCGGATATATCCGTCGTATTTTTCATTGTTGGCATAAAGATCCATCATGAATTTTTCCCTGGTTATGTCCCAATAAAAATCACATTTGTTTTTATGCTCGCAAACCCTGCAATTTTTGCCCCTGAAAGGACCGTTTTTACCGTAAAGTTCCAAATCACCGTATGCAAAAACCTCTTCCGGATCAGAATCGATCCACCAGTTTAACAAATCGAAATGGTGAGTAGCTTTGTGCACCCAAAGAGACCCGCCCTGATCTTTTATACCGTGCCACCTTCTGAAATAAGAAGCCCCATGATAGGTGTTCAGATACCAGTGAAAATCAACCGAGGTCAGTTTACCAATCGCATTATCGCGCAGCAATTCTTTCACTTTTGTATTGTAAGGGCTCCAGCGGTAGTTAAAACCAACAATCAGGTTTTTGTTCGATTTCTTTTCGGCATCAATAATTGCCTGGCATTTCGTTTCATCGGTTGTAAGTGGTTTTTCACTTAATACATCGCAGCCCATTTCCAAACCTTTAATAATAAACTCGTGGTGGTTACAGTCGCGGGTGGTTACAATTACCAAATCGGGTTTGGTTTGGTTCACCATTTTTTCAAAGTCGGAAAAGGTAGGACACGACACGTTCATAAATTTTAATGCATGTTCGAGCCTTCCCGGATTATTGTCGCACAAACCAACAAACTCCAGAATATCGGAGTATTTATCGACTAATCTTTTCCCCCAAAAATCAACACCACGGATTCCAACTCCAATGAGTGCAACTTTTAATTTTTTTGATTCTCCCAATCCAAAAGCATTTCCCGGAAGAACAGCTCCTGCTGCCAACATACTTACAGCAGTTAAAAATTTTCGTCTTGATAGTTCCATTGTTATTCAGTTTTAATGTTTTTATTGATACTAGTCTTTCAGTAGCTCATAAAAGGCATATTCGCTAAGCATTTCATGCCTTCCTTTAAATATTACAAGTTTGAGGTTTCCGTATCTTTTTTGCAGAAATACGTCACGGTCACCAATCATCCCAAATTCTCCCAGCGAACTCCGATGTTCCAGCAAATGCAGTTTTTCTTTATCAGAAACATATCTTGATTCATCCTGAACGCCAAGATCTGACAATACCTTGTTGTAAAAATTTATGGAATGGGTAATCGGGACACTTCCCTGCAACCCGTCGTAAACACCTGCATGAATATGCAATTCAGTATTGGCAAGTTTTTCAACCGGGGTTTCCCAGAATAAAGGAGATTTCTCCCGTGCAACCTGTTCGTTTAAAACCCCGTTTTCTGATTGAGTACATCCTAAAATATCATCAGCATAACTTTCGTTTCGAATAATATTTTCACTATACCACGCAACCAAATTGGATATGGGAACCCATGCACTGAACTTTTTAATAGCATGTTTCGACTTCATAAAACAACTTAATGTGGCATAGCCACCACCGCTTTCACCAATCACATAAATTTTATCTTTGTCAACATTCCCGTTTTCGATTGCGTAAGTAATTGTCTCGTCGATATCCTTTAGCGCCAAACAGCTGCAACAGGCATTCTTTGTCCGATTAGGCCCCCTGAAATCGGGATGGATATAATTCAGGTCTTTTGCAAGACTTAAATTGGCAATCGGATCACTTTGCCGATAGTCGCCACTCCATGTATGCAAGCTTACCACAAGAGGTTTGGGAGTTTTAGATTTGCTCGGATAGAAATACGCTTTGTGCACATATCCATCGGAATGTGAAGCAATTTCTACCACATCGAATTCTTCGCTCCAGCCATTTTTTGAAGTTGTTTCGATCGGCTTTTCCGGAAATGCTTTTACTGGTTCATACACCGAAAGAATAATTGCTAGAACAACGATTGATAATATGCATTTATTCATCCTTCTTACCTCCTAAATTTTTATGAAAATTTTACGTTTATACAGCCAGTAGCAGATGTACCACAAGCCCATCGCCGCCATAATGCTTGCCACTATATTTACTGTAAGTTCGCCAGCCCAGCTTAATCCTGAATTAGCAACAGGAAATACAACTTGCCGAACCAGTTGCGCACCTCCAACATGAGCGAATAGATAGATTAACAAAGGGTTCATTCCTACAATGGCAAAAAATTTCACACCCTTTTTTACTTTCATCATATCAATTAGCCAGAATGAAAATGACAGTGCCAGGAAAGTCCACCCGCCGCTTGCAAAAACAAAAGTTGAGGTTGATATTCTTTTGATAATCGGAGTTACTGCATCCAAACCATATCCAATGGCCAATCCGGCTATTCCGGCCAATACCAATACCTGCAATTTATACCGGTATGTTTTGTCGCTCATTAAAAGCTTTCCGGCCAAAACACCCCAAATGGTATGAGCTGCCGTTGGAATGGCATTAAACGACACCCAGTGCCCGCCCGACAACGCCCCGGAAATTTGCATATCCACCCAGGCACCAAAGTTCTTAGCCGGAGTGAAAGCCTGATCAAATCCTTCCACCCAGAAGAAACGGTAAAGTAATTCTGTAACAACCAATAATCCGATAGATATCAGAATTTGAGTAACCACCTTTTTGCGCATAATCAGAAAAGCAATCAGTATGGTTACTGCAAGCTGTGCCAGTACATTCTGGAAAAAGAAAACAATTTTCCCGGCCGAAATACACGACAAAAACCATCCTAGAAAAAGAAGTAAAAAACAACGAAGAGCTATGTGTTTAAAAATTTGGGAGTGTGTTTCTCCTTTCTTAATTCTTTTGGCGTATGACAAAGGCATAGCTACCCCCACAATAAACATAAAGAAAGGCTGAACCAAATCCCATGCATGCAAACCATGCCACGGATGATGGCGCAATTGATTCCCAAGGAAATAAATTACTGTCCCTTCCAACTCAGGAACGTGCATGTACCAAAATAAACGGGTAAACTCGGCGATTAGCAAAAACATGGTTAGTCCCCTGAAAAAATCTAGAGATAGTAGCCTTTCTGATGCTTGATTGTTCTGAGTCATTTAATTTTTAGTTGCAGTTATTAGGTATTGCTTGTTTTTTTCCGTTTGAAGAGTCAAAACAGTATCATCCGCCGTTTTTGTATTTGCCCCCGATATTGAAATTGCTGTATTTGCACGTATTCGACAGGTTTCTCCCCGGGCGGAAGTAATGGTTGCTTTTACCAATTTTCCTTCTGCCCATTCAATGTCAACACTAAAACCACCCCGCGCTTTTAAGCCCGTTACTTTTCCATCAGGCCATTCGGTTGGCAATGCCGGAAGTAAATGGATTGCTCCATCATGACTTTGGATTAACATTTCTGCAATAGCCGCAGTGCCAGCGAGGTTTGCATCAATCTGGAAAAAGTTGACACATCTTCCCAGCAGGTTATTCCAGCTAATCCCGATAACATCTTTGCTTAGTTTTTCGTGTGCTTTGTCGCCCTCACGAAGTCTCGCCCAACAAGCAACTCCCCAGGCAGCTGCAGCTCCCCAATACATGTCTTCCGGTTTTGAATATCTGCGATTTAGTGTAACCTTAGCTGCTTCCATCAATTCCGGCGTGTCATTGAAAGTAAACTGAGTTCCGGGATACAGCGCAAACAGGTGAGAAATATGGCGATGATTAACATCGTACTCTTTGTAGTCTTCCAGCCATTCCTGAATTTGTCCGTGTTTTCCAATCTTTTCCGGCGCGAGTTGTTTTTTCATTTTAATCATTTCGCGACAGAAGTTTTTATCTATATTCAGAATCCGACTGGCTTCAATGGAATTTGCAAGCAATTCTTTTATAATTTGTGTATCCATGGCCGGCCCGGCGGTATTTGCATATTCCTTCTTTTTATCAGGAAATGGCATAAAATTATTTTCTGGAGAATTGGCCGGACAAGTAACCAGGTAACCATATTCGGGATGCTCCACCAAGTAATCCATATAAAACAATACTGCCCCTTTCAGAATGGGATAAATGCGTTGTAAATATTGTTTATCACCATTAAATGCGTAGTGATCCCACAAATTCTGGCAAAGCCAGGAACCTCCGGCTGAAAACAAACCATAACTGGTGTAGCGATGCGGTTCTGAAAATCCCCAGACACTGGCCAACGTATGTCCCACCCAACCACGAGAGCCATACGTTTCTTTAGCTGTAACAGCACCTGTTTGACTAAGCAGTTTGGTGTAACTTTCAAGCGGTTCGAAACATTCCGAAAGATTGACCACATCCGCAGGCCAATAATTCATCTGAAGATTGGCATCCAAGTGGTAATCGGACTGCCACGGAGCATCTAAATCCTGGCACCACAAGCCCTGAAGGTTCATTGGCAATTGCCCGGGACGGGAACCACTAATCATCAAATAACGACCTAATTGAAAAAACAAAGCTTCGAGTTCTGGATCGTTGTAATCTTTTCGGTACTGTTTTAAACGAATATCAGTTGGAAGCAAACCTCTGTTTTTATCTGTTTTTCCAAGATTGAGACTTACACGGTCAAACATTTTCTGATGACTTGCAATATGATCTTGCCGAATTTTATCATATCCACGAAAAGAAGCTTTGTCCAATTGCTTTTCGCATACAATTTCAGGATCATCAAAATCAGAAGTTTTGTTACCCAGAAACTCTGCCATACGGGACCTGTAATTTGTAGCTCCTGAGATATAAATCGTAACCGTATCGGCTCCCTGTACTTCGATGGCTGAAGTACCCGAAGTAAGTTTACCTCCACTTGTTAATACCCGGACCCGGGCCACATATTTCAACCACTTTTCCCCTTTACCATTATCCGGCCAGCCAATCATTACAAGGTCGGTATTGTCGGCAACACTGGACTGATTGTATTCCGTATTACCCGAGTAATTCCGTTTTATTGGCCGGGGCAAATCTTCTTTCATTCTGCCCGGCCGATCCATTGAAACAGTTAAGTCAATACTTCCGGGTTTGGTGCAAGTAATCCGAACAGCAATTACCTGATCTTTTTCTGAAACAAAAACGTCCCTGTTATATTGGGTTTCAGGAGCAGCGAAATAACTGGTTCTTACCAATCCTTGTTGCAGATTCAATTCATTTCTATAATCCGTATCGCAATATTGAATGGGGGCTAGTGTCCGGTATTCTTTTGCCGAAGTAAAATCGAGCCAAAGGTTGCCAAGCAATTGGTACGATCCAAAACTCAAGAAATTCTTTTCTGTTAGTGAAAGAATATCTTTACAAATATTGTTCGCCTCTTCATATTCGCCTTCAAAAATTAAAGCCTGAGCTTTTTTGATAGTTTCCTGCGCTTTTGGATTATTAGCATGGTGCGGGCGTCCGGACCAAAGTGTGTTTTCATTCAACAAAATCCGCTCTTTTCCGGCTTGTCCAAAAACCATTGCTCCTAAACGCCCATTACCAATAGGCAAGGCTTCAGTAAACTGTTGGGCAGGTTTGTTGTACCACAATTTCAGATCATCCTGTCCTTGAGCTACTGACCACAATAAACTTGTTAAAACAATCAATATGAAGATTATACAGTTCCTCATTATTTTCGACTAACTCTGTTAAATTGTTCCAATAATTCTCCCATCTGCTTTCTGTAATTCATTAAAACTTCAGGGTCTTTCGTGTAAACACTGTCATTGGTAAATACCTCTGTACCGAAACTCAATAACTTTCTGGCTTTACTTACCAGTCCCTTTTGACCGGAGTCAGCATTTTCAATGCACTTTTCCAACAGGATCATGTAATCGTAATCATCAATGCCTTCGCGCATTATTTCCAGGCGTAGTGACGGTACCGGTCCTCTGAGGTACTTTGTTTTATCGTTGTTCGGATCGCGGTTGGGAGGATAAAAGAACATACCATCACCATTTCCAAACTCCATTCCACCACCTACTGGTGCACCATAACTGTCTTTGTAAGTCATCGGATCTTCCCAAATATTTTGCAAAACGCCGGGAGGAGAACACCCTTCAGCATTCCACACATTTGACGACCAAACCAAAATGCCGGTTAAATTGTAACGATACGACATCCACAACCACATTCGCATGTTTATGGCATCCGCATCGATAAACAGGTTGACATGTGGATTTTTAGGCCAACACATCAAATACGACCACATTTCGCGCCCTTGTTCCATCCATTTTTTTGATTTCTCCGGATCGAATTTCACAAGCACCGGGCAACCAATATCTGTAACATCCATAATTTCCGGCCCTGGATTATTTTCAGTAATAAAACGAGTTAATTTGGGAGCAACCGTCTGGATTGTTTTCATGCCCTCACGTACAAATTCGTAATCTTCGTGTTTGGGTTCGTCAATCCAGTAGAGGTATTCTTTTCCAAGCCAGCCATTTTCTTCCAGGTGATCCTGCAATCCACCAAGAAATAAGGTCATTAGTTTTTTGTATTCTTCGGTCCCGTTTATAAAGCCGTTAAACCATCCTGTTTTGCGCCCCAGATAAGGCCCCTGACGTAATTCCGGCACTTTAAACCTGAAGCCGGTAAAACCAAAATCATCCAAATATTTATGTGCAGCAAAATCAAACTCTGAGAAGTCTATTTCCAGATTCAATTCATTAATGTCTTGTTCAAAATCACCGTAGGGCAACAAGTTTTCACCAGTCGTTACATCCACAAAACTTAGATTATCGAACCAAACCGTTCCTGTTTGTTGTCCGTTTTTTAAAGGCATGTGTGGATATAAATGGACACTGACAAATTCTGCATTATCCGGGATAGGCCGGGAAACAATCAAACCTTCAACATCGAGAGGATTAACCGGATCGAGAAACAAACTGTCCTGTTTCCACTCAGTGCTTCCGCCATAAATCAAGCCTTGCAGTTGCCAGTAAATTTGCTTTCTATTGGCATCGTAACTTTTAACAGTAACCACATACTGCTGTCCGTTTTTAGGTGTTTTAGCCCACCATTTCAGCAGATAAGGATGTTTCGGATTAACTTTTATCAGCTCTGCTCCTGTGCCACAAACATTTGCCCGCACACTGTTATCATTCACCTGATACGAATATTTCCCGGCAAACACCGTTTCCGGATCAAAAGTTCCACCAGTCCACTTAACCCCTTTTACTGTTTTTCGGATTGGATATTGATCAAAGATTTCCTGAGGAGAAATCCGGTACTCTCTAAAACTCTGAAAATAGTGATCAATCACTTGTTTCAGCTCTTCTTTAGTTTCAAGATTATGATATTGTTTTACCAATCCGGAATACAGATTAAAAGCAGAACGCATGTAAGGAACGTCGGGAATTGCAAAGTCCCAAATTTCGAGTCCAACGGGTATTAACATTTCTCGTTCTGCTAATTTCAGGCTTATCGTTGCTGTATATTTTCCAGGCACTGCATTTTCCGGCACTTTAACAGTAAACCACAAAGGCCTGTTTTCGCCCGCTTTTGCATCGAATGGTTTTTCATACAAAGGCAGCGGATCAGGATACCAACCTGCATGGTGATAAATTCCTGAAGGTTTTGCAATATTTACATACTCAACCAGCCGGATTGTAACATTCTCAGAAGAAATGGAATTCCCTGATTGATCGTTGAAATCAGAAATAGAAACAGAAATATTATTCAAATCAGTTTCAGGGGACAATACAAGCTGAAAACCTTCAGCTTCGTTGCGTGCGGATTGAATTACGACTTTGCCTTTTTTTGTTGGAACAGGGTCATCACGCATAACTTTATAGGTGTTTCCGGTCCACCAAACTTTACACGGACTATCTTTCTCTAATAAGTAACCATTATTGGCGGCACTTGCCGACACAAAAGCAATAAACAATATTTGAATAAAAATAAATCTTAACATCATATCAATTTCTCGTTTTATAAAACAATGGTTTTTGTCTGGTTAGAGCCAGCTGAATAGCTTACCGTTAAAACACCTCCCGTTTTAAGATTTTCCCATTTCCAGCTTTCTTCTTTTAAATCTGAATTCTCTTTTATTTTGCGGTCACCAAATAATATTTCAGAAGGTTTTTTTTGAAGTCTGAATTTTTCTGTTGATGGTCCGTCGAAGGTGGTATAGACAATTTTGTTGCCTTCGTAACTAATTTGTTGAATCACTGACGAAGACCTTAACAAATGGTTTTCATCAGCAGGAGCCCATTCTGGTACCGCAGCCAAAACATCAATAAAATGACGGACATAATCGCTGTAGCCATCCGAAAACCACGAGGCCAGATAATCAGGTCCTACGGCTACCACACCATTGTCGTAAGTCATATATGTGGCTGTGTTCAGGTAACGAAATGCCTGGTCTTTAAACCACTCGTTGCCAGTTTTTTCGTACCAAAGTGCACAAGCCGATGCGTACCGGGCCGAATGACTTCCCATCGGTCGGTAACACCACAACTGCTCATTCATGGCATCCATTCCTTCAGTTTTAAATGCCGATACTGCATAGTATAAAAGAGCCGGTATATGTATTTCCGGATTCGTGTCATATTCCGGATTAACGGTAAGATATTTAGCCAGTTCTACCGGCGTAATCTGAACACGGTTTGCAAGTTGAGGATCATAATCTACATCTTCAAAATAACCATTCCAAACGAAGGTTCGAAGAGGACCATTTTTCCCAAATAACCAATTCCAGGCAATTTCAGTTGCGTTTTTATAGCCTGTAGATTTTTCTTCTGAAAGATTAATCCATTCTTTAATTCTTATCAGTTCCCTGAATAATTTAACCGGCTCCAAGACATTTGAGCTGTACTGGTCGAATATTTCACCGGTTCGCGCATTTACCCGAAAGGGCCAGGGCGACTTTCCAATCCGTACTTCATAATTTTCGAGATCGGATGTAACAGGCTTGATTTCGCGTATATTTTTTGCCAATGCATCAGCGCACTGAATAGCAGCCTCCAGGTATTTTGTTTCTTTAGTAATCTGGTAAAACTTAAGATAAGCATAGCCCAACTCCCCAACTTTATCCGGCTCAATAGTATTGTAGCCATCTCCCCTTTTCCCATGCCACCAGGTAGCTCCGTAGTATTCTGTTTCAAAAGGATTGGCACTTGCATAAGGAACGTTCGCCCATTTATAATTTTCAGGTGTTGTTCCATGTTCCAACTGATAATCGAGCATTTCACGCACCATTTGAATGTACCGTCTGTCGCCTGTATAAGCATAATATTGAACTGCAAAACTTTCCACAGAACCGGCAAAAACACAGGCCGGATTATGAATCCACCTCCGGGCTTCAAAACTTTTATCCGGAGTCATGTGTGGCCCTTTAAAACAACAGGTAACAAAATACATCGGCAGTCCTGTTTGAGGCTCAATGGGCGTTTCAAGTAAAAACTCTGAAGCAAGTTTAATAACATGATCGTATCCGGCTCCCGGAATTTCTGGTGAAAACCAACTTAATATTTTTCCTGAACCATCGTAAATAACTTTCCGTCCACAAATGGAGTCCGGCTGTTGTGCATTGCCGTAAACACCAATAAGCAGTAACAGTATAAGTATTCTAACTCTATTTCCTTTTTTAAATGTTCTCATTGTTTGTCAAAATCCATCGTACTTAAATAGCCGGGTATGATATCCTATACTTTCCGCTTCCTATTCCTACAACTGAGTCTTTTGAGTCGGTTATATCATATCTTTCCCCATCAAGAGTGTATTCTCCGATACCTTTGGGAATTATAACTTCCGCATCTACTCCCACTGGAATTTCAACTTCCAGCTCCAGTTTATTCTTTACAAACTCCCAGCTTACTGACAATCTCCCGTAAGGTGTTTCCTTCCATGTTTTTGCCCATGTAATACCTTCCGGTACTTGTGGCTGAATTATCACTTTCCGGTAGGCTGAACTCCCATCGGCCTGCCGAATACCTCCCAATGCCTGGTAAAACCACGAACCAATTCCGTTGTAGCAATTATGTATCCGGCTCCGTTCGCCGTTCCAATGTTCCCATGTTGTTGTTGCACCCTTATCGATCATGTGCAAATACCCCGGATAGCCTTTCGTTTTTAGCATGGAGTACATTAAATCGACTTTTTTACTACTGGTTACCCACTCGGTAAAAACAGGGATCCCGACCAATCCGCAGGCAAAATGCCCATTGTATTTTTGTTTGATTGAATTAGCCAAACTAGCAGTAACCGAATCGATTAAATCTTCAGGAACGACATCTGCCAGTAGCGGATATGTCAAATCAATTTGAGAGCCAGTTGCATAAGTGTTTTGTGATGCTTCAAAAAATGTTTGATGTATTTTGGTCTTTAAGTGTTTACTTTTCTGAGCAAACAAATCAGCTTGAACTTCTTCTCCCAACAATTTTGCTATATTTTGCATTTGATCGTAGCAAACTGCAATAAAACAGTTATTCACCACATCAACAGAGGCTTCTGCCGTTTGATTCACACCTTCGGGGCTTGCCCAATCACCCAGGTACCAGCCCCGGTAAGCGGTATCTTCCCACTTTTTCAGCAAACCATTAACCATGTTATCTTCGACAAAGCCAAGCCATTTATTCATCAATGGGTAATATTTCTCCAAAACAGAAACATCTCCGTAATTCAGATAAGTATTCCACGGAGCATTGATAATAAAACCACCCCAATACGGGCCACCACCGGCATCAATCGGGCTAGGGGCTGTGTGGGGCAAATCGCCGTTGGGGCGCATGCAATCGCCCCAGGCCTGAAGCCAGTTGCAGTACAGAGGATGTAACCCGAACATCGTTTGCGCAGTAAGGGTCGATGCGTTGCCATCACCTCCGTATCCCAACCGCTCGAGATGCGGACAATCAACCAAATATCCTCCTAAACTCAGGCAACGCAACGTATAAAAAAGTAAATCGTGAATCCTGTTTATTTCCGGATCGGAACATTGAAAACCCGATACCAATTCAAAATCGCTATGAATAAGGTGCGCCTTAACAGAATTTATATCGGGTGCCTGATTGAGATTTGAAACACGGACATACTGAAAGCCATGGTAATTGAATTTGTTTTTAAACATTTCCTGTCCTTCCCCGGAAGCAACATATTTATCCACCTGTTTTTGGTTAACAATCTCCCCGTTTTCGTCCAAATGGTCTGAATATTCCAGCGTTATTTCCTGAGACTTTTGCAGTTTTGGGAAACTTATTTCAAACCATCCGGTGAGGTTTTTTCCCATATCAACCAAAAATGCTTTTTCTGACAGTTGCTTAATTTCAACCGGATTTATGGTTTCAGTAATTTTGTTTTGCTCGACCATTTGCGGGCTAACATTATGATCTGGTATGCTTACTTCAGAAGCAGGAAGCCATGCATTTGTCATGTTTTCAGATGATAAACACTCCCCACCATAACGCCCCGATCTCCATCGTCCGATGCGGGTATATTCGCTACTTCTTCCAACCCATGTCGAATCAGTAGCAAGAACAAACTCTCTTTTCGAATCTGAAATTTGTTCTAACTGTGCTTTTACAACAGGGCCGGCATTTGTAACGCCCGGATATCCATCGCTATACCACCCACTTCCCAGCCAAAACATCAGCTCATTTGGCCCTTCTTTAAAAAAAGAAGAAACATCGTAAGTAACTACCAACGATCGTTTATCGAACTGAGAAACTGCGGGAGAAAGAACACTTTCTCCCACTTTCTCACCATTTAAATACACTTCGTGGTATCCCAATGAATTTACATGAAGAAGCATTTTCTTCCCGTCTTTATCGAAATTGAATGATTTTTTTAACTGTGGACATTCACTATCCCCGGCCTTTGAAGGAAAGCCAATATAAGAAGCATGCCAATCAGTTTTACTTAGCAAACCAATGCTAAATTCTGCAACCTGACTCCAGGGCGAAACATTACCTGCATTATCCCACACCCGCACTTTCCAATAGGCTGCGATCCCAGGTTTTAATGGCTTACCTTCATAAGCGACCCAAATACTGGCAGACAAATCTATTTTGCCGGAATCCCATAGGCCTGCATCATTTTTTTTAAGTTTTGATAAATCGTCTGAAACTAGAATCTGAAAAGCTTTTTGTTCAGCTCCTTTTCTGCTACTCGAAATCTGCCAGCTAAAACGAGGTACTGTCGTATCAATGCCCAAAGGATCGACCAGGTTCTCACAACAGAGATTGTCGACAACGATCTGTTCCTTTGGCTCACATCCGGAAATCAATAAAACAGAACACAACTGAAGAAAAATAAACAGGCGCATGGTAAATGTGTTATTTCGGATATTTGATAAGTGAATTGAAATCAACCATTTTATTGTCTTGCTTACCTACTAAGAGGTTCAACGTTTCCCGTCTCGTAAAGTCGAAATATTGGACTTCGAAATGATGAATCCCTTTTTCCAGAGCTACATAATTCTCTTTGCTTATCTCGTAATGAACTCCATCGTTATCTATTATTTCTTTTCCATCAATAATTAAGCGGCTACCGTCATAAGATTCAAGGAAAAAACGATATACATCAGTTTCGGGAACCTCAAAACTTCCTTTAAACCTTACTGCAAAATGATCTTTTGCACGTGGTACAACACCCGTTAGCGTTAACGAATCCAGCGAAAAAGAATTGGTTGGGTTCAATGCATCAAAATCCGGCAGTTCAGTAAAATATCCTTCATAATAATCTGCCCGAACTTCTTTCTTTGCCGATTTTTGTTTAGGCATTTCCGGAAGTTTAACTACTGTTTTTACAGCTTCTCTACTTCCATTGTTTACTCCATTCACCATAGCCGAAATAGTGGTTGTGTTATCAACATTCACTGATTTTTTCTTCGTTACTACCGATTGGTATAACCCTTCGTTCAATCGAAAACTAATAAGTCCCCCTTCATTAATATTCTCAATGGTCACGGTCGTAGAATCGATAAAATATTTATTGGTTGAGCTAATCAATGGAGATAACAGATTAGTCTTTTCTGCCACTTTTTCTTTCTCCCAAAAGTCAAATACCTTACCGGTAGTATCAATGGCTTCTACAAATAACTTTCTCCCCTGTATCCGGACATTCAAAAAGTGATATACGTTTTTAGCTTCCACAGAAAACCAGTTTATGTCGTTTGGAGTATTCCTGAAACTTCCGCCACCTCCCCCGGTAACAATATGAGTCACTCCGTTTTCCAGATCAACATGGTTTTTAAAAATTGGCCAGGTTCTTTCGTAGTTATGCACATGGCCGCTAAGCGTAAGATCCACGCCATAGGTTTCATATAAATTATTTAAATGAAAAAGGTTGGGATCGCCTTTCGTTGGTGTTGCCCTTAGCGAGCTCCGGTACGAGTATTTATCGGAAGTAAACAAAGGATGATGGTGCACAACAATTTTCCAGGGCTCGTCTGTTATTGCCAGTAAATTTTCAAGTTTTCGGTACTGTGCCGATCCGGGAAGAATATCTTTATTTGTATCAACAAAAAACAGCCTTACATCGCCTTTTTTAATCGTATAGAAAGCGTCGTCTTCAGGTAAATTGAAATACTGATAGAGTTTCTCATCATTCATTTCGTGGTTTCCGGCTGCCGGATACAAAGGAGTGTAACGGAGCAATTTGGTTGCCGGATTAAAGAACTCATCTGTCCAGTCATCTTTGTTTGGACCGTACTGAACCAAATCGCCAACATGAACAATAAACTGTGGTCGTTCCTGCTCCATTAGCCCAACAATTTTACCCCAAACAACAGGATTTCCCTGCGTGTCGCCAACTACCGAAAATGATACAGGTGACTGATTGTAGTCTGAAGTGGTGACCTGAGTTACCGGACCTTTTATGGTATCTCCGCTCTGATTAACATTTACCACCTGGTAGAAATAAAGATCATTGGCATTTAAACCTGTTATTGTATGATGATGCAATACTTTGTGTGATCTGTCGCTGCTAATCACTTTAAATTCCGGACTTAAAATATCATAAGTACTTTTTGCAAAATATACCTCCCCCCGGGCAGCCTCAGATGTTTCCCACATAACCTGAAAAGAATTGCTGTTCAGATCGATCAAATAAGGCTCTACAACAAATTCAAACGCTTGTTTTTGTTGTCCAAAAACAGGATTGCCCAACAAGCAACAAATACCAAGGAACAGCTTTACATAAATTAATTTCTTCATATCATAATTTTTAACTCAGGTAGAAATACATTATTCAGTTTTAGAAATAATACCGGATGGATTTCACTCTCGGTTTTCTATTAAATATGACGATCAAAAAACGATCAACACATATTTTAACACCCTAGATAATAAGACTACTTGGACTTTGAACATGTCTGACAAAGGCTTCAGCATATTGTGTACGATATTCCAGTCCCCTAAAAATTTCCATTTGCCCGTGAGATTCCTGATACCATTTTTCTGGTTCTTGACTTTTGTGCTCGTAACAAGCTTTATGCTTTTGATCGATAACCGGAGTAATATCGACATAATCAGTCGGTTTAAAATTTTGCGACTGTCGTCCCGACATCACCTCGTAATAATACATGACCGATTTTTGGCCAAGATTGTACCAGGCATCATAAACCAGAATTGAACAAGCCCTGTGGTCGCGGTGTCGGTCGATTGGCCAGTGATTAAAAACAATATCCGGTTTTTCTTCCTCAAAAAAGTCAGATATAGCTTTGTAATGTTCTTTTGTAACCTCACAATTTCCATCTATCTGTCCCAGAAATCTTGGTTTAGCATTCAAAATTTCACATGCTTCCAACGCCTCTGCTGTCCTTATTTTTGCTGCTTCATCATACGCTACTCCTTTTATCCCAGCCTCTCCTCTTGTTAAATATGCAGAAATCACCTCGTGACCTTCGTTTGCCAGAAGTGCCATGGTGCCTCCACATCCTGTTTCCGGGTCGTCGGGATGCGCACCAAATACGATGATTTTCAGCTTTTGGCGCGGTTCTGTTTTGTTTTGTTGATTTGCTGAACTAAGCACCGGAACTCCCAGCAAAGAGCCAATTGCTGTCGGAACCGCGATCTTCAGCACATTACGGCGAGAAACATTATCCTTCGTTATGCTCATTTGTTTAATTGATTTAATTCATTAACTCACTCTCTGGCATCAAGACAATACTGAACTATATCATTTCTGCCACAGAAACAATAACAAACTAAAAACTAACGGAATATGACTTCCAATAGATAAGATTAAGCTGAGATGAAATAGACTTTCATCCCAACTTAATCCTTTGAACTATATATTCTTAATTACCATTCGGGTTTACGTCCCACCACAATGGAACATTGTCTGAGTCTTCATTGCCGTTCACTAATAACTGAACTGCTTTTTCAACCTCTTCCGATTGAGCTGATTTTTCGCTGTCAGCAAACATAAATCTTGTGAGAATCATTCCTTTTGACAGATCTATTCTTCCATTCGCAGATCTCTTTTTTGCATATATTTGGGGCAGGCGTGTCCGTCTGTATTCAGCCCAGGCTTCAAAGCTGATAGGGAAAAGTGCCAACCACTTTTGAGTAATAATCTGCTCGTATTGTTTATCCTGATCAGCTGAGAATTTAACCGGGATATCCGTCATTGCGGGGTCGTAATACCCAAAATTATTGGGGGCAACAGGCGTATTCATACTGTTTACAAGATTCTGAATAGAATCCTGCGAGATTCCAGTTCCCCTCCATTGCTTAACGGAAACTTCAATACCTTTCTCGTAAAACGACTGAGCAGTACCTCCCATGTTCCATCCTCGCCATGCTCCTTCTGCTTTCAGGAAATAAGTTTCAGCCGAATGCATAATATTAATAGGAACTTCATGGTTATCGTTTTCAAAATAGGTTCCAAAATTTGAGTAGGATTTGAAAAAATTTATTTCACTTTCATTTGCATAGCCGTTGGCCATTCCATGAAAACCTCCTGTATTGGCTTTCAATTCTTCCGGATATCCCGCCATTGAAAAAACAGGATCGTCTTTAACCGGAGAGAAAAATTTCTCCATACGCGGATCAGCATACCCTTTAAGAACGCTTTCCATACTTGAACTCATTACCAATGCATACCAGGGGAGCACACGACAGATTCCATTGCCTCTATTTAGCCCCACAACATTCATAAATGCGTCGTCGTCGTTCGAGTCCATTGTGGCTTCGGCTGCTGCAGCCTCTGCTTCCTGTTTGGCTTTTTGAGGATCAATATTTGAAATTCGCATTGCTAAACGTAAACGCATGGTATTGGCAAGTTTTGTCCATTTCGAAACATCCCCCTCAAAAATCAGGTCACCAGCGCCAAATGCATTTTCCCCCTGATGTGATTTCAGTATATTGACAGCTGTTTTTAAATCCTCGAACATCAGGTAATAAACATCCTTTTGGCTCTCGTATGGAATTGTTTTTTCTCCTGAGCAAGCCTTTGTATAAGGAATTGGTCCCCAAATGTCAGTTAATTGGTGCATAAGAAATACCTTCCAGATTAAAGCAAGCCCATATTCTGCCTGATAACTTTCATCATCCTTTGTCATATTCAGGATTGAGAAGAGTGGAGGAAGCCCCTGGGAATACATCTTTTCAAAACCAGCATCACACCAGCCTTTCCTTAGTTCATTGTGTCCACCATATGAAGATGGTACAGCCATATAGCCACATAAATGTATTGCAGCCGCCGCTGACATACGGACATAGTTATCGGTTGTAAGCCAATTGCTTCCTTCATACTGAGTTTTTGAAAAAAGGGAAGGCAACTGTTCCGGCCCTATCTGCATCACCTCTGTTTTGTCGGTATTGTATTCAGCGAAATTATCGGTACAAGAATATAACATGGTTACTCCCAAGAGAATACCTGCAATTATCACGTATCCATATTTTTTTATCTGATGTATATTTTTCATGTCCTTAAGTTTTAAGTTAATCATTACAAGGTGAATTTAACATTAAATCCAAGCGTTCTTGTTCCCGGCAAGAAAGCGCTTTCTGACCCTTGTCCGTTTGTACCTACGTCATAAGAAACATCCGGGTCAAACCAGTCGCAGCCATTATAGATATAAAACAGGTTTCGTCCAACGGCCGATACTTTTAATGATTTTACAACAGAATTTCTTATGGGGAAATTATACCCTAAAGAAAATTCACGTAAGCGGGAATTGGTAGCATCATGGCTAAACAATTCGCCAGTACCACTATTAATCCTTCCTCCGACAGATTTGTAATAGTCTTCGGCACTGATACGGATATCATTCACACTCCCGTCCTCTTTTACTCCATCAACAATAATTCCGTCTTCTCGCCCAACCAGAGAGGCTTTACTTGTGCCTGCACTTAGCATCATCGCCTCGGTAGCTGACTGTCTTACTCCACCATAGTTCAAATCAATTAAAAATGACATGTGCCAATTTTTATAATTAAAACTATTAATAAGCCCACTTCTCCAATCGTAATTGAAGTTTCCTAAATAAACGTCAGCTTTTCCATGATCGATAAGAGGAATACCGTTGGATCCAACAATAACTTTTCCATCGCCGTTGCGCTCAAAACCATAAGTAAATATTTCGCCAAATGGCCTACCTTCGATAATCCATGTTTCGCCCATTGACAAATTGGGTGATTCAACTTCATACCGGTCCATAAATTCGGTAAGTTCAACCACCTCATTCTTATTCCGAGCAAAATTAAGGCTTACATCCCAGTTAAAATTGTGTGTTTTAACGGGTGTAACATAAAGCATAATTTCAACTCCTGTATTTTGAATATTTCCACAATTTAACCATGCTGAACTATAGCCTGATGTCGGAGGATTGGTAATCCGCACTAACTGGTTATAAGTATTCGATTTATACCAGGTAAGGTCGACTCCTAACCTGTTATCAAAAAATTTCAGGTCGGCCCCGGCTTCCCACGATTTGGTCTTTTCCGGAATAAGTTGTTCAGCAACCTTAGTGCTTTGTGGAGTAATCATTCCTAACGGACCACTGGAATCACTGTTATATGCCTGGAATATACTGGCAAATCCGGCATCATTACCTACTTCAGCATATGAGCCACGTAACTTAACAAACGTAATTGCATCGGGTAATTTAACCATGTCACTAATAATCCCCGACAGCCCAACTGACGGGTAAAAATAATCATGAGGTTCCGGCAAAGTTGAACTCCAGTCTTTTCGTGCCGTTACATCCAGAAACAAATAATTTCGGAAACTGAACTGTCCCATCCCGTAAACAGATTGTTTTTGAATCCGTGTTTCAAGATCCTCGGTAATGACATTTTTTGCAAAGTTCAAAGCAAACTTATTCATCATCGAGAGGCCTCTTGCTTCTGCCCACTGACCTCTTCGTTGCATATCTTTAACCTCTGCCCCCAGATTAAATCCAACCCGGAAATCTTTATTAAGCTCTTTATCAAATGCCAATAAAATATCACTATTCAGGTTCTGAATTTTATCAAATGAAGTTTTATAATTTCCGAAGCCTGAATAAATATACGGCGTCCCCCAATATGTTCTTTCTTCGTTGTCTGAATTAGATATATTCATTCCACCACGAACTTGTAAAAACAAATTCTCGGAAAAATTGTAGCGCAAACTCAAAAAACTATTTACTCTGTTAAGCGTACTAGGCAGTTCAAAACCTTCCATCGCCCAATACGGATTAATATTATCTGTTGATTCCGGTGCCCAGGTATTTTGAGTAAGTTCTCCCTTGTCGTTTAAATATGAGCCATTTTCAATGTCGGCAGTCCTCATACTTCGGGGCATTTTAACCAATTGCCACATAGGACTAAAAAGATTATCTCCTGAAGTAGGTTGATCTTTTACTGTTTGGCGGAAGTGGGTAATTTTAAAATCCAGGTTCAGGTTTTCCAATAACTCTGCAGTAAGTCGTAAATTTAAATTGTGTCTTACCATTTTATTGTCTTCCAATACTCCCCTCGCCGTAGTATTGCTGTATGAAAAATACGAAGAAGACTTTTCGGAACCGGCACTGTATGAAAAACTATTTGTAAGGTTATACCCTACTGAAAAAAGATCTTTAACATTATCAGGCTGAGGGGTTAACGCTACGGTTTCCCCTTTCCAGTTTTGAACACTTTGCCCTGTCATTTTTGGGCCCCAACTTGTATTGGCAGCTGTGGCCTGATAAATTCCGCCGGCACCTTGCGCATACTCATTCTGAAACTCAGGATATAGATACGGCAGGTCAAAATTGGTAACAGAATTTACAGTAATTCTGGGCTTACCTTTTACTCCTCTTTTTGTCGTAATCACGATAACACCATTGTTCGCACTTGAACCATATAAAGCTGAAGCAGCAGGGCCTTTCAGCACATTCATACTTTGAATGTCATCAGCGTTAATACTGGATAAATTATCTAACGGCGGCCTGGGTTGGCCTTGCATATTAGGGGCAATACTCTCGGCAAAAGCCTGGGGTATCCCGTCAATTACAATAAGAGGTTGGTTATTATTTTGTATTGATCGATCACCACGGATGATAATACGTGGGTCGCCGGAAACGCCGCTTGCACCAGAAGAAGAAGTAATTGAAACTCCCGCAACCTTTCCTGCCAATGCATTACCAAGGCTAAGGTCTTTGATAGTCGTCATCCCTTCCATATCAACCTCTTGCGTTGAATAGGTTAGGGTTTTCTTTTTCTTTTCAATCCCCAAGGCAGTAACAACAACTTCTTCTATCGATTTTGAATCCTCGTATAAGGTTACGTTAATTGTATTTTGCTCCCCAATCAACACTTCCTTTACTTCGAAACCAATGTAGGAGAACTGAAGAATTGCCTGGTCATTTGGAACAGAGATTTGATATTCTCCATCAACATTAGTCACACTTCCCTGCAGCGTTCCTTTAATTATTACATTCACTCCAACCAGGGGCTGGTTATCCTTGTCAACGACTTTTCCAATAATGATCCTTTCCTGATCTGCTGAAATCACAATCAGATTGTTTCTCAGATGGCTGTAAGTTAAGCCTTGTTCTGGCAGGACATTGGTTAAAATCTCGTCAACAGAAGCGTTCTTTATGTTAATGCTGACGCGTTTCCCTTCAATATTTTCGTAACGATAAAGGAATTTCACGGAAGTTTGTTTTTCAACGGCAGACAGAAATTCTTCCAGCGGAGCATTGTTTATTTCAACACTCTCTACTACGTCCTGTGAAATTCCTGCAAGTGCGTGAAAGACACAGAATAGTGTAAATATTACAGTTAATTTCATAATCAACCACGCTTTTTTAAAGAGAGAAAAAAACAATCCTCTCTCTTGTAAATGAATATTTTTTTTCATAAGATTGAAATGTGTAAATGATTTTAAGTCGAATGATTTTTCACAAATTCAGGGACGAGGAATACCGCCATATTTTTCGTCCCTTTTTTGATTAGCTTAATGGTTTATCTGCATAGGCAAATCTGTTTATTAGTTAGATATCACAAATTGTTTAAATAATGCTTTAGTTTCGTTTAATGATCACTGTCTTCTTTTTTATTGAATAGTCAAACCTGGCAGCCTGCTGCAGCGCATACATTGCCTGGTCAAATGTTTCCTCATCAAATGTCCCGGTAAACCGGTAATCCAGTATTTCACTGTCTTTTACGATAATATTTACACCATACCAACGCTCCAGCTTGACTTTCACATCACGGAACGATTCTTTGTTAAAAATCAATTTATCTTCTTTCCATGAAACTTCCGGTTCAGTATCTTGCAGTGTTATTACCTGAGCCTCCTTTATCTTTATCCCTGGAACAGCTTGGCTTCCTGCTTTTTCATCTAAATTTTTCTCAGTAGCTTCAAACACTTCATGCATGCTTTTGTCTTTTAACAAAACCAACTTTTGCCCGGGTTTCAGTACCAAGTTGCTTTCATCTTCTTGGTCCGACTTCAGCCCCAGAATTTCAATAGCTCCTTCAATCAATGTGGTTTCAATGCTGTTTTCATCGCCATAAGCTTTGACATTAAACTGAGTTCCAAGAACCTTTATATTCATTCCGTTCGTATTCACGAAAAAAGGTTTTTGTTCATTCTTCGACACATCAAAAAAAGCTTCTCCGGTAAGAAATACCTCCCGCTGATTTTCCTGAAAATTTGTTGGATATTTTAATGTTGCACCTGCGTTTAACCAGATTTTTGTACTATCAGCCAGTACTATATATGATTTCGACCCTTTGGGCACACTGATTTCATGATATTGCTCAACCTGCACTAAAGGTTGTACCTCTGGGGTCTTCCCCGAACGTGTGATAACGTACCATTGAATTACGCAGGCCACAATACAGGCTGCAGCATATTTTAAAGTAGTAATTGTAAACTGCCTTAATTTAGAAGAAGATTTGCGTCCGGAAGGCAGAGATTTAAGGTTAATATTTTCATGTATTTTTTCCAGCATAGCTTTTGATGAAATATTTAGCTGGCTATAATCGATATTCTCCCAATTATCCTTTAACCAAGCCTCAACAAGCTCTTTATCGCTCTCGTTGTTAAGCAAAGCAGCAAGCTTTTCTTTTTCATTGCTGACAGCCTGATTTGAAAGTAATTTCTCTAACAGTTCTACTATTGTTTTCTTCCTTTCCATATTATAGAATTCGAGGTATGATTGTATCAGAAAGACTTTCAGGAAAAATCCTTTAAAATTTAATGATCCGTCCCTTTTGCAGTGTCAAATAACTAATCATACACTAATTAATACTGGCTAATTTTATTTTTCCGTGAAGCTAAATTTGATAAATATGTATTTTGATTTAAAAAATGTTTAAGAGGAACATTGTAAACACCTTAAAATACTTCGGAAGTTCTTTACGCAAATAGTTTAAAGCATTGCGGATTTGAGTATCAACAGTATTCTCCGAAATATTCAATTTTTCAGCTATTTGTCTGTAAGTCAACCCATCATCTCTGTTCAACAAAAAAATATGCCGTCTTCTTTCCGGCATTTCATTAATGAGCGAATAAATGGTTTCAATTCGTTTTTTTGATTCCAAATTATCTTCATTATCCTCTACATCAGTAAAAATATAATCATTGTGGTAAGCGAGTAAAGCTCTTTTCTTTAGCAGGTCATAAGCTTCATTCTGGGCAATTGTAAACAAATAACTATTAAAAGATTTCTCAACATCGATTCCCTCTTTTCGTTCCCATATTTTTACAAATATTTTTTGCACCATATCTTCTGCGTCATGCCAGTTATCACACATCTTGTACAAAAACGCAAAAAGTCTTTTATGGTATTTATAGTAAAGGGCATCAAAAGCGTCAATCTTGCCCGACTTTAATGCCAGGCAGAGTTCTTTGTCAGTTAAGTTAGTCATAAGTAAAAAAAATGAACGATGATGCTGTAACAATCAGAAAAGCTCTTCTTGAAAATAATCGTAATATGAAGATCGAAAATCTACCATAACCATAGTTTCATAGGAATATAGTGTACTCAAACTTAGAAAAATTTCTTTTAACAAAAAGTCCTGACTAACTTAATTTTTAGTAGACACGGGTCTGAGTTACGGATTATATCCTCCCTGATTTCACATATTTAGCGTATAACTGAGTATCTTTGGGGGCAAATAAAAACCGACAAGTTTCCTCCTGTCCAGCACTCGAAAAATGAAGAATATTCTACCCTCGATAACAAAAAATTGCATACCGAAGCATTCTATCTTGAAAAAGATATTTAATATACCTTCGATATCCTTTTACTGACTAATCTTCAAATGGAATGCTACCGACATAAAGCTAATAATCAATTACAAACAGTATGAAAATCTCGAATAAAACAAAACATTAACAAGTATTACTTTGCTCCACAGAACACAATAAAGAAAGCGCTTAAAACAAATGTTCTAAGCGCTTTTTTTATGCTAAGCCAAATCTCATAAACAGTCAAACATTGGCTTTATAATCAGACATTAAAACCGAAAGCATTAATTCCAGCCCGGATTCTGTCCTAAATTTGGGTTCATCACCAAATCGTTGGCCGGAATCGGATAAAAATAAAGCTTGTTATGCCAGGTTCTTTTCTGGTCTTTCATAAAAACCAGGGTATGTCCGTCGTCGGCAATCTGTGAATTGTTATTCGCTCCGTTGGAGAGTTTTTCACCCACATAGAGATAATAAACCCCGGGAACCTTATCGCTTGGATTTAATTGTTTTGTAAAGCAAACATCCAGTTTTCCATCGTCGTTCATATCATAGGGAACTTCAAATTCAGGAATATAAATGCCTTCCCAATCTTTTGTTAGTTGCTCTCCTATTCCCCAGCGACAGACGTCCGACCATTCAAATCCTTCAAAAGAAAGCTCAATACCTCTTTCTCTCCGGATTTCCAGGATTTCAGGATTTGTTATTCCGGGGAAAAATTCGCCCTGCAAATACGGATCTACCGTTTTGGGTTTTGTTGTAAGCCCGCCTGTTATCCCTGCCCGGGCACGCAAAGCACCAACTGTTTTAGCCCAATCACCGTCGGTAAGTGTTCCCAGTTCGGCTTTGGCCTCGGCATAGTTTAGCAGCACTTCTGCATAGCGAAACAGGATAACATTGTTATCACAAACATCTACATTATCGTACTGGGTATCATCCAGCGTAAATTTGCTGGTTTGGTAGCCGGTAATCGCATATGCATAATCCGGAGCCGTGGGAACAACTGCCCCTCCTGATACTCGCGTAAAACCGGGAGTACGAATCGTCTGAGACAAACGATAATCACGGTTTTCACATTCTTCCACAAAGGATTTAGAAGCATAACCGGCATCGTTTGTAAAAGGTGTGCCATCCAGTTTGAGATAGGTATGAACAAAAGGACGCACCAAACTGGGGCAAGATCCAAACGTTACTGATGTCCATTGCCGGTTGCCCGAATGAACTACTCCCAAATCACTATCAAATGTCACGGCATAAAGCACCTCAGAAGAAAGAGGAGTTTTTGCGACAAATAAAGCCCGGTAAGAATTCTCAACTCCACCACCGGTATAAAGTGAGTAACCTTCATCCATTACAATTTGTGCAGCATCGGCCGCTTCCTGAAGCCACTGATTGGCAGTTGACTGCAAACCCTCTTCGCTATGGTATTTCCGGTAGGTTCCTTCCCAAAGGCAAACCCTGGATTTCAGGGCAGCAGCCACCGTTTTGGTGATTGTTGAGCAGGTAGCATCTCTCTCGTTACTGATATGCGCAATCGCAAAATTCAGGTCGGCTTTGATGGAATCTGCAATCAGCGCACGGGGATCCCTTGCACTGTAAAGCAAGGGGTCATTCACATCCAGCGGATGGCCTACCCAGGGAAGATCACCAAAGCGTTTCATCATATCGAAGTAGAAATAAGCCCTGAAAAAGCGGGCTATCCCCAGGTAATTATTTCGCGTAGCAACAGGTACTGATTCGTTGTCGCAATTGGCAATAAAATAGTTGATATTGCGTAATGTCCGCCAATTCCAGCCACTACTCTCCTGCGAACTAAAACCATTCTCTGTCAGGTATTTGATCACCGAGTTTACAGCAATGTAATATGAATTGGTATAAAGGGTTGTCCGGGTCGGTAAAACCTCGTAAAAGGAGTTGGTGTACATTTCAAGTCCCGTTTCACTTCCAAATACAGGTTCTACGGAGATCTGTGCCTCAGGAATTTCTTCCATATTGCATGCCCACAAAACAGCACAGGCTATGATTGTATATAGTATTTTTTTCATGTGTTTAAATTTAGAATGTTAATGATAATCCTAAACTGATACCTTTTAGCACAGGATAATTATACGCTTGTCCGCCATTGCTTATGATCGAATTCTTACCTCCATCATTCGCAGCCGATTTGGCCTCTCTGTCTTCTCCGTAAATATTGGCAACATCAAAGTTTTTGGTACGCTTGTACAACGGAGACCAGCACCAGAGATTTTCAGCAGAAAGATAGAGCCGGGCAGCCTGCATACCCACAGGAGCAATCAGGTCTTTGGGTAAACTATATCCGATCTGAAGATTTTTCAAACGGATGTAAGCCACGTTTTGCAAATAGCGTGTTTGAACCACCGAAAGCTCACGTGTACCTTGCAGAGCAACATATCCTCTGTAGCGCGGGAAATAAGTATTGGGATTATCTTCAGACCAGATTTCGCCCAACATTGATTTTGGAATATTGTTATACGGGCGGTTATATTGCCCCCAGAACAATGCATTATCGGTTCCCGGCCACCAATCCTGCTTACCTACTCCCTGAAAAAATGCCGAAACAAAAATGCCTTTCCAGTCGGCTCCCAGATTCAAACTGTAGGTATAGCGCGGGGTAGAGTTCCCAATTATTTTTCTATCGCCCGGGTCCTTAACTTTGTTGGTACCGTAACTAATTACATCATCATCGTTCAGATTTTTAAACTTTATATCGCCCGGCAGCCATTTGCCTGAGTTGGATGCAAAATAAAGACTTTGCGACGCATGGTTTGCAACGTCCTCTTCGGAAGTAAAAAACCCTTCGGTTACATATCCCCATATCTCACCAATGGTCATTCCTTCATAGTAGTTTGTGCGGGCATCGTTGTAATTACCAAGGTTTTTCTCCGGGTTATTGTACTTATCTATTTTCGATGTATGATCGGCCATTGTGAACCGTACATCGTAATTTAACGGACTTCCGGCAACAACAAATTTATCGCGCCAGGAAAGCGACAATTCCCAACCTTTGGTAGTCATATCAGCATAGTTTCCATAAGGAACTGTAGCCCCAAACAAGGCAGGAAGTTCAGGCCCCACGGTAAACATATCAACCGTTTTGCGAATATACCCATCGCCCGAAAAACGCAGACGTCCATTTATGGCTCCCAAATCCAAGCCAACATTAGCCATGGTAACTGTTTCCCAAGTCAGTCCGTCGGGGATAATCGATGGAGAGGAGGTTTGCTGATTCAATATACCGTTCATGAGGTGGCTCATCTGCGAAATTGAAAACAATTCGCGGTAAGCATAAGAAGCCACATTCCCGTTGCCCAGTGAACCGTAAGAAACACGAAACTTCATATCGGTAAGAAGCTTTTTGTTAACCTTCCAGAAAGGCTCTTCCGAAATGCGCCAACCCGCTGAAACCGATGGGAAAAACGCCCATTGCTGATCGGTCGGGAATTTGGTAGACCCATCCAAACGACCGTTCACTTCCAGCAAATAACGATCTTTGAAAGCGTAATTTACCCTGAAGAAACCACCGGCAATACGCCATTTCTCATAATCGGATGCAATTTCAATTCCGTTTCCATTGGCAAGATTCAGGTTGTTGGCATCTTCAAAGATCAGCCCGTTTCGCTTGGTACGCACGTAGTCATAAACCGATTGTTCATAATTATACCCCACCATCGCTTTCAGGTAATGAGCCGCATTCCAGGTCTTCTCGTATTCCATGTAAACATTGGTAGCCAAATATTTGGAAGTAGAAGTTGCTTTACTAAAATCATTGGTAGATGACCCAAGATAAGCGGTTACCCCCTGAATGGAACTGTACGGAACCTGAACCCTGCGTCTTTTTTCTTCTCTATCGGTATTTGCAAAGGTAATATCCCCGTTGATTCGCAAGGTGTTGTCGAAAAACGTAGTTTTAAAAGAAGTCGTATTCCGTAATACTCTTTTTTCGGTATCCGATCCATTTTTGCCATACCATAAATCTCCCACACTGTAGGCAGCGGCCATTGTTAAGCTTCCATCCGGATTAAACATGGGGCTCATCGGTTCTGCCTCGCTTTCCAGTCCGTACCAAACGTTTCCATCAGCTACTGTAAGCGGATTATGATAGTTCATTTGAGAAAACTCCATATTGTTTTCCACTGTCAACCATTTGTATAGCTGGCCAGACCCTTTGGAGCGCATATTATACATTTTGTAATCGTCGCTGTTGTAGTTGAATATGCCGCCCTGGTCATAATACCGTCCTGAAGCCATGAAATCGAATTTTTCACCTCCTCCCTGCATGGTTACATTATGTTCTGTTGCAAAAGTATGATCCTTGTACAACAGGTCGTACCAATCAGTATTTGCATAATACTGATATGCACCGTTGCTGCCAACCTCCACTTCAGGAAGCCCCGAGCCCGGCCGGTGATTAGCCATATTATCGTACCACTCCTGCGAATATTTTACTGCCTTGTGAAAAGAAGAAGGCGTACGGGCATAGTCGTAATAAGCCGAATAAGCCTCAACAAAACGGGTCGCATAATCATAGGCATCGGTCACCATATCAGGTACCACTGTAGGCGATTTTACAGAAAAATTACCGCTATACGTAACGGATGTTCTGTGTTTATCGGTTCTTTTTGTGGTGATGAGCACCACTCCAAAAGCGCCTCTTGCCCCGTATATCGCAGCTGATGCCGCATCTTTCAGTACAGAAACACTGGCAATGTCGTTTGGATTCAACATAGCCGGGTCGCCTTCTACCCCATCAATCAAAACCAATGCGCTTCCACCTTGTCCGATAGAAGTGGTTCCCCGAATATTAAACTGAGCCGAACGCATTGGTTTTCCGTCAGTAAGAGATATGTTGAGGTTGGGAACAGCACCCTGTAAACCCTGCGTAGCATTGGCCAAAGGCCGGTTGTCCAATACTTCACTGGTTACCTGCTCCACTGCCCCGGTCAGGTTTACCCGCTTTTGCGTACCGTAACCAATGGCAACTACTTCTTCCAGCCCGATAGATTCTTCCTCCATCGTAACCGTAATATTTGCTTTACCTGCAAATGGTATCTCCTGGGTTCGCATGCCTACAAACGAAAATACAAGTATCGCATCATCAGGGATATCCGCCAATTCATATTCCCCGTCGGGATTGGTAATTGTTCCGCGGGTTGTGTTTTTTACCGTTACCGTAACTCCCGGCATTGGTTGCCCGCCCGAATCACTTACTTTTCCACGTACAACATTTTCCTGCGGAAGCAAGGTTTCACTTTCTTCCAACATATCTTTTGATGAAAGAACAATGATCCGGTCTTTAACGACATGTTTCACATTGGTTCCTGCAAACAAAATGTTCAACGTAGATTTTATGTCCTGATTATCAATATCAACAGAAACTTTTCGGTCGACATCTATCATCTTTTCACTATAAAGAAAATAGAACTCGCTTTGCTCTTCAATCTCTGTAAGAACATCTTTTATAGAAGCTTGATCCATCTCTAAGCTTAGCCGTTTAGTTTGCGAATAGGTTTCTCCGGCAATAACACTTAGCGCTGAAACCAGAAGAAAAAATACAGTTAGTCTCATTATCTTCAACAGTTTTAGTGCTTGGGAGTTAAGAACTTCCCAAACCGAATCTAATTCATTTTTTTTCATACTTTTGACGTGATTTAAGTTTAGAAACTTCCCTTTGGCGAGGGATTTTTTAATGCTTGGCAGGACAGTGTTGGCGCATTGTCCTGCTTTTTTTAGAGAAGATTTTACATAGGCAATTATGTTAGGTTTATAAGCTTTATTTTCTTTCGTTGAATCCTATTGTCACTTTCTGTTTTATAAAAGTTCCGTCAGGCAATTCTTTCCGGGGGTGGATCGTATAACTGATCGGGGTCGCAATCTGAAGCAACTCCAGCACTTGTGGCAGTGTTTCATCAATAAAAGTAGCCGTGTAGGTAAACTGCTTAACCCGCTTGTCAGTAAGTTCAATATCTACGTTGTACCACCGACTCAAACGATGAGCGATTTCTTCGATGCTTTCATTTTTAAAAATCAGTTTTCCTTCCCGCCAGGCAATGTACTTATCAATATCGCCATGATGGGAATACACCTTATCTGTTATCCGATTATAACTAATCTGTTCATTGGGCTCCATTTCACCAATAAACTGTGTTTCCCCTGATTTCAGAACTTTCTCAACTGCGACCTTCCCCTCCACCAATGTTGCTTCCGTGCTGATTTCATCGGGATAAGCAAACACATTAAATTCGGTTCCGAGTGCAGTAATGTTCAGATTTCTGGTTTTAACCCTGAATGGCCGTTTCTCGTCATGAGCCACAACAAAATAAGCCTCCCCGCTTAAAAAAATATCTCTTTTATTGTCCATGAAGCGCAACGGGTAACGCAGCTTACTTCCATTATTCAAGAATACCTGAGAACCATCAGAAAGAACAAAATTTGTTTTTGATCCAATGGGGGCAATAATTTCAAGCGTGTCGTTTTGCATGGCAACCAGCGAACTGATTTCAAAATTATGCCGCGAGAAAGTGTACAGCAAAAATGCCAACATCGGGAGCATGGCTATGGCAGCTACCTGTGTAATCCGGTTAAGCACTTTTTTTCGCTGCATTTTGCGAACAAAAGAGGCATGTTCGATATTGATGTTATGGTGAATTTTGTCGAGCAAACGATTAAAACGTTCATTTGCATTCTGGCTTGAAACAACCCCGTCCGTATTTTTCCACTCGCTGTACAACTCCTGTTCGGCTGTACCGCTCCATTCTTTCGACTTCACCCAGGCAATCACTTCTTTCAACTCTTCAGAAGTGCATTGATCATTTAAATACTTGTGTAATAATTCTTTTCTCATCTTGCTCAAAAGGTCCTCCACCGGCCAAAGGGCACATCCGCCTAAGCTAAATGGTGCCATCTTTGGACTTATTTTAAAAGTGATACGCTTAAGAGAAGAAATACCCCTATTCGGAATCCGAATTTTTTAACAAATAAACAAACTAATGAATAATGAATTCGCAACCAGCGACTTTCCCAGGTTATCTTTCATAAACCGAAGAGCCTTGGTCATGTGAATTTCTACCGTATTGACCGAAATATCAAGCCTCCCGGCGATCTCTTTGTAGGTAAGTTTTTCGTCCCTGCTTAGCAAAAATACTTCCCGTTGCCGTGGACTCAACTGTTCCAGAAGGCGAAGATAACGCCCCTGAATTTCCTGGAAAGTTAATTCATCGATGATGTCCTCTGCCTCGGCAATACGTTGTAAACCAGCCAGGTGATTCAGGTATTTTTGCTCATGCACGCGTTTCCGGAGCATACTCATGGTATGGTTATAGGCTATGGTAAACACGAAAGAATCGAAAGAAGTGTGCAGATCTATCTTATCTCTTGACCGCCATAGTTTTAAAAAAACTTCCTGAACTATCTCTTCTGCATCCTGCTCCTGTTTTATCAACTTTAAAACAAAGCAGAAGAGTCGGTTACTATAACGTAAATAAATTTCGTCGAAAGCAAGCAGATCACCTTCTTTCAAACGATTAATTGTCTTAAAATTATGTTCGCTATATTCCCTCAATTCAGTCACACATTTGTTTAAACCACAAAAATGTCGAATTAAAGATACATTCCCTTGTTACTACGTTTGTACAACTTCCATCCCGGCCTACTTAAGCCATACATTAACAGAATCAAAGGAATCATTCTATTTCTCGCGGGTTCGACCTTCACGAAAATACAGATTTCTTTTTAATCAGTGATTTCTTCGTCTTTGAATATTTATGTTTTTTTGGGGACAATAATCATGGTGACAGGGGTGATAAAATTTCTGTGAGACTGCCAATGAGAAGCATTAAAAGACGTTTGATAGTGAAGGATTTGATTCTTGAAAATGCACGAACCAAATCCTTCACTCCAGGTAAAACGTCATAACAATAAAACCATTTCAAACCGTCCGCCAAGCAAGAATCAATCTGCGATTCCACAAACTAACACGAACGTTTACCATCAATGTTTTTAAAATCGACCAGGTATTTTTCGCCATTATTTAGGGTAATGGAAGCTCCCAGCGGTGCCAGCCCGGGGGTGATATCCATAACGTTCAGTTCTTTTATGGGCGACAATTCCTCCTCTGTCCATTCGCTATCGGTTGTTTTATGAAGCATGGCCACAACCATCAGCTCCATGGGCGGATTTTTCTCCATTCGCTTTTTACGGACGTAAATCACGGTGCTTTCGTCTGCCTCGGCATTTCGGTTGGCATGTACCAGCGAATGCAAACTATCCCAGCCAGAATAGCAAATCAAAGCAACCTGCCGTCCTTCAATCTTCGCGGTTATAATCTTGCGTCCGTTCATTTCAAACTGTTTCACTTCTGCTTGTTTTCCGTTTAAATGCGGAAGGCCAAAATGCCCCAAAGTAAGCTCGTACTCAAAAGCCAGGCGCGAGCGGTCTACGCGGATAAGCCCCCCTGGAAGCGTTATTTCAGCAAGATCGATGATGTAACCAACCCCGTTATTGGGTGGTTTGCGCATAATGGCCTGCCGGTATAAAACGCCTTCTTCCACCCCATTAAAAAACATGCTTTGCGAAATCGTGAAAGCCCGGTTCTTTTCCGAATCGTTTGCCACCGTTAGCCCCGTTAAATAGAAATTCACATCGTCGCCGCGAACGTCCCTCGGGTCCTGGCTTCGGTAACTGTATTCCATCGATGTTCCGCCTTGCGGGTCGTGATCTTCCCAGGGAAAATGCGTGTTGTAAACCAGTTTTGAATAGTTGGGATCGTCGTAATAAACCTTGCCCGGAATAATCTCGGAAGCGCCGGTTTTCCCGTGATTTACCAATACCAACCCCGGACTTTCCAACACTACTTTGTGCGAAGCATCTCCCAATGTTTCCCACATGCCCTCGTTTTCTTTGGCTGTCCAGAATGGCGAATCGTCGGGCAAAGCCAGGCAAATAAACGGCAGGAACATTAAAAACGGGCTGCCGGCGCAACTATAGTTTTGAACCATGTATTCTTTCTGCCCGTAAAAACCGAGGCTTGGAACATCGTTGCAGAAAAACTCTTCGCGCGTTACAAACTGCAACAATGATCCCGAACATAAACGACGTGCCCAACCCGCATCGAGCGTTGTTTCTTCCTTCAGCATAAAAGCCACCGGGAAAGCTCCGGAAACCCAGGTCCGGTAACAAATGCTTCGCGACCACATATTGATGTAACCATCACGGCCGAAAAAGCTCGTAATCGATTCCATCAGTTTTTTGGCTGAATTCTCAATAATCCCGGCAATCTCAGGGTAATATTCGTCGCCAAAAGTCCGGTTCCAGATAGTAGTGTACACAATAAACAAACTTATGGAGTAGTAATTATAGGTTTGTTCGAGGTACCAACCATCTCCGGAATGATACGATGCCACCCACATCAAATGACTTTTCAGCAAATCGTCGTCGATTTCATAGCCATATTTCTTCAGAAACGACAAAGTAACAATGTTAAAAATACGCCAGTTGTTTTGCGTAGTCCGGTGGTGGGCCCATTTCGAAATGGTCGGAATCATTTCGGCTTTTTGCTCTTCCGTAAAATGATTCCAGACGGTGTCGGGCATCAGGAGCAATGTTTTAAACAGCCCTCCAAATTCGCAGGTAAACTGGTAATTTGAATCGGGCAGATCTTCCGGAAACGGCAAGGAATTTATATTTCCGGGAGTGAAAGCCCGGAACAACTGCAAGCAATAATAATCTCTCAGGTTGATTCCGTTGATGGTCGTTTCCGGATCGACATGAATAAGCGGCCCCGCCAGGGTAAAGGTTCTTTCCAGCGCCTCAAACTCTGCCGAACGGTAGCGCCAGTCGGGCGCATTGGGTTGCGGATATGTTTTACCCGGAATAATTGGAAAATTCAGCGGCGTTTCAATACTGTCGATATGCGTAAAAGCCCGCTCCAGCATGTATTTGGCCAAATCAATATAGTGCTGTTTGGTCATTCCCGTAAGCGGGCTCAATTCAAAATCGGGGTCTTTTACTTTAAATGCGTTTTGCATACTCTTACTATTACAGGTTCCTAACGGATTATTGACGTCCTGAAAATAATACAGGACCTATCTTTTCAATCGTTTTAACACGTTCAAAAATAGACCAAGTTTTTGTCCCTCGCTAATACTTAGTTTGCATGTGAGAATACAATGTTTGCGTGAATACCATAAGTGTTTTTGCTGAAAAGAGAGAAGAATTTTTCTCTTTATCAAATACCCAAAAGAGGAAACGGAATGATTTTCAGCAAAAAAGTTAAAATCAGCCAAGCAATACTTCTCCCTTACAATAATATTCAATAAAATTTCGTACTAAACCGACTTGTAAAAACAGGCTGCACCAATCGGCAAAGTACTCCGTCATTACAATCTTTGGCTTATCAGCCGGATTTTACTCTTTGTTTTGGCACAAAGAGTAAACACGAGGAAGGCATTTCCGAGCCCAAGGCTGCGTCCGCTTCGCTCGAAAAAACTACGTGTTGCCGGCTAAGAGAGCGGGAAGCTCTCTAACAGGAGAAGTAACATAAAACAAAACGGGCTATCTGCAACCAGTGCAAATAACCCGTTACAAACAAACTGTTAAAAACTAATTACTTATTATTTACATGTGGCTCAACTAATTCTTTCCATTTTAAATACCCTTCGCCCATCAAATGCAGTCCGTCGTTTGTATAGCCGGGATTTAGTTTTGCCCCCGACTCATCCGTAAAATGACTGAAAAGGTCGATGTAAGTAATATTCTTATCCAAGGCAAGCGCCTTCAGTTTTTCATTTATTCCGGGCACCATCTCCCACCGCGAAACATGTTTTTTGTAGTTATCAAACGCATCGTTAACGGGCAGTACACTTTGCAGGTAAATGCGCGTTTTAGGACTTTCCTGCTGAAATCGTTCAATGATTAAACGAATGCTACCCACAATGGAATCGGCCGAAATACCGCGCGAAACATCGTTAATTCCGATCAACAGAAAAAGCTTGGCAGGCTTTCCGTCAACAATGGGATCCAAACGATCTAATACCCCCTGTGTAATATCTCCGCTTATTCCCCTGTTTTTTACCCGGGGATTGTCAAAAAGCTCGGCCCATTCGGCCCCGTCAGTGATACTGTTTCCCAGAAAAATAATATCTTTTTTACTGGTTGGCAGGTTTTCAAACAAGCTGGCCCGGCGCTCCCAATAAACGGAATACTTTTGCTCCTGCGCCAACGACGCTTTCACTCCTGAAAAGGCTATAATTATGATCAGTAAGCGAATAAATCTTTTCTTCATTGTTCTTCGTTTTTAGTTGACAATCATTGTACTTATCAAGCTGTTTTTTCTTCTATGTATCCGGAATTCCAGGTAAAAGCAAAGAAAATGGTAGCCGCAATACCGGAAACGACCAGAATAAGGAAGCCCAGAGACCAACCATAGTGGGTTACCAGGTAACCCAATCCCCAGCCTGACAATACGGTACTTAAGTAAGCAAACAGGCCGGTAAGCCCGATGGCAGTAGCCGCGGCTTTCTTTGTTGCCAGGTTGGCAGCAATAATTCCGACCAGTGCCTGCGGCCCGTAAATAAAGAAGCCCACAATGCAAAGCAGGATGCCGTAAAAGAACGGACTTTCGTTGGGCAATTTCCAGAAGAAGAAAACGGCTATTGAACAAATCAGCATATAAATAAGGGCAGCACGACCACCGCGGCCTTTAAAAACTTTGTCCATCATCCACCCACTCGAAAGCATTCCCAAAATCCCGAATCCTTCGTAACCAGCCACCAGCCAGCCGGCTTTCTGTAGCTCCACATCCTTCATTTCGGTCAGAAAAGTTGGTCCCCAATCCAGAATGGCATAGCGAATGGTGTACAAAAAGAAGTTAGCAAAACAAAGAAACCAAATGGCCGGGTTGCCAAAAACATGTTTCCGTATAAAGCGCTTGAAATCGCCTTTCTTTTTCTCGCCTTCCTCCGACTTCACTTCTGCTTCTTCGTTTTTATACACTTCAACAGATGGAAGCCCCAGTGACTCAGGTCTGTCGCGATGACGATTCAGAAGAAACAGTACCCCCACAAACGCCAAAGCAGCCGGTACGATGAAACAGTAACGCCAGTCGTATACCACCAAAAAGCTGTTTAGCACTAAAACCAACGCAGCCCCAACAGAGTGCGAAGTATTCCAGATGGCGAATTTAACCCCCCGCTCGGAAGGGGCGAACCAGTTGGTTAAAGTGTTGGCACAAGGAGGAAAACCCATCCCCTGAAACCAGCCATTCAGCAACCAGAAAATACCAAAGGCCAATACACCGCTACTTAAGCCAAAAAGCAAACTCATGCAAGCAGAAAAGAACAGGCCCAGTGCCATAAAATACCGCGGGTTGGTTTGGTCTCCAAAAAAGCCATTCACAAATTTTGAAATCCCGTACACCACTCCATGCAGAGTCAGGAAAAGCCCCAGATCTGCCTTTGAAATTCCCAGATCCGCTTCAATGGCAGGCATTGCAATCGAGATGTTTTTCCGAACAAAATAAAACATCACATAGCCAATCATAGTGGTGTACAACACCCGCGTGCGCCAATACTTGTATTTGGCATTCAACTCACTTTTATCAGTAATGGTCTGCTCTTTTTCCGGAGCCGGCCTGAGAAAACTCAATATATTCGTCATCGTTTTAATTTGTAGTTCTATTTGGTTCTGTCACTTCTATTGATTTGTTCGCGAAAGCTTTAATAATTTGCCAAATGTTTCAATCGTAGGCGTCACCAGATTGGGTTTTGGCGCTGCTTTTTCAGCATCTTCCATTGTGGCTTCACCCGACAATACAAGCACTCCTAAACTATTGGCCCGATGCGCCATCAGAATATCGGTATAAATCCGGTCGCCAACCATGGCTACTTCCTCGCTTTTCAGGTTGTGAAGTTCCAGAATGCCATTGAGCATTTCGGGTTGGGGTTTACCCAACACTCTATCGGGCTCACGACCTACCGCCTTTTCAATCGCCGCACAAATAGACCCGCAGTCAACCAATACAACCGGTTCGTCTGTCGGACAAACATAATCAGGGTTGGTTGCCACATACAGTTTTTCTTGTGAGACCCACCAGGCAGCACGCGACAAGCGATCGTATGTCAAGGTTAAATCGAAACCGACTACAACTGCATCCGGCTCCTCTTTCGGATCGTCGGGAACAGATACGAATCCCGCCAACTCAAATTCATGGATCATACTTGGAGTTCCCAGTATGAACAAACGTTTTACTTCCGGATGATTGTTCTGCAAATAATCAATTGTTGCCTGGGCTGTGGTATATAACTCGCTTTTCGTAGCTACTATTCCCATTCGTCGCAAATGCTCCAGGTAGTCGGCAGTACTTTTCGAGGGGTTATTGGTTAAAAATGAATAGCCGATTCCCATTGCTTTCAGATCTGACAGAAATTGCCCGGTAAAAGGGAATATGGTATTTCCCCTGTAAATGGTTCCATCCATATCCAGTGCCACATGCCTGATCTTTTGCAAATGGTTGTACAAAGCCTGCTCATCCGGGAAGGATGATAAAAACACATTCTCGTCTACCATAGTTTCTATTCAAATATTTCGTTCAACCACCGGTCCAGGTTCCCCGTTCTTAAGGCAATATCCAAAACCGTGAAACGGGAACGGATGTATGAAGCCCGGTAAAACGATTCTTTCAGGCGCTCGCGGGAAATACCGATTTGCTCAGACTCAACCGGAGCTCCAACAGCCAGCAATCTTTTTTCGACTTCTTCTGAAGGAACCAATTGTTCGGTCAAACGCTCCTTCAATTCCGGCCATGTTGTTTTTAGCGTCATCAGTTGCTCCCTCAACGCATCCTTACCAATGTATTTATTCTGAGTTTGAGTTAAGGCTGTTTCCAGAAAATCAGTATCCTGAAATTTCTCTTTTATTTTTTGTTCCCACACGGGCCATTCATCCCATTGCTCGCAACAAGCTTCCACATCCAGCAAATCCAAGGGGGTTTGAAGCATTTTTTCGTACAAACGGGTAACAGCCAAAGTGGCAATTCCTACCTGAAAACCGTGCGATGGCGTCTCTCCTTCGTGCGTATGGTGCTCCATGTTCCACAAATGGCTGAACTGGTGCTCGGCCCCTGAAGCCGGGCGACTGGTTTGCGACCACTGCATGGCAAAACCTCCTAAAATCAATCCTTCAACCAAAGGAGTAATGGCTGTCAACTCCCCATTTTTAGCACCTTCCGGATCGGCCAGCGCCTCTTTCAATCCATCCTGCACAATTGACCACGCCCGCGGATCAATTGGCTCCACCTCCAACGCATCTGAAATGATCCAGTCGGCACCAGCCGTTACTTTCGCAAAGAGATCGGCATATCCTGAAGCAGTCATTAACGAAGGGGCCTGCCTGATGATTTCAACATCAGCCAAAACAGCCTGAGGTGCCGGACAAGAAAAAGTTTGTTTGGCTCCCCGGAATGTAATGGAAGCACCAAAAGCGGTGTATCCATCCATTGAAGCTGCAGTTGCCACACACATGTAAGGCCTGTCGGCGCGGGCTGCCGCCAGTTTTGTCAGGTCGTTCAAGGTTCCGGCCCCAACCACCACCGGAATGGCGTTATGTTTTTTTAATGACGCTTCCAGCTTTTCTACATTTCCAAATTCAGCATACGGCTTAGGCTCATCATAAATGAAGGGCTCTATTTCGGTCATCCCCTCTTTCTTCATACACTCGTATACCTTTTCTCCTGCTACCTTCCAGGTAGTCTCATCACACACCACAACGGCTTTTCGTCCTTCAAAATTGGCCTTAAACAAACCGGAAACCTGTTCTAAAATATCCCGGTCTATCAGCAAGGCCCGCGTATCCCGAGCCGAATCCAGTGCTTCTTTTACATTCAATTTCATCTGAAATATCTAATTTGTATTACATTGTTTTTGCATTGTTCGGAAGGGTAATAAAACGAGTGAGAAAAGCACTCAGCAGATAAAGTGCTGCGAGCAACCAAATCACCCCTTCACTTCCGATTAACCGGTAGAAAACACCCACCAGCAACGGGCCTACAAACACAGGAAGCCCGGCCCCCAAGTTTAAAACAGCCATTGCTGCTCCTTTATCTTCTTTCACCAGCGACGGCACCAAAGCCGACAAAGGCACATAGCCTGCCAGCAAGGCTCCCCACAAGGTTCCGGCCGCCATCACAATCCAGAAATTACTGTTGCCAAACACCGGCGAGTAATAAAACAACAGCGTACTTACAGCACAACCAACACCTCCGAACCAAATTACGGTATTGCGCCAGCCAACGCGGTCGCCAACAAATCCGAAGATCAGGTTGAAAATAATATTACCCGTAAAAATGGTTCCCCATATCTGCAACCATTCTGTTGTGTTAAATCCATGTTCGGCCATGTACAAAGGCAAAAAGACCGGGAACGCAAATTGTGCAGTGGTATTGATCACCCGAACAATCCCACCCAGCAAAACTTTGGGTTCGTCACGCATAATGGTGATTCCCTTCATCAGGTCTTTCATTTTCGATTCTGCGCCTTTTCTTTCCAGTTTTGTGTACTTATTCAGCACCAAAGCAAACAGTGCCCCAATCAAAGCCCAGAACACACTTGTCCACAAGGTAGAGATGTGACCAAATTGAATAATGGCCCAACTCGAGTAATAAGCCCCCAGCACATTAAGACCACCGGTAAACACAAACCAGAACCATCCAACGGCGCGTCCCAGTTGTTCTTTTGGTGTACTGTAAGTGATCCACACCAAAAAGGCATAGGCAAACAAAGGATAGCCAAAACCACGAACCGCATAAGTTACCAGCATCACCGGATAATTTAGTTCCGGAATGCCGAGCCCAACAAATCCGACGGTTCCCAACAAATAAAGCAACAGCCCGTAAAGCATTGTCTTCCGGGCTCCATATGTTTCAGCCAGCACGCCCGAAAACCAGGACGAAATGGCAATGGTAATTCCGTAGACGGTAAATAACGCGGCTGAAGCTTCCAGGCTCAGTCCCCGTTCAATTAAATAAGGACTTAGCCAGCCTTGTTCAATCCCATCTCCCATCATGAAAATCAATACTCCAAGGTATCCCCATGTAAGATGTTTGGGTAAGCCGGCATGACTAAAAAAAGCGCTTGATCTGTTTTTCATCGTTTAGTTCTGGTTGGATTTTCTTTTATTATGACACTATTTTGTGAGAGAATCAAACATAACTACTTTTCTACGACCGATACTTCTCCTCTGGCTGTCTTTTGTATTCCCTCTCGCATATAATCAAAAAACGAAACTATTTTTTCAATATTTTTTCCTTTTCTTTCCTTTATTCGCTCAATGCGAAACAAACATACACAAAAAGAAAATAATAACAATTGTTTTTATTCTTTTTTCTCCAATAGCTACAAAACAATCATGAAAAATTATGATATGAAACAAAACACATCATACCAAATGCACAAAGCATCTCCGAAAAGCCTATATTTGCACAAATACTAATAAAAAATGCCATGCTAAGTATCGCTGAAAGACACAAGTACATCCTGGACATGCTCAATAAAAACGGGTTTATCAAAGTTTCTGACATTTCGCGCGAACTTGACGTAACACCTGTTACCATACGAAAGGACCTGAAGTACCTGGAAGAAAAGAAGCTTCTGTACCGCACACACGGAAGTGCCAGCCCGGTGAATCCGCACACTGCCGACATCAACCTGCAGGAGAAGGAGAAAATGAAAATTTCAGAGAAACAGCGGATTGCATTGGCTGCCTGTCAATTGATTGAAGAAAATGACTCCATCATTATCGCTTCCGGATCAACAGCCCACACTTTTGCACAGGAGCTCAACCCACAGGGAAACCTGACCGTGGTTAGTGCTTCGCTCAAAACATCGTTGTTACTTAGCGGCAAGCAAAACATTGAAGTAATACAACTTGGTGGAATTGTCAGGAAAAACTCATTCTCGGTGGTGGGCGACTTTGCCATCAAACCCTTTGACGACATGACCTGCTCAAAATTATTCCTGGGTGTTGACGGTATTGATTTTGATAACGGGATCACCAACTCAAATATCGAAGAAGCCATTCTGAATAAGAAGATGATGAAATCTGCCCTAAGAACCATCATTATTTCCGACTCGTCTAAATTTGGAAGAAGAGGATTTGGCAAAATCTGCAACCTCGACCAAATCGATGTTATAATCACCGATTCAGGAATTGCACAGCACACGGCAACCGCCATTGAAGAAATGGGGATAGAGTTGATTATTGTATAAAATTTGGGAAAAATAGGCATTGCTCTCATTCCGGAAGAAGAAGTCTCCCACCAATGCTGAGCAATTGCTAAATTTCTTTTTTACTGAAGAAGTTGATCTACTGATGTTTTTCCGGCAAAACAATTGAATGCCAAGCCGGGAATTTCTTATTGAACATCCACATGCATTAAAGAGTTTGCCGGACTCAACAGACCAAAACATTTTAACAGCTCAAGCAACTCTTACCTGTAAACGAGAATATTTGCTCTTCGCTTTTCATCTGTTGATTTTGAAGCAAATCCCAGGTAAATAGCTCCATTCTTTATTTTGATACCTTCAGCCTCCATGTAACCGGTATTGGTAATCCCATAATTGTCCAAATCATCCAGATTCGCAATGGCCTGAACTTTTGTTTTTTCTTTAACAATGGCCCCATCCATATTGAATACCGAGACGTATGCATTTGACGCTCCGATGGAAACAGAATTTTCATTTCCTTCTCCTTCATAAAAATACAAATACCCCCCAGCAACATCGAAACCCTGAAAAGCATAATAACCAATCCTGGCGGGATCAACAGTTTGCGCAACTTTAAACGATTTTACCGGCGCAAGCTTTCCAAGATTTTTAACACTCACGGTTCTGTTTTCGGTTTGCTCAAGAGGGCCGCCGGCTTCTTCTCCGCCGTATGTGATCGGAGATAAAGTAACCTGCTCCTCTGACAGAGCTCTGGCTTCGCTTAACTTATAAAAATAAAAATACCGAAAAGGATCTCCCCCTCCTGACGTAGTAACTGCAAGTATATCGTTTTCGATATCAATGGCCGGATGAACATTTGTTTTCCCGGGCAAGTAGAAATTTTCCCCGCTAAATTTCTCAGCTATCCCTCCCGGAACATATTTCAATCTGGAAAATGTTTGATTGCTTCCATAGGAACCATCACTACCTTTTGTCGCATTACTATTTATCCAGAGATACACCTCATTTCCTTTCTCCTCAATAGCCATATTGGTTCCATGTCCAAAATATTTCAATTGCATGTAATCGAGATAAGGTTGATTAGCCGCGCCTCTTACTACAAAAATCACGTGCGGCAACCCACCACCGAGTTGGTCATAAAAGATGGTTCCGTCTGATGCAACATCAAAACACTGAATCACGGTATTACGGACAAGATATATTCCCTTACTGTAGATTAATTCATTCGACAGCTGAGCTTCCAACCTCCTCAACCCTTTGATCAGCACGTGTATTTTGGCCGTGGCTGATATGGTGCTGCCTGCCAGCTGAACAGCGACTTCGGCACTTCCTGCTTTTCGGGCGGAAACAAGGCCCTTTTGATCAACTGCGAGCACCGACTCATCCATGGATCTCCAGGTCAAGTCGACATCAGCCGGAATGGGCTCTGACAACTCAAGCTGCAAAGTCTCTCCTTCGCTTACAGCCCACGTTTCCTTTGCAAAACTTAAAGAATCGACACCAGGATCCTCCCCTTTACTGCAAGAAACCAGCAGCCAACACTGCAAAACACACCAAACAAAACCAATGCTATTTTTTACCATAACCCCGGAATATTTTAAAAATTAATAAGTCTGGGCTGTTTCGAAGCCCGACACAATTTGATCCTGCTTATAAACATTCCCAAATCCATCAGTAGCCCGTATTTCAATGGATGCATTTGAATTTTGAGGCTGATAAAGATACAAGTGCTTGCAGGCCGGGCTGTAATTATCGGGATTTCGGTTCAAGACCCCAATATGGTATCCAAGCGACCACGCATCTTTCAATGACTTAGACAAAGGCTCCAGGTCAGCCACCTTAACCCCGTCTTCGTACGCTTCTACTTTCCAGTTACTATCAGCATTCCACACATTCGCGACAATTGCATTTTCGCTTTGGTTAAAGCTATAATATCCGTATTGCCCGCCAAAAGCAACATCTCCCTTGTGTAAACGTATCTGAAAATCAGCAGTCATCCTCGTTGGTTTATAAAACCAATCAGAAATAGTGTTTCCATTAACCCGGTAAACTGCATAACCATTGGGTGTTCCATCCCCGTTAATAGTTGACCGCCACCACGAACCGCAAGCAGCGGCATGCACATGTTCGTAAATATTATCGGACGAAGTATGAATATAATTCTCACTGTAATGAGTATGCCCACACATCAGATGCACCTCTGCAAAACCTTTAACAGCCTCAAAAAGCTTTGCCCTGTTTTTAATGCTGCTTGCCCCCCTGATCGGAATGTGATAATAAACAATTACCATTTTACTTTTAGGAACATAGCTCAGATCTTTTTTCAGCCACTCCATTTGTTGATCGGTAAATCCTCCTGAATAATCTGAGGCATTTTCAAAAATGATATTATCCAGGCAAACAAAATGAACTTCGCCCCTGTTGAACGAATAATTCAATGGCCCGAAAACTTTGGAAAAGGCCTCAGCAGTCCGCGGTAAATTTTTATCCACCCCTGCCACTTTATCGTGATTTCCAATTGTTGTAAACACGGGCATCGGGCTTGAACCAGCCAATATTTTCATCTGATTGAAAAAAGCAGGTTTATCTCCTACCACGTCGCCCATTAACAATCCGTAACAAGGAGACGATTCTGCTCCTACCTGCATCTTTATATCCTCCATGGTTTCCGTTTTAAACCGGTTGAACTCATCCATATTGGTTACCTGCGGATCCCCGACACAAATTAAAGCAAAACCCGATTCAGCACTGACAAGCCTTTTCAATTCAAAATCAAACCTCTTACCTGTACCTATCTCAGAATAAAATGATGCCATATTTCCTGACTCTCCCGAAGTATTTACAGCAAATTCTTCCGGTGTTGAATAATATACAAATTGCGCGGCGGCATTTTTTTTCATCTGATATATTCCGTCAGAATCGGTTAAGGTACACGAGTAACCATCACTTACAACCACATTCGAAACCGGATTTCCGGCATCATCCGTTATTAGCCCATACAAGTCCATTCCCGCAGCGGGGGTAATTTCAGTTTCGGGAGGCTCCGGGTCTTCAGGAATACCTGTAGCGCTCTCGCCACAACTCCAAAATACAAATGCCAACACCCATAAGCCCAAAAACATCCGGACCAGATCTCCTACTTTTCTATCGTTATTCATTTCTCGTATTTTAAATTCTTTATACCAAGACCATTCTATTCTTCCATCAATCGCAAATCCGTATTATTTTTCACATACACATCGTAATCTGCCGGAGCTTCATAATGATAAATCAAGCGATTTCCCTTTTTCTTCCAACGAAGATGAAAGGCACCCTTCGCCAGGGGCATACTTCCCTCACACCAGGCAAGGTCAACTTCATTCAACTCAACACAAATTCGCTTATTTACCAAGTCCACATCTTTTACACCCAATACATCCCGGTAATAAGCATGTGCAATATGTGAAGCAAAACCATGATTCAAACTTGCCCGGGTATGAACATTCTCCCACAGCGTTCCTGTGAGCTGAGCCATCGGCTCGAAGTACTTCACCGACTCACGCACCATTTGATCCGCCTCACCATAACGAGAGAGCAATTCAAGTCTTAAGTAATTTCCGATAAAGGCATTCGAAGGATAAATTTCTTCATAGAGCTTCTTAGCCTCCCGCTCAGGCCCAAAATCACCAACCAAGGTCTTCCACAATTCCGGATAGCTTTCAGGTTTTGCGGTTTCGAAAAAGAATGCATAATACTGACACGTTTCTGTTCGGTTTTCCGGCTGAGGAACAAGCACGCCATCAACCCGAACAGCATTATCAATAAAGAACTGCCCATCAAAAGCTTGTTCCCGGATAACCTTTCTAATTCGACTTGCTTTTGTTACAAGCTGAGGCCAATCATACAAGCGGCCAGCCGTTTCGAGCATGGAGGCATACAACATATTGGTCGGATAATTCACATCCTGCACAAACTTGTTGGCTTTTGACCATTCAACAAAAACCCACTTCTCCAAACTTTCCAACAAGCCGAATTCATTCTCATACGGAACAAAAAAATCAAGCAGATCGGCCACACGCTGACGAGATTCAACGATCATCTGGTGATCGCCACTTCGCTTCACATATTCCTCCAGCTGCAAAATATACCACATCGCCCAGTTGGGAATGTAGTTTGCATTGGAATGATCTGCCGGGTAACACATTGGCAGCATACCTTTGGGCAAAAACTCAAAGCTTTCAGGCAACAGAAAATTTTCCAGAAAATTCGTTTCAATCAATGTATTCCCGGAGAAATTAAAGGCTACGCGAGCGGTAAAATAGCTATCGCACAACCATCCGGCCCGTTCCCGATGCGGACAATCCATAAAAATATCCAGGGCATTCTGCTTGTAAGTTTCCAGAGCGGCATCAAAAATCCGGTTCATCGAAGTATCACTGCAAGCAAAACCTGCCTGAGCAACATCCCCGTTCACATATTGCCGAATATAAGGTTCGCTCACCACTCCATCACCCGATTCAATTCTCACTTTCAAGTATTGCAACGTGTAGGGTTCGAAAGATTCAAGATGATAGATCCCCGGTTCCAGCTCGTAACTAATTTCGTTTTGACATCCCAAGCGGTAAGGGTGAATATCTCCGTCGCCATTCAAAATCTCATCCCAAAAGAAACGTAATATTACAGGCGTATTCGCCACAACCTGAGCTCCGATAAAACCGGTTGAGTTGCATTCAAACTTATAAATACTGTCATTGACCTGATGCTGAGATTTCCGAATCGAATAATCAGGATATTTAACACGTCGTTCAATCAATTTTTTGGCAGCTGTCTTTTCCAGCTTCAAAGCCCGAAAATCGGTATCATCCCCGCTTTTTGTCCATGCCCGAAAATCAGGAGCCAACCGGTAAGACTCTGCGTGGGCACGCTGAAAGCTATAACGAGGCACATCCTGCTTACGCTGCTGCAAAATGGCAGCTTCAAACAATTCCGCCCTGTTTTCCGTGCTGGTATAAGCAATAACCCGATTGTTATTGGTTAACTCAGCCTGCAAAAAGGCGGGTTGATTGATCTGAAAATAGCTGTCGACATTGTAGCCAACAACCTCAATCGCAACAGTGTTATCCCCCAAATGCAGTTTGTCCTTCAAATTGTATTCATCAACCCGATAATAACCGTGACCAGCAACGCAGGGACCATGCCCCAAAAACTCACCATTGATAAATACCCGGTAACGCGAAGAGGCTGCCAGCTTCAATTTCACATCAAAGAAATCTTCTATTTCAAACTTAGCCCTGAAGCTGACTGTTAGGTTTTCTTCCTGCTGCTTTGAATTGTGTCTTCCCGAAGAGGTTAAAACATATGCCCCTTTATTGTTTTTCACATTTCGGCTATCTATCCAAACCGGAACAGCTTTTTGAAAAAAGCGGGATCCGTCCGATCCCTGAACATTTCGGGCCAAACTACTATTATTAATCAGCAGTAAGAAACAGCCCATAAGCACCATGTAATCTTTTATCGGTTTAATCATATCGTGTTAGGTTTATTCTGAATTCAGTGTTTCACACTGGTTATTATCTGATATCATTAAATGCAAGTGAGAAGAAGGAGAAATTCCCCTTCTTCTCAAAAACTAAATACTACCTATCAAAGTCAAGCTCAATTACCTGACTTCCCTGAAAGCGTCTAAAACATATAGCGCACTCTAACTTTTTCAAGACTACTCCCATCCCTCATTTTGAGGCAAAAGATTCGGATTCAATGTAATCGCGGTTTGCGGAACCGGCCTTAAGTATTGCCTATCCGACCAATTACGGGCAACTCCCCATGCCCAAATCAGATGCCCTTTATCTCCTTCTGACAATTTAATATTTGTTCCGAGGATGACATATTTCACCCCACTTACCGTAGGAGAAGGCTTGGCATCAACAATACAAACATCAGGCTTGCCATCGCCATTCAAATCATAATTAACGTCTTTTGCCGGGATGTATATCCCCTTCCAGGGCATATTCGCCGATGTAAGCAAATCTCCTTTTTTCCATCTCATTAAATCCTGATAACGCAAGCCTTCAAAGCACAGTTCAATTCCTCTCTCCCTTCTGATCTCCAACAAGTATTTATCTGAAATACCGGGGAAAAACATACTTTGCAAATAGCTATCGGCCTCTTTGGGTTCTGCACTTGCCACTCCTGCACGATCTCTCAAAAGCTTTATCGTTTGGTTCCATTCTCCTGAACCAAATTCACCAAGCTCTGCTTTGGCTTCTGCATAATTCAACAACACCTCGGCGTACCTGATAACAGGAATGCTGTTTGTACACTGTCCCTGGCCATCGTGCCACGAATCATCAAGACTCCACTTTTTAATATGATACCCCGTTAGTGTTACGGCAAAATCGGGAGGAGCAACCGTACCATCTGCCCTGTAATATCCTTCGGTACGAATGGATTGACTAAGGCGGTAATCACGGTTTTTCATTTCATCGTAGAATTCTATTTCACTATAATTTGCCTTGTCGGTAAACCTGCTGCCATCGCGCATAAGATAGGTATCCACAAACTGCTTGATCAGCGACCACCGGCTACCATTTGTAGGCGAGTTGAAGTTCCATGTAAGATCGTGCCATACCCTTGAATCGGTATTCATCACTCTGGCAAGGATCACTTCCCTGGCAATCTTCGGCATTCCGGCCAAATCTTCTGCAACAAATAAGTCACGGTAATCACTTTCGGGGTTCCCGGTATTGTACAAGCCATACTGGTCCGAATCAATCAATTCTTTCGCAGCACTGGCAGCTTCCCGCAACCAGGTATTTGCATCCGATAATCCAAGCCCGGCATGATACTTTCTGTAAGTACCTTCATACAAACATATTCTCGATTTCATCGCCAACGCAGTAAACCTGTTAACCAAACTACTGTAAGTATCTTTGGTTTCCTTCATATGCGTGGCAGCGAAAGTAATGTCTTCCAATACTTTCCCCATTACAAACTCACGACTATCCCGTGCCTTATTTAATTCAGGATCATCGGGATCCAATGCATTCTCGTACCAAGGAACTGCACCAAAAGTCTGAACCTTGTCGAGGTAAAAAACAGCCCGCCAATACCTAGCCAGGCCAATATAATGGTTCAGCACATCCTCAGAAACAGGAGCTTCAGACACATTTTCCAGAAAATAGTTAATGTTTCGTAAGGCACTCCAGTTACCAACTCCCCATCCCGACTGATCTATCGAACTCCAGTCGCCGGTAAGAAAGGTGGAAGGGCTATTAATTGCGGCATAATCCGAAGTTCCGTCTCCCCTGGCAATATCATTGGCCGAAGGCAGGTTGTCTTCGTAAAATGAATAAGAGTATATTTTCAGATCATTTTCAGAACTAAAAAATGTAGAAGCATTTAACTGATGTATTGGCTCCTTTTCCAACATATCCTCACAAGCAGTAAAAACAGTGCTTATGGCAACCAATATATATAATACTTTTTTCATAAGTCTTTTATTTAGAATGTGATATTAACTCCAACAGTGACACTCTTCAGCATTGGATAGCTATAACCATTTTCAGTATTTGTATTATTTGCCTGATCCGGGTCACCGGACTCAATTACTTCCGGGTCAAAATTGGTGGTATGTTTTGTCAAACCTGTCCAGGTCCATAGATTTTCACCTGTCACATAAAATTTCACAGCTGTAAGTTTCATTTTAGAGACTAAATCGGCCGGCAAAGTATAATCAAAAGTGACAGCCTTTAAGCGCACGTATGCCGCGTCCTGCAAATATCTGGTATTCTTAACCCCCATTGGCTTACTGGTTGAATTCGACATATAGGCTCTCAACCTTGGCCAATAGGCATTGGGATCTTCATTTACACCTTCAATCCACATATTTCCAACCTGGTCAGTTGGATAATACCCGTACTGACGATTGTATTGTCCCCAGAAATATCCGGATTCAATGTCAGGATACCAGTCTTTTTTACCAACTCCCTGGAAGAATGCGCTCACTCCAAACCCACGATAATTGGCTCCCATATTAAACCCAAACTGGTAACGTGCCTGATCATTCCCAATAATACTTAAATCACCATGATCATTCAAAGTATTGGCTCCCCTGTAAATAATATCATCATCATCCAGGTTTTTGAATTTCAAATCGCCGGGAAGAAGCATTTTACCTTTTGACACCGGAATTTTTGACTGATCGGCATGGGCTGCAATCTCTTCTTGACTTGTAAACAAACCCTCAACAGTATATCCCCAAATATCGCCCAGCTTCTGACCTTCATAATAAGAACTGAGCAGCATGTTTTCATTCCCCAGGTATTTAGTAATCCAGCTCTGACTATCCCAAAGCATAAACTTCACGTTGTACGAAAAATCACTTCCGGCCAAAGCAAACCGGTCTTTCCAACCTACCGTCAATTCCCATCCCAGTGTTTTCAGGTCGGCGTAGTTTCCTTTCGGAGCACTTGCCCCCAACACCTGCGGGAGGTCAGGACCGGTAACATACATATCCGTAGTATTCCTTCGATACCAATCGAAACCTACGTTTAATTTTCCCTTAAAGAGATCGGCATCAAGACCAATGTCGTAAGTTGTTGCTTTTTCCCATGTCAGGTTGTCCGGGATAAGTGTTGGCAATTCAGTAAAAGTCTGGAAGCCCCCATTTAACAACAACGATGTTTTTCCCACATCCATTAATTCGAGATAAGAATACGGGTTTACGTTACCGTTTCCTAATGTACCGGCCGAAGCTCTTAATTTCAGGTTGTCAAGCCAGTTTTTGGTCCCTTCCATAAAACCTTCGTCAGAAATACGCCAGCCAAAAGAAGCCGACGGGAAAATACCCCACTGCTCATTGGAAGGAAATTTGGAAGAACCGTCATAACGGCTGCTAACCTCAAACAAATATTTTCCTTTATAAGCATAATTGGCCCTGAAGAATAAACCGATGAAAGCCCAGTCAACACTTCTTTCTTCCATCACATAATTTATCCCGTCCATTAAAATAAAATTGGGTTTATCGGGATACAAATATCCATCACGCCTGTTATACAGGTTTCTTCTTTTCGAGGACTCGACGTTTCCTCCCACCAAAATATTCAGCGAATGATTTTCGCCCAGATTCGGGGTATAATTACCTGTCAGGTTCGAAGCAAAATAATTTGTTTCCTGGTTCCACATCCTTCTCAGCGACTGTCCCTTTTCTGCAAAAAGCTCAGGGCCTTCACTGTACGGTGCATACCGGTTAACCCGGGTACGTTGATAATCTTTATAGCTATAGGTGAAATCTCCTTTGAACGTTAACACATCTTTCACCGGCACATAAGTAGCACCCACTGTATTTCGCACATTCAATGTATTATCATCCTGAAAAGAAGTTTTATTATGAAAATCACCAACCCCGTTATAAATAGACGAGTATGTATAGGTTCCATCCGGATTAAACATTAACGCCATAGGATATCCCTGGTGTTCAAGATTTCGCTGCACCAACTCATCGGCATAAGACATCAGCGGGTAATGATACTCGTTATAGTCCATCGAGAAGTTATTGTCTATGGTCAATTTCGGGCTTACCTTGATCTGTCCTTTCGCCCTAAAATTGTACCTTTTCATATCGTCGGAGTTATATCGATAAATACCATCCTGCGCAAAATATCTTCCCGACACGTAATAACTTGCCACATCGCTTCCACCATTAATACTCAGTTTATGATCGGTCCCCCGGGTCCAGTCTTTGTAAAGGAGTTGATTCCAGTCAGTATTTCCAAAATACTCATATTGCCCGTCACTGTTTACTCTTACACGGGGAAGCTCCGGATTATCATTCCTTCTTTTCAATTCTTCGTACCACGAACGGGTAAAAGGAAAAACGTTATTAATGGAAGTTGGATCAGCAGCAGAGTAATCGTTATAGCCGTAATATGCATTTAAAAACGAAGTCGTCCATTCATATCCGTTTGTTACAAACGAAGGTTCCACCGTTCTCGTCAGGAAAGATGCACTCCCATCGTAATTTACTTTTAGTACTCCCTTGTTTGCTTTTTTGGTGGTTATAAGAACAACCCCAAACGTACCCCGTGCTCCATAAACAGCGGCAGAGGATGCATCTTTTAACACCGATACACTTTCAACATCCTGAGGGTTTAATGTACTTGGGTCTCCCTCAACGCCATCAATCAGAATCAAGGCGCTTCCACCAGCTCCGATCGAAGTCTCCCCCCGAATGTTGTAACTCGTTTCCCTGTTAGGTTTTCCGTCTCTCATTGTGATATTAAGGTTCGGAATCTGTCCCTGCAAACTGCGGGTTATACTCGGTGTTGAACGATTTTCCAAAGCTTCTGAAGTAATCTGATCAACGGCACCAATCAAATCCCTTTTCTTGGCTGTACCATACCCAATTACAACAACTTCGTCAATATCAGACAATGCATTCTCAAGTGTCACATTAAGCAAGGAACGACCAGCTACATCAATCGTAACTGTTTTATATCCGATATACGAAAAAGATAACTTTGAATTTTTATCAGGAACCTGGATACTATATTTTCCCTCCAAATCGGTAACCGCACCAATGCTGGTTCCTACAATCTGAATAGATGCCCCCACAAGTGGTTCTCCCTTATCATCCGCAACAACACCTGACACTGTTAGGTTTTGCTGAGCTACAGCCGTCGACGGATAAGAATATCCATTCTCTTCAGCACGGAGCGTAAAACTCCCTACCAGCAAGATGAAGATAGCTGAACCAACTATTATATTATTTATTTTACTCACTAATTTCATGATGTTAAAAAATAGAATTTATTGATACTACTTATCTACGAAGACTGTACAGTCTGCTGAATTCTCAATATCGGCAGTAGATGCCCCCGGGTAATCTTTCATGTTGAATAAGAAAACGGTTCCACTTCTTGGGGTAAGCCATTCAGATGCTGTAACCTTTCCTCCGAGTTTAATAAAAGTACCTACATCCTGAGCTCCAACCGGGAACAAGTAAGTATTCGTGCCCTCGCCAAATAAAGTCTGCTGCTCACCGGTGTCCGAGTTTGTCCGGCTATAAACATCATTGTCGGGCATTTGATAAGCCTGATATGTAACAGACGTCCCGAAGAAAATCGCATCAGTTGGAACTGTATTTTCATCCACGTTTATTCCTTTGAAAACAGCTATTCCATCCGGAGCACTTTTCTTAACCGAAGATTGTGATTTTCCGCTTCCATTACCTAAAAGTCCACTTCCGTTCTTCGCAGCTCCGTTACCATTTCCGCCGGCCTGTGCAGCATAATCAACTCCCCAAAAAACACCCGGATCTAACTGAGGACTAACCGTTAACTGATAATAGCTACAGATAGCACGCGCACTACCTCCGACATAGAAATATTGCCCTTTACTCACCGAACCTGTTGTCAGGTTAATCTGATACACTTTTTTGCTTGCTTCATCGTACAAGCCATCAGCCCATCCGTATTCAGTTGGCGATGTAGTATTGGTAAATACCACACTGTAATTGTTCTCCGCAAAATTGATGTCTTTCAAAGCCATAAGCTGCACATATTCATACTGCCCGGGATGAACAAGGCCATCTCCGGAAACCGCACCTGTTATGGGGCTATCCGATCCTCTCGGGTCATGAACAAAACCTGTAATAACAATGTCAGAATTGTGATAGATCTTCTGAATAAGGAAGGTTTCCGAATTGTTTTCGCCTGCTCCGACAGTTGAAACAATCTGAGCAAAAACCGACGTATTATTATCGTCGTAAACATATACATTATAGGTTCCGGCAACCGTTTTGGCAAACGCTACTTTACCCTCTGCATTGGAAAGCCCCTCTTTTAAAGAAACCGGATCACCTCCGTCCATCGTTAACAATTCCACTTTACGCCCAACAATCGGTTTATCTTTATTATCAACCAATATTACCGTGAAAGTGTAATTGTCGACAAAAACATCGAGTTCCCATTCGATATTATTCGAGGTGTTATCACTGGTTACAACAATTTCTGTTGCCCCCAGCTCTTCTCCATTTTCTCTAAACGCTTTCAGAATATAATCTCTTGGCTCCAGGCTCTGAAGACTTGCTTTGCCAAGAACCGACGTAAATGTCGAATCAACTACAAAACCAGGCTTTTTATCAGAATAATAAACCTTTACCCACACATTCGACAACGGAATTCCTTCCGCATTTGTCAAAGACAAGCTGCAATTATTAATCTCCGGAATTGCCGGATCATCAAAATTATCGCAGGCATAATACAGCAGTGCTGTAACTAATAGAATTAACACAAATGCTCTCTTCATAAAAGTTCAGATTTAATTTTTATTAGTCAATAGAATACCTGGATGCTGTTTCCCGAACAACATCCCTACTTAGTCGACATTAATCTCTAATACTTATTCGCCTGGGAAGTCTATATTTTTTTATCTACCGGTATACAATCCAATAATCGCTTACTTAAGCAACCCAAACACTTCGGTCGGAAAGTCTGACTCCACAATATCCGGGTTAGCTTTTAACGATTCCATATACGCCTGCTTGCGCTCTTCGGCTGTTTTCAGTTTATCATGAGTTGGAGAATACGAAACCATGCAACGAATTCCTTTTGCACGCAACTTTTCTACAATTTCTTTATTTGATTCATCAATTGTACGCCCCACATAAGCAATCATATTACTTGCAGGAACACCCGAAGCCATCATGTCTTCAAACTCTTTTTCATTTCGGGAAAAAGCAGAAAACATAATCGTGGGGAAACGATCGTAGTAAAACCTTGCCTGCTCGCCGTTATGCACCGTTAGCATCACATGAGTTTCGGCACGGTGTTTTTCGATCAACTCCGCAATCATTTCCAAAGGCACATCTTTTTTATCCAGGTTAACAACCGTTTTTCCCTTACTCCACACAATCACCTCCTCCAGGGTCGGGATGCGGCAATCAGTAACATTGCCTTCACTATCTTTTAAACGAACATCCTGCAATTCCTCCCAGGTGTAGTCTGCCAGCCGGCCTGTTGCATTTGTCGTGCGGTCCAGCGTAACGTCATGCATCAAAACAATAACGCTGTCTTTTGTCAGTCGGGGATCAATTTCAAAAAATGCAGGCATGTGCTCCAATACATTCTGAAAGCCCTCAATACTGTTTTCAGGGAAATGTTTTTCACGTCCTCCGCGATGCCCGCTCACAATAATTGAACTGCCTTCTTTGTAGCGGAAAAACTCCTGGATCTCTTTTGCCGATTTGAACTCAAGATAATTGTGCTTAACCGGACGCTCTGTAGCTGAACATCCCGCCAGCAACAAAATGCTCACAACAAACATCTTTGAAAGAAAAGCTTTACTGTCTACTATTTTCATTTCTGATTACTTTTTGGTTTCAAGTTGCAATATTAGTTTCGATTCATTACACTTCCATTAAAACTGGAATAAAAAAAGCTTAAATAAGATAACATTTTGCGAGCTGGTTAAATACAGCAACCTGTTCGCGGGCCCATTCATTGTTTTTACCCAATTCTTTCGCCAGAATTGAAGCAACACGGGGAGCCATCTCGATGGCAGCACGCGCATCCAGAAATAATGCTCTCACGCGCCGCGCCAACACATCTTCCACCGTTTGTGCCATCTCTTCCCTCACTGCCCACAACACATGCGAAACCCGGAAACTGTATTCAGGGTGCAATAATTCTTTATTGGCAGCATCATTCTGCTCCAGCTGGCGCAGCTTTTCCCGGTCGCTTCCGTAAACGTAATCCCAGCCACTCTCCGGCCCCTGAACCGCATAACCGTGCAGCTTCATATTGGCCGTAACACACTTGCGCCGCGAAAGCCCACCGATGCCAATCGCGCGATCAACCACTTCTTCGGCCATTTCGCGATAAGTGGTCCATTTCCCTCCGGTGATGGTTAAAAGACCTGAATCAGCCTGGTAAATCTTATGACTACGAGAGATTTCTTTCGTTTTCTGACCGTCTCCGTTTGTAGGAGCTGCCAACGGACGAAGACCTGCAAAAACAGAGAGTACATCTGAGCGCGTTGGCTGTTTGGCCAGGTACTGCCCTGCCTGATCCAGAATAAAATCAACTTCCTCCTCCAGGGCACAAGGTTCCAGCGATGCCTCGTTCAAAGGAGTATCCGTCGTTCCCAACACCACTTTGTCATGCCACGGAACGCCAAACAATACCCGTCCGTCTCTTGTTTTCGGGATCATCAGCGCTGAATCGCCTCCCAGAAACTTTCGGTCAACAACCAGGTGAACTCCCTGACTCGGACGTACTTTCTTATTCGCCTGACGGCTGTCCATACCCATCACATCGTCAATAAAAACACCCGTAGCATTGACTACCACCCGGCTGTTGACCGTAAATTCATGGCCATCCAGCAAATCCACTGCACGAACGCCGCAAACCCGGCCACTGCTGTCTTTCTCCAACCCGTTAACACGAACATAATTCAGACAAGCACCCCCATGATCGAAGGCTGTCTGGGCCAAAGTGATGGCCATCCGCGAATCGTCAAACTGACCGTCATGATAAACCACGCCGCCCATCAATCCGTCCTGTTTTAACCCCGGAATTTCTTTTTTTATGCGTGAACTTGAAAGCGGCAGGGAACGTCCCAACCCCAACTTACCGGCCAATAAATCGTAGCAGGTCAGGCCAACTGTATAAAACGAGCGCTCCCACCATTTGTAGTTTCCAATAATAAAACGCATATCACGAACCAGGTGAGGCGCATTGCGGCGCATACGACCGCGCTCCCGGAGGGCTTCAATCACCATACGAACATCGCCCTGTGCAAGGTAACGCACTCCGCCGTGAACAAGTTTGGTACTTCGGCTTGATGTGCCCTTTGAAAAATCATCCTGCTCAAGCAACACAACGCGATAACCGCGCGCGGCGGCATCAACTGCTATCCCTAAACCGGTGGCGCCCCCACCGATCACCAAAATATCACTTTTATACTTTCCTGAACCAATCTTTTCGGCCAAGCCTTCTCTTTTCATGCTCACTGTATTTTTTTTCAAATAAAATATCCCAAAAAACGAAACGAAAGATACTTTAATTTTTCCTTTTCTTTCTTTTGTGATTCAAAAACGAAACAAACATACACAAAAGGAATAATAAAGAATACATTTTATTCCATTTTTTTCTTCATTTTCTATTTTAATTTAATTTTCGATACAAATCGAAACACCCGATTTAATCAAAACAAATAACAACCCCTTATTTAAAGATAAAAGAAGGAACCAGAATATTGGGTTATTGACAAAACATCGTCTCCCCCAAAAAACATATAGAGAAAACAACTTTGACGAAACAACAGAATGCAGTGCTTCAGTTTTGACTTTTCCTGATGAAATCCGTAATTTACGTCGCATAAACACGAACTTATCCTTTTTTCACCATGACCGTTAAATCAATCAATGCAGCTTTTATTGAACAGGAACTTCAATGGTTTCAAGACCTTATAATGCTTCGCGGAAAAATAACGTTTGAAAGATCGGCAAGCGAAACAGCCATCACAAACCTTCCCCTGCCATCAGCCGATAAATACCCGTGTCCCTATACCGACCTGATAAAAAAGCACAGCATGAGAATGGAAGAAAGGCTGATTCTTATTTTGGCATTAATTCCACACATAAAACCATCGTTGCTCGACTTGCTGTATATGAAAAATGAGTTATACGACATTCCTTTTACCGAGTTTGGCGGGGTACGAAACGAAAACTTTAAAGGATACCTTCCGACGGGTGAAACAGCGCTTTTCCTGTTGGCCGGACACGATTTGGGAAAGCGGTTTGATCTGCTTCATTTACTGGATAAAGAACATTACCTGAGAAAGCACGACATTATTAACCTCGAAAAAAAATCGAGCAACGCTCCGATGGCTTCCGGTCTTTTGTCTGTTACGCCCGAATACCTATTCTATTGTACCACCGGAGAAAAGTACAAGCCGGATTTTAATGCCGATTTTCCGGCTAAAAGGATTACCACCAGCCAGGAATGGAGCGATCTTGTTTTGCCCGGAAATTTGTTGCAGGGCCTTGAAGAAATAAAAGATTACATCGAACACGGCAAAGACCTGAAAAACAATTTCAGTTTTGGCAAAAAGATCAAACCGGGATTCAAAGTTTTGTTCACCGGTCCTCCGGGAACAGGAAAAACACTGACAGCCAGCCTGCTTGGGAAACAATTCAACATGGATGTTTACAAAGTAGACTTATCAATGGTAGTCTCGAAATATGTCGGAGAAACGGAGAAAAACCTTTCCCGCATTTTTGACCTGGCAGAGTCGAAAGACTGGATCCTGTTTTTTGACGAAGCCGATGCTCTGTTTGGAAAACGGAGCAATACTTCCGATTCGCACGACAGGTACGCCAACCAGGAAGTTTCATTTTTACTTCAGCGCATGGAAGATTATGACGGCTTGGTCATTCTATGTTCCAATTTCAAAAAGAACATTGACGAAGCATTTTTCAGGCGCTTCCAGCTAATATTGGATTTTGAAATTCCGGATGTTTATCTCCGGCATCAGCTTTGGGAAAAATCAACCACCTCTGATTTTACCTACGACGAAGATATCAATATCGATCTTTTGGCTGAACAGCATGAACTAAGCGCAGCCTCTATCATCAATGTATTGCATTATTGTATTCTGAAATGCATGCGAAGAAAAGACAAACTCATTCGCTGGCAAGACATACAGGCAGGTCTTAAAATGGAGAAAATGAAAGAAGGCAAAAGCATTGTTTAGCACTCTCAGACATCAGGAGTCTGAATTGCCCATGTAATACTCCACTACAATATCTTGTTTATCATCGTTTTTCTCCCCTGGCAAAGAGGAGCTTTCATCTTCCAGTGCTTTTAAGCGGGCTTCCAACGCCAGCAGCTTTTTCTGAAATTCATGTTTATCGTCCTGTCCTTTATCGATATTGATCTTAAGAACCGCCACTTCATCCTGAATCTCTTTAAACTGCACGTTTAGCTTATTTAGCATAATTTCCAGCTCTTTCCACTTGAAAGAATAGTTGATCACTGCTTTCAGCCGAAGCCAAAACACCGTCGCGACAACTATTGTTACAAGCACTGAAATTATCAATACCAATAACACATCTGTAGTAAAAAAAGCAAGCGTCGTCATTGTAATCAGGTATTGAACATTTATCAAATATATAATCAGCATTTCTCTTAAAAAGCAGTATGTAAGTTAACCCATAAAATGATCAAAAGCAAAACAGATACATAATGCTAATTAAAAAAGATAATTATATCCTCATATAGGTTTTAATATATATTTTCTGTAACTTACTTCAACTTATTGAAAAGTAGAACCGAGTCACACTCGACTACACTTAATTGACAATCAAGACAATAGACCATTAAATCAATCCATTTCTTGATTCTCACAACATTTGGGCATTAATCCTTGTGGAACATGATAGATGTTACGCTAACGTATATTAGAGACCTGTTGAATGAACATTTGAGGAATGAATTCTCCATCTCGGAAAACAAAGTGGTTCTTTCAAACATTGTTAAACCGGATGGTTCCGAGGCTCAAAATGTAAGCGGGAAAATCGTTTTTTTTCTCGTGGGGCTGGAAGAAGAATCTACCCTTAAAAACAGCATTAACCGCAACCAACATTCCGGCGGAGGAGCCTACGCATACCGAAGCTCCTCTTTACCTGTTAACCTGAGATTACTTTTCTGCTCCAACTTCGACAGCAATATTTACATCGAAGGACTAAGCTATTTGTCTGCCCTTGTCAGATTTTTTCATGCCAACAAACGCATTCCTCTCGATATTCCCAACTCCAACAGTCCTAAATACATCAGTTTTGAGCTGTGCAGCCTGGGATACGACGAACTTAGCCACCTGTGGTCGGCAATTGGCAGCAAACTTATGCCATCGGTTTTATACAAAGCCGGAGTTGTGATGCACGATGATATTTCGATTCAGAAAATTACGCCGGCAGTCAGCAAGCCCGAAACAGCTAATTGAACAGGTCATGAAACAAAGCTTTACACACATACTCACCGTTCAATTTGACCACAGTTACTTTCATGACAATAAGTTTAAACCCATTCAAATAAGCTACGAAGCGCCAACCAGCCAATTACTCAAGAACTACGAAATCATCATCAAACCATTTCCGGGAGGATTTCACCTGCTGACAACCGATCCGGACCTGCTGCAATCAGACAATGAATCTGCATCACTCAAATTCAGATTTACTTGCAGCGACGCGTATTTTATTAATTACTCAGACCTCCCCCGGTTCGACCTGAGAAACCATCTTTTCTATTTTAACAACCTCGCTCCCCACCTCGAAACTCCCGACACATTGTTTTTACATGCTGAAAAATATGTATCAATAAACGATATAGTTGTGATTACCTCCCAAACCATTCAAACAAAGGAAAAGGAAGGAGAAGTTAGTTTTCAGGACGTCAGGGGAACACCGTTGGCTCCCTGGAGATCCAACCAATCTCCGCCAGGAACAGCCTACCAGTTTACTGATTTACCGGAAGGAGTTATTCGAATGCGACTCAAATCAAATGAAGAACATAAGGTTTATTACACCGGCGAAGCGATGTGGAAAAAGCCGTTGGGGATACTCGAAATCTTTCCGGACGAGCTACACAAACAGTTTGCAAAAAACGGGAAAATCAATTATGTCATCCAATTTAACAACCGCTCTACGGTTTGGAAATACTTCATAGTAAATCCGGTTTACCAGAAGTTTCAGAACCTTGCCATCATCAATAAAAAGAAAGAACAGGTTTTTAACGACCCGCAAAAACAAACGTTACACGAAAACACCGAAGCCTGGGTGTTTGAATCGAAAGAGAAACTTCCTATTGCCGAACTTCAGGACGACTCATTCCAACTTATAGAAGCCGAAGAACCAACACTGAAAAAAGGACGAATCGTGATTAAAAGGCTACGCAACGCAAGCCCCGATTTCATCTACAACGACGAAAAGCAATTGACTGAAATTCAATATTCTCACATTTATATATAAACCATTAAAGTAGTAAGATTATGGCACAAAAATTAATGACTCCGGGAGTTTACATTGAAGAAATCAATGCGTTTCCGGGTTCTGTCGTTGAAGTAGCGACAGCCATTCCTGCATTTATTGGGTATACACAGAAAGCCTCCAGAAATGGAAAGTCTATCTCAAAAATGCCCACCAGGATTACTTCATTATCAGAATACAGGCAGTGGTTCGGCGGTCCCGCAGAAACGCTATTCGAGCTTGCTGATGTAAATGAAGGAGAACAAGCAATGCACGAGATCACAATTGGCGACAATACCAAAGAGATCAAACAAACCAAAGGTGAAGGTTTGTACATGTACCGCGCCATGCAGCTGTTTTTCGACAACGGCGGCGGAGCCTGCTATGTGGTTTCGGTAGGTACCTACAAAACCATGCAGGATGTAAAGAAAGAAGAACTGGTAGCAGGAATCGACACTTTGCTAAAAGAACAGGAACCAACCATGGTGCTTGTTCCCGATGCAATAAAACTAGGCGACGAAAGCTACGACGTATACAAAAAGGCCTTGGCTCACTGCGCGAAAATGCAAAGCCGCGTAGCCATTGTTGATCTTTGGGACGGATACAGCACCCGCGTTAATACCGACAACGTTGATATCATCGACAAATTCAGGGAAAAAATTGGTACCGAAAACTTAAGCTATGCGGCCGCTTATTATCCCTGGATGAATACCAGTATCGTTCAAAAAGGAGAGATCGATTTCCAGATATTGGATCCGAAAGTTGAACTGGGCACCGTTTTAACTGAAAAAGCAGCGAAGCCTCTTATCAACGATTTTCCCAAAGATGAAGATGGCTTCAAAAATGCACTCATCAAGGAGAGGCCCGATGAATTGGCAGCAGCATTAACTGCTGACAATCCAACGGATTTAGCTACAGTTGTGGAAGAAGGAAAACTAAAGGAAGGTATTACTGCTGAAACCTTAAACGGCTTGGGAGCATTGCCCGAAACAGAAGCTTTGCTTGAAAAGTTCGTTGAGAACAAAAAGCGAAATTTCCACCTTGGGTTGATTGCAACCAGTCCGACTTATTCCGACTTGCTGGACGAAATCAGGGCAGTCATGAACATTTTGCCGCCGTCTTCGGCACTGGCCGGTATTTACACGGCCGTTGACAACAGCCGCGGAGTTTGGAAATCGCCCGCCAACATAAGTTTAAACAGCGTGGTAAAACCAACGGTTAACATTACGCACGACGAGCAGGAGAACCTGAATGTAGATGCTATTTCCGGAAAATCGATCAATGCAATACGCACATTTCCGGGGATTGGAACGCTGGTTTGGGGAGCACGCACACTCGACGGGAACAGCCTCGACTGGAAATACATCAACGTCCGCAGAACAATGATCATGCTAGAACAGTCGATCAAACTTGCGCTTCGTTCATATGTGTTCGAACCCAACGACGCCAACACCTGGATCACCGTAAAAAGTATGATTGTCAACTTTTTAACCGAAAAGTGGAAACAAGGAGCATTGGCCGGAGCCTCTCCCGATGATGCTTTTGAAGTACAGGTGGGTCTGGGTTCAACCATGACTGCACTGGACATTCTTGAAGGGAAAATGCTGATCACAGTAAAACTGGCCATTGTACGACCCGCCGAATTTATTGTGGTGACATTCGAACAGCAAATGCAAAAATCATAATCAGAAATAATCATAAAAATAGAAGATCATGGCAGGAGAAGCACAAGACAAGAACTGGCCCTTACCAAAGTTTTATTTTATGGTAGACTGGGGAAGCACCACCAACATTCCCTTTCAGGAAGTAAGCGGATTGGACGTGGAGGCTCAACCTCTTACCTACCGACATGGCAACAGCCCCGTATTTTCGGAAATAAACATGCCCGGAATGGTTAAGAACAGCAACATAACCATGAAAAAAGGAGTGTTTGCCAAAGACAACAGTTTCTTCGACTGGTACAACAAGATAAAGATGAATACCATCGAACGAATGAACGTTGTTATCAAACTACTCGATGAAAGTGGTAATCCGACGATGACATGGACACTTACCAACGCCTGGCCAACGAAGATCAGTTCCACTGATTTGAAATCGGAAGCCAACGAGGTAGCCATTGAAAGCATCGAGATTATGCACGAAGGACTCACGATTTCAAACGGATAATTCTATGGGTAGCGACAGCTTTTTTCAGACCGATTATGCCCCGCCAACAGCGTTCTACTTTTCAGTAAAATTCGATGGATTTTCGGAAATGGATGCCAGTTTTCAGGAAGTTTCCGGTTTGAAAGTAACCTTAGATACCATTCCAAAGAAGGAAGGTGGTGACAATAATTTTGTTCACCACCTTCCTGTTCAGCCAAAGTACGAGAACCTGGTGTTAAAAAGATGCCTGGTGGCAAATTCCGGTTTGGATGACTGGTGCAGAAAAGCCATCGAGGATTTCAAATTCTCGCCCAAGGACATAACATTATCTCTTTTGGGAAACGACGGAACACCGCTGGCCTCGTGGAGAATAATGAGGGCCTACCCCATTTCTTGGGAACTTGGAACCTTAAACAGTACCAGCAATCAACTCGCTATCGAGTCGATTACACTGAAATACAGACAGTTTAAAAAATACGCCTGATGACATTAATTGTAAAAGAACTGGTTATCCGGGGGGTTGTTACCGACAACCATTCGCAACTGCTTGATTCGTCGATTGAAAAAGATCTGATTAACCGACAATTGGAGAAGTTTCGGAAAGAACTGGAAAGAGAGTGCACAACCAAAGTATTGGAAAAGCTTGAACGTAAATTGATTCGCTGACCATGGGTGAAATGACCAAACTGAAAATACTCGCTTATACCGATCCGGATTTTAGCAGCCAGGTTGGTGAGTTCGATGCGCCGGTTAACCCGGAATCCTTTCAGACCAAAAACGAGCAAGAGTTTTGCACCCGCGATACAACCGATGGCTCGAGTGCAAAAACAGCACGTTTCAAAGGAACCGGTAACAGCTATTTTGAACTTGTTTTATTCTTTGACGGAACGGGAGTCATCAACGAAGACGATGTAAGCCAGAAAATTGATGAAGTTAAAAAGCTGGTTTATACTTACAACGGCACCATCCACGAGCCAAATTACATTAAAATTTTGTGGGGCACCCAATCACTTTTCCAGGGAAGGCTTCAAAACTGGAACGTGAATTATACCATGCTGGATACCGACGGAACGCCGCTTCGTGCAGAAGTTACCATCGTTCTCCTGGCTTCGGTCAGTGCCAAGAAAAAGGCACTCGAAGAACAAAAAAATTCGTCTGACCTCACCCACGTCAGAACAGTTATGGCCGGCGACAGCCTTCCGCTGATGTGTTACCGAATCTATGGCGACAGCAGTTATTACATCAAGGTAGCGCGTTACAATAACCTGACTGACTTTCGCTCGGTTAAACCAGGCCAAACAATTGTTTTTCCACCGGTAAACTAAATATTATGCCACAATTACAGCCAGTAGATGGCCCAATGACTTTTGAAATCCTGGTGAACGGGAGTCCGCTGAAAGATACAATCGAGATCGGGGAATTTTCGATTATGCAGGAAGTAAACCGGATCAGTTTTGCATCGGTGGAGTTGATTGACGGCGCAGCCATTGGCGTTTCCGAAGATGGCTTCAGCAACAGTGAAGGAGAAGATTTTATTCCGGGAAATGAAATAGAAATCAAGGTCGGTTACAGCAGCAACAATACCACTGTTTTTAAAGGCATTATTATTTCTCAAAGTTTGTCGGTTAAAAACAGCTGCTCGCAACTACGAATTGATTGCAAGGACAAAGCGGTTAAAATGACCCGCGTTAGATCGAATGCCATTTTTACCCAAAAGAAAGATTCGGATGCAATTACCAGTATTATTGGCAACTATGGCTTATCCAGCACGGTAGATGCCACCGATCTTGAACATCCGTTGTTGATCCAGTACAATGCCACCGACTGGGATTTTGTGGTTACCCGCGCCGAAGCCAATAACCTGATGGTGCTGGCCAACCAAAACGAGGTGAAGGTGAAGAAAATTGATTTTAGCGTGTCGCCGGTGGTCACACTAAATGCCTCGGAAGTAATTATTGACATCGATCTGAAACTCGACAGCGAGTACATTGCCGGCAATTACGACATTGATACATGGGACAATTCTCAACAACAAACAGTCAACTCGAGTAGTCCGGTTTCTGCCGGTACCTCGCAAGGGAACCTCACTACCCAAAAACTATCCGAAGCTTGTCACACCAAAAACAACGCACACTTTTCATCGGCGTTTATTACCAAAACCGAAAGCGATGCATGGGGCCTGGCCATGGGAAGCAAGGCGGCCCTCAGTAAAATCAGGGGAAACATCAGCGTACAGGGAAGCAGCCAAATCATTCCCGGAGATATTATTGAGCTGAGTGAATTCAGTAGCCGGTTTAACGGAAATGCCTTTGTTTCGGGAGTTACACACACCATTTCGGAAGGTAGCTGGACAACCAAACTTCAGATCGGTGCATCGCCCGAATGGCATGCTTCGCTTCCCGACGTACAGGAATTACCGGCTTCGGGGCTTTTGCCGGCGGTTAACGGAACACAAATTGGTACCGTAAAACAGATTCACGAAGATACGGAAGGAAACTACCGCGTATTGGTCAACCTGCCTGTTTTTTCGGGTACCGACATGGATAACGGCTTATGGGCACGGCTTGCATTCCCGTATGCAAGCAACCAGGCCGGGTTCTTTTTTTTCCCTGAAATAGGCGACGAGGTGCTCGTCAACTTTATCAACAACGATCCGCGCTTCCCGGTAATATCGGGTTCTGTCTACAGCCAAAAGAATACGCCTGTTTACGACCCCGATCAGGAAAATCAATTCAAGTCGATCTATTCGAAAAAGAAGATATTGATTGAATTTGACGATGTAGACACCATACTTACGCTAAAGACCCCTGCCGGCAATACCATTCAAATGAGTGAAAAAGACAAGTTGATCAGTTTGGTCGACCAAAACGGGAATTCGCTAAAAATGAATGACTCGGGAATCACAATAAACAGTTCCAAAGACATCAGTATTACAGCAGGCGGAAATTTAAATCTGTCTGGCTCCTCAGGAGTTTCCATCAAATCGGACGCTGATGTAAAAGCGGATGGCATGAATGTTCAGCTGACAGCCCAGGTAGGGTTTACCGGAAAAGGAAGTGGAACAGCCGAGGTTTCGGCCTCTGGACAAACCACCATAAAAGGTGCAATGGTAATGATCAATTAAAAAATTAGAATTATGGGAATGGCAGCCAGATTAACAGATATGCACACCTGCCCGATGCAAACACCGGGTGTGCCGCCGATACCTCATGTTGGCGGGCCGGTAATAGGCCCAGGAATGCCCACAGTACTGATTGGCGGAATGCCGGCCGCGGTTATGGGAGACAGCTGTGTTTGCGTAGGACCTCCTGACTCCATCGTTAAGGGATCGGGAACTGTGATGATCGGCGGAAAACCAGCAGCAAGAATGGGCGATACTACCGCTCACGGAGGAAGCATTGTTTTGGGATGCCCAACGGTAATGATAGGAGGATAAAACATGGCAAAACACAATTCATTTTTAGGCAGAGGATGGGCTTTTCCCCCTTCGTTCAACTACGAAATGGGAACCACTGTTACCGCTGAAGACGAAGACGACATCCGGCAGAGTATTCTTATAATACTGGGTACAATTCCGGGGGAAAGGATCATGTTCCCGGCTTTTGGCTGCCCGGTCCGTAAATTTGTGTTCGAAAGCAACGACCCCACGCGAAAAACCATGTTACGTGATGCGGTTTACGATGCCCTGCTCTTTAACGAACCTCGCATTAAAATTGAAAACATTGAAATAAAAGACGACACTTTTGAAAACGGAATCCTCAACATACACATCCTTTATACAGTGATCATCACCAACACGCGCAGCAACATTGTCTATCCTTTTTATTTCAAGGAAGGAACCATGCTCTAAAAAACGAATGGCAGTACTATGAACAAAGGCTCATCACAAGATAAAAGAATTCAGCAGGCACTAAGCAACTCCTACCTCTCAATCGATGGGAGATCAGTTCTTGAAAAACTGATCCAAACCCTGGAGTTTGCCGGGCACCTTCCGTTTGTTGATACCGACAATAAAATTGTGGGCAACTGGAAGACCTTTCTGATGCGGGATCCTCTTTTTGTGATTGCCTCCATTGTAAAAATTGATCTTGATGAGTTTAAAAACCTGGCTAAAGAAAATGAGCTCATCAACGACCAAAGCGCCCAAAACAAAAGGCTTACCGAAGCCAACCGTTTAATGCGTGACCTGGTTATTCGCTGGCTGCGAGGCCTGAAAAATTCGGGATACAGCGGGGCCTTGCTTTCCGAGCTGGAAAACATTTACTCATCTGTTATTCATTTTGAGGAGGAGTCGCCGGACAGGCACGCCGAAACGATCAGCGAACACTTTGAAAACCTTTACGGGCATCTTCTGTTTTTGCAGGAAAAAGCAGCTGTTTATTTCAAAGCTGAGCTGGAACACGCCGGGCATCAGCCGCACATTGCGCTTTTACTCGCCTTTTTCAGGTTAACTGAATTTGCCCAGGCAGATATGAATGCCTTGCCTCAGGAGCATCTTGACTTTTATTACAAAAAGATTTTACAACAGTCTCCAAGAAATCAAACGCACAGCAATGCAATTCTGGGGCTAAAACTTCAACAGGGCATTGAATTCAAAGATATTCCGGAAAACGAAGTGTTTCACCTTACTTTTCCAAACGGCCCCTCCTACCCGTTCAAGACCGGTTCAGCAAGCCGGTTCACCCAAACAGAGATTACCGAAATTAAAACACTGTTTAAAAGCGACTATCATCCTTTTGGAGAATCGGACCAAAACAATAACTTCTCCATCAATCTGTTGTACCAGAACGACATTCGATCGAACGGAAAAAACACCGTCGAAAATGACAAGGTTCTGCCAGCCACTTTTGGCGAAGAAAAAACAATGTTAAACGAAGCTGTTGTTCCCAGCAAAATCGGGATACTGTTTTCCTCTCCCGCCCTGATTCTTGAGAAAGGAAACCAAACAGCCATTCTAAGCCTGAAATTTACCTCCGAATCGTGGCAAGAGTCAAGATCACTCTTCGACGGGTTAATTTACGATGAAATAATTGAGACACAAGACAAAGCAGAATCGGTTAAATTCAGAGACAAAATTGTCTCCCAGTTCTTTGCCGAAGCTTTTCAACTTCTTGTTACCTCGCACGAAGGATGGGTAGAGCCCGAGCATGTAAAAGTACAAATCAACCGGGAGAAGCATTCGCTGATCATCACCATTCCATTTACGGATCAGGAGCAAACACTGATCCCCTTTACCCCTGAAATTCATGACGGCGACTACGACACAACCTGGCCTTGCATCAAAGTAATGCTCAACAACAATGCGCGCTACCACCCTTACCGGATTTTAAGCCAGATGGTAATGGAAGAAGTTATGCTGGAAACGGAAGTAGCCGAAGTGAGCGATCTCATGTTATCCACGTCTTTGGGAAATCTCGATAGCTCCATTCCTTTTGCCCCCTTTGGAACAGCTCCGGTTTTGGGGAGCTATCTGAAAATACAAAATCCCCTGGTTTTGCAACAAAACCTGAGCGAGTTGGATATAAAAATCAATTGGCTGGGGCTCCCGCGCATGAAAGGAGGTTTCTCTTCTTACTACCGTGGTTACCCGCTGGATGTTTCCAACGATGGATTCCGCTTTAAAATAAAACAAAGCAGCCAAAGCAACGATCGGTCAGGTATAAAAATGCAGGAAGAAAAGCTATTCAATACGAAGGATAACTATCTCGAACCGTCCACCGAAATAAACGTTGCCCTTGGTAACCTGAACTTCGACCAGCAAATCAATCCTTTGGGAAATAAAAAGTTGCCATCGTTATTGCTTGAGCTTTCGGGGCCCGAGTTTGCGTTCGGGCACCAGCAATTCCCCGAAATATATGCCAATGCAGCTCTTAACCGAAGCCGCTTCAAACGAAATACCGATCCGCTGCCGAGCCAGCCTTTTACGCCCATGGTTGAAAAACTAACGTTGCGGTACAAAAACGTGGCAAGGGAAATTATGCACCGCAAACTGGACAATAAATCAGCCGACATCAAAATAGTACATATCCATCCCTTTGGAAAAGTCCAGGTTTTTCCGGGGCCGGTAAAATCACAATCCTATTTTTTGCCTCAAATAACCGGCAAGGGAAGTTTATTGCTCGGACTGGAAAAAGTCACTCCCAACGAAATACTCAACCTGGGCTTCGATCTTCAACCGGCCGTATACAGCCACACGGTAATCAAACCACCCCGGGTAGAATGGCACTACCTGAGTAACAACGAGTGGATATCCATGCACAATGATATTTTGGAAGACGGCACACAAGGTCTGCTAAAATCGGGGATCATCAGACTAAAATTACCGGGGATCATCCAAACCGACAACCCCAGAATGCCCAAAGGAAAATTCTGGCTGAAAGCATCGTATAAAAAATCGCCCGATAATAATTCCAGAATTCGGCATGTATTCTCGCAGGCACTTCAGGTTGTATCATCCGAAAACCTGGAGCCTGACAATACACAAAGCGGAAAGCAACAAAAGCATCAAAAAGCCAGTTTCAGTTCCAAACCCGGGATAGCAGAAATCAAAGGTCCCTTTGCATTGGAAGCCACCAATAAACAAGACAGCGAAGCCTTGTTTTATGGGAGAACAGGAGAAATGTTGCGGCATAAGAATAGAGCCGTAAGCAACTGGGACATTGAGCAGCTGGTATTGGACCGTTTTCCTCAGGTTGAAAAAGTAAGGGCTTACGGGCGCAACACCCATCCCAAGGAACTGGTAAAAGGCAGCAACCTCCAAATTGTACTGATTCCCAAAACCGATTCGGAAACCACCGGTAGTCAGCAAAGCCACAAAATTGATTACAGCACGCTCGTTAATGTGAAACAGTACATCTCGCAATTTTTGTCGCCCTGGGTAAAAGTGGAAGTTGCCAACCCGATTTACGAGCTATTGAAAATAAGATGCACAGTCAAGTTCAAAGATCCGTTCAAAGCAGGCTACCTGAAAACGGCTCTTAACCGAGAATTGGTCAATTACTTGTCACCGGGTGTCAAAAACGAATCAACCGACAAAGGATTCGACGAATCTTTCTCAAAAACAGAATTAATAAACTTTATCGAAAGCCGCCCATACGTGGAATTTGTAACCGGTTTTTCGGTTTTGCAGCTGGTGGAAGTGCTGGGCCGTTATAAAATTATCGACACAGCCATAATTGAAAGAATAAACGACCTGCGCACCATTTCGCCCTATGCCATACTAACCTCAGCACCCGAGCATCAAATTACGGTGATCGGCGACGAAGATGCCCACAAACCTCAAAAATCAGGGATTGGCGACCTGGCGGTTGAGGCAGATTTTGTAATAAGCGACGGCAAAGGAAATTATACATAACGCTTCATGAAGAATCAAAAAAACATAACGGATAGAAAACAACTCAAAAGCTTCTTTACCAAAGGCAGTCTTCCCGACCAGGGAGCCTTTGAAAAGTTGATCGATTCGACCTTTAACAAAGCCGACGACAAGCTGGATATCAACGAAAAAGGGTTGATGATTTATCCTTCCGACAACGGAGAAAACCGCTTACTCAGCTTTTTTCAGGATAAAGATGATCCGGAAGCTACCTGGGGACTTTTTCTTACTCAAAAGGATAGTGGCGGTATTTACATCCACAAAATTTCCGCATTCAGAGAAGAAAGCGAAGACTCTGAAGTTCCCCGGGAACCTGCTTTCTACATTCAGAAAGACTCGCACAATATTGGACTTGGCACCACAACTCCGGTTGAAAGACTCGATGTTAACGGGATTATTTCGTCGGAAGGCAGAGTGGGAAATTACCTGCAAGGCGAACTAAAAGCCGACGGACTTTGGCACAATGTGTTTGGTGACAAATTATTAAACGGCGCCAACGCTTTTGAGATCATGGCCTATGTACAGGGCGAAAAGGGCGAAGGGAAATACTCGTTGATGCACGCCATAGCGGTAAGTACCTACGGAAATTCGAAGTCGAAAATTACCACAACCACCGCACATTACGGAAAATGGTGGAACAAGGTTGCCATTCGTTGGGAGTCGCGCCCGTCGCAACTAAACGAGGAGCAGGAACAGAAAACGGGGCTGGCCCGCCTCTGGCAAATAATCAGTTCATGGTTCGAACCACGCGATCCGTTTCGCTATTCGCTTCAGCTAAAGACAAGGAGTAACTACGGGAACGACAAAAAAATTCACTTTAAGGTGAGCGTATTGTGGGACGATCGTTTTTCACCTAAACGAAAGGATGAGCAATGAAAACCGGCGACAGTTTTTCAAAAAACGATATTGAAAAAACAAGCCTTAATTTTTCGGAACTAAGAAATAAAGGCATTGAATACCTGCAAGAGTTGGGTGGTGATATCTGGACCGATTACAACCTTCACGACCCGGGACTAACCATCCTTGAACAACTTTGCTACGGCCTTACCGACATTGGCTACCGGACGGCTTACCCGTTGGAAGACCTCCTGGTAAAAAACAAGGATCTACCGATTGATGCCCGCGCCAATGCTTTTTTCTCCCCTTCCGATATTTTCAGCAGTCACCCGGTAACCAATACCGATTTACGAAAACTGATCATCGACCGCTTCGATGAAGTACAGAATGTGTGGATCAGCCGGTTAAAAAACGAAGGTTTCCACGAAGAAATCAGCGGTCTCAGTCGGATAGAGGTTCTACCCAAACTGCGTTTTATCCGCAAATTATCAGCCGACCAGCATGCCCGGGAAGATTTCATCAACCGCCTGAAGAAGTTTTTGAATGCCAACCGAAACATGGGTGAATACTTTTCCGAGGTGTGCCTGCTCCAACCCCGGCCGGTTGAAATCAAATGCAACATTCATCTTCCGGAACAAAACGACATTGAGCAAACGCTTTCCCAGCTTTTTCTGTCGCTTTTTGAATACATATATGTTCCGGTAAGATTTCGCACACCCGATGAGATGTTAAGTGAAAATCAAACCATCGAAGAAATGTTTGCGGGGCCGCGCCTGATAAAAGGATTTCTTCCGGACGAACCCGCCAAAGAAAGAATCCGCGTCCTCGATGTCGACATTCTTCAAAGGCTATTTTCGAAAGCTGACGGTGTGGTAAAATGCGAAGTTAAAAGCATTGTTTGCGGGGATACGGAGTCACAAAAAATGACAATCGATCCCGATCATTTTTTTCATTTGCTGAAAGACACCGGCCAGTACGATTCAAATGCCCGTTTTGATTATCTGTACAGCCAGCTAAAGGTTTTCATCAACGAAAAAGAAATAAACCTTCTGCACAAAGATGTGATCAATAACCTGCTTTTTGAAAAATGGTCAAAGAAATACCGGGCCTATTCAATGGGAGATCAAAAGGAAAAGACTTTTAACGAAAAGCTCGAAAAGACCTACCGTGATCCGGGAAACTACCACTCCCTTCAACGGCATTTCCCATTGATCTACAACATTGGCCCCGAGGGACTGGCCGACAGCGAGCCCGAGGAGAAAAAAGCAAAAGCCTCTCAGTTAAAGGCATTTTTAATGCTTTTTGAGCACCATCTTGGCGGCCATTTATCGCAGTTAGCCAATCTCAACCATTTTTTTGACATCGATTTTAGTTCTCCAAATGAACCGGCCTTCCGAAACGAGTGGATCAACTCGGTACCCAACTGGGCAACTTTATTTCCGGATCATCAACTTCCTGCCAGTCAAACAGAATCGCAAGAAGCGTATCTGAAAAAGAAAAACGCTGTGTACGATCATATGCTAGCCCGCTTTGGTGAAGAGTTAAGCGAAGTGCCCTGGAAAATTTCAGCGCGCCTGCATTTACTGAGAAACGAAAAAGAATACCTGCTAGCCGTTATCCGCCACAAATCGCTTTTCCTGAAAAATGTGGACCGGCTGGGTTACAACCGCTCGAAGGGTGAATCGATTGGTGCACCTGAAGTACCCGGTGAAAATGAAATCGCAGGCCTGGAAGAAATTATTTGTCTGAAATCGGGGATTCCCCTGCGCAACAAACCGATCGTTAAAAAGCTGTCGGAGCAACCTGCAACATTGCTCGCTCCCGGCGAACACTACCACAACATTGAACAACTCCATCATAATTACCGTCCTGTTCGCTTGACTGAACTACCGGAATTTTCGGAAAATGAAAACGTCAATCTTTCACCGTCTTTTCTGGGAGGTATTGAAATTAAATTACTTTTCCGCGAAACCGTCAATCCGCAGAACTACCGGATTTCCAGAAAAACCAGCGATGATCAAAACAAGATCCAGGTAATTTTCAGGAAAGAAACAAGAAAATGGGTGCGTTTATACGAAGGTAAAAACGAAGCCGATGCTTTACGTTTTGTGGCACAGTCGATAAACTATTTTACCGAATTAAACCACCATGCCGAAGGTTTCTATCTCTTGGATCACATCCTCTTGCTAGACATGTTAGCCGATAGCCAGTTTGGATTTTCATTCAAAAGTGAATACGGAGATAATTTTTTCGGTACAATGGCGGATGAATCCTGGAGCCAAACAGAATCGGAGCGGCAAAACAGCTTGCAGGAGTTTTTCCTGTGCGCACCTGATGCGGATAACTACCGCTTTGAAAACAAGCAATGGCTGTTACAAAACAACGAAGGCAAAGTAATTGCTACTTCTGCACCGCTTCCTGACACCGAAAATCCTGTTGTTGACCGGCAGGTAGAAAAAGCTAAAAATTACATCCGCTTTTTTAGCTCCCCCGAAGAAAAAAACGGCGCTGAAAGATATGCCGAAATGGAAAAGATCCGCTTAATGGGCTCCATTGCCGGAAGAAATTTTGGACAACGCAGGCTGGTGTTTCAACGCAGGCTTTCCAATGGGCAAATCATTAACGAAGACTTTTTCGATTTCCAGGTAAGTTTTCTGTTTCCCGACTGGCCGGCCAGGTTTCAGGAAGCCAGGTTCCGCGATTTTATAACTGAACTGATCCGCGAACGAATTCCCTCGCACATAAAAAACAACATTTTATGGATCGATCGTAACCAGATGCAAAATTTTGAATCGGTTTATCAAAAATGGAAAGATGCCAAAGCCAGGCAAAAGGAACAATCGGACAAACACCACCTGGCAAAACTGGCCTTCGATGTTTACACGGAAATACAGACACTAAAAGCAGCCAAATAAAATGGGGAATTCGGAACATATCATCCATAATTCGTCCATTCAGCTGGAATACAAAAACAAAGCAATGGCCATTCGCTGCAACCAGCTCATTGAGTCCATTTTTCATTCGCACGTCTTACCGGAAATGGAAGCTGCTGTTTCGGCGAGTATTCCGGCCGGAATTAACATCGAACTTTCAAAACTGGAGATCAACATTGGCGACATACCGGAAAAGGAGCTAAGAAACGTATTGGGGCAACGCATTCGGGCCGAGTTGGAAAAATCACTCAACTTTAGCCAGTTGATTGACTTCAAAGGTAGTCTCAAAAATGGCAGCAAAACCAAAAGGCTGACTTCGGATAATGCCTTGTTGTATGCCCTCGATTTTTTCCTGCAAAACGGATTTTTTCCTTATTCGCTGGCCAACAATCCATCCATCGACGATCTTTTGGCCGAACTCGTTGGTTCGCATCCCAAAGAACTGTCCGAGGTTCTGCTAAACCACAAATCGGGCAAAAACCGAATCCTGCGCCTGATTCACCACCTAAGCCCTCAAAACTTAAACAAAGTGGTGGTTCTGCTGGAACCTGCCAATGCAGTGTGGATTGAAAAACTGGTTCCGAGGCTGCTTGGTTTTGCCGAACATTTAAAGGTTAACCACAGTCAAAAAGAATTGTATGGTACGCTGATGGCTTCCATTTTTCACTACCTGCTAAACAACCGCAGTCCGGGCTTTTCGCGCCAACGGTTTATTGAATCCGTACTGAAAGACTGGCTCCGAAAATCGGTTCAGTCCTCATCTTTGGCAGTTAACGACTTGCCGGCGAGTAAGTTTAAGGATCAGGATGAAAGGCTCATCTTCGAGGCTTTTGAACAAATCAGAAAAAATAAGACGTATTCATTGGAGGAAGCCCGTAAATCAGGGACAAATATCATTGATTCAGAAAAGGAATTTCGGGAACAAAAACAGTTATCGGTACCGGAACTGATCCATATTTTGCACAACGGAACGTATATAAACCATGATATAAGCTGGCTGCGCTTTCAATTGGTTTCCATCATGCAAAACCCGGAAACCAACAAAATCCTCGGGACAAAACTGGATGAACGGAGCACACACCTGCTTCTCCGCTTACTGGAAAAAGAGCAGGCCGACAATATAAGCGGGCTGTTGCATCGCCTTTATCAAAAAACCGCAAAAGACTTTGACACAAAAATCAAATTCAATCATCTCGTACTGAACACGTTGAAATACCTTTCCGACACCGGATATCATCCCAAAAACCAGGAAGAATTTGTTGCCCACCTCCTTTCGCAAACGGGTGTGGACCTACCTGCACTCACAAAAAGTAGTTCTTTTCAGGAATTCTTCCGCGACGAAAAGTTCAGCTCCATTAAATGGGCGAAAGCTTTACGCGAAGCTGAAGTCTTCCCGGACGACCTTAAAATACTACCTTCCGATAAGAGTGAAACTAGCATCAAGCAGCCGCAATCGAAACAAAAGTCCATCGATGAGAAGCCGGAAAACTATTTGCTGGTTTACTACCGGAAGATTCTGGGAATCTATCTCCAACAAGGATATTTGCCCGCCGGTTTTGAGGCCTTAACTCGAAACGATCTCCAACAGGCATTGATGATTTTATGCGAAAAAAACGATGACCTCCTGGCAAAGGTGATCCGACCGGACAAAACTTCAGAAGATGGCAACTTTAGCCTGTTTAGCCTGATAGATGCCAACACAGCCACTACGATACAAAGCTACCTGAGCCGTTTCTTTCAAAAGGAAAATAAAGCGTTTACACAGATCATCAGCGAGCTGTCCAAACACTCGGGCGCAAAACCGGATACGCTTCTCTCCGACCCGGTTTTCCTTGTAAAACTGTTTATTGCAGCAATGAAAGAAGGTAATGAATCAAAAAATCCGGAGGCCTTCAGCCTGAAAGTTATATCTGTTTTATTCGCAAAAACAACCGACAAACAAGCTGAAAAACACCTGATCGATTTATTAAAAAAGAGACTGAACTACAGTCGTTCCGATACTTCCCAAATCGCAGATACAGAATCTGTTTATGAAAGAATAAAAAGCTATTTCAGTCACCACCTTGAACTTCTTATCACGCAGCTAAACACATTCAGACAAAAGACTCTTACCAACAAAAAACTAAATGAAGAAATGGCGGTTTCAAGTATCGCCTTTCCCACTCATTTTATTGATTGCCTGCTTCAATATCCGCATCAACTTACAAAGCTGCACCGCTTTTTCAGGCTAAACCTGGATGAAAAACTTTGGGAGAAAATGGAGGAACGTATCTGGTCTGATTTCCGGGTAAAAGATTTCGTGATGCAGTCTACAATCCAGGCTCATTGGGGAAATTCGTTGATCAATAAAACAGATGCTCCAACATCCAATACGGAGAAACCCGGGAAACTGTCGGAAAGCGAAGTTAGCGCATTAATTGACCGGGCAGAGCAAGACAGGTCGCTTGTTGGCAAGCTGGTGGCAAGTGAAAAAGGACTGGAACTGATCAGGCAGCTAAAGTTTTCCAACCAAAAAATAAATACCCTTTTAGTGGCACTTTATGAGTTTGGATTAAGTATGCCGGAAGCAAGAATAGCGTCGCAAACATGGAAGTCCATTCAGCTAAAATTTGCCTTTTTTCTGGTTGAAAATGAGCTCCCGGTTACATCTTCTGAACTTGGCAAAACTTACACGCATTTCCTGTTTGAACAATTAAAGACACACCACCGCGCGGACCACTTCTTTGACATTCTAAAACAACTACAGAATTCGCACAACTCCGAAATACAAAACCTGGTAAAACTTTGGTACGCAGCAGAACAAATTCAACCTGCGAAAAACAGTAAGGATGAAAACCCAACCATTGTTTCGCCGGAGAAAACCCTCGCCGAAAAAACAGACTTTTATCTCTCTGTTTTGCGTTTCTATTCGCATGCCAATCATCTGCCCTGGTGGTCTGGCGTGGCATCGGCAACGGAACTTCTTTTCGAATTGAACCGTATCTGGCAGGAATCTCCTTCAGCCTTTGCTGAACATTTGCTGACACTGGATAAGGACGAAAAAATATTTGCTTCCCTTACGCAAAACGCTTCTCCCCTTTTCATCCAAAATTTTGAAAGCATTGTCCACAAACATCCCTCTTTATCGGAAGCCTGGGAACAGGCTCAACAGGAAGTGAAAAAAGAACCGCATTTTGAAACAAAAGACACCGCAAAACAAGCCATCAAAGCAGATATAGCGACAAGCAATGCAAAAGACTTTTTACTTGCGGCGCGTACTGACGAAAACCTGCTTCGCAAGGGGCTTTATTCCATGGGTGACAGCGAATTAATTTCCAACTGGCCCGATCAACGTTCTGAAATAAAAACCCTGCTCAGCGAATACCTGTCGTTGACACCATTTTTCTATTTCAGAGAAATAACGCCTGTGGTCTGGCGCGAATCAGTGTACAAATTCTCGCTTCGTTACTTTACGCAAAATTCATCGGCCTCCATCCGCTTATTTCACAACAGGTTGCTGGCCTTTTTACAGGAAACCAAAAGATCTGTTGATTGGAAAAATATCCTGCGCAGCGTTAATGCCAGGGTTGAACAATACGGAGCGTCCAAAAATGTTGTCTTCCCTGCCGGATTACTGCGTATTCTATACGACGAAGAATCTCAGGCAACTAAAAATGAGCAACAATTTATCCGAAACAAAATGGAAACAAGTGACTCAATTTCAGGAGTAAGCACAAGAACCACCAATTCGGGTCTGGTACTGGCCTGGCCTTTTATGTCGCGCTTGTTCGAATCGCTGCAATACACAGAACAAGGCAGGTTCGTAAGCGAAGAATACCAAAACAGGGCGGCTTACCTGTTGCAGTACCTTGTGTTTAACGACACCGGGTTTCCGGAATACGAGCTCGTACTTAATAAATTACTGACCGGAATACCTGCAGAAAAACATCTAAGTCCGGTTGAAGAACTAAGCGCCGAAGAAAAAACGACTGTACAAAGCCTTCTTTTCGGAATGATCCACAACTGGGAAAAAGTCAGCAACTCAACGCCCGAAGGAATTCAGGAAACCTTTCTGCAACGGGAAGGCATGCTTTCCTTCAACGAAGATTTCTACCAGCTGAAAGTAGAGAAAAAAGGAGTGGATGTTCTGATGCAAACCATTCCGTGGAAGTTTAATACGATAAAACTAGCGTGGATGGATAAGCCGATCCATGTTGACTGGATCTGAAATTTATAAATACTGAACAGAAAAAACGTGAACAAAATAGTAGCACATACTCCTACATTGAAGCGAAACTTTGGCATTCTTTTCCTGATGCTTTTGTTGCTGACGCTTGGAAAAATCTCTCACGCCCAGCAAACCATTCCTCCGTCAACAATCCAGTTGCAGGATACGATTAGCTTCCAGGATACGACCCAAGGTCTTCTGCAAAAAGTGTTAAGGCCTTTCAAATTCAGAGACAACAGAAACCGCAACGAAAAAGAGCGTGTGTACAATTACATGCTCGACCTGATCGACAAGGGCGAATTGAAAATAGACAGTACAACGGTTAAGCAGATTATCGTCCAGCTCGACAGCCTGGACCGGCAAGGAAAACTCAACGAAAATGATATTCAGGCAATTTTTAAAAAAGCCGATTTAAATGAACAGGCTTCAAAAGAAGCCCGCGACTCGCTCAAAACCGTTCTTTCTGCTGTTATTCAGGCAAACGACGAACAATCAACCGCTGAAGAACAGGAATTTGACGACAAAATTGCAAAGCTCCTGGTGCCAATAAAAAACTGGCAAAACAGTCCGGAAAATCAGATATACACCGATACAACAGTTAGCAACGATACCACTTTTTACAAAGAGTATGAGCTAAAACTGCACAAAAAGATAAAGACCATCGGTTGGCACAATGCCTGGATGGAACAGGAATTTCAGCGTTATTCCTACCAGTATTTGTCGGTTTTGAATTTATACGGGTATGAACTTTCGGCAACGGGAGAATGCGCCCGGCCCGACTACCTCGAAAATTTTGAAAAACCACAGGGAGTAATTGAATATGCCCACGCATCGAACTGCGACGTTCACCTGACTGTTTACAGCAAACTTCCGGGCGAAATCAGTCGTTTTCTGCGAAATGAACAGGCATGGAAAAGGCTCACCACGGAACTGGACACCCTCATCAAACGCTACGATTTGCGGGGAATCAACCTCTACCTGGAGGATGTTTCAATCAGCGACAGCGAGCATTTTACTGCTTTCATGAGCCAACTTACCACACACCTCAGGCAAAACAACGACTCTTTTGTTGTCTCGCTTTCGATTCCTTCCATAACCGACCAAGCCAGCCTTGACAAGGTTAGCGCCTACAACTTCAACGCCTTGAATCCCTATGTCGATTATTACTATGTTCTCACCGACAGAATGCTCAATGGAAGAATTGGCATCTCAAGAGCGCTGAGTCCGCTTTTTCCCAGTAAAAAATACGGCGACCGATCGATTGAAAGCACCATCAATAGCTACCAAAACAGCGGGCTTCCTTCCTCCAAACTTATTGTTACCTTATCGTACCTGGGAATTGGATGGAATGTTGCAGACTTTGAGGGAAAACTCAGAAATACAAACATTCAGAATTTGACTTACCAAACGGTGGTTGAGAAGTACCTGAATACCGACCGGTTGGGAACAAGTATCATTCCCGGATTCGACCGGCAACAAGTGGCAGCCTACCTGAACGTCATCGGCGAGAGCCCCGACAGAAACCTGCAAATATGGTACGACAATGCCCAAAGTTTATACGAAAAGTACTTGTGGACTTTGGAGCAGAACCTGGGCGGAGTAGCCGTTAGAGGCCTTGGTTACGACGATGGAAGACCCGAACTCTGGGACGCAATGGGTGCTGCCCTGGTTGAAATCGATACGCTTCTCACCCATCAAAAAATCAGTATACAGGACACACTCCCTGACATTACCTGGCGCCAGTACCTGAAAATATTCAGAGAAGACTTTAAATGGGCGGTTGCTGTTGATTTGGAGTATTACCAGAACCTCGATGATTCAACCACCTGCGATTGCAGATTCAATCCCGACTCGGTTGCTGTTTACCACGATTCACTGATTGTATGGCATGCCTGGCAGCCGTATTCCAAGTCTTCCGACAATCATCTCAGCAACAAATTAAAAGACTCTCTCGTTTGCAACTCGATGTTTGTTAGATGGGATTTTTATGCCCATATCTTTCGGTGGTGCTGGATCGTGGCTGCCGGAATCATTGCCTTGTTTTACTTTCTTTCGTTGTACCTGGAACGATTCAAGATCGGAGGTAAATCAGCACTGAATGCCATAAAAGCAATCCAGGTAATTTCCTTTGTTTTCTTTATACTGACAATAAGTTGCTGGTTCTATTTGTCTCCTACAATCGACCTGATAGGAGCTTCCAGTGAAGGCTCAAATATTGGACTGCTGTTCATTTCCCTGATTTTTGGCGCCATTCTTGGCTGGCTTATCCACTCGTGGTACAAAAGTGGCAAAAGCGTTCCCAAGAACCGGCCTTAGACCCATGCTTCCTTATTTACTTTTATGAAACAGGAAATACAGGGAAAAGATGGCCACCAGGAAAGCCACCGGAAAAACAAAACGCAAAATCCGCAACAAGGGGCTTTTTTCCGATTTTTCGGTTTTACCGTAAAGCCGGCTGTTGACAATTACCGCCAGGATCCCCAGAAAAATAAAGACGTAACCAACAATGATGATGGTTTCGATAAACGTTTGGTACGGCAACTGAGGCAAAATGGAAGCCGAATAAAAATTGAAGGCTACCACCGTAAGCATTAAGGTAAATCCGACACCAAGCTGGGTGCTGAAATCATGAATCCAGAAAATAACAAACGAAGCCATTATGATAATAAACAGAGGAAAAAGTACCTGCCACAGGTAGTACCCTGTCATTCTTTCGGCCTTTATTTCAAAGACCACTTTTGAATACGTTAGTTTTGGGTTTTCAGGATCTTCCGGGTTATCATAAACATCTTCTTCCAGCAAGGTTCTCATATCCTGAATAACCCAGGAACTCAGCAATTTTGGTTTCTTCTCCAATTCCGGAAGAATCCGAGGCTTCTTAAAAACCATGTAACGCACATCAAAAGTAAATGGCTCCAGAACAACCTCGAAAACCTGCGTATCAAACGGAAAACTTCTGAAATTCATTTCGGTGCTGAAAGTGCCAAAGAACCGTATGTCGTAAATCACTTTCCCGCTTGGATGCAGTTCAATACTCCGGTTCGGGATTTCAATACTTCCCTGGATATTCATCAGTTCGAAAGCCGGCACCCAAATCGTAGAGTTCATCACTTCAACGGCCACGTCGTTTTCGAAAATCAGGGTACTGGTAAGTTCCTTGCCTTCAAAATTCCGTACCCGCTCATCATGCCAGGCAAACTCCAGGTAACCGTCAATTTGATAGGTCTCGTCAACCGAGTTGATATTAAAAATCTTGTTGATGAATAAGCTCACGCTCATTTCCAGCGGCTTATCACTTACAGGAGGTTGCAGTACTCCATTGCTCCAGCCACTGGCTGACAGCAGAATAAATAAGCCAGCCAAAAGAAAAGGGTTGATAAATTTCATATTATTTAGGGTTTTGTTTTTGCATTATTCAGTTATTAACACCATTCAATACATTCAGAAAGTGCTTTTAAAACAAGTTGTTAAACTACTTTTGTTATTTCACCAATTAGCACAGTTTTCACACTGCCCGTCTCCTTCCTCCATGATACTTACTGCAAGGATGGTTCTCTTGATTCATTGCCGCAATTGACAATTTTCGATAAAATGCTTTTGCCGAATGATCTTCAACAATCAGATAAAACAATATATTGAAAGTACCGCTATCAGTTTGTTCCATTTTCGCGGAATAGAAGTTGGATACATTTTTCATACAAATGATTTATGTATCCTTGTTTCCCGAGAATAATTACTAGGGTATATTTAGCCCAAGCGTATTCCGTAAATAATTACGATACTGATTGAGCCTTCCCCGTAAGACCTGACGGGTAACATTGTAGTTGGGCAATGGGTTATTGTTATTCATGCCTGTTGGTCTGTCAGGGTCTCCGCCGGTTGAAGCAGGCCAGTAAAACAGATTTTGCGGATCGTTTGCCAAATTAAAAATAATATCATCTATTTCTTGCTCAACAGTAAACTCATCATACTGAGCTCCCCCAAATCCACCGAGGTTGGGAATATTTGCCGCAGGAAATCCACCAAACGTAAAGCCAAATACCCCATTATGATAATTCCTCTGCCCCTGAAGATTAGTATTATATGTATTGTTTATCCAAGCCACAGCTTCATCCAAATTTTGATTAGGTGTGTTTGTATATATTTCGTCTAAAACCGCATTCGCAATAGCTGCATATGAGACATGATGATTGCAAATTCCAGTCCCCAAATTTGCAGCCTGTACATAATTTATATAGCCGCTATGATAAGCTGCTAAATCCCGTTGTGTAGAATTATGCAGATTCCGTTTGTGATTTGCTCTGTTGATTACAGAATTTCCTGCCCTGTTATTAGGTGGAGCATAATAAATTCTTGTCTGAAGTTGATACACCGAATCTGAATTTCTCTGAACTAAAGGCGAAGAAGCCTTTTCCTTCAGTTGTCTGGAAGCAGCTAAAGCAGAACTGGTTAATGTAGTCTCCACATCCTTTTGTTGCATTGCCTTTATCGCTTTTGCCCCCATCACATCCGCTTCCGTTTCAAGCCCCGGGTCATCGTTGACATTTACCTGTCCTTTCATCTGAAAGGTAGGTTTTACCCTTCCCTGTTTTTGCTGAACCACATGCCAGGCTTCGTGAGGCAAATGTTTTTCCTGCCCCGGCGCCAAATGAATATTCGTGCCTTGCGCAAATGCGTGCGCCTGCACTTTGGCCGGTTCATCAGAATTCCGGTGCACTTTTACATCATCCATGCTAAATCCGGACAGATTCTCGATCCCCGATTTTAGATTGTCCGGCAAACCGGTATCGTTTTCCATGGAAGAATGCTCAAATTTTCCCTGCATCAGTTCCTCCTCTTCCAATCCTTTTTTTTGCACGGTAAGGAATTTCCCCTGAAGTAGTTCCTCTTCTTCATCCATTCGTTGAATTGCATTGGGGTTCAGCATTTGCTTTAGCTGAACTGAGGCCGAATGATCCTGGCTATGCCTTGTCATCTCGTGGAGCTTTCGCTGCGTCACGGCTTCCGGACGATTATCCGAATAAGTAGATGTTGCTTTTGATTGGCGCACAACCGGCGAATGTAACGCATCCGTGCGCCTGGAAGTTTTTACTTGCAGGGATTTCATAATGGTTGACTTTATTTACTTCTGTTTTAGATAAACACAAAACTGTCTTTAATTTACAACAATTGCCTGACTTATACCAGTTTGATTGGATTTAATTGAAAAGAACAGTGTCTTTTTACATCCAGCATTGCAGAATCAGAAGTTTCTTTTGAAAAAGGTGCTTGCACGAAAAAAAGGCCGCTGATTTTCAACGACCTCTCATGCTATAAGTTTTAATCCTTTGTTTTCTCAGAAGGGTTAAGTGAAGTTGGCCTTTTTCTTTACACCAACCAAGATCCCGTAAAAAGCCACCACCAGAAATGCAAATGCAGGAACCCAGTAGGCCAGTTTTATACTTCCTGCCTGATCGGAAACAATTCCCTGTATTTGCGTAAGCACTGCCGCTCCGGCAATGGCCATAACCATGCCGGCTCCGCCAATTTTTGTGTCCTCGCCCAATCCGGTAATTCCCAGCCCGTAAATGGTCGGAAACATTAACGACATGCACCCCGAAACACCCATTAATGCATAAACGCCTGCAAAACCACTTCCGTAAATGGCAATAATACAAAGCAAGGCAGCCAGCAAACCAAGTGCGCTTAGCATTACCCGCGGTCTAAAAAAGCGCATCAGCCACGTACAGATAAACCTGCCCGCAACAAACAATACTAACGACATAATGTAGTAGGTAGCACCTGCCTGCTCAGGTGTCCGGGGCAACAAAGGATCCAGACCGATCTTGTCGACCAGGTTGTAAAAGCCGGCCGCCACGGGCTCAACATTCCGCAATGCATAAATGATTTGGTCGGCTGTTGCTCCCGTTCCCAAAGCGGCCACAACGGCGTCGAAATTCAGCTGTTGCATTACATAGCGAATGATAAACGACCAAACCGCTATTTGCGCGCCCACATAAAAAAACTGGGCTACCACTCCCCACACATAATTCCGGTTCTTTATCAGTCTGCGAAATGTTCCAGCAAAATCCAGCCGCTTGTCGTCTTCTTTCAGATGGGGCATTCGGGTTAGAAATATCATCAGCAAAATTGTCACCATCACAAAGCCTACTGCCAGGTAAGTAGTGGTCACCGCATTTAACTCCGCCCCTTGTATTTTGGCCAGTTCTTCAGCCGAAAGTGCTGTTCGTTCGGCCGGGCCGAGTGTACTGAGTTGCGAAAGCACAAACACCTGGCTGATCACCACTCCGGTAATGGCTCCGAAAGGATTGAACGACTGGGCAAAATTGAGGCGACGTGTGGCTGTTTCTTCCGGACCAATGGCATAGACATACGAATTTGTGGAGGTTTCCAAAACCGAGAGCCCGGCAAACAACACAATAATGGCAAAGAGAAACATGAAAAATCCGATGCCAATGTTTTGATTTGCAATCAGCATGGCCGGATAAAACAAAAAAGCGCCGGACGCATAAAGCCCCAGTCCAAGCATTACCCCCGACTTATAGCTGAACCGTTTGATAAACAACGCTCCCGGAATGGCAAAACAACCATAGCCAATCAGGTAACATGCTACCTGTATCCAGGCCGTTTTGGTATCACTCAGGCTCATGATCCGCTTAAAAGCCGCCAGCATGGTATCGGTCAGGTTATTGGGCACTGCCCACGCAAAGAACAGCGATGTAAGCAGAATAAAAGGCCACAAAATGCCTTTCGGAATCACGCGGTGTTTTTCCATGTTTAGTTCAATAGCAGGTGATTGAAATTCGGTATTAAAACGCTTCTTTTATTTCGTCAATTGTAAGGTTAAACATCGATTCAGTGATCTCACTCAGGTATTTTTCGTCGCCGGTAATATGAAAAATGCGTTGTGTATGCGACAACTTCTCTCCCGATTTTAACATGGCTGCGGGCGATGAACTTTCGATCTCATAAAACGGCCCCATTACCGAACCGTCGTCCGTTGGCCCATCGTTGTACGAATTTACAACATCTCCGCTCAATGGGTCGTCCTGATCGCCCCAAACAGAATTCACATACTTCCCGGGTATTTCCGGGTTCGAATACCAAAGCAGGGTCAGTACTTTGCTGATCGGATCGTAGCTTCCGCAATACGGCAGCGCACGCATGGGAGGAACACCAATTTTACTCCGGTATTTTCCGTCCACTTTAAAGAAAATGGTTCCGTCTTTTACAATCAAACGATCTGCCGGAACTTCTCCAAAATAGTTATCGGTCACAATTTTTCCCAGCTCCTCAATACTTCCGGTTTTGTAGGGAACAAACACCACTCCCTGCTCCGATGGGTTAAACATACAAAGCATCCACAACGACAAAACTCCGTCGGTGGAGTTCCAATCATTCGTCCCCTGGTTTGACAAGCTATTCACCGATTCAAAAGCCACAAAGCTCAATTCGTCATTCAGCCTCATCCCCAGAGCTTGCTCCGTATGTTCTTTTGAAAGTATCTCCACCGAACGCTGAATCTCCATATCCATCACTGTTCCGGAGGCATTTTCGATCGAAAATTCTTTTTGAAAGAGTGCTTTGCTCAGCCCTTGTTCAACTATTCTGAAAGGCTCGGTATCCAACTCTTTCGGCACTACCCAGTTGGCAAAAACCTGCTCAGTTCCGGGTTTAAAATAAATGGAGAAAGGACCGCCTTCCGGTCCCAGCCAAAGCCGTTCCTCGCCACCAAAGGGGTTAAACTGCGCGCTGCGTTCACCCGACTGAAACACATCGTAATTGATCCATCCAAAACTTTTTCCTTTGCTACCCTCAGCAGTAGAAGTCATCACCCTTCCCTGGAGATTGGGAATAATCAAAACTTTACCCGACGAGCCGTTAACGGTCAATTCCAGGTAGTCGATGTTATTTTTCTGAAAAAAAGCTACATCATAGCCATAAGTCCCTCTGTCAAAACTTTCCATTGTATCCGTTTTTGAGTTTTTCCTGTTCGAATTGAATGAACAGGAAATCAGCCCCGCCAGTCCAATCCAGATGATTGCGAATTTAAAAAAGTGTAGCATAATTCAAGCATTAATTTACTTCCAGTTCCTGCCACGAAGGAAGTTTGGGAAAAGCAGCGTGTGGCTCAGCTTGGTACCAGTAGCTTACTGATGATATATCGGATTTTTGAGGTAAATAACGGTGTCCGTGACGCCACCCCAAATCCTGGATTGTTACCTTTAGATCTTTCTTAAAGCGAATCGGGTCGAGAATGTGCCAGCGGTAAAAACCAAAACGCTGTTGCGATTTGTAAGTACCATCGGGCCGGATCACCTGATGCAGGCCTGCATACGGTGTACAGAATTCCTGGTATTGCCCCTCGCGGTCGAAATTATACGAACCGCAAAAATAATCCTCGGTCCCGGTTCCGCAGATTGTCGGAAATTCAGCGTCGCCGTCCATGAAAAACTTGATCTCGCCTTCACCCCACCAGCCGTTGTTGTTCACGCCCCACGCAATGTAGGTCCCCACGTACTGGCCCTGTCCTTTTATTCCATCAAGCAAGGTATGAACCGACGTCATGTTCGGATTACTGCGCCGGAACTGGGCGTGAAAGTAAGCCGCATCATCAGGCACTTCCGTTAAGGTATAGTCGATTTGGTAATACAGCCTCATTTCATCCTTATCGTTGATGTTCTCCATGGTTATTTTGCATTTCTTACGGAACGGCATTGGCCAGTAGCAGTTAAAGGCACTACCGGGGTTCACACAAACGGCCAGCGACGAAAGCGGCGCATAAACATTCCAGCCCATGGCAAAAAAATCGCCTACCGGACATTCAACGGAAGGTTCTTTCTCGTCGTCCCAGTACATGCGAATAATGGAGAATTTCCAGTTCCCGGTGGGCGTCATCCAAATATGCTGAATAGAACCCGACCCGTCGATTTCGGCCAGGGTAAAGGTCTCTCCCGGTTTGATAATGATAAACGGATTCACCTTCCAGCCTTGCCCCAGGTCGCGTGCCACCTCGGCAGCATTTGCTTTATTTCTGATCCCCTTATCCTCCAGCGAGGCCATGCCTCCCTTGCCTTTCTCCCCGGTAAAATTTTCGGGACTGATTGATCTTGTCTCAGCATTAGAAAGACGGTAAATATTTCCCATGTTCATATTCAACCCATCGAACGAGGTTTGCGAACTTACCTGACCTGCAATTACGATGATGGCAAGTAATACTAAAATTTGTTTCATCGACTTAGATTTTATTTGGTTTATTTATTGGTTTTCAGCACCTGAATTTTGCTAAATAAATACAGACTTTCGTAACACAGCGATTCTGCCACCCGACAAAAAAAGCGGAAAAATACACCTCGCTACCGATAACCATAAAGGATACTTGTTTAGTCATTGTTGGTTTAGCTTATCCGATTTACGGTATTGCAATGCTGTGAAAATCAAAGTTGCATGCCTATCAAATATAAGCTTAAGCATTCAAAAAATCGCAAGAATGTGATATAATATATTCAATAGCTTGCTTTTATACTCTTTATTTTAGCCAGGTCAAACTATTAATTGTGTCGCAACGCGCGGCAAAAAAAGACAGACACGACCAATTGTCACCTGATCATTTATTTCTTTCATTATCAAATGTGAAATTAACAATCGCTCATTTTCAAGTTACCTTCCCCAGTTCTAATCTATTTCTATCTTTATCCCTCTGAAGTGTCTTTTATGGGAGAGGACTATAATCTGTGGGAGAATTTCAAAAAAGGGAAAGATTACGCCGTTTCTGAAATTTATGATCGTCACGTGGATTTTTTATTCAATTACGGGAAAAAATTTACGGGTGATGAAGATATTGTATTGGATACCATTCAGGACATTTTTTTTGATTTGATTCGCAACCGGAAAAACTTAGGGGCAACCGATAATATCAGGTTATATCTTCTCAAAACATTCAGGAGAAAACTAATCAGAGCGTTGGAAAAGAGTAAAAAATACGGAGTAATGCCGGATTTCCAGGAAGAAATAAGTCCTGATATATCTTTTTCGATTGAGGAACAAATGATTCAGGACGAAGAATCCGCCCAAAAGATCAAACTGATTACCGAAGCTCTCCATCAGCTAAATCAAAGACAAAGAGAGATTTTATATTATAAATTCACCTGTGGTTTTGATTATCCCGAAATCTGCGAACTCATGTCGATCTCGTACGATACCGCCAGACAATTGGTTTCCAGAACCATTCAATCACTCAAGAAGAGTCTCCCTCCCAAATTAGCTCCGTTACTTTTTATCTGCCTTTCAAAAAAAAGATAAAGTTTTAAATCTTTTTTGTCACAAAACAAATCCCATTGCCTTTTAATTGATATAAAACGAAGGCAAAAAATGTCAAATAAAAGGAAATACTCCGGTTTCTCTATCGAAGATTTATTACACGATCAGGAGTTTGTGCGGGAAGCACTAAAGCCCGGCAAAATATCGTGGAACCGCTTTCTGGACAACCACCCGGAAGAGAAAGACAAAATGATTCAGGCCAAAAGAATCATAGACGTTTTTGAGGTTCCAAGCGTCCCTCTTGATCAGAATAAGAAAGCCCATGCGTGGAGCAACATCAAAAATTACCATACGGCGAACAAAGCCCCCCGCAAAATTTTCCGGTTCAGAGCTGTTGATGCGGCAGTAATTTCGCTGCTTGTTGTAGCCGGAAGCTGGTACTGGAATTATAGCCGGCAATCTGAATGGTTTTTCGAAAGCAATAACTCAAGCGGTAAACCTGAAGTACTAAAGTCTACCCTAATTCTTTCCAATGGCAACGAAATTGCATTAAACGAGGCCAAATCGGCTTTAACTGTTTTGGAAAGTAAACAGGCCATTCAGATCAACCACGACAGCATTGTTGCCACCAAGCCAGAAACAGAAAAGGCGTCACCCAAAGAAGAGCTCAACAAAATAATCGTCCCTTATGGCGAAGAAAGCAGTCTTTTGCTGGCCGACGGGACCAAAGTATGGCTAAATGCCGGAAGCCAGCTGGCTTTCCCGATTCAGTTTAGCGAAAAAACACGCCAGGTATACCTGGAAGGAGAAGCCTACTTTGAGGTAGCCAAAAACAGTGATAAACCGTTTATCGTCTCTACCCACAACATCGATGTGAAGGTGTATGGTACAAGATTCAATATCAGCGCCTACCGGAACGATGATTATACCGAAACAGTATTGCTGGAGGGCAAGATTTCGCTGATCAAAAACAAGTCGCTGCTTGGCAGAGAAACCTACATGACTCCAGGCCAAAAAGCGGTATACAACAATGCAGGGAAGGATATTACACTGGAAAAAACAAACAGACCGGAGCTCTATACATCATGGAGGGAAGGTTGGTACGAATTCTCGGACGTTGACCTGACTTATGTAACCCACAAGCTGGAAAGGTTTTACAATGTAAAGTTTGAATACAACACTGAGCTTGTTAAAAACAGTTACCGCTTAAGTGGCAAACTGGAATTAAAAGAGTCGCTGGAGAATGTGTTGTCGATTCTTGCCAAGGTAACCAACACCGAGTATCGTGTTGAAGCGGACAAAATAATCGTTTCGGAAGCGAAAGAAGAAGAGTAAAAATAATAAAGGTGGAGAACGAGATTAGGCCCTCATTCTCCACCACAAACTGTTAATCATTATCTAAAAGGTAAAAATAGATAATTCATAAAAGTATGAAAAAAAAGAGGAAATGGGACAAGTTCCCCAACGCATGGGGTTCAAATTTTTTATTGAAAATGAAATTATTGACACTGCTTATTTGCCTGGCAATGGCATCTGTTGCTGCCGATAGTTATTCGCAGCAAACCAAGTTCAATATAAATGCCAACAACATTACATTGAAGGATATCTTTCGACAAATAGAACGCGAAAGTGATTTTATTTTTGTGTACAGCGAGAATAATGTAGACCTTCAGCGCAAGGTAAATTCAACGTACAAAAATGAATCGCTGAACAAAATTCTGGATGAGATTTTTGCGGGCACCAACAATTACTACGAAGTACACGACCGGCAAATAGTGATTCTCTCCAAACCGGCTGAAGCAACCATTCCGACAAGATTGAGACAGGATGCACATACCGTAAAAGGTACGGTTACCGATCAATCGGGGCTGCCCATCCCCGGTGTTAACATTTGGATAAAAGGCACCAACCTCGGCACAATTACCGATGTAAACGGAAAATATGAAATAAAAGGCCGTTTACTTCCCGAAACCTTCCTCGAGTTTTCATTCATTGGCTTAAAAACCCAAAAAATACAAGTTGGCAGCAGAGAAATCATCGACGTAAAAATGGAAACAGAAGAGATTTCGATTGCCGATATTACCGTAAAAGGGGCTTATGGTACGGTGCAAAAGAAATCGGACATGGTAGGTTCTGCTTACCAGGTAAATGCCGAGCAAATTAAATCGAGACCGGCAACCCGTGTAGACCTCTTACTGGATGGGATTGTTCCCGGCCTAAAGATTGAGCCCAATGTAGACACTCCGGAATCCACCCGACCCCGCTACAATACCCGTATCAGGGGAGCGGCATCCTTGTCGGCCTCCAACGAACCCTTGTGGATTATTGATGGCACTCCCATTTATACAGGCGGAAAAACCAACCAGATTGCGGGCGTACAAACATCTGTATCTCCCCTGGCAGGAATAAATCCGGAAGACATTGAATCCATTACAGTACTAAAAGATGCTTCTGCCACTTCTATTTACGGGGCCAACGGGGCCAACGGGGTAATCCTTGTTACCACCAAGAAGGGTGTAAGAGACCTTCCTCCGCAGTTAACAGTCAACGCCCGCTATGGTATCTCCAGAATTGATGAATCTTCCAAAGTAAAAACACTCAATGGCAGCCAGTACATGGAGCTGGCAAAAGTTGCCTACCAGAATGCAGGATTGGATATGAAGTATTTTCCATTTCAGGACAACGATATGAACCAATATAGTTCAACCTCAACCGACTGGAACGATGTTTTCTTCGAACTGGGACAGAACAAGCTACTTAACCTTACATTACAGGGGGGAAGCAATAAGTCAACCTTTTACATTTCGGGAGGCTACTACAATGAACAGCAAACCATAAAGGGGAACACAACCGACCGGTACTCTTTCCGCACCAACAACGAAATATATGTAACGGATAAACTTTCCACTTCATTCATTTTATCCGCAACCTACACCGTCGACGATATTTTTAATACGAGCACAGATTACTATGATTTTCTTCCGATCTATAGTGTCTACAATCCGGATGGTACTTATCGGCTTTTCAATAAATTCATTGACGGAAAAACCGCTAACGACGAACCGAACTGGACTACAAAAAAATTCTTTAACAGTGTAGCGGAGCGAGAACAGAACGATTACCGGCAAAGGGCTTTTATGTCGAATGCAAACTTTATCCTGACCTATCAGTTATCGGAGGGGCTGACACTTACGTCGCAATTGGGAATGGATTACCAAAGTCGTTTCGAAGATATTTACAGAGCCCGAAGCAACTGGTCGGGGATGAATTTGGATGGCACACCCACTGGGATTGCCTACCGCTCGCACATGAATACCTTGTTTATTACCAACATCAATCGTTTCAATTACCTGAAAACATTTGGCAAACACACGGTTTCTTCATTGCTGGGAATGGAAATCAATTCAAGAAAATACCGTACCACCAGTTCCAGAGGCGAGGGTTTTATAAACGATCATATCAAAGAAGTATCGTATGCTATTGACCGTTACGGCTCCAGCGGTGCCGATGTTGACCGGGCTATGTCTTTTTTCGGGCAACTTACCTACTCATTCGACAAGCGATATTTCCTGAATTTTAATGCCCGGGCCGATGGTAACTCCTCGTTTGGGAAAGATGTGCGCTGGGGCAAATTTTACTCGCTGGGGTATTCATGGAACATACATAACGAACAGTTCTTTGAAAGTGAGACCATCGACCTTCTGAAGCTGAAAGCAAGTTACGGGACAAACGGAAACTCACGCCTGGGAAGCCAGGAAGCCCTTGGTATTTATTCTTACGGCGATTCGTATAATTATTACAACGAGCAGGGAACGGTTATGACGAGAACACCGCAACCTACTTTAAGCTGGGAAACAACCCACATGGCAAATATCGGATTCAGAATACGGCTATTTGACTTTGTGGACATTGATGCCGAATGGTACAACAACAAAACCACCAACCTGCTAAGTGAAATGGATGTATCGCGAACGACCGGAACTACCAGCATTACCCGCAATATAGGAGAAATCAGAAACAGGGGTTACGAGGCAACTCTTTCCTTTGATTGGATAAAAAATAGAGATCTGTACTGGAGTACAAACATTAATCTTTCGCATAACAAGAACACATTGCTGAAGCTATACAAAGGCATCGTTAAAACGCTTGATACGAAGCTTTGGAAAGAAGGTGAAGGTATCGACACCTACTACCTGATACGCTGGGCAGGCGTTGATCCGCGCGACGGAGCACCACTCTGGTACGATAAAGACGGGAATATTACCCGAACCTACAGCTACGACAACCGGGTACCCGGTAAATCATCCACACCCTATTTAACCGGCGGTTTTACCAATACCGTGGGCTACAAGAGTTTCACGCTGTCAATGTTATTCAATTTCGAAATAGGCGGCTACGCGTTTAGTTCCTATGCCCGTGATGTAGTTTCTGACGGGTTAAACATCATGTCGCAAAATCAATCGGTGAACCAGATGGATTACTGGAAAGAACCGGGAGACATCGCACTCAATCCCAAACCCATTTGGGGTGTTTCTACAAAATCGGCCATGCACTCAACCCGCTTTTTATACGAAAAAACCAACCTGCGTCTGCAAAACATTGCTCTTACCTATGACATGCCCAAACACTACCTGGAAAGAATAGGAATAGAAAAGGCCAGCATAAGTTTAATCGGCGACAACCTGGGGATCTGGACCCGCCACGACAGCAAAACCAGAAACTCGTACCGCCAGTTAATGCGTGGTTATCCGCTCGAAGAAATGTATTCGGTAAACCTGAACCTGACTTTTTAAACGAAACAAGCCTGCAACATCAAGAGGTCTCCAACGATGTTAGGGAAAAAAATAGATACATATGAAAAACAAAATAATAAAATACATCAGCATCGCATTTATTGCAGCAAGTATAAATGCCTGCGATTTTCTGGAGGTTGATCCCATTGGCAAAACCTCCATCCCTGTTCTGTTTTCAAACGTGGAAGGCATACGTGCAGCATTGCCCGGGACTTATTCAATGTATTACAAATACTACAGTTCCGATTTTCTGAAATACCCCGAAGCGGCAGGAAATATGCTTCATCTTAGCTCTGTTTCCGAAAGCAGCGATATGATCAAGCAGTACAATTTCACTTCAGCACCCGGCGATGAACTAGAGACTGTTGGATATATCTGGCGTTACATATACGAAGCAACTGCAAATGCGAACAACATTATTGAGTACCAGCCAGCTCTGGTAAAGAATTTTCCGGCTCAGGAAACTGAATTGAACCGGATTATGGCCGAAGCCCTGTTTTTAAGGGCACTTGGACATTTTGATCTGTGCCGGGTTTATGCACAACCCTACAATTACACCGACGATGCCTCACACGCGGGCATCCCGATCGTATTGAAAACACCGGGAGCCGATACCAACCTCCCGCGAAAAACGGTGAAGGAAGTGTACGAACAGATTATCACAGACCTTGAAAGCTCGTTGCAGTATTTTGAGGGAACCTCGCCCCGCGAAGATTACTACGCTTCTCCCGATGCCGTTTACGGACTATTGTCGAGGGTTTATCTTTACATGGAAAACTGGGATAAGGCAATTGAATACGCGTCGAAGGTGATTGATAAAGTCCCTCTTTCTTTGGGCAGCGATTACCTGAAAATGTACAACGAGCTGGAGCCCGGAGTTGAGAACATTTTCAGACTAAACGGCACATTGAGAAGTTCATCGCTGGCAACATTCTATGCTCCGATTTCACCTCTTGCCATACCTGCGGATACCTTGATAAACCTGTTTCAGAATCAGGATGATATTCGCTTGCAACTATTAACAAAAGAAGACGACTCACCGGTTTGTAAGAAATATTACATAACAGCCGACGTGTCGGAAGAAAACAAGCATTACGATCCCTTTGTGCTGCGTGGCTCTGAAATGTACCTGAACCGTGCGGAAGCTTACCTTCATAAAAATAAGTTAGACGAAGCAGCTGCTGATGTAAAAGCAATAATTGCCCGTGGCCTGCAAGTGGACATTACCGAAATTACGCTGGACGAAACATACGACCAGCTGGCCAAAACGATTGAAACCGAGCGTGCCAAAGAGCTTTGCTTTGAAGGACATCAGTTTTTTGATATCACCCGCCGGAAACAGGACCTGATCCGATCAGCCAACACAAATTCGTCGGTAAAGCAGATACAATATCCAAGTGATTTCTTTGTATTGCCCATTCCGCAAAAAGAAATGGACACCAACCCGTCAATGGAACAAAACCCGTCGTACAATTAAAACATCGTTATGAAAACATCAAAATACATCTTCTTATTCCTGTTGATTTCTGTACTTTGCTCGTGTGGAAAAGATGAGTTTAAACCGTATGATCAGGCTTTCATTCACATTATGAAAGATGAGATTTCCACAACAACGGTTTCGTCAAAAGCCAATTACGTTGCCGAATACAAAATCTTTTTAAGTTCCAAACCATTAACAGAGAAATTAACGGTTACTTACTCCATTTCAACCGGCGAAGGCTTGCAGCAGGGAGTAGACTATGAACTGGTCAACACATCCGGCGAACTAACTTTTTTACCCGGAATTTACGATATGCCGGTGCGCATCCGATGGAAATCACATGTGCTGGATCCACAAAAAGACAATTCGCTGACCATCCGCATCGAAAGCAACAGCCTGGGACTGACAATGGGATTGCCCGGAAAAAATGAAAACCAGCGCGAATTTACCATCACAAAAATCAACTAACTCAGAAACAGAACAAAAGACCGGCACAATAAGGCAGGCAGCACCCAATGCTGCAGAATGCATATAACATTACCCAATGAGAAATTTTATTTTATTATTCATAATACTACTTGTTTCCAGCGTTTTTTCATCCGCCCAAGAATTAAAGCCTCCGAAAAAACTTGTTAAGGGAACACTCGACAATGGCCTTACCTACTACATCTACCCCAATAAAAAGCCTGAAGGCGAAGCTGTTTACCGGCTTTTCATAAAGTCAGGGTCCTTGTTCGAAACAGAAGAACAACGTGGACTGGCTCATTTTCTTGAACACATGGCATTTAACGGAACCCGGCATTTCCCGGGAAATTCGCTCACGGCATTTCTGGAATCAAAAGGAGCAAAATTTGGGGCCGATTTAAATGCCCACACGTCCATGAACGAAACTGTTTACAAACTTCAGTTACCCTCTACCGATCCGGCTTTTGTTGACAGTACGATCATGATTCTGGCCGACTGGGCCGGAGGACTTTTGCTCGACAGTACCGAAGTGGAAGATGAACGGGGGGTTATACTTTCGGAATGGTTGCTAAAAGTGGGGCCAAAGTACGAGGCACAAAACGCCTTTCTGCTGGAATTATTAAACAATTCGCGCTACAGCCGGAGGCTGACCATTGGCGATACGGCAGTGATCAAAAACTTTCCGCTCGAAGATTTGCAGGCTTACTACCAAAAATGGTACGACCCGTCGATAATGGCAGTGGCAGTGGCCGGCGATGTGGATGTGGCGAAGGTCAAAAAGTCGATCAAAAAATACTTCTCACACATGTCATCATCCTTAAATGGCGTGTTACCCAAACATCCTATTTCAGATTATGACAAAGTAGAAGTAAAAACCGTCAGCCATGAATCGCTGGATGGCGTAGAACTAAATGTGATACAGTTGCTCGAACAACCTGTTGCTGTCACCACCGAAAAAGAATATCCGGCTTACTTACAACGCACCTTGCTAAACCAGCTCATAAAAGCACGGTTTGCCGAACGCTCTTTTTCAAACCCTGCTTACAAGGATGCAAGTTATTCATACAGCAGCTTTTTAAATACCAAAGGAGCCTTGCTGGGTAGCGTAGAACTAACGCCGACAAAAATTAAAGCAGGTATCATCGATTTTGCCAGCGCATCGGAGCAAATGTTTCGCTACGGTTTTACCTCGGGCGAAATCAGGAAAGCAAAAACCATATACATTAACGGACTGAAACGCAAAGCGGAATCAAAAAAACCGAGCCTGTCCTCTGCATTAGTAAATGAAATTTACAGTGAATTTTATGTAGGCAACAAAATTGTTTCAGCAAAAGACGAGTATAAGTTAGCCCTCAAATACATCGATGCCATCGACTCTCTGAAATTATGTAATCAGCTTCAGCATTTGCATACCCCTCACAAAACACATTACCTGATAACCACCTTTGACAAGGCAAAAGATGAAATCCCATCAGAAACTGCTTTGATCTCTATTTTTGACAGCATCAGAACGAGCAACATTCAGCCTTATCAATATGCGGTAGAAATGCCGGAAAGTTTGCTACCAAAAGAACCGCTTGCAGGAAAAATTGTGAAAACAAAACGCCTCGAAGAAATTGATGCCGATCAGCTAACCTTGTCAAATGGGGCAGTTGTTACGTTCAAATCTTCTTCTTTATCTCCTGATGACATTCTGCTTAGCGCCTTCAGAAAAGGTGGATTGTATGCGCTCGACAGTGTTGATTACGTTTCCGGATTATATACCGGTTCCATAGTTGGATTAAGCGGCGCCGGCGATTTTTCGCGTCAGGAGTTGAGCCGCTACCTTGCAGGCAGCTCTGTTTCTTCGCGTTTTATCATTGAGAAATCGAGGGTAGGTATCGGTGCCAAATCCAATATCGAAGATTTGGAACTCCTGTTTCAATTGCTATACCTGAAATGGACCTCACCCCGCATTGACACCGCCATTTTTGAGCAAACAAAAAGTAAGGCCATAGAAACTTACCAAACCCGGAATGAAACTCCGACTACCCGTTTCTATGAAGATTTCAGCCTTTTGCTAAATGGCGATAACTACACAACGCGAACAGTTACTGACACCAGATTAGAAAAGGAACTCCAGTTAAACCGGATATTGCCTCTTTTTCAGTCACATTACAATTCTGCCCAAGGTTTTCATTTTGTATTTGTCGGCGATTGTTCGTTAAAAGAGATAAAACCCTATATCGAAAAATACATAGGGAGCTTGCCAGGCGATACGCCGGAAAACAATGGCTATCAATATACTTATTCTGAAACGGTTGCCAATGATACCTCTTTGATCCAAAATGTTGGTGACAATGCGAAATCCACCGTTTCGCTTATGTTTCAGTCGAATAAAAAAATTGACGACTACAACCACACCCAACTCCTCAACGACATGACAGAAGAGATTGTCCGTGCCCGTTTGCTGGAAGTTTTACGCGAAAAAATGGGAATGATCTACAGCGTTGGAGTACAAATGAGCCAAACCAAACATCCTTCTGATTTACGCCGGACAAGCATTCGTTTTTCGTGCAAACCGGAAGACGTGGATACTTTGATTGCCACCACAATGGAACAATTAAAGCTGCTAGCACAGAATCCTGAAAATCTTGGATTGAAGTTAGCCGATGTAAAACAAAACCAACTAAAAGACTGGCAGCTTGATAAACAGCGCATTACTTATTGGTCAGGCGGTATCCGAAACAAGTTATTTAACAACGAGAACAGCTGGGAGTATTTAACTGGGTTCGACCGGATTATTGAACAAATAACGGTGGATTCAATCAGTGAGAACATACAACGCGAACTGTTGCAAGTTCCCATGGTAAAAGCGGTTTTAAACCCCGCCCCTACTCCGGATAACAACGAAATGCAATCAATTAATTAAATAGAATTATTAACTATAAAACACGAAGAAAATGAAAAAACAAATCTTCAATTTATTTTATGCTTTGGCCTTGCTTGCCATTGTAACGGCCTGTAGCGACGATGATGATCCGATAGACTTACCGGTTTACGGAGACGCAACAATGACCAGTTTTGGCTTTTATGTAGAAGACAACGAAGGAGTTATTCTCAAAGATTATGTTGCTGAAGGTATCACGGGAGATTTTACTGTATCAGTACCCGACTACGTGAACAAAACCGCACTTGTTGCCCGTTTTGTAGTTTCTGAAAATGACACTGTTTATGTAAACAATGTACAACAGGAAAGCGGTGTAACAGCCAATGACTTTTCTGCTCCGCTTGATTACATTGTATCGGAAGGGACCAACAACACCAAATACACTGTAACCGTTGCCAATCTTCCGGCTGCTGTTTGGAGCCTGGCAGCAAGTGATACTACCGACTTAAGAGAATTTTCTATGCGGGTAAATCCCGTAACCAATGTTCCGTACCTGGCTTATGCACTTGATATGGATGATTCGGCCGATGAAAAGGTAGGTGTGTTTAAACTGGATGGGAATACATTGGTTAATGTTGGAGCAAAAACAGTTTCAGAGGGAAGAGCCTCTTATCCCAGAATTGCGTTTGATGCAGAAGGAGCGCCATTCATTTCATATGCTGACTACACCAACAATGACCCTTACAAAGAAGGCAGCACAACTTATGCGGCATCGGTTATGAATTACAACGGTTCTTCTTGGTCGTATGTAGGTAATAAGGGTATTACCGATGTACGTATCACATATAATGATATTGTATTGAAAAATGATGGTAACCCAATGTTATTCTGCTACAACAATGCAGCAGGAACACTTGCCAGAAGAGAATTAAACATCTCTGACTTTACCGGAAACAGCTGGGCCTCCAACCTTACCATTCCAGGCAGAGCATCCACTCAATATGCGTATCACACAACTGCAAAAAATGTTGACGGTGTTATTTACCTGGGTGTCTACAATGCCAACGAAGGTACATTCTCGGTCTATAAAAATACAGACGGCAGCTGGACTACCATTGTTGAATCATATTTACAGGACGGTGCAACAACCGGTAACTTACGTGATTTTGATATGGATGTTGACCGCGACGGTAATGTATTCGTTTGTGTTGCCGATGACGAAGCAGGTGCCGATATTTACCGCCCAAAAGTATTGAAATACGATGCTACAGCTGAAACCTGGAGCAAAGTGGGAACGCCCATCGCAATTGATTTCTCTACCACCAGGGAATTTAGCCTCGCGATATCTCCGGTTGGAACCCCATTCCTGATGTATCGCGACGATAGCATGTTCCCGGTAGTTGTTTCGTTTGATGAAGACACGCAGGACTGGACCACTCCTGCCCAACTCAACGCTGTTGAAGCAGAAAATCTATACATGGATTTTGCCCCGAATGGAGTTGCTTATGCCGCATTCACAACTTCGGCCACTGGCGAAACCATGTTATTTAAATATGATATTCCGGCCGAATAACGATATGTACTAAACAGTTAAGAGGATGCCCGTACTTTAATGGCATCCTCTTTTTGTTTTCTGAGTTTGCAAGTCTTTCTCAAGACACCTGTCTTTATACTGGCCACCAGCGCGAAGCAATGTATTTCATATTTTTAACAGAGTAAAACGAACATGAGAAGGCAAAACAATTTTGAAGGTCTCCCGAAAAGTCAGGAATATCTGTCGTTTAACAAAATGACAAGTTCCATGTTATATTGAAGTACCATACATAAACACATAACTGAAGAACAACACTCTAAATTAGTTACATTCAAATGAATAAGATTAGTTTGATCGCCCTGTTTCAATTGCTCCTGTTATCGGCAATTGCCCAGACAAAAGATTTTAATGTTGAAGGCTTTATTTATTTAGATACCAATGAAAACGGTCGGCCTGATGAACGGGAAAAAGGACTAAAAGGAATACCCGTTTCCAACGGAGATACAATCGTGATCACCAACTCAAAAGGTAAGTTTGTTATCCCGGCAGATTCTACTGCCAGCATTTTCCCAATCGTACCAACCGGCTTCGAAAATACAGGCTCAAAAATAGGGAATGCCAATTTTATCTTTTTGGGAAAAAAGAACACAGAAACAACACTGGCTCTCGGGCTAAAACGGGTCAAGCAAGCTTCTGCTTTTCGGGTGGGGGCCATTGGTGACCTGCAGGTTAGTAATCAACAGGAAATTTCTTATGCCAATCACACCGTTCTTTCCGAACTTGCCTCCTCCAACATCGATTTCACTATTTTCCTGGGCGATTTGGTGAACAATAACATCAATGACCTGTCAACAATCCGCCATATTTTAGAGAAGTTACCGACAAAGTCGTGGACCGTTGCCGGAAATCACGACCGCAACTTCACCCCTGATTTCCAACAACATACTTTTAATATGGATTTTGGAGCTTCCGATTATGCTTTTAATTATGCGGGCGTTCACTTCATCGTTTTAAACGATATTTTTGCCGTAGGCGCAAAAGGTTATGAAGGACGCTTAACCGAAAAGCAGCTTCGTTTTATAAAAAACGACCTGGCACTGGTTTCAAAAGAAAAGCTGGTGGTAATCAGCCAACACATCCCTATGGTTTCCGTAAAAAACAAAGCCGATTTACTAAGCTTGCTTGAGCCTTACCGGAAAGTATTGATTTTGTCAGGGCATACTCACAAAGCCACCCGCCATCACCTGGCTCCCAATGTAATGGAAATTGTTACCGGAGCCTCGTGTGGAAACTGGTGGTCGGGAGAACGAAACTGGCAGGGAATGCCTGTATCTCTAATGCAATGCGGCTCTCCGCGTAATTATTATATTCTCGACTTTGAAGACAACGATTACCGCTTTCAGTTTAAAGGCATCGGGCTCGATCCGTCGTTGCAAATGACTGTCTGGATCAACGGACAGGATACGCTTTCCCAACATATTTCATCGTTACAGGAGCTAAAAACCAACGATGTTTTGGCCAATGTTTATGCAGCTTCCGACGAAACCCTTGTAAAAATGAAAATCGACGACGGAGAATGGATAAGCATGAAAAAAACGAAAATTATCGATCCGAATGTGGCACGTATTGTTCATCAAAATAAAACGGGTATCTATCCAACTGTTTTTAGCAGAAAAGCAGCGCTCCGCACCTCTGCTTCGCCCCATATCTGGCAAGGAGAGCTACCAGAAAACCTGTCTTCCGGTGTCCACCTGCTAACAATCGAGGCGGTTGAATCTGACGGGTTTAACGTTTCGGCAAAACAGACCTTTTTTGTCAAGTAAGGCAGTTCTAAAAAAACATTAAAGGAAATTATTACCACATACTGTCCAAAACCAGCGAGGCGATTCGAATGTAATTTTCGAATCGCCTCGCCTTTTAAAATGTACCGGCTATTGCCGGCATTATTTCTCCGTCTGGTCAGTTATCCTTTTTCCAGTATTGCTCAATTTCTTCCAGTGTTTTTCCTTTTGTTTCAGGAATCAGCTTGTAAAAGAAGATGGTCCCGACAAAACAAAAAGCCGCAAACGTAAAAAATCCGGCCCCCATGCCTACGCTCGCAACGTACCACGGAAAAAGAAATGCTGCGGCAAAATTGGTTCCCCAGTTGGCAAAAGTTGCCAGCGACATTGCCCTGCCCCGGATATGAGTCGGGTAGATCTCACCGATTAAAACCCAAATAACTGCATTGATTGACAAGGCCAAACTGCCAATGTATATACAAAGCAGTACAACCGTCCAGATGCCCGAAGCGATGTCGGTCACAAACAAGGTTCCTATTGCGCACAGCGAAACAAAAACGGCTGCCATTCCCCCAATCAGTAAAGGGCGACGCCCCCAGCTATCAATTTTTGTCAGGGCAATAACCGTAAAAATCAGGTTGATAATACCGATCAATACCTGAAACTGAACTGCATTGTTCAGGGCAAAACCAGCGCCTTCCAAGATGGTTGGACCGTAATAAATAACAATATTCACCCCTGTAAACTGCCCAAAAACCGAAAGGCCGATTCCCACTGCCAGTGCGCGCCGCATACCGGGCTTCAAAAGCTCGCCCAAGCCTGCTTTCTTTTTACCGGCTTCATCGGCAGGACGAAGAAGTTTCTCGTCCAATTCGCCATTGATCCGCCGAAGCAAAGCCATGCCTTTCTCAACAAATCCCTTGTCAATCAACCAACGTGGACTTTCCGGAACAAAAAACAACAAGAGGATAAACAATCCGCAGGGAATCATTTCGGCTGCAAACATTCCCCGCCAAATCTCGGTATTGAATACTTTTCCTAAAATACCGGCGGTAAAAATATTATCAGGTGAAGTGGCATAACGCAACAAGGCCCAGTTTGAAAAATAGGCCAGCAAAATTCCGATCACTATCGACAATTGATACAGTGCAACCAAACGTCCGCGAATTTTTGCCGGAGCAAACTCCGATATGTACATGGGCGAAAGAACAGAGGCCATTCCGACGCCAAGACCGCCAACAAGACGGGCAACAATTAACAAGGTAAAGTTGGGAGGAATGGAGGAAAACAAGGCCGACACAAAGAAAAGAAAGGCCGCCAAAATCAAAATAGGTTTTCGCCCGTAGCGGTCGCTTAAACTGCCGGCAACAAAGGCTCCCACAATTGCGCCAATCAGGGCCGAACTTCCAAACCAGCCAACCATTAATTTGGATAAGCCGAATTGGGTTTCCACCATACCGAAGGTTCCCGAAATTACGGCAGTGTCGAAGCCAAACAGTACACCTCCCAAAGATGCCACAAAACAGGTTAACCCAAGCAGAACTTTATTTCCCGATGGATTATCCTGGTGGGCACCTTGATTCATTTTTACATTCATTGTTTCGATTTTTTTGATTTAGTTCATTTTATTTTTGCCTGATCAGGATGAATTCCCTGACAAAAGCAGGCAAAGTTTAAGGTTGAAAATCTATTTGTAACGGTTTACTTTAGCGCTTTGCCTTTTGCAAGTTTTTCGTACAAGTCCAGCGAATCGGGATGCCCGGCAAAAGTCGGACCTTCCGCCTGGTTGATCATTCCGGTATACTGGTAGATTAGGATTTTCTCTACGTAGGGCGACACAGCCTCCAGCTGTTGAATAACCCGCTCGGCAGGAGCTGGCAACAAGGCGCTGTGGTAGACCTTTCCCTCAAAACGAAAAACTTCGACATCTGCCCAAAGACGGGACTTGGCTGCTTTTTTATGAAGTTTATAGAGGTTTTCAAAGAAACCGGCACTTTCTTCAACCCGGGTTTTCTCCACCCCAATTTCATCCTGATAGGCTATAAAATCGACATCCAGCTGCTCCAACTGACGAACATATTGATCATCAAACGCAACATTTCTGGTTCCGTAAGGAGCAATCAAAGTTTTGGCTTTTGGCATTAATCTCGCGGCTTCTTTCGACGACTGGTTCACATAATTGATAAAGAAGTCATCGTAATGCCCGCTAATTCCGGTTTCGTTCGGATAATACCAGCCGTAAAAGCTTTTGTGGTGCCCGTATTTTTCGGCAATTTCATTCATTGCTTTCACGCGCAACTTATTCACTTCCGGATCTTTCATCAACATGGCAGGATTTCTCCACTCTCCGAAAAAGCCATTGCTGACAAAAAAGCGGATGCCATACTTATCGGCCGCAGTAAGTACCACTTCCAAAGGATCTTCGCACCCCATTTCGTGCTTTGGCAACAACGAAGTAGGGTAAAAACTTTTATCGTAAATAGCTACATCCAACAATACCAGGTAACGCAATCCAGCATCTGCTATTTCTTTTACTTTGGCATCCCACTGTTCAGCCGTAAATTTCTCCAAAGTGGGGTTCCAGTATTTCCCCTCGGCGGTACTGTGGTGCTGAAATTCAAACCAGGAACCCTCAATGGGTTTCATCGTTGTTTTTTTCTTTGCAGCCGCTTGTATTTCCTGCAATAAAAAAGGGCTGGCCACCGCCATTGTTCCTAATGTTCTTAAAAAATTCTTCCGGTTCATCGTAATACAAATCTTTATCTATTCTGTCAAAAATGTTTTCAGCTTGCTGAACAATTACTTATTTCTGAGAAAGAATGTCAAAACTAAATATTTTTATGCCGAAAAAAGTATTTAATAAAATATTTTATTAACCTTTTCTGCAAATTCGTGTTGGAGATGGTTCTTTTTTATTTAGGTGGCTGTCTGTTCAGTTAGTCGGTCAACTAAAAGCTAATATTTTTTCACCCACTTCGGATTCCTTCCCGGCCTCATTCCCGAAGAACAAAATACCGAATTGCTTGGAAATTTCCCTAACCGCACTTCTGCTCTGTCTCCTATTCTTAAATAAAAAAAGAAAGGCGATCTGCTATTCGGTCTAATTGTTTTGCTTCTTCGCAGTAACTAAAAACGATTTATTGCTGCCTGATAGCTTGATGGGAAAAATACAATACACTTAATGCGACTATTTCGATCAGGTTCTGACTTACCATCCAGCAACTTCCTTCAGTGTGCATGTTGGTGCACAGCCCGAGAGAAGGCGTGTACGTAGGTAATACATGGCCTGCAGCATACCAAATATTTTTGCCGGATCAAACAGATACACCCAACGGTTGATCGCCTCTGGTAAGTTCACTAGCAGAAGCAGACAAGTTTTAAGGTTGAAATTTATTTGAAACTATTTACTTTAGTGCCTTACATTTTGCGAGCTTTTCGTATAAATCCAACGAATCAGGATGTCCTGCAAATGTCGGTCCTTCAGTCTTGTTGATCATTCCTGTATACTGGTAGATCAGGATTTTTTCGACATAAGGCGACACAGCCTCAAGCTGTTGAATAACGCGTTCGGCAGGAGCTGGTAACAAGGCGCTGTGGTATACCTTTCCTTCAAAACGAAAAACTTCGACATCTGCCCAAAGACGGGACTTGGCTGCTTTCTTATGAAGTTTATACAGATTTTCAAAGAAGCCAGCACTTTCTTCAACCTGGGTCTTCTCCACCCCAATTTCATCCTGGTAGGCTATAAAATCGACATCTAGCTGCTCCAACTGATGCACATACTTATCATCAAAAGCAACATGTCTGGTTCCGTAAGGAGCAATCAACGTTTTGGCATTTGGCAGTAACCTGGCAGCTTCTGCTGAAGATTGGTTTACATAATCGATGAAGAAATCATCATAATGCCCAATAATTCCGGTTTCATTGGGATAGTACCAACCGTAAAAGCTTTTGTGATGTCCGTATTTCTCAGCAGTTTCATTCATCGCTTTCATACGCAACTTATTTACTTCCGGATCTTTCATCAACAATGACGGATTTCGCCAATCGCCGAAAAAGCCATTGCTGACAAAGAAGCGAATACCATACTTATCGGCTGCCGTAAGTACCACCTCCAAAGGGTCTTCACAAGCCATTTCGTGTTTTGGGAGCAAAGAAGTAGGGTAAAAACTTTTACCATAAATGGCCACATTCATCAATACCAGGTAGCGAAACCCGGCCTCTGCTATTTCTTTTACTTTGGCATCCCATTGTTCAGCCGTAAATTTCTCCAATGTAAGATTCCAGTATTTCCCCTCATCAGCACTGTGGTGCTGAAACTCAAACCAGGAGCCCTCAATGGACTTCATTGTTGTTGTTTTTTCTGCAGCCGCCTGTACTTCCTGCAATAAACCGTTACCGGGCAGGGTCTTCGCGTCTAATGTTTTTAAAAAATTCTTTCGATTCATTTTATAACATTCGTTTATTTTTTCTGTCAATATTGGGTTAAGCTTGAAAAATACAACATGCGAATCAAGGGTTAATTGCCTGTGTTATATAATGTTCTAATTTATTCAAGTACCATACTTTGATAATAAACAAGTTGGCTCTCCTTCCCTCTAATTTTAAAGTTTAACCTTCTTGAATCCAATTTTACTTCCATAAAATCTTCGTTTGAACAAACTATAACAGGATAATTAAAGCCTGATTTTTCAGTACCAATCCACAGATTATTATGCATGTGCCTGCAAATCATTAAATCAATCCCTGCATTATGCAGTACGGGGCCATAGTGTTGAGCCAGCTGAGCCATTCCATACCAATTATTTTTGTCTTTGATTATTGGCATGTGAATAACAACAATTTTTGCTGCGGCACACCGAAATTCTTCGCTGTTAACTTCCTGCTTTAACCAGTTTAGTTGTTGTTCGCGGTAAGTATCAAAAGTAACCGTCACAATTAACTGTAATATTGGTTGTCCTTAAAGATTTATGAAATAACAAATTCCCAATTTCTAAAACGAAACAGACTTTACATCCAATAAAGAACTACATGAACTTTCAGGTGTTATCATCTCTATTTCCAGGTAATAAGCTTTGTCAAAAGGCCAATATGTAACATCTGTTCCAAAGTCATTATCAAAAGCAAAGAAAGGGACTCCATCCACAAAAAGTTGGATAGAAGAAGCTGACCAATCACACGTAAAGGTATGATAGGTATTTGATAAGGCATTAACTTCAATCGAAGTCCCCTTTTTGTTGCCGGTGTTCCAATTTAAAGCCTCAGTAAAAATGCCTCCATGTATTCGTTCAGGATCACTTGAATGATATGATAATAGAGTAATTTCTTCATCCGGATATGTTGTTGACGACTCTACCGGACGCAAACGCACGAACACTTTCGCCTTTGTTTCAGGCATTTTAAGCTCAAGTTCAATGCGCCCGTATTTCTTTTCTATCTGTCCTTTTGTTGTAATCTTCGTTGTATTCTCCTTGTCTATTTTCCAGATAGTCGAGTCTAAGCCGACGACCGGGAAAGAGCCAATTTGTTGTTTTGGAAGCCGGCGGGTTTGTATTAAGGAAGCCAAACGATCCATCAATCGCTGATCCTTAGGATTTTTCGATTTAGAGAAAGACAAAATAGCCCCGCCCCCCTCATAATAAGCAATCGCAGATTCTTTAAACACGTTGTTTTTTTCGAAACGATCTAAATAAGTTTCCAGGCGTGTATAAAATGAAGATTTGTGGTCAGATAATGCCCGGTCGTCGAACTCTATTTCTAATCCTAAGTTATGGGTATAAGCTAACCGACAAGTTTTATCTATGCGCTCGTCGGTGATGGAGGCTTCAAAAAAGTGATTGGGCTGTGCATAAGCTACGTCAAAACCCAGCGCTTTCCAGTCGTTGTAACCCATTGCATTCCAGTAAGGAATCCAATAAAATTTATAATCTTTTGCCCGGATATAATCACCAATAGGGACCGTTAATGCTTTGCTTGTTACAATATCTTCTGATACCCAATAGAACCCGGCAAGATCTAAATAATCCAATCCAGCCGCTTTAAAGCGTTTGATGAGTTCGTCGATATACCATTGACAGGCGTCGTATTTATCGATTTCATTTGCAAAGTCCAGGACTCTTCCATTGAGCGTACCCCAGTCTTTCTGGCCGGGAATCGGATCGGGTATGCCAATCACTACTTTATGCCGGAAATTCGGCTTTCCCAGTTGTTCGGCCTGAGAGGCAATACATTCATTCAAGGCAGGTAAAGCTTTTCCCGACTCGAACAAGCGATCCAACAACCACGACCACTCTTGCTTGCGAGCGCCATCTTTTTCATAGCGGGAAACATAACAGCGTCCCTTTCCGTCTTTAAATTCCAGAAAAAGGAATCCATCGAACAACCAATCTTTTCTCCCGTTTAAATCCTGATGAACTACATAAGGCAAGAACTGATCGCTGGTCCAATCCATTCGGTGCACTCCTCCCTGATAAATTAACACCAAATCATTGATGTCGGTTTGTTTGTATCCCTTTACTAATGGTTGTGCTTCTCCTGTGTATACAAACATTATTGAAATAACTATGGCAAGCAATAAAAACAAATGTCTCATTCGTATAAAATTTTAATCCGGCGTTTCTATAAATTTCGTATCAACTCCATTTTTTAAATTAAACTTCAACAGAATGGAATAGCCATTCATACATTCCCGTTTTGCGTGGGCTTTAGTATTCATGGCTATTCCGTTGTATCATTTTTTTTGATAGACCTTAACATAGTCCACCTTAAAAGTATCCGGAGCACAGGCGTTTTTAATTCCTTCCAAAAATGAAGGAATCTCCATGCTCAAAATCATATATTCTTTGGTGTGAGAAAGGCCTACGGTTTGTTCATGGTATTTTAAGCCGTCGATAAAAAATGAATATTTCTCCGGGGTCCACTCCAACGCAAAAGTATGAAAGCCTTCCGATAAACCTTCCAACTCACTCACCATCGCCCCCGAAGACTTCTGGTTTGGACCATAAGCCCAATGCAGGCAATGGGTAAGCTTATCTTTTCCTAATCCTTTAAAATATTCAAAGATATCAATCTCGGTTCCATACACGGCAGGATCTTCTCCGTCGGAAATACCCGGAGATTGAAACCAAAAAGCAGCCCATGGCCCAATGCCTTTTTGCAAAGCAGCTCTACATTCATAATATCCATATTTGCTCATAAATGTTTCCTGAGTACCTACAGCACTTCCCATGATGCTATCTTTTTTGATGTCATACATCAAATTTAGATTTCCATTAGAAACACTAACCATTGATGGATCATTGTATCCAATGCGGCGAGGGCCGGTTCCTCGTATTTTCCACTTCGTTGTATCCAAAACAGTTCCATCAAACTGATCTTCCCAAACTAAAGAATAACCTTGCTTTTCGGGCTCGAATATTTCCTGACTTAAAGCCGTATTTTTCGGTTTTACTGAGGAATTATCTTTTAATGAGTGCTGGCATGCACCTAACAATACTGTGCATGCCAAAATATACATTCGAATGTTTTTCATTTTATTTTATTTAGAACGATTTGTATCCCACCAAACACGAACATTCTGACCGTCGCCCTTACCTCCATTTAATGAAGGATCGGAGGCATTTTCCGGATTATTACGTCTTTCACTATCGGTGTATCTAATCTTTTTTATGATTTCACCTGGCTTCAAATCCGGATCATCAGAACGAACGATTGCATTAAAAACAGGATAACCTGTTCTGCGGTATTCAGTCCAGGCTTCATTTCCATTCGGGAATAACGCAATGTATTTTTGCGTGATAATCTGTTTTAACTTAGTTTCGTAATCTGCCGCGGCACTCCATGCTACTGCTCCGGTAGTTATATATGTTTCATCTTGAGTAAGGTCAAGAACATCGGTAGCTATACCTTCTCGAGAATAAGCAAAAGAAGACCTGATCCCTTCTTCATAGTTTGTTTTTGCATCACCTGCTCCATTCCATCCTAATAAAGCTGCTTCTGCTTTTAAGAAGCAAACCTCAGAATAAAGCATAACCGGATAACGTTTTGTGATCCAAACCCCTGACTGATCTATACCATTTAAATTCCAATCGGGTAAGAACATTAAGCCGTGAACATTTGAAATTTCATTTAAAGTATTACCTGCTGTTGTGAACTGATCAGCAGGAAGACCATTTGCCATACCTTTATATGCCGGCCCTTCCCCCTTTGTTACAAAATTTTTGGTTTTACCAATGTATAATGGCAAACGAGGATCTGCTACAGTTCCACTCTTTTCCAAGAGATCAACCAAGGTTTTACTTACTCGAAATTCATTCCAGTGACTAATTGTAATCAAAGGATAGCCTAGACTATTCCAATCGGCATTGTTTGTATAGATTGTTGCAGATTCATTGTTCGATCCCATTACTCCTGCAGCAAGAGCTGCTTCTCCTTCCTGTTTGGCTTTCCCCGGGTCAACAAAAGAAATATGAATGGCTAAACGAAGACGAAGCGAGTTGGCAAATTTAACCCATTTCTGGATGTCTCCATTGTAAATAAAATCAGCACTTTTAAAGTCTTTTTGTCCTTGCAGCCCACTGGATAAAATCTGTGCGCTCTCGGTCAATTCTTTAAATAAATCATAATAGATATCCTTTTGACTATCGTATTTGGGTTTTTGAACTCCGGTTCCGGCTTCAAAATAAGGTATATCCCCGAAAAGATCTGTTACCTTGGCGGTAGAATATGCCGTCATAATACGTAGTAGCTGGTAAGTATATACCGAATGGGGATAATTCTCAATGTCTGCTTCAACTACTTTTTTATTCTTTACCACATCTAAAAAATGAGGAGACCACAGCCCTGGATTTACAAATCCATCCGTATACATATATCTATCTGTTGTAAAACCGGTGGAAGTATTTGCCAGGTACTGAGCCCACAAGTTAGCCCCGAGATTATCTCCTAACTGATAGGTTTCCCAGTTGATGTTAGTAGCTTTCCATGTAACATAAGGAAAAACTAATTCAGGGCTTAATGTGGTCGTTGCCAAAGGATTTTTATTCATATCCTCAAAATCATCTGTACAACCGAATAAGATTGCAATAGATAATGCCAACAGCGTTATTTTTTTTAATACGTTTTTCATTTTTTCACCGTGCTAAAAATTTACATTTAAATTAAATCCGAAGCTTCTTGTTGGAGGCATTGCTGAAATTTCAAAAGCTTGTGCATAATCACTGCGCGAGAAAGCACCTTCCGGATTATTAGGTGTGTTTTTCTTGAAAAAGAATAAATCTCGCCCGACTAAAGAAAGTTTTACACTAGTAAAAGGCGTTTTACTTATCAATGTGTGAGGGAGCTTATACCCCAACGACATTTCTCTCATTTTTATAAATGAACCGTCATAAACAAATTCTTCGGCTACTCCTTCCGGGCCTCCTACTGTTTCATAAAATTGTTGTGCGGTAATTGTCACATTATTTGCCGCTCCGGTATCGATATTAACCCCCTTGATAATCATTCCACCATCTCGGTAAGCAAGCGTTCGTTCAGAATTCCCCAGAGCAGAAGCATAGGCATCTGTTACTGAAACGATATCACCGCCTTGTCTCATGTCAATCAACATTTTGAACGAAAGGTTTTTCCATCGCAGATCCGAAGTTACAGCTCCAGTCCAGTCAGCCATCATATTACCTACCACCTGATCGCTTTCAAACACAGGCAAACCATTATTATTAATTATTACATTCCCTTGTTCGTCGCGTACATAGGCCTTACCAACAATATCACCAAATTTTCCACCTTCACTGACATAAACACCTCCAATGCGAACGCCTCCAATCCCCCATCTTTTAACGGTTGGGTCCAGTTCAATACATTTGGAAGAGTTCGTTCCCCAATTGAAATTCAACGACCATTCCCAATCTTCTGTTTGAACAGGAACAAAACTTAACATAAGTTCTACTCCTTCACTGCTCATTTTTCCGGCATTGATTAATTTACTTCTATAACCTGACGATTCAGTAACCGGTACACTTAAGATTTGATCTGATGTATTCGATTTATAGTAAGTAAAATCAAGTCCTACCCGACTATCAAACATTCTAATGTCCGTACCCACCTCATACGATTGCGTTGATTCAGGTTTTAAAGTAGATAAAGGGAAACTATTAGGAGCGGCTGACCCTAACACCGGTGTCATTACGGTAAATACACCATAAACTGAATGCAAACGATATGGACTGGTATCATTACCTACTTTAGCCCAGGATCCTCTTAATTTCATAAACGAGAATGCTTCCGGCAAATCAAGCATTTCAGAGACGACACCACTTAAACTAACTGAAGGATAAAAATATGACCAATTATCTTTGGGAAGAGTAGACGACCAGTCATTTCTGGCAGAAAAATCCAAATAAAGCATACTCTTATAGCCAAACTGCGCATTCCCTAAAACGGAATGAACTTCTTTTTCATAAAAACCTTCATATGGATCTTTTTTATTTCCGTTCGAAAGTGCAACCAGTCCAGGAATTGTTAAGCGCCCGGCTTGAGCCGATAAAGATTGCCCTTGTTCATTCCGAAAAGCAGCTCCAAAGTTGGCCAATACTGAAAAATCTTTAAATGTTTTATTGAAATTCAAAATCACGTCTGAATTCGTTTCCTGATAAGTATTTGTATTATTTGAATATTGTCCGGCTCCGGTGTTATAGGAAAAAGGCATCATAATTTTCCGGTTCATGTTGTTCCAGTCAATGCCTATTTTCGCGCTTAATCTCAACCACTCTGTAAACGTAATACTTGCATTCATTTGACCGATGACACGATTCTTCATATCCTCATTGCCATTCCCATTATAGAAATATGCAAACGGGTTGATGTACTCATTACTATTACCAGACCAATTTACCGGGGTACCGTTCATGCCTTCCGGGTTTCTCAAATCCTCTATGCGAATATTTCTGGGCATTTTTATAAATTGATTTGCGATGCCGTACTCTCCCTGATCCGGGCGATTTTCCCCTTTTTGACGGATGTAACTTATTTTACCCCCAATATTGACCCATTTATTGGCAAAGTTCATGCTTCCATCAAAATATTGACGTGTCAAGGAATGGGTTGGAGTAATGCCTTCATTGCGGGAATCAGAATAAGACAGACGTCCGAATAAAGTTTCACTACCACCAGATACCGCAAGCATATTATTATACGTGAACCCTGTTTGATAGAAATCCAGCATCTGATTGCCTTGAGGACGCATTGCATAAGGGAGATAAGATGCATCTCCATAAATCTCATTTCTCCAGTTAGGAATTTCTTGTCCGGTCATTCGGGGGCCCCAACTACCTTTCGCATCTATTGAAAATTCACCGTTTGAACCTTGCCCATATTCGTTTTGAAATTTATACGCCTGATAAGGAGTGGTAACATTAACATTTCCATTGTATTCAAAAGAGATACCTTGATTCTTTTTCCCTTTTTTGGTAACAACCAGAATTGCTCCATTTTGTGCGCGGCTACCATATAACGCAGCAGCATTGGCTCCTTTTAATACTGAAATGCTTTCAATGTCTTCCGGGTTAATCTCAGAAGCAGATCCGGAGTAATCAATATTTCCCCATTGGTTTGCAGTTCCGGCAGAATTGTCACTGATCGGAAGACCATCGATTACCCATAAGGGCTGGTTGTTTCCGCTTAACGAGTTTAATCCTCTCATAATTATACGGGTCGATCCCCCCATGCCAGTTCCTGATTGATTAATCTGTACGCCGGCTACTTTCCCTTGTAACATGTTGGCTACACTCTCCGAACGGATTTCTGTAAAACCTTTTGTTTTGATTTCTTGCATGGCATATCCCAAAGCTTTCTTTTCACGCTTGATTCCCAATGCAGTTACTACCACCTCATCAACACCAATTGCATCGGCAATCAGGACAATATTTAGAGTAGTTCGGCTACCCACTTCAACTTCTTGTGCTTTCATCCCAACAAAAGAAAATTGAAGTCTAGTGTTTTCAGGAATATCTGGTAAGGAATAGTACCCATCAGCATCTGTTACTGTTCCCTGCTTGGTTCCTTTTACCACGACAGTTACACCAGGTAAGGGCTGCCCATCCTCGCCGGTTACCTTACCCGAGACAGATTTTTGCCCGGCATCTGTATACCTTTGGTCTGCCAATTTTTTAGAGCCCGGGCTAATAACAATATAGCGATCAACAACTTTATATTTTAAATCACTTCCTTCCAGAAGATCATCCAGTATTTTCTCAATTGTCTCGCTTTTTACCTTTAGGTCAATCCTTTTAATATTGGCAACTTCATCGTTTTTATAGAAGAAATAAAAGTCACTTTGAGCTTCAATTTCCTCAAACAACTCAGCTAATGTCACGTTTCTGACATCGATACAAACTTTTGTTGCCTGGGAGTAACTTTTGGCACTCACCGCTACCACACCCATCAGGAGTAATAAGATCGTTAGTTTCATAACTTTAATCATTCTGCTACACCCAATAAACAGGGCATAACTCTCTCGTTTTTTTTTCATACTTTTGGCATGTTTAATAATTATTAATGATTCCTTTTGGAATTGTTTTTAAACATCCTACGGAAGTTGGCGCTTCCCAGGATTTTGACAGAACCGGTATTATTAGCGTAATATCGGTTCGTTGTTTTGGTTTACTTAATTTTGCATAGGTATTTAGTTTTCTTTCGACAATATTATTTCGTTTTTATCTTCGCTTTTTTGAATTACCTGGAACTTAATCGGAGATGACAGCTTTATAATTTCCAGCACCTGGTACAAAGGCTTATTTTTCAAAATTGTACCTGTAAACCGGTAATTTTTTATTTCCTCGTCTTTAAAAACAAATTCCACGTTGTACCAACGTTCCAACTTAGCGATAATAGGCTCCAGCCTTTCGTTATAAAAGCTAATTCTGCCTTCTTTCCATGAAGAATAGAAACGCGTGTCCACGTTCGAGAGGTATACCTTTTTCTCGGTCAGATCATAGCTGGCCATTTCTCCCGGTTTTAGTTCAATAATCCTTTTCCCCTGCTGGTTAAGCAATTCTATTTTCCCTTCTACCAGGATGGTTTCCGAGAAATCGTTTTCGGGATAAGCACTGATATTAAAACTGGTGCCCGTTACCTTTACCTGCATATCATTAAACTCTACCAGGAAAGGATTTTCAGGATCTTTCGCGACGTCAAAAAATGCTTCTCCGCATAACTCCACGCTACGGTTTTCCCCGTTAAAAGCAGCAGAATAACGAATGCGCGATTCGGCATTCAACCAAACATGTGTCCCGTCAGACAACACCACCTCGGCAATCTGACCGGCCGGACATATTACTTCGTTCATGGGCTGCGTTTTGGTCCGGCTCAAATAATTTAGCAACGAATACGAGATAGCTACGGCAAAAACCAGCACAGCAGCGTATTTCATAACACTCAGAAATAGCTGGTACCGGGGTTTACCCATCTGTCTTGAAAGCTTTTTGTATTCTGCATCCAAACCGTCACCTTCGTCACCACCTTTGGTTAACGACCAGGTATTTTTTATCGATTTGTAAAATTCCCGGGCCTCCTTGTTCTCCATCAGGTATTGCGAGATTTCATTCTTCTCCGCCACATCACTGATGTTCCCCAGAGCATATTGTATGATTTTTTCCTGATCCATTTTATCGGTTCTATTAGTGTAACAACAAACGTTTGTTTTACCCTAGGTGGGAAAACAAAAAAATTCAGAAAAAAAGCTGGATGGTTAATACCGATTTAAATTATTGACAACAAAACAGCAAAGAAGTCAGACGGAAAATGCTCTTTTAACCTTTTCCGAAATTGCTTCAGGGCTTTCGACATATGCCCCTCCACGGCTTTCACCGAGATTCCCAGCTTCTCAGCAATTTCCTTGTTTTTTAACATATCGTAGCGGCTTAGCTCAAAAATACGTTTACATTGCGGAGGAAGTTCCTCTATGGTGCTTTCAATAATACCTTTTAACTCATTAAACGTAAGCACATCGAAATCAAGCTGACACAAAGCCTCGTAATTCAAGATCAACTCGTTATAACGGTATTTCAAGTGCTCTTCATATTTTTGTTTTACCTTAACAGCCTTTAGGTAATTCAGCGACTTGTTTCTTAACACCTGAAAAAGAAAAGCTTTTAGATCAGAGTCCGCTTTTAAGTTTTCCCTGTTTTCCCAAAGCTTCAAAAACGATTCCTGTACCAGGTTTTTAGCCATTTCCCGGTCATTGACATATTCCACAGAAAAAGCAAGTAAGCGGGGAAAGAAGGAATTAAAGACAATGCGAAATGCATTTTCATCTCCCCGTTTTATCTGATTTAGAAGTTCAGTATTTAGTTCCTTTTCCTGAATCATAATCGTCAGGTTCAAATAAATTTGGGCTACAAGATAAAAATTCGTATTGAACAAATGCAGATTTTTTTCAGATGTAAACACCTTCACTCCTTTTATCGACGAACAGAATATCACAGAAAAAGCTTCTCATAAATACTAAAAATACAAGACCTTAAACAAAAAACATTATCCTTAAATATTATTTGCCGTGCAAAGCAGAAAACCTTCAACCGTAAGTACAAAAATGGATAATTCGTATTTGAGAAAATCATTCTTGTAGAACAAACAAAACTCATTACTAATATACGTCCATGAAAACAAAACCAAACACATTTTGTAACATCCTTAGATCTATTTTTCAAAAGAAAAAGAGTCGTGCAATTCTCTATTATTGTTCTTACTTTTGTGGCTGAATATATTTAACGACCATGATAAATCGAAGAAACTTCATAAAAACGGTACCGGTGGTGGGTGCCGGAGTGGTGCTGTCGAACCAGGTGATGGGCCAAACAGACTCTAAAAAAAATAAACTTCCGGAGAATCACCGGGAATACTGGGTACAGCTGCTCGATAAAATATCGGCGCCTGTCCTGGAGGCCGGAAGCCAAAACAAACTAAAAGCTACAATGCCGGTTGAAACAACCACCGGGGCTAAAGAAAAACCCTCCACTTACCTGGAAGCTGTGGGAAGATTACTGGCCGGAATTGCGCCCTGGCTGGAAAGCAATTCGGGAGATGCCGCAGAAACCGGGCTAAGAAAAAAGTACCGCGAGATGGCATTAAAAACCATTCACAACATTACCGATGAAACTTCGCCCGATTATCTTTTTGATCACAAGGAACCGCAGATACTCGTAGATGCTGCATTCTTGGCACATGCTTTTTTACGGGCACCTCAACAGTTGTGGCAGGCACTTTCTGAAGATTCCCAAAAGAACGTTGTGAAATGCTTTGTGGTCACTCGCGACATAAAGCCTTTTTATTCCAACTGGCTGCTTTTTAGCGGAATGATTGAAGCATTCTTTCTGAAAAACGATTTGCCATTCGACATTATGCGGCTCGACTTTTCTGTAAAAAAACACCAGGAATGGTACCTGGGTGACGGAATGTACGGAGATGGGCCTGATTTTCACTGGGACTACTACAACAGTTACGTTATTCAGCCCATGTTGATGGACATTGTAACGGTAATGCAGGAAAAGAAGAAATTCGACGACCGCTCCACCGAAGAAATTGCTAAAAGATTTACGCGCTATGCTGCCATTCAGGAACGACTGATTTCCCCGGAAGGTACTTTCCCTGCCGTTGGCCGCTCGCTGGTTTACCGGATGGGAGCCTTTCAACATCTGGCCCAGGCAAGCTTACAGAAAAGACTTCCCGAAATTGTTAAGCCCGCCCAGGTACGATGTGCATTAACAGCCGTTATGCAACGTTTGATGAGCGCCCCGGGGACATTTGACAAAAATGGATGGTTACAGATTGGCTTGTGCGGGCATCAAAATTCGATGGGTGAATATTACATCTCTACCGGAAGTTTGTATTTGTGCTCAACAGGCTTGCTTCCATTAGGACTCGCAACGGATGATGAATTCTGGAAAGACGCTGATGCGCCCTGGACCAACATTCGGATTTGGAACGGCGAGGATTTAAAAAATGACCACGCATTGTATTAAAAAATAAAAGGCTGTCGATGACAGCCTTTCTTATTTCATACATTTTTTAGTGCTTCCAAAATCCTTTGGGGTGTCATTGCCATTTCGAACAAGCGCGCACCGGTTAAATCATAAATGGCGTTGTTAATCACAGCTCCCATGCACACAATGGCAGGCTCGCCTCCACCCTGCGGCGGTGCATTGCGATCCAGAATCTTGGTTTCAATTTCCGGAATCCACGAAAAACGCGGGATTTCGTAGGTATCAAAATTGGAAGTTTTTACTTGGCCCCCTTCAAATTCAACGACTTCTTTGAGTGCATAACCCAATCCCATGTTTATGCAACCTTCCATTTGAATGGTCGCTCCCTGTGGGTTTACACAAAAACCCATTTCCTGGGCACACCAAACTTTCAGCACTTTTACCTCACCTGTTTTGGTATCCACATCTACTTTGGCAATGTGAGCAACGTAAGTACCGGCATCCGAACCAATCGCTACTCCATAACCACGCTTGCTGGGTGATTTCGCTGGTTTCCAGTCGGCCATTTTTGCCACCTCTGTCAACACATCGATTGCCCGTTGGTCTGTCAGATTTTTTAGTCGGAACTCCACCGGATCGATCCCGGCTTTGGCCGCCATGATGTCAATCTGAACTTCGCGCGCAAAAGTATTGGTGCTGTTTCCGGGTCCACGCCAGGCTCCGGTAGGAAACGGATGAATACCCGGTGCCCGCCAGCCGCGTCCGTAAACGGTTCGTTTTTGGTGCGGGACATTGTACATAGTTTCCGCACCGCGGTCTCCGGCATAATAAACATGGTAGTCCCAAAACACGATTTTCCCTTTATCATCCACCCCCGAGTCGATTTTAACAATCGCTGCCGGCCGGAATTCATCAAAGAAAAATTCTTCCTGACGGTTCCAGTCGACCATCACAGGCTTTCCGGTTATTTTTGCCAGCCGCGCTGCCTCAACCGCCTGTTGGTGCGCCGATTTTCCGCCAAAACCACCTCCCAGATACGGAGGTTTTACCCGCACATTTTCTTCCTCAAAACCCAAAACACGGGCAATGTTGCTTTTTGCCGAAAAAGGTGTTTGCGTTCCTGCCCAAACCGTCATTTTTCCGTCTTCAAGAAAAGCCATTGCCGTATGCGGTTCCATTGGCAAATGCGCCACATACCCATCGTAAAATTCGTTTTCAAATATATCTTCAGATGATTTTTTCCCGGTTTCCAGATCCCCTTCGTTGATATTTGTATTGCCTTCGGGTGCGTTTTCACTCAAATAAGCAAAGACATTTTCGTTGCTGACCGGCTTTTCATCGCCTGCAAATTCGGCTTTAAACAAACGCCGTGCTTTGTCGGCCATTTCCGGATCTTCGTGCAAGGCTGCCACCAAATCGTCGTCCTTTACAATTTGAATGCCCTCCACTTTTTCAGCTTCCGAAGTATCAACGGAAACCAGCTTCGACGCATGCGACGGTGGACGAAGGATACGCGCATAAACCATTCCCGGGAGGCGAATATCTCCGGAATATTTGGCTTTTCCCGTTACCTTTTCAACGCTATCGACCCGAAACTTGGGCTGCCCCATGATCCGGAACTCCGAATAATCTTTTACCTCGGGTTTCTCCGACAAAAAACGTTCGATCTTTTTTCCTTCTGTTAACTGAGCATAAGTAACCTTCTTCTTTTTATCGTTTTTATTGAATACCACGCCTTCTTTCACGTCCAAATCCTCAAGGGGAACGCCAAGCACTTCCGATGCCAGAATCAGAAGAACCATTCTGGCCTCAGCCGCTGCAGCACGCAAATATGGGCCGAAAGCGCGGGTGGACAAAGAGCCGAAAGTTCCCATATCCCACGGACACAGATCGGTATCGCCCATTACCATTTGTACCTTTTCAAAAGCCACATCCAACTCATCGGCCAGCATCTGTGCCAAACCGGTTACCACGCCCTGCCCCATTTCAATCTTTCCGGTGAAACAGGTAACCGTTCCGTCTTCATGGATCTGAAGAAAGGCATTTAAATCGTTGGGAAGACGGTTTTGATCTGCTTCGGCAGCCATAATTTCCATCGCACTTCCTGCCCGGAAGAAAATATAAATGCCGCCTCCCATTAAACGGAAAAAATCGCGGCGTTTGATTCCCGGAAAGGAACTGTGACTTTTCAAATAGTCTTTATAATCGTTGAACTCATCCATCTTTTCTGATTTTAAATTCGGGTATTACTTTTTGTTGCGCATCCCGGCAGCCGCCGTTTCAATAGCCTCAATTATGCGATTGTGAGCACCACATCGACAAAGATTGTTTTCCATTCCCCAGATGATATCCTCATGGGTTGGATTTGGATTGTCGTTGATCAGACCGACAGCATTCATGATCATTCCGGGGGTGCAATACCCGCACTGAAGCGCATCGTTGTCGACAAAGGCCTGCTGCACCGGATGTAGTTTATCGCCATCAGCCAGTCCTTCAATCGTGACAACACTTTTCCCGGCCACTTCACCCAGACTGGTGATACAGGACCGGACTGCCGAACCGTCGATCAAAACCGTGCATGCACCGCAATAACCTTCTCCACATCCGTACTTGGTGCCCGTGAGGTTGAAATGCGTACGCAACACCCACAGTAAGGTTTTGGAGGCATCGAGTTCAACAGCAATGTTTTTACCGTTCAACCTGAATTCAATCGTTTCCGCCATAGTATGTATCTTTTAGTTTTTGGTAATCTTCCTGCGTGTCCAAATCTTCAACGATCTCTGAAGTATCGACTTCCAGCTCTTTCACATCATTCGGATATCGTTGCAGCAATTCGCGCAATCCCGGATTTCCTTTTAGCCCGAACATTTCTTCCCGAAATTGCAGATCAAATAAAACCGGGTGTCCCCTCTTCTCCTCCCAAACCGGGAGAATGATTTTCGCCCCTTCCTTTTGGTAAATTTCAATGATCCTGTTGATTACCGAAGTTTGAATCATCGGTTGATCTCCCAGCATTACCAACACAGCATCCACCGCTGAAGGGATCGTCTTTATTCCGCAAAGCACCGACGAAAGCATTCCATCCTGATAACTTTCATTTACTACGATCTTAACGCCGGAGGGTTTTAAAAGCGACTCAATTTCTGAACGATGACTGCCGGTAACCACCAACACCTGATCAGTATCTGAAGCCAAAGCCTTTTCTACAGTTGCCTCAACAACTGTTTTCCCGTTCCAGGGCATCAGTAATTTTTGCTGCTTCATGCGCGTTGATTCTCCCGCTGCCAAAATCAGGCACCAAACTTTCTTTTTTGAGGATTGATTTGTCTCTTGGGAATCGTCTGCTGAATTTTGGTAAGTGCTTGTCATTCTTCAAATTTAAGAAGAAAACAGATTGCTCAGTTACAAGAAGAATGGTTTTACAACAGACTCAACAGATCACCTTGTCCGGAAAATTTTACATCGAGGGTTTATTTCAATAATCGCATGATACACGAGCGCTCTACCAGAACAATGCACCCAAAAGAATACCAATGGGTTCTGATTAATTTTAAACGAATTATAGTGTATTCAAGCCTTTTGTGTTGGATGAAACTGAACAGTTATCGCCCGACTAATCCATAAATGACATAACAAAAATAGATCTTACAATGAAGGTTGAGCATATTTCTCAATTTGTCAAATTTTACTTTAATTTGTATGCTATCTAAACTGAGAATTAAACCAATTGCCGGAACTAAAGCCAAATAAAACGAACGACCTCTTAGAGCAAATACAAAAGGGATCTCCATTTGCGTTTCAGGTTTTATTTGATAATTATAGTCGGAAGATCTATCATTTTTCGATGGGTTATCTAAAAAACAAACAAGAGGCTGAAGATATTGTACAGGAGGTGTTTTTGAAAATCTGGAAATCGAGAGAAGAGCTGCTTGCCGGTACATCCTTCGAATCTTTTCTTTTCACCATTACCCGAAATGCCATATTAAATACCATCCGTAAAGAAAAATACCAGCAGGTTTACATGAATTATGTCAAACTCCATTTGGAGAAAAATGTATTGCTGGATGAGGAGTTGGATTTTAATGAATTGGAAAGGGCCTATAAAAAATCGATTGACAAACTCCCCCCCAGACGTAAAGAAATATTCATATTAAGCCGTTACAGAAATTTTTCAAATGTTGAGATTGCGAAAAAAATGGATGTTTCGGTAAAAACGGTGGAAAATCAAATGACCTCAGCCTTGGCTGATATCAGACAGAATTTGTTAAAGCTTGGTTTCTCAGGAATTATCTTTTTCGAAATTTTCTTATAAAATTTTAATTCTACAATAGGGGTTGATTCGTCTTCGTGTGTATACCTATACATTACGCAGAATTACATAATGAAATCAATCGATAAAACTAACATAAAAGAGCTGCTCGCTAAATTGCTGACAGACACTTTAAGTGAAAGCGAACAAGAGCAGCTACGAAATCACATAGGCTCTTCTTACAAGGATAAACAACTCAATGAATTGATGTCAGAACACTGGCAAAACCTCGATACTTCAGGTTTATCAGCAGAACCATCTCTCGAACATCTGAAACTAAAGTTATGGACTCTGATGCAACAAGAAGAGACGCTAAAAAAGCAAGCGGAACGATCCCGTACAATCAGCTGGAAAACAACCATTACCAGAATCGCTGCCATTTTATTTATCCCTTTGCTGGTTTACACCGGGTTCATGCTTGCCCAAGACAATATTCAAAACAAGCAGGCCGAAATGATCATGCAAAAGGTTGAAGCAAATCCCGGATCAAGGGTTCATTTTACTTTGCCCGACAAAACCGAAGTGTGGCTGAATTCAGGAAGTAGCCTCGAATATCCGATAGCTATGACCCAACAAAAACAACGAAATGTAAAACTCACAGGACAAGGGTATTTTAAAGTTTCGCACAGTCCAAGACATGCTTTTCTGGTAGAGGTAAATCAAATGAAAGTAAAAGTATTGGGTACTTCGTTTGATGTATCCAATTACACTAACGACGGTCAAATCATTACCACCCTCGAAGAAGGTTGTATCGCACTGCTTGATTCACAAGAAAGAGTAGTCACGAAATTGGCTCCCGGGCAACAGGCTGTACTTGATAAGACATCCAGAAAATTATATGTTGAAAATGTTAAAACAGAACTATCAACTTCGTGGAAAGACGGGCGCCTGATTTTCAGAGATGCGCCGTTGAAGGAAGTAGTTAAGTTGTTAGGGCGCTGGTATAATTGTAACATTGAAGTGGACGATTCGCTGATTGGTTCGGACATAAAATACACAGCAACCATCCAGGATGAAACATTGGGCGAAGTATTGCAAATGATTGAACTTTCTACCGCTGCAAAAACCAGCATAAAAAACAGGGAGGTACGCATATGGGCTAAATAAAAAACAAAGGACAGTGGTGACGCACTATCCTTTGCTAGAACTAATCATAATTAAATAATTAATCCAGTAGAAAATCAAAAGTATGAAAAAAAAATGGTTCCTAAAGGACCACAGTTATTTATTTAGCTGTGTCAAAAAAATCGTTAAAATTATGCGCTTGAGTATTTTTCTTATTGTTTTGACAAGCCTTCAATCTTTGGCTTTAGACAATTTTGCACAAGGCAGTAAATTAAACATTAAGGTTGAAAACACAACCCTGTCAGAAGTGCTGCAACTTATTGAAAAAGAAAGTGAATACTTTTTGTTTTACAACAACAAAGTATTGGATCTCAACGAAATTGTAACACTTGATATTAAAAACAAATCAGTAGTAGAGGTATTAGACATATTGTTTAAAGACAAAGGTGTGACCTACACCTTTAACAATAAACAGATAATACTCTCGAAAAAGGAAGGCAAAGGAGATTCGGTTCAGCAAAAATCAGTTTCCGGTACTGTAACAGACAAAAACGGACAGCCTCTTCCGGGAGTTACAATTGTTTTGAAAGGAACGACCAACGGCACGACCTCAAATAGTGACGGAGAATTCTCTTTGTCTCGTATTCCTGAAAACGGGACACTGGTGTTTTCGTTTATTGGATTGGAAACACTCGAAGTTTCGGTAGACGGACAAAGTGTAGTGGATGTGGTAATGCAGGAAACTTCTGTTGGTGTTGACGAAGTAGTAGTTACTGCCCTTGGTATTAAGAAATTAAAAAAGCGAGTTGGCTACTCGGTACAGGAAGTAAAGGGCGAATCGCTGCAAAAAGCCAAAGCTCCCACGGTTATTGAAAGTCTTACCGGGAAAATTGCGGGAGTAATTGTTGCAAATACCAGCGAATTTTTTGGCGATCCTCAGGTGTATCTTCGTGGCAAGCAACCGCTGATTGTAATTGACGGTGTTCCGGTAAGTGCCGATGGATGGAACTTTAACTCCGATGATATCGAAAACATAAGTGTGTTGAAAGGGCCTGTATCTGCGGCACTCTATGGATCACGCGGGCTTAACGGAGCCATTCAGATTACCTTGAAAAAAGGTGTTCAGCAAGAAGAAAAAACGACTGTTAGCTTTAACAGTACCAATACTTTCCAAACTTCTTTTATTCGTATTCCAAGAGCACAAACCGAATTTGGCCCGGGATCGCGTGGTCAGTACGAGTATTACGATGGCCGTGGTGGTGGTATTAACGACAGTGACTACGATATTTGGGGACCACGTTTTGATGGCCGCTTACTGCCTCAGTGGGACAGCCCCATTAATCCGGAGACGGGTGAAAGAATCCCGACTCCATGGGTAACACGAAACACAAACAATCTCGACGATTTTCTTCAGACCGGTTTTACCGGAACCTACAATGTAACGGTAAAAAATACCGGGAAATATGGTTCGGTTATTTTATCGGATACCTACCGGAAAGTAAAAGGAATTGTACCGGGAAGCAAATTGGATATTAATACTCTAAGGATTGCCGGTGATTTGAATCTATCAAAGAAATTCAAGGTTGAAGCGTCATTGCAGTACAATACCCAGGAAACTCCCAACATCCCAAGAACTGAATACGGCCCCACCAGCCCGATTTATCTTATCTCTATCTGGGGTGGAGCGCACTGGGATATCAACGATATGAAAAATTACTGGGAAGAAGGAAAAGAAGGTATTGAACAGCGTTTTGCCGAAAAATGGAGATACAATAATCCCTGGTTTTGGGCTAAAGAGAGAAAAAGGAGTTATGATCGTTCTGATATAATTGCTTTTGCAAAACTGAATTACAAAATTAACGACAAGATGAATGTGTTTGTTCGCCATCACATTCACGATGATAACCTGATTCGTGAGAGCCGTGACCCATTTTCGTTCTACGATTATGGTATTCCTGACAGGGAAGGTCGATACGCTATTTATAACTATAAAACGGTTACAAAAAATACCGATTTCCTGTTTAACTATGCCGATAAATTTTTCAATGATCAGCTAGAGCTAAATACTTCACTGGGAGGAAATGTTTTAAACGATCATTACAGGAATTCTTCGGCAGGAACTTCCAATATGGTTGTGCCGGGACTTTATACTTTGTCGAATAGTGCAGAAAAAGTACTGCCGGGAAGTTACCTGTCAAAAAAGGCAGTAAACAGTTTGTATACTTATGTTGACCTGGGATTTAAAGACTTGTTTTTTGTAAATGCAACACTTCGCAGAGACCGTTCTTCTGCTTTAATCGAAGGAAACGATGCCTTCTTCTATCCTTCTGTTTCGGTAAGTGCCATCGTTGATAAAATGGTTGATTTGCCGGATTTAATCAGCTTTTTCAAGTTGAGGGGAGCTTATGCAAAAGTAGGTGGCGACCTGGGAGCTTATTCTGCAATTAATACCCTGGGAACTTCTAAAAGACGGAACATGCCAACTGCATGGATATCGGGCACGCTCATTGATCCCAATCTGCAACCACAGTTTAACTCATCGTTTGAGTACGGTGCCGATCTTCGTTTCTTTGATAATCGCTTAGGCGTCGACGTTACCTACTTTAACTTAATTAACGGACCGCAAATCTACGATCAATCCATTTCAAATGCGACAGGTTACGGCTATCATAAAACCAACGGACGAGAAGTCGAACGCTATGGTTGGGAAGTAGTTTTAACGGGAACTCCGGTTAAAACCCAGGATTTTTCGTGGGATATGACCCTTAACTGGGACATGTACCGGGAAACACTCAAAAGTTTGCCTGATAACCTGGACGGATCGCCTCGGTTGGCAGAAGGAAGGACGGAGATTGGCGACAGAACCGGAAGCTATTGGTATTACAATTGGCAAAAAACTCCCGATGGAGATCTGATTATTGGATCAAATGGTCTGCCGTTGCGTACCGAACACGTGCAAAAACAGGGATACTATGAGCCGGACTGGACCTTTGGCTTAACGAACAATTTAAGCTACAAGAATTTTGATTTGTCTTTCCTGATTGATGGCCGTGTTGGAGGCTTCCTGTTTGATAACCTGACCAGGGATCTGTGGCGTTCGGGATCACACCCCGATGCAATCGGTCAGAACCGCGAATTGGGTAACCAGGGAATTAAAACCATGTTGGTGCCGGGCAAAATAGTGGTTTCGGGCGAGGCAACCTACGATCCTGAAGGAAACATTATTGAGGACACAAGAGAGTATGCAGACAATACTCAACTGGTGTTTTACGAAGACTGGGCAAAACGTTACAAGGCAGATTGGCCCAGCGTAACACTGGAAAAAACGTTTGTTAAGCTTCGGGAAGTATCCTTAACCTACAACTTTACTGACGCAACCCTGCAGAAGCTTCCGTTTTCAAAAGCAAGTTTCTCGGTAGTGGCCCGCAATTTATTCTACTGGACAAAAGATGACACATATGCTGATCTCGATAGCTTTACTATTTCGGGAAGATCAGGCGTTAGAGATGAAGCAGGCTTGCAGCTGCCTTCAATGCGAACCATTGGTTTTAATATTGATTTGACCTTTTAACCTTTGAATAAAACTAGACGAAATGAAAAATAATAAAACACTGGCAGTGTTACTAACATTGCTAATATTTATCAGTAGCTGCGCCGATTTTGAAGAACTGCGCGTGAATCCTAATGAACCTACGAGCGTGGCTCCGTCCTTAATTTTCACCAACTTTTTACCCGAAGCAAGCGGTCCGTTTTCAGGCACTTACATGACCACTCAACATCACCATTCGGTGGGTGGCGATAGCGGACCGGTTCTTTATGTGAATTACAGGGGCTATTTTTATCACAAGGACATACAGAGCCTTGAGTTTATGGTGGAAGAAGCCGAAAAGATTGGAGCAAGAGGATATGCTCCATTGGCAAAATTTCTGAAAGTACACACCTATTTTGAGATGGTACGCCGAATGGGAGACATCCCGTTAAGTGAAGCTTTACATTTGGAAGAGGGAATTATCTATCCGGTTTATGATTCTCAAAAAACCATTTTTATACAGCTTTTGGAGTGGTTGGATGAAGCTAATTCTGAAATTGATCCCCTGGTGAAGGAAAGCCTTACCGTAGCCGGAGATTTTTATTACGGTGGCGACCTGAGCATGTGGCAACGAGTGATAAACTCTTACACGCTGCGCATTTTAATTGAATTAAGCAAAAAAGCAGACGATTCTGAGCTGAATATAAAAGGCAGATTTGCCAACATTGTAAACAATCCGGATAAATATCCGCTTTTCAGAGGGAACGAAGACGACATGAAATACGAACACTGGGACGAAGACGGTTTCCGCTTCGGGCTTAATCCTGACTCGCCAAGTGCCGTTGACCGTACCGTTGTAGGAGGGCTGTTTGTTGATTTATTAAAGGCAAATAAAGATCCCCGTTTGTTCATGGTTGCTGATCCAACACCGGCTGCCCTTGCTGCCGATCCAAATGCTGCTTCCGATTTCGATGCTTATGCCGGCCCCTATGTTTCAACAGCGTTGGGTGAGTTGCAAAGTGCTAAAAATGCCGGATTGTTTTCGAGAGTCAAAAACAGTCGCTACATCAATTATGTGGGTATTCCCAACGTGTTTCTAAGTTATGTAGAGCAGGAGTTTACCCTGGCTGAGGCAGCAAACCGTGGTTGGATCCCGAATGCAAAAATGCACTACGACAATGCCGTAACTGCATCGATGGAATTTAACGGAGTTGCCCCGGAAAATATCGCAGGCTTCCTGAACGGATTGGGAGCATACATTGGCGATAACATCGATGGTCTGGAACAGATTCTTACCCAAAAATACATCGGATTCTTCCAGAACTCAGGTTGGGAGGCCTTTTTTAATCAGCGCCGAACAGGTGTTCCGGAGTTTGCTGTTTCTTCTGAAAATACGCCGAGAGAAAAGATTCCGGTACGCTGGATGTATCCTACCGTAGAAAGAGATACCGATAATCCGCTAAACTACAGAGAAGCATTGGTTCGCCAGTTTGGCTCCGAAGTAGATGATGTAGACGCTGTATTATGGCATATGAAGTAATACGTTTGGCATTTTCACAATCAAAAAATGAATAAGATGAAAAAATCATATAGTTACATAAAAACACTACTTATGGCGGTTGTTCTTTTGGCGGCAACTGCCTGTGAGTACGATATATCCGATCCCAATATTGTCCCATACATCATTACAGAAGACAACAAGGCAATATTTACCCCCATTAACCCCGAAACAGGAAGTGCATATACTTCCGGAGAATTGGCCGAACTGGACTACAATCCGAAAGAGGAAAATACTTATTTGGAAGACCAGACCATAGGCTTTGATTTTGTACTGCGTCTCGAGCCGGTTAAACTCGAAATACTGGAGTCGAACCAAACTACTTTAATAAAGGAGTATACTGAATTTCAGAAAGACGGAGCTACTTATAAGCTGTTGATAAACACAACTCTGGCAGAATTAGGTATTGGAGAAGGCAAAAGCAAAAAGATGCTTTTCAAGTTTTATTACCAAAACCCAAACGGAGGTCCTTTTATCGAAGGAATGTTCTACACCGTGCGCTTTAAATCACCTCCACCAAAATTGCCTACCGGGTTTGAGTTAATTCGTAAACAGGGTGAAAACAAACATATCCTGGTAAATAACCCGGAGGTTGCACTTACTGTATTCGAGGCCAATCGTTACGGACACAGTTACGACGGGAATGCTGCAAACTATACAACGGTTGAAGGCGATCCAGACCTTAATTTCAGAGGCACAAGCGATTTCTCCGTTTCTTTCTGGGTACGTACCTCCTCTTCGGTCAGCGATCCGGCAATGATGGGCGACCAGGATTGGAACAGCTCAAACAATACCGGTTTTACAATTGCATTTACCGGCGATGCCTGGCGAGTGGCAATTTCGGATGGAAATGGCAACAAAGCAGATGCAAGTACCGATGGTATGCCATTTAATGACGGCGACTGGCATTTGCTGGCTGTTACTTTCGATCGCGATGGAAATATGTCCATGTACCAGGATGGAGTAGAAGTTGCCAGCGATGATATGTCAGCAGTAGGAAGTATTCTCAACGATTACTTTATTCACATTGGGCAGGACGGAACAGGAACTTATGGTGTCCCGTTTGTTGGCGACATTGCGGAAAGTAAGATTTACGATTATGTATTGACTCCGGCCGAGGTGGCTGAAATTTCCAAAGATCCTTCTACCGGTGCCACGGTTGAAATGGCAGCAGGTCTTAAGAAATTAATTCAGGTTGAAAAAACAGGCGACATTGCCATGGAAAATTTTGGCAATGGACTAAAAGGTTATCAGTTTAACGGAACAAATCAGTACGCAACTTTAGCCGACGATGATCTTGGTTTCAGGTACGAAGGAGATTTTTCAATTTCATTTTGGGTGAATACAACTTCTGCTGACAGTGATCCGGTTATGATTGGAGACCAGGATTGGGATAGTTCCGGCAATACAGGTTTATCCATTGCTTTTCGGGGGGATAACTGGCGTGTAGCTGTATCTGATGGTGGCGGAAACAAAGCGGATTGGAGTACTTCGGGCGATGGTATTCCGTTTAACGGCGGTAACTGGCATATGTTAACTGTTACCTTCGACCGTGATGGAAATATGACCATGTATCAGGATGCTGTTGCTGTAGGTGGCGCCGATATGTCGGCAGTTGGAAGCATTAACAGCGGAAATCCGTTAAGAATGGCGCAGGATGGTCCGGCCACATACGGACAATTTTTTGAGGGGAAAATGGCCAATGTTGTGATTTATGACTACGTCCTTACCCCGGAAAATATAACAGATTTGTTCAATAACTAATACTCGGAAGAACACAAATGAAAGGGGAACAGGCTTTTGGCTTGTCCTCTTTCATTCTTACAACTTCCGAAACATCTTAATTATGAATCCAATTAACAACATCGTTGTTGGGGCATTCCTGTTATTTTTTTTCACCATCTCAACCGGCAATGCCCAAGACATTACAATTCAACCTTATCTTCAGGATGTAACACCCAACTCGGTCAACCTATTATGGGAAACCAACCAAACCAACGAAAGTGTGGTTGAGTGGGGCACTTCCATCGAACTGGGAAATGTAAGTTACGGAACCTCCTTTTCATCCAACACTTCGAGATTGCACCAGGTTCAACTTGAAAACCTCGCCCACTATACCAGATATTACTACCGCGTAAAAACAGGAAATGCCATTTCCGATATTTTCGAGTTCAAAACACCTCCTCTGGCAGCCGACGAAAAGCCTTTTCGCATTGTTGCCATGAGTGATATGCAAAAGGATGGAGATCACCCCAACAAATTCAAAGAAATTGTGGAAGAAGGGGTTTTAAAATATTTTAAGACCAAGTATGGTGGTAAGATTACCGATAATTTGGCGTTGATCATGCTTCCGGGCGATTTGGTGAGCAATGGCGAAACTTTTAGTCAATGGAAAAACGATTTCTTTAATCCGGCAGAAAAGTTATACAGCCAGGTCCCGGTTTACCCGGTTCTGGGGAATCATGAAAATAACTCGGCCTATTACTTTAATTACTTTAAATTGCCTGAAAACGGAACCGAAAGCTACAAAGAACACTGGTGGTTTAAAGACTATGGGAATCTCCGGATTATTGGATTGAACTCTAACGGTCCATACAATGGGAATGTTCAACTGGCATGGTTACAACAAACACTGAACAATACTTTAACAGCCGATTCTATCGATTTTGTATTTGCACAAATGCATCATCCTTATAAATCGGAACTGTGGACACCCGGGGAATCCGATTTTACAGGGAAGGTAATTGAAAAGCTGGATGATTTTGCTGCACAAAGCGGGAAACCGGTTGTACACCTGTTTGGTCATACGCACGGGTATTCCAGGGGGCAGTCGAGAGATCAAAAACACCTTTGGGTTAATGTGGCTACCGCCAGTGGGGCCATCGATAACTGGGGCGAATTTCCCAACCGCGATTACGATGAGTTTTCGGTTTCGCAAGATGAATATGGTTTCGTTGTAATAGATGTAACCGATGGCAATGACCCGAAACTGGTTTTAAGACGGATTAGCCGCGGAGATCAGGATCAGGTGATAGAAAACCAGCAAACGGATGTTGTAACCATCCGAAAAAATGCCTCACTTGTAAACAGACCGGAAGGAATCAGTCCAGCCAATCAAAAATTAATACCGGAATGTGTTGTTTTAAAGGCTGATAATTTTTCTTCGGCCAATACAAATTCAGAGCATGCACAAAGCCACTGGCAGGTATCAACCAGTGCCACCGATTTTTCAAATCCTGTGGGCGACAGCTGGAAGACGTTTGAAAACTGGTACAACGAGGTTAATACTCAGGAAGGTGATGATTTAACCGATGAACCGATGGCCGGATTAAGTGAGAATACGAACTATTGGTGGAGAGTAAGATATCGCGACAAGGAATTAAACTGGAGTGAATGGTCGGAACCACTGGCTTTTTCAACCGGTGAATCCCAATCGCTTCCCAACCTCTTAAAAAATCCGGGAGCAGAAAACGGACTGGATAACTGGCAAACGATACAAGGAGTAGTAGAAGCTTTGGCTGAGGGAGAATGTGACGGCACTAGTCCGTACAATGGTCAAAAATATTTTATTGTAGGAGGTTTATGCAATTCAAGCGCCGTTGCAAAAGCATCGCAATATGTCGATGTCAGTTCTTACAGCGATTCGATAGCCACCGGAAATTTTAAGGTAAATTATGGCGGCTACTTGTCGAATTACAATGGAAGCGATCGTCCTGAATTGAAAATCCTTTTTTATGACTCGAATAACCAGAAGATCAGCGAAGGAAATACTTTGACTACCCTCAATAGCAACTGGACTCTTTTAAGCGCGACTACCCATATTCCGCAACATACCAAAACCATTAAATTTGAGCTGAAAGGGACACGAAATGCAGGGAATGATAACGACAGTTATTTTGATGACCTTTTTCTTACTTTAGGATCAGCTAAAGTAGATTGTAGTGTAGTTACTTCTGTTAATAACACAATTCGTCCGTATATTCCGGAGCTCAAAGTTGTGCCAAATCCAATGGTTTGCCAATCGTACATTCAGTTGCCCGACTCGGATTACTCCGGGCTAAAACTTAGCTTGGTTGACGTAAATGGGTGCAAGCTAAGTTGCCGCTACAGGGTTGAAGCAAATCGGATTATTATTGAACGAGATTCATTAGTCCCCGGATTTTATATGTTTATGGTTAGAGATAAGCAAACAATCGTGGGGAAAGGGAAAATTATAATTTCAGACTAGCCACCTAAAGAGTGCTTGTATTTAAATTCACAATATATTATGAGAAAAATGACGTTGAAAATTCTGGTAGTCCTGGTAGTTGTTTTGGGCTTAAATGGTACCGCTATTGGACAGCAAACACTGCATTTTAATGAGGACAAAACCTTCAAAATAGTACAATTTACGGATCTGCATTTTATGTTCGATTCACCAAAATCGGAAGTTGTTTTACCCATGATAAACGAAGTGCTTGATATTGAAAGACCTGATTTGGTTGTTTTTACAGGAGATGCAGTTACCAAAGCACCCGTATTCAAGGGTTGGGAACTATTAACAGCCCCAATGATTGACAGGGGAATTCCATGGGTAGCAGTACTCGGAAACCACGATGATGAATCGGATAAAACCAGAAGTGAAATTATGGAGGAACTGGTTCAGCTTGAAAAAAACTGTATTGCTTATAAAACGGAAGAAGCCTATGGAACAGGCAATTATGTATTGGAAATAAAAGGTGGTGACAAAACTACCAAAGCCCTTCTTTATTGCATGGACTCCAATGCATATTCAACCGTTGAAGGTACAGGCACTTATGGTTGGTTCACCCGCGAACAGATAAACTGGTATACACAAAAAAGCAACAACTTCACAGAAAAGAACAATGGAGAAGCTATTCCGGCCCTGGCCTTTTTTCATATTCCGCTTCCTGAATATACCCAGGCATGGAGCAATGGAGGAATGCAACCGGTAGGAGTTAAGAACGAAGATGTTTGTTCGCCTTCTCTTAACTCCGGAATGTTCCTGGCTATGCTGGAGCAAGGTGACGTAATGGGGACCTTTGTTGGTCACGATCATGTGAACGATTACATTTCGTCGCTTTACGGAATAGCATTGGCCTATGGGCGCTTTTCGGGCAGTGGGGACACTTATGGCGACCTGAAAAACGGAGCCCGGGTTATTGTTTTGAAAGAAGATAAATGGGAATTTGATACCTGGCTTCGCATACGTGGCGGCGAGAAAATAAATGAAACTGTTTTTACCCGAAGTAACCCCGAATAAAAACGGCACCGCTGCTCCTTCAGGGAAATGCATTCAAGAAGCAAAAACTGACAGGCTAAAAAAGAAACTCATCACGATATGAAAACCGGGATGAGTTTCTTTTCTTTAAGCGGAATCATCTGATTTATGCAAAAAATCATTCTCCCTGATTTCTAAGCTGCTCTTTAAATTGATCCCTAGAGATGCATTCGGGTTAAAACAAAAAAGGCCGACCGTCACAATGACTTTCGACCTTTTAAGTGGGCGATGACGGATTCGAACCGCCGACCCTCTGGGTGTAAACCAGATGCTCTGAACCAACTGAGCTAATCGCCCTAAAAATTGTTTTCTTGTTTCTGAACGCGCCCCCTTTTTCAGAAAGGCGCTGCAAATATAGAAGCTATTTTTAGTTCTGCAAAGAAATCGCAAAAAAATATTCATAAAATTTCTGCCTCTCTAAAAATGATGCCACCAACAAAAACAAGGCATTTCTCTCCGGCATTTTCGATTGTTTCCCCGAAATCCTCATTCTCAAAAAGATAAATATCTGCGTCCAATCAGAAACCCACTATGAGTCGCCTCAACGCCGCCACATCGGGTGCTTTTACAAGCTCAAGCACTCCTAAAACAAAATGTAATTTTTCATGCAAAAAAAGCTTCCTGTACATTCCCAATGCTGTTGACGCACAAAAGAACTTCCTCTCACAATTCCTTTCTTCCCCTCCCCGATGTCAACACTTAAACGTCTTTCCCAAAAAAATTATATGTTTGTGCCAACTAACGGATTTCGATGACTAACAAAATAAACCTGGATAAAATAATATCAGAACTGGCAAATGACAATGAGGCGCCACTCGAAGATTTATTTAATCACTACTATCCTCGTTTATACAATTTTTCCCGCTCCTTTTTAAAAATCGAAGAAGACATTGATGACATCCTGCAGGAAGTATTTGTAAAAATCTGGATGAACAGAAAAAAAATAAATTCCGCTGCGACCTTCAATTCCTTTATTTTTACCATAACCCGGAACCTTTTATTAAACGCACTCAGAAGCCGCCTGAACAACGAAAATATTAAAGGAGAAATCCTTAAACTTTCCCTGGCTGAAGAATATTCCCAGATGGAGCAAGTTGAATACCACGAATTGAAAGAAAAAGTGAACAATTTAGTAGATGAGCTCCCCGAACGCCAAAAAGAAATATTTATCCTAAGTCGCGAGGAAGGTCTTTCTCACAAAGAAATTGCAGAAAAACTAGGCATCTCAACAAAAACGGTAGAATACCATATCAACCAATCTATCAAACACTTAAAAAAGAACCTCGAGAAAATCGGCCTTATGTCGGTACTCTTTTTCTATCTTTTTTTCTAATTTTTTTTGATTTTTCGCCAGGGATAAACCTTTTAGCTGTGTATTAACTAACAGAAAACACAACATGAAGAATTTATTCAAAAAATATTATAACTCGGTTTTACATCCCGATGAATTTCCGAAAGTCTCTGCTTTCATCACCGATAAGAAAAATGAATTCATGATTTTCAGCCTGATGAAACCATTTTGGAACAAGGAAATAAATGCAGAAGATGTAAACCCCAAAACCAATCCGGCTCTTTATGAACGAATAAAAGAAGCTATATCGCTCGAAAATCAAAAAACGATGCGACGGAAAATAAAAATTTACGCCTGGGGCTTACGTGTCGCCGCTGTTTTGGTGCTTGCATTATTAGTTAGTACGATCTTCTTCTTCCAAAAAGCAGGGCAAGGTCAACTGGCCGACCAGATACAAACAATCGTGACTCCTCCGGGCGCCAAAACAAACATAACCTTACCCGATGGTTCGCTCGTTTGGCTGAATTCAGAAACAACACTTTCGTATCCCCTGAAATTTAAACATACCCGGCCGGTAACGCTTGTAGGCGAAGCTTATTTTGACGTAGAAAAAAACAACAAGCCATTTGTGGTCATAACAAATTATGGCGATGTGGAAGTAAAGGGCACTTCCTTTAATGTGAAGGCTTATACCGACGACAATGCTTTCGAAACCACGCTCGAAGAAGGAATTGTTGCCTTTAAGGCAACCGGGGAAACAGAAGGAATTACCCTACGCCCCGGGGAACAAGTAATAAAAACAGACAAAGGCTTTGCTGTTACCCAAGTGGAGACCAAGTACTTCACTTCGTGGAAAGAAGGGAAGCTGCTATTTAACCGGGAACCATTTCCTCTTTTTATAAAGAAACTGGAGCGCTGGTACAACGTGAGCATTGAATGCCCCGACCACGAACTGGATGAACTCTGGTACACCGGAACCATTGAAATGGAAAGCATTAGCGAGGTGATGGAAATGATCAGTAAGGCAAGTCCGGTTACTTATAGTTTTAATGAAAAAACAAGGGTGTTTACGATAAAAAAGAAAAAATAACGGATCAAACTAAATTCTTATGCTTATGACCTAAAACAAATTTTCCTGCTCAGCTACCAGGCAAAAAGAAAAGAAGCAAGAACTCGCACTTCCTGCTCCTTTGATGTAGTTGATAAATAATATAGTTACTTATTCAAACCAATTCAAAATTATGGAAAAAAATCGAAGTATCCATGGACTCAGTCTGTGTGTATTGAAAATGCTTAAAATTATGAAGCTTACTGTTTTTTTGATGCTCGTATCCTTTGTAGGAGTATTCGCATCCGAAACCTACTCACAAACTACCAAACTATCGCTAAAGGTCGAAAAGATCAGCTTGGAAGAATTTCTGATAAGGATAGAAGACCAAAGTGAATTCCGCTTTTTTTATACCGGCAACATTGATATCGATAAAAGAGTGTCGGGAGAATTTAAGAACAAAAACATCATCGAAATTCTGGACGATATCAAAGAAGAAGCGGGTATCCATTACGAGGTAATGGGGAAACAAATCATTCTTTCGCCGGAAAACATGAATGCAAAAGTCAAAAGTATTCAACAGCAAAAATCAGTGTCAGGTAGAGTAACCGACGAAAAAGGTGAACCGCTACCCGGGGTTACAGTACTGTTTAAAGGCACAACCAATGGTACCGTTACAAGTTTTAATGGAGAGTATACACTAACAGATGTTACTGAAGGAACTGTCCTCCAGTTTTCGTTTGTGGGAATGACCATGCAGGAGGTGGTAGTTGGCGCCCAGGTATCAATAAATGTAGTTATGGTGGCTAATGCGATTGACATTGACGAGGTAGTGGCTGTTGGTTACGGTGTAATTAAGAAAAGTGATTTAACGGGAGCTGTTTCGGCCATAAAAGAGGATGAATTTAACGCCGGTGTTAACGGTTCAATAGAACAATTGGTGGCGGGTAAAGTAGCAGGAGTACAAATTTCTCAATACAGTGCGGAACCAGGTGGCGGAATTTCAGTCCGTGTTCGTGGTGTCACTTCTGTAAATGCAGGCAATGATCCGCTTTACGTTATCGATGGCCTGCCGGTTGACAATAGCAGTATGTTTTCCGGAGGAGGAGCAGCGAGTGTTGGTAGGAATCAAGCAAGAAATCCATTAAACTCGCTCAATACAAACGACATAGAGTCAATAGAGATTCTTAAAGATGCGAGCGCTACTGCAATCTATGGGGCAAGAGGCGCAAATGGTGTAATACTCATCACTACAAAGAAAGGAAAACAAGGGCAAACGACCATCAATTATAACATCAACCTTGGAGTACAGTCGGTTAAAGACAGGTATGATTTGCTGACCTCTCAGGAATATATGAAAGTTATTAACGAACTCTCAGTGGCCGAAGGCAAAGGAACAATTTTTTCGCCTTCAGACATGGCAAGCATTGCTGGAACAGACTGGCAAGACCAAATATTCAGAACCGCACTTATTCAGGAACATAATCTTTCAGCAACAGCGGGTGATGATAATACAACTTTCTTTGCTTCCTTTAATTATTTTAATCAGGAAGGAGTAATCAAAAATACAGGCATTGAGAAGTACATTGGTCGAATCAATTTAGAGCAGAAGATCGGGGAGAAAACCCAAATTGGGATTAATTTAAATACCAGTTTGATTAATGACAATAACAGCATTGATAATTCCGGTGATAATGAGGCGGGAGGGCCGCTTTATGCAGCCCTGCTGTATGACCCAACAGAACCTGTTTACGATGAAAACGGAGAACTAACGATCTCTTCTAACCTGACAGTACAAAATCCGATCAGGTTAGTCAAGGGCATTTCCAGTAAAAATGTCACCAACAGAACATTTGGGACAGCTTATATTGAGTATAATGTTTCTGATAATTTACAAGCCAAATTAAATTTTGGGACCGATCGTGCAACTTCCAGAAGAGATATTTATAATTCCAGGCTGACTTTCCATGGTTCAGGAACGGGCGGCCTTGCCAATATTGCAACACTTGAGCGCTCAAATGTTCTTCTCGAATATACGATGACATACACTAAGCCAATAGGACAGAATAATAACCTTACTGTACTTGGTGGTACTACTTATCAAAGTTTTTCTTCAAGACATTTTGTTGGCGATATCAGCGGATTTCCTGCAGATGATTTACTCACCAATAATTTTTCGTTGGGTAATACCGATAATGACATGCTATACAGCGGTCGAAGTGAAAATAAATTGCTGTCTTATCTCGCCAGGGTGAATTATTCAATCGCTAATAAATACCTGCTTACAGCATCGTTCCGCGCAGATGGCTCTTCTCGGTTTGGGAAGAATAACCAATACGGTTATTTCCCATCTTTTGCCGGAGCATGGAAGCTGTCAGAAGAAGATTTTATTCCTGATTTATTTTATAATTTAAAATTAAGAGCAAGTTGGGGACAGATTGGGAACGAATCAATTGGTAATTACGAGTTTTTAACAACCTTAAGTCCAGGTGATAGTTACGCAGTGGTTAACAACTCAATTGTTCGAGGCATAGAACCTTCACGTGTCGCCAATCCTGATTTGAAATGGGAAACAACCGAACAAACAGATATAGGATTGGATGTGGCTTTCTTTGACGGTAGAATTAGTTTTACTGGCGACTACTTTATTAAGTACACGAAAGACATGTTGTATAACCTGCCCATGCCACAATCCACCGGCTTTGGATCCCGTAGAGCAAACATCGGGAAAATGAAAAACAATGGAATCGAATTTCTTCTAAATACGATCAACATAAAAACAAATCGATTGGAATGGAGTTCTTCGTTAAATTTCACCAGCATTAAGAATCGGGTAGAAAGCCTTGGTGGATTAAATGATGTAGTTGGCAGGTATTCAATTATCAGGGAAGGGGAGCCTCTAAATGCTTATTATGGTTATCATGTTCTTGGACTTTTTCAGGAAGGAGATGATATAGCGGGATCAGCTCAACCAGATGCACTTCCAGGGCACCCCAAATTTGAAGATGTCAACGATGATAAAAAAATCGATACGAAAGATTTACAAATTATTGGAAAACCTTATGCCGATTTTATTTTTGGATTGCAGAATTCTATCTCCTATGATCGTTTTCAACTCGATATATTTATTCAGGGACAATATGGTGCCGATTTGATTAATCAGAACCTGGTTGAAAGTTTATACCCTAAAAACTTTAGAAGAAATAGGATTACAACCACTGCATTGGATCGATGGACCCCGGAAAATACAAATGCAAAATGGCCTTCAGGAGTATTTTCAGACGATTACGGCGGCAATAGAACAACAAACTCGCTTACGGTGCAAGATGCTTCCTTTATCCGTCTTAAAAATGTGCAACTCAGCTATGACATTCCGGTTTCCCGAATCAAGTTTATGAGTTCTGCCAAAGTTTTTATAACAGGACAAAACTTACTTACAATTTCGAATTACATTGGCTCTGATCCAGAGGCAAATGCGAATGGAGGAGGAAGTGCCCGAATCGATATCAGCGGGTATCCACCGGCTCAAACATGGTCTTTCGGAGCCAGATTTAGTTTTTAAGAATTTAACACGCGAAAATAAACATAAGAAATGAAAAAATACATATTCAAGATAATACTCGTGGTCGTAGTAATTATGCACACCACCAGTTGTGCTGATCTGTTGGATGCTAATGTTTATTCAGAATTAGATCCTCAATCAAATAGCGAGGAAATTATAATGGCAACCTTGTACAATGCTTATTCCAGTGCACAATTACGTTACTATTCCGGAGGACTTACAAGATTTTATGCATCTGCAATGTGTTCAGGCGAAAACTGGAACGAGGGAGGGGCGATAGCCGCACGTCTTAATCCGTTACGGTCCTTTACCTGGGCAAGTAACCATTATGACCTGGGTACAAGCTGGAACGCCTGTTATCAGGGAATTAGAGATGCAAATACTCTTTTGGAAAATGTGGAAGAGGAAACGGATCCATTTAAAAAATTGGTGAGAGCCGAAGCTACATTTATAAGAGGGTGGTGTTATGTTGTACTTTACGATCTGTTTGGCCCGGTACCTCTACGAACATCCACTCTCGACAATCCGGAGCTTGCAAAGGCAACGGATGATGAAATGAAAATGCAAATCGAGAAAGATATGCTACAGGCTATTCAGTCACTCCCCGACGAGCCTGTTGAATATGGTAGAGCCAGTAAAGGTGCAGCAATGGGGATTTTGTGTAAATTTTATTTAAACACCAAGCAGTGGCAAAAAGTGGTTGAATTGTCTCAGGCAATTATAGATATGGATAAATATGACTTATTGCCAAATTATAAGGATGTTTTCGCCATAGCCAATGAAGGGAATAAAGAATTACTTTGGGCTTTAGCACGCACTGCATCTGGCACTTCCGGAAATTCAGGAGGAGGCACTTATCTGCAAGCAATTACTTTTCCGACAGATTACCCTCTCGCTTCTAACCAATCAGTGTATGCTGCAAAAACATACTTCTATGATGATTTTTTGGATTCTTTTGAAGAAGGAGATGAGCGTGCAGAATTATTTGTCAGAGATTATATCAATACTTCAGGAAATCACATTCAATTGTATGGGAATGATAAATCACTGACATTAAAATATGAATTTGACCCGGATGCTGTTGGCCCTGCAAATGGCAATGATATGCCAGAAGTAAGATATTCAGACATTTTATTAAGTCGTGCAGAAGCGTTGAATGAATTAAATGGTCCAACTCAGGTGTCAGTTGATTTAATCAATGAGGTACGTGTTAGGGCTGGTGCATCTGTAAAAACATTGGCAGATTTCCCTTCCAAAGAAGCTATGCGCAGTGCCCTTTTAAAAGAGAGAGAATGGGAATTTTATGCCGAGGCAAAAGGTCGACAGGATCAAATTCGTCAGGGCGTATTTATATCCCGCGCGCAAGCAAGAGGAATAACAGTAGCCAAAGCCCACCACGTACTGTTTCCTATTCCGCTGGCAGAGATAAACGCAAATCCGAACATCGAACAAAATCCAGGCTACTAAAAGTAGTGAGTAACTAATTTAACGTATTAGGCAGGTTGTTAAACCTGCCTAATACGTTAAATATCACACCCCTTAAGGCTCTAACAACACGGAGTCGCATGAAAAATATTCAAACAAATGAAAATATTTAACAGTCTCCTGTACATATTGACTTTTATATTGCTCTCAAGTTGTCAACATCAAAAGAGTGACACGTATTTACCTCCTAATATCGTAGTGATATTAACGGATGACAACGGCTACGGAGATTACGAACACAATGGTAATCCAACCATTAAAACTCCCAACATTACCCGGTTGAAAGAGGGCGGTATCAACTTTACCCAGTTTTACGTTACTTCTCCGGCCTGTACTGCATCGCGCTATTCCCTGCTAACAGGGCGTTATCCGGCACGGTCAGGATTGGGCACATGGGTTCTGAACCCTGCGTCGGAGAAGTATATCCACAGGCAGGAAATAACACTTGCCGAAGGTCTTAAATCAGTAGGCTATAAAACCGGAATATTTGGGAAATGGCACCTCGGATCTCCCAACGAGAAGAATGAATTTACTCCTCAATCATTGCCATTAGCGCATGGCTTTGACGAATGGATCGGGACCAATGTGTCGCATGACTTCGAGAATTCCATGCTATTAAAAAGTGATCCTGACGGGAATAATCCCGTACCCGGATACAGTTTGATCGCAAAAGATTTACCGGCTAACACGAAAGCATCAGAATCATTAACGAGCGTTTGTACTCAAGCTGCTATCGATTTTATTCAACGAAATAAAGACAATCCATTTTTTGCCTACATCCCATACAACATGCCGCACTTGGGGCTTTTTGTCAGTGATGAATTTAAAGGCAAATCGCGTAACGGAGAACTTGGCGACGTTATGGAAGAACTGGATGCAGCGATTGGCGACATTTGCCAAACCTTGGAGGAGGTTGGAGTGAGGGAGAATACCATCATTATTTTTTCTTCGGATAATGGCCCCTGGATTGTTTTTAACAACAGAACGGATTCGAAATACGGAGATACACGTTTAAAGGTTGGCTATGCCACACCCTTTCGCGATGGCAAAGGTTCAACCTGGGAAGGCGGTCACCGCGTGGCAGGAATCATTAATTGGCCGGCAAAAATTAAAGGGAGCCGAAACGAGCAAACGCCTGTCAGCACTCTGGACATTTTACCTACCATATTTGCCATTGCCGGAGTTGAAATGCCAACCGACCGGACGATTGATGGCCGTGATATTCGTTCGTTACTGATGCCTGCGGAAAATTACCCCAAGGTTGAAGATTTTAGCTTGCTGTATTCCTATTTTGATAACCAGCCATCAGCCATTCGGGCAAACGAGTGGAAACTACATGTGAGAATCGGTTCTCAAACAAAAAACAACTACGGGTACGAAGCGTCACGCGAAACCCCGCTGCTTTTTCAGGTTGAAAAAGATCTGGGAGAGCGGATCAATCTGGCCGATCAGGAACCTGAAAAAACATCTGAACTGCTTACTGACTTAGAGAATATGGAACTCCAAATTAAAAAGGAAGGCACATTCTGGGATCAGGAATAGTTTAGACATGCAATATTGGAATTCTCGTCTTTCGGTCCAAATAAAGCTTGCAAAAGCTGACTGGGTCGAAAACAACTAATTTGAATTTTTAAATAAAAAAATAATTGAGGCATGCGGAAGTAATTGGCTTGCTGCATGGATACCTTATTAAAATGATTAAAATGAAAAGATTACTTATAGTAATTTGCTTGCTGGTCGTAGCGAATGTAATGATGGCAAAAGAATACGAGCTTTCTTCTCCGAACGGAAGAATCAGCCTTAAAGTGAATGTGGACGAAAATTGCACTTATTCCGTTTTTTTAGGAGATCAACAGATAATTATGGCATCTCCCATCGCTCTGGAATTAGACAATGGAGAGGTTTGGGGGAAGGATGCCCGTGTCAGGAAAGCTAAAGTAACCTCACATTCCCAAGAGCTGACTCCCGTTGTTCAGCGGAAATATGCCAAAATTCAGGATGATTACAACCAGCTGACCTTATCGTTTAAAGGTTATTCTTTGGAATTCAGAGCTTATGACGAAGGAGCGGCTTACCGTTGGGTTTCCGCATTAAAAGGCGAATACAAAGTGAAGTCGGAACAGGCCAGCTTTGTCTTTCCTGCTGATCATACCACTTGGTTTCCTGAAGAAGAAAGTATGTTTTCTCACCAGGAAAGGGAATACCTGAAAGTCAATCTTTCTGCAATTGGATCCGACAGGTTTTGTTCAACGGGGATGTTGGTGGATTGTGGCAACGGAGTAAAAACTTACATTTCAGAGTCAGACCTGATGGATTATCCCGGGATGTTCCTTAAAGGGGACGATCAAAATCAGAATGCCCTGGTTGGCAAATTTGCCGGTGTTGTTCTGGAGGAAAAGCAGCTAAACGACCGGAATGTAAAACCAACGAAATATGCTGATTACATTGCACAATGCAATGGCCCGCGGAGTTTCCCATGGAGGGCATTGCTTATAACTGAAAATGATGAAGCGCTTGTACAGTCGGAACTGATTTACAAGTTAGCTCCTGAACTGAAAATTCAGAATACAGAATGGATTAAGCCCGGAAAAGTTGCCTGGGACTGGTGGAACGCGAATAACATTTATGGCGTCGATTTTGAGTCGGGCGTAAATAATGATACGTACAAGTATTACATTGATTTTGCCTCGAAAAACAAGCTGGAGTATGTTATTCTGGATGAAGGCTGGTACCATTTGGAGAATATCATGGATGTTGTTGATGAGATTGATATCCAGGAATTGGTTGACTATGGAAAAGAGCGCAATGTGGGAGTAATCCTTTGGGTAGTATGGAAAGCTCTGGATGATCAGTTGGAGAAAGCTCTTGACCAGTTTGAGGCCTGGGGCGTGAAAGGAATCAAAATTGATTTTATGCAGCGCGATGACCAGTGGATGGTTAATTTCTACGAGAAAATTGCCAGAGAATGTGCTGAGCGGGAATTGCTGGTGGATTACCACGGGGCCTATAAACCGGCCGGACTTGAGCGTGCGTATCCCAATGTCATCACCTATGAAGGTGTTAAAGGGATGGAAAATGCCAAGTGGTCTTCACTTCCTGATCCCGAGCATAATGTAACGTTGCCATTTACCAGAATGGTGGCTGGAGCGATGGATTATACACCGGGGGCAATGATTAATACAACCAAGAAGAATTTCAGGGAGGTTTTCACACAGCCTATGAGTTCCGGAACACGCTGTCACCAACTAGCTATGTATGTCGTTTTCGAGAGCCCGCTTCAAATGCTTTGCGATAATCCTTCAAACTACTATAGAGAGCCTGAATGCATGAAGTTCCTTTCTGTGGTTCCTTCTGTTTGGGACGATACAAAAGTTCTACAAGGAAAAGTAGGTGACTATGTTGCCATTGCCCGTCGCTCGGGCGATACCTGGTATATTGGTGCCATGACCGATTGGGATGCCCGCGACTTAAGTCTGGATCTCGATTTCTTAGGTGATGGAAATTATTCGATGAGTGTGTGGAAAGACGGTGTGAATGCCGACAAACATGCTGCCGACTTTGCCCAGGAAAACCAGGATGTTAATTCTGCTTCAAAAATCAATATTAAAATGGCTCCCGGAGGCGGCTGGGCAGCTATTATCGAAAAGAAATAAGTGATTTGTTGAGTCACTCAAGATTCAAAACCATTTTGCGAATAGAAATATATAAGATTTCAGCCTGGCAACTTTTTTAAGGCAAGCCCCAAAAGAATTGCCACGCATTCAAAACAAAACCATCATGATTCCGGAGAATCACCAACAGAAATAAAAGTTAAGATGGATACTTCTATTCGGGATTTGTTTTTTTACGCAAAATATCCAATGTAGAATTTCCAATATCCAATTTTCCGGGTTTTGTTGGATATTTTACATTCAAAATTGAGAATTGGATATTTTTTAAAATTGACTTTCAGAAAAAAAGGCCGACTGCCAAATGACAGTCGACCTTTTTTGTGGGCGATGACGGATTCGAACCGCCGACCCTCTGGGTGTAAACCAGATGCTCTGAACCAACTGAGCTAATCGCCCGAAAAATGTTTTCTTGTTTCTGAACGCGCCCTCCTTTTCAGAAAGGCGCTGCAAATATGTAAGCATTTTTTAGTTCTGCAAAGAAAAATCTTCATAAAATTTCAGCCACCACAAAAGTACTGCCCCCCACAAAAACAAGGTCATTTTCTCCGGCGTTGACTTTTGCTTTTTCGAAGCCCTCATTCACAGAACGATAAGCATCGCCAACAAGTCCAAAGTCGGCAGCATGCTGTTTCAAGGCTTCCGCATCCAAAGCCCGTTCAATGTTTGCTTTTACAAAATAATAGCTTGCATTTTTCGGCAAAAGCGCCAAAACCTTGTCCGGATTTTTGTCGCCAACCGTTCCAAAAACAAAGTGCAGGTTTTTATGCGGGGTAGAATTTATCTGTTCCACCACCTCTTTTATTCCGTCAAGATTGTGTCCGGTATCGCAAACCACCATCGGGTTAGCCCCGATCACCTGCCAGCGCCCCTGTAATCCGGTCTTCTCTCTCACCTGCTGTAAACCGGTTCTCAAATTCGGCTCGTCAATTTTAAATCCCTGTGCATTCAAAAGTTCTGTAGCCTTCAAAACAGTGGGAAGATTTTTGTGCTGATAAAAGCCCAGCAAATCCAGTTTCATATCCCGGTAAAAAGGCTCACCGTTTTTGTCCACCTGTACATTTTGCAAACCGTCGATTCCCCGGGTTGCATACGCCACTTTGTACTCCTGGTCAGCAAAATAAATCGGTGCGTTCACTTCCTGGGCTTTTCTCAGAAACACCGCTTTTGTTGCCTCCTGCGTTTCGCCAATCACCACCGGAACATTCTGCTTGATGATCCCGGCTTTTTCTCGGGCAATAAGTTCAAGTGTTTCTCCCAGTAAATTGGTATGATCCAAACCGATGTTTGTAATAATCCCTACTTCAGGCGTAATAATATTGGTGGAATCAAGCCGCCCGCCAAGTCCGACCTCAATAACAGCTACGTCCACTTTTTGCTGCGCAAAATAATCGAATGCCATAGCAACGGTCAACTCGAAAAAAGAAGGTTCTATTTTCCACAATTCATTGTTAGTACGGTAGTTTTCCACCCAGGCAACCACATCCTTCTCTCCCATCATCTTCCCGTCAATCCGGATACGTTCCCTGAAATCTTTTAGATGTGGCGAGGTATAAAGCCCGGTTTTATAACCGGCTGCCTGCAATACCGAAGCCAGCATGTGCGAAACGGAACCCTTGCCATTGGTGCCCGCCACGTGGATGGTTTTAAACATCCGGTGCGGATGCGCATAATATTCATCGAGCAGTAAAGTGTTGGCCAGGGTGTTTTTATACGCTGCCGGCCCGGTGCGCTGAAACATCGGCAGGCGCGTAAAAAGGTAATCAAGAGTTTCGCTGTAGTTCACGTCAATTTATTTTTATTAACGGGTGCAAGTTTATTAAATTTTGAGGCATCATCCCCTTTATCCAGTCAATTTATCTACATTTAAGAAATTCAATTTGCATATGCTCAGTCAAACAAAAAAGAGTAAAATTTTCGTTTTGGATACCAACGTAATTTTACACGATTACACCTGTATTTACCAGTTCCAGGATAACGACGTTATCCTTCCGATCACCGTATTAGAGGAGCTGGACAAATTTAAGCGCGGCAATGATCTCATCAACTTTCAGGCACGTGAATTCACCCGCCTGTTAGACGAAATCGTAGGAGATGAACTATTTAACGGCGGCAAGTCGCTGGGACAGGGAAAAGGTAAGCTGAGAATTGAAACCGGAAAACCCTTTTCGGATGAATTAAAAGCGTCTTTTAAAGAAGACATCCCGGACCACCGTATTCTTGCCATCGCCGATTACATTTCGAAATCGTACCCTAAACGTAAATCGGTTCTCATTACAAAGGACATCAACCTGCGGATGAAAGCCAAATCGCTGGGCATCCAGGCCGAAGATTACAAAACTGACCAGGTGACCGACGAGCACATTCTGGACAAAACCGTTACTACCTTTGATAATTTCGACGATTCACTGATCGACAGATTGTACAACCAGGGAAGTTTCGCCAAAGACGATGTTAAGAAAGATTTTAACCCCGAAGCCAATGAATGCTTTATTTTCCGTGGAAGCTCCTCCAGCGCACTGGCACGTTACGACAACAAATCGGAACGGATTTACCGGGTGGAAAAGAATTCGGCTTACGGAATCAAACCACGAAACGCCGAGCAAACGTTCAGCTTAAACATGCTGATGGATCCGGAAATCAGGCTGATGGCACTAACCGGGAAAGCCGGAACAGGAAAAACCCTGCTGGCGCTGGCAGCTGCCATTGAGCAACACCGCCAGTACGAACAAATTTTGCTGGCCCGCCCGATTGTGGCGCTCAGCAACCGCGACATTGGTTATCTGCCCGGCGACGCATCTGAAAAGATCAGTCCGTACATGCAACCGCTGTTTGATAACCTGGCCGTGATCAAGCATACTTTTAACCCGCGCAGCAACGAATACCAGCTGATCGAGGAAATGGTGAAGGAAGAAAAGCTGAACATTACTCCGCTGGCCTACATTCGCGGACGTAGTTTGTCGAATGCCTTTTTTATCATCGATGAAGCCCAAAACCTGACTCCGCATGAGATAAAAACCATTATCACCCGTGCAGGCGAAGGAACCAAAATGGTGTTTACAGGCGACCTTCAGCAGATCGACTCGCCTTATCTTGACATGAAATCAAACGGTTTGGCCTACATGACCGACCGTATGCGCAACCAGGAACTGTTTGCCCACATCAACCTGTTGAAAGGCGAACGCAGCTACCTGGCCGAACTCGCGGCAACGCTGCTTTAAAAAATATCCCCGGAGACTTCCGTGTCTCCGGGCTTTTATCTTCCAAAACACTGAACAGCACTCAACTTGCAAATCCATTCTTTTTTCTACCTTTGCAGCCTGTTTAGAAAGATTCAAAATTAGAGATGGACTACAAAGGGAAGAAAGCTGCTTTTTATACATTGGGTTGTAAACTGAATTTCTCGGAAACTTCCACCATTGCGGCCTCTTTTAAAGAGGTTGGTTTCGATCGTGTGGAATTTGAGGAAGAAGCCGATGTTTATGTGATCAATACCTGCTCGGTTACGAACCAGGGCGACAAGGAAAGCCGGAACATTATCCGGCGCGCGGTACGCAAAAATCCAAACGCGATGGTGATTGTGGTGGGTTGTTACTCGCAGCTGAAACCAGAAGAAGTAGGCCACATTGAAGGCGTTGACCTGGTGCTTGGTACGCAGGAGAAATTTCATATTCCGGCTTACCTGGGTGATTTGCAAAAAAAGGACACCACACAGGTACAAACCACGCGTTTGGCCAACATCAAAAGTTACCACCGTGCTTTTTCTTGGGGCGACCGTACGCGTAGTTTCCTGAAAGTTCAGGACGGGTGTGATTATTATTGTTCTTTCTGTACCATTCCTTTTGCACGCGGACGGAGCCGCAACGACACCATCGAGAATACGGTTGCCGAAGCACAAAAAGCGGTTGACAAAGGCTTTAAAGAAATCATTTTAACGGGCGTAAACATTGGCGATTTTGGCAAAACCACGGGCGAAAATTTCCGCGATTTACTGAAAGCGCTGGAAAAAGTGGAAGGATTAAACCGCTTGCGCCTGGGATCAATTGAACCTAATTTGCTGAAAGACGAGATCATCGAACTGGTGGCTGAATCAAAAGTGATTATGCCGCATTTTCACCTTCCGTTGCAGTCGGGTTCCGACGAGATTCTTTCGCTGATGAAGCGCAAGTATTCTACTGAACTTTACCGCAGAAGAGTGGAAAGAATCCGCGAAATTGTGCCGCACGCATTTATTGGTGTGGATGTAATTGCCGGGACCAACGGAGAAACAGAATCGTATTTCCAGGAGTCATACGACTTCCTGAACAGCCTCGAAATATCGCAACTTCATGCTTTTACCTATTCGGAACGAAGTGGAACGCAGGCTTTAAAAATTCCGTGGAAAGTAGAAGTGGAAGACCGGAAACGACGCACACAGATGTACATCAATCTATCGGAGAAAAAACTACGGGCTTTTTACGAACAACACCTGGGAGCCGAGCAAACCGTTCTTTTTGAAGACAAGAAAAGCCAGGACAGCATGAATGGTTTTACCGAGAATTATATCAAGGTTGAAATTCCTTATAACGAAGACCTGGTGAACCAGCTGCATCCGGTAAAATTAAAGTCAATTTTGCCAAACGGACACGTTGCCGTGGACCTCATGGCTTAAAAAAAACTTACTTTTACTCCAAACTTCGCAGCTATGAATTACAAACAACTTTGTTTTCAGGTGCAGGACATTGCCCGTGAAGTGGGAGATTTTATCCGCACGGAACAGAAAAAACTATCCGCTGAAAACATCGAAATCAAAAGTGTCGCCAGTCTGGTTACTTATGTCGACAAAACCGCTGAACAACGCATTGTTTCAGCGTTAAAAGCCTTAATTCCGGATTCAGGTTTTGTAGCCGAAGAAGGAACCGCTGAATCGCACAACGAGAAATACACCTGGTTTGTAGACCCGCTCGACGGTACCACCAATTATCTTTTTGGGATTGCACCGCATTCGGTAAGCATTGCTTTGGCCGAAGACGGCAAAATAGTACTGGGCGTGGTGTACGAAATTGGCGCCAACGAAATGTTTTACGCCTGGAAAGACAGTCCGGCGTATTGCAACGACAAAGAAATTAAAGCTGCCAGCCGTTCAAAAATGGAAGAAACGCTGATCGGAACCGGTTTTCCGTATTACGATTTCGACCGCGTGGACGACTACATCAGCGCCATGAAATACCTGATGAGAAATACACTGGGCCTGCGCAGGTTTGGATCGGCAGCAGTGGATCTTTGCTATGTGGCTTCGGGGCGTTTCGATGCCTTTTACGAACATGCCCTGCACGCCTGGGATGTGGCTGCCGGTGCGTTCATCCTTCAGCAGGCCGGAGGCAAGGTCACCGACTTTAATGGCGGCGACAACTGGCTTTTCGGAGGGCAACTCGTTTCCGCAAGCGGCAGTTTCTTCGACACTTTCTACTCAATTATTCACGCATATCTGGGAGATAAGCAGTAAAAAAATAGTATTTTGGGAATAAAATACAATTGCCATGGCTGAAAAAGAAATTGCACTGTTACGGGAACAACTCACCAGTCTCGACGAACCAAAATTCGACCTCGAAGCCTGGAAAAATCACACCTTAATTTTTCTGGAAAGGATTTTTGGGAAAGACAATAGCAAACTAAAGCTGATCCGTGATTTGCGTTACGATTATTCGAGCTGGAACCTGCGCGACACGGCCGCCAGCGGAAAAACAAAAGACAAAGATCCGGTGAAAATGCAGGCCCGTGAAATTCTGGAAGCCACCATTATGGAACTGGAAAAACTGGGCTTGCCCGGTGAAAGTTCAGAACATCAAAAAGTGTGGGAACTTCTGGAGGATGAACTGACCGGAAAGCAGGTAAAAGAGATCGAAACTCTGCTAAAATCAGAAACTTCGGATAAGGCAGAAAAGATTGGCGAAATTCTGGAAAAACTGGAAAAGGAAAATCTCGCAGCCATCATCGCAAAACTTCTTCTGAACTAATTTACATGACGAGTAAGCCAGAAATTGCCATTGTAATTTTAAACTGGAACGGGGTTAAACTGTTCCCCGACTTTCTTCCGTCGCTAATCGAACATTCGAAGGGAGACAATATTGAATTGATTGTTGCCGACAATGGTTCCACCGATAACTCGCTGGCTTATCTGGAAAAGAATTTTCCGTCGGTCACCCTGCTCGACCTGAAAACCAACTATGGTTTTGCGAAAGGTTACAATGTGGCGCTGGAACAAATCGATGCCGACTATTTCGTACTGGTAAACTCGGATGTAAAAGTGAGCGAAAACTGGATTCAGCCTTGTATTCAGCACTTTGAATCGGATAAAAAAGTAGCGGCCGTTCAGCCCAAGATACTGAGTTACAACCAACCCGAATATTTTGAATATGCAGGAGCTGCCGGTGGCTTCATCGATCAGTTTGGCTATCCGTTTTGCAGGGGACGCATTCTCAATAAAGTGGAAAAAGACGAAGGGCAGTATCAAACTCCCGGCGAAATTTTCTGGGCAAGTGGCGCCTGTATGTTTGTCAGAGCCGAAGCCTTCCGATCGGCAGGCGGTTTGGATCCGCTCTTTTGGGCGCACATGGAAGAAATCGATCTTTGCTGGAGGCTCAAAAACCGGGGAATGAAAATCGTTTACGAGCCTCAAAGCGTCATTTATCATTTAGGTGGCGGTTCTTTGTCGTACGGCGATCCGCGCAAAGTCTACCTTAATTTCAGGAACAACCTGTACATGCTGTACAAGAATCTTCCCGAAAATAAATTTAAACGTATTCTTTTTATCCGAATGGTACTCGACGGTGTTGCTGCCGCCAAGTTCCTGCTGGGCCTCGAAGGAAAAGCATTCCTGGCAGTAGCCAAGGCACACGCTACGTTTTATAAAAACCTGGGAGAACTTCGGAAGAGCAGAACCGAAATCCGGCAACATTCCCACCCAAGCGATCATCCTGAAATTTTCAGGGAAAGCATCATGTGGAAATTTTTTATTCAGAAAAAACAGACTTTTTCAAGTCTGAATTTTAAGCAGAAATAAGCATGCAGAAACTTACATTTACAGAACCCATTTACACCTATCATATCGATTTCGTGGGACACGTCAACAACATTATTTATGTGCAGTGGCTCGAAAATGCGCGGGTAAAACTAATTGAAGCAATGGACCTCAGTATTTCCGCTCTCTCTCAAACCGACAATATTCTACCCATTATCACCGAAACGCTGATTCAGTATAAAAAGCCATTTTTCTTAGGCGATACGGTTCAGGTGGAAGTCTGGGTTTCGGAAATGTTCAATGTTTCGGCCAACTTCAAATTCCGCTTTCTGAACGGAAAAAATGAACTCTGCTGTACCGCCCAGCAAAAAGTACTTTTTATCGACAGTGACACCCAAAAACCTTCCAGAAAAATTGTAAAGTTTCGCGAGAATTTTGAAAAATTTCTCATTTCTGACCCCGAATAAATACATTGAAAAATTGAAGGTTATAACTCAATACTAATTTTCCTTCTTACCCCCTACTACGTCTAAAAACGTAGTTCTGAATACGTATATCAGCGGTTTTAAAACTGTGGGTATTTGCCAAGCTTTGCACAAACAAGGCAGTTTTATGTATTCAGATTTAAACCAAAGATTAAAAGCGGATGTACGGCTGGAAGAAGGACTGCAGGCCTGCATGAACTGCGGAATTTGCACCGCCATTTGTCCGGCAGCCGAGTTTTACGAATACGACCCGAGATCCATTGCCATCACCGTCCAATCGGGAAACCACGAAAAAATTGCAGCGCTGCTCGAAAGCGATACGATCTGGTATTGTGGCCAGTGTATGTCGTGCAAAACACGCTGTCCCCGAAACAACTGCCCCGGACTCATCATCAATGTGCTACGCAAACTCTCCCAGGAAACCGGCGCTTTTATTAAAAGCCGGATGGGCCGCCAGCAATATTTAATTGTCAAAAGTATTGGTGCAAACATCCTTCAGTTTGGCTACTGTGTCCATCCAACCTCCCTCGTTCCGGCTACCCATCCGGAACAGGGACCGGTTTGGCGCTGGGTATACGAAAATATGCACGAAGTGTATGCCGCGGTGGGCGCTAATCTCGACGGTGACGGCCCCGGTGCCATGCGAAAAATAAGTCCAACAGATCTGAAAGAACTTCACCAGATATTTAAGGTAAGCGGAGGTTTAAAACTCTATCAAACCATCGGGCACTTCAGTCAATTAAAAGCAATTGAACTGGGTTTGACAGATGAAAACGGCGATGCTGATATGGAAAAATACACGCAGTATTTACTGAATGAATGAGCCAGACATGGAAACAAAAACAAAAATACGCTGGAGCGAATACAACAAGGAAATTGCCAATGATAAGTTCTTTTATTTGCGAAGTTGCATCCGGCAAAATTTTAATCCGGGAGCCGAGAAAGTATTCCTGTCCATCCTTCAGAACAAACTGGGGAAAGAGGTTTACGACGATCCTCATCACACCACTTGCTCGGGAATCGGCTATCATTCCGACATTGTGCCTTTCGAAACCTTTCAAACCATGGTGGCCCGGCAGTTTTCCTTAATGACCGAACGTGGGTACAAAAACTGTGCGGTGTCGTGTATTACTTCGTTTGGCGGCTACAACGAGGTACTTTCCACCTGGAAAGAATTTCCGGAAGAGCTTGAAAAAACACGCGAAAACCTGTTAAAAGCAACCGGAAGAACGTTTGAAATACCGGAGAATCTTTCTCACGCTTGCGACATTATTTACAAATTCAGAAAGGAAATTGCGGCTCAGGCCCCTTACCGTTTGATTAACAAGGAAACCGGAGAACCGCTGAAAATAGTCGATCACATCGGATGTCACTATGCCAAAATCTTTCCGGAAAAAGGTGTGGGTGGCTCTGAATATTCACGCGTACTCACCGGGATGATTGAAGCCTGGGGCGGAGAAGCAGTCGATTATCCCGAACGCCGGCACTGCTGCGGTTTTGGATTCCGACATTACCTCATAAAAAACAACCGCAGCTATTCCATTTCCGCGTCGCGCAAAAAATTTGAAAGCATGCAGCCGTACCAGCCCGATATGATTCTGACCAATTGCCCCGGGTGCAACATGTTTCTCGACCGCTGGCAATATGCACTGGCACAAATCGAAGGAAAAGTTTACGGAGGCAAAAACGGCATCCCGGTACTTTCGCACGAAGAACTTGCCGCACTGGTGCTGGGTTACGATCCGTGGAAAGACATTGGCTTGCAAATGCACCAGATGGATGTGGAGCCACTTCTGGACAAAATAGGAGTTGAATACGATCCGAAACTGAAGTTTACAGGAGTTAAGGGCCAGTACATTAACGAACCTGAATTTACCGGTTGTTTAGCAAGAACAGATTGAATGGATTGATGTGATTGTATTTAAACCAGACGAAAAATTTAAAAACGAAGAGGGTGAACAACAAACATGTAGCCGTTATTGGCGGAGGAATTGCCGGAATGGAGGCCGCTTCGGTGCTGGCCCGGCAGGGGCTGAAAGTGACACTGATAGAAAAACAGGCAAACACAGGCGGCAAACTAAACGATTGGGATCATCTTTTCCCCGATTTTTCATCGCCTGAAGTGCTGGTAAATTCGCTGGCAACCAAAACAAAAGACAGCGGCGTAAACACGGTTTACAATACCGAAATCAGCCGGATTGAACGAGCCGGCAAACGCTTTGAGTTACGGGCCAACCAGGATGCCCGGTTTTATGCCGACGCTGTATTGGTAGCTTCAGGCTTTAACGTTTTCGATGCCACCATTAAAGAAGAATACGGTTACGGGCTGTTTGGCAATGTAATTACATCGGTTGATTTCGAGAAACGAATGAAAAAACACGGCCAGCTGCACACCATTCAGGGAACAGATCCCAAACGGGTTGCCATCATTCATTGTGTGGGCTCCCGCGATGCAAAAGTTGGCAATACTTACTGCTCGAAGGTCTGTTGCATTACCGGGATAAAGCAGGCCATCGAAATCAGCGAGATGCTGCCCGACTGCGAAGTATTTTGCTTTTACATGGACCTGCGTTTGTACGGATCGAAGTTCGACAGCCTGTACCTCCAAGCTCAGAAACGGCACAAAATCCAGTTTATCCGGGGCCGTTTATCGGAAGCTGCCGAGCGCGCCGACAAAAGCATTCAGATCAAAGCCGAAGATACGCTTCAGGGCCGCCCGTTGCGAATGACTGTCGATATGGTAATCCTTTTGGTGGGCATGGAACCGGGTGCATCCACTTCGCAGCTGATTCAGAAAAACCAAATGACCGTGGATGAAAACGGTTTTCTGAAATCGGCCAACGTGCACTGCGCCCGCAACCAAAGTACGCAGGAAGGCATTTTTATGGCGGGCACTGCTATTTGTCCGATGGCTGTGAACGAAACAATCGAAAATGCGCGGTCGGCTACTACCGAAATCATTCACTTTTTTGAAAACCGGAGGCCATGAACGACCTGAGCTTTTTAAAACCTGCTTCCCGCCAGATCGACTTCGATAATTTCGACGACCGCCTGCTGCTTTATGTGCTGCAATACGAGCCATCGTTTTTTACCTGTATTTCGTGTGGTGGCTGTACAGCAACTTGCAGCGCCGGGAACCTGACCAATTTCAATGTTCGCAAAATAGGGCTGTGGCTGCGCCGCGGCGAAACAGAAAAACTCTCTGAGGAGATCCAGAAATGTATGTTTTGCGGGAAATGCACACTGGTCTGCCCGCGCGACATCAATATCCGGAACGTGATCCTGCTGATCAAAAAACGCATTGCCATGCTGAAAAACGAAAACTCTCCCGCATAATGGAAAAGCTCATCATTCTTCCTTTTAGCATTGGCTTTATCTACCTCCTTGGAATTCTGGGATTTCGTTTTGTGAAATGGATAAGCGGTTTGTCGAGACTTGATAAACTCCGGTTGATACACTCTTTAAAAACCCGTCGTTTTTTTGATTCACTCCAAGAAGTTTTCATGGAAGGACTTCTGCATCGCAAAATTTTCCTGAAAAACCCGGTGCTGGGCTACATGCACATGAGCCTGGCTTTTGGCTGGTTTTTGCTGATTGTTGTCGGTCACTTCGAAGTGATGGTTTCCCGACAGTCGCTGATTGCGCCCATTTACCTGCCGGTGTTTTTTCGCTATTTCGAAACCGGTCATTCCTTCCCGTTAGCCGGTATTTTTTCATTTCTGATGGACCTGTTGCTGCTGTTTGTTCTTTCCGGAGTAGCACTCGCAATGCTGAAAAGATTCAAGAAGCAGTTGTTCGGAATGAAAAAAACCACCCGGCTAAAAACCGGCGACCGGATTGCCTTACTCTCACTGTGGATGATTTTCCCTTTGCGGCTTTTAGCCGAAGGAATGTCGGCAGGCTTGTACGGAAATGGTAGTTTTCTGACTTCCACTCTTGGTCACATTTTTGGCAACCTAAACTCAGAAACGGCCAACCTTTCACTTTGGACCGCCTATTCCTGCTCGCTGGGATTCTTCTTTGCCGCTTTGCCCAATTCGCGCTACATGCACATTCCCACGGAGATACTGCTGATTTTTGTTCGGAATGCGGGCGTCAAGCTAAAAAAGCGAAACAATACCTATACCAACATCCAGGTGTTTTCATGCTCTCGCTGCGGGCTGTGTCTTGATAATTGCCAGTTATCGGCCGCCGGAATCAACAACACACAATCGGTGTATATCCTGAAAAACATCCGCAACCACAACCTTTCCGACGAACAGCTTTTTAACTGTCTGCTTTGTGGAAAATGCGAGGTTGATTGCCCGGTTGGAATCAACACCATCGACCTGCGAATTACCCAGCGCATTGAATCAACACGGCAATACAATTCCTCCTACGAATATTTGGAAGATGGCCCTGCCCCCAAAGCCGACACGGTTTACTTTGCGGGATGTATGACTCATCTCACCCCCGGAATTATTGCTTCGATGAAAAAGCTTTTCCAACTGGCCGGTGAAAATGTGTGGTTTATGGACGAGGAAAAAGCACCTTGTTGCGGCCGCCCTTTGATGCTGGCCGGACAATACGAGGCGGCCTCCAAACTGATTGCCAACAATACCCGGAAAATAATAGGCTCAGGTGCTAAAAGACTGGTCGTCTCCTGCCCCATTTGCTACAAAGTTTTCAAGGAAGACTATGAACTGGCGAATGTGGAGGTGGTGTTTCATGCCGAATACATTTTAAACCTCATTCGTCAGCAAATTATTACACTGAAAAAAGGTGCTGACCGCATTATCTATCATGATCCCTGCGAGCTGGGACGCGGAATGGGAATGTTTGAACCACCACGCGAAGTGCTGCGGGCCACCGGGAAGGTCATTTCCATCAAAAATGAAAAACAAATGGCCCATTGCTGTGGCGGCAGTTTGGGAAATCTGAAAATATCTCAACCGGAACGCTCGCTGCTCCGCAACCAGGCCGTAGAAGATTATCTGCAATACCGTCCCGATGTGTTGGCAACAGCCTGCCCCATGTGCAAAAAAACATTTTCACGCCACCCGGGTCTAAAAGTGCAGGATATTTCTGAAACAGTGGTGCAGGCCTTACAAAGCAAGGTTCAGCCAAAAGCGGTAATAAAAAAGGCAAAATCAAACGTACTGGAAGCAGAATTAATATAAAATTTCGAGCCTCATTTTCAGCCAGTAAGAACTAAACCGGACATCAAACCTTCAACAAAAGACATTCAGGTCGTATTCCCCCGCAAGAAGTTAGACAAAATCAAAAAAAGCTTTATAACTTTGTCGCGACATTTACGCAATGGGGTGTCCCGATTACCCGGGACTGAGATTATACTCAAAGAACCTGATCCGGTTAGTACCGGCGGAGGGAGAGCGAAAGGGAAAATTTCCTGCCTCATTGGTTAGTTTTTAACCAATTAATCACAAAATGAAAAAGTTTAGTTTTTTACTGCTGTTACAGGTATTGGCAGTTGTGTCGTTTGCTCAGGTAAAACTGAGTGGTGTTGTATTGGGCGATGGTGAACCGCTGGCCGGTGCCAGCATAGTTATCGACAATACGTTCTATGGTGTTTCAACGGATGGAAGCGGTAGTTTTGAAATGAAAAACCTGAAAACCGGCGACTACACCCTCAAAGTTTCTTTTATTGGTTTTGAGACAAAAGAAGTGGAAGTTAGTCTTCAAACCAACAAGAAAATTGAAGTGAACCTGGCGCCGGGAAGTGTTTTAACCGACGAAGTACTGATTTCGGCAACCCGTGCAGGGGTCAAGACACCGGTAGCTTACAGCAATGTATCAAAAGAGCAGCTGGAAAGCCAAAACCTCGGGCAGGACATTCCCTATTTGCTGCAACTCACACCATCGTTTGTGGCAACTTCTGATGCGGGCGCCGGAGTGGGTTACACCAATTTCCGTATCCGCGGAACCGATTTAAACCGCATCAACGTTACCATTGACGGAATCCCGATTTCAGAATCGGAATCACACGGAACATGGTTTGTTGATATTCCTGATTTGGCCTCATCGCTTGAAAACGTACAAGTTCAGCGCGGTGTAGGAACTTCGGCAAACGGAGCCGCTGCTTTTGGAGGCTCTATCGACCTGCAAACCAACACCCTCAACAAGAAACCTTCTGCGGAATACCGGACTTCAGTTGGTTCTTTCAATACTTTTAAAAACACTGTTTCGGCAGGAACCGGTTTGCTTGATGGTAAGTTTACGTTTGATGTTCGCCTCAGTAAAGTAAAATCAGACGGCTTTATTGACCGGGCTTCTTCCGACCTGAAATCATTCTTTGTTTCGGGTGGTTATTACACAAAAAAGTCGGTGCTGAAAATCAATGTTTTCTCGGGTCTCGAAGAAACTTACCAGTCGTGGTGGGGCGTTCCGTCGGTGCGTTTAAATAACGACATGGCAGGAATGCAAGAATACGAAGACAACTGGCTTTTTACACACGAGGAAACTCAGCACATGATTAACTCGGATAGCCGCACCTACAATTATTACACGTACGATAACCAGATAGACCACTATCAGCAGGATTATTATCACCTGCATTTTTCGCACCAGTTTAACGAATTCCTGCACCTGAACACAGGACTTCATTACCGCCGAGGACGTGGCTACTACGAGAACTACAAGGCTGATCAGGATTTAAAGGAAAAGTACAACATCCAGTATCCGGTTGTTGGAAACGATACAATTAAATCGTCGGATTTGGTAAACCGGAAATGGCTCGACAATGATTTTTACGGAGGTGTTTTCGCTTTAAACCACAAAAAAGACCGGGTTGACTTTACTTTAGGCGGCGGTTGGAATACATACGATGGCGACCACTTCGGAAATGTAATCTGGGCACAGTATTTAGGCAACGTTGCCCCCAATTATGAGTGGTACCGAGGAAACGGCTTGAAAAAGGATTTCAATATTTATGCAAAATTCAGCTATCAACTGGCGAAAAAATTAAATGTTTACACCGATCTGCAATACCGCAATATCAACTATAAAATTACGGGAATTCATGACGATTTGAGAGACATTAGCCAGGAGCATGACTACAACTTTTTTAATCCGAAACTGGGAATATTCTACCAACCCAGCGACAATCAGAAACTGTATGCATCGTTTGCTGTAGCCAATCGCGAACCCAACCGCGACAACTTTGTGGATGCTGACCCGAACGGAAAACAACCAGTACACGAAACGCTGCACGACTGGGAAATCGGGTACAACTATCAGTCGTCGAACTTTACAGCCGGAGCCAACTTGTATTACATGAATTACAAAGACCAATTGGTTTTAACCGGCGAAATAAACGATGTAGGTGGCGTGATTATGCTAAACGTTGACAAAAGCTACCGCGCCGGGCTGGAATTACAGGCAGGCTGGAAAATCTTGCGTTCCCTGCAATGGAACGCCAATGCAACCTTCAGCAAAAACAAAATAAAAGATTTTTCAGAATTTGTTGACGACTGGGATACCGGCGAACAACAAGCATTTGACCTTGGAACTACAGACCTGGCCTTTTCACCCAACTTTACCGGTAACAGCCAGATATTGTTTACACCGGCAGAGAACCTGTCGTTTAGCCTGCTCTCGAATTATGTTGGCAAACAATACATCGATAACACTTCGAACAACGACAGAGTGTTGGATGCCTATTTTGTAAACAACCTGAAAATTGATTACCGTTTAACAACAGGCTTTTTCGACGAAATTGTTTTGCACTGCATGGTGAACAACCTGTTCAACGAAAAATATGAATCGAATGCCTGGGTTTACTCCTATTTTCTTGGTGGCGAACGCTATAAACAAGATGGCTATTTTCCGCAGGCCGGAACACATTTTATGTTTGGCGTAGACTTTAAATTCTAGCAATTTATTTGTGATACTTTGTGTCTTCTTTGTGATACTTTGCGTTTCTATTTTACCGCAGAGTTCACAGAGAAGCCACAGAGCTTTGCATCCGGGTCATTCCAGAATCACTTTCCCTTCAATCTCCACCAACAAATTATCGCGGCAAATGTCGGCAATGATGTAAACCACCGGCAGGTTTCCAAAATGCTTTTTAAATGTTCTCCGAATGGCATGAAAATCCTTCCGGTTCTTTACATACACCCGTGCATGTCCGTATTTGGGTTCCAGCTTTTCATCGGCTAGTTTCTGAAGAACTTCACCGGAATACAAACGCTGTATATTTTGAATGGTAACTTCGGTTTGAAGCACAGGATCGCCAACACCTACCGTATTTTCGCCTGTAATGGAAGCGGTTCCTGAAATAAAAATCTGTTTTTTACCACTGTAACTGAAGTACCGCGCCCGCTCAAACTTGGGGGTGGTTTTTGCGAGACACTCCTCGCCCACCAGTACTTTTTCGCTGTACGAATGTGCCGAAATCTGTTCCGGGTTATCAACCGGAGATGTTATTACCCCGTCCCCTTTAACAGCCACAAATTCAATGATCACACCTCCCCTGTTCATGCCAATTCCGGTAGCTGCCGGGTATCCGTTGTTTTCGAAAACCGAACCGTAATACTGTGAGCGCACATCGTTAAAAGCCTGGTAACGTTGCTCTTTTTCGTCGAAGCCCAAAATGTTTTCAAGGTAATTCCACTGCCTGACAATGTTCTCAAGACTAAAACCGGCTTTTTCAAGAACATCGCTCAGCGTTTCAAACGCGTTTTCAGAATTGCCCCGGCAGGAAATATTCTGATTGGAACGAACGTTCCCCACCACTATCCGGGCATTTTGATTCCGAAAAATGGCCGTTCCGTTTTCTCCTTCCGAAACCGACTGCATGTGCCACACTGCCGGATCGTAATAAAAAGCTTCAACAATGATTTTGCAGGTAAGCGGGGGTTGCGCAATAAACGACAGCAGAATGTTTTCGGGAAATAACCCGGCAACACGCTTTTTCACCTGGCCGCGAAGTGCGGCATAAGCCTCATCCGATTCGGTATCAACAAAAAAGTTGAGCTTAAAAATGCGCTTCCCCGAATTGATTTTCAGCAACTTCATGCAACAGCTCTCCACTTGCTCCTCAAGTGTAGAACACGCACGTTCCGGTTTTATATAAATTCTGTCTCCGTCTAAAAAATACATTCCCAATCCCTGTCAATCACAAAATGCAGAAAAGAAACCAAGTTCCTTTGCCAGCATTTCAGTTAAACGAAGCACAAATATGGCTGTTTTTTTCGCGAAAAAAAATGAGGCTGTTTCCTAATAATCACCATCGGCCACACCGCCTTTCAGCACTGTTTCGGTTGATCCTATTCCCAGACGGTCAGCTCCTTGTTCCAAAAATGCAACAGCATCTTCCCAACTGCGGATTCCACCCGAGGCTTTTACTTTCATTTTAGCGCCGACGGTTTTTACCATCACATCAATGTATTCGGTTTTTGCACCACCCGGACCAAACCCCGTGGAAGTTTTTACGTAATCGGCGCCGGCCTCGTACGATAATTCACAGGCTTTGGCAATTTGTTCCGGAGAAAGAAAACCACTTTCCTGGATCACTTTTACCAAAATCCCATGCTGATGCGCCACTTCTACCACGGCTTTCATATCCTGTAAAACATATTCGTATTCACCCGACAGAAAACGCCCGATGTTCATTACCATGTCAATTTCATCCACGCCGTCTTCAATGGCTTGTTTCGCCTGAAAAGCTTTTACCGGCGTAGCATCGGCTCCGTGCGGAAAACTCAACACACACGACACTTTTACATCGCTACCTTTCAGCAGCTCCTTTGCGGCTTTTATATCACACGGCTTTACACACATACTGAAAACGCCGTATTTCGCACACATTTTCGCATTGGCTTCCAAATCGGCCAACGTTTGATCGGGCTTTAACACCGCATGATCGATGGTTTTTGCAACCTGTTCTATTGTATATTGCATATATATTCTTGTTACGCTGATTTTATATTAACGACAGTAATACCGAGCGTCTTTTAAAGTTTTTCTATTTTACCAATGTCCTGAAGATTAACAAAAATGGAAACCAGGTAAAGCCTTTCTCCATCCAATTTATAAAACAGTGTGGTTTGTTTGCTCAAAACGGCTTTACGAAGTTTTGGATTGTATGTTGAAACCGGGAACATTTCCGGAAACTGCAAAATAAGTTCAAGCTGTTTAGAAAGCCGTTTCTTAAATTGTTGGGTTTCCCGTTCTGTCCATTTTTCCTCCAGATAACTCAGTATCTTTTCCAGGTTATCGACAGCTTCCTTCGTCCAGATAAGTTTATAAACCATATTTCCGCTGGATTTCCTCGTGTGAAAAAACTCTACCTTCCTTCACATCCCGGATACCCCGCTCAATACTCTCTTTTTGCTCCACTGAAAGATCTTTCCACCAATCGTCATTCTTATCTCTCGAATCCTTAACAATCTTCAAATATGCGATTGTTTCCTCGTCATTGAGTTTTGCAAGCCATTCGATCAATTCAAGTTTAACCGCGTCGTATCCCATTTTTTATTTCAAAGTTACAAATTTTCGAAAACCGGTTCTGCTAAACTTCCGTTATCGCTTTTACAATTTCTATTGCCTCGTCCAGATCGCTCTCTCGCACAAACAAATCGATGGCCGAAGACACGCCTCCTACAAAACCAGCATTAATTCCCTGTCCGAATCCATCTTTAATGAGGCAAAAAATATCTTTTGATTCCAACTCCTGTTTTATATGACTGATGATCACATCACTACTTGTGTACAATTTTACAATTTTATCTTCCATAGTGCCTTCGTTTTTTAGATTACTCTTCCATTTCTTTCAGAATCTGCTCCACCTGCTCGTTGGTCTGCGTTAGCTTGTCTTTGCAGGTTTTTAGCAGGCTTGAAACACGCTTTACTTTTTCGGCCAGTTCATCCACATCCAGTTCTTCGTTCTCAATTTTCTCGAGAATCTCTTCGATCTCTGCCATCGCTTCGTTGTACGATATTTTTTTACTTACCATTATCTGATTGATTTGTGATTTTACTTTTTACATTGCCATCGGCAAAGCGGGTTTCCAGTTCTTCTCCTACCTTCAATCCTTTGGCTGATTTGATGATTTTCCCTTCTTTCAAAGTTAGTGTAAATCCTCTTTTCAGTACATTTTCGGGAGTTAATAAACGAACGGTATTTTCATTCAAACGCATTCGCTCTATCTCTTTCGAAAGTCGTTTTCTGGCTTCTGTTCCCACTTTGCGTTGCACCCGGTCGAGCAAGGCCTGTTGTTTCAGCAGCGACTCTCCGGCTACTCTTCTTAAAATGCGATGTTTGCGGTTGAGCTTGTTTCGGGCCTCCACCGACCAAACCGACAGTACCTTATTGAGCTGATGTTTTTGCCCGATCAGCTCCCGCTGTTTTCCAAAAGAAAAGGAACTTACTCCTTGTTGCAAACGGGTTCCTGTCCGGCTTAGGCTGCTTTGTTTATCCCTGATAAATTCAGAAACCGTATCGCTCAGGTTTTCAGCCAGGTCTTCCAGCTTTTCTTTTTGAAATTGCAAGGTTTCACGGCTTAACTGAACAATGGAATTTTCCAATTCCAGCAAACGTTCGTAAAAACGTTCCACCCCGTTTACGAGAAACTCAGCCACTGCCGTTGGTGTTTTTAGCCGGGTATGTGCCACCAGGTCGATGATCGTATCGTCTTTTTCGTGGCCGATCCCGGTGATTACCGGCAAAGGAAACTGCGTAATATTTATGGCCAGGTCGTAATTATCAAAGCTACTTAAATCGGCTGTGGCACCTCCCCCGCGAATAATCACAACGGCATCAAAAAAATCATCGTATTGAAAAATCCGCTCCAAAGCGCGAATGATCGAAGGAACTGCTTCTGCTCCCTGCATGTAAGCCTCGAACAAATGCGTATAAAAACGGAAACCATACTCGTTGCTTTCGAGCTGATTCATAAAATCCTGGTAACCGGCGGCTGTGGCCGAAGAAATTACCGCAATTTTCTGAGGAACCAATGGTAATTCCAGTTCCTTGTTCATCTCAAAAACACCTTCCTGCTGCAAACGCTCAATGATTTGTTTTCGCTGCAAGGCCATATCGCCAACCGTGTAGGTAGGATCAATATCGCGGATGTTCAGGCTCAAACCGTAGGCAGGATGGTATTCCACCGCTGCCTGAACCAGGATTTTTATTCCGTGGGTAAAAAGCTGGCCGGTAGTGGTTTCAAAATAAGGCTTTAACATGCGGTAGGTGTACGACCAAATGGTGGCCCGAGAACGTGCCGTAATGGTGTTTCCTTCTTTTTCAACCAATTCCAGGTAACAATGCCCGCTGCGGTTTTCCTTTAGCTCACTTACCTCGGCGACTACCCAAACCGTTCCGGGAAATGCACTCAACAAGGCATCCTTGATACGTTCATTTAGTTCTGTTAACGTAAGCTTCTGGTTCATCTATTTTATTTTGTTGACTTTCACCGTTGCAGTTTCGGTCGCTGTTCTGATCCTTAAAATGTACAAGCCGTTTTCAATAGCGGCCCAGTTGTTTACTTCGATTCTTTGCGCCCCCGGATACACCCATTGTTTTTTCAAGCGGCCGTCGATGGTATATAAATCAAGCTGAACTTCGCTTGACGAGAACATTCCATTCTGCTCCAACACCAGGTAATCTGCTACCGGATTTGGGAACACCTTCCAACGGTTATTTGTTTTGGAAACATTTATCGACAAGGGATCCAGAATGGCCGAAGCGGTACGCATATTCGGGATACCATAACCAACCAACGAATCGGGCGAGAAGTATTTACTTCCGGATTTTTCCAGCGCATCTTTGATCTCGGTGGCAGACTTGCCAGGGTACCGCTGCCACAAACATGCAGCAATTCCCGCCAAAATGGGAGATGAAAACGAGGTTCCGTTACTTTGTCCAATCGCTCCGCCTGAAAGCTGTACAATGGACCGGTAGCCCAAAGCCGCCAGGTTGGGTTTTATGGCACCATCAGCTGCCGGCCCTGCGGAAGAGAAATAAGCAGGATACAGGTTTTTATCAACCGCTCCCACACCGATCACCCCTGTACCATCCGATGGTGCAACGATACGAAACCAACTGTTGTCCCGTTCATTTCCCGCACTGGCGAACACAAGCATCCCTCTCGAAGCTGCAACATTGGCCGCTTTTGTAACGCGGGTTGTTTTGCCGTCCATGTCGGCATAAATATGATTGGTCTGCTGATCGTCAAACGTGCTGTACCCTAACGAAGAGTTGATAATATCGGCTCCCACGCTATCGGCAAATTCAGCTGCCGCCACCCAGTTATCTTCTTCCAGAATGTATTCGCTGTTATTATCTTCGGAACGCAACAACCAATAAGATGCCTCGGGTGCAGTTCCAATCAATTTGCCCGGATAGTTTCCGCCCATACACGATAACACACTCATCCCATGGTAGTTTGTACTATAAAAATCGCTTTGCGGATCAACAAAATCCCTGGTTCCCAAAACCTGGTTATTGGCCCAGAGGCTGTCAAAAGCCGGCAGTTCGTTCGCCTTCAAAAAACCGGCATCAAGCACGGCAATTTGAATACCGTCTCCCTTGTAGCCCATGTTATGAAGAAACTGACCTTCCATCATTCCCACCTGGTAAACCGATGCGCCGTAAACCGATGTATCGATTGGTTCGGCTTCCGAAACCATCTCTTCAGCAAACTTACGTGTAGCACTTTTCGTGGTTTGTCCGGGTTTTGTTTTTTGAACCTCTGAAATAAAACTCCAGGGCAACAACAAGGTGTCCAGTTGGTCCATTTCGGTTTTTACCGTCATTCCGTTTAACCATTTCGATGAATGGACATAAACTACATCAAGCGTAAGAACCGAGTCAATATAAGTCTTATTTACGGGCAGATCCAGGGAGTCGATTGGGATATTTTGTTGAATGCGGCGTTGAATGGCCCTTTCCGACAGGTAAGCTCCCGGCGAAGAAAAAGAATACTCTGTGCCGTTTTTATCCGTAAAAGCAATCCAGTAAAAATTTTGCCCGAACGCCTGTGTACAAATTGTCAGCGAAAAAATCAGGAGTATAATGTATCGAGTCATTTAGCGTATTTCAAATTGTACCGCCAATTTAATGAAAATATGAACAGGGTTTACCTGAACATTTTATTCTGCATCATATACTCCGAGGGATCTTGCATGAATTTCTCCGGATCCAGCAAATGGCCTTTGTTCTTTTCCAGTTCTTTCATTTGCAGGCTATCGATACTGTCGCGAACCTGCGGATTCAGTATTTGACCTTCGTTATAAAAGAGTGAATACAGGTATTTTCCGTCTTCATCGTAATATTTCCACTCATCGTGGCGAAGGTTGTTTCTGTAGGCGCCCACCACTTCCTGTTGTCCGTTTTCAAAATAGACCAGGAACAGGCCGTTGCGCATATTGTTTTGCATTTTACATTGCATGTAAGGTTCGCCTGTTTTAAAAAAGACCTGGTAATCACCTTCCTGCACATCATTTTTCCAGTGACTTTCTTCCATTACTTCACCCGTATCGTAGTAACGATGCGAAACACCGTCCTTTACTCCGTTCAGGTATTCCTCATCGGCCACTTTTTGGTTTTCTTTAAAAACCGACCAAACCCCGGTCTTTTTTTCATTAAGAAAGTCGCCTTCTGCCAGCTTCTTGCGCCAAACGTCAAACAGCTGTGTATGTGCAGTGTCGCCCCGGTATTCGATTAAAGCCTTTACTTGTCCTCCCGGATGATAGCGTTTCCACTCTCCCACGGGTTTGCCGTCTTTAAAAGCCCCTTCGTAAACAGGCCTGCCATTGGGCTGCGTTTTCTTCCACAAACCTTGCCGCAATCCGTTGGCATCGGTTTGGTTGATTTGCGAAAACGACAAAAACGGCAAAAAAATAAAGAGGACGAGTAGTTTGTACATAGCTTTTTTATTAAAACGCAAAATTAGAGAAATATTTTATGTATTGAGACAGTACGTGTTTCTCTCTGAAAACACAAATACTGACCTCCAAACGTGTGAATCCTTGTTAAGATTTTAATATATTTTCAAAGTGCTCTTTCATTTTAACAAAAATTACAAGCAAATCATTCACTAAAATGATATTTTAGCATACTTAACTAAAATCATTTAAGAAATGACAATATCAAACCGAAGATCGTTTTTAAAAACGACCACCGCTGCCGGGGCCGGATTGTTTGCAGCGCCTTACATTGCCAAGGCTGGCCTGTCAAAAAAAAGTAAAAACGGGGAAGTAAACATTGCCTTTATCGGAGTTGGCGGACGCGGGCGTGGCCATCTGAAACGGGCGGCTAGTACCGAAGGTGTGAAAGTAACTGCTTTCTGCGATATCGATCCGGAAGCTGTGGAAAAAACCCAGAAGATATTGAGTGACCTCGGGAAACCGGAAGCTGCCGTATATTCCGACGGTGAACATGCCTATCTCGAAATGCTGAAACGCGAAGACATCGACGGTGTTATCATTTCTACGCCATGGTTGTGGCACACCCGCATGGCTGTGGCCACCATGAAAGCCGGTAAATATGCAGCCGTAGAAGTTTCTGCTGCCAACACCATTGAAGAATGCTGGGACCTGGTAAACACTTCGGAAGAAACAGGGATGCCCTGCATGATCCTGGAAAATGTAAATTACCGCCGCGATGCGATGGCGGTAATGAACATGGTAAAACAGGGGGTTTTCGGAGAAGTAGTACATGCACGTTGTGGTTACCGCCATAGTTTGCTTGATGTAAAATTTAACCAGGACCTGAAATTTGGCGAAGGTGCCCACGGAGAAGCCCGCTGGAGAACGCAACATTCGCTCACGCGTAATGCCGATGTATATCCGACGCACGGATTGGGACCAATAGCCGCCATGTTAGACATTAACCGCGGAAACCGCTTCCTGTACCTAACTTCTACAGCAACCAAAGCAGTAGGACTGAAAGATTATATCGAGGAAAAGGGCGGAAAAGATCATCCGAATGCCCAACTTCCTTGGAAGCAAGGTGATATTATTACGTCGGTTATAAAAACGACCAACGGAGAAACCATTATTGTAACGCATGATTGCAATCTGCCGCGTCCTTATTCATTGAACTTCCATGTGGCAGGAACCGACGGAGTTACCGACTTCGATTACGGCCATCGCCGCATTCATATTGAAGGACAAAGCAAGGCGCATAGCTGGGATGAATTTCAGGCATGGCAGGATAAATACGACCACCCGCTTTGGAAAAAATACGGCGAAATTGCAAACGGAGCAGGACACGGCGGAATCGACTATTTTGTAACCCGTGAGTTTATCAATGCAGTTAAAGAACAACGCCAACCGGTTATGGATGTTTACGATGCAGCTGCCTGGAGTGCGGTAACACCGCTTTCTGAAGCCTCCATTGCAACGGGAAGTACCCCTCAGTATTTTCCTGATTTTACCCGTGGACAATGGATTAAGCGTAAACCGGTAGAATTCGTTTAATAAAATTATACAGCTTATATTGAAAGCCGTCCGGGAGATAACCAGACGGCTTCTTTTTTTAGAGAAAAGTCTCTCCATCATACAAAACACAGGGTATATAAACATTCCGACTAGCCCAATAAGCTTTCATACGATAGAAATACCTAAAAAATATGTCGTTTTTCTCATCAATCCGGGCAAACGATTGTTATAATGGGTTAGCTATAAATTTAATTTCAGCAAATGTTTGAGGCTTTAAAAAATATTGACCGCAAAGGATACAAAGCCAAATTCGGAGGACGGGAGATATTTAAGTTCATTGGTCCCGGATTGCTGGTAACCGTTGGTTTTATCGATCCGGGCAACTGGGCTTCCAACCTCGCTGCAGGAGCAAATTTTGGCTACTCCCTGTTGTGGATGGTGACACTTTCGACCCTGATGCTGATCGTACTGCAACACAACGTTGCCCACTTAGGAATCGCCACCGGGCTTTGTCTTTCAGAAGCAGCAGCCATACACGTAAAAAAACGACATGCCCGCTGGCTTTTGTCATCGGCCATGCTGGCATCCATCTCCACATCGCTCGCCGAAATACTGGGAGGCGCTATTGCCGTTAACCTGCTGTTTGACATTCCAGTAAGAGCCGGAGCCCTGCTGGTTACTATTTTCGTACTGATCATGCTTTTTACCAACTCGTACCGGGTGATCGAAAAATGGATCATTGCCTTTGTTTCGGTAATTGGCCTGTCGTTTTTATACGAACTGTCGCTGGTAAACATCGACTGGAATGCAGCAGTGAAAGGGTGGGTAACGCCTGCTTTTCCATCCGGTTCGATGGTGATTATTATGAGTGTACTGGGCGCTGTGGTAATGCCTCATAACCTGTTTTTGCATTCCGAGATTATTCAAAGCCGGCAGTGGAACCTTCAGGACGATAAAATCATCAAAAAGCAACTGAGGTACGAATACCTCGACACACTTATTTCCATGGTAATCGGATGGGCCATTAACAGCGCCATGATCATTTTGGCAGCGGCCACCTTTTTTAAAACAGGAACTCCGGTTACCGAACTCGAACAGGCCAATTCGTTACTGACTCCTTTGCTGGGCAATCATGCTGCGGTTGTTTTTGCGGTTGCCCTGTTGTTTTCGGGGCTTTCCTCCACCATCACTTCGGGCATGGCTGCCGGAACCATTTTTGCCGGCATGTACAAAGAACCTTATGATATTCAGGACAACCACTCCCGGCTGGGAGTTTCCATCTCACTTATCGTTGCGTTGCTAATTATTTTTCTCATTTCCAATCCGTTTAACGGACTGATCATTTCACAAATGTGTTTGAGCATTCAGCTGCCGTTTACCATCTTCCTGCAGGTATACCTTACTTCTTCCGAGAAAGTTATGGGAAAGTACAGGAACTCCACGTTCTCAAAAATTCTGCTTTACTCCATAGGCGTAATTGTGGCTGCACTGAACGTAGCGTTGTTTATCAGCCTGTTTCAATAACCCTCCTTCGGCAATAACCTTGCTACTGCCGCTCGTATCGAACTTCTGTCTAAATGTTGGGGACAAATAGCTGCTACAACAAAAAAAACAACAAGTTCCGCTCTCTTTTCGTCAGCTCCTAGTAATCCATCCCCCAACGTTCGCTGGGATCTCCCGGGATGGCCACTTCTTTTTGAGAAAAACGGAAGACATGTGGCTGAACCAGTCGGTTGAAATCCTCGTATTTCATCTGTATCATTTCGGTATGATTTCCGGCGTTAAAGGCGATCATATCGTCTTCAGCCAAAGTCTGCGCCACGTACACATCCAAATCGTACAGGTTACCAAACGGCGGCATGGCCCCCACTTCGCAATCGGGAAAGAAATACTTGAATTCCTCTTCGGTAGCCAGTGCCACCTTCTCCTTTCCAAATACTTCCTGGAGCAAATCGAAATTAACCTTGTAACTGGCCGGTAACACGCACATGGCCAGGTTGCGATCAACTTTGATCATTACGGTTTTTGCCACTTCTTTCCCCGAAATATGGGTTTTCGCAGCAATTTCCTGTGCTGTATAAGCACTGGAATGTTTGATTGTAACATACCTCACCTGGTTGTCATCGAGGTAAGTTTTTAGTTTTTTTGCCGGCATTTTCTTTTGTTTTAGTTGATAAATTGAGTTTCTACCTTTAACTGAATTCTATTTCGGAATCGTTTAGATTTTACTTCCCTGAAAACCGGAAAGTTTCAGAAACAGGCAAAAAAAATACCCCACCCAAGGCGAGGTACTTCTTTGCGTATTTTGTAAATTCTCTTATCCCAGATAAGCTTCCAACATCCAGATACGTTTTTCGGTATGGCCAATCCATTCGCTCATCATTCCAACGGTGCCTTCGTCGCCGGCCTCGCTTGCTGTTGCAAGAATATCGTTAAAACTTTCCAAAAAGAAACGGTAACTGTTCAATACGGTTTCAACGCCTTTCTTTCCGTCCGAAAGATTCGATACCTGTTCCAATGTAGCTACTTTAAGGTAATCGCCATAAGTATGCAAAGGCTCGCCTCCCAGTGTTAAAACACGTTCTGCAATCTCATCTACGATTTCAGCCGACTCGTTGTAAAACTCTTCATATTTTCCGTGAAGTTGGAAAAACATCGGGCCCTTTACGTTCCAGTGCAGTCCTCTCAGGTTCTGGTAAAAAATCTGATAATCTGCCAATAACTTGTTCAATTTCTCTACTGTGGGTTGATTTTTTGTTTTCATCTTATTCTAAACTTTATGTTTTTGATGTTCATTATTTATACTACAAATGTACTATTAGAAATATTTATTAATTTTATGACTCTATTTACAATACTTATAGAATGAACATCAACCAACTGGAATATCTGCGCGAGTTATGCAATTCAGGAAGTTTTTCAGCCGCTGCCGAAATCCTGGGGATTACACAGCCGGCCCTGAGTCTTCAGATTCAAAAACTGGAAGAAGAGCTCGATTTTAAATTGATAGACAGAACCAAACGGCCCTTGAAACTTACCGATGAAGGTGCCGTGTTTTACGAAAAAACGGTGGATATTCTGCAGCAAATTGGACGACTGAAAGATTTGTCGCTGGAGTTGGGAGAACAGATAAAAGGAAACCTCCGGGTGGGAATTATTCCTACGGTAGCTCCGTATCTGGTTCCGCTGTTCACACAAAACCTGAAAACAAGTTACCCGGAGCTTCAGATCGAAGTTTTTGAGTTAAAGACCGAAGAAATTGTAGACGAACTAAAAATGGGAAAACTGGACTGCGGCATTATTTCAACGCCTGTTTCAATGCTCAATATCCATGTAACTCCACTGTTTTATGAACGTTTTTATGCCTACGTTTCAGTAAAACACCCGCTTGCTTCGAGCGAAAAACTGGATGTGGACGAAGTGGACAAAAACGACATCTGGTACCTCGAAGAAGGCAATTGTTTTCAAAACCAGGTGAATTCGATCTGTAAAATAAACTACCAGAAAAAAGCAGCGCAACAGCTGGTTTACCGCAGTAGTTCCATTGAATCGCTCCGGCGAATTGTGGAGCACGAATGTGGAGTGACCTTTGTCCCCGAGCTGGCCACCATTAACATTCCTGCCGAACAGGAAGAAATGATCAAGGAACTTACAAAAGAAGAACCGGCGCGCGAAATCAGCATGGTAACCGTAAAAAAGCCGGCACGCGAGCGCCAGGTTGCTGCGCTTCAAACCGTGATTCGCGAAAGCATTCCCAAACGGATGCAGCAAAAACCGGAAGGCTGGATTGTGGATACGATGTTATAAAAAAAGCTCCCTCAAAAAATGAAGAAGCTTCCAGCAAATTAAAAATCATGTGATTGCCCCGGTAAAACGATCAATAAATTTCCTTGGTCATTCGTTCGGTGGCAGTCATATAATATCGCGCAAAGTTATCGTCTTTCATAAAAACAGTTAATTGTTCGCGCCAGCTTTCGGCTACTTCCGAAAGGTCGGCAATACCTTTTTGGGCGTCCAAATCTGCCGGATTGGCACGAAAAGCTTTAATAACCGGAATAAATTCATCCATCCACTGCTCATAGCGGTCCATCAGCTGTTGTTGATCGGCAGAAAGCGGAAACTCAGTTTTGTCGTTCATTACTTTTGCCGAAAGTTTTTCAACTCCCAGTGCACCTGCCCCAATCGTCAAGCCCAGTTTGGTCAGAAAAGACCTTCTTGATTCTTCGTATTCGTTCATACCCTGCATTAATTAAATCCGTTTTCAAAACAACCATTTTGTAAGAAGGTTTACCGCAAAAGCAAAAAAAGCCTTCCGTCGCTTGACAGAAGGCTTTCTGAATATTATTCAGTGGACAACATGACCGGAAATCACTCATCCATTTTGTAGGATCAAATTATTTCACTTCTTCAAAAACAACCACATCTGACTATCAACCCATTCACAATACAAATATGTCACAAAAAAATCATCTATTTTATGCCGCCACATCGGTATCATTTCAGTACTCAATAAAGCAAAATTACTTAAGAAGAACCGGAATGCCATCATTTAAGTTTTAAATGATGGCATTAGCGCAGTGAAGAATGCCGCAGACTTTGATCTGGAACTGTTGTTGTAATTTCAGGATCGGGATTAACTTGACTGTAGATGCTGACTATATAGCAATAAACAAGATAAAGTAGTTAGAAATCATACGTAATAAGAACAAAGAATGGTTGAAATTATACTCAAACTTAAAGGGGTTAATTACAATAACAGAAAATGATCGCTATTAATTTTTGATAGTTTTTGTATGATAAACGGAGGCCTATTCTTTAGCTGAATATCCGAAATTTCGAGACCAGTAAATCCCAACAAAACTTTTTAGTTCTCCTCAAATTAGATTTGGTTATTTCCAATAGCCTCTCAAGTTTTCTTTGGGGGCTTTCCCCTTTAATATAATTTTGATAAGTTTGTAGCAATTGTCTTAATTTATAAGCATAGCTTCGAACCCGGATAATAAAAATATCGGGGATTAGTAATGAATATAGTAAATCAGATTGTTCGGGGAAATGAAGAAGCCTTCAAGGAGTTGTATGTAAAATACAAACCTACAGTTTGTAAGTTTGTCTACAGTTTTACTAATGACTCCGATTTAACTGACGATATTGCTCAGGATGTTTTTATTGCAGTCTGGTTGAATCGTAAAAATCTGGATCCCAACAAATCGATTTTGTCCTACTTAATGACCATTGCCCGGAACAAGGTTTTTGATTACTTCAAAGAAACATCCCGAAAAAAGGAAATGCTGGAACAAAACTGGCTACTGCTGGAAAAGACCCGGAACGAAACTGAAGATGTTCTGAATTCACTGGAGCTAAATAGGTTAGTTGATGCTGCAATTAGCCAGTTAAGTTCACGTAAAAGGGCAATTTTTGAGCTCAGCAAACTCAAAGGAAAAACACATGCAGAGGTTGCATACGAACTCGGTATCTCCCAAAATACAGTTAAAAATCACATGGTGGAGTCGTTAAAATTCATCAAAGAATTTTTAAGTGATCAAGGGGAAGTCGCCTTTAGTTTGTTTGTTTTTTTGTTATTCAGATAACACTTCTATCGCCTTTAAGATCATTTTAACACCCTACTCTACACTGATTCCTGTCAATTGGTATTCTTTCTTATTACTTACAATCAACTATTTACCGGAAGGCTTTTAGTCAATGAACTGAGGGATATTCTTAGTAAAAACTTATTGCCATTTATTTGACAGTCTGCAAAAAAAATTAAAAAAAGTTGACCTGTCACTAGTCCTGTGCTCTCCCAATACAGTATATAGTGTGTAAGTAAATAGTAATGGAAGAAAAACGAAAAATAAAGCTGTTTTATAAATTTCAACAAAAGCAGTTGACCAAAAGTGAATACGAAGAATTTGTAGCCGAATTTGGAAAAAAGGACGCTCATGAAAACTTCGATCACTTATTTGATGCTTATGCCGATAATTTAATCAAAGAGGGCCAGCCTCTTCAATTCGAAAAAGAGTTATTGGAAGAGGCAGAGCATGTCCTGAAAAAAGCAAAGCAGCAAGAACGATTTGCCATTCATAAAAAATCAAATATTCTCCATTCTTCGTGGCTGAGAGTTGCCGCAGTTATTCTTGTGGTTATTTCGGTAACACTATACTGGAACTCAGTTAATAATAACAAGAAAGCAGCAGAGGTTTTAAGCGCTGAAATCATAAACACGCTTGAAAAAAGCACCAGCTACGGTGAACTCTCTAACGTTGTTTTATCAGATGGTTCAAATGTTAAACTAAATGCGAAAAGTAAAATACGCTTTAACGAAAAATTCCAGGGAAGTACACGGGAGCTTAGTTTAAACGGGCAGGCTTTTTTCGATGTGGCCAGAGACGAAAACAAGCCGTTTATTATAAAATCGGGACAGCTAACGGTAACGGTACTGGGAACTTCTTTTGATGTAAAATCGTTCGATGACGACGATTACGCATTGGTAACCGTCGTGTCCGGGAAGGTTAAAGTTAACTCTCCCGCAGGCGAATATATTATTACGCCCAATGAACAGGTTTACCTCGAGAAATCAACAGGAAAACTCATAAAGCGCGAAGTAAATGCTGAAAATATCATTAAATGGACCAATCGCATCCTGTATTTTGATCACACTCCCGTGACAGAAATGATAAGCCAGCTGGAGCGTTGGTACAATGTAAAGATAATAGTGAACGATCCCGAACTCTTATTAAAAACGGTTAGTGGTGAGTACGTCAACGAAAAGCTGACAACGATATTACAAACCCTGGAGTTCTCGCTTCACATTCAGTTCGAAATAACAAATGAAAGAGAAATAACACTTAGCAAATCTATTTAGGAACTCAAAAAGAAAAAACACATGAATTAAGAATACGAAGCAACCAATAAAAAAGAACAGCAACACCGGGATGGGTCACTGTTCTGCCTAAATTTTTAGCTACTCGTTGAAGATGATTTCTCAGGTCCACTTCAAACGTAGCTGTTTAAACAACTTTTAATTGTAAAAACCATAACAAAAATATGAAGAATAAATATCATCTTAAAAAAGTGCTGATGAATTTAACATGTTTTGTGCTTATTATGACGCTTTTCTCCAGCCTGACCTTTGCTTCCGATACTTATGGGCAGGGAATAAAGAGCACGGATGTTGCATTTACGCAGAAAATAAAAGATTTAGATCAGTTAATAACAGAAATAGAAGATCAAACAGAATACCGTTTCTTTTTTGAAAATCAGGCAATATCAGATAAAGACTATAGCGTAAAACTTAATATTTCAAAAGGATCAGTGTTCGAGGTCTTATCTGAGGTGGCCAATCAAACAGGTTTGTCTTTTCGACAATTAAATAATACGATTGCGATCAAAGCAAAATTCGATGCTAATGACCAATTGGAAACGAATGCAATATCTGTTCAACCAAGAACAATTAGCATTACCGGAACGGTTACAGATGCATTTAATGATGAGCCGATACCAGGAGTAAATGTCTTAATAGCAGGTACCTCTCTTGGGACTACTACTGATGTTGATGGTATTTACCAATTGTTGGTTACCGAGGGGGATACACTAATCTTTTCATTCATCGGTTATGAAGTACAAAAAATTGAAGTCGGGAAAATAAAAATTGTTAACGTAAGGCTTTCGGCGCAAACTGAAATGATAGAGGAGGCAGTTGTTGTAGCATTCGGGAAGCAACGCAAAGAAAGTGTTGTTTCGGCCATCACGACGGTAAACACTGCTGATTTAAAGGTACCATCAAGTAATTTAACTACTGCTCTGTCGGGTAAGATGGCAGGCTTGATTGCCTACCAAACAACAGGGGCACCTGGCGAAGAGGATGCTCAGTTTTTTGTACGCAGTGTTACTTCTTTTGGGAGTGGATTGACTTCGCCATTAATTTTAATTGATAATATTGAAATGACATCCAGGGATTTGTCCCGGCTTAACCCTGATGATATTGCCAGTTTTTCTATCTTAAAAGATGCTTCGGCAACTGCTCTCTATGGGGCAAGGGGAGCTAATGGGGTTGTTCTGGTGACGACAAAAGAAGGAAAGAAAGGAACAGTGGATGTCCAGGTGCGCGTCGAGACTTCTGTCTCTACTCCAACAACGAAAGTTGATATTGTCGATCCTGTCGCATTTATGGAGTATTCAAATATCGCAAGTTTGACACGTCATGGCGAATTGACCTATCCACAAAGTAAAATTGACCAAACAAGAAACCTGAATAGAAATCCATATGTCTATCCGGCAGTCGACTGGAAAGATATTTTAACAAGAGATTACTCGGTAAATCAGCGAGCAAATATCAACCTTACCGGTGGTGGAGAGGCTGCAACTTATTATATTGCCGGATCTTTTTCACAAGACAAGGGAATCCTGCAGGTTGATCCTGTGAATCCATTCAATACCAACATCAATTTGAGATCATATGTTGTTCGGTCGAACGTTAATCTTAATTTGACCAAATCATTGGTAGCAAAGGTTAGGGTAAATGGAAGTTTTGAAGACTATACCGGTCCGATCGGAGAATTTGGAAGTGGCGGTGCCAATACTTACGGGAAAACGCTAATTGCGAATCCTGTATTATTTCCTGCTGTTTATGCCCCGGACAGGGAAACTCAATATCTTGATCGTATGTTGTTTGGTAATTACTCTGATGATGCCTATGGAGTAGGTTCCGATCAATACATCAATCCATATGCCGACGTAATGAAAGGATATGAAGATGTGAGAAATAACACCTTTTTGGCGCAATTGGAGCTTCATCAGGATTTGGACATGATAACCAAAGGGTTAAAAGCCCGTTTTATAGGTAGTATTACACGTTACTCCGGATTTAACATCCAGCGCAGTTACAGACCTTTTTACTACCAATATATCAAAGGCACCTACGATCCTCAAAATACCTCTTACCCATATGAACTAGCGGTATTAAATCCGGAAGAGGGGTCAGATTTCATCGATTACAGCGCAGGTGGTAAATTTGTAAGATCGAGTTATTACGGAGAGGGAGCCGTTTTGTATAACAGAACTTTTGCGGACAAGCACAGTGTTGGAGGCCTTTTGGTCGGTTCGTTTAAAGAAAATATGGATGGAAGTCCTAATAACCTGGATACTTCGCTGCCATCAAGAAACATGTCGTTTGCGGGCCGTTTTACTTATGGGTTTGCTCAAACTTATTTTGTTGAGTTTAACTTTGGGCTAAACGGTTCTGAACGTTTTGATCCGGCACACCGTTGGGGCTTTTTCCCTTCAATAGGTGCCGGATGGCAAGTATCAAATGAACCTTTTTGGACCGGAATTAAAACAGTCGTTCCCAGTCTGAAAGTTAGGGCTACCTATGGTTTGGTTGGGAACGATATTATTGTATCTAATAGCGATCGTTTCTTCTTTACGTCAAATATTAATCTAAACGGGTCATCTGCTGGCAGGTTCGGCAATAATCCGTATGAAGCATTCAGCCGTCCAACAATAGATATTTTGAGATATGCCAATCCTGATATTACATGGGAGGTTTCTTACAAAACCAACCTTGCAATTGAAATAGGGTTATTAAACGATGATTTAAAGTTCATTGGGGAGTTGTATCACGAAAGACGCACCAACATTGTTCAGTTGAGACCTGACATTCCTTCTACTATGGGGTTAACGACCGGTATCAGAACAAACTATGGCGAAGCGGTTGGAAAAGGAGTTGATTTAAGCCTTGATTTTAATAAAGCTTATAGTAACTCAATGTGGTTCATAGTTAGGGGGAACTTTACATACGGAACATCAAAAATAACCCAGTATGATGAATTGGATTACTCCGGAATAGCCCCATGGTTGTCTGTTGTAGGACAAAAGGTTGGTCAACAGAGAGGATATGTGGCCGAACGTTTGTTCATCGATGATGAAGAGGTACGTAACTCGCCTGTACAACAGGTTACCAGTGGTATCGGAGAATACCAGGCAGGTGATATAAAATACCGTGATATCAATGGTGACGGGATTATCAACTCATTTGATATGGTACCAATGGGATATTCGGCAAACCCGGAGATTCAATATGGATTGGGCGGGTCAATCGGGTACAAAAATTTTGATTTTTCGATGTTCTTTCAAGGTTCTGCTAGGGCTTCGTTTTTCCTGGATGCTGCGAATATGGCTCCTTTTGTTGAAGTATATTCTGGAGGGAAAAAAGGAAATAGGGCAATGTTAAGCTATATCGCTGAAAGTGTGTGGACAGAAACAGACAGGGATGTTTATGCAAGTTGGCCCCGTCTTTCTCCGGATACTGGTTCAGCAGCATTCGGGAACAACAATAACTTCGTTAGAAGCAATTACTGGTTGCGGTCAATCGGCTACCTGCGTTTAAAATCTGTTGAGTTTGGATATTCTGTTCCAGAATTTAAAGGCATTAATGCAAGGCTTTACGCAAGTGGAACAAACTTGCTGACATTTTCAAGTTTTAAATTGTGGGACCCTGAAATGGGGGGGAATGGACTGGCCTATCCTTTACAAAGGGTTTTTAACGTGGGCCTTCAACTTAATTTTTAATCATAAAAACAAATATTATGAGAAAAATATATAATCGTCTGGCATTTATTGTTCTGTTTGCTTTGTTTGGCTGTAATAGTTTTCTGGATATTTTGCCGGATGACAAAGCAGAACTGGAAGATGCTTTTAAAGACAAATATAATTCAGAAAAATACCTGTTTACTTGCTATAAAAGTCTGCCAAATTACGTATCACCCACGAGTACGTTGGGTATTTCGGGGGGAGGAGATATTCTCTATTCAGAAAGAAATACCGGAGGTGGTTTGTCAGCCGGACCTCCTGCGCCTATGATGGCTTTTCTCCGAGGGAATAATACAACCAATCCTTTAATGAACTTTTGGGATGGGTATAATGGAGCTCCTGAGAGTTTGTGGGAAGGAATCAGGCATTGCAATGTATTTTTAGAGCAAATCTTAATGGAAAATGGTGGCCCACGAGATCTAGAAGAGGAGCTCAGGACCAGATGGATTGCTGAAGCAAAGGCAATTAAGGCGTATCTGCATTTTTATTTATTTCAACTATACGGACCAATTCCAATTGTTGATTATGCAATCCCTATTTCGGAGAAAGGAGACAAAGTAAATGTGCACCGTGCTCCCGTGGATGAGGTGGTTGACTATATCGTGAACACATTGGATGAAGCCATTGTGGACCTTCCGTATATGAACGAACTGGATGTTGTTAGTGAATTTGGAAGATTCACAAAAACCATTGCTTTGTCAATTAAAGCAAAAACGTTGGTATTGGCAGCCAGTCCTATTTTCAACAATAACAACTACTACTCCGGCTATGCAGATAAAAGGGGCGTGGAACTATTTCCGCTTGGAGATAGTAACGAGAGATGGGAAAGAGCATTGGCTGCCTGTGATGAAGCCTGTCGTTCTGCTGAAGATGATGGGGCAGTTATTTTAATCACGAATGATGGTGGAAACAATGCGATAAGAGGTATTAATATGACAAATATCAGTGATACCACAAAGGCAATGGTAAGTCTTAGACAAGCTGTTACTGAATCGTGGAATCCTGAAGTGATCTGGGCAGTGAATGAGAGTACTACTCTGTTGCAAAGATGGAGCACCATGTTAAGCAATGATGAATGGTTCAATATAAATGGAACAGCTGGAAACGATATCGGACAACGCCACGGACCGACTTTAAATATTGTGGAAGAATTTTATTCGTCAAACGGCATTCCCATTGACGAGGATGCTGAATGGGAAAGCAATGGGTGGTACCAAAATCGTTACAACACTCAACTTCCGGACGTAGGGCACAGCAAATATTTTATCAAGGATGGTCAGGAGACTGCGATTCTGCATTTTAACCGCTCATTACGTTTTTATGCTTCTGTAGGCTTTGATGGGGGCATTTGGGAAGGAAGAGAAAAGAGCTTAACAGAGGCGTCATTCCCCAATATGTTGAGACACTATGGCAGTGGAATGAAGCATTCAGAAACATATGGAGGTTACCCTTATGCCGGTTACCTGGCAAAAAAATTAAGTCACCTGAGAACAACCTATACTGAAACCAGGGTTACTTTGATTAGGGAGGATTACTCTTTCCCAATAATCAGGCTGGCGGATATGTATTTGCTATTGGCCGAATGTCTGAATGAGGTTGGAGGTCCTTCTAAAACCGATTCACAAGGCAACAATGCTTACTATTATCTGGATCTGATACGGGCAAGAGTAGGCATGGAAGGTGTAGTTGACAGTTGGAATAAGTATGCGAAAAGCGGTTATAAAACGAAGCCCAATGATATCAGTGGGTTAAGGGATATTATCCGGCAGGAACGTATAAATGAATTGGCATTTGAAGGACATTTTTATTATGATGTAAGAAGGTGGTTAATGGCCGAAGATATGTTCAACAAACCAATTTTAGGATGGAACCAATATGGGGAAAACAAGAAAGACTTTTACAACATAAGGGTTTTATTGGTCCCCCGATTCTCTATGAAGGATTATCTAATGCCGATCAGGACAAATTCATTGTTGCAAAACCCCAATCTGGTTCAAAACCCGGGTTGGTAAAATGAATATGGGTACACACAAAAAAAATTACAAAATGAGAAAAAATATAAGTTCATTACTTATTCTAATTATCAGCACTTTGCTGATGATCACTTGTACGGACTCATATATGGGGATAGAGCAAGTAAAGACCAGTTCGGTTAAACCTGAAAAAATCACAATAAAAGAAGTGGTGCCGAAATCGGGTGCATTGGAGATTCATTTTACACTTCCCAAGGGAAATCCAGACATCTCGCAGGTTGTTGCAAGTTACATCAACAAACAAGGTGAAAAAATGGAGTTTAAAGTTTCCAGGTATAGCTCTTTTATTTTGGTGGAGGGTTTTATAGGCACAAGTGAAAGGACTGTTGAATTAGCTTGTATTGATAATAGCGGAAATCAATCTGAAACAACTGTGGTGAAAGCAGCACCACTAATCTCTCCGGTAGAGCTTGCACTTCAGACAATGAAAATTGAACCAGCCTTTGGCGGGATAAAAGTTGAGTGGGAAAATCCGCAAGGGAATCCATTTGTTATTCATGTTTTAACGGCAGATACATTGCAAAAAGGTATCGTTTCGCTTGAAGAAGATCTAAAGCAAGTGATCTATTCCCGTGACTCCACCAACACCTTTGCCTATATTCGTCCATACGCTGCTATAAAACAGGACTTTGGATTTTATGTGTCAGACAAATGGAAAAATAAGACAGACACATTAATTGGCTCTTTTACTCCTTTTAAAGAAGAATTAATCGATTTCAACCTCGTAGAACCAGTTACGTATTTTAATCCTACTTATTACGGGGGAAGCCGGGATTATGATACATATGCTATAAACCCTGCCACAGGAATACAAAATGATGGAAATTGTCATGGTTCAAACTTTGGCCCTCATAAAATGTTCAATGGCGTGATAACTGCAAATGATTATTATGTATATAAATTTGTAAGAAATCTGACAGATCCGGATAAATCGAAGCAAGAGCTCGAGCAAAATGCTTACGCGACTTTTGATTTGCACATGGAAGTACGATTAAGCAGGGTAAAAATATATCCCAGGCCGAGTAGCAGTTATACCTATAACAGATCAAGTGTGAAACGTTTCCGCATTTGGGGTACCAACGATGCCAATACTGAGAAATGGGCTAAGTTCCCGGAAACCTGGACATTGATTGGAGAGTATGTTGGAAAAGAACCGGTTAGCAGGGACAATTTGACGGCCGAAGAAATTGAATATTTCAATTACAATCAGGAATATACTATAAGCGAAGACAATGTGAATCCTGAGGCACAGACAACAGCGACGTTCAGGTACATGCGTCTTCAGTTAATGGAATCCTATAATCCAGTCATTTCTTACTACACCATAAATGAGTTCGAAATGTTTGGAGATATTCAACAGTATTATTAAAAAGATTATATCAGATTAAAATGAGAACGATGAAAAGATACATATTCAAAATCACAATCTTATTGTTCATTTTTTATGTGAGTTGTGATGATGCAAATGACTTATTGAATCAATATATAAAAGATGGACCAATCATTTATGCAGCAAAAGTAAATGAATTAAACACTCAGGCAGGATATTCCCGAATGAGAGTAAATATTTACCCTGAAGAAGATGTAAACCGTTCCTATTGTATTTTGAGTTGGAACATCTCCCAGGGATTAAAGGATTCTGTGAAAGTTGAGTACCTCGAGAATAATTTTGACAACGATTCGAGCTGTTATTATACCGTTGTCGATTTCACGCCGGACGAAGGTATTGAGGGAAACCTGGAGATAACGGCTCAAAATGTAGACGTGTTTGGTAACAGATCATTAAAAACGACTGAAAGAGCCTACATTTATGGCCCCAGTTATATCTCTACTTTGATAAATGCTCAGGTTCAATTTTCATCTGACAATGAAATTATTTTTGAACAAAAAATAGGGGCAGTTGGAAACTTGCTAAGTTATGAGCAAAACAGTGGAGAATTTACGGATGAGATTTTTGTTCCCGATAGTCATTATCCTCTAACCGATGCTAAAGCCGGGGGTGTAGTACGGACTAAAACGAGATATCTTATCTCCGAAACAGATATCGATACACTTGAAGTAGTGAACTATTTGGAGACAATAATTCCTCCGAACTAACATTGAGTCCCTTCCGCAAATCTGTTTGCCAATGTTTGGGAAATGGATTTGTGGAAGGGCCAGTCATTCATAGCAGAATAATAACTGTATTTATTTTAAGTGTACTAATATGAGAAAGACAGGTATAACTATGTTCGTGCTCTTTATTAGTGTTGTTGTTTCTTGTCAGGATGGTGCTTTTAACGAGAATGATAACGATGACAAGCTAAGTGAAGCCGTTCAGGAAGCAGCACAGGTAATGACTCAATTCAGAAAAACATCTCCGTTTTTGCTCGACGCGGAAAGATTAGAGCTGTGGGATAAATTTGAAGTTTATTCTGATAATCTGGAGAAAACCACTTTCAAAGAATATCTGAATAAACCTGAAGATGAAGCCGTCAGTATGGAAGACACAATTCCCATGTTATATTTTTACCGGGAGGCTTTTGACAAAGTGCTTGACGAAGTAAAGAACACAAAGGTTAACTATGGGAATACATCGGTCTGGATGCTGTATAATATGGGGTTTGTGGTGAAAACACCTTCCGGTTGTTTTGGTATTGATATTGATCATCGCCTGGCGGAGAAATTGGAACCCTATCTGGATTTTCTCTGTATTACCCACAACCATGGAGATCACTATAACAACAAACTGATTGAGGCAATGAATATGAATGGGAAGCCGGTGTTGTCAAATTTCCACAAAGGAAGTAGAGAATATGTTTCAACGACACCTACAACTTATAGAATCGGTAATTTCTCTATCCGAACTGATATTTCTGATCACCTTGCCAATCCGGATTTTCCTGACTTTGTTACTGTTTTCCGAATCGAGGGAGGAGAAGATTCAGGGAATTTCTCGATGCTTCACTGTGGAGACTCAGGGTTCAATCCAAACCATTTTACAAATGTTGAGGGTGCTGTTAGCATGTTAGTTATGAGGTGGGGAGCACCCCGGGAAAATAATATTCTGGGAGCAGGTGAAGGGCAAGTAATCCCGGATTGCGCTGTGTTGTCGCATCTGATCGAATTAAGACATGACCCTTACCCGCGTGGTCAGGCTTCGATAACCAAAACCCTTGAGCATTTGCCTAACGTGAAATGCAACAATACCATTCTTCCATTTTGGGGAGAGACTTTAAGGTGGAAAAATGGGGAGATGCATTAAACTTGAATGAAAGAAAATTACGAGGTAGAACCAAATAAAACGATTCTGCTTTTCGGCAAAAGTCGTAATTCCCAAACAGAACTGTTTGTATAATAGAGAAAAGAAAAGGCTGGTAAAAACCAGCCTTTTTTATTTAATAATGAATAGTGACAGCTTAGCTTCGGTCCCTTATCGGGGACTTGTTATCAGAAATAGCTTCGATTTAATAATCGTCCCCTATTTTACTTCTTCAAAGTTAACAGCCAATGATTTTCAGTATTTTAGGATTTTTGCGTACAAATATGGTACAAATAAGCACATTTTTACTATTAAAATCTCATTTCCATTGTTCACAAGCTATCCAACTATTTTCTCCACGATTCTTTAATCTGTCTACCCTTCTCAGTTAATCTATACTTTTGCTTGCTACTCTTAGGTTTATCGGGTATTGTCATTTCTATAAGCTTTAAATCCAGAGCTTTTTGCAAGTAATTATACAAAAAAGTTGGTCGATGTTTTACCCCAAGTTGATTCATTAACTCAGCATTGGAGTATTCTTCTTCTTCAATACATTGAAGTAGTTTTTTAACTTGTTCGGTGACTTGTTCGGTGACTTGTTCGGTGACTTGTTCGGTGACTTGCGGGGTATGTAGTTCTTCATCACTACCGACCTTAAACAAAGTTACCTGTATGCCTCCTGCTGTTTCAATAATTTCGGGTGTAGGCAAACCTGCTTTTTTACAAGAATTAATAATCTTTAAGGTTCCTCTTCCCCAGGTATCGATATATCCTGCTTTAAAACAAGCATCGGCAATTAACCGATTGCGAGGGTACGAAGTATGAACGCCTTTTAGCATCTCAATATCCATATCGTAAGGCAAACCACCTTCGTTCCAAATCATAATTTTGTCATTATAAACTCTGATTTGAACATGAACTCCGATATATGTTCTGTGAACAAGAGCATTTAACAACATTTCTCGTAATGCCTCAAGCGGATACTCACCCTTTTCTATTCGCAGTATTCCTCTAAACTCTATTTGTTTTACAAGATATTTATAACCCAGTTGCTTAATTACTTCTTTAAGCAGGTAAACAATATTTCCTTCAAGTACATCGTGAAACCGTAAATCAGCATCGTCATTTACAAAACGTCCTATTCTTACCGATATACCAGGATAAAATCTACCGGGGTCTTTCCCAAACATTACAATAGCCGAACGCTTTATTTTATTATTCTCAACTAAACGTAACTTTTCAAGAAATTGCAATATTGATAAACCTTCAACATCCGGTAGACGGTCGCCATCTTTTGCATCTTCAATATATTTTGCAATACTATTTGCGTCAATATCATCAATGGTGGCACGTTCTTCAATAACATCGTCCCAGGTTTTCCCTGCCTTTTTCAGCAAAAACTCATTTAACTCAATTCCGGTAAGTTCGGTTTTTGTACTGCCCGAACGATAATAGTACCTTCCTCTTATCGACACTGGAACCGAATAGGGATTCACAATGATTTCAATATATTTCTTATCTTCATCTTCCTGCAAATTAACATCACAGGTTATGCCCAAGGTATTTCGTATTTTTTGCGGAATACTCTCCATCAACTTTCTGTAATTCTCCAGATGAATAATATTCCCATCATCGTCTTTCCCAATGTATATTTTACCACCTACAGCATTGGCAAATCCGCAAACCCATTTTAGGTAATCGTCATGCCAACTTTGTTTATATTCTATGTTTTGTTTTTCGGGCATATTACAATTTTAAAAATCTTTCTTTTCAATTTCTTCATCAAGAATATCCATAACCACCGACTGAATGCTATAATGAAACCAGGTTTCAAATAACTCCCATGTTAGCTTTTCAGGCCATAGGTTTTCATCTGTTGTCCAATCGAATAGCTCTTGCTCAAAGAATTCAATAAAATTCTCCTTTAAATATTCAATGGCATCATCAGGGTGGGTGAATTCAGGAATCAGGAAAACATCACCCGCATCATGTGCCATTGGTTTCGGACATTTTAATTTGTCGTCGGGAAAAATATAATTTACCCAATCAAATAATGGTTGTTTCGGGAAAAGAATTAATACATCTCTATTTACAGTATCAAACATAGCTTCTTTATATAAACATTATACAAAAATAGGCTTAAAATATCATTGATGATTTACGTTTAGCTTATACCTGTTTTGATAACATCCCAAACATAAAGTTCATATCGCGCCTGTTTGAAATCAAACCACTTTTGCCTGTAATCCGAATTTTCAACCAGGTATTTAAAATTGGCAAATGGCTTCCTCCTGTTCAGGGCATTTATCAATTTTTCCTGAAAATTTGTATCCCTTACTTCATCAATAAAATATTCCATTATTTTGAATGAATCGTGCGATTCCATTGGTTCAATTGTTATACAGTTGTTCCATTCATCATGTTTCAAACCTGCACTTTCAAAGGTTTCGCCTGTCATCATTTCAAATTCTTCCGGGTCGTAAGCCAAATCTTTTGGGATATCTTCAAATTCAAGCGTATCAGGATTAAAGAAACAGATTAAACCAGCCGATAATCCATCTGCAATTTCAGAAACTGCCTTTTTATATTTCGAAGGAATTTCTTCAGGTTTCGGCTCTTCATAAATCTCGGTTAATAAAAATGTATGTATTTTCTCTAATGCCTTTTTATTATCGAAGACAGTTCTGATTATTGCCAATATTTCATTTTGTAGTTGCCCTTTGTTCATACTTATAATTCCTAATCAATTACCTGCCAATAGCCACCTTTAGCCGGGCCAATACGCTTCAATAATCCTTTTTTCTTCAGATTTTCAATGTTTCTTTCAACCGAACGTTCTGATACACCAATCGTTTCGGCCATTTCGGGGATAGAAATATTCTCGTTGCCCTGAATAAGTTCTATAATTTTCCCCGACGTTTTCCCCGACGTTTCTCTGACACTTTCCTGAGCCTCCATCTTGAAATCAACAACAACCGAATCAAACTCTATTTGATAATCCGGCATAGTTGAATTATAAGCCTTCCAATTATCGTCAATCTTATCAAACCCAAAACCAATGTTCTCTGCCAGTTTTACCATTCGAAACAGCTTGGCAATAATTGGGTTACGGGGCAAAGATATATCCTTCCCTTTTAATTCCTCAAAAGGCTTTGGTAATCCACCTGGATTATAAAACTCAATATGATTCGTAAATATGCGGACACGTGGACACGCTGGAGAGAAATAGTCAGTGTGCATCAACATATTTACCAAAGCTTCACGGATACTTTCGAGCCCCGGAGATAACTCCTGTCCAAATCCCTCGGCGGTCAGTGAAAACCTAACATCTACCTTTTGTTTTAGCCTATGAAAACATTCGAAATAGTATTCCCGAGAGTTTTCCTGAACATGTGTGATGAAATATTTCCTTCAACTTTTATTTTGTATTTTTTGAAAATACTTTTCAGTTTTACATTTACCCAACTCCTGTCAATTGGCTTTATTCCATACCGATTAATGAATATGAATTGATTGTCATCTGTAATCGACATTTTTTTCTTAATCCTTTGAACCATGGATTTTAGGTCCTGATTAATTTTTATCCTTCTTGTCTTTTTTGTTTTCTTCTCGACAATGGTAAAGGTTTCTCCATTCTCAAATTGACTATACCGAAGTTTAAGTAAATCTCCGATTCGAAGACCGGTGAATACACCAATTGCAATTAATAAACAATACTTGTTTTCACCATCGCGTTCTAAGTTTGAAATAAGTAATTTGAACTGATCCCAGTCCATTGATGACGTTGTTGTTCTTTGACCAAGTCGTGACATAGCTTTAAATTTTATGGTTTAAAGCCATTCTACTGTGAAAGCTCTACTTTCACCTAAACTTGATTAAAACACTGTATGTCAGAAATTAAACAGACCCCGAACGTAAAAGTGATTCCATTTGGTTATACTTGTGACATTAGTATAAGTTGTAATAAGCTACGACACTAAGGATATTATTTCTCTTTCAATATATCTATAGTTATCCTCTGTAAACTATTGTCCGAACAAAACCTTGCAGGATCAATACCATTTAACCTTAGCATAAGACAATAAGTTCAAGACTCTACTGGTCAACATCTTCATGAGATAGGATCAATCCGCACAATATTGATTCACCCTTTTGCGGAATAATCTCAAATATTGGATTAGTAGTTCCATCAACTGTGATATTTACTTCAAATCCACCATTTTGTTCAAATTCTACAACATTGGAAATGTTATTTATCTTATACTCGACTGTACCTCTTTCTTGCCTTGAAAACAGTAATACCTTTAATTTATATTGCCCTGCACTTAATGCCTTTTTACTGGTAAAAGCATTTAACGGAAACTCAACTGCAGTATCAACCAGAATTCCATTTCGGTATATTTCCTTGTAATCCTCTGAGGAGGAGTTTATGTCCACAACTGTTTTTCCCGTTTCTTTTTCTCCCAAAACTTTCCAGTAGCTTCTCTCTCTGTTTACAAGGTAAGTTAATCTACCCGGCATCTGTGCCAGTGCTTCATGCGAAGTATGACCAAAATTAATGCGGATACTTTCTTTTCCAACCAACTGCTTCAAAGAAATAAAGTGAGGCAGCCATCGCAATCCCATGGAAAACAACAAACCCTTTTCACCCTTGGTACTATATCCGTATTGTATGGTTTTTGCATAATGTTCCAAAACCTCTTCTGGATTAAACTGATCGGCGATTCTTTTCGAAGTTTCGATATTCCCGGCATTATGTTCTTTTAAAAATGAAAGGTATAATTGCTGTTGTTTATTAAAATCTCTGACAAATATTTCCAAATTCTTATAAAAAAGGTACATCTGTTCCTGGTCTTTTGAGAGCACTTCCCGGTTTACTTTTTCAAGAAGATCAAGCCGTTGATTACATGCGTCAATAACTTTGGCTGGATCATCAAACTTATCGTAGTGTGGTTTATCAATAAACTCGGAACTTGTTTCTCGCCCAAATACCGGCATATTCTCATTCATCATGGTTAAATACCACGACATTGTTTCAGCACCTTCTGAACCGAACCACTTCTCACCTAATTCTTTTAAAGTTTGGTTTAAGGACTGATTTTCGGAATTGGCCATTACCTGGCGGGAGTGATGTATAAAAAATGAATCAAAGGGCCTGGTCATCCAGTGAATTACTCCAAACCCATTGGATTTTAGCTCTTTTAGTGTTTCATTAAAATCCTCGAAGGGAGCTAAAGGAGCCCCAATGTATGCACCATCGTCGTGGTGAGGCCAGATTACCGGTATAATTTTACCCGCTTTGCTCCACGAAGCAATATCATCTATCATTGCTTGATTATGCAAGTGCAAATCTCCCCGTATTACTTCTGAGTCCAAAATATAGATTGTCGTAAAATCCGGATAAAAGGCATGCATAGGTTTCAGCGATTTCCATTGCCATGTGCCATAGGCAATATCAACATCTTCACGGTTTAGCTCTCTAAATGCCTGTTGGTAGGCATAGGCCATTTTCGATTGAGCAAAAACACCTTCAGATTTTGGCAATTCTGCCAGTTCCGGCTTTTCTTTTATTTTCTGAAGAAATTCCTTTTGCCACTCCTTTGGCATCTCATTCCTTTTTAATTCGTGCCAAACCGAGCCTGCCGCCCTTCTCCACAATACGTATTTGTCGATCTCAGGGTATAGCTTTAAAAGATCGGCCACCTGCTTTTTATAATAGTTATAGCCTTCAGTTTTATCGGGACGTGGCAACCATACCTCACCGGCTTTTTCCCCCATCCAGCCAATTCCCCTGTGGTTTACTTTGAATTTGTCGGTCTCCGGAATCTTTTCCATCATCTCCTGTGGTATTGCTGCCACAATATCAAAATCAAGGGCTATGTTAACCCTTATACCCCTTGCTTTGGCATGTTGGAAAACGCGCTTCATTAAATGTTGCACTCCAGCCACCTTTTCTTCCTCCGGCACCTTACTTGCCTCACTGCCAAAAACAGCATCATCAAACACATGCCCTCCCGGCAAACGTCTTACATCGTTCACGTGCTCGGTCGACCAATCCCTTCCTTCAGCAGAATTGGTGAGGTAACCAACAGGTTTTTTCATGCCCTTATATTCGAAAGTAAACATGGGATTGTTGGCGTAACCGTGAACCATTATGGTATTGTATCCCATTTTCTGTGCCTGATTTATCCACAACACCCAATCTTCATAATCCCAGGCTGTGCAACCACTTAAAAAATTATGCCAATTGAATACTGTTCGCTCCTCAACCAAGGGTTCGTTTGTCAGGTTCCATCGGTCAAAATCAAAAACCTCTTTTTTAGGAGGGGCAAAATCGCCGCTAAAAACAAAGGAATAACCCAACTTTTCCATCAACTCATATACCCCATACAACAATCCCTTACTTCCTTCTGAAGTAATTACTCCTATATTTTCTTTCGTATGAAAAACTGAAAAACCTTCTTTACTTTGGGGAACGGAAGAAAGCAATTGTTGATCCTCAGGCAATTTGTCTTTTACGCCGATGAATATTTTGTTTTTGCTTTTTGATTCAGTTACTATACGAAACTGGTAATCCTCGTAAATATTCCCCAAATATGTGCTTAACTCGGCGGCAGCAAGTTGTTCAATCTCATCGGCATTTTCAGGGAGGGTTATATCAACCGTTTTTTGTGATTTGCCACACGAACATATGAGCACTATTAAGAACAGGTATAGAATTGATCTCATTGTAATGACTTATTTGGTTTTTTCTCTAATTATTCTTCAGTAAGGCTTTCATATACCCCATTGCATAAGCCATACCTGCATGCCATGGAGCATCGCAGGTCATTTGTGGCGTATGGTCAGGAATTAATACACCTTTAAAATCATTCTTTTTAAGAATACGAATGATACGTGCCATATCAATATCTCCTTCATCAACAAAAACCTCTTTGTAATCGGGTACTTTCCCCACTACATTTCTAAAGTGAATATAGCCAATCTTATTTTGCTTGCTGTACGCATCAGTAGCCTCATAAATATCGCCTTCGGTCATTTCGGCAACACTACCCAAACAAAATTCCAGACCATTGGATTCACTGGGTTTCATATCAATAAGCCTTTGATACATGTTTGGCTGGTAAACCAGGCGTGGCGTATTTCTTACATACGGCATTGGTGGATCGTCGGGATGTGCTGCCATCATAACACCTGCCTCTTCCGCAACCGGTATAATTTCGTCTAAAAAATAAGTTAAACGATTCCAAAGCTCATCGTGGCTAATTTTTGGCATTATTCCTTCAGGAGCATTTTCATCGTAAACCATGTTCCAAACCATTCCGTTCGGAATAGGTGTATCATCAATGCTTCCTTCCATTCCTACCGATTCGGCTCCTCCCCTGGCATAAGGTCCCACGGTACGAGCGGCAACACCGGCCAGCGAAAAGTTATAACCAAAAACCGGAATACCGGCTTTCCCAACAATTCTGATTTGTTCTTTTATCAACTCAATCTGTTCTTCTTTTTTATGGCCATCGAGCAAAATATCATGCCAAACGGCAGGATCGAAGTTTTCAATGGCATATAATTCCATACCATGGCTATTAATTTTCTTCTTTAAATCAAGTAAATAGTCCAACGACCATAGTTCTCCACCACCGGCATTTCCCCAACCTCCTTCTTCTCCAATAGGTTGGTTCGCATTATTTTTATTGTTTTTTTCATGGCCAAAATAATCCACCAAATGTGCTACTATATGCGTAGCACCGCATTGTTTTGCAAAACGGAAATGCTCATCGTTCAGCAAATGTTTATATAATCCAAATCCTAATTTCATGTGATTATAATTGTTTGTTTTGTATGGTATCACATGGAACTCGCAAAGTAGAAATAATCATTTCCTTTTGTGCGAAGTTTTTCCATGCTCGTTCATTCTTTATTTTTTAATGTCGACATAAAATTATTTACGACTTCAAATCGGCAATTAGCCCCTGAATACCAAGGTTACTCATATATAGTGCAAATACCAGTATTAAGGTCAGTATTACAACATCGTGAATCCGGTTGGTATGTTTCCCCATAATTGCTTTTTTAGAAGTTAAAAAGAATATACAGGCTATGGTAAGAGGCAAAACAATTGCAATACTGGCCTGAGATAACATGAGAATAAAAACCGGCTTTATACCTGCAACTACACCAAGCACGCTAATAATTGAGAGAACCAACAGAACAATACGATATTTTGTTGTCCGGGTATTTCGCTCTTCATTGTTGAAATCAATCATTAACCATGGAATAACCAAAAGATTGGGTAAGTGAGAAGACAGCCCTGCAGCCAAAATACCAACCACAAAAACAAACATCGCTGCTTTGCCCGCAATCGGTTCAAGCAAAGGAATCATCTCTGCCACATTGTTCATTTTTAAACCCTGGACATGAAGTGTTGATGAAGCAGTAATTAGCACGGCTGCACTAATTACAAACATCATCGAAGCACTTACAAAAGCATCCCTTTTTTGCAGGGTATTGTCCTTCATTTTCCATCCTGTTTCCTTCACAATTTGCGAACGAATTATAAAGGCAAACACTGAAACGGTTGTCCCAACCATACCGGCAACAATAATTAAAGGACTATTGTCGCTACCCTCAGCTGTATCAGGTACTTGTGGGACAAAACCTTTGGTGATTTCACCTATTGACGGAAAATTAACAAACATTGTTGCAATAAAGCAGGCGCCCATAACCGCAACAAAAATGGCAAGTACCTTTTCGAAAAACGAATAGTTCCCAATCCAAAGCAGTACATAAATTCCAACTGCAATAAAAATTGCCCAGTACACCTGGGGTATTCCTTTACCTGATCCGGTTTGAGAAGCTACTTCGAGCACTTCAACGAGTATTCCTAACAATCCCATAAGGGCACTTAAAATAATACTAGAAAGTGCTGCAATCAGCACCAGTGCTACAGCCGGGTGAATGTGTTTTTTGATTCCGTCAATAATGGTTTCACCACTTACCATGGTATATTTACTGAAGTGAGTAATCAGATAGTAGGTAATGATGCAACTGATAAAGATTGTCCAGAGCAGGTCAAGGCCAAAATTGGCTCCCGCTTTCGACATGGAAGTAACGCTTCCGGTTCCGACATTATAACCGATTAAAAATATACCGGGAAGAACCGAGGCTATTATTTTTTTTAGTTTCGACATCCTTAAAAAGTTTGTTAAAAACCGATTGAGTTACCACCATCAACCGGTAAACAAACACCTGTAATAAAGTCTGATGCATCGGATGCCAGAAATGCAGCTGCTTTAGCAATATCTTCAGGCATGCCGAATTTTCCGGCGGGTGTACGTGCTAATATCTTAGCTTCCCGTGCAGGATCCTTGTCCATTATGGCGCGGAACATTTTCGATTCGATAAAACCGGGGGCAATGGAATTGAATCGGATTCCGTGGTGAGAGTATTCGGTAGCTAAAGTTCGGGTTAAGCCTAATAATGCAGTTTTTGAGCTACTGTAGGCAACAACCTGGCTTATTCCGTATAAAGCGGCCATGGAACTAATGTTAATAACCGAGCCTTTCCCTCTTGAGATCATTGGTTTTACCGCTGCACGTGTCAATGCGAACAAGCTGGTTAAGTTGGTATCAATCACAGCGGCAAATTCCTCGTCAGTTGTTTCGAATGATGGTTTTTTACAATGTCTTCCGGCATTGTTTACCAATATTTCCAATGGGCCAATATTCTTTTCAATATCGTTAATAAGCTCCTCGTGTTTGTCTTTTTGCGTTACATCGTTTACATAGGTAAAACAATTTTCTCCCAACTCAGCTTTTACATCGTCCAGGCTGTCCTTGTTTAAATCGGTAATGGCTACTTTCGCTCCCAGGTTTATGAATTGTCTTGCAATTCCCAATCCAATACCTGCGGCAGCTCCGGTTACAAGGGCCACTTTTCCTCTTAAATCAACTAAATTTTCCATCTTATTGTATCCTTTCTAAAAATCATTAATTACAAATCAAAATATGCTTCTGCATTGTTGTAACAAATGCCCTGAACAATCTCACCCAATAGTTCCATATCTTTGGGTAGCTCCCCATTTTTAACGTCTTCTCCGATTAGATTGCAAAGAATTCGTCTAAAATATTCGTGACGTGAGAAGGACAAGAAACTGCGTGAATCGGTTAGCATTCCTACAAAACGACTTAATAGTCCCTGGTTTGAGAGGGCATTTATTTGTTTCTCCATACCATCCTTTTGATCAAGAAACCACCAGCCTGAACCAAATTGCATTTTGCCAGGTACCGAACCATCCTGGAAATTTCCAATCATCGATGCAACCATTTCGTTATCGCGTGGATTCAGGTTATAAATGATTGTCTTGGTCAGTTTCCCCTGTTCTTCCAGGCGATTTAAAAACAATCCCATGGAATGTGCATAATTAAAATCGGCAATGGAATCGAAACCACATGCTTGTCCTACATTTTGTACACCCTTGGTATTAACATCGCGTAAGGCACCCACATGAAATTGTTGTACCCAACCTTTTTCGTGGTTCCAAACGGCCAGTTCAAACAACATGGCCGACATAAACTTAGCCTGTTCTTTTCTATTGAGTTCTTTACCTCCCCGAATGGTATTGAAGATAATTTCCAGTTCTTTCTCTCCTACTTCTTCAACCGGGAAAGGGAATTCCAGACCATGATCTGACACCCGGCATCCGTTCCTGTGAAAGTATTCATGTCTTTGCTTCAGTGCATTTATGAAATCCTCAAAATGAATTATATCGACTGCCGTTGCTTCTGCCAGCTTATCCACATATGCATTAAAACCGCCTGCATTTCTTACATCCAGGGCCTTATCGGGACGCCATGCAGGCTTTACAGCAATGGTACAATCTGATTTAGTAAAAGCTTGATGCCACGCCAGGGAATCAACCGGATCATCGGTGGTGCATACCTTTACCACATTAAATTTTTGGAGTATGGCTTGCACACTTAATTCACCGGAGCTTAACTGTTCAGAGGCATTGTCATAAATTCTTCGTGCCGATCTGGGATTTAGAATTTCTTTAATTCCAAACGGCTTTACCAATTCCAGATGCGTCCAATGGTACAAAGGATTTCGCACCGTATAAGGAACCGTTTTTGACCAGCTCTCAAACTTCTCCCAGTCTGATGCTGCTCCGGTTATATACTTTTCTCCTATCCCATTTGTACGCATGGCCCGCCATTTATAATGGTCGCCATAGAGCCAGGCTTGGGTTAGATTTTTGTAGACTCTGTCCTGTGCTATTTCCTGGGCTGGCAAATGACAATGATAGTCTATAATTGGCATTGGTGCAGCATAATCGTGATAAAGCTCACGAGCCACATCGCTTTGCATGAGAAAATCAGGATGAATGATTGGATTTTCCATGTCTACATTATTCCGAATTTTGCAAATGCATCAACCGTACTCATTCCTTCTTCCAGCGCGTTTTTTACCAGTTTTTCGCCGCGAGCTTTTTCAATGGCACCTTCAAAGGCTTCCTTTTCAATTTCTTTTGGCACAATAAGAACACCATCCCTGTCTCCAAAAACAATATCGCCAGGATTAACCCTTATTCCATTAAATTCAATGGGTACGTTATAATCAATTACTTTTCCTCTTGGCCCCTGGTCTTGTGCATACGTGCCTATGGAGAATGTGGGAAAGTTAAGCTCTTCAATTTCATTTGTATCACGCGAATATCCATCAACAACGGCTCCGGCTGCTCCCAATTTTATTGCACGAGTACTCATAAGTCCACCCCATAGTGCATAACGGGGTGAAGAACCGGAACAAATGTAAACCTCGTCCTCCTTCAAACAATCCAGGGCTTCAAACATGATCCCGAATGGCTTTTTCATCATCGGGTTATTGGTTGTTTCTGCTTCTTCCAGAAAAACATCTGCTTCTAAAACCGGCATAGCTCTTCCAATTACGACCATTCCCTTTGTGATTGGCTTTACATCGGGAGCAACAAATTGATGTAAGTATCCCAACTTGTCCAACACATCGCCAACTAAAGCTGTAAACAGCTCTTCTCGAGCTATTTTAAAAAGTTCTTTATCGTTACTCCACATTATTTTTAATTTAAGAATCGCAGCAAATTTAGAGAGGATGAATGAAATTCTATTTCACAATAGAAACAACTTATAATACTATTCATGCACAATACTGGTTATTTGTTATAAATATTTGTCATATTTGTACATGTCGTCAATCCTAATAAATACCATTCCCCAACAAAAATTTCTTTATACAGTAAAAACGTACAAGGAGAAAGTATTCCATTTACCTTTTCACAGGCATGACAGGTATGAACTGACCTACATAATTAGAGGAAAAGGAACACGCATTATAGGCGATACTATAAAAGAATATAAAAGTGGTGATATTGTTTTAATGGCTCCCAATATCCCCCACCATTGGCAATCGGAATGGACCGGTGATAAATCGGTTGCCGCTATTACAGTTTTTTTTAGTGAAGATTTTCCCAGTCCTGACTTCAAATTACTTTCTGAATTTGATAATATAACAGAATTATTAAAAACATCGAGATTTGGAATTGAATTGAAAGGTGAACTAAGAAAAAAAATTCAGCGTAAATTAATGAAACTTACGAATGGTCACACGTTAAATCAAATTATAAATATCATCAATATTCTTAGTTCAATTGCAAAATCTAAAGAGTACATTATTCTAATGGACAGAGGCTTTTCCAGTCCTAAGCATGGTGATTTGGACCGAATAACTGAATTAGTAAAATATATTCAAGAAAATATCACACGGAAAATAACAATTGATGACCTTGCAAACAAGGTACATATGCATACCGGAAGTGTAAATCGTTTTTTTAAACAAGCAACCGGATTTTCTCTTATCGAATACATTAACCTCATGCGCATTGGTATGGCTTGTGAATTACTTACAGGTACTGAAAAAAAAACGGCAGATATTGCTTTCGAATGTGGCTTTAATAATTTGTCTCATTTTAACCGGACATTTAAACGTGTTAAAAATACTACCCCTAAAGAATTTCGGTCACAGGTTATGTAAGCTACTACCTTAACTCATTTTGAATCATTGAAACAAAAAAACTTTCCATAAATCTTCATGTTTCATGGAAATTTCCCAAAGGCAGTGCCCTAAATGAAGTTACTCCCACATCAGTATCACATCCTTCTTCCGATGTTTAGGGAAAACTTCCAGTTCCTCAATCTTGCCATTTTTCACTCTATGGAATCGCCAGGGTCCACCTTCGGAATGTAATCCCAGTTCTTCATCAGTTTGAGCATTAAGGAGACTGAAACCAAACAGCAAGAAGGCAGATATCAAGAGCTTTACAGCAATGTGTGGTCCCGAATAGTTTTATTTAACTGGCATAGCTGTTCTTATTTTTAGTTTATCGATTCGGTACTCGTCCTTATATAGTCCCATCTTATCGAAGGGCACAGGCTTAAACCCTCGGATTTTTTTGAATACTTCTGAATCGGGTTTAAGGTTAAAATCCTCATTCTCATAATCCACAAAACCCGGATCTTCATCCGTTCTGAAATTATTTACATCTTCACATTGGGCATGCTCTCCACCTGCGAGGTGCAGTGGGTGCTCAGCCCCACCAATGATCAGGTTTCCTGAAAGTACATTTCGTCTTGAACGCATTCCTTCCCACTGCTTCCCTTCAACAATAAGATCGAGGTAATTGAGTAATCCGGGATACCTGTCGGAATAGGGACTTTCATAAATGTTCACGTTTTCTGTCAAACGTCTTCGTAAGAGCCCGTCTTCTCCAAACATATTTTTTGCACCACCTTTGTACCAGGTATAATAATGTGCTGAGAAATAAGCTGTGTAAGAAATGGGTTCTATCACAATGTTGTTTTTCATTTTCAGGTCCCATCCACTATTAGTAAATAAAACACCATGTTTTGTATTCATTTTATAAAATACATTTCCAAAAACCAGCACATCGGTACTTGAATCGTCGCAGTAGATTCCCATGTTCATTCTGTTTGGATTACCACAATGATGGAAATAATTATAGCGGATCACATTTCCCCTATCGCTTGGATCTCTGCCAATGTACCATGGTGATGTATCGTCAGAGTTTAATGTTACGTGATGAATGTTATTGTACTCGAAAAGATGGTCATTACCATGTACATAAATACCCTGCCATTCAGAATCGAATATCTCACAATGGGCTATGCGGTTTCCACATCCATCGATATTAATACCTGCCCAAAGAAATTTATTTCGTCGGTTATAACGGTATACCTTACAATTTTCAGCTGTATTATTACCCGGTATTAAGTTCCTTTTGCTTCCTCCGCTAAGGTATATACCACCACTGCCGGTATTGTATACATCACAACTTAAGATTTTATGATTAGCACCGGCTTTACGGTCCCATGAAGTGTATTTATAAATGTGCCCCTGGAGGTTACCAACCATCCTTGAAACCGGCACGCCTTCGTAGTCATCGTGGGTCACCATAGGAAAGGTTTGTTTGGCTCCCTGTCCCATAAAGATCCCGCTTGTTCCTACATTTCTTACCGTACATCCGGCAATGAGGTTATTTGAACCACGTTCTAAGTACACGCCTATTCCACGGCCCACTTCAATGGTTAAATCGCGAATGCTTACATAACTGGCACCTTCCAAACAAACAATCGGCTCTTCCAATATTGAAACCATTATTGAAGCATTTTCCATATCACCCGGAGGCCAGAAGTAAAGCATTCCAGCTTCCTTATCCACATACCATTCTCCCGGGCTATCCAGCTCCTCCAGAATGTTGTATGCCACATAATGACGAAAATCGCGGCCACTGCCCACGCCATACAGGGAAGGCATGGCCAGTTTTACTTGTTTCTTTTTGGTATCTATCGATTCCACCAGGATATTGTCATCGGCGTAACCGTACATAAATGAGCCCTGAAACCAAACATCATCCTGTCCGGCCCATTTGTCGTGTCTTGGGTCGGTGTATTCGAATACTCCCCCCCTGTTTGAGTAATCACGATTACGGGGAACAGAGCCTTTATCGATCACCTTGCCTATTTTGACGTATCCCTCATTGGGATAGCGCGCCAGCGTCATGGCTTCATTATTGAAAAAAACCTCAATCGGAGCATTTGTTACCGACATGGCATGACCGTATTGTTTTATCTCGCCAAAATCGGAAATGCCAAGTTGTTTCAGGTCTGCCTCCAAAACATTATTCCTGGCCTCTTTTGACAATCTTTTAAGAACTGAATTACTTTTGACCCTGGAAAATTGCTCTGAGGGAATTCTTTTCCCTCCGATAATGCTTACTTTTTCATCGGGATTTGCCCGCCAAATGATGGAAGCACCGGGCTTACCCGAATCGTTTTCATTCAATACCAGAGGTTCTTGCTGTTCATAGCTTCCTTTTCCTATCCAAATCGTAATACCTTCCGCGGAAATTACATTGATTGACTTGTAGTGCCGTATTAAGTTGCGCGCACCTTCAAGTGTTGCCACCGGCTTGTCTTTTGTCCCGGGATTCGTATCGTCACCATTAACTGCAACATATATTTCTTTGCGAAGGCGATTCGCTTGATTTTGGGCATTAAGTGTACCCAAACTTATCAGCAATATTGCCAGAAACAGATACTTCATATTGGTTAAATTTTAACAGCAAAGGCGCAATCCAGAATCTTTGCATCTCCGCACCTCAGCGGTTTATTATTCTTTTTTATTTCTTTTTAATAACAACAGCAAGTCCACTGTCTTTAATCAGTTTTCTTTCCAGAACAGAATCCTTGTTTACCTTAACCGTTGTGGTTTTAAATATATTCTTTTTCAAATCATCCGTGTCCTGATAGTAGATCTTTGCCTCGTAAGATGCATTCTCATCCAAAAATGAAAGCGGGATCTTTACTTCCCTGCCGGTATGTGCTGCCAGAGAGCCAACAAACCAATCGTCATTACTCTTGCGTGCAACAGTAGCATATGCTCCCATTTCACCTTCCAATACTTTGGTATCGTCCCAAACCACCTGTAAGTCGTCGTAAAAACTCAGGTCTTCGCTTTCGTCAATTACCTTTTCTGCTGATCCGGCGCCTCCTTTTTTCACAGGCGATCCTTCCGGTCGATCATACCAATAGATAAAATTCAACGGGCTATAAAGCATTATTGCTTTGGCCATTTGAGCGGATTTTCCGCCCATTTTTTGACTTACTCGTTCGGCCAGAAAACAGTTGGTATTGTCACCTGCTCCTGCAATCATTCTGGTAAACAAAGTATTTATGGAGTGCTCTACCGAAGGGCTTTCCTCGTCTCCCCTGATTCCTTCCAGAGTCATCAGGTTAGGATAGGTACGTTCGTAACCTGTTGGCCGGTACTGGTCGTGCACATCCACCATCATTTCATATTTTGCTGCTTTTCTAATGGCATCGTGTAACCAGTCTGTCCATTCTTGCGAACCAACATTTACAAAACCGTATTTGATTCCTTTAATGCCCCATGATTTAAATAAAGGCAGGATCTCATCCAGCTGTTTTTCCAAAGCTCTTCGGTTTACATACAAAAGAATCCCAACACCTTTGTTTTCGGCATACTTAACAGCATCAAGCAAATCAAGCGGACCCGGTGAACGACGTGGATCTACGGTAATGGTGGATGCATCCGATGCATCATCGTATTCGTTTCCATACCAACCCGCATCAAATTCAACGTATTCGATATTATGGCGTGCTGCAAAATCAATACAGGCATAAGCTCCTTTGGTCGTTAAGGTAACCTCTCTGATCACCTTGCCCGGCTTTATCCATGATGTATTTTCAATCTGGTTAGGCTCGTTGAGGTTTTGAATTAAATAATTGTTTTCGAGCAATTCCCCCGGACTACTTCCCACCATGACATACCTCCAGGGACTCTTATAATTGGCCTGTCTCAGATTTACCGTACCCGTTAAATCGATTTGAAGGCTATTCCCTTTGCCATTATTGATCCACTTCCCACGGGCATAATCCACCAGGGCAGCTTCTCCCAGAGCCAGAAATGTTGACTCATCTTGTTGGATCACCAGGGGTCTTTCTGCTGCTTTCTTTATGTCGCTGATTTTTATTTTTACAATGTGTCCCTGTGCTTTGTTAGTGGCCCAGGCAGAATGGTCACCGTTAAAATTAAACGTGGTTAATTCTTTTTGAATGATCCCGTCCTTTAAAGTTTCTGAATCGAACAAATAACGAAATGCAAAACCTTCGTCGTATAACCTGCACTCCAGCTTTACTTGTACATTTTCGGCATCCTTGTCCACAAGCGTCAGGATCATTTCATTGTAGTTATCCCGAATGGAACTTCTTTCACCATAAACAGGCTTCCACGATTCATCGGTCGAAGATCGCTCCACTTTTTCAATGGTGTATCCGTTCCCTACTACATCGCTCTCTAATGTAAACTTTCCGGCATCAGCCTGCAACAGGTTTTCATCATTCCTGGAAAGACCGATCTTAAGCTTTCCCTCTTCTACATACAGTTTGACCCTCAATTTCCCTGAAGGACTTTTCAATTCTGTGTTTCTATTCCCGCAGGCAAACAATGTTGACAACAGGAACAACATGAATAATAATTTAAATTGATTCATTTATCTCTATCTTTTTTATTCTCTATAAACTTGTCTATTATTCGATCGTTACGCTGGCTCCTTCAAAAGTTAGCTGCTACTAATCAATCAATCCTTTTAACAGATCAAAAGCAGTAGGATTTGCTTCCAAACGATTATTTAATTGTACCTGACAAATTCTGTACAGGCCTTTACCATGTTTCATTTCGGCAGCCGCAAAATATTCCCCTTTAATATCTTTCCAGGTGGTTTTACCTGTTCCCAAAATAGGCATCCAGCTTTTTTTTGCCACTATCATGGAATTCAAAAATGGTCTTACAGTGTTTTTAGATTGATCATACCAAAAATGAAAATCAAAGTCCTCATTGTTTTTTACCAATGAATGGCCCGTTTTAGGAGATACAAAATAATACTCGCCCATTATTGTTTTTTCAATCCCCACTTCACTATTACCCACTTTGTGTTTTCCTTCCGGTAGTTCAAGAAAAAGAAGGGTACTTCCATTTTCCACCAATTTATCCATTTGTGTTTTGTTCTCCAGGTAAAAAGAATGGTTTTCCACCACAATTGTTTGGGCTTCATCCATGGATTCGAGAACTACTGTGCCTATCTCGTTCAACAATTGTCGTACACGTCCATTATGAGAATCTGTGTATACTCCTTTTGCTGAGGGCTTCTGTGTTGGAAAAGCTTCCAGTTCAATCAATGATTCTGAGATTCCTTTGTCTTCTTCATTAAAAAGTGCCAGGCGCAGATCGTATTTTGTACGTTTTTTAACCTGTGGAAGGTCAAAATCTATGTAGCCCTGAAATTGTGATCCGTTTTTAATAAACTTAGGATCGGCCTGAGCTGAGTATATTACTTTACCATTTTTTTCTATCTGCCAGCGCAGTTCATATCCTTGAGGTATAGTGTTGGGATCGTTACAGATCCATGCCTCAACACTTGCTTTTTCTCCACCGTAATATTTGTAACGATCGGTACGCAAATTCACCATTACCGGAGCCAGCGCATCGCGATAGGCAAAGAAGGCTTTTTTGGGCGTACGGTCCACATCCATAATGGCTTTCATCCATCCGGCAGGCCAGGCATCAATAAACAGATGGATGGCAAAAGTAAGCATACGGTTATCACGGCGGAAGGCTTCGGTAACCAATCGTGTTGCCCAGGCCTGGTGGTCCTGACTGGCTTCGATCCAATCTTCCAGTTTATCTGGTGTTGGGTACCACATATAATGAAAACGGTGCGTTTGCGCTTTTGATACTTTATTCGGCATCCAGGCTTTGCTTTCATCTTGTGGCAACCAGCTTTCGGGCCAGTACTTTTTCATTACCTCATAACTATCGAAGGCTTCTGCTCCAAATTCGCCACAACCATATAACCAGCCCGGCTTTACCTTCATCCAATGCCCTTTGTGTAATTCTCCCAGACCTAAGCCATGCCCGTTGTACCAGGTATTGTAACAGTGATTATCCGGTAATCCGGGCGAAGGAGGATCGTAATCCCCATCACCGGCCTTTATCACGCGGTCGGGATTCCAGTGGTGTACCAATTGATCGCAGGCCTTGAACAACTTATAATAGTCTTCGGCATTGGGCATGTTTCGTTGCGGATGACCTTCGCCATTGGAGAAACGTTCGTTGATATAGGTTACCACCACATTGCTGGGGTGGTTGCGCACCAGGCGTTCCATTTCCCCTGCCTGTTTCACCGCTTCGTCCATAAGATGAGGACGTAAACTACCAAACAATGGCAAATCGGTTTGTAGCATCATTCCCAGTTGGTCGCAATACTCGTATATTTCGGGTTGAACCGGGCGTTGTGTCAAACGAATAAAGTTCATGTTACAGATCTTGGCCAGTAAAATGTCATCGATCAGTTGCTCCCAGTCTTTGTTCTTCACATCGTTCTGCAAAAAGCCCATGGTATTGGCGCCTCTTAAGCGGATCCGTTCTCCATTCAGATAAAAATGTCCTTTGGGCGTGTTTTTTGTATCCTGAGTAAACGTGCGCATTCCAAAACTGCTTGCCTGTTTATCCAGGAGATTTCCTTCTTCATCCTGAAGCTCAACTTGCAACTGGTACAACCAGGGTGTATCATTGTTCCATATTTTGGGAGACTTTACCGGAATTTTTACTTTAAAGAAGTTTACTCCATATCCAAGGTGTAACTTACTCTCCTGCCAGTCCTGTGGTTTTGCAAGGTCGCCCACACCGGGCACATAGGTTGTTGATGGTGTATATTTCAGGTTCTCAAATTCAGTGGCCTCAAAATTTTGACCGTATAAATTCAAGTCAAGTGTAATGTATTTAAAATCCGGATGGTAATTGTTGATCTCGAACCAAACTTCAGCGCTCTCCTCCTCTGGTAACGGACGAACAAAAATATCGTTAAAGTGTAGTGGGGCGCGCGATTCGATATAGCAATCCTGATAAATTCCCATTCCGGGCGGACAATGGTGCCATCCTCTTACGGGATCGTCCCATCCCAATCCGCTGGCTGCATAGATCTTATCTCCAATGCGTTTTTCTCCACCGCCATCAGGTGAGCCCAGTGTGCTAAAATCGTTTTTAACTTTTACCAGCAAGGTATTCGTGCCTTTTACTAAGTATTTTGTGATATCAAATTCGAAGGGAGCAAAAAATCCTGTGTGAGTTCCGGCAAGTGCACCGTTAACAAATACTTCTGCGATGTAATCTACACCCTTAAAACAAATAAACTGGTTTTCGTACTCCTGCATCTTTCCCGGCAACTCAAATTCCTTGTAATAGTAGGTTGTGGCTCTTCCTTCGGGTGGTCCGTAATGGGGAATCTGAACAGTTGTCCAGCTACCTTGGCCTTGAAGGGCTGATGCAAAATTTGTTCTGTCAGCTGCGGTCTCTTCTCTCCACTGAAACTCACTCAGCGGCAAACGTTCCCTAGTCTTTTCGATCTCTGGAGCATAGTTCTTCATAAAAGGGAGGAATTCCTTTCTCATTCTCGCCAGTTCTGCTTTTAATTCTTCTTCGGTATCCAGCTTCTCAATGGGAGAAAACCCTTTGTTTACCCTTTCCATTGCAAGAAGGTATTTCTCGGGTAAAACCGGAGGTAATTTGTCTTCCAGCAAATGCGTGCGTGTTGCCTGTACGCGGTTTCCTATTTGTGCAAAATGATCTTCTCCACCTTTTTTTTGTTGACCTAAGCTCGCCAAACCTGTAAAAAGAAGGAGTATACATACCAGCGATTTTATCTTTATTGCCATTCCTAATATTTTTTATTTCTATACTTAATAGTTTTACTATTCTTTCTGTGATCTATTTTTCCAAGAAACTAATCCGAAGTTTTTTCTATTCTTTTTGGTCTGGATTGACAGCAAGTAAAAATAATAACTACCTGTAGCAACAGCAGTATTTTACACAATATTCTTACCCGGGAAACAAGGTTTGTTTTCAAAACTAAAATTTCCTACTCAGTTAAAGTAGTTTCGAAAAAAAAGGGGGGGGGGAGAAATACTCCTCACCCCTTCATCTAACCAAACTAAATCTATCTATGCTTAAAAAACTATTCGTAACCTGGATTTTGTTCCAATACTGCGTCTTTGTTTGCTTCAATTTCACGCTGAGGGATTGGAAGTAACTCAAGGAAACCACCATCAGGATATGTTAAGTTTTGCACTTGAGTTGCATGGTGATACTTACGCAAGTATTCCTTCAACTTGCCCATTCTTAATAGTGTATTTACCCTAAATTCTTCACCATATAACTCTCTGGCACGTTCATCCAGAATTAAGTCTAAATCAACATCAGCAGCATCTACCGGATTTGCATTTGCACGTGACCTAACTACATTTATGTCAGCGGCAGCAAGTTCATTCCTACCATTTAGGTGGTGTGCTTCTGCTCTTAGAAGGTAGGTTTCAGCAACACGCATAAGATACACATCCTTCCATGTTCTTCCATTGTCGTGTTTTTGGCCCGAAGTTTTATCCACTTCTTGTCCATAATGAACTGCTTGGACAAACTTCATAAAGTATGGATATATAGACCTAAAGTAACTACTCCCCTGATCTATATAATCTTCTTTTTTAACCAACTGTCCATAATGATCACTTGCAGGATTGTTCCAATAAAAATCACGTTGAATATTGTACTTCGAGTTTCGGATATCTGTGTCCTTACTGTCTTTAAAGTTCCAAATATCTTCTGAGGCATATTTTGTAGGACGAATTACCCCTACCGGACGGCCCATTAAAGAGTCCATTAATAAATTTTGTACACCATCAGGAGCTTTTGCTCCCCAGCAGTATGGTCCCCACCATCTTTCGAATGTTAAAGGATAACCACTTCCTTCACCCAGGTAAACCAGGTTTGTATTCCAAATTGCTTCTTTATTCCCTTGACTTCTGTGAAAGTTTCCATCTCGGAATAAATCCCAATATACATCGCCCCATGGTTCTTGTTCTCCTTGATAGTCGTAACCATAGAAAGTAAAATCTTTGTACTTACCAAAACGTTCCGTCATTAATTCATAATTAGGATCATCAATTACTCCTGAAGCAGCTGTAACCGCTTCAGAATACTTACCCATAGCAATATATACTTCTGACAATAAATGATAGGCAGCACCTCTAGGTATTTGACCTCCTTTTATTTTGTCAACGGTTTTCATCCATTGTGTGGCAAAAGTAAGATCTTCAACACATTGTTCATATACTTCGCTTTGCGTTGAACGAACGTAATCAAACCTTGCCCCAGCAGTTTCTTCCAAGGTAATTGGAACTCCTCCCCACATATTAGCAAGAAAATGATAGGCAAAGGCTCTGATGAACTTAGCCTCTCCCACAATTTCATTTTTTTCTTCTTCTGAATTCCAAAAAACAACAGGATCATCGGCACGATTTATTATTGTATTTGCCCTAAAAATAAGGCTGTAATAGGTTCTCCACCATCCTAAAACTGTTTCGTCATCTGGTGTCATTGTATTCCACCTTATGGAATACCATAGTGCATCTTCTCCAAGACCTGAAACGGCAAGGTCAACATCCTGTCCAAAATGAACAAACTTTTGCCATTGATCGCTGCTACCAAAAATTGAACTGTGCATAGTAGAGTGCAAACTGGCCATTCCGGCTTCAAATCCCTCTTTTGTTGTAAATGAATTTTCAGGAGTTTGAAAATCCTTTGGTATTTCTGTTAATAAAGCATCTTCATCGCATGAAACGGCCACAAAGAATAGCAGAACACTAAATAATATATAATTTAACTTCTTCATGATTTACTAATTAAAATTTAATTGCTGTTGTAAAAATGAAACTCTGAAGAGAAGGAACAGCTGAATCATTAAGCCCTTGTCCTGTTTCCGGATCTAATCCAACCCAGTGCGGAGCATAGGTTGCCAAATTGTCGCCACTAACCGATAAGGTTAAACCTTTTATAAAAGATTTTGAGCTGATCCAATCGCTTGCATCATAGCTAACGGCTACTTTTTGCAGTTTAATAAAACTACGGTCGTAGTATTTTGTGCCTCTTACCGTTGCTTTACTGTTTTCATCAGGTCGCGGAAATTCCGCATCAGTATTATCCAATGCCCAGTAGTCATATACAACTTTATTTACATCTTCCCTATATGGAAACGGATCTCTTTGTGGCGTATTAGCTCCTGATAAGAACCAGTCGTTACCACCCCAAATGGAATATAGATATACCATTAGTGAGAAGTTTTTATATGTAAAATTGTTGTTTAAACTCCATCTGAAATTGGCCTTTGAATTACCAATATGCTGTCTGTCGTTTTCCGAAGTAATTTTATCATCGTACTCGCCATCTTCATTCGGAAGGTCTTCCAATTTGTAGGTTCCAGGATTCATTCCGGTTCTAATGGTTCCATTGTCAACATCTTCCTGTTGCCACATTCCAATTACACGGTAAGTATAAATCTGACCTAAACTCTTACCGATAAAGATATTGCTGGAAATCAGGTCGTCTTCAATTCCATCTCCATCATCATCTTCTCCGTAAATGGTAATAACTTTGTTTCGGTTTAGAGAAAATGCAAAATCAGAATTCCATTGAAAATCACCTTTTTGTACATTCACACTATGTAATTCAATTTCAATCCCCTTGTTTTCAATATCACCCAGGTTGTCTATAATACTAGATCCTCCGGTTATATAAGGTAAACTTAAACTAAATAACTGGTCGGTGGTGTTCGACTTGTACATATCAATTGCACCTGTTAAGCGATTATTTAACACACCAAAATTCAGCCCCAGGTTAAAACCAGTTGTTGTTTCCCAACTTAAGTCATTTAATGCAAAGCTTGTTATGCCTTGGGTAATACTGTATGTATCATCCCCTTCGTATAAGTATTTACCCGTACCAACTTTTGCTAAGGTACTATATGGGGTAATAGACTGGTTACCATTAGAACCATAAGAAGCTCTGATACCTAAATTATCTAAGAACGAAATATTTTCCATAAATGATTCTTTGGAAATATTCCAGTTTACCGCTACAGAAGGAAATACCCCCCATTTTTTGTTTTTACTAAAGGCCGAGAATCCATCGCGACGTACGGTTCCTGTAATCCCGTATTTTTCGTCGAAAGAATAGTTAACTCTAGCCATTTGTCCAATAGAACCTCTTTCTCCTCCACCGGTATCAATGGTTTGAACAACACCATTTCCCAGTTTATAATCGCGCAATACATCGTTATCAAACTGCGATGCTGAACCTCTAACAAATTCGTTATTATATTCTTCCCACGAATAAAGCAAGGTTGCACTAACACTGTGTCTATCTGCAAACAAACGATTATAGCTTAACATATTGTCAAACAACATATCTACATCTCGTCCAAAATATCTTGATCCTGTTGATTTTGCCAACAAACCTGTACGCGTATTTTTGTCCCAAAATTCATTTCTTTCCTGCCATCGCATAGACTTTGAATAGGTACTCGAGTAGGTTAATCCCTTTACCCATGGAACTTTTACAGTAGCTTTAACCACTGCATTTAGATTATGGCTGTGATCTACATCTGATGTTGCAATCATCCAAAAAGGACTTATATAAGATGTGGTTTGCTGAGGAAACTGAGTATAAGAACCATCTTCGTTATACACAGAAGCATATGGACTTATACCAACTGTAGAACTTTGGGCAGGTGATGACCCCGAGAAATCGCGAAAACTATACATGGTATTAATACTAAGATTTAACCAGTCTGTTAAATCGTTACTCATATTAATTCTTCCTGTAAAGTTTTTATACTTATCGTTAATAATTACCCCTTGTTGGTCTGTTAACGAAGTAGAAATATAGTAGCTACTGTTTTCAGTTCTGTTTGCAACACTAAAGTTGGCCTTCTTGTTAAATCCATTCTGACGAATCAAGCTGTATGGATCCGCCACGGTTGGCTTGTGGTCCGGAGTTGCCAAATAGTTGTCTCTCTCAACCTGATTCGCGAAATAATCAGCTACTTTGGAAGGATCAGCTTCGTCACCTCTTAATGCACGAATGTCTAGCATTCTTTTAATGTAACCTTCTGCATCATATACTTCCAAAGGTTTCATCTCGTTTATAATACCATAACTAAGGTTAGCATTAAATTGTGGTTTCCCATTAATCCCCTTACCTTTTTTTGTAGTAATAATAATAACACCGTTCGCAGAACGTGCACCATATACAGCAGCTGCACTAGCGTCTTTTAGCACCGTGAAACTTTCAATGTCTTCATTGGCGATATCTCCAATAGATCCATTATATATGGCATTATCAACCACAATTAAAGGATTATTTCCAGCACTTACAGAATTCTGACCTCTTACTGACAGACTTGCAACTTGCCCGGCACGGTTTGTAGATCCTACATTTAATCCGGGAACGGATCCTTTTACAGTTTCCAGAATGTTGTTAACTGGAACAGTTCGTAATTCACCTAAATCAGCCACAGCAATTGAGCCTGTAACATCTTTTCTCTTACTTGTTCCATAACCAATGGCTACTACCTCTTCCAGACCAATAACATCAGAAGCTAAAGTTACATTAATACTTGTTTGGGTACCAACTTGAACCTCCTCTGTTTTCATACCTATAAATGTGAATACAAGAATAGCTTCTTCGCCTGGCACGTTAATACTGTATGTTCCGTCAGTATTTGTAATTGTACCATTGGTTGTACCTTTTACCATTACAGTAACTCCGGGTAACGGAATGTTGGATTCATCCTTTACACTTCCGGTTACACTTTTTTGTTGAGCATAAATCATATTCATTCCTGCAAACAGGAAAAGAAACAGAATTAAAACTCCTTTTTTTAAAGATTTTTCCATAAAAGATTTGGTTTAAAAATTAATTTTATCGAATGCAATATAGATGGAGAAATCGTTGGGGACTGTTACTTTTCCAGGCTTGATTAAGACTATATCGGGACATGTAACACTAAATCGAAATATTGTGTTCCTTTTTCGGAAGCATGGTAAAAAGTAATTATTTCGATAATTTTACAGTACAAAATCAAATCGAATGACCAACAGAAAAAAGATAATATTGAGTGGTATAATCCTGCTGTTTTATCATTCAGTTTTTGCACAATTTCAATTTAAAAAGCTGACTACAGAAAATGGATTATCTATCGACAACATTGGTTGCATTGCACATGACAGCGGAGGCCTGCTTTATTTCGGAACCGATGCTTTAAATATTTACGATGGAAATTCGATTAAAGTATTAAATCCTTCAAACACAGAAGGATTTGGAACCCAAATTAAGTCAATAATTCCGGTCTCACCAACAAAAATGCTATTGGGGCTCGTCGACAAGGGACTGTTTCTCTATAATAAAGAGATAAATAAGATTCAAACAATACCTTTAAAATATAATTCAGATACCATAAATCTTCCGATACTTGCACTACATAACGACAATAAAGGCAAAATCTGGATAGGTACAGTCAAACAGGGGCTTTTCTCAATTAATGTAAACTCGCTACTTGAATATAAAACCAATTCTGTAATTAATTGTATAAAATACAGCCACAGCGACAACCACGAAATTACCTCATTATGTTCTTCGGAAGAAAAAATTTTGGTGGGCACAAGATTTAACGGCCTGCTGGAATTACCGCTTACTAATACAAATAATCAAGTTTTAAAACAATCAAATATTCCTCTTTCATCGCAAGGCATTTGGGTTGTAAAGTTATTTAACAACTCACTTTTTATTGGAACTGAGAATGGACTTAATATTTATGATTTGAGAAATAATACGCATAATATTTATTTCAGGAAACCAATTACACCCACCTTATCCAACAATATTATTAGGGCAATTTGCAAAGATAAATCAGGAACGTATTGGATAGGAACTCAGGAAGATGGCCTGTATTCTTTAAAATTCACAAACCATGTACCGGAGATCAATCATTATAAAAACATTCCTACCAATTCTAATACCCTGAATGTAAATAAGATTCTTGCATTACACATTGGTAAACAAAACAATTTGTGGATAGGTACCTGGAACGGGGGAGTAAATGTATTAAATTTTGAGGCCCAGCAATTTATTAATATCCGCAACAAAGGAAAAGAAAATGATTTGTCGGAAAACATGATATGGTCGATTATATACAAAGAAACAGGAAAATATTTGATTGGCACCCATGGCAGTGGAATATGTTCCTATGAATCAGAACAACGAACCTTTAAAGAGGAATTCCATTCTCAAACAATTAATTCGGTTGCAAACCTGCTTTTAGATAAAAAAAACAAAATACTCTGGACCGGCACATGGGGCAAAGGATTAAAGGCCTTCTCTTATCCTGAAATGATCCCGATACTTGGCAACATACTTGACACAGCTCTTTTTAGCAACGACAGGGTTTACCCAATGGTAATAGATAAAAATGGAATATTATGGATTGGTACGGTAACTCACGGTATTTTTAGTATCAACTTAAATAATCCGAAAAATCCTGTTAAGTTTTTTCGAATTAACAACTCCAATTCGGCTAATAATAAAGGAGAAAATGCCGAAGTACGATCTATTATTTTAGACAAAAATAATACACTATGGATTGGCAGTATAAAACATGGTCTTTTTAAGGCAACCGCTGATAACAATGGAAATATTACCAACATAAAGCCTATTTATAAGATCGTTGAAACAAACGAGGAATATGCACCTGTTCGTGGTATGTATTTACGAGATAATGGTGATTTATGGATTGGACAGGAAAATGGGAAAATTAAAATTTACAATATACATTCAGAATCTTGTAAAACTTTCTCAAATTCAACAAAGTATATTACGCAATGTTTTACCGAAGATAAAGATGGAAACATATGGTTAGGCACCTATACCGGTTTAATTAAATTTAATCAGAAAACAAAAGAACAGCGAATTTACCTCCCGGAAAACTGTTTTTACACCTTATTTTTTGATAAAGAATCTAATATTTTATTAGCAGGTTCCAATAAAGGAATCTTCACGTTCACCCCAAATCAACTGAAACAAGATCCATATTATCCTGAAATAATTTTCTCGGATCTAAAAGTATTTAATAAACCTGTTTTACCGGACGAAAAAATAAATGGAAAAGTATTACTAAAGAAATCAATTAACTATACGAACCAGATTTCGTTACCATATTCTTTAAATGTGTTTACAATAGATATCACTGCATTATCTTTTACATCGCAAGATGCTAACCTAATTTGTTATCAACTGGAAAATTTTGATGAATCGTGGAATAAACAAACAGGAGCGGCAATTTCCGTTAGCTACACTAATCTTTCGCCCGGAGAATATATTTTTAAAGTAAAGGCTGCCAATAAGGATAATGTTTGGAATCCGGAAATGCGACAAATTACCATTCAAATACTACCTCCCTGGTGGAGAACCTATTATGCTTATGGTGCATACTTACTTATTATTTTCATAATTAGCTATTTAGTGATTCGATTTATAAAATGGAGACTAAAAATCAGTCAGGAAGTAAAAGTTGAGAAAATAAAACAGGAGCAAAGTGAGAAACTCAATGATTTGAAGCTTTCGTTCTTTACCAATATATCCCATGAATTTAGAACACCCTTAACATTGATTATTGGTCCTCTTGAGGAGATCTTAAGAAAAGAAAATCGAGATTCAAAACTTCACAGACAGCTGAGCATGATGCAAAAAAATGCAACCATGCTGCTTGAACTGGTAAATGAATTACTGGATTTCAGAAAAGCAGAGAAAGAAAAAATCAATCTCAATGTAAGTCGTGTTAATTTAAACGATTATATTCTTCAGACAATTGGGCAGTTTGAAGGTAAAGCCGATCAGAAGAAAATTGCGATGGAGTTCCTTTCCAGGAAACAGAACATTGAACTTTGGGCCGATCAGAATCTGTTGCAAAAGATCATCTTTAACCTGCTTTCCAATGCTATAAAATACACACCTGAAAGTGGGATCGTGAAAGTAGCCATTGACGACAATGGGGGGCATATCCAAATCAGCATATCCGATAGTGGCCCGGGTATTGATAAAAAAGACCTGCCTCAAATATTTGAACGCTTCTATCAATCAAGAACCTCAAATAAAGAAGGTTCTGGCATTGGACTTTCATTGGTAAAAAAACTGGTTGAAATCCAAAAGGGTACAATCGAGGTGGACAGTAAGTTAGGGAAAGGCAGCGAATTCATTATTCAATTCAAAAAAGGAAACAAGCATTTTTCTTCTTCAGAAATGGCCCTTAATGATACGAATGCGGAAGAATCAGCCAACGAAATGCCGTTTCTTGAAGATACAACTGAGACAATGGGTGAAAAGACGGCACAGGCATCAAAAGACCGACACAGGATATTGGTAATTGATGATAATGACGACATAAGAACCTACGTTAAGAATAGTCTGGCACAAGAGTACAAAATAATTGACTACAACAATGCAGGAGATGGATTAACTGAAGCCCAGAAGGGAAAAATCTCTTTGATAATATGCGATGTAATGATGCCGGGAATGGATGGGCTGGAGTTTTGCAACCACATTAAATCCGACCTCAAAACCTCTCACATACCTGTTATACTTTTAACGGCCAAAACTTCAACCGAGAACAAAATCGAAGGATACGAGAAAGGTGCCGATGGTTATATCACTAAACCATTTAGCATGGGCTTGCTAAGAACCCGAATTGCAAACCTGCTAGCACAACGAGAGAAGCTTCAATCGCATATCCAGGCTCTAAATTTTGAACCTTCTCAAATTGCCCCAACTTCGATTGACGAGCAGTTCCTCGAAAAAACCATAGAGACCATTGAGGCCAATATATCAAATCATGAATATTCGCTTGATGAACTTTCTTCAGCACTTGGATTGAGTCATGATAATTTTTACCGCAAGATCAAGAATCTTTCGGGCATGAGCGCTGCCCAATTCCTTAGGATGATCCGTTTAAAAAGAGCCAAGCAGATGCTTGAAAATACCGACTATACCGTTTCAGAAATATTGTACGAGGTGGGCTTTACCAATCCCTCCTATTTTGCAAAGTGTTTTAAACAGCAGTTTGGGGTCTCGCCAACGGAGATTAAGAAATGAAGCAAGGCACATATTATTCTTTTCCTACTTGGTGTGCCTGTCAAGTGAATTCGATTCTACCCGGTGAAGCTGTTAGAGTTGGTTAGAATATGCGAAGGTGTTCTTTGCTTACACTTACTACCATAGTATAAGTTGCTATGATATCAATAATTTCAATATCGCGAATCTGCCCCACTCAAAAACAGCAGTTTAGCAAAACAACTGCCCTCATCCCAAATCGTAAACACCCCGAAATCAATTTAATCCAAATTGCAAAAGGAATCGGAATAAATGGAAGTAGCGCGATGGAGGCAAACCAATGGGCAAGTGTTTTTACTGCTTATTTGCAATGAATTTGCCTTTGGAAGAATGAGAAAGGTGTATTCATACAAATAGTATAATTCTCACAAATACTCTTGCCCATTGGTTTGCTGCGTTTATGCCGAAGTCTTTTGCAACCGCAGGCATGTTTGAGTTAAATTGAACACCTTTGTTTTTGATTTGGGGTTACCTTTAAACTAGAAACGATATTGAAGCTGTTACTGAGAAGAATCCGATTCTATATTGTTACTGATATTATTTGATGACAGTTCTTTTTTAGCTCTTAATTCATATTCTTCGATACCCTTACGGATTTTTTCAATTAGTTCCCTGTCTCTATGTACATGAAATATTGTTTCAAGATTGTGCAACCCAGTTGAATCTATTCCATGCTTCGCGTGAATATATCTGAATTTTATATCAATGTCTGCCAACCTTGAATTCTCAAATTTTAGTGCAAGCGCTGAAAAAAGGAGTAATACAGAAGCTATAATCAAGCTAATATTCCATAGTTTCAAATTACTGAAGCCAGTGTTTTTCTTACTCTTAATGCGATAACATTTCAATTTCTCAACAGTTAAACGCAAATGATTAACACTTTCCAAAAGCTCATTTTTAGTATCCTGACATTGAGGAGAAGCCTTTTGAAATTCTTTTTGGATTGAATAAATTATGGTCTTCTTCACAAGCCTCAAAAGCTCCTCGGCAGTAATTGGTCTACCTTTATCTTCGCTGCTAACCCGAGATTCTGGTTGGGCTGGGGCAACATGGTTCTTCTCCAACTTTTTCTCAATGGTAGAAATCTTACTTTTGATTTCTTCAAACATGGCACTAATAAAACTAATGTCCTTCATTTTTAAAATGATTTAATTATCGTCTAAAACCTTTCTTCCGTTTCCTTCGTCTTCGGGCTTCTTGTCTCATATGTTCTGCATAACCTTCATCGTAGTTAGATACATTTGGTGGATTAAACATCCCGCCCACTGTTGACAATGCTGCTCCAACAACAGATGAAAGCCCCGCTGCAACATCCTGCTTATTCCCATATCCAGGTTTTGATTTAATATTCTTAGCCCATTCATTTTGCTGCAAGCAATAGTTAATCTTGGAATAGCTAAATGCTCTGTCAACTTTAGAACCATTGAATTCATATCCGTTTTTCCCAAACCTTACTCCCTGAATTTTATCTGTGCTACCGTTTTTTACCAATTCAATGCTTATTCCCGATTTACGAAGCACAGCTTCTAATTCTTGCCAATTTCTGCATTTGGTGACTGCAGATTTGAGTACTCTATAAATTTCGTATTTGGTTTTATCGGGTTCTTTTAGCCGATGTTTATTTACATTCTCTTTTCCTGAAGAAATATACAGGCTGAACTTTTCAGTCAGTTCCCTGCAAACCTTAGTATTCCGCAATTTTTCATTTTTGTCAGAAATTCGGTTCCCATTATTGTCAATCCGGTTTATAACCAGGTGCAGGTGAGGGTGTCCGGCATCGAAATGACGAACCATTATGTATTGCGTATTTCCATATCCCATTTTACCAAGATATTCCTGAGCAACATCAACCATAAACTTATCGGTCAAGCGGTTTTTATCCAGTGCTGAAAAGTTGAGCGATATATGTGCCACCGGTTTTGAAACATTTGGTTTCATTTTACTTTGGGTGATAAAGTTTTTAACGATTGATGCCTTACCTTTTAACCTCACTCCTTTTCCGGCAAGCAAACGTGCATCTTTTTTATCCATCACATAGTTCACGGTGCCAGCAAAACCACTCCCCTGACTAATTTTAGCAATCATCTTCAATCAATGTAATAACCTTGTCTAACCTTTCATTCACAACCAGGTATTGCATGTGTACACCTGAATATCCAGCAGCATTTGCAGCACGTGCAATCTGGTTTATATTGTTCGCCATACCACTTAGCTGGCGAATATATCCTACCAACTCGGGGGTAAGTCGTTGCCTTACCTCACAGGTGCAAATACACTGACGAATAAATTCACTACGGTTAATCCCTGCAAAATTTGCTTTGGCTTTCAGTGAATAATATTCTTCCGTAGCCATTTTTACGGTTACTTTATACCCCTTCTTTTTCGAAGGTTCTTTAACTGGCCGTCCATTTGTATTTCTGTTTTTTATCGTTTTCATATCATTCCTTCAATTGTTAATTAATTAGACCGACGGGATATTTTTGCTTCGCAGGGCAAGGTTTTGGTCAGACCAAAACACAAACTTGCTCCCCTAAAAAATTAAGGGATGGTATAACTTCTAGTCTCTTCTGCTTTCACCGGGTAGAGTGATAAAGTTGAACATCGTTCTCAGGCGGTCGCCAATCATTCTTCCATAAAATTTTTCGCTCGAAAGTGTGTTCAAGGTAAAATTTGAAGTTCCATGAGTTAGTGTTCCCACATCACTTCTTAAACTCAATAATTCGGAAATTGGGCGAATAATATTTCCGTAATCCTGAATCGATTTTGATTCTCGTCCAAACTCATCAATAATCATTGGGCGTCTTACAAAGTGATTAACTGATTGTTTTCGAATTTGCTCCTGCAGCTCTACCGATTTGATAAACAATAATAGCGAATGATTCAAGCTAAATTTTCTCACGATATGATTGTGGAGCATTGAATATGTTTCAAGCAGAATGGTTTTTCCACATCCATATTTTCCCTGCAACAATATGCCTTTGCTCAAATCACCTGAAAAAGCAGAATCATGGGTTACATAATAGTAGAGCTGTTTTATTACTAGTTCATTATTTTCATCAATAACAAAACTTTTGCTTTGGCATCGTTTGTATAAACAGGCTGTTCCAAATTTGATTAACAAGTTCATAAAATCAGAATACGGGAATGGAAAAAGCAAGTGACGTTGCCGATTCTTTCCCTTCTCATTAGCGATAATTTCATTCGCATCATTTTGCAATGCCTCAACCAAATTTGGTTTAATCAAAATCGCTTCCTGAGTGTACAAATCCTTTCTTTTCTCCATTGGAATTAATCCTTGTGTTTTTGTCTTTAATACTATTATTGTAAGGTGAGAGTCTAGGTTTGGGCCTAGGTGTCAGAATCTGATACTTAGTTTTAACCCTATAACCACCACCAGAAACATAGCTGAGTAACTCCGCTTCTTTCAATCTTTCTCTGGCGGATTTCAAGACTTGTAACGAAATATTGGCATTAGCAACCATTCTTTTGTCCGCAAATTCAATCCATTCGGGCCAAAAAGAACGATTTGCCGTATGGATTAGAAAGAAATACAATCGGGTTTCGTTTCCGGTAAAATTCTTCTGTTCATCAATTCGCCAAAAATTCGCCAATAACTCAAACAGATTCATTTTCGCTTACCTTTAGGTTGCTTTTTAAAATCTGCCAATGCTTCTTTTTCAATTTCCTGCAGCGTTTTCTTTTTGCCATTGGTAATCCACTCCAATAGTTCATCTTCAAAAAAGTAGAGTTTCTTACCATTTTTATAACAAGGGAGTACTCGCTTACGGACAAGCGTATAGACAGTAGGCTTGGCCTTTCCAATAATTCGGCAGGCCACTTCAATTCCAATAGGAACACGTTTTTGAGGTGAAACAGGTGCCTGGCCTTTTTCTACCAGAAGTTTCAATTCTTCCACTTCACTAACCAGGTGGGCAACTGCTTTTGGAAGATTTTCAAAAGATATTTCATTTACATCCATAACGATTGTTTTTAATTGTTATGACGCAAATAAAAGATGTGTTTTAGCTGTGATTAGCAACACTGAAAAAACACAAAGGAAACACGAGAAATAATAATTGTTACTTGTTATTATTGTTCCGAGAGACTTTTTCGGATTTTAATGATGCCTTTTAATTCATCATCCTTTAGATGGCTTTTTATGGTATCAGTCTCAACATCCTTTAGAAAATTTACAAATACGCTTTTGAGAAAAAAAGCAACCTCTTCTTGTTTACCAACCTTGAAGTGCTTCCAGATATTCCATCCAAAATGATAAAAATCAAGATTCGACAATCCCTCAACATTTATAGGTTTAACATCCTGAAAAGATTTCTTCTCGGAATAAAGCTCTACATACTTACAAAGCAAATCCAGGTCTTTATCCGAACAATATGCAGCAAACTCTTTTTGAGTGTACCTGAGGGCAACGTCTTTTTTATCCTGCTCAGCTTTATCATTGAATTGCTGTTGCTCTGCCCTTATTTTTTCAAGTTTATCTGAAACATCTGATTTCTCATCGGGTAGTTTTAATTTTTTTCTCGGAAAAAACCACCTAACAGTGGCAGAATAAAGTCCATCAATTAATAGCGTAAGAATAGCATAAGCTAAAATGCCCAATAAAACAACTATCCAGAATACTATGCCGGCGGTAAAATCATCTGCTCCCATATTGATTACAAACATTCTTGCAAGAATGCCCAGCAATAAGCACCCAACGATAACAGCTGAATAAACTACGATATATTCAAAATATTTGGAGTTCATTTTCTAATGGCTACTATTTATCCGGATTCTGTATCTTATCAATTCTTATGGCTTGTGCCGCTTTATTTTTCTTTTCGTCCACCACTTTAGCATAAATCTGTGTTGTTTTCACATCAGTGTGCCCAAGCATCTTGCTAACGGTATAAATATCGGTACCGCTTGATAGTTGCAAGGTAGCAAATGTATGACGAAAGCAATGAAAGGTAATTTTCTTTTTAATCCCTGCTGCCTCAATCCACTGTTTTAACGGTCGTGAAATCCAAGAAGGATTGGGTAAATCTTCAAATACTAATTGTTCCGGTCTACCTGGCTCTCCGCATAACTGCAAAGCTTGTTCCGAAATGGGCATATATTCTACACCTTTAGTTTTTTGCTGGGTAAAATGCAGCTTTGCCTGATTGCCCTCAATACTAATCTCGCTCCATTTTAGCTTTTGAATATCGATATGTCTCAATCCAGTAAGCGCAGAAAAAAGTGCCGCACGTTTTAGCACATCACGTTCACAAGGCGTTGCTACAAGTTTATTTAGTTCTTCAACTGTGAGATACTCTCTACGCGATTCTTTTTCCTGAATCCCCTTAAGCTTAGCAGATAAATCACTTTGCAAATATCCATCAATAAAAGCCTGCTTTAGTACAGCTTTAAAAATGGAGAAATAGGTTGAGGCTGTATTTTGTGAGATAATTCCACTTTTATTACCTCCCTGAGGTGCCGACATTAGGTAAAGCCTAAAATTTTCTGCTAATGCAACATTTATTTGAGAAAACAAAAGTGTATCCCCTGCAAAAAGCTTTATTAATTCATTTGTGCGCTGCCAATTAACAATAATAGACGAAGAACTATTTCCATGCCGTTTAATCGTTACCTTTTCAAAATATTCGACAAAATTATGCTGTAAACGTTCTTTTTGTTCAGCCTGAGCAGTTTCCGTGTCACTGTACAAATCTGCATTGTCATATTCCCGTTGGCGAAGCTTGCGCACACCATCGGCATACAACATGCTTTCTCTATCCAGTTCGCTCTTGCAGATAATTACCCCATTATCATCACGCTTTGGTTTGTATGTTTTTTCACCGTTTGCATTGGTTCGGGCTGCTCTTTTCTTGTCCCATGTTACCGTGGTAATGCTTCTGTTTAAATATTCGCGAATGCGTTGAGGTTTGGTTTTACCCGGAACCAATACAGGATAACTTTCCAAGTATATATACCATTCGTTTCGGTCTTCAGCTTTACGAAGTCTTACTGTTACTTTAGTTTTTGATAATTGTTTCATGGGGTGTTAGATTTGTTAGTTGAAAATAGCGTTTCTATCTGTTCTTTAGGCACATATACATATTTCCCAATCTGCCTTCTGGGTATGCTATATTTTCGAATCGTTTTGTTAACAGTTGAAGGAGATACTCCAAATTTTTCGGATACTTCAGCTATATTATAGCATTCACTTTTGTCGTAGTGCATTTTTACCGGTTCTTCGTCGGGCTCTTCCGGTAAATTAACAGCAGTAAACATTGCCTCAATATGCACTCGACTAACCCTTGTCAAGCGTTGTCCTAAGTTATAAGCAGGAATTTTACCTGCTTTAATAAGGCGGCGAATAGTATCTTTTGAAATACCAAAAAGAACAGTTGCTTCTGAAACAGAAATAAATGGTCGAGATTGAATTTCGACAATCATATCAATCGACTCTTCCAGCAATACTTGTTTTTGCTCTGCCTCTTTTGCCCGTCTTTTTTTCTCTCTTCCTGATTTATTGACACAGTAGGGACTACAAAAGCGAGTGGCTACGGTTTTAGCCTCAAAAGGCTTCCCACATTGCTCACAAATCTTCGGTAATTTCAATTGACTTTTTGCCATACTTTCATCAGTTTTTAGCCTCGTTATGCAAAACAAGCATGCATAAGACCTATTAAGACCGTTTAAGGCGCACATTAACATCAAATAGCGCGCGGCACAGATATGGTACAAATATATGACAAAAAATAATGAGAAACCATTTAATTAAATAATTTCTCACAAATAAAAAACGCAGTAAGTCAGAAACTTACTGCGTTTTGCTAATTATTGATTATTGTTAATAATCGCTATCTATTTGACTTCCTCAAAATCCACGTCGGTTACTTCACCGTCGTTTTTCGGTTGGCTTTGTGCACCGCCGTCAGCCTGCGGACCTCCTTGCGGGCCACCTTGCTGTCCACCCTGTGCCTGCGAAGCATTGTACATTTCCTGCGAAGCCGCCTGGAAAACTGTATTCAGTTCGTTCATGGCTGTATCAATGGCAGCAAGGTCTTTGCTGGCATGCGCTTCTTTCAGTTTTTTCAGTGCATCTTCAATCGGCTGTTTTTTATCGGCCGGAATTTTATCACCGTATTCTTTCAGCTGCTTTTCTGTCTGGAAAATCAAACTGTCAGCCTGGTTAACTTTGTCAGCCGTTTCTTTCGCCGTTTTGTCAGCTTCTGCATTGGCTTCAGCTTCCGCTTTCATTCTCTTGATCTCGTCGTCGCTCAAGCCTGAAGAAGCCTCGATACGAATCGACTGCGATTTTCCGGTAGCTTTGTCTTTTGCGTTTACATGCAAAATACCGTTGGCATCAATGTCGAAAGTAACTTCAATTTGCGGAATACCACGTGGTGACGGCGGAATGCCATCGAGGTGGAACCTACCGATTGTTTTGTTACCTGAAGCGATCGGACGTTCGCCCTGCAGCACATGAATTTCAACAGAAGGCTGGTTATCAGCAGCCGTCGTAAAGGTTTCCGACTTTTTAGTCGGGATCGTTGTGTTGGCTTCAATCAACTTGGTCATTACACCACCCATGGTTTCAATACCCAACGAAAGCGGAGTAACATCGAGCAACAACACGTCTTTTACTTCACCGGTTAAAACACCTCCCTGAATGGCAGCACCTACAGCCACTACCTCATCCGGGTTAACACCTTTTGAAGGCTCTTTCCCGAAGAATTCTTTTACCTTGGTCTGAATAGCCGGAATACGTGTTGAACCACCTACCAGGATTACTTCGTCAATTTCGCTTGCCGAGATACCGGCATTTTTCAACGATTTACGGCAAGGTTCGATAATTGCATTTATCAGGCTGTCAGCCAACTGTTCGAATTTTGCACGGGTCAAAGTTTTTACCAAGTGCTTTGGAATACCGTTTACCGGCATAATGTATGGCAGGTTGATCTCGGTTTGAGAAGAACTTGACAACTCGATTTTTGCTTTCTCAGCAGCTTCTTTCAAACGTTGCAAAGCCATTGGGTCTTTGCGCAAATCAATACCTTCTTCGCTGTTGAATTCTGCTGCCAGCCAGTCGATAATTACCTGGTCGAAATCGTCACCTCCCAGGTGAGTATCTCCGTCGGTTGATTTTACTTCGAACACACCGTCACCCAGTTCCAGAATAGAAATATCGAAAGTACCGCCACCAAGGTCGAATACCGCGATTTTCATGTCTTTGTGCATTTTATCCAGACCGTAAGCCAACGATGCAGCTGTAGGTTCGTTGATGATACGACGCACTTTTAAACCTGCAATCTCACCGGCTTCTTTGGTTGCCTGACGCTGAGAGTCGTTAAAATAGGCTGGCACAGTAATTACTGCTTCGGTCACTTCTTGTCCGAGGTAATCTTCTGCCGTTTTCTTCATTTTCTGAAGAACCATGGCCGAAATTTCCTGCGGAGAATATTTCCGGTCGTCAATCTGGACGCGCGGAGTATTGTTGTCGCCTTTTACCACCTGGTATGGCATACGCGAAACTTCTTTTGTTACACGGTCGAAAGTTTCACCCATAAAACGTTTGATCGAAAAGATCGTTTTGGTTGGGTTGGTAATTGCCTGACGTTTGGCAGGATCACCTACTTTACGCTCTCCGTTTTCCACGAAAGCTACAATTGAAGGAGTCGTACGTTTTCCCTCGCTGTTGGGGATTACTACGGGTTCGTTTCCTTCCATTACAGAAACACAAGAGTTTGTGGTTCCTAAGTCAATTCCGATTATTTTTCCCATTGTTATATGTTTTAATTTTTATTGTTCTGAAAATTTTACGCTTCAGAATAATCAATCATTGTGCCATTGGGAAATCGGGAAAATTAGACGCAAAACTGACACATATTTACTTTTGAAAGAACTTTATTCTGTCAAATGCGGTGACAAAACGACAGAATCCGGAAACTGATTCGGTGAAACAGGGTTTAAAATATGGCGTAATTTAAAGTCAAATTATAAAGAAGACGATTCGTTTCTGCGTGCCCCCATTTGCTATTGAATATACCCGCATAATCATTATTTAGTGTCAACAGTCCTTCTACTCTCAGCCTTTCCGAGATATAATAGTAGGCATTCAAAGAAAACCGACATCTAAAACTATATCTATCCTTATCGAATATTTTATCTTCGTTAAAACTTTGATTTAGCAAATTAAAACTGCTGCTTAAACGCAAAAATGTTCGGGTATTGGGATAAAAACCCAGAGCTCCGGCTACATACGTTGCAGATAAATAATGCTTTTGCGGAAAGTTGAAAAGATTCTGCAATTCGTTGGTGTAAATATGCTGTACTCCGATATTGTAATCAGCTTGCCATTTTATAGAAAGAGGATTAAATGAAGAAAAACTCACGTCGTATATCATCCTAAAATCTTCTTCAATCCGGTCAACATCGTTAGGCTCGGAGTTAAAATCCAAATCGGCATACGAATATCCGGGAGTAATGTTTAAACTGATTCGGTTACCGCTTTCCCGCGGCTGCAAATCTCCGTATCGCCACATGTCAAGCAACCCGTTGAAATATCTTACATCCGAAACATCCACCACTCCCTGAGTTTTTAAGAGTGAATCAACCGCCGTCAAATCAGACTCCATTTTTCTACGGCTATCAAAAAAACGTTCATTTTTTAACTGCGATATCAAAGCGGCAAGTTCGTACAGTTCATTTTCGTTCAAATTCTTTTTTGTGAGTCCTCTTTTGTTCAACTCCTCAAGAATAAGCACTGCATGTCGAAAATCCTGAACTTGTTCAATCCTTCCCTTCCCTATCCCAAAAGTGAATGATTCTGCAGTTGATAAATACTTCCTATCATAATTGTCCTGAGTGTGATCAGTATACGAAAATTGAACAGCAGGTACGCCACGCACAAACCAATTCGCGTCATTCAGAAAATAATTCAAATCATATCTCCCTGAAAAATCAATTTTAAATGTACCGTTATCATATCCATCTGATCCGGTAGCTTTACGTTCTGAAAGCCCATAACTGGACGAAAACAGAACATTGGAAGATGACTGTATTTTAGTTGAGTTTTTGTAAAAAGTATAGAGCAAATTAGCTTTTCCGCTAACAGTATTATCCCGGGAGCGGGAAGTATCCTTCAGGAATTCATTGTCGTTTAAAATGTATACGTGCTGGAAGTCCCCGTTTGAATCGAAATAAAAATCGAGCTGGTGCCGCTTCATTTCAGGCAATTTGTATTTCGACAAATCAAAGTTTTCGTACTGGGCAAAAGCAAATTGAAAGGCAAAGAAAGTTGCGGCTAAAAGGAGTAACTTTTTCATGACATTAGTTTTATGGATTCGCGTTGAAAGCTCAAATCTTATGCCATTGAACAAAATGTAGAATCCTTCTAATATGGCCTCTTACTGCTGAAACCTAAAACAATAAGCATGAAGAATAAAAAACTTTCCTAATTTTAGCGCAATAATCACAAAAATTATGACGACTAAACCATTAAGAACTGAACCAGAAAAGAGATTGCAATCATTGGATGCACTTCGCGGTTTCGATATGTTTTGGATAACCGGCGGCGGTTACCTGGCAACCGTTATAGCTCAAATGACCGGCGCTGAATGGCTTGGAAACCAGATGCACCACGTTGAATGGGCCGGTTTTCGTTTCGAAGACCTGATCTTCCCCCTTTTTATGTTTATTGCCGGTGTGGCAGTTCCGTTTTCGGTAGGAAGTAAACTGGAAAAAAATGTTCCGAAACGAAGGCTGTTTATCAAAATATTTAACCGGCTACTTCTTTTGATTGTACTCGGGATCCTTTACAACGGAGTTTTCAAAAATGGTTTTGCTGACGGAAGAATTGCCAGTGTTTTAGGGCAAATCGGTATCGGCTATTTCTTTGCAGCACTGATTTACCTGTACTTTCCGGCTTTAAAAAGCAGAATTTTCTGGCTCGCTGGCATCCTCGTAGGTTTTGGTGTCATTCAGCTTTTGATCCCGGTTCCCGGAGTGGGCGCCGGCGTGCTTACTCCTGAAGGCTGTATCAACGGTTACATCGACCGCCTGTTTTTACCCGGGCGCCTGTACGGCGGAGTGTACGACCCCGAAGGCATTCTTTGCAGCCTGTCAGCTACCGGAGTAACTTTGATGGGAACCATCGCCGGAAACATTCTTCGTCATAAAAAAACAAGCGACTGGCAAAAAATTGGCTACCTGACAGCCACCGGTGTTGGACTGATTGTACTTGCACTTGCATTTTCAACCTTCTACCCGATCATCAAAAAATGCTGGACTTCAACTTTCAATATGATGGCCGGCGGAGTCAGCTTTATCCTGATGGCCTTGTTCTTTTTGATTATCGACCACTGGAAATTCAGGGGTTGGGCCTTTTATTTCAAAGTAATTGGGATGAACTCGATCTTTGTGTACCTGTTTACGCGGATCATTGACACGCAAAATCTCACCCAGTTTTTTGTGGGCTGGATTATAAAACCAATGGGCGATGCAAGTGCGCTGGCGCTGGCCATATCAACATTGACTGTTATTTGGCTGCTGCTTTATTATATGTACAAAAAGAAAATCTTTTTACGCGTTTAATAAGAACTTCGGTAAATACCCAGGCTAAACTCGGGGCCGGACACCATAAATTGCTCGCCGTCGGCGATGCGCCACGAGAAGTCGAGCCGGATACGCGATTTGGAACTAAGCTGGGAGAAATACCCCAGGTAAGGAACAAAATTATGGCTTAGTGTGCCTAAGTCTTTAAAACCGTTCAAATCGATACCGGGAACGTATTTCACGCCAAAATTAAACCGGCTTCTGAGTTGGGAGTAATAACTCCAGCCCAGGTCAATTTCTGCCGTCATCCAGTCGCGGTAAGAATTCTGAAATACCGGATGTAAACCGCCTTCAGAACTTGCCACCTTTTCATCTGGTTTTTTATACCGGTTGTAGGTAAGCATGGCGCTAAAATTACGGTTCCAGTTTACGTTTTTGTAGCGGGCATCTTCGTATTGAATGTATCCGCCCCAGATGAAATCCGGTTCCTGGTTAAAATACTTAAAGAACGGCCCCATTTCAAACCGTTTCCCTTCATAGCGCGGGTCAAATTCTGCATACGGCCAGTCGGCAAGCATGGCATCAGCTGGTTCCAGCAGAAACTTGCCATTCAGGAATTGATTGAGGGCAGCCATTTCTTTTTCAGTATCATGCCCTTTTTTAAAATCGCGGTCGTTTTTCATTTGCGCAATTACCTGTGCAAACTGAGCAATTTCATAATCCGAGAACAATCTTCCCGGGTAATATTTTTCCAGCAAAAAATGAGCAGCCATCAGGTGGTTCATTGGGCTCAAACGCCCGATTCCAAAACCTCCGCGCGCCTGGAAACCGTAACGAAAACGATCTTCGGTCTGCGTTCTGTCAATGTCAGTTACGGCACCCAGCGAATCAATGCTTGTTCCGTCAAGACTTTGACGGAAAACCTCGTATCTCCCCCATCCAGAAAACTCAAAAGCTGTATAGTTTTTGGCATCGTAATAATAACGGTACCGGTAATTTAAGTTGGCAGAAGTTCTTAATCCATACAAATACTGATCGGCTTTCAGGTTACTTACTTTCGAGCTGTCAATCCAGTTCCCGTAGGCCCCGAAAGGTCCGAGATCAAACGAAAAATTCAATTCATCCTGCCGGTAATCCCCGATATTCCAGAAAGTATTCTCAATTCTGTAGCCACCGTTCAAAGAAGTCTGGTCTTCATAAAACCGGGAAACATCCGTCCGCACTTCCTCCCGGTCCTTACCAAGCTGAAAAATCCACCCGTTATTCAGTTCCCGTTTTTTAAACGACACTACCTCTCTGTTGATATCCTGTGCTGACAAATGAAAAGATAAAAGAAGAAACGCTATGATGATCAGCATGCTTAAACCTTGACTGTATGGATTTTTCATTGTTTGTTGTTCATGTTGTAAGTAGCGCAAAGAAAATAAACCTTGCTGAATTTATAACTACCCGGCGGTTAATAAACGTTAACACAAAATGATTCAGTTACGATAAAATCTGCGACTTTTGTCCAACACAAAAGCTTTGTCTAATTTTGTATCCTAATTTTGAAAGAAACAAATATGTCAGTACATAACGAAATACGAAGAGTTACCACCCACCGCCTTTCTGAAATGAAACTGCGCGGTGAAAAAATTGCCATGTTAACTGCCTACGATTACAGCATGGCTCAACTGGTGGATGAAGCAGGAATTGACATTATTTTGGTGGGCGATTCGGCTTCCAACGTAATGGCCGGACATACGACCACGCTTCCGATTACGCTCAACGAAATGATTTACCACGGAGCATCAGTAGTCAGGGCGGTAAACCGCGCATTGGTGGTAGTTGACCTTCCGTTTGGAACCTACCAGGGAAATTCACGCGAGGCCCTGCATTCGGCCATCCGGATTATGAAAGAAACAGCTGCCGATGCTGTAAAACTGGAAGGTGGCGAAGAAGTGCTGGAATCGGTAAAACGTATTTTGTCGGCCGGAATACCTGTAATGGGACACCTTGGTTTGATGCCCCAGTCTATCCACAAATTCGGAACCTATACTGTAAGAGCCAAAGAAGAAGCCGAAGCGGAAAAACTTTTGAAAGACTCGAAACTTTTGGAAGAAGCCGGTTGCTTTGGTATTGTACTGGAAAAAATTCCGGCTTCGCTCGGAGAGCAGGTCGCCAGGGAAGTAAGAATTCCGGTTATTGGTATTGGTGCCGGTGGCGGCGTTGACGGACAGGTACTGGTTTTGCATGACATGCTGGGAATTACGCAACAGTTTTCTCCCCGTTTTTTAAGGCGCTACCACAACCTGGCAGCTGAAATCAAAGGTGCCGTGGGAAATTATATCAACGATGTGAAATCAACTGATTTCCCGAACGAGAAAGAACAGTACTAGTTTAGAGTTCAATGTTCAGAGTTTAAAGTTTAAAAAGCTCAAAGCTTGCGGCTCATAGCTTCTAATCATGAAAGTAATCTACGAGGACAACCATATTATTGCGATCAACAAAGCCTGCGGCGAAGTGGTACAAAGCGACAAAACAGGTGATGAAACGGTTATGGACCGGGTGAAACAATACCTGAAAGAGAAGTACAACAAACCGGGAAATGTTTACCTGGGGCTTCCTCACCGGCTCGACCGACCGACCAGCGGGATTCTGATTCTGGCCAAAACCAGTAAGGTATTGCCACGCCTTAACAATTTGTTCCAGACCCGCGGAGAAGTAAAGAAAATTTACTGGGCCGTGGTTGATAAACGACCGCCCAAGCACCAGGATACCCTGGTTCACTACCTGGCCAAAAACCAGGAACGCAACCGAAGCTATGCCTATACCGAACCCGTGGAAGGTGCCAAAATGGCCAAGCTTAGCTACCGGCATGTTGCCAGTATCGATCGATATCATTTACTGGAAGTGGAATTACAAACCGGCCGCCATCATCAAATCCGGGTACAGCTAAAGCAATTGGGGCTTCATATAAAAGGTGATTTGAAATACGGCTTCCCGCGTTCGAACCAGGACAAAGGCATTCATTTACATGCCCGAAAAGTGGAACTGATGCACCCGGTAAAAAAAGAAATGCTGACAATTGTTGCTGATCCGCCGGATGATCCGGTATGGAATGAGTTTATCAATCTTTTTCACGCGGGGCGATTCAGTCCAGTGCAACCGGCTTAAAAGCCAGCGGCAAAAGACTTTCGGCACCATTTAACACTTGTATACTGTTTTTTCCGTCCAGGATGATTCGTATCGGGTTTTTAAACCGAAATTCGGTTTCAACCAAAACCTGACGACAGGATCCGCAAGGTTGTGCAGGTTCAGCCAAAAAGCCATTTTTGTTTTTGGCAGTTACGGCAATCGCTTTCACTCCCTCTCCCGGATAAGTTGCATGTGCATAAAACAAGGCTACCCGCTCGGCACACAAACCATCGGTAAAATCAGCATTTTCCTGGTTGTTGCCGGCAATGATTTCTCCGTTCTCCAACAATACCGCGGCCCCCACATTAAAACGAGAGTAGGGTGCATACGCGTTTTCAGAAGCTTTTCGCGCTGCCTGAAGTAATATTTGATCGCTCTCAGGAAGTTCCTCTGACCGGTCAAATTCCTGAACAAGAATTTTGAGTTCTTTTATCCTCATCCTGCATATTTTGTTCAAATGTAACATTTTAAAAACAATATATACAGCGAAAGGCACCAAACTCCCTGCACAAGAACAACGGGAAAACCTCAGGAAACGCAAGGCATTAAAGGTATCGGGAGGTAGAACTAAAACGGTGTTTCAATCAGGAACCCAAAACGGAAACGGCTATTTTAACTTTGCCTCATCGGGCTTGATCCTTACCGCCAGATTTTTAGCTGACTCTCGCCTGAAAATAAGCATTGGCGCCGAAACTCCGAGCGATAGAGCTGCCAACACAAAAAAGGCTTTCAATCCGTTGTCAATGGTTTCTTCCATCAATTTCAGAAAAGTTTCGTGATCAATTTTCTCGGTTAAATGGATCACCCCCAGCATGGCACGGTAGGCAAATGCCCCCGGAACCATCGGAATAACAGCCGGAATGGCTAAAACAAAAGGCGGCGTATGCCGGTAATGAGCAGCAAAAAGACTGGCAAAGCCAACCAACACAGCGCCAAAAAATGACCCAAGAATAATTCCCCCACCGGCTGCCAGTACAATAAATTTTAAGCTACCACCAAATGCTCCCAGCAAAAAGATGGTAAAGATGGTTCTTTTGGGCACATTAAAAAGGATGGCAAAACCAATAGCTCCCATGCCCAGCCAAAACCAACGATCGATAAAATGTAACCACTCTTGCATAATCACACGTTTTTACGTTCAAATACCATAAATCAATACTGCCCCCAGCATTCCCAGGGCAATGGACAAGGAGATCATCAAACCGTTCACCCCGCGAACAATGCCGTTCATAATGTTCCCGTCGAGTAAATCGGAAAGAGAGTTGATCAACGGAACTCCCGGAATTAAATACAACACCGAAGTGGCAAAAGCATATTCAGGATTCGGGCCAATTTTTAGTTTGAGCGCCAAACCCGCGATCATCGACGAAACAAAAGCTGCAAAGAAAATGGCGAGATAGGGATTAAATGCTCTTTTGACGGCTTCCTGCCGAACATACAAACCAATAAAAGTAGCTACAAAAGTAACAAGCAGTTCGAGGTAAACCCCACCAAACACGCGGCAAAACCCAGCACCGGCAGCTCCTACCATTGCCAGAATTACGATTCGCGGATAATGCGGCAGCGACTTTAAACGGTCCAGTTCTTTTTTTACCTGGTCCATTCCCCAGTTCTCTTCCACAATCCGCCAACTCATCCGGCTGATACCGCTCACCATTTTAAAGTTGACCCCATGCGGAGAAGTCCTCTTCAAACGGCTGAAAAAATAGTCGCGCTCTTCGTTGTAGATGGTCAGCATCAGTGCCCGGTGGGTAATCAGCAGGTCCACATCGTAATCATACGCACCGGCAATCCGACTAACGGTCATGCGAATTCTGGAAGAATTGGCGCCGGAACTCATCAGCAACGAGCCAACCTCTAACAATATCTTGCTCAACTCATTAACTTTTTCTTCACCCGACTGATTCATTCTCGAATTAATTTGAAACCGCGAATTAAGTTAAAACAAAATGCTCACACGAAAAAGTAGTACAATTGTTTTCGAACATTAAGTAAGTTTAAAGTTCGATCATTCCAAATCACTCAAAAATACGGGCTACCAACATACGCATCCAATAAAGTATCCTTACTCACGTTCGTTTGTTTATAAATTCTATACAGAACCATTAGGAAATTCATTTACTGCATCTATTTTTAAGCGAATTTATTTTTGACACAAATGGCCATGAAATATTACCTGATAGCAATTATTCTACTATCCATCTCACTTTCAAGCTTTTCACAGAAAATAACCCGACAGGAATATATTAATCGTTACCAGCTATTGTCCATCGAAGAAATGAACAGAAGCGGTATTCCGGCGAGTATTACCATGGCACAGGGCATTCTGGAATCGGGCAGCGGTAATAGCGAGCTGGCAAAGCGTTCCAACAATCACTTTGGAATTAAATGTAAAAAGGGATGGAAAGGAAAAAAGGTTTATTACGATGATGACCACAAAGATGAATGTTTCCGGAAATATACTTCGGTTGAGGAGTCGTACATCGACCACACGAATTTTTTGATGGACAATCCGCGCTATGCTTTTCTTTTTCAGCTAAAACACACCGATTATAAAGGTTGGGCAAAAGGGCTGAAAAAAGCCGGATATGCAACCGCGCACGACTACGACAAACGACTGATAAAGATTATTGAAGACCATAAGCTGCACCGCCTCGATCTGAAAATGACCTTTAACGAAATCTCCAGCTTCGAACAGCGCAGCATGGGACGGAGCGGTATTTCCAATTCGCTTACCATAAATGCTTACCGCTCGCACGAAGTAATGAAGATGAACCGTGTAAAAGCAGTAATTGCACGCCAGGGAGATACTTTTGAAATGCTGGCGCAGGAGTTTGGACTCAACGACTGGGAGTTGTACAAGTTCAACGATCACCGTCCGGGCTATCGTCCGGTACCCAACGAGATTGTATATATTCAAGCCAAAAAAAGCAAATCGAAAGACAAAACCACACACCGGGTACAGGAAGGCGAAAGCATGCATTACATTTCGCAGATGTATGGAATAAAACTGAAAACATTGTGCAGAAAGAACGGAATGAATCCGGGACAAATGCCACAGATCGGGCAAATCGTTAAGTTGCGCTAGTGCTTTGACGTCGTTTTAATGCTGCGATACTTTGTAGGTAAAATAACGCAGCAACACCCGGTCGGCAAAAAGAATAAAAACGGCTAATAGATTGATTCCGGCTACCCAGGTAAGATTGGCAAGCAAGAAGTTCCACCATTTCTGCCAGTCGGCATCGAACCAAATGAGCACAATGCCTGCCGAAACCGCTGCTATTCCCACAATAGCGGCCAGGTAAATAAGGAATTCGCGTATGTATTGATTCCAGGCAAACCTGCGCCCCATTTTATGGGCCACAACTTCCACAAAGTTATCAGGCAAAAAGAAGCCCGGTTCTTCGGCAAGAACTTCCTCCAGTAATTTTTGTGAATCCAATGGTTTCTGTTCGTCAAACATAATCTGCAAATATATTGGTTTGTTCCAAACGGGCAATTTTTTCCATCTTACCCTTCAAAATCATACGGGCGCGGTTCAGGTAACTTTTTATCGTTCCTTCGGGCATACCCGTAATGTCCACAATTTCGCGGTACGAAAACTCTTCCAGGTGATACAGTGTAAGCACCGTTCGGTAATGTACCGGCAACGTTTCAATCAGCTTCAACAGGTGTTTCTTTATCTCTTCTTTTTCAACTACCTGCTGGTTCAGGCCAGTGTCGGCCTCCATTCCAATCAGTTTGGGTTCTTCGTTGTACGACAACTCCCCTCTCCGGCTTCTTTTTCGCAAATGTGTAATGGCCGTATTGTAGGCGATGGTAGCAATCCAGGTCGACAGTTTTGATTCGCCTCTGAACTTACCCAGCGTTTTAAAGACTTTGATAAACACTTCCTGGCAAATGTCCTCCATTTCATCCTGCTGCTGAACAATTCGCCCCACAACATGAACAACCAGTCGCTGGTATTTTGATACCAGAAACCGAAACGCATTGCTGTTTCCGTTTATAACCTGTTGAACCAGTTGTCCGTCTTCCATACTATCCCATCAGACGGGGCAAGGTATAAAAAGGTTGCAATTATTTTCATTTGCAACCCATTTTTACACCAACTGCCTTATTGCGAGGCGAAGAGGCACATTACCCGGACGTACAAGCGATTTGATCTCCGGCTGACCAAGCGGACAGGAGTTCAACTAAACGTTTTTGTATCCAAAATCATCGTCTCACTGATTTAACCTTAATTTCCCATCCGTTACAGCTGCATTTTATATATTTGCGCAAATTTCGATCAAAGGATCACAAAACGGAAGTGTTTTTTACTTCTGCCCCAAAAACAGGGGATTGAATCCATTTGAAAATGTAAAATTTGGTAGAAAAAAATAGATAAAATGAACTTTGTAGAAGAGCTTAGATGGAGGGGCATGTTGCATGATATTATGCCCGGAACTGAAGAACAACTGTTAAAAGAAATCACCAGTGCTTATGTGGGTATCGACCCAACTGCCGATTCACTGCACATCGGTCACCTGGTGGGCGTAATGATGTTGAAACATCTTCAGATTGCCGGACACAAGCCCATTGCACTCATTGGTGGCGCCACAGGGATGATTGGAGACCCATCGGGCAAATCGCAGGAAAGAAACCTTTTGGACGAGGATACTCTGCGCCACAACCAGGCATGCATAAAAAAACAGCTTGCCAGGTTCCTGGATTTTGAAAGTGGTGAAAAAAACCAGGCAATCCTGGTCAACAACTACGACTGGATGAAAGAATTTTCATTCCTTGCTTTTATCCGCGATGTGGGAAAACGCATCACCGTTAACTACATGATGTCGAAAGACAGCGTAAAAAAACGTCTGGGAGAAGAGTCAAAAGTAGGAATGTCATTTACCGAATTCACATACCAGCTTGTTCAGGGTTACGACTTCTACCATTTGTACAAAAACCTGGGCTGTAAACTGCAGATGGGTGGCTCCGACCAGTGGGGAAATATCACCACCGGAACCGAGTTGATTCGCAGAATGGACTCTGGTGAGGCTTTTGCCTTGACTTGCCCGCTGATTACCAAAGCTGATGGCACCAAATTCGGAAAAACCGAATCAGGAAATGTGTGGCTCGATGCAGAGCGTACTTCGCCTTATGCTTTCTTCCAGTTCTGGCTGAATACATCGGATGAAGATGCCGAACGCTACATAAAGATTTTCACCCTGCTTTCGAAAAACGAGATCGATGCATTGGTAGCTGCCCACAAAGAAGCACCGCACGAGCGTATGCTTCAGAAAAAACTGGCGGAAGAACTCACAATAATGGTTCACTCGCGTGAAGATTACGAGATGGCCGTTGAAGCTTCTCAAATCCTGTTCGGAAAAGGAACTGCCGACCAACTGCGTAAACTCAACGAAAGTACTTTCTTAGCTGTGTTCGAAGGTGTTCCTCAGTTTCAGATCAGTAAAGCAGAACTGGAAGCGGGCATCAATATCTTTGATCTGCTGGCCGAAAAAACAGAAGTTTTCCCGTCGAAAGGAGAACTGAGAAGGACCTTGCAGGGAAATGGGCTCAGCATTAACAAAGACAAGGTTTCTGATCCGGAATTGGTAATTAACGCAAATTACCTGATCGGCGGCAAATACATTCTGGCTCAAAAAGGGAAAAAGAACTACTACCTGATTATTGCAGGATAGTCATCAAAAAACAGCAGGACAAATACTAAAAACCATTCGGGTTCGTTGAAAATACACGATCGAATAGAAACCACTTTTTATGGATAGTTTTTTTAACAACCAGCGTATTCTTGAAATTATCTGGAAACGCAAAATGCACTTTGTGATCATCGGAATTGTTGCAATTCTTTTGTCTGCTGTTTTTTCCAGTCCCACTTTTATCCGGCCGAAGTTTAAGTCGGTGGCACGGGTTTACCCCACCAATATCTGGACATTGAGCAACGAGTCGGAAACAGAGCAAATGATCGAGGTACTGAATTCAAACGACATCAAATTTAAGATGTTCGAAGCTTTCAACCTTGCCGATGTATATGAGATTAACAAAGAGGATCCGAAGTTTATTACCTACATGCTCGACAAATACAGCAAAAATGTTTCGGTAAGCAAAACTGAATTTGAAACGGCTGAAATCAAGGTGATGGATTACGATCCGCAACGTGCTTCCAATATGTGCGATTCTATTATTTTGTACTACAACAAGAAAGTAAGATCGTTGCATAAACAGAAGGACAAGGAAATGGTGATCATTACCCAAAGTGCACTGGATAAGAAATATACAGAACTTGCTGGTGTTGAACAGCAACTGGATAGTTTGAGAACCGCTACGGGCATTATCAGCTTCAATGAGCAGGTTCCGGAGCTAACCCGGGGATACATGACTGCCCTGGCAAACGGAAGAGGCAATGCACCTGACACCAAAAAAATTGATCAGTTGTACAACAGCTTTTCAAAAGACGGTGCAAAGGCCACCCTTCTCGAAGCCAGGTATAACCGGACCTTGAATGTTATTGACTCCTTGACCATTTTGCACGACATGCATGTGACGGAGTATGAGAAGGACATTACTTACAGCCATGTTGTTGAATACCCTTTTCCTGCTGACAAGAAATCGTACCCGGTTCGCTGGCTGATTGTATTGTTGTCAACCGTTTCGGCCGTGTTCCTCGGATTATTGGTATTTCTGGTACTCGATTATCAAAAAGAATAGTGCGGGTGTTAAAAAGCAAGCAGATAAAGCTTTCTCTTTTTTACTTCATTTCCATTGGTTTTATACTTCTGAATCTTTGGTTTGTCGTAAAAAAAGACATGCTGTACCTGAATGCACTCCCGCTGGTAGCTGCACTCTTGCTGGCAGCGGTATATTCTTTCGACAAGATCATTTACCTCATTGTTTTTTTCTCGCCTTTATCGTTGCCGCTTAGCGAGTTGTCTTCGGGTTTTGGGTTCGACATGTACCTGCCCACCGAACCATTGATTTTTGGCTTGCTCATCATCTTTTTTCTGAAAATACTACAGGAACGAAAATTCGACAGACGGATACTTTTGCACCCCGTATCTTTGGTGATTTACCTGAATCTGTTCTGGATTCTGATTACCAGCATCACCAGTACAATGCCATTGGTTTCCTTCAAGTTTCTTTTAATGCGCATCTGGTTCCTGGCGGTACTTTATTTCCTTACCGCCAAGCTTTTTTCGCAGGGGAAAAACATGGAGAAATATGTTTGGCTGTATGTCATTCCGTTTATGATGGTGATTTTTTATGCCACATTTCGCCACCTGGTATATGGACTATGGGACAAGCAAGCTTCTCATTTTGTGGTAATGCCTTTTTTTAACGACCATACCTCTTACGGAGCGTCGCTGGCATTTTACCTGCCGTTCCTGCTTATGTTTGTATTCGATAAAAGCCAGTCGAAAAGGTGGCGGACTTTTGCCACGTTTGCCTTTTTTGTGGTTCTGATGGGTTTTGTTCTTTCATACAGCCGGGCAGCCTGGTTAAGCTTGCTTGCAGCTATCGGTGTTTGGGGAATATTGCTTCTGAAAATCCGCTTCAAAACCATTTTTATCACGGTTGTCACCGTTGGGACTCTTTTCTTTGCTTTTCAGCAGCAAATTTTAATGAAGCTGGAACAAAACTCGCAGGAATCTTCGGCCCACCTAGGTACGCATATTTCTTCGATGTCAAATATTTCGACGGATGCCTCCAACCTGGAACGCATCAATCGCTGGAGTTGTGCCATACGAATGTTCCAGGACAAGCCTGTCTTCGGGTTTGGCCCCGGCACTTACATGTTCCAGTATGCTCCCTATCAATTAACAAAGGAGCGCACCATTATTAGCACCAATGCCGCAGACGGAGGCAATGCACACAGCGAATACCTGGGGCCCTTGTCTGAATCAGGCGTATTGGGTCTGCTCACCTTTTTACTGATTATTGGAGTTGTACTATACACGGCTATCAACACGTATACACGCACAACCGATCCACGCTTAAAGAAGATTGTGCTGGTTGCCCTACTCGGCCTAATTACCTATTATGTTCATGGATTTCTCAACAATTTCCTGGACACCGACAAGCTTTCTGTTCCTTTCTGGGGATTTACTGCTATGATAGTAGCCATCGATATTATTTCCAGGGAAAATCCGATCCGAAAATCATCAATTAATTTAACTAACGCAGATTAGTTTAATTCAGAATTGAATGTCCGTTTTGTATCATGGTTATCAGTAACACGTCATGCTGAACTTGTTTCAGCATCTATTACTCAATAGGATCAGTGGTTTGCAAATGAGACCCTGAAATAAATTCAGGGTGACGCCCTAATTGTGATTGATTTCGGACATTCGGATTCAGAATCGTCAATGCTTCATTTTTCCTTTTTCCAAAATTATTGGGATTCTGAACAAAACCCATCTTCCGTTTAACAAAACAAAATGCAATATTATTTATTTATTCACTGAATTCCAGCACTATACATTATTAAATAGGACAGCGGGATAAATACGTTGCAGGGATTCGGGCAAAATGAAAAGGGCAGTTCAACAACTGCCCTCTTAAATGTTAACCCCCAAACACACAATAGGTCAGAACGACCTATGACACAAAGCTAAATAAATTTGAATACTATGCAAAGTTTTTTTTTATTTTTTTTGGTTCAGTCAGCAGTCAATTGCAGGACAGGAGTTTATCTAAAAAAGTGTTGTTAGGAAAAATCGAATGGTAAGCTTACTCTTCAATCAATAAGAAAAAAAGAGACGGTTTCGTCCAAATTAAAACAATACTGCACTTACACATCTCTTCAGGCAAGTGCAGCATTGAATTTACAGTTTTAGTAGCCTATATTTCATTTAGCATGCCTCGGACTGAGGCGACATCTCCATCGCTTTCTGATTTAAAAGCGCAACTGCTTCAGAATACGTTTTTACATCACGGTTAACCTGCAAAATGTGGTACACAGGATTTGGCTTATCGACCATTTCGCTATATACCGGGTAACGAGTTTGTGTTTTGGGAACGAGCTTTTCCGTGTCGTAATCAAAGAAGAACTCGTCGTGTTCTGCAAATACAAATTCCAGATCGGTTTTTTCAGGTCTTACGATACAAAACCGCGCATACAGTAGATACACTTTCCCGTCCGGCAATCCAAAAAACTTAACCGGAAGGTTCGTCGGAATATATGTCATGTTGGATTGGTGGATTAACTTGGCAATAGCTTTCATATTGAACAAGTTAAACAGATTTGCTAGGCCCCTAATTTAAACAAAAAAAATAGTCAGCAGTCCTTTTTATTAACAGAAAATTGTTAAAAACTGTCAATATCTTATGTTATACAACAGAAATAACCCCGGAGACTTACCAGACCTGAAACCTCTCTGCAACTTCGTAAGAATAAGGCGATAACCTCTTTTTACTTCCTGGCAAGATAATGAATAGCCTGTAGAATCAACTTCTGATAATCGGGGTCAGAATAAGTGCGCTTGTCATGTCCAGGCTGAATATATACAACCCGTGCATTTTTATACCGGTTTTCCCAGGCAACATACTCCATGCTTTTGGGATGCCGCGTGCTAAGTAGCGGCAATACCTTCTCATCAATTCTTACATTTCCGTATACTTCATCAAAAAAACGAAGCTCCCGAAAACCGCGGGTTACCGGCGTATAGTTTTCCACTTTACAATACACCCACACATCGTGTTCGTAGGTCGATTGTTCTCCGTCATCAACTCCTTTACCCTTCTCCACATATTTACCTCCAATAATTCTCTCGAACTCCGGCCACTCCTGATACGAGGCCAAAGAGTGATGCAAAAACAACAATGGTTTGCCTTGTTCCCCCATCTGGCGGTAAGCTTCCCGCTCTCCTACTCCAACCTTATCCCACATATCGTAAAACACGATCAAATCGAAATCTTTGGCAAGATCTTTCGCAATTTTCTGATTGGCGGCAGGCTGCTCAAAATGCTCGTACTCAACCTCACTCATTGCATCGAACAGCTGAAAAAACTGCAAAGTATCGTACGAATGACCACCGGTAACCAGCATTACTTTAATTGGCTGCCCAACAACAGAAAAACACAATGAAGCAAAAAACAGGATAAGTAAAGATTTTCTCATAATACTTCCTTTAACAGATAAACGTTTGGTTCAATGGAAATAAAAATAAGAAAATCAGACCAAAGCGGGCATCTTCTTCAGAAAATTACACAATTCATTTTTCACAAAATACTTCCTTATCCTTCCGCTGACTTCCTTAACACAATATTTTAGCCTATTTTTGGTTTAACCTATTGAAAATATTTTGCCATGAAAGAACTTTTAAAACCCTTTTTCTTATTCTGCCTTTTAACCATCACTTTTTATGCCTGCGACGACTTTGACGATGAAAAGGTTGACGGCAATGAAAACGAATACCTGGTAGAACAAGACCTGGTCACTAGTCATGACCAAGGCATTATCAATTTGACAATTAATTTTCTGGCCACACAAAACCCGGCCCTGAATGAAATCAAAGACAAGTTCACTTCAGGAGTAGATGTATATAAAATTACCTACAATACAACTTTTGATGGAGAAACGGTAGTCGCTTCCGGTCTTGTATGTGTTCCCAAAACACCGGGCGAATACCCCCTGATGAGTTTTCAGAATGGTACTAATACCCTGCACGACGCAGCGCCTACGGAAGCTCCAGACTCCGATTTATTTAAAGTGCTTGAAATGATGGCCTCTTCCGGTTTTGTGATTGCTATTCCCGATTACCTGGGCTTTGGCGCCTCCGACGATATGTTTCATCCCTACCTCCATGCCGAATCTACGGTTCAGTCGGTGATGGATATGCTTCGGGCGGTAAAAGAATTTGTGGAAGAGAAAGGCGCTGTTACGCTCAACAACGACCTTTACATCACCGGTTATTCGCAGGGAGGATGGTCGACCATGCAACTACAGAAAACGATTGAAACCCAATACTCCGGTGAGTTTAATCTGAAAGCCAGTGCCTGTGGTGCCGGACCTTACAACATCTCAACAGTAACTGAAGTTGTAACGACAGAAACGGAATATCCAATGCCTTATTTTCTGGCTTACCTGTATAACAGCTATGCAGAACTGAATATGGAAACTCCCATGGATTCGGTATTTATGGAAGTTTATGCCGATAAAATTCCAGGATTGTTTGATGGGAATCACTCAGGGGCTCAAATCAACGATTCACTGACCACCGTTGTTGCCGATCTTTTTCAGCCCAATTTTATTGCCAACTGGAAAACAGGTGCAACGTTTGCCTCGCTACGCGAAATGCTAAGCGAAAACAGCATTGAAGGCTACAACACCAAGGTGCCTACCTTGCTTCTTCATGGCACTGCCGACACCTATGTTCCGGCAATTTTAAGTTCTAATTTACACCAGCAATTTATGGACAAAGGTGTGAACGCCGAATTGGTTAAACTGGCACCGCTTTCCGGTTTAGACCACTCGGGTGCGATTATGCCGGCCGAGCTGGCTGCCATTGCCTGGTTTATTCAACTGCGGGATGGAGAACTTTAACAATCACATCAACCCTTTTTTTTCCAGCGATTCTTTCACCTCGTTGTGAAACTGCTTGAAATTGACTTTGATTTGTTTGAAGGTTCCGGAATACCCCGGTTGATCTCTCACTGCATCCATAATGGGATCGATGGGCAGAAACAAAACAATCCAATACTGAAAGTTCTTTTGCCCGGCAAATAACTTCAGCTGGTTCAATGCCTCCTCGTTTTGCCCGGTGGCGGCGTAATACGTGCTTAAATTCAGCGAACGATAAATGGAGCGGTCATTATCAGCGAAGTGCTTGTACGACGCTAAGAACTGTTCCGCTTCCTGTGTTTTGCCCAGTTGCTGACAGGTAAAAGCAATTTTGATGTCTTCCTGCGGATACACCGAAAGCTGCAACATCTTTTTTATCCCCAGGTATTTTTGATAGTATTTGTAAGCACTTTCATAATCACGCTGGTAATAACAAATCTTGGCCACTTCCTGAATAATATCGAGCCGCGTCGTATCTTTCCGCGCAGCCTCCAGCAACAGTTCTTTTGTTTGCTGCAGGTTGTTGTCGCGGGCAAATAAGATATACGCTTTTACATATTCCGAATACAAATTCCCCGGGAAATAATCGAGCGAAACATTGATGTACTTCTCCGCCTCATCCACAAAACCTGCCTGAATAAACGCATTGCTGATGTGCAGAAAATTAAAACTCATGGTCACCGGATCAAATCGGGCCGGATCGATCTGCAGACCACGCAAGGTGTACTCCAGGTATTTTCGGGTATCCGGCAGATAGTTGGCGTACAAATCTACCAGGAAAACATACACCAGGTCGTAATTCGGGTTGTACTCCAGGGCCTTTTCAAAATAAGGGACCGCCAGCTGGTATTCGGCGTGCGCCATGTAAAAAAGCGCTTTGGCAATCAGGCTTTGGGGCAATTGCGGATCAAGAAACATGGCCTGATCAGCAAAATAATTGATAGAATCTGCCAAAAGCCGCTCCGAATGATTTTGTTCCAAAAAATAATACGACATGGCCAGTGCGGCGTTTGCCCGGGCAAATTTGGGGTCGAGCACCAGGGCTTCCCGCAGCAATCCGATCGACTTCCGAAGGTTGCCTTTTGCCTCGGTTTGCCGGCTGAGCAAATCAATGCCCTGTAAAAAAAGATCATAAGCCTCCAGGCTCTCCGTCGGAATTTTCTCGATTCTGGATTGTTCTTCCGGAGTCACAATTACCTTGATCTCGTCGGTAATGTCTTTTGCAATCTCATTCTGAAGCGCAAAAATATCGCTGGTATTTCGTTGGTACTGCCGGCTCCAAACCTGGTTGTCGGCACTGGCTTCGATCAGCTGAACATTCAGCAGCAGCTTGTCTCCGATTTTTTGCCCGCTTCCTTCCACCAGGTAGGTCACATTCAACTCCTTTGCAATTTCCCGGATGGTCTTCGTGTGTTTCCGGTATTTCTCCGCCGATGTGCGGCTAATCACCCTCAGTCCTTCAATGCTCTGGAGTTTATTCAGCGTCGACTCCATCAATCCGTTTATGATGTACACATTGCTCGAATCGTTGCTATCGTTAATAAACGGCAATACCGCAATCGATTTTACCGGCTCCGGACTTTCGGCTCCGGGATCCAGAAAATAAACGATAACGACTGCCATCGTCACCAAGAGAAACAAGGAAACAAACAGTACCGGCATACGGAACTTGCGTTTCGGCTTCTCCGAAGTTTCTTCCTCCTCCTGTTCTGCCTGGTATGCGTCCATATTTCCCGGGGAGTATCCGTACTCTTCGCGAAAGCACTTGATGAAATACGACGGACTTCCAAACCCAACCCGGTACGAAATCTCGGACACCGAATAAGCACCTTCCTGAAGCATTTCCAGTGCCTTTCCCAAACGAACTTTCCGGATAAAAAGACTCACCGAAACTCCCTGCAGTTTCGAAACCTTGCGCAACAAATTCGAGCGGCTCATGCCTACAATCTGTGCCAGCTCGTTCACACCAAACTGTTCGTTCGAAAGATTCTCCTCCACAATCTGAGTAAGTCGGCTAATAAATTCTTCGTCGTTACGGCGGGAAGTCGGCATAGTTTATTCGTTTACAACCATCGAAATTAGGACTTTTTTCCTAGAAACGCGAACAAAAAAATCCGGCGCTTTTTCGCCACGAAAGCATCGCTTGCGTCATAATTTACAGGCTTGCGTCATAGCTTTTATTCGCGCGTAAAACTTCATACACCTTGCTGCATACCTGATTAGACCTGCGTCAGCATTTGCCGGAACTTTACATCATCAAAAATCGGGTGACCGGCAAAAACAAAACGATATAAAATGAGCATGAGAATGGAATTCAGACCAAGCGATATGATTATCCGTCACATCATGAACATGCGAATTCCATCTGTCGCCAAAAAAAATTAAAATTTAAACAGATGAAAACACGAATTTATTTCCTCGACAACCTGCGAACCTTCCTGATCCTGTTAGTAGTAGTTCTTCATTCAGGATTGGTTTATGAATCGGTACTTGAAAACAGCTGGATCGTGACTGATCCGGTAAAAAATAACAACATCGGACTGATTCGCATGTACCTCGACCTCTTTGTTATGTTCTGTATCTTTTTTATTTCGGGCTACTTTGTGCCTTCGTCAGCGCAAAAACAGAACAGCTTCAGCTTTGTACGATCAAAGTTCAAACGAATTATGGTGCCGTGGTTCCTGGCTGTTTTTACACTGATTCCGGCCTACAAATTCATCTTTCTGTATTCACGCGGGCTGCCGCAGGAAGAATGGTTCTCGTACTTTCATTTTTTTGAACGTGCCGGAAGCGACCTCTCTTCCTTTGCCAACAACCCGGTCCAAAACTGGCTTTGGTTTTTACCCGTGTTGTTCCTCTTCCAGCTGGCGTACCTTGCCATGTACAAAACCAGGATTCTACAGGTAAATATTTCACTGAAAACCGCTGTTGTACTCACCTTTGCAATCGGAGTTTTTTATGGTGTCACCATCTCTACCCTGGGTTTAAGCGGATGGTACCACTCCTTCCTGTTGCATTTTCAGCGCGAGCGGTTGTTGGTGTATTTTCTGGCCTTTTTGCTCGGAAGCCTTTGCTACAAGCTAAAAGTATTCGAACGCCCCACCCGAAACCGGAAACTGTACATCGCTTCGAATGTGGTTGTTACTTTCTCTCTCGGAATTTTTACCGCAGTGGCGCTGAATACATTTTTTAATCTGATTGATCCGCAACGCCAATACTATTTTATTTCTGAATTTGCCGACCGCGTACTTTATTTCAGTTCGGGCCTTCTGTCGATGCTCACCCTTCTTCACATCTTTCTGTATTCGTTCCAAACCAGCTTGAATAAAACAAACGCCGTTTTAAGCGAACTCAGTCGCAATTCGTACCCGGTTTACATTTTGCACATGGTGGTGATGGGTGTAATCGCCCTTACCCTTACCGGTCTTCCTATCCCTGCAATGCTGAAATTTCTGATTCTGTCTATCGTAACTTTTGTTGTTTCAAACATGATCATTTACACCTGGAGAACAACTTTACAAAAACAAATAAATATGAAAACAATTACCACCTTCGTTTTAGTTGTGCTGATTACGGGAGCTGCCTTTCGCGGATATCCCGAAGCAATTAACGCAGCAGAACCCCTTACCGAAACCCAGCCTCAAAGCCAAAGTTTGCATGCCGCCGTTATCAACAACGATCTGGCTTCTGTCGAAATGCTGATTCAATCGGGAGCCAACGTTGATGAGCGGGAACCGGCCAGTGGTTCCAGTCCGCTAATGACAGCCGCTTTGTTCGGACGAGCAGAGATTGCCCAAAAGCTTTTGGACGCAGGTGCCGACATCGATTACCAAAACAACGACGGTTCTACGGCACTTCACACCGCTGCCTTTTTTTGCCATCCCGAAATTACCAAAAGCTTACTGGCCGCCAGTGCCGACCGTTCCATTCGCAACAAGGCGGGATCTACCGCGCTTGAGTCAGTTCTGGTGCCCTTCGAAATGGTAAAACCCATTTACGACTACATGCAGAAAATTTACGAACCGCTGGGACTTACCATCGACCAGGAACGCATTCAGAAAACCCGCCCTGAAATTGCGAAGCTGCTGACCGAAGAATAGTGATCTGCACACAAATAAAAAAGGAGGTGAATTCACCTCCTTTTCTATTTATAGATTGCAACACGGTACACTACTTTTATACTCTATGCTTTTGAAATGTATCGCAGAAGCTTTGTGTCTTAATAGCTTATCCTGTTTTAAGATTTCAGAAAAATAGGATTTGTCCACGCAGTCTTTCCATTTTCATCGCTTACTTCGCACCTCACCCATCTTGGTTTCTTCTTGCTCAGGTCCCACTCCGCGCTTTGTAAATCCTCTCCTTCCTGAGCATGAAAAACTCTACCGTTACCGGCACCATCTATCCTGAAAGCGATCTTTTTTACCGACGAGCATTCTATTTTTATTTTCATATCCTCACCCAGTTGGAAATCTTTAATTTCAGGTCCGCTGGAGGCATAAAAACAACCGTTTTCCAATGCATCGAGAATACTGCTTTCATCCAATTTTTCAGCTTTTATCATGGTCCAGGCTTTTCCCACTTCTGAGCTCTGGTGTACATCGTCGGTTGCCAAACCCGATAAAACATGTCCCTTGTTCAGCATCTGGTCCCAGTACACATTCCCGTAAGCACTGTCATTCTCCTCGCAACTCTGGTTATACACCTCAACACCAAGGTACCCGTTTACTTCGGTCATCTCCTCGTAGGTATGACCGGTCCAGTACGGATGCGCATAAAATACTTTTGCCCCCTTGCTTTTGATGTCATTGATCATCTCCTGCGCGGGCAAATCGTTGTTGTATTCGTAAGGATGTGGTAAGCCCAGCCCCAGGAAATGGTGCGTTGGCGCTCCCGAGTATGTCTTGGGATGAAACTCAATACTGCTCAAAGCCATAAAGCCGGGTACTGAAAAACCGGATAAATCGTTGGTTTTCCGGTGGTCGGTAATGGCAACAATATCAAAGCCCTTGTCGCGGTATTGTTGAATACGTGTTGGGACATCCACATCTCCATCGCTGTTGGTAGTGTGCACATGAAGCGCGGCTTTGTACCATTTTCCTTTTGCAGCAAAAGGATTCGCCAGGTCTTTTTTATTGGAAACATTTACTTTGGGTTCTCCGGCAAAGGCTTTTGGAACCAGGGCACTTGCAAGCCCTACGCCTGCCAGGCTAAAAAAACTTCTTCGTTTCATGATTTGTTGGTTTTGATTATTTTATTGACTTAATGCCCTGAAAATAGTATAAAATGTTTAATCTGTGAACAAAAAAAAATATTACCAAACAACCCCGCGAGAGGACTCGCGCGGAAGCTGGGGCACTTCACACGGCCGCCTTCTTTTGCCATCCCAAAATTACGAAACGCTTGCTGGCCGCCAGCGCCGACCGTTCCATTCGCAACAAGGCGGGATCTACTGCGCTTGAGTCGGTTCTGGTTCCCTTTGAAATAGTAAAACCCATTTACGACTACATGCAGAAAATTTACGAACCGCTGGGACTTACCATCAACCAGGAACGCATTCAGAAAACCCGCCCCGAAATTGCAAAGCTGCTGACCGAAGAATAGTGATCTGCACACAAATAAAAAAGGAGGTGAATTTGCCTCCTTTTTTATTACGTGGATTGAATTACATAACTTTCTAGAAATTCAAATATGAAACTTGTATTTCCAACTCATTTATTTTCAGTTTAAAGTAAACTATTGATAATTTGTATTACCTGTTATAACTTCTTTGGTCTTACAACAAAGGTTAGGATTGCAAATCCGCTTCAGTAGGGGCTATGTTTCAGCATTTAGCCACTTGAAAATTCCAATGGTTTTTACAACGTTATCAACCAACATAAGAGTGCTTTAACGGATACTAGTTGACTTATTTATATTATAATTCAAGTGCTTCCCATGCACTACCGCTTTTGCAATACCGCTTTACCCTCTTGAATAAGTATTGTATCATTAACAGATAAATTTCTTAAAAAATTCTCATTGACTAGATTACAAATTTTACCCTGACTCCAACTAATCTGTTGGGGAGAATTGTGCCAATGAGCATGTATTAAAATTGGCACTGATATCTCATCATCTTCTATGATAAAAGGAAAGTTATATCTTTTTGGAAATTTCCAATTATCCAAAATTGGAGGTACGGGAGTAGTGACTCTTATCATCTCTTTAATTTTAGGAAATTCAGTTGTATTATAATAGTCGGCTATGTCGTCAGGTTTTTCCATATACTCTGTTCCAGCACTAGCTGTTAAAATCATTAACGGATCTAATCTAATGACTTCTGCATCTAATGTTTTACCAAATGTATTAATCGTGATCAATCGAGCATTTATTGTAGCTTTATCATCAGTAATTTGAATATTGCAGTACGAATCGGCATCAATAGGCATAGCTGAACTATTAAGGCAAAAAATAGTGGATAAGTCTGTTTCTTGTACAGGAATTTCAAAAAAAGTAGAAAACTGTTTTGATCTATTTATAAAATCAGTGATTTTCTCTCCATCCAAAACTTCACCAGTAGATGTAAACATATGTATTGCTCCCATGTTGGCATAAGTCGGTAATTGATAAGTACCTTCTAGAATAAAATCATCATCTTTCGAACATCTTGTAAATAATAATAGCCAAATTGACACTAAAATAAAAATTCGCCTTTTCATTGTCTTACTTATTGCTTTAGTCTTTATCTAATAATTATTCAATTTCTCATAGTAATGTCTTTAACCAAACTCCCATTCTTACGTACCAAGAAGAGTTCATCACAACCTACATCGAAATGCTGGATACATTTACTTCTCAAGTATTACTTTAATTTATACTCCTGAATGGGATGTATAAACTAACTTTTCCGACATCACTCATTTTGGGATAAAAAAGCTTCTATTTTTTAATTGCATTTGGAGTTGTTTCTGGCTTACGATGTATGGGAGTTGAGTCATCTTTCAATTTTTGTTATAGTTTTCTAAAGATAAACATTAAACCAATTCAATAAGTATATCTTTTAATGAAATGTAGAAAATCCGCTGGTGCGGATTTATAATCCGTACCTCAGCCACAGGCTGATAAGTTTATTTCAATTCTATCGAATTGCAAATCGGCGCGAGCTGGGGGCAACTTATTCATTTGCTTAGCACCAATTCCCAACACCCAACGTCAATCCATCTACCGAATTTAAAACCAACTTCCTTAAATTGTGCGACTTTCTCAAAACCAAGCTTTTCGTGCAGAGCCACACTTGGGTCGTTGGGCAAGGCTATTCCTCCAATTACAGCGTGAATATTGCTTTTGGCTATCCGGTTTAATAATTCCCGGTACAGTATTGTTCCAATTCCTTTTCCCTGGCTACCCTGTTTTAGGTATACGGTGCTTTCAACCGAAAACTTATAGGCACTTCTCGATTTCCATTCTGTGGCATAAGCATATCCCACAATTTCGCCGTTTTCTTCGTAAACAATCCAGGGGAGATTTAAATTGTGCGACTGAATTCTATCCTTAATGTCATTTTCAGTCACCGGAATTTCTTCGAACGTAATACAGGTATGGCTGATATAGTAGTTATAAATGGCTGCAAGCGCTTTCGAATCATTGATATGAATATCCCTAATCATTTTCTTATTTCGTTTTTAAGTTAGAGAATGCTGTTTTGTAAGTTTCGTTAACGGTAAACTGTATAAGCATCGGCATATTGCACGGCAAATTTCGTTGTTTCAATGCTTTTTCAAACACCCATGCGAAGAGACTCGCACGGAAGTAGGGTTTATCTGATAATCATTTTATCTCCGAGAATTACCTTTAATCGTTTTATTATGGTATTCATCTTTATTCGGTCATCCGCAGTTAATGCAATATATTCACAATCACCATTCCTTTCTATCTCAATCCCTTCATCACTGATCAATAGTTTGTCAACAGTGCGGTACGACCATGTATTCCACCAAAATTTCCTACCAAACTGAATGTTCGTTTTTTTAAAAAGAACCAGGTAGTTTTCAAAATGGAAGAAAGCTGCAGGTATAAACAGTAACCCTGTCAGCATCGTCACAGTAACTTCTCCTGAAAAATATGAATCTGATTCATTGTTAAACCCGACGACAAAAAGCATTAAACCACCTAAAAACCACAGCAGCGACACCCAATAGCCAAACCGTCTTTCTCCAATTTTTATAATCTTTCCGGTTCTAATATTATTAAATATATACAGCAGATTCAACGCGAGAACAATAAGAGCGACACATGTCAGGATCAATTGATAAGTTAAGCTGTTGTTGTATTGAAAAAGTATGAATTGAAGCAATGCATATGCAATGTATCCGATAACTGTATAGGTTTTATTCATAAGGTTGGTTATTATTATTTGGGATAATTTATTTACAGTACACTTATAATTCGTTTGTCGTTGTTTGTGTAACTTTCTGTTTCCCTTTTATATATTTTCCCGAATGTAGTGTAATGTGCTTTGCATTCTGTTCTGCGTTATTTTCAATGTATTGGGTAATGATTGATTTTTTGATTTCTAAAATAAACATAATTTCTTATCCTTGCTTTCAAGGCATCAAAAAGATTCCGCTGACTGTATGCCATTTCAGGCATGGTGAATCACCAAAGCTTGTCCGGATTTTCACTCACGCTTTGTCTGACAGACATGAGCTCACCGACCAGTTTTTCATCTTATTGACACGGTCAACGGGCCGCCGGAACAATTTCTCATGCCATTGACACAGTCAAAAGCTTGTCCGACGATTTTTTCGGGTCGTTGACACGGTCAAAAGCCCCACCGACCAATTTTTCATCTTATTGACACGGTCAACGGATTGCCGGAACAATTTTTCGGCTCGTGGTGAATCACCAAAGGCTGTCAGAATGATTTTTCATGCGTTGTCTGCTTGACACGAGCCAACCGAACAGTTTTTCATCCTTTGTCTGATAGACACGAGGTGAAAAATCATTTTTTCATGGCTTGTCTGGCTGACGAGAGGTGACAAATCAATTTTTTATGCTTTGTCTGGCTGACACGGGCTGACCAAACAGTTTTTCATCCTTTGTCCGGCTGACGTTTTAAGGAACCGTTCTCTTAAAAAAAGAACGGTTCCTACTTCATTGTAGAAAGCCTGTCCATAACGAATGAAAATACACCAACTTTTCGTCCGGAACTGCTACATGCGCTTTTAACCATCCATTCCGCCGGACGAGGATTCATCTACCACTCCCACCCCTGCACTAGGTACCGGGCTATTAAGCTCCGACATATTCAGCGTCGGGAAACCCTGATTCGATACTGAGGAATCGTTCTATAAAAAGAATGGTTCCCTGCTCCTATCTTGCCTCCCGGAACAGGCGCTAAGCGCGTAAAATAATCAATGCTTTTATTCTATGCCGCAAAAACTATCGCTTGCAAAAGCAGAATTACCACGGATGCAATCGTAGCACGCCCCATCAATCCCATAGAGATTGGCTTATAGTAACATACCAAATGACAACGGAAAACAGAACCCGGTACGCCTACCCGTCACAGACAAGGGTTCGAAAGAAACGGGGCTTTTAACTACTGAATAACGGAATCATCAGATGATCGCGGGCTAACACAGACCTTCAAGGTTTTCGAAACCTTGAAGGTCTTGTTTTTATTCCTTTGTTACACGGTTGCTACCGGTTTCGGGATACCAACTTCTGACTTCAAACTGCCGGCTTCCACCAGCTCCCCTTCCATCGAGAAATCGGAAGCGGAAGTGATTTTAACGTCCACAAACTGCCCGACGAGGTTTTCATCATCAGCCGCAAAACGAACGATCAGTTTTCCTTCGGTATGTCCCGACAGGAACCCTTCTTTCCGGTCGGCGCCTTTTACCAGTACGCGAACGGTTTTTCCCACCAAACTGTTGTTATACGGAAAGTTGTGTTTGCGCAGTTCTTCGGTAAGTATATGCAGGCGGCGCTTTTTCTCTTCGAGCGCAACATCATCGTCCCAGCGGTGACTGGTTGCTCCCGGCCGCGGCGAATAAATGGCGGTGTACGACATGTTGAATTTGAATTCCTCCATCGCCTTGCGCGTGTTGTCGAACTGCTCGTCGGTTTCGCCCGTGAAGCCAACAATAATATCAGTAAACAAAGTTGCCTGCGGAATAATGCGGCGAATGCTTTCCACAATGTGCCGGTATTTTTCCATGTTGTGCTTGCGGTTCATGCGCATCAGCACTTTGTCGTCGCCACTTTGCATGGGCAGGTGAATCTGCTTGGCCAGCACCGGGTATTCGGCAATTACTTCAATTACTTCATCGGTCATATCGCGTGGGTGAGGCGAAGTAAAATACACCCAGAAATCCTTTTTCAGGCGCTTGCCCAATTCACCAATTTCGCGCAGCAACTGCGGGAAGGTAATCTCCTCTCCTTTTTTATCAAGGCCGTACGAATTTACATTCTGCCCCAGCAAGGTGATCGATTTATATCCCTGTGCTGCCAGCAATGCCACTTCGCTTATGATATCGCGCGAAGGCCGCGAAACCTCCCTGCCACGCGTGTAAGGTACCGCACAGAACGAACAAAACTTATCGCACCCGTTCTGAATCGGGATGAATGCTTCGAAATTCGATTGGTAATTGGGTTTTACATCCCAGAACTGCTCGATGTTCTCGTTATGCGGATCGATCCCCACTTTTAAATGAAGCGGAGTGGTAATTCCGTAATTGCTGATCATTTCAGGCAGTTTCGGCAGATCTTTCATCTGGAAAGTGATGTCGAAAAGCTTGAGGAACTTCTCGTGATCGTCGGGCAAAATACATCCGGAAATAAAAGTGATCAGGTTTTTATGATTCTTCCATTTGTTCCATTTGTGAATGCGCGAATACACCTTATCGATGGCTTTCTGCCGCACCGAACAAGCAAGAATTCCAATCAGGTTGGCCTCCTCCTCGTTGTCGGTCCACTGGTAACCGGCTTTATCCAGCACCGAAATCACCCGCTCTCCGTCAGATAAATTCATCTGACACCCCAATGTTATTACGTGATATTTCATGAAAACATGTTCAAAGTTTAAAGTTCAAAGTTCAGTGTACGCTTTGAACTTCCATTTCATTCTATCTTCTATTAAAAGTAAACTTCGGAATAAATGTTCGAGACCGGGATTCCTTTTCCGGTTAAAATATCGAACATCTCGAATATCATCTCACTGTTTCCGCAAAGAAAACAGTTGGTTCCAAGGTCCAATTTCTGCTCTGCCACAAACGCAGTAACGCGGCCTTCAAAATCGCCGTTTTTATCCGCTGAGGTACACAATGTAATTCGCTTTGGATCAAAATCGTTGTGATCGTAGGCTTCTTCCACATAGCGCACACCGTGAATCAATTGATAATCGAGACCGGGATGTGTTTTTACAAAACTGTGAAACGGACTGATACCGGTTCCGGTGGCGATAAACAGAAACTTTTGCGGCGAAAACATATCGGGCGAAAATTTAAAGAAGCCAAAAGGCCCGTCTACATCCAGCTGGTCGCCGGGTTTCAGTCGTTTCAATTTTGCGGAGACTTTTCCGCCTTCCACTTCCCGCACCAGTACTTCCAGGAAATCGTCGTTTTCTCCGCTGTAAACCGAATATTCGCGGCGGTCGATTTGTCCCTTCAGGCTTAAAATCAGGAACTGCCCGGTTTGAAACGGCATTCCGTTTCGCTCCATCCGGATCACAAAAGATGAATCGCTTAAATGTCTTAACTGTATGACTTTATGTTTCTTCAATTTTCTGAAATATTGTTTTCAAAACCGCGACAAAAGTATAAAATATCGGCAAAGTATTTGGGAATGAAGTGCAAAAAAAGACTAATTAGTCTATAATAAACATCTTTCATTACTGCTGTTACAGAATGTTCCGCCCCGATGGGGCTCATTTTTTCTCACCTGGAATTTTCTATTAATATTACCGCAACGCTGTTGCTAGAAAATCAGCTGCGGAGCAGCAAAATATTTATAGAAAAACAGATAATAAGAACCGTTAAGCTGCAGCGCTGCGTAATCGATTTAATTGTTAAAATAGCTACCTTTTCCTGGACAGCAATGAAATATGAATTTTAAAAAAGCCAGAGAATAAGGAATAAAAAAGTGTTGAAAATTGAATAATTTGAGCCAATATTTTCTGATTTCTTATTCCTTATTCCATGTTTCTTATTAAAAAAACATTTATCCTTTTTTTCAAATTCCAGAAAGAAAAAGATGAGCATGCAGGGAAGTTGCATACAAGACAGGAAAAGAGAATGGGTATATACGTATGATAGGAACAGCTTTGACGACCAACAAAAAAGGGCCTCTTACGAAGCCCTGCTCAAATTTTCCTATCCTTCCTCTATTTATAAACCTCCTCTTCTTTCTGATACCCTTCAGAGATTACAGTGAGTTTCAGGTTTTCCTTGTTTACGATCATCCCGTTAAAGAAAACCGTGGGAACCAGCTTTTCTCCGTTGCTTACGGTTTGAAAGGTATTTTCAAAACCTCCGTTTTCCACAAGCTGGGAAGCAAGTTCAGCGGTTGCCGAAGCCATCTTTTCATAAGGTTTATACACCGTACAGGTTTGATGCCCGGCTACAATTTCCTGAAGGTTGGGTAAGTTCGCATCCATCCCGGCCAATAAAACATCGTTTCGGTTGACCTCCTGCAATGCTTTGATCACCCCCATTGCAATACCATCATTGGCTGCAATAATGGCATCCACTTTTTGCGGAAGAGCCAGGATTTTTTTTGCATGTTCATACCCTTCTTCTTCTCCCCAATGATCTGTAAACTCATTGTAAATAATATTGATATCTCCTTTCTCAACCAGGGGCTGCAGCACATTTCGCTGGCCGAGGTACAAAAGCTGACTGTTATTGTCCCCCATTGCCCCACCAATCAAAGCGTAATTACCCGTAGGTTTAATACTGGTAAGATAAGTTGCCTGCAAAGAACCAATCTCAATATTATCCGTCGACACATAATAGTCGAGCTTGCAATTCTTAATCAGACGGTCGTAAGAAATAACTTTAACATTGCGTGCATGGGCTTCTTCTACTATTGCCGCGGCTGCAAACTGATCAACAGGAACAACCACCAAAACATTAACACCATTGGCAAGCACCTCTTTTGCCTGCGCCAGTTGCTTATCAGAATTGTTATCGGCAACTTTTACGATCACCGTTCCTCCCAGTTCCTCTACTTTTTGAACCAGAAAATCACGGTCATTTTTCCACCTCTCCTGATCTAAGGCGTGAATTAAAAATCCAACTTTTACTTTTTCATTTTTCTGTAATGAACAACCTCCGATCAGAAACAAAGCGAAAAAAAACAATGAAATTAATTTAATCGGACGATTCATAACATTGATTTTAGTTCTGTTTCTATTCAATTTACGAATTATCGACGAAATATGTTAACTATATATTTTTTTAACGCTCTGTTTAATAACAGCCTGAATAATGAAACCTTTTCGGGGAAGGAATTAAAAACTTTGAATGTATTCGTATAATTTTTGAATGGGGAGACCCATCACGTTGTAAAAAGATCCTTCGATGTGTGTAATGCCAATGGAACCTATCCATTCCTGGATGCCATAAGCCCCGGCTTTGTCGTAAGGTTTGAAATTTGTAACATAATGTTCAATTTCTTCACGGGTAAGTATTTTGAATTCAACATTGGTTACCGAGTAGAAAGATTCCTGTTTATGAGCTGATGTCAGACACACGCCGGTTATTACCTGGTGTTCTTTTCCACCTAGTCGTTGCAGTATCTCACAGGCTTCATCAAAACTCCCTGGCTTGCCCAATACTTCTTTTCCCAGGCAAACCACGGTATCGGCCGTAATCAGCAACTCATTATCTTTTAGATCATCTTTAAAAGCCTGGGCCTTTAATTCTGCGAGGTATACCGGAATTTCCTCTGTTTCCAGACCATCCGGCCACACTTCCTCCACGTCCTTTGTTCGCACGGTAAATTCGATTCCGAGCGAGTGTAACAACTGCTGGCGCCTGGGTGATTGGGAGGCAAGAATAAAATTGTATTTCGGAAACCACTTCATATCAGAAAGCTCGGGAGTTCAACATTTCAGGAGTAAACCACTTTCCCTGGGCTTTCATGGTTTGTTCAATCACATCGCGTACACAACCTTCGCCTCCATTTTTATCAGAAATGTATTGGGAAATTTTCTTGATTTCCTGAACGGCATCTTTCGGGCACACTGCAAGTCCTACCTCGTTCATCACCCGGTAATCCACCAAATCGTCGCCCATAAACATAACTTCGGCAGCTGTCAGGTTTGTTTTTGCCAGAAAATCATTGAGTGCTTCCACTTTATCGCGCACCTTGTCGTAATAATGTTCCACTCCCAGTTTTTCGTAACGCAGCCTCACACGCTCAATAAAACCACCGGTAATAATCGCCACCGGATAACCGGCTTTTACCGCGCTCCGAATGGCAAATCCATCCTTTACGTTGGCTGTGCGCACCGGATCGCCGTCCTCGTTTAAAGGCGAGATATCTTTTGATAACACTCCATCCACATCAAACACAAATCCTTTAACGTTTAATAACTCGTCCTTAAAAAAGCCCATATTTATTTTTTTTGATGATGGTCAAAAATACTTCTAGAAATTAAATTATACAACGGTTGCATCTCCGGGTATTCAGCCAGTGCCTGCAGATGATCATTGATAATGTTCTCATCGAAACGAACAGCAGGTCCGGTTTGTGCTTCTTTCGGGGGCATTTCCTGTGCTTTTCTGGCGGTTTCCAAAATCAAAGGATGAAGTACCTCGAACGGAATATCCTGCGATTCAAGGAAACCGGCGGCAAGTGCATAAAAATGATTTACAAAATTGCAGGCAAAAACAGCGGCAATGTGCAAGCTTTTCCTTCGTGCAGAATCCAGTATTGTCACTTTTCCTGATATTTTACGTGCCAGGGTGTATAAGAGCTCCTCATTGTTGAGATTATTGGCTTCCACAAAAACCGGAATATCCGTGAAATCTACGATTCGCGTTTTCGAAAAGGTTTGCAGCGGGTAAAGTACTCCGTAATTGGAAGAAAAATCTTTTAGCACCGACATGGGCAAACTACCCGAACAATGTACCACCAGTTTATCCTGAAAATCAATTTCTGCCAATACTTCAGAAACGGCAGAATCTTTTAAAGCAACGAAATAAATATCTGCTTTACTGGTAATTTCTTTGATTGACGTGGTATAAGAGGCATTCAGCTTTTGGGCCAGTAACCTGGCTGAATCTTCGGTCCGGCTGTAAACCTGGGTTACCTTGCCGGCTTTTTCGTTCAGCGCAGTAGCCAAATGAGTAGCCAGATTTCCGGCACCTATGAAGCAAAAATTAAGGCTCATTATTTTTAAATTTTGTCAAAAATAATGAGCCTTACCCACAGTGCCAAAAACTGTTTATGCTAATGCTTTTGTCAACCGGTCGTTTACAACTTCCCAGTTTACAACATTCCAGAAATTGTCGACGTAATCTGCTCTTTTGTTTTGGTAGTGCAGGTAATAAGCATGTTCCCAAACATCGAGTCCCAACAATGGAGTTCCCTTAACTTCAACAACATCCATCAACGGGTTATCCTGGTTTGCTGTAGAAGAAACCACCAACTTTCCTGATTTATCTACCGACAACCAGGCCCAACCACTACCAAAGCGGGTTTTGGCGGCTTTTCCGAATTGCTCCCTAAAAGATTCAACCGAACCAAAGTCTTTTTCGATGGCTTTTTTCAATTCAGCCGGTATTTCGCCCTGCGACGGAGTCATGTTCTCCCAAAAAAGTGTGTGATTGTAATAACCTCCACCGTTGTTTCTGATCCCTTCGGGCTGCTTGCTTATTTCAGCAAAAATTTGTTCCATTGGGGTATTCAGCAATTCAGTTCCTTCGGCCGCAGCCATAAACTTGGTATAATATCCTTTGTGATGTTTCGAATAGTGAAGCTCCATGGTTTGCGCGTCAATGTAGGGTTCCAGGGCGTCGTATCCGTAACCCAGCTCCGGAAAAGTATGTCCTTCAAATGCCTTTGTTTCCGAAGCACACGATGCGAAAGTTCCCAACATTGGAGCAGCAACAGCAGCAACTCCTGCTGTGATAATAAATTTTCTTCTTTCCATAGTTCTTTTTTTGTTCTATTTGTTAAAAGAACATCGGGAAATACAAAAGGTTCGGATAAGTTGATCGATTTCTTCTATACAGGTTTTGGATTCGAGACATCCAGCAAAAGATAATCCTTTGGTACTAAAATAAACAGGGAATAAAAAAAGAAGAAAAATGAGCTGCCCATATGAGCTTCCAGGTTAGAATCGGCAAAATTGGCGACAAACATAAAAACCAGGAAAACCATAAAATACGGATCGCGGTAACTTCTTGTTTTTACAATGGGGTAAATCAGCGCAAACATGATGAAAATAAAACCAAGCACTCCAAATTTCACCATGTAATTCAGATACTGGTTATGAGCCGAAGCATACAAACTCTCACTCAATTTTGAATTGTTCTCCTTAAAAGCATTGGCAAACTCCTGTTTCCAATTTCCGGTACCTACGCCAAAAAACAAATTCTTTTTTATGATGGTGATGGCGGCCCTGGCAAATTCTATTCGTTGGGAAAAAGACTGATGATTGGAATTTCCGGTTTGAGAAAAAACGTAGTATTCCCAGATTGTCTGATAAATCCTCGGATAAAGAGTAAAACGTTTTTCAAAAATATAATTGGCCATGCCCGATTCCACATTTCTTACATCTTGTTCGGTCAAAGCCTTTACTCCCTCAGCATCTTTCCGCAAATTTTTGGAAGTAAGGTAACGGATTAAAGTAGATGATATGCTGTAGCCGTTCGCACCAAGGGAATCATATTTTATTGCTGAAATTTTGTTCCATTCCTCCCGCATTTCCGCCGGGCAAAGATAAAGATTTACATAATGGCCATTTTCAACCATCGGATCTTTGGGGTAATGCTTATAAGGGTTTCCCTGCGAAGTTACCCTATCGAGGCTGTCAACTTCAATTTGATCGATGTCATAAAAAGTATTAACAGCATTTACTACATACAAAACCGGGAATAACACGGCAAGTCCCAAAACGACTGTACCTGCCAATCGCCATTTCTTATTTACATGAATTAAAAGGTAGAATATAAAATAAATGATGCTGGCACTTAAGGCCAATATTCCGGTTAACGATTGCTGTAAAAACAAATATCCAAGAAGAACAGCAATGAGGGAACCGATTAAAACCTTTTTGTTTAAGTCGATACTAATGAAATTCTTTAGTAACAGAAATACAAAAAACCACGCCAGCAGTACTAGTTGAAAGCTAAAACGAATATGTGAAATCAGGCTGATTTTATGGATGGCAAAGCCTCCGGTATTTTTCATGAATGGCCACTGAATCAAGGCGATTATGATTGCCAGTAGAACAGAACAGGTAAAAGTATAAAAAACATATCGAACCTGCTTTGAATTTAATTCCTTTCCCAACATAAAAGCGAAAGGAATCACCAGATAAAACAGTGTTTTTTGAACATCGTAGAACGAAGTATCTCGTGTAATAAACGTACTTACCACGTACATCACAAAGATCAGAGGGACCAGTAAAAGCACTTTCCGTTCGCTTAAACGATTTATCTTGTTCCGGAAGGAATCTTCAAGAAGGGCAACCAAAAGCATTACTCCGCTAAAAACAGAAACCAATGCCTGCGATAAAGGCAATGCTACAACAAAAGCAATGAGTGATACAAAAAACCAGTTTGAGTCGATTAGTTCGGTTAAGAATTTCTTCATTCAAGAATAGCTTTTGATAATGCCAAAACGGTAATTGGATAAGTTTATTGCATAAAAAAAACCTGGCTCCTTATGGAACCAGGTTTTAATAAAGTTGGCAGCGACCTACTCTCCCACTGTTACGCAGTACC